>NZ_CP018420.1:4790000-6852809 GCF_002028325.1 Pseudomonas veronii | reverse complement strand
GGATATCCCCTAAGTTGAAAGCCGGTGAGGCAAAAACAGCCGCCATTGTAGCGGTCGGCCGCCCACTTATCCACATGTAGGTTGCGCACAGGCCAGCCAAAATCAACGCCTTAACGTGAATAAAGGCGACCAATGGTCTGTGCATAAGCTCTGTGGATAAGCGCCCCTGAGCTCGTTGCACAAGTGGGGTCGAAAGTCTGTGGGTAACTGGCCTGTGGATAACAACCCATTCCACCCACAGCTTATCCGACAGCGCAGCACAGGCAGAGCACCGTTTCTCCCCCGTGTTGTCATTCTCTGTACATCACGTCGAATAAGGCCTTAAGGCAGTTATCCACAGAGGAACGCCTGCCTAGCTTTTATAAGCTTTACAGAAAAGCTTTAAATAACTTCCTTCTTTATTTTTATATCTATGGCATTGCCCTTGGAAGCTCGCTGGACAAAAAAGGGCGGATTGCCTGTAAAGATCTAATTGAAGGAAAAGCTGGTTGGAAATTGACCTAGAGGCTTGCTTTCTCTAGAATCGCCGGTCTCTTAAAACGGGGGCCATTCCGGCCCGTTGTGGACGAACCAGGTAACAACGCCATGAAACGTACTTTCCAACCAAGCACCATCAAACGCGCCCGTACCCACGGCTTCCGTGCTCGCATGGCTACCAAGAACGGCCGTGCTGTCCTGTCGCGTCGCCGCGCCAAAGGTCGTGCGCGTCTGGCAGTTTGATAATCCGGTACTGGTGGTGAGTCAGGACTTCAGTCGGGAAAAGCGTCTGCTTACCCCCCGGCACTTCAAGGCAGTCTTTGACTCCCCCACCGGCAAGGTTCCGGGGAAAAATCTCCTGCTCCTTGCGCGTAACAACGATCTGGATCACCCCCGTCTCGGGTTGGTGATCGGCAAGAAGAGCGTAAAGCTCTCCGTTGAGCGCAATCGCCTCAAGCGTCTGATGCGCGAATCGTTTCGCCTCCACCAGGACACTCTGGTTGGTTGGGATATTGTTATCGTCGCGCGCAAAGGCTTGGGGGACGTAGAAAACCCCGAATTGATTCAGCATTTCGGCAAGCTCTGGAAACGTCTGGCGCGTACCAACAAACCAGCACCAGCAGTCAGCACCGAAACTGTAGGGGTAGACAGCCTTGATGCGTAAACTGGCACTCGTTCCGATCCAGTTTTACCGCTATGCCATTAGTCCTCTGATGGCCAACCACTGTCGTTTCTACCCCAGTTGTTCCTGCTACGCGTTAGAGGCCATAGAAAATCATGGTCTTCTGCGCGGTGGCTGGCTGACCTTTCGTCGTTTAGGTCGCTGTCATCCGTGGAATCCCGGTGGTTATGACCCGGTTCCACCTATCCCTACCTCCCGTTCTTCTTCGATGGCCGAGTAATCATGGATATTAAACGCACGATCCTGATCGTCGCCCTGGCAATCGTGTCCTACGTCATGGTTCTTAAGTGGAACCAGGACTACGGCCAAGCTGCCCTGCCGACTCAGAATGTTGCTGCCAATCAGGCTGCGCCGGCTATTCCGGACACCCCGCTGGGTAACAATGCGTCCGCGAGTGCCGATGTTCCCAGCGCGAATGGCGAGACAAGCGCCCCTGTAGAAACGCCAGTTGTCACCAATAAAGACCTCATCCATGTGAAAACGGATGTGCTCGACCTGGCTATCGATCCACAAGGTGGTGATATCGCGCAGCTGAAACTGCCGCTGTATCCACGTCGCCAAGACCATCCGGATGTTCCGTTCCAGCTGTTCGATAACGGCGGCGAACGCGTTTATCTGGCACAAAGCGGCCTGACCGGCACCAACGGTCCGGATGCGCGTGCTACCGGTCGTCCGGTTTATTCGACCGAACAGAAGACTTATCAACTGGCTGACGGCCAGAACCAGTTGAACGTCGACCTGAAATTCAGCCTCGACGGCGTCAATTACATCAAACGCTTCAGCTTCACCCGCGGTTTGTACGACTTGAAGGTCACTTACCTGATCGACAACGAAAGCGACAAAGCGTGGAGCGGCAACCTGTTTGCCCAGCTCAAGCGTGATGGCAGCGCCGATCCTTCTTCCAGCACTGCCACCGGCACCGCGACTTACCTGGGCGCCGCCCTGTGGACAAGTAACGAGCCGTACAAAAAAGTGTCGATGAAAGATATCGACAAGGGCGCGCTGAAAGAAACCGTCCAAGGTGGTTGGGTTGCCTGGTTGCAACACTACTTCGTGACCGCGTGGATCCCGAACAAGGGTGAAGCCAACCTGGTGCAAACCCGCAAGGACAGCCAGGGCAACTACATCATCGGCTTTACTGGCCCGACGTTGACCGTTGCTCCAGGCGCCAAGGCTGAAACCACCGCGACCCTGTACGCCGGCCCGAAAAGCCAGGCAGTGCTCAAAGAGTTATCCCCAGGTCTGGAACTGACTGTGGATTACGGCATCCTGTGGTTCATTGCCCAGCCGATCTTCTGGCTGCTGCAACATATCCACAGCATCGTCGGCAACTGGGGCTTCTCGATCATCTTCCTGACGATGCTGATCAAGGGGATCTTCTTCCCACTGTCGGCCGCCAGTTACAAGTCGATGGCGCGCATGCGTGCCGTGGCCCCGAAACTGGCCGCGCTGAAAGAACAACATGGCGACGACCGGCAGAAAATGTCGCAGGCCATGATGGAGCTGTACAAGAAAGAGAAGATCAACCCGCTGGGTGGATGCTTGCCGATTCTGGTGCAGATGCCGGTATTCCTGTCGCTGTACTGGGTACTCCTGGAAAGCGTGGAAATGCGCCAGGCACCGTTCATGCTGTGGATAACTGACCTGTCGATCAAAGACCCGTTCTTTATCCTGCCGATCATCATGGGCGCGACCATGTTCATCCAGCAGCGCCTGAACCCGACTCCGCCGGATCCGATGCAGGCCAAGGTAATGAAAATGATGCCAATCATCTTCACCTTCTTCTTCCTGTGGTTCCCGGCTGGTCTGGTGCTGTACTGGGTGGTCAACAACGTGTTGTCGATCTCTCAACAGTGGTACATCACACGTAAGATCGAAGCGGCTACCAAAAAAGCCGCGGCGTAACTTACTCTGTGGATAACCACTCAAGACGCCCCCTAGTGGGGCGTTTTGCTTTCCGTCACTTTTGTTCTGGAACCTGCTGATGAGCGCTCCTCGTGAAACCATCGCTGCTGTCGCTACCGCCCAAGGTCGCGGCGGTGTCGGTATCGTTCGAATTTCCGGGCCGCTCGCCGGCATGGCTGCCAAGGCCATCAGCGGTCGTGAGTTGAAACCGCGCTACGCCCATTACGGCGCGTTTCTGGATGCGGATAACCAGGTGCTGGACGAAGGCCTGGCCCTCTATTTCCCGGGGCCGAATTCCTTTACCGGTGAAGATGTCCTTGAATTGCAGGGCCACGGAGGCCCCGTCGTGCTGGATATGCTGCTGCAGCGCTGCCTGCAACTGGGCTGTCGCCTGGCCCGGCCGGGAGAATTCAGCGAGCGTGCATTCCTCAACGACAAGCTCGACCTGGCCCAGGCCGAAGCCATTGCCGATTTGATCGAGGCCAGTTCTGCACAGGCGGCGCGCAACGCCTTGCGCTCACTGCAGGGTGCGTTTTCCCTGCGCGTGCATAACTTGACCGAGCAACTGATCAGCCTGCGCATCTATGTGGAGGCGGCGATTGATTTTCCGGAAGAAGAAATCGACTTCCTCGCCGATGGCCATGTATTGGCGATGCTGGATAAAGTCCGCGACGAGTTATCCACAGTGCTGCGCGAAGCCGGGCAGGGCGCGTTGTTGCGCGACGGCATGACCGTGGTGATTGCCGGGCGCCCCAACGCGGGCAAATCCAGCCTGCTCAATGCCCTGGCGGGCCGTGAAGCAGCGATCGTCACCGAGATTGCCGGCACCACCCGGGATATCCTGCGCGAACATATCCACATCGACGGCATGCCGCTGCACGTCGTCGATACGGCCGGGCTGCGTGACACCGACGACCAGGTGGAAAAGATCGGCGTGGAACGCGCCCTCAAGGCCATCGGCGAAGCCGACCGCGTGCTGCTGGTGGTAGACGCCACTGCGCCGGAGGCGGTGGACCCTTTCGCCCTGTGGCCGGAATTCCTCGAGCAACGGCCCGACCCGGCCAAAGTCACCTTGATCCGCAACAAGGCCGACCTGACTGGCGAAGCCATTGCCATGGAAACCAGCGAGGATGGCCACGTCACGATCAGCCTGAGTGCCAAGTCGGCCGGTGATGGCCTGGAGTTGCTGCGCGAACACCTCAAAGCCTGCATGGGCTATGAGCAGACGTCGGAAAGCAGCTTCAGCGCCCGTCGCAGGCACCTGGAGGCGCTGCGCCATGCCAGCGCGGCCCTGGAGCATGGTCGGGCGCAGCTGACCTTGGCAGGCGCCGGTGAGCTGCTGGCTGAGGATTTACGCCAGGCGCAGCAGCTATTGGGCGAGATCACCGGGGCATTCAGCTCGGATGACCTGCTGGGGCGGATCTTTTCCAGCTTCTGTATCGGTAAATAGACCTTCGTTGTCCACAGACAGGCCATTCGTGCCTGTCTGTTTCTCTTGTTTCAGCCGATTTCCTCTCTTTCTGCATTCCTGAGCCAGCCATTGGTGGCCTCGCCGTGGGCGCGATTTGCGTTGGCGCAGCAATTTCTGTGGATTAAGCCCTGTGAATAACCGCGCCTGTGCCCGGTTGATAACAGGGCTTGAAACCTGAGCGAAAACCCCTCTGTGGATAACCGCCTGTTTAATCCACAGGCTTAAAGCACTTATCCACGCCGCTCATGGACACATGACCACAGACTTTTGAATCTCTGTACATTACGTAAATAAAGGGCTGTAGCAATCTATCCACAGAAAGTAGGCTCAGTATAAATAAACATAAAAACAAAGATTTAATATCTTTCTCTCTTTTAATTTCGATTGTCTGTGATTCATCCACAGCTGGTTAAATTTTGTGCAAAGGGTTCTTTAGGAAGGGCTAAGTCCCTATACTGGCCGCCAAAGCTCTAAAACCAGCTCAATCAATCAATTCCTAATTACCTACATAAGCAGGCACGAGGTGCGTGGTGGATTTCCCTTCCCGTTTTGAAGTGATCGTCATCGGCGGCGGTCATGCCGGTACCGAGGCAGCACTGGCCTCAGCACGCATGGGTGCAAAAACCCTGTTGCTGACGCACAACGTGGAAACCCTTGGTGCCATGAGTTGCAACCCTGCCATTGGCGGCATCGGCAAAAGCCATCTGGTCAAGGAAATCGACGCCCTTGGCGGCGCGATGGCCATGGCCACCGACAAAGGGGGTATTCAATTTCGTGTGCTGAACAGCCGCAAAGGCCCAGCCGTGCGTGCGACCCGGGCACAAGCTGACCGCATCCTGTACAAGGCGGCGGTACGCGAAACCCTGGAAAACCAGGCGAACCTGTGGATATTTCAACAGGCAGCCGATGACCTGATCGTCGAACAAGACCAGGTCCGCGGTGTTGTCACCCAGATGGGCCTGCGTTTCTTCGCTGAATCCGTGGTGTTGACCACCGGCACGTTCCTCGGTGGACTTATCCACATCGGCATGCAGAACTATTCCGGTGGCCGCGCCGGCGATCCGCCGTCGATTGCCCTGGCACAACGCCTGCGCGAACTGCCGCTGCGGGTCGGTCGCCTGAAAACCGGGACGCCGCCGCGGATCGATGGGCGTTCGGTGGATTTCTCGGTGATGACCGAGCAGGCCGGCGATACGCCGATTCCGGTGATGTCGTTCATGGGTTCGAAAGAGCAGCACCCGAAACAGGTGAGCTGCTGGATTACCCACACCAATGCGCGTACCCACGAAATCATTGCCGCGAACCTCGACCGTTCGCCGATGTATTCCGGGGTGATCGAAGGCATCGGCCCGCGTTACTGCCCGTCGATCGAAGACAAGATCCACCGCTTTGCCGACAAGGAAAGCCACCAGGTCTTCATCGAGCCCGAAGGCTTGACCACTCACGAGCTGTACCCGAACGGGATTTCCACTTCCCTGCCGTTCGACGTGCAAATCCAGATCGTGCAATCGATTCGCGGCATGGAAAACGCGCACATCGTGCGTCCCGGCTACGCCATCGAGTACGACTACTTCGACCCGCGTGACCTGAAATACAGCCTGGAAACCAAAGTGATCGGCGGTCTGTTCTTCGCCGGGCAAATCAATGGCACCACCGGTTACGAAGAAGCCGGCGCCCAAGGTTTGCTGGCCGGGGCCAACGCCGCGTTGCGCGCGCAGGGCAAAGACAGCTGGTGCCCGCGTCGCGATGAAGCGTATATCGGCGTGTTGGTCGACGACCTGATCACCCTGGGTACCCAGGAACCGTACCGGATGTTCACTTCGCGAGCGGAATACCGTCTGATCCTGCGCGAAGACAACGCCGACCTGCGCCTGACCGAAAAAGGCCGCGAGTTGGGTCTGGTGGATGACACGCGTTGGGCGGCTTTCTGCAAGAAACGCGAAAGTATCGACCTGGAAGAGCAGCGCCTGAAAAGCACCTGGGTTCGCCCGGGTACCGAGCAGGGCGACGCGATCGCCGAAAAATTCGGCACGCCGCTGACCCACGAGTACAACCTGCTGAACCTGCTGTCCCGTCCGGAAATCGACTACGCTGGTCTGATTGAAGTGACCGGCGGCGGCGCAGACGATCCGCAGGTCGCCGAACAGGTCGAGATCAAAACCAAGTACGCCGGTTATATCGATCGCCAGCAGGACGAGATCGCTCGCCTGCGCGCCAGTGAAGACACCAAGCTGCCTGTGGATATCGATTACACCGGGATTTCCGGGCTGTCGAAAGAAATCCAAAGCAAGCTGGGGATAACTCGCCCGGAAACCCTGGGCCAGGCTTCACGGATCCCCGGTGTCACCCCGGCAGCCATTTCGCTGTTGATGATTCATTTGAAAAAACGCGGCGCGGGCCGTCAGTTGGAGCAAAGCGCTTGAGTTCGTTGGTCACCTCGCAACACGCCGAAGAGTTATCCACAGGAGCACGCCAGTTGGGTGTCGACCTGAGCCCCGCCCAGCACGAGTTGCTGCTCGGCTACCTGGCCCTGTTGATCAAATGGAACAAGGCTTACAACCTGACGGCGGTGCGCGACCCCGACGAAATGGTCTCGCGCCACTTGCTCGACAGCCTGAGCGTGATGCCGTTCATCGAAAACGGCCGCTGGCTCGACGTCGGCAGCGGCGGCGGGATGCCTGGCATTCCGCTCGCTATCCTGTTTCCCGAGTCGCAAGTGACCTGCCTGGACAGTAACGGCAAGAAGACCCGCTTCCTGACCCAGGTCAAACTCGAACTGAAGCTGGACAACCTGCAAGTTATCCACAGTCGCGTCGAAGCCTTCACGCCGCCGCAGCCTTTCAACGGAATTGTTTCCCGGGCTTTCAGCAGCATGGAGAATTTCAGCAACTGGACCCGCCACTTAGGCGACCGCGACACACGTTGGCTGGCAATGAAGGGCGTTCATCCAAGCGACGAGCTGTTAGCATTGCCGGCAGACTTCCACCTCGATAGCGAACACGCCTTGGCCGTACCCGGTTGCCAAGGCCAACGCCATCTGCTGATACTGCGCCGCACGGCATGATTGGGAACACAAGCAAGAATGGCTAAGGTATTCGCGATAGCGAACCAGAAAGGTGGCGTGGGTAAAACCACCACCTGCATCAACCTCGCAGCATCCCTGGTCGCGACCAAGCGCCGGGTGCTGTTGATCGATCTCGATCCACAGGGCAACGCCACCATGGGTAGCGGTGTGGATAAACACGGCCTGGAAAACTCGGTCTACGACTTGCTGATCGGCGAGTGCGACCTGGCCCAGGCCATGCACTATTCCGAACACGGCGGTTATCAACTGCTGCCGGCCAACCGCGACCTGACGGCGGCGGAAGTGGTGCTGCTGGAAATGCAGATGAAAGAAAGCCGTCTGCGCAGCGCCTTGGCGCCGATCCGCGAGAATTATGATTACATCTTGATCGACTGCCCGCCGTCGCTGTCGATGCTGACGCTCAATGCGCTGGTGGCCGCCGATGGCGTGATTATCCCCATGCAGTGCGAGTACTACGCACTGGAAGGCTTGAGCGACCTTGTGGATAACATCAAGCGCATCGCCGAACTGCTCAACCCGAACCTGCAGATCGAAGGCTTGCTGCGGACCATGTTCGATCCGCGCCTGAGCCTGATGAACGATGTGTCGGCGCAGCTCAAGGAACACTTCGGCGATCAGCTGTACGACACCGTGATCCCACGCAACATCCGCCTGGCCGAAGCGCCAAGCTATGGCATGCCCGCGCTGGCGTATGACAAGTCCTCGCGTGGCGCCATTGCCTACCTGGCATTGGCCGGCGAGATGGTTCGTCGTCAACGCCGCAACTCCCGTACCGCTGCAGCCCAGCCAACTTAAGGAAACCCCATGGCCGTCAAGAAACGAGGTCTCGGACGTGGACTGGATGCACTGCTGAGTGGTCCGACTGTCACGACCCTTGAAGAACAAGCGGTACAGGCCGACGAGCGCGAGCTGCAGCACTTGCCGCTGGACCTGATCCAGCGCGGCAAATACCAGCCGCGCCGGGACATGGACCCGCAGGCGCTGGAAGAACTGGCCAACTCGATCAAGGCCCAGGGCGTGATGCAGCCGATCGTGGTCCGCCCGATCGGCGCCGGCCGCTTTGAAATCATCGCCGGCGAACGCCGCTGGCGCGCGAGCCAACAGGCCGGCAAGGAAACCATCCCGGCGATGGTGCGCGATGTGCCGGATGAAACCGCCATCGCCATGGCGTTGATCGAGAACATCCAGCGCGAAGACCTCAATCCGATCGAAGAAGCGATCGCTTTGCAGCGTTTGCAGCAGGAATTCCAGCTGACCCAGCAACAAGTGGCCGATGCCGTGGGTAAATCCCGCGTGACCGTGTCCAACCTGCTGCGTCTGATCGCACTGCCGGAAGTCATCAAGACGATGCTTTCCCATGGCGACCTCGAAATGGGGCATGCGCGTGCTTTGCTCGGTTTACCGGAAAATCAACAGGTTGAAGGGGCGCGACACGTTGTCGCACGGGGTCTCACCGTTCGTCAGACCGAGGCCCTGGTTCGACAGTGGCTCAGTGGTAAACCTGCACCGGTCGAAGCGGTCAAAACTGATCCGGATATCGCGCGTCTCGAACAGCGCCTGGCCGAGCGCCTGGGCTCTGCGGTGCAAATTCGACATGGCAAGAAGGGTAAAGGCCAACTGGTCATCGGCTATAACTCGCTAGATGAGCTTCAGGGTGTTCTTGCCCACATCCGCTGAAACAATTGCTTATGTAGCGTGTGATCGGAAATCACTACCTGACAGTTGAATAGGGGCAGAACCGCCCCTATACTCTGCGCGCATTTTGTCGGCACAAATTATGCCAAGTTATTGATTTCCGGCAGCCGACCATTGAGGAGCAAGAGTGGTGGAAACCCGCACGCCAAACACGTCGTCGTTCCATCGCTTGGCCGTTTTCCCGGTTCTATTGGCGCAATTTGTCATTTTGCTGATCGCCGCACTGGCGCTTTGGTATTGGCATGGAGTCGTAGCGGGATACTCGGGACTCTGCGGAGGCCTGATAGCCTTGCTGCCCAATATGTATTTTGCTCACAGGGCCTTTCGGTTTTCCGGCGCCCGAGCAGCCCAGGCCATCGTCCGGTCTTTTTATGCCGGCGAGGCGGGGAAATTGATTTTGACGGCAGTGCTGTTTGCACTGACCTTTGCAGGTGTGAAGCCATTGGCGCCGCTGGCTGTATTCAGCGTCTTCGTGTTGACCCAACTGGTCAGCTGGTTCGCTCCCCTGCTAATGAAAACAAGACTTTCGAAACCTTAGGGCGTTTGAGGCAACCATGGCAGAAACAACCGCTTCGGGCTATATCCAGCACCACTTGCAGAACCTGACCTTCGGTCAGCTTCCCAACGGCGGCTGGGGCTTCGCCCACACCGCAGCAGAAGCCAAAGAAATGGGCTTCTGGGCTTTCCACCTGGATACTCTGGGCTGGTCGGTCGCATTGGGTCTGATTTTCGTCCTGATTTTCCGCATGGCGGCAAAGAAGGCGACTTCCGGTCAACCGGGTGCCCTGCAGAACTTCGTTGAAGTATTGGTCGAATTCGTCGATGGCAGCGTGAAAGACAGCTTCCATGGCCGTAGCCCGGTGATTGCACCGCTGGCACTGACCATCTTCGTCTGGGTGTTCCTGATGAACGCCGTCGACCTGATTCCGGTCGACTGGATTCCTCAGCTGGCCATCCTGATCACTGGCGATCACCACATTCCATTCCGTGCGGTGTCCACCACTGACCCTAACGCCACCCTGGGCATGGCCCTGTCGGTGTTCGCGTTGATCATTTTCTACAGCATCAAGGTCAAGGGCATCGGCGGCTTCATCGGCGAACTGACCCTGCACCCGTTCGGCAGCAAGAACATCTTCGTTCAAGCCCTGCTGATCCCGGTGAACTTCCTGCTGGAATTCGTGACCCTGGTCGCCAAGCCGATCTCCCTGGCCTTGCGACTGTTCGGCAACATGTATGCCGGCGAGCTGGTGTTCATTCTGATCGCTGTGATGTTCGGCAGCGGTCTGCTCTGGCTTAGCGGCCTGGGCGTTGTTCTGCAGTGGGCGTGGGCTGTGTTCCACATCCTGATCATCACCCTGCAGGCGTTTATCTTCATGATGCTGACCATCGTCTACCTGTCGATGGCGCACGAAGAGAACCATTAAGGCCAGTCTCGACTAGTCTGATGTCCTTCCCGGTAAAACGGGAAGGTGGCCTGAAAGGGCTATGAAACGATTTGTTTTACCGCTTTAAAATCTAAAAAACCTAAACCATACGACGTAAAAGTCGGGAGGAAAGATGGAAACTGTAGTTGGTCTAACCGCTATCGCTGTTGCACTGTTGATCGGCCTGGGCGCCCTGGGTACTGCCATTGGTTTCGGCCTGCTTGGCGGCAAATTCCTGGAAGGCGCAGCGCGTCAGCCAGAAATGGTTCCAATGCTGCAAGTTAAAATGTTCATCGTCGCCGGCCTGCTCGACGCCGTGACCATGATCGGCGTTGGTATCGCTCTGTTCTTCACCTTCGCGAACCCCTTCGTTGGTCAACTCGCTGGCTAATCACTCGAATTTTCGAGTTGATTGGGGTGATGGACAACGAATGAGCGAGGTGTTGGCGTGAACATTAATGCAACCCTGATTGGCCAATCCGTTGCGTTCTTCATTTTTGTAGTGTTTTGCATGAAGTTCGTGTGGCCTCCGGTCATCGCGGCTTTGCACGAACGTCAGAAGAAGATCGCGGATGGTTTGGACGCTGCCAGCCGTGCAGCTCGCGACCTGGAGTTGGCCCAAGAGAAAGTGGGTCATCAACTGCGCGATGCTAAAGCACAGGCAGCTGAAATCATTGAGCAAGCCAAGAAGCGCGGCAACCAGATCGTCGAAGAGGCTGTTGAAAAAGCCCGCGTCGAAGCTGATCGTGTGAAGGCTTCGGCTCATGCCGAGATCGAACAGGAACTGAACGGCGTCAAAGACGCGCTGCGTGCCCAACTGGGTGCGCTGGCGGTCGGCGGTGCCGAGAAGATCCTCGGTGCCACAATCGATCAAAACGCGCACGCGGAGCTGGTTAATAAACTGGCTGCTGAAATTTAAGCGAGGGCGATCATGGCAGAACTGACCACGTTGGCCCGACCTTACGCTAAGGCAGCCTTCGAGCACGCCCAGGCCCACCAGCAGCTGGCCTCTTGGTCAGCCATGCTCGGCCTGGCTGCAGCAGTGTCGCAAGACGACACCATGCAGCGCGTGCTCAAGGCCCCGCGCCTGACGAGCGCAGACAAGGCCGCCACGTTTATTGACGTGTGCGGCGACAAGTTCGATGTGAAAGTGCAGAACTTCATTCACGTCGTTGCCGAAAACGACCGTCTCCCGCTTCTGCCGGAGATTGCCGCTCTGTTCGACCTGTTCAAGGCCGAGCAAGAGAAGTCGGTAGACGTTGAAGTGACCAGTGCTTTTGCATTGAACCAAGAACAGCAAGACAAACTCGCCAAGGTTCTCAGTGCACGACTCGACCGGGAAGTGCGCCTGCAAGTTGCGGAAGACAAATCCCTCATTGGGGGCATTGTCATTCGCGCCGGCGACCTGGTTATCGATGGCTCGGTTCGCGGCAAACTCGCGAGCCTTGCCGAAGCATTGAAATCTTGAGTTTGAAGGGGCAGCAGAGCAATGCAGCAACTCAATCCTTCCGAAATAAGTGAAATTATCAAGGGCCGCATCGACAAACTCGATGTGACCTCCCAAGCCCGTAACGAAGGCACTGTCGTCAGCGTATCTGACGGCATCGTGCGGATTCACGGTCTGGCCGACGTCATGTACGGCGAGATGATCGAGTTTCCGGGCGGCGTCTACGGTATGGCCCTCAACCTGGAGCAAGACTCCGTAGGTGCCGTTGTATTGGGCGCGTACACCAGTCTGGCTGAAGGCATGAGCGCCAAGTGCACCGGCCGCATCCTGGAGGTTCCGGTTGGTAAGGAACTGCTGGGTCGCGTAGTCGACGCACTGGGTAACCCAGTTGACGGCAAAGGTCCGCTGAACAACACCGAGACCGATGCGGTCGAGAAAGTTGCTCCAGGCGTGATCTGGCGTAAGTCGGTAGACCAGCCTGTACAGACTGGCTACAAGGCTGTCGATGCCATGATCCCAGTCGGCCGTGGCCAGCGTGAGCTGATCATCGGTGACCGTCAGATCGGTAAAACCGCTCTGGCGATCGACGCGATCATCAACCAGAAGAACAGCGGCATTTTCTGCGTCTACGTAGCCATCGGTCAGAAACAATCGACCATCGCCAACGTGGTTCGCAAGCTGGAAGAAAACGGCGCCCTGGCCAACACGATCATCGTGGCTGCCAGTGCTTCGGAATCTCCTGCGCTGCAATTCCTGGCACCGTACTCCGGTTGCACCATGGGTGAATTCTTCCGCGACCGCGGTGAAGACGCGCTGATCGTTTATGACGATCTGTCCAAGCAAGCAGTGGCTTACCGCCAGATTTCCCTGCTGCTGCGCCGTCCACCAGGCCGTGAAGCCTACCCAGGCGACGTGTTCTATCTCCACTCCCGTCTGCTGGAGCGCGCATCCCGCGTTTCGGAAGAATACGTAGAGAAGTTCACCAACGGCGCAGTGACCGGCAAAACCGGTTCCCTGACCGCACTGCCGATCATCGAAACCCAGGCTGGCGACGTTTCCGCGTTCGTTCCGACCAACGTGATTTCCATCACCGACGGTCAGATCTTCCTGGAATCGGCCATGTTCAACTCGGGCATCCGCCCTGCAGTGAACGCCGGTGTTTCGGTATCCCGTGTGGGTGGTGCCGCTCAGACCAAGATCATCAAGAAGCTCTCCGGTGGTATCCGTACCGCTCTGGCTCAGTACCGTGAACTGGCGGCATTCGCCCAGTTCGCTTCTGACCTGGACGAAGCGACCCGTAAGCAACTTGAGCATGGTCAGCGCGTTACCGAGCTGATGAAGCAGAAGCAATACGCCCCGATGTCGATCGCTGACATGGCGTTGTCGCTGTATGCCGCTGAGCGTGGGTTCCTGACCGACGTTGAAATCGCCAAGGTCGGCAGCTTTGAACAAGCGCTGATTGCTTACTTCAACCGCGATCACGCCGAATTGATGGCGAAGATCAACGTGAAGGGTGACTTCAATGACGATATCGACGCTGGCATGAAAGCCGGTATCGAGAAGTTCAAGGCCACCCAAACCTGGTAAGCCGCAGCGGGAGCCGCAAGGCTCCCGCTTGCTAACCTGATAGGTGTTACATGGCAGGCGCAAAAGAGATTCGCAGTAAGATTGCGAGCATCAAAAGCACGCAAAAAATTACCAGCGCCATGGAAAAAGTGGCGGTCAGCAAAATGCGCAAGGCACAAATGCGTATGTCGGCTAGCCGTCCTTATGCGGAGCGTATCCGCCAGGTAATTGGGCATTTGGCCAACGCCAACCCGGAATACCGCCACCCGTTCATGATCGACCGCGAAGTTAAGCGTGTGGGTTATGTGGTAGTGAGCAGTGACCGTGGTTTGTGCGGTGGTTTGAATACCAACCTGTTCAAGGCCCTGGTCAAGGACATGGCGGTAAACCGCGAAAACGGCGTCGAGATCGATCTGTGTGTAGTTGGTAGCAAGGGTGCGGCCTTTTTCCGCAACTTCGGCGGTAACGTCGTTGCAGCTATCAGCCACCTGGGTGAAGAGCCGTCGATCAATGATTTGATCGGCAGTGTGAAGGTGATGCTGGATGCGTACCTGGAAGGCCGGATTGACCGCCTGTCCGTGGTATCCAACAAGTTCATCAACACCATGACCCAGCAGCCTACCGTGGAGCAATTGATTCCACTGGTGGCGACTCCGGATCAGGAACTCAAGCACCACTGGGACTACCTCTACGAACCAGACGCCAAAGAGCTGCTTGACGGCTTGATGGTGCGCTACGTGGAGTCGCAGGTGTACCAGGCGGTGGTCGAGAACAACGCAGCTGAACAAGCGGCGCGGATGATCGCGATGAAAAACGCTACCGATAACGCCGGTGATCTGATCAGCGATTTGCAGCTGATCTACAACAAGGCGCGTCAGGCTGCGATCACCCAAGAGATCTCGGAAATCGTCGGCGGCGCTGCCGCGGTTTAACGGTTCAAATATTCAGAGGATCCAGCTATGAGTAGCGGACGTATCGTTCAAATCATCGGCGCCGTTATCGACGTGGAATTTCCACGCGACAGCGTACCGAGCATCTACAACGCTTTGAAAGTACAAAGCGATGCAGGCACCACTCTGGAAGTTCAGCAGCAGCTGGGCGACGGCGTGGTTCGTACCATTGCAATGGGTTCCACCGAGGGCTTGAAGCGCGGTCTGGGTGTTCTGGACACTGGCGCTGCCATCTCCGTACCGGTCGGTAAAGCGACCCTGGGCCGGATCATGGACGTTCTGGGTAACCCGATTGACGAAGCTGGCCCGATCGACACCGAAGAGCGCTGGGGCATTCACCGTCCAGCACCTTCGTTCGCGGAACAAGCTGGCGGCAACGACCTGCTGGAAACCGGCATCAAGGTTATCGACCTGGTTTGCCCGTTCGCCAAGGGCGGTAAAGTCGGTCTGTTCGGTGGTGCCGGTGTAGGCAAGACCGTAAACATGATGGAACTGATCCGTAACATCGCCATCGAGCACAGCGGTTATTCCGTGTTCGCCGGTGTGGGTGAGCGTACTCGTGAGGGTAACGACTTCTACCACGAGATGAAGGACTCCAACGTTCTGGACAAAGTGGCACTGGTTTACGGTCAGATGAACGAGCCGCCGGGAAACCGTCTGCGCGTAGCACTGACCGGCCTGACCATGGCCGAGAAGTTCCGTGACGAAGGTAACGACGTTCTGCTGTTCGTCGACAACATCTATCGTTACACCCTGGCCGGTACTGAAGTATCCGCACTGCTGGGCCGTATGCCTTCGGCAGTAGGTTACCAGCCGACCCTGGCTGAAGAGATGGGCGTTCTGCAAGAACGTATCACTTCGACCAAGGAAGGTTCGATCACTTCGATCCAAGCGGTATACGTACCTGCGGATGACTTGACCGACCCGTCGCCAGCGACCACCTTCGCCCACTTGGACGCCACCGTCGTTCTGTCCCGTGACATCGCTTCCCTGGGTATCTACCCAGCGGTCGATCCACTCGACTCGACTTCGCGCCAGCTGGACCCGAACGTGATCGGCCAGGAGCACTACGACACCGCTCGCGGCGTTCAGTACGTGCTGCAGCGTTACAAAGAACTGAAGGACATCATTGCGATCCTGGGTATGGACGAGCTGTCGGAAACCGACAAGCAGTTGGTATCCCGCGCTCGTAAGATCCAGCGTTTCTTGTCGCAGCCGTTCTTCGTGGCTGAAGTCTTCACCGGTGCCTCGGGTAAATACGTTTCCCTGAAAGACACCATTGCTGGCTTCAAAGGCATCCTCAACGGTGACTACGACCACCTGCCAGAACAAGCGTTCTACATGGTCGGCGGCATCGAAGAAGCGATCGAGAAAGCCAAGAAACTGTAATCCCGGCGCCCGGCAACGGGCGCTCATCAGGTTGAGGCAATCAGATGGCTATGACAGTCCATTGCGATATCGTCAGCGCGGAAGGGCAAATCTTCTCCGGTCTGGTAGAAATGGTGATTGCACACGGCGAACTCGGTGACCTGGGTATTGCCATGGGCCACGCGCCATTGATCACCAGTTTGAAGCCAGGTCCGATCACTCTGACCAAGCAAGGCGGGGACCGGGAGGTGTTTTACATCTCTGGTGGTTACCTCGAGGTTCAGCCGAACATGGTCAAGGTACTTGCCGACACCGTGCAACGTGCTGCTGACCTGGATGAAGCCTCCGCTCAGGCAGCCGTCAAGGCCGCCGAGAAGGCCCTGAACGAAAAAGGCGCAGATTTCGACTACGGTTCTGCTGCCGCTCGTCTGGCCGAGGCCGCAGCTCAGCTGCGTACCGTCCAGCAGATCCGCAAGAAGTTTGGCGGCTAAGCCGTTACGCCTCATGCGTGATTGATTAAAAAGGGTAGCCTCGGCTACCCTTTTTCTTTTTTTGCAAAACACTTCTCTGGTCTGAAGCCGGACCGCCCAGGATTGGTAGCCATTCATGTCTCTAGAAATCGTCATTCTCGCCGCTGGCCAGGGCACCCGCATGCGGTCGGCCTTGCCCAAAGTGCTACACCCGGTGGCCGGTAACTCCATGCTTGGCCATGTTATCCACAGCGCCCGGCAACTGGCCCCGCAACGCATCCACGTCGTCATCGGCCACGGTGCCGATGTGGTGCGTGAACGCCTGGCCGCGGATGACCTGAATTTCGTATTGCAAGACAAGCAACTGGGCACCGGCCACGCTACCGCCCAAGCCGTGCCGTTCATCAAAGCCGACACGGTGCTGATCCTCTACGGCGACGTGCCCCTGATCGAAGTGGAAACCCTGCAGCGCCTGCTCAAGCACGTCGTGCCCGGCCAGATGGGCCTGCTCACCGTCGAACTGGATGACCCTACCGGCTACGGCCGCATCGTGCGCAACGCCGACGGCAAGGTCGCCGCTATCGTCGAGCACAAGGACGCCAGCGACGCCCAACGCGCCATCACTGAAGGCAACACCGGGATTCTCGCAGTGCCGGCCAATCGCCTGGCGGACTGGATGAGCCGTTTGTCCAACAACAACGCCCAGGGCGAGTACTACCTGACCGACGTGATCGAAATGGCCGTCAACGATGGCTTGCTGGTCGCCACCGAACAGCCCCACGACCCGATGGAAGTGCAGGGCGCCAACGACCGCAAGCAACTCGCCGAACTGGAGCGTCACTACCAACTGCGCGAAGGCCGCCGCCTGATGGCCCAGGGCGTGACCCTGCGCGACCCGGCGCGCTTCGATGTGCGCGGTGAAGTCACCGTGGGCCGGGATGTGCTGATCGACATCAACGTGATTCTTGAAGGTCGTGTGATCATCGAAGACGACGTGGTGATCGGGCCGAACTGCGTGATCAAGGACAGCACCCTGCGCAAGGGCGTGGAGATCAAGGCCAACAGCCATCTCGACGGTGCGGTGATGGGCGAGGGCAGCGATGCCGGCCCATTTGCGCGCCTGCGTCCCGGCAGCGTGTTGGAAGCCAAGGCCCATGTGGGTAACTTTGTCGAATTGAAAAACGCCCATCTGGGCGAAGGCGCCAAGGCCGGCCACCTGACGTACCTGGGCGATGCGGTGATCGGCGCGCGGACCAACGTCGGCGCTGGCACCATCACCTGCAATTACGATGGTGCCAACAAGTATCAGACGACGATTGGTGAAGACGTATTCATCGGCTCCAATAACTCGCTGGTTGCACCTGTAACCATCGGTGATGGCTCAAACACCGCAGCGGGTTCAACCATCAATCAGGATGTGGATAAGTCCCAGCTTGCCGTGGCCCGCGCCCGTCAGCGCAACATCGACGGTTGGAAACGCCCGGTGAAAATCAAAAAGAGCTGAGTTATCCACAGTCTTATCAGCAACAAATAGCCAATGTGGGAGGGGGCTTGCCCCCGATGGCGACGGTCCAGTCAAAGCACTTAATGACTGACACACTGCTATCGGGGGCAAGCCCCCTCCCACATTAGCCCTTCGCCAGTTTCAAAAATTTGCGGCATGCTGCTTGACGATCTTTCGCCAATAGGCTTTTATTGCCTTCGTTATCTTTCGAAACGAAACATAAAGTCACCATGTCGAAACGAAATACACCCCAACGACGCCACAACATCCTGACCTTGCTCAATCAACTGGGCGAAGTCAGCGTGGATGAATTGGCCAAGCGTTTCGAAACCTCGGAAGTCACCATCCGCAAGGACCTGGCCGCCCTCGAAAGCAACGGCCTGCTGCTACGCCGTTACGGTGGCGCGATCACCATGCCCCAGGAACTCGTCGGCGACCCTGCCCAGCCGATTTCGGTCTATAAGCGCGCCATCGCGCGTGCCGCCGTGATGCGCCTGCGCGAACACGCACGCATCATCATCGACAGCGGCAGCACCACCGCCGCCATGATCCCCGAACTGGGCCACCAGCCCGGCCTGGTGGTGATGACCAACTCCCTGCACGTGGCCCGCGCCTTGAGCGAGCTGGAACACGAGCCGGTGCTGTTGATGACCGGCGGCACCTGGGACCCGCATTCGGACTCGTTCCAGGGCCAGGTCGCCGAGCAGGTGCTGCGTTCCTACGACTTTGATCAACTGTTCATTGGCGCCGACGGCATCGATCTGCAACGCGGCACCACCACGTTCAACGAACTGCTGGGCCTGAGCCGCGTGATGGCCGAGGTTGCCCGTGAAGTGGTGGTGATGGTCGAGTCCGACAAGATCGGCCGCAAGATTCCCAACCTGGAACTGCCCTGGAGCAGCGTCCATACCCTGATTACCGATGATCGCCTGCCGCATGAGGCCCGCGACCAGATCCAAGCCCGCGGCATTACGCTGATATGCGCGGCAATCATCTAGGAGAAACACCATGTGTGGCATTGTTGGCGCAGTCGCTGAACGTAACATCACCCCCATCCTGATCGAAGGCCTCAAACGCCTGGAATACCGCGGCTATGACAGCGCCGGTGTGGCGGTCTTCACCAACGCCGGCAAGCTGGAGCGCCTGCGTCGTCCGGGCAAGGTCAGCGAGTTGGACCAGGCCCTGGCCGGCGAACCGCTGGTCGGTCGCCTGGGCATCGCCCACACCCGTTGGGCCACCCACGGTGCGCCGTGCGAACGTAACGCCCACCCGCACTTCTCTGGCGACGTGGCCGTGGTACACAACGGCATCATCGAAAACCACGAAGCGCTGCGTGAACAGTTGAAGAGCCTGGGTTACGTGTTCACCTCGGACACCGACACCGAAGTCATCGCCCACCTGCTCGACCACAAGCTCAAGGACCACAGCGACCTGACCGCCGCCCTCAAGGCCACGGTCAAGGAACTGCACGGCGCCTACGGCCTGGCCGTGATCTGCGCGAGCCAACCCGACCGCGTGGTTGCCGCACGCAGTGGCAGCCCACTGGTGATCGGCCTGGGCCTGGGGGAAAACTTCCTCGCCTCCGACCAACTGGCCCTGCGCCAGGTCACCGACCGCTTCATGTACCTGGAAGAAGGCGATATTGCCGACATCCGCCGTGACAGCGTGGCGATCTGGGACGTAAACGGCAATTCCGTCGAGCGCGAAGCCGTGCAATACCGCGACGGCGCCGAAGCGGCCGACAAGGGCGCGTTCCGCCACTTCATGCTCAAGGAAATCCACGAGCAACCGGCCGTGGTGCAACGCACCCTGGAAGGTCGCCTTGGCGACAAGCAAGTGCTGGTCAACGCCTTCGGCCCGCAAGCCGCCGAGCTGTTCGCCAAGGTGCGCAATGTCCAGATCGTGGCCTGCGGCACCAGCTACCACGCTGGTATGGTTGCGCGTTACTGGCTGGAAGAACTGGCCGGCATCCCGTGCCAGGTCGAAGTCGCCAGCGAATTCCGCTACCGCAAGGTGGTGGTGCAGCCCGACAGCCTGTTCGTGACCATCTCGCAGTCCGGCGAAACCGCCGACACCCTGGCCGCCCTGCGTAACGCCAAAGAGCTGGGCTTCCTCGCCAGCCTGGCGATCTGCAACGTCAGCATCAGCTCCCTGGTGCGTGAGTCCGACCTGACCCTGCTGACCCAGGCCGGTCGCGAAATCGGCGTGGCCTCCACCAAAGCCTTCACCACCCAACTGGTCGGCCTGCTGCTGCTGACCCTGTCCCTGGGCCAAGTGCGCGGCACCCTGGCCCCCGGCGTCGAAGCCACCCTGGTGGAAGAACTGCGCCGCCTGCCGACCCGCCTCGGCGAAGCGCTGGCGATGGACAGCACCGTAGAAAAAGTCGCCGAGCTGTTCGCCGACAAGAACCACACCCTGTTCCTCGGCCGTGGCGCGCAATACCCGGTGGCGATGGAAGGCTCCCTGAAGCTCAAGGAAATTTCGTACATCCACGCCGAAGCCTACCCGGCCGGCGAACTGAAACACGGCCCATTGGCCCTGGTGGATGACGACATGCCGGTGGTCACCGTTGCGCCGAACAACGAACTGCTGGAGAAGCTCAAGTCCAACCTGCAGGAAGTGCGCGCCCGCGGCGGCCAACTGATCGTCTTCGCTGACGAGAAAGCCGGCATGGTCAATGGCGAAGGCACCCACGTCATCAACATGCCGCACATCCACGACACCCTGTCGCCGATCCTCTACACCATCCCGCTGCAATTGCTGTCGTACTACGTCGCCGTGCTCAAGGGCACCGACGTTGACCAGCCGCGCAACCTGGCGAAGTCGGTAACGGTGGAGTAATACGGCTGGCGCCGGAAGGCCCGTCTGGTTTCAGACAATCACTGCCAAAAGCCCCTGATCTCAGGGGCTTTTCTTTTTTATGTGTCTCCACCACATACCCTATTTTGGATTATGATCTGGCTAAATATTCGTCTGTAGAGGTGCCTCAGCAGCATTTGCGGGGCAGAGCCTCGTCAGCACTGAAGTCTTTGAGACCGCACCGTTGTTCGGTGGCGTTAGCGAAGCGACGTAGCATTTGGATTGCACCCTCACGGGCTTCTTTCGATAAGTCAGATGCGAGATTGCGAGCCTCTGCGACTAAATCCGATCGAATACTTTCATAAAGCGTCACGCCTTCGGGCGTCACGGTGATCGCCAGCGCGCGGCCGTCAGTGGCATCTGGAACACGGCAAACCAGCCCCTGTTTTGCAAGCGAATCGACTAACCGGCTCGCGTTGCTCTTGTCGAGAAAAAGCTCACTGGCCAACGATTGAACGCGAACCGGCCCAGCCTTTATCACATGCTCAAGCGCATAGCATTGAGTGACGGATAGGCCTTCGCAGCAGCTGCGATCTCTGTCACGAAACTGGTAGACCCTAACCAAGTGACTCAGGGCTTCGTAAAGCTGTTCGGCATCCTGGTCGATCTGATCAATGTTTGGCATAGCACTCGGCTCGCAATTCCGGGAAAACGCTAATACCACCTTAGCAGGCGCAGCGACACATTTTTCTGGGCATAAGCGCCTGCGAAATTGTTCAATTATATTAGTTGCGGGCCGCAACGTATTTTGCGATTGTGAAGTGCAGGCACAACTTGCAGGCCTTTCAGAGGCGGTTCCGGTAACGCGGGGAGGTACATGGATGTTGGTAGAAGCGCTTAGGACGAAAACACGCTCCTGGATACGGAACCTAGGGAGCCGTGTCTCCATTCCTCTCCCTGTCGCGATGTTGCTGGGTGCGATTCTGATCCCTCTTCTTGCCGGCACCAACAGCAGTGACGTGTTCCAATCGCTGAGCAAAGGATTCGCAAACAACCTTGGCTATTTCGCCATCGTCATCCTGAGCGCGTTTTTCATTGCCGGCTGGATCTCGACGCAAGGAAGTGCGTCCTTCGGAAAATTCGGCATCTCTCTGTCACCCTTGCTGGGTGCTGGCATGGTTTGTCCCGATACAGCCTATGCGTCTCTTGCTCCCATTGCCGGGCAACACCGCAAGTACATTGCAATCGGATGCTACTCGGGATTCAAGCTGTTAATGCCCGCGGGCCCGCTGATCATTGGGATTGGGTTAGGGGCCAACACGCATGACCCAAAGTTTCTGTATCTAGGGTTGCTGCTGACAGTCGTCACCTGGGTTGTCGGGACGGTCTGGACGTACTGGACGACCCGCACAGATTGTTCATCACCCAACGATTCGACTGATCCCACCGTGCCTCACGACTCGGTTATCAAGGTGATCCTGCCTCTGGCTGTATTTTTCCTGCTCCTGATCACCGGCTACGCCATTCCAAAGAACCAGCACTCCATCATCGAGTTCTTCACTACTCCCGCCGGTGCGCTGATCGCCACATCGTTATTGATTGCGCTTAGCTGCAAACCTGGTGAGGTTCAAGATCTGCTGTCCAAAGCGATGCGTAGAACCAGCCCGTTATTGTTCACCATCGGTTGTGCGTCTGCTTTGGGCCAAGCCCTCGGTTTGGTGCTTCCCAAGGAACTGATTCAGCACGCATTCAGCGCGTCGGGCAGCACCACGCATATTTTGGTGGGGGTGTTCCTGCTGGCTGCGGTATTCAAAACACTGAATGGCTCTTCCCTTGCGACCTTTGCCGCCATCCCTCCTGTTCTCTCTCCAATCCTTGCGTCTGGCGCGGTGGACTTGATGAGCGTCACATTCGCCGTCTGTCTGGGATCGTTCGTCGCCATTCTCCCTAACGACAGCTATTACTGGCTGGTCAAATCGGACGCCTTTCCCGAATACAGCACCGGCAGGTATATGCGTTTGATGACCACCGGTTCAGTTCTACAAGCATTGATCGGTCTGGCGGTTCTTCTGCTGATATCGCCTTAATTTCGAACGCCCACAAAACCAACGGCGATCTCGAGCCACCGAATCGTCGTGACTGAACTCAAAGAGAAAGAGAATGGAGTACTTGGTCGCCATGAATTACAACGTGAGGGTCGCTACACCCGCTGATGCCTCTGCCATTCAGGCTATCTATGCGCCGATGGTTTTGAACACAGCCATCTCGTTTGAGCTGACGCCACCAACTGTCGATGAAATGGCAGAGCGGATCGCCGCAACACTGCCGATGTATCCCTATCTGGTAGCCGAGATGAATGGCGATGTCGTTGGATACGCTTATGCAAGCCAGCATCGCGCTAGAGAAGCCTATCGCTGGTCGGTAGATGTCACCGTCTATGTCGACCCTGCCGTACACCGAAAAGGGGTTGGTCGTGCGCTTTATCAGCGGCTTCTACCGCTCCTCGAGAAACAGGGGTTTCATACGGCCTACGCCGGCATTGCCTTACCCAACGCGGGGAGCATTGGTATCCATGAAGCGCTCGGTTTTACCCATATCGGCACGTACCCTGAGGTTGGGTACAAGCACGGTCAATGGCATAGCGTTGGTTATTGGCGCAAACCACTTTGTGCAGTGACACCGCCAATAGAAATCATCCCGTTCAGTGATGTAAAGGAAGAGTAGAGCAGCAAGAGAGGGCTGCCAGATGCTACTGCGCCAGCTTCGACATTGGTGTCTGCAGCCTCCAGGAGCTGATCGAGAATGCTGAAGCCTTCATGGTCGCGGATCATCAGGTGATTCACCAGGTCATTCGCATCTGACAAGCTGAAGACGGGCGTATTGGTTCCCAGCAAACAACCAAGTAGATTGCGAGTGTTTTAATTCTCTAGATCCACCGCCGGGTCTCCAGGCTCGACCCGGAACGGAAGCCCCCTACGAAAGGACGCGACATTCATGGACACTCCCTTCTGCCCAATCCACGCACGTTTGAACAATCGTCGCTTTACGGTCGCGAACAATGCCCACGGGCTATCCGGTGCCGGCACGGTGTTTCATTACCTTGTCGAAGGGGAGGCCATCTCCGGCTCTTACCAAGGCGGTCGAATCCGCGTGGGCACGCAGGTCGGGCGTGTGACAGGCGCCGATACCATCGAGTTGCTGTATCAATGCCTGACGCTTGAGGGCGAGCTGCTGGCCGGCTGGTCGCGTGGCACGGTGGGTGTGGATCAGGCCGGGCGTACCACCTTGAGCTTCGTTTGGGGATGGTTGTCGGGCGCGACGGGCGGTGGGGAGTCGAGTTACGTGGAGATCAGCGCCTAGCGGTCAGGCGCGTTCGCCCGCTCACGGCACAAACTCCACCCGCAGCGCCCGGCTCGCACTGCGCCCCTGATCGTCACTGACCCGCAATCGGTACTCCCCCGACTTGCCCGGTCGCCAATTCAGCGTGGATTGCGGCGGGCCTTGGCCGATCAGGGTCTGGTCGGCAAACCAGTACAACGTCGTCGCGTCGCTGGCCGCGTTGGCATTCAGTGCAATGCTTTCCTGCGGTTGGGACAGGCGCAATTGATAGCTCACCTGGGTCAGCGGCGAACGGATCTGCGGGGCTTCGCTCTGGTCGCCGATGCGGTTGGGCTGGCAGTTTTTCATCACCGTAGGCGGCGTGCGTCGCGCCAGGCCGGCGGCGCGGTACAGGCGTTGTACGTCGCTGGGCCAGAACTCGAAGACTTCTTCGCGGGTGTACTGCGGGTCGAACGGCGGGCAGGCGGCTTTGCCGGTGCGGGTGTCGATCAGCACCGGGCGGTGCAGGTTGGACACGCGAATCGGCGAGACTCCGGGGATGTACCAGGTTTTGCGGGTCTGCGGGCACCAGCGGTTGGGCAATTCGCCGGAGGCCGCGCAGACGTCGATACGGATCAGCCCGGGCGGCGGCTTGTCGGGTTTGATCTGCACGTTGGGCAAGGCCAGGGGCAGGGCGTCGGCGATGCGGAAGAACAGCGGCGCGGCGGTCTTGGCGCCGATGAACGCCGGGTTCGGTCGCCCATCGAAGTTACCGACCCACACCACCAGCACGTAGGGGCCGACCAGCCCGGCACTCCATGCATCGTGGAAGCCCCAGGAGGTGCCGGTTTTCCAGGCGGTGCGCCAGTGCCGGCCGGGCAGGCCATCCGGGCGCGGGTTGCGGCGCAGCATGTCGCGCACCATGAAGGCGGCTTGAGGCGTCAGCAGCGCTGGGCCGCTGGCCTGGGGCTGTTCCTGTAAATAGCGCAACGGCCGCAGGTGCCCGTCGCCGGCCAGCATCAGGTACAGCCGCGCCAGCTCTTCGGGCGTCATCTCGCCGCCGCCGAGGGCCAGGGCCAGGCCGTAATGGCTTTCACCGCGCAGGCCCTTGATGCCGGCGCGTTGCAACAAGCCGTATAACGAAGGCGATTTCACCTGGCTGGCGAGCCACACGGCGGGGATATTGCGGCTACGGATCAACGCATCGCGCGCCGTCAGTGGCCCGACAAAACTGCCGTCGAAATTCTCCGGTTGGAAGTAGCCGAAGTTACTGGGTAAATCCTTGAGGATGCTCATGGGGTGGATCACCCCCTGGTCCAGCGCTAATCCATAGAGGAACGGTTTGAGCGTCGACCCCGGCGAACGCCGCGCCAGCACGCCATTGACCTGGCCATGGATGCCTGTGGATAAGTAATCCGCCGAGCCCACCAGTGCCTTGACGCTCTGGTCGCGGCTGTCGATCAGGATCGCCGTGGCGTTTTCCACCCCCGTGCCGCGCCGCTCGGCGATAAAGCCGCTGATCAAGCGTTCGAGCAATTGTTGCAAGGGCAGGTTGAGGGTGCTGTTCAGCTCGTTGCCGGGCTGGGACGCGAGCAACTGTTCGCTCAAGTGCGGCGCCAGAAACGCGATCTGCTGGCGGTTGCGCGCTTCCAGGGGCACGTCCAGCAGGCTGTCGTTGCGCGGGTCCTGTGGATAAGTTGCGCGCCAGTCGTTCATCAAGCGCTGCCGTGCGTTTTGCAACGAGGGCCCGAAGCGCGCGCGTCGCCCCGGCTGCTGGGGGATCACCGCCAGTGCCAGCGCTTCGGACAATGACAACTGCGCCGCCGCCTTGCCGAAGTAAATGCGACTCGCCGCCTCGGCGCCTTCGATATTGCCGCCCATGGGCGCCAGGTTCAGGTAGGCCTCAAGAATGTCGTGCTTGCTGTAGCGCGCTTCCAGCCACAAGGCCAAGGCCATCTGTTGCAGCTTGCCCGGCACCTGGCGGGTGTTCAGATCCCACAGGCGCCGCGCCAGTTGCATGCTCAACGTCGAGCCGCCCTGGCGCTGGCCGCCGCTGTAAGTGGCCATGGCCGCACGCAGCAACGCCGGGGGATTGATCCCCGGGTGCCAGTAGAAATTACGGTCTTCCTTGAGCAGCAAGGCCTCGATCAATGACGGAGAAAACCTCTCCAGCGGTAGCCATAAGCGGTATTGCCCGTCATCCGCCAAGGTCATGCGCAACAGCGAGCCGTCATCGGCCAGCACCACCCTTGAGGATGTCACCGCCTGTTCCAGCGGGGCATGTGGCCACAGCCGCAGCCCCGCCAGCAGTACCGCCGCTGCCAGCAGCGGCGTCAGGCGTTTAAGGCTTGGTAATTTCAAGCTGGCCTACTTTGCCGCGCCCTTGCAGGGTGGTTTCGTACATGCCTTCGGCGTAGGCCGGTGGCGTATTGAAGGTACCGGCGTTGGTGGCGCGCACGCGGTACACGAAAGTGCCTACGTCACGCAGTGCGGTGCCGTACAACACCACCCGATCATCGCGCACGTCCACGTAGTCTGGCTGCCAGTTGCTCAGCTCGGTTTCGCCGATCGGCGCTTGCCAGGCGTCAGGCGTTTCGCTGTCTTCTACGTATTCCGCTTCCTCGCCTTCACTGTCATCGGTACTGGCGGCTTCCGGCTCCGGCGGCAAGTTATACACAGGCTCGACGCCACCGGGCAGCAGGTCGACCACCGCCACTTGCTGCACTTGATCGCGGTCGGTCGCCCTCAGGCGCAGGCGCACCAGGAACTCATCGCCCACCGCGACTGTGTTTACCGGCTCGCCGTTGAGGTCGAGGTACTCGTGGATAATTTCCAGGCCGTTGGTGATCGGCTTGAGCTTGGCGCCTTTATCAAAACCGGCTTCGCTGAGCATGTAGAACGCTGCCGGGCCGTCGGATTTTTCCATCAGCAATTTTTGCGTGGCGCTCGGCACTGCGGCGCGCGGCGGTTGGCCGGCCATCTCCAGCAATTGTTGCTGTTTGTCGCCCAACCACGCGCTGGCCTTGAGGGTCATGTCGCTTTGTGCGCGCTGGCCGTAGTTATCCAGGGCGCGCAGTAACAGCGCCGCCGACAGCGAGTTGTAACGTTGCTCGTTAAGGCGCTTGCCGAGTTTATCCAGCAGCGCCGCCGGCACCTCGTCCAGCAGCTCGGGGAAATGCCGTGCCAGCAAGTGCAGGTGTTCGGCGTCATGCACCAACGGGTCGTAATACAGACCGTCGCTGTTCCACTTATCCACAAGCGAACGCCATGGAATCTTACGGAACAGCGTATCCGCCTGGCGATCCTGCTTGAGCAGCTTGTAGCTGGCGGCCAGGTAGGCGGCGCCCAGGTCGTTCTGCCAGGTGTCCTTGAAGTAGCGCTCGTAGCGCTCACGGATATCGCTCAAGGCGCCGCTCACCAGAATCCCCTGACGGCTCAGCAGGTAACTGGCGTAGGCACGGTTGCGCAATTCCGACAGGCCTTCGCTGGGGCCGTTGGCCAGGTCTGTCAGATAGGTATTGGCCCGTACCAGCAGGTCTTCCGGCACCGGCAGCCCGCGTTCCTTGGCTTCGATCAGGAAGTCGGTGGCGTACAGGCTGGCATATGGCGCTACATCCGGGTTGGCCGCCCACAAACCGAAACCGCCGGCCTGGTTCTGGCGCTGGCGCAACATCCGCACCGCGCTGGCGAAGGCCTGTTCGGCCTCGGGCGCGTTGCCACCCCAGATCAACGCCGGCATGGCTTTGGACACCAACTGTTCGGTGCAGGCGTAGCCGTAGTCATCCAGGTAATGCTTGAGACCGTTGGCCCACACCAGTGGCGACGCCGCCACACCCAGTTGTACGTCGCGCAGTTGGCTGAACAGTTTGCGGGTGGGCTTGAGCTCTTTGCTCGCGCTGTCGAAACGGCCCAGGCTCAGGGCCACGCGGTGTTCGCTCAGAGGGCGGATCGAGGTGGTTTCTGCCACCTGAATGCGCTTGCCATTCGGCAACACGGCGATAAAGCGCAGATCTGCCGAGCCGAGGGTGTCGCCGACTTTGATCTTGAACTCGGCGGTGCCTTCCTTGCGCGGTTGCAGCGACAAGGTGCTGCCTTTGTCGCCCTGCACGTTGAGGCCGTTGCTGGTCTGCACTTCAAACTTCACATCCGCCGCTGCGTCGAGGTTGCTGAACACCCCGGCGCTCACGTTGAACACATCCCCCGGCGCGACGAAAGCCGGTACGTTTGGCGTGATCACGAGCGGCCCGCGCACCTCGGTAGTGGCCTCGCTGACGCCCACGCTGTCGGCATCCACCGCCACCGCGAACAGGTGCAGCTTGCCGTTGAAACTGTCCGGCACCTGGTAATGCAGCACGCTTTCACCGGCTGGCAAGTCCACCAGCCCGGACCACCAGGCCACAGGCGGCTGGTGTTTACGCTTGAACGGGTTGAGGTGATTGGCCAACGCGCCTTCGGTATCGCCACCGGGCGCGGCCCCACTGAGCAGGCGGCTGAATTCCGGCAGGATCAGGTCAAGAATCTGACTGGTGCCGACTTCCAGCGCACGTTTCTGGAAGAAGAAGCCCAGCGGGTCTGGCGTCTGGTAGCGCGCCACCTGCAGGATGCCTTCGTCCACCGCATACACCACCGCACGGCCCGGGCGGTCGGCGTTGACCTTGATATCCAGAGTCTGCCCCGGTTCGATCTGCGCCGGGCCGTCAACCTTCAATGGCATGCGCCGCGCATCCAGGTTGATGCTGAACGGCACCACGCCGTAGGACAGCGGGCTCATGTAGACCTCGGACGAACCGATGTCGCGCACAAACTGCACGTTGACGTAGGCATTGCCCTCAAGCCCTGCGGGCACGCGGATATGCTGCACACTGTTGGTGCTGTCGGCCTTGAACCACTGCTGGGTGTAGACCTTGTCACGCTCGATGGTGATCAGGCCCGCCCCGGTGTACGGCGCGCGGACACTGATGGCAATCTCATCCCCCGTTGCGTAACTGCGTTTATCCAGGCGCAGTTGCAGCTCGGCGTTGCGCTCCAGGGAGCGCGAGGTGTTGCCGCGCCCGGCCACGCTGTAGTCGATCTGGTTCAGCAGCTTGCCGTTGGCGTCCTTGAGTTGCAGGGTGAAATCGCCAGGGGTGGCGGTGTTCAGGGTTTGCTTGGCGCCGTCCTTGGTCATCACCAGCGGCGAGGCGGGCTGGCTGATGTTCTTGATCCGCGATTCGTATTTGTAGGTGCCGTTGGACTGCTTCACCAGCACCGAGACGTAGCGGTGCTCGACCACTTCGCTGGTCAGCCCGTCCACCGCCAGCGGCGTGAGATCCGGCGCGACGGCCAACCATTGCACCTGGCGCGGGGCGTCCTTGGCGACATACGACAGCGAGTCCTGACTTTTCACACCCACTAGGTAGGGCGCAGACGACACCAGCAACGCACTTTGCGCCGCCACATTGCGCCCGCCTTCGGCCTCGAACACCTGAGTCATTACCTGCAGGCGGTAAGTGCTGTTGGCGAAGCGTTGCAGGTTGAGGTCGAGCACGGCCTGGCCGTTGTCATCGACGGTGGTCTCGGCCAGGTCTTCGGTGCTGGCCTCTTCCAGCGCATCGTTGAGGCGGAAGCGGTAATCGGGGTAACGCTCGAACGCCGCGAGCGTCGGGCTCAGGGACATCTTCGCGGTCACGCGACGACCGGCCGCCGGGGCGCCGAACAGGTGCATTGCGCTGACTTTGGCCACCACCTGCTCCGGTTGAATCCAGCCCGGCACTGGCGTGTCGTGCAGGCTCAGGCTGACTTTCATACGGTCCGGCTCGAAGTCGCGGACCTTGAAGCTGACACTGCCCAGGTCGGTGCGGGTCTGTTTCGCGCCGATCAGTTGCAAGGTCGCGGTGTAATCCCCGGCCGGGGCCACTTCGCTGCTGGGGAAATCAAAGGTTTCAAAACCGCTGGCGGACAGCTTCAGCGGCTGGCGAATCACTTCCAGGCCGCGAGGGTCGGTGATTTGCAGCTCCACCGGCAAGCCTTGCAGGGCGCCTTTCCAGTTGCCGCTGCGCACGATCATGCCCAGGTGCGCGGTTTCGCCGGGCCGGTACAGGCCACGGTCGGTGAACAGGTAGGCGCTGAGGCGATCGATCGCACCGTCTTCTTGCAAACCGCCTACGTCGAAGCGCGACAGATCCAGCTGTTGGGACTGACGGGCAATCGGCAGGAAGGATTGGTCATTACCGCGACTGACCACATACATCAGTGGCGTTTTCTCACGGCGCAGTTCATCGAGTTTGGCGAAATGCGCGTGGCCTTCGGCGTCGGTGTGGCCGCTGGCGACCGGCAGACCGTTACGGCCGATGATGTCGACTTGCGCGTCGGCCACCGGCGAACCGTTGCCGATGGACTGCACATACACGTCATGGCTGCCGTCGCTGGAGCGCTTGGCGATGATCCCGAGGTCTGTCACCACGATAAAGCGCAGGTCGCTGGTGCTGCTGCGGGAGTAGTCGAATGTGCGTTCGGCCGGGTCATCCTGTGGGCTGAGCTTGAGTACGAAAATACCGCGTCGGCCGCCGTTGGCGGTCAGGTAATGGCTGAGGTCGACGTTGTCGTAGACGGTTTTCGCCGGGTCGTTGGACGACAGCGGAATATCCAGCGACTGACGCTCGACCATGCGATCGAAGTACTCATTACCGAAGTTCGGCCGTGCAAAGCTGCCGCTGCTCTGGTCCACCAAATGCTGCAACTGGTTGGGCAGCAGGCGAGCGATTTCCACATGGGCACCGGGCACGCCACGGGCCATGAAACCCAGGCGTTTTTCGCCGGTGAGGCTGAGCAAGGCGCCGTCGGAGAGGAACTGCAACGTGCGCGGGTAGGCCGGCATGCTGATCAGCGACGCTGTGGGGTTTTTCGCCAGGTAGCCGCCGATGGCTTCCAGGTTGGCGGGCACGCGCACATACAGCGCACGACCGGCCGGGGCCTTGAACTTGAATGCGTGCAGGGTGTTGAGCGGTTCGACGCTGGGCACGTGGGTCAGGTTGACCTTGGTGCTGCGGGCCAGCAGGGCATCGTCGATGTCGTTGCTGTTATAGGGGCGCGTGTCGTCCTCGGCTTTTTCCGGTAGCAACCAGGCCTGGACCTTACCGGCGATGGTGTCATCGGCTACGGCGCTGGAACTGCTGAACATCAACACCGGCTCGGGTTCGCCGCGTTCGTTGTCGACAAAGCTCACTTCGGCAGCGGTAAACGTCAGGCGATAGCGACCGGGCACGGTGACTTCGGCCACCAATGGCGCGTTGCTGGCGTTGCCGCCGTCCCGGGCCTTGATGCCTTCGTCGAGCTTGGCGCTGACGGGCGTGCTTTCCAGCGGGGTGGCCAGGGCGGCGGAGCGTACATAGGCGTTGAGCTTGGTCTCGTCGAAGCTGATTTCCGGGCGATTGGGTAACTGGGCGTCGCGGTAGGCGAGGCCTTTGCCGAGAATGATCGAAACCCGCTTGCGTAGGCTTTCCTCGTCGACCGGGTGGGAAAAACGGAAAGTCGCCACCAGTTGTTTCAGCGTCGGGTTGGACGGGTCCTGATACAACTCGTTCTGCGAAAGGCTGGCGCGGAACGGTTGAGTGGAGAACTGGCCGCTGTACTGGCTGAGCAATACGCCGTCGGCGAGCAGGTTTTTCTTCGCCAGATCGAAGGTGTAATGGGTGTCGATGGGCCAGTCTTTTTCCGGCGTGAACAGCAATGTGCGGTCATCGGACCAGCGCCAGGCCCCGGCTACAGCGGGTTTAAGGGTAATGCCGGCGGTGACCGGCTTGCCGATCGCCGCCAGGGGCGCGACGGACTCGGCAAAACGCACCTGCAAGTTATCCACAACCGCGGGTTGCTGGGTGTAGTCGGTCAGGTTGGGGTTGTGCAGCGAATAACCCACGGTGTGCGGCTGCGGCAGGTTGGAGTACCACTGCCAGCCGTAGAACCCGGCGGCGGCCAGCAGCACCAGGCCCAACACTCCGCCCCCGGCCCGGCGCGGGTAAGCGCGGGCCTTGCTGCCCAGGTTCAGCACGCCCCGGCCGATGGCGCGTAGCCAGAACGGCGGCTGCCATTGGCCGAACAGGGCACCCACCACAGTTATTAACGCACCGAACAAACGGCGAAAGATCGTTTTTAACGTGTCGAACATGGTGAGCATCCCTGGCTAAGTGCGGCGTATCTTACACGCGTCTTTGCGACAAAAGATGAGGTCGATACGTCACCTCAATGCCGAGCGTGCGGGAGCAAGCCCGCCCTCACATGTTGATCTTCGTCGGGCTTGAGGGCGGTGTCGGTCAGGTCCACCAGTAGCGCACAAGGTGGAAGAAAATCGGCGCCGCAAAGCACACCGAATCCAGCCGATCGAGCATTCCGCCGTGCCCCTCGATCATATGCCCCCAGTCCTTCACGCCACGGTCGCGTTTGATCGCCGACATCACAATGCCGCCAGCAAACCCCAGCAAGTTGATCAGCAGCGCAATCAGGAAGGACTGCCACGGGTTGAACGGCGTGGTCCACCACAGCGCCGCGCCGATCAGCGAGGAGAGCAGGATGCCGCCGACAAAGCCTTCGACGGTTTTCGACGGCGACAGGTTGGGCGCGATCTTGTGTTTGCCGAACAGCTTGCCGCACACGTACTGCAACACGTCCGACAGTTGCACCACGATCACCAGGTAGGCGATCAGCAGCAGGTTGCGGCCTTCATAGCCGGGGATGTCGAGGGTGAGCAGGGCGGGCACGAAGGACACGCAGAACACTGCGATCATCAAGCCCCATTGCACCTTCGAGGCGCGCTCCAGGAAGTGTGTGCTGTCGCCGCCGAGGGAGGCGAGGATCGGCAGCAGCAGGAACACGTACACCGGGATGAAGATCGAGAACAGCCCGTACCAGTCGGCATAGATCAGCAGGTATTGCAGCGGCAGCGCCAGGTAGAACGCGGCCACCAGCGCCGGGTAGTCGCTGCGCCGGGTCGGGGTGAGGGTGAGAAATTCACGCAGGGCATAGAACGACACGGCATAGAACAGCACGATCACCGCGCCGGTGCCGAGCCAGAAGGCGATGCCGATCATCACCACCATCACCCACCAGGCGTTGATGCGGGCGTTGAGGTTGTCGATCACCGCATTCGGCGTGCCACGGGTGCGCAGCTTGAGGATCAGGCCGATCAGCGAGGCGAGTACCAGGATCGCGCCGATCCCGCCGAACAGCATCAGGGTTTGGCTATCCATCTCAGGAATGCTCCGGGGCGAGGGCGAGCAGGGCGTCGCGGGTGCGGGCTAGGAAGGCGGCTTTGTCTTCGCCTTCTTCCAATTGCAGTGGCGCGCCGAAGCTGGTGGTACACAGCAGAGGCAGCGGCAGGACGCGGCCCTTGGGCATGACGCGGTTGAGGTTGGCAATCCACACGGGGATCAATTCGGCCTGTGGGTAACTTTTTGCCAGGTGATACAGGCCGCTTTTAAACGGCAGCAAGCCGTCTTCCAGATTGCGCGTGCCTTCGGGAAAGATGATCAGCGAGTCGCCGCCTTCCAGTGCGGCGAGCATGGGCTGCAAGGGGTTATCCACAGGGTCTTTGCGCTCGCGGTCGATCAACACGCCGTTGAACACGCGGTGGATGATGTAGCGGCGCAGCGCGCTTTTGTTCCAGTAGTCGCTGCCGGCCACCGGGCGCGTGAATTTGCGCAGGTTCTGCGGCAGCGATGCCCACAGCAACACGAAGTCGCCGTGGCTGCTGTGGTTGGCGAAGTAGATGCGTTGCACCGGCACCGGCGCGCAGCCCAGCCACAGGCTGCGGGCGCCGGTGACGGTGCGGGCCATCGAGGTAATCAGGGTGGCGACCACGGGTTCGAACATGGGAATTCCTTATCCGGCGAAAGGTAGCCAAGGGCTGGCGAGAATCACGCCCAGGGTCAACAGCACTTGCGCGCCCAGCAGCCAGGCTTGCTTGCGCAGCAGTTTGAGGGCGCCGCGACGGCGTTCGGTCCAGGGTCGGCCGGCGCGTTTGGGCGACTGCAGGCCGAGGGTTTGCAGGGCCTGGTCGAGGTCCGGGGTGCGTTCGGTGTTACGGGCGAGCAGGGCGAACAGGTCGGCATCGAAGGCCACGCGCAGCGCCCAATACTTCTGCAGCAGGCCGAGGATAATCATCCACAGGCTGAGCAGCAGGCAGATCGGCGCGATGCTGGCCATCAGCAGTTGCGCCAGGCCGAACAATACGCCCAGCAGCGTCAGGCCTGTGGATAACTGATCCAGTGAGCGGCCGCGGCGCAGCAGGCTGGCGACGACCTGGAGTTCCATATCAGCAGGCATGGGGCAAGGCCTCCAAAGCATGGCGATGAGCGGGATGCAGGACCACCTGGGTCCGCGCTGTACGAATAATAGCCAGTGCCTGATCCACCGTGGCGGCGCGCCCGCTGTGCAGCAGCCAGGCCGCCACAGCGGTGGCGCTGCGCGAATAGCCAAGGGCGCAGCACACCAGCACCGGGCCGTTGGCGCGCAGGCGTTCGATGGCTTGCGCGGCTTGCAGGCATTCGGCGGGGGTCGGCGCGATCAGGTCGAGGACGGGGACGCTTTGATAGGCACGGCCCTGTGGATTAATCGGCAATTCCGCGCACAGATCGACGATGGCCTTGAATGAACCTTGCTCGCGCACGGTAGGAAGCCGACCGAGCGAGACGTTATCCACAATCAGGTCGGGCTGTGGATGCGTGCGCGTCCACAGCCGTGAATTGAGCCACGCCGCCGCCAGATACGGCGCATACAGCCAGCGCGCCGCAGGGGTCAGTCGACCGTCGGCACGCTTCTGGAAACCTGGCGCGCCGAGGACGACGTAATTCGCCATGATCAGCCCCAGGGACAGCGCCGGCCACAGCAGCCATAGCCACCACCCGCCGTAAGTCAGCGCGAGGATGAACAGCCCCAGCGCGCCCAGGCCGTAGCGCAACCCCAGGCGCCAGTGCGTGGAATCACGGGTCAGCCGCGCATTCAGCAGCGGGCTCGGATGTTCCAGCGGCCACAGCCACACGCACAGCCAACCCGCCAGGGCACCTGTGGGTAAGTCGATAAAGTGGTGTTGATAAGTGGTCAGCACTGAAACCCCGATCAACCCGAACCAGCCATGCACCAGCCAGCGCCAGGCGCCCTGGGTGTGGCGTTGGTACATGATCCACAGGATCACCAGCAGCGCGATATGCAGCGACGGCGCCTGGTTGAACGGTTTGTCGAAACCGGCCAGCACGGCAAACAGCCAGCCGAACACGCCATCCAGCTCCGGCCGTTCGAAGGTGAAGCGCAGCGGCCAGATCAGGAAGCAACTCACGGCGATCAGCTGCGCACTCAGCAGGCGCAGCGCATGTTGCTTCAGTTCATGGCGGCTGTTGGGCAGCAGCAGGGAGAAACCGTAGAGCAGGTCGATGGTCCAGTAGGGCACGATGGTCCAGGCCCAGAACGGCATGTGGGTTTCCCAATCGAACACCAGTGTGCCGACGTCGCTGCGCTGGCTGGTGACCCATGTGGCAAAGCCGTAGGTGCTGAAAAACAGCGGCGCCAACAGCAACAGCCACAGGAACGCGGGCTTTAACAGGCCGGGTTCGCGCATGTTCAGATCTTCTGTGCCAGGGATACGGTAAAGATGCCCCACTCATCCACCCGCTGGGTGATCTTGCGGAAACCGGCGGCTTGCACCAGTTGATCCATTTCCGCCTGACTGCGCCGGCGCATCACCCAGGCCTGGCCCTGGCGATGGCTGGTCAATGCGCGGGCGATCAGTTCTAACTGCGGGTGCCATGGCTGGCCGGTGTAGACCAGATAACCGCCGGGCTCCACGGCTTCGGCCAGGCCCGCCAGCGAACCGCCGACCATGGCGTTGTCGGCAAACAGTTCATATAACCCGGAGACCACCGCCAGCGTCGGCTTGGGCGCCAGCGCTGCCAGGTCCGCGCGGTCGAACGCATCGGCTTTGATGAACTGCGCAATCTCGCCCAGGCCTTTCTCGCGGATCAACGCACCACCGTCGCGCACGTTGATGTCGCTGTAGTCGCGCAGCAGGATCGATTCCGGCAGCGGCGAAACGCCCTGCAAAGCTTCGAGAATGTAACGACCGTGGCCGGCGGCGATATCGACGATACGCACTTCGCGATCATCGGTGCGCAGCGTGGCCATGGCCAGGCGCAGCAGCTCTTCGACGTTCAGCTTGCGCTGGCGAATGCCGCGCCAGCCGATGGAGTTGAGGTAATTGGTGTCGATCATCCGCCCCAGCGCGCCTTTGCCGGTGGGCGTGTTGCGGTACACGTAGTCCAGGGTGCTGCCGGAGTCGAAACCGGTGTCGAAGCCCAGCTTGACGCCGTCCGACAGGTTCTTGCCCAGGCCCATGCTGGCGCGGGTCAGGCGCCAGTACAGGTCGCGCAGGGAATTGCGCGGCAGCGGCGCGGCGAGGGCTTCGGATTCGGCACAGGTGGCGCCCAGTTTGTCGGCATCGAGCAGCGAGGCGCGGTCCAGCGGGTGCGTGAAATTCTGCAGGATAAAACGCCGGGCGCTGCTCACGGCCACCGCACGGTCGCGCTCGCCGAGGGTGTCGTGGAAGAAGCCGGGGAGGATATGCAGCTCTTTTTTCAGGCTGCCGAGGCGGTCGAAGAACTGTTGTTGGGGTTTGCGGTGGACCACGAAGTCGGAGCCGGAGATCAGCAGTTGGGTCGGCACCTGGATCGCCTGGGCATCGGCGACAACCCGGTCGGCCGCTTCATACAGCCCGAGCAGCACATTCACCGAAATCGCCTTGGTGATCAGCGGGTCGCTGTCGTAGGACGCGACGCGCTCCGGGTCGTGGCTGAGGAACTTGGCCTTGACGTAACTGTTGACGAAAAAGTTGCCGCGAAACCTGCGCATCAGCGCCAGGCCCGGCCGAGCGAAGGGCACGTACAGTTTGACTTTGAACGCCGGGGAGGCGAGCACCAGGGCGCGGATTTTCGGTGCATAGTCGTGGACCCAGGTGGCTGCGATCACCGCGCCGACGCTTTGGGCGATGACTGCAAGATTTTCCGCCTCGACGCCGTAAGTGGCGCCGATATGTTCGCAGAACGTCTGCACGTCGCGGGCGCTGGTGGCGAAGCTGGGGCTGTCGCCGCGCTCGCCGGGGGATTGGCCGTGGCCACGGGCGTCCCAGGCGAAGAAGTCGAAATGGGGCAGGTTCAGTTCATCGACCAGATGGGCGATGCGCCCCGAATGCTCATGGCCGCGATGGAACAGCAGGATCGCCTTGCGCGGCTCGCCGCCTGCCGGGGCGGTGGCGGGCCAGTGCCGGTAGAAAAGCTCGACGCCATCATGGGTACTGAAGGTGTGTTCTCGCTGTTCGCGCATCGCAAAATCCTTATGCAGAAGGGGAAATGTGTTGTTCTTCTTTGAGGCCCTGGCGCACCCGGTTGACCACGGTGTAGGCGAGCAGGGCGGCGACCAGCCACATCCCCGTGTCGACCCAGCCGGCACCGAGCCAGCCCAGCGCCACGCCGCTGGCCAGCACGCCGAGGACGAAGGCCCGATCACTCTTGCCCATCGGCCCGTCGTAGCGCCGCGACGCGCCGACCATCGGCCCGAGCACCCCGGCGTATTCGCTGAACACTGCCAGCAAGGTCACCAGCAGCACCGGCGCCAGACTGACGCCGGGGATCAACGCAAAGGGCAGGATCAGCGCGCTGTCGGCGATCACGTCGCACAGTTCATTGAGGTAGGCGCCCAGGCGCGACTGCTGGCCGAATTCGCGGGCGAGCATGCCGTCGATTGCATTGAGGGCCATGCGCAGGATCATCCACAGCGGGATCAGCGCGAACAGCCAGAGGTGTTGGGCGAAGCCGGCGATCAGCAGGCCGACCAGCAGGGAGATGACCCCGGCCAGCACGGTGATCTGGTTGGCGGTGGTGCCGTTGTCGTAGAGGCGCTGCACGAGGGGGCGCAGCAGGTTTTGAAAACGCGGTTTGAGCTGATAGATCGAAATCATGGGAGTGACGTTTCCTTGTCCGTAAGCCCGCGAAAAACTGGCCTGAAGTGTGCCGATTAATCGTGGCCTGCACCAGTGATGGCACGTGTTTATGGGGGGTTAGTCACGTTCCGGAGCGCGATGCAGAACAAATGTGGGAGGGGGCTTGCCCGCGATGGCGGCGGCCCCGCCAACCCATGTATTACCTGACCCTCCGCCATCGCGAGCAAGCCCGCTCCCACAGTGGGTCTGTGTTGCAGGTGAATACGGTGTTTAACGAACAAAAATTTCACGCCATGTGTTATATCGTAACGAATTATGTGTGAACGGGCATGAGTGGATGCAAGTGGATCTAGAAGCTGACGGCGCTTCGGTTGAAGGACTGCCGCGTTTTCAGCAAGGGCTGTTCCATGCCCGTCGATTGAGGCAAGCCGGTATCAGCCTGACTGCGGTGGCTATCAGCGGCTGGGTGCTGGCGTTGTTCGTCGCGCTGTTCGCCCCGTTGTCGATCTGGCCGGTGGTGTTGATCAATTGTGCGTCTGCGTTGCTGGTGCTGGTGGCGGGGTTGCAGTCGGCGTGGTGGGTGGCCGATTGGCGTGCCCAGGCGCTGGAAGCGTCGGCACCTGAGTTACTCGAAGCAGAGAGTGAACCCGCTGGCTGGCAGGCGCGCCTGGTAGGGCGTTTCGGCAGAGGGTTGCTGGCGCAGATCGGCGCACCGGTGTTGTGGCTCGGCGGTTGGTCGTTGTTCGCGCTGGTCAGCATTGTCGAGTTCTGGAACCTGGGCTTGCCCGCGGCAGCGGTCGGCCAAGGCGCAAGTATCGGCGCTGCGCTGGCCTTGGCATTGGCCTTTGGCCTGCTGGTGTTCGAGCGGCGCCTGGCCCAGGAAACCGCCGCGCAATGGCCGGAAGCCGCGCAGTTGGCGCAACTGAGCCGGGTGGCGATAGCGTGCCTGGTGATCAGCGCGATTTGCCTGCTGTTTGCCAGTGCCGGGTCGGTGTGGCCGCTGCGCCTGGCGACACTGGTCGGGCTGTTGCCAGCGCTGGTCGCGCTGGAGTTTCTGTTACGGGCCGCGCTGTCACTGTTCAGCCCGCGCCAACCGCGCCTCGAACCACGCCTGATGGCGCAGAGTTTTGTCGCCGGGCTGCTGCGCTGGCCGCCGCAACCGCTGCAGGCCTTGCAGCACGAATTGCACAACCGCTTCGGCATCGACCTGCGCCAGATCTGGGCGTTTACCTACATGCGTCGGGCATTCCTGCCGGTGCTGCTGGTGGTACTGGCCGTCGGCTGGGCGCTGACGGGGGTGCATGAAGTGCCCCTGCAAGGCCGTGGGATTTATGAGCGCTTTGGCAAACCGGTGCAAGTCTTCGGCCCTGGCCTGCATGCCGGGTTGCCGTGGCCGCTGGGCCGCGTGCTGAACGTGGAAAACGGCGTGGTGCATGAGCTGGCGACCAGCGTCAGCGAAACCGCCAGCCCGGAACTCGCGGCGGCCGAAGGCCCGGCACCGCTGATCGCCAACCGGTTGTGGGACGCCAGCCATGTGAACGACAAGTCCCAGGTGATCGCCAGCAGCCGTGGCGACAAGCAGAGCTTCCAGATCGTCAATATGGATGTGCGCTTCGTCTACCGTATCGGCCTGACCGACCAGGCTGCACTGGCCGCCACCTATAACAGCGCGGATGTGCCGACCCTGATCCGCAGCACCGCTAGCCGCATCCTCGTGCATGACTTTGCCTCGCGTACCCTCGACGAGTTGCTCGGCGAACAACGCACCGGCCTGGCCGACGAGATCGGCCGCGCCGTGCAAGCGGACCTGCATACACTCGACAGCGGCGTGGAGATCCTCGCCACGGTGGTCGAAGCCATCCACCCGCCGTCCGGTGCCGCCAACGCCTACCACGGCGTGCAAGCGGCGCAGATCGGCGCCCAGGCGCTGATCTCCCGCGAACGCGGCGCCGCCAGCGAACAAACCAACCAGGCCCTGCTGCAAGCCAGCACCGTCCGCGACCAGGCCCAGGCCACCGCGCGCGAGGTCAATGCCGGGGCCCGGGCGGCGGACCTGCGTTTTGCCGCCGAACAAAAAGCCTACGCCAGCGCGGGTAAAGCCTTCGTGCTGGAGCAGTACCTCGGCCAGCTGACCCAGGGCCTGGCCCACGCCAAGCTGTTGATTCTGGATCATCGCCTGGGCGCCGACAGTGCGCCGACGATCGATCTGCGTTCTTTTACCTTGCCGGCCGATCCTTCGGTGCCGCGTAAAGCCGTTCAATAAGGAGTCTGTCTGTTGAGCGCTCATTCTCACGATCATGGTCACCACCACCACGGCCACCATCATCACCACCATGGTGACGAACAGCCCGCCGGCCCATTCCCTTGGCGGCGCATGGCCTGGGCTGTGTTGCTGGTGTTGTTTGCGGTAGCGGCCGCCAGCCTGGTGCAAGTGCGCTCCGGCGAAGCCACGGTGATTACCCGTTTCGGCAACCCGTCGCGGGTGCTGCTGGAACCGGGCCTGGGCTGGCGTTGGCCGGCGCCGTTCGAAGCGGCGATCCCGGTGGACCTGCGCCTGCGCACCACCTCCAGCGGTTTGCAGGATGTCGGTACCCGCGATGGCCTGCGCATCATCGTGCAGGCTTATGTGGCGTGGCAGGTGCAGGGTGATGCCGACAATGTGCAGCGCTTCATGCGCGCGGTGCAGAACCAGCCGGATGAAGCGGCGCGGCAGATTCGGACGTTTGTCGGTTCGGCGCTGGAAACCACGGCGGCCAGCTTCGACCTGTCCAGCCTGATCAATACCGACGCCAGCCAGGTACGCATCAGCGATTTCGAAGCGCAGTTGCGCCAGCAGATCGATCAACAATTGCTCACCACCTATGGCGTGCGCGTGGCGCAGGTGGGCATCGAGCGGCTGACCTTGCCGTCGGTGACGCTCACCGCCACCGTCGACCGCATGCGCGCCGAGCGCGAAACCATCGCCACCGAACGCACCGCCGTGGGCAAGCGTGAGGCGGCGCAGATCCGTTCCGCCGCCGAGCGCGATGCGCGCATCGTGCAGGCCGATGCCACGGTGAAAGCCGCCGACATCGAAGCGCAATCGCGGGTCGAAGCGGCGCAGATCTATGGTCGCGCCTACGCCGGCAATCCCCAGCTGTACAACCTGCTGCGTTCCCTCGATACCCTGGGCACCGTGGTCACCCCGGGCACCAAGATCATCCTGCGCACCGACGCCGCGCCGTTCCGCGCGCTGGTGGACGGGCCGAAGGACGTCCAGCCATGATCGAGCGTGACAGCCCGGACAGCCCGTGGATTCAGGCCGGGCGCCTGACGTTCATGGCGCTGTACGCGGTGACGGTGTTGGCCGCCCTGGCCTGGGCGTTTTCCAATGTGCGGCAGATCGACCCGCAGAATCGCGCCGTGGTGCTGCACTTCGGCGCACTCGATCGGGTTCAGAATGCCGGACTGTTGCTGGCGTGGCCGCAGCCGTTCGAGCAAGTTGTGCTGTTGCCGGCGGCAGACCGGGTGATCGAGCGGCGGGTCGGCAACCTGCTGCGTTCCGATGCCGCGGTGCAGGCCGACCGCGTGGCCAGCTTTGCCACGCCGTTGAGCGATGCCCTGGCCGGGTCCGGCTACCTGCTGACCGGCGATGCCGGCGTGGTGCAGCTGGATGTGCGGGTGTTCTACAAAGTCACCGAACCTTATGCGTTTGTGCTGCAGGGCGAGCACATGCTGCCGGCGCTGGATCGCCTGGTGACGCGCAGCGCCGTGGCCCTGACGGCGGCGCGGGATCTGGACACCATCCTGGTGGCGCGCCCCGAATTGATCGGCAGCGACAACGGCGCCGCCGAGCGCCGTGAACGGCTGCGCGGCGACCTGGTGCAAGGCATCAACAAGCGCCTGGCGGAGTTGACCGCCAGCGGCTTGGGGGTGGGCATCGAAGTCACCCGCGTCGATGTGCAATCGAGCCTGCCGAGCCCGGCGGTGAATGCCTTCAATGCGGTGCTCACTGCCAGCCAGCAAGCCGACAAAGCGGTGGCGAATGCGCGCACCGACGCGGAAAAGCTCACCCAGACCGCCAACCAACAGGCTGACCGCCTGGTGCAAGTCGCCCACGCCCAGGCCAGCGAACGCCTGGCCAACGCGCAGGCGCAAACCGCCACCGTCGCCAGCCTGGCCCAGGTCAAAGACCCCGGCTTGCTGTTGCGCCTGTACCGCGAGCGCTTGCCGAAGATTCTCGGCCAGGCCGGTTCCGTGACCACGGTCGATCCCAAAGACGACTCCCGCTTGATCATTCAGGGAGCCGAACAATGAGCGCACCCATGCTGACATCCGCCGAGCAGCGCAGCGCCGCCCGGCAATTGACCCTGGCCATGCTCGCTCTGGGCTTGCTGGTGCTGGGCCTGGTGTGGCGCTGGCTGGCGCCGGACCAGAGCGGCGTCAGCCAGTTGCTGCTCGGCGTGGCCTCGCTGCTGGTGGCCGTGCCGGTGATGCGCTCGGCCTGGTACAGCCTGCGTTTTCCCAGCCTGCATGGCATCACCGACCAGCTCATCGCCCTGGCGATGCTCGGCGCGTGGGCCACGGGCGATCTGCTGACCGCCGCGTTGCTGCCGATCATCATGATCTTCGGCCATGTGCTCGAAGAGCGCAGCGTGATCGGCTCCCAGGAAGCGATCCACGCCCTCGGCAAACTGACCCGCAGCCACGCACGCCTGGTGCAGGCGGACGGCAGCATCAGCGAAGTCGACAACGGCACGCTGAACAGCGGCGACATCGTCGAAGTGCGCGCCGGCGACCGCGTGCCCGCCGATGGTGTGGTGCTGTCCGGCCAGGCCAGCCTCGACACGGCGCCGATCACCGGCGAGTCGGTGCCGCTGGAAGCCAGTGTCGGCGTGCAAGTGTTCGGCGGTGCGATCAACCTCGACGGGTTGTTGCGCCTGGAAGTGACGCGTACCGGCAACGAGTCGACCCTGGGCAAGGTCATCGCCCTGATGCAGAACGCCGAGCGCTCCAAGCCGCCGATCACGCGGCTGCTGGAGCGTTACGCCGGCAGCTATATGGTGTTGGTGCTGTTGCTGGCGGCGGTGACTTGGTTTGTCACCAATGACGCCCAGGCGATGCTCGCGGTGCTGGTCGCAGCGTGCCCATGCGCCCTGGTGCTGTCGGCCCCGGCCACGGCGATTGCCGGGATCGCTGTGGCGGCGCGGCATGGGATTCTGATCCGCAGCTCGGCGTTCCTCGAAGAGTTGGCGGACCTGACCTCGCTGGTGGTCGACAAGACTGGCACCCTGACCTTCGGCACTCTGCGCCTGCAGTCCATCCAAACCACCGCGCCGGACCGCCAAGGGTTGTTGAACCTGGCGGCCAGCCTCGGTTCGGCCAGCAGCCACCCGGTCAGCCGCGCGTTGGCCGGGTTGGCGAGCCAGGAACAGCTGTTGGTGCTCACCGACATCCGCGAACGCCAAGGCCTCGGCGTGGTGGCCCAGACCGCGCAGGGCGAAGCGGCCTTGGGCCGGCCGGAGTTGTTCGAGCAGTTGGGCATCGTCACTACCGGCGTCCCCGACCATGATGGCCCGATTGCCGGGCTGGCGTTGAACGGTGCGTTCCTCGCCTGGCTGTTGCTGGCCGACAGCGTCAAACCGGAAGCCCGCCAGGCCCTGCAAGAGCTGCGCGACCTGGGCCTGGGGCGGCAACTGCTGCTGACTGGCGACCGCCAAAGCGTGGCCGACAGCCTGGCCCTCGACGTGGGCATCAGCGATGTCGAAGCCCAGGCGTTGCCGGAAGACAAGCTCAACCGCGTGTTGGGCGAAATCAGCAGCGGTTTCCGGCCGATGGTGGTGGGCGACGGCATCAACGACTCCCTGGCGCTCAAAGCCGGCGTGGTCGGCGTGGCCATGGGCGCGGGCGGTGCGGACATTGCGCTGGCCTCGGCGGATGTGGTGTTGATTGGCAGCGACTTGCGCCGCCTGGGCACCTGTGTGCGCTTGAGCCGACGGTGCCGGCAGACGTTGCAGGTCAACGTGATCATCGGCCTGGGCTGGACGCTGGCGATCGTGGTGTTCGCCGCGTTTGGCTGGTTGGGCGCCGCCGGCGCAATGATCGCGGCGGTGTTGCACAACCTCAGCACCTTGCTGGTGCTGGGCAATGCCGGGCGGTTGCTGCGGTTTCAGGAGCCGCTGTCGAAGCTGGAGGAATAAATCCCAGGTTTTTTTCGATGGCGCTGTAACGGCAAGGGGGCACCTCACTCTAGTGCTATGTCGCGACTGAGCATTCCGCTCAGCCGACCTAACCACGATTTATGAGGATGACCCCATGACCATCAAAAACGTCGTTTCCGGTGCTGCCCTGGCTTTCGCTGCCGCCGCCTTGTTTGCCGGTGTCACCACCCAGGTCCAGGCCGCCGACGCTCCGGTTCATTGCTACGGCGTAACCTCCTGCAAAGGCATGAATGACTGCAAGACCGCTGAAAACGCCTGCAAGGGCCAGGCGGTCTGCAAGGGTCATGGCTTCAAGGCCATGACCAAGGCCGCGTGCGACGCGGCCGGTGGCAAAGTCGGCGCGTAATCGGCCCCGCGTACCCCGCAGCGGTCGCCGTCACCGCTGCGGACACTTTTGCCCAGGAGTGCCTGATGTCTACATCCCTTCCGAGCCTGGGTTACGGCCTGGGTCTACGCAGTGAGTACTACCAGCAGATCCTTGAACAATCGCCGGCCGTGGATTGGTTCGAAGTGATCTCCGAGAATTACCTGGTGCAGGGCGGTAAAGCCTTGTACTACCTGGACGCGATCGCCGAGCGCTACCCGCTGGTGATGCACGGCGTGTCCCTGTCCATCGGCGGGCCCCATCCGCTCGATACCGATTACCTCAAGCAACTCCAGCAACTCGCCGCGCGCATCCAGCCGGCGTGGATCTCCGATCACCTGTGCTGGAGCCGCGGCAGCGCGCACCAATTGCATGACTTGCTGCCCCTGCCGTACACCGAAGAAAGTTTGTATCACGTGGCCAGTCGCGTGCTTCAGGTACAGGATGTGTTGCAGCGCCCGCTGGTGCTGGAAAACGTCTCCAGCTATGTGCGCGCCAAGGCGGATGAATTCACCGAGTGGGAATTCCTCAACGCGCTGACCCACTTGACCGGGTGCCAGTTGCTGCTGGACGTCAACAATGTGTACGTCAGCTCGCGCAATCATGGCTTTGATGCCTGGACGTTCATTCACAACCTGCCGCCGCAGAGCATCCGCCAGCTGCATCTGGCGGGGCATATGGACTACGGCGATTACGTGGTCGATACCCATGACCACCCGGTGTGTGATCCGGTGTGGGCGCTGTATCAACAGACCCTGGAGCACCTGGGCCCGGTCTCGACGTTGCTCGAGCGCGACGACCATTTCCCGCCGTTCGAAGACTTGCTCAGCGAGTTGGACAAGGCCCGGTCGCTGGGGGCGAGCGCCTTGCTCAGGAGAACGCTATGCGCCTGACGGATTGGCAACGGGCCTTCGAAGAGCATTTATTAGCCGAAACGCCCGTGGCCGGTACTGGCTTTGCCGCCACCTTGCTGGGTGGTCCTACGCTGGATGTGGAAACCGGCCTGGCGATTTATCACAACGCCTACCTGTCGCGCTTGCAGGACGTATTACGGCAGGACTTCGGTGCCCTCTGGTATTGGCTGGGCGATGACGAATTCGCCTCGCTGACCGAGGCCTACGTGCGTCGCTATCCGTCCGCCCATTACAGCCTGCGCTGGCTGGGCGAGCGGTTTGCGGGGTTTATCCAGGAGCACCTGGTGGCTGAACAAAGCGCGCCGTTGGCCGAGCTGGCACGGCTGGAGTGGGCGTTTACCCTGGCGTTCGATGCGCCGCCGGGCACGCCGCTGACCCTGGACGACATGGCGCGACTGCCGCCGCCCGACTGGCCGGGCTTGCAGGTCACCCTGGCGCCGACCGTTCAGCAGATATTCTGCCGCTTCAATACCGTCGAAACCTGGCGTGCCGCCAAGGCTAAATCGGCCTTGCACGCCGGCCAGCCTCTGGACGCGCCGCAGGTCTGCCTGGTGTGGCGCGATCAGCAGATATGCCGCTACCGCAGCCTGGAACCCGCGCAAACCTGCGCCCTGGCGGGCATGGTGAGCACCGGCTGGTGTTTTTCAGAACTGTGCGAACGCTTGGCGGTCAGTCATGGAGAGGGTGCGCCCCTGCAAGCAGTCTCATGGCTGAAACAGTGGGTTCAGGACGGTTTGCTCGAACGCCGGATTCCATAAGCGCAGGTTATCAGATCGATAGCTTCCTACCCGGTCGTCGGATGGTCTACCCTCTTTCCAGACGTCTGAAACAAGGGGGGACTACTCATGCTCGCGCAACTTCCACCGGCCTTACAGAATCTTCAGCTACCGCTGCGTCTTCGACTCTGGGACGGCCATGAATTCAACTTGGGCCCTGAGCCCAGTGTGACCATCGTGGTGAAGGACCCCACGATTGTGTCCAAGCTTTCCCATCCCACGCTCGATTCATTGGGCGAAGCCTTCGTCGAGGGCAAACTGGAGCTGGAAGGCTCCATCTCCGAGGTGATCCGGGTGTGTGACGAGTTGAGTCACGCCCTGGTCGATGACGATGGGGGCAATCGTCCGGTGCGCTCGTTCCACGACAAGGCCACTGACGCAGCGGCGATTTCCTACCATTACGACCTGTCCAACGAGTTCTACCAGCTGTGGCTCGACCAGGACATGGCGTATTCCTGCGGTTATTTCGAAACCGGCAGCGAATCCATCGATCAGGCCCAACAAGACAAATTCCGCCACCTGTGCCGCAAGTTGCGCTTGCAGCCGGGGGAGTATTTGCTTGATGTCGGCTGTGGTTGGGGCGGGCTGGCGCGGTATGCGGCGCGGGAGTTCGGGGTAAAGGTGTTCGGCATCACCCTGAGCAAGGAGCAACTGGCCCTGGCCAAGGCACGCGTGAAAGCCGAGGGCCTGGACGATCAGGTGGACCTGCAACTGCTCGATTACCGTGATCTGCCCCAGGACGGTCGTTTCGACAAAGTGGTGAGCGTGGGCATGTTCGAACACGTCGGCCACGCCAACCTGGCGCAATACTGCAAAACCCTGTTTGGCGCGGTGCGCGAAGGCGGACTGGTGATGAACCATGGCATCACCGCCAAGCACACCGACGGACGCCCCGTGGGCCGCGGCGCCGGGGATTTCATCGAGCGCTACGTTTTCCCCAACGGCGAACTGCCGCACCTGGCGATGATGACCGCCGAACTCAGCGAAGCCGGGCTCGAAGTGGTCGACGTGGAAAGCCTGCGCCTGCACTACGCACGCACCCTGGACCACTGGAGCGAACGCCTGGAAGACAACCTGGAAGCGGCGGCGAAGATGGTGCCGGCGCAGGCGTTGCGCATCTGGCGGTTGTACCTGGCCGGTTGCGCCTACGCGTTTGCGCGGGGCTGGATCAACCTGCACCAGATCCTGGCGGTAAAACCCCACGCCGATGGCAGCCATGAACTGCCGTGGACGCGGGAAGATATCTACCGCTGAAGCATTTCCCCACAGCCCCGCAGATCCAAATGTGGGAGGGGGCTTGCCCCCGATTGCGGTGTGTCAGCTAGCGGATTGGGCACTGATTCACCGCTATCGGGGGCAAGCCCCCTCCCACATTTTTACCGCAGCGTCTGTTGGTGCAGCGGTGAAACACGCCGTGCGATCCGCATACTGGCGGTAAAACCCTTCGCCGATGGCAGCCATGAACTGCCGTGGACAAGGGAAGATATCTACCGCTGAAGCATTTTCCCGAAGCCCCGCAGATCCAAATGTGGGAGGGGGCAAGCCCCCTCCCACTTTTTACAGCAGTGTCTGTTAGAGAATCGGTGAGATAAGCCGCGCGACCCGCATGCCCAGTTGTTGCAGGCGGCGGGTTTCGCGGCTTTCTTCCTGGCTGACTTCATGGGCCAGGGCGAAGTCATCGAGCAGCATGTGTTCCACTTGCTGGGCGAAGGCTTCATCGACGGTCAGCAACATCACCTCGAAATTCAGGCGGAACGAACGGTTGTCCATGTTCGCACTGCCGATCGCGCTGATTTCGCTGTCGACCAACACCACTTTCTGGTGCAGAAACCCCGGCGTATAGCGGAACACCCGCACCCCGGCGCGCACCGCTTCGATCGCGTAAAGGCTGGAGGCGGCATACACGATGCGGTGGTCGGGCCGCGACGGCAGCAGCAGGCGCACGTCGACCCCGCGCAGCACCGCCAGGCGCAGGGCGGCAAACACCGCTTCATCCGGGATGAAATACGGGCTGGTGATCCACACCCGCTCGGTCGCGGCGTGGATCGCTTCGACAAAAAACAGCGAGCAGGTTTCATAAGGGTCGGCCGGGCCGCTGGCGAGCAATTGGCAGAGCACGCCGTTTTCGGGGTAGGTGTCCGGCAGGATCAGCGGCGGCAGTTCCCGCGCCGCCCAGAACCAGTCTTCGGCAAACGATTCCTGCAGGCACGCCACCACCGGGCCGGTGACCTGCACATGGGTATCGCGCCACGGCGCCAGCGGCGGTTTTTTGCCCAAATACTCATCGCCGACGTTATGCCCGCCGACAAACCCGGTGATGCCATCCACCACCACGATCTTGCGGTGGTTGCGGAAGTTGACCTGGAAGCGATTGAGCCAGCCGCTGCGGGTGGCGAACGCCTTGACCTGCACCCCGGCGTCGCGCAGCGTTTGCGCATAGTGAGAGGGCAGGGCGTGGCTGCCGATACGGTCGTAGAGCACGTAGACGGCGACGCCTTGGGCGGCTTTTTCCTTCAGCAAGGCATGCAACTGCCGACCGAGCTCGTCGTCATGAATGATGAAGAACTGGAACAGCACGGCGGTTTTGGCGCGGCGAATCGCCTCGAAGATCGCACTGAAGGTGGCGTCACCATTGATCAGCAAACGCACTTCATTATTCGCCAGGCACGGCATGCGGCCCAGCTTCGGCATCGCCCGCAAGGAGGCGTAGGCGCTGGAGTTGCGGGCGGCCAGGGCTTCCTCGACCCACGGGCGCCAGTTCAGCTCGTTGATCGCAGTGTGCATTTCCTGGTTGGCCTGGCGCCGCGCCTGGATGTACGCATCGAAGGTGCTGCGGCCGAAGATCAGGTACGGGATCAGCGTGAGGTAGGGTATGAACATCAGCGACAACGCCCAGGCAATCGAGCCTTGGGCGGTCCTGACGGTCAGCACTGCATGGATCGCGGCGAGCGTCCCGAGAAAATGCAGCGTGGCGATGAAGTAGGCGAGCAGGTGCGGGCCAAAAAAATCCATGGACGATGGTACTCCAGGCAATCCAGTGCCTAACAGACCATGTTCGGTCAGGAATGTCGCTATTTTATTTGCCGTGCAACACTGGCGCTTTTGTGGCGTCTAATGCCCACAATTATCCAGGAGTTACCCGATGAATGCTCGTCTGCTAGGTTTGGCCATGGTTATTGGTTTGTCGCTGCCCGTGGCGGCCCAGGCGCAGATGCTGGCGCCTGGTTTGTGGGAATTGACCACGAGCAACATGAAAGTGGATAACCAGGACCTGCCGGATTTGTCATTGATCCTCGGTCAGCTCAAGCAACAAATGACCCCCGAACAGCGCGCCATGTTGGAAAAACAAGGCATCACCATGGCCGGTAAAGGCGTGCAGGTGTGCCTCACCCCCGCCCAGGTCGCCTCCGACGCGATCCCGCTGACCGATCCGCAGTCGGGCTGCAAACAGCAAGTGACCGACAAGAGCGGCAACCAGTGGAAATTCCGTTTCAGCTGCCCGAAAGCCCAGGGCACCGGCGTTGCCACCTTCCAGAGCCAGAAGGAATTCACCACCACGGTCAACGGCACCTTCAATGCCACCGGCATTCAGCAGAAGGGCAGCCTGGACAGTCACGCCCAGTGGCTGGGGGAAAACTGCGGCAGCGTCAAACCGCGCGCTTAACGCTGAAAGTGCAGGGGCAGGCCCTGGCAGCTGTCGACCACCTGGCCGGTGTGCCAGGCCAACTGGCCCGACACCAGAGTGGTGCTGACGCTGTGGCGAAAGCGGCGCTCGGCGAACGGTGTCCATCCGCAGCGCGCCAGGATCGGCTGGCTGCGGACCGGCTTGCCTTCGGGTTCGGGTTTGATCAGCACCAGATCGGCCCAATAGCCTTCACGCAGGTAGCCACGGTCCGGGATCGCGAACAGGTCGGCGACGCGATGACTGGTTTTCGCCACCAGGGTGGTCAGCGGCAGCAGCCCATCGGCCACCAACTCCAGTAACGCCGGCAACGCATGTTGCACCAGGGGCAAACCCGACGGCGCCTCACCATACGCCAACTGCTTTTGCGCCCAGGTATGCGGTGCATGGTCGGTGCCGATCACATCCAGCCGCTCGCCGAGCAGGGCCAGGCGCAAGGCGTCGCGGTCGGCGCGGGTTTTGATCGCCGGGTTGCATTTGATCTGGTGGCCCAGGCGGTGATAGTCGCGGTCGTCGAACAACAGGTGATGGACGCAGACCTCGGCGGTGATGCGTTTCTGCGCCAGCGGCTGGTCTTCGAACAACGCCAACTCGCGGGCGCTGCTCAGGTGCAACACATGCAGGCGCGTGCCGTGGCGCTTGGCCAGTTCCACCGCCAGTGAAGACGAGCGATAACAGGCTTCGGCATCGCGGATCAGCGGGTGGGCGGCGGCAGGGAGGTTGTCGCCGAAACGCTCGCGCAAGCGCTGTTCGTTGGCCTGGATACTCGGCGTGTGTTCGCAGTGGGCCAGCAGGATCGTCGGCACATCGGCGAACAGGCGCTCCAGAATCCGTGGATCGTCCACCAGCATGTTGCCGGTGGACGCGCCCATGAACACTTTGACCCCGGCCACTTGCCGCGGGTCGAGCGCGGCGACGGTGTCGAGGTTGTCATTGCTGACGCCGAAGTGAAAACCGTAGTTGGCCACCGAGTGCTGGACGGCGCGGCGTTTTTTGTCGGCCAGCGCTTCCAGGGTGAGGGTGGCCGGCCGGGTGTTGGGCATATCCATGAAACTGGTGATGCCGCCGGCCACCGCTGCGCGGGATTCGCTGTAGAAACCGCCTTTGTCCGGCGCGCCGGGTTCGCGAAAGTGAACCTGGTCATCGATCATCCCCGGCAGCAGCCATTGACCGTGGGCGTCGATTTCCACAGGCGCCGTGTGCCCCGTGATGCTGCTGGCGATCTTCTCGATACGGCCGTGGGCGACCAGCATGTCGGCGTCGAATACCTGGCCTTCATTCACCAGTCGGGCGTTGCGGATCAACAGGCGGCTCATGGTTCAGAACTCGTTTTGCAGGGCTTTGTAACCCTGCACCAGATCGACGTTGGTACGCGCTACGTCCTCGGAAAACTCCGACGCGCTGACGCTCACCGGCGGGAATTGCGACAGGTCGGTGTTGGGCCCGATGCGGGTGGTCGAAGGCACGTAGAACGCGGCGGGCAAGTCGCGGCCGTCGACCACCGAGTTGTGGCGTACCACGCAGCCGTCGCCGACGGCGCAGTTGAACAACACGCTGTTGAAGCCGATGAACACGCGGTCGCCGACGCTGCAGGGGCCGTGGACGATGGAGCGGTGGGCGATGGAGGTGAACTCGCCGATGGTCACCGCCGCGCCGGATTTGGAGTGGATCACCACGCCGTCCTGGATATTGGAGTTGGCGCCGATGGTGATCGGGTCCATGTCGCCGCTGGCGTCGACTTCGTCCGCGCGGATCACGGCGTAGGGGCCGACGAATACGTTCATCACCGATGATGACCTTGCCGCAGATGATCGCGGTTTTATCGACGTAGGCCGATTCGGCAATCACCGGCAGATCACCGGATGGGTTCTTGCGGATCATGGTTTGCCCAACGCGGCGCACAGGGTGTTGAGGTTGTATTCGAACAGCCCGATAAAGGTACTGGCCGGGCCTTCTGCGGCGAGGGCGTCGGAATACAGCGTGCCGCCGATCTGCGCGCCGCTTTCGCTGGCGATCTGTTTGAGCAGGCGCGAGTCCTTGATGTTTTCAATGAACACGGCTTTGACCTTGTCCTTGCGGATCTGAGTGATCAGCGCGGCGACTTCGGCGGCGGAAGGCTCACGCTCGGTGGACAAACCCTGAGGCGCGAGGAACTGGATGCCATAGGCCTGGCCCAGGTAGCCGAACGCGTCATGGGAGGTGACGATGCGGCGGTTGCCTGCTGGCAGCGCGCCGAACTTGGCCTTGGCCTCGGCGAGCAAACGGTAGATGTCTTTCAGGTACGCCTGGCTGTTGCGCAGGTAGTCGGCCTGGTTGGCCGGGTCGGCGGCCACCAGCGCCTTGGTGATGTTGTTCACATAGATTTCGGCGTTGGCCAGGTTATGCCAGGCGTGCGGGTCCGGGATGGTTTCGCCGTCTTCTTCCATGGTGTGGGAAATCACGCCTTTACTGGCGGTAACCACGGTGGCGTGGGTTTCGGTGCTGGTCACCAGGCGGTCCAGCCACGGCTCGAAGCCAAGGCCATTTTTGATGATCAGCTTGGCCTTGAGCAGCGCCTTGGCGTCGTCCGGGGTCGGCTCGTAGGTATGAGCGTCGGCGTCGGGGCCGACCATGTTGCTGATCTGGATGTGTTCGCCACCGATCTGGTGGGTAATGTCATCGAGAATACTGAAGCTGGTCACCACCTGGAGTTTGTCGGCGGCCTGGGCCATGGACAACGGCAGTAGCAGACTGAACAACACGAGTAGAGCGCGCATCGGGAGACACCTCATTGGGATGACAGCAAGGGCGGGCGGCGCAGCAAGCCATGCACCGGACCGAAGATCACGGACAGCAGGTACCCACCGCCAGCCACCAGCACAATCGCGGGGCCGCTGGGCAGTGAGTAGTAGAACGACAGCAACAAGCCAAGCCACACCGACAGGCATCCCAGCACTGCCGATACCGCGATCAGCACCGGCAAGCGCCGGCTCCAGAAGCGGGACGCGATGGCCGGCAACATCATCAAACCCACCACCATCAGCGCGCCGATGGCCTGGAAACCGATCACCAGGTTCAGCACCACCAGGGTCAAAAACAGCCCGTGGGCCAATGGGCCGAGGCGGCTGACGGTTTGCAGGAACAGCGGGTCGAGGGTGTCCAGCAGCAGCGGTTTGTAGATCAGCACCATGGCGACCAGGCTGAAACCGGAGACCCAGAGCATGCCGGTCAAGGTGGTTTCGTCGACGGCCAGGGCCGAGCCGAACAGCAGGTGCAGCAGGTCCAGGCGCTTGCCGGCAAGGCCGAGGATCAGCACACCGGCGGCGAGGGAGATGGGGTAGATGGCGGCCAGGCTGGCGTCTTCGCGCAGGCCGGTGCGACGGGTGATCCACGCGGCCAACCCCGCCATGCTCAGGCCGGCGCCGAGGCCGCCGATGGTCAGCGCGGGCAGGCTCAGGCCGGCGAACCAGAAACCCAGGGCGGCACCGGGCAGGATGCCGTGGGCGACGGCGTCACCGATCAGGCTCATGCGCCGCAGGATCAGGAACACCCCCAGCGGCGCGGTGCTGCAAGCGAGTACCAGGCCGCCGATCAAGGCGCGGCGCATGAACACGAAGTCGAGAAACGGCATCCACAGGTGGGCGGTGAAGTGCATCAGGCCACCTGCATGTGCGGTTGCGGGCGGATCAGTTCTTTGCTCGGCCCGAACCGGCAGCCCGTGCTTTTGATCTGCACCACTTGCTGGGTGTGTTGACGCACGGAGGCCAAGTCATGACAGACCACGACCACCGTGCGGCCTTCGTCATGCCAGGCGTGGATATGTTTCCAGCACAGGGCCTGGCCGTCTTCGTCGAGGGCGGCGTGGGGTTCGTCGAGCAGCAACACCGGCGCTTCGGCCAAGCTCATGCGGGCGAGCAGGGCGCGTTGCAGTTCGCCGCCGGACAAGGCCATCAACGGGCGCTGTTCCAGGCCGCTGAGGCACCAGTCTTCCAACACGGCGTGCAGGCGTTCGCTGCGTTGTTGCGGGGTGAGTCGGGTGCCCCAGAAACCGGCGGCGACCAGCTCTTGCAAGCTGATGGGGAACTGCCGATCGAGGTGTTGTTGCTGGGGCAGGAAGGACACGCCGCCGCGACGCGGCACATCCACGCGGATTTTGCCCGCCAGTGGCTTTTGCAGGCCGGCGATGACTTTGAGCAGGCTGCTTTTACCGCAGCCGTTGGGGCCGATCACGCCGGTAAGGCTGCCGGTTTCCAGGGTGAAGTCCACGGCGGGTGTCAGGGGTTGGCCGGGGGCACCCCAGCGCAAAGCGGTGCAGGTGATCATGCTGAGTGTCTCGTCCAACGGCTTTCAGCCACGGCATCGTGCGCGTGCAGGCTTTCGGCGTGGATCACTTTGAGGTGGAAGGCTTGGACGGCATCCGAGCGTTTCAAGGCGAGGTTCAGGCGGCGGGCGGCGTCTTCGCAGAACATCAGGTTCTGCCCGTTGGCCAGGGCGAAGGCTTGTTCGTCCGCACGTTTCACCGCGGTTTGCACGGCGGTGCCGAGGGCGGCTTCGGCGGTATTGATCAACTCGGTCAACGCCAGCTGCTCGCCGCGCAACTGGACACGCAGTTGCGCGCTGCTGCGCTGGCTGTGGGGCGTGGCGACGATGCCGTTGGCGCTGCCGAGCCAGGTCAGCACATCGGCATGCTGCAACGGCGTGTTGCCGAAATCTTCGAGAAATTGCTGCTGAATCAACTGCCTGGCGAGGGCCGCCGAGCACGGGCAGGTTGAGGAATAAGTCACCTCGATGTTTAGTTCCACGTGGAACATCTGGTTTTCCACGCGCGCTTCGATACTCACCGGGTAGCCCTTCCAGCCAGCCAGTGGGCTGACCAATGCCGGGCGCTTGAGCAGCAGATCGGTGTGGATACGCAGGTAGGCGTTATTAGATAAACCTTCATGACTGTCGAGAAAACGCTGCAGTACCTTACGCAGAAGTGCCGGAGTCAGTGGCTGCTGGTCGAGCATCTCCAGCGCCAGGTACAGGCGCGACATATGAATGCCACGGGCGGCACCGTCGTCCAGGCTGACGCCGGCATCGGCCGTGGCGGCGAGGCGTTGGTCGTCGATCAAAATAGGCAAGGCGATGCCGCACATGCCCACCCAGTCGAGCGGCAAGGCTTGGCGTGAAGCCTGCGCGGCGATATCCGGCAGAGTCAGCGCATTCATGAGCAGGTCCATCGTTGGCGATAAAAAAGACATGTTATATTATAACTATTGAGTCGACGATGAATTTTCTGCTCCGGCCTTTTTTCAGTCATGTCGAGTAAGGACGCTCCTTTATTTGCGGTATTTGTCATGCACAGACGTCAGCTCCTCAACCTGCTCCTGGTCAGCCCGCTGTTCACCTTGCCCTTCACCGCGTCGGCCACGCAGATTCGCAACGCCCGCCTGTGGCGCTCGGACGACAAGCTGCGCCTGGTGTTCGACCTCAGTGGCCCGGTGAACTACAAGACTTTTTCCCTGACCGCGCCGGAACGCCTGATCATCGACCTGAGCGGCGCCGGGCTCAGTGGCGACTTCTCTCAGTTGGTCTTGAAGAACAGCGGGATCACCTCGATTCGCTCCGGGCACTTCGGCAAGGCGGATACGCGCATCGTGCTGGACCTCGCCACGCCGATGCAGCTCACCAGCTTTTTGTTGCCGCCCCAGGATGGGCAAGGGCACCGCCTGGTGCTTGATCTCACCAGCGCCACCCAGGTGCCTCACCCGATAGCGGCCGCACCCCGGCCGCTGGTCGACAGAGCGCACCCCAAGCGCGACATCATCGTGGTGGTCGACCCCGGCCACGGCGGCAAGGACCCCGGCGCTATTGGTTCCAAGGGCCAGCGCGAAAAAGACGTGGTGCTGTCCATTGCCCAATTGCTGGCCAAACGCTTGAAGCGCGAGAAAGGGTTCGATGTGAAGCTGGTGCGCAACGATGACTTCTTCGTGCCGCTGCGCAAGCGCGTGGAGATCGCCCACAAACACAACGCCGACATGTTTATCTCGGTGCATGCGGATGCGGCACCACGGATCACCGCGTCGGGGGCTTCGGTGTATGCCTTGTCCGAAGGCGGTGCCACCTCGGCCACGGCGCGGTTCATGGCGCAACGGGAAAACGGCGCCGACCTCTTGGGCGCCACCAGTCTGCTGAACCTCAAGGACAAGGACCCGATGCTGGCCGGGGTGATCCTCGACATGTCGATGAACGCCACCATCGCCTCCAGCCTGCAACTGGGCAGCTCGATCCTGGGCAGCCTGGAAGGCATCACCTCGTTGCATCAAAAGCGTGTGGAACAGGCCGGGTTCGCGGTGCTCAAGTCACCGGATGTACCGTCGATCCTGGTGGAAACCGGGTTTATTTCCAATGCGCGGGACAGTGCGCGGCTGGTCACGGCGCGGCATCAACAGGCGGTGGCGGAGGGTTTGTTCCTCGGCCTGCAGCGCTATTTCCAGAAGAACCCGCCGGTGAACAGCTACATGGCTTGGGTCCAGGAACAGAAACACAACCAGGCCTAACAGCCGGTCACACGGCTGCAGGTGAACGTGGCGCTGGCGCCACCGGAGCTGGAAAACCGGTTGATTGTGGTCCAGCCCACACGCCGCGTGTAGCCGACCCACGCTTCACCGTCCGAGGCCAAGCCGGTGAAGAACGTCAGTTGCCCGTAGCGGCTGTTGGTTTGCGCCCAATAGCGCCTGCCGATCGCCTCGAAACCGCGCAGATACGTGGTGCTGCCAACCGTCGCCACGCTGTAGGCATTGCCCAGCGGATCGACGCAGGCCAGCAGGTTGGCGCTGCGCGTGCAATTGGCCGACAGGCGCGGCACTTGGGCGCAGGCCTGGGTCGTGATGAGCAACAGCAGGCTACAGAGTAGATATTTCATAGGCTTTCTCGACGTAGACAGGCGCCAGCATTGCTCCGTTGGTCATGATGAGCAAGCGGGGGATTGGCTTATTTGTGTTGTTATAATATAACATTAAGTACAGCCCGGCTTGAACGGGCGGCCTGATGAGAATGACCTGATGCCCAATCGTCTCCCCGTTACCGTGTTGTCCGGCTTTCTCGGCGCCGGTAAAAGTACGCTGCTCAACTATGTCCTGCGCAACCGCGACAACCTGCGGGTGGCGGTGATCGTCAACGACATGAGCGAAATCAACATCGACGGCGGTGAGGTGCAGCGCGACGTCACCCTCAACCGCGCCGAAGAAAAACTGGTAGAGATGAGCAACGGCTGCATCTGCTGCACCTTGCGTGAAGACCTGCTCGAAGAGGTCGGAAAACTCGCCAGGGACGGTCGCTTCGATTACCTGTTGATCGAATCCACCGGCATCTCCGAGCCGTTGCCCGTGGCCGAAACCTTCACCTTTCGCGATGAAAACGAGCAGAGCCTGGCCGATATTGCGCGCCTGGACACCATGGTCACTGTGGTCGACGGCATGAACTTCCTGCTCGACTACCAGGCCGCCGAAAGCCTCGCATCGCGGGGCGAAACCCTTGGCGAAGAAGACGAACGCTCGATCACCGACCTGTTGATCGAGCAGATCGAATTTGCCGACGTCATCCTGATCAGCAAAATCGACCTGATCGGCCGCCACGAGCGTGAGGAACTGATGGCCATCCTCGAACGCCTGAATGCCCAGGCCGAGATCATTCCGATGGTCATGGGCGAAGTGCCGCTGAACAAAATCCTCAACACCGGCCGCTTCGACTTCGAACGCGCCGCCCAGGCCCCCGGCTGGCTGCAGGAACTGCGCGGCGAGCATGTGCCGGAAACCGAAGAGTACGGCATCGCCTCCACGGCTTACCGCGCGCGCCGTCCGTTCCATCCGCAGCGCTTTTTCGAGTTTATCGACCGCCCTTGGGTGAACGGCAAACTCCTGCGCTCCAAGGGCTTTTTCTGGCTGGCCAGCAAGCCGCAGGACGCCGGCAGTTGGTCCCAGGCCGGCGGCCTGATGCGCCATGGCTTTGCCGGACGTTGGTGGCGTTTTGTGCCGAAAAGCCAGTGGCCGCAGGACGAAGAAAGCGTCGCCGCGATCATGGGCCACTGGCAAGCAAGCACCGGCGATTGCCGTCAGGAACTGGTGTTCATCGGGCAGAACATCGACTTCGCGCAGATGCGTGCCGAACTGGACGCCTGCCTGCTGACCGATGAAGAAATGGCCCTGGGCGTCGACGCATGGCGCTTGCTGGCCGATCCTTTTGGCCCTTGGTATGAAGAGGCGGCCGCCTGATGCTGGCACCGCTCATCCCCCTGCGCCCGGTGATCCGCCAGACCTGCGGCGACACCCCGCTGGCGCTGTCCGAGATTCTCGAAGACGGCGTCAACCTGGCGCTGTGGCAGCGCCAATTGCCGTTGCACATCGCCGAGTTCGGCGCCTTGCTGGTGGCGCTCGACGAGCCGTTGGCCGAGTCGCTGGTCATCGAGTTGGCCAGCGATGACGCGGTGCCGAACGTGCAGGGATTAGCCGCCTGCTGCCGCGATCTTGAGGGTTACGAAGGGTTTATCGCCGATGTGTCGTGGCTGATCGGCGCGTTTGCCTGCCTGCTTGGCGCCCGTCGGATCGGCGTGCGTTTGCGCCTGTTGGACAAAGCCATGTGCCCGCGCTTTCACGTCGACCATGTGCCCGTGCGCCTGATCACCACCTATGCCGGCATCGGCAGCCAATGGTTGCGCGAAGGCGTGATGGACCGCCGCCAGTTGGGCCAGGCGGATGCCGAGCCCAGCGAGCGTATCGAGCAGATTCACTGCGGCGAAGTGGCGTTGCTCAAAGGGACGAAGTGGCATGGCAACGAAGCTCACGGCCTGATTCACCGCTCGCCGCAGCTTAAAGCCGATGAGCGACGGTTAATTCTGACGCTGGATTGGCTGGCATAACCGCGTAGGATCAAACGCTCTACACGGCTTGAATGATACCCTCTATGCTGCAGAACATTCCTACTCATGTGATTGCCGGGCCCCTGGGCGCCGGCAAGACCAGCCTGATCAAACACCTGCTCGCCCAACGCCCGGCCAACGAGCGCTGGGCGGTGTTGATCAACGAATTCGGGCAGATCGGTCTGGATGCGGCCTTGCTGACCCAGGCCGACGACGGCATTGCCCTGGGCGAAGTGGCGGGCGGTTGCTTGTGCTGTGTGAATGGTGCGCCGTTCCAGGTCGGACTGGGCCGCTTGCTGCGTAAGGCCAAGCCGGACCGCCTGTTTATCGAACCCTCGGGGCTCGGGCACCCGGTGCAGGTGCTCAAGCAATTGCGCGAGGCGCCATGGCAGGATGTGCTTGCGGTTCAGCCTTGCGTGCTGGTGCTGGATGCGCAAGCCCTGGCGGCGGGCAAACCATTGCCGGAGGCGCAGCGCGAGGCACTCGCCAGCGCCGGCCTGTTGGTCCTGAACAAGGATGAGGCGCTGGACGCCGCACAGCGCGAGGCGATCGAACGGCAGTTAGCCGAGGTTCCGTTTTACTGGACGCGTCAGGCGCAATTGCCACTGCAGCTTTTGCCAGGCCTGAACGCACAGGCTGCAGCGGCTGTGGATAACTTCGTGGCGCCCAAGGGCGTGGCGCAAATGCCGGCGGTGTGGAGCGATCCTGCGTTGCCGATCTGCTTGAGCCAGGCCCAGGAGGGCGGCTGGAGCATCGGTTGGCGCTGGCATCCGAGCCAGTCATTCGATCACCAGCGCCTGGCGCAATGGCTGACACGCTTGGATTGGCGCCGCGCCAAACTGGTTATCCACAGCACCGACGGCTGGATCTCCGGCAACGCTGTGGATAACAGCCCACTCGTCTGGCAACCCAGCGAATGGCGGCGTGATTCGCGTATCGAACTGATTTTCAGCGCGCCACAGGACGTGGCCGCGCTACAGCAGGCGCTGGCCGCCTGCCGTCATTGACGGTGCTTGGCGTGGTCCTGGCGCCACTGGCTGAGTTCGATCACGTCGGCGCTGGGTAGCGGCGTCTTGATTTCGAACGGGTAGGGCGCCAGTTCGATCTGCGCGCTGTGGGCGCCGAACTGGGTGATGGTCCCGGGGTGGCGGGTTTCGCCGGTCACGGTGAATTCGAAATTGTAGATGCGCGCCAGGCGTCGCCGTCCTTTGGCATCCTTCACAAAACCGATGCGTTTCAAGGCCACGGCACCGTCGAGCAACTCGATATCGAGCTTGGCGCAATGCTGCTTGACCCGCTCCAACGCGCGCTCGCGCAGGCCGTGGTTGTGCCATACCCAGGCGGCGCCGGTCGCCAGCAGCATCAACACGAAGATGTTTCCCAGGGTCAGCATGCGAAAAAAACTCCAACGAAGTGAGAGCAGCTTAACTGTGTCGTTAGCCTGTCGTACAGGCTGTGTTTGGTCGCATACTGCGCGACCAGAATTTCAATGGTTTTACGGAAATCCCCTGCATGAAACGCACACCTCATCTGCTTGCGATCCAGTCTCATGTGGTCTTTGGCCACGCCGGAAACAGCGCCGCCGTGTTCCCCATGCAGCGGGTCGGGGTGAACGTGTGGCCGCTCAACACGGTGCAATTCTCCAACCACACCCAGTATGGCCAGTGGACGGGCGAAGTGTTAGCGCCGCAGCAGATTCCAGCGCTGGTGGAGGGTATTGCGGCCATCGGTGAATTGGGCAACTGCGACGCCATACTCTCCGGCTACCTCGGCAGCGCGGCCCAGGGCCGGGCGATCCTCACCGGCGTGGCGCGGATCAAGGCGATCAACCCCAAGGCCCTGTACCTGTGCGACCCGGTGATGGGCCACCCGGAAAAGGGCTGCATCGTGCCGCAGGAAGTCAGTGATTTTCTGTTGGACGAAGCCGCTGCCATGGCCGACTTCCTGTGCCCCAACCAGCTGGAACTGGACAGCTTTTCCGGGCGCAAGCCGCAATCGCTGTTCGACTGCCTGGGCATGGCCAAAGCCCTGCTGGCACGCGGGCCCAAGGCCGTGCTGGTCAAGCACCTGGATTACCCGGGCAAATTGCCGGAAGGCTTTGAGATGCTGCTGGTGACAGCCGAAGGCAGCTGGCACCTGCGCCGGCCGCTGCTGGCGTTTCCCCGCCAGCCGGTGGGCGTGGGCGACCTGACCTCAGGGTTGTTCCTGGCGCGGGTATTGTTGGGCGACAGCCTGGTGGCCGCTTTCGAGTTCACCGCGGCGGCGGTGCATGAAGTGCTGCTGGAAACCCAGGCCTGCGCCAGTTATGAACTGGAGCTGGTACGTGCCCAGGATCGCATCGCCCATCCCCGCGTGCGTTTCGAGGCCACGCCGATCGGCCTGTAAGGACACAAAACCCAATGTGGGAGGGGGCAAAGCCCCTCCCACATTTTGCTTGGGTATACAGCCTGGGGCTTACAGTGCGTCGGCTTTGATTTCCTGGTAGCGCTTTTCCAGTTCCTGGCGGATCTGCCGGCGTTGCTGCGCCTGCGCAAACCGGCGGCGGTCTTCGCTGTTGTGCGGTTGCAGTTGCGGCACGGCGGCGGGTTTGCGCTGGTCGTCCACGGCGACCATGGTGAAGAAGCAACTGTTGGTATGGCGCACAGAGCGCTCGCGGATGTTTTCGGTCACCACCTTGATGCCCACCTCCATCGAGGTGTGGCCGGTGTAGTTGACCGATGCGAGGAAGGTCACCAACTCGCCGACGTGGATCGGTTCACGAAAAATCACTTGGTCCACCGACAAGGTCACGACATAACGCCCGGCATAACGGCTCGCGCAGGCGTAGGCCACTTCGTCGAGGTACTTGAGCAGGGTGCCGCCATGGACATTGCCTGAGAAGTTGGCCATATCAGGGGTCATCAGTACCGTCATCGACAGCTGGGCGTTTCCGGGTTCCATAGCACACTCACGGGTTAGGCATTGGTGGGGAGGCACCTCTGTGGATGCTCGAGTCATTGCAGCGCCATCTCTTACGGGACGCCGGCGGGCGGCTTGCCGTCACGCCTGCAGCGATCTGTTTCCATATATTGCACCGGCTTTTCGGCGGAAGTCGCGGTGTTAACCTTCAAAAGCCTTTCTAAGGGCATTTCTTACGATCAAGGCAGACTTTTCCTTCCGCTCTTTACGAAGTTTCAAAGGCGCGGTGGACGTGGGAAAAGCGCCAGTACCCTCAAGGAGCCCCTCGCCATGCACGCCATCAGCTTTATCCAGGATCTGGCCGTGATCATGTTGGTGGCTGGGGTCGTGACTATCCTGTTTCATCGCCTCAAGCAGCCGGTGGTGCTCGGTTACATCGTCGCCGGGTTCATCATCGGCCCCCACACGCCGCCGTTCGGCCTGATCCACGATGAAGACACCATCAAGACCCTCGCCGAACTGGGGGTGATCTTCCTGATGTTCTGCCTGGGCCTGGAGTTCAGCCTGCGCAAGCTGTTCAAGGTGGGAGCCACGGCGTTTATCGCGGCCTTCCTGGAAATCGTGCTGATGATCTGGATCGGCTACGAGATCGGCCGCTGGTTCGACTGGAACACCATGGACTCGCTGTTCCTCGGCGCGATCCTGGCGATTTCCTCGACCACCATCATCGTCAAGGCGCTCAACGACCTGAAGATGAAAGACCAGCGCTTCGCCCAACTGATTTTTGGCGTGCTGATCGTCGAGGACATCCTCGGCATCGGCATCATCGCCTTGCTGTCGAGCATCGCCGTCAGTGGCACGGTCAGCTCCGGCGAGGTGTTTTCCACGGTCGGCAAGCTCTCGCTGTTCATGATCGTCGCGCTGGTCATCGGGATTTTGCTGGTGCCGCGCTTGCTGGCCTACGTGGCCAGGTTCGACAGCAATGAAATGCTGCTGATTACCGTGCTGGGCCTGTGTTTCGGTTTTTGCCTGCTGGTGGTCAAGCTGGAATACAGCATGGTGCTGGGGGCGTTCCTGATCGGCGCGATCATGGCCGAATCCCGCCAGTTGATTAAGATCGAGCGCCTGATCGAGCCGGTTCGCGACATGTTCAGCGCAATCTTCTTTGTCGCCATTGGCTTGATGATCGACCCGCAGATCCTGCTGCAATATGCCTGGCCGATTGCCGTGATCAGCGTGGCCGTGGTGCTGGGCAAGATGTTGTCCTGCGGCATGGGCGCATTTATCGCCGGCAATGACGGCCGCACCTCGTTGCGCGTTGGGATGGGTCTGTCACAAATTGGTGAGTTTTCCTTCATCATCGCGGCGCTCGGCATGACCTTGCAGGTGACCAGCGACTTCCTCTACCCGGTGGCGGTCGCGGTGTCGGCGATCACCACATTGCTCACCCCATACCTGATTCGCGGCGCCGACCCATTGTCGCTGAAGATTGCCGCCGTGATGCCCAAGCGCATGAGCCGGGTATTTGGCCTCTATGGCGAATGGCTGCGCAGCATTCAGCCCCACGGCGAGGGGGCGCTGCTGGCGTCGATGATCCGCAAAATCGTGCTGCAAGTGGGGGTGAACCTGGCGCTGGTGGTGGCGATCTTCTTTACCGGCAGTTATTTCGCGCTGCGTATCGGCGGGTATCTGGAGGGCTGGATCAGTGATCCAAGCTGGCAGAAGGCGTTGATCTGGGGCGCGGCGTTGCTGTTGTCGCTGCCGTTCCTGATTGCGGCGTACCGCAAGCTCAAGGCGCTGTCGATGCTGCTGGCGGAGATGAGCGTCAAGCCGGAAATGGCCGGGCGGCATACCCAGCGCGTGCGTCGGGTGATCGCCGAGGTGATCCCGATTTTGTCGCTGCTGGTGATCTTCCTGCTATTGGCGGCGTTGTCGGCGAGTATTCTGCCAACCAACAAGTTGCTGGTGCTGATCGCCGTGGTCGCGGCGGCGGTGGCGGCCGTGCTCTGGCGGTGGTTCATCCGCGTGCATACGCGGATGCAGGTCGCTTTGCTGGAGACTCTGGATAACCACAAGGATACGCCGGAACACTGAGGAGGCTGGGCCGCCCCGCGCGAGCAGGACGCAGGTGTCAGCTTTCCAGCCAGACGTCCCGTGCCCAGTGCCACACCGACTCCCAGGTTTCTTCGGTGACGAGTTCTTCTTCGGCGCACCACAGCACTACGGTGCCGTCTTCTTCGACGCAGTAGTAGTCGTCGCCGTCCTGGCAGATCGGGATCATGGTGCGGTCAACACCGGCATCCCAGGCGTTGGCCGCCACATCCGGCAGGTAGGTGTGGGACTGCGGGTCGGTGACGGTCACCGGTTCCAGGCTGCCGTACACCACGTCGCTGACGGTTAGCAGGAATTCGCGGAAGACAAACGGGATGTCGATGAACAGCTGTTCCTCGATTTCCACCAGTTGGTCTTCATCAGGCAGTTCCAGAGGAACCGGAACCGGTTCGTTGGCTTCACGCAATTGTTCGATGACTTCTTCCACGGCCGGGATCCTCTTGCTAGATGGCGCGGTTTACAGGGGCGTTTTATACAGTAGCTCGCTATAAGTGCAACCGTGAAATAGAAAACCCCGGAACATGTCCGGGGTTTTGCTTACGGCTTGTTCAAGCGTGTGGCTATCAGCCGTTCTGGCGGATACCGGCGACCAGCCAAGGCTGGTTGTCGCCTTGGGCGCGTTCCATGTTCCAGCTTTCGCTGAACACTTCGCCCTGGTCGAAACGCGAGGTCTTCGACACACCGCTGAACGTCAGGGTGGCGATGGTCTTGTCGGCGCGATCGTCCACACCTTCGAGCTGCACGCGCAGGTCGTCGATGTAGGTCGACTGGAAGCCGTCGCCCAGGTCGGCGCGTTCGCGCTTGAGGAACTCGAGCAGTTGCGGGGTCACGAACTCGGAGATTTTATCCATTTCGTTGGCGTCCCAGTGCTGCTGCAGGGACTGGAAGTGGCTGCGGGCCGCTTCGACGAAACGCTCTTCGTTGAACCAGGCTGGCGCATTGATCACCGGGCGGGCAGCAGCAGGCGCGGCCGAACCACCGAAGATCGAACCCATGGCTGGCTTCTGCTCGAACACTTCACGCTGCATCGGCGCGCCGGCTGGAGCCATGTGCTCCTGCTGCTTGCGACGACGGGCGGCGATGAAGCGGAAGATCAGGAAGGCGATGACCGCCATGATCAGGATGTCGAAGATCTGCATGCCCTGGAAGCCGCCGCCCATGAACATGGATGCGAGCAGGCCACCGGCGGCGATACCGGCCAGAGGGCCCAACCAGCGCGAAGCACCGCCGGCCTTGGCGGCTGCGCCTGCAGCACCGGCCGCGCCTGCAGTGGCGGCAGCACCGCCGACGCCAGCGGACGGAGCCATTTGGCTGGTCTGGTGAGTTGGTGCCGAGCCTATGCTTTTGCCGCCACCGAAGCGTTTGGCGTTGGCATCGAGGCTCATCGTCAGGCCAATGCACAGCGCCATGGCGATGCTAAGAAAACGTTTCATAAAGGGAATTCCCATTTGTGGATTGCACGCGCGCCATGTTGCACAGGTGTCGTGACAGTGGCTAGCGACATAATGTTTCGGGCTTTTGCGTAAGACAGAATCCGAAGGGTCTGTAGGACTAGTTACAGATATTGGCCCGCGCGCATCAAAAACAAGGGTGGACGCGAAACCTTCATGCTGAACCGTCCTTCTGTCTGTAGGAGCGAGCTTGCTCGCGAAGATCGCCAACGATAACGCGGGCATCCTGGATGAGACGCGTTGTCTGAGGGTTTTTCGCGAGCAAGCTCGCTCCTACAGGGGGAAGGGGTCAGCGTGTCAGACCGCTTCGAGCTTCGCGTAACCCATCATCAGCCACTTGCTGCCCTCGGCGAAGTTCACCTGCACCCGTGCCTGGGCGCCGGCGCCTTCGAAGTTGAGGATCACCCCTTCACCGAAGATCGCATGCTTGACCTGCTGGCCAAGGCTGAACGGGGTTTCCGGGATCTCGGAACCGGCAAACAGGCTGCTGGAGTTCTGCTGCTGTCCGCCGCCGAACGGGCGACTGACGCTGTTGGACAGGCGCACTTCCTGGATCAGCCCCTTCGGCACTTCCCGCACGAAGCGCGACACCTTGTTGTAGGTCTCGCTGCCATACAAGCGACGGGTCTCGGCGTAGGTCATCACCAGGTTCTGCATCGCCCGGGTAATGCCCACATAGGCCAGGCGGCGTTCTTCCTCAAGGCGGCCGGGCTCTTCCAGGCTCATCTTGTGGGGGAACAGGCCTTCTTCCATGCCCACCAGGAACACATACGGGAACTCCAGGCCCTTGGCGCTGTGCAAGGTCATCAGCTGGATGCTGTCTTCATGCTCATCGGCCTGGGTATCACCGGCTTCCAGCGACGCATGGCCGAGGAACGCGGCGAGCGGGGTCAGTTCTTCATCGGCCTCGGTGTTTTCAAACGCGCGGGCGGCGCTGACCAGTTCCTCAAGGTTTTCCACCCGGGCCTGGCCTTTTTCGCCTTTTTCCGCTTCGTGATAGGCAATCAGCCCGGACTGCTCGATCACGGTCTGGGTCATCAAATGCAGGGGCATGTCCGCGCACTTGGCCGCCAGGTTCTCGATCAGCTCGACAAACACACCCAACGCCCCGGCAGCACGGCCGGTCAGGCCTTTATTGGCGATCAGCAAGCGCATGGCTTCCCACATCGACACATCGGCGTGGCGCGCATGGTCGCGAATCGCTTCAACGGTTTTTTCGCCGATGCCGCGGGCCGGGATATTGATCACCCGCTCCAGCGCCGCGTCGTTGCCGCGACCTTCCAGCAAACGCAGGTAGGCCATGGCGTTCTTGATTTCGGCGCGCTCGAAGAAACGCTGGCCGCCGTAAATGCGGTACGGGATGCGCTCGCGCAGCAAGGCTTCTTCCAGCACCCGCGATTGGGCGTTGGAGCGGTACAGAATCGCGATGTCGCTGCGCGCCAGGCCGGTTTTCAATGCGCTTTCGATGGTTTCCACCACGTAGCGCGCTTCGTCGTGCTCGTTGAACGCCGCGTACAGGTTGATCGCTTCGCCTTCGCCGCCGTCGGTCCACAGCTCTTTGCCCAGGCGCCCGGTGTTATTGGCGATCAAGGCGTTGGCGGCTTTGAGGATCCCGGCGGTGGAGCGGTAGTTCTGCTCCAGGCGGATGGTGACCGCGTCCGGGAAGTCTTCGGAATACTGGTAGATGTTCTCGATTTTCGCGCCGCGCCAGCCGTAGATCGACTGGTCGTCGTCGCCCACCACCATCAGGCTGTCGCCGCCCTTGGCCAGCAGGCGCAACCAGGCGTACTGCACGGCGTTGGTGTCCTGGAACTCGTCGACCAGGATATGCCGGAAGCGTTTCTGGTAATGGGCCAGCAGGCCGGGGTTATCGCGCCACAGGTCGAGGGCGCGCAGCAGCAGCTCGGAGAAGTCGATCACGCCGGCGCGCACGCAGGCCGCTTCGTAGGCTTCATAAATGCTGCGCATGGTGGCCAGGAACAAATCGCCGCTGGCCTGGATATGTTGCGGGCGCAGGCCTTCGTCTTTCTGGCCATTGATGAACCATTGGGCCTGGCGCGCCGGCCAACGCTGTTCGTCGAGGCCCAGCTCGCGGATCACGCGCTTGACCAGGCGTTGCTGGTCATCGCTGTCGAGGATCTGGAAGGTCTGGGCCAGGCCCGCCTCCTGCCAATGCGCCCGCAGCAGGCGGTGCGCCAGGCCGTGGAAGGTGCCCACCCACATGCCGGCCGGGCTGATGCCCATCAACTGCTCGATGCGGTGGCGCATCTCGGCAGCGGCCTTGTTGGTGAAGGTCACCGACAGGATCGAATGCGGGGACGCGTTCTCGACCTGGATCAACCAGGCGATACGGTGTACCAGCACTCGGGTTTTACCGGAGCCAGCACCGGCCAGGACCAACTGACGGCCAACGGGGGCCGCTACGGCCTGGCGTTGGGCATCGTTGAGGGAATTCAGCAAAAGGGAGAGATCATCGCGCATCGGCGCATTCTATGGCCCGCGGGGGAGTGGGGCAAATCCCATTGGCGGATGGCCGACGGAAAACCTGCGGCGCGTGCCGGGGCGGGCACGCGTTCCGGCGGGGCTGATGACTGGTTGGTCATGGGCCACAGGCCGCGCCGCGTCTCGCTCAAGCCGTCTGGCCCCGAGGTTTGCGCGGTACGCCTCGCTGGTTTTTATGACGCGCAGCAGTTTGGCCCGAGCGCTTGCTTGTGTATGCTCCGTCGACGTTTCGGGCTCACCATTATAAGAACACTGCCTATGACCCTCAGCACCGACCTGTTTAGCCCCATGGCGGCGCCCGCGCAGGTTATCCGAAAACACTACGCTACCGAGATGGCGGTCGAACGCACGCGCCTGCTCTACCAGGGTTCGCTGCTGCCGACCTTATTGATGCTGGTCAACGGCCTGGTCTGCGCCTGGTTGATCTGGAACCCCAAACATTACCTGCTCGACAGCATCTGGCTGGTCTGGCTGCTGGCGCTGGTCGCGCTGCGCGTGATCCAGGTGGCCGCCTTCGACTCGGCGATGCCCAGCCGCCAGGCCCAACCGATCTGGCGGCGCATGTTCATGCTCGGCTCGGCGGTCAGCGGCCTGACCCTGGCCATCGCCGCCATCGCCCTGGTGCCGGCAGACAGCTTTACGCAGCAAGCCTGGGTGTTCGGCCTGATCGGCGCGGCGACGTTGTCCGCCAGCGTTGCCTATGCGGTGAGCCTGCCGGCGTTCCTGTCATTTGCGCTGCCGTGCCTGGTGCCGGCCATTGTCTATCTCTTCTGGAACGGCGCCGCGCAGCAACAGGGTTGGGGTGTGCTCGGTCTGATCCTGCTGGCGTCCTTGAGTGTGGTGGCGTGGCAGGTCAACCGCCTGATCCAGCACGGGCTGTTGCGGCGCTTTCAGAACCAGGCGCTGATCGAGCATCTGCAACAGGCACAGCAGCGCAGTGAACAGTTGAATCAGGAGCTGGTGCGCGAAGTCGAGCAACGCCGCCAGGTCGAGCAGGAACTGCGCGAAGCGCAAATCGGCCTGCAGGACCGCGTGGCGCAACGCAGCCAGGAACTGGACGCCGCCAGCCTGGCCCTGAATAAAAGCGAAGCGCGCCTGGCGATGGCCCTGCAAGCCAGCGAACTGGGCCTGTGGGACTGGAACCTGCAAACCGACGAAGTCCACCACACCCAGCTCAAGGAACTGTTCGGCCTGGAGCCCGAGTTCGTCACGGCGATGCTCAGCCACCTCAAACCGCGCCTGCACCCCGACGACTTGCCGCTGCTCAAGCGTGCCCTGGTGGAGCATCTCAAGGGCCGCAGCGAGGACTATCTGGTGGAATACCGGGTGCGCCATGGCGATGGCCACTGGGTGTGGATCGAAGACCGCGGCCGCGCCGTGGAGCGTGCGCCCAGCGGTCGCGTGACGCGCATGCTCGGCACGCGCCGCGACATCAGCGCAAGCAAGGCGCTGGAGGAACAGCAACGCCTGGCCTCGACCGTATTCGAAGCGGCCAGCGAAGGCATTGTGATCCTCGACCCGGACTACGCGCTGCTCGCCGTCAACCAGGCCTTCAGTCGCGTCACCGGCTTTGATATCGACGACATGCTCGGGCGCAATGTGGTGGAGTTGCCGTGCAGCCGCGACGCCCGGCGGCACTTTCCGCTGATCCGCCAGGCGCTGCTCAGTCACGGTACCTGGCAGGGCGAGCTGGTGGAAACGCGTAAGAACGGCGAACTGTACCCACAGTGGCTGCAACTGAACGTGGTACGCGATATTCGAGGAAACGTCAGCCATATCGTAGGCTTCTTCGCCGATCTCTCGGCGCGGCGTGAATCCGAGGAGCGCATGCGCTACCTCACGCACTATGACGAATTGACCGGCCTGGCCAACCGCTCGCTGTTTCGCGAGCGGCTGCGCGAAGCGCATCAGCGGGTGCGCCAGGGCGGGCGCAGCCTGGCGTTGCTGCATATCAACCTGGACCGTTTCAAGTTGCTCAACGACAGCCTGGGCCATGACGTCGCCGACCAATTGCTGCAAAAAATGGCGCGACGTTTGATCAATGCCCTGCCCGAGGCCGACACCATCGCGCGTTTGTCCGGGGATGAGTTCGCCGTGCTTTTCGATGCCTACGGCAACCTCTCAAGCCTGGCGCGGGTGGCCACGCGCCTGCTGGCCAAGTTGCGCGTGCCGGTGACGGTGGAAGGGCATGAATTGGTGGTCAGCGCCTCGATGGGCGTCAGCCTGCTTCCGGATAATGCGCGGGAAATTTCGGCGTTGGTCAGCCAGGCGAACATGGCCATGCAACACGCCAAACACCTGGGCGGGAATAATTTCCAGTTCTACACCGACAGCCTGCAAGCCAGCACCCTGGAGCGTTTGCAGCTGGAAAACCAGCTGCGCAAGGCCATCGACGAGCGCCAGCTGTCGGTGTTCTACCAACCGAAATTGTGCCTGGCCAGCGGCAAACTGAACGCCGCCGAGGCGTTGATTCGTTGGGAGCATCCGCAGTGGGGCACGGTGCCGCCAAGCGACTTCATCGGCCTGGCCGAAGAAACCGGCCTGATCGTGCCGTTGGGCGAATTCGTCCTGCGCCAGGCCTGCTGGCAGGCTTGTGAGTGGCAGCGTCAGGGGCTGGCGCCGATACGTGTGTCGGTGAACCTGTCGGTGCATCAACTGCGTCAAGGCAAGCTGGTCAGCCTGGTGCGCCAGGTGCTGGAAGAAACCGGCCTGGACCCGCAATACCTGGAGCTGGAGCTGACCGAAAGCCAGCTGCTCGACAGTGTTGAGCACATCATCGCCACCTTCCAGCAACTGCGCGACCTGGGGGTGAAGTTGGCCATCGACGATTTTGGCACCGGCTATTCGTCCCTCAGTTACCTCAAGCGCATTCCCGTGGACTACGTGAAGATCGACCAGACCTTCATCCGCGGCCTCGGCCAGGGGCGGGAAGACGCGGCCATTACCCGTGCGATCATCGCCATGGCCCACGGTTTGGCGCTCAAGGTGGTGGCCGAAGGCGTGGAAGATCAGCAGCAGCTGGATTTCCTGCGCCGGGAGCGTTGCGATGAGGTGCAGGGCTACTTGATCAGCCGGCCGATGAAGGCCGAAGGGCTGGCAGATTTGTTACGGAAGAATGCGGATTTTTCCTAGAGACGTGCCTTCAGCCTTTGTGGCTACAACTTGGCTGCCCTTAGATTCAAAGGGCAGCAGGGCGATTTAGTGATGCATCGGACGGGCAAAACGGCAATTCTTGTAGTATAACTACAAGCTTGCTACATCCCTGGCGTCTGCCAATAACAAGAGTCCTGTCCTTTGAACCTGTTGCAACATATCGCCCAGTCGCGCCACCTGTTACGCAAATCGGAACTCAAGGTTGCCGACCACGTGCTGCTTGACCCTGCGGCCGTAATGCACAGTTCCATGGCCGACCTGGCCCACAGCGTGGGCATCAGTGAGCCGACCATCGTGCGCTTCTGCCGTGCCATCGGTTGTTCCGGCTTCCAGGACCTGAAACTCAAGCTGGCCCAAAGCCTGGCCGCCGGCGCGAGCTTCGGGCAGTTTGCGATTCACGAAGACGATTCCGTCGCCGACTACAGCCTCAAGATTTTCGACACCACGCTGCACACCCTGATGGAAGTGCGCGAGAAGCTCGACCCGGTGGCGCTGCAAAAGGCCGTGACGGCGATGTCCCAGGCCCAGCGTGTCGAGTTCTACGGGTTTGGCGCGTCGGGTGCGGTGGCGGCCGATGCCCAGCACAAATTCTTCCGACTGCTGCTTACGGCGGCGGCCTACAGCGACCCGCACATGCAGGCGATGTCGGCCGTGACGTTGAAGCCGACCGACGTGGCCATCTGTATTTCCCAGTCCGGCCGCTCCAAGGACTTGCTGATCACCGCCAACCTGGTACGTGAAAGCGGCGCCACGCTGATCACCCTGTGCCCGAGCCAGACGCCGTTGGCGGAACTGTCCACGGTCAACCTGGCGATCGATGTCCACGAAGACACCGAAATCTACACCCCGTTGACCTCGCGCATCGCCCACCTGGTGGTGATCGACGTGCTGGCGATGGGCGTGGCCATGGCGCGCGGGCCGAGCCTGGTCAACCACCTCAAGAGCGTCAAGCGCAGCCTGCGCAGCCTTCGTCTGTCGCCCAAGTCCGTCAAAGCCCTCGACGACTGAGCGCGATACAGCGATCCAAATGTGGGAGGGGGCTTGCTCCCGATAGCGGTGGTTCAGTCGCATATGCATCGACTGACACTCTGCCATTGGGAGCAAGCCCCCTCCCACATGTGCATGTCTCACCTGTCCAGAAGATTCATCGTCCTGTCATCCCCGCGCCGCCAAACCGTCATCCCTCGCGCCCATTCTGAACTCCCCGCACTCGCATTGGGAGACTCCAAATGGCCCGGCCCTACGAAGATAGCAACAGCTCCGTCAAGACCCGTCGTCAGCAGGAAGACCAGCGCCGCATGGCGTTCCGTCGCGCAATCGAAGACCGCTGTGATCAACGCCAATTGCTGCAAAGCATCACGGACTACCCGGAACTGCACTGGCAGGCACCCGCGGCTGCCCAGCGAAGCGCTCAGCCAGCGCGCTGATTTGCACCCGCTCGCTGCGGATAAAGCCCAGGAACGCATGGGCCACCGGTGACAGGCGCTTGGCCTTGGCCTGCACCAGGCACCAACTGCGGTACAGCGGCAGCTCTTCCACCGGCAGCTCCTTGAGCCCGCCGGTGGCCAGTTCCAGGTTCAGGGCGTGGCGTGTCAACAAGGCCACGCCCAACCCGGCCAACACGCATTCACGCTGCGCCTCGGCCGAGGCGACTTCCACTGTCTGGCTGAAGTGAACGCGTTTTTCTTTGAAGTACTCCTCGCAAGCCAGCCGCGTGCCGGAACCCGGTTCGCGCAGTAACAGCGTGTAAGGCTCCAGGTCGCGCAGGCGCAGCGCTCCTTGCTGGCTCAAGGGGTGGTCGGGCAGCGCCACGGCGACAATCGGGTTGTTGAGGAACGGCAGGAATTCGAGGCCCATGTCCTGGGGCACCATGGACATGATCACCAAGTCATCACGGTTGTCCGACAGTCGACGGATCACCTGGGCGCGGTTGACCACCGTCAGATGCAATTGCACCTCCGGATGCTGGCGCTTGAACGCGGCAAACAGGTGCGGCACGAAGTACTTGGCGCTGGACTCCACCGCCAGTTTCAGTTGGCCTTGCAGCGAGCCCTGCATATCCGACAGCTGCATATCGAGGTTTTCCAGGCGTCCGAAAATATCGCGACTGGCCCGTTGCAGCGCTTCGGCCGCCTCGGTCATGTAAAGTTTCTTACCGACGTAGTCGAACAACGGCTGGCCGATCAGCTCTTCCAGCTGACGAATTTGCAGGCTGACGGCCGGCTGGGTGAGGGACATTTCCTCGGCCGCCCGGCTGTAGGAGCGCAAATCACACACCTCATTGAAGATCTGCAGTTGACGTAATGTCAGCCTCATCAATGACTTACGCATTTTTTTCAAGCCTCTTGGCGGCGTCCGGTCCGCCAACTATAAGTCTTTACTTATGCATGACCCAATAATTATTGATTTTTGTTAATCCCTCAGCAGGCTTAGTGTGTGCCTCGCGACTGGCTTGAAACATTTAGTCACGCGCCGACCCGAGTCTAGCGGGTCGAAGAACGCAGCAATCGGCTCAAGGGAATTTCCAAGTGATAAAAAAGATCCTGATCGCCAACCGTGGTGAAATTGCCGTGCGAATCGTGCGTGCCTGCGCCGAGATGGGCATTCGCTCGGTCGCGGTCTATTCCGACGCCGACCGCCACGCGTTGCACGTCAAACGTGCCGACGAGGCCCACAGCATCGGCGCCGAACCCCTAGCCGGTTACCTGAACCCGCGCAAGCTGGTGAACCTGGCCGTGGAAACCGGTTGCGATGCGTTGCATCCCGGTTACGGTTTCCTCTCGGAAAACGCGGAACTGGCGGACATTTGCGCCGAACGTGGGATTAAATTCATCGGTCCATCCGCGGAAGTGATCCGCCGCATGGGCGACAAGACCGAAGCGCGCCGCAGCATGATCAAGGCCGGCGTACCGGTCACCCCCGGCACCGAAGGCAACGTCGCCGACATCGCCGAAGCCCTCACCGAAGGCGACCGCATCGGTTACCCGGTGATGCTCAAGGCCACCTCCGGTGGCGGCGGTCGCGGCATTCGTCGTTGCAACAGCCGTGAAGAACTCGAACAAGCCTTCCCCCGCGTGATCTCCGAAGCCACCAAGGCCTTCGGTTCGGCGGAAGTGTTCCTGGAAAAATGCATCGTCAATCCCAAGCACATCGAAGCGCAGATCCTCGGTGACAGCTTCGGCAACGTGGTGCATCTGTTCGAGCGCGATTGCTCGATCCAGCGCCGTAACCAGAAGCTCATCGAAATCGCCCCGAGCCCGCAACTGACCCCTGAACAGCGCGCCTACATCGGCGATCTGTCGGTGCGCGCAGCCAAGGCCGTGGGTTACGAAAACGCCGGCACCGTGGAGTTCCTGCTCGCCGAGGGCGAGGTGTACTTCATGGAGATGAACACCCGGGTGCAGGTGGAACACACGATCACCGAAGAAATCACCGGGATCGACATCGTTCGCGAGCAGATCCGCATCGCCTCGGGCCTGCCGCTCTCGGTGAAGCAGGAAGACATCCAGCACCGTGGTTTTGCGTTGCAGTTCCGGATCAACGCCGAAGACCCGAAGAACAACTTCCTGCCCAGCTTCGGCAAGATCACCCGCTATTACGCGCCCGGCGGCCCCGGCGTGCGTACCGACACGGCGATCTACACCGGCTACACCATCCCGCCGTTCTACGATTCCATGTGCCTGAAACTGGTGGTGTGGGCGTTGACCTGGGAAGAAGCCATGGACCGCGGCCTGCGTGCCCTGGATGACATGCGCCTGCAAGGCGTGAAGACCACCGCCGCCTACTACCAGGAAATCCTGCGCAACCCGGAATTCCGCAGCGGCCAGTTCAACACCAGTTTTGTGGAAAGCCACCCTGAGCTGACCAACTACTCGATCAAGCGCAAACCCGAAGAGCTGGCCCTGGCCATCGCCGCCGCCATCGCCGCCCACGCAGGCCTGTGAGGAATATAACAATGAGCAAGAAGATCTTTGTCACCGACACCATCCTGCGCGACGCTCACCAATCGTTGCTGGCCACCCGCATGCGTACCGACGACATGCTGCCGATCTGCGACAAGCTCGACAAAGTCGGCTACTGGTCCCTGGAAGTCTGGGGCGGCGCGACCTTCGACGCCTGCGTGCGCTTTTTGAAAGAAGACCCGTGGGAGCGTCTGCGCAAATTGCGCGCTGCGTTGCCTAACACCCGCCTGCAAATGCTGCTGCGCGGCCAGAACCTGTTGGGCTATCGCCACTACAGCGACGACGTGGTCAAAGCCTTCGTCGCCAAGGCCGCCGTCAACGGTATCGACGTGTTCCGCATCTTCGACGCGATGAACGACGTGCGTAACCTGCGCGTGGCCATCGAAGCGGTCAAGGCCGCCGGCAAACACGCCCAGGGCACCATCGCCTACACCACCAGCCCGGTACACACCATCGACGCGTTTGTGGCCCAGGCCAAGCAAATGGAGTCCATGGGCTGCGACTCGGTGGCGATCAAGGACATGGCCGGCCTGCTCACGCCATACGCCACCGGCGAGCTGGTCAAGGCACTGAAAGCCGAGCAGAGCCTGCCGGTGTTCATCCACTCGCATGACACGGCGGGTTTGGCAGCGATGTGCCAACTCAAGGCCATCGAAAACGGTGCCGAGCACATCGATACCGCGATCTCCAGCTTCGCCTGGGGCACCAGCCACCCGGGCACCGAGTCGATGGTCGCCGCCCTTAAAGGCAGCGAATTCGACACCGGCCTCGACCTGGAACTGCTGCAGGAAATCGGCCTGTACTTCTACGCCGTGCGTAAGAAGTATCACCAGTTCGAAAGCGAATTCACCGCGGTCGACACGCGCGTGCAAGTCAACCAAGTGCCGGGCGGGATGATTTCCAACCTGGCCAACCAGCTCAAAGAGCAGGGCGCACTCAACCGCATGGGCGAAGTGCTGGCTGAAATTCCGCGGGTGCGTGAAGACTTGGGCTTCCCGCCGCTGGTCACCCCGACCTCGCAGATCGTCGGCACCCAGGCGTTCTTCAACGTGCTGGCCGGCGAGCGCTACAAGACCATCACCAACGAAGTGAAGCTCTACCTGCAAGGCGGCTACGGCAAAGCGCCGGGCACGGTGAACGGGCAACTGCGTCGCCAGGCCATCGGCAGCGAAGACGTGATCGACGTGCGCCCGGCCGACCTGCTCAAGCCGGAAATGAACAAGCTGCGCGGCGAAATCGGTGCGTTGGCCAAATCTGAAGAAGACGTGCTGACCTACGCCATGTTCCCGGACATTGGCCGCAAGTTCCTCGAAGAACGTGACGCCGGCACCCTGACTCCGGAAGTGTTGCTGCCGATCCCGGAAGCCGGCGGCGTGGCCCGTGCGGGTGGCGAAGGCGTACCGACCGAGTTCGTCATCGACGTCCACGGCGAAAGCTACCGCGTCGACATCACCGGTGTTGGCGTGAAAGCTGAAGGCAAGCGTCACTTCTACCTGTCCATCGACGGCATGCCCGAAGAAGTGGTGTTCGAACCGCTCAACGAGTTCGTCGGCGGTGGCGGTAGCAAGCGCAAGCAAGCCACCGAGCCAGGCCATGTGAGCACCACGATGCCGGGCAATATCGTCGACGTGCTGGTCAAGCCAGGCGACGTCGTCAAGGCCGGCCAGGCGGTGCTGATCACCGAAGCGATGAAGATGGAAACCGAAGTGCAGGCCGCGATTGCCGGCAAGGTGACCGCCGTTCATGTAGCCAAGGGCGACCGGGTGAACCCTGGCGAAATCCTGATTGAAATCGAAGGCTGATCCAGCCTTCGACACTACCGTTTAATCCTCGGGGGAGCAGGTGCTCCCCTTTTTTTTCGCCCGTAATTTGGCCGGCGCGCGCAGCGTGGGGTCAGAACCGCATTTGCCATTGGCCCATCAGGCCCTGGTTGCGGCTATGGTTGCCTGTTTCGCTGGCGTAGGTCAGGCCCACGGTGTGTTGCGGCGAGAGTGCGAGGTCCAGGCCGGCTCGGACGTTCAGGCTGTCGCGGTCCAGCGACGTGCCCTGGACAGTGAAGCTGTCAATCAGCCCCGGCGCAGCGCGAAAGGATTGACTGACCCGGCTGTCGACGTCGCCGTACAGGTGTTTCCAACTGGCGCTGAGGTGGGGGGCCAGGCTCATCTGGTTATCGAACCGATACAGCGACGCCAGGCGAAGACCGAAGGTGCTGCTCAGGTTCTGTTGGTTTTGCGAGCCGACGTTCAGCGCAGTCAGGCCACCCCGCTCCTTGAAACCGTCGCGGTGATAGCGCTGGTAACCGAGGCCGGCGAAGGGTTCCACGCTCAAATCCGCAGTGCCCAATTGGTAGCCCATTTCGGAGAAGACGGTTTGGCTGTTGGCGTTGTAATTGGCCCTGAGCTGCTCGGTGTAATCGAGCAACTTGACGCTGCGCTTGTTCTGCCCGTCATGGCTGCTGTAGATCGCTCCCAGGCGCAGGGCCAACGGGCCGTCCTGCCGCACGGCATAGCTGCCCAGGTGCCAGCTGTCGAGGTCGGCGGAAAAACGCGCGGCGTCGAGGTGGCTGCTGGATTTGGCGCCCATCACGCCGACACGCCAGGCGTGGTCGAGCGCCCAGTCGGCCCCCAGCAACAGGCCTTGGGTGCCATGTTTCAGACCGGCGCTGCCGCCTTTTTTGTCGAGCGTGCCGTCGTTGCCCAGGCTTTGCACCCAGAAGTGGCCAGCGTCGTCGGCGGGCAGGGTGCGCAGGATCGACAACAGTTGGCTGCTCAGTTGCTGCGTGGTGTTCTGGGTCGCGGCGGCGAGATTGGCGTTCTGGCTGGCGGCCAATTGCTCAAGGGCCGCGCCGATGCCACCGGGCTGCTTGTCCAGCGCGTCGGCGAATTTTTCCAGGGCTTTGATCTGTTCGGAGGTCAGTTCGCCGGACTCCAGCAACTGAACCAGCGCAGGTTCCAGGGCCTTGGCGAGCTGCAGGCCATTGTGCGTGGTGGCGCGCTGAGTGAGGTAACCGTCGATGGGTTCGGCTTTTTCAGACGCTGCGTCGGCCCACTCATTATCAAGCGCCTCATAGGGTTGGAAATGGTACGGCCGGTATTCGATATCGCCCCGCGCCTGGGCGTGTTGAAGGCTGGCGGCGCTGATCGCAAGCGCCATGACAAGTGCAAATCGTGGGGGTGTAAAGGGCATGTGATCCCAACCTCTGATGAATGAGGCCGGAAATTTAGCGAGATGGCGGGGCGATAACTGTCAGGCTATCGACCCCTGGTTTGCGGGAGTTGTCTGTAGTGCGGTGCGATTAAAAACGCATCGGGCTTTGTCCGCGACAGGATAAATGGCCATCTCATTTGCATTAAAATGCATTTTTAGATTAATTCTGGCGATATAAATGCATTTTAATGCGTAAATCTGGTCATCTGCTGAGCGGTAAATGCACTATATTGCAGTACGCGTCCCGAACATTGCTTGCCAGGTGCACTTAAATGCAGATGGAAACGACCTACTCTTTGATACTGCAGATTTTCACCGCTGGTCATTGGCGTGACGCTATGCGGTTGGAGTTCTCGGAGCCTGAAAAGGGTTTTGATGGACCTTGCAGGTTTCATTATCGACAGGATTATCTAGTCGATAACCTGGACGCTGTCCGATTGCCTTTTTCCAAATCTGTCAGTGCGCGGTTTCCACTGGAGTGGGATGTTGCGGTTCTCAAGAAAGCGCCTGCTTTTTTGCACGATATTGCACCGGCAGGGGCCGCCAAACGTTCTTTGATGAAACGTATCGGCCATGAGAAGCCGGAGGGCGTCAGTGCCGATTTGTTTCTACTAGGTCGCAGTACGCCGGCCCCCATTGGCCATATGCGGGTCAAGGAATCCGTGCAGGCACTGGACGGTACCGCACCGATTGGTTTTCCTCGTCGGGAAGTGATCAACCGCGATAACAGCTTTCTGGAATATGCCTATGAACAAGGCGCGGCAATCGGCGGGGCAACGGGCGCGGGCGGTGAGGCTCCGAAACTGTTGATGACGCAGAATGCTGATGGCTTGCTGTACCCGGACGCTACCCTGAACGATGCCGAGGTTACCCAACATTGGTTTATCAAGTTCGCACGTAACCAGGCGACCCAGAATGATCAAGACATCCTGAGAAGTGAGTATCACTACTACAGAGCTCTTCAGGCCCTGGGAATAGAGACGGTGGGTGCCGAAGGGCTGGCATTGGAAGAGGCCACCAAGCCGAGCCTTTGGATGCACCGCTTCGATCGCAAGGTCAGTAACGCCGGTGTCGAACGATTGGCCGTTGAGTCGATTTATTCCTTGGCGGGAGTGACGACGCCTGGCAGTTACATGGATCATCTTGAGGTGATCAGACTGCTGGTGAATCAATGGCGCGCGGTTGGGCAAGAAGAGCAGGTTGCCGATCTGGTTGCGGAGTACCTACGCCGAGACCTGCTGAACAAGGTGTTGGGTAACTCGGATAACCACGGGCGAAATATGTCGATCATCCGAGGTACCGACTCTCTGCGTCTGGCGCCGATTTATGACTTGGCCCCCATGGTGATGGATGCCGAGGGCGTTACCCGAACGACCAAGTGGCCCAAAGCGCTGGAAGTGGCAGGTGATATCAATTGGCGAGGGGTCTGCGATGCACTGGCCGAGATTATTGACCCTGAGCAAAGTTTTGAGCGGCTGCGACAAGACGCCGAACACTTGCGAGCTCTGCCGGACATCTTGGCTGCAGGCGGTTTGCCAGCGGTCACCTTGAACCACCCCAGCGTCCCGTTGGGGAAACTGGACATGCGTCTGAAGCAATGGGGGCTGAAATGACCATTACCCTGGATGCCCGCGCCCTGTTAATCGAACGAGTCGAACAGGGGCTGGCTGATGGTTCCCTTGCAATTGGCGAAGCCGTGCGCCGCTTGCGCACCGAAGTCACTGGCCTGCACCAAAGCCAGTTCGCCAAGATGTGCAAGATTTCTGTGCGTACCCTGGTGCATATCGAACACGGCGAGGGCAATCAAACCCTGAAATCGCTGAACGCCGTGTTCCGCCCCTTTGGCTTGCAGATGGGCGTGGTCAAGGTGCGTCGCGAGTGGGATGACTGAGTCCTCACCCCCGTCGCACATACCCCTTGCCGTAATGCCGCTCCATGCGCGCCTGGATCAGTTCCAGGCCGAGGGACATCACCCAGTAGATGATCGCCGCCGTGGTGAGCATTTCGATGTAGCGATAGCTGGAGCGGCCGTAGGATTGCGCGAGGAACATCACTTCCCACACGCCCATCACCGAGATCAGGGAGGAGTCCTTGAGCATCGAGATGAACTGGTTGGTGGCGGGCGGGACGATGGTACGCATGGCCTGGGGCAGGGTGACGTGCCAGAAGATCGCACTGTCGCGCATGCCCAGGGCCAGGGCGGCTTCCCGTTGGCCGTGGGGCACGCCGAGGATGCCGGCGCGGAAGATTTCGCTCAGGTAGGCGCCGTAGTTCAGCGACAGCGCGATGATCCCGGCGACGATGGCCCCCGGCACCAGGCCCAGTTGCGGCAGGCCCAGGTAGATCAGCAGGATCTGGATCAGCAGCGGTGTGCCACGGAAGAATGAGGCATAGAAACTCGCGACGCCAAAGGCTACCGCGCTTTTCGACAGGCGCCCCAGGGCGGTGATAAAGCCCAGTATCGATGACGCCACGATCGAGCACAGGCACAGGAACACCGTCAGCGCCGCGCCTTGCAGAAACCCGTTGGGCGCCAGATGCACGCCGACCAGATTGGGCAGCTTGTCGAGGATGATCGAGAACTTCAGGTCAAAGCTCAGGAAGAAGCTGGCGAACAGGCAGAACAGCGCGGCCCAGGTCAGGTACAGGCGCGTGCGAAAACCGAAGAATCGTTGTAGCCGCGACGCGCTGACCGGTGGTTTGGGTGGGGTGGGGAACGCGGTCATTGGCTGATGTCGGCGCCGATCCATTTTTGCGACAGCTTGCTCAAGGTGCCGTCCTGCTTCAACTGCGCGAAGACTTCACGCACTTTGCTGTCCCACTGCGGGTCGCCTTTTTCGATGGCCACCGAGTTGGGCTCGGCGTACAGCGCTTCGCCGGCCAGCTTGAAGCGCTTGTCCTGGCTCAGGCGCGGTTGGGCGGTGACCAGGTTGGTGAGGATCGCATCCAGGCGCACGCCGGCGCCCAGGCCCAGGTCCTGGAAGGCCACGTTGTCGGTGTCGTAGGGGGCAATCTGCACGTTCTCGAACGGGTACTGCAGTTGGGTGTCTTCGGCGCCTTCGATCACCAGGTTTTTGTTCAGGTAGCTCTCGTAGCTGGAGGCGCTGGTGAGGCCGACTTTCTTGCCGCTCAGGTCCTTGGCGCCGTGGATGCGCTCATCCTTGGCATTGACCACGATCACCGCAGGCGAGGCGTAGTACTCCACGGGGAAGTCGAACACTTCGGCGCGGGCCTTGCTTGGGGTCATCGAGCAGATGCAGATGTCGTAGCGCCCGCTCCAGCGGCCGGCGGCGATCACGTCCCAGGACGGGGTTTCCAGGCGCAGTTTGACCCCGAGTTTTTGCGCGACGGCCTTGGCCACGTCGACGTCGAAACCGTCGAGCTGGTTCTGCTCGTTGAGGAACGAGAAAGGCGGATAGCTTTCCATCAGCACGCCGACCAATTCGTGGTTTTGCTCAACCCGGTCCAGGGTTGCACCGCCGAAGGCTTGGGTGGAGGCAGCCAGCATGGTCAGGCCCAGGGCCAGTAGCGGTTTGAGTTTCAAGAGAGGCACCCGAATAAAAAAAGAAGTTGTTATGAAGCGAATTTACCGTATTAAATAGTTATAAGAGCGACTCTCATAGTGAGTTATTTTCATAAGCTTATGAGTAAAAAGCATATGGCCGCAGTACGCACAGTAATTCTCGATGGTGGCATGGGCCGCGAACTGCAACGCCGCGGCGCGCCGTTCCGACAGCCGGAGTGGTCGGCGCTGGCGTTGAGCGAAGCGCCGCAGGCGGTGGAAGCGGTACACGCGGCTTACATCCAGGCCGGTGCCGACGTGATCACCAGCAACAGCTATGCCGTCGTACCGTTTCATATCGGCGAAGCGCGGTTTGCCGCCGAGGGCCAGGCCCTGGCGGCGTTGGCCGGTGAATTGGCGCGGCGCGCGGTGGTGGCGTCCGGCCAAGCAGTGCGCGTGGCCGGCTCCCTGCCGCCGCTGTTCGGCTCGTATCGGCCCGACCTGTTCGAGGCCGACCGGGTCAGCGAACTGCTGACGCCCCTGGTGAACGGCCTGGCGCCTTATGTCGACCTGTGGCTGGCGGAAACCCAGAGTTCGATCGTCGAGGCGCGGGCCATTCATGCCGGTCTGCCGGCGGACGGCAAACCGTTCTGGCTGTCGTTTACCTTGAAGGACGAAGACACCGACGAGGTGCCGCGCCTGCGTTCCGGCGAGCCGGTGGCCGAGGCGGCCGAAGCGGCTGCGCAACTGGGCGTGCAGGTGTTGTTGTTCAACTGCAGCCAGCCGGAGGTGATCGGCGCGGCGATTGACGAGGCCCGCCAGACCTTCGAGTGCCTGGGGGTGGCGATCCAGATCGGCGCCTATGCCAACGCCTTCCCGCCACAGCCCAAGGAGGCCACGGCCAACGACGGCCTCGACCCGTTGCGCGACGACCTCGACCCGCCGGGCTACCTGCAATGGGCTGCCGATTGGCAGAAGCGCGGCGCCAGCCATTTGGGCGGTTGCTGCGGGATCGGACCGGAGCATATTGCGGTGTTGGCCAAGCAGCTTGCCGACTGACACCCAGTGCGGATTGCATTGAGGATCGAGTGTGGGAGGGGGCTTGCTCCCGTGGCGGCCTGTAGGCCGACCCTTCGCTCGGGTTGGAATGAGTACATATCCATTATTCAGGTGACGGCCGCTATGGGTTCCGCCCTTACGGCGGCTCACTTTTGAAAAGCGCAAAAGTAAGCAAAACGCTCTTGCCCCACCACTCGGTGCCTCGCCTAGGCTCGGCATGCCCGAACGCAGGCTTGAATCCGTGGGCCGCCGTCATGGGCCATCCCTGGCCCAGGACGGCTAACCCGGCGTCCTGCCGGGTTGCCCACGGATTCAAGCCTGCGTTCGGCCAGCGTGGTTAACGGGGCGCCTAAGATCAAAATCAAAAACAGAGCAAAAGCAGAGCAAAAGCAGAGCAACAGCAAAGCAACAGCTCGCGATACGACCGGGGTTTTCAGCGCCATCGGATGTGTAGATACCTACGCCGCGATAGCGGTAGACCAGTCGAAAATCAATCTCGACTGACCCACCGCCTCGCGGGCAAGCCCGCGCTCATATTCTGGTGCTGCGCTGTCTGTGGGATTTAGGCGCGACACTCCGCCAGGCTTTTCAATTGGCCTGAACCTGCCTGATTGGCTTCCGACAGCCAGTGCTCAAACCCTGCCCCGATCGGCGGCCATTCCGAGTCCAGAATCGAATACCACGCCGTGTCCCGGTTCTGCCCCTTGACCACCATGTGCTGGCGGAACACCCCTTCAAAACTGAACCCCAGGCGCTCGGCGGCGTATTTGGAGCGGGCATTGCCGTTATTGCATTTCCACTCCAGGCGGCGGTAGCCCAGTTCGAAAGCATGCTTGGCCAACAGATACACGGCCTCGGTGCTTTTCGGCGAGCGCTGCATCGGCGCGCCGAAGGTGACGTGGCCGATTTCGATGCGCCCGTGGGCCGGGACGATGGACATCAGGCTGAGGATGCCCTGCACATCGCCGCTGGCGCGGTCGATCACGCTGAAGAAATACGGCTCGTTGTGCTGGGCATGGTTATTCAGCCAGGCATCGAACGCGGTGCGGTCGCTGAACGGGCCATACGGCAAATAGTCCCACAGCTTGGGGTCGGCGCCGGGGCCTTCGAGGGCTTGCCACAGACCGTCGGCGTGGCGCGCCGGGTCGAGTTTTTCCAGGCGGATGAAACGCCCTTCGAGCAGTTGGACCGTGGGCGCCGGGGCACCTTGCCAGTCGGCGAGAGAGGTGGACATGCTGCGCTCCTTAAAGACCTTTGCGAAATTGGATGAAGCCAGGGCGTTCGGCGATGCGTTCGTACAGTTGGATCGCGGTGGCATTGGTCTCGTGGGTCAGCCAATGGACCTTGCAGCAGCCGTCGGCTTTGGCCGTGGCATAGACGTGTTCGATCAATTTGCGGCCCACGCCGCCGCCGCGCTGGGCCGGCGCCACCAGCAGGTCTTGCAGGTAGCAGGAGTTTTCAATGCTCCAGTTGGAGCGATGGTAGATGAAGTTGACCATGCCTACCGCTTTGCCGTCCTGCCAGGCGAGCGCGGAGTGGGTCGGCTCACGGGCGTCGATCAGGCGTTGCCAGGTGCTCTGGCTGACGGCGTCTGGCAGTTCGGTGTTGTAGAACTGCAAGTACGCGTGCCACAGCGCCAGCCAGGCGGCGTGGTCTGCGGCGGTGACGGGGCGGATGTCGATCGGGCTCATTCTGGGGCTCCTTGGGGAATGAAACGGGCGAGGGTCTGGTCGCGCACGTCGAGGCTGGCGGCCAGCCCCTCGCGCACGCCCTGGATGTCGGCGGCACTGCGGTTCTGGCTGAGTTTGCGTTTGCCGATCAGGCGTTCGATGGGCAAGGCGAAACCGACGATGGCCTTGAGCATGCCTTCAATGTAGTCGGCCGGGGCGTCGCTGACCTTCCAGGGCTGGGCGCGGCGGCCTTCGTGGCGGTCGGTGAGGGCGCTGACCACGCCGAGCAGGCGCTCGGCGTCGGTAAACACGTCGGCCGTGCCGTAGGCATGCACGGCCAGGTAATTCCAGGTGGGTACCACTTTGCCGTGCTCGGCCTTGCTCGGGTAAAACGCCGGGCTGACATAGGCGTCGGCCCCGGCAAAGATCACCAGCGCTTCGCCGCCGTTCTGCAGGTCGTGCCACTGCGGGTTGGCCTTGGCCATGTGGCCGTAGAGCGTACCGTTCGGGCCTTCGTTGGGGTTGAGCAGCAGTGGCAGGTGGCTGGCTAGCAGGCCGTGTTCACCCACGGTCACCACCTGCGCCAGGCGCGTGTGCTGGATCAGTTGCTGCAGTTCGGGCAAATCGTCGAGGGCAAAGGCGCGTGGTGTGTACATAAAAGTATTCCTTGGCGAATGCCTGCATCCTAGGCAGGCTAATGGTTCGTTGTAAGAGCCATCTATGACCCATTTCATGGGTCCAATTCCGGAGCCTGCCCAATGTCGTCCCTTGCGCCGCCGTTGTCGTTCAACCCTGCGGGAATCGAGCTGGATCGTCGTCAGGGGCTGACCCGCCAGCTGTACGAAGCCTTGCGCCAACGCGTGCTGGACGGGCGACTGGCCGGCGGCACGCGTTTGCCCGCCACGCGCGACCTGGCGGCGGCGTTGTCGATTTCGCGCAACAGCGTGGTGCGTGCCTACGATCAGCTGTATGCCGAGGGCTTTACGCAAAGCCGGGTCGGCGACGGGACGTATGTCGCCCAACTGCCCAGTTCAAAAAAACTATCCACAAAACTGTCCACAGGGTTTTCAACAGGCTTATCCCCAGCCTTATCCACAATCGAGCTGAAAAACGCCGATATTTCGAGCGAAAAAGTTATCCACAGCGCGGCGCTGGAGCGCCTCGAAAACAACCATTTGCCCTTGCCGCCCACGGGGCCTCCACGGGCATTTCGGGTGGGGGTTCCGGCCTTTGACCTGTTCCCTTTTGACGTCTGGGCCAAGCTGAATGCGGCTTTTTGGCGCAAGCCGGACCTCAAGCAACTGTGTTATGGCAACCCGGCCGGGGACGAGCGCTTGCGCGGCCTGATTGCCGCCTACCTGCGCAGCTCGCGGGGCATGCAGTGTACGGCTGAGCAAATTGTGATCACCAGTGGCGCGCAGCAGGCAATCAGCCTTTGTGCACAGTTGCTGGTGAGCCCAGGTGATGGCGTGGCGATTGAAAATCCCGGCTACCGCGCCGCCGGTCATGCCTTCGCCCTGGCCGGTGCGCAGTTGCAAGGTGTGGCGGTGGACAGCGAGGGGATCGACTGCAGCGTGTTGAACGGCCTCGACAACTGCCGCCTGGCCTATGTCACGCCGTCCCATCAGTACCCATTGGGCGTGGTCATGAGCCTGGCCCGGCGCCTGGAGTTGCTGGCCTGGGCCGAACGCAGCGGTGGCTGGGTCGTCGAGGATGACTACGACGGCGAGTACCGTTACAGCGGCGCGCCGCTGGCCCCGCTGGCGGCCCTGGATCGCAGCGGGCGGGTGCTGTATGTGGGGACGTTCGGCAAAGTCGCGTTCCCGGCGCTGCGCCTGGGTTACCTGGTGTTGCCGCCGACGCTGGTCGACGCATTCGCCCAGCGCCGCGCCGTGGATGTGCGGCACTCGGAGGTCAGCACCCAGGCGGTGATGGCGGAGTTCATGGCGGCGGGGCACTTTCAGCGGCATATCCGGCGCATGCGCCGCGCTGCGCTCAGTCGGCGCAACGTCCTGTTGAACGGCTGGCCGGACGAGCTGCCGGGGGTCGGCAGCCTGCCGAACAGTGCGGCGGGCCTGCATCTTACCGTGCGGGTGGACAGCCTCGCCCGCGAACAACAACTGGTGGCGCAGGCCCGCGCGGTGGGCGTGGAGGTCAATGGCCTGAGCAGCTATTGGCTGGCGCAGGCCGGGCCACCGGACGATCAACGCGCCGGCCTGGTGCTGGGCTTCGCCGCAGTGCCCGAGGCGGCGATCCGCCAGGCGCTCGCGCGGTTGCGCCAGGCCTGGACCGGTCAGGCTGAGGGCTGAGGCTTGGCTTTCAGGAACAGCGAGCGGGCCAGATGCAGACCGATTTCACTGCGGTACACGGCGATGTCGCTCAAGGGTTCGAACCGGCCGCCCATCAGGCGCTGTTGGCGGTTTTTCAGGTGGGCGGCGGTGTAGGCTTCTTCCGGCCCGGTGAGGGTGGGGTAGTGAAAGTGTGCGTACCACAACGGACGGTTCGTGTTGACGTCCACCACCGCATACTCCTGCAGGAAACCCTTGTCGCGGCCCCTGAGTCGGGTGCGGGCGCCGACAGGCGGGTCTACCGTGACGGCGCCCTCGCGCAACAGCAATTCGACGTGCGCCGCCTCCGGTGGTCGGCGCTTGAGCACCTCGAGCTTGATCCGTTTGCCTTCCCGGTAAAGCTGGGTGATCGCCTCATCAAGGCGGCGGTTAGTCAACGCAGCTGACGGCGAGGCGCTTTCGGTCTGGTTGCTGGAGGTCAACGCCTCTTCGATATCCTGGTTGGCCCGTTGCAGTTTTTTGGCGTGCTGGTGGAAGCGCTCTTCGATTTCCACCGGCAGTTGCCGGGTTTCCTTCGCCCAGGCTTCCTTGTTGGCGATAAAGGTTTCGACCCCATCGACCAGCGCCTGACCGTCGCTGATGCTGTTTGCCAGGTTACGCGCCTGGCTGCGGGAAGCGGGCTTGGGCGTCAGCTCGCGTTCGACCCAAACCCCCGGCTCCTTCTCATGGAAGGTTGCAATCACTTTGCCGGTCAGGGGTTCCTTTACGTCGACCAGCGTCTTGCCGTCTTCGTCGGGGCTCTCACGCTCTTCGCCGACCACCATCCCCTTGAAACGCGTCTTGATGTATTTTTTCTTCACCCTGGGGACGGTGCGCGACGGGCCCGCGGTGGGCTCCATGGCTCTGCGTTCGCGAAGCAGGGTTGTCAGTTGTTTCTCTGCGAGCCGAGCGAACTCGTCCACTTGCTTGCGCAGGTTTTCCAGGTCGGGCTTGTTGAGGTCATTGGGAAACTCGGCCGGCAGATCCACCAGGTTCTGGTCAACCCTGGAAAACTGATCCATCAGGCTGTCCAGGGTTTCGATCAACTGCTCCGGCGGCACCAGGTTGCGCGGTTGTGCGGCCTCTCTGAAACTTTGGACCGCCAGCTCCGCCACATCGACGATACGGCGCAAGGCTTCCCTGGCGTCGGCGCGTGTGGCCGATGCGCCTTCGGCCACGCACAGGAAGTGGCCCAGGGTAATCTTGAACGCCTTGAGATCATCAAGGGCATAAGCGGGCAGGTGCGGCTCATGCTGCTGGATCAGCCTGACCCCGCGCGCACCCAGGGCACGAGCCTCCTTGAAGCGTGCCTGAAGGTAGCCCAGGCGCTCCGCCATGGCGTGTGTCGCGGTATACATGTTGCGGTAGTGAACGGTGGGCAAGGCTTCTTCTTCAATGCCCTCGATGTCGAGGTGGCCCTGTATGGCTTCCAGTCGTTCGCGAAACGGGATCTGTTGTTCGCTGATGGCGGAGCGCGCCAGAAACAGCTGATGTTCCAGGTAGCCGACCATGGCGTCCTGATAGTTGGGCACCGTGTCGAGAATATTCAGGGATTTGAGCTGGGAAATCGGTACGTCGATTTCTTTGAGACGCGTATCCACCTGTTCGAGAAAGGTGGTTCTGGCCGCGGCTTTGGCGTCACCCGCCGTGCGGTCGATGGCGCCTTGCAAGGCTTCAAGATCGTGCTGGCGCTGGGCTTGCTCGCTGTCGAAGGTTGCCAGTTGCCGGCGTAAATCGGTGATTTTCGGCGGCCTGAGGGCTTCGCCTTTTTTGCGCCGGCTGCGCAGGCCGCCTGCGCGTAGGCGCAAGCGCGTGTCGACGAACCATTGCCCCAGGCGATTGGCGATCAGCGGCGGGCCGCGCCGGCCTGGTTGGCGCGGATCGATGATCAACACGGTGTCGTTTTCGTCGACCGTCACTTCAAACCATCGTGTACCCACCGGGGCGTACCAGTGTGAGGCTTTGGCATAGAGATGCTGATGAGGGCCTTCCACGGTCTGTTGCGTACCCAATTGATCGGGCTTGGCCTGCGCAAAACTGTCGAGGAACGTGCCCAGGTTCTGCGCGCTGCGGTTCAGGGCACCACTGATGTGCAGGGTGTGTTCGTGGTCGACGGGCAGCTCTGCCGTCGCGATATCCGGCTTTTGGACGACCTCTACCTTGACCTCCGGCGGCGGCAATGCGGGCGGCTTGGCGGGCTTCCCGATGGACGACTCGGGCCGATGCGCCGTGGCGACATGCGTCGTTAACACCATGCCGAGCGTCAGCAAGATATCCACCAGCGCCGAGAGCCCGGCGGAACGGTCACCGACCTCATTGGTGTCGACCATCTGTTGCAGGTCATCCATCAATTGCCAGATCCAGGTCGCGGCGCCCGCGGCGCGGCCCATGAACGGCAGCACGGTATTGAACATCAGCCACCCGGCGTGCTTGAAACTCTCCCAGCGCGCCTCGGCATTGGACACCGATTGGCGGTCGGCCAGGGTGACCAGCGCGTCGGCGTTGGCTCGGAACAGTGTGGCGAAGTCGTCGTTTGGCAGCACTTCCCGCCCCAGTTCGACGGGGCCGGTCATCACCAGTGCATTCAGCGGGTCGTTCAGCACACTGGTAAATACCCACGGCGAGGGCAGGCTGCCGGGAAACACAAATTGCGCGTAAGCCGTTCGCACCTTATCGGGCAGCCAAGCCAGGACCGATTGGCGCAATGGCGTGTCTTGTTTGATCGCGTACAGCAGATTGGTCGGTGACGGGAACTGCATCAACGGTTGGTTGGACAGCGGGCGATAGAGCAGGCAAGGACCTTTTTTCGGGTCTTGAGGGCCAATGACGAACATGTTGCCGACGATGTCGACGGCCGAACCCAGACGGCGTTTGGGGAGCAGGGACAAGCGGCGGATGACCACCGCCGCGCCGTCGACCACACGGGCTGCGCTGTCTGGATGCATCGCCGCGCAGACATAGCGATAGCCCTGTTCGCTCAGGTCGTGGACACCTCGTACTTTGTACTGCAACGCCAGTAGCGGCAGTTGCAGGCGTAATTGAGCGGTGTAGAGACGTTGCCTTCGCAGGGACTCGGCAGCGTCGTCAAGCAGCGTGCGTTTGACCAGGGCCGGGTAGTGCATGCCGACGTTCGCCTGGGTAATCAAGTGCTCCAGGTAGGCCGCCGTCATCCAGGCGGGCACCGCGCTGCCGTTTTCATAACCGACGGTTTTGTTGCCCAAGGGCAGGGCTATCAGGTTTTCCAGGGCCAACTCGGCCAGGGTAAAGGTTTGGGTCTGGGTGTTTCCCGGCACGATCAGGGTGCCCCAGGCTTGCACGCTGGTGACGCTGATCCGCACGCTGTCCAGCGTCGTGCGGGCCACGCCGGGGTGGTCCTTGACCATCAGGGTGTGGATCGCATCCAGGGCAAAATCGCCGATGTGCTTGATCCCGTCATCAAAGGCTTTACCCGCGTGCCGCAGGTGCAGGGCCGCGAGGTCCATCATGTAGCGCCCGTAGGTGGCCTGATCCGACGAGGACGCGGTGAGTATCCAGTCGGGCAAGGCACGATGTACCCAGCCGATTCGGTCTTGATTCAGCGGGGCGCGGGGGGCGATTTCGCTGCCTGGCTTGTCGTGCGCCATGGTCGGGATCAGCTCGCCGCTGTTGAACGCGATTGCGCCGATTGCCTGAATCTGCAGGGAAATAAACGCACAGGCCTGCTGCTCGAAAAAGTCCCCTGAGGGTTGGAAGAGTCGCCAGTGGAGCTTGGTCGCCTGTGGAGTGGCCACTTGAATGCTCAGGGCGTCGCCAAGCGCTTGCAGGCTCTTGAAGGCGGCGTAACCGTCGGCGATCGAATAGCTGAGGATGATGTCGCGCTCGCCGAGGCGTCCGACCAGTACCGCCAATGCCGACAGGTTGAGGTGTTTGACCTGTGTGGCGTGTTCCAGGTCGACGTCGATCAGATAAGCCTTGGTCGCGTATTTGTCCTGGGGCAAGCGCTGGGCGTAATCCGGCGTGTGAAAAACCGCCCTGGCGACGTTGCATTCATCCTCGTCCCAACCCTCCACGCTGTCGACATTCCAGATCGTGCGCAAGGCGTTGGCAAAGGTGCGCCAGCGTGGGCCGTTCGGGTGGTTGCTGGCATTCCAGAACGCGAGTTGCTGCTCTTGGTACGCGACGCACAGCAACGGTGCCAGCTCATTGATCAGGCGGCCGACGGAGTCCACCTTGACCGGCAGATGCACGTTCGGCCCGGTGGCGGATTGATAGATCAGGTAGTGCTCGCTGTCGAGCCAGGTGACAGGTGCGCCGGATGTTGCACTGCGGCACAACGCGCCGGTCAGTGTTTGAAATCGCGGGGCTCCGGGCAGGATCGCCTCGGCGGTGATCTGCCAGTGCGGTGTCACCAGAAGGGTCAGATCGGGGTCGATGTCGAGATCCGGGTACAGCTCGCGCAAGCTCGAGCGCAGGGTGGCGGCCGCGACTTCGCGCAAGGAGGGGCCGGTGGTCAGTTGAGTCAACAGGTCGTTGGCACTGGGAGGCGATGAGGGCAAGGGCGGGCTCCTGACGGGCGAGGTGAGGCGGGTTGCCGACGGCAACCCAGGACCTCGACCACGTTAGGGCGCGTGCCCGTCCGGAGGTGGTAGTTAGATAGCGGGCGGCCCCTATGTCCCCGACTTGATCTTGGTCCACGCCCGCGTCCGGGCGCGCTCGGCGTCGCGGCCCAGGGGTTTGAGGGTATACAGCGTGGCCATCGCCGCCTCGGTGGGGTACAGGTTGGGGTTGTGGCGGATCGCTGGGTCAACCAGTTCCGTCGCGTCTTTGTTCGGGTTGGGGTAACCGACGAAGTCGCTGATCGGCGCGATCACCTGTGGTTGCAGCAGGTAGTTGATGAAGGTGTAGGCGTCCTGCGGGTTTTTCGCGCCTTTGGGCAGGGCGAGCATGTCGAACCAGATCGGCGCGCCTTCCTTGGGCAGGCGCATGTCCACGATCACGCCGTTCTTGGCTTCTTTGGCGCGGTTGGCGGCCTGGGAGAAGCTGCCGGAATAACCGACGGCCACGCAGATGTCACCGTTGGCGATATCGGCCATGTACTTGGAGGAGTGGAAGTAGGTGATGTACGGGCGGACTTTCATCAGCAGCGCTTCGGCTTTTTCATAGTCCTTGGGGTTGCTGCTGTTGGGGTCCAGGCCCAGGTGCTGCAGGGCCAGCGGCAGGATCTCGGACGGCGAATCGAGCAGCGCGACGCCACACTGCTTGAGCTTGCTGATGTTTTCTTCCTTGAAGATCAGGTCCCAGCTGTCCACCGGCGCATCGGCACCCAGCGCGGCCTTGACCTTGTCGGGGTTGAAGCCGATCAGGATGGTGCCGTACATGTAGGGCACGGCGAACTTATTGCCGGGGTCGTTGGCCTCGAGCAGCTTCATCAGCTTGGGATCAAGGTGGTTCCAGTTCGGCAGTCGGCTGCGGTCCAGGGGCTGGAATACTCCGGCTTCGATCTGCTTGGCGAGGAACACGTTGGACGGCACTACCACGTCATACCCGGAGTTGCCGGTGAGCAGCTTGGCTTCCAGGGCTTCGTTGGTGTCGAAGATGTCGTACACCAGTTTGACGTCGGGGTTCTGCGCCTTGAAGTCTTCCAGCGCCTTGGGCGTGATGTAGTCGAACCAGTTGTAGACCCGCAGGGTTTTCTCTTCGGCATGGGCCGCGCCACCGAGAACGGCGGCGCAGAGGACGAGCGACTTGAGCATGTTCATTGGATGGACCCCTCAAAACCTTCTAGAACGTTGACGGCGTTGATGCCGATTTCTGCCACGGCGTAGCCGCCTTCCATCACAAACAGCGTGGGTTTGCCCAGGCGCGCGATGCGTGCGCCCATGGCGAGGTAGTCCGGGCTGTCGAGCTTGAACTGCGAGATCGGGTCGTCCTTGAACGTGTCCACACCCAGCGACACGACGATAATGTCGGCGTCATAGCGCTCGATCTCCCTGCACGCCTCGTCAAGCGCCGCGCTCCAGCGCGCCCACCCGGAACCGGCCGGCAACGGGTAGTTGAAGTTGAAGCCTTCCCCGGCGCCTTCTCCCTGCTCATCGGCGTAGCCCAGGAAAAACGGGAACTCCGCCTCCGGATGCCCATGGATCGAGGTAAAGAGCACGTCGTTGCGTGCGTAGAAGATCGATTGAGTGCCATTGCCGTGGTGGTAGTCCACGTCGAGGATCGCCACCTTGCGATGGCCCTGGTCGAGAAACGCCTGGGCGGCGATGGCGGCGTTGTTGAGGTAGCAATAACCGCCCATCAAGTCGCTGGCGGCGTGGTGCCCCGGCGGGCGACACAGCGCGAACGCACAGTGGGCACCGCGCTGGATCGCTTGCTGTGCGGTCAACGCGACCTGGGCGGCGCTGTAGGCCGCTTGCCAGGTGCCGGCGGTAATCGGTGCGCCGCCGTCGAAGCTGTAGTAACCGAGCTGGCCGTGCAGGCTGGTGGGCAGCACGCGGCGCAAGGTGCGGGCGGGCCAGGTGTAGGGCAACAGGTCGCCGTCCTCGCCGAATGCGGTCCAGCGTTGCCAGGCACCTTTGAAGAAGTCCAGGTAGTCGCGGCTATGGACACGTTGCAGCGGCGCCAGGCCAAAGTCCTGCGGGGCAAGGACCGGGCCCAGCCCACGGGCTTTGACCCGTTGCAGTACGTGGTCGGCGCGCGAGGGCATTTCGAAGCAGGGCATCAGTTGCCCGTCCATCAGTTCACAGCGGCCGTGGTGCAGGTGGTGATCGTCCGAGTAGATCGTCAGCATTTTGTTGTTCTCCGCAGGCGGTATCGGTGCCTGCAGTCTTGCGGGCGGGGCGCTTTATGAGAACGGCAGGAGCGGCCAAAAGGGGATAAATCGGGCCAAATTATGTGTCCGCAATTCGCCCATCAATGGGGCGTCATGCACGAAATTGGCTCGGCGCCACGCCGCTCCAGCGCACAAAGGCATGCCGGAAGCTGGCGGTTTCGCTGAAACCCAGTTGCTCGGCGATGCGGTAGATCGGCAGTTCATCCGCCGCCAGCCATTGCTTGGCGCGCTCGAAGCGCAGTTCGTCGAGCAGTTCCTGATAACTGCACCCCAGGTCGTGCAAGTGGCGGCGCAGGGTGCGCGGCGAGCAGTTCATCTGTGCGGCCAGGCCTTCGATCCCCGGCGCGGCGCCGAGTTGGCTGGTGAGCAACTGGCGGATTCTGCCCAGCCACGCCTGGCGGCCGGTGAACTCCAGGTTCTGTTTGCGGCACCGCTCGGCCATGGCCTGGTGGGTCACGGCGTCGGCCAGGGGCAGGGGCTGGTCCAGCCAGCGCTTGTCGAAGGCGAAGGCGTTGGTGCCGGCGTCGAACTGCAGCGGGCAGGCGAAACACTCGCTGTAGCGCGCGCGATAATCCGGCGCGCTGTATTCAAAGCGTGCGCCAAGCAGCGCCAGCGGCTGGCCGAGCAGGTCGTCGCAGATCACCTTCAGCGAGGCCAGGCACAGTTCGACGTTGAACATCTGCATGGCCGGGGTTTCGCGATAGTCCGCGGCGGTAAACCAGATGCGCTCGCCGTCCGCCTCCAGGCTCAGCTTGAAAAGTGTTCCCAGCAGCGCCGGATAGCGCAGCGCCAGGCGCAAAGCGTCACCGAAGGTGGCACTCGTCAGCAGCGCGTAACCGAGCATGCCGTAGGCCGACACATGCATCTGGCGGCCCAGCGCCAGGCCGACATCCCGGCGCAGGGCCACGGCATTGGCGCATACGCGCATTTCCTGATTGGTGGTAATGCGCGTGTCGGCGCGGCTCAAGTCCGCCGCGCAGATGCCGCTGCCCGCGAGCAAGGCCTCGCTGGGCAGCCCTTGGGCCTTGAAGGTGTCGAGCACCAGCGACACCGCGTTGAGGGTGGTGAGATGAGCGTGCAGCATCGACGGCTCCAACGTGTCAGGTACGGTGAAAGAGCAAGTTGTGTGCCGTCGGCCGTGTGTCAGGCGAGGTTGAAAAACAGCGTACTGGCCTGACTCTCGTTGATCTCGCTGCGGTGGAATGCCACGCGTTGTGCGCTGCTCAGGCCTTTGGTGGTGTCGGCTGCCGCGCCCAGGCTGTGTTCCTGCGGTGTCTTGAGGCGCGCGCTGATAAACGCCCTGGGCGTGGTCCAGTCGGTCGAGTAGTGGAAGTGTGCATACCACAGCACCTTATGGGTGCTGCGGTCGGTGATGGTGTATTCGTCCAGGTAATCCGGCCGGGCGGATTTGATGCGTCGGCGGCTGATGGTTTTTTTGATGCTTATCGCGTTGCGGGCCTTCAACCATTGCACGCCGGAGGGTGTCGGTGGGTGCTGTTGGGTCATCCTCAGCACATTGTCTACGGATTGTTGATAGAGGGCTGTGGTGGCGTCGCTGAGGGTCTTTTTGACGGTGCTGGCCAGGGCCACGTCGCCTTGCGCGAGGTTCTTCTGGCTCAGGGCTTGCTCGATACTGCGCGTGGCTTGCTCCAGGCGCTGGGCGTGTTGATGGTACAAGTATTCGATGCCGATGGGCGTGCGTTGGGCTTGGCTGGCCAGGCCGGTGATCCGTTGTTTGAAGTCCGGTAGGCCGTCGAGCAGGTTCTGGCCGGCGTCCACGCTGGTTTGCAGGTCGATGGGCGTGTTCACCGTTTGTTCGCTCCTGGCCCGTTGCACCCAAAAGCCGTCCGGTTTCTCGTGAAACGTGGCCACCACGGTGTTGGACAGGGGCGAGCGAACATCCACCAGCCCGGTGTCCAGGCCTGTGGCGGACAATTGCGGCTCACCGACGACCATGCCGTGGTAACGGGTGCGGATGAATTTTTTCTGCGGGTGTGGCGGGATGGGCGGCGGGCTGGGGGTGGCTCTCAGCGCGGTGCGTCGGTCGGCCATTTGCGCAAGATGGGTGCTGGCGCGTTTGGTGTACTCGCCGAGTTGCTCGCGCAGGCGGGTCAACGGTTCCGTCAGGGAGACGCTGGGGAATTCCGTGGGAAAGTCCTGCAGGCGCTCGCCCAGCACCGTGAACTGTTCGATCAGGCTGCTCAGGGTCTCGATCTGTTCGTCGATGCGCTTGTCACTGCGCTCGCGCAGGGTGTCGCGCAGGGCCTGGATGGCGATGTCGCAGGCGTCGACAATATGGTCGATGGCCGCCCATGCCAGTGGTGCGCTGAGGGTGGTGGTTTCGCGCAGGCACAGGTTGCGGGCCAAGGTGACTTGCAACGCCTTGAGGTCGCCGCTGCTGTAGGCAGGCAGCAGGCTTTTGGTGTTCTTGATCAGGCGCAGGCCTTCGCCGGGCAGGTCACGCAGTTCGTTGAACCGCGTTTCGAAGTAGTCCAGGCGCTCGATCATGCCGTGCAGTATTGCGTTCATTTGCAGTGCGTCGGGGATGTTGCGCACGCGTGCGTCGGCGGCCTGCTTCGCGATGTGGTCGAGGATTGTACGGAGTTTGGGCGTAAAGGCCTTGAGCACCTCGTTGAGCCCGGCCCAGCTCAGGCTCAACTGAGCCTTGAGATACCCCACGGCGCTGTGCAGGTAGTCCGGCGTTGGGGCAAGTACATTCAATTCTTTCAGGTTTTTCAGGGCGGTCTCGTAGTCTGTGCGTTGGGCCTCCAGTTGATCGAGGTAAGCCCTTTGCGCGGCCTGGGCCGAGGTGGGCGGCGCGTCAACCAGTGCCTGATAAGTCTTTTCCAGGGTGTCCTGGGCGGTCTTTTTCTGTTGCTCGAAGGCGGTGATCTGCCTGCGCAGTTGGCTGGCCTGGCGTTCGGCTTGCGCCCGGGCTTTGCGCTCCCGGCTTCTTGAACCGCCGCCACGCAGGCGCAGCCGGGTGTCGATGAACCACTCGCCCTTGAGATTGCCGATCAGAAAGGGACCGTTGCGCGCGGGTTGTTGGGGATCGGTGATCTGCACTTCGTCATTCTCATCCACCGTCACTTCGAACCAGCGTTCGCCGACCTGTGCGTACCATTTATCGAGCAGCGGGTAGAGGTGGCGATGGGGGCCGATGCGCGATGAGGCCTTGTTGCGCACCTTCGGCTTTTCGACCTTGAAACTGTCCAGCAGGCTGCTCAGGTCGCTGGGGCTGCGGTTGATCGCGGCCAGGGTGTGCAGTGCATGCGGGTGATTGCCTGGCAGCTCAACTGCCGAAAGGTTGGCCAATTGTTTGACTGTCACGGGCTTGGCGATCACCTCGGGCCGGGCGGCAGGTTTCGGCGCCGGCTCGTCCTTGCTCAAGGCGGGGGCTGACGGCGCTTCGCGGCTGGCGATGTGCAGGGTCAACACCATGCCCAGGTTGAGCAACAGCCCGGCCAGGGCGGACCATTCGGCCGGTTTGTCCTTCTGCTGTTGCGCGTCGACGACCGCTTGCACCTGATCCAGGATCTGCCAGATCCAGGCGGCGGTGTTCACGGTGCGGCCCAGGAACGGCAGGGCTGCGTTGAATATCAGCCAGCCCGCCTGCTTGAACGAAGCCCAGCGACTTTCGGCATTCGACGCCGACTGACGGTCGGCCAGCGTGATCAGCGCGTTGGCATTGGCCTTGAACAGTTCGTCGGGCAGCTCGCCGCTGAGCGCTTGCATGCCCAGGTCCATGGGCCCGCTCATCATCACGAGTTTGACCGGGTCCACCAGCAGCGTCACGACTGCCCAGGGCGACGGCAGTTCGCCGGGGAATGCGTAGCGTGCGTAGTCGTCGCGCACATTGTCCGGCAGCCAGGCCAGGACCGAGTCGCGCAGGTGGCGTGATTGGCGGATCGCATACAGCAGGTCGGCCGGTGACGGATATTGCAGCAGTTGTAATTCCGCCATCGGGCGATACAACAGGCAGGGCCCGGCGTTCGCGTCCTGGGGGCCAATCACAAACATGTTGCTCACCACGTCTTGCGTGTCGGCGCTGCGGTTTTTCGGCAGGAAGGCCAGGGGACGAAGAACGATGGTTTGCCCGTCGACCTGACGGTCCGCTGCCTCTGGCGCCAGCACGGCAGCGACGTAGCGATACCCCAGTTCGTCGATCCCGGCGTGTCGGCTCATCTTGTATTGCAAGGCTTGCAGCGGCAGTTGGATGCGCAAATGGCTGCTGTACAGGGCGCGTCGGCGGCTGGATTCGAGCGGGTTGTCGAGCAACTTGCTTTTGGCCAGGGCCGGGTAGTGTTGGCCGACGTCCACCTTGCGGATCAGCGTTTCGATGTATGCCACGGTCAGCCACGCCGGCACGCTGCTGCTGTTGCGCAAGCGCACGCTTTTGTCGCCGAGGGGCAGGCCGATCAGGTTTTGCAGGGCCAGGTCGGCCAGGCTGAAGGTGGTGGTGTCGACCTTGCCCGGCAGGGTGAAACTGCCCCACACAATCGGGCTGCGTACCTGAATCTCGATGTTCTCCAGGCGCAGGTTCGCCGCGTCGGTGTGGTCCTTGAGCATTTCGGCGCGCAGTCTGTCGAGCGCGTAGGTCTGGATGTGCGGGATGTCATCGTCGTAGGACTTGCCCGCGTTGAGGCTGTGCAGCGCGGCGAGGTCTTTCAGGTAGCGTGCGTAGAGACTCAGGTCGGTGGTGGAGGCGGATGTCAGCCAGGACGGGAGTGCGTCGAGGTAGGGTTTGAGGTCGGGTTGCTTTTCGCCGACCAGCTCTTGGGTGGCCGGTGGCAGGTTGAGTGAGGATTCGCTGGGGGCGGTGCGCCGCAGTTGCTGAGTGTCGAGCTGCCCGATGAACGCAAGCTGTTGGGCAATCAGCGTGCAAGCCTGGTGATCGAAAAAATGCCCGGTGGGTTCGAACAGTCGCCATTGGATGTCAGTGGGTGCATGGCGACCTACGTAGCCGGGCAAGCTCTGGCCCAGTTGCTCCAGCGTGGCGAATTTCTCGTAGCCGTTGAACAGGGAGTACGTGAGGATAAGCGTCTCGCCGTCGTGGTTGCCGATCAGCACGGCAATCGACAGCAGGCCCAGGTGGGTGACGGTTGCGCCATCGACCTGATCGACGTCCACCAGGTAGGCGCGGCAGGCGAATGCATCGTCGCTCTGGCGGCGTGTCAGTTCAGGCGCGGCGTACAGCGTGCGGGCCATGGCGCAGTCCTGTTCGTCCCAGCCGTCGACGAGGGTCACGTTCCACACCGAGCGCAGCGTGCTGGACAAGGCTTGCCAGTGGGGGCCGGAGGTGCCGTTGCTGGAGTTCCAGAACGCCACTTGTTGTTCCTGGTAGGCGGTGAGCATCACTGGCGCCAACAGGTTGATCAGGGTGGCGATCTGCGTGATGCGTACCGGCAGGTGCGCGGTGGGTTGCTGGTTTTTCGGCTGGATAAGGTAGTGCGCGCCTTCGATGTAGAGCGCGGGTTCACCTGAGATGGCCTGATTGGTGAGGATGTCGGTGAGGGTTTGGTGCGCGGTGGGGCCGGCGACGATTTCATCGTCGACAATGCCCCATGTCGGCGTGCCGACCATGGCGATGTCCGGGTCGATGCCTAGGTCCGGGTAGAGTTCTTGCAACGAGCGGCGTAACAGCGTGCTGGCGGCTTCCCGGAAGGCGGGGCCGACGCAGAGTTGGGTGACCAGCGTATCGGAGGGGTTGTAACGAAGGGTGGAGGTTTGTTGGCTCATGAGTTCCTGCCTTGCCATTTCATGGACGCTGCCGGAAGAACAGCTTCGGCATGCTAGAAAGCGGCAAGGCAGGGAGGAGGCTAACTATATAGTTGGCCGAGGGTTTTTACGCGGGTTCGGCTGTACGATTCAGGCCAGTTCACCGCACAGATCGAGTTCCACCAGGCGCCGGATGGTCTGGGTGTCGAGCCCGGCGCCGAGCAGCGCGTTGAGTTTGCCGAACGCCGCTTCGCGGGTCATGCCGCCACCGGACAGCACGCCCACTGCACGCAAACGGCTGCCGGCTTCGTACACGTCCAGTTCCACGCCGCCCTCATGGCATTGGGTGATCGCGACCACGACCACGCCTTGCGCCTGCGCGCGCTGGAGGCTGGCGAGGAACTCGGGGTCGTCGCTGGGCCCGGTGCCGCTGCCGAAGCATTCCAGGATCAGCGCCTGCAGGCCGCTGCCGATCAAACCGTCCAGTTGGGGCGCGCCGATACCCGGCACCAACGGCAGCACACCGACATTGGCCAGGGCCTTGGGCTGACGGTAGTCCAGCGCTGCAGGAATCGACGCGGCGCGGGCCACGCCGCCCTGGCGTTGCAACGCGGCGAACGGGTGACGCCCGAAGCTGCGGACTTTCGCGCAGCGTGTCGGCGCCATCAGCGTGCCGTGGAAGTACAACTGCACACCCGGCGCCAGGCCTTGGCCCAGGGCCAGCAGCGCACCGCTGACGTTTTCCCAGGCATCGCTGTCGGGTACGCCGGCCGGGAGCATGGAGCCGGTGAACAGCACCGGCGCCGGCAGGCCCAGCAGTTGGAAGCTCATGGCGGCCGCGCTGTAGGCCAGGGTGTCGGTGCCGTGCAGGATCAGCACCGCGTCGCAACCGTCGTCCACGGCTTCGACCACGGCAGTGCGCAGGCGCTGCCAGTAGGCCGGGGTCATGTTGGCGCTGTCGATCAGCGGCGACATTTCCCGGAAGCGCCATGTAGGCACTGGCTGGTTGGCGAGCTGTTCGCGCATGCGGGCTTCGAAACCGGATGCGGGGGTCAGGCCGTTGGCACTGGCTTGCATGCCGATGGTGCCGCCGGTGTAGAGCACCATGACGTTGTTAGCTGCTTGCATCGAAAATCTCCTGAACGAAAAACGCCGCCAAGCCCAGAGCATGCCCAAGGCCAGGCGGCGTGTCATCTGCGCTTAGCGTTGCGACAGTGCGATCGATTCAGCAGGCGCTTTAGCGGCAGGCTCCGGTTTCACCGGGTTGGCCGGCCAGGCCTTGTGGTCCAGGTCCAGGTCGGGGAACTGGCTGGAGTCGAACACCGGGGTCTTGATCCCCGCCGCGCGCTGGTTGTCGTAGTCATTCAGGATACGCATGGCGATCTTGAACAGGAACGCCAGGGCGAACAGGTTGACGAACGCGAGCATCGTCATGGTGATGTCGGCGAAGGCGAACACGGTGCTCAGGTTCTCGATCGAACCCCAGAAAATCAGCACCAGCACCAACGCGCGGTAGCCCATCAGCACCTTGCGGTTGTTGCCGACCAGGAAGCGCAGGTTGCTCTCGCCGAGGTAGTAGTTGTACATGATCGAGGTGAACACGAACAACGCCAGGGCCACCGAGATGAACATCCGGCCCCAGTCGCCGACCACGGCCGCCAGGGAGTTCTGGGTCAGGGCAATGCCGTCGCCTTCAAAGCCTGGGGTGTAGAAACCGGAGAGCAGGATCAGCAAGGCGGTGCAGGTGCAGATCACGAAAGTATCGAGGAACACGCTGAACGCTTGCACCACGCCTTGGGCGATCGGATGTTCCACCGACGCGACCGCCGCCACGTTAGGCGCACTGCCCAAACCGGCTTCGTTGGCGAATACGCCGCGCTTCACACCCATGATGATCGCACTGCCCACCAGGCCGCCGAAGGCCTGGTCGAGGCCGAACGCGCTCTTGACGATGGTCGCGAGCATGGCCGGCACGTGGTCGAATTGCAGCACGATCACGTAGAGGGTCACGGCGATGTAGACCAGGGTCTTGACCGGCACCAGCAGGTCGGCGATCGAGGCGATCCGCTTGATCCCGCCGATGAACACCAGGCCCAGCAATGCCGCCAGGGCCAGGCCGGTGTAGGTGGTGTCGAGGCCGAAGGCGTTGTTCAGCGAGTGCGTCACGGCATGGGCTTGCAGGCCGTTGAAGGCAAAACCGAAAGTCACCAGCAGCAGGAACGCCATCACCATGCCCAGCCAGCGCTTGTGCAGGCCGTGCTGGATGTAATAAGCCGGGCCGCCGCGGAAGGTGCCTTCGGCGTCGGTGCGCTTGTACAACTGGCCGAGGGAGCACTCGATAAAGCTCGAGGACATGCCCACCAACGCGGTGACCCACATCCAGAACACGGCACCGGGGCCGCCCAGGGTCACGGCAATGCCGACACCGGCGATGTTACCGGCACCGACGCGGCCGGCCAGGCTGAGCATCAGCGCCTGGAACGAACTGAGCTGGTCGGAGCTGTTTTTCAGGCTGTCGCGAAACACCGAAAACATGTGGAAAAAGTGACGCAACTGAACGAAACGCGAGCGGATCGTGAAATAACCGCCGAGCCCGACAATGAGCACGATCAGTACTTTCCCTGAGAGGAAGTCGTTGATGACTTCGAGCATGGAGTGTTCCTCGCTGATTTTTCTAATGGCAAACGCAGGACGGTTCGACGCTGTCACTTGGCACCAGGCAGTGCGCGACGGTTCGACCCGATCCTTTTGCGGGTGTTGTTATTCATGCGTTTTCGCGTGTGTCCGGGCCTCGTTACCGATGGCCGCTGGCGCGAAGAGGGGCGGCACTATACCTAGGCGAACGTGATCCGTCTGCCTGGGCTGATTAAAGGTTTCAGCCAGGGTGTGGCGGGCAGGGGCGATATTGGAATTTTTATGGGCGTCATTTCACAACCTTGAGGCAAAAAAAAGGGCCTGAAGAACGAGCCTTCAGGCCCTCAAAAGGTGAGAGGTGTCTAGTCCCTCAACCTGGTGAGCGGTGCAACAAACGCTTAGGCCTTCAGCGGGACCAAACGTGGAGCAATCATGTTTTCGGGGCGCAGGATGTCGTCGAGCATGGCGTCGTCGAGCAAGCCTTCTTCGCGCACCAGTTCCAGCACGCCGCGGCCGCTTTCGAGGGCGATACGCGCGATGCGGGTGGCGTTTTCATAGCCGATGTACGGGTTCAGCGCGGTGACCAGGCCGATGGAGTGCTCCACCAGCTCGCGGCAGCGGGCTTCGTTGGCGGTGATGCCGACGATGCAGTGCTCGCGCAGCATGTCCATGGCCCGTTGCAGCAGGCGGATCGAGTCGAAGATCTTGAAGGCGATCAACGGTTCCATCACGTTCAACTGCAGTTGGCCGCCTTCGGCTGCCATGGTCAGGGCCAGGTCGTTGCCGATCACTTGGAAGGCCACTTGGTTGACGGCTTCCGGGATCACCGGGTTGACCTTGCCAGGCATGATCGAGCTGCCAGGCTGGCGGGCCGGCAGGTTGATCTCGTTGATGCCGGTACGTGGGCCGCTGGACAGCAGGCGCAGGTCGTTGCAGATCTTCGACAGCTTCACCGCGGTACGCTTGAGCATGCCGGAGAACAATACGAAGGCGCCCATGTCGGAGGTGGCTTCGATCAAGTCCGCCGCCGGCACCAGTGGCTGGCCGCTGATGGTGGCCAGGCGTTGTACGGCCAGGGCCTGGTAGCGCGGGTCGGCGTTGATGCCGGTGCCGATGGCGGTGCCGCCCAGGTTCACTTCGGTCAACAGCTCCGGCGCCAGGGTTTTCAGGCGGGCCAGGTCTTCGTTGAGGGTGGTGGCAAAGGCGCGGAATTCCTGGCCGAGGGTCATCGGCACGGCGTCTTGCAACTGGGTGCGGCCCATTTTCAGTACATGGTTGAACTCGACACCCTTGGCGGCGAACGCTTGGATCAGGCTGTCGAGGCTGGCCAGCAGCGCGTCATGGCCCAACAGCAGACCCAGGCGGATCGCGGTCGGGTAGGCGTCGTTGGTCGACTGCGCCATGTTCACGTCGTTGTTCGGGTGCAGGTACTGGTACTCGCCCTTGTTGTGGCCCATGGCCTCCAACGCGATGTTGGCGATGACTTCGTTGGCATTCATGTTGGTTGAAGTGCCAGCGCCGCCTTGAATCATGTCCACCACGAACTCTTCGTGGAAGTCGCCGCGGATCAGGCGGGCACAGGCTTCGCTGATCGCAGCGTGCTTGGCTTCGCTGAGCTGGCCCAACTCGCGGTTGGCGTCAGCGGCGGCTTGCTTGACCATTGCCAGGCCGACCACCAATTTCGGGTAATGCGAAATCGGAACGCCCGAGAGGCGGAAGTTATTCACCGCTCGCAGGGTCTGGATGCCGTAATACGCTTGAGCAGGTACTTCGAGTACGCCAAGCAGGTCTTTTTCTGTGCGGAATGATGCAGCGGAGGACATGACGGAAATCATCTCGATATGGACCCGGAACTGGCCGGAACGCTGTGAATGCTAGGCTTGTGGAAGTTTTTGGGCCAATGCTGTTAAACACTGGCCTATGCACAAACGGCATAATAGGCGTGTGACCCGGCTATCATGGCGGGCGTGTGTGCCAAAATGGTGCATACCCGTGGGAGGAACTGATGAACCTTGAGAGCAAATGGCTGGAAGACTTCAGCGCCCTGGCGGCGACGCGCAGCTTTTCCCAGGCTGCTGAGCGGCGCTTTGTCACCCAGCCGGCGTTCAGTCGACGTATCCGCAGCCTCGAAGCCGCGCTGGGCCTGACCCTGGTCAACCGCTCGCGCACGCCGGTGGAATTGACGGCCGCGGGGCAGTTGTTCCTGGTGACCGCGCGCACGGTGGTCGAGCAGCTCGGTGAAGTACTGCGCCATTTGCACCATCTGGAAGGCGGGCAGGGTGAAGTCATGCAAGTGGCGGCGGCCCACTCCCTGGCGCTGGGCTTCTTCCCGCGCTGGATCGCGCAGTTGCGCAACGAAGGTCTGAACATTGCCACCCGGCTGGTCGCCACCAACGTCGGTGATGCCGTGCATGCCCTGCGCGAAGGCGGCTGCGATTTGATGCTGGCGTTCTACGACCCCGACGCGGCAATGCAGATGGACCCGGAGATCTTCCCGTCACTGCACTTGGGCAATACCGAAATGCTCCCGGTGTGCGCCGCCGATGCCGAGGGCAAGCCACTGTTCGACCTGGAAGGTGAAGGCAGTGTGCCGCTGCTGGCCTACAGCGCCGGGGCATTTCTGGGGCGTTCGGTGAACCTGTTGTTGCGCCAACGTGCCCTGCGCTTCACCACGGTTTACGAAACCGCGATGGCCGACAGCCTCAAAAGCATGGCCCTGGAAGGCCTGGGCATCGCCTGGGTACCGCAACTGAGCGTGCGTGCCGAGTTGGCCCGGGGTGAGCTGGTGGTCTGCGGCGGTCCGCAGTGGCATGTGCCGTTGGAGATTCGTTTGTACCGCTGTGCCTTGGTGCGTAAGGCAAACGTGCGGTTGTTGTGGCGCAAGCTGGAAGGTGGAGCCGCGCAGAATACGTGAGTCCAGCACCGCTTAACTGTGGGAGGGGTTTTGTGGGGTTTTCGCTGACTCTTAAGTCAATAAAACCGCCGGTTTGCGCCGCTAGACAGATGGTCATTCCAGGGGCTGTTTATCTGCGTTATTACGGTATACTGCGCGGCCTTCGGCCGGTCCAACCGGCCAAATTTCGTACACCAAGCCACGCCGGATTTCCCGCGTGGCTTGTTGTTTTTTGACGCGCCTGCGGGCGCCCAGAGAGAAGAGGCACGACGATGAGTGCATTGGTTGGCGTGATCATGGGCTCCAAGTCCGATTGGTCCACCCTTAGCCACACCGCCGATATGCTGGAAAAACTCGGCATTCCGTATGAAGTGAAAGTGGTCTCTGCCCACCGCACCCCGGATTTGCTGTTCCAGTATGCCGATGAAGCAGAATCCCGTGGCATCGAGGTGATCATCGCCGGTGCCGGCGGTGCAGCGCACCTGCCAGGCATGTGTGCGGCCAAGACCCACCTGCCGGTACTCGGCGTGCCGGTGCAGTCGTCGATGCTCTCGGGCGTGGATTCGCTGTTGTCCATCGTGCAGATGCCGGCCGGTATCCCGGTGGCGACCCTGGCGATCGGCAAGGCCGGCGCGATCAACGCCGCCTTGCTGTCCGCCAGCATCCTGGGCGCCAAGCACCCGCAGTTCCACGCGATGCTGAAAAAATTCCGTGCTGAGCAGACAGACAGCGTGCTGGACAATCCAGACCCACGTATCGCCTGAGGTTGTTGACGATGAAAATCGGTGTAATCGGTGGCGGCCAACTGGGTCGCATGCTGGCCCTGGCGGGAACGCCGCTGGGGATGAACTTCGCTTTCCTGGACCCGGCGCCGGATGCCTGTGCGGCCGCGTTGGGTGAACACCTGCGCGCTGACTACAGCGACCCGGACCACCTGCGCCAACTGGCCGAAGAAGTCGACCTGGTGACCTTCGAGTTCGAAAGCGTCCCGGCCGAAACCGTGGCCTTCCTCTCGCAGTTCGTGCCGGTCTACCCGAGCGCCGAAGCCTTGCGCATCGCCCGTGACCGCTGGTTCGAGAAGAGCATGTTCAAGGACCTGGGCATTCCGACCCCGGCCTTCGCCGATATCCAGTCCCAGGCGGACCTGGACGCCGCCGTCGCCAGCATCGGCCTGCCGGCCGTGCTGAAAACCCGTACCCTGGGTTACGACGGCAAGGGCCAGAAAGTCCTGCGCACCGCCGCCGATGTGGTCGGCACCTTCGCCGAACTGGGCAGCGTGGCCTGCCTGTTGGAAGGCTTCGTGCCGTTCACCGGCGAAGTTTCGCTGATCGCCGTGCGTGCCCGCGATGGCGAGACCCGCTTCTACCCGTTGGTCCACAACACCCACGACAACGGCATTCTCAAACTGTCCGTGGCCAGCACCGACCATCCGTTGCAGGCCCTGGCCGAAGACTATTCCAGCCGTGTGCTCAAGCAGCTGGAATATGTCGGCGTGATGGCGTTCGAGTTCTTTGAAGTCGACGGTGGCCTGAAGGCCAACGAAATCGCCCCGCGTGTGCACAACTCCGGGCACTGGACCACCGAAGGCGCCGAGTGCAGCCAGTTCGAGAACCACCTGCGCGCGGTGGCGGGCTTGCCGCTGGGCTCCACAGCCAAGGTGGGCGAGAGCGCCATGCTCAACTTCATCGGCGTGGTCCCGCCGGTTGAAAAAGTCATCGCCATCGACGACTGCCACCTGCATCACTACGGCAAGGCTTTCAAGACCGGGCGCAAGGTCGGCCACGCCAACCTGCGTTGCCAGGACCGCGCGACGCTGCAAGCGCAGATCCTCAAGGTCGAAGCGTTGATCGCCGAGCAATAATCCCGGGGGCGGCGGGAACCATTGGTGGCCGCCGTCTCTCTGATTGCAGGATGATAAAGCCTGGCTAGGCTTTTTCATGACTCACATTCAATCAGAGGGAAATGCCATGGGTATCATCGGAACCATCTTTATCGGCCTGATCGTCGGCCTGCTGGCGCGTTTCCTCAAGCCCGGCGACGACAGCATGGGCTGGATCATGACCATCCTGCTGGGTATCGCCGGCTCCCTTGCCGCCACCTACGGCGGTCAGGCACTGGGTATCTACCAGGCAGGCCAGGGCGCTGGCTTCATCGGCGCATTGGTGGGCGCCATTGTGCTGCTGGTGATCTACGGCCTGATCAAAAAGAACTAATCGAGCGACAAAGTCCTCTGCGCTGCGCAGGCGCAGAGGGCTAGAATGCCGGCACTGTTTACCTTGTCGAGCTCCTCCATGCGCCGTCTCCTCTTGATGTTTCTCCTGCTGGGCCCAGGCCTGGCTCATGCTGGCGAACTGCCGGAAACCGACTGGCTCGACCTGATGCCGCTGTCGGACCAGAAAGCCCTCGAACAAATGCCGGAAATCGACCACAACTCCCCCGAAGCCCAGGGCACCTTCACCGACAAAGGTGGCTTGAAGCAGAGCAAAGGGTTGCCGGCGGTGATGTATTCCACCAAGACCGTGGCCGCCATGAACGGCAAGAACATCCGCATCGGCGGTTACCCGGTGCCTTTGGAAACCGACGCCAAGGGCCGCAGCACCCTGTTTTTCCTGGTGCCGTACCCAGGCGCGTGCATCCACGTGCCGCCACCGCCGCCGAACCAATTGGTGCTGGTGCGTTACCCCAAGGGGTTGAAGCTGGATGATATCTACACGCCGCTGTGGGTCACGGGCACGTTGAAGGTGGAGACGGTCAATAACGACCTGGCCGATGCGGCGTATGCGCTGGATGCGGGGAAGGTGCGGGTGGTGAAGGAGTCGGATCTCTAAACCACAACACCGACCAATGTGGGAGGGAGCAACACCCCCTCCCACATTTTGATTGGGTTTACAAAGCGCTACTGGTGATGCTCACGCCCAAGGTGTGGCTTTCGCCCGGCGCCAGCGTCACCACGTCATCCAGCACATTCGCCGTCTCGATGCACAGCATGCCCTGCCAGCCGTTGTCGGCCATGTCGTCGAAGGCTTTGGCACGTTCGGTCCAGGGGTTCCAGATCACGGTCGAGTGGGAGCCTTCGCTGCTGAGCCGGACGCGCCGCTGCCAGTCGTTATCGACGATGTGCAACTGCGCGGGGGTGTCGAGGTAGATACGGTCGGTCTCGGCGCCGAAGTGCAGCGGCCCAGCCTGTTGCCGGGTGGCCCAGCCGTCGGCGGTATCGATATACGCAAGCCCGTCCAGGCCCTCGACCTGCACGTTGCGCACATCGCTCACGGCGAAGTAGGTGTGCAACGCCTGGCTGAGGGTCACGGTGTCGGTGCCACGGTTATGACTGGTCAGGCCGATGTGCAGGTGATCGTCCAGGCGCAGGCTCAGCTTCAGGTCGACCTGATGCGGCCAGCCGGGGAAGCCGCCCGCGGGCACGGGGAGCACCAGGTCGACGCGCAGGGTGTCACCTTCGAGTTCGGTGGCGGCCAATTCCCAGAGTGCAGTACGCACGAAACCGTGGGCGCCCGCGGGCTGGTCGCTCTGGCGCATGGCCTGCACGCTGTGCGGGTTGCGATCGAACACGCCGAACCACGGCCAGCACACCGGTACGCCGGTGCGGATGCCTTTGCCAGCCTTGAAGACGGCTGCCTTGTTCGGCCAGATCAGCGGCTGTTCGCCTGCGCGTTGGTAACTGAAGAGGTGCGCGCCCTGTTGGGCCACCATCAGCTCGGCGCCGTTGTGGCGGATGCGCCAGCAGTCCAGCTCGTCGATTTTCACGGATTCAACGTGGGGCGTCGGCATAACAAAGCACTCTTAATAGCAGGCAATGGGGCAATTGACCGTCAAAACCCGGCGAGGTTTAACGCGCTCGCGACGGTACCGAACGGGTGCGGCCGCTGCCATCGATGGCGACGAACACGAACACCGCCTCGGTGACCTTGCGCCATTCGCTGGACAGCGGGTCGTCGCTCCACACTTCGACCATCATCTGGATCGAGCTGCGGCCGATTTCCAGGGCCTGGGTATAGAAGGACAATTGCGCGCCCACGGCCACCGGCACCAGGAACGCCATGCGATCAATGGCCACGGTGGCGACACGCCCGCCTGCGACCTTGCTGGCCATGGCCGTACCGGCCAGGTCCATCTGCGAGACCAGCCAGCCGCCGAAGATATCGCCGAAACCGTTGGTTTCACGCGGAAGCGCGGTGATTTGCAGGGCGAGATCGCCTTGTGGGATGGGATCTTCTTGTTCGAGTTCGATCATGCCGAGGGTGCCTCTGAGCCGTGACGCTTCATGGGTGTTTCAAATGGATAGCCGTCTTGTAGAAAAACATTTCAGCACCAACGCACGACGCGAGCTGTGTTTCTCGTAAGGCGTACTAAAGGGAAACTCTGCCAAACCGGCTGGATGGCACCCAACGGCGTTTTGGCACAGCAGCCCCTCAAGACTGCGGGTCTGGCGCTTGCAAGGGCCGAGTATATCGAGACGCTGGCGTCGCGACGACCTCTCGGCGCTCATTTGGTCGGTAAATAGACGCTGTAACGGAGCTTTTTCCGGCAACTGTTCTCCTGCCCTGGTTGACCGACTCCCTACGCCGTGAATAGTTCACCGCGCTGCGCTATCAACCGTTCGACGCTGTGCTTTTTCCGGCGATTTGCTATCTTGCCAGACCGCCGCAAGTCCAGGGCGTGCCGTCTTTATTACGCTGATTACTATAAGAGAAGCCTTGCCATGTCCTCCGTGCCCGCAAGCAGTGCGCAACCGTCGCGCCCGCTGACCCGCAACGACTACAAAACCCTGTCGCTGTCTGCCTTGGGCGGGGCGCTGGAGTTCTACGACTTCATCATCTTCGTGTTTTTCGCCACCGTGGTCGGAAAACTGTTCTTCCCCGCCGACATGCCCGAGTGGCTGCGCATGATGCAGACCTTCGGCATCTTCGCTGCCGGTTACCTGGCGCGGCCCCTGGGCGGCATCATCATGGCGCACTTCGGTGACCTGCTGGGGCGCAAGAAAATGTTCACCCTGAGCATCTTCATGATGGCCGTGCCGACCCTGATCATGGGCCTGCTGCCGACCTACGCGCAGATCGGCCTGTGGGCGCCGATCCTGTTGCTGTTGATGCGCGTGATCCAGGGCGCGGCGATCGGCGGCGAAGTCCCGGGCGCCTGGGTGTTCGTCTCCGAACACGTGCCGCCACGCCACATCGGCTACGCCTGCGGCACCCTGACCAGCGGCCTCACCGCCGGCATCCTGTTGGGTTCGCTGGTGGCCACCGCCATCAACACGCTCTACAGCCCGGAGCAGGTCTCCGATTACGCCTGGCGTATCCCGTTCCTGCTCGGCGGTGTGTTCGGCCTGCTGTCGGTGTACTTGCGCCGCTGGCTGCATGAAACGCCGATCTTCGCCGAGATGCAGCAACGCAAGGCTCTGGCCGCCGAACTGCCGCTGCGCGCGGTGCTGCGCGACCACCGTGGCGCCATCGTGCTGTCGATGCTGCTGACCTGGCTGCTGTCGGCCGGCGTGGTAGTCGTCATCCTGATGACCCCGACCGTGCTGCAGACCCTCTACCACTTCAGCCCGACCGTTGCGCTGCAAGCCAACAGCCTGGCCATCGTGACCCTGAGCCTGGGCTGCATTGCCTCCGGCGCCCTGGCCGACCGCTTCGGTGCCGGCCGCATACTGGTGGTCGGTTGCGCACTGTTGCTGGCGACCTCCTGGACGCTGTATCACAGCCTGCTGGACCACCCTGACTGGCTGTTCCCGCTGTACGCCCTGACCGGCCTGTTTGTCGGCACCATCGGCGTGGTGCCCTACGTGATGGTGAAAGCCTTCCCACCGGTGGTGCGCTTCAGCGGGTTGTCGTTCTCCTACAACGTGGCCTATGCCGTGTTCGGCGGGCTGACGCCGTTGGCGGTGTCGCTGCTGATGAAAGAAAGCCCGATGGGCCCGGCCTACTACGTTGCCGTCCTGTGCGTGATGGGGATGGGGGTGGGTGGGTATCTGTGGAAGCGCGGCAGGTAATCAGCTATCTGAAGATCGTTCCTACGCAGTTGCGTAGGAACGATCATAAATTACAGAGTGTTTCCGAATCATCGTTTCAACCGCCCCGACGTCCTCGCCACCCCCGTTTTTTCGGCACTTGCCGCTTCTGGCCGCTTTTTCCCCCAATACTGGCCTTTCATCTAATTGTCATATTCCAGACATAGAGTGTTCACACGGCCTATCAATACTTGGCCCCGATCCAACTATCCCTATCTGCTAGGAGTAAGGCATGAAACTGAAGCGTTTGATGGCGGCAATGACTTTTGTCGCTGCTGGCGTTGCGACTGCCCACGCGGTGGCCGCTGGTGTTGACCCGGCTATTCCGGCTTATACGAAGACCACTGGTGTGTCGGGCAACTTGTCCAGCGTCGGTTCCGATACCCTGGCTAACCTGATGACCCTGTGGGCCGAGGGTTACAAAAAGGAATACCCGAACGTCAACATCCAGATTCAAGCTGCTGGTTCTGCCACTGCGCCACCTGCGCTGACTGAAGGCACCTCCAACCTGGGCCCGATGAGCCGCAAGATGAAGGACACCGAACTGGCGGCCTTCGAGCAGAAGTACGGCTACAAGCCAACCGCTATCCCGGTTGCCGTGGATGCCCTGGCCGTGTTCGTGCACAAGGACAACCCGATCAAGCACCTGACCATGGAACAAGTCGACGCGATCTTCTCCTCGACTCGCCTGTGCGGTGCCAAAGCCGACGTCAAAACCTGGGGCGACCTGGGTGTGACCGGCGACCTGGCCAACAAGCCAGTGCAACTGTTCGGTCGTAACTCGGTATCCGGCACCTACGGCTACTTCAAAGAAGAAGCCCTGTGCAAAGGCGACTACAAGCCTAACGTGAACGAACAACCAGGCTCGGCTTCGGTCGTGCAGTCGATCAGCTCCTCGCTGAACGGCATCGGTTACTCGGGTATCGGCTACAAGACCGCCAGCGTGAAGACCGTGGCCCTGGCCAAGAAAGGCAGCACTGACTTCATCGAAGACAGCGAAGAAAACGCCCTGAACGGCAAATACCCGCTGTCGCGTTTCCTCTACGTTTACGTCAACAAAGCCCCGAACAAGCCGCTGGCACCGCTGGAAGCCGAGTTCGTGAAGCTGGTTCTGTCCAAGCAGGGCCAGGAAGTTGTGGTCAAGGACGGCTACATCCCACTGCCAGCCAAAGTTGCCGCCAAGGCACTGGCTGACCTGGGTCTGAAAGAAGGCAACTAAGTTGCTGGGCCGGGTAAAACCGGCCGTTCTGTAGGAGCGGGCTTGCTCGCGAAAGATGATAGAGCACCGCGTTTATTCAGAAGCGGCGCGTTATCGTTAACGCTCTTCGCGAGCAAGCTCGCTCCTACAGAAACTCCTAATTTTTAGTCCGCTGCCGGCTTTGCCATGCGGCGGATTTCTTGCGTCACTGCATTGTCATCTTTCTGTCATACAGGACCGCTAGGGTGTGCGCATGAATGATCTGGCCAATTCCACTATGACGACGACTTCTCCCCCCAAGCGTATTGACTTCAATACGCCTGAGTTGCAACGCAAGCGCCGCATTCGCGCGCTCAAGGATCGCCTGACCCGTTGGTACGTGCTGATCGGCGGCCTCGCCGTCCTCGGCGCTATCACTCTGATCTTCTTCTTCCTGGCCTACGTGGTCGCGCCCTTGTTCCAGGGCGCCTCGCTGACCAAGGAAGCCGCGCTGACACCGGCGTGGATACAAGACGCGGGCAAGCCGTTGATGATCTCGCTGGAAGAACAGAACCAAGTCGCCATGCGGGTTTCCGACAAAGGCCAGGCGCTGTTCTTCGACGTGAGCACCGGCGCCGAACTCAAGCGCATCGACCTGCCGCTGGCGGCCGGCGTCAGCGTCGTGTCGATTGGTAAAGACCAGCCGGGCAGCCCGCTGGTGATCCTCGGTTTGTCCAATGGCCAGTCCCTGGTGTTCCGCCACACCTACAAGGTGTCCTACCCGGACGGCAAGAAGACCATCAGCCCGGCCATCGAATACCCTTACGGCGAAACGCCGATCGTGCTGGATGACGCCGGTCGCCCGCTGGAACATGTCGCGCTGAACGTCACCGACACCTCGCTGGTGGTGGCCGGTTCGGCCGGTTCGCACTTGAACGTGCTGTCCCTGAGCCGTGAAGAAAACATGATGACCGGCGAAGTCACCAGCGAGCAGAAGCGTATCGAGCTGCCGCAGATGACCGAGCCGGTGAAGGCGATCTTCATCGACCCACGCCAGCAATGGCTGTACGTGATCAACGGCCGTGCCCTGGCGGATGTGTTCAGCCTGCGCGACAAGAGCCTCAACGGTCGCTATAAACTGCTGGAAGACGGCGACGCCGAAATCACCGCCAGCACCCAGCTGGTGGGTGGTATCTCGCTGATCGTCGGTAACTCCAAGGGCGGCCTGGCCCAGTGGTTCATGGCCCGTGACCCGGATGGCGAACAGCGCCTGAAGCAGATCCGCACCTTCGAGATGGGCACTGCGCCCATCGTTGAAATCACCGCCGAAGAACGCCGCAAAGGCTTCACCGCCCTCGACGCTTCCGGCAAGTTCGGCGTGTTCCACAGCACCGCCCACCGCACCCTGCTGGTGGACCCGGTGGTCGATGGCCCGGGCGTGTTCGGCCTGTCGCCACGGGCCAACCGTGTGATCGTCGAAGCCGGCGGCAAGCTGCAACCGTTGCTGCTGGACAACCCGCACCCGGAAGTGTCGTGGAGCGCGCTGTGGAGCAAGGTCTGGTACGAAAACTACGACGAGCCTAAATACGTCTGGCAATCGACCGCCGCCAACACCGATTTCGAACCCAAGATGAGTCTCGCGCCGCTGACCTTCGGTACGCTGAAGGCCGCGTTCTACGCCATGTTGCTGGCCGCGCCGCTGGCTGTTGCCGCAGCGATCTACACTGCGTACTTCATGGCGCCGGGCCTGCGCCGCAAGGTCAAGCCGGTGATCGAGCTGATGGAAGCGATGCCGACGGTGATCCTCGGCTTCTTCGCCGGCCTGTTCCTCGCGCCGTATGTCGAAGGGCATCTACCGGGGATTTTCAGCCTGCTGATGCTGGTGCCGATTGGCATCCTGGTGGCCGGTTTTATCTTCAGCCGCCTGCCTGAGTCCATTCGCCTGCGGGTTCCCGATGGCTGGGAAAGCGCGATCCTGATCCCGGTGATCCTGTTTGTGGGCTGGCTCTCGCTGTACATGAGCCCGTACCTGGAAACCTGGTTCTTCGGCGGCGACATGCGGATGTGGATCTCCCATGACCTGGGCATCACCTATGACCAGCGCAACGCTCTGGTCGTCGGCCTGGCGATGGGGTTCGCGGTGATCCCGAACATCTACTCCATCGCCGAAGACGCCGTGTTCAGCGTGCCGCGCGGCCTGACCCTGGGCTCTTTGGCCCTGGGCGCCACGCCGTGGCAGACCATGACCCGCGTGGTCATCCTGACCGCCAGCCCGGGGATTTTCTCGGCGCTGATGATCGGCATGGGCCGCGCCGTGGGCGAGACCATGATCGTGCTGATGGCCACCGGTAACACCCCGGTGATGGAGATGAACCTGTTCGAAGGCCTGCGCACCCTGGCGGCCAACGTCGCGGTGGAAATGCCCGAGTCGGAAGTGGGCGGCAGTCACTACCGCGTGCTGTTCCTCTCGGCGTTGGTGCTGCTGTTGTTCACCTTCATCATGAACACCCTCGCCGAGCTGATTCGTCAGCGTCTGCGCAAGAAATACTCGTCGCTTTAAGAAAGGTAGAAGTCTGTGAAACAGAACTCCCTGAATGGATGGTTCAAGAGCGGCGCCCCCGGCGTCTGGATCAGCGGTGGCGCGGTGTCCATCGCGGTCATCATGACCCTTGGTTTGCTGGCTGTGATTGCGGTGCGTGGTTTGGGCCACTTCTGGCCGGCTGACCTGATCCAGGCCAACTACGATGTCCCGGGCCAGGCCAACCATATCGTCATCGGCGAAGTGGTACAGAAAGAAGAAGTGCCGCGCGAGCGCCTGAAAAGCGCTGGCCTGCCCGTGCCCGACGTGGGCCCGGAATTCATGACCCGCGAGCTGATCAAAGTCGGTAACCGCGATCTGAATGGCAACGACTTCACATGGATCGTCGGCGAATGGCTGAAGAACCAGACCAAACCGCTGGAATTGATGACCATCGAGCGCCGTGAGTGGGGCAACTTCTACGGCACCCTGGTCAACGTCAAGCAGGATGGCAAGGTCATCGCCGAAGGCCAGGCCGCGTGGCCGGAGCTGCAGGCTCGGGTCGACCGCGTGAACAAGCTGGCGGCCCAGCTCAAGACCCTTGAGAAGTCCGATATCGGCGCGATCAACGCCGGTCTTGAACGTATCCGTCTGCACGGTCGCAAGCTGGAACTGGAAGGCAAGCTCGACGCCGCCGCCCAGGCCGACATGGACTCGGGCCGCGCCGAACTGAATGCCCGTTACCAGGACATCGAAGCGCGCCTGGCCGACCTGCACGCCCAATTCAACCGCGACGCCTTGACTGCCCGCGATGCGAACGGCAAGGAAGTCGAAATCGGCATCGGCAAAGTGGTCCACGCCTATCAGCCGAACGCCATGGGCACGATGACCAAGATCGGCTTCTACTTCAGCAAGGTCTGGGAATTCCTCAGCGACGACCCACGGGAAGCCAACACCGAAGGCGGGATCTTCCCGGCCATCTTCGGCACCGTGATGATGACCCTGATCATGGCGATGATCGTGACCCCATTCGGCGTGCTGGCGGCGGTGTACCTGCGTGAATACGCCAAGCAGAACGCCCTGACGCGGATCATCCGCATCGCCGTGAACAACCTGGCGGGCGTACCGGCCATCGTTTACGGCGTGTTCGGCCTGGGCTTCTTCGTGTATGTATTGGGTGGCTCGGTTGACCGCCTGTTCTTCGCCGAAGCCCTGCCGGCCCCGACCTTCGGTACGCCGGGCCTGTTGTGGGCGTCGCTGACCCTGGCGCTGCTGGCGGTGCCGGTGGTGATCGTGGCTACCGAGGAAGGCCTGGCGCGGATTCCTCGCACTGTGCGCGAAGGCTCGCTGGCACTCGGCGCGACCAAGGCGGAAACGCTGTGGAAGATCGTGCTGCCGATGGCCAGCCCGGCGATGATGACCGGCATGATCCTCGCCGTGGCGCGTGCCGCCGGTGAAGTAGCGCCGCTGATGCTGGTGGGCGTGGTCAAGCTGGCCCCGTCGCTGCCGCTGGACGGCAACTACCCTTACTTGCACCTTGACCAGAAGATCATGCACCTGGGCTTCCATATTTATGACGTCGGTTTCCAGAGCCCCAACGTCGAGGCCGCAAGGCCGCTGGTATATGCCACCGCGCTGTTGCTGGTGCTGGTGATCGCCACGCTCAACTTGTCGGCGGTGTGGATCCGTAACCACCTGCGCGAGAAGTACAAGGCGCTGGACAGTTAATTGAAGTAAACGCGGACTAAATGTGGGAGGGGGCTTGCCCCCGATAGCGGCGTATCAGAAACACATATGCTGGCTGACACACTGCTATCGGGGGCAAGCCCCCTCCCACACTAGACCACGATATACGCAGAATTTGAGTAAACCGTCCCCGGCGGTTCAACAACACGAATTGGTAGCACAGGGAGCATCCCATGCAACAAGAAACCCATTCCCATGGCATCAACATGTCTGCCCTGGGTCGTGACAAGCAGAGCCTGAGCCTGGCCCAGGAAACCGTGGCCATCGAAGTGCCGGGCCTGAGCCTGTACTACGGCGACAAACAGGCGCTGTTCGACGTCAGCATGAACATCCCCAAGCAGCGCGTGACCGCCTTCATCGGCCCGTCGGGCTGCGGCAAGTCCACGCTGCTGCGCACCTTCAACCGCATGAACGACCTGGTCGACGGTTGCCGCGTGGACGGTGCGATCAACCTCTACGGCAGCAACATCTACCGCAAGGGTGAAGACGTGGCCGAGCTGCGTCGCCGGGTGGGCATGGTGTTCCAGAAGCCCAACCCGTTCCCCAAGACCATCTACGAAAACGTGGTCTACGGCTTGCGCATCCAGGGCATCAACAAGAAGCGCATCCTCGATGAAGCGGTCGAATGGGCGCTTAAAGGCGCGGCGCTGTGGGACGAGGTCAAGGACCGCCTGCACGACTCCGCACTCGGCCTGTCCGGCGGCCAGCAACAACGCCTGGTGATCGCGCGTACCATCGCCGTGGAACCGGAAGTGCTGCTGCTCGACGAACCTTGCTCGGCACTCGACCCGATCTCGACGTTGAAAGTCGAAGAACTGATCTACGAGCTCAAGTCCAAGTTCACCATCGTCATCGTGACTCACAACATGCAACAGGCGGCGCGGGTTTCCGACTACACCGCGTTCATGTACATGGGCAAGCTGGTGGAGTTCGGCGATACCGATACCCTGTTCACCAATCCGGCGAAGAAACAGACCGAAGACTACATCACCGGTCGCTACGGCTAGGAAGCTGTGGTTCAGATTGCATTGACGCTGCGGTTCTCCGCACCTTTCCGGACGCTCCAAGGACGCCAACATGATTAGCAAAGAAGGCCTTACCCACCACATCTCCGCGCAGTTCAACGCCGAGCTTGAGGAAGTGCGCAGCCACCTCCTGGCGATGGGCGGGCTGGTGGAGAAGCAAGTCAACGATGCGGTCACCGCGCTGATCGAGGCCGACTCGGGCCTGGCCCAGCAAGTGCGCGAGATCGATGACCAGATCAACCAGATGGAACGCAATATCGACGAAGAATGCCTGCGCATTCTCGCCCGTCGCCAGCCGGCGGCTTCCGACCTGCGCTTGATCATCAGTATTTCCAAGTCGGTGATCGACCTTGAGCGTATCGGCGATGAATCCACCAAGATCGCCCGCCGCGCCATCCAACTGTGCGAAGAAGGCGAAGCGCCGCGCGGTTATGTGGAAGTGCGGCATATCGGTGACCAGGTGCGCAACATGGTGCGCGATGCCCTGGACGCGTTTGCCCGTTTCGACGCCGAACTGGCGTTGTCGGTGGCCCAGTACGACAAGATCATCGACCGTGAGTACAAGACCGCCCTGCGCGAGCTGGCCACCTACATGATGGAAGACCCGCGCTCTATCACGCGGGTCTTGAGCATTATCTGGGTGCTGCGTTCGCTGGAGCGGATCGGCGACCACGCGCGCAATATCTCGGAGTTGGTGATCTATCTGGTGCGTGGCACCGACGTGCGGCACATGGGCCTCAAGCGCATGAAAGCTGAAGTTGAAGGATCTACCGATCAAATCCCTAATGTTCCGGGCGAATCTGACGATAAGTAAGGTTGCCCGAGATATTAACGCCCGGCCTTTGGTCGGGCGTTTTCGTTTGTGGGCGCTGATTTTTTTGTGCGTGGGGTGAAAGAAAGTCCCAACACAACTACAGAGTTTTGGCAAAATGCCATCAGTCAGGCGTTCTGCGTGCCGCGTTTTTATAGGATAAAGGGTCGATGAGTAAAGTCAGTGTATTGGTGGTGGATGACGCCTCGTTTATTCGCGACCTGGTGAAGAAGTGCCTGCGCAATTACTTCCCCGGGATCAAGATTGAAGATGCGGTGAACGGCAAAAAGGCCCAGGCCATCCTGATGCGCGAAACCTTCGATCTGGTGTTGTGCGACTGGGAAATGCCCGAGATGTCCGGCCTGGAGCTGTTGACCTGGTGCCGTGAGCAACCGCAGCTCAAAGCCATGCCGTTCGTGATGGTGACCAGCCGCGGCGACAAAGAGAACGTGGTGCAGGCGATCCAGGCCGGGGTTTCCGGCTACGTCAGCAAACCGTTCACCAACGAACAGCTGTTGACCAAGGTCAAGCACGCTCTGCACAAGGTCGGGCGCCTCGACGCCCTGGTCGCCAGCGCACCGACCAAGATGAACTCAGCGTTCGGCAACGACTCCCTGAGCGCCCTGACCGGTGGCAAGCCCGAAGCGGTCAAGGTCGCTCCTGTCGCGGCGGCTGCACCGAGCAAAGGCCTGCTCAACAGCCCGCCCGTGAAGGCGGCTGCCGCCGCTGCGCCCGCCAGTGGTCGCGGGCAGGGTCAGTTGCGCCTGTCCAGCGGCACCCAGCAATGCGTGATCAAGGGCCTGAGCATCAAGGAAGCGCTGCTGGTGGTCCGTCGCGGTGAGGTCCTGCCTCAGGTACTGGAAAGCGCGGTGCTCGACCTTGAGCAAGGCGACAACGCCGAAGTCGCGCGCCTCAACGGCTACCTGCACGCCGTCGTCGCCTTCGAGCCCAAGCCCGACAGCGACTGGCTGCAACTGACCTTCCGCTTTATCGACCAGGATGCGCAGAAACTGGACTACATCTCGCGGCTGATCGCGCGGGGTACGGCGCAGAAGCATTTTGTGCCGGGTGCCTGATTCACAGAACGCCACCTGTCCTCTGTGGAAGGGGGCGTGCTCCCGATGGTCTTTCATTCAACATCTTCGTTGGCTGAACTACCGCAATCGCGAGCAAGCCCGCTCTTACATGTGAAGTTCGTTGTTTTCAGTATCGGGTAAATCTCACACGGTCTTGTCATCAAGCCTTGCTAGCCTGCCATTCAGTCCCCCCGGCAGGTTCGCGTCATGCTCATTCGCCTACTGCTGCTCTGCGTATTGGCCACGGTTGCCACGTCGACCCCGGCCATGACCCTCTACAAATCCACCGACGCCAATGGCGAGGTGTTTTTCAGCGACCGGCAAACCCCCGGCGCCCAGGCGTTTGTGATCCGGGAGCGGGAGGCCGTGCGCGTGCAACGGCCGGTGCTCGACCGGCCAAGGCCCGGTTATCCCCAGCAGGCCTACCGCTACCCCTTGCCCTGGCGCGGCGGGCCGTTTCGCCTGAGCCAAGGCCCCAACGGCAGCTTCAGCCATACCGACGCCAAAAGCCGCTACGCCATGGACATTGCCATGCCCGAAGGCACGCCGATCATTGCGGCGCGCAGCGGCAGGGTGGTGAAGATCGAGAATGACCAGGCCGGGCGCGGCAACGATGCGTCAGGGAATTTCGTGCGGGTGCTGCACGATGACGGCACCCAGGGCGTGTACCTGCACCTCAAGCAAGGTTCGGTCAGCGTCAGGCCGGGGCAGCGGGTGGCGGTGGGCAGTGCGCTGGGGTTGTCGGGCAACACCGGCAACAGCAGCGGGCCGCACCTGCACTTTGTGGTGCAGCAGCGGACCGAGGCGGGGCTGGTATCGATCCCGTATGAGTTCAACCAGCCCGTGGGGGTATTGCCCAATTTTGCCTTGGGCAATTGACGGTCAGTCCAGCAGCAGGACCTTGGCCAGCACGATTTTCGGCCCTTTCATCTTCTTGATGATGATCCGCAGGCCTTCAACCTCGAGGACTTCTTCCTCTTCCGGCACCCGCTTGAGGGTGTCATAGACCAGCCCGGCCAGGGTTTCCGCTTCGATGTGGTCGAGGTCGACGCCAAGCAGGCGTTCCACCTTGAACAGCGGCGTATCGCCGCGTACCAGCAGTTTGCCCGGCTGGTAGGCGAGGATGCCGCGCTCGGCCTTGCGGTGTTCGTCCTGGATATCGCCCACCAGCACTTCGAGCACGTCTTCCATGGTCAGGTAGCCGATGACCTTGCCGTCGGCTTCTTCCACCAGGGCGAAGTGCGCGCCGCCTTTGCGGAACTGCTCCAGCAACTGCGACAGCGGCATGTGCCGCGACACGCGCTCCAGCGGGCGGGTCAGTTCGGCCAGGTTGAACGACTCGGGGAGATGGTCCAGGTTCGCCAGTTCCAGCAGCAGGTCCTTGATGTGCAGCAGGCCGACAAACTCGTTGCGCTGTGCGTCATACACCGGGTAACGGCTGAATTTGTGGCGACGGAACAGCGCAAGGATTTCCTTGAGCGGGGCGTTGAAGTCCAGGGTCACCAGGTCTTCCCGCGAGTTGGCCCAGTCGACCACTTCCAGTTCGCCCATTTCCACGGCCGAGGCCAAGACGCGCATGCCTTGGTCGCTGGGGTCCTGACCACGGCTGGAGTGCAGGATCAGCTTGAGTTCTTCGCGGCTGTACTGGTGCTCATGGTGCGGGCCGGGTTCGCCTTGCCCGGCGATCCGCAGGATGGCATTGGCGCTGGCGTTGAGCAGGTAGATTGCCGGGTACATGGCCCAGTAGAACAGGTACAGCGGCACGGCCGTCCACAGCGACAGCAGTTCCGGCTTGCGAATGGCCCAGGACTTGGGCGCCAGTTCACCGACCACGATGTGCAGGTAGGAAATCAGGAAGAAGGCGGAAAAGAACGACACGCCTTTGATCACTTCCGGCGACTCGACGCCAGCGGCGCCCAGCAGCGGCTCGAGGATATGCGCAAACGCCGGCTCGCCGACCCAGCCCAGGCCCAGGGAGGCGAGGGTGATACCCAGCTGGCAGGCCGACAGGTAGGCGTCGAGCTGGCGGTGGACGGTGCGCAGGATCTGCCCGCGCCAACCGTTGGTGTGGGCGATGGCCTCGACCCGCGTGGAGCGCAGTTTGACCATGGCAAACTCCGCCGCAACGAAGAACGCGTTGAGCAGTACCAGGATCAGTGCAAAAAGAATCATGCCGAAATCGGCGAAGAGTGTGGCGAGGGTGATACCTGGGGAAGGGTCCATGATGGGGTTTTGCGGGTTCCGTATGTTCAATAGGGGTGACAGGAGCGCCTGAAAGGCGGACACAAGTCGGCCAATGTAGCGGCTGGCGCAGCGCTTGCCTAGTGGTTGCTGCCTGGTGGAGCCAGGAATACCTGCTTTGGAACAATGCAATTCCAAATGTGGGAGGGGGCTTGCTCCCACATTCAGATTTGTATTGTGTCCGGGTTATTCATCATTCACGACCATCCGCGAACGGGTTACCTGGGGCGGCGGAAAATGGCAGGTAAAGGTGCTGCCGTGGCCGAGCACACTGCTGATTTCCAGGCGTGCGCGGTGGCGCAGCAGCACGTGCTTGACGATCGCCAGGCCCAGCCCGGTGCCGCCGGTGTTGGAGTTGCGGCTGGAGTCGACGCGGTAGAAGCGCTCGGTCAGGCGCGGCAGGTGCTTGGCGTCGATGCCGATGCCGGAGTCTTGCACGCTCAGGTGCGCGCCCTGGGCGTCGGCCCACCAGCGGATGCGGATATTGCCCTTGTCCGGGGTGTACTTCACGGCGTTGAACACCAGGTTGGAAAACGCGCTGCGCAATTCGCCTTCGCTGCCTTTGAGCAGTACCGACGGGTCGGCTTCCAGGGTGATCTGTTGCCCGCGTTGGCCGGAGAGGGCCTGGGCGTCGTTCTTGATGGTCTGCAACAGGCTTTGCACCGCCACCGGGTGGTTATCCGACGGGTAATCGGTCGCCTCCAGCTTGGCCAGCAACAGCAGGTCATTGAGCAGGGTTTGCATGCGCGAGCCTTGCTGCTGCATCTGCTGCAGGGCGCGGCTCCAGCGCGGGTTGATCTCGTCGACGTTGTCCAGCAGCGTCTCCAGGTAGCCGCAGATCACCGTCAACGGGGTGCGCAGCTCGTGGGAGACGTTGGCAACGAAGTCCTTGCGCATCTGTTCCAGCTGGTGGATGCGGGTTACGTCGCGCACCAGCATCAAGTGTTCGTTGTTGCCGTAGCGCGTCAGGTACAACTGGATGCGTACGCGGTCGTTGGTGGGCGAGGGAATTTCCAGGGCTTCTTCGTAGTTTTCCTGCTCGAAGTATTCCTTGAAGCGCGGGTGGCGGACCAGGTTGGTCACCGGTTGGCCGCTGTCCTGGGGCGTCTTGAGGCCCAGCAGGGTCTCGGCGGCGCGGTTCCACCATTCGAGGTTGCCGTCGCTGTCGAGCATGATCACTGCGTCTTTCAGCGCGGCGGTGGACTCCTGCACCCGGTCGATCACCGCTTGCAGGCGCCCGCGTACCCGTTGGTCGCGGCGTTGCAGGTGATAGATGCTGTCGAACACCTCGCCCCACAGGCCGTAGCCGTCGGGTGGCGCTTCATCGGGTTTGTGTTGGCGCAGCCATTCATGCAGGCGCAGCAATTGCTTGAGGGTCCAGCCCAGGTACAGACCAATGCCGACGGCCAGGCTCCAGCCGTATTGGCCGCTGATCAGGCCTACCAGCAAGCAGCCGGTGATCAACAGCAGCAGGTGGCGGATCAGCGTGCCATGCCAGTTTTGGTTCACTTGAACATGCGTCCTTGTCAGCTGTTAAGTCAGGCTCTTGCGTTCAGAAACCGGCTGGCTCAGCCCTTGGTGGAAAACCGATAGCCGGTGCCGCGCACGGTTTGTACCAGATTCTCGTAGGCATCGCCCAGGGCTTTGCGCAGGCGACGGATATGCACGTCCACGGTGCGCTCTTCCACATACACATTGCCGCCCCACACTTGGTCCAGCAACTGGCCGCGGGTGTAGGCGCGTTCCTGGTGGGTCATGAAGAACTGCAGCAGACGGTATTCGGTCGGGCCCATCTCGGCGGGCTTGCCGTCGATGGTCACGCGGTGGCTGATCGGGTCCAGCAACAGGCCGCCGACTTCGATCGGTGCTTCGCCATCGGTCGGGCCGGCGCGGCGCAGTACGGCTTTCAGGCGTGCGACCAGTTCCCGTGGGGAAAACGGCTTGGTGATGTAGTCATCGGCGCCGACTTCCAGGCCCTGGATCTTGTTGTCTTCTTCGCCCTTGGCCGTGAGCATGATGATCGGGATGTCGCCGGTCAGCTCGTCACGCTTGAGGCGCCGCGCCAGTTCGATGCCGGAGGTGCCGGGCAGCATCCAGTCGAGCAGAATCAGGTCCGGTTTGCGGTCGACGATAATGGCATGGGCCTGCTGCGAGTTCTCCGCTTCCAGGCAGTCATAGCCGGCCATTTCCAACGCGACGGCGATCATCTCGCGAATGGGCGCTTCGTCGTCGACGATCAGAATGCTCCTGCCAACCATGCCTAAAATCCTCTTGTCATTTAACTGTCTTGCGCCGCATTAGATAACGGAATTATTGCAGTCGTGTGACAGTAATTTAGCTGCTCGCGCAATTCCCGCCTGCGTGGACTACGCTTTGGGTCCGAATCCTGACAACCACAAAAGGAAGGTTCCGATGACTTACAGTACTTTTTCCTGGAAGGCCCTGCTGGTCACGGCGGCGTTGACGCTGCCGACCCTGGCATTCGCGGCGGACCCCGCGACGACCAAAGACGGGATACTGGTCGATCACAACGGCATGACGCTCTATACCTTCGCCAAGGACGCCAATGGCAAATCCATGTGCAACGATAAGTGCGCCGCCAACTGGCCGCCATTGACGGCGGCGTCCACCGACAAGCCCATGGGCAAATGGACCGTGATCACCCGTGACGACCAGAAGAGTCAGTGGGCCTACAGCGGCAAGCCGCTCTACACCTTCGTCATGGACAAGAAGGCCGGCGACATGACCGGTGAAGGCAAGATGGACGGGGCCTGGAAAGTCGCCAAGCCTTAGTTGGGCCCTCGCGATGAGGGGCCTGGCCCCTCATCGAAAGCCGTAATCCGCGACAATCCCGACAAAGATCGCCAACCCGGCCCAGTGGTTGTGCAAAAACGCCTTGAAGCACTTCATCCGGTCCCTGTCCCGGGTGTACCAGAATTCCCAGGCAAAACAGCCCGCCGCCGCCAGCAACCCCAGGTGGAACCAGCCGCCCAGCTCGAACCGCGCGCCGGCCAGCAACAGGCACGCCAGCGCCAGGCCTTGCAGGGTCAGAATGATCGCCCGGTCGGCGTCGCCAAACAGGATGGCGGTGGATTTCACGCCGATCTTCAAATCGTCGTCGCGGTCGGTCATGGCGTAATAGGTGTCGTAGCCCACCGTCCACAGCACATTGGCGATGTACAGCAGCCACGCGGCGGCAGGCAGGTTGCCGGTTTCGGCGGTGAACGCCATCGGCATGCCCCAGGAAAACGCCGCGCCCAGCACCACTTGCGGGTAATAGGTGTAGCGCTTCATGAACGGATAGCTCGCCGCCAGCGCCAGGCCGCCGAGGGACAGCAGGATGGTCGTCGCGTTGGTCAGCAGCACCAGCAGGAAACTGACGCCCATCAGCAGCGCGAAAAACACCAGCGCCTCTTTCGAGCTGATCTTGCCGCTGACCAGTGGGCGTTGCTCGGTGCGCTTCACGTGGCCGTCGACCTTGCGGTCGGCCCAGTCGTTGATCACGCAGCCGCCGGCGCGAGTGAGCACCACGCCGAGCACGAAAATCAGGATATTGATCAAGGACGGCGAGCCCTTGCCGGCGATCCACAGCGCCCACAGCGTCGGCCACAGCAGCAGGTAGATGCCGATGGGTTTGTCCATGCGCGTCAACTGAATGAAATCCCAGGCCCTGGGGTTCAGACGGTTCAAGGATTTGAGCAGGCGTTGATACATCAGCGGTTCTCCGGGTGGTCATGCACCGCGTGCCACAGGCTCGGCAGGAAGATTTCGGCGACCAACACGCTCAGCGCCCCGCGATCGAACCGCGAGCGGCGCGCCCACAGCCCGTCGAGCTGATCGGCTGTGGGCAGCCATGGGCGCGGGTAATGGCAGACCTCGATCGCCCGGCGCGTGAAGGCGCGGTCGCAGAACAGCAGCTCGCCCAGGGAGCGGCTCCCCAGCTCGTCCATATGCAACCCGTCGCCTTGCAACGCACTGCGCGACGCCACGCTGCGGGCAAACACCCACGGCTGGCCATGCCCGCGCAAATACACCTCGCGCACCCAACCGATGCTGGCCTGGGGCAGGTCAAGCGCCGCGCACTCATCGTCGCGCAACGGCTGCCAGCCTTCGCACAGCGGCGTCACGCTGAAACTGTCGCTGGACAGCCCCGTCAGGCGCCGCGTCAGCGAGCCCTCGTCGAACAGCCAGTCAAGGGTCAACGGCGCGGGCAGGGGGCTCAGAAGGCTCTGGGTCAGCCATTGGCAAGCATCGGGAAGGGCGATTGAGTGCGGCACGGTGCGTCAATATTGGCAGCAAAAGAGGCGGCGAGCTTACCATGGCGTCCGGCTCTTTTGCCGGGCTGAACCGGTGCCTTGTGTCGATCGTACTTGCATCTGCAGGCCCCGATCAGTACAAAACGCGCTGAGCCGCACGGCAACGCGGGATCTATCGACCGTCGGCCAACCTGCCTGGACCCTGAGGAAGCAAGTAAATGAAGAAGTGGCAATGCATAGTCTGCGGCCTGATCTATGACGAGAAAGACGGCTGGCCGGACGACGGAATCGCTCCGGGTACCCTGTGGCAGGACGTTCCGGAAGACTGGCTGTGCCCGGACTGCGGCGTGGGCAAAGTGGATTTCGAAATGATTGAAATCGCGTAATCGCGAATTTAAGAAACGTACTACAAGGAGAAAGGAATGAACGCACCTGTCGTGATCATCGGCACAGGGCTCGCCGGTTACAACGTGGCCCGCGAGTTTCGCAAGCTCGACAGCGATACCCCGTTGTTGCTGATCACCGCGGATGATGGGCGCTCCTACTCCAAGCCCATGCTCTCCACCGGCTTTGCCAAGAACAAGGAAGCCGATGGCCTGAGCATGGCTGAACCCGGTGCCATGGCCGAGCAACTCAAGGCCGAGGTACGCACTCATACCCGTATCACCGGTATTGACCCGGGCCACAAGCGCTTGTGGATCGGCGAAGAAGCGGTGACTTACCGCGACCTGGTCCTGGCCTGGGGCGCGGAAACCGTGCGCGTGCCGGTCGAAGGCGACGCCGCGGAGCTGATTTTCCCGATCAACGATCTTGAAGACTACGCCCGCTTTCGCGCGGCAGCCGTCGGTAAACGCCGCGTGCTGCTGCTTGGCGCCGGCCTGATCGGCTGCGAATTCGCCAACGACCTGATCCTCGGCGGCTACGAAATCGACCTGGTGGCACCGTGCGAGCAAGTCATGCCGACCCTGCTGCACCCAGCGGCGGCCGCAGCGGTACAAGCCGGGCTGGAAGGCCTTGGGGCGCGCTTCCACCTGGGCCCGGTGCTCAACCGCCTGCAACGCAGCGCCGAAGGTCTGGAAGCGCACCTGTCGGACGGTGAAGTGATCCAGTGCGACCTGGTGGTCTCGGCCATCGGCCTGCGCCCGCGTGTCGACCTGGCCGCGGCTGCCGGCTTGCAGGTCAACCGTGGGATCGTGGTCGACCGCCACCTCAAGACCTCCCACGCCAACATCTATGCCCTGGGCGACTGCGCCGAGGTCGATGGCCTGAACCTGCTGTACGTCATGCCGCTGATGAGCTGCGCCCGCGCCTTGGCCCAGACGCTGGCGGGCAACGCCACGGCCGTCAGCTACGGGCCGATGCCGGTCACCGTGAAAACCCCGGTCTGCCCGCTGGTGGTTTCGCCACCGCCACGGGGCACCGAAGGCGTGTGGAGCGTCGAAGGGCAGGGCGCCGACATCAAGGCCCTGTGCCGCGATGCCAGCGGCCGCCTGCTGGGCTACGCGCTGACCGGCAGCGCCGTGATGGAAAAACTGGCGTTGAACAAAGAACTTCCGCCGCTGCTGGCGTAAATACTGGTCGTTCTGTCGGAATAACCCTATTTTTCACCCTAGAAAGGTCGCCACGAGACTGGCGCAGCGTCCGAGGGCATGCCATCCTCACTCCCGTCTGCCGCAGAGTAGAGCCTGCGGCGCCTTGGGCGCTGCTCCATTAGAGAGCAGCACGGACATAACAACAAAAAACCGTCAAAGAGGCTTCACTTATGCGTAAACCAGAACTCGCAGCCGCCATCGCTGAAAAAGCGGACCTCACCAAAGAACAGGCGAATCGCGTCCTCAACGCCGTTCTCGAAGAAATCACCGGCGCCCTGCACCGCAAGGACAGCGTCACCCTGGTTGGCTTCGGCACCTTCCTGCAACGCCACCGCGGCGCCCGCACCGGCAAAAACCCGCAAACCGGTGAGCCTGTGAAAATCAAGGCCAGCAATACCGTTGCGTTCAAGCCGGGCAAGTCGCTCAAAGACAGCGTCAACCCGTAATAGCGGTATCGTCTCGAAGGGGGCGGGGAGGTAGAAAAAGTGGGCACGCCGACTGGGTCGGGTGCCCATTTTTTGTGCGCGGGGAAAAGCAATCGAGGCGCAAGGAGGGGGCTCACGGCTTATACAGTTATTAGTATTAGCGGGGCAGAGTTTTTTATTGTTTGTAAAGGACGATTACTTACGCACTGGAACTTAATGGGTACGAGGCGCCACCTATTAGTCGAGATTGCAGGGACGCGCTCAAGACTATTTTAAAGAGGTGTCTCAATGAAACTCACTGATCTAACTTATATTCCTCCAAATACTCCATCACCTCAGCCAACTGTGCCAGGAAACTCAGTTCCGTTGACGTCGGGTAATGGGCAGCAAACGGCTGACTCCTCGAAGATTGTATATGGTTCGAATGCGGGTAACGGAGGGGGTATTGAATATCCCACGACGAGTAATGAGAAAATAGGTGCTTCTGTGTTAAGTGGCGCTACTAAGGCTGGCGGAGGACGCAGGGGGGGAGGGTCAAGTGGACGTGGAGGTTCCGGAAGTGGATCCGGTACTCCGCCAAATGGACAAGGAGGTTCGAATTCTCACGTAAATGGGCAAGGAGGTCCGAATTCTCAGGCAAATGGACAAGGAGGTTCGAATTCTCACGTAAATGGGCAAGGAGGTCCGAATTCTCAGGCAAATGGGCAAGGAGGTTCGAATTCTCACGTAAATGGGCAAGGAGGTCCGAATTCTCAGGCAAATGGGCAAGGAGGTTCAAATTCTCACGTAAATGGGCAAGGAGGTCCGAATTCTCAGGCAAATGGATCAGGGGGCTCCAATCCGAGGTCAAATAGACAAGGAGGCTCCCATCCTCTGCCAAACCCCAAAGCCGCGTCACCTGGCATTAAGGATTCTTTCAAGACCACGCAAAATATTAACGATCTACACGATAAAAATGGGTTCCCGCCGCTCTCTTCTGAACTGGCGTCCAGCGCGCGCAACTCACTTATCAGTGGGGGGGTAAATTCACTGGTGAATATCCCCTTGAATGTGGGGGAACATTTGGCTTCCAAAGCCATCATCGATAGAATCGAAGCGCAAGCTGCAATGCCAGGCGCGGCAAAAAAGAACGCGGACGGCACGACCACGACCGTAGACCCGGCAGCAACAGAAAAGCAAAAAATAGACGCGCGCCTCGAAGACAGTGAAATAAAAACAGAGTTGATGGTCAACCAGATCCTTTCCATTAACGAAGGATCTGAGGCTAATGCGGTTAGTAAAAAATCGGAGGCACCAAAAGACACAGCCGGGCGCTTGACCAATCAAGAAAAAACCATGGATGGCATAGAAGCCCAGTTGCAAGACCTGGGTACACGATACGACCTTGTTTATAGACCGTATGAAGCGCCGAAGTCGTCGGATGCACCGACTGACAAGTCTCGTATGGATGCGATTGAACTGCGCCACAGGCACATGAACAGAATGATTAAAAGATTGATAACGCTTGTAGAATCGGATGTAACGTAGTTTTGATAGACTCTTGATTCAAGAGTGGAGAGTGGCGGATTTGTTTAGGCAAGTCCGCCCTTTAACTTTGAAGTGTTTTTCATACTGTGCAACTGAACCGCCATGTGGGTACGTAGCCTCATGGGCAGATTTTCTGACAAGCTGCATTGTTGTATTGCCGGATTTTACGTCGAAGTCATCAACCTGGTGCCAGGTATAGTGTTTCTTGGCGCTTCTAGGAATACCTGCTTTTTTGTAGGCTTGAGTAAAGTCGCGCGATCTAGAGCCTTGCATCTTGATCGTCACGATATTTCTGTGTGAGCCTTTTATCGGATACAGGTCACTGCTGCCAGTAAAGTCCACCCCTGCATACGCCCAGCCCCATGGATCGGCCCATCCAATTGGGTTTGGCGCGTATTGGTAAAGATTAAGGCCACCTTCCAACCCAATCGGATCCGGCGTCGTAAACCGCCCCACATCCGGATCATAAAACCTAAACGTATTGAAATGCAGCCCCGTCTCCCGGTCCATATGCTCCTGCAACAACCGCAGGCCATCCCACATGAACCGGGTTTCGCCCAGCGGATAGCCGTCGCGGCCATGCTCGGTTTTTTCAATACGCCGGCCCAGCGGATCATAGGTCATCCTGAGCACGCTGCCGTTTTCATTGCGTACTTCAATCAGCCGGCTTTCGGCGTCGTAGGCAAAGCGCTGCACGCCGCGTTTGGCGCTGCGTTTTTCGATCATGCGGCCAAAGGCGTCGTAGCGGTAACGCTTGTCCTGGTAGGTCAGCAGTTTGTTATGCACCACTAGCCCGGCGCCGGGTTGCGGGCCGTCGAGCAGGTTGGCGGCGGCATGCTCGAACTGCTTTTGTGCCGGTGTAGGCAACGGTGGCGTGAGCGCAGGTACACGTGCGGTTAGTCGTAACAATATTGCTCTGTCAGGTCGCAGAGTGTATGAGGAGCAGCCAGTAATCGGGATGCAAGAGGAATATACCCCGGAATCATTTTTTGCTGTTCATCACCGGATCCGCGAGGTTTGTGTCGCCGTCATTCATGCGCTGCAAAAGTTTGACTGCTCGAGAGAAACCTTGAGCAGCGGAGCGCTCCAACCACTGCCGGGCTTGTTCAAAATTCTGTTCGACTATCCATCCATCAACGTACATTTTACCCAGATCAAACTCTCCATGGGCATCACCGGACTCAGCTCTGGGGAAGTGGAATTTCACCTCTTTAGAGATCGTATCAATTTCCCAATAGTCGCGCTTGTTTGCTTGGAAAAGGCGAATGGTTTGATCGTCCACCCATTCAACAGCGCCTAGCAGTGATTCGAAAAGTCCCAGCGATATGCCAATTCGTGTGGCAGTAAAAAACTCGGTTGGTGTGTTTTTGGGGCCTTGCACCAAGACGCCGATATTAATGTATCGATCCGTGCGCCAGGCGGCTGACGCCGTGAGCGTTTTAGCTGGGTTTTTCAGTGAGCGGCCTGAAGTACCGGAAAACTGATAGCCACGTTTGACAATCGCTGCATGAAGTTTATGTATTGGGTCGGTATCCCAACCTTTGAGAGTTGCTAATGATAGGAGCGCCTCATTGATATCGTCGATTAAGCACTGGCGAATAACGGCGTCTGTAGCTTCCGTCGGCAGGTCCTGTAAGCGCTTGAAAGGATGAGAGTAGGTGCAAACATTTGTAAGTGTCAGCTCTGCTTCCTCTGGCGCTTGCTGAAGAACCACTTTGGCAACTCCACCAGTAGAAAGCTTGCAAGTGGTCGTTAGAAGATAAATATAGAGTACGGCGGCCTCTCGAACGCTGTGAGCCTGCAGGCGGTCTGTAGTTGGAATAATTTCGAGTGTTGATAAATATTTGCTCATCAGAGTTTCTATCTCGTCGCATTTGGCAGTGAGTTGCCCACAGGATTAATCCCGACTTTTGGAAATGAAGGTGTTTGACCTGCTCGCTGAGCGGCTACTGAGTAGCCATTGACTCTACCTTGTTCAACTTTAAGAGCCTTGGTGCGTGTTACATTTTTTCTGATTATGGCGGACTCGTATTTATCAGAGCTCCCCCTGTTAAGTCTGCGTACCTGCGACTGCGCTCGGTAAGATTTCCCATTTTTGGAAATTTTCCCACCGCTGATACCATATTTGTACACCTGCCCAGTCGTTTTGTTACGAATGACGTATACATGATTTACCTTGTTATTTTGTCTGGAATTTCCGTTTGCAGCGCCGCAAGTTTTCCATCCCCATGGATCGATCCATGCAATCGGATTTGATGCGTATTGGTAGAGATTAAGCTCTCCGTCCAACCCAATCGGATCCGGCGTCGTAAACCGCCCCACATCCGGATCATAAAACCTAAACGTATTGAAATGCAGCCCCGTCTCCCGGTCCAGATACTGCCCCTGAAACCGCAAATTCTGCTCTTCAATGTAATAAGGCTCGCGCGCCTCTATCTAGCGTGTTACCCCATATCTGATACGTTACCTGCCAGGCCCTGTGTCTGGGGTCAACTTCCAAGCACCGCGCTTCACTTCAAATATATGTGGTTTGCCGTGGCTGTCTTTGGCAACAAACGGAAAATTTCCGCTGCTGCGCCTCCAATTAAAAAGTCTCATCGTAGATCTGGTGACGTGCGATTTTAATTGAGCCAATAGGATGGGTTCCTGCCATATATCAATATAGAACCTTGCTGTTAGTCCTGGGTTTATTAAGCGGGGTATTTATTTGATCTGTGATTTTAAATAAGTTTGCCTCATGTGATATAGTTGAAGTTCGTCGTTGTTTATTCCGGATTCTTAAGTTTGTCCGGAGGCAATTTTCGCACTTCCTTACGTATAGCGTTATAAATGCTATCGATTGGCTCCGACATCTGGATCTTTAATGCATCAAAGACCTCTTTTACACCTTTTTCGTGGTACTCAAGGTATTTTTCATAGCCTGTAGGGTCTTTGTTGATAGGTTGGCTGGGCATTCTCAAGGAGTAGCTCACTGCTTTATTTCTCTTAGATACCTCAGGGCCTGTAACATTTAGGTCCAGTAGCCCAGACACGCTTGAGTCCCTCAGGCTCAGCCAATAATTGTCACCATATTTTTTATCGAACACTTCGGTGTTTATTATCTGGCGTTCGAGTTGTTCTCGAATAATTCGGCTAACATGGTGCGATACATAAAAAACAGCAGCGGGATCTGGGAAAAGTCCGCTTATGGCGATAGGGTATGGGTTGCGCATTATTTATCCTCTCTTATTTGCCACATAGCGATTTAGGGCCTTTATAGCTCTTTTTGTTTCCTTCAGGAATCAGTCCGCCAGTTTTTTTGTAATGTGCATCCAATTTGGCAGTTTCGATGGTCTTGGCCGCCTGGGTCGTGCTTATGCCGCTTTCTAGAACGGTACCCTTAATCGTTTTACCAGGATTCAGCCGTTCTAATTTTTCTACTTGTTGGTGAAGTCTGGTCGGGTTGCCGCTGGATTTTGTTACACGGTTCATATCGGCCTTGCCGTACTTGTACAGCTCACCGTCTATTCGAATTTCGTACACACCGAAATTACCTGCAGCGCCGTTGGTGTTGAGATTAAGAAGTCCCCATGGGTCAATCCAAGAGATGGGATTTTGTGCGTATTTGTAGAGGTTGATTCCCCCCGTCAACCCAATCGGATCCGGCGTAGTAAACCGCCCCACATCCGGATCATAAAACCTAAACGTATTGAAATGCAGCCCCGTCTCCCGGTCCAGATACTGCCCCTGAAACCGCAAATTCTGCTCTTCAATGTAATAAGGCTCGCGCACCTCCTCCAGTGTGTTGCCCCACACCCGATACGTCGCGCGCCACACCGTTTCTCCATCTGTTTCGGTCAGTTGCTCCGGCAACCCGTTCAGATCGTTGTGGTAGTAGCGGATTTTCTGCAGCGGGCCGATGCCGTCGACTCGGGCCAAGGGTTCGTAGCCTTCGTCTTCATAGACATACAGGCTCGTCTGACTGTGTTTATGCTCCTGCAACAACCGCAGGCCATCCCACATGAACCGGGTTTCGCCCAGCGGATAGCCGTCGCGGCCATGCTCGGTTTTTTCAATGCGCCGGCCCAGCGGGTCATAGGTCATCCTGAGCACGCTGCCGTTTTCATTGCGTACTTCAATCAGCCGGCTTTCGGCGTCGTAGGCAAAGCGCTGCACGCCGCGTTTGGCGCTGCGTTTTTCGATCATGCGGCCAAAGGCGTCGTAGCGGTAACGCTTGTCCTGGTAGGTCAGCAGCTTGTTATGCACCACCAGCCCGGCGCCGGGTTGCGGGCCGTCGAGCAGGTTGGCGGCCGCGTCGTAGGCGAAGGTTTCGCGCTGGCCGTGCAGGTTGTCCTGGCTGGCGATGATGCGGCCGGTGGCGTCGTAGTGCAGCAGGTGGCGATGTTGCGCTGCGGGTTGCTGGTCGAGTTTGCCGATCAGGTTGTCGGCGGGGTCGTACTCGAAGTGTTTTTGCGTGGCCGCTGGCATCAACGAGGGCTGGCTGGCGTGGCGGCGCTGGCGTGCGCGCAGGCGGCCGCTGCGGTCGTATTCGCTGCGGGTGCTGAGTTGGCCTTGGGTGCGCAGCACTTCGCGGTGCAGGCGGTCGCGTTCGAAGTCGCTGATGACCTGGCCGTCGAGGTTGATCTGGTGCAGGTGGCCGCTGCCGTAGTACAGGCGATTGAGCCAGCGGCCGTCGGGCAGTTGGGTTTGGATCAGGTTGCCGAGTTCGTCGTAGTGATGGTGCAGATTGCCCGCTGAACTTTGTTCGGCAAGCAACTGGCCAAGGGCGTCGTAAGCGAAACCAAGAGCCTGGGTATTGCCCTGCAAGTCGGTGAAGGTGACGGCGGTTAGCTGGTCCACTGCATCGTAGCTGTAGTCGGTGCGGCCATCGTCGGTGGTCTTGGCAATCAATCGGCCAACCGCATCGCGCTCCAGCCGATGAATGATGGGGGCCGGTGGCTCCTCGGGAACTATCGCCAAGCCATTGCCATAAGGCGCCGCAGCGGCGGTCACTGCCGTGATGTTATCCAGCCGGTCGTAGGTGTAGCGCTTGGCGCTGCCGTCGAGGTCTTGTTGTTGGATCAGCCGATCCCCTGCATCCCACGCGAACCGATAGCTTTCGCCGTTCTCGTTGACCAGCGCTTGCAGCCGCCCGTAGCTGTCATAGCCGAATTGCACCTGTCGTCCATGGGCGTCGGTGCGCTGGCGTACCTGGCCACGACGGTTGTGCTGGTAGAGCGTGGTGTGCCCGGCCGGGTCGGTGTAGCCCACCAACTGGCCGCTGGCATCGCGCTGATAGCGCTCAATGCGTCCGTCCGGCAGTTGGCTGCTGAGCAAACGCCCGTTGGCGTCATAGCTGAATTGAGTGCGTTCGCCGAGGGCGTCGGTGATGACCTGCAAATAGCCTCGCTCGTCATAGCTGAAGCGCGTGGGGTAACCCGAGCAGTCAATGTGCTCGACCAGTTGCCCGAACGGATTCCACCGCAGCTTCTTGCGTTTACCCGTGGCGTCGACGATTTCCACGACCTGTCCATGGGCGTCGTAGCGATAGCGAGTGATATGACCCAGCGGATCGGTTTCGGCGATGCAGTTGCCGCGCGGGTCGTAGCGATACTGCCAGCTGCGGCCGGCGGCGTCGGTTTCCACCAGCGGTAAGGCCCAATGTTCCAGCCACAGCGTCGAATCGCTGCGGCCCAGCGGGTCGGAATCACCGATCAGGTTGCCGGCCTCGTCGTAACTGTATGCGTAGCGCCCACCCTGTGGATCGGTGGCACTGAGCAATTGGCGTTCGTCGTTCCACTCGAACAACCAGGTCTGGCCGAGGTTGTCGCTGTAGTGAATGATCTGGTGCTGGGTATTCCAGTGGCGGCTGCTGACGCGTTGCAAGCCGTCGGTAATGCGGGTGAGGCCGGCTTTCAAGTCATAGTCGAACTGGTAGGCGTCACCCTCGTCGGTCCAGTGCCGGACCACGCGCCATTCCAGGTCTTCGACCAGCGCCCATTCATAGAAGCAACGCAACCCGGTGGGCAACTGATGCTCCACCATCCGGCGCCCGGCGTCGTAGGCGAAGCGCCGCTGCACCTGGCCGGTGGTATCGCGTACCTCAGCCAGATTTCCCGCCGTGTCGTAGGTATAGCTGACGAGCACTTCGCGGCGTTGATCGGGATAGATGCGTTCGATATGAGTGACGCGTTCACGCTCGCGCACCAGTTCGACTTGCACCAGATCGAAAGTATCGCGCAGGCGCACCAGGCGCCCGGCGGCGTCATAGTCGACGTGGATACGGTTGTCGTTGCGGTCACCGAGCTGAGTCAGGCGAAGCAAGCCAGCATTGGTCGGGGTCGGTTCGAACAGCCGGTACAGGCCGTCATCACTTTCGATCAGCAACTGCCCGTTGAGGTGGCGCCGCACGGAGAGTCCTTCACCGGCACTGAACACCGCGCCGCCCAGGGCAATCGAGCCCATGTCGATCGGTCGGCCCTGCTCATCGGTGTAGACCAGCGTATCGCCGCCGTCGGGATGAGGGCGGACCTCGACGCACACCTCATAGGCGACACTCCAGCCCGCGCCGAACAGACTGCCGGGGCGTTCGTCGCGGCTGTTGTAGATGCGTTGCCAGTCGATTGGCAGGATGCCGGGCAGCACGAAATCCAGCTCCTCGACATCGCCCAGCACTTTCGCGCCGGTCGCCGCATGCACCGGGTTGGACGAGCCCATGGCCGCGTTGGCCATCGCGCCCATTGCACTGCTGACCGCCATCGAAGTCGCGCCGCCGATCAGCATGCACGGCAGCTTGCTGAAGAACTTGCCCTTGCCGCCCTTGAGCATCAACAACGCCGTGACTGCGAGCCCGACGCCGGGTGTCTTGCCGCTGCGGATTTCCCGCACCACCACTGAGCCGCCGCCAATCGTCACGTTGGATGAAATCAGCCCGGAAGACACCACGCTGGCGTCGCACGTACTGCGGTCGCCGCTGCGCACCGCCGGTTGACCATTGATCGTGACCTTGGACGAACCTTCGGCGAGAAACTGCGGCGGCATCGGTGGATGCTTCATGCACGCGACCAAGTCCAACGGCTTTGGCACGGCGCCTGGCGCCGGAGTGGCAACCGTGGGGCGCCACATCTGCGAGAAGAAACTTTCGGCCATGTCCAGATAACTGGCCTCGGGTTCCGGCTCGGGTGCTTCCAGTTCGGTGCCTGCCGGCGCCACATGAGAGCTGATCGCCCCGGCGGCCCGGGCGGCAGGGATGTTGTTAGTCAGGGTATCGGTTGAGCCGGTGAGAATATTCGCCTGTACTGTGGGCGGGAAAAGGGCATTGCTGAAGCTATCGCATAAATTCGTCAGGCCTTTGTCTGCACCGGTCTTGCTCATGGCGAGGCCAACAATCGTGCCCACCACCGCGCCCAACAGGAAGCAGCCAAGCCCGCCGGTGGCGACGGTAATGCCAGTGGCGGCAACCACGGCCGCAGTCGCCACCGCAGTGATCGCGATATTGGCAGCCACCTCCAGCACACCGCCGAGGATGTCGGCCATCATCGAGGTGTGGGCCAGTGCATCGCCCATGCGAGCGGCCCAGAGTGCGTCAGACATACAAGTGGCTCATCAAGAAATAGCGTCGAACGACAGCGAGTTCTTGATCGTCGCCCAATGCGCCGCCTCGGCATCCCCCAGCGTGTCTGCCTTGACGTAACTCAAGGCGAGCATCTTGCGCGTCCCCGGCAACACCAACGCCAACTGATACTGGAACACCTTGTCATTGCCCTTGTTGAACTGGCTGCGCAGCTCGATACCTTCCACCTCTTGGGCGGCGCCCAAGCGCACGGTGACGCTCGGTTGGCAGCGCAAGTCCTGCACCTGTTTTTCCAGGCGCTTGAGTTGGTCGTCGAAATTGCTGTGCAGGGTTTCGCCTTCGGCGAGCAGGCTGCGGCTGACGATCAGGGAAGTGCCCAGTTCGGGGAACTTGAGGATATTGATCGACGCGTCCTGCAGCTCGCCGGCCGGCAGTTGGAACTGGAATTCGTTGATTCGGTACGTCATGGAAGACAGGTCTCGTCAGGAGCTTTTAGGCGCGGGGAACGCGGCTTTGATGTTGGCGTCGATGCTGGCTTTTATGCCTTGACCATCGGGCGTCGCGCCGGGGCCGCCGCCATTGTTCAGGTGCAGCGCGCCGCCGGTGTTGAACTCGGCATCGCCGCTGGCGTAGAAGCTGATTTGCACGCCGGTGAGGTTGATCTGCCCGCTGGCGTTCAACTCCAGGATGCTTTCGCCGCAGACCAGGCGTAGGTTTTCGCCCACTTCGATGACGTAACTCTGGCTGATGCTGTCGGTCTTCCTCTGGCCCACCGAGAGGATGTCTTCCTGCTTGACGATGCGCAGGCGGTTGTTGCCAATCGTCACCGTCTCGTTGTGCCCAATACTCTTGTTGCGGTCATGCCCCACCGAATGGCTCTCATCCACCTCGACGACGATGTCCTGATTGCGCTCGGCATGGATATACAACTGTTCCACCCCCTTCTTGTCCTCCATGCGGATTTCATTGAAGTTGGCTGGCGTGCCGCCCTTGCTCGAACGACTTTTCATGCCGCTCTGGGTCGCGTTCTCCGGCAAATCGTAGGGCACCGTCTGCTCCGCGTTGTACACCCGCCCAGTAATAATCGGCCGGTCCGGGTCGCCTTCCAGAAAGCTCACAATCACCTCCTGGCCGATCCGTGGGATCTGCATCGAGCCCCAGTTCTTGCCGGCCCAGGATTGCGATACGCGTATCCAGCACGAGCTGTTTTCGTTGGACTGGTCGTGGCGGTCCCAGTAGAAATGCACCTTCACGCGGCCGTACTGGTCGGTCCAGATTTCCTCGCCTTTGGGGCCGACCACCAGCGCGGTCTGCGGGCCTTTGACGATGGGGCGATAGGTGTTGGCCAGCGGGCGGAAGCTTTGTTGGGCGTCGATGCAGGTCAGGCTGCTGTCGAACTGCGCCGAGCTTGAACCGCCGCCGCTTTCCAGGCTTTCCTGAACGATGTAATAGCGGCAGCCGACGATCAGGTATTCGCGGTTCTGGTCCTGGCGACTGAAGCCGGTGAGGCTGAACAGATGGCCGGAACCGAGGCCGCGGGCGTTGCCGTTGAATTCTATTTGTTCATGCAGGGTTTGCAGGGCTTCGATGCGGGTGCGCGCGTAGTGTTCGCCGTCCGCGCTTTGCACGTAGGTGCCGGGGTAGTCGTACAGCGGGTAGTCGCCGGCGGCGTGCGGGCGCGGCATCGCCGAGCGCACGTCAATGCTCGCGCTGGGGCGCTGGAAGTCGTAGTCGTTGAGCTCCAGCGAGCCCGGCTGCACTTGCTGGGCCAGGTGCCAGTTGTACAGGTGGTCGCGTTCGCGTTGCTGCTCGTCCTTGGGGTAGTACGGAATCGACGCGTAGCCCGGCACCGTGGCGTGGGCGCCGTAGGCATCGGCCAGTACCAGCACGTGGCGGTCCTGTTCATGGCGGAAGAAGTAGTAAATGCCTTCCTGTTCCATCAAGCGACTGACGAAATCGAAGCTGGTCTCGCGGTACTGCACGCAGTATTCCCACTCGCGATACGGCCGGCTCAGGGCGTCTTCGAAGTCGGAAAAGCCGAGGTCGCGGAACACCTGCTTGATGATCTGCGGGATGCTCAGGTTCTGGAAAATCCGGCAGTCCGACGTGCGGCTCAGCAGCCACAGCCACGGGCGCAGCGTCACCTGGTAGCTGGCGAACTGGCCCTGGTCGATGCTCTGGCTGCACTGCGCGACGATGCCGTGAAAGTGCCGCTCGCCGCCGTCCGCCAGTTGCACGCCGACGCTCATCGGCTTGCCCAGCAACTGGTTGAGGTCGATGTTGGCGTCCAGGGAGGTCAGTTGCAACTCATAGGCGAACAGCCGGCCCAACTCTTCGCCGCCACCCATTTGATTGAGCAACAGCACGTCCGGCCCGAGGGGGCTGGTGATTTTGGCCAGGCGTGAGGTTTGGTTGAATAGCATCGAAGTACCCTAATAGCTGAAGGAACCCAATCAAAATGTGGGAGGGGGCTTGCCCCCGATAGCAGTGCGTCAGTTGATGTATCAGGTGACTGATTCACCGCCATCGGGGGCAAGCCCCCTCCCACATTTTTGATCGTGTTTCTTCAGGTCAATCGTTGAACTGATAGTGCAATTCATTATCCCGGCTACTGATCCGCACACCCGCCAGCGCCTTGCCTTCGAGCATGCGCGTGAGGAATTCACGGCTCATGTCCGGCAGCAGGCTGTTGGTGAGGATCGTGTCGATCATGCGCCCGCCGCTTTCGGTCTCGGTGCAGCGCGAGACGATCAAATCGACCACCGCGTCGTCGTAATCGAAGGCGACTTTGTGGGTGTTCTGCACACGCTTCTTGATGCGCTCGAGTTGCAGGCGGGTGATCGCCTTGAGCATCTCGTCGCTCAGCGGGTAATACGGGATGGTCACCAGTCGGCCGAGCAGTGCGGGCGGGAAAATTTCCAGCAGCGGCTGGCGCAGGGCTTTGGCAATGTCTTCCGGCGCGGGGATGTTCGCCGGGTCTTTGCAGACCTGGGAAATCAACTCGGTGCCGGCGTTGGTGGTCAGCAGGATCAGCGTGTTCTTGAAGTCGATGACGCGGCCTTCGCCGTCTTCCATCACGCCCTTGTCGAACACCTGGAAGAAGATCTCGTGTACGTCCGGGTGGGCTTTTTCCACCTCGTCCAGCAGCACCACGCTGTAGGGTTTGCGCCGTACCGCTTCGGTCAGCACGCCGCCTTCGCCGTAGCCGATGTAGCCCGGTGGCGCGCCCTTGAGGGTCGACACGGTGTGGGCTTCCTGGAACTCGCTCATGTTGATGGTGATGACGTTCTGCTCGCCGCCGTACATGGCTTCGGCCAGGGCCAGGGCGGTTTCGGTCTTGCCCACGCCGGAGGTGCCGGCCAGCATGAACACGCCGATCGGCTTGCTCGGGTTGTCGAGGCCGGCGCGGGAGGTCTGGATGCGCTTGGCGATCATCTGCAAGGCGTGGTCCTGGCCGATGATGCGTTTCTTCAGGTGCTGGTCGAGGTTGAGCACGGTTTCCAGTTCGTTGCGCGCCATGCGGCCGACCGGGATGCCGGTCCAGTCGGCGACCACCGAGGCCACCGCCTGGTAATCCACGGTCGGCAGGATCAGCGGGGTTTCGCCTTGCAGCGCGGTGAGGCGCTGCTGCAGGTCGACCAATTGCGCACGCAACTCATCGTTGCCGCTGTCGACCACGCCGACTTTTTCACGCAACGTCGCGCGGGTGGCGAGCAACTCATCGACCAGGGTTTTCTCTTCGGCCCAGCGGCTTTCCAGGCTGGCCAGGCGCTCGCGCTCGGCACTCAGCAAGGCTTCGCTGTTGCTCTGGCGCGCCCCGATGGCGATGCCGATCGCATGCTCGCGGGCGATGATCTGCAGCTCGGTTTCCAGGGCTTCGATGCGGCGACGGCTGTCGTCGACTTCGGCCGGCACCGCATGCAGGCTGATGGCGACGCGGGCGCAGGCGGTGTCCAGCAGGCTGACGGATTTATCCGGCAACTGGCGCGCCGGGATGTAGCGGTGGGACAGCTTCACCGAGGCTTCCAGTGCTTCGTCGAGGATCTGCACCTGATGGTGTTTCTCCATGGTCGAGGCCACGCCGCGCATCATCAGCAGCGCCTTGTCTTCCGACGGTTCGGCCACCTGCACTACCTGGAAACGGCGGGTCAGGGCCGGGTCTTTTTCGATGTGTTTCTTGTACTCGGCCCAGGTGGTCGCGGCCACGGTACGCAAGGTGCCGCGGGCCAGGGCCGGTTTGAGCAGGTTGGCTGCGTCACCGGTGCCGGCGGCACCACCGGCACCCACCAGGGTGTGGGCTTCGTCGATGAACAGGATGATCGGCTTCGGCGAGGCCTGGACGTCTTCGATGACCTGGCGCAGGCGCTGTTCGAATTCGCCTTTCATGCTGGCGCCGGCTTGCAGCAGGCCGACGTCGAGGCTGCGCAGTTCCACGTCTTTCAGCGCGGGCGGCACGTCGCCGGCGACGATGCGCAGGGCGAAACCTTCGACCACGGCCGTCTTGCCCACGCCGGCTTCACCGGTGAGGATCGGGTTGTTCTGGCGTCGACGCATGAGGATATCCACCAACTGGCGGATCTCTTCGTCGCGGCCGACGATCGGGTCGAGCTTGCCGCTGCGTGCCTGTTCGGTCAGGTCGACCGTGAAACGCTTGAGCGCTTCCTGCTTGCCCATCGCACTCGGCGCCATCGCACCGCTGGCTTCGCCCGGAACGGCGCCGGCGTTGAAACCGTCGCTGGCCGTCAACGCATTCTCCGGCGAGTCGCCGACGTACTCGTCAAAGCGTTCGCTCAGGGCTTCGGCCTTGACCTTGTCGAACTCCGCCGACAAACCCAACAGCGCATGGCGCAGGCTCGGCGTCTTCAGAATGCCCAGCAGCAGATAACCGGTACGCACCTGGCTTTCGCCGAACATCAGGCTGCCGTAGACCCAGCCGCGCTCTACGGCTTCTTCCACATGGGAGGACAGGTCGGTGATCGAAGTCGAGCCCCGCGGCAGGCGGTCGAGGGCTTCGGTCAGGTCGCGGGCCAGGCGCGCCGGTTCCACGTTGAACTGACGGATGATGCGGTGCAGGTCCGAGTCCTGCAGTTGCAGCAACTGGTGAAACCAGTGGGCCAGTTCCACATACGGATTGCCCCGCAGCTTGCAGAACACCGTGGCGGCTTCGATGGCTTTGTAGGCCACGCTGTTGAGTTTGCCGAACAGTGCGGCGCGACTGATTTCACCCATGCTCTGGATTCCTTGAGGTGGTGGCGTGATCGGCGTAATGCCGGGCCAGGATTAGGTCGTTGGCATCAACCGCAGGGCGGCCGAGCCAGGTGTTGAAGCCCAGGCGGAACCGGCCGTTGAGTTGCAGCGCCGGGACTTCGGGTTGTTGCAGAACCAGGTTCAAGTCCCAGTCCAATTCATGGCCCAGGTACTCGGCCACCCAGGCCACCAGCTCGTTGAACGGCTGGCTGCCGGGCAGCATGCCCATGTAGTCGTCCAGCGCGAGCGGGCCCAGGCGGATGCGGAATTTGTGCTGGCGGTCCCACACATGGCTGCCCAGGCAGAAGTCCACGCCGAGCCGGTTGGCGCTGACCCCGACGCGACTGCGCTCGGGCAGCTCGAGCCATTGGCCGATGTATTCTTCGATCTCTACCGGCAGGCCGAAGTACTCGCCAAGGATCGCCTTCAAGCCATCCGGGTAGCGGGTCTGCGCCGACAGGTGGCCGCTGTAATGCAGCTTTGCCGTGTCGGGGATCAGCCCCTGGTTGAGCAGGCTCGGCATGCCCCGACCGCTCAAGGCCGCGAGGCGCGCCGACCAGTAATCATCGTCCGGGCGGTCGTGGCTGACGGTCGGCCGCGCCTCGGCCCAGGCCCGGTAGAACAGGCTCAACAGGCGATGGTGGAAGATATCCAGGAACTGTTTGCTGGTGCTGTCGGCATTGTTGCGCTGGCGTTCGCGCACGTACTCGGTGATGTGCAGCGGCAGCGGGCCGTTGGGGCCGCCGAGGCCGAAAAAGTACTGCTGCAGCCGCGCTGGCTTGCCGTCGCCAGCGGGGTCGACCGAGGCCAGGGTGGCCGGGGCGAAGGTGCAGTCGGCCTGTTGCCCGAGGCGCAGCGGGTCGTCCGCCAGGCGCAGGGACTGGCCCAGGCGCGGCAGGTCCGGCGATTCGCACTCGATACGCCGCAGCGCCTGGAAGAAATCGTATTCCCAGGGCTCCTGGTGCATTGCATCCAGAGTACTCACAGGGTCGGACGACGTCCGGGCTTGGCTTTCCATCGCATGATCTCGCCGCGTTCGGTGGTACGGATCACCGTCTCGGTAAAACTGTTGATCGACACGTAGCGTGCCAGGAAGCGTTCCAGTACCGCACCGAGCAGGAACACGCCGGTGCCGCGAAACGCGTTTTCATCGAATTCCAAGGTGATTTCCAGGCCGCGCCCAAACACGATCGGGCCGGGCATCGGCAGGCGCCGGGTCACCGCTTTGCTGCTGACTTCGCGCAGGCCTTCGATCTGCAATTGCAGGGCGGCGTCGTTGCTGTCGCCATACAGGCGCAGCAGTTCGCGCAAGGCGCCTGCGCCCTGGCCCTGTTCGCTCAGGGACAAGTAGTTGAGCGACAGCTGGCTGATCAGGCGCCAGGCCTTGGCGTCATGGGCATGACTGGCGCGCGGGCGGCTCGGCCCGGCGACGCAGCGCACGGCCAGCACCGGGGCGCTGTCGGCGAGGGTGAAGTCGGTCTTGCCATTGCCCACGCTCATGAACAGCGGCAAATCGCGGTTGGTACACAGCGCGCTCACGCCGAGTTGGCGCAGGTCGTGGCGATAGGGCGCTTGCTGGCTGTCCACCAGGCTGACGAAGGTTTCGCTGCCCACGTAGGTGGAGCGCGGGCCGTTGCGCCGCTGGTCGCTGGACAGCACCCGCGGCTCACGGCGCACGGTGTAGTACGCCTGGTCGCGGCCATAACGCGAGGGGTCGCGCACCGCATAGAACGGCAGGAACGGCTGCTCCGGCCCGGTGCCATGGCCGGTGATGCCGTCGAGGGAGTGAATCTCGAAATCCATCGGCCGCGTGCGGTCGGCGATCACATGGTGTTCGTTGACCCGGTCGGACAAGTGGATACGGTCTACGCGTTTCGGGAACAGGTTGATCGCCGGGGTGCAGAACGGCAGGAACTGCGCGGCACCGACGCTGCCTTCCAGGCTCGGTTCGTGGCGGTCGAACAGCACGATCAGTTCCAGTTCCTGGCCGTCGCAACGCTTGACCGCACGGCCCAGTTCGGCGAACTCGACGAACAGGAAGCGGTGGGGCAGGGCGAAGTATTCCTGCAGCAACCGATAGCCCTGGAACGCCCGCGCCACCACGGGCATGGCCGCGTCGGCGTCGTCGAAACCGCGCGAGCGCAGCGCGTCCTGCGGCAGGCGCTCGACCCAATCGCCCCCCGGCTTGCGCGCAAACACCGCGCAGGCATTGCCCAGCAATTGTTCGTAGAGGCGGAACGGTTGCTCATCGGCGCCGCTGAGGTACAGCGGCAGGTTGTCCAGCGCGAGGCTGTTGAACGGCAACTCGGCGCCGGTGCGCAGGGTCAGGCGCAAACCGGCCTTGGCTTTCGGTTCGCTGGCCGCCAGGCGTCCGAGCACGGCGGCGGGGTTGCCGAAGTACTCGGCGTGGCTGACCTGCAACGGCCACAGCGTCACCGGGTGAGCGGTGCGGTACTCGCAGCAGGTCTGGGTTTCGCGGCCCAACGCGGCGCGCAATACGCTGTCGCGCGGCAACGGGAAACCGCTGGCCAGGGAGCCTTCATCCGGGTCGGTCTGCAGTTGCACCACGGTCATCGACGGGGTCGGCGCCAGGTAGTGCGGGTAGGCGATCTCCAGCAGGTTGTGGGTGAAGGTCGGGTACTCGGCGTCGAGTTTGAGCTGCACGCGGGCCGTGAGGTAGGCAAAGCCTTCGAGCAGACGTTCGACGTAGGGGTCGGCGCAGTCCATGCCGGACAGGCTCAGCCGACTGGCGATCTTCGGGTATTCCTTGGCGAACTCGGCGGCGCTTTCGCGCACGTGGTGCAGTTCCTGGTTGTACAGCTCCAGCAGGCGCGGGTTCATGGGCGTCTCCGCTGGTCGGCGTTGACCACGCGTACATGGCCCGACTCCAAGTCCAGGTCGGTTTGCAGCAGCAGGCGCAACGGCACCGGCTGTGCCCACAGGTCGCCTTCGATCTCGAAGCTCAGGGCGTTGTGGTTCATCTCGCCATGGCCGACACGGGCTTTGACCCGCAGGGTGTGGCGCAGAATACGTGGCTCAAAGGTGGCGATCGCCTGGTAGATCAGGGCTTCCAGGGCCTTGATGTCGACGCTGGAAACACTGTTGCCCGCCAGCGCCGGCAGGCCGTAATTGACCACCGAGGTGCCGGCCGGGGTGTGCAGGGTGGCATCGGCGTCGAGCAACGACGTGGTGTTGAGCAGCCACGCCAGGTCACGCAGCACCGAGGCCTTCAATTGGGTGAGGGACAGCACGCGCTTGTCGGCGCTTTCCTTCGGGTTGGTTGGGTCGTCGTCGGTCAACCGGTCCAACAGGGACGGTTGCAGACGGTCGCGGGAAGCGATTTCAGTTACCACCAAAGCAGCTCCACGGACGGGTTGCGAGAGGGACAAAGTGCCTGTGGCCGTGGCGCTGGGCCACGGCCGCCAGGGCTATCAGCGCTTGGTGTTGGAACGGATGTTCCAGCCAAATTTGATCGCGCCGCCGTCTTTGGTGCCGTCGGCTTTCTGCGGTTGGTAGTCGACCATCACCTGGGCGAAGTTCAGGGTGACGTTTTCGGTCAGGCGATCATCGGAGCCCGAACCGCCAGTGCTCAGGGACGTGACCAGCACTTCTTCCAGGTTGATCACCATGTATTCGACCTGGCTTTCGCCACCGGCCTTGCGCACGGTCAGCTTGACCTTGTCGATGTGCTTGCCGCTGGCGCAGTGCATCATCAGGTTCGGCGAGGCCTTGTCGACGTACTTGGTCAGCGACAGGTCCTGGATGTTCACCTTGCCCGCGCCGCCGCCACCGCCTACGTGCATGTTGCCGGACTGGGACATGCCCCAGCTCCAGTTCAGTACGTCGATTTCGTCCTTGTGGGCTTTGTCCATGGACTCGCCCTTGATGTCGCCGATCTTGATGAAAATATCAACAGCCATGTTTTCTCCCTGTGTGGACTCAGCCACTGTATTTGTTAACGCCGCCGACCCCTGTAGGAGCGAGCTTGCTCGCGAAGGTCGTCAACGGTGACGCGGGCATCCTGGATGAACGCAGCGCCTTCAAGTTTTTCGCGAGCAAGCTCGCTCCTACAGGGAGCGAGCCAGTCCCGATTTTTTACGCGCTTTTCGCCGACGGCAGTTTCGATACCAGGCGCAGCGACACGGTCAGCCCTTCGAGCTGGTAGTGCGGGCGCAGGTAGAACTTGGAGTTGTAATAACCCGGGTTGCCCTCGACGTCTTCCACGATCACTTCGGCTGCCGCCAGTGGGTGCTGGGCCTTGGTGGTTTCGGTGGAGTGCGCCGGGTCGCCGTCGACGTAGTTGAGGATCCAGTCCTGCAACCAGCGCTGCATTTCGTCCTTCTCTTTGAAGGAACCGATCTTGTCGCGCACGATGCACTTCAAGTAGTGCGCGAAACGGCAGGTGGCGAACAGGTACGGCAGGCGCGCCGCCAGGTTGGCGTTGGCGGTGGCGTCCGGGTCGTCGTACTCGGCCGGCTTCTGCAGCGACTGCGCGCCGATGAACGCGGCGAAGTCGGTGTTCTTCTTGTGCAGCAGCGGCATGAAACCGTTCTTCGCCAGCTCCGCTTCACGGCGGTCGCTGATGGCGATTTCGGTCGGACATTTCATGTCCACGCCCCCGTCATCGGTAGGGAACGTGTGGGCCGGCAGGTTTTCCACTTCACCGCCGGACTCCACGCCACGGATGCGCGAGCACCAGCCGTAGTGTTTGAACGAACGGTTGATGTTCACCGCCATCGCGTAGGCGGCGTTGGCCCAGGTGTACTTGGAGCTGTCGGCGCCGTCGGTGTTTTCTTCGAAGGCGAAGGCTTCCACCGGGTCGGTCTTGGCGCCATACGGCAGGCGCGCGAGGAAGCGCGGCATGGTCAGGCCGATGTAGCGCGAGTCTTCCGATTCACGCAGCGAGCGCCAGCCGGCGTATTCCGGGGTGGTGAAGATCTTGGTCAGGTCGCGCGGGTTCGACAGTTCCTGCCACGAGCCCATGCCCATCACGGTCGGCGAAGCCGCAGCGATGAATGGGGCGTGCATGGCGGCGCAGACTTTGGACAATTCGCCCAACAGCTCGACATCCGGTGGCGACTGGTCGAAGTAGTAGTCGCCGACCAGGCAACCGTAAGGTTCGCCGCCGAACTGGCCGTATTCTTCTTCGTACATCTTCTTGAAGATCGGGCTCTGGTCCCAGGCGGTGCCCTTGAATTTCTTCAGGGTCTTGTGCAGGTCCGGCTTGGAGATGTTGAGTACGCGGATCTTCAGCTGCTCATCGCTCTCGGTGTTGTTGACCAGGTAGTGCAGGCCACGCCAGGCGCTTTCCAGCTGCTGGAAATCCGGGTGGTGGATGATCTGGTTGACCTGGGCGGTGAGCTTGGCGTCGATGGCGGCGATGATCGATTCGATCGACTTGATCGCGTCGTTGGACACCAGGTCAGTCTGTGCCAGCGCCTGCTCGGCGAGTGTCCGCACGGCGGTTTCCACGGCTTCGCGGGCACGCTCGGTCTTCGGTTTGAACTCTTGCAGCAACAGCGAGGCGAACTCGCTGGTTTCTTCGGTGGCGCCCAGGTTCTGAGCGCTTTCGCGCACGGTATTCTCGGTCATGATTACTGCTCCCCTGCCGGCTTCGGCGCGCTCGCAAGGGCCTGCAGCAATGCCGGGTCCTTGATCGCTTTCATGATGATTTCTTCAGCGCCGGTCTTGCCGTCCATGTAGGTCAGCAGGTTGGCCAACTGGGTACGGGCTTCGAGCAGCTTGTTCAGCGCATCGACCTTGCGAGCCACGGCGGCCGGGCTGAAGTCGTCCATGCTTTCGAAAGTGATGTCCAGGCTCAGGTTGCCTTCGCCGGTCAGCTCGTTGGGTACGTGGAACGCTACGCGCGGTTGCATGGCCTTGAGGCGCGAGTCGAAGTTGTCGACGTCTACTTCAAGGAACTTGCGGTCGGCCACGGGCGCGAGGGGCTCGGCGGGTTTGCCGGCGAGGTCGGCCATCACACCCATCACGAAGGGCAGCTGGACCTTTTTCTCGGCGCCGTAGAGCTCGACGTCGTACTCGATCTGCACTCGAGGCGCGCGGTTGCGCGCGATGAATTTCTGAGAACTTTGCTTCGCCACGTTGCTGCTCCTGGTCGCTTGAGCGACGGTGTTGTTACTGCGCAGTCGGGCGGCTTACTCGCCGTCCGGGCCACGCAGGTTTTCAAATTGGGACATGCCGTCGGGAATCAGATTGCGCACGATGGCCGCGAAGTCGGCGTGCACCAGATGCTTTGCGCGGTTCAACAACACCGGCAGCGGGCTCGAAGGCTCGTGACGGGTGTAGTACGCAAGGATCTTGTCGAGGCTGCGCAGCACGTCATCGCGGTTGGCGATGTCGCCGCTGGGGCGCGGTGCGGTGGGGGCGGCGGCGAAGTCGGCCGAGGGGGCATTGTCGTCACTGACGGCCTCGGGTTCGCGGCTGCTGGTCTCACCGTTCGGTACAAATTGGCTGAGGATCTGCAGCGCCTGCTTGAGCGGTTGCTTCAACAGGCTGAGGTCGACGCCCTGGGCCGAGCCGACCTGGTCGCTGACCTGTTGTTCGATGGCTTCGCAGGCGGCACGCGCGGTGCTCAAGGCGTCGCGGGTGGCTTGCAGTTGCTCGGGGTCGCTGTCGAGGAACGCGGCGTTGAGCTGCTGGGCGCCGAGTTGTTCATCGGGAAAACTCATCAGGCCGCTGGCGTTCAGCGCGGCGCGCAGGCTCACGGCGCCGAAGGTGCGCGAGCGCGTGAGGATGCTTTCGCGCAGCAGGCGGATCGTCGCGTCGCCGGTCAAGCCGGACAGGGCGTTGATACGCACGGTGGGGTCGTTATCGTCGTCGGCATCCAGGCGCGGGTGCAGGTCGGCCCAGTATTCGCGCAGCAGCGCGTTGATCAGCGTGAGCGCGTCGGCCAACCCGACCACACCCTGGAGGGCGAGGGCGCTTTGCAGCAGGAAATGGGTGATGCGCAGGTCTTTGCTGCGTTGCAACAGGTCGAGGCTTTGCTGCTGGATGCTGCGCCAGTCCGGCGGTTCGGCAGGCAGGATGGCGTCGCCCATGCTGCGCTCGGGCTGCCCCTTGGCATCACGCTCCAGTTGTAGAAATTGCGCGTCATATTCCATGTCTTCGCCACATGGCGAAGTCGCGGAAACGGCGGCGAGCAGCAACGGCACATCCACTGAAATCGATCTCCCTATCGGCCCGTTAGATGACGGGCAATTCATGCATTAGTTGCGTGATGAACTTTGCATGTTTTCTTGGTCATATACACGTGGCGCCACTAATGTGCCATCACTGGTATTCAAGAAGTTGTGCATTTTTGGTGTAGTAGTTATGGCTTGTCAAGGTAAGCTATTCGCCCTCTGTGACAGATGTGCGGTACTTAACAACCTGCGCGACTGGTGAGTCGAGTGGTGTTCCACGATAGGGTTTTTGTCATTGAGGCCAGTTAAGATCTGCGATCATGCTGGCAAAAAGCAGATTATGACCGTGGTTTGCGTCGCCTGGCGCGATCTCTCGGGAAAGGCGCTCGCCGGGAATCGATTGCGCGCGAAGTATCAGCAAGGAGGCAAGATGTCGCTGTGTTTGACTATCACTAGTTATCACAAGATTACCCCTGGGCAGTGTGCCGAAAAGTCCTTGAACCAGGGCTCGATGGCTATCGGCCGCAGCTCGGATAATGACTGGGTATTGCCTGATCCTGAGCGTCTGGTGTCCTCGAAACATTGCGTAATTCAATACAAAGATGGTCGTTATTATTTAACCGATAACAGTACAAACGGTGTGGAGTTGGTTAACGCCGGCATCCGTCTGCGCCGGGGTAATAGCGAGCCGTTGCAGGATGGCGAGCTGATCCGCATCGGTGATTACGAAATCCAGGCGCGCATCGATTTCAACGTACAGGCTGTGGATAGCCAGGCGTTTGCCGGGGATTCCCCAAACAGTTTTGAAGCGCTGATGGGCGCCGTCGCCAGCAAGCCGGTAGCCACGCCGGTGATCGCGCCGCAGTTCCAGGGCGCGTCGTCGATGGACACCTTGCCGGACCTCTTCGATTTTCTCAGCCCGACCGCCGTGCCGCCGCCGACCGTGGCCGATCATGTGCCGTCCGAGCAACATGACTTCCGCCCGCCGACCCCGGTGGCCGTGCCGGTGCCGGTGGTCGAGCCGCCTGCCGCGTCGGGCTCGGTCATCCCTGAGGATTGGGACCTGTTTGGCGACACACCGGCGCCGGTGGTCAGCGCACCGCCACCGCCACCGCCTGCGCCGGTGATCGCGCCGCCACCTGTGGTCGAGCCTGTGCTCCCGGTGGCCGCCGCGCAGCAACCCGATCTTTTGCACGCCTTCCTGCGCGGCGCCGGCCTGGACCCATTGCGCCTGGACAGGGCCCAGGCCGAAGCCCAGATGGAAAGCATCGGCCGCAGCTACCGGCTGATGGTCGAAGGCCTGATCGACGTGTTGCGTGCCCGCGCCAGCCTCAAGGGCGAATTCCGCATGCAGCAGACGATGATCCAGCCCGCGGAAAACAATCCGTTGAAATTCGCCCCGAATGCCGACGAAGCGCTACAGCTGCTGCTGCGTCATGGCAACCAAGCGTTTATGGCACCGGACATCGCGGTGCGCGACAGTTTCGACGACCTGCGCGCTCACCAATTGGCGGTGATGGCCGGTGTGGAAGCGGCGATCAAACACCTGCTCAGCCGCTTCGAACCGGCGCAGCTGGAAGAACGCATGGGCAAGCCCGGCGGGCTGTCGAGCCTGTTCAGCGGCTCGCGCCAGGCCCAGTACTGGCAGCAGTTCACCGAGCTCTACAGCAATATTTCCCGCGAGGCCCAGGAAGATTTCCAGGACCTGTTCGGCCGCGAATTCAGCCGAGCCTACGAAGAGCACAGCGCACGCCAGCGTCGCTGAGCCGCAACGCATGGATAAAACGGAAAGCTAAGTACGTCATTGAGGACGAAGGATGATTCCCAGGTTTTTACTCGCAGTGGCCAGCCTGCTGATGCTGGCGGCGTGTACCAAGGATGTCGCCGAACCCCAGGCCAGCGCCGCCGAGGTTGAAGCGAACACCGCTGCCGTCGAGCTGCACTTTCACGCGATTGCCGGGCTCAACCCCGGCGCCAACGGCCAGGCCGCCCCGGTGCGGGTGCGGATTTTCGAACTGAAAAACGCCGCCACCTTCGGCCGTTCGGATTACTTCGCCCTGGCTGACCGTGCGCAATCCACCCTCGGTCTCGACCTGCTGGACCAGGACGAAGTGATGGTGCAGCCCGGCCAGCAGTTGAGCATCCAGCGCGACCTCGACCCGTCCACCCGCCAGATCGGCCTGTTGGTGGGCTACCGCGAGCTGGACCGCGCGCAATGGCGCACGGTGCTCAACGTGCCGCCGCGCCAATACACCGAATACCAGATCAGCCTCGATGTGCGCGCCGTGCGTGCGGACGTCGTGGTTTCCCCATCCAGCCCAGCCCAATAACAAGCAATCGGAGCCCCCATGTCCTGGAACAATCGCGTGGTCTGGTCGGAAGGCATGTTCATCGGAACGCAGCACTTCCAGCAGCATGACCGTTACCTGGAAAACCTGATCGACGCCCGCAGTCGCCCGTTGTCGGCCGGGGCCTGGGGGTTTTCCGAGCTGCTGATCGATCAGGGCCTGCTGGCCCAGGGCAAGCTGGCGATTGTGTCGGCACGCGGCCTGCTGCCCGACGGCACGCCGTTCAATATCCCCCAGGATGACTTGGCGCCCAGCCCGCTGAATATCGACGACAGCCTGCGCGACGGTCTCGTCTACCTGGCCTTGCCGCTCAAGCGCGCAGGGGCCCGCGACACCGTCGACGACGGCGAAGCGCTTGGCGCCGCCCGCTACGTGAGCCAGGTGCGCGAAGTGCGTGACGACAACGCACCGTTCGAGAACCGCGCCCCGGTGGCCGTCGGCTCCCGTGCGCTGCGCCTGTTGACCGCGCAGGACGGCATCAGCGATTACGCCGCGATCGGCCTGGTGGGTATCAAGGAAAAACGCGCCGACCGTGCGCTGGTCCTCGACGACAGCTACATCCCGCCAGTCCTCGATGTGGCCGCGAGCAAACCGCTGACCGCGTTTCGCAGCGAACTGCTCGGCCTGCTGCACCAGCGCGGCGAAGCCCTGGCCGGGCGTGTGGTCGCCTCGGGCGCGGGCGGCGCGTCGGAGATTGCCGACTTCATGCTGTTGCAACTGGTCAACCGTGCCCAGCCGCTGATCCAGCACCTCAGCCAACTGAGCCCGCTGCACCCGGAGCGGTTGTTCAGCGAACTGGTCAGCCTGGCCGGTGAGTTCGCTACCTTCTCCACCACCGGCCGGCGCCCCCAGGAATACCCGCAGTACCAGCACGACGACCTGGCCTTGAGTTTTGCCCCGGTGATGCAGGCCCTGCGTGAAGCGCTGTCGATGTTGATCGACAGCAAGGCCACGCCGATCCCGATCGTCGAGAAAGCCTACGGCATCCACGTGGCCATGCTCGCCGACAAAACCCTGATCGACAGCGCCAGTTTCATCCTCGTGGTACGCGCCGATGTGCCCGGCGAGACCCTGCGCGCGCGCTTCGGCCAGCAGAGCAAAGTCGGCTCGGTGGAGCACATTCGCGACCTGGTCAACCTGCAACTGCCCGGCATTGGCCTGCTGCCGTTGCCGGTGGCGCCGCGCCAACTGCCGTACCACGCAGGCTCGACCTATTACGAGCTGGACCGGGGCAGCGAGCACTGGCAGCAGTTGAGCAATTCCGGCGGCTTCGCCTTCCATATCGCCGGGCAGTTCCCGGGCTTGAACCTGGCCTTCTGGGCGATCCGAGGATAATCCGCGATGCACCCCAATGATGATGACCGCACCCAGTTCATGCCGCGCCCGGGTGGCCGTGCGCCCGAACCCGCGCGTGCCGAACCGGCGCCGCTGTCGATGCCGGCCGCGCCGATCCTGACCGGCAAAAGCCACGGCCTGAACCCGCTGGAAAGCGCCGCCGGCCCGCTGCTGGCCTTGCTGACACGCCTGCGCAACACCATCGCCCACCCGGCGCCGGCCAGTTTGCGTGCGCAGTTGCTGGCCTATCTGCGCCAGTTCGAAGAGCGCGCCGAAGCTGCTGGCGTGGCGCGCAACGAAGTGCTGCTGGCGCGTTACGCCCTGTGTACCGCACTGGATGAGGCGGTGTTGAGCACGCCGTGGGGCAGCACCAGCGATTGGGGCAAGCAGAGCCTGCTGATCACCGTTCACAACGAAGCCTGGGGCGGCGAAAAGGTCTTCCAGCTACTCGACCATTGCCTGCAAAGCCCACGCGAGCGCTTGTACCTGCTGGAACTGTTGTACCTGTGCATGTGCCTGGGTTTCGAAGGCCGCTACCGCGTGATGAACGATGGTCGCAGCCAGTTGGAAGCCCTGCGTGAACGTACCTCCGCGGCGATTCGCAGCGCCCGGGGCGACCACGAGCGCGAGCTGTCGCCGCACTGGCGCGGCGTGACCGTGGCGCGCGATCGCCTGGCGCAGTTCATGCCGCCGTGGATCGCCGTGGCCATCGGCCTGGCGCTGCTGCTGGCGTTGCTGTTCGGCCTGCGCCTGAAGCTGGCCGCGGACGCCGAGCCGGTGTTCAAGAATATCCATGCCCTGGGCGAGATCCCGGTGCAGGCCATCGACCGCCCCGTGGCGCAGCCGAAAGTGATCGAGCGCCCACGCCTGGCCGGTTTTCTGGTGGAAGACATCAAGGCCGGTCGCGTCGCGGTGGAAGACAAGGTCGACCGTTCCGTCGTGACGATCCGCGGTGATGAGCTCTTTGCGTCGGCCAGCTCCAGCATCGTCGACGACTACCAGCCGCTGATGCTGCGCATCGCCGACGCAATCCGCAAGGTCAAGGGCCAGGTGCGCGTCACCGGGCACAGCGACAACCGCCCGATTGCCACGCTGCGCTTCCCGTCCAACTGGGCCTTGTCCGAAGCGCGGGCCAAGTCGGTGCTGGAGATCCTCGCGGCCAAGACCGGCCAGGGCGATCGCTTCAGTGCCGAGGGCAGAAGCGACACCGAGCCGGTGGCGACCAACGCCACCGCCGAAGGCCGTGCCCGCAATCGTCGGGTTGAAATCACCGTACTCGCGGAGGGCGTCGAGTGAAGGCGTTTTTCAGTTTCATGATTCGCTGGGTGATCCCGTTGCTGGGCCTGATCGCCCTGAGCCTGATCATCTGGTTTGTCGGGCCCCTGCTCGACGTGCTGGTGCCCGAAGGGCGGCGCTGGGCGCTGATCGTCCTGCTGTTTGCGGCCTGGCTCGCCTACCGTGTGTTCCGCATCCTCCAGGCCCGTCGTCAGGCCGCCGAAGTGATGCGCAGCCTGGCCGCGCAAACCCCGGCCGACCCCAACAGCGTCGCCACCGCCGAAGAACTCACCAGCCTGCGCCAGCGCATGGACGAAGCCCTGGCCCTGCTGAAAAAAGCCAAGCTCGGCGGGGATGAGCGGCGCAACCTCTACGAGCTGCCGTGGTACGTGATCATCGGCCCGCCGGGTTCGGGCAAGACCACCGCGCTGGTCAATTCCGGGCTGCATTTCCCGCTGGCGGCCCAATTGGGCGCCGGGGCGGTGCGCGGCGTCGGCGGCACGCGCAACTGCGACTGGTGGTTTACCGACCAGGCCGTATTGCTCGATACCGCCGGCCGCTACACCACCCAGGACAGCAACTCCCCGGTGGACAAAGCCGCCTGGCTGGGCTTCCTCGACCTGTTGAAAAAGCAGCGCTCGCGCCGCCCGATCGATGGCGCCTTTATCGCCATCAGCCTGTCGGACCTGCTGCTGGGCAGCGAAGCCGAACGCGCTGCCCACGCGGCGGCGATTCGCCTGCGTATCCAGGAGCTGTACACCCAGCTGGGCGTGCGTTTCCCGATCTACCTGATGTTGACCAAGCTCGACCTGGTGCCGGGTTTCATGGAGTTCTTCGACAACCTGAGCAAGGAAGAACGCGCCCAGGTGTGGGGCATGACCTTTGCCCTGGACGACGGCAAGCACAGCGACAGCCCCCTGGCGCACCTGCAAAGCGAATTCGCCGGCCTCGAACAGCGCCTCAACGAACGCCTGGTCGAACGCCTGCAACAGGAACGCGACCCGGCGCGGCGCGACCTGATCTACGGCTTCCCGCAGCAGTTCGGTGCATTGAAAGATTGCCTGCAAAGCTTCCTCGAAGGCGTGTTCAAACCCAACGCCTTTGAAGAGCGCGTCTTGCTGCGCGGCGTGTATTTCACCAGCGGCACCCAGGAAGGCAGCCCGATCGATCGCTTGATCGGCACCATGGCCCAGAGCATGAACCTGGACCGCCAGCACCTGGCACGCCAGAGCGGCAGCGGGCGCAGTTACTTCATCGAGAAACTGTTCAGCGCGGTCGCCTTTGCCGAGCGCGGGCTGGTGGGCGTCAACCCGCAGGTCGAGCGGCGGCGCAAATGGATCGCACGCGGCGTGCTCGCGGCCACCGTAGCGCTGGTGATCGTGGTCAGCAGCCTGTGGTGGGTCAGTTATCGCGCCAACCAGGCGTATATCGCCCAGGTCGACCAGAAGGTCGCGCCCCTGGGCCAGGCCGTACAGAACCTCAGCCCGGCACAGCGCGAAGTGCTCGCCGTGTTGCCGTTGCTCAACGCGGTGAAACACCTCGCCGGGGATTCGCCAAGTTGGTCCGAGGGCCTGGGCCTGTATCAGGGCGATATGCTCGAAGCCGAATCCGCCAGCGTCTACCGCAAGCTGTTAATCGCCGTCTTCGCGCCGCGCCTGGTGACGCGCATCGAGGAGCAACTGCACGGCGGCGGTAACTCCGACTTCCTCTACGAAGGCCTCAAGGCTTACCTGATGCTCGCCGACACCGAGCATTACGACGCGGACTTCATCAAGGCCTGGATCGCCCTCGACTGGGACCGCAACCTGCCACGCGACCTACCCACCGATCAGCGCCAGGCGCTGGCCGAACACTTGCAGGCGTTGTTCGAACGTCACCCGCCGAGCGCACGCCTCGATGCGCGCTTGATCGACGACCTGCGTCGGCAGTTGCAACAACTGCCGGTGGCCCAGCGCGTGTATGACCGGGTCAAACGCCAGAAACTGCCCGACGGCATTCCAGACTTCCGCCTCAACGAAGCCGCCGGCCGCGACGCCGCATTGGTGTTCAGCCGCAAAAGCGGCAAGCCGTTGGGCGAGCCGCTGAGTGGTTTCTTCACCGCCAAGGGCTATCGCCAGGCGTTCCTGCTGAGCAGCCTGAACCAGACAGGCACCCTGGCCGAAGAGCAATGGGTGCTCGGCCATGAGCAGGCCGACCAGCAGAACGTGGTCAGCCTGGCCGCCGACGTGCGCCGCCTGTACTTCCAGGACTACCAGCGTCAGTGGGATGCGTTGCTCGCCGACATCGACTTTGTGCCGATCACCAGCGTGGCCCAGGCGGCGGACGTGTTGCGGGTGATTTCCGGGCCGACCTCGCCGCTGAAAAAACTGCTGGTGGCGGTGGCCAGGGAAACCGACTTGCAGGCAGAGGAACGCCAGTTGGCGGCCAAGGGCGTGCCGGTCGAAGGCGGCGTGGACAAGCTCAAGGAACGCCTGGGCAACCTGCTCGGCCAGGCGCAACCGAACGCGGATGCGCCGGCTGCTGCGGACGACCCGGTGACCGCGCACTTCGCCGAGCTCAACAGCATCGTCAGCAAGAACGAAGGCGAGCCGGCGGCCATCGACGGCCTGCTGGCGGATATGAACGCGCTGTACGTGCAAGTCAGCGCCATGGTCGGCGCCAGCGGCGATGCCTTGCTCGGTGAGGCCAAGAACCAGGCGGCAGCGGCGGCCACGCGGGTCAGCCTGAACGCCGAGCGCCAGCCGCCGCTGGTGCAGGGCATGGTCAAGTCGGTGGTCAACTCGACCACCAACAGCATGATGGGCGGGGTGCGCAACCAGCTGAACGCGGCGTGGGTCAGCGAAGTGGTGAACGTGTATCGCCAGTCCCTGGCCGGGCGTTATCCGATGTCGCCGGGCAGCGCCCGTGACGCCACTCTGGATGACTTCGGCCAGTTCTTCGGCGTGGGCGGGGTGATGGATAACTACTTCCGCAAATACCTGCAGTCCTACGTCGATACCTCCGCACAGACCTGGCGCTGGCAGCCGGGCGCGGCGCAGAAACTCGGGATTGCACCGGGCGTGCTGCAAACCTTCCAGCGCGCGGCGACGATCCGCGATGCGTTCTTCCGCGCAGGCGGCACCCAACCGATCGTGCGCTTCGAGCTCAAGCCGGTGGCGATGGACGCCAGCATCACCCAGTTCCTGCTTGACCTCGATGGCCAGCAACTGAGCTACGACCACGGCCCGAGCCGTCCGGTGGCGATGCAATGGCCGAACCCCGGCAGCATTGGCGTGGTGCGTATTTCCATCATGCCGTCGTCGGCCAGTGGCCGCTCCGGTGTAACCCTGGATGGCCCGTGGGCCTGGTTCCGCCTGTTGGAGCAATCGGACCTCACCGCCGGTAATTCGCCGGATCGTTTCAACCTGCGCCTGCGCGTGGATGGCGCGAGCATCGCTTACGAATTGCGCGCCAACAGCGCTTTCAACCCGTTCAAGAGCCGCGTGCTCAGTGGCTTCAGCCTGCCGGAGCGGTTATGACGACGTTGGGCTTCTACGGCAAGTTGGCCAGTCGCGGCGATTTTGTCAGTCGCGCCTTGCCGCAGAGCTTTATCGGCCCGTGGGACAGCTGGCTGGCGGCGGGCCTGCTCGCCAGTCAACACAGCCTCGGCGCCGGTTGGCTCAACGTGTATCTGGTCAGCCCGCTGTGGCGCTTTGTGCTGGCGCCCGGCGTGTGCGGGCCGAACGCGGCGGCGGGCGTGGTGATGCCGAGCATCGACCGGGTCGGGCGGTATTTTCCGCTGGCCGTGGTCGCGTTGCTCGATCACGACACCAATCCGGCGTCCCTGGTGGGCGGCCCGGACCGCTGGTTTGAAGAGGCCGAAGAGCTGTTGCTCGGCACCCTGGATGCCGGTGCCACCTTCGAAAATTTCAACGCCGGCCTCGACTGCCTGGGCTTGCCGGCGACGGAACCGCGCGCGGTGGACAGCCGTTTCGCCGGGCTGCAGCGGGTAGCCGCCACGGAACCCCATGCGCGCATGACCGCACTCGCCGAACAGGCCTGCGAAGGCGCCAGCCTGTGGTGGGGGCGTGGTTCGCAGACGATTTCCCCTGGTTTATTGCGGTGTCAGGGCCTGCCCGCCACCAGCGATTTTGCGCAGTTTTTGCTCGGACAAGAAGGTGTGATGTAGATGGGGTCGACGTACAAATCCGCGAGCAAAAGCCATGTGGGCATGGTTCGCCAGGTCAATGAAGACGCGTGCCTGGACCTGCCCGAGAATCGCCTGTGGGTGGTGGCCGACGGCATGGGTGGGCACGCCGCGGGGGATTACGTCAGCAGCCTGATCGTCGACAGCCTGCGCAGTGTGCCGCTGGGGCGTTCCCTCGAGGAATACTCGGCGGCCTTGCGCAACGACCTGATCCGCATCAACGCGGCCGTGCGTGAAGAAACCGCCAACCGTGGCGTGACCATGATGGGCAGCACCGTGGTGGTGTTCGCCGCACGCGGCTTGCGCGGCGTGTGCCTGTGGGCCGGCGACAGTCGCCTGTATCGCCTGCGCGACGGCGTGCTCGACGGCATTTCGCGCGACCACAGCTACGTGCAAGACCTGCAAGACAGCGGCCTGCTCAGCGAGGCCGATGCCCGCGTGCATCCGCGCGCCAACATCGTCACCCGCGCCATCGGTGTGGAAGCCCAACTGGAACTGGCGGTGGTCGACCTGCTGATCGCCCCCGGCGACAGTTACCTGCTGTGCAGCGATGGCCTGAACAAGACCGTCGAGGACCACGAGATCCGCGAGGTGCTCAGCCATGACGCCCCGGATGAAATCGTGCGCAGCCTGGTCCACCTCGGGCTGAACCGCGGCGCACCGGACAACATCACCGCCATCGTCGTGAAGGTATCGGCATGAACATCGTGATCCCGGGCTACGACATCGAAGGCGAGATCGGCGAAGGCGCCATGGCCAGCGTGTACCTGGCGACCCAGCGCTCGCTGGAGCGCAAGGTCGCGCTCAAGGTGATGGCGGCGGCGCTGGCGGCGGACCCGAGTTTCTGCGAGCGCTTCCTGCGCGAAGGCAAGACCCTGGCGCGGCTGTCGCACCCGCACACGGTGACCATCCATGACATCGGCAATGTCGGCGAGCTGTATTACATGGCCATGGAGTACCTGCCCAACGGCACGCTCAAGGAGCGCATCGCCGCCGGCCTCACTCCCGAGCAGGGCCTCACGCTGATCCGCCAGATCGCTTCGGCGCTGGGTTATGCCCATGCGCAGGGGTTGGTCCACCGCGACGTCAAGCCAGCGAACATTCTGTTCCGCGCCGACGGCACCGCCGTGCTGTCGGACTTCGGCATCGCCAAATCCCTGGACGACCGCACCCAGTTCACCCAGGCCGGTTTCGCCGTGGGCACGCCGAGCTACATGAGCCCGGAACAGGCGCGTGGCCAGGAAATCGATGGCCGCGCAGACCTGTATGCGCTGGGCGTGGTGCTCTATGAAATCCTCGTCGGCAAGCTGCCTTATAACGGCACCGACGCGCTCTCCACGGCCTTGGCCCACCTGACCGAGCCGCTGCCGGAACTGCCGCTGCATCACGGGCGTTATCAGGACGTGCTGCGCAAGCTGTTGGCCAAGGACCCGAATGAGCGCTTCCCGGATGCGGCGGCGTTGCTGCTGGCGCTGGATCAACTGCCGACCGAGTCGCCGGACGCCACGCAGGTGCGGCCGTTGCCGATTCCGCTGAGTTTCGATCTGGCCGGCATCACTCCGCAATCCATCGAGATCCCGACCGACAAGCCGCAACCGGCGCGCCAGCCGGTGGTGCCGCCAACCCCACGGCACACGGTGTCCGAGCAGCGCCGTGGGCCGGTGTTGGCGTTGGCCGCCGTGGCGGTGGCGGTTGCCTTGGCCATAGGTGGCGCGGGTTACTGGTGGTTGAGCGGCAGTGATCAGCCTGCCAAGCCACCGGCTGCGACAGTGCCCAAGGTGACACCATCAGTGACGCCACCGGTGGCGGTCGCCGAAGTGGACGGCGGTCAACGGCCCTTGCTGATGGCGGGCAAGAAAACCCTGTTCCAGCGCGTGCTCAGCAAACCCGGCGCGAAACTCGCCAGCGCTGCCGGCAGCGCGCCAGGCAAAGCCCTGCCGGCGTTTTCCGTGCTCTATGTGTATCAGCGCAAGGACGTCGACGGCAGCCCATGGCTACGCGTCGGCGCCGCCACCGATGGGCGCAGCGACGGTTGGTTGCCGGCCGCCCAGGTCAGCGACTGGAAGCAAAGCCTGGTGCTCAAGTTCACCGAACGCTCCGGCCGGGCACCGGTGATGTTCCTGCGCCAATCCGGCGAAGTGGAAAAGCTGCTGGCCGACCCCGCCGCTGCCAAAGGCGTGCTGGCCAAGGCGCAGAACAACCGCGACGACAACGGCCAGGTGCTGGCCCTGGAGCCGGCCGCCAGCGCGGTGCCGCAGAACCAGTTCTACCTGCTGCCGATCTTCGATTCCAAAGAGAGCTTCGACGACAACGGCCAGCCGGTGCAGTTGCTCAACGTCGCGTCCATCGACCCTGGCAGCAGCGCGGTCGCCAAGCCCGCGACCGCGCTGATCAACGCCAATGCCGATGCCTTCCGCACTGCGGTGGTGCTGGTGGTCGACACCACCGTGTCGATGCAGCCGTATATCGACCAGGTCCGCGATGTGGTCCACGAGCTGCAAACCCGCATCGCCGAGCGCGGCGAGTTGGACAGCGTCAGCTTCGGCCTGGTGGGTTTTCGCAACAGCATCAAGAAAACCCCGGGCCTGGAATACGTGGCCAAGACCCTGATCACCCTCGACCAGGGCCGCGACCCGCAGCGCTTCCTCGACCTGGCGCGCGGGGTCAAGGCGTCGACCGTGTCCAGTCACTCCTTCAACGAGGACGCGTTTGCCGGAGTGATGCAGGCTGTCGAAGGCATGGACTGGTCCGGCTACGGCGGTCGTATCATCTTGCTCGTCACCGACGCTGGCGCGCTGCGCAAGAACGACCCGTTTGCCGCCACCCAGATGAACGAAGCCGAAGTGCGCCAGGCGGCGCTGGGCAAGCAGATCAAGATCTACGCCCTGCACCTGCGCACCGACGCCGGCAAGAAAACCCACGCCGGCGCCGAAAGCCAGTACCGCATCCTCACCGCCGACGCCAACCCGCAGATCGGCGACCTGTATACGAAGGTGCCGGGTGGCGATGTACGCAAGCTGGGCGAGCGCGTCGATGAGATCGGTACGGTGTTCGCCAACCTGGTGCATCAGGTACGCAATGACACGCCGCAGCCGCTGCCCTTGCTGAGCGCCGCGCCAAGCCTGGCGGATAAATCCGCCGCCATCGGCTACGCCATGCACATGGACTTCCTCGGGCGCAAAGCCGCGAGCCAGGCGCCGCAACTGGTCAGCGCCTGGACCGCCGACCGCGACCTGACCAACCCGGCGCTGCCGGCGTTCCAGGTGTGCGTGATGTTGACCAAATTGCAGCTCAACGACCTGCAGCAGTCGCTGAAACTGATCGTCGACGCCGCCCGCAAAACCCAGACCTCGCCCAAAGACTTCTTCCAGGAAATCGCCAGCGCCTCGGCCTATATGAGCCGCGACCCGCAGGCCCTGCGCAAGGGTGGCAACCTGGCCGATGGCGGCATTCTCGGCGAATACCTGGAAGGCCTGCCGTACCGCAGCAAGTCGCTGAACATGACCCAGGACCTGTGGCTGTCGTTGAGCGTGGCCGAGCAGGAAGACTTTATCGACGAGCTGGATTCGAAGATCCGCCTCTATGAAACCTTCCACAATGACCTGGCCAACTGGGTCCGTTTCGGCGCTGCCGAGCCGGGCGATGCGTTGTACCGCGTCCCGTTGTCGACGCTGCCGTAATGCTGAACCTGAACGCGGTACACAAGAGCCGGGGCGTCGGTGCCCAGCGCTATAGCCTGGTGATTCCGGCGTTGCACCTGCGCGCGGGGGAGCAAGTGGCGATTGTCGGGCCGAGCGGGTGCGGCAAAAGCACCTTGCTCGACCTGCTGGCCCTGGTGCTTGCGCCGGATCAGGTGGACCGCTTCGAATTCAATCAGACCGATATCGGCGGGTTGTGGCGCGCTGATCGGCAGACCGCCCTGGCCGAGCTGCGCAGCCAGCACCTCGGTTACGTCCTGCAAACCGGCGGCTTGCTGGGCTTTCTCGATGTGCGCAGCAATATCGCCTTATCCCGGCAACTGCTGGGGTTGAAGGACGATGGCAGCGTGGCGCGCCTGGCCGAGCAATTGGAAATCAGCGATCAACTGGCCAAGAAGCCGGCGGCGCTGTCGGTCGGCCAACGCCAGCGCGTGAGCTGCGCCCGCGCCCTGGCCCATGCGCCGCAATTGGTCTTGGCTGATGAGCCGACCGCGTCCCTCGACCCGCTTAACGCTGAACGGGTGATGCAGGCGCTGTTGGCCCGCGCTCGCGAACACCGCGCCGCTTGCGTGATCGCCACCCATGACGAACCCCTGGCTCGCGCCAGCGGCTTGCAGGTGCGCCGTATTGCTTGCCGTCGCGACACTGATGGCGGCATCACCGCCACCCTCGGGGAGGTGTGCTGATGCGCCTCGGTCTGGTGGCTTCCCTGGCTTGGCAGGATTACCGCAACGATGCGTGGCTGTCGGCCTGCGCGGTGCTGGCGCTGGTCGCCGTCGTCGCGCCGTTGCTGGTGTTGTTCGGCCTGAAGTTCGGGCTGGTCAGCAGTCTGACCGAGCGCCTGGAGAACGACCCGGCCACCCGTGAAATTATTCCGTTGGGCGGTGGTCGATTCAGCCGCGCCTTTGTCGAGCAGTTGGGCCAGCGCGGCGATGTGGCGTTCGCCATCCCGCGCACGCGGCAGATCGCGGCGACCGCGCAGGTGGGCACATTGACCCTGGAAATGCTGCCGACTGCGCCGGGCGATCCACTGCTCGACGGTTTGCCGATGCCCCAGGGCCTGGCGCAGATCGTGCTGAGCCACACCGCCGCCGAGAAGCTCGCGGCGCGGCCCGGGGATTGGCTGGAAACCGGCTTTGCGCGCCAGGTCGCGGGGCGCGTCGAAACCCGGCGCACGCGTTTGCAGGTGCTCGCGGTACTGCCGCTGGAAGCCTTCGCCCGCGACGGCCTGTTTGCTGAATTGAGCCTGCTGGAAGCGGTGGAAGACTACCGCGACGGCCGTGCCGTGCCAGCGCTGGGCTGGGACGGCGACGCGGTCGGCGCGGGCGAGCAGCGGGTGTATCCGGCGTTTCGCCTGTATGCGCGCAACCTCACCGATGTGGAGCCGCTGCGGGTGTTTTTCGCCGGGCAGAATCTGTTGGTGGCGACCGAGGCATTGAGCATCGCCCAGGTGCAGTCGTTGAGCCGCAACCTGTCGATCGTGTTCTGGATCATCGCCGGGTTGGCCTTGGCGGGGGCGTTCGCGGCGATCTTCGCCGGGGCGCTGGCCGCCGTGGCGCGCAAGCGTAGGGAGTTGTCGGTGTTGCGTCTGTTGGGCTTTTCCACCGCCGCGCTGTTGCTGTTTGTGGTGCTGCAGGCGCTCTACAGCGCCGGCTTGGCCGCCGTGTTCAGTGCGGGTCTGTATGGCCTGGCCGAGGCGGGCTTGAATCAATTATTCGTGCAGGTGCCGGGCGAACACGCCAGCCACCTGCTGGCGCGTCATTACGGCCTGGCCCTGGTGGCTGTGCTCGGCGTCAGCGCCGTGGCGGCAGCGTGTGGCGGTTGGCGCGTGGCGCGTATCCAGGCTTCTGAAGGAATCCGAGATGTATAAGTTACTGGGCGCCGCCTTGGCGCTGAGCCTCGCCTCGCTGGCGTGGGCCGATGAGGCAAGCGATAAGCTCGACAACCCCAAGCCGTTGCCGGACGACGTCAGCCTGCCGCTGCCGTGCGAAGGCAACATGGTGTTCCGTTACGTCTATGTGCTGGCCCAAGGCACGTTGGACGACCGCGAGATCAGCCTCGGCTACCCCTTTGCCGAAGGCGAGGCGGGCTATCAGCAGTCGTTCATTTCCGGCTATCGCCGCGACTTTATCAACGGCCAGTTCAGCCTCAAGGACCTGCCGAAAGACTGGAACAACGTCATCACGCCCTTGATGCCGAAGACCGACGCCAAGACCCCGCTCAAGCCGATGCTCTACTTCATCGGCAAGTACGAAGTGACCGCGCGCCAATACGCCCTGGTGATGTCCCAGGCGCAATCGCTGGCCAGTGGCGAACCGGCGCCCGCGTGCGATGCGCCCAGCGGCATGGCCGGGCGTTTGCCCAAGGTCAAGCTGTCGCGCTTTGAAGCCGAACGCTTCTCGGCGGTGTACAGCGCCTGGTTGATGAAATACCACCGCGAGTTGCTGCCGGTGAGCGGGCGTGGTGCTTCGGCGGACGACGGCGGCCTGGGTTTTGTGCGCCTGCCCACCGAAGTGGAATGGGAGTTCGCCGCACGCGGGGCCCAGGCCGTGAGCCGCCAGGACTTGGAAGGGCGCCTGTTCCCGCGGCGCATTGAGGGCAGCGAAAGCGACGGCCCGCTAGCCGATTGGGCGGTGTTCAACCAAGTCGCCGGCGGCACCGGCCAGGCCGCGCGGCTGATGCCCATCGGCACCAAATTGCCCAACCCGATCGGCCTGTTCGATGTGATCGGCAACGCGGCAGAAATGGTCCAGGAATCCTTCCAGCTGGTACACGCCGGGCGTCGCCAGGGCGCCTATGGCGGCTTTGTGGTCAAGGGCGGCAATTACCTGGAGGGCGAGGGCACGCTGTTCACCGGCATGCGCCGCGAGTACCCGTTGTTCGCCGCCGACGGCACCGAGCAAAGCAACGAGACCACCGGTTTTCGCGTGGCGATCGGCGCGCTGTCGGCACCGCGTTCGCGCTACAAGGAGCTGTTCGCGCAGTGGCAGAAAGAAGGCCGCCTGGCCTCGCTGACCGATGCCATCGATGACGCCCAGGACCCGACCAAGCGCCTGGACAGCATCATCGCCGCCAGCGTCGACCCACGCCTGCAAGCCGAGCTGGGGCTGGTCAACGAAGAGCTCAAGCGCAACGTCTCGCTGATCGCCCAGCAACGCGAAGAAGCGGCGGGCAACCTGATTCAGTCGGCGGCGTTGGTGGCCGAGACCATCAATAACTACAACATCCGCCTGACCAATCTGCAGAAGAGCCGCCAGCAGGCCGTGGACGCCAAGGACGAGGCCAGCGCGCAGCTGTTTGCCGCAGCCATCGCCAACGGGCGCAGTGCCCTCGACGGCGCAGTGGCGATCTATATCGACAACCTGGCCACCGGCACGCGTTACACCGATGCGGTGATCCAGGCGCAGTTTCAACGGATCAAGGAAGAGTTGGATCGCAAGCCAGTGCTCGGCAAAAGCCTGGTGACGCGCGCGACACTGTTCGTTCGCCATGTCGGCAACTACCGCAAGCAACAGCGGGCCGACCCGGCAACGATCTTGAAGGAATTGCTCGCAGCCAGTGGTCAGCGGTCTTGATCGTTGGCTATAGAGCGAGCTTGGAAGGGACTCAGGCGGCGGTGGGCCGTGCTGGGCAAGTCAAACTTAAAAGAGAATACACCTATGCTTTTTTCCCGTAAGGCGGTTTCCAAGCGTCACTTGCTGCTGATCGCAGCCGGTTTCAGCACCGTGTTGACTGGTTGTGCCACGTCGCCGACGTCCAAAGTCGCGTCGAGCACTAAGGTCGAGTACTACCCGAACTGCTACGAGCCGGTGCAGCACCTGCGCGCGACCGATTCGGACATGACCAAGTCGGTCGTCACCGGCGCGGCCATCGGCGCTGCCGGCGGTGCATTGCTCGGCGCCCTGACCGGCGACTCCGAGAAGCGCGGCCGTAACGCCGCAATCGGTGCCGCGGGCGGCGCCCTGGCTGGCGGCGCGGCGGGTTACTACACCGAGCGTCAGAAGCAGATCGCCGATGACAACCAGCGTATTGGCTCCTACGCAGCCGACGTCAATAAAAGCGCCTCCGACATCGACCGCAGCACCGCCTACGCCAAGGCCTCCCAGCAGTGCTACCAGAGCGCGTTCACCAAGCTGGTGGCCGACCGTAAAGCCAAGACCGTCAACGACACCGAAGGCCGCAAGCGCCTGGCGGAAATCGTCTCCGGCCTGAAGGAATCCAATGACCTGATCGTCGCGGTCAACGGCAAGGCCAGCGAAGACCTGAACAACTACACCCAGGCTTACGAGAAAGACCTGCAACAGGTGGGCGTGCAGCGCAACGACGTAGTCACCGTGGCGACAGCGGATGCCACTCCGGCGGTCGTACCGGCCAAGAAAGGTAAGTTGACCAGCAAAGTCGTGACCAAGCGTCCGCCGCTGCCTGTGGTGCCGAAAGAAGCAGTCGCCACCGAAAGAACCTTCCAGACTGCCCAGACCAAGCAAGATGAAAGCAAGAAGGTCGCCAGCGCCGGTAAAGCACAGATCGAAGGCACTTGCCGCGATCCGAACCTGGCCGACTGGGCGCCGGTGCCGTGCCCTAACGTATAAGCAAGTTGTTGCTATAAGCGGTAAACGCCAACCGATCTCCGGCTAAAGCGCGAGATCGGTGGCGTTCTTTCGGCAATTCGTTACACTGCTGCGGCCACTCAATAATTACACCGAGGCCGTGTGCATGAAATTTCGTCTTCTCCTCTGGGTACTGGGCCTGATGATGGGCAAAGCCAGCCGCACCAACCCTGCGTTCCAGCAGCAGTTGGGTGACAAAGACCTGGCGTTCCAGTTGCAGACCCTCGACGGCAAGGTTGCCCGTCACTTCATCGTCAAAGACCAGCGCATCACCAGCCGCTCGGGTGTCCACCCTGCGCCGGCCTTCGCCATTGCCTTTAAAGACGCCGCCTATGGCTTCGCCACGATGCAGGCGAAGAACAAGCAACTGGCGTTCATGACGGGGATTCAGGACAAGTCGATCCAGATCAAGGGCAACCCGGCGCTGGTGATCTGGTTCCAGGGCTTGACCAAGTATTTGAAGCCGAAGAAAAAGCAGTAGACCGAGGTGGATTCATCGGGGGCAAGCCCCCTCCCACACTTGACCGTGTTCGCAGATCAAAATGTGGGAGGGGGCTTGCCCCCGATAGCGATCTAACAAGCTACCGATTCAGCCCTGGCTGAACTGCGAGGCCAATTCGCGCAACAGCACCTCGGCATCCAGCACCTTGGCCACGACTTCTTCAGCCTTGTCACGGCTCAAGCCCAGGCGCTCAAGCAGCTCGTCGGGGATGGTTTCGTGCGGCCCGGAGCCAATGCCCCGGCTGCGCAGCAGGCGCACGGCCAGGCACACCAGGTTGGGGTACTCGGCGTATTGGCCGTCGTAGGTTGGGTGACAAAGACCTGGCGTTCATGACGGGGATTCAGGACAAGTCGATCCAGATCAAGGGCAACCCGGCGCTGGTGATCTGGTTCCAGGGCTTGACCAAGTATTTGAAGCCGAAGAAAAAGCAGTAGACCGAGGTGGATTCATCGGGGGCAAGCCCCCTCCCACACTTGACCGTGTTCGCAGATCAAAATGTGGGAGGGGGCTTGCCCCCGATAGCGATCTAACAAGCTACCGATTCAGCCCTGGCTGAACTGCGAGGCCAATTCGCGCAACAGCACCTCGGCATCCAGCACCTTGGCCACGACTTCTTCAGCCTTGTCACGGCTCAAGCCCAAACGTTCAAGCAGCTCGTCGGGGATGGTTTCGTGCGGCCCGGAGCCGATGCCCCGGCTGCGCAGCAGGCGCACGGCCAGGCACACCAGGTTGGGGTACTCGGCGTATTGGCCGTCGTAGGACGGGTCGTGCTGGAAGCGCAGGGCGGTGGACAGTTCGTCCGGCATGTCCCAGTAGCGCATCAGCCAGGCGCCGATCTGTTCGCGGCTGATACCCAGCAAATGCTGCTCCACATAGCTGTGGCACAGGTGCGGGTTGACCTCCAGGTGTCGGCAGATCAGCGAGAAGTGCGGCGGAAACACGTGGGCCAGCAGCAGATAACCGAAGTTGTGCAGCAGACCGGCCAGGTAGGTCAGGCCGGCTTCCGGGCGTTGCGCGCGCGGCATGGCGCGGGTCAGGCCTTCGATGACGGCGGCGGTGTAGATCGACTGGTGCCAGTACGGCGTGGCCTGGTGCGGGTGGTCCTTGGGCAGGCTCAGGGTTTTGCCCAGGGCCAGGCCCAGCGCCAGGTTGATCACCAGGTCGAAGCCCAGCACCCGCACGATGGCGTCTTCCACCGAGCGGATCTTGCCCGGCGAGGCGTAATAGGGCGAGGCGGCCCAGCTGACCACCTGGGCGGCCAGCGCCGGGTCGGTTTCGACCACGCCGGTGATGTCGTCGATGGTGGCGTTGGGGTCGACGCGCAGTTTGATGATTTTCTGCGCAGTGTCGGCCAGCGGCGGAATCTCGATGGTCGCTTCCAGGCGTTGCTGGATGCGCCGGGCCGTGAACGCCTGCATGGCCTGGGTGATTTCCTCGCGGTCATCATGGGGCCGGTCGAGGTTGGGCCGGATGTTACTCAGCGGCTCGCCGAATTGAGCGGCGCTGGCCTTGGTCAGCATGGTTTTGAAGTCGACGCTGGCGATCTCCAGCAGCAAACCGGCTTCGCCCGAGTGAACCAGCAGGCTCGACTCATCGAGCAGGCTGCCTTCATACAGGCAAGGTGAGCTGGTCAGCGCCGGCAGGCCGGGCAGCAGGCTGAGGTCATGCTTGCCCAGCATGCGTTCGATACGTTCCGGCGACACCGATGTCAGGCGGCGGCCGGTGAGTTCGGTCAGGCGGTTGAGGTCGAGCAACTGGTTCTGCGGGAACAGCACCATGAGCGCGCCCACCGCATCTTCCAGCAGCACCGCCTGGATCTTTCGCGCAGGGTTCAGGCCCGGATGTTCGGCGACTTCCGTGTAGCTGATGGAGAGTTTCGCGAGCAGCGCCCGAATAACCGGCGGGGCGGTCAGTGGTGCGGCGGCGTGGGCAACTTCTGACATGGCCTGATCCAAATTCGTACAGTCTTTGGAGTATAACCAGCTTGATACAAATGTTGGTCGGATAAGTGAAACAGGCGTCACACTTGGCCGTATTGCTGCCCATGCCTGAGCCAGCGATCCAGCAGCGGGCTGACGTGATCCGGCCAACGCTCGAGCAGGGCCTGGGCCGCATCGCGCACTGCCGGCAGCAGGTCGGCGTCGCGCATCAGGTCGGCGACCTTGAATTGCAGCAGGCCGGTCTGGCGGGTGCCGAGCATCTCGCCGGGGCCGCGCAGTTCGAGGTCTTTTTCGGCGATGACAAAACCGTCGTTGGTTTCACGCATGATGCCCAGGCGTTGACGGCCGATCTGCGACAGCGGCGGATGATACAGCAGCACGCAGTGGCTGGCCGCGCTGCCCCGGCCGACGCGGCCACGTAGCTGGTGCAGTTGCGCCAGGCCCAGGCGCTCGGGGTTTTCGATGATCATCAGGCTGGCGTTGGGCACGTCCACCCCGACCTCGATCACCGTGGTGGCCACCAGCAGTTGCAGGTCGCCGGCCTTGAATTGCGCCATCACCGCGGCTTTTTCCGCCGGTTTCATGCGCCCGTGGATCAGCCCGACCTTGAGTTCGCCCAAGGCGCTGGTGAGGTCTTCGTAAGTGGTTTCGGCGGCCTGGCAGGTCAGCTCTTCGGACTCTTCAATCAGCGTGCATACCCAATACGCCTGGCGGCCTTCGGCACAGGCGCCGCGCACGCGCTCGATGACTTCCACGCGCCGGGAGTCGGTGACCAGCACGGTATTGACCGGGGTGCGGCCGGGCGGCAGTTCGTCGAGGATCGAGGTGTCGAGGTCGGCGTAGGCGCTCATGGCCAGGGTGCGCGGGATCGGCGTGGCGGTCATGATCAATTGGTGCGGGCTCATGCGCCCGCCCGCGCCTTTCTGGCGTAGGGCCAGGCGCTGTTGCACGCCGAAGCGATGCTGTTCGTCGATGATCACCAGCGCGAGGTTCTTGAACTGCACTTCGTCCTGGAACAGCGCATGGGTGCCCACCACCATCGGTGCGCCGCTGGCGATCTGCTCCAGCGCGGTTGTGCGGTTTTTGCCTTTGAGTTTGCCCGCCAGCCACGCCACTTCCAGGCCCAGCGGTTCGAGCCAGCGCTTGAAGGTGATGAAGTGCTGCTCGGCGAGAATCTCAGTGGGCGCCATCAACGCCACCTGGTAACCGGCTTCGAGTGCCTGCAGGGCGGCGAGGGCGGCGACCACGGTCTTGCCCGCGCCGACGTCGCCCTGGATCAGGCGCAGCATGGGTTCGGGCTGGCTGAGGTCGTAGGCGATTTCATTGCCCACGCGCTGTTGGGCACCGGTCGGCGCAAAGCCGAGGTTCGCCAGGTACTGCGCGGGCAGGCGCGTGGCCTTGGGCATCGCCGGTGCGCGCAGGGAGCGCATGCTCTCGCGCAGGCGTTGCTGGGACAGTTGGTGGGTCAGCAGTTCTTCGAAGGCCAGGCGGTGCTGCGCCCAGTGATGACCGAGGGCCAGTTCGTCCACGTCCGCGTCGGCCGGTGGGTGATGCAGGTAGCGGATCGCATCGTCCAGCGGCGCCAGTTGATAGTCGCGGGCCAGCTCCACGGGCAGCCAATCGGGCAGGCTTTTCGGGCCGAGCATCGTCAGGGTCTGCTGGCACAGTTGGCGCAGGCGTTGTTGGGTGAGGCCTTCGGTCAGCGGGTAGATCGGCGTCAGGGTGGTGTCGACCGGCGGCGGCTCGTCGCCCGTAATGGCGCGGTATTCCGGATGGTAGATCTCCAGGCCCGAGGCGCCGGGGCGTGCTTCGCCGTAACAGCGCACGCGGGTGCCGCGCTTGAGGCCTTCCTTCTGCGCGTTGCTGAAATGGTAGAAGCGCAGGCTCAGGCCGCCGGTGCCATCCTGCAGGCGCACCACCAGGCTGCGGCGCTTGCCCATCACCACGTCGGCGCCGCTGACGGTGCCTTCGATCACCGCGTCCTGCCCAGGGCGCAAATGACCGATGGGCACCACGCGGGTGCGGTCCTGATAGCGCAGAGGCAGGTGGAACAGCACGTCCTGAAGGTTCTCCAGGCCGACCTTGGCCAACTTCTCGGCCATGGCTTCGCCGACACCCTTGAGTGCCGTCACCGACACCTGCGACAGCTCAGTCATACAGTGGCTCAGCTCGCAGCAGGCGGTTTGGCCACCGAACACAGGCGGATCGAGTCGGCCAGGATCTCAATGGCTTTGGGCCGCGGGAAGCTGGCGCGCCAGGCGATCGCCACGGTGCGGAACGGCACCGGCGGCGTGAGCGGGCGCACGGCGATCACGCCCGGGGCGTAGTGATGGCTGTCCACCGCCGACAGCGGCAGGATCGAAATGCCCAGGCCGGAGGCGACCATGTGGCGAATGGTTTCCAGGGAGCTGGATTCCACGGTGGTGTGTTTGGCGCCGTCGTGGCCCTTGGTCAGGGTCGGGCAGGCTTCCAGCACCTGGTCGCGGAAGCAGTGGCCTTCACCGAGCAGCAGCAGGCTCTTGTCGTTGAGCAGGCCGGCGTCGATGCTGTCTTTCTGCGTCCACGGGTGCGAGGCCGGCATCAGCACGTAGAACGGCTCGTCGTAGAGCGGCAGGGTCAGGACGTCGGCCTCGTTGAACGGCAGGGCGATGATGATCGCGTCCAGCTCGCCGTTGCGCAGTTTGTCGCGCAGCACGTGGGTGAAGTTTTCTTCGATATACAGCGGCATCTGCGGCGCGACGCGGTGCAGTTGCGGAATCAGGTGCGGGAACAGGTACGGGCCGACGGTGTAGATGGCGCCGACTTTCAGCGGCGCGGTCAGCTGGTTTTTGCCGGCCTGGGCCAGTTCGCGAATACTTTGGGCTTGCTCCAGGACCTTTTGGGCCTGGGCAACGATGCCTTCACCGACCGGGGTCAGGCGCACGGCGCTTTTGCTGCGCTCGAAAATCAGCACACCGAGTTCGTCTTCAAGCTTTTTCACGCCCACCGACAGCGTCGGCTGGCTGACGTGGCAACGCTCGGCCGCGTGGCCGAAGTGTTGTTCTTGGGCGAGGGTCACGATGTAGCGTAATTCTGTAAGAGTCATAGCGGGCGTCCATGAGGTTGCGAGCCAAGCATACCGGCTGCAATCGATAGACACACGTTATCAGAACTTTGATAAGGATTGAGCGGGGAATGTGCGAGATTTTGCTGAAGCGATAAAACCCGATGTGGGAAGGGGCTTGCTCCCGATGGCGATGGGTCAGTCGAGGACGTGTCGACTGATGTACCGTCATCGGGAGCAAGCCCCCTCTCACATAGCCCGGCGTGTGCCTTTAGCGGCGACGCTTCTCGATGTTGTAAACGAACGGCGCGACGATCTCGATGCTGCCGCTTTTCACCATGTCGGCCGGTGGCTTGGGCAATGGCTGGGCGCGACGGATCATGTCCAGGGTGGCGCGGTCCAGGTCGGCGTTGCCGGAGCGGCCCACCAACTCGTAGGACAGCACATTGCCTTCGGCATCGACCACGAAGCGCAAGCGATTCATGCCTTCCTTGCCACTGTTCTGCGCGCTTTGCGGGTACTTTTTGTACTTCTGCAAGTGCGCCAGCAGGGCGCCTTCCCAGGAGGCTTTGGCGGCGACCTGTTGCGGCGACGGGCCCGGTGCGGGCTGCGCTGATTTCTCCGCCGGTGTATTGGTCGGCGGCGTGTCGCTTGGTGGCGTCTCGGAAGGTTTCTCCTTGGGCGGCTCGGGCTTTTTCTCCTCCGGTTTGGGCGGCTGGGGTTTCGGCTTGGGCTTGACCGGCTTGGGCACCTGGATCGTCGGCTTGGGCGCTTCGGCCAGTTTCGGCAGCGGCAGCTCTTCCACCGGGGCGGGCGGCTGCGGCGGCGTGACCACCTTGGGCGGTGCCGGCGGCGGCGGGGCGGGCATCGGCGCCAGGTCGATGACCATGGCCGCCGGTGGCAGCTGGACCGTGCGCGGCGCCGACCAGTGGAGCGCGATGGCAATCGCGATGGCATGCACGCCCAGCACGACGGCGAGGCTGGTGCCATAACGCGTCAGTTTGTGGCGCGTCGTGATCATTTTTTGGCTGCCGTCTCAAGTCCGACCAGGCCGACCTTGAGGTAGCCGGCTGCCCGCAGGGCATCCATCACGCTCATCAGGTCGCCGTAGTCCACGCCTTTGTCGGCCTGGAAGAAGATCGTCGTGTCTTTCTTGCCTTGGGTCTTGGCGTCGAGCGCCGGCCCCAGGGTTTCGGCTTTGACTTCTTCTTCGCCCAGGAACAGGCGCTGGTCCGCCTTGACGCTGAGGAAAATCGGTTTCTCCGGCCGCGGCGCGGGTTTGGCGCTGGAGGCGGGCAGGTCGACCTTGATATCCACGGTGGCCAAGGGGGCCGCCACCATGAAGATGATCAGCAGCACCAGCATCACGTCGATAAACGGCGTGACGTTGATTTCGTGGTTCTCGACGAGTTCGTCGTCGCCTTGATTCAAATGCAGGCCCATGGCCGATTACCCCACTTTCACCATGTGCGGTTGCGAGCTGCGCTCGGAAGGCAGGTGATCGAGGTCGCGGCTGACCAGCAGCAGGACTTCTGCCGACGCGTCCGATACCTGGGCCTTGTAGCCGGCAATCGAACGGGCGAAGACGTTGTAGATCACCACCGCGGGAATCGCGGCAACCAGGCCCAGGGCGGTTGCCAGCAAGGCTTCGGCGATGCCGGGAGCGACGACGGCAAGGTTGGTGGTCTGGGTTTTGGCGATGCCGATGAAGCTGTTCATGATGCCCCACACGGTGCCGAACAGACCGACGAACGGCGCGGTGGAACCGATGGTCGCCAGCACGCCGGTGCCGTTGCTCATGTTACGACCGCAGGCTGCCACCAGGCGCTCGAGACGGAATGCCACGCGCTCCTTGATGCCCTCTTTTTCGCGGGTATTGGCCGACAGGCGCATTTCTTCCAGCGCGTCGTGTACCAGCGTATTGGCCAGGGTGCCCTTCTTGGTCGCCGTTTCGCTGGCTTCCTTGAGGGTGGTGGCCTTTTTCAGGTGGACGATCTCGCTGCGCAGGCGGCGCTTGGCGCCCAGCAGTTCGAAGCCTTTGGCGATCCAGATGGTCCAAGTGATGATCGAGGCGATGGCCAGGCCGATCATCACGGCTTTTACCACCACGTCAGCGTTTTGGTACATGCCCCATGGCGACAGGTCGTGGGCCATGCCAAGGGTGTTGTTTTCTTCCAGCACTACGCCGGGCTCGTCGGCGGTGGCCGGCGCTGCAGCCTGGGCTGGGTCTGTGGCGGCCGGCACCGCAGGGGCGACGGTGGCATTCTGTTCGGCAGCAGCAGGAGCCACCGGCGCGGTGGCATCAGCGAATGCGGCGGTCGGTGCCAGCAGTACGCTGAACAGCAGCGCAGCAATCGCACGCCAGGCGCGGGATGGACTGTGAAGCTTGGTTGGCGAAGCGGGGTGTGTATTACGTGTCATGCTGGCCGGACCTGAGAGAAAAAAATGAGTGATCGTCCTTCCAGACCCTGCGAGGTCGAGGACAAATGGGTCGTTATTATTGCAAGTAATTCTTGTTAACAGAAGTAATACAGTAACTTTATTTGTCCTTTTTCTGGCCGCTGGTCTCCTGCGGCGGCTAATCTAGACCTTTCAGTACGGAGTTTTGTGATGTCTGCGCCTTCTGTTGTGATTGCCGGTTGTGGCGATGTGGGGAGTCGGCTGGCCAGCCAATTACTCGCCTCGGAATGGGAGGTTCATGGCCTGCGGCGTGATATTTCGCGCCTGCCCGATGGCGTGATCGGCATTGCCGGTGACCTGTTCAATAAGGATTGCCCTGACACCTGGCCGATCGGCGGGGTGGATTACCTGGTGTATTGCGCGGCGGCGACGGATCACGACGAAGCCGGTTATCGCGCCGCTTACGTGCAAGGGTTGCAGCATGTGTTGGAGTGGTTGAAGGATTACGGCCAGGAGCCCAAGCATCTGCTGTTTGTGTCCAGCAGCAGTGTGTATGGGCAGCAGCAGGGCGAATGGGTCGACGAAACGTCCGAGACCCAGGCAAAAGGCTATTCCGGGCAGGTGATGCTGGAAGCCGAGCAAATCGCGCTGAACAGCGGCATTGCGGCGAGCATCGTGCGCTTGACCGGGATTTACGGGCCGGGCCGCGAGTGGCTGCTGACGCAGGTGCGCCAGGGTTATCGCGTGGCGATCGATCCGCCTTTATATGGCAACCGGATCCACGTCGATGATGCGGCTGGCCTGCTGGCGTTTTTGTTGCGGCATGTGGAGCAGGGCGGTTCGCTGGATCGCATCTATATCGGTGTCGATGACGCACCGGCGCCGTTGGCCGAGGTGGTGGCCTGGTTGCGTGAGTATCTGGGAGTGACGCAATGGTCCGATGACGCCAGTGTGCGCCGCGCCGGGAGCAAGCAATGCAGCAACGCCCGGGCCAAGGCGTTGGGCTGGGTGCCGACGTATCCGAGTTATCGCGAAGGCTACGCGGCCATCCTGAAGGGCTGAGCCGCGGTCAGAAAAGGTGGGAGGGGGTTTGCTTTGTCAGCCACGGTTGTAGTGGCTGATGCACCGCGATCGGGAGCAAGTCGAATCCTCGCAGCGCCCCTCCCACATTCAGGTCTGTGGGATGACGGTTATTGTTTTTCAAGCAGCCACTGGCGTGGCCCCGGTGTAAACGAGGGCACTTCGTCGGCCTGCGAGGTATTGATCGCCTGGAAGATTTCCAGCTGCTTGCCCTTGCGTGCAAAGATCCACGCATTGCCCACGCCGTTGCGTTGCAACCACATGCTGTCGTAGCCGCCGCTCATGGAGGCGCAATCACCCGCCAGGCATAACGAATATCGATCGGCGCCCGGCAGGCCGGCCACTTGGCCGTTGGCCTGGAACTGCACGGTGGCGCCTTCGCCATTGCCGTTGGCGATTTTCCAGTCGCCGCCCATATAAGCGGCGTACAGCGCGCGCTCGAAGTTGGCGCCCAATGGCGCGCCTTCCGGTGCAGGTTCCTTGGCGCGGGCAAACAGCTGTTCGGGCTCGTTGTCGTTGGCCACTTGCAGCAGTTGCCGACCTTTGCGCTTGAGATCGGTGGCGGCGCTGCCGTAGAAGTCGACGCTCCAGGCACCGGGCTTCTCACCGAGCAACTTGCCTTCCGCTACTTCAAAACCGTTGTAGTAGCGGGCCTGCAGGGCCTTGGTGTTGACGTCCCACTCGAGGTTCGGGCCAAAGCTCTGCAGTGCTTCACGCAAAGGGCCGCCCTTGGCTGCCGCGTCGATGGCAACCTGGTTGATCCAGGTGCCGCTCACATCCAGGTCGGCGGGGTTGCTGGCACAGCCGCCGAGCAACAGGGCGAGCAACGAAGAGGCTACAAGCGCTTTGCGCATCATGAAATCCTTTTAAAACGAAGTCGGCGCAGCCTATGGAGGCTGCGCCGGGTGTTTTACTCGATGACCAGAATCGCGTCCATCTCAACCTGTGCGCCCTTTGGCAGGGCAGCAACGCCGATAGCGGCGCGGGCTGGGTAAGGCTGTTCGAAGTACTTGCCCATGATCTCGTTGACCTTGGCGAAGTGGCTCAGGTCGGTGAGGAAGATGTTCAGCTTGACGATGTCCTTGAACGAACCGCCGGCGGCTTCGGCGACCGACTTGAGGTTTTCGAAGACCTGTACGGTTTGTGCTTCGAAGCCTTCAACCAGTTCCATGGTCTTTGGGTCCAGTGGGATCTGGCCGGACATGTAGACGGTGTTGCCCGCCTTGATCGCCTGGGAGTAGGTGCCGATGGCGGCTGGGGCTTTGTCGCTGGTGATAACAGTCTTGGTCATGAATGACTCCTTGTAAGAGGTGGGCTATGCACGCATGCGGGTGATGCGGATCACACCGGTCAAGGCGCGCAGTTTCTTGATCACGCGGGCCAGGTGTACGCGGTCGTGTACGCTGACCACCAGTTGGACCACGCTGATGCGACCATCGCGCTCGTCCATGCTGATTTTCTCGATATTGCCGTCGGCCGCGTTGACGCTGCTGGCCAGCAGGGCGATCAGGCCGCGCTGGTGCTCCAGCTCGACCCGCAGCTCGACGTTGAATTCGCCGGTGACATCCTTGGCCCACGAGAGCTGGATGCATTTTTCCGGGTTGTGGCGGATTTCGCTGATATTGCGGCAGTTGTCCAGGTGGACCACCATGCCTTTGCCCGCCGACAGGTGCCCGACAATCGGGTCGCCCGGGATCGGCGTGCAGCACTTGGCGTAGCTGAGCACCAGGCCCTCGGTGCCGCGAATCGCCAGCGGACCTTCCGGGCTTGGCAATTGCTCGCCTTCGCCGAGCAGGCGACGGGCGACCACATAGGCCATGCGGTTGCCCAGGCCGATGTCTTCCAGCAGGTCTTCGATGGTTTCCTGGCGATACTCGCTGAGCATCGCTTGCACGCGCTCGCCGGGGATTTTCTCGAGGGCGCTGTCGAAGCCGTTGAGCACCTTGTTCAGCAAACGTTCGCCCAGGCTGATGGACTCGGAGCGGCGCTGCAGTTTCAGGGCGTGGCGAATATGGGTGCGCGCCTTGCCGGTGACCACGAAGTTGAGCCACGCCGGGTTCGGCCGGGCGCCCGGTGCGCTGACGATCTCCACGGTGGAGCCGCTTTGCAGCGGTTCCGACAGCGGGGCCAGGCGCCGGTTGATGCGGCAAGCGATGCAGCTGTTGCCGACATCGGTGTGTACGGCGTAGGCAAAGTCGACGGCCGTGGAGCCTTTGGGCAACTCCATGATCCGGCCCTTGGGCGTGAACACGTAGACCTCGTCCGGGAACAGGTCGATCTTCACGCTCTCGATGAATTCCAGGGAGTTGCCCGCACGTTGCTGCATTTCCAGCACGCCTTTGACCCACTGGCGCGCGCGGGCGTGGGTGCCTTTGGGCTGCTCGTCGCCGCTGGATTTGTACAGCCAATGGGCGGCGATGCCGTTGTTGGCCATCTCTTCCATTTCCCGGGTGCGGATCTGGATCTCGATCGGCACCCCATGCATACCGAACAGCGTGGTATGCAGCGACTGATAGCCGTTGGCCTTGGGAATGGCGATGTAGTCCTTGAAGCGGCCCGGCAGGGGTTTGTACAAATTATGTACAGCGCCCAATACGCGGTAGCAGGTGTCGACCTTGTCGACGATGATCCGGAACGCATACACGTCCATGATCTCGTTGAAGGCCCGGCGCTTGCCGCGCATCTTCTTGTAGATGCCGTAGATGTGCTTCTGCCGCCCGCTGACCTCGCCCTCGATCTCGTCGATCGCCAGGCAATGGCTCAGCGACTCTTCGATCTTGTTGACGATTTCCTTGCGGTTGCCCCGGGCGCGCTTGACCGCCTGGTAGATGCGCGCCGAACGCATCGGGTGCATGGCCTTGAAGCCGAGGTCTTCGAATTCGATACGAATGGCGTGCATGCCCAGCCGGTTGGCGATGGGCGCGTAGATTTCCAGGGTTTCCTTGGCGATGCGCCGGCGTTTTTCGCCGGACAGCACTTCCAGTGTCCGCATGTTGTGCAGCCGGTCGGCCAGCTTGACCAGGATCACACGGATATCCCGGGCCATGGCCATCGCCATCTTCTGGAAGTTTTCCGCCTGGGCTTCGGCCTTGGTCTCGAAGTTCATCTGGGTCAGTTTGCTGACCCCATCGACCAGTTCGGCCACGGTTTCGCCAAATTGCGCGCTGAGCGCTTCCTTGGCGATGCCGGTGTCTTCGATCACGTCATGCAGCATCGCGGCCATCAGGCTCTGATGGTCCATGTGCATGTCGGCGAGAATATTGGCCACCGCAAGAGGATGGGTGACATACGCCTCGCCGCTGCGGCGGCGTTGGCCGTCGTGGGCTTGTTCGGCGTAGAAATACGCTCGGCGGACCAGGTTGACCTGGTCTGGGCCGAGGTAGGTCGATAAGCGATCGGCGAGGGCGTCTATGCTCGGCAAAGGATGGACTCCTGCCGCGTGCGTTGACACCGCGCCGTGCTACGTCGACCAGGCATAGGCTTAGACGGCCTCGTTGGACTCGTCCTCGAACGCTGCAAACAGCGGTTCGTCTTCAACGATCTCGGCGTTGGCGATGAACTCGTAGCTCATCAGGCCTTCAGCGATTTCGCGCAGAGCGACAACGGTAGGCTTGTCGTTTTCCCACTGGACCAGGGGCTCTTTGCCGCCAGTGGCCAGTTGACGGGCACGCTTGGTAGAGAGCATGACCAGCTCAAAGCGGTTATCCACGTGTTCTAGGCAGTCTTCAACGGTTACGCGGGCCATGGTATTCCTCGGAGCGAATGCAAGATGCGCGCTGCCCGGTTGGGCGAGCGGACTAAACAGTTTAAAAAATCACCAGCGTTTAGGGAAGCGCTGATTTTTCCCAGGCTCTCGCAAAACCGCTGCAAGTGCCAATGTAAGGCCCTCGCAGCGGTTTTGGGAAGAGCTGATCAACCGAGCAGTTCGGCCAATAACTTGCCGAAACGCTGTTGTTGGCGTTTTTGCTGGAGCTGATTGGCGCGGAAAATCGCCTTCAAATCGTCCAGGGCGTGGGCAAAATCGTCATTGATGATCAGGTAATCGTAGTCGACGTAGTGGCTCATTTCGCTGACGGCTTCACGCATGCGGCCTTCGATGATCGCGTCGCTGTCCTGGCCGCGGTTGGTCAGGCGCTGGTGCAAGGCTTCCAGGGACGGCGGCAGGATGAAGATCGACCGCGCCTTGGGCATCAGCTGGCGCACTTGCTCGGCGCCCTGCCAGTCGATTTCCAGGATCAGGTCGTGGCCTTCGTCCAGGGTCTGTTGCAGGTGGCTTTGCGAGGTGCCGTAGAGGTTGCCGAACACTTCGGCGCGCTCAAGGAAGGCGCCGTGCTCGATCATCTTGACGAACTCGGTGCGCTCGACGAAGTGATAGTGAACGCCGTTCACCTCGCCCGGGCGCATGGCGCGGGTGGTGTGGGACACCGAGATGCGGATCTGTTCGTCAGCGTCGGTCAGGGCCTTGACCAGGCTGCTCTTGCCCGCGCCCGAGGGGGCGGAAATGATGTAAAGGGTGCCGGTGCTGTGGGTCATGGAAGTTGCCTTACTCAATATTCTGTACTTGTTCGCGCATTTGCTCGATCAACACTTTGAGGTTGACCGCCGCCGTGGTGCTGCGCGGATCGAACGCCTTGGAGCCCAGTGTATTGGCTTCGCGGTTGAGTTCCTGCATCAGGAAATCCAGGCGCCGACCGGCGGCGCCGCCGGACTTGAGCACGCGGCGTACTTCAAGGATGTGGGTGCTCAGGCGATCGAGCTCTTCGGCGACGTCGCTCTTCTGCGCCAACAGGACCATTTCCTGCTCCAGGCGTACCGGATCGAGGTCGGCCTTCATGTCGGTGAAGCGGTCGAGGACCTTCTGGCGCTGGGTCGCGAGCATCTGCGGCACCAGCTCGCGCAAGGTGACCACGTCGGCTTCGATCGCGCTCAGGCGCTCGCTGATCAGGCGGGCCAGCTCGGCGCCTTCGCGCTCGCGGCCGGCCTTGAGCTCCTTCAAACCCTGGGTGAACAAGGCGAGGGCTTCGGCGTTGAGGGCTTGCGGGTCGCTGGCGTCGGCCACCAGCACGCCGGGCCAGGCCAGCACCTCCAGCGGGTTCAGCGCGGCCGGCTGCTTGATCAGGCCGGCGATGGTTTCGGCGGCGGCGACCAGTTGCGCGGCGCGCTCGCGGTCGACCTGCAGCGGTTTGCCGGTGGTTTCCTCGGTAAAGCGCAGGGTGCATTCCAGCTTGCCGCGGGAAATGCCCTGGCGCAGTGCTTCACGTACCGCGCCTTCGAGGTCGCGGAACGATTCCGGCAGGCGCAGGTGCGGCTCCAGGTAGCGGCTGTTGACCGAGCGCAGTTCCCAGCTCAGGGTGCCTTGCGCGCCGGCTTTTTCGACGCGGGCGAAGGCGGTCATGCTGTGCACCATGGAGGTACCTCGCGTTGCAGTCCCGCGATGGCGGGCTGATGGGTAAATTGAAGCCGACAGGCTGCGAAGGCGCAGGAGTGTAGCGCAGTGGGGCGATTGGCCCCAAACCCTGGCACTGACAAAGCACCGCCAGTCGACGATTCGTAACCGAATTTTTTAGACGTGCCCCGAATCGGCTCGCGGCTCTATAATGCTCGGCAGTTTTTCGTCCTCCGTACAGGTATCCCCTATGAAACGTCCAAGTGGTCGCGCTGCCGATCAGCTCCGCTCGATCCGCATCACCCGCAACTACACCAAACACGCCGAGGGATCTGTACTGGTCGAGTTTGGCGATACCAAGGTGATCTGCACCGTCAGCGTCGAAAACGGCGTGCCGCGTTTCCTCAAGGGCCAGGGCCAGGGTTGGTTGACCGCCGAATACGGCATGCTGCCGCGCGCCACTGGCGAGCGTAACCAGCGTGAAGCCAGCCGTGGCAAGCAAGGCGGCCGTACCCTGGAAATCCAGCGCCTGATCGGCCGTTCGCTGCGTGCCGCCCTGGACATGTCCAAGCTGGGCGACGTGACCCTGTACGTCGACTGCGACGTGATCCAGGCCGACGGCGGCACGCGCACTGCCTCCATCACCGGTGCCATGGTTGCGCTGGTCGACGCGTTGAAAGTGATCAAGAAGCGTGGCGGCCTGAAAGCCGGCGACCCGCTCAAGCAGATGATCGCCGCTGTGTCGGTGGGCATGTACCAGGGCGAGCCAGTGCTGGACCTGGATTACCTGGAAGACTCGGCCGCCGAGACCGACCTGAACGTGGTGATGACCAGCACCGGTGGTTTCATCGAAGTGCAGGGCACCGCCGAAGGTGCGCCATTCCAGCCGTCTGAGCTGAATGCCATGCTGGCGCTGGCGCAGAAAGGCATGACCGAGATTTTCGAGCTGCAGAACGCCGCGCTGGCCGACTGAACCGGCTTCAAGGAGAAACGCCATGAGTGACAGTCAATTGCCGGTTCCGGCACCGTCCAAGGAAGTCCGCCAATGGGCGATGTTGTGTCACTTCGCGGCGTTTCTGGGCCTGGTGTTCCCTTTCGGCAGCCTGTTGGGGCCGCTGATCCTGTGGCAGATCAAGAAGGACATGGACCCGCTGATCGATGATCAGGGCAAGGAAGCCCTGAATTTTCAGATCACCGTGGCCATTGCCTGGCTGGTCTGCATGGTGCTGGGCTTCGTGGTGATCGGCTTCCTGTTGATGTTGATCCTGGTGGTCGCGGCGCTGGTGCTGACGATCATTGGCGGGATCAAGGCCAACAACGGCACGGCCTACCGCTACCCGTGGACCTGGCGGCTGATCAAGTAACCAGGCGCGCACAAAAAAACCGACAGCGATGTCGGGTTTTTTTGTGCCTGGGCAAAGACCTCAGATGGTCAGTGTCCAGTCATAGTCCACGATCAGCGGCGCGTGCTGCGAGAAGCGCGGCTGGCGTGGCAGGCGTGCGCTGCGCACAAAGCGACGCAGGCCCGGGGTCAGCAGCTGGTAGTCGAAACGCCAGCCCAGGTTGAGCATCTCAGCCTGTTCGTTGTCTGGCCACCAGCTGTACTGGTCGCCTTCGCGGCTGACTTCGCGCAGGGCATCGACATAGCCCATGTTGCCGACAATCTCGTCCATCCAGGCCCGTTCCGGCGCCAGGAAGCCCGGGGATTGCTGGCTGTCGCGCCAGTTCTTGATATCCAGCTTCTGTTGCGCCACGTACAGCGAGCCACAATAAATGTACTCGCGACGTTTGCGTCGCTGTTTATCCAGATAACGGGCGAAGTCGTCCATTAGCTTGAACTTCTGGTTCAAGTCTTCATCGCCGTTCTGCCCCGAAGGAAGCAGCAAGGTCGCGATGCTGACCTTGTCGAAATCGGCTTGCAGGTAGCGCCCGTAGCGGTCGGCTGTCTCGAAGCCGAGGCCGCTGATGACCGCCTTGGGTTGCAACCGCGAGTACAAAGCCACGCCACCTTGGGTGGGCACTTCGGCATCGCAGGCATAAAGGAAGTAGCCATCCAGTTGGAAGGCTGGATCGTCCAGTTCAAAGGCGGAGGCGCGGGTGTCCTGCAGGCAGATGACGTCGGCATTCTGGGCTTGCAGCCAACTGAGCAAACCACGCTCGACTGCAGCCTGAATACCATTAACGTTCACACTGATGATCCGCATAAATGGCCCCAAAAATCGCGTGCGTGTATGATACACGCCGTCTACCTAATTAGCTAAATCCGTGGTATCTGAGGCTTTTTTCATGCAGGCGTATCAACGCGATTTCATTCGTTTTGCCATCGATCGCGGGGTTTTGCGCTTCGGTGAGTTCACCCTCAAGTCCGGGCGCACCAGCCCGTATTTCTTCAATGCCGGCTTGTTCAACTCGGGTTCGGCCCTGGCTCAGCTGGGGCGTTTCTACGCGGCTGCCATCGTTGAAAGCGGTATTTCCTTCGACGTTCTGTTCGGTCCGGCCTACAAGGGCATCCCCCTGGCCGCCGCGACGGCCGTGGCGTTGGCCGAACACCATGGGCGCGATCTGCCGTGGTGCTTCAACCGCAAGGAAGCCAAGGCCCATGGCGAAGGCGGCAGCCTGGTGGGCGCACCGCTCACCGGCAACGTGCTGATCATCGACGACGTGATCACCGCCGGCACCGCCATCCGTGAAGTGATGCAGATCATCGCCTCCCAGGAGGGTGCCAAGGCCGCAGGCGTGCTGATCGCCTTGAACCGTCAGGAGCGTGGCAATGGTGAGTTGTCGGCGATCCAGGAAGTGGAACGCGATTTCGGCATCCCGGTGGTGAGTATCGTGTCGTTGAACCAGGTGTTGCAGTTCCTGGAAGATGATCCGCAGCTCAAGCAGCACTTGCCGGCAGTACGGGCGTACCGCGAGCAGTTCGGCGTCCAGTAAACGCCGCACAACAAAAAGCCCCACTCCCTGTAGGAGCGAGCTTGCTCGCGAAGAACGCCAACGATGACGCGTTTATTCTGGATGAACGCGGCGCCTTTACGTTTTTCGCGAGCAAGCTCGCTCCTACAGAGGGTGGGGCTTTTTGTGTTTAAGGACGCTTGCGGTTGCTGATCAGCGTACCCACACCGGTGTCGGTGAAGATTTCCAGCAGGATCGCATTTGGCACGCGGCCGTCAAGGATCAGCGAGCTGCCGACACCGCCCTGTACCGCTTCCAGCGCACAACGGATCTTCGGCAGCATGCCGCCGTAGATGGTGCCGTCGGCGATCAGCTCGTCCACTTGTTGGGTGGTCAGGCCGGTCAGCACCTTGCCTTGCTTGTCCATCAGGCCGGCGATGTTGGTCAGCAGCATCAGCTTTTCAGCCTTCAGCGCTTCGGCCACTTTGCCGGCAACCAGGTCGGCGTTGATGTTGTAGGACTCGCCGTTGGCGCCCACGCCGATCGGCGCAATGACCGGGATGAAATCACCTTTGACCAGCAGGTTCAGCAAGTCGGTGTTGATACCGATCACTTCGCCCACCTGGCCGATGTCGATGATTTCCGGCTGGGTCATTTCCGGCGTCTGACGGGTCACGGTCAGTTTTTTCGCGCGGATCAGCTCCGCGTCCTTGCCGGTCAGGCCAATCGCGCTGCCGCCGTGGCGGTTGATCAGGTTGACGATGTCTTTGTTCACCTGGCCGCCGAGGACCATCTCCACCACGTCCATGGTCTGCGCGTCAGTGACACGCATGCCATCGATGAAGTGGCTTTCGATCGACAGGCGCTTGAGCAGGTCGCCGATCTGCGGGCCGCCGCCGTGGACCACCACCGGGTTGATCCCCACGGCTTTCATCAACACGATATCGCGGGCAAAGCCGGTTTTCAGCTCGTCGCTTTCCATGGCATTGCCGCCGTATTTGATCACCAGCGTCTTGCCGACGTAGCGTCGAATGTAGGGCAACGCTTCGGACAGGACCTTGGCGGTGTTGGCAGCGGCTTCGCGTTCGAGGGTCATTCAGGGCTCCGGTGCAAAAAAATCAGAACGGTAATTGGAGATCAGGGGCAACACGTTTCAACTGGACGTGGAACACGTCCTTGATGCGCTGCAACTCAGCCTCGGTATCCGCCTCGAAACGCAGCACCAGCACCGGTGTGGTGTTGGACGCGCGAACCAGGCCCCAGCCTTTGGCGTAATCGACTCGCACACCATCAATGGAGGTCAGGTTGGCGCCTTCGCCCCATTGCGCGTCGTGCAATGCGTCAATGATGCTGAATTTGCTCTCTTCGGTCACATGGATATTGATCTCTGGCGTAGAAATATCATTCGGGAAGGTCTGAAACAGCTCCTGCGCCGTGGATTTTTCCTTGCTGAGGATCTCCAGCAGACGAGCGGCGCTGTAAATGCCGTCGTCAAACCCGAACCAACGCTCCTTGAAGAACACGTGGCCGCTCATTTCGCCGGCCAGCAGCGCGCCGGTTTCCTTCATTTTCTTTTTGATCAACGAGTGACCGGTCTTCCACATCAGCGGGCGACCGCCATATTCCTTGATCAGCGGCGTCAGGCGACGGGTGCATTTTACGTCGAAGATGATTTCGGCATTCGGGTTGCGCGCCACCACATCACGGGCGAACAGCATCAGCAGGCGGTCGGCGAACACGTTTTCGCCGGTGTTGGTCACCACGCCCACGCGGTCACCGTCGCCGTCAAAGGCCAGGCCGACGTCGGCCCCGGTTTCCTTGACCTTGGCGATCAGGTCCACCAGGTTTTCAGGCTTGCCCGGGTCTGGATGGTGGTTGGGGAAGTTGCCGTCGACGTCGCAGAACAACGGCACCACTTCGCAGTTCAGGGCTTCGAGCAGTTGCGGAGCGATCACGCCGGCCGCGCCGTTGCCGCAGTCCACCACCACTTTCAGGCGGCGCGCGAGTTTGACGTCGCCGGTGATTTCGTCGGAGTAGCGCTGAAGAATGTCGACCTTGGTGATGCTGCCTTTGCCGCTGGTCAGGTCGTTGGTTTTCAGGCGTGTGTGCAGGGCCTGGATCTGTTCGTTGGCCAGGGTGTCGCCGGCGATGACGATCTTGAAGCCGTTGTAGTCCGACGGGTTGTGGCTGCCGGTGAGCATCACCCCGGATTTGCCGGCCAGCACGTTGGCGGCGTAGTACAGCGCCGGGGTCGGCACCAGGCCGACGTCGCTGACATGGCAACCGCTGTCGGCCAGGCCCTGGATCAATTGCTCCACCAGCTCGGGACCGGACAGGCGACCGTCACGGCCGACCGAAACGTTCGGTTCGTCCTGGGCCAGGCTTTGGGCGCCGATGGCGCGGCCAATCCAGTAGGCGGTTTCGGCGGTCAGGGTCTTGGGCACCACGCCACGGATGTCATAGGCGCGGAAGATGCTGTCGGGGAAGGTCGGGGCTACTCGGGCGGCGGTACTCATCGCGGGGGGAAACTCCATCTGAAAGAGACAAGGCTGGCCTTAATGTGGCTGACCGGCAGGCTTAAACTGAAGGGTATGACGGCGTTTTCGGTGCAGAGTTCGTGGTGCAAAAAGGCCATCGGAGCATCCGCTCCGCGCTTATGTTTGCGTAATGCATTGATTTTACTTGGAAAGTGTCGCTCGTCAGGTCCGCGCATTCTTCATCCTGAAAGGCCATGCGGTGGCATCTAACCGGGCCGGACGGTAGCGTCCGCCCCGGTTTGGTGTGGTCAGTGACTGCCGGAATGCCCAAAACCGCCTGCGCCGCGTTGGGTTGCGTCGAATTCCTGTACCAGTTCGAAGTGCGCCTGCACCACCGGCACCAGCACCAGCTGCGCGATGCGCTCGCCGACGACGATGTTGAAGGCGGTCTGGCCGCGGTTCCAGCACGACACCATCAGCTCGCCCTGGTAGTCCGAGTCGATCAGGCCGACCAGGTTGCCCAGCACGATGCCGTGCTTATGGCCGAGGCCCGAGCGCGGCAGAATCAGCGCCGCCAGGCCCGGGTCGCCGACATAGATCGACAGGCCGGTCGGAATCAGCAGGGTCTGGCCCGGCTCGAGGACGGTGTCTTCCTTGAGCATGGCGCGCAGGTCCAGGCCGGCGGAGCCCGGTGTGGCATAGGCCGGCAGGGGGAAGTCGGTGCCGATGCGGGGGTCGAGGATCTTGGCTTGCAAAGCGTGCATGTAAATTAAACCTGGTTCAGCCGTTGGGCGATAAAAGAGATCAGTTGGCGGGCAATCTTGCCCTTGCTGGTCTGGGCGAAAAGGGTGGCGTGCAGGTCGCGATCGATCACGCTGCAGGCGTTTTCCTCACTGTTGAAGCCGATGCTTGGGTTGGCGACATCATTGGCAACGATCAGGTCGAGGTTTTTGTCTTTCAATTTACGTGCGGCGTAGTCCAGCAGGTGCTCGGTCTCGGCGGCGAAACCGACGCTGAACGGACGGTCCGGGCGGCTGGCGATGGTGGCCAGGATGTCCGGGTTACGCACCATTTGCAGGAGCAGGCCGTCGCCGCTGGTAGGGTCTTTCTTGAGCTTTTGCGGGGCGACGACTTCCGGGCGGTAATCCGCAACCGCTGCCGAGGCGATAAACAGGTCGCAGGGAATGGCCGCCTCACAGGCCGCCAACATGTCCCGGGCGCTGACCACGTCGATCCGGGTGACGCGATCGGGCGTCGGCAAATGCACCGGGCCGGTGATGAGGGTCACGCGCGCGCCTGCCTCGACCGCCGCTTCAGCCAGGGCAAAGCCCATTTTTCCTGAGCTATGGTTGGTGATGTAGCGCACCGGGTCGATGTTTTCCTGGGTCGGGCCGGCGGTGATCAACACGTGCTTGCCAGTCAGGGCCAGGTGCTGGAAGCACTCGGCGGCGCACAGTGCCAGGTCGGTGGCTTCGAGCATGCGGCCCATGCCGACGTCGCCGCAGGCCTGGCTGCCGGAGGCCGGGCCGAACACCTTGAGGCCACGGCTTTGCAGGAGCTGCGTATTGGCTTGGGTGGCCGGGTCGCGCCACATGGCCTGGTTCATGGCCGGGGCGATGGCGACAGTGGCGTCGGTGGCCAGGACCAGCGTGGTCAGCAAGTCATCGGCGATGCCTTGCGCCAGGCGGGCGATCAGGTCGGCGGTGGCCGGGGCGATCAGCACCAGGTCGGCCCATTTGGCCAGTTCGATATGGCCCATGGCGGCTTCGGCGGCCGGGTCCAGCAGGTCCAGGTGAACCGGGTGGCCGGACAAGGCCTGCATGGTCAGCGGGGTGATGAACTCACTGCCGCCGCGGGTCATGACCACGCGCACTTCGGCGCCCTGGTCGAGAAGCCTGCGAACCAGCTCTGCGCTCTTGTAGGCGGCAATGCCGCCGCCGACGCCGAGAACGATGCGTTTCCGATACAGACGCTGCATTGGTTTGCCTTTCCAGTTCAGTGAAGCCAGTTCAGTGACGCCTGCGATGCCCCCTCCCCAGGTGAAATCGCATGCAAAAAAGAGGGCCTACGATAACACAGCGTCCGCCAGGCAACAGCGGCGCACATGCACAGGGAGGCGGGATGAGTATTCGTGATTGGCCGGTGGCCGAGCGGCCGCGGGAGAAGCTTTTGGAATGGGGGGCCGCAACGCTGTCCGACGCCGAACTGTTGGCTATCTTCCTGCGCACCGGCGTGGCCGGGCGGAGCGCGGTGGACCTGGCGCGGCATCTGTTGGCGCAGTTCGGTGGCTTGCGCCCGCTGCTGGAGGCCAGCCAGGTGCTGTTCAGCCAGCAGTTGGGGCTGGGGCCGGCGAAGTTTGCCCAACTGCAGGCGGTACTGGAAATGTCCCGACGCCACTTGGCCGAACAGCTGCGCAGCGACTCGGTGCTGGAAAGCCCGGTCGCTGTACGGGACTACCTCAAGGCGCTGTTGCGCCATGAGCCTCACGAGATTTTCGGCTGCCTGTTTCTCGATTCAAAGCATCGGGTGCTGGGGTTCGAGGCGTTGTTCCAGGGCACCATCGACGCCACCGTGGTTTACCCGCGGCAAGTGGTCAAGCGCGCCCTGGCGTATAACGCGGCGGCGTTGATCCTGTGCCACAACCATCCCTCGGGGAGCGTGGAGCCGAGTGCGGCTGATCGAAAATTGACCAAGATTCTGCAAAAAGCCTTGGAAGTGGTGGATGTGCGGGTGCTGGATCACATCATCGTGGGCGATGGTGATCCATTGTCGATGGCGGAATACGGGTGGATGTAGGAGGGGCAGCAGTTGCAAGGTTGCAGCTGCAAGCCTCAAGGGGGCTTGCAGCTTGCAGCTCAGGGCTTGACGCTGACTTTCGAAAAGTCCTGCCGCCCAAACGGGCTCACCTGGTACCCCTCGACATTCTTGCGGGTCAGGGCGAACGCCATCGGGTGCGCCAGCGGCAGCCACAGGGCCTGCTGTTGGATCTGCGCCTGGGCCTGTTGATACAGCTTGCTGCGCACCCCTTGCTCGCTGGTGGTCTTGCCGGCGCTGATGAGCTTGTCCAGGGCCGGGTCGCAATAGCGGGCGAAGTTGGTGCCGGATTTCACTGCCGCGCAGGAGAACTGCGGAGTCAGGAAGTTATCCGGGTCGCCGTTGTCGCCGGCCCAACCCATGAACAGCAGGTCGTGTTCGCCGGCCTTGGCGCGGCGGATCAGCTCGCCCCATTCGATGACGCGGATCTCGGCCTGGATGCCGATCTCGGCCAGGTCCGCCTGCAGCAGTTGCGCGCCGAGGTTGGGGTTGGGGTTCAGCAGACTGCCGGTGGGGCGTGTCCAGATCGTGGTCTTGAAGCCGTCCTTGAGCCCGGCGCGCTCCAGCAGCAGCTTGGCCTTGGCGATGTCCTGTGGATAACCCGGCAACTCCTTGGCATAGCTCCAGGTGTTGGGCGGGTAGGGGCCGTTGGCGGCTTCGGCGGTGCCTTCGAACACGGCTTTGAGGTAGCTGTCCTTGTCGAAGGCCAGGTTGATCGCCTGGCGCACTTCGGGCTTGTCCAGCGGTGGGTGCTGGCTGTTGATCGCGACGAATGCAGTCATGAATGCTGCGGTTTTTTCTATTTTGAGTGCGGGATCTTTCTCGGCTTCGCCCACATCCAGGGGTTTGGGCGACAGTGCGATCTGGCATTCGTCGCGGTGCAGTTTCTGCAGGCGCACGTTCGCATCCGGGGTGATGGCGAAGATCAAGTTATCCACAGCCGGTTTGCCGGCGAAATAATCCGGGTTGGCTTTGTAGCGCACCACGGCATCTTTCTGGAATCGCGTGAAGATGAACGGGCCGGTGCCGATGGGCTGGCTGTTGAGCTTCTCCGGGGTGCCGGCCTTGAGCAGCTTGTCGGCGTACTCGGCCGGGTAGATCGAGGCAAAACCCATGCTCAACGCGGCGAGGAAGGTCGAGTCGGGGTGGTCGAGGGTGAAGCGCACGGTCAGCGGGTCAAGGGCATCGATCTTCTTGATCAGTGCGGGCAATTGCAGCGACTGGGCATGGGGGAAGCCGCTCTGGGCGATCTTGTGCCATGGGTTGGCCGGATCGAGCATGCGCTCGAAGCTGAAGCGGACATCCTCGGCGGTCAGGGTGCGGCTCGGGGTGAAATAGTCGGTGCGGTGGAATTTTACGTTGGGGTGCAACTGGAAGGTGTAGGTCAGGCCGTCCGGCGACACTTCCCAGCTGTCCGCCAGGCTTGGCACCAGCTTGCCGCTGGCTGCGTCATAGTTCACCAGGCTGTTCATCAGCACGTCGGCCGAGGCGTTGGTGGTGGTCAGCGAGTTGTACTGCACTACGTCGAACCCTTCGGGGCTGGCTTCGGTACACACGCTCAGATTGGTGGCCGCCAGGGCCTGCGACGCGATAAACAGAGGGGCTAGCAAAAGCGGTAGGGCAGCGAGGCGCATGTTCGGTTTCCTGTGCAGATCGAAGGCCCATCTGCGAGTGCAGTCTGGAAAAGTCCTACCGTAGTGGTCTGATTGATAAATGACTAGTCCATTTTTGCCTGTGCTTTTGGCTCAAATGCTGTTTTGATGGCGCCTCAGCGCGTTTCGCCTTGTACTTTTTGGTACTTGCGGGCGTTGTAAATCATTCTGTGCGACGAGCGGTCGGCTATTGCAGCGGCCCCTCCTGGCAACGGTTCGGCCATCTGTCGCCGAGATTTACGCCGGTAAAAACACACGGGCTGTTGTTGCACTTGGGTCTTTCTGGTATAAAGCAGCGCTCTTTTCTAGGGGCCCGGTTCCTTCGCTTGTAGGTGTAGCCGGTAAGACCCTAAAGAAACGCGGCGCCTGGCGCCAAATGACTGAGAGATTAAGCGGCCAACCCATGCCGGGTTGGGCATGTGGTTTTAGAGGGCTGAGGCATGTCGAGAGTCTGTCAAGTTACCGGTAAGGGTCCGGTGACTGGGAATAACATTTCCCACGCAAATAACAAAACCCGTCGTCGTTTCCTGCCGAACCTGCAGCATCACCGCTTCTGGGTTGAAGAAGAGAAACGTTTTGTGCGTCTGCGCGTATCTGCCAAAGGCATGCGCATTATCGACAAGCGTGGCATCACTGTCGTGCTGGCCGAAATTCGCGCCGCTGGCAAGATCTAAGGAGCTCTATCATGCGTGAATTGATTCGAATGATCTCTAGCGCCGGTACTGGTCACTTCTACACTACCGACAAGAACAAGCGTACTACCCCGGACAAGCTCGAAAAGAAAATGTTCGACCCGCGCGTTCGCAAGCACGTGATCTACAAAGAAGGCAAAATCAAGTAATTGATTTTCTTCCTTGTGAAAAAAAGCCCGTTTCTCACGATTCGGGCTTTTTTTTGCGCAGGATTTGCTGATCAGGCCTTCTGTTCGAACACCACATAGATCTTGCGGCAGGGCTCGAGCACTTCCCAGGTGCCGCTGAAGCCGGCCGGGATCACGAAGCGGTCGCCGGCGCGCAAGGTCTTGGCGTTGCCCTCGGCATCGCGCAGTACGGAAACCCCCTGCACAATCTCGCAGTACTCATGTTCGGTGTAGTTGACCTTCCACTGCCCGACGTCGCCTTCCCAGACGCCGGCACTCATCTGGCCGCACGGGCTGTTGTAGTGGTTGTAGATCGTTTGCTCGGGATTGCCCTTGAGGATTTTTTCCGGGGCAGGGAGGTAGCGATCGGGGGCGGTGTTGGCTTGGCTGAAGTCGACGATGTCCTGGATGCTCATGTGCGTGTCCCGTCTGGCCTGCGGTTGGAGAGCCCAAAGTCTATGTTTATTAAAATGAACATCGCAAGGGCGTTTACCGGCGTTATGTCAAATATATTGATACATCCCCAGCCGCTGGTTTAGGGTGGCAGTTGCCTTGAGCCGAACAACTGGCTGGCGGGGCAAGCATTCTTTGAGGCTGCCGGGGCACATCGCCTGGGCCTTGTATTCAATAAGAGGAGGACACTCGCATGACCACCCTGACCCGTGCCGACTGGGAGCAACGCGCCAAGGATCTGAAGATCGAAGGCCGCGCCTATATCAATGGCGAGTACACCGCCGCCGTTTCCGGCGACACGTTCGAATGCATCAGCCCCGTCGATGGCCGCCTGCTGACCAGCGTTGCCAGCTGTGACGTCGCCGACGCCCAGCGCGCCGTGGAAAATGCCCGCGCCACGTTCAATTCCGGTGTCTGGTCGCGCCTGGCGCCGGCCAAGCGCAAGGCCACCATGATCCGTTTCGCCGCGTTGCTCAAGGCCAATGCCGAAGAGCTGGCGCTGCTGGAAACCCTGGACATGGGCAAGCCGATCAGCGACGCCCTGAATATCGACGTACCCGGCGCGGCGAATGCCCTGAGCTGGAGCGGCGAGGCCATCGACAAGATTTACGATGAAGTCGCTTCCACCCCTCACGATCAGCTGGGTCTGGTGACCCGTGAGCCGGTCGGAGTGGTTGCCGCCATCGTGCCGTGGAATTTCCCGCTGATGATGGCTTGCTGGAAACTCGGGCCGGCGCTGTCGACCGGTAACTCCGTGATCCTCAAACCGTCCGAAAAATCCCCGCTGACCGCCATCCGCATCGCGGCCCTGGCCGTTGAGGCCGGTATTCCAAAAGGCGTGTTCAACGTGCTGCCGGGCTACGGCCACACCGTGGGTAACGCGCTCGCGCTGCACATGGATGTCGACACCCTGGTGTTCACCGGCTCCACCAAAATCGCCAAACAGCTGTTGATCCGCTCCGGCGAATCGAACATGAAACGTGTATGGCTGGAAGCGGGCGGCAAGAGCCCGAACATCGTGTTCGCCGATGCCCCGGACTTGCAAGCCGCCGCCGAATCCGCCGCTGGCGCGATTGCCTTCAACCAGGGCGAGGTCTGCACCGCCGGTTCGCGCCTGCTGGTGGAGCGTTCCATCAAGGATAAATTCCTACCGCTGGTGATCGCCGCGCTGAAGGGCTGGAAGCCAGGCAACCCGCTGGACCCGGCCACGAACGTCGGCGCGCTGGTGGACACTCAACAGATGAACACCGTGCTGTCCTACATCGAAGCCGGTCATGCCGACGGTGCCAAACTGGTGGCGGGCGGCAAGCGCACGCTGGAAGAGACCGGCGGCACTTACGTCGAGCCGACGATTTTCGACGGCGTGACCAACGCGATGAAGATCGCCCGCGAAGAAATCTTCGGCCCGGTCCTCTCGGTGCTCACTTTCGACAGCGCCGAAGAAGCCATCGCCATCGCCAACGACACCCAATACGGCCTGGCCGCGGCGGTGTGGACGGCGGATATCTCCAAGGCGCACCTCACCGCCAAAGCGCTGCGCGCCGGTAGCGTGTGGGTCAACCAGTACGACGGCGGTGACATGACCGCGCCGTTTGGTGGCTTCAAGCAGTCGGGCAACGGTCGCGACAAGTCGCTGCATGCGTTCGACAAGTACACCGAGCTGAAGGCGACCTGGATCAAGCTCTAAGCAACACCGCAGGTCCCCTGTAGGAGCGAGCTTGCTCGCGAAGAACTCAAAGACGCCGCGTTCAACCAGACAGCACGCGTTATCGTTGGCGTTCTTCGCGAGCAAGCGCGCTCCTACAGTTCGTTTGCAGCCCTGAAAAAACTATCCACAGGAGCGTGGAAATGCGTTGGGCGACTTATTTCGCCGTGCTGGCCTCGGTGCTCAGCGTTGGTCTGGCGTTGGGTGTCAGCATGCCGCTGGTGTCCCTGCGCCTGGAAGGCTGGGGCTACGGCAGCTTCGCCATTGGAGTGATGGCTGCGATGCCGGCCTTCGGCGTGCTGTTGGGGGCGAAGGTTTCCAGTCGGCTGGCGTCCTGGCTGGGCACTGCGCGTCTGATGCGCCTGTGCCTGTGGGCGGGGGCGGTGTCCATCGGCCTGTTGGCGATCCTGCCGAGCTACCCGGTGTGGCTGGTGCTGCGGCTGATGATCGGGGTGATCCTGACCATCGTGTTCATTCTTGGCGAAAGCTGGATCAACCAGTTGGTGGTAGAGCAATGGCGCGGCCGGCTGGTGGCGCTGTATGGCTGCACCTATGCGCTGAGCCAGCTGTCGGGGCCGCTGCTGTTGGGCGTGCTGGGCACCGATCATGACTATGGGTTCTGGGTGGGCGTGGGCCTGTTGACGCTGGCGCCGTTGCTGTTGCTGGGGCGTTCCGGGGCGCCGACCGCCGAGTCCTTCAGCGTGACGTTTGCCGAGCTGTGGCGCTTCTGTCGGAGCCTGCCGGCGATTGCCTGGGCGGTGGCGTTATTCGCGGCGTTCGAGGCGATGATCCTGACGCTGCTGCCGGTGTATTGCCTGCAGCAAGGCTTCACGGCCGAGATCGCCCTGGCGATGGTCAGCACGGTGGTGGTGGGCGATGCGTTGCTGCAGTTGCCCATCGGCGCACTGGCCGACTACCTGCCGCGGCGCACGCTGTTCTTGAGCTGCGCGCTGCTGTTGCTGGGGGCGAGCCTGGCAGTCCCGTTGTTGATGCACACGCTGCTGATCTGGCCGGTGTGGGTGCTGTTCGGCGCGAGTGCGGGCGGTTTGTTCACCTTGTCGTTGATCCTGATCGGCGAGCGTTACCGCGACGATGCGCTGGTGCGCGCCAATGCCCACGTGGCGCAGCTCTGGGGCATCGGTTGCCTGATCGGGCCGCTGGTGGCCGGTGCGGGCAGCCAGTGGATCAGCGGGCATGCATTGCCGTGGCTGATGGCGGCCGGGGCGCTGGGGTTGGTGGTGCTGTTGTTGCGCCAGGGGGCGTTTGGCGCCGCGCAGCCCGTTTAGGCGCGAGGGGATGAAGGCGTTAGCGATGACGGGTACGGTCTGGTTAAGTGTGGTGTTCTTGCGTTCTTCGCGAGCAAGCTCGCTCCTACAGCATGCGCTCCAGGCCGACGGAGGTGGCGAACCAGGCATTGAAGTGGCGCCACCAGCTGCCCGGCTCGCGGGTCAGGGTGTGCGGTTGCCCGTTATCTTCGGTGGTCCACACCACCTGGCCATCCTGTAATTTCGCCTCGTAGCTCAATGCTGGCGCCATGCCTTGCAGCGCCAGATTGCGCAGGTGTTCGGCCAGCTCAGGGCTGTCCACCAGCACGCCGACTTCGGTATTCCACAGCACCGAACGCGGGTCGAAGTTGAACGAGCCGATAAACGATTTCTGCCGATCAAAAATCATCGCCTTGCTGTGCAGGCTGGAGTCCGAGCCGAGGAACAGGCCGCGACGAAACAGGTGGGGCCCGCTGCCTGTGCGGGGTGCGCCGGGTTGGCGGCGCAACTCATAGAGTTTCACGCCGTGCTCCAGCAGCGCCTTGCGATAGGGCGCGTAGCCGCCGTGTACGGCCGGTACGTCGGTGGCTTCGAGGGAGTTGGTCAGCAGGCTCACCGAGACGCCCGCGTCCGCGCGACCGGTCAGGTACACCAGGCCCGGCTGCCCCGGCACGAAATACGCCGAAATCATCATCAACTCATGGTTGACGCCTTCGAGTTCCGGTTCCAGCTGGGTGGTCAGCAGCAGGTGCGGGTCCGGATCATTCTTGGCGAGTACCTTGCTCGGGGCGTCCCACAACGCCTGGTTCCAGGCCCAGATCAGCTCGCGCCGCCAGATGTCCAGGCGCGGTTCGGTCTTGTAGGTGCGCAGGCGGTTGTACAAGGCGTGGTTCTGTTGGCGCGACTGGGCCAGGGATTCTTCCAGGCGCAGGCGTGCGCTGGCCAGGTCGCCTTTGGACGGCAGGTTGGAGATGAATTCATTGATGGGCTTGCTCAGGGCGCTGTTCCAGTACTGGTCGAAACTGTGGCCGAGTTGCTCGGCCACCGGGCCCACGCTGAGCATGTCGATGTCGGTGAAATTCAGGTTGGGTTCGGCGTCGAAATACTCGTCGCCCAGGTTGCGCCCGCCGACGATGGCCGCGCTGTTGTCCGCCAGCCACAGTTTGTTGTGCATGCGTCGATGTTGCAGCGACAGGTTGAGCAGGCGCCCCATGGCGCGCGTCACGCCGGTGCTGCGCCCCAGGTGCAGCGGGTTGAACAGGCGAATCTGGATGTTGGGGTGGGCGGCGAGGGTGGCGATGACCTGATCGAGGCCGTCGCTGGTGGTGTCGTCCAGCAGGATACGCACACGCACGCCACGGTCGGCGGCCTTGAGCAGTTCATCCACGAGCAGGCGGGTGCTGATGCCGTCGTGGACGATGTAGTACTGCAGGTCGAGGCTGGTCTGGGCGTTGCGGATCAGTTCGGCGCGGGCCATGAACGCCTCGCTGCTGTTGGGCAGCAGGCGAAAGCCGGAGCGGCCCTGATGCGGCGCGGCCTGGGCCTGGATCGAACGGCCGAACGACGACTGCGTCGCCGGCAGAGCATCGCTGGGGATGCGCGGCACATTCACCGTGGCGCAGCCGCCCAGGGCCAGGGCGCCCAACAGGAAAAACGCTAAAAGCCGTCGAGTCATCAAGGGCACCGTTTCCAGATCAGGGCGGTTGTCGACATAGGACGGCTATTTTCCCGGAAAGGTCAGTCGGCGGCCTCGGCCAGCATCTTGCTCGCGACGGCGCCGACTTTGCGCACCGCCTCTTCAATCTGCGGCGTAGGTTTGGCAGCGTAGTTCATGCGCAGGCAATTCCTGTACTTGCCGGACGCGGAAAAGATACTGCCCACGGCGATTTGTACGCCTTGTTCCACCAACACCCGGTTGAGCTTGAGGGTGTCGAAACCTTCCGGCAGCTCGATCCACAGCATGAAGCTGCCTTGAGGTCGGCTGGCGCGGGTGCCGGCGGGGAAATAACGGCTGACCCAGTCGAGCATCATGTCGCGATTACGTTGATATTGAGTACGCATCCGCCGCAAATGCGGTTCGAAATGGCCGCCCTTGAGAAATTCGGCGATGGCGATCTGCGGCTGGGTCGCAGTGGAGCCGGTGCTGATGTATTTCATGTGCAACACCCGCTCCAGGTAGCGGCCCGGAGCGACCCAGCCAATCCGCAGGCCTGGCGCCAGGGTTTTCGAGAACGAGCTGCAGAGCAACACGCGGCCATCTTCGTCGAAGGATTTGATGGTGCGCGGGCGCGGGTAGCTGTAGGCCAGTTCGCCATACACATCGTCTTCGATGATCGCCACGTCAAAGCGCTGGGCCAGGGTCAACAGCGCCCGCTTGCGTGCCTCCGGCATGATGTAGCCCAAAGGATTGTTGCAGTTGGGGGTCAGTTGAATGACTTTGATCGGCCACTGTTCCAGCGCCAGTTCCAGGGCTTCGAGGCTGATGCCGGTGAGCGGGTCCGTGGGGATTTCCAGGGCTTTCATGCCCAGGCCCTTGAGGGTCTGCATGGCGCCGTGGAAGCTCGGCGAGTCCACCGCAACGATATCCCCCGGCTCGCAGATGGAGCGGATGCTGGCAGACAGCGCCTCATGGCAGCCGGTGGTGATCACGATGTCTTCGGCGGTCAACTGGCAGCCGGAATCCAATGACAGTCGGGCGATTTGTTCGCGCAACTCCATACAGCCGAGGATATTGTCGTAATACAGCCCCGGCAGGTCCTGGCGCCGGCTGACGCGGGCCAGGCTGCGCAGCAGCGGCTTGAGGGTGGGCGACAACACATCCGGCATGCCGCGGCCCAGCTGTACGACATCTTTGCGCGGTACCGCGCGGATCAATTCGAGCACTTGGTCCCACTGGGAAATTTCCACCGGGCGCTGGGCCGGACGGCCGACTTCGGGCAAGGCCGGCAGCTCACGGCCGACGGGCACGAAGTAACCGGACTTGGGCTTCGGCATCGCCAGGCCGTTGTCTTCCAGCATGCGATACGCTTGCTGCACGGTGCTCAAACTGACCCCGTGCTCGACACTCAAGGCCCTTACGGAAGGCAGCCGGTCACCGGGGCGGTAGAAGCCCTGTTCGATGCGGGTGCCCAACAATTCGGCAAGGTTGACGTAAAGGGTCACGGTGATCACTCCCAGGGGACCAGTACAGATTCTGGGAAAATACAGGATTCAGCCACTCGTGGGCAGTATCTGTATGGATTTAATAAAATTTGGTTGAATCTGTAATGGTTTTGTTCACTCGCTCATTCTAGTCACTCATGGCAACCAGCAAATGAGGACGACAAAATGAACGGCATGAGCGATGTGCGGCTGACGTTACACGGCCAGGAACTCGAAGCGGGGCAGGCGCGGGCGATGTCGGCCCCGACCCGCAACCGCTGGAGCCTGTTCTGGCACCGTCGCCACACGCGCAAGGTGCTGCTGGAGCTGACTGCCGAGCAACTGCGGGATATCGGGTTGACCGCCGAGCAGGCGCGCCAGGAAGGCTTGAAGCCGTTCTGGCGCAGTTGAGTCACACCAGTTCTTTCAACCGGTGCCAGAGCATCCCCAGCGCCAACAGCGGCGAGCGCAAGTGCTTGCCGCCGGGGAAGGTGATGTGCGGCACCTGGGCGAACAGATCGAAACGTCCCTGCTGCTGGCCGCTGATGGCTTCGCCCAGCAGCTTGCCCGCCAGGTGTGTCGCGTTGAGGCCATGACCGGCGTAGGCCTGGGCGTAATACACATTGGGTTGATCTGCCAATCGGCCGATCTGCGGCAAGCGGTTGGCACCGATGCCGATCATGCCGCCCCATTGATAGTCGATCTTCACGTCGGCCAGTTGGGGGAACACCTGCACCATCTTCGGCCGCATGTAGGCGCCGATGTCCTTGGGGTCGCGTCCGGAATAGTGGCAGGCGCCGCCGAACAGCAGGCGACGGTCGGCAGACAGTCGGAAGTAGTCCACCGTCACCCGCTGATCACACACCGCCATGTTTTGCGGCAGCAATTGGGCCGCCTGGGCGGCGCTTAACGGCTCGGTGGCGATGATATAGCTGCCGGCCGGCAGCACTTTGCCGCTCAGCAGTGGGTTGAGCCCCTTCAGATAGGCGTTGCAGGCCAGTACCAGGGTCTTGGCGCGCACATTGCCGCGGGCGGTGTGTACGTTGACCTCGGGGCCGTAGTCGATGCGCGTCGCTTCGGAGTGTTCGAACAGTTGCACGCCGAGTTTTTGGGCGGCAGCTGCCTCGCCGAGGGCCAGGTTCAGCGGGTGCAGATGGCCCGAGCCCATGTCGATCATGCCGCCCACGTAGCGCTCGGAACCGATCACGCTGCCCATTTCGCTGGCTTGCAGCAGGCGTACTTCGTGGCGATAGCCCAGGTTGCGCAACTCTTCGGCGTCTTCGGCGAGGCCGAGCAGGTCGCGGGGTTTGTTGGCCAGGTCGCAGTAGCCCCAGGTCAGGTCGCAGGCGATCTGGAAACGCTCGACGCGCTCGCGCACGATTTCTACCGCCTCCAGGCCCATCAGTTTCATCTGGCGCACGCCGTCGGTGCCGATCACGTTGGTGAATTGCTCCAGGCCATGGCCAACGCCGCGGATCAACTGGCCGCCATTGCGCCCGCTGGCGCCCCAGGCGATCTTGCGCGCTTCCAGCAGCACCACGCTGAACCCGCGTTCGGCCAGTTCCAGCGCGGTGTTGAGCCCGGAAAAACCGCCGCCGATCACGCACACGTCGGCCACTGTTTCGCCGGCCAACGCCGGATAGTCGGGTTGCGGCAGGCTGCTGGCGGCGTAGTAGGAAGCGGTGTGCCGGGCGCTGGCAGTCATGGGAACATCCCCGTTTGGAAAATTTGACGCAGGATACAGCGGTCGGACGAAGCTGTCTCACCGCGGGGTTTTGCGGCAGAATCCACGCCTATTCGCCGTTCGGTACGTGTTTCGATGAGTTGCAACAGTCAGAAAATCAGCGCATTGCGCCGACAGATTCCCTCGTTCGAGTGCGTCCCCGGTTGCCACGATTGCTGTGGGCCGGTGACGACTTCACCCGAGGAAATGTCGCGCCTGCCGCGTAAGACCGCTGCCGAACAGGAAGCCGCCATGGACGAGTTGAACTGCGTACACCTGGGGCCCAATGGCTGCACGGTGTATGACGAGCGCCCGCTGATCTGTAGGCTTTTCGGCACCACAAAGACCTTGCCGTGCCCCAATGGACGGCGGCCGGTGGAGCTGATTCACCCGCGGGTGGAGAAGCAGATCCACGAATACATGGCGAGTACCCGGCAGGTGCTGGTCTAAATGTGGGAGTAAGCAAGCCCCCTCCCACATTGACCCGGTTGTGTCAGTCAGTCAGTCAGTCAGTCGGGGATGGGCAGATTGAGGCTCTCTTTCACCTCTTCCATCACGATATAGCTCTTGGACTCCCGCACATGGGGCAGTTTGAGCAGGATGTCGCCGAGCAGTTTGCGGTACGAGGCCATCTCGGAGATCCGCGCTTTCACCAGGTAGTCGAAGTCCCCCGAGACCAAGTGGCATTCCAGCACATGGGGCAATTTCAGCACGGCGCGGCGGAATTCTTCAAAGGTGTCGCCGGATTTGTAGTCGAGGCTGATCTCGACAAATACCAGCAAACTCGCCTTCAAATGCTGGGGGTTGAGGCGTGCGTTGTAGCCCATGATGATCCCTTCACGCTCAAGGCGGCGCACGCGCTCGGTGCAGGGGGTGGTCGACAGTCCGACCTTTTCCCCCAGCTCCGTGAACGAAATGCGCCCGTCGGCTTGTAGGATGCGCAAGATGTTCCGGTCGATCTTGTCCAGCTCCCGTTTGGTCTGGGTGTTGGTACGCATAGGGGATACGCCTCTGTGAAAAGGGTTGTTGCCAAGAATTGTCGCCAAATATAGGCATTTATATAGTGAAATGCACTGGTGATTGCTTTTTATACTGCTCACATCATTGCTCGAACAACACACGTCGGCGGTCAAGCCGCGATGAGGATATAAAAATGCGCGTTCTGGTCTTGGGTAGCGGCGTCATTGGTGTGACCAGTGCCTACTATTTGGCGCGAGCCGGTTTTGAGGTAGTCGTGGTCGACCGCCAGCCAGCCGCGGCCATGGAAACCAGTTTCGCCAACGCCGGCCAGGTCTCTCCAGGCTACGCCTCGCCATGGGCCGCGCCGGGTGTGCCGCTCAAGGCCATCAAGTGGCTGCTGCAACGCCACGCGCCGCTGGCGATCAAGGCCACCGCCGATATCAATCAATACCTGTGGATGGCGCAGATGCTGCGCAACTGCACCGCCAGCCGGTATGCGGTGAACAAGGAGCGCATGGTCCGCCTGTCCGAGTACAGCCGCGATTGCCTCGACGAACTGCGCGCTGAAACCGGCATTGCCTACGAAGGCCGCAGCCTCGGTACGACCCAACTGTTCCGCACCCAGGCGCAGCTCGATGGCGCTGCCAAAGATATCGCCGTGTTGAAAGAGTCCGGCGTGCCGTTCGAATTGCTCGACCGTGCCGGCATCGCCCGCGTCGAACCGGCCCTGGCCAGTGTCACCGACATCCTCGCCGGTGCCCTGCGCCTGCCGAACGACCAGACCGGCGACTGCCAGATGTTCACCACGCGCCTGGCCGACATGTGCAAGCAGTTGGGCGTGGAATTCCGTTTCGAACAGGACATCCAGCGCCTCGACCACGCCGGTGATCGCATCAACGGTGTGTGGATCGACGGCAAGCTGGAAACCGCCGACCGCTACGTCCTGGCCCTCGGCAGTTATTCGCCGCAGTTGCTCAAGCCGCTGGGGATCAAGGCGCCGGTGTACCCGCTCAAGGGCTATTCGCTGACCGTGCCGATCACCAACCCGGCGATGGCGCCGACGTCGACCATTCTCGACGAGACCTACAAGGTCGCGATCACCCGTTTCGACAACCGCATCCGTGTCGGCGGCATGGCTGAAATCGCCGGTTTTGACCTGTCGCTGAACCCACGTCGGCGCGAAACCCTGGAGATGATCGTCAACGACCTTTATCCTCAGGGCGGCAATCTGACCGAAGCAATCTTTTGGACCGGCCTGCGTCCGACCACACCGGACGGTACGCCGATTGTCGGTGCCACCCCGTTCAAGAACCTGTTCCTGAACACCGGCCACGGCACCCTCGGTTGGACCATGGCGTGCGGCTCCGGTCGTTTGCTGGCTGACCTGATGGCCAAGAAAACGCCGCAGATCAGTGCCGAAGGCCTCGATATTTCCCGTTATGGCAACCACCAGGAGTCTGCAAAACATGTCAATCCAGCGCCAGCTCACCAATGAGCGCATGAGCCAGATCGTTGCCCACGGCGGCACCGTGTACCTGGCAGGGCAAGTCGGCGACGACCTGAGTGCCGGGATTGAACAACAGACCCGTGAAACCCTGGCCAATATCGAGCGTTTGCTGGACTTGGCCGGCACTGACAAAAGCAAGCTGCTGTCGGTGACGATCTACCTCAAAGACATCGACGCCGACTTCGCCGGCATGAACGCGGTGTGGGACGCATGGCTGCCCAAAGGCGTCGCCCCGGCCCGCGCCACGGTTGAAGCGAAACTGTGCGAGCCACAAATCCTGGTGGAGCTGTCCGTCGTGGCCGCCCTGCCTTAAGCAACGATCCCTCTCCCGGTACCGATGCGGTTGGTCGGTGCCGGTTTTTTTCACTCTGCCGCCTAGAAGCCTGCCGCCATGCGTCCTGCCCGTGCCCTGATCGACCTCCAAGCCCTGCGCCACAATTACCAATTGGCCCGTGAAGTCACGGGGGCCAAGGCCCTCGCTGTGATCAAGGCCGATGCCTACGGCCATGGCGCAGTGCGCGTGGCCCAGGCGCTGGAAGCCGAGGCCGATGGTTTTGCCGTGGCCTGTATCGAGGAAGCACTGGAGCTGCGGGCTGCCGGTATCCGCGCGCCGGTATTGCTGCTGGAAGGGTTTTTCGAAGCCGACGAGCTGCCGCTGATCGTCGAGCATGATTTCTGGTGTGTGGTGCATTCGCTGTGGCAACTGGAGGCCATCGAGCAGGCGGCCTTGCGCAAGCCCCTCACCGTGTGGCTCAAACTGGACTCGGGCATGCACCGCGTCGGCCTGCATCCCAAGGACTACCACGAGGCGTACCAGCGCCTGCTCGCCAGCGGTAAGGTGGCGAAGATCGTATTGATGAGCCACTTCGCCCGCGCCGATGAGCTCGATTGCGTGCGCAGCAATGAACAAGTGGCGGTGTTCGAAGCGGCGCGCCAGGGGCTGTCGGCCGAGGTCAGCCTGCGCAATTCGCCGGCGGTGATGGGCTGGCCGAAGGTGCCCAGCGACTGGGTACGCCCCGGCATCATGTTGTACGGCACGACGCCGTTTGGTGAAGACCAGGCCACCGCCGCGCGCTTGCAGCCGGTAATGACCCTGGAATCGAAAGTCATCTGCGTGCGCGAACTGCCGGCCGGCGAGCCGGTGGGCTACGGTGCCAAATTCATCACGCCGAAACCGATGCGGATCGGCGTGGTTGCCATGGGCTATGCCGACGGTTATCCACGTCACGCCCCCACCGGCACGCCGGTGCTGGTGGCGGGGCAGCGCAGCCAGTTGCTCGGCCGCGTGTCCATGGACATGCTGTGCGTCGACCTCACCGACGTGCCCCAGGCTGGCCTCGGTTCCACCGTGGAGTTGTGGGGCAAGAACATCCTCGCCAGTGACGTCGCGGCCGCCGCCGAGACCATCCCCTACCAGATCTTCTGCAACCTGCGCCGCGTGCCAAGGCTCTATTCCGGGGCTTGATCGGCCTCTACGAACGGTGCGGGGGAGGATTTAGGCCCAAGTGTTGTAAATACTGAACGCTGTCGCCATGATAACGCTCAATTACAACAAAGCCTGAATCCTAGGAGGCTCCCGCATTGGACGTCGGCGAACGACTGCAATCCATCCGTAAACTGAAGGGTCTTTCCCAGCGCGAGCTCGCCAAGCGTGCGGGTGTCACCAACAGCACCATTTCGATGATCGAAAAAAACAGTGTCAGCCCTTCCATCAGTTCCTTGCGCAAGGTGCTGGGCGGCATTCCCATGTCGATGGTCGAGTTCTTTTCCGAGGAAATCCTCCAGGAAATACCGACCCAGGTCGTCTATAAAGCCAACGAACTGATTGATATCTCCGACGGCGCCGTCACCATGAAACTGGTGGGTCGCGCACATCCGAGCCGGGCGATCACGTTTCTCAACGAAATTTACCCGCCTGGCGCCGATACTGGCGAAGAAATGCTCACCCACGAAGGCGAAGAAACCGGGATTCTGGTGGAAGGTCGCCTGGAATTGGTCGTCGGTCTTGAAACTTTTGTGCTCGAAGCTGGCGATAGCTACTACTTTGAAAGCACCAAGCCCCATCGTTTTCGTAATCCGTTCGATGTGCCGGCGCGACTAATCAGCGCAGCCACGCCCGCGAACTTTTGACAGAAGAGGCGTCCTGCCAGCATTGCAGAGACTCCCGCAGCGTATTCCGTGAGACTGAATCTCCCTTTGCTTAATAGGGTTGTTTCAGCCAGACGGGCTAACCGTTATACTTTCGCCGCCTGCGAAACCGTGGCCGCAGGCGTGAATAGCCACCATTGAGGGTGAACGCGTGAACCTAATTATGAAAATGCTGGCTGCACCAGCAACCGTACTGGCCCTATGGGCTGTCAGCGCTCAAGCTGCGACCAATGATGACATTGCCAAGCGCTTGGAGCCTGTTGGCCAAGTGTGTGTGCAGGGGCAGGAGTGCAAGGGGATGGAAGTCGCCGCAACAGCGGGCGGCGGCGGCGGTGCGAAAACACCGGATGAGATCATTGCCAAGCACTGCAATGCATGCCACGGAACCGGCCTGTTGGGTGCTCCGAAAGTCGGCGACACCGCCGCCTGGAAAGACCGCGCCGACCACCAGGGCGGCCTCGACGGCATCCTGGCCAAGGCGATCACGGGTATCAATGCCATGCCGCCAAAAGGCACCTGTGCTGATTGCACGGATGCTGATCTGAAAGGCGCGATCAAGAAGATGTCCGGGTTGTAATCCAGCGATCTTCGTCAAAAATGCCGCTTACGAGCGGCTTTTTTGTGCCTGCGATCGAGGGTTGAGGCTGTTCTTTGCAACCAAGACGGGCCACTCTCTATCCAACCCCTAATCATCAAATGTTCAGGAGGGTCGGATGGTGCAGTTATGTTCAATCGAGCAAGCCGTTGACGACGTACTCGCGCGCTTGCCGGCGCATATCCACATGGGCCTGCCCCTGGGCCTGGGCAAGCCCAATCTGTTCGTCAACGCGCTGTACCGACGTGTCGCCAAGCTGCCGGAGCGGGCGCTGACGATCTACACCGCCTTGAGCCTGGGTCGCCCGGCGTTGGGCGATGGCTTGCAGAAGCGCTTCCTGGAACCGTTTACCGAGCGGGTGTTTGGCGACTATCCCGAGTTGGATTATCTCGCCGATCTGCACAAGGACAGCCTGCCGGTGAATATCCACGTCCAGCAATTTTTCATGCAGCCCGGCAGCCTGCTTCACAGCCAATCCGCGCAACAGGACTACGTCAGCAGCAACTACAGCCATGCCGCGCGCGATATCTACGCCGCCGGCCTGAACCTGGTGGCGCAGTTGGTGGCCAGCAGCGCCGAGCACCCCGACCGGCTGAGCCTGAGCTGCAACCCCGATGTCACCCTCGACCTGCTGCCGATGATCGCCAAGCGTCGCGCCGCTGGGGAAACCGTGCTGATGGTCGGCCAGGTCCACACCGATTTGCCCTACATGCCTGGGGATTCGGAGTTGGGCATGGATGCGTTCGACTACCTGCTCGATGAAAAGGACAGCAGCACGCTGTTCTCCACACCGAATATGCCGGTGGGTTTCCAGGACCATTTTATCGGCCTGCATGCCAGCACCCTGGTGCGCGATGGCGGCACCTTGCAGATCGGTATCGGTTCGATGGGCGATGCGCTGACCGCCGCCTTGCTTGCGCGCCAGGCCGATAACGAAGCCTATCGGCTGCTGCTGACCGACCTCGATGTGTACCGCTGGGCGGCGCTGATCAGCCGTGAAGGGGGCGTCGAGCCGTTTGCCAAAGGCCTTTATGGTTGCAGCGAAATGTTCGTCAACGGCCTGCTGGTGCTGGCGGATGCGGGGATTGTGCGGCGTAAGGTCTACCCGGATGTGGCGACGCAGGAACAGGCAAACGCCGGCCTGCTCGATGATGCGGCCCAGCCCGACGGCATTTCGATCCATGGCGGTTTTTTCGTTGGCCCGCGTAGTTTTTACCAACGCTTGCAGGACATGACCCTCGCCAAGCGTCAGGCGTTCAACATGACGCGCATCAGCTACATCAACGAGCTGTACGGGCAGGAAGAACTCAAGCGTTTGCAGCGTCTGGATGCGCGGTTCATCAACAGCGCGATCGTGGTGACCTTGCTCGGCGCCGGGGTTGCCGACCAACTGGAAGGTGGCCACGTGCTCAGTGGCGTGGGCGGGCAGTACAATTTTGTTGCCCAGGCCCACGCGCTGGAAGGCGCGCGCGCGATCCTGATGTTGCGCAGCTGGCGCGAGGCGGCGGGGGAGGTCAGTTCCAATATCGTGTGGGAGTACGGCCATTGCACGATCCCACGGCACCTGCGGGACATTGTCATCACCGAATACGGAATTGCCGACTTGCGCGGTCAGACCGATGCCAAGGTAATTGAGGCGTTGCTCAACATCACCGACTCCAGGTTCCAGGGCGACTTGATCGAGCAGGCGCAAGAGGCCGGCAAGCTACCCCGGGATTTCCAGCTGGACCCGCGCTTTACCGACAACACTCCGCAGCGGCTCCAGAGCCTTCAGGCCCGGCATCGCCGGTTGTTTCCGGAGTATCCGCTGGGCACCGATTTCACGGATGTCGAACGGGACCTGTTGCGGGGGTTGAACTGGCTCAAGAGCAAATTCAAGCTGAGCGAGATTTTCGACCTGGGCAAGGCGGCGCTGGATGCACCGGAGCCGGAGGTGTTTCCCGAGCATCTGAAGCGGATGGGGTTGGACCAGCCGGAAGGGCTCAAAGAGGACGTGTATCAGCGGCTATTGCTCGCCGGCCTCCAGGCCACCGCGCACTAAATGTAGGAGGGGGCTTGCCCCCGATAGCGGTGTATCAGTCACACAAATGTGTTGGCTGAGCCACTGCTATCGGGGGCAAGTCGAATCGTCGCACCGCCCCTCCCACAGTTTTAACCGGGTTCCGTCAGCGATTACTCGATGAAGGTGACGACACCACCGCTCAGCGACTTCACGCGCGCCAGCGATTCAACCCGATAACCCTGCGCATCCAGCTCGGCACGCCCGCCCTGGAACGACTTCTCGATCACGATCCCCAGGCCGGCAACGGTGGCGCCGGCCTGCTTGATGATCGAGATCAGCGCCTGGGACGCCTTCCCGTTGGCCAGGAAGTCATCGATGATCAGCACGCGGTCGCTGCTGGTCAGGTGGCGCGGCGAGATCGCTACGGTGCTTTCGACTTTCTTGGTGAAGGAATACACCGTTGCCGACAGCAGGTTTTCGGTCAGGGTCAGGGACTGTTGCTTACGGGCGAAGATCACCGGCACGCCGAGGTTCAGGCCGGTCATGATTGCCGGGGCGATCCCCGAGGCTTCGATGGTGACGATCTTGGTGATCCCCGAATCCTTGAACAGCGCGGCGAATTCGTCGCCGATCAGTTTCATCAGTGCCGGGTCGATCTGATGGTTCAGAAAGGCGTCGACTTTGAGTACCTGATCGGAAAGCACGACGCCTTCTTCGCGAATTTTCTTGTGCAGTGCTTCCACGGAACGCTTCCTCTAATGGCGCACGGTGCGCCGAAAGTAGATTAAAAAATAGTCGATTCTAGCGCTTTAACATCGCGCGAATATCCGCCAGGGCGGTGTTGCCGCGAACGGCCTTGACCTCGGTCGGGGTGTCGTCGTTGCCTTCCCAGGCCAAGTCGTCCGGCGGCAGTTCGTCGAGGAACCGGCTGGGGGCGCAATCGATGATTTCGCCGTATTGCTTGCGCTTGGCGGCAAAGGTGAAGGCCAATGTCTGGCGTGCGCGGGTAATGCCCACGTAGGCCAGGCGCCGTTCTTCCTCGATGGTGTCGGCTTCGATGCTGGAGCGGTGCGGGAGGATTTCCTCTTCCATGCCCATGATGAACACGTAGGGAAATTCCAGGCCCTTGGACGCATGCAAGGTCATCATCTGTACACCTTCGGCGCCGTCTTCCTCTTCTTGCTGGCGCTCGAGCATGTCGCGCAGCACCAGCTTGCCGATGGCGTCTTCGACGGTCATTTCGCCGTCTTCGTCTTTTTCCAGGGTGTTCTTCAACGCTTCGATCAGGAACCAGACGTTGCCCATGCGGTAGTCCGCGGCCTTGTCGCTGGAACTGTTGGTGCGCAGCCAGTTTTCATAGTCGATGTCCATGACCATGCTGCGCAGGGCGCTGATCGGGTCTTCGCCGGCGCATTGCTCGCGCACTTTGTCCATGAAGCGCTTGAAGCGCGACAGGCGATCGGTGAAGCGCGTGTCCAGGTGTTCGCCCAGGCCGATTTCGTCGGTGGCGGCGTACATCGAGATCTTGCGTTCGGTGGCGTAGTTGCCGAGTTTTTCCAGGGTGGTCGAACCGATTTCCCGACGCGGTACGTTGATCACGCGCAGGAAGGCGTTGTCGTCGTCCGGGTTGACGATCAGGCGGAAGTAGGCCATCAGGTCTTTGACTTCCTGGCGTCCGAAAAAGCTGTTGCCGCCGGACAGACGATACGGCACCTGATGGTGCTGCAGTTTCAGCTCGATCAGCTTGGCCTGGTAGTTGCCGCGATAGAGGATCGCGAAGTCGCTGTAGGGCCGGTCGGTGCGCAAGTGCAGGCTGAGGATTTCCACGGCCACGCGCTCGGCTTCGGCGTCTTCGTTGCGGCAGCGGATCACGCGGATCTCGTCGCCATGGCCCATCTCGCTCCACAGTTGTTTTTCAAACTCGTGGGGGTTGTTCGAGATCAGCACGTTGGCGCAGCGCAGGATGCGGCTGGTGGAGCGGTAGTTCTGTTCCAGCATCACCACTTTCAGGGACGGATAGTCGTCCTTGAGCAGCATCAGGTTTTCCGGGCGGGCGCCGCGCCAGGCGTAGATCGACTGGTCATCGTCGCCCACCACGGTGAACTGGTTGCGCTTGCCGATCAGCAACTTCACCAGCAGGTATTGGCTGGCGTTGGTGTCCTGGTATTCGTCCACCAGCAGGTAACGTACCTTGTTCTGCCACTTCTCGAGGATGTCGGCGTGTTCCTGGAACAGCTTCACTGGCAGCAGGATCAGGTCGTCGAAGTCCACCGCGTTGAACGCCTTGAGCGTGCGCTGGTAGTGGGTGTAGACGATGGCGGCGGTCTGTTCCTTGGGGTTGCGCGCGTTTTCCAGGGCTTCGGGCGGCAGGACCAGGTCGTTTTTCCAGGCGCCGATCATGTTCTTGATCTCGTCGACGCCGTCGTCGCCCGCGTATTCCTTCTGCATGATGTCGGTCATCAGGGCTTTGACGTCGGTCTCGTCGAAGATCGAGAAACCCGGCTTGTAGCCCAGCCGCACATGCTCCTTGCGGATGATGTTCAGCCCCAGGTTGTGGAACGTACACACCGTGAGGCCGCGGCCTTCGCCACCCTTGAGCAGGGTGCCGACCCGCTCTTTCATTTCCCGCGCCGCCTTGTTGGTAAAGGTCATGGCGACGATGTACTGGGCGCGGATGCCGCAGTTCTGGATCAGGTGCGCGATCTTGCGGGTGATCACGCTGGTCTTGCCGGAGCCAGCACCGGCGAGCACCAATAGAGGGCCGCCGACGTAGTTCACGGCTTCTTGCTGCCGGGGATTGAGTCGGGACATACAGAGTTCAGGGAGTCGTTGTTCAAAAGGGCGGGCATTTTAACAGGCTGGTGAGATTCTGCTGCCTTGGATCGACGGTGTGACGTACCACTCGATCTAAATTTGCCGCTTTTGCTACTTTGCCGCAGGATGTGGGGGTATTTGCGACTTTTGTGCGTACTGCTCGTATTTGATAACTTTTATCATTTGTGAATGCTCGACCTGACGTCATAATACTTGCCGCCAACGAAATCTTGCAGAGTCTAGGGAGCTAGCTTGTCCACGCCTGTCGAACCCTTGCGTTTGCTGCTACTGGCCGATACGCCTGAGTGGGCAGCATTGTTGCGCGAGTGCCTGGTGCCGATGGGCGACGGGGCTGTGCTGATCAGCGCGCCCAACTGGGACTCGGTGAGTCGTCTGTTCGATGACGACCACAGCGCCGTGCTGTTGACCACGCCCAACCTGCAACCCGGCCCGGGCCGTTGCAGCTTGCCGTGCGTGTTGTTGCTGGAACAGGAGCCGTTGGTGGCGCCCCTGGGAGTCAGTGACTGGCTGATCCGTCTTGCCATGGACGCCGACACCCTGCGCCGCTGCCTGCGCCATGTGCGCGAACGTGGCGTGCTGGAAAACACCTTGCAGCGCCTGGCCGAACAAGACCCGCTGACCGGTATCGCCAACCGCCAGGGCTTCCAGACCCTGTTGGCCGCACGCCTGGCAGACAACGAAGGGCGCGGCCTGGCCCTGGGCCACCTGGACCTCGACAACTTCCGTCACGCCAACGATGCCCTCGGCCACCAGGCCGGCGACCGGCTGATCTTGCAAGTGGTTTCGCGGCTCAAGAGCCAGCTCGAAGCCGGCGACCAACTGGCGCGCCTGGGCAGCGATGAGTTTGCCTTGCTGATCGACACCCGCCGCGCGCCCCAGCGTGCCGAATGGATGGCCGAGCGCATCACCGAAGCCATGGCCGAACCGTATTGGGTGGATGGCGAGAGCCTGCTGATCGGTTGCAGCCTGGGCGTCGCGCATGCCCGCGCGCGTGCCGGCGCCGACCCGTTGATGTGGCATGCCCATATCGCCATGCAGCAAGCCAAAAGCACCCAGGGCTGCACCTTTCATATCTTCAACGAACGTATCAACCGCAACGCCCGCAGCCTGGCCGACCTGGAAAGCGAATTGCGCCGCGCGCTGCGTCGCGACGAACTGGAACTGCACTACCAGCCGCGCCTCGACCTGGACGACGGCCATATCGTCGGCCTCGAAGCCCTGGTGCGCTGGCGCCACGGCGAGCGCGGCCTGTTGCCGCCCAGCGAATTCGTGCCGCTGGCCGAACAGAGTGGGTTGATCGTACCGCTGGGTTACTGGGTGATCTCCCGGGCCCTGCGCGACATGCAAGACCTGCGCGAACGCGGCCTGCCGCCGCTGCATATGGCGGTCAACCTGTCGTTCCGCCAGTTCCAGGACAGCCAATTGCTCTCGACCCTCAGCCGGCTGATTGTCGAGCGCGGGGTGGATGCGCAATGGCTGGAATTCGAGCTGACCGAAACCGCCGTGATGCGCCGCAGTGACTTGGTCAAGCAGACCATGGACGCCCTCGGTCGCCTCGGTGTGCGCTTTTCCCTCGACGACTTCGGCACCGGCTTCTCATCGTTCGTCCACCTCAACAGCCTGCCGATTGCCTTGTTGAAGATCGACAAGAGTTTCGTCGGAGGCATGGAAGAGCGTGAAGAAAACCGCAAGCTGGTCCACGCCATGATCAACCTGGCCCACAACCTCAACCTGGAAGTGGTGGCCGAAGGCGTGGAAACCGCGGAACAACTGGCGCTGTTACGTTTGTTCGGTTGCGACCAGGCCCAGGGTTACCTGATCAGCAAACCGCTGCCATTGCCGGAGTTGGTGGACTACCTGACGTTCGGCAAGGACCAGCAGGCTTTGTTGGGCTAGCTCATCCTTTTCTTGCCAACCAACCCCCACATTTCAACCGCGCAAGACTTCTAGTCGGTCTGCGCGGCATGGAATGAGCGTTGAGCGTCTGGCTCCTGCCGAATCATGCGCTTCATCTTCGCCTCGAACGCACAGGTCAGGCTGATCGCCGCACAGGCCAGGCCCAGCGCCAGGCCCCACCACACGCCGGTCGGCCCCCAGCCCAGGGTGAAGGCCATCCACCAGGCCGCTGGCGCACCGATCAGCCAATAGCAACCCAGGCCCACCAGGAAGGTGGTCTTGGCGTCCTTGAGCCCACGGATGCAGCCCATGGCGATGGTCTGCACGCCGTCGAACAGCTCGAACCAGGCCGCCACGGCCAGCAGGCTGACGGCGAGCACGATCACCTCGTGGAATGCTGGGTCGTTATGGTCGAGGAACAGCCCGACCAGCGGATCGGAATACAGCCACAGCACCGCGGCAAATCCCAACATCACCGCCGCGCCAAAGCCGATGCCGACACGCCCCGCCATGCGCGCCTGCAGCAGTTGCCCGGCGCCATAGTGCTGGCCGATACGCATGGTCACCGCGTAGGACGTCCCCGCCGGCACCATGAACGCCACCGAGACGATTTGCAGCGCGATCTGATGCGCCGCCAATTGCGTACTGCCCATGGTGCCCATGCACAGCGCGGCGAAGGCAAACAACCCGACTTCCACCGCGTAGGTGCCGCCAATCGGCAGGCCCAGCCGCCACAACTCGCGCAAATAGTGGGTGTTCAGACGCAACAGGCCTGCGCTCAGCGGGTAGGCCGAGTACGCGCGGTTGCTGCGGATGTACGCCATCAGTGCCAGCGCCATGCCATTGGCGACGATGGCCGTGACCAGGCCGATGCCCATCAAGCCGAGTTTCGGCAGGCCGAACATGCCCTCGATCAACGCGTGGTTGAGCAGGTAGTTGACCACTGTGCCGCCGAGACTGATCACCATCACCGGTGTGGCCTTGCCGATCGCGCTGGTGAAGCCGCGCAGGGCCATGAAACTCAGGTAGCCGGGCAGGGCGAACGGCAGGATCGTAAGGAATTGCCCCGCCGCGTCCACGTTGGTTTCGGTCTGGCCGAACATCAGCAGCACCGGCTTGAGGTTCCACAGCAGCAGCGCCGCCGCCAAGGCCATCAGCCAGGCGAGCCACAGCCCGGCCTGGGTCAGGCGGGTGGCGCCGTCGATATCGCCCGCGCCGTGGCGGATGGCGACCAGGGTGCCCACGGCAGCAATCACGCCGATGCAGAAAATCGCCACGAACGAGTAGCTCGCCGCGCCCAGGCCACCGCCGGCCAGGGCCTCGGGGCTCAGGCGGGCCATCATCAGGGTGTCGGTCAGCACCATCAGCATGTGCGCCAACTGTGAGGCAATCAACGGCCCTGACAGCCGCAGAATGGCCCAGAGTTCGGTACGTGCCGGATGTTGCATGATCATCACGCTCAAATTTTCGGAGGAGGGGGAGAACGTCGATTCTCGGCGCTCTCAGCTCATTGCACAAAGGGATAAAAGCGATTGGTCGCATGATTAAAACTCATGCCTGATTGATTCTGGTAGGGTTTCAGCATCGTGCTGTCGGAGCTTTCCTTATGTCTCGTCGTCTTCCTCCGCTTTATGCGCTACGGGCTTTTGAGGCCGCTTCCCGACACAATTCCTTCACCCGTGCGGCGCAGGAGCTGTCCATCACCCAAAGTGCGGTGAGCCGGCATATCCGCACCCTCGAAGAGCATTTCGCCTGCCGCCTGTTCCTGCGCAGCGGGCGCAACCTGCAGCTCACCGAGGCCGCACGCTTGTTGCTGCCCGGGGTGCGCGAGGGCTTTGCCGCGCTGGAGCGGGCCTGTCATACCTTGAACGCCGAAGATGACATCTTGCGCATGAAGGCACCCTCGACCCTGACCATGCGCTGGCTGTTGGCGCGGCTCAGCCGTTTCCGGCATTTGCAGCCGGGCAACGAAGTGCAGCTCACCAGCGCGTGGATGAGCGTGGATGAAGTCGACTTCAACCAGGAGCCTTTTGACTGCGCGGTGTTGTTGAGCGACGGGCACTTTCCGGCGGATTGGGAAGCCAGTTACCTGTTCCCGGAACTGTTGATTCCAGTCGGCGCGCCCAATTTGTTAAGCGACGGCCCATGGGACGTCAATCGCCTGGCCAGCGCCGAGTTGCTGCACCCCACACCCGACCGCCGCGACTGGCGTAACTGGTTGGAGCGCATGGGGCTGTCCGCCCAGGTGTCGCTCAAGGGCGGGCAGGTGTTCGATACCCTGGAGCTGGGCATGATCGCCGCCGCCCGGGGTTACGGCGTGTCCATGGGCGATCTGCTGATGGTCGCCGAAGACGTGGCCCAGGGGCGCTTGAGCCTGCCGTGGCCGACCGCCGTCGCCAGTGGGGAAAATTATTACCTGGTGTGGCCGAAAACCCGCCCGGGCGGCGAGCGTCTGCGCCGGCTGGCGGAGTTTCTGCAGGGCGAAGTGCAGGCCATGGTGTTGCCTGTCGTCGAGCGCCTCGATTGAATCGCTTCAGCGTGAGAGAGCAATCGTTTGCGTGATACCCCTGCACTTCGCTCAAGTATTGCCCGGCGCCGCCGAAGTAGGGGTGTTGGAACTATCGTGCACCAACGAATCTCACTAGATAATTTGCCGAGCAACGCTATGAGATCAGGATGATCCAGGCCTCGGCCAGGAGCTGTCATGTCTCAACCTCGTGCTCGGATCGCCTCCCAGCTAGGCCTCGCGTTAGCCGTGATTCTGGCTGTCGTCATCAGCGGCAGTACGGTTTTTGCCTTGCGTTCCCTCGACTCCGCCAACCTCGATACCCGGGAAGAACATCTGGCCAGCGAGGCGCGGCTGCTGGCCGATCAACTCAGTACCTTCCACGGCACCTTGCGCGAGAGCACCCAGCGCTTGAGCGGGCTGTTTGAAAAACGCTTCGGCGCCGGCTTGAGTGTGCAGGCGGATCAGCCGGTCGCCGTGGCCGGCGTGCAGACCCCGAGCCTGTACCTGGGCAAGGCGCTGCTGAACAACAACTTCGGTGACGTCGACGAGTTCAAGCAGATATCCGGCGGCGTGGCCACGGTGTTCGTGCGCAGCGGCGACGACTTTATCCGCATCAGCACGTCCTTGACCAAGCAGGACGGCAGCCGTGCCATCGGCACGGTGCTGGATCGCCAGGGGCCGGCCTACTCGCGGGTGGTCGGTGGGCAGACGTACATCGGCCGCGCCGTGCTGTTCGATCGCTCCTACATGACCCAGTACAGCCCGGTGCGCGACGCCAGCGGCAAAGTCATCGCGGTGCTGTTCATCGGCTTCGACTACACCGATGAGCAGAATGCCCAGTTCGACAACCTCAAGCGCTTCCGCATCGGCCAGACCGGTTCGCTGGCGCTGCTGGATGAACAGAAACACTGGCTGGTACCGCCGGCCGGGGTGCAGGCGCCGGACCAGGCTGTGCCGGTGATGCTGGACCTGGCCAAGGCGCCCGGCAAGGGCCGCTTCTGGAGCGACAAGCAGGAAGATTTCTACAGCGTCTCGGTGCCGTTTGCCGGCGGCCCCTGGTCGGTGGTGGCGAGCATGCCGAAAGCCGAGATCCGCGCGGTCACGTGGTCGGTGGGCATTCGCCTGGTGATCGGCAGCATGCTGGCGATGCTGCTAGCGGTGGGCGCAACGGTGTGGTTGTTGCGCAGCAAACTGGCGCCGTTGAGCGACTTGGTACGCCAGGCCGAAGCCTTGGGCGGCGGTGATTTGAGCGCGCGCCTGAACGTGTCGAGCCATGACGAGATCGGCCAACTGGCGCGCAGCTTCAACCAGATGGGGGAAGCGCTGTCGACCATGGTGTCGCACATCCGCAGGGCCGCCGAAGAGGTCAACGGCCGGGCGCAGGCGTTGTCCGGTTTGTCCGGCGGTGCCTATGAAGGCATGGAGCAGCAGTCCGGCGAAATCACCAGCATGGCCGGCGCGGTGGAGGAATTCAGCGCCACTTCGCTGAACATCGCCGACAACATGGGCAACACCGAACGCCTGGCCCAGGAAAACGCGCAGCAGACCCGCATCGGCCGCAACTCGATGCAGGAGGCGTCGTCGTCCCTGGAACACATCGCCACCGCCCTGAACAGCACGGCCACGGTGATCAACACCTTGGGCCAGCGTTCCCAGGAAATCGGCGGCATCGTCGGCGTGATCACTTCGATCGCCGAACAGACCAACCTGCTGGCGCTCAATGCCGCCATCGAAGCCGCCCGCGCTGGCGAGCAGGGCCGTGGGTTTGCGGTGGTCGCCGACGAAGTGCGCAACCTGGCCTCGCGCACCCGCCAGGCCACCGATGAGATTTCCGGGATGATCCAAAGCATCCAGCAGGAAACCGGTAACGCCATCAGCACCATGGAACAGGGCAATGCGCTGATGCAGGAAGGCCTGTCACGCAACGCCGACGTGGCGTCGGCCCTGGCACGCATCGATGAGCAGAGCCGCTCGGCCGGGCAGCAATTCGCCGCGATCACCACTGCCACTCAGGAGCAGAGCAGCACGGCGACGTTGCTGAGCAGCAACCTGCAGAGCATTGCGCTGGCCAACAGCGAGCAACGCGAAGTGGTGTCGAACCTGGCGATTACCGCCAAGGAGCTGGAGACGCTGGCGGCAGGCTTGCGCCAAGAGGTCGATCGGTTTCGTTGAAGGCGCGCCTGGAGCGGCTAGCGCGCCTTGAGCGCGTTAGCCAGGCGCTGCATGGCGGTTTCGATTTCATGGGCGGTCAAGGACGAGTAGCCCAATAACCATCCCTGTTGCGTGGCCGCACCGGCATACAACCGGCTGAGGCCGGAGAGTTGCACACCCGCGCTGGCGGCCTGGCGGATGGTTTTTTCTTCCGACCACCCCTCATGCAGCACGCAAGGGATTTGCAGCCCGCCCTGGGGCCGGCATGCCGTGACCACATCGCCGAGGTACTTGCCGATGGCGTCGAGCATGATGGCTTGGCGCCCGGCGTAGAGTTTGCGCATCGCCCGGACATGGGCGTTGTAATGCCCGTCCTCCATGAAGCGCGCCAGCGTCAGTTGCAGGATTTGCGGGGTGTGGCCGTCCATCATGCTGCGCGCATAGGTGAAGGCCTTGACCAGTTCCGGGGGCAGCACCATGTAGCCCATGCGCAGGCCGGGGAACAGGGTCTTGCTGAAGGTGCCGAGGTACAGCGTGCGCTGGTACTTGTCCAGGCCCTGCACGCAGGCCGTGGGTTTGCCTTCGTAGTGGAACTCGCTGTCGTAGTCATCTTCGATGACCCATTTGCCTTTTTCCGCGGCCCAGTTGATCAACTCCAGACGCCGCTCCAGGGTCAGCGTGGCGCCGGTCGGGTATTGATGAGACGGCGTGACATACACGCAATGGGCGCCGCTGCGGTCGGCGTGCAGCAGGTCGGTGCGGATGCCCGCCGCATCGACATCGATGGGCACGACCTTGGCCTCGGCGGTTTCGAAGGCCTTCCTGGCGCCGTAGTAGCCCGGGTTTTCCAGCAGGATCGGTTTGCCGACGTCCACCAGCAGTTGCGCACACAAGAACAGCGCTTGGCGCGTACTGCTCAGCACCAGGACCTGGTCGGGCGAGCACTTCGCCCCACGCTCAAGGTTCAAGTACGTCGCGATGGCTTTGCGTAACGACTCGGCTCCTTGCGGGTCACCGTGCAACAGCACGCTGCTGCGATAGTCCTTCATCACCTGGCGCTGCAGGCGCTCCCACACATCGGTCGGGAACGAGCGGGTTTCGGGCAGGCCCGTGGCGAATGCCTTGATCACCTGTTGATCGTTCACGCCGCCGCTGTCGAGGATCATCCGCCCGCGCAGGCTCAAGCCGGCGCCCGGTGCGGCCTGGCTGGTTTTGACGGCCTGTGCCTTGATGCGGCGGCGCGAGGCACCGCGCAATTCGGTGCCGATGGCCTCGCACACGTAACTGCCGGAGCCCTCGCGCCGCACGATAAAACCATCGCGGTGCAACTGCACGTAGGCGTTCTCCACCGTGTCGCGCGCGACCCCCAACGACGTGGCCAACACCCGCGTCGCCGGCAGCTTCAGGCCCGGCGAGAGTGCGCCGTCGAGGATCAAGGCGCGCAGCGCGCGTTGAATGCGCTGGTGCAGGCCCAACTGCTGGAATTGCGCGTCGTTGAGGCGCATCTGCAGGGTTTCCAGCTCGAAGGATTTCGCCATGCGGTCTGCCTCGTCCTGAAGAATTGGCCGGTAATAGCAGGCCAGTCTATCCGTAGACTTTCACCTGTGCCACTGCCTTCACGCCGGCCAATGACCCATCACACGAGGCTCAACCCCTCGTCTGGCAAGGAGCAAAGTCCCTATGTCTTCGTCAATATCGCCGTCGCCGCTGCGCCCGCGCGACCTGTTGCACCCCATCGTGGCCGGGCTGATTTCAGTCATCGTCAATTATGGCGGTACGTTCATTCTGGTGTTCCAGGCGGCCAAGGTGGCCGGGCTCAGCCCCGAGCTGACGGCTTCGTGGGTCTGGTCGGTATCGATCGGCGTGGGGGTGACCGGGCTGTTTCTCAGCTGGGTGAGCCGTGAGCCGATCATCACCGCCTGGTCGACCCCTGCTGCGGCGTTTCTGGTGGTCGCGCTGTCTGCCACGCCTTACGCCGAGGCGGTCGGCGCGTACATGGTTTCAGCCGCTGCGTTTGTGCTGCTGGGGCTGTCCGGCTGTTTCGAAAAAGTCATCCGGCTGATTCCGCCGGGCATCGCGGCGGCCATGCTGGCGGGGATTCTGCTGCAGTTCGGCATCGGCGCGTTTGGTGGCATGAGCCTCGACCCGGTGCTGGTCGGCGTGTTGATCGCCGCTTACGTCGGGCTCAAGCGCTTTACTGCGCGCTACGCGGTCGTCGGCATTCTGCTGCTGGGCTTGGGATTCCTGCTGGTGCAGGGGCGGGTGGACTTGTCGGGCCTGTCCCTGCAACTGGCGGCGCCGGTATTCACCCGGCCCGAGTTTTCACTCAATGCATTGCTCAGTGTGGCGCTGCCGCTGTTTCTGATCACCCTCACGGGCCAGTACATGCCGGGCATGCTGGTGTTGCGCAACGATGGTTTCAAGACCAGCGCCAACCCGATCCTGACGGTGACCGGGTTGGGGTCGCTGCTGATGGCGCCGTTCGGCTCGCACGCGTTCAACGTCGCGGCGATCACGGCGGCCATCTGCACGGGCAAGGAAGCCTCGGAGGACGCATCCAAGCGCTGGGTCGCCGGGGTTGCCGCTGGGGTGTTCTACATCCTCGTCGGGGTGTTCGGGGTGACGCTGGCCGCCGTATTCATGGCGTTCCCGCCGGCATTCATCACCACGCTGGCCGGCTTGGCCCTGCTGGGCACCATCGGCGCCAGCCTGGCCAACGCGATGGCGGACGTCAGGTCGCGTGAAGCCACGCTGATCACCTTTCTGGCGTGCGCCGCCAACATCAACCTGCTCGGGATCGGCGGCGCGTTTTGGGGGTTGTTGATCGGGTTGGCTGCGTATGCGTTGCTCAACGGCCGCTTGCCACGTCGCCGTGCGCCGGGTTCCGAGGCGGTGGCGGCGGCCAAGGGAGCGGCCCAATGATGCGCGCCGAACCGCCAGCCAGCGCCACCCTGCATGCGCGTCATGGGCGTTACCCGCAGGCCACCAGCGTGGAGGACTTCCGGCGCAATCTGGCGGCCGTACAGCAACGTATCGCCAGTGCCTGTGCGCGGGTCGGGCGCGACCCGGCAAGCGTGCGCCTGTTGCCGGTCAGCAAAACCTTTGACGAGGCGCACCTGCGCCTGGCGTATGCGGCGGGCTGTCGGCTGCTGGGTGAGAACAAGGTGCAGGAAGCCCAGCGCAAATGGCAGGCCATGAGCGATCTGGCCGATCTGCAGTGGTCGGTGATCGGCCACCTGCAAACCAACAAAGCCAAGCAGGTCGCGCGCTTTGCCAGTGAGTTCCAGGCGCTGGACAGCCTGCGAGTGGCCGAGGCGCTGGATCGTCGCCTGCAGATCGAAGGGCGCCAACTGGATGTGTTCGTGCAGGTGAATACCTCCGGGGAAGCCAGCAAATACGGCCTGGAGCCGCACGCCGTCGCGGGTTTTCTGCAGGCCCTGCCAGCGTTCCCGGCCTTGCGTGTTCGCGGGCTGATGACGCTGGCGCTGTTTTCGGCCGATGTGGCCCGCGTGCGCCCGTGCTTTGTGCGGCTGCGCGAACTGCGCGAGCGCCTGCGCGATCACGCCCCGGCGGGCGTCAGCCTGGAGGAATTGTCGATGGGCATGTCCGGGGATTTCGAGATCGCCATCGAGGAAGGCGCGACCGTTGTCCGCGTCGGCCAGGCCATCTTCGGCGCCCGCGCCATGCCGGATGACTACTACTGGCCGAGCGCCGATCAACCGTCAACGACCTGACTTTTTTAGCAAGGACCTGTTCATCATGTACGACTCAACATTGACACTTGAAAGCTTCGACCCGCAGCTGTGTGAGGCGATTCATAACGAGGAGCGCCGTCAGGAAGACCATGTCGAGCTGATCGCTTCCGAAAACTACGCCAGCCCGCTGGTCATGAGCCTCCAGAGCACGGTACTGACCAACAAATACGCCGAGGGCTACCCCGGCAAGCGCTACTACAGCGGCTGCGAATACGTCGATGTGGCCGAGCGCCTGGCCATCGAACGGGTCAAGGCCCTGTTCGACTGCGATTACGCCAACGTGCAGCCCCATGCGGGCGCCCAGGCAAACGCCGCGGTGTTCCTGGCCTTGATCAACCCCGGCGATACGGTGATGGGCATGAACCTGGCCCAGGGTGGGCACCTGACCCACGGCAATCCCTCCAACTTCTCGGGCCGGCATTACCACATCGTGCCTTACGGGCTCGACCCGCAGACGGGCTTGCTCGACTACGACGAGATGGAGCGCATCGCTGTGGAAACGCGGCCGAAGATGCTGATCGGCGGGTTTTCGGCCTACTCGCGGTACAAAGACTGGGCGCGCATGCGGGCGATTGCCGACAAGGTCGGTGCGATTTTCTGGGTCGACATGGCTCACGTCGCCGGCTTGGTCGCCGCTGGCGAGTACCCGGACCCGTTGCCGCACGCCCATGTGGTCACCAGCACCACGCACAAGACCTTGCGTGGCCCGCGAGGCGGGTTGATTTTGTCCAAGGGCCAGGACGCAGCGTTTTACAAAAAGCTCGATTCGGCGGTGTTCCCGGGTGTTCAGGGTGGGCCGTTGATGCATCAGATTGCCGCCAAGGCGGTGGCCTTCAAGGAAGCCTTGAGGCCCGAGTTCAAAACCTACCAGGCCCAGGTCGTGGTCAATGCCCGGGCCATGGCGGCCGTGTTGCAGCGGCGCGGTTACAGGATTGTCTCGGGTGGCACCGATAACCACATGATGTTGATCGACCTGTCCGACCGGCCTTACACCGGCAAAGACGCCGATGCGGCCTTGAGCAACGCCGGCATCACCGCCAACAAGAATTCGGTGCCCAACGATCCGCGCTCCCCCTTTGTCACCTCGGGGCTGCGCATCGGCACGCCGGCCGTCACCACCCGCGGTTTCGGCGTGTTCGAGTGCGAGCAACTGGCCGCTTGGCTGTGCGATGTCCTGGACGCCCTGCAACGTGGGGAGAGCGATAGCGTTGCGCTGCAGGTGCGTGAACAGGTGATTGCGCTGTGCCGCCGACACCCGGTTTATCGCTGACTTTTCCCTTCTAAACGTTGGCGCTGTCGACCTGACTGGAGGCTGAGGGGCGGTATTGCAGGGCTTCGGCGATGTGGCTGCGGCGGATGCTGTCTGTGTGTTCCAGATCCGCCAGCGTGCGGGCGACCTTGAGCAGGCGGTGGGCTGCGCGAAGGGACAGGGTCAGGCGCTCGCAGGCGCTTTCCAGCCAGGCTTCATCCGGCCTCGACAGCGCGCAATGCTGGCGCAACCCCGGTAGGTCGAGGAACGCATTGGCGCAGCCCTGGCGCTGTTGCTGGCGGTCCCGGGCCTGGGCTACCAGTGCCGAGGCGGTGGACGTGTTGTCGCCGGGCTGCGGGGCCGGGTTCAGCGCGGTGATTTCGCGAGCGACGGTCAGGTGCAGGTCGATCCGGTCCAGCAACGGCCCGGAGAGTTTGTTGCGATAGCGCTGGACCTGCTCCGGCGTACAGCGACAGCGCGCGCTGGGGTCGCCCATGTAACCGCAAGGGCAGGGGTTCATTGCGGCGACCAGTTGAAAGCGCGCCGGGAAACTCACGCGGTCGCGGGCGCGGGAGATCACGATATGCCCCGACTCCAGTGGCTCGCGCAAAACCTCGAGCACCTTGCGATCAAACTCCGGCAGCTCATCCAGGAACAGCACGCCATGGTGGGCCAAGGTGATTTCCCCCGGTTGCGGCTTTGACCCTCCACCCACCAGCGCCGGGCCGGAGGCCGAATGGTGCGGCTGGCGAAACGGCCGATGGGGCCAATGACTCAGGGGCGCCAGGCTGACCACTGATTGAATCGCTGCCACTTCCAGCGCTTCGTGCTCACTCAGCGGCGGCAGCAAACCCGGCAGGCGGCTGGCGAGCAAGGTCTTGCCGGTGCCGGGCGGGCCGCTGAACAACAGGTTATGCGCGCCTGCCGCAGCGATCAGCAATGCGCGTTTGGCGGCGAGTTGGCCCTGGACTTCGCTGAGGTCCGGGTAAGGTTTGTTCAAGTACAGCAAACCGTCGGACTTGAAGGGCTCGATCGGCACATGCCCATTCAGGTGCGCCACCACCTGTAGCAGGTGGTCCACCGCAATCACCTTCAACCCCGATGCCAGGCAGGCCTCTTCGGCATTCGCCCGGGGCACGATCACGCTGCGCCCGGCCTTGCGCGCCGCGAGCGCTGCCGGCAACACACCTTTCACTGCGCGTACCTCGCCCGATAGCGCCAATTCCCCCAGGCATTCCACGTCGTCGAGCATCTGCGTCGGCACCTGCACGCTCGCCGCGAGAATCCCGAGGGCTATCGCCAGGTCAAAACGCCCGCCGTCCTTGGGCAGGTCGGCGGGCGCGAGGTTGAGGGTGATGCGGCGGGACGGGTATTGCAGCGCGGAGTTGAGGATGGCACTGCGCACGCGGTCCTTGCTTTCCTTGACGGCGGTTTCCGGCAAACCCACCAGGGTGAGCGATGGCAGACCATTGGCCATGTGTACTTCGACGCTGACGGCAGGGGCTTCGACGCCGATCTGGGCGCGACTGTGGACGATGGCGAGGGACATGCTCATTCCTTGAAAGGGCGGGCCGCTTCCTGCGGTTTTTCAAGGGTAGACGAGGTGGGGTGGAGCGGGACGCGGGAGGTTTTACAGAACGTATCCGCAGAGTGACGCAGAACAAGTGGGGGCGCTGGTTTGCGTGCGATAGGGGCGGTCAGGCGTATCAGAGGGACCGAGGTGATTCCATCGCAGGCAAGCCAGCTCCTACATTGGTCGGGGGTTATTCAGAGGCTGCCGGGGTCAACCGCGCTTCCAGCTCCGCCACTTTCGCCTCCAGGCTTTCCAGGCGTGCTCGGGTGCGGGCCAGCACCACCATTTGGCTGTCGAATTCTTCCCGGCTGACCAGGTCGAGCTTGCTGAAGCCGCTTTGCAGCAAGGCCTTGAACTGGCTTTCGATTTCATTGCGGGGCAGCGGGGTCTCGCCGCTGAACAGGCGGGAGGCATGGCCGCTCAGGGCGTCGAGGAGGTCTTTGGGCGCGAGCATGGGAAATATTCCGGAAAACTGTTGGCGGGCAGTGTATCACGCAGCGTCTATAGTCATTTCCACGACCTCGGGCGCACGCTTTTCGCGCAGGGTGTCGGGCGGTAGCGCACCGTTTTCGTGCGCAATCACCCCGCCAAAAAGCCCCGCAGGTGGGCATAAGTGGGCAAGGGACTGATTTCAGTGGTTTTTACGGAGCTGGCAAGGTTTCTGCTTAGACGAACATGACCCATGCACTGATGCAGTCGCTGTGACGAATGCAGTGCGCCGACGGATCAGGGGTACAGGTTCGTCACCAGTGGTTCGCTGGCGTCGCAATGGCAACTGCTCTTGCGACGACGCGTTACAAAGCCAGGCGCTGCGCTTAGACTTGAGACGGGTTTGTTTTCCTGGGGCAAGTCCACCAATTCGGGAGAGAGTTTTCATGAAGCTAGTCACTGCCATCATCAAGCCGTTCAAGTTGGACGATGTACGCGAGTCGTTGTCCGAAATCGGCGTGCAGGGCATTACCGTTACTGAGGTCAAAGGCTTCGGGCGGCAGAAGGGTCACACCGAGCTGTATCGCGGCGCGGAATACGTGGTTGATTTCCTGCCGAAGGTGAAGATTGATGTCGCCATTGACGACAAGGATCTTGATCGGGTTATCGAGGCGATAACCAAGGCCGCCAACACCGGCAAGATCGGTGACGGCAAGATCTTTGTGGTCAATCTGGAACAGGCTATTCGCATCCGTACCGGCGAAACCGATACCGACGCAATCTAAGCCGCCAAACCTAACGCCCCAGGAGAAAACAATATGACTCTGCGTAAATTCGCAGGGCTCGGAGCCCTGTTGTCCATCGTAATGCCAAGCCTGGCCATGGCGGCAGACGAAGTGGCTGCTCCAGTCCTCAATTCCGGCGACACCGCGTGGATGCTTACATCCACCGCGCTGGTGCTATTCATGACCATTCCCGGCCTGGCGCTGTTCTACGGCGGTATGGTTCGCTCGAAAAACATTCTGTCGGTGATGATGCAGTGTTTTGCCATCACTGGCCTGATCAGCATTCTGTGGGTCATCTACGGTTACAGCATCGCGTTTGACACGACCGGCATGGAGCAGGGCGTTGTAAACTTCAACTCCTTCTTTGGCGGCATGGGCAAGGCGTTCCTGGCGGGCGTAACCCCGGCCAGCATCACCGGGCCTGCGGCGCTGTTTCCGGAAGCGGTGTTCGTCACCTTCCAGATGACCTTCGCCATCATCACCCCGGCGCTGATCGTCGGTGCGTTCGCCGAGCGCATGAAGTTCTCCGCGATGCTGATCTTCATGGCTATCTGGTTCACCCTGGTTTACGCGCCGATCGCACACATGGTCTGGAGCGGCAATGGCGGCCTGCTGTGGGACTGGGGCGTGCTGGACTTCGCTGGTGGCACCGTGGTGCATATCAACGCGGGTGTGGCTGGTCTGGTGGCGTGCATCGTGCTTGGCAAGCGTAAAGGCTACCCGACTACCCCGATGGCCCCTCACAACCTGGGTTACACCTTGATCGGTGCGGCCATGCTGTGGGTCGGTTGGTTCGGCTTCAACGCCGGCTCCGCTGCTGCGGCCAACGGCACTGCCGGTATGGCGATGCTGGTGACCCAGATCGCTACAGCTGCTGCGGCGCTGGGCTGGATGTTCGCCGAGTGGATCACCCACGGTAAGCCAAGTGCCCTGGGCATCGCCTCGGGTGTGGTGGCTGGCCTGGTCGCCGTCACGCCTGCGGCAGGCACCGTGGGCCCGATGGGCGCTCTGGTGATCGGCCTGGTTGCCGGTGTGATTTGCTTCTTCTGCGCCACCAGCCTCAAGCGCAAGCTGGGCTACGACGACTCCCTGGACGCGTTCGGCGTACACGGTATCGGTGGCATCGTCGGTGCGATCCTCACGGGCGTTTTCGCAGCCCCAGCCCTGGGCGGCTTCGGCACCGTGACTGACGTGGCGGCCCAAGTCTGGATTCAGTGCAAAGGCGTCGGCTTCACTGTGATCTACACCGCCATCGTGACCTTCATCATCCTCAAGGTGCTGGATATGGTCATGGGCCTGCGGGTTACCGACGAAGAAGAGGCTGTCGGCCTCGACCTGGCACAACACAACGAACGCGGCTACAACTTGTAAGTAGGCGAAAAAAACATGCCCGGCTTGCCGGGCATTTTTTTGTCTGGCATTTGTCAGTCAGGACACGGGGTGCCGGTTTTTTGCGTCGCATGTGTGATGGCGCGCACACCGCGCTTTTCCGGGTGCGAATGTCTTACAGGCATGTAGGCGTATTCGGCACTTTGTTTTTTCCCTGAGCGCGCTAGAATGCGCGCCGATGGGCGGAGAACTGTATGTGGCAACAGACCCTGATTACCCTGCGGGCCAAGCCCCGGGGCTTTCACCTGGTAACCGACGAGTTGCTTGCCGGCTTGCCTGAATTGAAGGCGTGTCGCGTGGGCCTGTTGCATCTGTGGTTGCAGCATACCTCGGCCTCGTTGACCATCAACGAGAATGCCGATCCGGCGGTTCGTCGTGACTTCGAGCGTTTTTTCAACTCGCTGGTGCCGCAAGGCCGAGCCGGGTTCGAACACAACGACGAAGGCCCGGACGATCTGCCGGCGCACTTCAAGGCCAGTCTCCTGGGTTGCCAGCTGAGTTTGCCGGTCAAGGCCGGCCGCTTGGCGATGGGGACCTGGCAAGGTGTTTATCTGGGCGAGCACCGTGATCATGGCGGTGCTCGTAAAGTCCTCGCCACTTTGCACGGTGATGGGGCATAAGCCACTGGTTATCCGGTGGATGTTGATTTTTTTCCGGCGACCTTCGACAGATGGTGAAGCTGGGCTATAACTAATCTGCTTTTCGCAAGTCATGAGGTAGAACATGAGCGACGATGATCTGGAAAACGACGAACTGGAAGTAGGCGACGAAGACGACACCGAAGAAGGTCTTGAGGCGGCAGCGGAAGACGTTGCTGACGACGACGGTGGCGATGACGTTCCTGTTCCGGCTGCCAAAGGCAAAGCCAAGGCCGCTGTTTCGGTCGATGAGCTGCCAAGTGTTGAAGCCAAGAACAAAGAGCGCGACGCGCTGGCCCGTGCGATGGAGGAATTCCTCGCTAAAGGCGGCAAAGTGCAGGAAGTCGAGGCCAACGTGGTGGCAGATCCACCCAAGAAGCCGGATAACAAGTACGGCAGCCGACCTATCTGAGGTCTGCTTCTGGCTTGCTGGAAAAGCCCGCCGTCGCTGCGGGCTTTTTCATGCCTGAAACAAATTCCTACGGCTCACCGCCTGCCAATGTAGGGGAGGCAAGCCCCCTCCCACTTACTGCCAGCTTTTGAGCAGCGGAGGCAGTTCCGTCAGGCTGCGAATCTGCGCATCCGGGAGTTTATCCCCTTCCCAGACCTTGCCTGTCGGGTTGAACCACACGGCACGCAGCCCCGCCTGTTGCGCTCCGGCGATGTCGTCACCGGGATGATCGCCGATATGCACCGCCGCGCTGGCGTCCACCCCGCCCCGTTGCAGCGCTTCCTGAAACAACCGTGCATCCGGCTTGGCGATGCCGATGTCTTCGGCGCGCAACGCGAAGTGGAAGTAGTCCGCCAACCCGACGCGCTGTACGTCAGCGTTACCGTTGGTGATCACGCCCAGCAGGAAGTGTTTGCGCAGCGCTTGCAGCATCGGCTCGGCTTCGGGGAATACGGTGAGCTGGTGGCGCGCATGAATGAACGCTTCAAAGCACACATCGGCCATTTCCGTCGCTTCAGGTTGTGGATAACCGGCCTCTTCAAACGCGTGCATCAGTACGCGGTGGCGCAGCATGCTGATGCGGTGCTTGAGTTCGGGATGGCGTTCCAGCACCTGCTGGCGAAGGCTGGCGAAATGTTCCAGGGGCAGTTCGCCGACCTTGGCGGCATGGGTGGCCAGCCATTCGCGCATCGACGCTTCGGCGCTGATGATGACGGGGACGTTGTCCCAGAGGGTGTCGTCGAGGTCGAAGGTGATCAGCTTGATACTCATGAGTCGCCGCCCTTGATGCGTTTGGCCCGTGGATGGGCGCTGTCGTACACCGTTGCCAGGTGTTGGAAGTCCAGGTGGGTGTAGATCTGTGTCGTCTTGATATCAGAGTGGCCGAGCAGTTCCTGCACCGCGCGCAGGTCTTGGGACGACTCCAGCAAATGGCTGGCAAACGAGTGCCGCAGCATGTGCGGATGCAGGTTCTGCCCCAGCTCGCGCTCGCCGGCCGCCTTGACCCGCAGTTGAATCGCCCGCGGCCCCAGGCGCCGGCCCTGCTGGCTGACGAATACGGCGTCGTCCGCCGGGTTGGTCAGTGCGCGCAGGGGCAGCCACAGTTGCAGCGCTTCCCGGGCCTTCCTGCCCACCGGCAGCACGCGGGTCTTGCTGCCTTTGCCGAGCACTTGCACCAGGCCGTCGGCGAGGTCGAGCTGATCGAGGTTCAGCCCGGTCAGTTCCGACAGGCGCAGGCCCGAAGAATAGAACAGCTCCAGGATCGCCTGGTCGCGATGGGCCAGGAAGTCGTCCTCGACGGCCCCATCGAGCAATTGCAGGGCGCGGTCGGTGTCGAGGGTCTTGGGCAGCCGCCGCTCGCCCTTGGGCGGGGCCAGCCCATTGGCCGGGTCGTGATCGCACAGGCCTTCGCGGTTGAGGTAGTGATACAGGCCGCGCACCGCCGACAGCAGGCGCGCCAGGCTGCGCGAAGATTGGCCCTGCTGGTGCAGGCGCGCGATCAGGCTGCGCAGGCCCTGGATGTCCAAGGCCTTCCAGCTGGGGATCTGCTGCTTTTCGCAGTAGGCCAGGACCTTGTTCAAGTCCCGTCGGTAGGCTTCCAGGGTGTGGGGCGACACCTGGCGCTCGCTGCGCAGGTGTGCGCAGTAAGCGTCCAGTTGCCGTTCCATGGTCAGCGCACCGCGCGCAGGGCGGTGGTGAAGCGCGGTAATACGCGGCCCAGCACTTCGGCGATGTAGGTCAGGAACAACGTGCCCACCGAACTTTTGTAGTGCGCAGGATCACGGCTGGCGATGGCCAGTACCCCATGCAGGCCTTGATGGCTGAGGGCGACCACGGCGGTCGAACCGATCTGCTTGCGCTGCTCGGCGCCAAACAAAAAGTCCAGTTCATGCTCGCGCAAGGTGCCGCTGATGGTCTTGCCTTCGGAAAGCAGGCCGCCGATCGCCGTTTGCGCTTCGCCGCCGCTGACCCAGCGCCCGACCGGCATCGGGTTGTCGCTGAACAGGATCAGGCTGACGAAGGGCACCTGGAAGTCCTGGCGCAGACTGTCTTCCACGGCGATCACCGTTTCTTCCAGGCTGGTGGCGTCCATCAGCGTCAGAATCAGGCGACGGGTCTTGTCGAACAGGCGGTCGTTATCGCGGGCGACGTCCATCAAGTGCGAGAGCCGATGGCGCATTTCGATGTTGCGCTCGCGCAGGATCTTCATCTGCCGCTCCACCAGCGACACGGTATCGCCACGCTGGTGGGGAATGCGCAGGGCCGGCAGCAGTTCTTCGTGTTCGACGAAGAAGTCCGGGTTAGCCTCAAGGTACGCCGCGACGGCAGCGGCCTCCAGACTTTCGCTCGGGGATGCTTGTGCGGGTACTTGAGGCTTATCGGTCATTTGCTTGGCTCACTCATAGACGGACCTGTCCTTCGTATACGCGCGTGGCCGGCCCGGTCATCATCACCGGGTGGCCGGGGCCTGCCCATTCGATGGACAAACGTCCGCCGGGCAGGTCGATCAGCAGCGGCGAATCCATCCACCCCTGGCTGATCGCGGCCACGGCAGCGGCGCAAGCACCGGTGCCGCAGGCCTGGGTTTCGCCGGCGCCGCGTTCCCATACGCGCAATTGCGCGCGGGAGCGGTCGATCACCTGCAGGAAGCCCACATTGACCCGTGCCGGAAAGCGCGGGTGATGTTCGATCTTCGGCCCCAGCTCGTGCACCGGCGCATTATTGATGTCGTCGACCCGCAGCACCGCATGGGGGTTGCCCATGGACACCGCCGCCAGTTCGACAGCCTGGCCGTCCACAACGACGGTATAACTGGGGGCCTGCTCGGCAGCCTGGAACGGAATATCCGCCGGCACCAGGCGTGGCGCGCCCATGTTGACGCTGATCTGGCCGTCGCTGCGGACATCCAGCTCGATCACGCCGCTCTTGGTCTCGACGCGAATCTGCCGCTTGGCGGTCAGGCGCTTGTCCAGCACAAAGCGGGCGAAGCAGCGCGCACCGTTGCCGCACTGTTCCACTTCGGAACCGTCGGAGTTGAAGATCCGGTAACGGAAATCCACCTCCGGGTTGCTCGGCGCCTCAACGATCAGCAACTGGTCGAAGCCGATGCCGGTATGACGGTCGCCCCACTGTTTGGCGTGCTTGGGCAGGATGTGCGCGTGCTGGCTGACCAGGTCAAGGACCATGAAGTCATTGCCCAGCCCGTGCATCTTGGTAAAACGCAGCAGCATGGCTTACTCCGGCAGCAGGCTTTCGCCAGCATACAACTCGGCTACCGTCTCGCGGCGACGCACTTCAAACGCTTGATCACCGTCCACCAACACCTCGGCGGCACGCCCGCGGGTGTTGTAGTTGGAACTCATGACAAACCCGTAGGCACCAGCCGAATGAATGGCCAGCAGGTCGCCTTCTTCCAGGGCCAACTGACGATCCTTGGCCAGGAAGTCGCCGGTTTCGCAGATCGGGCCGACGACGTCATAGGCGCGCGCTGCGCTGTCGCGAGGCGTTACGGCGGTGACATTCATCCAGGCCTGGTACAGCGCCGGGCGGATCAGGTCGTTCATCGCCGCATCGACGATGGCGAAATCCTTGTATTCGGTGTGCTTGAGGTACTCGACCTGGGTCAGCAGCACGCCGGCATTGGCGACGATGTAGCGGCCCGGCTCGAACATCAGCGTCAGGTCGCGGCCTTCCAGGCGTTCGCGCACGGCCTTGATGTAGTCGCCGATCAGCGGCGGCTCTTCATCGCGGTACTGCACGCCCACGCCGCCACCGAGGTCGATGTGCTGCAGGTAGATGCCGCACTCGCCGAGGCGGTCGGTCAGCGCCAGCAGACGGTCGAGGGCATCCAGGAACGGCGGCAGGGTGGTCAGTTGCGAGCCGATATGGCAGTCGACACCCAGCACTTCCAGGTTCGGCAATTGGGCGGCGCGGATGTACACGTCCTCGGCGTCGGCGATGGCGATGCCGAACTTGTTCTCTTTCAGACCGGTGGAAATGTACGGGTGGGTGCCAGCGTCGACGTCCGGGTTGACGCGCAGGGAAATCGGCGCGCGAACGCCCATCTCGGCGGCGACCACTTGCAGGCGCTCCAGCTCGTCGGTGGATTCGACGTTGAAGCAATGCACGCCGACTTCCAGGGCACGGCGCATGTCTTCGCGGCTCTTGCCGACGCCGGAGAAGACGATCTTGTCAGCCTGGCCGCCAGCCGCCAGGACACGTTCCAGCTCGCCGCGGGAGACGATGTCGAAACCGGCGCCCAGACGCGCCAGGACATTGAGCACGCCCAGGTTGGAGTTGGCCTTGACCGCGTAGCACACCAGGTGCGGCACGCCGTTCAACGGGTCGGTGAAAGAGCGATATTGGGCTTCGATATGCGCGCGCGAGTACACATAGGTCGGGGTGCCAAAGCGCTCGGCAATTGCGGACAGCGCCACGCCTTCCGCGAACAGCTCGCCGTTCCGGTAGTTAAAAGCGTCCATGGGGTTCCCTTAGTAAGTGTCGTGCTTATGCGCTTTGGCAGGCTTTTGCGACGATTGCGCCTGTTCATTCGGGTCTTTGCTGTCATCGGGCAGATACAGCGGGCCTTTTTGACCACAGGCACTAACGAGGCAAGCGACCGCGACGAGCGCAGCAAGGGAAGAGATCAGGCGCTTCATGGCGAAATCCTTGAATATGCATTAATTGCGCCCGAGTATACCGACCACCCGCCAGCTTGCCTATGCGCCGGAATACCCGTCCGGCGGGGGTTTGCCGACATAACTGCGAAGCTGGCTACGCTAGTCAGGGATATTTCTTACCGCCATCGGTAATGAACTCGGTATCCTTTGCAATCGGCGGAGCGCGTCCGTATCGTGCGGCGCTTGAGCAAAACCAGACACTTTTGAGGTTGCCGCAATGAGTTTGACCGAAGCCCGTTTTCACGACCTGGTGGATTCGACCCAGAACGCGCTGGAAGATATTTTCGACGACAGCGGCCTGGATGTGGACCTGGAAAGCTCGGCCGGGGTGCTGACCGTCAAGTTCGAGAACGGCACTCAACTGATCTTCAGTCGTCAGGAACCGCTGCGCCAACTGTGGCTGGCGGCACGTTCCGGTGGTTTTCACTTCGATTACAACGAAGAAGACCGCAATTGGCAGTGCGATACCAGCGATGAGCTGCTCAGCGAAATGCTCGCGCGGCTGGTTCAGGAACAAGCCGGCGTCGAGCTCGGCTTCGATGAGCTGAACCCCGACGAGAATTGATTGTGAGCCAGCCTGCAATCGTGCGTCCGCCCAGGCCGTTGTTCAGTAATGTCAGCCCGGCGGTGCCATCACCTTGTATCAGTTTGTGTCGGCTGGACGAGGCAAAAGTCTGCCTTGGCTGCTTTCGCCATGTGGAAGACATCCGTGAATGGCGCTCCGCCGATGATCAGCGGCGACGCGTGATCGTGGCCCAGGCTGAGCGGCGCAAAGTCGGGCCTTGAGCCCGTCTTGTTTATTTGCGGTGCTGTGGTAGTGTCCGGGTACACCTCAACTCATCGAGGTCCGTGAGAACCCCGCCTTTTCCTGGCGGGGTTTTGCTTTTTTGTGCAGAAAAAAGGAGTCTGCCTGAATCATGACCGCACCTTCCATCATTCTTACCCGTCTCGACGTGCAGCGTCTTGAGCAACTGATCGACCGTGTCGGCGAGAATTCGCCAGGTGTAGAAGCCCTGCAGCACGAACTCGACCGCGCCGAAGAAGTGGTTGGCCACGATGAAGTGCCTGCAAGCGTCGTGACCATGAACTCCAGCGTGCATTGCCGCGAGCAAGGCAGCGGCAAGGACTATCACCTGACCCTGGTTTACCCCAAGGATGCGAATGCCGACGCGGGCAAGATTTCGATCCTGGCGCCGGTGGGCAGCGCGTTGCTCGGCCTGAAAGTGGGCCAGCACATCGACTGGCCAGCACCCGGCGGCAAGACCCTCAAGCTCGAACTGCTCAGTGTTGAAGGTCAGCCCAAAGACGGCGGCGCCTTTTCGCTTTAAATCTGCTTCAGCGCGTCATTGAGCGCCTGTTCCAGCTCGGCCTTGTAACGCAGGTACAGATTGCTCGGGCTTTGTACGTCGCCGAGCAGGCCCGAGAGATCCAGATCAGTGATATAGCAGCGGTAGCGCTCGGTTTCGCGGCGCTGCCCGACGATCTCCCGGGCGACCACTGCAAACAGCTGGTCGCCAAACTCCAGTTCGGAAAACTCCCGCTGATTGCAGTACAGGGTGATCCCCACCTGGCCCGGCGCCGCCTTGCCGATAATCGCCTGCACGTCATAAAACGGCTTGTTGGCCGGGTTTTGCGGTGCCGGCCGAGGCTCGATACCGCGTGCGCGATTGCTGCCCGACGGCAACAGTTGGTAATACAAGGTTTGCACCGCGCCCAGCGGTTCTTGCGGGTCCAGGGGCGACAGCGCGTCCCGGCGATAGATGATCGACTGCAGAAAACGCTGCAACGGCGCCAGCAGGCTCTGTTCATCATGGAACGGCAAGCGTTGCTGCCAGAGCGCGTTGAACTCATCCAGCACGTACAGCTCGGCGAAGCCTTCGTTGACCCGGTAAAACACCTGCACGCATTCGGCCATGCCCATCGGCAGCAGCAGCGCCAGGTCGTGGTCTTCCAGGGCCATGGCGTCCAAGTGCAGCGGGCTGTAGCTGGCCAGTTCTTCGCTGAGGTAGGCGATCAGCGCGTCCTGGGTCGCCAGTGAGACGTGGGTGGCCTGGCCGGGCATCAGCTCCATCACGTGATAGTGCTGCTGCACCTGCAGCAAGTAGCGATGGTTGCCCTGGCCCAGCAGCAGGTTCTGCGCGGTGTCGAAGATTTCTTCCACGCGCTGGGCAATGAACTGTGCGCGGTTGTGGCAGAAGCAGCGCACCCGCAGGCGTGGCAGGTGGTCCGACGGCAACTGGTTGAGGTAGTCGCGCAGGCAGTCGAGCAGGGCATGGGGGCCGTCGTAGCGGCTGACCATCACCTCGTTCCAGCTGTTGAGCGTGACCTGGTCGAGGGTCAGCACCAGGTTTTCGCGCACGCCGGCGTAACTCAGGGAGTCGGTGCGCTCGGTGGTCATCAGGATGTTCAGGTCGCGATGGTGCTTGAGCGGGTCGACGCCGACGTTGATCAGCAACAGCACTTCTTCCGGCACCGCCGAGCGCAGCAGGCGCTCTTCATCGACGCTGGCCAGGGGCAGGGCGATGGTCTGTTGCAGGCTGCCCAGCAGGTTGAACAGTTCGAATTCGGTCATGTCGCTGACGCCTGGGTGCAGCGCCAGGCGCGTGCTGCTGTCGATCACGCCGTTGCGGTGGCACCAGGTGAGCATTTCCAGCAGGTCGCGGCTGCGCTTGATCGGCGCGAAGTGCTCCGATTCCAGGGCGGTGAGGTTGCCGTTGTACAGGCCCCAATGATGCTGGCCCGGTTCCTTGCGGTTGGCCGATTGCACCAGGGTCAGGGTGTCTTCGGCCAGGTCCGGGGCGATGCCGGGGTTGATGAATTCGACCTTGCCGGCCTTGCGTTCAAACGCCGCGTACAAGCGACGGCCAAGCACATTGAGGTCACGCTTGTTGATCAGGCTGACGGTCTGTTCGGTGCGGGCGAACTGGGTCAGGAAGCGATAGCTGTAGTTCAGCTCATTGACCAGGGCGCGGCGCTCGGAGGCCACCTGGCGTACTTTCCATTGGCTGCGGCTGTCGAGCAGCGCCAGTTGACGCTGGTCCCAACCCCATTCATGGGCCAGGCGTTCCAGCAACAGGCGCTGCCAGCCGACGGTGCGCTGGCCGGCGCTGAGCTTGCGGTTGACCTTCAAGTACAGCGCGCGCCGTACCAGTTCCAGGCGTTCCGGCTCGTTGCGCGCGTTGAGGTATTCCTCAATGCGCCGGTAGACCACGACGTAAGGGTCCAGCTCGTCCAGGTCCATCCGGTTGGCGAACACCGCCCGTTTGAAGCGCAGGCTCAGGCACTGCACGTTCGGGTGCTCGCTGGCGTAGACCTCGGTCAGCAGCAGCTTGAGCAGCGACTTGTAGGGCGATTCGATGCCCTTGAACAATTGCCACAGCCCGGCGCCAATGAACTCGCCGGGAGGGATGCGCGCCAGGTGGCCGAGGTCGAGGGTTTCATCGGCGCGGATAAAGCGTTTGGAAATCAGCGTGTGGGTGAACTCGGCGTAGCGCACTTCTTCATACACCGGCACCAGCCACCAGATCGGTGTGCGGCCGGCGAGCCAGATGGCGGTGCGATAGAACTCATCCAGCAACAGATAATGCTGGGTGGTGCCGCAGTCGTCGGAGCTCAGTTGCGTGTCGCGTTCGCCCAAGACAAACCGGCTCGGCTCGATCAGGAAGAAGTGCGCCTCGGCGCCCATGCTCTGGGCCCAGGCTTCCAGTAACTGGCATTTCTTGCGCAGCTCGACCAGTTCGTTGTCGCTCAGGTCGGGGGCGTGGCATACCCACACGTCCATGTCGCTCTGGTCGGCTTGGGCCAATGTGCCGAGGCTGCCCATCAGGAACAGCCCATGGATCGGCTGTGGCGGGTTGCCGTGGCGCGGTTTGTAGGAGAACGAACGGGTCAGGCGCTGGGCTTCGTTCAGGGCCTGCGCGTCGGGTTCGAAATTCGACAGCCCGGCCGGGGTGCTGCCCGACACGTAACCGGGCAACAGCGGGTGATTGACGTGGAAAAACAGCGGCAGCAGGGTCAATACGCTTTGCTGGCGTGGCGTCAGCCCTTCGAGGGCCCGGGCCATGCGCCCTGCGTTAAGCGCCATGAACCGCGCGCGCAGTTGGGCCAGCACCTTGCGGTCGATGCCTTCGTCCAGGTCGGGGCGGATCTCATGGGTGCGGGTCATGTCGAACTCGGCGGCGTGCAAGGCCCGACATGGGCGGCCGTGTAGGAGTTTACATTCAGAAGCGTAGGAGGTTTAGAGGGGAAACGGTTTTTGGCGTCAGAATTTTATCCGGTTCACGGCAATGCCCTCGGAATCCGCCGCGGCGGACTCCATGGGCAGTATCCGGAATCAGGCAGCTTCTTTGGTTGCGGCGGTGGTCAGGATGGTCAGCAGGGTTTGGGCTTGTTCTGCAGCGTCCCGGCCAAGGCTGGTCAGGTAACCGCCGTCCGGTTGGTCGATCAGTTTTTTCTCGAACAGGCGTTTGGCGGCGGCGATAGCAGTCGGTGCGGCAGTCTGATGGACTTTCAGACCTTCCTGGGAGCTGTCCAGGTTGAAGAGTGCAAGGATTTCCAGTTCGGCAACCAACTCAGGGGTATACGACATAGGGACTCCAGACTTTCTAAGAATTTGTTAGAGGCTAGCAGGCCCTAAGGTGAACGTACTTTGGCGGGCTGTCCAGTGGGAAACTCGCGGCTGTTGATATGGCGCAGTGTTGTGGCGAGGAAGCTGGCTTCCCGGCCACACGGGCGCTCGCTTCAGGCGTTTTCAGGCGGCAGCTCGGGCAGTGCGCGCAAGGCGGATTCATACCATTGGGTATCGAAGGCGCGGTCTTCGTCGAGCATCTTGTCGATTTCCACCGCCAGCACATGGGCCATCATGTTCAAAATCTCTTCGCGCTCGTAACCCACCAGCGTCAGCTTGTTGAACGTGGCCTTGGCGGCGGGCGGATTGTCGCTTTCGATCTGGTTTTCGATGGCCTGGGTCAGCGTGCTTTCGGTGAACGCTTCTTCGTCGTTGTCGATATCGGTCGGCTCGCTCATGGCAGGCTCCTCAAGAAAAGGGCGCCAGTCTACCCCCATTCAGGCAGGTGATGCTGCTAGCCAGGTTGGTCGGGCGGATCTATAACTCATGCAGCCAACCCCGCACATGGCCTGGAGGCTTTGCGATGCTCAAGCTCTACGGATTTTCGGTCAGCAATTACTACAACATGGTCAAGCTGGCGCTCTTGGAGAAAGGCCTGGCATTCGAAGAGGTGCCTTTTTTTGCCGGGCAAACACCCGCCGCCCTGGCGATCAGCCCGCGGGGCAAGGTGCCGGTGCTGGGTGTCAAACAGGGCTTTATCAACGAAACCAGCGTGATCCTCGAATACATCGAGCAAACCCAGGAGGGCCCCTCGCTGCTGCCGGCCGAACCGTTTCAGCGCGCTCAGGTGCTGACATTGTGCAGGGAAATCGAGCTGTACATCGAGCTGCCCGCCCGCGCGTGTTTCGCCGAAGCGTATTTCGGCATGCCGGTGCCGGAGGCGATCAAGGACAAAGCCCGGGCCGAGTTGCTGCTGGGGGTGGGGACGTTAGGTCGGCACGGCAAGTTCGCGCCTTACGTTGCGGGGGAGAGCTTTACGATTGCCGATCTGTATTTCATGTACAGCCTGAACCTCGCCTGCGGCGTGGCCGAGAAGCTGTTCGGCCTGGACCTGTTGGCTGAATTGCCGACGGCCAAGGCATTGCTGGAGCGTTTGCACGCCATGCCTAACGCCCTGAAGGTGGCGGCGGACAGGGAAGCGGCGATGCCGGCGTTCATGGCGATGGTGGCGGCGAAGAAGTGATCAATGTGGGAGGGAGCAAGCCCCCTCCCACATTTTCGACCTAGCGGCTGGCGAGCAGGACCTGACCGCGCACGACGGCGGCCTTGACCTGGGCCGGCGCGGTACCGCCCACGTGGTTGCGGGCATTCACCGAACCTTCCAGGGTCAGCACGGCAAACACGTCCTGCTCGATCTGGTCGCTGAACTGGCGCAGTTCTTCCAGGCTCATTTCCGCCAGGTCCTTGCCGCTTTCCACGCCGTACTTCACGGCATGGCCGACGATTTCGTGGCAGTCGCGGAACGGCAGGCCACGGCGCACAAGGTAGTCCGCCAGGTCGGTCGCGGTGGAGAACCCACGTAGCGCCGCTTCACGCATGATCGCGTGCTTGGGCTTGATCGCCGGGATCATGTCGGCAAAGGCACGCAGCGAATCGCGCAGGGTGTCGGCGGCGTCGAACAGCGGTTCCTTGTCTTCCTGGTTGTCCTTGTTGTAGGCCAGGGGTTGGCCTTTCATCAGGGTCAGCAGGCCCATCAGCGCGCCGAATACGCGGCCGCTCTTGCCACGTACCAGCTCCGGCACGTCGGGGTTTTTCTTTTGCGGCATGATCGAGCTGCCGGTGCAGAAGCGGTCGGGCAGGTCGATGAACTGGAATTGCGCGCTGGTCCACAGCACCAGTTCTTCGGAGAAGCGCGACAGGTGCATCATCGCGATACTGGCGGCGGCGCAGAATTCGATGGCGAAGTCGCGGTCCGACACGCCGTCCAGGGAGTTGCCGCCCACGGCGTCAAAACCCAGCAGTTGTGCGGTGTACTCGCGGTCGATCGGGTAAGTGGTGCCCGCCAGCGCGGCGCTGCCCAACGGCATGCGGTTGGCGCGCTTGCGGCAGTCCACCAGGCGCTCGTAGTCGCGGCTGAGCATTTCGAACCAGGCCAGCAGGTGGTGGCCGAAGGTTACCGGCTGTGCGGTCTGCAGGTGGGTGAAGCCGGGCATGATGGTGTCCGATTCACGCTCGGCCTGTTCCAGCAAACCTTTTTGCAGGCGGGTGATTTCGGCCAGGATCAGGTCGATTTCGTCACGCAGCCACAGGCGGATATCGGTGGCCACCTGGTCGTTACGGCTGCGCCCGGTGTGCAGTTTCTTGCCGGTCACGCCGATGCGATCGGTGAGGCGGGCTTCGATGTTCATGTGCACGTCTTCCAGGTCGACGCGCCAGTCGAACGTGCCGGCTTCGATCTCACCGCGGATGGTGGTCAGGCCGTCGATGATGCTGTCGCGCTCGGCGTCGGTCAGCACGCCGACCTTGGCCAGCATCGTGGCGTGGGCGATCGAGCCCATGATGTCGTGGCGGTACAGGCGCTGGTCGAAGGTGACGGAGGCGGTGAAGCGGGCGACGAAGGCGTCGACGGGTTCACTGAAGCGGCCGCCCCAGGACTGGTTGGTCTTGTCGGTGCTCATGGATTCGCTCGTGATCTGCTTAAAAGAGGCGTGGAGGTGTGCCGACGATAATAACAGGGTTGCCCGTGGAGGCGGTGCTGCGGGTGGTCGGCATTTTATTTGTGCCAAGCATGGCTAAGTGCCTTGCCGCCGACCGCGTCCGGGAAGAGACTGGGCAGAGGTGCTTATTGAAACGATATTTGACGAATGAGCAATGTCGTCTCGGCGAGCGTCTACAGTTGGACTGATAGTGTGTGAATGCACCAAAGTCAGGTGATGCGGTCATAACCCTGACTACCATTAAACAAGGGGGGTATTCGGATTGTGTATCAGCAAACCCTACGACGATGCCCAAGGGCGGCAGGTTTTGGGCGCTATTGAACAGGTCCGGATAAATATGAGTGCCGCTCTCAGGGCACTTTTTGCCGCTCGCGCTAGTCTTAGCGTGGATCGCTGTGACGCAAGTCACCGCACCTGTCTACGCTATCCTTGTGCGAGACTCACGCAGGAATCCAGCGCAATATGAATGTCCTGATCGTTGATGACGAACCCCAAGCCCGCGAGCGACTGAGCCGTCTGCTCAGCGAACTCGAGGGTTATACAGTCCTTGAACCGAGCGCCAGCACGGGTGAGGAGGCGTTGACGTTGATCGACAGCCTCAAGCCGGATGTGGTGCTGCTCGACATCCGCATGCCGGGCCTGGATGGCCTGCAAGTCGCCGCCCGCCTGAGCGAGCGCGAATCGCCGCCGGCCGTGGTGTTGTGTGCCGCCGAGGAAGAATTCCCTGCCGAAACCCTGGAAGCCAGCGGTGTCAGCTTCCTGGCCAAGCCGGTGACTGCCGAGGTGTTGCTCAAGGCGTTGAAAAAAGCCGAGCGCCCCAATCGCGTCCAGCTCGCCGCCCTGACCCAGCCCGCCGCCCAGAGCGGTAACGGGCCGCGCAGCCATATCAGCGCGCGCACCCGTAAGGGTATCGAGCTGATCCCGCTGAGCCAGGTGGTGTACTTCATCGCCGATCACAAGTACGTGACCCTGCGTCACGAGTCTGGCGAAGTGCTGCTCGATGAGCCGCTCAAGGCCCTTGAGGATGAATTCGGCGACCGTTTCGTGCGTATCCACCGCAACGCGCTGGTGGCCCGTGAGCGCATCGAGCGCCTGCAACGCACGCCCCTGGGGCACTTTCAGTTGTTCCTGAAAGGGCTTAACGGCGATGCTTTGATCGTCAGCCGCCGCCATGTCGCCGGCGTGCGCAAGATGATGCAGCAGCTTTAGTCCACGGGCTGCAGCGCGGTCTATAGTCGTGATCCCGGTGCGCTGTGGCCAGGGAGGCCCCGCACTTGCTGATTCAAATCAAAGCGAATTTGCCTGAGCTGTTATTATCTGCCGTATCTATTCAGTACGGATTGATCCATGTCCTCTCGCGAAATCCGCATCGCCACCCGTAAAAGCGCCCTGGCCTTGTGGCAGGCCGAATACGTCAAAGCACGTCTCGAGCAGGCCCACCCTGGGCTCCAGGTATCCCTGGTGCCCATGGTCAGTCGCGGCGACAAGCTGCTCGACTCGCCGCTGTCGAAGATCGGCGGCAAGGGTCTGTTCGTCAAGGAACTGGAAACCGCGCTGCTGGAAAACGAAGCCGACATCGCCGTGCATTCGATGAAAGACGTGCCCATGGACTTCCCCGAAGGCCTGGGCCTGTTTTGCATCTGCGAGCGCGAAGACCCGCGCGATGCCTTTGTGTCCAATACCTACGCGTCCCTGGATGAGCTGCCGTTGGGCAGTATCGTCGGCACTTCCAGCCTGCGTCGTCAGGCCCAGTTGCTGACGCGTCGCCCGGATCTGCAGATCCGCTTCCTGCGCGGCAACGTCAACACGCGTCTGGCCAAGCTCGATGCCGGTGAATATGACGCGATCATCCTCGCGGCGGCCGGTTTGATCCGGCTCGGCTTCGAGGACCGCATCACCTCGGTCATCAGCGTCGAAGACAGCTTGCCCGCCGGCGGGCAGGGCGCAGTGGGCATCGAATGTCGCACCGCCGACAGTGAAATCCACGCCTTGCTCAAACCGCTCGACCACCACGACACCGACGTCCGTGTCACCGCCGAACGCGCCCTGAACAAACACCTCAATGGTGGCTGCCAGGTGCCAATCGCCTGCTACGCCGTGCTCGAAGGCGAAAACCTGTGGCTGCGTGGCCTGGTGGGCGACCCGGAAGGCGGCAACTTGATCACCGCGCAAGTGCGCGGGCCGCAGCGTGATGCGACGGCGCTGGGGATCCAGGTTGCCGAAGAGCTGCTGGACCAGGGCGCCGGTGCCATCCTGCAAAAAGTCTACGGCGAGGCCGGCCCGCAGTGACCGATTGGCGTGTGCTGCTGACGCGGCCTGCCGAGGAGTCTGCGCTGTTGGCGGCGTCGTTGTCGGATGTCGGGATTTTCAGCAGCAGCCTGCCGTTGCTGGAGATCGAAGCCTTGCCGGTCACGCCTGAGCAGCAGGCGGTCTGGGCTGACCTGGGCCGCTATTGCGCGGTAATTGTGGTCAGCAAACCGGCGGCGCGCCTTGGCGTGCAACGCCTGGAGCGACACTGGCCGCGGTTGCCGTGGTTCAGCGTGGGTGCCGCCACCGCCCAGGTACTGGCCGATCACGGCCTGGACGTTCATTATCCGCCCAGCGGCGACGACAGCGAGGCCTTGCTGGCCTTGCCCGCCTTGCGCGAGGCCATTGCGCGCACCGATGCGCGGGTGCTGATCCTGCGCGGCGAGGGCGGGCGAGAGCTGCTGGCGGAGCGTTTGCGCGAGCAAGGTGCTAGTGTCGACTATCTGGAGTTGTATCGCCGTTTCCTTCCGGCCTACGACCCGGGTGTACTGATGCAGCGCATCCAGTTGGAACGCTTGAACGGCCTGGTGGTCAGCAGTGGGCAGGGTTTTTTGCACCTGCAGGCCCTGGCCGGTTCGGATTGGCCACAGGTGGCCCGGCTGCCGTTGTTCGTGCCCAGCCCGCGAGTCTATGAGATGGCGCGGGCGGCTGGCGCAGAAAAAGTTGTGGATTGTCGCGGCGCGAGTGCCGCGGCTTTGTTAGTGGCGTTACGGAGCCATTCCGTTCCCACTCTCTGATACGCAAAGGATGGATACGTGAGCGAAACAGCCTTGCCTAAAGATGAAGCTCAGCCCGCGCTCGATGCGCCGGGCCAGACACCGGTCACTGCGCCGCGCCGTGGCAATGGCCTGGCAATCGTCGCCTTGCTGCTGGGTGCTGCGGGCGTTGTCGCCGGCGGGTGGGGGATCTGGCAGGTCCGCACCCTGCAAGCCAGCAACCAGCAACAGCTGAGCCAGGTAAAGAGCCTCGACGACCAGTCCCAGACCCTCAAGCAAAGCCAGCAACAGTTGGCTGCACGCCTGGCGCAACTGCCGGGCGCGGACGAGCTGGAGGAGCGCCGCCGCTTGCTGGCCCAGTTGCAGGGCGACCAGCAGCGTTTGGGCCAGCGCCTGGAAACCGTGCTCGGGGCCAGCCGCAAGGACTGGCGCCTGGCAGAAGCCGAACACTTGATTCGTCTGGCGAGCCTGCGCTTGTCTGCCCTGCAGGACATCAACAGCGCGCAGTCGCTGGTCCAGGGCGCCGACGAGATTCTTCGCGAGCAGAGCGATCCGGGTTCCTACGCCGCGCGCGAGCAATTGGCCAAGAGCCTTGCCGCGTTGCGCAGTACCGAACAACCGGACCGTACCGGGCTCTACCTGCAATTGGCGGCCTTGCGCGATCAAGTCGTGCAACTGGCGGCGATTGCGCCGGAGTACCAGCTTCAGGAGCCGACATCCCATGGGCGTCCGACCACCGATACGGAAAACCGCTTGAGCCAATGGTGGGAGCAGCTCTCGCGTTACTTCCGCATCGACTTCAACCCCGATGACAACATTCGCCCACTGCTCGCCGGCCAAGGCCTGAACCAGGTTCGCCTGGCCCTGAGCCTGGCCCTCGAGCAGGCGCAATGGGCTGCGCTCAATGGCGAGGCGGCGGTGTACAGCCGTTCGCTGGGTGAAGCGCGCAGCGTGTTGCAGGACAACTTCAACCAGGACAACCCGCAGAGCAAAGCGATGCTCGCGCGTATCGCCGAGCTTGAGCCCAAGGCCGTCTCGGTCGTGACTCCGGACCTGGCCGCCAGCCTGGCCGCCGTGCAGGCATACCTTGAACGTCGTCACTTGCCTGCCGACGAAGCCAAGGCTTCGGCCGGCACGCCGGCGAGCCAGGAGTAGAGCCGATGAAGCGTTTCTATGTGATCCTGGTGCTGGCGATTGCGGTCGCCCTGGCGCTGGCCGTGGGCATTTCGAAACACACCGGCTACGTGTTGATTACCTATCCCCATCTGCTGCATTACGAGTCGAGCCTGTGGGCTACCCTGGTGGCGGTATTTGTCATCGGCCTGGCGATCTACCTGATTCGTGTGCTGTTGAGCCTGTTGAGCACCTCGGGCGGCGTGGTCAACCCATGGTCGCGGCGTAACCGCAGCCGTCGCGTGCAGATCGCGATCGAGCACGGCCAGATGGACCTCGCCGAAGGCCGCTGGGCCAGTGCCGAACGCCATCTGCATCGTGCCGCCGAAGCCGAACGCCAGCCGCTGCTGTATTACCTTGGCGCGGCCCGGGCGGCAAACGAGCAAGGGCGATATGAAGAGTGCGACGGACTGCTGGAGCGCGCCCTCGAGCGACAGCCCCAGGCCGAACTGGCGATTGCCTTGAGCCATGCGCAATTGCAGACGGACCGTGGCGACACCGACGGCGCGCTGACCACCTTGCAGGCCATGCACGAGCGTCATCCGCATAACGCCCAGGTGCTGCGCCAGTTGCAACGCTTGCATCAGCAGCGGGGCGATTGGTCGTCGGTGATTCGTCTGTTGCCTGAGCTGCGCAAGGACAAAGTATTGCCGGCCGGCGAATTGGCCGAGCTGGAGCGCCGCGCCTGGGGTGAAAACCTGAGCCTGGCCGCCCAGCGTGAAGAGCAGGGTGAAGCGGGGTTGCAGGCGCTTGAGCGCGCCTGGCAGCAACTGACGTCCGCCCAGCGCCAGGAGCCGCCGTTGGTGCTGGCCTACGCCGAGCAACTGCGCCAGCTGGGCGCCGATGCCAAGGCCGAAGAGGTGCTGCGCGGCGCGCTCAAGCGTGCGTATGACAGCCACCTGATCCGCCTGTATGGCCTGTTGCGCGGCAGTGACCCGGCCCGTCAGTTGAAGTTTGCCGAAGGCTGGCTCAAGGATCATCCCGGTGATGCCAGCTTGCTGTTGACCCTCGGGCGCCTGTGCCTGCAAAACAGTCTGTGGGGCAAGGCGCGGGACTATCTGGAAAGCAGCCTGCAGGTGCAGCGTAACCCCGAGGCGTGTGCCGAACTGGCACGCCTGCTGGCCCAGTTGGGTGACACCGAGCGCAGCAACCAGCTGTTCCAGGAAGGCCTGGGCCTGCTGGACAACCGTTTGCTCGCCTCACCGTTGCCCGCGCCGGTGCGGGGTTGAAGCAGGAACAGGTACGAGGGTTGGCTCGGATGCATCCGACAGCCAACCCTTGGGTTCTGTGTAAAGACTCGGTTTAACTGGGTTCGTAATACATTCCTACGTTGCGTCAGGTTATGTCCTCCAAGCTCTGGCGGGATGTCCCTACGTTTTAACGGAATCGTCTGCTCTAACGCGTATTGAAAGGGGTCAGGCCTTTCCTCTACCGTAACGGCCTATCTCTCGCGGTACGGATAAACAATGTCTTTGGCCCCCTCACGCTCCTTGTTTTTCCTGGCGTTCATGGCCGGTGCGCTGACGTTGGGTGCGTCTTTCTACCTGGAATATGGCGCGCTGCTGCGGCCCTGCTTTCTGTGCCAGGTTCAGCGGCTATTCCTCGCCACCTTTACGTTGATCAACCTGGTCGCGGCTGTTCATAACCCCAAGCGTTACGGCATCTATGGGTACGGGTTGGTGAGCATGGGCTGTGCCGCGCTAGGCGCAATTACCGCGGTGCGCCAGGTGTTGCTGCAGAACACTGCGTCTGATCAGGCCGGCGATTGTTGGCCCAGTTTGCAGTACATGCTCGAAAACCTGTCGTTCTCGCAGGCGCTGCGCTCGATCTTCAACGGTACCGTCGACTGCGTGGAAATCACCTGGACCCTGTTCGATTTGAGCCTCCCGGAGTGGAGTCTGTTGTTTTTCGTGGCGATGTTGATCCTGGGTTTCATGCAGTTTTCACGGCTGATATTCAGCCAACGCTTGCGCCTGTCGACACGCTGAAAAGTGGTCGCAAGTTGTAGGACGGGATTAAACACTTGTATGAACTTTCTCTCCTGCGTACCTTGAAGCCATAGTCATGCGGGCATAATCTGGCCCGCATGCGTTATTGAAACCGTTGTCAGATGCGGCTTTGTCCGGCTGCCGCTTTATCTTTGAAGTATTGCGCGGGCACACAGCGGCAGCGCCCCCTATAGGGAAGAGAGATCATCATGCTGGAAAGTTGTCAGAATGCTCAGGAACGCTGGGGTGGGGTGCACAAGCTGATCGACAGCTGGTTGAAGGCACGCCACGAACTGGTTCGGGCGTTTGATGCTCTCGGCGAGAAGCCCGAAGCATTAGCGATGAATCGCAAGCCGCTGCAGGCGTTTTGCGGTGTCTTGGTGGACTACGTGTCTGCCGGTCATTTCGGCGTCTACGAACAGTTGACCAAGGAGGCGGAAGCCTTCGACGATCAGCGTGGTCTTGAATTGGCCGAGACCCTCTACCCACGCATCGATGTGATCACCGAGAAGCTGCTGGCGTTCAATGACCTGTGTGATGCCGGCAAGTGTGTTGCCGAGAAATTCAAAGAGCTGGGCGGCCTGCTCCATGAGCGTTTCGAGTTGGAGGATTGCCTGATCGAAGTGCTGCACAATGCTCACCGGGATGTGGCTGTCGCCCCGGCCTGACCGTTGCTGATGAGATAAAAAAACGGTGCGTATGACGCGCCGTTTTTTATTGGATCAATGCCGGGTGCCGAGCAATTCGATCTCGAATACCAGAGGCGTGTAAGGCGGGATCAACGTGCCAGCACCGTCGGCGCCATAGGCCTGTGCCGATGGAATCACCAGGCGCCACTTCGCGCCCACCGGCATCTGTTGCAGCGCACTGCTCCAGCCGCTGATCACACTGTCCAGACGAAACCATTGCGCCTGGGTGCTTTGATCGAACACCGTCCCATCGGGCAATCGCCCCACGTATTTCACCTGAACCTCATCACTGGGCAACGGCTTGTTGCCGCTGCCGGGCGTGAGTTCCGTGAGCAGAACGCCATCGGCCAATTCGCGCACGCCGCTCGCGGCTTTTTCCTGGGTCAAAAACTGCTGTTCGGCCGTCAGTGCTTTTTCGCTTTGCGGTGCCTGAGCATCGGCTTCGTCCTGCGCTTCATGCTGCGCCAGGAGTTGTTCGATGCGCGCGTTATCCAGTGCCAGCGGTTTACCTTGATAGGCTTGCTTGAGACCCTCGATCAACGCCTGGATCTGCAGGTCGGGGACTTCCTGGCGCAGCCGCTCACCGAGGCTGGCGCCCAGGCTGTACGCGAGGTCGTGCGCGTCCGGGGCAGTGGTTTTGGATGACGCTGGCTCGCTTGCATTGGCCACGGAAATCGCCAAACCAAGCGCAAGAAAAAGGTAACGCGACATGGGTCTTCTCCAGCCGAAAGTGCGACGGATTATGCCAGTGTGAGAGGGTAAAAAGTGGCGTGGTTTTTCGTTATATCGATAAGATTTTTCGCACGGTGCAACGCAAGGCAAACGATACTGTCAACATGCCCTAGCGGCGGTAAGAGCAGAGGGCTAGTATGAGCCGCACCCACGTCAGCCAGGAGGTAAACCATGTCGGCCAAACAGAAGCCTGTAAATACCCCGTTGCACTTACTCCAACAACTCTCGGGCAGTCTGCTCGAACATTTGGAAAGCGCGTGTTCCCAAGCCTTGGCTGATGCAGAAAAACTGCTCGCCAAGTTGGAAAAGCAACGCGGTAAAGCGCAAGAAAAACTGCATAAGTCCCGCACCAAATTGCAAGACGCCGCCACTGCCGGCAAAGCCAAGGCTCAAGCCAAAGCCAAAGACGCAGTCAAAGAACTTGAGGACCTGCTGGACGCCCTCAAGGATCGCCAAGCCGAAACCCGCACCTACATTTCCCAACTCAAAAAAGATGCTCAAGAAAGCCTGAAACTGGCCCAGGGCGTTGGTCGTGTGAAGGAAGCTGTATCGAAAGTGCTGGGCGCTCGTACACCGGCAAAAGCCGTTGCCGCCAAAGCGCCGGCTAAGGCCGCCGCCAAGCCAGCTGCCAAGACTGTTGCTGCAAAACCAGCTGCCAAGCCAGTTGCCAAGACCGCTGCTGCAAAACCGGCCGCCAAGCCAGCTGCCAAAACGGCTGCTGCAAAACCAGCCGCCAAGCCAGTGGCTAAAGCCGTTGCTGCCAAACCAGCCGCCAAGCCAGCCGCTAAAGCCGCTGCTGTAAAACCGGCTGCCAAGCCAGTTGCCAAAACGGCCGCTGCCAAACCAGCCGCCAAGCCAGTGGCTAAAGCCGCTGCTGCAAAACCGGCCGCCAAGCCAGTGGCTAAAGCCGCTGCTGCAAAACCAGCTGCCAAGCCAGTGGCTAAAGCCGCTGCTGCCAAACCAGCTGCCAAGCCAGTGGTTAAAGCCGCTGCTGCCAAACCAGCTGCCAAGCCAGTGGTTAAAGCCGCTGCTGCAAAACCGGCCGCCAAGCCAGTGGTTAAAGCCGCTGCCGCGAAACCAGCGGCCAAGCCAGTGGCTAAAGCTGCTGCTGCAAAACCAGCACCGGCCAAGCCAGCCACCCCGGCAGCATCGGTTGCTACCCCAGCAGCGCCAAGCGCATCGACCAGCACCCCTGCGTCGGTCGCGCCAAGCAACAGCACTCCAACCAGCGCTTCCTAAGTGCCGGTGACTGCGACGCGCAGCTGCTGCAGCGCGTCGTGGTCAAGGTTGGCGGCTCCCTCAGCCGCCAGGCCTTCCAACCATCGTTGACCCATCGCCTCGCCTGTCAGCCATGTCGTTGCCAGCGCTTCCAGGCGCGCCAGCAACTCGCGTTCCGCGTCCAGCTCCAGGGCTTTGACCCGCTCCCGTAACGCCGCCAAGGGCGCATCCTGCTGCGCCACGGCCCGCCATTGCCGGCGTACCTGTCGCAACGGTTCAACCACCTGCGATTGCCAGGGCTCGGCGATTTGCCTCAGCGCCAGCGCGCGTTCACGCGTCAGCGCCACGCCCCGCTGTTCCAGCCACGCCCCGCAGAGCAACAGGCACACATCCGCGCCTTGTTCCTGCACACGCAGGCACGCAGCCTCGACGCCCGGGCGGGCGTAAGTCGAGAGGGCAAAGCTCCATAGGTCAGCGCACATATTCACACCCAAGCCAGCGGCCAACGAAGCTGGTAGACTCCGCCGCCATTATGATCCGACTTCAAAGCCTAACATTACAGCGTGGCCCGCAACGTCTTCTCGAAGACGCCGAGCTGACCCTGCACGCCGGTCACAAAGCCGGCCTGATCGGTGCCAACGGCGCCGGCAAATCCACGTTGTTCGCCCTGTTGCTGGGTGAGCTGACCCCGGACTCCGGGGACTGCTTGCTGCCGGCCGACTGGCGCATCGCCCATATGCGCCAGGAGATCGACACCCTGGACCGCATCGCGATCGACTACGTGCTCGATGGCGACCTGCGTCTGCGCCAGGTGCAACACGACCTGGCCGCGGCCGAGAAAGCCCAGGACGGCGCCGCTCAAGCCCGCCTGCACGCGGAACTGGACAGCGCCGACGGCTACACCGCCGACGCCCGTGCGCGCAAGATGCTCGCCGGCCTTGGCTTTACCAACGAACAGATGGACCGCCCGGTCGCCGACTTCTCCGGCGGCTGGCGCATGCGCCTGAACCTGGCCCAGGCACTGATGTGCCCCTCGGACCTGTTACTGCTCGACGAACCGACCAACCACTTGGACCTCGATGCGATCCTGTGGCTGGAGGATTTCCTCAAGAGCTACCAGGGCACCTTGTTGCTGATTTCCCACGACCGGGATTTCCTCGACGCCGTGGTCGACAACATCGCCCACGTCGAACAGAAGAAAATCACCCTCTACCGTGGCGGCTACACCGCGTTCGAACGCGCCCGCGCCGAACGCCTGGCCCAGCAACAGCAGGCGTTCGAGAAGCAGCAGGCGCAGCGCGCGCACATGGAAAGCTACATCGCCCGGTTCAAGGCCCAGGCCACCAAGGCCCGCCAGGCCCAGAGCCGGATCAAGGCGCTGGAGCGCATGGAAGAACTGTCGGCGGCCCACGTCGATTCGCCTTTCGATTTCGTGTTCCGCGAGTCGGTGAAGATCTCCAGCCCGTTGCTCGACCTGTCCGATGCCCGCCTGGGCTATGGCGAGAAAACCATCCTCGAGAAGGTCAAGCTGCAACTCACGCCGGGTGCGCGCATTGGCCTGCTCGGGCCGAACGGCGCGGGCAAGTCGACGCTGATCAAGAACCTGTCGGGCGAGCTGCAACCCCTGGCCGGGCGCCTGACCCGTGGCGAGAACCTGGTGGTCGGCTACTTCGCCCAGCATCAGTTGGACTCCCTGGACGCCAAGGCCAGCCCGTTGCTGCACCTGCAGCGCCTGGCGCCGACCGAACGCGAGCAGCCCCTGCGCGACTTCCTCGGCGGCTTCGACTTCCGTGGCGCGCGCATCGATGAGCCGGTGCTGAATTTCTCCGGCGGCGAAAAAGCCCGCCTGGCCCTGGCGTTGATCGCCTGGGACCGGCCGAACCTGTTGCTGCTCGACGAACCGACCAACCACCTCGACCTGGAAATGCGCCTGGCGCTGACCATGGCCTTGCAGGAGTTCAGCGGTGCGGTACTGGTGGTGTCTCACGATCGCCACTTGCTCAAGAGCACCACCGACAACTTCCTGCTGGTGGCCGACGGCAAAGTCGAAGAGTTCGACGGCGACCTCGACGACTACGCGCGCTGGCTGACGGAATACCGCCTGCGCAACGCGCCGACCAGCAACACCCCGGTCAACCCGGACAAAACCGACAAGAAGGCCCAGCGCCAGGCCGCCGCCGCCCTGCGCCAGCAGTTGGCGCCGCACAAGCGCGAAGCCGACAAGTTGGAAGCGGAGTTGGGCAAGGTCCACGAGCGCCTGGCCAAGATCGAAACCAGCCTGGGCGACAGTGCCGTGTACGAAGCCGCGCGCAAGGATGAACTGCGCGATCTGCTGGCCGAGCAGGCCAAGCTCAAGGTCCGTGAAGGGCAGTTGGAGGAAAGCTGGATGGAAGCCCTCGAACTGCTCGAAAGCCTGCAAGCGGAGCTGGAGGCGCTGTCCTGATGGACGCGCTGCAACTGCCGCTGCCGGCGCAATGGGTCGCGCCCGTGTGGATCGGCGTGCAAATCCTGCTGATCCTGCTGGCCGGCTACCTGACCCAGCGGTTTGTCGCCAAAGGCCTGACCCGCCTCGGTGAGCACTACCCCTTCCCGCCGCAGCTGTTGATGCCGCTGCGTGGCGGCTTGCGCTGGCTGATCATGGGCAGTGCGCTGATCTTCGTGCTGGAGCGCCTGGGCGTGTCCGCCACGGTGTTGTGGACCGCGTTGTCGGGGTTTGTCGCGGTGGCGGCGGTGGCGTTTTTCGCCATGTGGTCGGTGTTGTCCAACCTGTTGTGCGCGATCCTGATCTTCACCGTCGGGCCGTTCCGCCTCGGTGATGTGGTCGAGCTGGTGGACACCGTCGACAAGCCCGGCGTCAAAGGCCGGGTAGTGGCGATCAACCTGCTTTACACCACGCTGATCGAAGTCGAAGAGGCGGGGACCGGCGGCGTGACGGTGCAGGTGCCCAATAGCCTGTTCTTCCAACGCTCGGTGCGCCGCTGGCGCGACAGTGCTGTCCTCCCGGGCCAGCGCTAGCGTTCACATCTTGCAAAAAACTATAGCCAGCCTTCGGTCGGCAGCGTTAGCTTAAGGCACAACCGCAAACTCGCTGCTGAGGTGTGCAATGGCACTCGACACATGGCTGGCTTTTTTCCTCGCTAGTTGGATCATTTCCCTTTCTCCTGGCGCAGGCGCCATCGCCTCGATGTCCAGTGGCCTGCAATACGGTTTCCTGCGCGGCTACTGGAACGCCATCGGCCTGCAAATCGGCCTGGCGATGCAGATCGCCGTGGTCGCGGGCGGCTTGGGAGCCATTCTGGCGGCGTCGTCCACCGCGTTCTATGCGATCAAATGGTTTGGCGTGGCGTACCTGGTGTACCTGGCCGTCAAGCAATGGCGCGCGCTGCCCATGGACATGACCGATGACGCCGCAGTACGGCCGATCGGCAAGCCGATGGCGATGATGTTCCGTGGCTTTCTGGTCAACGCCAGCAACCCCAAAGCGTTGGTGTTCATGCTCGCGGTGCTGCCGCAGTTCGTGAACCCGCAGGCGCCGCTGCTGATCCAATACCTGATCCTCGGCGCGACGATGATCAGCGTCGATATGATCGTGATGGCGGGCTATACCGGCCTGGCGTCGAAAGTCTTGCGCCTGTTGCGCACGCCCAAGCAGCAAAAACGCATGAACCGCACGTTTGCCGGGTTGTTCGTGGGGGCTGCGGGCTTCCTCGCCAGCTTGCATCGCGCGACGGCTTGAACCCGGACCGGGCTGAAGAAACCGGATCGACAATGTGGGAGCGGGCTTGCTCGCGATAGTGGAGTGTCAGTCACCGAGTCAGTTGGCTGACCCACTGCTATCGCGAGCAAGCCCGCTCCCACATTGTTTTTGCGTTGCCTGTGCGCGTTGGGGGCAGCGCAGAATCGTCGGGCGTGGCGTCATTGCTACAGCTCAATCTGCTCTGTTACTCAAAATACAAATCACTTACACCTTGAGTCAAATCTCATAAAGCTCAACAATGTGTTACTTCGTATTTCCCTTTGAGATTCGTTCATGACTGCCCCCTTCCGTTTTCTCGCCTGGCTGCTATTGCCGGCGTTGATGTCGTGCAGCTTCAATCTGTTGGCCGCGCCTGCCGAGGGCGCCACGAAAGCCCTGCATTTGCTGGACTACATCGGCGCGGACTATCCGCCGACGGTAGCGGCGGGCAAGGTCGTCGATGAATCGGAATACCGTGAGCAGGTGGAATTTCTGGGGGTATTGCAGGGCCTGGTGGCTGAGCTGCCGTCCAAGCCCGAGCGCGCGGAATTGGTCAAAGGGGTCGATGAATTGGTCGCGGCCGTGACCGCTCGTCAGGATGGTGCCAGCGTGGCCCGTCAGTCCCGGCAGTTGGGCGCCAAGCTGGCGGCGGCGTATGAAGTCAGCCAGGCCCCGGCGATTACGCCCGACCCGACTCGCGGCGCACCACTGTATGCCCAGCACTGCTCGGTCTGCCACGGCACGGCCGGCGCCGGTGATGGCCCGGCGGGCGTCGGCATGACGCCGCCGCCGGCGAACCTGCAGAACGCGGAGCGCCTGGACCGCCTGAGCCTCTATGCGATCTACAACACGCTGGGCCTGGGTGTCGAAGGCACGGACATGCCGTCCTTCGCCGACCAACTGGACGACCGCCAGCGCTGGGACCTGGCCACCTACATCGCCGGCTTCACGGCCGACCCGGCTGCCGCGAAGAGCGCGCAACCGTTCAACCTCGCCGACCTGGCCCGCCAGACCCCCAATGAAGTGTTGGCCGCCAACGGCCCGGCCGCTGCTGCGACGTTCCGCGCCCAGCGTGCCCAGCCGCCGCAGGTCAAGCGTGGCCCGGCGCAGTTGCTCGACTACACCGCCGCGACCCTCGACAAGAGCCTTGCGGCGTTCCGCAACGGTGACCATGAGCAAGCCTACGACCTGTCGGTAGCGGCGTATCTGGAAGGGTTCGAGCTGGTGGAAAGCTCCCTGGACAACGTCAACGCCAACGTGCGCAAAGACACCGAGAAGGCCCTGATGGCCTATCGGCAGTCGTTGCAGGACGGCTTGCCGCTCGAACAGGTGCAGCAGCGCCTGGACGCCGCCAAGGGCAAGCTCACCGAATCTGCCGGCTTGTTGGGTGGCGATGGCCTGAGCTGGTCGTTGAGCTTTATCTCAGGCTTGCTGATCCTGCTGCGCGAAGGTCTGGAAGCGATCCTGGTGCTGGCGGCGGTCCTCGCCTTCCTGCGTAACACCGGCCAGGAATCGGCGGTGCGCGGCGTCCACGTCGGCTGGGGCCTGGCCTTGTTGGCCGGCTTGGCCACCTGGGCGTTGGCGGCCTATGTGATTGATGTGAGCGGCGCCCAGCGCGAATTGCTCGAAGGTTGCACGGCGTTGTTTGCCAGTGTGATGGTGCTGTGGCTCGGCGTGTGGATGCATGACCGGCGCCACGCAGCGGCCTGGCAGGACTACATCAAGAGCAGCCTGGTGGGCGGCGGTGGCCGTTTCGGCTTCGCGCTGCTGGCGTTCTTCTCGGTGTACCGCGAGCTGTTCGAAGTGATCCTGTTCTACGAAACCCTGTGGTTGCAAGCCGGCCCGGCCGGGCACAACGCCGTGCTGGGGGGTGGCGCCACGGCGCTGGTGCTGTTGGTGGGCCTGGCGTGGGTGATCCTGCGCGGTTCGGCGAAGCTGCCATTGGCGCTGTTCTTCGGGATCAATGCGGCGCTGCTGTGTGCGTTGTCGGTGGTATTCGCCGGGCACGGCGTGAAGGCGTTGCAGGAAGCCGGCATCTTCGGCACGCGGCCGGTGGCGTTCTTTGACTTCGACTGGCTGGGTATCCACGCCGATGCCTACTCGCTGAGTGCGCAGGTGGTGGCGATCCTGGCGATTATGGTGATGTATGGCCGCAGTCGGATCGCCGACAAGCGCCGGCTGGCGGCATAAGCATGCGCGTGTGGATCGACGCCGATGCCTGCCCGCGCGCGGCCAAGGACCAGGTGGTGAAGTTCGCCCTCAAGCGTCAGTTCGAGGTGGTGCTGGTGGCCGGGCAGAGCCAGATCAAGCCGGCCTTCGCCTGCGTTAAGCTGATCGTGGTGCCCAGCGGCCCGGACGCGGCGGATGACTACCTGGTGGAGCACGCGGTGCCCGGTGAGCTGGTGATCTGCAGCGACGTGCCCCTGGCTGACCGCCTGGTGAAGAACGGCGTGACGGCTCTCGACCCGCGCGGCAAGGAATTCAGCCCGCAGAACATGAGTGAGCGGCTGGCGGTGCGTAACCTGTTCACCGATCTGCGCGAGCAAGGTCAGATGGGCGGTGGTCCACCGCCCCATGGGGAAAAGGACAAGCAAGCGTTCGCCAACGCACTCGACCGCCTGCTCACACGCTTGATGCGGGCCGGTTAGTCGTTTTCGTGGGTCAGCTCCAGCACCCGATCCACCAGCTTGTTGATGCCTGACGCGACTTCGCTGATGTTCTTGCCGAGCATATAGGCGGGAGTGCTGACCAGCTTGCGCGCGGTGTCTTCCACGATATCGTCCACCGCGCATGCCTGGTGGTGGGCGCCCATCTTGTCCAGCGCGGCGGCGGTGTCGGCATCGTTGCCGATGGTGCAGGTCACCCCCGGGCCATAGATCTTCGCGGCCAGGGCCGGCGAGATGCAGATCAGTCCCAGCGGCTTGCCCGCTTCGACAAAGGCTTCGGCCAGCGCCAATACCTGCGGGTTGAGGCTGCAACCGGCGCCTGCGCTGGCAAAGTTCGACAGGTTCTTCGCCGCGCCAAACCCGCCAGGCACGATCAGCGCGTCGAAATCCTCGGCGTTGGCTTCACGAATGTCTTTCACGTCGCCCCGGGCAATGCGGGCGGACTCCACCAGCACATTGCGCGACTCGGGCATTTCTTCGCCCGTGAGGTGGTTGATCACGTGCAACTGCGCGATGTCGGGTGCAAAGCATTGGACCTGAGCGCCGCGCTGATCCAGGCGCAGCAGGGTGATCACGCTTTCGTGGATTTCTGCACCGTCGTACACGCCACAGCCGGAAAGGATCACTGCAATCTTTTTGCTCATGGGCATTTCTCCTGATTCATGGCGTTAAATGTCTACTAATTTGTCATCTGTTGCCAATGGGAACTCTCGCCGCAGCCCCTAATCTTGATGCAATAAAAACAGACCGGACTAGCCCATGGACTTCGTGCCTTACGCGGTACCGTTTTTCATCGCCTTGATCGTGGTTGAACTGCTCGTCGACCGTTGGCGCGGCGCGCGCAATTATCGGGTGGCGGATGCCATCAACAGCCTCAGCACTGGCGTGCTGTCCACCACCACCGGGCTGCTGACCAAGGGCGTGGGATTGCTGACCTACGCATTCGCCCTCAAGCACCTGGCGTTGATCGAGCTGTCGGCCGAGAGCGTCTGGACCTGGGTGTTCGCCTTTGTGTTCTACGACTTCTGCTATTACTGGCTGCATCGCTGCGGTCACGAGCGCAATATCCTGTGGGCCGCGCATTCGGTGCATCACCAGAGCGAGGACTACAACCTCACTACCGCCTTGCGCCAGACCAGCACCGGCTTTCTGCTGAGCTGGATCTTCTATCTGCCTCTGGCCGTGCTCGGCGTGCCGCTGGTGGTGTTCATCAGCGTAGCTTCGCTCAACCTGCTGTATCAATTCTGGGTCCACACCCGCCATGTGCCCAAGCTTGGCTGGTTCGAGTGGTTCTTCGTCACCCCGTCCAATCATCGGGCCCACCATGCACAGAACGCTCTCTACATGGATCGCAACTACGGCGGGGTGTTCATTATTTGGGACCGGCTGTTTGGCTCGTTTCAGGAAGAAGACGAAAACGAGCCGGTGATCTTTGGCGTCACCACCCCCTTGGCCAGTTGGAACCCGCTGTGGGCCAACCTGCAGTTCTATGCGCAGTTGTGGAGTGACGCGCGGCGCACGCAAAGCCGTTGGGACAAGCTGCGCATCTGGTTCATGCGTACCGGCTGGCGGCCGGCCGACGTGAAGGCCAACTACCCGTTGATCAAGCCGGACTTGAGCCAGTTCCGCAAGTTCGAGGTGCCGCTGGATACGCGGCAACAGGTGTACGTCGCCCTGCAATTCGCGGTGTATGTGGGGTTTGGCAGTTATCTGATGAACATCAGCGAAGGGGTGCCCACGGCGGCGTTGGTGCTGGGCTGGAGTGCAATGGCGTTGGGCCTGTTCAGCCTGGGCGTCGCCCTGGAGAACCGCCCGTGGGCGTTGAAGGCGGAACTGGTGCGCCTGGGCCTGAATGTGCCGTTGGTATGGCTGGCGCCGCTGGTCGGGCTTTGGCCGGCCAGCCACCTGGGCTGGCCGGGTCTGTTGAGCTACAGCTTGCTGAGCCTGATTGGCCTCTACTGCTGCCGAGGCCGGCTTACTCGACTGGCGTCTTAGGCGGCTCGGCCGGGCTGGTCTCACTCAGTTGTGCGGCCGCCAGTCGAGCCTTGGCGTCGGCACAGGCTTGACGGGCGATGCGCGCGTTCTTGAACCGCCGCCGCAGCCAGAGAACCAGGCCCAGCAGTAACAACGCACCCAGCACCCACAGCTCGTACTTCTTGATGCTGCCCAGCATGCCTTCCAGCACCGCGCCGAAATGGTACGCCGCCGCGCCGAGTGCCGCCGCCCAGACCGCCGCGCCAATGCCGTTGAGTAACAGGTAGCGCAAGGGCGGATAGCCGGACAGGCCAATCGCCACGGGCATCACCGTGCGCAATCCGTAGACAAAGCGGAAGCTCAACACCCAGATATCCGGGTGCTTGCGGATATGTTCCAGGGCTTTGTCGCCCATCAATTGCCAGCGCGGTTTACGTGCCAACAGTTTGCGGCCGTGCTTGCGCCCCATGTAATACCAAAGCTGGTCGCCGGCGTAGCTGCCAAAAAAAGCAACGACCACCACCAGGTTGATATCCATGTACCCACGGAACGCCAGGAAGCCTGCGAGAACGAGTATGGTCTCGCCTTCGAAGAACGTCCCGAGGAAGAGGGCAAAGTAGCCGAAGTCATGCAGAAATTGTTGAAGCATGGTCTGGGTGCTGGCGAAATGAACGCGCAGCCTACGCCTTCGCGATCATTCGTGAAAGTATCGAGATGTGTCACGAAGTGAACAATTCCTACAGAAACGCCGAATGCGACTACAGGTCGCATCGTTAAGCACAACTGTCATACCTTCGTCATAATGGCCGCTTATAACTGCAACACTCGCCCGTAAACGCGGGCTCAGGAGTCTGTCGTGAGCTTTACCCCTGCCAATCGCCTGTTTCCCGCGACCCGTCTGCGTCGCAACCGTCGTGATGATTTTTCTCGCCGTCTGGTCCGTGAAAACGTACTGACCACGAATGATCTGATCCTGCCGGTCTTTGTGCTGGACGGGGAAAACCGTCGGGAAGCCGTGGCGTCGATGCCGGGTGTCGAGCGCTTGACCATTGATTTGCTGCTGGAAGAGGCGGCGAACTGGGTCGAGTTGGGGATTCCGGCGCTGGCGCTGTTCCCTGTCACGCCTGCTGAACTCAAGTCCCTCGATGCAGCCGAAGCCTGGAACCCGCAAGGGATCGCCCAGCGCGCCACCCGTGCGTTGCGTGAGCGCTTCCCGGAATTGGGGGTGATCACCGATGTGGCCCTGGACCCGTTCACCACCCACGGGCAGGATGGCATCCTGGATGAAGACGGCTACGTGCAGAACGACATCACCGTCGACGCGCTGGTCAAGCAAGCCTTGTCTCATGCCGCCGCCGGGGCCCAGGTGGTCGCGCCGTCGGACATGATGGACGGCCGCATCCAGGCGATCCGCGAAGCCCTGGAACTGGCCGGCCACGTCAATGTGCGGATCATGGCCTACTCGGCCAAATACGCCAGCGCCTACTATGGTCCGTTCCGCGATGCGGTGGGCTCGGCCCTGAACCTGGGCAAGGCCAACAAAGCCTCGTACCAGATGGACCCGGCCAACAGCCATGAAGCCCTGCACGAAGTGGCCGCCGACCTGGCCGAAGGCGCCGACATGGTGATGGTCAAGCCCGGGATGCCTTACCTGGACATCCTTTATCGGGTCAAAGAGGAATTCAAGGTGCCGACCTTTGTCTATCAGGTCAGCGGTGAATACGCCATGCACATGGCCGCGATCCAGAATGGTTGGTTGAGTGAAGGGGTGATCCTCGAATCCCTGACAGCCTTTAAACGTGCTGGCGCTGATGGCATTCTGACCTACTTCGCCGCCCGCGCTGCCCAATTGCTTAGAGAGCAACAATAGCCCTCACAGGAACACTCGATGAATACCGAAGGACTCTCAGAAGTTGCCGTAAAAGACGCCCACCCGGTGGTCGAATCCGTCGCCGAGACCCCGCCGGTGCCGGAGCCGGCGCCGCCGGTGGTGGTCGCCGAAGCGCCGGCCCCGGCGCCAGCGCCTGCCGTGGTGACCAACCTGGATGACAGCAGCCTGTACATCCACCGTGAGTTGTCACAACTGCAATTCAACATCCGCGTGCTGGAACAGGCGCTGGATGAGTCCTACCCGTTGCTGGAACGCCTGAAATTCCTGCTGATTTTCTCCAGCAACCTGGATGAGTTCTTCGAGATCCGCGTCGCCGGCCTCAAGAAGCAGATCACCTTCGCCCGTGAACAAGCCGGCGCCGATGGCCTGCAACCGCATCAAGCCCTGGCGCGCATCAGCGAACTGGTACACGGGCATGTGGATCGCCAATACGCGATCCTCAACGACATCCTGCTGCCGGAACTGGAAAAACATCAGGTCCGCTTCATCCGTCGTCGCCACTGGACCACCAAGATCAAGACCTGGGTGCGTCGCTACTTCCGCGACGAGATCGCGCCGATCATCACGCCGATCGGTCTCGACCCGACTCACCCGTTCCCGTTGCTGGTCAACAAGAGCCTGAACTTCATCGTTGAGCTTGAAGGTATCGACGCCTTCGGTCGCGATTCCGGCCTGGCGATCATCCCGGCACCGCGTCTGCTGCCACGGATCATCAAGGTACCGGAAGAGGTGGGGGGCGCTGGCGATAACTATGTATTCCTGTCGTCGATGATCCACGCGCACGCCGATGACCTGTTCCAGGGCATGAAGGTCAAGGGCTGCTACCAGTTCCGCCTGACCCGTAACGCCGACCTGGCGCTGGATTCCGAAGACGTCGAAGACTTGGCCCGCGCCCTGCGCGGCGAGCTGTTCTCGCGGCGCTACGGCGATGCGGTGCGTCTGGAAGTGGCCGACACCTGCCCGAAACATCTGTCGGACTACCTGCTCAAGCAGTTCAACCTCGGCGAGAGCGAGCTGTACCAGGTCAACGGCCCGGTCAACTTGACGCGTCTGTTCAGCATCACCGGCCTGGACAGCCACCCGGAGCTGCAATACACGCCGTTCACGCCGCAGATCCCGAAACTGCTGCAAAACAGCGAAAACATTTTCAGCGTGGTCAGCAAGCAGGACATCCTGTTGCTGCACCCGTTCGAGTCCTTCACCCCGGTGGTCGACCTGTTGCGCCAGGCCGCCAAGGACCCGCATGTACTCGCCGTGCGCCAGACCCTGTACCGCAGCGGTGCCAACTCGGAGATCGTCGACGCCCTGGTGGACGCTGCGCGTAACGGCAAGGAAGTCACCGCGGTGATCGAACTGCGCGCGCGCTTCGACGAAGAGTCCAACCTGCAACTGGCCAGCCGCCTGCAAGCGGCCGGCGCGGTGGTGATCTACGGTGTGGTCGGGTTCAAGACCCACGCCAAGATGATGCTGATCCTGCGCCGCGAAGCCGGAGAGATCGTGCGTTACGCGCACTTGGGCACCGGCAACTATCACGCCGGTAACGCCAAGCTCTACACCGACTACAGCCTGCTGACCTCCGACGACGCCTTGTGCGAAGACGTCGGCAAGTTGTTCAGCCAGTTGATCGGCATGGGTAAGACGTTGCGCATGAAGAAGCTGCTGCATGCGCCGTTCACCCTGAAGAAGGGCATGCTCGACATGATCGCCCGCGAGACCCAGTTCGCGCTCGACGGCAAACCGGCGCACATCATCGCCAAGTTCAACTCGCTGACCGATCCGAAGATCATCCGCGCGCTGTACAAGGCCAGCCAGTCCGGTGTGCGTATCGACCTGGTGGTACGCGGCATGTGCTGCCTGCGGCCGGGCATCGCCGGGGTCTCGCACAACATCCATGTGCGCTCGATCATCGGGCGGTTCCTGGAGCACACGCGGGTGTTCTACTTCCTCAACGGCGGGGAAGAGCAGATGTACCTCTCCAGCGCCGACTGGATGGAGCGCAACCTCGACAAGCGCGTGGAGACGTGCTTCCCGGTGGAAGGCAAGAAGCTGATCATGCGGGTCAAGAAAGAGCTGGAAAGTTATCTCACCGATAACACCCACAGCTGGAGCCTGCAGTCGGACGGCCGCTACGTGCGCAACACGCCGACCGGCAACCAGAACCCACGCAGCGCCCAGGCCACCTTGCTGGAAAGGCTGGGTAGCCCGATTCTCGCGGTGAATTAACCGATCTAATAATGTGGGAGGGGGCTTGCCCCCGATGGCGATGGTTCAGTCAAAGTACCAAGTGACTGACACACCGCCATCGGGGGCAAGTCGAATCGTCGCACCGCCCCTCCCACATGTATTTTCGGTGTTCTTTAGCGCACGTTCAGGCTGAAGCCCACCCGCGTCAGCCACTCCGCTTCCTGGGCGAAGTCCGCCTGGGTCAGTTGGTTCTCCTCCAGCCAGCCTTCCGGGAACACCACGTCGAGGCTGTCGCCGCTGGCGCGCAGGGTCACCTGGGGCATTTCCTGGGTGCCACGGATGTGGTGGAACAGGATCGCAAAGCGCAGCAGCACGCACAGGCGGATCAGCTTGATGCCTTCGTCACCGAATTCGGCGAACTTGTCCTTGGGGATATTGCGGCGATGGCCGCGTACCAGCAGCGCGAGCATCTGCTGGTCTTCCCGGGAGAAACCAGCCAGGTCGGAGTGCTCGATCAGGTAGGCGCCGTGCTTGTGGTAATGGTAGTGGGCGATATCCAGGCCCACTTCATGCACCTTGGCCGCCCAGCCCAGCAGTTCGCGCCATACGCCGTCTTCCAGGTCCCAGTCCGCGGCCACCTGGTCGAAGGCATGCAGGGCTTTGCGTTCCACGCGGGCCGCTTGTTCCAGATCGGCGTGATAGCGCTCCATCAGCGAGCTGAGGGTGCGCTCACGCACGTCCTCATGGTGATGACGGCCAAGCAGGTCGTAAAGCACGCCTTCGCGCAGGGCGCCGTCGCAGTGGTCCATACGTTGCAGTTCGAGGGCGTCGAAGATCGCTTCGAGAATCGCCAGGCCCGCCGGGAAAATCGTGCGGCGGTCGGGCTTGATGCCATCGAAGTCGATTTTTTCGGCATCTCCCAGCTTGAACAGCTTGCGCTTGAGCCACGCCAGGCCTTCGGCGTTGACCTCGCCGGTGCCATGGCCGCCGGCTTTCAAGGCCAGGCCGATGGCGCGGATGGTGCCGGACGAGCCGATCGCTTCATCCCACGACAGGCGATGCAGGGCGTGCTCGATGCTCATGATTTCCAGCCGCGCCGCCGTGTAGGCCTGGGCATAACGCGCCGGGGTTATCTTGCCGTCCTTGAAATAACGCTGGGTATAGCTGACGCAGCCCATCTGCAGGCTTTCGCGCAGCAGCGGCTCGAAGCGCTGGCCGATGATGAATTCGGTACTGCCGCCGCCGATGTCCGCCACCAGGCGCTTGCCGGGGGTGTCGGCCAGGGTGTGGGACACGCCGAGGTAGATCAGGCGCGCTTCTTCGCGTCCGGAGATGACTTCCACCGGGTGCCCGAGGATCTCCTCGGCGCGGCGGATGAATTCGCCCCGGTTACGGGCTTCGCGCAACGCGTTGGTGCCGACGATTCGCACAGCACCCGGGGGCATGCCGTTGATCAACTGGGCAAACCGCTTGAGGCAATCGAGCCCGCGCTGCATGGATTCTTCATTGAGCTGGCGCGCGTCGTCGATTCCGGCAGCCAGTTGGACTTTTTCGCCTAGCCGCTCAAGGATGCGGATTTCGCCGTTCTGGGCCTTGGCCACGACCATATGAAAGCTGTTGGAGCCCAGGTCGATGGCGGCGATCAGGGACAGATTCTTGGCTTGGGATTGCGGCATGGTTAGAGGGTCTCGGTCGATAACCTGACCATCGTGCCACGATCGACCGCTGGAGCCAACGCGTAGCGCTCCGGTAATTTTCCTAAGGGTGTCTGCGAGGAATTCTTGTGGGAAATGTAGGGTGGGTTTCTAAATATCCACTGAATGAGGTTTTAGTTTTGTAGGAGTTTTTAACTAGTTGTTGTTGTAAAGCTTTTTATGATTTTCCCTACAGAGTGCTTGTTGATGTTCCATTGGTTTTTTTGTTTAGGACTACCTCGCGGTCGGGTAAAGGCGACTCTTTGTTTTTACGGCTCCCACACTAACTGATGTGTTATCTGATTCTTTAATGAAGTGCCAAAGCGACAGACTGTCACCCGGCAATATTGCCTGGGTGTTATTTATTTATAGTCGTGCAGCTCCGGAGAAATAAGCCGTTTGGCGCTGGACTTGCCGAGAGATAAATAAAGAACGCCTGATAACTTTCAGTGACAGGTCGAATATGAAAAAAATTGTTGGATTGACTCTCGGTCTCGCTTGCCTGGCTGCGGCCATCAGTGCTAACGCATCCACCAGTGCCGAACTGGTCGTCAGGGGCACGATCAAACCCGCTGCCTGCAACCTGAGCATGACTGGCGGCGGCATTATCAATTACGGCGATATTCCTTCGGGCCAACTCTCCCAGACGGCGTTCAACCCGCTTCGGGAAATGACCACGCCCCTGTCCGTCAATTGCGGCACCGGCAGCGCTCCGTTCGGGCTGACATTCACCGACCTGCAGGCCGGCAGCAGGGTAACGGGCATTCTCAGCGCCCTTGGCGCAGGTTATACCGAGGTGCATAACTTCGGCTTGGGTTCGGTCGCTGGCAAAAATACCGGTGGCTATGCGGTTACGCTCAGGGACCTCAGGTCGCCGAGCAAAACGCTGACGGCTATTACACGTGTCGGCGAAGGCGCGGCCTGGCAGAGCAGTGATGGCAAAGTCGCGAAATCGCCTAACCAATCTTCGTGGCGCAGTGGCACTTCGCTCATTCCGGCCGAACTCTCTCAACTGACCGGGACTATTGCAGTACGGGCCGTGATCAACAAAGGCCAAGACTTGAACCTGGCTCGCGACGTTACTCTTGATGGTCGCGCAACGCTTACTTTGGTTTACCTCTAAGCGGCTGAAATACAGCCGATCAAAGAACGCACGCGTTCTGATCGGCTGTTTTCATGTGGGTGCTTGGCTATCAATTGCCAACTTCATGGTCTGCGGGGAACACCGAGTGCGTAGTCTTTCAGTAATAAATAATCTGCTGTTGTTGTGTGCAAGTGTGTGTCTGTGTTTTACCGGCATTGTATTGGCGGACGGAATGTTGCCGGAAACCTCGGTTGTGGTTCTTTATGAGGAACAAGGCGAGGCCACGATAAATATCAAGAACACCGATTCGGGGCCGGCGCTGCTTCATTCAGTCGTACTGAACGTGCCCGAAGACGTAGAGCCCCTATTGATTGTCACGCCGCCTATTGCGCGTGTGGAACCCGGTGAAACCCAGTTGGTGCGTTTCATCAGCACCTTGGAAGCACCGCTGAAGACCCAGCGCTTGAAGCGTGTGTCCTTCGAGGGTATTCCGCAGGCGCGTGCCGCAGGGGGTGCGACCATCGGTATCACCCTTCGGCAGAATCTGCCGCTGATCCTGCACCCCAAAGGCTTGCCTCAACATCACACGCCCTGGGAGCTGCTGAAGTGGCGGCGGGCTGGAGAGAGGCTCGCTGTTCACAACGACAGTGCTTATGTGGTGCGCCTGGCGCCGGAGGTGCAGTTGCTGCCCCAGCGGGTTCTGGCGACGTTGCCGCGTGCTTACATTTTGCCGGGGGAGGCGTTGACGGCGAAGGTTGACGGAACATTGGACGGCTTGGCCGAAGTCGAGATCCAGCCCGCCACGGTCTATGGGTTTTCGGTGGACAGTTACCGCGCCCCGATCAGTACCGATGGGGGTTGAGCGGCTTATGAAAAACCTGTCGAGTAATACGCCTGCGGTTTCCATCCGGTCTCGCCGCCCCACGCTGCTCATCGGGTTTGCGACCCTGTGGAGCTTGCCCGGCCTGGCTCCAGCGCTCGAGTTGGGCGAGGGTTTCGACCTCGCGGCGCTGACCACCCACGGTATTGACCCGAAGGTCTCCGACTACTTCCGCAGTGCGGCGCGTTTTCGCGAAGGCGTCCAGGTGGTGGGGCTGCGGGTCAACGGGAACCCGCTCGGGTCAGTCGATGCGCGGTTCGACGCACAGGGGCAATTGTGTTTCACCCCGGGCTTGCTCGAGAAAGCCGGGTTGGTGCAGCCCCGCGCCGTTGTCCGCAAAGGCGCCTCACCGGACCAGGCCTGCCATGACTTCCTGGGCGCCTTCCCGACGACGATGGTTCGGCTCCGGCCCGGCATCGATGAGGTGGCACTGGTGGTGCCGACCCAGTCATTGCGTGAACCCCAGTGGGAGGTCGGGGACTTTGCCCAGGGTGGCGCAGCGGCGATGTTCAACTATGACGTGCTGGGTTTCGACAACCGTTCGCGCAGTGAGTCCAGCCGGTTCGTGTCGGCCTACACCGAAGCAGGCTTCAACCTGGGCGACTGGATTGTCCGCAGCCGCCAATTCTATGTGTCCGACAATGGCGACGCGCGCACCGAACACCTGTACGCCTTCGCCCAGCGGGATCTGGCTGCGCTGCGATCGACGTTCCAGGTGGGCCAGCTCTCCAGCAACAATCCGCTGTTTGGCGGCATCCAGTTGTCCGGTGTGCAGTTTTCCCCCGATGGCCAGTCGCGGGTGCCGGCGGGCGGCAATAATGCGGTGGTCGAGGGGCTGGCCCAGAGTCAGTCGCGGATTGAAGTGCGCCAGTCTGGCGTGCTGATCCATAGCACGCTGGTGCCCGAAGGCCCCTTCCGGCTGACCGGGTTGCCTTTGCTCAATGGCACCAGCGACCTCGAAGTCAGCGTGATCGATGTACGCGGCGCCAAGCGCAGTTTCGTGGTGCCGGCGGCTTCGTTCGCGGGGGCAGCCCCGGCGGCGCCCGGCTACTATTTTTCGCTCGGCAAGGTGCGCGAAAACAACGACGCGCAGGCGCCGTCGCCGGTGGTCGCCATGGGCAGCGGCACCTGGGGCCTGGGGCGTGATTCGTCGGTGGGGTTTGGCTTATTGAGCACCGATGAATACTGGTCGGCAGGCGGCACCCTGAGCAGCGTCTTTTTCCAACGGGTTGCGGTTGGCGCTCGCCACAATGTGTCCCGAGACGGCCGTAACGCGGTGTCGGGTTCGCGTAGCAGCGTGTCCGTGAGCAGCCCGGTCTACGCCAATATAGACGTCAACTTCAGCGCCACCACCCAGACCCGGGGGTATCGCGAGGTGCTTGAAGCGGGCCGCTCGTTCAAGGCCGACGAGTTGGGTTCGCGCTTCAAGAACCAGTACACGGCGGGCATGAGCTGGGCCGATCCAACCCTGGGCGCGTTCTCCCTGGGTTATTCGCGCAGCGCGCAATTTGACCGGCAAACGGCCGAACATGTGTTTGCTTCGTGGAACAAGTCGTTCAGTCACGTCGATGTTGCTTTGATCGCCGACTCGCAGGTGGGCGGCACGCGGCCACGGCGTGACGCCAGCGTTGCCGCCGGCCGGCGCGATAGCACGGTGGACAATGATCTGTCGGTACGGTTGCAGATCAGCGTGCCGCTGGGCGGTGATCGTCGTGTGAACAGCTACGTCAGCCGGCGTGGTAACCAGTCCCGCGCTGGCACGGCACTCAGCGAACGGGTCAATGACTATGTGAATTACGAGGTGGGTATCGAGCGCGACCTCAGCGCCCGCGAACAAGCGGTTCGCGGCCATGTGGACCTGCTGCCGCGCTACACCCGCGTCGGCCTGGGCGTCAGCCGAGATGCCCAGGGCACCGGTTATACGGGGCAACTGCAAGGCGGCATCGTCGCGCACGAAAACGGCCTGACCTTCTCGCCCTATGCCGTGCAGGACACGTTCGGCATCGTCTCCGTGGGGGATATCGGCTCCGCGAAAGTCGAAACCCCCCAGGGGCCGGTGTGGACCGACTTCACCGGGCAGGCCGTGATTGCCGGCTTGCCCGCGTATGCCAACAGCCGCGTCGAAGTGCAGACGCAGTCGTTGCCCAGGCGGGTTGACCTGAAGAACGGCACCCAGGTGCTCGCCGCCGGTCGCGGGTCCTTCAATACCGTCGCGTTCGATGTGGTGACAGTGCGCCGCGTGTTGCTCACCGCCAGCGATCAGCACGGTCAGCGGTTGCCCCAGGGCGCGTCGGTATTCGGCCAGGATGGCCGCTTCCTCACCAGTGTGGTGGGCGAGGGCATGATTTTCCTGAATGACGTCAATGAGTCGCAAAGCCTGCGGGTTTCGTTGCCGGACTCTTCCACCTGCCAACTGAGCCTTGACCCCGGAACCCAGCCTGACCATGACAAGTTCTATGAGACCACGACGGCGGTGTGCCATGGCCGCTAAGTGGAGAAGCGCGGGCGTCGTCCTGTTCTGCGCGCTGTTGATGGCCCAGGGCGTGCGCGCTGAAAACTGCCGGTTGTCCGTGAGCCAGCCGCGCCTCGACTATGGCGTCATTCGCAGGGAGGCCGTCGTCCAAAGCACCTCCGTGGCCCTCGGCACCCGCACGCTGCACCTGAACGTCGTGTGTACGCAGCCTTCGATGATTGCGTTGCGCTTCATCGGTGCGGCGGATGGGCAAGGTTTCCGGTTTGACCGCCAGGGGCGTATGCGCCTGAGTCTCAAGCATGCCCAGGTCGATGGGCGCGCCGTCGAGTGGGGGGTGGCGCACTTGCCCGGTGAAACCGTCAGCGGGGCGTTGTTGCCGGGCCAGGTCCTGGTGGCACGCGCAGCAGGTCAAGCGCTGGTCGGCCAGCGCCTGACGGCCCAGGTCGATGTCGATATCGACCTGCCTTCCGATGCCCTGCAGGTCCGTGATGAAACGCGGCTGGAGGGGCGGGGCACCTTCGAGCTGGTCAGCCCGGCTGCCCCACCGAGCCGATGAAGTTGGCCAGTTCGGGGGTGCGGGGGTTGGCGAACAGCGCCTGGGGCGGGCCCACTTCATGCACCTTGCCCTGGTGCATGAACACCAGTTTGTCCCCGACTTCGCGGGCGAAACGCATTTCGTGGGTCACCATGATCAGGGTCATGCCGTCCTTGGCCAGTTGGCGCACCACGCTAAGCACTTCATTGACCAGTTCCGGGTCCAGCGCCGAGGTGATCTCGTCGCACAGCAGCACCTTGGGCGACATGGCCAGGGCGCGGGCTATCGCGACGCGTTGTTGCTGGCCACCGGACAGGCGATCAGGGAAGGCGTCGAACTTCTCGCCCAGGCCGACCCGCTCCAGCATCTGCCGCGCCAACTGGGCGGCCTTGGCCTTGGGCACTTTCTGTACCACCTGCGGCGCGAGCATGACGTTTTCGCCCACCGTCAGGTGCGGGAACAGGTTGAACTGCTGGAACACCATGCCGACTTTCTGCCGCAGGCTGCGCAGGTCGGCGCGGGCGGCGTCGAGGTATTCGCCGTCGACTTCGATCACGCCGTCGTTGATCGACTCCAGGCCATTGAGGGTGCGCAGCAAGGTCGACTTGCCCGAGCCGCTGCGGCCGATGATCGCGACGACCTGGCCTTCTTCAACGGTCAAGTCGATGCCCTTGAGCACATGGTGATCGCCGTAATACTTATGCAGGGCGGAAATTCTAAGCAGAGGCATGCAGTCTCCTTTCCAGGTAGCGCGCACTGAGGGACAAGGGGTAGCAGAGCAGGAAGTAACCGAGGGCCACCAGGCCGTAGACCATAAAGGGCTCGAACGTGGCGTTGGCGAGCATGCCGCCGGTCTTGGTCAGTTCGGTGAAGCCGATGATTGAGGTCACCGCGGTGCCTTTGACCACTTGCACCGAGAACCCCACGGTAGGCGCCACGGCAATCCGCAGGGCCTGGGGCAGGATCACGTAGCGCAGCTGTTCCAGCGGGCTCAGGGCTAGACTGGCCGAGGCTTCCCACTGCCCGTGGGCGATGGAGTCGACGCAGCCGCGCCAGATCTCGGCGAGGTAGGCGCTGGTAAACAAGGTCAAGGCAATCGCCGCCGCCAGCCAGGGCGAGATATCCACCCCGAGCAGGGCGACGCCGAAAAACACCAGGAACAGCTGCATCAACAGCGGCGTGCCCTGGAACAGTTCGATATAGGTGCGGGCGACATTGCGCGGGAAGGCTTTGCGGCTGATACGCATCGTCATCACCAGCAGGCCGATCAGGCCACCGCCCACAAACGCCACCAGCGACAGCAACAGTGTCCATTGCAGGCCGACGAGCAGGTTGCGCACGATGTCCCAGAAGGAAAAATCACTCATCGGCTGTTCCTCATCACAAACCGGCGGCCGATCCAGTTGAGCAACTGGCGAATCATCAACGCCATGCACAGGTACACCAGGGTGGTCAGGGCATAGGTCTCAAAGGCGCGGAAGTTGCGCGACTGGATGAAGTTGGCGGCAAAACTCAGCTCTTCGGTGGCGATCTGCGAACACACCGCCGAGCCGAGCATCACAATGATGATCTGGCTGCTCAGGGCCGGCCACACCTTGCCCAGCGCCGGCAGTAGCACCACGTGGCGGAACGCCTCGAAGCGCGTCATCGCCAGGGCGGCAGCAGCCTCCAGCTGACCACCGGGGATCGCCTGGATGCCGGCGCGGATGATCTCGGTGGAATAGGCGCCCAGGTTGATCACCATCGCCAATACCGCCGCTTGCCACTCGGTGATTTTCAGCCCCAGGGAGGGCAGGCCGAAGAAGATGAAAAACAACTGCACCAGAAATGGCGTGTTGCGGATCAACTCGACATACACCCCGAAGAACCAGGCGAACGGCTGGATTTTCCACGCCCGCACCACTGCGCCGACGGTGCCCAGGGCGACCCCCAGGATTGCGCCGATCGCCGTCAGTTCAAGGGTGAACAGGGCGCCGCGCAACAGCAGGTCGGTATTGGCCAGCACCGGCACAAAGTCGAATTGATAGGCCATGAATCAGCTCCGTCGCGGGCTTCAGAGATCAGCAGGCAGAGGTTCTTTCAGCCACTGCATTGCATTCTTTTCCAGGCTGCCGTCAGCCTTGGCCGCCACCAGGATCTGGTTGACCTTCTCCAGCAGCGCCGGCTCGTTCTTGTTCACGCCCACGTACACCGGAGAATCCTTGAGCTTCACTTTCAGCGCCGGCACGCGTTTCGGGCTGCGCTCGCTGATCGCAACCATCACCACGTTGCCGCTGGCGATCAGGTCGACCTGGCCGGCCAGGTAGGCGGCGATGGTCGAATTGTTGTCTTCGAAGCGCTTGATCGTGGCTTCCTTGGGCGCGACGGCCGTCAGCTCGATGTCTTCGATGGCGCCGCGGGTCACGCTGATGGTCTTGCCCTTGAGGTCGTCGGTGCTGCTGATGGCGGCGTCAGGCGGGCCGAACACGGCCAGGTAGAACGGCGCGTAGGCCTTGGAGAAGTCGATGACCTTTTCCCGCTCGGGGTTCTTGCCCAGGCTGGAAATCACCAGGTCGACCTTGCCGGTCGTGAGGAACGGGATGCGGTTGGTGCTGTTGACCGGTGTCAGCTCCAGTTTGACCTTGAGCTGGTCGGCCAGCAGCTTGGCGGTGTCGATGTCCAGGCCGCGTGGTTTCATGTCGGGGCCGACCGAGCCGAACGGCGGGAAGTCCTGGGGCACGGCGACCTTCAAGGTGCCGCGGGCAACGATATCGTCCAGACCGTTGGCCTGGGCGGGTGCCTGGCTCAGCATCAGGCTGGCAAACAGGGCGGTGAGCAGGGCGCTGTAGCGCTTGGTCATGGGAACTCTCCGAGAAGGGCGAAGGGGCATTCTGTTTTTGCCCAGTGCACAGCCCATGCCATCCCGGCTCGGTTCGTCTGCAAGGCCGGGATTTGTTGAGCTTCGGTGGTCTTACTGGTCTGAACAGTGAGCGCGGCTTTCGCACCTTTTTCGAGCGCCGCCCAAAGCGCGCGAGCCCCTTTGGGGCGTGGCTTGCCGCCGGGCACGAATAGCTTTACAACTAGCCGCTCAGTTGTCTGGAACCTTGAGTTTTTTATGAATTCCATCGCCCAAGCGGTACCGGAAGCGGCCTTGCAGGCCATCCGCAAACTGATCAAGGAGCAAGGCTTCGGGCCGGGCGACGCACTGCCGTCCCAGCGCGACCTGGCGCTGCAGTTGGGCGTGAGCCGGGCGTCATTGCGCGAAGCGTTGTCGTCCCTGAGTGCCTTGGGGGTGGTCAGCGTGCAGCCGGGCAAAGGCGTGTTCGTGCAAGAGGCACAGGAGCCGCCGGGGTTTGCGTGGCCCTTCGCGGCCCAGGCGACGCCGCTGGATATCTTCCAGTTGCGCTATGCCCTGGAAGGGTTTGCGGCAGGGTTGGCGGCCGTCACGCTGAGCATTGATGAACTGGATAGCCTGGAAGAGAATGTCGAAGCCATGCGCAAGGTGCTCAAGGCCGGCGACTTCGAAGCGGCCGCGCGGCTGGACTTCGAATTCCACCAGCGCATCCTCCTCGCCAGCGGCAACCAGGCGATGGTCAGCATCCTGAGTGCCAGCGCCGAGGTGTTCCTGGAGAGTCAGAAGCTACCGTTCATCCGGCCGGAGCGGGCCATGGAAACCTGGCAGGAGCACCGCAGAGTCTTACGCGCCCTGGCCCGGCGCGCGAGCGCGGCGGCGCAGAAAACCATGCAGGAACATGTACGTAATGCGGCGTTGCGCACCGGGATTGCATTCGTGACTCCCGTAGCGCCGTGAGCGAGGCGATACCCAAACTCATGCGCCACCATAGCAAGACTCAATCAGAGGCGGCTTCCTGAACGAGGGAAGGGCAGCTATGATGGGCCACGTTTTTTTTGCTTACAATCCGGAGACATCCATGAGCAACGATCTTATCAAGCACGTCACCGACGCGACCTTTGAGGCCGAAGTACTCAAGGCTGCTGGCCCGGTGCTGGTTGACTACTGGGCTGAATGGTGTGGCCCTTGCAAAATGATCGCTCCGGTTCTGGACGACATTGCAACCGAGTACGACGGCAAATTGACCATTGCCAAGCTGAACATCGACGAAAACCAGGAAACCCCGGCCAAGCATGGCGTGCGTGGTATTCCGACCCTGATGCTGTTCAAGGGCGGCGAAGTCTCAGCGGTCAAAGTGGGCGCGCTGTCGAAGTCCCAGTTGAAGGCATTCATCGACGTGAACCTCTAAGCGTCGTCAAAAAGGCCCCGCAAATTGCGGGGCTTTTTCGTGAAACAGGGCTAGACGCTCCGAAACTCAGGTGGTACATTCGGCCCCGCACTGGTTTCTCCACTGCCCCCTGCAAGCCGTCGCCGACGCATTCCTTTTCGATTAGTACGCGATCCTGTCGCCTTCTCTGCGGCGCGGCCTCATTAAGCCAAAAGCTTAATTTCCCCCCTCCATAAATGATTACGTCATTCCTATATGAATCTGACTGAACTCAAGCAAAAGCCGATTACCGAACTGCTCGAATTGGCCGAACAGATGGGCATAGAAAATATGGCCCGTTCGCGCAAGCAGGACGTGATTTTCTCCTTGCTCAAAAAGCACGCGAAAAGCGGCGAGGAAATCTCCGGTGATGGCGTGCTGGAGATTCTCCAGGACGGCTTCGGCTTCCTCCGCTCTGCAGACGCTTCCTATCTCGCCGGCCCAGACGATATCTACGTTTCGCCGAGCCAGATCCGCCGCTTCAACTTGCGCACCGGTGACACCATCGTTGGCAAGATCCGTCCTCCGAAGGAAGGCGAGCGTTATTTCGCCCTGCTCAAGGTCGACACGATCAACTTCGATCGTCCAGAGAACGCGAAAAACAAGATTCTCTTCGAGAACCTGACCCCGCTGTTCCCGACCGTGCGAATGAAGATGGAAGCCGGCAACGGTTCCACCGAAGACTTGACCGGTCGTGTGATCGACCTGTGCGCCCCGATCGGCAAGGGCCAGCGCGGCCTGATCGTCGCACCGCCGAAAGCCGGTAAGACCATCATGCTGCAGAACATTGCAGCGAACATCGCGCGTAACAACCCTGAAGTTCACCTGATCGTGCTGCTGATCGATGAACGTCCGGAAGAAGTGACCGAAATGCAGCGCACCGTGCGCGGCGAAGTGGTTGCCTCGACGTTCGATGAGCCGCCAACCCGCCACGTGCAGGTTGCCGAAATGGTGATCGAGAAGGCCAAGCGCCTGGTCGAACACAAGAAAGACGTGGTGATCCTGCTCGACTCCATCACCCGTCTGGCCCGTGCCTACAACACCGTGATCCCGAGCTCCGGCAAGGTATTGACCGGTGGTGTCGATGCCCACGCCCTGGAGAAACCGAAACGTTTCTTCGGCGCCGCGCGGAATATCGAAGAAGGCGGCTCGCTGACCATCATCGCCACCGCGCTGGTTGAAACCGGCTCGAAGATGGATGAAGTGATCTACGAAGAGTTCAAGGGTACCGGCAACATGGAACTGCCCCTGGACCGTCGTATCGCTGAAAAGCGTGTGTTCCCGGCGATCAACATCAACCGCTCCGGCACCCGCCGTGAAGAGTTGCTGACAGCCGACGACGAACTGCAGCGCATGTGGATTCTGCGCAAGCTGCTGCACCCGATGGATGAAGTCGCGGCCATCGAGTTCCTGATCGACAAGCTGAAAACCACCAAGACCAACGACGAGTTCTTCCTGTCGATGAAGCGTAAGTAATACGACGTTTCAGGTCCCAAAAAATGGCGTCCTTCGGGGCGCCATTTTTTTTGTATCTAGAAAGGGAGGTTTGAGCGCTTGAAGTGTCAGTTAAGAAACAAAAGGATGAGCGAGGCTACGCTCGTTCCCATTCGTTTCTGGCTGACTCTGGATTTATGACCATTCTTGCTTACCGAAGAGACATTGATGGCTTGCGTGCTGTCGCTGTCCTCGCAGTCGTGCTGTTCCACTTTGGCGTTCCGGGCGTTACTGGCGGCTTTGTGGGGGTCGATGTTTTTTTTGTGATTTCCGGCTTCCTGATTACCTCGATCATCTGGCGCGAACGCCAGGCCGGGCGTTTCAGTTTCGTGGGCTTCTGGGCGCGCCGTGCCCGGCGTATCTTGCCGGCGTTGTTCGTGATGATGGCCGCGACACTGGCCGTGGGCTGGTTTTTGCTGGCGCCCAAGGACTATGAAGAGCTGGGGCGGTCAGCGCACTACCAGGTGATCTTCACCTCTAACCTGCTGTTTTCACGCCAGCACGGTTATTTCGATGCTGCCTCCGACATCAAGCCCTTGCTGCACACCTGGTCGCTGGCGGTGGAGGAGCAGTTCTACATCCTGTTCCCGCTGCTGCTGGCCCTGCTTTCAAGCCGTTTGAAACACTGGCGCCTGGCGTTGTTCGCGGTGCTGCTGGTGTCGTTTGGCATGAGTGTCTGGGCGGTTTCCCATCAGCCGCAGAAAGCCTTCTACCTGCTGCATATGCGTGCCTGGGAATTGCTGGCCGGCGCCATGCTGGCGGTCATGCCGAAGGTTGAGTGGCGCGCCTCGCCGCCCCTGGCGCAAGCGGTCAGCCTGGCTTCCCTGGCATTGATCCTGGCCGCCATATTCGGTTTCGACCGGCATACACCGTTCCCTGGCGCGGCCGCTTTGCTGCCGGTGCTGGGCGTGGTCGGGTTGATCTGGGCCAATGGGCAGCAAGCCACCTGGGTCGGGCGGCTGCTGAGTTCGCGGCTGATGGTGGGCCTGGGGCTTATTTCTTATTCCTGGTACCTGTGGCATTGGCCGGTGTTCGTGTACGCCAACTACGCAGCGGTTGATGGCTTGAGCGTGGCTGAATTGGCCGGGTTGATGCTGCTGAGCCTGGTGCTGGGTTATTTGTCCTGGCGCTTCGTGGAGGCGCCATTCCGGGAAAAACGTCTGCTGGCCGGGCGCAAGGCGATCCTGGCTGGCGCCGCGGCCGGCATTTTGTGCCTCGGCCTTACTGGCCTGGCATTGCGGGAAGCCGATGGCGTGCCGTGGCGCCTGTCCGAACAGGCATTGCGTTATGCCCAGGCGAAGAAGTGGAGCCCGGAGCTGACGGCCTGCCTGGCGGACAAGAACACCCCGGATGAGCGGCTGTTCTGCCATTTCGGCCCACAAAGCCACTCGGTGTCCGCGCTGGTCTGGGGCGACAGCCACGCCACCGCATTGATTCCGGCGCTGAAGGATGCGGCCAAACGGCACGATATCAGTCTGGTCCAGGCCAGTTTCGCCGGTTGCGTACCGTTGGATGGGCTGGAGGATATTGCCCAGTGCGCGCATTTCAACCAGCGCGTCGAGCAGGCTCTGGCCGCACAGTCGTTCAGCGATGTAGTGCTGGCGGCGCGCTGGAGCCTGTACCTCTATGGGCAGATATCGGGCGACAAGGAACATGCGCTCAAAGACCCGGGCACCGGCAAGTACGTGCGTGCCGTGGCCGAGCAGCGTTTCGAACAGGGCCTGCGTGAACGCATCCAGGGGCTGCGCGCCGCCGGGCACCATGTGTGGCTGATCAAGGAAGCACCGCTGCAGGAAATCATCGTGCCGTACCGCCTCAGTCGCCTGGCCATGATGCACCGGCCGGTGGACGGCGAAGGGCTCCCCGTGGCGGAGCACGAGAAGCGCCAGGCCTTTATCACTCGACTGTTTGACGAACTGGCCGCCGCCGACAGTGGCGTCACCGTGCTGGACCCCGCGCCCCTGCTGTGCGGCGCCGACGGCCTGTGCCGGGTCGAGCTCGACGGCCGCGCGCTGTACACCGACGATAACCACCTCTCCGACGTCGGCGCGCGACATGTCCAGGCGTTCCTGGAACCGCTGTTCCGTTCGCTGCAATCACGGGGGCTGACGGCCAATTAAGCTGCCAGCCGTCCTCAGAGCAGGTAGGATGTACGCCTATTTTACGGGTGGCATGGTTAATGAAATTCAAGGATCTTCGGGATTTCGTGCAGCAACTTGAGCAGCGCGGAGAGTTGAAACGCATCCACGTGCCGGTTTCGCCGGTGCTGGAAATGACTGAGATTTGCGACCGTACCCTGCGCAACAAGGGCCCGGCGCTGCTGTTCGAGAACCCGACCGGTTTTGATATCCCGGTGCTCGGCAACCTGTTCGGCACCCCCGATCGCGTGGCCTTTGGCATGGGCGCCGAGTCGGTCAGCGAATTGCGCGAGATCGGCAAGTTGCTGGCGTTCCTCAAGGAGCCCGAGCCACCCAAGGGCTTGAAGGACGCCTGGTCGAAGCTGCCGATCTTCCGCAAGATCATTGCCATGGCGCCCAAGGTGGTCAAGGACGCGGTGTGCCAGGAAGTGGTCATCGAAGGCGATGACGTCGACCTGGGCATGCTGCCGGTGCAGACCTGCTGGCCCGGCGATGTCGGCCCGCTGATCACCTGGGGCCTGACCGTCACCAAGGGCCCGAACAAGGATCGCCAGAACCTCGGCATCTACCGTCAGCAAGTGATCGGCCGCAACAAGGTGATCATGCGTTGGCTGAGCCACCGCGGCGGCGCGCTGGACTTCCGTGAATGGTGCGAAAAACACCCCGGCAAGCCGTTCCCGGTCTCTGTGGCCCTGGGCGCCGACCCGGCCACCATCCTCGGCGCCGTGACCCCGGTGCCGGACAGCCTGTCCGAATACGCCTTCGCCGGCCTGCTGCGCGGCAACCGCACCGAGCTGGTGAAGTGCCGTGGCAACGACCTGCAAGTGCCGGCCACCGCGGAAATCATCCTCGAAGGCGTGATCCACCCCGGCGAAATGGCCGACGAAGGCCCCTACGGCGACCACACCGGCTACTACAACGAAGTCGACAGCTTCCCGGTGTTCACCGTCGAGCGCATCACTCATCGGATCAAGCCGATCTACCACAGTACCTACACCGGCCGTCCGCCGGATGAGCCGGCGATTCTCGGTGTGGCGCTGAACGAAGTGTTCGTGCCGATCCTGCAGAAGCAGTTCCCGGAAATCACCGACTTCTACCTGCCGCCGGAAGGCTGTTCGTACCGCATGGCCATCGTGACCATGAAGAAGTCGTACCCAGGCCATGCCAAGCGGGTCATGCTCGGCGTGTGGTCGTTTTTGCGACAGTTCATGTACACCAAGTTCGTTATCGTCACCGACGACGACATCAACGCCCGCGACTGGAACGACGTGATCTGGGCCATCACCACGCGCATGGACCCCAAGCGCGACACGGTGATGATCGACAACACGCCGATCGACTACCTCGACTTCGCCTCGCCGGTCTCGGGCCTGGGCTCGAAGATGGGCCTGGATGCCACGCACAAATGGCCGGGTGAGACCACCCGCGAGTGGGGCAGGGTGATCGTCAAGGACGAAGCCGTGACGGCGCGTGTCGATGCGATCTGGAAAGAGTTGGGAATAGATTGATGCGTGTGACCCTGCAACCTTCCGGCGCCGTATTGGAGCTGGTCCCCGGTGAGCGAATCCTCGAAGGTGCGCGCCGCCTGGGCTACGAATGCCCGCAAGCCTGTCGCAATGGTGTGTGCCACGTGTGCGCGGCGCTGTTGGTGGACGGCCGGGTGCGGCAGTCCGGTGAAATACGCGACCACGGGGAGTTCTACACCTGCATCGCCGAGCCGCTGGAGGATTGTGTGGTGTTGTGGGATGGCGTGCTGGCGCCGGGAGAGTTGCCGTTGCGCAAGTTGTCGTGCCAAGTGAGTGAATGCGTGCAAGTCGGTGGCGATGTATGGCGCGTGCGCTTGCTCGCCCCGGCCGGCAAGGCCGTGCGTTACCACGCCGGGCAATACCTGATGATTGAACGGGATAACGGCGAGAAGTCGGCGTTTTCCCTGGCTTCGGCGCCCCACGCCGGACGCGAACTGGAACTGCACGTGCTGGCCCGCGAGGACAGCGCGCGCAATCTGATCGAGCAATTGCAGCGCAACCGGATGGCCCGCATCGAGCTGCCGTTTGGCGATACCCACCTGGCCGAGTTGCCCGATGGGCCGTTGGTGCTGATCGCCGCGGGCACCGGCATGGCGCAGATGCACAGCCTGATCGAGCACTGCCGCGCCACCGGCTTCAAACACCCGGTGCATCTGTATTGGGGCGTGCGGCGTCCGGAAGATTTCTACGAAATCGAGCATTGGGATCAATGGTTGCAACTGCCCAACCTGTTCCTGCACAAAGTGGTCAGTGACCTGTGCGGCTGGGAAGGACGCTGTGGGCTGTTGCATGAAGCGGTGTGCGAAGACATCCACGACCTCAAAGGCGTGCATGTCTACGCCAGCGGTTCACCGGCGATGATCTACGGCACATTGGATGCGCTGGTGGCTGCGGGCATGGATGCACACCAGATGCGCGCCGACGTATTCGCCTACGCCCCGCGGCCCTGAAACCTGCGCCGGCTCTGGTGGAGGAGCTGGCGTTGCTGTCAGAAACGCACGCCGGTCGTGATCATCGCCGCATTGAACCCCAGCAGCACCAACTCCGCCGCCACCGGCCCGTAATGGGTGCCCACGGACGGTATGATCACCGGCGCCACGCCGAAACGGTTCAACGGGATTTTGTCGCGGTACTTGCCGCGATAGCCCTGGATCGCCCCGCCGGTCAGTTTCAGATACACCGGATAGTCGGTCATGTCATAGCGTTTACCCGCGTAGACGTAGTACGAGCGTTGGCTGAACGAGTTACGGAACGTCGCCGCCCCATACACCAAACCTGACGCTTCATTGCGCTCCAGGCCAAGCAAATCCTGGTTGTTGTTGTGGTCCGGGTCGGGGGAGAAGTGCCGGGTGTAGACGCTGGTCTGCGCATACCAGAAGCCCTTGTCATCGTCGACGGGCGGGGTTTCGACAGCGAGAGCGGTGGTGGCCTGGGCCAGGAGCAGCAGGCCCGGCAATCGTAATTTTTTCATAGGTGCGACCTCGAGTAATCGGTGTGAGGGGTGACCGACTGAGTCGTGCCAGCTGCGCTATTTTGACGGTCAAGCGCTTTGCCGGGCTGAACCGGAGCTGAAAATACTGGGATTGCTTCTGGAGAATGCGGTGGTCGTTCAGCCTATTGTACTTTTTTGCCGTATGGTCACAGCAGCGCGTTTTATTACGGTAGAGTTGCTAACAATTGGTAACACATAGGAGGCGAGCCACTTTTCGCCATGACCGCCATCGAATCCGATCTTTTGCAATTGGCTTACCCTCCGCGGCTCGATCTGGGACCGCAACTCACGCACGAACAGTTGATGAACTCGATGCAGGCCACCATGGCCCGGCATAAGGGCGGGCCGGTCTGGCTATTCGCTTACGGTTCGCTGATCTGGCGGCCGGAATGTTCATCGACCGAGCGGGTTCGGGCGCGAGTCCATGGCTATCACCGTGGTTTGTACCTGTGGTCCCACGAGCATCGGGGTACGCCGGAGTTGCCCGGGTTGGTGTTCGGCCTGGATCGTGGCGGCTCGTGCAGCGGGTTTGCCTACCGCCTGCCGGAAGATCAGTTAGAAGCCTCGCTGTACGCCTTGTGGCAGCGCGAAATGCCTTACCCCTCCTATCGGCCGCACTGGCTCAGTTGCCGTCTGGAAGATGGCAGTCGGGTGCAGGCATTGGGGTTTGTATTGGAGCGGCACCTGCCGAGCTACGCTGGCAATCTGCCCGACATCGTGCTCAGCCACGTGCTGCAAAGCGCTTGCGGGCGTTACGGCACGACGCGCGATTATGTCGAGCAGACCGTCAACGCCCTGCGCAGCCACGCCATGCCAGACAAAAACCTGGAGGCGCGGCTCAAGCGTTGTGCCAAGGATTGCTCAGGCGATTAACGCGCCAAACGCAGGAAATATGAGCCAATGCATGTTCTCTACGAACATGTCGCGAATAGACAGGTGATGGTCGAGGACACCGCCCCTCCCACATTTAAGCGCATTTCACCTCGGCAGGCGGGTTTGCACGACCACCTTACCCACCGCCTTGCGCTGCCCCAGGTCATTGATCGCCTGGGCCGCCTGTTCCAGCGGATACACCTGCGACACCAGCGGTTTCAACTTGCCCTCGGCATACCAACCAAACAGCTGCTGGAAGTTCGCCGCATTGTCCTGCGGCTGGCGCTGGGCGAACGCGCCCCAGAACACTCCGACCACGGCCGCGCCCTTGAGCAGCGCCAGGTTCACCGGCAGCTCCGGAATGCGCCCGCTGGCAAAACCCACCACCAACAGGCGGCCGTTCCAGGCGATGGCGCGGATGGCCTGGTCAAACAAGTCGCCGCCCACCGGGTCGTAGATCACGTCGGCGCCGTTCCCGTCGGTCAGGCGCTTGACCTCATCTTTCAGGCTGGCTTCGCTGTAGTTGATCAGCTCATCGGCGCCGGCGGCCTTGGCCACCGCCAGTTTGTCGGCGCTGCTGGCGGCGGCGATGACCCGGGCGCCCATGGCCTTGCCGATTTCCACGGCAGCCAGGCCCACGCCGCCGGAGGCGCCGAGGACCAGCAAGGTTTCGCCGGGCTGCAGGTTGGCCCGTTGTTTCAGCGCATGCATCGAGGTGCCGTAGGTCATGCTGAACGCGGCGGCGGTGTTGAAGCCCATGCTGGGCGGGATCGGCAGCACGTTATAGCCGGGCACCGCGACCTGCTCGGCAAAACTGCCCCAGCCGGTCAGGGCCATCACGCGGTCTCCAACCTTCAGGTGGCTGACCTTTTCCCCCACTTCACTGACCACGCCCGCCGCTTCGCCACCCGGCGAGAACGGGAACGGCGGCTTGAACTGGTACTTGCCCTCGATGATCAGCGTGTCCGGGAAGTTGACCCCGGCGGCATGCACGTCCAACAGGATTTCGTTCTTCTTGATCGCCGGGCTGGCGATGTCTTCCAGCACCAGGGTTTCGGCGGGGCCGAAGGCTTTGCACAGCACAGCTTTCATCGGACTATTCCTTTTGGCGTCGTGGCCGATAAGTGTAGGAGGGTATGCCCGTGGGTCAACGAGCATGCCCGGGCCTGATAAGTCGCCATAAGCTTGTGCTCTGCCTTGCTAGCGTTATGCTACTGGGCTACCGAATGTGAGGAATGAACTGTGAAAGCGTGGATTCTGTTGATGCTGGCCCTGACCTTGCCAATGGCGGCCCAGGCGCAAGAGGCGAAAGAAGGCGAGGCGCCGAAGGTCAGCTATATCAGCCTGGCCCCGCCGTTCGTGGGCAACTATGGCTTGGACGGTACGTCCAAGCTCAAGGTGTACAAGGCCGATATCGCTCTGCGTGTGACCGGCACCGAAGCGGCCGCCGCCATCAAAGCCAACGATGCGTTGATTCGTAATCAACTGGTGGCGCTGTTCACCCAGCAAACCAACGAGACCATGAGCACGGTTGAGGGTAAGGAAAAACTGCGCCAGGAAGCCCTGAAGCAGACCCAACAAGTGATGAACGACGAAACCGGCAAGCCGGTGGTGGAAGACCTGTTGTTCAACAACCTGATCATCCAATAGTCACGGCGCGACGATCGCGAGCAAGCCCGCTCCCACAAGGGAATGCGCTCCACCTGTGAGAGCAGGCTTGCCTGCGATAGCGGCCGGGCAGGCACCTCAAGACGCCAGGCTCTTGCGGAACCGCGCCAGCGCCACCAAAAAGAACAGCAAGCCAATTCCCGCCAGCGCCAGCATGTCCGGCCACACCACGCTCATGCCCGCATCGCGGAACAGGATCGCCGCGCTCAGGCTCACAAAGTGCGTCGACGGCGAGGCCTGCATCACCCACTGCAACCATTCGGGCATGCTGTCCAGCGGCGTGCTGCCGCCGGAGAGCAACAGCATCGGGATGATCACTGGGATTGCCAGCAAGCCGAACTGCGGCGTCGAGCGGGCGAGGGTGGCGAGGAAGATCCCCAGGGCGGTGCTGGCAAACAGGTACAGCGCGGTCACGAACAGAAACAGGCTCAGCGACCCGGCCAGCGGCACGCCGAGCATGCCCTTGACCACCACTTCCAGTGACACCCAGGTACACAGTACCACCACCAGCAGGTTGCTCCAGATTTTCGCCAGCATGATTTCCAGCGCCGTCAGCGGCAGCACCAGCAAATGGTCGAGGGTGCCATGTTCGCGCTCGCGCAGCAGCGCGGTGCCGGTGAGCACAATGGCGAGGATGGTGATGTTGTTGACGATCTGGATGACTGCGAGGAACCAGCCGCCCTCCAGGTTGGTATTGAACAGCGCCCGCGTTGTCAGCAGCGCCGGCGCTTTGCTGGCGGAGTCGGCCTGGCCGCTGTAGGTCAGCAGCTCGCGTTGGAAAATCCGTGAGATGTAGCCGGCGCCCATGAACGCCTGGCTCATCGCCGTGGCATCGACGTTCACCTGCACATCCGGCTCGCGACCGGCTAACAGGTCGGCCTGGAAATTCGCCGGTACGTTGATCACGAACGTGTACTGGCCGCTGTCCATGACCTTATCCAACTGGTCATACGCCAACGGCACGGGTGACTGGAACTCGGGCGGCTGCAACGCCTCGGCCATCTGCCGCGAGATCGCGCTGTGGTCCTCGTCGACAAACGCCACGCTGGCGTTGTGTACGCCAATCACCGAGCCGGCCGCGGGCATGTAGATCGCGACCGTGAAGGCGTAGAACAGAAACAGCAGCAGCACGCTGTCGTGGCGCAGGCTGGTCAGTTCCTTGATCCCCAGGCGCAGGATGTGCGCGAACTTATGCATCAAGCCTCCTGCTTCTTCAGCATGATCAGGCTAAGCCCGGTAAACCCGAGGAAAAACCCGAACAGCGCCAGGCACTGCGGCCACAGTTGCCGCAGGTCGAGGGCCTTGGTGAACGTGCCCACCGCAATATCGAGAAAGTGCCCCGCCGGAAACAGCGTGCCCATCACCGCCGCCGCGCCTTCCAGGGACGAACGCGGCACGATCAGCCCGGAGAACTGGATGGTCGGCAGGCTGGTGATGATCATGGTGCCGAGGATCGCGGCGATCTGGGTGCGGGTGAACGCGGAAATCAGCAGGCCCATGCTGGTGGTGGCGAGCACGTACAGCAGGCCGCCGAACGCCAGGGTCAGGCCGCTGCCCTTGAACGGTACGCCGAACAGCCAGCAGTTCATCGCGACCAGCACCGCCAGGTTGATCAGGCTCACGGCCAGGTACGGCGTCTGTTTGCCCAGCAGGAATTCCAGGCGGGTCAGGGGCGTGGCGTAGAAGTTGGTGATCGAACCCAGCTCCTTTTCGCGCACGATGCCCAGGGCGGTGAGCATCGCCGGGATGAAGGCGAGGATCAGTGCCATCACGCCTGGGCCGATGGCGTTCACACTGACCACATCCTGGTTGTAGCGAAAGCGGGTTTCGAGCTTGGCCGCGCCTTGGCTGTTCTGCGGCTGGCTGCTCAGCTCGGCCAGTTGCTGCAGGTTGGCCTGGTGGACCGCTTCTACATAGTTCCGGCTGGTTTCCGCGCGAAACGGCATGCCGCCGTCGAGCCAGGCCGCCACGCTGGGTTGGCGGCCGGCGTAGAGGTCACGACCAAAACCGGGCGGGATTTCCAGGGCCAGTTTGATTTCCGAACGTTGCAGGCGCCGGTGCAGTTCGTTGGCATCCTGGATCGGCGTTTGTTCGGCAAAATAGCGTGAGCCGCGAAACGCCTCCAGGTAGGCGCGGCTTTGCGGGGTCTGGTCCTGGTCGTAGATGGCGAAGGCGAGGTTTTCCACGTCCAGGGAAATGCCGTAGCCGAAGATCACCATCATGAACATCGCCCCGAGCAGGGCGAAGGCCATACGCACCTTGTCGCGCAGCAGTTCCTTGCCTTCACGGCTGGCCACGGCCAGCAGGCGCGACAGGCTGAAGCCGCGCTTGCTCACCGGCGGCGTGCTGGTTTCGCTGACGGTGGCGGTGGGCGCGGTAGGTTCGGCCTCGCCCTGGGCTTGCTCCAGACACGTGACGAACGCGGCTTCGAGGGTGTCGCCGTGGAATTGCTGCTGCAGCGCGTCGGGCGTGTCGCAGGCGAGCACCTTGCCGGCGTGCATCAGGGAGATGCGGTCGCAACGCTGGGCTTCGTTCATGAAGTGGGTGGACAGAAAGATCGTCACCCCTTGTTCGCGCGACAGTTCGATCAGCAGCCGCCAGAAATCATCCCGCGCCGCCGGGTCGACGCCCGAGGTCGGTTCATCGAGGATCAGCACTTCAGGACGATGCAGCACCGCCACGGCCAACGACAAGCGCTGACGCAAGCCGAGGGGCAGTTCGCCCGACGGCTGCTCGGCCACCTCGCTGAGGTCGAAACGCTGGATCAGCTCGTCGATCCGCTTGCCGCTGTCGACCTTGGGCAAATCGAACAACTGCGCGTGCAGCACCAGGTTCTGAAGCACGCTGAGTTCGCCATACAGCGAAAAGCTCTGCGACATGAAACCCACACGCTTGCGGGTGGCCAGGTCCTTGGCGTTCACCGGGTTGCCCAGCAACGTGGCACTGCCCTCGGTGGCCGGCATCAGGCCGGTGAGGACTTTCATGGTGGTGGTCTTGCCGCAGCCGTTGGAGCCGAGAAAACCGAAGATCTCGCCCCGGCCGATGGCGAAGCTGACTTTATCGACGGCGGTGAAGTCGCCAAAGCGCAGGGTCAGGTCGTGGGCTTCGATGGCGATATCGGTGTTGTTGCCTGCGCGCGGCGGGATGACCAGCGGCTGGTTGTCATGGGCGCTGTCGCCCTGGAAGTGGGTGAAGGCTTCGTCCAGTTTGCCGCTGGGGGTCACTGCCGCCAGCTCACTGCTCAAACCGTCGGCGATCAGTTTGCCGCGGTCGAGCATCAGGCAATGTTCAAACTGCTCGGCCTCTTCCATGTAGGCCGTGGCCACCAGCAGCGTCAGTTGCGGGCGCTCGCTGCGCACGGTTTCGACCAGCTCCCAGAAGCGCCGACGGGACAGCGGGTCGACCCCGGTGGTGGGCTCGTCGAGGATCAGCAGGTCCGGATCGTGGATCAGCGCGCAGCACAGGCCGAGTTTCTGCTTCATCCCTCCGGAGAGTTTGCCGGCCGGCCGTTCGGCGAAGCGCTCGAGGTCGGTGGCCAGCAGCAGGTTGTGCATGCGCTGGTTGCAATCGGCTTTGGACAGGCCGAACAGCGTCGCAAAGAAGCGGATGTTTTCGCGGATGGACAGTTCGGGGTACAGGTTGCCGCCCAGGCCTTGAGGCATGAAGGCGATGCGCGGGTACAGGCTGTTGCGGTGGCGGCGGTTGGCGATGGAGCCGCCGAGCACCTCCAGTTGGCCGTCCTGGAGTTTTTTAACCCCGGCGATCAAACCCAGCAGGCTCGACTTGCCGGCGCCATCCGGGCCGATCAGCCCGCAGCGCGTGCCGGTGGGCAGGCTGAAGGCGATATCGACCAGCGCCTGTTGCTTGCCGTAGCTGTGCTGGATGCCGGTGGCGTGCAGCGCCAGATCGGTCATTGCAGGTTGGCCGGCCATGGGATGTCAGCCGTGCGAACGTAGCCGGCGCCGGGCATGCCCGGTTTGGCCTGCGGCACGGCGCTGGGTTGGGTCAGGCGCAATTTGACGCGGAATACCAGTTTCTGGCGTTCATCGCGGGTCTCCACCTCTTTGGGGGTGAACTGCGATTTGGCCGCGACGAAGCTGATTTTGGCCGGCAGCGATTGGCCGGGGAGCGCGTCGAGGAGGATGCGTGCATCGCTGCCGACGGTCAGGGCGCCGGTCACCGAAGCGGGCAGGTAGAGGTTCATGTACTGATCCTCGGGGTCGATCAGCAGCAATACGCGCCCGCCGGCACCGAGCACTTCGCCCGGCTCGGCCAGGCGCAGCTGGATAATGCCGTCGATGGGCGCGCGCAGGCTGCTGTCGTCGATTTCGCTGGTGAGCTGCGCCACCTGGGCCTGGGCGGCGCCGATGGCGGCCTTGGCCGAATTGACCTGGGCCTGGGCGGCGACTACGGCCGCATTCCCGGTGTTCTGGCGCGCCTGCTGTTGGTCGATCAGTTGGCCACTGGCGAAGCCGCGCTTGTACAGCTCCTGGGTCCGCTGGAGTTCCTGGTGGGCGAGCAGTTGTTCGCTCTGACGCAATTGCACATTGGCCTCGGCGGCGGCGAGGTTTTCCCTGGCCCGCAGCACTTCGGCTTCGGCCTGGGCGCGCTGGGCTTCCAGGGTGCGGGTGTCCATGCGCGCGAGCAGTTGGCCCTTGAGTACCTTGTCGCCTTCATCCACCCGCACTTCTTCCAGACGCCCGGGGATCTTGGCGGCGATCTGCACTTCGGTGGATTCCAGGCGGCCATTACCCATGCTCAAGCCTTCGGGCAGACGGTCCTGGGTGGATTTCCAGTAACCGAAACCGCCGGCGGCGAGCAGCAACACAATCAGGAGGGTGGCAAACAGCTGGGAGGTGCGGTGGTTCGTGGACATAGATGCTTCCTGCGGTGTTAGCGTCCTAGTCTGACGGGTTCGGCCCGAGGGCGCTTGATGCGGGTCAAATGAAGAGCAAGCCTAACCCGGTTGCGCTGCAGATGCATGCGTCGGGCGCGTGACTGCAAGGTTCTGCGGTTCAGCCCAGCGCGAGGACCGCCGACCATTGCTCGGCGGTCACCGGCATCACTGACAGACGGCTGCCTTTTTGCACCAGGGGCAGTTCGGCCAGGGCGGTTTGCTGCTTCAGATAGCCCAGGCTGAGCACCTTGGGAAACGTCTGGACGTGGGCCACGTCGATCGCGCTCCACGGGTTTTTGTCCGGGCTGGCCTTGGCGTCGAAATAGTGGCTGGAAGGTTCCAGCGCGGTGGGGTCGGGATACGCCGCCACGACGATTTTGCCGATGCCGGCAATGCCAGGCTCGGGGCAGCTGGAGTGGTAGAAGAAAAACTCATCGCCCACCGCCATCGCACGCAGAAAGTTGCGTGCCTGATAGTTGCGAACCCCGTCCCATCGCGCTTCGCCGAGGTGTTCCAGGCCGGTGATGGAGAGTTCGTCGGGCTCGGATTTCATCAGCCAGTAGGCCATTGGGGGGCTCCTGAAAAAGGCGTTGGACAGGTTGTGGGGCAATTGCATGACAAACCGACGGTCGGTTGGCGTCAAGGTTTGCGTGTTGGTTCACGTTAACGCAGAATGCCGGGATTTTAAGCTTGACGCAGCTGCAACGGACTACTTTGGAACGTTGTTGTCATCGTGTACGAGGTGCCTGAAGGGGGGCAATCGATGCAACGCAAACCGGATTTACTATGGATACTGGTTATTTTGTTTGGTCTGGGCGTCGTGACCACCGGGTATGCGCAAAGCTTATGGTCGAACAAGACCGATGCGCCCGTTGAACTGACCCAGCAGCCGCTACAACCGTTCAAGCGTTAACCCTTCTTCAGGGCGTCGCGGGTTCCAGCGACGCCTGTGCGATATACCACTGCTTATCGGTGACGGTGCCCGCCAACGGCACATCCCAACTCGCCTGCACCAGCTGTTCGACTTTCTGGCATTCATGGGCCAGGCCCAGCAGCGTCGGCTTGCGCCAGTGCTGGCGGCGCGCCAGGTAAGCCAGGCTGCGGTCATAAAAACCGCCACCCATGCCCAGCCGTCCCCCCGCGTCATCGAACCCCACCAACGGCAATAGCACCAGGTCCAGCGCCCAGACCTTGCGCTGGCGGCGGACATTCACCCGTGGTTCAAGAATGCGAAAGCGATTGGGCTGCAACTTCTCCCCGGGGCGAACGCGCTGGAACACCATCTTGGTCCGTGGCCAGGCGCTGAGCACCGGCAGGTAAGTGGCCTTGCCCCGCCGCTGAGCCGCACGCAGCAGCAAGCGCGGATCGATTTCACCGTCCGTCGGCAGATACAGGGAAATATGCTTGGCCCGGCGAAACAGCGGGTGCTGTGCCAGTTGCCGATACACGCCTTGGGCGGCTTTTCGCTGCTCGCTTGGCGTGAGTGCGCGGCGGGCGTTGCGCAACATGCGTCGAAGTTGCGGACGGGAAAGCGGCGCAGGTTCGGTCATGGTTTTTCGGCTCATAAAACAATGCCAGTCCTGGGACTGGCATTGAGTTTGGGATTCAGGCTCCCCGACAGAACCGCTGTCGACTAAGCCCTTGAACCCGAAAGTTCAAGGTGGAAGAAGCAGTAGGCTTTAAGGCTTTCCGTCTAGCGGACATGCACACCAGCCAAACGTGCAACTTCCAGGGTAGTGCGAATCGGCTCCGGGACATCGCCGACTGGCAAGCACGCCAGGGAGTGGGGCGAGTATACCTTAAACAGATGCGGCAATCAGCCCTTGGATGTGTCGGAATCGTTGGACAGTGCCAGGTCCACACGCTCCAGCAGGTCACGTACCTGCTCGCGCGTCGAGCCGCTGGCCTGCACGTCCGGGCGCTCCTGCTTATGCAGCAGATCGTGGGTGATATTCAACGCGGCCATCACGGCGATGCGGTCGGCGCCGATCACTTTGCCGCTGCTGCGGATTTCACGCATCTTGCCGTCCAGGTAGCGGGCGGCGCTCACCAGGTTGCTGCGCTCTTCCTGGGGGCAGATGATCGAATATTCTTTGTCGAGAATCTGCACGGTGACGCTATTGCTTGAACTCATGAGTCTTGCTCCAGGGCCTTCAGGCGCGAAATCATCGACTCGACCTTACGCCGGGCGATTTCGTTTTTTTCAATGAGGTGAGCGCGTTCCTCGCGCCAGGTCTTTTCCTGAGCTAATAGGAGTCCGTTTTGCCTCTTTAGTTGCTCGACCCGATCAATTAGCAATTCGAGTCTGGCCATCAGCGCTTGCAGGTCGGTGTCTTCCATTGGGTTCCACTGGATTTGTCTGATGAATGGCAACTGCAGAATAAACGATCTGACGCCCTTGATAGTCTGGTGCGTCTGCCGGTGCTAGGATACAGCGCTTCATTCTAGACATTGCGCCGTCTGGCGCCTAGCTCACCATGCCCATTCAGAACTCCCCGTACGATGCTTTTACCAAACTGCTGAGCTCCAGCGGTCATCCTTGCTCGCCCGCCGAACTGCACGGCGTGTTGCTGGGCCGCAGTTGCACCGGTGTTGGCTTTGACGCCGACAACTGGCTGGCCGATGTGGCCGAACTGCTGGAAACCGAACCCTCCGAGAACGTGCGTAACGCGCTGATCGGCCTGCAGGAAATGGTCAAGGGCGAGCTGACCGGTGATGACGTCACCGTGGTCCTGCTGCTGCCGACCGACGATGCACCGCTCACCGAACGTGCTGCCGCGCTGGGCCAATGGTGCCAGGGCTTCCTCCATGGCTTTGGCGTGAATGCCGGCGGCCTGGAGCTGAGCACCGACGCCAAGGAAGTGCTGCAGGACCTGGCGGCCATCTCCCAGGTGCAAGATGCCCTGGAAGAATCCGAAGACGGCGAAGGCGACTACATGGAAGTCATGGAATACCTGCGCGTCGCGCCGCTGCTGCTGTTCACCGAGACCAAGAAGTCCGCTGAACCGGCCACCCCCAAGCCGTCGCTGCACTGAGAAAGGAAGCCCGTCTGCCCATGATCCATATCCCGAAAGCGGAATACACCCGTCGCCGCAAGGCGCTCATGGCGCAGATGGAACCCAACAGTATCGCGATCCTGCCGGCCGCCGCGGTGGCCATCCGCAATCGCGATGTCGAACATGTCTACCGCCAGGACAGCGATTTCCAGTACCTGAGCGGCTTCCCCGAGCCCGAAGCGGTGATCGTGCTGATGCCCGGTCGCCCGCACGGCGAGTACGTGCTGTTCTGTCGCGAACGTAATGCCGAGCGCGAACTGTGGGACGGCTTGCGTGCCGGTACCGAAGGCGCGATCCGTGATTTCGGCGCCGACGATGCCTTCCCCATCACCGATATCCACGACATCCTGCCCGGCCTGATCGAAGGCCGCGACCGGGTGTATTCGGCGATGGGCAGCAATGCCGAGTTCGACCGGCACCTGATGGAGTGGATCAACATCATCCGCTCCAAAGCGCACCTGGGCGCCCAGCCGCCGAACGAATTCGTTGCCCTGGATCATCTGCTCCACGATATGCGCCTGTATAAATCGGCGGCGGAAGTGAAGGTGATGCGCGAAGCTGCGCGGATTTCCTGCGCCGCCCACGTGCGGGCCATGCAGGCCAGCCGCGCCGGCTTGCGTGAGTTCAGCCTCGAAGCCGAGCTGGATTACGAGTTCCGCAAAGGCGGCGCGAAGATGCCGGCCTATGGCTCCATCGTCGCCGCCGGGCGCAACAGTTGCATCCTGCATTACCAGCAGAATGACGCGCTGCTCAAGGACGGCGACCTGGTGCTGATCGACGCCGGTTGCGAGATCGACTGTTACGCCAGCGACATCACCCGCACCTGGCCGGTCAACGGCAAGTTTTCGCCCGAGCAACAGGCGATCTATGAAGTCGTGCTGGCCGCCCAGGAAGCCGCCTTCGCCGAGATTGCACCGAACAAGCATTGGAACCAGGCCCATGAGGCCACCGTGCAGGTCATCACTGCCGGGCTGGTGAGGCTGGGGTTGCTGCAAGGGGACGTTGACGAACTGATCGCCGGCGAAGCCTACAAACCGTTCTACATGCACCGCGCCGGCCATTGGCTGGGGATGGATGTGCATGATGTCGGCGAGTACAAAGTGGGTGGTGAATGGCGTGTGCTGGAGGTCGGCATGACGTTGACCGTGGAGCCGGGGATCTATATTTCGCCGGACAACCAGAGCGTGGCAAAGAAATGGCGTGGCATCGGCGTACGCATCGAGGACGACGTGGTAGTGACCAAGCAAGGCTGTGACATTCTGACCGGCGGCGTGCCCAAGACCGTCGCCGACATCGAAGCGTTGATGGCGGCCGCCCGATGAGCCGGGTCAACCTGGCCATTATCGGCGGCGGCCTGGTGGGCGCGAGCCTGGCGTTGGCGCTGCAGGACGGGGCCAAGGCGCGGGGCTGGAAGATCCTGCTGATCGAACCCTTCGCGCCGGGCGACAGCTACCAGCCGAGCTACGACGCACGCTCTTCGGCGTTGTCCTATGGCGCGCGGCAGATCTATCAGCGTCTGGGTCTGTGGCAGGCCATCTCCCGCCGCGCCGAGCCGATCAAGCAGATCCATGTGTCGGACCGCGGGCGCTTCTCCACTGCGCGCTTATCCGCCATGGAAGAGGGCGTGCCGGCCCTCGGCTACGTGGTGGAAAACGCCTGGCTCGGCCAATGCCTGTGGCAAGGCCTGGATAAGGACGTGGTCAGCTGGCGTTGCCCGGCCGAAGTCACGCGCATGGAGCCGCTGCCTGATGGCTATCGCCTGACCCTCAACGACGAAACCGTGCTGGAGTGCGACCTGGCGGTGCTGGCCGACGGCGGTCGCTCCGGCCTGCGCGAGCAACTGGGGATCGGCGTGAAATCCCGCCCGTACAACCAGAGCGCGCTGATCGCCAATATCACCCCGAGCGAAGCCCACAACGGCGAAGCCTTCGAGCGCTTCACCGATGAAGGCCCGATGGCCCTGCTGCCGCTGCCGGACAACCGCTGCGCGCTGGTCTGGACCCGTGCCGGCATGGACGCCCAGCGCCTGGCCAACCTGGATGAGCGCAGTTTCCTCAGTGAATTGCAGGGCGTGTTCGGCTACCGCCTGGGCACCTTGAAGCAGGTCGGTGCGCGGCATCTGTACCCGCTGACCTTGGTGGAAGCCGAAGAACAAGTGCGCTCGCACCTGGCGATCCTCGGCAATGCCGCCCACAGCCTGCACCCGATTGCCGGGCAGGGCTTCAACCTGTCCCTGCGCGATGCGAATGCCTTGGCCGAGGCCTTGCTGGCCGGGCCGGCGGTGCCGGGTGACCTGGCGACCTTGCAGGCATATCGCGAGCGGCAGCGCATGGATCAAACGCTGACGGTGGGTTTCTCCGATCAGGTCACGCGCCTGTTCGGCAGCGCCCAGCCGCTGGTCGCGCTGGGACGCAACATGGGCCTGCTGGGCCTCGACCTGCTGCCGCCGGCGAAACGCTGGTTCGCCCGTCAAGCCATGGGCCTGGGCACGCGTCCCGATGCGTAGCCGCGACTACATCGTTCGGGACGGGATGAGATTAACCCTTTACGTGCGGCGCAAGCCGCCAGCGAGACAGGCTTAAAGCATGGATATGCGCGCAGATGTGCTGATTGTCGGGGCCGGAATGGTCGGGAGCGCCCTGGCGCTGGCGTTGCAGGGCAGTGGCCTGCAGGTGCTGCTGCTCGACGGCAGCCCGCTGAGCGTCAAGCCGTTCGAGCCTGACGCGGCTTTCGAGCCGCGGGTGAGCGCCTTGTCGGCCGCCAGCCAGCGCATCCTTGAGCGCCTTGGCGTGTGGGATGGCATCGTCGCACGGCGCGCCAGCCCGTATGGTGAGATGCAGGTGTGGGACGGCAGCGGCACCGGGCAGATCCATTTTTCGGCGGCCAGCGTGCATGCCGAAGTGCTCGGGCATATTGTCGAAAACCGTGTGGTCCAGGATGCCTTGCTCGATCGCCTGCACGACTGCGACCTGGGCCTGCTGGCCAATGCGCGCCTGGAACAGATGCGCCGCTCCGGCGATGACTGGCTGCTGACCCTGGCCGATGGCCGCACGCTGCGCGCGCCGCTGGTGGTCGCCGCCGATGGCGCCAACTCTGCGGTGCGCCGTCTGACCGGCACCGCGACCCGCGAATGGGATTACTTGCACAACGCTATCGTCACCAGCGTGCGCAGCAGCCAACCGCACCGGCGCACCGCCTGGCAACGCTTTACCGACACTGGCCCGCTGGCGTTTTTGCCGCTGGTGCGGGATGGGCAGGAGGACTGGTGTTCGATCGTCTGGTCGACCACGCCGGCTGAGTCCGCGCGCCTGATGGCGTTGGATGAGGAAAACTTCTGCCGTGAGCTGGAGCGTGCCTTCGAAGGGCGCCTGGGCACGGTGCTCAGCGCCGACCCGCGTGTGTGTGTGCCCCTGCGCCAGCGCCACGCCAAACGTTATGTGGCCGAAGGCCTGGCGTTGATCGGCGATGCGGCCCACGTGATCCATCCGTTGGCGGGGCAGGGGGTGAACCTCGGTTTTCTCGATGCGGCGGTGCTGGCCGAGGTGCTGTTATCGGCGAGCGAACGCGGCGAACGCCTGGCGGATGTGAAAGTGCTGAGCCGTTACGAGCGTCGACGCATGCCGCACAACCTGGCGCTGATGGCAGCGATGGAAGGCTTTGAGCGCTTGTTCCAGGCCGACCAACTGCCGTTGCGTTGGCTGCGCAATGCCGGCTTGAAGGTGGTCGACCAGATGCCGGAAGCCAAGGCGATCTTCGTGCGCCAGGCCCTTGGCTTGAGCGGGGATCTGCCGGAACTGGCCAGGCCCTGACACACCCTGCAGCCCGGGCCTGCCCGCGATGAGGCGATACGTCGCAGTGCCGAACGCGGCTTTGCAACATCTCGTAACGCCTCACTCGAGTGAGTGATTGAGATGCTAAATGTGAGTCCTTATCATTTGTACTCTTTTGTTCACGAGAGACCGCACCCATGTCGGCACCCAAGCGCCTCCTGACTGCCCTGGCACTCACCCTCATCGGCAGCACCACCGTGCAGGCGGCCGACGAAGTCGTGGTCTACTCCTCGCGCATCGACGAACTGATCAAGCCGGTGTTCGACGCCTACACCCAGAAAACCGGGGTGCAGGTGAAGTTCATCACCGACAAGGAAGCCCCGCTGATGCAGCGCATCAAGGCCGAGGGCGAGAACGCCACCGCCGACCTGCTGCTCACCGTCGACGCCGGCAACCTCTGGCAGGCCGAGCAGATGGGCATCCTGCAACCGTTCACCTCCAAGCTGATCGACGCCAATATTCCGCTGCAATACCGCTCGTCCACCCACGCCTGGACCGGTTTGAGCCTGCGTGCGCGGACCCTCGCCTATTCCACCGACCGGGTGAAGCCAGGCGAGCTGACCACCTACGAAGCCCTGGCCGACAAACAATGGGAAGGCCGCCTGTGCCTGCGCACGGCAAAAAAGGTCTACAACCAGTCGCTGACCGCCACCCTGATCGAAACCCATGGCGCGGCCAAGACCGAAGAAATCGTCAAGGGCTGGGTCAATAACCTGTCCACCGATGTGTTCTCCGACGATATCGCCGTGCTCGAAGCGATCAACGCCGGGCAGTGCGACGTGGGCATCGTCAACACTTACTACTACGGCCGCCTGCACAAGCAGAAGCCGAACCTGGCGGTGAAGCTGTTCTGGCCGAACCAGGGCGACCGTGGCGTGCATGTGAACCTGTCCGGCATCGGCCTGACCAAATACGCGCCGCACCCGGAAGCAGCCAAGGCGCTGGTGGAGTGGATGACCACGCCTGAGGCGCAGAAGATCTTTGCCGACGTGAATCAGGAATTCCCGGCCAACCCGGTGGTGGCACCGTCGGCTGAAGTGGCCAGTTGGGGCAAGTTCGTGGCGGACACCTTGCCGGTGGAAGTGGCGGGCAAGCGCCAGGCCGAGGCGATTCGCCTGATGGATCGGGCCGGCTGGAACTGAATGTGTAGGTGGGAGGGGGCTTGCTCCCTCCCACACTGTTTTGTGTCTGTCTGTAGATCATCCATTCCCAGGGAATTTGCTCTTGGCCCACCCCGCCCAACGCCGCTGGTACCTGCCGGTCTTCAGCGTCGCCGCCCTGGTGTTGCTGCCGCTGAGCGTGCTGTTGCTGTCCTGGCAAAGCATCGACGCGCAGATCTGGTCCCATCTGTGGGAAACCCAGATGCCGCGCCTGCTGGGCAATACCCTGACCCTGGTGCTCGGCGTCGGCGTCGGCGTGACCTTGCTGGGTGTGAGCCTGGCGTGGCTGACCAGCCTCTGCAAATTTCCCGGGCGGCGCTGGCTCGACTGGGCGCTGATGCTGCCGTTCGCGATCCCGGCGTATGTGCTGGCGTTTGTGTTTGTCGGCCTGCTGGACTTCTCGGGGCCGGTGCAAACCCTGCTGCGTGACGCGTTCGGCAGCGACGTGCGGCTGCCCCGCGTGCGTTCCACCGGTGGGGTGGTCATTGTGTTGGTGCTGGTGTTCTATCCCTACGTCTACCTGCTGGCGCGCACGGCGTTCCTGGCCCAGGGCAAGGGCTTGATGGAAGCGGCGCGCGTGCTGGGGCAATCGCCCTGGCAAGCCTTCTGGCGCGTGGCCCTGCCCATGGCGCGGCCGGCGATTGGCGCCGGCGTGGCCCTGGCGCTGATGGAGACCCTGGCGGATTTCGGTGCGGTCTCGGTGTTCAACTTCGATACCTTCACCACCGCGATCTACAAGACCTGGTACGGCTTTTTCAGCCTGTCCAGCGCGGCCCAACTGGCCAGCCTGTTGCTGCTGGTGGTGATGCTGGTGCTCTACGGCGAGCGTCGTGCCCGCGGTGCCAGTCGGCCGAGCAATGAGCGGCCGCGCGGCAAGGCGCTGTATCACCTGCGCGGCTGGAAGGCGGCGGCGGCCAGTGGTTGGTGCGGCCTGGTGTTTGCCTGCGCCTTTGTCATTCCGATGCTGCAACTGCTCGCCTGGTTCTGGCAGCGCGGCCGTTTCGATCTGGACGAGCGCTATACCGGCCTGATCGTCCACACCCTGTACCTGGGCGGTATCGCGGCGCTGGTCACGGTCAGCGTGGCCCTGATACTGGCCTTCGCCAACCGCCTGGCGCCGACCCGGGCAATTCGTTCCGGCATCAGCCTGGCCAGCGTCGGGTATGCCTTGCCGGGCTCGGTACTGGCGGTGTCGATCATGTTGGCGTTCAGCTACCTGGACCGTGAGCTGGTGGTGCCGTTGTCGGGCTGGCTCGGTGGCGCGGGCAAGCCCTTGTTGCTGGGCAGCTTGGCGGCATTGGTGCTGGCGTATCTGGTGCGTTTCCTGGCGGTGGCTTACGGGCCGCTGGAAAACAGCCTGGCGCGTATCCGTCCATCGTTGCCCGAAGCGGCGCGCAGTCTTGGGGTGAGCGGTCCACGACTGTTTTGCAAAGTGTATCTTCCGCTGTTGCTGCCGGGCACCCTGAGCGCAGCGTTGCTGGTGTTCGTCGATGTACTCAAGGAAATGCCGGCGACCCTGCTGATGCGCCCGTTTGGCTGGGACACCCTGGCGGTGCGGATCTTTGAGATGACCAGTGAAGGGGAGTGGGCGCGGGCGTCATTGCCGGCCTTGACCTTGGTGCTGGTGGGCCTGTTGCCGGTGGTCGGGCTGATACGACGTTCCGCTCGGCAAATCGGTTAGGTGCCAGTCCTACGGCTTGAGGCTACAATGCGCGGCATTCGGTACGCTCCGTGTTTCGGACCGGCTCGTCGGATGTGGCTGTAAGCCCTTTGATTCAAGGGGTTAAGCCCATCCTGCAGCCCTGCGTACCTTCGCCAAGCCCGGAAGGAGAAACCCATGGGACAGCGCACGCCTTTGTATGACCTGCATCTCGCCCTCGGCGCGAAAATGGTCGATTTTGGCGGTTGGGATATGCCTCTGCACTATGGCTCGCAAGTTGAAGAACACCATCAGGTGCGACGCGACTGCGGGGTGTTCGATGTATCTCATATGACCGTGATCGATGTCACCGGCCCCCAGGCCAAGGAATGGCTCCAGTACCTGCTGGCCAATGACGTCGACCGTTTGCACGGCTGCGGCCGTGCGTTGTACAGCGCCATGCTCAACGAGCACGGCGGGGTGGTGGACGACATGATCGTCTACCGTACCGAAGCCGGTTATCGGCTGGTGGTCAACGCCGCCACCCGTGACCAGGACATGGCCTGGATGCAGGCGCAGTTGGGCTCTTACCCGGTGCAACTGCACGAGCGCTCCGAACTGGCCATGCTCGCTATCCAAGGCCCCCACGCCCGGCAGAAAATCGCCGAACTGGTGACCCAGTCGCGTGGCACCCTGATCCACCAGCTCAAGCCCTTCGAAGGTCAGGCCGATGGCGACTGGTTTATCGCCCGTACCGGCTACACCGGCGAAGACGGCCTGGAAATTGTCCTGCCGGCCGATCAGGCCCCGGGTTTTTTCAACGACCTGGTGGGCGCGGGGATTTCCCCCATCGGCCTCGGCGCCCGCGACACCCTGCGCCTGGAAGCCGGCATGAACCTGTATGGCCAGGATATCCACCAGGACGTTTCGCCCCTGGCGGCCAACATGGCCTGGAGCATTGCCTGGGAACCGGCCGCGCGCCGTTTCATCGGCCGCGCCGCGCTGGAAGCCGAACTGGCGGCCGGGGTGCAGACCAAATTGGTCGGTTTGGTACTGGAAGAACGTGGGGTTTTACGCGCTCACCAGGTGGTTCGTATCGCCAATGTTGGCGAAGGGGAGATCACCAGTGGTAGTTTCTCTCCTACGCTGAGTAAATCCATTGCTTTGGCGCGTGTACCGACGGCGACTGCCGATCGGGCCGAAGTGGAGATCCGCGGCAAGTGGTATCCGGTTCGAGTGGTCAAACCGACCTTCGTGCGCCATGGTAAAACCTTGATCTAACTATTCCGGCAGGCCAGTGGCCGCTGACATTTCTTCTTGAGGACATAGACTATGAGCGATATCCCTGCCGGCCTGCGTTATGCCGAAAGTCACGAATGGGCCCGTTTGGAAGCTGACGGCACTGTGACCGTCGGCATCTCCGACCATGCCCAGGAAGCCTTGGGTGATGTGGTGTTTGTTGAGTTGGCCGAAATCGGCAAAGCGTTTGCGGCGGGGCAAGAGGCGGGTGTCGTGGAGTCGGTTAAAGCGGCTTCGGACATCTACTCGCCAGTTGCTGGCGAAGTGATTGCTGTTAACGAGGAACTGAGCGGCAGCCCTGAGTTGTTGAACAGCGACCCTTACGGCGCCTGGATCTTCAAGCTCAAGCCCAGCAACCCGGCCGACCTGGAAAAACTGCTCGATGCCGCCGGCTACAAAGCCGCCATCGGCGAGTGATCCCGCTGCAGGAGCCGGTCATCCGGCTCCTGCAACAGCCTTTCAGCGCTTCAGCACGGCCTTCACCGCCGCTACTGAGCGTTCCACATCTGCCTCTGTCATTGCTGTGAACATCGGCAACGACACGATCAAACGCCCAACACGTTCTGCTACAGGGAACATGCCTTCCTTGAACCCGCGTGCCCGATACAGGCTCAACAGGTGGATTGGCGGGTAGTGATAGCCAATGCCGACGCCGTGGGCCTGCATCTGCTCCATGAATGTGGCGCGGGCCGGCAGCCCGTCCTGGCGCTCCGGCAGGACCAGTTGGAACAGGTGCCAGTTGCTGTTTTCGAAATCCGCCGGTGGCAGTTGCGCACCGTATTGCTCTTCAAAATCACTGCCGAAGCACTTGAAGTAGTGCCGCGCCAGGTTCTGGCGATGGGCGGTGATCTCCTGGATATGGGCAAATTGCCCCAGGCCGATGGCGGCGGCGATGTCGGTCATGTTGAACTTGCCGCCCAGCACATCCACGTCCAGGCCGTCGAAGCCGGTGCGGGTCACGCCCTGCAAGCGGTACTTCTCTGCCAGGCGTGCTTCGTCGGCGTTGTTCAGCACCAGGCAGCCGCCCTCGGAAGAGGTGATGTTCTTGTTCGCCTGGAAGCTGAACGACACGAAGTCGCCGGTGGCGCCGATCCGTTCACCGTCCCAGCTCGAACCCAGGGCCTGGGCGGCATCTTCAACGATACGCAGGTTGTACTTGTTGGCCAGTGCGTAAAGCATCGGCATATCCAGCGGCAGGCCGGCCAGGTACACCGGGATGATCGCCTTGGTGCGCGGGGTGATGGCTGCTTCGACCTGGGCCAGGTCGATATTGCGGGTTACCGGGTCGATATCGGCAAACACCGGCGTAGCGCCGACTTCCAGAATCACGTTGGCCGTGGCAACCCAGGAGATCGGCGTGGTGATGACTTCATCGCCCGGCCCGATACCGGCGATGCGCAAGGCGATCTCCATGGTGCAGGTGCCCGAGTTGAAGGTGCGTACCGGTCGCCCGCCAAAGTATTCCGACAGTTGCGCTTCGAACGCCTGCACTTTCGGCCCGCTGGTGATCCAGCCTGAACGCAGTACATCACCGACCGCCGAGATGGTGGCTTCATCAATGGTAGGTTTGGAAAATGGCAGAAAGGGCTGTTGGCTCATGACGACGAAGGCATCCGTTTCAGATAGACGATGAGAGAAGGCATATCAGTACCGGCATGGTTGCACGGCGTGACTGAATATAGCCTGTCTTCTGTGAACGAAACGTCACCCAAACGGTGAAAAATGCCGCGTCGAGCGCGGCATTTTTTGCTGCGAGTCAGAAGGACACGCGCGCTTCCAGAAACATATTCTGCTCTTTGAGCTTGCCTTTGAGCTGCTCATCCCGTGCGTTCACGCGGTTGGCGAAGGTGTTGTAGCCGGTTTCCACATCGCCCATGGCGGTGTAACGGTAACCCGCGCCGAGGGTGAGTTGTTCGCTGACCTTGGCCTCCAGCCCCATGCCGACGCTGTAGGCGAAATTGTGCTGGCGGTGGCTGGCAAAGCGCCGGGTCTCGTTGGTCTGGTAGCCCTCGGCGTCGATCCGCGCCACCCCCACGCCGGCCATGCCGTAAAACGACAGCCAATCATTGAGTGGGATGTCCTTGTAGCCATTGAGCATCAAGCGCTGGCTGTGGACCTGTTGGCTGTTGACGTTGGCATTGAAGGGCGCCCAGTAGGATTTGAAGGTCGAATGCTTCGGCATGGTGTATTCCCCTTCCAGGCGCCAGCCATCGGCAAACGCATAACCCACGGCGAAAGAGGCGACGATTGACTTGCTGCTGTCGGGCGCCTCCACCCGTTCGGTGACGCGTGGGCTGGTCAGCAGGGCGCTGGAGAGGTTCTGACGGGCGTGGTTGAGCTTTAACGATCCGTACCCGTTTTCTGCATGGGCATGGGGGGTAAAGAACACAGAGAACAGCAGCGCGTAGGCGAGTTTTTGCATGGAAGGGATTCGCTCGATGGAAAAGGAATCCTTAGCTTGTTGCCTGGCTCTTGAGGGCTCGACAGGACTTCTCTGCCCGCGGCTGGAAAAAATAGACTATCTGCGTAGTGCCCGGGGGCGATGACTGTAGGAAATGATCAAAAAAAATGCCGCTGGGAAGCGGCATTCTTTATGGGGCGAGGATTACTCGGTGACAGCGTTTTTCGCGAGGATGGCGTTGGCCAATTCCATGTCCGTGGCCTGGAGGCCAGGGTTATCGGCGCGGACTTTCTGCATGGCGGCTTCCAGGTACGGGCCGCGGATGCCGCCGTCGCTGGCAACGAAGCTGCCTGCGTCGTCTTGGGCGGCAACCACCAGCTTGTGGTCCTTGAAGGTCAGGTACGTCGAGCCGGTCGTGGCGCCCGATGAGATGACATTACGCCAGAAGCTATCGGCCATGGCTGAGCCGACAGGTAGGGAAAGCACAGCGAGGGTGGCGACAGCATATTTGAGACGCATGGCGGGTGACTCCGGGTGGGTTATCTGTACTCTATGATTGTAGTTAGCCCAATCGAGTTCCATCACTGACTAAACAGTTTCAACCTGCAAAACCGTCCCCTCCTGCGCAACCACGCATACATGAGCGCCTACGGGGGTGTCCGGGCCGGTTACGATCCACACGCCATCACCGACTTTTATCTTGCCGCGACCATCCACAATTGCCTGATGCACGACAAACGTGTGGCCGATCAACTCTGAACCGCGCTCATTGAGCCCCGGTTGGTCGCTGGCCTTGCCGCTGCTGCGCTGGCGTTTCCACCAGTACACCGCCGTCAATATCGACAACACGGCGAACAGCAGCAGTTGCCATTCCAGCCCGAGCGGCGGTACCAGGAACTTGATCACACCCACGGCGGCCGCGGCGATCCCCATCCACAACAGGTAGCCGCCGGCGCCGAACACTTCAAGAATCAGCAGCACCGTGCCCAGTGCCAGCCAATCCCAAAACGAAAGATGCTGCAGGAAATCCCACATGGCGATGGCCTCAGCCTTTCTTGTTGTCGAAAGTCGCTTTGACGATTTCGCCGATACCGCCGACAGCGCCGATCACCTGGCTGGCTTCCAGCGGCATGAGGATCACCTTGCTGTTGTTGGCCGAAGCCAGTTTGCCCAGCGCGTCGATGTATTTCTGGGCGACGAAGTAGTTGATGGCCTGCACGTTACCGGTGGCGATCGCTTCGGACACTACCTGGGTGGCGCGGGCCTCTGCCTCGGCTTGACGTTCGCGGGCTTCGGACTCCAGGAACGCGGCTTGGCGTCCGCCTTCGGCTTCGAGGATCTGCGCCTGCTTCTTGCCTTCGGCGGTCAGGATCGCCGATGCCCGCAGGCCCTCGGCTTCGAGGATCTGTGCGCGCTTGATCCGCTCGGCTTTCATCTGGCCCGACATGGCGGCCATCAGGTCGGCGGGCGGGCTGATGTCCTTGATCTCGATCCGGGTGATCTTGATGCCCCACGGCGCCGTGGCTTCGTCGACGGTGCGCAGCAGTTTTTCGTTGATGCCGTCACGTTGGCTGAGCATCGCATCCAGTTCCATGGAACCGAGTACGGTACGGATATTGGTCTGCAACAGGTTGCGGATGGCGTGTTCGAGGTTGTTCACCTCATAGGCGGCCTGGGCGGTGTTGACCACCTGGAAGAAGCACACGGCGTCGATCTGCACGGTGGCGTTGTCGGCGGTGATCACTTCCTGGGGCGGGATATCCAGCACGCTTTCCATCACGTTGATCTTGCGACCGATGCGGTCCATGACTGGGATGATGATGTTGAGGCCGGGCTTGAGCGTATTGGTGTAGCGGCCGAAGCGCTCGACCGTCCACTGATAGCCCTGGGGCACCACTTTGAAGCCCATGAAGAGGATGGCGATGGCCAATCCCACGAAAAGAAGCAGTACGGTTCCGATCTGCATAGCGATTCCCTATCTGAAGATGTCAGTGAAACGACGTTCGGCCGATTGTAACGGGGTTGTCTGCGATAAGAAGGGTTTCACCGCCCGACAGCCAACGGATTTGTTTCTGAATCCCCAGGCGTGGCGCGCAAGATTTCCGCCAGGCTGGTCAACCCGGCTTCGACCTTGTGCATGCCGGCCATTCGCAGGCTGCACATCCCTTGCTGGAGCGCCGCCCGGCGCAAGGCCTGCACGTCGGTGCCGGGGGTGATCAGCGACTTGAGCGCGTCGTCCAGCACCATGATTTCGTAGACCCCGGCGCGCCCGCGATAACCGCTGTCACGGCACTCCGCGCACCCGATGGCTTCAGTGTCGTTGCTGCTGGTTGTGCGTTTGCAGCGTGGGCACAAGAGCCGCACCAAGCGCTGCGCCATCACTCCCAGTAGTGTGGCCTTGATCAAATAATAAGCAATGCCCAGTTCCTGCAATCGGCTGATCGCACTCGGCGCATCGTTGGTGTGCAGGGTCGACAGCACCAGATGCCCGGTCAGCGCGGCCTGGATCGCCATCTCGGCGGTTTCCTGGTCGCGGATCTCGCCGATCATGATGATGTCCGGGTCCTGGCGCAGCAGTGCGCGGATGCCGCTGGCGAAGCTCAGGTCGATATTGTGCTGCACCTGCATCTGGTTGAATGCCGGCTCGACCATCTCGATCGGGTCTTCCACCGTACACAGGTTGACCTCGCGGCTCGCCAGGCGCTTGAGGGTGGTGTAGAGGGTGCTGGTCTTGCCGGAGCCGGTAGGGCCGGTGACCAGGATGATGCCGTGGGTCTGGCGGGTCAGGCTGTGCCAGCGTTGCTGGTCCTGGGCCGACAGGCCAAGCTGGTCGAAGTCCTTGAGCAGTACCTGGGGGTCGAAAATCCGCATCACCAGTTTCTCGCCGAACGCCGTGGGCAAGGTTGAAAGGCGCAATTCCACTTCCGCGCCCGCCGGGCTTTTGGTCTTGACTCGCCCGTCCTGCGGTTTGCGTTTTTCTGCCACGTTCATCCGGCCCAGGCTTTTCAGGCGACTGACCACCGCCATCGTGACCTGGGGCGGAAACTGGTAGACGTCATGCAGCAGCCCGTCGATGCGAAAACGCACGCGGCCCTGCTCGCGACATGGCTCGATATGGATATCGCTGGCCCGCTGGCCGAACGCGTACTGCAACAGCCAGTCGACGATATTGACGATATGCGCGTCGTTGGCGTCCGGCGCCTGGTCGCCGGCGCCGAGGTTGAGCAACTCGAAATGTGCCGGCGCGGGCGTTGTTTGATCGGCGCCGCTGACGGACTTCGCCAGGCGATAAAACTCGCCGATGCAGCGCTGGATGGCCTGTGGGTTGGCGACCACGCGTTTGATCGAACGCTTGAGCACCTGCGCCAGCCCGGCTTCCCAGGCAGTGACGTAAGGCTCGGCACTGGCGACCGTGACGCTCTGCGCATCCACGGCCACCGCAAGAATGCCGTGGCGCTGGGCGAAGGCGTGGGACATCAGCGGCACCACCGTCGCCACATCGATCTTCAGCGGGTCGATACGCAGGTAAGGCTGCCCGCTGTGCCGCGCCAGCCATTGCGTCAGGGTTTCCAGGCAAGGCCCCTGGGCCGCGATGCATTCCAGGGGATGCTGAGTGTGGCTGGCCGGCAGCGTCGACAAGCGCCGGGCCACATCGAGGGTGATCACGCCCTGCTCGACCAGGGCCGGTAACAACGGGGGCAATTCCAATCGCTGATCAACAGGCATTGAGGTTTTCCTGGGGCGCCGGGTGTATTCCCAGGCTAGTCAGCCCCTGACCCGCTGCCTTGCGCGTGTATTGCAGGCTTTTACTGGGCGCCGGCCGCCAGCGCCTGAGGCCGCACAGAATCAGCCGACCACATCTCCAGCGAGCACACGCTGATCAGGTTTCGAATCTTTTCACCGATCACCTGGGCACGGTGCCAGCTCACGCCATCCATCACGATATCCACGGTCAGCACATCGTCCTGGCGATTCACACTGACCTGGCGCGGCGTCAGGAACTGTAGCGCGAAATAGTTGAGCACCCGGCACAGCACATCGGGTTCGGCCTCGGCGACGATCTGGTAATGGGCCTGGCAATGGGCACTGTCGACGGCCCACGCATCGACGCGGGTAACAGGGCAGGTGGTTTCGACGGCGTGCATGCGGACTCTCCAGATTCGATTGGAGAAATTCTTACATTCGCGAAAGGAGATTTCTTATCTAAGATGAGCCTGATTCGTCGATAGATGCACAAATCAATTCAAGACAACCCGTATTAAAGGTATTTCTATGCGCAGCGAGCTGGACGTCTACGACCGCCGTATCCTGGCCCTGCTGCAGGAGGATGCCTCGCTCTCCAGCGCGCAGATCGCCGAGCAGGTCGGCCTGTCTCAATCGCCATGCTGGCGGCGTATCCAACGGCTGAAGGACGAGGGCGTGATCCGCAGCCAGGTCACGCTGCTGGACCGCAAGAAGATCGGCCTCAATACGCAGATTTTTGCCGAGGTCAAACTCAATGCCCACGGGCGCTCCAACTTCACCGAGTTCACCGAGGCGATCCGCGGTTTTCCGGAAGTGTTGGAGTGTTATGTGTTGATGGGGGCGGTGGATTTTCTGCTGCGCATTGTCACGTCGGACATCGAGGCTTACGAGCGGTTTTTCTTCGAGAAGTTGTCGATGGTGCCGGGGATTCAGGAGGTCAATTCGATCGTGGCGTTGTCGGAGATCAAGTCCACCACTAGCCTGCCAGTATTGGGCTGACAGGGCTGGCCTCATCGGGGGCAAGCCCCCTCCCACATTGGAGTGGGAAGTGGCTTACTCCCGATGGCGATATTACAGACGCAGCAGGGTCTTCCAGGCACGGTTCTGATACACCGCGATCGCCTGATGCATGCGCGCATCCAGCGATTCATCGGTGATCGGCTGGTTGGCCAGTTGCGCCAGCTTGTTCAGCTCACCGTACAGGCGGTCGAGTTCCGCAATGTCCACCACCTGGCGTGCGTGGTGCAGCCAGGCCTGGATGCGCTCGATGCGCGGCAGTTGCTCTGCGAGGTCTTCCGGTTGCTGCTGATAGCGCGGCAGTTGCAGGGCGACGGCGTCTTCGGCCAGCAGGCGTGGCAACCAGTTGGTGATTTGCGCGGCGCCCTGACGGTTACCGCGCACGTTGCGGTCGGCGGTCCAGGTGCGGTTCAGCAGCCAGCGGGAGGTGTTCAGCGAGAACAGGCCCCAGCGCACGTCGGTCAATTCTTCGGCGAATTGCTCCGGCGCGGCTTTGCGAATGTCTTCATCGTCGTCACCGGCCTGGACCAGCGGGCGCCAGTCTTCCAGCAGGGCATCGAGTGCGCTGCGCAGTTCGCTGGTGGATTGACGCGGCGCGGCCTGGCCGAGGCTGCCGAGCAGGGCGCGCAGTTCGCCGAGGTTGTCGACCCAGTCCTGCAACAGGCGCCAGTGGCCATTGAAACGGTATTGCTCGGCCAGGCGCTGGCTGCTGCCCAGCAGGTGCCACATGATCGCGGCGAAGGCGTCGTCCAGTGGCATTTCGGCGTGCAGTTGCGGCGCCGGCAGGCTCAGGGAGTAGCTGCTGGCGTCATACAGGCGATAGCCGCGTTCGGCCTTGCTGATGTCGCATGGCATCAGTGCCAGGGTGGCGGCCAGTTCGGCGGCCAGTTCCAGCAGGGCGGCCGGTTCGCCTTCGCGCAGTTCCAGTTCCAGTTCGCAGATTTCTTCTTTCTGCTTGCCGGCCACTACATGGCCCAGGTCCAGTGCGGCTTCGATCACCACTTTGGCTTTGCCCCGGCCCCAGGCGATTTCGGCGCGTTCGCGCACGAAGTCGGTGATGAAGATCGGCTTGAGGGTCTTTTTGTCCAGCTCGGCGAGTTCCTCGGGCCAGCATTCGCCGTCGAGTTTCTTCACGTCGAGCTTGGCTTTGGGCAATTCCCAGTTGTATTCGTTACGTTCCGACAAGCCGGCGACGCTTTGGCCACGGGTCTTGAGGGTCTGGATAATGTCGTCACCGTCCTTGCGCAAACGCAGGGCGACTTTGGCCTTGGCCAGGTCGCGCTCGGGGGTGTCGAAGTACTGGTTCATCAACTCACGGCGTTCCCAGCCACTTTTGTTGCGTTTTTTCAGTAGCGGGTGCTCACGCAGCGCGGCGAGTGTTTCGCGGCTGACGCGGAGCTTGATTTCGGTTTCTTTCTGCATGGCCGGAAAATCCAGGATCGGGAGCGCAGCCGGGAAAAAGAGTGGCTGCCAAGGTCGTGCAGTGTACAGGACTGAGCCCGGCAACGCGCCGCAACGGTTTATTGTGTCGTGCAGATGCCTCTATAGTGAGGTTCATCCGGGAAGTAGGGAGACCGCGCATGCCGTTACCGTCCATGAAAGAGCAATTCGCCGCCTTGATTGCCACACCGTCGGTCAGTTGCACCCAAGCGTCTCTCGACCAGAGCAACCGCCCGGTGATCGACCTGCTCGCCGGCTGGCTGGGCGATCTGGGCTTCGCCATCGACATCCAGCCCGTCAGCCCCGGCAAGTTCAACCTGCTCGCCAGTTTCGGCACGGGCCCCGGCGGCCTGGTGTTGGCCGGTCATAGCGATACCGTGCCGTATGACGCCGCGCTGTGGAAGACCGACCCACTCAAGCTGACGGAAGTCGACGGTCGCTGGGTAGGATTGGGCAGCTGCGACATGAAGGGTTTTTTCGCGCTGGCCATCGAAGCGGTGTTGCCGCTGCTCGACCAACCGTTCAAGCAGCCGTTGCTGATCCTTGCCACCTGCGATGAAGAAAGTTCGATGTCCGGCGCCCGTGCATTGGCGGCGGCCGGGCGTCCGTTGGGGCGTGCGGCGGTGATCGGCGAGCCGACCGGCCTCAAGCCGATCCGCCTGCACAAAGGTGTGATGATGGAGCGCATCGACATCCTCGGCCGCAGCGGTCATTCGTCGGACCCGCGCCTGGGCCACAGCGCGCTGGAAGCCATGCACGACGCCATCGGCGAACTGCGCGGCCTGCGCCTGGCCTGGCAGCGCGAGTACCGCAACCCGCAGTTCAGCGTGCCGCAACCGACCCTGAATTTCGGTTGCATCCACGGCGGCGATAACCCCAACCGCATCTGCGGCCAGTGTTCCCTGGAGTTCGACCTGCGGCCCTTGCCCGGCATGGACCCGCAGGTGCTGCGCGCGGCGATCCGGCAGAAACTCGAACCAGTGGCCGAGCGCCATAAGGTGAAGATCGACTATGCGCCGCTGTTCGCCGAAGTGCCGCCGTTCGAGCAGGCCGAAGACGCAGAGCTGGTGCGGGTCGCCGAACGATTGACCGGTCATCGCGCCGAAGCAGTAGCGTTCGGCACCGAAGCGCCTTATCTTCAGCGCCTTGGTTGTGAAACCCTGGTGCTTGGCCCTGGCGATATTGCCTGCGCCCACCAGCCGGGCGAGTACCTTGAAATGTCACGCTTGACGCCTACAGTGCGTCTATTGCGGGAACTGATCGAACATTACTGCCTGACACCTGCATAAATTAATCCCTGCCCATGCGTACATAAGGAGAGCGAGCGTGTTGCCAAGCCTGTTCCGACGATAACCATCAGCCTGCTGTGCGTTTTCACGACTCATCCTTTTTCGGCTGCTTTTTATTACAGGCCCAGGTTCCATGCCCGACTACGTCAATTGGCTTCGTCACGCTTCGCCCTACATCAACGCCCACCGCGACTGCACCTTTGTGGTCATGCTGCCCGGCGACGGTGTGGATCATCCGAACTTCGGCAATATCGTCCACGACCTGGTGCTGCTCCACAGCCTGGGAGTGCGACTGGTGCTGGTCCACGGTTCGCGCCCACAGATTGAAGCGCGCCTTGAAGCGCGCGGGCTCAACCCGGTTTACCACAACGGCCTGCGCATCACCGATGCCGCCACGCTGGAGTGTGTGATCGATGCGGTCGGCCATCTGCGCATCGCCATTGAAGCGCGCCTGTCGATGGACATGGCCTCGTCGCCGATGCAGGGCTCGCGCTTGCGCGTGGCCAGCGGCAACCTGGTGACGGCGCGCCCGATCGGCGTGCTCGAAGGCGTGGACTTCCACCACACCGGCGAAGTGCGTCGGGTCGACCGCAAAGGCATCAATCGCCTGCTGGACGAGCGCTCCATCGTGCTGCTGTCGCCCCTGGGGTATTCGCCCACCGGCGAGATCTTCAACCTGGCCTGCGAAGACGTCGCCACCCGCGCCGCCATCGACCTGGCCGCCGATAAGTTGCTGCTGTTCGGTGCCGATCCTGGCTTGATCGATGAAAATGGCCGCCTGGTGCGTGAACTGCGCCCGCAACAAGTGCCGGCGCACCTGCAACGCCTGGGCAGCAACTACCAGGCTGAATTGCTCGATGCGGCTGCCGAAGCTTGCCGGGGCGGGGTCGGCCGCAGCCATATCGTCAGCTATGTCGAAGACGGTGCGTTGCTCACCGAACTGTTCACCCGTGATGGCGGCGGTACGCTGGTGGCCCAGGAACAATTCGAGCTGGTGCGCGAGGCGGCGATCGAAGACGTCGGCGGCTTGCTCGACCTGATCAGCCCGCTGGAAGAGCAGGGCATCCTGGTACGCCGTTCGCGGGAAGTGCTGGAGCGCGAGATCGAGCAGTTCAGCGTGGTCGAACGCGAAGGCATGATCATCGCCTGCGCGGCGCTGTATCAGATCGCCGATTCGGACGCGGGGGAGCTGGCGTGCCTGGCGGTCAACCCGGAGTATCGCCACGGCAGGCGCGGCGATGAACTGCTCGAGCGTATCGAGGCTCGCGCCCGGGCGCAGGGGTTGAAGACCCTGTTCGTGCTCACCACGCGCACGGCGCACTGGTTCCGCGAGCGCGGCTTTGTGCCCAGCAGCGTGGATCGCCTGCCTTCGGCGCGGGCATCGCTGTACAACTATCAGCGTAACTCGAAGATTTTCGAGAAGGCCCTGTAATACCCCGCCCTCCCAGCCTCTGAGCTGGTTTGCCTGCGATGCAGGCCTCGGTCGTTGCGTTAACCCGAGGTGATGCGTTCGCCGCCAAACCAGCTTGTCACTTCGAAAATCGGTACGTCCCACGGGCGAAGGGCGTAGCGATGACGTGGTCGATCAAACCCCGGGGTGCGTCATCGTGCCACCCGTGCCCCCTACTAAAGTTTAAGGATTCTTGATTTTGAGCCGATACGATCAAGACGTAGAGGGATAAATTGCGCGAAGCTTTCGCTGCCAGACGGCTCGATCGGCGGCTCTCAGGCCGGCATGAAATATTAGTGATACAAAAACTGTAACAAATTGACGGGAAGATGGGCGTTTGGCCATGATGGCGTCGCCTTTTTGATCCTGGGTGACGTATATGACGGTGCGTTCAGCTAAAAAGATCTAAAAAGCGATCAAGAAATGCCTTTTGGAAATTAGCTTATGCAAAGGTTCGTCTATGCTGACGCGTCTTGTTTCATGCAGAGGCTTATTCCAAAAGCGTATGAAAAAGAATGAAATAATTCTTTTTGGGTGTATGAAAAATTCATTACCCTGCAGGGACCAAACAAACTGCGATTAGACGAAGGTAGTAGACACACAAGGTTACGATTGACTTGGTAGTCACTATCTGGCGCTAATCGCGCATCTGTGGATCTCGGGCGTTAGACCCAGGACCAAAGAAATACAAAAATTAGAAATGAGAGGAGCGGTACATGAAGAAGTCCACATTGGCGTTGGCTATAGCGTTGGCGGCAATCGCCCAGCAAGCTGCAGCAGCCGGTTTCATTGAAGACAGTAAGGCCAGTGTCAGCTCGCGTACCTTGTATTTCGATAACGATCAGCGTGATGGTGGTGCTGATCAGCGCGAAACAGCCACCGGCCTGAAGTTCGATTACAAGTCCGGCTTCACTCAAGGTGTCGTTGGTTTTGGTATCGACGCCCAGGCATTGGTAGGTATTCACCTGGATGGTGGTCGGGGCCATCACCCAAACAACAACTCCTTCGTTCCAAGTGACTCCGATGGGTCTGCCGTAAGCAACTGGAGCAGTGCGAGTGCTAACGCCAAGGCCCGCTTCTCCAAGACTGAAGCACACCTGGGTGGTGCGCTGTCGCCGAACCTTCCAATCCTGATCGCCAGCGACGGCCGTTTGTTGCCGCAAACCTTTGAAGGCGGCACTGTCACTTCCAAAGAAATCGACAATGTGACCTTCAACGCCGGTCAACTCGAACATGCCACTGGTCGTGCTTCAAGCAACAGCACCGGCCTGGCCGTCAACGGCGGTACCGAGGAAAGCAATAAGTTCCGTTTTGGTGGCGCTGATTGGAAGGTCACCAAAGACTTGACCCTGCAGTACTACTACGCAAACCTCGAAGACTACTATAAGCAGCACTTCCTGGGCCTGTTGCACGTATACCCGATCAGCGAAGGTCAGTCCTTCAAGACCGACCTGCGCTACTTCGACAGCAGTTCTGATGGCAAGAACGGTCAGGCCGGCTATCGCTTCAACAACAACGGTGGTTACGCGAAGAACGCCGGCGAGGTTGATAACAAGACCTGGAGCGCCATGTTCACCTACACCCTGGGTGGCAGCGCCGTTATGCTCGGTCACCAGCGTGTCAACGATGACGGTGGTTTCGTCTGGCTGAACCAGGGTAGCGTTGTGGATGGTAATGGTCGTAACGAAGGTGCCGGCGGGTCGAGCTTCTACCTGTTCACCGACAGCATGATCAACTCCTTCGTCCGCGCGGGTGAAAACACCACCTTCGGTCAGTACTCTTACGACTTCGCTGCACTGGGTGTTCCAGGTCTGCGAACCTCGATTGCCTACTTGCACGGCGACAACATCAAAGCCGTGGGCGGTGGCAGTGATCAGTCCGAGTGGGAACGCGATATGCGTATCGACTACACCATTCAGGCCGGCGCGCTCAAAGGTTTTGGCACCACTCTGCGGCACGGTGCGTACCGTGGCAGCGGCACTGGTATCCAGGACCAGGATCAGACACGCCTGATCTTCAACTACACCTACAGCTTCTTGTAAGGCTGGATAAGGAAAACCTCGCGTTACCGCGAGGTTTTTCTCACGTTCAATCAAGTCGGGCTCAACCCCCGCAAGCCCTTCCTGACCCCCTCTTTTTTACAGCGTCTCAAGGCCTTCTCGAACCTTGAAACGAATGTTGACTCTCGCCTGCTCCAAGGTCCAGTGAACACATTTTTAATATTCCTATATCGTCTAGATAAATCGATATTTATTCTTTTTAAATAATCCGTAATCCATGCACAGTGGGCTCCATAAGCACTCATCAGGAGCCACACCATGAGCCTAAGACTGGGCGACATCGCCCCCGACTTCGAACAGGATTCCAGCGCCGGCAAGATTCGTTTCCACGAGTGGCTGGGCGACAGCTGGGGTGTGCTGTTTTCCCACCCGGCGGACTTCACGCCGGTATGCACCACCGAGCTGGGCTTCACCGCCAAACTCAAGGACGAATTCGCCAAGCGTGGCGTCAAGGCCATCGCCCTGTCGGTAGACCCGGTGGACTCGCACCTCAAGTGGATCGAAGACATCAACGAAACCCAGAACACGGTCGTCAACTTCCCGATCCTGGCCGACGCCGACCGCAAGGTCTCGGACCTCTACGACCTGATCCACCCGAATGCCAGTGACACCCTCACCGTGCGTTCCTTGTTCGTGATCGACCCGCACAAGAAGATCCGCCTGACGATCACCTACCCGGCCAGCACCGGGCGCAACTTCCATGAAATCCTGCGGGTTATCGACTCGTTGCAACTGACCGACAACTACAAAGTCGCCACGCCCGCCAACTGGCAGGACGGCGATGAGGTGGTGATCGTGCCGTCGCTCAAGGACGAGGAAGAAATCAAGAAACGCTTTCCCAAAGGGTACCGGGCGGTGAAGCCGTATCTGCGGCTGACACCGCAACCCAATCGCTGAATTACCTGTAGGAGCGAGCTTGCTCGCGAAGCATGCGCGGTTACTGCGGACATCCAGAAAGCCTGCGTCATCGTTGACGGTTTTCGCGAGCAGGCTCGCTCCTACAGATAGACGCTGTGTACTCACATGGCAGGGGTTTTGAGGCCGTTTCGACGGCCTTTTTTTTCGCTTGGCGATTGATGGATGGTTTATTCTTTTAAGGAATAAACAAATGAAAAAATAAGATTTATGGATATATAAATCTGCTGATATGGTCTGTTCCATCTTGGCGCCATCGCCACACAGCGAACCGCCGACACTTGCTAAAGGAATTTCCTACATGCTGGTCGTAACACTTGGAGGCAGTCCCAGCCAGCGTTCCCGCTCTGGGGTCTTGCTGGATAAAACCCGTCAGTGGCTGCAACAGCAGGGCGTGGAAGTGGTGAGTTATCAGATACGGGACTTCCCGGCCGAAGACTTGCTGCATGCGCGCTTCGACAGCCCCAAAGTCATCGACTTGTTGCAACAAGTGGCCAATGCCGACGGCCTGGTGATCGCCACGCCGGTGTACAAGGCCTCGTTCTCGGGCGCGCTGAAAACCGTGCTCGACCTGCTGCCCGAACGCGCCCTGGCCCACAAGGTGGTATTGCCCATCGCCACCGGCGGCAGCATCGCCCACATGCTGGCGGTGGACTACGCATTGAAGCCGGTGCTGTCGGCGCTCAAAGCCCAGGAATTGCTCCACGGGATCTTTGCCGAAGACAGCCAGATCGCTTACGGCGAAGGCAGTGCCCAGGCGCAACTGGTGCCGGTCCTCGAACAGCGCTTGAGCGAGGCCCTGGAAACCTTCTACGCCGCCATGGCCCGTCGCCCGAAACCGCTGGACCCGCATGTGTTGAATGAACGTTTGTTGAGTGCTCGCTGGAGCATTTAAGCCTTACCGATTCACGAAGTACTCACCTTACTCAGCCGCCAACGGCCAAGCAGGTGCAGCCTACCCCCCAATCGCATTTTTGGAGAGAGCGCCATGCTCACTGTCATCTTGCGTCGTGGTCTGGTCGCACTGTTTGCTGCGGCTGTGTCCTTCGGCGCCATTGTTCAAGCCCACGCTGCCGAAACCCTGCGGATCGGCTATCAGAAATACGGCACCCTGGTGCTGCTCAAGGCCAAGGGCACCCTGGAAAAGCGCCTGGCCGCCGACGGTGTGCAGGTGCAGTGGACCGAGTTCCCGGGCGGCCCGCAATTGCTCGAAGGCCTGAATGTCGGCTCGATCGACTTCGGCGTCACCGGCGAAACCCCGCCGGTATTCGCCCAGGCCGCCGGTGCCGATCTGCTCTACGTGGCCTACGAACCGCCGGCGCCGACCAGTGAAGCGATCCTGCTGCCGAAAGACTCGCCGATCAAATCGGTGGCCGAGCTCAAGGGCAAGAAAGTCGTGCTCAACAAGGGCTCCAACGTTCACTACCTGCTGGTGCGGGCCCTGGAAGATGCCGGCCTGAAATACACCGATGTACAGACCGTGTTCCTGCCGCCCGCCGATGCGCGTGCCGCGTTCGAGCGTGGCAGCGTAGACGCCTGGGTCATCTGGGACCCGTACCAGGCCGCCGCCGAGAAACAACTGCAAGCCCGCACCCTGCGTGACGGCAGCGGGATTGCCGACAACCACCAGTTCTACCTGGCCACCAGGCCCTACGCCGAAAAACACCCCGAAGTGATCAAGGCGCTGGTGGAAGAAGTGCGCGCGGTGGGCGAGTGGTCCAAGGCCAACCCGCAGCAAGTCACCGAACAGGTCGCGCCGCTGCTCGGCCTGCCGGCGGACATCACCCTGACCTCGGTGAAACGCCAGGGCTATGGCGCGCTGTTCCTGACCCCGGCGGTGGTCGCCGCGCAGCAGAAGATTGCCGACAGCTTCTACCAACTCAAATTGATCCCCAAACCCTTGAGCATCAAGGACGTGATCTGGACGCCACCTGCCGCCGTGGCCAGCGCGCCGTAATCCGACTTCTTCAGGAGACAACTCCATGAGCCTCACTATTTTCTGGTTCCTGCCTACCCACGGCGACGGTCATTACCTTGGCACCGCCGAAGGCGCTCGCGCCGTCGACCACGGTTATCTGCAGCAAGTGGCCCAGGCGGCCGACCGCCTTGGCTTCGGCGGGGTGCTGATCCCCACCGGGCGTTCCTGCGAAGACTCGTGGCTGGTGGCCGCTTCGCTGATCCCGGTGACCCAGCGTCTGAAGTTCCTGGTCGCGCTGCGCCCCGGGATCATTTCGCCAACGGTGGCCGCGCGTCAGGCCGCGACCCTCGATCGCCTGTCCGGCGGCCGTGCGCTGTTCAACCTGGTGACCGGCGGTGACCCGGAAGAATTGGCCGGCGACGGTCTGTTCCTCACTCACGAGGAGCGCTACCAGGCCTCGGTGGAGTTCACCCGCATCTGGCGTCGCGTGCTGGAAGGCGAAACCGTGGATTACGACGGCGAACACATCAGCGTCAAAGGCGCCAAACTGCTTTATCCGCCGATCCAGCAACCGCGTCCGCCGCTGTACTTCGGCGGTTCCTCCGAAGCCGCGCAGGACCTGGCGGCCGAACAGGTGGACATGGTGTTGACCTGGGGCGAGCCACCGGCCGCGGTCGCGGAAAAAATCGAACAGGTGCGGGCCAAGGCCGCAAAACTCGGGCGCACGGTGCGCTTCGGCATTCGTCTGCATGTGATCGTGCGCGAAACCAACGATGAAGCCTGGAAAGCCGCCGACAAACTGATCTCGCACCTGGACGACGACACCATCGCCCGTGCCCAGGCCTCGCTGGCGCGCTTTGATTCGGTCGGCCAGCAGCGCATGGCGGCCTTGCATGGCGGCAGCCGCGACAACCTCGAAGTCAGCCCCAACCTGTGGGCCGGCGTCGGCCTGGTGCGCGGCGGGGCCGGCACCGCGCTGGTGGGCGATGGCCCGACGGTTGCGGCGCGGGTCAAGGAATACGCGGCGCTGGGCATCGACACCTTTATCTTCTCCGGTTATCCACACCTGGAAGAATCGTATCGCGTCGCCGAGTTGCTGTTCCCGCACCTGGATATCGAACGCCCCGAGTTGCCGAAAAGTGCCGGCTACGTGAGCCCGTTCGGCGAGATGGTCGCCAACGACATCCTTCCCAAAGCGGCGTCACAGAGCTGAGGTGGCGCCATGAATGTGGAAAAACTGAGCCATCGCGTGGCGCCTTGGGTGCTGCCGGTGTTGCTGTTGGCGGTGTGGCAGTTGTCGGTGTCGGCGGGTTGGTTGTCGACGCGGATTCTGCCGGCGCCGAGCGCGGTGATCGAGGCCGGGGTCAACCTGGTACGCAGCGGTGAAATCTGGACGCACCTGGCCATCAGCGGCTGGCGCGCGGGCCTGGGTTTTGTGATCGGTGGCAGCATCGGTCTGGCCCTGGGCTTTATCACCGGCCTGTCGACATGGGGCGAGCGCCTGCTGGACAGCTCGGTGCAGATGATCCGCAACGTGCCGCACCTGGCGTTGATCCCGCTGGTGATCCTGTGGTTCGGCATTGACGAGACCGCGAAGATTTTCCTGGTCGCCCTCGGCACGCTGTTCCCGATCTACCTCAACACCTACCACGGCATCCGCAACGTCGACCCGGCGCTGGTGGAAATGGCCCGCAGCTACGGCTTGTCCGGCTTCAGCCTGTTCCGCCAGGTGATCCTGCCGGGCGCGCTGCCGTCGATCCTGGTGGGCGTGCGTTTTGCCCTGGGCTTCATGTGGCTGACGCTGATCGTGGCGGAAACCATTTCGGCCAGTTCCGGTATCGGTTACCTGGCGATGAACGCCCGTGAATTCCTGCAAACCGACGTGGTGGTGCTGGCCATCGTCATGTACGCGATTCTCGGCAAGCTGGCCGACCTCGCGGCGCGTGGCTTGGAGCGTGTGTGGCTGCGCTGGCATCCGGCTTATCAAGTGAATAAAGGAGGTGCGGCATGACCGCTCAACAACCTCCGCGCCTGCTGAAGGGGATTCCCCTGGCGGTGCGCAAATTGCGCAAGGCCTTTGGCGCGCGGGAAGTGCTCAAGGGCATCGACCTGCATATTCCGGCGGGCCAGTTCGTTGCCGTGGTCGGCCGCAGTGGCTGCGGTAAAAGTACCTTGCTGCGCCTGCTGGCCGGCCTCGACAAGGCCAGCAGCGGTGAGCTGCTGGCCGGCTCCGCGCCGCTTGGCGCGGCGATCGAAGACACGCGGTTGATGTTCCAGGAAGCGCGTCTGCTGCCGTGGAAAAAGATCATCGACAACGTCGGCCTCGGCCTCAAGGGCAACTGGCGTCCCAAGGCGCTGGAAGCGCTCGAAGCAGTCGGCCTGGCCGAGCGTGCGAATGAGTGGCCGGCGGCCTTGTCCGGTGGCCAGAAGCAGCGTGTGGCCCTGGCGCGTGCGTTGATTCATCAGCCGCGTCTGCTGTTGCTCGATGAGCCGTTGGGCGCGCTGGATGCGTTGACCCGCATCGAGATGCAGCAACTGATCGAAAGCCTCTGGCAGAAGCATGGTTTCACCGTGTTGCTGGTAACCCACGACGTCAGCGAAGCCGTGGCCATTGCCGACCGGGTGATCCTGATCGAAGACGGCGAAATCGGCCTCGACCTGATTGTCGACCTGCCGCGTCCACGCGCCCGAGGCTCGCATCGCCTGGCCGCGCTCGAAGCGCAGGTGCTCAACCGTGTGCTGTCGCTGCCCGGCACCCCGCCGGAACCCGAACCTGTTTCACCGTTGCCTACGCAATTGCGGTGGGCGCAATAACTCACTTGTCCCATGAAGGAAAAACGACATGACTATCAAAGCCATCAACGTGCGTAACCAGTTCAAAGGCACCGTCAAGGAAATCGTCGAAGGCGACGTGCTCTCGGAAATCGACGTGCAGACCGCGTCCGGGATCGTGACGTCGGTGATCACCACCCGTTCGGTCAAGGAGTTGGAGCTGGTGATCGGCAGCGAGGTGATTGCCTTCGTCAAATCCACCGAGGTGTCGATCGCCAAGTTGTGATCACTTGAGGGCGCTATCGGGAGCAAGCTCCCTCCCACATTCGAACCGGTTTCTTCAGGAAAACTCGGTCACATGTGGGAGGGAGCTTGCTCCCGATGAGGCCCTGCCAGACAACACATCCATCAGACAGTGACGCCCCGCTTGGGCAAATACGCCGGCAGATAAAGCCCCACATATGCATCGAACACGCGCATGCCTTCCTCAGCCATGCGCGGCGTGATCAGCCCATGCTGATGCACCGAACGCGCATACACGCGATCACTCAATTCCAGCGCCAGCGCGAACACGTCCACATCGGTGGGCAGGGTCGGCACTTCGAAATGCCGGTTGAATACGGCCAGCATCAAGTCACCCAACTCCAGATCGTGCTGGCGGTCGGCCTGATTCACTTCGGTCAGCCCGTGCTGGGTCAGGATCAACTGGCGGGCGGCGGCGTCGTTGCTGTAGATGGTGAGCATGCGCTGTTCGACGATGTAAGACAGGTCGCGCCAATACTTGAGTGAATCATGCGCGATGGGCGCCTGGATTGCGGCGCGGAATGCCGCATGGACGTCGGCGGTCAACGCTTCCAGCAGCGCCGGCACGCTGGCGAAAAAGTGATACACCGACGATGGCGGAATCTGTGCGCGCTCGGCCACGCTGTAGATCGACAAACCGGCCACGCCTTCGGACGCCAGCAACGTGCGGGCGGCGTCGAGGATCGCGTCGATCCGGGCCTGGCTGCGGGCGCGGGGTTTGCGAGGGGCGGCGGGGCGGGTGGTCATGGAAGTCTCCTACAAGGCAGCGGGCATTGTATGAGCAGGAACCGGTGTTGTCTGCCAGGCCGCCATCGGGAGCAAGCTCCCTCTCACACTCGAACCGGTTTCTTCAGGAAAACTCGTTCAAATGTGGGAGGGAGCTTGCTCCCGATGGCGGCCAACTCGGTCTACCAAAAGCAACCCATAAAAAAACGCCACAGACCAAAGGCCTGCGACGTTTTTTCAGTGCAACCAGCGCTTACACGGTATGCAGGTACCAGTTGTACTCAAGGTCGGAAATGGAGTGTTCGAACTCTTCCAGCTCACTTTCCTTACAGGCGACGAAGATATCGATGTATTTAGGATCGATGTACTTGGCCATCACCTCGCTGTCGTCCAACTCGCGCAGGGCATCGCGCAGGTTGTTCGGCAGGCTTTGTTCGTTCTGCTCGTAGCTGTTGCCTTCCACTGGCGCGCCCGGTTCGATCTTGTTGGTCAGGCCGTGGTGTACGCCCGCCAGGACCGAAGCCATCAGCAGGTAGGGGTTGGCATCGGCACCGGCCACGCGGTGTTCGATACGCACGGAGTCGGCCGCGCCGGTCGGCACGCGGATCGCCACGGTGCGGTTGTCCAGGCCCCAGCACGGCGAGTTCGGCACGTAGAACTGTGCGCCGAAACGACGGTAGGAGTTGACGTTGGGGCACAGGAACGCCATTTGGGCGGGTAGGGTCTCCAGCACACCGCCGATCGCGTGACGCAATGCGGCGTTCTGCTCGGGATCCTCGCTGGCAAAGATGTTCTTGCCGTCCTTGTCCAGGATCGAAATGTGTACGTGCAAACCGTTGCCTGCCTGGCCTGGGTAAGGCTTGGCCATGAAGGTGGTGTCCATCTCATGGTCGTAGGCGATGTTCTTGATCAGGCGCTTGAGCAGTACCGCGTAGTCGCAGGCCTTGATCGGGTCGGCCACGTGGTGCAGGTTCACTTCGAACTGCGCCGGGGCACTTTCCTTGACGATGGCATCAGCCGGGATGCCTTGCTCTTTGGCACCTTCCAGGATGTCCTGGAGGCAGTCGACATATTCGTCGAGGTCGTCGATCAGGTAGACCTGTGTCGAGTGCGGGCGTTTGCCGGAGATCGGCGAGCGGGGCGGTTGTGGGCGGCCGTTCACGTTCTCCTGGTCGATCAGGTAGAACTCAAGCTCGAAGGCAGCGCAGATAGTCAGACCGAGGTCGTCGAATTTGCTTACAACCTGACGCAGTACTTCGCGCGGATCGGCGAAGAAAGGTTCACCTTCAATTTCGTGCATGGTCATCAGCAGTTGCGCGGTCGGGCGCTTTTGCCAAGGTTCATTGCACAGGGTGTCGGGGATTGGATAACAGATTCGGTCAGCATCACCGATGTCCAGGCCCAGGCCGGTGCTTTCCACCGTTGAGCCGTTGATATCCAGGGCAAATAAAGAGGCAGGCAAGTTAATGCCTTTCTCGTAAACCTTGTGGAGGCTGGTGCGTTCGATGCGCTTACCGCGCACCACACCATTCATATCCGCAATTAGAAGGTCTACGTACAGAACCTCAGGATGATCCTTAAGGAACGCGTTCGCTTCGTTAAGCTGAACGGCACGCGGGGGTACCGACATGATGCAACACCTTTGTTGTTAAAAATATCAATCATTGATCTTTTCAGGTTTCAGTCAACCCGAACGGCATGCCGAAGTCAAGCGAGGCCTTTTTTGCCCCAAAAAAGCGCCACGAGGGCTTTTTTGGGGCTTTTTGGGGCGGTTTTGCTCGGTTGCCCGGCTTGGGACTAGCAGGCTTGAGCGGGCCGTGTTGTATTTTTTACGGGGGTGTTGTGTAAAAAAATGAACAAGGCTAAGCTCGATTCAAACCCATAACAGCAATAATACCGGGGTGCTTCATGTCTGGCCTGCCGTTAATCGGCATCACCACCTGCGCGAAACAGGTCGGTCTGCATGCTTTTCAGATCCGTGTCGAATGTTGCGAACGCGCATTCCCATTGATGATTCCATCCCCGATAAGCCCCTTCGATCCGGCCATTATTCTTGACGGCCAGGACGCTGTTCGCGTGCCCCGTTCATTTTCTTGTACTCGCCCTTTTCATGACGCCGGTCCTGCCTTTTTTGCGGTTGCCGCTCATTATCCTGCACGGGAGGCAAGCCTTTTGCTTTAGGAGTGCAACGGCACCCCAAATGGCGGTTAAGCTCCCACTCTGATGAACCAGCGACGCCGATGCGTCAACCGACGCCTGACCTTTAATGAACGTCAGGAAACCCAGCCCAGAGGCATTTATGAGTAACAACCTCGACCAGCTCACCGATTGGTTGAAAGACCACAAGATCACAGAAGTCGAATGCATGATTGGCGACCTCACCGGTATCACCCGGGGCAAGATCTCGCCGACCAACAAGTTCATCGCCGAGAAAGGCATGCGCCTGCCCGAGAGCGTTCTGTTGCAGACCGTGACCGGCGACTATGTCGAAGACGACATCTATTACGAATTGCTCGACCCGGCCGACATCGACATGATCTGCCGCCCCGACCAGAACGCGGTGTTCCTGGTGCCGTGGGCCATCGAGCCTACCGCCCAGGTGATCCACGACACCTACGACAAGCAAGGCAACCCGATCGAGCTGTCGCCGCGCAACGTGCTCAAGAAAGTCCTCAAGCTCTACGCCGACAAAGGCTGGCAGCCGATCGTGGCGCCGGAGATGGAGTTCTACCTGACCAAGCGCTGCGAAGACCCGGACTTCCCGCTGCAACCGCCGATCGGCCGTTCCGGGCGCCCGGAAACCGGTCGGCAGTCGTTCTCTATAGAAGCGGCCAACGAATTCGACCCGCTGTTCGAGGACGTCTACGACTGGTGCGAACTGCAGGAGCTGGACCTCGACACCCTGATCCACGAGGACGGCACGGCGCAGATGGAAATCAACTTCCGTCACGGCGACGCGCTGTCCCTGGCCGACCAGATCCTGGTGTTCAAGCGCACCATGCGTGAAGCCGCGCTCAAGCACGACGTGGCCGCCACCTTCATGGCCAAGCCGATGACCGGCGAGCCCGGCAGCGCGATGCACCTGCACCAGAGCATCATCGACATCGCCACCGGCAAGAACGTCTTCTCCAATGAAGACGGGACCATGAGCCAACTGTTCCTCAACCACATTGGCGGCCTGCAGAAATTCATCCCCGAATTGCTGCCGCTGTTTGCCCCCAACGTGAACTCGTTCCGCCGCTTCCTGCCGGACACTTCGGCACCGGTGAACGTGGAGTGGGGCGAAGAAAACCGCACCGTCGGCCTGCGCGTACCGGATGCCGGCCCGCAGAACCGTCGCGTGGAAAACCGCCTGCCGGGCGCAGACGCCAACCCGTACCTGGCGATCGCCGCCAGCCTGTTGTGCGGCTACATCGGCATGGTCGAAGGGCACAACCCAAGCGCGCCGGTCGTCGGCCGTGGTTACGAGCGGCGCAACCTGCGCCTGCCGTTGACCATCGAAGACGCCCTGGAACGTATGGAAAACAGCAAGACCATCGAGAAATACCTGGGTCACAAATTCATCACTGGCTACGTCGCGGTCAAGCGGGCCGAGCATGAAAACTTCAAGCGCGTGATCAGTTCGTGGGAGCGGGAGTTCCTGCTCTTCGCCGTCTGATGCGCCGGGCGCGCCCGTTGAACGGCGCGCCCTCCACTGAAAAGTCTAGGAGATTGGTATGTCCAGCAACAACCCGCAAACCCGTGAATGGCAAGCCTTGAGCAGTGATCACCACCTGGCGCCGTTCAGCGACTTCAAGCAGTTGAAAGAGAAAGGCCCACGGATCATTACTAAAGCCCACGGTGTTTACTTGTGGGACAGCGAAGGCAACAAGATCCTCGACGGCATGGCCGGCCTGTGGTGCGTGGCGATCGGTTACGGTCGCGATGAACTGGCTGACGCCGCCGCCAAGCAGATGAAAGAACTGCCGTACTACAACCTGTTCTTCCAGACCGCCCACCCGCCGGTGCTGGAACTGGCCAAGGCGATCTCCGACGTTGCACCGGCCGGCATGAACCACGTGTTCTTCACCGGTTCCGGCTCCGAAGGCAACGACACCATGTTGCGCATGGTCCGCCACTATTGGGCGATCAAGGGCCAGCCGAACAAGAAAATCATCATCAGCCGCAAGAATGGCTACCACGGCTCCACCGTGGCCGGCGCCAGCCTCGGCGGCATGACTTATATGCATGAGCAGGGCGATCTGCCGATCCCGGGCATCGTCCACATCGCCCAGCCGTACTGGTTTGGCGAAGGCGGCGACATGAGCCCCGAAGAGTTCGGTGTGTGGGCCGCCAACCAGCTGGAAGCGAAGATTCTGGAACTGGGCGTGGACAATGTCGGCGCCTTCATTGCCGAGCCGATCCAGGGCGCCGGTGGCGTGATCGTGCCGCCGGACAGCTACTGGCCGCGCATCAAGGAAATCCTCGCCAAGTACGACATCCTGTTCGTCGCCGACGAGGTGATCTGCGGTTTCGGCCGTACCGGCGAGTGGTTCGGCAGCGATTTCTACGACCTCAAGCCGGACATGATGACCATCGCCAAGGGCCTGACCTCGGGCTACATCCCGATGGGTGGCCTGATTGTGCGCGACGAGGTGGTGGCGGTGCTGAATGAAGGCGGCGATTTCAACCACGGCTTCACCTACTCCGGTCACCCGGTGGCTGCGGCGGTCGCTCTGGAAAACATCCGCATCATGCGCGATGAACAAATTATTAAGCGTGTGCATGATGAAACGGCACCGTATTTGCAGAAACGTCTGAGGGAGCTGGCTGATCATCCGTTGGTGGGTGAAGTGCGTGGTGTCGGCATGCTCGGTGCGATTGAACTGGTTCAGGACAAAGCGACGCGCAAGCGTTACGAAGGCCGCGGTGTTGGCATGATCTGCCGAACCTTCTGCTTCGAGAATGGCCTGATCATGCGCGCCGTGGGTGACACCATGATCATTTCGCCGCCGCTGGTGATCAGCAAGACCGAAATCGACGAGCTGGTGACCAAGGCTCGTCATTGCCTGGACCTGACTTTGGCGGCATTGCAGGGCTAAGTGCTAGGCTCAGAACGCAGTGACTCTCGGGCGCTGCGTTCGGGCAGTTATAAAAGTGGGGGGTTAGTTGAAAGCCGGCCCCCTAACTTGCCAGACTGTAGTCCTGTTTTGCTGCCCTTCGACGGGCTGCCGAACAGCTGTATATCGATGAAGCATGCTGCGGCCCAAAAAAGAAAATTGGAGCATCACCAAATGAAGGCATTAGGTTTGAAGAACGCTGGCAAGACCCTCCTCGCGTTGTCCCTGATGGGCGCAATGGCGGGCGCGGCCCAGGCAGACGATAAAGTGCTGCACATCTATAACTGGTCCGACTACATTGCTCCGGACACCATCGCCAACTTTGAAAAAGAGTCGGGCATCAAAGTGGTGTACGACGTATTCGACAGCAACGAGACCCTTGAAGCCAAGTTGCTGGCAGGCAAGTCCGGTTACGACATCGTCGTACCGTCGAACAACTTCCTCGCCAAGCAGATCAAGGCCGGCGTCTACCAGGAGCTGGACAAGTCCAAGCTGTCCAACTACGAAAACCTGAACACGTCGCTGCTCAAGGCCGTGTCGGTCAGCGACCCGGACAACAAGCACGCTTTCCCGTACATGTGGGGTTCGATCGGCATCGGTTACAACCCGGAGAAGGTCAAGGCCGCGCTGGGCGTCGACAAGATCGATTCGTGGGACATCCTGCTCAAGCCGGAAAACATCGCCAAGCTCAAGAGCTGCGGTGTGAGCTTCCTCGATTCGCCAACCGAAATGCTGCCGATCGCGCTGCATTACCTGGGCCTGCCGACCGACAGCCAGAAGAAAGCCGACCTCAAGCAAGCTGAAGACCTGTTCCTGAAGATCCGTCCTTCGATCGGCTACTTCCACTCGTCCAAGTACATCTCCGACCTGGCCAACGGCAACATCTGCGTAGCCGTGGGTTACTCGGGTGACATCCAGCAGGCCAAATCCCGCGCGGCTGAAGCCGGTGGCAAGGTGAAAGTGGCGTATGACATTCCGAAGGAAGGCGCCGGCAGTTTCTATGACATGGTCGCCATCCCTAAAGATGCCGAAAACGTCGAAGCGGCCTACAAGTTCATGAACTACCTGCTCGAGCCGAAAGTCATGGCTGCGATCACCAACAGCGTGCGTTTCCCGAACGGTAACGAGAAAGCCACCGCATTGGTCGACAAAGACATCACCAGCGACCCAGGCATCTACCCGCCAGCGGACGTGCAAGCCAAGCTGTATGCCATTGCCGACTTGCCGGCAGCGACTCAGCGTGAAATGACCCGTAGCTGGACCAAAATCAAATCGGGCAAATAAGCGAGGTAACCTGTAGGAGCGAGCTTGCTCGCGAAAATCGTCAACGATAACGCAGCGCCTCTGGTCGCCCGCGTTGCCTGTGAGTTCTTCGCGAGCAAGCTCGCTCCTACAAAGAGCGGCAGCCGTACAGTAATTAAATGACAGAAAGTTTTGCCGGATCGGTTTATCGAGGGTAAGTTGCGCGCCGGTTTTGTTGCCGGGCAACAACTTTGGGCCCAACTATTTAAGAGGACCTCCACTTGCCATTTTCTTTATTTCGCCAAGCCTTGCTGGTAGGTGCAGGTATCACGCTGGCTGTCAGCGTGCAGGCCGCATCGACTGTGCATGTTTATAACTGGTCGGACTACATCGGCCCCGACACCCTGGCCAACTTTGAAAAGGCCTCCGGTATCAAGCCTGTGTATGACGTGTTTGATTCCAACGAAACCCTGGAAGGCAAGTTGCTGGCCGGACGTACCGGTTACGACGTGGTGGTGCCGTCCAATCACTTCCTCGGCAAACAGATCAAGGCCGGGGCGTTCCAGAAGCTCGACAAGTCGTTGCTGACTCACTACGCCAACCTCGACCCGGCGCTGCTCAAGCGCCTGGAAAAGAACGACCCGGGCAACCAATACGCCGTGCCGTACCTGTGGGGCACCAACGGCATCGGTTACAACGTCGATAAAGTCAAAGAAGTGCTGGGCGTCGACAAGATCGACTCCTGGGCCGTGCTGTTCGAGCCGGAAAACATGAAGAAGCTCGCGACGTGCGGCGTGTCCTTCATGGACTCGGCAGATGAAATGCTGCCGGCGGTGCTCAACTACATGGGCCTGAACCCCAACAGCGAGAACCCCGAAGACTACAAGAAGGCCGAAGCGAAACTGCTGAAAGTGCGGCCTTATGTGACCTACTTCCATTCTTCCAAATACATCTCCGACCTGGCCAACGGCAACATCTGCGTGGCGGCCGGGTTCTCCGGCGATGTGTTCCAGGCCAAGGCCCGCGCAGCCGAGGCGGGCAAGGGCGTGAACATCGCCTACGCGATTCCGAAAGAAGGCGGCAACCTGTGGTTTGACGTGCTGGCGATCCCCAAGGACGCGACCAACGTTAAAGAAGCCCACGCCTTCATCAACTATTTACTGCAACCTGAGGTTATCGCTCAGGTCAGTGATTACGTCGGTTATGCCAACCCTAACCCAGGGGCGGACGCACTGATGGAGCAATCGATACGCACCGACGAAGCGGTTTACCCACCGCAGGCGGTTCTCGACCGGACATTTGTCAACTTCGAGCTACCCCCGAAAGTGCAGCGTTTAATGACCCGTAGCTGGACCAAGGTCAAGACGGGCAAGTAAGGCTCAAACTATCCTGGGTTCGCCCGCGTCGGGCGAACTGCACTCTTTTTTTTTGGGAGTTTCGTAAATGGCAGTTGCCTCCGGCGCCTATAAGAAAGCCCTCGAGGGCGACCAGACACCGAAAAAGGTGCTGGTCAAAATCGACCGGGTCACGAAGAAGTTCGACGAGACGATTGCCGTGGACGATGTGTCCCTGGAAATCAAGAAAGGCGAGATCTTCGCCTTGCTCGGCGGTTCGGGTTCGGGCAAATCCACCTTGTTGCGCATGCTCGCAGGTTTCGAGCGCCCAACCGAGGGTCGCATTTACCTCGACGGTGTGGACATCACCGACATGCCTCCCTACGAGCGGCCGATCAACATGATGTTCCAGTCCTACGCGCTGTTCCCGCACATGACCGTGGCGCAGAACATCGCGTTTGGCCTGCAACAGGACAAGATCCCCAAGGCCGAAGTCGACGCCCGCGTGGCCGAGATGCTCAAGCTGGTGCAGATGAGCCAGTACGCCAAGCGCAAGCCGCACCAGTTGTCCGGTGGCCAGCGCCAGCGTGTGGCCCTGGCCCGTTCCCTGGCCAAGCGCCCGAAACTGCTGCTGCTCGATGAGCCGATGGGGGCGCTGGACAAGAAACTGCGTTCGCAGATGCAGCTGGAACTGGTGGAAATCATCGAGCGCGTCGGCGTGACCTGCGTGATGGTGACCCACGACCAGGAAGAGGCCATGACCATGGCCGAGCGCATCGCGATCATGCACCTGGGCTGGATCGCGCAGATCGGCAGCCCGGTCGACATCTACGAGACGCCGACCAGCCGCCTGGTGTGCGAGTTCATCGGCAACGTCAACATCTTCGACACCCAGGTGGTCGACGACGCTGAAGGCCACGCAGTGCTCAAGTGCCCGGACCTGGACCGCGACATCTACGTCGGCTACGGCATCGCCACTTCGGTGGAAGACAAGTCGGTGACCTACGCCATCCGCCCGGAAAAACTGCTGGTCACCACCCAAATGCCGACCTGCGAGCACAACTGGTCCAGCGGCAAGGTCCACGACATCGCCTACCTCGGCGGCCACTCGGTGTTCTACGTCGAGTTGCCGAGCGGCAAGCTCGTGCAATCCTTCGTCGCCAACGCCGAACGCCGTGGCCAGCGCCCAACCTGGGGTGATCAGGTGTACGTGTGGTGGGAAGACGACAGCGGCGTGGTACTTCGCTCATGAACATGAAAAAATTCAAGCGCCAGCTGCAACGAATAACCCCCGGTGGCCGGCATGTGGTCATCGGGATCCCTTTCCTCTGGCTGTTCCTGTTCTTCATGCTGCCGTTCTTCATCGTCCTGAAGATCAGCTTTGCCGAAGCCGACGTGGCGATCCCGCCTTACACCGAGATCTACACCTTCGTTGAGCAGAAGCTGCAACTGGTGCTGAACCTGGCCAACTACGCGATGCTCGGCGACGATGAGTTGTACATCGCCGCGTACCTGGGCTCGCTGAAGATGGCGTTCTTCAGCACCCTGCTGTGCCTGGTGATCGGCTACCCGATGGCCTATGCGATTGCCAGTGCGCGCAAAGAGATGCAGACCGTCCTCGTGCTGCTGATCATGATGCCGACCTGGACCGCGATCCTGATCCGCGTGTACGCGTGGATGGGCATCCTCAGCAACAACGGCTTGCTCAACAGCTTCCTGATGTCCATCGGGCTGATCAACGAGCCGCTGCAGATCCTCAACACCAACATCGCGGTGTATATCGGCGTGGTCTATTCGTACCTGCCGTTCATGATCCTGCCGCTGTACGCCAACCTGGTGAAACATGACCAGAGCCTGCTGGAAGCTGCCTCGGACCTGGGTTCGAGCACCTTCAACAGCTTCTGGAGGATCACCGTGCCGCTGTCCAAGAACGGCATCATCGCCGGTTGCATGCTGGTCTTCATCCCGGTGGTGGGCGAGTTCGTGATCCCGGAACTGCTCGGCGGCCCGGAAACCCTGATGATCGGTAAAGTGTTGTGGCAAGAATTCTTCAACAACCGTGACTGGCCGGTGGCTTCTGCCCTGGCGGTGGTGATGCTGGCGATCCTGATCGTGCCGATCATCCTGTTCAACCGCAGCCAAGCCAAAGAGATGGAGGGCAAGATATGAAGCGCGTCAGTTTCTCAAGCTTCATGCTGGTGGCGGGGTTGTTGTTCATCTACCTGCCGATGCTGATCCTGGTGATCTACTCGTTCAACGAATCCAAGCTGGTGACGGTGTGGGGCGGTTGGTCGATCAAGTGGTACGTGGGCCTGTTGGACAACACCCAATTGATGGGCTCGGTGGCACGCTCGCTGGAAATCGCCTGCTACACGGCCATCGCGGCCGTGGCACTGGGTACGCTGGCGGCGTTCGTGCTGACACGCATCAGCCAATTCAAGGGTCGCACGCTGTTCGGCGGCCTGGTGACCGCGCCGTTGGTCATGCCCGAGGTGATCACCGGTCTGTCGCTGTTGCTGCTGTTCGTGGCGATGGCGCAGATGATCGGTTGGCCCCAGGAACGTGGCATCGTCACCATCTGGATCGCCCACACCACGTTCTGCGCGGCGTATGTGGCAGTGGTGGTGTCGGCGCGCTTGCGCGAGCTGGACCTGTCGATCGAAGAAGCGGCGATGGACCTGGGCGCGCGGCCGTGGAAGGTGTTCTTCCTGATCACCATCCCGATGATCGCGCCGTCGTTGGCGGCGGGTGGGATGATGTCCTTCGCGCTGTCCCTCGATGACCTGGTACTCGCCAGCTTCGTGTCGGGCCCGGGTTCGACCACCTTGCCGATGGAAGTCTTCTCGGCGGTGCGCCTGGGGGTCAAACCGGAGATCAACGCCGTGGCCAGCCTGATTCTGCTGGCGGTGTCGTTGGTGACTTTCCTGGTGTGGTTCTTCAGCCGACGTGCCGAAGAGATGCGCAAGAAGGCGATCCAGCAAGCGATCGAAGAAGCGGCCGCCGATGGCTGGCAGCAGCCGGACAAGCGTCGGGCGCCTGCGCCGGTCTAATGGCCGACACGGTGCAAATGTGGGAGGGGGCTTGCCCCCGATAGCAGAGTGTCAGTCACTGAAGCTGTGACTGATCCACCGCCATCGGGGGCAAGCCCCCTCCCACATTTTGACCGCGTTCCAGGTTGATCAGGCCGTCCACATCTGGATCACCCACACCACGTTCTGCGCGGCGTATGTGGCGGTGGTGGTGTCGGCGCGCTTGCGCGAGCTGGACCTGTCGATCGAAGAAGCGGCCAGCCGATGGCTGGCAGCAGCCGGACAAGCGTCGGGCGCCTGCGCCGGTCTAATGGCCGACACGGTGCAAATGTGGGAGGGGGCTTGCCCCCTCCCACATTTTGACCGCATTCCAGGTTGATCAGGCCGTCCACGGCGACTGGCGAATCACCTCGACAAAGTTCATCGGCTTGAACCCCGGCTCCTGATCCACCAGCACATCGGTCTTCACGTTGCCGAACGTGGTCTGCGGGCGATGGCGCAAGCCGTCGGCGAACGCGCAGATGATGCATTCCTTGAACCCTTCACCGCGTGGATGTGCATGCACCACGGCTTCGCGCTGCACGGGGGTAAATGCGGCGTAGTCCATGCCCAGCACGTCCATCTCGACGCCGGCGGTGACCAGCGCCACGGTCGGCCGCAGATGCTGTGGCACGCCCGGCGTGGTGTGCAGTGCGATGGACAGCCACACCTGTTCGATGTCGTCATCGCTCAGCCCATGCGGCTTGAGGAAGTCCGCCGCCGCGTTGGCGCCGTCGACTTCGAAACGCTGGTCGTCGCTGCGATGGCCTTCGACCAGGCCCAGGTCATGGAACATCGCGCCGACGTAAAGCAGCTCCGGGTTATAGGCCAGTTGCTTGCGCTCACCGCTCAACGCACCGAACAGAAACACCCGGCGCGAGTGGTGGTAGAGCAGGTCGGATTCGATATCGCGGATGTAGTCGGTGGTGGCCCTGGCCAGGGCGCTGTCCGGGATCTTGATGCCGGCGATGCTGGTGCTCATGGTCGTTCTCCGCAAGAAAGCGCCGGGGTGGCGCCGAGGCAGCCAGTCTGGTCGCGCGCCGGGGAAGGGGCTATCGCAGCGAGGGTGCGATGTCGGCCAATGTGCTGCTACATCGTGCCAAGTGAAAGTCGGCTAGGGTGTAGCTGGCGATATCACCCTTGAAGCCTGCGAAAATCCAAAGGTGGAAGGGCGTTTGCCCCCTCCCACAGGGGTTCTGTGTTTATCCGGTTAGGTAAAGGTGTGCCTGTTCATGAGCAAGACCGTCGGCATTCTGATCTTCCCCGGCGTCCAGTCACTGGACGTGACCGGCCCGCTGGATGTGTTCTGCGAGGCGAACCGTTTCCTGTCGCCCGAAGACCAGTACCAGTTGGACGTGATCGGCCTGGACCACGGCAATATGGCCTGTTCCAACGGCCTGTCGTTGCAGGCCCATCGGCATTACCGCGAAGCGTTGCAAGCCTATGACCTGCTTCTGGTCGCCGGCGGGCCGCAGCTGCCTTTCGAGGATTTCGGCGCGCACTTCGATGATTGGCTGCGCGGGGCCGCGGCGCGGGCGCAGCGCTTCGGTTCGATTTGCAACGGCGCTTTCATACTGGCCCGCGCCGGCCTGCTCGACGGGAAAACCGTCACCACCCATTGGGGCGATGCCGCCGACCTGGCGCGGTTGTGCCCCAGCACCCGGGTCGAGGCCGACCATCTCTATATGCAGGACGGCAACCTCTACACCTCGGCCGGGGTCACGGCGGGGATCGACCTGTCGCTGTACCTGCTGGCCCAGGACCACGGGCCGGAAGTGGCGTTGAGCGTGGCCAAGCGCTTGGTGGTGTTCACCCAGCGTGCGGGCGGGCAGTCGCAGTTCAGCCCGTTCCTCACGCCCCACGCCGAAACCACCTCGGCGGTGGCGCTGGTGCAGGTGTATGTGCTGGCGAACCTGACCGGCGACCTGACCATCGCGGACCTGGCCAACGCGGCCAATATGAGTGCGCGCAACTTCTCCCGGGTGTTCGCCCGTGAAGCGCGGATCACCCCGGCGGAGTTCGTCGAGCGGGCGCGGGTGGATGCGGCGCGGGTGATGCTCGAAAGCAGCCGCGCACCGCTCAAGACCGTGGCCTATCAATGCGGGTTTCGCGATGCCCAGCACATGCGCAGCGTGTTCAACCGCCGACTGGGGGTGACGCCGCAACAGTTCCGGCTCAACTTCGCCGCGCCGGTGTAGGGGCAACACCGCAGATACAAGCCCCCTCCCACATTTTGACCGCGTTCCAGGCGGTCAGCGGGCTGGCAGCAGCTTCAGCGTACCGCGCGTATTGGCCGTGATTTCCTCGTCGCTGAAATGCGCCTGCTCATAGCCGCCCTCGATATACGTTTCCGCCTGGTCCCCATAGTGCTTGTCGAACGGCACACCGCTTTGCCCCACCGGGTTGATGGTCAGCGCGTGGGGCACGTCGGCGAAGTCGATCAGGCGCCGGGTCGACGGGCCGTAGGTCACCGGCCATGGCGCCGGGCCGATATTGGCTGACTGGTTGTTCGGCACTTCGTGGCTGCCCGGCGCGGGGAAGGGGCCGACGTTGACGAGCCGGTCCAGCGGTTTCTGCGAGCCCAGCGGGTGGCCGTGGGTCAGCGTATGGGCCTTGCCCCACTGCCATTGGCCCGGGTCATCGCCGAAGGTCGCCTTGAGGTGCGCGAGGCTGTTGTCCCAGGCGAGCTTGACGGTGTCGGCACGCTTGCCGTTCCACCAGGGCGAATCCGGGCTCGCGGCCAGGCGGGGCAACGCCGCATCGATCACCCGCGTGCTGAGCAGGGTCTTGAACATGGCGTCGCCGAGTTTCGGGTGGAAGGCCGCGTCAGCCAGGTTGAACAGGAACTGGTTGAACAGCGTGGCGCTGGTGGAGTCCAGCGGATAATCGCCTTTCCAGGCCGCCAGTTGCTCCACCAGTTGCAACTGCGCCGGGTCCTTGACCACCTCGCGCAGCACCGGCAACAGCGGTGCCAGCAAGCGCGGGCCGAAGGCGGTGGTGGTGCCCAGTTGCAGAGCCTGGCTGTTGTTCACGTCCCACTTCACGCGCTTGTCGCTCAACTGCGCGTTCAACTGCTGGCCACGGTCGGCCAGGTTGTAATAGCCGGGGATCTCCATGCCGCTGGGCGACACCGGCTGCGCATTGGCCGACACCACATAGCCACGCGCCGGGTTTTCTTCCTGGGGGTTGGCGCTGAACGGGTAGAAGCCCAGCTTGTCGGCCTGGGCCGTGCTGCCGTCGAGGATAAACCCGGGGTTGACGCCGGCCGGGCGGATCGGCAACTGCGCCGCCGCCCACCAGCCGATATCGCCCTGGGCATTCGCCCACACAATGTTCAGCCCCGGCGCCGACACCTTGGCCGCCGCGGCACGGGCCTTGGCCAGGGTGTCGGCGCGGTTGAGCTGGTAGAACCCTTCGAGGATCGGGTTCTGGGTGTCGAGGAACGCCCACCACATCGCGATCGGCGTCTTGCCGGCGTTCTCGCCGAGCACGTCATTGATGATCGGGCCGTGGGGCGATTGACGCAGGGTCAAGGTGACCGGTGCCTGGCCCTTGACCGCGATCTGTTGCTCGCTGCGGGTCATGTCGACCCATTGGCCGTGGTACCAGACCTGGTTGGCGTTGTCCGGATTGACCTGCTCGGCGATCAGGTCGAGGTCGTCGTTCTGGAACATGGTCAGGCTCCAGCCGAAATCCAGGTTGTGCCCCAGGAACGCCACCGGCACCAGCGCGTTGTGATAGCCGTACAACTCAAAGCCCGGCGCCGACAGCTGCGCCTCGTACCACACCGACGGCACTGAGAAGCGGATATGCGGGTCACCCGCCAGCAACGGCTTGCCGCTCTGGGTGCGGCTGCCGCTGATCGCCCAGGCGTTGCTGCCTTCGAACTGCGGCAAGCCGTTGTCGGCCAGGGCCTGTTCACTCAGGGCCGCGATGGCGCCGAGGTTTTGCCAGTCGCTGGCGGCCAGGTTGAGCGCGCCCTTGGGTTGCCAGGCGAGGTCGAACACGTTCAGGTAATCGCTGCCCAACTGGTCGCGTACATAGGTCAGCAATGGTTCGGTACGAAACGCCGCAGCAAAGCTGTAGGCCATATACCCGGCGACGCTGATGGTGTCCTCGGCGGTAAACGGCCGCTTGGGGATGCCCAGCATATCGAACTCCATCGGGCTGGCGTGGTTGTCCTGATACTGGTTGATCCCGTCCAGATAGGCTTGCAGGGCCTTCCAGTGCGCCGACTCGTGGTCCAACTGCGCCACATAAGTGGCGGAGCGCTCGCGAATGCGCAGGCTGCGGAACAGTTTGTCGGTGTCCAGCAGCTTGGGGCCGAGCACTTCGGCCAATTCGCCGCGCGCCAGGCGTCGCATGATTTCCATCTGGAACAGCCGGTCCTGGGCATGCACGTAGCCCAGGGCGCGGTACAGGTCGGTCTCGTTCTCGGCGCGGATATGCGGCACGCCACGCTCGTCGTAGCGCACCGTGACCGAACCTTGCAGGTTCGCCAGCGTCACGGCGCCCTGGCGGGTGGGTTGCTTGCTGTAGACGTACCAGCCGGCACCGACGGCGATCAGCGCCAGCAGCACCGCGAGAACCTGCAAGAGGCGCTTCATGAACATTCCTTACCAAGAGTGGGGCGACGGGCTACAAACCGGTTGGCCACGAACAATAGCAGCCCACCGCCAGGGTGTGAGTGGCATTCACTGCGCGGCCTGCTGCAAGGGCCTTGAGGATCGGCTCGATGAAACTGTTGCTGGCGTTGCACGTCAGCCCTTCGCTGTAGGGCCCGAAATACGCGAGCTTGCCGCTGCGGTCCCAGATCGCCACGGCCGGGGTCGCGGGTATCTGATCGGCGCCGGGCAGGCTGCTGAGGATTTTCATCTGGCGCAGGTTGTCGGGCAACTGGCCGTGGCTGCCGGGTTTCTGCAGGGCGTAGAACTCGACGCCCTGGGGCGCGTAGTGCTCGATCAATTCGCCGAGGTGCTGCTGGTTGCCGACGTTGCACGGGCAGGCCGGGTCCCAGAAATGCACGAGGCGGATCGGGCCGGGGCCGGCGAGGTCGTCGGGCAGGCGCAGCGCGTCGCCGGAAAACACTGCCGTGTGTTCGCTGAAGGCACGCAGGTAGCGGCCTTGGAACCAGTCATACGCCGCCCATAACACGCCGGCGCAGAGGAGCAGCAGCAGGCTGGCGAACAGGGTGGTGCGGTAGGGCTGTCGCATTCAGATCAATCCTCGAAGGACGCGTAGCTTGCCATGCTTGCCCCGACAGATGAATATCGCAGCTCGATATTCCTCTGCTCAGCGCGTGAAGCCCCAAGTCTGGAACCTCTTATGCCCGTCACCTTTGACCCCGATCACCTGCGCGACAGCTTGCGGCCCCTGGTGGATGCGCAGCCGCTCAGCGCCGAGGCGCGGGTCTATCAGCGCTTCTATGGGCTGGACCTGCGCGCGCGCCAGGTGCCGGCGGTGAGCCGCCTTGGCCGGTTCGAGGTCGATGGGTTCGCGGTGGTCGCCCAGGTGTGGTGGCCGCCGGTGCCGGTGGCGACGATGTTCATGTTCCACGGGTTCTACGACCATATGGGGCTGTACCGCCACGTCGTCGACTGGGCGCTGGACCAGGGTTTCGTGGTGATCGCCTGCGACCTGCCGGGCCATGGCTTGTCCAGCGGCGCGCGGGCCAGTATCGATGATTTTGCGGTGTACCAGGACGTGGTGCAGGCGCTGTTCGCCCAGGCCGAAGCGCTGCACCTGCCACGGCCCTGGCATCTGTTCGGGCAAAGCACCGGCGGCGCGGTGGTGGTGGATCACTTGCTCAACCATGGCGCCGACAGCCCGGCCCAGGGTAAGACTTTTCTGCTTTCACCCCTGGTGCGTCCGCGTGGGTGGGGCTGGTCGCAGGTCAGCTATTACCTGCTGCGGCCGTTCGTCAAAGGCATCGCCCGACGGTTCAGCGAAAACACCAATGACCCGGCCTTCAAGCCGTTCCTCGAAGCCGACCCCTTGCAGCCGCGCCAATTGCCGACCGCCTGGGTCGGGGCACTGGCGCGCTGGATCAGGCAAATCGAAGCCGCACCGCGCAGCCCGCGGCGGCCGCTGATTGTGCAGGGCGAAGAGGATATGACGGTGGATTGGCAGCACAACCTGCAGGTGCTGCGGGGCAAGTTCGATCAGCCGGAGGTGTTGATGCTCAAGCGCGGCCGGCATCACTTGGCCAATGAGATCCCGGAGATCCGCCAGGAATACTTCAAGTACCTCACCGACCACCTGAAATAACGCGGACCAAATGTGGGAGGGGGCTTGCCCCCGATAGCAGGGTGTCAGTCAGCACATCTGATACTGACCCACCGCTATCGGGGGCAAGCCCCCTCCCACATTTCCTACTGCGCCAGGCTTGAGGTGCTTTGACCGACCGCCAAGCCTGCGCGGACCGCTGCCAACGCCGCCTGGTAATACGCCTTCCCCTGCGGTGACTCGGCAAACGTAGCGAATTCTTCCAGTTCCGGGTCGGACAAGTCCCGATAGACGTACAGCAACGTGTTGTTCAGGTCATTGCCGATCTGTTGCATCAGCCGTTCGCGTTGTCCATCCAGCATGCCCTGGGCCTGGCCGCCGCCCAACAGGCCGGGGATCATCTGGCTCAAGCTGTCGGCCGCCACGCCGGCGATCGCCAGGCTGACTTCGGCGCCGGCTTCGCGGGCGGGCAGGGCCTGGGCCAGGTGGCCGATGATCAGGCTGCGGGTGGCGTCGGCTTCGATGTGCGGCAGGCCTTGGGCATTTTTTGCCAGCTGGTCGCGGCGGGTGGCCAGCAGTTCGGCAGCGACAATCTTGCGCCCCAGCGGCGACTGGAAAAACGCCAGGGCCGGTGCCGGGTCCGCCAGGTGCTTGCGCAGCTGGGCTTCGGCGCGCCGGTCCACGGCCTGGGCGGCGAAGCGCTTGTTGCTGTTGTCGACCAGCGCCTGGTACACCGCCGGCGGCAGGCTGTTGCGGTAGCGTTGCTGGGCGGCACTGAGGGCGTCATTGAAATGCGCGCGTTGTTCGGCCCAGCCGGCGACCTTGTACAACTGGTCATGGCCGTCTGCCCAAGCGGGCAAAACGCAGAACATCAGCAAGGAAAAAAACAAACGACGCATATGGACTCCTGTCAGTCGGCCACTATTGTCCGTGTCGGGCGTAGGATTTGTCGAGAAGTCCTATCAGTCACCTGACTAAAGTGCGTTCAGACGCTCAGCGGCTCTGTCGGATTCACAGGCGTATGGATACTATGCGCGCCATGCAAATATCCCACGATCACCCATTGCTGCAACGCATTGTCGACGACCTGGCCGAAAAGGGCTGGTCGCAGCAAAACGGCTTCCTGCCCCAGGCTCTGACCCTGGAACTGGCGGCTGAGTGCCGTAAACGTGCGGCTGAAGGTGAGCTGGCCCCGGCGGCGGTCGGGCGCGGGCCGGCCCAGGAGATTCGCGAGGGTATTCGTGGCGACCATATCCAGTGGCTGGAGGAGGGCGACGCCGTCGTCTGCGACCGCTATATGGCGATGATGGACAGCCTGCGCCTGGCGATAAACCGCAGCTTGTTCCTCGGCCTGGAAGATTTCGAAAGCCATTTCGCGATGTACCCGCCGGGGGCGTTTTACCTCAGGCACCTGGACCGGTTTCGCGACGACGACCGGCGCACGGTCTCGGCGGTGATCTACTTGAACGACGAGTGGCTGCCGGAACACGGCGGCCAGTTGCGCATGTACCTCAAGGACGGCGTCGAACTCGACGTGGTGCCCAGCGGGGGTTGCCTGGTGGTGTTCCTGTCCGGCGAAGTACCCCACGAAGTGCTGCCTGCTACCCGCGAGCGCCTGTCGCTGACCGGCTGGTTTCGCCGGCGCGGTAACGAGCCGTTTTAAGCATGGAAAAAATTCTCGTCAGCCGCTGCCTGCTCGGGCACAAAGTGCGCTATGACGGCGGCGCCAGCGGGCCGTTCGATCAACTGGCGGCATGGCAGGCCGAAGGCCGCGTGGTTGCGATCTGCCCGGAAGTGGCGGGCGGTTTGCCCACGCCCAGGCCTTCCGCCGAGATTCCGGGCGGGCAGGGTATCGACGTGTGGGAGGGCCGCGCCCAGGTGCTGACCGCCGCGGGCGAGGACTTCAGCGCCGCCTTCCTCGACGGCGCCCGCCAGGCGTTGGCGCTGGTGCAGCGCCACAATATCCGTATCGCCGTGCTCAAGGCCAATAGCCCGTCCTGTGGCAATGTGCTGACCTATGACGGCACTTTCAGCGGTGTGAAGGTGAGCGGCGAAGGCGTCACGGCGGCGCTGCTCAAGCGCCATGGGGTGTTGGTGTTCAGTGAGTTGGAGTTGCTTGAGGCGGCGCAAGCCCTGGCCCGTCTCCCAAGCCCTCCCACATTTTGATTTACTGTGCTTTGGCTTCCGCCGTGTCGCTTTCGAGCCACTTCTGCCCCAGCGCCTTCAACCGGCCATCGGCTTTCACCCGTTGCAGCGCATTGTCCAGGCTCGCCTTGAACGCCGGGTTGCCCTTCTGGAACGGAATGGCCAGCGCCGGCTTGTCGCGATAAGGCTCACTGAAATCGAACTGATCCTGCAACTCGGCAGTCATAGCGATATGGTTGATGGCCACATCGTACTTGCCGCTTGCCACGCCGGGCAGCATGTCACTGTCGTCGGTGGTGATGAACGAGGGGCGCACATCCATCTCTTTGGCCAGTTGTTCACCGAGTTCCACTTCAAAACCGGTGAGTTTCTCGCCGTCCTTGAAGTTGAAGGGCGGGGTATTGGCCTCGAGGGCGATGCGCAGTTCACCGCGGTCAAACACATCATCGATCAATTCGGCGTGAGCCAAGGGGCTCATCAGAGGAAGCAGCAGTAACAGGCCAGGCGAAAAGCGCATGGTCACTCCTAAATAATTCGAATGTGCGAGGCGCGGTTCAGCATCGCTTTGTTATGGTGTTGAGTGCCTTGGACAGCAATTAGTCGCTAAGTTGTCATAACCCTACAAATTTCATAGAAAAGTGGAGAAGCGAATGAAAGCCCTTTTGTCTCGTGTAACGATTGCCGGCGTACTATTGGGTGCTTCGATGTTGGTGACCGCCGCAGACGGCATCCCTCGCAGCGCGCCACCTGAAAATGCCAAAGTGTTTATCGTTTCGCCGAAAGACGGCGCCACCGTCGATAAAACCTTCACCGTCAAATTCGGCATGGAAGGTCTGAAACTGGCCCCGGCCACCGACCAGACCCCAGGCACCGGCCACCATCACCTGCTGGTCGACCAGAAGGCGCTGCCCGACGCCAGCGTGCCGATCCCGGCCACCGATAGCGTGATCCACTTCGGCAAGGCCCAGACCGAAACCGAGCTGACCCTGACCCCTGGCAAGCACACCTTGCAACTGGTCGCCGGCGATAAACTGCACATGCAGTTCAACCCGACTGTAGCGTCGAAAGTGATCACGGTTAACGTCAAGTAAGATTTGTTCAGACAAAAAAATGGGAGACCCCTGCGGGCCTCCCATTTTTCGTAGGGCGTTTGAAGCGTTAGAACAACACGCGGCAACGAATCGTGCCGTTGATGTGTTGCAGCTTCTGTTGCGCCAGGTCCGAGTACTCGGCGTCGACGTCGATCACCACGTAGCCGACCTTCTCGTTGGTCTGCAGGAACTGACCGGAAATGTTGATGCCGTTTTCCGCGAAGACCTTGTTGATCTCCATCATCACACCCGGGATGTTCTGGTGGATGTGCAGCAGACGGTGCTTGCCAGGGTGAGCCGGCAGGGCCACTTCCGGGAAGTTGACCGAGGACACCGACGTACCGTTGTCGCTGTACTTGACCAGCTTTTCCGAGACTTCCAGGCCAATGTTGGCCTGGGCTTCAGCGGTGGAGCCGCCGATGTGCGGGGTCAGGATCACGTTGTCCAGGCCACGCAGCGGGCTTTCGAAGATGTCGTCGTTGGAGCGCGGCTCCACCGGGAACACGTCGATGGCAGCGCCGATCAGGTGCTTGTCCTTGATCGCGTCGGCCAGGGCGTCCAACTCGACCACGGTGCCGCGGGCGGCGTTGATCAGGATGCCGCCTTTCTTGATCGCGCGGATTTCCTTCTCGCCGATCATCCACTGGGTCTCAGCGGTTTCCGGCACGTGCAGGGTGACGATGTCGGACATGCCCAGCAGCTCGGTCAGGCTCGACACTTGCGTGGCGTTACCCAGTGGCAGCTTGGTCAGGGTGTCATAGAAGAACACCTGCATGCCCAGGCTTTCGGCCAGGACCGACAGTTGAGTGCCGATCGAACCGTAACCGATGATCCCCAGCTTCTTGCCGCGGATTTCGAAGGAGTTGGCTGCGCTCTTGATCCAGCCGCCACGGTGGCAGGAGGCATTCTTCTCCGGAATGCCGCGCAGCAGCAGGATGGCCTCGGCCAGCACCAGCTCCGCGACGGAACGGGTGTTGGAGTACGGTGCGTTGAACACCGCGATGCCGCGCTCGCGCGCTGCGTTAAGGTCGACCTGGTTGGTGCCGATGCAGAAACAGCCGACCGCCACGAGTTTCTTGGCGTGATCGAAGACCTCTTCGGTCAGTTGAGTGCGGGAGCGAATGCCGATGAAGTGCGCGTCGGCGATCTTTTCCTTGAGCTGGGCTTCCGGCAGAGAACTGGTGATGTACTCAATGCTGGTATACCCGGCGGCTTTCAGAACTTCGACAGCCGATGGGTGGACGCCTTCCAGAAGAAGGAACTTGATCTTGCTCTTATCGAGAGAAGTCTTGCTCATCTGCGTAAACCTGTATCCCGGAGAAAAATGGCAGGGAATCGGATCGCCGGATGTGTCCTGATTCACCAATACTGTTCCCGTTTGACGGCGTCTGTTGCCGTCATGCTGCGTTGCCGCTCCTCCCCATAGCCCCAGCTATGAGTCGTCGCGGCGCCTTGCCTGACGACAACAGCCACTCGTCAAACAGAAACGTATTGGTAAATCAGGGCACAGAGCTGACCCGGACGGCAGGAAAGCCGTCACCGCAGAACGCCCTTGGGCTCTGTCCTACGGGGGCGGTATGCTAGCATACGCGCCCCGCTAAACACCTATTCCTGCGACGTGAAGCGTTCTCAGGATGACCATGAATTGTTCGAGAGTTCTGTCGATGACCCATCCTGCCCTGATTGATGAGCTAAAGACCCTGGTTGAGCCCGGCAAAGTGCTGACCGACGCCGACTCCCTGGAGGCTTACGGCAAGGATTGGACCAAGCACTTCGCCCCGGCCCCGACTGCCATCGTATTCCCCAAGACGGTTGAACAGGTGCAGGCCATCGTGCGCTGGGCCAATGAGCACAAGGTCGCGCTGGTGCCGTCCGGTGGGCGTACCGGCCTGTCGGCTGCCGCCGTTGCGGCCAATGGTGAAGTGGTCGTCTCGTTCGACTATATGAACCAGATCCTCGAGGTGAACCTCACCGACCGCACCGCCAAGTGCCAGCCGGGCGTGGTCACCAAGCAATTGCAGAGCGTCGCCGAAGAGCACGGCCTGTACTACCCGGTGGACTTCGCTTCGTCCGGTTCGAGCCAGATTGGCGGCAATATCGGCACCAATGCCGGCGGAATCAAGGTCATTCGCTACGGCATGACCCGTAATTGGGTCGCCGGCATGAAGGTCGTCACCGGCAAAGGCGATGTGCTGGAACTGAACCGCGACCTGATCAAGAACGCCACCGGCTACGACATGCGCCAGCTGTTCATCGGCGCCGAAGGCACCCTGGGTTTTGTGGTGGAAGCCACCATGCGCCTGGACCGTGCGCCGAAAAACCTCACCGCGATGGTGCTCGGCACCACCGACTTCGACGCGATCATGCCGGTGTTGCACGCATTCCAGAGCAAGCTGGACCTGACCGCTTTCGAGTTTTTCTCTGACAAGGCCCTGGCCAAAGTCCTCGGCCGTGGTGACGTGCCGGCGCCGTTCGAGACCGAGTGCCCGTTCTACGCACTGCTGGAATTCGAGGCCACCACCGAAGAAGTCGCCAACCACGCCCTGGAAACCTTCGAGCACTGCGTCGAGCAGGGCTGGGTGCTGGACGGCGTGATGAGCCAGAGCGAAACCCAGCTGCACAACCTGTGGAAACTTCGCGAGTACATCTCCGAGACCATTTCCCACTGGACGCCGTACAAGAACGACATTTCGGTCACGGTGTCGAAAGTGCCGGCATTTTTGAAGGAAATTGACGCGATCGTCGGCGAACACTACCCCGACTTCGAAATCGTCTGGTTCGGCCATATCGGCGACGGCAACCTGCACCTGAACATCCTCAAGCCGGAAAACCTGAGCAAGGACGAGTTCTTCGCCAAGTGCGCCACCGTGAACAAGTGGGTGTTCGAAACCGTGGCGAAGTACAACGGCTCGATCTCCGCCGAACACGGCGTGGGCATGACCAAGCGCGACTACCTGACCTACAGCCGCTCGCCGGTTGAAATCGAATACATGAAGGCCGTGAAAGCGGTGTTTGACCCGAACGGGATCATGAACCCCGGCAAGATCTTCGCTGTTTAACCGCCCCTGAAGGAGTCGTTCCATGAGCTACCAGCACAAGTATGTCGACGGCACCAACATCCACTTCCCGGTGGGTAAAGTGGTGTGTATTGGGCGTAACTACGCCGAACATGCCAAGGAACTGGATAACCCGGTACCGACCGAACCGTTGCTGTTCATCAAGCCGGGCAGCTGCGTTGTGGCGCTGGAAGGCGGTTTCAGCATTCCCACCGAACGTGGTTCGGTGCATTACGAAGCGGAAATTGCGGTGCTGATCGGCAAACCCCTGTCGACCAAGCCCAGCCGCGAAGAAGTGCTCGATGCCATCTCCGGTTTCGCCCCGGCCCTGGACCTGACCCTGCGCGACAAGCAGGCCGAGTTGAAAGCCAAGGGCTTGCCGTGGGAAATTGCCAAGTCCTTCGACGGCGCGGCGGTGATCGCGCCGTTCGTGGTCGGCAGCACCTTCCCGGACCTGACCGATATCGGCATTCGCCTGAGCATCAATGGCGAAGTGCGCCAGAATGGCAATAGCGCGGCCATGCTCAACCCGATCATCCCGATGATCCAGTACATGGCCGGCTGCTTCTCGCTGCAGGCCGGCGACGTGATCCTCACCGGCACCCCCGCTGGCGTTGGGCCGTTGAATGTCGGTGACAAGCTGGTGCTGGAACTGTCCGGTGTGACCCGCTTCGAAAGCAGCGTTCGCTAATTTCGGCACAACCCTGTGGCGAGCGAACAAGCTCGCTCGCTACAGGTCCCGCACCCGTTTCGGTTGTTTGCATTTTTTTCACACCCCATCCGGATAATCTTCAGCCTCTAGCGCGCGGGCCGGTTATTCCTGTGCTTTCACCTAACGCTGACTTTCCGGAAAAAGCGCCCAATGGCCGTGTCCCTGCCTACCTTCACCCCCAAGCCACGCTCTCGTTTTGCTCTGCGCTGGTATTCCTGGCTGCTTCTGGTTGGGGCGATCGTGTATGGCGTTGCCTGGGTCATGCATTGGGACGACCGCGGTGTGTTGTGGGTCGTGGAGCGTTTTGAAAGCCCGGCCAAACGCCAAGCGAGCGTGTGGCTCCCGGATTACCGCGCCGTCATCGACGCCAAGCTGCTGCCCGGTATGGAGAAGGACGAGGCCTCGGACCTGTCCTACAACCCGCAGACGAAAACCCTGTTTTCCGTCATGGGCAAAAATCCATTCCTCGTCGAGTTGACCCTGCAAGGCGATGTGCTGCGCAAGATGCCCCTTAACGGTTGGAACAACCCGGAAGGTGTGACGGTGATGGAAAACGGCCTGATGGCCGTGGTCGATGAACGCCAGCACAGCCTGACCATCGTCAAGGTCGACGCCAGCACCACGGCGTTGAACAAGGCCGACTTCCCGAGTTACGACCTGGGCCCGTCCAAAGACCAGAACAAAGCCTTTGAAGGCGTCACCTGGGACAAGCGCAACCAGCAGTTCGTGCTCGGCGAAGAACGCCCGCCGGCGCTGTTCACCTGGAAAAGCGACGGCAGCCAAACCCTGGTCGGTGACAAGCAAAAGCTCGCCAATACAAAGCTCGACATGCGCAACCTCTCGGCGTTGGCCATCGATCCGCGCACCGGGCACCTGCTGGCGCTGTCGGCCGAGTCCCACCTGCTGCTGGAACTGGATGAAAAGGGCGAGCCAGTCAGCTTCATGACCTTGCTCGGCGGCTTCAACGGCCTCAAGAACACGATCTCGCGTGCCGAAGGCGTGACCCTGGACGAGAACGGCAACCTCTACATGGTCAGTGAGCCGAACCTGTTCTATCGTTTCGAAAAACAGAAATAACAACCGATTACGTCGGATATTTCTCTATCCGCGGCATACGCCACACACCGGGCGCGTTTAAGTTTAAATTCAGGCGGGCGTGATATTCATTCGCCATTTTTGACTTTGAGCCCGCCCGATGCGTCGACTTGCCCGCCCCAAACCGGCTTTTTTCATACTGGTGCTGATCGCCTTGATGGGCGCGGGCGTTGTCGCACAACAGTTTCGTCTGTTCGAACGGGCCTGGTTCAATTGGCAGGTGTGGGGCCAGCCTGTTGGCGAACGCGCCATTGGCCTGGCGGATTACCGGGTCAGCGTCGAGGGCCAGGTGATCGAAGGCCTGGATGACGACGTCTCCGCGCTGACCTACGACCCGGTGCGTAAAAGCCTGTTTACCGTCACCAACAAAAACGCCGAGCTGGTCGAACTGTCCCTCGCTGGCAAGATCCTGCGACGGATTTCCCTGGTCGGCTTCGGAGATGCCGAGGCCGTGGAATTTATCAGCGACAACATCTATGTCATCAGCGATGAGCGCCAACAGCGCCTGATCAAGGTGCATGTGGATGACGATACGCAGTTCCTCGACGCCGCCGACGCGGAGCAGATGACCCTGGGTGTGCATGTGGGGGGCAACAAGGGGTTTGAAGGGCTTGCCTACGACTCGGTGGGCAAGCGCCTGTTCGTGGCGAAGGAACGCGACCCGATGGTGATCTATGAGGTTCATGGGTTTCCCCATTTCAAACCGGAAAAAACCTACTCGGTCCACGTCATCAACAACCCCAAGCGCGATGCCGGGCTGTTCGTGCGCGACCTGTCGAGCCTGCAATACGACGAACGCAGCGGCCATTTACTGGCGCTGTCGGATGAATCGTTCCTGGTGTTGGAGCTGGATATCGACGGTCGCCCGTTAAGCAGTTTGTCGCTGCTTAACGGGCGCCATGGCCTGAATGCGCGGGTGCCGCAGGCCGAAGGGATCGCCATGGATGACGCGGGTACGTTGTACCTGGTCAGCGAGCCGAACCTGTTCTACGTGTTCAAGAAACCAGAAGCCTGAACACACCGCCGACCCCACATTCGGTTGTGCATCAGGCCTTGAGGGTTTTCACGCCTTCCGGGGTGCCCAGCAGCAGCACGTCAGCCGGGCGTGCGGCGAACAGGCCGTTGGTGACCACGCCGACGATGGCGTTGATCTGCGTCTCAAGCTCCACCGGGTTGGTGATCTGCATGTTGTACACGTCGAGGATGATGTTGCCGTTGTCGGTCAACACGCCTTCGCGGTACACCGGGTCGCCGCCCAGCTTCACCAGCTCGCGGGCCACGTGGCTGCGGGCCATCGGGATCACTTCCACCGGCAGCGGGAAGGCGCCGAGTACCGGCACCAGTTTGCTGGCGTCGGCGATGCAGATAAAGGTCTTGGCCACGGCCGCGACGATCTTCTCGCGGGTCAGGGCCGCGCCACCGCCCTTGATCAGGTTCAGGTGCGCGTCGCTTTCATCGGCGCCGTCGACGTAGAACTCCAGGTCGCTGACGGTATTGAGCTCGTACACCGGAATGCCATGGCCCTTGAGGCGCGCGGCGGTGGCTTCGGAGCTGGCCACGGCGCCATCGAACGCGCCCTTGTGCTTGGCCAGCGCATCGATGAAGCAGTTGGCGGTGGAGCCGGTGCCGACGCCGACGATGCTCTTGTCATCGAGTTTAGGAAGGATTAAATCGACGGCGGCCTGGGCCACTGCCTGTTTGAGTTGATCCTGGGTCATGCGGGCTCCGGAACGGGCGGGGAGTAGAGAGGGCGCGAGTATAACCCATCAAAACCTTTGGATTCGTGTGGTCGCCCGGCCAAACGCTGAGTTAGACTCGTCGACCCTGCCCACTCCGCCCAGTGATGCCTGCCGATGCTTGAACAGTACGTCAAAAAGATCCTCACCTCGCGCGTTTACGACGTTGCCATAGAAACCCCGTTGCAGGCCGCCCGCCAGCTCTCCGAGCGGCTGGGCAACAAGGTCTTGCTCAAGCGGGAAGACTTGCAGCCGGTGTTCTCGTTCAAGATTCGCGGCGCGTACAACAAGCTGACCCAGTTGACGGCCGATGAGCGTGCGCGCGGCGTGGTCACCGCTTCGGCGGGCAACCATGCCCAGGGCCTGGCCCTGGCGGCCAAGGTGCTGGGGGTCAAGGCCACTATTGTGATGCCCAAGACCACCCCGGAAATCAAGGTCGAAGGCGTGCGTTCCCGTGGTGGCAAAGTGGTGCTGCACGGTGATTCGTTCCCGGAAGCCCTGGCCTACTCGCTGAAACTGGTCGACGAAAAAGGCTACGTCTACATTCACCCCTACGACGACCCGCACACCATTGCCGGGCAGGGGACCGTGGCGATGGAGATCCTGCGCCAGCACCCTGGGCCGCTGGACGCGATCTTCGTGCCGGTCGGCGGCGGTGGGCTGATCGCCGGTATCGCGGCGTATGTGAAATACCTGCGTCCGGAGATCAAGATCATCGGCGTCGAGCCGGACGACTCCAACTGCCTGCAGGCCGCCATGGCCGCTGGCGAGCGCGTGGTGCTGCCAACCGTGGGGATTTTTGCCGATGGCGTGGCGGTGGCGCAGATCGGCCAGTACACCTTCGACATCTGCAAAGACTATGTGGACGAAGTGATCACCGTCAGCACCGATGAAATCTGTGCGGCGATCAAGGACATCTATGACGACACCCGCTCCATCACCGAGCCAGCGGGCGCCCTGGGTGTGGCGGGCATCAAGAAATATGTCGAGAGCCGTGGCGTCAGCGGGCAAACCCTGGTGGCCATCGACTCCGGCGCCAACGTCAACTTCGACCGCCTGCGCCATGTGGCCGAACGCGCCGAGCTGGGTGAAGGCCGCGAAGCCATCATCGCCGTGACCATCCCCGAGAAGCCGGGCAGCTTCAAGGCGTTCTGCGAGGCCGTGGGCAAGCGCCAGATCACCGAATTCAACTATCGCTACCACTCCGGCCGCGAGGCGCACATTTTCGTCGGCGTGCAGACCCATCCGGAAAACGATCCGCGCAGCGCATTGATCGCCAGCCTGACCAGCCAGGGTTTCCCGGTGCTCGACCTGACCGAGAACGAACTGGCCAAGTTGCACATCCGCCACATGGTTGGCGGGCACGCGGCGAAGGTCAGCGATGAAGTGGTGTTTCGCTTCGAATTCCCGGAGCGGCCGGGCGCCTTGTTCAACTTTCTTAACAAATTAGGCGGGCGCTGGAACATCTCGATGTTCCACTATCGCAACCACGGCGCAGCCGACGGCCGCGTGGTCGCCGGCCTGCAAGTCCCGGCGGACGAGCGCCATCTGGTATCGGCAGCCCTTGAAGCCATCGGCTACCCATACTGGGATGAAAGCGATAACCCGGCTTACAAACTGTTCCTCGGTTGAGCGACTACGCTGATTGGGGCGGCCTTTAAGGAAGACGACACATGGAAACCCTGACCACCCTCAAAGTTATCCACATGGCGGCGACTGTGTTGCTGCTGCTCAGCGGCCTCGGCCTGGCGCTGCTGGCCTGGCGCAAACGCAGCGCCGGCCCGGCGATCACCGTGCAGCGCCCGTGGGCGTTCGTATGGTTGTTGATGGGGATCTGCCTGATCAGCATGCCGTTTACCGGCTGGTGGCTGGTGCATCTGGTCGGCTGGCCGCTGGGGCAGACCTGGATCCTGGGTTCCAGCCTGCTCTACACCGTCGCGGCGCTGTGCTGGTTCTGGCTGGTGGCGCGGCTCAATCGCTTGCGCAAGGGCGAGGGCGGTAGCCTGAATTTCACCTTGGCATTGGCGGTGGTCAGCCTGGTGGGGTTTGTGGCGATTGCGGGGTTGATGGGGGCCAAGCCGGTTTAAGGCTTTACGCCGAGTTGTCTGCATCGGGAGCAAGCTCCCTCCCACATTTAACCGCGTACATCCGTTGAAATGCAGTTAAATGTGGGAGGGGGCTTGCCCCCGATAGGGCCATCAGCTCCGCAGCGTAATCACCGGCCAGCCGCGTTTTTCAGCCTCAGCCCGCAGATTCGGATCCGGGTCTACCGCGATCGGATACGTCACCTGCTCCAGCAGCGGCAAGTCATTCATCGAATCGCTGTAGAAGTAGCTGTCTTCCAGGCTGTGCCCGGTTTCTTCCAGCCAACGGTTCAGGCGCGTCACCTTGCCTTCGCGAAAGCACGGCACATCGGTGCTGCGCCCGGTGTAGCGGCCGTCTTCCATCTCGCATTCGGTGGCGATCAGGGCGTCTACGCCCAGGCGTGCGGCAATTGGCGCGGTGACGAAGCGGTTGGTCGCGGTGATGATCACCAGCTTGTCGCCAGCGGCGCGGTGCTTGGCCAGCAGTTCAAATGCCTGCGGCAGCATGATCGGCTCGATGCAGTCGCGCATGTAGTCGTTGTGCCATGCCTCCAATTGGGCCATTTCGGTGCGGCCGAGGATTTCCAGGCAAAAATTCAGGTAGGCCGCGTTATCCAGCTGGCCGGCCAGGTAGTCCTGATAGAATTCGTCGTTGCGTGCCTTGTAGGTCACCGGGTCGAGAAATCCGCGTTCACAGAGGTAATCGCCCCAGGCGTGATCGCTGTCACCCCCCAGAAGCGTGTTGTCCAAGTCGAATAAAGCCAGGCGCATTACAGTTACCCGCTGAAAAGTCTGTAAAAAGGCGTCCAGAATACGGTCTTTTCACAAGACTGCACATAAGCTAAGAAGCCTCGTTGCCGCTGGAACAACCTTTGTGGAACAATGCGACGACATGCGTTTGCGAGGTTGTTGCCGTGATCGACCCCGATGGTTTCCGTCCTAATGTCGGGATTATTCTTACGAATGATTCCGGACAGGTCCTATGGGCTCGCCGAATCAACCAAGATGCCTGGCAGTTTCCTCAAGGTGGGATCAACCCTGACGAAACCCCTGAAGACGCCTTGTACCGCGAGTTGAACGAAGAAGTCGGCCTTGAGCGCGAAGATGTGCAAATTTTGGCCTGTACCCGTGGCTGGTTGCGTTATCGTTTGCCGCAACGCCTGGTGCGTACCCACAGCCAACCGCTGTGTATCGGCCAGAAGCAGAAATGGTTTCTCCTGCGCCTGATCTCCAACGAGCAGCGGGTGCGGATGGATTTGACCGGTAAACCGGAGTTCGATGGCTGGCGTTGGGTCAGTTATTGGTATCCGTTGGGCCAGGTGGTGACATTCAAGCGCGAGGTTTATCGTCGCGCTCTCAAAGAGCTTGCCCCGCGCCTTTTAACGCGCGACTGACGACGGAGTTCGACCCCGAGCCATGCTCAATACGCTGCGCAAGATCGTCCAGGAAGTTAACTCCGCCAAGGATCTCAAGGCGGCGTTGGGGATTATTGTGTTGCGCGTCAAGGAAGCCATGGGCAGCCAGGTCTGCTCGGTTTACCTGCTGGACCCCGAGACCAACCGTTTTGTGCTGATGGCGACCGAGGGCTTGAACAAGCGCTCCATCGGCAAGGTCAGCATGGCGCCCAATGAAGGTCTGGTGGGCTTGGTAGGGACGCGTGAAGAACCCCTGAACCTTGAAAACGCGGCTGATCACCCGCGTTATCGCTACTTTGCCGAAACCGGCGAAGAGCGCTACGCCTCGTTCCTCGGCGCGCCGATCATTCACCACCGCCGCGTTGTCGGCGTGTTGGTCATCCAGCAGAAAGAACGCCGCCAGTTCGACGAAGGCGAAGAAGCCTTCCTCGTGACCATGAGCGCGCAATTGGCCGGGGTGATCGCCCATGCCGAAGCCACCGGCTCGATTCGCGGCCTGGGGCGCCAGGGCAAGGGCATCCAGGAAGCCAAGTTCGTCGGCGTACCGGGCTCGCCAGGTGCGGCCGTCGGTACGGCCGTGGTCATGTTGCCGCCGGCCGACCTCGATGTGGTGCCGGACAAGACCGTCAGCGACATCGACGCCGAAATCAAACTGTTCAAGACCGCCCTGGAAGGCGTGCGCGCCGACATGCGCAACCTGTCGAACAAGCTCGCCACCCAACTGCGCCCCGAAGAGCGAGCGCTGTTCGAGGTGTACCAGATGATGCTGGATGACGCGTCGCTGGGCAGCGAAGTCAAAAACGTGATCAAGACCGGCCAGTGGGCCCAGGGCGCGCTGCGCCAGGTGGTCTCCGATCACGTCAACCGTTTCGAATTGATGGACGACGCCTACCTGCGCGAGCGCGCCTCGGATGTGCGCGACCTCGGTCGCCGTCTGCTCGCTTACTTGCAGGAAGACCGTTCCACCAACCTGGTCTACCCCGACAACACCATCCTGATCAGTGAAGAACTGACCGCCACCATGCTCGGCGAAGTGCCGGAAGGCAAACTGGTGGGCCTGATCTCGGTGCTCGGTTCGGGCAACTCCCACGTCGCGATCCTGGCCCGGGCCATGGGTATTCCGACGGTGATGGGCCTGGTGGACCTGCCGTATTCCAAGGTCGACGGCATCGAAATGATCGTCGACGGCAACCGTGGCGAGGTGTTCACCAACCCCAGCGAAGTGATGCGCAAGCAGTACGCCGAGGTGGTGGAAGAGGAACGCCAGCTGTCCCAGGGCCTCGACGCCTTGCGCGAACTGCCCTGCGTGACCCTCGACGGGCATCGCGTGCCGCTGCTGGTCAACACCGGCCTGCTCGCCGATGTGGCCCGCGCGCAACAACGCGGCGCCGAAGGGGTGGGGCTGTACCGCACCGAAGTGCCGTTCATGATCAACCAGCGCTTTCCGAGCGAGAAGGAGCAGCTGGCGATTTATCGCGAGCAACTGTCCGCCTTCCATCCGTTGCCGGTGACGATGCGCAGCCTGGACATTGGCGGCGATAAGTCACTGTCGTATTTCCCGATCAAGGAAGACAACCCCTTCCTCGGCTGGCGCGGGATTCGCGTCACCCTTGACCACCCGGAAATTTTCCTCGTACAAACCCGCGCCATGCTCAAGGCCAGCGAAGGCCTGAACAACCTGCGCATCCTGCTGCCGATGATCTCCGGCACCCATGAGCTGGAAGAAGCCCTGCACCTGATCCACCGCGCCTGGGGCGAGGTGCGCGACGAAGGCGCCGACGTACCGATGCCGCCGATCGGCGTGATGATCGAAATTCCGGCGGCGGTGTACCAGGCCAAGGAACTGGCGCGGCAGGTGGACTTCCTGTCGGTGGGCTCCAACGACCTGACCCAATACCTGCTGGCCGTGGACCGCAACAACCCACGGGTGGCCGACCTCTACGACTACCTGCACCCGGCGGTGCTGCAAGCGCTGCAACATGTGGTGCGCGACGCCCATGCCGAAGGCAAGCCGGTGAGCATCTGCGGGGAAATGGCCGGCGATCCGGCAGCAGCGGTGCTGTTGATGGCGATGGGCTTTGACAGCCTGTCGATGAACGCCACCAACTTGCCGAAGGTGAAGTGGCTGCTGCGCCAGGTCAACCTGAGCATGGCCAAGGAACTGCTGGCCGAGCTGATGACCATCGACAACCCGCAAGTTATCCACAGCTCGCTGCAACTGGCGCTGAAGAACCTGGGGTTGACGCGGATGATCAACCCGGCCTCAGCCAAAACCCTCTAAAACCTGGCGCCGATCAAAAATGTGGGAGGGGCGGTGCGACGATTCGACTTGCCCCCGATTACGGAGTGTCAGTCAGCACACGAGCTTGCTCGCGAAAAACCTGAGGGTACTGCGTGCATTCAGGCGGGGGGCGCGCGTCATCGTTGACGTTTTTCGCGAGCAAGCTCGCTCCTACAGGTTGAGTTCGACTTCGCCGAGCCGCCCACCGTGCGGCCCAAAACTGCGCTCCACCATCTGCCGCGTGCCGTCCGCATTCACAATCAGCGCTGTACTCGCCCGTGTCCCATAACTGGGGCTGGCGATAAATACGCTTGATAGCAAACTCTCGGTCGCCAAGCCCACGCCGGTGTCCGGCAAGTCGGCAAACGGCGCGGTCTGCGGGTCGCTCAAGATATCCAGCAAGGTTTCCGGCTGCGGGTTCTCCAGTACCTCGCCCAGCGCTGCCTTGGCCTTGAGCAATTTCGGCCATGGCGTGTCGAGCCCTGCATTGGAAAGGCCGTATACCCCGGCGGGCAGCTGCGTAGGCACGCTGTCGCGGGCGTTGTAATGCCACAGTTCATCCCGCGTGCCCACCAGCAGGTTGAACCCGGCATATTCAATCGAACGGCCGTTGATCTCCGCCAAATACTGCTCAAGCGGTAGCGAACCGCTGAGAAACCGCGCCACCAATTCCCCACGCGACTTGCGGGCCGGCGGTTGATGCGGGTCGCGGATATTGGTCAGGGCGGCAAACCGTCCGTCGGCGTTCACCCCCAGCCAGGTGCCGCCCGCTTCCTGGTCGCGGCCGGCATAGACGGCAGGCGCATCCGGCCATTGGGCCAGCGGCAGGCTGGGGCGGGCGTAGAACTCGTCACGGTTGGCCGCGACGATCAGCGGTTGGGCATGGCCCGGCCGCCAGGCGAAAACAATCAGGCACATCAGGCGATCCCCCTTTGTGTGTTTGGCCACTCTACCTACACTGGCGCGGGCGTTCCATCGTATCCAGTTGGGTCGCATGCCTTCCATCCGTTAACATGCCGGACTTGGTTTGGGGGCTCCCATGGAATTTCTGCTGTATTTACTGCTGGGCGCCTGTGCCGGGGTGCTCGCCGGGCTGTTTGGCGTGGGCGGTGGGATCATTATCGTGCCGGTGCTGGTGTTCAGCTTCACCTTGCAGGGCTTCGACCCGCAGGTGCTGACCCACCTGGCCGTGGGCACGTCCCTGGCGACGATCATCTTCACCTCGATCAACGCCGTGCGTGAGCACCATCGACGGGGCGCGGTACGCTGGCCGATCTTTGTGTGGATGACCGTGGGCATCCTGATCGGCGCCGGTTTTGGCGCGCTGACCGCCGAGGCGATTTCCGGCCCCCACTTGCAGAAGATCATCGGCGTGTTCGCGCTGATCATCGCCGTGCAGTTGGCCCTGGAGGTCAAGCCCAAGGCCAGTCGAACGGTGCCGGGCAAGCTCGGTTTGACCCTGGCGGGCACGGTGATCGGCTGGGCCTCGGCGATTTTCGGGATTGGCGGCGGTTCGCTGACCGTGCCGTTTTTGACCTGGCGCAGCGTGCCGATGCAGCAAGCGGTGGCCACTTCGTCGGCCTGCGGGCTGCCGATTGCGCTGGCCAGTGCATTAAGTTTCATGATTCTGGGCTGGCATGACCCGCTGCTGCCCGCTCATAGTCTAGGGTTCGTGTATTTGCCGGCGCTGCTGGGCATTGCCCTGACCAGCATGGTGTTTGCCCGCTTCGGCGCGCGCCTGGCGCACCGTTTGTCGCCGCGCTTGCTAAAACGCCTGTTTGCCGGGCTGCTGTTTTGCGTGGGTTTGAATTTTTTGCTGTAACGCAGCCTTAATCGCGCCCGGGCATGGTCCCGGTCGCCATAACGAATGATTTTACGAGGAGTCGCAATGCTGCCTTACCCGCAGATCGACCCGGTGGCCCTGGCCATCGGTCCGCTGAAAATCCACTGGTACGGGTTGATGTACCTGATCGGCATCGGCGGCGCCTGGCTGCTGGCTTCCCGGCGCCTGAACCGTTTCGACCCGACCTGGACCAAGGAGAAACTCTCCGACATGGTGTTCTGGTTGTCGATGGGGGTCATCGTCGGCGGACGCCTGGGGTATGTGCTGTTTTACGACTTGCCCGCCTACATCGCCAACCCGACGCTGATCTTCGAGGTATGGAAGGGCGGCATGGCCTTCCACGGTGGGTTTATCGGCGTGATGCTCGCCGCCTGGTGGTTTGGCCGTCGCAACGGCAAGTCGTTCTTCGAGCTGATGGACTTCGTTGCGCCGCTGGTGCCGATCGGTCTGGGCGCCGGGCGTATCGGTAACTTCATCAATGCCGAACTGTGGGGCAAGCCGACCGACGTGCCGTGGGCCATGGTGTTCCCGCCGTTCAGCGACCCGGCGCAATTGCCGCGCCATCCGTCGCAGCTGTACCAGTTCGCCCTGGAAGGTGTGGCACTGTTCCTCATTCTGTACATTTTCTCGCGCAAGCCACGGCCGACCATGGCTGTGTCGGGTATGTTCGCGTTGTTCTACGGCATCTTCCGTTTTGTCGTCGAGTTCGTGCGCGTCCCGGATGCGCAACTGGGCTACCTGGCGTTCGGTTGGGTGACCATGGGCCAGATCCTCAGTCTGCCGATGATCATCGTCGGCCTGGGCCTGCTGTGGTGGGCGTACAACCGTCCGCAACCGTTGAAGAACACCGCGCTTTGAATTCGAATGCCGAGGCCTGCGAGGTCTCGGCTGCACCGATACGGGTAATGACATGAAGCAATATCTCGAACTACTGAACGACGTCGTGACCAATGGCCTGACCAAGGGCGACCGCACCGGCACCGGCACCAAGGCTGTGTTTGCCCGTCAGTATCGGCATAACTTGGCCGACGGCTTCCCGCTGCTGACCACCAAGAAGCTTCACTTCAAAAGCATCGCCAACGAATTGATCTGGATGTTGAGCGGCAACACCAACATCAAGTGGTTGAACGAGAACGGCGTGCGTATCTGGGACGAGTGGGCCACCGAAGACGGTGATCTGGGCCCGGTGTACGGCGAGCAGTGGACCGCCTGGCCGACCAAGGACGGCGGCACGATCAATCAGATCGACTACATGGTCGAGACGCTGAAGACCAACCCCAACAGCCGCCGCATCCTGTTCCACGGCTGGAACGTCGAGTACCTGCCGGACGAGACCAAGAGCCCCCAGGAAAATGCGCGCAACGGCAAGCAGGCCCTGCCGCCGTGCCACCTGCTGTACCAGGCGTTCGTGCATGACGGCCATCTGTCGATGCAGTTGTATATCCGCAGCTCCGACGTATTCCTCGGCCTGCCGTACAACACCGCCGCGCTGGCGCTGCTGACCCACATGCTGGCCCAGCAGTGCGACCTGATCCCCCACGAGATCATCGTCACCACCGGCGACACCCACGCCTACAGCAACCACATGGAACAGATCCAGACCCAACTGGCGCGCACGCCGAAGAAGCTGCCGGAATTGGTGATCAAGCGTAAGCCTGCGTCGATCTATGACTACAAGTTCGAAGACTTCGAAATCGTCGGTTACGACGCCGACCCAAGCATCAAGGCCGACGTCGCCATCTAAAGGCTGCCTCAGTCTAAAGGTGTGGGCTTGTGTGGGAGGGAGCAAGCCCCCTCCCACACTTTGATTCGGTTACCAGGCTGAATTAATGCCCATGGCTTCTGCCCACATGCGAAGGCTCGGCCTCGCTGGCGGCGACACTGCCGCTGACCTCCAGCCGCTGCAATATCCCGCACTGATCCAGCTCCGGCCCGCTGCCACAGCGCTGGCGCAGGTCGATCAGCTGTTCCTGCAATGCCAACAGGCCATCGATCCGCGCTTTGACATGGTGGATATGCTCGTCGATCAGCGCATTCACGTTTTCGCATTGGTCCTGCGGGCTGTCTCGTAAGCCCAGCAGGCTGCGGATTTCTTCCAGGGTCATGTCCAGGCTGCGGCAGTTGCGGATAAACACCAACCGCTCGGTGTGCGCCTGGGTGTACACGCGGTAGTTGGCCTCGGTGCGTGCCGGTGGTGGCAGCAAGCCTTCCTTCTCGTAATAACGGATGGTTTCCACCGGGCAGTCGGTCAGCCTGGCCAATTCGCCGATCTTCATCGCAACAATCTCCAAATGGGTGCTTGACCCTATAGTGGCTACAGGGTCTTTACTTGGCAACAGGCACCTTACGGACGCGACCAGATGAGCGACTCCCATCACACCCCGCACACCCCGCACACGCACGATCACGCGCATGACCACGCTCATGCGCCGAAAAAACTGACACCGGTGCATGACCACGGCCACGCCGGTGCCTGCTGCTCCGGCACGCCAGCCCCGGCGTTGGTGCAACTGAGCGCCGCGCCAAGCGCCGATTCGCGCTTGAGCACCTTCCGCATCGAAGCCATGGACTGCCCCACCGAGCAGACCCTGATCCAGAACAAACTGGGCAAGCTTGCCGGTGTGCAGCAGCTGGAATTCAACCTGATCAACCGCATCCTCGGTGTCACCCATGACCTGCCGAGCACCGCGCCGATCATCGACGCCATCAAGTCCCTGGGCATGCAGGCCGATCCGATCGAAGAGGGCACCCCGGCTGCCGCACCGCCGGCGAAGAAACACTGGTGGCCGTTGGCGTTGTCCGGCGTCGGCGCCCTGGCCGCCGAAGTGATCCACTTCACCAACGCGGCCCCGACCTGGGTGATCGCCCTGGTGGCGCTGGTCTCGATCCTCAGCGGCGGCCTGACCACCTATAAAAAGGGCTGGATCGCCCTGAAAAACCTCAACCTGAACATCAACGCGCTGATGAGCATCGCCGTGACCGGCGCGATCCTGATCGGCCAATGGCCGGAAGCGGCGATGGTGATGTTCCTGTTCACCGTGGCCGAATTGATCGAAGCCAAGTCCCTCGACCGCGCGCGCAATGCCATCAGCGGCTTGATGCAGATGACCCCGGAACGGGCCACAGTGCGTCAGGCCGACGGCAGTTGGGCCGAACGGGAAGTGAACAGTGTGGAATTGGGCGCCATCGTGCGGGTTCGCCCCGGCGAGCGCATCGGCCTGGACGGCGAAGTCACCGCCGGCCAGTCGACCATCGACCAGGCGCCGATCACCGGCGAAAGCCTGCCGATTGAAAAAACCGTGGGCGATAAAGTCTTCGCCGGCACCATCAACCAGGCCGGTTCCCTGGAATACGCAGTCACGGCGGCCGCCAGCAACTCGACCCTGGCGCGGATCATCCACGCCGTGGAACAGGCTCAGGGCGCCCGCGCGCCGACCCAGCGTTTTGTCGACCGTTTTGCGAAGATCTACACCCCGGCGGTGTTCCTGTTTGCCCTGGGCGTGGCGCTGATCCCGCCGCTGTTCATGGCTGGCGTCTGGTTCGACTGGATCTATCGCGCCCTGGTGCTGTTGGTGGTCGCATGCCCGTGCGCCTTGGTGATCTCCACCCCGGTGACCATCGTCAGCGGCCTGGCCGCAGCGGCGCGCAAAGGCATCCTGATCAAGGGCGGCGTGTACCTGGAGGGCGGTTACAAGCTCGACTACCTGGCCCTCGACAAGACCGGCACCATCACCCACGGCAAACCGGTGCAAACCGACTACCTGGCCCTGTTCCCGAATGTCGAAGACAGTGCGCCGGCGTTGGCCGCCGCCCTCGCCGGGCGTTCCGACCACCCGGTATCGCTGGCCATCGCCAACGCGGCTGTGGATAAAAGCCTGCCGCGCCATGCTGTGGATAACTTCACTGCCCTGACCGGTCGCGGTGTGCGCGGTGATATCAACGGCGCAACCTACCACCTGGGCAACCACCGCCTGGTGGAAGAACTCGGCCTGTGCTCGCCCGCGCTGGAAGACAAACTCTTCGCCCTGGAGAAACAAGGCAAATCCGTGGTGCTGCTGCTCGACAAATCCGGCCCGCTGGCGCTGTTCGCCGTGGCCGACACGGTCAAGGACAGCAGCCGCGAAGCGATCCAGCAGTTGCACGAGCTGGGCATCAAAACCCTGATGCTCACCGGCGACAACACCCACACTGCCCAGGCGATTGCGGCCCAGGTCGGCATCGACCAGGCCCAGGGCGACCTGTTGCCCACCGACAAACTGCTAGCCATTGAAGCCCTTTACGGCCAAGGCCGGCGCGTGGGCATGGTCGGCGACGGCATCAACGACGCCCCGGCGTTGGCCCGCGCCGAGATCGGTTTTGCCATGGCCGCGGCAGGCACCGACACTGCCATCGAAACTGCCGACGTGGCCTTGATGGACGATGATTTGCGCAAGATTCCGGCTTTCATTCGGTTGTCGCGGCAAACCTCGAGTATCCTCAAGCAGAACATCGCCCTGGCGCTGGTGATCAAGGCGGTCTTCCTTGCGGTCACCTTCCTGGGCATGGCCACCATGTGGATGGCGGTGTTCGCCGACATGGGCGTAAGCCTGCTGGTGGTGTTCAATGGCCTGCGCCTGCTGCGCAAATAAATGATGTGAGGGTGGTGTGCTGAGTGCCGAGTTGAAGGCGTTTTTTATGGTCGCCCGCCTGGGCAGCATCACCCAGGCGGCGAAAAAACTCGGCCTGAGCCAGCCCACCGTCACCACGCAGATCCGCAACCTGGAAAGCCAGTACGGCGTCGAGCTGTTCTATCGCGGGGGCCGCCGCCTGACGGTCAGCGACGAAGGCGCGCGCCTGCTGCCGATGGTCAAGACGCTGTTGCAGCAGGAAGCGGATATCGAGTTTTTCCTGCGTAACAGTGGCCAGGTCCAGGGCGCATTGCGGATTGCCGCGACGGCGCCGTATTACATCCTCGACCTGGTCAAAGCCTTCCGCGAGCGTTTGCCCCAGGTGGAAGTGTCGGTGGAAATCGGCAACTCCCAACAGGTGCTCGAAGCCCTGGATGATTACCGCGTCGACGTCGCCGCGTCCTCGCAACTGCTGGAAGACCCGCGCCTGATTCGCCGCGTGCTGGGCACCGATCCGCTGGTGCTGGCGGTGCATCGCAACCACCCGTTGGCGACGCTCGATCATGTGCCGTTGACCGCGCTGGCCGGGCATACGCTGTTGATGCGTGAAGCCGGCTCCACCACGCGACGCCTGACGGAACAGCTGCTGCAGGGTGCCGGCGTGAGTTACGGGCCGCTGCTGGAAATCGGCAGCCGCGAGTCGATTCGTGAAGCGGTGCTGCGCAATATCGGCATCAGCATCATCGCCCGCCAGGAAGTGCCCCATGACCCGCAACTGCGAGTGCTGACCATCGAGAACGCGCCGCAGATCGCTGAGTACCTCTACTGCCTCAAGGAAAGAAAAGGCGCTCGCCTGCCAGCTGCTTTTCTCGGGTTGGCGCAGGAAATGTCGCCGATCTGAAATCCGGTGGTGACCTTGAGGGCCAATCGGGGGCAAGCCCCCTCCCACACTTGACCGAGTTCCAACATGAGAATGCGGTCAAAATGTGGAAGGGGGCTTGCCCCCGATAGCGCCAGACCTGGCACCCCCCCCTACCCAAATCCACCAATACCACTATCGCCACGTTTTGCCTTTCTGCCACATCAGGGACGCATTGCCTGCCTAGCATGGCCCTCATCTGTTTGATGAGGTGCCTCCATGAACACAGCCCTGACCCAACCCGGCGCGCCAATGAAGGTGCGCGGTATCCAGAAACGCTTCGGCGCCTTTACCGCGCTGGACAACGTGTCCCTGGACGTCGCCGCCGGCGAGCTGGTGTGCCTGCTGGGCCCGTCCGGTTGTGGCAAGACCACGCTGCTGCGCTGCATCGCCGGCCTCGAGCGCCAGGACAGTGGGGAGCTTTATCTGGGTGAGCGGGATGTTTCCCTGCTGCCGCCGCAGGCGCGGGACTACGGCATTTTGTTCCAGTCCTACGCGCTGTTCCCCAACCTCAGCGTTGAAGCGAATATCGGCTACGGCCTCACCGGCAGCGGTCGCGATGAAGTGCGCAAGCGTGTCGGTCAGATGCTCGAACTGGTCGGCCTGCTCGGCAGCGAAAAGAAATACCCCGGCCAACTCTCCGGCGGCCAGCAACAACGGGTCGCCCTGGCCCGCGCCTTGGCGCCGGCACCCTCGCTGTTGCTGCTCGATGAACCGATGTCGGCCCTCGACGCTCGCGTCCGTGAGCACCTGTGTACCGAACTGCGCCAACTGCAACGGCGCCTGGGCGTCACCACGCTGATGGTCACCCACAATCAGGACGAAGCCATGTTGATGGCCGACCGCATTGCCGTGATGAACAACGGCAAGGTCGAGCAATACGCCACGCCCCAAGAGATTTACGACCGCCCGGCCACACCGTTCGTGGCGGAGTTCGTCGGCCAGGGCAATTGGCTGCCGTTCAGCCGCAGCAGCGCGAGCCACGCCCAGGTCGGCGGGATGCACATGCGCCTGGCCGATGATGCTGGCGCGGCCACCTCCGGGCGCCTGTTCTGCCGCCCGGAGGCGATCAGCGTCAACCCGCTGGTGCATGAAGAGAACCTGTTTGCGGCCAAGGTCCGCGAGATCACCTTCCTCGGCAACCGTTGCCGCATGAGCTTTGAACTGGCGCAACTGCCCGGTCATCCGCTGCTGGCCGAACTGGCTCCGGAAGCCATGCCGCGCCTGGGGGCCCAGGACATCTGGGTCGCGTTGCCGCCGCGCAGCCTGCAGGTGTTTGCCTGACATGGGTGCGCTGATGACGCTGCCCATTGCACGCCGGGTGTCCCGCGCCGAGTTGGGCGACCGCCTTTTCGTGCTGGGCGGCAAATGGCTATGGCTGTGCCTGCTGGGTATCGCGGTGTTGTTGCCGCTGCTGGCGATCTTCTGGCGCGGCTTCAGCAGCGAAGCCGGGCAGGGCGGCGGGCTGGTGGCGGCGCGGGAACTGGTCAGCAGCGCCAACTTCCACTGGCTGCTTGGGAATAGCCTGAAAGTCTCCCTCAGCGTGGCGGTCATTGTCGTACCGCTGGCGTATCTGTTTGCCTACGCGCTGCAACGCACACTGATCCCGGCCAAGGCGCTTTGGCGCGGCCTGTCGCTGCTGCCGTTGATGGCGCCGTCAATGCTGCCGGGGATCGCGTTGGTCTATCTGTTCGGCAACCAGGGCCTGCTGCGCGGTTTGTTGTCGGAGAATATCTACGGCTTCTGGGGCGTTGTCCTCGGTGAGGTGATCTACACCTTCCCACACGCCTTGATGATCCTGTTGTCGGCGCTTTCCCTGGCGGATGCGCGCTTGTTCGATGCCGCCTCAAGCATGGGCGCCAGCCCGGCCCGGGCATTCCGCAGCATCACTTGGCCTGCCACGCGCCAGGCGGTGTTCGCCGCGTTTTGCCTGGTGTTCACCCTGACCATCACCGACTTCGGCGTACCGGTGGTGGTCGGCGGCGATTATCAGGTGCTGGCGCTGGAAGCCTACAAGGCCGTGGTCGGCCAGCAACAGTTCGGGCGCGGGGCGTTGATCGGCATGGTGTTGCTGCTGCCGGCGCTGTTCAGCTTTGGCGTCGATACCTGGCTGCGTCGGCGCCAGGGTGATGCTATGGGCGGCCGTGCCCAGGTGTTCCAGCCGGCCCCGTCGCGGCGGCGCGATGCCTGTTACCTGGCCATCGTGCTGCTGATCTGCGCGGTGTTGCTGCTGGTGTTCGGCATGGCGGTGTACTCGTCGCTGGTGAAGTTCTGGCCCTACAACCTGTCGCTGTCGCTCAACCACTACCAGTTCGAAGACACAGCTGGCGGCGGCTGGCTGGCGTACCGCAACAGCCTGACCCTGGCGCTGTGTACGGCGTTGATCGGCAGCGTGCTGATCTTCACCGGCGCGTACCTGATGGAAAAGACCCAGAGCCAGAAAGGCCTGAACCTGGCGCTGCGCATGCTCAGCTTCGTGCCGATGGCCGTGCCGGGCCTGGTGCTGGGCCTGGGCTACGTCTTCTTCTTCAACCTCAGCGGCAACCCGCTGCATGTGTTCTACGGCACCATGACGCTGCTGGTGGTGTGTACCATCGCTCATTATTTGACCACCGCGCAGATGACCGCCACCACCGCGCTGCGCCAGCTCGATGCCGAGTTCGAAGCCGCCGCGCTGTCGCTCAAGGCGCCGCTGTACCGCCACTACCTGCGCGTCACCGTGCCGATCTGCCTGCCGGCGCTGCTGGACATCGTGCGCTACCTGTTTGTGTCGGCGATGACCACTGTCTCGGCGGCGATCTTCCTCTACAGCCCCGACACCATCCTCGCCGCCGTCGCCGTGTTGAACATGGACGACGCCGGCAATGTGGGCGGCGCGGCGGCCATGTCCACTTTGATCCTGTTCACTTCGGCCGGCGTCTCGCTGTTGCTGGCGTGGGCCTCACGTGGCGCGTTGCGCCGCTCCCAAGCCTGGCGCCAGACCGCGCCGGGCCAATAACCCTGAAGGAGGTATGCCATGTTCAAGCCCCTCGCGTTGGTCGCTGCCGTACTCACTGCATTCAGCCTGAATGCCTTCGCCAAGACTGAATTGACCGTGTACACGGCCCTCGAAGCCGAGCAATTGAAGACCTATAAACAGGCCTTCGAGCAGGCCAACCCCGACATCGAAATCAAATGGGTGCGTGACTCCACCGGCATCATCACCGCCAAGCTGCTCGCGGAAAAAGACCGCCCGCAAGCCGATGTGGTCTGGGGCCTGGCCGCGTCGAGCCTGGCGATCCTCGACCAGCAAGGCATGCTCGAAAGTTACGCGCCCAAGGGCCTGGACAAGATCGGCAAACACTACCGTGACGCCGCCAACCCGCCTGCGTGGGTCGGCATGGACGTCTGGGCCGCGACGATCTGCTTCAACACCGTCGAAGCCGAGAAGCAGGGCCTGAGCAAACCGGTGAGCTGGCAAGACCTGACCAAGCCTGAGTACAAGGGCAAGATCGTGATGCCCAACCCGGCGTCCTCGGGCACCGGTTTCCTGGATGTGAGCGCCTGGCTGCAGACCTTCGGCGAGAAGCAGGGCTGGCAGTACATGGACGACCTGCACCAGAACATCGGCCAGTACGTCCACTCCGGTTCCAAGCCGTGCAAGCTGGCGGCTTCGGGTGAATTCCCGATCGGTATTTCCTTCGAATACCCGGCCGTGCAGCTGAAGCGCCAGGGCGCGCCGCTGGACATCATCCTGCCGAAAGAAGGCCTGGGCTGGGACATCGAAGCGACGGCGGTGATCAAAGGCAGCGCCCACGCCGACGCGGCGAAGAAACTCGCCGACTTCTCCGCCAGCACCGCGGCGATGGACCTGTACAAGGACAACTTCGCCGTGCTCGCCCAGCCGGGCATCGCCAAGCCGCAGACCGAATTGCCGGCGGACTACGAGCAGCGGCTGATCAAGAACGACTTCACCTGGGCCTCGAAAAACCGCGACAGCATTCTGACTGAATGGCGTAAGCGCTATGACGGCAAGTCGGAGAAGGTAGCGGGTCAGTAAATACTCCGTTTGGGCTGATGGCCTCTTCGGGGGCAAGCCCCCTCCCACATGTTGACCGCATTCTCATGTTGGAACTCGGTCAAGTGTGGGAGGGGGCTTGCCCCCGATAGCGGTCTTGAAAACAGGACATCACTAAATGACACACCACAGCGACCTGCTGATCATCGGCGCCGGCATCCTCGGCCTGTCCCACGCCTACGCGGCAGCCAAGCGCGGGCTCAAGGTCAAGGTGTTCGAGCGCAGCGCCACGCCGTTGGGCGCCTCGGTACGCAACTTCGGCCAGGCCCTGGTCACCGGCCAACCGCCAGGCCCGATGCTCGACCTGGCGCGGCAAAGCCGCGATATCTGGGGCGAATGGGCGCGGCTGGCCGGCTTGCAGCTCAAGCGCAACGGCTCGTATCTGTTCGCCCGCAGCGAAGCCGAAGAACACCTGCTGGAAGCCTTCTGCGCCGGCCGCGCCCAGGCGTATGGCTATAACGTCGAACTGCTGCAGGGCGCGGCGTTGCGGGATCTGTACGGCGGCCAATTCCGTCATCACCGCGCAGCGTTGCACGGCAAGGACGATCAGCAGCTGTATTCGCGCGAGGCGATCCCGGCGCTGATCGATTACCTGCGCGAGGAACTGCAGGTGGAGTTTCACTTTTCGACCCTGGTGCGCGACGTCGAGCCCGGCCAGTTGCACAGCACGGCGGGCAGTTTTCGTGGCGCGCAGATCGTGGTCTGCTCGGGCCACGACTACCAAACCCTGCTGGCCGAAGCGATTGCCGAACTCGACCCGCATATCTGCCGTCTGCAAATGCTGCGCGCGCGGCCGGCGGTCAACCTGAACCTGCAACACGCCTTGCTCACCGGCCTCAGTTGCGTGCATTACGGCGCGTTTGCCGACCTGCCGGAAGCGGCGGCGGTGCAGGCGCAGATCCTGCGCGAGGCGCCGTACCTGCATGAGCACGGGATTCACTTGCTGATCAGCCCGACGCCCCATGGCGAACTGATCATCGGCGACTCCCACGACTACGGCCGCGATGCGTCGCCGTTCAACGCCGAGCAGGTCGATGACTGGATGCTCGAACTGGCCGAGCAGACCCTGGGTTGCAAGGTCCAGGTGGTCGAGCGTTGGCAGGGCGTCTACGGCGCACGCGGGCGGGTGCCGTTCTCGTTCCTGCGCGTGGCGCCCGGCGTCAGCGCCGCGTTGATGCATACCGGCGTGGGCATGAGCGTGGGGCCGGCGTTGGGCGAGCGCAATATCAGCGCACTGTGGGGGGCGGCATGATGAATCCGCAGCAGGTGATTGCCGAGGTTTTCGGCCTGTACGAGCAACACGGCACGGCGGATTACATCGGCGAGGCGGTGTCGCAGCTCGAACACATGTCCCAGGCCGCGCAGTGGGCCATGGCCGAAGGCTTCGACGATGAAGTGGTGCTGGCCGCGTTTTTCCACGATATCGGCCATCTCTGCGGTCAGGGCGGCGCGAACATGGGCGGCTATGGCGTGGTCAGCCATGAGCGGCTGGGCGCCGATTACCTGCGCCGCGTCGGTTTCAGCGAGCGCCTGGCGCGGCTGGTGGAATATCACGTCGAGGCCAAGCGCTACCTGACCTTCAGCCAGCCGGACTACTACGCCCGGTTGAGCGAAGCCAGCCGCCGCACGCTGGCGTATCAAGGCGGGGCAATGACGCCTGACGAAGCGCGGGCGTTCGAGCAAGACCCGCTCTACGCCATCAGCCTGCGTCTGCGCCACTGGGACGAACAGGCCAAGCAAGCGCAGGTGCCGGTGCTCGATCTGCAGGTACTCAAGGCCAAGGCCGCGCGGCTACTGGTTGCGTAGATTGGCCTTACGCCAAACGCAGATGCGCCGCCTAGAGCCCCTGAGGTCGGATCACTAAGGTGGCTTGCTTCTTCAATCCAAGGAGCAACGCTGATGCGCTACTTAAAAGTGACGGCCCAGGACATGAGCGGCAACGGTCGGGCGGACACAGTCATCCTGCACTTCTATGAGCAGCAGGCTGGCTGTCCCGATGAACTGATCCACGAGATCTTCGCCGTGGACATGAGCGCGGACGGCCGGGTCGACCTGCAATGGGCGGACGATCTGAACCCGGTCACCCGCCCTTGTCGGCTGGAAAAACAGCGGGTGGACACCTTCGCCGACTGCTTTTTGAAGTTGAACTGGTTCAATCGGCGCAGCCACTGGCAGCGCACGTTGACGCTGTACGTCGATCATTACGCCAAGGCCGGCACACCCAACGCGGTCAAGCTGGAATTCCAAGAGCGCACGGCGCCGCAGTGCAAGGGCTCGCTGATCTACAAGGCCGCCGCCTATGACGGCGATGGCGACGGGGTGCTGGAATCGTTTACCAACAGTGACATCGACCGCGACGGTATTGCGGACAAGGCCGATAAAGAGCTGATCCGCACGTTGTGTACGACCTTTCTGGGCTTTGAGTGGTACGCGCGTCAATAAGCGGGGTCAGGCTTCATCGAGCCGGGCGGCCAGGGCTTCGACCTGCTCCTGGCGCTCGGCCTGGCTCAATTTGGCGTGGGGGTTGAGGGACGACCACTGCGGGTGGGCGCGGGCCTTGTGCAGGGCATCGGGCAGTTTGCCTTCGCGCCAGGTCTTGTCCTGCGGCGTGTCGACCTTGATGCTGTGCATCGCCGCATGACCGCGCAGGTTCAGGGCCTTGAGCAATTGGCGTTGGCGCAGGGCCAGCAGGCGAAGCACGCTGTCGTCGACGGTCAGCTCGCGCTGGCCCTTGATTTTGCCCAGCAGGCGCCCGCCATAGCTGCGCGCGGTTTGCAGCGCGCCACCGGCAATGGCGCCCGCCAGCGCGGCGGCGCCAAGGGTCAACCCACCCACCAGCAGGTCGACCCCGGCACCGGCGGCCGCGCCGGCGGCAATCCCGCCGCCGACGCGCACGCCGAGTTGCTTGAGGGTTTCCGGGTTGAACAGGTCATCGCCCCAGCGCCCGTCGAGCAGCGGCAAGTCGCTGGCGGCGGCGTCCTGCGGGCGGAAGCCGAACAGCTTGAGCAAGGCTTCCACGCAACGCTGCTCGCGCTGGCGCACGGCCTTGCGCAAATCGCCGATGGCTTGCGGTTCCTCTTCAGTGACCACGCTGCGCCGGCACGCGGCGCAGTCGATCAGCAGTTCGGCGATCAGCCGCGCGGCACTTTGCTGGCGGGCCTGGCGTTGGGCGTGCTGGTCGAGGATCAGCCGTTCCAGTTGGGGCCGGGCGTTTTCCAGTAGCAGGGCGAGGCTTTCATACAGGCGGCGTTCGCCGTCTTCCGGCGGCGCGACGCTGTCGAACCGCACCAGTGCGTGCAGGCCGAGGCGGGCCAGGGCTTCGCGCCAGTCCGGTTCGCGATGATCGTTGCTGCTGACGAAGTTGAGCACGGGCAATAACGGTTTGCCGCAACTGGCCAGCACTTGCAGTTCGTCGCGGTACTTGGCCAGCACCGGCTCGCGGGCGTCGATCACATACAGGCCGGCGTCGGAGGCCAGCAGTTGGCGCAGCACCTTGGCTTCCTGTTCGAAACGCTGACGGGCTTCGCTGCCTTCCAGGAAACGCGCCAGGCGTGCCGGGCCGTCGAGGCGTTCGCCGGGGCGATCGAGGCGTTCCAGATAGTCGAGCAGGGCGATGGCGTCTTCCAGGCCGGGGGTGTCGTAGAGTTCCAGCAGGGCTTCGCCCTCGACCGACAAGCGCGCGCCTTCGACATGCCGCGTGGTGCTGGGGCGATGGGAGACTTCGCCGAAACCGACATCGCGGGTCAGGGTACGCAGCAGCGAGGTCTTGCCGACATTGGTGTGGCCGACCACGGCGAGTTTCAGGGGTTTAGTCATGGCCGCTCTCCAGCCAGTTCAACGGCGCGCAATCGGCGAAGGGCAGCTCCAGTTGTTGCAGCGCCGCGTGCCAATCGCCCAGGCGCTCGGCGTCCAGCGCCTGGCCGGGTGGCGCTTGCAGCAGCCACACGCGGGTGGCGCTGGCGCTGCGCGCCAGTTCGGCGATCAGCGCCAGGCTGCCCCGGTCGGGCGAGCGGCGCGGGTCGCAGGCGATGGCCAGGCGCGCGGGCGGGAAGCGGGTCAGTTGTTCCAGCAGTTTGTGGCGTGATTCGCGGCTGTCGAGGATGCCGGCGTTCTGCACGTTGCCCGGCAGCTTCGGCGGCCACGGGTGCTGGTCGTCGAGTTCGATGGCGACCACCAGCGCGCCGTCACTGTGCAGTTCGCTGACGCCGCCGCTGACGGCGTGCAACTGCTCCGGTGCCGCATCGTTGACCCCAAGCCGTTCGCTGCTTGGCATCAGGCGTTCGCGCAGTTGGCTGTAGCCGGGCAGGTTGAGGTCCAGGCGCAGGGCGGCGCGTCCGCGTTTCCAGCGCCACAGGCACAGCAGGGCGAGGGTCAACCGCGGCAACAGGCCGTAGATCAGCAGCACGCCCACCAGCCAGGCAGCCCAGGCCTGGCGTGCGCTGTCGATGTTCAGGGCGGAATCGCCGCTGGCGCGGATCATCTCCACCGTGGGGACGTTGAAACCAAGCAGGGCGGGCAGGGCGCCGAGGGCTTGGGTCACGGCGACGAAGGTGTCGGCGCCGAGGATGGTGGTTTCCCACACAAAACCGTAGCGCCGGGTGGCGAGCAGCGTCAGCAGGATCGCCAGCGCGCTGAGCAACGCGAGTAACCACAGGCTGTTGACCAGCACCCCGACGGCCCAGCGATTGAGCTTCTGGCGCTGCAATAGCAGCAGCAACGCCGGCGCCAGTTGCGCGGCTTTGGCGTCACGCGCGAGTTTTTCGCTGAGCCACAACCACAGCCGGCCGAGGCTGGCGCTGTGTTCTCCGGCAAACAGCAGGCCCAATGCCCAACTGATCAGCAGGATCAGGTTCAAGCCGAGCAGGCTGCCCAGGGCCCAGAACACATTCACCGGGGTCAAGCCGTTACCCAGCGCAGCAAAGGCCAGGCCTGCACCACTGATCACCGCGACTATCGCCAGCAGTATCAGGGCCAAACGCGCACCTTGCAGCCAGCGGATGAGGGCGGTTGTCAGCCCATCGCGCTCGGCCAGGTGCAGGGCGCGCTGTTGAATGCGCGTCGGCAGGTCGCCGCCGGCCGTGCGGGCCAGGCGATTGGCTTGCTGATCTTCCAGCGGGCCGGCGTGTTCTTCGCGCAGGCGCACGGTTTCCGTCAGCCAGAGTGTTTGCAGGGGGGTCAGTGCAGTCACGCGCCGTCCTGTTGTGTCAGTGAGCCTGGAGCATAACCGCTGTGCAGCCGGTTGGGGTACGCTTCGCGTGGCTCTGGTATTCTCGTCGCCATGAAAAAAACTCTCCCTCTAAGCCTGATCGCAGCCCTCGGTGAAAACCGTGTGATCGGCGTCGACAACAGCATGCCCTGGCATTTGCCGGGGGATTTCAAATATTTCAAGGCCACCACCCTGGGCAAGCCGATCATCATGGGGCGCAAGACCTGGGATTCCCTGGGCCGACCGCTGCCGGGGCGCTTGAACATTGTGGTCAGTCGTCAGACCGACCTGGCGCTGGAAGGTGCGGAAGTTTTTCCGTCGCTTGAAGCGGCGGTGGCGCGTGCGCAAGCGTGGGCCCTGGAGCAGGGCGTGGATGAGCTGATGTTGATCGGCGGCGCGCAGCTTTATGCGCAGGGGCTGGAACAGGCCGATCGCCTGTACCTGACGCGGGTGGCGCTGAGCCCGGAAGGGGATGCGTGGTTTCCGGCGTTTGATGAGAACCAGTGGAAGTTGGTTTCCAATCTGCAGAACCCAGCCGAAGGTGACAAGCCGGCTTACAACTTCGAAGTCTGGGAAAAAGCCTAAAAGCATCGGGGGCAAGCCCCCTCCCACATTTGACCGAGTGAATGCGATCAAGTGTGGGAGGGGCGGTGCGACGATTCGACTTGCCCCCGATAGCGGTCTATCAGGCCTGCGCCAACTCCGCATGCTCATCCGCATTCAGCCGTTCTTTATCGGTCTGCTGCATGATCTGGCTGGTAATCGCCCCGGCTGTCATCGAACCGTTCACGTTCAACGCGGTACGGCCCATGTCGATCAGCGGCTCCACGGAAATCAGCAGCGCCACCAGTGACACCGGCAAGCCCATCGCCGGCAGTACGATCAGCGCGGCAAACGTCGCCCCGCCGCCCACGCCGGCAACGCCCGCCGAACTCAAGGTCACAATCGCCACCAGGGTCGCGATCCACAGCGGGTCCAACGGGTTGATGCCGACCGTCGGCGCGACCATCACCGCCAGCATTGCCGGGTAGAGACCGGCGCAACCGTTCTGGCCGATGGTCGCGCCGAACGAGGCGGCGAAACCGGCGATGGCGTGCGGGATGCCCAGGCGGCGGGTCTGCGCTTCGATACTCAGCGGGATCGCCGCCGCGCTGGAGCGGCTGGTGAAGGCGAACGTCAGCACCGGCCAGACCTTGCGCAAGAAGCGCAGCGGGTTGATCCCGGCCAGCGACAGCAGCAGGCCATGCACCACGAACATCAGCCCCAGCGCCAGGTACGAGACCACGACAAAACTGCCGAGCTTGATGATGTCTTGCAGGTTGGAGCCGGCGACCACCTTGGTCATCAGCGCCAATACGCCGTAGGGCGTGAGCTTCATCACCAGGCGCACCAGGCGCATCACCCAGGCTTGCAGGGTGTCGATGGCGTTGAGCACTTTCTGGCCCTTTTCCACATCATCCTTGAGCAGTTGCAGCGCGGCCACGCCGAGGAAGGCGGCGAAGATCACCACGCTGATGATCGAGGTCGGCTTGGCGCGGGCCAGGTCGGCGAACGGATTCGCTGGCACGAACGACAACAGCAACTGCGGGATATTCAGGTCGGCGACCTTGCCCGCGTAGTCGTTCTGGATCACTTGCAGGCGCGCCATTTCCTGGGTGCCGGCCACCAGGCCTTCGGCGGTGAGGCCGAACAGGTTGGTCAGGCCGATGCCGATCAGCGCCGCAATCGCGGTGGTGAACAGTAGGGTGCCGATGGTCAGGAAGCTGATCTTGCCCAGGGACGCGGCGTTGTGCAGACGTGCCACGGCGCTGAGGATCGAAGCGAACACCAGCGGGATCACGATCATTTGCAGCAACTGCACATAACCGTTACCGACCAGATCGAACCAGCCGATAGAGGCTTTGAGGACCGGGTTGCCATCGCCGTAAATGGCGTGCAAGGCCGTACCGAACGCCACGCCGAGTATCAGGGCGAACAGGACTTTCTTGGCGAGGCTCCAGTTCGTTCGACGGGTTTGTGCCAGGCCCAGCAACAGGGCCACGAACACCAGTAAGTTGAGAATCAGGGGCAGATTCATTGAAGCTCCGTTGAGAGTGTTGCCAATCGCGTGAGCCTGCGATTGCGAACCGGGAAGCCTAACAGCTTGATATATATTGATTTAATACCAATATGGAATGGTGTCTGTCGTTTTTGGAATAAGTAGTTGGCGCTCAGGCGCATGGCAATGGCGGAATCAGAACGCAAGCGGTCGCGACCGGGCGAAAACTGTCACAGGGATTTGTTAGCGTCGATGTCTTTCACTCAGGGAGACAACGCCTATGAAGCTCGCGCCGAAACTACTGGTATCCGCCGCATTCTGCCTCGCACTTGCCGGCCAGGCGTTCGCCGCCACCGAGTTGAAACACTGGCCGGCCCCGGCCGCCAAGCAACTGAACGAAATGATCGCCGCCAACGCCAACAAGGGTAACTTCGCGGTGTTCGACATGGACAACACCAGCTACCGCTACGACCTCGAAGAGTCCCTGCTGCCCTACATGGAAAACAAGGGCCTGATCACCCGCGACAGCCTCGACCCATCGCTCAAGCTTATGCCCTTCAAAGACACCGCCGAGCATAAGGAAAGTCTGTTCAGTTACTACTATCGCCTCTGCGAAGTGGACGACATGGTCTGCTACCCGTGGGTGGCCCAGGTGTTTGCAGGTTTTACCCTCAAGGAGCTCAAGGTCCAGGTCGATGAGTTGATGGCCTCCGGCAAGCCAGTGCCGGTCAGCTATTTCGAAGGCGACGCGGTGAAGAACTCCGAAGTCCAGCCGCCGAAAGTCTTCACCGGTCAGGCTGAGCTGTACAACAAACTGATGGAAAACGGCATCGAGGTGTATGTGATGACCGCCGCGTCGGAAGAGCTGGTACGCATGGTCGCTGCCGATCCGAAGTACGGCTACAACGTCAAACCGCAGAACGTCATCGGCGTGAGCACCCTGCTCAAGGACCGCAAGACCGGCGAACTGACCACCGCACGCAAGCAGATCACTGCCGGCAAATACGACGAAAAAGCCAACCTCGGTCTGGAATTGACCCCCTACCTGTGGACCCCGGCGACCTGGATGGCCGGCAAGCACGCCGCGATCCTGACCTACATCGACGAATGGAAAAAACCGGTGATCGTCGGCGGCGATACCCCGACCAGCGACGGCTACATGCTGTTCCACGATGTGGACGTGGCCAAGGGCGGCATTCACCTGTGGGTCAACCGCAAAGACAAGTACATGACCCAGCTCAACGGCATGATGGCCAAGCACGCGGCCGCCCAGGCCAAGGAAGGCTTGCCGGTGACGGCGGACAAGAACTGGGTGATCGTCAAGCCGGATGAGATCCAGTAACAGGCTGAACACGGTCAAAAAATGTGGGAGGGGCGAATCGTCGCACCGCCCCTCCCACATGTTGATCTCCAGTGTTTTGGAGAATTGCTCCAGGCAAAAAAATGCCCCGCACCTGGCGGGGCATTTTCATGGGCGGGCCTTACAGCCCGTCGAGCATTGCCTTGTTACGCACGGCGCCTTTGTCGGCACTGGTCGCCAGCAACGCATAAGCCTTCAACGCAGTAGTCACCTTGCGTGGACGCTTCTCCACCGGCTTCCAGCCCTTCTTGTCCTGCTCGACCCGGCGCGCGGCCAGTTCTTCGTCGCTGATCAACAGGTTGATCGAGCGGTTCGGAATGTCGATCAGTACCTTGTCGCCGTCCTGTACCAGGCCAATCGCGCCGCCGGCAGCGGCTTCAGGCGAAGCATGGCCGATGGACAGGCCCGAGGTGCCGCCGGAGAAACGGCCGTCGGTCAGCAGCGCGCAGGCTTTGCCCAGGCCTTTGGATTTCAGGTACGACGTTGGGTAGAGCATCTCCTGCATACCCGGGCCGCCTTTCGGGCCTTCGTAGCGGATGATCACGATGTCGCCTTCTTTGACTTCGTCGGCGAGGATGCCGCGTACCGAGCTGTCCTGGCTTTCGTAGATCTTGGCGCGACCTTCGAAGACGTGGATCGACTCATCCACACCGGCGGTTTTCACCACGCAGCCGTCGAGGGCGATGTTGCCGTACAGCACGGCCAGGCCGCCTTCTTTCGAATAGGCGTGCTCGACGCTGCGGATGCAGCCGTTTTCACGGTCGGCGTCGAGGGTGTCCCAGCGGGTCGACTGGCTGAACGCGGTCTGGGTCGGGATGCCCGCCGGGCCGGCCTTGAAGAAGGTGTGTACGGCTTCGTCGTCAGTCTGGGTGATGTCCCACTTGGCGATGCCTTCGGCGAGGGACTTGCTGTGCACGGTCGGCAGGTCGGTGTGCAGCAGGCCGCCACGGGCCAGGGAACCGAGGATCGAGAAGATCCCGCCGGCGCGGTGTACGTCTTCCATGTGGTACTTCTGGATGTTCGGCGCGACTTTGCACAGTTGCGGCACATGACGGGACAGGCGGTCGATGTCGCGCAGGTCGAAATCGATCTCGGCTTCCTGGGCTGCGGCCAGCAAGTGCAGGATGGTGTTGGTGGAACCGCCCATGGCGATGTCCAGGGTCATGGCGTTTTCGAACGCCTTGAAGTTGGCGATGTTGCGCGGCAACACCGACTCATCGTTCTCGCCGTAGTAGCGTTTGCACAGCTCGACGATGGTGCGGCCGGCCTGCAGGAACAGTTGCTCGCGGTCGCTGTGGGTGGCCAGTGTCGAACCGTTGCCCGGCAAGGCCAGGCCCAGGGCTTCGACCAGGCAGTTCATCGAGTTGGCGGTGAACATGCCGGAGCATGAACCGCAGGTCGGGCAGGCGCTGCGCTCGTATTCCGCGACCTTCTCGTCAGACGCGCTGGAATCGGCGGCGATGACCATGGCATCGACCAGGTCGAGGCCGTGGGAGGCGAGTTTGGTCTTGCCGGCTTCCATCGGGCCGCCGGAGACGAAGATCACCGGGACGTTCAGGCGCAGGGCGGCCATCAGCATGCCAGGGGTGATCTTGTCGCAGTTGGAGATGCAGACGATGGCGTCGGCGCAGTGGGCGTTGACCATGTACTCCACGGAGTCGGCGATGATCTCGCGGCTCGGCAGGGAATACAGCATGCCGTCATGGCCCATGGCGATGCCGTCGTCCACGGCGATGGTGTTGAATTCTTTGGCGACACCGCCGGCGCGTTCGATCTCGCGGGCGACCAGTTGGCCCAGGTCCTTGAGGTGGACGTGGCCGGGGACGAACTGTGTGAACGAGTTGGCAATCGCGATGATCGGCTTCTTGAAGTCGTCATCTTTCATCCCCGTGGCACGCCACAGTGCGCGGGCGCCGGCCATGTTGCGGCCGTGGGTGGATGTTTTCGAGCGGTAATCTGGCATTGGAGCCCTCCGGGCGGCTAATCAAAACTAATCAGGTGCTAAGGGGAGTGAGCTTCTATGGACGTCTGGAACACCCGAAAAATGGCCGTGGTGTCCGGACGTTGCCGCAAACGTTACGGGATCGCCGTGCGTTTTGGCCTCGAGCTCATAAACCCGCCGGGGGATGACTGGCGATGAATAGGCCGATTCTACACCGCTGGCGGCTGGAGGGAATGGCGAAAAGCGCCGTGGCGACGCACGCCCGGATCAACCAATCTGATGTAGGAGCGAGCTTGCTCGCGAAAAACGAACAGGCGACACGGGCCTCCTGATAGTACGGCGTTATCGTTGACGCTTTTCGCGAGCAAGCTCGCTCCTACAGGGGAGGGACATATTCAGAACCACTGTTTAGAGGCCGGTTGACGTCGCTGCGCCTACCGTTTCTCTTTCACTCACAGAAGAGGACGAAGGAATGTCCACCCAGCAACGTGCACATCGGCTGCGCATCGGGCGCTGTTCGGAGTCGGGCCGTATTTACCTGATCACTGCGGTTACCCATCAACGACAATCGGTCTTTCAGGACTGGCGCATCGGCCGCCTGCTTGTCAGTGAGTTCAGGCAGGCTCAGGACGAGGGTGAGGCGACTTCGCTGGCCTGGGTGGTCATGCCTGACCATTTCCATTGGCTGGTCGAGTTGCATAACGGTGACTTGCCAAGGCTGATGCGAATCACCAAGTCGCGAAGTGCCCGTGCCATCAACCAGGCCAGGTGTTCGTTCGGGACCCTATGGCAAAAAGGTTACTTCGACCGCGCACTGCGTCGGGAGGAAGATTTGAAAGCAATGGCCCGCTATATCGTGGCCAATCCCTTGCGTGCAGGGCTGGTCAAGCATATCGGCCAGTACCCGCTATGGGACGCCATCTGGTTGTGACCTCTTCCCCCTTGTAGGAGCGAGCTTGCTCGCGAAGAACGTCAACGATAACGCAGCGCTATCAGGTAGCCCGCGTCGTCTATGCGTTCTTCGCGAGCAAGCTCGCTCCTACAGGGGGAAAGTGTCAGTGTCCGATTCGCGCATTGGTCAGCCAACTCCACAGGCTGAAAATGATAAAGCTCACGGCAATCGTGATCAGCAAATGACTGCCGGTTTGCGCAAGCGCTGCGCTGCTGACGGCGGCGGTGAAGAACATGATGCTATTTCCTGCTGACGCTGCTGTGCCCGCGCTGCTTGAAAACAACAGCATCGCCGCCGAAATTGCGGCGGGACGAACCAGGGTGACCGCCAGTGCGCTGATCAGCATCGGGATGAGCAGGGTCACTGTGGTAATGGCTTCAAAGATGATAATCAGCGCCAGCAGCACACCCGCGACCAGCAACAACCCAAGACCGATATTGATTTGCCGGGACAGCGCGATACGTTTTTGCAGGTACGAGGCTGCCACCCCGCCGAGGAGATAAGCCGCGCCGTACACCATCATCACCAGCGCGTACTGATATTTGGAAAGCTTCAGCGCGTCCATGAAAATCAGCGGCGTCACGCTGATCAAGGCGAAGTAGCAGGCGAACACCTGCGCGGCGATCCACCAGTAGCGCAGGAAATCGCGATTGCCGGCGACGGCTTTCAGCGTGGCGATGATGGATACTGGCGCGCGATGGGGGCTGGCGGATTTGGACGGCAGGATGCAGAACGCATGGATCAACATGCCCAGCGCCATCGCCGCGAATCCATAGAAGCTGCCTTGCCAGTCGAATGTGGTTTGCAGCCAGGAGCCTATCAGCGGGGATAACGCGACAAACGAACCGCTCAGGGTCATGTAGTACAGGCGCACCCGGGCCCGGTCCTGTGCGTCGAACAGGTCTTCCACCAGGGCGTGACCCAGGACGAAGAAGCCGCAGCCCATGGCCTGCACCGTGCGAAACAGCAGGAAGGTCAGGTAGTCCGACGCCAGTGCACAGCCTATTGCGCCAAGAATCGACAGCGTGATGCAGCCGAGCAGCACTTCCTTGCGCCCCCATTTGTCCGACAACGGGCCGGCGATCAGTTGGGAGATGGAGAAGACCAGTGTGAACAGGCTGATCGAGAGCGCGACGTCGGCCGTCGGAGTGTCGAATTGGGCGGCCAGGGCGGGGAACGACGGCAGGAGAATATTGATCGGGAAGAAGCTGATCAGGGCAATGCAGGTGATCAGGATGAAGCGGGAAAGTTGTTGGCGTTTTACCTCGCCACTGAGGGCGGGAGAGCAGAAGGGCTCAGACATGAGTGGTCATTTCCGGAGTAAAACCAGAAACCGATACTAGTCTGCGAAAAATGGAATTCAATCAAATCTATTGTGCGAAGCGTCCCATATTGGTGTACGCCGCCCCTGTAGGAGCGAGCTTACTCGCGAAGCACGTCAACGATAACGCAGCGCTATCAGGTAGCCCGCGTCGTCTATGCGTTTTTCGCGAGCGAGCTCGCTCCTACAGGGGGACGGTTTTGGTCTTTAGCTATTTGGCAGCAACCGGCAGGTGATGCTCTTGATGTAGCGCGTCTCGGCAATCGCCGGGTGCACCGGGTGATCCGGGCCCTGGCCGCCGCGTTCGAGCATCTGGATGTTACGGTCCAGGTGGCGGGCGCTGGTCAGCAGGATGTTCTGCAGGTCGTCTTCCGGCAGGTGCATCGAGCACGAGGCGCTGACCAGGATGCCGTCCTTGCTGAGCAGGCGCATGGCTTGCTCGTTGAGGCGGCGGTAGGCGCCTTCGCCGTTTTTCATGTCTTTTTTGCGTTTGATGAAGGCCGGTGGGTCGGCGACGATCACGTCGAAGCGTTCTTCGCTGGCTTTCAGCTCTTTGAGGGCTTCGAAGACGTCGCCTTCGATGCAGGTCATTTTCTCGGCGACGCCGTTCAGCGCGGCGTTGCGCTCTACACCGTCGAGGGCGAAGGCCGAGGCGTCGACGCAGAACACTTCAGTGGCGCCGAAGGCCGCGGCTTGCACGCCCCAGCCGCCGATGTAGCTGTACAGGTCGAGGACGCGCTTGCCTTTGGCATACGGGGCCAGGCGTGCGCGGTTCATGCGGTGGTCATAGAACCAGCCGGTTTTCTGGCCCTGGATCACCGGGGCTTCGAATTTCACGCCGTTTTCTTCCAGCGCGACCCACTCCGGCACCAGGCCGAACACGGTTTCGACGTAACGGTTGAGGCCTTCGGCGTCGCGCGCGGCGGAGTCGTTCTTGAACAGGATGCCGCTCGGCTTGAGCACTTGGGTCAGGGCGGCGATCACGTCTTCTTTATGCGCTTCCATGGTCGCCGAGGCGATCTGCACCACCAGGATGTCGCCGAAACGGTCGACCACCAGGCCCGGCAGCAGGTCGGAATCGCCGTAGACCAGGCGGTAGAACGGCTTGTCGAACAGGCGGTCGCGCAGGGACAGGGCGACGTTCAGGCGGTGTACCAGCAGCGACTTGTCCAAAGGCAACTTGATGTCACGCGACAGCAGGCGCGCGCAGATCAGGTTGTTCGGGCTCATGGCCACGATGCCCAGGGTCTTGCCGCCGGCCGCTTCGAGGATGGCCTGGTCGCCCGCCTGGAAGCCGTGAAGTGGGGTGGCGGCCACGTCGATTTCGTTGCTGTAGACCCACAGGTGGCCGTTGCGCAAACGACGATCGGCGTTGGCTTTGAGACGCAGGCTTGGCAGGGACATGACGTCGCTCCGGAAAAAAGAGCGGGAGTATACCGTGTTGCATTACATTTCGTGGCTTGGCCTGATGGGTTGCAGGGGGCGCGCGTGCTGTGGCGTCCATTTGATAGGAGTGCCATTTGGTTTTTTGAGGTGTCGGTCAGCTTCCCATCGGGGTTAGAATCCCCCTCTCGCCCAGAGTGTGTACTTATGTCCCAAGAGCTTTCCGCCGAACAGATCCAGCAGGCCCTGCAAGGCATCAGTGTGCCGCCTCAGCCGCAAATCATGGTGGATTTGCAGATGGAACAGTACATGCCCGACCCGGACCTGGAAGTGATCGCGCGGTTGATTTCCCAGGACCCGGGCCTGTCCGGCGCGCTGCTGAAGATCGTCAACTCATCGTATTACGGCCTGAGCAACAAGATCGCCTCGATCCAGCGCGCCGTTAACCTGCTGGGCAGCCGTTCGATCATCAACCTGATCAACGCCCTGTCGATCAAGGGCGAGATGAGCGACGACACCATCGTCACCCTCAACCGTTTCTGGGACACCGCCCAGGACGTGGCCATGACCTGCCTCACCCTGGCCAAGCGCACCGGCGCCCAGGCGGTGGACGAAGCCTATGCCCTGGGGCTGTTCCACGATTGCGGCGTACCGCTGATGCTCAAGCGCTTCCCCAATTACATGGCGGTGCTCGAAGAGTCCTACGCCAATGCCGGTGCCGACTGCCGAGTGGTCGACACCGAAAACAATGCGTTCAACACCAACCATGCGGTGGTCGGCTATTACACCGCCAAGTCCTGGCGCCTGCCGGAGCATGTGACCGACGCCATTGCCAACCATCACAACGCCCTGGCGATCTTCAGCGATGAGTCGCCGCGCAATCCGCAACTCAAGAACCTGCTGGCGATCCTGAAAATGGCCGAGCACATCTGCTCGTCGTACCGGGTGTTGGGCAACCAGCCGGTCGACTATGAGTGGGACGCGATTGGCCATCTGGTGCTGGACTACGTGGGCCTGTCGGACTACGACTTCGAAAGCATGAAGTTGTCGATCCGCGAACTGGGCGCGCACTGACCTTTACCTCACGAGGCACACATGCCCGAGTTACCAGAAGTCGAAACCACTCGGCGCGGGATTGCGCCGCACCTGGAAGGCCAGCGGGTCAGCCGCGTCGTGGTGCGCGAGCGGCGCCTGCGCTGGCCGATCCCGGAAGACCTCGATGTACGCCTGTCCGGGCAGCGCATCGTGCTGGTGGAACGGCGGGCCAAGTACCTGTTGATCAACGCCGAAGTGGGCACCCTGATCAGCCACCTGGGCATGTCGGGCAACCTGCGCCTGGTGGAAGTCGGCCTGCCGGCGGCCAAGCATGAGCATGTGGACATCGAGCTGGAGTCGGGCCTGGCCCTGCGCTACACCGACCCTCGGCGTTTTGGCGCGATGCTCTGGAGCCAGGACCCGCATAACCACGAACTGCTGATCCGCCTGGGGCCGGAGCCGTTGACCGACCTGTTCGATGGCGAGCGCCTGTTCAAACTGTCCCGTGGGCGTTCGATGGCGGTCAAACCGTTCATCATGGACAACGCGGTGGTGGTGGGCGTGGGCAATATCTACGCGACCGAAGCGCTGTTCGCGGCGGGGATCGATCCGCGCCGCGAGGCCGGTGGCATTTCACGCGGGCGCTATCTGAAGCTGGCGATCGAGATCAAGCGCATTCTGGCGGCCGCCATCGAGCGCGGCGGCACCACCTTGCGCGACTTTATCGGTGGCGATGGGCAGCCGGGGTATTTCCAGCAGGAACTGTTCGTCTACGGCCGGGGCGGCGAGGCGTGCAAGGTCTGCGGGAGCGAGTTGCGCAATGTGGTGCTGGGGCAGCGGGCGAGTGTGTTTTGCCCTAAGTGTCAGAGCTGATTGCTGTGTGATGGCGGATATCGCCATCGGGGGCAAGCCCCCTCCCACATTTGAATGTATTCACACATCAACGTGTGGGAGGGGGCTTGCCCCCGATGAGGCCCTCACAGACGCCACCAGGCTCAAGCCTTACCGGTAATCTTCCGGTATTTCTCCATCAACTGCGCTTCAGTCTCCGGATGGGCTTCATCCAGTGGAATGCAATCCACCGGGCACACCTGCTGGCACTGCGGTTCGTCGTAGTGGCCGACGCACTGGGTGCAGAGGTTGGGGTCGATCACGTAGATCTCTTCGCCTTGGGAAATCGCGGCGTTCGGGCACTCGGGTTCGCAGACGTCGCAGTTGATGCAATCGTCGGTGATGATCAAGGACATGGAAACTCCTGCCAGGGCAGTCAGCCAAGGCATCTGGAAAACTAATGCGCGCAATTGTGCCGCATTGGCGCCCGCAGTGCGAGCGGGCGCCGAGTGAGCGGTCTTACTTCTTGAAGCGCAGGGTCAGCGCATCAGCCACGGCCGGATGCACGAACTTGGTGATATCCCCGCCCAGGGCCGCGATTTCACGGACCAACGTCGAGGAAATGAACGAATAACGCTCCGACGGCGTGAGGAACAGGCTTTCCACGTCCGGCGCCAGTTGGCGGTTCATGTTGGCCAACTGGAATTCGTATTCGAAGTCCGATACCGCGCGCAGGCCGCGCAGGAACACATTGGCGTTCTGCTCTTTGGCGAAATGTGCCAGCAGCGTCGAGAAACCCACCACTTCGACGTTGGGCAGGTGCTTGGTGACCTCGCGCGCCAGCTCCACGCGCTGTTCCAGGGGAAACAGCGGGTTTTTCTTGGGGCTGGCAGCGACCGCGATGATCACATGGTCGAACAAGCGCGAGGCGCGTTCGACCAGATCGCCATGGCCTTTGGTAATCGGGTCGAAGGTACCTGGGTACAACACTCGGTTCATCGCGTCGTCCTGGCGGAGTCCGTTGGGGAACCGGATGGTATCGCAGCCGTCCCGGTCGGCCAAGTCGACTTATGCAGATAGACCCGCGAAATACCCTGTTTTTTCATGCCGTTTTCAGACGTTCGGCCAATGCGCTCGCCAGTTGCGCGGTCAATCCGTACACCGACAACTGCGGGTTGGCGCCAATGCTGGTGGGGAACAGCGAACCATCGTGGATCGACAGGTTGCGCAACTGGTGATGGCGACCGAGGCTGTCGGCCACCGCATTTTTCGGCTCTTCGCCCATGGCGCAGCCGCCCATCACGTGGGCGCTGCCCAGGCAGGTGCGGTGCAATTCCAGGTTGAGGCCGTCGATCAGGCTGCGTGCTTCGGCCAGGGTCTTCACGTAGCGCGCATCGTGATGCAGCGGCTTGACCGACTTGGCGCCCGCCGCGAACTGGATCTCGGCCATGCTGTGGAACGCGCGGCGCAGGCCGTCCCAGGCGTAAGGCGACACCTGGTAATCGAGCACCGGTGTGCCGTCGCCGCGCAGTTCAACGCTGCCGCCGGGGCTGTCGGGGTGGAAGCCGTCGCGCAGCAGGGCAAGCATTGCGTGGGTATGTGGCAATTGGCTCATGTCCAGGGCGTTCTGGGTGCCGTAGCCGCCGAGCAGCGTACTGGCCAGCGCCGGGTGCAGCGGCGGCGCTTCGAGCTTGTACGACATTCTGCCGGTGGTGCCGTCCAGCCATTGGAAGTGATCGGAATAGATCGACTGCGGCGCGCCATAGAACGGGTTGATCACCTCGTCGAACAGCGCCGCGGAGAAGTTCACCAAATGCAAAAAGGTGCGCTTGCCCAGCCGCGAATGCGGGTCGGGGGCGGCCGAGCGCATCAGCAGCGCCGGGTTGTTGATGCCGCCGCCGGCCAGCACGTAATGCCTGGCCTTGACCGTGATCTTGCGTCCAGTCGGCGCCACGCAGCGTTCGTCCATGGCCACGCATTCCAGGCTATTGATGCGGTCGCCGCTGTAGACCAGGCGTTCGGCGCGGGCCAGGTACAGCAGCTCGCCGCCTTTCTCCAGGGTGGAGGGGATGGTGGTCACCAGCATCGACTGCTTGGCGTTGACCGGGCAACCCATGCCGCAATAACCCAGGTTGAAGCAGCCGCGCACGTTGCGCGGGATCACATGCCAGCTGTAGCCCAGCTGTTCGCAGCCTTTGCGGATCACGTCGTTGTTGGCGTTGGGCGGCATGGCCCAGGGAGCGATGCCCAGGCGCTGTTCCATTTTTTCGAACCATGGCGCCATGTCCGCGCTGCTGTGGCCCTTGACCGCATATTCGCTGGCCCAGTGGCTGAGGGTGGCGTCCGGGGTGCGGAAGCTGGAGGTCCAGTTGATCAGCGTGGTGCCGCCCACGGCCCGGCCTTGCAGGATGGTGATGGCGCCGTCCTTGCTCATGCGGCCGATGCCTTCTTGATACAGGCTGGCGTAGGCCTCGTCTTCGAGCAGCTTGAAATCGCTGCTGGTCTTGAGCGGGCCTTCTTCGATCAGCAGCACTTTGTAGCCGGCGGCGCTGAGGATTTCGGCAGTGGTGCCGCCGCCGGCACCGCTGCCGATGATCGCTACGTCGGCTTCCAGCGTCAGGTCGCGGTCGAGGGCGGCGCCATTGTGGGTTTTCCAGCCGCGGGCCAGGCCGTCGCGGAACAGATCGGGTACAGGCATCGGGGTCGTCTCTTGTTTTTATTGGGGGGATGCGAATCAGATCTTCGGCGGCCCGGGGTAGCCGCAATGGGCCCAGGACGCCGGCCGGAAGTACCAGGCCATGATCACCAGCTTGAGCAACGAACCCTGGCCCATGCGCAGCAGGTTCAGGTAGCTGTTTTCCCAGCGGTGCAGGAAATTGTGGATTTGTTCAGCGCTGGCGTTTTCCCAACTGCCCCAGATCCCGGTCAGTGGGCCGCGGGTGATGCCCATGCCCAGCACGTCGAACAGTTGCTGGGTCAGCTTGAACATCTCCGGCGACAGGTGCTGCAGGCTGTAGTCGAGTTTTTTCAGGGTGTCTTCAATCCCGCTGGCGACTTCCTGGGCGCTGGCCACGCCTTCCAGCAGCACCGGGATCACCGCGCGCAGAAACGGCAAGTCGCTGCTGCGCAACAGGGCAAAGCCGCTGGCCGGAGTGCTGCTGGAGCAACCGCTGAGGCTGGCACCCAGCCCGGCGGTGGCCAGGAAGGCGCTGGCGCACAGGCCGATTTTCAGGACGCCGCGCCGCGACAGCGCGGGTGAATCAGTCAGGCTTGGGTTCATTGTTATGGTTATCCCGAGGGTGGCGGTATCAGCGGATAAACAGCTTCTGGATCAGCTTCTGGATCGATTTGCCGTAGGGCGGGTAGATCAACTTCGCGGCGTTCAGGCGCTGCTTGACCAGCACGCCCTTGGCCTTGCTGAACGTGAGGAACCCTTCATGGCCGTGGTAGTGGCCCATGCCTGATGGGCCGATGCCGCCGAAAGGCATGTCGTCCTGAGCCACATGCAGCAGCGTGTCGTTCAGGCATACGCCGCCGGAGTGGGTTTCGTGGAGTACGCGGTTCTGTTCGCGCTTGTTGTAGCCGAAGTAGTACAGGGCCAGTGGGCGAGGCCGCTGATTGATGTAGGCAAAGGCTTGGTCGATGCCGCGATAAGGCACGATCGGCAGCACCGGGCCGAAGATTTCGTCCTGCATCACTGTCATTTCATCGCTGACATTCAACAGCAGGCTGTGGGCCATGCGCCGTGCCTGGCCCTGGTCGTACAGAGGGATCAGGGTGGCGCCCTTGTCGGTGGCGTCCTTCACGTAGGCGTTGAGCCGGGCCAGTTGCCGTTCGTTGATGATGGCGGTGTAGTCCGGGTTGTTGGCCAGTATCGGGTAAAAACCACGAAGCGCCTTGCTGTAGGCCTCGACGAAACCCTCGACGCGATCTTCCGGCACCAGCACGTAGTCCGGCGCCACGCAGGTTTGCCCGGCGTTCAGGGCCTTGCCGAAGGCGATGCGTTCGGCGGCGTCCTTGAGGGGCACATCGGCGGAAACGATCGCCGGCGATTTGCCGCCCAGTTCCAGCGTGACCGGGGTCAGATGCTCGGCCGCCGCGCGCATCACATGTTTACCGATGCTGGTGGCGCCGGTGAACAGCAGATGATCGAAGCGCAGCCTGGAAAACGCCATGCCGACGTCGGCCTCGCCCAGCACCACGCACACCAGGTCTTCGGGGAAGACCTTCGCCAGCAGGGTCTTGAGCAGTTCGCCGGTGGCCGGGGTCGATTCGCTGAGTTTGAGCATCACCCGGTTGCCCGCGGCCAACGCACCCACCAATGGCCCGATGGCCAGGTACAGCGGGTAGTTCCAGGGCACGATCACCCCGACCACGCCCAGCGGTTGGTAGATGACTTTGGCCGAGGCGGGCTGGAAGGCAATGCCTACAGCGCGGCGGGAAGGTTTCATCCAGCCACTGAGGTGTTTGCTCGCATAGTGAATGCCATGCAGGCTGGGCATCAGTTCGGCGAACAGGGTTTCGTCGGCGCTGCGATGGCTGAAGTCCTGGCTGATCGCGTCGATCAGCGCCTGGCGTTCGTCGCTGAGCACTTCGCGCAAGGCCTTGAGCCATTGCTGGCGTTGCGCGGCCGGCGGCATCGGGTTGGCGGCATAGGCGCGGCGTTGGGCGTCGAACAGGCCCTGGAGTTGATCCAGTGTCTGGGAATCTTGCGGGTAGGCAACGTTGGCAGACATGGTGCAGTTCCGGATTGTTATTGGTCTGCCTGGATTTTTAGAGTTATTGCTCTAAATTGTCAAATGGCATTGCAGCCACAACTGGATTTATCCCGGCAAGGTTAGGCCGTAAGATGGTCGATCACGTGTACAGAAGCTGATCCCCTATGGCACCACGAGTAAAGACCAGCGAGCGCATTGTGCAAACCAGCCTGGAGCTTTTTAACCAGCAGGGCGAGCGCAGTGTCAGCACCAACCATATCGCCGCCCATATGGAAATTTCGCCGGGCAACCTGTACTACCACTTCCCCAACAAGCAGGCGATCATCGCCGTGCTGTTTCGCGAATACGAAGCCTTGGTCGACAGTTTCCTGCGCCCGCCCCAGGGTCGCACCATGGTGGTGGAGGACAAACGCTTCTACCTGCAGGCGGTCCTGGCCGGCATGTGGCGCTACCGTTTCCTGCACCGTGACCTCGAACACCTGCTGGAGAGCGACCCGGAACTGGCCACCGGCTACCGGCGCTTTTCCCAGCGTTGCCTGATTCAGGGTGGCGCCATTTACCGGGGGTTTGTCGATGCCGGTATTCTCAATATGGACCCGGTGCAAACCGAGGCGCTGACCCTCAACGCCTGGATCATCCTTACCTCCTGGGTGCGGTTTTTGTGTACCACCAATGAAAAATCCACACATCTGAGCGCCGAAGCGATCAAGCGCGGGGTGTATCAGGTGCTGGTGCTGGAAGCGGGGTTTGTCACGCCGCAGGCCAAAGCGGCGGTGGATGCGCTGTTCAAAGAGTTTTACGTGCCGTTGAACCAGGCACTGGAAGAAGTGAAGTAGGATCTTTCCCGAATTTGTTCACAGGAGTCTGTCATGCCACTTGCCCAACTGATCAGCCCCCAGCAACTGGCCGAGCGCCAACAGCGCGGCGCTCTGGTGATACTTGACTGCCGCTTTGCCCTGGAAGACCCGGACTACGGAATGTGCAGCTACGCCGAAGGGCATATCGAAGGCGCGCAATATGCCGACCTGGAGCGCCATCTCAGTGGGCCGGTGACCAAGGGCGTGACCGGGCGTCACCCGTTGCCGCAGGCGCAGACGCTCGCCGAGCAACTGCGTGCCTGGGGCATCAATGCCGATACCGATGTGGTGCTCTACGACGACGGCCCCGGTGTTTATGCCGCCCGCACCTGGTGGTCGCTGGCGTGGCTGGGCAAGCGTGATGGCGTGTTTATCCTGGACGGTGGCTTGAAGGCCTGGCACGCGGCCGGCTTCCCGTTAAGCCTGGATGCGCCGGTGATCGAGCGCGGCACCTTTGTCGGCACGCCGGACAATCGCCTGTTGCTGGATGCCAAGCAGCTGCAAAAACGCCTGGGCCAACCGGGCCTGACCCTGATCGACGCCCGCGCCCAGCCGCGCTTTCGCGGCGATGTCGAGCCTATCGACCCGATTGCCGGGCACATTCCCGGCGCGCAATGTGCGGCGTTCACCGAAAACCTGGGCAGCGATGGGCGTTTCCTGCCGGCCGAGCAGCTCAAGCAGCGCTTCGCCGCCCAGTTGCAAGGCCGTTCGCCGGATGAACTGGTGGCGTATTGTGGTTCGGGCGTGACGGCGTGCCATAACCTGTTCGCCCTGAGCCTGGCGGGTTACCCGTTGGGCAAGTTGTATGCGGGCTCGTGGAGCGAGTGGATTACCGATCCAACGCGGGAAATCGCGACGGGCGACTGAGTTGTCCTGCGTGTAAACCCACCTTGTTTAACGGGGTTGTGTCAGCAGCCATTGCGGAATCCGCCGCTCCAGGTAGTAACCGGGGCGCTTCAGCGAACCGTCGACAAACCCCACATGCCCACCCTTGGCCAGCAATTCGAACTCGGTGCAATCCGACAACTCGCTGGCTTCGGGCAGGCTATGGGCGAAGACAAACGGGTCATCGGCCGCCTGGATGATCAGGGTCGGCGTGCGGATATCGCCCAGGTAGTAACGGCTCGACGCGCGGCGGTAATAGTCTTCGGCACTGAGGAAACCATGCAGCGGCGCGGTGACCCGGCCGTCGAAGTCCCAGAACGTGTGCATCTTCTCCAGAGACCCGAGTGCCTCCAGGGCCTTGAGCCCTTCAGCACGACCATCCTGTAAAAAGCGGCTTTGCTTGACGCGGATATACGCCACCATCTCGCGCATGAAGTGCTTCTGGTACACCCGCGAAAAGCCCAGGCCGATGCGATCGGCGCACTGATCCAGACGAAACGGCACCGACACCGCCGCCGCGCCTTGCAGCCCCGAATTCGCGCCGGTTTCGCCCAAATGCTTGAGCAGCACGTTGCCCCCCAGGGAATAACCCACCGCATACAACGGCGCCAACGGCCGCTTGGCGCGCAGATGGGCAATCGCTGCCGCCAGGTCTTCGCTGGCGCCCGAGTGGTAGCTGCGCGCCAACAGGTTCGGCTCGCCCGAGCATCCGCGCCAGTTCAAGGCCGCACTGGCCCAGCCCTGGGCAGCGAGGGCTTTTTGCAGGCCGGCCACGTAAGGCGAGTTGGACGAGCCGGTCAGCCCATGCAGTACCAGCACCAACGGCGCTTGCGCGTCATGGGGGCCATGCCAGTCGAGGTCGAGAAAGTCGCCGTCGTCCAGCCACAGGCGTTCGCGTGGGCGTTCGAGGTGCGTGGTCGGGCGCCACAGCGGCCCCCACAACGTTTGCAGATGAGGGTTGCCGAGGCCGAAGGCGGGTTTGAACAGGTCTGAAGAGGGGGTCATGACACTCTCTGTGGCACGCGGACTCACTGTGGCGAGCGAGCTTGCTCGCCACAAAAGCCCGTTCAGGCCGAGGGCTGTACCGAACGTTGCCACAATGCGTAATACACCCGCCCGGATTTCTGTTCCCGGTGCAGGCGCCAGCTGCCGGGCAGGCCCAGGCTGGATGGCGCACTTTCGCTTTCAGTGTAGATCCACGAGTCCGGCGCCAGCCATTGGCGCTCTTCCAGCAACGCGCACACGGTCGGCAGCAGGTTCTGGTTGAACGGCGGGTCGAGGAACACCACGTCGTATTCGCTGGCGGCCTGGGTTTCCAGGTAGCGCAACGCGTCGGCGGTCTGCACCTGGCCGTTGGTGCAACGCAGGGTGCCCAGGTGTTCCTTGAGGCTGGACACCGCCACATTGCTGGCATCCAGCGCCTGTGCCTGGGCCGCGCCACGGGACAGCGCCTCGAGGAACAGCGCGCCGCTGCCGGCAAACGGGTCGAGTACCTTGGCCCCGGCGATGTAGGGTGCCAGCCAGTTGAACAGGGTTTCACGCACGCGATCCGGCGTTGGGCGCAGGCCCACGACGTCGGGGAAGCTGAGCTTGCGGCTGCCCCATTCACCGCCAATGATGCGCAGTTGGCCCACACCGTTATGCACGTTGTGGACAGGTTTTTTCGGGCGAGATGAACTGGCCATTAATGCTCCGGAACCCCGAGCGGCTGCTCGGCAGGTTTATCAGTGGGGGGCGGTAGTGGCTTTTGCGCAGTCGTCGGGCCGGCGGTCACGATGACCATCTTGTCGGCGCTCAGGTGTTTGTTCAAAGCCGCTTTGACCTGTTCTACGGTCAGGGCCTGGGATTGTTTCATGAAATCTTCCAGATAGCTCAGCGGCAGGTTGTAGAAACCCATGGCGCCCAGCTGCCCGACGATATCGGCGTTGCTCGCGGTGGACAGCGGGAAGCTGCCGCTCAGCTCGCGCTTGGCGTCATCCAGCTCCTTTTGCGTCGGGCCGGTCTTGAGGTAGTCGGCCAGCACGTCTTCCACCAGGCGCAGGGTGCCGCTGCTCATTTCCGCGCGGGTCTGCAGGTTGATCATGAACGGGCCGCGCACTTGCATCGGCGAGAAACCGGAGTAGACGCCGTAGGTCAGGCCGCGCTTCTCGCGCACTTCACTCATCAAGCGGGTGCCGAAGCCCCCGCCGCCGAGGATCTGGTTGCCCAGGGACAGGGCGGCGTAGTCCGGGTCGGCGCGATCGATGCCCAGTTGCGCGAACAGCAGGTGCGTCTGCTTGGACGGGAACTCGATATGGCTCAAACCGGCCTTGGGCTCAGTCGGCTGGGCGATCTTCGCCAGGGCCGGGCCTTTGGGCAGCGAGGCCGAGACCTTGGCGGTCATGGCTTCGGCCTCGGCGCGGGTCAGGTCGCCCACCACGGCAATCACAGCGTTACCCGCGGCATACGCCTTGGCGTGGAATGCCTGCAACTGTGCCTGGGTGATTGTCGGAACGCTCTCGGCCGTGCCTTCGCTCGGGTGAGCATACGGGTGGTCGCCGTACAGGCGCTTGAACAGCTCCAGGCTCGCCAGTTTGCCGGGGTTCTGCTTCTGATACTCAAAGCCGGCGAGGATCTGGTTCTTGATGCGCGCCAGGGAGTCGGCGGGGAAGGTCGGTTTGCCGATCACCTGGTCAAACAGCGCCAGGGCGGCGTCGCGCTTGTCGCTGTCGCTCAGGCCGCGCAGGGACACCAGCGCCATGTCGCGGTAAGCGCCATTGCCGAAGTCCGCGCCGAGGCCTTCAAAGCCGCTGGCGATCTGGCTCACATTCTTGCCCGGCACGCCTTCGTTGAGCATGGCGTTGGTCATCAGCGCCACGCCGGGGACGTTGCCGTCCTGGCTGCTGCCGGCGGCGAACAGGATACGCATGTCGAACATCGGCAGTTCGTGGGCTTCGACGAACAGCACCTTGGCGCCTTCGGCGGTGTTCCAGGTCTGCACGTCGAGCTTGCGGTTGGTCGGCGCCTTGCCGTCCAGTTCCGCCAGGGATTGCAGTGTGTGGGTCGACTGGGCTTTTTCCAGCGCCGGGCTGGCGACGGATTCGCTTGGGCGCAGGAAATACACCGCGCTCGCCGCGATCAGGGTGACGGCGATCAGGCCGGGCAGGATCAGGCGGCTGCTTTTGCGATCACTCATGAGCGGTCTCCTCAGGCAGGACATGGGCGACGCTGAGACGTTCGCGGGTGAAATAGGTACGTGCGGCCTTCTGGATATCGTCCGGGGTCACGCTTTGCAGGTCGGCCAGTTCGGTGTCCATCAGTTTCCAGGACAGGCCGACGGTTTCCAGGGAGCCGATGGCGGTCGCCTGGCTGGTGATCGAGTCGCGCTGGTAGACCAGGCCGGCAATGACCTGGGCGCGGATGCGCTCCAGTTCCTCGGCGGTCGGCGGCTTGGCTTTGAGTTCTTCCAGCAGGCGCCACAGGCCGGCTTCGGCTTGTGCGATGGTCTTTTTCTTCTGCTGGTTCGGTGTGGCGCTCAGGGTGAACAGGCTGTCACCGCGGGTGTAGGCGTCGTAGTTGGTGGAGGCGGAGGAGACCAGCTCTTCACCGCGTTCGAGCCGTTCCGAAATGCGCGCGCTGTAGCCGCCGTCGAGCAGGGCCGAGATCAGGCGCAGGGCTTGTACCGAGCGTTTGTCCGTGGCGGTGGCCAGGCCGGGCACGTTGAAGCCCAGGATCACGCTCGGCAGTTGGGTCTGCACATGCATCGTCAGCAGGCGCTCGCCGGGCTCGGCCAGTTCCAGCGGGATCTTCGCCGGTGGCACGTCACGTTTGGGGATCGGGCCGAAGTAGCGCTGGGCCAGGTTCTTCACCTCGTCCGGGGTCACGTCGCCGACCACCACCAGGGTGGCGTTGTTCGGCACGTACCAGGACTGGTACCAGTGGCGCAGTTCTTCGACCTTCATGCGGTCGAGGTCGGCCATCCAGCCGATGGTTGGCGTGTGGTAGCCGCTGGCCGGGAAGGCCATGGCCTTGAAGCGCTCGAAGGCCTTGGACATCGGGTTGTCGTCGGTGCGCAGGCGGCGTTCTTCCTTGATCACTTCGATCTCGCGGCTGAACTCGTCGGCTGGCAGGCGCAGGCTGGCCATGCGGTCGGCTTCGAGTTCGAAGGCGACACCCAGGCGATCACGCGCCAGCACTTGGTAGTAGGCGGTGTAGTCGTCGCTGGTGAAGGCGTTCTCTTCGGCGCCCAGGTCGCGCAGGATCAGCGAGGCTTCGCCGGGGCCGACCTTGGAACTGCCCTTGAACATCATGTGTTCCAGAGCGTGGGACAAACCGGTCTGGCCCGGGGTTTCGTAGCTCGAACCGACTTTGTACCAGACCTGGGAAACCACCACCGGCGCGCGATGGTCTTCGCGCACGACCACTTTGAGGCCGTTATCCAGGGTGAATTCATGGGTGGGTTGTGGGTCGGCAGCCAAGGCTGAGAGGGGCAGACAAACTGTGCTGAGCAGCAGGCCTGCGGCGCGGCGGGCTAGAGCATTCATTCGTTTTTAAACCTGTTGGGCTGCCCGCTTGGTCTTAGCGTCGGCGGGCGAGGAGGTGCTAGGATACTGATCCGATTTGGGGACGGCCACTGCGGTCGTCATACCGTTCTGGATTCAGTTGTAGGAATTTTGAAGTTTGCTACGGTTTTCCCCGACAATCTTCAGCTTTTCGCCGATGTTATCGCTTCAATTCCATATTGAATCGATTTGTTGAGGCCTTTATTTACGCCTTACAAAATGTTGCGCATGAACGAGCGAGCGTTAAAGCAGTCTGTTCTGCATCGAATTTTTATTTACCGAGGCGCCCTTGGCGCGTCGCTACCTTGAGATAGCCGTCCTCCATGTTTGGTTCCAACGACGACAAGAAGAGCCCAGCTGCGGCTGGCGAGAAAAAAGGCCTGTTCGGATGGCTGCGCAAAAAGCCGCAGGAAACCGTCGTCGAACAGCCGCAGGTTCAATCTGAGCCGACCCCTGAGCCCTTGGTAGGTGCCGAACCGACCGCGCCGGTGGCGCAAGCCGAGCCTGAGCACAAACCGTGGCTGGCACTGCCGGTGGCCGAAGAGCCCGTGGCACTGGTCGAAGATGTGCAGGCCGAGCATGTGACGCCGCCGATTCCGCAGGTTGAGCCGGTGGCGGTCGAGCCGACTCCCGCGCCTGTTGTGGCCGCGGCGCCCGCCGTGATCGCGCCGTCGCCCGTGGTTGCCGCCGAACCGAGCAAAACCGGGTTCTTCGCCCGCCTCAAGCAAGGCCTGAGCAAAACCAGCGCGACCATCGGCGAAGGCATGGCCAGCCTGTTCCTGGGCCGGAAGACCATCGATGACGAACTGCTGGAAGACATCGAAACCCGTCTGCTGACCGCCGACGTGGGTGTCGAAGCCACCGCCGTGATCATCCAGAGCCTGACCCAGAAGGTCGCGCGCAAGCAGTTGACCGACGCCGATGCGCTGTACAAATCCCTGCAGGCCGAGCTGGCCGCGATGCTCAAGCCGGTCGAAGCGCCGTTGGTGATTACTCCGAAGAAGCCGTTCGTGATCCTGGTAGTCGGCGTCAATGGCGCCGGCAAGACCACCACCATCGGCAAACTGGCCAAGAAGCTGCAGTTGGAAGGCAAGAAAGTCATGCTCGCCGCCGGCGACACCTTCCGCGCCGCGGCCGTCGAGCAGTTGCAGGTCTGGGGCGAGCGCAACAAGATCCCGGTCATCGCCCAGCACACCGGCGCCGATTCCGCTTCGGTGATCTTCGATGCCGTGCAAGCCGCCAAGGCCCGCAACATTGATGTGCTGATCGCCGATACCGCCGGTCGCCTGCACACCAAAGACAACCTGATGGAAGAGCTGAAGAAAGTGCGCCGCGTGATCGGCAAGCTCGACGGCGAGGCTCCGCACGAAGTCCTGCTGGTGCTCGACGCCGGTACTGGCCAGAACGCCATCAGCCAGGCCAAACAATTCCACCAGACGGTGCAACTGACCGGCCTGGCATTGACTAAGCTCGACGGCACGGCCAAGGGCGGCGTGATCTTCGCCCTGGCCAAGCAGTTCGGGTTGCCGATTCGGTATATCGGCGTCGGTGAAGGTATCGACGACCTGCGCACCTTTGAAGCCGAACCCTTTGTCCAGGCACTGTTTGCCGAGCGGGAGCGTTCATGATTCGATTCGAACAGGTCGGTAAACGCTATGCCAATGGGCATGTCGGCTTGCATGAGCTGAGTTTTCGAGTGCGTCGCGGCGAATTCTTGTTTGTCACCGGCCATTCGGGTGCCGGCAAAAGTACCCTGTTGCGCCTGCTGCTGGCCATGGAACGCCCGACCACCGGCAAGCTGCTGCTGGCCGGCCAGGATCTGGCCACCATCAGCAATGCGCAGATTCCGTTCCTGCGCCGCCAGATCGGCGTGGTGTTCCAGAACCACCAGTTGCTGTTCGATCGCACGGTGTTCAATAACATTGCGTTGCCGTTGCAGATCCTTGGGCTGTCCAAGGCCGAAATCATCAAGCGCGTGGACTCGGCGCTGGAGCGCGTGGCGTTGTCGGACAAGACCGACCTCTACCCCGGCGACCTGTCCACCGGCCAGCAACAGCGCGTCGGCATCGCCCGCGCCATCGTCCACCGCCCGGCCTTGCTGCTGGCGGACGAACCCACCGGTAACCTCGACCCGCGCCTGGCGGCCGAGATCATGGGCGTGTTCGAAGACATCAACCGCCTGGGCACCAGCGTGCTGATCGCCAGTCACGACCTGGCACTGATCGCGCGCATGCGCCATCGCATGCTGACCCTGCAACGCGGTCGCCTGATCGGCGACGGGGAGGCTGGCGTATGAGTGCGACACGCAGCCCCAAGGTTTCCGAGCGCGTTGCGCCGAAACCGGCCGACCCGCAACCGAAAAAGAAAAAACACGACGAAGACGACGGCCCGGATTTCGCCACGCTGCTGCGTGCCTGGATCGAAAGCCATCGTGCCAGCCTGCTCGACAGCCTGCGTCGCCTGGGCAAGCAGCCGATCGGCAGCTTTTTCACCTGCCTGGTGATGGCCGTGGCCTTGAGCCTGCCCATGGGCTTGTCGCTGCTGCTTAATAATGTGGAGCGCCTGGGCGGTTCCTGGCAGCGCGCCGCGCAGATTTCGCTGTACCTGAACCTGGATGCCAGCGCCAAAGACGGCGAGGCCCTGCGCGAAGAGATCAAGAACCTGCCGGGCGTGGCGGATGCCGAGTACATCAGCCGCGATCAGGCCCTCGAGGAATTCCAGCAACAGTCCGGCCTGGGCGAGGCGCTCAAGGAGCTGCCGCAGAACCCGCTGCCGGGCGTGGTGCTGGTGACGCCGAATGAAGTCGACAAACCGGCCCTGGAAGCCCTGCGACAAAAACTCGCAGAGATGCCCAAGGTGCAACAGGCGCAACTTGATCTAGTCTGGGTAGAGCGCCTGGCGGCGATTCTCAAGCTGGGCGACCGCTTTGTGTTCGGCCTGACGGTGTTGTTGGTGTCTGCATTACTTTTGGTGATAGGTAATACCATTCGTCTTCATATTGAAAACCGTCGCACCGAGATAGAAGTGATTAAACTGGTCGGCGGCACGGACAGCTATGTGCGTCGTCCTTTTCTGTACATGGGCGCGCTTTATGGCTTCGGTGCGGGGATTTTGTCCTGGGGCTTATTGGCGTTCGGCCTGGACTGGCTGAACGACGCGGTCATCGGGCTTGCCGGCTTGTACGGCAGTGATTTCGCCCTGGCCGGGGTGCCGGTCGCCGATGGTCTGTCGCTCTTGCTTGGCGCGGTCTTGTTGGGGTATATCGGTGCGTGGATTGCGGTCGCACGGCATTTACGTGAGCTGGCACCGAAGTAGTTAATGTCAGATTAATGTGGTTTCGTTTGTATTGACCGTATCAGTGGTTTAGGGAACTTGTCCTACGGTTCCCGGTCAATTTTCGCAGTGCTGAACTGCACGAGTTATGTGAGTCGGAGGTTTTTTCGTATGACCACTTCTTTGCAACCTGTTTATGCCTTGGTCCCGGGTGCGAACCTGGAGGCCTATGTGCACACGGTCAACAGCATTCCATTGCTGACGCCGGAGCAGGAGCGTGAACTGGCCGAGAGTCTCTACTATGAGCAGGATTTGGGGGCGGCTCGGCAGATGGTGCTCGCCCACCTGCGTTTTGTCGTACATATCGCCCGTAGCTATAGCGGCTACGGCCTGGCCCAGGCTGACCTGATCCAGGAAGGCAACGTCGGCCTGATGAAGGCAGTGAAGCGCTTCAACCCGGAAATGGGTGTGCGCCTGGTGTCGTTCGCCGTTCACTGGATCAAGGCGGAAATCCACGAGTTCATCCTGCGCAACTGGCGCATCGTGAAAGTCGCGACCACCAAGGCCCAGCGCAAGCTGTTCTTCAACCTGCGCAGCCAGAAAAAACGCCTGGCGTGGCTGAACAACGAAGAAGTCCACCGCGTGGCCGAAAGCCTCGGTGTGGAGCCGCGTGAAGTGCGCGAGATGGAAAGCCGCCTGACCGGCCATGACATGGCCTTCGACCCGGCCGCTGAAGCGGACGACGACAGCGCCTTCCAATCGCCGGCCAACTACCTGGAAGACCACCGGTACGACCCGGCGCGTCAACTGGAAGACGCCGACTGGAGCGACAACTCCAACCACAACCTGCACGAAGCGCTGGAAGTGCTGGACGACCGCAGCCGTGACATCCTCTACCAGCGCTGGCTGGCCGAAGAAAAAGCCACGCTGCACGACCTGGCGCAGAAGTACAACGTGTCGGCCGAGCGGATTCGTCAGCTTGAGAAAAGCGCGATGAACAAGCTGAAGCTGTCGATCGCCGCTTAAAACTGTGGGAGGGGCGGTGCGACGATTCGACTTGCCCCCGATAGCTGAGTGTCAGTCGACATCAAGGTGACTGATCCATTGCTATCGGGGGCAAGCCCCCTCCCACATTTATTTCTGTGTTGTGTCAGTCGGACCAAGGCGCCTTGCGCGAATTGTTCAACTCAACCAGATAGCCATCCCCACCCAATTGGCTCATCTGCTGGCGAATCCATGCCGCCCGCCGTGCCACATAGGCCGTTGGATGGCTGGCGCTCCATACCCGTGGATTGGGTAGCACCGCCGCCAGGTAGCTGGCCTGCTGCCGAGAAAGCGCCTTGGCACTCACCCCGAAGTGATGCTGCGCCGCCGCTTGCGCACCGAACACCCCTTCGTCCCATTCCACGCTGTTGAGGTACACCTCAAGGATCCGCTGCTTGGGCCACAGCACCTCGATCAGCCCGGTAAACCAGGCCTCCAGGCCCTTGCGCAGATAACTGCGGCCGGACCACAGGAACAGGTTCTTCGATACCTGCTGGCTCAGCGTACTGGCGCCGCGGATCGAGCCGCCGCGCTCGTTGTGCAGGAGCGCCGCCTGGATCGCGCCGAAATCGAAGCCCCAATGTTGTGGGAAACGCTGGTCTTCACCCGCCATCACCGCCACTTTGAGGTCGTTGGAGATCTCATCCCACGGCACCCAGGTGCGCTGCAGGTCAATCGGTTCGCCGTCAAACCAGGATTCGATCTTGCGCTCCACCATCAGCGCCGTGAACGGCGGCGGTACGACACGAAACAGCAGCACCAGCAACACACTGCCGATGGCAAACCATTTCACGGCTTTGAGAAAACGATTGAAGAGGACACGCAGCATAGAGATGGCTTGGCCGAACCCGTTGAGCGGGCCATTATACAGACCCTGCCCAATGAGTCTGACTGGAGTTCCTCATGCTGCGTGGCTTTCTGATGCTGGCTGCTTTTTTCGGCTTCACCGGTGTCGCCCTCGGTGCGTTCGCTGCCCACGGCTTGAAAAACCGCCTGAGCGCCGAGTACCTGGCGATTTTCCATACCGGCGTGACCTACCAACTGGTCCACACCCTGGCGCTGTTCGGCGTGGCGTTGCTCGCGGCGCACCTGCCTGGCCGCCTGGTCACGTGGGCGGGCGTGTCGTTCGTCGTCGGCATCCTGCTGTTCTCCGGCAGCCTGTATGTGCTGACGATGACTGGCATCAGCAAGCTCGGCATCATCACGCCGTTCGGTGGCCTGGCGTTTCTGCTCGGTTGGTTCCTCCTGGGGCTGGCGGCGTGGCGCTTGCAGCAGGCGGCCTGAAGCGCGCTACTGATCAAAGGGCCTTGGGCCAGCTACGCCAATCGGGCTAGAATGCTTGCCCCTAAAAACGATGGCGGCCCATGGCATGCACATTCAGTTGAACGGCGAACCCTTTGAACTGCCCGACGGTGAAACCGTTGCGGCCCTGCTGACCCGTCTGGACCTGACCGGGCGTCGCGTCGCAGTGGAGCTCAACCAGGATATCGTCCCGCGTAGCCAACACGTCGAGACTGCGCTCACCGAAGGTGACCAGGTCGAAGTGGTCCACGCCATCGGCGGCGGCTAGTCGTCCGGCGCCCAGGCGCGCCACCCCGGATTCTGCAGAACCTCACCCCACTTCGAGGATTTCCCATGAGCATCGTTCGTAGCGACAAGCCCTTCGTCCTGGCCGGTCGTACCTACCAGTCCCGTCTGCTGGTAGGCACCGGCAAGTATCGCGATATGGAAGAAACCCGCCTGGCCATCGAAGCCTCGGGCGCCGAGATTGTGACCGTGGCCGTGCGCCGCACCAACATCGGCCAGAACCCGGGCGAACCGAACCTGCTGGATATCCTGCCGCCGGACCGCTACACCATCCTGCCGAACACCGCCGGCTGCTACGACGCCATCGAAGCCGTGCGTACCTGCCGCCTGGCCCGTGAGCTGCTCGACGGCCACAACCTGGTGAAGCTGGAAGTGCTGGCCGACCAGAAAACCCTGTTCCCCAACGTGATCGAAACCCTCAAGGCCGCCGAAACCCTGGTCAAGGAAGGCTTCGACGTGATGGTCTACACCAGCGATGACCCGATCATCGCCCGCCAACTGGCCGAAATCGGCTGCATCGCCGTGATGCCGCTGGCCGGCCTGATCGGCACTGGCCTTGGGATCTGCAACCCGTACAACCTGCAGATCATCCTCGAAGAAGCCAAGATCCCGGTGCTGGTGGATGCGGGCGTGGGCACTGCCTCCGACGCGACCATCGCCATGGAGCTGGGCTGCGAAGCGGTGCTGATGAATTCGGCCATCGCCAATGCCCAACAGCCGATCATGATGGCCGAAGCCATGAAACACGCCATCGTCGCGGGCCGCCTGGCCTACCTCGCCGGGCGCATGCCGAAAAAACTCTACGCCAGCGCCTCCTCGCCGCTGGATGGTCTGATCAAGTAAGAGCCATTGATGACTGAATCAAACGAAACGCCGAACACCGTGGAACAGGGCGACGAGTCCAAGCACCGCCGCATCAAGAGCTTTGTGATGCGCGCCGGTCGCATGACCGAAGGCCAGCAAAAGGGCCTGGAGCAAGGCACGCCGCTGTTCGTCCTGCCCCTGGCCGACGCGCCGGTGGACTATGACCAAGTGTTCGGCCGTTCGGCCCCGCGCTCCCTGGAAATAGGCTTCGGTATGGGCCACTCCCTGCTGGAAATGGCCGCCGCCGCGCCGGAACAGGATTTCATCGGTGTGGAAGTCCATCGCCCAGGTGTCGGCGCGCTGCTCAATGGCGTGCTGACCCAGGGTTTGACCAACCTGCGGGTCTACGACTGCGACGCGATTGAAGTGCTCAACCGCTGCATCGCCGACAACAGCCTCGATCGCCTGATGCTGTTCTTCCCCGACCCATGGCACAAAAGCCGTCACCACAAGCGCCGCATCGTCCAGGCGTCCTTCGCGGAACTGGTACGCAGCAAGCTGAAAGTCGGCGGTATCCTGCACATGGCCACCGACTGGGAACCCTATGCGGAATACATGCTGGAAGTGATGAACGTCGCCCCTGGCTACCGCAACCTGGCCGAAGACGGCAAATGCGTACCACGCCCGGCCGAGCGCCCGATCACCAAGTTCGAACGCCGCGGCGAGCGGTTGGGGCATGGGGTGTGGGATTTGAAGTTCGAGAAAGTCGACTGATCAGCCAGTAACTTGGAATGCGGTCAAAAAATGTGGGAGGGGGCTTGCCCCCGATAGCGGTGGGTCAGTCATAGAGTGGTTGACTGACACTCTGCTATCGGGGGCAAGCCCCCTCCCACATTGGTTTTGTGTTGGGTTTGGGATCAGCGGCGGTCGGCGACGACGCCGATCAATACCAGCACCACCACCAATACCGGCGCCAGGCTGTAGTTATTGAACTGGCTCAGCCCCCGCACAATCCACGGCGTGGCGTAGATCAGCGCCGCGCCGCTGCCGATCATGCACAGCAGGGCCATCAACGGTACGCGCAAGGCGCCGGCGATGCTGCCCAGGCGGGCCTCGACCCAGCCTTTGATGTCGGCGCCGAACAGCACCAACAGGCAGCCGACGAGGGCCAGGGAGATTTCCGACAGGTTGCTGCGGCTCCAGCGGGATACGGTGGCGAGCAGGTCGAGTACCAAATCCATTCGATTTCCTTAAGAGCGATCAGCTCAAAAACTTCTGCAACAGGTCATTGAGAAAGAGTTGCCCGCGGTCAGTCGCCGCCAGGCGTGACGGTTCGACCTGCATTAAGCCACTTTGTTCTGCCTCGGTGCGGCCTTGCGCGAGGCTTGCCAGCGCCAGCCCGGTGCGTTCGGCGTAGAGCTTGGCTTCGACGCCTTCGGTGAGGCGCAGGGCGTTCATCAGGAACTCGAACGGCAGCTCTTCGTTGGTCAGCGCGTTCGTGCCGGCCAGGAAGCTTTTGGCCGGGTTGAGGTAGTCCTTCGGTGCGCGGGTCTTCCAGGTGCGGACGATGCGCCCGTCCGGGTAGCTGAGCTTGCCATGGGCGCCGGCACCGATGCCGATGAAGTCGCCGAAGCTCCAGTAGTTGAGGTTATGTCGCGCCGCTCGCCCCGGTTGCGCATAGGCCGAGACTTCATATTGCGCGTAACCGTGTTCGGCCAGCAGCGCCTGGCCGGCTTCCTGGATATCCCACAGGGTGTCGTCTTCCGGCAGCGTCGGCGGCTGGTTCCAGAATACGGTGTTGGGCTCCAGGGTCAGTTGGTACCACGACAAATGGGTCGGTTTGAGCGCGATGGCCTGGCGCAGGTCGCTCAGAGCGTCGTCCAGGGACTGATCGGGCAAGCCATGCATCAGGTCCAGGTTGAAGTTGTCGAACCCGGCCTGGCGCGCCATGCCGGCGGCGCGCACGGCTTCATCGCCGTTGTGGATACGGCCCAGGGCCGCGAGTTTTTCCTGCTGGAAGCTCTGGATGCCGATGGACAGGCGGTTGATCCCCAGCTTGCGGTACGCCACGAACTTCTCTTGCTCGAACGTTCCCGGGTTGGCTTCCAGGGTGATCTCGATGTCGTCGGCAAACGGGATACGTGCTTCCACGCCCTTGAGCAGACGGCCCAGCGCGGCGGCACTGAACAGGCTCGGCGTGCCGCCACCGAAGAAGATCGAACTCAGTTCCCTGCCATAAACCGCGTGCAGGTCCTGATCGAGGTCGGCCAGCAGCGCATCGACGTACTCTTCTTCCGGCAACACAGGGCTGGCGGTGTGGGAGTTGAAGTCGCAATAAGGGCATTTGCGCACGCACCACGGGATGTGGATGTACAGCGCCAGGGGCGGCAGATGGGGCAGGGCCGCCCGTGGAGTTTGCGCGCCGCCGTGGATCAGCGGCTGCGCGGAGGTGTTCTGGGTCATTTCAAGCCCAGGCGCTGGCGCAGCAAAGCCATGGCGCGGGCGCGGTGGCTGATCTGGTTTTTGTCGGCCGGGCTCAGTTCGGCGCTGGAGACATCGCGCTCCGGCACCCAGAACAGCGGGTCGTAGCCAAACCCATGCGCGCCGCTGGCCGCATGCAGGATGCGCCCGTGCCACAGGCCTTCGCAGAGGATCGGCAACGGATCGTCGGCATGTCGCACCAGGGCCAGCACGCAGACGAACTGCGCGCCACGCTCGGCATCCGGCACGTCCTTGAGCACATCGAGCAGCTTGGCGTTGTTCGCCGCGTCGCCTTTGCCGTCGGCATAGCGCGCCGAATAGATACCGGGGGCGCCGCCGAGGAAGTCCACCGCCAGGCCCGAGTCGTCCGCCAGCGCCGGCAGGCCGGACAGGCGCGCGGCATTGCGCGCCTTGAGGATGGCGTTCTCGACGAACGACAGGCCCGTTTCTTCGGGCTCGACCTGGCTGAACTCGCCGATCGAGCGCAGTTGCACGGACTCGCCGAGCATGGCCTGGAGTTCTTTGAGTTTGCCGGCGTTATGGCTGGCCAGCACGAGTTGAGTCAGGTTCATCAGTCCGCCGGAAACAGTTCCTGGTTGAATTGGAAACCATGGGCCTTGCCGCCGGTTTCAACGTTGATGGTGAAAACCCGCACTTCCTGTTGCGGTACGTTGTAGGGCGCGAGGTAATAGATCGCACCTTTTTCGGTAATCTGCTTGAACGTCAGGATTTCGCTCCTGCCGCTCAGGTCTTTGATCGTGCCGGTCACTTGCGCGGCCACGGGCGTCACGCCCTTGATCACGGTCACGTTGATCAAGCCCTTGTTCTTGCTGCGTACCACGCCGACAGCCTGGGCCGTATCGGGTTGCAGGAAGCTGGAGGTGAAGGTGTTGTAGTGTACGGTGATATCGCCAAATTCCTTCTGGCGCTTACTGTCGATGGCATCGGCGGCCATGGCGCTGACGCCCAGGCACGCGGTGAGTAGAAATACAGCCAGGCGTCTCATATTCGTCTTCCTCGAAAATAGTTAGACGGCGATCTTGTGGTCTGTCAGGCCCGGGCTGCTGACCCGGTAAATCCCGATTTCACCCAACAGGTTGGGCCATAGTTTACTCGCCCAGCCGTGGCGGTGCTGTTGATCGACGGCAAGGCGGTTGATCACCTTGGCTTCCCGCTCGCCACACAGGGCTTCGAAGTCTTCGAAGGTGCAAAAGTGGATGTTCGGCGTGTTGTACCACGTGTACGGCAGGAAATCCGACACCGGCATGCGGCCCTTGGTGGCCAGGTACCAGCGGCAGCGCCAGTGACCGAAGTTGGGGAAGGTGATGATGCACTGGCGGCCGACGCGCAGCATTTCGTCGAGGATGCGGTCCGGGTAATGCACCGCCTGCAGGGCCTGGGTCATCACCACGACGTCGAAGCTGTTGCTGGCAAAGTTGCCCAGGCCCTTGTCCAGGTCCTGCTCGATCACGTTGATGCCCTTGGCCACGCACTCGGCGATGTTGTCCGGGTCGTTTTCCAGGCCATAGCCGGTGACTTGCTTGTTGTCGCGCAGCCAGCTCAGCAGTTCGCCATTGCCGCAGCCAAGGTCGAGCACGCGGCTGCCGGCGGGTATCCAGTCTTGGATGATTTCCAGGTCGGCTCTCATGGCGTTCTCACAGAGTTATGCGGTTCATGTAGTTACTGAACGCCTGCAGATAACGAGGAATCGGGATCAGGAAGGCGTCGTGGCCTTGCGGAGCATCGATTTCCAGGTAGCAGACGTCTTTCTTCGCCGCCATCAAGGCATCCACCAGTTCCCGCGAGCGGGCCGGCGAGAAGCGCCAGTCGGTGGTGAACGACATCACGCAGAACTTGGCCGACGCGCCCTCGAAGGTTTTCGCCAGGTCGTCGTCGAAGTTGGCGGCCGGGTCGAAGTAGTCCAGGGCCTTGGTCATCAGCAGGTAGGTGTTGGCGTCAAACCGCCCGGAGAACTCTTCGCCCTGATAGCGCAGGTAGCTTTCCACCTGGAACTCGACGCTGTGGAAGTCGTAGTTGAGTTTCTCGCTCTTGAGGCCGCGGCCGAATTTCTCGCCCATGGAATCGTCGGACAGGTAGGTGATATGCCCAACCATCCGCGCCAGCATCAAGCCGCGCTTGGGGATCACGCCGGCTTCCTGGAACGAGCCGCCGTGGAAGTCCGGGTCGGTCAGGATCGCCTGGCGCGCCACTTCGTTGAAGGCGATGTTCTGCGCCGACAACTTGGGGGCCGAGGCGATGGCCAGGCAATGGCGCACGCGATCGGGGTAAGTGATGGTCCATTGCAGGGCCTGCATGCCGCCGAGGCTGCCGCCGATCACGGCGGCCCATTGCTGGATGCCCAGCCGGTCGGCCAGGCGCGCCTGGCTGTGGACCCAGTCTTCCACGGTCAGTACCGGGAAGTCGGCGCCGAAGGGCTTGCCGGTTTCCGGGTTGAGGCTGCTGGGGCCGGTCGAGCCGTTGCAGCCGCCGAGGTTGTTCAGGCTGACCACAAAGAACTTGTTGGTATCGATGGGCTTGCCGGGGCCGATGCAGCTGTCCCACCAGCCGGGCTTGCGCTCGTCGACGCTGTGGAAGCCCGCGGCGTGATGATGGCCGGACAAGGCGTGGCAGATCAGCACGGCGTTGCTCGCCGTGGCGTTCAACTGGCCGTAGGTTTCATAGATCAGGTCGTAGGCTGGCAGCGAACGTCCGCAGGCCAGGGCCAGCGGTTCGCTGAAGTGCGCCATTTGGGGCACGACCAGTCCAACAGAATCGGGGGGAAAGGCAGCTGGCATCGACCCTGCTCTCGTTTAAATGAGGCGTAAGTCTAAAGACCGCTGCCCCTAGCGGCAAGCAAAGGCCGGAGGTTATCCGGCCCTGACACGCAAGCGGGGCCGAATCAGATCAGCCCGAACAGCTCTTTGGGCATGAATGCATAGAACGCCAGGCGCGGGATCACCCAGCTTTGCAGGAGCTGGATCGCGATAAACGCGAAGATCGGCGAGATGTCCAGACCGCCCAGGTTGGGGATCAACCGGCGGAACGGCGCCAGCACCGGTTCGGTGATCTGCGCGACCAGCTCGGCCCCAGGGCTGCGGCTGCCGGGTGCGACCCACGAGAGGATCACGCTGATGATCATCGACCAGAAGAGGATCTTCAAAAACAGCGAGAAAACCCCGATCAGCGCCCATGGCAGCAGCAGGAGGGTCAAGGCCTGGTAGCCGTTGAGCATCAGGATCACCGCGAACAGCAGGACCTGCAGCAGCAGCGCCAGCACCAGCGAGGACATGTCCAGCCCGAACAGGCTCGGGATTACCCGGCGCAGGGGCTTGAGCAGCGGCTGGGTGGCCTTCACCACGAACTGGCACAGCGGGTTGTAGAAGTTCGCCCGCACCAGTTGCAGGATAAAGCGCATCAGCACGATCAGCAGGTACAGGCTGCCCAGGGTCTGGATGATGAAAATGGCAGCGTCATTGATTCCGAGCATGTTCGATTCCTATCTAGTCCAGTTGCAGGTTGGGGACGACTATTTGCCCAGTTGCTCGGCCATCTCGGCCGAACGATGTGCCGCGGCACCCAGTGCTTTTTCCACCAGGGCTTCGAAGCCCCCGGCCTGGAACGATTCAATGGCGGCTTGCGTGGTGCCGCCGGGGGAGGTCACGCGGCGGCGCAGTTCGGCGGCATCCACGTCGCTGGTCACGGCCATCTGCGCGGCGCCCAGGGCGGTTTGCGCAGCCAGTTGCTCGGCGATGTCCCGGCTCAGGCCCAGTTTCACGCCGGCGGCGGTCATGGCTTCGATCAGCAGGAAGAAGTAGGCAGGGCCGCTGCCGGAGACGGCGGTCACCGCGTCCAGTTGCTCTTCCTGTTCCAGCCACAGGGCGATGCCCACGGCGGACAGCAGTTCCTGGGCCTGGTCGCGCTGTTCGGCGCTCACCTGGGCGGTGGCATACAAACCGCTCACGCCTTTGCGCAGCAGCGCCGGGGTGTTGGGCATGCAGCGCACGATGGGCTGGGCGCCGAGCCAGCGGTTCATGCTGGCGCAGGTGATGCCGGCGGCGATGGACACCACCAACTGGTGCGGCTGCAGGCTCGGGCGCAGGCTTTCGCACACGGCCTTCATGGCTTGCGGCTTGACCGCCAGCACGATCACGTCGACGCCCTGGATGGCCTCGGCGTTGTCGGCGAAGGTGTCGATACCGTGTTCGGCGCTGACGCGGGCGCGGGTTTCGGCGCCCGGATCGCTGGCGCGGATCTGTTGGGCTTGCAGGCCCTTGGCCCGCAGGCCGCCGATCAGGCTGGCCGCCATGTTGCCGGCGCCGATAAAGGCAATACGCGTGTTGCTCATGACAGGTCCTTATTCAGTGGGAAGTCGGCCATTTCACGGCTGACCGTAGTCGCGGGCGCCAAACAGGGCGGTACCGATCCGCACCCAGGTGGCGCCTTGGGCGATGGCCGACTCGAGGTCGTGGCTCATGCCCATGGAAAGTGTGTCGAGCGGCAGGTTCAAACTGGCCTGCAGGTCGCGGACGGCGGCGAACGCTGCATCCTGTGCGGCGCGGTCTTCGGTCGGTTCAGGGATCGCCATCAAACCGCGCAACTTCAAGCGCGGCAGGGCGCTGATCGCGTTGGCCAGCGCCGGCAGGTCGGCGGGCGTGCAGCCGGACTTGCTGGCTTCGCCACTGACGTTGACCTGGATGCAGATGTTCAGCGGGGCCAGGTCGGCCGGGCGTTGTTCGGACAGGCGTTGTGCGATTTTCAGGCGGTCCACGGAATGCACCCAAGCGAAGTTCTCGGCGATCGCGCGAGTCTTGTTCGATTGAATGGGGCCGATGAAGTGCCAACTCAAGGGCAGGTCGGTTAATTCGGCCTGTTTGCCCAAGGCTTCCTGCAGGTAGTTTTCGCCGAAATCGCACATCCCGGCGGCATAGGCTTCGCGCACGGCTTGCGCGGGCTTGGTCTTGCTCACGGCCAGCAGGTGGATGCTGTTTGCGTCACGTTGCACGGCGTCGGCTGCGGCGCGGATGCGCTGGCGAACCTGGCCAATGTTGTCTGCTATCGTCGACATTCAAGATGCGCCCGTGGATATGGAGTCCGCGGCATTCTACTGGAAATGGAAAGCCCTATGGATATCACTGAATTACTCACGCACAGCGTGCGCCGGGGCGCCTCCGACCTGCACCTGTCGGCCGGCCTCGCACCGATGCTGCGGATGGATGGCGAGGTCTGGTCCCTGGATGGGCCAGTGCTGTCACCCACGCACGTGGCGGATTTGCTCAGCCCTTTGCTCAACCGCTACCAACAAAAGGATTTCGAAACATCTCTTGAAACGGATTTCGCCTTCGAGCTGCCCGGTGTCGGGCGATTCCGGGTGAATGTGTTCCAGCAGGCGCGTGGCATGGGCGCGGTGTTTCGCAACATCCCCGCCCAGGTCCAGAGCCTGGAAAGCCTCGGGTTGGGCGCGGTGTTCCAACGTATCGCCGAACTGCCGCGCGGCCTGGTGCTGGTGACCGGGCCCACGGGTTCGGGCAAGTCGACCACCCTGGCGGCGCTGATCGATCACCTCAACCAGCACCGGCGCCAGCACATCCTCACCTTGGAAGACCCCATCGAGTTCATCCACCAGCCCTGCCGGGCCCTGATCAACCAGCGCCAGGTGCATCGCGACACCCACAGTTTTTCGGCGGCCTTGCGTTCGGCACTGCGGCAAGACCCGGATGTGATCCTGGTGGGTGAACTGCGTGACCTGGAAACCATCCGCCTGGCGCTGACGGCGGCTGAGACCGGGCATCTGGTCTTCGGCACCCTGCACACCGCATCGGCGGCCAAGACCGTGGATCGCCTGGTGGACGTGTTTCCGGTGGGAGAAAAACCGATGGTCCGCTCAATGCTCTCGGAGTCGCTGCAGGCGGTGGTGTCCCAGGTGCTGGTCAAGAAGATCGGCGGCGGGCGCGTGGCGGCCCATGAAATCATGCTGTGTACGCCCGCCATTCGCAATTTGATCCGCGAAGACAAGGTGGCGCAGATCGTATCGGCGATTCAGACCGGTGGCGCATCGGGGATGCAGACGTTGGATATGCGCTTGAAGGCCTTGGTCACGCAGGGCGTGATCAGCCGGGAGGCGGCGCGGGAGAAGGCGAGGGTGCCTACAGACATATGAGACTTGTGGGCAATGAAATCAAATGAGGGAGGGGCAAGCCCCTCCCACATGGGTACTGTATTCCAGCGTCAGATCAGCGTTGGACGATCCGCAGGTTGTTCTGTTCTTTCGGCAGAACCCGCTTGGCGATCACGTAGTTCTTGTCCCAGAACGGCTTCTTCAGGGTATCGATGCTGACCGACTTGCCGCGACGCGGTGCGTGGATAAAGCGGTCGTTGCCCAGGTAGATGGCAACGTGGTTAACCCGGCGGCTCTTCAATTTGAAGAACAGCAGGTCGCCCGGCTTCAAGTCCTTGCGGTCAACCTTCTGCCCGTGGCCGGCGGCCATGGCGTTGGAGGTGCGTGGCAAATCCACCGCGGCAACGTCGTTGAATGCATATTTTACCAGGCCGCTGCAGTCGAACCCTTTACTTGGGCTGCTGCCGCCCCAACGATAAGGTGTACCGAGCACATTCACGGCGCGGCTGAGGACGGTGCTGCTTTGCTTGGTGTTACCCGCCATCAGGCCGGGTGTTGCCTTACCGTGGGCCTTGCTCAGTTGAGTCGGGCGGCTGACGGTAGGCTTTACGGATTTGGCCGTGCTGGGTGTGCTGTGGACTTTCGGGGTGAAGCCGTTGACGTTAGGAAGTCGTTGCTCACGATTGGTGGCGTGGGCGGCCAGTGGCATTAATAGGCAAATGGTTAGCCATGTCTTGAAAAATGGTCGCATTAGGCGTGGCTCTTATGGGTTTGCGCGCAACTTTATAACAGCTTTTTGTGTCGTTCTCAGGCCGTTTGTCGACTGAACCTTGGGGTCAAACTCAGGAAATACGCGACGAATCGCCGCAATTGTCCTACACAAGTCAGGTGGCATCAGGCTTTCAGGGGAGCGAAGATACCATCGGCCATACGTCGGGCGCATGTAAAAAAGTCACAAAGAAAGTGAAAAAATTTATCTATCGCAGCAAAAGAGGTACGCCATGAACACCTATCGACAGGATGTTTCGCAGCAAGACACCCACAGCAAGGTGATCGGTTACCTGCTCTGGATTTTTGGTTTTACCGGGGCGCATCGCTTCTATTACGGCAAACCCGTCACCGGGACGATCTGGTTTTTCACGTTGGGCTTGCTGGGGATCGGCTGGCTGATCGACTTGTTCCTGATTCCGGCGATGGACCGTGAAGCCGACCTGCGTTTTACCGCCGGCCCGATCGAATACAACGTGGCCTGGATTCTGTTGGCGTTTCTCGGGGTGTTCGGTGTACACCGGATGTACCAGGGCAAATGGATCACCGGCCTGCTGTACCTGCTGACCGGCGGCCTGTTCCTGGTGGGGGTGCTGTATGACTTCTGGACGTTGAATACGCAGATATCGATCCGTAACGCCGAGCTAAGAGGCGGGCGCTGATCTCTCAAGCTCTATAGAGAACCCAATGTGGGAGGGGGCTTGCCCCCGATGGCGGTGGACCAGTCAGCTTATCTGTAGCTGACCCACTGCTATCGGGGGCAAGCCCCCTCCCACATTGACTGTGCTCACTCCAGACTTGTATCAGGCCTGGTAGCTGATGCGTCCGTCCACCAGGGTGTAGCGCACGCTCGCCGGCAGGCTATGGCCGATGAACGGGCAGTTTTCGCCCTTGGACAGCCAGTGCTCGCCGGCAATCGTCGAGCTGGCCGGATCGAACAGCACCAGGTCTGCCGCCGCCCCCACCGCCAACTTACCCGCCGGCAGGCGCAAGGCTTCGGCAGGGCCTGCACTCAGGCGCGCCAGCAGCGTCGGCAGGTCGAGCAAGCCATCCTCCACCAGCGTCATCGCCAACGGCAGCAACAGCTCGACGCTGCTGATACCCGGCTCGGTCGCGCCGAACGGTGCCAGCTTGGCATCGCGCTCGTGGGGCTGGTGATGGCTGGAAATCGCCGACACCACACCGGACTTCACCGCCGCACGCAAACCCTCGCGGTCGGCACGGGTGCGCAGCGGCGGTTGTACGTGATACAGGCTGGAGAAGTCGATCAGCGCCTCGTCCGTCAGGATCAACTGATACAGCGCCACGTCCGCCGTCACCGGCAAGCCGCGGGCCTGGGCCTGGGCGATCAGGGCCACGCCGCGGGCGCTGGTCAGTTGGCTGAAGTGCGCGCGCACGCCGCTTTGTTCCACCAGCAGCAGATCGCGGGCCAGGGCCACGGTTTCCGCGGTCTCCGGGATGCCCGGCAGGCCGAGGAAGCTGGCCACGGCGCCTTCATGGGCCAGGCCGCCTTCGGCCAGGTCGCGGTCCTGGGAGTGGAAGATCACCGTCAGGTCGAAGGTGGCCGCGTATTCCAGGGCACGGCACAGCGTGCGGGTGCTGCGGAAACTCTCCAGGCCGTTGCCGAAGGCCACGCAACCGGCATCGCGCAGCGCAATCAGTTCGGCCAGTTGCTCGCCTTCCAGGCCTTTGCTCAGGGCGCCGATGGGGAACACTTTGCAATTGCCGGCTTCGCGGGCGCGGTCGAGGATCAGCTCGGCCACGGCTGAGGTGTCCAGCACCGGCTTGGTGTGCGGCGGGCAGCACAGGCTGGTGACGCCACCGGCGGCGGCGGCGCGGGTTTCGCTGGTGATGTTGCCTTTGCGGCTGTAACCCGGCTCGCGCAGGGCGACGTTCAGGTCGACCAGGCCAGGCGCGGCCACCAGGCCCTTGGCGTCGAGGGTCTCACTGGCGCTGAAGCCAGCGGGCGCAGCGCCGATGGCGATGATCTTGCCGGCTTCCAGATGAAGATCGGTGACTTGATCCAGGCCACTGGCCGGATCAATGACGCGGGCGCCGAGAATGCTGAGCTTCACTGGGCCTTCTCCTGCTCGAATTGACGTTGCGCGGTTTGCCCGCTCATGGCCATGGACAGCACCGCCATGCGTATGGCGATGCCGTAGGTCACCTGGTTGAGAATCACCGACTGGTTGCCGTCGGCCACCGCCGATTCGATCTCCACCCCTCGGTTGATCGGCCCCGGGTGCATCACGATGGCATCCGGCTTGGCTCCGGCCAGGCGCGTGGTGGTCAGGCCGAACAGGCGGTAGAACTCGCCTTCGCTCGGCAACAGGCCACCGGACATGCGTTCGCGTTGCAGGCGCAGCATGATCACCACGTCCACATCCTTGAGGCCTTCGGTCATGTCGGTGTAGACCTTCACGCCGTATTGCTCGATGCCGATCGGCAGCAGGGTTTTCGGCGCGATCACGCGGATATCCGGGCAACCCAGGGTTTTCAGGGCCAGCATGTTCGAGCGCGCTACCCGCGAGTGCAGGATGTCGCCGACGATGGCCACCGAGAGGTTTTCAAAGCTGCCTTTGTGCCGACGGATGGTGAGCATGTCGAGCATGCCCTGGGTCGGGTGGGCGTGACGGCCGTCGCCGCCGTTGATGATCGCCACCTGCGGGCAGACGTGCTCGGCGATGAAGTGCGCGGCGCCGGAGTCGCCGTGGCGCACCACGAACATGTCGGCGGCCATCGCTTCGAGGTTGCGCAGGGTGTCGAGCAGGGTCTCGCCCTTGCTCGCCGAGGAGGTCGACACGTTCAGCGTGATCACGTCGGCCGACAGGCGCTGGGCCGCCAGTTCGAAGGTGGTGCGGGTGCGCGTGGAGTTCTCGAAGAACACATTGCAGATGGTCTTGCCGCGCAGCAGCGGGACCTTCTTCACCGCGCGGCCACCGACTTCGAGGAACGAGTCGGCGGTGTCGAGGATTTCGGTGAGCAGTTCGCGGGGCAAACCGTCGAGGGACAAGAAGTGTTGCAGCTGGCCCTGAGCATTGAGCTGCAGCGGGCGCTTGGCATCTAGAGGCGTCATCGCGGGGACTCTTTACAAGGCGGGTTAAAGGGCAAGGTCTTGCAGTTCGAGTACGAGCGGCGTGGGACCGGACAATTTTACCCGCTGCTGGGCTGAAAGCGACAGGGTCGCGCCGACCACATCCGGGCTGATCGGCAGCTCGCCGGCGTCCAGGTCCAGCAGGCAGACCAGCGTCACGCTGGCGGGGCGGCCGTAGTCGAACAGCTCGTTCAGCGCGGCGCGGACGGTGCGGCCGCTCATCAGCACGTCATCGATCAGCACCAGGTGCTGGCCTTCGATCTCGAACGGCAGGGCCGACGGGCGCACTTGCGGGTGCAGGCCGTTCTGGCTGAAGTCGTCGCGGTAGAAGGACACATCCAGCGTACCCAGCGGCGAATCGTTGCCCAGCTCTTGCAGCAGCGCCTGGGCCACCCACACGCCACCCGTGCGAATGCCGATGAAGCGCGGCTCGCTGATGCCACGGTGTTTCAGGTGGGCCTTGAGGCGAATCGCCATCTGGCTGATCAGTTCGGCGGGGTTTGGCAGGCTCATGGTCGCTCCTTCAAGGCCTTGCGCGGCAGGGTTTGCCAGCAAGGACCGGGCTCAAACGTAAAAAGACGCGGCAAGCCGCGTCAGTCAGGATTCAAATAACGCGGTGTTTTCATCCAGCCAACCCTGCAACAGCAAGGCCGCGGCGATGGCGTCCACCGGGTTGTCGCGGTAGCTGCCTTTCTGCCCGCCACGGTCGCGGCGCTCACCCTTGGCTTCGAAGGTCGTCAGGCGCTCGTCGTGGGTATAAAAGGGCAGGTTGTAGCGGCCGTTGAGGCGGCGCGCGAACTTTTCGGCGCGCAGGCACATGTCGCTGGGGGTGCCGTCCATGTTCAAGGGCAGGCCGACCACCACCGCGTCGGGCTTCCACTCCTTGATCAGGGCTTCGACCTGGTTCCAGTCCGGTATGCCGTTCTGGGCTTTCAAGGTACACAGCTCGCGGGCCTGGCCGGTGATGACCTGGCCGACAGCGACGCCGATCTGTTTGGTGCCGTAGTCAAAACCGAGGATCAGACGCAAGGCCATCAGGCGTGCCCCGCCTGGCTGGTCAGCAGGCTGAGGTTGACCCGCAGCTTGGCCGCGGCCGCGTCCAGGCGCAGTTCGGCGGCAGTGTTGAACAGAATGTCGGCATCGTAGGGGCAGGTCAGCCAGGCGTTACTGGCCAGCTCGGCCTCCAGTTGCCCGGCTTCCCAGCCAGCGTAGCCGAGGGTGATCACACTCTGTTCGGGGCCGACGCCGTCGGCGATGGCGAACAACACATCCTGGGATGTGGACAGCGACACGCCGTCGAGGTCCACCGTGGCCTGGAATTTCGGCCCGGTCGGGTGCAGCACAAAGCCGCGATCGGTCTGCACCGGCCCGCCGATATAGATCGGCACGCCCTGGCAGCGGGCTGGCGGGTCGATCTCCGGGCGCAGTTGCTCGAGGATATCGGCCAGGTTCAGCTCTTGCGGGCGGTTCACCACCAACCCCATGGCACCATTGGCCGTGTGCTCGACAATGTAGGTCAAGGTCTGCGCAAAGTTCGGGTCGGCCATATGGGGCATGGCGATCAGGAATTGGTGCTTGAGGTAGGTCGGGCTGACATTTTTCATGTCCGCTAGTGTGGCGTTGGAGGGGCGAACTGACAAGCTGGGAGTGATCCGAATACAGCGCCGTCGCCTTTTCTGTAGGAGCGAGCTTGCTCGCGAAAAACGCCAACGATAACGAAGTGCTCCAGGTAGAACCGCGTCGCTCTCAAGTTTTTCGCGAGCAAGCTCGCTCCTACAGTGATTGGTGTTGATTGGGGTTATCAGTTGCTGGACAGGCGATCGCCCTTGGCAAACCGCCAGGTGCGGATGATTTCCAGGCGGTCCACGTCATTCAAGTCGCCGCTGAACGGCGCAAAGGGCGCGGCCAGGCGCACGATGCGCTGGGCGGCCTGGTCCAGCAGCGGCTGGCCGGACGATTCGAGTACCTGCACTTCATATAACGTGCCGTCGCGGTTGATCGACACCAGCAAGCGCAAATTGCCATAAATCTGCTGGCGGCGGGCCTCGTCCGGGTAGTTGAGGTTGCCGATGCGTTCGACCTTCTTGCGCCACTCGTCCTTATACCAGGCGCCTTTGTCGCGCATGGTGGACGCCGCGTTCAGGCGGTAGATGCGCGGGCGCTTGGCGTACAGCTGTTGCTCATTGGCCAGTTCGGCTTCGAGGCTGGAGATCTGGTCGGAGAGCTGCGAGCTGTCGAAGGTCGGCGTCGGCTTGACGGGCTCGGGTCGCGGTTCGGTCTTGGTTTTCTCGCGCTGGGTCGCGGCTTTTTGCGGTTTCGGCGCGACGGTGGTCACCACAGGCTTGGGCGCGGCCTGGGGGACTTCGGGCTTGGGCGTCGGTGGCGGGGAGACTTTATTTACCTTGTTGTCCTGGAACGGCGCCACTTCGGTGGTCTTGGGCACGGCTTTCTTGTCCAGCGTGCCGCTGCCCTGCTGATTGTCCTGGGCGAGAAAATCGGCCTTCTCGGGCTTCTTTTCGCTCTTGAACGTGGCGAGGGTGATTTCCAGGGTCTTGGTGATTTGCTTGGGTTCGACCATGGTGAAACCCACGCCGAGGATCAGCGCCAGGTGGATCAATGCCGCGAGAAACAGGGTAAATCCGAGCCGATCAGCCGGGCGCACGCCGCTGGGGGAGGGTTCGAAGGGCAGATCGGACGGGAGTGTCATGACAATAAAACCAACATCGCGTGTTTCACAGGTGGCGCATGATAACGCAATGTTGGCGGGTGTCCGGCTGTTCTATGTCACTTGGCTTGTAGCTTGCGCTCAATCGCGGCCATCAGCATTTCGCCGATGTTCGTGCCAAATGCATTGTCGATCTCGCGAATACAGGTCGGGCTGGTGACGTTGATTTCGGTGAGGTGTTCACCAATTACGTCGAGGCCTACGAACAGCAAACCTTTTTCCCGCAGGGTCGGGCCGACCTGGGAAGCAATCCAGCGGTCCTTGTCCGACAAAGGCCGGGCTTCGCCACGACCGCCGGCCGCCAGGTTGCCGCGGGTCTCGCCGGCTGCCGGGATGCGCGCCAGGCAATAATCCACCGGTTCGCCGTCGATCATCAGGATGCGCTTGTCGCCGTCCTTGATCGCCGGCAGATAAGCCTGGCCCATGATCTGCTGGGTGCCCAGGGCGGTCAGGGTTTCGAGGATCACCGACAGGTTCGGGTCGCCAGCGCGGTGGCGGAAGATCGAGGTGCCGCCCATGCCGTCCAGCGGTTTGAGGATCACATCGCCGTGCTTGGCGGCGAATTCGCGCAGCACATCGGCGCGGCGGCTGACCACGGTCGGCGGCGTGCAGTGCGGGAACAGCGTGGCGAACAGCTTCTCATTGCAGTCGCGCAGGCTCTGCGGCTTGTTGACGATCAGCACGCCGGCGCGCTCGGCCTGCTCCAGCAGGTAGGTGGAGTAGACGAATTCCATGTCGAACGGCGGGTCCTTGCGCATCAGGATCACGTCCAGGTCGCTCAGGGGGCTGTCGATTTCGTCTTGCAGCTCGAACCACTTTTCAGGGTTGGCGAACACCTCAAGCGGACGCATCCGCGCACGCGCCTCGCCGTCGCCCTGGTAAAGGTCGCGCTGTTCCATATAGAACAGGCTCCAGCCGCGGGCCTGGGCGGCCAGGAGCATGGCCAGCGAGCTGTCCTTTTTATAGGAAATGCTGGCGATAGGGTCCATGACAATGCCGACGCGAACGCTCATGGGGGATTTCCTCTAGCAAATTAGGGCGCATAAAAGTGGCGTCAGAGTGGCGCTGCGACTGTTGTGGGTCAAGGAAAAACCACCTGGCGGGTCGCTCGATAGATTGCTCCACGAGACTGTGCTAAAAAGACTGCCACGGCGCAGCAGCCCCTGAATTCCAAGGCTTGTGACGCTCATCCTGGGCAGTATCAGGCCGTACACACCGAAAATCGATTCGCTGTGGCGATGGTAGAGCAGATATGGAACAGCATTCCAACGCCTTGAGAGTGATGGTGATCGACGATTCGAAAACGATCCGCCGCACCGCCGAAACCCTGTTGAAGAACGTGGGCTGCGATGTCATCACGGCCATCGATGGTTTCGATGCCCTGGCCCGGATTGTGGATCATCACCCGCACATTATCTTTGTCGACATCATGATGCCGCGCCTGGATGGCTATCAGACGTGCGCCCTGGTGAAGAACAACCCGGCGTTCAAGTCGATCCCGGTGATCATGCTGTCTTCCAAGGACGGCCTGTTCGACAAGGCCAAGGGGCGTATCGTCGGTGTCGATCAGTTTTTGACCAAGCCTTTCAGCAAGGAAGAACTGCTGGGCGCGATCAAGGCCTACGTGCCGGGTTTCGCCGCAGTAGAACAAGCACACTGACGCAACCTCACAAGGGCGTGCGTCTTCCAATGTAGTGGGGAAAACCATGGCACGTGTTCTGATCGTCGACGATTCGCCGACCGAAATGTACAAACTGACCGGCATGCTGGAAAAGCACGGTCATCAGGTCTTGAAAGCGGAAAACGGTGCCGACGGCGTGGCCCTGGCCCGCCAGGAAAAGCCCGACGCGGTCTTGATGGACATCGTGATGCCGGGCCTCAATGGCTTCCAGGCCACCCGCCAGCTGTCCAAGGAGCGGGAAACCAATGGCATCCCGATCATCATCATCACCACCAAGGACCAGGAAACCGACAAAATCTGGGGCGCGCGCCAGGGCGCCAAGGATTACCTGACCAAGCCGGTGGACGAAGCCACGCTGATCGCCACCCTGAACAAGGTCTTGGCCCGCTGACGGCACGCCATCATGACCGAGTCGCTAACCGCCTTCGAGCTGCTGCTGGACATCGACCGCCGCTGTCGCCTGCTGGCCGCTGACCTGCCGTCCCAGGAAACCCGCCTGCAAGGCTGGAGCGGGATCGGCTTTCGCGTGGGCGAACAGTGGTTTGTCGCGCCCATGCGCGAAGTCGCCGAAGTGCTGCATGAGCCGCGCTGCACTTTAATGCCTGGGGTCAAGACCTGGATCAGAGGAGTCGCTAACCTGCGTGGGCGCCTGCTGCCGGTGATGGATCTCGGCGGGTTCCTCGGCCATGCGCTGTCCAAGGCAGACAAGCAGCGGCGGGTATTGGTCGTGGAATACCAGGACATATTTATCGGGCTGCTGGTGGACGAGGTGGTGGGTATGCAGCATTTCGCACAAGACGCCTTGTTGCCCAGCGCCACCCCCGGCGTGCCCTTTATCAGTGGCCGGTTCGACGCTGATCAGCAGTGGCAGGTCTTCAGCCCCTTCGCTCTGGCCCAGGCCCCTGGCTTCATGGATGTTGCCGCATGACCACCGCTACCACGCCCAAACCCCAGGCAGGCTCACGCAGCCGCTCGCAGATCATCGTGCTGTTTATTGCGCTGATCGTGTTCATCATGTTGCTGTTCGCCAACTTCGCGTACCTCAACACCCAGTCCACCTACGACAAGCAGTACATCGGCCACGCCGGCGAGTTGCGGGTGCTGTCCCAGCGTATCGCCAAGAACGCCACCGAAGCCGCCGCCGGCAAGGCCGCGGCGTTCAAGTTGCTGGCGGAGGCGCGCAATGACTTTGCCCGGCGCTGGGGTTACCTGAAAAAGGGCGACCCGGACACCGGCCTGCCCGCCGCGCCCAGTGCGGTACGTGCAGAGATGCGGGCGGTGCAGACCGATTGGGAAGCGCTGCTGAAAAACACCGACGCGATCCTCGCCAGCGAACAGACCGTGCTGTCGTTGCATCAAGTTGCCGCGACCCTGGCCGAAACCGTGCCGCAACTGCAGATGGAATCGGAAAAGGTCGTGGATATTCTGCTGCAACGCGGCGCCCCGGCCAGCCAGGTGGCCTTGGCCCAGCGCCAGTCGCTGCTGGCCGAGCGGATCCTGGGGGCGGTCAACACCGTGCTGGCCGGTGACGAAACCGCCGCGCAGGCCGCCGATGCCTTTGGCCGCGATGCCAACCGCTTCGGCCAGGTGCTCACCGGCATGCTCCAGGGCAACCCCGGGCTGCGCATCACCCAGGTCGAGGACCACGACGCACGGGCGCGCCTGGCGGAAATCGCCGAGCTGTTCGAGTTTGTCTCCGGCTCCGTGGACGAGATCCTCGAAACCTCGCCGCAACTGTTCCAGGTCCGGGCCTCGGCGAGCAATATTTTCAACCTCTCGCAAACCCTGCTCGATGAAGCCTCGCACCTGGCCACCGGCTTTGAAAACCTCGCCAGCGGGCGCAGTTTCGACACGATCGGCGGCTATGTGCTGGGCTTGCTGGCGCTGGCCTCGATCATCCTGATCGGCCTGGTGATGGTCCGCGCCACCAACCAGCAACTGCGGGAAACCGCCGAGAAGAACGAGCGCAACCAGAACGCGATCATGCGCCTGCTGGATGAAATCGAAGACCTGGCCGACGGCGACCTCACCGTGACGGCCTCGGTGACTGAAGACTTCACCGGCACCATCGCCGACTCCATCAACTATTCCGTGGACCAACTGCGCGACCTTGTCGCTACCATCAACCTCACCGCCGGCCAGGTCGCCGGCGCGGTGCAGGACACTCAGGCCACCGCCATGCACCTGGCGCAGGCCTCGGAGCATCAGGCCCAGCAGATCGCCGAGGCCTCCACCGCGATCAAGCAGATGGCCCAGTCGATCGATCAGGTGTCGGCGAACGCGGCTGAATCCTCGGCGGTGGCCGAGCGCTCGGTGGAAATCGCCAACAAGGGCAATGAAGTGGTACACAACACCATCCACGGCATGGACAACATTCGCGAGCAGATCCAGGACACCGCCAAGCGCATCAAGCGCCTGGGCGAGTCGTCCCAGGAGATCGGCGACATTGTCAGCCTGATCGATGACATCGCCGACCAGACCAACATCCTTGCGCTCAACGCCGCGATCCAGGCAAGCATGGCCGGGGATGCCGGGCGCGGCTTCGCGGTGGTTGCCGATGAAGTGCAACGCCTGGCCGAGCGCTCCTCGGCGGCCACGCGGCAGATCGAAACCCTGGTGCGGGCGATCCAGGCCGACACCAACGAAGCCGTCATCTCGATGGAACAGACCACTACCGAAGTGGTGCGCGGCGCACGGCTGGCCCAGGACGCCGGGGTGGCGCTGGAAGAGATCGAAGGCGTGTCGAAAACCCTGGCGGCGCTGATCCAGAGTATTTCCAACGCGGCGCAGCAACAGACGTCGTCGGCGGGGCAGATCTCGCTGACCATGAACGTCATCCAGCAGATCACCAGCCAGACCTCATCGGGCTCGACCGCCACCGCCGAGAGCATCGGCAACCTGGCGAAAATGGCCAGCCAGTTGCGCCGCTCAGTATCGGGCTTCACCCTCCCGGCTGCTAAGCAGGCTGATGATTGAAATGCAATCCAAATGTGGGAGGGAGCTTGCTCTTTGTTTCAAGAACACCAGCAACTCATGAATTCTAAGCGGAGCAGTTATGGTTGATCGGCACGACTACGTGGCCCTCGAATGGGTCAAGGGCGACATTGCCGAAACCCTGAAACAGGCCCGTTCGGCGCTGGACGCGTTTGTCGAAACCACCGACAACGACACCCTCGGCGACTGCCTGGCGTGCATCCATCAAGTGCATGGCGCTTTGCAAATGGTCGAGTTCTACGGCGCGGCGCTGCTCGCCGAAGAAATCGAAGCCCTGGCTCTGGCCCTGCAGGCCGGGCGCGTCAGCCAGCGCGATGAAAGCATCCGCCTGCTACAACAAGCCCTCGGCCAATTGCCGCTGTACCTGGACCGCATCCACAGCGCGCGCCGCGACTTGCCGCTGGTGGTGTTGCCGCTGCTCAACGACCTGCGCAGTGCGCGCGGCGAAAGCCTGTTGTCCGAAACCAGCCTGTTCAGCCCGCAACTGCTGTCGATTGCGCCGTTGTCCGAAGAAACGCTGGCGCAACGTGCGCCGCCCGACCTGAACGAGCAGGTGCGCCAGTGGCACCTGCTGCTGCAACAAGCTCTGGCCGGGTTGCTGCGCGAAGATCACGGCCCGAGCAACCTGGAAGACATGGCGCGGGTCTTCGCCCGCCTCGAAGCGCTGTGCCAGGGCGCGCCGCTGTTGCCGCTGTGGCAAGTTACCTCGGCGCTGGTCGAGGGCATGTTGACCGGCGTGATCGCCAACAGCCCGGCGCTGCGCAGCCTGCTCAAGGCCAGCGACAAGCAACTCAAGCGCCTGCTAGTCCAGGGCATTGGCGGCATCAACCAGCCGGCGCCGGATGAACTGCTCAAGAGCCTGCTGTTCTACGTCGCCAAAGTCACCCGGCCAACGCCGCGCATGCAAAGCCTGAAAGAACGCTACGGCCTCGATGAAGCCTTGCCCGACAGCGCCGTGGTCGATGCCGAACGGGCGCGTCTGGCCGGGCCGGACCGCAATGCGATGGGCTCGGTGCTCGGCGCGTTGTGCGAGGAGCTGGTGCGGGTCAAGGAACGCCTCGACCTGTTCGTGCGCAGCGACCGTCAACACACCAGCGACCTCGATGCGCTGTTGGCGCCGCTGCGGCAAATCGCCGATACCCTTGCGGTGCTGGGCTTTGGCCAGCCGCGCAAAGTCATCATCGACCAGCTTGCGGTGGTGTTGAGCCTGGCCCAGGGCCAGCGCGAACCCAACGATGCGGTGCTGATGGATGTCGCTGGCGCGTTGCTCTACGTCGAAGCCACGCTGGCCGGGATGGCGGGCACGGTCGAGCCGGAAAACCGCGAAGAAAGCCGCCTGCCCACCACCGACCTGACGCAGATTCATCAGTTGGTGATCCGCGAGTCCTGCCAGTGCCTCAAGCAAGCCAAAGAGCTGGTGATCGACTGCATCGACGCCCAGTGGGAGCGCCAGCGCCTGGAGTCCCTGCCGGAGCTGTTGAGCCAGGTGCGCGGCGCCCTGGCGATGATTCCACTGCCACGCGCAGCGAGCCTGATGCGCGGTTGCACCGATTACGTCGATGAACAACTGATGATCAACGACGCAGTGCCGTCCGCAGAGCAGCTGGAGCATTTCGCCGACGTGATCAGCGGCCTGGAGTACTACCTGGAACGCATGCTCCAAGACCCCGACGCCGCTGGCGAACGGGTGCTGGAGCTGGCCACCCGGGGCCTGGCCGCGCTGGGTTACCTGCCTGCCGAAAAGCCCTGGCGCCAGGCGCTGGTGGCGCCGGATGGTGCGCTGTCGAGCGAGAGCACGCCGAGCCAGTCCCAGTTCGACGCGCTGGCCAATCCCGCTTCGCGCTTGAACCCGCCCGCCCTGCAACGCCCCGGCAGCCTGCTGCCGCCGCCGGCCGGTGAAGAGCCGATCGACGACGAACTGCGTGAAGTGTTCCTCGAAGAGACCGCCGAAGTCCTCGAGGTGCTGCACCACCATCTACCGAGCGGCGTCGATAAAACCGCCCTCGGCGAAATGCGCCGAGCCTTCCACACCCTCAAAGGCAGCGGCCGCATGGTGCGGGCCCTGGTGCTGGCGGAACTGGCCTGGGCCGTCGAGAACCTGCTCAACCGCGTGCTGGAGCGCAGCGTGGCCGCCGGCCCCGAGGTGCAACAGGTGCTGGATGAAGCAGTGGCCCTGCTGCCGGAACTGATCGCCGACTTCGCCGCCGGTGCCCAGCGCCAGCGGGACGCGGTCGACGCCCTGGCCGCGCGCGCCCACGCGTTGGCCAGCGGCACTGCCGTGGCGGCTGCCGAACCCCATGACCCGATGCTGCTGGAGATCTTCCGCAACGAAGTCCAGAGCCACCTCGACAGCCTCAACCATTTCCTGCGTCAGGCCGCCGAGCATGTGCCGCTGCAAGTCAGCGATGAGCTGCAACGCGCCTTGCACACCCTCAAAGGCAGCGCTTACATGGCCGGCGTGCTGCCAATCGCCGAACTGGCGCGCCCGCTCGATCACCTGACCCGCGAGTACAAGGCCCACCGCCTGCCGTTGGACCTGGATGAAGTGGAACTGCTGCTGGAGGCCGAGGGCCTGTTCCAACGGGGTTTGCGCCAGTTGAACGGCGACCCGCTGATGCCGATCCAAGGGGCCGCCGACCTGATCGGTCGCACCCAAAGCCTGCTCGATCAGCAGCTTCAAGCCCAGCTCGAAGCGCCGAGCACCGGGCTGCGGATCAAGCGTGATCCGCAGTTGATCAACAACTTCCTGGCCCAGGGCATGGACATCCTGCTCGACGCCGAAAGCCTGCTGCGCCGCTGGCAACAACACCCCGGCGAACGCCAGGAACTGACTGCGCTGCTGGATGAATTGACTACCCTGGGGCAGGGCGCGCACCTCGCCGACCTGCACGCCATCGACGAACTGTGCGAAGCCCTGCTCGACCTTTACGGCGCCGTGGAAGAAAGCAGCCTGGCGGTCAGCGAGCGGTTTTTCCAGGAGGCCGAACAGGCCCACGAAGCGCTGATCAACATGCTCGACGAACTGGCCGCCGGTCAGGAAATCAGCCCGGCCCCGACGCGCATGCAAGCCTTGCGCGAGCTGCTGGATGGCGCCCTCGATCCGTCCGCCACCGGCCTGATCAAAAGCGACGGCAGCCGTGCGCTGAGCATCTCCGAACTGGGCGCCGCGACGGCCCGGCTGGATCGGCACGCGGTGGTAGATGATGAGATCGTCGAGATCTTCCTCGAAGAAGCCGTGGATATCCTCGACAGCGCCGGGCAATCCCTCAAGCGCTGGTTGCTGGAACCCGAGGGCGTAGCGCCGTTGACCTCGTTGCAGCGCGATATGCACACCCTCAAGGGCGGCGCGCGCATGGCCGAGATCGGGCCGGTCGGCGACCTTGCCTACGAGCTGGAAGGCCTTTACGAAGGCCTGGCGGACCGCCGCTACAGCTATTCCGGCGAGCTGTCCCAGGTACTGATGTCCAGTCATGAGCACTTGGCGTTGCAGTTGGACCAGTTGCAAGAGCATCAGGCGCTGAGCGATTCCAGTGAGTTGATCGCCAAAGTCCGGGCGTTGCGCCACAGCGGTTCGCCCACGGCGCCGGTCGCGGCCGCGCATACCTTGGGCATCGACCCTGAATTGCTGGATATCTTCCTCGAAGAAGCTGCCGACATTCTCGACAGCTCGGGCGCGGCGTTGCTGCGCTGGCAGGCTGAGCCCCATAACCGCCAGGAAGTCGAAACCCTGCTGCGCGACCTGCACACCCTCAAGGGCGGTGCGCGCATGGTCGAGATCGGCCCGATCGGCGACTTGGCCCATGAGCTGGAGTTTCTCTACGAAGGCTTGTCCTCCGGTTTGCTCGTGGCGTCTTCTGAGTTGTTCGCCTTGCTGCAAGGTTGTCACGACCGCCTGGCGCAGATGATCGATGCGGTGGCGGCGGGCTTGCCGGTGGGCTCGGTGGACAAACTCATCGAGCGCATCAAGAGCCTGGTCCACCCCAGCGATGAGCCGGTGGCGGCGGTGGCGTTGGTGACGGGCAAGGCCGAAGCGGCTGTCGAACCGACGGCCGACATGGTGAAAATCTCCGCCGACCTGCTGGACGACCTAGTCAACCTGGCCGGTGAAACCTCGATCTTCCGTGGCCGAATCGAACAGCAGGTCAACGACGCGCAGGTTGCCCTCAACGAAGTGGAAACCACCCTCGAGCGCATGCGCGACCAACTGCGTCGGCTCGACAGCGAAACCCAGGGCCGCCTCTTCAGCCGTCAGCAGGCCGAAGCCGAGCGCTTGGACTATGACGAATTCGACCCGCTGGAAATGGACCGTCATTCACAGTTGCAGCAACTGTCCCGGGCGTTGTTCGAGTCTGCCTCCGACTTGCTCGACCTCAAGGAAACCCTCGAACGCCGCAACCAGGATGCCCACGACCTGTTGCAGCAACAGGCGCGCATCAACACCGAATTGCAAGAAGGCCTGATGCGAACGCGCATGGTGCCCTTTGAACGCATGCTGCCACGCCTCAAGCGCATCGTGCGCCAGGTCGCGCAGGAGTTGGGCAAGGACGTGGAATTCGTGGTCGGCAATGCCGAGGGCGAGATGGACCGCAACGTGCTGGAGCGCATGGTCGCGCCGCTGGAACATATGCTGCGCAACGCCGTCGATCACGGCCTGGAGTCCCGCGAGGCGCGGCTGCTGGCCGGCAAGCCCGAGAAGGGCCGCGTCACCCTGGACCTGACCCACGAAGGCGGCGATATCGTCTTTGACCTGCGCGACGACGGTGCCGGCGTGTCTCTGGATGCGGTACGGCGCAAGGCGATCAAGCGCGGCCTGCTCGCCGCTGATCAAGAGATCAGCGACCATGACGTGTTGCAGTTCATCCTGCAGCCGGGGTTCTCCACCGCGGAAAAGATCACCCAGATTTCCGGGCGTGGCGTGGGCATGGACGTGGTGCATGAAGAAGTGCGCCAGCTTGGCGGCTCGATGTTTATCGATTCGATACCGGGGGCGGGCGTGCATTTTCGTATTCGCCTGCCGTTCACCGTGTCGGTCAACCGTGCGCTGATGGTGCAGTGTGCGGACGATCAATACGCGATGCCGCTCAACACCATCGAAGGCCTGGTGCGCGTGTTGCCCCATGAGCTGGAAGGGCACTATCAACTGGACCCGCCGCGTTATGAATACGCTGGCCAGCGCTATGAGCTGTTTTACCTCGGCGACCTGTTGCACACGGTCGCCCGCCCGAAACTGCTGGGCCAGTACCAACCGTTGCCCGTGCTGTTGGTGCAGTACAACGAACGGCACGTGGCGGTGCAGGTGGACAGCATGGCGGGGAGCCGGGAAATCGTGGTCAAGGGCCTGGGGCCGCAGTTTGCCGGGGTGAAGGGGCTCTCCGGGGCGACCATTCTCGGCGATGGCCGTGTGGTCTTGATCATCGACCTGCTCGCCCACATCCGCGCCCGGCAACCGGCCTTGCCGGCCCAGGTGGTGGACGTCCCGCTGCTGCTCAACGCGCCGCTGAAAAAGCGCCCGTTGCTGGTGCTGGTGGTGGACGACTCGGTCACCGTGCGCAAAGTCACCAGCCGCCTGCTCGAGCGCAACGGCATGAACGTCCTCACCGCCAAGGACGGCATCGACGCCATGGCCGTGCTGGAAGAACACACCCCGGACCTGATGCTGCTGGACATCGAAATGCCGCGCATGGACGGTTTCGAAGTGGCCATCCAGGTGCGCAACGACCCACGGCTGATGCGCTTGCCGATCATCATGATCACCTCCCGCACCGGCCAGAAACACCGCGACCGCGCCATGGCCATCGGCGTCAACGACTACCTCGGCAAGCCGTATCAGGAGTCGGTGCTGCTGGAAAGCATCGCCTATTGGAGCAAGTCCCATGCTTGACCACCGCACCAGCCAACTCACCGGCCTGCTCCTGCCCCTGGCCGACCGCCACCTGGTGCTGCCCAATGTCGCCATCGCTGAACTGATCGACTTCCAGCGCGGCGAACCGGCCAGCGACGCACCGCCCTGGTACCTGCGGCAAGTGACCTGGCGCGACCGGCAATTGCCGCTGATCAGCTTCGAAGCGGCCTGCGGTGAAGCCAGTGTGACCGGCGAGCGCTCGCGCATCGTCGTGCTGAACGCCCTGGGCGGGCGGCCGTCATTGAAGTTCATTGCGATGGTGATCCAGGGGATTCCCCGCTCGTACAAACTCGATAGCCAGTTGAGCTACGTGGATGTGCCGCTGTGCCCGCTGGAACTGGCGGCGGTGCAGGTGGGGGAGCATGTGGCAAAAGTGCCGGATTTGATGGGGTTAGAAGCCCTGCTGGTTGAATCCGGCCTGGCCTGAACATAAGCCTTGCGATGATCCCGATGTGGGAGGGGGCTTGCTCCCACACAGGTTGGCGTTGAGCGCACTGATGTCAGAATTGAATGTTGTTTATGTAGGCAAGTTCTTTGCCTGGATTGGACAGGTTTTCCGGCCTGAATGGGACTCCCTTTTGGGGACCGCTATTTAAAAGACACCACCGAACAAATGTGGGAGGGGGCTTGCCCCCGGTGGCGGTGTGTCAGTCTCAGTATCTGTAACTGAGCCACTGCCATCGGGGGCGAGCCTCTGTCGGAATGGGATGTTGTTTATGTAGGCAATTTCTTTACTTTGATTGGGCAGGTTTTCTGGCCTGAGTGGGATGCTAATTTCAGCACCCCTCACTGCCAACAAGGACCGGCACATGGCCGTACCGTTAATGCCGCCTGGTGTTTCACTTCTAGAAAATATGGCAATAGCCAAATGCAAGCGTGTTCATCTCCAGTCAGGCTCGGCGTTCGCCTACTCCTGGTTTTATTCTCAGGTCAGAGCTGCCGGGCCATGGAACTACAAGAAGCGAGGGCGCCAATACGAGGCTTTTGGTAACTTCAATTACGGTGCAACTGGTACGGTGTTGGGCATTCCTGAGCACGTGTTGCTGCGCGCCGCTGGTGTTGCTCAGACCATCGCAAAAACCACCCATCCGGATTTTGGATCATGGTGGGGAGGTGATCCTTTTGGTGATGACCCGCGAGATCAATATTGGATAAGGAGAGGTATTGAGTATGCGATTTCTCAAGGCCACTGAAGGCTTCATACCGATCCTGCGTAACTGCCTGTTAGTGGTCTGCCTGATTTATATCGCGGGCAGTTGGGTCATGTCGCCCGGGACACCGGATCTGGATGAGGTGGTGTTGAAACATTCCTTGGGCAACGGCACCTCAATCTACGGCGCGCGGGATGGGCAGGGTGGTGCGACGGTGGGCTTTTCCTACAGGTACTACGTTCATAAGGACCTGGGGAGTGATCAGGAAATACTCACAGGGTTGGTGTCGGCTCATCCATTTCTGAAAACCAAAGAACCCGATGTGCAAGTAAGTGAGCATGAGGGCGTGCTTCGGTTGGATATTCAGGGGGGCGTGTATGAGTACAACAGCTACGCCCTCGAAGGTCTTGGCGCGGTCAAGGTGGTGATGGAGTTGTGATGAGTCAGCGTTCGGATTCTTCCTGCAATATTTTGCGCCCTGCATGAACGTGTCGCTCGCAGCGCGCAATCATGCTCGGAATCCAGCAAATGGCGGCTTTGGGGCAGTTGCTGGTCGACAGAGCGCGGGATCAAGTCAGCCCTTCTCCAGCATCTTGAAACGTTCCCAAACAGCGACTGATCACTCCCTTTTGGGGACCGCTATTTAAAAGACATCACCGAACAAATGTGGGAGGGGGCTTGCCCCCGATGGCGGTGTGTCAGTCTCAGTATCTGTAACTGAGCCACTGCCATCGGGGGCGAGCCCCCTCCCACACAGGTTAGCGCTCGTCTTCAGAGCTCAATCAATCCGCTGCTCCCAATGCTCGGCCTGCCACAAGTCGTAGGCGCTCGCCCGCACCCTGACTGCCAACCACTGCCGTCATAGCCGATTGGCAGAAGATGTGACTGCCAACGCATCTGCCATCTTCGTGCTCGAATAGTTAAGTATTTGTTATCAATCAATAAAAAACACATTTCCGCTCTTGGCATGGCGCGTGCTAACTGCCTGGTCATGGCCCGTTGCGATAAACGACGGCGGCGTTATCTGCCAATGGCAGTGCTGTGTGACGCATGTGCTTGCGGGCGGGATAAAGTTCCAACATTGAGTGCTGACGATATGACTGAACTATTGAGTACCGTGCATAAGAACAACACCAGTACTTATCTCCAGTTAGGGGGAGAGGCGGGTATCCATAAACTGGTCGACCGCTTTTACGAATTGATGGAGGTGCTGTGCGAGGCGCGAAGAGTGCGCCAGATGCACCCGCCGAGTCTTGCCGGCAGCGCCGACAGTCTATTCAAGTTCCTGAGTGGCTGGCTTGGCGGCCCGCCACTGTTTCAACAGGAACGTGGCCACCCGCGTTTGCGCATGCGACATGCGCCCTTTGCAGTCAGTATTGTCGAGCGCGACGAATGGATGCTGTGCATGCGTCAGGCAATCAACGAGCAGGTGGATGACGCAGTCCTGAATGCGAAGCTGCAACGTATGTTTTCCGAAATGGCCGACCACATGATTAATACCGATGGCAGCCGCGCAGGTGTTGCGGCGCCGCTTTGAACGTCGGCTAACTCTCCCAACTGGACGCTTCCCAAATACCATGATTAAAACTGCCCACGATCTTGTAGTAGACGCTAAAGCCCGTATCGAAGAAGTTGCCATCGAAGACGTTGACCTGGCTATCCAGAATGCGGATGTACTTATTGATGTACGTGAAGCCGACGAGTATGCCGCAGGTCATATCTTGGGCGCTGTGCATGCCTCGCGCGGAATGCTGGAATTTAAACTGTCCAACGATATCGCACTCAGTTCGCCGGACCTTAAGGTCGTGCTGTACTGCAAAACAGGTGGTCGTGCAGCACTCGCGGCTGTATCGCTGCTTGATATGGGCTACCTGCACGTAACATCGATCACCGGAGGGTTCGACGCATGGGTGAGTGCGCAAAAGCCGACGGTGGTTCCGCATTTACCTCGCTTCGAGTAGCGCCGTGGGCTGCTTTGGGGGGCACGTTGCTCCCCATTAGGCTTGACCCCGTGTCTGTCGTCGATTCATTACTCCAGCCGTAACGATCCGCCGCCCAGCTTGATTGATGCCCCTCTGAATCACTCCTAAGGTACAGCCCACGACAGCAAACCCGTGGAGCGACCATGACAACAATAATTACCCCCGACTCGCGCTGGACGCGGCGGCGCGACGAGAAGCAGCGGCGGCTCGGGCTGGTCAAGCAGTATGCGGATGGGGCCGTGCTGCCCAGCGACAAAATCGTCGAGGCCCTCGAAGCCCTGATCCTCCCCGGCGACCGCGTGGTGCTGGAGGGCAATAACCAGAAGCAGGCGGATTTCCTCTCGCGCTCCCTGGCCAAGGCTGACCCGGCCAAGCTCCACGATTTGCACATGATCATGCCCAGTGTCGGCCGGTCCGAGCACCTGGACCTGTTTGAAAAGGGCATCGCGCGCAAGCTCGACTTCTCTTTCGCCGGCACCCAATCCCTGCGCATCAGCCAGTTGCTGGAAGACGGCCTGCTGGAAATCGGCGCGATCCACACCTACATCGAACTCTATGCCCGGCTGGTGGTGGACCTGATCCCCAATGTGGTGCTCTCGGCCGGTTTCATGGCCGACCGCGCCGGTAATATCTACACCGGCGCGAGTACCGAAGACACCCCGGCGCTGATCGAGCCGGCAGCGTTCAGCGATGGCATTGTCATCGTGCAGGTCAATCAGTTGGTGGATGACGTCACCGACTTGCCCCGCGTCGACATCCCGGCCAGCTGGGTCGACTTCGTGGTGGTGGCCGACAAGCCGTTCTACATCGAACCGCTGTTCACCCGTGACCCGCGCCACATCAAGCCGGTGCATGTGCTGATGGCGATGATGGCGATCCGCGGCATCTACGAAAAACACAACGTGCAGTCGCTCAACCACGGCATCGGCTTCAATACCGCCGCCATCGAATTGATCCTGCCCACCTACGGCGAATCCCTGGGCCTTAAGGGCAAGATCTGCCGCAATTGGACCCTCAACCCACACCCCACGCTGATCCCCGCCATCGAAAGCGGCTGGGTCGAAAGCGTGCATTGCTTTGGCACTGAACTGGGCATGGAACACTACATCGCCGCCCGCCCGGATGTGTTCTTCACCGGCCGCGACGGTTCCATGCGCTCCAACCGCATGTTCTGCCAACTGGCCGGCCAATACGCGGTGGACCTGTTTATCGGTGCCACCCTGCAAGTGGACGGCGACGGGCATTCCTCCACGGTCACCCGCGGGCGCCTCGCCGGTTTCGGCGGCGCGCCGAACATGGGCCACGACCCGCGCGGGCGCCGCCATGGCACCCCGGCCTGGCTCGACATGCGTCACGAGGATGCTCCCGAAGCACTCTTGGAGCGCGGCAAAAAGCTCGTGGTGCAAATGGTCGAGACGTTCCAGGAAGGCGGCAAACCGACCTTCGTCAACACCCTCGACGCGGTGGAGGTGGCGCGCAAAAGCGGCATGCCCCTGGCGCCGATCATGATCTACGGTGACGACGTCACCCACTTGCTCACCGAAGAAGGCATCGCCTACCTGTACAAGGCGCGCTCCCTGGAAGAGCGCCAGGCGATGATTGCCGCCGTCGCCGGGGTGACCGCCATCGGCATGCGCCACAACCCCAAGGACACCGCGCGCATGCGCCGTGAGGGCCTGATCGCCTGGCCCGAAGACCTCGGCATCCGCCGCACCGACGCCACCCGCGAGTTGTTGGCCGCCAAGAGCGTGGCCGACCTGGTGGAGTGGTCCGGCGGTTTGTACAACCCTCCCGCCAAGTTCAGGAGCTGGTAAATGCGCGCCCTCAAACTGCAGCCACTCAGCGTTGCCGAACGCCTGGCGGACCTGGCCGTCGACGCCCTGATCGACGAAGCCGACCTGTCGCCCAAACCGGCCCTGGTGGACCGTCGTGGCAACGGCGCCCACCGCGATTTGCACCTGGGCCTGATGCACGCCTCGGCGCTGTCGCTGTGGCCGATGTTCCTGGCAATGGCCGAAGCCGCCCGCGACATCGGTGAAGTCGGCTTGCCCCTGCGCGAGGCCCTCGGTCGCATCGGTCGTGAGGGTGAACAGGCGATGCTCGTCACCACCCTCGGCGTGAACACCCATCGCGGTGCGATCTGGGCCCTCGGCTTACTCACTGCGGCTGCGGCACTGGAACCCCAATCCCTTCACCCGAATGCCGTAACCCTGACAGCGGCAAAACTGGCCCTGCTCGACGATCGCCATGCCCCGCAACCCATGAGCCATGGCGCGCAGGTGGCGCAACGCTACGGCGCACGCGGTGCCCGTGAGGAAGCCCAACTGGGTTTCCCCTCGGTGTTGCAACGCGGCCTGCCGCAACTGCACAAAAGCCGCCAGCAACAGGCCGGTGAACAGAACGCGCGCCTGGATGCGTTGCTCGCGATCATGACCGCCCTGGCCGACACCTGCGTGCTCTACCGCGCCGGCACTGCGGGCCTGCACGCCATGCAACACGGCGCCCAAGCGGTGCTCGACGCAGGCGGCAGCGCGACCCTGGCCGGTCGCCGCCATTTGCACGAACTCGACCAACAGCTGTTGGCCCTGAATGCCTCCCCCGGCGGCGCCGCCGACCTGTTGGCCGCCTGCCTGTTTATCGACCGCCTCGATGGAGCGTTTTGATGGAAACCTTATCTTTTGAATTTCCCGCCGGGCAGCCGCCCAAAGGTCGCGCGCTGGTGGGGTGTGTCGGTTCGGGCGACCTCGAAGTGCTGCTGGAACCGGGCACGCCCGGCATCCTGAGCATTCAGGTACAGACCTCGGTGAATGGCGCCGAACAGCGTTGGCAGCACCTGTTTGAGCGGATCTTCCAGGAGCACACGCCGCCCGCGTTGAACATTGATATCCACGACTTCGGTGCCACGCCCGGCGTGGTGCGCCTGCGCCTGGAACAAGGCTTCGAGGAGATCGGCCATGACTGACTTGCTCAGCAAACACAGCTTCGTCGAACTGGGCGCACGGCAGCGGGCCAAGGCCTTGTTGGACGCAGGTTCTTACCGTGAACTGATCGACCCGTTCGAACGGGTCATGTCGCCCTGGCTCAGCCGTCAGGGCGTGGTGCCCCAGGCCGACGACGGTGTGGTGATCGCCAAAGGCAACATCGCTGGCAAGCCGGTGGTGATCGCCGCGATCGAAGGCAACTTTCAGGGCGGCAGCCTCGGTGAGGTCGGCGGCGCAAAAATCGCCGGCGCCCTTGAACTGGCGGCCGAAGACAACCGCAACGGCATCCCGACCCGCGCCGTGCTGCTGTTGGAAACCGGTGGCGTGCGCCTGCAGGAAGCCAACCTGGGTCTGGCGGCGATTGCCGATATCCACGCCGCGATTGTCGATCTGCGCCAGTATCAGCCGGTGATCGGCGTGGTGGCGGGCAGCGTCGGTTGCTTTGGCGGGATGTCCATCGCCGCCGGGCTGTGCAGCTATCTGCTGGTGACCCGCGAAGCGCGCCTGGGCTTGAACGGTCCGCAGGTGATCGAGCAGGAAGCCGGCCTGGATGAATACGATTCCCGCGACCGGCCCTTTATCTGGAGCCTGACCGGCGGCGAACAACGCTTCAACAGCGGCTTGGCCGACCGTTACGTGGCGGATGATGTCGCGCAGATTCAGCAGACCGTCAGCGCATTATTGCAGCTCGGCTTGCCCGCTCAACAACGCAGTCGCCGCGCCGACTTCTATCTGGCGCGCCTGGCTGAACTGGACGCCGAACCGCAAATCGACCCGGCGACGGTTCGCGATCTGTATCAGGGAGAACGCTCATGAGAGGCTTGCAGTGGTTCAACGCGTTGAGTGCCGGCGCCCAACCCGTGGAAGGGTTGCCGGACTCGCTGAAAGTCGCCGATGGCGTATTGGGTGAACACAAGGTGCGCTTTATCGCCGTGGTCCCCGACGCGCAAAACCGCTTCCCCCGCGCACGCAATGGCGAAGTCGGCCTGCTCGAAGGCTGGAGGTTGGCCAAAGCCGTGGATGAAGCCATTGCGACCGGCGACCAGCGCCCATTGATCGCCATCGTCGATGTGCCGAGCCAGGCCTATGGCCGTCGCGAAGAAGCCCTCGGCATCCATCAAGCCCTGGCCGCCGCGGTCGACAGCTACGCTCGCGCCCGTCTGGCCGGGCACCCGGTGATCGGGTTGTTGGTGGGCAAGGCCATGTCTGGCGCGTTCCTCGCCCACGGTTACCAGGCCAACCGCCTGATCGCCCTGCGCGACCCCGGCGTGATGGTTCACGCCATGGGCAAGGCCTCGGCGGCGCGGGTGACCCTGCGCAGCGTCGAAGAGCTCGAAGCCCTGGCCGCCAGTGTGCCGCCGATGGCCTATGACATCGACAGTTATGCCAGCCTCGGTTTGCTCTGGGAGACCCTGTCGGTCAGCCAGATTGAACAGCCGACGAAGGACGATGTGGCGCGGGTCAGCGACTGCCTGGTCAATGCGATCAAGGATGTCGATGGCCGCGATTTGAGCGGTCGCCTGGGTGCGCCCCATCGCGCCGCCTCCAGCCATGTGCGCCAACTGCTGCGGGCGCAATGGTGAACGCCCACGACCTGCTCTGGGGCATGACCCCGGCGCATGTGCCTGCCGATGCGCCGGCCTGGGTGCTGGAGGCGCTCGGTGCCGGGCAGCCGGTGGTGGTCCGCCGCGCCATTGCGCAACCGGGCCAGGTGGCGGTCGGCGTGCGCGGGCGTTTGCGCGAGCAGCGTTTCGCCGCGCAGATGCCGCTGGCGCTGGTGCGGCGGCGCGTGACGCCGCAAGCCCTGCGCGAGGTGACATCGCCACGGGATTTGCCGGCATTGCGGGCGCTGGCTCAACTGCGGCCGCTGCTGGCGCAGAAGGATTGGGGCGTCAGCGGCAGTGCGGGTTTTGAATTGGCCACGGGCATCGAAGCGCTGCATGACGCCAGCGATCTGGATTTGATCCTGCGCACCCCCAAGCCGCTGGAGCGACGCGACGCCGGGGACTTGCTGGCGATCCTGGACACGGCGGTCTGCGCCGTGGACCTGCAACTGCAAACCCCGTTTGGCGCCGTCGCCTTGCGCGAATGGGCCGGCTCGTCACGTCGCGTATTACTCAAAACCGCCAGCGGCGCGCACCTGGTCATCGATCCCTGGCAGGCGCTGATATGAGCAGCCTGCTGGTGTTTCCGGGGCAGGGTGCGCAACGCCCTGGCATGCTTCGGCATTTGCCCGCGTCGGTGCTGGACGAAGCCAGCGAGGCCTTGGCTGAAGACGTTCGCCAACTCGACTCTGCGCGGGCCTTGGCCAGTACCCGCGCTGTGCAGTTGTGCCTGTTGATTGCGGGTGTGGCCCATGCGCGCCTGTTGGCGCGCACGCCGGACTATGTGGCGGGTTTGTCCATCGGCGCTTACCCGGCGGCGGTGATTGCCGGTGCCCTGGGCTTTGCCGACGCCGTCCGGCTGGTCAGCCTGCGTGGCGAACTGATGCAGCAGGCTTATCCACAGGGCTACGGCATGACCGCCCTGATCGGCCCGGATTTATCCACTGTCGAAACCCTGCTGGCCGACATCCATAGTCCCGAAACCCCGGTGTACCTGGCCAATATCAACGCCGACAACCAGACGGTGATCGCCGGCAGCGATGAAGCGATGCAGCGTGTCGCCCAGCGCGTCAAAGGCAACGGCATCGCCAAGCGCCTGGCCGTCAGCGTGCCGTCCCATTGCGCGCTGCTGGAGCGCCCGGCCCAGGTGCTGGCTGAAGCGTTCGTCACGCTCAAGGCACCGCGCATCAGCTACTTGAGCAGTACCCGGGCGCGGCCGATCCGCGACCCTGCGCAATTGCGCGACGACCTGGCCTTCAACATGTGCCGCGTCGTCGACTGGCGCGGCACCGTGCAAAGCGCCTATGAGCGCGGCGTGCGCCTGCAGATCGAACTGCCCCCCGGCGCCGTTCTCACCGGCTTGTCACGCCGCGTGTTCGAACACGGCACGGTGATCGCCTGCGAAGGTGCGCGCCTGGACACCTTGCAGGCCCTGCTGGAAGAGGAGGAGCGCCGCCACCGATAAAGCACCACCCAAGGCTTTCGAAGCACAACAACAAAAAATCGATCGAGCACTTTGAGGACAACAACAATGATTATTTACGGTGTGGCATTGCTGGCGATCTGCACGCTCGCGGGCGTGATCATGGGCGACATGCTTGGCGTGTTGCTTGGCGTCAAATCCAACGTGGGCGGGGTGGGCATCGCGATGATCCTGCTGATCTGCGCACGGCTGTGGATGCACAAACGCGGCGGTATGACCAAGGATTGCGAAATGGGCGTCGGCTTCTGGGGCGCGATGTACATCCCTGTGGTGGTGGCGATGGCCGCGCAACAAAATGTGGTCACCGCTCTGCACGGCGGCCCCGTCGCGGTACTCGCGGCGATTGGTTCGGTGGTGGTGTGTGGTTGCACCATCGCGTTGATCAGCCGCACGCACAAGGGCGAACCGCTGCCCGATGAAGAACCGCTGATCACACCGACACCTGTCGTAGGAGGCCGCTGATATGTGGGCTCTCATTGAAAAGGGTTTGGAGCATAACGGCCTGGTCACTGCCTTTGCGTTCGTGGGCGTGGTGATGTGGATTTCCGTGGTGCTGTCCAAGCGTCTGACGTTCGGGCGCGTTCACGGCTCGGCGATTGCCATCGTGATCGGCCTGGTGCTGGCCTGGGTCGGCGGCACCATGACCGGCGGGCAAAAAGGCCTGGCGGATATATCGCTGTTCTCCGGCATCGGCCTGATGGGCGGCGCGATGCTGCGCGACTTCGCCATCGTCGCCACGGCGTTTGAAGTGCAAGCCACCGAAGCGCGCAAGGCCGGGATGATCGGTGTGATTGCGCTGCTGCTGGGCACGATCCTGCCGTTTATCGTCGGTGCAAGCATGGCTTGGGTGTTCGGTTATCGCGATGCGATCAGCATGACCACCATCGGCGCCGGTGCCGTGACCTACATCGTCGGCCCGGTGACCGGTGCGGCGATCGGCGCGACCTCGGATGTGATGGCGCTGTCGATTGCCACTGGCTTGATCAAGGCGATTCTGGTGATGGTCGGCACGCCGGTTGCGGCGCGTTGGATGGGCCTGGATAACCCGCGTTCGGCGATGGTGTTCGGTGGGCTGGCCGGTACGGTGAGTGGCGTGACGGCGGGGCTGGCGGCGACGGATCGGCGCCTGGTGCCGTATGGCGCGCTGACCGCGACGTTCCACACCGGGCTTGGCTGTTTGCTCGGGCCTTCGTTGTTGTACTTCATTGTGCGAGGGTTGGTGGGCTGACTTTGGGGTGTTGCGGTGATTGGGCTGGCGCTATCGGGGGCAAGCCCCCTCCCACATTGAAACGCATTCCAAATGTGGGAGGGGGCTTGCCCCCGATAACGGTCTGTCAGGCTGTCACCTGCCGATTGGCATACATCCGACACTCCGCCAACAACGCCAGCAAATTCGGATCACGCTCCTTGGCCTTCAAGAACACCACCCCGATATGTTGCTGCAACCGATACCGGGGTTGCAGCGGTATCAGCTTCACGCGGTTCTCATACACCGCCGCAATCCGCCCCGGCAGCAGCGCATAACCGACCCCCGAACTGACCATGCTCAGCAGGGTGAAGATGTCATTGACCTGCATCGCCACCTTCGGCTCGAACCCCGCTTGCTTGAACACACGGTTGCCGTCCTGGTGGGTGGCGAAGCCTTGGGTGAGGGTGATGAACGTGGCGTCGCGCACGTCGGCCAGGTCGATCTGCTGGTCGCGGTCGAAGGGCGAGTCGGCGGGCGTGGCGAGGAAGATGTCGTCGGAGAACAACGCGATCTGTTCGCAATCGGGGTCGTTGGCGCGTTCGTCGAGGGAGATCAGGATCGCGTCGACTTCCATGTTCTTGAGCTTATACAGCAGGTCGAAGTTGGAGCCGAGGATCAGGTCGATGTTGAGTTCGCTGCGGCGCAGTTTCAGGCCCATGATCAGTTGCGGCACGGTTTTCACCGTCAGCGAATACAGCGAGCCGAGCTTGAAGCGTTCGGCGGAGAAGCCGGCGGCTTCGCGGGTCAGGCGGATGCTGTCGACTGCGTCCTGCACCAGCTTTTGTGCGCGCTCTTCGAGCACGTAGGCGCTTTCCAGCGGGGTGAGGTTGCGGCCTTCATGCTTGAACAGCGGGCAGCGCAGGGCGTTTTCCAGGGAGTGGATGGCGCGGTGTACGCTGACGTTGCTGGTTTGCAGCTCGGCGGCGGCGCGGGCCAGGTTGCCGGTACGCATGAAGGCCAGGAAGATTTCCAGCTTTTTGAGGGTGAACTCTTCGTCGATCAACATGGCCGTGGCTCTTGTTCGAATGCTGCCGATTGTGCCCGCAAAACCGTGCGGCGTCGCCGGAACGTCATAAGGCCCTTGCACTCTTATGCGCAAGGCGGGACGCTTGTCAGCCAGCGGTCAACGGTTACGGGAGGTCAGTGACAGATGTACCACGGGGAACGATTCAACGCCTGGAGCCATTTGCTCGGTGCAGTCGCGGCGTGTGTGGGCGCGGTGTGGATGTTGGTGGTGGCGAGCCTGGACGGCAGCCCCTGGAAGATTGTCAGCGTGGCGATTTATGGGTTTACGTTGATGGTGCTGTACAGCGCGTCGACGGTGTATCACAGCGTGCAGGGGCGGCGAAAAGCGATCATGCAGAAGGTCGATCACTTTTCGATCTACCTGTTGATCGCCGGCAGTTACACGCCGTTTTGCCTGGTCAGTTTAAGAGGGCCGTGGGGCTGGACGTTGTTCGGGATCGTGTGGGGGCTGGCGGTGATCGGCATTCTGCAGGAGATCAAACCGCGTTCTGAAGCACGGGTTCTGTCGATCGTGATCTATGCGGTGATGGGCTGGATCGTGCTGGTGGCGGTCAAGCCGCTGATCGCCGCGCTGGGCACGGCGGGGTTTATCTGGCTGGCGGCGGGCGGGGTGTTGTACACCGTCGGCATTATCTTTTTTGCCCTGGAGGATCGCCTGCGGCATTCCCATGGGATCTGGCATCTGTTTGTGATCGGCGGCAGTTTGCTGCATTTCGTGGCGATCATGCACTACGTGCTCTAACGCACGACGCGGTCTAAAAAAATGTGGGAGGGGGCTTGCCCTCGATGGCGGTGTGTCAGTTGGCAAATATGCTGGCTGAACCACAGCCATCGGGGGCAAGCCCCCTCCCACATTGGTTCTTCAGTGGGGTTGAGGGCGCTGACTACAGGCGTTCGAGCAGCTCCCGGGCACGTTCACCGAAGATCTGCAGCAGGTTGGCCAACATGTGCGGCGGCGGTTCGTCGGCGCGGGTCAGGGCGTACAGGGTGATCGGCAGCGGCGGTGTGAGCGTGCGGATGCAGGTGGTCGCCGTCGACGCGCCGAGGGCGGTGAAGGGGTCGATGACGGTCAGGCCGGCGCCGGATTCGACCATCGCGCGGGCCAGGGAGTAGGTCTGCACCGAGAGGCTCACCCGTGGTGGCGGGTCGACTTTCTCCAGGTAACTGTCGAGCTTTGCCGCCAACGGGTCGGCGCTGGACAGGCCAATCAACGGCGCTCCCGCCAGCTCCGCCAACGGCAGCGGCTGGCGGGTTTGCGCGTCGCTCCAATAGCCCTTGGACGCCAGCGCGACCAAGGCTCCGTTGGCCAGCACTTGGGTGGTGAGCCCCGGGTGGCCGGCGAAGTTGAGGGTCAGCGCCAGGTCGATTTCGCGCATCAACAGCTTCTGCACCAACTCGCGGCTATGGTCGCTGGACAGTTCGCAGGCAATGTCCGGGTAAGCGCGCTTCCACTGCAGAATCGCCGGTGGCAGCAACGACAGCGCCAGCGCCGGGATCGCGCCGATCCGCACACTCTGCGCCGGCGACCGGCGCAGACTCTTGGCCAGGCGCCTTACGCCTTGCAGGCTTTCGCTGACTTTCTCGACTTCGCGTTCCAGTGCCAGGGCTTCCGGCGTGGGCTGCAATTTGCCGCGCACGCGTAGAAACAGCGGGAAGCCCAGTTGCAACTCGGCGTGCTGCAACACTTTGCTCACCGCCGGCTGCGAGACGTGCAGCAATTGCGCGGCGGCGCTGATGGAGCCGGTCTGGCGGATGGCCTGGAAGATTTCGATATGACGCAAGCGCATGGCGAGTCCATAACCTTTGCTTATAGGTGACCCATCTTTATTCATTGTCGCAGGCCTGTCACCTGCCCCTACGCTTGAGCCGTCTTATTCAACGGCGAGGAGCGGGGATGGCCAGGCAGGTTTGTATCATCGGGGGTGGGGTCATCGGCCTGGCAAGCGCCTACGCGCTGGTGCGCGCCGGGCATGACGTGACGCTGATCGACGCGCGCGACACCCTGGGCAGCGAAACCAGTTTCGCCAACGGTGGGCAGTTGTCGTATCGCTACGTTGCGCCGCTGGCCGATGCCGGGGTGCCGCTGCAAGCGCTTGGCTGGCTGCTGCGCGGTGATTCGCCATTGAAGCTGCGCCCGCGCCTCGACCCGCAGCAATGGCGCTGGATGGCGGCGTTCCTCGGCGCCTGCCGTGGCTCGGTGAACCGGCGCAATGCCGCCCACCTGCTGCGCCTGGCGAGCCTGAGCCAGGCCACCTTGGAGCAGTGGCGCGAGGATGATCGTCTGGACGGCTTCGACTGGCGGCGCAACGGCAAGCTGGTGACGTTTCGCAACGCCGACACCTTCGAGCATGCGCGCCGCAAGGTCACGGATATCCTGCAACAGCAGGTGCTGTCGGCGGCCGATTGCACCCGCCTGGAGCCGGCGCTGGCGAGCGGTGGTTTTGTCGGTGGGATCTACACGCCGAACGAGGAAGTGGCCGATTGTCACGCCTTCTGCCAACGCCTGGCGGCGCGCCTGCAAGCGTCGGGGCATTGTCGCTTCTTGCTGGGGCGCAAGGTCACCGGGATCCGTCACAGCGCCGGTGCGGTGCAGGCCATTGAGTTGGGCGAGGAGGTAATGCCGGTCGAGCAACTGGTCCTCGCCGCCGGGCATCGCAGCGCTGAGTTGGGGTTGCCGGGGCTGGCGCTGCCGCTGTATCCGCTCAAGGGCTACAGCCTGAGCGTGCCGATTGGCGCGCAGCATCGGGCGCCGAATGTGAGCATCACCGACTACGACCGCAAGATCGTGTACGCCCGGATCGGCGAGCAATTGCGGGTGGCGGCGATGGTCGATATCGTCGGTTTCGACGCCGGCCTCGAGCCCAAGCGGCTCGCGTTGATCAGGCGCCAGGCGGTCGAGACATTCCCCTTGGCCGGCGACTACGCCCACGCGGTCGAATGGGCCGGCATGCGTCCCGCCACGCCGACCGGGGTGCCGCTGATTGGCGCCAGCGCCTATCGCAACCTGTGGCTGAACCTGGGCCATGGCGCGCTCGGTTTTACCCTGGCCTGCGGCAGCGGCCAACTGCTGGCCGAACTGATCGGCCAGCACATGCCGTCGATTGATATGCAGGGCCTGGCGCCCCGCGCCGCTTGAATCGTCACACACCAACGGAGAATAACAATGAGAAAAATCCTGTTGATCGGTTGCACCCTGGGGCTTTTGTTCGGCGCGCCGGTTCAGGCGAATGAACCGCCGACAGAGGGCACGTTGAGTAAGATCGCCAGCACCAAGTCCATTACCTTGGGTTATCGCGATGCGTCGGTGCCGTTTTCCTACGTGGGCGACCAGAGCGGCAAGCCCATGGGCTATTCGGTGGACCTGGCCAACAAGATTGTCGAGCGCATCCAGCAGAAAACCGGGGTGGCCAACCTTAGCGTGAAGTACAACCTGGTGACTTCCCAGACCCGTATCCCGCTGGTGCAGAACGGCACCGTCGACCTGGAGTGCGGTTCTACCGGGGTGACCGCCGAGCGGCAGAAGCAGGTGGCGTTTTCCTACGGCTTCATCTACGTGAAGGGGCAACTGCTGACGGCGAAAGACAGCGGCATCCAAGGCTTCGCCGACCTCAAGGGCAAGAACGTGGTGACGACCGCCGGCACCACCAACGAACGCTTTCTCAAAAGTTACAACGTCGAGCACAACGGCAACCTGTCGGTGATCAGCGCCAAGGACCACGGCGAAGCCTTCAAGATGCTCGAGACCGGCCGCGCAGCCGCGTTCTATATGGACGATGCGTTGCTCTACGGCGAGCGCGCCAAGGCCAGGGACCCGCATCGCTGGGTGGTGGTGGGCGAGGAGCAGTCGCGGGAAATCTACAGCTGCATGGTGCGCAAGGACGATCCGCAGTTTCTCGCGGTGGTCAACGACACCTTGGGCGATCTGTACCGCACCGGTGAGATCAACGGGATTTACCGGCGCTGGTTTGAACAGCCGATCCCACCGAAGGGCCTGAACCTGGAGTTTCCGATGACCGCCGAGTTGAAGGCGATCTTCGCCACCCCGGTCAGCGACCCGGTGGAATAAACCCGCTCCTCGGGCCGGTCAGAAGTCGCCCCACAGTTGTTGGGCGACGGCCAGCGCGACGACCGGCGCGGTTTCGGTGCGCAACACGCGCGGGCCGAGGCGGGCGGCGTGGAAGCCGGCGTCTTGGGCGGTGTCGACTTCAGGATCGGTCAAGCCGCCTTCGGGCCCGATCAGGAACGCCAGGCTCGATGGCTTGGCATGGCTGACCATCGGCTCGGCCACCGGGTGCAGCACCAGCTTCAGGTCCGCCTCGGTCTGCTTCAGCCAATCGGCCAGTAGCAGCGGTGGATGAATCACCGGCACCGTCGAGCGCCCGCATTGCTCGCAGGCGCTGATCGCCACCTGGCGCCAGTGCAGCAGGCGTTTGTCGGCGCGTTCGTCCTTGAGGCGCACTTCGCAGCGTTCGCTGAAAATCGGCGTGATGGCGTTGACGCCCAGTTCGGTGGCTTTCTGAATCGCCCAATCCATCCGCTCGCCGCGGGACAGGCCCTGGCCGAGGTGAATGTGCAGCGGCGATTCGGCCTGCCCGGCGAATTGCTCGGTCAGTTGCACGCTGACGTGTTTTTTACCGACCTCCAGCAACGTGCCGCGAAACTCCTGGCCGGAACCGTCGAACAGTTGCACGGCATCGCCTTCGCCCATGCGCAGCACGCGGCTGATGTAGTGCGCCTGGGCTTCAGGCAGTTCGTGATCGCCGAGGCTCAGCGGGGTGTCGGTGAAAAAGCGGGACAGTCTCATGTCTGTTCTCTGGAAAAAATACAAAGCTTGAAGGGCAAATCAACCTGGATCGCGAAAGCCTGGGTGGAAGTCTTTGGGCACGGCAACGCTCACCTTGCTGTTGGTGGCGATATCGATCCCTTCGCTGGCCACTTCCGCCAAAAAGTCGATCTGCTCCGGCGTAATCACATACGGCGGCAGGAAGTACACCACGCTGCCCAACGGCCGCAGCAGCGCGCCGCGCGTCAGGGCGTGCTCGAACACCTTCAGGCCACGGCGTTCCTGCCAGGGGTAGGCGGTCTTGGTGGCTTTGTCCTGGACCATCTCGATGGCCAGCACCATGCCGGTCTGGCGCACTTCCGACACATGGGGGTGGTCCGCCAGGTGCGCGGTGGCCGTGGCCATGCGCTGGGCCAGGGCCTTGTTGTTTTCGATGACGTTGTCTTCTTCGAAAATATCCAGGGTCGCCAGGGCCGCCGCGCACGCCAGCGGGTTGCCGGTGTAGCTGTGGGAATGCAGGAAGGCGCGCAGGGTCGGGTAGTCGTCGTAGAAGGCGCTGTAGACATCTTCGGTGGTGACCACCGCCGCCAGCGGCAGGTAGCCGCCGGTGAGGGCCTTGGACAGGCACAGGAAGTCCGGGCGGATGCCGGCCTGTTCGCAGGCGAACATGCTGCCGGTGCGGCCGAAGCCCACGGCGATTTCGTCGTGGATCAGGTGTACGCCGTAGCGGTCGCAGGCTTCGCGCAGCAGCTTGAGGTATACCGGGTGGTACATCCGCATGCCGCCGGCGCCCTGGATCAGCGGTTCGACGATTACGGCGGCGACTGTGTCGTGGTTGTCCGCCAGGGTCTGTTCCATGGCCAGGAACATGTTGCGCGAGTGTTCTTCCCAGCTCATGCCCTCGGGGCGCAGGTAGCAGTCCGGGCTTGGCACCTTGATGGTGTCGAGCAGCAGCGCTTTGTAGGTTTCGGTGAACAGCGGCACGTCGCCCACCGACATCGCGGCGATGGTTTCGCCGTGGTAGCTGTTGGTCAGGGTGACGAAGCGTTTTTTGTTCGGCAGGCCGCGGTTGAGCCAATAGTGAAAGCTCATCTTCAACGCGACTTCGATGCACGACGAACCGTTATCGGCATAGAAGCACCGGGTCAGGCCTGCGGGCGTCATCGCCACCAGGCGCTCGGACAGTTCGATCACCGGCTGGTGGCTGAAACCGGCGAGGATCACGTGTTCCAGCTGGTCGACCTGGTCTTTGATGCGTTGGTTGATGCGCGGGTTGGCGTGGCCGAACACGTTGACCCACCAGGAGCTGACAGCGTCGAGGTAGCGCTTGCCTTCGAAGTCTTCCAGCCACACGCCTTCACCGCGCTTGATCGGGATCAGCGGCAGTTGCTGGTGGTCTTTCATCTGGGTGCAGGGATGCCACAGCACCGCAAGGTCGCGTTGCATCCACTGGTTGTTCAAGCCCATCGTCTATCTCCTCGAAGCGGTCCTGCGCCCGGCGCAGGCGAAACAATCGCGCAAGCCTATGCAATGGAGGCCCGTGTCACAAGCCATTGTGGGGCAATTCGCAGTAAACACAGGACGGTCTGTCACGTTTCTTAGGAATAGTCTTAATCCCTCGTTAACGTATTGTGCCTAGGCTTATGATCATATTTCTCGATATTTCAAAGCAAAAAATTGCGCTTTAATTCGATAGGTAAATCGTTAGTCTTGAGCACAGTTCTTACGGGATTAAGTACATGCAGCTACGTAACTCACCAGCCCGCTACGGCTGGGTCAGCATGGTATTGCACTGGGGCGTGGCCCTGGTGGTGTTTGGTCTGTTCGCCCTGGGCTTGTGGATGGTCGGTCTCGACTACTACAGCGCATGGCGCAAAGACGCGCCGGATCTGCACAAAAGCATAGGCATCACGCTGTTCGCCATCATGCTGGTGCGTATCGTCTGGCGCCTGATCAGCCCGCCGCCACCGGCGCTGGCCAGCTACAGCCGGCTGACGCGGATCGGTGCTGCATTTGGCCATGGGTTCCTTTATGTCGGCTTGTTTGCCGTGATGATCGCCGGTTACCTGATTTCCACCGCGGACGGTGTGGGTATCCCGGTGTTTGGCCTGTTTGAGATTCCTGCCTTGGTTTCCGGCTTGCCGGACCAGGCAGACACCGCAGGCGTGGTGCATCTGTACCTCGCCTGGGTGCTGGTGGTTTTCGCCGGCCTGCACGGCGTGGCCGCGTTGAAACACCACTTTATCGATCGTGATGCGACCCTCACGCGAATGCTGGGGCGCAAAGCCTGATGTTCAACCTCGACTCACAAGGAATAGAAAGCATGTTGAAAAAGACACTCGCTGCTCTGGCAATCGGTTCTGCTCTGCTGTCCGCAGGCCAGGTGATGGCCGCTGACTATGTTGTCGACAAAGAAGGCCAGCACGCCTTCGTCGACTTCAAGATCAGCCACTTGGGCTACAGCTTCATCACCGGTACCTTCAAGGACCTGGACGGCAAGTTCAGCTTCGATGCCGCCAAGCCTGAAGACAGCAAGATTGAGTTCAACGTCCGCACCGCCAGCGTGTTCACCAACCACGCTGAACGTGACAAGCACATCTCCAGCAAAGACTTCCTGGACGTTGGCAAGTTTGCCGATGCCAAGTTCGTCTCCACCAGTGTTAAAACCACCGGTAAGAATGCTGCGGGCCAAGTCACTGCCGACGTGACCGGCGACCTGACCCTGCACGGCGTGACCAAGCCGATCGTCGTCAAGGCCACCTTCCTGGGTGAAGGCAAGGATCCATGGGGCGGCTACCGTGCCGGTTTTGAAGGCACCACCAGCTTCAATCGCCAAGACTTCGGCAAGCAGATGGACCTGGGCCCAGCGTCCAACAATGTTGAGCTGTACGTGACGTTTGAAGGTGTGAAAGCGAAGTAACGCTTCACTTGTTGGAGCGAGCTTGCTCGCGAAAAACGTAGAGACACCGCGTTTTTTCAGGCTGCCAGCGTTATCGTTGACGACCTTCGCGAGCAAGCTCGCTCCTACAGGCAAAAAAACCCGTATCTCGCGATACGGGTTTTTTTTTATGCTTCGCGGTTGCGGGTCAGCAGCGCTGGTTTTTCACCACGAGGACGGCCTGGCAACTGATCCAGTTGCTCCGGTGTCGGGAAGCGGTCGGCTTTCGACTCCTTGTGGATGATCTTCGGCGCAGGGCCGCCGCGTGGGTTCTGCACCGCTGGCTCGGACAAGCGTGGCTGGTCGTCACGGGCCGGGCGGCGGTTGTTGCTGCGCGAGTCTTCGCGACGCGCCTGGCCATCACGCGGTGCGCCGTTACGCGGGCCGCTGCGCTTGGCCGGTGGCGTACCGGTGGTGCCGCCGCTGCTGTTGCGCGGGCCGTTCTGACGCGCGCCCTGTGGCTGGCCGCCACGCGGTGCGCCAGTGCCAGCGCCCGGAGCCGGAGCGCCTGGACGACGGCCACGGCCCTGGGCCGGTTTGGCCTGGGGCACGTAGTCGACGCGGTTACCGAAGTTATCCACATCGTCGTCGAGGAACTCGTCCGGCGCGCGGTCGGCGCTGGCGCGTGGCGGCTGGCTTGGCTGGCTTGGCTGGCTCGGCTGACGCTGTTCGCGGGCCGGGGTGCCTTCGCGGGGCTTCTGCTCGCGAGCCGGGCGTTCGCCGCGGCCGTTGGTCGGCGCTTTTTCCTTGCCGCCCTTGTCCTTGCCCTTGTCGCGACGACCGCCGCCGCCACCGCCGCCGTTCGGGCCATCGCCCTTCGGACCGCGTGGATTGCGTGGGTTACGCACGTCCGGACGCTCGCGCACCTCAGGCTTCTCGGCCTCAACGGTGCTGGCATCGAAGCCCATCAGGTCGCCGTCGGCGATTTTCTGCTTGGTCATGCGCTCGATGCTTTTCAGCAGTTTTTCTTCGTCCGGCGCAACCAGGGAGATGGCTTCGCCCGAACGACCGGCACGGCCGGTACGGCCGATACGGTGTACGTAGTCTTCGTCGACGTTAGGCAGCTCGAAGTTGACCACGTGCGGCAGTTGGTCGATATCCAGGCCGCGTGCGGCGATATCGGTGGCCACCAGGATGCGTACTTCACCGGCCTTGAAGTCGGCCAGCGCTTTGGTGCGCGCGTTCTGGCTCTTGTTGCCGTGGATGGCGACGGCGGTGAGGCCGTGCTTGTCCAGGTACTCGGCCAGGCGGTTGGCGCCGTGCTTGGTGCGGGTGAACACCAGCACCTGTTCCCACGCGCCGTGGGTGATCAGGTGCGCCAGCAACGAACGCTTGTGGCTGGCGGCCAGGCGGAACACGCGTTGTTCGATACGCTCGACCGTGGTGTTCGGCGGCGTGACCTCGATGCGCTCCGGGTTGTGCAGCAACTTGCCGGCCAGGGCGGTGATGTCGTTGGAGAACGTTGCCGAGAACAGCAGGTTCTGACGTTTGGCCGGCAGGCGGGCGAGGACCTTTTTCACGTCATGGACAAAGCCCATGTCGAGCATGCGGTCGGCTTCGTCGAGCACGAGGATTTCCACGTGGGACAAATCGACGCTGCCTTGGCCGCACAGGTCGAGCAGGCGACCCGGGCAGGCGACGAGGACGTCAACGCCACGGGACATGGCCTGAACCTGTGGGTTCATGCCGACGCCGCCGAAGATGCAGGCGCTGACGAACTTCAGGTCGCGGGCATACAGCTTGAAGCTGTCGTGCACTTGGGCGGCGAGTTCGCGGGTAGGGGTCAGGACCAGTACGCGCGGTTGGCGCGGGCCATGACGCTGGGACTTGTCCGGGTGACCATTGGGGAACAACCGCTCCAGAATCGGGAGGGCGAAGCCGCCGGTTTTACCAGTACCTGTCTGAGCCGCAACCATCAGGTCGCGACCTTGCAACACGGCGGGAATAGCCCGCTGTTGCACCGGAGTAGGCTCGGTATAGCCCGCTGCCTCGATGGCGCGGACTAAAGCCTCGGAGAGACCGAGGGAAGCAAAGGACATGAGTAATCCTGTTTTAGTTAGGGCTTGGCCCAAAGGGATAATCTTGCCGGGCGTGAATGGCGCTTAGGGGAGCGCAACCCCGTCCGGTCCTGCTGCGTCTGGCGGACACTCCAATGGCTCGCGCGGGCCGCAAAGCTGCGCAGTAGCTGGGTTGGGTGTCTTTTTCAAGACCTCAGCGGCCGGGCGTAAGCCTGGCGGGAAGGCCCGAGTATAACAGAGCAATCACCGCGCGCTGCTTTCCTGCTGCTCAACGGTGTGTTTGTGCAGTGTAATCGGCGCCGCTGCGCTTTGAATACCACCATATTTGGCGCTCAAGGCGGCGTAGGCCGGCTCTTGCTTGAAGCGCTTGAGTTCGGCGGCAAAGCGCTGCACCAGCAGGTCCATGCCCGCGCCACGGCGCACGGCGAGAAACTGCTGCTGGCGGCGGATCACGGCGGGCGCCTGGCTGACCTGGCCTTCCAGGCCCAAGGCCGCGATCACATGCTGGCCGACCCGGCGGTCAGTCACCAGCAGATCGATGCGGCCAAGCAGCAATTTGCCGAAGTTCGCTTCATGACTCGGCGCCGGCTCGCGTTGGAACACGCTGGACTCACTGAATTCGGCGCCGTACAGGTAACCCGGCGAGGTGCCCACGGTCAGCCCGCGCAACTCGTCAAGGGTCTGGACCGGGTGGGGCCGCTCATTGGCATAGAACAGCACGAACTCCACTTCCGACAGCGGTTCGCTGGGGTACAGCAGCAGGGCATCGCGTTCATGGCTGTGGAAAATGTCCAGCGCGCCGTCGGCGTGGCCTTGTTCGAGCATCGCCAGGCAGCGTTTCCACGGCAGGAATTGCCACTGCACATCGACGCCCAGGCGCTGGAACACGATCACCGTGGTTTCATAGTCCAGCCCGCGCATCGTGCCGTTGTCGTCATACACGTAAGGCGCCCACGGTTCGGTGACGATGCGCAATTTCTCGCCGTGAGCGGCCAGGCTCAGGCAAGTAAAAAGAGTCGCAGTCAACAGCTTCAGAAGGGCGGACATGGCCTGAGGTTACGATGCTCCTGAATGAAAGAGAAGCTCTGGCACGCGCATCTGCAAGGATCGTTATTTGACGGGCGAGGTTATCAAGTGTTCGTAGATCGCGCTGCGCCGCTCGCCCAGAATCAGCCTGACCACCGGGTTGGCGAACCAGTGCTCCAGTTGGTGGGCGTCGAGCGGACGTTGCTGGCGCTCTTCCTGATTCTGCCGCGCCTTGTCCCACCACACCGGGCCGCACGCCTGGTCGAACTCGTTCTCGTGCTCGTAGCAACCGTAGAGAACTTCGCGGATGAACTGCTGCTGGTGCTTGGGCAAGAGCAGGGTGATCAGTTTGTACATCAGGCGCTGCAAGCGCGGCGGGCGCGGCAGGTGCGAGGAAACCTGACGCGTGTCGGCCAGGGCCTGCGCGCTGGTGGGGGCGGCCGCATGCTTGGCGATCCACGCCTTGACCTTGGCGCGGAACAGCTGCTTGCGGCTCCAGTAATGGTGGATCAGGTCCGGGCACTCGCGCACATTCACGGTGCGGTAGGCGGCGATCGACAGGCAGAACTCTTCCAGGGTGTAGGCGCCCTGGGCGTGGGGGAACAGTTCGTCCATCAACTCGATGGAGCGATCGAGGATGTGCGCGTCCTGTTGCGTCAGGCCGATGACGCCGGAGTTGAGGGTCATCATGTCATCGTCGGCCACGCCCATGTCCAGCAGGCGCTGGTGCAGGGCGCTATAGAGGATGCTTTCGTGATTGTCGCCGTACTTGGTGTAGAAGGCGTTGCACAGCAGAGTGCCGGGTTGCACGCGCTCGAACAGGGCTGTGGGCGAATGGTGGAAGAAGGTGTCGGTGTCGATCAGCAGGGCTGTCGACGACTCTTCCAGCACCTGGCGCAGCACCACGTGTTTGGTGCGGAAGTGATAGCCGTGGGGCTCGCTCCAGCGTTTGCGGGTGGCGTCGTCCAGCGGGCGCACGCGTACCGGCAGCAGGCGATAGGGTTCGGGGTTGTCGCTGAATACCTGGATGTCTACGACGGCGTCCGGGGTGTCCTGCAGAAAAGCCAAGGCGCTGGCGATACTGAAGACGGCTTCCTGATGGTAGGTCTGGGCACCGAAAACCAGATACACCAGTTGCGGGCGGGAAGTCGAGGGCACTGTATTCATGGACTGCTGGGTTCCGTGGGCATGTAAAACGACAAAGGCCCTCGTAGAAACGAGGGCCTTGGCACAGCCGGGCAAACTTCAGCGTGGCAGCTTGAGGTTGTTCCAGATGGCAAGGCTAGGTTCAGCCTGGTTCAGGGTATAGAAATGCAGCCCTGGCGCACCACCTTGCAACAATTGTTCACACATCTCACTGATTACCTGTTCGCCGAATGCCTGGATGCTTTTGACGTCGTCGCCATAGGCTTCCAGTTGTTTACGTACCCAGCGTGGGATCTCAGCACCGCAGGCGTCGGAGAAGCGCGCCAGCTTGCTGTAGTTGGTGATCGGCATGATGCCTGGCACGATCGGGATGTTCACACCCATGGCCCGTACACGCTCGACGAAGTAGAAGTAGCTGTCGGCGTTGAAGAAGTACTGGGTGATCGCACTGTCGGCGCCGGCGTTGGCCTTGCGCACGAAATTCTGCAGATCGTCTTCGAAGTTGCGCGCCTGTGGATGCATCTCCGGGTAAGCGGCCACTTCGATGTGGAAGTGATCGCCGCTTTCTTCGCGGATGAAGCTCACCAGGTCGTTGGCGTAGCGCAGCTCACCGCTGGCCATGCCCATGCCGGATGGCAGGTCACCGCGCAGGGCGACGATGCGCTTGATGCCGGCGCCTTTGTATTGGGTCAGCAGGGCGCGCAGGTCGGCCTTGCTGTCGCCCACGCACGACAAGTGCGGCGCGGCGGGAATTTTGACTTCGCTTTCCAGCTGCAACACGGTGTTGATCGTGCGGTCACGGGTCGAGCCGCCAGCGCCGTAGGTGCAGGAGAAGAAGTCGGGGTGGTAGCTGGCCAACTGCTTGGCAGTCGCCATCAGTTTTTCATGCCCAGCATCGGTCTTGGTCGGAAAGAACTCGAAGCTGTAGCGACGGTCTTGGGACATGGTAATACCCTTGGAAACTCAGAAGCCGACTGTGCAACCCACCTGCACTGTAGGAGCGAGCTTGCTCGCGGAGAACGTCAACGATAACGCGTCAAACAGGCTGTACGCGGTGCCGTTGGGTTTTTCGCGAGCAAGCTCGCTCCTACAGGTTAGAGCAGGTGGAGCTGGTTACTTAGTAGCGGTAAGCGTGCGGCTTGAACGGACCTTCGACGGTCACGCCGATGTAGTCGGCCTGGGTCTTGGTCAGTTGAGTCACCACGCCGCCGAAGCCGCGGACCATTTCCAGGGCCACTTCTTCGTCGAGTTTCTTCGGCAGCACTTCCACGGTCAGACGCTCGGCTTTCTGGGCCGGCGACAGGTCGGCGTACTTCTGGCCGAACAGGAAGATCTGCGCCAGTACCTGGTTGGCGAACGAGCCGTCCATGATGCGGCTTGGGTGGCCAGTGGCGTTACCCAGGTTTACCAGGCGGCCTTCGGCCAGCAGGATCAGGTAGTCGTCGTTCTGCGGGTCGAAATCGCCCGAGCCGGTACGGTGAACCTTGTGTACCTGTGGTTTCACTTCTTCCCATGCCCAGTTCTTGCGCATGAAAGCGGTGTCGATTTCATTGTCGAAGTGACCGATGTTGCACACCACGGCGCGCTTCTTCAGGGCCTTGAGCATGTTGGCATCGCAGACATTCACGTTACCGGTGGTGGTGACGATCAGGTCGATCTTGCCCAGCAGGGCCTTGTCGATGCTCGCTTCGCTGCCATCGTTGATGCCATCGATGAACGGCGAAACCACTTCGAAACCGTCCATGCAGGCTTGCATGGCGCAGATCGGGTCGACTTCGGAGACCTTGACGATCATGCCTTCCTGGCGCAGGGACTGGGACGAACCCTTGCCCACGTCACCGTAGCCGATCACCAGGGCTTGCTTGCCCGACAGCAGGTGGTCGGTGCCGCGCTTGATCGCATCGTTCAGGCTGTGACGGCAGCCGTACTTGTTGTCGTTCTTGCTCTTGGTCACCGAGTCGTTGACGTTGATGGCCGGGATTTTCAGCTCGCCCTTGGCCAGCATGTCCAGCAGGCGGTGTACGCCGGTGGTGGTTTCTTCGGTCACGCCGTGGACGCGGTCGAGGATCTGCGGGTACTTCTTGTGCAGCAGCTCGGTCAGGTCGCCGCCGTCGTCGAGGACCATGTTGGCATCCCAAGGCGCGCCATCTTTCAGGATGGTTTGCTCCAGGCACCATTCGTACTCTGCTTCGGTCTCGCCTTTCCAGGCGAATACCGGGATACCGGCAGCAGCGATGGCGGCGGCGGCCTGGTCTTGTGTCGAGAAGATGTTGCAGGACGACCAACGCACTTCGGCACCCAGGGCAACCAGGGTTTCGATCAGCACGGCAGTCTGGATGGTCATGTGGATGCAGCCGAGAATCTTCGCGCCCTTGAGCGGTTGCTCGGCGGCGTACTTGCGACGCAGACCCATCAGGGCAGGCATTTCGGATTCGGCGATAAAGGTTTCGCGACGGCCCCAGGCAGCGAGGGACATGTCGGCGACTTTGTAGTCGTTGAAATCTGCAGGCGTAATTACAGCGCTCATGAAGAGCCTCCATTCGTAGTGTGCGAATGGGCGCCGTTGTGCGTTTAGTATCAGGCCAGGACAACCAGGCCGGACAACGCCCCATCCGAGCCTGACAGGTCTAACCTGCTGCAGCGCCCCTCGGACAGGTGGCGGGAGAACGGTATCAACTGAAGATGACCGTTTTGAAGCGGGTGCGATTATAGCTGTGTATGCGGCACTTCCCAAGCCTTTCTGTCGGCGATATGAAGATCCCGCATGGGGGCGATAGGCAATGGCGCATAGAGCTTGCGCCCAGGCTCTGCCATGATATTGCCCATCATTCGGCAAGACGCTTTGGAGTGACCATGAACTTCCACACCCGCAAATGGGTAAAACCTGAAGACCTCAACCCCAACGGCACCCTGTTCGGTGGCAGCCTGCTGCGTTGGATCGACGAGGAAGCAGCCATCTACGCGATTGTCCAATTGGGCAACCAGCGCGTGGTGACCAAGTACATCTCCGAAATCAACTTCGTCAGCGCCTCGCGCCAGGGCGACATCATCGAGCTGGGCATCACCGCCACCGATTTCGGCCGCACCTCCATCACCCTGACCTGTGAAGTGCGCAACAAGATCACCCGCAAAAGCATCCTCACCGTGGAAAAAATGGTCTTCGTCAACCTCGGCGAAGACGGTTTGCCCGCGCCTCACGGCCGGACCGAGATCAAATACGTGAAAGACCAGTTCAAGGAAGACAGCCCTCCTGCGTAACCGCACAGCGGTTTGATTGCTTTACCAAATCATTCCGCGTGGATCTTTCCCAGGCTTTCTCACGACTCAGGACTACGTTCTGTATCGAGAGCCTATGTATGAAAGTGTCGTCCAATCCGGCTGAGCAGATGCAGCCGCTTTCGCTCCAGTCATCGCAAGCCCCCCTCAGCCAAGACGTGAAAACCACGTTGGTTGAGGCCGCGGGACCGCGCAAACTGAGTCTTTCCCGCAATATTGACGGCCAGGTGGAGGTGGTGTTGTCGCCGCCACCGCCCAGCCATCTGGTGCTTAGCGGCGGAGGTGCCAAAGGCATTGCCTATCCGGGAATGGTGCAGGCGCTGGAGGACAGTGGGAAGCTGCAAGGTATCCAGGTTATTTCCGGCTCATCCGCCGGCGCGATTTCTGCCTCGTTGCTCGCCAGCGGCATGAACGCCGAGGTCTTCGGCAAGCTATCGAACCGCATCGACCTGCCGAGCCTGTTGAACAGCGACGACCCGTTGACAGCCTGGCTGCAAGAGGCCAGTGCTCGCCTGGGCAAACTCACCAGGCGCTTGCCAGGCCCGGCGGGCAATATCTCTCAATTGTTGCTGACCATGATGCCGCGCCTGCAAACCGAGGCGCGTCCCTTGGAGCAATTGCTGCGCGATGAGTCGCGCCAATCGGTCCTTGCCCATATCGCCGCTACGCCAAGGGCCACCCGGCCTGGTGAAGTCATGAAAATCGCCGACCGGATCAGCGCCGGCGAGGCTCCGACGTTTCGCGATCTTGAGGTGTTGAACCGACATATCCCGGCGATCAAACCGCTCAATATCACCGGCACAGGGATGTTCGACGGCCGCCCGCAACTGGTGACGTTCAACGCCAGCCTGACCCCGGACATGGACATCGCCCGCGCCGCACACATTTCGGCGTCGTTGCCGGTGCTTTTCAAGCGCCCTGCCGAGCAGGGGCATGCCTTCCAGGAAACCGCCGAAGCCACTGCCTTCCAGGACGGTGGCCTGCTGCTCAACACGCCGGCCCCCGGGGTGATCGAGCCCTCGTTTGCAGAAAGCCCGTTGAGCCAGCACGAGTCGCTGATCGTCAAGTTTGAAGCCGAAGACGCAGCGACGCCGAAAAAAGGCGGCGGTTTCTTCAGCAGCCTCGTCGACAAGCTGACGGGAACGCCCCATGCGTCCGCCGAAGCCTATCAAAATGAGCGGCTCAAGGCGTTTGCCGAGCAGACCGTGGTCCTGCCGCTGAAGACGGATAAGGGGGACTTTCGCGGCACGCTCAACGGCACCGTGAATTTCACCATGAGCGCGCAAGACAAGCAGCATCTGCAGGCACAGGCGCGCAAAACCGTGGCGGCGCACTTGGAACAACGCGACACGGTGCGCGAGCATCACACGTTCGCCTCGTTGGATGACGCGGTGCTGGCAATGGACGATGCGATGCTGGCCAGTGCGCAGGCAACCTTGCAGAAAGACCCGGCCGCCGCCGCGGTGTTGATGTTCAGACAGAACGCACAACAAGCGCTGCAAACCCTGGACAGTGCCATTGCCAAGGTGAACCAGGCCCACGACACCCTGATCTTCACACCTGAGTTGTCTGCCGCGCTGCGTAACCTGGATGTGCTCGCCAGCCGGCCTGAGCACGTCGAGTGGCTGGGGCGTCGATTGAATGCTGCGGGGCAGCGCAATTTTCAGCAGTTGTTGCAGGTGGCGGCCAAGCAGGCTTCGGGCGCCTCGCCGATGTCCAGCGTCATGGCCAGTGCGGTCGCCGAAATGAAACGGCGCGACATCGCGGTAAAGGCCGAAAATTTCACCCGCGAGGTCATCTACCCATCGCTGTACCGGCCGGGCCAGACCGACGCCAATGTCGACTTGCTGCAACGCGCTGCGGCGGATTTGGCCAAGGCGACCACCCCCGCGGCGTTCAACCGGGTGCTCGACGAGATCATTCGGCACTACGGCGCACGCAACAAGCCCTGGTCAAAACCGTTCAGCTCGACCACGGTGGAGATGGCCAAGGCCTGGCGCATACCGGTTTAGTTGCCAGGCCACTGAACAGCCATCGCTCCAGCCTGTCGTAGCTACAGGTACCCCTTGGACTCTGGAGCATCATGGCCACGCACGACGACGGCAAGACCCCCAACCTGTCGAAGGAAGAGCAGCACGACGTCGACAAGAACCAGCCACCCCGCGCGGCGGTGCTGCATGAAATCATCCGCACCCAGGGCGACCAGGAACTGGAGCGCACGGTGGCGGCATTGTGGTGGTCGGCGCTGGCGGCCGGCCTGACCATGGGCCTGTCACTGATGGGCATGGGCCTGCTCAACTCGCGCCTGCCGGACGGTGAAGGGTTCAAAGTCATTGCCAGTTTCGGTTACTGCGCGGGCTTTTTGGCGGTGATTCTCGCGCGTCAGCAGTTGTTCACCGAAAACACCCTGACCGCAGTGCTGCCGGTGATGAGCAAACCGACCCTGGCCAATGCCGGGCGCTTGCTGCGGCTGTGGACGGTGGTGCTGGTGGGTAACCTGTGCGGCACCTTGCTGGTGGCTTATGTGATGCTGCACCTTCCGATCTTCGATACCAAGACCGACCAGGCCTTCCTTGAGATCGGACGCAAAGTCATGGAAAACGCCCCCGGCCAGATGTTTGCCAAGGGCATCGTTTCCGGCTGGATGATCGCCACCATGGTGTGGATGATTCCGTCGATGGAAAGCGCCAAGCTCTGGATCATCATCCTGATCACCTACTTGATGGCGCTGGGGGATTTCACCCACATCGTGGTCGGCTCGGCGGAAGTGTCTTACCTGGTATTTGCCGGTGAACTGCCGTGGAAGGATTTCTGGCTGATATTCGCCGGGCCGACCCTGGCCGGCAATATCATTGGCGGCAGCTGTATCTTTGCGCTGATCAGTCATGCGCAGATCCGCAGCGAAAGCAGCTTGCCGGGTAAGGTTGCAGCGGACCCGAGGCATCCGCAGCGGATCAATAAGGATCAGTGAGCGGCAGAATCAACGCGCTGCCGACACGGAACCCATGGCGGTTGGGGGTGTGCGTTTTGATGAGCTACGCTTGGGTGCTTTGGGCCATGCGGTTGGACGCAGAGCCTGTGGCTGGATGCGGGTCGGCATGTTCGTGATAAAGCGTTGATCGCCTTGATAAAACCAAAAAAGGAATGAGTGATGACTGTCGCTTTCTGGTGTGTATTGATCGCAATCTTTCTGCCGTACCTGTGTACCGGTGTGGCCAAATTCAGTGGCGGCAAGTTCGGGCCACGGCAGAACCATGACCCGCGTGCCTTCCTCGATACCCTGGAAGGCTTCGCCAAACGTGCCCATAACGCGCAACTCAACAGCTTTGAAGTGACCCCGGCGTTTGCTGCCGCAGTGATCATCGCGCACCTGGCCGGCACCGCCGAACTGGTCACGATCAATGTCCTCGCGGTGCTGTTTATCACCAGCCGCCTGCTGTACATCATCTGCTACCTGGCGGATTGGGCCATCCTGCGCTCGCTGGTGTGGGCGGTGGGCATGGCGCTGATTGCGAGTTTCTTCTTCGTCTCGATCTAACGCTTGCCGCAGTGTGGGGGCTGGCTTGCCCCACACTGTCGATCAGCGTCTGTCAGGTGCCGGCCGGGGCATCCGGTACCTGGGGTAATGCGGCGCCCTTCGGCCACAACATCCAGATCTGCCCCTGCTGCTTCATATTCCCTGCCAGTTCGCCTGCGGCCGCCCCTGTGCCCCAGAACAAGTCTGCGCGCACTTCGCCGGTGATTGCGCCGCCGGTATCCTGCGCGGCGACGGGGCGCACGATCGGCGCACCGTCCGGGCGTGTGGTCGACAGCCACAGCAGGCTGCCCAGCGGAATCACCTTGCGATCCACCGCCACGCTGTAGCCGGCGGTCAGCGGCACGTTCAGCGAGCCGCGAGGGCCTTCGTTGCTGTCGGGGCGGGCGCTGAAGAATACGTAGCTGGGGTTGCTCGCCAGCAGTTCCGGAATGCGCTGCGGATGCGCCTTGGCCCAGGCGCCGATGGCACCCATGGTCACGTCTTCTTTCTTCAGTTCGCCTTGCTCCACCAGCCAGCGGCCGATAGGACGGTAGGGGTAGCCGTTCTGGTCGCCATAGCCGATGCGCAATTGGCGCCCGCCTGCCAGTTGAATCCTCCCCGAACCCTGGATCTGCAGGAACTGCAGGTCCATCGGGTCGGTCAGCCAGGCGATCGGCTTGGCGGTGGAGCCTTGGCCGTTGATCGTGCTGGCGTCGTCATACGGCTTGAGTACACGACCTTCCAGGCGGCCGCGCAGGCGCTTGCCCTTGAGTTCCGGGTAGATGCTTTCGAGGTTGACGATGATCAGGTCGTCCGGCACGCCGTACACCGGCACATGGGCGGTGGGGGTTTCGGTCAGGCTGCCGGGGTAGACGGGTTCGTAGTAGCCGGTGATCAGGCCGTTCGGTGTGTTGTCGGCCGAGCGCAGGCCGAATACGTCCAGGCGTTCCTTGAGAAAACCGCGAACCGCCGCGGCATCGCCTGGCACCGCCGTTGCCGCCGCGCAGGTCGTGCCCCACACCGGGTCAGCCTTGAGGCGTTGGCAGGCGCTGCGCCAGGACTCAAACCCGGCCAGCAGTTCGCTGTCGGACACCGCCGGCAGGGCTTCCCACGGTGCGTTCACATAGGTGGCCACCGCATGGGGTTTGATTGTTTCATCTTTGTGCGTGTCCTTGCCCGCATCGCAGCCGGCCAGCACCGCGATCATCGGTAGAGCCCACGCCAGACGGCGGCTCCAGGGTTTCAAAGCGATATTCATACAAGCAATTCCTGAAGCGATTGCCCGTGCGTCGACGCGTTTGGGCAACCCTTATCGTTAATAGGGCTATTGGTCTTTGCGGGTGGGGCGAGGATACTGGCCGCCGTTTCCCGTGACCTCGAAGCCACCATGACTTTTAAAAAACTGACTGTTGTACTGCTGGCCTGCCTGGCGCTGTCCGCCTGTGGCGGCGTTGATCCGAATTCGCCCCTGGGCCAGCGCAAAGCGATCTTCAAGCAAATGCTCAAGACCGGCGAAGACCTGGGTGGCATGTTGCGTGGGCGCATCCCGTTCGACGGCGCGAAGTTCGCCGAAGGCGCGGTCAAGCTCGATGCGTTGTCCCATGAGCCATGGAAGCATTTTCCGAGCGTGCGTGAGGAAGACCACACCAGCGCCAAGGACGACGTCTGGCAAAAACAGGCGCAATTCCAGCAAATGGCCCGCGACCTCGAAGCGGCCACCGGTGAATTGGTGATCGCAAGCCAGGTGCAGCCTTACAAGGCCAGTAACCTTTCGCCTGCAGTGCAGAAAGTCGAAGATGCCTGCAGCGCCTGTCATAAGCAGTTCCGGGACCACTGACCGGTTTACTGGTCGAGTTCTTCCACCGCGTCTTGCAGTGCTTTGCGCGACTCGGCCAGTTTGTCCTTGCGTTTGTTGATCTTGTCCGCGTCGCCTTTTTTCATCGCCTTGTCGAGGTCGGCCTGACGGCGGCTGACGTCATGCTTGGCGTCGAGCACCTTGTTTTCGCGCTCCTTTTTCAACGCCGCGTCGTTGCAGTTGGCCGTGACTTCACTCAGGGCTTTCTCCAGGCCGGCTTGTTGTGCGCTGTCGCCATGGGCCTTGGCCTGTTCGATCTGGGTGCTGATGGCCTGGCGCTTGGCGGCGCAGCCGGTCAGCGGGGTTGCTTCTTCGGCTGCCAGCAGCGGCGTCGCCATGAAGCATGCGACGGTCAGCAGGGCAAAAGGGGCTAAAAATTTCATATGGAGCTCCAAAGTCGCAATCTGATGGCCGGGTCGGGTTCAAAACCCGTCTATTCCGGCCACGCGTAGTGTCTCAGCCAAAGCCTGTATCTGCGGGTCGCGAAAAAAAGCGCTGAGTTGCGCCGCGCGGCCCGGGCCGATGCCATCCAGGGCCAGCCAGGCTTGGGTGTCCTTGGCAACCAGCGCCTGCCAGCCGCCTTCCAGGTTATTGCGTGCCGCAGGCGGTACACCCAGGGCTTTGAGCCATTGAGCGAAAGGCCGTTGCCGCGCGCTTTGGATACTGTCGAGCACCCGCGCACGGCTGCGATCGCCGAAGCCCTCAATGTTAGCAAGCTCTGCCGCATCGAGGGTCAACCAATCGAGGAAGCCTGCGATTAGACCGGCCTGGATCAATACGTTCCACGTCTCCCGGCCCATATGCGGCAGGCCCAGGCCCTGGTTGCCGCTCAACCAGGTCAGGCGCGACAGCAACTGCTCTTCGCAGCCAGGGTCCAGTTGCCAGCAACTCAGGGCGTGAAAGTCCCGGGCGTTGGGGACTTGGATGTCCACTCGGGTCTCGTTGCGCAGGACCACCTCGTCCAGTCGCGGGATGACCTGGCCGGCGAGGCTGATGGCGACCTGATCGCCGGGGCGGATATCCAGGGTTTTCCAGCGTTGCAGGGAGCCGGTGCTGACGCGGCTGATCTGCCGGTCGTCCAGACGCACCGGTTCGAGTTCCAGGATAGGGGTGATGCGCCCGGTGCGGCCGATGTTGAACTGCACCTTGCGTACCAGTGCGAGAGCCTTGGCGGCGGGGTATTTCCAGGCGACTGCCCAGTAAGGCGCACTGACCTGCCAGCGCTTGGCGGGTGCGCGCGTGGCCTGGTGCAGCACGACGCCATCACTGGCAAAAGGCAGTGGATGGTTGTACCAGTAGGTGCGCCAGCGGGCGGCGCCGACGATGTCCTGGATGGGCCGGCTGTAGCGTTGGCTGTCGATGAAGCCCCAACCTGCCAGGGTGGCCAGGCGCTCGGTGAAGTCCGCCGGGCCATCGGGCCAGGCCCAGACAAACAGACCGATCCCGGCGGCCTCGGCGTCGCTCAACTGTCGACGGTTCATCAAACCGGCCACCTTGCTGCGCGCATTGAGCCCGCCCAGGCTTGATTGCACATGGTCGTCGAGACGCCAATAGAGCTCACCTTGCAGCACCAGGTCGATGGGCTCCGGTAGTTGCTGGACGATGCCGGGGATTTTTTTCGCGCAGGCCGACCAGTCCTGGCCGAGCAAGCCGTCGCCCCGGCTGATCACTTGGTGCAGGCGCCCCTGGCGGTACACCAGGGTCACGGCGACACCGTCGACCTTGGGCTGGACCCACACATCTTGGCGAACCTGGAGCCATTCGCCGACGGCGTGTTCGTCGAGCAATTTGTCCAGGCCCGTATGGGCCACCGGGTGCGGCGAGGTGCCCCGTGAGCTGGCCAGAGGCTTGTCGGCCAGCGCCGCCGGTTGCGGGAAACACCGTTGCCAGTGAGCCAGGCGCTGGCGGGCCTGGTCGTAGAGTTCGTCGCTGATGGGCGAATGGCCGAGCCGGTGGTAACTGTCGTCCCAGAGGCTGATTTGCCGAGCCAGCGGGCCGATTTGTGCCCGTGCGTCATCGGGGCACTCTTCAGCCCTGGCCAACCCGGTTAGAACACTGAGTAAAAGAACGATCAGCAAGCGCATCGGGAGCATCCTTGCTCGGTAAGGGGCGTTCAGCCTAAGGGATCTTCGCGCCCACAAAAAAGCCCCGACAGAGCGGGGCTTTTTACCGGGTGTTTCTGCTTACTTGAACAGACCACCCAGGGCTTTCACGGCATCGTTGTTTTCTGCCTTGGCCTGCTGCTTTTGCTGCTTGGCATCGACGTTGGCCTGGGACTCGGCGAGTTTGTTACAGCCTTTGTTGACCTGCTCCAGCGCGGCTTCGAAGGCCTTCACTTTCAACGCGTCATTCTTGGCATTGGCCGCGTCGATCTTGGTTTGCAGGTCTTTGGCATGCTGCTGGCAGTCGCCGGAGTTGCCGCCACCGAGCTGGGAGCTCAGTGCGCCACTCAGTGCGCTCAGGTCGGCGGCGTTCACCGGCAGGGCAAACAGGCTGAGCAGCAGGGCGGCAGGGGCGAGCTTGGAAATATGCATGAAAACCTCAATGTCCGATTGCCTGCGCGCTGATGAGTCCCGGGCCGGCGCAGTGCAATATCCAGAATAAGGTGGAGGGCCCGAGAGGGCGCGGATTCTAGTGGGCCATTATTTAGCCTGCAAGGTTTGGATCCAAAAAATGTGAACGCCGACGCGAATCGCCCGACAATAAAAAGCCCCGCCGGGCGAACCCGGCAGGGCTTTGGGTAGCGCAAGCGATTACAGGCCGGCAGCGATACGCAGGTCGTTGGCGCGGTCGGTTTTTTCCCAGGTGAAGGTGGTGAAGGTGTCGTCGCCGACCGTCTTCTGCGCCGGGGTACGGCCGAAGTGGCCGTAGGCCGCGGTTTCCTGGTACATCGGGTGCAGCAGGTCGAGCATGGTGGTGATCGCGTAAGGGCGCAGGTCGAAGATCTCGCGCACCAGTTTGACGATCTTGTCATCGCTGATCTTGCCGGTACCGAAGGTGTTCAGCGAGATCGACGTAGGCTGGGCCACGCCGATGGCGTAGGACACCTGAATCTCGCAACGCTCGGCCAGGCCAGCGGCGACGATGTTCTTGGCCACGTAGCGACCGGCGTAGGCCGCCGAACGGTCAACCTTGGATGGGTCTTTGCCGGAGAACGCGCCACCGCCGTGACGGGCCATGCCGCCATAGCTGTCGACGATGATCTTGCGCCCGGTCAGGCCGCAGTCGCCCACCGGGCCACCGATGATGAACTTGCCGGTCGGGTTGATGTGGAACTGGGTGTCCTTGTTCAGCAGTTCAGCCGGCAGCACGTGCTTGACGATCAGCTCCATCACGCCTTCGCGCAAGTCGGCGTAGGAAACGTCCGGGTTGTGCTGGGTCGACAGCACGACAGCATCGATACCGACCACTTTGCCGCCTTCATAACGGCACGTCACTTGGGACTTGGCGTCCGGACGCAGCCACGGCAGCAGGCCGGATTTACGGGCTTCGGCCTGGCGCTGCACCAGTTGGTGCGAGAAGGTGATCGGCGCTGGCATCAGCACGTCGGTTTCGTTGCTGGCGTAGCCGAACATCAGGCCCTGGTCGCCGGCGCCCTGGTCTTCTGGCTTGGCGCGGTCGACACCCTGGTTGATGTCCGGGGACTGCTTGCCGATGATGTTCATCACGCCGCAGGTCGCGCCGTCGAAGCCGACGTTGGAGCTGTTATAGCCGATGTTGGTGATCACCTCGCGGACGATATGCTCCAGGTCGACCCAGGCCGTGGTGGTGACTTCGCCGGCGATGATCGCCACGCCCGTTTTCACCAGAGTCTCGCACGCCACACGGGCGAACTTGTCTTCAGCAATGATGGCGTCCAGCACCGCATCAGAAATCTGGTCGGCGATTTTGTCCGGATGCCCTTCAGACACGGACTCGGAGGTGAAAAGGGAGTATTCGCTCATCTCGATGTTTTCCTGATATTTACCGATGGTGAGTGTCGCCAGCCGGTCGCTGAAAATGGCGGACCTGGATCTGGAAACCATTACGTAAACCTACATAGAGGCTTTCCCCGGGAACGAGTCCCGCAGCGGTGGCCCAACGGGCCAGATCGTCCTGTTCAAAACCCAACCAGAGATCACCGCAGGCCTCCCTGGCCCAATTCTGGTTGTGGCTGCATAAATCTGTAACCAGCAGGCTACCGCCGGGTTGCAGCAAATTCGCCATCTGCTTGAGGGCGTCGGCGGGGGCGGCGAAATGGTGCAGGACCATGTTCAGCACCACGCAATCGGCCCGCAGGCTGGTGTCATTCAGGGCATCGGCCAACTGCAGGCTGACGTTGCCCAAGGCCTCGCGCTCGCACAGCTGGCGTGCCAGTTCGAGCATCGCCGGGCTGTTGTCCAGCGCCGTGACCTGTTGAAAGCGGCGCGCCAGTTCCGGCAAAAAGCCGCCATCGCCAGGCCCGACTTCCAGGGCCGTCGCTTTATGACTGAAGCTCAGCTTGTCCAACAACGCCAGTACACTTTCGCGATATTGCGGCAAGCCGGCGATCAGGTCTTGCTGGGCGCGAAACTTCTCGGCGACCCGTGAGAAAAAGTCCTGGCTGGCCGCCGCGCGCTGCCCGTGAACCTGGCCGATGCGTGATTGCACGTCGCCGGGCAGGCTCAAGTTGTCCACTTCTTCCAGCAGCGCGCTGTGCAGCTTGCCGCCGAGCAACTCGGTGTGGGGCAGGGCGCGGCGGTAAAAAATCGCATTGCCTTCGCGGCGGGTGGCCACCAGGTCGGCCTGGGCCAGGACCTTCAAGTGATGGCTCATGCCCGATTGGCCGATGGCGAAAATCTGCGCCAGTTCCAGCACGCCAAAGGAATCGTTGGCCAGCACCCGCAAGACGTTCAGGCGCAACGGATCGCCAGCGGCCTTGCATAAGGCTGCCAGTTCATCGCCATCGTCGGGACGCAGGGAGGGCACGGGTAAGTTCATAAGGCCAGCAGTCTAGTGACGGGTGGAAATCATCGCAAGGCCAATATCAAAAAGTTTTGATATTGGTCGATAAGTGGCGGTTATAAGCGAGCGCTATTCCCGTTAGACGAAGCGGCGGCAGGGTTCTGCAGGCGATTGCCGCGCAAACCACAGGAAAAACGCCCTCAAGTGACTATCTGTCATTGCCCGCAGGCGGTGGCTGAGGGAAAATGCCGGTCCTTTTTTCCGTTTCTTTTATTCAACCCTCAGGAGAACAGCGATGCCCAGCCGTCGTGAGCGTGCCAACGCCATTCGTGCCCTCAGCATGGATGCCGTGCAAAAAGCCAACAGCGGCCATCCCGGTGCCCCGATGGGCATGGCGGATATCGCCGAGGTACTCTGGCGTGACTACCTGAAACACAACCCGACCAACCCGTCTTTCGCCGACCGTGACCGCTTCGTGCTGTCCAACGGCCACGGCTCGATGCTGATCTACTCGCTGCTGCACCTGACCGGCTACGATCTGACCATCGACGATCTGAAAAACTTCCGCCAGTTGCACAGCCGTACCCCGGGTCACCCGGAATTCGGCTACACCCCAGGCGTCGAGACCACCACCGGTCCCCTGGGCCAAGGCCTGGCCAACGCCGTCGGTTTCGCCCTGGCTGAAAAAGTCCTGGGCGCGCAGTTCAACCGCCCCGGCCACCACATCGTCGACCACCACACCTACGTTTTCCTGGGTGATGGCTGCATGATGGAAGGCATTTCCCACGAAGTCGCTTCTCTGGCCGGTACCTTGGGCCTGGGCAAGCTGATTGCCTTCTACGACGACAACGGCATCTCCATCGACGGCGAAGTCGAAGGCTGGTTCACCGACGACACCCCTAAGCGTTTCGAGGCCTATAACTGGCAGGTGATCCGCAACGTCGACGGCCACGACCCGGAAGAAATCAAGACCGCCATCGACACCGCCCGCAAGAGCGAGCAGCCGACCCTGATCTGCTGCAAGACCACCATCGGTTTCGGCTCGCCGAACAAGCAAGGCAAAGAAGACTGCCACGGCGCCCCGCTGGGTGACGCGGAAATCGCCCTGACCCGTGAAGCGCTGAAGTGGAACTACGGCCCGTTCGAAATCCCGGCCGACATCTACGCCGAATGGGATGCCAAGGAACAAGGCCTGGCCACCGAAGCCGAGTGGGACCAGCGTTTCGCCGCCTACTCCGCCGAATTCCCGGAGCTTGCCAATGAGCTGGTACGCCGCCTCGCCGGTGACCTGCCTGCCGACTTCGCGGAAAAAGCCTCGGCCTACATCGCCGAAGTCGCGGCCAAGGGCGAGACCATCGCCAGCCGTAAAGCCAGCCAGAACACCTTGAACGCCTTTGGCCCGCTGCTGCCTGAGTTCCTCGGCGGTTCGGCCGACCTGGCCGGTTCCAACCTGACCCTGTGGAAAGGTTGCAAAGGTGTCTCCGCCGAAGACGCCAGCGGTAACTACATGTACTACGGCGTGCGCGAATTCGGCATGAGCGCGATCATGAACGGCGTGTCCCTGCACGGCGGTCTGGTGCCTTACGGCGCGACCTTCCTGATGTTCATGGAATACGCGCGCAACGCAGTGCGTATGGCCGCGCTGATGAAGAAACGCGTGATCCACGTGTACACCCACGACTCCATCGGCCTGGGCGAAGACGGCCCGACCCACCAGCCGGTCGAGCAATTGACCAGCCTGCGCACCACGCCGAACCTGGATTGCTGGCGCCCAGCCGACGCGGTCGAATCCGCCGTGGCCTGGAAACACGCGATCGAGCGCAAGGACGGCCCTTCGGCGCTGATCTTCTCCCGTCAGAACCTGCAACATCAGGTTCGCACTGACGCGCAGATCGCTGACATCAGCCGTGGTGGCTACGTGCTCAAGGACTGCATCGGCGAGCCGGAGCTGATCCTGATCTCTACCGGTTCCGAAGTCGGCCTGACCGTTCAGGCCTACGACAAGCTGACTGCCCAGGGCCGCAACGTGCGCGTGGTGTCCATGCCTTGCACCAGCGTGTTCGAAGCCCAGGACGCCGACTACAAGCAATCGGTGTTGCCGCTGCAGGTCAGCGCGCGTATCGCCATCGAAGCGGCTCACGCCGACTACTGGTACAAGTACGTGGGCCTGGAAGGCCGCGTGATCGGCATGACCACCTACGGTGAGTCGGCGCCGGCACCAGCCTTGTTCGAAGAGTTCGGTTTCACCCTGGAAAACATCCTGGGTCAGGCTGAAGAGCTGCTGGAAGACTAAAAGCGCGAACGCGGTGGCCAACTGGCTGCTGCACACAGATGTGCGGTGGCGACTGCCCATCGCACCCACTGTAGGAGCGAGCTTGCTCGCGAAGAACGAGAGAGCGCCGCGTCAAACCAGAGACGCTGCGTTATCGTTGACGATCTTCGCGAGCAAGCTCGCTCCTACATTGGTTAGATGGTTTGTGTCGCCCACACTGCGAGAACCCCATGCCCCAACCGCGTCCTTACAAAGTTGCACTCAACGGCTACGGCCGTATTGGTCGTTGCGTCTTGCGTGCTCTGTTCGAGCGAGGGGCGGCGGCCGGGTTTGAGATTGTCGCAATCAACGATTTGGCCGACATGGCCAGCATCGAATACCTGACACGCTTTGACTCCACCCACGGCCGGTTCCCCGGCGAAGTGCGGGTGGAAGGCGATTGTCTGCATATCAAGGGCGACTGCGTGAAAGTGCTGCGCAGTGCCACCCCCGAGGGCATCGACTGGGCGGCGCTGGGCGTCGACCTGGTGTTGGAATGCTCCGGTGCCTATAACACCCGTGCCGACGGCCAGCGTTTTCTCGATGCCGGCGCGCCGCGTGTGCTGTTTTCCCAGCCGATGGCCAGCGAGGCGGATGTCGACGCCACCATCGTCTACGGCATCAACCAGGATTGCCTGACCGGCGCTGAGCGGCTGGTGTCCAACGCTTCCTGCACCACCAACTGCAGCGTGCCGTTGTTGCGCCTGCTGGACCAGGCGATCGGCGTGGACTACGTGTCGATCACCACCATCCACTCGGCGATGAACGACCAGCCGGTGATCGACGCGTATCACCATGAAGACCTGCGCCGCACGCGTTCGGCGTTTCAGTCGGTGATTCCGGTGTCCACCGGTCTGGCGCGTGGCATCGAACGGCTGTTGCCGGAACTTGCCGGGCGAATTCAGGCCAAAGCCGTGCGGGTGCCGACGGTGAACGTTTCATGCCTGGACATCACCATGCAAACCGTCAGCGACACCGATGCGGTGGAGGTCAACCGGATTCTGCGCGACGCCGCCACCAGCGGCCCGCTCAAAGGTTTGCTGGCCTACACTGAGTTGCCCCACGCCAGTTGTGATTTCAACCATGACCCGCATTCGGCGATTGTCGATGCCAGCCAGACCCGCGTTTCCGGCCCGAGGCTGGTGAATATCCTGGCCTGGTTCGACAACGAATGGGGGTTTGCCAACCGAATGCTGGACGTCGCAGAACACTATCTGCAAACAGCCTCTCCAAAACTTTAGCCTCAGGAATTGCCACCCATGACCGTGTTGAAGATGACCGACCTCGATCTGCAAGGTAAACGCGTACTGATTCGCGAAGACCTCAACGTCCCAGTCAAGGACGGTGTTGTCACCAGCGATGCGCGAATCCTGGCCTCGCTGCCGACCATCAAGCTGGCCCTGGAAAAAGGTGCGGCCGTGATGGTCTGCTCCCACCTGGGTCGTCCGACCGAAGGTGAGTTCTCGGCCGAAAACAGCCTCAAGCCTGTGGCCGATTACCTGAGCAAGGCCCTGGGCCGCGACGTGCCGCTGGTGGCTGACTACCTCGGCGGCGTCGACGTGAAAGCCGGCGACGTCGTGCTGTTCGAAAACGTGCGCTTCAACAAGGGCGAGAAAAAGAACAGTGACGAACTGGCCCAGCAATACGCCGCCCTGTGCGACGTGTTCGTGATGGACGCCTTCGGCACCGCCCACCGTGCTGAAGGTTCGACCCACGGCGTGGCCAAGTTCGCCAAGGTCGCTGCCGCCGGCCCGTTGCTGGCTGCCGAGCTGGACGCACTGGGCAAGGCCCTGAAGGCGCCGGCCCAACCTATGGCGGCCATCGTGGCCGGTTCCAAAGTCTCCACCAAGCTGGACGTACTCAACAGCCTGAGCCAGGTCTGCAACCAGCTGATCGTCGGCGGCGGCATTGCCAACACCTTCCTGGCCGCAGCCGGTCACCCGGTGGGCAAGTCGCTGTACGAGCCGGACCTGCTGGACACCGCTCGCGCCATCGCGGCCAAGGTCAGCGTGCCGCTGCCGGTGGACGTGGTCGTGGCCAAGGAATTTGCCGAAAGCGCTGAAGCCACCGTCAAACTCATCGATGACGTGGCCGCTGACGACATGATCCTGGACATCGGCCCGCAAACCGCAGCCAACTTCGCGCAATTGCTGAAAGCCTCCCGGACCATCCTGTGGAACGGCCCGGTCGGTGTGTTCGAGTTTGACCAGTTCGGCAACGGCACCAAAGTGCTGGCCAAGGCCATTGCCGAAAGCTCGGCATTCTCCATCGCCGGCGGCGGCGACACCCTGGCGGCCATCGATAAATATGGCGTTGCCGACCAGATCTCCTACATTTCCACCGGTGGCGGCGCGTTCCTCGAATTCGTCGAAGGCAAAGTCCTGCCGGCGGTTGAAGTCCTGGAAAGCCGAGCCAAAGGCTGAGGCAGATCAGGAAAAGGAGCATTCCCATGATCAAGTCGTTGGCACTGGTGATCGCAGCGGGCCTGTTGGCCGGCTGCGGCAGCACGCCGAGCGCGGCGCCGGCACCTGGAAAGGCGCTGCCGGCGCAGAAAAAAAGCTGCTACCAAGCCGATTGGCAAGCCGAGACCATGCCGGTGATCAACAAGCGCATGGGCAACGAACGGCTGGAGAAATACGACTCTGCGCCCAACGGTCAGGAACAGGGTTGCCCTTGAAGGGTCTGATCAACTAACCGACTGCAACGCAGGCCCAAGGCCTGCGTGCGAGGATTGGCAATGAAAGGCGTTTTCGCCCTGGTAGCACTGGCGTTATTGGCCGGTTGCAGCAGCATGAACATGTTCAACAAGGCAGAGCCTGCCGACAAATGGACGACCTGGACCTGCGACAGCAAGGCCGAGGTCAACTGGCGCTTTGCCAACCCGGCCCGCACCGAAGTGGATGTCCGCCTCGGCGGCTCGACCCAGGTTTACCGCCTCAAGCAGGACGTGGCTGCATCGGGTGTGCTCTACAGCAACGATCAGTTGGCGTTTCACACAAAAGGTGAGGAAGGCCTGGTTTACTGGGTGGCCACCGACGATTTGATCGGACGTGGCTGCAAGGCCCAGTAAACAGAACACGGTCTCAACATTAATGAGACCCCAATGTGGGAGGGGCGGTGCGACGATTCGACTTGCCTCCGATAGCGTTGGGTCAGCCACCCGCGATGTCGACAGGTAAATCGCCATCGCGGGCAAGCCCCCTCCCACATTGATCCGGTTCCAAAGTGATACAGGCGGTGAACCGGATAGTGAAAAAACGATTCAGCAGGCCAGGTATGCAAAGCCTGACCGGCAATAACTTGAATAGCAGCCGCCGCTACGGCAGGCTTGCACGATTAACGACCCTCGACCGGGAGAGACAACACAATGGCACTTATCAGCATGCGTCAAATGCTGGACCACGCAGCCGAGTTCGGCTACGGCGTCCCAGCCTTTAACGTCAACAACCTTGAGCAGATGCGCGCCATCATGGAAGCCGCTGACAAGACTGACTCCCCAGTGATCGTCCAGGCCTCGGCCGGTGCGCGTAAATACGCCGGCGCCCCGTTCCTGCGTCACCTGATCCTCGCCGCGATCGAAGAATTCCCGCACATCCCGGTGTGCATGCACCAGGACCACGGCACCAGCCCGGACGTGTGCCAGCGTTCCATCCAACTGGGCTTCAGCTCGGTGATGATGGACGGCTCCCTCGGCGAAGACGGCAAGACCCCGACCGACTACGAGTACAACGTGCGCGTCACCCAACAAACCGTGGCCATGGCTCACGCCTGCGGCGTCTCGGTTGAAGGCGAGCTGGGCTGCCTGGGTTCCCTGGAAACCGGTATGGCTGGCGAAGAAGACGGCATCGGCGCCGAAGGCGTGCTGGATCACAGCCAGATGCTGACCGACCCGGAAGAAGCCGCCGACTTCGTCAAGAAGACCCAGGTCGACGCCCTGGCCATCGCCATCGGCACCAGCCACGGCGCCTACAAGTTCACCAAGCCGCCTACCGGCGACGTGCTGGCCATCGACCGCATCAAGGAAATCCACAAGCGCATCCCCAACACCCACCTGGTGATGCACGGTTCTTCCTCGGTGCCGCAAGAGTGGCTGGCGATCATCAACCAGTACGGCGGCGACATCAAAGAAACCTACGGCGTACCGGTTGAAGAAATCGTCGAAGGCATCAAGTACGGCGTGCGCAAGGTCAACATCGACACCGACCTGCGCCTGGCATCCACCGGCGCGATGCGTCGCCTGATGGCCACCAACCCGAGCGAATTCGACCCACGTAAATTCTTCGGCGCCACCGTGACCGCGATGCGCGATGTGTGTATCGCACGTTATGAAGCGTTTGGTACTGCGGGCAATGCTTCGAAGATCAAGCCGATCTCCCTGGAAGCGATGTACCAGCGTTACCTGAAAGGTGAGTTGAACGCTAAGGTGAACTGAGCCTCAAGCGTTTAAAAAGAAGCCCGCAGCGATGCGGGCTTTTTTGCGGCTGGAATTTGATCAGCTTGCAGGCGCGTAGGACCAGCACCGAGTCCTAAGGCTACACAGGGGAGCGGTGTTTACCAGGGCGTGCTCATTGTGCTGATCAGACAATGCCTGCTCGTAATGAGGCCAATCCGTTCACTCGTGATCAATATCCAACTTCGCAAACGTCACCTTCGCCCCTTCCTTGCTATCCCCGCTGTTGTCCTGCACATACGCCCCCGCCTTGAAATACAGCGGCTTGCTGCCCCAGGCCGCGCCAATGCGCTCGTTCCACTGCCCGTCGGCGGCTTCCACACTCAGCAACCCGGCTTTGTTGAGGTTGATCACGTAGGTAAAACTCTTCTCCAGCGGCACATTGGAGGCGACGATGATCACCCGGCTTTCGTCGTCGTCCGGGCGCATGCGGACCTTGGCGACGATGTTGCCGGTCTGGGTTTTTTCCTTGAACTGGTATTCCACCTTGATCAAGGGTTTCTGGCTGTCGTAGGCGTGGATCTGGCCGATGACGATTTTCCCGGAGGAGGGCACCTGGTTGACGGCCAGCGTGGCGCGCAGATAATTGTCGGCTTCGGGGTAGGTCCAGTTGCGCAGGCGCCCGTCGGCGTAGGTTTCGCGCAGTTCGCTGCGGGGGTAAATGGCGTTCTCGGTACGTGTGCCGGTGACGGGTGTCCAGAATTGCACGTTGCTGCCTTCGGCCTGGAAATATTGGTCATTGAAGCCGCTCATCAGCTTCGGGGTGTCGATGGTCGCGGGAGGCGAGCCGACCGGAATGCTCAGGTTCCAGGTGGAAAGATCAATCATGGCGTAGGCCTTTTTACAGATAGGTATAGGCTTTGGCCCTTGGGCCAGACAGCATCTTTATAGGCGGTAGTCCGCCGCTTGTTAATGAATGCCTGGCAAATTATTGACGCCAAGGGAATGTCAAAAAGCCATGTTCCCCATGAACCGTGGGCTGCAGGGGTTGACCGTTAGTCGGCTTAGCAGTCTTTGGTGCGATGATGGCCCCCGCTTCACTTCTGATTTTTGGGAACCAAGGCTAGAGTGAGACCTCAGTGCTTGCCCGGGTTTTCTGTCAGAACTGACCGGTGCGGCACCTTAAGGAAGAGACGTAGCATGGAATGCGCTCCACACCAAGGCGATGGCGGTTCGGTTCTTCTGGTGGTCGATGACTACCCGGAAAATCTGATTAGCATGCGCGCCCTTTTGCAAGGTGATGACTGGCAGGTGGTGACCGCCGGTTCCGGCCTGGAGGCTCTGGAACTGTTGCTCCAGCACGAGGTAGACCTGGTGCTGCTCGACGTGATGATGCCCGGCATGGACGGTTTTGAAGTCGCCCGCCTGATGCGCGGCAGCCAGCGCACGCGCATGACGCCGATCATCTTTCTCAGCGCGAATGCGCAATCGCCGGCCGCGGTGCTGGAAGGTTATGCCAGCGGCGCCATCGATTACCTGTTTAAACCCTTCGACCCGCATATCCTCAAACCCAAGGTCCAGGCGTTGCTGGAGCAGCAGCGCACCCGTCGGGCGTTGCAGCGCCTGAGCCATGACCTGGAATCCGCCCGCGCCTTCAATGCCTCGGTGCTGGACAACGCCGCCGAAGGCATCCTTGTGGTGAGTGATGCGGGCGTGATCGAGTACGCCAACCCGGCGATTTCGCGCCTGCTCAATGCCACGCACGATGAGCTCAAGGGCAGGGATTTTTTGAGTTTCCTGCAAAAACCCCATGTGCCTGCCTGGCTGGAATCGCAGATGTACGCCGGTTTCCGTCAAGGCCAAACCTGGCGTTTGCATGATGCGATCTTGCGTACCGGCCGCGGTCAGCAGGTGCCGGTGGCGCTCTCTTGTGCGCCGTTGCCCGCCGAGCAGAAGGCCATGGTGGTGACCGTGTTGGACATGTCCGAGGTCTGCCACCTGCATCAGCAACTGGAGTTCCAGGCGGTGACCGACCCGCTGACCGGGTTGTTGAACCGCCGTGGCTTTTACCAGGCCGTGGAAAACTCCCTGCTGCGCAGCGATCGCACCGAGCAGTCGCTGGTCTTGTTGTACCTGGACCTCGACGGCTTCAAACGGGTCAACGACTCGCTGGGGCATGACGCGGGTGATCGGGTGCTGCGCTGGGTTTCGGAACAGTTGCAGAGCTGCCTGCGTTCCTACGACATTCTCGGACGCATGGGCGGGGATGAATTCACGGCGTTGTTGGAGCTGGAGTTCCCCGAACAGGCGGCGAAGATTGCGGAAAAACTGATCGAGCGGGTGTCTGTTTGCCAACAAGTGGATGGCTTGGAGGTGATGCTCGGGGTCAGCATCGGCATCGCGACTTTTCCGGATTGCGGCTCGGACTTGGGCGGCCTGTTGCGTGCGGCTGACATCGCCATGTATGAGGCCAAGCGTGCGGGGCGTCAGCAATATCGCTATTACGATCAGGAAATGAACGGTCGCGCCCGCTCGCGGCTGATGCTTGAGGACAGCGTGCGCAATGCCATCCAGAACAAGGATTTCACCCTGGTGTACCAGCCCCAGGTGTCTCTGGAGGACGGCCATCTGCGCGGCGTCGAGGCGTTGTTGCGCTGGCAGCACCCGAGTGTCGGCGATGTACCGCCGGGGCTGTTTTTGCCGCTGCTGGAAGAGGCGCGGCTGATCAGCCAGTTGAGTGCCTGGATCTACCACCAGGTCGCCGCTCAGCGTCAGGTGTGGCAAGCCATGTTCGAGGATGAACTGGTGTTGAGCGTGAGCCTGAGCAGCAGCCAGTTCAACATGCCCAACCTGGCGAGCCAACTGCAGCAGGTACTCGACCGACATGGGTTGCAGGGGCGCCAGTTGGAGGTGGAAATCGGCGAGGACAGCCTGATGCATAACCTCGAAGCGTCCGCCAAGCAGTTCAAGTTACTGCGCGCGGTGGGGGTACGCATCGCCCTGGATGACTTCGGTTCCGGCCACTGTTCCCTGGCCCATCTGCGCGACCTGCCATTCGACACGCTCAAGCTGGACCGCCAATTGGTCGCGGGCCTGCCGGGCTCGGCGCGGGATGCGGCGATGGCGCGCAGCATTATCGAGTTGTGCGGGCATTTCGGCGTGCTGGTAGTCGCCGAGGGCGTAGAGACGCTGGAGCAAGCCCAGTGGCTCAAGGCCAATGGTTGCCCGTTTGTCCAGGGGCCATGGGCGGCCCCACCGTTGATGGCCGGGGCGGTGGTCGACTGGTTGCGCGCCCGTTCCTGCTGAATTCGCTACACTGGCGCCCATTCGAACCCTGTTGCAGACCTCAATGACCGCGCTGAAATACCTCCAGGCCTATCCCGCTGCCCTTCAGGAGCAAGTGCGCCAACTGATCGCCAAGGACCAGTTGGGCGCCTACCTGGAGCAGCGTTACCCCGAACGTCACGCCGTGCAGAGCGACAAGGCCCTGTATGCCTACGCGCTGGCCTTGAAGCAGGAACACCTGCGCAACGCGCCGGCTATCGACAAAGTGCTGTTCGATAACCGCCTCGATCTGACCCACCGTGCCCTCGGCCTGCACACCACGATTTCGCGGGTGCAGGGCGGCAATCTGAAGTCCAAGAAAGAAATCCGGATCGCCGCGCTGTTCAAGGAGGCCGCCCCGGAATTTCTGCGCATGATCGTGGTACACGAACTGGCGCACTTCAAGGAATCGGACCACAACAAAGCGTTCTACAAACTCTGTGAGTACATGATGCCGGGCTACCATCAGGTGGAATTCGACCTGCGCGTGTACCTCACGTATCGCGACCTGCAGGGCAAACCCTGACTTTCCAAGGCGGTTGACCATGGATGTGAGCAAGACCAAGAGCAGCTTCTACCGCCGCCTGTACGTGGCGTATCTGATCGACAGCCAGCAGGCCAGCAGCGTGCCGGCGCTGACCGAGGTGACGGGCATGCCCCGGCGCACCGCGCAGGACACGATTGCGGCATTGGCGGATCTGGATATCGTCTGCGAGTTCGAGCAGGAAGACGGTGCGCGCAATCATGCGGGGTGCTATCGGATTCGCGACTGGGGCGCGATCGATCGGCGGTGGATCGAGGCGAATCTGGCGTCGATCAAACAGGTCTTGGGTTATCCCTGAGGCTTGGCGGTCGCTGGGCTGACGCGATGGGGCCATCAGGCGCGCCGCATGCCGATGTGCGGAATGTCGTCCTCAAGGTATTCCTCACCCGCCACCAAAAAACCATACCGCGCGTAATACCCCTGCAAATGCGCCTGGGCTGAGAGAAAGATCGGCGTCTCTGGCCAGATATCGTCAATCTGCTTGAGCGTTTCTTCCATCAGCAGATGCCCCAGCCCGGTGCCGCGTGCCATCGGTGCCACGATCACCCGGCCGATCACCACATCCCCGGCCTGGGTCTCCGGGTCCAGCAGGCGCAGGTAGGCCACCAGGTCATCGCCTTTCCAGGCCATCAGATGGTGGGTATCGCCTTGCAGGTCCTGCCCGTCGATATCCTGGTAGACGCACTTTTGCTCGACAACGAAGACCTCGCTGCGCAGGCGCAGAATGGCGTACAGCTGCTCCTTGCCCAGGTCGTTGTGATGTTTGCAGACCCATTCGACTGTCATGGTGTGATTCTCTTGGAAGTGTCTGTCCCGGATAGTAAGCGCGGCGGGCACTTCTGTCTAAATCGGTTGTTTGGAACAGTGACGTCAATCTGCCATCATTGTATGCATTCAGCGGCGGGTTCTTTGTGTAATCTGAGCTACTGTTACATCCTCAGGTACCGCCTGAGCCAGGGCCACCGCCTGCCTGCCAAGGACTTTAAGCATGCCGCGATTTTCTCGTGCCGTTGCTTTGATTGGAATGTTGTTGCTGGCCCAGCCGGCGTTCGCACAGCGTCTGCGCCTGGTGGCGGATGCCTGGCCACCCTTTACCGATGCCACCTTGATCAATGGCGGGCTGGCTACCGATATTGTCAGCACAGCCTTGGCCCGCGCCGGTTATGCCAGTGATTTCGAGCAGGTGCCCTGGGCTCGGGCGTTGATGGGGGTCGGCGATGGGCGCTACGACGTGGTGGTCAACGCCTGGTATGACGAGGCCCGCACGCGCCTGGGGCAGTTTTCTGCTGAATACCTGATCAACCGCCTGGTTTTTATCAAGCGTCGCGACGATCCCATCGAGTTCCAGAACCTTGAGCAACTGCACAACTATCCCATCGCCGTGGTGCGGGGGTATGCGTATTCTGCGGCGTTCGACCAGGACACGCAGTTACAGAAAGTCCCGGTACACAACTTCGCCATGGCGGTGCGGATGCTCGTTGCGCGCCGGGTACGCCTGACGGTGGAGGACGAATTCGTTGCCCGTTATTACCTGGCGCAGGAGTCGGCGCGGGTGCGCAATGCGGTGGAGTTTTTGCCGCAGCCGTTGAGTGAAAACAGCCTGCATATTCTGGTCAGCCTGAAGCACCCCGAGCATGAGCAGATCGTTGCCGGTTTTGACCGCGAGATTGCCAAGATGAAGGCCGATGGCAGTTATGCGCGGTTGATGAAGCAGCACGGCATGTAGTGGCCTACGCCGCGCTGGTGTCTTTGATCAGGTGGGCCGCCAGGGTACGCAACGGCCCCAACTGCCGGCAAATCAACGCCAGTTGCGTCTGCACCAGACGTTGCCCCTCATCGATCTCTTCCGGCATCTGTTCCAGCTCCGCAGCCAAGGCTTCCTCGGCATCGCTCTGAATCGAGATCGGCTGTTTATTGGCCAGCCCCGTGGCGATTTCGTCGATGCTCGCCGCCAGGGTTTTCCCCGCGCCGTCGATCAAGTGCTCGCGCACGTCGGCCGGCAGTTGGGTTTCGCGGTGCGCGCCGAGCCCCGACAGGTAGCTGAGCAAGGTGTGGGACAGCACCAGGAAGCGGAAGCCCACGTCGGCCTCCTTACGGAACTGCCCCGGCTCCATCAGCATATTCGCCAGGGTAGTGGACAGCGCCGCGTCGGCGTTGTGCGCGTTGCGTCGGGCCAGGCGGTAAGCCAGGTCGTCGCTTTTGCCGGCGGCGTATTGCTGCATGATTTGGCGCAGGTAGATGCTGTTGCAGGTCAGGGTATTGGCCAGCACTTTGTTCAGGCGCCGGCCTTGCCAGTCCGGCAGGAACAGGAACACGGTCAGGCCGGCAATCACGCTGCCGATCAAGGTGTCGAACAGGCGTGGCAGGAACAGCCCGTAACCATCGCCCACCTGGTTGAAGCAGAACAGCACCATCAGGGTGATCGCCGCGGTGGCCAGGGTGTAGCGGGTGGTGCGGTTGATAAAGAACACCAGGCCCGCCGCGATGGCGAACATCGACTGCACCAGGGCACTGGGGAACAGGTCGAACAGCGCCCAGGCCACGGTGAGCCCGATGGCCGTGCCGATGATCCGCTGGCCGAGCTTGCGCCGGGTGGCGCCGTAGTTGGGCTGGCAGACGAACAGGGTGGTGAGGATGATCCAGTAGCCCTGGGAAGCGTGGATCGCATGCAGGGTGCCGTAGCCGATGGTCAACGCCAGGGCCAGGCGCAAGGCGTGGCGGAACAGCAGCGAAGTCGGCGTGAGCTGGGTGCGCAGGCGCGTCCACATTTCCTTGAGGTTGCGTGGGGCACGGTCAAGCAGGTTGCTGTCGCTGGCGTCGGCCAGGGCGTCCGGGTTGCTCGCGTCGCCCAGCAGGCGGTCGAGGGTCGACAGGTTGGCCGCCAGCGCACGCAAGGAACGCAGCAGGCCGCGCCAGGCCGGGTTGCTCTGGATGCGCAGGTGTTCCATGGAGGCGTTCAGGTCGCCCAAGGCTTCGGCGAAGCTGGCGTCATAGATGAACGGCTGGCGCAGTTGGATCGATTCGGCCAGGGCCTCGCAGGCCTTGCCTTGCTGGCGCAGCAGGCGCTGGCAGCGGAACAGCACATCGCTGTGGAAGAAGGCCTCGGCCAGGGCGTTGTAGGGATAGTGCGACGAGCTGGCGCGTTCGTGGATGTCCTGGGCCAGGAAATACAGCTTGAGGTAACGACTGACCTTGGAGCCCGGCCGGCCATTGCCGACGCGGTGCAGGATGATTTCCTTCGCCGCATTCAGCGCAGCCACCACCCGGCCGTTTTGCTGGGCCAGCTCCAGGCGGCGCGCCTCCACGTTCAACTGGCGGATCGGCTCGAACAGCGACGATTTGAGCTTGAGGTAATGCCCCAACTCGCGAAACAACCGCGCCAGGCTCTGCTGCACCGGCTGGTTGGAAAACAGCACCTGCCACAGCACCGACAGCGCACCGTACCAGGCGGCGCCAGCCACCAGCAGCAGCGGTTCGTGCCAGAAATCCGTGACGGCACCGCCGCGCTGGTCCACGCCGATCATGGTGTAGACCGACAGGATCAAGGTGGCCGACGCGATCGCGCCATAACGCTCACCGAGGGCGCCGAGCATGGTCAGGCCGAAACTCGCCAGGGCCAGGGCGACCGCGAAGGCCCAGGGGTAGGGGAACAACAGCTCCACCGACAGCGCGGCAATGCTGAAACACACCAGCGTCACCGCCAGGGCGTTGAGGCGGCCTTGCCAACTGTCGTCGGTCTCGGCCAGGGCACTGGCGATAATCCCCAGGAACAGCGGGATCAGCAGTGTCATTTCATCCTGATACCAGCACAGCGTCATGCTGCCGGTGAGGGCGATGAATACCCGAACGCTGTAACTGAATTTATCCAGTGCCCATAGGCGCCGCATGGACTGCTTGAACGAGGTCGATGACATGAAGGCTGGAGTCTTCCGGGACGATGCCGCTAAATTGAGCTATCAAGGACGCTGCGGCAAGGGTGGTGATCACATCACTGCACAAAATTTCTCCCGGGCACACTGAAAATCAAAATGTGGGAGGGGGCTTGCCCCACCTCCCACATTTTTACCGCGTTGTGTCAGACGTATTGCGCGGCGGCGTAGCCCGACGCCCAGGCCCACTGAAAGTTGAAGCCGCCGAGGTGGCCGGTCACATCCAGCACTTCACCGATGAAGTACAAGCCCGGGCTTTTGAGCGATTCCATGGTCTTGGACGACACCTCCCGCGTATCCACGCCGCCCAGCGTCACTTCGGCGGTGCGATAACCTTCGGTGCCTGCCGGTACCAATTGCCAGTTCGCCAGTTTTTGCGCGATGTCGGCCAGTTCGGCGTGGGTGTACTGCTTCATCGGCTTGGACACGAACCAGGTTTCTGCCAGCAGGTTGGCCATCTTCTTGGTGAAGATTTCACCCAGCAGGGTTTTCAGCTCGCTGTTGGGGCGCTCGGCTTGTTGCTGTTGCAGCCAGGCGTGGGCGTCGTGGTCGGGCAGCAGGTTGATCTCGACCGTGTCGCCGGACTCCCAATAGGAGGAAATCTGCAGAATCGCCGGCCCGCTCAGGCCGCGATGGGTAAACAGGAGGTTCTCGCGAAAGCTCTGGCCGTTGCAGCTGACCAGGCAATCGACCGACGTGCCGGATAACTCGCCGCACAGCTCCTTGAGCTGGTCGGTGATGGTGAACGGCACCAGCCCGGCGCGGGTCGGCAGCAGTTCGTGGCCGAATTGCCTGGCCACCTGGTAACCGAAGCCGGTCGCGCCGAGGGTCGGGATCGACAGGCCGCCGGTGGCGATCACCAGGGATTCGCAGCGCAACTCGCCCAGGGTGGTCTGCAACTGGTAGCCGCTGTCGAGCTTGGTGATGGTTTCGATCGAGGTGTCCAGGTGCAGACTCACGCCGGTCTGGATGCACTCGTCGAGCAGCATGCCGAGGATGTCGCTGGATTTGTTATCGCAGAACAACTGGCCGAGCTTCTTCTCGTGGTACGGCACGCCGTGCTTGGCCACCAGGCCGATGAAGTCCCATTGGGTGTAGCGGGCCAGGGCGGACTTGCAGAAGTGCGCGTTGTGCGAGAGGAAGTTCGCCGGTTCGGTGTACATATTGGTGAAGTTGCAGCGACCGCCGCCGGACATCAGGATCTTCTTGCCGGCCTTGTTCGCGTGGTCGATCAGCATCACCTTGCGCCCACGTCCGGCGGCGGTCAGAGCACACATCAAGCCTGCGGCGCCGGCGCCAATGATCACAACTTCGGTCGAGCGCACAACGGTGTCCTCATACATGTTCTGATTTGAAATACAGTCAAATGTGGGAGGGGGCTTGCCCCCGATGGCGGTATGTCAGTCACCTGATGAGTTGACTGGTCCACCGCCATCGGGGGCAAGCCCCCTCCCACAGGGGATCTCTATTGTTCGAAAGATCGTTTACAGGATCCGCACGCGCAACGAACGGCCCTTGATCTTGCCGTCGTTCAGGCGCTGCAGCGCCTGCTTGGCGACGCTGCGTTCCACGGCCACAAACGCCTGGAAATCGAAGATCGCGATCTTGCCGACCTGGGCCCCCGGAATGCCGGCTTCACCGGTCAGTGCGCCGAGGATATCGCCCGGACGGACCTTGTCTTTACGGCCGGCGGCGATGCACAGGGTGCTCATCTGCGGCAGCAGCGGGCCACCGCTCTGTGGCTTGAGGTTGTCCAGTTGGTCCCAGTTCAGCGGCGACTTCTGCAGTTGCTCGATGGCCTGGGCGCGGTGCGCTTCGGACGGCGCCACCAGGCTGATGGCGATCCCGGTCTCACCGGCACGGCCGGTGCGGCCGACGCGGTGGATGTGGATTTCCGAGTCGCGGGCCAGTTCGACGTTGATCACCATGTCCAGCGAATCGATGTCCAGGCCGCGGGCAGCGACGTCGGTGGCGACCAGTACCGAGGTGCTGCGGTTGGCGAACATCGCCAGCACCTGGTCGCGGTCACGCTGTTCCAGGTCGCCATGCAGGCCGACGGCGGAGATGCCTTTGGAGGTCAGGTGGTCGACGGTTTCCTGCACTTGCTGCTTGGTGAAGCAGAACGCCACGCACGAGGCCGGGCGGAAATGCGCGAGGACTTTGGTGACGGCCTCCATGCGTTCTTCCGGCGAGATCTCGTAGAAACGCTGCTCGATCTGGTCGTCGGAGTGGAACGCTTCGGCCTTCACTTGCTGCGGCGCGCGCATGAATTTCGAGGCCAACTGCTTGATGCTCACCGGGTAGGTGGCCGAGAACAGCAGAGTCTGGCGGCGGGCCGGGGTCTTGCTGATGATGTCTTCGATGGCGTCGTAGAAACCCATGTCGAGCATGCGGTCGGCTTCGTCGAGGATCAGCGTGTTCAAGCCGTCGAGCACCAGCGAACCCTTGCGCAGGTGTTGCTGGATGCGGCCCGGGGTGCCGACGATGACGTGGGCGCCATGTTCCAGGGAGGCGATCTGCGGGCCGAGGGACACGCCGCCGCACAGGGTCAGCACCTTGATGTTGTCTTCGGCGCGGGCCAGGCGACGGATTTCCTTGGCCACCTGGTCGGCCAGCTCGCGGGTCGGGCACATCACCAGGGCCTGGCAGCCGAAGTAGCGCGGGTTGATCGGGTTCAGCAGGCCGATGCCGAACGCAGCCGTCTTGCCGCTGCCGGTCTTGGCCTGGGCAATCAGGTCCAGCCCCTTGAGGATCACCGGCAAGCTCTGCGCCTGGATCTGCGTCATCTCGGCATAACCCAGCGAGTCGAGGTTAGCCAGCATGGCGGCGGAGAGCGGCAACGTATTAAAAGCGGTGGCGATGGTGGTCACGGGACTGGCTCTGCAAAAACAAAATGTCGCGCAGTGTAGCAGTCCCGTGGGATTTTCCCTGCAAGTTCTCGACGAGACGTCTGCTAGTGTTCGATGTCGTGTTCGCGGCTGCCGATGCGTTTGCCGTCTTTTGGCGACAGTTGCAGGAAGATCGCCGCCGCCAGCATTGCCATGATGCCCACGGTGAGGAAGGTCAGCTGGAAGGCGCCGAGTACCGTGCTCACGCCGTCATTGCCCGATTCGGCGGTGAACCCGCCGAGCAGCGCACCGGCGCAAGCCACGCCGAGGCTCAGGGACAGTTGTGCCACCACCGACAGCAAGCTGTTGCCGCTGCTGGCCTGGGCATCGTCGAGGTCGATCAGGGTAACGGTGTTCATCGCGGTGAACTGCAAGGAGTTGATCGCCCCGAGTATCGCCAGCATGCCCAGCAGCAGCGGGTAGGGCGTCTGTTCGCTGACCAGGCCCATGCTCGCCAGCATCAGGCCCAAGGCCAGGGTGTTACCGGTCAGCACCACGCGGTAGCCCAGGCGTTCGATCAACGGCCGTGCAACCGACTTGGCTAGCATCGCCGCCGCCGCCAGGGGCAGCATGCTCATCCCGGCCTGGGACGGTGAATAGCCCAAGGCCACCTGCAACAGCAACGGCACCAGAAACGGCAAGGCGCCGCTGCCCAGGCGTGCGAACAGGTTGCCCAGGATACCCACCGCAAAGGTACGGGTCTTGAACAGCGCCGGCGCAAACAGCGGGTTATCGATATGCCCGGCGCGCAGCCAATAGGCCGCCAGGCAGGCCAGCCCGCCGAACAGCAGCAACATCACCCGCAGGTGCGGCAGGTGCAATTCGCCCAGGCCTTCCATGGCGATGGTGATCAACACCATCGCCGCGCCGAACAGCAGGAAGCCGATGCCGTCGAACCGCGTGCGCTCGCTGCCGCGCAGGTCGGGGATCAGTTTCCACACGGCGTAGCAGCCGATCATGCCCACCGGCAGGTTGATCAGGAAGATCCAGTGCCAGGTCAGGTATTGCACCATCCAGCCGCCCATGGTCGGGCCGAGCAACGGACCGAGCAGGCCTGGGATGGTGATGAAGCCCATGATCCGCACCAGCTCGGAGCGCGGATAAGCGCGCAGCACCACCAGCCGGCCGACCGGCAGCATCAGCGCCCCGCCCAGGCCCTGGACCACCCGCGCGCCGACGAGCATGGTCAAGCTGCTGGACAGCGCGCACAGCAGCGAGCCGATGCTGAACAGCATGATCGCGCCAAAGAAGATTTTCTTGGTGCCGAAGCGGTCGGCGATCCAGCCCGACGCCGGGATCAGCAAGGCGACGGTGAGCATGTAGGCGATCACCACCCCTTGCATGCGCAGCGGGTTTTCCGCGAGGTCCCGGGCCATCGCCGGCAGTGCCGTGTTGAGAATCGTCCCATCCAGCGATTGCATGAAGAAGGCAATCGCGACCACCCAGGGGAGCCAGCGGGCGGTCTTGGCATCGAGAGGGGCGCGATTTGGCATGGGATCCCTTTTGTTAGGAGGCTATGTGTCGGCGATTATGCGCCATTCGTCGCTCCTTTTCCCACTGAAGGTTCGTCTACATCCGACAACATCGCGTGCTCGCCCACCAGGAAGTCCAGCAGCGCGCGATGTACCGCCCGCGCCGCTTCGCGGGACTCCAGGTCGAGCAGATGCCCGGTATGTTCGGCGACGGCAAAGCTGCTGCGGCCTACGTAGTGCTGGAACAGTCGGGCCTCGGCGGCCGGGGTGTATTCGTCCAGCGTGCCGTTGAGGAAATGCACCGGTGTTTCGATCCGGCTGAGCTGTGGCAGGTAGTTGCCATCGCCCAGCGCCAGCACCTGGTGGATATGAAAGCGCGCCTGGCGGTATTCGGTGGTGGCCATGTTCGACAGGTGCCGATGGTTATTGCGCTTGAGTCGCGGCGACAGGTATTTGCCCACGGTGTCGTTGAGCAAGTGGCCGACGGCGGATTTGTCGTCGGCTTCGATCAGCACGCGCACCCGCTCCACATAGTCGAGCATCGCCTGGTTGAGGTTCGGCGCCAGCGCCATCACCACCGAGCTTTCGATGGAGGGCGGGTTGTGTGCCAGGGTCAGCAGCGTGGAGATGCCGCCCCATGAGGCCGACACCAGGTGGTTGACCTGGAAGCGCTCCACCAGCGCCCGCAGGATTTGCACTTCGTCGTCCTTGGTCACCAGGTCCAGGTCGGTGTTGTGCTCGCGTGAATAGCCGGAGAACGGTAAATCGAACAGCAGCACATTGAAATGCTCGGCCAGGCATTTACTGGTGCGGGCGAAGGAGCGCGTGGTGGATAGCGCGCCATTGACCATCAGCACGGTTTTCTTTTGCGGATGGTGACCTAGTTGCTCAACATGAACGTTGTAGTGCTTGAACAGCTTTTCTATGACAAAACTTCCATGGTTCATGTCAATGCTCCAGCTTGCCTTTTCCCGGGCGAGGTCATGCATCACGTGCGGGCACGTGGGTTAGGTGGCGGGGTGCCACTAACCGTTATAACGGGGTTTTTTACAGGCGACAACCGGCCTTGGGCGGGCGGTGAGAGAGGTCTGATTTAGCTGTAGGACATGTCGAAACAAGACGTCTGAAATCAACACAAAACAATGTGGGAGGGGGCCCCTCCCACAAGCAGACTACTGTCGGTCAGAGGGTCAGGGTCAGGCGCTTGACCAATGCCCCCGGCAACAGATTGGACGCGGTGTTGCGCTGGCTGTAGGTACTGGCCGACAGCAACAGTTCGCGCTCTGCGGTCAGCGCTTCGAGTTGTGAGCCGAGCAGGCTGTAGACGCTGTCATCGAAGCGCATGGTGCTGACCGGCGCCTTGATCTCGCCGTCTTCCACCCAGAACGTGGCGAACCGCGTCATGCCGGTCAGGCGCGCTGCCGGCAGGTCGGAGTAGTTCAGGTACCACAGGTTGCTGATGTACAGCCCGGTGCCCAATTGCTTGAGGATATCGGCCTGGGCCAGGCTGCCCGCCGCCATCTGCAACGCGCTGGGGGACTCGTCGCTGCTGGCGCCGTTGGTGCTGAGGCCGTATTCGGCGGCGCTGCGCGAATTGACCAGTTGGCCGGCGCCCTGGCCGGCGTTGATCAGCGTGACGTCACTGCACGGGTAGCCTTCGCTGGAGAACGCCGGGCTCAGCGAGCCGCTGATGTGCTCATCCACCGTCACCAGCGTGCTCAACGCCTGCTCGCCGGCATACAGCCGCTGTAGCGAGCTGCTTTTGCTGGCGATGGCCTGGGCGGAAAAACCGCCCCAGGTGATGATGCTGATGATTTCTTCCAGGGCTGCCGGCGCCAGGTAGGCGCGGTACTCGCCGGGCGCCAGCTTGTGCAGTGGCCGTCCGAGGAATTCCAGCTGTTCGCGAGCCTGCTGGAAGCGGCGGGCGAACTCGGCGCTGTTCCATTCATTGCCGGCGTAACTGGCTTTGACCGCTTCGCCGTTGGCGTGGAACAGGCTGAAGTCGAAGTTGAAACTATTGGCCTGATGCCAGCCGAACGCGCCGTCCGAACTGGCGAAGCCACGGCTGATCGGGCCAGCGGCGTAGAAACCGACCAGATCGACGCCGTGTGCCGCCTGGCTGATGTCTCCCAGCACCTGGCCCAGCTCGGGCAGCGGCCGGGCCTGTTCGTTTTGGCTCTGCCACGCGTTGTGGTTCAGCAACAGGTACGGATCGTGCGGCAGCAACGGCAAGGTTTCGCGCAGCTGTTGCAGGCCAGCGGCGAGGCGCTGGCGGTCCAGCGCCGGCTCGCCGCCGAGGGTGATGCCGAGGTCGGCGTGGCGGCCATCGTTGATCAGTTTGAGGGTCAGGCTGGCCTGTTGCACCTGCCCGGCCTGACGCACCTTGGCGTGGTTGAAACGCACGAATTCGGAAGATTCCGCGGCGTAGCCCAGGTGAAATTGTTCTTTGTCGGTGAGGGCCTGCTTGAGCCACTCCACCAATGCCTTGAAGTTGTTCATCAGGCGTCTCCCCCAAATACGTCGACATGGCTGAATACACAGGCGGGCGAGGCATGGCCGACGCGGATCACCTGGTTGGGCTCGCCTTTGCCGCAGTTCGGCGTGCCCAACACCTGGAAGGTGCTGGCGTCGCCCACGGCGCTGAGGTTGCGCCAGAACTGCGCGGAAATGGCGCGGTAGTTGGGGTTTTTCACCACGCCTTTGAGTTCGCCGTTTTCGATCAACTGGCCCCATTCGCAACCGAATTGGAATTTATTGCGCGCGTCGTCAATGGACCACGAACGGTTGGTCGACATCAGGATGCCGTGTTCGATGCCGCCGATCAGTTGCGCCAGGTTCTGGTCGCCGGCCTCGATGTTCAGGTTGGCCATGCGGTCGATCGGCGGGCGGTTCCAACTGCTGGCGCGGCTGTTGGCGACGCCGCTCATACCTGCGCGAAATTGCGACAACGCCCCGCCCAGCGGCTTGAGCAGCAGCCCCTCGCGGATCAGGAATTGCTTGCTGGCCGGGGTGCCGTCGTCGTCGTGGCCGTAGCTGGCCAGTTGTTCGGGGATGTCCGGGTCGAAGGTCACGTTGAGCAGTTTGGAGCCGTATTGCAGGTGGCCGAAGTCGCTGGCCTTCACAAAACTGGTGCCGGCGTAATTGCGCTCGTCACCGAGGATGCGGTCGAGTTCCAGCGGATGGCCGATCGATTCGTGGATCTGCAGGATCATCTGGTCGGGCATCAACAGCAGGTCGCGCGGGCCCTGCGGCGTGTTCGGCGCCAGCAGCAGTTGCAGGGCTTCGTCGGCGATGCGCGGCGCGGCGCCGACCAGGCCGAAGCGCTCGATCACATCAAACCCGCCTTGCTGGCCGAAGTTACTGCCGCCGAGGGTGCGCGACTGGCTGTCGTTGCCGTCGTAGGCCGTGACGTTGACGCCAGGGAACACAAAACGCTGGGCCTGGCGCAGTTCCGCGCCGGCGCTGTTGAGGTAGATCTGTTCGACGTGGCTCAGGCCGAGGCTGACTTCCCAGTTCACCAGGCGCTCGTCCCGGGGCACGGCCGCGGATTCAGCGCCGAGCAATTGGTAGCAGTCGCTCAAGGAGGGGAAGGCTTGCTCAAGGTGGGGCGACAGGTAATCGGCGACGTCGCTGGACACGTGTTGCTCGCGCAGGTCGAGCAGGGCGTGGGGTTTTATCAAGCGTGCTTGCTGTTCGGCACGCTCGAGCGCGGCTTGCAGGCCGGGCAGGGAAATATCGTGGGTCGCGGCGTAGGTTTCGACACCGTTGACGCGCACGGTGAGCATGGCGCCTTCATCGTGGTTCAGGTGCGGCGGTGCGGCGACGTTCTTGCGCACCGACAGGTAGTGGCCGGATTCGCGCACGTAACGCAGGGAGAAAAACTCGGCGGTGGTGCGCAGGGCACTGAAATGCTTTTTGAGTGTGGCGTGGTGTTCGAACATGGGGCCTTCCTTGTGGGCGGCTCAGCGCGGGCAGACGAACAGAGTAGGCCTGGGCTGGGGAGCGGATCAAGGAGAGTGTAGGCGTAAGGTTTGCGGTGTTGGGTCGGGCCCTATCGGGGGCAAGCCCCCTCCCACATTTTGAATGTATTCACAAATCGAAGTGTGGGAGGGGGCTTGCCCCCGATAGGGCGACACGGTCTCCCAGTTACTGCGCAGTCGGCCCCACTTCACGCATCGGCTTGCCCCGCACTGGCGCATCGCCTGCCACGTAGTAGTCCGCGGTGCTGCGCGGCAGTGGCTTGCGGCCACGGATCTTGTCGGCGATTTTCTCGGCGATCATGATCGTCGGCGCGTTCAGGTTGCCGGTGGTGATGATCGGCATGATCGACGCATCGACCACCCGCAGGCCCTGCATGCCATGCACGCGGCCTTCGCCATCCACCACGGCCATCTCGTCGCTGCCCATCTTGCACGAGCAGGACGGGTGGAACGCGGTCTCGGCGTGTTCGCGGATGAACTGGTCGAGTTGCTCGTCGGTCTGCACCTCGATGCCCGGGCTGATTTCGCGGCCACGGAACGGGTCGAGCGCCGGCTGCTGCATGATTTCGCGGGTCAGGCGGATGCCATCGCGAAATTCCTGCCAGTCCTGCTCGGTGGCCATGTAGTTGAAGAGAATGCTCGGGTAGTCCCGTGGGTTCTTCGACTTCAATTGCACGCGGCCACGGCTCGGCGAACGCATGGAGCCCATGTGCGCCTGGAAACCATGCTCTTTCACGCCGTTGCTGCCGTTGTAGTTAATCGCCACCGGCAGGAAGTGATACTGGATGTTCGGCCAATCGAAGTCTTCCCGGGTACGGATAAAACCGCCCGCTTCGAACTGGTTGCTGGCGCCGATGCCGGTGCCGTTGAACAGCCACTCGGCACCGATGGCCGGTTGGTTGTACCAGAGCAGCGACGGGTACAGCGACACCGGTTGGGTGCAGGCATATTGCAGGTACAGCTCAAGGTGGTCCTGCAGGTTTTCGCCGACGCCGGGCAGGTCGTGGACCACCGGGATGTCGAGGCTTTCGAGCAGTTTGGCCGGGCCGACGCCGGAGCGTTGCAGCAGTTGCGGCGAGGCGATGGCGCCGCTGCACACCAGCACTTCTTTACGCGCACGGGCTTCGACGCGTTCTTCGGCGGCGCCGATCAGGTAACGCACGCCGACCGCACGCTTGCCTTCGAACAGGACTTTGTCGGTCAAGGCATGGGTGACGATGGTCAGGGTGGAACGCTTTTTAGCCGTGTCCAGATAACCGCGTGCGGTGCTGGCGCGCCGGCCGTTTGGCGTGACGGTACGGTCCATCGGGCCGAAGCCTTCCTGCTGGTAGCCGTTCAAGTCTTCGGTACGCGGGTAACCGGCCTGTACGCCGGCTTCGACCATGGCGTGGAACAGCGGGTTGTTGCCGGCCTTGGGCGTGGTCACGCTGACCGGGCCGTCGCCGCCGTGGTAGTCGTTGGGGCCGATGTCGCGGGTTTCGGCTTTACGGAAATACGGCAGGCAGTCGAGGTAGGTCCAGTCTTCCAGGCCGGGCAGTTTCGACCAGTTGTCGTAGTCCATGGCGTTGCCACGGATGTAGCACATGCCGTTGATCAGCGAGGAACCGCCCAGGCCCTTGCCGCGCCCGCATTCCATGCGACGGCCGTCCATGTGCGGTTCTGGGTCGGTCTCGTAGGCCCAGTTGTAGCGACGGCCCTGCAGCGGGAACGCCAGGGCGGCGGGCATCTGGGTGCGGAAGTCGAGACGGTAATCCGGGCCGCCGGCTTCCAGCAGCAGGACGGTGACGCCTTCGTCTTCGGTCAGACGGGTCGCCAGGGTGTTACCGGCGGAGCCGGCACCCACAATGATGTAATCGTATTCTTGGGACATTGAATGCACCCTCTTTGAAGTGTGGTCAGGTCGGGCCTCATCGGGGGCAAGCCCCCTCCCACATTTGATCGGGTTTACACAGTCAAGGGTGGGAGGGGGCTTGCCCCCGATAGCGGCCTCACAGGCAACGCAAGGCTCAGGCTTAGAACACCGAGGCGTAATCGCCCAACTCGACCTGTACCGATTTGATGCGGGTAAAGTTGTTCAGCGAGCTGATCCCGTTCTCACGGCCCACGCCCGACTGCTTGTAGCCACCGACCGGCATTTTCGCGTCGGACTCGCCCCAGGCATTGATCCAGCAGATGCCTGCTTCCAGTTGATGAATCACGCGGTGGGCGCGGTTCAGGTCCTTGGTCACCAGGCCGGCGGCGAGGCCGAAGTCGGTGTCGTTGGCGCGGCGGATCACTTCTTCTTCAGTCTCGTAGGTGAGGATGCTCATCACCGGGCCGAAGATTTCTTCACGGACGATGGTCATTTCGTCGGTGCAGTCGGTGAACACGGTCGGGGCAACAAAGGCGCCTTTGGCGAAGTCGCCGTCGGTCAGGCGGTCGCCGCCGCACAGCACGCGAGCGCCTTCGGCCTTGCCCTTGGCGATGTAGCCGAGCACGCTTTCCATGTGGGCGAAGCTGACCAGCGGGCCGAAGTTGGTGTTGTCGTCCTGCGGGTCGCCGATGCGGATGCGCGCAACACGTTCGGCGATCTTGGCTTCGAACGCGGCTTGCAGGTGCTTGGGCACGAACACGCGAGTACCGTTGGTGCAGACCTGACCGGAGCTGTAGAAGTTGGCCATCATCGCGATGTCGGCGGCGCGGTCCAGGTCGGCGTCCTCGAACACGATCAGCGGCGATTTGCCGCCCAGTTCCATGGTCACTTCCTTGAGCGAAGAGCTGGAGGCGCTGGCCATGACTTTCTTGCCGGTGTCGGTGCCGCCGGTGAACGAGACTTTCTCGATGCGCGGGTGCTCGGTCAGCCAGGTGCCGACTTCGCGGCCGCTGCCGGTCAATACGTTGAACACACCGGCCGGAACGCCGGCTTCGGTGTAGATCTCCGCCAGTTTCAGGGTGGTCAGCGAGGTGACTTCGCTGGGTTTGAAGATCATCGCGTTACCGGCGGCCAGGGCCGGTGCGGATTTCCACAGGGCGATCTGGATCGGGTAGTTCCACGCGCCGATACCGGCGACCACGCCCAGCGGCTCGCGGCGGGTGTAGACGAACGAGGTGTCGCGCAGCGGGATCTGCTCGCCTTCGATGGCTGGCACCAGGCCCGCGTAATATTCCAGCACGTCGGCGCCGGTGACGATGTCGACGTACTTGGTTTCGGAGAAGGATTTACCGGTGTCCAGGGTTTCCAGGGCGGCCAGTTCGTCATTGCGCTCGCGCAGGATGTCGACGGCACGACGCAGGATGCGCGAACGCTCCATGGCGGTCATGGCGGCCCAGATTTTCTGGCCTTTTTCAGCGCTGACCACGGCACGTTCAACGTCATCGAACGTTGCGCGTTGCACTTGGGCGAGAACTTCACCGTTAGCCGGGTTGATGGCTTCGAAGGTGGCATCGCTGCCAGCGTCGCTGTAGCCGCCGTCAATGTAGAGTTTTTGCAGGTCGAAACGGGCCATAAAGTCCTCGCAAGTGCATAAGTGGTTGGCGTTAACCACTGAGGGGTGGCCAATAAGAGTCTGGCAACACCGATCAGTGGAGGTTCAGGGGTTGAGCGGTTATGTGTGCTCTAACTCACCTGCTTGGCCAATTGGAAATCCATGTATTCGTAAGCGATCCGTTGCGCCTGCGCCGTGTCGAATTCATCTCCCGACAGGGCGCCGCGCAACCACAAACCGTCGATCAAGGCCGCCAGGCCTCGGGCTGCGCTGCGTGCATCCGGCAGCGGCAACACGCGGCGGAACTGGCAGCACAGGTTGGAATACAGGCGGTGATCGTTGATCCGCTGCAACCTGTGCAAAGACGGGTGGTGCATGCTGGTCGCCCAGAAGGCCAACCAGGTTTTCATTGCCGGGCCGTTGACCTGGCTGGCGTCGAAGTTGCCGCCGATGATCACTTGGAGGTGCGCCCGTGGCGTGTCCTCCGTCAACGCTTGTCGCCGCTCGTGGACGTTCTCGATCAGCACATTCATCAAGTACCGCATCGTGGCCGCGATCAGGCCGTTCTTGTCCTTGAAGTAGTGACTGATGATGCCGTTCGAAACGCCGGCCAAACGGGCGATCAGCGCAATGCTGGCATCTCCCATTCCGACTTGATCGATGGCCGTCAGCGTGGCTTCGATCAGTTGTTGGCGGCGTATGGGTTGCATACCGACCTTGGGCATGGAGTACCTCTCCTCAGGCCTGCCGGCGGGCGATGACGTCCGTCGACTCGATGGCCAGTCTATTTTGTTTTGATTGAACGTTCAATCAACAAAGAATAAGCTCTGCGACAAATGGTCGCTGCCTGCCGGTATTTCCTACAGGTAGGTGGCGACATCTGACACCTGTGAAAACCCTTGAAACAGGCCATTTCAGAGCCTGAAGACCGCTTCGGCGGGCTCAAGAATTTTCGGGGTGTCTTTATAACACCCGTCCGTCGACTGCCGAAAAATCGATGAGCACGGGATCACCGCTGCCTTGTGTTTCTCTCTCGCACTGCCTGGAGCATCTGCGCCATGAGTTCTGCCTCTCTAATAAAAAACCCACCGGAAAAGGTGCGGGTCAACGGTTGGGTGTTCTACACCTCCACCGCACTGATTCTGTTGCTGACCGCCATTTTGATCATCGCCCCGCAAGAGGCCGGCCGGATGCTCGGCGTGGCGCAGGCGTGGTTATCGAAAAGCTTCGGCTGGTACTACATGCTGGTGATCGCCGCCTACCTGGTGTTCGTGGTCGGCCTGGCGTTTTCGTCCTACGGCAAGTTGAAACTGGGCAGCAAGGACGACACCCCGGACTTCAGCTACGGCGCCTGGGCCGGCATGCTGTTTTCGTCGGGTATTGGCATCTCGTTGCTGTATTTCGGCGCATCGGAGCCGTTGGACCATTACTTCAACCCGCCCGAAGGCGCGGCCGCCAGCAACGGCGCGGCGCGCCAGGCGCTGCAATTGACCTTCCTGCACTGGGGCCTGCACGGCTGGGCGATCTATGCGCTGGTCGGCCTGGCCGTGGCGTACTTCGCGTACCGCCATAACCAGCCACTGGCCCTGCGTTCGGCGTTGTACCCGCTGGTGGGCGAGCGTTGGGTCAAAGGCGCGGCCGGCCATGCGGTGGACGGGTTCGGCATGTTCGTGACCCTGCTGGGCCTGGTGACCAACCTCGGTATCGGCGCGATGCAGGTGTCGTCCGGCCTGGAAAACCTGTTTGGCATGCAGCACAGCAACACCAACCTGCTGATCGTGATCATCGTGATGAGCACTGTGGCGACCATTGCCGCCGTGTCGGGGGTGGAGAACGGCATTCGTCGCCTGTCCAACCTCAACATCGTGTTGTTCAGCGGTTTGCTGATCTTCGTGCTGTTGTTCGGCCCGACCCTGCACCTGCTCAATGGCCTGGTGCAGAACACCGGTGACTACCTCAACGGCATCCTCCTGAAAACCTTCGACCTGTATGTGTACGAAGGCGACGCCGACAAGACCGAACGCTGGATGGGCCTGTGGACCCTGTTCTACTGGGCCTGGTGGATTTCCTGGGCGCCGTTCGTGGGCATGTTCATCGCACGGATTTCCCGGGGCCGCACGGTGCGTGAACTGGTGGCCGGCGTGCTGCTGATCCCGCTGGGCTTCACCCTGGCGTGGTTGTCGATCTTCGGTAACTCGGCGCTGGACCTGGTGTTGAACCAGGGCGCGGTGGCGTTGGGCAAGACGGCGCTGGAACAACCGTCGATGGCCATCTACCAATTGCTGGAGCATTACCCGGCGTCGAAAATCGTCATCGGCGTGTCGATCTTTGTCGGCTTCGTGCTGTTCCTGACCCCGGCGGACTCCGGCGCGGTGATGATGGCCAACCTGTCCTGCAAAGGCGGCAACGTGGACGAAGACGCGCCGCACTGGCTGCGGATCTTCTGGTCGGCGGTGATCACCCTGGTGACTATCGGCCTGCTGTTTGCGGGTAACTTCGAAGCCATGCAAACCATGGTGGTGCTGGCGGGGCTGCCGTTCTCGGTGGTGCTGATTGTCTTTATGTTCGGTTTGCACAAGGCGATGCGCCAGGACATGGCGACGGAACTGGAGCAGGCGCAATTGGCCGAGCGTGGCCGTCGTGGTTTCAGCGAGCGCTTGACCGCCCTGGACCTGCAACCGAGCCAGGCCACGGTGCAGCGCTTTATGGACAAGCACGTCACGCCGGCGCTGGAAGACGCGACGAAGGCGTTGCGCGACCAGGGGTTGGATGTGCAGACCCTGTTGGGCAAATCCAAGCGTTGCATCGGCGTGCGTATCGAGATGGAAGAGGGCAACCCGTTTGTCTACGAAGTGAGCCTGGACGGCTACGCGGTGGCGTCGGACGAACTGCCCGAGGCGGAGCGCGCCCGTTACTACCGGGCCGAGGTGTACCTGCACAACGGGCCTCAGGAGTACGACCTGATGGGCTTCGCCCAGGAGCAGATCACCCGGGACGTGCTCGATCAGTTTGAAAGCCATCGGCAGCTCCTTGGCCGTGTCTATAGCTGATGGTTGAAGCCTGGTGGTGTCCCCACTGACACCACTGGGGCAAAAAATGTGGGAGGGGGCTTGCCCCCGATTGCAGTGTGTCAGTCAGCTCATCTGTTACTGATACACCGCTATCGGGGGCAAGCCCCCTCCCACATTTTGACCCTGTTTCTCCAATGGGTTTTGCGGTGTTTGTTAGCCCAGGTTCTTGCCCAGCAGGGCATGGTACAGCTCGCTGTCCCCCAGGATCCCCACCACCTGGTTGTTGTCGTGCAACACCAGCTTGTTGCCCGTCTGGTAGCGGATCTGCAGCGCATCGCGCATGCCGATATTCGAGTCCACCAGTGTCGGCAGGCGGCCCAGGCCTTCCACGGGTTGCCCCGGTGCCCAGTTCTGCAGGTTCATCACCGCGCCATTCTGGCGTGCGCCCCGGATGGTGTTGCCTTCGGCCAGGTCGAGCCACGAGTCGCCGCCCGGATCGAGGCACACCGAGCCGTTGATGCGTTTGCAGTTGTCCAGCGTCCGCATCAGGCTGCGCCCGCACAGCACGTTCAGCGGGTTGGTATGTGCGACGAAGGTACGCACATAATCGTCCGCCGGGTTCAGCACGATTTCTTCCGGCACGCTGTACTGGATGATCTTGCCGTCTTTCATGATCGCGATGCGGCTGCCGAGCTTGAGGGCTTCGTCGAGGTCGTGGCTGACGAACACGATGGTCTTGCTCAGCTTGCTTTGCAGCTCCAGCAACTCGTCCTGCAGGCCTTGGCGGATCAGCGGGTCGAGGGCGGAGAAGGGTTCGTCCATCAGCAGGATGTCGGCGTCCATCGCCAGCGCCCGCGCCAGGCCGACGCGCTGCTGCATGCCGCCGGAGAGTTCGTCCGGCTTCTTGTTACGCCATTGGCTCAGGCCCACCAGTTCGAGCTTTTCGTCCACCAGCTTGCGCCGGTCTTTCTCCGGGCGGCCCTGCATTTCGAGGCCGAAGCTGATGTTCTCGCGCACGGTCAGCCAGGGCATCAGGGCGAACTTCTGGAACACCATGGCGATGCGTTTGGTACGCATCATTTTCAGCTCGGCCGGGGTGCAGGAGGCGATGTCGATCTGGCGCCCTTCATGCTCGACGAACAACTGGCCACGGCTGACGGTGTTGAGGCCGTTGATGCAGCGCAGCAGGCTCGACTTGCCGGAGCCCGACAGGCCCATCAGCACACAGATCTCGCCTTTTTCCACATCCAGGCTGGCTTTTTCAACGCCGACGATCTGGCCGGTCTTTTTCAGGATCTCGTTACGGCTCATGCCCTGGTCCAGCAGCTTGAGCGCTTCGCGTGGGTCTTTGGAGAAGATCACGTCGACATTGTCGAATCGGATAATGCTCATGCATCACCCCCTACTTTGGCGTCGGGTTGTTTGCAGATGCGGTCGAGCATGATGGCCAGCAGCACGATCGCCAGGCCGGCTTCAAAGCCCAGGGCGATGTCGGCGGTGTTCAGTGCGTTGACCACCGGCTTGCCGAGGCCGTCGGCACCCACCAGGGCGGCGATCACCACCATCGACAGCGACAGCATGATGCATTGGGTAATGCCGGCAGCAATGCTCGGCATGGCGTGGGGCAGTTCAATGCGCGAGAGCAATTGACGGCGCGAGCAGCCGAAGGCTTTGCCGGCGTCCATCAACTCTTGCGGTACATCACGGATACCCAGGTAGGTCAGGCGGATCGGCGCGGCAATCGCGAACACCACCGTGGAAATCAACCCGGGCACCACACCCAGCCCGAAGAGGGTCAGGGTAGGGATGAGGTAGACGAAGGTCGGTACGGTCTGCATCAGATCGAGCACCGGCCGCATCAGGGTGTAGAACATCGGTTTGTGCGCGGCAACAATGCCCAGCGGCACGCCGATGACCACGCAGACCAGGGTGGCGAACAGCACCTGCGCGAGGGTCTCCATGGTTTCCTGCCAGTACCCCAGGTTGAGGATCAGCAGGAAGGAGGCGATGACAAAAACAGTCAGGCCCCATTTACGTTGAATGAAGTGAGCCAGCAGCGCAATCAGACCGATCAATGCCAGCGGATTGAACCAGGTCAGCGCGAACGTCACGCCGTGGATCATCGTTTCCAGGGTCGATGCGATTGCGTCGAAGTAGTTGGCACCGTGTTGGGTCAACCATTCGACGAAGGCAGCGATGTACTGGCCTAGTGGGATTTTCTGTTCAGTCAGCATGGTAGTGAATGTCCACATGCGAAGGGGAAAACATCCCGGGCCAGCGCACCAGCCCGGGGTCAGCAGGGATTACTTGGCGAGGTAAGCTTTGACGGCCTCCAGACCTGGTTTGCCATCGACGGTGGTGACACCGGCAAGCCAGGTATCGAGCACTTGCGGGTTCTTCTTCAGCCAGGCCTTGGCCGCGGCGTCGGGTTTCATCTTGTCGTCCAGGACGTTACCCATCAGGGTGCTTTCCATGTTCAGGGTGAACGACAGGTTTTTCAGCAACTGGCCGACGTTGCTGCATTCCTGGGTGTAGCCCTTGCGCACGTTGGTGTAGATGGTGGCCTGGCCGTAGTTGGGACCGAACGAGTCGTCACCCCCGGTCAGGTACTTCATCTTGAAGCGGGTGTTCATCGGGTGCGGTTCCCAGCCGAGGAACACGATGGCCTTGCCGCGCTTGGTGGCGCGTTCGACCTGCGACAGCATCCCGGCTTCGCTGGACTCGACGACTTTGAAACCGGCCGACTTCAAGCCGAACGCGTCCTTGTCGATCAGGGTTTGAATGGTGCGGTTGCCGTCGTTGCCGGGTTCGATGCCGTAGATTTTGCCTTCCAGCTCATCCTTGAATTTGGCGATATCGGCGAAGTCTTTCAGGCCTTTGTCATACAGCGCCTCGGGAACGGCCAGGGTGTACTTGGCGTTTTCCAGGTTGGCGCGCACGGTTTCCACGGTGCCGGCATCACGGTATGGCTTGATGTCGTTTTCCATGGTCGGCATCCAGTTGCCGAGGAAGATGTCCATGTTCTTGCCGTCGGCCAGGGACTTGTAGGTCACCGGTACCGAAATCATCGTGGTGCGCGGCTTGTAGCCGAGGCCCTTGAGGATTTCGCTGGTGGTCGCGGTCGTGACGGTGATGTCGGTCCAGCCGACATCGGAGAAGTTGACGGTCTGACATTGTGCCGGTTCTGCAGCGTGCGCCAGGACTGGCAGACTCAGCATGGCGGCCAACAACAACGAGGGTGAACCTTTCATGGGGCTAGACTCCTGTGTGCTTTCTGGCGGCATTCGCCGCGCTTTATAAGTGTTGCGGTTGGAACGTGCTTTGAGGCGGCGGCACGGTGCCTTGCCAACGAGTCGAGACTGATCATGTACCAGTGAAAATCTGACGCCTACAGGGGGCGTCGTATCCAGTACAGGCAGGGTCGCATCCAGTGTCGGTGACGTCGTTTACAGATTTTTCCTAAGGAAAAACCGCTGTTTTTACCCATCTGCACCGCTAAAAACGCCCAAAACAAGCCCTTGCTCGTGAGCGACGCTGATGAGCATGGTTGCGTCGGTGTGAGACGCCGTGATGGCAGATAAAAGCCTGATGATGCCGCCATCTGGGCGATCTGAGCGTAGCACCTCGTTCAAGCCTGGCCTGTGCTTATCGAGGAGTTCCACGGCAATGGCTATCAGTGTTTTCGACCTGTTCAAGATCGGCATCGGGCCTTCGAGTTCTCACACCGTCGGCCCCATGCGCGCCGCAGCGTTGTTCGTTCAACGGTTGCGTGAACGTGAATGGTTGGAACAGGTGCGGCGCGTCGAAGTTCAGCTCTACGGCTCATTGTCGGCCACCGGCATCGGCCACGGCAGCGACACCGCAACCATCATGGGCCTGATGGGCGAGTGGCCGGACGCAATCGATCCGGCGCAGATCGGCCTGCGTATCCACACCCTGCGCGAGACCGACACGCTGCTGCTGGACGGGCGTTTACCGGTGCCTTTCGTGTGGGCGCGGGACATGCGCCTGCTCGACGAAAACCTACCGTTCCACCCCAATGCCATGACCCTGGTGGTGTTCGGTGCTGACGGCGAGTTGCACCGCGACACCTACTACTCCGTCGGCGGCGGCTTTGTGGTGGATGAAGCCCAGGCGCAAAGCGGCGTGGCGGATATGGACCGCAGCGCATTGCCCTATGAATTCTCCAGCGCGGTGGAGCTGCTGCAACTGTGCAAGAGCCATAACCTGCGCGTCGCCGAGTTGATGCTGGCCAACGAAAAAGTCTGGCGCTCCGAAGATGAAATCCGCAGCGGCCTGATGACGCTCTGGCGCGCCATGCAGGCGTGCGTCGAGCAGGGCCTCAAGCACGAAGGCATCCTGCCCGGCGGCCTGAATGTGCGCCGTCGCGCCGCCAAGTTGCACCGCAGTTTGCTGGAGTTGAGCAAGCCCAACGTGATCGGCTCGACCTTGAGCGCGATGGAGTGGGTCAACCTGTTCGCCCTCGCGGTCAACGAAGAAAACGCCGCCGGCGGGCGCATGGTCACCGCGCCGACCAATGGCGCGGCGGGGATCATCCCGGCGGTGCTGCACTACTTTATGAAGTTCAGCGACGACGTCACCGAAGCCAACGTGGTCGACTACCTGCTCAGCGCGGCGGCGGTGGGCATTCTGTGCAAGAAGAACGCCTCGATCTCCGGCGCCGAAGTCGGTTGCCAGGGCGAGGTCGGCTCAGCCTGCGCCATGGCGGCGGCGGGGTTGGCGGAGATCCTCGGCGCCACCCCGGAGCAACTGTGCAACGCCGCCGAAATCGGCCTGGAACACAACCTCGGCCTGACCTGCGACCCGGTGGGCGGCCTGGTACAAGTGCCGTGTATCGAGCGCAACGCGATTGCCGCGGTGAAGGCGATCAACGCCGCGCAGATGGCCCTGCGCGGCGACGGCCAGCACTTTATTTCCCTCGACCGGGTGATTCGCACCATGCGCGATACCGGGGCGGACATGCATGACAAGTACAAGGAAACCTCGCGGGGTGGGTTGGCGGTCAGTGCGGTTGAGTGTTGAGACCGCGTCGCCGCTATCGGGGGCAAGCCCCCTCCTACATTTTGAATTGTGAATACCTTCAAATGTGGGAGGGGCGGTGCGACGATTCGACTTGCCCCCGATAGCGCCAGTCCAAACAACCCTGCTCATAAAGTGAACACCAAAACCAAAAGCGCCACCTTTTAGCGCGTCGCAAACAGATAAGTAGCCCCCAAACGATTTCCCCTCAGACCACCCGTCACCCGTGCCTGCGGTGACAGACGCTTGCTTCGCCCTCAAAGCGCCTACCCACAAGTGCTACCGATCTGCTCACAGCCCTTGAACGGGGCCGTTTGCGCCGCCGATTCGGAGCATATTCCGCACTTCGTACAGGGGCTTGTCTAGACACATCAAGAGGTCGTTTTCAGGAGTTATTGAATGGCCATTCAAATTTAGGCATGGCAATTGCTCTATCAACTCAACGCCTCTCTCTGCATCAGAGACGAGCGCAATAACAAGAGCCTCGCCTGAGGCCATCACCCGCTTTGTGTGAGGAGATACCGCGATGACGTCGTTCAACTCCGGGGCCCAACCCCAGAACCGTGCGCCTCAATCCATCGGCTTTCTGCTGCTGGACAATTTCACGCTGATTTCCCTGGCTTCGGCAGTGGAACCGCTGCGCATGGCCAACCAGTTGTCCGGGCGCGAGTTGTATCGCTGGACAACCCTGAGTGTCGACGGCAACCAGGTGTGGGCCAGCGACGGTCTGCAAATCACCCCCGATGCCGCCATGCACAAAGCCCCGGCCCTGGACACCGTCATCGTGTGCGGCGGCGTGGGTATCCAGCGCACCGTCACCCGTGAACATGTGTCGTGGCTGCAAAGCCAGGCGCGCCAGTCCCGTCGCCTCGGCGCGGTATGTACCGGCAGTTGGGCCCTGGCCTGCGCCGGGCTGCTCGATGGGTTCGATTGCAGCGTGCACTGGGAATGCCTGGCGTCGATGCAGGAAGCCTTCCCGCGCGTGTCGATGAGCACCCGCCTGTTCACCCTCGACCGCAACCGCTTCACCAGCTCCGGCGGCACCGCGCCGCTGGACATGATGCTGCACCTGATCAGCCGCGACCACGGCCGTGAACTGTCGGCGGCGATCTCCGAGATGTTCGTGTACGAGCGCATCCGCAATGAACAGGATCACCAGCGTGTGCCGCTCAAGCACATGCTCGGCACCAACCAGCCGAAGTTGCAGGAAATCGTCGCGCTGATGGAAGCCAACCTCGAAGAACCGATCGACCTGGATGAGCTGGCGGTGTACGTCGCCGTGTCGCGGCGCCAGCTGGAGCGGCTGTTCCAGAAATACCTGCACTGCTCGCCGTCGCGCTACTACCTCAAGCTGCGCCTGATTCGCGCACGGCAGTTGCTCAAGCAAACGCCGATGTCGATCATCGAAGTGGCGTCGGTGTGCGGGTTTGTGTCCACGCCGCACTTCTCCAAGTGCTACCGCGAATACTTCGGTATTCCGCCACGGGATGAGCGCGTCGGTTCCAACACCACCCAGCAGGTGGCGATGATGCCGATTCCGCCGGCGTTGGTGTTGTCCCCGTTGTCGGGGCCGATGTCGGCGTTGAGCCAGGCGCGCAATGAGTCGACGTTTGCCAGTGTGAGGCTCTAGACCGAGTCGCCTGCATCGGGGGCAAGCCCCCTCCCACATTTGACTGTATTCACAATTCGAGTGTGGGAGGGGGCTTGCCCCCGATAGCGGTCTGTCAGACGCCGGAGTTCTGTTTGAACTGCATCAGCGCCGGCAATAACTGCCTGTCGATCGCCTGCCGCACCGCCGGCAGAATCGTCGCACTGCCGCTGTACATCTGCTCGACCATGCCCTTGAGCGCCTTGGCCCGCGCTTCGCTCAAACCGCGTACCGCACATTCACAGGCCTGCTCGGCGCTGGCGCCGCTGGATACCTCGAAACCGAGCGAGCGCAGTTTGCTCAGCAGGTCATCCTGGTCAATCAAATCCGCATGCATCATGACGTTTATCCTGGTGAAGGGAGCGGGGGGATCGATTTGGATTCTGGTAGCCGACCAGGCGGTCGGCAAGGGCAGAATGCATGAATGGCTCGGATGGCTATGAACAGGTCGTTTTCGGGCCATTTGGTGCGGGCAGGCCAATGACGCGGCCGAGGAGGGCGGGAGTGGGCAGGTCGACTTGCGTGGCGCGGATGGCCGCGAGGCGTTCCAGTGTCGCCTCGGTGAACGGCGCCGAGCGCGGCCCGGCGAGGTCGACGTGCAGCAGCATCTGTTCGTTGCCCGCCAGTTCCTTGTCGTCGCTCACCAGGTGCAGGCTGTGATAGAGGTGCAGGCGCTTGGCATCGTGGGCGATCAGTTGGGTACGCACCTCCACGTCGGCGCCGAGTTTCACTTCGTGCAGGTAGTTCAGGTGCAGCTCCAGGGTGAACAGCGAATGGCCGCTGGCGGCGCGGTTTTCGCTGTCCAGGCCGAGGGTGTCCATCAACGCGTCGGTGGCGTAGCTGAAGATCAGCAGGTAGAACGCGTCGCGCAGGTGGCCGTTGTAGTCGACCCAGTCGGGGTGGACCTGGGTGGTGTAGGTGGTCAGTGCCGGCATGCTGGGGGTTTCCTTATTCGGCGAAGGTCATGCCGTGCTTGGCTTTAGTGGTCTTCACCGCTTCCAGCACCGCCAACAGACAATCATCACGGTAGCGCTCCAGCGCCGAAATGCTGTGGTTACCCAACTGCTCGCAGGTGCCGTCGACCACATCGTCGATCAACTTGTCGGTCAGCTCCGGCGCCGGCAGGTGGGTCCACGGCAACTGCAACGCCGGACCGAACTGTGCCATGAAGTGCCGCATCCCGGCATCGCCGCCGGCCAGGGTGTAGGTCAGAAACGTGCCCATGAACGACCAGCGCAAGCCGGCGCCAAAACGGATTGCGTCGTCGATCTCGCCGGTAGTGGCAACGCCATCGTTGACCAGGTGCAGCGCCTCACGCCACAGGGCTTCGAGCAGGCGGTCGGCGATAAAACCGGGGACTTCCTTACGCACATGCAACGGGCGCATGCCGAGGGATTCATACACCTGGATCGCCGCCTGGATCGCCTCGGGCGCGGTGTGTTTGCCGCCCACCACTTCCACCAGCGGCAGCAGGTACACCGGGTTGAACGGGTGACCGACGACGCAGCGTTCAGGGTGGGTCGAGCCTTCATAGAATTCGCTGGGCAACAGGCCCGAGGTACTGGAGCCGATCAACGCATTCGGCTTGGCGGCCGCGCTGATCTTGCTGTGCAGCTCCAGTTTCAGCTCCAGGCGTTCCGGGGCGCTTTCCTGGATGAAGTCGGCGTCTTTCACGCACGCCTCGATCGTGGCGACAAAACGCAGGCGGTCCTGCGATGCGCCGGGGGCCAGGCCTTGTTTCTCCAGGGCGCCCCAGGCATTGGCGACGCGTTGACGCAGCGCGGCTTCGGCACCGGGCGCCGGGTCCCAGGCCACCACATCGAGGCCGTGGGCCAGGGCGCGGGACACCCAACCGCTGCCGATCACACCGCTGCCGAGGGCGGCGAAGGTTTTGATATCTGTAATAAAACGCATGGCGACATTCCTGAATAAGGTGATGTTCCCCTGTGGGAGGGGGCAAGCCCCCTCCCACAGGTTTTGATTCGGTTTGGGTTGGGGGGTTAGCCGCGTTTTTTGAGGCCCATCTTCACCCGCCCTTCGGCCGGGGTCATGACCCGCGCGCCCAGGCGGCTGAGGATTTCACTGGCGCGTTCCACCAGTTGACCGTTGGTGGCCAGCACGCCTTTGTCCAGCCACAGGTTGTCTTCCAGCCCGACCCGCACGTTGCCGCCGAGCAGCACCGCCTGCGCCGCCATCGGCATTTGCATGCGGCCGATGCCGAAGCCGGCCCACACCGCGTCGGCAGGCAGGTTGTCGACCATGGCTTTCATGGTGGTGGTGTCGGCCGGCGCGCCCCACGGGATGCCCAGGCACAGTTGGAACAGCGGGTCGTCGAGCAGGCCTTCCTTGATCATCTGCTTGGCGAACCACAGGTGGCCGGTGTCGAAGATTTCCAGCTCGGCTTTTACGCCCAGTGCCTGGATACGTTTGGCGCCGGCCCGTAGTTGCGCCGGGGTGGACACGTAAATGGTGTCGCCATCGCCGAAGTTCAGCGTGCCGCAGTCCAGCGTGCAGATTTCCGGCAGCAGCGCTTCGACATGGGCCAGGCGCGTCAGCGGGCCGACCAGGTCGGTGTTGGGGCCGAATGCCATGGGCGTCTCGCCGCCGCCGATCTCCAGGTCGCCGCCCATGCCGGCGGTGAGGTTGACGATGATGTCGATGTCGGCCTCACGGATACGCTCCATCACTTCGCGGTACAAGGCGACGTCGCGGCTGAACTTGCCGGTCTCGGGGTTGCGCACATGGCAGTGAACGACAGTGGCGCCAGCCTTGGCGGCTTCCACGGCGGCGGCGGCGATTTGTTTGGGGGTGACCGGTACATGGGGGCTTCTGGCGCTCGTGTCGCCAGCACCGGTGAGTGCGCAGGTGATGATGACGTCGTGGTTCATGGGGCAGGTTCCTTACAGGCGTGATTTCAAGGCGTAGCGAGGCCGTTCGCGGTCAGGCACGACCGCGAAACGGTGCGTCGAATACCGTTATTTGCTGGTCAGTTGCAGGTTGGCGGCGGCGGGTTTGCCGTCGAAGGTGGTCACGCCTTCGAGCCAGCGCGCCTGGTCTTGCGGGTGATCCTTGAGCCACTGCTTGGCGGACTCGAAGGCGTCCTTGTGTTCCAGCAACGGCTGCATCATTCGGCTCTCGTCGGCGGCGGTGAAGGTCAGGTTGGTCAGCAGCTTGTGGACGTTGGGGCACTGCTCGGCGTAGGTCGGCGAGGTGACGCTCCACACGGTGGCCATGCCTTCGTTCGGGCCCAGGGCGTCTTCGCTGCCGGTGAGGTAGGTCATCGCGATGTTGACGTTCATCGGGTGCGGCGCCCAGCCGAAGAACACCACGGCTTCCTTGCGACGCACCGCGCGGTCGACGGCGGCGAGCATGCCCGCTTCGCTGGACTCCACCAGCTGGAATTTGCCCAGGCCGAACTGGTTCTTGGCGATCATCGCCTTGATCTGGGTGTTGGCGCCCGAGCCCGGCTCGATGCCGTAGAGCTTGCCGCCCAGTTCTTTCTCGAACCTGGCGATGTCGGCGAAGGTTTTCAGGCCTTTGTCGGCCAGATAAGTCGGCACCGCCAGGGTCGCGCGCGCGTCTTCCAGGCTCGGTTTATCGAGGACCTTGACCTGCTTGGCGTCGACGAACGGGGCGATGGTCTGGGTCATCAGCGGGTTCCAGTAGCCGAGGAACAAGTCCAGGCGCTGGTCGCGGATGCCGGCGAAGATGATTTGCTGGGACGCGCTGGTCTGTTTGGTCTTGTAGCCGAGGCCATCGAGCAACACTTGGGTCATGGCGCTGGTGGCGATCACGTCGGTCCAGTTCACCACGCCCATACGCACGTTCTGGCAGGATGGCGCGTCGGCCGCGAAGACGCTGGTACTCAAGATGGCGCTGGCGCTGAATGCGAGCACGCAGCGGCTGATCAGTCGGTTCATGGTGGTTCCCTCGGCAGGTCGTTATTGTGGGGGCCGGCGTCTTTGTGCGCCGTGGGGTCACGTTACGCAGCTTGAGGGGCGACAAAACGCACGGCGGCGACCCGCTCTTGCACTGCAGCGACCTGTGCTCTTGAATGGGCCGTTGAACTGGCGTATCACAGTGACCACGCTGCCGGTCCTACGAGAGCGCACCATGTCCCAGGATTTCTACTTTCTGCTGATGCCAGGGTTCTCGGCCATCGGCTTTATCTCCGCGCTCGAACCGCTGCGCGTGGCCAACCGCTTTCGTGGCGAGTTGTACCGCTGGCATGTGTTGAGCGCCGACGGCGGCGCGGTGCTGGCGAGCAATGGCATGTCGGTCAACGCCGACGCGGCGCTGGAGCCGCTGAAAAAAGGCGCGACGCTGATGGTGGTCGCCGGTTTCGAACCGCTTGAATTCGCCACCCCGGCCCTCGAACATTGGCTGCGCCGCCTCGACCATGACGGTGTGACCCTCGGCGCCATCGACACCGGTGCCTGCATCCTGGCCGAGGCCGGGCTGCTCGACGGCCACCGCCTGACCCTGCACTGGGAAGCCATCGACGCCTTCAAAGAAGCCTATCCGCACCTGAGCGTGACCCAGGAACTGTTCGAGATCGACCGCCGCCGCATCACCTGCGCCGGCGGCACCGCTTCCATCGACCTGATGCTCGACCTGATCGCCCAGGCCCACGGCCCCGACCTGGCGATCCAGGTCTCCGAGCAATTCGTGCTCGGGCGCATCCGCCCGCGCAAAGACCACCAGCGCATGCAGATCGTCACGCGCTACGGCATCAACAACAAGAAGTTGGTGCAGGTGATCGGCGAGATGGAACAACACACCGAACCGCCGCTGAGCACCCTGGCCCTGGCCGAGGCGATCAAAGTCACGCGGCGCCAGCTGGAGCGGCTGTTTCGCCTGCATCTGAACGACACGCCGAGCAACTTCTACCTCGGCCTGCGCCTGGAAAAAGCGCGGCAGTTGTTGCGCCAGAGCGACATGAGCGTGCTGGAGGTGAGCCTTGCCTGCGGCTTTGAGTCGCCGTCGTATTTCACCCGCAGTTATCGGGCGCGGTTTGCCAAGTGTCCGCGGGAGGATCGGCGACGGGAGGTGGTTTGATTGGCGATTATAGTCAATTATACTCACGGCTATAATTTATAGTTAGTTCAATAATTGAGTATAAAAGCATGTCCAAGCCCAGCGGTTTTGTGTTCCGCCGCCCCACCCTGGCAAGCAGTATTGCCGATGGCCTGGTGGGCGTGGGTATCCAGGATTTCACCTCTGGCCTGTTTCTCGCGGCGCCGCGTCGTACCGGCAAAAGTACTTTTCTGCGCGAAGACCTTCTCCCCGAGTGCCAGGCTCGGGGTTGGCTGACGGTGTATGTGGACCTGTGGGCCGACAAGGAGAAAGATCCCGCCGAGCTGATTTCCAGCGCCATTGCCGGTGCGTTGGTGCCTTTCGAAAAGGGCATCCGCAAACTGGCGAAGAACATCGGCATCGAAAAACTCAGCTTCCTGCGCACCTTGTCCTGGGACTTCACCAAGCCTCAACTGCCCGTGGGCGCGACCCTTACGCAAGCACTGGAATTACTTCACCGCGCCGCCGAAAAAACCGTGGTGCTGGTGATTGATGAAGCCCAGCACGCGCTCACCACCGAAGCGGGCATCAACGCCATGTTCGCCCTCAAGGCCGCACGCGACCAGCTCAACCAGGGCCGCGAAGGCGAGGGCAGTGGCTTACACCTGGTGTTCACCGGCTCCAACCGCGACAAGCTCGCCCATTTGGTGCTGGGCAAAAGCCAGCCGTTTTTCGGCTCCAGCATCACGCCGTTTCCGTTGCTGGGTAAGGCGTTCACTCAGGCTTACACCGCGCATCTCAACGCGCATCTGGCCGAGACCAACCAATTCAACGCGGCGGATATCGACGAAGCATTTGAGTTGGTAGGCCGGCGCCCCGAGATGCTGCGCACCATCATCGGTGAAGTGGCCCTGGAGTTGGGCGAGGCAAGCAACCTGGGCCAGTTGCTGCACAGCCGCGCGGAAGTGCTGCGTGCTGGCGTCTGGAACGAATTCGAAAGCGCCTGGAACGCCCTCACCCTTGCGCAACGTGCCGTGCTGCAAGTGATGGTGGAGCGTTCGCAACACAATCAACCCTTCGCCCCGTTCACCGACAGCACCCTCATTGCGGTCAGCAAGGCGCTGGAGGAGATGGGCAGCGACGTGGTGCCCGGCACTCAGACCATCCAGGCGTGTATCGATGCCCTGCGTGACAAGGAACTGGTATGGAAGTCCAGCCGCGGCGGTTATGCCCTGGAAGACAAGTCCTTCGGCGACTGGCTGCTGCACAAGCACCGCACACCCGGCTAAACACACCACACAGCCAATGTGGGAGGGGGCAAGCCCCCTCCCACAGTGAATTGTCGGTGTGCCTATTTCTTTATCAGGGCCGAACACGCCGCCTTGAAGGCTTCATGCTGGTACTACACCCCTTCTCCTGTAAGCGACAAAGATCAAATGTGGGAGGGGGCTTGCCCCCGATGACGGTGGATCAGCGGCACCTGAGTGGCTGACACACCGCCATCGGGGGCAAGCCCCCTCCCACAGTAAATTGCCGGTGTGCTTATTGCTTTATCAGGGCCGAACACGCCGCCTTGAAGGCTTCATGCTGGTACTACACCCCTTCTCCTGTAAGCGACAAAGATCAAATGTGGGAGGGGGCTTGCCCCCGATGACGGTGGATCAGCGGCACCTGAGTGGCTGACACACCGTCATCGGGGGCAAGCCCCCTCCCACAGTGAATTGTCGGTGTGCTTATTGCTTTATCAGGGCCGAACACGCCGTCTTGAAGGCTTCATGCTGGTACTACACCCCTTCTCCTGTAAGCGACAAAGATCAAATGTGGGAGGGGGCTTGCCCCCGATGACGGTGGATCAGCGGCACCTGAGTGGCTGACACACCGCCATCGGGGGCAAGCCCCCTCCCACAGTAAATTGTCGGTGTGCCTATTGCTTTATCAGGGCCGAACACGCCGCCTTGAAGGCTTCATGCTGGTACTACACCCCTTCTCCTGTAAGCGACAAAGATCAAATGTGGGAGGGGGCAAGCCCCCTCCCACAGTGAATTGTCGGTGTGCTTATTGCTTTATTAGGGCCGAACACGCCGTCTTGAAGGCTTCATGCTGGTACTACACCCCTTCTCCTGTAAGCGACAAAGATCAAATGTGGGAGGGGGCTTGCCCCCGGTGACGGTGGATCAGCGGCACCTGAGTGGCTGACACACCGTCATCGGGGGCAAGCCCCCTCCCACAGTGAATTGTCGGTGTGCTTATTGCTTTATCAGGGCCGAACACGCTGCCTTGAAGGCTTCATGCTGGTACTTGTTCAGCGTCGCCGGCAGATCGAAATTGTGCTTCTTGTTCTGCGCATTGATGGTCTGCGGCGACAGCAGCGTCACTTCAACCCCCTCCAGCAGTTGAAACACCCCTTCAATCTTGAACGTGGTCGGGCCGCCGGCGAATTCGCCTTTTTTGCTGCGCTTCTTGATGGCGATGCGTTCGATGGCGTTGTCCTGCACGAACGCCTTCACCTGGGCGGCGAAGGCTTTGACGTTGGCCGCGTCATCGTCGTCTTCGAGGGCGATTTTCTTGGTGGCCAGGGCGACGTGGGTCAGCGTCTGATTGTTCAGGGAGGCAACGGCGATGATGGCTTCGCTGCCTTTGATTTCGATGCCGCAGAGAGTCATTGGGTCGCCTTGGAGCAAAAAAGAGAGGCCGCAATAGTATCAGGGTCGAGGGCTGAGACGGCCGCCGTCCACCCGTCGGGAACGTGCTCGACCTGTTATTTTTGACAGTAGACCGCCGCGTGCCCGGTCTCATAGATTCCCTGAAGGAGCCTGCCGAGGGTTCCGGCCTGTTCCATGGCTATTCCGACAAGGGAGTTATGCAATGAATATTCGCAAGGAAATTCGCGCACTGACCGCAACGGAACAACTGGAGTTTATCAACACGTTATTGGCGATGAAGCGTTCCGGTGTCTACGACAAGTATGTTCATTGGCATCACGCCGTCATGAAGGCCACGGTCTACCCGAACGAACCCCAAGATCCCAACTACCGTAACGGTGCTCACCGGGGGCCGGCATTTCTGCCGTGGCACCGTGAAATGTTGATGCAGTTCGAGGCGGATCTACAAGCGATCAACGTCAGCGTAACGTTGCCTTATTGGGACTGGACGCAGGATGCGGCCGCCCCTGAACAATCGCCGGTCTGGCGCCAGGGTTTCCTGGGAGGTGATGGCGACCAAGCCGATCAGTTTCGCGTGCAGGATGGGGTCTTTGCCCACAAATACGGGAACTGGCCCGTGCCGCCCTATGACGAGGAGGGCTTGCCCGGGCCAGGCCTCAAACGCCAGTTCGGGCAAGTGATCAGCTCACTGCCAACCGAGGACGACCTGCGAGTGGCGATGAACGAAAGCCTGTATGACGAACCCAATTACAACTCGAGCCCTTTCATCCGCGGTTTCAGAAACCGCCTGGAAGGCTGGATCACCCAGCGCGGCGATCCTGCTGTCAAAACCTCCGGTTCGCAGCTGCATAACCGTGTGCATTTGTGGATTGGCGGCAATATGTTGCCCATGACCTCACCGGATGACCCGGTGTTCTTCCTGCATCACTGTTTCATCGACAAGATCTGGGCGGACTGGCAGGCGCAGAAACGCCTGGATGAGCCGGACTTGGCCCCGCACTATTGCCCCATGCAGGACGGTCCGCCGGGCCACAACTATGATGATGTGATTAATCCCTGGACCCGCCGGATCAGTGAGGTGATGGATATCGCCGCGCTGGGCTACAGCTATGCGCCCAGCCGCCCATTGACGAAAAGCCCGTTCAAGTCGCCCTTCATGGCCTGACGCCTGTGAAGCGTTCCCGCGTTCAATGCGCGGGAATGCTTCACTCCTGGCCGATCGACTCCAAAAACTCCGACCGCTCATCACTCATCCGCGCCAGGCAATCGTTCAGCGCGATCGCATAGGGCTTGGTGCCGGTCGCCGCCGGGAAGGTGTCCACCGCGCAATCAGCGTCGCGTAATTTTTCCCACTTCTGCTGGGCATCCTTCAGACGAGCGGTAATGTCTGCCAGCTGTGACTTGTTGCTGCCATAGGTCGAACCCATGCGCTCCAGCAACCCTTGATAGTTATCCTTGAGCAATTGCTCGGCGGTGGTTTTGTTGTAGGTGGCGCATTCCAGGGTTTGCTTGTCGTTTTCGATGCCGTCGCACGGCGTGCTGTCGGTGTCTTCGGCCGCGTGGACGCCGGTTGCGATGAGTGCCAAAGCCAGGAAAATCGATTTCATTGCGCCGTCTCGTATCGGTTGATGCGGGAATTCTGGCCCAAGCGTAAGACAAAGAACAGCCGCCAGACAGACCTGTCTTAGCGACCTTCGTCGCGGATTGACGCTTTCGGCAATTCCCCTGTCGTTTTTGCACCCGGTCCGCTCGGCCCCTCGGCATATGCTGGCCCCAAAGCGCCGGCAGACGATTCGGCGCACGAATCGCCAATAAGGGGACGCCTGATGAGCCCAGCGCAATTACACGCCGACAGCATCGTTATCGACGGGCTGATCATTGCCAAGTGGAACCGCGAGCTGTTCGAGGACATGCGCAAAGGTGGCCTGACCGCCGCCAACTGCACCGTGTCGGTGTGGGAAGGGTTCCAGGCGACGATCAATAACATCGTCGCCAGCCAGACCCTGATCCGCGAGAACAGCGACCTGGTGATCCCGGTGAAAACCACCGCCGACATCCGCAAGGCCAAGGAACAGGGCAAGACCGGCATCATCTTCGGCTTCCAGAACGCCCACGCGTTTGAAGACCAGCTCGGCTACGTCGAGATCTTCAAGCAGCTCGGCGTCGGTGTGGTGCAGATGTGCTACAACACCCAGAACCTGGTCGGCACCGGTTGCTACGAACGCGACGGCGGGCTGTCGGGCTTCGGTCGCGAGATCGTCGGCGAGATGAACCGCGTCGGCATCATGTGCGACCTGTCCCACGTCGGCTCCAAGACCAGCGAAGAAGTCATCCTCGAATCGAAAAAACCGGTGTGCTACTCCCACTGCCTGCCCTCCGGGCTCAAGGAACACCCGCGCAACAAGTCCGATGAAGAGCTGAAGTTCATCGCCGACCACGGCGGCTTTGTCGGCGTGACCATGTTCGCGCCGTTCCTGGCCAAGGGTATCGATTCGACCATCGACGACTACGCCGAAGCCATCGAGTACACCATGAACATCGTCGGCGAAGACGCCATCGGCATCGGCACCGACTTCACCCAGGGCCATGGCCAGGATTTCTTCGAAATGCTGACCCATGACAAGGGCTACGCCCGCCGTCTGACCAGCTTCGGCAAGATCATCAACCCGCTGGGCATCCGCACCGTGGGCGAGTTCCCCAACCTCACCGAGACCCTGCTCAAGCGCGGCCACAGCGAACGCGTGGTGCGCAAGATCATGGGCGAGAACTGGGTCAACGTCTTGAAGGACGTGTGGGGCGAATAAGCCAAACACCCACGGGCAACACCACTACGAATTTTCTGGAGTTAAGTTTCCATGGCCAAGATCGCCCCGCAATTGCCTATCGAAGTCGACAGCGAAACCGGTGTCTGGACCTCCGACGCCCTGCCGATGCTGTACGTACCGCGTCATTTCTTCGTCAACAACCACATGGGCATCGAAGAAGTGCTCGGCGCCGAGGCCTATGCTGAGATCCTCTACAAGGCCGGCTACAAATCCGCCTGGCACTGGTGTGAAAAAGAAGCCGAATGCCATGGCCTTGAAGGCGTGGCGGTGTTCGAGCACTACATGAAGCGCCTGTCGCAACGCGGCTGGGGCCTGTTCAAGATCCAGGACATCGACCTCGACAAAGGCACCGCCAGCGTCAAGCTCGAACACTCGGCGTTCGTCTACGTGTACGGCAAGGTCGGGCGCAAGGTCGACTACATGTTCACCGGCTGGTTTGCCGGGGCCATGGACCAGATCCTGCAAGCGCGCGGCAGCACTATTCGCACCGTGGCTGAACAAGCCTACGGCGGCTCCGAAGAGGGCCATGACGACGGCCTGTTCACCGTCAAGCCGTTGTAAGTCGAGGAACCCTGCCATGGCTTTCGAAGCAATGTTCGCGCCGATCCAGATCGGCAAACTGACCATCCGCAACCGCGTGCTCAGTACCGCCCACGCCGAGGTGTATGCCACCGACGGCGGCATGACCACCGACCGCTATGTGAAGTACTACGAAGAGAAAGCCAAGGGCGGGATCGGCCTGGCCATCTGCGGCGGGTCTTCCAGCGTGGCCATCGACAGCCCGCAAGGCTGGTGGAAATCGGTGAACCTGGCCGACGACCGGATCATCCCGCACTTCCAGAACCTGGCCGATGCCATGCACAAGCATGGCGCCAAGATCATGATCCAGATTACCCACATGGGCCGCCGCTCGCGCTGGGACGGCGAGCATTGGCCGACCCTGCTGTCGCCCTCGGGCATCCGCGAGCCGGTACACCGTGCGACCTGCAAGACCATCGAGCCGGAAGAGATCTGGCGCGTGATCGGCAACTACGCCAGCGCGGCAGCCCGGGCGAAAGCCGGTGGCCTGGACGGCGTGGAACTGTCGGCGGTGCATCAGCACATGATCGACCAGTTCTGGAGCCCGCGGGTCAACAAGCGCACCGACGAATGGGGCGGCAGCTTTGAAAACCGCATGCGTTTCGGCCTGGAAGTGCTCAAGGCGGTGCGGGCTGAAGTCGGCCCGGATTTCTGCGTCGGCATCCGCCTGTGCGGCGATGAGTTCCACCCGGACGGCTTGTCCCACGAGGACATGAAGCAGATCGCCAAGTATTACGACGACACCGGCATGCTCGATTTTATCGGTGTGGTCGGCTCGGGTTGCGATACCCACAACACCCTGGCCAACGTCATCCCGAACATGAGTTATCCACCGGAGCCGTTCCTGCATCTGGCGGCCGGGATCAAGGAAGTGGTCAAGGCCCCGGTGCTGCACGCGCAGAACATCAAGGACCCGAACCAGGCCACGCGCATCCTCGAAGGCGGCTATGTGGACATGGTCGGCATGACCCGCGCCCACATCGCCGACCCGCACCTGATCGCCAAGATCAAGATGGGCCAGATCGACCAGATCAAACAGTGCGTCGGCGCCAACTATTGCATCGACCGCCAGTACCAGGGCCTGGATGTGCTGTGCATCCAGAACGCCGCGACCTCCCGCGAATACGTGGGCGTGCCGCACATCATCGAAAAATCCACCGGGCCCAAGCGCAAGGTGGTGGTGGTCGGCGCCGGGCCAGCGGGGATGGAGGCTGCGCGCGTCGCCGCCGAGCGTGGCCACGACGTGACCCTGTTCGAGAAAAAAGCCTTTATCGGCGGGCAAATCACTACCGCCTCCAAAGCCCCGCAGCGCGACCAGATCGCCGGGATCACCCGTTGGTTCCAGCTGGAACTGGCGCGGTTGAACGTCGACCTGTGCCTGGGCGTGGCGGCGGACGCGGCGGCCATCCTCGACCTGCGCCCGGATGTGGTGGTGCTGGCGGTGGGCGGGCATCCGTTCCTGGAGCAGAACGAACACTGGGGCGCGGCCGAAGGCCTGGTGGTCAGCAGCTGGGACGTGCTCGACGGCAAAGTCGCGCCGGGCAAGAACGTGCTGGTCTACGACACCATCTGCGAATTCACCGGCATGTCGGTGGCCGATTTTCTCGCGGACAAGGGCAGCCAGGTCGAGATCGTCACCGACGACATCAAGCCCGGCGTGGCCATCGGCGGTACGTCGTTCCCGACCTACTACCGCAGCATGTACCCCAAGGAAGTGATCATGACCGGCGACATGATGCTGGAAAAGGTCTACCGCGAAGGCGACAAGCTGGTGGCGGTGCTGGAGAACGAATACACCGGCGCCAAAGAGGAGCGGGTGGTCGATCAAGTGGTGGTGGAAAACGGCGTGCGTCCCGATGAGGAGATCTACTACGCCCTCAAGCCCGGCTCGCGCAACAAGGGGCAGATGGACATCGAAGCGCTGTTCGCGATCAAGCCGCAACCGTGCCTGAGCGAAGCGGGCGAGGGCTACTTGCTGTTCCGCATCGGTGACTGTGTGGCGCAGCGCAATACCCACGCCGCGATCTATGACGCCCTGCGCTTGTGCAAGGATTTCTGACCCGACACCGAACCAATGTGTACTCGGTCTGAAAATGTGGGAGGGGGGCTTGCCCCCGATGGCGGTGGGTCAGCACAGCTGTATCAACTGACAGTCCGCCATCGGGAGCAAGCTCCCCCCCACATTCAGACCCGGTTTCACAGTAGATCCGTGTGGTCTGTGGGAGCTCACCATGTTGAATACTCTTCTTCCGATTCTGCTGTTCGCGGCGCTGGGCCTTGCTGTTCTGGGCGCACTGCGGCGGGCAGCCATGTGGCGCCGTGGGCGGGCGTCGAAGGTCGACTTGATCAAAGGCCTGCTGGCCATGCCCAAGCGCTACATGGTCGACCTGCACCACGTGGTCGCCCGCGACAAATACATCGCCAACACCCACGTCGCTACGGCGCTGGGTTTTGTGCTGTCGGCGCTGCTGGCGGTCCTGGTGCATGGTTTCGGCCTGCATAACCGCATCCTCGGCGTTGCCTTGCTGCTGGCGTCGGTACTGATGTTTGTCGGCGCCACGTTTGTCTATCTGCGCCGGCGCAATCCGCCGTCGCGCCTGTCGAAAGGCCCGTGGATGCGCCTGCCGAAAAGCCTGATGGCGTTTTCTGTGAGCTTCTTCCTGGTGACGCTGCCGGTGGCCGGGGTGCTACCCGCCGACTTCGGCGGCTGGTTGCTGGCCGCGTTGTTGAGCGTGGGTGTGCTGTGGGGCGTGTCGGAAATGTTCTTCGGCATGACCTGGGGCGGGCCGATGAAGCACGCCTTCGCCGGTGCCTTGCACCTGGCCTGGCACCGCCGCGCCGAGCGCTTCGGCGGGGGCCGTTCCACCGGTTTGAAGCCGTTGGACCTGAACGATAAAAGCGCGCCCCTGGGCGTGGAAAAACCCAAGGACTTCACCTGGAACCAACTGCTCGGCTTCGACGCCTGCGTGCAGTGCGGCAAGTGCGAAGCGGCGTGCCCGGCGTTCGCCGCCGGCCAGCCGCTGAACCCGAAAAAGCTGATTCAGGACATGGTGGTCGGCCTGGCCGGCGGCACCGATGCCAAGTTCGCCGGCAGCGCTTATCCTGGAAAACCGATCGGTGAACACCGCGGCAACCCGCACCAACCGATCGTCAACGGCCTGGTGGACGCCGACACGTTGTGGTCCTGCACCACCTGCCGCGCCTGTGTGGAAGAGTGCCCGATGATGATCGAGCACGTGGACGCCATCGTCGACATGCGCCGCCACCTCACCCTGGAAAAAGGCGCCACGCCGAACAAGGGCGCCGAAGTCCTCGAAAACCTGATCGCCACCGACAACCCCGGCGGCTTCGCACCGGGCGGCCGGCTGAACTGGGCGGCGGATCTGAACCTGCCGTTGCTCAGCGAAAAAGGTCGCTGCGAGGTGCTGTTCTGGGTCGGCGACGCTGCCTTCGACATGCGCAACCAGCGCACCCTGCGCGCCTTCGTCAAAGTGCTGAAAGCGGCCAAGGTCGACTTCGCCGTGCTCGGCCTGGAAGAGCGCGACAGCGGCGACGTCGCCCGTCGTTTGGGCGATGAAGCGACCTTCCAACTGCTGGCCACGCGCAATATCCAGACCTTGGCCAAGTACAACTTCACGCGCATCGTTACCTGCGACCCGCACAGTTTCCATGTGCTGAAAAACGAATACGGCGCCTTCAACGGTGACTATGTCGTACAGCACCACAGCACCTTCATGGCCGAGCTGATCGGCGACGGCGCGCTGAACCTGGGCCAGCACAAAGGCAGCAGCGTGACCTATCACGACCCGTGCTACCTGGGCCGCTACAACGGCGAATACGAGGCGCCGCGCCAGGTGCTGCGCGCGTTGGGGATCGAGGTCAAGGAGATGCAACGCTCGGGCTACCGTTCACGCTGCTGCGGTGGCGGTGGCGGCGCACCGATCACCGACATTCCGGGCAAGCAACGCATCCCCGATATGCGGATGGACGACATCCGCACAACCGGCGCCGAACTGGTGGCCGTGGGCTGCCCGCAATGCACTGCGATGCTCGAAGGCGTGGTCGAACCGCGTCCACTGATCAAGGACATCGCCGAGTTGGTGGCCGATGCCTTGCTCGACGAGCCGGCGCCGGCCAAAGCCCCGATCACGCGTGAACCCGCGGAGGTACACTGATGAGCGACATTATCCGCCGCGACCCACGCGCCGAATGGATCGCCCGTAACCGCCTGCACCCGCTGCATGCGGCGATGCAGCCGGTGCAACACAGTTGGATGGGGCCCAACGGCGTCATCCGCAAGAACGTCCATGGTGTCGGTTTTATCGGCCCCAACGGCATCAAGCGCATCGACCGCAGCGGTGCCCAGCAGGGCGGGGCGGCCAAGCGCACGGCGGCGGTGGCGGTGCAGTTGCGGCTGCATCAGGTGGCGGCGCCCGCGTTCTACATCAACGTGGTGCCGGACATGGTCGGCGGCCGCCTGAGCAGCCACGACCGTGACCTGCTCGGCCTGGCCCGGCAACTCGCCGGCAGCGACGGTGCGGTGCTGGCCGTGGTGTTTGGCGAACACAAGGAAAACGCATTTGCCACGGCCGGCGTCGACCGCCTGCTGGTGCTCGAAGGTCATGCTTTCGACGGTTATTCACCGGAGCAACGCGTGCAGGGCCTGCGGGCTGTGGATAACCAGTTCAAGCCGCGCCATTGGTTGCTGCCGGACAGCCGCAGCGGTGGCGGTGAACTCGGTCGGCGTTTTGCCGCCAGCCTCAACGAGCGCCCGGCCACGCGGGTCTGGCAGATCCAGGGCGAGCAGTGCATCGGCCGTGCCGGTGCTGGTCAGCAAGACGTGGCCCGGCCGTTGCCGCGCCTGATCCTGGCCGCCGCCGAATGCGCCGATCCGGTCAGCGACACTCGGCATGAAGTGCTGCCCGTGGAGTTATCCACAGCCCTGGCGCGCAGCCTGCCGCGTATCGAAGACCTCGGCGCGGTGGCGGTGGACCCGGCGGCGATTCCGATGGCTGAAGCCGAGTTTATTTTCTCCGGCGGCAACGGCGTGAAGGACTGGGCGCTGTTCCACCAGACCGCCGCCGCCCTGGGCGCTACCGAAGGCGCCTCGCGCGTCGCGGTGGACGATGGCTTCATGGCCCGCGATCGCCAGGTCGGCGCCAGCGGCACCTGGGTCACGGCGCGGGTGTATGTGGCCGTCGGTATCTCCGGGGCGATCCAGCACCTGCAAGGCATCGGCGCCTGCGACAAGGTGGTGGCGATCAACCTCGACCCCGGCTGCGACATGATCAAGCGTGCCGACCTGTCGGTGATCGGCGACAGCGCCGCGATTCTGCAAGCCTTGATCGCCGCGGTCGAGGCCTACCGCCACGGCGCCAAGCGCGATGCGGCTTAAGCAAAGGATAAGGGCATGAACACGCAGGTAATCAGTCTGGTCTCCATCGGCGCCCACCCCACCTCCGGGCGCCCGCGCCGCGCCGAGCAGGATGCGCGCGCGGTCGAGTTGGGCCTGCAAATGGCTGGGGATAAGTTGCAGGTGCTGCATGCCGGCGACATCGCCGAACCCACGCTACGCAGCTACCTGGGCATGGGGCTGGCGCAGTTGCATGTGCTCGAACAACCGCCTGGCGCCGATGCTTTGCCGGTGCTCAGTGAGTATCTGCGCGACGCCGGTGCCCAGGTGGTGCTCACCGGTAGCCAGGCCGAAACCGGCGAAGGTTCGGGGATGTTGCCGTTCCTGCTCGCCGAACACCTCGGCTGGCCGCTGATTGTCGGGCTGGCGCAGGTGGAGTCCATCGAGAGCGGCGTGGCCCTGGTGCTGCAAGCCTTGCCCCGCGGGCAGCGGCGGCGCTTGAAGGTGCGCCTGCCGTTTCTGGCCACGGTGGATAACGCCGCACCCAAGCCTCGGCAGAGCGCCTATGGCCCGGCGCAACGCGGCGAACTGGCGGCCCACGAGGTCGAGGTTGAAGCGGACGAGTTATTCACAGGCGCCGTGCTGCAACCGGCCAAGCCACGACCCAAGCGGCTCAAGGTGATCAAGGCCAAGAGCGGTGCGGACCGGATGAAGGCGGCCACGGCCAAGGCCAGTGGCGGCGGCGGGCAGGTACTCAAGGGCCTCAGCCCTGAAGCGGGTGCTGAAGCGATTCTCAAGTTGTTGCTTGAGGAAGGTGTGGTTCGCTGAGTCGCAACGGGGAGAGTGGCTTACCCACAATCCCTGTTGACCCGTCTGTGGATAACCTGTTCGCGGTTGTCCACACCCCCTGTAAATCAAGCCCTGCAGCCCTCCGTACAAAAAACGACCAGGCTAACCCTCGGTTTTTCCTTGGGTTTCTGTGTGATCACAGCGATTACCCCGCGCAGAGTTTCCCCCAAAGTCTGTTGGCGCTTCTGTGGATAAGATGTTCGCTTACCGCTGCAGCCCTTATAAATAAAGGCTTACGCTAGGTTGATCGAAATTTGATCAATTGCGCGCATTTGCCCGCTGAAACGCGTGGATAGCCCGGTTTATGAAGGTTTGAAGGGGTTTTCCACAGCCGCGTCAAAGTTGCCCCCAAAGTCTGTTGGTGCTTCTGTGGATAAGGTGTTCGCGTACCGCTACAGGGCACGGTTTATATGGCTTACACGGAGTTGTTCAAAAATTGATCAGTGGCGCCTTAAAACGGCCAAGTCGAATAAGTCACGGATTTTCTTGATTTAATTTCGACGGGCAGGCGCACTTGCGCACAATTGCTGTGGGTGGCTCTGTGGATAAGTTGTTGGGCAAAGGCTGGAGGGCAGGCGGCGAGAGGGGTTCAGTGTGCTTGAACAAAATTTGATCAGTGCGCAACCCAATGTAGGAGCGAGCAAGCCCGCTCCCACAGGGATGGTTACTGGGCGGCCACGCCTTTGAGGTAGGGCGCCGGCGCCGCGCCGAGGTTGCTCAGCATGCGTTCGCTGTACCAGTCGATGAAGTTCACCACGCCGAACTCATAGGTCTTGGAGTAGGGGCCCGGCTGGTAGGCGGTGGAGTTGATCCCGCGCTGGTTTTCTTCGGCCAGGCGACGGTCCTGGTCGTTGGTGGCGTCCCATACCTGGCGCATGCGCTCCACGTCGTAGTCCACGCCTTCGACCGCGTCCTTGTGGACCAGCCACTTGGTGGTGACCATGGTTTCCTGGGCGCTGATCGGCCACACGGTGAACACGATCACATGGTCGCCCATGCAGTGGTTCCACGAGTGCGGCAGGTGCAGGATACGCATCGAGCCCAGGTCCGGGTTCTTGATGCGGCCCATCAACTTCTTGCAGCCCTGTTTGCCGTCCAGGGTCATCGACACGGTGCCTTTGAGCAGCGGCATACGCACGATGCGGTTGCGCAGGCCGAAGCTGGCGTGGGCGTAAGGGATTTTTTCGGCTTCCCAGGCCGCGGCGCTGGCGGCCACGTGGTCCTTGAAGGCCTGGTCGGCGCGCGGGTCGGTGACGTCGTCCCACTCGAGCAGGGTTTTCAACAGCTCGGGGTGCGAGGCGTTGCAGTGGTAGCACTCGCGGTTGTTTTCCAGCACCAGTTTCCAGTTGGCCTTTTCCATCAAGGTGGTTTGCACCGCCACCTTGGTGTTCTCCATGTCGTAGGGTTCCATGTAGTGGTTCAGGGTCGACAGGAAGTCATCGATGGCCGGCGGGTTCTGCGCCAGGCTGATGAAGATGTAGCCGCCGGCGGTCTTCACGTTGATCGGCTTGAGGCCGTACTGCTTCATGTCGAAGTCGGCGCCCATCTCGGTGCCGGCGAACAGCAGGCGGCCGTCCAGTTCGTAGGTCCACTGGTGGTACGGGCAGACCAGCTTGGCGACCTTGCCTTTGTCGCTGGTACACAAGCGCGAACCGCGGTGGCGGCAGACGTTGTGGAACGCATGCACCACGCCATCGGCGCCACGGATCACGATGATCGGGTTCTTGCCCACTTGCAGGGTCAGGAAGTTGCCCTTGGTGGGGATCTCGCAGGTCATGCCGGCGATCAACCATTCCTTCTGGAAGATCTCCTGCATATCGATATCAAACAACCGCTCATCAGAGTAGAACGGCTGTGGCAGCGAGAACGTGCGTTCGCGCTCTTGCAGCATCTGCGCGGTGGCCTTGCGTGCGGGTTCCAGCGGATCGCCCAAGCTTAAGGTTGCGGTGACGTCCATCGTGTGTGTCCTCATGGCCATTCTGTGTGGCCGGCGAAAGTGGCTACGGTTAGTGCAGTGCAAGGCGTAAAGAAAGTGTCGTTGTTGGCAGCGAGTGTGCGGCCGCCGCTGCGGTGAACCTTATCCATGGGCGACATGGCCCAATCTGTTCCCGACGCGCAACCCCCTGTCGTTGGGGGCTGGTCGCGATAAGTATGTGAATGTCGCAGATAGGTAAATGGGTGGTTCTCGCGTTACGCAGAATCGCCACCATAAGGCCGAGCCTCGGCGGTGGAGAACAGCATGTCCAGCAACTTCCTGAATCCGGTAACCACCCAGACCTGGGCCAATGGTCGGCACATTGTCCGTTGCGTCAAAGTCATCCAGGAAACCTGGGACGTTCGCACCTTCTGCTTCATGGCCGACCAGCCGATCCTGTTCTTTTTCAAGCCGGGGCAGTTCGTCACCCTGGAGCTGGAAATCGACGGCCAGCCGATCATGCGTTCCTACACCATCTCCAGCTCGCCGTCGGTGCCTTACAGCTTCTCGGTGACGATCAAGCGCGTGCCGGGCGGCAAGGTCTCCAACTGGCTGCACGACACCCTGCACGAGGGCCAGGAGCTGGCGGTCCACGGGCCGGTCGGGCTGTTCAATGCCATCGACTTCCCAAGCCCCAAGGTGCTGTACCTCAGCGGCGGCGTCGGCATTACCCCGGTGATGTCCATGGCGCGCTGGTTCTACGACACCAACGCCAACGTCGACATGACGTTTATCCACAGCGCGCGCTCGCCCAAAGACATCATCTACCACCGCGAGCTGGAGCACATGGCCTCGCGGATCGACAACTTCAGCCTGCACCTGATCTGCGAGAAGCACGGCCTGGGCGAGCCCTGGGCCGGGTATCGCGGTTACCTGAACCACAAGATGCTCGAATTGATGGTGCCGGACTTCCTGGAGCGCGAAGTGTTCTGCTGCGGCCCCACGCCGTACATGACCGCAGTGAAGCGCCTGCTGGAAGCCGCCGGTTTCGACATGACGCGTTATCACGAAGAGTCCTTCGGCGCGACGCCAGCGGAAGCCCGCGCCGATGCGGTGGAACAGGCCGAACAAGCCGCCGATGCGCCGGAAATCGACCTGGCGGACCTGCATCAGGTCGAGTTCATCACCTCGGGCAAGAGCATCCGCGTGGCGCCGGGCGAAACCGTCCACGCCGCTGCGGCCAAGCTCGGCCTGCTGATTCCCAAGGCCTGCGGCATGGGGATTTGCGGCACATGCAAGGTGCTCAAGCTGGGCGGCGAGGTCGAGATGGACCACAACGGCGGGATTACCGAGGAAGACGAAGCCGAGGGCTACATCCTGTCGTGCTGCAGCGTGCCGAAGGGCGACGTGCGGATTGAGTTCTGACGCTCAGTACAGCCCAGGCCGACGATCCCGGTGAACGTGGTTGTGCTCGCTGATTGACTTGTTCCTGGCCTGCGCCAAGGGCAAGTCAGCCACCAATTGTTGTTCCGTCGGGTGGGCGCTTGCTCCGGCCAGCGGGTAGCCATCGGCGTCGACGATGACCGAGCCGCCCACCCAGTTGACGCCACGTTCTTCGCCATGGCGGTCGCACGCCGCGATGAACATGCGGTTGACCGCCGCATTGGCCTGGACTCGCACGATCTCTGCCGGCCGCTCACCCGAGGGGCGCGGGCCGTCCGGCCAGTTCACCGGGGTGCAGAGCAAGTCGGCTTGCGCCAGCGCGGCCAGGCGTACCCACTCGGGCAGCTCCAGGTCGTAGCAGATCATCATGCCGATCCGCCCGACGGCGGTGTCGACCACCGGTGGCGGCGCATCACCGGCGGTGAAGATCAGCTTTTCACGGTCCCACAGATGCGCCTTGCGATACACCGTCAGCCTACCGTCGGGCTCAATCAACGCGGCGCTGTTGGCAACTCGGCCGGCACTCAGGCGCTCGCAGAAGCCGGCGACGACGATCAAGCCCAACTCGATAGCCAGGGCTTTCCACAGACACAGCGTCGGGCCATCGAGCGGTTCCGACACCGCTCTGGCTTCTGCCAGGTCATTGAACGCGTAGCCGCTTTGCATGAGTTCGGGCAGCACCACCACATGGGCGCCCAGGGCGGCGGCGCTGCGGATCGCCGTTTCACTCAGACGACGGTTGTAGTCGGTGTCGCCCAGGTGCGGTTCCAGTTGATGACAGACAACGCGTACCGGTGTCATGACTCTTCGCCTTCAAACAGGCGGTCGCTGGCTTCAATTGCGCGTTGCTCGGCGGTCAGGTCACGTGTACATGACAGCAGGCAGTAGGCGATTGCAGAAACTGCCAGGCCGACCACGAATGCAATATCGGCCCCGTCCAAAGCCGTCGCGATGGGCCCTTGGTAAAACCCCAGGGAGATGAACGGTGTCATCGCCCCCAGGCCCAGGAAATAGGAAATAAGCCCGGCACCCGACCAGCGGCCGTAGATACCGTTCGGGTTGAAGATGTCACTGATTGCGTATTGCCCCTTGCGTACAACATAGAAGTCCGCGAGGTTGACGGCGGTCCAGGGCACGAGGAAATACAGCATCAGCAAGACGAAGGTATTGAAACTCTCCAGGTAGCTCTGCGGGATACTCAAAGCGATGGCGAAAATCGCGCCGCCCACCAGGCTGATTCCCACGATGCGCCCTTTGATGCCCGGTTTGATCGACACGAAGCCGTCAATCGCGCTGATCCCCGTCAGCATGGCGCCGTAGCAGTTGACGGCCATGATGCCAACCAGTGCGGGCACTGCGATCAATACGGTAAAGGTGCCAAACCCCGGAAGCAGTTGGTTGCCCACAGCCTGCACACTGCCGATGGCGTCGGGTGAGGGCAGCGCCGAGGCGAGAAAGGCCCCCAGCGACATCAGCCACAGCGCCGAGCCGGCGGCGCCCAGGTACGTCCAGGCGATGACTTTGCGCGACGGCGTGTCATGGCGCAGGTAGCGCGAGTAATCCGAGACGTAGACGGCGTAGCTGATCTGGTAACCCGCGGCGGCTGAAAGCTGGATCAGAAAAGCCGGCCAGGAAAAATGGGCGTTGGCCACCGCCATGTCGGCCTGCAGGTTCATCACGGCAGCAACCGTGAGGACCGCGAACACACTGATCATCACGTAGGTCAGCCAGCGTTGCACGGTGTGCAGGAGGTCGTGGCCGATCACGGCAATCACCACGGCCAGGAAGATCATCAAGGCGTACCACGGTGCGCGGTTGCCGGGCAGCACGGTATTGATGGCGTCGGTCGCCAGGATCACGTTGAACACGTTAAAGCCGATATACACGAACACCACTGCGATAAAGGGCACGATTGCCCCGCGCAGGCCGAACTGTGCCCGCGACTGGATCATCTGCGGCAAACCCATGCGCGGCCCCTGGTTGGCGTGGAACGCCATGGCGAACGTGCCCAGGCACACGCCGATGACAATCGCCAGGATCGCATACACCAGGCTCAGCCCCAAGGCTGCGCCGGTAAACCCGGTGACCAGGGTGGTCAGTACGAAGTTACCGGTGAACCAGAACGGTGCCTGATGCCAGACCTTGCCGTGGCGCTCATTACGCGGCACGTAGTCAATGGAGCGGGTTTCGATTTTCAGCGTGGTGGATGGCGGAGCAGCCGAACGGTTGGGGGGCTTGTTCATAGGCATCACGGTCTGTTTTTATTAAGTGAGACTATGAAGAGTCTTGTAACTAAAAAGATTATTGAATCGGCATTTGCAAATAATCACTTCACGAATTTCTGAACTGATTGCCTGAAGCCTTCTGAAGCAAGGCTTGTATTACGCATTGGCTTTTTATTTCCAAGTGATATAGAGCCATTTCCTACAATTATCTACGCTGAGCAGCACATACGTCGTATTCGCCCTTCGCATTGAAGCAGTAGGTGGACGTCCTGATTACATACCAAGGACGATTGCCATGTCTGCTATCCCCTCCCGCAGTAAAGGCGCAGCGCGCTTGCTTGCCAAGAATGTCACTGCACTTGTTCCGGACTTTCCTTTTCATTACGCCCGGTTTCTTGAAACGGCTGACAGTTTAGGCACGCCGTTGGCGCAGGTATCCCGCCAGGCCTATGGCAAGCAGGTCTTGATCGTCGGCGCCGGCGTCGCTGGAATGGTCGCGGCCTATGAAGCCATGCGTATGGGGTTGCACCCGGTGGTGGTGGAGGCCAGTGACCGCATCGGTGGGCGACTGTATTCCTATGTGGCGGGTGATCCGCAAGATCCTGCTAACTGTGTTATCTGCGAAAAGGGTGCCATGCGCTTTCCTGTTTCAGGCAAAGCGTTGATGCACTATTTCAATAAAGTTGGCATGACGGCCAATTCGACAGACTTTCCCAACCCGGGGTCGCCTTTTACTCCCAGCACGGTCGTCGACTATCAGCAAAAACAGGTCTATTACGAAGGCGATAATCTGCCGTCTGAATACGCCGAGATCGAGCGCAAGCTATTCGAAGTGTTTCTTGAACAGGACCCGATCAAGTTCACGGAGATGGAAACCGCAATGTCCGAGGACAGCCTTGATCCGGTCAAGATCAAAGCCTTGTGGAACGCCATTCTTGATGCGGGTTGGGACAACCTGAGTTTTTTTGCCGCGATGGTCGAGCAGGCGGGGTGGAGTCGCGAAGATATCGATCTGTTCGGCCAGATCGGCTTCGGCACGGGCGGCTGGAACACCGATTACCCGAACTGTTTCCTGGAAGTGCTGCGGGTGCTGTATACCGGGCTGGATACCAACCACAAGCTGATGTATGACGGCTCCAGCGAGCTGCCGGGCCGGCTTTGGAGGCGCGCCCCGGATACCTTCGGCGACACCATGGTCCATTGGCCTGCGGGGACCACCGTCGAAGGCCTGACCACCCAGGTCATCTCTCAGCCTTTGAACCAGGAAGTGCGACAGATCGTGCGTCGGTCGGATGGCGAGTTCGATGTGTGGGTGTTTGATCGCACTCTGGGAAGCGAGCACTCATACACCTTTCCTGCCGTGGTCTATACCCCTCACAAACGGATCCTCGACAAATTCCGTTATATGGATGGCGCTGCCCGCTTTAACCAGATGAATGACCTGCTATCCCCCAAGGAATGGGAAGCGGTGATGTACACCCATTACATGCAGTCAGCCAAAATTTTCGCGCAAACCAAACGGCCGTTCTGGACCGATGTGGGGACTGATTTGCAATACAGGATGAGCGTGACGTTGTCGGAACGAATCACCCGTGGCACCTACCTGCTGGACTATGCTCAGAGCCAGGGACCTTACAAAGGCTGTGGCCTGTTTTTGTCCTACACCTGGAATGATGACGCCCTCAAATTCCTCGGTGATCGTGGTGCGCCGCTGCCGTCCCACGTGCAGTTATGCACGACCCTGCTGGATAGCGTGTATGCCCCACATCAGTTGAATCTGGCCGCGGAGTTCGGCATGACCAACCCCTTTGTCGAAATCAACTGGGAGGAGCAGCCGTTTTTCCTGTGCGCGTTCAAAATGAACCTGCCGGGGCAGTACGAGTACCAGCGCTTGCTGTTTTCGCAGTTCATGAACGGCGTGTCGGTTTTGAACCCCGATGGGTTCATTCTCGCGGGTGACGACGTTTCGTGGACGGGTGGCTGGGCGGAAGGGGCGGTGACGACGGCCTTGAACGCCGTGAATAAACTGGCGGTGAAATTCAACGGTGGGACCCTTCTCACGAACCGCGGCCCCATTGATGAATGGCAAGCGCTTCAGCCGAAGGCCTTGTAAGCCCGCCAGTTACCGCCGGCCCGCGTCGCAGGTCATGACCTGCGACGTGGGCCGTCGTTTCAGGCCCCCATCACTTCGCGAATATCCGCCGCCAGCTCGCGCACGCGTTCTTCCTCGGTGTCCCACGCACACATGAAGCGCGCGCCGCCTTTGCCGATGAAGGTGTAGAAGCGCCAGCCCTTGGCCGTCAGCGCGGCGATCGCCGGTTCCGAGAGTTGCAGGAACACGCCGTTGGCCTGCACCGGGAACATCAATTCCACGCCGGGAATATCCGCCACCAGGCTGCTCAACAACTGCGCGCAGTGGTTGGCGTGGCGTGCGTGTTTGAGCCAGGCGTCGTTTTCCAGCAGGCCCACCCACGGCGCGGAGAGGAAGCGCATCTTCGACGCGAGCTGGCCGGCCTGTTTGCAGCGGTAGTCGAAGTCTTCGGCCAGTGCGCGGTTGAAGAACAGAATCGCTTCGCCCACGGCCATGCCGTTTTTCGTGCCGCCGAAGCACAACACATCCACCCCGGCTTTCCAGGTCAGGTCGGCCGGCGAACAGCCGAGGAACGCGCAGGCGTTGGCGAAGCGCGCGCCGTCCATGTGCAGGTTCAGGCCGAGCTCTTTGCAGGTGGCGCTGATGGCGCGGATTTCGTCCGGGGTGTACACGCTGCCGACTTCAGTGGCCTGGGTCAGCGTCACCACGCGGGGTTTGGGGTAATGGATGTCCTGGCGCTTGAGGGCGATCTCGCGGATCGATTCCGGGGTCAGCTTGCCGTTTTCGGTGCGCGCGGTGAGCAGCTTGGAACCGTTGGAGAAAAACTCCGGTGCGCCGCATTCGTCGGTCTCGACGTGGGCGGTTTCCGAGCAGATCACGCTATGGTAGCTCTGGCACAGCGACGACAGCGCCAGGGAGTTGGCGGCGGTGCCGTTGAAGGCGAAGAACACTTCGCAGTCGGTCTCGAACAGGTTACGGAAACCGTCGGCGGCGCGGTGGGTCCATTCGTCATCGCCATAGGCGCGCTGATGGCCGTGGTTGGCTTGTTCCATGGCGGCCCAGGCTTCCGGGCAGATGCCGGAATAGTTATCGCTGGCGAATTGTTGGCTCTTGTCGGTCATGGCCCATTCCTGTGGTCGATGTTGGTGCACACTTTAACCAAGATTGTCCGGGGTGCACACGCACTGTAAATGCAAAGTCACTGGGGAATTATGCACGCTACTGAAACGATTCCTGTCGGACGTGTCCGCGATGGCGCCTTGGATTTGCTCAAGTGGCTGGCGCTGCTGAGCATGGTGCTGGACCACTTGCGTTATGTCGGGTTGAGCCTGGATGGCCTGTATGTGCCGGGACGCCTGGCGTTCCCGTGGTTTTGCCTGGCGATTGCGGCGAATGTGCATCGGGTGCGAGACGCGCCAGTGAGCGGCCGCTGGCGTTACCTGGGCTGGTTGCTGTTGTTCAGCCTGATCAGTGAAGTGCCGTACCGGCTGTTCATCGAAGATGCCGATACGTTGAATGTGTTGCCCACCTTGGCGTTGGGCCTGCTGGTTGCCCGAGGATGGCAGCAGAAGGCGCTGGTTGATCGAGGATCGGCGCTGATTGCCTTGGCGATAGGCGCTGTGTTTTCCACGCAGCTGATGTTCGGTTTCTTCGGTGTATTGCTGCCGTGGGCGATGGTGTTGGTGTTTCGTCGGCGATGGTATTTCAGCGTATTTCCGGGGCTGCTGTGTGTGGCAGCCAATCAATGGCAGATTCTGCTCGATAGCGGCACGCCGGTGGCGCGGATGGGACTGAGCGCCTGCCTGCTCGCGCCACTGCTCGGCCTGGTCGTGTTGCGACACGCCCAACACACCTCGCCACCGGCCATGCGCCGCTGGGCGTATGCCCTCTATCCTGTGCATTTCCTGCTGCTGCTACTCGTCCGTCAAATCATCGCCTAACCAGTGTGGGAGGGGCGGTGCGACGGTTCGACTTGCCCCCGATAGCGGTGTGTCAGCCACGGCATGTGCAAGCTGATCCACCGCTATCGGGGGCAAGCCCCCTCCCACATTTGTTCTGCGTTGTTCCAGCAATGTCGTAAACGCACCTTTGCGTGGCGTCCGTAGGCATTTGAGCTGCCGGCGCCAGCCCTACCATCGCATCAAAGGGCCCTGCACGGGCCTTAACAATACGAAAGGCTGGGAGAGACGCGATGTTCAGCAAACAAGACCAGATCCAGGGTTATGACGATGCACTGCTCGCGGCGATGAATGCCGAGGAGCAGCGGCAGGAAGATCATATCGAGCTGATCGCGTCGGAGAACTACACCAGCAAGCGCGTGATGCAAGCCCAGGGCAGCGGCCTGACCAACAAGTACGCCGAAGGCTACCCGGGCAAGCGCTACTACGGTGGCTGCGAGCATGTGGACAAGGTCGAAGCCCTGGCCATCGAGCGCGCCAAGCAGTTGTTCGGCGCCGACTACGCCAACGTGCAGCCGCATTCCGGCTCATCCGCCAACAGCGCGGTGTACCTGGCGCTGTTGAACGCCGGTGACACCATCCTCGGCATGAGCCTGGCCCACGGCGGCCACCTGACCCACGGCGCCAAAGTGTCGTCCTCGGGCAAGCTGTACAACGCGGTGCAATACGGCATCAACACCGACACCGGGCTGATCGACTACGACGAAGTCGAACGCCTGGCCGTGGAGCACCAGCCGAAGATGGTGGTGGCCGGTTTCTCCGCCTACTCCAAGACCCTGGATTTCCCACGCTTCCGTCAGATCGCCGACAAGGTCGGTGCGCTGCTGTTCGTCGACATGGCCCACGTCGCCGGCCTGGTGGCCGCCGGTCTGTACCCGAACCCGCTGCCCTACGCCGACGTGGTCACCACCACCACCCACAAGACCCTGCGCGGTCCGCGTGGCGGCCTGATTCTGGCGCGTGCCAACGAAACGATCGAAAAGAAACTCAACGCCGCTGTATTCCCTGGCGCCCAGGGCGGCCCGCTGATGCACGTCATCGCCGGCAAGGCGGTGTGCTTCAAGGAAGCCCAGGAGCCTGGCTTCAAGGCCTATCAGCAGCAAGTGATCGACAACGCCCAGGCCATGGCCGGCGTGTTTATCAAACGCGGCTACGATGTAGTGTCCGGCGGCACCGATAACCATCTGTTCCTGGTCAGCCTGATTCGCCAGGGCCTCACCGGTAAAGACGCGGACGCCGCTCTCGGTCGCGCCCACATCACCGTCAACAAGAACGCCGTGCCGAATGACCCGCAGTCGCCGTTCGTGACGTCGGGCCTGCGTATCGGCACGCCGGCGGTGACCACGCGCGGTTTCAAGGTGCCGCAATGCATCGAGCTGGCCGGCTGGATCTGCGACATCCTCGACAACCTCGGCGACGCCGATGTCGAGGCCGACGTGGCCAAGCGCGTGTCGGCCCTGTGCGCTGATTTCCCGGTTTATCGCTGAGCGCGGTTTTGGAGTAATGACTATGCAACGCTACTCGGGCTTCGGCCTCTTCAAGCACTCACTCAGCCACCACGAAAACTGGCAGAAGATGTGGCGCACGCCGACCCCTAAAAAGGTGTACGACGTGGTCATCGTCGGCGGTGGCGGGCATGGTCTGGCGACCGCCTACTACCTGGCCAAGGAGCACGGCATCACCAATGTCGCCGTGGTCGAAAAGGGCTGGCTGGGCGGCGGTAACACCGCGCGCAACACCACCATCGTGCGTTCCAACTACCTGTGGGACGAGTCGGCGCACTTGTACGAACACGCGATGAAACTGTGGGAAGGCCTGTCCCAGGACCTGAACTACAACGTGATGTTCTCCCAGCGCGGCGTCTACAACCTGTGCCACACCCTGCAGGACATCCGCGATTCCGAACGTCGCGTCAGCGCCAACCGCCTCAACGGCGTGGACGGCGAACTGCTCAACGCCAAACAGGTCGCGGACGAGATTCCGTACCTGGATTGCTCGAAGAACACCCGCTACCCGGTGATGGGCGCCACCGTGCAACGACGCGGCGGCGTGGCCCGTCACGATGCCGTGGCCTGGGGCTTTGCCCGCGCCGCCGACGCCCTCGGAGTGGATTTGATCCAGCAGACCGAAGTGATCGGTTTCCGCAAGGAAAACGGCGTGTGCATCGGCGTCGAAACCAACAAGGGTTTTATCGGCGCCAAGCGCGTCGGTGTGGTCACGGCCGGTAACTCCGGGCACATGGCTTCGCTCGCCGGTTTCCGCCTGCCGATCGAATCGCATCCGCTGCAAGCACTGGTGTCGGAGCCGATCAAGCCGATTATCGACAGCGTGATCATGTCCAACGCCGTACACGGTTACATCAGCCAGTCCGACAAGGGCGACCTGGTGATCGGCGCCGGTATCGACGGCTACAACGGCTACGGCCAGCGCGGTTCGTACCCGGTGATCGAACACACCATCCAGGCCATCGTCGAGATGTTCCCGGTGCTCTCACGCGTGCGTATGAACCGCCAGTGGGGCGGCATCGTCGACACCACGCCGGACGCCTGCCCGATCATCTCCAAGACCCCGGTGCCGAACATGTTCTTCAACTGCGGTTGGGGCACCGGCGGTTTCAAGGCCACTCCCGGTTCAGGCAACGTGTTTGCCGCGAGCCTGGCCAAGGGTGAAATGCACCCGCTGGCCGCACCTTTCTCCATCGACCGTTTCCACAACGGTGCGTTGATCGACGAACACGGCGCTGCGGCCGTCGCCCACTAACAGGAGAAATTCCCTATGTTGCATATCTTCTGTCCTCACTGTGGCGAACTGCGCTCCGAAGAGGAATTCCATGCCTCCGGCCAAGCGCACATCCCACGCCCGCTGGACCCCAACGCCTGCACCGATGAAGAGTGGGGCGACTACATGTTCTTCCGCGACAACCCCCGCGGCCTGCACCACGAGCTGTGGATTCACGCCGCCGGTTGCCGTCAGTACTTCAACGCGACCCGCGACACGCTGACCTACGAAATTCTTGAAACCTACAAAATCGGCACCAAGCCGCAATTCACCGCCAAGGCTGCTGGAGCGAAGGTATGAGCCAGATCAATCGCCTGTCCAACGGTGGCCGGATCGACCGTAACAAAGTCCTGACCTTCAGCTTCAACGGCCAGACCTACAAAGGCTTCGAAGGCGACACCCTGGCCGCCGCGCTGCTGGCCAACGGTGTCGACATCATCGGCCGCAGCTTCAAGTACTCGCGCCCACGCGGCATCTTTGCTGCCGGTGCCGAAGAGCCGAACGCGGTGCTGCAGATCGGCGCCACCGAAGCCACCCAGATTCCCAACGTGCGCGCCACGCAACAGGCGTTGTACCAGGGCCTCGTCGCCACCAGCACCAACGGCTGGCCGAGCGTGAACAACGACGTGATGGGTATTCTCGGCAAAGTCGGCGGCAAGCTGATGCCACCGGGTTTCTACTACAAAACCTTCATGTACCCGCAGTCGTTCTGGATGACCTACGAGAAGTACATCCGCAAGGCTGCGGGTTTAGGCCGCTCGCCGACCGAGAACGACCCGGACACCTACGACAACTTCAACCGGCATTGCGACGTGCTGGTGGTCGGTGCCGGCCCGGCCGGTCTGGCCGCTGCACTGGCCGCTGCGCGCAGCGGCGCCCGCGTGATCATCGCCGATGAGCAGGAAGAGTTCGGCGGCTCGTTGCTCGATTCGCGCGAAAGCCTCGACGGCAAGCCGGCCACCGAGTGGGTCGCCAGCGTCATCGCCGAACTCAAAGCCCTGCCGGACGTGGTGCTGCTGCCCCGCGCCACCGTCAACGGTTACCACGACCATAACTTCCTGACCATTCACGAGCGTCTCACCGATCACCTCGGCGACCGTGCGCCGATCGGCCAGGTGCGCCAGCGTATCCACCGTGTGCGTGCCAAGCGCGTGGTGCTGGCGACCGGTGCGTGCGAGCGTCCGCTGGTGTACGGCAACAACGACGTGCCGGGCAATATGCTCGCCGGTGCAGTCTCGACTTACGTGCGCCGTTACGGCGTGGCGCCGGGCAAGAAACTGGTGCTGTCGACCAACAACGACCATGCCTACCGCGTCGCCCTGGACTGGTTGGAAGCGGGCCTGAAAGTGGTGGCCGTGGCCGATGCCCGCCATAACCCACGCGGCGCGCTGGTGGAAGAAGCCCGCGCCAAAGGCATTCGTATCCTCACCGGCAGCGCCGTGATCGAAGCCCGTGGCAGCAAGCATGTGAGCGGCGCCCGTGTTGCCGCCATCGATGTCAAAGCGCATACCGTCACCAGCCCCGGCGAGTGGCTGGACTGCGACCTGGTGGCCAGCTCCGGCGGCTACAGCCCGGTGGTCCACCTGGCCTCGCACCTGGGCGGCAAGCCGACCTGGCGCGAAGACATCCTCGGTTTTGTACCGGGTGAAGCACCGCAAAAGCGCGTGTGCGTTGGCGGTATCAACGGCGTCTACGGCCTGGGCGATTCCCTGGCGGACGGTTTTGAAGGGGGCGTGCGCGCCGCCAGCGAAGCCGGGTTTAGCCCGGTGGAAGGCACGCTGCCCAAAGCCTTGAACCGCTTGGAAGAGCCGACGCTGGCGCTGTTCCAGGTGCCTCACGAGAAAGCCACTGCACGGGCGCCCAAGCAATTCGTCGACCTGCAGAACGACGTCACTGCGGCCGCCATCGAACTGGCGACCCGCGAAGGTTTCGAGTCGGTGGAACACGTCAAGCGTTATACCGCGCTGGGCTTCGGCACCGACCAGGGCAAGCTGGGTAACGTCAACGGCCTGGCCATTGCGGCGCGTTCGCTGAACGTGACCATCCCGCAGATGGGCACCACTATGTTCCGCCCCAACTACACGCCGGTGACCTTCGGCGCGGTTGCGGGGCGGCACTGTGGGCACATCTTCGAACCCGTTCGCTACACCGCGCTGCACGCCTGGCATGTGAAGAATGGCGCCGAGTTTGAAGACGTTGGCCAGTGGAAACGCCCGTGGTACTTCCCGCGCAACGGTGAAGACCTGCACGCGGCGGTCAAGCGCGAATGCCTGGCGGTGCGCGACAGCGTCGGCCTGCTGGATGCGTCGACCCTCGGCAAGATCGACATCCAGGGCCCGGATGCCCGCGAGTTCCTCAACCGCATCTACAGCAACGCCTGGACCAAGCTCGACGTGGGCAAGGCGCGCTACGGCCTGATGTGCAAGGAAGACGGCATGGTCTTCGACGACGGCGTGACCGCTTGCCTGGCCGACAACCACTTCCTGATGACCACCACCACCGGCGGCGCGGCCCGTGTGCTGCAATGGCTGGAAATCTACCAACAGACCGAATGGCCGGACCTCAAGGTCTACTTCACCTCGGTCACCGACCACTGGGCGACCATGACCCTGTCGGGCCCCAACAGCCGCAAGCTGCTGGCCGAAGTCACCGACATCGACCTGGACAAGGACGGCTTCCCGTTCATGACCTGGAAAGAAGGCCTGGTCGGCGGCGTACCGGCGCGGGTGTTCCGCATCTCGTTCACCGGCGAGCTGTCGTATGAAGTCAACGTGCAGGCCGACTACGCCATGGGCGTGCTGGAGCAAATCGTCGAGGCCGGCAAAAAGTACAACCTGACCCCGTATGGCACCGAAACCATGCACGTCCTGCGGGCCGAGAAGGGCTTCATCATCGTCGGCCAGGACACCGACGGCTCGATGACCCCGGACGACCTGAACATGGGCTGGTGCGTCGGCCGTACCAAGCCGTTCTCGTGGATCGGCTGGCGCGGGATGAACCGCGAAGACTGCGTGCGCGAAGATCGCAAGCAATTGGTCGGCCTCAAGCCGATCGATCCAGCGGTGTGGCTGCCGGAAGGCGCGCAACTGGTGTTCGACGCCAAGCAGACGATCCCGATGAAGATGGTCGGCCACGTCACCTCCAGCTACGCGCATAACTCCCTCGGTTATTCGTTTGCGCTGGCGGTGGTCAAGGGCGGCTTGAAGCGCATCGGCGAGCGGGTGTTTTCGCCGCAAGCGGATGGCAGCGTGATCGAGGCGGAGATTGTGTCCTCGGTGTTCTTTGATCCGAAAGGCGACCGCCAGAACATCTGATGGACCGAGGCGCGCCATCGGGAGACAGGGGAATACATTCCAAATGTGGGAGGGGGCTTGCCCCCGATGACGCCAGTAGCCACACAACAGAATTCAGCAAAGGTGCTCTATGACAGCAGCCAACGTATACCAACAACGCCCCACCACCGGGGCCAAGGCCGAGTCGTCGCTGCACCATGCCGACCTCGCCAGCCTGGTCGGCAAGGGCCGCAAGAATGCCGGCGTGACCGTGCGTGAAAAGAAACTGCTCGGCCACCTGACTATTCGCGGCGACGGCCATGACGCCGCCTTCGCCGCTGGCGTCCACAAGGCCCTGGGCATCGAACTGCCCGGCGCGCTGACGGTGATCGTCAACGGCGACACCAGCCTGCAATGGCTCGGCCCGGACGAGTGGCTGCTGGTGGTGCCGAGCGGTGAAGAATTCGCCGCCGAACAAAACCTGCGCGCCGCCCTGGGCGATCTGCATATCCAGATCGTCAATGTCAGCGGCGGCCAACAGATCCTCGAACTGCGCGGCCCGAACGTGCGCGACGTGCTGATGAAGTCCACCAGCTACGACGTACACCCCAACAACTTCCCGGTGGGCAAGGCGGTGGGCACGGTGTTCGCCAAGTCGCAACTGGTGATCCGCCATACCGCCGAAGACACCTGGGAGCTGGTGATTCGTCGCAGCTTCTCGGATTACTGGTGGTTGTGGTTGCAGGATGCCTCGGCCGAATTCGGCCTGAGCGTTCAAGCCTGATATGACCCCCACCCCCCTCACCCGCCACCCTGTAGGAGCGAGCTTGCTCGCGAAAACCTCAAGGGCACTGCGGTCATCCAGGATGCCCGCGTTATCGTTGACGATTTTCGCGAGCAAGCTCGCTCCTACAGGGGTAGGGGTGGGTGAGGCCGGGCTTTGCTTGAGGAGTGACCTGTCATGAGCCGCGCACCCGATACATGGATTTTGACCGCCGACTGCCCCAGCGTGCTCGGCACGGTGGACGCGGTCACCCGCTACCTGTTCGAGCAGGGTTGCTACGTCACCGAGCACCACTCGTTCGATGACCGGCTGTCAGGGCGCTTTTTTATCCGCGTGGAGTTTCGTCAGCCGGAGGGTTTCGATGAGCAAGCGTTCCGCGATGGCCTGGCCGCGCGCGGGGAAGCCTTTGGCATGGTCTTCGAACTGACGGCGCCGAACTATCGGCCCAAAGTGGTGATCATGGTGTCCAAGGCCGATCACTGCCTGAACGACTTGCTGTATCGCCAGCGTATCGGCCAACTGTCGATGGACGTGGTCGCGGTGGTGTCCAACCACCCCGATCTGAAACCGTTGGCCGACTGGCACCAGATTCCCTACTACCACTTCGCCCTCGACCCCAACGACAAACCGTCCCAGGAGCGTCAGGTGTGGCAAGTGATTGAAGACACCGGCGCGGAACTGGTGATCCTTGCGCGCTACATGCAAGTGCTGTCGCCGGAGCTGTGCCGCAAGCTGGATGGCAAGGCGATCAATATCCACCACTCGTTGTTGCCGGGGTTCAAGGGCGCCAAGCCGTATCACCAGGCGTACAACAAGGGCGTGAAGCTGGTCGGCGCGACGGCGCATTACATCAACAACGACTTGGACGAAGGCCCGATCATCGCCCAGGGTGTGGAGGTGGTGGATCACAGTCATTACCCCGAGGATCTGATTGCCAAGGGGCGCGATATCGAAGGGCTGACCCTGGCCCGGGCGGTGGGGTATCACATTGAACGGCGGGTGTTTTTGAATGCCAATCGGACGGTGGTGCTCTGACTGACGCCATCGGGGGCAAGCCCCCTCCCACATTTTGATTTGTGAACACATTCAACTGTGGGAGGGGGCTTGCCCCCGATGAGGCCCTAACAAACAACACAAGAAACAGCATCTGTAACCCGAGCACTCAACGCGCTGCCCACCCACGGGCAACGCGCTTTCATAAAAACAACAGCGAGGTGAAAGCATGTCTGGTAATCGTGGTGTCGTGTATCTCGGCAACGGCAAGGTCGAAGTACAGAAAATCGACTATCCCAAAATGCAGGACCCCCGTGGCAGGAAGATTGAGCACGGCGTCATCCTGCGCGTGGTCTCCACCAACATCTGCGGCTCCGACCAACACATGGTGCGCGGCCGCACCACTGCCCAGACCGGCCTGGTGCTCGGTCACGAGATCACCGGTGAAGTGATCGAGAAGGGCAGCGACGTCGAGAACCTGAAAATCGGCGACCTGGTGTCCGTGCCCTTCAACGTTGCCTGCGGCCGCTGCCGCTCCTGCAAAGAGCAACACACCGGCGTGTGCCTCACCGTCAACCCGGCCCGTGCCGGTGGCGCCTACGGCTATGTCGACATGGGCGACTGGACTGGCGGCCAGGCCGAATACGTGCTGGTGCCTTACGCCGACTTCAACCTGCTGAAACTGCCGGACCGCGACAAGGCCATGGAGAAAATCCGCGACCTGACCTGCCTCTCCGACATCCTGCCCACCGGCTACCACGGCGCCGTCACCGCCGGCGTTGGCCCTGGCAGCACCGTCTACATCGCCGGTGCCGGCCCGGTCGGCCTGGCCGCTGCCGCTTCCGCACGCCTGCTGGGCGCGGCGGTGGTGATCATCGGCGACGTCAACGCCATCCGCCTGGCCCACGCCAAGGCGCAAGGGTTTGAAGTGGTCGACCTGTCCACCGACACGCCGCTGCACGAACAGATCGCTGCCTTGCTCGGTGAGCCGGAAGTGGACTGTGCCGTCGACTGCGTGGGCTTCGAAGCACGCGGCCACGGGCATGACGGCGTCAAGCACGAAGCCCCGGCCACGGTGCTCAACTCACTGATGGGCGTGGTGCGCGTGGCGGGCAAGATCGGTATCCCCGGCTTGTACGTCACCGAAGACCCTGGCGCCGTCGACGCCGCCGCGAAGATGGGCAGCCTGAGCATCCGTTTTGGTCTGGGCTGGGCCAAATCCCACAGCTTCCACACCGGGCAAACGCCGGTGATGAAGTACAACCGCCAGTTGATGCAGGCGATCATGTGGGACCGCATTCACATTGCCGACATCGTCGGGGTTGAGGTGATCAGCCTGGATGACGCGCCGCGTGGGTATGGCGAGTTTGATGCGGGCGTGCCGAAGAAGTTTGTGATTGATCCGCATAAGTTGTTCAGCGCGGCGTAAACGCTAGAGCAAAAAACAAGGGCGCCTCGACGGGCGCCCTTATCAATTAGAGTGGGGCCGAGAGTCGAAGGTTAGCGGTCGATTTTATAGTTTCTGGCTTGCCCTCTTCATTTTCCGTCTGTACTTCAAGTGTTTTTCCACCATAGTCGCAGAATAGCTTTCCGTTAGCCTCCTGAACCCTGACCACGTTTTGCCATTGCCATTGCCATTGCCATTGGCATTGGCGGTGTACGAACGGGGTTGATTGGATGCCGGAGCAGCAGGGCACTGCGAAATCCGCGGTGCCCGTGGCTTAACGAATCGCCAGCGCGCCTTGATACACCGTCGGCCCGGTCGGCTGCTTGCTCACCGATCCACCCTTGGTTTCCGAGCTCACCATCAAGCCCACCGGTTTGCTGATGGATTCCTGCTGGCGTGGATTCAAGCCGATGATGCCTTTGCCATCTTCCGGCAACAGGCCGAGGGATACCGGCGTGCCGTCCTCGGGGATGGCCCACAGTTCCAGGCTCTGATCAGGGGCAGGGGCCGTGGAGGCAATCGGCTGCACTTCCAGGTAGTCCTTGTGGGCCATGATCTGCGCTGCCGGCTGCTGAGTGGTGGTCACCAGGGTGGCGGCGGATTTGACGCTGTCCTGGGTGTAGAGCGCGCCGCCGATACCGGCGGCCACTACAGCGCAGGCGCCGATGAACAGGCGCGGGCGGCTCCAGAATGAAGGCTTGTGATCAATCACTTGGGGGTGGATCGTCGTCATAAGTCTCTTCCTGACAAATTGTGTAGTCAGTTCATGGACCGGCTTATCGCAGTTGGGTTCCGGAGCGGGTTTGGAACAAGTGACGAAAAGGCCAGTCAAACGCCTGCTTTCACCCCTACATCCAGAGGTTGTTTCGATGAAGATTTCACGCGGTTTCGCCCTTTCCTGCCTGATGACCCTGGCAGCCGGCCCGGTATTCGCCGCCGGGTTCAGCCTTGGCGATGCGGCCAATGCGATTTCCGGTATGCAGGGCGGCAACAACAAAGCCGCTGCCGTTGCGCCGTCGTCCGAAACGGCCGGTTTGCTGAGTGCCCTGACCTCACAATTGAATGTCACCCCCGAGCAAGCCGTCGGCGGCACCGGCGCCATGCTGGGCCTGGCCAGGAACCAACTGAGCAGCAGCGACTATTCGCAACTGGGGAAAAGCGTGCCGGGTCTCGATCAACTGTCGGGCAGCAATGCGTTGGGCAGCCTCGGCGCCTTGAGCGGGATGCTCGGCCAGAGCGGCGGCAGCAAGACCAGCGGCCTCGACGGCCTGCTGGGTAACGTGAAGAACACCAACGACCTGAACACCGCGTTCAGCGCGCTGGGCATGGACAGCGGCATGATCGGCCAATTCGCCCCGGTGATCCTGCAATACCTGGGCGGCCAGGGTGCCAACAGTTCGCTGCTGGGCAAACTGGGCCAGGCTTGGGGCACCGGCAGCTAAGGCCGTGGTCCTTCAAAGCGGGTTCGACCCCGCTTTGAAGTGGCCGGCAGGTTGCGGGGAACAGCGTTACGGTTGGTACTCAAAAGTACATTGGGAGGCGTCGATCGATACAGCGCCGCCTTGATTCCCGCAGCTGGTTCCTTTCCATGCTGTACCGGTCGCGGCCTTCGGGTTGTTAAACGGCAGGCCCAATTGAACATAGGGTTTGGAAACGTTGTTTACCGGCTCTGCGTTTTCTCTTTGCGTTGTACCGCCATAACTGCAGAGTATTTTCCCGTGGATCATTTCGGCACTGACTAACATCAGGTTGTATTTAGGTTCGAGGTAGGTCTCGCTTGTGGCCGTGGACTGGCCCTCCCACATCTGGCCACCGGGCCCGGGGGCTTCGTATTTGAAGCCTTGGTTGAAGTCCGGAGGAAGGTCCGGGTCGGTATACGGCGTAGCTTTTATTGAACTGACTGCGGGGCACGTGGCCATTTCTGCATGGGCAATGTTCGCTGCTGTCAGTAACGCTATGCCGGCGAAGAGGACTTTGATGGTCATGATCAGGGCACTCGACTGAGATGGAGTCCTTAGCCTAATCAGCCGCCCAAGGCGGGCGGAACTGTTAACTCTGACAGTTTTTTATGCGTTTTCAGACGATGCCCTATCGCGGGTTCGCTGCAGGGCAAGCGGGTCCAGGCGTGGGGCGCGGGTAGCCGAGGATTGAGTCAGCCCCTCGTTTGGCAATGCTGCGCAACAACTCCCGAGGAACTGTGTGGGATGTTTCACCACCTACGGGGACTGCTCCAGGAAAACCAACCCTCCTGGGGTGGATTCTTCAATCCGGTCAGGTAGGAGTCTTCCATGAACATCGTCAACACCTACAACGCTCTCGCTAGCGCTTCGTATCACGCCGCGACCCACAAGCCCGCTGCCGCAGAGCAAGGAAAAGCGCCCCACGACGCCAGCCAGGAGCAGGCTGATACCGTGAGCAGTCACGACACCATCGAGATAGCGCACGGGTGGCGTACCGGTGACGATTCGGCCACGTGGCCTAAGCGCCCGTAACGGTTACTTTGCCCATAAGGCCCCAGCGGTTTCGCCTCGCAGTTCCTGAATCCGCTGATCCTTCTCCATCCAGAGCCGGTTCACCCAGTTCTGTACGACCTGGCGAAACGCCGGGTCGTTTTCGTAGTCGCCCTGCCACAGCGCCGGGTCCAGCTCACGGGTGCGGATATCGATGATCACCTTCGGTACCGCCCCGCTGATCAGATCCCAGAACCCCGGCGTCTTCGCTTGCGGATAGACCACGGTCACGTCGAGCACGGCATCCAGTTGTTCGCCCAGTGCCGCCAACACAAACGCCACGCCGCCGGCCTTGGGCTTGAGCAGGCGGGCAAACGGTGAGCCTTGCTGGGCACGCTTGGCCTCGCTGAACCGGGTGCCTTCCAGGTAGTTGACCACCGTCACCGGCTGGCGCTTGAACAGCTCGCAGGCCTGGCGGGTGATCTTCAAGTCCTGGCCCGCCAGTTCCGGGTGCTTGGCCAGGAACGCCTTGGTGTAGCGCTTCATGAACGGATAATCCAGCGCCCACCAGGCCAGGCCCAGGAAGGGCACCCAGACCAGTTCTTTCTTCAGGAAGAACTTGAAGAACGGCGTGCGGCGGTTGAGGGCCTGGATCAGCGCGGGGATATCGACCCAGGATTGGTGGTTACTGATCACCAGGTACGAAGTGTCGCCGCGCAGGTCGTCTGCGCCGCGGATGTCCCATTGGGTCGGGATGCACAGCGCGAAGATCAGTTTGTCGATTTCGGCCCAGGTCTCGGCGATCCACATCACGGCCCATGACGCGTAATCGCGATAGCGACCGGGGGCCACCAGCTTGAGCAGGGCAAACACCGTCAGCGGCCCGATCAGGACCAGGGTGTTGAGCAGGAGCAGCAGCGAGACGAAACAGCCGGTGAGCAGGCGGCGCATAAGTAACTCTTGGAATCCTGTGGGCGGGACATAATAAGAGAGCGGCGTCTAGAGGCCAAATCGCAAATCGCCCGACGAATGTTTCACAATATGCCGGGTATGGTTGCCGAACTAACTAAGTGCTGCCTTTGCGGTCTAGAATTCGCCTACTTCTTTCCGAGGAAATCACTTCGTGAAACTGCTCCTTGCCTCGCTCGCCCTGGCGGTCTTGCCCGTCATGGCCGCCGAACCGACCGTTTACGGCCGCTACGAATACATCCAACTGCCGGAGATCGGCGAAACCTTCAAGGCCAAGATGGACACCGGCGCGCTGACCGCCTCGCTGTCGGCCCGTGACATCGAGACCTTCACCCGTGACGGCGACGATTGGGTGCGCTTCCGCGTCGGCGGCAAGGACGCCGGCAACAAAGTCTACGAACACAAGGTGGCGCGCATCAGCAAGATCAAGAGCCGTGCCGACGAAGACGAGGACAAGGAAGAAGCCACCGTGGCCACGCGCCCGGTGATCGACCTGGAAATGTGCCTGGGCAACGTCAAGCGCACCGTCGAGGTCAACCTCACCGACCGCAGCAGCTTCAACTACCCGCTGCTGATCGGCGCCAAGGCGCTGCGTGAGTTCGGCGCCGCGGTGAACCCGGCGCGTCGCTACACCGCCGACAAGCCGGACTGCTGACGGACCGCCATGCCGCATATCCTGATTGTCGAAGACGAAGCGGCGATAGCCGACACACTGGTTTTCGCCCTGCAAGGCGAGGGCTTTACCACCACCTGGCTGAGCCTCGGCCAGGAAGCGCTGGCCCACCAGCGCCAGACCCCGGCCGACCTGATCATCCTCGACATCGGCCTGCCCGACATCAGCGGCTTTGAAACCTGCAAGCAACTGCGGCGTTTCAGCGAAGTGCCGGTGATGTTTCTCAGTGCCCGCGATAGCGAGATCGACCGCGTGGTCGGGCTGGAGATCGGTGCCGACGATTATGTGGTCAAGCCGTTCAGCCCACGGGAAGTGGCGGCGCGGGTCAGGGCGATCCTCAAGCGCGTCGGCCCTGGCGTCGCTCCGGCGTTGTTCCAGGTCGACCTGGAGCGTATGCAGATCACCTACCGTGGCCTGGCACTGAGCCTGACCCGCCATGAGTTCCGCTTGCTGCAAAGCCTGCTGGAACAACCCGAGCGTGTGTTCAGTCGCGAACAACTGCTGGACGCGGTCGGCGTGCCGGCCGATGCCGGCTATGAGCGCAATATCGACAGCCATATCAAAAGCCTGCGCAGCAAATTACGCAGCGTGTCGGCGCAGGCCGAACCGATCCAGACCCATCGCGGCCTCGGCTACAGCTACAGCCCGAGCCACAGCTGATGCGCCTGGGGCTGCGGTTTTTCCTGGTCTACGCGCTGTTTATCGGCTTCACCGGTTACTTCGTGCTAAACACCGTGATGAAGGAAATCCGCCCCGGCGTGCGCCAGTCCACCGAAGAAACCCTGGTGGACACCGCCAACCTGCTGGCGGAAATCCTGCGCAACGACGTCAAGAACGGCACCCTCGCCCAAAGCCACTGGCCGGAGCTGCTCAAGGCCTACGGCACCCGTCAGCCGGGCGCGACCATCTGGGGCCTGCCGAAAAACCAGGTCAACCACCGCATCTACGTGACCGACGCCAACGGCATGGTGTTGCTCGACTCCAGCGGCGAAGCCGTGGGCCAGGACTACTCCAAATGGAACGACGTGTACCTGACCCTGCGCGGCGAGTACGGCGCGCGTTCCACCCGCAGCGCGCCGGATGATCCGGCCTCGTCGGTGATGCACGTGGGCGCGCCGATTCGCGACAATGGGCAGATCATCGGCGTGGTCACGGTGGCCAAGCCGAACAGTTCGCTGCAGCCTTATGTCGATCGCACCGAGCACCGGTTGCTGTGGTACGGCGCCGGCTTGGTGATCCTCGGCCTGCTGCTCGGCGCGCTGTTGTCGTGGTGGTTGAGCGTGGCACTGCGCCGGCTTACCGCGTATGCCGAGGCGGTCAGCGAGGGGCGGCGCGCCGAATTGCCGCATTACCGTGGCGGCGAGCTGAAGCAGTTGTCCACCGCTGTGGAGCACATGCGGACACAGCTGGAGGGCAAGGCTTATGTGGAGCATTACGTCCACACCCTGACCCACGAATTGAAGAGCCCGCTGGCGGCGATTCGCGGCGCGGCCGAGCTGTTGCAGGGCGACATGAGCCGCGAGCAGCAACAGCGCTTTGTCGGCAATATCGACAGCGAAAGTACCCGCCTGCAGCAGTTGATCGAGCGCTTGCTGAACCTGGCCCAGGTCGAGCAACGCCAGGGCCTGGAGGCGCAAGCCAGCCTGCCGCTGGCCGCGCTGGTGGACGATGTGCTCAAGGCCCAATGCGCGCGCATCGAAGGGGCCGGCTTGTGCATCGAACAAACGATCGGCGCTGAGGTGAAGGTCTTCGGCGAACCGTTCCTGCTGCGCCAGGCCCTGGGCAACCTGCTCGACAACGCCCTGGACTTCACGCCGGCGGGCGGGGTGTTGCGGTTCAGCGCACAGACCCGGCACAACGCTGTGCAGGTCAGCCTGTTCAACCAGGCCGCGCCGATTCCCGACTACGCCTTGCCGCGCCTGAGCGAGCGTTTCTACTCGCTGCCGCGTCCGGCCAGCGGGCGCAAAAGCACCGGCCTGGGCCTCAACTTTGTCGAGGAAGTGATGAAGCTGCATGGCGGCACGTTGCAGATCGGCAACGTACACGGTGGCGTGCAAGTGGTGCTGCATCTCCACACAGTCTCCACATTGCCCACATAAATTTCCCACATGCGCGGCTCACGCTTTCCCCATCAAAACAGGGAGAGCCCCATGAACCGCAGCCTGCTTTTCAAACTTGGCGCGATTGCGCTATTGATCCTGCTATTGCTGATTCCATTGCTGATGATCAACGGCCTCATCGCCGACCGCCAATACACTCGCGACAGTGTCCTGATGGATATCGCCCGTAGCTCCAGCTACAGCCAGCGCCTCACCGGCCCGGTGATGGTGGTGCCGTACCGCAAGACTGTCCGCGAGTGGAAGCTCAATGAAAAACTCAACAGGCGCTACGAGGAAACCCGTGAAGTGCGCGGTCGTCTGTATTTCCTGCCGGAGCGTTTTGAGCTCGACGGGCGGGTGCAGACCGAACTGCGCGCGCGTGGCATCTACCAGGCCCGGCTGTTCCACGCCGACAACCGCATCAGCGGACGCTTCGTCTTGCCGGAGCAATGGGGCATCAAGGAAAATTTCGCCGATTACCGCTTTGAGCCGGCGTTTCTGGCGGTGGGTATCAGCGATATTCGCGGTATCGAAAACGCACTGAAGCTGGAGCTGGGCAGCCAGCGCCTGGAGTTTGCGCCAGGCACCCACGTCGAGTGGCTGGGCGAGGGGGTGCATGTGGCGCTGCCGGAGCTGGACAGCAAAACCCCGGCCGCGCTGGACTTCGCCTTCGACCTGCGCCTGCAAGGCACCGAGCAACTGCAAGTGGTACCGGTGGGCAAGACCAGCCAGGTCACGCTGGCCTCCAACTGGCCGCACCCGAGCTTCATCGGCAACTTCCTGCCGGCGCAACGGGAAGTCACCGACAAGGGCTTCAGCGCCAACTGGCAGACCTCATTCTTCTCCACCAACCTCGAAGAAGCCCTGCGCGGCTGCCTGGACGAACGCGGCTGTGACGACTTCAACAACCGCAGCTTCGGGGTGAACTTCATCGACCCGGTGGACCAGTACCTCAAGAGCGACCGCGCGATCAAATATGCGCTGCTGTTCATCGCCCTGACCTTTGCCGGTTTCTTCCTGTTCGAAGTGCTCAAGGGCTTGGCGGTGCATCCGATCCAGTACGCCCTGGTGGGGTTCGCCCTGGCGTTTTTCTACCTGTTGTTGCTGTCGTTGTCCGAGCACCTGGGCTTTGCCTTGGCGTACCTGATCTCGGCCAGTGCCTGTGTGTTGTTGATTGGTTTCTACGTGTGCCATGTGCTGCGCAGCGTCGCCCACGGCCTGGGGTTTTCGGCCGGGCTGGCGGCGTTGTATGGCTTGTTGTACGGGCTGTTGAGTGCCGAGGACTACGCGCTGCTGATGGGCTCGCTGTTGCTGTTCGGCCTGCTGGGGACGGTGATGGTGCTGACACGCAAACTGGATTGGTACGGCGTGGGCAAACGCAAGGCGGCCGAGCCTTTGGCATTCGATCTGGAGGCCGTGCAATGATCGGGTTGCGTGAGGACCAGCGGGAGCGAGCGCAGTTGGTGGCGAGGATTGTGGCGTTGTTTCCTGCGCCACCTATGCGCAGGGTCAAACCGGCGGCTGTGTCTCAAGCATCGAAGGGCGCTGGCTGACTTCGGCGTACCAGGCGGCGAGCTGGGGGTTGGCGTCGCGCCAGTGCAGGTCCGGGTGGCGGAAATCCAGGTAACCCAAGGCGCAGGCCACGCTGATCGCGGCGATATCGAAGTGGCTGGCCAGTTCGGCAATCGCATCCGCTTCCAGCTCCGCCAGGGTGCGCCGGATCTTGTTGCGCTGTTCGTCGAGCCACGGCGCCCAGTGTTTTTCCGGCGGGCGCAGGGCGCTCTCGTAACGCACCAGCACGGCGGCATCCATGATGGCGTCGGCCATCGAGGCCAGGGTCAGGCGGCGCCAGCGGGCCGAGCCGTCACGCGGGATCAGCGGGTTGCCGACGTGCTGGTGGTCGAGGTAATCGAGGATCACCCGGCTGTCGTGCAACACCGTGCCATCGGCCAGGCGCAAGGCCGGGATCTTGCCCACCGGGTTTTCGTTGACCAGTTGCACGTCCGGGTTGACCGGTGTCGGCATGCAGAGCTGCAGGGCCACACGGTTCTGCTGGCCGGTTTCGGCCAGCAGCACGCGGACTTTGCGCACGAACGGCGAAGCGGGGTTGTGGAACAAGGTCATGCTGGGAGCGGACATAGGCATTCCTCTGGATGGGATGGGCAGTCGCTAGCCTAGTGGGTTGCGCCGTGGCTGGCGAGGGGGATTCCTGTGGTTCTTGAGGGCCTCATCGGGGGCAAGCCCCCTCCCACAGGGGAATGCATTCCAAATGTGGGAGGGGGCTTGCCCCCGATGAGGCCCTCAGCCACGCCGCCTGAACAACGCCCAAGTCCCAACGACCGCAGGAATACCCAACCCGACCCAACTCAGCGCATCCCACAGCCAATCCCTCTGGATGGGATGGGCAGTCGCTAGCCTAGTGGGTTGCGCGGTGGCTGGCGAGGGGGGCTGTGGTTCTTGAGGGCCTCATCGGGGGCAAGCCCCCTCCCACAGGGGAGTGCATTCCAAATGTGGGAGGGGGCTTGCCCCCGATGAGGCCCTCAGCCACGCCGCCTGAACAACGCCCAAGTCCCAACGACCGCAGGAATACCCAACCCGACCCAACTCAGCGCATCCCACAGCCAATCCCTCTGGATGGGATGGGCAGTCGCTAGCCTAGTGGGTTGCGCGGTGGCTGGCGAGGGGGGCTGTGGTTCTTGAGGGCCTCATCGGGGGCAAGCCCCCTCCCACAGGGGAGTGCATTCCAATGTGGGAGGGGGCTTGCCCCCGATGGCGTCCTCAGCCACGCCGCCTGAACAAGGCCCAAGTCCCAATGACCGCAGGAATACCCAACCCGACCCAACTCAGCGCATCCCACAGCCCATCCCTCTGGATGGGATGGGCAGTCGCTAGCCTAGTGGGTTGCGCGGTGGCTGGCGAGGGGGGCTGTGGTTCTTGAGGGCCTCATCGGGGGCAAGCCCCCTCCCACAGGGGAATGCATTCCAAATGTGCGAGGGGGCTTGCCCCCGATGGCGTCCTCAGCCACGCCGCCTGAACAACGCCCAAGTCCCAATGACCGCAGGAATACCCAACCCGACCCAACTCAGCGCATCCCACAGCCAATCCCTCTGGATGGGATGGGCAGTCGCTAGCCTAGTGGGTTGCGCGGTGGCTGGCGAGGGGGGGCTGTGGTTCTTGAGGGCCTCATCGGGGGCAAGCTCCCTCCCACAGGGGAATGCATTCCAAATGTGGGAGGGGGCTTGCCCCCGATGGCGTCCTCAGCCACGCCGCCTGAACAACGCCCAAGTCCCAATGACCGCAGGAATACTCAACCCGACCCAACTCAGCGCATCCCACAGCCCATCCCTCTGGATGGGATGGGCAGTCGCTAGCCTAGTGGGTTGCGCCGTGGCTGGCGAGGGGGATTCCTGTGGTTCTTGAGGGCCTCATCGGGGGCAAGCCCCCTCCCACAGGGGAATGCATTCCAAATGTGGGAGGGGGCTTGCCCCCGATGGCGTCCTCAGCCACGCCGCCTGAACAGCGCCCAAGTCCCAACGACCGCAGGAATACCCAACCCGACCCAACTCAGCGCATCCCACAGCCCATCCCCCAGCAACGCGGCAAACAAACCGACGGCGCTGAGCAGGCCGATCCCCAGCGGAATGCCGAACACTTTCCAGAAACTCGATTGACGCGGCCTCATGCCTTGCCCGCCTTGCGCCGCACCCACCACAGGTACACACCGCTGCCGAGCACGACGATGGTCAGCCCATCCAGTAGCGCCCAGAGGATTTTCATCGGCATGCCGCCGTAGTCGCCGAAGTGCAGCGGCTGCGACATGCCCATGGCGTCCATGTACCACGGCCGCTCGGCGATCGCGGTGACGGCCAGGCTGCTGGCGTCGATCAGCACCGGCGTGAGCAGGTGCGAGGTCAGGTGGGTGCTGCCCTTCATGAACACCGCGTAATGGTGCTCACTGGAAAAGCGCGTGCCGGGGAAGGCGATGAAGTCCGGCTGCATGCCGGGCGCGGCTGCGGCGGCGATCGTGAGCAGATCGTTGGCCGGTGCGCGCAGGGTCAGCGGCGGGGCGTGCTGGTACGGTTCGATCATTGCGCTGAGGCTGTCGTTGCGCCAGGCGGCGATGATCAGATCGGCACAGGCGCTGATCACGCCGGTCACGCCGACCACCAGCGCCCAGGTCAGGGTGACCACGCCGATCAGGTTGTGCAGGTCGAGCCAACGCAGGCGGGTGGATTTGTCCTGGCGCACGGTGGCGAACGTCAAGCGGCGCATGAACGGCAGGTAAAGCAGCGTGCCCGAGACAATCGCCAGCACAAACAACAGGCCCATGAACGCCAGCAGCCACTTGCCCGGCAGGCCGGCGAACATATCCACATGCAGGCGCAGCAGGAACAGCGTCAAGCCGCCGTTGGCCGACGGCATCTCCACGGTTGCGCCGGTGCGCGCGTCGAGCATGAACGTGTGCGACGCATTGGGTTCGGTGCCGGCGGTGGCGGCCATGATCGCGATCACGCCGTGCGGGTCGTCTTCGTCCCACGCCAGGTATTGCATGACTTCGCCAGGGCGATGCGCCTGGGCTTTGGCCACCAGTTGCTCGAGGTTCAGCTGTGGTGTGTCGGCGGGCATCTGCTGCAGCTCGGGTTCGTTGCCCAGCAGGTGATCGAGCTCGTGGTGGAAAATCAACGGCAGGCCGGTAAGGGCGAGCAACAGCAGGAACAAGGTGCAGATCAGGCTGGTCCAGGTGTGGATAAAGGACCAGCGGCGGATGGTTCGGCTTTTCATTTGTTGGCCTTCAGACACACCCAAGCCGCCCCTGGAGGCGGCCGGGAGGTCAACTCAGTCGTTTACCACTGGTAGGTGGCGCTGGCGACCACACTGCGCTGGTCGCCGAAGTAGCAGTAGGAACCGTCACAGGTGGAGAGGTAGTCCTTGTCGAACAGGTTGGTCGCGTTCAGTTTCAGCGAGGCGCCTTTGAGGCTGTTGTCCAGGCGGCCGAGGTCGTAATGCACGGCGGCGTCGAACACCGTGTAGGCGTTGGCCTTGCCCGTCCAGGTATTGCCCTGGTCGCCATAGGTATTGCCGGTGTAGCGGGCCCCGGCGCCAATGCCGAAACCGTCGAGCATGCCGCTGTGCCAGGTGTAGTCCGTCCACAGGGAGGCTTGCTGGTTCGGCATCAACTGCAGGCGGTTGCCCTTGTATTGGCCTTTTTGCACTTCGGACTTGGCCAGGGTGTAGGCGGCTATCAGCTTGAGGTTTTCACTCACGTCAGACACGGCTTCGAGTTCCAGGCCCTTGACCTTCACTTCGCCGGTCTGGTCGGTCACCGATTCGCCCCCGGCGCCGAAGCTGGTGACCAGCACGTTTTTCTGGGTCAGGTCGTAAACCGCTGCGCTGAGCAATGTGTTGGAGCCGGGAGGCTGATACTTGACCCCCAGTTCCCATTGCTTGCCCTGCGTGGGCTTGTACGATTTGACCGGGTCGACGCTGGCATTGCTCGCCGGCTGGAAGGACTCGGCGTAGGACAGGTACGGCACGAAGCCCGAATCGAAGACATAGCTCAGCGCCGCGTTGCCACTGAAGTTCCGGCTGCGGTCGGTGTTGGTCGCGTCGTCCTTGTTGAAGTACGTGGTGCCCTGATGCACCCAGTCTTCACGCCCGCCGAGGGTCAGGCGCCATTTGTCGAAGGCCATCTGGTCTTGCACGTAGAGGCCGGTCTGTATGGTTTTCTGGTTGTAGTCGTAGTACGCGTCGGAGCGCGGCGGGCGGACGATCGTCTGGCCATAGGTCGGGTTGAAGATATTGGTCGTCCCGGCGCTGCCGAAAATCGACAGATACGAAGTGTCGGTGCGTTGATGATCGAGCCCCAGCAACAGGGTGTGCGTGATGTCAGCCGTGTTGAAGTCAGCCTGGAAATGGTTGTCGACCGCGAATTGGCCGATGTTTTCGTCAACGTTGGTCGACGAACGACCGATGTTGCCCGCAGCGTCGGCAGGGCCGTAGATCAGTGAGCCCACGGTCAGTTGCTGGAACGCCAGCTCCGACTTGGTGTAGCGCAGGTTCTGGCGGAACTGCCATGTATCGTTGAAGCGATGCTCGAACGCATAGCCCAGCGCGTAGTAGGTGCGGTCGTAAAATTCATAGTCCGGATCGCCGAGGTTCTTGTGGTGGGAGACCTCGCCCAGCGGCGATTTGATCTTGGTGCCCTGGATCGGCAGGAACTGGCTGGTGGTGCCGGTATCGTCGCGGGTGAACTGCGAGAGCAGGGTCAGCTTGGTGTCGGTGTCGATGTTCCAGACCAGGCTGGGGGCGATGTTGTAGCGCTTGTTGTCGATATGGTCGACCTGGGTGCCAGCATCCCGGACCACGCCGCTGACGCCATAGAGGAACTGGCCTTCATCATCGATCTTGCCGGTGCTGGCGAAATTGATCTGGCGATAGTTGTCACTGCCGTATTGCACTTGAATGGCATGGCTCGACTCCGCGCTGGGGCGCCGGCTGACCATGTCCAGCAGGCCGCCCGGCGGGGTCTGGCCATAGACCGAGGAGGCCGGGCCACGCAGCAGGGCGAGGCGATCCAGGTTCCAGGTTTCGGCCTTGGGGTTGGCGTACACGCCGCGTGGCAACGGCAGGCCGTCGAGGAATTGGGTCGGTTCGAAGCCGCGAACGCGCATCCAGTCGTAGCGGGTGTCGCTGCCGTAGCTGGCGGACACAATGCCGGGCATGTATTTGACGGCGTCATCCAGGTTCTGGACGTTGCGGTCCTGCATCTGCTCGCGGGTGGCGACGGAGATCGAGCGCGGTGCTTCGACCAGCGCGGTATCGGTCTTGGTGCCGGCGGCGGTACGCGTCGCCAGGTAGCCCTGCACCGGGCCCCAGGCGCTTTCAGTGTTGCCCTGGGCAACGATGCTGGTTTGCGGCAACGCCACGACCCCGTCCGCAATCGCCACCAGCGTGTAAGTCCCCGCGCTGCTCTGCTCCACCTGCAAGCCGCTGCCGCGCAGTGCCTCGCGCAGTGCGCCCGGGGCGTCGAACTGGCCCTGGACCGGCGCCGAGGTTTTGCCCGCGGCCAGTGCCGGGCTGAGGGTCAGTGCGAGGCCGGCCTGGCTGGCGATCTGGTTCAGGGTGGCGGCCAATGGCGCGGCGGGCAGGTTGTAGGCGCGCACGCTGGACGCTTGCTCGGCGGCGATCAGCGCGCTGCTGGCCAGCGGGGTGCTGAGGGCAATGGCCACGGCTAACAGGCTGGGGCGCAACAAGGTGTCTAGCGTGCGGGACATAGGGCGGCTCCTGAATGGAAGTAATTCGCAATTACCCATGTGCCGAGCGAGATTCGAAAAGTGATAGGGCTTGGGGAAAATAATTGTTGCCTGGGGCTATTCGGTGTTCTTGAGGGCGTCATCGCGGGCAAGCCCGCTCCCACCTTCGACCGCGTTCAGCCTGATACAATGCGGTCGAAGGTGGGAGCGGGATTTCTCGCGCGAGCAATATCCCCGACACCGCCGGACCTAGGGCCTACCCTTCACCGTCACCCACCACGGCGTGCGCTGTTCGATCCGCACCGGCAGCGTCGGCAGCAGCGCGTTGAGCGCCAGGGTGGTGTCGTGCAGCGGGAAGCTGCCGGTGATGCGCAGGTCGGCCACGGCGTTATCCACACCCAGGTAGCCGCGGCGATAACGGCTCAGTTCCTCGACCACATCGCCCAGGCGGGCGTTGTCCACCACCAGCATGCCGCGGGTCCAGGCGTCGGTGGCGGGGGTGACGGCGAGCAGCGGGCCGAGGCTGTCGCTGCGCATCAGCACTTGCTGGCCGGCCTTGAAGATCTGTTCCTGATGCAGCGCCTCGGGTTGCGCGGCCACCGCCGATTGCAGCACGCTCAGGCGCGTGGCGGCGTCCTCGCGCTTGACGATAAACCGCGTGCCCAGCGCGCGCAGGCTGCCGTCGCGGGTCTGCACATAGAACGGGCGCGCATCGTTGTGGCCGGTTTCGACGAGGATTTCGCCTTCCTGCAACACGATCAGCCGGCGTTTTTCATCGAAGCGCACATCGATGGCGCTGTGGGTGTTGAGGTTGATCTGCGTGCCGTCCGCCAGTGTCAGCGTGCGTTGTTCGCCGGTGGCGGTGCGTTGATCGGCCAGCCAATAGTGGAGCGGTACATAACGCTCCCCGGCAAACAAGGCCAGGCCGCAGACCAGTGCGATACTCGCCAGGCCGCTGCCGAGTTTGCGCACGCGCTGGCGAATGCCCTCGCGTGACTGCAACAATGCCGCCCGCGCCGGGCCCGAGGCCACGCTGAAGCGCTGGTCGAGCAGGCCCAGTTGGCGCCAGGCGCGGGCATGTTCTGCATCGCTGGCCAGCCATTTGGCGAACTCCTCCTGTTCCACGGCGCTGCCGTCCCCTGAGTCGAGGGACAGCTGCCAGGCAATCGCCGCATCCAGCACCCGGGCCGACACCGGTTTGCAACTGATCGCACTCACAGCGGCTCGCCATACAACGCGATGTAGCACTGACGGATGCCCTGGGCCAGGTACTGGCGCACGCGCGGCACCGACACGCCGAGGCGCCGGGCGATGTCGGCGTGGCCCAGGCCGTCGATGCGGTTGTAGAGGAACGCGGCGCGGGCCTTGCTCGACAGCGTGCCGAGCAGGCGGTCGATGGCCTTGAGGTCTTCGAGGATCAGTTGCTGGTCTTCCGGTGACGGCTGTTCGCTTTGCGGGATCAGCATCAATTCGCTGAGGTAGGCCTGTTCCAGGGCGGCGCGGCGGAAGTAGTCGAACAGCAAGCCTTTGGCGATCGCCACCAGGAAGGCGCGGGGCTCGCGGGGTTCGCGCAACCCGTCGCGGCCGAGCAGGCGCATGAAGGTGTCCTGGCTCAGGTCTTCGGCGCGGCTCGGGCAGGCCACATTGCGCCGCAGCCAGGCCAGCAGCCAGCCGCGATGGTCGCGATACAACGCACCGACAAGCTCACTGTGTGGGGTCTGGACCGACGACAAGGCATCACCGAATAAACAAGTTTAAACTAACGAGAATTATTCGCGATTGTGTCAGAGGCGTGCAGCGGGCGCAATTGGCGTCTGTCCGGCGGTGCTATTAAAACGATGGCGCTTGCTTGCGCCGTTTCCATTGGCTCAAACGTGCTTGCAGGGCGCGCGGTGTGTCGATGTGCTGCTGGCGCGCGCGGCTGAGCAGGATCAGCATCAGCTCCGCAGTGGCCAGGGCGTCGGCGCTGGCGTGATGGCGTTCGCCCACCTGCAGGTGGAAGTGGTCGATCCAGTCGTCCAGCCCGGCTTCGCGCAGCAGCGCCTCGGGGTACAGCAGCGGGGCGATGTCGGCCACGTCGAGGAAGGTATGGGCCAGGCGATAACCCAGGCTGTCCTTGAGCGCCCGGGCCAGCATGTGTTGATCGAACCGCGCATGGAAGGCCAGCAACGGGCTGTCGCCGACGAACTCCATGAAATCCAGCAACGCGTCCACTGGGTCACTGCCGGCGGCGATCGCGCTGGGGCCGAGACCGTGGATCAGCACGCTGGGGCTGAGTTTTGTTTCGGCGCGTTGCAGGGTGCGCTCGAACATCTGGGAAAAATCCACCGCGCCGTCCTCGATCACCACCGCACCGATGGACAACACCTGATCGCGGTTGAGGTTCAGGCCGCTGGTTTCCAGGTCCAGCACCACCCAGCGCTGGCTGCGCAATGCGGCGTCGCCCAGCGCGACCGGCTGGGGTAACTGCGCCAGGCGCTGCTGTTGTGTTGCGTCGAGATGGGGTTTGGCCGTGCGCAACCAACCAAATAAGTTCACAGCTGATACCGCACGGTCAGGCTGCTTTGCAGGCGCTGGGCCTGGCGCAGGGATTCGCGCAGGATGCGCCGGTCCAGATGGTTGAGGCTGTCGGGGTCGACGCGGTTGGAATACGGCTGGTTTTCCCGCATCTGCAATTGGTGCTGCTGCATGCGGGTTTGCTGGATAAAGTGATACGCCTCTTCATAGGCGGCGCCATCCAGCGGCTCGATCACTTCCTTGACCACCAACTGGCGCAGGCGCTCCAGGGTGTTGATGGCGTGGACGTCGTTGGCCAGGGCCAGCAGGCGCGCGCCGTCGACAAAGGGCGTCAGGCCTTGCACCTTGAGGTCGAGGGTGGCTTTTTCGCCGCCTTTGCGCGTCAGCACGAAATCGCGGAAGCGCCCCACCGGCGGGCGCTGGCGCAAGGCGTTCTCCGCCAGCATGCGCTGGAACAGGCGGTTATCCGCGACCTGGTCGAGAATGCCCTGGCGCAGTTGTTCACAGCCCTGTTCATCGCCCCACACCACCCGCAGGTCGAAATAGATGGTCGACCCCAGCAGGTTCTCCGGCGTGGCTTCGCGGATGAACGCCGCAAACCGTCGCGCCCATTCGGCCCGCGACAGGCACAGCTCGGGGTTGCCGGCCATGATGTTGCCTTTGCACAAGGTGAAGCCGCACTGCGCCAGGCTCTGGTTGATCTGCTGCGCGAGGGGCAGCAGGCGCGCGCGGATCTCAGCCGCTTCGGCGGCGTCCTTGGCGTCGAACAGGATGCCGTTGTCCTGGTCGGTGTAGAGCGTCTGCTCGCGCCGGCCTTCGCTGCCGAAACACAGCCAGGTGAACGGCACGCCGGGGTCGCCTTTGTCGGCGAGGGTCAGCTCGATGACTCGGCACACGGTGTGATCGTTGAGCAGGGTAATGATGTGGGTGATCTGGGTCGACGACGCGCCGTGGGCCAGCATGCGCTCCACCAACTGGCCGATCTCGCCGCGTATCGCCACCAGGTTTTCCACCTTGGGTGCGTTGCGGATGGTACGGGCCAGGTGGACCAGGTCCACGCGTTGCAGGGAAAACAGGTCGCGCTCGGACACCACGCCGCACAGACGCTGGTCTTTGACCAGGCACACGTGGGCGATATGCCGTTCGGTCATTGCGATGGCGGCGTCGAAGGCGCTGTGGTCCGGGGTGAGGAAGAACGGCGCATGGGTCATGTGCGCGTCGATCGGCAGGGTGAAGTCGCTTGTGCCGTCGGCCACCACCTGGCGCAGATCGCGCAGGGTGAAGATCCCCAGGGGCGCCTTGTGCTCATCCACGATCACAATGCTGCCGACCTGTTGCTCGTGCATCAGCGTCACCGCTTCGCGCAACGGAGTAGCCGGGCTGCACGTCACCGGGTGGCGCATGGCCAGCTCGCCGAGGCGGGTGTTCAAGGAGTATTGGGTGCCGAGGGTTTCCACGGCTTTTTGCTGCACTTGCTGGTTGACCTGATCAAGCAGGCTGCTGACGCCGCGCAAGGCGAAATCGCGGAACTCGCTGGACAGCGCGAACAGCTTGATAAACGCCGGCTTGTTCAGTTGCAGGCAGAAGGTGTCTTCGGCGGCCTTGTGCTCGGTGCGCGTCGCACGTTCGCCCAGCAGTGCCGCAAGGGGGAAGCACTCGCCGGTGGCAATCTCAAAGGTGGGTTCGGCCGAATCCGGCCGTTCGCCGATGACCCGGCCCTGCTTGACGATGTAAAAGTGCTCCACCGGCCCGGCCGACGGCTTGAGGATGCTTTCGCCGGGGCCATAAAAGCGCAATTGGCACTGCTCTACCAGGAACGCGAGGTGCGCGTTTTCCATTTGGTTGAACGGCGGGAAGCGTTGCAGGAACTGCAAGGTGCCGTGGATGTTCTGCAACACCGCAGTTTTTCCCGCCTGGGCGAATGCATCAGCTTTACTCATAACTATGACCGCGATGTTTTTGTCGTTATCGTCCTGCATGGTCGACTCCTGCACGGCGGGTGCCCATTGGACGTAAGTCTAGGTCGATGAAAACGGCGCATAACTAGGGAAAAACCTTACATGACGATCGTCCAAACCCCGTAGAACGCCCACTAGGCAAACTTTCCGACGAAGTGCACATTGTTCGCCCTTCCGCAGATGTCTGACGAGTGTGCTGGGAGATTGATGAGAGCTAGCTGAGAACCGTATGTCCGACCACGATATTTTGAGTGATGCCGAGCGCGAAGCGCTGAGCGCTGTGATGCTGAAGCCTGATTTACCGCCACAACGCGTGTTGATCGTCGACGACGACAAGGACGCGCGCGAACTGCTGGCGGAAATCCTGGGCCTGGACGGGATTCGCTGCATGACCGCCGAGAGTGGTGAGGCAGCCTTGAAACTCTTGAACTCGAGCCGCTCCATTGGGTTGCTGATCACCGACCTGCGCATGGCGCCGAGCAATGGCCTCCAGTTGATTCGTGAAGTGCGCGCATCCGAGCGCGCGGCGCTGCCGATCATCGTCGTGTCCGGGAACGCCGGAGCGCTGGATGTGATCGATGCGATGCATTTGAGCGTGGTGGACTTTCTGCTCAAGCCGATTGATAGCGTGAAGTTGGCGAAGATGGTCAAGCGCGAGTTGGGGATGAGGTCCTGATTTTTGCGGTGTATGTAAAGGCCTCATCGGGGGCAAGCCCCCTCCCACAGTTGACCGCGTACATCCTGTGGGAGGGGGCTTGCCCCCGATGAGGCCATTCCGGACACCACAAGCCTCAAAGAAAAAGCCCTGATCGCAAGATCAGGGCTTTTTCATTTACAGGCCGTTTTTAGCCTTGAACTCCCGACGCCTGCGATGCAACACCGGCTCGGTATAACCGTTAGGCTGTTTGGTGCCTTCAATCACCAACTCCACCGCCGCTTGGAACGCGATATTGCTATCGAAGTCCGGCGCCAGCGGGCGGTACAACGCATCCCCGGCATTCTGACGGTCTACCACCGGCGCCATGCGCTTGAGGCTTTCCATCACCTGATCCTGAGTGACCACGCCGTGGCGCAGCCAGTTGGCGATGTGCTGGCTGGAAATGCGCAGGGTGGCGCGGTCTTCCATCAGGCCGATGTCGTTGATGTCCGGCACTTTCGAGCAGCCGACGCCCTGGTCGATCCAGCGCACCACATAACCGAGGATGCCCTGGGCGTTGTTGTCCAGCTCGTTGCGGATTTCTTCGTCCGACCAGTTAGGGTTGTTCGCCAGCGGGATGGTCAGGATATCGTCCAGCGACGCGCGCTCGCGCTTGGCCAGTTCGGCCTGGCGCGCGAACACGTCGACCTTGTGGTAGTGCAACGCGTGCAACGCAGCCGCCGTCGGCGACGGCACCCAGGCGGTGTTGGCGCCGGCCAGCGGGTGGGCGATTTTCTGTTCGAGCATCGCCGCCATCAGGTCGGGCATGGCCCACATGCCTTTACCGATCTGCGCACGGCCTTGCAGGCCGGTAGCGAGGCCGATATCGACGTTCCAGTTTTCGTAGGCGCCGATCCATTTTTCCGCCTTCATCGCGGCCTTGCGCACCATCGCGCCGGCTTCCATGGAGGTGTGGATTTCATCGCCGGTGCGGTCGAGGAAGCCGGTGTTGATAAACACCACGCGCTCGCTGGCGGCCTTGATGCAGGCCTTGAGGTTGACCGTGGTACGGCGCTCCTCGTCCATGATCCCAACCTTGAGGGTGTTGCGCGGCAGGTTCAGCACGTCTTCGATGCGGCCGAACAGCTCGTTGGTGAACGCCGCTTCTTCCGGGCCGTGCATCTTCGGTTTCACGATGTACACGGAACCGGTGCGGCTGTTCTTGCGGCTGCTGTTGCCGTTGAGGCTGTGGATCGCCGCCAGGCTGGTGAGCAGGCCGTCGAGAATGCCTTCCGGTACTTCGTTGCCGTTTTTGTCGAGGATCGCGTCGATGGTCATCAAGTGGCCAACGTTGCGCACGAACAGCAGCGAGCGACCGTGCAGTGTCACGTCCTGGCCGTTCACGCCGGTGTAGACGCGGTCGGCGTTCATGGTGCGGGTGAAGGTCTTGCCGCCTTTGGCCACTTCTTCGGCCAGGTCGCCTTTCATCAGGCCGAGCCAGTTGCGGTAGATCACCACTTTGTCGTCGGCATCGACGGCGGCGACGGAGTCTTCGCAGTCCATGATGGTGGTCAGCGCGGCTTCCATCAGCACGTCTTTGACGCCGGCCGCGTCGGTCTGGCCGACCGGGGTGCTGGCATCGATCTGGATTTCGAAATGCAGGCCGTTGTGTTTGAGCAGGATCGCAATCGGCTGGGCGCTGTCGCCCTGGAAGCCGATCAACTGGGCATCGTCGCGCAGGCCGCTGTTGCTGCCGCCTTTGAGGCTGACCACGAGTTTGCCGTCAACGATCTTGTAGCCAGTGGAATCGACGTGGCTGCCGGCGCTGAGCGGCGCGGCTTCGTCGAGGAAGGCGCGGGCGAAGGCGATGACCTTGTCGCCGCGCACCTTGTTGTAGCCCTGGCCCTTTTCGGCGCCGTCGGCTTCGCTGATGGCGTCGGTGCCATACAGCGCGTCATACAGCGAGCCCCAGCGCGCATTGGAGGCGTTGAGGGCGAAACGGGCGTTCATCACCGGCACAACCAGCTGGGGGCCGGCCATGCGGGCGATTTCGTCATCGACGTTTTGGGTCGAGGCCTGGAAGTCTGCGGCTTCTGGCAGCAGGTATCCGATATCTTGCAGGAAGGCTTTGTAGGCCACCGGGTCATGCGCCTGGCCGGCGTGAGTCTGGTGCCAGGTGTCGATCCGCGCTTGGAAATCGTCGCGTTTGGCGAGTAGGGCTTTGTTCTTCGGTGCCAGGTCGTGGATGACCTTGTCGGCACCGGCCCAGAACTGGTCGGCAGTGATGCCGGTACCGGGAATGGCTTCGTTGTTCACGAAGTCGAACAGGACTTTGGCGACCTGCAGGCCACCGACTTGAACGTGTTCAGTCATTGCTTGCCTCACTCTGCGGAGCTTATGCGCTTTTCAGCTTTTCAATTTACCAATGAAGCCTCTGGCCATTTAAACCGCGGGCACGCTGCGCCGGTACATGCCTGTGAAGGCGGCTGGGCAGGCTGTGTCGCGGAGCATGGTTGCCGTGGCAGACATCGACCCAACGTTATGTAGTGCGCGATTGCGCATACTACATGATGACTTGCGCTTGTGAAAATTAGACTAAATACGTCGTTTAGCGACCCACTTTGGTCGTATGGTCACAGTGGGGTCTTGGATGTTCTCAAGAAACAGATGGATTGTTCCAGATAAATATAAAAATGGTACACGATTTGTTTTCGGGGGCATCTGCGTCCACCTTGTAGATTGAATTCCAGAGGGCTTCGCCATGGACCATCTTGTACTCACTATCATTGCCGCCGACAAACCCGGCCTGGTTGAACGCATTGCGCAGAACATCGCGGCCCACGGCGGCAACTGGCTGGAGAGCCGCATGGCGCACATGGCCGGGCAGTTTGCCGGGATTCTGAGGGTCAGCGTTCCCGCCGAGAACCGTCAGGCCCTGGTGAATGCGCTGGAGGACTTATCCACACACGGTATCCGCGTGCTGGTGGGCGAGAGCGGCGCCGGGCAGGCGGCGGCGTCCAAACCGATCACCATGACGCTGGTGGGCAACGACCGGCCGGGGATCGTGCGTGAGATCACCGCGCTGTTGAGCAAGCAGGGGGTGAACCTCGAACGCTTGAGCACCGACGTGCGCCCGGCGCCGATGAGCGGCGACCCGCTGTTCCACGCCGATGCATCACTGGCGGTGCCGTCTGGCTTGGCGCTGGACACCCTGCAAGCAGCCCTGGAAACCCTGGCCGATGACTTGATGGTGGAGTTGGAACTGCGCCGCGAGGAATAACCACCCACAAGGTTATGCATGGAAATCTTGCATGGGCCTGTGGATAACCTGTAGAGACCCGGCGCCAGGCCACGCCGGCCGTGCTTCTCCGTCACCTGAGCAAAAAACGAGCAGTTTCAAGGGCTTGTACACAAATGGCGGGGATCAGGTTGTGGATAACCTTGGGGTGGATCTCTGCAAGCCATGCGGGCCGTGGCTTGCAGAGGTTTGTACGTTATTTGATCAGCGTTTGCGCACGGTCAGCCAGGCGTCCAGGCTGTAGACCACCAGGCCGGCCCAGATAAAGGCGAAGGCGATCAGCGTGCTGGTTGCCAGCTGTTCGCCAAACAGCAGCACCGCTTCGAGCAGCACCAGGGTCGGCGCCACGTACTGCAAAAAGCCCAGGGCGGTGTAGGGCAAATGCCGTGCGGCGGCGTTGAAGCACACCAGTGGGATCAGCGTCACCGGGCCGGCGGCCACCAGCCACCAGGCTTCGGACGTACTCCAGAATGCCAACTGCGCGCTGTGCGCCGACGGGTTGAACAGCAACCAGGCGACGGCGATCGGCACCAACATCCAGGTTTCCACCACCAGCCCCGGCAGTGCCTTGACCGGCGCCTGCTTGCGGATCAGGCCATAGAAACCGAAGGTCAGCGCCAGCGCCAGCGACACCCACGGCAAACTGCCCACCTGCCACACCTGTTGCGCCACCCCCGCGGCGGCGAGACCGACGGCGAGCCATTGCAGGCGGCGCAGGCGTTCGCCGAGGAGCAGCATGCCGAGCAACACGTTCACCAGCGGGTTGATGTAGTAACCCAGGCTGGCTTCGAGCATGCGTCCGCTGTTCACCGACCACACATAGGTCAGCCAGTTAGCCGCAATCAACGCCCCGCTGAGCGCCAGGATCGCCAGGCGCCGGGGGTTATCGCGCAGTTCGCGGAACCAGCCGGGGTGTTTCCAGACCATCAGCAACAGCGTGCCGAACAGCGCCGACCAGAGCACGCGGTGTACGATGATTTCGGCGGCGGGGACACTGGCGATGGCTTTGAAGTAGAGCGGGAACAGACCCCAGATGACATAGGCGCTCAGGCCCAGGATGTAGCCCTTGCGGGGGTTGGCGGCGTGCATTGCAGAATCCTTGCTTAGGCAGCTAACAAAGCGCGATTGTAAGGATATTTGTCCGCTCGTGGGGCCTGCAGTGCTTTATGTGGGAGGGGGCTTGTTCCCTCCCACAGGAAGCAACGCCGTCAGAACAGTTTCAGCGGTTCTTCGTTGAGCGCCGACAACTGTTCGCGCAACGCCAACACCTGATCACCCCAATACCGCTCGCTGCCGAACCACGGAAAGCTGTGGGGGAACGCCGGATCATCCCAGCGCCGCGCCAGCCAGGCGCTGTAGTGCATCAGGCGCAAGGCCCGCAGCGGTTCGATCAGCGCCAGTTCGCGCGGGTCGAAATCGTGGAATTCCTGGTAGCCGTCCATCAACTCCGACAGCTGGCCCAGACATTCCTGACGGTCGCCGGCGAGCATCATCCACAGGTCCTGTACGGCCGGGCCCATGCGGCAGTCATCGAGGTCGACGATGTGGAACATCTCGTCGCGGCACATCATGTTGCCGGGGTGGCAATCGCCGTGCATGCGGATGTTCTTGTGCGGCGTGGCCTTGTACACCTCTTCCACACGCTTGAGCAGGTCGCGGGCCACGGACTCGTAGGCCGGCAGCAGGCTTTTGGGAATGAAGTTGCCTTCGAGCAGGGTGGTGAGGGAGTCGTGGCCGAAGTTCTTCACGCCCAGGGCTTCGCGGTGTTCGAACGGGCGGGTCGCGCCGACTGCGTGCAAGCGCCCGAGCAACTGGCCAAGGCGATAGAGCTGGTCCAGATTGCCCGGCTCCGGCGCCCGGCCGCCACGGCGCGGGAACAGGGCGAAGCGGAACCCGGCGTGTTCGAACAGGCTTGAGCCGTTATGGATCATCGGCGCGACCACTGGCACATCGCACTCGGCCAGCTCGAAGGTGAAGCTGTGTTCTTCGAGGATCGCTTCGTTGCTCCAGCGCTGCGGTCGGTAGAACTTGGCGATCAGCGGCTCGGCGTCTTCGATGCCCACTTGATACACACGGTTTTCGTAGCTGTTGAGCGCCAATACGCGCGCATCGCTGAGGAAGCCGATACTTTCGACAGCATCGAGCACCAGGTCGGGGGTGAGTGTTTCAAACGGATGGGCCATGCGAACTCCTGCGCGCAGCAGGGCGCCGCGTCCGGCCGGGTATGGTAACGCACCGGGCTTGAGATAGGGGGCGGCTGTGCCATTGCTATCGGGGGCAAGCCCCCTCCCACAGTTGAAGGTATTCACAAATCAACATGTGGCAGGGGCAAGCCCCCTCTCACAGTTGAAGGTATTCACAAATCAACATGTGGGAGGGGGCTTGCCCCCGATAGCGGTCTGTCAGGCGCCCACGATCCCACCATCATCCCGCCGAATCGCCATCACCGACGAACGCGGCTTGCCATTGGGCAGATGCTCCGGCCACGTCGAACCACCGGTTTCGCCGGGATGCTGAATCCCCACGAACAAGGTCTTCTGATCCGGCGAGAAGCTGATCCCCGTCACCTCGCACGCCACCGGCCCGACCATGAAACGGCGGATTTCCCCGGTGTTGGGGTCGGCGCAGAGCATCTGGTTATTGCCCATGCCGGCGAAGTCGCCGCCGTTGCTGTAGTCACCGTCGGTCAGAATCCACAGGCGCCCGGCTTTGTCGAAACCCAGGCCATCGGGGCTGTTGAACATGTTCTGTGGGTTGATGTTCGACGAGCCGCCCTTCGGCGTACCGGCATGCACGCCGGGGTTGCCCGCGACCACAAACAGATCCCAGGTGAAATCGGCGGCGCCGTGGTTATCGGCGTTGGGCTTCCAGCGCAGGATCTGGCCGTAGACGTTTTTCTCGCGTGGGTTGGGCCCACCGACCGGCTGGCCGTCTTCGCCGCGCTTGGCGTTGTTGGTCAGGGTGCAATAGACCTGGCCGTCGGTGGGGCTGACCACGATCCATTCCGGGCGGTCCATGCGCGTGGCTTTCACCACACTGGCAGCCAGGCGTGCATGGATCAGCACTTCGGCCTGGCTGGCGAAACCGGTGCTGGCGTCGATGCCGTTCTTGCCATGGGTCAGCTCGACCCATTGGCCGTTGCCCTTGGGGTGGTCGGCGTTGCCGTCGCCGGCGTCGAAGATCGCCACAAACAACGTGCCATGGTCGAGCAGGTCTTTGTTGGCCTTGGGGTTCTGGTGGTCGATCGGGTCGCGGCTGACGAACTTGTAGATGAATTCGCCGCGCTCGTCGTCGCCCATGTACACCACGGCGCGGCCGTCGCGGGTTTCCGCGAGGGCTGCGTTTTCATGCTTGAAGCGGCCAAGGGCGGTGCGTTTGACGGGGGTGGAGTGCGGGTCGAACGGGTCGATTTCCACCACCCAGCCATGGCGATTGAGTTCGTTGGGATTCTTGGCCATATCGAAACGCGGGTCGTGCAGGTGCCAGTTGATCTCTTTGCTCGCCGCCACCACGCCGTAGCGCTTTTGCCCGGCGTCGAAGGTTTGTTGTGGGTTGCTGCTGCCGAAGCAGTCGGTGAAGTTCTCTTCGCACGTCAGATAAGTGCCCCACGGCGTCTTGCCGTTGGCGCAGTTCTGGAAGGTGCCGAGGGCTTTTTTGCCGGATTTGTCGGCGCTGGTTTTCAGCCAGTCATGGCCGGCCGCCGGGCCGCTCAGGCGGATCGGCGAGTTGCCGTGGATGCGCCGGTTGTAGCGCGAGTCCTGGACGAACTGCCAGGTGTCGCCCTGGCGGCGCACTTCGATCACCGACACACCTTCGCTGGCCTGGGCCTTGCGCACGTCTTCGGCCGATTGCGGCGCGCCGCCGTGGGCGAAGAGGTAGCGGTAGTTGGTGTATTCGTTATTGATCGCCATCAGCGCGCGGTTGTCGTCGCCGGGGAAGGCGAACAGGCTCATGCCATCGTTGTTGTCACCGAACTGCTGCTCCTGGGCCTTGGCCGTGCCGTTGCCGGACGGGTCGAACGCCGGGGCATTCTTGTGCAGCGGCTGGCCCCAACTGATCAGCACCGAGGCGCTGTAGCCGGGCGGCAGGGTGATGCTGTCGCTGGTGGCGGCGGCGATGCTGGCGAACCCCAGCAGCGGGCTGGCGTTGGCGGCATTCACGGCCAGCGCGCTGCGGGTCAGCAGGTTGCCGCCGAGGAACATCGCGGCTCCGCACAGGGCACCGGCGCCGATGAAGCGGCGGCGGGTGAGGCCGACCATCTGTTCGAGGTCGGTGGCTTGGTTTTCTTCTAATAGGCTCATGTCAGGCTCCCTGCGGTTTTTGCAGACACCATAAGGAGCGGGCATGACGAAATTGTTGCAGTTTGACGGCGGGCGCAGCAGGCCCGGCGCTTAGACGGGCGTGCCGAGCAATACATTGCTCGGCGCGAATTGCACCTGGATCGGCTGGCCTTCGGCGGCACCCAGGGCCTTGAGCGCGTGGGGCTGGGCCAGGGCGCAAAGTACCTGGCCGTTGGGCAGGGCGATTCGCACTTCGCTGGGGCCGTCCTCGGCGTCGAGAATGGCGTCGACGCTGCCGATCAGGCAATTGTGTCCAGGTGTTTCTGGGTGCTGGCTGGCGCACACCTCCAGCCAGCCGGCCTTGATCAGGGCGACCACTTCAACACCGGCTTCCAGCTCCAGCCGTTGCGTGCTGTCGTGGGTGATCTGCGCGCTCAGGCTCAGGCCGCCGGCCAGTTGCAGGCGGATCAGATCATTGCGGCCGTGACGCTCGATGGCGACGACCTGGCCATGCAGTTGGTTGCGCGCACTGGTGCGCAGCATCAGGCGGCCCAGCAGGTTGAAGTCGCTGGCAGCTTCGTCCGAGCCGAGCACTTCGGCCTGTAACACTTGCAGGCGCTGATAGAGACGCAGCACGCGCTCGCCTTCGGCCGTCAGCCTGGCGCCGCCGCCGCCCTTGCCGCCGACGCTGCGTTCCACCAACGGGTTTTGCGCGAGGTTGTTCAGTTCGTCGATGGCGTCCCAGGCCGCTTTGTAGCTCAAGCCGGCGCTTTTCGCCGCGCGGGTGATCGAGCCCTGCTCGGCGATATGCGCGAGCAAAGCGATGCGCTGCGGGCGACGGATGATGTGTTGGCTGAGGGAGGTCGGCAGAGACATGGGGTTACGCTTCGATGAGATGAGCGGAACGTTGCGGGCAAGGCCGGCCGGAGTCAAGTCAGGCACCCGGTTTGGGCGTGCGCGCCAGGCAGTACACGTCGACCTGCCGCGCTCCGGCCTCCATCAACAGACGTGCCAGGCTATGGGCGGTCGCACCGGTGGTGAGCACGTCGTCGACCAGCGCAAAGTGGCGGTCCTGTACCGGTATGTCGCGCGCCAGGGCGAAGGCGCCGCGCAGGTTGCGTTGGCGGCTCTTGGCGTCGAGCGCCTGTTGCGCGACGGTTTCACTGGGGCGTAACAACAGGTGTTCATTGTAGGCAATGTGCAGTTCGGCGCTGAGCCAGCGTGCCAGCATCAACGCCTGGTTATAACCGCGCTCGCGCAGGCGTTTGCGCGCCATGGGCACCGGCAGCAGGCAGTCGGGGCGCGGCAGTTCGGCGTTGTCGAAGCGGTGTTGCAGATGGCGTCCCAGCAAGCGCCCCAGCAGATGCCCGAGGGGCCAGCGCGCCTGATGCTTGAAGCGGCTGATCAGGCTATCGACGGGGAAGCTGTAGCGCCAGGCGGCAATGACCTGTTTAAAGGCCGGCGGGTGTTTCTGGCATTGGCCGCAGATCAGACCGTCCAGCGGCAGGGGCAGGGCGCAGACCTCGCACTGCTCCATCAGCCAGGGCAGCTCGGTTTCGCAGGCGTTGCACACACAATCGGCCGACTCAGTGGCTTCATCGCAGATTAAACAGTTCTGTACGTTTTTTGACCATATGTAAACTTGGTGTTTGTATCCAGGTTGACAGTGCATGAATCTTCCTTAAATATGCCGAGCATCCGTGTCGTGCCTGTGGGTATTGCCCTTCCCACAGCGTTTGCCAAAGCATAATCAAGGAATCGCCCATGAGCGCCAGCACCACTGCCACCCTGCGTCACGATTGGTCCTTGGCCGAAGTCAAAGCACTGTTCGTGCAACCGTTCAATGACCTGTTGTTCCAGGCGCAGACCGTACACCGCGCGCATTTCGATGCGAACCGTGTGCAGGTGTCGACCCTGCTGTCGATCAAGACCGGCGCCTGCCCGGAAGATTGCAAATATTGTCCGCAGTCGGGCCACTACAACACCGGCCTGGAAAAAGAAAAGCTGATGGAAGTGCAGAAGGTCCTCGAAGAGGCGGCCCGCGCCAAGGCCATCGGTTCGACTCGCTTCTGCATGGGCGCGGCGTGGAAACATCCGTCGGCCAAAGACATGCCCTACGTGCTGCAGATGGTCAAAGGCGTGAAGGCCATGGGCCTGGAAACCTGCATGACCCTCGGCCGTCTCGACCAGGACCAGACCGAAGCCCTGGCTCAGGCCGGCCTCGACTACTACAACCACAACCTCGACACGTCGCCAGAGTTCTACGGCTCGATCATCACCACCCGCACCTACGCCGAGCGCCTGCAAACCCTGGCCTATGTGCGCGATTCGGGGATGAAGATCTGCTCCGGCGGCATTCTCGGCATGGGCGAGTCCCTCGACGACCGCGCCAACCTGCTGATCCAGCTGGCCAACCTGCCGGAGCATCCGGAATCGGTGCCGATCAATATGCTGGTGAAGGTGGCCGGCACCCCGCTGGAAAACGCCGAGGAGATCGACCCGTTCGACTTTATCCGCATGCTGGCGGTGGCGCGCATCCTGATGCCGCAGTCCCATGTGCGCCTGTCGGCCGGCCGTGAGGCGATGAACGAGCAGATGCAGGCCCTGGCGTTCTTTGCTGGCGCCAACTCGATCTTCTACGGCGACAAACTGCTGACCACCGCCAACCCGCAGGCCGACAAGGACATGCAACTGTTCTCGCGCCTGGGCATCTTGCCGGAAGCGCGGGAAGAGCACGCCGACGAAGTCCACCAGGCGGCGATCGAGCAAGCGCTGGTGGAACAGAAAAGCAGCGAGCAGTTCTACAACGCCGCGGTTTAAAGCACCACGGCGATCCAAATGTGGGAGCTGGCTTGCCTGCGATAGCGGTCTTTCTGACACTTCGGTGGTGACACTCCTGCCGCTATCGCAGGCAAGCCAGCTTCCACAGGGGATCGCGCCCTGTCTTACATTTCTCTGATCTGCCGAGGCCTGCATGTCTTTCGATCTCGCCGCGCGTCTCGCTGCCCGTCGTGCCGAACACCTTTACCGCCAACGCCCTCTGCTGGACAGCCCGCAAGGCCCGGAAGTGGTGGTGGACGGTCAACCGTTACTGGCGTTCTGCAGTAACGATTACCTGGGCCTGGCCAATCACCCGCAGGTGATCGAGGCCTGGCGTGCCGGTGCGTCCCGTTGGGGCGTGGGCGGTGGCGCTTCGCACCTGGTGGTCGGGCATGCCACGCCGCACCATGCGCTGGAAGAAGCCCTGGCCGACTTCACCGGGCGCCCGCGTGGGTTGTTGTTTACCACCGGTTACATGGCCAACCTCGGTGCGGTCACGGCGCTGGTGGGGCAGGGCGATACGGTGCTGGAAGACCGCCTCAACCATGCTTCATTGCTGGATGCCGGCCTGCTGTCCGGGGCGCGCTTCAATCGCTACCTGCACAACGACGCCGCCAGCCTGGCCAAGCGCCTGGAGAAAGCCACCGGCAATACCCTGGTGGTCACCGATGGCGTGTTCAGCATGGACGGCAACCTCGCCGACTTGCCGGCGCTGGCCCGTGAAGCGCGGGCCAAAGGCGCCTGGTTGATGGTGGACGACGCCCACGGTTTCGGCCCGTTGGGCGCGAACGGCGCCGGTATCGTCGAACATTTCGGCCTGAGCCAGGCGGATGTGCCGGTGCTGGTCGGCACCCTGGGCAAAGCGTTCGGCACTGCGGGCGCCTTTGTCGCGGGCAGTGACGATTTGATCGAAAGCCTGATCCAGTTCGCCCGGCCCTACATCTACACCACCAGCCAACCCCCGGCCCTGGCCTGCGCCACCCTCAAAAGCCTGGAGCTGCTGCGCACCGAGCATTGGCGGCGCGAGCACCTCAACGGCCTGATCCGCCAGTTCCGCCACGGTGCCGAGCAGATCGGCCTGACGCTGATGGACAGCTTCACGCCGATTCAGCCGATCCTGATCGGCGACAGTGCCAAGGCCATGGCGTTGTCGCGGATGTTGCGCGAGCGCGGCCTGATGGTCACCGCGATCCGCCCACCTACCGTGCCCGCCGGCAGCGCCCGTTTGCGCGTGACGCTGACCGCGGCCCACAGCGCGGCGCAGGTGCAGCTATTGTTAAACGCATTGGAAGCGTGTTTCCGCTTGTCCGGTACGACGGAGCCCGACCATGCGTGATCGCTTGATCCTGCTGCCCGGCTGGGGCCTCGGCGTGTCGCCGCTGGAGCCGTTGGCCGCCGCCCTGCACGGCCTGAACGAACACCTGCGCGTGCAGGTCGAGCCGTTGCCGGCGTTGGCCTCCAGCGACCTGGATGAATGGCTCGACGAACTCGACGCGAGCCTGCCGGACAACGCCTGGCTCGGTGGCTGGTCGTTGGGCGGCATGCTCGCTTCCGAGCTGGCCGCGCGGCGCGGCGAGCGTTGTTGTGGGTTGCTGACCCTGGCGAGCAACCCGTGTTTCGTCGCCCGTGATAGTTGGCCGAACGCGATGCCCGGCGCAACTTTTGAGGCGTTCCTCGCCGGTTGCCACGCCGACGCCCCGGTCACCCTCAAGCGCTTCGGCCTGTTGTGCGCCAAAGGCGCCGCGGACCCTCGCGGCTTGGCGCGTCTGCTGGCCAGCGCGGCACCACAGACGCCGTCGGACGTGTTGATGAACGGCCTCGAGCTGCTTGCCCAACTGGATACCCGCGACGCCTTGGTGGCCTACCGCGGCCCGCAATTGCACCTGTTCGCGGGCCTGGATGAATTGGTGCCCGCCGAAGCCGCCAGCGACCTGCTGAGCCTGCTGCCCGATGTCGAAATCGGCCTGATTGAACAGGCCGGCCACGCTTTTCTCCTGGAGGACCCCCACGGTGTAGCGGGGGCCATCCAGGCTTTTTTGCACGAGTGCGTTGATGACTGATTTAGCCCATGCCTGCCTGCCAGGCGCGTTGCCGGACAAGCGCCAGGTGGCGGCCTCCTTTTCCCGTGCCGCCGCCAGTTACGACAGCGTGGCCGAGTTGCAGCGCGCGGTGGGGCATGAATTGCTGACCCGTCTGCCGCCGGCCTGCAGTGCGCAGCGCTGGTTGGACATGGGCTGCGGCACCGGCTATTTCAGCCGCGTGCTGGGCGAACGGCTGCCGGCCGGCCAAGGCGTGGCGCTGGATATTGCCCAAGGCATGCTCGACCATGCGCGGCCGTTGGGCGGCGCGCAGTATTTCATCGCCGGTGACGCCGAGCGCCTGCCGTTGCAGGCGGCCAGCTGCGGGTTGATCTTCTCCAGCCTGGCAGTGCAATGGTGCGCGGATTTCGCGGCGGTGCTCAGCGAAGCCTATCGCGTGCTGCAGCCGGGCGGCGTGCTGGCGTTCGCCAGCTTGTGCGTGGGCACATTGGACGAGTTGCGCGAAAGCTGGCGGGCGGTGGACGGGCGGGTCCACGTCAACCGCTTCCGCAGCTTCGAAGCCTATCAACAGCTGTGCGCGGCCAGTGACTTCAAGGTGCGGAGCCTGGAGCGGCGTGCTCATGTGTTGCATTACCCGGATGTGCGCAGCCTGACCCACGAATTGAAAGCGCTTGGCGCGCACAATCTCAACCCGGGGCGGCCGGGAGGGTTGACGGGCCGCGCGCGGATTGTTGCACTGATCGACGCCTACGAGCAGTTCCGCCAGGCCCAGGGCCTGCCGGCCACCTACCAAGTGGTGTACGCCGTACTGGAGAAGCCTCTATGAACGCCGCTTATTTCATCACCGGCACCGATACCGATGTCGGCAAGACCACCATCGCCGCCGGCCTGCTGCATGCCGCGCGCCTGGCCGGCAAAAGCACCGCCGCCGGCAAGCCGGTGGCTTCCGGTTGCCAGGTCACCGCCAAAGGCTTGCGCAACGCCGATGCGCTGGCACTGCTGGCCGAGTGTTCGTTGCCGTTGAGCTACGCCGAGGTCAACCCGGTGGCGTTCGAGCCGGCCATCGCGCCGCACCTGGCCGCGCGCGAGGCGGGCGTTGCGCTGACGGTGCAATCGCTGCTCAAACCCATGCAACAGATCCTGGCGCGAAAAGCGGATTTCACCCTGATCGAAGGCGCGGGCGGCTGGCGCGTGCCGTTGGCCGACCAGGACAACCTGTCCGACCTGGCCATGGCGCTGCAATTACCGGTGATCCTGGTGGTGGGCGTGCGCCTGGGGTGCATCAGCCATGCCCTGCTCACCGCCGAAGCGATCGCGCGCGATGGCCTGCCGCTGGCCGGTTGGGTGGCGAATATCATCGAGCCGAAGACCTCTCGTCTGGAAGAAAACCTCGCCACCCTGGCCGAACGCTTGCCCGCGCCGTGCCTGGGCCGGGTGCCCAAACTCAAGCACGCCAGCAGCGCCGCGGTGGCTGAGTACCTGCACTTGGACTTGCTTGACTGATTTTGGCTATCGATAAGGCATTATGCCATTAGTGTTTTTGACGGGCCTTTTGCCCGGATGTCTGTTTCAATTCAACTTCACGATTCTCTCAGCAGGTCCACGCCATGGAAATCTCTGGCAGCAGCGCGTTTTATTCAGGCCTGAGCACCATTCAGGCCGGGCAGAGCCGCGTCGACCAGGCCGCCGGCAGGATTGCCAGCGCCGCCACTACCCAGCCGTCGGACGCCCAGAGCGACCTGCTGCAGGCCAATGACCGCGCCCAGCCGACCAACTCGGCGAGCAATATGGTCGAAATGGCCCAAGGCAAGTTTCAGGTGGAGCTGGGCGCGAAAGTCGCCAAGGCTTCCGATGAAATGCTCGGCACGTTGATCGACACCTTCGCCTGACCCCCTGAAGCAACGCGGTGTGCCAGGCACACCGCTCGCGCTTGCACCTTCGCCTTTTTCCCGATAACCCTTGTGGCGCCTCGCCGCAGGCATCGTCGTGCGCGCTCTTGAGCGGTGTCATGACAAACGGCAGCGGGACGACGCTTGACATCCCCAGGTCGTAAACGTATGTTTCAAACACCTGTTTGACCGCCATAACAAATCCCACGCGGTTGTTCATCCCAGACACATCAGCAGAGGTTTATCGCTATGCCTGACTACAAGGCCCCCTTGCGTGATATTCGCTTCGTTCGTGACGAACTGCTCGGCTATGAAGCGCATTATCAAAGCCTGCCGGCTTGCCAGGACGCTACTCCGGACATGGTTGACGCCATTCTTGAAGAAGGCGCCAAGTTTTGTGAGCAAGTACTGGCACCGTTGAACCGCGTGGGTGACATCGAAGGGTGTACCTGGAGCGAGTCAGGCGTTAAGACCCCTACTGGTTTCAAAGAAGCCTACCAACAGTTCGTCGAAGGCGGCTGGCCAAGCCTGGCCCATGACGTGGAGCACGGTGGCCAAGGCCTGCCGGAATCCCTGGGCCTGGCGGTCAGCGAAATGGTCGGCGAAGCCAACTGGTCGTGGGGCATGTACCCAGGCCTGTCCCATGGCGCGATGAACACCATCTCCGAGCACGGCACCCCTGAGCAACAAGACGCCTACCTGACCAAGCTGGTGTCGGGCGAATGGACCGGCACCATGTGCCTGACCGAGCCTCACTGCGGCACCGACCTGGGCATGCTGCGCACCAAGGCCGAACCTCAGGCCGACGGCACCTACAAAGTCTCCGGCACCAAGATCTTCATCTCGGCCGGCGAACACGACATGGCCGACAACATCGTCCATATCGTCCTGGCCCGCCTGCCGGACGCACCGGCCGGTACCAAAGGCATCTCGCTGTTCATCGTGCCCAAATTCCTGCCGAACGCCGATGGCTCGATCGGTGCGCGCAACGCGGTGACCTGCGGTTCCCTGGAACACAAGATGGGCATCCACGGTAACGCCACCTGCGTGATGAACTTCGACGCAGCCACCGGTTTCCTGATCGGCCCGGCGAACAAAGGCCTGAACTGCATGTTCACCTTTATGAACACCGCTCGCCTGGGCACTGCGCTGCAAGGCCTGGCCCACGCCGAGATCGGCTTCCAGGGCGGCCTGAAATACGCTCGCGATCGCCTGCAAATGCGTTCCCTGACCGGCCCGAAAGCGCCGGACAAAGCGGCCGACCCGATCATCGTCCACCCCGACGTGCGCCGCATGCTGCTGACCATGAAAGCCTTCGCCGAAGGTAACCGTGCGATGGTGTACTTCACCGCCAAGCAAGTGGACATCGTCAAGTACGGCACCGACGACGAAGCCAAGAAACAGGCCGATGGCCTGCTGGCCTTCATGACCCCGATCGCCAAGGCGTTCATGACCGAAGTCGGCTTCGAGTCCGCCAACCACGGCGTGCAGATCTACGGCGGTCACGGCTTCATCGCCGAGTGGGGCATGGAGCAGAACGTGCGCGACAGCCGTATTTCGATGCTGTACGAAGGCACCACCGGCATCCAGGCGCTGGACCTGCTCGGCCGTAAAGTACTGATGACCCAAGGCGAAGCGCTGAAGGGCTTCACCAAGATCGTCCACAAGTTCTGCCAGGCCAACGAAGGCAACGAAGCGGTCAAAGAGTTCGTGACACCGCTGGCCGCGCTGAACAAAGAGTGGGGCGAGTTGACCATGAAGGTCGGCATGGCGGCGATGAAAGACCGTGAAGAAGTCGGTGCCGCGTCGGTGGACTACCTGATGTACTCCGGTTACGCCTGCCTGGCTTACTTCTGGGCCGACATGGCACGCCTGGCGGCCGAAAAACTGGCCGCCGGCACCAGCGAAGCGGCGTTCTACACCGCCAAGCTGCAGACCGCGCGCTTCTACTTCCAGCGCATCCTGCCGCGTACCCGTACTCACGTGGCCACCATGCTATCGGGCGCCAACAACCTGATGGACATGAAAGAAGAGGACTTCGGCCTGGCTTACTAAGCCTCACCGAGCCCACTTGAAAAACCGTCGCTCCTGTTGGGGGCGACGGTTTTTTTTTGCCGATAAAAACGCAGCGGGGCGCTCAGGGATTGCGATTGGCTGCCGTTACAGTGATGGCAATGTGATACAGGCCGGGCAGGGTATGTTTAACTGTCTGGAGTAAGGCACAGTGCCATCATTCCTGGCGGGTCGGAGTTTTACCCTTGTCACGCGCGTCCGCTTTACGTTTCAGTCATTTCCTCCCTTCATTGCTGCTGTTACTGGCCGGGCTCTCGGCTGCGTATGTCAAGGACCTCAACGTCTTCTTCACCTCGCTGTTCAACGTGTTGCCGACCCTGGTGCTGTTGCTCGGCGGTTCGTATTGCGCGGTCTATCGTCGCCAGCGTGAACTGTTCCTGATGATCACGGTGTACATCGCCTACTTCCTGCTCGACACCCAGACCGACTACTACCGCGACAACGGCCGCGTGCGCGAAGACGCCGCGGTGGTGTTCCACTTGTGCTGCCTGTTGCTGCCGCTGCTGTTCGGCCTCTATGGGCTGTGGCAGGAAAAAACCCACTTGTTCCGTGATTTTGTCGCGCGCTGTGCGGTGCTGCTGGCGGTCGGCAGTGTCGCGTTGGCGCTGGAGCAAAGTTATCCCCAGGCGCTGCTGAACTGGCTGGCGGAAATTCGCTGGCCGGCGCTGCATGGCGCCTGGATGAGCCTGATCCAGCTGTCGTACCCGATGTTCCTGATCGGTTTCCTGACCCTGGTGGCGCAATACTGGTACCAGCCGCGCCCGCTGCACGCGGCGCAGATGGTGGGGCTGGTGGGATTGTTCTGGATGTTGCCGCAGACGTTTATCCTGCCGTTCACCCTGAACATCATGTGCAGCCAGGTGATGCTGATGATTGCGGCCGCGGTGGCCCACGAGGCCTATCAGATGGCGTTTCGTGACGAGTTGACCGGCCTGCCGGGGCGTCGCGCACTCAATGAGCGCATGCAGCGACTGGGGCGCAACTATGTGCTGGCGATGAGCGACGTCGATCACTTCAAGCGCTTCAACGACACCCATGGCCACGATGTCGGCGACCAGGTGCTGCGCCTGGTCGCCAGCAAGCTGTCGAAGGTCAATGGCGGCGGACGCGCCTACCGTTATGGCGGTGAAGAGTTCGCCGTGGTGTTTGCCGGCAAGACCCTGGATGAATGCATGCCGCACCTGGAAGAAATCCGCGAGATCATCGCCAACTACGACATCAAGCTGCGCAACCCGGACCGCCCGCAGGATGACCTGCAAGGTCGCCAGCGGCGCGCGGGCAGCGGTGCGTCGAGTGTCTCGGTGACCGTCAGCATCGGCGTGGCCGAGCGCCAGGCCGAGCACCGCACGTCCGAAGAGGTGCTCAAATCCGCCGACCAGGCGCTGTATGCCGCCAAGGGCGCGGGGCGTAACTGCGTGATTGCGGCCGGGCAAAACCGCCGTGGCGCGGTACGCACGCAGAGTGCTGCCGGTTGAGTGATGGTGCTGTATTCAGCGGCGCTACAGTGATTGTCCGGGGCGGTGGCCGGCAGTAGGTTGAAACCATCTGCTGCCGGAGACATCGCCATGCCTGAGTACAAAGCTCCCCTGCGCGACATGCGCTTTCTGATCGACAACGTGTTTGATTTCCACGCTCACTACGCCGCCCTTGGCGCGACGGACGCCAGCCCGGACATGGTCAGCGCGATCCTCGAAGAGGGTGCGAAATTCTGCGAGAACGTGCTCGCGCCGCTCAACCGCAGCGGCGATGAAGAAGGCTGCCATTTCGACAAAGGCGTGGTGACCACGCCCAAGGGCTTCAAGGAAGCCTTCGCTCAGTATGTGCAAGGCGGCTGGCACGGCGTGGCAGCCGACCCGGCCTACGGCGGTCAAGGCCTGCCGCAATCCCTGGGGCTGGTGCTCAGCGAAATGATCGGCTCCAGCAACACTTCCTGGGGCATGTACCCGGGGCTGACCCACGGCGCGATGTCGGCGATCCACGCCCACGGCAGCGCCGAACAGAAAGCCACCTACCTGAGCAAACTCACCGCTGGCGAATGGACCGGCACCATGTGCCTGACCGAAGCCCACTGCGGCACCGACCTGGGCCTGATCAAGACCCGCGCCGTGCCCCAGGCGGATGGCAGCTATGCGGTCAGCGGCAGCAAGATCTTCATCTCTGCCGGTGAGCACGACCTGAGCACCAACATCATCCACCTGGTACTGGCCAAGCTGCCGGACGCCCCGGCCGGCACCAAAGGCATCTCGCTGTTTATCGTGCCCAAGTTCCATGCCGATTCGGGCGAGCGCAACGCGGTGCATTGCGGTTCCATCGAGCACAAGATGGGGATCAAGGCCTCGGCCACCTGCGTGCTGAACTTCGATGGGGCCAAGGGCTTTTTGATCGGCGAGGCGAACAAAGGCCTCAACTGCATGTTCACCATGATGAACCACGCGCGCCTCGGCACCGGGATGCAAGGGCTGTGCAACGGCGAAGCGAGCTTCCAGGGCGCGATCAGGTACGCCAACGACCGCCTGCAAATGCGCGCGCTGACCGGCGCCAAGGCCCCTGAAAAAGCCGCCGACCCGATCATCGTCCATCCCGACGTGCGGCGCATGCTGCTGACCATGAAGGCGTTCAACGAAGGCAACCGGGCGCTCACCTATTTCACCGCGCAACTGCTCGACACCGCGCACTTGAGCAGCGACGCCGGCCAGCGCCAGGAGGCCGAAGACCTGTTGGCATTCCTCACGCCGATCTGCAAAGCCTTCATGACCGACACCGGGCTGGAAGTGACCAACCACGGCATGCAGGTGTTCGGCGGCCATGGTTTTATTCGCGAGTGGGGCATGGAGCAGTTGGTGCGCGATTGCCGCATTGCGTCGATCTACGAAGGCACCAACGGGATCCAGGCGCTCGACTTGCTGGGGCGCAAGGTGTTGGGCAGCCAGGGCAAGCTGCTGCGCGGTTTTACCCGGATTGTGCATAAGTTCTGTGAGGCGCATGCCGATCATGCGCAGCTCAAGGCGTATGTGGCGCAGCTCGATCAACTGAACCGGCAATGGGGCGAGCTGACGACCGAGGTCGGCATGGCCGCGATGAAAAACCCTGACGAAGTGGGCGCCGCCGCGGTGGACTACTTGATGTACAGCGGTTACATCGTCCTCGCCTATTTGTGGCTGCGCATGGCGATCGCGGCGCAGACCCACGACGATGCCGACTTCGCCAAGGCCAAGCTGGCCACCTGCGACTTTTACTTCAAGCGCCTGCTGCCGCGCACTGCCACCCATCGGGCTGCCGTGCAAGCGGGCAGCGAGTGCCTGATGAGTCTGCCTGCGGAGGCATTCGGCGGCTGATGACTTAAAAATACCAATCAGTCAAAAGTGGACCCTATGTGTCTGAAAAGTTGTTCGGGTACACTCGGCGCCTGTAAAACCGACCCTATCGAATTACTTTTCACGTTCTCACGAGGTTTGCCATGGCTGATTACAAAGCGCCGTTGCGTGATATGCGCTTCGTCCTCAACGAAGTTTTTGAGGTCGCCACACTTTGGGCCCAATTGCCGGCATTGGCAGACACTGTCGACGCCGAAACCGTTGAGGCAATCCTCGAAGAAGCCGGTAAAGTCACCGCCAAATCCATCGCCCCGCTCAGCCGCAGCGGCGATGAACAGGGCTGCCGCTGGGCCGACACCGTTGTCAGCACCCCGGACGGCTTTCCACAGGCCTACACCACCTACGCCGAAGGCGGCTGGGTGGGCGTAGGCGGCGATCCGGCGTTTGGCGGCATGGGCATGCCCAAGGCGGTGTCGGCGCAAGTCGAAGAGATGATCAACTCGTCGAGCCTGGCGTTTGGCCTGTACCCGATGCTGACTTCCGGCGCCTGCGTGTCGATCAACACCCACGCCAATGAAGCACTCAAGGCCACTTACCTGCCGAATATGTACTCCGGCAAGTGGGCCGGTTCCATGTGCCTGACCGAGGCCCATGCCGGCACCGATCTGGGCATTATCCGCACCAAGGCCGAGCCTCAGGCGGACGGTTCCTACACCATCAGCGGCACCAAGATCTTCATCACCGGCGGCGAACACGACCTCACCGAGAACATCATCCACCTGGTCCTGGCCAAACTGCCGGATGCGCCTGCGGGGCCGAAGGGCATTTCGCTGTTCCTGGTGCCGAAGTTCATGGTCAATGCCGACGGCAGCCTGGGCGCGCGTAACCCGGTGAGCTGCGGCTCCATCGAACACAAGATGGGGATTCAAGCGTCGGCGACCTGTGTGATGAACTTCGACCAAGCCGTGGGTTACCTGGTGGGCGAGCCTAACCGGGGCCTGGCGGCAATGTTCACCATGATGAACTACGAGCGTCTGGGCGTAGGCATCCAGGGCCTGGCGTCCGGTGAGCGGTCCTACCAGAACGCGATTGAATATGCGCGCGACCGCCTGCAGAGCCGTGCGCCGACCGGTGCCCAGGCCAAGGACAAAGTCGCCGACCCGATCATCGTCCACCCCGACGTGCGTCGCATGCTGTTGACCATGAAGGCGTCGAACGAAGGCGGCCGTGCATTCTCCACATATGTGGCGATGCAGCTGGATATCGCCAAGTTCAGCGAAGACGCCGCCGCCCGCGAGCGCGCGGATAACCTGGTGGCCTTGCTGACCCCGGTGGCCAAGGCATTCCTCAGCGATCTGGGCCTGGAAACCACGGTACTCGGCCAACAAATCTTTGGCGGCCACGGTTACATCCGCGAGTGGGGCCAGGAGCAATTGGTGCGTGATGTACGCATTACCCAGATCTACGAAGGCACCAACGGCATTCAGGCCCTGGACCTGATGGGACGCAAGATTGTCGGCAGTGGCGGCGCGTTCTACACCCTGTTCGCCGACGAGATCCGCCAGTTCACCGCCACCGCGGGCGCGGAGCTGGCTGAGTTCACCGCGCCGCTCAATGCCGCGGTGGATAGCCTGGATGAGTTGACGGCCTGGGTGCTGGACCGTGCCAAGAGCAACCCGAATGAAATCGGTGCGGCCTCGGTGGAGTATTTGCATGCATTCGGTTACATGGCCTACGCCTACATGTGGGCAAGGATGGCCAAGGCGGCGCTGGGCAAAGAAGCCGAGGAAGGTTTCTACGCCAGCAAGCTGGGCACCGCACGTTTCTACTTTGCCCGTCTGCTGCCGCGTATTCAGTCGTTGAGCGCGTCGGTAAAAGCCGGTAGCGAATCGCTGTTCTTGCTGGATGAGGCCCTGTTCTAAGGGTGTAGAGGCTTTGTAAGCATTCTCTTACATGACGTGCTGCTAATCGTCCTCTATCGCCAAATTGGATCCACGGATAATCTACTTCACATGGACGTCGCGCAGGAAGCGCAAAGCAACAACACGGACACGTAGGATTCTGCCAGGATGGCGGAGTGAAATGGATGTCAGGGAAACAGTCTGCAAAGCCCCGCTTCGGCGGGGTTTTCTTTTGCCCGCGAAAAAGTCAGCCCGGTACCTGCGGAGCGTTCATCACGTCCTCCAGCAAGGTGCGCAGCAGCGCCAACGTCGCTTGCTGGCGCTGCACATCGCGGCACACCAACCCGACTTTCAGCGGCACCCTCGGTTCACTCAAGGGTTTCCACAGCAGCGCCTGGCTGTTGTGTTGGTCCTGGGAACGTCCCGGCAGTACCGTGGCCAGTTTGGTATGCGGCAGGCTGTCGAGAATCCCCACCATGGTATTCAACTCCGCCTGCACCTGCGGGCGCCGCCCGAGGTTGGATAGCTGGCCCTGCCAGATCTGCCGGATCTGAAACTCCTCCCCGAGCAGCAACATCGGCAACTCGGCCGCTTGTGTCAGGGAGACTTTCTTGAATTCACGCAGGGGGTGATCCTCCGGGATGACCACCTTCAGCTCATCTTCATACAGCAGCACGCCGTGCAACCCCGGCTGGCGGGGCGGCAGGTAACTGATGCCGATGTCCAGCGAACCATTGAGCAGGCGCCGTTCAATCTCCAGCCCGGTCAGTTCGTAGATTTGCACCACCAGGTGCGGCTGGGCCTTGCGCACACGCTCCAGCATCTGCGGCACCAGGCTGGTGTGTACGGTTTGCAACACACCGATGGCCAAGGTGCGCAATGCCTGGCCCTTGAAGTTGCGCAACGCCTCCACGGCTTGCTGCATGCCATCGATCAACGGCAAGGCGTGGTTGTATAACGTATGGGCCGCGAGGGTCGGCAGCAGGCGCTTGCTGCTGCGTTCGAACAGGCTCACATCGAGGTTTTGTTCGAGCTGGCGGATCTGCTGTGACAGGGCCGGTTGGGAGATCGACAGACGCTCAGCGGCACGGCCTACGTGGCCTTCCTCATACACCGCGACGAAATAACGCAGTTGCTTAAAATCCATAAGTAATTCTTATCGAAAAAGCTGGAAAATCGAAATGGCCGTTGGCCCCCAAGACGCCTAGTCTAGCGCCTATCCACAAGGCTTACAGGGCCAGATCGGGCGATGATTAGCGTTTATGTTGATGGTGTTTGCATAGGCAAGTCAAAAAACCTCCAGGTAGGTTTTGCGGGGTACACCGACCACGGCATGGTTGCCATGGGAGGAAAAGTGTGAACCTGTTCAATTTGCGCCGCTCGGCGGCCAGTCTGGATGACCTGATCCTGGATGCTTGTGGCGAAGATTTTCCCAGTGGATGCCTGATGCCTACCGTAGCGCGCCCCCCGCAGGTCTTTGTGCGCGGCCAGGGTTCCTGGTTGTGGGACAGCGATGATCGCGCCTATCTGGACTTCAGCCAGGGCTGCGCGGCCAACAGCCTCGGCCACAGCCCGCAGGTATTGATCCGGGCCCTGGCCGATCAGGCCCAGGCGCTGATCAATCCCGGTAACGGCTTGCATAACCGTCCCCAACTCAACCTCGTCGACCGCCTGTGCCACCGCACCGGCAGCGACCAGGCGTATTTGCTCAACAGCGGCGCGGAAGCCTGCGAAGCGGCGATCAAACTGGCGCGCAAGTGGGGCCAGCTGTATCGCGGCGGTGCTTATCGCATCATCAGCGCCAGCAACGGTTGCCATGGGCGCAGCTTCGCGGCGATGTCGGCCTCGGCGAGCAGCCGTGAAAACCGCTTTGAACCGCAATTGCCGGGCTTCAGTCACGTCCCGCTCAATGACCTGGCGGCGCTGCACGCGGCCGTTGACGCGCAAACCGTTGCCATCATGCTCGAGCCGATCCAGAGCGAAGCCGGCGTCATCCCGGCGACCGAGCATTACCTCAAGGGTGTCGAGCGGCTGTGCCGAGAGCTGGGCATTCTGCTGATCCTCGACGAAGTGCAAACCGGCATCGGCCGTTGCGGCACCTTGCTCGCCGAAGAGTACTACGGTGTACGCGCCGACATCATTGCGCTCGGCAAAGGCCTGGGCGGTGGTGTACCGCTGGCGGCACTGCTGGCGCGTGGCAAGGCTTGTTGCTTTGAAGTCGGTGAGCTGGAAGGCACCCATCATGGCAATGCGCTGATGGCCTGCGCCGGGGGGGCGGTGCTCGATGCTGTGCTGGGGCATGGCTTCTTCGAGCATGTGCGTGAGTCTGGTTGTTACCTCGGCGAAGGTCTGGCGCGCCTGGCTTATCGCTATGGCCACGGTCAACTGCGCGGCCAGGGCCTGATGTGGGGCCTGACGTTATCGGATGATTCTGCGGATGCCGTAGTAAAAGCGGCTCTGGACGAAGGACTGATCCTCAACGCCCCGCAACCCAACTGCCTGCGCTTCACCCCGGCCCTGACGGTGAGCAAAAGCAACATCGACGAAATGCTCCTGCGCCTGGGGCACGCCTTTTCCCGGGTACGCACCGCACAACTGCAATGCCGCAAGGGCATCGCCGTCTGACCCCTTATTCCTGAACCGTCTCGCGGTATACGCGGCGCCCCCAGCTTGTTTTTTTTGGCTGGGGGCGTTTTTTTTTGTGCAGCGAACGATGGTCGCGGCGCCAGATCCTACTGAACCCTCACGAACGTCCAAGGTCGATTAGCTACACGGCTCACACGAGCCGATTTTCAGGAGCTGAACCCATGGACATCATTCGTATCATCATCGCCATTCTGTTGCCGCCACTGGGTGTGTTCCTGCAAGTGGGTTTCGCCGGCGCGTTCTGGCTGAATATTCTGCTGACCTTGTGCGGTTACTTCCCAGGCATCATTCACGCGGTGTACATCATCGCCAAGCGCTGAGGCTCTCAGCTTTTTGCGATGAGTCGTGAGTTGCGCTCGTTGCGAAAGGCCAGTTGCTCGATGGTCTGGGTGGCGTGTTCGGCCTCTTCCCGTGCTTGAAGGATGATGCCGTGGTGCTCGGACTTGCTGCACACCGGGTCGGCATTGCTCGCATCCCCGGTCAGCATGAACGCCTGGCAGCGGCAGCCGCCGAAGTCCTTTTCCTTTTCATCGCATGAACGGCACGGCTCGGGCATCCAGTCGTAGCCGCGAAAGCGGTTGAAACCGAAAGAGTCGTACCAGATGTGCTGCATGCTGTGGTCGCGCACGTTGGGAAACTGCACCGGCATCTGTCGGGCGCCGTGGCAGGGCAGGGCGGTACCGTCCGGAGTTACGGTCAGAAAGATGCTGCCCCAGCCGTTCATGCAGGCTTTCGGGCGTTCTTCGTAGTAATCCGGGGTGACGAAAATCAGCTTGCACGGGTGCCCTTCGGCTTCGAGCTTGGCGCGGTATTCGTTGGTGATGCGTTCGGCGCGCACCAACTGTTCCTGGGTCGGCAACAACCCCACACGATTGAGCTGCGCCCAGCCATAGAACTGGCAGGTGGCGAGTTCGACAAAATCCGCTTCCAGCGCAATGCACAGCTCGATGATGCGGTCGATCTTGTCGATATTGTGCCGATGGGTGACGAAGTTCAGCACCATCGGATAGCCATGGGCCTTCACTGCGCGGGCCATTTCCAGCTTTTGCGCGAAGGCCTTTTTCGAGCCGGCCAGCAGGTTGTTCACCTGTTCGTCGCTGGCCTGGAAGCTGATCTGGATGTGGTCCAGGCCAGCTTTCTTGAAGTCGCTGATCTTCTGCTCGGTCAGGCCGATGCCGGAGGTGATCAGGTTGGTGTAGAAGCCCAGCTTGCGCGCTTCGGCGATCAGTTCGGCGAGGTCCTGGCGCACCAGCGGTTCACCGCCGGAAAAGCCCAACTGCGCGGCGCCCATCTCACGGGCTTCGCGAAATACCTTGAACCATTGCTCGGTGCTCAGCTCCTTGCCCTGCTCGGCGAAATCCAGCGGGTTGGAGCAATACGGGCACTGCAGCGGGCAGCGATAGGTCAGCTCGGCGAGCAGCCACAAGGGCAGGCCGATGGCTGGTTTTTCAGGCAAGGGTGATCCAGTGCTCGGCACGGGCGACCTCCATGAATTGCTCTACGTCATTGCCCAGCTCAGGCACACCAGGAAATTGTTTATCCAGCTCACCGATGATCGTGGCGACGTCGCGCTCGCCGTCGATCAGTCCACCGATCAAGGCGGCACTTTCATTGAGCTTGATCATGCCCTCGGGGTAGAGCAGTACATGGCCTTTTTGCGCGGGCTCGTACTGGTAGCGATAACCCTGGCGCCAGGTCGGTTTCTTGCTGCGATCAAAGCTCATAGGGCGATCCCTTTATGCCAGACCCGCTGTGTGGTCACGCTGTGATAGGGCGGGCGTTTCAATTCGTAGGCCATGCTCATGGCATCGAGCATGCTCCACAGGATGTCCAGTTTGAACTGCAGAATTTCCAGCATACGCTCCTGGCCTTCGCGGGTGGTGTAGTGCTGCAGGGTGATCGCCAGGCCATGTTCGACATCGCGGCGGGCCTGGCCCAGGCGGGTGCGGAAATACTCATAGCCGGTGGGGTCGATCCACGGGTAATGCTGCGGCCAGCTGTCGAGGCGCGATTGGTGGATCTGCGGCGCGAACAGTTCGGTCAGCGAGCTGCTGGCGGCTTCCTGCCAGCAGGCGCGGCGGGCGAAGTTGACGTAGGCGTCCACCGCAAAGCGCACGCCGGGCAACACCAGCTCCTGGGAGCGCAGTTGGTCCGGGTCGAGGCCGACGGCCTGGCCCAGGCGCAGCCAGGCTTCGATGCCGCCGTCTTCGCCGGGGGCGCCGTCGTGGTCGAGCAGGCGCTGAATCCACTCGCGGCGGATTTCACGGTCCGGGCAGTTGGCCAGGATCGCGGCGTCCTTCAGCGGGATGTTCACTTGATAGTAGAAGCGGTTGGCGACCCAGCCCTGGATCTGCTCGCGGGTGGCGCGGCCTTCATACATCGCCACGTGGTACGGGTGATGGATATGGTAGAAGGCGCCCTTGGCCCGCAGGGCTTTTTCAAATGCATCGGTGCTCATCGGTATATCAGTCATATGGGTCTCCTGTGGGAGCGAGCTTGCTCGCGAAGGTCGTTAACGGTGACGCGTGCACCCTGAATATCTGCGGTGTTTTTGCGTTTTTCGCGAGCAAGCTCGCTCCTACAGTTCAATGCTCATGCCGTCGTAAGCCACTTCGACATTGCGCCGCACCAGCTCGGCCCGCTCGGGAGAATCTTCATCGAGGATCGGGTTGGTGTTGTTGATGTGGATAAGTACCTTGCGCTGCTTCGGCAGGTGCTCCAGCACTTCGAGCATGCCGCCGGGGCCGTTCTGCGCCAGGTGGCCCATCTCGCGGCCAGTGCGGGTGCCGACGCCACGGCGCTGCATTTCATCATCGTCCCACATCGTGCCGTCCACCAGCAGGCAGTCGCTGCCGGCCATGATTTCCAGCAATGGCGCGTCCACCTTGCCCAGCCCTGGGGCGTAGAACAGTTTGCCGCCGGTGCGCAGGTCTTCGACGATCAGGCCGATATTGTCGCCGGGGTGCGGGTCGAAGCGGTGCGGCGAATACGGTGGCGCGGCACTGCGCAGCGGCAGCGGGGTGAAACGCAGGTTGGGGCAGGCCGGGATGGTGAAGCTGGCGTCCAGCTCGATACGGTTCCAGGCCAGGCCGCCATTCCAATGGGTGAGCATGGTGAACAGCGGGAAACCGCTGCTGAGGTCTTCATGGACCATGTCGGTACACCACACCTGGTGCGGGCAGCCTTCGCGCAGGCTCAGCAGGCCAGTGGTGTGGTCGATCTGGCTGTCCATCAGGATGATCGCGCTGATGCCGGTGTCGCGCAGGGCGCGGCCGGGTTGCATCGGTGCGAAGCCCTGCAGTTGTGCGCGGATATCCGGCGAGGCATTGCACAGTACCCAGTTCACGCCATCGTCGGAAATCGCGATGGATGACTGGGTACGCGCCTGCGCTCGCAGGCTGCCATCACGAAAGCCTGCGCAGTTCGCGCAGTTGCAGTTCCACTGCGGGAAGCCGCCGCCGGCGGCGGAACCTAGAATCTGGACAAACATGGCCGCTCCATCAAACAAAGCTGAAAACAAAAACGCCCCGGACGAGCCGAGGCGTTGTCTTACCCAGCCAATCAGCGGCTGGCGAAGTACATAGTCACTTCGAAACCGATGCGCAGATCAGTGTAAGCAGGTTTGGACCAAGTCATATTCTTACTCCTACGAAGGGATGGGACGTTTACTACCAAGTAATACATATAGTCCACCTCCAGTCGGAGATGTTCAGATGTGTGCCTATGAATATTACGCATTTTTTTCCAAGTTAGCGCTGTCTTGGTGGAAAAAGCCTATTGCGGCAGCGGCAACGATCAGTCTGCCGATTGCCAGTCACCGCCGCTGCGCGGGCCGTTGGCGATGCAGCGCCAGCCGCCCGCGGCGTCCTGCACCTGTTGGGCGGCGCGCTGTAGATCCGCGTGCGTCAGGGCTTGGATCTGGTGTTGAAGCAGCGCCAGATAATCTGCTGGATGGCCGGCCAGGCGCGCCTGCCACAACAGTTCGGCGGCCTGGGCGAGGGGCAGCGCCTGCGCCGTGAATTGTTGCGCCAGCGCTGGGTGGCCGAGGTCGTCGCTGGCGTCGATCAATGCCGGTAATTGCGTGAGGAAGGTGCGCAGGTGCTGCATGATGCCCTCAAGGGAAACGCTGGGTGACTGCACGCCAAACAGCAGGCCGGTTTGCCCATTGATCTGTCGGATACCGCTGAACACCGCGTAGCCGATTTGCAGCTCTACCCGCAGGCGTTGGTAGAACGGCCCTTGGAGCAGGTGCGCCAGCAGGCGCCATGCGGCTTCATCTGCCAGGGAGCGCGTCGGCGTCGGGCAGAACAGCAGCAAGGCCGCATCGAGGGCATCGGTGTGGACCTCATGCCATAGACGCTGGCCGTTGAGGCTGGGGCATTCGGATTCAAGAATGGCCGGTTGCCCGGGCAAGCGGGTGGCGGCGGATCTGAGCGCCGCTTCGCAGTGGACGGGCAGCCCAATGCCCAGGCCTTCCCAGCGTGCGTGGGCCCACGACAGCGAGGGCGCAGGCGGGTTTGGTCGAACGCCGGCACAGCACGCCGGCAGCGCCTTGAGCAATTGCCGGATGGCAATCGGCGGTGTACCGGCAGTGGCGTGTTGCCGATCCTCCTCAAGCAGGTTCAGGCTGCGCGCGAGTTCATCGAGTATCGCCGGCATGGGTTGGTGAAGACCGACCATCTTCACCAGCCAGTCATTGCCGATCGCGTCGAAGGATAAGTCGACGCCGGCCTGGCGGGCATTTTCGCGCAACGGTGCCAGGGTGTTTTCCAGCGTCGATGGGAGCGCGCAATCCAGCCGCCAGCGCAGGTAGAGCGCGCCTTCGTCATGGGTATCGGCCAACGCCGGGCTGAACGACAACGCCGACAGCTCTCGCCGCCCTCGGGAACGGTCCTGGGCAAAGGTGCGCAGGCCTCGGTGGGCGCTGGTCTGGCCGCGAATCAGGCCGGCGCGTTCGTCCTTCACGGGTGGGCGCAGGAACGGGTTGTTGGGCGGCAGTTGCCACGCATGTCGGCAGGCCTGCAACGGCAGGGCGTCGAGCAGGGTCTTGAGGGCGGCAACGTGCTGCTCCGACACCGGCGCTTCGAGTTCTTCACTGTCATGCCGCGCCAACGCGAGGGCGCCTTGGACCTGCTGTTGGCGTGCGTTGAGCAGGGCGAATTCCTCGCGCAGAGATGTCCAGTCGCTGTGTGCGAAAAAGCTCAGCCAGTCGTACAACAACGCTTCGATCTGTGTCGCCGCGTCGCTATGAGTTCCGAGGGTAAAGTCGAGATCCAGCAGCGCTTGCCCGGCGAAATGGTAGAGCACGGAGGCCTGCACAGTGCTCGCCAATTGCCGCGCTTGCAGTTCCGCGCGCAACCCGCCGGGCGCCGAGGCGTTGAGCCAGAAACAGAGGAAATCCAGGGCTTCCCTGGGGGCGTCGACGCTGATGACGTGATGCAGATGGCCGTCGGCGCTGTGTTGGAAATGCTGTGTATGAGCGGGCATCAGCGCCGGCGGGGCCGCCTGCGGGTGTCGCGGGCCGGCGCGCAGTTGCTCACTGAAGCGCCGCGCCAGGCGTTCCAGTTCTGCCAGCGGTTGTGGGCCGGCCAGACTCAAGGTCATTTGCCCCGACTGATAGAAGTGCTGGTGGAAATCCCGCAATGCTTGCTGAAACGCCTGACGTTCCACGGGCAGGCTGTCGCGATTGCCCGCATGGAAGCCGCGCAGCGGATGATCGGCCGCCAGTCCCTCCAGCAGCGCGACCTGTTGTTGTGCCTTGGCGTCCTGGGACCAGGCGATGAATTCCGCGTGCAGCACTTCGCGCTCGCGCAGTTGATCGTCCAGCGCCAGGCGCGGATGGGTCAGCAGATCGGCCAGGCGTTCGAGCCCATCGGCAAAGGTCGACAACGGCAGTTCAACGAAGAAATCCGTGGTGCGCTCGCGGGTGCTGGCATTGACCTGGCCACCGTGGCGCTGCACATAGGTCATCAGCCCTTCATCGCTCGGAAAACGCTCAGTGCCAAGAAACAACAGATGTTCCAGAAAGTGCGCCAGGCCGGGCCACGCCAACGGCACGTCATGGCTGCCGGCCGCCACCCGCAAAACAGCGGCGCAACGCTTTAAACGCGGGGCATGGCGCAGGGAAACCCGCAGGCCGTTGGCCAGGGTCAGGTGAAGGTGATGGGGCTGGGCCGGCGCAGGCATGGGCACTTCCGATACGAGGGAAGTGCCTATGCTAGCAAACCCTCCAGATCAGGGCTTGTGCAGCGTGCCGTACAGTTCGGGGCGGCGGTCTTGCAGGTAGTCATTGGCGGCGCGGGCATCGAGAATCGATTGGTGTTCCAGCGTGCCGACGATCAAGGCTTCATCCAGGCCGGCCTGGGCGATTCGCTGCCCATCCGGCGCGGCGATGCTGCTTTGCCCGCAATACTGAATCTCGCCTTCGTGCCCGCAGTAATTGGCGTAGGCCACGTAGCACCGGTTCTCGAAAGCCCGCGCCCGCACGGTGACGTCGGCGACAAAGTCGAACGGCACCATATTCGCGGTGGGCACCACGATCAGGTCGGCGCCGGCCAGGGCCAGGCGCCGGGTGTTTTCCGGGAACTCCAGGTCGTAACAGATCAGCACGCCCAGTTTCCAGCCGTTGAGTTCCACCAGCGGAAAATCATCGCCGCCGGCACTGAACATCGAATGATCGAGGTCGCCGAACAGGTGCGTCTTGCGGTAGTTGCACAGGCGCTGGCCGTGGGCATCGATCAACTGCACGGCGTTATAGATCTGCCCGTTCGCGGCGCGCTCCGGGTAGCCGTACAGGATTGCCAGCCCGGCACTTCGCGCCAGTTCGGCAATCGTTCGCGCCGACTCGCCATCCTGCGCCTCGGCCAATGCGCCGACAGCTTCGGCACCGATGTTGTAGCCGGTGAGGAACATCTCCGGCAGCACCAGCAGGTCGGCGCCGGATGCCTCATGCGCGAGTCGGTGCAGGCGCTCGAGGTTGCCGGCCACGTCCAGCGGCAGCGGCGGGCATTGGTACAGGGCGACACGCATGGCTTGGCTCCTTAATCGGCCAGGGCAATTGGCCCGATTTCATCGAACACATCACCCGGCCCCGGGTTCTCTGGGTGAGTGTGGCCGCCGAAGTGGGTCATGATGCCCCACACCGCGTTCAATGAGGTTTGCACCGCGCCTTCGACCCAGGCCGGTGTCCAGGATACGTCATCGCCGGCGATAAAAATCCCACGTTGCTCGGCGGGCATGTCCTTCTGCATGAAGTGCGCGTACATCCGCTGGTTGTAGCGATAGTGACCGGGCAACGCACCTTTGAAGGCCCCGAGGAAATGCGGGTCGGCTTCCCAGGACACGGTGATCGGGTCGCCGATGATGCGCGCCTTGATGTCGACTTTCGGGTAGATCTTGTTCAGTGCGTCGAGGGCCAGCTTCACGCGTTTATCGATGGGCTGCGGGAGCATTTTCAGCGCATCGCTCATCCATGAGTACGACAGGCAGATCACGCCCGGCTTGTCGTCGCCGTTGTCGAACAGGTAAGTGCCACGGGTCAGGCGATCGGTGAGGGTCATGCTCATCAGGTCGCGGCCGGTTTGCGGGTCTTTGTCTTTCCAGAAAGGGCGGTCGACCATCACGAAGGTCTTCGACGATTGCATGTAGCGGGTGCGGTCCAGGGCCATCCACATCTTTTGCGAGAACAGGGTTTCGTCGCATTCGATCTGGGTGGTCAGCAGCCAGCTTTGGCAGGTGGTCAGCACGGCGGCGTATTCGCGGGTATCGCCGTAGTTGTCGGTCACGGCGAAACGGCCGCCGGGCGCGTGGGCAATGCGCTTGACCCCGGCCCGTGGCGCGCCGCTGTGCAGCGAACTCAGGCTGGTGCCCGCCGGCCAGTGGGCGCAGCGCTCCGGCACATGGCGCCAGATACCCATGGGCACCTGCGCCACGCCGCCGACCACCAGGTGTTGATGGTCGTCGCAGTTGGTCATCACCACGCGGAAGATTTCCAGCATGGAGTTGGGGAAGTCCGAATCCCAGCCACCGGTGCCGAAGCCGACCTGGCCAAACACTTCGCGGTGATGGAAGGACAGCTTGGCAAAGGCCTTGGAGGTGGCGACGAAGTCGTAGAAGGTGCGGTCGTCCCATAGCGGCACGAGTTTGTTCCACAGCGCTTTGAGGCGTGGTACGTCGCGGTCGCGGATGGCTTGCTGGATATCGCCGAACTGCGAGCCGGCTTCCAGGGCGTCGGCCCAGGCGTCAGCCACTTCCTGGAACAGCGCAGGCAAGTCGGACAGTTTTTGTGCGTAGTGGGTCTGGCCTTCCAGGTCGATGACCGTGCTGCCGGACGCCGGCGTCAGCGGGTTGGGGAAGGGTTTGGTGTCCAGGCCGAGCTTGTCGACATAGTGGTAGAACGCGGTGGACGACACCGGGAAACGCATGCCGCCCAACTCGGCGATGATCCCTTCGGCGCCTTCAAACGCCTGGGAGCGCAAACGGCCGCCCATCTTCGAGGCCTCGTACACCACGGGCTTGAGGCCCAGCTTCATCAGTTCGTAGGCGGCCACCAGGCCGGCGATCCCGGCGCCGACGATCGCCACTTCGGCGCCGTGGTTGGCGGCCGGAATACTGCCCAGGCCGGCGGGGTGTTCGATCCAGTCATCAAACGCAAAGGGGAAATCCGGGCCGAAGATGGTGATCGGTTTTTTACCGTCGGCGGGGTGGCGATTGGTCTTGCTGATGCTGCTGGACGGAATGCTCATGGCTGACCTTACTAGCGGCTCGCGGGACGTACCCGCTGAGTATAGGAAAAGATGGCAGCCAGTTTAGGGAGCGTAGCGTTCGTTAATAAGACGCAAAGTGTCGTCGAATTGAATTGTTTTCAGTCAAAGTGACGAGGTTGGCGGTCAGATTGGTTGTCTGCGATCGAGTTTGTTGCTGAGGATGATCGACGTGGTGGTTTTTTCCACGCCGTCGACGCTGCCGATCTGGTCCAGCAATTGATCGAGCTGTTCTGGCGAATCGGTGCGCAGCCATGCCACGTAATCGAACTCGCCGCTCACCGCGCACAGTTGCTGAACCTGGGCCATGGCGCTGAGCTTGCGCAGCACGTCCTTGCCCGAGCGCGCCTGCACGGTGATGCCGACATACGCCTGCAGCCCGCCATCCACCACACGCTGGCCGAGGCGCACGCCATAACCGGTAATCACCTGGGTTTTCTCCAGACGAGCCAGGCGCGACGTCACCGTAGTTCGCGCAATACCCAACTGCCTGGCGAGCATGGCCACGCTCTCACGGGCGTTGATCTGCAACGCGGCGATCAGTTGGCGGTCGATTTCATCGAGGACAGGCAAGGGCAGCTCCGGTGCGGACGGATAGGGGGCATATGTTACAGGCTTGCGTCAGCCAACAGACAGCGGGCAAACAGTTGCGGCACGGGCAGGTTGCGGTGGTTGTAGCGACTGAGCAGGATGATCTCCCGGTAAAAGGTCAGATGGCCTAGCGGAATAATTCGTACCTGGGGCGAGCGTTCGAGCCACAGCCCCGCCTGAGGAATCAGCGACACCCCCAGGCCACACTCGACCATCTTGACGATGGCTTCCAGCTCATCCAACTCTAGCGCCACCCGCACCTCGAGCTTCTGCTCGCGCAGAAACCGGCTGACCAATCGACCGCCAAACGACGCCCGGTCGTAGCGCACATGGGGTTGGCTGCCGAGCAACTGCAAGGGGTCATCGCCTGCCAGTGCATGCGGCACGATCAGCGCAAAAGGCTCCTTGCGCAGCACCTGTACGTGCAGCTCCTTAGGCAAGTCAAAAGGCGGTCGAATGATAATCGCCGAGTCCAGCTCGCCAGCGTCCACCTGGCTCAGCAATTCCAGGGACACGCCGGGCACCAACTTGCATTCCACGGTCGGCGCGGCCTGACGTAACCGGACCAGGGCCTGGGGCAACAACCCGGTCTGTGCAGTGCTGATCGCCCCGACTTTCAGCTCGCCCCGGTATTCATTGGCATCCACCGGCACTGCCATGCGGTTGAACGTCTCCAGAATCTCCTTGGCCAGCGGCAAGGCGCGAACGCCTGCGGCATTCAGCGTAGCCTGGCGCCCGGTGCGGTCGAACAACGCCACCCCGAGCGCCTGCTCCAGTTGACGAATCTGCGCACTGACCGCCGATTGCGTCAGCCCGATATGCATGCCCGTCGCGGCGAACGTACCGTGGCGCGTTACCGCGATAAAGGTCTTCAATTCACGCAGCATGGGCGCCTCAACTCATCGAAATTATTTGAGCTCGGCGCAAAAATTATCGTCTTTTCATCGCCAGCAGCAAGGCTAAACTCGAGCCTCTCCACGACCCGCAGAGGTTTGACCTGATGACACTGGCACCTTTTCACTTGGCCATTCCAGTATTCGACCTGGCCGCTGCCCGGCATTTCTACGCTGACGTGTTCGGCCTGCAAGAGGGGCGCTCCAGCGACCGCTGGGTCGACTTCAACTTCTTCGGCCATCAACTGGTGATTCATGAACACCCCAAAACAGCCTCCCAGGCTGCGGCGCACACCAACGCAGTCGACGGCCACGACGTCCCCGTGCCGCATTTCGGCGTGGTATTGAGCTGGGACGACTGGCATGCCCTGGCGGCGCGCTTGCAGGCACGGCAGACCGTGTTCGTGCTGGAGCCGCACATTCGCTTCAAAGGCCAGGTGGGGGAGCAGGCGACACTGTTTTTGTTTGACCCCTGCGGTAACGCGTTGGAGTTCAAAGCGTTCCGGGATATTGGGCAGTTGTTTGCGACGTGAGCCTGAGGGCGAGGGCGCTGGCTAAAACGGCAGCGACAGACACACAAAAGCCGCGCAATGCGCGGCTTTGGAGTTGGTGGGCCCACACGGACTTGAACCGTGGACCAAAGGATTATGAGTCCTCTGCTCTGACCAACTGAGCTATAGGCCCTTAACAGGCCGCGGATTATAGCGATGGTTTCTCCGCTGTGCTATCCGAAAAATCCTGAACCCTCATACGAAGAAACGTCGCGGCAAAAAGCTCCGGGGGCAGGGGCAGGCTGACGATGTAGCCTTGCATCTGTTCGCAGCCCTCGGCGGCGAGGAAGGTTTGTTGTGCGGGGGTCTCTACGCCTTCGGCGATGATGGTGAATTGCATGCTGTGGCCCAGGGCAATGATGGCGCGCACGATCGCCACGTCGTGGGGGTCGTCGGGCAGGCCGCGGATGAAGGATTGGTCGATTTTCAGGAAGTCCAGGGGCAGGCGCTTGAGGTAGCTGAGGGATGAATAGCCGGTGCCGAAATCATCGATCGCCAGTTGTACGCCCAGGCGTTTGAGTTGGTGCAGCACGTCCAGCGCTTCTTCGGCCTGGCTCATGATGAAGTTTTCGGTGATCTCCAGTTGCAGGCAGCCGGGTTCGAGGCGGTAATCGCGCAGTAGCTGTTCGATGCGTGACAGCAGGTTGGGCTGGCGCAGTTGTGCGCCGGCGAGGTTGACTGACAGCGGGCCGAAGTGATCGAACACGGTTTGCCAGGCGTGCATTTGTTGGCAGGCCTGTTCCAGGACCCAATCGCCGATCTGCAGGATCATGCCGTTCTCTTCGGCCAGGGCGATGAAGTGTTCGGGCGGTACGTCGCCGAAGGTCGGGTGGTGCCAGCGGATCAGCGCTTCGGCGCCGATCAGTTCCTGGGTCTCCAGGCTCCGTTTGGGTTGGTAATACAGGCTCAGCTCATCGCGTTCGATGGCCCGGCGCAGTTCATGTTCCAGCGCCACGCGTTCTTTGGCCTGGGCGGTCAGGTCGCGGGTGTAGCCTTCGACGCGGTTGCGGCCCTTGGCCTTGGAGCGGTACATCGCGGCGTCGGCGTTTTTGACCAGGGTGGCGACGTCCATGCCGTCCTGGGGGTACAGGCTGGTGCCGATGCTGGCGCTGATAAAAAACTCGTGCTCACCCGCCTGGAACGGCGGGGTGAAGCAGGCCAGCAGTTTATTGGCCAGGTGCTGGGCGTCGCTGGCTTGCTGCAGGCCGGGCAGGAGGATGATGAATTCGTCGCCGCCCAGGCGGGCGACGGTGTCGATGTCGCGCAGTTGCTCCTTGAGGCGCACGGCGATGTTCTGGAGCAGCAGATCGCCGATCGGGTGGCCGAGGCTGTCGTTGATGTGTTTGAAACGATCCAGGTCGAGGAACAGCACGGCGCCCTGGTGGCCGCTCTCCTGTTGATTGTTGAGCGCGGCCTGTAGCCGGTTTTCAAACAGGGTGCGGTTGGGCAGGCCGGTCAGCGGGTCGTGATGGGCCTGGTAGTCGAGGCGGGCCTGGGCGTGTTTGAGGCTGGAGATGTCGGCAAACACCGCGACGAAGTGCGTGATCGCCTGGTCGCGGTTGCGCACGGCGCTGATGGTCAGCCAACTGGGGTAGACCTCGCCGTTCTTGCGACGGTTGGAGATCTCGCCCTGCCAATGCCCGTGAGTGGTCAACTGGTGCCACATCGCGGCATAGAATGCGCTGTCATGCAGGCCGGAGGCGAGCAGGCGCGGGGTGTGGCCGAGGGCTTCGGCTTCGCTGTAGCCGGTGATCTCGCTGAAGGCGCGGTTCACGGCGCTGATGTTTTGCCGGGTGTCGGTGATCAACACGCCTTCGGCGGTGCTTTCGAAGACGGTAGCGGCCTGTTGCAGTTTTTCCTGCATCTGTTGGCGCTCGGTAATGTCCCGGGCGATGGTCAGCATGCAGTCGTCATCGCCGATGGGCAGCGGACGGCTGGACAACTCGCAGAGCCGGATCTGCCCGTCGCTGCGGCGGATATGGCAGATGAAATCGCGGACAAACCCGTCGCGTTGCAGCAGCTCCAGCATGTGTTTGCGTTCGTTGAGGTCGACCCAGATGCCCAGGTCCAGGGTTGACTGGTCGAGGGAACTCACGCTGGCAATGCCGGTAATGCGGCTGAACCCTTCGTTGACCTCGATCAGTTGGCCATCGCTCTGACGGCTCAAAAGCAAACCGTCGGGCGAGGCATGGAAGGCCTTGGCGAATTTCTCTTCGGAGGTTTGCAGCTGTTGCTGGGTTTCCTTGAGCTGGGTGATGTCTCGCACCACAATTACCAGGGCTTCGGTCGTGTCGAGTTGGAACGGTTCGGCGGAAATCAGCCCGGTAAAGGCTTGGCCGTTGCTGCGCAGAAAGCGCATTTCCAGGTTGCGGATGCTGGTGGTCTGCAGCCGTTGCAGCAGGTCCGGGCCGATGCCCGGGATACCCCAGATATTCAGCGAAGTAGCGGTTTTACCGATCACGTCTTCGGCCTTCAGGCCCACCTGGTCCTCAAACGCTTTGTTGACCTCCAACAGGCAGCCGTCGGACATTCGTGCGATCACCAGAATGTCTGGGCACTGTTGGAACACCGAGGCAAATTTTTGCTCGGACAATTGCAGCGCCTCTTCCGTGCGCTTGGCGTCACTGATGTCGATCATCAAGCCTCGGAGCACCGGTTCATGGCCGTGTTCGATCAGGCTGACAATGTCGCGTACCCACAGGCAACGGCCGTCGGCGGTGATCACCCGGTAATCGACGCTGTGATCACGGTTGGCGCGGGTTTCGCGGTAGCAATAGGCTTCGGTGCGCGTCAGGTCGGCGGGGTGAATGATGCTGCGCCAGAAGCCTGGAATCAGCCAATGGGCGCGGGGGTAACCGAGCAGTTCTTCGGCATGCGGCGACACGTAACTGTAGGTGAAATCGCTAATGCTGGCTTCCCAGGCAATGGCGGACAAGCTCTCCACCAGGCCGCGATAGTGATATTCGCTGCTGCGCAATTCCTGCTCGAGGGCGACGCGGCGGGAAATTTCCGAACTGAGCCGACGATTGATCCGAATCACGACGACCAATACGCTGCTCAGCAGCAGTACCGTGGGCAGGCCATACGTCAGCAGATCCGTCCAGAACGTGCGGTGATCGGTGAGGCTGCCGACCCAGTGTCGCTGGATCGCTTGCGTTTCGTCCGGGCTGAGGTCAGCGAGGACCTTGTCCAGAATCCCTACCAGCATTTTGTTTTCACGAGGCACGCCCATCGCCAGTTGGTAGCGGTAGGGCGTTTCACCGCTGACGTACAAGCCGTCGAGCTTGAGTTGGCGCAGGCTCCATACGCTCGAAGCCAGGTCGCCGACTACTGCGTCCACTTCATCGGTGGCCAGCGCCTGCAGGGTCGAGCTGACATTCGGCAAGGCCACCAGGTTGAGGTCGGGGTGGTGGGTGCGCAGCAATTCATGGGGCGCGTAGTTTTCCACCACGGCAATCTTCAACCCATAGAGGTCCTTCAGGTTGTGCGGTTGTGCACCGCCTTCATGGGCGAGGATGACGATGGGGAAGTCCAGGTAAGGCCGCGTGAACGCCATGTAGGCCTGGCGCTCGGGGGTGGACATGATGCCCGGCAGCAGGTCGAGCTGGTTGTTGCGGGCCTGTTCGAGGACGGCGCTCCAGTTCACCGGCTCGATCAGCTTGATCCTGACGCCCAGGCGGTCTTGGATCAGGCGCACGTAATCCGCCGCCAAGCCTTGGTAGCGTCCGTTCTCGTCGCGGTATTCGAAGGGCGGCCAGGAGGCATCCACCCCCAGGCGCAGCTCCTGATGGTCCGCCAACCAGCCACGCTCATCCTCCGTGAGAGTCAAGGCGCCAGCCGTTGCGGTCCAGGTCAGCAGCGACAGCAAAAGCACGGTCGGCAATCTGGGCATAACGGTCTCGTTATGGCACGGGGAATGTTTCGAGTGTAGACGGGCATTGCGGGGGAGGGAGGGCGCGGCGGTGAATCTATAAAAAGTAATCGGTAGAAAGCAAAACCCCCGGCCTGGGCCGGGGGTTCTGGGATCACTCGTCGAGGAAGGAGCGCAGATGCTCGCTTCGCGTCGGGTGACGCAACTTGCGCAGCGCCTTGGCTTCGATCTGACGGATCCGCTCGCGGGTCACGTCAAACTGTTTACCGACTTCCTCAAGGGTGTGGTCGGTATTCATGTCGATGCCGAAACGCATGCGCAGTACCTTGGCTTCACGGGCAGTGAGGCCGGACAGTACGTCGCGGGTCGCTTCTTTAAGGCTCTCAACGGTGGCTACATCGATTGGCGACTGCATGGTCGAGTCTTCGATGAAGTCGCCCAGATGGGAGTCTTCGTCATCACCGATCGGGGTTTCCATGGAGATCGGCTCTTTAGCGATCTTCAATACCTTGCGGATTTTATCCTCAGGCATTTCCATGCGTTCGCCCAGCTCTTCCGGGGTCGGTTCGCGACCCATTTCCTGCAACATCTGCCGGGAAATACGGTTGAGCTTGTTGATCGTCTCGATCATGTGCACCGGAATACGGATGGTGCGGGCCTGGTCGGCGATCGAGCGAGTGATCGCCTGACGGATCCACCAGGTGGCATAAGTCGAGAACTTGTAGCCGCGACGGTATTCGAACTTGTCCACCGCCTTCATCAAGCCGATGTTGCCTTCCTGGATCAGATCGAGGAATTGCAGGCCACGGTTGGTGTACTTCTTGGCAATGGAGATCACCAGACGCAAGTTCGCTTCAACCATCTCTTTCTTCGCGCGGCGGGCCTTGGCCTCACCGATCGACATGCGACGGTTGATGTCCTTGATCTCGGCAATCGTCAGACCGGTTTCGGTCTGAAGTGCGGTCAGCTTCTGCTGGCAACGAATGATATCGGGCTGCAGGCGACCAATGGCTTCGGCGTATTTCGCCTTGCCCTTGGCCAGAGCGTCGGTCCAGCTTTCGTCAACTTCGTTGCCCGGGAACTGGCGCAGGAAGTCGGTACGCGGCATGCGCGCATCACGCACACAGAGCTGCATGATCGCCCGCTCTTGTGCGCGCAGACGCTCAAGGGCGCTACGAACACGCTCGACCAGGCCTTCGAATTGCTTCGGCACCAGCTTGATCGGCATGAACAGCTCAGCCAGCGCCACCAGCTCGGCAATTGCCAGCTTGTTGGAGCGACCGTGCTTTTTCAGGGCCTTGCGGGTGATTTCCATTTGATCGGAAACCGCACCGAAACGCTGGGCAGCGATGATCGGGTCTGGACCGCTTTCGACTTCATCTTCGTCGTCGGTGCTGGCTTCGGCATCGTCGTCTTCGGCATCGTCGTCCGCTTTCACGGCTTTCGGGTCGACAGGCGGCGGCACTTCGGCAGCAGGTGGCGCAATGCCGTCGTCCGGGTCGATATAACCGCTCAGGACGTCGGACAGGCGGCCACCTTCGGTGGTGACGCGAGTGTACTCGGAGAGAATGTGGTCAACCGTGCCAGGGAAGTGCGCAATTGCGCCCATCACTTCACGGATACCCTCTTCAATACGCTTGGCGATTTCAATTTCGCCTTCGCGTGTCAGCAACTCGACGGTACCCATTTCACGCATATACATGCGTACAGGGTCAGTCGTGCGACCGATGTCGGTCTCCACCGCGGCCAACGCGGCAGCGGCTTCTTCAGCGGCTGCCTCGTCGGTATCGGCGTCGGCCAACATAAGGGCGTCCGCATCCGGAGCACTCTCGTGTACGGGGATCCCCATGTCGTTGATCATGCGGATGATGTCTTCCACCTGCTCTGGATCTGAAATATCCTCAGGCAGGTGATCGTTGACCTCTGCGTAAGTCAGATACTTCTGCTCACGACCCAGGGTGATCAACTCTTTGATACGAGACTGCTGTTGCGCTTTTCCGGACATAACACCCTATCCACTGAAGGTCTTGGCGGGCAAAAAACAAGCCGAGGATTATACCCGAGCTATGACCTCACGCGCCAGCTGAGGTCGGGTTTGATGCGGAAACATTCTGTTTTAAGAGGTCACGCATCTGTTTTGCTATCTGAATTTGCTCTTCAGCCGATAATCCCGGCTGCCTCGCTCTCTTGATGAGTTCATCGAGGGTCTGCGTGTGCTGACCCGCGGATAACCTAGTAATGGTGTCTAAAAACTGTTGTTCAAGGTTATCGCCGTCAATTAGCCACTCCTTTTCCGCGAGTGCTTTCAACAACCGCCCTTGTTCGGTGCCATGCCAGCGAGCCATCAGCTGAATGGAGTTTAGCTTAGGATTTTTCTGCACCGCCTCGATCAGCGCGATCAGTACCTGGGCATAGGTATTGCTCTCGTTGGCAAAGTGCTCGGCACTCTCGACCTTGCCCGCCAATTGCGGATGGTGGATGAGCGTGCGCAGGGCAATCAGCGTCGGCGCCTCTACGGCCACCGGGGTGCGCGGGGCGTAGGCCTCGTCGCGGTCACCACGCTTGCCGTTTTTGTTCCAGGGCTTCTTGTCCCATTTCTTGCCGCCGGCGCCGGGCTTTTTCGGTGTCCACTCCTGCTGGGGCGTGTAGGCCTCCTGCGGTTGGTGGAAGTCGGAATAGTCCGGCATGGCGTCGTAATCCATGCCTGGGTCGTAGGCCGGCGGCGCATCTTGCGGTGCGCTGTGGACCAGCTGGCTGACCGCTTCGCCGCTCAGTCCGGTGATTTCCAGCAGGCGTTGACGCATCAGGGTGCGCAGGTTCGCGCCCGGCACTTTGTCGATCAGCGGCGCTGCGAGGGTGGCCATGTGCGCCTTGCCTTCGAGGGAGCGCGGGTCGGCTTCTTCGGTCAGTTGCTGGAAGAAATAGTCCGCCAGCGGCTGCGCATGCTGGTTGATGCGCGCGCGGAAGGCGTCGGTGCCTTCGGAGCGGACCAGGGTGTCCGGGTCTTCGCCTTCGGGCAGGAACAGGAAGCGTGCGCGGCGCCCGTCCTGCAGGCACGGCAGCGTGGCTTCGAGGGCGCGCCAGGCAGCGTTGCGGCCGGCCTGGTCGCCGTCGAAGCAGAACAGCACGCTGGGCACTACGCGGAACAGGCGCTTCAAGTGTTCTTCGCTGGTGGCGGTGCCCAGGGTCGCCACGGCATTGCGCAGGCCTTGCTGGGCGAGGGCGATCACGTCCATATAGCCTTCAACCACGATGATTTCGTCGAGGTTGCGGTTGTTCTTGCGCGCTTCGAACAGGCCGTAGAGTTCCTGGCCCTTGTGAAACACTGCGGTTTCCGGCGAGTTGAGGTACTTGGGCTTGTCGTCTCCGAGCACCCGGCCGCCGAAGGCGATGATCCGGCCACGGCTGTCGCGGATCGGGAACATCACGCGGTCGCGGAAGCGGTCGTAGCGCTTGCCGGTCTCGGCGTTTTCCACCAGCAGGCCGGCGTCGATCATGGCTTTTTGCTGGAGGGTGTCGCTGCTCAGGTGTTTGTACAGGTTGTCCCAGCCCGGCGGGGCGAAGCCCAGGCCGAAGTCGCGGGCGATTTCGCCGGTGAGGCCGCGCCCCTTGAGGTAGTCGACGGCGGCCTTGCGCTGCGGATGGCTCTTGAGCGCCTGGCGATAAAAGTCGGCGGCGGCGGTCAGCAGCGGGTACAGCGGCGAATCGGTGGGTTGCCGCGGTTTGTGCGGGCGGCCGCTTTCTTCGCGGGGGATCTCCATGCCGGCGGCTTTGGCCAGTTCCTCGACGGCCTGGGGGAAGTCCAGGTTGTCGTGGTCCATGATAAAGCCGAGGGCGTTGCCGCCCGCGCCGCAGCCGAAGCAGTAGTAGAACTGCTTGTCGGGGCTGACGCTGAACGACGGGGTCTTTTCCTTGTGGAACGGGCAGCAGGCGGTGTAGTTCTTGCCCGCCTTCTTCATTTGCAGGCGCGAGCTGACTACATCGACGATGTCGGTGCGGTTCAGAAGGTCGTCAATAAAGCTCTGGGGAATCAGCCCGGCCATGGCGTTCTCGTCATCACTGCGTGGAAATGAGGGCCCGTGAAGTGCTCAAGCGCACGTATCGTATGGCTCGACCATCAATCGTCTGCTTGGGCTGTCAGGAAGTGTATCTGCCGAACATCCACTGACGTTAATTTCTACTCAGTCTGTTCGGCGAAGAAATGTTGCCCCGGCGTCCGGTCTTGGCCAATGGCGGGCCTCGGAAGCGCATCGATGGGCACAGCCGACACAGTCGATCGTCTGCTTGAAGAAATAAGTGTGCTCGTCAGTAGCCTTGTTAGACTCGTCAGAAGAGACGCGCACCGCTGGCAGAAGAGCCAGTCCTGACGTGTGAAGCAGTGTCTCGGTCGCGTGGGCGGCGTCGACGGTGAAGCATCAAGCGATATCCGCAAATGCCAACAGCCCGGCTTAGGGCCGGGCTTGGCAGAAGCTTGCTACGAACGTCTGTGTATTAGTACAGACGAACGGCGCGGCGCTGCTCGCGCTGAACTTTCTTGGCGTGACGCTTAACAGCGGCTGCTGCTTTACGCTTACGCTCAGAAGTTGGCTTCTCGTAAAATTCGCGGCTACGAACTTCAGCCAGAACACCGGCTTTTTCGCAGGAGCGCTTGAAACGACGCAGAGCTACGTCGAAGGGTTCGTTCTCTTTTACTTTGACGGCTGGCATCCAGAGCTACCTTCTTTCATTACCGGGAATCAACGTTCTCGTCGCAAAAAATTCGCGGCTGAGGTCGTCGGTTTTTAAGGGTTGCGGATGTTAACCCCTCATTGCCAGGAATGCAAAGCCTCTGATCGAAAACCGCTAGTCGGGAGGGGGAGTGGCGACTATTATGCGCGCCTTCGAATTCAGCCTCTACAAGGCGCAAACCCATGCTAGTACTGGGACTTGAAACCTCCTGCGACGAAACCGGTGTCGCACTTTACGACAGTGAACGCGGGCTTTTGGCCGATGCGCTGTTCAGTCAGATCGACTTGCATCGCGCCTATGGCGGCGTGGTGCCGGAGCTTGCCAGCCGTGATCACGTCAAACGCATGCTGCCGTTGATTCGGCAGGTGCTGGACGAGGCCGGCTGCGTGCCGACCGAGATCGATGCGATCGCCTACACCGCCGGCCCCGGATTGGTCGGAGCCCTGCTGGTTGGGGCTTCTTGCGCCCAGGCGCTGGCATTTGCCTGGGACATTCCGGCCCTCGGCGTACACCATATGGAAGGTCATTTACTGGCGCCGATGCTGGAAAAAACACCGCCGCAGTTCCCGTTCGTCGCTTTGTTGGTTTCGGGTGGCCATACGCAGCTGGTTCAGGTCGATGGGATCGGTCAATACACGCTATTGGGCGAGTCGCTGGACGATGCCGCCGGTGAGGCGTTCGACAAGACCGCGAAGATGATGGGCCTCAATTATCCCGGCGGTCCGGAAATCGCGCGCCTGGCCGAAAAAGGCGTCGCCGGTCGCTATACCTTCCCGCGTCCGATGTGTGATCGCCCGGGGCTGATGTTCAGCTTCAGCGGTTTGAAGACCTCTGCCCTGAATACCTGGCAGCACAGCGTCAGCGCCGGGGACGACAGTGAGCAAGCCCGTTGCGACATCGCGCTGGCGTTCCAGCAGGCTGTGGTGGAGACTTTGACCATCAAGTGCAAGCGCGCCCTGAAACAGGCGGGCATGCAGCGCCTGGTGATCGCAGGCGGCGTCAGCGCCAACAAGGCCTTGCGCGCATCCCTGGAAAAAATGCTCGGCGACATGAAGGGCGATGTGTTCTATGCGCGCCCTGAATTCTGCACCGACAACGGCGCGATGATCGCTTATGCCGGTTGCCAGCGCCTGCAGGCCGGGCAGCACGAAAGCCTGGCGATCAGCGTGCAGGCACGCTGGCCGATGGAGCAGTTGTCACCGTTGTAGGCGCTCAAGGTGAGCGGAATTCATCGGCCGGATTTAAAAATGCCGTTCGCGCCCGGCAAACAGGTCGCGTAAATTGCCGCGATGGCGCCAGACGATCAGCAGGGTCAGCACACTCATCGGCAACAGCGCCGCCGGTTCCTGCCAGGCCAGCAACGGCAGGGTGAGCGGCGTGGCGATCAGCGCGGCCAGCGAGCTGGTGCGGGTCAGGTAGAAGGTCAGCAGCCAGGCGAGCATGGCCAGCAGCGCCGCCGGAGGGTAGATCCCCAGCAGCATGCCGGCCGCCGTGGCGACACCCTTGCCGCCGCGAAAACGGAAGTACAACGGAAACAGATGGCCGAGGACGGCGCACACGCCAATCCAGGCTTGCTGTTGCAGGGTAAGGCCGGCAAGGCTGGCGATCAGTACGGGCAACAGGCCCTTGCACACGTCGCCCAGCAGCGTCAGCACGGCGAGCTTCTTGCCGGCCAGGCGCAGCATGTTGGTGGCGCCGGCATTGCCTGAACCACCCATTCGCGGGTCGGGATTTCCCGTCAGGCGGCTGAGCAAAATGGCGAAGGACAGCGAGCCGAGCAGGTAGGCGAAAATCGCCAGTGACCAAAACATGCTAACTATTCCGGGCGAGGACGCCCTGATTCTAACGGGGCATCGCGCCCTTGTCGTGCTGCGGAGAAGAGCTTGGACAGAGTGTTTATCGAAGGCCTGGAAGTCGACACCGTGATCGGGGCCTACGACTGGGAGCGCGGCATCAAGCAATGCTTGCGCCTGGACCTGAGTTTCGCCTGGGACAACCGCCCGGCCGCTGCGGGTGACGACCTCACCCTGGCACTGGATTACGCCAGTGTGTCCGCGCGTATCCAGGCCTTTGCCGAGCAGTCGCAGTACCAGTTGGTGGAAACCTTTGCCGAGCGTCTGGCCGAAGTGCTGATGAGCGAGTTCCAGATTCCCTGGCTGCACCTCAAGTTGACCAAGCCGGGGGCCGTACCGGCCGCCAAGGGCGTGGGCGTGGAGATCGAGCGCGGATGTCGCTAACTCAGGTTTACCTTGGTCTTGGCAGCAATATCGAGCGCGAGCCCCATCTGTGCGCGGGCCTGGATGCACTCGCGGGCTTCTTGATCGACATGCGCTGCTCGGCGGTGTTCGAGAGCCAGCCGGTGGGCATCAAGAGCGGGCTGTTCTTCAATCTGGTGGTGTCGGCCTATACCGACCTGTCGTTGATGGAACTGGATCGCCGGCTAAAATCCATCGAGGCCGACAATGGCCGTTACGCGCCGGATCGCAAGGGCCTGCCGCTGGATATCGACGTGCTGCTGTACGGCGATCTGGTGGGCAACTTCGATGGCCTGATCTTGCCGCGTGCAGAAATCCTGAAAAACGCCTTCGTGCTGTGGCCGTTGTCGATGATGGCGCCGGATCGTGTGCACCCTGAAGTGGGCAAGACGCTGGCTGAGCTGTGGCGGGATGCACAGATCGATCAGGTGCTGGCGCCCGTCGGATTCGAATGGCGGGGCCAGCAACTGACGCCGAGCGCGCTGCTATAGGGCGTGCTGTTCCTTGTAGGCTTTCAAGGTCTTGAGCCGTTCGCGCTTCAGGGCCTCGCCCAGTTCGGGGCCCTTGAAACCCTTCTCCAGCAACGGCGCCACCGCGACCTCGCGCGCGGCCTTTGCGGCGCCGCGCAAATAATCTGCCTGTGGATAACTGCGTTGTTCCAAGCCCTTGCGGCCGCGGGCGTCCATTTCGCAGGCGACCACGAACTCTTCAAAGCGCTGCGGCCGCCGGTAAACGTCAAAACTCTGCAGCAATTCCAGTAATGTCGAGGCTTTAAGCTCCAGGGCACGATGGCCATGGGTGTGGTATTGGCCCACCAACAGCGCCAGTTCCTGGCAGTCCCTCGGCGCCTTGAAGCGTTCATTGACCGCCTTGATCAGCTTCAGGCCGCGCTGCTCATGGGCAATATGCTGTGGCAACTTATCCACAGGCGTCAGGCCTTTGCCGACGTCATGCAGCAGGCAGGCCCAGCGCACTGTCAGCGGCTGGTGATGCAAAGCGGCCTGTTCGAGCACGCTCAAGGTGTGAACGCCGCTGTCGATCTCGGGGTGATGGGCTGCGGGCTGCGGCACGCCGAACAGGGCGTCGACTTCCGGCATCAAGGTTTTCAGTGCGGCGCAATCGCGCAGCACCTGGATGAATACCTGGGGCTGGTCTTCCATCAGGGCACGGGAAATTTCCTTCCAGCTGCGCTCCGGCGTCAGGGCTTCGAGTTCACCGGATTCGCTGAGTTGACGCATCAGGTCCAGGGTTTGCGGCGCCACTGTAAAACCCAGGTGGGCGTAGCGCGCAGCAAAGCGCGCAACCCGCAATACGCGCAGGGGATCTTCGGCGAACGCCGGGGAAACGTGGCGTAAAATGCGGGCTTCAAGGTCGCGCTGGCCGTGATAGGGGTCGGTCAGCCTGCCGTCGTCGTCCTCTGCCATGGCGTTGATGGTCAGGTCGCGGCGGATCAGGTCTTCTTCCAGCGTGACGTCCGGGCTGGCGTGAAACACAAAGCCGCCATAGCCCCGGCCACTCTTGCGCTCGGTACGGGCGAGGGCGTACTCGTCGCCGTTTTTCGGGTCGAGGAATACCGGGAAGTCCGCGCCCACCGGTTTATAGCCCTTGGCGAGCATTTCCTCGGCCGTTGCGCCGACGACGACACGGTCGATATCGGTGACCTTGATGCCCAGAAGGCGGTCACGCACCGCGCCGCCGACTTTGTAGATTTTCATGAAAAAGCCTCCATTAGCCGCACAGGATAACGCCTGTGCCCGGCCAATGGAGGCTTTGCCGTTTCAGAGATGAACGACGGCCAGGTCCAGGCGGCCGTAGTCGTTATCGTTGTGATCGCTGCGTGGGGGGACGTGGTGGGTTTTCATCACCTGATCGCCCTGCAGGGTTTCCAGGTGGATGTCGAACCCCCACAGCCGATGCAGGTGCTTGAGTACTTCCTCGGTGGAGTCGCCCAGGGGTTTGCGGTCGTGCTGCTGGTGACGCAGGGTCAGCGAGCGGTCGCCGCGCACGTCGATGCTGTAGATCTGCACGTTGGGCTCGCGGTTGCCCAGGTTGTACTGTGCCGCCAGGGTTTCGCGAATGGTGCGGTAGCCGGGCTCGTCGTGGATGGCCGGTACCACCAGGTCGTCCTTGAGGTCGTCATCGAGGATGCTGAACAGCTTGAGGTCGCGAATCACCTTGGGCGACAGGTACTGCAGGATGAAGCTCTCGTCCTTGAAGCTGCTCATGGCGAACTTGATGGTGGAAAGCCAGTCGGTGCCGGCGATTTCCGGGAACCAGTGGCGGTCTTCCTCAGTGGGGTTTTCGCACATGCGCCGGATGTCGCGATACATGGCAAAGCCCAGCGCATACGGGTTGATGCCGCTGTAGTACGGGCTGTCGAAGCCGGGTTGGAACACCACGCTGGTGTGGGAAGTGAGGAACTCCATCATGAAGCCGTCAGTGACCAGGCCTTCGTCGTACAGGTCGTTTATCAGGGTGTAGTGCCAGAACGTCGCCCAGCCTTCGTTCATCACCTGGGTCTGGCGCTGTGGGTAAAAGTACTGGGCGATCTTGCGCACGATACGCACGATTTCCCGTTGCCACGGCTCCAGCAGGGGCGCGTGCTTTTCCAGGAAATACAGGATGTTTTCCTGAGGTTCGGCGGGGAAGCGCGCATTGTCCTTGTCGCTGTTTTTATCGGCGCGTTTGGGAATGGTGCGCCACAGGTCGTTGATCTGCTTCTGCAGGTGTTCCTCGCGCTCCTTCTGGCGCAGGCGTTCTTCTTCGGCGGAAATCGGATACGGGCGTTTGTAGCGATCGACGCCGTAGTTCATCAGGGCATGGCAGGAGTCGAGCAAGTCTTCCACCGCATCGATGCCGTGGCGCTCCTCGCACTGCATGATGTACTGCTTGGCGAACACCAGATAGTCGATGATCGAGCTGGCGTCGGTCCAGGTACGAAACAGGTAGTTGCCCTTGAAGAAACTGTTATGCCCGTAGCAGGCATGAGCCACCACCAGCGCCTGCATGCAGATGGTGTTTTCTTCCATCAGGTAGGCGATGCAAGGGTCGGAGTTGATCACGATCTCGTAGGCCAGACCCATTTGGCCGCGACTGTAGGACTTTTCGGTGCTGAGGAAGTGTTTGCCGTAGGACCAATGGTGGTAACCCAGGGGCATGCCTACCGAAGCGTAGGCATCCATCATCTGTTCGGCGGTGATCACTTCGATCTGGTTGGGGTAGGTGTCCAGGGCATAACCGGCCGCGATGCGGCTGATTTCCCGGTCGTAGGCCTGGATCAGTTCAAAGGTCCACTCAGACCCCGTGGAAATGGGTTGGCGTTTATGCTCTTTGGCGGTCATGTCACTAACCTGCGCTGGAAGAGTTCACGGAAGACCGGGTAGATATCGCCGGCCGAGACCAATTGCTGCTGGGCGAACGTGTCGGCGAAGGCTTCGCCGATGCGCTCGTATTCGAACCACAGCGCCTGGTGCTCACGGGGGGTGATCTCGACATAAGTGTAGTACTGCACGAATGGCATGATCTGGTTGATCAAGATGTCGCGGCAGATCGGCGAGTCGTCATTCCAGTTGTCGCCGTCGGAGGCCTGCGCCGCGTAGATGTTCCAGTCGTTGGCCGGGTAGCGCTCGGCCATGATTTCCTGCATCAGTTTCAACGCGCTGGAGACGATGGTGCCGCCGGTTTCCCGTGAATAAAAGAATTCCTCCTCATCGACTTCCCGGGCGCTGGTGTGGTGGCGGATGAATACCACATCGATCTTGTCGTAGTTGCGCTTGAGGAACAGGTACAGCAGGATGAAAAAGCGCTTGGCGATGTCTTTGGTGGCCTGGGTCATGGAGCCGGACACGTCCATCAGGCAGAACATCACTGCCTTGGAGCTTGGGTTGGGTTGTTTGACCAACAGGTTGTATTTCAAGTCGAAGGTGTCGAGGAACGGCACGCGGTGAATGCGCGCGCTGAGCTTCTCGATTTCTGTCTCGATTTCCTGGATATCGCCGAAGTTGTCCGGTTCTTCGCGTTTCAAGCGCGCCAACTCTTCCTTGGCCTCCTTCAATTTGGCGCGGCTGCTGCCGGACAGGGCGATGCGCCGGGCGTGTGCCGAACGCAGGGTGCGGATGATGTTGATCCGGGAAGGGTTGCCTTCGTTGCTGATCCCGGCGCGCACGGTCTTGAACGTGTCGGTGCCGGTCAGGTTGCGCTTGACCAGGTTGGGCAGTTCGAGGTCTTCGAACATGAATTCGAGGAATTCTTCCTGGGTGATCTGGAACACGAACTCATCCATGCCTTCGCCGGAGTTACCCGCCTTGCCGGGGCCCTTGCCGCCGCCACCGCCTTGGGGGCGCTGGATGTGTTCGCCGGTGGTGAACTCCTTGTTGCCCGGATGCACGACAGTCTGCTTGCCACCCCGGCCGTGGTGCAGCACCGGTTCGTCGATGTCCCGTCCGGGAATGCTGATCTGTTCGCCATGCTCCATGTCGGTGATGGAACGGCGGCTGACGGCCTCTTCAACGGCCTTTTTGATGTGGTCACGGTAACGCCGCAGGAAACGTTGACGGTTTACCGTGCTCTTGTTCTTGCCATTGAGGCGTCGGTCGATCACATAGCTCATGGGGAGCCCTCCGGGCAGCTTCACGTTACAAGCTTCAAGCCGCGAGCTGGAAGCTTAGAGACAAGCGGTCGACTGCCAGGCCATGGGCCCGGCAGTACACGCCCGTCGCTGCCTTACTGCGATTTGCGCACCCGCAGATACCACTCGGAGAGCAACCGTACCTGTTTGTCGGTGTAGCCACGCTCGACCATCCGTGTAACGAAGTCGTTGTGTTTTTGCTGATCCTCCTTGCTGGCCTTGGCGTTGAAGCTGATGACCGGCAGCAGATCCTCGGTGTTGGAGAACATTTTCTTCTCGATGACCACCCGCAGCTTCTCGTAGCTGAGCCAAGTGGGGTTCTTGCCGTTGTTGTTGGCGCGGGCGCGCAGCACGAAGTTGACGATTTCGTTGCGGAAATCCTTCGGATTGCTGATGCCGGCGGGTTTTTCGATCTTTTCCAGTTCCTCGTTGAGGGCTACGCGATTGAGGATTTCGCCGGTTTCCGGATCGCGGTATTCCTGGTCCTGAATCCAGAAGTCGGCATACAGCACGTAGCGGTCGAAGATGTTCTGGCCGTACTCGCTGTAGGATTCCAGGTACGCAGTCTGGATTTCCTTGCCGATGAACTCGATATAGCGCGGCGCCAGGTATTCCTTGAGGAAGCGCAGGTAGCGTTCGCGGGTTTCGGCCTGGAATTGTTCCTGTTCGATCTGCTGCTCCAGCACATAGAGCAAGTGGACCGGGTTGGCGGCGATCTCGTGAGGGTCGAAGTTAAACACCTTGGACAGGATCTTGAACGCGAAGCGCGTCGACAGGCCGTTCATGCCCTCGTCCACGCCGGCGGTGTCGCGGTATTCCTGGATCGACTTGGCCTTGGGATCGGTGTCCTTGAGGTTTTCGCCGTCGTACACGCGCATCTTCGAATAGATATTCGAGTTCTCCGGCTCCTTGAGGCGCGACAGCACGGTGAATTGCGCGAGCATCTTCAAGGTGTCGGGCGCGCAATGGGCCTTGGCCAGGGAGCTGTTGAACAGCAGCTTGTCGTAGATCTTGATTTCATCGCTGACCCGCAGGCAGTACGGCACCTTGACGATGTAGATCCGGTCGATGAAGGCTTCGTTGTTCTTGTTGTTGCGGAAGGTGTGCCATTCCGATTCGTTGGAGTGGGCCAGCAGGATCCCGGTGAACGGAATCGCGCCGAGGCCTTCGGTACTGTTGTAGTTACCTTCCTGGGTGGCGGTGAGCAGTGGGTGCAGGACCTTGATCGGAGCCTTGAACATCTCCACGAATTCCATCAGGCCCTGGTTGGCCCGGCACAGTGCGCCCGAGTAGCTGTAGGCGTCGGCATCGTTTTGTGGGAATTCTTCCAGTTTGCGGATATCGACTTTGCCCACCAGCGCCGAGATGTCCTGGTTGTTCTCATCGCCCGGCTCGGTCTTGGCCACGCCGATCTGGTTGAGGATCGACGGGTAGAGTTTCACCACGCGGAACTGGCTGATGTCACCGCCGAACTCGGCCAGGCGCTTGGTCGCCCAGGGCGACATGATGGTGTTGAGGTAGCGCCGTGGGATGCCGAAGTCTTCTTCGAGGATCGCGCCATCTTCCGTGGCGTTGAACAGGCCCAGGGGCGACTCGAAGACCGGCGAACCCTTGATGGCGTAGAAGGGCACTTTCTCGATCAGTTGTTTGAGTTTTTCGGCCAGGGACGATTTACCGCCGCCAACCGGGCCGAGCAGGTAGAGGATTTGTTTCTTCTCTTCCAGGCCTTGGGCGGCGTGCCGGAAGTAGGAGACGATCTGGTCGATGCATTCTTCCATGCCGTGGAAGTCTTCAAAGGCCGGATAGCGGCGGATCACCTTGTTCGAGAAGATTCGCGACAGACGCGAATTGTTGGAGGTGTCCACCAACTGCGGCTCGCCAATCGCCAGTAACAAACGCTCGGCGGCAGACGCGTAGGTGCTGCGGTCACGCTTGCACAGGTCGAGATACTCTTGCAGTGTGAGTTCTTCCTGCTGCGTGGACTCGAAGCGTTGTTGGAAGTGGCTAAAAATACTCATGACGTCGTCACCTCGCTCGATACGTGGAGCCGACGCCGGATCAATCAGTCGATGCTGGCAGTCATTGACGAACGCCAATGGCCGTTTTCCCCCCAGAACACCCTGAAACGCTACCGATGACCCGCACGCCGGTGTACCGGCTCTCCCCTGATTCGGATGGCCTGCGCTTAAGGATAGTTCGGAATCCGCGAGGTAAAGGAGGGATACGCAATTAGTTTGGGTGCGCCGTTCGTCAGAAACGGCGCAAGCCCAAGCGTCACGCGGGGTGGCGGGGTGTGAAAAAAATTATTGCGAATCGCCGGAGGCAATTTCTGCAGGATAGGTCGTACGCCACAGCTCAAAGCCACCGTCCAGACTGTAGACGTCGGAGAAGCCCTGGCTGATCAGATAGGCGGCCGCGCTCTGGCTGGAATTGCCGTGATAGCAGGCCACGATCACCGGCGCGTCGAGGTCGGCGGCGCGGATGAAATCGGCGATGTTGTGGTTATCCAGGTGCCGGGCGCCTTTGATGTGGTTCAGGGCGTAGGTCTGCGGATCACGAATATCCACCACCACCGCGCCTTGTTCGCGCAGGGCCTGGGCTTGTTCGGGTGGGATACGTTTGAATTCGCTCATGGCGGGCTCCTTGGGTTTGGCTGCAAGCGGCGTCTAGCGCTTCGCGGCAACCGACGGGGTCACGGGAAGAGGGGAAGGGCACTGGCAGCTCAGGCGCTCGCCGGTGTCGATGTTCATCAGGGTCATGGCGCCGCCCCACACGCAGCCGGTGTCGAGGGCGAACACGCCGGGTTCATCGCATTTGCCTTCGAGGGCCGCCCAGTGACCGAAGATGATCTTCGTGTCGCGGGTCTTGCGTTCCTTGTGGGCGAACCACGGTTTGTAGCCGGGCAGCGCGGTGTCGGCGCCTTCCTTGCTCTTGAGGTCCAGTTTGCCGTCGGCGGTGCAGAAGCGCATGCGTGTGAAATAGTTGGTGATCACGCGCAGGCGGGCGACGCCCGTCAGGTCGTTGTCCCATTTCACCGGTTCATTGCCGTACATGCCGTCGAGATAGGCGACGTACAGGTTGTCATCGGCCAGGGCGCTTTCGACTTCGGCGGCGCACTTGAGGGCTTTTTTCAGCGTCCACTGCGGTGGAATGCCGGCATGGACCAGCACCATGTCGCGCTGTTCGTCGTAGTGCATGATCTTTTGCCGGCGCAGCCAGTCCAGCAAGTCGGTGCGATCCGGGGCCTCGAGGATTTCCCGCAGGGTATCGGCCTTTTTCAGGCGCTCGATGTTACTGCCGGCCGCGAGCAGGTGCAGGTCGTGGTTGCCCAGTACGCACACCAGGGAATCGCGCAGGCCATATAAGTAGCGCAGGGTCTCCAGGGATTCGGGGCCACGATTGACCAGGTCGCCTACCAGCCACAGGCGATCGTTCGCTGGGTCGAAGGCCACGCGTTCGAGCAGGCACTTGAGGGGTTGCAGGCAGCCTTGCAGGTCGCCGACCGCATAGGTTGCCATCAGTGCAAGGCTCCGGGCACGGCCAGGCGAAATGGCTTGATGATCGCGTCGAACAGTTTGCCGTCAGTGGCTTTCATCTGATACGAGCCTTGCATGGTGCCGACCTTGGACGTCATCACCGTGCCGCTGCTGTAGGTATGGCTGGCGCCGATATCGATCAGCGGTTGCTGGCCGACCACGCCGGCACCCCGCACCTCCTCCACTTGACCGTCACCGTCGGTGATCACCCAGTGGCGTGACAGCAGCTTGGCCGGCACCAGCCCGTTGTTTTTCACCGTGATGGTGTAGGCAAAGGCGAAACGGTTGTGTTCAGGTTGCGATTGGTCCGCCAGGAAGCGGGTAACGACGCTGACGTCGATCTGGTAGCGAGGATCGGACATGCAAGAGGCCTTAAAAGCAAAAGCGGAGGACAGCAGATGCGGATCAGTCTAGGCCAAGAGGCGGGCACTAGGCCAGACATGCTGTCGGGCCTGGTGCAGGGTGGGCTTCAGTCCGCGACGGGCGGCGGCTGGATCGCAAGCTGGTCGGCCAGGCGCACGAATGCGGCCAGGTCCAGTTGTTCCGGGCGCAGGCTGCCGTCGACGCCAGCGGCTTCGATCTCGGCGTTGCTCAACAGCGCTTTGAGCGTATTGCGCAGGGTCTTGCGGCGCTGGTTGAAGGCTTCGCGCACGACGCGCTCCAACAGTTTGTGATCCTTGGCCGGGTGCGGCAGCACGGCGTGAGGCACCAGGCGCACGATGGCCGAATCGACCTTCGGCGGCGGGTTGAACGCGCCCGGGCCAACATTGAACAGGTGTTCGACGCGGCAGTGGTACTGAACCATGATCGACAGGCGGCCCCAATCGCCGCCGCCAGGGCCGGCGGCCAAGCGCTCAACCACTTCTTTCTGCAGCATGAAGTGCATGTCGCGGATGATCCCTGCGTTGTTCAGCAGGTGGAAGATCAGCGGCGTGGAGATGTTGTACGGCAGGTTACCCACCACCCGCAGGCTGTTGGGCGCGGCATTGAGGCTGGTGAAGTCGAACTTCAGCGCATCGCCCTGGTGCAGGATGAAGTTGGACTTGCCGCCAAACTGCTGATTGAGGATCGGGATCAGGTCTTTATCGAGCTCAACCACATCCAGTTGCGCGCCGCTGGCCAGCAGGCCTTGGGTCAGTGCGCCCTGGCCCGGGCCGATTTCCAGCAGACGGTCTTCGGGCTTGGCATGGATGGAGCGCAGGATGCGGTCGATCACGCCAGCGTCGTGCAGGAAGTTTTGCCCGAAGCGCTTGCGCGCCCGGTGTTGGTAATGCTCGGTCATATACGGGTCTCGGCCATCTGATAGGCGGTTTCCAGGGCCACGCGCAGGCTGCCGGTATCGATCTTGCCGCTGCCCGCCAGGTCCAGGGCGGTGCCATGGTCGACGGAAGTGCGGATGATCGGCAGGCCCAGCGTCACGTTGACTGCGGCGCCGAAGCCTTTGTATTTCAGCACGGGCAGCCCCTGGTCATGGTACATCGCCAGCACTGCGTCGCAGTGCTCCAGATATTTGGGGGTAAACAGAGTGTCCGCGGGCAATGGGCCGCGCAGGTCCATGCCGTCTTGGCGCAGACGCTCCAGGGTGGGTTCGATGATGTCGATTTCTTCATGGCCCAGGTGGCCGCCCTCACCGGCGTGGGGGTTGAGCCCGCAGACCAGGATGCGCGGTTGGGCGATGCCGAATTTCTGTTGCAGGTCGGCATGCAGGATGCGCGTGACGCGCTCCAGGCGTTCGACGGTGATGGCATCGGCGACGTCGCGCAACGGCAAATGCGTGGTCACCAGGGCGACGCGCAGGCCATGTGTGGCCAGCATCATCACGACTTGGGGGGTGTGGGTCAGTTCGGCGAGGAATTCGGTATGGCCGGAAAAGGCGATGCCGGACTCGTTGATCACACCCTTGTGTACGGGGGCGGTGATCATGCCGGCGAAGTCGCCGTCGATACACCCTTGCCCGGCACGGGTCAGGGTTTGCAGCACAAAGGCCGCATTGGCCTTGTCCAGTTGCCCGGCGACCACCTTGGCCTGCAGCGGGGTATCCCATACATACAGGCTGCCCGCAGGAGCCGGCAGGTCGGGCCAGTTACCCGGCGCAACGTCCAGCAGCTTGACGGCCACGCCCAGTTGCGCGGCCCGCTCAAGGAGCAGGTCGCGGCTGGTAATGGCGATCAGGGGGTGTGGCTGGGGCTGCGAGGCGAGCAGCAGGCACAGGTCTGGACCAATGCCGGCCGGCTCGCCGGGTGTCACCGCGAAACGCTGGGGTTTCACTGGTTTGCCTGGTTGGTGCCTGTTTGCTCGGCGCCTGGCAGTTTGTTTTCTACGTAGGCTTCGTCACGGATCTGACGCAGCCAGGTTTGCAGCTCTTCATCGTACTTGCGGTTGCGCAGGACGGTCAGGGCTTGCTGTTCGCGGGCCTGGCTGGTGTTGTCGGTGGCGCGGCGGCCAAGGACTTCCAGTACATGCCAGCCATATTGCGTCTTGAACGGTTTGGACAGTACGCCTTGCGGGGTCTTGGCCATCACTTCCTGGAACTCCGGCACCAATGCTTTCGGGTCGATCCAGTTGAGGTCGCCACCGTTGAGGGCTGAACCTGGGTCTTCCGAGAAGCTTTTGGCCAGGGTGGCAAAGTCTTCGCCGCTTTCGATGCGGTCATAGATCTTCTGGGCCAGTTCCTTGGTTTGCGCTTCGGTGCGGATTTCGCTTGGTTTAACCAGGATGTGACGAACGTGGACTTCGTCTTTCAGCGAGGTCTCGCCGCCGCGACGTTCCAGCAACTTGAGGATGATGAAGCCGCCTGGGGTGCGGGCTGGCTGGGTAATGCCTCCCACTTCCATGGCACTCAGCTCACGGTCGAACGGCGGTGGCAATTGAGCGGCTTTACGCCAGCCCATATCGCCGCCTTCCAGTGCGTTGTCGCTGCCGGATTGGGCGATTGCCATCTGGGCGAAGTCGGCACCGGCCTTCAGGCGATCATAGATAGCCTGGGTTTTGGCGGCGGCTGCATTGAGCTGCTCAGAGTTGGCGCTGTCCGGGGTCGGGATCAGGATGTTGGCCAGGTGCAGTTCTTCGGAGAGCTGCATCTTGCCCAGGTCCGATGCGAGGAAGTTCTTCACTTCCTGCTCGGATACCTGAACCCGCTCGGCCACACGGCGCTGACGCACACGGCTGATGATCATTTCGCGGCGGATCTGGTCACGCGCGTCCTCATAGGACAGGCCGTCGTGGGCCAGGGCGGCGCGGAACTGATCGATGCTCATGTTGTTGCGTTGCGCGATCGTGCCAACAGCCTGGTTCAGTTCTTCGTCCGAAATACGGATGCCGGAACGATCGCCGATCTGCAATTGCAGGTTTTCGACGATCAGGCGCTCCAGCACCTGTTGGTCCAGGACGCTGGTAGGCGGCACACCACCGCCACGCTTGGCGATGGTTTGCTGAACTTCCTTGACCCGTTGGTCCAGTTGGCTCTGCATGATCACGTCGTTATCGACGATGGCCACGACCTTATCCAGCTGTTGAACCGCGGCATGCGCCGATGCGGTACCCAGGAACAGCGCGCCCAGCACGAGCGGGCGCAGACAATCAGAAAGCTTGATCTTCACGTTCACGATAACCTTGAATGCCTTTGTCGAGGAAGCTCTCTACCTTGGCGCCGGTCAGGCCGCCGAGTCCTTTGAGGACGATCTGGAAGAAGAGCCCGTGGTCACCCTTTTCGTTAAGCGGGGCGATCTGGCTGTATTCGTCGTTGGAAACCCAGTAACGGTTGATGACGCGCAGTTTCCAGCAGCAGTTGTCGTACTCGAAACCACCGAAGGCTTCCAAGGTACGGTTGCGGGCGTAGTCGTACTGCCAGCGGGTAATCATGTTCCACTGAGGAATGATCGGCCACATCATCGAGAAGTCGTGTTGTTGGATTTTGTAGTAATCCTTCACATAGTTCGCGGTGTCCGACGGAACGCTATAGTCACCACCGAACTGCCATTTGCCGGTCAGCTGGTTGTAGACCACTTGGTCGTTGCGATAGCGATAACCGAGGTTGACGATCTTGTTCGGGTTGTCTTCCGGCTGGTAGTGGAACATCGCGCTGCCGGAACGTGGGGCGTGGCTTTCCGTGTCCCAGTTGTAATCGGCAGTGGCGCGCCAGTCGCGGTTGAAGCGGAACTCGTAGTCCAGCGCGATCGGCGAAACGTCGCTCTGGGAGTCGGCGCGGTCGGCTGTCACGATGCCGGGCAGTTGAACTTCGCGGTCCTTGAAGTACAGGGCCTGGCCGACGCTGATGCGTTGGCGTTCGAAGCCGTTCTCTTCGATCCAGCGGCTGGTGAGGCCCAGGGACAGCTTGTTCTCATCGCCGATCCGATCGGTGCCGCTGAAGCGGTTGTCACGGAACAGCGAGGCGTAGCTGAACGAGTATTCGCTGGTGTCGAAAACCGGGATGTCGCTCTGGTCTTTATTCGGTACATAAAGGTAGAACGCACGCGGCTCGAGGGTTTGGCGGTAGTCTTTGCCGAACCAGTTGGTGTTGCGGTCGAAGTACAGACCGCTGTCGACGCTGGTAATTGGCACCGCGCGATCTTGTGAGCTCTTGAACGTCTGACCGTCTGTAACCATTTGCGACTTGCCCAAACCGTCAAGGTCGAGGTCGTACTTGGTGTAGACGTACTTCAACTTCGGCGTAATAAAGCCGTAGGTCCAGTTCATCGGGTAGTCGACGGCGGGGGCCGCGTTCAAGCGAGTACCGTTTGCACGGGTCAGGCCTCTGACGTAGGTGTCCAGCCGAGCCGACTCGAGACCATTCTCATCAGTAAACGTGCCCTTTTCCAGGCTACGCTCAAACCTAACCGCTTCGGTCTCATAGGTAAAGTTCAGCCCGCCTGGATGATACGGCAGCGCACCATTGAAAGTGATCTGCGGCAAGCGATCATACGGCGTGATCTGAGAGATCGTTGCCAGCTGATAAGCCTGGACGTTCACGCGCGCTTGGTAAGAATCGCCTCGATAAGTCACAGACCCTTGCTGATTCAGGTAATCCCGACTCTGAACCCCCTCTTCATACGACTTCAAATCCTGGAAGTAGTAAGGATCACTGATCTTGGTGTAATCCACCTGAGTCGTCAGGCGCGAATCCAGCCCGCCCTTATGCTGCCAATTGAGCATATAACGGGTTTTTTCGTAATCGGTCTGCTTGTTGCGTTCGTTGCTGTCGTCGTTCAGGTACGCGCCGCCGAACTGGCCTTCGCTGGATTTGGTGAGGTAGCGGAATTCGCCTTCCATCAACAAGCCGCGCTTGGTCATGTATTGCGGGTACAACGTGGCGTCGTAGTTCGGTGCCAGGTTGAAGTAGTACGGCGTCACCAGCGTAAAGCCAGTCTCGCTGCCGGTGCTGAAGCTCGGCGGCAGGAAGCCGGATTGACGACGGTTGTCGATCGGGAAATAGATGTAAGGGGTATACAGGATCGGGATGTTCTTGATCCGCAACGTCGCGTTGGTGGCCGTACCGAAACCGGTGGCCGGGTTCAACGTGATGTTGTTGCCCTTGAGCTGCCAGGCGTTGCTGTCTGGCTCACAGGTGGTGTACGTACCGTCCTTGAGACGGATGATCGCGTTTTCGGCGCGCTTGGCGTACAGCGCGTTACCGCGGATGCGTGACTTGTGCATCACGTATTCGGCGTTGTCGATCTGTGCCGCGCCGGTATCGAGCTGGACCTGGGCGTGGTCGCCGACGATCAGGGCGCCGTTGTCGCGCAGGCGGACGTTGCCGTTCAGCTCGCCACGGTTCTCGGCCTGGTACAGGCTGGCTTCTTCAGACTCCAGCTGCATGCTGCCCTGGCGCATGACGACGTCACCGGCCAGGGTCGCGACCTGCTGTTCCTGCTCGTAACGCGAGGCCTTGGCGCCGATGAAGGTCGGCGCATCGCTCTGGTTCGTCTTGTCGTTCATGCCAGGACGAATCGGCTCGATGTACGCGCCGGAGCAATAAGGACCGGTTTCCGCCAGTTGGGCGGCGGTCAGCTTCTCGCGAGGCACCCAGTCCAAGTGGCTGTAGTCGGCGCTGCGCGAACGCAGGCCACGGCCCTTGGATTCGGTGACCAGCATGGTCTTCGGCTCGGCCTCGGTGCCGCCTTCAGCGTTGGCTTGCGCCGTGCCGTTGGCCGAGCTGACGGCTGCACCGTCGTGCACCGGGCGCGGTGGCAATGGGGCGGCGGCGGTTTTCGGCGCGCAATCCCAGGCACCCGAAGCAGAGACTGAGCAGTCATACTGTTCCGCGGCGACCACGAATGAGGTGGCGAAAGGTTGCATGGCCAGCAGACTGCCGGTTACCAGCAACGGAAATTTTCTACGAAACGCGGGGGATTTCAATGCCATCTTATTAGTCCGGGCTTCCTGCGTGCCATCTGCCCGCGGTGTGGGCCGCACGCCTCTCGATGGTCTGAAAAAGATGCGTGATAATAAAGCATGACCCGCTTGACGGCTAGCGCCGTCGGAGACCCTTGTAATGCCCGAGCAAGATCTACGTTTACAACAGCTGAAAGTCTGGCTGGATGAGCAGTTGCCGATCCTCTTCAACGCTCAGGATTGGGGCGTCGTACCCCCGGCCACATTGACCGCGGCCAGTAGCGACGCGAGTTTCAGGCGCTACTTCCGCTGGGAAGGCGGGGCGCATACTTTCGTGGTGATGGACGCTCCACCCCCCCAGGAAAACTGCAAACCTTTCGTCGATATCGCCGATTTACTGGCGAAATCGGCAATCAATGTGCCAAAAATTTATGCAGAAGATTTGCCGCGCGGCTTTCTTTTGCTCAACGACCTGGGCAGAAAAACCTATCTGGACGTGATTGACGAGCAAAATGCCGATCAATTGTTCGCCGATGCCATCGACGCCTTGCTGGCTTTCCAGCAGTTGCCGATGGACGCGCCGCTGCCCAGCTATGACGTCGCTTTACTGCGCCGCGAGCTGGAACTCTTCCCCGAATGGTACGTGCGCCGACACCTGGGGATCGAATTCGACGCGCACCAGCAGGCGCTCTGGCAGCGTGTCAGCGAGCGCCTGATCGACAGCGCCCTGGCCCAGCCGAAAGTGCTGGTACACCGCGACTACATGCCGCGCAACCTGATGATCAGCGCACCGAACCCCGGCGTGCTGGATTTCCAGGACGCGGTCTACGGCCCGGTGACCTACGACATCACCTGCCTGTTCAAGGACGCGTTCCTCAGTTGGCCCCAGGCCCGCGTGCGCGAATGGCAGCGCGGTTATTGGCAGCGCGCCATAACCCTGGGCATCCCGGTGCAGGCGGATTTCGATGACTTCCTGCGCGCCAGCGACCTGATGGGCGTGCAGCGTCACCTCAAGGTGATCGGTATTTTCGCGCGTATCTGCCACCGCGACGGCAAGCCACGCTACCTGGCCGACGTGCCGCGCTTCTTTGCCTATATAGAAGGGGTACTGGCGGACCGTCCGGAGTTGGGCGAACTGGCGGAGCTGCTGGCCAGCCTGCGCCAACCCGCCGAGGCGAGCGTATGAAGGCGATGATCCTGGCGGCCGGCAAAGGCGAGCGGATGCGCCCGCTCACCTTGCACACGCCCAAGCCGCTGGTGCAGGCGGGCGGCAAACGCCTGATCGAGTATCACCTGGAGGCGCTGGCCAGGGCCGGGTTCACCGATGTCGTGATCAACCATGCCTGGCTCGGCCAGCAGATTGAAAACTACCTGGGCGACGGTGCGCAGTTTGGCCTGCGCATCCGCTACTCCCCCGAGGGCGAACCGTTGGAAACCGGCGGCGGGATTTTCCAGGCGCTGCCGTTGCTGGGGGATGAGCCCTTTCTGGTGGTCAATGGCGATATCTGGACCGATTACGACTTCGCCCAACTCCAGCGCCCGCTCCAGGGCCTGGCCCACTTGGTGATGGTCGATAACCCGGCGCATCACCCCTCGGGCGGGGATTTCCACCTGGATCATGGTGTGCTTCATGATGCGGCGCCCGGTGCCGATAACCTGACCTTCAGTGGCATATCAGTGCTCGACCCCAAGTTGTTCGCGGGTTGCAGCACCGGTGCCTTCAAGCTGGCGCCGCTGTTGCGCGCGGCCATGGCGCAAGGTCAAGTAACGGGAGAACACATGACGGGACGCTGGATCGATGTCGGCACGCTGGAGCGCCTGGCGCAAGTCGAAACCCTGCTGACAGCGGGGCGCTAAGATGTTGTGGCCTGGGACGCTGATCGGCGCCGGGGCTGGCTTTGCCATTGCCAGTATTCCGGGGGCCTTGTTGGGAGCCTTGCTCGGGCAGGCGCTGGATCGCCGCCTGCAACTGCACAGCTGGGCACAGTTGCGTGAGCGCCTGGGCGGGCGCCCGGCATTGCGCAATGACGAACTGTTGTTTGTGCTGCTGGGCCGCCTGGCCAAAAGCAATGGCCGCGTGGCGGACGGGCATATCCAGCAGGCACGCCAGGAAATGCGCGCGCTGGACATGACCGAACCGGCCCAGCGTCGGGCGATTGCGGCGTTCAACCGCGGTAAATCCGGCTCTGACCGGGTGCGCGCCTACCTGCGCGTCCTCAAGTCCCAGCCCCATGCGTCAGAAGGCGTGTTGCGCGCCTGTTGGCGCATGGCCTGGGCGGATGGCCGCGCGGATGATGCCGAGCGCGACTTGATCAACTTGTGGGGCAAGTGGTTGGGCTGGACGCCGCAACAGCTTCAGGCGCTGGCCGCCGATTACGCGCCGGAGCGCAAGCCGGTGGCCAGCCGTGGCGCCGCGTATCAGGAGGCGTTGCGGATTCTGGGGGTGACCAGCACCACCGAGCCCTCGGCGATCAAGCGCGCCTACCGCCGCCTGCTCAGCCGCCACCATCCAGACAAGATCGCCGGTAGCGGCGCCAGCCCCGCGCAAGTGCGTGAGGCCACCGAGCGAACCCGCGAACTGCATAACGCCTATACGTTGATTCGCGAGCGGCGGGATTTCCGCTAGTCATCCCATTTGGGCGCGGGCGCTCAGCTGTCTTTTGGCTCTGGGCTCAACCACCCGCGCACCCGCCGATACAACTGCTCCTGCTCGGCCGAACTGTTGCCGGGCAAGGTCTTGAGCGACACTTGCTTGTAGCCGCCATTCTTCAAGCGTTTGGCGGCTTGGGCGCGCTCCCGTGCGGTGTTCCGGTCCTGGGCGAGGTCCTGGTAGAAGACATCCGCCGTGGGGACTTTCAAGCCCGGGGCGAGTTGTTGCAGGTCCGGTTGGCGACCCACGGGGGCCTTGCCCGCCACCATCACCAGCTTCTGCACCTGGCTCGGTTGTTTCTCGCTCAAGTACCGCGCGGCCCACCAGGCGCCGCTGCCATGGCCAAGCAGCACGACGCTGCGGGCGCCTTGGGTCTGGGCGAAAGCGACGGCGGCATCGATGCGCTCGAAGATACGCTTGGCATCGGTCTTGTCCTGTTCGTCCGCACCCGGCACCACGGCCGGGTCGGTGCCTTCGGCTTCCGCGCTGGCGGCTTGCTCGATCGGTTTGGCGGCGGTGCTGCCGTCTTTGCTGCTGGTGTCGACGGCCGCGTTGGGCGCTTCGATCACCCGTGGTGGCAAGGTGTCCAGGTTCACGTCCGGGAGTGACAGACTGAGGGTGCCCCAGCCGGCATCCGGCAATTTACGCCGCAATGGTGCAATTGCTTGCGGCCAGTCAGCATTTTCACCCGCGCCAGGTACGATAATCACCACGCCTTCGGCTTCGGCGCTGTTGGCCGGTTTCCACAGGGCCAGGAATGAATCGCTGCCGGCCTGCAGCTGTTGCTGTTCTTCGCGTGGGATCTGGCGTTCGAGGGCGCTGGCTTCTTCCCGGCTCCGCTCCGGCAGGGGCTGGCGTTCGAGCGGTTTTTCCGCAACCGGCGCAGGCGCGTCGGCGGCCTGGGCAGAAAAGACGGCGGTAAAGAGGAGTGACAGGCACAATGCTGGCAGTGCCGAACGGTTTCGATAGGGCATCGTTAATTCCCGGCCAGAAGTGATTCCAGCAGCCTAATGGGTTGGTCAGTATTTGTCAGTGATGTGAGACGTGGATCATGGGTTTTCGCTGTCTGCTGGTTATCGGCTGTATGTGCTTTGCCTTGATGGCGGGGGCCGCGCCCGTGCCTGTCGCTGCGCAAGCGCAGCTCTCTGTGCCGCAACGCGAATGGCTGGCGCAGCACCCGGAGTTGCGGGTGGGGCTGGTCTTGCAGGCGCCGTATGCGCAATACGACCGGCGCCTGCAGCGTTTGTCGGGGGCCAATGTCGAGTTGATGCAATGGCTGGCCAAGGCCCTGAACATCGAGCTGACGTGGCGCAATTTCCCCACTCAGGAGCAACTGGAAGCCGCCCTGCGCGACGGCGAGGTGGACATCGCCCCCGGTCTGCAGCAAACCCCGGCCGGTTTGCGCCTGTGGTTGTTCACCGACCCGTACATGCGCGTGCCCCAGCGTATCGTCGGTGTGCGTGAGGGCGGCGGTGCGGTGGAATTGGAAAAACTCGACGAACATTCCCGCGTCGCCGTGCGTATGCCCAGCGCCGTGGCCGATTACCTGCGCAGCACCTATCCCGGTCTCAACCTGCAAGGCGTGCCCATGGAGCGCCAGGCCTTGCAGTTGCTGGTCAGTCAGCAGGCGCGTTACGCCGTGGTGGATGAGGCGCAACTGAGCCGCTTGTCGGGCGAGCCTGAGTTCTCCGGGCTGGCGGTGGTCGGTGATATCGGCTTGCCGCAATTGCTGCGGGTGGCGACCCGCCGCGACTGGCCGGAACTGTCTGGCATCATGGAAAGCGCGTTGCGCGCCATCCCCGCCCGCGATCTGGACCAGTTGCACAACCGCTGGCTGCAACCCAAATACCCGCGTCTGTCTGAGTCTCCCGGCCTGTGGCAAAACCTCAGCCTGCTGCTGGGGTTGCTGCTGCTCGCCAGCCTGGCGGTGGTGTTCTGGCAGCGTCGCCAGCAACGAGTGCTGGAACACAAGCTGCTCGCCGCTCGCGAAGAAAGCGCCGCACGCGCCGCCGGTGCCGAAGCGCTGCGCCTGACGCAGTTTTCCATCGATCAAAGTACCGTCGGCATCCTCTGGGTCAATTGGGACAGCCATGTGCGCTACGCCAACCTGGCGGCGGAAACCATGCTCGGTTATGGCCCCGGCGCGCTGATCGAGCGTCCGCTGGCCGATTTCGACCCGAGCCTGAGCATGGACCGTTGGCTGAACCTGTGGAAACGCGCGCGTGCCAGCGAAGAGGGCCCACAGCATTTCGCCGCCGACTGCCTGCGCGCAGACGGCAGCATCCTGCCGGCCGAGGTGTCGTTGAGCTTTCTGCGGTTTGCCGATGGCGAATACCTGGTGGTCTACCTCAATGACGTCACTGAGCGTCGCCGTTATGTGGCTGCGTTGCTGCAAAGCGAAGCGCAGTTGCGCGAACTGTCGGCGCACCTGGAAACCGTGCGTGAAGAAGAAAAGGCGCGCATCGCCCGCGAAGTACACGACGAACTCGGGCAAATGCTCACCGTACTCAAGCTGGAAACCTCCATGTGCGAGCTGGCCTATGCGCAACTGGACCCTGGCCTGAACGAGCGCTTGAACAGCATGAAACGCCTGATCGCCCAACTGTTTCAATTGGTGCGCGACGTGGCCACGGCGTTGCGCCCGCCGATTCTCGACGCCGGGATCGCCTCGGCCATCGAGTGGCAGGCGCGGCGCTTCGAAGCGCGCACGCAGATTCCCTGCCTGGTGCAAGTCCCGGATAACCTGCCGGCCTTGAGCGATGCCAAGGCCATCGGCCTGTTCCGTATCCTGCAGGAGGCGCTGACCAATGTGATGCGCCATGCCCAGGCGCATACTGTCGAGCTGACCCTGGCGGTGGAGGGCAAGCAACTGCGGCTGACCATCAGCGACGACGGCGTCGGTTTCATCGAGGCCAAGGGGCGCCCGGTGTCGTTCGGCCTGGTCGGCATGCGTGAGCGCGTGCTGATCATGGGCGGGCAGTTGAACCTGGACAGCCAGCCGGGGGAGGGCACCACCCTGAGTGTGACGGTGCCATTGGATGCATAACAATAAGAGGAAACCCCTGTGATCCGTGTACTGGTAGCCGAAGACCACACCATCGTGCGTGAAGGCATCAAGCAATTGATCGGCCTGGCCAAAGACTTGCTGGTGGTGGGCGAGGCGGGCAATGGCGAGCAGTTGCTGGAGACCTTGCGCCATGTGCCTTGCGAGGTGGTGTTGCTGGATATCTCGATGCCTGGCGTCAACGGCCTGGAAGCCATCGCGCGGATTCGTGCGCTGAGCAATCCGCCGGCGATCCTGGTGCTGTCGATGCACGATGAAGCGCAGATGGCCGCGCGGGCCTTGAAGGTAGGCGCGGCCGGTTATGCCACCAAGGACAGCGACCCGGCCCTGCTCTTGATGGCGATTCGCAAGGTCGCGGCTGGCGGGCGCTATATCGACCCGGACCTGGCCGATCGCATGGTCTTCGAGGTCGGCCTGACCGATTCGCGACCTTTGCATTCGCTGCTGTCGGAACGCGAGTTCTCGGTGTTCGAACGCCTGGCCCAGGGCGCCAACGTCAACGACATCGCCCAGCAACTGGCGTTGAGCAGCAAGACCATCAGCACCCATAAGGCACGCCTGATGCAAAAGCTCAATATCACCTCCCTGGCCGAACTGGTGAAGTACGCCATGGAGCACAAGCTGCTCTGACGACATGCCTGTTTGCGACCTCCTTCAGAGCGCCATTTGCCCGTTCTCGGCGCTTGCAGGCTGGCGCTTATAGCGGCGCTGTTCTATCCCCGCCATCGCTGTAGGGCGTTCCCTACCCCCAACCTTCCATCCGGCTGATGTGATTCTCTCCTGGCCCCCGATTTTCGGGGCCCCGCCCCTGGACTACGCTTGTGCCACAGCAGTCCAAAATACAAAGGTGCGGGTATGAGCGAGGCGGATTCAAATGATGTGCTGGTCAGCTTTCGTGGCGTGCAGAAGAGCTACGACGGCGAGAACCTGATCGTCAAAGACCTCAACCTGGAGATTCGCAAGGGCGAGTTCCTCACCCTGCTAGGGCCGTCGGGTTCGGGTAAGACCACCAGCCTGATGATGCTGGCCGGCTTCGAAACGCCGACTGCCGGCGAAATCCAGCTGGCCGGGCGTGCCATCAACCACGTGCCGCCGCACAAGCGCGATATCGGCATGGTGTTCCAGAACTACGCGTTGTTCCCGCACATGACCGTGGCCGAGAACCTGGCGTTTCCCCTGTCGGTGCGAGGGTTGAGCAAGACCGATATCAGCGAGCGGGTCAAGCGCGTGCTGAGCATGGTCCAGCTCGACGCCTTCGCCCAACGCTACCCGGCGCAACTCTCCGGCGGCCAGCAACAGCGTGTGGCGTTGGCCCGGGCGCTGGTGTTCGAACCGCAGCTGGTGCTGATGGACGAACCCCTCGGCGCCCTCGACAAGCAATTGCGCGAACACATGCAGATGGAGATCAAGCACCTGCACCAACGCCTCGGCGTGACCGTGGTGTATGTGACCCACGACCAGGGCGAAGCCTTGACCATGTCCGACCGGGTGGCCGTGTTCCACCAGGGCGAGATCCAGCAGATCGCGGCGCCGCGTACCCTGTACGAAGAGCCGAAAAATACCTTCGTCGCCAACTTCATCGGCGAAAACAACCGCCTCAACGGTCGCCTGCACAGCCACACCGGCGACCGCTGCGTGGTGGAACTGGCGCGGGGCGAGAAAGTCGAGGCGCTGGCGGTGAACGTCGGCCAGGTCGGCGGCCCGGTGACCTTGTCGGTGCGGCCTGAGCGCGTCAGCCTCAATGGCTCCAGCGAACGTTGCGTGAACCGCTTCTCTGGGCGAGTAGCGGAATTTGTCTACCTGGGCGACCACGTGCGCGTGCGCCTGGAAGTCTGCGGCATGACTGATTTTTTTGTGAAACAACCGATCGCCGAGCTGGACCCGGCACTGGCGGTCGGCGACGTGGTACCGATTGGCTGGCAAGTCGAGCACGTTCGCGCACTCGACCCACTTCTAGAGGCGAAATAATCGCCCCCATGGCTTCACCAACCCTGCACGTGGAGAGAACAACAATGTTGAGATCCCTTAAGTATTCCGCACTGGCGATCGGCTTGATCGGCGCGACCCAGGCCATGGCCGGCCCGGATCTGACGGTCGTGTCCTTTGGTGGCGCGAACAAGGCCGCACAGGTCAAGGCTTTCTATGCACCGTGGGAAAGTGCGGGCAACGGCAAAATCGTCGCCGGCGAGTACAACGGTGAGATGGCCAAGATCAAGGCCATGGTCGACACCAAGAGCGTGTCCTGGGACCTGGTGGAAGTGGAGTCGCCGGAACTGTCCCGTGGTTGCGACGAAGACATGTTCGAGCCGCTGGACCCGAAACTGTTCGGCAACAGCGCTGACTACGTCAAAGGCGCGATCCAGCCATGCGGCGTGGGCTTCTTCGTGTGGTCGACCGTACTCGCCTACAACGCTGACAAGCTGAGCAGCGCGCCGACCAGTTGGGCGGACTTCTGGGACACCAAGAAATTCCCTGGCAAGCGCGGCCTGCGCAAGGGTGCCAAATACACCCTCGAATTCGCGTTGATGGCTGACGGCGTGGCGCCGAAGGATGTGTACAAAGTGCTGGCCGGCAAAGACGGCCAGGACCGTGCGTTCAAAAAGCTCGACGAACTCAAACCGTCGATCCAGTGGTGGGAAGCCGGCGCGCAACCGCCGCAGTACCTCGCCTCGGGTGACGTAGTGATGAGCTCGGCCTACAACGGTCGCATCGCTGCCGTACAGAAAGAGAGCAACCTGAAAGTGGTCTGGAACGGTGGCATCTACGACTTCGACGCGTGGGCTATTCCAAAAGGCTTGGCCAAGGATCGCGCAGAAGCGGCGAAGAAGTTCATCGCCTTCTCGGTGCAGCCGCAGCAGCAGAAGATCTACTCGGAAAACATCGCTTACGGCCCGGCCAACACCCAAGCTGTACCGCTGCTGGCCAAAGACGTCTTGAAAGACATGCCGACCACGCCTGAGAACATCGCCAACCAGGTGCAGATCGATGTGAGCTTCTGGGCGGATAACGGCGAGCAACTTGAGCAGCGCTTCAATTCCTGGGCTGCCAAGTAACTCCATGTGGGAGGGGGCTTGCCCCCTCTCACAGGGGATCTGCTGCGTTTGGCAGAGTGCATTCATTTTCAAGTTTCGGAGTTAGCCATGGCCATCGCCGTTCCCTCGACCGAGGTCAACAGCCCCACCCTCAAGCAGCGCCTGGCGCGTGCCGAGCGGCTTAATCGCTGGAAGGCCCAGGCCTTGATTGCGCCGCTGGTGCTGTTTTTGCTGCTGGTGTTCCTGGTGCCGATCGTTGCGCTGTTGTACAAAAGTGTCGGCAACCCGGAAGTCGTGGGCGGCCTGCCGCGCACGGTGGTGGCGGTGAAGACCTGGGACGGTCGCGGCTTGCCTGGCGAGCCGGTGTACCAGGCGCTCAGCGAAGACCTTGGCGAAGCGCGCAAGAACCAGACCCTCGGCGATCTGTCGAAACGCTTGAACATGGAACTGGCCGGCTATCGCAGCCTGCTGACCAAAACCGCGCGGGCGCTGCCGTTTACCGAAGCGCCGGCCTCTTATAAAGAAGCGTTGGAAACCCTCGACGAACGCTGGGGCGACCCGGCGTACTGGCAGGCGATCCGGCGCAATACCAGCAGCCTGACGCCGTACTATCTGCTGGCGGCCGTCGATCACCGTATCGACGACCTCGGCGAAGTGGCCCCGGCCACGCCGGACCAGGCGATCTACCTGGACATCTTCGCCCGCACCTTCTGGATGGGCCTGGTGATCACTTTTGTCTGCCTGCTGTTGGCCTATCCGCTGGCCTACCTGCTGGCGAACCTGCCGGCACGGCAAAGCAACCTGCTGATGATTCTGGTGCTGCTGCCGTTCTGGACCTCGATCCTGGTGCGCGTGGCGGCGTGGATCGTGCTGCTGCAGTCCGGTGGCCTGATCAACAGCGCGCTGATGGGCATGGGCCTGATCGATAAGCCGCTGGAGCTGGTGTTCAACCGCACCGGGGTCTACATCTCCATGGTGCATATCCTGCTGCCGTTCATGATTCTGCCGATCTACAGCGTGATGAAAGGCATCTCGCCGACTTACATGCGCGCCGCGATTTCCCTGGGCTGTCACCCATTCGCCAGCTTCTGGCGCGTGTACTTCCCGCAAACCTACGCCGGTGTGGGCGCAGGCTGCCTGCTGGTGTTCATCCTGGCGATTGGTTACTACATCACCCCGGCCTTGCTGGGCAGCCCGAACGACCAGATGGTCAGCTACTTCGTGGCCTTCTACACCAACACCAGCATCAACTGGGGCATGGCGACCGCGTTGGGCGGCTTGCTGCTGCTGGCCACCGTGCTGCTGTACCTGATCTACAACCGGCTGGTGGGCGCCAGCCGCCTGCGCCTGAGCTAAGGAGACCTTGCGATGCTGAGCCCTTATATGTCGCCCGTGGAGCGGGTGTGGTTCTACAGCTTGCGGATCCTCTGCGGCTTGATCCTGCTGTTCCTGATTCTGCCTGTGCTGGTGATCATCCCGCTGTCGTTCAACAGCGGCAGCTTCCTGGTGTACCCGCTGCAAGGCTTCTCGCTGCACTGGTACCAGGACTTTTTCGCCTCGGCCGAATGGATGCGGGCGCTGAAGAACAGCGTCATCGTCGCCCCGGCGGCCACCGTGCTGGCCATGGTGTTCGGCACGTTGGCGGCGATCGGCCTGACCCGTGGGCATTTCCCCGGCAAGGCGCTGGTGATGGCCCTGGTGATTTCGCCGATGGTGGTGCCGGTGGTGATCATCGGCGTGGCCAGTTACCTGTTCTTCGCGCCGCTGGGGCTGGGTAACAGTTTCTTTTCGCTGATTGTGGTCCACGCCGTATTGGGCGTGCCGTTTGTGATCATCACGGTGTCCGCGACCTTGCAGGGTTTCAACCATAACCTGGTGCGGGCAGCGGCCAGCCTGGGGGCATCGCCGTTGACCGCGTTTCGCCGGGTGACCTTGCCGCTGATCGCGCCGGGGGTGATTTCCGGGGCGCTGTTCGCGTTTGCCACCTCGTTCGACGAAGTGGTGGTGACGCTGTTCCTCGCCGGCCCCGAGCAAGCGACCCTGCCGCGCCAGATGTTCAGCGGTATCCGCGAAAACCTCAGCCCGACGATTGCCGCCGCGGCGACCTTGCTGATTGCTTTCTCGGTGTTGCTGCTGCTGACCCTGGAATGGCTGCGCGGCCGTAGCGAGAAGTTGCGCACCGCCCAGGTCTAAATGTGGGAGGGGGCAAGCCCCCTCCCACAATCGGCTCTGTGACCATTCAGCTGTTGAATGGAAGACAACCGATCTCCGTCAGCTACTCTTGTGCCAGCCCACAATCGACAAGAGGCCGCGCACATGAGTACTTCCTCATTCAAGATCGCCCACAAACTGTTGACTGGCGCCGGCGCCATCGAGCAATTGGCCGCAGAGTTGACGCGGCTGGATGTCGACAACCCGCTGATCGTCACCGATGCCGCGCTGGTCAAGTCCGGCACCGTGGCGCTGGCGCTGGCGCATTTGGGCGAGCGCTCCTACGAGATCTTCGACCGGGTGCTGCCCGACCCGGAAATCGCCATTGTCGAAGATTGCATGCGCGCCTACCGCGAAGGCGGGCATGACGGCCTGATCGGCCTGGGCGGCGGCAGTGCGATCGATATCGCCAAGAGCGTGGCGGCCTATGCCGGATACCACGGCGCGCTGGCGGACCTGTTCGGTGTCGATCAGGTGCCGCGCAAGGGCCCGCCGCTGATCGCCATTCCCACGACGGCCGGCACCGGCTCGGAAGTGACCAACGTCGCGATCCTCTCCGACAAGGCCGCGCAACTGAAAAAGGGCATCGTCAGTGACTTCCTGCTGCCGGACGTCGCACTCATCAGCCCGCAGATGACCCTGACCTGCCCGCGCAGCGTCACCGCCGCCAGTGGCGTGGATGCGCTGGTGCATGCCATTGAGTCCTACCTGTCGCTGAACGCCTCGCCGATTACCGATGCCTTGGCCATCGGCGCGATCAAGCTGATTGCCAAGGCGTTGCCCAAGGCTTACGCCAACCCGGCCAACCTGCAGGCCCGCGACGACATGGCCACCGCCAGCCTGATGGCCGGGATGGCGTTCGGTAACGCCGGGGTCGGCGCGGTGCATGCGTTGGCGTATCCGCTGGGCGGGCGCTTCAATATCGCTCATGGCGTGAGCAATGCGCTGTTGCTGCCGTATGTCATGCACTGGAACAAGCTGGCGTGTGTCGAACGCATGCAGGACATTGCCCAGGCCATGGGCGTGAATGTCACCGGCCTGAGCGTCAATGAATCCGCCGACCAGGCGGTCGAGGCGATGACGCGACTGTGCGCCGCGGTGGAGATCCCGTCGGGCCTGCGCAGCTTCGGCATCCCCGAAGACGCACTCGCCGCGATGGCCGTGGAAGCGGCGGGCATCGAGCGCCTGATGTGCAACAATCCGCGCCAACTCAGCGCTGCCGATATCGAGAAAATCTATCGGGCGGCGTACTAGCCGTTGAGTTAGGTCACGGTGCGCTGGGCAAAGCATGAGGTATACAATGCGCGCCATTGTGATTTAGCTCAAAAAAGGTGCGTCATGCAGCCCTTCGTTATCGCTCCATCGATTCTCTCCGCCGACTTTGCCCGTCTGGGTGAGGAAGTGGACAACGTGTTGGCCGCCGGTGCCGACTTCGTCCACTTCGATGTCATGGACAACCACTACGTCCCCAACCTGACCATCGGCCCGATGGTTTGCGCGGCGTTGCGCAAGTACGGTGTCACCGCGCCGATCGACGCGCACCTGATGGTCAGCCCGGTAGACCGCATCGTCGGGGACTTCATTGAAGCGGGCGCGACTTACATCACCTTCCACCCGGAAGCCTCGCTGCACGTCGACCGCACCCTGCAACTGATCCGCGAAGGCGGCTGCAAGGCGGGCCTGGTGTTCAACCCGGCCACCCCGCTGGACGTGCTCAAGTACGTGATGGACAAAGTCGACATGGTGCTGCTGATGAGCGTCAACCCAGGTTTCGGCGGGCAGAAGTTCATCCCCGGCACCCTCGACAAGCTGCGCGAAGCCCGTGCGCTGATCGATGCCTCGGGGCGTGAGATCCGCCTGGAAATCGACGGCGGGGTCAACGTCAACAACATCCGCGAAATCGCTGCCGCCGGCGCCGACACCTTTGTCGCCGGCTCGGCGATCTTCAATGCGCCGAACTACCAGGACGTCATCGCCAAGATGCGTGCGGAACTGGCGCTGGCGCGTCCATGAGCGGCTTCGAGCGGCTGTTCCCCGGCAAACTGCCACGGCTGGTGATGTTCGATCTGGACGGTACGTTGATCGACTCGGTGCCGGACCTGGCGGCGGCGGTGGACGAGATGCTGCTCAAGCTGGGGCGCAAGCCGGTCGGCATCGAGTCGGTGCGCAAATGGGTCGGCAACGGCGCGCAAGTACTGGTACGCCGGGCGCTGGCCAACCACATCGAGGCCGAGGGGGTCGATGATGTCGAGGCCGAACATGCCCTGGAATTGTTCAACCTCGCCTATGAAGACCACCACGAACTGACCGTGGTGTACCCCGGCGTGCGCGACACCCTCAAATGGCTGAGCAAGCAGGGCGTGGAAATGGCCCTGATCACCAACAAGCCGGAGCGCTTCGTCGCGCCGTTGCTGGACCAGATGAAAATCGGCCGTTATTTCCGCTGGATCATCGGTGGCGATACCTTGCTGCAGAAGAAACCCGACCCGGCGGCGCTGTTTTTCGTGATGAAAATGGCCAATATCCCGGCGTCCCAGTCGCTGTTTGTCGGCGATTCGCGCAGCGATGTGCTGGCGGCCAAGGCGGCGGGCGTGCAGTGCGTGGCCTTGAGTTACGGCTATAACCACGGTCGGCCGATCGCCGAAGAGTCGCCCGCGCTGGTAATTGATGACCTGCGCCGACTAATCCCCGGTTGCTTGGGAGCGGGCGCTGAGATAACGTTGGCCGACACCGATCCATCCCCTTCTGGAAATACCATCGTGGTAGTCACTCGCAAACTCTGGATGAAAGTTATCAAGGCCCTGGCCCGCTGGCGTTGGCGCGCCTGACTGAATCCTGGCCGCGCTGCGGCACGTTTGCACACCTGACCGTTAGACCCTCATGCCACGAGGCACCTCATGATCCGCGAAGAATTCCTGCGCTTGGCCGCTGCCGGCTACAACCGTATCCCCCTGGCCTGCGAAACCCTGGCCGACTTCGACACGCCGCTGTCGATCTACCTGAAGCTGGCCGACGCGCCCAACTCCTACCTGCTTGAATCGGTACAGGGCGGCGAGAAGTGGGGCCGTTACTCGATCATCGGCCTGCCGTGCCGCACCGTCATGCGCGTGTACGACCATCACGTCAGCATCACCCATGACGGCGTCGAGATCGAAAGCCATGACGTCGAAGACCCACTGGCCTTCGTCGAAACCTTCAAGGCGCGCTACAACGTGCCGACCATCCCTGGGCTGCCGCGTTTCAACGGCGGCCTGGTCGGGTATTTCGGCTACGACTGCGTGCGTTATGTGGAAAAACGCCTGGGTAAATGCCCGAACCCCGATCCATTGGGCGTTCCGGACATTCTGCTGATGGTCTCCGACGCCGTGGTGGTGTTCGACAACCTCGCCGGCAAGATGCATGCAATCGTGCTGGCCGACCCCGCCCAGAGCGATGCGTTCGAGCAAGGCCTGGCCAGCCTCGAAGCCCTGCTGGAAAAACTGCGCCAGCCGATCACCCCGCGTCGCGGCCTGGACCTGCGCCGTCCGCCGGCGGCCGACCCGGTGTTCCGCTCCAGCTTTACCCAGGATGACTACGAGCGGGCGGTCGATACCATCAAGGAATACATCCTCGCCGGCGACTGCATGCAGGTGGTGCCGTCGCAACGCATGTCCATCGACTTCAAGGCCGCGCCGATCGACCTGTACCGCGCGCTGCGTTGCTTCAACCCGACGCCGTACATGTACTTCTTCAACTTCGGCGACTTCCACGTCGTCGGCAGTTCGCCGGAAGTGCTGGTGCGCGTCGAAGACAACCTGATCACCGTGCGCCCGATCGCCGGTACCCGCCCGCGTGGCGCGACCGAGGAAGCGGACCTGGCGCTCGAAGAAGAGCTGCTCAGCGACGACAAGGAAATCGCCGAGCACCTCATGCTGATCGACCTGGGCCGCAATGACACCGGGCGCGTCTCGGAAATCGGTTCGGTGAAGTTGACCGAGAAGATGGTCATCGAGCGCTACTCCAACGTGATGCACATCGTCTCCAACGTCACCGGCGAATTGAAGGCCGGCCTGACCGCGATGGACGCGCTGCGGGCGATTCTGCCGGCGGGCACCTTGTCGGGCGCGCCGAAGATTCGCGCGATGGAGATCATCGACGAGCTCGAGCCGGTCAAGCGCGGTGTCTACGGCGGCGCCGTGGGCTATTTCGCCTGGAACGGCAACATGGACACCGCCATTGCGATTCGCACGGCAGTGATCAAGGACGGGGAACTGCATGTGCAGGCCGGTGGCGGGATCGTCGCCGACTCGGTGCCGGCCCTCGAATGGGAAGAAACCCTGAACAAGCGCCGCGCCATGTTCCGTGCAGTGGCGTTGGCTGAACAGACCCCCCAGGGCTAAGAATTCTTGAGGTTTCCCCCATGTTGCTGATGATTGATAACTACGACTCCTTTACCTACAACGTTGTGCAGTACCTGGGCGAGCTTGGTGCCGAGGTCAAGGTGGTGCGCAACGACGAACTGACCGTCGCCGAAATCGCCGCCCTGAACCCGGAGCGCATTGTGGTTTCGCCGGGGCCCTGCACGCCGACCGAGGCGGGCATCTCCCTGGAGGCGATCAAATACTTCGCCGGCAAGCTGCCGATCCTCGGCGTGTGCCTGGGCCACCAGTCCATCGGCCAGGCGTTTGGCGGTGAGGTGGTGCGGGCGCGCCAAGTGATGCACGGCAAGACCAGCCCGGTGTTCCATAAAAACCTCGGTGTGTTCGAAGACCTCAACCTGCCGGTCACCGTGACGCGCTACCATTCGCTGGTGGTCAAGCGCGAAACCCTGCCCGACTGCCTGGAATTGACCGCCTGGACCCAGCTGGAAGACGGCTCGGTCGACGAGATCATGGGCTTGCGCCACAAGACACTGAACATCGAAGGGGTGCAGTTTCACCCCGAGTCGATCCTGACCGAGCAGGGCTACGAGCTGTTCGCCAACTTTCTCAAGCAGAGCGGCGGCACGCGCTAAGGACTTTTCATGGATATCAAGACTGCCCTGAGCCGTATCGTCGGCCATCTGGACCTGAGCACCGCGGAAATGAGCGATGTGATGCGTGAGATCATGACCGGTCAATGCACCGACGCGCAGATCGGCGCGTTCATGATGGCGATGCGTATGAAGAGCGAGAGCATCGACGAAATCGTCGGCGCCGTGTCGGTGATGCGCGAGCTGGCGGACAAGGTCGAGCTCAAGACCCTCGACGGCGTGGTCGATGTGGTCGGCACCGGCGGCGACGGTGCGAATATTTTCAACGTGTCCACGGCGGCCTCCTTCGTGGTCGCGGCAGCGGGTTGCACCGTGGCCAAACACGGCAACCGAGCGGTGTCCGGCAAAAGCGGTAGCGCGGATCTGCTCGAAGCGGCCGGGATCTACCTGAACCTGACCCCCGTACAAGTGGCGCGCTGCATCGACAACGTGGGCATTGGCTTCATGTTTGCGCAGTCCCACCACGGCGCGATGAAACACGCCGCCGGCCCGCGCAAGGATCTCGGCCTGCGCACCCTGTTCAACATGCTCGGCCCGCTTACGAATCCGGCCGGTGTGAAGCATCAGGTGGTCGGCGTGTTCAGCCAGGCGTTGTGCCGGCCGTTGGCCGAAGTGTTGCAGCGCCTGGGCAGCAAGCATGTGCTGGTGGTGCATTCCAAAGACGGCCTGGACGAATTCAGCCTGGCGGCGCCGACCTTTGTGGCGGAGCTGAAGAATGATCAGATCACCGAATATTGGGTCGAGCCTGAAGATCTCGGCATGAAGAGCCAGAGCCTGCACGGCCTGGCGGTGGAAAGCCCGGCGGACTCCCTGGCGCTGATTCAGGACGCCTTGGGGCGTCGCAAGACCGAAAACGGCCAGAAAGCCGCCGAAATGATTGTGCTCAATGCCGGTGCCGCGCTTTATGCCGCCGATCACGCCTATAGTCTTAACGAAGGCGTGGCCCTCGCGCATGATGCATTGCACACCGGCCTTGCCCGCGAGAAGCTCGAAGAACTGGGGGCCTTTACTGCGGTGTTCAAGATGGAGAATGAAGGATGAGTGTGCCGACCGTTCTGGAAAAGATCCTGGCCCGCAAAGCCGAAGAAGTCGCTGAACGCCGTGCCCGCGTGAGCCTGGCCGAGCTGGAAAGCCGGGCGAAAATCGCCGATGCGCCGCGTGGCTTCGCCAAGGCCTTGATCGCTCAGGCCAAGCTCAAGCAGCCGGCTGTCATCGCTGAAATCAAGAAGGCCTCGCCAAGCAAAGGCGTGATCCGCGAAAACTTCGTACCGGCCGACATCGCCACCAGCTATGAGAGAGGCGGGGCGACTTGCCTCTCCGTGCTGACTGATGTCGATTTCTTCCAGGGTTCCGACCTGTTCCTGCAACAGGCCCGCGCCGCGTGCAAGTTGCCGGTGATCCGCAAGGACTTCATGATCGATCCATACCAGATCGTTGAAGCCCGTGCCCTGGGCGCCGACTGTGTGCTGCTGATCGTCTCCGCGCTGGATGACGTGAAGATGGCCGAGCTGGCGGCCGTGGCCAAAAGCGTCGGCCTCGACGTGCTGGTGGAAGTCCACGACGGCGATGAGCTGGAACGTGCGCTGAAAACCCTCGACACACCGCTGGTGGGGGTCAACAACCGCAACCTGCACACCTTCGAAGTCAGCCTGGAAAACACCCTCGACCTGCTGCCGCGTATCCCGCGCGACCGCCTGGTGATTACCGAAAGCGGCATCGTTAACCGCGCCGACGTGGAGCTGATGGAAATCAGCGACGTGTATTCGTTCCTGGTGGGCGAGACCTTCATGCGCGCCGAGAACCCGGGCGCCGAACTGCAACGCCTGTTCTTCCCGGAGCGTGGTGTGGCAGTCAGCGGTTCGACCCTGGATTGATCAAACCGCGGTCAGTATTTGAAGTGCGGTCAACATGTGGGAGGGGGCAAGCCCCCTCCCACATTCACATTGGGTTTTGTATTTATTCAGCGAGGTAGGTGTTCGATGATCCAGCCAGTGTCGATGAGCGTCGAAGCCGGGCTTGCTGCCGAGCAAAACCTGCTGGCGGCTGTTTGTGCTGGGGAGCAGGCGTTTGGCCTGCTGTTCTGGCAGCCCAGTGATCAGGCATTGGTGATGCCGCGGCGCTTGAGCCGACTGCCGGGGTTTGACGTGGCCAGCCAAGTGTCAGCCGCGGCCGGCTGGCCGGTGCTGTTACGCGAAACCGGCGGCGAGCCGGTGCCGCAATCAAACGCCACGGTCAATATCGCCCTGGTCTACGCACCGCCGCGCAGCGAAGGCGACCAGGGGCGCATCGAAACCGGCTACCTGCGTTTGTGCCAGCCGATCTGTGACTTGCTGATCGAACTGGGCGGCGATGCTTCCGTCGGCGAAATCGACGGCGCGTTCTGCGACGGCCGCTACAACGTCAACCTCAATGGCCGCAAAATGGTCGGCACCGCCCAGCGCTGGCGCCAAAGTGGTGGCCGTCCGGTGGGGCTGGTACACGGAGCCTTGTTGCTGGACAACGATCGCGAAGAACTGATCGCGGCGGTCAATCGCTTCAATCAAGCCTGCGGCCTGGAACAGCGCGTTCGCGCCGACAGCCATATCGCCCTGCACGAAGCCTTCCCCGCACCGGACGCGCTCAGCCGGCTGGATGTGCTGTACCGGCAGATGCTGGCCAGCTTCCTGCCGGTTTAACGGGTGCCGAACACCACCATCGTCTTGCCTTTGACGTCTACCAGGTTGCGTTCTTCCAGATCCTTGAGCACGCGACCGACCATCTCCCGTGAACAACCGACAATGCGCCCGATCTCCTGGCGCGTGACTTTGATCTGCATGCCATCGGGGTGAGTCATCGCGTCGGGCTGCTTGCACAGCTCCAACAGGCAGCGGGCCACACGGCCGGTGACATCAAAGAATGCCAGGTCGCCGACTTTGCGCGTGGTGTCCCGCAGGCGCTGGGCAATCTGGCCGCTCAGTGCATAAAGGATGTCGGGATCGTGCTGGGTCAGTTCACGAAACTTCGTGTAACTGATCTCGGCCACTTCGCTCTCGATTTTGGTCCGCACCCAGGCACTGCGCTCCTGTTCTTTGCCAGCTTGTTCAAATAACCCCAGCTCGCCGAAGAAATCGCCGGTATTGAGGTAGGCAATGATCATCTCGCGGCCGTCTTCATCCTCGATCAGGATGGTGACCGAGCCCTTGATAATGAAGAACAGTGTTTCGGAGCGTTCGCCTGCGCAGATGATGTTGTGCTTGGCCGGGTAACGACGACTCTGGCAATGCGTCAGCAGTCTGTCGAGATTCTTGATCTTGGGTATGGGAGTAAAAGCAACCATGGTTGTATCCCGAAAAAGACTGCACAGGGTGGTTGGATTTGTTTTTATCCAGCTGTATCTGCATTGATACACGTTGTACAAAGGATGGCAATGCGCCATTCATTTGGCGCCAGCTTACCAGACACATTGTGACTCGATTAGCCAATTTACCGGGTAACTGTGGCGATTGATGGTTTTACGCGCAAAAGCTGCCGGCCGCGGGCCGTGTGCTAAGCTGGCGACCCTTTTTTAGCAGTGGAGTCTGGGCGATGAAGGCACGCATCCAATGGGCGGGCGAAGCCATGTTCCTCGGTGAGTCGGGCAGTGGCCATGTCGTGGTCATGGACGGTCCGCCGGAAGCCGGTGGCCGCAACCTGGGCGTACGCCCGATGGAAATGCTCCTGCTTGGTGTAGGCGGTTGCAGCAATTTCGACGTGGTCAGCATTTTGAAAAAGTCCCGCCAGGCCGTGGAAAGCTGCGAAGCCTTCCTCGAAGCCGAGCGTGCGACTGAAGATCCCAAGGTGTTCACCAAGATCCACATGCATTTCGTGGTCAAGGGCCGGGCGCTGAAAGAAGCCCAGGTCAAACGTGCCATCGAGCTGTCGGCCGAGAAGTATTGCTCGGCGTCGATCATGCTGGGCGCGGCCGGTGTCGCCATTACCCATGATTACGAAATCATTGAGTTGGGCTGATCCAGGGATTCGTCGGCAATAAAGACAGGGCGCTTTGATAGCGCCCTTTTTTGCAGGTTAGATGCGGTAGGTGCTTTTGGTCATGACCTTGGCCATCAGGCTCATGCCAAACCTCACCGGCGCCGGGAAGCGGAAACCACCGGCGTCCAGTGCGCTTTCTGCGTGGTGTTCTTCGTCGATACGCATCTGTTCAAGAATCGCCCGGGACTTTTCGTCTTCGGTCGGTAACTGTTCCAGGTGCTCATCCAGGTGCTTGCATACTTGCTGTTCCGTGGCCGCGACAAACCCCAGGCTGACTTTGTCGCTGATCAAGCCGGCTGCGGCGCCAATCCCAAACGACAGGCCATAGAACAGCGGGTTCAGCACGCTGGGATGGCTGCCCAACTGGCGAATGCGTTGCTCGCACCAGGCCAGGTGGTCGATTTCTTCCTCGGCGGCATGCTCCATGGCTGCGCGCACTTGCGGCAGCTTGGCGGTCAGCGCCTGGCCCTGGTACAGCGCCTGGGCACAGACTTCGCCGGTATGGTTGATACGCATCAGGCCGGCGACGTGGCGGGTGTCGGTCTCGTTCATCTGTGCATCGGGCTGCACGATGGCGGGCGACGGGCGATACGGCTGGCCGCTGAATGGCAGCAGCGTGCGTATGGCCGTGTCGGCTTGCAACAACAGACGGTCAATTGGCGAGTAGTGACGTTGGGTAGTCATGCTGACCTCCGGGAAGAATCTCGGCGGCCAGTTTACCGCAAGAGAGGGCGAAGCGTTTGCGTTGAGTCAAGGGCATGGGGTCGCATGCGGGAGGCCGGCGACCCGTGTGTCAGGCGTATCAGCCCGGCGGCCAGTTCATCTGGCGCTGACCCAGCACATGCATGTGGATATGGTAAACGGTCTGTCCACCGTCTTCATTGCAGTTCATCACCACACGAAAACCCTTCTCGCAGCCCTGTTCCAGGGCCAGGCGCTGAGCGGTGAACAGGATGTGCCCAGCCAGGGTTTTGTCGCTTTCGGTCAGATCGTTCAGGGTGCGGATCGGTTTTTTCGGGATAACCAGAAAATGTACCGGCGCTTGTGGGGCGATATCGTGGAAGGCGAGGACCTGATCATCTTCATAGATGATCTTCGCGGGTATTTCTCTGTTGATGATCTTGGTGAACAGAGTATCCAAAGCTGTTTCTCCATGGTGAATGTGCAGGGTGAGTGTACTCAGGCCTTCAGCGCGGGCAATAGGCCTTGTTGATCGCGCCGGCGAGCTTGCGGGTCAGCCAGCGTGGGCTCAAGCGCGGACTGAAGGCGAGCCAGCGATTGCGGCGGCCGGGGATGATGATGGCTTGGTTTTTTTCCAGGGCGCGCACGGTGTAGAGCGCCACTTCCTCCGGGCTCATCAAGTGCGCGCTGCGCTCGAGCTTGGCGGTGTCCATTTGCGCCGTGCCGAAGAAGGCCGTGCGCGTCGGGCCGGGGCACAGCACCGAGACCTTGATGCCGCAGGTTTTCAATTCTTCGCGCAGACCTTCGGAGAAGTGCAATACATAGGCTTTGCTGGCGTAGTAACTGCTCATCCACGGGCCGGGTTGGAATGCGGCGATCGAGGCGACGTTGAGGATCTGCCCGCCGCCATGCAGGGCCATGGCATTGCCGAGGGCGTGACACATACGGGTCAGGGCGAGGATGTTGACTTCGATCAGGTCCTGCTCGGTCATCCAGTCCTGGGCCAGGAACGGCCCGCTGGTGCCCATGCCGGCGCAGTTGACCAGCAAGTCGATCTGCCGCTCGCCTTCCTCAAGCTCCAACAGGAACCCGGACAAACGCAGCGGCTCACCCAGGTCGCAGGCGCGGAACAGCACCTCGACGCCGAAGCGTTGCGTCAATTCGATTGCAATGCTTTCCAACTGATCACGCTGGCGGGCCACCAGAATCAAGCTGCGGCCACGCCGGGCCAGTGCTTCGGCCAAGGCCAGGCCGATGCCGCTGGAGGCACCGGTGATCAGAGCGTAACGGGTCATGCCTTTCTCCATCGCAACGCCGCCGGACCTGTGACAGAGGCATCACAGGCGGCGGGCGTTTTTTCACTGTTCTGGAGAGTCTACAGGTTCGGCCGCGTCGTCAGCACTTTGCACGTCTTCTTCATTGACGATCACGCTTTGATCGGCGTCTTCATCGGAGGTGATGGAGCTGCTTTCGTAGCTGCTGTCCACGTTGCTTTCGAGTTGGTCCAGGTAGCCGTTCATCCCCAAGGCCATCAAGATGATGAGCATCAACGGAATAAACGCCAGCCACAGGGAGGCCAGGACTTTCACTGCCGTGGAATTGCGCGGTGGCGGCGCACCGTACTGGTTGGCGCCGGTGTTACCTGGCAACACCAGCAGCAGCAGCGGGAAAATGCTGTTCACCAGCGGCACCAGGTTCAGCAGGTACAGCCAGCCGGACCAGCCCAGGTCGTGCAGACGCTGCACGCCGATTTGCACGCTGACCCAGACAATCGCCACGAACAGCGCGAAACCCAGCAGCGAGCCCAGGATGATGCCCGCCGTCGGCGAAGCGGTCGCCACGGCGAAGCCGGCAGTGGCGAGGATGCCCGAGGCGACGAGCATCGCGACGGTGAGTACCAGCGTCCAGGCCAGGTAGCGCAGGCGACCGATGCGGCCATGGATCGTGAAGATCTTGAGCTCGGCGTACTCCGGCAAATCGTCACCCACTGCGGCACGCGGTGGTGCATACGGGGAGGCGGCAGGGCGGGCAGAGGGCTCGGTCTCGTGGGTTTCGTCAAGGCTGAAGGCCACGGGCTGTTCGGCTTCGATACGCGCGTCGATCCCGGCGTTCTTCAACGCGGTGAGGTAGGTTTCGGCATCGGGGCGCGCGAGGTCGCGCTTGAGGGCGACGGGGCGACCGGTAAAGAGCTTCTCGATGGCCTCAACGTTGCTTTTGAACAATTCGGCGAGATTCAGTTTAGCGGTGGTGCTTTCGACACCCGGGAGCAGGGCTCCATCAAACACAATCTTGAAACGGTTGTCGCTCATGCGGGCATCCTTGTCATGTTACAGGGGGGGGGGGGCAGGCCCGCTTCAATGAGCGGGTCCGGCAAGTGTATCAGCGCGGCCAGCGCAACTGTGCCGCCTTCTCGCGGGCTTCGCGGTATTCGGCATCCAGGCGCGCAACGAGTTCATCGACGCCGGGCAAATCATCGATTTCACCGACGCCCTGGCCGGCAGACCATACGGTCTTCCAGGCCTTGGCCTCGTCGTTCAGCGGCTTGAGCTTGGCGCCGAAATTGACTTCGCCTTTGCCTTGCAGGGCGGCCAGGTCGAAACCGGCGTTTGCCAGGCTCTGGCGCATGAAGCTCGCGGGCACGCCGGAGACTGCGGCAGTGTGCACGATGTCGACGGCGCCTGATGTGAGCAGCATCTCTTTATACGCATCCGGCGCGTGGCTTTCGGCGGTGGCGATAAACCGCGTGCCCAGATACGCCAGGTCCGCGCCCAGCAACTGGGCGGCCAGGATCTCGTGCCCGTGGTTGAGGCAGCCGGCCAGCAGCAGGGTTTTGTCGAAGAACTGGCGAATCTCGGCGATCAACGCGAACGGGCTCCAGGTGCCGGCATGGCCACCGGCGCCGGCGGCCACGGCGATCAGGCCGTCCACCCCGGCTTCGGCGGCTTTCTCGGCGTGACGTCGAGTGGTGACGTCATGGAAGACCAGGCCGCCGTAGCTGTGTACCGCATCGACCAACGCCTTCACCGCGCCGAGGCTGGTGATGACGATCGGCACCTTGTGCTCGACGCAGATCGCCAGGTCTGCCTCCAACCGTGGGTTGCTGTGGTGGACGATGAGGTTGACGGCGTAGGGCGCAGGGTTGCTCAACTGCGCCAGGCCCGCTTCGATTTCCTCCAGCCAGGCCTTGAAACCACTGCTTTCGCGCTGGTTCAGTGCCGGGAAACTTCCGACCACGCCATTGCGGCAGCACGCCAGGACCAGTTGCGGATTGGAAATCAGGAACATCGGCGCGGCCACGACGGGCAGGCGCAGATGTTGTTCAAGCAAAGCGGGCAGCGACATTGGAGGTACCCCGAGGCATTGACGTTAGAACGGTTTGACCACGACCAGAATTACGATAGCCAGCAATATCAGAACCGGGAATTCATTGAACCAGCGATAAAAGACATGGCTGCGGGTGTTTTCGCCACGGGCGAAGCGTTTTACCTGTGCGCCGCACATGTGGTGGTAACCGATCAGCAGAACGACCAGGGTCAGCTTGACGTGGAGCCAGGCGCCCATATGGAAGAGGCCGGGGTTGAGGGCGATCATCCAGATGCCGAAGACCAGCGTGGCAAGCATCGACGGGCCCATGATGCCTCGATACAGCTTGCGCTCCATGACGCTGAAGCGTTCCTTGCTGACGGTGTCTTCGCTTTGGGCGTGGTAGACGAACAGGCGCGGCAGGTAGAACAGCCCGGCAAACCAGCACACGATGCTGACGATATGGAAGGCTTTGACCCATAGATAAAGCATTTTTAGTTATTCCCAGGTTCACGGTAACTGAAGATAGTAGTGGCTCATGCGTCCTTACGTCACCTTGGCGGTTGTCGCAGGACAATGCGGCCCCTATTATCGACGGCTTTCCAGTGGGTTCTTTGAGGGCAGGTTTATGGTCAAGGTCGGTATCGTCGGCGGCACGGGTTACACCGGTGTCGAATTGCTGCGTCTGTTGGCGCAGCATCCGCAAGCTGAGGTGGTGGTCATCACTTCCCGATCCGAGGCCGGCCTGGCTGTGGCCGATATGTACCCGAACCTGCGAGGCCATTACGACGGCCTGGCGTTCAGTGTACCGGACATCAAGACCCTCGGCGCCTGTGACGTGGTGTTCTTTGCCACCCCCCACGGCGTGGCCCATGCGCTGGCCGGCGAGTTGCTGGCCGCGGGCACCAAGGTCATCGATCTGTCGGCGGACTTCCGCCTGCAGGATGCCGACGAGTGGGCCAAATGGTACGGCCAGCCACACGGCGCGCCGCAGCTGTTGGAAGAGGCGGTGTACGGCCTGCCGGAAGTCAATCGTGAGCAGATCAAGCAAGCGCGCCTGATCGCTGTGCCGGGTTGCTATCCGACCGCGACGCAGCTGGGCTTCCTGCCATTGCTCGAAGCCGGGCTGGCCGACGTTTCGCGCTTGATTGCCGACTGCAAGTCGGGCGTCAGCGGCGCCGGGCGTGGGGCGGCGGTGGGGTCGCTATACTCCGAGACGTCGGAAAGCATGAAGGCCTACGCGGTAAAAGGGCATCGTCATCTGCCGGAAATCCGCCAGGGGCTGCGTCGCGCCGCCGGTAAGGATGTGGGGCTGACCTTCGTGCCGCACCTGACTCCGATGATCCGTGGCATTCACTCGACACTGTATGCGACGGTGGTGGATCGCTCGGTGGATTTGCAGGCGCTGTTTGAAAAGCGTTACGCCAACGAGCCGTTCGTCGATGTGATGCCGGCCGGCAGCCATCCGGAAACCCGCAGTGTGCGCGGCGCCAACGTGTGCCGGATTGCCGTGCATCGGCCGCAGGACGGTGATCTGGTGGTGGTGCTGTCGGTGATCGACAATCTGGTCAAGGGCGCTTCGGGCCAGGCGGTGCAGAACATGAACATCCTGTTCGGCCTGGATGAGAAGCTGGGCTTGTCCCACGCAGGCATGCTGCCGTAAGGCTGTCAGGTCGCCAAGCAGAAGGCCCGTCGATCGGGCCTTTTGTGTTTTTAATGGCGGCTGCGCAGATTGATATACCGTAACAATAGTTGACCGCTTTTCTAGGAGAAGCGGATAATACCGACCATTACGCATATGGCGGCGGTACGCCGGGAGATTATCAGCATGAGCGTTGAGTCCTTCACCCCCACGGCTTTGCAATTCACCCACGGTGCTGCGCACAAGGTGAAGAGCCTGGTCGATGAAGAGGGTAATGATCGCTTGAAGCTGCGCGTATTTGTTACGGGCGGCGGTTGTTCAGGGTTTCAGTACGGTTTTACCTTCGATGAAGAAGTGGCCGATGACGACACCATCGTCGAGCGCGAGGGCGTGAGCCTGGTTGTGGACCCCATGAGTTTCCAATACCTGGCAGGCGCCGAGGTGGATTACCAGGAAGGTCTGGAGGGTTCGCGTTTCGTGATCAAGAACCCTAATGCCACGACTACGTGTGGTTGCGGGTCTTCGTTCTCGATCTGATCGGTAGCGGATACAAAAACGCCGCTTGGCTTTGATCGGCCAAGCGGCGTTTTGCTGTCTGCGGATTCTGGCGGGCAGTCAGGCGGGGTAGATCGCGCCCAGCACCCGTAGCCCGCGTGCGCCAGTGACGCTGGGGCGGTTGGCGGCGATGCCTTCGAGGCAGCAATGGGCCAGCCACGCAAAGGCCATGGCTTCGACCCAGTCGGGGTCTACGCCGCAGGTGGCGGTGCTGCTGACCTGGGTCGATGGCAATAGCGTGGCCAGGCGCTTCATCAGCGTGCGGTTATGCGCGCCGCCGCCGCAGACAAGCAGGGTGTTTGTCTGGGGTTGGGCGGTTTGCAGGGCCTCGACGATGGTCAGGGCCGTCAGTTCCAGCAGCGTGGCCTGGATGTCCTGGGGGGCGAAGGCGGGCAAGCGCGCCAGGTGCTGTTGCAGCCATCCCAGGTTGAACACTTCGCGCCCGGTGCTTTTCGGGCCTTTGGTCAAGAAAAAAGGGTCACTGAGCAGCGCGTTGAGCAACTGAGGTTCGACTTTGCCGCTGGCGGCCCATTGACCCTCGCGATCAAAGTGTTCGCCGCGCTGTTGATGAATCCAGGCATCCAGCAAGACATTGCCTGGGCCGCAGTCGAAGCCGGCTACGGGTTTGCCGGTCTCGATCAGGCTGAGGTTGCTGAAACCTCCGACGTTCAAAACCGCACGATTCCCGCTGCGTTCGTCAAACAGTGCTTCATGAAAGGCCGGTACCAATGGCGCACCCTGACCACCTGCAGCAACGTCGCGGCTGCGGAAGTCGCTGACCACGGTGATGCCGGTCAATTCGGTGAGCAAGGCAGGGTTGCCGATCTGTACGGTGAAGCCGCGTGCCGGTTCATGGCGGATAGTCTGCCCATGGCTGCCGATCGCGCGAATGTCCTGGGGCTTGAGGTTGTGCTGGTCGAGCAGGGCATGGATGCCCTGGGCGGCGAGTGTCACCCAGTGCTGCTGGGCCATTGCCGAGCGGGCGATCTCATCCGGGCCGCTGGCGCACAGGCCAAGCAGCTCCGCGCGCAGGCTGTCTGGCATGGGGATGTAGTGAGTGGCGATCAGCTTGATCGCCGCCTCTTGTTCGATCAGGGCGATATCCAGGCCATCGAGGCTGGTCCCTGACATCACGCCTATATAGAGCGGCATACCTTAGCGCTTCGCCGAAGCCAGCAGGGTGGAGCGCTCCTGATCCATGCGTGCCATCAGCGGTTGGCTTTGTTGCATGAAACGCGCGCGTTCGGCCTTGGCGATCGGGTCGGCCATCGGCAGTTTCTGGCCCAGCGGGTCGACGTGTACGCCATTGACCTGGAATTCATAGTGCAAGTGTGGGCCGGTGGACAAGCCGGTCGTGCCGATATAGCCGATCACCTGGCCCTGCTTCACGTTGCCGCCGGTCTGTACGCCCTTGGCGAAGCCTTGCATGTGGCCATACAGCGTGCGGTAGGTGTTGCCGTGCTGGATGATCACGGTGTTGCCGTAACCGCCGCGACGTCCGGCCAACAGTACCTTGCCGTCACCTGCGGCCTTGATGGGCGTGCCGCGCGGCGCTGCATAGTCGACGCCTTTGTGGGCGCGGATTTTGTTCAGGATGGGGTGCTTGCGTCCCATGGAGAAGCGCGAGCTGATGCGGGCGAAATCCACAGGTGTGCGGATAAAGGCCTTGCGCATGCTGTTGCCATCAGCGGTGTAGTAACTGCTGTTGCCTTGTTTGTTGGTGTAGCGCACGGCGGTGTAGGTCTTGCCGCGGTTGGTAAAGCGCGCGGAGAGGATATTGCCGGTACCGACCACTTTGCCGTTGGCGACTTTCTGTTCGTAGATCACGTCGAATTCGTCACCCTGGCGGATGTCCTGAGCGAAGTCGATGTCGTAGCCAAACACGCTGGCCATGTCCATGGTCATGCTGTGGGACAAGCCGGCACGGGCGGCCGATTGCGACAGCGAGCTGTTGATGACGCCATGTACGTAGGCGGAGCGCATCACTGGCTTGGTGGTGATGCGATTGAACGCGAAACCCTTGGCACCCTTGGTCAGGGTGATGCTTTCCAGGTCGCTGAGGTTGCTGTGCAGGGTGTTCAGCTGGCCATCTGGGGTCAGTTCGAATTCGAGTTTTTGACCGCGTTTGAGCTGGGTGAATTGCTTGGCTTGTTTATCGCTGGCCAAGACCTCATTAACCGTAGTGGCAGGTAGGCCGACCTTCTCGAACAGGGTGGAAAGCGTGTCGCCCTTGCCGACGAGCACCTCGCGATGCTGAGGGCTCTTGGCCTGCGCTACGGCAGGTGCAGCCTGCTGCTGGGCGGTTTTGTCGGTTTCGTCCGGGGCGCTTTCGATCTGGGCAAACGGCGAATCGACGGGTGCATTTGTGGCTTGTTGCGCGTCGGAAGCGTCTTGATCTTGTGTCAGTTGTTCTGCGGGACTTTCCAGGTCAAGGCTCAGGGATGTTCGTTTGGCTTCTACGTCACTGGAAGGGAATACCAGGAGTGCCAGGCTCAGAAGGGCGGCGATACCACTTGCAGCGAGCAGGTGGGTCTTTGGGTAAAGCGGCGGCGCTTTAGACGGTTCTGTGGTCATAGGTAATTTTGACTTTGAAGATGAAATGGAAAAGATGACTGACATGATGAAGATGAAATAACTGTATAAAATATAACCAAATCATCTGTGACGCAAGCTCGCGAACGCCGGGCTTGTCGAACGGTGTCCGTGCGCAGGGCAAAACTTGTAATTAGTCCCTGATCTTGTATGGTTGGTTCCCTTTTGAATCTGAGCCTTGCGGGTCTGTTATGAAGTCGGTTGAAGAGCAGCTAGCGCTGATAAAACGTGGTGCGGAAGAACTGTTGGTCGAGGCGGAGCTGATCGAAAAGCTCAAGCGTGGCCAGCCCCTGCGTATCAAGGCCGGCTTTGATCCGACTGCGCCGGATCTGCACCTGGGCCATACCGTGCTTATCAATAAGCTGCGCCAGTTCCAGGACCTGGGGCATCAGGTGATCTTCCTTATAGGGGATTTCACCGGGATGATCGGTGATCCAAGCGGCAAGAGCGCCACGCGTCCGCCGCTGACCCGTGAACAGGTTCTCGAGAATGCCGAGACCTACAAGACCCAGGTGTTCAAGATTCTCGATCCGGCCAAGACCGAGGTGGCGTTCAACTCCACCTGGATGGACAAGATGGGGCCGGCGGACTTCATTCGTCTGACATCCCAGTACACCGTGGCGCGCATGCTTGAGCGCGATGACTTCGACAAGCGCTATTCGACCAACCAGCCGATCGCGATTCATGAGTTCCTGTACCCGCTGGTCCAGGGCTATGACTCGGTGGCGTTGCGCGCCGACGTTGAGTTGGGTGGCACCGATCAGAAGTTCAACCTTCTGATGGGGCGTGAGCTGCAGCGTGCGTATGGGCAAGAGGCTCAGTGCATTCTGACCATGCCGTTGCTGGAGGGGTTGGACGGCGTCAAGAAGATGTCCAAGTCCCTGGGCAACTATGTCGGTATCCAGGAAGCGCCGGGCGTGATGTACGGCAAGCTGGTTTCGATTCCGGATGCGCTGATGTGGCGTTACTTCGAGCTGTTGAGCTTCCGCTCGATGGATGAGATCAATGCGCTGCGTGCGGATGTCGAGGCGGGTGCCAATCCTCGCGACGTGAAGATCAAGCTGGCTGAAGAAATTGTTGCGCGTTTCCATGGCGAGGAAGCTGCGGCCAGTGCTCACCGTGCGGCGGGCAACCGGATGAAGGATGGTGAGCTGCCGGATGATCTGCCGGAGATCGAGCTGACTGCTGCCGAGGCAATGCCGATCGCGGCCGTCCTTAATAAGGCAGGCCTGGTGAAGAACTCGGCGGTCGCGCGTGACCTCTTGGGTTCCGGTGGTGTGCGTATCGATGGTGAAGTGGTTGATCGCACCTTTATATACGCGCTGGGTGCGACCCATGTTTGCCAGGCTGGGAAGAAGGCATTTGCGCGTATTACGCTCAAATCCGAATAAGTCTGAAATTAACTGTTGACGGCGATTTATATCTGTCTATAATTCGCCCCACTTCCGGCGCAGTCGAAACGGAAAACTCCTTGGTAAACAAAGAGTTACGCAAGATTCGACAGCGGCCTGCTTCAGTTCATCGAAGCCTGGAAGGAGTTGGTAGAGCAGGGTTGTTTGGCTCTATTAACGTTTCGATCTTCTCGGTCGAAAGCGGAGAAAAAGAGGTGTTGACAGTAGCGTGTAACGCTGTAGAATTCGCCTCCCGCTAACGAGAGATCGGAAGCGCAAGTGGTTGAAGTTACAAAGGAAACTTTGAAAACTTCTTAAAATAATCACTTGACAGCAAATGAGGCTGCTGTAGAATGCGCGCCTCGGTTGAGACGAAAGATCTTAACCAACCGCTCTTTAACAACTGAATCAAGCAATTCGTGTGGGTGCTTGTGGAGTCAGACTGATAGTCAACAAGATTATCAGCGTCACAAGTTACTCCGCGAGAAATCAAAGATGTAACCAACGATTGCTGAGCCAAGTTTAGGGTTTCTTAAAAACCCAAAGATGTTTGAACTGAAGAGTTTGATCATGGCTCAGATTGAACGCTGGCGGCAGGCCTAACACATGCAAGTCGAGCGGTAGAGAGAAGCTTGCTTCTCTTGAGAGCGGCGGACGGGTGAGTAATGCCTAGGAATCTGCCTGGTAGTGGGGGATAACGTTCGGAAACGGACGCTAATACCGCATACGTCCTACGGGAGAAAGCAGGGGACCTTCGGGCCTTGCGCTATCAGATGAGCCTAGGTCGGATTAGCTAGTTGGTGAGGTAATGGCTCACCAAGGCGACGATCCGTAACTGGTCTGAGAGGATGATCAGTCACACTGGAACTGAGACACGGTCCAGACTCCTACGGGAGGCAGCAGTGGGGAATATTGGACAATGGGCGAAAGCCTGATCCAGCCATGCCGCGTGTGTGAAGAAGGTCTTCGGATTGTAAAGCACTTTAAGTTGGGAGGAAGGGCAGTTACCTAATACGTGATTGTTTTGACGTTACCGACAGAATAAGCACCGGCTAACTCTGTGCCAGCAGCCGCGGTAATACAGAGGGTGCAAGCGTTAATCGGAATTACTGGGCGTAAAGCGCGCGTAGGTGGTTAGTTAAGTTGGATGTGAAATCCCCGGGCTCAACCTGGGAACTGCATTCAAAACTGACTGACTAGAGTATGGTAGAGGGTGGTGGAATTTCCTGTGTAGCGGTGAAATGCGTAGATATAGGAAGGAACACCAGTGGCGAAGGCGACCACCTGGACTGATACTGACACTGAGGTGCGAAAGCGTGGGGAGCAAACAGGATTAGATACCCTGGTAGTCCACGCCGTAAACGATGTCAACTAGCCGTTGGGAGCCTTGAGCTCTTAGTGGCGCAGCTAACGCATTAAGTTGACCGCCTGGGGAGTACGGCCGCAAGGTTAAAACTCAAATGAATTGACGGGGGCCCGCACAAGCGGTGGAGCATGTGGTTTAATTCGAAGCAACGCGAAGAACCTTACCAGGCCTTGACATCCAATGAACTTTCCAGAGATGGATTGGTGCCTTCGGGAGCATTGAGACAGGTGCTGCATGGCTGTCGTCAGCTCGTGTCGTGAGATGTTGGGTTAAGTCCCGTAACGAGCGCAACCCTTGTCCTTAGTTACCAGCACGTAATGGTGGGCACTCTAAGGAGACTGCCGGTGACAAACCGGAGGAAGGTGGGGATGACGTCAAGTCATCATGGCCCTTACGGCCTGGGCTACACACGTGCTACAATGGTCGGTACAGAGGGTTGCCAAGCCGCGAGGTGGAGCTAATCCCAGAAAACCGATCGTAGTCCGGATCGCAGTCTGCAACTCGACTGCGTGAAGTCGGAATCGCTAGTAATCGCGAATCAGAATGTCGCGGTGAATACGTTCCCGGGCCTTGTACACACCGCCCGTCACACCATGGGAGTGGGTTGCACCAGAAGTAGCTAGTCTAACCTTCGGGGGGACGGTTACCACGGTGTGATTCATGACTGGGGTGAAGTCGTAACAAGGTAGCCGTAGGGGAACCTGCGGCTGGATCACCTCCTTAATCGACGACATCAGCTGCTCCATAAGTTCCCACACGAATTGCTTGATTCATTGAAGAAGACGATAAGAAGCAGCCCGAAATTGGGTCTGTAGCTCAGTTGGTTAGAGCGCACCCCTGATAAGGGTGAGGTCGGCAGTTCGAATCTGCCCAGACCCACCAATTTTGTGTGGGAACCTGTAGAAATACGGGGCCATAGCTCAGCTGGGAGAGCGCCTGCCTTGCACGCAGGAGGTCAACGGTTCGATCCCGTTTGGCTCCACCACTACTGCTTCTAGAAGTTGAAAGCTTAGAAATGAGCATTCCATCGTGATGATGGTGAATGTTGATTTCTAGTCTTTGATTAGATCGTTCTTTAAAAATTTGGGTATGTGATAGAAAGATAGACTGAACGTTACTTTCACTGGTAACGGATCAGGCTAAGGTAAAATTTGTGAGTTCTCTTAATTGAGAAATTCGAATTTTCGGCGAATGTCGTCTTCACAGTATAACCAGATTGCTTGGGGTTATATGGTCAAGTGAAGAAGCGCATACGGTGGATGCCTTGGCAGTCAGAGGCGATGAAAGACGTGGTAGCCTGCGAAAAGCTTCGGGGAGTCGGCAAACAGACTTTGATCCGGAGATGTCTGAATGGGGGAACCCAGCCATCATAAGATGGTTACCTTACACTGAATACATAGGTGTAAGGGGCGAACCAGGGGAACTGAAACATCTAAGTACCCTGAGGAAAAGAAATCAACCGAGATTCCCTTAGTAGTGGCGAGCGAACGGGGACTAGCCCTTAAGTGGCTTTGAGATTAGCGGAACGCTCTGGAAAGTGCGGCCATAGTGGGTGATAGCCCTGTACGCGAAAATCTCTTAGTCATGAAATCGAGTAGGACGGAGCACGAGAAACTTTGTCTGAATATGGGGGGACCATCCTCCAAGGCTAAATACTACTGACTGACCGATAGTGAACTAGTACCGTGAGGGAAAGGCGAAAAGAACCCCGGAGAGGGGAGTGAAATAGATCCTGAAACCGTATGCGTACAAGCAGTGGGAGCCTACTTGTTAGGTGACTGCGTACCTTTTGTATAATGGGTCAGCGACTTATTTTCAGTGGCGAGCTTAACCGAATAGGGGAGGCGTAGCGAAAGCGAGTCTTAATAGGGCGTCTAGTCGCTGGGAATAGACCCGAAACCGGGCGATCTATCCATGGGCAGGTTGAAGGTTGGGTAACACTAACTGGAGGACCGAACCGACTACCGTTGAAAAGTTAGCGGATGACCTGTGGATCGGAGTGAAAGGCTAATCAAGCTCGGAGATAGCTGGTTCTCCTCGAAAGCTATTTAGGTAGCGCCTCATGTATCACTGTAGGGGGTAGAGCACTGTTTCGGCTAGGGGGTCATCCCGACTTACCAAACCGATGCAAACTCCGAATACCTACAAGTGCCGAGCATGGGAGACACACGGCGGGTGCTAACGTCCGTCGTGAAAAGGGAAACAACCCAGACCGTCAGCTAAGGTCCCAAAGTTATGGTTAAGTGGGAAACGATGTGGGAAGGCTTAGACAGCTAGGAGGTTGGCTTAGAAGCAGCCACCCTTTAAAGAAAGCGTAATAGCTCACTAGTCGAGTCGGCCTGCGCGGAAGATGTAACGGGGCTCAAACCATACACCGAAGCTACGGGTATCACGTAAGTGATGCGGTAGAGGAGCGTTCTGTAAGCCTGTGAAGGTGAGTTGAGAAGCTTGCTGGAGGTATCAGAAGTGCGAATGCTGACATGAGTAACGATAATGGGTGTGAAAAACACCCACGCCGAAAGACCAAGGTTTCCTGCGCAACGTTAATCGACGCAGGGTTAGTCGGTCCCTAAGGCGAGGCTGAAAAGCGTAGTCGATGGAAAACAGGTTAATATTCCTGTACTTCTGGTTATTGCGATGGAGGGACGGAGAAGGCTAGGCCAGCTTGGCGTTGGTTGTCCAAGTTTAAGGTGGTAGGCTGGAATCTTAGGTAAATCCGGGATTCTAAGGCCGAGAGCTGATGACGAGTTATCTTTTAGATGACGAAGTGGTTGATGCCATGCTTCCAAGAAAAGCTTCTAAGCTTCAGGTAACCAGGAACCGTACCCCAAACCGACACAGGTGGTTGGGTAGAGAATACCAAGGCGCTTGAGAGAACTCGGGTGAAGGAACTAGGCAAAATGGCACCGTAACTTCGGGAGAAGGTGCGCCGGTGAGGGTGAAGGACTTGCTCCGTAAGCTCATGCCGGTCGAAGATACCAGGCCGCTGCGACTGTTTATTAAAAACACAGCACTCTGCAAACACGAAAGTGGACGTATAGGGTGTGACGCCTGCCCGGTGCCGGAAGGTTAATTGATGGGGTTAGCTAACGCGAAGCTCTTGATCGAAGCCCCGGTAAACGGCGGCCGTAACTATAACGGTCCTAAGGTAGCGAAATTCCTTGTCGGGTAAGTTCCGACCTGCACGAATGGCGTAACGATGGCGGCGCTGTCTCCACCCGAGACTCAGTGAAATTGAAATCGCTGTGAAGATGCAGTGTATCCGCGGCTAGACGGAAAGACCCCGTGAACCTTTACTATAGCTTTGCACTGGACTTTGAATTTGCTTGTGTAGGATAGGTGGGAGGCTTTGAAGCGTGGACGCCAGTTCGCGTGGAGCCAACCTTGAAATACCACCCTGGCAACTTTGAGGTTCTAACTCAGGTCCGTTATCCGGATCGAGGACAGTGTATGGTGGGTAGTTTGACTGGGGCGGTCTCCTCCTAAAGAGTAACGGAGGAGTACGAAGGTGCGCTCAGACCGGTCGGAAATCGGTCGTAGAGTATAAAGGCAAAAGCGCGCTTGACTGCGAGACAGACACGTCGAGCAGGTACGAAAGTAGGTCTTAGTGATCCGGTGGTTCTGTATGGAAGGGCCATCGCTCAACGGATAAAAGGTACTCCGGGGATAACAGGCTGATACCGCCCAAGAGTTCATATCGACGGCGGTGTTTGGCACCTCGATGTCGGCTCATCACATCCTGGGGCTGAAGCCGGTCCCAAGGGTATGGCTGTTCGCCATTTAAAGTGGTACGCGAGCTGGGTTTAGAACGTCGTGAGACAGTTCGGTCCCTATCTGCCGTGGACGTTTGAGATTTGAGAGGGGCTGCTCCTAGTACGAGAGGACCGGAGTGGACGAACCTCTGGTGTTCCGGTTGTCACGCCAGTGGCATTGCCGGGTAGCTATGTTCGGAATAGATAACCGCTGAAAGCATCTAAGCGGGAAACTAGCCTCAAGATGAGATCTCACTGGGACCTTGAGTCCCCTGAAGGGCCGTCGAAGACTACGACGTTGATAGGTTGGGTGTGTAAGCGCTGTGAGGCGTTGAGCTAACCAATACTAATTGCCCGTGAGGCTTGACCATATAACACCCAAGCAATTTGCGAACTCGAAAGAGACCAGATTGCGGTGTGTGAAGACGAAACGAACCGAAAGTTCGACTCTTACAAAACACCGAAAGCTATCACATACCCAATTTGCTGAAGCGAGGCCAGCTGGCCACGACTCAGTACCCGAATTTCTTGACGACCATAGAGCATTGGAACCACCTGATCCCATCCCGAACTCAGCAGTGAAACGATGCATCGCCGATGGTAGTGTGGGGTTTCCCCATGTGAGAGTAGGTCATCGTCAAGATTAAATTCCAGAACCCCTGTTTGCTCACGCAGACAGGGGTTTTGTTTTGGGCGGTCGGAAAGGGTCAAGTGGCTCATTGCGACGGACGTCAGTGCTAAGGCCCGGCCTTTCTATGCAATGACCCTGCGCATGGCTATCATGCGTGCCTCATTGTGAGGCGATACTTGCATGCTGACGTTGTTAAAACTTCTGAAAGATGGTCGATTCCACTCCGGGGAAGCGCTGGGCGCTGCCTTGGGCGTCAGTCGCAGTGCTGTATGGAAGCAGCTTCAGCATCTTGAGGCTGAGTTAAACCTGCCCATCCACAAAGTGCGTGGCAGGGGGTACCAATTGGCATCGCCGCTGGTGTTCTTGAATGCCGAAGACATCGCGCTGAAGGCGCCTTCTCTGGCGTGGCCCGTCCACATATCCGATTCCATTGACTCCACCAATGCTGAAGCCTTGCGCCTTGTCGATGCGGGTTGCGCGGCACCATTCCTGGTGCTCGCCGAGCAGCAGAGCGCCGGGCGAGGTCGACGGGGGCGCAAGTGGGTCAGCCCGTTCGCTCAGAATGTGTATTACAGCCTCGTGCTGCGCATCGAGGGTGGTCTGCGGCAGCTAGAGGGGCTGAGCCTGGTTGTGGGGCTTGCGGTCATGCAGGCCTTGCGCGAGTCGGGCGTGCAAGGAGCCGCCTTGAAATGGCCAAACGATGTCTTGGTGGGGCAGAAGAAAATTGCCGGTATCCTGCTGGAGTTGGTCGGCGATCCTGCTGATATCTGCCACGTTGTGCTCGGGATCGGCATCAACGTAAATATGCAGAAAGTCGCGGCAATCGATCAGCAGTGGACGTCGGTGCAGCTTGAAACGGGCTCTCCCGTAGATCGCAATCTACTGGTGGCGCGGCTGGGGCTGCAGTTGCAACGTTACTTGGAGCGACACGCGGCCTCCGGCTTTGCGGCGCTTCAGGAGGAGTGGGAGCAGAATCACTTGTGGCAGGGCAGGGCGGTGTCCCTCATTGCTGGAGTCAATCAGGTTGACGGGGTGGTTCTGGGGGTCGACCGCCAGGGTGCGTTGCGTTTGAGCGTCGATGGTGTTGAAAAAATATACAGCGGTGGTGAGCTAAGCCTGAGGTTGCGTGATGATTCTTGAGCTCGACTGTGGGAATAGCTTTATCAAATGGCGCGTACTTGAATCGGATCAGGCGAAAGCTTGCGCCGGAGGTGTTGTGGGGTCGGACCTCGCATTGATCGAAAGCCTGGCAGCGCTACCAGGCCTGTCGTTGGCGCGTTGCCGATTGGTGAGTGTTCGGGCTTCAGAAGAGACCAATAAGCTGGTCGAGGCTTTGCGGGGGGCTTTCGGTGTTGTCGTCTCCTGTGCTGTCCCCGCGCGTGAGATGGCTGGCGTGCGCAATGGCTACCAAGACTTCGAACGCCTTGGTCTTGATCGCTGGCTGGCGATGCTGGGTGGCTTCAAGTTGGCTTCGGGCGCGTGCCTGGTACTCGATTTTGGTACCGCAGCCACCGCCGATTTCATCGCGGCAGACGGCCAGCACCTGGGCGGCTTCATTTGCCCCGGCATGCCGTTGATGCGCAACCAGTTGCGCACGCACACCCGCAAGATACGCTACGACGACGCGGCGGCTGAACGTGCCCTGGAGCGGCTCTCCCCCGGGCGCACGACCGCGGAGGCTGTCGAGCGTGGTTGTACGCTGATGCTCAGGGGCTTCGTGTTGACCCAGCTCGAGTTGGCCCGCAGCTACTGGGGTGATGATTTCACCGTATTCCTGACGGGTGGGGATGCTGATCTGGTCTCGGACGCCGTGCCGCAGGCGCGGTTGGTCCCGGACCTGGTTTTCGTTGGTCTGGCCATGGCGTGTCCATTGTCCTGAGGTGTTTATGCGTTGGCTGTTTTTACTTTTACTCGTTCTTAATGCCTTCTATTACGTTTGGCATCAGCAAGAGGCGCCGTTGCGCGCCAAGGATGTCACGCCCCTGAGTCTGTATCGTGGCCCTCAGCAGGATATTCGGCTGCTAAGCGAGTCCTCGGACTCGGTGTCCCGGCGTGACCGAGCAAAAGCGCCCGAGGCGCAGAATACCTGCTTATACATCGGCGGCTTTGCCGACCAGCGCCAGGCGCAGTCGCTTGAGCAGCGCCTCACAAGCCTGGATATAAAGCTCAAGGTTCAACTGTTGAGCACATCTGAGGCGTCTGGTTACTGGCTTCGTGTGGCCCCTGAAAGCCGGCGTCTGGCTGAGGATCTGCCGTTTGAAAACCTTGCTAAGGAATTCAATGAGTTAAAACATAAAATAATGCTGTGCGAAGGCATTGCAACTCTCGAATAGTTTGCATAGAATGGCGCCCGCTTCGCAGTGAAGACCTTTAAGGCCTACAGTGTGAAGCGAAGGTCAACGCAGCTAACCTCATATTTTTAATGAGAAAATGCTTGACAGAAGGCTGGCATGATGTAGAATGCCGGCTCGCTTAGGAGGGGTTCCCGAGCGGCCAAAGGGATCAGACTGTAAATCTGACGTCTACGACTTCGAAGGTTCGAATCCTTCCCCCTCCACCATTTTTAGCGTGAGCTGCAAGCTCCGCGGGTATAGTTTAGTGGTAGAACCTCAGCCTTCCAAGCTGATGATGCGGGTTCGATTCCCGCTACCCGCTCCAAGTTTGCAGGTTGTGCAGCGTGTTTTGCTCTTGTAGCTCAGTTGGTAGAGCACACCCTTGGTAAGGGTGAGGTCAGCGGTTCAAATCCGCTCAAGAGCTCCATATAACAAGGCAGATATGAAAATATCTGCCTTTGTTTTAACGGCTATCTCGGCTTGATTCTGTTGTAACGGGCGTTTTCGCCGGTTGGTTTCAAGTCTCTAGGGGTTGGCTGTTGTAAAGTCTTTTTCAGGCCTGCATAATGGTCGGCCTGATTTTGTTTTAGGTCAGTAGCTCAATTGGCAGAGCGACGGTCTCCAAAACCGTAGGTTGGGGGTTCGATTCCCTCCTGACCTGCCAGATTCACGTGGTGTGTCTGGCTTTCTTTTCACAGGATCTTCATAGATGACTCCTAAGGCTGAAGCTCAAAGCTCTCGTTTCGATCTGGTCAAGTGGCTCGCTGTAGTCGCATTGGTGGTCGTAGGCGTTGTTGGCAATCAGTACTATTCTGCTTCGCCGATCCTGTACCGCGTACTCGCTTTGCTCGCCCTCGCTGCTGTAGCTGCCTTTGTAGGCCTGCAGACTGCCAAAGGCAAGTCTTTCGCGGTCCTGGTAAAGGAAGCTCGCACCGAGATTCGTAAAGTCGTTTGGCCGACTCGCCAAGAAACCACGCAGACCACGTTGATTGTTGTGGCTGTTGTTCTGGTTATGGCGTTGCTGTTGTGGGGGCTTGATTCCCTGCTCGGCTGGCTTGTTTCCTTGATTGTTGGCTAAGGGTGTCCCGTGGCTAAGCGTTGGTACGTTGTGCATGCTTACTCGGGTTACGAGAAGCATGTTATGCGCTCTTTGCTAGAGCGCGTAAAGCTGGCAGGCATGGAAGATGGCTTCGGCGAAATTCTGGTTCCCACTGAAGAAGTGGTTGAAATGCGGAATGGGCAGAAGCGCAAGAGTGAACGCAAGTTCTTCCCAGGCTACGTGCTGGTTCAGATGGACATGAATGAAGGTACTTGGCACTTGGTCAAGGATACCCCTCGTGTCATGGGCTTCATTGGCGGTACTGCCGATAAGCCTGCTCCGATCACCGACAAAGAAGCAGAAGCGATTCTGCGTCGTGTTGCTGACGGTAGCGACAAGCCTAAGCCGAAGACGTTGTTCGAGCCAGGTGAGGTTGTTCGTGTCACCGATGGTCCGTTTGCTGATTTCAACGGCACCGTCGAAGAAGTTAACTACGAAAAGAGCCGGATCCAAGTGGCAGTGCTCATTTTCGGACGCTCTACTCCGGTAGAGTTGGAGTTCAGTCAGGTCGAAAAGGTCTAACTGAGCAAGCATCCCAACCCCGCAGCCTAGGCTGTGGGGTTTTGTCGTCACTGGGATAAACGCGCAAGTAACCGGGGAGCCTTTCGAGGCGTTCGAACCCGTAATTGGAGTGCCTCATGGCCAAGAAGATTACCGCTTACATCAAGCTGCAAGTGAAGGCCGCTCAGGCCAACCCTAGCCCACCCGTCGGTCCAGCTCTGGGTCAGCACGGCGTGAACATCATGGAATTCTGCAAGGCCTTCAACGCCCGTACTCAGGGTCTTGAGCCGGGTCTGCCGACTCCAGTGATCATCACTGTATACAGCGACCGTAGCTTCACCTTCGAAACCAAGTCGACCCCGGCTTCGGTTCTGTTGAAGAAAGCTGCTGGTCTGACTAGCGGTTCCGCTCGTCCTAACACCGTTAAGGTTGGCACCGTGACTCGTGCTCAGCTGGAAGAAATCGCGAAAACCAAAAACGCGGATCTGACTGCAGCTGATATGGATGCAGCCGTGCGTACCATCGCCGGTTCTGCTCGTAGCATGGGCCTTAACGTGGAGGGTGTGTAATGGCTAAGCTGACCAAGCGCCAAAAGGCTATCGCCGGCAAAATCGAAGCAGGCAAGGCCTACAACTTTGTAGACGCTGCTGCCCTGCTGACCGAGCTGTCGACTGTCAAGTTCAGCGAGTCGGTTGACGTTGCTGTGAACCTGGGTGTTGACCCACGTAAATCCGACCAGGTCGTTCGTAGCGCTACTGTGCTGCCACACGGTACTGGCAAGACTGTACGTGTTGCTGTCTTCACCCAAGGTCCAGCAGCTGAAGCTGCTCTGGCCGCCGGCGCCGATCGCGTTGGCATGGACGACCTGGCTGCCGAAATGAAAGGCGGCGACCTGAACTATGACGTCGTTATTGCTTCCCCGGATGCAATGCGCGTTGTAGGTCAGTTGGGTCAGATCCTTGGTCCACGTGGCCTGATGCCTAACCCAAAAGTCGGCACCGTAACCCCAGACGTCGCTACCGCGGTTAAAAACGCCAAGGCTGGTCAGGTTCGTTATCGCACCGACAAAAACGGCATCATTCACACTTCCGTTGGCAAAGTCGGCTTCGATGCCGTCAAGCTGAAGGAAAACGTTGAAGCCCTGATCGCTGATCTGAAGCGTATCAAACCAGCTTCCTCGAAAGGCATCTACGTCAAGCGCGTTACCCTGAGCACCACTATGGGCCCAGGTCTGGTCATCGACCAAGGCTCGCTGGACGTATAAGACACAAGTTGGCGTGAGCGATCGCGCCAATTGAAAAAATTGGGGTCCCTGCCTGGCGGGGGCTATCCAAGACCGTAGGCGACGCAAGTCTTAAACCTCAAGCCTACGCAGATGGTGCTCCCGGTTCCTTACCGAATCAGACACCAAAACGACATCCGGCTTCGGCCAGATGAAACGGTAACAAGCAGGAGTTAAACCCGTGGCAATTAATCTCGAAGACAAGAAGGCCATCGTCGCTGAAGTCAACGAGGCTGCCAAAGCTGCTCTGTCCGCTGTCGTGGCTGATGCCCGTGGTGTGACAGTAGGCGCTATGACCGGACTCCGTAAAGAGGCTCGTGAAGCTGGCGTATACGTACGTGTTGTACGTAACACCCTGCTCAAGCGCGCTGTTGCTGACACTGAATACAGTGTCCTCAACGACGTGTTCACCGGCCCGACTCTGATCGCGTTCTCCAAAGAACATCCAGGCGCTGCTGCCCGTTTGTTCAAAGAGTTCGCCAAGAGTCAGGACAAGTTCGAGATCAAGGCAGCTGCGTTCGAGGGCAAGTTCCTCGCAGCTAACCAAATCGACGTACTGGCAACACTGCCGACCCGTGACGAAGCTATTTCGCAACTGATGAGCGTGATTCAAGGCGCTACCAGCAAGCTGGCTCGTACTCTGGCTGCAGTTCGCGAGCAAAAAGAAGCTGCCGCAGCCTAAGGCTGAGCATTTTCTCTCGCGTATTTTTGTTTATTTCGATGGCCGCGTAGGCCGTCCCCCAATTCAGGAAATACAGTAATGTCTATCTCCCAAGAAGATATCCTCAACGCCGTAGCTGAAATGTCGGTTCTGCAGGTTGTTGAGCTGATCAAAGCTTTCGAAGAAAAATTCGGCGTTTCTGCTGCCGCTGCTTCCGCTGGCCCAGCCGCTGTTGCTGCTGTTGCTGAAGAGCAAACCGAATTCAACGTCATGCTGCTGGAAGCTGGCGAGAAGAAAGTAAACGTGATCAAGGCAGTTCGTGAACTGACCGGTCTGGGCCTGAAAGAAGCCAAGGCTGTAGTTGACGGCGCTCCTGCCATGGTTCTGGAAGCTGTTGCCAAAGACGCAGCTGACAAAGCCAAAGCAACTCTGGAAGAAGCAGGCGCTAAAGTCGAGCTGAAGTAAGCATCGACCTTGCGTCTCCAGCCCAAGCGTTAAGCTGAAGGCTGATGGCTGGTGGCTCTTGCCACCGGCCTTTTTCCGTTCTTGGCTGTCGACTCGGTCGCCGCCATTAACGTGCTGTAGCCACCCGGTGCGGTGGTGCAAACCAAGGGGTTTGCAAGATTTTCTGGCTGCTCCCGTCGGGAGGGCCAAACAAGCAGGTGACCAAGCTGGGGAACGCTGATGGCTTACTCATATACTGAGAAAAAACGTATCCGCAAGGACTTTAGCAAGTTGCCGGACGTCATGGATGTCCCGTACCTTCTGGCTATCCAGCTGGATTCGTATCGTGAATTCTTGCAGGCGGGAGCGACCAAAGATCAGTTCCGCGACGTGGGCCTGCATGCGGCCTTCAAATCCGTTTTCCCGATCATCAGCTACTCCGGCAATGCTGCGCTGGAGTACGTCGGTTATCGCCTGGGCGAACCGGCATTTGATGTCAAAGAATGCGTGTTGCGCGGTGTTACGTACGCCGTACCTTTGCGGGTAAAAGTCCGTCTGATCATTTTCGACAAAGAATCGTCGAACAAAGCGATCAAGGACATCAAAGAGCAAGAAGTCTACATGGGCGAAATCCCACTGATGACTGAAAACGGTACCTTCGTTATCAACGGTACCGAGCGTGTTATCGTTTCCCAGCTGCACCGTTCCCCGGGCGTGTTCTTCGACCACGACCGCGGCAAGACGCACAGCTCCGGTAAGCTCCTGTACTCCGCGCGGATCATTCCGTACCGTGGTTCGTGGTTGGACTTCGAGTTCGACCCGAAAGACTGCGTGTTCGTGCGTATCGACCGTCGTCGCAAGCTGCCGGCCTCGGTACTGCTGCGCGCGCTCGGCTATACCACTGAGCAAGTGCTTGATGCTTTCTACACCACCAACGTGTTCAGCCTGAAGGACGAAACCCTCAGCCTGGAACTGATCGCTTCGCGTCTGCGTGGTGAAATTGCTGTCCTGGATATCCAGGACGAAAATGGCAAGGTCATCGTTGAAGCCGGCCGCCGTATCACTGCGCGCCACATCAACCAGATCGAAAAAGCCGGTATCAAGTCGCTGGAAGTGCCTCTGGACTACGTCCTGGGTCGCACGACCGCCAAGGTCATCGTTCACCCGGCCACAGGCGAAATCCTGGCTGAGTGCAACACCGAGCTGAACACCGAGATCCTGGCAAAAATCGCCAAGGCCCAGGTTGTTCGCATCGAGACCTTGTACACCAACGATATCGACTGCGGTCCGTTCGTCTCCGACACCTTGAAGATCGACTCCACCAGCAACCAATTGGAAGCGCTGGTCGAGATCTATCGCATGATGCGTCCTGGCGAGCCACCGACCAAAGACGCTGCCGAAACCCTGTTCAACAACCTGTTCTTCAGCCCTGAGCGCTATGACCTGTCTGCGGTCGGCCGGATGAAGTTCAACCGTCGTATCGGTCGTACCGAGATCGAAGGTTCGGGCGTGCTGTGCAAGGAAGACATCGTTGCGGTCCTGAAGACCCTGGTCGACATCCGTAACGGCAAAGGCATCGTCGATGACATCGACCACCTGGGTAACCGTCGTGTTCGCTGCGTAGGCGAAATGGCCGAGAACCAGTTCCGCGTTGGCCTGGTACGTGTTGAGCGTGCGGTCAAAGAGCGTCTGTCGATGGCTGAAAGCGAAGGCCTGATGCCGCAAGACCTGATCAACGCCAAGCCAGTGGCTGCGGCGGTGAAAGAGTTCTTCGGTTCCAGCCAGCTCTCGCAGTTCATGGACCAGAACAACCCGCTCTCCGAGATCACCCACAAGCGCCGTGTATCTGCACTGGGCCCGGGCGGTCTGACCCGTGAGCGTGCTGGCTTCGAAGTCCGTGACGTACACCCGACGCACTACGGTCGTGTTTGCCCGATCGAAACGCCGGAAGGTCCGAACATCGGTCTGATCAACTCCCTGGCCGCCTATGCGCGCACCAACCAGTACGGCTTCCTTGAGAGCCCGTACCGTGTGGTGAAAGACGCTCTGGTCACCGACGAGATCGTATTCCTGTCCGCCATCGAAGAAGCCGATCACGTGATCGCTCAGGCTTCGGCCACGATGAACGAGAAGAAGGTCCTGGTCGACGAGCTGGTAGCTGTTCGTCACTTGAACGAGTTCACCGTCAAGGCGCCGGAAGACGTCACCTTGATGGACGTATCGCCCAAGCAGGTAGTTTCGGTCGCCGCGTCGCTGATCCCGTTCCTGGAGCACGATGACGCCAACCGTGCGTTGATGGGTTCCAACATGCAGCGTCAAGCTGTACCGACTCTGCGTGCTGACAAGCCGCTGGTAGGTACCGGCATGGAGCGTAACGTAGCCCGTGACTCCGGCGTTTGCGTCGTGGCTCGTCGTGGCGGCGTGATCGACTCCGTTGATGCCAGCCGTATCGTGGTGCGTGTTGCCGATGACGAAGTTGAAACTGGCGAAGCCGGTGTCGACATCTACAACCTGACCAAATACACCCGCTCGAACCAGAACACCTGCATCAACCAGCGTCCGCTGGTGCGTAAGGGTGATCGCGTTCAGCGCAGCGACATCATGGCTGACGGCCCGTCCACCGACATGGGTGAACTGGCGCTGGGCCAGAACATGCGTATCGCGTTCATGGCGTGGAACGGCTTCAACTTCGAAGACTCCATCTGCCTGTCCGAGCGTGTGGTTCAAGAAGACCGCTTCACCACGATCCACATCCAGGAACTGACCTGTGTGGCGCGTGATACCAAGCTTGGGCCAGAGGAAATCACTGCAGACATCCCGAACGTGGGTGAAGCTGCACTGAACAAGCTGGACGAAGCCGGTATCGTTTATGTAGGTGCTGAAGTTGGCGCAGGCGACATCCTGGTCGGTAAGGTCACTCCGAAAGGCGAGACCCAACTGACTCCGGAAGAGAAGCTGTTGCGTGCCATCTTCGGTGAAAAAGCCAGCGACGTTAAAGACACCTCCCTGCGCGTACCGACCGGTACTAAAGGTACTGTCATCGACGTACAGGTCTTCACCCGCGACGGCGTTGAGCGTGATGCTCGTGCACTGTCCATCGAGAAGACCCAGCTCGACGAGATCCGCAAGGACCTGAACGAAGAGTTCCGTATCGTTGAAGGCGCGACCTTCGAACGTCTGCGTTCCGCTCTGGTAGGCCACAAGGCCGAAGGCGGCGCGGGCCTGAAGAAAGGTCAGGACATCACCGACGAAGTCCTCGACGGTCTTGAGCACGGCCAGTGGTTCAAACTGCGCATGGCTGAAGACGCTCTGAACGAGCAGCTCGAGAAGGCCCAGGCCTACATCGTCGATCGCCGCCGTCTGCTGGACGACAAGTTCGAAGACAAGAAGCGCAAACTGCAGCAGGGCGATGACCTGGCTCCAGGCGTGCTGAAAATCGTCAAGGTTTACCTGGCAATCCGTCGCCGCATCCAACCGGGCGACAAGATGGCCGGTCGTCACGGTAACAAGGGTGTGGTCTCCGTGATCATGCCGGTTGAAGACATGCCGCACGATGCCAATGGCACCCCGGTCGACGTCGTCCTCAACCCGTTGGGCGTACCTTCGCGTATGAACGTTGGTCAGATCCTCGAAACCCACCTGGGCCTCGCGGCCAAAGGTCTGGGCGAGAAGATCAACCGTATGATCGAAGAGCAGCGCAAGGTTGCTGACCTGCGCAAGTTCCTGCACGAGATCTACAACGAGATCGGCGGCCGCAAAGAAGAGCTGGATACCTTCTCCGACCAGGAAATCCTGGATCTGGCGAAGAACCTGCGCGGCGGCGTTCCAATGGCTACCCCGGTGTTCGACGGTGCCAAGGAAAGCGAAATCAAGGCCATGCTGAAACTGGCAGACCTGCCCGAAAGCGGCCAGATGCAGCTGTTCGACGGCCGCACCGGCAACAAGTTCGAGCGCCCGGTTACTGTTGGCTACATGTACATGCTGAAGCTGAACCACTTGGTAGACGACAAGATGCACGCTCGTTCTACCGGTTCGTACAGCCTGGTTACCCAGCAGCCGCTGGGTGGTAAGGCTCAGTTCGGTGGTCAGCGTTTCGGGGAGATGGAGGTCTGGGCACTGGAAGCATACGGTGCTGCTTACACTCTGCAAGAAATGCTCACAGTGAAGTCGGACGATGTGAACGGTCGGACCAAGATGTACAAAAACATCGTGGACGGCGATCACCGTATGGAGCCGGGCATGCCCGAGTCCTTCAACGTGTTGATCAAAGAAATTCGTTCCCTCGGCATCGATATCGATCTGGAAACCGAATAACACGTGACGCGAATCGAGAGCGGGGCTATTTGGCCCGCTCTCTGCTCCGCCAGGAGGAAAGGCCTTGAAAGACCTACTGAATTTGCTGAAAAACCAGGGTCAAGTCGAAGAGTTCGACGCCATCCGTATTGGACTGGCATCGCCTGAGATGATCCGTTCGTGGTCGTTCGGTGAAGTTAAAAAGCCGGAAACCATCAACTACCGTACGTTCAAACCCGAGCGTGACGGCCTGTTCTGCGCCAAGATCTTTGGCCCGGTAAAGGATTACGAGTGCCTGTGCGGTAAGTACAAGCGCTTGAAGCACCGTGGTGTGATCTGCGAGAAGTGCGGCGTTGAAGTTGCACTGGCCAAGGTTCGTCGTGAGCGCATGGCGCACATCGAACTGGCTTCGCCGGTTGCCCACATCTGGTTCCTGAAATCGCTGCCGTCCCGTATCGGCTTGCTGATGGACATGACCCTGCGTGATATCGAACGCGTTCTCTACTTCGAGAGCTATGTCGTTATCGATCCAGGCATGACCACCCTTGAAAAAGGTCAGCTGCTGAACGACGAGCAGTACTTCGAAGCGCTGGAAGAGTTCGGCGACGATTTCGATGCCCGCATGGGTGCCGAAGCTGTCCGCGAACTGCTGCACGCTATCGACCTGGAACACGAGATTGGCCGTCTGCGTGAAGAAATTCCGCAAACCAACTCCGAAACCAAAATCAAGAAGCTGTCCAAGCGTCTGAAGTTGATGGAAGCCTTCCAGGGTTCCGGCAACTTGCCAGAGTGGATGGTGCTGACCGTTCTGCCGGTTCTGCCGCCAGACCTGCGTCCGCTGGTACCGTTGGACGGTGGTCGTTTCGCGACGTCCGACCTCAACGACCTGTACCGCCGCGTGATCAACCGTAACAACCGCTTGAAGCGCCTGCTCGATCTGTCCGCTCCGGACATCATCGTGCGCAACGAAAAGCGTATGTTGCAAGAAGCCGTCGATGCCCTGCTCGACAACGGTCGTCGTGGCCGCGCTATCACCGGTTCGAACAAGCGTCCTCTGAAATCCCTGGCTGACATGATCAAGGGTAAGCAAGGTCGTTTCCGTCAGAACTTGCTCGGTAAGCGTGTTGACTACTCCGGTCGTTCGGTAATTACCGTAGGCCCGACCCTGCGTCTGCACCAGTGCGGTCTGCCTAAGAAGATGGCCCTTGAGCTGTTCAAGCCGTTCATCTTCGGCAAGCTGGAAATGCGCGGTCTCGCGACCACGATCAAAGCGGCCAAGAAAATGGTCGAGCGCGAACTGCCAGAGGTTTGGGACGTTCTCGCTGAAGTGATCCGCGAACACCCGGTTCTCCTCAACCGTGCACCGACCCTTCACCGTCTGGGTATCCAGGCGTTTGAACCGGTACTGATCGAAGGTAAGGCTATCCAGCTGCACCCTCTGGTCTGTGCTGCGTACAACGCCGACTTCGACGGCGACCAAATGGCCGTGCACGTACCGCTGACACTGGAAGCCCAGTTGGAAGCGCGTGCGTTGATGATGTCGACCAACAACATCCTGTCGCCAGCCAACGGTGAGCCAATCATCGTTCCGTCGCAGGACGTTGTACTGGGTCTGTACTACATGACCCGTGAAGCGATCAACGCCAAGGGCGAAGGTCGTGTGTTCGCTGACCTGCAGGAAGTTGACCGTGTGTTCCGTGCCGGCGAAGCCGCACTGCACGCCAAGGTCAAAGTGCGGATTCACGAAACCGTGAACGACCGTGACGGCGGCAGCGTGAGCAATGTCCGTATCGTCGACACCACTGTCGGCCGTGCGCTGTTGTACCAGGTTGTGCCAAAAGGTTTGTCTTACGACGTCGTCAACCTGCCGATGAAGAAAAAGGCGATCTCCAAGCTGATCAACCAGTGCTACCGCGTGGTTGGTCTGAAAGAGACCGTGATCTTCGCTGACCAGTTGATGTACACCGGTTTTGCCTATTCGACCATTTCCGGCGTTTCCATCGGTGTTAACGACTTCGTTATCCCGGATGAAAAAGCCCGCATCATCAGTGCTGCCACCGATGAAGTGAAAGAGATCGAAAGCCAGTACGCCTCCGGCCTGGTAACCCAGGGCGAGAAGTACAACAAAGTGATCGACCTTTGGTCCAAGGCCAACGACGAAGTGTCGAAGGCGATGATGGCTAACCTCTCGAAAGAGAAGGTTATCGACCGTCATGGCGTAGAAGTCGATCAAGAGTCTTTCAACTCGATGTACATGATGGCCGACTCGGGCGCACGGGGTTCTGCTGCGCAGATCCGTCAGCTCGCCGGTATGCGTGGCCTGATGGCCAAGCCGGACGGTTCCATCATCGAAACGCCGATTACTGCGAACTTCCGTGAAGGTTTGAGCGTACTTCAGTACTTCATCTCTACTCACGGTGCTCGTAAAGGTCTGGCGGATACCGCGTTGAAAACCGCTAACTCCGGTTACCTGACTCGTCGTCTGGTAGACGTTGCACAAGATCTGGTTGTAACCGAGATCGATTGCGGCACCGAACACGGCCTGCTGATGACACCGCACATTGAAGGCGGTGACGTTGTAGAGCCGCTGGGTGAGCGCGTATTGGGTCGTGTTATTGCCCGTGACGTATTCAAGCCAGGTACCGAGGAAATTATCGTTCCTGCCGGCACCCTGGTTGACGAGAAGTGGGTCGAGTTCATCGAACTCAACAGCATCGACGAAGTGATCGTTCGCTCGCCGATCAGCTGCGAAACCCGCTTCGGCATTTGCGCCAAGTGCTATGGCCGTGACTTGGCTCGTGGTCACCAGGTGAACATCGGTGAAGCGGTCGGCGTTATCGCTGCCCAGTCCATCGGTGAGCCGGGTACCCAGCTGACCATGCGTACATTCCACATCGGTGGTGCGGCAAGCCGGACCTCCGCAGCCGACAGCGTTCAGGTGAAGAATGGCGGTACCGTCCGCCTGCACAACCTCAAGCACGTTGAGCGAGTGGATGGTTGCCTGGTTGCGGTGTCCCGTTCCGGTGAGCTGGCAATCGCTGATGACTACGGTCGTGAGCGTGAGCGCTACAAGCTGCCGTATGGTGCTGTGATTTCGGTTAAAGAAGGTGACAAGGTCGACGCTGGCGCAATCGTGGCCAAGTGGGATCCGCACACTCACCCAATCGTTACCGAAATGAAAGGTACCGTGACCTACGTGGGCATGGAAGAAGGCATCACGATCAAGCGTCAGACTGACGAATTGACCGGTATGACCAACATTGAAGTCCTCGACGCGAAAGATCGTCCAGCTGCCGGTAAAGACATCCGTCCTGCCGTGAAGATGGTCGATGACAACGGCAAGGATCTGTTGCTGCCAGGCACTGACGTAATCGCTCAGTACTTCCTGCCAGCCAACGCCCTGGTCGGTGTAGCGGATGGTGCGAAGATCGCGATCGGTGACGTTATCGCGCGTATCCCGCAAGAGACTTCGAAGACCCGTGACATCACCGGTGGTCTGCCGCGTGTTGCCGACTTGTTCGAAGCTCGTCGTCCGAAAGAAGCGTCGATTCTGGCTGAAGTCAGCGGCACCATCGCGTTCGGTAAAGAGACCAAGGGCAAGCGCCGTCTGGTCATTACCCCGAACGACGGTAGCGATCCGTATGAAGAGCTGATTCCGAAGTGGCGTCACCTGAACGTGTTCGAAGGCGAACAGGTAAACCGCGGCGAAGTTATCTCCGACGGTCCGAGCGATCCACACGACATCCTGCGTCTGCTGGGTGTGAGTGCGCTGGCCAAGTACATCGTTAACGAGATCCAGGACGTTTACCGTCTGCAAGGCGTGAAGATCAACGATAAGCACATCGAGACCATCCTGCGTCAGATGCTGCGTAAAGTTGAAATCGCTGAATCCGGCGATTCCAGTTTCATCAAGGGCGACCAGATGGAACTGACTCACGTACTGGTAGAAAACGAACGTCTGGCAGCCGACGAGAAATTTGTTTCCAAATTTACTCGTGTACTGCTGGGTATCACCAAGGCGTCGTTGTCCACTGAGTCGTTCATCTCGGCGGCCTCCTTCCAGGAGACCACTCGCGTACTGACCGAAGCAGCGGTAACCGGCAAGCGCGATTACCTGCGCGGCCTGAAAGAAAACGTGGTTGTGGGTCGTCTGATCCCAGCCGGTACCGGTTTGGCTTACCACAGCGAGCGCAAGCGCCGCCGTGATGCTGACAAGCCGTTGCGCGTAAGCGCCAGTGAAGTGGAAGCTGCACTGACCGAAGCGCTGAACTCAAGCGGTAACTGAGTTCTGCGATAAATAAGTCTGGGCCCTGGCAGCCCCCATTCGTCGGATCGAGGCAGTTTTGCCCCGGTTCGTTGAGAGGGGAGGTCGGGGCCTTGCCTTGACTGGGGGCAAGATCCTCTTTAGACTCTTGTACCCCTAAATTTGGCGGGAATTCGTTCCTGCCATTTTGCTTTTCTTGCAAGACAATAGCGTCGCAAGACAACAGTGGAGCTAGTAGATGGCAACTATCAACCAGCTGGTACGTCAGCCGCGTAAGCGTATCGTCGAGAAATCCGACGTACCTGCGCTGCAGAACTGCCCGCAACGTCGTGGCGTATGCACTCGCGTGTATACCACTACGCCGAAAAAACCTAACTCGGCACTGCGTAAAGTATGCCGTGTGCGTCTGACCAACGGTTTCGAGGTTTCCTCGTACATCGGCGGTGAAGGCCACAACCTGCAAGAGCACAGCGTGGTACTGATCCGCGGCGGTCGTGTAAAAGACTTGCCAGGTGTTCGTTACCACACCGTACGCGGCTCCTTGGATACTTCCGGCGTTAAAGGTCGTAACCAGGGTCGTTCGAAGTACGGTACCAAGAAGCCTAAGTAGTAGCGGCTTTTTGTAAAACTGAATCATCTTATTTTCTGAGTCGATAAGAGTAAGGTCGGAGGCGTCCCGAAAGGGCACCGATTCCGAGCGAACCTGAAGACCGTTTGAGGGCTTATCCATGCCAAGAAGACGCGTAGCAGCCAAGCGCGAAGTGCTTGACGATCCAAAATACGGAAGCCAAATCCTGGCCAAGTTCATGAACCACGTGATGGAAAGCGGCAAGAAAGCCGTTGCCGAGCGTATCGTTTATGGCGCGCTGGAAAAGGTTAAAGAACGCAAGAACAGCGACCCCCTGGAAATCTTCGAGAAAGCTCTCGACGCCATCGCTCCGCTGGTCGAAGTGAAGTCGCGCCGTGTAGGCGGTGCTACTTACCAGGTTCCGGTTGAAGTTCGTCCGTCCCGTCGTAACGCCCTGGCAATGCGCTGGTTGGTAGACTTCGCCCGTAAGCGTGGCGAGAAGTCTATGGCTCTGCGTTTGGCTGGCGAACTGTTGGACGCTGCTGAAGGTAAAGGCGCTGCTGTTAAGAAGCGTGAAGACGTGCACCGTATGGCTGAAGCTAACAAGGCTTTCTCGCACTACCGCTTCTAAATCCAGCGTCACTCAATTTGCGAGGGCTTTATGGCTCGTACTACACCGATTAATCGCTACCGTAACATTGGTATCGTTGCTCACGTGGATGCTGGTAAAACCACCACCACCGAGCGCGTCCTTTTTTACACCGGCAAAAGTCACAAGATGGGCGAGGTGCATGACGGCGCCGCGACCACAGACTGGATGGTTCAGGAGCAGGAGCGTGGTATTACCATTACTTCTGCTGCTATTACCGCCTTCTGGAAAGGTTCCGAGAAGCAGTACAAAGACGAGCACCGCTTCAACGTTATCGATACCCCGGGCCACGTAGACTTCACTATTGAAGTTGAACGTTCCCTGCGTGTACTCGACGGCGCTGTCGTTGTGTTCTGCGGTACCTCGGGTGTTGAGCCTCAGTCGGAAACCGTATGGCGTCAAGCCAACAAATACGGCGTTCCACGTCTTGTTTACGTAAACAAGATGGACCGTGCTGGTGCCAACTTCCTGCGCGTGATCGGTCAGATCAAGCAGCGTCTGGGTCACACTCCGGTGCCAATTCAATTGGCAATCGGTTCCGAAGATAACTTCCAGGGCCAGATCGATCTGATCGCCATGGAAGCCGTCTACTGGAATGACGCTGACAAAGGTATGGTTCCTGTTCGTAAGCCTATCCCTGCTGAACTGCAGGAGCTGGCTGACGAGTGGCGTAACAACATGGTTGAGGCTGCTGCCGAAGCCAGCGAAGAGCTGATGAACAAGTACCTCGAAGGTGAAGAGCTCACCAACGCGGAAATCAAGGCCGCTCTGCGTCAGCGTACTATCGCTGGTGAGATCGTCTTGGCTGTTTGTGGTTCTTCCTTCAAGAACAAGGGTGTTCCCCTGGTTCTCGACGCCGTTATCGACTACCTGCCTGCTCCAACCGACATTCCTGCTATCAAGGGTACCAACCCTGATAACGAGGAAGAAGAGATGGAGCGTCACGCCGATGACAGCGAGCCGTTCTCGGCTCTGGCGTTCAAGATCGCAACCGACCCATTCGTGGGTACCTTGACTTTCGTCCGCGTTTACTCGGGCGTGTTGGCCTCCGGCGACGGCGTGATCAACTCGGTTAAAGGTAAGAAAGAGCGCGTGGGTCGTATGGTGCAAATGCACGCAAACGCCCGTGAAGAGATCAAGGAAGTGCGCGCTGGTGACATCGCGGCCCTGATCGGCATGAAGGACGTCACCACTGGTGAAACTTTGTGCGACGCTGCTAAGCCAATCATCCTGGTTCGTATGGACTTCCCGGAGCCGGTTATTTCGGTTGCCGTAGAGCCTAAGACCAAGGATGACCAGGAAAAAATGGGTATCGCTCTGGGCAAACTTGCTCAGGAAGATCCATCTTTCCGCGTCAAGACTGATGAAGAGACTGGTCAAACGATCATCTCCGGCATGGGCGAGTTGCACCTGGACATCCTGGTTGACCGGATGCGCCGTGAGTTCAACGTCGAAGCCAACATCGGTAAGCCTCAGGTTTCCTATCGTGAGCGCATCACGAAGAACTGTGAAATCGAAGGCAAGTTCGTTCGTCAGTCCGGCGGTCGTGGTCAGTTCGGTCACTGCTGGATCCGTTTTGCTCCTGCTGACGAAGGTCAGGAAGGTCTGCAATTCGTGAACGAAGTAGTAGGTGGTGTTGTTCCTAAGGAATACATCCCTGCTATCCAGAAGGGTATCGAAGAGCAGATGAAGAACGGTGTTGTCGCCGGCTATCCGCTGATCGGCCTGAAAGCAACCGTTTTTGACGGTTCTTACCACGACGTCGACTCCAACGAGATGGCGTTCAAGGTGGCTGCTTCCATGGCAACCAAGCAACTGGCCCAGAAGGGCGGTGGTGAGTTGCTTGAGCCAATCATGGCGGTAGAAGTTGTTACACCTGAAGACTATATGGGTGATGTCATGGGCGACCTTAACCGTCGTCGCGGCATGATCTTGGGTATGGAAGACACGGTTTCCGGCAAAGTGATTCGCGCCGAGGTTCCGTTGGGTGAGATGTTCGGTTATGCGACCGACGTTCGCTCCATGTCCCAGGGTCGCGCAAGCTACTCTATGGAATTCAAAAAATACAACACAGCTCCGGCGCACATCGCTGAAACTGTATCCAAAAAACAAGGCTGATTCAGTCCTTTAGGCAAGGAGTTAATTGTCGTGGCTAAAGAAAAATTTGATCGTTCCCTACCGCACGTCAACGTTGGCACCATCGGTCACGTTGACCACGGTAAAACCACTCTGACTGCTGCTCTGACTCGCGTTTGCTCCGAAGTATTCGGTTCCGCAATCGTTGATTTCGATAAAATCGACAGCGCACCAGAAGAAAAAGCTCGTGGTATCACCATCAACACCGCGCACGTCGAGTACAACTCGAAGATTCGTCACTACGCTCACGTTGACTGCCCAGGTCACGCTGACTATGTGAAGAACATGATCACTGGTGCTGCCCAGATGGACGGCGCGATCCTGGTTTGCTCGGCCGCTGATGGTCCGATGCCACAAACCCGTGAGCACATCCTGCTGTCCCGTCAGGTAGGCGTTCCGTACATCGTGGTTTTCCTGAACAAGGCTGACCTGGTAGACGACGCTGAGCTGCTGGAACTGGTTGAGATGGAAGTGCGCGATCTGCTGAGCACTTACGACTTCCCAGGCGACGACACTCCGATCATCATCGGTTCTGCTCGTATGGCGCTGGAAGGCAAAGACGACAACGAAATGGGCACCACTGCCGTTCGTAAACTGGTTGAAACTCTGGACAGCTACATCCCAGAACCAGTTCGTCTGACCGACAAGCCATTCCTGATGCCAATCGAAGACGTATTCTCGATCTCGGGTCGCGGTACTGTTGTGACTGGTCGTATCGAGCGTGGTATCGTTCGCGTTCAAGACCCACTGGAAATCGTTGGTCTGCGTGACACCACCGTTACCACTTGCACCGGTGTTGAAATGTTCCGCAAGCTGCTCGACGAAGGTCGTGCTGGCGAGAACTGCGGCGTACTGCTGCGCGGCACCAAGCGTGATGACGTTGAACGTGGTCAGGTTCTGGTTAAGCCAGGTACCGTTAAGCCGCACACCAAGTTCACCGCAGAAGTTTACGTTCTGAGCAAGGAAGAAGGCGGTCGTCACACTCCGTTCTTCAAAGGCTACCGTCCACAGTTCTACTTCCGTACTACTGACGTGACTGGTAACTGCGAATTGCCAGAAGGCGTTGAAATGGTAATGCCAGGCGATAACATTCAAATGACTGTTACCCTGATCAAAACCATCGCAATGGAAGACGGTCTGCGCTTCGCTATCCGTGAAGGCGGCCGTACCGTTGGTGCTGGCGTTGTAGCTAAAATCATCGAGTAAGCTCTTTTTTGAGTTAGCTTCGAGGTTTTGAAAAAGCCCCCGCTCAGCGGGGGCTTTTTTTATTGGGTTGACACCTATCTGGGGCGTCTATAGAATTGCGCCTCCTTTTAACGGGCGTATTGCGCTCGCTGGGAATAGCAGCCGGAGTCTGAAATCCAATGCAAAATCAGCAAATCCGTATCAGGTTGAAGGCTTTTGACCATCGCCTGATCGACCAATCCACCCAGGAAATCGTGGAAACCGCGAAACGTACTGGTGCTCAAGTGCGTGGTCCAATTCCACTGCCTACCCGTAAAGAGCGGTTCACCGTTCTGGTCTCCCCGCACGTCAACAAAGACGCGCGTGACCAGTACGAGATCCGTACTCATAAGCGCGTACTGGACATCGTCCAGCCAACGGATAAAACCGTTGATGCACTTATGAAGCTTGATCTGGCGGCCGGTGTGGAAGTACAGATCAGCCTCGGCTAAGACTTGGGTCTTAGTCGTGTAACGCTCTGAAATGGGCGGCCATAGCGGGTGAAAGCCCCGTACACTCATGAGGTTTACAACATGACTATTGGTGTAGTCGGTCGTAAATGCGGTATGACCCGTATTTTCACCGAAGAAGGTGTCTCCATTCCGGTCACGGTCATTGAGATCGAACCGAATCGCGTCACCCAGTTCAAAACTGAAGAAACCGATGGCTATCGTGCAGTGCAAGTCACTGTCGGCGAGCGTCGTGCTTCGCGCGTGACTGCTGCTCAAGCAGGTCACTTCGCTAAAGCAAACGTTGCAGCTGGTCGCACTGTTATGGAGTTCCGTCTTGAAGAAGGCGACTACCAGGCTGGCGATCTGATCAACGCTGAAATCTTCGCCGCTGGTCAACTGGTTGATGTAACCGGTCAGTCCAAGGGTAAAGGCTTCCAGGGTACGATCAAGCGTTGGAATTTCCGTGGCCAAGACAACACTCACGGTAACTCCGTTTCCCACCGCGTCCCGGGCTCTATTGGCCAGTGCCAGACTCCTGGTCGTGTATTCAAGGGCAAAAAAATGTCCGGTCATATGGGCGCTGAGCGCGTGACCGTGCAGTCCCTCGAAGTAGTGCGCGTCGACGCTGAACGCAATCTGTTGTTGGTCAAGGGTGCTGTTCCTGGCGCTACTGGCGGCAACCTGGTTGTACGTCCAGCGGCCAAGGCTCGCGGTTAAGGGGAAGCTGACATGCAATTAAATGTAAATGACGCTCAAGCGATCGAAGTTTCCGAACTGACATTTGGCGGCGAATTCAACGAGACGCTCGTTCACCAAGCAGTCGTGGCCTACATGGCCGGCGGCCGTCAAGGTAGCAAGCAGCAAAAGACCCGTTCCGACGTTCGTGGTGGCGGTAAGCGCCCTTGGCGTCAGAAAGGTACTGGCCGTGCTCGTGCCGGTACTATCCGTAGCCCAATCTGGCGCGGCGGCGGTACCACTTTCGCAGCTCGTCCGCAGGATCACACTCAGAAGCTCAACAAGAAGATGTACCGCGCAGCACTGCGCTCCATCCTTGCTGAACTCGTGCGTACTGATCGTCTGGTCGTGGTTCAGGACTTCGCTGTTGAAGCACCGAAAACCAAAGATCTGCTGAACAAGCTGAACGGCATGGGCCTGACTGACGTCTTGATCGTGTCTGAAGCTGTTGATCAGAACCTGTACCTGGCTGCTCGCAACCTGCCACACGTTGATGTACGTGACGTGCAAGGTTCCGATCCAGTTAGTCTGATCGCATACGACAAGGTGTTGATCACCGTGTCGGCCGTGAAGAAATTCGAGGAGCTGCTGGGATGAACCAGGAACGCGTATTTAAAGTTCTGCTTGGCCCGCACGTTTCCGAAAAGGCTACGGTTCTGGCTGACAAGAAAGGCCAGTTCGTTTTCAAGGTTGCAACTGACGCAACCAAGCTGGAAATCAAGAAGGCCGTCGAAAGCCTGTTCAGCGTGAAAGTAGAGCGTGTTACTACCCTGAATGTTCTGGGTAAGAGCAAGCGCACTGCTCGCGGTCTGGGCAAGCGTAATGACTGGAAGAAGGCAGTTATCTCCCTTCAGCCAGGCCAAGATCTCGATTTCAGCAGCAGTGCTGAGTAAGGAAGGGGTGCATCATGGCAATCGTTAAATGCAAACCGACTTCCCCTGGCCGCCGTTTTGTGGTCAAGGTGGTCAACCAGGAGCTGCATAAAGGCGCTCCTCACGCACCGCTGCTCGAGAAGAAATCGAAGACTGGTGGTCGTAACAACAATGGTCGCATTACCACTCGTCACATCGGTGGTGGCCATAAACAGCATTATCGTCTGGTCGACTTCCGTCGCAACGACAAAGATGGCATCGCTGCCACTGTCGAGCGTATCGAATACGATCCAAACCGTACTGCTCACATCGCTCTGCTGCTGTACGCAGATGGCGAGCGTCGCTACATCATCGCCCCTAAAGGCGTGAGTGCTGGTGACCAGCTGATCGCAGGTGCTCTGGCACCGATCAAGCCGGGCAACGCTCTGCAACTGCGTAACATTCCAGTTGGTAGCACCGTACACGGCATCGAATTGAAGCCAGGTAAAGGCGCGCAAATCGCTCGTTCCGCTGGTGCTTCGGCTCAGCTGATCGCTCGTGAAGGTGTCTACGTGACCCTGCGTCTGCGTTCTGGTGAGATGCGTAAAGTGCTGGCTGAATGCCGCGCGACCCTGGGTGAAGTCTCGAACTCCGAGCACAGCCTGCGTTCGCTGGGTAAAGCTGGTGCCAAACGCTGGCGTGGCGTTCGCCCAACCGTTCGTGGTGTTGCCATGAACCCGGTTGACCACCCACACGGTGGTGGTGAAGGTCGTACCTCTGGTGGTCGTCATCCGGTATCGCCATGGGGCTTCCCGACTAAGGGCGCGAAGACTCGTGGTAATAAGCGTACCGACAAAATGATCGTCCGTCGTCGCAAGTAAATAGAGGGATACGACAGTGCCACGTTCTCTGAAAAAAGGTCCTTTTATTGATCTTCACCTACTGAAGAAGATCGAAGTGGCGGCGGAAAAGAACGATCGCAAACCAGTTAAGACCTGGTCGCGTCGTTCGATGATCCTGCCACAAATGGTCGGTCTGACCATCGCAGTACACAACGGTCGTCAACACGTCCCAGTTCTCGTTAACGAAGACATGGTCGGCCACAAACTAGGCGAGTTTGCCGGTACCCGCACTTATCGTGGGCACGTGGCAGACAAGAAAGCCAAGCGTTAAGGGGTAAGGAAATGGAAGTAGCCGCTAAGTTGTCGGGCGCTCGAATCTCCGCCCAGAAAGCCCGCTTGGTCGCCGACCAGATCCGCGGGAAGAAGGTGGGCGAAGCGCTCAACCTGTTGGCTTTCAGCAGTAAGAAAGCCGCCGAGATCATGAAGAAAGTGCTGGAGTCGGCCGTAGCCAACGCCGAGCATAACGAAGGCGCAGACGTTGATGACCTGAAGGTCAGCACCGTTTTCGTCAACGAAGGGCGTTCGCTGAAGCGTATCATGCCGCGTGCCAAAGGCCGTGCTGATCGCATCGTCAAGCGGTCTTGCCATATCACTGTCAAGGTTGCTGACAAGTAACGGAGTCGAAGAGATGGGTCAGAAAGTACATCCCATTGGCATTCGCCTGGGAATCGTCAAGGAGCACACCTCCGTCTGGTACGCAGACGGTCGGACTTATGCGGACTATTTGTTCGCTGATCTGAAGGTGCGTGAGTATCTCCAAGACAAACTAAAAAGCGCGTCCGTAAGCCGTATCGATATCCATCGTCCGGCACAAACTGCACGTATCACCATCCACACCGCTCGTCCAGGTATCGTTATCGGGAAGAAAGGTGAAGATGTTGAGAAACTGCGTCAGGACCTGACCAAGCAAATGGGTGTGCCTGTGCACATCAATATCGAAGAGATCCGCAAGCCGGAGCTCGACGGTATGCTGGTTGCGCAGAGCGTAGCTCAGCAGCTGGAGCGTCGCGTCATGTTCCGTCGCGCTATGAAGCGCGCCGTACAGAACGCCATGCGTATTGGTGCCAAAGGCATCAAAATCCAAGTGAGCGGTCGTCTCGGCGGTGCTGAAATCGCACGTACTGAATGGTATCGCGAAGGTCGTGTGCCACTGCACACCCTGCGTGCCGACATCGACTATGCCAACTACGAAGCTCACACCACTTATGGTGTGATCGGTGTAAAGGTTTGGATCTTCAAAGGCGAAGTAATTGGTGGTCGCCAAGAAGAACTGAAACCACAAGCACCAGCGCCTCGTAAAAAAGCTGCTAAGTAAGGGGTACGCCAAATGTTGCAACCAAAGCGTACGAAGTTCCGCAAGCAGATGACAGGCCACAACCGTGGTCTGGCTCAGCGCGGTAGCAAAGTCAGCTTCGGCGAATTCGCGCTGAAGTCTGTAGCTCGTGGTCGTCTCACCGCTCGTCAGATCGAGTCAGCGCGTCGTGCTCTGACCCGTCACGTAAAACGTGGCGGCAAGATCTGGATCCGTGTATTCCCGGACAAGCCGATCTCCAAAAAGCCCCTCGAAGTTCGGATGGGTAAAGGTAAGGGTAACGTGGAATACTGGGTAGCCCAGATTCAGCCAGGCAAAGTCCTGTATGAAATCGAGGGTGTAACTGAAGAGCTGGCGCGTGAGGCTTTTGCCCTGGCTGCTGCAAAGCTGCCGCTCGCCACCGCCTTTGTTAAACGGACGGTGATGTGATGAAAGCGAATGAACTTCGTGAAAAATCCGCACAGCAGCTGAACGAGCAACTGCTCGGCCTGCTGCGCGACCAGTTCAATCTGCGCATGCAGAAAGCAACTGGCCAGTTGGGGCAGTCTCATCTGCTCTCGCAAGTTAAGCGTGACATCGCTCGCGTGAAGACTGTGCTCAACCAGCAGGCAGGTAAGTGATCATGGCTGAAGCCGAAAAGACTGTCCGTACGCTGACTGGCCGTGTTGTCAGCGACAAGATGGACAAAACCATCACCGTTTTGATCGAGCGTCGCGTTAAGCACCCGATCTACGGTAAATATGTTAAGCGTTCGACTAAGCTGCACGCGCACGACGAAACCAACCAGTGCCACATCGGCGACAAAGTCACTATTCGTGAAACTCGTCCGCTGGCCAAGACCAAGTCTTGGGCACTGGTTGATGTTCTCGAACGCGCTGTGGAAGTCTAAGGACTAGGGGTCGGAGAAATTATATGATTCAGACTCAATCCATGCTCGATGTGGCCGATAACAGCGGCGCTCGCCGTGTTATGTGCATCAAGGTGCTGGGTGGCTCCCATCGTCGTTACGCTGGTATCGGTGACATCATCAAAGTTACCGTGAAGGAAGCAATTCCTCGCGGTAAAGTGAAAAAAGGCCAAGTGATGACTGCTGTTGTAGTCCGCACTCGTCACGGCGTTCGCCGTGCAGATGGCTCCATTATCCGCTTTGATGGCAACGCTGCTGTTCTTCTGAACAACAAGCAAGAGCCGATCGGCACCCGTATCTTTGGGCCAGTGACCCGTGAACTTCGTACTGAGAAGTTCATGAAGATCGTCTCGCTCGCCCCAGAAGTGCTGTAAGGAGATCCGACATGCAAAAGATTCGTCGTGACGACGAGATCATCGTGATCGCCGGCAAAGACAAAGGTAAGCGCGGTAAGGTGCTGAAGGTTCTCGCTGACGACCGTCTGGTCGTCGGTGGTCTGAACCTGGTCAAGCGTCATACCAAGCCTAACCCTATGTCGGGCGTACAAGGCGGTATCGTCGAGAAAGAAGCGCCACTGCACGCTTCTAACGTCGCCATCTTCAACGGCGAAACCAACAAGGCTGACCGCGTTGGTTTCAAAGTAGAAGACGGTAAGAAAATTCGTGTCTTCAAGTCGACCCAAAAAGCGGTTGATGCTTGAACACTGCTAGGTAGATAAGACCATGGCACGACTACAAGAGATTTACCGGAAGGAAATCGCCCCCAAGCTTAAGGAAGAACTTAAGCTCGGGAACGTGATGGAAGTTCCGCGCGTTACCAAAATCACCCTGAACATGGGTCTGGGCGAAGCGATCGGCGACAAAAAAGTCATCGAGCACGCTGTTGCTGACCTGGAAAAGATCACCGGTCAAAAAGTCGTTGTGACTTACGCTCGGAAATCCATCGCTGGCTTTAAAGTCCGTGAAGGTTGGCCGATCGGCGTCAAAGTGACTCTGCGCCGTGAGCGTATGTACGAATTCCTGGATCGTCTGCTGTCGATCTCCCTGCCTCGGGTCCGCGACTTCCGCGGCCTGAATGCCAAGTCCTTCGATGGTCGTGGTAACTACAGCATGGGCGTGAAAGAGCAGATCATCTTCCCGGAAATCGACTACGACAAGATCGATGCTCTCCGCGGTCTGGACATCACCCTGACCACCACTGCCAAGAACGATGATGAAGGTCGCGCCCTGTTGCGTGCTTTCAAATTCCCGTTCCGCAACTGATTGGAGTAGGACCATGGCCAAGATGAGCATGAAAAACCGCGAGCTGAAACGTCAGCTCACGGTTGCCAAGTACGCCAAGAAGCGTGCAGCACTGAAAGCAATCATCGTTGATCTGAACGCAAGTCCAGAAGCACGTTGGGAAGCCACAGTAGCTCTGCAGAAGCAGCCACGTGACGCAAGCGCCTCGCGCATGCGTAACCGCTGCCGCCTGACCGGTCGTCCACACGGCGTTTACCGCAAGTTCGGCCTCGGCCGTAACAAACTGCGTGAAGCGGCAATGCGTGGTGACGTACCAGGTCTGGTTAAAGCCAGCTGGTAAGTACTTTCAAAGTCCGGGCGGTCTGAATCGCAAGATACTGACCGCCGGTACCTTGAATCTGGAACAAGCCCCTTTTGGGGCTTGTTTCATTTCCGGAGTGTGTCTAGAATACCCGGCTCGCCTGAGCCCGTGTTTTCTATGCCCGGAGATACTCAGCGACATATGTAGCCGCAAGGCTAATTTTTTTGTATTAGGAGCGTCTAGCCCATGAGTATGCAGGACCCGTTAGCGGACATGCTAACTCGTATCCGTAATGCCCAGATGGCTGAAAAGTCCGTCGTAAGCATGCCATCTTCCACGTTGAAGGTAGCTGTTGCCAAAGTCCTGAAAGACGAAGGCTACATTGCGGGTTATCAGATCAGCAGCGAAATCAAACCACTGCTGTCCATCGAGCTGAAGTACTTCGAAGGCCGTCCGGTCATCGAGGAAGTGAAGCGCGTTAGCCGTCCAGGCCTGCGTCAGTACAAGTCCGTTGAAGATCTGCCGAAAGTTCGTGGCGGTCTTGGCGTGTCTATCGTCTCCACCAACAAAGGTGTGATGACGGATCGTGCTGCGCGCGCTGCCGGTGTCGGCGGCGAAGTTCTTTGCACTGTGTTCTAAGGGGGGATAAGCATGTCTCGCGTCGCTAAGAACCCCGTTAAGCTGCCAGCCGGTGTCGAAGTAAAATTCGCAGGCCAACAGCTTTCGGTGAAGGGTGCCAAGGGTACTCTTGAACTGAACATCCATTCGTCCGTTGAGATCGTTGAAGAAGCTGGTGAGCTGCGTTTCGCTGCTCGCAATGGCGATCAACAAACTCGCGCAATGGCCGGTACCACGCGTGCGTTGGTAAACAACATGGTCCAAGGCGTAAGCCAAGGCTTCGAGCGTAAGCTCCAGCTGGTCGGTGTTGGTTACAAAGCGCAAGCAAAAGGCACGGTTTTGAACCTGGCCCTTGGCTTCTCGCACCCAGTGGATTACGAACTGCCGGAAGGCATCACCGCTGAGACCCCTAGCCAAACCGATATCCTGATCAAGGGCATCGATAAGCAGCTGGTAGGTCAGGTGGCCGCTGAGATCCGCGACTTCCGTCCACCAGAGCCGTACAAAGGCAAAGGTGTGCGCTACGCGGACGAAGTCGTCCGTCGTAAAGAAGCCAAGAAGAAGTAGGGCATAGCAAATGACCGACAAAAAAGTTACTCGACTGCGTCGCGCTCGCAAAGCACGCCTGAAAATGCACGAACTCGAAGTCGTGCGTCTCTGCGTGTTCCGCTCGTCGCAGCACATCTACGCCCAGGTCATCTCGGCCGACGGCAACAAAGTCCTGGCAAGCGCCTCGACTTTGGATAAAGAACTGCGTGATGGTGCCACCGGCAACATCGACGCGGCCACTAAGGTTGGCCAGCTGGTCGCTACGCGTGCTAAAGCCGCTGGCGTCTCGCAGGTGGCTTTCGACCGCTCTGGCTTCAAGTATCACGGTCGCGTCAAGGCGCTGGCTGATGCTGCTCGTGAAGCTGGGCTGGAGTTCTAAGTTATGTCAAATAACGACCAAAAGCGCGACGAAGGCTACATTGAGAAGCTGGTTCAAGTTAACCGCGTAGCCAAAACCGTTAAAGGCGGCCGTATCTTCACTTTCACCGCGTTGACCGTGGTGGGTGATGGTAAAGGGCGCGTTGGCTTCGGCCGTGGCAAGTCACGTGAAGTGCCTGCTGCGATCCAGAAGGCAATGGAAGCTGCTCGTCGCAACATGATCCAAGTTGATCTGAACGGCACCACTCTGCAGTACGCAATGAAGTCCGCCCATGGCGCTTCGAAGGTGTACATGCAGCCTGCTTCTGAAGGTACCGGTATCATCGCTGGCGGCGCTATGCGTGCTGTCCTCGAAGTTGCTGGCGTTCAGAACGTTCTGGCCAAGTGCTACGGCTCGACTAACCCAGTAAACGTGGTTCACGCCACTTTCAAGGGTTTGAAAGCAATGCAGTCTCCTGAATCCATTGCCGCCAAGCGTGGCAAAAGCGTCAAGGAGATCTTCTGATCATGGCTACCGTTAAAGTAACGCTGATCAAAAGCATGACCGGCCGCATCCCTAACCACAAATTGTGCGTTAAGGGTTTGGGTCTGCGTCGCATCGGTCACACTGTAGAAGTCCAGGATACTCCCGAGAATCGCGGGATGATCAACAAGGCTTACTACATGCTGCGTGTCGAGGGTTAATCGATGAAACTCAATGATCTGAGTCCAGCGCCGGGTTCCCGTCGCGAAAAGCATCGTCCGGGCCGTGGTATCGGTAGCGGTTTGGGTAAGACTGGTGGCCGTGGCCACAAAGGTCAAACCTCCCGCTCCGGTGGCACCATTGCTCCAGGCTTTGAAGGCGGTCAACAGCCGCTGCATCGTCGCCTGCCTAAGTTCGGTTTCGTATCCCTGAAAGCCATGGACCGCGCAGAAGTGCGTCTGTCCGAGCTGGCTAAAGTGGAAGGCGACATCGTTACTGTGCAGACCCTGAAAGATGCCAACGTGATCAACGTCAACGTACAGCGTGTGAAAATCATGCTGTCCGGTGAAGTGACTCGCGCTGTCACTATCGGCAAGGGAATCGGCGCCACCAAAGGTGCGCGTTCGGCTATCGAAGCAGCTGGCGGCAAGTTCGAGGAATAAATGGCTAAGCAAGGTGCTCTCTCAGCGCTCGGCAAAGGCGGTATGTCTGAACTTTGGGCTCGTCTGCGTTTTCTGTTCCTGGCGATTATCGTCTACCGAATAGGCGCACACATCCCGGTTCCAGGTATCAACCCGGACCGACTCGCAGACCTGTTTCGACAGAATGAGGGGACCATTCTTAGCTTGTTCAACATGTTTTCCGGCGGCGCGCTGGAACGGATGAGCATCTTTGCACTGGGGATCATGCCGTACATTTCGGCATCGATCATCATGCAACTGATGACCGCCGTCAGCCCGCAGCTGGAGCAGTTGAAGAAGGAAGGTGAAGCTGGCCGTCGCAAGATTAGCCAGTACACCCGCTACGGCACTGTCATCCTCGCCCTGGTTCAAGCTATCGGCATGTCCGTTGGCCTGGCGGGGCAGGGTGTTGCGTTCACTGGTGACTTTGGCTTCCATTTCGTCGCGGTATCCACGTTTGTGGCTGGTGCGATGTTCATGATGTGGCTGGGTGAGCAGATTACTGAGCGTGGTGTTGGTAACGGTATCTCGATGTTGATTTTCGCAGGTATCGTCGCCGGTCTTCCGAGAGCGATCGGGCAGTCTTTCGAGTCTGCACGTCAGGGTGATATCAACATTTTCGCCCTGGTTGCCATCGGTTTGCTGGCAGTAGCGATTATCGGTTTTGTGGTGTTCATTGAGCGTGGCCAGCGTCGTATTGCTGTTCACTACGCCAAGCGTCAGCAGGGCCGCAAGGTCTTTGCCGCGCAGACCAGCCACTTGCCGCTGAAAGTGAATATGGCCGGTGTTATTCCGGCGATTTTCGCGAGCAGCATCTTGCTGTTTCCGGCTTCGTTGGGTACCTGGTTTGGTCAGTCTGAAAACATGGGCTGGCTGCAGGACCTCTCTCAGTCGATCGCTCCTGGTCAGCCGTTGAATATTCTGCTGTTTAGTGCAGGGATTATTTTCTTCTGCTTCTTCTATACGGCGTTGATGTTCAATCCGAAAGACGTAGCGGAAAACCTGAAGAAGTCCGGTGCCTTTATTCCGGGCATCCGTCCAGGTGAGCAGTCTGCACGCTACATTGATGGCGTTCTGACTCGTTTGACCCTGTTCGGTGCTCTATATATGACGGCCGTGTGCTTGTTGCCCCAGTTCCTGGTGGTTGCAGCAAACGTTCCGTTCTACCTTGGCGGGACCTCGTTGCTGATCGTGGTCGTGGTTGTGATGGACTTCATGTCCCAAGTACAATCGCACCTCGTTTCGCACCAGTACGAATCCCTGATGAAGAAAGCCAACCTGAAGGGTTACGGCAGCGGCATGTTGCGCTGAGTACCCATAAGGTTCGAGGAGTTGGTGATGAAAGTTCGTGCATCGGTGAAAAAGCTGTGCCGTAACTGCAAGATTATTCGCCGCGAAGGTGTTGTTCGAGTAATTTGCAGCGCGGAACCGCGTCACAAACAGCGCCAAGGCTGAGTGTGATCCGCTTGAAGCCCGGCAGCTAGTGCGCTGCCGGGTTGATTATTTGTTATTACAGCGATATTATCTCGCGCCCTATTTCTTGGCTTCCGGGGCGTAGGTAGCTGTCAATTGGAGTCCCACTGAATGGCCCGTATTGCAGGCGTTAACATTCCAGATAACAAGCACACTGTTATCTCGCTGACCTACATCTATGGTGTTGGTCGCACTACTGCGCAGAAAATTTGCGCGGTCGCTGGGGTAAACCCAGCCGCTAAGATCAAGGATCTGAGCGACGAGCAGGTTGAATTGCTGCGTGGCGAAGTGGCGAAGTTCACCACTGAAGGTGACCTGCGTCGCGAAATCAACATGAAAATCAAGCGTTTGATGGACCTCGGTTGCTATCGCGGTCTGCGTCATCGTCGTGGTCTTCCAGTACGCGGTCAGCGTACCAAGACTAACGCGCGTACCCGTAAAGGTCCGCGTAAGCCGATCCGCAAGTAATCGCCCCCGCGAATCGACAGGAAAATTATCATGGCAAAACCTGCTGCTCGTCCTCGTAAAAAAGTTAAAAAGACAGTGGTTGATGGCATCGCCCACATCCATGCTTCTTTTAACAACACCATCGTGACCATCACCGACCGTCAAGGTAACGCGCTTTCTTGGGCTACCTCCGGTGGTTCGGGTTTCCGCGGTTCCCGCAAGTCCACCCCGTTTGCTGCTCAAGTAGCTGCTGAACGTGCTGGTCAAGCTGCGCTGGAATACGGCCTGAAAAACCTCGACGTTAACGTCAAAGGTCCAGGTCCAGGTCGTGAGTCCGCTGTCCGTGCTTTGAACGGCTGTGGCTATAAGATCGCCAGCATCACCGACGTGACGCCAATCCCGCACAACGGGTGCCGTCCGCCGAAGAAGCGCCGCGTGTAATCCAGGAGATTGTAAAGAATGGCTCGTTACATTGGTCCAAAATGCAAACTCGCTCGTCGCGAAGGCACCGATCTCTTCCTGAAGAGCGGCGTGCGCGCGATCGAATCGAAGTGCAACATTGAAGCAGCACCTGGTATCCACGGCCAACGCCGCGGTCGCCAGTCCGATTACGGCACCCAACTGCGTGAAAAGCAGAAGGTCCGTCGTATCTACGGCGTTCTCGAGCGTCAGTTCAGCGGCTACTACAAAGAAGCTGCTGGCAAGAAAGGTGCAACCGGTGAAAACCTGCTGCAACTGCTCGAATGCCGTCTGGACAACGTTGTATACCGTATGGGCTTTGGTTCTACTCGTGCCGAATCCCGTCAGCTGGTATCGCACAAGTCGATCAGCGTTAACGGCCAGACCGTAAACGTTCCGTCCTACCAGGTTCGTGCTGGTGACGTGGTCGCTGTTCGCGAGAAAGCAAAAAACCAACTTCGCATTGTCCAAGCTCTCGATCTGTGTGCCCAACGTGGCCGCGTAGAATGGGTAGAAGTAGACACTGAGAAGAAGTCGGGCGTTTTCAAGAACGTTCCAGCTCGCAGTGATCTGTCCGCCGACATCAACGAAAGCCTGATTGTCGAGCTCTACTCCAAGTAAGGGCTAGAAAATAGGTGCATCCATGCAGATTTCGGTAAATGAGTTCCTGACACCCCGCCACATTGATGTGCAGGTTGTCAGTCCAACCCGCGCCAAAATCACACTCGAGCCTCTCGAGCGTGGTTTTGGCCACACCCTGGGCAACGCGCTGCGCCGCATCCTGTTGTCCTCAATGCCCGGCTGTGCAGTAGTCGAGGCCGAGATTGACGGTGTGCTCCACGAGTACAGCGCCATCGAAGGTGTACAGGAAGACGTAATTGAAATCCTGTTGAACCTTAAAGGTCTGGCTATCAAGCTGCACGGCCGTGACGAAGTTACGCTGACCTTGTCGAAGAAGGGTTCGGGGGTGGTTACCGCTGCCGATATTCAGCTGGATCATGATGTCGAGATCGTTAACCCCGATCACGTAATCGCTAACCTGGCGTCTAACGGCGCCCTGAACATGAAGCTCACTGTAGCTCGTGGTCGTGGTTATGAACCGGCCGACTCGCGTCAGAGCGATGAAGACGAAAGCCGCAGCATTGGTCGCTTGCAGCTTGACTCTTCGTTCAGCCCGGTTCGCCGCATCGCATACGTGGTGGAAAACGCCCGTGTCGAGCAGCGTACTAACCTGGACAAGCTGGTTATTGATCTGGAAACCAACGGTACTCTGGACCCTGAAGAGGCTATCCGTCGCGCTGCAACCATTCTGCAACAGCAGTTGGCTGCGTTCGTCGACCTCAAAGGCGACAGCGAGCCAGTGGTAATCGAGCAGGAAGACGAGATCGATCCGATCCTGCTTCGCCCGGTTGACGATCTGGAACTGACTGTACGTTCGGCTAACTGCCTTAAGGCGGAAAACATTTACTACATCGGCGACCTGATTCAGCGTACCGAAGTAGAACTGTTGAAGACTCCGAACCTGGGCAAGAAATCCTTGACTGAAATCAAGGACGTTCTGGCCTCCCGCGGTCTGTCCCTCGGCATGCGCCTCGACAACTGGCCGCCTGCAAGTCTTAAGAAGGACGACAAGGCGACTGCCTGATCGTCGTAATCACCGAACGTGAGTTTGGTAAGGAATGAACCATGCGTCATCGTAAAAGTGGACGTCACCTGAGCCGTACCAGCTCGCACCGTAAGGCCATGTTCCAAAACATGGCGGTGTCGCTGTTCGAGCACGAGCTGATCAAAACTACACTGCCGAAAGCTAAAGAACTGCGTCGCGTTGCTGAGCCGCTGATCACTTTGGCTAAGACAGACAGCCTGGCTAACCGCCGTCTGGCCTTCGACCGTACTCGTTCGAAAGCTATCGTTGGTAAGCTCTTCAACGACCTGGGCAAGCGTTACGCTACCCGTGAGGGTGGCTACCTGCGCATCCTCAAGTGCGGTTTCCGCGCTGGCGACAACGCGCCTATGGCGTATGTCGAGTTGGTTGATCGTGCTACTGCCGGCGAAGCTGTAAGCGCCGAGTAAGACGACAGTCTGTAACGAAGAACCGGGCCTAGCGCCCGGTTTTTTGTGCGCGTAAGAAAAGCGCCATGGATACAAGCGTGCATCGATCTGGCCGCGGCATTATGGGCGTCGGGTGTATTGGTAGTAATTTTCTATTGATGTCCACAATTTAATGAATTTGTAGACGTCATGTTGATGATCAATACTCACTGCAAGCCGATTAGCCGGCAGTTCCAAGTCCGACCTGAGGAAGATTGAACATGAGCCAGAACAAAATTCTTACCACCGCCAGCGGCGCTCCCGTGGCGGATAACCAGAACTCCCGTTCCGCCGGCCCGCGTGGCCCGTTGTTGCTCGATGATTTTCACCTGATCGAGAAGCTCGCTCACTTCAACCGCGAAAACATCCCTGAGCGTCGCGTACACGCCAAAGGTTCGGGTGCTTACGGCACGTTCACCGTCACCCGGGACATTACTCAGTACACCAGCGCCAAGCTGTTCGAGGCCGTTGGTAAACAAACGCCGACCTTTCTGCGTTTCTCCACGGTTGGTGGCGAACGTGGTTCGGCGGATACCGAGCGCGACCCTCGTGGCTTTGCCTTGAAGTTCTACACCGAAGAAGGCAACTGGGACATCGTCGGTAACAACACCCCGGTGTTCTTCATCCGCGACCCACTCAAGTTCCCTGATTTCATCCACACTCAAAAACGCCTGCCGCAAAGCAATCTGAAAAGCGCGCAGATGATGTGGGATTTCTGGTCGCACTCCCCGGAGGCGCTGCACCAGGTCACCATCCTGTTTTCGGACCGTGGTATCCCTGACGGTTACCGCCACATGCACGGCTTCGGTAGCCACACCTACAGCTTGATCAACGCCAAGGGCGAGCGGCACTGGGTGAAGTGGCACTACAAGACCAAGCAAGGCATCAAGAACCTGGCACCGGCCGAGGCGGCACGTTTGGCCGGTACCGACCCTGATTACGCACAGCGCGATCTGTTTGGTGCGATCGAGCGCGGGGATTTCCCGAAATGGCGCGTCTGCATTCAGATCATGACCGAGGCCCAGGCCAACGCACATTACGAGAACCCCTTTGACGTGACCAAAACCTGGTCGCAGAAGGAGTTCCCGCTGATCGAAGTCGGTGAACTGGAGCTCAACCGTAATCCGCAGAACTACTTCGCCGAAGTGGAACAAGCGGCGTTCGGCCCGAGCAACATGGTTCCGGGTGTTGGCCTGTCGCCGGACCGCATGCTGCAAGGTCGCGTCTTCGCTTACGCAGATGCCCACCGCTACCGTATCGGCACCAACCACCAGCAATTGCCGGTGAATGCCCCACGTAGCCCGGTCAACAGCTACCAGCGTGATGGCTCGATGGCCTTCGGCAGCAACGGTGGTGCGGCGCCCAACTATGAGCCAAACAGCTACGCCGACGCGCCGAAACAAGCGCCACAGTACGCCGAGCCCGCATTGGCCCTGAGTGGTGCCGCGGATCGTTACGATCACCGCGAAGACACCGACTATTACAGCCACGCCGGTGCGCTGTTCCGCCTGATGAACGATGAGCAGAAAGCCTTGCTCACCGGCAACATCGCCGGCGCCATGGCGGGGGTTTCCAGTGATGTGGTCCAGCGGCAGTTGCAGCACTTCTTCAAAGCCGATCCGGCTTATGGAGAAGCAATCGCAAAGGCGCTGGGTGTATCGATTAACTGACTCTAAACGATAAGCAGAACCGCCCTCATTTGGGCGGTTTTTGCGTTAAATCAGCTGTTTTTCTCAGGAAATCTTCACTTTTCAGCCGTTGGCTCCGTGACCTATGGGTCAGCATGGTTCAAACTAAAGACTTTCAAGCAGGGAGATGTAGGGCGATGCAAGGTCACCCCGACGTAATCGATTACCTCAACACGTTGCTGACGGGCGAACTCGCGGCTCGTGACCAATATTTCATCCATTCGCGTATGTACGAAGACTGGGGCTTTACCGAGCTCTACGAGCGTATCAACCACGAGATGGAAGAAGAGACCCAGCACGCCGACGCACTGATGCGCCGTATCCTGATGCTCGAAGGCACGCCACGCATGCGTCCCGACGACTTGGACGTAGGCACAACGGTGCCTGAGATGCTCGCCGCTGACCTGCGCCTCGAGAACAAGGTCCGTGCCGCGCTGTGCAAGGGCATCGAGCTGTGCGAGCAGCACAACGACTATGTCACCCGTGAAATTCTGCGCGTGCAGTTGGCCGACACCGAAGAAGATCACACCTACTGGCTGGAAAAGCAGCTGGGCCTGATCAAGCTGGTCGGCCTGGAGAATTACCTGCAATCGCAGTTCTGATTCCCGGCTGTAAAAAAGCCCCTGTCACCGTTGAAGTGACAGGGGCTTTTTATTGGGCCGGATAAATCAGGCCCGGTCGCGCGCGAGCAACGGTTTCAAGTAGTAACCCGTGTGCGATTGCGGCATCTCGGAGACCTGCTCCGGCGTACCTACCGCGATGATCTGACCGCCCTTGGAACCGCCTTCCGGCCCGAGGTCGACCAGCCAGTCGGCGGTCTTGATCACATCCAGGTTGTGCTCGATCACCACCACGGTGTTGCCGTGGTCACGCAGGCGGTGCAACACATCCAGTAATTGCTGAATGTCCGCGAAGTGCAGGCCCGTGGTCGGCTCATCGAGGATATACAGGGTTTTACCGGTATCGCGCTTGGACAGCTCACGGGACAGCTTGACCCGTTGCGCTTCACCACCGGACAGCGTGGTCGCCGATTGCCCCAGCTTGATGTACGACAAGCCCACATCCATCAGCGTCTGCAGCTTGCGCGCCAACGCCGGAACCGCGTCGAAGAACACCCGCGCTTCCTCGATGGTCATCTCCAGGGTTTCGTGGATGTTCTTGCCCTTGTATTTGATCTCAAGGGTTTCGCGGTTGTAGCGCTTGCTCTTGCACACATCGCACGGCACGTAGATGTCCGGCAGGAAGTGCATCTCTACCTTGATCAAGCCATCGCCCTGGCACGCTTCGCAGCGCCCGCCCTTGACGTTGAACGAGAACCGGCCCGGCCCGTAGCCCCGCGAGCGGGATTCCGGCACGCCGGCGAACAACTCGCGAATGGGCGTGAACAGCCCGGTATAGGTCGCCGGGTTGGAGCGGGGGGTACGGCCAATCGGGCTCTGGTCGATATCGACCACTTTGTCGAGGAGCTCCAGGCCCTTGATGCTGTCATGTGCAGCCGCTTCCAGCGTGGTCGCGCCGTTCAGGGCGGTGGCGCTCAACGGGAACAACGTGTTGTTGATCAGCGTCGACTTGCCCGAGCCGGAAACACCCGTCACGCAGGTCAGCAGACCCAGCGGAATTTCCAGGTCGACATTGCGCAGGTTGTTGCCGCGCGCGCCCTTGAGGTGCAACGCCATCTTCTTGTTGCGTGGCGTGCGCTTGGACGGCACTTCAATCCTCACGCGCCCGGACAGGTACTTGCCGGTCAGCGAGTCTGGATGAGCCATCACCTCGGCAGGCGTGCCTTGGGCGACGATATGCCCACCATGCACGCCAGCGCCCGGGCCGATATCGACCACATAATCGGCCAGGCGAATCGCGTCTTCGTCGTGCTCGACCACGATCACCGTGTTGCCGATGTCCCGCAGGTGTTTCAGCGTGCCCAGGAGGCGATCGTTATCGCGCTGGTGCAAGCCAATCGACGGCTCATCGAGGATATACAACACGCCCACCAGGCCGGCGCCGATCTGGCTGGCCAGGCGGATGCGCTGGGCTTCACCGCCCGACAAGGTATCGGCGCTGCGGTCCAGCGACAGGTAATCCAGGCCGACGTTGACCAGGAACTGCAGGCGCTCGCGAATCTCCTTGAGGATCTTGTCGGCAATCTCCCCACGGCGTCCGGTCAGCGTGAGTACGCCGAAATATTCACAGGCGTCGCCGATCGGCAGGTTGGTCACCGCCGGCAGGGTCTTCTCGCCAACCCATACGTGCCGCGCCTCACGGCGCAGGCGGGTGCCACGGCAATCCGGGCAGGGCTGGGTGCTGAGGAACTTGGCCAGTTCTTCCCGCACGCTCGCCGACTCGGTCTCGCGGTAGCGGCGTTCGAGGTTGGGCACGATGCCTTCGAACGGATGCGAGCGCTTGACGATATCGCCACGGTCGTTGAGGTATTTGAAGTCGACGTTCTGCGAGCCGCTGCCGTTGAGAATGACCTTCTGCTGATCCGCCGGCAGTTGGTTGAACGGTACTTCCAGGCTGAACTTATAGTGCGAGGCCAATGAGCCGAGCATCTGGAAGTAATAGACATTACGCCTGTCCCAGCCGCGTATCGCACCTTCCGCCAGCGTCAGCTCGCCATTGACCAGGCGCTTGATGTCGAAAAACTGCTTCACGCCCAGGCCATCGCAGGTCGGGCAGGCGCCGGCCGGGTTGTTGAAGGAAAACAGCTTGGGTTCCAGCTCGCTGATGGCGTGGCCACAGATCGGGCAGGCAAAGCGTGCGGAGAAGATGATCTCTTCGCCCGGTTCGTCGTCCATCGGCGCGACCAGGGCGATACCGTCCGCCAGCTTCAGGGCTGTCTCGAAGGACTCCGCCAGACGCTGCTGCAAATCGGCGCGGACTTTGAAGCGGTCGACCACGACATCGATCGAGTGCTTCTTCTGCTTGTCGAGCTTCGGCGCTTCGTCCAGCTCGTACAGCTTGCCGTTGATCCGCGCACGCACGAAACCTTGCGCGCGCAGTTCTTCAAACACTGAAAGGTGTTCACCCTTGCGCTCGCGAATCACCGGCGCCAGCAGCATCAGCTTGGCGCCTTCCGGCTGGGCCAGCACCAGGTCGACCATCTGGCTGACGGTCTGGGCTTCCAGCGGGATGTCGTGGTCCGGGCAGCGCGGGATACCGACGCGCGCATACAGCAGGCGCAGGTAGTCGTAGATCTCGGTGATGGTGCCCACGGTGGAGCGCGGGTTGTGGGAAGTCGACTTCTGCTCGATGGAAATTGCCGGCGACAGGCCTTCGATGGTGTCGACGTCGGGCTTTTCCATCATCGACAGAAACTGGCGGGCATAGGCCGACAGCGACTCGACATAGCGCCGCTGGCCTTCGGCGTACAGCGTGTCGAACGCCAGCGACGATTTGCCGGACCCGGACAAACCGGTGATGACGATCAGTTTGTCCCGGGGCAGGGTCAGGTCGATGTTCTTCAGGTTGTGGGTTCTAGCCCCACGAATCAGGATCTTGTCCAAGATGGCCTCGCACGGCGGGCGTAAATAATGCCGGAGTATACGGCTAAAGACTGGATGAATATACACTGTCAAGGTGCCAGGTGCAGCCTTACATGAAACCTGCGCGGCAAACCGCCGCATATACCCTCTCAATCGATGGGACTGGTAGAATCGCCGCCGGTTCACACGAGGTTTTTCCATGCACGATCCCCACAGCGAACGCATGAGTAGCGGCGAGACCCGAGCAGCAAGCGGTCTGGCCCTGGTGTTCGCCTTCCGTATGCTTGGCATGTTCATGGTGTTGCCGGTGCTGGCGACCTACGGGATGGATCTCGCAGGCGCGACCCCCGCCCTGATCGGCCTGGCCATTGGCGCTTATGGCCTGACCCAGGCGATTTTCCAGATTCCGTTCGGGATCATTTCCGACCGCATCGGCCGCCGCCCGGTGATCTACCTCGGGTTGATCGTGTTTGCCCTCGGCAGCGTACTCGCGGCCCAGTCCGATTCGATCTGGGGCGTGATCGCCGGGCGTGTCCTACAGGGCGCTGGCGCGATTTCCGCAGCGGTCATGGCCTTGCTGTCGGACCTTACCCGCGAACAACACCGCACCAAGGCCATGGCCATGATCGGCATGACCATCGGCCTGTCGTTCGCCGTCGCGATGGTGGTCGGCCCGTTGCTGACCCGTGCCTTCGGTTTGCACGGGCTGTTCCTGGCCACCGGCGGCATGGCGTTGTTCGGTATCGTGATCGTGGCCTTCATGGTGCCGCGTTCCACCGGCACTCTGCAGCACCGTGAATCCGGCGTCGCGCGCCAGGCGCTGCTGCCTACCCTCAAGCACCCGGACCTGCTGCGCCTGGATTTAGGTATCTTTGTATTGCACGCGATGCTGATGAGCAGCTTCGTGGCCTTGCCCCTGGCCCTGGTGGAAAAAGCCGGGCTGCCCAAGGAACAGCACTGGTGGGTCTATCTGACCGCGCTGCTGATTTCATTCTTCGCCATGATCCCGTTCATCATCTATGGCGAGAAGAAACGCAAAATGAAACGAGTTTTACTCGGCGCCGTCGTGACGCTGATGCTCACTGAGCTATTCTTCTGGCAGTTCGGCGACAGCCTGCGGGCGCTGGTAATCGGTACGGTGGTGTTCTTCACCGCGTTCAACCTGCTGGAGGCTTCGCTGCCTTCGCTGATCAGTAAAGTTTCACCGGCCGGCGGCAAGGGCACGGCGATGGGGGTGTATTCCACCAGCCAGTTCCTGGGCTCTGCACTGGGCGGCATCATGGGTGGCTGGATGTTTCAGCACGGCGGTTTGTCGGTTGTGTTCCTCGGATGCGCAGGTCTGGCTGCCCTCTGGCTAGCCTTTGCTGTTACCATGCGCGAACCTCCCTATGTGACGAGTCTGCGCTTGCCGTTATCGCCTGAAGCGATACGCGAAGCTGGCTTGGCCGAGCGCCTTAAGGCCGTTACAGGGGTTACCGATGCTGTGGTTATTGCTGAAGAAGCCGCCATCTACATCAAATTGGACACCGAATTATTGGATCGCGCGACGCTCGAGCAACTGGTCAACCCAGTGCCGACAGCGCGCCCAGCTTAGGAGAACGTTATGGCCCGTGGGGTTAACAAAGTCATATTGGTCGGTACATGCGGCCAGGATCCCGAAGTTCGCTACTTGCCTAACGGTAACGCCGTGACCAACCTGAGTCTGGCGACCAGCGAACAGTGGACCGACAAGCAGACCGGCCAGAAGGTCGAGAAAACCGAATGGCACCGTGTGTCGATGTTCGGCAAAGTGGCAGAGATCGCCGGTGAATACCTGCGCAAAGGTTCGCAGGTCTACATCGAAGGCAAACTGCAGACCCGCGAGTGGGAAAAAGACGGCATCAAGCGTTACACCACTGAAATCGTGGTCGACATGCAAGGCACCATGCAACTGCTCGGCGGCCGTCCACAGGGCGACCAACAGGGCCAGGGCGGCATGTCCAACTCGGCACCGCGTCCACAGCAGTCGCGTCCGCAGCCAAGCCAGCAGCCACAGCGTGAGTCGCGTCCAGCGCCACAACAGGCTGCTCCGCAACCGGCTGCAGATTTCGACAGCTTTGATGACGATATTCCGTTCTAGGTCCAAGACCCAAAACGAGCAATACACAAGAACCCCCGCTGGCGTAGGCCGCGGGGTTTTTTTATGTCCGTTGATCAGGCCTCCGTCGAAGCTCACATTGCCAGCCCCGACATTTGTTCCCACGGCTCACAACATTTAGGCTGTGATCAACCTTTAAACACAAGGAACGCCGCGATGACCTGGTCCGCCAAGCAATACACGCTGTTCGAACAACAGCGCACACGCCCCGTCCGTGATCTGGTCGCGGCCATTCCCAATACCGCGGTGCAAACCGCCGTCGACCTGGGCTGCGGCCCCGGTAATTCCACGCAAGTGTTGGCCGAGCGTTTTCCGCAGGCTCGCGTCACCGGCATGGACAGCTCCGACGACATGCTGGCCGACGCCCGCAAGCGCCTGCCGACGCTGAACTTCGAACGGGCGGATATCGGCGCCTGGAGCCCGGCGCAACCGTTCGATGTGATCCTGGCGAATGCTTCCCTGCAATGGCTGCCGGACCACGCCACGCTTTACCCGCACCTGGTCAGCCAGTTGACCTCCGGCGGAACCCTGGCGGTGCAAACCCCGGACAACCTCGACGAGCCCGCCCATCGGCTGGCGCGTGAAGTCGCCGCCGATGGCCCATGGTCCGCCAGGATCGGCGCGGTCAAACACAATGAACGGCACACGGCGAGCTATTACTACGAACTGCTGAGCAAACACTGCAGCGCTGTCGATGTGTGGCGCACCACCTACCTGCACCCGCTGGCGGATCACGCGGCTGTGGTGGAGTGGTTCAAGGCCTCGGCATTGCGGCCGTTCCTCGCACCGTTGAGTGACGACGAAAAAGCCGCCTTCCTACAGGACTATCAGGCGCGAATTACCCAGGCTTATCCGGCCCTGGCTGATGGCACCGTGCTGCTGCCTTTCCCGCGCCTGTTCATCATCGCAACCCGCTAGCCCCACGCCCGCACGTGGCGGTCAGGCCGCCGCCGCTTGCGCCTGCAAGTATTCCTGCGTCGACACCACGCTCGCATACCCAAATGCCAGCGATGCCATATACGCCCCATGCACCTGCGCCGCCGGAATCACTTGCCCGTTGAACTCCTGATCCCGCGTGGCGCAGGCGTCATGGAGCACGGTGACCTTGTAACCGAGGTCCGCCGCCGCCCGTACCACGGCGTCGATGCACATATGGCTCATGCTGCCGACCACCACCAGGTCCGTGATGCTGCGTTGTTCCAGCGCCGTGCGCAGTTGGGTTTCGCGAAACGCATTCACGAAATGTTTAAGCACCACCGGCTCACTGCCTTCGTTCAGCACCTTGGGGTGCAGATGCGCGCCTTCGGAGCCTGGGGTGAAGAACGGTGCATCTTCCGAGGTGAACTCATGGCGCACATGAATCACCGCATCGCCCGCCTGGCGAAATGCCTGCAGCGCCTGCGCGGCCTTGTCTGCCGCGGCTTCCACGCCGTCGAGTGGCCACTTGCCGTGGGGGAAGTAGTCATTCTGGATATCGATTAGGATGAGCGCTTGCTTGGCCATGTGTGTTGCCTCGTGATGGGTTGATGGGCGCCAGTATCGTAGCTGGCGCACCGACCGGGGATTGGCTGCACCGACAATAGCAGGGGGAAAACTGACAATGGCCGTGGAACGCTCGATCATCGAGTTGGGTGTGTTGATCTATCAGGGCGCGCAACTGGCGGCGGTGCATGGCCTGACCGATCTGTTCGGGGTGGCCAACCGGATCGCCGCCGCGCACCAATCCGCGCAATTGCCGCTGCTGCGGGTCAGCCATTGGCAGGTGGCGGCAGATGGTACGCCCGCGCGCGTATTCGCCAGCCATCCCGGCCCCGGCCAACCGCTGATGGCCGTGCTGGTGCCACCGTCGATTGGCGAATTCACCGAGCAACAGACGCCACCCGCGTTGTTGCAATGGCTACGCCAACAACACGCGGCGGGCACCGTGCTCGGTGGCGTGTGCATCGGCTCGATCATGCTGGCGCGCAGTGGTTTGCTGGACGGGCGCAGCGCCACCACCCATTGGTCTTCCGCCAGTACGTTCGCAGAGCATTACCCTGCAGTGCGTCTGGAAGCGGATAAACCGATCGTCGATGACGGCGACCTGATCACCACCGCCGGGCTGATGGCGTGGTCCGAACTGGGCCTGCGTCTGGTCGACCGCCTCATGGGGCCGAGCGTTGCGGCGGACACGGCGCGCTTTCTGGTGATAGAGCACAGCGACAGCGCCAGCCAGTGCGGCAGCAACTTTGCGCCGATTCTCGGGCATGGCGACGGCGCGATCCTGAAAGTGCAGCACTGGTTGCAAGCCAGTGGCGCGGTGGATGTCTCGGTGGCGGCGATGGCGCAGGAGGCCGGCCTCGAAGAACGCACGTTCCTGCGGCGCTTTCGCGGCGCGACGGGTTTGAAACCCACCGAATACTGCCAACACCTGCGAGTGGGCAAAGCCCGGCAAATGCTCGAGTTCACCAACGGCACCATCGACCATATCGCCTGGACCGTGGGCTATCAGGACCCCAGCGCGTTTCGCGCCACCTTCAAGAAAATCACCGGCCTGGCGCCCAGCGAGTATCGCAGCCGGTTTGGTGTGTGAAGAATGTTTCGTCGTCACCGCCCTCGCTCGCCTCGTCAGCTTCCTATAGGCCCGATGAGGCCTTCAAAGTCACCCGGCTCAATGCCTGATCAACTTCTCCAACACCGCCCGCTGATCCCCCTCCACCAACAGTTGCTGTTTGCCGCCGACCATCACCGCCGCCGGCAACCCATCGCGATACACAATCCGATTACCACTCACCGCCGGCACTTTGCTGCCCGGCAATAGCGTGCCCACCAGGTTCAGCGGATCAGCCCCGCACACCGCGATCAGGCTTCCATCATGGGCCCGCCGCCGCACCTCACGCAGCAGCGGGATCGCTTCCGGCAAGGCGAACTGTTCGCCCGCCAACCCGCTGACGAACCGCCCGCCGCGAATCTCCCCGCGTGCCTCCAGGCGGTGAAAGGTGCGCAACAGTTCGCGCCAGCTTGGCAGCCAATCCGCCTCGCGCTCCAGCAGTCGCCAGAACACCACGCCGTAGCGGCGCAGCAAGGTCATCGCCACATGCTCCAGGGTTTCGGCCGAGTGCGGGCCGGCGGCGGTCGACGGGCGCCGGATCAGCGCCCAGCGCCCGGCATCGTCCATGCCGCCGACAAATGCACCGCGCCCGCGCCGGCTGCTGCGCGCCTGGCGTTTACTCGCGGGCGTGGTCAGTGCACGCAGCCCGGCGAAACTGTCGGCGTTCACCAGGCCGGCACCGACCAGCTCCTGCAGCGCCGTTTCCAGCTCGCTGCGCAGCAGATGGGCTTCGTGGGCCAGCTCATCGAAAAACAACGCGCCGTGTTCGCGCAAGGTCTGGTGGACTTTCTGCGCCTTGGGCGACAACGTCGTGCTGTCGGTCTGTTCGGTCAGCCCGCTCCACAGCGGCACCTGGCTGCGCGGCAGCAGCACCACGGGCGTGCTGCGCAGGGCGGTGGCGCCGGGCTTGTTGCTCAGGCGTGTCCACACCAGCTTGCCGCTGCGGCACAGGTCGTCGAGCCAGGTTGATGTGTAATCCTTGAGCCGCGCGCTGAGCAAGTCACTGTCCCAGGCCGAGGTGGCCGCCGCGTAGCCTTCGAACTGGGCGACGATCTGCGGCAACATCGCGCTGCCCTGGCCACGCGTACCGTCGGACAGGTGCTGCCAATCGAACAGAAAGCGCATGAAGTCCTGCAACGCCACCGGCTCGATTTCCCGGCGCAGGCGCTTGACCGTGTAGCGATGAATCCGCGCCAGCAGGTGCCGTTCGCACCATTGTTCCTCGCGGGCGCCGGGGCTGAAACGCCCGCGCAACACATAGCCTTCCTGCTCCAGGCGGGCCAGGGCCTGGGCGATGTCGGTCACCGGCAGCCCAAGGGGCGCGGCGATTTCGATCAGGCTCAGCGGGCCGAACCCCCCGAGGCGCGCGCGCAGCACTTCCACCAGCGCGTCATCGAAGGTCCAGGGCTCATCGAAGCCGGGCAACAGCGGCAAGTCGTTGGGGTAAATCGCCCGCAAGCAACTCAGGCGTTCCACCGCCACCCACTGGCTTTGGGGCAGATGACAGGCGCGTCCGCCCTTGGCCAGCGTTTGCAACCACTGCTGCCATTGCGGCGTAACCTCGCTGTCGACGATGCACGCCAGGCTCATCAACGCCTCATGCATTTCATCCAGGCCATGGGGCGCCGGCCAGGCCTCTTCGCGCACGCCGGCGATGGCGTCGGCGTCCAGCGCGCCAAGGTCGTCGGTGCTCTGCGGGTCGCTCCAGCGCCGGTTGAGCACGGCCTGGGTGCGGCGTTCTTCCAGCGGCGCGTCGTCGAGAAAGGTGTAGGGCCGCGCGCTGAGAATTTCCGCGGCCATGGGCGAGGGCGCCGGCAGGTCGCGGCTGATCAGGCGTACCTCGCCGCGCTCGATGCGCCGCAACAGGGCCAGCCAGGCGTCGCTGTCCATCGCTTCGTGCAGGCAGTCATCCAGGGTTTGTTCGACCAGCGGGTGGTCGGGTACTTCGCGCTCGCCGGCGAGGTTTTCCAGGCACGCGATCTGGTCGGGAAACACGCTGGCGATCAGGTCTTCGCTTTTCATCCGCTGGATCTGCGGCGCCACCTTGCGCCCGCCGGTAAAACGCGGCAACGCCAGGGCCACCCCGGCGTTCCAGCGCCAGCGCACGCCGAACAACGGCGCGTCGAGCACGGCCTGGATCAGCAGGTGCTCGGCGGTCTGGCTGTTGAGATACCGCCACACCTCATCCAGCGCGAAACTGTGGCTGGTGGACAGCGACAGCACGATCGCATTCTCGCTGGCCGCCGCTTGCAGTTCGAAGTTGAAGGTGCGGCAGAAGCGCTTGCGCAGCGCCAGGCCCCAGGCGCGGTTGATGCGGCTGCCGAACGGCGTGTGGATGATCAGTTGGGTGCCGCCGGACTCGTCGAAAAACCGCTCCATGATCAGCGTGTCCTGGGACGGCAACGCGCTGAGCGCCAGGCGCGCGCGGGCCAGGTAATCCACGATCTGCTCGGCGCTGGCGCGGTTCAGGCCCAGGGTGTCGGTGAGCCAGGCGAGGGTGGGTTGCAGATCGCCGGGCGTGGCGCCGAGCAGTTCGTCCAACTGGCCCTGCAAACGCGCGACCGCCGCCGACAATTCGCGGCTGCGCCCCGGCGCCTCGCCGAGCCAGAACGGGATGGTCGGCGGCTGGCCATGGGCGTCCTCGACCCGCACCTTGCCGGCTTCGACCCGCAAGATCCGGTAGGACGTATTACCGAGCTGGAAGACATCCCCGGCGATGCTTTCCACCGCGAAGTCTTCGTTGACGCTGCCGATGTTCAGGCCCTGAGGCTCGAGCAACACGCTGTAGTCGGCGTTGTCGGGGATGGTGCCGCCGCTGGTCACGGCGGTCAGCCTGGCGCCCCGACGGCCGCGCAGGGTGCCGGTCACGGCGTCGCGGTGCAGGTAGGCGCTGCGGATGCCCTGGCGGCCGTTGTAGCCGTCGCAGAGCATCTGCACCAGCGCCTGGTAATGGCGTTCATCCAGCTCGGCATAGGGCGCGGCGCGGTGGATAAGTTCGAGCAGTGCCTGTTCCGGCCATTCCCGCGCGCTGACTTCGGCGACGATTTGCTGGGCCAGCACGTCCAGCGGCGCGACCGGGATGTGCAAGGTGTCCAACTCGCCCCGGCGCACGCAGTCGAGCAGGGCGGCGCATTCGATCAGGTCATCGCGGGTGGTAGCGAACAGGCGCCCCTTGGGCGTGCCGCCGACCTGGTGCCCGGAGCGACCGACTCTTTGCAGAAACCCATTGATGGAACCGGGCGAGCCGATCTGGCACACCAGGTCGACCTCGCCGATATCGATCCCCAACTCCAGGGATGCGGTGGCGATCAGCACCTGCAGCGCGCCAGCCTTGAGCCGTTGTTCGGCGTCCAGGCGCAACTCCTTGGCCAGGCTGCCGTGGTGCGCGGCCACGGCGGACTTGCCCAGGCGCTCGCTCAAATGCCGCGCCAGGCGTTCGGCCAGGCGCCGGGTGTTGACGAAAATCAGCGTGGTGCGGTGTTCGCGGGCGAGGGCGGCGAGGCGGTCGTAGACCAATTCCCACACGTCGTTGGCCATTACCGCTGACAGCGGCACCGGCGGCACTTCGATATCCAGGTCACGCGGGCGCGCATGGCCGATGTCGACGATTGCGCACGGACGTGCCGTGCCCACCAGAAAACGCGACACCGCCTCGATGGGTTTTTGCGTGGCCGACAGACCGATGCGTATCAACGGCTCGGCGCACAAGCCTTGCAGGCGTTCGAGGCTCAGGGCCAGGTGACTGCCGCGTTTGCTCGCCGCGATCGCATGGATCTCATCGACGATCACCGTGCGCGTGCTGGCGAGCATCTGCCGGCCGGAGTCCGAGCCCAGCAGCACGTAGAGCGATTCCGGCGTGGTCACCAGAATATGCGGCGCACGCTTGCGCATCAGCACGCGGTCTTTTTGCGGCGTGTCGCCGGTACGCACGGCGGTGCGGATCGCCAGCGGTGGCAGGCCCAGTTGCTGTAAATGCGCGGTGATCCCGGTCAGCGGGGTTTGCAGGTTGATCTGGATGTCGTTGGACAGCGCCTTGAGCGGCGACACATACACCACCTGGGTTTCATCCGGCAGTTGCCCGCCGTTGGCCAGGCCTTGATGAACCAGGTCATCGAGCACTGCGAGGAAGGCCGTCAGCGTCTTGCCGGAGCCGGTGGGCGCGGCGATCAGCGTCGAGCGGCGCTGGCGGATCAGCGGCCACGCCTGGGCCTGGGCGTGGGTCACCGAGGGGAAGGTGCTGCGGAACCAGGCGCTGACGGCGGGGTGAAAGCCGTTCAAGACCGTATCGGTTGTTTCAGGAAGGTTCATGATCCCTATATGCAACCGCCCGGGCCAAGTTGCAAGCCCGCACTTTGTCCGTGACGGTTGCGCTACAAACCCGCAAAATGCAACGATTCTGGCAAATACCCACGGCAAGGCTCAAACGCCTGTCGATACTAGCCATCGTTCCAAACAGACCGGGCCAGCTCAATCTATGCGAATGCGCCTTATGTTGTTGGGCGGCGGGAATGCCCTCGGGCAGGCGCTGATTCGCCTCGGTGCAGAGGAAGACATCGGTTTCCTCGCCCCCAAACCGCCCCAAGACGGCTGGGATGCCGCGAGCCTTACCCAATTGCTCGACGACACCCGTCCCGATGCGTTGATCAACCTCGCCTACTATTTCGATTGGTTCCAGGCCGAAACGGTCAGCGAAAGCCGTCTGGCCGCCCAGGAGTCGGCGATCGAACGCCTGGCCGAACTGTGTCAGCACCACAGCATCACCTTGCTGCAACCGTCCAGCTACCGCGTGTTCGATGGCTCCCGCGCCACTGCCTACAGCGAAAAGGACGAGCCGGTGCCCCTGGGCCTGCGCGGCCAGGCGTTGTGGCGTATCGAACAGAGCGTGCGCGCCACCTGCCCGCAGCATGTGTTGCTGCGCTTTGGCTGGCTGCTGGATGACAGTGTCGACGGCACCCTCGGGCGTTTCCTGGCGCGGGCCGAGCAGACTGAAGAATTGCTGATGGCAGACGACCGTCGCGGCAATCCGACGCCGGTGGACGATGCGGCACGGGTGATCATCTCCGTACTCAAGCAACTCGATTGCGCGGCGCCGCTGTGGGGCACTTATCACTACGCCGGTCACGAGGCGACCACGCCGTTGGCGCTGGGCCAGGCGATCCTCACCGAAGCGCGCAGTTTCCGTGCGCTGGTGATCGAAGCCCCCACCGCCCAGGCCCATGCGGCTCGGCCGGATGCCGGTGAAGAACCGCAACACGCGGTGCTGGCCTGCAAGAAAATTCTCCACACCTTCGGCATCAAGCCGCGGGCGTGGCGAGCAGGGTTGCCGGCGTTGCTGGATCGGTTCTACCGCCGTAGCTGAAACACCCCAAAGCAAAATGTGGGAGGGTGCTTGCCCCCGATAGCGGTGGCTCAGTCAATGAATCTGTTGACTGACGCCGCGATATCGGGGGCAAGCCCCCTCCCACATTGGTTTTGCGGTGTTTGTGAAATATCGCTTAGAACTTGTAGCCGATACCAACCATGTAAACGAATGGATCAACGTCAACATTGACCTTGGCGCGAGTGCCTGGGCCCAGACCGTTGTTTTCCACGGTGGCCGTGGTGCTGATGTCGATATAACGGACCTGGCCGTTGATCATCCACTTGTCGGTGATCATGTAGTCAGCACCGATCTGTGCGGCCCAGCCCCAGGAGTTGTCGGCCTTGAAGTTGCTGAAACCGCTTTGTTTCGCGCTGCCGCTGAGGCTCTCGTCATAGATCCAGGTGTAGTTGATACCGGCACCCACATACGGTTGGAACTTCGAGGCGCTGTCCAGCGGGTAGTACACGACGCTCAGGGTTGGCGGCAGTTGTTTCAGGGAGCCGAGCTTACCGTTGGCTGCGTTTACGGAAGTGCCCTTGAGTTTCACGTCATGCGAGAACGGGGTGGCCGCCAGCAGTTCGATACCCCAGTGGCTGCTGAACATGTAGGCGAAGTTCAGACCCAGTTGCGTGTCGCTGCTCAAGGTCGCCTTGCCGCCCAGGTTGGCGCCGGTCGATGGGCCCTGGTCAACTTTGACGTTACCGCTGTCTGTGTTCGGGTTCACGGTAATCGCACCGGCACGAATCAGGATGTCACCGGCCTCGTAAGCGTGGGCAACGGGGGCGGCGAGGGCGAGCGCGAAGAGTGACGCGCCGAGCAGAGACTTATTGTTCATGGGAGCTCCAGAGGACGTTTAAAGGTTGTACATCCAATGGTAAAGATCGTTCCGTTCGGTCTTTTGACGCAGCTCAATGAATGGGTGATAAGCGCTATTCCGGCAATTCGTAGACGTAAATCTTCTCGGCATCCATCTGATAGCCGGCGTCGGCCAGCTCACTGGAGGACGGTTTGACCTGCATCACGCCCTCGATCCAATACGGCTGATACAGCTCGTCGAGTTTCACGCCGACTTCGCTTTTCACATGCACGATCTGGTTCGACGGCGGTGGCGGTACGTGAATGCACGCGCCGAAATACGGCACCAACAGGAACTCGGTGGTACGGCCTTCTTCACTGACTTCCAGCGGCACGATATAGCCCGGCAGGCGGATATGCCGGCCGTCGAGGCTTGGCACCACCGGTGCGTTGGGCAAGTCCTGCTTGGCCGCTGGCGCGGCTTCCACCGACAACGCATCGGCCATTTTCGACAGGTCGTGCAGCGGTTTCATATTGGGGATTTCCGGCGGCGCGTCCGCCGGGATCATTTCCTGCCAGGACAAATCCTTGGGCTGATCCTCCGCCCAGGCGGGCGCAGCCAGCAGCAACAACAGGGCAAACAGGGCACGACGCATCGAAGCCTTCCTCATAAACGTATGGACAGGCCATCGGCCAAGGATTGTCGATAGGCCCGCCACGCCGGCACGCTGCCCATCAGCAGCGCCGCCGCGAGGATGCCGGCGAGCAAGCTCCATTCATACTCGCTGGGCCAGGCCATCGGCAGGTCCAGGCCGTAGTTGGCCTGCAGGTACCCGCGTGAAGCGGCGATGCACACGTACAGCAGACCCACGCCGGCGATCACACCGGACAGCGCCAGGGCGAAGGCTTCGAAGATCAGCAACGTCGCGATATGCCACGGCCGCGCGCCCACCGAACGCAGGATCGCCATTTCGCGACGGCGCTCGTTGAGGCTGGTGAGGATCGCGGTGAGCATGCCGATCAAACCGGTCAGCACCACGAACAGCGAGATCACGAACAGCGCTTTTTCCGCGGTGCCCATCATGCTCCACAGCTCTTGCAGCGCCACGCCGGGCAGGATCGCCAGCATTGGTTCGCCACGGAACTCATTGATCTCGCGTTGCAGGGCGAAGGTGGAGATCTTGTTGTTCAAGCCGAGCATGAAGGCGGTGATCGCCTGCGGGGTCAGGTCCATGTTGCGCGCCTGATCGGCACTGATGCGGCCTTTGCCCTGGGCCGGTACGCCGTTGTGCCAGTCGATATGGATCGCTTCCATGCCGCCGAGGCTGATATGCAGTGTGCGGTCCACCGGGGTGCCGGTGCGCTTGAGGATGCCGACCACGGTGAACGGTTTGTCATCGTGCTTGACCAGGCTCACCACCGCCACGCCATGGGCCAGCACCAACTGGTCGCCGAGCTTGTAGTGCAGCGCTTCGGCCACTTCGGCGCCGAGTACCACTTCGAACGGATCGGTGGCGAAGGCGCGGCCGCTGGCCAGTTCGAGGTGTTGCTTGCGGCCGTACTGGTAGTGCTCGAAATAGGATTCGTTGGTGCCCATCACCCGGTAGCCGCGATGGGAGTCGCCGAGGGAGATCGGAATCGCCCATTTCACTTGCGGGTTGGCGGCGAAGTGTTCGTAGCTGTCCCAACGGATATTGTTGGTGGCGTTGCCGATGCGGAACACCGAATACAGCAGCAGGTTGACCGAGCCGGAGCGCGCGCCGACGATCAGGTCGGTGCCGCTGATGGTGCTGGCGAAACTGTTGCGCGCTTCAACGCGCACCCGCTCCACCGCCAGCAGCAGGCACACCGAGAGGGCGATGGCGAAGGCGGTGAGGATCGCGGTAAAGCGGCGGTTAGCCAGGCTGGCCATGGCTAGACGGAACAGATACATCTCAAACCTCTGCGGGCGTGGCGGCGCGATTGAGTTCGGCCAGCGACAGGTGACGGTCGAACAGCGGGGCCAGGCTCTGGTCATGGCTGACAAACAACAGGCTGGCGCCGGCCTCGCGGCATTCGGCGAACAACAGTTGCAGGAAGGCTTCGCGGGCGTCGTAGTCCAGCGCCGAGGTGGGCTCGTCGGCGATCACCAGCTCCGGCTGGCCGATCAGCGCACGGGCGGCGGCCACCCGTTGTTGCTGGCCGATCGACAGCGAGTCGGCGCGGCGCTCCAGCAGGGCGCTGTCCTTCAACCCCAGGTGCGCCAGCAACGCCGCGGCGGCCTGGTCGACACTGCCGTGGCGCTGCTTGGCCCGCTGCGCGCGCAGCTTGGAAAAGTGGCACGGCAACTCGACGTTTTCGCGCACCGACAGGAACGGCAGCAGGTTGAACTGCTGGAAGATGTAGCCGGTGTGGTCGACGCGAAAACGGTCGCGGGCACTGGCCGAGAGTTCGGTCAGTTCCTGGCCGAGCAGACGGATGCTACCCCGGCCGGGTGTCTGCACGCCGCCCAGCAGGCCGAGCAGGGTGGTCTTGCCACTGCCGCTGGGGCCCTTGAGAAACAGGGTCTCCCCCGGTTCCAGGCGGAACGCGGGGATGTCCAGCAACGGCGGGTGTCCGGGCCAGTTGAAGCCCAGGTCGGACAGTTCGATCAATGCGTGGCTCATGGCTACTCAGAACTTCAGGGTGGCTGCTGTGACCGTCGCTTCCACACCTTGCTGGCCGCTCGGGCCGATCAGTTGTACCTGAATTTTCTGGGTGGCGGGGAAGGTCTTGAACACCTGGCTCAGGTCGAGGTTGCTCAAGGCCGTCGGCGTGGCGCAGGTGAACTGGTAGTGGGCGTGGATTTCGCTGTGGTCGTGATGGTGCTCGTGGGCGGCCGCGTCTTTGTCGGCGGTGGCGTGGTCGTCATCGTCGTCATCATGCTCGGCTTCGGGCTTGTCGCCGAACAGCGGGCTGTTGAGTTCCTGGGTGCTGACCACGCAACCGGCGGCCTTGGGCAGGTTGAACAGGGCGGCTGGGTTTTCCAGCTGTTTGCGCACGGCGGCGACCTTGGCTTTGTCGGTGGCGCTGGTGGCCGGGTGTTCGAACCCCACCAGGTTCATCGCCGGGCTGTCCAGCTCAAGCTCCAGGGCCTGGCCGTCGAGCACCGCGTTGAGACGGCCGACCCCGTGTTCATGGGCTCCCAGGCTGGCATGCTCATGATCATGCTCGTCAGCGGCGTGGGCGATAGCCAGTGGCAGCAGGGCAAACGGCAAAGCAAGCAGCAGACGGCGCATGGGGAAGCTCCAGAACATGAAATTTATGTTATGTGATCTTATAACAATAGTGTCGAGAGTTTGACCGTCCGCTTGGCGTTGCGCAAGCCGCATGGGAGCATGCCCGTCGGAAAAAATGCAGGAGTAGGGACGATGTTGCGGATTCGTGGAACTGTCGGCGACCTGCCGGTGGACTTGACCCTGGAGCTGGATGACGCTGATTGGGCACGCCTGCGCGCGCAGTTGCAGACGACGCCGGTGGCCAGCGCCACCGCTGCGCCGGCCGTTGCGGTCAAGCAGAACGATGACCTGTGGCAGAACGCCCAGGACCTGTTGCGCGCCGCCGGCCAGCTCAACGGGCTGGAATTGCTCGATCAACTGGAAGGACTGGCCGGCGACGCCGCAGCGGGCAAGCGCCTGCTGGTGCGCCTGCGCCATAGCGGCCAGGTCAAGGTCAGCAGCGGCGGTGATACGCCGCTCTATACCTGGATTGACCCGTTGTAGGAGCGAGCTTGCTTGCGAAGAGCGTCAACCACAACGCGCCCATCCTGAATGAATGCGGTGTCCTTGAGTTTTTCGCGAGCAAGCTCGCTCCTACAGGGCGATTAGTACAGCGCGGCGAACAGCTTGCGGCGGTACGCGGTCACCAGCGGGTGATCGTTGCCCAGCAGTTCGAACACCTGCAGCAAGGTCTTGTGCGGCAAGCCTTCGCTGTAGCTGCGGTTGCGGATGAACAGTTTGAGCAAGCCTTCCAGCGCGGCATCGTACTGCTGGCGCGCCAGTTGCTGAATGGCCAACTGATAGGCCGCTTCGTCGTCCTGCGGGTTTTGCGCCAGGCGGCTTTTCAGGTCGGCGGGGTCGGGCAGGTCGGCGGCCTGGCGCAGGAAGGTGATTTGCGCCTTGGCGCCAGCGAGGGCGGCCTTGTGCTCGTCGCTCTTGACGGCGTCGAGAACGGCCTGGGCTTCGCCCAATTCACCGCGTTCGGCCAGGCAGCGCGCGTACAGAATCAGCGCGCCGGCGTTGCTGTTGTCTTCGCCCAGCAGCGCGACCAGCACGGCTTCGGCTTCACTGATACGGCCCTCGGCAAACAGCGCCTGAGCCTGCTCCAGCGGGTCCGCCGCAGCCGGCGGCGGCATCTGCACGTGAGGTTCGAGCATCGCCCGTACCGCCGACTCCGGCTGCGCCCCGGCAAACCCGTCCACCGGTTGGCCGTCCTTGAACAGCACCACCGTCGGCAGGTTGCGAATACCAAAGCGCGCAACGATGTCCTGCTCGGCCTCGCAATCGACCTTGGCCAGCAGCAATTGGCCCTGATAACTCTCGGCGATCTTCGCCAGCATCGGCATCAACGCCTTGCACGGCGCGCACCACTCGGCCCAGAAGTCCACGAGTACGGGCTTTTCGAAGGAGTTCTGGATCACCGCCTGGTCGAACGTGGCGGTGGTGGCGTCGAAGATATACGGCGTGGGCTCACTCATGGGGCGTCTCGAATAAAGCGGGAATGGGGCAACTATAAGGGCTGGCGCCGCGAATGGTACAGGCTCACTTTGCGAAACTCCCAAGGCTCGGCCAAGTCCGGCAATGTCAGGGCATCGAGTATCGCCAGGCGCTGATAATCCGGATGCTGAAAGTCCCGCACCCGCGAGTCCGCCACCAGTGCTTCACGCCCGCGCGTGAGGAATTGGTCGAGCAGCGGCAGGTTGGCGCGGTCGTAGAGCACGTCGGCCACCAGGATCAGGTCGAAGCGGTCGGCCTCGGCGAAAAAATCCGCCGAATAGCCCAGTTCAACCCCGTTGAGTTCGGCATTCGCACGGCAGGACGCCAATGCCAGTGGGTCCAGGTCGCAGGCCACCACTTCCAGCGCGCCGACCTTGGCGGCGGCAATCCCGGCGACGCCGGAGCCGGCGCCGAAATCCAGCACGCGCTTGCCCGCGACCCATTCCGGGTTCGCCGCCAGGTAGCGTGCGAGTGCCAGGCCGCTGGCCCAGCAAAAACTCCAGTAGGGCGGCTCATGCAGGATGCGCCGGGTTTCTTCGGGGCTGAAGGCGCGGTCCATGTTGTCGGCGTCGAGCAGCCACAACGCCAGGTCGGTGCCCGGCAACGGGCAGGGCACCAGCTGTGCGTCGCCGATCAGGGCGCTCAGCGCCCGTTGCAGGTCGAGCGGTGGCGTCATGGTGCCTTGACGAGTTGCAGGGGGCCGGTGGTCTGGGTGATGGCCTGGGTGATGCGTACCGCGGGCAGGTGCAGGATCAGTTGGCCGGACTGGCTGGCGCGCCCGCGCAGTTCGACCCGCGCACCGGCCGGGAACGCGTCGGGGCTGAAGCGCAGGCGGAAGGCCAGGGGCTTGCCGTTGCCGCTCAGCACGCTGCTGGCGAGCAGTTGTTGCGGGCGGCTGCGGTCGTCGATCACCAACAGCGCCATTTCGACTTCGGCGCCGGCGGGCACGTTGGTCAGGCTGCCGTTGATCTCACGCTGGTAGGCCGGCAGCGGGCCGAGGTCTTCGATGCCGGGGACTTTTTTCTCTTGCGCCGGCTGAGGCTGCGGCGTCGAAGGTTTTGGGGCTTCGCTGCTGCAGGCGACCAGAAAACCGAACAAGGTGAGTAAAACGAGTGGTCGTAACTGCATGTACGGCTCCAGAAAGGACAAAATCCGTGGCTTAAAAAACAGGAAACATAATCGTCAGCCTATATACCGTAAAGGCTATGGCTTGTCTTGCCACGGGGATGCGCTACCATGGCCCTCCCTTTTTTTGTTGCCTGCCACCATGCACTGTCCCTTCTGCGGTGCCAACGACACCAAGGTCATTGACTCGCGTCTGGTCGCCGAGGGCGATCAAGTGCGTCGCCGGCGCGAATGCCTGGCCTGCGGTGAACGTTTCACCACCTTCGAAACCGCCGAACTGGTATTGCCGCGCCTGATCAAATCCGACGGCAGCCGCCAGCCTTTCGACGAAGACAAATTGCGCGCCGGTATGCAGCGCGCCCTGGAAAAACGCCCGGTGAGTGTCGAGCGGCTGGAGGCGGCGCTGGCGCATATCAAGCACAAGTTGCGCGCGACCGGCGAGCGCGAGGTCAAGTCCCTGGTGGTTGGAGAGCTGGTGATGGGCGAGCTGCAAAAGCTCGACGAAGTCGCCTATATCCGTTTCGCTTCGGTGTATCGACGTTTCCAGGACCTCAATGAGTTCCGCGAAGAGATCGACCGCCTGGCCCGTGAGCCGATCAAAAAATGAACCCACCGTCTGCTGAACAGGCCATCCTCGACGCCCATTACATGGCCCGCGCCCTCGAACTGGCGCGCAACGGCCTGTACACCACCCATCCCAACCCGCGTGTGGGTTGCGTGATTGTGCGCGATGGGCAGATCGTCGGCGAAGGTTGGCATGTACGTACCGGCGAGCCCCATGCAGAAGTGCATGCCTTGCGCGCGGCCGCTGACAAAGCCCGTGGCGCCACGGCCTACGTCACCCTGGAACCCTGCAGCCATTACGGCCATACCCCGCCGTGCGCCGATGCGCTGGTGAGTGCCGGGGTGGCGCGGGTGGTCGCGGCGATGCAGGACCCCAACCCGGACGTCGCCGGGCGCGGTATGCAGCGCTTGGCCCAGGCCGGCATCGAAGTGCGCAGCGGTGTGCTCGAAGTGGAAGCGCGGGCGCTCAATAAAGGTTTCCTCAAGCGCATGGAACACGGCCTGCCGTTTGTGCGGGTCAAGCTGGCGATGAGCCTGGACGGCCGCACCGCGATGGCCAGCGGCGAGAGCCAATGGATCACCGGCCCCGCCGCCCGCGCCGCCGTGCAGCGCCTGCGCGCCGAGGCCAGCGTAGTGCTGACCGGCGCCGACACCGTGCTGGCCGATGGTGCGCGCCTGACCGTGCGCGCCGCCGAACTCGGCCTGGACGCAGAAACCACCGCGCTGGCCATGTCGCGTCCGCCGCTGCGCGTATTGATCGACGGCCGCCTGCGGGTGCCGCTCAATGCGCCGTTCTTCAAGGCCGGCCCGGCGCTGGTCATCACCTGTGTCACTGCGGAAAACCAGTTCCCCCGTGGCCCCGAGTGCCTGGTGGTGCCCGGTGTCGATGGCCAGGTCGACCTGCGCTCGGCGCTGGTGGCGTTGGCGGCCCGTGGCGTCAACGACGTGCTGGTGGAAGCCGGGCCAAGCCTGGCGGGCGCGTTCGCCCAGCAGGGCCTGGTGGACGAATACGTGATTTTCGTCGCCGGCAAGTTCCTCGGCTCCGCAGCCCGGCCTTTGCTGGACTGGCCGCTTGAGAAACTGGCCGACGCGCCCCAACTCAAGATCACTGAAATGCGCGCTGTGGGCGATGACTGGCGAGTCACTGCCATCCCTGTGCCAGCAGCGAGCGTATAATTCTGACCGGGCGCTCAAACGCCCGCACCGTTTTCCAGGAGAAGGCCATGTTCACCGGCATTATCGAATCCATCGGCAGCATCCGTGCCATGACCCCCAAGGGCGGCGACGTGCGCCTGCTGGTTGACACCGGCAAGCTCGACCTGGGCGACGTCAAGCTGGGCGACAGCATCGCCGTCAGCGGCGTGTGCCTGACCGTCGTCGACTTGCCGGGCAACGGCTTTGCCGCCGATGTCAGCCGGGAAACCCTGGACTGCACGGCGATGAGCGACCTCAAGGCCGGCAGCCCGGTCAACCTGGAAAAAGCCCTGACCCCGACCACGCGCCTGGGCGGTCATCTGGTCAGCGGCCATGTCGACGGCGTCGGCGAAGTAGTGGCGCGCAGCGAAAACGCCCGCGCCGTGGAGTTCCGCATCCGCGCGCCCAAGGAGTTGGCCAAATACATCGCCCACAAAGGCTCGATCACCGTCGATGGCACCAGCCTGACCGTGAACGCCGTGGATGGCGCCGAATTCGCACTGACCATCATTCCCCACACCCTGAGCGAAACCATCATGGCGTCGTACCAGCCAGGTCGCCGGGTGAACCTGGAAGTCGACTTGCTTGCCCGTTACCTGGAGCGCCTGCTTATGGGCGATAAGGCCGCAGAGTCTGACTCTCGACAAAAGCCTGCCAGTAACATCACCGAAAGTTTTCTGGCCGCTAACGGCTACCTGAAATCCTGACCAAGGGGGTGCCCTGTGGCGCTCAATAGCATCGAAGAACTGGTTGAAGATATCCGCCAAGGCAAGATGGTCATCCTGATGGATGACGAAGACCGTGAGAACGAAGGCGACATCATCATGGCCGCCGAGGCGTGCAAGCCGGAGCACATCAACTTCATGGCCAAGCATGCCCGTGGGTTGATCTGCATGCCCATGAGCCGCGAACGCTGCGAGTTGCTCAAGCTGCCGCTGATGGCGCCGCGCAACGGTTCCGGGTTCGGCACCAAGTTCACCGTATCGATCGAGGCCACCACCGGCGTGACCACCGGGATCTCCGCCGCCGACCGTGCGCGCACCGTGCAAGCGGCCGCCGCGAAAGACGCCAAGGCCGAAGACATCGTCAGCCCGGGCCACATCTTCCCGCTGATGGCCCAGCCGGGCGGCACCCTGGCCCGCGCCGGCCACACCGAAGCCGCCTGCGACCTGGCGCGCATGGCCGGTTTCGAGCCGAGCGGGGTGATCTGCGAAGTGATGAACGACGACGGCACCATGGCCCGTCGTAGCGAACTCGAAACCTTTGCCGCCCAACACAACCTCAAGATCGGCACGATTGCCGACCTGATTCACTACCGGATGATCCACGAACGTACCGTTCAGCGGATTGCCGAGCAGCCGCTGGACAGCGAACTGGGCCAATTCAACCTGGTGACCTACCGTGATTCGGTGGAAGGCGACGTTCACATGGCGCTGACCCTGGGCACCATCTGCGCCGACGAACCGACCCTGGTGCGCGTGCATAACATGGACCCGCTGCGCGACCTGTTGATGGTCAAGCAACCCGGGCGCTGGAGCCTGCGCGCCGCGATGGCCGCGGTGTCCGAGGCCGGCAGCGGGGTGGTGTTGCTGTTGGGCAACCCGGTGGATGGCGACGTCTTGCTCGCGCATATTCGTGAGTCCGCCGAGCAAACCCAGGTCAAAACGCCGACCACCTACAGCATCGTCGGCGCCGGTTCGCAGATCCTGCGCGACCTCGGCGTGCGCAAAATGCGCCTGATGAGCGCACCGATGAAATTTAATGCGATATCCGGTTTCGACCTGGAAGTTGTAGAATACGTGCCCTCCGAATAAAGGCTGGCGATTTTCGCCCCTTGTTCGCGGTTAAATCATCACTGAGGGACGCACTTTTCGCGTCCCGGCTCTTTAAGAGATTTGTCGAATGACCCTGAAGACCATCGAAGGTACCTTCATCGCCCCCAAAGGCCGCTACGCCCTGGTGGTTGGCCGCTTCAACAGCTTCGTGGTTGAAAGCCTGGTAAGCGGTGCCGTGGACGCCCTGGTTCGCCACGGTGTGAGCGAGAGCGACATCACCATCATCCGTGCCCCTGGCGCCTTCGAAATTCCACTGGTTGCGCAAAAAGTTGCGCAACGGGGTGAATACGCGGCGATCGTCGCCCTGGGCGCGGTCATTCGTGGCGGTACGCCGCACTTCGAATACGTGGCTGGCGAATGCACCAAGGGCCTGGCCCAGGTGTCCATGGAGTTCGGCGTACCGGTTGCATTCGGCGTGCTGACCGTGGATTCGATCGAACAAGCCATCGAACGTTCCGGCACCAAGGCCGGTAACAAAGGTGCTGAAGCTGCCCTGTCCGCCCTGGAAATGGTCAGCCTGCTGGCGCAGTTGGAGGCCAAGTGATTTCCGACGAGAGCGATCGTTTCAACCCGCGCGACCCACGCCCAGCCGACGCCGGCAAGCCGTCCAAGAGCGTCAAGCGTCGCGAAGCGCGTCAGCTTGCGACCCAGGCGCTGTATCAGTGGCACATGGCGAAAACCTCGCTGAACGAAATCGAAGCGCAATTTCGCGTCGACAACGATTTCAGCGACGTCGATGCCAGCTACTTCCACGACATCCTGCACGGCGTCCCGGCCAATAAGACCGAGATCGACATCGCGCTGGCACCGTGCCTGGACCTGACCCTCGACGAGCTGGACCCGGTTGAACTGGCCGTACTGCGCCTGTCCACCTGGGAACTGCTCAAGCGCGTCGACGTGCCGTACCGCGTGGTGATCAACGAAGGTATCGAACTGGCGAAAGTCTACGGTTCGACCGACGGTCACAAGTTCGTCAACGGCGTGCTCGACAAGCTGGCCCCGCGCCTGCGCGAAGCCGAAGTGAAGGAACACAAGCGCTGATCCGCGCTTGAGTTCCCGATGGGCGAGTTTGAGCTGATCCGCAAATACTTCGCCGCCGCGCCTTGTGCGCAGGGCGGCGAGGGCATTGCCCTGGGGATCGGCGATGACTGCGCCTTGCTGGCGCTCCCCGCCGGGGAGCAGTTGGCAATCTCCACCGATACCTTGGTGGCTGGCGTGCATTTCGCCGACCCCTGTGATCCGTTCCTGCTCGGCCAGCGCTCGCTGGCCGTGGCGGTGAGCGATCTGGCCGCCATGGGCGCCGACCCCATCGCGTTTACCCTGGCCCTCACAACACCCACCGTCGATGCCGATTGGCTGCAACGCTATGCCCAGGGTTTGAACGCCATGGCGCAGAGCTGCCGCGTGGGCCTGGTCGGCGGCGACACCACGCGCGGGCCGCTGAGCCTGACCATGACCGTGTTCGGCCGTGTGCCGGCCGGGCAAGCGTTGACCCGCAGCGGTGCGCGGCCGGGTGACTTGCTGTGTGTGGGCGGGGAATTGGGCAACGCAGCGGGAGCGCTGCCGTTGGTGCTGGGCCAGCGCAGCGCCGAGGCCGGCATCGCCGACCCGCTGCTGGCGCATTACTGGTCGCCGCAACCGCAGTTGGCCCTGGGCGTTGCCCTTCGGGGCAAGGCGACGTCTGCAATGGATATTTCCGACGGGCTCCTGGCCGATTGTGGGCATATCGCCAAGGCATCGGCTGTCAGCCTGCTGGTCGAGCGCCAGCGACTGCCGTTATCCAAGGCCTTGCTCGCGTTTGTCGGCGATGACGCGGCGCGGGTGGCGGCCTTGAGTGGCGGCGACGACTATGTGTTGGTGTTCACCCTGCCACCGGCCGCGCTGGCACCATTGCTGGCGGGCGGCTGGCCGGTGCATGTGATCGGCCGGGTCGAGGCGGGGCAGGGCGTGACGCTGCTCGACGCGAACGGGCGCGACATCACCCCGGCCGTTCGCGGTTATCAACATTTTCGCGAGACGCCCTGAGTCAGCATTCAGACCTGCATAGAACCGAGACGAAGGCCAATCGAGCCGATTGATCTTTATCAACGATAATTCAGCTTAAGCGTCTGTAGGAACGTGCTGTTACAATGCCCGCCTCTGTGAAATCTGAAATCAGGAGCACACGGTGCCCGTCGTTTTCGTCGCTGCTTCCAAGCTGCCTACCCCTTTTGCCATGTTCACCATGCATGGCTTCCTCGAAGAAGCCAATGGGCGCGAGCACGTCGTGCTCAGCCTGGGCGATATCGCCGATGGCGCGCCGGTACTGGGCCGCATCCACTCCGAGTGCCTGACCGGCGACGCGCTGTTCAGCCAGCGCTGCGACTGTGGTTCGCAACTGGAAGCGGCGATGCGCGCCATTGCCCATGAAGGCCGCGGCATCTTGCTGTACTTGCGCCAGGAAGGTCGTGGCATTGGCCTGCTGAACAAAATCCGCGCCTACGAGTTGCAGGACGGCGGCGCCGACACCGTTGAAGCCAACGAGCGCCTGGGCTTTGCCGCCGACCAGCGTGATTACGGCATCTGCCTGCCGATGCTGGAGCACCTGGGCGTGAAATCCCTGCGCTTGATGACCAACAACCCACGCAAGGTCAAAGCCTTGACCGAGATGGGCATCACCGTCGCCGAGCGCGTGCCGCTGCACACCGGGCACAACCCGCACAACAAGCTCTACCTGGCGACCAAAGCCAGCAAGCTCGACCACATGATGGGCAACGAACACCAGGGCGAGGTCGACCGCGCGTGACTCGAGGCCAGGTGAAACGGCGACTGTCCTTCAATTGGTGGCAGTACCTGGCGCTGGCGTTGCTGCCATTGTTCGTGATCAACCTGGTGTTCGCTCAGGCCGAACCGCTGTTGCCGGTGCTGGCCATGCCGTTCTTCATTGCGGGCGTGGCCTCGATGTTTCTCAGCCTGCGCTATTTTCATGGCTATAAACATGCGTTGATCGCCACCTCTAAAGCCCTCGATACCGCAGAAGAGCCGGCGGCCTGGATCACCCTCGCCGCCCGTCGGCGCACGGCGTTGCTGATTGCCTCCGTGCCCGCCTGGATCGGTGCGCTGGCGGTATTCGTCGGCCTGGAAGCGGTGCCGTTGTTCCTGCTGGCGTTGTCGACCCTGGTGTTGTTTTACCTCTACCGCATCCCGCGTCAATTGGGATGAAGCCTCGCTGGCTGGCGCTCCTGCTGCTGGCGTTCGCTGCCCAGGCCCTGGCGGTCGAGCGGGTGGTCAGCCTGGCGCCGTCGCTGTCGGAAATCGTGGTTGAACTGGGCGCTGCCGACCTGTTGGTGGGCGTGCTCGATGGCGGCGAGCGGCCAGCGGCGCTGGCGAAGGTCGCGTCGGTCGGGCGCTATGGGCAATTGAACATCGAGCGCTTGCTCAGCCTCAAGCCCGACCTGATCCTGCTCTGGCCCGGCAGCATCGGCCCGGCCCAGCGTGAACAGTTGCAGCGCCTGAATATCCCGGTCTACGTCGCCGAACCCCATAACCTCGAACAACTGACCCAGCAGGTCCAGGCCATCGCCGAGCAACTGGGGCGCGCCGACGCCGGCCGGCAATTGTCTGCGCAGTTGCGCCAACGCCTGGCCGGGTTGCGCCAGCGCTATCAGCGTGCCGAACCCTTGCGGGTGTTTTACCAAGTGTGGAGCCCGCCTTTGTACACCGTGGGCGGTGGGCAGATCATCAGCGATGCGCTGAGTGTGTGCGGCGCGCGCAATGTGTTCGACGACCTCACGCTGCCTGCGCCGCAGGTCAGCGTCGAGTCGGTGCTGCAGCGCAACCCCGAGGTGATTCTGGCGGCGGATCAACCGCAGTTGGATGCCTGGAAAGCCTGGCCGCAGCTGGCGGCGGTGGCGCAGGGGCGTTTGCTGTTGGTGCCGGACAAAGGCCTGGAACGGCCGAGCGGGCAGATGTTGGAAGCCTTGGCGCGGTTGTGTCAGGTGATTGCGCCGAACCGCTGACGCAATCGCAGGCACGCCGACGTTTCTATCAGAGCGTCGGCGTCCAGGTCACGCCAACCCTCCACACCCGACCTTCTTCCCGATAGTCCTGATTGTTCAGGAACGCCGGATCGTCATAGCTGTAACGTGCCCGAGCGTAAGTCTTGTCCAGCACGTTATCGACTTTCAGCGACAGCGCCACTTCCCGGCTGAGCGCCCAACTGCTGCGCAGCCCGAGCAAGGCATAACCGCCCAGGCGATTGCGATTGGCTTCGTCGTCGTAGCTGCTGCTGATCGCCTGCCAGCTCGCACCGACGCCGAGTTGATCGAATTGCCGATCCAGGTCCAGGTTCAGGGTGCGCCGCGCACGGCGGGCGAGGGTGTGGCCGCTGTCGCGGTCGCGCGGGTCGATCAGCGAAACGCCCAGGTTGCCCTGCCAGCCGAACAGCTCGTGCTTGAGCGCGGCTTCAAAACCATTGATCCGCGCCGCTGCGACGTTCTGCGGTTTGCCGCCGTCGAGAATGATCGCGTCGCTCAAGTCGGTGCGGTACAGCGAGGTTTCCAGGCGCGTGTGGTCGCCGAGCTGGCTGCGCCATTGCAGTTCGTAACTCTTCGACGTCTCGGGCTGAAGATTCGGGTTGCTGTACTGCGTGTCCGGGTAATAGAGGTCATTGAAGGTCGGCGCGCGGAAGCCTTCGCTGTAGCTGAGCAGCACATCGTTGTCGGGGTTGATCGGCACGGTGAGGGTGCCGCTCCAGCTGTTCTGGCTGCCAAACTGTTGGTTCTGGTCATGGCGCAGGCCCAGTTCGGTGGAAAACCACTCGCTGCGGAAACGATGCTGCACAAACGCGGCGCGGTTCCAGCGGCTGTTTTCGGTGAAGGTGGTGGAGCCGTGGAAGCGGTCTTCGTACCAGTCGCCGCCGAGGATCAGGCTGTTGCGCTCATTCAGGGTCAGGTCGTTCTGCCAGTTGACCGAGTCGCGGTAGGTGTTGAACACGCTGAAGTCATCGCTGAGGGTATCGCGCTTGGTGTCGCGGTTCTCGCTGTGGCCCAGTTCCAGGCGCGATTGCCAGCGTTCGCTGAGGCGGGCGTCGGCATAGCCGCTGGCGCTGCTCACGGCGTAGTCGGTGTAGGGTTTCTGGCCGACGCTCTGGCCGGTGGCGACGTCGTAGCGGCCGAAGCTGTTGTCGTACTCCGACTTGCCGCGGCTATCCAACAGGTTGAAACCGGCTTCCAACGCGTCACTGAAACTGTGGCTGAGGTTCAGGCTGACGGACTGGTTGCGGTAGGCATCATGGTCGCCATCGCTGGGAAACGAGGTGTGTGTCGAGTTGATGCCGGCGCTTTCATCCAGGCTCGCGCCCAGGTTGAAGCGCGTGTGTTCGTCGCCGCCGGACAGCCCGAGGCTACGCTCCCAGCTCTGGTGGCTGCCGAAGCCCAACCGCAGGCGCGGTTGCAGGCCCTGTTCGGCGTTGCGCCGGGTAAACACCTGGATCACCCCGCCAATCGCATCGCTGCCGTAGATCACCGAGCGCGAGCCGCGCAGCACTTCGACGCGCTCGATCTGGTCCACATTCAGGTATTGCAGGCCGCTGTCGCCGGAGGTGGCGTTGGCGATGCGCTGGCCGTCCACCAGCACCAGGCTTTGCGCGGACTTGGTGCCGCGCAGGTAGATGCCCGGCAAACTGCCACGGCCGCCGGTGGGCGCCACTTGCACGCCGGGCACGCGGCTGAGCAGGTCGGTCAGGCTGGTCGGTTGCAGGCGGTCGATGTCGTCGCGGGTGAAGACGGTGTTGGCGGCGCTGCTGTCGTTGCGCGCCTGGACCTGGCGGTTGGCGCTGATGACCACGTCGGGGAGTTTCAGCGCGGCGTCGCGGGTGTCGGCGAGCAGGTCGGGGGCTGGCAGAAGCAGCAAGGGCAGGGCAAGGCGCAGGTGATTCATAGAGCGGTCCATAGCTTTTTGTAGGAGCGAGCTTGCTCGCGAAAAACCTGAGGACGCCGCGTGCATACAGAGTGCACGCGTCATCGTTGACGTTTTTCGCGAGCAAGCTCGCTCCTGCAGAAGTCTCGGGGGGTTATAAACCCAGGAGTGTCATGCGTTCGCGGACCGACGCCTCGATACCCGCCTCGTCGAGCCCGCACTCGGCGAGCATCTGCGCCGGCTTGGCGTGTTCGACGTACACATCCGGCAAGCCCAGGTGCAGCACCGACTTGAGGATGTTCTCGCGCGCCAGGAACTCGCTGACCGCCGCACCGGCACCGCCCATGATGGCGTTTTCTTCGACCGTCACCAGCAGTTCATGGCCGGCGGCGATCTCGCGCACCAGTGCTTCATCCAGCGGTTTGACGAAACGCATGTCGACCACGGTGGCGTCGATCTTCTCGGCGACTTTCAGCGCTTCGGCCAGTTGCACGCCGAACACCAGGAACGCGGTCTTGCTGCCTTGGCGTCGCACAACGCCCTTGCCGATTTCGATCGGCGCCAGGTCTTTTTCGATCACCGCGTTCGGGCCGGTGCCGCGCGGGTAGCGCACGGCGGCCGGGCCGTTGTAGAGGTGGCCGGTGCTGAGCATCTTGCGCAGTTCGTTTTCGTCGCTCGGCGTCATCACCAGCATGCCGGGGATGCAACGCAGGTAGGACAGGTCGAAGCTGCCGGCGTGGGTCGGGCCGTCTTCGCCGACCAGTCCGGCGCGGTCGATGGCGAACAGTACGTCGAGGTGCTGCACCGCGACGTCATGCACCAACTGGTCATAAGCGCGCTGCAAGAAGGTGGAGTAGATCGCCACCACCGGCTTGGCGCCTTCGCAGGCCATGCCTGCGGCGAATGTCACCGCGTGCTGCTCAGCGATGGCGACGTCGAAGTAGCGCAGCGGGAAACGCTCGCTGAACGCCACCAGGTCGGAACCTTCCTTCATCGCCGGGGTAATTCCCACCAGGCGCGGGTCGGCGGCGGCCATGTCGCACAGCCATTCGCCGAACACACCGGAGTACTTTGGCCCGCTGGCTTTTTTCGGCGCGGCGGCGGGGGCGTCCAGGGGGTCGAGCTTGGTGATCGCGTGGTAACCGATCGGGTCGACTTCCGCCGGGGCGAAGCCTTTGCCTTTCTTGGTGACGATGTGCAGGAACTGCGGGCCTTTGAGGTCACGCATGTTGCGCAGCGTGGCGATCAGGGTCGGCAGGTCGTGGCCGTCGATGGGGCCGATGTAGTTCCAGCCCAGCTCTTCGAACAGCGTGCCGGGCACCAGCATGCCTTTGGCATATTCTTCGGTGCGGCGGGCAATTTCCCACGCGCCGGGCAAGCGCGACAGCACTTTCTTACTGCCTTCGCGCATGCTGGCGTAGGTCCGGCTGGAAAGGATCTTCGCCAGGTAGTTGGACAGGCCGCCGACATTGCGCGAGATCGACATGTCGTTGTCGTTGAGGATCACCAGCATGTTGGCGTCCACTTCCGGCGCATGGTTCAGCGCCTCGAAGGCCATGCCGGCGGTCAGCGCGCCGTCACCGATCACCGCAATCGCCTTGCGATCGCTGCCCTGCAGACGCGAGGCGATCGCCATGCCCAGCGCGGCGCTGATCGAGGTGCTGGAGTGGCCGACGCCAAAGGTGTCGTACTCGCTCTCCGAGCGACGCGGGAAGGCGGCGATGCCGTCCTTCTGGCGCAGGGTGCTCATGCGCTCGCGACGGCCGGTGAGGATTTTATGCGGATACGCCTGATGGCCTACGTCCCACACCAGCCGGTCGTCCGGGGTGTCGAACACGTAATGCAGCGCGATGGTCAGCTCGATGACGCCCAGGCCGGCACCGAAATGCCCACCGGTCTGGCCGACCGTGTAGAGCAATTCCAGGCGCAATTCATCGGCCAGGGTTACCAGCTCGGCTTCACCCAGACGACGCAGGCCGTCCGGCGTGACAGCACGGTCGAGCAGAGGCGTGGACGGGCGTTTGCGGGGAATCTCTTGAAACGTCGTGGGCATCAGGCGAATCGTTATAGGTATAGAAGAGGCGGCAGTTTACCTCAAGCATCGCAAACTGCCCACGCAGAGCACCGAACTTGACCGATATGTGGCTGTAATGGCCGCGGTTATCAGTGACGACGTTCGACGATGTACCGCGCCAGGTCTCGCAGGGGCTCGGCCGCTGCGTCGAAAGGTCGCAGGGCGGCCAGGGCCTGGTCGCGCAGTTCCAGGGCATAGGCCTTGGCGGCATCCAGCCCGAGCAGCGCAGGATAAGTCGGTTTGTCCCGTGCGATATCGGCACCCTGGCGTTTGCCCAGGGTGGCGGTGTCACTTTCTACGTCGAGAATGTCGTCCTGCACCTGGAACGCCAGGCCGATGGCTCCGGAATAGACCTGCAAGGCCGCCAATTGCGCGGCTTCGGCACGCCCACTGGCCAGGGCGCCCAGGTGGACGGCGGCTTCGATCAGGGCGCCGGTCTTGTGCCGATGCATGTGTTCGAGGGCCTGTTGATCGAGCTTCTGGCCCACCGAGCCGAGATCGATGGCCTGGCCACCGACCATCCCGGCGGGGCCTGCGGCGACCGCCAGGGTGGTGACCATGCGCAAGCGGATCTCGGCATTCACGCTGCTCAAACTCGGGTCGAGCAATGCGCTGAACGCCAGGCTTTGCAGGCCATCGCCGGCGAGGATCGCGCAGGCTTCGTCAAAGGCTTTATGGGTGGTCGGCTGGCCGCGACGCAGGTCATCGTCGTCCATCGCCGGCAAATCGTCATGCACCAGGGAATAGGCGTGAATCAACTCCACCGCGCAGGCCGCGCCGTTGGCCTGTTCGGCAGGCGCGCCGAGGGCTTCGCAGGCCGCATAGGCCAGCAACGGGCGCACCCGCTTGCCGCCATTCATCACGCTGTAGCGCATGGCCTCGTAGAGCCGTTTCATTTCCGGGCTTGGCGCAACAAACAAGGGCTCCAGCGCCGCATTGACCCGGGCTTGGCTACTGGCCTGATACGCGTCGATCATTCGGGTTGTTCCGCATCGAAAGGTTCTTCGGCCAACTCCCCGTCGCGTTCGAGCAACACCTGGACCTTCTGCTCTGCCTGCGCCAACGCGCTCTGGCAGTCGCGGGTCAGGCCGATGCCTTGTTCAAACGCCGTCAGCGAGTCTTCCAGCGACAACTCGCCGTTCTCCAGACGCTCGACCAGGGTTTGCAGGTCGGCGAGGGATTGTTCGAAATCGAGTGCAACTTTTTTGCGGGCCATGGCGGCTATTCCGGTAGACGGTAAACCGGCGCGACACTAGCAGACATGGGGGATGGGGGCAAATGAACGGGGCGACTGAGCCGATTGCGCGGTCGCCTGTTACTGCGCCGCCGCGGCGCGCAAATAGTTATACACACTGGCCCGGGAAATCTTGAAGTAGTCGCCGACGTAGTCGACAAAGTTACGCACATCCAGCAGGCCGTGCTCCCGCGCCTGCACCAGCACCTGGATGATTTCGCTACGGCCGAAATCGGCGGGTTTCAAATGATTTTCGGCGGCGAGGGTTTCGATGATCTCATTGAGTTTTTCCCGCCAATCGCCGCTGAACAGCGATTCTGGGCGCCCCTGGGACTGCTGGCCTACGGCAAAGCCGCTGATCAGTTTCTGCACTTGGGCCAGGGCGGTCACATCGAAGTTCAGGCACAGCAAGGCGCAGGGTTCACCGTTGGCGGCACGGGCGACGAGGGAGATCGAACGCAACTGACGGCTGTTGATCCCGGTCTTTTCATACGGCCCGACGGTGTCGGGTCCGGCAGCCAACTCAGCCAGGTCAGTGATCAGCGATTCATCCCCGACCTGACGTCGGGAAAAGCCATTGGCGATGTGGGCAATACGCCCGGTGTGCAGGTCGTGTACCACGGCTTCCAGGTCCGGATAGAGCAGGGCGGCGATGCCGTCGGCGGTTGCCTTGATGAATGCGATATCGACCATGGGTTAACCGGGCACTGGAAAAAGGAGCGGTGATTGTACGCAGGCGTCCGAACAGTTGTCAGTCCACGGCCTGCATGCGCTGCACCGCGAGGGTCGCCAGTGCGATGTCCTGAGCGGCCAGGCCGGTCAGGTCGGCGATGGTCAGGTCATCGTCGCGGAAACGCCCGCGTGCCTTACCGGCCAGCACATGGCCGAGGGAAACGTCGGCCTGGTCGCTGATCAAATGGGCCCGTACTGCGTGGCTCATTTCGCCATGGTCCAGGCATTGGGCCCGGTCATCGGTCATGAGCACCCGTGCCCTTTGCAGCAGCAACGGGTCCAGCTCCTGTTTGCCTGGGCTGTCTGCGCCCAGGGCGACAATATGAGTGCCTGTACGCACCACGTCGGCCGGTACGATTGCCTGGGTCGACGGCGTGCAGGTAATCACCAGATTGCACTGTGCGAAAACAGCCTCAACGCTGTCGGCTGCTTGGGCTTTCAACCCAGCTTGCTGCAGTGCGTTGGCGAGGTGTTGTGCCCGCTCGGGAGCGCGTCCCCAGATCACCACACGCTCGATTCCGAGCAGTTCGCAGGTCCAGCGCGCCTGCAGTTGCGCCTGATGCCCGCTGCCGAGAATGCCTAGCGCGCTCACCCGTGCGGGCGCCCCGGCCCGTGCGGCCAAGGCACCGGCGGCGGCAGTGCGGCAACTGGTCAGCCAGCCTTCGTCGTTGAGGATGGCGCGGGTCTTGCCGGTGTGAGAATCGAACACCAGCACCAGGCCATTATTGGTCTCCAGGCCGCGGGAAGGATTCTCATAAAAGCCCATGGCCAGCTTGACCACAAACACCGAACCGTCTTTCGCGTAGCCGGACTTGATATGACAGTCCCCCGGCGGGTTTTCAAACAACAACACCCCCGGCGGCGGGGCCACGATGCGGCCGTCGGCGTGACTGATCAATGCCTGTTCCACCGCGTGCAGCATGTCTTGGCGCGACAACGTGGCGCGCAATGCACTGAGTTCGTAAACCGCCAGTGGCACCGCGCTCATCACGCACGCTCCTGCGGGGGAACGCAGGTTTTAAGCTTGAAGTCCGAGAGTGTGGTCATGGCGCGCTCCTGAATATCAACGGGACGAAAGCGCGACACTAACCTGATTTATATTTATTGTCTAATTTGTACTTATCGTACAATTCTGGTTTGAGTGTTTAAGCATCGCGTCAAACTCGACCAGCCCGGCCTGCATCTTCTGCAGTGCCGCCATCTGCAGCGCCAGCTCCTCCTGCTTGCGGGCAATCGCCTGGCTCGCGCGCGCCCAGGGCAGCGCGTCGCCCTGGTGCCCGTGCAAAATGGCCTGTAGCTCCTTGAGCTTGAAACCCAGTTGTTGAGCACACTTGATCAACATCAGCAGCTCGATACTCTGCGCCGAATAGACCCGATACCGCCCCGCTCTCTGCGGGCTGGGAAGCAGGCCGATCGCTTCATAGTGACGAATCGCCTTGATGGTCGTGCCCGACAGTTGCGCCGCTTTGCCGATGAACATGAAAACGCCCTTTTCCAAATAATCCGCCGGCCCGCGTCAGCCAACGAGCGCGTTGCGCGGGCGTGGAACCCAGCACCGGCCCGAGCAACAAGGTCTTGGTCACCGTTATGCCGCAAAACGCCAGCGTCGTCTTGCGCATCTGATGAATGCCCGGCATGCGGTAGAACCAGCGGTAATACCATGGCGGCGTATCGAGCGTCACCAGCAAGTGCGCGGTTCGGCCATGCAGCAGCTTGTCAGGAAATGCCTTGCCTGCACGGTACTTGAAGGCGAAGCCGGGTAGGAAAACTCTATCGATAAAGCCCTTCATCAACGCCGGAATACCACCCCACCAAATCGGCAAGACAAACGCCAAATGGGTGGCCCACAGGATATCTGCCTGGGCACCGAGCAAATCGGCTTCCAGGGCTTGAATGTCGGTGTAACCGTGATGCAGCACCGGGTCGAAAGCCAGCGTGCCCAGCCGTAGGACGCGTACTTCATGGTCGGCGTTTTTGGCCGATTGGATGTAGGTGTCCGCCAGTGCCGAACAGAAACTGGTGCTGGAGGGATGGCCGAGGATGACCAGAATGCGCTGAGCCATGGGGATGAGTCCTGAAACGGGGTTGCAGGGTAGGGGCTGCCGTATAGGGGAGAGTCAAGGGGAATAGCGCGATGCGGCTTGCCCCACGTTTTGCCCCGTTACTCATAAAACCCCGGTCTCAAGTGCTTGAGATTCGTCACCGATGAACAGCGGCTGGAACGTTTTGCTTGGCACGTAGCCGGTTATTTTTTTGTCATGTGTAAGGTTTTGAGGCGCATGTTCGGTGATGTGCATATTGATGTCGTTGGCGGCCTGCCGGCGTTTGCTACCAACGCTCTGGATCACGTGCCCCGTGGTCTGCCGGCCCTCCTGCCGGAGGACAATCTCGATCAAGCAGTGGCGAAGTGCCAGGTCCCAGCAAACCTGTTCAATGGAATGCATGCGTTCCATCCCCTCGTGACGTGTGCGAATACTTTACCTGTATAAGTCTACATTCTAGACCTGTCGTCTATTGCTACATATCGTGTGGCTGTCGTTTAAACAAATCGAGTACACGCAAGGAAGTACGCATGACTATGGCAGAAGCAGTGTCGACAGGGGCATTGGTAGTGTTGGGGAGCATCCTGCTGGTGCTCCTGCTGCAATACTTGAGGCTGCGTGAACTCTGGAAAATGGCGCTTACCTGCCGCCGGAACGCGCGCTGGGGGCGGATCTATGAGGCTGAGAACCGGGAGTTGCGTTCTGCGCTGCGCGCTGAGAAGGCGCATATCAAGCAGTTGCAGAGGAAAGTCGGGCTTTTGCAAGGGGGGGTGACTGCGCAGGAGGAATAGGTAGAGAAGGATGTCTCGCTGATCACTTTTCAGACGAGAGCAGGAGCGTCAAAAACAATACCCGTTGGAGCCTATCCTCCCAACCGCTGCGCTTGACAGGGATAGTGGCAAAGTGCGATTGAGGCTTTAGGATTTTGGGTCCGGGGCGATAACCTTTTTTTTAGCGCGCCCTCTTTTGAGCGCCGCGTAGCGACGGAGAATAGAACAATGGCAAGTATGGAAGCTCAACTGGAAGAGCAGTTCGATAAGGAAATGGCGTCGGTCAAACGCCCGAACCTGATGATTGTTGGCGGCACCGGTGTTGGAAAGAGCAGCCTGATCAATCATATCTTCGGCAAAACGATTGCCAAGGTCGGTACCGGGCAGCCTGTCACTCGGGGTTGTCATCGCTACGAAGACGCCAACATCCCTTTGGTCATCTTTGATACCGAAGGTTATGAGGTGACGGAAGGCAAACCCTCGACAGGCAACTTTCGGGAAAAAATCATCCCGGAGATCAAACAGCGCAAGTTCAAGGCGCTGGATGAACAGATCCATCTCATTTGGTACTGCCTCAGCGTAGCCAACCACCGGGTTACTGATTTTGACCTGGACAACTTGCGATTGATTACCGGTGAACTGGATATTCCGGTGGCTGTGGTACTCACCCAGTGCGATGCCGAACCCATTGACGATGACGGCAACGGTGAGACTTCCCGGGCGTTTCGCAACGTGCTAAGCGAGCACGGTATTCATTGTGAGGTTTTCGAGACCTGTGCAAATAACCCCAGCCACGATCCAGAGCTGAAACTGGACCTCGAAAAGTTAATCGCCTGGTCGAGTGCATCACTCAAGGACGATGCGCTACGCCAGTCCTTCGTGGCTGCCCAGATCGCGTCGCTACCAGCCAAACGCAGCGAGGCGATGACCATCATCATGACCTACAGCGGCACCACCGCCGCCAGCGCCGGACTTAACCCGGTGCCGATGTCGGACGCGTTACTCATTGTGCCTCAGCAGATGGCGATGGCGGCATCGCTGGCCAAGCTCTACGGGTTTGGCTCGATGGGTGAAATGGCCGTCAGCCTGCTCAAGGGCCAGATCCTCAGCCTGGTGGGGCGTCAGTTGGCAGCCAGCCTGACCAAGATGATCCCCGTGCTTGGGCAGATCATTAACGCCGCTGTTGCCGGGGCGATCACCGGAGCGCTGGGCTTGGCCCTGGTCGAGGTCTATGAACGCGCCGTGGACGGCTACCTGAAGACAGGCAAGTCACCGGACTGGGCTCGCCTCTTTTCTAACGAGCAGTTCATGCAGGCATTCAAGATTGCGCTGGGGAAATGGGGCAATCAAAAAGCTTGAAGCCACTTGGCGCACTCTGAAGGCCGTGGCGAGAGACAGATCTGTTTCTAGGCAGGCCTTCATCCCCTTTCAGCGGTTCAGGGTTTAGAGAGACATGGATCAGTTCGCGATCAACATCATCGTGCTGGGTAAAAGCGGCGTCGGCAAAAGCAGCTTCTGCAACTATCTTTTTGACCAGGTGGGTTTGTTTGAGACGGGAAGTGGCAAGCCCGTCACCTCCTGGGAGAAAAATTTTCAGTCGCACACCTTCGAGCACCAGGGGCACCTGTTGAATGTGTTCGACAGCGTTGGCCTGGAAGCTGACAACTATGAGCGATGGCTCCAACAGTTCGACCGTTTCATGCAGCAACATCGTGCGCGCCCGATGGAACCGGAAACCTGGATTCATGGTGCCTTCTATGTGATCAACGCCAGCTCCGCACGGCTGGAACCGGTGGATGTGAATCTGATCAAACGGCTTGGACTGGATGCCAGGATTCCCCTGCAAGTCATCCTGACCAATGCCGACGTTGCGGGCGATAAGGTCGAGGCCCTCGAGCGAGAAATTCACCAACTATGCCCGGGTGTATCGGTGACGCCGCTGTGTTCGGTATCGGTACGTAGGCGTGGTGGTCAGTCGACGCAAGCCTTTGGTCGCGATGAAGTGCTTTCGCTCTACCTGGAACAGTCGCATGCCTTTCTCAGCAAGCGTCTGGCTGCGATGAGCTGCTTGAACTTCAAAGGTGTGCTTCGCCAAATGCGCGATACGGTCGTTGCCAAGATCGAAAAGGCAGACCTCAGCATCTTTAGAATCGCGGACCTCGATCTGGATACGGAAATCGAGTTGCCCGATTTTGATGAGGTGTTTTCCGATCTGAAAGGCTTCGATGACTACCTCTCATCCTTTGGTTTCATGGGGGACTGGGAGACCAGCGATGAGCTGGAAAACGCAGTGACCCGTGTGTTTGACGACTTCCAGCGAGAGATGGAGGGCCGCTTCAAAGAGATCGAAGACGGGTTCGAGTCCGATAGCTTCCTGCGCAAGGTGGGCGCGCTCTATGAGGCGGCAAAAATCATCCTGACCCTTAAATCGACCATGATTGAATGGCTGGATGATGGTTTTGGTCGTGTCCACGCAGAACTCGACAGGCTCTTCGTCAAATATGCCGAGGACGACAACTTCTTCGCCAGTCATCTAACGGGGCGCGTCTTCATCAGGCCCAAACTGTTCGGCATTTTCTAAGCACGGGCTGCATCAGCGCTATTTAAGGAAGAGCATTAACCATGGGCTTCGATTCGATTTATGCGGTGCTGCCAGACCACGCGGCCGAGATAAGCCGCTTGCAGTACTTGTTGGCTGACGCACGGCTGCCGGTGGTTTCGGTGATCGGCAAATACAACCATGGCAAGAGCTCCTTGCTCAACGCCCTCGTGGAGCGCGAGCAGTTCGCCGTGTCGGATGCTCGGGAAACCACCGTGTTGAGCTACGTCGAGCCTGAACGCTTGAGTTGAACCTGTCTTCTTATCGTGACGCCGCTCATGCTGGGCGGCTGCTTTTTTTTTGCAAAGGAATGACGCGGCATGAATCGAATGTTTGTAAGCCCTTGGTTGTCGGTATCCCCTAACGGCCCGGTGACCTGTGCTCACCCCCGCGCACATGACTATGTTCATTTACGCCAAGGCGAAATGGATGGTGCCTGTGGACCTTACTGCGTGGCGATGACCTTGATCGCATTGGGCGTTATGTCCCGCGAGCAGGCTCAATCACTCGACAGTTACGATGGCCGAACCCGACTGGGTCGCTTTCGCGAAAGCCTACTGGCCTTCGGCGCGCTGGTGTCGGAAGGCACCGACGATTTCGATGTGAGCTGGCTGGTTGATGTGTTCAAGCACGCCGGGGTTGTGACCGAAGTGCTGGATGCAGCGCCGCGACGACAGACGACCATCCGCAATATTGCCGACGCCGTCGACAACCGCAAAATCCCGATCGTCTGTGTCGATTGGGACGACGGCCTGGCGGCGCATTGGCTGCTGGTTATCGGCTATCAGGGTTACCAGGCAAACGATGACGATGAATTGCAAATCACCCACCTGCTGTGCCTCGACCCCACCAGTGACGCCCCACGGGTGTCACTCTGGAATGCAGTGATCGAAGTCTTCACCGAGGAGGGTAAATCGGTGAACGAAGGTCGTTACTACTGCCAGCACTGGGGCCCCAACGCCGCGCCGACGGCCTGCCGAATTGCTCAAAGTGTTTTGGTGGGGCTCGATAAAAAAGCCGAGTCCAACTATTTCTACTGAGTAAAGTGCGGGCGGCGCAACGTCCATCGCAGCACCTAACGAAGCAAGCCTGCTTTTTCAAGCAGGCTTATCGTTGACGGCAGTTTTCTTACTTCTGCTGCGCCGTCAGCGCCGCATAACCATTCATCAAGTTGCGATAGTTCGGAATACGCTGGGACAACAGATTGCCCAGGCCTTCGATATCGTTGCGCCAGTCGCGATGCAGCTCACACGCCACCGAAAACCAGTTCATCATCTGCGCACCGGCCTGCGTCATCCGGCTCCACGCCGCCTGCTGCACCGTGGTATTGAAGGTGCCCGACGCATCCGTCACCACAAATACATCAAACCCCTCCGCCAGCGCCGACAACGTCGGGAACGCCACGCACACGTCCGTCACCACACCGGCAATGATGATCTGCTTACGCCCGGTGGCCTTGATCGCCTTGACGAAGTCTTCGTTGTCCCACGCATTGATCTGACCAGGGCGAGCGATGTACGGCGCGTCCGGGAACATCTCCTTCAACTCCGGCACCAGCGGGCCGTTAGGGCCTTGCTCGAAGCTGGTGGTGAGGATCGTCGGCAGGTTGAAGAACTTGGCCAGGTCCGCCAGGGCCAGCACGTTGTTCTTGAACTCGTTGGGCGAGAAGTCCTGCACCAGGGAGATCAGGCCGGTCTGGTGGTCGACCAGCAGGACTACGGCGTCGTCTTTGTTCAAGCGGTTGTAGGTTGGCGTGCTCATGGTTGAATCCTTTTTTGTTTAAGTGGGTTGGGCGTTGCGTTCAACATGGGCACAGATTAATGGGCGGGACGTGGGGGATAAATCGGCTGGGAGGCGTCTTACTGTCAACTTAAAAGGGACAATTGGTTGAGCTACCCGCAGTATCGGTCCTTTTCACTTGCGGGATGTTTCCTAGAGAACTCCAGGAGCGGTATGAGGGTGTTCTTCAAAAGAGCGGGCGTCAGTGCTCTGCGTGATTAACGGTGTTCTATTCGAGCTCCACCTTTTTCAGGTGAAGCCAGGCTGTACTCACCTTCATCACAATGACCCCCAACAGCAGCAAGCCGGTGAGCGTCATGGCGAGCCCTTGCAGCAAGATGTTTGCCGGTACCTTATCAGCCACGACGCCTGTCAGCATGACCGAAACAAGAAAGGCCGCGCCTGTGCCGGTATCCAGCAATGCAATCACACGGGCATAGAAATCCCCAGCAACCTGCTGATAGATGCGCAACAGGCTCAGGGTAATGACCAGCCCCTCCGCCAGCCCCGTCACAGCCACCAACGGCAATGCCAAACCGAGGCTGTCGACTTTCGATACAACCCAAATAGAGGCACATATCAGGGTCAGACTGATCAACATCCATGCGCCATATTGCTGCCCGACACGGGGCCATGACGACAAAGCAAGTCCAGCCAGCATGCCGACACCATAGGCGCCGAACAGCAACCCGACATCGGCCGGTGGACGCTCCAGCACCTGGACCACATAGACAAGCGCAAGAATCTCAAAACTGCCAAGGGCCAGCATCACCAGCATACTGGCCGTCATGGGCAGTATCAGGCTGGCTCCATAGCGTGAAACCGCCGTGCGCAAATCGCGCCAGATACCTACTTCATCGGCCTGCTCCCGCTTGACATGGGACGAGGGCAACAACACACACAAGACACTGGCGATGAGCAGCAGCACGCCAATTACCACAACCGCCACCCCATGCCCGTAGTGGCTGGCCAGCACGCCAGCCAACAGCGTACCGATGGCCATCCCTGACATGCGCGCGGCCATGATGATGGCGTTGGCAGCGGGTAGCCTATCTGCCGAAACCAGGCTGGGTAACAAGGCACTGGCACCCGGCACGAAGAACCGGTTACATGTCGCCGCCAGGGCAGCAATGGCAAGGATCGGGATAAGCTGCCCACGCATCGCCGGCAGCAAGAGTGCCAGGATGATGAACAGACGCGCCACACAGGCCCAGACCAGTACCCGTTTGAGATCGGTGCGATCGGCCACTGCACCGGCCCATGCGCCGAACAGCAGCATCGGGATCAACTCGCATATGACCAGCAACATGATGTTGAACGCCGACTGGGTCAGATCGAATACCACGATCTGCAGCAGTACGATCAGCATCCAATCCGCCACCGAAATCACCCATTGCAGACCGGTCAAGAGCAAAAGACCGGCGCCATGTTTGTGTAGCAGCCGCTTCACCGCTGGTCTTCCACAGTCAGGTTTTCCTGCGCGAGCTTGTCCTGGTCGTGCTTGAGCACAAATCGATGCAGGATCATGCGAAGCAGTCGTCCGAGCCACTTGGGATTGGCTTGCATCCAGGCGTAACAGGCTTGCAGGCGACAGCCCATTTCGACTTTGCCCTGCTCGTTGGAAATACCAAAGTTAATGCTGCGCAGTCCTTTGCCGATGGCGTGGCGAACGATGTGGTAGCCCATGGCGCGGTGGATGGACAGGCGACTCGTTGCCTCCAGATCCACGCCGCAATAGGTGGATTCCAGATGGTCGCCCAGAACAAAACAGAGGTCGAACGCATCAATGCGTCCTTCCTTGCGCAGCAGCAACCACACCGCATGGTCGAGCTGGCTCATTTGCAGAAAGAAATCTTCGGTGACCATGATCTGGTCAGGCGAGTGATGTTTGCGATACAGCTGTAACCATAAGGCGTGCAAGCGCTGCGCTTCATCAGTCGACAGTGCCTGACCCTCGCGAATGTCGAGACAGTAGCCTGCCTTTTCAAGCGACCGCAGATCACGGCGTATGCTTTTGCGCTTGGGGTGCTGCTCCAGATACTGCTCAAAGTCTGTCCAGGGCAGCTCCAAATGCGCGCAGCTGTAGAGCTTGTCGAGCGCCTGCTTGTGGAGGTAGTCGGCTGTCGGAAAATCCCGCCCGACGAACAGTCGGACGCCGCGCTTGATTGACGCCCGCTCCAGCGCAGCCACCAGACCATATCGCAGGCTTATGGAATTCGCAGTCACCGCTAACATCAGCGGCAACCCCGTATTGACCGGCGTTCCCAGGGTTGTGACGCGCAATGACATCCCATATGGCAGATGAATCCGCCATAGGGTGGCTACAGCAGCGCCGACCAGTTCACCGTTTGAAATGGCCAGCGCATAAAGGTACTGGCATTCCAGGCCGCTGGCCTCCAGGGCAGCCATATACTCATGGCTGCAAAACTGATGAGGCTTGCACAGTTGATTCCAGGACGTTCGGTCAATCGTCGCAATCGAGTCCTTGATTTCAATATGTTCCGCCGCCCAAGTGGTGTCATTTGTGCTGGCCGGCAAGCCGACCCGCACCACCTGTTCCATGCGTGTCATATGCGACTTCCTGACCTAGTTCGCTGCCGCTAGCAGGCTCTCGCCCAATCGACTGGATGAATCATCGCAACCGAGCAGATTTTCCAGGCTTTGGGCAAACCTCTCGATTTCCGCGTCGGTGTGGTGCCGGTGCAAGATCAGCCGTATCAGTGCCTGATTGGGCTTGACCGCCGGATAGCGGAAGATCGGCACGCAGAAGCCTTGTTGCTCCAACTGCTCCCGAACTTGCTCGGCCTTGCTGTCCTTGCCGATCAACACGGAGGTGATGTAAGACGGTGTGCTATTGAGCTGCAGTCCACCGTCAAGCAATCGCAGGCGAAACGCCAGGCTTCTGCGCAGGAAGTCATCCATGATGGAAGGGTCGCGCTTGAGGCGCTCGATGATGGATGCCGCTGCGTCTGCCGTTGGCGGTTGAATGGCGGCTGTGAAGATCGACGTTCCACTCAGTACTTCAAAGGCGTCGATGTACTCCGCGTTGGCGCTGATCGCACCGCCTTCCAGGCCTACTGATTTCGATAATGAGATCATGATGAAATCGGCGCGGCGAAGGTGCTGGAACTCTTCGTAGAAATTGCGCTGCGGCTCGCCATACACCATGAAACCATTGGCGTCGTCGATATAACTCAGGGCATTGAATCGTTCACACAGATCCAGGATCGTACCGATAGGCGCCACGCTCCCGTCGGAGGAGTAGACACTTTCGAAAACCACAATGGCCTTTCGATCTCCGATATTTTGCAGAACACGTTCAAGGTCGGCCACATCGTTATGCTTGAACGACAGCAGCGATTCGCCGTACTTAAGGTGCGCGGCGGCTTTCCAGAGACTCCAGTGGCAATCACGGTCAAAGATCAGCACGGCATCGCGGTTGTCAATGCCGCTGCTGGGGGAGAAATTGAACTTCGCTGTCATGGCATTGATGAAGCCAAGGTTGGCCAGCATGCCTGAGGCAAACGTGAGTGTTTTGTCTTTGCCATGATGCTCGCTGAGCAACGTTTCCAATCGGAAATGTGGCTCGCAGACACCCTGCGTCGCCCGCGACCCACCGGTGGAAAGCCCATAGCGCTTGACCGACTCACAGAACGCATCGAGCACTTGCGGGTCCTGTTGCCAGCCGAGGTAGTTGATCCCCGAAAAATTCACATACGGCAGGCCATTGCGCGTGATGCGCGAACCAGACATTCCTTCCATCAGGACCGGCTCGCGCAGAAACCCTTCTGACACCGACGACTCAACGAAGCGCTGAAAACCCCAGCGATCCACATTTGGTGATATTTCCATATGTCCCTCCTCCATTCATCCTGATTGCCAACACTTGATAGAACTTGACAAATTGCAAAAAATAAGCTTGTCGATTTTGTTTCAAGTGGTAGCGTTTAGTCGTCTCAACGATTTACGGCCGCATTCAGAAGCGCAATTATCGTTGCACCGAAATATCAAGTAACGATCAACAAGCCATCAAGATCGCATGAAGGAGTGACCTGTGAGTTTAGGACGAGTACTGATCGTCGAGGATGATTTCGATGGGGCTGAAGTACTGGAGGCCTATCTTGGCCGGGATGGATTCCAGACGCGACATGCAGCAGATGGCCATAAAGCCTTGGACTACCACGCGCGTTGGCGGCCGGATCTGGTGCTGCTGGACATCATGTTGCCGGGACTCAGCGGCAACGAGGTTTTGACTGCTATTCGCCAACACTCAGCGACCCCAGTCATTATGGTGACCGCTGTTGGGCACGAACCCAGCCGCATCAACTCCCTGCTGTACGGTGCTGATGACTATGTGGTCAAACCCTACAACCCAGGGGAAGTGGTTGCTCGCGTGCATGCGGTGCTGCGGCGTTGGCGTGGGGGTGGCCAGGGTCAGTCGACCTTGCTACGGCATAATCACTTGGTCATTGATTTGAATGCGGCACTGGCGACCATTGAAATCAATGGCACCAATCAACCCCTGGAGTTGACGCGCACCGAGTTCAATCTACTGTCCATGATGATGGCCGCGCCATCGCGCATGTACACACGTGCCGAGCTGCTCGCCAACTGCCTGCCCGAAAGTGATGCGATGGAGCGAGTGGTCGATGCCCACCTGTACAACCTGCGACGCAAGCTGGAGCGAGTAGGCATTCACGATGTCGTTCTGACGGTGCGGGGGCTGGGGTATCGCTTCAGCAATCCGGCATGAGCACGGCAAAGAACGGACTCTCCCGCCAACTCTGGTACTGGATCAGCCTGCGCATGATCGGCCTGGCACTGGCGGCCATGCTGGTGGTGGGGGCTGGCATGTGGTTACGCTTCTTCTCGTGGGAAACCAAACTGCGAAACGCACTGCCCGAGGCCGTGCGCCAGGAACTCAAGGTCCTGGAAGTCGACCATGCCGCCAATGCCGAGCGCCTGCGTGAAATCTATGGGCAATACCTCTATGGCGATTACTTCACGCCAGAGGTCCTCCGGGCGGATCTGCTGTGGTTCAGCGGGCTGGCGCTGATTGCGCTCCCCCTGATTATCGGCGGCGGCATCTGGGTCTCGTTGCGCCTGTCGCGCCAACTCAGCGCCGTTGCGATCTCGGCAATGCACATCGCTGGCGGAGACTTCCGGTCACGAGCAGGCAACGTGCGCGATGCCCCCGCAGCGCTGTATAGCCTGATGGCCGATTTCAACCACATGGCTGAGCGCCTGGAGCGGCAGGAGCGGGAATTACAGGCATCCAGCGCCGCCATCGCCCACGAGCTGCGCACGCCCCTCACCGCTGCCAAGGGGCGGCTACAGGGGCTGATCGATGGCGTATTCGAGGCCTCGCCGCAACAGTTGGTCATGATCATGCGACAGCTTGATCAGCTCAATCGGCTCATTGATGATCTGTACTTATTGTCGCTGGCCACAGCCGACCAGTTGCAGCTGATGCCCTCAAGCTTCGCACTCAAGTCCCTGATGGAAGAGCGAGTGGCTTGGGCGGCACCACGCTTGCAACAGCAACCGGTGAACATCGTCCTCGACTGTCCGGACGGTTTGATGTTGATCGCCGATCGCGACCGCTTAGGCCAGGTACTGTCGATCCTGCTCGACAATGCCCTGTGCTACGCAGCATCCGGGGGGTATCTGGCGCTGCGGGCCAGCAAGCGGCAAGACCGGGTGCTGCTCGACGTCGAGGATGCTGGCCCGGGCTTCGCACCGGAGCATATCGAGCGCTCGTGCGACCGTTTCTGGCGTGCCGAACATTCGCGCTCTCGCCATGCAGGCGGCAGCGGGCTGGGGCTGTCGGTGGCAGTCGCTATCTGCCAAGCCCATAGTGGCAAGCTGAGTGTCCATAATCGTGCCGAGGGCGGCGGTCGCATCCATATCGAGTTGCCAGGCTGACTCAAGGCGAAGGCTGCGCCAGCCTGAAAGCGGGCGCAGGCAAAACCTGGTCCGTTGTCCTTGACGAAGTCTTCACCGTTTCTTGGCGCGACCTTGAATCGAAGGCGGCTCACTACCGGGGTACTGAACCTCAAAGGATGAACCGCCATGAGCAAGCCCGTTTCTCGATACAAACACAAGCGACACATGACCAGCGCTGTCTCGGTTTTCATTACCGGCAGCCTCTGCTTGCTGATTCCGCTGAAAAGCCAGGCCCAGCAGCAAGTCGCTGACGTATCCACCCGCTTGTTTGGCGAAAAAACCGAGGTCACGGTGGGACTGGGTGCCGCCTATACCCCTCGCTATCTGGGCGCAAAACAATCGCGAGCCATGCTGGTGCCGACACTGAGTATTTATCGCGGCATTTTCTTTGCTGATTCCATGCGCGGCCTTGGCGCGGAATACCTGACTCAGAGCGGGTTTTACTCCAGCGTGGCAATCGGCTACGACTTTGGCCGTACTGATGAAGACAGCGTTTGGCGCCCTGGCTCCAAGCGACTCCAGGGGATGGGTGAAGTCACAGGCGCGACCACTGCCACGTTTCAGCTGGCACAGGATCTGACCTCCTGGCTGTCGATCAAGGGTGAAGCAGAGCTGCGCGTTGCTGGTTATAAGCGTGGTAATCGTTACCGGTTGGGCCTGGAAAGCACCGTACTGAAAACGGCAGGTGATGTGATTACCCTTGGTATGAACGTGCATGCCGGGGATAAGCGCTACAACCGCACCTACTTCGGGGTGAGCGATGCCCAGGCCCAGGCTTCCCGGTTCTCTCGTTTCGATGCCGACTCCGGCGTCTATGCCTACTCGTTGTCAGCGGACTGGCAACATAAATTCAATCAGCATTGGGCGATGTTGGTCGGGTTGAATGTCATGGAGTTCCGCGAAGAGGCGAACAAAAGTCCTGTGGTGGAAGAAAAAACCGGCGTCACCAGTTTTGCCTCATTGCACTATTCATTCTGAGGCGAATAGACATCCACCGTGCGCTTACGTAGACAGCTCATCCCGGCGCGGAGGCCAGGGTGCCGGAAACTGATTTGGTTGGCCTGCACCGTGGCGGCAGTCTTGTTATTGGTGGCGGGCGCTTGGCTGCTCATGAGCGAGCCGCCCATTTCAGTGCTGACGACACCGCTACAGCCTCCAAAATAATCTCAGACGCTCAAGGCAAGGTTGCGCCGTGGGCGTCTGTTCCGCAGACCGGTATTTGGCCGCACTTGATGAAATCTTGATTAAACCTTGAAAGACGATTGACGCGTGAAGAGCACACTTCCCTCCATGCCTCCTCTGGATCGGAAACTTCACACCATGTCACGACAGTGCAATGCAGCATTTGTGGTGGTGCTGCTATCAGGCTGCACTACGCTAATACCGCCGTATACAACCCCCGACAACAGCACCTTGCCTGCGCATTACCAGCAAGGGAGCGGTAAAAAATCCGAGGATGCCGCACTAACCTCGGCGGCCGATAAAACCTGGCAGAGCTATTTTCCCGATCCTCATCTACAGGCTTTGATCCGCCAGGCGCTGCTTCACAACCACGACCTGCGCAGTGCCGCTTTGCGGGTTCGGCAAGCACAGGCGGCCTACCGCATCGAGCGCAGCGCCCTGACGCCCACGGTTGCCCTGGGAGTCGATGCGAAACGCTCGCGCACGCCTGCAGATCTGACGGAAATCGGTCAGACCTCGACGGGCAACGAATTCAAGGCAGGTGTGGGTATCAGCAGTTGGGAGATCGACTTCTGGGGACGTATCACCAGCCTGAACGAAGAAGCCTTGCAGCAATTCCTGGCGACCCAGGCCGGGCATCAGGCAGTGACGATCAGCCTGGTGGCGCAGGTGGCCGACGCCTGGATTAGCCTTCGCGAGCTGGATAAGCGCCTGCACCTGGCTAATGTCGCTCAGGCCAACCAGAGCGAATCGCTGCGCATCTTCACACGTCGGTTCGAGATGGGGTCAGTGACCAAGCTGGAACTGACCCAGGTGCAGACGCTGCTGACCCAGGCCGAGGCATTGACGCTGCAACTGCAACAGCAACGTGACCTGCAACACAATGCCGTGAATCTGCTGGTCGGACAGGTTGACCTCGTCGATGCCAACTACAGGCCTGTCGCCGATCAGACCCTGGTCCAGCCCCTGGATGCCGGCCTGCCATCCGACCTGCTGATCAACCGCCCGGACATCGTCGCAGCAGAGCATCGCCTGCGTGCCGCCAATGCCCATATCGGCGCGGCCCGCGCGGCCTTCTTCCCGCGCATTAGCTTGACCGCTTTCGGCGGCCTGGCCAGCGCAGAACTGAGTGACTTATTCAGCGCAAGCAGCCGTGCCTGGAACTTCGCGCCAAGCCTGTCGTTGCCGGTCTTCGATGGCGGACTGAACCAGGCCAACCTGGATTTGGCGAATGTGCGCAAACACCTTGCCGTCGTTGAGTACGAGCAAACCATCCAGAGCGCCTTTCGCGACGTAGCGGATGCCCTGGCCAACCAGCACTGGCTGCAACAGCAACTATCAGTGCAGCAGCAAGCCGTCGAGATCCAGGAGGAACGCAGTCGGCTGGCGCTCCTGAGTCATGACCGTGGCCGCTCCAGTTTCCTGGAGGTGCTTGACGCCGAACGTGATCGTCTGCAGGCCCAGCAACAAGAGGTACAAGCGCAACACGCACTGCTACGCAACCGGGTGGCGCTGTATGCCGCACTGGGTGGCGGCTCACGGCATGTGCCGAACGCCCCGTTACTCGACCAGCCGTCATCCACCCTGTTTTCAGATATTGCAGAGGAATAACCCAGCCATGAGCGCCTCCATCAAGAAGAAAATCACCGCAGTTGCCATCGTGGCGGCCATTGCCGGTGCGACCTGGATCGGCTGGGACTGGTTCGATCAACGCGCTGTGCCGGACGGTCTGATGGTCAGCAATGGACGCATTGAAGCCACGGAGGTGGACGTGGCCGCCAAATTTAGTGGGCGCGTCGCGCAGATCCTGGCCGATGAAGGTGACGAGGTGCAGGCTGGGCAGGTGTTGGCACACATGCATATCGATTCGCTGCTGGCCCAGATGCGCGAGGCCCAGGCGCAATTGCAGCGGGCAGAACATGCCGTGAAGGCCACTCAGGCGCAGGTGAGCATGCGCCGCAGCGAGCAGGCCGCCGCCGAGGCTGTCGTGGTTCAGCGCCATACGGAACTGAATGCCGCCCAGCGTCGACTGGTACGCACCGAGGTATTGGTCAAGGACGGCGCCACAACAGGCCAGGAGTTGGACGATGACCGCGCCAGAGTGGCGAATACCGGCGCTGCGCTCAATGCCGCGCGCGCGCAGGCTAACGCCGCCAGATCGGCCATCGAAGCCAGCGACGCCGAAGTCACCGGCGCAACATCGACCGTCGCGGCAGCGCAGGCCACGGTCGAGCGCATCCAGTCCGAGTTGGACGACAGCACTCTCAAGGCCCCGCGCAGTGGCCGCGTGCAGTATCGCCTGGCCCAGCCCGGCGAAATGCTCAGCGATGGCGGCAAGGTGCTTAACCTGATCGACCTGTCAGATGTCTACATGAGCTTCTTCTTGCCCACCGAAGCCGCCGGGCAAGTGGCCCTGGGCAGTGAAGTGCGCGTCGTGCTGGACACCGCGCCGCACTTGCCGATACCCGCCACGGTCACCTTTGTCTCGCGCCAGGCCCAGTTCACCCCCAAATTCGTGGAGACTGCCAATGAGCGGCAGAAGCTGATGTTCCGGGTCAAGGCTCGGATCGACAAAGCATTGCTGAGCAAGTACCAGGATTATGTAAAGTCCGGCCTGCCCGGCGTTGCCTGGATCAGGACCGATCCTCAGGCCCAATGGCCTGAAGCCTTACAGCTTAGGGACTTGCCATGAACAGCCTCGCTGAGCCCGTGGTTCGCCTGCGGGACGTAAGCCTGCACTACGGCAAGACCCAGGCGCTGTCGGGCATCACCCAGGACATCCCTGGCGGTTGCATGGTAGGGCTGATCGGCCCGGATGGCGTAGGGAAGTCCAGTCTGCTGTCGTTGCTCTCCGGCGCGCGTCGGGTACAGCAAGGCACAGTAGAGGTGCTGGGCGCCGACATCGCCAGCAAGGCCCACCGCGACCAGATCTGCCCGCGTATTGCCTACATGCCCCAAGGCCTGGGCAAGAACCTGTACCCCACACTGTCAGTGGAAGAAAACCTGCAGTTCATCGCACGGTTGTTCAGTCAAAACGCCAGCGAACGGCGCCGACGCATCGACGATTTGACCCGTAGCACCGGCATGTATCCATTTCTTGCGCGACCCGCCGGGAAGCTTTCGGGAGGCATGAAGCAGAAACTGAGCCTGTGCTGCGCTCTGATCCATGATCCCGACCTGCTGATCCTCGACGAACCCACTACGGGTGTCGATCCGCTGGCGCGCGCGCAGTTCTGGGAACTGATCGCCCGTATCCGTCGCCAGCGAGTCGGCATGAGCGTGATCGTCGCCACCGCCTACATGGATGAAGCACAAGGCTTTGACTGGCTGGCAGTCATGGACGAAGGTCGGGTGCGTGCCACCGGCACGCCTGCCGAACTGCTGGCACGCACCCATTGTGATTCGTTGGAATCGGCCTTCATCAGTTTGCTGCCGGACGAGAAAAAGCAAGACCACGAGCCCGTGGTCATTCCTCCCTTGCAGACCGACCCGGATGATATCGCCATCCAAGCCCAGGGGCTGACAATGCGCTTCGGCGACTTCACGGCCGTGGATCACGTGAGCTTTCGCATCCGTCGCGGAGAAATCTTCGGGTTTCTCGGCTCCAACGGCTGCGGCAAGAGCACTACGATGAAAATGCTCACCGGCCTGCTACCCGCCAGCGAAGGCCGTGCCTGGCTGTTCGGCAAGGAGATCGACTCTCACGACCTTGCCACACGCAGTCGCGTAGGCTACATGTCGCAATCGTTCTCGCTCTATAACGAATTGACGGTAAAGCAGAACCTGGTCCTGCATGCCAAACTATTCCATGTGCCCGCCACAGAGATCGACGCTCGCGTGCAGCAAATGGCCGGGCGTTTTGAATTGCTGGACGTCATGGATAGCCTGCCGCCGAGCATCCCCATGGGCATGCGCCAGCGCCTATCGCTGGCCGTGGCGATGGTTCACAAGCCCGAACTGCTTATTCTGGACGAGCCGACTTCGGGCGTCGATCCGGTGGCGCGCGACAAGTTCTGGCGCTTGTTGGTGCAACTGTCGCGGCGCGACCACGTGACCATCTTCATCTCCACCCACTTCATGAACGAGGCCGAGCGCTGCGACCGCATGTCGATGATGCATGCGGGCAAGGTGCTCGACAGTGATGCGCCAATGCAGTTGGTGGAAAAACGCGGTGCCGCCAGCCTGGAAGAGGCCTTTATCGGTTATCTGATCGAGGCCGATAACAATGCCGCGCATGTGCCGGATGAGAGCGCTCCCACACAGCACGGCACGGCCGCAACAGCAGCCGAACAGGCTCAGTCGTTCAGCCTGCAGCGTCTACTCAGCTACGCCTGGCGCGAGTCGCTGGAACTGCGGCGCGATCCGGTACGCGCCACACTGGCGCTACTGGGATCGCTGCTGCTGATGTTTGTTATCGGCTATGGCATCAGCACTGACGTCAATGACCTGCGCTACGCCGTGCTTGACCGTGATCAGACCGGCCTGAGCCATGACTACACCCTGGCGCTCTCCGGTTCGCCGTATTTTCTTGAGCGCCCGCCGTTGCACAGTTACGCAGAGCTGGACCGACGCATGCAGACCGGCGAACTGAGTCTGGTCATCGAGATCCCGTCCGGCTTTGCCCGCGACGCGACGCTGGGGCACAACGCCCAGGTCGGTGCCTGGATCAACGGCGCCATGCCCAGCCGCGCCGAAACCGTGCAAGGCTATGTGCAGGGCATGCACCTGCTCTGGCTGACGCAAAAATCCCAGCGATTGAACGGCAAAACCTACACCAACCCGGTCGAAGTGCAGACGCGCTTTCGCTACAACCCGGACATCAAGAGCCTGCCCGCCATCGTCCCGGCGGTGGTGCCATTGCTGCTGTTGATGCTGCCGGCGATGCTGACCGCGCTAGCCGTGGTGCGCGAGAAGGAACTGGGCGCGATCATCAACTTCTACGTCACCCCTGTCACCCGCACCGAGTTCCTGCTTGGCAAGCAACTGCCCTATGTGGCGCTGGGAATGCTGAACTTCCTGTTGATGAGCGTGCTGGCGGTGACCGTACTGGACGTGCCCATGAAGGGCAGCTTTGCCACCCTGGCGCTGGCCACCCTGGTGTTTCTGGTGATCTCCACCGGCATGGGGCTGGTCGCATCGGCCGTCACGCGCAGTCAGATCGCCGCGATGTTCGCTGCGCTGATCGGCACGCTGGTGCCTGCCACCCAGTTCGCCGGGCTGACTACACCCGTTTCCTCGTTGGAGGGCATCGGCAAGCTGATCGGCGAAGCCTACCCGGCCACCCACATGTTTCTCATCAGCCGTGGCGTATTCGCGAAGGCTTTGGGGCTGGCTGATCTGCAGCAGTCCTTCATTGCCTTGTTGGTGGCCCTACCGCTGGTGATGGGTCTGGCGATTGCGATGCTGCACAAACAGGAGCGCTGAGATGAAACGCACTTTTTCCAATATCTGGCAACTGGGCGTCAAGGAGCTTCGCAGCCTGTGGCGCGATCCGGTCATGCTGCTGCTGATCGTCTTCAGCTTCACGGCGATGGTCTACACGGCCGCCTCGGCCATTCCAGATACCCTGAACAACGCACCGATCGCCTTCGTCGACGAAGATGATTCGCCCCTGTCGCAGCGCATCGCCACCGCTTTCTACCCGCCTCAGTTCACGCAACCAGAGCACATCAGTGTTGCCGAGATGGACGCCGGTCTGGACTCTGGCCGCTATACCTTCGTGCTGTACATGCCGCCCAACCTGCAGAGCGATGTTCTGGCGGGTCGTCCCGCGCAGGTGCAGCTCAACGTCGATGCCACACGCATGGATCAAGCCTTCAGCGGCAGCGCCTATGTCGAGCAGATCGTTACCGATGAGGTCAAGACCTTCGTGCAGCGTTATCGCGGCAATTCGGCCCCGTCGGTGGAACTGGCGCTGCGCGCACGTTTCAACCCGGCGTTGGACAAGACTTGGTTCAGCAGCCTGCTGCAGATCATCGACAACATCACCATGCTGGCGATCATTTTGACCGGAGCCGCGCTGATCCGCGAACGCGAGCACGGCACTATCGAACACCTGCTGGTGATGCCGGTCACCCCCACGCAGATCATGCTGGCCAAGGTCCTGGCGATGGGCACGGTGGTGCTGGTGGCGGCGGCGTTGTCGTTGCAGTTCGTGGTACGCGGGTTGCTCGCCGTACCCATCGAAGGCTCGATCTGGCTGTTTCTGGTCGGCGCCGCGCTGAGCTTGTTCGCCAACACCGCCCTGGGCATCTATCTGGCCACCGTGGCCCGCAGCATGCCGCAGTTCGGCCTGTTGCTGATGCTGGTGCTGTTGCCGTTGATCCTGCTCTCCGGCGGCGCCACTCCGCGCGAAAGCATGCCCACGCTGGTGCAGTACCTGATGCTGGCCGCACCCACCACCCACTTGGTGCAGTTGGGAGAAGGCGTGCTGTACCGCGGCGCGGGGCTGGACGTGGTGTGGGTTCAACTTCTTGCGCTACTACTCATCGGCAGCGTGCTGTTCGCACTTTCGTTGCAGCGTTTTCGCCGGATGCTTGCGCAGATGGATGGAGGCTGATCCTCGCCCATCACATCGCCGGATGAGGTTAGGTGGCGTTAAACCCCATTGGACAGAGAAATACCTTATGGCCTCTGAATAGAGACGCTATCAGTTGATTTCTCAGAATGGATAGGCTTATTTCGGACAATTAAAAAGCCGGCTTGTGGTTAGCTTTTTATTGATCTATATGTTTGAAAAACAAAAAGTTAGGTATTTTTAGAAGCGCTCTGGTCCCCCATTTGTTCCCCCACTTTTTTGTGGTTATTGCACGGCATTTGACCGGCTTTTTTTATGGTTCAGCCTACGGATTTTTCGTGAGACTGAACCCGAATGGTGGAGGGCAGCGATTTTGTGTTCGGGCAAAACCTGAGCAACAGGTGCATGTATGCCAACCAAAAAGAAATCCGCGTGCCAAGCGATCCGAGAACTGCCGAAAATCCCGAAAGAGCTGCCTGAGCAGTTCGCTGCAGAACTCGGCCATCACCTGGGCTATCCACCGGGCGCGCAGCGCCCAGAGGATGAAACCAATCAGCGCAATGGCAAGGCAAGACGGTTTTAACCGGCGATGGCACGCTGCGAATGGATATCACCGAGACCGGGATGGCATTTTTTCACCCATTCTGATTACTAGGCACGAGCGACGTTACACAGTTTTCGATGACAAGATCATCGCTATGTATGCCGGTGGCAAGACTGTCAGAGAAAACCGCGCGTTTCTTTCCGAGCAGTACGGAGCAGACGTTTCTCCTGATTTCATTAGTTCTTTACTCGGCCCGCACACAAAAAATCTGACAGCTCCTGATCAGCTGGTTTCTTTCGGTTCTCCATGCAGTAACCGAGAACACTTGAGCCCCAGAGGTATTCCATCGCCACTTCCGGAGCCACGGTGCTTCAGAACACGCTCCCAGCGACACCGCCAGTAACGGTTGGCGCCATACGCCGACAATTCAGCCGCGAGTTTTTCCATACTCTCGACCCTAGGCCGAACATCGATTATTAGTCGCTCCTCCACCGGCAATCCCCGGTCACTCTTGCAATCAGGCTCCAATCACACCACCATTGCGAATAGTTTTCATTAGTACGGGCACCACCCGCTGTGTTTCCTACTCTCCCGGCAAACCAAGATCCCCGCCAGCAGGCGCTCCATCGCTTGTTCGGCGAGCACCATAGCTGGCTGCTCGAACGTCTGCGTCTGCGGCTGCACTGCCGCGAGGATGCCGCCGATATGGCCGCCGAAACCTTCGCTCAGATTGTGGCGCTGCCTGATCCCCATGCCATTCGAGAGCCTCGGGCGTTGTTGAGCCTCATTGGCAAGCGGCTGATGTTTGCCCGCTGGCGGCGCAATGATGTCGAACGTGCCTATCTCGAAGCCCTAGCCTCTTTGCCGGAGCTGACCGTGCCTTCGCCCGAGGAACACTGGGTGGTGATGGAGGCGTTGATGGCGGTTGATCAGTTGTTGGATGGCTTGTCGTCCAAGGCGCGCGCGGCTTTTCTATATAGCCAGATCGATGGGCTGACTTACGCGTGCATCGCCGAGGAGCTGGGGGTGTCGGTGACGCGGGTACATCAGTATGTTGTGCAGGGACTGACGGCGTGTTATCGGGGCGTGCCGTGATGACGGTGTCCGCGGCGGCGGCACAGGCGATCGAGTGGTATGCGCGGCGTGCTTCGGGCGTGTTTTCTGAGCAGGATCAGCAGCAATTGATGCTGTGGCTGGCCGCCGACGCCAGTCATCTGCGCGCCTGGCAGACCCTGCAGCAGCAGTTGAACCGTAGCGTGACGCCATTGTTGCAGCAGCATGCCGCCATCCATGCACTGTGCGACGCCGGGTACAGTCGTCGACGCATGCTGCGTGGCGCTCTCGGCCTGGGTGCCCTGGCTGTCGGCGGGCAGTTGTTGACCATGCCGGGTGGACCGCTGCACGCACGTTTGCGCGCCGACCTGCGCACGTCGACCGCCCAACGCCGTACGTTCACCCTTGATGACGGCTCGACCTTGCAACTCAATGCGCAGAGTTCTGTCGATCTGAATTTCAACCCTAGGCAGCGTCACGTCCAACTATTGCGCGGCGCGGTGCAGGCCCAGGTGCGCAGCGATCCGGCACGGCCATTCGTGATGGCGTGCCCTTGGGGCGAGGCCTGGCTCGACAGTGGACGGTGCCTGCTGGCGATGCACGCCAGTCAGCCCCAAGTGTGGGCACTGGAAGGTTCCTTGCAGTTGCGCACGCCCCATCATAGTCAGCACATCGCCGCCGGCCAGGGCCTGGCATTCAATGGCAACCGCTGGCAGGAACTCCCTTCGCAGTATGTTGACGAGCGCAGTTGGACCAGAGGGCTGCTCGAAGTGCATGACCAGTCACTGGGTCAAGTGATCGAGCATCTTGCGCCGTACCACCAGGGGCTGCTGCATGTTTCTGCAGCGGCGGCGGCGTTGCGGATTTCCGGGGTGTTCACGCTGGATGACACACGTGGCGCGCTGGCCGCGCTCAAGGATGTGCTGCCGTTGCGCATCGATACCTGGTTGGGCGTGTGGACGCGAATCGAGCGTGTCTGAATTTTTTCCTGACACCCCTGAAAATATCCTGGGCTCGCGTCACATACCTGATAGACGCGCGTATTCCGCGCACTCGTTTCCGTACTTCTGCGAGCCCGCTCATGCATCCCAACCTCCTTTTGCCGCTTTTTGTCGGCTGTTTGGCTAGCTTTACTCTGCAGGCGGCCGAAACCGCCTATGACTTCAACCTGCCCGCCGGCACCGTTGGTACTACTCTGATCGGCATTGGCCAGGTGAGTGGCCAGCAGGTGCTGTTTATTCCAGCGGATGTGGCGGGTCGCCAGGCGCTAGCAGTGCGCGGGCACCTGAGTGCGAGTGAAGCTGTACGCCAGAGTCTTGCGGGCACCGGTCTGAGTGTGCTGGTTACCGCAAGCGGTGCCTTGAGCGTGCAACGAACCGGCGACGGCCTGACCCTGGACGCTACCACCATCAACGCAATCCGCCAGGACGGGGAAACATCCGATGCCGGCTATGTAGCTCAACGTTCCTCGGTCGGCACAAAAAAACGCACGGAACTAGTAAAAATCCCACAATCCGTGTCGGTAGTGACTCGCGAAGAACTCAATGCGCGCAAAAGCGACAACATCTCCGATGCGCTCAAGTACACCCCCGGGTTCAGCAGTCAGCCCGCCAGTTTCAGCCGCACCGCCGACGACTACACCCTGCGCGGCTTCAACGTCGGCGCCGGTACCGGGGGTATCCTGCGTGATGGCATGAAATTGCAATCGAACCCCTACGACGGCAGTGTCGAGGCCTATGGCCTGGAGCGCGTCGAGGTGCTCAAGGGGGCCTCGTCCGTGCTGTATGGCCAGCTATCGCCTGGCGGCATGATCAATACCGTGAGCAAACGTCCTACCGATACGCCGCTGCACGAAATCGGCCTGGAACTGGGCAACTACGACCGCCGCCAGTACACCATCGACTTAGGCGGTCCGCTGGATGACCAGGGCCAGTTCAGCTACCGCCTGACCGGCCTCTGGCGCGATAGCGGCACCCAAGTCGACCACATCGATGATGATCGCCGCTACATCGCCCCGGCCGTGACTTGGAAACCCGACGACGATACCTCGCTGACCGTTCTCGCTAGTCACCAGGACACCTATACTGGCTTCTCGCCGCCGATGAGCTATGCACTCAGCAGCTACAGCAACACGGCCGGCTACAAGATTGGTCGCAACCAGTTCGTCGGCGAACCCGGCTACGACCACTTCACCAACCGCATGGACACACTCGGCTACCTCTTCGAGCACCGCTTCAACGACAATCTCACCGTCAACCACAGTCTGCGTTACTTCCAGGCGAATACCAATTGGGACTACCTGATTCCCGTATCGGTCAGCGGCAGCCAGTTGCTGCGCCGGTACAGCACCCGCGAAGAGCGTTCCACCGGCTGGACCAGCGACAACAACCTCAACTTCACCTTCGACAGAGGGCGCTGGCAGCACGACCTGGTGCTGGGCGTGGATTACTACCACAAGACCTACGATTCGCACCGTTTCATCAGCTCGACCCTGGCCCAACTGGCGCCGTCGCTGAACCTGGCCAACCCGGAATACACCGGCGTCGGTGCCAACACCGCCGCCGACAGCGGCAGTGACCTGCACAGCAGCCAGGTCGGCATCTACCTACAAGACCAGATCACCTTCGACGACAAATGGGTACTGCTGCTCGGCGGCCGCCAGGACTGGGCCGAGAGCGTCACCACTACCTTCGCCACCGACGCCCGCGCCACCCGCAACGACAAAAAAGCCACCGGCCGTGTAGGTCTGGTCTACCTCGCGGACAACGGCCTGGCGCCCTACATCAGTTACAGCCAATCATTCCAGCCGGCCAGCGTCAGCAACCCGGCCTACGGCAACGCCTTTGCCCCGCTGGAAGGCGAACAATACGAAATCGGCCTGCGCTACCAGCCCCCCGGCACCGACACCCTGCTCAGCGCCGCCGTTTATCTGCTCGACCAGGACAACTCACTGAGCCTCGACAGCCTCACCAACACCTATGTGCAATACGGCAAGACCCGCTCCAAAGGCCTGGAGCTCGAAGCCAAGAGCAACCTCACCGAGAACCTTCAACTCAGTGCAGGCTATGCCTACACCGATACCCACGTACTGGAAGACCAGACCGCGAGTAACGTAGGTAAACGCATCGAGGGCGTGCCCTACAACACCGCGAGCCTGTGGGCCAGCTACCGGCTGGCGAGCCTCGGCCTGGAGCGCCTGCGCGTGGGGGCTGGCGCCCGTTACACAGGGACTACGCGGACTACACCAAGTGTTTATGATGGGAAGATTCCGGCTTATACGCTGGTAGATGCGCTGGTTAGTTATGATGTTGACAGCAATTGGCAACTACAGGCTAAAGCGCAGAACCTGTTTGATAGGAAATATCTGTACTGCAATACCACGTGCCGGTATGGCGATGAGCGTAGTTTGATTGGTTCGATTACGTATAAGTGGTGATAGCCCACAGGGCGGTTTGAGGCGCTACGCACGCAGAGTGAAAGCTGAGTGCGAAGCGGTCGGAAGTTGTTGGCGTGTTTGAGCGGATTGGCCGTTCTCTCTCACCTCGCTTAGCGGTCGAACACCATAATCGATTAGTGAGCAATTGCACGGTCAGCGAATACTAATAGTAGCGTCGCCGCACGGCGCCGGTTCAGTTGCCCACTATAGCCAAAATTTCGCCCTTCTCACCTAGCCACCAGTACCATGGATCAAACTCCTCTCGAAGCCAAACTTTTAAAGCCATCCCCACGTCATCCCGCCACGAATGTTGAGTGTTATCAGGGATCAAGGCCCCTGCGACCTGTGAGGGTTGTCCACTAACGCGGGACTGGCGGCTCTTTACGACCTGGAGCTTGGGCATCTCATGATCTGGCCTCCTGAACATCGTTACCGGTGGGCGGGTAGAGGCTGCACTGGCTGACGAGACCAATGCCGCGAGATCCTGAGTCGGGTGAAGGCAGTGAAACGATGATCGGGGCATGCCTGACTGTCAGTCAGGTGCAATCCATTCCTTGGGCTGCGGCACCATCATCTGCATCGCTGTTGCTGGTGACTTCGGTGTTTGTCACGCCGATTGTCACGAGGGGGAATGCCGCAAAGCCTTCTACGAGTTGGGCTGCAGCAGCGGTAGGAGCGCCCGTCTCTTTCCGGGAGAAAGAGACGGGCGCAGGTTGGCGCAAGGAAATGGCCAAGGGGATAGGTTGCTGCAGGGCAGGTATAAAGGGGTATTAGTTGCCGCATTGGGCATACTGGTAAAAGTAGGCATCCATCACATCGCTGTGACCGTGCGAGCCGCCGGACGCTAATCGCACTTTGGGAGAACCACCATGGCGTGGCGTAGCCTTAAAGGTTCTGGCTACCTGGGTTGCTGTCAACGACAGCTCTTTGCCCAACATTTTCTACTCCTGTGGAGAATTCGGGTCAAGGCGCGCATTTTCGGGAGTTCTGCGGCTGTGAATGAAATTATCCACCGGTGGAAATCTGTGGTTTTCCACACACAGTTGCGTGGGCTTTAGATTTTTTAAGTGAGGTCCCTTCAAGCAGGGAGGCTACGCATCCTTGCTTGAAGGGACCCGGCTTTAAAGGCGGTAACCAGAGACCTAGTGGCCCTACACAGATGTTGATGTGCCTCGGTTGCGGGATTGTCGTCTTGATGCGTGCTCCTCACTTTCCAACGCTTTCAGCGGTCGCCGCGTCATCATTCTTCCGGGGTTTCGCGTTGAGCCTCATCCGCGTATTCAGGTGTGGATGTAGCGTAGATGGCCCACGCGTTCATCAGCTCCCGTCGCTTATCAAAAAAGTCTGATCGAGAGTATGCGCTTTCCGTTTCCCCTCGCTCATCATGGGCCAGCGCGAGCTCGCAGATATCTCTCGGAAAAGGCGTCTTTTCACCTGCCCAGTCCCGGAAGGTTGAGCGGAAGCCATGACGAGTGATGTGTTCATAACCCAGTGTATGTAGCAAACTACGAATGCCATTAGCGTGCATCACGCCGCTTTGGCCGTGGCCGGGGAAAACGTAGGGACTTCTGGTGTTGGTTCTCGGAAGGCCCTTCAGAAGTGAAACCACCTCTGGGGCCAGGGGGATCGCGAACGCTTGTCGGGTTTTCATGCGCTCATCAGGTAGAGACCATCGACCCGATTCCAAGTCAAACTCATCCCAGCGTGCGAATCGGACCATATGCGAGCGTGCGCCGGTTAGAATCAGTAACTGAGCCGCGACAGAAGCGTGGCAGGGATCTTTACGTAAGGCTTCCATGAGTTTTGGCAGATCCTGCCATTTCAGTGCAGGATGATGGTGGCGTTTGCGAGCTTTCTTTTTCTCTTGCCGGCTGAGCAGGTTTTCCAGATGGCCGCGCCAGCGAGCCGGATTCTCTCCGGTCCTGAGGCCTCTGGCTCTGGCAGCATCCAGAATCTGCTCGATTTGCCCACGTACTTCGTCAGCCGTTCGCGTCTTGGTTGACCAGAGTGGCTGCAGGGCCTTGATCAGATGTTTGGTCTCGATCTGGTCAGCTGACAGCTTCCCTATTGTAGGGAAAGCATAGAGCTCTAGTTTCCGCAGCCAGCCCTTACGCCATTTCTCCGACCAGCTCGAACCATGGGCATCTCGATAGTCGGTGGCCAATTTCTCAAAGGTAATCAGCTGCGCCAGTTCTCTGCGTTCAGCTTCCCGTTGAGCAGCTTGTTCAGCCTGTCGTTTTGCGAGTGGGTCAGTGCCTTTGAAGATCTGGACTTTGTTTTCATATGCGGCCGCGCGGGCCATTTTTAGATCGAGCTGGGGGTAGCCACCTAATCCCATCTCCCGACGTTTGCCGTGTAGCTGAAACCGTAGCACCCAGTTTTTTCGCCCTGTAGCTTTGACGATAAGGCGCAGCCCTTCACCGTCTTCGTAGGTGCCTGGCTCGGTCACGTTTTCGACATACTTTGCGGTCAGCTTGCCCATCTTTTCGGCCCTCTGGTCCCCCACTTGATCCCCCACTTGGCTGTGGAAGACGATGGATGAAAACGGAAGTCACGGGAATAAAAGTAGGCTGAATCCCTTGATTTAGCAAGGCTCTCGCGATTTTCAGTAGATGAGGGTGGCTTTCAAAAAGACATTAAAAAGCCGGCTTGTGGCCGGCTTCTCGGGGACCGCCTCAGCTTGTTTTTGACAAACCTCACCAGCCTTCAAATCGCTCAGCCAACATCGCGTCTGGCTGAATAGTCAGGGCATCCGCGGGAGTTTTTCCGCATCGCCTGGCAGGGTGAATGGCCTAAAACCAGCCCCTGCCAAATGTGCGGCGCATGATACCCACATTCACCTCAGTTGCCCACCTCCGTATCCGATTTAGAGCCTTCCCAGCCCAGCAGGTGTTCATCCAGCGGCACGGGTGGGCGGCGGTTGTTGAGGGTGGACCACCAGAACACCCAGCCGACGATCTGGAAGTTCTGTTCGAAGCGTTGATCGAAGGTCAGGTATTCGTCGGGGTGTTCGCCGGCGTTGTGGCTGCGCATGCGCAGGCCGCCGCCGGGGCGGTTGTAGAGGTATTTGATGCGCAGCATGTCGTCGTGTTCGACGGCGTAGATTTCGCCGTCGACGATTTGGGTGCGGCCGCGGTCGATGGCGAGGGTGGCGCCTTGTTGGATGATGTCGACCATGCTGTTATCGACCATGTAGGCGCCGAGGGCGCGGTCGGGGTTTACGTTTAAGGTGTCGAGGGTGTGACGGGAGAGGCGGATACGTTCGGTTGAGGTGAAGGACGGATGGAGGGTGATCTCCACATCGATTGTTTCCGGGGAACGGGCGGGGCCTGTGAGGTATTTGCCGCTTTCTTCGCGGGTGGGCAATGCTTTCCTTGCATCTTGAGCGTCCAACAGGAAGTTGGCCGGTGGGTGTTTAGGGCCTACACCGGCGTGCAGCCAGCGGCTGGAGACGCACAGCAGTTCTGCGATTTCGTTGAGTCGGCCCATGGGAACACCGCGTTTGAACCAGTTGTTCACGTGCTGAGGCGTGACGCCGCGGTTCTTGGCGAAGTCGGAAGCGGAAAGATGAACTTCCCGTAATAGCGCTTTTAAGCGATCACCTGATGTATTCATAAACGCTGAGTTTACTGGCCGGGAAAATAGATCAAATAAACTATGCGTTCAATTGCCGGTGTAGGTTTTTACTTAGTTGTAGCCTGATCTTTCGTTGGCGCTGCTTAGTTCAACATAGAGTGTTAATAATTGAACTTGGTGTTTAAATTTTTCCACAAAAAAAGCCCCGAATGATCGGAGCTTTTTTGATTGCCGGGGCAATGAGGAGCCGGTATCAGCCTTTGTAGGCGGCGACCGACTTCATGATCTCGGCGCGGGCGGCATCTGCGTTGCCCCAACCGTCGATCTTCACCCATTTGCCTTTTTCGAGGTCTTTGTAGTTCTCGAAGAAGTGCTTGATCTGTTCCAGCAGCAGTGGCGGCAGATCGGTGTATTCCTTCACGTCCACGTACAGCTGGGACAGCTTGTCGTGGGGCACTGCGATGACTTTGGCATCGCCGCCGCCGTCGTCGGTCATGTTCAGGATGCCGACTGGACGCGCGCGGATAACCGAGCCAGGAGTAACCGGGTAAGGGGTTACGACCAGCACGTCGAGGGGGTCGCCGTCGTCAGCCAGGGTGTTGGGGATGAAACCGTAGTTGGCCGGGTAGAACATCGGGGTGGCCATGAACCGGTCAACGAACAGGCAGTCGCTGTCTTTGTCGATTTCGTATTTGATCGGCGCGTGGTTGGCCGGAATCTCGATGGCGACGTAGATGTCGTTCGGCAGGTCTTTGCCAGCCGGAATCTTGCTGTAGCTCATTGGGCGTTGCCCCCGTAGTTGGCCATGTACATGGCCGGATTGGCCTAAAAGTGGCGGCGATTATAGGCATATTCTGACGCCGATGCCATGCACCAGACGTCGTACAGTCATTCGTCTTGTGGCTGATAACGCGGGTCGTGCGCTTGCAGCTGCGCGAGGCGGGCCAGAGGGTCCTGGCGGTAAAAATGACTGAGTTGGGCGTACACCTGTGGATAACTTTCCACCAATAAATCTGGCGCGCTGAAAAAATATTCGCTGGTGACCGCGAAAAATTCCGCCGGGTTTTCGGCGGCGTAGGGGTCGATGGCGGTTTCGGCGTCGGGGTTGGCGTCCAACTGGCGGTTAAGCTCATCGTAGGCGCCTTGCATCACGCGGGCCCAGTCTTGCACGCGCATGTCGTGGTGCAGGGGCGGCAGGCCGTTGGCGTCGCCGTTGAGCATGTCGAGCTTGTGCGCCAGTTCGTGGATCACCAGGTTGTAGCCTTCCCAGTTGCCGCTGGCCAGCACGCCGGGCCAGGCGAGGATCACCGGGCCTTGTTGCCAGGCTTCGCCGCTGTGCTCGCCGTCCCACTCGTGCTCGACGCCACTGGCGTCGCGATGACGTTGCGGGCTAAGGAAGTCGTCGGGGTACAGCACGATCTCGTGGAAGCCCTGATACCAGTCGAGGTCGCCGAGGTTCATCAGTGGCAGTTGCGCCTGGGCGGCGAGCAGCAGGCGTTGTTCCTGGTGCAGCTCGACGCCGGGCAGGGCGGTGAGGTGTTTTTCGGCGAGAAACACCACGCAGGCTTCGCGCAACCACTGGTCTTGCTCGGCGCTGATGCCGTCGAGGAAGGTCAGGTGCTCGCGCACCCGCTGCCAGGTGTCATCGGCAATCGGGTGCCTGGCCAACAGGCGCCGGCGACGCCAGGCGCTGAGGGACCACATCGCAGGTTACTGCGACTTGGCTTCGGAAGACGTGCGACCAAAGCGGCTGCGGAACACGCTGATGATCATCGGCACCAGCGACAGCAGGATGATGAACACCACCAGCAGCGAGAGGTTTTTCTTGATGAACGGCACGTTGCCGAAGAAGTAACCCAGGGTTACCAGGCCGCCGACCCAGAAGACGGTGCCCAGCACGCTGAAGCCGAAGAAGCGCGGGTAGGGCATTTTCGCGATACCGGCGACGAACGGCGCAAAGGTGCGCAGGATCGGCAGGAAGCGCGCCAGGGTCACGGTTTTGCCGCCGTGCTTGTCGTAGAAGTCGTGGGTTTTTTGCAGGTAGTCGCGGCGGAAGATTTTCGAGTTCGGGTTGCTGAACAGGCGTTCGCCGGCTGTTCGCCCGATCACGTAGTTGGTGCTGTCGCCGAGGATCGCCGCCAACATCAATAGACCGGCGAGCAAGACCGGGTCCATGCCGCCACCCGCCGCCACCGCGCCGGCAATGAACAGTAATGAATCACCCGGCAGGAACGGCATGACCACCAGGCCGGTTTCGCAAAATATTACAAGGAACAGAATGGCGTAGATCCACAGACCGTAATTTTTTACCAGCAGGTCGAGGTAGACGTCGAGATGCAGGATAAGGTCAAGCGGGTTGAAATCCATGGATGGCACCTGTGTGAATGGCCCGACTCAGCAGGCCTGTGCGGAGGCTCGGGTAATAAGGCTACAAGTATTTGTCGCGCTTCTTACAATCCTGAAAGGTCGGCATTATACGGATTGAGAAGTGAAAAGAGTGTGTGGGTTTTGTAGCGGGTGATGTCATGGCACTCGGCTCCCAGAGCACCACAGAACCAAATGTGGGAGGGGGCTTGCCCCCGATGGGCGCGTGTCAGTTATAAATAGTCTGACGGGTCCACGGCTATCGGGAGCAAGCTCCTCCCACAGGAATTTTGGGGGGCTTGGGAGATGGGGTCAGTCTTCGCTGATCGGCAACACGTAGTTCTTGAACTCGCTGTCTTCGCGAAAACCCATCGACTCATACGTCTTCTGCGCCACGTTATTGTTGCTGCTGGTCGACACCCGCAGCCGCACTGCATGGGTTTCCTTGGCCATCTTCTTCGCCGCGCGCATCAGGTTGTCCGCCACCAGTTGCCGGCGCGCGTCTTCGGCGACGTAGATGTCGTTGAGGATCCACACCCGTTTGAGCGACAACGAAGAAAAGCTCGGGTACAGCTGACAGAACCCGAGCAAGCGTTTGTCGTCGTCATCGGCCAGGGCCAGGTAGATCACCGATTCCTTGCGGCGCAGGCGTTTTTCCAGGAAGGCCCGCGAAGAGTCCGGGAACGGCAGCGCCCCGTAGAACTCGCGGTATTTGACGAATAACGGGGTCAACAGGTCCAGGTGTTCCAGGGTCGCTTGAGTGATCCGCATGCCAGGCCTCAACTTCCAGATGGTATATGACCACGCGAGCGGCCGTGACTCGATGCTGCCTAAAGACGTGAAAAAGCGCAATCGTGCGGGGATCAGTCGGTGGGCGGGCTGAGCAGGAAATTGCCTTTCACCAAGTCCGGGTCATCTGACTCGATGGTCTGAACCTGCGCCTCATCCTTGAGGTTGACCCCCGACAACTGCCGACGGCAGGCCTCCCGCATCAAGTACAGCAGGCGATGGGCCGCCATGCCATAACTCAAACCCTCCAGGCGCACGTTGGAGATGCAGTTGCGGTACGCGTCGGTGAGGCCAACCTTGGGGTTGTAGGTGAAATACAGGCCCAGGCTGTCCGGCGAACTGAGCCCCGGTCGTTCACCGATGAGGATCACCACCATCTTGGCGCCGAGTAGCTGGCCAATCTCATCGGCCACCGCGACGCGGCCCTGTTCCACCAGGATCACCGGTGACAAGGACCAGCCTTCGGCGTGGGTCTGTTCCTCCATGCGCGTGAGAAACGGCAACGTGTGTTTATGCACCGCCAACGCCGACAGACCATCGGCCACCACCACGGCCAGGTCGACGCCGCCGGGGTTAGCCGCCGCATGGTCGCGCAGGGCCTGGGCCGACTCATCGCTCAGACGCCGCCCCAGGTCCGGGCGTTGCAGGTAGCTGTGGCGGTCGACGGCGGCGCTGTGCAGTAGCAGGCTGTCACGCCCGCGTTCGGCGAGCTGAGTGCTGAGGCCGACGTGGTCGAAGGGCAGGTGGACCGCGTCCCGCGCCTGGGCGTGGGCGAATTGGAAGTCCAACTGTGCGCTGGTGGGGATGCTGGTGCCAGTACGGCCCAGGGCGATGCGCGCCGGGGTCAGGCGACGCAGTTCCAGCCACGGGTTTTCGGGTAAGTCTGGTTGCACGGGCGGCTCCTTCATCCCAATTGCGCCAAGGCGTGGCGAAACGCCGGTGGCAGGCTGTTGCCGAAGCGCACTTTGCCGTCGGCTTGCGTGAAAATGCCCATGTTCGCCAGCCACTGTTCAAACTCCGGCGCCGGCTTTAAACCCAATGTCTGGCGGGCGTACAGGGCGTCGTGGAACGAGGTGGTCTGGTAGTTGAGCATGATGTCGTCGGAACCGGGAATGCCCATGATGAAGTTGATCCCGGCCACGCCCAGCAGGGTCAGCAGGGTGTCCATGTCGTCCTGGTCGGCTTCGGCGTGGTTGGTGTAGCAGATGTCGCAACCCATCGGCACCCCCAGCAGCTTGCCGCAGAAGTGGTCTTCGAGGCCGGCGCGGATGATCTGTTTGCCGTTGTACAGGTACTCGGGGCCGATAAAACCGACCACGGTGTTCACCAGGAACGGCTTGAAGTGCCGAGCCACGGCGTAGGCGCGGGTTTCACAGGTTTGCTGGTCGACGCCGAAGTGCGCGTTGGCCGACAAGGCGCTGCCCTGGCCGGTTTCGAAATACATCAGGTTTTGCCCGAGGGTGCCACGGTTCAGGCTCAGGCCTGCTTCGTAGCCCTCCTGCAGCACGCTCAGGCTGATGCCGAAACTGGCGTTGGCCGCCTCGGTGCCGGCGATCGACTGGAACACCAGATCCAGCGGCACGCCACGGTTGATGGCTTCGATGGAGGTGGTGACGTGGGTCAGCACGCAGGCCTGGGTGGGGATTTCGTAACGCTGGATGATCGCGTCGAGCATCTCCAGCATGGCGCAGATCGAGGCGATGCTGTCGGTGGCCGGGTTGATGCCGATCATGGCGTCGCCGTTGCCGTACAACAGGCCGTCGAGAATGCTCGCCGCGATGCCCGCCGGTTCGTCGGTGGGGTGGTTGGGTTGCAGGCGGGTCGACAAGCGGCCGCGCAGGCCCATGGTGCCGCGAAACCGGGTGACCACGCGGATCTTCTGCGCGACCAGCACCAGGTCTTGCACGCGCATGATCTTCGACACGGCGGCGGCCATTTCTGGTGTCAGCCCTGGCGCCAAGGCGCGTAGGGATTGTTCATCGGCTGCGTCACTGAGCAGCCAGTCGCGCAGGCCGCCGACGGTCAGGTGGCTGACGGCGGTAAACGCCTGTTTATCGTGGGTGTCGATGATCAGTCGGGTGACTTCGTCGCTTTCATAGGGAATCAGCGCCTCTTGCAGGAAGTGCTTCAGCGGGATATTCGCCAAGGCCATTTGCGCCGCCACCCGCTCGCCATCGTTCTGTGCGGCGACGCCAGCGAGGAAGTCGCCTGAACGGGCGGGGCTGGCCTTGGCCATCACGTCCTTGAGGCTGTCGAAGCGGTAGGTCGATGCGCCCACCGCGTGGGAAAAACTTGCCATACAGTGTCTCCTTGATGACGCGGGCAAATATGGGTAAGGCGCCCGCGTCGAGGTTTACGGCAGTCAGTGCAAGGCGGCCTCTGCGGCCTGGATCGCCGCGAACTCTTCTTCCGGCGTGCCTGCTACCAAGTGATGCCGGCTGTAGAAAGCAAAGTAAGCAATTAATACTCCATAGATGATTGCAGCGCCAATCACCACTCGCGGGTCGACCAGAAAGCCCGCCACCACGGCCACGCAGGCCAATACCAGGGCCACGCCGGAGGTAAAGATGCCGCCCGGCGTGCGGTACGGACGATCCATTTTGGGGCGACGGATGCGCAGCGTGATGTGCGCGGCCATCATCAGCACGTAGGAAATGGTCGCGCCAAACACCGCCACCAGAATCAGCAGGTCGCCCTGGCCGGTCAGCGACAGGCCGAAACCGATAATGCCGGGGATCACCAGCGCCAGGACCGGCGCCTTGCTTTTGTTGGTCTGGGACAGTTTGCGCGGCAGGTAGCCGGCACGGGACAACGCGAAGATCTGCCGCGAATAGGCGTAGATAATCGAGAAAAAGCTGGCGATCAAGCCCGCCAGGCCGACCAGGTTGACGAAGCTGCCCATCCAGGTCGAGCCGCCATACGACAGCGCCAACGCTTCAACCAGCGGGTTGCCGGACTTGATCAGCGCGTAGGTGCCGGCGCCGCCCGGTGCAATCACCAGGATCAGCAGGGCAAAACTGGTCAGCACCACAATGGCGCCGATCAGGCCGCGAGGCAGGTCGCGCTTCGGGTTCTTGGTTTCTTCGGCGGCCAACGGTACGCCTTCGACTGCCAGGAAGAACCAGATCGCATACGGAATCGCCGCCCACACGCCGACGTAGCCGAATGGCAGGAAGGTGCTGGCGCCCTTGGCGTCGGTCACCGGGATGTCGAGCAGGTTGGCGACGTTGAAGTGCGGCACCATCGACACCAGGAACACGCCCAGTGCAATGGCGGCGACGGCGGTGATGACAAACATCAGCTTCAAGGCTTCACCCACGCCAAAGATATGGATGCCGATGAAGATGATGTAGAACGCCAGGTAAATCATCCAGCCGCCGATGCCGAACAACGACTCGCAATAGGCGCCGATGAACACCGCGATGGCGGCGGGGGCGATGGCGTATTCGATCAGGATCGCGGTGCCCGTCAGGAACCCGCCCCAAGGGCCAAAGGCGCTGCGGGCAAAACCGTAGCCACCGCCGGCAGTAGGGATCATGGAAGACAGTTCGGCCAGGGAAAAGCACATGCACAGGTACATGGTGGCCATCAGCAATGTGGCGAGGAACATGCCGCCCCAGCCACCCTGGGCCAGGCCGAAGTTCCAGCCGGCGTAGTCGCCGGAGATCACGTAGGCAACGCCAAGGCCGACCAGCAGCACCCAGCCGGCGGCGCCTTTTTTCAGTTCGCGTTGTTGGAAGTATTGGGAATCGACTTTTTCGAAGTCGACGGAGGATCCAGTGGGTTCGCTAGGCATGGGAAAGTACCTTTCATTCTTATTGTTTTGGTCCCGACAAGTTGTCGCCGGGTAATGTAGGAGCGAGTTTGCTCGCGAAAAACTTCAGAGCACCGCGCAGAGCCAGGCTATCCGCGTAATCGTTGAGGTTCTTCGCGAGCAAGCTCGCTCATACGGGGGGCGGTTATCGCCCCGGCGGTGTTGGGTTAGAAGAAGCCCAATGGATTGATGTCGTAGCTCACCAGCAGGTTCTTGGTCTGCTGGTAGTGATCCAACATCATCTTGTGGGTTTCACGACCGACGCCGGATTTCTTGTAACCGCCAAACGCGGCATGCGCCGGGTACAGGTGGTAGCAGTTGGTCCACACGCGGCCCGCCTTGATCGCCCGGCCCATGCGGTAGGCGCGGTTGATGTCGCGGGTCCACAGGCCGGCGCCGAGGCCGAACTCGGTGTCGTTGGCGATCGCCAGGGCTTCGGCTTCATCCTTGAAGGTGGTGATGCTCACCACCGGGCCGAAAATTTCTTCCTGGAACACCCGCATCTTGTTGGTGCCCTTGAGCAGGGTCGGCTGGATGTAATAGCCGGTGGCCAGATCACCTGTCAGCTTCTCGACCTTGCCACCGGCCAGCAACTCGGCGCCTTCGCCCTTGGCGATTTCCAGGTACGACAGGATCTTGTCGAACTGCTGCTCGGACGCCTGGGCGCCGACCATGGTGTCGGTGTCCAGCGGGTCGCCACGCTTGATCGACGCGACCTTCTTCATCACCACTTTCATGAAGTCGTCGTAGATCGACTCTTCCACCAGCGCGCGGGATGGGCAGGTACACACTTCGCCCTGGTTGAAGAACGCCAGCACCAAGCCTTCGGCGGCTTTCTCGATGAATTGCGGTTCGGCTTTCATGATGTCGGCGAAGAAGATGTTCGGCGACTTGCCACCCAGTTCAACGGTGGACGGAATGATGTTCTCGGCGGCGCAATGCATGATGTGCGCGCCCACCGGGGTAGAGCCGGTGAAGGCGATCTTGGCGATGCGCTTGCTGGTGGCCAGGGCTTCGCCTGCCTCCTTGCCGAAACCGTGTACCACGTTCAGCACGCCCGGCGGCAGCAGGTCGCCGATGACTTCCATCAGCACGTTGATGCCCAGCGGGGTTTGCTCGGCCGGCTTGAGCACCACGCAGTTGCCGGCGGCCAGGGCCGGGGCGAGTTTCCAGGCGGCCATCAGCAGCGGGAAGTTCCACGGGATGATCTGGCCGACCACGCCCAGGGGCTCATGGAAGTGATAGGCGGCGGTGTGTTCGTTGATTTCGGCGCTGCTGCCTTCCTGGGCGCGGATGCAACCGGCGAAGTAGCGGAAGTGGTCGGCGGCCAGCGGGATGTCGGCGTTGAGGGTTTCACGCACGGCCTTGCCGTTGTCCCAGGTTTCGGTGATGGCCAGCAGTTCGAGGTTCTGTTCGATGCGGTCGGCGATCTTCAGCAGCACCAGCGAGCGGTCCTGGGCAGAGGTTTTGCCCCAGGCGTCGGCGGCGGCATGCGCGGCGTCCAGCGCCTTGTCGATGTCTTTGGCGGTGGAGCGCGGGAATTCGGCGATGGGCTTGCCGTTGACCGGGGAAGTGTTGGTGAAGTAGTTGCCATCGATCGGCGCCACGAATTCGCCGCCGATGTAGTTGCCGTACTTGGCCTTGAACGAAACGATGGCGCCTTCAGTACCGGGGTGTGCGTAACGCATGGTGGGTATCTCCTGGCTTTTTATGTTTATTGGAGTGCAGCGCGGCAAGCGCTTGATAAAGCGTAGAGCAAAGGTCGGGCCACTGCCTTGCAAGCCAGTTAAATCAGGGGGTTGGCGAGAGCCAAAAAGTGCGGCTGTGCCAGCCTTGGTACAGTCTGTGTGACAGTTTGTGCCATGCACGGTACAACCTGTGACCGGTGGGTCGGCGCGGGATTGCAATGACCGGGTGGCTGGGGGATGCTGGACGTTCTCACGCAGGGAGAATAATAAGAACATGCATCACGATCATTTCAGTCGCCATGCCCAGCAAGTCTTGACCGTGACCCGTGGGCAAGACCTTTCCCAAGGCCCCGGCAGCGACCCGTCCATCGCCCGCTCCTGGCTGCGTTGCCTGGAGGATTATCACCTCGACCCTGCGCTGAGCATCGCCCCCACCGTGCTCGAACATGGCCGTCTGCTGGAAAGCCGCGAGCGCCTGCAGCAGGTGCTGCACATCGCTGGCGGCGAGATGAACAGCCTGCATCAGCAACTTTCGGGCGCCGGTCACGCCGTGCTGCTCACCGACGCGCGCGGGGTGATCCTCAACTGCGTCACCGCGCCGTCCGAGCGCAAGATTTTCGAGCGCGCCGGGTTGTGGCTCGGCGCCGACTGGAGCGAGGCCTGCGAAGGCACCAATGGCATCGGCACCTGCCTGGTGGAGCGCCAGTCGTTGACCATTCACCGCGATGAGCATTTTCGCGGGCGCCACACCGGGCTGACCTGTTCGGCGAGCCCGGTGTTCGATCCCCATGGTGAGTTGCTGGCGGTGCTGGACGTGTCGTCGGCGCGGGAAGCAGTGTCGCGTCAGAGCCAGTTCCACACCATGGCGCTGGTCAACCTGTCGGCGAAGATGATCGAGAGTTGTTACTTCCTGCGTCACTTTGAACACCACTGGCTGCTGCGTTTTCACTTGCAGGCGGAGTCCGTGGGCTTGTTCAGTGAAGGGCTGCTGGCGTTCGACGGTGAAGGGCGCATTTGCGCAGTCAACCAAAGTGCCCTGAACCTGTTGGGGCAGATGCGTGGTGGCTTGCTGGGGCAGCCTGTGGAAGCGCTTTTCGAATGCACCCTGGATCAACTGCTGGGCCGCGCCAGCGCCAATGCCACAGCGAGTTGGCCGCTGCGGACGCGGGACGGTCGACATCTGTTTGCCGCGTTGCGCGGCCAGCCGCGCAGTGTGCCGGTGCCCGTACCGCCGCAGCCGGTGGTTGCCGCCAAGCCCGAGCGTCTGCTCGGTATCTGCCTGGGCGATTCCGCGTTGCAAAGCGATTTTCGCAAGGCGTTGCGCGTGTTCGAACGTGATGTGCCGCTGCTGGTCAACGGTGAAACCGGTTCCGGCAAAGAGGCCTTCGCCAAGGCCGTACACCAGGCCAGCCAGCGCGCGGACAAGGCTTTTGTTGCGCTCAACTGCGCCGCCATCCCGGAAAGCCTGATCGAAAGCGAACTGTTCGGCTATCGCGGCGGCAGTTTCACCGGTGCCCGCAAGGAAGGCATGCGCGGCAAGCTGCAACAGGCAGATGGGGGCACGTTGTTCCTGGATGAAATCGGCGACATGCCCCTGGCTTTGCAAACCCGGCTCTTGAGGGTGCTGGAGGATCGCCTGGTGGTGCCCATCGGCGGCGAGCCCCAGGCGGTAAACGTTAGAGTCATCAGCGCCACCCACCGTGATTTGTTGCAGCGTGTGCAGGCCGGCAGCTTTCGTGAAGATTTGTACTACCGACTCAATGGCCTCGAAATCGGCTTGCCGCCGTTGCGCGAGCGCAGTGATAAGCCGCAATTGCTGGATTTTCTGCTGGCCCAGGAAGCCGGGGAGCAGACGATAACGCTCGATGCCGGCGCGCGTCAGGCATTGCTGGCGTTCGCCTGGCCGGGCAATGTGCGGCAGTTGCGCACGGTGTTGCGTACCCTGGTTGCACTGTGTGACGGCGCGTTGATCGGTGTCGATGATTTGCCGCCGATGATCCGCCCGGCGTCCTTGACTACGCCTGCTGCGGATGTCCCCCCGCTGTCGCTGCTTGAGGATGCCGAGCGCCTGGCATTGTTGAAGGTCCTGACGCAGCAGCGCTGGCATATGACCCTTGTGGCTGAACGGTTGGGGGTGAGCCGCAATACGTTATATCGAAAGTTACGCAAACATGGCATTGAACTGCGTTCGGCGTTGTAATTCGTAAGTTGTTGTCGAGTGTGTGGGGGCGGTTTTTAATTGTTGGTTGTAGGGGGATTTACTGTTTTTACTTTTGTGGGTTAATTGTTGAAAAAGTATGTCCTGGCTGGCGCGGAAGTAAATGCATGTAATGTTGTTTCGGTGAAACTGAGATAGATATTTTTGTCACCCAGTGAATGCAAGTTTTTATTGGCTGACTAAGGTGATGATTATGAATGTTACAGGTGTTCCAACTTACACTACAGCACCGTCCAGTGACGTTTCAGCTGATGTTACTCAAGCTGCCAATAATACTGGATCGACCGGTAACCCGCGCAACGCCGCTTCGGCTACTTGGCAAAATGATCGCTCCGAGCTTACTTATGATGCTGAACGTTTGAACTCGGACACGCAGGTTCGTAGCAAAAGGGGAATTGATTTCGGACGTTTTTTCCGCAGGCCGACGCATAGCACTTCCCGCGTGCCGTCTGGGACGCCCGGTCAATATAATCAGGTTAATAAGGGACCGTTTTTCTCAAACCCACCTTCCACTCATGCATCTAATAAGCCCTTTCGAGATCTGATTAATAACAACCGGTTCGGGGGCTCTACCCTTCCTTCCAGGTCTCACCCCGTTCCCAAGACGTTTGGCGAGGTGGCGCAAAACCTCGTCACTGCCGATCGCCTGGTCAAGGCTGGCGTGTTCAAGACCGGGCCAGATCTGAAAACCGTGACACGGGACGCTTTCGTGAATGCCGCAGTCAACGGCTTGGTCAGTACGCCATTGAGTATTGGTACTTACGCAGGCTCCGTATGGAGTGGCGAGCAGATCAAGGGGGCGTTCAGCGCCAATACCCCCTTACTTCCTCCCGCGCACCAGCCCGCGCCGAGTCAACAGAACGGTGTGGCGGGATCGGCGCCGAGTCCTTCATCGCCGCAAGACCTGGCGTTGCACTTGGACAATGCAGAATTAAAACTGCTCTTGGTCAGTAATACGATCCAGGCCTATACCGAAGGGAGCGAGGGTCAAGCCTTGGATAAAAGCCCCGATTGGCCAACCGAGACAACTGCCCGACTTGATATGTTGGAAAAGCAATACAACACCGTCGAGTCGAACTTGGAATTAATCGCTAAGGAAAATGATTTTATATTCAGGCCCTTTAAAAGTGATACCGCCGCCACCGAGAAAGACCCTGTGCGCCGCCTTGAAACATTGGATCGACGCAATCAGGCTGTTTTAAACCAGATCTCCCGTATCAATACGGTGTTGGAGCCGAAGGGGCCGCCATCCTCGATGCAGTTTGTCTGATGCGGGTTATGCAGGGGAGGCCGTTAATTGACACCCCATAGTGACCCCTCGTATACGCTGAGTCCGGTGCAGTCACGGCGGGTGCCGGCACCGGGTTCAACGACCGCACTGCCGGCCGAATTCAGACGATTGAGCTGGCGTGTACCGCTAAAAGAGTGCGATTTCCCCCTCCCTGCGCTAACCTGCCTCGATGTTTTACGAGGTCGACCATGCACATTCATATTCTCGGTATTTGCGGTACTTTCATGGGCTCGATGGCGGTTCTGGCCAAGGAGTTGGGCCACCATGTGACGGGTTCCGATGCCAACGTCTATCCGCCCATGAGTACGCAACTGCAAGCCCAGGGCATCGAATTGACCCAGGGCTATGATCCATCCCAATTCGATCCGGTCCCCGACCTGGTGGTGATCGGCAACGCCATGTCTCGGGGCAACCCGGCGGTCGAATACGTACTGAACAAAGGTTTGCCGTATGTGTCCGGCCCCCAATGGCTGGCCGACCATGTGCTGCAAGGGCGCTGGGTGCTGGCGGTGGCTGGTACGCACGGCAAGACCACCACCAGCAGCATGCTGGCCTGGGTGCTGGAGCACGCGGGCATGAGCCCGGGTTTCCTGATCGGCGGCGTACCGCAGAACTTCTCGGTGTCGGCGCGCCTGGGCGATACGCCGTTCTTCGTGATCGAAGCCGATGAATACGACAGCGCGTTCTTCGACAAACGCTCCAAGTTTGTCCACTACCGCCCGCGCACGGCGATCCTGAATAACCTGGAGTTCGATCACGCGGATATCTTCCCCGATCTGGCGGCCATCGAGCGGCAGTTCCACCATTTGGTACGCACCATCCCGAGTGAGGGCCTAGTGATCCACCCGACCACCGAGCCGGCCTTGCAGCGCGTCATCGACATGGGCTGCTGGACGCCGGTGCAAACCACCGGCGCGGGCGGGCAGTGGCAGGTCAGGTTGCTCAGTGAAGACGGTTCGACATTTGAAGTGCTGTTCGAAGGCGAGGCCCAGGGTGTGGTCGACTGGGACATGACCGGCCAGCACAACGTTGCCAACGCCCTGGTCACCTTGGCGGCGGCACGGCATGTTGGCGTGGTGCCTTCCATGGGCATCGCGGCCTTGAGTGCGTTCAAAAGTGTGAAACGGCGCATGGAAAAGGTTGCCGATGTGAATGGGATTACCATCTACGACGACTTTGCCCACCACCCGACGGCGATTGCCACCACCCTTGATGGCCTGCGCAAGCGGGTCGGTGATGCGCCGATCATTGCGATTATCGAACCGCGCTCCAACTCCATGAAGCTCGGCGCGCACCGCGATGGCTTGCCGGAGAGCGTCAATGATGCGGACCAAGTGGTCTGGTACGCACCGGCCAACCTCGGCTGGGACCTGCCCGCCATTGCGGCGCTGTGTCACGTGCCGTCGACGGTCTGCGATTCGATCGAAGGCATCATTGAACACGTCAAGCAACAGGCCACGCCCGGCACCCACGTGGTGGTCATGAGCAACGGCGGCTTCGGCGGCCTGCACGGCAAATTGGCCGAGGCCCTGAAATGAGCGGGCCCGAGCGCGTGACGCTGGCGATGACCGGCGCATCCGGCGCGCCCTATGGCTTGCGCCTGCTCGACTGCCTGGTGCGCGAGGAGCGTGAAGTTCATTTCCTGATCTCCAAGGCCGCGCAACTGGTGATGGCCACCGAGACCGATGTCGCGCTGCCGCCCAAGGTGCAGATGATGCAGGCGTTCCTCACCGAGTACACCGGTGCGGCGGCGGGGCAGATCAAGGTCTACGGTAAAGAGGATTGGATGTCGCCGGTGGCCTCCGGCTCCGGCGCGCCGGCGGCGATGGTGGTGGTGCCGTGTTCCACCGGTACGTTGTCGGCGATTGCCACGGGCGCCTGCAACAATTTGATCGAACGGGCCGCCGATGTGACGTTGAAAGAGCGGCGCCAGCTGATTTTGGTGCCGCGTGAGGCGCCGTATTCGAGCATTCACCTGGAGCACATGCTCAAGTTGTCGAACATGGGCGTGACCATCTTGCCGGCGTCGCCTGGTTTCTATCACCAGCCGCAGACCATCGATGACCTGGTGGATTTTGTGGTGGCGCGGATTCTCAACCTGCTGAACATTCCCCAGGACATGCTCCCGCGTTGGGGTGAGCACCATTTGAGCAGCGATGAATAAGGCGCTGTTGGTGTTACTGGCGTTGCAACTGGCGGGCTGCGCCACCGCGCGCACGCTGGATGCGGCGAAGCCCGGCGCGCCGGTGGTGTACGCCGGCACGCGGCTGGACCTGTATGCGATGAACGGCGGCTGTTGCGCGATGGACCGTTTTGGCGCCGAGGCGCCGAGCTATCCCGGCGTCGACCTGCCAGCCAGCGCGTTGCTCGATACCCTGCTGTTGCCGCTGTCGGTGTTGACGGTGTTGGGGGTAGGGTTCAACGCCACGGGAGGGCTGTGACTCCGCGCTCAGGCCCCATCTGAACCCACATGTTGAGCTGGCAGCTCGGTTGGCGGGTTTATTTACCCAGCTTGCGCAACTCATCCGATTCGACCACACGCACACCATCTTGCTCTTCCAGCGCCAGGCGCCACATGGCGCGTGCCAGTTCGCACACTTCGATGCCGTGGTACTTGCCTGGAATCAGCCGTGACAACGGCCCGGCCAATTGCTCGGCCAGGCGCGGTTCGAGGCGCTCCCCCAGCAACAGCGAAGGCCGCACGATGGTCAGTTGCGGCCAACCCTGGGCTTTCAAGGCGTCTTCCATTTGCCCTTTGATCCGGTTGTAGAAGATCGAGGATTTCGGGTCGGCGCCAATCGCGCTGATGACAATCAGGTGCCGCGCGCCCATTTCCCGTGCGCGCTTGGCAAAGGCCACGACCAGGTCCAGGTCGATCGCGCGAAAGGCTTCCTCGGAGCCGGCTTGCTTGATCGTGGTGCCCAGGCAGCAGAAGGCGATATCGACCTGGCCACGCAGTTGCGGCAGGACCACCGCCGGGTCGCCCACTGGGTTTTCCAGGCGTGGATGTTCGGCCAATGGCTTGCGGCTGGGCGCCAGCACACGGGTCACGGTGGGTTCGTTGAGCAGGCGATCGAGCAGGTGTTCGCCGGTCAGGCCAGAGGCTCCTGCGAGCAAAATATGCTGAGGCGTCAGGTACATGGTGTTTCCCCCTTTGTTACACGTTACAGCTTAGTTGCCTTTAGCTTCCTTGCTATTCATTGAGACGCTTTCGAGCGCCTTTCGTGCTTGCTGCTTGCGTAATAGTTGCCAATGGGCGATCACGCCTTTGGGGGCCCAGATCTGCGGTTCGGAGGCTTCGAAGTTGTCCGCCTGTTCGCGTTCGGTCACGTGCAGTTGCGCCAGCTTGAAGGCTTGCTGCAAGTCGTCGGTCTGGTTGAAGGCTTGGGCGAAAAGGGCATCGCCGAAGTAGGTGAAGTCGGCTTCCTCGGAACAGCCAAACGACACGCGGTCGGCGCGGGAAGCGGTCATGATCAAGGTGTGCTCGTCTTTCAGCGCGGGAATGAAACCGCCGGAGTAGCACGCGGAAATCACCACGACCTTGTCGCGGTTCTTCAACGGCGTGAGCACTGCGGCGAGCTCATCGGCCGGCAGGTCGGCCAGCTCCATGCGCGGCTGGTCGAGTACCAGTTCGCTTTCGTGGGTGCCGTGGCTGGTCAGGTAGATAAACACCAGGTCCTCCGGCCCACTGCGTTCGGCCAGGGTCTGCACCGCACGGCGCAGGCTTTCGCGGGTAGCCAGCGGGCGGTCGGCGATATGGTCGCGGTGGTTGACCAGGCGAATCTGCCCGCGCGCACCGAAGCGGCTGGCGAGCATATTGCTGACGTAATCGGCTTCGCGCAGGAACACGCTCTGTTTGCCGTCGCCGGCGAGTACCAGGGTGTACAGTTCCACGGCGGGGGTCGAGGGCGGCACGGCGGCGAGGGCAGCATCGAGCAGGCGGCCCTGGGCCAGCACGCCGATTTCCAACGGGTCGGGCAACAGCTTGCCGTCGGCGTCGCGCACGCGCATGCCGTTGACCCAGGTGCCGGCCTGCACGGTGCCGTCGGCGAGCACCAGGGTGCCGCGGCCCTGGTAGTTGTCGCTGTCGAAACCGCCGATATAGAAGCTGCCGTCGGTGAGGTTCAGGCGGCCTTCGCCGCTGAAGCGCCAATCGCTGAACTGGCCAATGTAGTGGCTGCCATCGATGCCGATCAACTCGCCCTTGCCGCTGAGGGCGCCTTCCTTGAACTGGCCGATCCACACGTCGCCGTCGGCGTTTTCGTAGCGACCCTTGCCGTTCAATTGGTTCTGTTTGAACTGGCCGACGTAGATGTCGCCGTCAGCGCTGTTGAAGGTGCCGTTGCCTTCCAGCTGGCCATCGACGAAGTGGCCGCTGAACTGGTTGCCGCTGTCGTCGTTGCGCTGGCCTTCGCCGTTGGGCTTGCCGTGGGCGAACTGGCCCTGGTATTGGCTGCCGTCAGCCAGCTCCAGGCGCCCGAGGCCGGAATACTGGTCGTCCTTGAATTCGCCGCGATAGGTCATTTGCCCCTCTTTGAGGGTGCCTTCGCCGTTGCGCCGGCCTTGCTTGAAGCCACCGACGTAGTGGCTGCCCGCAGTGGTCAGGCTGCCCTGGCCGTCAAACAGGCCTTGCTGGAACTGGCCTTTATAGACTTCGCCGTTGCTGCCATGCCATTCGCCCTGGCCGTGCCACTGGCCTTTGTCGAACTGGCCGGCGTACCAACTGCCGTTGGGGTAGTCCACGCGGCCCTGGCCTTGCAGCAAGCCATTGACCACATCACCCCGGTAACGGCCGCCGTCGGGCAGGCGCGCATCGGGCGGCAACAGCGATTCGCCGTCTCCGCAAGCGGTGAGCAACAGGACAAGGGCAAGGGGAGCGAGTGGGCGCATAGCGGGATCCGGATAATTGAGCGCCGAGTATGCCGCAGCGAAGGAGCCATACCTAGTGGTCTGTTGGGGAATGATGACCTGTAGGAGCCGGCTTGCCGGCGAAGGTGGTCAACGAAAACGCGGGCATTCAGGGGGAATGTGGCGTCTGGGGGCTTTTCGCTGGCAAGCCAGCTCCTACAGGGAGGAAGGAGGCGGTTACACGAAGCAGAGCGACAACGACTCGGCAATGTAAGCGGGTTTCTCCTGGCCTTCGATTTCCAGGGTGGCGGTGGCCTTGAACAGCCATTGGCCGGGTTTTTTCTCGGTGACGTCGGTGAGGGTCACGTTAAGGCGGACCTTGGAATTGACCTTCACCGGCTGGATAAAGCGCACGCTGTCCAAGCCGTAGTTGACCGCCATTTTCAGGCCTTCGGGCATGATCAGGATGTCTTCCATCAACTTGGGCATCAGCGACAGCGACAGGAAACCGTGGGCGATGGTGCTGCCGAACGGGGTTTGCGCGGCCTTGACCGGGTCGACGTGGATGAACTGATGGTCGCCAGTGGCTTCTGCGAACAGGTTGATGCGGGCCTGGTCGATGGTGAGCCAGTCGGAACGTCCCAGTTCCTTGCCGACATAATCTTTGAGCTGCGCTACGGGTACATAGGGCATTGCGTCTCTCCTTGGTTCATCGGTTTTTATTGATGTGCGAGAACCATGTTAGATCATCATGGGCAACCAGCCCGGTCAACCCACCATGCTTATGGCGAATGCCGGAGCATAGCGCGGGCATGCTTATAATGCGGGTGGGTCTTGAGGGGGGAAGGACGGATGCTATTACGCGGTCTGACATGGCTGGTGCTGTTTCAATTGATCGGCACGGCGATCAACCATTTGCTGCTGCCGGTGTTGCCGGGGCCGATCATCGGTCTGCTGCTGATGCTGGGTTACCTGGTGTGGCGCGGCGAAGTCGGCGAGCCGCTGAGCCTGGCGGCCAGCAGCCTGCTGCGTTACTTGCCCTTGCTGCTGGTGCCGCCGGCGGTCGGGGTGATGGTGTATGCCAAGGACATCGCCGCAGACTTCTGGGCCATCGTCGGCGCCTTGGTGTTGTCGCTGGTGATCGCCATGGGGTTCGTCGGCGTGCTGATGCAAAAACTGGTCAAGCGCCAGGCGCAGCAGGAGGAGCAATCATGACCTTCGACTGGCAAGGCGCGTGGGCGGCGGTGATTCATCATCCGCTGTTCGGCATCGGCATCACCCTCGGCGCCTATCAACTGGTGCTCGCGGGCTTCGAGAAAACCCGCTGGATCTTCCTGCAGCCGGTGCTGGTGTCCATGCTGCTGGTGATCGGCGTGCTGCTCACCTGTGGCCTGAGCTACGCCGAGTACCGCAAGAGCACCGAGATCATGAGCATCCTGCTGGGCCCGGCGACCGTGGCCCTGGCGGTGCCGCTCTATCTGAACCTGCGCCGGATTCGTCAATTGTTCTGGCCGATTTTTACTACGCTGGTGATAGGTGGTGTGTTGGCCACCGGCCTGTGTGTGTTGCTGGGCTGGTGGTTCGGTGCCGAACACAGGATGTTGATGACCATGGCACCCAAGTCGGTGACCTCGCCGATTGCCATGCTGGTGGCCGAGCAGATCGGCGGCGTGGCCGCGTTGGCCGCGGTGTTCGTGCTGATCACCGGCGTGATCGGGGCGATGATCGGCCCGGCGTACTTGTCGCGCCTGGGCGTCCACAGCCCCGAGGCGCGCGGTATGGCGCTGGGCATGACCGCTCACGCCGTCGGCACGTCGGTGGCCCTGCAGGAAAGCGAAGAGTGCGGCGCCTTTGCGGCGCTGGCCATGAGTCTGATGGGCGTGGCGACGGCGGTGTTCCTGCCGCTGGCCGTGTCGGTGATTGTTTGAACCAGGGTTAAGGAAACCTTTATGAGTCTGGCGCTGTTCCCGCTCAACACCGTGCTGTTCCCTGGCTGCACCCTCGATCTGCAATTGTTCGAGGCGCGCTACCTGGACATGATCAGCCGCTGCATGAAAAAGGGCGAAAGTTTCGGCGTGGTGTGCATCTTCGACGGCAAAGAGGTGGGCGCGGCCCCGGATGGCTACGCGCTGATCGGCTGTGAAGCGCTGATTCGCGACTTCAAACAGCAGGATAACGGCCTGCTGGGCATTCGCGTCGAGGGCGGGCGGCGCTTCCGTGTCCGCGACGCCGAGGTGCAGAAGGACCAGTTGCTGGTGGCCGAGGTGCAATGGCTGGAAGAGCGGCCGGACCACGCGCTGGAAGAGGCGGACGCCGACCTGCAGGCCTTGCTCCAGGCCCTGGCCGAACACCCGATGGTGGCCTCGCTGGACATGGGCGCCGATGCCGACGGCCAGCAGGCCCTGGGCAATCAATTGGCGTATTTGCTGCCGTTCACCGAGGCCGACAAGATCGACCTGCTGCAGCTCGACGATCCGCAACAACGGCTGGATGCGATCCAGAGGCTGCTGGATGAACTGCAAGGTGAGCTGTTCACCTGATTTTCAGAATTGTCTGGTGCTGCTTTCAGACATTTCTGCGTTGCTCCCATCGCGCGGGCTGAAATAGTTTCCGATCACACAACCACTGATCAGGGGATGAACATGATTCGGCTAGCGCAATCGGAGCAGGCGGCCTGGGACGCTTTTTTTGTCAGCATTACCTCACAACTGCTCGCGCAGGATGCACAGCGCGGCCCGGAATACATCGCCGAGCGTGCCGCAGAAATTGCCGATGAAATGCTGCTGGAGCGGCGCGAACGTTGCGTTGAGCGCCGAACCGCGCCAATCGATTGGATCGGCCCGGCCAAGGGTCAGTAGGCATACTTGAACAGGGCCTGCGAGGTGTCGCTGAAGGCGATGAAACCGAGCACCGCCACCAGGGCAGGCAATACCAGCCACCAGGCTTTCTGCGACATCGGCGGCAGCGGGCTGCGGTATTGGATTGCGCCCAGGCTCAATGTACACACGCTCATCGCCAGCAACATTCCGGCGAGGATGTCGGTGGGCCAGTGGACGCCCAAGTAAACCCGCGACAACGCGATGAATGCCGCGGGGATGCAGCCCAGCAGCAGCCAGGTCAGGCGCAGACGCGTGGGCTGCCCGCGCCCGGCCAATACGGCTAACGCCAGGAAAAACGCGAATGCGCCGGAGGAGTGGCCGCTGGGCATGCTGAAGCTGCTCAGTGGGTCGGTGAGGATTTCCGGGCGACCGCGGGCGAAGAACAGCTTGGTGGCGGTATTGATCACTGCGGCCATGCCCAGCGTGATGCCGACAAACAGCGCGTGGCGCCATTGGCGTGCGAGTAACAACAGGCCGGTGAACAGGGCGCTGGCGACAAACATATTCTTGAACTCGCCCAGTTGGGTGAGCCTCACCATGGTCTCGTCCAGCCAGGCGCTGCGATGCTCCTGCACCAGGGCGCTCAGCCCCTGGTCGAAGTCGTTGAGGTGCGGGTAGCCGATAAACAGGGCGATCAACAGAATCAGGCTGGCGCAACCTATCCACCCTGTGGCGCGGCGATGGCCGCGCAGGCTGCTGTTCAAGCTCAGCCCCAGCAACACCGCCAGGCATGCCGCGACAATTCCCGCCTCGGGCCAGAACCCCGCCGGCAATGGCAGGCGGAAAGCCGCGCCGGTCGCCCAGCCCGGCAGCAGGTACGCGACTGTCCAACCGGCCGCCGCGAGAATGCTGACCAGGGCAAAGCGTGGGAACGGCATGTCGCACATGCCGGCCACCATCGGCAGCATGGGGCGCAACGGGCCGATGAAACGTCCGACCAGCAGGCTGGCGATGCCGTACTTGTGGAAGTAGGTCTCGGCGCCGTTCATCCATTCAGGGTGATGCCGCAGGCCGGGCAGGCGCCGGATGTTCTGGTGGAAATGGCGTCCAAGGAAGTAGGACACCCCATCGCCCACCAGGCCGCCGAGAAAACCCAGCAGCAGGGTTTCACTCAACGACAGCGCACCGTTGCCGGCCAGCACGGCAATGGCGAACAGCAGCACGGTGCCGGGCACGATCAAGCCGGCAATGGCCAGGCATTCCACGCACGCCACGATAAATACCGCGGCCGCCAGCCATTGGGGGTTCAGGGTCAGCCAGCCGGTGATACTATCGAGCCATTGGCCCATGTTTCTTCACTCCCTCGTCACCGTTTCAAATCAAAAAATAGTCGCGGCCTTCGACCTGGCCCCGGCGCAGCGGGTTCCGCGTGCAATAAGGCGCATAGCCTGCATCGACGAAGCGGTACATCAAGTGTTCGTCCCGGCCGCCGGGAATGCCCAGGCGGGTGGTCTGGATAATGTGCGTCGGCACCTGGCCGACGTCTTCTACATAGAGCCGCTCCTGGTCGAAGCGCTTGGCATCCCACATCGGCACTTTCAGGCCCAGCGCCTTGCACAATAAGGTCTGGCCGGCGCAGAGCTTCTGCGAGGCGCGCGGTCTGCCATTGGCGTCCGGGTTGTTCAGCAGCATCTGCGCCAAACTGGCCGGGCCGGAGGTCTCATCGACCCAGGGATAGGCGGATTTGATCAATACTGCATTGCCCGGGCCCTGGGCGCTGAAGTTCAGCGAATCGCCGCCACGGGCGTAGTACATATAGATATGACCGCCATCCAGAAACAAAGCCTTACGCTTTTCTGTGTAGCCCAGTGAGGCATGACTGCCTTTTTCGGCCACGTAATACGCTTCGGTTTCAATAATCCGCGCCGAAAGCCAGAGATCGCCGACCCGATGACGAATGATTTTGCCGAGCAATTCCCGCGCAAGCAGTTGTGCATCGCGGTCGAAGAAGCGGTCGGGCAGGGCGCTGGCGGGGAGTTGGGGGGTGAAACTCGACATGGCCTTCAGGGTTAATACGGCTAAATGTGACGGAATAATAACAACTCCTACCTTAATTACGGCTGAACCCCAGGTTTTTACAGTTCATTTCGACCATCCGCCCCTCACCGCTGTCAGTCGGGCGGCGTCACAGCTATAATCTGCCGCTTTCCTCTTTGCCAAGACTCCCTGACCATGACTGAGTCCGTTCTTGACTACATGACCCGCCTGGGTCGCGCTGCCCGTCAGGCCTCGCGGTTGATCGCCCGTGCGAGCACCGCGCAGAAAAACCGTGCCTTGCTGGCCGCCGCCGATGCTCTGGATGCTTCGCGCTCCGAGTTGACCGCCGCCAACGAACTGGACCTGGCCAACGGCCGCGCCAATGGCCTGGAACCGGCGTTGCTCGACCGCCTGGCGCTGACCCCGGCGCGTATCGACGACATGATCGAAGGCCTGCGTCAGGTGGCCAAGCTGCCTGACCCCATCGGTGAAATCCGCGATATGCGTTACCTGCCGTCCGGCATCCAGGTCGGCAAGATGCGCGTGCCCCTGGGCGTGATCGGCATCATCTATGAGTCGCGCCCGAACGTGACCATCGACGCCGCGAGCCTGTGCCTCAAGTCTGGCAACGCCACCATCCTGCGCGGCGGTTCCGAGGCGATCCACTCCAACCGTGCGATTGCCGCCTGCATCCAGCAGGGCCTGGCCGTGGCCGAATTGCCGGCCGAAGTGGTGCAAGTGGTGGAAACCACCGACCGCGCCGCCGTCGGCGCGCTGATCACCATGCCGGAATTCGTCGACGTGATCGTGCCGCGCGGTGGCAAGAGCCTGATCGAACGCGTCAGCCGTGATGCCAAGGTGCCAGTGATCAAGCACCTGGACGGCGTGTGCCACGTTTACATCGACATCGCCGCCGACATCGACAAGGCGATCCGCATCGCCGACAACGCCAAGACCCACCGTTACGCGCCGTGCAACACCATGGAAACCCTGCTGGTGCACGCCGGCATTGCCGATCGCGTGCTGCCGCCGCTGGCTGCCATCTACCGCGACAAGGGCGTTGAACTGCGCGGTTGCGAGCGCACCCGTGCGCTGCTCGGCGCGGACGTGATCGAAGCCACCGAGCAAGACTGGTACACCGAGTACACGGCGCCGATCCTGTCGATCCGCATCGTCGACGACCTGGATCAGGCCATCGAGCACATCAACAAATACGGCTCCAAGCACACCGATGCCATTGTTACCGAGCATTTCAGCGATGCCCGGCGTTTCCTCACCGAAGTGGACTCCGCTTCGGTGATGGTCAACGCCTCGACGCGTTTTGCCGACGGCTTCGAGTATGGCCTGGGCGCGGAGATCGGTATCTCCACCGACAAGCTCCACGCACGCGGCCCGGTTGGCCTGGAAGGCCTGACCAGCGAGAAGTACGTAGTGTTCGGCGACGGGCATGTGCGCGCTTGATGGGTAAACGCATCGGGTTGCTCGGCGGCACCTTTGACCCCGTGCATATCGGCCATTTGCGCAGTGCCCTGGAAGTCGCGGATGCCCTCGCGCTGGATGAATTGCGCCTGACCCCCAATGCCCGGCCGCCGCACCGCGATACGCCGCAGGTGTCAGCGCAGCAGCGCCTGGAAATGGTGCGCCTTGCCGTAGCTGGCATACCGCCGCTGGTGGTGGACGACCGCGAGCTCAAGCGCGATAAACCGTCCTACACTGTCGACACCCTGGAACTGATGCGTGCCGAGTTGGCCGCGGACGACCAGTTGTTTCTGCTTTTGGGCTGGGACGCATTTTGCGGCCTGCCCTCTTGGCATCGCTGGGAGGAACTCCTCCAGCATTGCCACATCCTGGTTTTGCAACGCCCGGATGCCGACAGCGAACCGCCGGATGCCTTGCGCAACCTGCTGGCCGCGCGGTCGGTAAGTGACCCCTTGGCCCTGACCGGGCCGAACGGGAATATTGCATTCGTCTGGCAGACCCCGCTTGCGGTGTCCGCCACCCAGATCCGTCAACTGCTGGCCAGCGGGAAGTCGGTACGTTTCCTGGTGCCTGACGCGGTCCTGGCCTACATCGATGCGCACGGGCTTTACCGTGCGTCGAACTGAAAAGGCGCGCTTGAACGCACGAACAGTCGTGCAGCGAGCGCCCGAACATACGAGCAAAACGAGTTTTATATGACGAACAAAGACGTAAGCAAAGTTAAGCGCAAAGGCACCTTCAAGAGCGCGCCACTGCCGGTTGAAGCCCATGTTGGCCCGGAACTGGCTGGCGAAGAACTGGTGAAAGTCGCCGTGGCGGCCCTGGAAGACGTCAAGGCCCAGGACATCCAGGTGCTGGACGTGCGCGACAAGCAGAGCATCACCGACTTCATGATCATCGCCACCGGTACCTCCAACCGCCAGATCGGCGCGATGCTCGACAAAGTGCGCGAAGCCGTCAAAGCCCAGGGCGTGAAGCCGCTGGGTGAAGAAGGCAAGGGCGACAGCGACTGGGTGCTGCTGGACATGGACGACGTGATCGTTCACATGATGACCTCCAACGCCCGTCAGTTCTACGACCTGGAGCGTCTGTGGAAAGGCGCCGAACAGAGCCGTGCGGCTGATGGCAAGCACCACAGCCCGGAAGTGGGCCACGCGCACTTCGACAAGCTCAACAAAGACCAGGAATAAGGAACGGCTGTGCGCCTGCGTCTGATCGCTGTCGGTTCACGCATGCCCAAGTGGGTGGAAGAAGGCTGGCATGAATATGCCAAGCGTCTGCCCGCCGAGCTGTCGCTTGAGCTGGTGGAAATTCCGCTCAATACCCGGGGCAAGAACGCCGACGTGGCGCGCTTTATCCGTCAGGAAGGCGAAGCCATGCTGGCCAAGGTCGGTCCCAACGAGCGCATCGTCACCCTCGAAGTCCACGGCAAACCCTGGAGCACCGAGCAATTGGCGGTGGAACTGGATCGCTGGCGCCTGGACTCGCGCACCGTCAACTTCATGGTCGGCGGCCCCGAGGGGCTGGCGCCGGAAGTCTGCGCGCGGGCGGACCAACGCTGGTCGCTGTCGGCGCTGACGTTGCCGCACCCGCTGGTAAGGATCCTGATCGGTGAACAGCTGTATCGCGCCTGGACAGTTCTGTCCGGGCACCCTTACCACAAATAGTCTGCGCCCCTCCCGATGACTCAGCCGATCCGCATCAAGGACCACGAGAAAGACGCACGTCTGGTGCGCTCGCGCGTGGTTTTTGGCGCGATCATGGTGGTGACGTTGATCGGGGTGTTGATCGCGCGCCTGTATTTCCTGCAGGTGATCCAGTACGACTATCACTCCACTCTGTCGGAAAACAACCGGGTGCATGTGCAGCCGATTCCGCCGACCCGTGGCCTGATTTTCGACCGCAACGGCGTGGTGGTCGCGGATAACCGGCCCAGCTTCAGCCTGAGCATGACCCGCGAACGCTCCGGCGACTGGCAGCAGGTTCTCGATGTGATCGTCGACGTGCTGCAACTGACCCCGGAAGACCGGGCGATCTTCGAAAAGCGCATGAAACAGGGGCGTCGGCCGTTCGAGCCGGTGCCGATCCTGTTCGAGCTGACCGAAGAGCAGATCGCCCGGATCGCGGTGAACCAGTTCCGCCTGCCGGGCGTGGAAGTGGTGGCGCAGTTGGTGCGGCATTACCCGCAAGGGCCGCACTTCGCGCACTCCGTCGGTTATATGGGGCGGATCAACGAGAAAGAGCTGAAAAGCCTCGATCCGGTCAATTACAGCGGCACCCACCATATCGGCAAGACCGGTATCGAGCGTTTCTACGAGCCCGAGCTGCACGGCCAGGTGGGTTACGAAGAGGTCGAGACCAACGCCCGCGGCCGCGTGTTGCGGGTGCTCAAGCGTACCGATCCGGTGCCGGGCAAGGACATTGTGCTGAGCCTGGACATCAAGTTGCAGGAAGCGGCCGAGATGGCCTTGGGCGGGCGCCGTGGCGCGGTGGTGGCGCTGGACCCGAGTACCGGCGAAGTCCTGGCCATGGTCAGCCAGCCCAGTTTCGACCCCAACCTGTTCGTGACCGGGATCAGCTTCAAGGCCTACGCCGAGCTGCGCGATTCCATCGACCGGCCGCTGTTCAACCGGGTGTTGCGCGGCCTGTATCCGCCGGGTTCGACGATCAAGCCGGCGGTAGCGATTGCCGGCCTGGACGCGGGCGTGGTCACGGCGTCGAGTCGCGTGTTCGACCCCGGCTACTACATGCTGCCTAATTACGATCACAAATACCGTAACTGGAACCGCACCGGTGACGGCTATGTCGACCTGGACACCGCGATCATGCGGTCCAACGACACCTATTTTTACGACCTGGCCCACAAGCTGGGGATCGATCGCCTGTCGGCCTACATGGGCAAGTTCGGGTTGGGTCAGAAAGTCTCCCTGGACATGTTCGAAGAATCCCCAGGCCTGATGCCGTCGCGCGAATGGAAGCGTGCGACCCGCCGCCAGGCGTGGTTCCCCGGCGAGACTCTGATCCTGGGCATCGGCCAGGGCTATATGCAGGCGACACCGCTGCAACTGGCCCAGGCCACGGCGTTGGTGGCCAACAAAGGCATCTGGAACCGTCCGCACCTGGCCCGCACCATCGAAGGCGAAAAGCCGGTGGATGAAAACCCGATCCCGGACATTGTGCTGCGTGACCCGTCGGACTGGACCAAGGTCAACCACGGCATGCAGCAGGTGATGCACGGCGCCCGGGGCACGGCGCGCAAGGCGGCGATCGGCGCGCAATATCGCATTGCCGGCAAGAGCGGTACGGCCCAGGTGGTCGCGATCAAGCAAGGCGAAAAATATGATCGTTCCAAAGTCCAGGAGCGCCACCGCGACCACGCCCTGTTTGTCGGCTTCGCTCCGGCGGACGACCCGAAGATCGTGGTCGCCGTGATGGTCGAGAACGGCGAGTCCGGTTCGGGCGTCGCCGCGCCGGTGGTCCGTCAAGTGATGGATGCCTGGCTGTTGACCGATGACGGCAAGCTCAAGCCCGAATATGGCGGCCCCCCTTCAAGCACCGAGGTTACGGCCAGTGAAGAGTAATTTTGACCGCATCCTCTCCAGTGAGGATGTGATGCGTCGCCGCGCGACATTGCTGCAGCGCATGCACATTGATGGCCCGTTGTTGATTCTGCTGCTGACCCTGGCCGCCGGCAGTCTGTTCGTGCTGTATTCGGCCAGCGGCAAGAACTGGGACCTGCTGATCAAGCAAGCGTCGTCGTTCGGCCTGGGCCTGTTGTCGATGGTGGTGATTGCCCAGCTGGAGCCGCGTTTCATGGCGCGGTGGGTGCCGCTGGGGTACGTCGCCGGCGTGTTGTTGCTGGTGGTGGTGGACGTGATGGGCCACAACGCCATGGGCGCGACCCGCTGGATCAACATTCCGGGGGTGATTCGCTTCCAGCCGTCGGAATTCATGAAGATCCTGATGCCGGCGACCATCGCCTGGTACCTGTCCAAGCGCACCTTGCCGCCGCAACTCAAGCATGTGGGGATCAGCCTGATCCTGATCGGCGTGCCGTTCATCCTCATCGTGCGCCAGCCGGACCTCGGTACATCGCTGCTGATCCTGGCGGGCGGTGCGTTCGTGCTGTTCATGGGCGGCTTGCGCTGGCGCTGGATTCTCAGCGTGCTCGCCGCTGCCGTGCCGGTGGCGGTGGCCATGTGGTTCTTCTTTATGCATGACTACCAGAAGCAGCGGATTCTCACGTTCCTCGACCCGGAGAGCGACCCGCTGGGCACCGGCTGGAACATCATCCAGTCGAAGGCGGCCATCGGTTCCGGCGGTGTCTTTGGCAAGGGCTGGCTGATGGGCACCCAGTCGCACCTGGACTTTTTGCCCGAGAGCCACACCGACTTCATTATTGCGGTGATGGGCGAAGAGTTCGGCCTGGTGGGCATTTGCGCGTTGCTGCTGATCTATTTACTGTTGATTGGGCGTGGCCTGGTGATCACCGCGCAGGCGCAGACGTTGTTCGGCAAATTGCTGGCGGGCTCGTTGACCATGACTTTTTTTGTTTACGTTTTCGTCAACATCGGTATGGTCAGTGGCCTCTTGCCGGTGGTTGGGGTGCCGTTGCCGTTCATTAGCTACGGCGGAACTTCGCTGGTGACATTGATGTCAGCGTTTGGGGTTTTGATGTCGATTCACACGCATCGCAAATGGATCGCACAGGTTTGAATAAGGTGAAGATGTCAATGCAAGTATTGCGCGGCTGGGCGACTCGGCATGCGTCCTGGATGAGCCTGATCGGGCTGCTGGGCGCCATGCACGAAGCGCAGGCCGGTGACTACGATGGCTCACCTCAGGTCGCCGAATTCGTCGGTGAGATGACCCGTGACTATGGCTTCGCCGGTGAACAGCTGATGGGCGTGTTCCGCGAGGCCCAGCGCAAGCAGGCGATCCTTGATGCCATCTCCCGCCCGGCCGAGCGCGTGAAGCAGTGGAAGGACTATCGCCCGATGTTCCTGACCGACGCCCGCGTGGCCCGGGGCGTGGACTTCTGGCGCCAGCACGAAGCCGCGCTGGCCCGCGCCGAGCAGGAATACGGCGTGCCTGCCCAGGTGATAGTCGCGATCATTGGCATTGAAACCTTCTACGGGCGCAACACCGGCAGTTACCGGGTGATCGATGCCTTGTCGACCTTGAGCTTCGATTACCCGCCCCGCGCTGAATTCTTCCGTAAGGAACTGCGTGAATTCCTGCTGCTGGCCCGCGAAGAGCAGGTCGACCCGCTGACCCTCAAAGGCTCCTACGCCGGTGCGATGGGCTTGCCGCAGTTCATGCCGAGCAGTTTTCGCGCCTACGCGGTGGATTTTGACGGCGACGGCCATATCAATATCTGGAGCAACCCGGACGATGCCATCGGCAGCGTGGCCAGCTACTTCAAGCGCCATGGCTGGGTGAGCGGCGAACCGGTCGTCAGCCGTGCCGACGTGAGCGGCGAGCGCGCCGATGAAGGCCTGACCCAGGGCATCGAGCCGGCCAAGACGGTCGGGGAGTTGCGGGCGCTGGGCTGGTCAAGTCATGATGCGCTGCGCGATGATATGCCGGTCACGGCTTTCCGCCTGGAAGGCGAAAACGGCCCTGAATACTGGATGGGCCTGAAGAATTTCTACGCAATCACGCGTTATAACCGCAGTGTGATGTACGCCATGGCCGTGCATCAACTGTCTGACATGCTGGTCCAAGCACGGGGCAACAAGTAATGCGGGCATCGCCGTTGAAAAAACCGCTCAAGCTGGTGGCGTTTGCCGCGTTGTCCTTGCTGGTTGTCAGTTGCTCCACCAGTCGCGCGCCGACGCAAAAGTCCGGCGGCACCGCTATTCGTTCCCAGCCGGGGCTGGACATCAACCGCGCGCATAAAGACGGTGCGCCGTGGTGGGACGTCGACGTGTCGAAAATCCCGGATGCCACGCCGACCCTGCACACCGGCCCATACAAGGCCAACCCCTATACCGTGCTGGGCAAGAGCTACTTTCCGCTGCAGGACTCCAAGACCTACGTGCAGTCGGGCACGGCGTCGTGGTACGGGACCAAGTTCCATGGCCAGAACACCGCCAATGGCGAGGTCTACGACCTGTATGGCATGAGCGCGGCCCACAAGACCCTGCCGCTGCCCAGCTATGTGCGCGTGACCAACCTGGACAACAACCGCACGGTGATCCTGCGGGTCAACGATCGCGGGCCGTTCTATTCGGACCGGATCATCGACTTGTCCTACGCCGCCGCGAAGAAACTCGGTTATGCCGAAACCGGCACCGCGCGGGTCAAGGTCGAAGGGATCGACCCCGCGCAATACTGGGCCCAGCGTGGCAAACCGGCACCGTTGATGCTCAACGAGCCGCAGGCCGCGCAACCGCAAGTCACAGCCTCGACCGGCAAGATCGAGCAGTGGACGCCACCCGCGCAACAGCACGCGCCCGACACGGTCGTGGTGCCTCGCGCCGCACCGGGTGCTTCGGCTGCCGGTGGGCAATACCTGCAGGTGGGCGCTTTCGCCAACCCGGATGCGGCAGAGCTGTTAAGGTCCAAGCTGAGCAGTATGGTCAATGCGCCGGTCTTCATCAGTTCCATCGTGCGTAATCAACAGACCCTGCACCGTGTGCGTATGGGCCCGATCGGTTCGCCGAGCGAGGTCGCGCAAGTGCAGAACAGCGTGCGCCTGGCCAACCTGGGGCAACCCAGCGTGGTCAGCGCCGAATAAACCGTAAAGGATTGATGGTTCAGGTCCGTGCGCGGGCCTGGGCCCTGGTTGTTGGCTCGTTGAACAATAAAACCCAGGGGCAAGGGGTGAGCAGGCAACCGAACACGCGACAGACCGGTAACGGGCTGTCTGAATAAGTTTTGCCCGCGAGGGCAAGTTTCCATACGTAATTTCGAGAGACGGATGAACATCATCACCTTAGCCAAACGCACGTGCCTGCTTATCTCGCTGATCATCACCCCGGCCGCCTGGGCGGTTGAAATGGTGCCGGCTTCACCGCAACTGGCCGCCAAGGCCTGGGTCCTCATGGATGCCGCCAGTGGCAACGTGCTGGTGGAAAACAACGGTGACCAGCGCCTGCCGCCCGCCAGCTTGACCAAGCTGATGACAGCCTATATCGCGACCCTGGAAATCCGTCGCGGCCAGATCGGCGAAAACGACCCGGTGACCGTCAGCGAAAACGCCTGGCGCACCGGTGGTTCGCGGATGTTCATCAAGGTCGGCTCGCAGGTGACGGTCAGCGACCTGCTGCACGGCATCATCATCCAGTCCGGTAACGACGCCAGCGTCGCCCTGTCCGAGCACATCGCTGGCAGCGAAGACGCGTTCGCCGACATGATGAACAAAACCGTGGCCGACCTGGGCATGACCAACAGCCACTTCATGAACCCGACCGGTCTGCCGAACCCAGAGCACTACTCGTCGGCTCACGACATGGCGATCCTGGCGCGCGCGATCATTCGTGTCGACCCGGTCCACTACGCGATCTACTCCCAGAAGGAATTCTTCTGGAACAACATCAAGCAGCCTAACCGCAACCTGTTGCTGTGGCGCGACAAGACCGTCGACGGTCTGAAAACCGGCCACACCGAAGAAGCCGGCTACTGCATGGTGTCGTCCGCCGTGCGTGATGGCCAGCGCCTGATCGCCGTGGTCTTCGGCACCAACAGCGAGCAGGCCCGTGCGGCCGAGACGCAAAAACTGCTGACCTACGGTTTCCGCTTCTTCGAAACCCAGACCTTCTATCAGAAGGGTGCTGAACTGGCGACCGCGCCGGTATGGAAAGGCGCAACCTCGCAAGTCAAGGCCGGCCTGGCTGAAGATCTGACCCTGACCATGCCTAAAGGTCAGCTGAAAAAGCTCGCGGCCAGCATGACCATGAACCCGCACCTGGTTGCGCCAATCGCCAAGGGCGACGTGATCGGCAAGGTCGAAGTGAAGCTGGACGATAAAGTGGTACACAGTGCCGACCTGATCGCCCTGGATGCCGTCGACGAGGGTGGTATCTTCCGCCGCGTGTGGGATAGCATCCGCCTGTTCTTCTACAGCTTGTTCAACTGATAAGTGTGCACCTGCAAAGCCCCGTGTTGATCCGACGCGGGGCTTTGCCCGTCGCCACGGCTTACGCTTACGAGGCCGTTACGCCATGACCGATAAAGAAGTAAAGGCGCCAAAGATCGAATTCCCGGTGACGGATTATCCCGTCAAGGTGATCAGCGATACCGGTGTGGGCAACAAGGACAAGATTCTCGACATCGTGCGTAAACACGCGACGATCAACGACAACCGTGTGGATGAGCGTTCGAGCACCAACGGTAAGTACACCACGATCCAGTTGCACATCGTTGCGACCGGTCAAGACCAGCTTTACGACATCAACAGCGAACTGCGGGCCACCGGCTTCGTACATATGGTGCTGTGATGCCACAGGTCCTGGGCTTTCGCGAGCTCGGCCGGATGGACTACGAGCCCGTCTGGCACGCGATGCAGCGCTTCACCAACGAGCGCGGCACCTCGGCACCCGATGAGATCTGGCTGGTGGAACACCCGCCGGTGTTCACCCAGGGCCAGGCCGGCAAGGCCGAGCATCTGCTACTTCCGGGTGATATTCCGGTGGTGCAGGTCGACCGAGGGGGTCAAGTGACTTACCATGGGCCCGGTCAACTGGTGGCGTATCTGCTGCTGGATGTGCGCAAGCTGGGGTTTGGCGTGCGCGACCTGGTGAACCGTATGGAGGCTTGCCTGATCGAGCTGTTGGCCAGTTACGGCGTGAGCGCCGTGGCCAAGCCCGATGCACCCGGTGTGTATGTGGATGGTGCGAAAATCGCTTCCCTGGGGCTGCGCATTCGCCACGGTTGTTCGTTTCATGGCCTGGCGTTGAACGTGGACATGGACCTGGCGCCGTTCCGGCGCATCAACCCGTGCGGTTATGCCGGGTTGGCGATGACCCAGTTGAGCGACCACGCCACACCGATTAAATTTGCCGAGGTAAGTGCCCGGCTGCGTGCGCAGCTCGTCAAACACCTCGACTATGCTGAGCAGACGACCCTTACGGGCGGAATCGACTGATTATGACTACTGATGCAGTGCAAACCATGATCCCGACGCTGGACGTCACCGAACGTTCGGCCCCGGCCCCGCGTGCCAAGGTGGAAGCCGGCGTCAAGCTGCGCGGCGCCGAGAAGGTTGCACGCATCCCGGTCAAGATCATCCCGACCACCGAACTGCCGAAAAAACCTGACTGGATTCGCGTGCGTATCCCGGTCTCGCCGGAAGTCGACCGTATCAAGGCGTTGCTGCGCAAGCACAAGCTGCACAGCGTGTGCGAAGAAGCGTCCTGCCCGAACCTGGGCGAATGCTTCTCCGGCGGCACTGCCACGTTCATGATCATGGGTGACATCTGCACCCGTCGTTGCCCGTTCTGCGACGTCGGCCACGGCCGGCCGAAGCCGCTGGACGTCAACGAGCCGGAAAGCCTGGCCATCGCCATCGCCGACCTGAAACTCAAGTACGTGGTAATCACTTCTGTCGACCGCGACGACCTGCGTGACGGCGGTGCCCAGCACTTTGCCGACTGCATCCGCGAAATCCGCAAGCTGTCGCCGGACGTGATGCTCGAAACCCTGGTGCCGGACTACCGTGGCCGCATGGACGTCGCGCTGGAAATCACCGCCGCCGAGCCGCCGGATGTGTTCAACCACAACCTGGAAACCGTACCACGCCTGTACAAGGCGGCGCGTCCAGGTTCGGACTACCAGTGGTCGCTGACCCTGCTGCAGAAATTCAAGCAGATGATGCCGCACATCCCGACCAAATCCGGCCTGATGCTCGGCCTGGGCGAAACCGACGAGGAAGTGATCGAAGTCATGCAGCGCATGCGCGAACACGACATCGACATGCTGACCCTCGGCCAATACCTGCAACCATCGCGCAGCCACTTGCCGGTACAGCGTTTCGTTCACCCGGACACCTTCGCCTGGTTCGCCGAGGAAGGTTACAAGATGGGCTTCAAGAACGTCGCGTCGGGCCCGCTGGTACGTTCCTCGTACCACGCCGATGAGCAGGCCAAGCTGGTCAAGGCTAGCCTGATTTCGTAATACAGATCTGCGCAACACCGCAGATCCAATGTGGGAGGGGGCTTGCCCCCGATGGCAGTGTGTCAGTCGCTACAGGTACTGGCTGATTCAGTGCTATCGGGGGCAAGCCCCCTCCCACATTTCGTTCCGCGTCATATAGGGAGAATCAGGGATGACCAGTCGACTAGCCGCCGCCGTACCTGCATTGCGTTCTGAAGCCACCATCGGCCTGATCGCACCCGCCGGCCCTGCCGCGCTGGACGTGGAAAAAGCCGGGCAGTGGATGCGCGCCCGTGGCTATGAGCTACGCATCTTCCCCGGAGTATATGAACGCGACGGCTACCTGGCCGGCAGCGATGACGTGCGCTTGCGCGACCTGCACGCCGCCTTCGCCAACCCTGATATCGATGCGATCTTCTGCCTGCGCGGCGGCTACGGCACGCCCCGCCTGCTGGACCGCCTGGACTTCGACCTGCTGCGCGCCAACCCCAAGCCTTTCGTGGGTTACAGTGATATCACTGCGTTGCACCTGGCAATCAACCGCTATGTCGGTTTTGTGACCTTCCACGGCCCGATGCTGAATGCCGACCTGCTCGGCGACAAGCAGCCACCCACCGAGTCGTCGTTGTTCAACATGCTGCGTGGCCAGGTGGGTGCAGGCAGCGTGCTGGCGCACCCGGTGGCCTACCCATTGACCACGATCGAGCCCGGTATCGCCTGTGGGCGCTTGCTCGGCGGCAACCTGTCGATGATCGCGGCCATGATGGGGACGTCCTACGAAATCGATGCCGAGGGCATCATCCTGTTTATCGAAGACGTCAACGAGCCGATCTACCGCATCGACCGCTTGCTGACGCATCTGCGCCTGACCGGCAAGCTGGCTCAGGTAGCGGGTGTGTTGGTGGGGGACGTGGCGGGGGTGGATAGCACCGCGCTGGAGCGGCTGCTGAAGCAGACCTTCGAACCGCTGTGCATTCCGGTGCTGTCTGGCTGGCGCAGTGGGCATTGCGATCCGAACGTGACGCTGCCGATGGGCGCGCGGGTGCGATTGGATGCGGGGGAGCAGCGGCTGGTGCTGGAACAGGATGTGGTGTTCAACCGCTGAATCTGTCGTCTGCTAAACCGCTATCGGGAGCAAGCTCCCTCCCACATTTTGACCGCATTTCAAAGGATGTACGCGGTCAAAATGTGGGAGGGGGCTTGCCCCCGATAGCGGTAGTCGCCATAAGCCGATCTAACGGTTCTGCAACGACTCCAGCAACTTCACCGTCGGATAACCATCCGCCGGCCAGCCCAGTGACTGTTGCGCCGCACGGATCGCCTTGCGCGTGTTGGCGCCGATAATCCCGTCCGGGTTGCCCGCGTCATAGCCATTGCTGCTGAGTACGGTCTGCAGGTCAATGCGCTGGGAACGACTCAGCGGCAGTTCATCTTTCGGCCAATCGCCACGAATCACACCACTTCCGCCGAACCGTTCCGACAGCAGGCCCACGGCCAGTGCGTAGGACGACGAGTTGTTGTACTTGAGGATTGCGCGGAAGTTATCCAGCACCAGGAACGCCGGGCCACGGTAACCCGCTGGCAGCAGCAGGGCGGCGGAGAGCTGGTCGACGTTAGGCGGCATGCTCGCTCCCGGTGGCAGCTGGATACCCAGCTTCAGCCAGTCGGCGACGGTCTTGCGCACGCCACCGTCGGCCAGGGTGTAATCGAAGTTGGCCGGCAGTTGTTTGACTTCGAAACCCCACGGCTGGCCTTTCTGCCAGCCGGAGCTTTGCAGGTAATGCGCGGTGGAGGCGAGGGCGTCGGCCGGGCTGTTCCAGATATCGCGGCGACCGTCGCCGTCGAAGTCCACGGCGTGGGTGTTGTAGGTGGTCGGGATGAACTGGGTCTGGCCCATGGCGCCGGCCCACGAACCGCGCATCTGGTCGGCCTGGATATCGCCGTGCTGGATGATTTGCAGCGCCGCAAGCAATTGCGCCTGGGCAAAGGCCGGGCGCCGGCCTTCGTAGGCCAGGGTCGCGAGGGAACGGATCACCGAGTTATTGCCCTGGAACTGACCGAAGTTACTTTCCATGCCCCACACCGAGACCAGCGCCTGGCGGTCGACGCCATAACGTTGCTCGATGCTTTGCAGGATGTCGGCGTACTTGACCAATAGTGCCTGGCCATTACGCACACGTACTGGCGACAGGGCGCCGTCGAGGTATTCCCACACCGGGCGGGAAAATTCCGGTTGGCTGCGGTCGGCGCGGATCACCGCCATGTCCGGGGTGACGTTGGCGAAGGCGATATCAAACACGGCTGGGGTAATGCCGGCCTTCAAGGCTTGCGCACGGAAACCGGCCTGCCATTCGGCAAAGGTCTGGGTGGGCTGGATGTCCAGGTTATCCACAGCCAGCGGGGCCACGACAGCGGGCGCTACGACCGGTGCGGTCGACAGTGTCGGCAAGGGTTGAGCATCTGCGGCGGTAGGTTTTTCCGCGCAGGCGACAAGCAGAATGAGGCTGGAGGCAGCGATCAATTGGCGAAGGTGCCAACGACGGGAAAGACTAGAGGGCATGCACAGGTCCAGGGATTACAAATCAAGTGCTGACCTTATCATGCCGGAGGGGCGCTTGCCTTCAGGCGGCCAGAAAGTAAGAAGCCTCCCAGCTATTAGACTGGAAGGCTTCGCGGCGGTAGCTGCCTTTGCCCTTGCCGGCGCGTTCCTGACGGCTGCGGAACAGTGGCTGGGCGATGATGGATTTGGCCTTGTTGGGGCCATGCTTAGATGGCTTTTTGCTCATGGTCGTTACTCTCTTCAGGTGGGATGCAGCGGTGCAAATCATCTGCCGAAGTCTGGCCGCTGTAAAGCCCGGCAAGTTTTTTGAAATACAAATGCAGCCAACATGTGGGAGGGGGGTTGCCCCGTCCCGCATTGGTTTTGCGGTGTTTTTAAGCGGGGGGGTTATTCGGCAGGTAATGTCAGGCGCTGGCCAGACATCAGCAGTGACAAACGGCTCAGGCTCATCCACGGCGAACCCGCTGCCTGGCCCTTGATTTGCGCATCGATGCGCTGGGCTTCGAGCAACAGTTGCGCCCAGCGTTGCGCCGAGTGCCGCTGCAGGGCTTTGCTCATCAGCGGTTTGCGCTTGTCCCAGACCGGCGGTCTGGCTTGGCTGAAGCATTTGTCCAACGGCGTGCCCTGGCTGTATTGCAGCGCAATATTGGCCAGTACCCGCAACTCGCGAGCCAGCGCCCAGAGAATCACCGGCGGTTCCACGCCTTCACCGCGCAACCCTTCGAGCATGCGCAGGGCGTGCGCAGGCTCGCCGTTGAGGATGGCGTCCACCAGCCCGAACACGTCAAAACGCGCGCTGTCAGCCACCGCGCCTTGCACGGTTTCGACGGTGATCTGCCCGTCTTCGGCCATCAGCTTGAGTTTTTCGATCTCCTGGGCGGCGGCAAGCAGGTTGCCTTCGACCCGGGCGGCGATCAGTTCCACGGCGTCCTGCGTGGCCGACAGCCCCGATTGGGACAGGCGCTGACGAATCCACTGCGGCAACTGATTGCTGTCCACCGGCCAGATCTGGATGAACTGGGTCTGTGCCCCTTCCACCAGCGCTTTGCCCCACTTGGTTTTCTGCGCGCTGCCGTCGAGCTTGGGCAGGCTGATCAGCAACACCGTGTCTTCGGCAGGCCGCGAACAGTACTCGATGAAGGCCGCCGCGCCCTTGTCGCCGGGCTTGCCCGACGGCAGGCGCAGTTCCAGCAGGCGTTTTTCGGCAAACAGCGACATGCTCGCGCCGGCTTGCAGCAGCGTGCCCCAGTCGAAACTGGCGTCGGCGCTGAACACCTGGCGTTCGTCGAAGCCTTGCTGGCGCGCGGCGGTGCGAATGGCGTCTGCCGCTTCCTGGCACAGCAACGGGTCATCGCCGCTGACGATATAGACAGGCGCGAGAGCACCTTGCAGGTGTTTGGCGAGTTGGGCGGGGGCGAGTTTCATAGGCGCGATGAACGGGGCGCCTGGGGCGCCCCGTCTGGCTTAGTCTACAGGGACTTCAACAGGCGATTGTTTCGGCGTGTTGTTTTCGTACTCTTGCGCGGCTTTCAGGGCGTCGGCGTCAGCCTTGGCCTTGTTGTCGGCGGTCTGTTGCAGCAGTTCCAGTTTTTCCGGCGTCAGCTGTTGCAGGCGCAGCATCACGCGTTGGACCAGCTCACGACGCATTTCTTTGCGCACCTGGGTCATTTCCGAGTCCGAGCCCACCAGGTTGTTGCCATCGTGGCTCACGACCTTTTGCACTTCGATCTTGTCACCCATCAACGGCAGATGGTCGCGGCCCTGCATTTCAAACGTCAACGAAGTGATCAGCTCGATATCGGACGCACGGCCGGCGCTGGCGTAGCTGAGGTTACGCTGGGTTTCTTTCTCGTCGGCCAGGAACAGCTTGTAGGTCGCGCCGGTGTAGACGTGTACGCCACTGTTTTTCAGGGTGTCGCGCAGTTGCACAACGGTTTCGCCGTAGGCGTTGCGGGCGCTGACGTCCAATTCCTTGATGGTCAGTTCATTGGTGCCGGTACCGCGCAGCTGGAAGCCGCAAGCGCTCAGCAGCACAGCAAGGCCCATCACCAGCAAATTGCGTTTGATCATTTTATTGCTCCCCTTGAAACCATGCGGGCCTTATCGAGGCCCTGAAGGTTTAGTTCGGCGCAGCGCTCAAGCCCTGCGCCCGATCCGATTTAGCTGGCGACGATGTTGACCAGTTTACCCGGCACGACGATCACTTTGCGGATCGTCAGGCCTTCGGTAAAGCGCAGTACGTTCTCGTTGCAGCGCGCGGCCGCTTCGACGTCTTCGCGGCTGGCGCTGGCCGGCATGTCGATCTGGCCACGCAGTTTGCCGTTGACCTGAATTACCAGTTGCAGCGTGTCCTGAACCAGCGCGCTGTCATCCTGCACCGGCCAGCGGGCGTCAATGACGGCTTCGCTGTGGCCCAGGCGGTGCCACAGTTCGTGGCTGATGTGCGGCGTGATCGGGGCCAGCAGCAAGGTGACCGTCTCGAGGCCTTCGTGAACCAGCGCACGCTCCTGTTCGGTGGCTTGCGGGGCTTTTTCCAGCACGTTCATCAGCGTCATCACCTGGGCGATGGCGGTGTTGAACTTGTGGTTCTGGCCCACATCCTGGCTGGCTTGCTTGATGGCCAGGTGGGTGCTGCGGCGAATGGCTTTCTGCTCGTCGCTCAAGGCGGCCACATCCAGCTTGCCCGGCAGGCCCTGGCTGACATGGGCATGGGCCAGGCGCCAGACGCGCTTGAGGAAACGGTGCGAACCTTCGACGCCGGAGTCGGACCATTCGGCGCTCATGTCCGGCGGCGAGGCGAACATCATGAACAGGCGGCAGGTGTCGGCGCCGAACTGGTCGATCATCGACTGTGGGTCGACGCCGTTGTTCTTCGACTTGGCCATCTTCTCGGTGCCACCGATTTCCACCGGCAGGCCGTCGGCGATCAGCTTGGCGCTGATGACCTTGGCTTTGCTGTCGCGCTCGAGCTCGACATCCGCCGGGTTGAACCAGGTGTAGCTGCCATTGGCTTCGCGACGGTAATACGTCTCGGCGATCACCATGCCCTGGGTCAGCAGGTTCTTGAACGGCTCGTTGGAGCTGACCAGGCCTTCGTCGCGCATCAGCTTGTGGAAGAAGCGCGCGTACAGCAGGTGAAGAATGGCGTGTTCGATACCGCCGATGTACTGATCCACCGGCAACCAGTGGTCGGCCGCCGATTTCTCGACCAGGCCACCCTCGTAGTGCGGCGAGGCATAACGGGCGTAGTACCACGAGGACTCGACGAAAGTGTCCATGGTGTCGGTTTCGCGCTTGGCTGGCTGGCCGCATTTCGGGCAGCTGCACTCGTAGAACTCAGGCATGCGCGCCAAAGGCGAACCGGCGCCGTCCGGCACCACGTCTTCCGGCAGGACCACCGGCAACTGGTCTTCCGGCACCGGCACGTCACCGCAGGTTTCGCAGTGGATGATCGGGATCGGGCAGCCCCAGTAACGCTGGCGGCTGATGCCCCAGTCGCGCAGGCGGAACTGGGTGCGCGAGGCACCGAGGTTTTTCTTGATCAGCGCGACTTCGATGGCGTCGAAGGCGCCGGCGAAGTCCAGGCCGTCGAACTCGCCGGAGTTGATCAATTCACCGTGCTCGCCGTAGGCGTCTTGCCACGGGGCCGGGTTGGTGTCGCCCGAGCTGGTGCGTACCACGGATTTGATCGGCAGGTTGTACTGGGTGGCGAATTCGAAATCGCGTTCGTCGTGGGCCGGCACAGCCATTACTGCGCCATCGCCGTAGTGCATCAGCACGTAGTTGGCGACCCATACCGGCAATTTTTCGCCGGTCAGTGGGTGCTCGACGAACAGCCCGGTCGGCAGGCCTTTTTTCTCCTGGGTGGCGACGTCGGCTTCCGCCACGCTGCCGCCTTTGCATTCGGCGATGAACGCCTGCAGCTCAGGGTTGTTCTGTGCGGCCTGGCTGGCCAGCGGGTGTTCCGCGGCCACGGCGACGTAAGTCGCGCCCATCAGGGTGTCCGGACGGGTGGTGAAGACTTTGAGGGTGCCCGCTTCGCCGATCGAATCGACGTTGTACGGGAACTGCACTTCCATGCCCTTGGACTTGCCGATCCAGTTGCGTTGCATGGTCTTGACCTGTTCAGGCCAGCCCGGCAGGTCGTCGAGGCTCGACAAGAGTTCATCCGCGTAGGCGGTGATCTTGAAGTAGTACATCGGGATTTCGCGTTTTTCGATCAGCGCGCCGGAACGCCAGCCGCGACCGTCGATCACCTGCTCGTTGGCGAGCACGGTCTGGTCGACCGGGTCCCAGTTCACGGTACCGTTCTTGCGGTAGATCACGCCTTTTTCGAACAGGCGGGTGAACAGCCATTGTTCCCAGCGATAGTAGTCCGGCTTGCAGGTGGTCACTTCGCGGGACCAGTCCACCGCCAGGCCCAGGCTGCGCAGCTGGGTCTTCATGTAGGCGATGTTTTCGTAGGTCCACTTGGCGGGCGCTACGTTGTTCTTCATCGCGGCGTTTTCCGCCGGCATGCCGAAGGCGTCCCAACCCATGGGTTGCAGGACATTCTTGCCTTGCATGCGCTGGTAACGGGAAATCACGTCGCCGATGGTGTAGTTACGCACGTGCCCCATGTGTAGCTTGCCGCTGGGGTAAGGGAACATCGATAGGCAATAGAACGTCTCCTTGCCCGGCTGTTCACTGACTTCAAAGGACTTTTGCTCATCCCAGAAGGTTTGGGCGGCATTTTCTATTTCACGGGGCTGATATTGTTCGTGCATGGCTACTTTTGAACTGAATAGGGGTGGCCTAATCCTCTTCGGTGCATTGTCCGAGCTGGCCGACACCATAAAGCGCCGCGTCCGTGCCCAAACCCTGCGGGAAGTGGAGTTACAGGAAGCGCCGTAGCATACATGACCCCACTCTATCGAGGGAAACCCTGATTGCGCGGTCGAGGCCGTCTGTCGCGGCGCCGGGCAGGCGCAGCCATGGGGGCTACGCTGTTTATTGGGGAGTGAGTCTTATCTTCAATGAGGTGAGGGGATGGTGGAATCGCAGCGAATGTTATCTAAACCGGATGTGTACCAAGGACTCATCGACCGTTTGGGTCGTGCATTGGATGCAGCAAGTACGGCGGGTCGATTGCGTGATGAGCAGCCCGTCGAGTTGGAACTGCGAGGCTTGAGCCACGCGGAGCTGGAACTGATCAAGGCTTACCTGGCAAGGAACGAACGTTCGGCTTTTACCGGCGTGGCGAGCACGCCGCCCAACGAGCCCGTGCGGTCGGCCAAGGTGGTGTGGCTCAAGGATGTGTCAGCCGCTCGCGGTCCGGAAAAACATCGGTCCGTGCGGTTCAAGTAATACATGCCCCTTAGTTTCCTGATCATCGCTGACTCTGCTTCGTTCTTGTAAAGATTGTCGCTAAACCCCGTTACACCTTAGGCTTCGGGCATCTATGGAGATGCTCGATGCCTATTCGTTATTTCATCAAACAACTGCTGTTGCCGCCCGGCATTCTCTTGCTGTTGCTGGCCCTTGCCTGGTGGTTTCGCCGCAGCCGCCCGCGCCTGGCCGGCTGCTGCTTTGCCCTCGGCCTGGGCGGGATGTGGCTGATGAGCCTGCCGATCATGGTGCAGTGGGGCGCGCGCGCCCTGGAGACGGCGCCGCCGTTGGCCCGGGAGGACTGGTCGAGCCTGGCCCGGCGCGCCGATGCCATTGTGGTGCTGGGTTCGGGGCGCGAGCGTGGCGACCCGGCCTGGGGTTCGGACCAGCCAACCGGCATCGGGCTGGAGCGTCAGCGCTACGCCGCGCGATTGGCCAAGGCCTCCGGGCTGCCGGTGCTGACCAGCGGCGGTTTGCATTACGGCACACCGCCCAGCGAAGCTGAGTTGATGGCGGTGTCGATGCGGGACGACTTCGATGTGGCGGTGCGCTGGAAGGAAGAGCGCAGCCGCACCACCTGGGAAAATGCGCAGATGAGTGCCGAGATTCTGTTGCCCGAGGGGATCAAGCGCGTCGTGGTGGTGACCCAGGCCTGGCATATGCCGCGTGCGGTCTGGAGCTTTGAAAAAGCCGGTTTCAGCGTGGTGCCGGCGCCGGTCGGCTTCCTCGGCGAGGATAACGCGCGGCCGCTGGGTGGCTGGATGCCGGAGTTCAAGTCGGTGTGGCAGAGCGGGCAGTTGCTCAATGAGGCGGTGGGGCAGGTGGGGTATCGGTTGTTCTACCGATAGCACCGCAAATCAAAATGTGGGAGGGGGCTTGCCCCCGATTGCGGTGTATCAGTATCAAATGTACTGACTGACACACTGCTATCGGGGGCAAGCCCCCTCCCACATTGGGTTCGGTTTGATTCTGTTAGACGGTTTTGGACATCCGGCCGGCCAGCAGCGCCCAGCCAAACAACACCAGGCACACCACGATCAGCGGCCATGACCGCCATTGCAGATACGGCGTGAGGTTGTGCATCGGCACCACTTCGCCATAGAGGATGCCGCGCTCGAACTGCGGGATCTGCGCGGTGATCTGCCCATACGGGTTGATCAGCCCGGTCACGCCGTTGTTGGTGGCGCGGATCATCCAGCGGCCGGCTTCCAGCGCACGCATCTGCGCCATTTGCAGGTGCTGCAAGGGGCCGATGGAGGTGCCGAACCAGGTGTCGTTGCTGATGGTCAGCAGCAAGTCGCTCTGGGCCGAGAGGCTGGCGGCGAATTCCGGGTAGACCACTTCATAGCAAATGAACGGTGCAATCTGATAGCCCTTGGCCTGTAGCATCGCCTGGTCGGACGGGCCGCGGGCGAAGTCCGACATGGGCAGGTCGAAGAAGGCAATCAAGCCGCGCAGCATGTCCTGCAGCGGCACGTACTCGCCGAAGGGCACCAGCTTCTGTTTGAGGTAGGTGCCGTCACCTTCGCCCACGACGGTGATGCCGTTGTAGTAGCGCTTCTGGTGATGCACTTCCTGGCGAATCGGCACGCCGGTAATCAGCGCGGTGTGCCGTTCGGCGGCGAACTTGCCCATCATCCCGAGGTAGCCCTCGACGGACTCCTTGAGCACCGGCACGGCCGTTTCCGGCCATATCAGCAGGTCGACCCGCTTGGAGCTGAAGCTCATGTCGCGGTACAGCGCCAGTTGTGCATTGAGCTGCTCGGGGTCCCACTTCATGCTTTGTTCGACGTTACCCTGGATCGCCGCCACGCTCAGCGGGTCGCCGGACGGTGAAGTCCAGGCGTGATGCTTGAGGGCCAGGCCGATGGCCCAGGGCGCCACCAGCAGCAACAGGCCAGCGCCGATGAAGGCGTTGCGCTGGGTCGCCAGCAGGCGCGGCAGGTTGCACAGCAGGGCGGCGGTCAAGGCCAGGGCGAAGGAAATCAGCCACATCCCACCCAGCGGCGCGAGGCCGGTGAGGGGGCCGTCAAGTTGGCTGTAACCGGAGTACAACCAGGGAAACCCGGTCAGGAACCAGCCCCGGAACGCTTCCTGGCCGACCCACAGCGCCGCAAACGTCAGGGCATCGGCCAGTGGCGCTTCATTGCGCCGCAGCCAGCGCGCCCACAACCAGGCGGGCAGGGCGAAGAACAAGGCAATGGCAGCGGTGAACGCCAGCATCAGCAAGCCAGCCAGCAACACCGAAGCGCCGCCGAAGTGGTGGATGCTGTAGTAGATCCAGCTGGTGCCGGCGCCAAACAGGCCGAAACCGAAACACCAGCCACGGCCGAGTGCCTGGCGTGGGGACAGCTCGCGCAGCCCGATATAGAACAATCCGGCCGCGACCAACGCAAGCGGCCACAGATCGAATGGCGCCAGCGCCAGGGTGGTGATGGCGCCAGCCACCACGGCCAACAAGTTGCCGGGCCAGCCGGGAGCGATGAAACGGCGCATGTCAGTCCTTAACGGGCAATAGGTGTCAGGCGAATCAGATGAATCCGGCGGCTATCGGCATTCAGGATGCGGAAGCGATAAGCGCCGATCTCGGTGGTCTCGTTACGTTTGGGCAAGTGCCCGAACGCACTCATCACCAGGCCGCCGACGGTGTCGAACTCGTCGTCGGAAAATTCGCTGTCGAAGAACTCGTTGAAGTTCTCGATCGGCGTCAACGCCTTGATCAGGAAATCACCGCTCGGCAGCGGCTTGATGTAGCTGTCTTCTTCGACGTCGTGCTCGTCTTCGATATCGCCGACGATCTGTTCCAGCACGTCTTCGATGGTCACCAGGCCGGCGACGCCGCCGTATTCGTCAATCACGATGGCCATGTGGTTGTGGTTGGCGCGAAACTCGCGCAGCAGCACATTCAGGCGCTTGGATTCGGGGACGAAGGTGGCCGGACGCAGCAGGTCCTTGATGTTGAAGCTGTCGCCGTTCTCCTTGAGGATCAGCGGCAGCAAGTCCTTGGCCAACAGGACACCCATGACGTCGTCATGGCTTTCGCCGATCACCGGGTAGCGCGAGTGCGCCGAGTCGATCACGGCCGGGAGGAATTCCCGTGGGGTCTGGGGCGCCTTGATGCTGATCATCTGCGAACGCGGGACCATGATGTCCCGAACTTGCAGGTCAGCCACCTGGATGGCGCCTTCGACGATGGCCAGCGCTTCGCTGTCCAGCAACTTGTTCTGATGGGCCTCGCGCAGCAGCTCCAGCAGCTCCTGGCGGTTTTTCGGCTCGTGGGCAAAAGCCTGGGTCAGTTTACCCAGCCATGACTTTTGCCCGTTGCTCGATCGGTCTTCGCTCATAGCGATTACTCTAAATCCTTTGATGTTTCAGTTGAGTGTTGATCAGTTTTCGTCATCTGCATACGGATCAGGGTGACCCAATTCTGCAAGCAACGATCGTTCCAGTGCTTCCATTTCTTCGGCTTCGTCATCGTCTATATGGTCGTAACCCAACAGATGCAAGCAGCCGTGGATGACCAGATGAGCCCAATGGGCTTCAAGGGCCTTGCCTTGTTCCTGCGCCTCACGCTCGACGACTTCGACGCAGATCACCAGGTCGCCCAGCAACGGGATATCCAGCAGTTCGTCGGGTACGTCGGCGGGGAAGGACAGCACGTTGGTCGCGTAATCCTTCTGGCGCCAGGTGTGATTCAGTTCGCGGCCTTCGGGTTCGTCCACCAGGCGGATGGTCAGCTCCGAGTCGGCGGTGCGCTGGCGTAGGGCCAGGGCGCACCATTGACGGAACTGCTCTTCACTGGGGGCGTGCGCGTCGGTTGCCAGTTGCAGGTCAAGCTCAAGCATCGCGGCGGGTGTCCTTGGCCGGGGCGTCGTCGCGGTGCTCGAAGCGCTCGTAGGCTTCGACAATGCGCTGGACCAGCGGGTGGCGGACGACGTCCTTGGGCATGAAGTGCGTGAAGCTGATCCCCGGCACGTCTTTGAGCACCTCGATCACCTGGGCCAGGCCCGACTTGGTGCCCTTGGGCAGGTCGACCTGGGTGACGTCGCCGGTGATCACGGCGGTGGAGCCGAAACCGATACGGGTGAGGAACATTTTCATCTGTTCGACGGTGGTGTTCTGGCTTTCGTCGAGAATGATGAAGCTGTTGTTCAGCGTCCGGCCGCGCATGTAGGCGAGCGGGGCGATCTCGATCACCTGGCGCTCGATGAGCTTGGCCACGTATTCAAAGCCGAGCATCTCGTAGAGCGCGTCGTAGAGCGGGCGCAGGTACGGGTCGATCTTCTGGGCCAGGTCGCCGGGCAGGAAGCCGAGCTTTTCGCCGGCCTCGACCGCCGGGCGCACCAGCAGGATGCGGCGCACTTGCTCGCGCTCCAGGGCGTCGACGGCACAGGCCACGGCCAGGTAGGTCTTGCCGGTACCGGCGGGGCCGATGCCGAAGTTGATATCGTTACCGAGGATTTCTTTGACGTAGCGCTGCTGATTCAAGCCGCGTGGGCGAATCATGCCCTTTTTGGTGCGCAAGGCCACGCTGGCTTCGGCCACTGGGTTGTTGGCCAGGTCTTCCACGGCCGATTCCTGCAGGTACAGGTGGACCGTTTCCGGCGACAGCTCACTACCCTTGGTTTCGCGGTAGAGGCGGCGGAGCAGGTTTTCTGCAGACGTGGTGTGCTGGGGTTCACCAATCAGCTCGAATTGATTGCCGCGGTTGCGGATCTCGATGCTCAGGCGTTGTTCGATCAGGCGCAGGTGCTCGTCGAACTGTCCGCACAAATTGGCGAAACGGCGAGCCTCAAACGGCTCGAGGAGAAAACGATGGGGTTCGATGGGTGCGTTCAAGGTCGCTTTTAGCCGCCCTTTGGCTGTTGAGGTGAAAGAGAGGATAACGCCACGCGCCAGTGTGCGAAAGCACTTATCCAACCCGATCCAGTGTGGGAGGGGGCTTGCCCCCGATAGCGGAGTGTCAGGCAGCTCATGTGCTGCTGATGTACCGCAATCGGGGGCAAGCCCCCTCGCACATTTATTACACCAGAGAGCCGCGCAACGAGTGCGGTTGCGCCGCATCGATGTGGACATCGGCGAACTGGCCGATCAGGGTCGGGTTGTCGCAACGGAAGTTGACGATGCGGTTGTTCTCGGTGCGCCCTTGCAGTTCGCCCGGGTCTTTTTTCGAGTAGTCGGTGACCAGGATGCGCTGGGTGGACCCGACCATTTGTCGACTGATCTCGAACCCCTGCTGGTTCAGGCGATGTTGCAGGGCGTTCAGGCGCTCTTTTTTCAGCTCTTCCGGGGTCTCGTCCAGCAGGTCGGCGGCAGGCGTGCCGGGGCGCTGGCTGTAGACAAACGAGTAGGAAAAGTCGAAACCGACGTCTTCAATCAGCTTCATGGTCTGCTGGAAGTCTTTCTCGGTCTCGCCGGGGAAGCCGACGATAAAGTCCGAACTGATGCAGATGCCCGGCACTGCCGCGCGTAACTTGCGCAGTTTGGATTTGTATTCCAGGGCGGTGTGGTTGCGTTTCATCGCCGACAGGATGCGGTCCGAACCCGATTGCACCGGCAAGTGCAGGTGCTTGACCAGCTCCGGCACTTCGGCGTGGGCCTGGATCAGGCTGTCGGAGAACTCCAGCGGGTGCGAGGTGGTGTAGCGAATGCGCTCGATGCCATCCACCGCGGCGACAACCCGGATCAGCTCCGCGAGGTCGGCCAGGCGCCCGTCGTGGGTCTGGCCGCGATAGCCGTTGACGTTCTGGCCCAGCAGGGTCACTTCACGCACGCCGTTTTCGGCCAGGTGGATGATTTCTGACATTACATCGTCAAACGGCCGGCTGACTTCTTCACCACGGGTGTAGGGCACCACGCAGAAGGTGCAGTACTTGCTGCAACCTTCCATCACCGACACGTAAGCGCTCGGCCCATCGATGCGCGGCTCGGGCAAATGGTCGAATTTTTCGATTTCCGGGAACGAGACGTCGACCTGGGGCAGCTTGGTGAGGCGTGCGGCGTCGATCATTTCCGGCAGGCGGTGCAAGGTTTGCGGGCCGAAGACCACATCCACGTAGGGCGCGCGGTCGCGGATGGCTGCGCCTTCCTGGCTGGCGACGCAGCCGCCGACGGCAATCACCATCTCCGGGTTGGCCAGTTTCAATTCACGCCAGCGGCCCAGCTGCGAATACACGCGGTCCTGTGCCCGTTCGCGGATCGAGCAGGTATTGAGCAGGATTACGTCGGCATCTTCGGCGCGGGCGGTGACTTCCAGGGCCTGATGTTCACCCAGCAGATCGACCATGCGCGAGCTGTCGTACTCGTTCATCTGGCAACCGTGGGTTTCAATGTAGAGCTTCTTGGCCATGGGAATCGTCAACTGGTGGTAAAGAACCGCGCATTATAGGGGTCATGTCCATCGGTTCCTAGCACTGTGCATCGGGTGCCATGCTATAGTTCGCGCCCTCTTTTATATCCCCGATGTGTTCCCCGCCCACCATGACCAAACGTGAAGCTCCAATCTATAAGGTGATTTTCCTCAACCAGGGCCAGGTGTTCGAAATGTACGCCAAGCAGATCTATCAAAGTGATCTGTGGGGCTTCCTGGAAGTGGAAGAGTTCGTCTTTGGCGAGCGCACACAACTGGTCGTCGACCCGGGCGAGGAAAAACTCAAGGCCCAGTTCGAAGGCGTGGTGCGCAGTTTTGTGCCGATGCATTCGATCGTGCGTATCGATGAAGTCGAGCGCCTGGGCACGCCGAAGATCAGCGAAGCGCGTGGCACGAGCAATGTCATGCCGTTTCCGATGCCGATGCCTGAGAAGTAGGGCGTTTGTAGCGAGGGCGCTGGCTCCCTCGTCACCGGTCGATCAGGGCAGGGGCGAGAACGGCGAGCGCCCATCCGCACTCTGCAGTTCCTGCAGATAATTGCGGAAGATCTGGCCCAGCACCTGGGTCGCCAGTTCCAGTTCATCGCGCTGCATGTGTTCGGCAACTTCGTCGGCGGTGTCCAGCGCGTCTTCGGCGCCGTTGACCGCGGCCATTTTCAGCACGATATACGCCTGGACGTTATTGGCCGGCACCCCTTCGCCTTTGAAGAACATGGTGCCCAGCTGGAATTGCGCCTGGGCGTGGCCCTGCAGCGAGGCTTTTTCGAAGTAGTTCAACGCTTTGTTGAGGTCGCGCGCGGGGTTCTTGCCGTCGTGGTAGTACTCGCCCAACTCGTATTGCGCCTGCGCATCCCCGCCGTCGGCCTGTTTCTGGCACGCGCTCAGGGCTTCGGCCTGGCTGTCTGGCTGGGTATTGAGGGTGCAACGACCCATCGCTGGGATTAACAACGAGTTGCCGCCTGCTTGTGCATGTGCCAGCAGCGGCTGAAGGAGCAACAGGCAGCCCAGGACCAGGGTGCGGCCGGTGCGTTTCATGGGAATCGACTTACCTCTGACGGGGCACGCGGACCCTCGGGGGTCCAATAAGCGCGCATTATGAAATAAGCAGACCTCTGCTTACAAAGTCTTTACTCGTTTTTCTGCCGGTTGGGCAAGTTATCTGCCGGATTGCAGGTGATTTCTCGAGAAAACCAGGAAAAGTCTGTAAGCAAAGTAGCAAATCTGACGCCGCCGGGGGCGACGTCAGAATGCTGTGCCGGTTATTTCAGGGCGGCGAAGGCGCGCTCGGCAGCATCCAGGGTCAGTTTCAACTCGGCGTCGCCATGGGCGATCGAGGTGAAGCCGGCTTCAAAGGCGCTCGGTGCCAGGTACACGCCGCCGTCCAGCATCAGGTGGAAGAAGCGCTTGAACAGGCCGGCGTCGCTGCCCATCACGTCCTCAAAGGTGACGATATCGTCGGCGCCGCTGAAATACAGGCCGAACATGCCGCCTGCTTGCGTGGTGACAAACGGAATGCCAGCGGCATCGGCGCGCTGTTGCAGGCCGTCGAGCAGGCGGGAGGTGTAGTCGGTCAGCTCGGCATGGAAGCCCGGGCGGCTGATCAGGCGCAGAGTGGTCAGGCCGGCGGCCATGGCCAGCGGGTTACCGGACAGGGTGCCCGCCTGGTACACCGGGCCCAGCGGCGCGATGTATTGCATGATTTCGCGCTTGCCGCCGAAGCAGCCCACCGGCATGCCGCCACCGATGATCTTGCCGAAGGTGCTCAGGTCCGGCGTTACGCCGTAATGCGCCTGGGCGCCACCGAGGGCCACGCGGAAGCCGGTCATCACTTCGTCGAAAATCAGCACCACGCCATGCTTGTCGCACTGTGCGCGCAGGCCTTCGAGGAAGCCCGGGGCCGGCGGTACGCAGTTCATGTTGCCAGCGACCGGCTCGACGATGATGCACGCCACCTCCTGGCCCACTTCATTGAGCATCTGCTCGACGGCGGCGATGTTGTTGAACGGCAGGGTCAGGGTGTGTTTGGCGAAGTCTGCTGGCACACCGGCCGAGCTTGGCACGCCCTGGGTCAGCGCGCCGGACCCGGCCTTGACCAGCAGGCTGTCGGAGTGACCGTGGTAGCAGCCTTCGAACTTGATGATGCTGTCGCGGCCGGTGAAACCGCGGGCCAGGCGAATCGCGCTCATGGTGGCTTCGGTGCCGGAGCTGACCATCCGCACCATCTCCATCGACGGCACGATCGAGCAGACCAGATCGGCCATCTCGGTTTCCATCGAGGTCGGGGCGCCGTAGGACAGGCCGTGTTGCAACTGCTGGCGCACGGCGTCGAGTACGTCCGGGTGGCTGTGGCCGAGGATCATCGGGCCCCAGGAACCGACGTAGTCCACATAGCGCTTGTCGTCTTCGTCGGTGACGTAGGCGCCTTCGGCATGCTTGAAGAACAGCGGCGTGCCGCCGACGCTCTTGAATGCACGCACGGGGGAGTTCACACCGCCGGGGATGTGTTTCTGGGCATCGGCAAACAGGGTTTCGGAACGGGACATGATCGGGCTCTCTAAACTGAAGATTTAAGAAGATCGTTGAAAGCGCGGGCGCGACGCGTGACTTCCTGGGTGCTGTCGGCACCAAACAGGCCGTGTACCACGGCGAGCAAGTCGGCCCCGTGGGCCACCAGCGGTTCGGCATTCTCCAGGGTGACGCCGCCGATCACGCAGATCGGCAACTGCAGGCGCGCGCGGGCCTGGGCCAGCATTTCGAGGCTGGCGGCGGGGGCGCCGGGCTTGGTGCTGGAGTTGAAGAAGCGGCCGAAGGCGACGTAGCTGGCGCCTTCTTTCGCGGCCTGTTCGGCCAGTTCGATCTGGCTGTGGCAGGTGGCGCCGATGATCGCCTTGGAGCCCAGCAACGCACGGGCCGTGGTCAGGGGACCATCGGTCTGGCCCAGGTGAACGCCGACGCCCAGGCGCGCGGCCAGTTCGGCGTCATCGTTGATGATCAGTTGGGTCTTGTAGCGCGAGCACAATTCGCGGAGCTTTTCCGCTTCACGCAGGCGCCGGGCCTCGTCGCTGCTTTTGTCACGGTACTGCAGCAGGGTCACGCCGCCATCCAGCGCCGCTTCGACGTAGGCGAGGAATTTGCCGGCCAATAATTGGCTGTCGGTAATGGCATAAAGGCCACGTAGTTTCATCGGGCAGGCCTCTTGGTGTTACGAGCAGAAATCCAGCGGCAGTCGGCGAGGCACGAACTGGCCCTGGCCGAGTTGTTCGGCGTCACGCAGGGTGCGCCAAGTGTAGTTGAGGGCCGATTGCACGGCGCTGACCAGGCCTTCACCCTGGGCGATCCGGCCCGCCAGCGCGCTGGCCAGCGTACACCCCGAACCGTGATAGCTGCCGGGCAGGCGCTGGCAGGTAAAGGTCTGGCGCGTGCCGTCGCGGCTGTACAGGCGGTTGTGGACTTGGTGCTCATCGCCATGGCCGCCGGTAATCAGCAGGTGCTTGATAAACGGCAACAGCTTTTCCGCGCATTCGTCCGCCGTGCCCTCAGGCAGTTCGGCAAGGATGCGTGCTTCAGGCAGGTTGGGCGTGGCGATCAGCGACAACGGCAACAGCCGCTCGCGCATGGCGTAGCCGACTTCGTCCTTGCCCAGGCTGCCGCCGCCGCCGGCGCGCAGCACGGGGTCGCACACCACCTGCAGGTGCGGGTGCGCCTGCAGCAGTTCGACCACGGTGTCGACCATCGCGGTGGAGCCGAGCATGCCCAGCTTGACCGCCGCCACTGGCGAATCGCTGAGCACGGCGTTGGCCTGGGCCAGCACCCACTCGCGGTCGAGCACGCGGAAATCACTGACGTTGACGGTGTTCTGCACCGTCAGCGCGGTAACGGCCGGGGCCGCATGGCAACCCTGGGCGAGCAGGGCTTCGATATCTGCCTGCAAGCCGGCGCCACCACTGGGATCATGGCCGGAGAGACAGAGGACAACGGGGCGAGAGCTGTAGATATTCATGGTGCGCGAGCTTACCACCAAACGCTTTTGGCGTGGCCGTCTGGCGATGGCTGAATTTTGCCCGGATCCATGGGCGGTTATGGCTGTTTGCTAGTATCGGATTTTAGTTGTGAAGTCCGCTGAAAGCCTTGTTCTAGAGCCTTTAGAAAAATTATATCAATGGTGTCTAATGGCCTTTAGCAGCTATGCTAAAGTGATTCGAAACAACTTACTGTATCGCCGGTATACGTCTTCTCAAAAGGAATGGGGGGCTTTTTGACATGACCGGACAGGTCACGCTGGGGCTCTATGCGTTATTTGCTGATTTTATTATTGTGCGGGCTACCGCTGCTCGCCGACGCCATTGAGTTCACCCAAGACACTCGAAGCCTGCCGCTGGGCCGGGCCATGCAAGTGCTCGAAGACCCGACCAACACCCTGACCATCGCCGATGTGAGCGCTCCCGCCGCTGCCACACAGTTCAAGCCCCACGACAAAGACACCCTCAACGCCGGCTATTCGCGCTCGGTGTTCTGGCTCAAGGTCAACCTGCGTTACCAGCCCAAGCCGCCTGAAACCCAGCGCACCTGGCTGCTGGAGTTGGCCTATCCGCCCCTCGACCACCTTGACCTGTACTTGCCCGACAGCACCGGCAACTATCGCCTGGCCGGTCGCACCGGGGATGCCTTGGCGTTCTCCAGCCGCGAGATTCGCCAGAACAACTATTTGTTCAAGGTCGACTTCACGCCGGGCGAAACCAAGACCGTCTACCTGCGCCTGCAAAGCGAAGGTTCGATCCAGGCGCCGCTGACGCTGTGGTCCAGCACTGCCTACCTGGAACAACAACCGCTGCGCCTATATGTATTGGGCCTGATCTATGGCGTGTTGCTGGGGATGCTGGTGTACAACCTGTTCATCTACCTCAGCGTGCGCGACACCAGCTACCTTTATTACATCTTCTATATCGCCTCGTTCGGTCTGTACCAGCTGTCGGTGAACGGTGCGGCGGTGGAGTATTTCTGGCCGAACAACCCCTGGTGGGCGAATGCCGCGACGCCGTTCATGATCGGCTCGGCGGCGTTGTTCGGCAGCTTGTTCGCCCGCAGCTTCCTGCACACCGCCCAGCACAGCCGCTGGATCAATCGCCTGTTGCTGGCGCTGGTGGCCTGTGGCGCGGTGGTGATGCTGCTCTCACTGATGACCAGCTACGCCCTCGCGCTGCGCCTGGCCACCGGCCTGGCGCTGGTGTTCACCGTGACTATCTTCGTCGCCGCCATCAAGGCCTGGTACTGCGGCCAGCGGGTGGCGCGTTATTTCATCATCGCCTGGTCGGCGTTCCTGCTGGGCGGCGTGGTCAACACCTTGATGGTGCTGGGTTACCTGCCGAATGTGTTCCTCACCATGTACGCCAGCCAGATCGGCTCGGCGATCGAAGTGGCGCTGTTGTCCCTGGCCCTGGCGGACCGCATCAACGCCATGCGCGAGCAACAGGCGCAGATCCTCTACGATGCGAGCCAGAAGCTCGAACTGCTCAACCAGCAGTTGGCCCGCAGTAACCGGCTCAAGGACGAATTCCTCGCCACCCTGACCCACGAACTGCGCACGCCGATGAATGGGGTGATCGGCTCCCTGGAGTTGATGCAGACCGTGCCCCTGGACGACGACCTGGCGAACTACCAGCAAACCGCCGCCGGCTCGGCGCGGGACATGATGCGGATGGTCAATGGCATCCTCACCCTCACCGAGTTGCAGGCCGGGCGCCTGAGTGCCCAGCCCAGGGTGTTCAGCCTGCGCGGCGTGCTCGACACCTTGCGCCAGCAGTTCAGCGCCAGCGCCCAGAGCAAAGGCCTGGCCTTTTCCATCGATGTCGCCGACGACTTGCCCGATCGCCTGCGCGGCGATGCCGACAAACTCAGCCAGTGCCTGGATTGCCTGTTGGACAACGCCTTCAAGTTCACCCACGAAGGCGTCGTGCGTCTGCGGGTGGTCGGCGTGCCCCTGAGCGATGGCACCGTGCGCCTGAGTTTTATCGTCACCGACACGGGCATCGGCTTTGCGTTCCTCGACGAGGCCACCCTGTACCAGCGGTTCTTCCAGCTCGATGGCTCGACGACCCGCGAATACGGTGGCCTGGGGATTGGTCTGGCAATCTGCCGGCAACTGATCGAATTACTCGGCGGGCGTCTCACCCATCATTCCGAACCGCGCAAGGGCAGTCGTTTTCAGCTGGAACTGGCGGTCACCCCGCTGCAGCCCGAGCCACGCCCGGCAAGCCCCGCGCACGCACGCACGCCTGCGCAGTGTGCGGTGTTGCTGGTGGACGACAACAGCGTCGGCCAGTTGGTGGTGCGCGGCATGTTGCTCAAGCTCGGTTATCGGGTGAAAACCGTCGACAGCGGGCCGGCGGCGTTGGCGGCGTTGCAGGGGGAAACCTTCGACGCAGTGTTGCTGGATATACCGGAAGGCGGTTTCTCGTTGTGCTGTCAGATTCGCGCGTTGCCCGGCTGCGGCGAGTTACCGGTGATCGCCCTGAGCACCACGTTGAATGTGTCCGAACGCGAGCGCTGCCATGGCATCGGCATCACCGAGCGCCTGGTCAAGCCGGTACGTTTCGACGCGCTGCAAGCGCTGCTGGAACGTCGGCTGCTGTGTCCGTCAGAGGGCGAAAGCGCCGGACATTCGGCGCGTATGCCACTTTTTTAAGCGAGATGACGGTGCTTAACTGAAATTCGGGCCGCAACTCCAGGTGGCCTTTTTTCCAGGAGGCCCGTCATGAACCTGCACCAGTTCGCCGAAACCCACGACGTCACCAACCAGCCGCCCTCCCTGGACGGCATCAACCTGTACCGCATCGATGTGCCGCTGCAAGACTGGTCGCACCGCTTCGGTGCCGGCTGGGCTGCACCGCGCTTCGATGCGTATGGCGCGTTGGCCGGTGGGCCGCTGATGGCGGCCGGGTTCCTGGCGAACCAGAACAAGCCACAGTTCAGCAGCCATGACCGCTATGGTCACCGTGTCGACCTGGTGGAGTTTCACCCGGCCTACCATGAGCTGATGCACACCGCCGTCGAGCATGGCCTGCCGTCGCTGCCGTGGGCTCATCCACAATCCGGCGCCCATGTGGCCCGTGCTGCCCTGACGTACCTGCACAGCCAGGCCGAGGCCGGCACCGGCTGCCCGTTGACCATGACCTTTGCCAGCGTCCCGGCCCTGCGCCTGCAACCGGACCTGGCGCAGACCTGGCTGCCGAAAATCCTCAGCACCGACTACGACCCGCGCAACGTCGGCATCGCCCACAAGGCCGGTGCCACCATCGGCATGGCGATGACCGAGAAACAGGGCGGCACCGACGTGCGCGCCAACACCACGCGTGCTTACCCCGTGGGCGCGGCCGGTCCCGGCCAAGCCTATGAACTGGTGGGGCACAAGTGGTTCTGCTCGGCGCCGATGTGCGATGCGTTCCTCACCCTGGCCCAGACCGACAAGGGCCTCACCTGCTTCCTACTGCCTCGGCACCGTCCGGACGACACGCGCAACCAGTTCTATATCCAGCGTCTGAAAAACAAACTCGGCAATTGCTCCAACGCGTCCAGCGAAGTCGAGTTCCGCGGCGCCCTGGCCTGGATGGTCGGCGAAGAAGGCCGTGGCGTGCCGACCATCATCGAGATGGTCGCCATGACCCGCTTCGATTGCATGGTCGGCTCCAGCGCCTTGATGCGCCAGGCGCTGACCCAGGCCAGCCATCATTGCGCCCATCGTTCGGTCGGCGGTCGCGTACTCAGCGAGCAGCCGCTGATGCAAAACGTGCTGGCCGACCTGGCGCTGGAAAGCGAGGCCTCGCTGGCCTTGAGCTTGCGCATGGGCCGCGCCCTCGATCATTTAGGCGATGAGCAGGAAGCCAAGTTCTCCCGGCTGGTGACGGCGGTGGGTAAGTATTGGATCTGCAAGCGCGCGCCGGCGATGATCAACGAAGCCGCCGAGTGCATGGGCGGTGCCGGTTATGTGGAGGACAGTATCCTGCCGCGCTTGTATCGTGAGGCGCCGGTGAATTCGACGTGGGAAGGTTCCGGCAATGTGCAGTGCCTGGACGTGCTGCGCGCCTTGTCCAAAGAACCGGGCGTGCTGGAAGCGCTGTTCGTCGAGCTGGGCGACGGGCATGGCGACAGGCAGTTGGCGCGGCATGTCGAGCAACTGAAATCGGCGTTCATGGACACCCAGGATATCCAGTACCGCGCGCGGCAGCTAACTGAGGACATTGCCGTAGCGTTGCAGGCCAAGTTGTTGCTGGAGGCTGGGAACGCGGCGGTCAGCGATGGGTTTATCGCCAGCCGTTTGGGCCAGTCGTCGGGACGCGTGTATGGCACCTTGCCACGAGGTGTGGATGTTGAGGCGATTGTCGCGCGGTCCACGCCACAGGCCCTTTGAATACACGCGGTCAACATGTGGGAGCTGGCTTGCCTGCGATCGCGGTGTGCCAGCCTCCCACAGGGACTGAGCTCTTCTTGAGTAGGCATGCCAATTCAAAGTTTGCGTCTGGCCGGGATACAGGCAAGATAAAGGTCTGCAAGTCAGCACACAGGATGCTTACCGTGACCGAAGCTTTTGTTGTCGTTCAAACCGCCGAAGAAGCCGTGGACCGGCTGGCGGCTCTGCATGAGCGTGCTACCGGCGCGCTCAATCAGGCCCTCAAGCAATACCTCAAGGACCGCGTCGAGCCCGACGCCGAACAACGCGCGATGTTTCGTTACCCGGAGCTGCGCCTGACTTACCAATGCCATGGCGAAGTCCCACAAACCACCCGGGCGTATGCCAAGGTCCAACTGCCGGGGACTTACAGCGTCACCGTCACCCATCCGTCGGCATTCCGTAAATACCTGCTGGAGCAATTGGTGCCGCTGATGCACGACTTCACCGTGACGGTGGAAGTCGGCGTCAGCCAGCAGAATATTCCTTACCCGTATGTGGTCGAGCAGGGCGACGAACTGGCCGGCTCCGGCGTGACCGCCGCGACCCTGGCGCGGGTGTTCCCCAGCACCGACCTGTCGGCCGCCACCGATGGCATCGCCGACGGCCTGTACGACTGGGAAAACACCGACCCGCTGCCCCTGGCCCTGTTCGATGCGGCCCGCGTGGACTTTTCCCTGCGCCGCCTGGTGCATTACACCGGCAGCGATTGGCGCCATGTACAGCCGTGGATCCTGCTGACCAACTACCACCGTTATGTCGACCAGTTCATCGTGCATGGCCTGGAGCAACTGCGCAGCGACCCGCGTTTTATCCGCATGGTGTTGCCGGGCAACGTGATCATCGACAAGAGCATGGACCACGGCGAAGCGTCCGCCATTGCCGCAGGCGTGGTCTGGCACCGTTACCAGATGCCGGCCTACCACCTGCAGGCCACTGACGGCCACGGGGTGACGCTGGTCAACATCGGCGTCGGCCCGTCCAACGCCAAGAACATCACCGACCACCTGGCCGTGCTGCGTCCGCATTGCTGGCTGATGATCGGCCACTGCGGCGGCCTGCGCCAATCCCAGACCATCGGCGACTATGTCCTGGCTCACGCCTATATGCGCCGTGACGGCATTCTCGACCGCGTAGTGCCGCCGAACATCCCGATCCCGGCCCTGGCCGAAGTGCAGATGGCCTTGCAGCAAGCGGCGGCCAACGTCACCGGCGAAAAAGGCGAAGAGCTGAAAAAGCGCCTGCGCACCGGCACCGTGCTGACCTACGACGACCGCAACTGGGAACTGCGCTGGGCCCAGGAACGGCCGCTGATCAACCTGTCCCGCGCCGTCGCGGTGGACATGGAAAGCGGCACCATCGCCGCTCAAGGCTACCGTTTGCGCGTGCCCTACGGCACGTTGCTGTGTGTCTCGGACAAGCCGTTGCACAGTGAGATCAAGCTGCCGGGCTCGGCCAACGCGTTCTATGAGCGGGCGGTCAGCCAGCACTTGAAGATCGGCATCGAAGCGGTCGACCTGTTGCGCACCGAGCTCAACTCGCTGCACTCGCGCAAACTGCGCAGCTTCGACGAGCCGCCGTTCCGCTAAGCGGTTGGGATGGTCATTTAGCGGTCAGGCCACTAGCATTGTCGGTCCTGACCGTTAGATGTTCCTTTGCCATGTCCCGTCCCAGCCGTCCCGATTCGCGTCGCCCTGGCGTGAAAGCCCCGTATTCCGCAGCCCGTCGCGTCGCCAAGGCGCCACCGGCCGAGCCGAAGCTGATCCTGTTCAATAAACCGTTCGACGTGCTGACCCAGTTCAGCGACGAAGGCGGGCGGGCGACCCTCAAGGATTTTATCGACATCCCCGGCATCTACCCGGCGGGCCGCCTGGACCGTGACAGCGAAGGCCTGCTGCTGTTGACCAACGACGGTCAATTGCAGGCGCGGATTGCCGACCCCAAGCACAAGCTGGCGAAAACCTACTGGGTGCAGGTGGAAGGCGAACCTACCGAAGAACAACTGCAACGCCTGCGCGACGGGGTGGAGCTCAACGACGGCATGACCTTGCCCGCCGAAGCCCGGCAACTGGACGAGCCTGAGTTATGGCCACGCAACCCGCCGGTGCGTTTTCGCAAAAGCGTGCCGACCCACTGGCTGGAGTTGGTGATTCGTGAGGGGCGAAACCGCCAGGTGCGGCGCATGACCGCGGCGGTGGGGTTGCCCACCTTGCGCCTGGTGCGCGTGCGGATTGGCGATTGGTCCATCGACGGCCTGGATCAGGGCCAATGGAAGGCCGTACCGGCGCGCTTATAAGGCGCCGGACTCGATCAGGCCGATCACCACGCTCTTGATGACGAACGCGGCCACGCCCAGGCCCAGCACGAAGAACAGAATGAACGAGCCAAAACGCCCGGCCTTGGATTTTTTCGCCAGGTCCCAGACGATGAAGCCCATGAAAATGATCAGAATCGTGACCAGGCCGGTCATCATCCATTCTTCGAATAGTGCGGGGTCAATCGAGTTCATTCGGTAATTTTTCCGACAGGGCAGGCGGGAAGTATACGGCAGTGCTCGGGCTGGGCATTGACCTGCGTCGGTGCGTCGCAGGCAGACTTCACGGTTGAAACACAGGCTGAATGTGGGAGGGAGCGAGCCCACTCCCACCTTTGACCGTCACCGATCTCAAGTACGCAGGTGGGTCAGCGGCAGCTCGGTGCTGTTCAATACCTGGTTCAGCACAAAGCTCGAGCGCACGCTGGTCACGCCTTCGATCCGAGTGAGGTGGCCCAGCAGCAGCTTCTGGTAGTGATCCATGTCGGGCACCACCACTTTCAACTGATAGTCGGCATCCATCCCGGTCACCAGGCTGCATTCCAGCACCTGCGGCAGGGTGCGGATGGCGGCTTCGAAGTTCTCGAAGCGCTCGGGGGTGTGGCGGTCCATGCCGATCAGCACGTAGGCGGTGAGGCTCAGGCCGAGCATCTTGCGGTCGAGCAGCGCGACCTGGCGGGCGATGTAGCCGTCGTCCTCCAATTGCTTGACCCGGCGCGAGCAGGGCGACGGCGACAGCCCGATACGCTCGGCCAACTCCTGGTTGGAGATCCTCGCGTCGCGCTGCAATTCCGCCAAAATACTCAGGTCGTATCGGTCAAGTTTGCTCATGGGGCTGGCCTTTGTCGTAACTATTGCGGTGAATTATCCCTTAAGGGTTAAAAATTGCGCAAGCACTGTTTATTGACGCAATCTTCGCAATCATCTGCCGGGGCGCTGCGCCTATGATTACCAACAGAATCACCGCCTGGACATAGTCCACTGCAGCTCGCCCAATCAGGCCCGCTGCGGCCGCCACCCCAGCAGGGTTGAGCCGGCCTCCAGGCTGCACACTGTCCACAAGACGGCGTGAGGTGAGCCAACGTCATAAGCGTTGAGCCAGGACGAAGTTCTCAAGGGGCGGCCGACGGGCTGCCCCTTTCTTTTTGCCTTAAGAAAATAGTTCTCGTGACTGATAACCTGTTCCAGAACCGGGCGAGGCTTTTCCAGTCTCATTGATAAGCCCTAAACCGCAGTGAGGAAGAGCATGAAGCGCATCTGGCGAATGGCAGGTGTTGGTTTGTTGGTGGTCAGCGTCAGCGCGCAGGTAACAGCGGACGAGCGTGATAATTCACCCGAGCGGCCGCAGGGCGGCGGGCAGCATGAACGCGGCCCTGAAGGTGGCGGGCGGCCCGAGAATAATCAGCCACGCCCGCAGATCGCGCCGCCTCGGCCTGAGAACAATCAGCCACGCCCGGAGAACCCACATTTTGATCGCGGCGGCCCGAACGGCGGCGGTCAGGGGCAAGGCCGGCCCCAGGGCAATGAGCCGGGTCGCCCGGCACCGCAGCCACAACCGTCGAACAGCCTGCCGATCCAGGGGCGGCCCGATACGGTGCGCCAGACCCAGGAACCGCGTGAGGGTTACTACCGCGATATCCCGCGCCGCAACGACGGCAATCAACATTGGGAGGCCGGTGGCCCCGGTTCACGTCCAGGCAACGACGGCGGCTACCACAATGGGCGTCCCGGTGATAATCGCTGGCCAGGTCGCCCCGATGGGCACGGCAACGGCTGGGGCCCCGGCCCGCAGTATCGCCCGGGGTATATGGTGGATCGTTTTCCCGAGCGTAATTACCGCGTGCCTTACCGTGGCCAGGATTATTTCTTCTCCGGCGGCTACTGGTATCGCCCGCAAGGCCCGCGCTATGTAGTGGTGGCGCCGCCGTATGGCATCCGCGTGCATTACTTGCCGGACTACGCGCGCGAAGTGTGGGTGGGCGGTGCGCTGTTCTTCCTCGCGGCGGGTGCTTATTACACCTACGAAAACAGTACCCAGCAGTACGTGGTGGTGGAACCGCCGACCGCCGTACCGGCACCGCAGCCAGCACCCCAGGGTAACGGTTATGACGTGGTGGCCTATCCCGCCAACGGCCAGTCACCGGCGCAGGTGCAGCAGGATGGTTACGACTGTTATCGCTGGGCCGTGCAGCAAAGTGGCTTTGACCCGCAAGCGGTCACCTACGCTCCAGCCCCGGCAGTGGTGCAAGCCTACCGCCAGGCCCAGGGCAACTGCCTGAGCAGTCGCGGCTATCAGGTGCAGTACTAGGCCTGGGCGCCACTCACCACATCCAACGGGTCGGCGTGTACCAGCACTTCGGCCCGCGGGTAGGCTTTGTGAATGGCATCGGCGGCCTGGTCGCTGATGCCGTGGGCGACAGACAACGTCAATTCCCCCGGCAATTCCAGGTGCAGTTGCACAAACCAGTGGTTGCCGGAAATCCGCGTGCGCAAGTCGTGTGCGCCCAGCACGCCGGGTACGCCACGCGCCAATTCCAGCATGTGCTGGCTGACGTCCGGCGGCAGTTCTTCGTCCATCAGCACGGCAAAGCTTTCCCGGGCGATCTGGATCGCGCTCCACAGAATGTAGGCCGCGATGCCCAGGCCAAACCAGGCGTCGATCTGATGGAAGCCGAAACCGGCCAGGATCAGCGCAATCAAGATACTGCCATTGAGCAGCAGGTCCGAGCGGTAGTGCAGCGAGTCGGCGCGCACGGCGCTTGAGCCGGTTTCCCGCACCACGTGGTGTTGCAGGACCAGCAGGGCCACGGTCAGCGCCAGGGACAAGATAATCACGCCAATGCTCAGCCACGGCGCGCCCACCGGCTCGGGATGCTTGATCCGTTCGAATGCCTGCAACGCAATCAGCACCGCACTGCCGGCGATAAACAGCGCCTGCGCCATCCCGGCCAGCGACTCGGCCTTGCCATGCCCGTAACGGTGATCGTCATCGGCCGGGCGCAGGGCGTAATGCACCGCCAGCAGATTGAGCAGCGAGGTGACACCATCGAGTAGCGAATCGGTCAACCCGGCGAGCATGCTCACCGAGCCGCTGAGCCACCAGGCGATGGCCTTGGTCACAATCAGCACAGAGGCCACGCCCACCGAGGCGCGCGTGGCCAGGCGCAAGAGCCGGGCGTGTTCGGGACTGCTGGTCATAAGCGGGTCAGATCCTTAGGCGGACGGTTGTAAGCCGAGGGCCGCCAGTTGTTGCACGCTGCCCTTGAACTGGATCATGCGCGGGTCGTCCAGCGGCAGCGTGCGACCGGTTTCCTGCTGGATGATGGTCTGCAGCTTGGCGGTGTCGACCTTGCCGTCGGCACCGATGGCTTGCTGCAGTTTCTCCGGGGCGACTTGTGCGGTCTTGCCCGGTTCGAAGTAGATCGCGCCGGTGGCGAAGTCGACGCCGAAGGCGATCAGGCCAGGGATCACGTAGAACAGCAGGCCCACGGCATCGAGCACGGCAATCGTCGGGTCGATCTTGCCGTCGATCTGGCCGCGGCGGTCGGGATAGAAAATCGAACCGCAGGCCGTCAGTTGGCTCAGCAGAGTGACGGCGAGGACACCGCCGATGACACGGGAAGCGATACGCATGGAAAATCTCCTGTCAGTCACTGTGGGAGCGAGCTTACTCGCGAAAGACGTTAACGATACCGCGTGCTGCCTGAATGTGCGTGGTGCTCTGTGATTTTTCGCGAGCAGGCTCGCGCCTACGGGAGACCACCACCGGTATCCGACAGTTCGCCGTTATACTCGCCGCTCTGCTTTGGAGCCAGTATGAATTCGTTGCCGATCGATGATGTTTTACCCGCCCTGCGTGACGCCTTGGCGAATCGCCATGAAGCCGTGCTGGAAGCACCGCCCGGCGCCGGTAAAACCACCCGCGTACCCTTGGCCTTGTTGAATGAGCCTTGGCTGGCCGGGCAGACCATCCTGATGCTCGAACCCCGACGCCTGGCCGCGCGCGCCGCCGCCGAGCGCCTGGCCAGCGAGCTGGGGGAAAAGGTCGGTGAAACCGTCGGCTACCGCATCCGCCTCGACAGTAAAGTGGGGCCCAACACACGCATCGAAGTGGTCACCGAAGGCATCCTCACCCGCCGCCTGCAGGACGACCCGGCGCTGGACGGCGTGGGCCTGCTGATCTTCGACGAATTCCACGAACGCAGCCTCGACGCCGACCTGGCGCTGGCCCTGAGCCTGAATGGCCGCGACCTGTTTCGCGACGAGCAGCCGCTGAAAATCCTGCTGATGTCCGCCACCCTCGAAGGCGAGCGCCTGGCCGCGCTGCTGGACAACGCGCCGATCCTGCGCAGCGAAGGGCGTATGTTCCCGGTGCAGATGCGCTGGGGGCGGCCGTACCAGGCCGGTGAATTCATCGAGCCGCGCCTGGTGCAGACCATCCTCGACGCTTTGCATGACGAAACCGGCAGCGTGCTGGTGTTCCTGCCCGGCCAGGCGGAGATCCGCCGGGTCAACCAGCAACTGGCGGACGTGCTCGGTGATCGCCGCGATGTGCTGCTCTGCCCGCTGCATGGCGAACTCGACCTGAACGCCCAGCGTGCCGCCATCGACCCGGCACCCGCCGGCAAGCGCAAAGTGGTGCTGGCCACCAACATCGCCGAGACCAGCCTGACCATCGATGGCGTGCGCGTGGTGATCGACGCCGGGTTGGCGCGTGTGCCGCGTTTCGACCCCGGCAGCGGCATGACCCGCCTCGACACCCAGCGCATCTCCCGCGCCAGCGCCACTCAGCGTGCCGGTCGGGCCGGGCGCCTGGAACCGGGCGTGTGCTATCGCTTGTGGTCCGAGGACCAGCACGAAGGCCTGGCCGCCTATGGCAGCGCGGAAATTCTCGCCGCCGACCTCGCCGGGCTGGCCTTGCAACTGGCGCGTTGGGGCGTTGCGCCCGCGCAGTTGGTGTGGCTCGACATGCCGCCCGCTGCCGCGTATGCCCAGGCCCAGGACCTGCTGCAACGCCTCGGCGCCTTGAATGACGACAAACTGACCGCCCACGGCCAGAAGATGGCCGAGCTGCCGGCCCATCCGCGCATCGCCCATCTGCTGCTGCGCGGGCAGGATCTGGGGCTGGCGGCCACTGCGTGTGATGTCGCCGCGCTGCTGGGCGAGCGCGACATCCTGCGCGGGGGCGGCGCGGATCTGCACAGTCGCCTGGCGTTATTGTCCGGTGAAGAACGCGCGCGGGGCACTCAGGGTGGTGTTCAGCGCGCCAAGCAGTTGGCCCGGCAATATCGCGGCTATTTGCGCGGCCAGGCGACCCAGCCGGTGGCCGACCCCGAACACCCGCGTTGGCTTGGCGCGCTGCTGGCGTTGGCCTATCCCGACCGCGTGGCCCAACAACGCCGCCCCGGCGGCGCCGAATACCGCCTGGCCAATGGCCGCGCCGCCTTGTTCGCCGAGGCCGATAGCCTGATGAAACAAGCCTGGCTGGTGATTGCCGACCTGGGCAGCCGCCAGGGCCAGCGCGAAGAACGCATCTACCTGGCGGCGGATTTTGATCCGGCGCTGTTCGACACGGTCCTCGCCGAACAAGTACGCACCGTCGACCAATTGGATTGGGACGAGCGCGAAGGCGTGCTGCGCGCCGAGCGCCAGCGCAAAGTCGGCGAACTGGTGCTCAGCCGCGAACCCCTCAGCGGCCTCGACGAAAACGCCCGCAGCCAGGCGCTGGTCAACCTGGTCCGGCGCAAAGGCCTGGAGCTGTTGCCCTGGACGCCGGAACTGCGCCAATGGCAGGCCCGTGTGATGTTGCTGCGCCAGCTGGACACCGGCACCACCAGCGAATGGCCCGACGTCAGCGACAGCGCCTTGCTCGCCAGCCTGGAGCACTGGCTGATGCCTTACCTGGGCAAGGTCTCGCGCCTCAGTCATTTCGCCAATCTGGATATTTCCAGCTACCTGCACAACCTGTTGCCCTGGCCGTTGCCCCAACGCCTGGACGAACTGGCACCGCACCATTTGAAAGTGCCGTCGGGTTCGTCGGTGCGCTTGGACTACAGCGAGCATCCGCCGATTCTGGCGGTGCGCCTGCAGGAATTGTTCGGCCTGGCGGATACACCGCGCATTGCCGGCGGGCGCCAGGTGGTCAAGTTGCACCTGCTGTCCCCGGCGCGACGGCCGGTGCAGGTGACCCAGGATCTGGCGAACTTCTGGCGCAGTACCTACGCCGAGGTGAAGAAAGATCTGAAAGGGCGCTATCCCAAACATTACTGGCCGGATGACCCGTTGGTGGCCGAGGCCACCGCCCGAATCAAACCACGCAAGTAAGCGTGACCGCGACTCAAATGTGGGAGGGGCGGTTATTGCGCGGCGGGCAGCAAGAAGCGGGCGATGACTGGCAGATGGTTGGAAATGCGCAACGTATCCGCCTGGCGCACCTTGGCTTCTACACGCTTGATCCGCGAGCTGTAGAACAGGTAATCGACGGTGCGATCCGGCCCGTCCAGGCTCGGGTCATTCGGAAAGTGCGTCAGCCACTGCTCACGATCAATCCCGCTGGATTCGCTGTTGCTCGGGATCATCGGGTATTTGTCCCACAGCAGATGCAGTTCGCTGTCCGGTGAATACTGCCCGCGTTTACCGGCATCCAGGCGCAGGAATTGCCCCAGCGGCAGCAAATTGAAATCCCCACCGATCAACCACGGCGTACCGCGGCTTTCGAACTTATCCAGCAGTTTCACCGTGGCCTGGACTTGTGCTTGCACTGCACTGCGCCCGGGTGCGTCGCCCTCCAGGCGAGTGTTGAGCACCGCCAGTTGGCCGCCGTCGCTCAAGGGCAGATAGGTCAGCAGCAACGCCGGTTTGGGTTGGAACTGACGGCTGATGAAATCCGCGGGCGGTACGGGCAGTTGCAGGCGTTCGGCGTGTTCGATCTGGTAGCGGCTCAGGGTCACCAGCTTGCGGCCGACGCTGCCGAAAATATGCAGGTTGGGGATAAAGTCGGCTTTCCAGTCGAAGGCCTGGGCGCTGCAGGGGTAGAGATCGACGAGCCGCTCTTGCAGCAGCGCCACCTGATCCTGGTAGTGGGACGGCTTGGCGCCTTCGTCGAGTTCCTGCAACAGCAGGATGTCGGGCTGTTCGTCGCGAATCACCCGGGCCACTTCGTCGAGGCTGAAGGCCATGTCTTCGACGGTGGGGCGGTCGTCCGGGCCGCTGCCGTCGGCGGTGTCGTACCAGAACACGTAGTTCTTGCCGGCCAGGTACTGCACGTTCCAGGTCATCACCTTGAGCGCCTGCCCGGGCAGCAGGGTCGGCGCACGGGGCGCGATGCAGCTCACGGGCAGGGTTTGCTTGTCGGCGGGGCGCCAGGTCAGGCTGTAGATCAGGGCCGTCAGCAGGCCCGCGATGATCAGCAGGCCCAGCAAGGTGATGCGCAATAAACGGGTCATCGGCTCGGCTTATAGCGTGTCAGGGGTGACACGGAGCATATCACCGCACGTCGGCGTCGCCACCGATCAGCATAAATAAACGGAACAGCACCACACTGGTAAACAGCTGCAGGAAGCTGTGCGCGCTGTCGATCAGCACGCCCAGCAACGGCGCGGGCTCGGGATACGCGGCCATGCTGGCGCCTTTGAGCAGCCACAGTGGCGTCATTACGCACAGCAGGCACACCAGGATTCGCCAGAAATGCCCGCGGGTCAGGCGCAAACTTTCCTTCATCGCCGCCAGTGCAGGCATGCCGCGCAGCACCAGCAGGTATTCGGCGAACGCCAGCACCACCATCAGCCACAGGCCCGGCAGGAAATACAGCGACAGCCCGAGCAGTATCAGCAGGGTGCTCATCGCCGTCAGCAGGGCGAAGCGCGGCCACAGCGTCAGGGCCATGGCCCACACATCCTTGGTGCGCGGCGATTCGCCACGGGTGCGGGCGTCGAGAAACAGGATCAGCGCCCCGGTGTACAGCGGATACACCAGCAACCCCACCACCACGCTGTAGCCGGGGAAGGCGTCCGGGCCGAGCGTGTGGTCGAGCACCTGTTGCAGCAGGGCTTCGAGGATCACCAGCGGCAGGCACAGCTGGACGATGGCGCCCAGGTTGCGCTGGGTGAAACGGAGGGAGTCGCGCAGCACATCTAACGGATTCATCAGAGTCATCACAGGCCGAAAAAAAGCAGGGGCACACTTTAACCGATAGGTGCCGTGAGCAAGCAAACGTAAACCTTGAGTAAAGACCATTGAAACAACTGGTAACACCCCCATAACTAGCAGGACCGAGCCTGATCACAGGTCGGACCATGATTTCTACCGGCAATCTAACGAGGTCGCCATGAACAGCGAAGAGCAAACCCTGATCGATGGACTGTTTTCACGGCTGCAACAGGCCGAAACGGACTCAGCCCCCCGCGACGCGCAGGCCGAAGCGCGGATCAAGGAGCATATGACGCGCCAACCGGCGGCCGGGTACTACATGACCCAGTCGATCCTGGTGCAGGAACACGCGCTCAAGAACCTCGACGCGCAGAACAAGCAGCAGGCGCAACAGATCCAGCAATTGCAGGACGAGCTGCAGCGGGCCAAGTCCCAGGCGGCACAACCGGCGCCGAGCAGCGGTGGCTTTCTGTCGAGCATTTTCGGCGGCGGTTCCCGTGACGCGCAACCGCCACAGAGCGCTCCGGCCTCATCCGGCGGCGGTTGGCGTGAACCGGCTCGGCCGTCTTTCGGTCAACCTGCGCCGCAACAAAACTACGCCGCCCCACAGCAGAATTACCAACAGCCGCAACAACCCGCCGCCGCCCCCATCGGCAGTGGCTTTCTCGGTGGCGCCCTGAAAACCGCAGCGGGTGTGGCCGGTGGTGTGATGCTGGCGGAAGGTATCAGCAGCCTGTTCAACCACAACTCGCAACAGCCGCAAGTGGTGGAAGAAATCATCCGTGAAGTGCCCGCGCCTGCCAGTGACAACAGCAACTGGGGCAACGATGACCAGAAGTTTGCTGGCAATGACAACTGGGGCAGCAACAATTCCGACAGCTTCGCGGACAGTGATTATTCCGACAACTCGTCCTCCTTCGACGACGACGATTCCTTCGTCTGACGCATCCAGGCCGGGGCGCTTTGCCGCCCCGGGCTGATTTTTCCCGGAAACTTTCCCGTGGCTGGCATACTGGCAACCTTTGCGGACCTTCGCGTCCGGGGTCCAAGCGGCAGTCATGGGGAAGTGCGGTGAAGAAAATTGCAGTGTTCGCCGATGTACAAAACCTCTACTACACCGTGCGCCAGGCGTATGGCTGCCACTTCAACTACGCCGCCCTGTGGGCTGACATCAGCTCGCGCGGGCAGATCGTCGAGGCGTATGCCTATGCCATCGACCGTGGTGACAGCAAGCAGCAGCAATTCCAGCAGATCCTGCGCAACCTGGGCTTTACCGTGAAGCTCAAACCCTACATCCAGCGCAGCGACGGCTCGGCCAAGGGCGACTGGGACGTGGGTATCACCATCGACATCATGGACGCCGCCGCTAACGTCGACGAAGTGGTGTTGGCTTCCGGCGACGGTGATTTCGACATGCTGCTCGACCGCATCATCCACAAGCATGGCGTCGAAGCTGTGGCCTATGGCGTGCCGGGGCTGACGGCCAACTCACTGATACGCGCCGCCAGCCGCTACGTGCCGATCGAAGGCGCGTTGCTGCTCAAATAAGCGCTGCGGTTCAATAGATAAATGCTTAGACGGAGTTGGAACAGGTTTGGAACGTATAGCGGTCATCGACTTTGAAACCACCGGCATCACCCCGAGCAGCCACTGCCGGGCCACGGAAATCGCGGTGGTCATCCTCGAACGTGGCCAGATCGTGGACCGCTACCAGAGCCTGATGAACGCAGGTGTGCGCGTGCCGGGCTTTATCGAACAGCTCACCGGCATCAGCAACGCCATGCTGCGCAGCGCGCCGCCGGCCGAGCGGGTGATGAACGAAGTCAACGAGTTCGTCGGCACCACACCGCTGCTGGCGCACAACGCCGCGTTCGACCAGAAGTTCTGGGACTTCGAACTGGGCCTGATCCGCCGCACCCGCCTGCAAAAATTCGCCTGCTCGCTGCTATTGGCCCGCCGCCTCATGCCTGCTGCACCCAACCACAAACTCGGCACCCTCAACAGCTACGCCCAACTGCCCCACACCGGCCAGGCTCACCGGGCCATGGCCGATGCGGAGATGGCGGCTAACCTGACGGTGCACCTGGCCGAGCAACTGCGGCGAACCCATGGCTTGCGCGAGCTGTCCCACGACCTGCTGTGTACCTTGCAGAAAGTCCCGGCGGCGAAGATCAATGAGCATTTGAAGAAGCATCGCGGGTTCTGATAGAACAACGCCGTTCAACATGTGGGAGGGGGCTTGCCCCCGATTGCGGTGGGTCAGCTACACATAAGCTGACTGATCCACTGCTATCGGGGGCAAGCCCCCTCCCACATTTTGACTGTGTTCATCCATCAAAGTGGGAAGGGCGATGCGACGATTCGACTTGCCCCCGATGGCGTCAGAGGCCGCACTGCAGATTTGAACGCTGAACGATCAAGTCGACAATTTGCTCAAGGGTGGTGATGTGATCCCAATCTGCCTGCGTCGCGCGCAGTTTGAATTGCCACTTGATCTGCATGACAAAGCAAGTCAAATCGTCATCGATGATCTTGAAGTCATGGATGAAATCCGTTTGTTCCGTCACCTGGCTGCGGTCGATGAAGCCGATGATATCGACGAACAGTTGAATGACCTTTTCGCTGATCTCGGCTCGGGTCAGATTACTTTCCATTTCTTGCCTCGTAGGCACACTTACCAATACTGATTAGATCAAAGACAGCCAACCCCGCAGCCACGAAGGGAATGCCTCGCCCGATAATGCCAAATACCCTGACAGTTCCAAATGTTGCTTTCGCCATTCTGGCCACGGTTGGCTGCCTGATCAATGTACGAGGGAAGAAGCGCATTCCGATGAGGCTAGCCAGGTTCGTCGTTTTGCTGGAGCCGACTTGAACCCAAGTGCCCACGGCAATTTTGCTTATCGGTATGCCCGCCGCACCAGTGAGAACCGTTGCAGCCGTCAAGCCGTAGTGTTGCTTTGTACACTTCCAGAGTTCGTCAAAAGTAGTGCTCGGCACCGAGGATTCCGCATGAATGGGCTTGAGTAACTGATAACTGGCGCCATGGGTCCAGCCTGGCGAATTAGGCAAAGCCATGACTGCCGGGCAGCTTGTCATTGTGTTTCCCATATGAAACGCCATGCTTGAAGTTGAGCCGAAATCGATGCCCTTGTTTTCGAGCTCAAACTTGCTTCGCATGATTGCTGTATGAAGATCGCTTTCCTGCATGCCGTAGTCCCTGTACGTAAATGACAGGCGGATAGTAAGTTTCAGCAAAGGGCGATTGGTGGTTGGCGGGAAAAACCAGAAAGGTCCGACGAAGCAGTAGCGCTTAGCCTACTGACGTTTCAGAAGACCGCTAAAAGCCTCCACAAAGAACTGATGTTTTAGTGGCAAGCAAGACCAATCCCTTTCATTTGCGGGACGTTTCCTAGAGAATTCCACGGCCTTGCGCCCCTCGGATCAGGTAGCTAGTCTCGCCTCGTCATCGAATCATCGATGATCGGACGTGCAAGTCCGGTTCGCAAAGGTGCACTAGCGCCCTACATCTCAACGCCTGGTTTTTAGTGGTCGGCGTTTATCTGTTATGGCGGCTGTGCGCTGGAGACCTTCGGGGTCTGCCGGGTTTCCTTTGCCCCGGTCTTGCACACCTGCGTACAGCTGCCACCCTCATTCGCGTGCAAGCGAACGGTGACGGCCTCTTACTTCAGAGGAATTACACCATGGTCAAAGTCACCCCCGATCCACCAGACTTCTTGAGCGAAGACGCCCTGCTCAACCGCCGCGCCATCGACTACTACCTCAAAGCGTCCGCCCCGGATGCACCCACCTTCATCCTGAATGACAACCTGAGCCTAGAAGATGCCCTCGCCCATGCGGCGGACTTGCTGCATTGCGCGGTGAAAACTGCGCACTTGCCGGGTGAGGCGATGAACGCGCAGCAGCGGGCGGTGATGCATTTGGTGGAAATGGCGAAGGGAGTGGTGGATCGGGCGCTGGAGTGTGTGCAACCTCGTTGAACCACACATAACGAATGTGGGAGGGGGCTTGCCCCCGATTGCGGTGGGTCAGCTACACATAAGCTGACTGATCCACTGCTATCGGGGGCAAGCCCCCTCCCACATTTTGACTGTGTTCATCCATCAAAGTGGGAAGGGCGGTGCGACGATTCGACTTGCCCCCGATGGCGCTGGATCAGCCACCACTTTTCCCATTCCCCTCCAACTGCCCCAACGGCACCCGCCGCTCTATCGCGCTCGACAAAATGATCGAGGTCTTGCTGAACCCGAACTTCGCTATCCGATTAATCAAACTCTCCAGCTCCGGCATGGTGCCTACCGCCGCTTGCATGATCACGCACGGATCGCCCGTGACCCGGTGGCATTCGGTCAGTTCGGGGATTTCGGCCAGGGCGTCGTACACCTTCTGGCTGCCATGGTTGGTCAGGCGCAGTTCGATCACGCACTGGATCGGCAAACCCACTTTGGACAGGTCCACCTTGGCCTGGTAGCCGGTGATCACGCCGCTGGCTTCCAGCTTGGCCACGCGCTCGGCCACGGCGGGGGCGGAGAGGTTGACCGTGCGCGCGAGTTGCGCGTAGGACGCGCGGCCGTCTTCGAGCAGGGCGCTGAGGAGCATGCGGTCGTATTTGTCCATGAAAAGGCTCCAGCGTCAGGTGGCTTTCGAAAGCATGGTTTATAGCCCTCATAACCATGCTTTGAAAAGTGTATGGGCGGTTTAAACAGGTTTTGTAACTTATGTTTATGCACCTGTCTTTTTAGAATAAGCCTCTCTTTTTCTGCCGCAGAGCTGCCCAATGCCTGGCCCACGTCGCTTTCCCTTACCGTTGATCGCCGCCTTTTTTGCGTTGTATGTGATTTGGGGGTCTACCTACCTGGTGATCCGGATCGGTGTGGAGTACTGGCCACCGCTGTTGCTGGCGGGGATTCGGTTCTGTACGGCGGGGGCGCTGATGTACGCGTTTTTGCGCTGGCGTGGAGTGCCGGCGCCGACGTGGGTGCAATGGAAGTCTGCCGGGATGATCGGGATTTTGCTGCTCACTTTCGGTAATGGCGGTGTCACGTTGGCGGAGCACGCGGGGGTGTCGTCCGGTGTCGCTGCGCTGGCCGTGGCGACCGTGCCGCTGTTCACCTTGCTGTGCGGTTACTTCTGGGGCGCGCGTAATACCCGTCTGGAGTGGGCGGGGGTGATCCTGGGCATTATCGGCATTGCCATGCTCAACATGGGCAGCACCTTGCAATCGAGCCCGATCGGCGCGGCTTTACTGCTGTTCGCCGCCGCCTCGTGGGCGTTCGGTTCGGTGTGGAGCCGGCAACTGCCGCTGCCCCAGGGCGCGATGGCCAGTGCGGCGGAGATGCTGGTGGCCGGTGCGGCCCTGTTGCTCGGCAGCGCGGTGTCCGGTGAGCACCTGCAAGCCATGCCGCCGCTGGAGGGCTGGCTGGCCCTGGCCTACCTGACGGTGTTCGGTTCGATCATCGCCTTCAACGCGTATATGTACCTGCTCAAGCACGTGCGTCCGGCTGCCGCGACCAGCTATGCCTATGTGAACCCAGCGGTGGCGGTGTTGTTGGGGATCGTGTTTGTCGGCGAGTCCATCGGCATCGAAGAGGCACTGGCCATGTTGGTGATCATCAGCGCCGTGCTGTTGATCAGCCTGCCCCAGTGGCGAAAGCCTGGGCCGAAAATAAGGTAAACTGCCGCGCATAACGCCTTTTTACCCGCTTAGGCGCTGAATTTCCCCTACGGTAACCACATGACTTTCGCCACACTTGGCCTGATCGAACCCTTGCAGCACGCCCTTGAGACGCTCGGCTACCAGACCCCGACGCCGGTGCAGGCGCAAGCCATTCCGGCGGTGCTGGCCGGCCGCGACCTGATGGCCGCTGCCCAGACCGGCACCGGCAAGACCGCCGCTTTCGCCGTGCCGCTCCTGCAACTGCTGACCATGGAAGGACCGAAAGTCGCCGCCAACTCGGCGCGCGCGCTGATCCTGTGCCCGACCCGCGAGCTGGCCGAGCAGGTTCACGCCAGCGTTGCTGAGTATGCCCAGCACCTGCCACTCACCACCTACGCGGTGTACGGCGGCGTGAGCATCAACCCGCAGATGATGAAGCTGCGCAAAGGCGTCGACGTGTTGGTCGCCACGCCTGGCCGCCTGATCGACCTGTTTCGCCAGAACGCGCTGAAACTCAATCAGCTGCAAACCCTGGTGCTCGACGAAGCCGACCGCATGCTCGACCTGGGCTTCTCCGAGGAGCTGGCGAATATTTACCGCATGCTGCCGAAAAAGCGCCAGACCCTGCTGTTCTCCGCGACCTTCTCCGATGAAATCCGCACGCTCGCCGGGCAAATGCTCAACGACCCGCTGAGCATCGAAGTCAGCCCGCGCAACGTCGCCGCCAATACCGTCAAGCAATGGGTGGTGCCGGTGGACAAGAAGCGCAAGCCGGAGCTGTTTGTCCACCTGATGCGCAAGGGCCGCTGGAAGCAGGTGCTGGTGTTCGCCAAGACCCGTAACGGCGTGGACGCGTTGGTGGATAAGCTGCAGGGCCTGGGCATCAATGCCGACGGCATCCACGGCGACAAGCCGCAGGCGACCCGTCAACGCGCGCTGGACCGCTTCAAGTCGAGCGACGTGCAGATCCTGGTGGCCACCGACGTGGCGGCCCGTGGCCTGGATATCGAAGACCTGCCGCTGGTGGTCAACTTCGACCTGCCGATTGTGGCTGAAGACTACATCCACCGTATCGGCCGCACCGGCCGCGCGGGCAACACCGGCGAAGCGATTTCCCTGGTGTGCGCCGATGAAGTGAACATGCTGTCGGCCATCGAGATGCTCACGCGTCAGACCTTGACCCGCAAGATGGAGCAAGACTTCGAGCCGGAACACCGCGTGCCGGACACCGATGCCAGTGGGCAAGTGGTGAAGAAACCGAAAAAGCCGAAGAAGCCCAAGGCTTCCGGTGGTGGCGGCAAGCGCAACCTGGGCAAGTGGGTGGACAGTGGCGAGGTAGCGCCTGCCGAGCCGTCGATCAAGCCGGTGCGCAAGGTGCCGGTGTTCAACACCGGGCCGCGTAAGAAGAAGTGATTTTGCGGCGCTGCTGATGGCCTCATCGAGGGCAAGTCGAATCGTCGCACCGCCCCTCCCACATATTGATCGGGTTCACATAGTCAAAATGTGGGAGGGGGCTTGCCCCCGATGACGGCTTTGAATTCACCGCAGATCTCAACGCTTAAGCCACTCCAACATCCCCCGCCCAGCCGCTCTGCCACTGGCAAAACACCCCGTCAGCAAATACCCGCCGGTCGGCGCCTCCCAGTCCAGCATCTCCCCCGCACAAAACACCCCTGGTAATTGCTTGAGCATCAACCGCTCATCCAGCGCCTCAAACGGCACACCGCCCGCCGTACTGATCGCTTCATCCATCGGCCGGGTTTTCACCAGGCTCAGGGGCAATGCCTTGATAGCCACAGCCAATTGCGCCGGGTCGTTGAAATGTTCGGCGGGTGCCAGCTCACGCAACAACGCCGCCTTGACCCCATCCAACCCCAACTGACTGTGCAGATGCTTGCTCATCGAGCGCGACCCACGCGGCTTGGCCAAGGCGGCCAGGACCTTGTCCAGCGGCTTGCTCGGCAGCAGGTCGATGTGCACCGTGGCGGCGCCATTGCGATTGATCGCCTCACGAATCGGTGCCGACAGCGCATAGATCAGGCTGCCCTCGATACCGCTGGCGGTGATCACGCATTCGCCGAGGCGCGGCTTGTCATCTCCCAGGCCGATAGCGACGTTTTTCAACGGTGCGCCAGCGAATTTGCTGACCATCAGTTCGCTCCAGGCCGACACCTCGAAGCCACAATTACTCGGCTGTAACGGCGCGCAGGGCACGCCTTTAGCTTCCAGCCGCTTGAGCCAGGTGCCGTCGGAGCCCAGGCGTGACCAACTGCCGCCGCCAAGGGCGAGCAGCACGGCGTCGCTGTGGATGGTTTTTTCGCCGTCCGGGCTGTGGATAAGTAAACCGCCGTCCGCGCTCCAGCCCAGCCAGCGATGGCGGGTGTGGATAACCACGCCGTGGTCGCGTAGGCGCTTGAGCCAGGCACGCAACAGCGGGGCGGCTTTCATGTCTGTGGGAAACACCCGGCCGGAGGTGCCGACAAAGGTATCGATGCCCAGACCATGAATCCATCCGCACAGTGCTTGCGCACCGAACGCACGCAGCAACGGCGCCATCTGCGGCGCACGTTCGGCGTAGCGTGACAGGAACGCCGGGTAAGCCTCGGAATGGGTGATGTTCATCCCGCCCACGCCGGCCAGCAGGAACTTGCGCCCCACCGAGGGCATGCCGTCGTACACGTCCACCCGCAGGCCCGCCTGGCTCAGGATTTCAGCGGCCATCAGGCCGGCAGGGCCGCCGCCGATAATGGTGACGTGTTGGGCAGGGGTCTGAGGCATGGGCAGGGCTACGGTCGCGTGAATAGGCCGAGCATTCTACCCGAGGACGGCGCAAGTTCCTGATCAAAAAACGTACAGCTTCCTACAGCCTATGCGGTTACTGGCTTTCAGACGTTTACGCTCAAGTTATCCACAGGCCGTTCCACAGGCATTGTGGGTAACGCCCATATTTCAATGACAACCTGATGACGTCCACACCCGTTGCGCGCTGTGGTGCAGGATGCCGTGGCGGCGGGCCAAGGCCACACGGTCTTTGCTGTAGCCGCCGCCGATCACGCCCATCACCGGAATGTCGCGGCCCAGGCAATGGCGCATCACGCTCTCATCGCGGGCGGCGACGCCTTCGTCCGTCAGCTTGAGGTAGCCGAGGGCGTCGTCCTTATGCACGTCGACGCCCGCGTCGTACAGCACCAGGTCCGGCTGGTACAGCGGCAGCAGGTAGTTGAGCGCGTCGTCCACCACCTTGAGATAATCGGCGTCGCCCATGCCCATGGGCAGCGGGATGTCCCAGTCGCTCTGGGCCTTGCGCGCCGGGAAGTTCTTTTCGCAGTGCAGCGACACGGTGATCGCGTCCGGCGTGTCGTGGAGGATGCGCGCGGTGCCGTCGCCCTGGTGGACGTCGCAGTCGAAGATCAGCACGCGGTTGACCCGGCCGCTGGCCAGCAGGTAATGGCTGATCACGGCCAGGTCATTGAAGATGCAAAAGCCCGCCGGGTAATCGTAGTGGGCGTGATGGGTGCCGCCCGCCAGGTGGCAGGCCAGGCCGTGCTCCAGCGCCTGCTCCGCCGCCAGGATCGAACCGCCCACCGCGCGCACGGTACGCCGCGCCAGGGCTTCGCTCCAGGGCAGGCCGAGGCGCCGTTGGTCTTCGCGGGACAACTCGCCGCTCATGTAGCGTTCGATATACCCAGGTTCATGGGCCAGGGCCAGAATGTCCGCCGGACACAGCGGTGGGCGCAGTAATTGGCTGTCCTGGGTCAGCCCGGTGGACACCAAGTGGTCACGCAACAGGCGGAACTTGTCCATCGGGAAGCGGTGGTCCGCCGGGAACTCGGGGCTGTAATCATCGTGGTAGATCAATGGCAAAGGCATGGGATTTTCTGACGGGAACCTGCGACGGATCTTAACAGCGCGGTACACTCACGCACATGGCAAGGGAGGGGGACCCATGGAGCCGATACTGGAATTGCACAGCGCACGCCTGGTGCTGCGCCAATGGCGCGATGCCGACCTGCCGGCGTTTGCGCACATGTGCGCCGACCCGCAGGTGATGCGTTATTTCCCGGCCCGATTGGACCGCCTGGAAAGCGCCGCGTTGATCGGCCGGATTCGTGGGCATTTCGCCGAATACGGCTTCGGCCTGTGGGCCTTGCAGCGCAAGGACAGCGGCGAGTTCATCGGTCTGACCGGGTTGCAGAATGTCAGTTTTGAAACCGCCTTCACCCCTGCGGTGGAAATCGGCTGGCGCCTGGCGCGTGAGCATTGGGGCCTGGGGTATGCCAGCGAGGCGGCATGGACCGCGTTGCGTTGTGGTTTCGACCGCCTGCAGTTGGACGAAATCGTCGCCTTCACCACCCAAACCAATCTGCCATCACAAAAAGTCATGCAAGCCATCGGGATGCATTACGATCCCCAGGCAGATTTTGAACACCCCAAGGTCGCGGCCGATGACCCGCTGCGCCCGCATGTTTTGTACCGCATCACCCGCGCCCAATGGTTGGACACGCTGCACGGATAAGCAGCCCGGAATGCCCCATAGATTGTAGGAGTTGCTCTATGAGCCAAGTATTGGAAGATCTGGTGGACTTGCTGACCCTGGAGCCGATCGAGGAAAACCTCTTTCGCGGCCGCAGCCAGGACCTGGGTTTTCGCCAACTGTTCGGCGGGCAAGTGCTCGGCCAGTCGCTGTCGGCTGCCAGCCAGACCGTAGAAGCCGAGCGGCACGTGCATTCTTTGCACGGTTATTTTCTGCGCCCCGGCGATGCCGCATTGCCGGTGGTGTATTCGGTGGACCGCGTGCGCGATGGCGGCAGCTTCAGCACACGCCGCGTGACGGCGATCCAGAAGGGCCACCCGATTTTTACCTGCAGCGCGTCGTTCCAGTACGACGAAGCCGGCTTCGAGCACCAGACCAGCATGCCTGCGGTGGTCGGCCCGGAAAACCTGCCGTCGGAGCTGGAACTGACCAAGCAGCGCGTCCACCTGATCCCCGAGCACATGCGCGACAAGTTGCTGTGCCCCAAGCCGATCGAAGTGCGCCCGGTGACCGAAAAAGACCCGTTCAACCCGCAGCCGTCCGACCCGGTCAAGTACGTGTGGTTCCGCGCCGACGGCGCTTTGGCCGACACGCCGGCGCTGCATAAGTACCTGCTGGCCTACGCCTCGGACTTCGGCTTGCTGACCACGTCGCTGCTGCCCCATGGCAAGACCGTGTGGCAGAAAGACATGCAGGTCGCCAGCCTCGACCACGCGCTGTGGTTCCACGCCGACCTGCGCGCCGATGACTGGTTGCTCTACGCCATGGACAGCCCGTGGGCCGGCAATTCCCGTGGTTTCTCGCGGGGCAGCGTGTACAACCGCGCTGGGCAACTGGTGGCCTCGGTCACTCAGGAAGGCCTGATCCGCCACCGTAAGGACTGGGCATGAGCCTGGCGCAGATTAAACATTGGGTGTTCGACATGGACGGCACCCTCACGGTGGCCGTGCATGATTTCGCGGCCATTCGCGTAGCGCTGGATATTCCGCCCGAGGATGACATCCTCACCCACCTCGCAGCATTGCCGGCGGATGTCGCGGCGGCCAAACATGCCTGGTTGCTGGAGCATGAGCGCGAGCTGGCGCTGGGTTCGGTCGCGGCGCAAGGCTCGGTGGAACTGGTGCGGGAATTGGCCGGGCGGGGTTGTCGCCTGGGCATCCTGACCCGCAACGCGCGGGAGCTGGCGCATGTGACGTTGGAAGCGATTGGCCTGGCGGACTGCTTTGCCGTCGAGGATATACTGGGGCGCAATGATGCGCCGCCCAAGCCCGACCCAGGCGGCCTGCTGAAACTGGCGGCGGCCTGGGATGTATCGCCCAGTGCGATGGTGATGGTGGGGGATTACCGCTTTGACCTGGATTGCGGCCGCGCAGCCGGGACCAGGACGGTACTGGTCAACGTGCCGGAAAACCCGTGGCCGGAGTTGGCGGACTGGCATGCCGCAGACTGCGCGGTACTGCGCCGGATGATCCAGCCCGGGCAATAGAGATCAAATGTGGGAGGGGGCTTGCCCCCTCCCACAGGTTGAGCCGGTTTCTGCAGGTATTACTGAGAGAACAGTGCCTTCTGCCCTTCAGGCGAAGTGAAGATCCCATCGCCGTTATGCCCAACCCCCGGCACTTCCACCAGCTTCTGGGTCAGTTGCGGGTGGCGCTGCTTGAGGTAGTCGAAATAGTTGTGCCCGCGAATCAGGCGGTACGCGCCCTGGGTCTCGGCTTCGCAGCTTTTATCCAGCGCCGGGTGGTTCGGGTCGGTGTCTTGCCGGCCCAGCAGGTAGGTGATGTCACGCGACACATAGGCCTGTTCCAGTTGCTCGGCGCTTTGCCCCTTGGCATAGGCGGGCAGGTGTTGCATGCCGTACTTCCAGTCATTGAAGCCAGGGCAGTCGGCGACCTTGAACGGCACCGGGCGCTGCGGGCTGAAGTAGGCGTAGGACGACGGGTTGGCCACCACATAGCGCAGGCGGATGCCCGCGCTTTGCAGGCTCGGTTGAGCATGGCCGGTGAGCGCGAAGCGCTGCACCACCTGGCCGCCGCCGGAATGGCCGGCCACCACAATCTCTTTCAGTGCCGGGAACACGGTGCGGTTGCCCAGGTGCTCGATAATCTGGTCCAGGGCGCCGTAGGAACTGACCTGGCCGGGGCCCGTGGAGGGCTCGCCGGCCATCCAGTCATTGCCGTTCCAGCGCAGCACTTGCGGGGCCAGGTGATGGCGTTTCACGTCCGAGTCATTGAGAAACTGCGGCGCGACCACCAGCGTCGTGCCGCCAACCCCGGCATGTTCGGCGGCGTCTTCAGCGCTCTGCAGGTAGGTCTGTGCGTTGCGCAGGCGACCATGCACGATGATCAACGCACGGGTGACGTTGGGCAGGGGGTTACTCCAGTCCTGGCTCAAGCCGAGGCTGAGGTCGCCGGCCGGCAGGTGAAAGCGCTCGGGGCTGACCGCCTTGACCCCCTGCTCGGCGGCCCAGGTGGAGGCGCTGCAGGCGACCAGCACACCCAGCAGCATTCGCAATCGCGTATGCATTTAAAGACTCTTGGCCGCGAAGGTGTCGCATTGAGTGATCTGGCCTTGGGCAAAGCCGGTCTTGAACCAACGCACGCGCTGCGCCGAGGTGCCGTGGGTAAACGAGTCCGGCACGACACGGCCCTGGCCCTGTTGCTGCAAACGGTCATCGCCAATCGCGTTGGCCGCATTCAGCGCTTCTTCGATATCGCCGGGTTCCAGCCAGTTCAGGCGTTTTTGCGCGCGGTTGGCCCACACGCCGGCAAAGCAGTCGGCCTGTAGCTCCTGGCGCACCAGCAGGCCGCCGTCGCCTTGCATCTGCCGGCCTTGCTGGCGCGCAACCTGGATCTTCGACGAGATGCCGAGCAAGGTCTGCACGTGGTGCCCGACTTCGTGGGCGATCACGTAGGCCTGGGCAAAATCGCCGGCGGCCTGGAAGCGTTGCGACATTTCCCGGAAGAAATCCAGGTCCAGGTACACCTGCTGATCCGCCGGGCAATAGAACGGGCCGCTGGCGGACGTGGCGCCACCGCAGGCGGAATTGACCCGGCCACGGAACAGAATCAGTTTCGGGTTCTTGTAGGCCAAGCCGTTTTCCTGGAACACCTGGGCCCAGGTGTCTTCGGTATCGCCGAGCACCGCACGGACAAAGTCGGTCTGCTCATCATTGGCCGGCGGCGCCTGGCGCGACGGGGTGCTCACCGAGGGCGCCTGCTCCAACTGGCCGGTCAATTGGCCGAGGATCTGCAGCGGGTCCTGGCCGGTCAGCCAGCCGATGCCGACGATCAACACAATCGCGGTCAGGCTCAGGCCCTTGCCGCCGCCAAAACGCATGCCACCACCACCACCGCCACTGTCATCGCGGGCATCCACCACGTTGTCGCTGCGTCGGCCTTTTTTCCATAGCATGGGGCAATCCTCTGTGTGCTAAGCGTGATTGATTATGGTCGTGATTAACGGCAATAGCCTTCGCCGGTGGCGACGATCAGGCAGTTCTTTTTATCCGCCAGCCACTTCAACCCGGTTGCCGCACCGTCACCGGCGCGCAGCTGTTGCGGGCCATCGGGGCGGGTGAAGGCGATGCCGTCTTCGGCCGCTTCACCTTTGAAGGTGCCGGCGGCGTCGGCGTCGAGGCCGTATTGCATGGTAAGAAGGTAGTGGCCACGGCCGATGCTGTCGTCCTTGGCGATGGTCAGGTGCAAGCCTTCGACGCCGATCCATTTGCCGACCCAACTGTCGGTGGGTGGGGTTTGCGGTACCAGGGTCGCTTGCACGGAAGGCGGCGCCGGTTTGGCGGGCGCCTTGGACTCTTGGTTGCACGCGGCGAGCAGGGCAAGGGTAGACAGAAGAAAGACAGTTTTTTTCATAGCGGCAAGGCCTTGGTTAAAAAGTGTGCAACGCCGGGGCGAACGTGCAGCGTTGGACTCGATTGCAGTGATTTAGTGCGCTGTTCGCACTGTGTTTGGTTATGCTCTTGGGGCAGACGCATGCCCGACTGCTAGATTAACGGGTTGAGTACTACCGCGTTCAGCCCGCCACGCAAGAGAATTCAATGACTGTCAGCACCCCACTTTCCGGCGTCAACCATCCCTTCAAAGGCATTCTGCTGATTGTGGTGGCGACTTTTCTGTTCTCCAGCCACGACGCCTTGTCCAAATTCCTGGCCGGGTTCTACCCGATCGTGATGGTGGTGTGGGCGCGTTACCTGGTGCATACCTTGTTGATGGCCGGGATTTTCCTGCCGCAATCGGGCTTGCGCGTGCTGCGCAGCAAGCGGCCGGGGATGCAGGTGGTGCGGGCCTTGTGCCTGTTGGGCACCAGCCTGTTTTTTACCGCCGCGCTGCATTACATCCCGCTGGCGGAAGCCACCGCAGTGAACTTCCTCGCGCCGATCCTGGTGACGGCGCTGTCGGTGCCTCTGCTCGGTGAACACGTGACGCGTGGCCAATGGCTGGCGGTGATCTGCGGGTTTGTCGGGGTGCTGGTGATCATCCACCCGGGCGGTGAACTGTTCACCCCGGCGGTGCTGCTGCCGCTGTGCTCGGCATTGTTCTTCTGCTTCTACCAACTGCTCACGCGCATCCTCAGCCAATACGACACGCCCACCACCAGTAACTTCTTCGCCGGCCTGTGCAATACCTTGGTGATGAGTGCGATGGTGCCGTTCTTCTGGCAAGTGCCAACCCTGTGGCACGGCGTGTTGATGCTGGCGTTGGGCACCTGCGGGATGACCGCGCACTTGCTGCTGACCCAGGCCTTCCGCTTCGCGGCGCCGGCCTTGCTGGCGCCGTTCGGCTATTGCCAGATCGTGTTTGCGGGCGTGTTGGGCTGGCTGGTGTTTGCGCATACCCCCGACCTGACCACGGTGGTCGGCATCGGGGTGATCTGCATGAGCGGGTTGGCCGCTGCCTGGCAGCAGCGGCGGCGCTGAATCAGGCGTCGACCCTGGGAATCTTGCGCGGTGCCATGAAGTACATCCAGGTCAGCGCGATGAAGTACATCGCCGGGATCAGGGTGAACAGCACGGTGTAGTTGTTGTTCGTCACGGTCAGGATGTGGCCGACAATCTGGGTCATGAACATGCCGCCGATGGCCGCGCACATGCCGCCGAAGCCGAATACCGTACTCATCATGTGCTTGGGCGTGTAGTCCATCACCAGGCTCCAGATGTTGGCGGTCCAGGCCTGGTGTGCGCCAATCGCCAGGGAGATGGCGAACACCGCGACCCACAACTGGCTGGAGCCGGCGGCCATGATCACCCCGATGATGCAGCAGGCGAACAGCAGCATCGACAGCAGCCGCGCCTTGATCGAATTCATCCCGCGGCCGATCAGGAACGACGACAGAATCCCACCGCCCACGCTGCCGAAGTCGGCGGTCAGGTAAATGATGATCAGCGGGATACCCATCTGCGTGACGTTGATGCCCAGGTTGTATTGCTGGTTCAAGAACGGCGGCAGCCAGTACAGGTAGAACCAGAACACCGGTGCGGTCAGCGAGTAGGCGATGGCGAAGGCCCAAGTGCCGCGCATGCGCAGGATACGGCTGAAGGGGACACGGGGCTGTTCCGGTTCGACTTCCCGTTGCACGTAGTCCAATTCGGATTGCTTAACCGTCGGATGCTCTTCCGGGTTGTAGTACTTCAAACCCCAGAACAGCAGCCAGATCCCACCGAGTGCCGACATGCACAGGAACGCCGCTTGCCAGCCCCACACATGCAGGATCAACGGCAGCAGCATCGGCGTCATCATCGCGCCGACGTTGGTACCGGCGTTGAAGATGCCGGTGGCCACTGCGCGCTCGCCGGCAGGGAACCACAGGCGGGTGGTCTTGACGCAGGCCGGGTAGTTGGCGGCCTCGGTCAGCCCGAGGATAAAGCGGCAAACCATGAAGCCGACGGCCGAGGTGGCCAGGCCGTGGGCGCCGGTAGCCACGCTCCACAGCAGCACCGCGCAGAAGAACACGCGCTTGACACCTACGCGGTCGATCAGCCGGCCTTGCAGCACAAAGCCAATCGCGTAGCCGACCTGGAACCAGAAGTTGATGTTGGCGTAGTCCATCGCCGTCCAGCTCATTTCTTTGGCCAGGATCGGTTGCATCACGCCGAGGGCGGCGCGGTCGATGTAGTTGAGTGTGGTCGCGAAGAACACCAGGGCCAGCATGCCCCAGCGAGTTTTACCGACGGCCATTGCACCGCGGATCTTGTCGCCGATGCCGGCGTGCGGGTTGGCCGGGCGCGCAGCCAGGACTGAGTTTTGCGAAGGCATGAGGGTTTACCCGTTTTTGAAATTTTTATGGTGTGTTCTGGGTTTTGTTACGGAATCGATGGTGCGCAGTGGCTAAAAAATCGTCAATTCGCCAATGCCCATTGTGTTCGATAATCGCCCTGAAAACTAACTGGTTCGTACATTTCAATTGCTGCATTAGGCTAGGGGGCGAATAATTTACTGTAAATAACAATTGCCGGGAGTCGCCCCATGCAACGTTCCATCGCCACTGTTTCCTTGAGCGGCACCCTGCCGGAAAAGCTCGAAGCCATTGCTGCCGCCGGGTTTGATGGGGTCGAGATCTTCGAGAACGACCTGTTGTATTACGACGGCAGCCCGCGGGAAGTCAGGCAAATATGCACTGACTTGGGCCTGGTCATCACCTTGTTTCAGCCGTTCCGCGACTTTGAAGGCTGCCGCCGCGACCGTCTGGCGCGCAACCTGGAGCGCGCCGAGCGTAAGTTCGACCTGATGCACGAGCTGGGCACCGACCTGGTGCTGGTGTGCAGCAACGCCTCGGCCGATTGCGTGGGCGATGAACGTATTCTACTCGATGACCTCAGCCTGCTCGCCGAACGCGCCGGCCGCCGTGGCTTGCGCATCGGCTATGAAGCGCTGGCCTGGGGCCGGCATGTGAACACTTGGCAGCAGGTGTGGAACCTGGTGCGTCAGGTCGATCACCCGAGCCTCGGGGTGTTGCTCGACAGCTTCCACACCCTGTCGCTCAAGGGCGACCCGAGCGCCATCGCCGAGATCCCCGGCGACAAGATCTTCTTTGTGCAGATGGCCGATGCACCGATCCTGGCCATGGATGTGCTGGAGTGGAGCCGACACTTCCGTTGCTTCCCCGGCCAAGGCGAATTCGACCTGGCGGGTTTTCTCGCGCCGATCATCAAGAGCGGCTATACCGGGCCGCTGTCCCTGGAAATCTTCAACGACGGCTTCCGTGCCGCGCCAACCCGAGCCAACGCGGCGGACGGCCTGCGCTCGCTGCTCTACCTGGAAGAGAAAACCCGCCAACGCCTGGCGCAGGAACGCCCTGCCGCACCGCTGGATATTCTCTTCGAAACCCCGCCCGCCAGCGAATACGACGGCATCGAGTTCCTTGAGTTTGCCGTGGACGAAGACCTTGGCGCCAAGCTGACCCAATGGCTGGAGCGCCTGGGCTTCGTCAAGGCCGGCCAGCATCGCTCCAAGAGCGTCAGCCTGCTGCGTCAGGGCGATATCAACCTGATCCTCAACTGCGAGCCCTACTCCTTCGCCCACAACTTTTTCGAGGCGCATGGGCCGTCGCTGTGCGCCACCGCGATTCGGGTCAAGGACAGCGCCAAGGCCCTGGAACGGGCGGTGGCCTACAAGGGCCAGCCGTATCGTGGCCTGGTCGGGCCGAATGAACTGGAATTGGCGGCGGTGCGCGCGCCGGACGGTAGCCTGATTTACCTGGTGGACCCAAGCGAAGGCGTATACGACACCGATTTCAATCTGCAACCGGCCGCTGCCACCAGCGGCGGGCTTTTGCGCATCGACCACATGGCGATGGCCTTGCCTGCCGACAGCCTCGACAGCTGGGTGCTGTTCTACAAGAGCTTGCTGGATTTCGAGGCCGATGACGAAGTGGTGCTGCCTGATCCGTATGGCCTGGTGAAAAGCCGTGCGCTGCGCAGCCGTTGCAGCTCGATTCGTTTGCCGCTGAATATTTCCGAAAACCGCAATACCGCGATTTCCCACGCGCTGTCGAGCTATCGCGGCTCGGGTGTGCATCACATTGCCTTCGACTGCACGGATATTTTCGCCGAAGTGCGCCGGGCCAAGGAGGCGGGTGTGCCGCTGCTGGATATCCCGCTCAACTACTACGACGACCTGGCGGCGCGCTTCGATTTCGACGACGAGTTCCTCAGCGAGCTGGCGTACTACAACGTGCTGTACGACCGCGACGCCCAGGGCGGTGAGTTGTTTCATGTGTACACCGAGCCGTTCGAAGGGCGGTTTTTCTTCGAGATTATCCAGCGCAAGCATGGCTACGCCGGCTACGGTGCGGCCAATGTGGCGGTGCGTCTGGCGGCGATGGCCAAGTCGCGCAGTGGTGCGGTACGCCAGGCACGGTTGTGACGGCAGGGCCGGTGCTTCCTTCGGGGCGCGCCGCGGCCCATAATCGCGGCCTGCACAATAAAAAACGGCCGTGAGCGCACCATGACCTTGACTCCCGATCTCTCCGCAGTGTCAGACGCACCGCGCAAGAGTCGCAAGAACAACCCGGAAAAGACCCGCGAAAACATACTGCAAGAAGCCATTGTCGAGTTTGTTCAGCAGGGCCTGTCCGGCGCTCGCGTGGATGCGATCGCCGAGCGTATCCACACCTCCAAACGCATGATCTATTACTACTTCGGCAGCAAGGAGCAGTTGTACGTCGAGGTGCTGGAGAAGCTCTACGGCGATATCCGCAACACCGAATCACGCATGAACCTCACGGCCCTGGAACCGCGCGAAGCGATCAGTCGGCTGGTGGAATTCACCTTCGATCACCACGACCGGAACGTGGATTTCGTGCGTATCGTCTGCATCGAAAATATCCACAATGCCGAGTACGTGAAGCGCTCCGATTCAATCAAGGCGATGAACAGCAACATCCTGGATGCGCTGGGCACGACCTTGCGCCGTGGCGCCGAAATGGGGCTGTTCCGCGAGGGGCTGGAGCCGCTGGACGTTCACCTGCTGATCAACTCATTCTGTTTTTATCGCGTATCCAACCGCCATACGTTCAGTGAGATTTTTCAGATCGAACTGTCGGACGAGGCCGTTAAGCAGCGGCATCGACAGATGATTTGCGAGTCGGTGCTGCGTTACCTGCAAACCTGAGGTTGGCGCGGATTCACGGTGGGAGGGGCAAACTCCCTCCCACATTTGGATGCGGTTTCGGCCGTCAGCTCTTCATGCTCTGGAAGTGTGCCAACATCCTGTGTGCATCCGGCACCACGCCACTGAACAATTCGAACGCCTTCACCGCCTGAAATACTGCCATGTTGCCGCCATCCAGAGTGCGGCAACCCAAGGCGCGCGCGTTGCGCAGCAGTTCGGTTTCCAGTGGGAAATACACGATTTCCGCGACCCACAATTGCGCGTGCAGCAAGGCCGGCGGCACGGGCGTGCCGGGCAGTTTGGCCATGCCCATCGGCGTGGTGTTCACTAACCCGTCGGCCTCGGCCATGGCGTTTTCCAGATGGGTGCCGACCTGGGCCCGTCCCGGGCCGAAACAGTGTGCGAGGTTATCCGCCAGGTCCTGGGCACGGCTGGCGTCCACATCGAAAATGCTCAAGTGCTCAACGCCTTCCGCCAGCAGCGCATGGGCCACCGCCGCGCCTGCGCCGCCGGCACCCATCTGGACCACGCGTCGCCGAACGACATCCTGCAAGTTGCGTCGGAAACCTTCGGCGAACCCCAGGCAGTCGGTGTTATGGCCGATGCGTTTGCCCGCTTTGAACACCACGGTGTTGACCGCCCCAATGCCCCGGGCCTCGTCGGACAATTCATCGAGTAAAGGCAGGATCGCCTGCTTGCACGGGTAGGTAATGTTCAACCCGGTGAAGTTCATCTGCTCGGCGGCCTGCAGCAGGTCGGGCAGGGCATTGATGTCCAGCTGCAGCGGTTCCAGGTCGATCAGGCGATACAGGTAGCGCAGGCCTTGGGCGTCACCTTCCTGTTCATGCAGGGCGGGCGTGCGGGAGGCCTGGATGCCGGCGCCGATCAGGCCGGCGAGGACGCGCGGTTTCATCGGGCTCATCCTTTCACCGTGCGGCTGAAATGTTCCAGGGCCAGGTGATAGCCGTGGCTGCCAAACCCGGCGAGTACCGCCTTGGCGATGGGCGACACGAACGAGTGATGACGAAACGGCTCGCGCGCATGCACGTTGGATAAATGCACCTCGATCACCGGCACTTCACTGGCCACCAGCGCATCGCGAATCGCCACCGAGGTGTGGGTCCAGGCCGCCGGGTTGATCACGATACCGGCGCAACGGGCGCGGGCGCCGTGAATCCAGTCGAGCAATTCGCCTTCGTGGTTGGTTTGGCGAAATTCGATGGTCAGCCCCAGTTGCTCGGCACTGCGGCCACACAGCGCGGCGATGTCGGCCAGGGTTTCATGGCCATAGGTGGCGGGCTCACGGGTGCCGAGCAGGTTGAGGTTGGGGCCGTTGAGCACCAGCACGATGGGCGGCATAAGGGGATCTCCACAGTTATTGTTCGTTGTGCGGATAAAATGTACTGAATGGTTAATTTGGTCAATCGATGGCGGTAGATGTGTTCGATTATCGAACCGTTAATCAGTGAGACCGGGCATTTCCAGGTGCTGCCATGAGTCGTTACAAGACCGTATTCGACGGTTTGCCCGCTGTTACTACGCTGTGAAAAACGCCCTGATCAAGGAGCCGGTTGTCGGGTGATGTATGGAAAAGTGTTACCCGGCGGAAAATAACCTAACGGATGGGTTACGATGAAAGTAGGCACTTACAAAGGACATGTGATTGCGGTGTTTCTCAGGGATGAGCATTGCCCGCCTCACGTGCATGTCAGGGGAAAGCAATGGGATGCGCGTTTTCGTTTCAGCTTTCTGGATGGGCGAGTGGAGCTTTGGGATGTAGACCCCGAACGGCGGCGGCCACCCCCCGGGATTCTGGAGGGCATTCGCCAGACGTTGATGCAGCGACACGTCCTGGCTCGTGTACGAAGGATCTGGTGGGAAAAACTGCAAACGGTTTGCCTGGAGAACCATTCCTGGGATTGGGACGCCGACGAGGTGGTGCCGGGGTTGATCATTCGGCGTGGCGTCTATGTGATTGCAAACGCCCGACACGATGTGGCGGGGCAGCGAACCCTTTTGAATCTGGTCAGGGCGCCAGATTGTGTGGAGATTGATCTATGAAAATCGTAAAAGCCAAAACCTTGCCCGATGTACCGATCACTGAGGCCGATATCGATAAGGCCATAGTGCGGGGGCGCAAACTGAAGCGTGTGTACGCCAATGCCTGCTCGGTGCGTTACGAGGATGACTGCATCTCCATCGGCTTCAGCGATGGCAGTCGCATCATGTTGCCGGTGGCCGGTCTTCCGGAGTTCGAAGGGTTTTCCGCGCAGGACTTCGAGCAATTGGAGGTCGGCTTTGGCGGCAAGGCGCTGTGCTGTGAAGCCCGCGACCTGCATGTTTCCATCACCGGCCTGATTGCGACCAGCCAGCCCTTGATGGATCTGGCCGTGAGCCTGGTGGCGTCGCACAACGGCCGCAAAAGCAGCGCGGCCAAATCCGCCGCCGCCCGAGCCAATGGCAAGAAGGGCGGTCGGCCGCGCAAGGAACCGTAAGGGAGGTTATCGACGGGTCAACAGCACCCCGGACTCCATATGGTGCGTCCATGGGAACTGGTCGAACATCGCGCATTGGGTAATCCGGTGCGTGTCATGCAGTTGCGCAATGTTCGCCGCCAGGGTTTCCGGGTTGCAGGAGATGTAGAGGATGTTGTCGAAGCGCCGGGTCAGTTCGCAGGTGTCCGGGTCCATGCCGGCGCGCGGCGGGTCGACGAAGACGCTGCCGAATTCGTAGCTTTTCAGGTCGATGCCGTGCAGGCGTCGGAACGGGCGCACGTCGTTCAGCGCTTCGGTGAGTTCTTCGGCGGAGAGGCGCACCAGGGTGACGTTATCCACTGCGTTTTCATCGAGGTTGCTCAAGGCTGCGTTCACCGAGGTCTTGCTGATTTCGGTGGCGAGCACGTTGCGCACGCGGGTGGCCAGCGGCAGGGTGAAGTTGCCGTTGCCGCAGTACAGCTCCAGCAGATCGTCCGGGCGATCGCCGAGTGCGTCGTATGCCCAGTTGAGCATCTTCTGGTTCACCGTACCGTTGGGCTGGGTGAAAGCGCCTTCGGGTTGGCGATAGCTGAAGGTGCGGCCACCGACGTCGAGTTTTTCCACCACGTAGTCATGGCCGATCACATCGCGTTTGCCCTTGGAGCGGCCGATGATGCTCACGTTCAAGTCGGCGGCCAGCTGGTTCGCGGCGGTGTGCCAGTGCTCGTCCAGCGGGCGGTGATAGCACAGGGTGATCATCGCGTCGCCGGCCAGGGTGGTCAGGAACTCCACCTGGAACAGCTTGTGGCTCAGGGCGGCGCTGGCTTGCCAGGCGGCCTTGAGCTGCGGCATCAACTGGTTGATGCGCTGGCTGGCGATGGGGAACTCGTCGATCAGGATCGGCGTGCGCTTGTCGTCCTGGGAGAACATTGCGTAGTGGCGTTCCCCCGCTTCGCGCCACAGGCGGAATTCCGCGCGCAGGCGGAAGTTCTGCAGGGGCGAGTCGAAGACCTGAGGCTGTGGTGCGTCGAACGGTGCCAGCAGGTCACGCAAGCGCGTGACCTTGTCTTGCAGTTGAACGGTGTAGCTTGCGGCGTCAAAAGTCATGCGTTGAACCAGCCCAGCTTGATCACAAACAGAATCGACAGAATCACCAGCGCCGGGTTCAGCTCACGGTAGCGGCCCGAAAGCAGCTTGATGGCGGTCCAGGCGATGAAACCGAAGGCGATGCCGTTGGCGATGGAGTAAGTGAAGGGCATCGCCAGGGCGGTGATCACCACCGGCGCTGCAACAGTGATGTCATCCCAGTCGATTTCCGCCAGGCCCGAGGTCATCAGCACGGCCACGAACAGCAACGCCGGTGCAGTGGCGAAAGCCGGTACGCTGGAGGCCAGTGGCGAGAAGAACAGCGCCAGCAGGAACAGGATCGCGACCACGACCGCGGTCAAACCGGTGCGGCCACCGGCACTCACGCCCGCGGCGGATTCGATGTAGCTGGTGGTGGTCGAGGTGCCCAGCAGCGAACCGGCCATGGCGGCGGTGCTGTCGGCGATCAGCGCACGGCCCATTTTTGGCATGTGGCCATCCTTGTCCATCAACCCGGCGCGCTTGGCCACGCCGATCAGGGTGCCGGAGTTGTCGAACAGGTCGACGAACAGGAACGCGAAGATCACGCTGACCAGGCCGATGTCCAGCGCGCCCTTGATATCCAGCTGCAGGAAGGTCGGGGCCAGGGACGGTGGCATCGAGGTCACGCCGCCGAACGGGGTCACGCCGAGCAGAATGGAGACAATGGTCACCGCCAGGATGCCGATCAGCACCGCGCCGCGTACCGCCAGGGCTTCCAGCGCGACGATCAGCGCGAAACCGAGGGCGGCGAGGATCGGTGCCGGTTGTTTCAGGTCGCCCAGGCCGACCATGGTGGCCGAGTTGCTCACCACGATCCCGGCGTTGTGCAGGGCGATCAGCGCCAGGAACAGGCCGATACCGGCAGCAATCGCCGAGCGCAGGGGCAGGGGGATGCTGTTGATGATCCATTCACGGATGCGGAAGATCGACAGCATGAAGAACAGCACCGCCGAAATGAACACCGCCCCCAGCGCCACTTGCCAGGTATGGCCCATGTGCAGGACCACGGTGTAGGTAAAGAAGGCATTGAGGCCCATGCCCGGCGCCAGCGCGATCGGGTAGTTGGCGATCAAGCCCATCACGGTCGAACCGATGGCTGCTGCCAAGCAGGTGGCGACGAACACTGCGCCCTTGTCCATGCCGGTTTCGCCGAGGATGCTCGGGTTCACGAACAAAATGTAGGCCATGGCCAGGAATGTCGTGATGCCCGCGAGGATCTCGGTTCGCACGTTCGTGTTGTGTGCTTTGAGTTGAAACAGCTTTTCCAGCATGCCTGCTCCCTGTGACGCTATGTTGCGTCGTTATTTGTTGACCTCTAAGTCAAAGCACAAATTGCGCCAAGCGCCTGTGGTTTCAGAGAGGATCGGAAAAAGCGGCGCATCATACCAGCAGCCGAGGCCGTGTGGCGCACGGGCTTGGCTTTGTGGCGCATGGCTGTGAATCATGGCCTTGAGGCATACTGCGCCGATGTTTAATTCAGGGTCATCGACAGCATGAAAAAAGCCAACCGGTGGAGTCTAGCTCTGATCGCTTGTATCAGCGCGTGGTTAGGCGCGGCACCGGCGTGGGGCGCGACTGCACCGGCCTTGAGCGAGGTGCGGGTGTTCAAGGTCGAGTCGGCCGGGTGTGTGGAAACGATTCCGGAGCGCTCCCAGAGCACACAGATGTGTACGCACCGTGGGCCCACCCAGGTGTCGGTGATGGAGGTTGGCCTGGGCAACAACCCGATGGGTCGCTTCAATGGCGCAGTACTCAACGGGCAACGCACTGCGGTGTGCCAGGTCGGCAACGTCAGCCAGGCCTGCAATGGCGCGGGCACGTTGATGGGCTACATCTATGTGTTCGACCTGAACGTCGAAGCCCAAGGCTGGTTCGAATACAGCAACACGTCGATCAACGCGCCGCGAAATACCTTGAATACCCAGCTCAATATCCGCTGATCAATGGCCCTGAACGTCACGGATATCCGCACCGGCTGGTGGTGAGGTTCAGCCCTTGGCTTCGTCCAGCGGCACATGCATGCGGTCGCGGTGAGCCAGGGTCGGGAACAGTTTGATCCACGTCCCGGTCACCACCAACGTGCCGATCCCGCCCATGACCACGGCGGGCACGGTGCCGAACCAGTGGGCGGTGATCCCGGATTCGAACTCGCCCAGTTGATTCGACGCGCCGATAAACAGGCCGTTGACCGCACTGACCCGCCCGCGCATGTCGTCCGGGGTTTCCAATTGCACGAAGGATGCGCGGATCACCATGCTGATCATGTCGGCCGCGCCCAGCACCACCAGCACCGCCAGGGAAAACCAGAACGAGGTGGACAGGCCGAAAGCGATGGTCGCCACCCCGAACACCCCGACGGCGGTAAACATCACACGGCCCACGTGTCGGTCGACCGAGAAGCGCGCCAGCCACAACGACATCAACAGCGCGCCCACCGCCGGTGCCGAACGCAGCAGGCCCAGGCCCCAGGCGCCGGTCAGCAGGATGTCCTTGGCGAACACCGGCAGCAACGCGGTGGCACCGCCGAGCAGCACGGCGAACAGGTCGAGGGAAATCGCCCCGAGGATGTCCGGGCGGCTGCGGATAAAGCGAATCCCGGCCAGCAGCGAGTCCATCGTGGCCTTGGCCTTGTTCAGCGGCGTCTGGCGCGCGGGCAGGTTGAGGGTCAGCGTGCAGGCAATGAGGTACAGCACCACGGTCGGGCCATACACCCACACGCTGCCGAACGCATAGAGCAAACCGCCGAGGGCCGGGGCGACGATGGTTGCCAGTTGCTGGGCCGATTGCGACGAGGCCACGGCGCGCGGGAACAGCGTGCTGGGCACGATGCTCGGGAGCAGCGCTTGGGTGGTGGGCATTTCAAAGGAGCGCGCGGCGCCGAGCAGGAAGGCGAGGATAAAGATCATCTCGCGGGTCACATTGCCGGTCAGGCCGCCAATGGCCAGGGACACGGCAATCAGCGCCTGCACGGTCTGACAGATAGCCGCCACCTTGCGCCGATCATAGCGGTCGGCCACATGCCCGGTGTGCAGCATGAACAGCACGCGGGGAACGAATTCCACCAGGCCGACCAGGCCCAGGTCCAGCACGTTGCCGGTCAGTTGATAGAGGTTCCAGCCGATGGCCACGGTGAGCATTTGGAAGCCGCTGGCGGTGAAGATCCGCGCCAGCCAGAACGCGATGAAAGGGCGGTGGTGACGCAACAGCAACGCGGGTTCATTGGGCATCGGGAGTTCGGGCCAGCGCGGTAGGGAAACCCGAGATTAGCATCAAGCTGTAACAAACAGTTGCAGAAACTGCGCTGAGGCAAGCTGTCACGCGGCAAAAGACCACACAAGCCAATTACCAAAATGGGACTACTCTTTTGACTGTGATTGATCCAGATCAAAGCTATTTCAGGATTTGTTCTGGCGGCCGCAAGGCCTGACTCCCTACGTGGTTGGTAAAAAAAGAAACGAATTGAAATTCGCCACACTCCATATCCGTGGGGGCAGTGGATGCGGCCTCCAGCCAGCATTCGGTATTACCTGACAGAGGAAGACTTATGTTCGGTTTGGAGGCGCTAGATCTCGCCCGAATTCAGTTCGCGTTTACTATCTCGTTCCACATCCTGTTCCCGGCGATCACCATCGGCCTTGCGAGTTACCTTGCGGTGCTGGAAGGCTTGTGGCTCAAGACCCATAACGATACCTACCGTGACCTCTACCATTTCTGGTCGAAGGTCTTTGCCGTCAACTTCGGCATGGGTGTGGTCTCTGGCTTGGTCATGGCGTACCAGTTCGGCACCAACTGGAGCCGCTTCTCGGACTTCGCCGGCTCCGTCACCGGGCCGCTGCTGACGTATGAAGTACTCACGGCCTTCTTCCTCGAGGCCGGTTTCCTCGGCGTGATGCTGTTCGGCTGGAACAAGGTGGGGCGCAAGCTGCACTTCTTCGCGACCGTGATGGTGGCCGTCGGCACGCTGATTTCGACCTTCTGGATTCTCGCTTCCAACAGCTGGATGCAGACTCCCCAGGGCTTTGAAATCATTGACGGCCGCGTGATCCCTACGGACTGGCTGGCCGTGATCTTCAACCCCTCGTTCCCCTACCGCCTGATGCACATGGCCACGGCGGCGTTTGTGGCGACGGCGTTCTTCGTCGGTTCTTCGGCGGCCTGGCATTTGCTGCGCGGCAAGGACAACCCGGCGATCCGCAAGATGCTGTCGATGGCCATGTGGATGGCGCTGATCGTCGCGCCTATCCAAGCAGTGATCGGTGACTTCCACGGCCTCAACACCCTGCAGCACCAACCGGCGAAAATCGCCGCGATCGAAGGCCACTGGGAAAACATCGGCAACGAGCCGACGCCGCTGATCCTGTTCGGCTGGCCCGATATGAAGGCGGAAAAAACCAAGTACGCGGTGGAAATCCCCTACCTCGGCAGCCTGATCCTGACCCACTCCCTGGACAAACAGGTACCGGCGCTCAAGGAGTTCCCGCCTGAGGACCGCCCCAACTCGACCATCGTGTTCTGGTCGTTCCGGGTCATGGTCGGCCTGGGTTTCCTGATGATCTTCACCGGCCTGTTCAGCCTTTGGCTGCGTCGGGGCGGCAAGATGTATACGTCCCGGCCGTTCCTGTACCTGGCGTTGTGGATGGGCCCATCCGGCTTGATCGCGATTCTCGCCGGTTGGTTCACCACCGAGATCGGCCGCCAGCCGTGGGTGGTCTACGGGCTGATGCGGACTGCGGATGCGTCCTCCGGGCATAGCCTGGCGCAGATGAGCATCACCCTGGTGCTGTTCGTGGTGGTGTACTTCGCGCTGTTCGGCGCCGGTTTGGGCTACATGATGCGCCTGGTGCGCAAAGGCCCGGTGGCCCACGACGGCATCGAGCCAACCCACGGTGGCCCAGGCCAGAAACGCACACCGGCGCGGCCGTTGTCGGCGGCCGATGACGGCAGCGATGACGATCACGTCGACCTCCAGCATAAGGGGCATTGAGATGGGTATTGATCTTCCGCTGATCTGGGCCGTGATCATCATCTTCGGCATCATGATGTACGTGGTCATGGACGGTTTCGACCTGGGCATCGGCATCCTCTTTCCGTTCATCCCCGGCAAGACCGACCGTGACGTGATGATGAACACCGTCGCCCCGGTCTGGGACGGTAACGAAACCTGGCTGGTACTGGGCGGCGCGGCATTGTTCGGCGCGTTCCCGCTGGCCTATTCGGTGGTGCTGTCGGCGTTGTACCTGCCGCTGATGCTGATGCTGATCGGGCTGATCTTTCGCGGCGTGGCCTTTGAGTTCCGCTTCAAGGCCAAGGACCACAAGCGTCACCTGTGGGACAAGGCGTTCATCGGCGGGTCGCTGGCGGCCACGTTCTTCCAGGGCGTCGCGTTGGGTGCGTTCATCGACGGCATCCCGGTGGTCGATCGCCAGTTTGCCGGTGGCTCACTGGATTGGGCGACGCCGTTCACGATGTTCTGCGGCGTGGCGCTGATCGTGGCCTACGCGTTGCTCGGTTGCACCTGGCTGATCATGAAGACCGAAGGCAAGTTGCAGGAGCAGATGCACGACCTGGCGCGGCCATTGGCCTTCGTGGTGCTGGCGGTGATCGGTATCGTGAGTATCTGGACGCCGCTGTCGCACCCGGAAATCGCCTCGCGCTGGTTCACCCTGCCGAACCTGTTCTGGTTCCTGCCGGTGCCGATCCTGGTGCTGGTGACCATGTACGGGCTGATCCGTGCCGTGGCGCGCAACGCGCACTACACGCCGTTTCTGCTGACGCTGGTGCTGATCTTCCTCGGCTACAGCGGCCTGGGGATCAGCCTGTGGCCGAACATCATCCCGCCGTCGGTATCGATCTGGGACGCTGCCGCGCCGCCGCAAAGCCAGGGCTTCATGCTGGTGGGCACGTTGTTCATCATCCCGTTCATCCTGGGCTACACCTTCTGGAGCTACTACGTGTTCCGCGGCAAGGTCACCCATGAAGACGGTTATCACTAGGAGGGTCGTTTCATGTCCGGCAAACCTTCGTTGCACGAGATTGAACAGGCTGAGAAGCAACCGCTGTGGCGGCGCCTTGGTTGGTTGGCGATGATCTGGAGCGGCAGCGTGCTGGCCCTGTTCATCGTGGCCAGCCTGATGCGCCTGTTCATGAGCGCGGCCGGCCTGACCACGCACTGACATCCCATCCCGTTGCCTTGCGGCACGGTTTTTTGACCCTGCCCCTCTTTGGAGGGGCGGGGTCTTTTTTTATTTGCGCGCTTTGAGAATGACGAATTTGGGCGTGGCGGCCACTTGCTCGACGCCCCGGAACAGCCGCGCCAACTTGCTGTGATAACCCAGGTGACGGTTGCCGACTATATAAAGGGCGCCGCCGACCACCAACGCTTCGCGCGCCTGCTGGAACATGCGCCAGGCGAGGAAGTCGCCGACCACCTGTTGCTGGTGGAACGGTGGATTGCACAGCACCACATCCAACGATTGCGGTGCCTGCCCGGCCAGGCCATCGTCGGCGCGGACGATGACCTCGCGATCACCCAGGGCCGCTTGCCAGTTCTCGGCGGCCGATTGCACGGCCATGTAGGACTCGTCCACCAAGGTGTAATGCGCGTCCGGGTTCTGCAGGGCGCTGGCAATCGCCAGTACGCCATTGCCGCAACCCAGGTCGGCGACTCGCGCACTGCCAAGGCCCGTGGGCAAGTGTGGCAGGAAGGCGCGGGTGCCGATGTCCAGGCTTTCGCGGCAGAACACGTTGGCGTGGTTGAGCAGGGCGATGGCCGGTGTGTCCAAGGCATAACGGGTGGGGTAGGGCGAGACGGCGGCCGGGCGCTCCCCAACGGTGGCGATCAACAGCCGCGCCTTTTTGAGCGCGAGGGACGCGTGCATCGGCCCGATGTACTGCTCCAGCAATTCACCGGCGGCCCGTGGCAGATGCTTGACCATCGCTGCGGCGATAACTTCAGCGTCCGGCGCCAGTTGGCCCTGCAGGCGGATCAACTGTTCTTCGAGCAGCGCCAGGGTTTTCGGTACGCGGATCAGCACCCGGTCGAATGGCCCGACAGGCACTTGGCTGGCGGGGATGAACGACACCGCATCGAACGCCTTGCCGTTGCGCAGCAGGTTTTTTTCCAGGCCTTGGGCGGCGAGAAACGAGTCGCCGCTGGATGTCACCTGCACATGGCCCTCAAGGCTGGCGGCCAATGCGCCAAAGCTATCGTTAAGCACCAGCACGCGAGTTGCGGCGTTCGGTTGCTGTTCGGCCAGGTAGCTGAGCAGATACTCGTCGGCGGCGTCGAAGGCCTGCAGCGGATCATTGTGCTGCTCGGGTTGGCGGATCAGATCGAGCTGGGCGAACGGGCTTTCGAGCAGGGGCATGGCGGGGGAGGCTCTGGGTAATCGATGGGTGTTCGACAGGCGCTGTGGCGGCCGGCGGAACCGTCTGAGTGAACTGCGAGGCGGCACCGAGGGGCTGCGTCAACACTCAGAGTTGGCCGTAAATGTTACTTTTTTTTTGGAGTGATTACATGCGGTGTTTCAAAGCGGGTTAAAACAAGCCTGCTTTCGAGGCACAGAGCACCGCAGCAATTTTGTTATTGACGCCCATTTTAGTGAAGATGCTTTTGAGATGAAAACCAATGGTGCGTTCCGACAGGCACAGTATGGCGGCGATATCGGCAGCCGTTTTGCCCAGGGCTGACCATTTGAGGATTTCTGTCTCCCGTGGTGTCAATTTGCAGGCCGAAGGCGCGTTGGGCTTGTCGGCATATTTCTGTGCGACCACCGCATGCATCGCATGACAGAGCCACAATACCTGGCCGGCCTTTTCGTACAGCTCTTCCGGGCTGACCTCGCCCTTGCTGCGTCCCAGAGTCAGCATGCTGAACACGCCCTGGAAATCGTGGACCGCCTGGGTCCATCCAAGATGCACGCCAGAGGACCGGGCCAGTTCCCACAAATTCGGCGCGGCGCCGAACACTTTTTCCTCCCAGACAATCGGTAGTACGCAACGTTTGCAGTGGGTGACAACCGGGTCTACGTCGAAAAAGTGGGCCTGGTCGTACAGGGAGTTCCATTCATTTGGGTAGTTGTTGAGGCAAATCGGTTTGCATGGATGTGTGGGTCGCTGTGAACTCATCGTGAAGGAACAGAATTGGAAGCCAAGCTCGTAGGTTTTGTTGATGACCATTTCAAATACACTGGTGATCTTGTCCTCGCCTTCCAGTTTAGGGAGTCGTGTATTGCGCCAGTTGACCATCGGAAAATCTCCATGGAGTTCTTTGTGACTTGGGTACGTCCTGGCCCCCAATGTTGCACGCAAATTAGTGTAGGACATGGACTACACTTGCAGCGGAAATTTTCGTTCTTGTTCGTCGTGTTCTAAGACTCTTTAAGCAGGTGTGCAACTTTCGTCCGCAACTTTTTGCGAAGTTTTGCCCTTTTTTAGTGGGTTTTAGCGTCTGTAGTGCGTCACTGACAATCGCACTATGGGGCGATGTTGTGATGTGTCTTGGACTAATAGCCAAATGTTTAGTAGTGCAATTAAATAGCCATCAACTTGTGGTTTTTTTGCTCTATTCACAATGCCACTACCGACTGCGGGTGTTTCCGCACGTGACTTTGAGGGACACTAGGGCACCTGTAGAACGGAGCTCCCCATGACGGCCAGTGCTGAGAAATTTACCCGCCAGACCCTGCTCGACGTGCAATCGCTGACCCCCAGCCTCTTCACCCTGCGCACCACCCGTGACCCGGGCTTTCGGTTCACCGCCGGCCAGTTCGTGCGCCTGGGGGTGACCAAGGCCGATGGCAGCACGGTATGGCGCGCGTACTCCGTGGTGTCGTCGCCGTTTGATGAGTACCTGGATTTTTTCTCGATCGTGGTGCCCGGTGGCGAGTTCACCAGCGAGCTGAGCCGTCTGCGCGTCGGCGATACGTTGATGGTCGAGCGTCAGGCCACAGGCTTCCTGACCCTGAACCGGTTTGTCGACGGTCGTGACTTATGGTTGCTGGGCACCGGCACCGGAGTGGCGCCGTTCCTGTCGATCCTGCAGGACTTCGAGGTCTGGGAAAAATTCGAGCACATCATCCTCGTGTACAGCGCCCGGGAAGCCAGGGAGCTGGCCTATCAGTCGCTGATCCAGGGACTGGCGCAGCGTGAGTACCTGGCCGAGTACGCCCACAAGCTGACCTATCTGCCGCTGGTCACCCGCGAGCAGCACCCCGGCGCCCTGCACGGGCGCATTACCACCCTGATCGCGAATGGCGAGCTGGAGCGCGCAGCCGGCGTCGCGCTGACCCCAGAGCATTCGCGCGTGATGATTTGCGGCAACCCGCAGATGATCGACGACACCCGTCAGTTGCTCAAACAACGCGATATGCAATTGAGCCTGTCCCGGCGCCCCGGCCAGGTGGCGGTGGAGAACTACTGGTAACAAAAAAGGCGCCCCTGGAGGCGCCTTCGTTCAAACCGATACGGCTTATTGCGGTTTGTCGTTCTGTGCCTTGAGCAGATCGCGGATCTCACCCAGCAACACTTCTTCCTTGCTCGGCGTCGGCGGCAGGCTGGGGGCCACGGCTTCTTCGCGTTTCAGGCGGTTGATGGCCTTCACACCCATGAAGATCGCAAACGCGACGATCAGGAAGTCGATCACGCTCTGGATGAACTTGCCGTAGGCCAGCACGACCGCCGGGACATCGCCCTGCGCAGCCTTGAGCGTCACCGCCAGATCAGCGAAGTCCACACCGCCGATCAACAGACCGATCGGTGGCATCACCACGTCGCCTACAAACGAGGAAACAATTTTGCCGAAGGCGGCGCCGATGATAATCCCGACGGCCATGTCGACCACATTACCTTTGACCGCGAAGGCCTTGAACTCACTGATCACGCCCATAGGTTATTCCTTGTTACAGATGAGAAGGGTGGAAGTCAGTGTAAGTCAGTCGTAGCGGGCTTGCCTGACACAACTGTTAACACTGTCGGTTTTTATCGACACATTAAATCGCAAATAGTTTGCAAAGTGCCATCAATCGCGCGCGAAATACCCGCGATTTCAGTGAGTTACCAGATTATTTTCTCAATCGACCCGGTGGGGTTTTTCTATTTATCTTCTGACTCGCGGGTCACTAGCCTCTGGCAAGCACAACTGAATGTGCATTAAAAAAACCAGAGGAAACCCCGATGAACAACCCAATGAGCCGCGCGCCCGTTCTGGCGCGACATGCGCTGGTGCTGGCAGCCGTCAGCCTGCTTTCCCTGTCTGTGCAAGCTGCCAATCTGACCCGCGACAATGGTGCCGCCGTCGGCGACAACCAGAACTCGCAAACCGCGGGCGCCAACGGCCCGGTGCTGCTGCAAGATGTGCAACTGATTCAGAAGCTGCAACGCTTCGACCGCGAACGCATCCCCGAGCGCGTGGTACATGCCCGTGGTACCGGCGCTCACGGCACGTTTACCGTCACCGATAACCTCAGCGACCTGACCAAGGCCAAAGTTTTCGCCGCCGGTGAGGCAACCCCGGTATTCGTGCGGTTCTCGGCGGTGGTACACGGCAATCACTCCCCGGAAACCCTGCGCGACCCTCGCGGCTTCGCCACCAAGTTCTACACCGCCGACGGCAACTGGGACTTGGTCGGCAACAACTTCCCGACGTTCTTTATCCGAGACGCCATCAAGTTCCCGGACATGGTCCACGCCTTCAAACCCGACCCGCGCACTAACCTGGATGATGACTCGCGTCGTTTCGACTTCTTCTCCCATGTTCCCGAAGCCACCCGCACCCTGACCGAGCTGTACTCCGACTCCGGCACGCCGGCCAGTTACCGCGAAATGGACGGCAACGGCGTACATGCCTACAAGTTGATCAACGCCAAGGGCGAAGTGCATTACGTCAAGTTCCACTGGAAGAGCCTGCAAGGCATCAAGAATCTTGATCCCAAGCAAGTCACCGACGTACAGGGCCGCGACTACAGTCATATGACGAATGACTTGGTCACCCATATCAACAAGGGCGACTTCCCCAAGTGGGACTTGTACGTGCAGGTGCTCAAACCTGAGGAACTGGCCAAGTTCGATTTCGACCCGCTGGACGCCACCAAGATCTGGCCCGGCATACCCGAGCGCAAAGTCGGGCAGATGGTGTTGAACCGCAACCCGGCCAATGTCTTCCAGGAAACCGAGCAAGTGGCCATGGCCCCGGCCAATCTGGTGCCGGGTATCGAGCCGTCGGAAGACCGCCTGCTGCAAGGCCGGGTGTTCTCCTATGCCGACACGCAGATGTACCGCCTGGGCGCCAACGCCCTGCAACTGCCGATCAACGCGCCACGGGTCACCGTCAACAACGGCAACCAGGACGGCGCGATGAATTCCGGCAAGACCAGCACCGGCGTGAACTACCAGCCAAGCCGCCTGCTGCCACGGGAAGAGCCGCAAACCGCGCGCTACAGCCAGTCGCCGCTGGCGGGCAGTACCCAGCAGGCGAAGATCCAGCGTGAGCAGAACTTCAAGCAGGCCGGTGATCTGTATCGCTCCTACAGCAAGAAAGAACGTCAGGACTTGATCGACAACTTCGGCGGCTCCCTGGCCACCACCGACGACGAGAGCAAGCACATCATCCTGTCCTTCCTCTATAAAGCCGACCCGGAATACGGCGCCGGCGTGACCAAGGTCGCCAAAGGTGACCTGGCCCGCGTGAAAGCGCTGGCACAAAAACTCACCGACTAACCCCACCCCCCCCTGTAGGAGCGAGCTTGCTCGCGAAGATCTGCCAGGCAACGCGTGCATCCAGGATGCACGCGTCATCGTTGACGTTTTTCGCGAGCAAGCTCGCTCCTACAAGGGTTTTGTAGAGGAGTTGAATCAATGCGTACCTTCATCGGCGCGCTGCTGGCCTGCTGGTCGCTGAGCGGGGTTGCCGGGCAGCCTGCGCCCAATGACGCAGCGGCGCTCAAGGCGCAATTGCAAGGCTACTATTTCGATGCCGCACGTCGCGGCGACCTGCCCATGCTCGATACCTTCATCGACGCCGGCTTCCCCCTCAATACCCAGGACGACAAGGGCTACACCGCACTGATCCTCGCCGCCTACCACGGCGAAAGCGCCTACGTTGAGCGTCTGCTCGCCGCCGGCGCCGATGCCTGTGTGCAGGACAAGCGCGGCAACACCGCGTTGATGGGCGCGATTTTCAAGGGCGAGCTGAAGATTGCCCAGCGCCTGCTGGCCACCGACTGCAACCCCGACCAGCGCAACGGCGCCGGGCAGACCGCCGCCATGTACGCCGGGCTGTTCAAGCGTCTCGAACTGCTCGACGAATTGAAGGCCAAAGGCGCCGACCTGAATGCCGAAGACCCGATCGGCAACAGTGCTTCACGATTGGCCAGCGGTGAAATCCGGACCCCGGCGCCGCGCTGAGCTATCATCGCGGTTTTTCGGTTGGAGGTTCTCAAATGGCAAAGGCCAAGCGCATGTACGGCTGCACCGAGTGCGGCGCGACCTTTCCCAAGTGGGCCGGCCAGTGTACCGAGTGCGGGGCTTGGAACACCCTCACCGAAACCATGATCGAAAGCGGCGGCGCCGCGGCCCCCAGCGGCCGTGCCGGCTGGACCGGGCAACAGGCGCAGATCAAGACCCTGGCCGAAGTCAGCGTCGAGGAAGTCCCGCGTTTCTCCACCGCGTCCGGTGAGCTCGACCGCGTGCTGGGCGGTGGCCTGGTGGACGGTTCGGTGGTGCTGATCGGCGGCGACCCCGGTATCGGCAAGTCGACCATCCTGTTGCAAACCCTGTGCAGCATCGCCAGCCGCATGCCGGCGTTGTACGTCACCGGCGAAGAATCCCAGCAACAAGTGGCCATGCGCGCACGCCGCCTGGGCTTGCCCCAGGACCAACTGCGGGTGATGACCGAAACCTGCATCGAAAGCATCATCGCCACTGCGCGGATCGAAAAACCCAAGGTCATGGTGATCGACTCGATCCAGACGATTTTCACCGAACAACTGCAATCGGCTCCGGGCGGCGTGTCCCAGGTGCGTGAGAGCGCGGCGCTGCTGGTGCGCTATGCCAAGCAGAGCGGCACGGCGATTTTCCTGGTCGGTCACGTGACCAAGGAAGGCGCGCTGGCCGGGCCACGGGTGTTGGAGCACATGGTCGACACCGTGCTGTATTTCGAAGGCGAGTCCGATGGCCGTTTGCGTTTGCTGCGCGCGGTGAAGAACCGCTTCGGTGCGGTGAACGAGCTGGGCGTATTCGCCATGACCGACCGCGGGCTGAAAGAAGTCTCCAACCCCTCGGCGATTTTTCTGACCCGTGCCCAGGAAGAAGTCCCCGGTAGTGTGGTGATGGCAACGTGGGAAGGCACCCGCCCGATGCTGGTGGAAGTCCAGGCGCTGGTGGACGACAGCCATTTGGCCAACCCGCGTCGAGTGACCCTGGGCCTGGACCAGAACCGCCTGGCGATGCTGCTCGCGGTACTCCACCGGCACGGCGGCATCCCGACCCATGACCAGGACGTGTTCCTTAACGTGGTGGGCGGGGTCAAGGTGCTGGAGACCGCGTCCGACCTGGCGTTGATGGCGGCGGTGATGTCCAGCCTGCGCAACCGGCCGCTGCCCCACGACCTGCTGGTGTTCGGCGAAGTTGGCCTGTCGGGCGAGGTGCGCCCGGTGCCCAGCGGTCAGGAGCGTTTGAAGGAAGCGGCCAAACACGGCTTCAAGCGTGCGATCGTGCCCAAGGGCAACGCGCCGAAGGAAGCGCCGCCGGGGTTGCAGGTGATTGCAGTGACGCGGCTGGAGCAGGCGTTGGATGCACTTTTCGAGTAGCCCGCAACACCGCAGTACACATGTGGGAGGGCGCTAACCCCTCGCACCGGTGGTCAGTGCTCCAGCAGCGCGCCCAACTGCCGCTCCAGTTCTGCCTGATCCCCCAGGTTCAACTCGATCAAGCGGCGCAAATGGCTGATCGATTCCAGACTGATGTGCTCGCATTCAAACCCCAGGTGACCGTTCTGGTCATGGGTCAGCCTGACCCGCATCTGCACATCGGTATCGGCATCCAGGTGGATATCCACATCGAACGACTCAGTACCGATGCCGAGCCAGGGCGTCGGTTTCTGCACCAACAAGCCCTTCAGCGATAAGTCCACCAGTTGCACCGACCATTCCCGACCGTTCTGCCGGAGTTTGGTCTTGGCATCAAAGGCGATCCGGCGAAAACGACGGCGATCAGACGCATGCTCGGTCATGGTGAAACCCTCTGTGGATGAAGGGATTGTAGCCCTACGCCATTATTGAGGATTTATTTCTGCTTTTTTTTGCCATGGGAAGGCTCTAGACCAACGTAGGGGGCTGGCCTTTAAGGCCAGTAGCGCTAAACTCGAGCTGGTTGTCCTTTCTGTCCACCCTGGCTGGAATACAAAAAATGAAAAATAATAATAGCCTGCTACGCCACTTACCCTGGCTGGTACTGGCCATAGTAGGTGCGTGCGCTCTGGGCGTAGTGGCCTTACGCCGCGGCGAGGCGATCAATGCCTTGTGGATCGTCGTCGCAGCAGTGGCGATCTATCTGGTCGCCTATCGCTACTACAGTCTGTTCATCGCCAATAACGTGATGCAACTCGATCCACGACGGGCCACCCCCGCAGTGGTCAATAACGACGGTCTGGACTTCGTACCGACCAACAAACACATCCTTTTCGGTCACCACTTTGCGGCGATTGCCGGTGCAGGCCCCTTGGTCGGCCCGGTGCTGGCGGCGCAAATGGGTTATCTGCCCGGAACCCTGTGGCTGATCGCCGGCGTGGTACTGGCCGGTGCGGTGCAGGACTTCATGGTGCTGTTCCTGTCTACCCGTCGTAACGGCCGTTCCCTGGGGGATATGGTCCGCGAAGAGATGGGCCGCATTCCCGGGACCATCGCGCTGTTCGGCTGCTTCCTGATCATGATCATCATCCTCGCGGTGCTGGCGCTGATCGTGGTCAAGGCCCTGGCCGAAAGCCCGTGGGGCATCTTCACGGTGATGGCGACCATCCCGATCGCGATGTTCATGGGCATCTACATGCGCTACATCCGCCCGGGCCGCATCGGTGAAATTTCGATCGTCGGCGTGCTGTTGTTGCTCGGTTCGATCTGGCTGGGCGGGCAGATTGCCGCCGACCCGGTCTGGGCCAAGGTCTTCAGTTTCACCGGCATCCAGATCACCTGGATGTTGATCGGCTACGGTTTCGTCGCGGCGGTACTGCCGGTGTGGCTGATCCTGGCCCCGCGTGACTACCTGTCCACCTTCCTCAAAATCGGCACCATCGTCGCCTTGGCCATCGGTATCCTGGTGACCATGCCCGACCTGAAAATGCCGGCGCTGACCCAGTTCATCGATGGCACCGGCCCGGTGTGGAAGGGCGGTCTGTTCCCGTTCCTGTTCATCACCATTGCCTGCGGTGCGGTCTCGGGCTTCCACGCGCTGATCTCTTCAGGCACCACGCCGAAGTTGCTGGCCAGTGAAGGCCACGCCCGGTACATCGGGTATGGCGGCATGTTGATGGAGTCGTTCGTGGCCATCATGGCGATGGTTGCCGCTTCGGTGATCGAGCCGGGTGTGTACTTCGCCATGAACAGCCCGGCGGCGATCGTCGGCTCGGACGTGGTCACCGTCGCTCAAACCGTCAGCAGCTGGGGCTTTGCGATTACGCCTGAGGCGCTGTCGGCCGTTGCCCATGACATCGGCGAAACCACCGTGCTGGCTCGTGCCGGCGGTGCGCCGACGCTCGCGGTGGGTATCGCGCAGATCCTGCACAGTGTGCTGCCGGGTGAAAACACCATGGCGTTCTGGTACCACTTTGCGATCCTGTTCGAAGCGCTGTTCATCCTGACGGCCGTCGACGCCGGTACCCGTGCCGGGCGCTTCATGCTGCAGGACCTGCTGGGCTCCTTCGTGCCGGCGCTCAAGCGCACCGAGTCCTGGACGGCCAACCTGATCGCGACCGCCGGTTGTGTGGCGATGTGGGGTTACCTGTTGTATCAAGGCGTGATCGACCCGCTGGGCGGCATCAACACCTTGTGGCCGCTGTTCGGTATCTCCAACCAGATGCTGGCAGGTATCGCGCTGATGCTGGCGACCGTCGTGCTGATCAAAATGAAGCGCCAACGCTACATCTGGGTGACCATGCTGCCGGCCGTCTGGCTGCTGATCTGCACCACCACGGCGGGCTTCATCAAGCTGTTCGACGCCAACCCGGCGATCGGCTTCCTGTCGCTGGCGAAGAAGTACAGCGATGCGCTGGCCAACGGCCAGATCCTCGCCCCGGCCAAGAGCATCGACCAGATGCAGCATGTGATCTGGAACGCCTACACCAACGCAACGCTGACGGCGCTGTTCCTGTTCGTGGTCTTCAGTATCCTGTTCTATGCGCTCAAAGTCGGCGTCGCCGCCTGGGGCAACAAAGAGCGCACGGATAAAGAAGCCCCGTTCCAGGCCGTACCGGACGCATGATCGAGGATTGCAGCCATGTTCAATGACATCAGTCGCCTCGGTAAATACCTCGGTCAGGCCGCGCGCCTGATGGTCGGCATGCCCGACTACGACACTTACGTCGAGCATATGCAAACCAAACACCCGGACAAGCCGATGATGGACTACAAGACGTTCTTCCGGGAACGCCAGGAAGCCCGTTACGGCGGCAAGGGTGGGCCCAAGTGCTGTTAAGTTGGTAAAACCGCTTTACCTGTAGGAGCGAGCTTGCTCGCGAACAACGCAAGGACACCACGTGCATCCAGATAGCACGGGTTATCGTTGACGTTCTTCGCGAGCAAGCGCGCTCCTACAGTTGTTTTTACCTCCCCATTTTCAGGAGAACTGTCTTTGTCCTCTCCCATTCCCGTCACGGTCCTCAGTGGCTTCCTCGGCGCCGGCAAGACCACGTTGCTGCGTCACCTGCTCAAAGCCGAGCACGGCTTGAAAATCGCCGTGATCGAAAACGAATTCAGCGACGCCGGTATCGACACCCAGCTATTGGGCAACGAGCCGGTGCAAGTCATGACCCTGTCCAACGGCTGCGTGTGTTGCACCATCCACACCGACCTGACCAAAGCCCTGTACCTGCTGCTGGAGCGCCTCGACAGCGGCGAAATCGCCTTCGACCGCCTGGTGATCGAATGCACCGGCCTGGCCGACCCGGCCCCCGTGGCCCAGACCTTTTTCATCGATGAAGAGCTGCGCGAGCGCTACATCCTCGACGGCATCATCACCCTGGTGGACGCGGCCCACGCCGAGCACCACCTGACCCAAACCATCGCCCAGGCACAGATCGGGTTTGCCGACCGCCTGCTGGTGAGCAAGCGCGACCTGGTGGACGACGCCAGCTTCGATGCCCTCAGCCAGCGCCTGACCCGCATCAACCGCCGCGCGCCGATTCGCGTGGTCGACCACGGCGCCATCGACCTGGCCGAGCTGCTCGACGTGCGCGGCTTCAACCTCAACGCCGGCATGAACCTGCGCCCGGTCAGCGCCGCGCCGTCCATCGACCGCATCTCCAGCCTGGTGCTGCGCACCGAACAGCCGCTGGATATCGACCGCCTCAGCGAGTTCATGAACGAGTTGTTGGAAGACCACGGCAAGCAACTGCTGCGCTACAAGGGCGTGCTGAACATCGCCGGGGAAGACCGGCGCATGGTGTTCCAGGGCGTGCTGAAGCTCTACGGCTTCGACTGGGATACCGAATGGGCCGAGGGCGAAACGCGGGAGAGTGTGATCGTGTTTATTGCCGATGAGTTGCCGGAAGACAAGATTCGCGAGGGTTTTGCGAAGATCTATCAAGCCTAACTTGGAAATGCGATCAAAAATGTGGGAGGGGGCTTGCCCCCGATAGCTGTGTGTCAGCCATACATGTGTCGACTGACCCACCGCTATCGGGGGCAAGCCCCCTCCCACATTGGCCGGTATTCCAAATCCTGATCTGTCTAGTCCTGAAATAGGTTTACACCTATTTCAGTCTCAAAACGCCCGGTGCACCGCATCGGGCGTTTTGTATTTCAGGGAGAAATGCGGTCGCTCCCCGTTGTAGATCCGCACCGACTCATCCACCATTTTTACTGCGTCTGCCAAGTCTTTGGGGCGATGTAGCAAAAATTCAGTTTTCAAAATCCCGTTTATCCTCTCGGCCATCGCGTTCTGATAACAATCATAACCGTCGGTCATTGAGCACCTGATCCCGTGCTTGATGTGCATCCGCTGGTATAAGTCGGAGCAGTATTGGGCGCCGCGGTCTGAGTGATGGACAAGCGGCTCCTTGGAGCTTCGCTGGCTAACCGCTTTCTGCAGCGCTTTGATCACCGATTCCGTATGCAGGCTTTCATGCACATGATGACCTACGATCTTGCGTGAGTACGCGTCCGTTATCAGGCTGACGTAGGCGACACTTTCCCGCGTTGGTAGATAGGTAATGTCTGCGACCCAAACCTGTTCGGGCCTGCTGGCTACGACTTGTTCCGGACCTGCTTTGAGCAGGTTTGGATGGCGGCGAAAACGATGATGGCTATGAGTGGTTTTATGGTAGGCCCGCTTGCGTGGAACGAGCGCTCGCGCCTCTCTCAAGATGGCAAACAGGCGGTCTCTGCCGACACTTAATGCCGCACCAGCCTCAATGCTCATCAGGTAATGCAGCTTACGCGTTCCTAGCCTGGGTTGGCGTCGACGCTTTTCCAGAACAAAGTCCACCACTTCCTGGTCCTGGCGGACTCGGGCATCAAAAACTCGATTGCGTTTGTAATACGCTTGACGCGAAATACCCATGAACAGGCAAGCCCTGGTAATGCTCAGGTTTTGGATTTGCCCTTGCGAGAGGACTTGCCGGGTCGCTTTTTTACGATGGAAACACCGTAGTCATTTTTCAAGACATTCACGACAGCCTCAAAGAACTGGGCTTTCTGATTGCTCAGTGCCAGTTGCTCTTCAAGCTCTTTGATCCGCTGTTCGGGTGTTAGCGGGAGGTTGGGGTCGGTCATTGGCTTGCTCCGCGGCGCTCGAATTGATGCGCCTTGACTCCAGTCCTGTCGGCCATGCTTGCGTAACCAAACCAGTACCGTGGACCGGCCCTGAATGCCAAAGCGCCGTTGAGCCTCTTTATAACTTAACTCGCCTTTTTCAACTTGGTCTACGACCGATAATTTAAAAGCTAACGTGTAGTCGCGCTGGCTGCGCCTTTTGCCCGTATCCATTGAGTCCTCCTGAAGATAGGTCAGAAGGCGTAAACCTTATTCAGGACGGGACAATCTGCATAAAAAAGCCCGGCTCAAGAGCCGGGCTTTTTATTCAAGCAACTGCAATCAAGCGCCGTACACCGGCAGCTTTTTGCAGATGGCCTTGACCTTCTCACGGACCGCGTCGATCACGGCGTCGTTGTTCAGGTCAGCCAGGATGTCGCAGATCCAGCCGGCCAGCTCCTTGCACTCTGCTTCCTTGAAGCCACGAGTGGTCACGGCCGGGGTGCCGAAACGCAGGCCCGAGGTGACGAACGGCGAACGTGGGTCGTTCGGCACGGAGTTTTTGTTCACGGTGATGAAGGCTTTGCCCAGGGCGGCGTCAGCATCTTTACCGGAGATGTCCTGCTTGATCAGCGACAGCAGGAACAGGTGGTTTTCAGTCCCGCCGGAGACCACGTCAAAACCGCGTGCGATAAACACTTCGGCCATGGCCTTGGCGTTTTTCACCACTTGTTGCTGGTAAGTCTTGAACTCAGGCTGCAGGGCTTCTTTGAAGCAGACCGCTTTGGCGGCGATCACGTGTTCCAGCGGGCCGCCTTGGGAGCCTGGGAATACCGCAGAGTTGAGCTTCTTCTCGATCTCGGCGTTGGCGCGCGCCAGGATCAGGCCGCCACGCGGACCGCGCAGGGTCTTGTGGGTGGTGGTGGTGACCACGTCAGCGAACGGCACCGGGTTCGGGTAGACGCCAGCGGCGACCAGACCGGCCACGTGGGCCATGTCGACGAACAGGTACGCGCCCACTTTGTCGGCGATGGCGCGGAAACGTGGGAAGTCGAGGATCTGCGAGTAGGCAGAGAAACCGGCCACGATCATTTTTGGCTTGTGCTCGACCGCCAGGCGCTCGACTTCGTCGTAGTCGATCAGGCCGTTGGCATCGATACCGTATTGAACGGCGTTGTACAGCTTGCCGGAGGACGAAACGCTGGCGCCGTGGGTCAGGTGACCGCCGTGGGCCAGGCTCATGCCCAGGATGGTGTCGCCGCCTTGCAGCAGGGCCAGGTACACGGCGCTGTTGGCTTGGGAGCCGGCGTGTGGCTGGACGTTGGCGTAATCGGCGCCGAACAGTTGCTTGGCGCGGTCGATGGCCAGTTGCTCAACCACGTCGACGTATTCGCAGCCGCCGTAGTAGCGCTTGCCTGGGTAGCCTTCGGCGTATTTGTTGGTCAGAACCGAACCTTGAGCCTCCATTACCGCAGGGCTGGTGTAGTTTTCCGAAGCGATCAGCTCAATGTGCTCTTCCTGGCGCACGGCTTCTTGCTCCATGGCGGCGAAGAGATCGGCGTCGTACTTGGCAATGGTCAAATCACGGCTGAACATGGCGGTCCTCAAGGATCGGGGGGCAGAAAAGGAAGGCATTCTAACCTAATGGGTTTTAGATGGCATATGAAAGGACGTCATGTCGCGGACAAGTGGTGTTCATCTGACGTGGGGGGGACTGTACCGCCGCTATCGGGAGCAAGCTCCCTCCCACATTTGAATGTATTCACAAATCGAAGTGTGGGAGGGGCGGTGCGACGATTCGACGTGCTCCCGATGGGGCCAGCGGCTTCACCACAAACTCTCAGTCGAACATGAACAGCGCATCATTGCTGAACTGCGCCGCGAACCGATTCGGCGGCATCGGCCGCCCGAACAGATAACCTTGCACCTCATCGCAGCCATGCTCGCGCAGGAAGTCCAGTTGCTCATGGGTCTCCACGCCCTCGGCGATCACCGCCAGGTTGAGGCTGTGGGCCATGGCGATGATCGCACGGGCGATTTGCGCATCCTGCTCGCCGGACGGCAGGCCGTCGACGAAGGTACGGTCGATCTTGAGCACGTCGATGGGGAATTGCTTGAGGTAGTTGAGCGACGAATAGCCGGTGCCGAAGTCGTCCACCGCAATGCTCAGGCCGAGGTTTTTCAGGCTGGCGAGGATCTGCATGGCTTCGTTGACTTCGCGCATCAGGATACTTTCGGTCAGCTCCAGCTCCAGGCACGCCGGCGGCAGGCCGGTGTCCTCGAGGATGCTGGCGATACGCTCACCCAACTGACCATCGGAGAATTGCCGCGCCGAGATGTTCACCGAGACTTTCGGCACCCGCACCTTGTTCTGGTGCCAGCTCTTGAGCTGGCGGCAGGCTTCGCTGATCACCCAGTCGCCCACATCCACCACCAGGCCCAACTCTTCCAGCACTGGAATGAAGTCCCCTGGCGGCACCAGGCCACGGCGCGGGTGACGCCAGCGCAGCAAGGCTTCGGCGCCGGTCAGGCGTTTGCCGTCGCCGCTGAATTGCGGCTGGTAATAGAGCACGAATTCGTTCTGGTCGAGGGCGTGGCGCAGGTCGCTTTCCAACTCCAGGCGCTCCAGGGCGCTGGCGTTCATGTCGGCCTGGTAGAACTGGAAGTTGTTCTTGCCACGCTCCTTGGCGTGATACATCGCAGTGTCGGCGTTTTTCATCAACTGGCTCAGCTCGTTGCCGTCCTGCGGGCTGAGGGCGATGCCGATACTTGCGGTGACGAAAAACTCGCGGCCTTCCAGCACGAACGGTCTGACCAGGCTGGCGAGGATTTGCTCGGCCACGTGAATCGCGCGGTTCAGCGCCATTTCGCGGCTGATCCGCGGCTGCAGGAGCAGGGTGAACTCGTCACCGCCCATGCGCGCCACGGTGTCGTCTTCGGCCACGCAACCGAGCAGGCGGGTAGCCATCTCCTTGAGCATGCGGTCGCCGGCGGCGTGGCCCAGGGAGTCGTTGATCGGTTTGAAGCGGTCGAGGTCGAGGAACATCAGCACCACCCACGACTTCTGCCGTTCGGCCGACTGCAGTGCGGTGTGCAGGCGGTCCTGGAACAGCGTGCGGTTGGGCAGGTGGGTCAGGGCGTCGTAATAGGCCAGGCGGTGGATGCGCTGTTCGCTGGCCTTGCGCTCGCTGATATCGCTGAAGAAGCAGACGTAGCTGGCCAGGTCGCCTTCATCGTCGAACACGGCGGTAATGCCGACCCAGGCCGGGTAATGCTCGCCGTTGCGGCGCCTGAGCCACACTTCGCCTTCCCAGGTGCTGTGCTGGTGCAACTGCTTGAGCACGTAGCGCAGGTGGGCTTCCTGCTGCTCGTCGACGGTGAGCATGTTCGGCAACTGGTCGAGCACGTCCGCCACGGCGTAGCCACTGACGCGGCTGAACGCCTCGTTGGCCTGCACGATATAGCCGGCCGGGTCGGTGATCAGGATCGCCGACGTGGAGTGCTCGAATACCGTGGCGGCCATGCGCAGGTCTTTCTCGGCGCGGCGCTGCTGGCTGATATCGCGGCCGACGCCGAGGATGCCCTCGAAGGCGCCGTGCTCGTCCCACACCAGCACCAGGCGCAGCTCGATCGGAACTTTACGTCCGTCGGCGCGCAGGCAGTCGAACAGGTACAGTTGGGTGTGGATGTCATCGCGCAGCTTGGCCAGCGCCTCGGCGTCGCCCAAGGCCCGGCTGACTTGCTCGACCAGGCTGTAGATGCCGGCCAATTGCTGCGGGTTGGCGATGATCGACTGCCAGCCATTCTTGAACACCCAGTCCACGTCATAGCCCAGCACGGCGCTGACCGAGGGGCTGATGTAGTTGAGGGCGAGGCGGCTGTCGGTGGAGCAGATCACGTCGCTGATGCTTTCGGCCAGCATGCGGTAGCGTTGTTCGCTGTCACGCAGGGATTCGCTGGCCTCGATCTGATCGGTAATGTCCTTGGCCACGCCGATGATGCGCGTGACCTGCGCGGTCTTGTCCCCGGCCAGGGCTTGCTCGCGGATATCGAAGCGGCGCCATTGATTGTTGCGGTGGCGAAAGCGCAACTGGCATTGCAGTTGGCTCGAATAACCGGCCTGGCGCTGCTGCTGGCGCAAGTCGTGGTAATGCTCGGCGTCCTCGGGGTGCAGCAGGATTTCCCAGAAGTACTCGCCCATTTGCTGCAATTCGGCCTTGTTATAGCCGAGGGTGTGGCCCAGGTGGTGGTTGCTGAAAATCATCCGCTGGCTGATCACATCCTGCACATACAGGTGATCGGGCACGGTTCGCACCACGTCCGACCAGAAACTTTCGCGCTCCACCAGCGACAGTTCGATCAGCTTGCGGCTGGTGATGTCGCTGATGCTGAGGATCACCGCCTTGAAGTCGTCGCGCTGTTCCGGCAGGCGCATCACCAGCCACAGGTATTGGTTGTTGCCGAGCACATCGTTGAGCTGGATTTCCAGTTCCAACTGGTTCTGTTGGGTCAGCACCGCCTCGAGCACCTGATAGCCGATAGCCGTGGCGTTGCGTGGGCAGTCATCGATCAGGCGTTCCCAGGCTTGCTCGCACGAGCTGACGTTCAACAGGCGTACCGCCACCTGGTTGACCTCGGTGACACGCAGTTCCTTGAGCAACTGGCGACGCGCTTCGGGGTTGCCCTGCAGCCACCCGTGCAATTGCTCGCGCGTGCGGATCTTGGCCTTGTCGAAGAACGCGTTGAGCCCCGACAGGTCAAGCACGCACAGGGCCACGCCGGTGCCTTCGAAAATATCCTGATAACGCCGCCGACCTTCGTTCACCTGGCGCTGGCGGCGGCGCATATTCAACAGCACGATCACCGGCACCAACGAGAAGGCCAGGCCCAGCAGGCACTTGCCGATAAACGCCGGCAGCAATTGTTCCAGCACGGCGTTACGGTCGAAGAGGCCGCGCAGTTGCCAGTCGCTTTTGCTCAGTGGCGTGACCAGCACGCTTTTTTTCAACTCGTCCGGGGTCAGGGCGGCGGCCAATTGTGTCGGCATGCCGCTGTCACGGCTGACCATGTGGTGGTTCAGGCGATTCTCGACGGCCCACATCGGCCGCTGGCCCTGGCCATCCTGGCGGGTAAGGTTGGCCAGGTAGTTCGGCGCCAGGCGCAGCGCCCAGTACATTTTCGAATCGCCACTGGGCTGATGCAGCAGCAGATAAATGATGGTGCCGTTGTTGTCGTTGCTCAGGTAGTAGGGCTGGGAATGGCTGCGCTTGACCAGTTCCTCGAGGAAGTCGCTGTCCTGGCTGTCTTTGGCCGTGTCGCGGATTATCGCGCCGCTGGGGGCGAGCAGCGCGAAGCTGCGCAGTTCCGGCAGAGAGCGTTGCAAGCTGAGCATCAACGCCTGTTGCTGTTCGTCGTTGCGCGGCGGCTCGACCATCGGCAGCAGATTCAGCGCGATCTGTGCGCTCAGGGCCATGTTCAGGCTGATCTGTTCCGCCAGGTCGGCGCTGTAGTCGATGGTGTATTGCTGCTGGTTTTTCTGGTTCTGCTGCAGTTGGTCGAGCAGTTGCCAGAACAATAACGCGAGCAACATGAGGACAAGCGTCGCCAATGCGCCTTTGAGGGTGCCGTGCAGGGGCGCTCCCGGCGCTATGTGAGCGGCGCGCAGGGGAGTAGGCGGCGTGACGTTGGACAAACTGTGATCCTGCGGTTTGGCTGGACTGGCGCGCGACATGCACTATAAGCCGGACGCCCGGAGGGCGGCTAGCATGCCTTGACTTGTGGCAAAGTGCCAGTCCTGCCTGGCTGGACTGCCCTGGCGCATTCAGGTAGCTTTGCCGGTTACGCGGGGGCGTTCCAGCCCCAGACAATCAGGCTTTTTCCGCTCGCAGGCATTGATCAAGGTCAACGGCCCGCGCGGCGCATGGTCTGGCACGGGCTTCGCCCGCTCAATTCATCAGTCACTGACGCTAGGTTCACCATGGCTCAATACGTCTTCACCATGCATCGGCTGGGCAAAGTTGTTCCGCCGAAGCGGGAAATCCTGAAAAACATTTCGCTGTCTTTTTTCCCCGGCGCCAAGATCGGCGTGCTCGGCCTCAACGGTTCGGGTAAATCCACCCTGTTGAAAATCATGGCCGGCGTCGACACCGAGTTCGAAGGCGAAGCCCGCCCGATGCCCGATCTGAACATCGGCTACCTGCCGCAAGAACCGATCCTGGACCCGGCCAAGACCGTGCGCGAAGTGGTCGAAGAAGCCGTCAGCGTGATCAAGGACGCCCAGGCCCGGCTGGACGAAGTCTACGCCGCCTACGCCGAACCGGATGCTGACTTCGACAAGCTGGCCGCCGAACAGGCCAAGCTCGAAGCCATCCTGCAGGCTGGCGACGGTCACAACCTCGATCGCCAGCTGGAAGTCGCCGCCGATGCGCTGCGCCTGCCGGCGTGGGACGCCAAGGTCGAACACCTGTCCGGTGGTGAGAAGCGCCGTGTGGCCCTGTGCCGCCTGCTGCTGTCGGCTCCCGACATGCTGCTGCTCGACGAACCGACCAACCACTTGGACGCCGATTCCGTCGCCTGGCTGGAACATTTCCTTCACGACTTCCCGGGCACCGTGGTTGCGATCACGCACGACCGGTACTTCCTGGACAACGTCGCCGGCTGGATTCTCGAACTCGACCGTGGCGCCGGCATCCCTTACGAGGGCAACTACTCCGGTTGGCTCGAAGCCAAGTCCGACCGTCTGGCTGCCGAATCCAAGCAGCAATCGGCCCACGAAAAAGCCATGAAGGAAGAACTGGAGTGGGTGCGCAAAGGCGCCAAGGCCCGCCAATCCAAATCCAAGGCACGTCTGCAACGCTTTGAAGAAATGCAGTCGCAGGAATTCCAGAAGCGCAGCGAAACCAACGAGATCTACATCCCGGCCGGTCCGCGCCTGGGTGACAAGGTCATCGAATTCAAGAACGTGTCCAAAGGCTATGGCGACCGCGTGTTGATCGACAACCTGTCGTTCTCCATGCCAAAAGGCGCGATCGTCGGCGTTATCGGCGGTAACGGTGCGGGTAAATCCACACTGTTCCGCATGCTGATGGGCAAGGAAACCCCGGACTCGGGCACCATCGAAGTCGGTGAAACCGTGCAACTGGCCTGCGTGGACCAAAGCCGCGAAGACCTCGACGGCAGCAAAACTGTGTTTCAGCAGATTTCCGACGGTTCCGACCAGATCCGTATCGGCAACTATGAAATCCCGTCGCGCACCTACGTCGGCCGTTTCAACTTCAAGGGTGGTGACCAGCAGAAGTTCGTCAAGGACCTGTCCGGTGGTGAGCGTGGTCGCTTGCACCTGGCCCTGACCCTGAAAGAGGGCGGCAACGTCCTGCTGCTCGACGAACCGTCCAACGACCTCGACGTTGAAACCCTGCGTTCCCTGGAAGAAGCCCTGCTGGACTTCCCGGGCGCCGCCATTGTGATCTCTCACGATCGGTGGTTCCTCGACCGCGTCGCGACCCACATCCTCGCGTATGAAGATGACTCGCAGGCGGTGTTCTTCGAAGGTAACTACACCGAGTACGAAGCGGATCGCAAGAAACGCCTGGGCGAAGCCGCTGCCCAGCCGCACCGTGTACGGCACAAGAAACTGGCCTGATTCGGGTCGGTTTGGAAAAGCGGAGCCTTCGGGCTCCGTTTTTTTTGCCCATGACTTCCTGACGAACATCGATCAAATGTGGGAGGAGGCTTGCCTCCGATAGCGGTTTTTCAGTTGGTGCATGGCGCCGTTTTGAAATCCCCTTTTAGGTGCGATAAATGCCTGTTTTTCAGGTTTATTTATATCCAATGCACCATTTAAATTCACAAAGGCGACATTTTGCCCTGTCGCGGTGCGACATGAATTGATAAAGTCCGGCTCAATCGCCCTTAACGACAATAAATTTGCCGAGACTTTTCATGATCGAATCCGTTGAATCCTTCCTTGCCCGCCTGAAGAAACGCGACCCCGACCAGCCGGAATTCCACCAGGCTGTAGAAGAAGTCCTACGCAGCCTGTGGCCGTTTCTTGAAGCCAATCCTCACTACCTGACCTCGGGCATCCTGGAGCGCATCTGCGAGCCGGAACGTGCGATTACTTTCCGGGTGTCGTGGGTCGATGATCACGGCAAGGTTCAGGTCAACCGCGGTTTCCGTATCCAGATGAACAGTGCCATCGGCCCGTACAAGGGCGGCCTGCGCTTTCACCCGTCGGTCAACCTGGGCGTATTGAAATTCCTCGCCTTCGAACAGACCTTCAAAAACTCCCTGACCTCGTTGCCCATGGGCGGCGGCAAAGGCGGCTCGGACTTCGACCCCAAGGGCAAGAGCGACGCCGAAGTGATGCGCTTCTGCCAGGCGTTCATGAGCGAGTTGTACCGCCATATCGGCGCGGACGTGGACGTCCCGGCCGGCGATATCGGCGTGGGTGCCCGCGAGATCGGTTTCCTGTTCGGCCAGTACAAGCGCCTGAGCAACCAGTTCACCTCCGTGCTGACCGGCAAAGGCATGACCTACGGCGGCAGCTTGATCCGCCCCGAAGCCACCGGTTTCGGTTGCGTGTACTTCGCTGAAGAAATGCTCAAGCGCGATGGCCTGCGGGTCGAGGGCAAGCGCGTGGCGGTCTCCGGCTCCGGCAACGTGGCGCAATACGCGGCGCGCAAGGTCATGGACCTGGGCGGCAAGGTGATTTCGTTGTCCGACTCCGAAGGCACCCTGTACGCCGAAAACGGGTTGACGGAGGAGCAATGGTCGGCGCTGCTGGAGCTGAAAAACGTCCAGCGCGGTCGCATCAGCGAACTGGCGGCCCGTTACGGCCTGGAGTTCCGCGCCGGTAAAACCCCGTGGGAACTGGCGTGCGACATCGCGCTGCCATGCGCCACCCAGAACGAACTCAACGCCGACGCTGCGCGCGCCCTGTTGCGCAACGGCTGCCTCTGCGTGGCCGAAGGCGCCAACATGCCGACCACCCTGGAGGCTGTGGATATCTTTATCGACGCAGGCATTCTGTTCGCCCCGGGCAAGGCGTCCAACGCTGGCGGCGTGGCGGTGAGTGGCCTGGAAATGTCGCAGAACGCCATGCGCCTGCTGTGGACCGCCGGTGAGGTGGACAGCAAACTGCACAACATCATGCAGTCGATCCACCACGCGTGCGTGCATTACGGTGAGGAAAACGGCCGGATCAACTACGTGAAGGGCGCGAATATCGCCGGCTTCGTCAAAGTCGCCGACGCGATGCTGGCCCAAGGCATCGTCTAGGTCTCGGCCTCGATGCGCAGCACTTCGATCAACTGATCGCCGACGGGGCGCTGCCACAGCACCTCGTCGCCCACCCGGGCCCCGAGCAGCGCCCGACCCAGGGGCGAACCCCAGTTGATCAGGCCCGCACCGGCATCGGCCTGGTCTTCACCGACCAACTGAATGCGCTGTTGCTCGTCCTGCTCATTGGCAAAGGTCACCCAACTGCCGATCTGCACCTTGTCGGTGGACACGGCCGGCGCCACCACCTGGGCACTCTGTAGCCGCTGGTTGAAGTAACGCAAATCCCGCTCAAGGTCGGCCTGGCGCTGTTTGTCGGCCTGTTCGCCCTTGGCGGATTCGATGCTGTATTCCTGCTGCAACTGCGCAACCTTGGCCTGCAACTGCGCCAACCCGCGCGCGGTGAGGCGATTGGGTTGCTCGCTGACCTGACGCTCGACCGGTGGGTCGGCCTGGGCGGCGGCGCTGTCTTCATTCACAAAAGCTCGGCTCATGACAGGCTCCCTCTATAGCGTTTGGGCCATGTTCGCCGCACTTTAGTTTCGACGAATGTCTGAAAGCGACCTATTGCGAGCGATAAGCCTTGGCTGCGTCGCGATCCTTCTCCTGCTGCCAGGCGCGCTCGCGCTCGTCCCAGTGATGGTCTTTGTAGTCGCGCAACTCTTCGTTTTCGCGCATGGCCTTGCACTGGCGAAAGCCATCTTCCCAGCCTTCGGCGTATACGCGGTCTTTCAGATAACGCGGCACATTCTTGCGAAACTCCCCGGTGATCACCCCCGCGGCCTGGCGACCACTGCTGCAACCGTCATCGAAGCCATCGGCAAACGCCGGTGGATAGCCCTTGGCCAGCAACTCCTGATGGGTCGATTGGCAACCCGACAACCCCAGCACCGCACACAGCATTACTGCATACCGCCACATTACTTGCTCCCTGGCCGTTTCACGGCTGATAGGGGAAGTTTAGAAGGGGATTCGTCGGGGGGATGTGAAAGGGGGGTGAGAAAGGTGTTGGGTGCTATGTCGTCTGATGGCTGGCCAGCGCAGCATGCTCAGCCAATTCTTGCTGGATAAACGCCGCAATCATCGCGCGGTACACCTGTTCGGTGACGTCGGGATTGGCGCCGACCGTTTGGGACAGATTGCGCACTTTGCTGATCACCTGTTCGACGCGCTGTGGTGCCTTGACGCCGTCGGTGTCTTTTTTGAAGCGTGCCGCCTGGGAAACGTAGTGGCCGCGTTCGGCCAACAGGCTGACGATTTGCTGGTCGAGGCGGTCGATGTTGCTTCGGACTTCTTCAAGGGTGGTGCAGGTAACGGCCATGTTGAGTGAACTCCTGATTCTGGTTGGGCGTTGGTCAGTAGTGATACCACTTCATCTCAAGCATTACCTCATTCACCGGCGTCGACAAGTGGCTGTACTCGCGTTGGGCGCTCAGGCGCAGGCCGAGGTTGCGCGACAATTCCCACTGCTGGTTCAGGCTGATGCTGCGCCGTACTTCGCCATTGGTGAAGAAATCTCCCTTGGCTTCCAAGCTCAGGTTGCCCAGCGGGTTTTTCCACAGTACGCCGGTGTTGAAACCGGCAGCGGGGGAGATGGCTTCGCTGAAGTCGTTGTTGTGTTCCACGCGCACGGTGCCGAGGGCGAAGCCGAGCATGTCGTCGCGCAGTTGCCAGGTGCCGCCGGCGCCGCCGTTGACGTGGGCGACCAGGGTTTCATCGTCGTGTTTGCCCGGCACGCGTTCCAGGCCGCCGGTGACTTGCCATGACCAGGGTTGCAGCAACGCGTTGCGCGGAGTCAGGGAGCGGATGGTGGCCAGGTCCAGTTGCTGCAGTTGCCAGTGGTTGCCTTCGTACTGGCGCAGTTTCATTTGCAGGATCTCGATCTGCGCGCCGAGGGGGAAGCCTTCGGCGTTGTCGTTGAGGTCGTGGTAGGCCATGCGCAGGCCGTATTCGCCGAAGGCTTTGTCGCCACGCGTGCCGATGCCGGCTTGCCAGGTGCGTGATTCATGGCCGGTTTCCGGCAGGCCTGGGGGCGTGATCTTCAGGTCGGGCGCGGGGTTCTGGTTGATCGCACGCAGCAGTTCGAAGCTGCGTTGGGAGCGTTCGGTGTCGCGCTCCAGGCCATTGGCGCGGTAGCGGCCGAGGCGGTAGGCGGCGTCGATGATCAGCGCCTGGCGCTCGCGCGGCAACGCTTTAAACGCGGGCGCCTGCAATTGTTTCTGGTCGTCGCTGACTTTCAGCACCCATTGCTGCTCGTCGCTGTCCAGCGGTTTGGCGCGTTCCAGCAACTCGCGCTCACGGGACGGGCGATAGTCGATCTTCTCGACCAGGCCGGCGTCTTTCACGGCCTTGACCGTGTCGGTGGGGATCGCAGTGAGCGGGAATTGCTCGGTCAGGCGCAGGCCGGGGCGGGCCACTTGCAGCAACTCCAACAGGCGGTAGGAGCAGTTTTCGTCGAAGAAGAAGTAGTCGAACTGGATCTGCTTGAGTTCCCACACGTGCTCGACCATGCGCTCGGTCTCGACCTGGGTCAGGTTCAGGCGGTATTCCCACAGGTCGCGGTTCTCCAGGCTGCGGTATTCGGAGAGTTTTTCCTGGTAGGGCACCAGGGCGAACAGGCCGGGGTAGCCGCCCATCAGGCCTTTCCAGGCGTAGAGGATGCTGTTGTCCGAGCCTTCGATGTACGCGCCGAAGTTGATCGCATAGCTGAGCAGCGCGGTGTTGTTGCTCTGCACGTCAGCCTGGTCGATGCGCAGCAGGGTGTGGCCGAACATCGATGAAGGGCTGTTGAGGTAGGCCGCCGGGAAGATCATCACCGCGCTATGGGGCGCGACGTCCTTGAACCATTGCTTGAATTCGTTGCAGCCCACGGCGGGCAGGTCGGTCAGTTGCAACCGGTCCTTGAGCCAGCGGGTACGTGCGGGGTAAACGCATTGCGCATGTTTTTCACCCAGGCTGGCCGGCGCGTAGAGCGCGTCGACGGTGGCCTTGAGTTCGGCATCCGGGTGATGGGTGCCATCGGCGGCGAGGAAGAATTTTTTGTCGCTGACATAGCTGCGCCAGCCACTGACTTTGCCGGCTTCGTAATGGCCCAAGGACAACCAGAACGGATCGTTGGCCAATTGCTGCAAACGTTGATCATCAAGATGCGGCGCCGCATACAACGGGGCGCAGGCGAAGAGTGCCATCCAGGCAAGGCGTTTGAGCATAGGGGCAACTTAAGTCGGAAAAAGTGAGACCCAAGCGGGGAGGCGGGTCCAAAAATAAGACCCGCGCCTTGGAGGGCGCGGGCGGCTCGAGCTTAAGCCTGGGTTGCGTATTTCGCCAGGCGGGCATCACTTTTCAGTACAGCCAGGGTGTTGTTGTGGACATCGTCAGCGGTCACGTCGGCCTTGCTGAAGATTTGCTGGAAGTGCTCGTGGGTCACGGCAGCAAAGTGCTCGCGATCTTCTGGTGCAACGCCCAGTACCACGGCGTAGGTGGTCAGCGCTTCGCCATTGCCTTTGGCCATGTCTTCGGACAGCTCGTTCATCATGCCATTCATGGCAATCCACGATTTGCCGCCGTAGGTCAGGGCGCTGTTGGTGCTGCAACCGTTGGTGCCCGAGGTCATGCCGAAGGTAGCGTTGCCCGAGGTGCCGTTGGTGGTGGACGCCAGGAAGTGCGCCGGCGTGCCGCGCTGGCCTTCGAACAGCATGTTGCCCCAACCGCAGTTCGGGCCACCGGGTGATTCAGCCATTGCGTTGAGGGAAACGACGGTGAAGAGAGTACCGAGAAGGATCCGTTTCATAGCTTTGTTCTCTTTGTGTGCAAACCAATGGACAAGGGTTCAGGCGCAGTAACGTGCCTTAGGGGCCGGTTATTAGTCCAGCCCGCGCAGTTTGGAGTTTAGGCAGGTTCCAGGGGTTCCGTGATTTTTAATAAAACAATCAGAGATATCTCGATTTTTTTGTAGGACGCAGCCCGTGTCTATGCTTTACCTCAGGCGCGCCTTGCCAGAGCGCGTAACAGAGAGCCAGAATGCCGCCATCTGCCCCGCCTGATGTAAGGAAGCCCGATGCCTGATCCTGTTGCTGCCAGCTTGCGTCTAGCGCCCGAAGCGCTGACTCGCCCTTTCTCCGCTGAACAGTTCAGCTTCTCGACCACCAATGATTTGGAGCCCTTTCGCGGTGTGCTTGGCCAGGAACGTGCGGTTGAAGCCTTGCAGTTCGGTGTGGCCATGCCACGCCCCGGTTACAACGTGTTTGTCATGGGCGAGCCGGGCACCGGTCGCTTTTCGTTCGTCAAACGCTACCTGAAGGCCGAAGGCAAACGCCTGCAGACCCCGTCGGACTGGGTCTATGTGAATAATTTCGATGAGCCCCGCGAACCCCGCGCCTTGGAACTGCCGGCAGGCGGCGCCGCGGCGTTCATCAGCGACATCAACGGCTTGATCGACAACCTGGTGGCGACCTTCCCGGCAGTGTTCGAGCACCCGACGTATCAACAACGCAAAAGCGCTATCGACCGCGCGTTCAACCAGCGTTACGACAAGGCATTGGACGTGATCGAACGCCTGGCCCTGGAAAAGGACGTGGCGCTGTACCGCGACAGTTCCAACATCGCGTTCACCCCGATGCTCGACGGCAAGGCGCTGGACGAGGCCGAGTTCTCGCAGCTGCCGGAAGTCGATCGCGAGCGCTTCCACACCGATATTTCCGAACTGGAAGAACGCCTCAACGAAGAGCTGGCCAGCCTGCCGCAGTGGAAGCGTGAGTCGAACAACCAACTGCGTCAGTTCAACGAAGAAACCATCACCCTGGCCCTACAGCCATTGCTGTCACCGTTGTCGGAAAAGTACGCAGAAAACGCCGCCGTATGCGGTTACCTGCAAGCCATGCAGGTGTACTTGCTGAAAACCGTGGTCGAGCAATTGGTGGACGACGCCAAGACCGACGCCCAGGCCCGCAAGCTGCTCGAAGAACAGTACTGCCCGAGCCTGGTGGTCGGCCATCCGGTCAACGGCGGCGCCCCGGTGGTGTTTGAACCGCACCCGACCTACGACAACCTGTTCGGTCGGATCGAATACAGCACCGATCAGGGCGCGCTCTACACCACCTATCGCCAGTTGCGTCCGGGCGCCTTGCACCGGGCCAACGGCGGGTTCCTGATCCTCGAAGCCGAGAAGATGCTCAGCGAGCCGTTTGTGTGGGACGCCCTCAAGCGTTCCCTGCAGTCGCGCAAGCTGAAGATGGAGTCGCCGCTGGGCGAACTGGGCCGCCTGGCCACGGTGACGCTCAACCCGCAGATGATTGCGTTGCAGGTCAAGGTGATCATCATCGGCTCCCGCCAGCTGTACTACGCGTTGCAGGACGCCGATCCGGACTTCCAGGAAATGTTCCGCGTGCTGGTGGATTTCGACGAAGACATCCCGATGGTCGACGAAAGCCTCGAGCAGTTCGCGCAGTTGCTGAAAACCCGCACCTCGGAAGAGGGCATGGCGCCGCTGACCTCGGACGCGGTGGCGCGCTTGGCCACTTATAGCGCACGCCTGGCCGAACACCAGGGGCGGTTGTCGGCGCGCATTGGCGACTTGTTCCAACTGGTCAGCGAGGCGGATTTCATTCGCCACCTGGCGGGCGACGAAATGACCGACGCCGGCCACATCGAACGTGCGCTGAAGGCCAAGGCCACGCGCACCGGGCGGGTGTCGGCGCGGATTCTCGACGACATGCTCGCCGGGGTGATCCTGATCGACACCGCCGGCGCGGCGGTCGGCAAGTGCAACGGGCTGACGGTGCTGGAAGTCGGCGATTCGGCGTTCGGCGTGCCGGCGCGGATTTCCGCCACGGTGTACCCGGGCGGCAGCGGCATCGTCGACATCGAGCGTGAGGTCAACCTCGGCCAGCCGATTCACTCCAAGGGCGTGATGATCCTCACCGGTTACCTGGGCAGCCGTTATGCACAGGAATTCCCGCTGGCGATCTCGGCGAGTATCGCGCTGGAACAGTCCTACGGTTATGTGGACGGCGACAGCGCGTCCCTGGGCGAGGCCTGTACCTTGATTTCGGCCTTGTCGAAAACCCCGCTCAAACAGTGTTTTGCCATCACCGGTTCGATCAACCAGTTTGGTGAAGTGCAGGCGGTGGGCGGGGTCAACGAGAAGATCGAAGGTTTCTTCCGCCTCTGCGAAGCGCGTGGGCTGACCGGCGAACAAGGCGCGATCATTCCGCAGGCCAACGTCGCCACGCTGATGCTCGATGAGAAGGTGTTGCAGGCCGTGCGCGCCGGGCAATTCCATATCTATGCGGTGCGCCAGGCGGATGAGGCGTTGAGCCTGCTGGTCGGCGAGCCGGCCGGTGAGCCGGACGCAGAAGGGCAATTCCCCGAAGGCACGGTGAATGCGCGTGTGGTCGAGCGTTTGCGCGCGATTGCCGAGATGATCAGCGAGGAAGACTTGAAGGAAGCTGAGAAGGAACTGGCGCTGCACGCGCAGGCGGAAGCCAAACCGAGCTGATCGGTTAGCCCGCCACTAAATTGACTCCAGGTTGGGGACCAACGCCCGTTGGTCCCTACAACCTTGGTTTATCGCGTTTTTCTTCTATTCTGAGCACTAGGGATATCCACCGGAGTCGCAGGATAGAAACAGTCTCGCCGTGCTTGAGGCTGAACGCCGATCTACCGAGGGTCGCCGCCATGCCGCGCAACCTTTGCCTGACCCGCCAGTGTCTGGGCCTGGGCACTCGCATCGAATGCTCCATTCGCCCTCTTGCGGGGGATAACGGGATGTGGACGTTGTTGTTTGCCGCTGGAATGACCGGTGAGCAGCCTTCGACCATCAAATCCCAGGGACCGTTTCCCGGGCCGTTCGTGGCCGAAACCTTCCTGCAATCGATCGTCGAAAACCTGACCCAGCAAGGCTACGAGCTGGCGCAGGAGCCGCAGATCTGGTGCCTGCATCTGCAGGCCCACCTGCGCCAGCTCAATAACGGGCAGGAATGCCTGGCCCTGTAGGCCCGGTTATTTGCTTTCGGGCTTGTCCAGCTTGACTTCGAAGCCGTATTGCACGGTGCTCAGGTTGGTACGCTGGTAGCTTTCCAGCTGGGTCGGCTGGCCGTAGAAGTAGTGCACATCAAACAACGCCGTGCCGTATTCCTCGGCGTGGTGGCTGACCCCGAGGATTTCCTTGAGGTAGTTGCCGCTGGCGTCCTTGGCATAGAAGCGCCAGCTGTCGGACGGGAACTGCGCCTGGTCGACGATCAGCGCGTTGTCCTTGAGCGACAGGCCCTTGGGCAGCTTGGCCACGTCGATCGTGGCTTGGTCGATGCTGGCCAGGAACAGCGGAATCGAGCCCACCACAAACGCCGGGTTCTCCGGGAACAGGTTGAGGTCGTAGGTGAGCGTGCCGCGTGCAGGGTTCAGCTCGAAGGCTTCGCTCGGCAACTCGATGGGCTCGCCGCGCTCGCCTTTTTCATTGGCTGTGAAAAACGTCACCGGGGCTTCGTCGCTGTTGCGTTCGGTGCCCGCCAATTCGTCGTTGAAGGTGTAGGGGTGGTCAAACACGATATGCGCGGCGCTGGCATCTTCGACGGACTGGCTGATGGTCACGCTGTTTTTCAGTTGGTCCTCGGTCATCGTCGCGGTTTTCAGCCAACTGGCGGTGCTGTCGTCGTACACCGTTACCGCCATCGGCAAGGCTTGCACGGTTTTCTGCAGGCTGTTCTTGTCGAAGCGCAATACGGGCAGGTCGAGGTCCTTGCGGGTCAGCGTGGCCTTGGAAAAGTCCAGCACGTCGACCTGCAGCGTGTCGATCAGGCCATTGAAGTAGACCTTGGCGTAATGGCTGCTTTGCTGGTGTTCGAAGGCTTTCTGCTCGTCCGTCAGTTGTTTCTCAAACGCGTCCGACCAGGCTTTCTGCTTTTGCATCTGCGCCAGTTGTTTCTCGTAGAACGCCACCTGCGCGGCATTTTCGTTGATCGAGCCCGAGCGCGTGAGGAACTGCCCGGTACTGTCGCGGGCCTGCACCAGCAACGGGTCCGGTGATTCGTCGCCGACCTCCGCCGCCAGCGGTTCGTGGTTGGTCAGTTCGATCTCGGCGTAGTTTTTTTCCAGGCTCAGCAGGTTGAGGGTGATATTGCCCTCGGTGCGTGGGTGGCCGAGGTCTTTTTTCGACAGGTCGAACGTCAGCACCTTGCCCGGCGCGACCACCTCGACCGTACCTTTGAGGCTGACGGGCTGCGGCTGGCTCTTGTTGTCGGTCTCGATGCCGTCGATGAACGGGTAGGTCACCGTCAGGTCATCGGGGTTGGTCAGGTTGGAACTGCTGGGGCTCAACTGGATGCCGGGATCGGTTTCCGACCATTCCGGCTGGAAGGGGATGACTTTGCTGTTGCTCAAGGTCACCGACTGCCATTCCAGGCCGTGGGGGAACGGGAACTGGTCGGGGGTGTTGAAGTTGAACGGGAACACCGGCTGCAGATCGGTCAGGTAGTCGGAGTGGGAGGTCTTGCGCAGCACGAACAGGCCGTTGATATAGGTGTCGACCAGGGCCTGGGGCGTGGGGTAGTGCTTGAGCAGGGCCAGGCTGTCTTCGCCGTATTCGGCTTCGATGGGCTTGCTGGCGAGCTTGACCCGCGCCCGTTCCAGCAACAACAGCGAACCGCCGAGGTCGGCGATGGCGTCGCGCAGTTTGGGGTCCTGGATACTGTCGAGCGACTGTTCGAACTGCTTGGTTTTCTCTTCGAGGGTGGTCTGCTTTTGCTCGTCGCTGGGAGAACAGCCACCGGCCAGCAGCAATGCCGCACACAGGCCGATGCTGGCCCAAGGGGAACGCACATCCATCATCTTGAGTTTTCCTGTCCGACGTCTTTGAGCCGAGTTGATGGCCTCGACACTAGCAGAAAAACGCTCTTACAGATGCCACTCAGGTCAGTTTTCTCGCGGTCACAGGTGTTGGGTAGCGGCTGGTATACTCGCCGTCATTTCTAACCACGCTGTGTGAGATTCAATGGAACGCTTTATCGAAAATACGATGTACGCCTCGCGCTGGTTGCTGGCGCCGATCTACCTGGGGTTGTCTCTGGGCTTGTTGATCCTGGCATTGAAATTCTTCCAGGAAATCATTCACGTCGTTCCCAATATCTTCAGCATGCTCGAATCGGAAGTGATCCTGCTGCTGTTGTCGTTGATCGACATGGCACTGGTCGGCGGCCTGCTGGTGATGGTGATGATCTCCGGCTACGAGAACTTCGTCTCGCAGCTGGACATCGATGAAAACAAGGAAAAGCTCAACTGGCTGGGCACCATGGACTCTTCCTCGCTGAAGATGAAAGTGGCCGCCTCCATCGTGGCGATTTCCTCCATCCACCTGCTGCGCATCTTCATGGATGCCAAGAACGTCGATCCGCAGCATTTGATGTGGTACGTGATCATCCACATGACCTTTGTGGTCTCGGCGTTCGCCATGGGTTACCTGGACAAGCTCACCAAGCACTGATCCCCCGCGCCGGCCTTACTGCCCGATGAAGTAGTAAGGCTGGCGATTGATTGCCATCTCCTTGATCACCGTGACCTTGCCGGTCAGTTGCTCCGTGTTATCCAGCAGCGCGACGTTGCCGGGGGCGGCGGCCAGGTAACTGCGCAGTTCGGGCTCGGTTTGCAGAATCGGCAAGTAGGCCTGCAGATAGAACACGCTGGCGCCATCGATGCGCTCGTTGGGCCGGAACAACGCGACCTTTTTGCCTTCGGCCTGTAGCGCCTGGATCTGGCTCATCACGGGCACGAAGGACTGTTTTTTGTCGGCTTTTGGCGCGAACCAGAAAGCAGCGCTCAGGTAGCAGGCGATGAGCACGGTGAACACGCCGCCAATCACGATTTTATGCCGCTTATACAGCGCCGGTTTGTGATCTTTCAGCCAGTGCAGCAGCACCTGCGCATATTCCGCAGCCAGTACGGCGGCGGCTGGCGTCAGCGCCATCAGGTATACGGTGCGCTTGCTGGAAGCCAGGGTCAGCAGGGTGAATTGCGCCACCAGCCAGACGCAGAAAAACAGACGGTAGCGGTTGCGCACCAGGCTTTTACGGAAGTGCCACAACCCCAGGTACACCAGGATATTCCACGGCAAAAAGGCTTCGGGCAGTTTGGCGATGTAGTAGTAGAAGGGTTCGTAGTGCCCGGCTTCGACAAACGAGCCGCTGAACCGCCCGACGCTGTTGGTCCACAGCACTTCGCCCACAGCCTGCAGCCCGCCGCGCTGGAACAGAAACCCCAGCCAGATCAGCAGTGGCACCAAGGCCAGCAGGGTAAACAGTGCCGGCCGCAGCCAGTCGCCGATGCGCAGGCGTTTGTCCATCCAACTGGTGCAGGCCAGGTACACAAAGATCACGATGCCCGGCATCGCCAGGCCCAGCACGCCTTTGCTCAGGGTGGCGATCACCATCCCGGCCGTGAACAGGGCCCACGCCCAGGCGGTTGAGCCCTGGCGCTCGGCCGCCGGCCGCATGGCCTGGTAGAACGCCAGCAGCGCGGTGGTCACACCCAGGCTGAGCAATGCATCTTCACCGACGCCGCGCACATTGCTCCAGTAACTGGCCATGGTCGCCAGGATCAGCGCCGCGCAGAACGCCAGTGTCTTTGGCCGCCCGAACGTGCGCAGCATCCCGTAAAGCAGCATCACGCTGAACAACCCGGCGAACGCCGAGGCCAGGCGCACGGCCCCGGGCGTGCCGCCAAACAGGCGGATCGCGCCGGCGTCGAGCCACAGGCTCAGGGGCGGTTTTTCCAGGAACGGCTCACGGAACAGCCGTGGCACCACCCAGTCGTTGTCCAGGTGCATGGCCATGGCGATCCCGCCGACGCGGGCTTCAGTGGAGCCTTGCAGTTCATGGTTACCAAGGGCGAAGAAGAACAACAGGCCAGCAAGCAGGAGCAGCAGAGGAACGGGACGCGTCATGGGGGCTGGTTACCGGGGCAGGGGGCCGTTCGAGGGAACGGCTCGCAATCGGTGAGTATAGGGGGGCGATTCTTAATATTTCATGAATGGGTACGAGGTTTGTGCAGGGGGACCGGGGCGGTGGTTTATTTCCGCCCCGGCTTCACTGCGGATGGGGGTTATGTCGCTTTGACTTTAAACCGGCTCAGCCCTTGTTGCATGGAGCTGGCCCGTTCCGACAGGTCGCGGGCAGCCACCGCGCATTGTTGGGAGTTGGCCTGATTCTGCTGGGTGACTTCGTCGATCTGCTCCAGGCCGATACTGGCTTGCTGCAAGCCGGACGCCTGTTCACTCGAGGCTTGGTAGATCAACGACACCAGGCTGGAAACGGTGCTGGTGCCGGTGACGATGTTTCGCAACGAGTCGGCCGTGCGACCGGCGATGACCATGCCGCGCTGTGTCTTGGTCGACGAGTCGGCGATCAGCGCCGCGGTTTGCTGGGCCGCTTCGGCACTGCGGGCGGCGAGGCTCCTGACTTCATCGGCGACGACGGCAAAGCCACGGCCCAATTCGCCGGCACGTGCCGCCTCGATCGCCGCGTTCAAGGCCAGCAGGTTGGTCTGGGCGGCGATGTTGTCGATGGTGGTGATGATCGCGGTGATGTCTTTGCCCGAGTTGTCGATTTCGGTCATGGCGGCGATCAGTTCGCTCATCAGCTTGTCACTTTCCCCGGCGTCGGCGCGTGAGGCCTGGGATTGTTCGTCGGCCTTTTTTGCGTTGGCGGCGTTGTCGGTGGTCTGCGCGGCCATTTGCGTCATGACGGCACTGATTTCAGTGATGGACGACGCCGAGTTGGACGCCCCGTCGGACAACGACTGGCTCAACTCGGTGACCTGTGCGGAGCTGCCGGTGATTTGCGTGGCGCTGGCCTGCACCTGGGAAATCAAGGTGTTCAAGTTGCCGACCATTTTTTCCAGGGACTTGCCCAACGTGTCGTTGGGGGAGGACAAACGCACTTCCAGGTCCAGATCGCCTTCGGAGATACGTTCAGCCACACGGACCTGACGCTGCAGGCTTTCGGACATCTCGTTCAAGGCCAAGGACAACTGGCCGACTTCATCGTCGGATTTTTGCACCAGGCGACGCGAGAAATCCCCCAGGCTGATGTTGGCAGCCAAGGCGGCGGCTTCACGAATCGGCCCGACGATTTTTGCGGTGGCGAACCACAGCGCCAGCAATGCCAGTACCGAGATACCCAGGCCGACCGAGACCTGCCAGATACTGCTGCTGACGCCACGGGATTGCAGTTCCTTCTCCAGGGCAATCGCCTGGCTCATGACCACCGCCTTGGGCAGGTGGATCAAGATGGCCCAGGGTTTTTCGGTGCGGCCCAGGATGATCGGCATCTGTACTTCGATTTCCTGGGACTCCTGGTTGAGGCGACTGTCGCCCTGGCCTTTCTGCACATTGGCCAGCACCTTGTCCCAGGTGTCGGGTAGCAATGCCTTCAATGACTGGCCGATCAGTTCCGGCCGTTTACTGTCGGCGACCACCAAGCCCTGGTTGCTCAGGATCGACACCGAACCTTTGCCGCCGTAGAGGTCGGCGGACATTTGCTCGCTGAGTTTCTGGATAAACGAGATGTCGAAGTCTGCGCCGACCACGCCGTAAAACTTGCCATTGGCGGTGATCGGCACCGAGAGCGTGGTCAGCCACACATTTTTGCCTTGCACCACGTAGGGAAGAGGGTCGAGCACGCTTTCTTTCAGGGTGTCCCGGGGGCCGCTGTACCAGCCGCCCTTGAGCACGCCATTGGGGTGGCGGGCATCGGAGTCGTATTCGACCAGCGGTTGCACGGCGATATGGCCGTCCGAGCCGCGTGTCCAATAGGGCGTGAAGCGGCCGGTCAACGGGTTGTTACCGCCTTCGTTGTTACGAAACGCTTGGTCCTGGCCGTCCACCGCATCCGGCTCCCAGCACGAATACGTGCCGTTGAAGTCGGGGTTGTCCTTGAGCACGCTGAGCAACATTGTATTGATTTGATCGCGGCCCAGTGCCAGCGGGCTTTGCGCACTTTTACTCGCGCCCAGCGTATTGGCCAGCGTGCGTGCCGAGTCCAAGGCATTTTGCAGTTTCGCCCTGATCGCATTGGCACGGGACTCCGCCAGGTTTTGTACTTCGCGAATGGTGCCGCTTTCGATCAATGTTGAAACTTCGGTGCCCACGTAGGCTTGATTGGCGGTTGAGGAGTACAACCCATATAACACCAGGCTTGCGCAAGAGATTAACAGGCAGAGTCCGGCGGTGAAGCAAATCCGAGTCTGTAATGAGTTGAATTTCATGGTATTTCCTGCCCACGCTAGTAGTTGCCGACATAATTGGATGGCGGCATTTCAGTTTTTTTTGTTCGCAAGGCTTACTGCTTGATCATGGGCTGCTTGAGCATATAAATGCAGTACAGCTGGGGCGTCGCTTAGTTCTGCTCGGACGCCTCATCGTCGAGCCAGAGACGTTCGGTGTTTTTAAAGCCATAACGCTGTGACGGTACGCGCGCAATGATGCGATCGGTTTGTTCGGGATCACTCAGGTCGATTATTTTTGGGGTGATATAAATATTCAACACCGGCACGAAGAACAACTTAATCTTTGGCGTCAATAAAGAGTCGGGGTGTTGTTCGATCACCACGCCGATACTGCCACTTTTCAACTGAACGATAGACCCCACCGGATAAATACCCACGGACTTCAAAAACGCGCGGAACACCTCGTCGTCGAAATGCCCGTCCCATGTCGACATTTGCTGGATGGCGACCGCGGGGTCCCAGCCTTGGTTGTAGGAACGATCCGAGGTGATTGCATCGTAGACATCGCAAACGGCGGCCATTCGCGCAAAAAGACTGATCTGGTCGCCGACCAACTGATGGGGGTAGCCGCTGCCGTCCACCCGCTCATGGTGATGCAGGCAGACATCCACGACCATGTCGCACATCTGCGAAGTCGCCAACAGGGTTTTCTCACCTTCCAGCGGGTGCGTGCGTATCAGTTGTAATTCGTCACCGCTCAAGCGCCCGGGCTTGTTGAGGATCGCGCCCGGTATGGCCATTTTGCCGATGTCATGCAGCAGGCCGGCCATCCCGACCCGGCGAATCAACACGGCGGGCAGGTTCAACTGGTTGCCCAGGGCAATCATCAGTGCACACACGGCGACCGAATGCATATAGGTGTAATCGTCGAGGCTTTTCAGGCGTGCCAGGCTGATGAAGGCATTGGGATGGCGGGCGATCGACGCGGAAATGTCGTCGACCAGTGCGCTGATATTCTCCAACTCCAGGGCGCGGCCCATGCGGACATGGCTGAACATCTCGACCACGGCGGTCTTGGCGCGGGCACAGATTTCCTGGGCGGCAACAAGCTCGTCGTTCATGCGGGTGGGAGTGATCGTCGCCGCCGCGGGCGCAGGGGGCGGCTCTGCTGACTGGGGCGTCTCGGGTAGCTGCGCGCCGCAGCCCATGGCGCATTGGATATCCGCCTGCGCGTCGCGTGCGCGGCCTTGCCAGAAGGGCCTGGCCTCGCCACTGTCTGGCGCCAGATGATAGAGTTCATTACATTTCAACATGATTTGCCCTCTGTTGATTTTGTTCTTATTCGTTTCCTTACAGCCTCCTTGGCTTGAGTGTTGTTGTCGTAGAGCGTCAGTTCGTGTTGACGGCTTTGATACGTGAGACGACGCGGCCGGCCAGGTCATCGGGGCGGAACTTGGCCAGGAAGTCGTCGGCCCCGACTTTCTTGACCATGGCCTGGTTGAAGCCCCCCGAGAGCGAGGTGTGCAGCACAATGTGCAGGTTGGCCATGCGCGGGTCGTTGCGGATCTCGGCGGTCAAGGTGTAGCCATCCATCTCCGGCATCTCGATGTCGGAGATCATCATCAGAAACTCCTCATCCGGCTTGCGCCCTTCGTCGAGCATGGCGCGCAGGTAGTCCAGCGCTTGTCGGCCATCGTTCAAGGCCACTACCTCGACGCCCACGGTTTCCAGGCAGCGGGTCACCTGTTTGCGCGCGACCATCGAGTCGTCCACGGTCAACACCCGCAGGTGTCGCGCCTGCTGGGTGACTTCGTGATCGATTACGCCGCTGGATATTTCCTCGGACGATGGCGATATTTCTGTCAGCACCTTTTCAACATCGATGATCTCGACCAGGCGGTCGTCCGTGCGGGTGACGGCCGTCAGGTAATTGTTCTCACCACTGCCCTTGGGCGGCGGATGGATGTCTTCCCAGTTCAGATTGACGATGTGTTCGACCGCGTAGACGAGGAAACCCTGAACGCGATTGTTGTACTCCGTAAGTATTATAAAAGCGCTTTCCTGATCCTCGACTCCGGGCAGTCCCGTTGCCATGGCCAGGTCAAGAATAGGGATGCAGACACCTCGGATATTGGCCACGCCACAAATGTTGCTATTCGACTTTGGTATCGAAGATAACTTCGGGCAGCGGATAACTTCACGAACTTTGAATACGTTGATCCCGTACAGTTGGTGGTTGTTGAAACGGAACAGCAACAGTTCAAGCCTGTTCTGCCCGACCAGTTGTGTGCGGCTGTTAACGGAGGCCAGTACACCGGTCATACACACTCCTTAAACCTGGTTGAACAGCGCTGATGTCGTAATGACATTAGCATATGTAGGGGGATGTAAAATATATGTGAAAATAAAAGAATGCCAGGGTTTGTCGTTAAAACGATATGAAGTCAGGTGAATGTCTTTTCGCACAGTTGTTTTAAATGCTTAGTTGGCTAACTTATTGTTTGTTATTGTTGAGAATGATTTAGATCGAAGGTTTTAGATGATCTGCAACATTCGATAATTCATATAGCCCAAGTCGGAGTCGAGGCATGACCGCCGCTGATGATCCTTGCGGGTGCCGGGCACATCAATCTCGCGCATGCGTTGCAAAGGCACGCCGATGCATAAGTCGATGGGCCGCGTGTAAACAGAAGCGGGGTGTCTGAACCGTTCATATATCTGTTTCGGCCGAACCCTGGCGATGGTCGAGAAGCGTCTAGCCTGGGCCTGAGAACCTGCTCCATTTGTTTACCTGTACGGACAAACATCGTGGACGGGGTCGCTGATTTTGCTTAGGGTGTGGCCATTCGATATTACTGGCAAGGTGGTCTGCATGCAGCGCGAACAGTTCCTGGCGCAACCTGAAATTGAGTCCTTCATCGCATGGCTTGCAGCGAATTTGCCGACGCTGACCTTCAAGCTGCGCTTCAAGTCGAGCAAATTCGTGCCTGGCGGTTTGACGGCTGATGTCCAGGGCATCGAGCAGGTGCTGGGGCACTATCGCTGGAAGGCAAGCTGGCAGGATGCTCACCAATGCTCGGTGGATTCACGCACCTGGGCTGAAACCCAACGCTCTCTCGGGCAACTTCGCGAATGGCTGACGAGTGCGGTCAATCAGGGGAATGACCAGCAAGCGCTTCAGGCCTGCCTGCAGATTCTTCGTTGGGGCGGTGTGCGGGGCGCCATTCCGTTTTTGCACCGACTGGCCGCAAACGGCAAGCTGTCGAGCTATCTGCAAAAGATGGCCGGGCTGATGTCGCTCGACGGCAAAAATGACCTGGATGATCTCGATGCGATCAGCGTCGAGCGTTTCGATGCGGGCCTGACCAAGATTCATGCGTTGTTTGATTCGTCGGGCTCCCCCATCTATGACAGCCGCGTCGGCGCAGCGATAGGCATGCTGTATTCACTGTTTCGCCAGCAATGGACGGGGAGCGGCAAACCCTTGCTGGCTTTCCCGTCCGGAGCCGCTCGTGGCAGCCAGATCCGCAACCCCGGAGCATTTTTGAACGGCCTGGCCGCGCCTCAGTTCTCTTCGATCAGCTATGAGACATGGGCCCGCTGGCAAGTGCGGTTGGGCTGGATTATCCGCGCCCTGCTCGAGCGCACCGGCTGGTTCGCCGAGCAAGGCGCGCTGCCTGCGCGGTGCCATGCGTTCGAGGCCAGCCTGTTTGTGCTTGGCTATGACCTGCGGTGCTTTGGGTGGACGCCTAAGTCAGCCGTGCCGGTGGTTGACCTGCCGGAACCCGAAGAACGTGACAGCACGGGCTGGGTGCCGACGGGGAACCCTTTCAGTCAGGTCATCAACGACTATCTGCTGTTCCGTCGCCAGGGTGGAAAAAGCGATAAAGCCTCGTTCGTTGACTGGTTGTCGACTCATCCGCACCACGCGCGTCCGATCTCGCGGGCTACCGCTCAGGACTACTGTTTTGCGTTTTCGATGCAGGAGTTCGACCTCTTCGACCGCTCACTCGAAGCGCTGGAGCGGATTGTCGCCGGTGGCGAGGACGGCTTGCGTGCCGTCTTGGCGAGCGAGGCGCTGGAGCCTTTCACCTTGGGCGATGAGCGCGTCAGTGTGTGTCTGGTAGACGTCATGATCACGGGGCGGGCGTATCAGCGAGAGTCGACCGGTGACGCGCGTGTCGAGTCGATCTTGAGCGCCGGGTACGCCGGCACGAAAAACAGCGCAAACACACTGATGGCCCTGGGGCGCAACGTGGGCAAGCACTTCGGTCTGCTGGACGACAAGCATTTGCCTACGCCGCTCTTCGAGCGTTTCTTCGGCGCATGTTCGCTCGAGGCGTGACGCTCACGACGTTGTGTGCGGGGCGGCCGATCACTCTGTTTGAGCGCATCGATGATCGCGCCGAGCTTGGCCTCAGCGACTGGCACCTCTGCGTGCTGTTCGATGAGGCGCCGCCTCTCGATCCGCCCGGCTTGAATCAGCGTGACCTGGCGGGCGACACGCCGCTGGACATGGCTTACCGGCTGAACCGCAGCGGCCTGATCGACACGCTGGAGTCACTCGGCGCCCAGGGCAACCCGCAGATTCGCGGCTGGGCCGGCCTGGGCAGCTTCATGCCCCACGACAAATACATCCACCTGCCTGCGCGATACGGCAATGTCAAAACCCTGCAAGCCCGCTACCGCCTGGGTGCCAGCCTCAATGACCGCGATGGGCTGGGGAACACGCCACTGCATTGGCTGCTGCTCAATGGCCACTTGAAGGCCGCGCGGTACTTCATCGACCGCGCCATGACGTTCGGTCTTGATCTGGGCGCGAAGAATCACCAGGGCAATACGCTGCGCAATATTGCTCTGCTCAACGGCCAGCATGAGCTGGCACAGCGCTTACTCGCGGCCGAGATCGACAATTGCCTGCGTGCGCTGCGCCTCTGGCAGGAAATGCGCCTCAATCATGCATCAACCACGGTCTCAACTCTTTGAGATTGGTGACCACGATCTGCTGGGCCTCGGGGTTGGTCGCCTGGTTGCGCGGGTCGACCTGATAGCGGCGCAAGACGTACTTCACCAGTGCCTTGCGACTGGACACCACCAGTTGCCCGTCGGTCATGCCGAAGTCGGTTTCGATGATGGCCTGCTGCGCCGCGTTCAAGCGGCCATCGGGGGCGAAGATGATCGGCACTTCGGTATTCCAGTCTTCGTCCAGTTCCCGTGTGTTCTGCGACGCGTCGAGCAGGTCCGGCTCACCGCGCAGGCGGCTCAGCACAAAGTCGCGGTACTGCCGATTCTTCTCGCAGTAAGCGCGCACATGCCAGCGCATCCCGGTGTACACCAGGGTGTGAGGGGCAATCAGGCGGATTTCCACGTTCGGGGTATTGAGCGATACGTACTCGGTCTCCAGGCGCAGACCGTCGCGGCATGCCGCGAGCAAGGGGCGCAGGATCTCCGGCCGGATCGGCCGGTCCGGCACTTCGAGCACCTTGGTATGGGCATAAGCCAGGGCCAGGCCTTCGATGTGCGGCGCCCGTTCATTGTTCTGGTAAAGCAGGTGCAGGTAGGCACTGGCGCTGTCATCGATGAACAGCGGCTTGAAGTGTTTGCTCGGTACATAGCCCTTGCGTTGCTTGTCATATGTCAAGTTTCGGGGCGCATGTTCATTGATGTAGGTATTGATGTCCTTGGAGGCTTGCTGGCGGCTGATGCCGAAGCTCTGGATCAAGTGCCCCGTGGTCAGGCGGCCTTCCCACCAGGCGACGGTCTCGATCAAACGATAGCGAAGTGCCAGGTCCCAGCGCACTTGTTCGATGGATTGCTTGCGTTTCATACCTGCTCCATGTGCGTGAATACTTTACCTGTATAAGTCTACATTCTATACCTGTCGTAAATCACTACATATCGTGTCGCTATCTTCGGAATATCTCGAAGGGATGGAAGGATGTGAACATGAGTATGTCGGAAGTGGTTTCGACGGGGGCATTGGCGGTGATGGGGATCATCCTGCTGGTGCTGGTACAGCATTGTTTGAAGTTGAGCGAGCTTTGGAAAATGGTTGCCCATTATCAAAAGGATCTGCGTTTGGCGCAGATCTTGGACATGGAAAACCGCGAGCTGCGGTCGGCGTTGCGCGCCGAGCGAGAACACGTCGCGCAGTTGCAGCGCAAGCTGGAATTGCTGCAAGCGCTGCTCCCGGTCACAGAATAATCCGCAGTATCGCCATCCAGGAGAACCCATTCATGCCGATAAAACCCAGACCCTTCACCTTTGTGTGTGAAGACTGCAAGTGGAAGAAAACCATTGCGCCGCGCAGTGACGCGCTGATGCCCGGCGACTGGTTCGCGAGCTGTCCGAAATGCGGAAGCACAGCCCTGAAAATGCGCGCGGCCGGGTGGTTGGAGGCAGCGCTGGCGGAGTGTGTGGCGCGGCGCTAGGCGTCGACAGCTACAGGCTGAACGCGTGGATCTTGGCGACGCTCAGCCGATCACCGTCTATACACCAGCGTATTGATACACCGTCGCGCTCCAATATTGGCTGCCATTGTGCTGTTGGCGGGTCCAACCGTCTGCGAGCAGGTGTTTGGCGATCATTCGATTCATCACGCCATGACCGAGCAGCAGAACTGGCCCTTCACCGGCGAGGGACTGCAGTCGTTGAGCGGCCGTGTTGGCGCGCAACCTTGCGGCGCCAGCGGATTCGATATTGCGTGAGTAACCGCACAGCCATAAGACCCGGAAGATAAATGCCCAGGTAAACGGCGATAGCCGGGGCAGTCGCCAACGGCCATAAGGCAGTTGCGCTTCGCAGAAAAGCGCGTCGACGACAGCAGGCTTCAGCCCGAGCACCTCGACCGAGGTCAGCGCACGAGGCGCGCTGCTTGAAACAACCAGGGTGGCGGCTGCGGCGAGTTGCTGGCTGGCGTCCGGAGCCGGATGGCGGATGATTTCGGATCGGTTGTATTGCTCGATCCAGTCTTTCATCTCGAACATCGAGATTCTTTCGCGCGCGGCCATCTTGGGCTGGCCGTGACGCATCAGGATGATGGTTTTGCTCATCGTGTGTTTTCGTCCTTGTTTGGCTTAATCACGCCATGTTTCCGATACCACGCCACAGTGTCAGAAACGGTCTGCTCCAGCACTCGAAAACTCAGGCCAAGCTCCTGTTCGCTCTTGTGGTGGTTAAAACAGGTACGGTGCTCCTCTCGTATCAATAGGCGCAACGTCGCCATGCTCAGCAAAATAGGCTTGCCGGTAACGCGCGCGTAAACCTCCTGCACCGCCGCCAACAGGTACAGTGCGGGCACTGGCAGTTGCCGAACAGGGGTTTTGACGCCAGCGATACGCCCCAGCACAGGTACCAACTGGCGCATGGTCAAGTTGCGACCGGCCGCGAGGTAGCGCTCTCCTCGCCGCCCATGTTTGGCGGCGGCGATCTGGGCACATGCCACATCGCGGGCATCGACCACGGAGAAGGTGCCGGGGATCAGCCCGGGTAACTTGCCGTTGATCACGTCCTTGACCAATTGTCCGGAGGAGGTCGGGCCCATATCGCCCGGGCCCCACATCCAGCCGGGCAGCACCATGCAGGCATGCATTTGGGGATGGGTTTCAAGGAACGTCAAGACGACACGCTCGGCGAGGATCTTGCTGCGGTAGTAGTCATCCGCATCGGCTTCGGCCCGCAGGCATGTCTCGTCGATAGAGGTGCCGGGGGCTCCGTCGAGCACGGCAATCGACGAGGTATGCACGAAGCGGCGGACCCCCGCGCGATAGGCCTGGTGAAGCAGGGCTTGCGTACCGGCGACATTGATCTTTTCGAGCGCTTCCCAGTGGCTGCCGCCCTTGTAGTTATCGCGAAAGAACGCTGCGGTATGAAACACCGTATCGCAGCCTTGCAACGATGTTGCGAACGCGTCGGTGTCGGCCATATCGCCAACGACCAGTTCCACGCTCGGCAGGTCGTTGAACTGCTGCTCACCCTTGGCCCGTGAGCGGACCAGGGCTTTGACGGCGTAGCCGTGTGCGACCAGTTCCCGCACCAGGTTGTTGCCCAGCAAGCCGGTTGCGCCAGTGACGAATGCGTTGCGCATGGGGTCCATAGTCATACATTTCATTCCAGTCGTTTCGAAGGCCGGTAGATATACCGTTGAGGCTGCGCCTGAAAAACAGCGACTACTGCATAATGGCTTTGCATATATGCAAACCCTGGAGGATGGGAGGTATGGCGTTGCAGGCAAATTGGGACGATCTTCGTCTGCTGTTGGCGGTCTCGCGGCGTGGCAGTTTTCTTCAAGCCGGCCAACTGCTGGGGATCGCGGCGTCTACCGTGTCCCGTCGCCTGACCCAGCTGGAAGCGGCCCTGGGTGAGCCGCTCGTTGAGCGCGGCGTTGAAGGCTGCTGGTTGACCTCGCGGGGCCAAGCCCTGGTGGACGTCGCGGTGGCAGCAGAGGCGGGCTTGAGGCGTCAGACGGCGGCGGAGTTGTCCGGGGAACACGCAGCGCTATGTGGCAGCGTGCTGGTCAGTGCCGGCGAGGGGTTTTCTTCTTGTGTGTTGGACGCCGCGAGCCGGTTTACGGCCCTGCATCCGCGCTGTTCCGTGGAGTTACTGGTCGCCACCGACTTTCACAAGATCGTCCGCGGGGTGGCGGATATCGCCATACGCACAGCGCACCTGGGCGAGCCATCGTTGATTTATCGACCCATCGGCAAGCTCGCCTATGGCGTCTTCGCTGAGGCCGGGTACCTGAAGCGATCTCCCGGGGTGACCCTGGCTACGGCGGTCAACATCGCCTTGCTTCCTCCGCTGGATATGTTGCCTCAAATGCGTGCCGCAAAGGCTGCGGGCCTGGACCGTGCGCAAATCAGCGTGAACTCGTTCGCCGTCCAACTGGAGTCGGTGCGGCAAGGCATGGGCGTGGCTGTACTGCCGCGTATTCTGGCGAAGGGCCTGACGGAGTTGTTCCCCGAGCTGGAACTTCCAGAGATGGAGGTCTATCTGGTAACCCGGCCTCAGGCGTTGAAACAGGCGCACATCAGATGTTTCTTCGACATTCTGGAGCAGGTATTGCTCGAAGTCCTCTGCGTCGGCACGCATCAAAGGGCGAACTGACAACGTCGCAGTGCGGATCGCGAAGAGGCACCGCTGATGGTTCTCGTCCGTTTCAGTCGATGAGTTGTCTTGACGGAACATTTCGCTCATCCAGGCGGTTACGTAACCTGATCCCAGGTAAATGCCGTGAAGGGATCGGTTATGAAGAGTGTTACTCGCGCCTCTTTGCGAGATGAGAATGATCATGTGCAGCGCCAACGCTCGCTGAGCGTTCTGGCGGTGCTCGTCGTGTTGTTTCTCGCGGCGATGGACAGTACTGCTGTCAGCACGGTACTGGCGCAGATCAATGCGCAAATGCAGGACGCGACGCTCTATCCCTGGGTGGTCTCAGGCTTCCTGCTACCCCTGGCACTCATTGCCCCGCTGGCCGGCGCACTGGCGGATCGGTTCGGGGTTTCGTCGATGATGAAGGTCAGCCTGCTGATCTTCATCGCCGCGTCGGCGCTGGTTGCCGCTAGCCAGAGCATGGTCATGCTGATTGCCGGCAGAGCGCTGCAAGGCGTCGGGGCGGGTGGCATCATCGTTCTTTCCTACTCGATGCTGGCGTCGCTCTTCGACGGGCCCAGGCGTGCCAGCATGCAGGGCATGCTCAGCAGTGTCTGGGGGCTGGCGGCTGTGTTGGGCCCGGTTGCCGGTACGGTGCTGGGCAACACCCTGAGTTGGCGCTGGGTATTCTGGCTCAATCTGCCGCTGGGCTGTTTGGCATTGGCGGTGTTGTGTTTCACACCTGCTATCGGTCGAGGTCAATCGACCAGGACGGTAGACCCGATAGCGCAGGGCCTTTTGGCCATTGCTGCTTGTGCGGGGCTGTTCATGTTGAGCAGTCAGCGTCTGGATATGATCCCATACCCGATAGCGACGCTGGCGTTTGTGGTGCTCATCAGTCTGGTCGCGCTGATAGCTCGCGTGCGTCAGGTACCTGCCGGTAGCCCAATGCCGTTTGGTTTCTTTGAACGGCCTGCACTGGGAGCGGTCATGGCGTTGGTGGTGATCTCCAGTATCGGTTTGTACGCCACGGTCAGCGTGTTGCCAATTGCCCTGAGCCATTCGCCGGGCAGCGCATTGTCGACCGGCGGGCTGATCATGCTGGCCGCGTTGGGCTGGGTAGGCGGTGCCACCGTCTGTGGCAAGCGTCTGGCGAATGTCGGGTTCAAGTCCATGGCTATCGTTGGGATGGCCATGCTGATGCTCGGTTGTCTGGGGGTGGCTGCGGGGTTGCACTGCTCGCAGTGGCTGCTGATGGGCATCGGTCAGATTCTGGTCGGGCTGGGTATGGGCTTTACAGCCACAACGACCCTGGTACTCGCACAGAACAGCGCCCCGCCTGATCAGTTGGGAGCCTATACCTCCACGGTGCAGTTTCTGCGCAACCTTGGCGCGGCGTTTGGCGTCAATGCACTGGTGGCTGTTGCGTTGTACCTGCCGCCAGACCAGTCCTACCCGGACACGTTCCTGTTGCTTGGTCTTTTGATGGCACTCGGTTTACTCTTTGCCTTCAAGCTGCCTGCGCGCGGTGGACCGCAGAAAGGGTAAGCAGAGTCGCAATGAGTTTCGTCGACCTGGATCACACCGCACTGGTTGTTGAACGGCAGTTAACCAAGCTGCCCGAGGCGGAGCGTCATGCTCATCAACACCCCTTCGGGCAGTTTGTGTTAGTCAAAAACGGTGTGCTTCATGGCAACGCCATCGAGCAACGCTGGTTGCTCAAACCGGGAATGGCGGTCTGGATTCCGCCACAGACCTTGCACTCGGGCGAGGCGTATAACCCGGTAGACCTCACGGTCTTGTACCTTGACCCTGACCTGTGCAAACACATCTCCCCGAGCGTCAAGCTGATCGATGCATCCCCGCTGATCATCGCCCTGTGCGAGCGGTTGGCCGAGCAGAGCACTCGACCGCTTTGCGAACAACGGCGCGCCTGCATGTTGCAGTTGTTGTTCGAGGAGATCGAAGAGCGGGTGCCCAGCAACATGGTCCTGCCTTTGCCGAGCGACGCACGGCTCAAGCGTGTGGCCGAGCAACTGATCGCCAGGCCTGGGATGCGCAAGAGCCTGACCGAATGGGGGCACGAGGTAGGCGCTACGGAGCGGACGCTGGCGCGGCTGTTTCGCAAGGATACCGGATTGCGCTACACGGACTGGCACAACCGCCTGCTCCTCGTGGAGGCATACCGAGGCCTGGCAGGCGAACACTCCAACGAGACCCTGGCGCAGCACCTGGGATTTGCGTCGGGGGATTCCTTTGGTCATTGGTTTCGGCGCATCACCGGCAGCAGCCCAGGCAAGGTGCGTAGCTCTTTGCAGGTTGCCAGCGCGTAAGTGCGGCCGCTGGCCCCATGAGCCCGCGCCCCTGAAGGGCGCGCGCTCATTTCTCGCTTGACCGCTCAACGGGCAAAAAAACGAGGCGCGCAAGGCTCATCCGGCGATGTACAGCCCGCCGTTCACGTGCAGTACTTCGCCGGTCATGAAACTTGAGCCGTTGCTGCATAGAAAGGCGATCACCGAGGCGATTTCGCTCGGTTGACCCAGGCGTTTGAGCGGGGTCTGCTCCACCGAATCGCTGCCGCGGCTCGCGATCAGGTGCTGGGTCATCGGGGTTTCGATGATCCCGGGGGACACCGCGTTCACCCGGGTCTGCGGCCCCAACTCCCGCGCCAGAGCGCGGGTCAGGCTCAGTAGGCCGCCCTTGGAGGCGCCATAGTGCGCGTTAGAGAACGCCCCCCGATGTGCGGCCACCGAGGTTAGGTTGACGATTGCGCTGTTGGCACGCAGTACCGGGATTGCCCGCTGGCACAGGTAGAACACGCCGTCGAGGTTGATGCCCAGCGTTTGGCGCCATTGCTCATCGGTCATTTGGCGAATCGGCTGCGACTGGTACAAACCGGCCGATGGCACCAGGAAGTCGATGCCGCCGAAGCGTTCGACGGCCAGTTGCACAGCCTTGGCCGAATCGGCAGGGTCGGCCGCATTCATCCGCAGGGTGGCGACGCGCTCGCCGCTGGCGTCCAGTTCCCGGGCGAAATCCGCCAGGCCGTCGCCGTCCAGGTCGGCGAGCACCATCGAGGCGCCGTACTGATAGAACAGCCTTGCCACTTCGCGGCCGATGCCACCGTTGGCACCCGTCAGCAGCAGGACGCGATTGTTGAAATCGTACATGGTCGTTGTCTCCGAAAGAGTGCCTGGGTTCATGGGCCGAGAATGCGCGCCAGATGTTCGTGTTGCAGGTCAACGCCGAGAAAACGACAGATCTGCACGATCTGGCCATAGATCATGTGTTGTCCATGGTGAACGCGGCAGCCGCGCAGCCGAGCCGCGGCCAACAGGGGGGTGTCGCCGGCGCGCATCACGGCTTCGCAGACCAGGGCATCAGCCCGCAGGGTGCTGGGGTCCAGCGGCAGGGCATCGTCGTCCTTGAGGCCCAGGGAGGTGGCGTTGATGATCACGTCGAAGTCCTGCGCATTGCTGTCGCTGGTGCTTAGCTCGACCTTGGGGAACTGCGTTTTCAGGCGTTCCAACAGCGCTTCGGCGCGGGCAGGGGAGCGATTGTAGATCGCTAGCCGTGCCGGTTCCTGCCGGGCAATCGCTGCGGCGATCGACTTGCCGGCGCCCCCGGCGCCCACCAGCAGCACGCGTTTGCCTTCCAGCCTATGACCTTGCTGATGCAGCCCGGCGAGCATGCCTTCGCCGTCGAAGTTGCCACCGATCAAGCGGCCGCTCTCGGGGTCGATCCGCACCGCGTTGACCGAGCCGACCTGGCGTGCGGTCTCGGTCAGTTCGTCGCAGTATTCAACGATGCTTTCCTTGTACGGGATGGTCACTACCAGGCCGTGCAGATTGGCGATGCCGGATACGCCGAGCAGCACCTTGTGCAGGTTCGACCCTTGCACGTGCAGCGGCACGCAGACCAGGTCGAGGCCCTGGTTGGCAGCACTGTGGTTGATCACTTGCGGGGTTTTTACATGGGCGATCGGATCGGCAACGATGCCGATCAGTTGCGTCTGGCCACTGATGTGCATGGGAAACCTCAACGGTAGGAGTGGGTACGGGCGGTCGTGCCGAGGCGCTTCTCATAAAGAGCCGGGCCGAAAAAGGGATCGAGTGGAAGCTGGAATACCGCGGGGTGGGCGGTCGTGCCGAGGGCAGGAGGGGTGTCGGAGGTGCGGATCAATGAAGCCAATGCTTGTAACAGTGCGCTGATAGAACTCATGAGCAGTAACCTGTCTGACATATTTTATTGTTGTCTGACATGATGGTAGAAGGCTTCGCTTTTCGGTGTCAAGGGTGCTGCCGGGAATCAGGCCTGCAGGTACATGTTCATCCGCTTGGCGGCATTGCGCAGATGGCGCTCGGCGGCTTCGCCGGCCAGCACCGGATCACGGGCCTGGATGGCCTGGAAGATGGCCTGGTGCTCGTCCTGCACGTCCTGGATCAGCTCGTTGTAGATTTCGGCGGTGTTGCTGCGAGCTTCGCGAATCAGGCGCCGGACGCTGTGGTCGAGGTACTCGTTGAGCGATTTGAAATGCGGGTTGTGCGTGGCCGCGACAATCGCCTGGTGGAAGGCATAGTCTTCTTCGTCCCCCAGTTGATCATTGACCATGGCGTATTCCATACCAACCAGTGCCTGGCGAATCTTCTTCAGGTCTTCGGGGGTGTGGCGCAAGGCTGCCAGGCGCGTGGCGCCCACTTCAATGGTGATCAGGAATTCGAGGATATGCAGCAATGCGTCCCCTTCACCCAGCGAGACTGCTTTCAAGCGAAACGCATGGCGCTCGCCGCGCTTGGCGACGAAGGCACCCTTGCCTTGCTGAGTGGTGATCAGCTCTTCGAACTTGAGCTGCGACAAGGCTTCGCGCACCACCGCCCGGCTGACCGAAAACTGTTCGCACAGTTGCCGTTCGCTGGGCAGTTGATCGCCAGTGGCCAGCCGCCCGGATTGGATCTCGCCACTGAGCCAGTGAACGATTTCCATGGGCAGGGGCTGGTTGGGGTGCGCGTTGTCGCTTTTCATGGTTCGGTCCTCTGCCAGGGGGCAGCACGGGTACGGGCATTGATGTGATGAGCTGTTGATAGTGACGGATTGAGCTGTGGTCTTACAAGTTTTTGAAAAAATAATCCAGGGTGGAGTTGTCTGTTTTAAAGGCCCGCAGGTGCATTTATAAAAAATAAATGCATAAATCGTGGTAGGAGTGCTTTGACTTCGCGGCAGGCTTGACGTAATTTTCGCCAACTGGTCAGACATGTACTTGCTGATGTACTACCAGATTGCAAATAACAATAAAAATTCGAGGTTTCCATGCACACCAAGACCACGCTGCGTCTGCTCACCCTCGGCACGACCCTGTTCGCCGGTATCGCCTGCGCTGATCCTTTGAAAGTGGCGTTGGTCGAGACCCTGTCGGGGCCGTCGGCCGCCACCGGGCAAATGTTCCGCGCCGCCACGCGTTTTCAGATCGAACGGCTGAATGCCGAGGGCGGTTGGAACGGCGAACCGATCCAGCTCCTCGAGTTCGACAGCCAGGGGACCCCCGCGGGCGCCTCCGAGAAACTCAAGGCCGCCATTGGCAGCGGCGCGCAAATGATTGTCCAAGGGGCTTCGTCAGTGGCTGCCGGGCAGATCACCGAAGACGTGCGCAAGTACAACCTGCGCAATAAGGGCAAGGAGGTGGTGTTCCTCAACGTCGGCGGTGAAGCGCTTGAACTGACCGGCAGCAAATGCCACTTCTATCACTTCCGCTTCAACGGTAACGCACCGATCCGGGTCAAGACCCTGGTCGCGGCAATGAAAGAGGCGGGCACCCTGGGCAGCAAAGTCTATTCCATGAACCAGAACTACAGCTGGGGCCAGGACATGGAAAAATCCATCACTGAAAACGCCGCGGCTGGCGGTTATCAGTTGGTGGGTAAAAGCCTGCACGACACGCAGAAGGTGCAGGATTTTTCGCCCTATATCGCTCGCATCCAGGCCTCCGGCGCAGAAACCGTGCTGACCGGCAACTGGGGCAACGACCTGTTGCTGCTGATGAAAGCCAGCCGCGCCGCCGGCCTGAAGCTGCGCTTCGGCACGGCCTTTCTCGATCAGCCGGGCAACCTCGCCAACGCCGGCGATGTCGCGCTGGGGCACTACGTTTCCCACCCGTTCAACATTGAGGCGGCGGGCGAGCAGGGCGAAAAATTTGCCAGCGAGTATCAGGCCAAGACCGGGCACCTGCCAGCCTACATCGAGCCACAGACGGTATTTGCCTTGCAGATGGTCGGCAATGTGCTGAAGAAGCTGCCGGCCGAAGATGGCCGTCTCAATACCCGCAGTTTCGCCCTGGCCCTGGAACAGGCCAGCGACCGCAACCCATTGGGTGACGTGCGGATGCGTGCCGAGGATCACCAACTGCTGATGCCGTTCGTGGTGTCGGTGGTGTCGAAGGAGGCGCGCTACAAGGTTGACGGCACCGACATGGGCTTTGTGCCGATCAAGTCGTTCAGTGCCGATCAAGCAGCAGCGCCTGTCCAGGATGCCTGCCGGATGCAACGACCCGAGTGACGCCGCCTGGCGTGCCGAGCGGCACGCCTTCCTGCCCATCGCGAACGCTGGAGTCGCCTATGGAATTTCTCACAGTTTCACTGCTTAACGGCGTGATCTACGGCCTGCTGCTGTTTATGGTTTCCGCCGGCCTGACGCTGATTTTCGGCATGATGGGCGTGCTCAATTTCGCCCATGCCTCCTTCTATATGGTGGGCGCCTACCTGGCCTACACCCTGCAGAAGGTTGTCGGCTTCACGACTGCGGTAGTGCTCTCGACCGTGCTCGTGGGCCTGCTCGGCGTGATCGTCGAGCGCTTCTTCCTGCGCCGCGTACACAAACATGGCCATGCTCATGAACTGCTGCTCACCTTCGGCCTGACGTTCATCATTGCTGAACTGATCAAGTTGTTTTACGGCAACTTTTCCGTCGAATACCGAGTTCCAGAGTTCCTCAACTTTGCCGCCTTCCAGGTGTTCAGCACCGACTATCCGTTCTATCGCTTGTTGATGGGCGTGGTCTCGCTGCTGGTGTTCGGCCTGATCTACCTGCTGTTGACCCGCACTCGGGTCGGCATCGTGGTGCGGGCGGCGATTCATCGTCCACAAATGGCCGAGGCCCTGGGGCACAACGTCCCGCTGGTGTTCATGGCCGTGTTCGGCATCGGCGCGGCACTGGCCGGCCTGGCCGGGGCTCTGGCTGGGGCGTTCTACACCACCAACCCGAACATGGCCCTGGAGCTGGGGGTCATCGTGTTTGTCGTGGTGGTGGTTGGCGGCCTGGGTTCGATGGCCGGGGCCATGATCGCGTCGCTGCTGATCGGGCTGATTTCTTCGTTCGCGGTGGGTGTGGACCTCAGCCTGGCTTCACTCCTGGGTTTGCTGGGGGCAGGTGACTGGGCGCAGCAGATGGGCGGGTTGATGACCCTCAAGGTATCCAGTGTGGCGGCAACCATTCCGTTTGCGCTGATGCTGCTGATTTTGCTGATCCGGCCGTCCGGGTTGATGGGCGAGAAGGGGTAAACCATGAAACTGACGAAAATCCTCCTGGCGGTGCTGTTGCTGGCCCTGCTGGTGCTGCCCGCCATCCTGCCGGCGGCGATGGTCAACGCGGCCATCCAGATGCTTATCGCGGCCTTGTTTGCCTGTGCCTTCAACCTGTTGTGCGGGCAGGGCGGCATGCTTTCGTTCGGTCATGCGGCGTACTTCGGCGTGGGGTCGTTCGCTACATTGCATGCGATGAGTGCGCTCAATGGCCAAGGCCTGCTGCCGACACCGTTGCTGCCGCTGATCGGTGCCATGGGCGGCTTTATCTGCGGCCTCTGCGCCGGTTGGTTCGCCACTAAACGGGCGGGCGTCTACTTCTCCATGATCACCCTGGCGCTGGCCGAGTTGCTGCATTCCCTGGCCCCGCACCTGAATACGCTGTTTGGCGGCGAGGCGGGTATTTCGTCCATGCGCGCCCCTGCCTGGGGCCTGGATTTCGGTGACGCGACCCAAGTGTATTACCTGACGCTGGGTTGGGTGGTGCTGTCGATTGCCTTGCTCTACGCCTTCACGCTGACGCCCATGGGGCGCCTGACGTTCGCCTTGCGCGAGAACGGCCACCGCCTGCAGTTCCTGGGCTACAACGTTCACCGCTTGCGAGTGCTGGTGTTTGCCTTGTCGGCGATGTTTGCCGGTATTGCCGGTGGCTTGCAAGCACTGAACCTGGAGTCGGCCAACTACGTGCTGTTCGACATGCGTTTTTCTGCCGAAGTGGTACTCAACACCTACATCGGCGGCGTCAACGTGTTCCTCGGGCCGGTGCTCGGCGCTGCCCTGATGACGTTCTTTGGCAACGCCGCCTCTGACCTCACGCAATCCTGGTTGCTGTATCAGGGCCTGTTGTTCGTACTGGTGATGATGTTCATGCCCAGCGGCCTGGCCGGGCTGGTGCTGTGCTGGAGTGCGCAGATCCGTCGGCGCGGTTGGCTGGCGATCATCCCGGCGGCGTTCTCGGCGCTGCTTGGCGCTGGGGTGTTGAGCCTGGCGGTGGTGTTTTTGATCGAGACGTTGCAACGCGTATTCAGCCAGGACTATCAGGCCCTGTTGATGACGGACCAAGCCTGGCCGGCGATCAGTCTGTTCGGCCGCGAATGGCTGCCGGGCGCGCTGCTGACCTGGGCCACGCCGTTGCTCTTGGGGGTGGCCGGGCTGTTGGTCCTGAAACTGGCCCGCCACCAATGGCTGCGCCTGCTGGATGACGAACCGGTGGTCAACGCCGCCGCACTCAGGCCTCGGGTCGAAGGAGAACAACCATGAGCGATGCGATCCTGCAGTTACGCGATGTGCATAAGTCGTTTGGCGAGGCTCACATCATTCGGGGGGCGCAGCTTGAATTGCGTGCCGGTGAACGTCATGCGGTGATCGGTCCCAACGGGGCCGGCAAATCGACCTTGTTCCATCTGATCTCCGGGCAGTTGCAGCCCAGTAGCGGGCAGATCCTCCTGGGCGCGGAAGCGATCCAGGGCTACTCGCCACAGCACATCAATCACCTGGGGTTGTCGCGCTCGTTCCAGATCACCAACATTTTTCCCGGGCTCTCGGTGTTCGAAAACCTGCGCATCGCGGTGATGCGCAAGCACCGGATGCAATACCACTTCTGGCGCTCCGTCCAGCGTTACCCCGAGGTGCGCGAGCAGACTGAGCAATTGCTCGAACAGGTGCGGCTACAGGACAAGCAAACGGTGTGCGCGGCCGAACTCTCTTACTCCGAACAGCGCGCCTTGGAGATCGGCATGACCCTGGCCTGTGACCCTCGGGTGATCTTGCTCGACGAGCCGATGGCGGGCATGTCCCATGAAGAAACCGACTACGCCCTGAACCTGATCCGCGAGGTGACCCAGGGGCGTTCGCTGCTGATCGTCGAACATGACATGGACGTGGTGTTCTCCCTGTGCGACCGCATCAGTGTGCTGGTCTACGGCGAAGTCATCGCCACCGGTACACCGGACCAGATCCGCGCAGATCGTCGGGTGCAGGAAGCCTACCTGGGTGAGGAGCAATGTGCATGAACCCTACTTCGCAAAACCTGCTGTCGATCAGCGACCTGCATGTGCATTACGGCAAGAGCCATGTATTGCATGGGGTCGATCTGCACATCGGTCACAACGAGGTGGTGAGCCTGCTCGGGCGCAACGGCGCCGGGCGCTCGACCACCATGAAAGCGGTCATGGGCCTGGTGCCGCCCAGTGCCGGCAGCGTGCAGTTGGCCGGGCGCGAGTTGACCGGGCTGCGCCCCTATCGCATCAGCCGTGCCGGCATCGGGTTCGTCCCGGAGGAACGTGAGGTCTTCGCCAACCTCAGCGTCGAGGAAAACCTGCGCATGGGCCAGCAAGCGCCCACCGACGGCGCCACTGCGTGGACCGTCGAGCAGATGTTCGAGTTTTTTCCGCGGCTGCGCGAGCGCCGTAACACTGGCGCGGGCAACCTTTCGGGGGGCGAACAGCAGATGCTCACCCTGTGCCGGTCGTTGCTGGGCTGCCCCAAAGTGCTGCTGATCGATGAACCCACCGAAGGCCTGGCGCCGAAGATTGTGGCGGTGGTCGCCGAGGCTATTCGCGAGATCCACCGACGTGGGGTTTCGATCCTGCTGGTGGAACAGAAGCTGACCATCGCGCTTAAGGTCTCGTCGCGAGTCTGCGTGATGGGGCATGGGCGGATTGTCTTCGAGGGCACGCCGCAGGCGCTGACCGACGATGCGAATTTGATGAAGGAATGGTTGGCGGTCTAGACCGACCGCCAGCGTGTTCAACCCGGCAGGTTCGCCTGCCAATTTCCCCCCCGATTGTGTGGCAGCACGTGTGCTTGCCAGGGGGTTCTGCGTTTTAAATCCACCGGGAAAAACAATAAAAATGAGCCTGCCTAATTACATCACCGTACAACCCCTGCTGTTGCTCAGCGTCTTGCCGGGCCTGGTCCTGGCCCAGGAGCAGGGCTTTATCGAAGGCGCAACGGCCAACGTGCTGATGCGCAACTTCTACTTCAACCGCGACTTTCGCGACAGCGGTGCCGCCCAGGCCAAGAGCGAGGAGTGGGCGCAGGGCTTTCTGCTTAACGCACAGTCCGGCTACACCCAAGGCACCGTGGGTGTCGGCGTCGATCTGATCGGCCGTCTCGGGGTCAAACTCGACAGCGGCAGTGGGCGTGCTGGCAGCCTGTTGTTGCCGGCGGACGGCAAAGGCTCGGCGGATGATTTTTCCAGCCTGGGGGCTGCGCTCAAACTGAAACTGTCGAAGACCGAGCTGAAAGTCGGGGAGCTGCTGCCGAGCCTGCCCATCCTCCAGTACAACGATGCGCGGTTGCTGCCGCAAACCTTTCAGGGGGCGATGCTGACTTCGAAAGAAATCACCGGGCTGACCCTCAATGCCGGGCAGATGCGCTCATTCACTCAGCGCAACTCCAGTAACCGCGAAGACCTGTTTATTGATGGCCGCTCGTTCGCCACGTCCGACCGCTACAACTACCTGGGTGGCGAGTACCGCTTCAACCAGGAGCGGACCATGCTCGGCCTCTGGGGCGCAGAACTGGAGGATATCTATCGCCAACGCTTAGTCCAGTTCGCCCACAAGCAACCGGTCGGTACCTGGACGCTTGGGACCACTGTCGGCCTGCTCGACTCCGAGGAACAAGGCCAGGCCAAGGCCGGCAAAATCGACAACCGCTCGTTCTACAGCACCCTCAGCGCGGCACATGGCGGGCACACGCTGATGGCCGCCTGGCAGCGCATGTACGGCGAAGACGGGACCATCTGGCTAAGCCCGACCACCACCGTGCTGCCCAGTGATATCCAGGTGCGCAATTTCGCCTCCGCCCAAGAGAAAGCCTGGCAGCTGCGATACGACTACAACTTTGCCGCCATGGGGGTGCCAGGGCTGACGACCTTCGTGCGTTACGTCAGTGGCGACAACGTACTGGTGGCGGGCAGCAACGACGGCAAGGAATGGGAGCGCGATTTTGACGTGTCCTATGTGATCCAGAGCGGCGCGCTGAAGAACCTGGGCCTGCGCTGGAGAAACGCCATGGTGCGTTCCAGTTTCGGTCCGTCAGTCGACGATAACCGACTCATCGTCAGCTACAGCCTGGCGCTGTTCTGATCGATATGCCGACTATTCCGGTAACAATTTCCTTTGACAGACCCCGCAGTGCGGGTTAGTTTTTCTGAGCTGGTCAGACAAGTTGTTTTAAATGTATGACCAGCTACAAAAATAAGTGAGAACCTCATGTCCTACTCAGATAGCTCAGCACCTGCGTCCGTACAACCACAGCCTGAAACGGCTGTTTTCCAGCACAGCGCCTATGCCGGCATCCACGACAAGGTGGTGGTGGTCACCGGTGGAGGCAGCGGTATCGGCTTGGCACTCGCCAAAGGTTTTGCTCGCAACGGCGCGCACTTGCTGCTGATCGACATCAACGCTCAAGCCATGGCCGACGCCAAGGGCGAGTTGCAGGAAGCCTTCCCCAATAGTCGAGTCGAATGCTTCCAGGCTTCGGTTGCTGACGAAGATGCGGTTGAAGCGGCCTTTGCCCACGCCAAGGCCTGTTTCGGGCGTATCGACGTGCTGCTTAACAACGCCGGCGTATCGATCAACAAACCGTCGCTCGATATCAGCCCGGCCGAATGGCGTCGGGCCGTCGAGATCAACTTCAACAGCGTGTTCTTCTGCGCCCAGGCGGCGGCCCGGCACATGATCGAGCAGCAGGCGGGCGTGATCATCAACACCTCGTCGATGTGGGGCGTGTCCCACTCCGCCGATCGCACGGCGTACTGCGCGACGAAGGCCGCCGTGGTCTCTATGACCAAGTGCCTGGCAGTGGAATGGGCCCGCCATGGCATCCGCATGAACGCCATCGGCCCTGGCTATACCCGCACACCGTTGGTGGAAGAACTGCAACGGGCCGGACGCCTGGACGTCGAGGCCCTGCGCAAGCGCACGCCGTTGCAACGCCTCGGTGAGCCGGGCGAGATGGCCGAGCTGGCGCTGTTCCTGGCGTCCAGCAGCGCGACGTTCATCACCGGGCAGATCTACGTGTCGGACGGCGGCTGGACCGCCAACGGTTTCTAGTTCGCCTTCGTTGTGGCGGCCCGCCGTGGCCCGTCGATTCGAGTTCTTTGTGGAGAAGTGAAATGCCGAAAAGTGTTGCCTTGTCGCCGGCCTCGCCGTGGGTCGAGCTCAGTTCCACCGATGCCGACTGGAAGCAGGCCGACCCTGCGTTGCTGGGCACGATGCTCAGCCAGTTGCACCTGATCCGCGCCTTCGAGGAGACCGTGCTGGAACTGGCCGGAGAAGGCCTGGTGCATGGTCCGGCGCATTCGAGCATCGGTCAGGAAGGGGGCGCGGTAGGTTCGATCGTTGCGCTGGGCGCGGCGGATGAAGTCAACGGCTCGCACCGTGGTCATCACCAGTTCCTGGCCAAGGCGCTGGTCTACCTGATGCCCGAGGGTATCGACCCGAAAGCGCCGGTCACTGCACCCATCCAGGATCTGCTGCAACGTACCCTGGCGGAAATTCTCGGCCTGGCCCAAGGGTTCTGCAAAGGCCGGGGCGGTTCGATGCACCTGCAGTGGGCCGAGGCCGGCGCCCTGGGGACCAACGCCATTGTGGGCGGTGGTGTGCCGCTGGCGGCCGGTGCCGCCTGGGCACACCGGCATGCCGGGACCGACACCGTGGCGGTCACCTATTTCGGTGACGGCGCGGTGAACATCGGTTCGGTGCTGGAGACCATGAACCTGGCGGCGGCCTGGAAACTGCCGCTGTGTTTCTTCATCGAGAACAACCTGTACGCGGTGTCCACCACGGTTGAGGAGGCCACTGCCGAGCCGCGCCTGTCGGCACGCGGGCTGGGTTTCAATATTCCGAGCTGGAAGGTCGACGGCATGGACCCGCTGGCGGTTTACCTGGCCATGCAGCAAGCCCTGGCGCACATGCGCGCCGGCAACGGACCGACCGTCATCGAGGCCGATGTGTACCGGTTCTTCCATCAGAACGGTCCGTTCCCCGGCAGCGCATTCGGTTACCGCAGCAAGGAAGAAGAGCAGAGCTGGCGCGCCCGTGATCCGCTGGAACGCCTGGCCCGCGAGATGAAAAAGCGCGACCTGATCGACGACGCCGGCCTGGCCGATCTGCGTGAAACCATCAAGCTGGCCATGGCCCAGGCGGCGGCTGAATTGCTTGAAGCCGACCCGGCGGGCAAACCGGGCAAGCGACGGATCCGTCCCCAGTTGTGGCCTTCGCCGGACTTTCGCGATGTCGGGATTCGTGGCGACCTCAGCGAACTGGCCACGGCCCGGACCTGTGAACTGGCGACCTATCGCGGCGGCCTGCAGCAACGCAAGTTCATCGACGCCATCGCCGACGTGATGAACCGACGTATGGAAACCGATGACAGTATCGTGGTCATGGGTGAGGACGTACACCGTCTCAAGGGCGGTACCAACGGCGCCACGCGCGGCCTGAAAGAGCGTTTTCCGCAGCGCATCCTCGGTACCCCGATCAGCGAGAACGCCTTCTGCGGGCTGGGTGGCGGCATGGCGCTGGACGGGCGTTTCAAACCAGTGGTGGAGTTCATGTACCCCGACTTCATGTGGGTCGCCGCCGACCAGGTGTTCAACCAGATCGGCAAGGCGCGGCACATGTTCGGCGGGCAGAGTGACGTGCCGCTGGTGCTGCGCACCAAGATCGCCATGGGCACCGGCTACGGCTCGCAGCATTCCATGGACCCGGCCGGCATCTACGTCACCAACCCGGGCTGGCGCATCGTTGCCGCGTCCACGCCGTTCGACTACATCGGCCTGATGAACACCGCGTTGGCCTGCAAGGACCCGGTACTGGTGATCGAGCACGTCGATCTGTACAGCCACAGCGGTGAAGTGCCGGTGGACGACTTGGACTATCAGATTCCATTCGGGACCGCCGCCGTGCGCCGAGAAGGCCGTGACCTGACCATCCTCACGTACCTGAGCATGGTCGGACACTCCCTGGAAGCCGTGGAGCAGACCGGCATCGATGCCGAAGTCATTGACCTGCGTTTCCTCGACCGCGCCAGCTTCGACTGGGCCACGGTCGAGGCGAGTATTCGCAAGACCAATAATGTGCTGATCGTCGAGCAGGGCGCCCGAGGGACGTCCTATGGCGGTTGGCTGGCCGACGAACTGCAGCGCCGTTGCTTCGACTGGCTCGACCAGCCGATCCAGCGCGTGACCGGTGGCGAAGGCTCACCGAGTATTTCCAAAGTCCTGGAGCGCGCCGCCTGTGCCCGCACCGAGGAAGTGATCGAAGGCCTGCAACAGGTCATCCGTGAAAAAGGGGCACACCAATGAGCGTGAAGATGCTGGTTCCAATGGAAGTGGGGATTTGCTGCGTCGATCTCCCGGCCCTCAGCCGTTTCTATCAGGACGTGCTGGGTTTCACCTTTGTCGCACAGGTGCAAATGCCGGCCGCCGCCGCGCAGTTGGTGGGCCTGAGCGAAGGCGGCTACAGCGTGGTGCGTCTGCAGACGCCTTACGGTGAACGGATCAAGTTGCTGGCGCCTGAGCGGGCGCCGGTCCGGCCTGAACCGGGGCTGATTCTCGACCGGCAGAATGCGAGTTACCTGACGTTCATCGTCGAAGACATCGCCAGCCTGGTGGACGACCTGAAAAATGCCGGTGCGAGCTTCTGCGCCGAGGCTGCCCCGATCCAACTGCGCCCCGATGTGAAGGCGCTGTTCTGCCGCGACCCGGAGGGCAACGTGCTGGAACTGGTGGAGTACGCCGATATCGCCGCCTACCGTCCCGATCTGTTCAGCGACAGGAGCGCCTGATGGCCAAGCTCTTACATATGCCGGAAGTGTCGGCCAACGCCACCCACGCCGCGATCCAGAACTGGACCCTCAAGGAAGGCGACACCATCAGCGCGGGTGATTGCATTGCCGAGATCGAGACCGAAAAGGCCTTGGTCGAACTGGCCGCTGAGGAAGATGCGGTGCTGGGCAAGATCCTGGTCGAGCCGGGGCGCGAAGTGGAAGTGGGCGCGCCGATCGGGGTGCTGTTTGCCAGAGGCGAAACCGATGTCGACATTGCCGCGCTGTTGGCCAAGGCCGGTGCGCTGGCGGCGGCCAATGAGCCGGTGGTGGATGACGCACCGGTGCTCCAGCCTCGGGCCGAGGTGGCGCCTGCGATTGACGCGCACAGCGGGCGGATCTTCGCCAGCCCTCTGGCCCGCCGCCTGGCAGCGGCCAAGGGGCTTGACCTGGCGAGCCTCAAGGGCAGCGGGCCGAACGGGCGCATCGTCAAACGCGACGTCGAGGCGGTCGCCGTTGCCGCTGCGGTGGCCGCACCGACGCCCGTGTCGACCGTCGACTTTGATGAAATCCCCCACAGCAGCATGCGCAAGACCATTGCCCGCCGCCTGGTGGAGAGCAAGGCCACGGTCCCGCATTTCTATCTTGATGTGGAATGCCGGATGGAACCTCTGCTGGCCCTGCGCGAGCAGGTCAACCGGACCGCAGCGAGGAAGATTTCGATCAACGACTTCATCGTCAAGGCGGCGGCTGTCGCCCTCCAGCAAGTACCGGCGATGAATGTGACCTGGACCGAGACGGCGCTGCGCCGCTACCACCAGGCGGATGTCTGCGTGGCGGTGTCCACCGAGAGCGGCCTGATCACCCCCGTGGTGCGCAATGCCGACAGCAAGGCCCTTTCGCAGATCAGCGCGCAGGTGGCGGAGTTGGCCGGGCGCGCCCGCGACGGACGTCTGCGCCCCGAGGAATACCAGGGCGGCAGTTTCACCATCAGCAACCTGGGGATGTTCGGCGTCGAGCAGTTCAGCGCGATCATCAATCCACCCCACGCCGCGATTCTGGCGGTGGGTGCGACGCAGCAAAAACCGGTGGTTGAAAACGGTGAGCTGAAGGTCGGTGCGGTACTGCGTTGCACGTTGTCGGTGGATCATCGGGCCGTGGATGGCGCACTCGCTGCGCAATGGTTGGCGGTGTTCAAGGGCCTGATGGAAAACCCGCTGGGCATGCTGATTTGAGAGAGTACCCATGAGCGAAATGAAATTTGATCTGATCGTCGTCGGTGGCGGCCCCGGCGGTTACGTGGCGGCCATTCGCGCCAGCCAGTTGGGGCTGCGCACGGCGTTGGTGGAAAAGGCGCAACTGGGTGGGGTCTGCCTGAACTGGGGCTGCATTCCGACGAAGGCCCTGTTGCGCAGTGCCGACGTGTTGCGCCTGATCGGCAGCGCAGGCAGTTTTGGTATCGAGGTCGGGCCGGCCAGGCCGGACCTGAAGGCCATCGTCAAGCGCTCCCGCGATGTCGCCGCCCAGTTGCACCGTGGGGTCAGCGGTTTGATGAAAAAGCACCGCGTCCAGGTGTTCAATGGGCATGCGCGGCTGGATGGGCCGCAGCGCCTGAAAGTCAGTGGGGAGCAAGGCGAGCTGAGCCTGAATGCGCCGCATATTATTCTCGCCACCGGGGCCCGGGCCCGAGTGCTGCCGGGCATGGAGCCGGATGGCAAGCATTTCTGGAGCTACCGTCAGGCGTTGGTGCCGGACAGCGTACCCAAGCGGCTGGTGATCATCGGCGGCGGTGCGATCGGGATCGAGTTCGCCAGTTTCTATCACGCGCTGGGCGCCCAGGTCAGCGTGGTGGAAATGGCGGAGCGGATCCTCCCGGTAGAAGACCACGAGGTCAGCGCCCATGTGGCGCAGGCCCTGGTTCGCGACGGTATCTGCCTGTACACCGGCTGTGCGCTGCAAGGTAGCAAGGTGGAGCAGGGCGCCGTGCAGTTGCGCCTCGAAGGCAACAGCAACGAGACGCTGCAGGCTGACGTGGTGCTGGTGGCCGCGGGCATTGTCGGCAATGTCGAGGAGCTGGGGTTGGAAGGCACAGGGGTCAAGGTGCAGCATACCCACGTGTTGGTGGATGAGTTCTGCCGCACGGGCGAGCCGGGTGTCTACGCCATTGGTGATCTGGCCGGGGCGCCGTGGCTGGCGCACAAGGCCAGCCATGAAGCCGTGATCTGTGTCGAGAAGATCGCCGGTCAGAACCCCCACCCACTGGACCCCCGCAGCGTGCCGGCCTGTACCTACAGCCACCCGCAAGTCGCCAGTGTCGGCTACACCGAAGCCCAGGCGCGCAGTGCCGGCAAGACCCTCAAGGTCGGCAAGTTCCCCTTCGCCGCCAACGGCAAGGCGATTGCCATGGGCGCCACGGAGGGCTTCGTCAAAGTGGTGTTCGACGCAGACAGCGGCGAGTTGCTCGGCGCGCATATGGTCGGCGAGGAGGTCACCGAAATGATCCAGGGCTACACCATCGCGCGAGGCCTGGAGACCACCGAGGCCGAACTGATCGAAAGCATCCTGCCGCACCCGACGATGTCCGAAGCCATGCATGAGGCCGTGTTGGCCGCCTATGAACGCGCCCTCCATTGCTGAGCACTGATCCACGAGCGATTGCCGAACTGTACGAGGTTGAGTCGTGTCAGTTCGGCAGGCGCCGGGAGCGTTCGGGGCTGCCTAGAAGTGCGAGGAAAGACCGCGTGATGCTCAACGGCCTCAACCGATCGGAAGACTCGTCTTCGGTCACGCGTCATTCCCGGTGTCGCGGGTTTGGGGCTCAGGGATGGTGATGTTTATATTCCTGGCTCACGCCGCCATACCCATATGCACTGGCCCTGCAATCAATGAGGTGGATGTTGGAGTGTGGATGCAGGTTGCCGATTTCCTCGGCCAATAGCGCGAACGCCTCGCGCTGAAAGCGCGCCTTCTGCGCTTTGGTGTTTGTCTCATCGGTGATGGTGACCTCCAGCCGGAACGAGTTGTAACCCAGTTCGGCCAGCGAGCAACTGTTGATGAACCATTGCTCATGAGGCACGAAATGCACCATCACCAGCGTCTGCTCCGGGCGTTTCTCCAGCACGTCGCAGGTTAGCGCGGTGAGCTGGGAAACGATCCCCTGGACTCGCGCAAGGTCAGGTTGGCCAGAGATTTTGAGTGTGATGCCGGGCATGTTGGAGTCCTCGTCGGAAGTAAATGTCTGGCTCAGAGTAAGGAGTGGCTTGAGTGCTGAAAAGCCGGAAGATATGATCGTATCCTTCGGAAAAACGGCAGGATGAGCATGCGTCCCTTTGACCTGGAACTTTTGCGAGCCTTCGCCGTTGCGATGGAGTCGGGCAGCCTCGCGCAGGCGGCGCCTAAGTTGTGTCGGTCGCAGTCGGCGTTAAGCGAGCAATTGCGCAAGCTCGAGGCCTTCACCGGGGTTACGTTGCTGGAGCGGGGTAAAAAAGGCGTCAGGCCGACACCGGCTGGCGAACGCTTATTGGTCCATACACGCGACATGCTCGCCTTGAGTGAGCGTGCCCTTGAAAGCGTGCGTGGCGTGACCTTTGTCGGCGAGTTGCGGCTGGCCATCACCGACTACTTTCTGCCCAGCTCGATCGCCGACCTGTTGAAGAAACTGCGAGTGCGCTATCCGCACCTTCGCCTGCATGTGTCGGTACGCAAGAGCATGCAAATCGAGAGCGGGGCGGATTCGGATGAATTCGATATCGGCCTTTCCATGCGAATTCTCGACGGGCGCAGCCTGCCCGAGGGCTTGCCGGTACGACGGGAGGCGTTGCGTTGGGTGTCGGTCGCGGGGTTCGAGGCTGAGCGGGAGGAAAACACCCCGTTGCCACTTTTGGTACTGCCGCAGGGGTGCAGCCTGCAGCGCCTCGCCAGAGAGACCTTGGAGGCTCACGAGGTGCCTTATGTGGTTGCGCATTCGGCGTCCGGCGTCGCGGGGCTGCAATCAGCGTTATTGGCAGGTTTGGGCGTCGCTTGTCTGAATGCGTCCGCAGTACCGATGGGCGCGCAGGTCTGCCAGTCGGCGCACCATTTACCGGGATTGCCGGATGTTGAGTTCAGCCTGTTGCCCCCTCGTCCTGGCGAATCGCCCTTGGTCGGGGCTGTCAGGGAAATGCTTGCGAGCCAGTTCAGTTAATCGTCCGAGAAGCCAGCAGCGCCGCTAGGGCGCTACGGGGCGTTGCGAAATGCATGCACTGCGTCAGGGATTGGCACTGAGATTCGGGCCTGTCAGCCGGGACTCTTTAAAGGAAAAAAAGGAGTGACTATGCATAAAGAAATCTGGATGAAACGTTACCGCGTAAAGTTGATTGCCGTCGTTTGTCTTATCGTGACTATCGCGTTGCTTGTTCTCGCGCGGCTTGACACTTATGGTCTGGATCGCAGAGCCAGCGAACCGTTTGCATTCGACGCAAATGGGCTGCGCCTGGCCGGCACGCTCTGGCTGCCCGACCACGCAGCAACAGCGGCAGTGGTTCTGGTTCACGGGGATGGCCCCCAGGATCGCACGTCGCAGCAGGGTTACGATCCACTCATCAACGCGCTTCTCGATGCTGGCATTGCGGTTGTTTCGTGGGATAAACCGGGCGTTGGGGATTCGCCGGGGAATTGGCTCAGCCAGTCGATGACGGACCGCTACGTGGACGTGCGCAGCGCGTTGTCTGCCCTGCGCAGTAGGCTGCCAGCAATCCCTGTCGGTGCGCTTGGGTTTTCACAAGCCGGCTGGGTACTGCCCCGCCTGGCGTCGGGGGATGCGGACTTTCTGGTGCTTGTCGGCGGCGCGGTATCCTGGCAACGGCAAGGTGACTATTACACGCGGACACGGTTGCAACGCACGGGGATGTCCGAGCCCGACATCGACGCAACGATGGCTCGGATCGCCGCAGACGATGAGCGTTTGTTCGCCTCTGCGCAGGTGCCGCCGGTTGCCCTTCTGGACGGCATGAGTGCAGATCGATGGGCGTTTGTGCGGCGCAATCTTCACGAAGACGCAACCGGTGCCTTGGAAAAACTCGACATTCCACTGCTTGCGCTATGGGGCGCGGACGATCTGAATGTCGATCCCGAAGCCAGCGCAGCCCTCTACCGAAAGGCGCTCGGCGGCAACCATCCCGCCAACCGGATTGAAGTCATACCGGATGCAACCCATGGGCTGCTCAAGGCGGCGGCTTACAACACGCAACTCACCAGCGAGTGGTCCTGGTTCACCACGATGAGGTTCCTCATGGAAGGTCGTCTTGCCTACGCCCCAGGCGCCCTTGAAACGATAAACGCGTGGGTTCACGCCAGAGCCAGCCAGTGAATGCACTGGCGGCCAGCGTTGGCAATCAACGCGTGCGGGCAACCACTCGACAAGCGATGTTGGAGCCTCAAGGCTCCTGAGTTTCGAGACGCCGTTTAAACGCGTCGAGCGCAGTACGGATCAACGGGCCCATCACCGGGTCGGCGGCAATGCCCTCGGCGCTCGACTGGCTGGACAGGAGGTTAACCGTGATTGACGCTTGCTCGATGATGCTCGCCGACATCGTTTCCAGGACCAGCCGCAATGCCGCTTGCGCGTGGCTGGCTCTGGGCGATGCGTTGAACAGCGCGACAGGCTTGCCCGGAAACTCTTCACTGCTCACCAGCCAATCGAGCATGTTCTTGAATGCGCCGGGAATACCTCGAGCATACTCGGGGCACGAAACCAACAGCCCATCCGCCTGCCCGATAATTGCGCGCAACGCCAAGACTGACTCGGGGGGATCCTCGAGCAGGTCCGGGTTGAAGTGAGGCAATTCAGCGATGCCTTCGTAATGTGCGACCTGTACCCCTTCGGGGCATAGATGCTCAACTGCGCGTAGCAAAATTGAGTTGGAAGAGGCCTGACGCAGACTTCCCGAGACAGCAAGCAAACGCACCATTTCAACACCGTTCGTGATTCGTGAGTCGGTGAAGTTTCGCACGAGCTGAGCTTCGTTCACCATTGCGGCATAGCCATCCAGCGCTCAGCGGGGAGCTTGGCGGCACCCGATGTTGAGGTCTCGACCTCTCGGTGCCGAGACCTCAACCACACTGAAGCCGGACGCAATATCCGGTTTTAGATCCAGCGTCGGAACAGCACGCTGGCGTTGACCCCGCCGAAACCGAAGCCATTGGACAGCGCATATTCCATGGGCAGGTGCTGGGCCTGGCCGCGAATCAGGTTCAGGCCTTCGGCAGCGGCATCCGGAGTTTGCAGATTGAGTGTCGCCGGAACTACCTGATCGCGCAGCGCAAGTACGGTGAAGATCGCCTCGATCCCCCCCGCAGCGCCCAGCAGGTGGCCAGTGGCGGACTTGGTCGAACTGATCGCAAGGCCGCTGTCGGTGCCGAACAGGGCTTTGATTGCCGCGAGTTCGCCTTTGTCGCCCACCGGGGTCGAGGTGGCGTGGGCATTCAGGTGCTGAACCTGGGATGCGTCCACGCCGGCTTGGCGCAATGCCTGTTGCATGGCGCGGCGGGCGCCGTCGCCATCTTCGGGCCCGGCGGTCATGTGGTACGCGTCGGCGCTGGTGCCATAGCCCACCAGCTCGGCGATGGGTGTGGCGCCGCGTGCCAAGGCATGTTGCAACTCTTCGATGACCAACAGGCCGGCGCCTTCACCCATGACGAAACCATCGCGGGCCTGATCGAAGGGGCGCGAGGCGCGCTCCGGGGTGTCGTTGTAATCGCTCGAGAGGGCGCGTGCGGCAGCGAAGCCAGCCAGGCTGACCCGGTGAATGGCCGCCTCCGTCCCGCCGCAGAGCGCTACGTCGATTTCCCCCGCGCGAATCATCCGTGCAGCGTCGCCGATGGCCTGGACGCCCGCCGCACATGCGGTCACCGGAGCCCCCAGTGGCCCCTTGAGACCATGGCGGATGGAGACATGACCGGCGGCCATATTGCTGAGAAATGACGGGATGGTGAAGGGTGACAGGCGCCGTGGCCCCTTGCTGTCAGTCGTCCGCACGGCTTCGGCAATCGCCGGAAACCCGCCCACGCCCGAAGCGATGATGGTGGCGGTGCGCTCCTGCGCCTCAGGGGTTTGCGGCGCCCAGCCGGCCTGTGTCAACGCTTCATGGGCCGCTGCCAGGGCGAACAGAATGAAGCGGTCCATCTTGCGCTGTTCTTTGGGGGCCAGCAGTAGATCCGGATCGAAGCCGGCCTCCGGGTCTTGGATGCGGTCGGGAACCTGGCCACCGATGCTGATCGACAGATCGCCGATCAGCTCCGGTGGCAACCGGCGGATCCCCGACTGCCCTGCCAGCAGGCGTTGCCATATTTGCTCGACTCCGCAGCCAAGTGGGGTCAGCGCGCCCATGCCTGTAACGACGATGCGTTTGTTCATGATGATCCAGTTCTTTGTGCTTAAGGGAGGGGTAACGACATATGGACGTCACTATCATTATGAAAGTAACATGCCGGGCCATCAAATGTTTGAACCCCGTAAGGAACTGTCATGCAGCGCAAGACCCTCATTCATGCCGAATGCCCGATCGCCCGTAGCCTGGAACGGGTTGGCGAGTGGTGGAGCATTTTGATCATGCGCGACGCCCTGCATGGCCTGCGACGCTTCGAGGAGTTTTCCCGCAGCCTGGATATTGCCCCGAACATGCTCACCAGACGCTTGAACTCGCTGGTGGAGGCGGGCCTGCTCGAGCGTCAGCCTTACAGTCAGCGCCCGTTGCGCTACCAGTACGTGCCGACGGCCAAGGGCGAAGATTTCCGCGTGGTGCTCATGGCCTTCGTGGCCTGGGGCAATCGCCATTACGCGCCAGAAGGGGAAAGCGTGCAGATTGTCGAGCGGGAGACGGGGCGGCCGGTGCTGCCGGTGATGGCGGATATCGCCGATGGCCGTCTTGTGCCCCTGGACCAGTGCAGCGTGCAGGCCGGACCCGCGGCCAGCGCGGGCATGCGTCAGCGGTTTGGGTGCATGGCTGACCGGATTGAGTGAGGCGCCATGCAGCGGAGGAGTGCGGCACTCAAGGGCTGCCAGCGGTTAGAGCTTACTGGCGCAGTTGTTTTGGCGAGGCGTTCAACAGGCGGCGCATGAGTCGCCGCAGGGCCGTGGCATCTTGGTATCCCACCTGCGCGGCGATAGATTCAACGGAGTGCCTGCTGGTTTCCAGCAGCACGCGGGCTCTGTTCAATTGCACGCGTTGGATCAGATTGCGAGTTGAAAGACCGGTTGCTTTTCGAAGGTGCCGCGACAGCGTTCGCTCAGACATGCCGACGTATGCCGCAAGGCTCGGCACACTGGGCGGATGGGGCAGGCGTGCTTCGATGTAGGCGGTGAGGTTGGCGACCAGCGTATTGCCCTGGGCCATGATTGCCGGGTTGATGAAGGGGGACTGCAATTGCCGGCCATCGAGCAGCAGGGCCTTGCCCACCGCGTCGGCGAGTTCCGGCGACAGACGTCTGCGCAGCAGGTGCAGCATCAAGTCGGTTTGTGCGAAGGCTGCACCGGCGGTCGTCAGCGGCGGATCGCGGAGCACCATGACGTTGGGATCGACAATGCAGTCAGGCGCCATGCTCGACAGCCAAGGGGCGAGCCACCAGGAAGTCGTCACCCGTCGCCCCGTGAGCAACCCGGCGGCATGCAGGAGAAAGACCGCCGAGCATGAGGCGGCAATCTCCTTGCCTTGATTCACATGTGCCTTCAGCGCTGGCAGGGTCTGAAGGACCACGTCTTCCTCAAGCCGCTGCCGCAGCACGTCGAAGTCGCTGATGCCGAGGCCCGGAATGACCCAGCAGGAGTTGTCCTCGACATCTGTGGTCAGCGCGTCAACCTGCAGCAGCATGCCTTGGCCCAGCGTACTCAACCCTGGCTGCGGCCCACACACGCGCCAGCGCGGCACGGCAAGGCCGCGCCGCTGCGCAAGTATTGCGGCGGTGCCGAGGATGTCCAGGGTGGCTGCGACGCTCGAGGCGAACGCCCCTGGAAAGACGAGGACAGTGAAATCGTACATTGTCCGATTATGCCCGAAAGAAGACGAATCGGTCACTTATCGAGGGGAGGGATAACTGGCCCAATGGCGCCTCCAGTTAACCGCGAGGTTTCGCCATGCCAAACATCCTGATCAAGGTGCCTACCGGCGCTTTCAACCTGCCACAGCGCCACCAGTTGCTTCGAAGCGTGAGCGACGTGGCGATGATTAATGAACACATGGGCGATGCCCCTCAGCAACGTATGTTGTGCTGGGTGTTGATTGAGGAAGTACAGGCCGATCAATGGCTGTGCGGAGGCGTTGCTCCTCATGCCCAGGTTGTCCCGTGCATGGTCATCGTCAAGGTGCCCGCCGGCGTCCTTGATGCACCGATGCGCCAGCGCTACGTGAGTGAACTGCATGGCGCCCTACAATCGAACCTGGCGGCGGGGGATCAGCGCCGGTTGCTGAGCTCGATACAGATCGAGGAGGTTGTCGACGGAACGTGGGGGGCGAACGGTGAGATCTGGCATTTGGCCGACTTCACCCGTGCAGCCGGATACGGACATCTCGCTGACTAACGATAGGCGCCCGCCAGAAAGCGTACACCTGTACGCTTATTCGTCCCCCGGTCGAACCGTCGGTTGTTTCAGTCCCTGTCGAGAAAAACGGTTGGCGGTAGTGTTGCGATTCGCGGTGGGGCAGGGGGGGATGCTCGCCTGCCGCCAGCTCGATGCTGAACCTGCGTCACATCCCTGACCGCACCACGAGCCGCGTTCGATGTCAGTGCCGCGTAGGCCTGAAGTGCCGCCGACACTTTTCGCGCCCGTGCGGCGGGCTGCCAGGCTTGCCCTTCCTTGGCATCCATCGAGTGGTAACGCTGGTTCAACGTTGCCTCATCGACCCTCAGTTCAACGGAACGGTTGGGAATATCGATCTTGATCACGTCCCCTGTTTCCACCAGGCCTATCAGTCCACCTTCCGCCGCTTCCGGTGAGACATGGCCGATGGACAGGCCCGAGCTGCCGCCCGAAAATCGCCCGTCGGTCAAAAGCGCGCAGGACTTGGCCAGCGCTTTGGATTTGAGATAGCTGGTGGGGTAGAGCATTTCCTGCATACCAGGGCCGCCCTTGGGGCCTTCGTAGCGGATGACCACCACATCGCCAGGCACCACCTGGTCGCCAAGAATGCCAGCCACCGCTGCCTCCTGACTTTCGAAAACCACGGCTTTGCCTTCGAACACCAACATGGAGGGGGCGACGCTGGCTGTTTTGACGATACAGCCCTCCGGCGCCAGGTTGCCAAACAGCACCGCGAGGCCGCCGTCCTTGCTGAAAGCCTGTTCAGCGCATCGGATCGCGCCCGTTGACCTGTCTGTGTCCAGGTCATCCCAGCGCGCTGACTGACTGAAGGCTCGCTGGGTGAGGGCATTGCCTGGCGCTGCGCGGAAAAATGTCTGCACTTGCTGGTCTGGGCTACGGGCGATGTCCCAGCGATCCAGCGCATCTTTCAAGGTGGGCGCGTGGATTGTCGGCAGGCTTGTGTCGATCAAGCCTGCGCGGTCCAACTCGCCAAGGATCGCCATGATGCCACCGGCGCGATGCACGTTCTCGATGTGTACATCGCTGCAGGCGGGCGCGACTTTGCACAGCCACGGGACTTGGCGAGACAGCCGGTCAATGTCGGCCATGTTGAACGCCACGCCGCCTTCGCGCGCAGCTGCCAACAGGTGAAGGACCGTGTTGGTCGAGCCGCCCATGGCGATGTCCAGGCTCATGGCGTTTGCAAACGCCGCGCGGTTGGCAATGTTGCGCGGCAACGCGCGTGCGTCGTCCTGTTCATACCAACGTTTGGCTAACTCGACAATCAGCCGCCCGCTCTGGCGAAACAAGCCCTCACGCTCAACATGAGTCGCCAGCACCGTACCATTGCCCGGCAATGCCAGACCAAGCGCTTCCGTCAGGCAGTTCATTGAGTTGGCGGTGAACATGCCGGAGCATGAACCGCAGGTGGGGCAGGCGGCGCGTTCGACCGCGGCGACTTCCTCGTCGCTATAGGCGTCATCGGCGGCGATCACCATCGCGTCGATCAGGTCCAGAGACTGGCGCGTGCCTTTGATTACCGCCTTCCCAGCCTCCATCGCCCCGCCAGAAACGAACACGGTCGGAATGTTTAGGCGCATGGCAGCCATCAACATGCCGGGGGTGATTTTGTCGCAGTTGGAGATGCATACCAGCGCATCGGCGCAATGCGCGTTGACCATGTATTCAACGGCATCGGCGATCAGTTCCCGCGAGGGCAGTGAATAGAGCATGCCGTCATGGCCCATGGCGATACCGTCGTCGACGGCGATGGTGTTGAACTCCTTCGCCACGCCACCGGCCGCCATCACTTCGCCGGCAACCAGTTGGCCGAGGTCCTTGAGGTGTACGTGGCCTGGAACAAACTGCGTAAAGCTGTTGGCGATGGCAATGATGGGTTTGCCGAAGTCGTCATCGGTCATACCTGTGGCGCGCCATAGGCTGCGGGCACCGGCCATGTTGCGGCCATGGGTAGTGGTTCTCGAACGATAAGCGGGCATTGAGTCCTCCTGGGCTGACGGTATGGACTCAGGCTAAAGATCGGTTGGAAGGCTGTGAAATATATTATTTAATGCTTATTAAGTCTCTGGAGGTATAAGAAATGGATGTTCGCCAGCTCAGGCATTTTGTCGCTGTCGCCCAGACTTTGCATTTCAGCCTGGCAGCGCAACGCCTGTGCATGACCCAGCCGCCGTTGAGCCAGTCGATCATGGCGCTGGAGCGCGAAGTCGGTGCCTCGCTGTTTGTACGGACCAAACGCAGCGTGGCGCTGACCCCGTTCGCCGAGCAATGGCTACCTCAGGTGCGGGCCGCGCTGGGGGCTATCGATGCGCTGGGTCATACAGCGCAAGCCATCCTTCGCGGCGATGCCGGCGGGTTGGAGCTGTCGTTTGTCAGTACCGCTGACTACAGCATTCTTCCCGTGCTGGTCCAACGCTTCCGCAGCCTGTACCCGGCGGTGGAACTTTCGTTGATGGAGGCTACCAGTGATCTTCAGATCGCTGCGCTGCTCGAGGGCAAGGGGCACGCAGGCATTGTCATTGCCAACCCGTGGGCCACGATCCCCGATCAATTGGCCTACCGGTCTTTGGTCGTCGAGCCACTGATTGCCGCTGTGCCGCAAGCGTGGATGGCGGACGGGCGCCTGGTCGATGTGGAGGGCCGGTTATCTTCGGACGCGATGATATCTTGCCCGCTGGTGGTCTTTCCCAGGCGTGCGGCACCGGCGTTCTATGACCTGGTCACCGGCTACTATGCCGCGTGCGGCGGTAGCCTGCATATTGCCCAGCACGCTATTCAGATGCAGACGATCATTAGCTTGGTATCGGCAGGCATGGGCATCGCGCTGGTGCCGGCGTCATTGCGTCATCTCGCTCGCTCGGGGGTGTGCTATCTCGCTTTGGAGGAAAATGCGCCACATCTGGAAACCGGCCTGGTGTACCGCCGCGACGATACGACACCGACGCTTGCCAACTTCCTGAACATGGCCAGTCAATTGCTCGAACTGGACATGAGTTGATCCGATGCAGCGGGCGAGTGAGGTTGTTAACCTGTGGCCGCATAGTTGGGCAATCAACGCCTGGGATTAAAGGGAATTAACGATGGAAGTGGATCACATCTTTATTTGTGTGAATGATGACGGCCAAGGCGCTGATGCTTTGAAAGCCCTCGGGCTTGCTGAAGGGACGCCAAACGTCCACCCCGGCCAAGGCACGGCCAATAGAAGGTTCTTCTGGCGAAACTCATTCATTGAGCTTTTGCATCTCACCGATGAGTTGGAAGCTCAAAGTCCGTTAACCGTGCCAACCCAACTCTTTGACCGCCTCACGTGTACGGATGGGCTCGCTTCGCCCTTTGGCATTTGCTTCAGACCCTCCAGCGTCGACGAGAAGCCACTGTTTCCGGTCTGGGAATATCGACCTGTTTACTTACCCGCCGCGCTGAAAGTCGACGTAGGGCATGCGCCGATATCCGAACCGATGTGGTTTTTTCTTTCGTTTGCCAAGAGGCCAGATGAGGCGCCTGCTGAGCGAGCGCAGCCGTTTGAACATCCCAACGGCTTTCGCGAGATGACATCGTTGCGGGTTATCACGCCCGACCACCACGCGTTTTCGACCGCTGCCACCTGCGCAAACCAGTTGAAAGAGTTTGAAATCGTTCAGGGTGATGAACACCTGCTCTTACTGGAAATCGATCATGGCGCCAGCGGCCAGGCACACGATTTCCGTCCCGGGTTGCCGATGATTGTGAACTGGTGATGCATTGGCCTGGAGGCCCCGTTCTATCTTGATGATCTGGAGCCCACGGTGGTCGGCGCTGCCATAGACCGTGCGGTGGGGTACAACACGGGCAATGACGAATATCACCCGACGGCGGGGGACTTCCCTGGATGCAACATGACGCCGATGTACGTGCTAGTCCGTGCTCGATAGTTCGAAATTGGCGAATCCATAGAGTTTATTGGTGAGAGAGTCAATACCGGCGCTGGGCTGTTTGCATGTTTTTAGAGTGTGTTCAGCTGATGTTCAGAACTCGCATGCTAGTTGATTAGTTGAGTCAATAGGTCGCATGTGTTTAACAAGTTTTCACTGTTTTTGTCTGGATGGCGCAAAAAGCAAAATGCTAGCCTGCGAGTTTTTTGGGATAGCAGGTCCACATGAAAGTGCTAAAGGAAATGGCTGTAAAAAAGCCATGCTCATTTATTTTTATATTGACATTCCTCGTGTTTGCAGTGCTGCAATACAAGCCTGCTGTGCTCAATTACACAACGCGCTTTGTCGATTTTGCTCAATATATGCTCGCGCATGGGGTGACGCTGTTTCCAATTGCGGATGATCTGCGGCCATATCCCGATTACACGGTGATCAATACGCTCCTTGTTTATCTGGTTTCTTTGCCGTTTGGTCGTGTATCGATTCTTTCAATGGGCCTTCCCTTCTGTGTTGCCGCGGCCTTGATGCTGGTGTTTGTTTACAAGCTCGGTGCATTGCATGAGAAAAAATGGGGCGCATATGGTGTTGTATTTGCCCTGTTCACCTGGTCATTTCTGGACGGCGTGAACTCCTTGGCACTGGATATATACCCCGCGCTTTTTACAGTGGTGTGTTTTTATCTGGCCTACACGGGAGAGGTATACAAACAACGTTTCCGCGTGCTGCTTGTGCTCGCAGGCCTTGCGCTGGGCTTTGCATTTCGTGGCCCCATTGGGCTGATCGGCCCCGCCAGTGTGGTCGCCGCTTATTATTTTTTGAGCAAGCAATGGCGCATGCTGGTTGTGTTTTGCTTGCTGGCAGGCTTGGTCCTGGCCACAGGCATTGCGGTGCTGACATGGGCTGCCTACGTACAAGGTGGAGACGCGTTTCTACAAGAGGTATTGATCATGCAAGGGCTGGGGCGGTTTGGCAGTGACCACGCGCCTCGTTATTACTTCTATTTCTCTGCCGGCTTGCTGACCTATGGCGTAACAGCTCTTATCGCTTTGAGCGTTATCGCCAAGAAGGGGAAGTGCTTTTTTGAACGCTCACCTGATCCAGCCACGAACATGCTCTTGTATCTCTCGGGCTGGCTCCTTGTGGTGATCGTACTGTTCACGATTCCAAGCTCCAAGAAGGCGCGTTACATACTTTCAATTACACCCGCTATTTCCTTGTTGGCTGCCTACATCTTCGTGGATCGCAGCGCTCTCTTTGCAAGTATCCGAGACAAACTGCTGAGGTTTTGCTTAAACCTGCCAGTGGTTGGCCTGGGAGTGTTACTGCTTGCGTTTATTCATGGTCTGTATGCGACGACTCCACTTCAGCCGAACTATCTCGGTGCGTCCATGGGGTTGATTGCCCTTGTTGCCGTTAGGCCTTGGATGGTGACACGTTTCAGCGTGCATCCACATCGTGAGTTTGTGATTTTCTCTTTTGGTGCTATCGCCTTCCTCATACTGGACATGTTTTTCTTTAACTCTGTTACTTACCATTTGGAGTTGGCCAACGAGCCGACACCCAAGTTTTTGCCGTATTGGTTTTGGTGAGGTCTGAATCGCCCCGGGTTTTCTAGATACTCTCCAACCATCGCCGGATGGCTGGCAGCTATCACAAACCTTTGAGCAAGAGCTTAGGGAGAAAATGCTCAGACATCGTGATACGCGTCCTTGCACGTCCAGAGGGGGCGATCAAGTCAAGACAGTCGCACGACTGCATCCAGCGTCGTGCGACTTGTTAATGTCTCTGATATGACCTCTTTAAGAATATTCCGGAACCAAATGGAGCGGCCATCCATTTGATCAGTGCGCCTATACAGCATCGAGATTTGCTCCATAGGCAGTTCGAAGGGCGCGGCGGTGACCTCAAGGCCGTAAAGCGGCGCCATGCAATAAGCCGTGATCTCGGGAACAGTTGCAATCGCCGGTACCGACAGCAATAACGGCGCAATTGACGCGTGTCTCGACACGCCTGCGACGATGTTGCGCCTGACCCCGGCAGCGCTGAGCACGCTGTCCAAGTTTGTCGCGCCGTCGCCTTCCGACGACACGATGACATGTTGGGCCTTCGCGTAGCTTTTGATGCTCAGCGGCAATGTCAGTTTTAGCTGCCTGGGGTCATAAAGGCAGACAAGACGTTGTTGGAATAGCAACTCACACATGTGCCACGAAGGTGGGTTTTCGTGAACGGAAACGCTGACGTCGTAAGCGCCCTGCTCTAAAAGTTGAACCGAATCGCGCTTCGTCGAAGCGACTGCCAATACGCGCGAGCGCGGTGCGAGTTCGCGGATTCGAGCCGCGAGGGCCCCAAGTAGTGCTACCTCGAAGTTGTCACACATGCCAATGCGGAATTCACCTTCCCATGTGGCGGGATCGAACACCCCTGGCGCCCGCACTGCGTGTTCGATGGTAGATAACGCCTTGGCGATCTCCGGTGCAATCGCGAGTGCCCTGGGCGTTGGCTGCAGACCTCGTCCAACACGTACAAACAACTCATCGTCCAACGTCTCTCGCAGGCGTCGCAGCGCGCCCGAAAGACCCGGTTGGCCAATAAATAGTCGTGCAGCGGCCTTACTGACACTTTTCTCCTCCATGAGCACGGAAAACACATGCAGGAGATTTAGATCGAGGGTCCGAAGGGTTGTCATTTACATCTCTCGCAGAGATAGATGCCATCACGAACAGCAATTTGTCAGATATGTATCGATCGGTCAATATCTCACGCATCGCACCCAGCCGTTGGTATGGAGCCTTGGCTTAGGCGTACTTGCGGACCAAATCGGATATAGGAACGTGCCGTGATGAAAGTAGCAATTCTTGACGATTACCAAGGCGTCGCGCTGTCCGCTACGAGTTGGTCGGAAGTCGCAGCGAGGGCCGATCACAGTCTTCCAGGACCCATTGGCAGGCCGCGTTGCGGCAGGGCGTCCTGATCAGTGCGACGGGCGGCCGCGCGAGTGGCGCACCGGAACTGACCTGGGCCTTGATGATGTATCGATAAATCCTGCGGACAAACGAGTTTTGTTCGGCATGCCTCTCAGCCGCCGCTAAGGCTGTAAGCGCAACAAACCACATACCCCGAATTTTTGCTTGCCTGAGTTTTACCTCAGGTAATGGCACCCCGCTGCCTGGAGGATCATGTTATGAACGCCCCATCTATAGAGCTCAAGCAGGAAACTGAGGGCGCCGGCATGAGCCGGGGGCTTGTACTGTTACTTGCAGCAGCGACCGGCTTGTCAGTAGGCACCCAGTATTACAACCAGCCTTTGCTCGGACTGATTGCGGACGGCTTCGGGATAGGTACCAAGGTCAGTCTCGTCGCGATTGCGACACAGATTGGTTACGCGTTGGGCTTGGTTCTGTTGGTGCCACTAGGCGACAAGATCGACCGTCGACGGCTCATCCTCATTCAATGCATAGGGCTCACGGTAGCGACGCTTTGCGCGAGCGCGGCCCCCGAGCTGTATAGCCTTGCAATGGCGTCCATCATGATTGGGGTGTTCGCGACGATTGCCCAGCACATCATCCCGCTCGCATCTGAATTATCCCCGCCAAGCAGTCGGGAACGAGTTCTCGCATCAATCACCAGCGCGCTGCTTGTTGGGGTGTTGCTGGCTCGGGTGATCAGCGGCTTCGTGGGCGCCTATTTCAGCTGGCGCGCGATGTTCCTCTTGGGCGCTGTGCTTTCTCTGATGATGCTTGCAGGGCTCGCGGCGAAACTTCCAACCAGCCAACCGCAATCCCGCGCTTCATACATTGAGTTGCTTGTTTCATTGTTTGGGGTCGTGCGCGATGGCGCTGAACTTCGCCAGGCCGCACTGGTGCAAAGCCTCGTTTTCTTCGGCTTCAGTGCGTTCTGGACAATTCTCACGCTCCTGCTGCAAGGCCCTGGGTTTGGGTTGAACAGTGGGACTGCGGGGCTCTTCGGCGTGGTGGCACTCGGCGGGGTGATGCTTGCCCCACTGGGGTTGCGCCTTGCTGGCCAGTACGCCGGTCACGTCGGTATCGGCCTTGTCGTGGCGAGCTTTGTCGTAATGATCGCGTTCGTGAATCTGGTGGGGCTTAGCGTCGGAGCCATTCTGATGACGACCGGTTTGCAGATGTCTCTTATCTACAACCAGTCGCGAATCCTCGCACTCGCCGGCACCGCCCGAGGCCGCTTCAACACCATTTTCATGGCTTCCCAATTCGCCTTCGGCGCCATCGGTTCCGCCGCAGGCAGCATCGGCTGGCAGTCCGGCGGCTGGACCGCGGTGATGGCCATGGCCTTGATCGCTTCCGCAACTGCGTTGCTCGTGCAATTTACCCACCACTCAAAGGTTGGAGCGCGAGCGTAAAGACGCTTGCGGCGTACCTACCCTGGTCAATCTGGAGAATAAAGAAATGATTGAAGAGCACACTATCGGCGAATTCACACTAGTCACGTTACTGGACGGAATTTTTCTATGCAGTACGGACATGATTAAAGCCGCGGCCTCGGAAGAGGGGGCTGCATTATTCAAAAGTGCAGGTCTCCCCGCATCGGGGCCGGTTCCTGAGCCGATCAACGCATTCCTTTTGAAGAAAAACGACGAGCTTTGGTTGATCGATGCCGGTTGTGGTCGCGAGCTGGGACCTCGCTTCGGAAAAGCATCGGCGGCGTTGCTGTCTGCTGGCTATGCGCTTGACCAGATTCAAGGCGTTATTATTTCTCATATGCATGAGGACCATGTTGGCGGTCTTATCAAAGAGGACGGTAGTGCGTTGTATCCCAACGCGACGCTCTTTCTTTCGCACGAGGAGTTGGCGTTCTGGACCGACCCGACGGCTCCTGAAAAACATCCTCAGATGTCGCAGGCTGGCCTGTTCAAATTGGCAAACTCGGCATTGACGGCCTATGCGCCACGTATCAAGGCACTACCTGCCGATGCACACGTCATTCCTGGCGTCAGCTTGATCCCACTTCACGGGCATACGCCAGGTCACAGTGGCATCCAGATTGAGAGCGGTGGCCAGCGTGTGCTGATCTGGGGAGATGTCATACATTCGACACTCTTGCAATTGCGCTATCCGCATTGGAGCATCGGTTTTGACATGGACCCAGTCCAGGCCCTCGACACGAGAGTTCGATTGCTGGAGCGGCTCGCGCATGAGGACATGCTGGTGACGGGACCGCACGTAATGGGAATTGGACACGTCCACACCTGTTGCGCAGGCGGTTATGAATTGAAGCTGGTCAGCAGAACCTAAGTGTTCAGTTGCAGGCGAAGTTGCCCATCACCACGTGGAAGGTTCCTGACGTTTGAGAGTCTGGCTCATTGACCGTCGGGAACAATACACAGGCTATCCCATATCCCCATCACTTGAGTCACTGCGGCATCCAGCGTGGCATGTGGAAGACCATCGCGCGCCAATGTAGACAAGCCCAGAAGGAAACTGTCGAACACCGCGGCGAGGGTGTCTGGGGTAATGGTCGCCGGTAGCACGCCCTCCGCGATAGCACGTTCGATACAGGCAACCATGCCTGCGCGGGTTAAGCGCCTGGCCTGTGCGAGAGGTTCTGAAATGGCCTTGCTTTCGTCCGAGCAAGCGCTCATCAGGCCCAACGACACCAGACACCCTTTGGGATGATCGGGCTCACATTGCATTTTCGCTGACCGGCGAAGGGTGAGTTCAATCGCCTCCTTGGGTGGCAGGGTCGTATCAAACAGGCTGTCGGTGACCCGACCGTGCGTAGTGAGGTAGCGCTCTATTACCTCGTTGAACAAGGCTTGCTTGGAGCCAAACGCCGCGTAAAAGCTCGGCGCGGTGATGCCTCCACCAATATTAGCCTTAAGCTGACTCAGGGATGTCGCATCGTATCCATGCTCCCAAAATAAATGCAGTGCCTGAGTGATTGCAAGGTCACGGTCAAACGTGCGCGGGCGTCCCATCTGTGCCATGTCGGATCTCCTCCAGAGTTACTTAAATACTAATCGATACATAAGTTATTGACTACCCTGCGGCCTCTCCCTATATTTATACCGATCAGTATATTAGTGGGAGTGATCGAATGACTACAGATGAGCCGCAGAGCGGGAAACTTCCGCTTGGAGCATTACTGGCACTGGCGATGACAGGTTTCATTTGCATTGTGACTGAGACATTGCCCGCGGGTTTGTTGCCCGAGATCAGCAGCGGGCTTGGTATTTCGGCATCTTTGGCTGGGCAGATGGTGACCGTTTATGCCTTGGGGTCACTGCTGGCAGCAATTCCGCTGACTATTGCCACGCAAAGCTGGCGCCGCAGGACGGTGTTGCTGCTAACAGTTGTCGGCTTCCTGGTATTCAATACCCTCACGGCGCTGTCTTCCCACTATTGGCTTACTTTGATTGCGCGGTTTTTTGCCGGCGTTTCTGCGGGACTGGCCTGGAGCCTCATTGCGGGCTATGCGCGACGGATGGTTGCTCCACAATTGCAGGGACGCGCATTGGCAGTAGCGATGGTGGGAACGCCCATCGCATTGTCGCTGGGCGTGCCTTTGGGAACCTGGCTGGGGGGATTCATGGGCTGGCGCATGGCGTTCGGATTGATGTCCGGGATGACCTTGCTGTTGATTGTCTGGGTGCTGATCAAGGTGCCGGACTACCCTGGCCAATCCTCCTCACAGCGCATGGCGTTGCGTCAGGTCTTTTTCACACCTGGTGTACGTTCGGTGCTGGGGGTCGTCTTCACCTGGATGCTGGCTCACAACATTCTTTATACCTACGTCGCGCCGTTTGTTTCCAGGGCTGGGTTGGCCGATGAGGTTGGTTTGGTTCTGCTGGTATTTGGTGTTGCCGCTTTGGCGGGCATCTGGATAACGGGGCGGCTGGTTGATCGGCATCTGCGCAAGACAGTGTTGGCCAGTCTCGCAACCTTCGCAGCCGTTTCGGTTTTCTTCGGCTTGTTTTCAGGCTCTGCCGTGGCGATTTATCTAGGTGTTTTTATCTGGGGCCTGACCTTTGGTGGCGCCGCGACGCTTCTACAAACCGCGCTTGCCGACGCCGCAGGCAAGGGCGCCGATGTTGCTCTCTCCATGAACGTCGTCGTCTGGAACAGCGCTGTCGCTGGCGGGGGACTCTTGGGTGGCGTGTTACTCGGCCAGTGGGGAGTGGGTTCCTTTCCCTGGGTGTTATTGATACTGCTACTCCTCAGTCTGTTCATCGCATCTAGAGCGCGGGTCCACGGCTTTGCGCAAGGTGACAGGCAGTCCAGCCAAGTGGTCGCTGGTCATTGATGTGTGGGCAGCATTGCGCTGCATGCTCAAGCTTCCAACGCATTACAACGAGTGAACAGCATGAATACGTGACTTAAGCCGCAGCGGCGACTTGCTATAGATTTACCGGGCTTGGGCGAGTCTGGATCGCCCAAGACGAGGGTCTGGTTTTTTGCTTTAGTTTAGATACCGTTCCACTAGGCGCGCCCAGTAGGCAGCACCGATTGGCAAGTTTTTGTCATTGAAATCGTAGGCCGGGTTATGAACCATACAACCATCTTCGCCAACGCCATTGCCCAGGCGTAAAAAACAACCTGGCCGCTGCTCAAGCATGTAAGCGAAGTCCTCGCTGGACATGAGCTGATCGGCATGGGCAATCACATGCTCATCACCCACCAGTTCCCGTGCTACTTGCAGAGCAAATTCGGTTTGCGCTCGGTCGTTGTCGATCACCGGGTAACCTTCCATATAGTCGATCGTGGCCGTTGCTCCATAGCTGTTTGCTTGGGCGTGGACCAGTGCTTCGATGCGCTCTTTCAACTGGCTACGGACCCGCTTGCTGAACGAGCGGATGCTCAGCTCAAGGTAGGCACTGCTGGAAATCACATTGTTAGCAACCCCCGCCTGAAGCAAGCCGACCGTGACTACAGCGGGTTCAACAGGGTTGATATTGCGCGCGACAATGGTCTGCAGCGACATGACAATGCTGGACGCCACCACAACCGGATCTACCGTAAGGTGTGGGCGAGCCGCATGGCCTCCGAGACCATGAATGGTAATCGCGACCTTGTCGCTCGCCGACATGAACGGTCCGCTTCTAAACAGGAAGGTGCCTGGAGCCTCGCCGGGGTGGTTGTGCATTCCGAACACGGCATCACAGGGAAAGCGTTCGAACAAGCCATCATTTACCATGCGTTGCGCACCGCTATCGAAGCCCTTCTCCTCCGCGGGTTGAAAATAGAGGTGCACCGTTCCGCGGAAGTTTCGTGTGCGCGCCAGATATTCAGCGGCCCCAAGCAGCATGGTGGTATGGCCGTCGTGGCCGCAGGCATGCATTTTTCCCTGATGGACACTGGCGTAAGGCAAGCCGGTCTGCTCGGTCAACGGCAGAGCATCCATGTCTGCTCGTATGCCAATGTTCTTGCCGGCGCCTACCGTCAGGCTGCCTACCACACCGGTCTCACCAACGCCTTCGGTTACGCTGAACCCCCAGGCCCGTAAGCGCTCTGCAACGAGTTTGGCGGTTTGAAACTCCTCGTAGGCCATTTCCGGATGCTGGTGAATATGGCGGCGAATACGTGTCAGCTCCTCAGTTTGAGGGCGTAAATCATCGACTTTGCAGTAGTGAGGTTCAGTCTTCATCACAGTGAGTTCCTAGCGGTGAATAATGGAGTGCAGGAGTGCCGTCAGTTGGGATGCATCCCCGGCTCCTACGGTTGAGCCTGGGCCGGTAAACGCAGTGCCAACGTGCAAAGACCGCCGATCACTAAAAGGACGGCCATTACGGCCATCCCCGCAGCGAACGAGCCGGTGAAGGTCTTCAGAGCACCGATGATGGAAGGACTGACAAAGCCACCGAAGGCACCGATGCTGTTGATCAGGGCTATGCCTCCAGCGGCGGCAGTACCTTTGAGGTAGCTGGAGGGCACAGCCCAGAACACGGCATAGGCCGAGTATGTGGATAGCGTTGCGAGGGTAATACTGCACAGCGCCAACGTCAGGTTGCCGGAACTGAAACCGGTCAGCACTAAGCCTATTGCGCCCAGAAAGGCGGGTACTGCGCCGTGCCAGCGGCGCTCGCCCAGGCGGTCGGAACTCCGAGCATTGATCAGCATCGCGAAAATGGCGGCGCTGTAAGGGATCATTGAATAGAGCCCGATCTCGAAAATATTCTTTACGCCAGCGTCCCGCAGTATGCTCGGCAGCCAGAAACTGACGGTATACAGACCGCAGATCAGACAGAAGTAAATGAGGGCCATCAGGTAAATTCGCCAGTCTTTCAAGGCGGCAGCGAAAGTATGTTGTTTTGACGCCTGCACCTGCTCCAGATCATTCGCCAGCAGTCGTTTTTCTTCTTGGCTCAGCCATTTGGCCTGTTCCGGCGAGTCACTCAAAAAGAAGAACGCCGCGATACCCAAAAGAATGCAAGGCGCCCCTTCGAGGATGAACATCCACTGCCATCCCGCCAAACCATGAATGTCGGCGAAAGTCCCCATAATCCAGGTCGACAATGGTCCACCGATGACGTTCGAGACTGGCCCTGCCAACAGGACGCACGCCATTACTTGAGCGCGACGCTTACCTGAAAACCAGAAGGTCAGATAGAGGATCATGCCCGGAGCAAATCCAGCCTCAAACACCCCTAGAAAAAACCGCAGGACATAAAAGGTAGTGCTGTCATGGACAAACAGCATCGAGGTTGAAGCCACCCCCCACAACAACATGATGCGACTGAGCGTCTTACGTATTCCTACCCGCGCCAGCCAGAGATTGCTCGGCACTTCGAACATTACATAACCGATAAAGAAAATCCCTGCCGCCAATCCATAAGCTGCATCGGTCAGACCGAATTCCTGCTGCATCGCAATCTTGGCGTAACTGATATTGACCCGATCTAAATAGGCGAGGACGTAGCACAACAACAGAAAGGGCAATAGGCGCCAACTGATTTTGCGATACATCTTGCGTAGGGCGAGGTCATCGGGGGAGGTCGGTGTAATCAGTATTGCGGCCTGAGCCATAGTGAAGTCCTCACAAGTTCCGCATTTTTTTTATTGTGTCTATTAAATGAGCTTGGCATCGCCCAATTGACAGAAAGTATGGGGAGCGCAGAAACTTCAAACAATAGCGATCTTCGCTTGCGAGTGTTGACTTTAAGTCAACAGACAGGAGAGCCCTAATTGCAAAAAATCGGCCTTAATGAACGGCGACTTCACTATTTTTCAGAGGTCGCAGAAGCCGGCTCGATCCGAGGCGCAGCGGATCGTCTGAATATCGAGCCCTCAGTTGTCAGCCGGCAAATCCACCAGTTGGAAAGCGAGTTGGGGGTGCAACTCCTACAGCGCCACGGCAGGGGTATCGTCCCTACGGAAGCTGCCAAACTGGTGATCAACCATTGTCGTGAGCGGCGATCAAGCGAAGCATTGCTGCTGACTCAGATTTCCGAACTCAAGGGTCTGGAGAGAGGTGAGATTCACATTGTTGCGGGCGAGGGTTTCCGCGAGGAATTAGTCCGCTGGGTGCTTCAGGACTTCAGCCAGCAGCACCCCAAGCTGGTGGTTACGCTGGAGTTCGCCAATGCCGTCGACACAGTGCGGATGCTGGCAAGTGATCAGGCTCACATCGGCTTGGCATACCGTCCGCCTATCGATCCCGCCGTGCGTACGGTCATGTTGCGCAAACAGCCAATGTGCGTCATCACCTGGCCCGGCCATCCCCTTACCGAGAAGCAGCAGCCGCTGGCATTGAGTGATGTTTGCCCCTATCCGGTGGGCTTGATGTCCAACGGCTTTGGCTTAAGCAATCTGGTTAAGCTGGCGCAATTCCACGATCGCATTCAATTCGAATCCAATCTGGTCACCAACTCAATCGCCACCCTCAAGAGCTATGTAAAAGCCCATCTCGGGGTGACCTTCCTGTCCTCGCACGCGGTAGCCAATGAGATCGCAGAAGGTACGCTTGTAGCGCTCAGGACCCGCAGCGAAGTATTCGAAAGTGCCGAGGCACACCTGATGGTCCGAGCGGGTCGGCAACTGTCAGTTGCCGCTGAAAGGTTGTTGGCCATGTTGAAACAGAAGGCCGTTTTTGAAGTCTCTGAATAATCTTGACCCAACTGCCCCGAAAACCGGTGCATGAGTTTAAACATGGAAGATTCTGGCCCTGGGCTAATGGTCGCCAAATCACCCGCGCGCTGCGTCTTGGCGCAGAGATAGTCTTTGTCTTTCGGTTTCACCGCTTTGAGCTGGCGGTCAGAGAGGCGGGGGCTTGGGCGCACATGAGGTGTTCCATGGCGTCAATTGGTATTCCAAAAATGACCACTGGTACCATTTGGAGTACCCGGTAATGTGGGGGGGGCGGATGTCTAGGGGTACTGATGGCCTATAGGGATTTGATTTTGTTGGGTTTAAGGTGAAAAAAGACGTCTGTGGACGTCATTTAGATGATGAGTTGGTGGGCCGGGGTAATCTGAACCTGAACCTTATCATATTGTTTTTTATAATTAATGACTGTTTTGATTTTTACTTGGAATACCAACTGGAATACCTTGCGAAATTTCACTCCGCTTTATTACCCTCTTGTATTCGATATGAAGGCCGTTTACATCCGCGCTGACTATCGTGCTTCGTGTATGTGATGAGTGGTCAACTGCGTGCAGCTCTGACGGGACAACAGGTAGCAATCGGCCAGAAGCAGGCGTTTGGAGATGTCGACGAAATCAGTGCCTAAACAGTCGAGCTCCCAATTTCAGTCGAACTGACATAGTCGGCTACTGAAAAATTAATTTTTCTACCACTTTCACCAAAGGCCAAGTGCTTGGTAGCGCTGCTGCTTCAAGTCAAGCTCTGGTGAGCTTTTCACTAGTCTCAATACGTGTCTCAAATACCCCGCTGCAGCGGCATAGTCACGCATTTGCTCGCACACTTGAATGAGGCGGACCAGTACATGTGGTTTAGATGGCGATTTTCGGTTAATCGCCTCAAGAGCTTTTCGTGCCGCCGAAAAATTTGCTTCCAATCCATATACATTTGCCAAGAGGAAGTCATATTCCAGAGAGTCTGCATCTAACACATTTTCCTGAAGAAGCATCGCTTTTGCAAGATCAATTTCTCGGAGAGATAAGTAGGTTTTAATAGCTAGAATATTTATCGATTTAGCGTCTTCGCCTTGAAGTTTAGCGTTCTGGTTTTCGCGCTCGAACACATCTTTAAATTCGAAAAGTCTATCGGCGCGATAAAGCGCATTGAGTTGCTGTAGCAGTGCACCATAGTCGTGAGTTCGAGCAAATTCTATTTCGGCAATCCTTGCAGCCTTTAAATAGTCGCGCTCCTCTAGAGCGTCAACGACCGATGTCGACCAATCTGATCCAGCAAGCCTACTCGAATTGGGTACAACGTGTTTCGGACTGTTTAATTGATGTTGTCTAGCTGAATCAAATGCATTGCGCAGAGAGTCAATGTCGGAATACCTATCAGATGGTACTCTTTCCAAGCAACGAAGGATCAAAGCGTCAATGGAGGGAGCGATACTCGCGTTAACTTCACTTGGTCGCCTGAAAGGTGCATGGCGGCGCACCTGAGATGGGGTGTCATGGGGAAGCTGACCAGTGAGTAGTTGGTAAAGCAATACGCCAAGGCTGTATATGTCACCACGAAGCAGATCTTCGAAAGAACCTTTGCGAGAAACGCTGTCTGAGTATTCAGGAGCAGCATAAAGAACTGTGCCGCCATTCTCTCTTGTTCTGACATAAATTTCTTCAGGAAGGGCAGAGCTTCCAAAGTCTGTCAGTTTCACCAAGTCCCCTGCGCCAACGAGTATGTTGTGTGGCTTGATATCTCCGTGGGAAATCGGAGTTTGGAAATTTGCCAGAAAACCAACAGCGTCGAGAACCTGAGCATAAATTCCGAACAAACGCTCAAATGTGTTACCGAAGTGCTGAGCTCTTTGCTCCAATTTTTGCGCCAGGCTCTGACTGGGAAAGTATTCCATCTCAATGAAGAACCACTCGTTCTCCGGAGGTACTCTTCCCATATCTAAGATGCGAACAATGTTTTTATGTGTGTCGATGTTAAGAAGCTCTTTTCCTTCCGCGAGCATTCGATCATCTTTGGTCAAATCTTTGGGGATTTTAACCGCTACGATCGCCCCATCGATAAGTCGCTCTGCACGCCACACCCAACCGTGACTGCCATCACCCAAGCATTCAAGAAGGAGGTATTTGTCACCCAAACGCTTGTTAGTGCCAGGTAGAAAGTGTGCAGATTTAATATTCATAGCAACCTCTCGCATCGAACCTGATTCAGCAGCAGGCTTGCGCGGCCTTCAATCTCAAAAATGAATCGACTGAACAGCACCACCGTATTTCGAATTGGTGGTACCTGAACCCCAGCTGCTGATTTAAAACCTCGCGTGCATCGTTCCAGAAACCTCTCTTTGTTAGGTGCAGAGACGACCCCTTTGCTCCACGCGGAGAGAATCAAAACCGAAGGGGAATCCCCCCATCTCATGGAGGCTTCAAGCAAATTACAAAGCTTTTCATCAAGCTTTCGTTGCCCTCGATCAGTACCGTCGAATCTCTCAAACTCGATTAGGACATCAGGAGTTCGATTCTCAAGATTAAACCAAGTTGAGTCTGGTCGAATATCCGCACTATGTGTCATTGGAGCCGGGCATTCGGTGACTGCCATAAAATTAAGCTCATGACCTAATTGATTCCAAGCGCTGCAGCCCAGGCTATGAACCAGCACATCTTCGTCGCGCACTCCCCAGCTGCTTAGCATCGGGTAACAGCTATTTATGAAACCTAGAGAGCTCATCGAGTCCCTGATGCAGGCAACCAAATCAGTCATCCAAGGAGCCCCAGACGCGCAAAACTTCAGGGGACTCACCACCATGAATCAAAGCTTTACCACCGACCTTTACAAGAAGTGGTGCAGGAATTGATCGGCCACACACAAGAGCCTCACCTGTCGAGAGACTAGAAAGCTCATCCAAATCTGCCTTGCTCACCATGTCCGACGCTTTGGCAATAAAGCGCTGATCATCTGGATTCTTCAGGCGCATCGTGATCAACGTGTTGCATTGCGATGTTACATCCGCATCAAGCTTCGATGGGCGCTGACTGACAATCGCAAAGCCAACCCCAAACTTACGGCCTTCACCTGCGATCTTTTTGATGATGCGATGACTAACGGCGTTACCACCCGCGGGAGCGAAGTTGTGGCCTTCCTCATAGACCAAAAAACATGGCCTCAAAGGATCCGTCTTGCTCGAGGCAGCTTTTAGAATCTCACTGGATATCAATGCACAGATGACTTGCTTTGCAGTGTCACTCAAGCCTTGAAGATCGACCACAACCAGCCGCCCCTGACGATTCGAGGGGCGACCCACCATCCTGTAAATATCAGTTGGTGCGGCCATTGCTGCTGAGTAGAAACTTTGTGCCTCATTGAGCACCCGCGATAGCTTCATTGATGCTACGGCGGCGCTTCGGCCATTCAATGCCTTGGATTCTGCCTCTGACAGGTCATCCCACTCTCGCAGCTCCTCGAGCCCGTCACCTAAAAGATGACGCAGGCGATTGATATCCCTCGGTTCGATTTTATCCGCGGTCCTCCAATAGCGAATGGCTACATCCAGGACTCGCTGCTGAGGTTCACTTAAACCCGGCAAAATTTCAGCCACATCATCCATTTCGAAGTGATCAAACTGAAGCGCAAGCTGAATATTTTTGCCTGCGTATTTATGCTTGAAGGATTCAATTTGAGGCGTATATACCTCAACCCCAGCGCCGATCTTTTGCAGTCGTTCAAGGGTGTCCCGAATTTTTGGAAGAGCCTCACGGTCACGCTCATCTTCAACGTCCGAAAGGCCATCTGAAAAGTTAAGCTGTCCTTTGGCTAATGCTTTGCCGTATTCGCCATGCGGATCAAAGACGACCACAGTTCCGTTATTGAGCGCTACAAGCCGCTCAATAATGCGGCCAACGGTGTATGACTTGCCCGAGCCCGTCATGGCCAGCACAGCCATGTGCTCGGTCACTAGTTTGTTTACATCCAGAAAGACCGGTACCGTGTTCTCGCCACGCTCATAACCAACGAGATTGCCCAAGTGAAGGCTGGTGTGCTCGTTGAATTCATAAAAATCGCTTAGAAACTGAAAGTCCACTGTTTCCACTGCTGCCCCAGGATCAAGTGGGCGACGTGGAATTTTGATCTGGCGCGATTCTGGGTCTCGGTAGCCGACGAGCTCAAGGTTGGCGAATAGATTTTCCCCTGTAACACTGGCCCCGGGCAGTAACTCAAGTTCTGTCGCTCCGTCACCAAAACCTGCATTGAAAAGCATGTTAGTCCGGGTTATGCGCGTCACGCGCCCAAGCACAGGAACAACGCCTTCATCTACTCGCTCCTGATGCATGATGCGCACGAACTCACCTCGGCGCACAGAGAAAGAGTCCTGCACGACCATTGTCAGTTGCGCCGCGTCGCCGGTGTTGCCGACCAGCTTTCCTAGTACCTTGTGCTTCATGACTCGAACCCTTCGTCAAGACCGGACAGCCACGTGCTCTCTACCTCATTATTCCGTAGCGCTTCGTTTAAACCCTGCCGGTAGTAGGCGGTGAATTTTTCCAAAATTTGTAGTTGCTGCCTGCTCAAGAGCTGCGGCAATGGCATTGCTTTTTTCTGGCTTTGCATATCCAAAATCATTAGGCGCGATGCCACAGTATCTAGCTCATCGGCACTCCAGTCAGACTCCTCACCGGCCAACTGGGCCATTTTGATTTCGCTTGAGCGAGCGCTTCGATAATGAAATCCAATCAGACCTTGCGCGACTTCACTAGCGGGTTCCATACGCGGACTGTTTTCAGTCATCCGAAACGCAATCGTCCGGTTAAAGCTGCCTAAAATCCCGTTTATAAAACGAGTGTCACCGATGCCCAGCAAACGTTCTTCCAACCCCTCAAGCTTCGCAGTCGAATCGGAAGAAAAGCCATCAGTAAGTAAGATGTGCTTGCGCCCTTCTTCGGTTCGCAAATCTTGCCGAGCAATGCTTACTATGGCGCTAAATCGCTCAGCTAGAATGCTTACTAGTACTGGACCTTCCTGATTCCAGGGAAAGAGATCCTGCCGGTGTTTTTGCCAAAATCGTTCAATTGCAACCTGCGTTTTCTCATACTCGGACCAGTGGCGTGCATTCCGCTTCAAAGGGGCCATGTCCCGGTCAATAAAGAATGGTGTATCAATCAGGATCAGATTGGCTGCTCCGCCTTGTGCCAAAAGGCGCTCCACTAGGGCATAGCAATGGCGCATCTCTACCAGATCCAGGCGCTTTCTCTGAGCTTCGAAGTCAATATCATCTAGCTCCGATACAGAGTCAGAGCCTATTGTGCTGACCTTGTTGTCATGTATAAGAAGATCCGTCCTTACTGCAGCAGACGCATAAATGAAACCACCAAGCGCGCGCTGAATACATGAATGGCTAGCGATGCCGGACACCACCAGATTGACCACCGAGGGTCTATTAACTGCCTTAATGAGACCTGTATCCCGGAATAAAGGAGCCATAAGTTCGATGTCGCGGATCTGCTTAAGAAGACGGCCTGCGCTTCCGGGTAAGCGCAGTTGGCTATCAATCGCCAGAGCTTGTGCGAGATTTGTTGTCTTCATGAGTTACGCTTCCCCCTTCAGGTTTTCCGCAAACGCCCAGAACTTTGATGTCTGCAGAAAAGCCAAGCCCGCTTGAGTCAGACCTTGCTGATTAAGTAATCCACCCTGCTGCAATCGGCCAATGCTTTCAGGCAAGTTAAAATGTTCCAGATTCAGCAGAGGTACTGCGAAACCATGTAGCCGGTCCATTAGGCTTGCCGCTGTGGCGACTTCGAAACCGTAGCAGCAAACCATCACGGTCAAGTCCTGTGGATACAACATAATCTCTGACTGATCATCTTTTGCTACGGGCACCGATGCCTTGCCTGTGTGCCGGTTAAGGTCTTCGAGGAACTCCGTTACCAAATGAGCATGATTCAGTAAACTGATGGACCATAGCGGCAGCATTGTTGCGGCAAACAGACCGCTGCTTGAATGAGACTTCCAGTAACGGGTATGGCCTCGATGATCTCCACCTTGCACTCCTTGCAATTGATACATCACTTCTTGCGCGACGATGCTCTCTGCCGAGTTCCCCCCAAGGACAATAGGATGATCAGGTGAAAACTCAACAGCCCAATCCAAAGCTGAAAGGAGTGGGCCTTCTTTGTAAGGCGGTAGCAGAAGCAATGTGCATCCCGGCTGACGTGCCCAAGTCGAGCATGTCGTCTGCAGCTCGCTCGACTCCTGGAGCTGCTGACCCGTCATAAGGACAAATCCAGACTCCGGCAACTCAACAGCCGACGACGTCTCAATAGCCAAGAGGCTAGACAAAAAGCGACCACGCCGATGAGCAAGCAATTCGGGAGTTAAATAGAGTTTCACGCTCCGTCCCCGAAGTAGAGTTGCATCTTCAAAATGCCCTTGCCGACCAGTGCCTCTTGTACTGCATTAGTGAGCATTGGATTGTTACCAGCATCAATGGCGGTCGCCAGCTGCTGCCAGCTGGCATAGTCAAGCCCGGTACCGTTCAACAACTGGCTAGCTCGCTTCTCCCATTGCATGCGCTGCGCATCCAGAGTCATCTGCAGATCATGCAGACTTAGCTGAGCTACCTTTGCCAATTGCACGGGCTCAGGAGAAGGTTCTTTGCAAGCAAAAAACAATGGCATAAGTACAGGCACATATTGCTCGTTCAGCCCCCTCACTTGATAGTCACGACGAGTCTGTATTGCATTTTCGATTTTCGTGATCGCTCCGCCAACCGTATGTAATTGGGCATACACTGGGTTCAACAGACGGTCCGGCACCTCGCGGATTGCACTGAACTGCCCCTTTCGGGCTTGCTCGCGAAATTTCTCTCGCTCGTTTTTCGCGGACTCTCCCAAATCCTCAAACGCATCGCCAATCAGAACCAGCTTCTGCGTCAGTTGGGCCAATTCTTTAAGATGAGCTGGCTCTGCATAGTCGGCTGGCATTGGCTCAAGCTGGCGTGCAGCTACTTTGCAGCGTGTTTGCAGCTCGGCCAGATAGCTTGTCACTTTGACAAACTTCTCCTTGCCAGTCCGATAGGCGCTCATGATGTGGCCGCTGTTATCCGCAAAACTTTGCAGGGAGCCTGTATCGATATTGACGCCTGCTTCATCTGACAGTAGGCGTAGCCGCTCCGCTGCCTTGTCGAGCTGTAGGGAGCGCAGGTAATGCAACAAGGTCTCTGAACTGGCAGATCCTTCGGTTTTCGCGGTACCACTATCGTTCTGATATTGCAAAGCACCGTCCAAAATGTTCGACACCGTCTGCAACGACAGCGTGAACAAGCTGCGGGGAAATAAATCCAAGCCTTGGCTATCCGCATCGATATCGCTGATCAGGCTATTCATGCGCTGCTTGATCTGCTGGGCAGCCTTATCCACGTACTCGGCAAACAAGCGTGCCTGCTCGACACGTTGGAAGAGTGGCTGCGCCTTATCGTCCAGTCGCAAGGTATTGACGTTTCCAAGGGTGATGACCGGAGCCAACTCTGGTTTGACCCGCGCTACGCGCATAATTACTTCTGAGCGACTTTGCAGCAGCGCTGGCAGTTTTTCGGCAACAAAGCCCAACTCATCTGTGGCCACCAAGCCCAGTGCCTCTTCATCGATTTTGAGCTTGTCGAACGCTTTACGTGCTGCCTTAAGCTGGTCGTTCGCTTCGACCGTCTCTATACCCACTGGAGATTTACCTAGGGGTGCAAACAAGCCTGGAACTCGGTCGTAACCAAATACACGCTCCAGCATGGCGACAGTCGCTCTATAGCCATCAGAGGTTCCTCCATCAAACCAGTTCTTAGCCTCAACAATGGAGTTATCGAGTTTGGCGCGAGGGTATGTTTGCCATTTCGCGTAACTTGCCGTGGCATCGGTCAACTGCAACAAGTGCAACTCTCCGCACCACCACATCCAGTCGTCAAACACATTCTTCGGTGTCAAGCCCGCGTGCGACAGATATCCCCAATACCAGTCGCGCCTTGCCTTTGCCAAAGTCCACTCCTGGGTCTTGGCGGGGTTAGAGATACGTGCCAGAAAGTGTGGTAACTGGACTTGTGATTGCTGTGGATTGGCCAGCTCGGAGAACAGCCCAGCGTGCTCCTCTTTGCCATATCCAAGACTTAAAAATTTGTTCGGCAATGCCAAGCGTTGCATCAGCGACGCGACCTCTTCGGCGTCTATGCGATGTCGGGTTTCCAGATCATTCAAGCCGAACAGGTTGGACTCATTAACTGCAAACAGAGTCCAGGCGCGTAGCAACAATTCTCGATCCTGCGCATTGATCTTGCCCGTAGGTTTCAGCGGCCAGGCGATCAGACCCCGCTCATTAAGCCGCTGCCGCCATTGGTGCATGGCTTGATAAGCGAAATCTCGTAGCGCATTAAGCTTGCTCTTAAACTTACTTGTTAACCGCGAATCGTCCAGCACGAAACCTTTGCACTGCTCAGGCAGCAACCCAATGCGTTCCAGCTGGTCCACTTCACTGGGGTTCAAGTAGTAGAGCAGCAAGTCGTCCTTAAACTTCTCGCTCACATCGCCTCGGTTGTATTGCTCCATCAAATGCGTTGATGTGGTAAACGCCATTACCGGGAAGCGGCCTTCGTCGGAATGGCGCATGGCGACCAATTGGTGCAAACGGTCCAGTTCATCACGGTTATTCACCCAGGCAAACCAAACGAGATTTTCCGGGTGCAACTTCAACGCATCGCAGAACAACAACCCACCGCGCTGTCCAGAGCCTTGACCGCTTAGGCTGGTTTGAATTGTGATGCTCTCATTGTTGGCATAGGGCGTCTTCGAGTACTGCCAGTTTTTGTCCAGTAAGCGCATCAAGCCTGTCAGACGCACCTGAAAGCGCAGGCCGATGTTTTTTCCGCCGTCCTTGAGCAAGCCCTTCATAGCTACTTCGTGAGCATCGGCATCGGCTGGATCACGGAAGATCATCGAGTTGTGCTGCTGGTTGCGGTAGCGCAGGTCCAGCCGTAGCAGCATCGCCACGCTAGGGCCGATGTGCGTGGCTTCTTCTTCTGGAAGTTGCTGTTCGCTGCCGATCAGTTTTTGCCAGAGCGCATCTGCCGCAAATTCCACAGCCGGATGGTCGTACAGTAAACTCAGCAGATGCTTGAATTCAGCGCGCGACAGTGGCAGCAGCAACACATCTTGTTCTGCCTCGTTGATTGCAAAAGTTCGCAGATTCTGCAGCAAAACGCTCAAGCTGAGTGCTTGCTCGACTGCGGGGTAAAGCCACTCGTCTTTCTCGCGTTTGAATTTGGCGTCTTCCAATGCTTGGCGACATTGCAACTGATCAAATGGAATTTTCCGGTAGAGGCTAGCCACCGGCTCGCCGTCTTCGTTGGCAAGAGATAACAGCTCTTTGCCGCGCGGCGGACATTGGCTTAAGGAGAGTGGCAGTTGCCCATAAAGCAGCTCCTGCGCAACCGCCCTCAGGCCGTGGTCACGGGTCTTAATGCCTTCAATGGCGTGGGCATCCAGCACATGCCCTGCAACACGCCCCGAGCTTTCAGTCACCGCATCGAACAACTCGCCTATAGCGGGGATGGATTTTCCTGCAGCTTCGTACTGGGCCAGCACGGCATCCACATTGGCCATGATCACGTTAAACCAACCAAAGTTGGCACCGCTCATGGCGTAAGCCGCTTCAACCAAGCCGGTGGGGTAGTCGTGCGCCAGTTTGCGTTCGGCCTTCAGTTGTCCCACATAGTCTGAGACATCGGCAAAAGCATTGTGCTCCAGCTCCACCAACTCGAAGCGGCGAGCTACTGACTGAATCTCACGCAGTTGCTGGCCTAGCAGTGGCGAACACAAGGCCACATAGCGCAGCCATGGCAATTTACGACGCGGGTCTTCTTCTTTGATAGCCTTACCAATCAGGCGAATAGCTTGGCCATCCAGACGTTTGGCATCGTCCTGCTCCATTCCAAAGGTCGCGGCCTCAGCAACGGTTTCCAGCTCATCAAGCACTACTAGCAAATAGGCAATACCGAACTTTTGCAGATAGGCATAAGCCGCCTGCACCAGCCGCACTACCAAGCCATCCTCCTCATAAAGCGCTTCATCGCTGTGTAGTTTGTCCAGCTCCAAAAGGTTAGCGAGTTGACTGGTATCAAAGCCTGTCGGATTTAGGCGATGCAGCGCCTGCTCAGCAATCTTGCTCTGGATCGAGCCATCGAATTTGCGTGTAGCCAATGGCAACAGAGCTTTGTACAGGCCAAAGCCAAACCAGTTGTCCGAGTTCTGATAGTCCGATGCCACTTGCGAGTAGCGGATATACAGCGCTAGGTATTTATCTTGCGTAGCCTGATCAAATAATTTTTGGTCAGCCAATGTGCCGCTCTGATCGCGTACAAACCAGCCTTTTGAACAGTCGTTGATCTGCGCAATTAGTTCATGCCCCAAACGTGACTTGCCTCGACCCCATTCCGCCTCTACGGCGAATACATGGGCGAAGTGATCAGCATCTTGGTCCACGGTTTGAATGAAGGTGCGGTAGCGCTTAAAAAAGCGACTCTGACCCACAAGCGGGTCGCGCGGCGGGTAGTCCGACACACCGGTGGCGGCCCAGTTGTGGCGTTTGGTTAGGTTATCGATCACCTCGGTATTCAGCTGATCCATTTTGCTCACGACACTTCTCCATTGTTCGCGACACCACGCGAGCTACGTCTGCGTTCATCGCGCATCGCTTCTGCGCTGAGTCTAACGGCCTGCCACAATAAGCGGCCGGTACGATTGAAAACCTTGCTGCCCGGCAGCCTAAAGCAGGCATCGGCAAACAATGGATGAATTTGGTATTGACCGTTCTGGCCGCTTGATCCGTCTTGGTAACGCCACACTCGGCGGCTCAATAGTAATCCTACCAGCGGTGCGAGCTGTGCGTTCAACTCGACAGATGTCGGTGTATTGGGGAAGCAATGTATCCCCAAAAGGCTAAGGCTCTTCAGTAGCAACTCGGCCAAGTTGCCACAAGGGGTTTCATCACCCTCTGGCCCCTGTACCAAAATCGAGATTTCACCTGGGCTGAAGGCGTTCTGCCCACTAGAAAGCTCCAGTAACAATCCTCCACGAGCCTCGGCTTTCCAAACATCCTGGACGTACACCACCATGGTCAGCAGCAGTGACCAAGGGGTTGCCAACACCCAGCCCATGCTGGGCTGATCGCCAGTTGTGGGAGCCGCATCAAACGAACCGTGCAATACGTAGTTCACCCCGATGGGGCGCGTCGCCTCTGATATCCCTGGCAAAGCCAACAAGCGGCCTTTGATCCAATTCTGCTGCGCCTCCATACCCCGAGCATCTATCGGCGGTAAAGCGGGCAGCACATCATGCAGGTGTTGAGACAGCTCCGCAGCCACAGCCAGCACGCGCATTAGCGCAGGCATAGCGGCGGATTGCTCAAAACTAACATTCAGCAATTCACGTTCAAGCGAAGAAAAGGGGCTGGCGGTGAGTTGCGCGTCGGGTAGACCTGCTTCTACCCATGCCGCAGCCCCCTGCAGTGCACTCACCAAGCCCAGCAGGGGTTCACCGTCTGGCATTTGCCCGGCTTCTATACAGCGCGCCGCTGCAAAAGCGACCCAACTGTTTCGCACCTCGGTTAGCTGTGCCAGCAACGCACACACCAGCTCATCATCACTTGCCAATCTGGGGCGAACTGCAAGCAGGCGCTGACTAATTACCAAGCCGACCTGAGATGTTTCCGCCATGGGATGCACTAAACCACCCAAAAGATCAGCTAGCCCGCCGTCGGCATCTGTCGCCAAGCCGTTGGCAAGCAATTTGCTCAGACGTTGGATCAGAGAGGGCAAGGCAACGGCCACGGGCTAATCCTCCTGCGCTTGGTCCAGCAGACGGTACAGCTCGTCCAGATCGCTAAACAGCTGCTGGCCCCCTCCATCGATGCCATCGGTTTTTAGGCGATTCAAAATGCTACGATCGACGCTTTCATTACCGCCTTCAAGTAATACTTGAGCTGCTTTCAGTAAACTTTCATCGAGCCGGCCTTCGATCACGGCTTCGACTAAAAATCTAGCTGCCCTAGTTAACTTTTGAGCAAAGTCGACTGCCTTTCCCGCTGATGAAAACTGATCATCTGCAATGTGCGCAATCGAATCCCAGCCCCTTATTTTTAAAGGTACCGGAATTCTAATCCGCGACACGTCACCTGGATGTATTCCAGCGGAAACGCCTCTCACGACTGACTGCCACTGTATATACCCAGCATCAGAAGTCAAATAAGAGTGCACATACGACGCTGGCAGCGAACCCTCTTTAACCCTTACAACTAACACCTTCGAGGAGGGAAGGTTTTCGTCGTCGGCATGATAAATAGACACGTCTCTGCCAATATATTTCTTGTCATGAGCTCCACAGGTAAGCAGTATGTCAAATTTCTTTAGGTACTTACCTTTTGATGGCCTTTCAACCTTGTTGAACGGGCCTTTTAAAAAAAGACCGGTACAGCTCCTAGAGGTTGCCTGCGCAACAGCCTCAGAGCTATTTTCGGACTCTTCTCGAGTATTGCCAGTAAAAATTTCAGAGGATATTTCACCCAGGGTGACAAATTCATTTTCACGAAAATACTGGTCAATTTCAGGAGGGTAGGACTCAGGAGTTAAGACATCGAATGCAGTTTTAAAACTCATCCGAAAGAACTGTGATTTATATTTTTTGTAATCTGATAGCGCAGCATACTGCTCTGAATAGATTGCATTTTGACCAGCGATAATCCTTCTAGCCCAAGCTTTAAGCCTCTCGGCTTGATGGATTTTTTCGCCAATGTAATTTTGAGCGCCATTATGAAGCTTGAGTAGTGGAAGGCGCTTAAAATTATAAAGATAAATATGTTGCTGAACTGCTCCCCCGGCTTCTCGGCTCATAAATGCTTGGCCGTACTTCGTGGTAAGCCAAGCTGCAACGAAGTGCGAATTGTAATTGGTGCCTGCTAGGCTGAACTTGATGGTGTCTTGATTTGAGTTAGCGACAGGTATCGAATCAGGAAGTACAGCTAGTCGCCCAACCGTGCCTGAGGTTGAAACAATTATGTCCCCTGCTTTAAGTGCTGACTTCGATAAAATGGAATGGGTTTTTGGGGTGACGTAGGAGAGTGAGGCCTCATCAATTAATGGGCTCTCAATTGCCTCCGCCTTTATAAAAGGAACCCCTGTTTCCGCACCGTCCCAAACAATATCATTACAAAGTGCGTAGGCGCCAAATTGCCAAGGCTCACAAACTGAACCAATCGCCTCCAGCTCAAATCCAGCGTTCTCGATTAGTTCTCTCGCTGAATAGAACTCCTTCGAATAAAAACCAGTATCCAGTCTTTCAGGCGAAAAGTCTGCTACGGGAACTCGGACGATAGACTCCATCACTCACCCCGCTTATAGGCGCCAACGATTTTATCGAGGTCGTTGGGCACTCCCGCTGAGTAATCCTCGATATTGTTTTTCACCACATAACCCAGCGTTTCGGCTACAGCCATAAACACGTCGCCTTGCGGTTCCGGCAGGAATTGCTCGGTGTGCTCCTTGCTGGCGTTACGCTTTTGCAAGTAAACCACAGAAGTTTTGGCACCAGTTCCGGACAGTTTGAAGGTGTCGGATGGCAGCGACAAAACGGCTTTGACGATCGCCTTACCACCGACAAACTGGCCAGTTATCTCATCCTTCCTACCCATTATGTATTCACGCACATATCGGTCACCGGAGTTACACAACACGCCGTCGGGTAACACGATCATCAGACGACCACCAGGACGTAGCAATTGAAGGCAGCGGTCGATGAATAACACCGCAGGGTCGATGTTAGCCCCAACCGGTTTCCAGTTGCCTTTGCCATCCGGCTTGCTACCCAATGCCAGGCCGCTAGTAGAGGGAAATAATTTGTACTGTGCCTTTTTACTGGTGGAAATATTACGCAAATCGGTACGATAGCCCGGCCACTTTGGCATGCCGTCTTCATTCAGGTACAAGTCACCGGTGTCCTCCCACTTCATCTTGAGATGGTCATAGTAGGCAACGTATTCATCCACATCTTTTTCAGTGGGCCGGAAACCACCGAGCACCTGTTCCATTTGGGCTTCGTAGCGCTCTTTGGATTCCTTGCCCTTTTTATCGCTCGTGAACTTGGGCGTTCCAAAAGGCGGGTTGGTGCAGATGAGATCAAAGCAGTTGGGTTTGAATGCGTTAGTGGTGAGCGAGTTGTCGGTGTAAAAAATCTTGGCTTTTGGCGCACCTTGCAGCGCCATGTTTACGCGTGCCAGCATCACCATGCGCGGCGCAGCATCCGCACCAGTAAATGCAGTGTCGCGTAGAGTTTGCTTGAGCTTCTCTTTTTGCACGTCGCTCATACCACCTAAGTGATCGACCACGCTTTCGATATGACTAAGCGCCACCGAGCCAAACCCGAAGGAGCCGCATGTGGGGTCACAGAAGCGAAAAGCGCCCGAGACAAGGCGCTCCATGATGGCGTTGTCTTGCTGGATATCGTGCATGGCGATTTCCAACATTGCCTGCTTCACCGGATTGGGCGTGAGGTAAACGCCCAGACCACCCTTAGATTCGAAGTTAGCGCGCAGGAATACGTCGAACACGCGGCCCAGCAAATCGCCTGCCACATCAGCCAAGGTGCCCTCTTCTTTGCCCGCGATCGCGCGGCCTTGGTTGTCGGTTACCGGTCCCAAGTTTTGCATAGCTTCCAGGAGGGTATGGTAGTTTTCCGGCCGGCTCAGGCGCAGATGCGAGTCGCTAGGGAAGATGGCGTTACGACTTCCGTCGTCACTGACAACCACATAGTCTTCGTGGGCTTTGAACACTTCGAACGCGGCCTTGATCTGTTCCACCGCCTTTGCGCCATGCTTGGCCACATACTCGTAATCGAAAACCTCGCGGAAGCCCTGGGTTCTTCCCTCATGGTCCGTAAAGTTGAGCTCTTCGCCATGGTGTACGCGGAAGGTCTCGAGAAAGAGCAGCTTTGCTACTTCTTCGATGATGTCGTTCTTGTCGTTGACTCGGTCTTTTACGGTCTGAAACACTTGTTCGTGGAAGGCATCAAATCTATGCATCAGTCTGGTGTAGATGCGCATCGACCAGCGGAAGGTCGGGTCTTTTTCCAGCTTCTCGTAATTGCGTATCAGCTCGATGGACGGCACCTCATCCACCGAGTGCGTACCGTCGCTACCATCAACACCAAACAAGCTGTAGCAACGGGTATTCTTGTTGTCTTGCATATGAGCAAATACTGGCCAGTCGCCGTTCACGCTGGACAGCAATTCATAGGCGAGTTGGTCAAGCTTGTCTTCTCGCGAGTATTCCCAATGACCAGGTTCCAGCGCGACCAGCAGCACTGATGGCGTCTGATTTCCTTGGTCCTCGCCCCAGATTAGCCCGGCTTTTACGAAATCGTGCTCAGACGCCAGCGGCGTATGCTCGGTGTACTCAAGGTACTGCGTGCGGATTTCTTGGTAGCGTTGGTCCAGCGTTTGTACGTTTGCCATGGTTATCCTGTGTTCCGTTTCAAGCCAGCTTCAGCAGCGGGCCTTTAAATTCGAGTCGTGCATCTTGCATTGCAGCCGTACGCAGCATGGGTTCGGTGACCACCGTCCCAGAAGCCAACTTGCCCATCAATTGCGTCAGCGGCATCGGGCGCCCGGCTTTTTCCAGTAAGGCCACCAGTTCATCCGCCAGGCTATCAACCTGCCTGCTTGATATGGCCCGCAGCTCATAGGCACGTTCACCGGTTGGTAAATCACAGCGACGCACGCCAGGCAAACAAGCCAACCAGAGGCGAACTTGTTCCTCGCGCCAATCCAATTGTTGCCATAGTGAGGCGTGTTCAGCGACTAGTTGTTCGAGCGTGGACGGCCCACTTTCCAGCGTGTGCTGCACGGCGTCGATAAGATTGAGCGGACTCATCTGGCCAGCTCCCCCTCTGAACCAGTATTACGGTTCCCGCATTGCTGGGATTTGATCCAAGCCTCCAGCTCACTTCGCTTAAAGCGCCAAGAGTTGCCCACCTTGAAAGCCGGTAATCCCGAACTGGCAGCGAGCCGATAAATAGTCCGCTCGTTCACCTTCAGGTACTCAGCCACTTCCTTGATGGTCATAACTTCATCATTCATAGCAATTTTCCATGCTTGGAAATTCAGCCGAATACAGAGAGTGTCAAAAGAGTACAAAGAAATACAGCTATTTTTGAGACTTTCACGCTGATGATTGCGTGCAGTTGTACACCGTCGTATTCGGGATCTTTAAGCTCTGTGTAAGAAGAGCGGGGCGCTGGACCGCCCATTTTTTAGGAGCGGAAGCCGTTTTTTCATAGGTAAGCGTCCGGCCAACACACCTTTCTGATCTCAATGTTTGGGGTGGGCGGCCCCCATGCGTGCAGCAAGTTTTTCACTCAACCAATAAGCGCAAGTCCTTCACTACCTCGCGGCTCGAGGTGAAAGTCAAATTGAGGCTTGGAGCCGGGTACCCGGCGGCGAACACAACAAGAGAAGCAGCGCCGATGATCGACGCACTTCATATATGGATGATTGCTCAACGGCGAGTTGTGCCTGAGGGGATTGGTTGTAGCCTTGGAACCCTCGGTACCGCTGCAGACGATGAATAGTGCTTGCGCTACTAGACGACGGCGCTTTCCCCTCAAGTGCACCATCGCGTCTACGCCATCGTGCACTTGGCCCGCGAAACCAGCATGCGTCTGCGCGAAGCGATCCTGGCTGAACTGCCTCGATTGCATCGCGAATCTAAAAATTTTGGTCGCATCGACATCCAGGACGGCACCAAAGGCGGCCGTTCGGGGGCGGACTTCGGCGCCGAGATGGGTTGCGGCTAATGAACAAGCGAAAGCGGCATTGCTGTTGGCTCAAGGCTCATCACCTGCCAGCAGCCATAACTTCATACATTTCCACTCGACTACCATCTTATTAATTTGTAAGTGTCTTGAAAAAAGATAAAGTTTTGGTTCGGTTTTTACAAAAAAAATCACTGGTCAGTCACGACAATCAATAACCACAAATAAGTATAAAAAAAGCGCCTAAAGCCCATGTTGAAAATTGGCTAGCAATAACCTATATTAGGGCATATTTCCCTGTAACGCATGGAAGATGAATATACCCCCATGCACAAAAAAACTAAAGGAAGTGCAGCTTGGAAAGCATAGAAATAATTCACTTCAATTCTGAAGAAGCGAAAAGCAGAATAGAAAATCTTTACAAAAAGTCTCAACTAGTTCCGTTGCTAGGAGCGGGATTCACTTTGGGCTGCCACTCTTATAAGACAACGGTTCCAGACGCAAAAGCGCTAGTCGAAAAATTAAAAACCATAGTGCTCACCTCCGAAAATGACATCTCCCAAGAAGACCTGGCAGAAATTGGAGATTTAAAAACAATATTTTCTATAATAGATGACGAAACTATCGTCCCAAAAAATAAAATTCTGAAATACTTTGAATCTGCATTTACAAAAGTAAAAATAGACGAATCTAAAAGAAAATTCCTAAACCTTGCATGGCCGAATATTTTCACGTTCAATATTGATGATGCGATCGAAAGAGTTATCGACGAAGGCTACTCGAAAGTACTGCCTAACAAAAAAATAAATATTGACCATTTAAATTCGAAAAAATGTTTTTTTAAGATACACGGTGATATTCATGAATATTTAAACTATCAAGAAAAAAATCTTATATTTACATGGCAAGAATATGCAAAAAGCATTGATAGCAATAAAGGGATGCTCTCTTACTTCTCCAATATAGCAGTAAACGGATCAGTTATTTTTATAGGCTGCAGCTTAGATGCGGAAGTGGACTTGCTACATCTTTCAACTGCTCACACATTTAAGAAATCAATTTTCGTAAAAAAGGGAAAGCCAAACTTAAAGGAAAAACTCAAGCTAAAGGAATACGGAATTAAAACCGTACTCTATTTTGACAGTTATGACGAAATATACAGTTTTTTCTATGAGACCCTAAGCTCCATAGCTATAGATAGTAAGTTTCAGGACGTAAAATTCTTAAATAACCTAACTAAAAACAAAGAAGAAGTTGTAAAGTTCATAGCCAATGGTGGTCCGGTTGTAGCGAAGCACAACAATTCCAACGAAATAAACTTACCGGATGTCATGGTAAACCGAACACTTCTTTCACAACAAAGAGACTCTATAGCTAAAAAACCATTCACGTTGATAACAGGCAGGCGATTTTCCGGAAAGACAACATTCCTTGCTAAAATAATAAGAGAGCTGAGCGAGCTAGATGTATATTTTCTATCATCACTGGACGAGTTTTCTAGTGAAATCATAAGTCTGGCTGAGACCAAAGAGCACACTATTTTTATATTGGACAATAACTCATTCACGGAAAGAAACATACAGGAAATATTAAAGTCAGCCAATATAAAAAGCACCAATAGATTTATATTCTGCACAAGCAGAAATGACTCCGAAAAAATAAATGAGATCCTCTCCTCAAAGAGAGCTAACTTTAACTACTTTGAGATAAGCAACAAGCTTGATAGGGCGGAGTCGGAAAATCTCAATGAGCGCCTAAATAATTTGGGTCTTCCTAGGTATAACTATGAGAATGGCAGAACTGAAAACCTTTTAGATTTCTCATACAGAATACACCATGAGTACAAAAGCCAGTTGGGAAGTTCGAACATATTTGATAAGCCTATTGCGGATGAAGTATTTGCTATTCTTTTGCTTTTGATTCTTTTTGACAAAGCTAGGTCAGATCAAATCTTATCCATCAATGGGAATTTCGACGTAGAAAAATTTATTCAACATCACAGCCCTATATTCGAGCGGGAAGATATACCAGCAAGTATCGGCTACCAGATAGTATGCAATACAAAAACCTGGATCATTAATACTTTAAAGAGATTCGCCAAAGATGTTGTTAAGACATCCGACCTTACAGCAAAACTTGCTAGCGAATTACTTGCCAGTACTCATAGAGAAGCAGCTTATTCAATAATAAAATTTGACAATTTAAATGAGATTTTCTCCACGGATAAATACGGCGCAGCGGGAATAATTAGACAGGTATATTCAAAATTGTCTAACGACTTCAAGGCGACATCTCACTATTGGTTGCAGATGGCCAAATGCGAACTAATGGCGGGGAAAACTGAAGAAGACATTGATAATGGAATCTACAGCGCAAAAAAAATCCGTGTAGATCTAAAGAAAAGTGACGATCGTCTAAACATAAAAACTTATTACAGTGCAACATTGGTGATGGTCCAGCTGCTCTGTCGAAAATATTCCTTCCAGAAAAACGACGAAATACTACTAGAAATAATAGACAGCTTCATAGAGTCGCTAGATGACTATGAAAATAACTTCTTTTATTTGGAAAAAATAAAAACCTCATTTCATAAGCCTCGAAAACCTGAGACCCGAATAGCTTTCGAGAGCATCTTGAGCGCCAACACAGTGAGTTTTCTTTTGAAAAAAGATTCTATAGATAAAATTAGAAACTTCATGACGCCTGACTTTAAAAAATAACGGCTCATGCAGCCGTGCCCTCAGATTTTAGAAGTTAAAAATCTGAGGGTCTCCCCGGTCTTCAATCAACTTATGTTTTATACTTTGTAATAAGATTATAAGATCTTGCAAAAAAATCGACATTGCTCAGCTAACCAATTAAGCGTTTTACTTGAACTTCATCGAGGCATCGGATGCTGAGATCTAACCACGTGTATGCTCGGTTCCACCGTTGGTCGAGTCTGTACCGTGACGGCCCCTGGCTTGCGTAATTCGCGAGAAATCAGCTGTAGGAGTAAACATGCCTGCTTCATCGTGTTCACGCCCTTTGCACCGCGCCAAACTGGGTTGACGCAATTCACCGTAATTCTGTGTTCCAACGTTCTAGCATGCTTCCAAAGCTGACGGACAAGATACCCATCCTCACCCGCATCCAGTCAAGCCGACATTTGGAGCGAGATGCCCAAAGCAACATCAAACTGATGTGACCGACGGTCGGTGCCAGACTTCAAGACCATCGCCCATTCCGGAAAAGACAACAGCAAGGCCATCCGAGGCATCTGTCGCCAGGTCGTAGTGCTGTGTCAGCAGCGGGGACTGTTTGGAGAGAATCCGGCCACCCATCCATGGCAGTCAATTCGAAGCCCTCAACAGCCGCGACTGCAGTTTCACCAGCGCAAAACTGAAGCGCGAATGGACGAAATTGAATCGAGTAAGTGCCGAGATTTTGGATGGAGTGATAGTGTTAAAGCCCGTCCACCACACGAGCCGGTCAAATCAGGTGCCCGCGAGTAAGGCAAGTGAGAGTGACCACTTACATCGACTTGACCGATATCAATTCCACGAATCTGAATTTTTTTCTGGCCATCTTAGTAGCTTCTTGCTCCGCAACTAGGGAACTCAGCGTATCGGCCTCATGTACCATCTCGTGCATCTTGCCTTCAAATTCATTTCCCACCCGCAGCGTAACTCTCAGTCTGGGAGTGAAGCCTTTGGAAACTTTCTGTTTCTTCGCGGCTTTTACCGGTTGCACGATTACGACATCCGGAACGGTGTATTGTGTGTATGGATTAGTTGCCGGGGCAGGGGATTCAGACCCACCGAATAGTGCACGACGCATCTCTTCTTCCGTCAATTCTGTGTTCATACCATTTCTCAGAAGGGCATTATTTATAACCTGTCCTATTCTATCAGCATGGCCGAAATCTGTAGCAAGAGTCGCGGGGTCAGACCTGATTCGGTAGACGGCCACAAGATACCGGCAAGCTTCAGCGGCTGGCCGGCAGCTTTCATTCGGATGCAGAGCTTATTCATACTGCATGCTTGTGTTGTCTCGGCTTCACATTTACGCTTTGCTTCGTCGCGGTCAATCCCGCGACCGGGCGTCAGAACCTGAATCAAAACCAAGGCGCGGTTTCTTCCATTCCGCACAGTCAGCACTTCGAGTGCTAGCTGCTGCTTTTCTATGGCGAACCGTGCGGGGCAGGCTTCGGCCTGGCCGGTTCCTTGGTTTCCGGTTTCTGACCCCCGTACGGTTTGCCACCCTATGCCGAGTCAGAACGGTGGATGGCATTCCTTAATCAAACCAAGGAGATAAGGAAAATGGCATGCCCCCCTTTTAAGCTCGTGCGCCACCCTGGCGATTTGGTTCAAGCTGCAAACTATCTCGGAGGACATCCGTGATGTTTGATCTCTCGCTACTAATCAGCCTCCCCAAACCCAACACCATCGACACTGCATCGCTTACCCCTGAAGATGCTGCGATTAAACTACGGCAGGCTGCGACTCTTCGGCTTAATGGAGCACAAAGCATTCTGCTGCATTTTCCGCAGGACGTTGAGCTGGCTGTTGAGCTGCTGGATGATGCGGCAGTGTTGTTCGACAAGGCGTTCCGGTGCTTGACCGGCATCCCTGCTCAACGCGTTCATCAACAGATCAATGAGTACTTCTCTGTCCCATCCGTAGAAGGCTGTCCCGCGATCCAAACCCCGTGGGGTGATGAGTTCGCTCCGGCGATTAAGGACGGCGTTCGTTGTGCAGAGACTTGGCTCGAAGGCTCATCATTACCTTTATGGTGGGCACTGGCGCAGAACAGAAAACGTCATCGCCCGGGGGATCCCCAAGAAGCGTTTGAGGCCGGTTTTCTACTACGTTTGCAGCAGACGCTGATCAACCTTCGTAAAGCCGCTGCATCCCGACCAACAAGTTTCGATGCTTGAGGCTGTAATTGACGTTTGATACTTTGCTTTTCCCGCCAAACCCTCCGATCCAGCGATCTTTGATCGCGCCGATCGGAGGGTTCACCCGCTTTTTTTCGAAGCACCTCGTACCATCATCCCATTCCCAATTTAATTCGCACCACGCCGTCGCTCACCCGTCAGTAATTGCTCGTGCTCGTGCTCGACTGCAGTGCAGTTCTAGTGTGAGAACGGATCTTGTCATGGGGCTATGGCTAGAGAAGTGGCGACATCGGCGACACCGGCGACAACCCATGCAGGACGCGGGCTGGAGCATGGCGACAAAAGTGGCGACAGTCGCCACTTTTTGAGTGCTTTGGCCATGACGCTTGACCGTCTTTTCGAGTGGGTATAAAAATTGGCGCACGGACCACTGTCGTTGACAGCACCTGCCCAGGTAGCCAGAACCTTCAAGGCTACGCCACTTGTTGGTGGTTCTCCCGAAGTGCGATTAGCGTCCGGCGGCTCGCACGATCACTCCCCAAGAGTGATGGATGCCTACTCGACCGATCTGCCCATTGCGGCAGACGATGGGCCTACCTCGCTGCGCTGCAGCAACCTTACCTCTCGGCACACTTCGCTGCGCCAATCCGCGCCCGTCTCTTTCTTCTGGAAAGAGACGGGCGCTCGTACCACTGCTGCATGCCACGTCGTAAAGGGCATTGCCGCAACTCTCCTCGTGACAATCGGCGTGACAAATCTGATTCGTCGCCATCCGCAACGACACAGGCACCGGTGCCGCAGTCCATGGAAAGGCTGCATCTGACTGACAGTCAGGCATGCCCCAGGTGTCCAGGTCGTTGCCTTCTCCCACTCAGGATCTCCAGGTGCCGAACTCGTCAGTCGGTACAGCCTCCGCCCGCCCGCATCTTCGGATGCGCCAAGGAGGCCAGGTTCATGGGTTCATGCCCTCGCTCCCGGTCGTAAGGAGCCGTACGTTCCGCGTCAGTGAACACCTCACAGGCCGCAGGGGCCTTGATCCCTGATAACACTCAACAAACCGTGGCGGGAGTACGTGAGGACAGCCAGCAATCACCGAGGAGAGGACCATGCAGCAATTAGATCCGAAGCTTGAACTCCCACAATCCCCTCGACCGTTAATCGAGTCGAATCCCCTGGCCGAGCCCTACCCGGTCCAGGTGCTGGGCGGAATTCTTGGGCCAGCAGTCGAGCGCATCGCCGAGGTCATCGGTGTGCCTCAGGCATTGGCCGCTCAATCGGTGTTGGCTGCCTCGGCACTGGGCACTCAAGGTCATGTGGGCTTGCAGCTCGACGGGAGAAATTACCCCCTGTCGCTGTACCTGATCACTGTTGCCGCGTCAGGTGATCGCAAGACAGCGGCAGACCGATTTGCACTGCTGCCTGTACGGCAATGGGAACGTGAGCAGTGGCAGCGCTACCGCGAACAACTCGCCCGGTACCGCGTTGCACAGCGACAGGCGACGCGTATCAACCCTGCCGATCCCGACTCTACAAACGGCATGCCGCTTGAACCGGAGCCCTCTGCCCCTCGGCTGATTACTACAGACCCAACTATCGAAGCGTTGATCAAAGGGCTCTGCCATGACCTGCCGAGCATGGGCCTGTTCTGTGACGAAGGCGGACAGTTCCTCGGCAGCAGCACCATGAATCGGGATAACCGTTTGAAAGCGATCACGACCTTGTCATCACTCTGGGACGGCAGCCCGATTGATCGCGCTCGTTCCATGGCCGGCGAAAGCCTGCGAGCCTACGACCGACGCCTGAGCCTGCACCTGATGCTGCAACCGTATTTGGCCATGCAGTTACTCAGTGACCCGTTGCTGCAGGGGCAAGGTATTCTCGGACGCTGCCTGATGACCTGGCCTACCAGCCTAGCCGGACAACGCAGTTACCAGGCTATCGACTTGTCCAAAGACCCCGCCATAAAGCGCTATCACCACCGCCTTTCGGCGCTGTTTTATCAGCCTTGGTCACTTTCCGCTGACGGTGCCTTGCGTCTATCACCGCTGAGCCTCAGTCCACTGGCTCGTCGTCGCTGGATTGATCTGCATGATGCCATCGAAGCCCAACTGGGTGAGTTTGGCGAGCTGGCCAGCGTACGGCCTAGCGGATCGAAGGCCGCCGACAACCTGCTGCGTGTCGCCGGCATTCTGGCAGTTGTGGAGGAGAGCAGTGTTGTGGAGGTCGACCATATCCAACGAGCCTCGTCCTTAGTCGGCTACTACCTTACGGAGATCCAGCGCCTGACCGAACAGGAACCGGTGTGCCGGGTAAAGGAAGAGGCGGACCGGCTGCTGCGCTGGCTCCAGGTCAAAGATTGGAAGCGCTTCAGCATTCGAGAGCTGAACCGCAACGGTCCCCGTTTTGCTCGTAAGAGCAGTCGCCATGCCGCCAAGCTGTTGGTCGAGTTGCTTGATCATCAGTGGCTGATCACCGACGGCCACACCTTCGAGGTGCGCCATGTTCAATCTTGATGAGGCGCTGCGCAACCATCTAGCTCAGCGCCAAAAAAAGCCAAAAACGCAGTCTGTCGCCGCTAGTGTCGCCATTTTGTCGCCACGCTCAAAGCCAGGCGGGACAGGGGTTGTCGCTGGTGTCGCCGGTGTCGCCACCCTCCGTAAAACTATCACCTCGACGACAGCCATTATTCAATGGCTGAAAGAGGAGGGCGCGCATCTCTACGTCACCGACAATACGCTGTGTTTTCGCCCGACTGATTGGGCCCAACTTGCTATCGTGAGTACGCAATGGCGAGCCCTTTTGCATGATCTCGCTGCAGTCGATCAGGAACAGAAAAATGGCTCGGGTCGGTAAGCGAGCTGGGCGTAATTTCGGCTTCGGTCGCCAGCTCAGCTATGCAGGACCGCAAGCCCTGAAAGATCTGTTCGGCGACGGCCATTTTGCTACCGTCAAAGCCCATAGCGATCGCTGGCAGGCCTTTGTGCGTTGGTGTCGTTCCGAGGAAGGACCGAGGCTCAATGACGCGCGGCAGATCGACCGCGAGATCCTCATGCGGTACGCCACTCACATGCGGGAGCAGGTTGATCAGGGCAACGTCGGCATCGCCACCGCGCAGAACCGCCTGTCCAGCGTCAACCGAACGATGGCCGCGCTGCGCGGTGATCAGTACGTCAAAATCCCCAGTCCGAGCAAGGCGCTGGGCTTGCAGCGCTCAAGCGTGCGTAGTGAGGCCCCGCAAGGCCAAGACCGTGTGCAGGTCAGGCTGATTGCGCAAGCGCTGTTAGAGCGACAGCAAGCGAGGGTGAGTGCCATTGTGCTCCTCGCCCGGGAGACCGGCATGCGCCTGCGTGAAGCGATCTTGGCGGACCTGCCACGGCTGCAACGAGAGGCTCAACGACTGGGAAAGATCAATATCCAGGACGGCACTAAAGGCGGTCGAACAGGCGCGTCCGCACCGCGTTGGATTTCGGTCACGGATCAAGTCCGCGGCGCCCTGGATATAGCCTGCGAGGCGTCACCCAGTGGCAGTCGGAATTTGTTGGCGCCCGATGAAAGCTACAAAGACTTCATACAAAAAGTCGTGCGGCCGGCACGGGACCTCCTGCATGAGCAAGGTTTGAAAGGCTTTCATGAACTGCGGGCGGCTTACGCCTGTAAGCGCTATGAGCAACTGACCGGTTTTCCCGCACCTGTAAATGGCGGTCGTGTTCATCGAGAAGATCGAGAGCTTGATCAGCGTGCACGACAGCAGATCAGCCAAGAGTTGGGACATAACCGCATCGATGTGGTGAGTGCCTACATCGGAGGTCTGCGATGAAGTCCGAGTTCGATATGGCGTTGTTCCTGAGTCCCGTGCTCAAAGGTGCACATGCCACGCGGCAGCGGCATATCAGGCAGGCAGAAAGGATGCACGAGGCAATTCATGAGCGCTGGAGTTGTGCGACCCCCTGGTCCTGGAAGGAAAAGCACACCAGATGGTTTTTAGAGCACTATCTGCGTTGCTCAGCACCAGCGACCGTCTATTACTATGAGTTAACAGCAGGGTTGATCCGCCGCAGAAAGGCGTAACTCGTGGTTGTCTGATAGACGCTTTTAAGCGTGAGCCCCTGAGTATGGGAATGCGGAGCCTTCCCATACTCAGGGGCTTGGCCGAAGAAGCGCAGGCATGCGACAGATTTAGCGACAGTCGTCACTTCTGTCACCCTGCTGCACGACACGGATTGTCGCCGGCGTCGCCAACCTTTGGATGCTCAGCGTATCGGCACAACGTTGCGGTCCCTGGTTTGATTGATGGCGGATGCCGAGAGGCTGCCGGTGGCTGCCTTCTGGATATGTTCACTCCACCAGGCCATCATCGGACGCCGGCGTTCGATGTAATCCGCCCGGTTGTAGGCGCTTCGGACTTCGTCTTTATCGACATGCGCCAGCGCGACTTCGATCAGCTCCGGATCCCATCCATGCTCGTTCAGGATTGTGCTGGCCATGGAACGCATTCCGTGGCTGACCAAGCGGTCCTGAAAGCCCATTCGTTTCAACGCCATGTTGGCTGTTTGGCTATTCGCGTGGGTGCGCGGGTTTCTATCTGACGGGAACACATATTCCCTGTGGCCGCTATGGTGCTTAAGCGTCTCCAATAACGAGAGTGCATGTTCGGTCAGCGGAATTGTGTGCGGACGACGCTTTTTCATTCGCTCCGGAGGGATGGTCCAGATGCGTTTGTCGAAGTCGATGTCTGCCCATCGAGTGGTGGCCGCCTCGGCAGGGCGGGTCATGGTATGAAGTTGCCATTCGATCAGGCAGCGGGTCGTCCGCTTGATGCTGGCGTTCGCGATTTCCATCATGAGCTCCGGAAGCTCGTCAGGTGGTAGCGCGGCCATATTCTCTTTCTTGGGTTTCTTGAACACGGCTCGAATGCCGCTGAGGGGGTTGGCAAAGATCATTCCGGAGTTGACCCCGTAGGTCATGATCTCGTTAAGGCGCTGGCTCACTCGCTTAACCGTCTCTAGGCTGCCTTTAGCTTCAATCGGACGAAGCAGCTTGATGACCATCGGCGCGTTCACTTCCGATAACGGCGTTGATTTCATGCTTGGAAAAACATGCAGTGTGAGCGAGCGCCAGATGTCTTCGGCATACGCCGGGGTGACGGAATCCTTCTTCAATTCGAACCACGCGGTGGCTACGTTCTCGAACGTATGTTCCGTTTCCGCTCGTTTGGCTTCCTGCAGTTCATTACGCTGAGCTTTGGGGTCGATGCCCTGTGCAAGCAGCTCTCTGGCTTCAACGGTTTTCTTCCTGGCTTGCGCAAGAGAAACCTCGGGATAGGAGCCGAGTGCCATGTTGATTCGGTTCTTGGTTACGGGATGCCGGTAGTTGAAATTCCACTGCATCGAGCGATTGACCCTGACTCGCAGCTGGAGCCCGTCGCCATCGGTGAGGACGTAATCCTTGTCTTTCGGTTTGACCGCCTTGAGCTGGCGGTCGGAGAGGCGGGTGGTTTGAGCGCACATGAGAAGTACTCCATGACACCTTTTGGTATTCCCAAGATTAGCGCCGGGTAGCCGGGAATACCATTGGGAATACCAAACCGCCTGGAACTCAAAAAACCTGGAAAGCCTCCCGTAGCCCTGAAACCCCTGTATTCACTGGATTTCAGGCACAAAAAAAGACGTCCGTGGACGTCTTTAGATGTAGAAGTGGTGGAGCCGGGGGGATTTGAACCCCCGTCCGCCAGTACTCCGCTGTCGGTACTACATGCGTAGCCGTGTCTATTAAGTTAACCCTCAGCGACCCGACGGGCAGGGTGCTTTGGGCGAGTTGTGTAAGTTTTAGCCGCTTCGTCCACAACGTACTGCACGGCGATTCTGTTCTATATGACAATCATTTTGGGTTTACAGACATCCCCTGATGATTGCTGGACCCGAAGGTACCAGGAGGGAAGGGCTAAGGCTGCTTACGCAGCGAGAGCGTATTCCCCGTAGGTTTCGTCATTGGCAACTATAGAAAGTTGCAACAGTGGATTTACGAGTTCTGTTACCAACTCGGCATGCACCTAAAGTTTCGCGACCGGCGTCGAATCCTAAACGGCCCCGTGCTTGTAACTCGTTGTTTCTTAGTGAGTGACAAGCCTGTGCAGTGTACGCCAAACGGTCACAGAAGGCCAACCCGAAGGTTGGCCATGAGCGTCGGGGTGTTACTGATTGGCGCCTTTGTCGCTGTTCTGTAGGTCTTGCAGGGCTTTGGACGTGATCTCTATGCACCTCTTGTCATCACCTGCTGCTTGGGCGGCTTTGGCTTGAGACACGGCGGTGTCGATTTCGCCGCTTTTGCCAGTGGTGTCGGTGGCGAGCAGGGCTTTGCCGTTGTTGATTTTGTCGAGATTAATCTGACAAAGCTGGTCGGTTTTTCCGGCGGCAAACGCCGGTGAGGCCAGCATCGCAGCGGTAATGAACACGCCAGCAAGAGCGGAATACTTCATAAGGGTATCTCCTTGCGAAAAAGGGCTCGACGCTGCTGGCGTTCAAGGGCTGCCAGCGACATCACTGATGAGCCTCGATCGCCGAGGCCTATGCAGATGACTACGCCGCTGCGTTGGGGTTCTGTTTTTGTGCAGGATTAGTGCGCCCTCGGTCGGGTTACGCGGTCCACGAGGTAGACCAGCCCGTGGTAATCGATGCCGCCATGCTGGCTCAGGCCGATCTCGCAGGTGCGGCTGGTGGAGATGCCTTCGCTGCAATATTGCACGGCGTCTTTCAGTGAGCGCAGGGAGTGGGCGTTGAGTTCCGGGGTGGTGAAGCCTTTGTCGCCGGCAAAACCACAGCAGTGGATGCCTTCCGGGATCACCACGGTTTTCGCGCAGCGGCGGGCCAGGTCGATCAGGGCCTGGCTTTCCCCGAGGTGCTGGGTGCTGCAAGTGACGTGTACGGCGATCGGTGCTTCCTGCGGTATGAAGTCGAGGCGGTCCATCAGGTGCGTGCGGATAAATCGTACCGGGTCGTACAGGTCCAGGCGTGTTTCGCCCAGGTCTTGCACCAGGCGCAGGGTGCAGGGGCTGGTGTCGCAGTAGATCGGGTCGAGGCCGCCGCGGCTGGCGTGGAGCAAGGCGCCGATCAGTTCCTGGCGTTTGTGTTCGGCCTGTTCGGCATAGCCCTTGGAGGCGAAAGGCTGGCCGCAGCACAGGTTGTCCTGGTTGTCGGGGAAGACGACTTGGTAGCCGGCTTTTTCCAGCAGGCCGCGGGTTTTGTCGTACAGCGACGTTTGCTCTTTATCGCCAGCCGCCGGGCCCATGGCGCGTGAGACGCATGCCGCGAGGTAGACCACGCGTGGCCGCTCATCGGTCACTGCCGGGCTGAAGCGAATGGCTTTTTCCGGTTGCGGCATGGCGTTGGTCCATTGTGGGATTTGTCCCTTGGACAACTTGCTCACTGTGGCCGACAACTTGGCCAGGCGCGGCGCGCCCAACAGCATGCGTGCGCCGTTGGCGACGTGCAGGGTAAAGCGCGCGCCTTGTAGCGCAGTGGCGAAGTGGGTGGCCAACCATTCGGCGGTTTTCGTATGGTCAGCGTCGCGGGCCCGGAGTTTTTTCACCAAGTCGCCGGTGTTGATTCCCACAGGGCAGCGCTGGGCGCATAACCCGGTGGCGGCGCAGGTGTCGATGCCCTGGTAGTGGTAGGCCGTTTCCAGTTCAGTGGTGTCGATGCCGGCGCGTTTCTTCGCCTGGATATCGCGCCAGATCACGATGCGCTGGCGCGGGCTCAAGGTCAGGCCTTTCGACGGGCATACCGGCTCGCAGAAACCGCACTCGATACACTTATCCACAAGCTCGTCGGCGGCAGGCAGCGGCTTGAGGTGTTTAAGGTGGATCTGCGGATCTTCGCTGAGCACCACGTCCGGGTTGAGAATACCGTTGGGGTCGAGCAGGCGTTTGAGTTGCCACATCAGTTGATAGGCGTCGCTGCCCCATTCCAGCTCGACGAACGGCGCCATGTTGCGGCCGGTGCCATGCTCGGCTTTCAGTGAGCCGCCAAACTCTACGGCCACCAGTTGGGCGACGTCGTCCATGAACGCTTGGTAGCGTGCGACTTCTTCGCTGCTGTTGAAGCCTTGGGTGAACACAAAGTGCAGATTACCTTCCAGAGCGTGTCCGAAAAGGATGGCTTCGTCGTAGTGGTGTTTGTCGAACAGCTCGATCAAACGGTTAACGCCGATGGCCAACTGCTCGACCGGGAACGTCACGTCTTCGATGATCACCGTGGTGCCGGTTTTGCGCACGGCGCCGACGGCGGGGAAGGTGTCTTTGCGGATCGCCCACAGGCGGGCGTTTTCCACCGGGTCTTCGGTGAAGTCGACCTGTTTTTCCACCGGGAACGCCGCCAGGGACGCCATGATCAGCGCCAGTTGCTCCTGGAGCAAAGAGGGCGATGCCGCACGGGATTCGATCAACAGTGCGCAGGCATTTTCCGATAGATGTTGTACGAAGGCGGGCATGCCGGGTTTGTCCTGCACCGAACGCATGCTGCGTCGGTCGAGCAGCTCAACCGCTGAGACCGGTTGGGTTTTCAGGACGGTCACCGCATTGCAGCAGGTCTCGACATCGGGGAATACGATCAGCGCCGAGGCTTTATTCGGGTGGTCGATGACGGTGTCGTAAGTCACTGCGCTGATAAAGCCCAGGGTGCCTTCGGAGCCCACCAGCAGGTGGCTGAGGATATCCAGCGGCTCATCGAAATCCACCAGGGCGTTGAGTGACAGGCCGGTGGTATTTTTCAGACGGTATTTGTGGCGGATTTTGGCGGCCAGTTCAGCGTTTGCCCGCGTCTCCCGCCCGAGTGTGGCCAGGCGTTCAAGCAGTGCGCCGTGCTGCTGACGAAATGCCGCGACGCTGGCGGCATCTTCGGTGTCCAGGCGGCTGCCGTCGGCCAGCACCAGGCGAATCCCGGCCAGGGTGTGGTAGGTGTTTTGCGCCGTACCGCAGCACATGCCGCTGGCATTGTTGGCGACGATGCCGCCGATTTTGCAGGCGTTGATCGACGCCGGATCCGGCCCGATCTTGCGCCCGAATGGCGCCAGCCAGGCGTTGGCCTGGGCACCGATCACGCCGGGTTGCAGGCGGATCTGCGTGCCTTGCCCACGAATTTCGCGGCCGTTCCAGTTGTCCCCCAGTACGATCAGCACCGAATCGCTGATGGCCTGCCCGGACAAGCTGGTGCCCGCTGCGCGGAAGGTCACCGGAACATGATCGCGCTGGGCCAGTTTCAGCAGCGCCACGACTTCGTCTTCCGACTCGACGCGAATCACCAGCTGTGGGATCAGTCGGTAAAAGCTGGCGTCTGTGCCAAATGCCAAGGTGGAAAGTGGGTCGTCGAAGCGACGAATTTTCGGGATCAGCTGTGCGACGTCAGCAAGGAAAGCGGCAGGCAGACTCATTGGTCCTCCAGGATCAGCACCACCAGGTCCTTCGGACCGTGGGCGCCATAAGCCAGAACTTGTTCGATGTCAGCGGTCTTCGACGGGCCGGACACCAGCAGGGCATTGGTGGGCATGCCTTGGGCCCAGGCGAATTGCTGCTGGACCTGATAAAAGTTGTCGTAAATCTCGCTGGCCTTGAGCAGTGCAAAGTGTACCGGCGGCACCAGGCTCATCAGTCGCGGTTCTTCCCGCGTGGGCCACAGAATCAGGCTACCGGTGGCGGCGATGGCGCCGAGGGTCGTGGTCAGGCTGGCCGGTGTGTCATTAAACAGCTCGGCTTTCCATTCTTCCACAGGGCGGTCGTAGGCTTTGAGCTGCGGCAATTGCGGATGGTTCGACCAGTGCTCGGTGATGCGCCGCCCATGCTCGGTTGTCGGCGCGATGAGCAGGCTGGGCAGCTCGCGTTTTTGCAGCAGCTGCGCGAGTAAAGCTGGCCATTCGGCGCCGCGGGTCAGGTGGATCTCGGTATGCACCGCCTCCATCAGCTTGCGCAATTGTGCGATGCGTTGCTCTGGCGGGTAGGTGTAGATCTGTGTGACCAGGGTCTCATCGAAGTTGTCGGGCACTGGTGTTGTGCCCGTCAGGCTGTGGCGCAATTTGCCGAGGATATTTTGCTTGGCGCTCATCAACGCGCTCCCTGTTTGGCCAAATGCTCGCGTGCCAGGTCATGCAGCGAACGGGCGGCGGGTTTAGGCGCGCTATGGTTTTGCGTCCATGGCCCGACGTTGTTCGGTACGAGGGCGCGCAGGCGCGTGGCGGCGAATGTGAACAGGCGGTACAGCGTCGGTGAGCTGTGGAGCTTGGCCCAGGCGTTCCAGATGAACCGCTCCTGGCGCGAATACTTGCTGCCTTGGCCGCGCATCACGGGGTGTGGGCTATCCGGCGCTTTTACGTTCTCTTCCCGCAGACGGCGCAGCAAGGCCGGGATCGGAATTTTTACCGGACACACTTCTCCACAAGCACCGCACAACGAAGACGCACTGGGATGGTCCGGTACTTTTGCCAGGCCGACCATATGCGGTGTGATGATTTTTCCGATAGGGCCGGGGTAGACCTCGCCGTAGGTGTGGCCACCGATTCGGGTATACACCGGGCAATGATTCATACAGGCGCCGCAGCGAATGCAGTTGAGCGTCTGACGCAATTCGCTGTCGGCAAACGCCTGGCTGCGTCCGTTGTCCAGCAGCACCAGGTGGACTTCTTCGGGGCCGTCGAGCTCATCGGCCTTGCGCGGGCCGGAGATCATATTGACGTAGGTGGTGATTGGCTGGCCGAGCGCGGAGCGGGTCAGCAGCGACAGCAACGGCACCACGTCGCGCAGGTTTTCCACGACCTTCTCGATGCCGGTCACGGCGATATGCACGGGTGGCACTGTGGTCGACATACGCCCGTTGCCTTCGTTTTCCACCAGCAGCAGCGTGCCGGTTTCGGCCACGGCGAAGTTGACGCCGGAGACGCCGATATCCGCTTCGAAGAACTTTTCCCGCAGCACGCGGCGACCAATCTGAATCAACTGGTCGACATCCTTGGTGTACTCCACGCCGAGTTTTTCGTGGAACAGCGACGCGACCTGGCTGGCGTTCTTGTGGATCGCCGGCATGATGATGTGGGACGGCTTCTCATGGTCGAGTTGAACAATAAACTCACCCATGTCCGACTCAAGGCATTCGATGCCTTGGGCGGCGAGTACGTGGTTCATCTCCATCTCTTCGCTGACCATGGATTTGCCTTTGATCACCTGCGTGGCTTCGCGCCGGCGGATGATCGACAGCACGATCGCATTGGCCTCTTCAACCGTTTCTGCCCAATGCACGGTCACGCCGGTTCGGGTCAGGTTGGCTTCCAGTTGTTCGAGCAGGTCGGGCAGCTTCGACAGGGCGCGGGCGCGCACTGCGTTACCGAGGGCGCGCAGGTGTTCGCGTTCGTGGGCGTCGCTGAAAGACGCCGCCCGTTTGCTCATCAGGGAATCCATGGCATTGCGAAAGTTGTTTCGCAGTTGCGCGTCGCCCAGTGCCTGGTGGGCGCGGGTGCGGAAGTCTTCCGACACCTCGACGGTGGGAATCAGCGCGGCGTTCATCGTTCACCCCCGGTGCGTTGCCAGAGAAAGCTGGCCAGGTGTTGCCCGCGTAAGGCCGCCTGTTGTTTCTCCAGAGCGCCATTGATGTTCATCAGGCAACCGCAATCAGCACTCAGTACTTGATGGGCGCCGGAGTCCTGCAAGGCTCGGGTCTTGTCGGCCACCATTGCGCCGGAAATGTCTGGCATACGCACGCTGAACGTCCCACCAAAGCCGCAGCATTCGCTTTCGTGGCTGTGGTCGACGCGTTCGACATTGCGCAATTGGGCCAGCAGTTCGCGGCCGTGAAGGTGGGTGTTCATTTCCCGACGCGCGGAGCACGACGTGTGCAGGGCGACCTTGACCGGCGCCCCGCTGTCGTTGAGTTGCACCTTGCACACGAACAACAGGAACTCCGCCAACTCATAAGTCCGGGCCGCGAGGGCCTGTACTTGTTTGAGGGTGTCGGGTTCGTCCTTGAAGAGGTCGGCGTAGTGCTCACGTAACATGCCGGCACAGGAGCCGGATGGCACCACCACCGGGTAGTCGCCGGCGAACAGCGCCAGTTGCGCGCGTGCCACTTGTCGGGCCTGGTCGGTATAGCCCGAGGTGTAGGCCGGTTGCCCGCAGCAGCTTTGCCCTTGGGGATAATCCACGCAGATCCCTTCGCGTTCCAGCAGGTGGATCGCGTCCATGCCGGCTTCGGGATAAAACAGATCGACCACGCAGGTGCCGAACAGGTAGACCTTCTGCGGTTTTTCGTGGGGGTATTCGCGTGGCTCGGCCAGAGGCGGCGCGACACGGGTGGCATTCGGCACGGCGTTGTAAAAAAGCTCGCTCATCAGGCGCGTTCTCCGGGTGGTCCCGGTTGTCCGTCCATCAGGGCCGCAGCGTGTTCAGCGGCCCGGCAGAAGGGTTGTGGAGAGCTGACGCCGAAATCGCGGTTCGGCGTCGGTTATTGCGTGATTACCTGTGGTCTCAATGCACCAGCATGCCGGTGAACCAGTAGGCCTGGGCCAGTGTGATCAGCCCGACGATGGTGGCGAAAAACAGGCTGTGCTTGAGGGTGAAGCGGAACAGGTCGGATTCCTTACCGACTAGCCCGGTAGCGGCGCAGGCCACAGCGATCGATTGCGGCGAAATCATCTTGCCGGTCACGCCGCCGCTGGTGTTTGCCGCGACCAGCAGGACGTCGTTGACACCGATCTGGTGGGCGGTGGTGGCTTGCAACGAGCTGAACAGCGCGTTGGACGAGGTGTCGGAGCCTGTCAGGAAAACCCCCAGCCAGCCGAGGAACGGCGAGAAGAACGGGAAGGCTGCGCCGGTGCCGGCCAGGACCAATGCCATGGTCGAGGACATGCCCGAGTAGTTGGTGACGAACGCGAACGCCAGCACCATGCCGATGGACAGGATCGGCCAGCGCAGTTCGTAGAAGGTCTCTTTTAAAGTGGTAAGACCAGTTTTGATGTCGATCTTCAATACCAGCATCGAGATCAGCGCGGAAAAGAAAATCGCAGTGCCGGTCGCTGAAATCGGGTCCAGTTTGAATACCGCGGGGATGGCCGTCGGGTTGGTCACGATAGGCGCAACCTTGACCACCAGTTGGTCCAGGTGCGGGATCGCAAAGTTGAACACCCAGCTGTACATCGAGCCGCCTGCGGCGAACATCGCCTTGAAGGGCTTGAGGGTCCAGATGGTCACCAGCACGGTCAGGATCAGGAACGGCGACCAGGCTTTGAAGATTCGCCCCAGGCTGTAGGGCGAAGCGACAGTGCTGCGTGGCAGGCCGAAGCCGCCGGCGCTGGCGGTGATCGTTGCGCTGGAGGTCGCACCGGCAATCTGCGCGCCGGCGGTGCGCTTGGGTTGCCAGATTTTCAGGAACAGAGTCAAGGAAACCAGGCTGGCCAGGGCCGAGGTGATGTCCGGCAGTTCCGGGCCGATGAAGTTGGAGGTGAAGTATTGGGTGATGGCAAAGCTCAAGCCTGCCACCAAGGCGGCCGGCCAGGTTTCGCGCACGCCGCGCAGGCCGTCCATCATGAACACCAGCCAGAACGGAACGAACAGCGACAGCAGTGGCAATTGGCGACCAGTCATGGCGCCGATCTTGAACGCGTCGATGCCGGTCACTTGCCCGGCGACGATGATCGGAATCCCGAGGGCACCGAAGGCGACGGGCGCGGTGTTGGCGATCAGGCACAGGCCGGCGGCGTACAGCGGGTTGAAGCCCAGGCCGACCAGCAGCGCGGCGGTAATCGCCACGGGAGCACCAAAGCCGGCGGCACCTTCCAGGAAGGCGCCGAAGCAGAAGCCGATCAGCAGGACCTGCAGGCGTTGGTCGTCGGTGATCGACAGTACCGAGCTGCGGATGATCTCGAACTGGCCGCTCTTGACTGTCAGTTTGTAGAGAAATACCGCAGCGACGATGATCCAGGCGATGGGCCACAGGCCGTAGGCAAAGCCATAGCCGGCAGCGGCCAGTGCCATGTCCACCGGCATCTGGAAGGCAAAGATCGCCACCAGGATCGACAGCGCCAGCGTGATGCTGCCGGCGACGTGGCCTTTAAGGCGAAACACGGCCAGAGCCAGGAAGAAAAATACGATTGGAATAACGGCGGCCAGTGCGGACAGGCCGAGGCTGCCGAGCGGGCTGTAGAGCTGTTGCCAGGTTTGCATATGGGGTGGCCCCTAATTGTTGTTGGTCAGGCACATTTTAGTCGGCTTGGATAATTGGTAATACCAATTTACAGCCGCTGTTGGCTAGAGTAAAAGCCTAGGCAGGGATGTGTCAATTTGCCGCCTGCGAAACTTTGGTCTTAAGCGGGAGGGCGGGAGCTCTGATCGCATCAATCGAAGATGTTCTGATGGGTGCTGCAAGCGTTGCGATAGGCCAGAATAGAGGCCCCGGCGAGTGGTCGGGATCGTGGAGAGAGAGTTATGGGGTTTGATCAGGTGCGTCAGCGCCGTTTGTCTGACGATATTGTCGAGCAGCTTGAGGGCATGATCCTTGAGGGCACGCTGAAATCGGGCGAGCGCTTGCCGGCCGAGCGCGCGTTGGCTGAAAAGTTCGGCGTTTCGCGCCCCTCGCTGCGCGAGGCGATCCAGAAACTGGCGGCCAAGGGGTTGCTGGTCAGTCGCCAGGGCGGTGGCAATTATGTGTCTGATTCGTTGGGCTCGACGTTCAGCGATCCGTTGTTGCACCTGCTGGAAAACAATCCCGAGGCTCAGCGTGATTTGCTGGAGTTTCGCCAAACCCTCGAAGCGTCCTGTGCCTATTACGCGGCATTGCGCGCTACCGAAGTCGACCGTGAGCGGCTGACGGCGGCCTTTGAAGCGCTACAGGATTGTTACGCGCGCGACGATAAGGTCAGCCGCGCAGAGGAGGGGGCCGCGGATGCGCGGTTTCACTTGGCCATTGCCGAGGCCAGCCACAATGCTGTGCTGTTGCACACCATCCGCGGGTTGTTCGACCTGCTCAAGCGGAACGTGGTGACCAACATTGGCGGTATGTACCAGCAGCGCACGGAAACCCGCGATATGCTGATCAGTCAGCACCGGGATTTGTACCTGGCGATCATCGAGGGGCGGGCCGAGCAAGCGCGGGAAGTCTCAACACGTCACCTGTTGTATGTGCAGGAGGTGTTGGAGGAGGTACGTCAGGAAGTTCAGCGCGTGGCCCGGGCGGCGCGGCGCAAGGGCATGTAGCCAAGGGCGAAGCGCCCTAGGCTACAGCGGCACAAGGATTATTCTTCCTTGCCCTTGTTGCGCACGGCGCGATGCAGTTCACGGTCGGAATCGCGCTCGCGCTCGGTGTCACGCTTGTCGTATTCCTTCTTGCCTTTGCCCAGTGCGATCTCGCACTTGACCAGATGCTTGCTCCAATACCAGGACAGGCAGACGCAGGCATAGCCTTTCTGCTGTACGGCAGCGGCGAGCTTGTCCAGTTCGCGGGCATTGAGCAGCAGCTTGCGTGTGCGTACCGGGTCGGCAATCACGTGCGTGCTCGCGGTGGTCAGCGGGGTGATATGACTGCCGAGCAGCCATGCCTCGCCATCCTTGAGCAGCACATAGCTGTCGACCAGTTGCAGCTTGCTGGCACGCAGACTTTTTACTTCCCAGCCGGCCAGGACCAGACCAGCCTCGAACCGATGTTCGATGAAGTAATCGTGTCGCGCTTTTTTATTCTGCGCGATGGTCCCTGTGGGGTGTTTCTTTTGTTTAGCCATAGGGGCGGCATTATAGGGCGTTGCGAGCGTGTCGGCTACGGTCAACCTGCGTGCTTGAGCGTGTTGGACGAATCCCGGACAATACCGGCAGTTCTTTGGTTTTTTTCTCTCGCGGATCGGGTTGTTCTTTCGCGATGTTTGCCGCTCAGCTGTGGAAATAACGCTCACATGACGACGCATATTCAACGTTCGGCCCTGCTGCCCTATCCGGCCCAGGTGCTTTATGACCTGGTCAACGACGTGGCGCGTTACCCGGAATTCCTGCCTTGGTGCTCGACCGCCGAGGTGCTGGAAGGCAGTGATGAGCACATGGTTGCCAGTGTCGGGGTGGCCAAGGGGGGGCTCAGCCAGCACTTTGTGACACGCAATGTCCTGGTGCCGGGCAAGTCCATTGAAATGAATCTGCAGGAAGGGCCGTTTACCCAATTGCATGGTGTCTGGGTGTTCAAGGCGTTGACCGAGAAAGCCTGCAAGATCAGCCTGGATCTGTCCTTCGATTATGCGGGGCCCATTGTGCGGGCGACGTTGGGGCCTTTGTTCAATCAGGCGGCCAATACCCTGGTCGACGCATTCTGTCAGCGAGCCAAGCAACTGCATGGTTGAGATTGAAGTGGTGTATGCCGGCGTGGATCGCCAGGTGTTGGTGGCGGTCGCGGTGCCAGCGGGGACGAGCCTGCGGGCTGTGGTGCAGGCGTCGGGGATTGCTACGCACTTTCCTGAGGTGAACCTTGCTGATTGCCCGTTGGGGGTATTCGGTAAGGCAGTGGTCGACCCCGATACCTGCACCGTGCAGTCAGGTGATCGTATCGAGATCTACCGCCCGCTGCTGGCCGACCCCAAAGAAGTGCGGCGGCTGCGTGCGGCCAAGGCGGCGTTGGCCAAGCAACAGCGTTCATAGGCCGGCGAATCTGCAGGCAACAAAAAGCCCGGCATGCCGGGCTTTTTATCGAGCGCCGCAAACTTACTGCGGGCTGGTGTCCAGAGGCTGTGGCGTCGGGACTGGAACTGTTTGTACGCGGTCGACGTCTTTCTGGATCTTGTCGAGCAATGAGCCAGGCTTGGCCGGTACTTCGGATTTCGGCTTCTCGGCTTCCTGCGCAGGCGCAGTCACGTTGGTGCCGTTATCCTTGCCCAGCAAGGCTTCATCGCGGCTTACGCCGGGCATGAAATCGCCGGACAGACTGACCAGTTGATCATTGCCATTGAAGATGACGCTGACGCGCTCCTGTTGGCGTTCACCGCCCCCAGGCTGGATGCTGTAGAGATAATCCCAGCGATCGGCGTGGAAAGTGTCAGTCAGCAGGGGGTTGCCCATAATAAACCGTACTTGCCGTCGGGTCATTCCCGGGCGTAACTGGTCTATCATGTCCTGCGTGACGACATTGCCCTGCTGGATGTCGATTTTGTAAACCCCGGGGAATGAACAACCGGCGAGTGCGAGCAGTCCCACAAAGGTGAAACTGGTTAGCAAGAGCTTGGTGTTTTGCATCGGTGGGCGACTTCCACTATCTTGGCTGGGACAACGTAAACGCCGATCATACCCGTATTAAGAGAAGCTGCGAAGCAGCATCCGCGAGAAAGCTAACCATGGTTGAAAATAGCGAACTACGCAAAGCCGGTCTTAAAGTGACTCTGCCACGCGTCAAGATTCTACAAATGCTCGATTCTGCTGAGCAGCGCCACATGAGTGCCGAGGATGTTTACAAGGCGCTGATGGAGTCCAATGAGGACGTTGGCCTGGCCACGGTTTACCGCGTGCTGACCCAGTTTGAAGCCGCGGGGCTGGTGGTTCGTCATAATTTCGACGGCGGTCACGCAGTGTTCGAATTGGCTGATGGTGGTCATCACGACCACATGGTCGACGTGGACACTGGTGAGGTTATCGAATTCACCAACCCGGAAATCGAGCGGTTGCAGAAGGCAATTGCCGAGGAGCATGGCTACGAGTTGTCGGACCACAATTTGGTTCTTTACGTACGTAAGAAAAAGTAAAAATCGACGCAGATTCGCTCTGCGGAACGATTGAAGGCGACCCCTGGGTCGCCTTCGTGCTTTCTACAAGAGAGAAAATTGCCGGTTCGGTCAGGCCTTCGCCGCCACCACCATTTTTTTCGCGTGGGCCAGGGACTCCTTGGTCAGGTCGATGCCGCCGAGCATGCGCGCGACTTCCTCCACGCGTTCCGACTTGTTCAGCTTGGACACCGCCGTATGCGTCGCATCGCTGCCGCGTACTTTGTGTACAAACAAATGCTGATGCCCTTGGGCGGCTACTTGCGGTAAGTGGGTAACCGTCAGCACCTGGCCGCGATCCCCCAGGCGACGCAGCAGTTGGCCGACAATTTCTGCGGTCGGGCCACCAATGCCAACGTCTACCTCGTCAAAGACCAGCGTCGGAACCCGTGAGGTTTGGGCGGTGATCACCTGAATCGCCAGGCTGATCCGCGATAGTTCGCCCCCGGAGGCGACTTTTGCCAGCGCTTTGAGCGGCTGCCCTGGGTTGGCGCTGACCAGCAGTTCTACCTGTTCCAGGCCGTGGGGCTGCAGTTCGGCGCTGGTATTGCTGTGCAGTTCGATGGTGAAGCGGCCGCCGGGCATGCCGAGGCGCTGGATTTCCTGCTCGACCGCGCTGGCCAGGCTCGTGGCGGCTTGATGGCGCAGATCGCTCAGTTCGCGGGCCTTCTCTTGGTAATGGCGGGCGAAAGAAGCCAGTTCGTCGCCCAGGCGCTCAATGGACTCGTCATTCGCGTTCAGGGTTTCGATTTCATCCAGCAGCTTCTGCTGCATCGTTGCCACTTCAGTCGGCTGGATCCGATGTTTGCGCGCCAGGGTGTAGATGGTGTCCAGGCGTTCTTCTATTTCCTGCAGGCGTGCCGGGTCGGCGTCGAAGTGATCGAGGAAGCGGTTCAGTTCGCCTACGGCTTCTTCTACCTGGATTTGCGCACTGGTCAGCAAGGTCGTGGCTTCATTCAGCGAGCCGGACGCATTGTTCACGCTGGACAGCCGATTGAGGCTGACGGTCAGTGCATTGAGCACATTGCCCGAGTCGCTCTCGCTGCATTGCTCCACCACCTGGCGGCAAATACCCAGCAGGGTTTCGGCGTTGGTGAGGTTCTTGTGTTCCTGCTCAAGCTGTTCCAGCTCGCTTTCGCCGAGGCCAAGGCTTTCGAGCTCTTCGAGTTGATAGCTGAGCAATTGGTGGCGTGCGCGTTGCTCGTCGCCGGAATTGGAGAGGCGCTCCAGTTCCAGGCGGGTCTGGCGCCAACGTTGGGCGGCGAGCTGGACCTGGCGGGCGAGGTCGGTGGCGCCGGCGTATTCATCGAGCAGGCGGCGATGGGTATCGGTTTTGAGCAGGGATTGGTGTTCGTGCTGGCTGTGGATATCGATCAGCAGCTCGCCCAGGGCCTTCAAGTCACCCAGCGGGCAGGGCGTGCCGTTGATGTAGCCACGGGAGCGGCCTTCGGCGGTGATGACCCGGCGCAGGATGCACGGCCCTTCATTATTAAGGTCGCGCTCGGCAAGCCAGGCTTCGGCTTCGGGGATGTCCGCCAGGTCGAAGGTCGCCAGGATGTCGGCCTTGTCTGCGCCGGGGCGTACCACGCCACTGTCGGCGCGGTCGCCCAGGGTCAGGCCGAGGGCGTCGAGCATGATCGACTTGCCGGCGCCGGTTTCGCCTGTGATTACGCTCATCCCGCGATCCAGTTCGAGATCCAGATGTTCAACGATGGCGTAGTTATGTACGGACAGGTGCACGAGCATGACGGCCGCTCCCAGGCTTTAGGTCTGGTTATTTATACAGTGTTTTGTTCCGGGCTGACAATCCTGGCGCTTAGCTCGATTTGCTTGCTTCGATGTTTTTTTTAGTGCGAAGAGGAATGAATGGGTCGGAATTGATCTGGATCAGATGAAAGACTTTTGGTGACGCCCGCACCCTTGAACCTGGAAATTGTGGCCCCATATACCGGAACAGAAGCGCGAGTTGAGTTCGCGCATGATTTTGAAAGGAGAAATCTATGGCTGACGAACAGACGCAGGATACGCAAACTCCAGACGCCAATTCGGCTGCCGGTGATGAGCTGGCGACTCGTGTGCAAGTGCTCGAAGAGCAATTGGCCGCTGCGCAGGATCAATCTTTGCGTGTTGCCGCCGATCTGCAGAACGTCCGCCGCCGTGCCGAGCAGGATGTAGAAAAGGCCCACAAGTTCGCGCTGGAAAAATTCGCCGGTGATCTGTTGCCGATCATCGACAGCCTGGAGCGCGGCCTTGAGTTGTCCAACCCGGATGACGAAAACATCCGCCCGATGCGTGAAGGTATCGAGCTGACCCTGAAAATGTTCCAGGACACCCTGAAGCGTTATCAGTTGGAGGCTGTCGATCCGCAAGGCGGCGAGCCGTTCAACGCCGAGCATCACCAGGCCATGGCGATGCAGGAAAGTCATGACCTTGAGCCAAACAGCGTGTTGAAAGTATTCCAGAAGGGATACCAGCTCAACGGTCGCCTGCTGCGTCCGGCAATGGTCGTGGTCAGCAAGGCGCCTGCACCGGTTTCACCTTCGATTGATGAGCAGGCTTGAAATACGCCGCAAGGCCCCCATTTATAAGTCAAGCGTTTAAGTGCTACCGCAGTTAGCCACCACTGCTGCGGCATCCAAATTCAAGTTTCGGGAGAGTAAATCATGGGCAAAATTATCGGTATCGACCTGGGGACCACCAACTCCTGCGTCTCCGTGCTGGAAAACGGCGTTGCAAAAGTCATCGAAAACGCCGAAGGCGCGCGTACTACGCCGTCGATCATTGCTTACGCCAACGACGGCGAAATCCTCGTCGGTCAGTCGGCCAAGCGTCAGGCGGTGACCAACCCGCACAACACCCTGTACGCGGTGAAGCGTCTGATCGGGCGTAAGTTCGAGGAAGAAGTCGTACAGAAAGACATCAAGATGGTCCCTTACAAAATCGCCAAGGCTGACAACGGTGACGCCTGGGTTGAAGTGAACGGCCAGAAAATGTCGCCGCCACAGATCTCGGCTGAAATCTTGAAAAAGATGAAGAAAACCGCCGAAGACTACCTCGGTGAAGCGGTGACTGAAGCGGTGATCACCGTTCCGGCCTACTTCAACGACAGCCAGCGCCAGGCGACCAAAGACGCCGGCCGCATCGCGGGCCTGGACGTAAAACGTATCATCAACGAACCAACCGCAGCCGCTCTGGCCTACGGCATGGACAAAGCCAAGGGCGACCACACTGTCATCGTTTATGACCTGGGTGGCGGTACCTTCGACGTGTCCGTGATCGAAATCGCGGAAGTTGACGGCGAGCACCAGTTCGAAGTGTTGGCCACCAACGGCGACACCTTCCTGGGTGGTGAAGACTTCGACATCCGTCTGATCGACTACCTCGTTGACGAGTTCAAGAAAGAAAGCGGCATGAACCTCAAGGGTGACCCGCTGGCCATGCAGCGTCTGAAAGAAGCTGCCGAGAAAGCCAAGATCGAGCTGTCTTCGGCTCAGTCGACCGACGTTAACCTGCCGTACATCACTGCAGACGCTACCGGTCCTAAGCACTTGAACGTGAAGATCTCGCGCGCCAAGCTGGAAGCGCTGGTTGAAGACCTGGTTCAGCGCACCATCGAACCTTGCCGCATCGCGCTGAAAGACTCCGGCATCGAAGTGAGTGCGATCAACGACGTGATCCTGGTCGGCGGTCAGACCCGTATGCCACTGGTTCAGAAGTTGGTGACCGAGTTCTTCGGCAAAGAAGCACGTAAAGACGTGAACCCGGACGAAGCTGTTGCCATGGGTGCTGCCATCCAGGGTGCGGTACTGGCCGGCGACGTGAAAGACGTATTGCTGCTGGACGTCAGCCCGCTGACCCTGGGTATCGAAACCATGGGTGGCGTGATGACTGCGCTGATCGAGAAAAACACCACGATTCCTACCAAGAAATCGCAAGTGTTCTCGACGGCCGATGACAACCAGGGCGCCGTGACCATTCACGTGCTGCAAGGTGAGCGTAAGCAAGCGGCGCAGAACAAGTCCCTGGGCAAGTTCGACCTGGCCGAGATTCCACCAGCACCACGTGGCGTGCCACAAATCGAAGTGACCTTCGACATCGACGCCAACGGCATCTTGCACGTAGGCGCCAAAGACAAGGCTACCGGCAAAGAGCAGAAGATCACCATCAAGGCCAACTCTGGTCTGTCTGATGAAGAAATTCAGCAGATGATTCGTGATGCGGAAACCAATGCCGAGGCTGACAAGAAGTTCGAAGAGTTGGCTGCTGCCCGTAACCAGGGCGACGCACTGGTTCACTCGACGCGCAAAATGATCGCTGAAGCTGGCGACAAAGTGACTGCCGAAGAGAAGACCGCAATCGAAGCGGCCTTGGTTGCCCTGGAAGCCGCAGTTAAAGGCGACGACAAGGCGGCCATCGAAGCCAAGGTTGAGGAACTGTCGAAGGTCTCCGCGCCGGTTGCTCAGAAAATGTACGCCGAGCAAGGTCAGCCAGCTGACGGTGCCGCGCATCAGGCAGAGCCTGAAGCCAAGCACGATGATGTTGTCGATGCCGAGTTCGAAGAAGTCAAAGAGCAGAAGTAATCTGCTTGGCCGGTTGACCGCTATCAAGCGGTGACTGGTAGGATGTCGCCGCGCGGGAGCTTGCTCCCGCGTTGGCGTGTCTGGGGTATGCGAATTTTTACAGCATGCGACAAGGCTCGGATGCTGGCGGTGTGATCGGGAATGCTCCTGCTTTCCGGCGACAGTCACCGCGTTTTTGGCCGGGTCCCTGGCTGAAAGCTGTTATGACCAGGATCGTTGAATTGACGTGAGTTGGGTCCGGGCCTGTATTGGGGCTCAACGAGTTCGGCAAGGCTCAGGAGGGTCTGGCTGAACGTCCTTAAGAGTGCAAAGACTTATGGCAAAGCGTGACTATTACGAAGTATTGGGTGTGGAGCGCGGTTCCAGCGAGGCGGACCTGAAGAAGGCTTACCGTCGCCTGGCGATGAAGCACCACCCGGACCGTAATCCGGATAACAAAGAATCCGAAGAAATGTTCAAAGAGGCCAACGAGGCCTACGAATGCCTGTGTGATCCCAACAAGCGTGCGGCCTACGACCAGTACGGTCACGCCGGCGTCGACCCGAGCATGGGTGGCGGCGGTGCTGGCTTCGGCGGCCAGAACTTCTCCGATATTTTCGGCGATGTGTTCAGCGACTTCTTCGGCGGTGGCCGCGGTGGTCAGCGTGGCGGTGCCCAGCGCGGCAGCGACCTGCGCTACACCCTGGAACTGAACCTGGAAGAAGCCGTGCGCGGCACCAGCGTCAATATCCGCGTGCCGACGCTGGTCAACTGCAAGCCGTGCGACGGTTCGGGGGCCAAGAAAGGCTCCTCGCCGATCACTTGCCCGACCTGCGGTGGTATCGGTCAGGTCCGCATGCAGCAGGGCTTCTTCTCGGTGCAGCAAACCTGCCCGCGGTGCCAAGGCCAAGGCAAGATCATTTCTGACCCGTGCGATTCCTGCCACGGTGAAGGGCGTGTCGAAGAGTACAAAACCCTGTCGGTCAAAGTGCCGGCGGGCGTGGATACCGGTGACCGCATTCGCCTGTCGGGCGAAGGCGAGGCGGGGACTCAGGGTGGCCCGACGGGTGACCTGTATGTGGTGATCAATGTGCGCGAGCACTCGATCTTCCAGCGCGACGGCAAGCACCTGTTCTGCGAAGTGCCGATCAGCTTCGTCGATGCGGCCCTGGGCGGCGAGCTGGAGATTCCGACCCTGGATGGTCGGGTCAAGCTCAAGATCCCTGAGGGGACGCAGACCGGCAAGCAGTTCCGTATCCGTGGCAAAGGCGTGGCGCCGGTGCGTGGTGGCGGTGCGGGCGACCTGATGTGCCGTGTCACGGTGGAAACGCCGGTCAACCTGGGTCGTCGCCAACGCGAGTTGCTCGAAGAGTTCCGCAGTTCGCTGGAGGGTGACGACTCCCACTCGCCGAAAACCACGGGCTTCTTCGATGGCGTGAAGCGCTTCTTCGGCGACTTGTAAGGAATTGAGTATGCGACGTATAGCCGTAATGGGCGCTGCCGGGCGCATGGGTAAAACCCTGATCGAAGCGGTACAGCAGCGCTCGCCGGCCTCCGGCCTGACCGCGGCGATCGTTCGCCCAGGCAGTACGCTGATCGGCGCCGATGCCGGTGAGCTGGCTTCGCTGGGGCGTATCGGCGTGTCGTTGTCCGGCAACCTGGAGCAGGTGGCGGACGAGTTCGACGTGCTGATCGACTTTACGCTGCCGGACGTGATGCTGAAAAACCTGGCGTTCTGCCGCAAGGCGGGCAAGGCCATGGTGATCGGCACCACCGGCTTGAGTGCTGAGCAGAAACAGTTGCTGGTCGAGGCGGGCAAGGATATTCCCATCGTGTTTGCCGCCAACTTCAGCGTGGGCGTGAACCTGTCGCTCAAGCTGCTGGATCTGGCGGCGCGCGTGCTGGGCGATGAGGCGGATATCGAAATCATCGAGACCCATCATCGCCACAAGATCGATGCGCCGTCGGGAACCGCGTTGCGCATGGGTGAGGCTATCGCCGATGCCCTGGGTCGCGACTTGTCGAAGGTGGCGGTGTACGGGCGTGAAGGTCATACCGGCGCGCGTGCGCGTGACACCATTGGTTTTGCCACCGTTCGTGGTGGCGATGTCGTCGGTGATCACACCGTGCTGTTCGCCACTGAAGGCGAGCGCCTGGAAATCACGCACAAAGCCTCCAGCCGCATGACATTCGCCAAGGGTGCGGTGCGTGCCGCGCTGTGGCTGGATGGGCGTGCGCCGGGTCTGTATGACATGCGCGATGTGCTGGATCTGCACTAATCAGTAGCTAAAATGGGGCCTCGGGATTATCCTAAGGCCCCGTTTTTACCCGCTAAGCGACGTCCTGTCGCATTCTCCTGCCTTTAAGGCTCATTAGCGGTGGACCAAAACAGCCTTTTTCTGTAAGCTACAGCTTTAGTGTGTCCACTAAAAGCGCGCAGAATAATTCAGTGAAGAAGCGGGGTGACGTGTCCATACGTCACTCCGCTTTTTTACAACCTGCGATCGCCCTTTCAGGCTTTATTTACGGGAGGTCTTCTTGACTAAGCCAGCCATACTCGCCCTTGCTGATGGCAGCATTTTTCGCGGCGAAGCCATTGGAGCCGACGGTCAAACCGTTGGAGAGGTGGTGTTTAACACTGCCATGACCGGCTATCAGGAAATCCTTACCGATCCTTCCTACGCCCAACAGATCGTTACCCTGACTTATCCGCACATCGGCAACACCGGTACTACACCGCAAGACGTCGAGTCCAATCGCGTCTGGTCCGCGGGCCTGGTGATTCGTGACCTGCCACTGGTTGCGAGCAACTGGCGTAGCACGATGTCGCTGTCCGATTACCTGAAAGCCAACAACGTTGTGGCGATCGCCGGTATCGATACGCGCCGCCTGACACGCATCCTGCGTGAAAAAGGCTCGCAGAACGGCTGCATCATGGTCGGTGAGAATATCTCCGAGGCTGCGGCAATTGCTGCGGCGCAAGGCTTCCCTGGCCTGAAGGGCATGGACCTGGCGAAAGTCGTCAGCACCCAGGAACAGTACGATTGGCGCTCCACTGTCTGGGACTTGAAGACCGACAGCCACGAGACCATCGACGCTGCTGATCTGCCCTACCACGTAGTGGCTTACGACTACGGCATCAAGTACAACATCCTGCGCATGCTGGTCGAGCGCGGTTGCCGCGTGACCGTGGTGCCGGCGCAAACCCCTGCCAGCGACGTCCTGGCGTTGCAGCCGGACGGCGTGTTCCTGTCCAACGGCCCGGGTGACCCTGAGCCATGCGACTACGCCATCAAGGCGATCAAGGACGTGCTGGAGACCGAGATCCCGGTGTTCGGTATCTGCCTGGGCCACCAGCTGCTCGCTCTGGCCTCCGGCGCCAAGACCCTGAAAATGGGGCACGGCCACCACGGCGCGAACCACCCTGTACAGGACCTGGACACCGGCGTAGTGATGATCACCAGCCAGAACCACGGTTTTGCGGTGGATGAAACGACCTTGCCGGCCAACGTCCGTGCGACCCACAAGTCGCTGTTCGACGGTTCCCTGCAAGGCATCGAGCGCACCGACAAGAGCGCGTTCAGCTTCCAGGGCCACCCTGAAGCCAGCCCGGGCCCGAACGACGTAGCGCCGCTGTTCGACCGTTTCATCAATGAGATGGCCAAGCGACGCTGACTGAGCGGCCTGCGGGCGGCCCCGACTGTCGGTGGCCCCCGCAGGCTCTTCAAAGATTGTTCAAGACGGCTTGCCGACTGACCTGCGGATTTGAGTGACAAACCCATGCCAAAACGTACAGACATAAAAAGCATCCTGATTCTCGGCGCTGGCCCGATCGTGATCGGCCAGGCCTGCGAATTCGACTACTCCGGCGCCCAGGCCTGTAAAGCCCTGCGCGAGGAGGGTTACCGCGTCATCCTGGTGAACTCCAACCCGGCCACCATCATGACCGACCCGGCCATGGCCGACGCCACCTACATCGAGCCGATCAAGTGGCAGACCGTTGCCAAGATCATCGAGAAAGAGCGTCCGGACGCACTGCTGCCGACCATGGGCGGCCAGACCGCCCTGAACTGCGCCCTCGACCTGGAGCGCGAAGGCATCCTGGAAAAATTCGGCGTTGAGATGATCGGTGCCAACGCCGACACCATCGACAAGGCCGAAGACCGTTCGCGCTTCGACAAGGCGATGAAGTCCATCGGCCTGGCGTGCCCGCGTTCCGGTATCGCCCACAGCATGGAAGAAGCCAATGCGGTCCTCGAGACCCTGGGCTTCCCGTGCATCATCCGTCCGTCCTTCACCATGGGCGGCACCGGTGGCGGTATTGCGTACAACCGTGAAGAGTTCGAAGAAATCTGCGCCCGCGGCCTGGACCTGTCGCCGACCAAAGAGCTGCTGATCGACGAATCCCTGATCGGCTGGAAAGAATATGAGATGGAGGTTGTCCGCGATAAGAAGGACAACTGCATCATCGTCTGCTCCATCGAGAACTTCGACCCGATGGGCGTGCACACCGGTGACTCGATCACCGTTGCTCCGGCACAGACCCTGACCGACAAGGAATACCAGATCCTGCGTGACGCCTCCCTGGCGGTACTGCGCGAGATCGGCGTGGAGACTGGCGGTTCCAACGTGCAGTTCGGTATCTGCCCGAACACCGGCCGCATGGTCGTGATCGAGATGAACCCGCGTGTGTCCCGTTCGTCGGCCCTGGCCTCGAAAGCCACCGGTTTCCCGATCGCCAAGGTCGCGGCCAAGCTGGCTGTGGGTTACACCCTGGACGAACTGTCGAACGACATCACCGGCGGCAAGACCCCGGCGTCCTTCGAGCCGTCCATCGACTACGTCGTGACCAAGCTGCCACGTTTCGCCTTCGAGAAGTTCCCCAAGGCTGACGCGCGCCTGACCACCCAGATGAAGTCGGTCGGCGAAGTCATGGCCATTGGCCGGACCTTCCAGGAATCCCTGCAGAAAGCCCTGCGCGGCCTCGAAGTCGGCGTTTGCGGCCTGGACGAGAAGCTCGACCTGAGCAATCCGGAAAGCATGAGCGTGCTCAAGCGCGAGCTGACCGTGCCGGGTGCCGAGCGTATCTGGTACGTTGCTGACGCGTTCCGCGCCGGCATGACCGTCGAAGACATCTTCGGCATGAACATGATCGATCCGTGGTTCCTGGTGCAGATCGAAGATCTGATCAAGGAAGAAGAGAAGGTCAAGACCCTGGGTCTGGCCAGCATCGACCGCGACACCATGTTCCGCCTCAAGCGCAAAGGTTTCTCCGACCAGCGCCTGGCCAAGTTGCTGGGTGTGACTGAGAAAAACCTGCGCACTCATCGCCACAAGTTGGACATCTTCCCGGTCTACAAGCGCGTTGACACCTGCGCCGCCGAGTTTTCCACCGACACCGCCTACCTGTACTCCACCTACGAGGAAGAGTGCGAAGCTGCGCCGTCGGGTCGCGACAAGATCATGATCCTGGGTGGCGGTCCGAACCGTATCGGCCAGGGCATCGAGTTCGACTACTGCTGCGTACACGCCGCCCTCGCCCTGCGCGAAGACGGGTACGAGACCATCATGGTCAACTGCAACCCGGAAACCGTTTCCACCGACTACGACACTTCCGACCGCCTGTACTTCGAGCCGGTCACCCTGGAAGACGTGCTGGAAATCGTGCGCGTCGAGAAGCCTAAAGGCGTGATCGTCCAGTACGGCGGCCAAACCCCGCTGAAACTGGCCCGTGCCCTGGAAGCCGCTGGCGTGCCGATCATCGGCACCAGCCCAGACGCCATCGACCGTGCCGAAGACCGTGAGCGCTTCCAGCAAATGGTCGAGCGCCTGAACCTGCGTCAGCCGCCAAACGCTACCGTGCGCAGCGAAGACGAAGCCCTGCGTGCGGCCAGCAAGATCGGCTACCCGCTGGTGGTGCGTCCGTCCTACGTACTGGGCGGCCGGGCGATGGAAATCGTCTACGAAGAAGAAGAACTCAAGCGTTACCTGCGTGATGCGGTGAAAGTGTCCAACGACAGCCCGGTGCTGCTGGACCACTTCCTCAACTGCGCCATCGAGATGGACGTGGATGCGGTTTGCGACGGTACTGACGTGGTCATCGGCGCAATCATGCAGCACATCGAACAGGCGGGCGTTCACTCCGGTGACTCCGCGTGCTCGCTGCCGCCTTACTCGCTGCCGCTGCACATCCAGGACGAGATGCGCGAACAGGTCAAGAAAATGGCCCTGGAACTGGGTGTGGTCGGCCTGATGAACGTACAGTTGGCGCTGCAAGGCGAAGACATCTACGTCATTGAAGTCAACCCGCGCGCCTCGCGTACCGTGCCGTTCGTGTCCAAGTGCATCGGTGTGTCCCTGGCCATGATCGCTGCCCGCGTGATGGCCGGTAAGACCCTGAAGGAAATCGGCTTTACCAAAGAAATCATTCCGAACTTCTACAGCGTGAAAGAGGCGGTGTTCCCATTCGCCAAATTCCCTGGCGTGGACCCGATCCTGGGCCCAGAGATGAAGTCCACCGGTGAAGTGATGGGCGTGGGCGATACCTTCGGTGAAGCGTTCGCCAAGGCCCAGATGGGTGCCAGCGAAGTGCTGCCGACCGGCGGTACTGCTTTCATCAGCGTGCGCGACGATGACAAGCCACTGGTTGCAGGCGTGGCCCGTGATCTGATCAACTTGGGCTTCGAGATCGTGGCCACCGCCGGGACCGCCAGGCTGATTGAAGCGGCGGGTCTGAAAGTGCGTCGCGTGAACAAGGTGACGGAAGGCCGTCCGCATGTGGTCGATATGATCAAGAATGACGAAGTCACTCTGATCATCAACACCACTGAGGGTCGTCAGTCGATTGCGGATTCTTACTCCATTCGTCGTAATGCCTTGCAGCACAAGATCTACTGCACCACGACCATTGCTGCTGGCGAAGCTATCTGCGAAGCGCTCAAGTTCGGTCCGGAAAAGACCGTGCGTCGCTTGCAGGATCTACACGCAGGATTGAAGGCATGATCAAATACCCAATGACCGTTCGGGGCGCCAAGGCCCTGGAAGAGGAGCACGCCCATCTGACCAAGGTCGTACGTCCAAAGCTGAGCCAGGACATCGGTACGGCCCGCGAGCTGGGTGACTTGAAGGAAAACGCCGAATACCACGCTGCCCGCGAGCAGCAGGGTATGGTCGAGGCGCGGATCCGTGACATCGAGGGCCGTATGCAGAATGCGGTCATCATCGACGTCACGACCATCCCGCACACCGGCAAAGTGATTTTCGGCACCACGGTGGAAATCGCCAATGTCGAAACCGACGAAAGCGTGGTGTACCACATCGTCGGTGAAGACGAAGCTGACTTCAAACTCGGCAAGATCTCCGTCGGTTCGCCACTCGCCCGTGCCTTGATTGCCAAGGAAGAGGGTGATGTGGTGGTTGTGAAAACGCCCGGTGGCGTGATCGAGTACGAGATTGTTGAAGTTCGCCATGTCTGAAAGGCGGCGCCCGCTTCGTGCGGGCGCCATGCTTTGGCAGTTTGCCCAGATGCTGTGGGTGGGCGGCCTGTGGTTGTTGCATATTGGCGTGTTACCGGCGTTGGGCCTGATTGGCCTGGCGCCGTTGTTGATCGATGAGATCGATGGATTACTGAGTGCGCTGCTGGTGGGTTTTGCGGCGGCGTGCGTGACGCTTCAGGCGCTGGTGCTGATCAAGGCCGAAGGCTTGGGGAGTTTGTGGCGGGATATTCGCGGCCAACTGCTGTTGATGGCTCTGTATGCGTGTGCAATGTATTGCATCGTGCATGTGTGGCTGCCGGAAGCGTTGCGCTGGCAGCTATTCAGCTATCTTGTGCTAGGGTTTTCCGGCCTGGTGCTGGTGATGCAACCGGCGCCTGGGTGGAGTGGCGGGGCGCGCGAAGCACGCCCGTGACCCTTGTTGTCATTTGAAGCGATGAACGTTCGACAGTTGCTTGTTGACGCTGAAGTTCTTGCGATACAGCAGTGCCATCTTGCCGATGACCTGAACCAGGTCTGCCTTGCCAACCTTGCACAGTTCTGCAATGGCGGCCAGGCGCGCTTCGCGGTCAAGGATGTTGACCTTGATCTTGATCAGTTCGTGATCGCCCAATGCGCGTTCAAGTTCGGCTAACACACCTTCAGTCAAACCGTTGTCGGCCACGATCAAAACTGGTTTCAGATGGTGGCCAATGGATTTGTACTGTTTCTTCTGCTCTTGAGTGAGCGGCATAATCTGACCCCTGCGTCTGATCTTGTAAAAAGCGGCGGCCAGTTTACCCGAGCGAGTCCGGGACCGCCCAGTTAATCACGACCCGTTTTATTTTCGAGGTGGCCCGTGGCCCGTTCCAAAACTAGCCTTAAGTGGCTGCAAGAGCATTTCAACGACCCTTACGTCAAAAAGGCGCAAAAGGACGGCTACCGTTCCCGGGCCAGCTACAAGCTGCTGGAGCTTCAGGACAAGGACAAACTGTTCCGTCCCGGCATGAGCGTGATCGACCTGGGCGCCGCCCCGGGTGGCTGGTCCCAGGTGGCCAGTCGTCTGATTGGCGGGCAAGGCCGGTTGATCGCTTCCGACATCCTGGAGATGGACAGCATCCCGGATGTGACCTTCGTCCATGGTGACTTTACCCAGGATGCGGTGTTAGCTGAGATCCTGCAGGCTGTGGGAAATTCGCAGGTGGACCTTGTGATTTCCGACATGGCCCCCAATATGAGTGGATTACCGGCTGTTGATATGCCGCGAGCCATGTTCCTGTGCGAGTTGGCGCTGGATCTGGCGGGGCGGGTATTGCGTCCGGGTGGTGATTTCCTGGTCAAGGTCTTCCAGGGCGAAGGTTTCGACGAGTACCACAAGAACATCCGCAAGCTGTTCGATAAGGTGCAGATGCGCAAACCGGACTCCTCACGGGACCGGTCTCGCGAGCAATATCTGCTGGCGCGGGGGTTCCGCGGTATCGAAGGTGCAGCGAGTGATGAGCGCCTTTGAAGGTTTGAGGGGAGTCGATAGGTTTTTTTATATCGCTTTCGTCACGAAGCTTTACGAATATTGTGTAGTCAAAGTTTCACAAAGGGTTACAGACGGCGCCTGCCAGAGTTGTAGGTAATGTAGTAAGTTAGGCCGGTGAATATCATGCGAAGCGCGCGCCAGTAGCGGAGCTTGCTTCAGAGGGTAGTTAATTGAACGATATGGCAAAGAATCTGATCCTGTGGTTGATCATCGCGGCTGTCCTGGTGACGGTGATGAACAACTTCTCCAGCCCTAACGAGCCGCAGACCCTCAACTATTCCGACTTCATCCAGCAAGTTAAGGATGGCAAGGTCGAGCGCGTAGCGGTTGATGGCTACGTGATTACCGGCAAGCGCAACGATGGCGACGGCTTCAAGACCATTCGTCCGGCAATCCAGGACAACGGTCTGATCGGCGACCTGGTGGATAACCACGTGATTGTCGAAGGCAAGCTGCCTGAGCAGCAGAGCATCTGGACTCAACTCCTGGTGGCAAGCTTCCCGATCCTGGTGATCATCGCCGTGTTCATGTTCTTCATGCGCCAGATGCAAGGCGGTGCAGGAGGCAAGGGCGGGCCGATGAGTTTCGGCAAGAGCAAGGCGCGCCTGCTCTCCGAAGACCAGGTGAAGACCACCCTGGCTGACGTCGCCGGTTGCGACGAAGCCAAGGAAGAAGTGGGTGAGTTGGTCGAGTTCCTGCGTGATCCGGGCAAGTTCCAGCGCCTGGGTGGCCGCATTCCACGCGGTGTGCTGATGGTCGGCCCGCCGGGTACCGGTAAAACCTTGCTGGCCAAGGCGATTGCCGGTGAAGCCAAGGTGCCGTTCTTCACCATTTCCGGTTCGGACTTCGTCGAAATGTTCGTCGGCGTCGGTGCCAGCCGTGTTCGCGACATGTTCGAGCAGGCCAAGAAGCACGCGCCATGCATCATCTTCATCGATGAAATCGACGCCGTTGGTCGCCATCGTGGTGCTGGCATGGGCGGTGGTCACGATGAACGTGAGCAGACCCTCAACCAGTTGCTGGTGGAGATGGACGGCTTTGAAATGAATGACGGCATCATCGTCATTGCCGCAACCAACCGTCCGGATGTGTTGGACCCTGCATTGCTGCGTCCAGGCCGTTTCGACCGTCAGGTTGTGGTGGGCTTGCCGGATATCCGTGGTCGTGAGCAGATTCTGAAAGTCCACATGCGTAAAGTACCCATGGGCGACGACGTGGCTCCGGCCGTGATTGCCCGCGGTACGCCTGGCTTCTCCGGTGCCGACCTGGCCAACCTGGTGAACGAGGCTTCGCTGTTTGCGGCCCGTACCGGCAAGCGCATCGTGGAAATGAAAGAGTTCGAACTGGCCAAAGACAAGATCATGATGGGCGCCGAGCGCAAATCCATGGTCATGTCCGAGAAAGAGAAGCAGAACACCGCTTATCACGAAGCCGGTCACGCTATCGTAGGGCGCGTCGTGCCTGAGCATGACCCGGTCTACAAAGTGTCGATCATTCCTCGTGGTCGGGCGCTGGGTGTGACCATGTTCCTGCCGGAAGAGGATCGCTACAGCCTCTCCAAGCGTGCGTTGATCAGTCAGATCTGCTCGCTGTACGGCGGCCGGATTGCTGAAGAGATGACCCTGGGCTTCGACGGTGTCACCACCGGCGCTTCCAACGACATCATGCGTGCCAGCCAGATTGCGCGGAACATGGTGACCAAATGGGGTCTGTCGGAAAAACTCGGTCCTTTGATGTACGCCGAGGAAGAAGGTGAAGTGTTCCTGGGGCGTGGCGGTGGCGGTCAAAGTGCCAGCTTCTCCGGTGAGACAGCCAAGCTGATCGACTCCGAAGTGCGCAGCATCATTGACCAGTGTTACGGCACGGCCAAGCAGATCCTCACCGACAACCGCGATAAGCTGGATGCCATGGCGGATGCGCTGATGAAGTACGAAACCATTGATGCCGATCAGATCGACGACATCATGGCGGGCCGTACACCGCGTGAACCTCGCGATTGGGAAGGTGGTTCGGGCACCTCTGGCACGCCGCCAGTGGTTCAGAACGAACGCCCCGAAAACCCGATCGGCGGTCCTGCAGCTGACCACTAAGGTTTGAAATGACTTTTGCGTCGTCCTCCACCCGGTTGCCTTGCGGCAGCCGGGTTCTTGATTTGGCCCACACGCATGTCATGGGCATTCTTAATGTAACCCCCGATTCCTTTTCCGATGGTGGTCGCTTCAATCAGCTCGATGCTGCGTTGCGTCACGCCGAGGCGATGGTGGCGGCGGGTGCGACCTTGATCGATGTCGGCGGCGAGTCGACCCGGCCTGGTGCTCGCGTGGTTTCTCCCGTGGAGGAACTGGAGCGGGTGGCGCCGATCGTCGAGCGCATCGCTCGCGAGCTGGATGTGATCATTTCCGTGGATACATCGACCCCGGCGGTGATGCGCGAAACGGCGCGCCTGGGTGCGGGGCTGATCAACGATGTGCGTTCGTTGCAGCGTGATGGTGCGCTGGACGCCGCCGCGGCGACCGGCCTGCCGGTGTGCCTGATGCATATGCTGGGCGAGCCCGGCACCATGCAGGACAATCCACACTACGATGATCTGGTTGGCGAAGTGAGCGGGTTCCTGGCTGATCGCATTGCTCAATGCGCCGCCGTAGGGATCGCTGCCGACAAGATCATCCTCGATCCGGGGTTTGGTTTCGCCAAGACCCTGCAGCACAATCTAAGTCTGTTCAAGCATATGGAAGCCTTGCATGCCCTGGGTCGACCTTTGTTGGTCGGCGTTTCGCGCAAGAGCATGATAGGTCTGGCGCTGAATCGCCCGGTGGGCGAGCGGCTTTATGGTGGGTTGGCGCTGGCGGCACTTGCTGTGACCAAGGGTGCGCGTATCTTGCGTGTGCATGATGTCGCTGAGACCGTGGATGTCGTCCGCATGATTGCCGCAGTAGAATCGGCCGAATAAGAATGATGGAGCACTTATGACAAAGAAATACTTTGGCACCGACGGTATCCGTGGTCGGGTCGGCGAGTTTCCGATTACCCCCGATTTCATGCTCAAGCTGGGTTGGGCGGCAGGCATGGCGTTCCGCAGCATGGGCGCGTGCCGCATCCTGGTGGGCAAGGACACGCGTATCTCAGGCTATATGTTTGAGTCTGCGCTGGAGGCCGGTTTGTCCGCCGCCGGTGCCGATGTAATGCTGCTGGGCCCGATGCCGACCCCGGCGATCGCTTACCTGACGCGTACCTTCCATGCCGAAGCCGGCATTGTGATCAGTGCTTCGCACAATCCTCATGATGACAACGGCATCAAGTTCTTCTCGGGGCAGGGCACCAAGCTGCCGGATGAGATCGAGCTGATGATCGAAGAGCTGCTGGATGCGCCGATGACGGTGGTCGAGTCCAGCAAGCTGGGCAAGGTGTCGCGGATCAACGACGCCTCTGGCCGTTATATCGAATTCTGTAAGAGCAGTGTGCCAAGCAGCACCAATTTCGCCGGGCTGAAGATCGTCGTCGACTGTGCCCATGGTGCGACCTATAAAGTGGCGCCGAGCGTATTCAAGGAGCTGGGTGCGGAAGTGACGGTGCTGTCGGCCCAGCCTAACGGGTTGAACATCAACGAAAACTGCGGCTCCACGCATATGGAGCAATTGCAGGCTGCCGTCCTGGCCGAGCATGCCGACCTGGGTATTGCCTTTGATGGCGACGGTGACCGCGTGCTGATGGTGGATCACACCGGCGCCGTGGTTGATGGCGATGACTTGATGTTCATCATTGCCCGCGACCTGCATGAGCGTAACCGCTTGCAGGGCGGTGTTGTCGGTACGCTGATGAGCAATCTCGGGCTGGAGTTGGCACTGGGCGAGCTGGGCATTCCTTTTGTGCGTGCCAATGTCGGGGATCGTTATGTGATTGCCGAACTGCTGGAGCGCAATTGGCAGATCGGTGGCGAGAACTCCGGGCATGTCGTGTGCTTCCAGCACACCACAACGGGCGACGCGATCATCGCCGCGCTGCAGGTGCTGTTGGCGTTGCGCCGTCGCCAGGAAAGCCTGGCCCAGGCGCGTCAAGCCCTGCGCAAGTGCCCGCAAGTGCTGCTCAACGTGCGCTTTGCCGGTGGCGACAACCCGATCGAACACCCGGCTGTCAAAGCGGCCTGCGAGCGCGTGACCCTGGCAATGGCGGGGCGTGGGCGCGTGTTGTTGCGCAAGTCCGGCACAGAGCCGCTGGTGCGCGTCATGGTCGAAGGTGAGGACGAAACCCTGGTTCGCGGGCATGCCGAAGACCTGGCAAAACTAGTAACTGAAGTTTGCTCCTGAATTCGGCTTGCCAGTGATGGTGTGGTTGGGTAACATCTGCGCCCACTTTGACCGACGAGGTACAGCATGCGTCGCACTATGGTAGCTGGTAACTGGAAGATGCACGGTACCCGCGCCAGTGTCGCTGAGCTGATCAATGGCCTTCGTCACTTGGCCTTGCCGAGCGGTGTTGATGTCGCGGTTTTTCCATCTTGCTTGCATATCAACCAAGTGGTTGATGGCTTGAAAGGTAAGTCGATTCAGGTCGGCGCGCAGAATTGCGCAATGGAACCCATGCAAGGTGCGCTGACAGGTGAGATTTCGCCAAGTCAGTTGGTTGATGCGGGTTGTTCCTACGTGCTTGTCGGGCACTCCGAGCGCCGTCAGTTGATGGGCGAACGGGATGGGACACTCAATCGCAAGTTCGCAGCGGCACAGGCTTGTGGCTTGATTCCGGTGTTGTGCATAGGGGAGACCCTTGAACAGCGCGAATCGGGCAAGACTCTTGAAGTTGTCTCGCGTCAGCTGGGCAGCATCATCGAGGAGCTGGGTGTTGGTGCGTTTGCGAAGGCAGTCATCGCTTACGAGCCGGTCTGGGCTATTGGCACCGGGCTGACTGCAACACCGCAACAGGCGCAGGATGTGCATGCAGCTATCCGCGCGCAGTTGGCGGCAGAGAATTCTGAGGTCGCACAAGGTGTGCGGCTTCTATACGGCGGCAGCGTGAAGGCGGCCAATGCGGTCGAACTGTTCGGCATGCCGGATATCGATGGGGGGCTCATTGGTGGAGCTTCCCTGAATGCAGATGAGTTCGGTGCGATTTGTCGCGCCGCGGGAAACTGAAAAAATGCTGGAAACAGTCGTAGTCGTTTTTCATCTGTTGGCTGCCCTGGGCGTAGTTGCCCTGGTTTTGTTGCAACAGGGTAAAGGTGCGGATGCTGGTGCGTCTTTCGGTGCAGGTGCTTCAAATACTGTGTTCGGAAGCCAAGGTTCCTCTACCTTTCTTAGTAAGTTTACTGCTATACTTGCCGCAGGTTTCTTCATAACCAGCTTAGGGTTAGGTTACTTTGCTAAAGAGAAAGCTCATGTGCTGACTCAAGTAGGTTTGCCAAACCCAGCAGTGTTGGAAGTACCAAAAGCAAAACCGGCTTCTGATGATGTCCCGGTGCTTCAAGAGCAAAAGTCGGCTACTCCAGCGACTGACGTGCCTCCAGCTCAAGAGCAGAAGTAAGAAGGGTTGTAAACGCTGTATTGCCGAGGTGGTGGAATTGGTAGACACGCAACCTTGAGGTGGTTGTGCCCATAGGGTGTAGGGGTTCGAGTCCCCTTCTCGGTACCAATTATCAGGAGAGCCCGCTGTTGCGGGCTTTCTTGTAGGTGGAAGGTTACATTGACCCTGTAAGGGATCGGTCGTATACTTCCGCCCCAGCTTTGTCGCGGGGTGGAGCAGTCTGGTAGCTCGTCGGGCTCATAACCCGAAGGTCGTCGGTTCAAATCCGGCCCCCGCAACCAGTTTTAGCGGAGCCCCTTATTAAGGGGCTTTTTGTTAGCTGGACACTTTCAACGCCGCTATTCGACGGCGTTTCAAGGATGGGCGTTTCGCCCATTTTTTTATTTTGCACAGCATGCACATACATGCACGAGGGGGTTCAGGTGTCGAGCAAGCTAGAAGAGTTGCAGGCCTTGCTGGCCCCGGTGGTCGTGGCCCTGGGCTATGAATGCTGGGGTATTGAGTTTTCGGCTCAAGGTCGCCACTCAATGTTGCGCGTTTATATTGATAAAGAGGGCGGCGTGCTGGTGGACGATTGTGCCATTGTCAGCCGTCAGATCAGCGGTGTCCTGGATGTTGAAGATCCAATCGCCGTTGAGTACACCCTCGAAGTTTCCTCGCCTGGCATGGAACGCCCACTGTTCACTCTCGAGCAGTTTGCAAAATTTGCCGGTGGACAAGTGAAAATCAAGCTGCGATCTCCCTTTGAAGGGCGACGCAATTTTCAGGGCCTTCTGCGCGGTGTAGAAGAGCAGGATGTCGTGGTGCAAGTAGAAGACCATGAGTTCCTGTTGCCGATCGATATGATCGACAAGGCCAACATTATTCCCAGTTTTGACTGAGACGCGGATCCCGCGGATCCAATGGCTTGCGAAAGGCGAGGCGTACGATGAGCAAAGAAGTACTGCTGGTTGTTGAGTCGGTATCCAATGAAAAGGGCGTACCGGCAAACGTGATTTTTGAAGCGCTGGAGCTGGCCCTGGCCACTGCGACCAAAAAGCGTTTTGAAGACGAAGTTGATCTGCGTGTGGAAATCAACCGCCACACCGGTGCCTATGAAACTTTCCGTCGCTGGACGGTCGTTGAAGAAGCCGATCTTGATGATCCGGCCATCGAAACCTGGCCGAGCAAGGTCGCTGAAACGCACCCTGGCGCCAAGGTCGGTGATGTTGTCGAAGAAAAGATCGAATCGATCGAGTTCGGCCGTATTGCTGCACAAACTGCCAAGCAGGTCATTGTGCAGAAGGTTCGCGAGGCCGAGCGCGCTCAAGTCGTTGACGCCTATCGCGAGCGCCTGGGTGAAATCATCTCCGGCACCGTGAAAAAAGTTACCCGCGACAACGTGATCGTCGACCTGGGCAACAACGCCGAAGCGTTGCTGGCCCGCGAAGACATCATTTCTCGCGAAACCTTCCGTGTCGGCGTGCGTCTGCGTGCGCTGCTCAAGGAAATCCGCACCGAGAACCGCGGTCCTCAGTTGATCCTGTCGCGTACCGCGCCGGAAATGCTGATTGAACTGTTCCGCATCGAAGTGCCGGAAATCGCCGAAGGCCTGATCGAAGTCATGGCTGCGTCCCGCGACCCGGGTTCGCGCGCCAAGATCGCGGTCCGTTCCAAGGACAAACGCATCGACCCGCAGGGCGCTTGCATTGGTATGCGCGGTTCGCGCGTCCAGGCAGTGTCGGGCGAGTTGGGCGGTGAGCGTGTGGATATCGTCCTGTGGGACGATAACCCGGCGCAGTTCGTGATCAACGCCATGTCGCCGGCTGAAGTGGCGGCAATTATCGTTGACGAAGATGCCCATGCCATGGACATCGCCGTTGGCGCAGACAATCTGGCTCAGGCCATTGGTCGTGGTGGTCAGAACGTGCGTCTGGCCAGCCAACTGACCGGCTGGACCCTGAACGTGATGACCGAATCGGACATCCAGGCTAAGCAGCAAGCTGAAACCGGTGACATCCTGCGCAACTTCATCGACGAGCTGGAAGTCGACGAAGACCTGGCGCAGGTGCTGGTAGATGAAGGCTTCACCAGCCTGGAAGAGATTGCCTACGTACCGTTGGAAGAAATGCTCAACATCGATGGCTTTGACGAAGACACCGTCAACGAGCTTCGCGCTCGGGCCAAGGATCGTTTGTTGACTAAAGCCATCGCTACTGAGGAAAAGCTGGCAGACGCCCATCCGGCCGAAGACCTGCTCTCGCTTGAGGGTATGGACAAGGATTTGGCGATGGAACTGGCGGTGCGCGGCGTAATTACCCGCGAAGACCTGGCCGAGCAGTCTATTGACGATCTGCTCGACATCGACGGCATTGACGATGATCGTGCCGGCAAGTTGATCATGGCCGCCCGAGCCCATTGGTTCGAGTAATTAGGCGCGGCCTGAGGAGAGAAGTGCATGACGCAAGTCACGGTGAAACAACTGGCCGATGAGGTCAAAACACCGGTAGAGCGCCTGTTGCAGCAGATGCGTGAGGCAGGTCTGCCGCACACCGCCGCCGATGAAGGTGTGAGCGATAGTGAGAAGCAGTCTTTGCTGACTCACTTGAAGAGCAGCCACAAGGCGAAAGTGGAAGAACCGCGCAAGATTACATTGCAGCGCAAAACCACCAGCACCCTGCGTGTTGCTGGTAGCAAGAGCATCAGCGTTGAAGTACGCAAGAAGAAAGTCTTCGTACAGCGCAGCCCGGAAGAAATCGAAGCCGAGCGCAAACACGAACTGGAAGAACGTCGCGCAGTAGAAAATGCTGCTCGTCAGAAGGCTGAAGAAGAAGCCAAGCGTCGCGCCGAAGAAGAAGCGCGTCGCCAGCCTGCTGCTGCGCAACCTGCTGCCACTGATGCGGTCGCTGCTCCTGCTGCCGCGCCTGTAGAAGCTGTGCGTGAGGCCGCTCCGGTGGCCGCTGCACCAGCACCTGCTGCTGATGCGCGTAAACGCGACGAACCTCGTCGTCCGGACAAACCACGTGCCGACGATAACAGTCGTCGCGGTGGCGGCGGTGATGGTGAGCGCAAAAACGCTCCGCATCGTGCTTCGGTCAAAGAGAAAGCGCCTGCGCCACGCGTTGCCCCACGTACCACCGACGAAGAAAGCGACAGCTTCCGTCGTGGTGGTCGCGGCAAGGCCAAGCTGAAAAAACGCAACGCCCACGGTTTCCAGAGCCCAACCGGCCCTGTCGTGCGTGAAGTGAAGATCGGCGAGACCATCACTGTGGGCGATCTCGCCCAGCAGATGTCGGTCAAGGCAGCTGAAATCATCAAGTTCATGTTCAAGCTGGGCACTCCGGCCACCATCAACCAGGTACTGGATCAGGAAACTGCCCAACTGGTTGCCGAAGAGCTGGGCCACAAAGTGACCCTGGTCAGCGACACCGCCCTGGAAGATTCCCTGGCCGAGTCCCTGAAGTTCGAAGGTGAAGCCGTTTCCCGTGCGCCGGTCGTGACCGTAATGGGCCACGTTGACCACGGTAAGACTTCCCTGCTCGACTACATCCGTCGTGCCAAGGTTGCGGCAGGCGAGGCTGGCGGTATTACCCAGCACATCGGCGCCTACCACGTTGAAACCGATCGCGGCATGGTGACGTTCCTCGACACCCCTGGTCACGCCGCGTTTACCGCGATGCGTGCCCGTGGTGCCAAGGCGACCGACATCGTGATCCTGGTCGTTGCAGCAGACGACGGCGTGATGCCACAAACCATCGAAGCCGTTCAGCATGCCAAGGCAGCTGGCGTACCGTTGGTGGTTGCGGTGAACAAAATCGACAAGCCGGGCGCCGATCTCGATCGCATCCGTAGCGAACTGTCGGTTCACGGCGTGACTTCCGAAGAATGGGGTGGCGACACTCCATTCGTACCGGTCTCGGCGAAAGTCGGTACTGGCGTTGACGAACTGCTCGAAGCTGTTCTGTTGCAAGCCGAAGTCCTGGAACTGACCGCTACGCCATCGGCTCCTGGCCGTGGTGTTGTGGTTGAGTCCCGCCTCGACAAGGGCCGTGGCCCGGTGGCGACCGTTCTGGTTCAAGACGGTACCCTGCGCCAAGGCGACATGGTGCTGGTCGGTTCGAACTATGGCCGTGTACGTGCCATGCTCGACGAGAACGGCAAGTCCATCAAGGAAGCCGGTCCGTCCATCCCTGTCGAGATTCTCGGCCTGGACGGTACCCCGGACGCTGGCGACGAGATGAGCGTGGTTGCCGACGAGAAGAAAGCCCGTGAAGTGGCTCTGTTCCGTCAAGGCAAGTTCCGCGAAGTCAAGTTGGCCCGTGCTCACGCCGGCAAGCTGGAAAACATCTTCGAGAACATGGGCCAGGAAGAGAAGAAGACGCTTAACATCGTCCTCAAATCTGACGTCCGTGGTTCCCTCGAAGCGTTGAACGGCGCCTTGAACGGCCTGGGTAACGACGAAGTGCAAGTGCGTGTCGTCGGTGGCGGTGTCGGTGGTATCACCGAGTCCGACGCCAACCTGGCACTGGCTTCCAACGCTGTACTGTTCGGCTTCAACGTGCGTGCCGATGCTGGCGCTCGCAAGATCGTCGAGCAGGAAGGCCTGGACATGCGTTACTACAACGTCATCTACGACATCATCGAAGACGTCAAGAAAGCCCTCACCGGCATGCTTGGCAGCGACGTCCGGGAGAACATCCTGGGTATCGCCGAGGTGCGTGACGTGTTCCGCTCGCCGAAATTCGGCGCGATCGCCGGCTGCATGGTTATCGAAGGCACCGTTCACCGTAACCGTCCGATCCGTGTACTGCGTGAAGACATCGTTATCTTCGAAGGCGAGCTGGAATCCCTGCGCCGCTTCAAGGATGACGCTTCCGAAGTACGTGCCGGCATGGAATGCGGTATCGGCGTCAAGAGCTACAACGACGTCAAGGTTGGCGACAAGATCGAAGTCTTCGAGAAGGTTCAGGTTGCTCGCAGCCTCTAACTCGCGCACTTCAGGAGCCACGCCGCGTGTGGGCATGCAAATGCCCCGCGCAACGTCCGGACTCTAAACGCAACGCCCGGTCTGGCTTTTGTCAGGCCGGGCGTTTGCCGCTTTCAGACCCCACGGGTTTCACCGTGTGGCAGTAACAGGTAACAAGACATGGCAAAAGAATACAGCCGTACCCAACGTATCGGCGATCAGATGCAGCGCGAGCTGGCCCAACTGATCCGTCGCGAAGTCAAAGATCCTCGTGTTGGCCTGGTCACCATCACCGCCGTTGAAGTGAGCCGTGACGTGGGTCACGCAAAAATCTTCATCACCGTGATGGGTGAGGACAGCAGCGAAGAAATCGCGCAAAGCATCAAGGTGCTCAACTCGGCCGCAGGTTTCCTGCGCATGCAGTTGGCCCGCGAAATGAAGCTGCGCAGCGTGCCTCAGTTGCACTTCCACTACGACGAAAGCGTCGTGCGTGGCGCGCACCTGTCGGCACTGATCGAGCGCGCCGTGGCTGAGGATAATCAGCATCCGTCCACACCTGAAGACGCCAAGGAGTAAGCGGTGGCTCAGGTCAAACGTATCCGTCGCAACGTCAGCGGCATCATTCTGCTCGACAAGCCCATTGGCTTTACCTCCAATGCCGCCTTGCAGAAGGTCCGCTGGCTGCTCAATGCCGAGAAAGCCGGGCACACCGGCAGCCTCGACCCCCTGGCCACCGGTGTGTTGCCGTTGTGCTTTGGCGAGGCCACCAAGTTCTCGCAATACCTGCTCGATTCCGACAAGGGTTACGAAACCCTGATGCAACTGGGCAAGACCACCACCACGGCCGATGCCGAGGGTGATGTTTTGCAGGTTCGCGACGTGACCGTTGGTCGTGCTGATATCGAGGCTGCTTTACCCGCTTTTCGTGGGCAAATCAGTCAGATACCGCCGATGTACTCGGCGCTCAAGCGCGATGGGCAACCACTTTACAAGCTGGCTCGTGCGGGTGAAGTAGTGGAGCGCGAACCGCGTTCTGTTACTATTGCGCGCTTGGAATTGCTCGCCTGTGAAGGCGACACCGCACGCCTGGCCGTGGACTGCAGCAAAGGCACCTATATCCGTACCCTGGTGGAAGATATCGGTGAAAAGCTCGGTTGCGGCGCGTATGTCGCAGAACTGCGACGGACCCAGGCCGGCCCTTTCAGCCTGGCCCAGACGGTGACGCTGGAAGAGTTGGAAGCGGTACACGCCGAAGGCGGCAATGAAGCGGTCGATCGCTTCTTGATGCCATCGGACAGCGGTTTGCTCGATTGGCCATTGCTGCACTTCTCGGAGCACAGCGCGTTCTACTGGCTCAACGGCCAGCCGGTACGTGCCCCGGACGCGCCGAAATTCGGCATGGTGCGGGTACAGGATCATAACGGTCGCTTTATCGGTATCGGTGAAGTGAGCGAAGACGGGCGCATCGCGCCGCGTCGACTGATTCGGTCAGAATGACCGAAACCAGTTTGTGGTAAAAGCGTATCAGCCTTTACGCAAACTGGAACGAGGGTGGCTGTTAACAGGCACGGTCACTACTCATTTTTAGATACAGGGATTTGTCCCTGGCCTGTTGAAACTGCCCTTTGGGTGGTTTCCTGAAAAAAGGATTGCCTCATGGCTCTCGACGTTCAAGAAAAAGCACAAATCGTAGCTGACTATCAGCAAGCTGTTGGTGACACTGGTTCGCCAGAAGTGCAAGTTGCACTGCTGACCCACAACATCAACAAACTGCAAGGTCACTTCAAGGCCAACGGTAAAGATCACCACTCCCGTCGTGGTCTGATCCGCATGGTAAACCAGCGCCGTAAGCTGCTGGACTACCTGAAAGGCAAGGATCTGGGTCGTTATCAGGCTCTGATCGGTCGCCTGGGTCTGCGTCGCTAATAAGCGATTGCGCTAGAGGTTGGTTGTTTGCCGTGTGTCAGTGGGATTCCCGCTGGCCCATGGCAGGCTTCCAGCCTCAAGTTTTATCTGGATACACGTTTTACCCCTGGACAAGGGTTGGGCCGATTCCCGACATTGCCCAAGAATTTCGCAAGAAGACAAGTTCCCCAAGAGCCACAAAGAAGGTAGGACACCGTGAACCCGGTTATCAAAAAATTTCAGTTCGGTCAGTCGACCGTTACCCTCGAGACAGGCCGTATCGCCCGTCAAGCCTCCGGCGCAGTGCTGGTTACCGTTGACGACGACGTTACCGTACTGGTGACCGTTGTAGGCGCCAAGACCGCAGACCCAAGCAAAGGCTTCTTCCCTCTGTCTGTTCACTACCAGGAAAAGACTTACGCTGCCGGTAAGATCCCTGGCGGTTTCTTCAAGCGCGAAGGCCGTCCTTCCGAGAAAGAAACCCTGACTTCCCGACTGATCGACCGTCCGATCCGTCCGCTGTTCCCAGAAGGCTTCATGAACGAAGTGCAGGTTGTCTGCACCGTCGTCTCCACCAGCAAAAAGACCGATCCGGACATCGCTGCGATGATCGGTACCTCGGCTGCCCTGGCTATCTCCGGCATTCCTTTCGATGGCCCGATCGGCGCTGCGCGCGTGGCTTTCCACGAAAGCACCGGCTACCTGCTGAACCCGACTTACGAGCAACTGAAAGCGTCGAGCCTGGACATGGTCGTTGCCGGTACCTCGGAAGCCGTACTGATGGTTGAATCGGAAGCCAAAGAGCTGACGGAAGACCAGATGCTGGGCGCGGTACTGTTCGCTCACGACGAGTTCCAGGTTGTGATCAACGCCGTCAAAGAACTCGCTGCCGAAGCCGCCAAGCCAACCTGGGCCTGGGCTCCGCAAGCCGAAGCCACCGAACTGCTGGGCGCGATCCGTGCCGAGTTCGGCGAAGCGATCTCCCAGGCCTACACCATCACCGTCAAGGCCGACCGTTACGCTCGCCTGGGCGAGCTGAAGGATCAGGTCGTTGCCAAGCTGTCCGGTGAAGAAGGCCAGCCTTCTGCCAGCGACGTCAAAGCAGCATTCGGCGAAATCGAATACCGCACCGTTCGCGAAAACATCGTTAACGGCAAGCCACGTATCGACGGTCGCGACACCCGCACCGTGCGTCCGCTGAACATCGAAGTCGGCGTTCTGCCGAAGACTCACGGTTCCGCGCTGTTCACCCGTGGCGAAACCCAGGCCCTGGTTGTTGCGACCCTGGGTACTGCCCGCGACGCACAGCTGCTGGACACCCTGGAAGGCGAGAAAAAAGACCCGTTCATGCTGCACTACAACTTCCCGCCGTTCTCGGTGGGCGAATGTGGTCGCATGGGTGGCGCCGGTCGCCGCGAAATCGGTCACGGCCGTCTGGCCCGTCGTTCGGTTCAGGCCATGCTGCCAGCCGCCGACGTGTTCCCGTACACCATCCGTGTAGTGTCGGAAATCACCGAGTCCAACGGTTCCAGCTCCATGGCTTCGGTCTGCGGTGCTTCCCTGGCACTGATGGACGCTGGTGTGCCGATGAAGGCGCCGGTTGCCGGTATCGCCATGGGCCTGGTCAAAGAAGGCGAGAAGTTCGCCGTCCTGACCGACATCCTGGGTGACGAAGACCACCTGGGCGACATGGACTTCAAAGTAGCCGGTACCGCTAAAGGTGTTACCGCGCTGCAGATGGACATCAAGATCAAAGGCATCACCGAAGAGATCATGGAAATCGCTCTGGGCCAAGCCCTGGAAGCGCGCCTGAACATCCTCGGTCAGATGAACCAGATCATTGGTCAGTCCCGCACCGAACTGTCGGAAAATGCTCCGACCATGATCGCGATGAAAATCGACACCGACAAAATCCGTGATGTCATCGGTAAAGGCGGCGCGACCATTCGTGCGATCTGTGAAGAGACCAAGGCTTCGATCGATATCGAAGACGACGGCTCGATCAAGATCTTCGGCGAAACCAAGGAAGCTGCAGAAGCGGCGCGTCAGCGCGTTCTGGGCATCACTGCCGAAGCCGAGATCGGCAAGATCTACGTCGGTAAAGTTGAGCGCATCGTCGACTTCGGCGCATTCGTCAACATCCTGCCGGGCAAAGACGGTCTGGTTCACATCTCCATGCTGAGCGACGCTCGTGTTGAGAAAGTGACCGACATTCTGAAAGAAGGCCAGGAAGTGGAAGTGCTGGTACTGGACGTGGACAACCGCGGCCGTATCAAGCTGTCCATCAAAGACGTGGCAGCAGCCAAGGCTTCGGGCGCTTAAATACCCGCAGGCTTCACGCTGAAAAAAGGACTCTTCGGAGTCCTTTTTTTATGCGTGCAGGAAAATGCCGAAAAATCAGACGCTTAATCACAGCCAAAAGCCGCAACTTGCATGCAGGCACGCTCTGCTTCATGCAAATTGCACGAATCCGAAAATTCGCTCAATCTATAACTCATTGTTTTTAAAGGGTTTATTTGAAGGGTTCGACTTGGCACAGTGCCTGCAATAGTCCTGTTAATGCTGCAGCATCAAGGTTCACACACTGCAGACTTTTAATAAAACAGGAGTTACTCGTATGAAGAAGTTCGCTCTCGCTACCGCAACTGCTACCGCCCTGACCCTGGCCATGGCCAACGTTGCCTTCGCTCAAACCGCGCAGGCGCCGATGACGCTGGCAGCTGGCGAAATGACCAAAGCCAAAGAGTCCACCTCGGACACTTGGATCACCACCAAAGTCAAAGCTGACCTGCTGACCGAAAAGGGCATCCCAGGTTCGGACATCAAGGTTGAGACCAACAAAGGTGTGGTTTCCCTGTCTTCGACCGTTGCCATCTCTGACTCGCAGAAAGCTACCGCTGTCGCCATCACCAAGCGTATCAAAGGTGTGACCGCTGTATCCGCTGACGGCCTGCTGGCTGGCGGTGCGGTAAAAGCCGACAACATCGACAAATCCAAAGAGGCCACTTCGGACACTTGGATCACTACCAAGGTGAAGGCTGACCTGGTTACCGAGAAAGGCATTCCGGGTACCGACATCAAAGTCGAAACCAACAAGGGTGTAGTTTCCCTGTCTTCTTCCGTCGCAGTGACCGAAGCGCAGAAAACTACCGCGGTGAACATCACCAAGAAAATCAAAGGCGTGAAAGCTGTATCGGCCGATGGCCTGAAAGCAGAGTAACGCCCAACCAATCGCTGAACTAGGCGGCGGCGGCAACGAGTGAGTTAGATATCCACTCAATGCACCTCACGGGTTCATGCGACCGACCATAGGGATGTGGTCATTACAGGCCCCGGCACATGTGTCGGGGCCTGTTCTATTCCGGCCAGGAATGCTTTCGAAGTGGGCGCCAGCTTGCGCTGGCGCGTGGGGTCATTCGGCGTCCAGATGCATCTGCGTTACCACCCGGCCATCCTTCTCGGCCTGGCCCAGTTTGGCGTCGACGAAGTACACCCGGTCATCTTCCAGCTGCCCTTTGTCGACCAGGTAGTCCTTGATGGTGCTTGCGCGGTCCTGACCGAGCTGGCGCAACAGCACGTCGCTGCTGCTCCAGAACGTGATCACGCCGCCCTTGAGTTTGGCCGTGCGTTCATCGTCGCTCAGGTTTTTCCACTCCGCCGGTGGTTGTTGTTTCAGGCGGGTGCGGTAGATACCTTCGAGCAAGGGGGCTTTTTCCTTTTCCGGTACTTGCAGCAAGGACGCCTGGGCCGGAACCTTGTCGCCACGGCGCTGCAGGATCTTGTAATAGTTATATTGGTATTCGCGCTCCAGACGCTGCTCGGCGAGGAACTTGCCGTCACTGTCGGCCGCTGCCGTGCCTTCGATTTCCAGGCGCAGGGTAGGGCGTTCTTTGAGGGCCTTGGCCAAGGTGTTCAGGGCGCCCTCGGCGTCTTTGTTCAGTTCGCTGGAGCCTGCGGCGAACGAGACATTGCCGAGGTCTTCCGAACCGCCGCCGCTCACCAGCCCACCGATAAACTTGAACGGCGCCGTTGCCGCGCGCACCACCAGGTTGCGCAGGGTCTGCCAGACGATCGGCATCACGCTGAATTGCGGGTTGTTCAAGTCGCCGCTGATGGGCAGTTCAATCGAGATCTTGCCGTCAGAGTCCTTGAGCAGGGCGATCGCCAGGCGAATCGGCAGGTCTACCGCATCGGCACTGTCGACTTTCTCACCCAGTTGCAGTTGCTCGACCACCACTTTGTTCTCGGCCTTCAGTTGGCCTTTGGTGATCACGTAATGCAGGTCGAGGTTGAGGCGACCCTTGCGAATCCGGAAACCGGCGAACTTACCCGAGTAGGGCGTCAGGGTCGTCAGCTCGACACGTTTGAAGCTGGTGGCGATATCCAGTGCCGCCATCGGATCAAACGGGTTCACGCTGCCTTTGATGGTCACCGGTGCATAGCGATCCACCTTGCCCTTGATGTCGACAGCTGCCGGTTTGGCCTGGCGGCTGTCAATGGTGCCGATCTGCCCGTTGAGCTGTTGGATCGCGGTGGCAAAGTTGGGCGTGAGGCTGAAGTCGGCGAAGTTGGCCGAACCGTCGTTGATCGCGATCTGCCCGATATGAATACCCAGCGGCTTTTCTTTGCTTGCGGCCGGCTTGGCCGCCGACTTGGCGCCGCTGTCGGCCGGCTGTGGAATCAGCAGGTCGTCGACGTTGGTGGTGCGATCATCGTTGATCATGAAGCGCACATAGGGCTGTTGCAGGTTGATCTTGTCGATCGACAGGCTGTCGCCATGCTGGTAGTTCAGCCCTTCCAGCACCAGGCGCTGCCATTTGAGGAAGTCGCGGGTCTTGAGGGTGTCGAGGGTGTGCAACTGATCGACCTGCGCCCGGCCGGTGATCTGTAGGGCCAGCGGCTCGGTGCTTTTGAGGTTCACATCGAGGTTGCTGCCGAGCATGCCGCTACGCAGTTCCAGGCGGATGAACGGGCTGATATAGGACTGTGCGACCCGCAGGTCGATGTCCTGGGTGTTCACTTTCAGCTTGGCGCTGATCGGGTTGAGGTTGACCTCGCCGGTTGCCTGGATCTTGCCTTGCTTGCCCAGGCCGGTGTCGATCTTGAGGGTGAAGGGGCTGCCGTTGAGGCTGTCGAAGTTCTGCACATCGACGTTCAGTGGGCCGAGTTCCAGCGCGACCGCAGGTTTGGCCTGGCGGTCGGCCAGGTGGACCTGATAGTTGCGCAGTTGCACATCCTTGAGCAGTACTTGCCAAGGCTTGCTCGGCGCTGCGGGCGCGGCTTTGGGCGAGTCGGCAGCTGCTGGCGCGCTGGCCGCTTCCGGTGCCTTGGCCGGCTTGCCCGGCTGGCTGGCGAACAGTTTCTGCCAGTCCAGTTGGCCATCGGCTTCGCGGGCGGCCCAGGTTTCCAGCTTGTTGCTGCGGATCTTGCCGACCACCACCTGCTGCTTGGCCAGGTCGATCGTGGTTTCGCTGACGTCCAGGCGCTCCAGGCGCACCAATGGCCGGCCATCCGGCGCCTTGATGGCGAACGGCGCGATGCTGGCGGCGGTGTTGGTCAGGTTCAGTTCGGTTTCTTTGGCCAGGCTGAACGTGTAGTCCGTGCTGAAGTTGAGCACGCCGTTTTCGAGGACCAGGGGCAGGGCGTCGCGCACATAGGGCCACCAGGCTTTCATCTTGCCATCGGTGATTTTCAGGGTGCCTTTGGACGTGATCGGCACCAGGCTGACGTTACCCTTCCAGTCGATCTGCCCTCCTTCCGGGCCGGCGGCGACCAGGGTCATGTCGGCATTGTCTTCCGGCAGGGTGCTGAGGTTTTTCAGCTCGAAGTCGAGTTTGTCGTAGAGGAACTCGATTGGCTCGCTGGGGCGCAGGTCTTCAAAGTGCAGATAACCGCCCGCCAGCTTGATCCGCTCGATCCGCAACGGGAACGGTTTGGCGTTGGGGTCTGCCGGTGTCGGTTCGCTGGGTGGCAGTTTGAACAACTGCGCCAGGTTCAACTGGCCGGACTTGTCGAACAGCAACTCGGTCTTGGGTTTGTCGAGTTGCACATCGGCCAGGTGCAGGGCGCGGGTCCACAGGCTGTCGAGCTGCAGGTTGGCGTAGAGCCGCTCGAAACCCACTTGTTCCTTGCCGGGGTCGCCGATCTTGAGGCCCCACAGCGTCACTTCCAGGCTGAACGGGTTGAGCTCGATACGCTCGATGCGGGCCGGCACCGTGGCGTAGTTGGTCAACTGTTGGTTGGCTATGCGAAGGGCAATGCCGGGCAAAATCAAAAAGCCCAGCAAGCTGTACAGGGCAACGGCAGTCAACAAGGCGCCAGTGGCGCGAATCAATCCTTTGGGCATGGGGCGGCGCCATCTATGTCGAACAGGAGTGCCTTGGAGTATGGCACGGGTTTTCGGTTCCGAAGAGCCACCCTCTTTCAGAAAATTCCTATAACTGCAGGATCAGAGTCTTCAACGGAGGTTGCTGGTCTTGCGACGGAAAGTCGGCGCCAGGAGGCATGATTTGCCAGTCGCGCACCGGACGCCCGGCTTTCTCGGCGCAACGTAGCACCTGCTCACGCCAATCGTCCATGCTCACTTTTGCCAGGTTGTTGCAACAGATCAGCACGCCGTCATCGGCGGTTGCCAACAGCGCCGGCTTGAGCAGGCTTTGATAGTCGCGCAACAGGTCGACGGTGCCGAAGGCGCTCTTGGCCCAGGCCGGCGGGTCAAGCAACACCAGGTCATATTGACGCGGTTCCAGGCGCGGATAGCTCGGCAGTTTCTGCCCGCGCCGCTGAGTGATCGGCAGGCCGGCCAGCTGGCGAATCGCCGGGAAATAATCGGATTGCACGAACGTCATGGGTGCCAACTGCGGGTTGAGCAGGCCGTTTTCGCGACCGACCGCCAGGTTGCCTTCGGCAAAATCCAGGTTGCACACGTCACGGGCACCGCCGGCCGCGGCGCTCAGGCCCACGCCACAGGTGTAGGCGAACAGGTTCAGTACGCTTTTGCCGGCACTGTGTGTCTTGACCCAGCCGCGGGTGTTGCGCAGGTCGAGGAACAGCAACGGGTCTTGCCCGGCATGGCGCCCGCGCACGCGGTAATTGAGGCCCCATTCGTGGCCGACCAGGTCCTGCAGCGCTTGCGGTGTGGCGCGGTAGACCGTGTCTTCGCGGTCGATCCGCGAGTTGCCACGGGAACGGTCGTTGTACACCAGCAGCAATTCCAGGCCCATGTACTGGCTGATCAGTTGATGCAGGTCCAGCAGGTCTGCGCTTTCCAGCGGTTGGTGGAAGCTCTGCACCAGCAATTGCGGGCCATAGCGGTCGATGGTCAGGCCACCGGCGCCTTCCTGGCTGCCGTGGAACAGCCGGTAACAGTCGGTGCCTTGGGCATGCAACTCGCTGATCAGGCCTTGACGATGATCGAGGGCGGCGCGCAGCGCCTGGTTCAGGGGAGACATGGAGCGCGCCTTGCTGGGTAAATGTGGGCGCGGAGTTTAGCAGTTATGGAGCGTCGCCTACATCAACCCCATCCGCCGATGCGCGCGCTGCACCGAGCCATTGCGCATCGCCCAACGCAGCACCGGCGCGCTGCGCTTGACCCCGGCACGCACCAACTGGCGTTGCAGCGGGCTCGGGTGTTGCCCCAGCATGTCGGCGGCCCAGGCCGGCAGCAGGTCGATCCCGGCCTGCATCATCAGGGCGCCAAAGGGTTTGGCCAGGGTGCTGGGCGCCGGGGCTTCGAGCAGCAGGCGCAGCACTTCGCGGCTGCGCGCGTCGCACAACAATTGTGGACGGATACGCGCCAGATAATCCGCAATTTCCTCGCGTGAGCGCGGCACATTCCGCGCGCCCAGGCGTTCGGCGACCAGGGCGATTTCGTTGTAGTAACGATCCTGATCGCGCCCCGACAGCTGCGGGTTGCGATAACGCACGTGCGCGGCGAGGAAGCTGCTGACCTCCGCCACATGCACCCAGGTCAGCAACTGCGGGTCGCTGGCCGCGTAGGCGCGGCCGTCGGGCGCATGGCCGACAACCTGCAGGTGAATGGTGCGTACTTTCTCGATCAGCCAGTCGGCGTCTTTGCGCGAGCCGAAGGTGGTGCCGGAAATGAACTGCGATGTGCGGCGCAGGCGCCCGAGCATGTCCTGGCGAAAGTTCGAATGGTCCCACACGCCAGCCAGCGCCAATGGGTGCAAGGCTTGCAGCATCAAGGCGCTGATGCCGCCGATGAGCATGCTGCTGAAATCGCCATGCACTTGCCAACTGACCGAGTCCGGGCCGAACAGGCCGGGGTCGCCCTTGGGGTTTTCCAGGTCCAACTGGCCCAGCGACAAGCCGGTGAGGCTCATCAACTGGGTTTCGATACGGCTGCGGATAAATTCCATGGCGACGCGCGGGTTCCTATCGGTTCAGGCGTTTGTCGATCAGGCCGGCGACCACGCTGGGGTCGGCCAGGGTGGAGGTATCTCCGAGGCTGTCCAACTCGTTGCAGGCTATTTTGCGCAAAATGCGTCGCATGATCTTACCCGAGCGGGTTTTCGGCAAGGCCGGGGCCCATTGGATCAGTTCCGGTTTGGCAAAGCTGCCGATTTCCTTGCTGACCAGTTCGAGCAGATGTTTTTTCAGTGTATCGCTGGGCTCCACGCCATTCATCGGCGTGACGAACGCATAGATGCCCTGGCCTTTGACGTCATGGGGATAGCCCACCACCGCAGCCTCGGCGACCCAGTCATGCAACACCAGGGCACTTTCCACCTCGGCGGTGCCGATACGGTGGCCGGAGACGTTGATCACATCGTCGATGCGCCCGGTGATCCAGTAGTCGCCGTCTTCGTCACGCCGCGCGCCATCGCCGGTGAAGTAATAACCGGGGTAGGGTTTGAAATAGGTGTCGATCATGCGCTGCGGGTCGCCATAGACACTGCGGATCTGCCCCGGCCAGCTGGATTTGATCGCCAGCACGCCGCTGCCCGGGCCGTGGATTTCCTTGCCGTGCTCATCGAGCAGCACCGGCAGCACGCCGAACATCGGTTGGGTCGCGCAGCCGGGCTTGATGCGCTGGGCGCTGACCAGCGGGCTGAGCATGATGCCGCCGGTTTCGGTCTGCCACCAGGTATCGACAATCGGGCAGCGTTGTTCGCCGACGGCGTTGAAGTACCAGTCCCAGGCTTCCGGATTGATCGGCTCGCCGACGCTGCCGAGTAGGCGCAGGCTGGCGCGGGAGGTGTTCTCCAACGGAGCGTGGCCCTCGCGCATCAATGCGCGCAGGGCCGTCGGCGCGGTATAGAAGATATTGACCTGGTGCTTGTCGATGACCTGCCAGAAGCGCGAGCTGCTCGGGTAGCTGGGCACGCCTTCGAACATCAGCGAGGTGGCGCCATTGGCCAGCGGGCCGTACACGATGTAGCTGTGGCCGGTGACCCAGCCCACATCGGCGGTACACCAGAACACTTCGCCGTCGCGGTAGTCGAGCACGTACTTGAAGGTCATCGCGGCTTGCAGCAGGTAGCCGCCGGTGGTGTGCAGCACGCCCTTGGGTTTGCCGGTGCTGCCGGAGGTGTAGAGGATAAACAGCGGGTCTTCGGCGCCCATCGGCTCGGGTGGGCAGTCATCGCTGGCGGCATCCACGGCCTGTTGATAGTTGAGGTCGCGGCCTTCGCTCCAGTTCACGGCGGCCCCGGTGCGCGCTACCACCAGCACGGTGCTGACGTTCGGGCAACTGGCCAGGGCCTTGTCGACATTTTGTTTCAACGCCACCGGCTTGCCGCCGCGCACGCCTTCATCGGCGGTGATCACCGTGCGGCAGTCGGCGTCGAGAATACGGTCGCGCAGGGCGTCGGGTGAAAAACCGCCAAACACCACCGAATGCACCGCCCCAATCCGCGTACAGGCGAGCATGGCGTAGGCCGCTTGCGGAATCATCGGCATGTAGATGCACACCCGGTCGCCTTTTTTCACGCCACGGCTTTTCAGCACATTGGCCAGGCGGCTGACGTTTTGATGCAGTTGGCGGTAGGTGATGGTGGAAGATGCTGTCGGATCATCGCCCTCCCAGATGAAGGCCGGTTGCTCGGCGCGTTGCGCCAGGTGGCGGTCGATGCAGTTGTAGCTGACGTTCAATTGGCCGCCGGCAAACCATTGGGTGGCGCCGGTCTGGATGTCCGAGGTATTGACGGTGTGCCAGGGCGTGGTCCAGTCGAGAAAGCGCCTGGCCTGTTCGGCCCAGAACGTGTCCGGCTGTTCGATGGATTGGCGATAGAGGCGCTGATAGTCCTCTTGACTCAGTTGCGCAGCCCGGCGGACGGCATCGGCGATGGGAAACATGCTGATATCGAACATGAGCGATCCTTATTCTTGTTTTTGCGACAAGTCATAAAGATGCACCCAGTCGGGGGCGGGTTCAAGGCCGACGTCCGAATGGACGCCGGCCCTATGTGACCGACATCAGCCGCGGTGACGACCGCGGAAGTAGTTGATCAGGCCCTGGGTCGACGCATCGTCGGCCAGGCTTTCTTCGGCGCCGGTCAGGCGGTTGTAGACGCCCTTGCCCAGTTCCTTGCCCAGCTCCACGCCCCATTGGTCGAAGGCGTTGATGCCCCAGATCACGCTTTGCACGAACACTTTGTGTTCATACATCGCGACCAGTGCGCCCAGGCGCCGCGGGCTGATGCGCTCGACCACCAGGGTGTTGCTCGGACGGTTGCCCGGGATCACCTTGTGCGGGGCCAGCTTCTGCACGTCGGCTTCCGGCAGGCCCTTGTCGCGCAGCTCGGCTTCGGCTTCGCTGCGGGTCTTGCCGAGCATCAGCGCCTGGCTCTGGGACAGGCAGTTGGCGTACAGCCACTGATGGTGGTCGGAGACCGGGTTGAAGCTGACGATCGGCACGATAAAGTCGGCCGGGATCAGTTGGGTGCCCTGGTGCAGCAACTGGTGGTACGCGTGCTGACCGTTGCAGCCCACGCCGCCCCAGATCACCGGGCCGGTATCGGTGGACACCGGTGTACCGTCCTGGCGCACGCTCTTGCCGTTGGATTCCATGTCCAGCTGTTGCAAGTGTTTGGTGATGTTACGCAGGTAGTGGTCGTAGGGCAGGATCGCATGGCTCTGCGCGCCCCAGAAGTTGCCGTACCACACACCCAGCAGGCCGAGCAGCACCGGCATGTTCTGTTCGAACGGCGCGTTCTGGAAATGCTGGTCCATGGTGTAGGCACCGGACAGCAGTTCCTTGAAGTTCGACATACCGATGGCCAGGGCGATGGGCAGGCCGATGGCCGACCACAGCGAGTAACGGCCGCCGACCCAGTCCCACATCGGGAAGATGTTTTCTTCGCGGATACCGAAGGCCACGGCGGCCGCGTTGTTGCTCGATACGGCGATGAAGTGGCGATACAGCTCGGCTTCCGAGCCGCCCTGGGCCAGGTACCAGGCGCGGGCGGCCTGGGCGTTTTTCAGGGTTTCGAGGGTGTTGAAGGATTTCGACGAGACGATGAACAGCGTGGTCTCGGCGCGCAGCTTCATGGTCAGCTCGTGGAACTCGCTGCCGTCGATGTTCGCCAGGTAGTGGCAGCGCACGCCTTTGTGGGCGTAGGACAGCAACGCTTCGGAGACCAGCTCCGGGCCGAGGAACGAGCCACCGATGCCGATGTTCACCACGTCGGTGATCGGCTTCTCGGTGTAGCCGCGCCACAGGCCGTCGTGGATGCGGCCCACGAGGTCAGTGATCTGGTTCAACACCTTGTGTACGTCCGGCATGATGTTCACGCCGTTGACCGACAACTTGTCGCCCACTGGGCGGCGCAGGGCGGTGTGCAGGGCAGGGCGACCCTCGGACGAGTTCACCGGCTCGCCGGCATACAGCGCGTCGATCGCGGCTTTAAGGTCGACTTCCTTGGCCAGGTCCACGAGCAGGTTGCGGGTTTCGCTGGTGATCAGGTTTTTCGAGTAATCGAGGAAAAGCCCGCAGCTGCTCAAGGTGAATTGGGAAAAACGCTGAGGATCGGCATTGAACGCGTCGCGCATGCTGAAATCCTGCATGGCTTGGCGATGTTGATTGAGCGCTCGCCAGGCGGGCAGAGCGGTAACGTCATGAGGGGTGCGGTAGTACGCCATCGCTGCGGGTTTCCTTTTATTACGGGGACTGCCTTTAGGACACTTCAAAGCCCGAAACATCCAGTCTTTCATCAAGCAATGGGTTCCGGACAGCGCTAACCATAGCGCAGGGCGAATACATTAAACCTAGCGTGTCGATATGTCTTGGCTTTGTCTGCGCTGTGGCCGGTACTTTTTTATACCGGCGCATCAGGCTGGGTAACGGGCAGGGGGTCAGTCGAGGGTCAGATGCAGGTTGTCGATCAGGCGTGTCGCGCCCAGGTAGGCCGCGACCAGGATCACTACATCGCGATCCTCGGCCGTGGCCGGGCGCAGGTGGACGCCTTGGCGCACTTCGAGGTAATCCACGCGCATGCCGGCGGCTTCGATCTGCTGAACCTGTTCGGCACGCAGTTTGGCGAAGTCGCGGTCGCCGCCTTTGATGGCGGCGGCAATCTGACTCAGGCTGCGGTACAACGTCGGCGCGACGGCCCGCTGCTCGGCGGTGAGGTAACCGTTGCGCGATGACAGCGCGAGGCCATCCTCGGCGCGCACGGTCGGTTCACCGATGATCTGGATCGGCATGTTCAGGTCATGGACCATGGCGCGAATCACGGCCAGTTGCTGGTAGTCCTTCTGGCCAAACACGGCCATATCCGGCTGGACCATGTTGAACAGCTTGTTGACCACCGTGGCCACACCTTCAAAGTGCCCAGGACGGCTGGCGCCGCACAGACCTTCGGACAATTGCGGCACGCTGACGCGGGTCTGGCCGGTCATGCCGCTGGGGTACATTTCCTCGACGCTTGGCGCGAACAACAGGTTGCAGCCGGCTTGCAGGAGTTTTTCCTGGTCGGCGGCGAGGGTGCGCGGGTACTTGTCCAGGTCTTCGCCGGCGCCAAATTGCAGCGGGTTGACGAAGATGCTCGCGACCACGAAATCCGCCTGTTGGGCCGCCTTGGCCACGAGGGCCGCGTGGCCGCTGTGCAGGTTGCCCATGGTGGGCACAAAGCCGATACGTTTGCCGGCGCTGCGGGCATGGGTAACGGCGGCCCGCAGTTCACGTAGGGTTTTTACGGTGTTCATGCAGAGAATCCGTGTTCGGCGCCTGGGAAGGTCACGCCTTTGACTTCGGCGACGTATGCGCTCAACGCGGCGTGGATGCTGTCCTGGCCGGTCATGAAGTTTTTCACGAACTTCGGTACCCGGCCGGTTATCGACAGGCCGAGCATGTCGTGCAGCACCAGGACCTGGCCGTCGGTGGCCGACCCGGCACCAATGCCGATCACCGGCACTTTGACCGCATGGGTGATTTCCGCGGCCAGTTCGCTGGGCACGCACTCGAGCACGATCATCGCGGCGCCCGCTTGTTCCAGGGCGATGGCATCGGCACGCATCTGGCGCGCCTGGGCTTCGTTGCGGCCCTGGACTTTATAGCCGCCGAGGATGTTCACGGACTGCGGTGTCAGGCCCATGTGCGCGCACACCGGCACGCCGCGTTCAGCCAGCATGCGGATCGAGTCGGCGAGCCAGGCGGCCCCTTCGAGCTTGACCATGTGCGCGCCGGCTTGCATCAATTTGCCGGCGTTGTGGAAGGTCTGTTCGACGGTGGCGTAACCCATGAACGGCAGGTCGGCGATGATAAAGGCGCCGTCGTTACCGCGCTTGACGCTGGCGGTGTGGTACGCAAGTTCATCCGTGGTGACGGGCAGGGTGCTGTCATGCCCTTGAAGCACCATGCCGAGGGAGTCGCCCACCAGTAACACCTCGACACCGGCTTGGCAGCAGGCGTGGGCGAAGGTGGCGTCATAGCAGGTCAGCATCGTGATTTTTTCACCTTTGAGCTTGAGGCTCTGCAAGGTGGTCAGGGTAACGTCTGGCATGAAAAGGGTCCTCGTTCAGGCGCATGGAAACAGCGAGTAACGCGCGTGAGTCTTCGTTTATACAGGCGCACTTTCTTGAGAGCAGTGCTTATAAGGCCTGGATTGCGCCCTTTAGCGCCGGTTGGCGGCAGCGGGACGCCTATAGTCGTGAGGAGGACACGGGAAGTCAATTGCATGTGTTACCGCATTGTTACGACGGTGGTGTTACCGCTGTTACTGATGCGATTCAGCAGTGGCTGATCAACGCTGGGTGCTGAGCGCAGGCATGCGTTCCAGGCCGACAAACGGGCAGGCTGCGAGCAGGTCGCTGAGGCGCCGGCCATCGGGCAATTGCAGGGTGGCTGGGGCCAGTTCGGCCAGCGGGTACAGCACGAAGGCGCGCAGGTGCATCTGATAGTGCGGCACTTGCAGGCGTGGTTCGTCGATCAGGCGGTCGCCGAACAGCAGGATATCCAGGTCGAGCGTGCGTGGGCCCCAACGTTCAAGGCGTTCGCGGCCTTGGTCGTTCTCGATGGCTTGCAGCGCATCGAGCAGTTCCAGTGGCGCCAGGCAGCTGTCCAGGGCCGCGACCGCATTGGTGTAGCGCGGTTGGCCGGGGAGCAGGGAGTCGCTTTGATAGAAGGCCGACACCCCGGCGACGGTAGTACCCGGCAATTGCGCCAACGCCTCGATAGCATTGCGCAATTGTTGCTCCGGGGCCGCCAGGTTGCTGCCCATGCCGATGTAGATGCGTTCCACGTTTATTCGCCTGCGGCGCCCGAGGCATCGGCGGCGCTGCGCTTGCGTTTGCTCCCGCTGCGACGACGCTTCTTGGGCCCTTCGCCGACGCCATCGCCTTTGCTGCCGAGTTCACGAATCATCTCGCGGCGCTCGCTGTCATTGGCGTCCTGGTAGTCGGTCCACCATTCGCCCAGGTCGTCGGTCTGCTCGCCGGCGCTTTCACGCAGCAGCAGGAAGTCGTAGCCGGCACGGAAGCGCGGGTTCTCCAGCAACAGGTCGGCGCGCTTGCCGCTGCGACGCGGCAGGCGTTCCTGCATGTCCCAGATCTCGCGGATCGGCAGGGTGAAGCGTTTCGGGATGGCGATGCGCTGGCACTGCTCGGCGATCAACTCGTGAGCGGCTTCCTGCATGGCCGGGATCGGCGGCATGCCACGGTCCTGCAGGCGCACTACGCGTTTGGGCAAGGCCGGCCACAACAGGGCGGCAAACAGGAACGCCGGGGTGACCGGTTTGTTCTGTTTGATGCGCAGGTCGGTGTTGATCAACGCTTCGCTGATCAGGGTGTGGGTATACGTCGGGTTGTATTCCAGTGCTTCGGCGCTCGCCGGGAACAAGGGATCGAACAACTGCAGGTCAACGAGCATTTCGAAGGTATCGGCGGCGTAGCCCGAGAGGAACAGCTTGAGCACTTCTTCGAACAGGCGCGCCGAGGGGATTTCCCGCAGCATCGGCGCCAGTTCGCGAATCGGTGCCGCCGTGTGGCGCTCGATACCGAAGTTCAGCTTCGCGGCGAAACGCACCGCCCGCAGCATGCGTACCGGGTCTTCCTGGTAGCGTTGCGTCGGGTCGCCGATCAGGCGGATCAGGTTGTTGCGAATATCGTGTACGCCGTTGGCGTAATCGAGGATGCGCTCGCTGACCGGGTCGTAATACAGGGCGTTGATGGTGAAGTCGCGGCGCTGCGCGTCTTCTTCCAGGGTGCCGTAGACGTTGTCGCGCAGGATGCGTCCGCTTTCGTTGCGGGAAGACTGATTGGTGTCTTCTTCCTCATCGTTTTGCGGATGACCGGCACGGAAGGTCGCGACCTCGATGATTTCGCGGCCAAAGTGAATATGCACCAGCTTGAAGCGGCGGCCGATGATGCGCGCATTGCGAAACTCGGCGCGCACTTGCTCGGGCGTGGCGCTGGTGGCGACGTCGAAGTCCTTGGGCGTGATATTGAGCAACATGTCGCGTACACAGCCGCCCACCAGATAAGCCTGGTAACCGGCGTTCTGCAAACGTTCGACGATGTTCACTGCATAACGGCTGAACTGAGCGCGTTGCAGCGAATGTTGGCTGCTGTTGAGCACTTCAGGCGTGCTGCGTTTGTGTTGCGTTCGACGCAAGGGAGAACGGAATGACTGGAACAACTTCTTCAGCATGGGATGCACTGTTTGAAGGAATGTTCGGCCATAACGAAGAATGACCGCATGATGGGCCGGGATTCTAGCATTTAGTCGGGGGATGGTGTAGGAACAAGCTACAGGCCTTGCGCCATAAGCCTAAAAACGTCAAATACCGGAAACTACAAGGGGAGCCGAAGCTCCCCCAGAAGTAGTTGCGTGCTCTATTTTTATTATTGGTTTCGGGCTTTTTGTTTTTGTTGATCGCCCTCGCCATGAAGTGTGACCTTCATGACACTCCCAATCGGGAGTCAAGAGCAAACGGATTGCTTTGGTCGCTGTGTTGCTGATCTACGATCCAACCAGTTCAGGCTCTGCCTTAGGGCAGTTTTTGTTGTTCTCGGCCTGGTTGCGGGGCAAGCCCCAAATGCAACGCCTCTCCAAAAGAATCAGTTAGCTGCGCCTCCGCCGTGTTGTTTTTATTGTGCGTGAGTCGATTCGTCTTATTTTTATTGTCTTGTACAAAGCTTGTTATTGTTTTTGTACTAAGCATATAGCAGGGTGCGTGCCAACTTTTGCGCCGACCAGCAAAATCAGGGGGTTGAGGGGTTTTTGGCTGTTTGGCGGCGAAAAAAAAGCCGGGGCTTCGTTACCGTAAGCCCCGGCTTTTGTTACGCGAAATATCCGCGGTAACAGTTTTTTCACATTGGCGGGTGTTACCTGTGGGCGCGCGCCCTCAGCTTTCGCTGGCCACTCCGGTCTTGCGCCGTGGAATGCCCAGGCGTTGGCGCCGTTCCCACAGGCACTTGCGGCTTACGCCCAGCTTGCGCGCCAGTTCGGTCTCGGTCATGTGGTCCTGGTGCTCGAGGACGAAATGCTGGAAGTAGTCTTCCAGTGACAAATCTTCCGTCGGTTCATGGCTGGTATTGCCGGCGGCGCCCTGTTGCGGGGCCAGGCCGATGAAGTCGTCGTCTTCCAGGTCACTGAGCTCTATATCGATACCCAGCAGTTCGGCGGAAATTTCCGGGCTCTCCGACAGAATCACCGCACGCTCGACCGCATTCTCCAACTCCCGCACGTTACCCGGCCATGAGTAGTGCCGAATCGCCTGCTCGGCGTCTGCGGCGAACCGCAGGTCGGTACGGTTGATGCGCGCGCTCTGGCGCAACAGGAACGCATTGGCGATCTCGTTGACGTCGGCACCCCGTTCCCGCAGGGCCGGCAGCTTGAGTGCGATCACATGCAGGCGGTAATACAAGTCTTCACGGAACTGGCCGATCTTGGCCAGGCTCTTGAGGTCGCGGTGAGTGGCCGCGATCAGGCGCACATCGACCTTCTGCGATTGCACCGAACCCACCCGGCGGATTTCGCCTTCTTGCAGTACACGCAGCAGGCGCGCCTGGGCTTCCAGGGGCAACTCGCCGATTTCGTCGAGGAACAGCGTGCCGCCGTCCGCCGCTTCCACCAGGCCCGCGCGCCCGGCGCTGGCGCCGGTAAACGCGCCTTTCTCGTGGCCGAACAGTTCGGACTCGATCAGGGATTCGGGGATTGCCGCGCAGTTCACCGAGATCATCGGTGCCTTGGCGCGCTTGGACAGGTTGTGCAGGGCGCGGGCCACCAGTTCCTTACCGGTCCCCGATTCGCCCTGGATCAGCACATTCGAGTCCGTCGGCGCCACTTTGCGGATCTTGCTGTACAGGTCCTGCATGGGTGGGCAGGAGCCGATGATGCCGATCTCGCCATTGCTGTTGTCGACGCCCGGCTTGTCGGCGCCGTTGGCCGCCTTGCCGGCGGGACGCTGTTCGGCCGTAGCGCTGCTGGCCGACTGGCGGTCACGCAGGATGCGGGCCACGGCCTGGAGCATCTCATCGTGGTCGAACGGCTTGGCGATGTAGTCCACCGCGCCCATCTTCATGGAGTCCACCGCCGAGCGCAGGCTGGCGTAGCTGGTCATGATCAGCACCGGGGTGCCCTGGCCGAGCTTGATCAACTCGGTGCCCGGCGCGCCGGGCAGGCGCAGGTCGCTGACAATCAGGTCGAACGTGGGAATACTGAACCGCTCTTGGGCTTCCTGCACCGAGCCGGCTTCGCTGACCTGGTACTGATTACGTTCAAGCAGGCGACGCAAGGCAGAGCGGATAATGGTTTCGTCTTCGACGATCAAAATGTGCGGCATTGATTCAATTCTCTCGACGGTCTCAGTTCACAGCGGACGTCGCTTCGACATGACGCGGCAAGGTCACCCGAATACGGGTGCCGCGTTGGCTTTCTGTGTCAGCCGGGCTGTCGATGGTGATTTGTCCATAATGCTCTTCAACGATGGAATAGACCAGTGCAAGGCCCAGACCGGTGCCTTCACCGGGGTCCTTGGTGGTGAAGAAGGGTTCGAACAAGCGGTCCTTGATGTTCTGTGGAATGCCGCTGCCTTCGTCCTCCACGATCAGGTCGACCGTGTGCTCGAAAGCCTCGCTCTTGACGCGTACCGCACTGCCGGCCGGGGACGCGTCGCGGGCGTTCGACAGCAGGTTGATCAACACCTGCGCCAAGCGCTGGGAGTCACCGTCGACCCAGTGGTCCGGATCGCATAGGTTGAAGAACTGTACTTCGAAATTGCGCCGATTCAAGGCCAGCAGCCCAATGGCATCCTGTGCCACTTCGGCCAGGCACACCGCTTCGTCGTGGTTCTGATGGGCGCCGGCGTGGGCGAAGCTCATCAGTGACTGCACGATGCGCGACACGCGCTTGGTCTGTTCGAGGATCTGCCCGCTGATCTCGGTGATTTCGCCGTCTTCCTCGCGCTCTTCGCGCAGGTTCTGCGCCAGGCAGGCGATACCGGTGATCGGGTTGCCGATTTCATGGGCCACGCCCGCCGCCAGGCGACCGATACTGGCCAGGCGCTCGGAATGCACCAGCTTGTCTTCGAGCATCTGGGTTTCGGTCAGGTCTTCGACGAGCAACACCAGGCCGCTGTTACCGGGGGCCAGGGGCTCGTCGATCGCCGCCTTGTGCAGGTTGAGCCAGCGGGTCTGGCCGTCGAGGGCCAGGTGCTGCTTGTGCAAGTGTTCGTCGGGCAGGTTGATAAAGCCTTGCAGCAGTTCCTTCCACGGGTCGCCCAGGGTATTGAGGCGCGAGCCCACGACCCGTTGCGCGGCAATGCCGGTGAGTTCTTCCATGGCCTTGTTCCACATCAGAATCTCCTGGTCCTTGGCCAGGGAGCAGACCCCCATCGGCAGTTCCTGCAAGGTCTGGCGGTGGTAGCGGCGCAGGGCATCGAGTTCGGCGGCCAGGCCAGTGAGGCGTGAGTGATAATCCTCGAGCCGGCTTTCGATGAAGTGGATGTCTTCAGTGACGTAGTTTTCGCCGCTCGCCTTGTAGGGCAGGAACGTTTCCACCATGTCCTGCGACACGCTGGGGCCCATCAGCCCGGACAGGTTGGCTTCGATTCGGTCGCGCAGGCGGCGCAGGGCGTAGGGGCGGCGCTCGTCGAACGGCAGATAGAGGTCGCGCAGCGCTTGTTCGACTTCCTTTTGCGCGGCCTTGGCGCCCAGGGGCTTGGCCAGTTGCGTGGCGAACTCCTGGGGCGAGGCGGCATGCAGCTCGCGGCGTTGCGGGCGGCGCACGTTGTCCACCGCGCAGGCTTCGGCGGCGCTGGTTTCTTCCGGGCTGGCGTTGGTGAACAGCGAGATCAGGGTGAACATCAGCACGTTGGCGGCCAGCGAGGCGATCGCCGCCATGTGCCAACTGGTGTCGTCGAGCACGTAGATCATGTTCAGCAACGGGATGTAGAAACCCTGCAGGTTGCCGACCAACGGCAGCAACATGGTCACCAGCCACACCAGAATCCCGGCGAGCAACCCGGCGATAAAGCCGCGTCGATTGGCCGTCGGCCAGTACAGCACCGACAACACCCCCGGCAGGAACTGCAAGGTGGCGACAAACGCGACGATCCCCAGGTTGGCCAGGTCTTGCCCGGCGCCCAGCAGCAGGTAGAAACCGTAGCCGGCCATGATGATCGCGACGATCAGCGCGCGGCGGGTCCATTTCAGCCAGCGGTAGATATTGCCTTCGGCCGGCGGCTGGTACAGCGGCAGCACCAGGTGATTGAGCGCCATGCCGGAGAGCGCCAGCGTGGTGACGATGATCAGGCCACTGGCCGCCGACAACCCGCCGACATAGGCCAGCAGCGCCAGGGCCGGGCTGTTGGCCGCAATACCGATGCCGAGGGTGAAGTATTCGGGGTTGGTGGTGGCGCCCAGTTTGAGGCCGGCCCACAGGATCAGCGGCACCGCCAGACTCATCAACAGCAGGAACAGCGGCAAGCCCCAACTGGCGCTGACCAGCGAGCGTGGGTTGAGGTTCTCGGTGAACGTCATGTGGTACATGTGCGGCATCACGATGGCCGAGGCGAAGAACACCAGCAGCAGCGTGCGCCACGGGCCTTCCTGCAGCGGGGTGTGCAGCGCGGCGAGGGCGGTCTGGTTTTGCAGCAGCCACAACTCCAGCTGTTGCGGGCCGTCGAATACGCCGTAGAGCGCATACAGGCCGACGCCACCGATGGCGATCAGCTTGATCACCGACTCGAAAGCAATCGCAAAGACCAGGCCTTCGTGTTTCTCGCGGGTGGCGATGTGGCGTGAACCGAAGAAAATCGTGAACAGGCTGATCAGCGCGCAGAAGGCCAGGGCGACGCGATACTGCACCGGCTCACGGGTCAGGATGCTGATGGAGTCGGCCACTGCCTGGATCTGAAGGGCGAGCAAGGGCAGCACGCCGATCAGCATGAAAATCGTGGTCAGCGCGCCGGCCCAGGTGCTGCGAAAGCGGAAGGCGAACAAGTCGGCCAGGGACGACAACTGATAGGTGCGGGTGATCTTCAGGATCGGGTACAGCAGCACCGGCGCCAGCAAGAAGGCCCCGGACACCCCGAGGTAACTGGACAGAAAGCCATACCCATACTGATAGGCCAGGCCCACCGTGCCATAGAACGCCCAGGCGCTGGCGTAGACGCCCAAGGACAAGGTGTAGGTCAACGGATGGCGAATGATCGCCCGCGGAATCATTCCGCGCTCACTGATCCAGGCGACACCGAACAGCGCGGCCAGGTAGGCGGCGCTGATCAGCAGCATCTGGGTGAGGCTAAAGCTCATCGGCATCTTTTTGGCTCTGCAGGATGAAAGTCACGACGATCAGGATCAGCCACAGCAGATAGGGGCGATACCAGGCGCCCGTGGCGTCGATCCACCAATCCATGATGGCGGGGGAAAACAGGTAGATCCCGACGACCAGCAGCAGGACCAAGCGATAGATGTACATGTTGGCCTCTGATTGAATAACTGCGGCGATGGTAACGGATGCCTGGCCGGCTGCAAGCGCCTTCAGCGCAACTGCGCTTCGGCCAGCGTGAGTGTGCGCGGGATCAGCTGCGCATCCCAGTGGGCAATGCCCCAATCCAGCAGTTCCCGTGGGCTGGCGTGCAGCAGTTCGTCGCCGGGTTGCTGGCCGAGCGCGCGCAGGGCTCTCAACAGCAAAGGCGTGGCCTGGTCTGTGGTCAAGGGCGGGGAACGATAGGATTTGCCCAACTTGTTACCGTCCGGCTGGACGATCAGCGGCACGTGCAGGTAACGCGGTTGGCGCAGCCCCAATAATTCTTGCAGGTACAGCTGGCGCGGCGTGGAGTCGAGCAGGTCGGCGCCGCGCACGATGTCGGTAACACCTTGCCAGGCGTCATCGAGCACCACGGCCAGTTGGTAGGCGTAGAGGCCGTCACGGCGACGGATGATGAAGTCACCCACTTCGCGGCCCAGGTGTTGTCGGAATTCGCCCTGTACGCGGTCGGTAAAGTGGTATTCCAGCTCCGGGACGCGCAGGCGGATGGCCGCATCGTGCTGCTCATGACCGGCATTACGGCACAGGCCCGGGTAGATCCCGTGGTAGGGCTCCAGCTGTTTGCGCGAGCAGGTACAGGCATAGGCCAAGCCGTGGTTGAACAGGTCGTTCAGCACCTTGGCGTAGGCATCGTGCCGGTCGCTTTGTCGGACCAGTTCACCGTCCCACTCGAAGCCATAGCTTTCCAGGGCATGCAGGATTGCCGCCTGGGCGCCGGGTTCTTCGCGGGGAGGGTCGAGGTCTTCCATACGCATCAGCCAGCGGCCATGGTTGGCGCGGGCGTCAAGGTAAGAGGCGAGGGCGGCGACCAGCGAGCCGAAGTGCAGGTGGCCGCTGGGCGTGGGGGCGAAACGCCCGATATAGGGAGAGGCTGTCATGGGCCGGATACTACTGGAAAATCGCTAAACGCCAGAAACAAAAATGGGGCGTTTGTACGCCCCATTCGTTCAGCTCGGCAGGGGTTACTTGCCGACCTGTTTTTCCTTGATTTCTGCCAGGTTCTTGCAGTCCACGCACATGTCGGCGGTAGGACGTGCTTCCAGGCGGCGAATACCGATTTCGATGCCGCAGCATTCGCACCAGCCGTATTCTTCGTCCTTGATCAACTGCAGTGTCTTGTCGATCTTCTTGATCAGCTTGCGTTCGCGATCACGGGCACGCAGTTCAAGGGCGAACTCTTCTTCCTGGCTCGCACGGTCGGCCGGATCAGGGAAGTTGGCTGCTTCGTCCTTCATATGGTCAACGGTGCGGTCGACCTCCTGCATCAAGTCTTGTTTCCACTTGTTAAGGATCTTGGTGAAGTGCTCGCGCATGGGCTCGCCCATGTACTCCTCACCTTCCTTCGTGACGTAAGGTTCGAAGCCGCTGAGGCCTGGGGATTGCTGTTGCTTTGCTTGGGTGGACATGAATAGACCGCCTCTCACTCTTCTAATCCATTGCGCAGGATTGCAACGTCACCGACACCTGCCGGCCCTGCGGCTGCAAGCGGGCGAACTTACCAGATAGATTCAGGGTGCGCCACTCCCGGTTGTCGAGGCCCATCACGCAGGGGTTGCAAACAGCAGCAACCCGCTGTGGCTGGGTATGAATCGTCTCGAAGGTTGATTTTAGTCGTTTTGCAAGCGCTTGCCGGGTTCATCGTGGACGGCCTGGCAGGCAATAGAGCATGTTTTACCGCGAGGGTTCGGTAGAATCGCTGTTTTTGTCCTCACCGTTAAGGAAGGCTAATGGCTCAGCCCTACAGTGCGCGCAGTCGCGCCATCGAACCTTTTCATGTCATGGCGTTGCTGGCGCGAGCCAATGAGCTGCAAGCGGCAGGCCATGATGTCATCCATCTGGAAATCGGCGAACCGGATTTCACCACCGCCGAGCCGATCATCCAGGCCGGCCAGGCCGCGCTGGCCAATGGCAAGACCCGCTATACCGCAGCCCGCGGCCTGCCGGAGCTGCGCCATGCCATCAGCGGTTTCTACCAGCAACGCTACGGCCTGAGCGTGGACCCCGAGCGCATCCTGATCACCCCGGGCGGCTCCGGCGCGTTGCTGTTGGCCAGCAGCCTGCTGGTGGACCCTGGTAAACACTGGCTGTTGGCCGACCCGGGTTACCCGTGTAACCGCCACTTCCTGCGCCTGGTGGAAGGCGCGGCGCAGTTGGTGCCCGTGGGTCCGGACGTGCGTTATCAATTGACCGCCGACCTGGTGGCCAAGCACTGGAACCAGGACAGCGTGGGCGCGCTGGTCGCATCGCCGGCCAACCCCACCGGCACCATCCTGACGCGGGACGAACTGGCGGGGTTGTCGAGTGCCATCAAGGCGCGTAACGGCCATTTGGTGGTGGACGAGATCTACCACGGCCTCACTTACGGCACCGAGGCGGCCAGCGTGCTGGAAGTCGACGATGATGCGTTTGTCCTGAATAGTTTTTCGAAGTATTTCGGCATGACCGGCTGGCGCCTGGGTTGGCTGGTGGCACCGCCCGATGCGGTCGGTGAGTTGGAGAAGCTCGCGCAAAACCTCTACATCAGCGCTCCGAGCATGGCGCAGTACGCGGCGTTGGCCTGCTTCACCCCGCAAACCCTGAGCATCCTGGAAGCGCGTCGTGCCGAGTTCGGGCGCCGTCGCGACTTCCTGCTGCCGGCCCTGCGCGAGTTGGGCTTCGGTATTGCCGTCGAACCGGAAGGGGCGTTCTATTTGTACGCCGATATCAGCGCGTTCGGCGGTGATGCCTTCGCGTTTTGCCGTCATTTCCTTGAGACCGAACATGTGGCGTTCACCCCCGGGCTGGATTTCGGTCGTTATCAAGCCGGCCACCATGTGCGCTTTGCCTACACGCAAAACCTTGATCGGCTGCAAGAGGCGGTAGAGCGCATCGCCCGTGGGCTGCGGAGCTGGCAGGGCTGATGCGCTTTCATCCTCCCCTCGAAGAGGCGCGGCTGATTCGCCGCTACAAGCGTTTTCTCACCGATATCGAAACCGTTACCGGCGAGTTGTTGACCATTCACTGCCCCAATACCGGCTCGATGCTCAATTGCATGGTCGAGGGCGGGCAGGTCTGGTTCAGTCGCTCCACTGACCCCAAGCGCAAGTTGCCCGGCACCTGGGAAATTGCCGAGACGCCTCAAGGCCGCCTCGCGTGCGTCAATACGGCGCGTGCCAATCAACTGGTTGAGGAGGCGTTGCATGCCGGGGTCATCACCGAACTCAACGGCTTTAGCGCGTTGAAGCGTGAAGTGCCTTACGGTCAGGAGAACAGCCGCATTGATTTTCGCCTGGATTACCCCGAGGGGGCGGCCTATGTCGAAGTCAAAAGTGTGACGCTGGGGTTCGATGGCACCTCGATTGCGGCGTTTCCGGACGCCGTGACCCAGCGCGGTGCCAAGCATCTACGCGAGCTGGCGCACCTGGCCCGAGATGGTGTGCGGGCGGTGCAGCTGTATTGCGTCAACCTGTCCGGGATCGAGGCCGTGCGCCCGGCTGTGGAAATCGACGCGGCCTACGCTGCCGCCCTGCGCGAGGCCAAGGCCGCGGGCGTGGAAGTGCTGGCGTATGGTGTGCGTGTCACGGCCGAGGAAATTTACGTCGAACGCCGCTTGGACGTGCTGCTCGGCGACTAGAGTTCTACCCACAGGCCCTGTTCGTCTTCGCGGCCGGGCAGGGCAGTGAGGCTTTGACCCGCGCAGGGGCCGGCGATGCATTCGCCGCTCTCGATCAGGAACAACGCGCCGTGGGTGGCGCATTGGATCAGGCTGGCGCTGGCGTCGAGGAAGTGATCGGGCTGCCATTCCAGGGGGACGCCGCGATGGGGGCAGCGATTGCGATAGAAGTAGGCGATGCCATCCCGGCGCACGGCCAGCAGTTTGTGCCCGTCGATATCAAAACCACGGCTGCTGTTGGGGGCGAGGGTGTCGGAGGGGCAGAGAAACTTCATTCCAATCCTTAAGTGCCTTGACGTTCAAATGCAAACAATTATCAAATGCAGGCTTCGCCCGTTAGCTGACTGGGCGCTCAGTACGATGCCCGGCAAGAGGTATCTGTCACATCCATGAGTGTTTCAGCAGCCCCGCCCCTGGAAGGAAACCCTGTTATGCGCTTGAGTGCCAGCGCTATCGCGCTTGTTGTCGGACTGATGCTCAACCCTGGGGCGCACGCCTCGGAACTGCCGCAACGCTGGGTGAGTGCTGGCGGCGCGTTATCGGAGTGGGTGACGGCCCTGGGCGGTGAGTCGAAGTTGGTGGGCGTCGACACCACCAGCCAGCATCCGGCTTCGCTCAAGGCATTGCCGAGCGTCGGTTATCAGCGGCAGTTGTCGGCCGAGGGCATTCTCAGTCTGCGCCCGCAGGTCTTGGTGGGTACCGAGGAAATGGGGCCGCCGCCGGTGCTGGCGCAGATCCGCAACGCTGGGGTGCAGGTGGAAATGTTCTCGGCGCAGCCGGATTTGCCGACGTTGAAAGGCAACCTCGAACACCTGGGGAGGTTGTTGGGCAGTGAGGCCAAGGCCCATGCATTGTTTACCGCGTATGAACAGGCGCTTGACCGGCAGAAACGTTGGGTTGCCACAGCCCAGGCCACACACAAGGCCCCGGGGGTGTTGATGCTGCTCGGCAATGCCGGCGGCAAACCGCTGATCGCTGGCAAAGACACGGCGGCTGACTGGATGCTGCGGCAGGCGGGCGGGCGCAATCTGGCGACCCACAGCGGTTATAAGCCGTTTTCCATGGAGTCGTTGGCCGGGTTGAGCCCCGAGGTGCTGGTGTTTGCCGATCGTGCGCTGAGCGGCGAGGCGGCGCGTGCGGCCTTGTTCAAGGAGAACCCGATCCTGGCGTCCACGCCGGCGGCTAAACAGGCACGGGTGTTTGAGGTGGACCCGACGCTGCTGGTCGGCGGGCTCGGGCCGCGTCTGCCGCAAAGCCTGGTGCAGTTGTCGGCCGGCTTCTATCCGTCCCAGGCCACGTCTGCCCCATGAGTACGCTGGTGAAACCCCGAACGCTGTTTATCGGCCTGACGCTGTTGTGTGTGCTGGCAATCTGGCTTTCATTGGCGCTGGGGCCGGTCAGCCTGCCATTGCTGGATACGCTCAGGGCGGCCTTGCGCCTGATGGGCGTGCCGATCGAGGCCAGCGGCCTGGAGCAGGCGGAGCTGATTCTCGGGCAGATCCGTTTGCCGCGGACCTTGCTGGGGCTGGCGGTGGGCGGTGTATTGGCCTTGTCGGGCGTAGCGATGCAGGGGTTGTTTCGCAACCCGTTGGCCGATCCGGGGTTGGTCGGGGTATCCAGCGGCGCGGCACTCGGTGCGGCCTTCGCCATTGTCGGTGGCTCGTTTCTGGGTGGGTTGCCGGAGGTGTTCGGCCCGTATCTGTTGTCGTTGTGCGCGTTTCTCGGTGGGTTGGGGGTGACGGCGCTGGTCTACCGGCTGGGGCGGCGCAACGGCCAGACCCATGTCGCGACCATGCTGCTCGCCGGCATCGCCCTCACGGCGCTCGCCAGCTCGGCGGTGGGCTTGTTTACCTACCTGGCCGATGACGCCACCCTGCGCACACTGACGTTCTGGAACCTGGGCAGCCTCAATGGCGCCAGCTATTCGCGCCTGTGGCCGTTGCTGCTGGTGAGCGCTGGCGTGGCGCTGTGGCTGCCGCGGCGGGCGAAGGCATTGAATGCACTGTTGCTCGGCGAATCCGAGGCCGCTCATCTCGGGGTCGATGTTGAGCGGCTCAAGCGCGAATTGGTGTTCTGCACCGCATTGGGCGTGGGCGCGGCGGTGGCGGCAGCGGGGATGATCGGCTTCGTCGGCCTGGTGGTGCCGCACCTGGTGCGATTGTTGGCCGGGCCGGATCATCGCGTGCTGTTACCCGCCTCGGTGCTGGCGGGGGCGAGCTTGCTGCTGTTGGCGGATCTGGTCGCGCGCCTGGCCTTGGCTCCGGCGGAGTTGCCGATCGGTATCGTCACCGCGTTGATTGGTGCGCCATTTTTTCTTTACCTGTTGTTGCGAGGGCGCGCCTGATGCTGCGAGTGGAAGGGCTGAGGATTCGTCGCGGTCGCAAAACCGTACTGGCGGATGTCACGTTGGACCTGTTGCCCGGCCAGGTGCTTGGCGTGCTGGGCCCGAATGGCGCGGGCAAGAGCACGTTGCTGGGCGCGTTGTGCGGGGAACTGCACCCGGATCAAGGCCAGGTGTGGCTGGATCAGCACGAACTGAAAGACTGGAGCGGGTCGCAACGCGCGCAACGCCTGGCCGTGTTGCCGCAGGCTTCAACCCTGGATTTCGCCTTTCGTGTCGAAGAGGTGGTCGGCATGGGCCGCTTGCCCCATCAGACCGGGCGTGTGCGGGATGACGAGATTATCGATGCCGCGTTGCAGGCCGCGGATGTCGGGCACTTGAGCGGTCGCAGTTACCTGGCCTTGTCGGGTGGCGAGCGGCAGCGCGTTCACCTGGCGCGGGTGCTGGCGCAGTTATGGCCCGGGCAGGCGGGGCAGACGTTGCTGCTGGATGAGCCGACCTCGATGCTTGACCCTTTGCATCAACACACGACCTTGCAGGCGATACGCCGCTTTGCTGACCGTGGCGCAGCAGTACTGGTGATTCTGCATGACCTGAACCTGGCGGCGCGTTACTGCGACCGGATTCTGTTGCTCGACGCGGGCCGCCCCCATGCGCTGGATACCCCGGCACAGGTTCTGCGGCCTGAGCCGCTCAAAGCGGTCTTCGGGCTGGATGTGCTGGTGCAGCCGCATCCGGAGCGCGGGCATCCGTTGATCATTGCGCGCTGAGGCTTTTTACCGGCAAAAAAAGACCCGGCAAGAGCCGGGTCAAATAACCGTGATTAGCCTGATGAGGAGATAATCTGAGAGTCCGAACCAATGGTCTTTCAGTTATCGGCTGATCTCGCGACCAGTTGTGATAATCATAACGATTCTCATTTGAGAGTCAAGATTTGTTTTCACAGGCCCTTGTCCGGAATCTTTGTCCGCGGCGGGTGGGGTCGTCGATCTAATTCTTCTGGCGCGCCGAGATAGCATCCAATTGGCGGTTCAGCGCCTCCTTGCGTTCGGCTGGGATGTCGTTCCAATGCACATCCATCAATGCCCCTTCGATTGCATACAGCAAGACTTTCGAGGCACGGAAGCCACGCGTGCGAACGGCTCGATAAGCATCGACCGCGCCCAGGCGCCGCAGGTCTGACGCACTGTGGATGCCCGCCGCATGCAGCCATTGCGCCGAGGTCTTGCCAAGGTTTCTCAGGTGTTGCAGCTCATCGTTCATCGAGCCTCCTTGCGACGGCCGAATGGTGCGGTGGGTGTCGTGACCAGGCAAGCCTGAAAAGGAGTGTAGCGCTCAGTAGGAAAAGCGTAGTTCTTTGGTCAGGAATGGCGCAAAAGCTTATAAGGATGGCGTCGACGTTTTATTGCGGGCAGGCGCGAAGTCCCCGGTCCGTATTGCACGAGACCGGGGGCTTGGGAGGGCGTGTTACTTGGTGCGGTAGCGCAGGCGCGTGCCGAAATTGACCGACATGAGGATCTCGTCGGCCGTCAGTTCCGGCGGGAAGTAGGTGCCCGATATCTGCGCATGGGCCAGGCTCGCGCCTTCCAATGAACAGTCGCGCAAGTCCAGCCCGCGCAAATCGGCGGAGCGGAAATACGCATCGGTGAAATCCACGCCGCTGGCGTTCAGATCGCGCAGATCCAGCCCGCGGAAGTCGCCACCGCGCATGTCGATGACGCCGTCTTTGGGGCGTTCCTGGTTGAAACCGCGGATATCGTCTTTATGCAGAAGCGAATAGAGCGGGGTATCAAGAAGCTTGGGCTGACTCATGATAGCGACACCTGTTGGATTTATGGCGCCATTATAGTGCCACTATTGCTTGGCCGCTCGCCTAAGGTGACGACGCGACCAAGAAGTTTTTCTTACAGACCAGGCATGCGCTGGCGAATTTGCTCGACCAGTGCATCGAGGGTTCCGCTTTGATTGGTCTCGACGCGCTTGCTCAGCAACAGCTCTTCGGCTGTCAGCGGTTCGCGTTGGGCTTGCTGCTCTTCAATGATCGTCAATGTAGCGTCAGACGGATCGTTCTTGTCTGCCTGACGTTGTGCCAGCCAACTGGTGATAACGGCCTGCGGCGCATTGCAGTCCAGGATCAGGAACGGCGCGCCCGTCGCTTCGGCGACTTTGGCGGCGGCATCGCGTTGTGCGCGTTTCAGGAAGGTCGCATCCAGTACCACCGGGAACCCGGCGCGCAGCACAGTCTCGGCGATCTCGTTCAGGCGGGCGTAGGTTTTCGCGCTGGCGTCGGCAGCATAGATGCCGGCCTGAGGCGTGTTTTCCACCTGTTGTTCACCAAACAGGCGCTTGCGCTCCACGTCCGAACGCAGGCGAACGGCGCCCAAGGCTTCCACCAGGCGCATGGCCACGTGGCTTTTGCCTACAGCGGAAACGCCGTGGGTAATCGCCAGGAAGCGCGACGGAATAATGCTGTAGCTCTCCGCCAGGTTGGCGTAGTTGCGGTACTGGCGCAGGGTGGTGGCGCGCTGCACCGGGCTCGCTTCGCTGGGCATGCTGAACAGCGCGACTTTGGCCCTGACCAGTGCGCGGTAGGCTTTATAGAAGTTCAGCACTTCCAGGCCCTGGTAGTCGCCGGTCAGTTCGAGGTACTGGCTGATGAACCGGCGTGCCAGGGATTTGAGGCCGCGGTCTTCCAGGTCCATGGCCAGGAAGCCGGTGTCGGCGTACACGTCGGTGAAGCGAAACGGTTCGTTGAACTCGATGCAGTCGAAGATCACCACGTGGCCATCGATCAAGGTGGCATTGCCCAGGTGGATATCACCGTGGCACTCGCGGGTGAAACCATCGTGCTTGCGCTGTGCCAGTAGCGGCTTGAGGCGTTCGAAGCTGCTTTCGGCCCAGGCATGCAGGGCTTCGAGTTGCAGCAGGTCGGCTTTGTCGCTGAGGAATGGGCGGATCTGATCGAAGTTCTGGCGTACCGGTGCCATCACTTCGTCCGGGGTGCCGGCCGGGTGCTCTTGCGGCACTTTCGGTGCGGTGAGGTGGAAGTGCGCGATCTGTTTGGCCATCTCGTCGATGTGCGCGCTGGTCAGCTCACCGTTGGCTTGCAAGGTGCTGAGCAACTGGCTTTGCGGGAATTGACGCATTTTCAGCGCGTATTCGATGACCGGGCCGTCACCGCCCAATTGCGGCGCTTCGGCCGTGCCGGTAATCGGCAACACTTCAAGATACAAATCTTTGGTCAGGCGCTGGTTCAGGCGCAGCTCTTCGTTGCAGAAATGCCCGCGATCTTCCAGTTTGGTGAAGTCCAGGAAGCCGAAGTTCACCGGTTTCTTCAGTTTATAAGCGTAAGGGCCGGTCAGTATGACCCAGGAAATATGGGTCTCGATGACTTGGAACGCTTCAACCGGATGGGGGTATAAAGCCGGGTTCTGCAGGGCGGCAATCAGGGGCTGGCTCACGGGCGATCCTTCAAAGTCAGGGGAAATCATGGCGGGCATTATGGCTGCTGACGCCTGCTGTGCAAACCGCTGTCCGGCTCATGTTGATCATCGATAAAGTGCGTATAATCCGCCGCCATGACTCGAACCCGATCTCCCCGTTCCCGTAAAAAACCTCCTTCCCGCGGCCTGCGCCCGTGGCTGGGCTGGGCGCTCAAGCTCAGCCTGGTGGGTCTTGTGGTGCTCGCTGGCTTTGCGGTGTACCTCGATGCCGTGGTCCAGGAAAAATTCTCCGGCAAGCGCTGGACCATTCCGGCCAAGGTGTACGCCCGTCCGCTGGAGCTGTTCACCGGCCAGAAGCTGAGCAAGGATGACTTCCTCACCGAACTCGACGCCTTGGGCTACCGCCGCGAACCTGTGAGCAATGGCCCCGGCGCTGCGGCCGTCAGCGGCAATACCGTGGACTTGAACACCCGCGGCTTCCAGTTCTATGAAGGCCTGGAAAAACCCCAGCCGGTGCGCGTGCGCTTCTCCGGCGACTACGTGGCCGAGCTGTCGTCGCTGAATGGCTCGAAGCTGCCCGTGGTGCGCCTGGAACCGTTGATGATCGGCGGGATTTACCCGAAGAACCTGGAAGATCGCATCCTGATCAAGCTCGATCAGGTGCCGCCGTACCTGCTTGAAACCCTGGTCGCCGTGGAAGACCGCGATTTCTACAGCCACTGGGGCGTGTCGCCGAAGTCCATTGCCCGTGCGATCTGGGTCAACACCTCCGGCGGCAAAATGACCCAGGGCGGCAGTACGCTGACCCAGCAATTGGTGAAGAACTTCTACCTCACCAACGAGCGCAGCCTGACCCGTAAACTCACCGAAGCCATGATGGCGATGCTGCTGGAGTTGCATTACAGCAAGCAGGAAATCCTTGAGGCCTACCTCAACGAGGTGTTCGTCGGCCAGGATGGCCAGCGCGCGGTCCACGGTTTCGGGCTGGCGAGCCAGTTCTTCTTCGGCCAGCCGCTGTCCGAGCTGAAGTTGCATCAGGTTGCGTTGCTGGTGGGCATGGTCAAGGGGCCGTCCTACTACAACCCGCGGCGCAATCCTGAACGCGCGCTTGAGCGGCGTAACCTGGTGCTCGACGTGCTGGAGCAGCAGGGCGTGGCCACGGCGGAACAGGTTGCTGCGGCGAAGAAAATGCCACTGGGCGTGACCACCCGCGGCAAGCTGGCGGACAGCTCCTTCCCGGGCTTTATCGACCTGGTCAAACGCCAGTTGCGTGAAGACTACCGCGACGAAGACTTGACCGAGGAAGGCCTGCGCATCTTCACCAGTTTCGACCCGATCCTGCAGATGAAAGCCGAAGCGTCGGTCAACGACACCTTCAAGCGTCTGGCGGGGCGTAAAGGCTCCGACGAAGTCGAAGCAGCCATGGTGGTGACCAACCCGGAAACCGGTGAAGTCCAGGCCATGATCGGCAGCCGCCAGGCCAGTTTCGCCGGCTTCAACCGTGCGCTGGACGCGGTGCGGCCGATCGGCTCGCTGGTCAAGCCGGCGGTGTACCTGACGGCGTTGGAAAAACCGAGCAAATACACCCTGACCAGTTGGCTGTCGGACGACCCGCTGTCGGTCAAAGGTGCTGACGGCCAGGTCTGGACCCCGCAGAACTTCGATCGTCGTTCGCACGGTACGGTGTTCCTGTACCAGGGGCTGGCGCATTCCTACAACATCTCGACCTCGCGCCTGGGGCTCGAAGTGGGCGTGCCGAACGTCCTCAAGACCCTCGCGCGCCTGGGCATCACCCGCGAGTTCCCGGCCTTCCCATCGATGCTTCTGGGCGCCGGTGCCATGACGCCGATGGAAGTGGCGACCATGTACCAGACCCTCGCCAACGGTGGTTTCAACACGCCGATGCGCGGCATTCGCAGCGTGCTGACGGCCGAAGGCGAACCGCTCAAGCGCTATCCGTTCCAGATTCAGCAGCGTTTCGACGCGGGCTCCATCTATCTGATCCAGAACGCCATGCAGCGTGTGATGCGCGAAGGTACCGGTAGCTCGGTGTACAAGGTCCTGCCTTCCAACCTGACACTGGCGGGCAAGACCGGCACCAGTAACGATTCGCGTGACAGTTGGTTCGCCGGCTTCGGTCAGGATGTGCTGGCCGTGGTCTGGCTGGGGCGTGATGACAACGGCAAGACGCCGTTCACCGGCGCGACCGGTGCGTTGCAGGTCTGGACCAGTTTCATGCGCAAGGCCGATCCGTTGCCGCTGAGCATGCCGCAGCCGGACAACATCGTGCAGGCCTGGATTGATCCGCACACCGGCCAGGGCTCCGATGCCAACTGTCCGGGCGCGGTGCAGATGCCGTATATTCGCGGCAGCGAACCACCTCCCGGTGCCGCGTGCGGTGGCAGTGCCCCTGCAAGCGCGGAATCGGTGATGGATTGGGTCAAGGGCTGGATGAATTAAGCAAAGAGGGTTTCAAGTGAACAAGTGGTGGATTCCAGCTATTACAGCTCTGGCTTTGCTCGGCGGTTGCTCCAGCGTTCAGCGCGGCTCCATTCCCGTGGTGGACTCGAGCACAACCGTCTCCAATAACGATCGGATCTCGGCCAATGGCGGTTTCCGTCAGACCGTGACCAAGCGTCCTGCCCAGGCCGCGACCCGCGCCGTGCCGCAGGATTCGGGTGTGGTGGTGATGGTGCCGGGCGCCGGTGCTGCGACATCGGCGCCGATCAGCGCCGAGCCGTGGACGCCAGGGCCTAGCACGTCGGGGCCGATTGACTCCACGCCGGTCCAGGCCGCGCCGATCAACCAGAACACCTACACCATGCCGTCGACGCCAAGCGGCATTCCGTCGTCCTCCAGCGCGGGCGGCCTGTCGGCTGACGAGCAACTGGACGGCCCGGTACTGGCCTTGCTCACCACTGCCCAGCAACAGCAGGCCGGTGGCGACTTGAACGGCGCTTCGTCGAGCCTCGAGCGCGCCCAGCGCGTTGCGCCGCGTGAACCGCAGGTGCTGTATCGCCTGGCCCAGGTGCGGATGGCCCAGGGCGATGCGCCGCAAGCCGAACAGTTCGCCCGTCGCGGCCTGACCCTGGCCAACGGCCGTCCTGACCTGCAGGCCAGCCTGTGGGCCTTGATCGGTGATGCGCGTGCCGCACAAGGCGACGCTGCCGGTGCCGCCCAGGCTCGGCAGAAAGCCAAGGTCAGCCTCTGATGGATGTGCGTTTTCCAGCGATTGCCGAACAGCTGTTGCTGATTGAGCGCGAATTGCGCCTGCAGGGCTGGTGGGACGAGGTGTCCCCCAGCGCCGAGGCGCTCAGCAGCGTCGAGCCCTTTTCGGTCGACACCCTGGACTTCCACCAGTGGCTGCAGTGGATCTTCCTGGTGCGAATGAAGCAGATCCTCGAACAGAACCTGCCGTTGCCAAATACTTCCGGGATCATGGAGATGGCCGAGATGGTCTACACCGACCGGCCGCTGGAAAGCCAGGGTTTGCGCAATGCGCTGAAAAAGTTCGACCAATTGATCGTCGACGCTCGTTAATTGCCTGGCTGCCGGTTTTTCCGGCAGTCTTGCGCACATTTCTACCGCTTGACGACATTCAGGCGAGTTTTATCCCTCCTCAAAGCCCTTTCTTCTACGTTCTCATGCGCTTAGTTGGAAAAAAGCGCAATTATTGCTTGACTTGAAGGGCCTGAAACAGAAGAATCCAAAGTCCGCTGTATCGGGACTGCCAGAAGCAGGCCCGCTCAGCAGATCATGAGGCGCACATCCGCGCCGACCTGTTACACCCGCAACGCGTTACCTCGCGCTGGGTGGGAAGAGCCCGCAACACTTGGGACGATCCCAATACTTGCTCAGTCAGTGCTGACGTAGTCGGCGACCACCGTCGCTCATGCTCTGTTGAGAAGTAAACCTATTAAGACCCGTCGGTTTTTAACGGACGGTATTCTGGCGTTTTAGAGGTGAACAACGTGGAGCTTTTATCTGGCGGTGAGATGCTCGTCCGCTTTTTGCGTGACGAAGGCGTTGACTATATCTACGGGTACCCTGGTGGTGCTCTGCTGCACGTCTATGACGCACTGTTCAAGGAACCGGCTGTTACCCACATCCTGGTTCGCCACGAACAGGCTGCAACCCATATGGCTGACGGTTATGCCCGTGCCACCGGTAAAGCCGGCGTGGTACTGGTAACGTCCGGTCCAGGCGCAACCAATGCCATTACCGGCATCGCGACTGCTTATATGGACTCCATCCCGATGGTGATCATTTCCGGCCAGGTCGCTAGCACCATGGTCGGTACCGATGCATTCCAGGAAACCGACATGATCGGTATCTCCCGGCCGATCGTGAAACACAGTTTCATGATCAAGCATGCCTCGGAAATCCCGGAAATCATGAAAAAGGCGTTCTACCTCGCACAGTCCGGTCGCCCGGGCCCTGTAGTGGTCGATATCCCGAAAGACATGACCAACCCGGCCGAGAAATTCGAATACGTCTTCCCGAAGAAAGCCAAGCTGCGTTCCTACAGCCCGGCCGTTCGTGGGCACTCGGGGCAGATCCGCAAGGCGGCAGAAATGCTCCTGGCGGCCAAGCGTCCGGTGCTGTACTCGGGCGGTGGCGTGATTCTGGGTGGCGGTTCCGCACCGTTGACCGAACTGGCCAAGCTGCTCAACCTGCCGGTGACCAACACCCTGATGGGCCTCGGCGCATTCCCGGGTACGGACCGTCAGTTCGTCGGCATGCTCGGCATGCACGGCAGCTACACCGCCAACCTGACCATGCACCACGCCGATGTGATCCTGGCCGTGGGCGCGCGGTTCGATGACCGAGTGATCAACGGCGCGAGCAAGTTCTGCCCGAATGCCAAGATCATCCATATCGACATCGACCCGGCGTCCATCTCCAAGACCATCAAGGCCGACGTGCCGATCGTAGGTCCGGTGGAAAGCGTGTTGACCGAAATGGTCGCTGCGCTGAAGGAAATCGGCGAGACGCCGAACAAAGAAGCTGTCGCCAGCTGGTGGAAGCAGATCGACGAATGGCGCGGTGACCGCGGCCTGTTCCCTTATGACAAGGGCGACGGCAGCATCATCAAGCCACAAACCGTGATCGAGACCCTGTGCGAAGTGACCAAGGGCGATGCCTTTGTGACCTCCGACGTGGGCCAGCACCAGATGTTCGCCGCGCAGTACTACAAGTTCGACAAGCCTAACCGCTGGATCAACTCCGGTGGCCTGGGCACGATGGGCTTTGGTTTCCCTGCGGCCATGGGTGTCAAACTGAGCTTCCCGGACAGCGATGTTGCATGCGTCACCGGCGAAGGCAGCATCCAGATGAACATCCAGGAACTGTCGACGTGCCTGCAGTACGGCCTTCCGGTGAAGATCGTGTGCCTGAACAACGGCGTGTTGGGCATGGTTCGTCAATGGCAGGACATGAGCTACGGTAGTCGTCACTCCCATTCCTACATGGAATCGCTGCCCGACTTCGTCAAATTGGTCGAGGCTTACGGCCACGTCGGTATTCGCATCAACGATCTGAAAGATCTGAAGCCGAAGATGGAAGAAGCGTTCGCCATGAAGGATCGCCTGGTGTTCATCGATATTCAGGTGGATACCAGCGAGCACGTCTATCCGATGCAGATCAAAGACGGCTCTATGCGTGACATGTGGCTGAACAAGACGGAGCGTACCTAATCATGCGGCACATAATCTCCCTGCTTCTGGAGAACGAACCCGGCGCTCTGTCTCGTGTTGTCGGCTTGTTTTCGCAACGCAACTACAACATCGAAAGCCTGACTGTGGCACCGACCGAAGACCCGACCCTGTCGCGCCTGACGTTGACCACCGTGGGCCATGATGAGGTGATCGAGCAGATCACCAAAAACCTCAACAAGCTGATCGAAGTGGTCAAGCTGGTCGACCTGTCGGAAAGTGCCCACATCGAGCGCGAGCTGATGCTGGTTAAAGTCAAGGCCACGGGCGCCCAACGTGCCGAGATCAAGCGTACTACCGACATTTATCGCGGGCAGATCGTCGATGTGAGCGCCAGCGTTTATACCGTGCAATTGACCGGTACAAGCGACAAGCTGGACAGCTTCATCCAGTCGATCGGGACGGCCTCGATTCTGGAAACCGTACGCAGTGGTGTCACCGGGATTGCCCGTGGCGACAAAGTACTCAGCATCTAACCCAAATTAGTGAATGGCCTTAAGGCCTGGATATATAGAGGAACCTCATGAAAGTTTATTACGATAAAGATTGTGACCTGTCGATCATCCAGGGCAAGAAAGTCGCCATCATCGGCTACGGTTCCCAGGGCCACGCGCAAGCTTGCAACCTGAAAGATTCCGGCGTTGACGTGACTGTTGGCCTGCGCAAAGGCTCGGCCACTGTTGCCAAGGCTGAAGCCCACGGCCTGAAAGTGACTGACGTTGCTTCCGCCGTTGCCGCTGCCGACCTGGTCATGATCCTGACCCCGGATGAGTTCCAGTCCGCGCTGTACAAGAACGAAATCGAGCCGAACATCAAGAAGGGCGCCACCCTGGCCTTCTCCCACGGCTTCGCGATTCACTACAACCAAGTCGTGCCACGCGCTGACCTCGACGTGATCATGATCGCGCCGAAAGCCCCGGGCCACACCGTGCGTTCCGAGTTCGTCAAAGGCGGCGGTATCCCTGACCTGATCGCGATCTACCAGGACGCGTCGGGCAACGCCAAGAACGTTGCACTGTCCTACGCTGCCGGCGTTGGTGGCGGTCGTACCGGCATCATCGAAACCACTTTCAAGGACGAGACTGAAACCGACCTGTTCGGCGAACAAGCTGTTCTGTGCGGCGGTACCGTTGAACTGGTCAAAGCCGGTTTCGAAACCCTGGTTGAAGCCGGCTACGCGCCGGAAATGGCCTACTTCGAATGCCTGCACGAACTGAAGCTGATCGTGGATCTCATGTACGAAGGCGGTATCGCCAACATGAACTACTCGATCTCCAACAACGCCGAATACGGCGAGTACGTGACTGGCCCGGAAGTGATCAACGCCGAGTCCCGTCAGGCCATGCGCAACGCTCTGAAACGCATTCAGGACGGCGAATACGCCAAAATGTTCATCAGCGAAGGCGCTACCGGCTACCCTTCGATGACCGCCAAGCGTCGTAACAACGCCGCTCACGGTATCGAAATCATCGGCGAGCAACTGCGCTCCATGATGCCGTGGATCGGTGCCAACAAGATCGTCGACAAAGCCAAAAACTAAGTCGGATGCATCTAGAAAAAACGCGGCTTAGGCCGCGTTTTTTCGTTTGGGTGGCTGGTTCTGGTATAAAGCTGCATCGTTTGCGGGCGAACACTCGCCGCAAGTATCTGTCGAATTTTTTCACACCGTTGCAAGGTAAAGTCCATGAGCGAACGTCCCGAAGAGCCAAACCAGGCTTCTGACGCCGATAGCCTGCTACCGATCGATGAACATGTTGAAGAAGGGCATGACGCGGAAGGCCGCAAGGTCCGGCATCGCGGCATCTATCTCCTGCCCAATCTGTTCACTACGGCGAACCTGTTTGCCGGGTTCTACTCCATCATCAACTCCATGAGCGCCCAGAGCGCGCTGGCGGCGGGTGATGCGGTGAGTGCCAGCAAGTACTTCGGTTTTGCGGCGATCGCCATCTTCGTCGCCATGGTGCTCGACGGTCTCGATGGGCGCGTGGCGCGCATGACCAATACCCAAAGCGCCTTCGGTGCCGAGTATGACTCGCTGTCGGACATGGTTGCCTTTGGTGTCGCGCCTGCGTTGCTGGCGTTTGCCTGGGCCCTGGGTGACATGGGCAAGGTCGGCTGGATGGTGGCCTTCATCTATGTCGCGGGCGCCGCGCTGCGCCTGGCGCGCTTCAACACCCAGGTGGGGACCGCCGACAAGCGTTACTTCATCGGCCTGGCCAGCCCGGCTGCTGCGGGCGTGGTGGCGGGGATCGTCTGGGCGTTCAGTGACTACGGCATCCAGGGGTCGAAGATGTCGTTCCTGGTGGCCTTGATGGTTGCGGCCGCCGGCATGCTGATGGTCAGTAACATCAAGTACAACAGCTTCAAGGAACTCGACCTCAAGGGGCGCGTGCCTTTCGTGGCCATCCTTGCGGTGGTGCTGGTGTTCGCCGTGGTCTTCAGCGATCCGCCGCGTATTCTGCTGCTGGTGTTCCTGGTGTATGCCGCTTCCGGGCCGGTTCAGTATCTGCTGCAACTGCGTCGGGACAAAACATTGCCTTAATGTAATTTCCCCCATACTCCGCAGTCTATTGGTGCATCAGTTCTCCAATGCTGCGGAGTTGCCATGTTAATCAAATTGCCCAAAGCGTCCGATTGTCATGAATCGGACGTCACTCCTGAATCCTTCTACCTGTCTCGCCGTAGCTTGCTCGGTGGTGCGCTGGCCGGTGTTGCCGCCAGCAGCTTGCCGCGCTGGGCCAGCGCTGACGATGCCGCGCGGTATGCGGATGTCGAACCAGGCAAGGCGCCAGGCTGGTTTGCCGAAAAACTGCCGGGTACGAAATGGCAGGCGGTAACCGTCAAGGACGAAGCCATCACCCCGTTCAAGGACGCGACCCACTACAACAACTTCTATGAGTTCGGCACGGACAAGGGCGATCCAGCGGCGAATGCAGGTTCGCTCAAGACCGAGCCCTGGAGTGTGGTGATCGATGGCGAGGTCGCAAAGCCGGGGCGTTACGCCCTGGAAGACTTCATGAAGCCGTATCAATTGGAAGAGCGAATCTACCGTCTGCGCTGTGTAGAGGCGTGGTCGATGGTCATTCCATGGATGGGCTTTCTCATTTCGGCGTTGCTCAAGCAGGTTGAGCCGACTTCCAAAGCCAAGTACATCCGCTTCGAAACCCTCCAGGACCCCAAAAGCATGCCGGGCCAGCGCTCGAGTTTTGGCTTGATCGATTGGCCCTATGTAGAAGGGCTGCGTCTGGATGAGGCGATGAATCCCCTGGCGATTCTGGCGGTGGGGATGTATGGGCGCGAGTTGCCTAACCAGAATGGCGCGCCGTTGCGTTTGGTGGTGCCATGGAAGTATGGCTTCAAGAGCGTGAAGTCCATCGTGCGTATCAGCTTGGTGAGCGAGCAGCCGAAAACCACTTGGCAAAGTATTGCGGCGAATGAGTACGGGTTTTATGCGAACGTGAACCCGACGGTCGACCACCCTCGTTGGACCCAGGCGCGTGAACGGCGCTTGCCGAGTGGCCTGTTCAGCCCGAATGTGCGCGAGACGCAGATGTTCAACGGTTACTCGGATGAGGTGGCGGCGCTTTATACCGGCCTCGACCTGCGGAAGAACTACTGATGCGTTTCCCGATCTGGCGCATCGGCGTGTTTATCGCCACCGCGGTATGGCCGTTGCTCTGGCTGTACGAAGCGTGGCGTTCTGCCTTGGGGCCGGACCCAGGCAAGGTGCTGGTTGACCGGCTGGGCTTGGGCACATTGATCCTGCTGCTGATTACCCTGGCGATGACACCGTTGCAGAAGTTGAGCGGTTGGGCAGGGTGGATCGCGGTGCGGCGCCAGTTGGGGTTGTGGTGCTTTGCTTATGTGGTGCTGCACCTGGCGGCATATTGTGTGTTTGTCCTGGGGCTGGATTGGTCGCAGCTGGGGGTGGAATTGAGTAAGCGCCCCTACATTATTGTGGGGGCCCTGGGTTTCCTGTCTTTGTTGGTGCTGGCGCTGACGTCGAATCGCTACAGTCAGCGTCGGTTGGGCAGCCGTTGGAAAAAGTTGCATCGCCTGGTGTATGGCGTGCTTGGGCTTGGCTTGTTGCATATGTTGTGGATCGTGCGGGCGGATCTGAAGGAGTGGGCTATCTATGCTTCTATAGGTGCGCTGCTTCTTGTCCTGCGGATACCGCCGGTGATGCGGCGAATTCCGCGCCTTATTGCGAAAAAAGCACCTTCTGCAACAAAAGCGTAATTAACCCTTGACGGCAAATCCTGGACGTCTATAATTCGCCCCACTTCCGGCGCAGTCGAAACGGAAAACTCCTTGGTAAACAAAGAGTTACGCAAGATTCGACAGCGACCTGCTTCAGTTCATCGAAGCCTGGAAGGAGTTGGTAGAGCAGGGTTGTTTGGCTCTATTGACGTTTCGATCTTCTCGGTCGAAAGCGGAGAAAAAGAGGTGTTGACAGCAGCGTGTAACGCTGTAGAATTCGCCTCCCGCCAACGAGAGATCGGAAGCGCAAGTGGTTGAAGTTACAAAGGAAACTTTGAAAGCTTCTGAAAATAATCACTTGACAGCAAATGAGGCTGCTGTAGAATGCGCGCCTCGGTTGAGACGAAAGATCTTAACCAACCGCTCTTTAACAACTGAATCAAGCAATTCGTGTGGGTGCTTGTGGAGTCAGACTGATAGTCAACAAGATTATCAGCATCACAAGTTACTCCGCGAGAAATCAAAGATGTAACCAACGATTGCTGAGCCAAGTTTAGGGTTTCTTAAAAACCCAAAGATGTTTGAACTGAAGAGTTTGATCATGGCTCAGATTGAACGCTGGCGGCAGGCCTAACACATGCAAGTCGAGCGGTAGAGAGAAGCTTGCTTCTCTTGAGAGCGGCGGACGGGTGAGTAATGCCTAGGAATCTGCCTGGTAGTGGGGGATAACGTTCGGAAACGGACGCTAATACCGCATACGTCCTACGGGAGAAAGCAGGGGACCTTCGGGCCTTGCGCTATCAGATGAGCCTAGGTCGGATTAGCTAGTTGGTGAGGTAATGGCTCACCAAGGCGACGATCCGTAACTGGTCTGAGAGGATGATCAGTCACACTGGAACTGAGACACGGTCCAGACTCCTACGGGAGGCAGCAGTGGGGAATATTGGACAATGGGCGAAAGCCTGATCCAGCCATGCCGCGTGTGTGAAGAAGGTCTTCGGATTGTAAAGCACTTTAAGTTGGGAGGAAGAGCAGTTACCTAATACGTGATTGTTTTGACGTTACCGACAGAATAAGCACCGGCTAACTCTGTGCCAGCAGCCGCGGTAATACAGAGGGTGCAAGCGTTAATCGGAATTACTGGGCGTAAAGCGCGCGTAGGTGGTTAGTTAAGTTGGATGTGAAATCCCCGGGCTCAACCTGGGAACTGCATTCAAAACTGACTGACTAGAGTATGGTAGAGGGTGGTGGAATTTCCTGTGTAGCGGTGAAATGCGTAGATATAGGAAGGAACACCAGTGGCGAAGGCGACCACCTGGACTGATACTGACACTGAGGTGCGAAAGCGTGGGGAGCAAACAGGATTAGATACCCTGGTAGTCCACGCCGTAAACGATGTCAACTAGCCGTTGGGAGCCTTGAGCTCTTAGTGGCGCAGCTAACGCATTAAGTTGACCGCCTGGGGAGTACGGCCGCAAGGTTAAAACTCAAATGAATTGACGGGGGCCCGCACAAGCGGTGGAGCATGTGGTTTAATTCGAAGCAACGCGAAGAACCTTACCAGGCCTTGACATCCAATGAACTTTCTAGAGATAGATTGGTGCCTTCGGGAACATTGAGACAGGTGCTGCATGGCTGTCGTCAGCTCGTGTCGTGAGATGTTGGGTTAAGTCCCGTAACGAGCGCAACCCTTGTCCTTAGTTACCAGCACGTAATGGTGGGCACTCTAAGGAGACTGCCGGTGACAAACCGGAGGAAGGTGGGGATGACGTCAAGTCATCATGGCCCTTACGGCCTGGGCTACACACGTGCTACAATGGTCGGTACAGAGGGTTGCCAAGCCGCGAGGTGGAGCTAATCCCAGAAAACCGATCGTAGTCCGGATCGCAGTCTGCAACTCGACTGCGTGAAGTCGGAATCGCTAGTAATCGCGAATCAGAATGTCGCGGTGAATACGTTCCCGGGCCTTGTACACACCGCCCGTCACACCATGGGAGTGGGTTGCACCAGAAGTAGCTAGTCTAACCTTCGGGGGGACGGTTACCACGGTGTGATTCATGACTGGGGTGAAGTCGTAACAAGGTAGCCGTAGGGGAACCTGCGGCTGGATCACCTCCTTAATCGACGACATCAGCTGCTCCATAAGTTCCCACACGAATTGCTTGATTCATTGAAGAAGACGATAAGAAGCAGCCCGAAATTGGGTCTGTAGCTCAGTTGGTTAGAGCGCACCCCTGATAAGGGTGAGGTCGGCAGTTCGAATCTGCCCAGACCCACCAATTTTGTGTGGGAACCTGTAGAAATACGGGGCCATAGCTCAGCTGGGAGAGCGCCTGCCTTGCACGCAGGAGGTCAACGGTTCGATCCCGTTTGGCTCCACCACTACTGCTTCTGAAGTTTGAAAGCTTAGAAATGAGCATTCCATCGTGATGATGGTGAATGTTGATTTCTAGTCTTTGATTAGATCGTTCTTTAAAAATTTGGGTATGTGATAGAAAGATAGACTGAACGTTACTTTCACTGGTAACGGATCAGGCTAAGGTAAAATTTGTGAGTTCTCTTAATTGAGAAATTCGAATTTTCGGCGAATGTCGTCTTCACAGTATAACCAGATTGCTTGGGGTTATATGGTCAAGTGAAGAAGCGCATACGGTGGATGCCTTGGCAGTCAGAGGCGATGAAAGACGTGGTAGCCTGCGAAAAGCTTCGGGGAGTCGGCAAACAGACTTTGATCCGGAGATGTCTGAATGGGGGAACCCAGCCATCATAAGATGGTTACCTTACACTGAATACATAGGTGTAAGGGGCGAACCAGGGGAACTGAAACATCTAAGTACCCTGAGGAAAAGAAATCAACCGAGATTCCCTTAGTAGTGGCGAGCGAACGGGGACTAGCCCTTAAGTGGCTTTGAGATTAGCGGAACGCTCTGGAAAGTGCGGCCATAGTGGGTGATAGCCCTGTACGCGAAAATCTCTTAGTCATGAAATCGAGTAGGACGGAGCACGAGAAACTTTGTCTGAATATGGGGGGACCATCCTCCAAGGCTAAATACTACTGACTGACCGATAGTGAACTAGTACCGTGAGGGAAAGGCGAAAAGAACCCCGGAGAGGGGAGTGAAATAGATCCTGAAACCGTATGCGTACAAGCAGTGGGAGCCTACTTGTTAGGTGACTGCGTACCTTTTGTATAATGGGTCAGCGACTTATTTTCAGTGGCGAGCTTAACCGAATAGGGGAGGCGTAGCGAAAGCGAGTCTTAATAGGGCGTCTAGTCGCTGGGAATAGACCCGAAACCGGGCGATCTATCCATGGGCAGGTTGAAGGTTGGGTAACACTAACTGGAGGACCGAACCGACTACCGTTGAAAAGTTAGCGGATGACCTGTGGATCGGAGTGAAAGGCTAATCAAGCTCGGAGATAGCTGGTTCTCCTCGAAAGCTATTTAGGTAGCGCCTCATGTATCACTGTAGGGGGTAGAGCACTGTTTCGGCTAGGGGGTCATCCCGACTTACCAAACCGATGCAAACTCCGAATACCTACAAGTGCCGAGCATGGGAGACACACGGCGGGTGCTAACGTCCGTCGTGAAAAGGGAAACAACCCAGACCGTCAGCTAAGGTCCCAAAGTTATGGTTAAGTGGGAAACGATGTGGGAAGGCTTAGACAGCTAGGAGGTTGGCTTAGAAGCAGCCACCCTTTAAAGAAAGCGTAATAGCTCACTAGTCGAGTCGGCCTGCGCGGAAGATGTAACGGGGCTCAAACCATACACCGAAGCTACGGGTATCACGTAAGTGATGCGGTAGAGGAGCGTTCTGTAAGCCTGTGAAGGTGAGTTGAGAAGCTTGCTGGAGGTATCAGAAGTGCGAATGCTGACATGAGTAACGATAATGGGTGTGAAAAACACCCACGCCGAAAGACCAAGGTTTCCTGCGCAACGTTAATCGACGCAGGGTTAGTCGGTCCCTAAGGCGAGGCTGAAAAGCGTAGTCGATGGAAAACAGGTTAATATTCCTGTACTTCTGGTTATTGCGATGGAGGGACGGAGAAGGCTAGGCCAGCTTGGCGTTGGTTGTCCAAGTTTAAGGTGGTAGGCTGGAATCTTAGGTAAATCCGGGATTCTAAGGCCGAGAGCTGATGACGAGTTATCTTTTAGATGACGAAGTGGTTGATGCCATGCTTCCAAGAAAAGCTTCTAAGCTTCAGGTAACCAGGAACCGTACCCCAAACCGACACAGGTGGTTGGGTAGAGAATACCAAGGCGCTTGAGAGAACTCGGGTGAAGGAACTAGGCAAAATGGCACCGTAACTTCGGGAGAAGGTGCGCCGGTGAGGGTGAAGGACTTGCTCCGTAAGCTCATGCCGGTCGAAGATACCAGGCCGCTGCGACTGTTTATTAAAAACACAGCACTCTGCAAACACGAAAGTGGACGTATAGGGTGTGACGCCTGCCCGGTGCCGGAAGGTTAATTGATGGGGTTAGCTAACGCGAAGCTCTTGATCGAAGCCCCGGTAAACGGCGGCCGTAACTATAACGGTCCTAAGGTAGCGAAATTCCTTGTCGGGTAAGTTCCGACCTGCACGAATGGCGTAACGATGGCGGCGCTGTCTCCACCCGAGACTCAGTGAAATTGAAATCGCTGTGAAGATGCAGTGTATCCGCGGCTAGACGGAAAGACCCCGTGAACCTTTACTATAGCTTTGCACTGGACTTTGAATTTGCTTGTGTAGGATAGGTGGGAGGCTTTGAAGCGTGGACGCCAGTTCGCGTGGAGCCAACCTTGAAATACCACCCTGGCAACTTTGAGGTTCTAACTCAGGTCCGTTATCCGGATCGAGGACAGTGTATGGTGGGTAGTTTGACTGGGGCGGTCTCCTCCTAAAGAGTAACGGAGGAGTACGAAGGTGCGCTCAGACCGGTCGGAAATCGGTCGTAGAGTATAAAGGCAAAAGCGCGCTTGACTGCGAGACAGACACGTCGAGCAGGTACGAAAGTAGGTCTTAGTGATCCGGTGGTTCTGTATGGAAGGGCCATCGCTCAACGGATAAAAGGTACTCCGGGGATAACAGGCTGATACCGCCCAAGAGTTCATATCGACGGCGGTGTTTGGCACCTCGATGTCGGCTCATCACATCCTGGGGCTGAAGCCGGTCCCAAGGGTATGGCTGTTCGCCATTTAAAGTGGTACGCGAGCTGGGTTTAGAACGTCGTGAGACAGTTCGGTCCCTATCTGCCGTGGACGTTTGAGATTTGAGAGGGGCTGCTCCTAGTACGAGAGGACCGGAGTGGACGAACCTCTGGTGTTCCGGTTGTCACGCCAGTGGCATTGCCGGGTAGCTATGTTCGGAATAGATAACCGCTGAAAGCATCTAAGCGGGAAACTAGCCTCAAGATGAGATCTCACTGGGACCTTGAGTCCCCTGAAGGGCCGTCGAAGACTACGACGTTGATAGGTTGGGTGTGTAAGCGCTGTGAGGCGTTGAGCTAACCAATACTAATTGCCCGTGAGGCTTGACCATATAACACCCAAGCAATTTGCGAACTCGAAAGAGACCAGATTGCGGTGTGTGAAGACGAAACGAACCGAAAGTTCGACTCTTACAAAACACCGAAAACTATCACATACCCAATTTGCTGAAGCGAGGCCAGCTGGCCACGACTCAGTACCCGAATTTCTTGACGACCATAGAGCATTGGAACCACCTGATCCCATCCCGAACTCAGCAGTGAAACGATGCATCGCCGATGGTAGTGTGGGGTTTCCCCATGTGAGAGTAGGTCATCGTCAAGATTAAATTCCAGAACCCCTGTTTGCTTACGCAGACAGGGGTTTTGTTTTGGGCGATCGGAAAGGGTCAAGTGGCTCATCGGACGGCCTTCAGTGCTAAAGTCCATGCCTCGATTTTGCTTTTGCCAAGGAAGCCGTTATGCCGGATGCGATGCCTCTCAGCGCAGGATTCATGGTGGTTCACGGTAACCGCCTGGACGAACTGCGCAGCCTGGTGGTCAGTTGGATGCGCCGTTATCCCCTGGCCCCTCTGGAAAATGAAATCGCCCTGGTCCAGAGCAACGGCATCGCCCAATGGCTCAAGCTGGCCCTGGCCGAAGATCCGGAAGATGACGACATGGGCGGCTGCGGCATTGCTGCGGCGATCGACGTGCAACTGCCCGGCAGCTTCATGTGGCAGCTCTATCGCATGGTCCTGGGGCGCGACGAAATCCCGCCCAAATCCCTGCTCGATAAAGCCCCGCTGACCTGGCGTCTGATGCGCCTGCTCCCCGAGCTGATCAATCAACCGCACTTCGAGCCGCTGCAGCGCTTCCTCACGGACGACTCCGATCTGCGCAAACGCTACCAACTCGCCGAGCGATTGGCCGACCTGTTCGACCAATACCAGGTCTACCGCGCCGACTGGCTGGAAGATTGGGCCGCCGGCCGCCATCAACTGCGTAACGGCCGCGGCGAATCCAAACCCCTCGACCCCGCCAACTGCTGGCAAGCCGAGTTATGGCGCGCCCTATTGCTGGATGTGGGCGAAGCCGGCATGGCGCAAAGCCGTGCCGGTGTGCATCAGCGCTTTATCGAACGGATCAATAGCCTTGAGCAAGCGCCGCCAGGGCTGCCTTCCCGAGTGATTGTTTTCGGCATTTCCTCATTGCCCGCCCAAGCACTCGAAGCGCTCGCCGGCCTGGCGCGCTTCAGTCAGGTCCTGCTCTGCGTCCACAACCCCTGTCGCCACCATTGGTCCGACATCGTGGCCGACAAGGACTTGCTGCGTAACGAATACAAACGCCAGGCACGCAAAGCCGGCATGCCGGTCACCATCGACCCGCAAACCTTGCACCAGCATGCTCACCCGTTGCTCGCCGCCTGGGGCAAACAAGGTCGCGACTACATCAGCCTGCTCGACAGCTACGACGATCCCAACAGCTACCGCGCAGCCTTCCGCGACGGCCGCATCGACCTGTTCAGCGACGGCGAACCGACCACACTGCTCAACCAGCTCCAGGACGATATCCTCGAACTGCGCCCGCTCAACGAAACCCGCGACCTCTGGCCCGCCGTCGATCTGCAGCGCGATACCTCGATCCGCTTTCACATCGCCCACAGCGCCCAACGCGAAGTGGAAATCCTCCACGACCAATTGCTCCAACGCTTCAGCGCCGATCCGGCGTTGCGTCCCCGCGACATCATCGTCATGGTCCCCGACGTCGACAGTTACGCGCCGCACATTCGCGCGGTGTTCGGCCAGTTGGACCGCAATGATCCGCGCTTCATCCCCTTCACCCTCACCGACCAGGGCCAACGCGGCCGCGACCCGCTGTTGATCGCCGTCGAACACCTGCTCAAGCTCCCCGACAGCCGCTTCCCGGTCAGTGAAATCCTCGACCTGCTCGACGTCCCGGCCCTGCGCGAACGCTTCGCCATCAAGGAGCGCGACCTGCCGACGCTGCATCGCTGGATCGAAGGCGCCGGCATCCGCTGGGGCCTCAATGCCGAACAGCGCGCCGGTCTTGGCCTGCCCCACGAGCTGGAGCAAAACAGCTGGCGATTTGGTTTGCGCCGTATGCTGCTCGGTTATGCCGTGGGCACGGGTGTCGCCTGTGACGGCATCGAGCCCTACGACGAAATCGGCGGCCTCGACGCCGCCTTGATCGGCCCGCTGGTCGCGTTACTCGACGCACTCAGCGACGCCCACCAAGCCTTGTCGCAACCTGCGGCTCCGCAAGAATGGGGCGAGCGCCTGCAACGCTTGATGCAGCTGTTTTTCCTGCCCAGCAGCGAACACGACGACTACCTGTTGGGCCAGCTCGAACAGCTCCGCGAAACCTGGCTGGAAACCTGCGAATCCGTCGGCCTGCAGGACGAGTTACCGCTCACCGTAGTCCGCGAAGCGTGGCTAGCCGGTCTCGACCAAGGGCGCCTGTCCCAGCGCTTCCTCGCCGGAGCTGTCAATTTCTGCACCCTGATGCCGATGCGCGCGATCCCGTTCAAGCTGGTCTGCCTGCTCGGCATGAATGACGGTGACTACCCACGCGCCCAACCACCGCTGGATTTCGACCTGATGGGCAGCGACTATCGCCCCGGCGACCGCTCACGCCGCGAAGACGACCGCTACCTGCTGCTTGAAGCCCTGTTGTCAGCCCGCGACCAGCTCTACATCAGCTGGGTCGGCCGCAGCATTCGCGACAACAGCGAGCGCCCGGCATCGGTATTGATCGGCCAACTGCGTGATCATCTCGCCAGCGGCTGGCAGTCAAGCCAAAGCGACGCACCGCTGCTTGACGCGATGACCCAGGAACACCCGCTCCAACCCTTCAGCGCGCGCTATTTCCACGCCGGCGACCCGCTGTTCAGCTACGCCCGCGAATGGCAGTTGTTGCACGAAGTCACGGATGCGCCGCCAGACAACACCGAACTGGCGGCCCATCGACAGGAAGAACCCCTGAGCCTCGGCCAGTTGCAGGACTTCCTGCGCAACCCGGTCAAACACTTCTTCAGCCAGCGTCTGAAAGTATTCTTCGAGGCTGCCGAAGTGCCGCTGGCCGATGAGGAACCCTTTGTCCTCGACGCCCTGCAACGCTACAGCCTGAGCGACAGCCTGCTGAACGCCGCGCTGAGCCAGCCCGATCATGTCGACCAGGCGCTCACCGCCCAGGCCCGTCGCCTGCAAGGCAGCGGCCTGCTGCCGATGGTTGGTTTCGGCGAGTGTCTGCGCAACGAACTGATCGAGCCCTTGCCCGGCCTGCTGCAACGCTATCAACAACTGCTGGCCCTCTGGCCCACTCCGCACATCGGCGCGGAACCGATCAGTTTCGAGCATCAAGGCATTCAGCTCGAAGGCTGGATCAGCGGCCTGCATCGGCGCAGTGATGGCGGATTGTTGAGCGTCACCACCATCCCCAACAGCATCGGCTCGATCAAGACCCGCAAGTGGCATCGGCTGATTCGCCCGTGGGTCAACCACTTGGTGGCCTGTGCCTGCGGCCTGCCGTTGAGTACCGCGCTGGTGGCCAGCGACGACACCTTGTTGCTGGCCCCGTTGGAACCCTCCAGCGCCCAGGACATCCTCGGCGACCTGCTGCTGGCCTGGCACGTCGGCATGGCCAAACCGCTGCCCGTCGCGGTTAAAACTGCGTTCGCCTGGCTCGGTCAGACCGACCCGGCCAAAGCTGCGGCGGCCGCGAGCAAAGCCTACGAAGGTGATGGCATCAACACTGATGGCGAGCGCCGCGAAACCCCCGCGCTGACCCGGCAATTCCCCGACTATGCGGCCCTGGTGGCCAGCGAAGCATTCGAAGGCTGGTGCGAAACCTTGTACCGGCCCCTGATCAACGCCGCCTGGCGATCACTCACTGGCGAGGAGGCCGGCGCATGAGCAGTAAACCCTTGGCCCTGGCCTTCCCGCTCAAAGGCAGCCAGCTGATTGAAGCCAGCGCCGGCACCGGCAAGACCTTCACCATTTCCGCCCTGTACCTGCGCCTGGTGCTCGGCCACGGTGGCGATGACGCCGGCTTCGGCCGCGAACTGCTGCCGCCGCAGATCCTCGTGGTGACCTTCACCGACGCCGCCACCAAGGAACTGCGCGAACGCATCCGCATCCGCCTGGCCGAAGCCGCGCGGTTCTTTCGCGATGAGATCCAACAGCCCGACGCCCTGATCGCCGAACTGCGCGATCAATACCCGCCTGCGCAATGGCCGGCCTGTGCCAACCGTCTGGACATCGCCGCGCAATGGATGGACGAAGCCGCCGTTTCGACCATCCACAGTTGGTGCCAGCGCATGCTGCGCGAACACGCCTTTGACAGCGGCAGCCTGTTCACCCAGACCCTGGAAACCGACCACAGCGACCTGCTCGGCGAAGTGCTACGCGACTACTGGCGGCTGTTTTGCTACCCGATGCACGACGATGCGCTCAACTGGGTGCGCAACAACTGGGGTGGCCCGGCCGCGCTGATGCCACGGGTGCGTGCGCTGTTCGGCAGCGAACGGCCCAGCGGCGAAAGCCGCGAGCCGGCCGAGTTGATCGCTGCGTGCCTGCAAGAACGCCGCGCCGCCCTGGTCGCCCTCAAGGCGCCGTGGCAGCAATGGGCCGACGAGTTGCGCGAGATCTGCCTGCAAGCCGTCGCCGCCAAAGCCGTCGATGGGCGCAAGATGCAAGCGCGTTACTTCGAACCCTGGTTCGAAAAGATCAGCGCCTGGGCCGCGGACGAATCCCTCGAACAACTGGACATCGGCACCGGCTTCACCCGCCTGACCCCGGACGGCATGGCCGAAGCCTGGAAGGGCGAGCCGCCGCACCACCCGGGCATCGACGCCATGGCCAGCCTCAAGGCCAGCCTGGATGCGCTGCCCACCCCCGACGCCGCCGTGTTGCAACACGCCGCCGCGTGGGTCGGCAAACGCTTCGAAGATGAAAAACGCCGGCGCGCCGAAATGGGCTTCGACGACATGCTGATCCGCCTCAACGCCGCCCTGCAAAGCGACGGCGGCGAGCGTCTGGCGAGCGTGATCCGCGAACAGTTCCCGGTCGCCCTGATCGACGAGTTCCAGGACACCGACCCGGTGCAATACAGCATCTTCGACAGCATCTACCGCATCGAAGAAAACCACCTCGACAGCGGCCTGTTCCTGATCGGCGACCCCAAGCAGGCGATCTACGCCTTCCGTGGCGCCGACATCTACACCTACCTGCGCGCGCGCCAATCCACCACCGGCCGGCATCACACCCTGGGCACCAACTTCCGCTCCAGCCACGCGATGGTCGAGGCGGTCAACCATGTGTTCCAGCGTGCGGAAACCGGGCGTGGCGCGTTTCTGTTCCGTAAGCCGAGTGGCGAAAACCCGGTGCCGTTCCAGCCGGTGCTGTCCCAAGGCCGCAAGGAGCAACTGCAGGTCGAGGGTCAGACGCTGCCCGCGCTGAACCTCTGGCACCTGCCCACCGATCAGCCGATTTCCAACGCGGTTTATCGCCAGCAACTGGCGGCTGCCTGCGCCACACAGATTGTCGAATTGCTCAACGGCGGGCAGCAAGGCCGCGCTGGTTTCCTACACGCCGACGGTAGCTTCGATGGCGTGTTGCCGTCGGACATCGCCATCCTCGTGCGCGACGGTAAGGAAGCCCAAGCCGTGCGCGGTGAGTTGGCCGCCCGTGGCGTGCGCAGCGTGTACCTGTCGGACAAGGACTCGGTGTTCGCCGCCCAAGAGGCGCACGACCTGCTGGCCTGGCTCAAGGCCTGTGCCGAACCGGACGTCGAACGCCCGCTGCGCGCCGCGCTGGCTTGCGTCACCTTGAACCTGTCACTGCCGGAACTTGAGCGTCTGAACCAGGACGAACTGGCGTGGGAAAGCCGTGTGATGCAGTTCCGTGGCTACCGCGCGATCTGGCGCAGCCAAGGCGTGCTGCCGATGCTGCGTCGCCTGCTTCACGACTTCAAACTGCCGCAAACCCTGATCGCCCGCAGCGATGGCGAGCGCGTGCTGACCAACCTGTTGCACCTCAGCGAACTGCTGCAACAGGCGGCCTCCGAACTGGACGGCGAACAGGCCTTGATCCGCCACCTGGCCGAACACCTCGCGCTGTCGGGGCAGGCCGGTGAAGAACAGATCCTGCGCCTGGAAAGCGACGAGCAACTGGTCAAGGTGGTGACCATCCACAAATCCAAGGGCCTGGAATACGACCTGGTGTTCCTGCCCTTCATCTGCTCGGCCAAACCGGTGGATGGCAGCCGCTTGCCGCTGCATTACCACGATGCCAACGGCAAGTCGCAGGTTAGCTTGCGCCCGACCACCGAGTTGATCGCCCAGGCCGATGACGAGCGCTTGGCGGAAGACCTGCGTCTGTTCTACGTCGCCCTGACCCGCGCCAAACATGCGTGCTGGCTGGGCATTGCCGACCTCAAGCGCGGCAACAACAGCAGCTCGGTGCTGCACCTGTCGGCGCTGGGCTATTTGCTCGGCGCCGGCGCCGCGTTGGCGGAGTCCGCCGGCCTGGCGCGCTGGTTGCTGGACCTGCAGGCAGGCTGTGCCGCCGTGCATTACGCGCCGATGCCCGAAGCCCACGCCAGCGTCTTCCACCCGCCGCGTAACGAAGCCACGCTGCTCGCGCCCTTGCTGCCCAAACGCAAGGCTGCGGAAAACTGGTGGATCGCGTCCTACAGCGCCTTGCGCATCGGCGACAGCATGAGCGCCGCCAACCTTGAAGCGCCGGAAAGCCCGCAAGCCCAGAAGCTGTTCGACGACGAACGCCTCGACCCTGACGCACCGCGTGAAGCGGCTGCGTCCGGCAGCGATATTCACCGTTTCCCACGCGGCCCTAACCCCGGCACCTTCCTCCATGGCCTGCTGGAGTGGGCGGGCGAAGACGGCTTCGACGTGACCCCGCAGGCTATCGAAAAGGCCGTGGGCGCGCGCTGCAACCGCCGCAACTGGGAAGGCTGGATCATCACCCTCAGCGGTTGGCTCGGCCATCTGCTGCAAACACCGCTGCCGCTGGACAACGATCAGGTCACGCTCAGCGGCCTGCAGCACTACCAGATCGAAATGGAGTTCTGGTTCGCCAGCCATAGAGTCGACGTGCTCGCCCTCGACAAGCTGGTGTGCCAGTACACCCACAACGGCGTCTCCCGCGTCGCAGCGGAACCGGTGTTGCTCAACGGCATGTTCAAAGGCTTCATCGACCTGACCTTCGAGCACGACGGCCGTTACTACGTGGCCGACTACAAATCCAACTGGCTCGGCCCCGATGATTCGGCCTACACCCAGGACGCCATGGAACAGTCGATCCTTGAGCATCGGTACGACCTGCAATACGTGCTTTACCTGCTGGCCCTGCATCGCCAACTCAAGGCGCGCCTGCCGGATTACGACTACGACCGCCATGTCGGCGGCGCGCTCTATCTGTTCCTGCGCGGCACTCGGGCCGCCAGCCAGGGGGCGTACTTCACGCGGCCGCCACGGGCGCTGATCGAGAGCCTGGACCTGATGTTCCAAGGCCAATCGTTACCGCCCAGGGCTGAGCCCGCCTGGGAACAAGGAGTGTTGCTATGAGCCTGTCGCCGTTACCGCTGGAGGCACTGATGCCCCTCAGCCGCGCCGCCGATCTGGTGCAACTGTTCGAACGTTGGGTCGAGCGTGGCTGGCTGCGCGCGCTGGATAAGGCGTTCGTCGGCTTTCTGCACGAACTCGACCCGCAGGCCGACCCCTTGGTGTTGCTGGCCGCGGCCCTGACCAGCCATCAACTGGGCCACGGCCATGTGTGCCTGGACCTGTTCGAGACCCTCAAAGCACCGGATTTCGCCCTGTCCCTGCCGCCGGAAGGCGACCTGCAAACCGGCACCATGCTGCTGCCGTCGCAACTGCTCGCGGGCCTGGACGGCGCGCATTGGTGCCACGCCCTGGCCGCCAGCCCCTTGGTCGCGTTGGCCGTCGACGGCAGCGAGGCCGCACAAAGTCGCCCGTTGGTGCTGTCTGGCAAACGCTTGTACCTGCGCCGCTATTGGACCTACGAACGACGCATCGACACGGCCTTGCGCCTGCGCCTGGCCACAGCAGAAAGCCTCGCCGCCGATCTGCCCCAGCGCCTGAACGGCCTGTTCGACCAAGCGCCGCCCGATGGCGTGATCGACTGGCAGAAACTCGCCTGCGCCCTGGCCACTCGCGGGGCGTTCAGTATCGTCACCGGCGGCCCCGGCACCGGCAAGACCACCACCGTGGTGCGCTTGCTCGCGCTGTTGCAGGCGCCGGCCGTGGAAGCCGGCAGCCCGTTGCGCATTCGTCTGGCGGCGCCCACCGGTAAAGCCGCCGCACGGCTTACCGAGTCCATCAGCCAGCAAGTGCTGTCGTTGAATGTGCCTGACGACGTGCGGGAAAAAATCCCGACCCAGGTCACCACCGTCCACCGCCTGCTCGGCAGCCGCCCGGGCACCCGCCACTTCCGTCATCACCTGGGCAATCCATTGCCGCTGGATGTGCTGGTGGTGGATGAAGCCTCGATGATCGACCTGGAAATGATGGCCAACCTGCTTGATGCCTTGCCGCCCCACGCACGCTTGGTGCTGCTGGGCGACAAGGACCAACTCGCCTCGGTCGAGGCTGGCGCCGTACTCGGCGACCTGTGCCGCGACGCCGAGGCCGGCTGGTACAGCGCCGACACCCGCCGATGGCTGCAAGCGGTCAGCGGTGAAGACCTGGGCAACAGCGGCCTGCAGGAAGACCGCGACGGCAGCCATCCGCTGGCCCAGCAAGTGGTGATGCTGCGCTACTCGCGGCGCTTCGGCGAAGGCAGCGGCATCGGCCAACTGGCGCGTTGGGTCAACCAGCAGAACGCCGAAGAAGCCCGACGGTTACTGGCCGCGGGCAGCCACCGCGACTTGTTCTGCGTCAGCCTCAAGGGCGAACACGACCACGCATTGGAACGCCTGGTGCTGGACGGGCCGGGCGATGGCGCCGAGGGCTACCGTGCCTACCTGAACCTGCTGCACGCCGCGCGCCCGTCTCTCGACACCCCGCGTGACGACCCCGCCTGGACCCATTGGGCGCAACAACTGCTGCACGCCTTCGACGCCTTCCAACTGCTCTGCGCCGTGCGCAAGGGCCCTTGGGGCGTGGAAGGGCTGAACCTGCGCATCACCGCCGCCTTGCGCAAAGCGCGGCTGATCGACGGCGACGAGCAGTGGTACGAAGGCCGCCCGGTGCTGATGACCCGCAACGATTACGGACTGGGCCTGATGAACGGCGACATCGGCATCGCCCTGAAATTGCCCGAAAGCGCCGGCGGCCCCCACGTGTTGCGCGTGGCCTTCCCGCGTAACGACGGCCAGGGCGGCGTGCGCTTTGTGCTGCCCAGCCGGCTCAACGATGTGGAAACCGTGTACGCCATGACCGTGCACAAATCCCAGGGCTCCGAGTTCACCCACACCGCGTTGATCCTGCCGGACGCGCTGAACCCGGTGCTCACCAAAGAACTGATCTACACCGGCATCACCCGCGCCAAGCGCTGGTTCAGCCTGATCGAGCCACGCGGCGGGGTGTTCGAAGAAGCCGTGCGGCGCAAGGTCAAGCGCTTGAGCGGGTTGATGCTGGAGTTGGGGCATGAGCCCGGGAAACCTGACTGATCGGTCATTTGGTATTTCGGATTTGAGTGTCATATTTTTCTGAAAAAATAGCGGGACCCTTCGAGGCGTAGCCTCGCGGGGCTTTCCGCCGCTGTGCTATCGTTGCGGCATCACCCCTCGTTGACACCTGAGAGAATCGCTGCATGAACGTGGCTGTCTCGTCCACAGAGCATCGCTTGAGCTGGAGACGCATGTTACTGGTGGCCGTGCTGTGCCTGCTCGCGCCGCGTGCTTTTGCCCAGACGGCCAGCCCCGTGGGCATGGCCGACTCCCGTGCCCAGGCGGTGACCCAGGTGGTGCTGGGTATCCTCAGTTATGCGCGCTGGCCGGTGGAACCGGCGCAACTGCGCCTGTGCGTCGTCGGGCCGACCCAATACACCGACGACCTGGTCAAAGGCACCACCCAAGCCACCGGTCGCCCGGTGGTGGTGCAGCGCCTGCTGGCCGACAACCCCGATATCGTCAATGCCTGCGACGCTGTGTACATCGGCGAACTCAATACTGATGAGCGCAGCCGCTTGTTTGCGTCATTGATGGGCCACCCGGTGCTGAGCATCAGCGAAGGCGGCGACCAATGCACCGTCGGCAGTCTGTTCTGCCTGCGGGTGGGCGATGAGCAGGTGTCGTTCGAGGTCAACCTCGACTCCGTGGCCCGCAGCGGCGTGCGTATTCACCCCAGCGTGTTGCAGCTGTCGCGCCGTCGAGCGCCTGCGTCATGAGATGGACGAAAGCGCAACCGACCCTGCGCTCGGTCATCGGCCGCGGGCACTTGATCCTGGCGTTGGTGGCGGTGACGCTGGCCAGTGTGTCCCTGACCTTGCTCGGGGTGCTGGCGCTGCGCGTGTATGCCGAGCACAACCTGCACCTGATCGCACGCTCCATCAATTACACCGTGGAAGCGGCGGTGGTGTTCAACGACCGTGCGGCGGCCACCGAAGCCCTCAGCCTGATCGCCTCCACCGAAGAAGTGGCCCAGGCCCAAGTCTTCGACGCCAACGGCCGGCTGCTGGCGCAGTGGCTGCGGCCGGACACCGGGATGTTGTCCCGGGTCGAGCTGCAACTGGCTCATTCGCTGCTCGAACAGCCGATCAGCCAGCCGATCGTTCACCAGGGGCGCACCATCGGCAGCATTCACCTGACCGGTCACGGCGGCAGCCTGTTGCGCTTTTTGCTCAGCGGCCTGGCCGGGATTCTGATCTGCACCGTCCTCAGCGCCTGGGTCGCCGTGCATTTGGCGCGGCGCCTGTTGCAGGGGATTACCGGGCCGTTGCATAGCCTCGCGGCGGTGGCCCACGCCGCGCGCATCGAGCGCGACTTCGACCGCCGCGTGCCACGGGCACAAATCGCCGAACTCGACAGCCTGGGCAACGACTTCAATGCCCTGCTGGAAGAAATGCAAGCCTGGCAAAACCACCTGCAAAGCGAAAACGAAAGCCTTGCCCACCAGGCCAATCACGACAGCCTGACCGGCCTGCCCAACCGCGCGTTCTTCGAAGGCCGCCTGATCCGTGCCCTGCGCAGCGCCGCCAAGGCCAACGAGCGGGTGGCGGTGCTGTTTCTCGACAGTGACCGCTTCAAAGACATCAACGACAACTTCGGTCACGCCGCCGGCGATGCGGTGCTGGTGGCGGTTGCCACGCGCGTGCGCGCGCAATTGCGCGAAGACGACCTGGTGGCACGCCTGGGCGGCGACGAGTTCGCCATCCTGCTCTCGCCGCTGCACAAACTAGAAGATGCCCAGCGCATCGCCGACAAGATCATTGCCAGCATGGACATACCGATCCCGGTGCCGGGCGACACCCACGTGTTGACCTCCCTGAGTATCGGCATCGCCATCTACCCCGATCATGGCGTCACCCCCGGCGCCCTGCTCAACGCCGCCGATGCGGCGATGTACCAGGCCAAACGGTTGTCACTGGGCGGCCAGCAAACGGCGGAGGCGGAGCTCCCCGTCGTCAACGTTCACCACAGGAGTTGATCCCTTGTTCTCGACTGCACGCGTTGTGTTTATCACCTTATTTGTGGCCCTGCTGGCCCTGAGCGGCTGCCAGACACCCCCTCCCAAAGGCCTGAGCCCGGCGCAAGTCGCCGTCCTCAAGCAACAAGGCTTCGAACTGACCGACGACGGCTGGGCGTTCGGCCTGTCGGGCAAAGTGCTGTTCGGCAGCGACGTCGAAAGCCTCAACGCCCCCAGCACGGTCATTGTCGAGCGCATCGGCAAGGCATTGCTGGGCGTGGGCATCGACCGCGTGCGGGTAGACGGCCACACCGACGCCTCGGGCAAAGAGAGCTATAACCAGCAACTGTCCCTGCGCCGCGCCAAAAGCGTGGCCACGGTGCTGACCCGCGTGGGGATGAAGGAGGAAAATATCCAACTGCGCGGCCTGGGCAGCAGCCAGCCGGTGGCCGCCAACGACACCGCCGCAGGGCGCACCGAGAATCGGCGGGTGTCGATTGTGGTAAGTACCGACTAAGCGACTTCGCCCATTCCAATGCGTGAAATGCAATCAAATGTGGGAGGGGGCTTGCCCCCGATAGCGGTGTGTCAGTCAGCATGCATCTGTCTGACCGACCGCTATCGGGGGCAAGCCCCCTCCCACATTTGTACAGTGTTCGCTTAACTGCTCGGCGTCAGCGCCTGCGTCAAGTCATCCACCACCGCCTTGCCCATCTCACACAGATAATGCGCCGCCCAGGCGTATTGCTCGCCGCGCACATCCATGGCGGCTTCCATCGCGAGTTTCTTGGCGTAGTAAAGCAGGGTAGAGGCGTGTTCCAGCGCTTCGCCGAGCGGCATGCCCGCGTTGACGCGGAACAGTGGTTTTTCGTTTTCGCCGTAGTCGCCGAAGGTGACGACGCCGAGGGTGGTGAAGGCAGAAAGCGGTGGATCGGGGACGATTTTGGTCATGATCTATACCTGGGAGTTTTAGGAACCACCCATTCATGTCGCTAAACATGAAAGGGTGGCAGCTGTACGCAGGTTAGCGAACCGGACCCAGGACCCGGCAGACCCGAAGATCTCCCACGCACAGCCGCCATAACACGAGAACGAAGAGCACAAAGCTCCTGCCGTTGGGGGCTGTGTCCGGGTTCGGGTCGCTAAACCCGTTCGCTGATTTCAGCGAAGTACGGAGGCTAGTGACTCGAACCCTAAGGCGCAATAGGGTGGAGATTCTCTAGGAATCGTCCTGCAATTTAAAGCGAATCGTCGTTGCTGGCCCTTTAATCCGCAAACCGCATCTCCCGCGTCTCCCCCATCAACAACCCCCGATTCTGCTCCGTCACTTCCCTGATGTAGTCCCACAACAACGTAATCCGTTTCAACTTCCTCAAGTCCTCCCGGCAATACATCCAAAACTGCCGCGTAACCGCAATCTGCTCCCCGAGCACCGGCAGTAACCGTGGATCCTGCGCCGCCAAAAAGCACGGCAGAATCGCCATCGACCGTCCTTGCTGCGCCGCCACGTACTGCGCGATCACGCTGGTGCTGCGCAGGCTGGCGCTGGCGCCGGGGACTACGTTGGCCAGGTACAACAGCTCCGAGCTGAAGGCCAGGTCGTCGACGTAGCTGATGAACGGATGCTCGGCCAGATCCGTCGGGCGGTGGATGGGTGGGTGTTGGTCGAGGTAGTCCTGGGTCGCGTACAGCTGCAACTTGTAGTCGCACAGTTTGCAGCACACATACGGCCCGTGTTCCGGGCGTTCCAGGGCGATGACGATGTCGGCTTCGCGCTTGGACAGGCTGATGAAGTGGGGCAGGGGCAGGATGTCGACCGAGATCGCCGGGTAGGTGTCGACGAAGTGGCTCAACTGCGGGGTGACGAAGAAGCTGCCGAAGCCTTCGGTGCAGCCCATGCGGACATGCCCGGACAGCGCCACGCCGGAGCCGGAGACTTGTTCGCAGGCCATGTGCAAGGTGCTTTCGATGGATTCGGCGTAGCCGAGCAAGCGCTGGCCTTCGTTGGTGAGGACGAAACCGCTGGTCCGGGATTTTTCGAACAGCAGGGTGCCGAGTGATACTTCCAGTGAACTGATGCGCCGCGACACGGTGGTGTAGTCCACCGCCAGCCGCTTGGCGGCGACGCTGGCCTTGCGGGTGCGGGCCACTTCGAGGAAAAACTTCAGGTCGTCCCAGTTCAGGGAACCCAGTGATGTGATGTTTTTTTGCATATTGGACCGGCTTTTATGTGCGTTCTTATTAGAAGTTTGCACATCTATACTCCAAAAACAGTCCGAACGCCTCATCCTCAAGGCGATTCAACGCCTTGGTTCTCTGCCTATAAATACAAATTGGAGACCACATGAACGCATCTGCCGATATTTCCGTGCAACAGGTCAAGTTGTTGATCAACGGTGAATGGGTCGAGTCCAAGACCACCCACTGGCAAGACATCGTCAACCCGGCGACCCAGCAAGTGCTGGCCAAAGTCCCGTTTGCCACCGCTGAAGAAGTCAACGCTGCCATCGACGCCGCCCATCGTGCCTTCCAGACCTGGAAGCTGACCCCGATCGGCGCACGCATGCGTATCATGCTCAAGCTGCAAGCCTTGATCCGCGAGCACTCCAAGCGCATCGCCGTGGTCCTCAGCGCCGAGCAGGGCAAGACCATTGCCGATGCCGAGGGCGATATTTTCCGTGGCCTGGAAGTGGTGGAGCACGCCTGCTCCATCGGCACCCTGCAAATGGGCGAGTTCGCTGAAAACGTCGCCGGCGGTGTCGATACCTACACCCTGCGCCAACCCATCGGCGTGTGCGCCGGGATTACTCCGTTCAACTTCCCGGCGATGATTCCGCTGTGGATGTTCCCGATGGCGATTGCCTGCGGTAACACCTTCGTCCTCAAGCCTTCCGAGCAAGACCCGCTGTCCACGATGCTGCTGGTGGAGCTGGCGCTGGAAGCCGGTGTGCCGGCCGGCGTGCTCAACGTGGTACACGGCGGCAAGGACGTGGTGGATGCGCTCTGCACGCATAAAGACATCAAGGCCGTGTCGTTCGTCGGTTCGACCGCCGTGGGCACCCATGTGTACGACCTGGCCGGCAAACACGGCAAGCGCGTGCAATCGATGATGGGTGCCAAGAACCATGCGGTGGTGCTGCCGGATGCCAACCGCGAACACACCCTCAACGCCCTGGTCGGTGCCGGTTTCGGCGCGGCGGGCCAGCGTTGCATGGCCACTTCGGTGGTGGTGCTGGTGGGCGCTTCCAAGCAATGGCTGCCCGATCTGAAGGCGCTGGCGCAGAAGCTCAAGGTCAATGCCGGCAGCGAAGCGGGCACGGATGTCGGCCCGGTGATTTCCAAGCGTGCCAAGGCGCGCATCCTGGAACTGATCGAAAGCGGCGTGAAAGAAGGCGCCAAGCTGGAGCTGGACGGGCGTGACGTCCAGGTGCCGGGCCTCGAGCAAGGCAACTTCGTCGGCCCGACGCTGTTCTCGGGCGTGACCACCGACATGCAGATCTACACCCAGGAAATCTTCGGCCCGGTGCTGGTGGTGCTGGAAGTCGACACCCTCGATGAGGCCATCGCGCTGGTCAACGCCAACCCGTTCGGCAACGGCACCGGCCTGTTCACCCAGAGCGGGGCGGCGGCGCGTAAGTTCCAGAGCGAAATCGACGTCGGCCAGGTCGGCATCAATATCCCGATCCCGGTGCCGGTGCCGTTCTTCAGCTTCACCGGTTCGCGCGGTTCCAAGCTCGGCGACCTCGGCCCGTATGGCAAGCAAGTGGTGCAGTTCTACACTCAGACCAAAACCGTCACCAGCCGCTGGTTCGATGACGACACGGTCAACGATGGCGTCAACACCACCATCAACCTGCGCTGATTCCGGGAGACGAGCATGAAGATTGCATTTATCGGCTTGGGCAACATGGGCGCGCCCATGGCCCGCAACCTGATCAAGGCCGGCCACGCGTTGAACCTGTTCGACCTGAACCAGGCGGTACTCAAGGAACTGGCCGAACTGGGCGGCAGCATCAGCGGTTCACCGCGCGATGCGGCCACCGGCGCCGAGTTGGTGATTACCATGCTGCCGGCCGCTGCCCATGTGCGCAGTGTCTGGCTGGGTGAAGACGGCGTTTTGGCCGGTATCGGCCAAGGCGTGCCGGCGGTGGATTGCAGCACCATCGACCCGCAGACCATCCGCGATGTCGCGGCGGCGGCGGCCAAGCAAGGCGTGGCCGTCGCCGATGCGCCGGTCTCCGGTGGCACTGGCGGCGCGCAAGCCGGGACGCTGACCTTCATGGTCGGCGCCAGCGCGGACTTGTTCGCCACCCTGCAACCGGTGCTGGCGCAGATGGGCCGCAACATTGTGCGTTGCGGCGACGTCGGCACCGGCCAGATCGCCAAGATCTGCAACAACCTGCTGCTGGGCATCAGCATGGTCGGCGTCAGCGAAGCGATGGCCCTGGGCGATGCGCTGGGCATCGACACTCAGGTGCTGGCTGGCATCATCAACAGCTCCACCGGGCGCTGCTGGAGTTCCGACACGTACAACCCGTGGCCGGGCGTGATCGAAACCGCGCCGTCATCGCGGGGTTATACCGGTGGTTTCGGTGCCGACCTGATGCTCAAGGACCTGGGGCTGGCCACCGAAGCTGCGCGCCAGGCGCACCAGCCGGTGATCCTCGGCGCTGTGGCCCAGCAGTTGTATCAATCGATGAGCCAGCGCGGGGAAGGGGGCAAGGACTTCTCGGCGATCATCAACAGCTACCGCAAGCCCAAATAGATACCGCCTGTGGCGAGGGCGCTTGCTCCCTCGCCACTATTTATTGCGGTTCAGGCAAACACAAAATACTTACGCACCGTCTCGACCACTTCCCACGTCCCCTTCATCCCCGGCTCCACCACAAAGATATCCCCCGCGCGCAAGTGGATCGGCTCCAGGCCTTCTGGGGTGATCACGCAGTAGCCTTCCTGGAAATGGCAGTATTCCCACTTGACGTATTCCACGTACCACTTGCCCGGTGTGCAGATCCAGGTGCCCATGATCTTGCTGCCGTCTTCGCTGGTGTAGGCGTTGAGGTTGACGGTGTGCGGGTCGCCTTCGAGCTTTTCCCATTTGCAGGCATCCAGGACCGGCAAGGGGTGGGTGTCGCGCAGTACGGTGATGGGCTTGGACATGATGACTCCGAGGCAAGTGAACGAGAGTCGAACCCTATAGCGTCGCAGGCAGGGTCAATGGTCTGAACTCGACATCGGGATGCCCAGAAGCGCAGGCGAGTACCACTGCTCAGGCCATGTGCAGTTAATGTGGGAGGGGGCTTGCCCCCGATGGCTGCGGATCAGCTAGCACATGTGTCAACTGACACACTGCTATCGGGGGCAAGCCCCCTCCCACATTGGGCTCGGGTGGACGCTTCAGCGTAGCTTGACGATATTTCTGAGCGTCAATGAGTCACTTCTTCGCATTAAGTGCGAAAGATTTCCCGCTTGTCGCAGGAATTCGCAAGAAAATTCACGGCTGGCCCTCGTATCATTCACTTCAGTCACGACCGAGAGCCTTGATATGAACCCAATAAAAACGTGGTGGGACATCAGCCCGCCCTTGAGTACGGCGACCCCGACCTGGCCGGGGGATACGCCGTTCCAGGAAGAGCGCGTGTGGCAGTTCGGCCCGGAGTGCCCGGTGAATGTCGGGCGCGTTACCTTGTCGCCGCACACCGGCGCCCATGTCGATGCGCCGCTGCATTACAGCGCGGACGGCGCGCCGATCGGCGAGGTGTCGCTGGACGTGTACATGGGCCCGTGCCGTGTGTTGCATTGCCTGGACAGCGGCGCGCTGGTGCAGCCGCAGCAGTTGCAAGGACGTGTGGATAACTTGCCGGAACGTGTGTTGCTGCGCACTTATCCACAGGCGCCGCTGACCGAATGGGATGCGAACTTCACCGCCATCGCCCCGCAGACCATCGAGCTGCTCGCCAGCCTGGGCGTGCGCCTGATTGGTATCGACACGCCGTCCCTGGACCCGCAACAGTCCAAGACCATGGATGCCCACAACGCCGTGGCCCGCCATGGCATGGCAATACTCGAAGGCATCGTGCTCGATGACGTGCCGGAGGGCGACTATGAACTGATCGCCCTGCCGTTGCGGTTTGCCCACCTCGATGCCAGCCCTGTCCGCGCAATCCTGCGCCCGCTTGTGGAGCCCGCACGATGAGCCAATGTCCCTTCTCAGAGGATTACCAGCCGCCGGAAGAATGGCATAACGCCGAGCTGAATTTTTCCGAGTCCATGAGCTACGGCGACTACCTGGACCTGGGCAAAGTCCTCAGCGCCCAGCACCCGCTGTCGCCGGACCACAACGAGATGCTCTTTATCATCCAGCACCAGACCTCCGAGCTGTGGATGAAACTGATGCTCCACGAACTCAAGGCCGCCCGTGAACACCTGCGCCTGGGCGAGTTGCCGCCGGCGTTCAAGATGCTGGCGCGGGTCTCGCGGATCTTCGATCAACTGGTACACGCCTGGGCGGTGCTGGCGACCATGACCCCGTCGGAGTACAAGGCGATTCGCCCGTTCCTCGGCCAATCGTCCGGGTTCCAGTCGTTCCAGTACCGTGAGATTGAATTCATCCTCGGCAACAAAAGCCCGGCGCTGTTGCGGCCCCACGCCCATCGCCCGCAATTGTTGCAAGAACTGCAGGTGGCGATTGCCACGCCGTCGCTGTACGACGAGGCGATCAACCTGATGGTCAAGGCCGGCCTGACGATCGACCCGCAACGCGCCGAACGCGACCCGACGGCGGCGACGGTTCACGATGCCTCCGTGGAAGCGGCGTGGCGCGAGGTCTACCGTGACCCGAGCCGTTATTGGGACCTGTACCAGTTGGCCGAAAAGTTTATCGACCTGGAAGACTCCTTCCGCCAATGGCGCTTTCGCCATGTGACCACGGTGGAACGGATCATCGGCTTCCAGCCCGGCACCGGCGGCACCGAGGGCGTGGGTTACCTGCGCAAGATGCTCGACACGGTGCTGTTCCCCGAGCTGTGGCGAGTACGTTCCACGCTCTAAACAAAAAGCCCCGGATCACCGGGGCTTTTCATTTGGAATGCAATCAAAAATGTGGGAGGGGGCTTGCCCCCGATAGCGGTGTGACAGCCAACACATCCACTGACTGACACACCGCCATCGGGAGCAAGCTCCCTCCCACCTAGGTTATTGCGTCACTGCCACTTTCGCGTTTTTGATCCGCAAGCGGTAGGCAATGTAGATCACCCCCACCCAAACCGGCATCGCATACACCGAATCGCGAACGCCCGGAATCGCCAGCATCACGCTGATGATCATCAGCATGAACGCCAGGCACAGGTAGTTGCTGAACGGGAACCAGAAGGTCTTGAACGACGGCACCACGCCTTGCTCGGCCATGGCCTTGCGGAACTTGATGTGGGTCAGGCTGATCAGCGCCCAGTTGATCATCAGCGAGGCGACCACCAGCGCGAACAGCAACTCCAGCGCGCTGTGCGGCGCGACGTAGTTGACCACCACGCACAGCAGCGTCACCAGCGCCGAAATCGCCAGGGCCCGCAGCGGCACGCCTTGTTTGTTGAGTTTCATCAGCGCTTTCGGCGCGTCGCCTTGCTCGGCCAGGCCGAACAGCATGCGGCTGTTGCAGTACACGCCGCTGTTGTACACCGACAGCGCCGCGGTCAGCACCACGAAGTTGAGGATGTGCGCGGCGGTGTCGTTACCGATCAGCGAGAAGATCTGCACAAACGGGCTGCCGCTGTAGGCATCGCCCGACGCGCCGAGGGTTTGCAGCAGTTGATCCCACGGGTACAGCGAGAGCAGCACGGTCAGCGCGCCGACGTAGAAAACCAGGATGCGGTACACCACCTGGTTGATCGCTTTCGGGATCACTTTACGCGGCTCGCTGGCCTCGGCGGCGGTGATGCCTACCAACTCCAGGCCACCGAACGAGAACATGATGAACGCCATGGACATCAACAACCCCATGCCGCCATTGGGGAAGAAACCGCCGTGGCTCCACAGGTTACTGATCGACGCTTGCGGGCCGCCGGTGCCGCTGAACAACAGGTAGCAGCCGAGCACGATCATGCCGACAATCGCCACCACCTTGATGATCGCGAACCAGAACTCGGTCTCACCGAAGAACTTCACGTTCAGGGTGTTGATCAGGTTCACCGCGACAAAGAACACCAGCGCGCTGACCCAGGTCGGAATCTCCGGCCACCAGAACTGGATGTACTTGCCCACGGCCGTCAGTTCGGCCATGCCCACCAGCACGTAGAGTACCCAGTAGTTCCAGCCCGCCAGGAAGCCCGCGTAACCGCCCCAGTATTTGTGGGCAAAGTGGCTGAACGAACCGGCCACCGGCTCCTCGACGATCATCTCGCCGAGCTGGCGCATGATCAGGAACGCGATAAAACCGGCAATCGCGTAGCCGAGGATCATCGACGGCCCCGCCGACTTGAGCACGCCGGCCGAGCCGAGGAACAGCCCCGTACCGATCGCGCCGCCCAAGGCAATCAGCTGAATATGCCGGTTCTTCAGGCCACGCTTGAGGCCTACCGGGTTAACCATGTCATCCGCCATTAACATTCCCTTCTACTTGTTTTTCTCGGGGTTGATTGCACGCCGCGCCCAACCCCTCAGAAGTGCTGAGGGGTCAGATATTACTCTGCGTGAACTTTTCGTAATACAACTGAACGCCATCAAGTGCCTGATCCACCAGCCATTGTTGGATGGATTCGACCATCGGAGGGGGCCCGCACACGTACATATCGGCCGAACTGTCCCGCCATTCGGCCAGGTCGAAATGCTCGGTGAGGTAGCCACGCTTGCCGGACCATGCGGGCGGCGGGTCGCTCAGTACTTCGGTGTAGCGAAAATCCGCGAGCGTGGACGCGTAACCCTCGATGCGCGCCGCTTCGCACAGGTCCTCGGCGCCGCGCACGCCGTAGTACAGGTGGACCGGCCGTTCGCAGGCGTTGGCCGCCAGTTCATCGAGCATGCCCAGCAACGCCGACAACCCGGTGCCGCCGGCGACCAGCACCAGCGGTCGGCTGACATGGCGCAGGTAGAACGCACCCAGCGGCGCCTCCATCAGCAGCGGATCGCCGACCTGGCAACGTTCGCGCAGGTAGTTGCTCATCACCCCGTCGGGCAGCAGGCGGATCAGAAACCGCAGCTGATTGCCCGGCCGGTTGGCGAAGGAATATGCGCGCCAACTGTTGGTGCCCGGAACCGCCAGGCGGGCGTATTGGCCCGGCAGAAAGTCCAGCGCCTGGTCCAGCTGCACTTGCAGGATCGCCGTGCCGGTCGAGACCTGCCGCACCTCGCTCACCGTGCCGCGCACCTGCACCGGCCCCGGCGCGTTGCACAGGCTGGAATCGAAGTCGAAGTAGAACGTCGCATCCGACTTCACCCGGGTCTGGCAACTGAGCATCTTGCGCTGTTGCAGATCGCGGCTGGAGAGGGCGTCCTCGTCCACATAGTCCTGGCTGTATTCGCCGCTCTCGCAGCGGCCCTGGCAGGTGCCGCACACGCCTTCGCGGCAATCCAGCGGAATCTTGATGCCATTGCGCAGGGCCGCATCCAGCAGGATTTCATGCGCGCCCACCGGGAAAAACAGCGTCTTGCCGTCGGCAAAACTGAAGGCCACTTTGTGATTCATCCCCAGTACTCCGTGGGTTCATGTGTGAACCCTTGTAGGAGCGAGCTTGCTCGCGAAAAACTCAAGGACGCCGCGTACATTCAGGATGCCCGCGTCATCGTTGACGTCCTTCGCGAGCAAGCTCGCTCCTACAAGGGGCGTTCGCCAGCGTTACAGGTGATAGAAATCCAGCACCGAGTTGATGGTGTCGTTGAGCAACAACGCGTGCTTGCGGGTGATCAGCCAGCTGTCGCCATGGGGCTTGAGGCGATAGGTCGCGTGGCCGTAGAACTGCTCCGACGTGGCCAGGCGATAGAACAGCGTGTGCCAGTTCAAGCGCACCTCCAGTGTGCCGTCCGCCTGCTCGGCGATACGCACGTTGTGGATCAGGTGCAAGGTGCGCGGCATGGGCGTGGCCGACGCCGCCTTGCCGGTGCGCAGGCGGAACACGCGGTCTTCCAGGCCCGAGCGGTTGGCGTAATAGATCAGCGACATTTCGCGCTTGGGGTCGCGGGTGTAGACGTGTTCGGAGTCCCATTGCGGCAGGTGGAATTCGCTCTGCGGGTCGAACAGCTGCACGTAGGCGTCCCAGTCCTGGGCGTCGCACAGCTCGGATTTGCGATAGAAAAATTGCTCGATCCGGTACTGCAATGGCGCATTCATCATTCCACCTCCCGCAGCTTCAGCGCGCGTTGGTCGAGGCCCTTGAGCAGGAACTGCTGCCAGTTGCGGTGCTGGTTGACGTACAAGCCTTCGTGGGTAAATTCGGTGCCGGTCATGGCGGGCTGGATGCCGAGGGCTTCGCTGTTCGGCGTCGGCCCGGTGGCCCAGCGGTGGCTGCCGCGTGAGATATCGCTCCAGCGCTCCAGGCGGCCCTGGAAACCGCGCTGGGCCTCGCGAAACTCCACCAGATCGTCCGGCGTGCCCATGCCCGAGACGTTGAAGAAGTCCTCGAACTGGCGGATGCGGTTTTCCCGGTCGGCGTCGGACTCGTGCTTCACCCCCAGGCACTGGCTGATGATCTCGGTCTTGTTCCACGCCAACGGGCGGATGATGCGCAACTGCGAGCTGATCTGGTCGAGGAAGAACAGGCTCGGGTAGATGTTCAGGTTGCGCAGGCGATGCATCATCCACTCGGCTTTTGGCTGGCCGTGTTCTGCCACCAGGCGCGGCATGATGGTGGCGTAGCCGGAGCGTACCGTGGGGTTGGGCATGTCGCTGAACAACAGGCTGTGGCCATTGTTGAAGGCGAACCAGCCGTCGTCGGTATTCGCGTCGCCGGCGCCGAGTTTGCTGTAGTCCAGCGTCGTGCCGGCCGCGGTGCCGTTCGCGGTATTGACCTGCTGGCGGTGCTGCACCGTGGCCACATAGTTGTAGTGGACGGTGCTGACGTGATAACCGTCCAGGCCGTTTTCGTTCTGCAGCTTCCAGTTGCCGTCGTAGGTGTAGGCGGACTTGCCCGGCAGCACCTCCAGCTCACCGGTGGCGGACTGGGCGACCATCATGTCGAAAAACACTTTGGCGTCGCCGAGGAAGTCTTCCAGGCTGTCGGTGCCGTTCACGTCCAGGCTGATAAACACAAAGCCTTTGTAGCTGTCGATGCGCGCCTTTTTCAGGCCGCGCGTGGCCTTGTCGAAACCTTCCGGGTATTCCCCCGGCGCCTTGACCTTCACCAGCCGGCCGTCGCTCTTGTAGCACCAGGCGTGGAACGGGCAGGTGAAGGTCGACTGGTTGCCCTTGCCGACGCGGGTGAGGGTGGTGCCGCGATGCTGGCAGGCGTTGACCAGCGCGTTGAGTTGGCCGTCGCCGTCGCGGGTGATGATCATCGGCTGGCGCCCGGCGCGCATCGTCACGAAATCGTGGTTATTCGCCAGTTCGCTTTCGTGGCAGGCGTAGATCCAGTTCTTCTCGAAGATCAGTTCCATCTCCAGGTCGAACAGTTGCGGCTCGGTGAACATGTCGCGGGCGATGCGGAACACTTCATCGGCGGGGCGGAAATCCAGGCAGCTGTCGATGAAGCTTTTCCATTGCTCGACGCTTCTTGCACCACTCATGGGACGCACCTTTTGATAATGGCTGAACGGGTCAGCCATTAAGCGACTGCGCCGAGACGGCGGGCTATCCGCTTAATGGGCGAAGGCGGGCCGGATAGTTGGGCATGAAATACCCACGCCGGTGCAGGGCGGTGACGCGATGCGCTACTGTCATGCAGGGCGGTGCGCGCAGAAGTCGGTGGTTTATCCACATAGTCGAGCGTTGTTATCCACCCAGCAGTGAGACTGCCGCCGTGGCGCAGAACTTGCTGTCGATCTGTCACGACGCGCCGCCAGAGCGCGCAACCGCCTAACCGCCGTGGGTGCAGCCTGATGAGTAGCCATACACGCGATATCCGTATCGAACGCTTCGACCTGGAGGGCGCCCGCAGCTGGATGTCCGGCATCTGCGGGCCGCACCGCCTGGCGACGGCCACGCCCGAGCGCCTGCGTTTCCATCACAGCGCCAACGTGTTCAAGTCCCGCGCCACCACCTTGGGCGTGATCGAATACGGCACCGACGTGACCATCGACATCGAGGACGCCGAACACTTCAGCAGCTACAGCCTGAGCCTGCCTCTGGTGGGCGAGCAGGAGTTGAGCAAGAACGGCGAGCGCTTGAGTTCCAACCGCGATCAAGGCGTGATCATCTCGCCCAACGAGCACCAGGTGCTGGCGATTTCCGGCGATTGCCGCAAGTTGCAGGTGGTGATTACGCGGGCGGCGATGAGCGAGTCGCTGGAAGGCTTGCTGCAACGGCCGATCGAGGCGCCGCTGCGTTTCGAACCGGTGATGGACGCGGTGGACGGCGCCCCGGCCTCGTGGTGGCGCATGGCGCGTTACTTTATCGCAGAGCTTGCGCGCAGCAGCGAGTTGTACGAGCAGGCGGCGTTTACCCGCGACCTGGAAAGCTCATTGATCAAGGGCCTGATCCTTGCCCAGCCGAATAATTACTCAGAGGAACTGCGCGACGTACTTGGCGTGAAGCTGCCGCACTACTTGATCCGCGCCCGCCAGCACATTCACGACAACGCCCGCGAAGCGGTGCATCTGGAAGACCTGGAAGCCGCCGCCGGGGTCTCGCGGTTCAAGCTGTTCGATGCGTTTCGCAAATACTTCGCGCTGTCGCCGATGGCTTACCTGAAAAAGTATCGGCTGGGGGCGGTGCGCCAGGAGATCCTCGAACACGGCTCCACCCGCACCATCTCCGAGATTGCCCTGGGCTGGGGCTTCACCCACCTGGGGCGGTTCTCGGCGGAGTATCGCAAGCTGTTCGATGAGTCGCCGAGCCAAACTTTGCAGCGCAAGCGCCTGCGCACTGTCTAAAAAACACCGCAGATCAAATGTAGGAGGGGGCTTGCCCCCGATGGCGGTGTGTCAGTCAGTAGATGTGTGGGCTGTCACACCGCTATCGGGGGCAAGCCCCCTCCCACATTTGATCTGCAGTGCCTGGGAGATTTCAGATCAGTTCTTCAACCAACTGCAAACAATGATTCAGCCCCGGCGACTGATCATTCACCCGCCGGCTGAGAATAATCGGCGAGGTCGCGGTGGCTTCCACCACCGGCGTGTAGCCGATGTCCGCGCGATGCAGCACCTGCACCGACGCCGGCACCAGCGTCACGCCCATGCCCGCGCCGACCAGGCCGATGGCGGTCTGCAACTCGTTGGTCCACTGCGCCACCTTGAGGCTCAAACCGTGGGCGTCGAACAGCGCGATCACATGGTCGGCATAACTGGGCCGCGGGTTGCCGGGGTAGAGCACAAACGGCTCGGCGGCCAATTGGGCGAGGGTGGCGGGCGCGCCCAGCAAGGCGTGGCCGGCGGGCAACACCGCAACCAGGCGGTCCTCGACCAGCACCCGCTGGACGATGGCCGGGTCATCGATGCGAATCCGCCCGAAGCCCACGTCGATCCGCCCGGCCTTGAGCGCTTCGACCTGCTGCAAGGTGGTCATTTCCGACAGCCCCAGTTCCAGTTCCAGCGCGTCGTGGTTGCGCAGCCGCCGAATCAGCTCGGGCAGCACGCCATACAAGGTCGACGGCGCAAAACCGATACCCAGCCAGGTCTTCTCGCCCTGGCCGATACGCCGGGTGGTGTCGCAGACCTTGCCCAACTGCTCCAGCAGCACAGTGGCGTGTTCATAGAAAAACCGCCCGGCCTCGGTCAGCCGCAGCGGTCGGCCGCGCTCGAGCAGTATCACGCCCAATTCATCCTCCAATTGCTGGATCTGTCGGCTCAACGGCGGCTGGGCGATGTGCAGGCGTTCGGCGGCGCGGGTGAAGTTGAGGGTTTCGCCCAGCACCTGGAAATAGCGCAGATGTCGCAGTTCCATGACAGCTCCTTTGATACCTTGAAGGTATTGTGCGAGACCAATTCTATATTGGAAGCCAAGAAAAATGCGGCACAGAATCGGCTCAAATCTATAAAGAACCCAACGGGTATAGCCATGCCGATTTGTGCCATCGAGTCGATCGAAACCATCATCGTCGACCTCCCCACTATCCGCCCGCACAAGCTGGCGATGCACACGATGCAGAACCAGACCCTGGTGATCGTCCGCCTGCGTTGCGCCGACGGCATCGAAGGCCTCGGCGAAGCCACCACCATCGGCGGCCTGAGCTACGGCAACGAAAGCCCCGACAGCATCAAGATCAACATCGACCGCCACTTCGCCCCGCTGCTGATCGGCCAGGACGCGAACAACATCAATGCCGCCATGTTGCGCCTGGCGCGCAGCATTCGCGGCAACACCTTCGCCAAGTCCGCCGTCGAAAGCGCCTTGCTCGATGCGCTGGGCAAACGCCTGCACCTGCCGGTCAGCGAACTGCTCGGCGGCCGTGTGCGCGATGCGTTGCCGGTGGCCTGGACCCTGGCCAGCGGCAACACCGAGCAGGACATTGCCGAAGCCGAGAAGATGCTCGACCTGCGCCGTCACCGCGTCTTCAAATTGAAGATCGGCGCCGGTGAGGTCAGTGCCGACCTGGCCCATGTGATCGCGATCAAAAAAGCCCTGGGCGAGCGCGCCAGCGTGCGCGTCGATGTCAACCAGGCCTGGGATGAAGCCGTTGCCCTGCGCGCCTGCAAGGTGCTCGGCGACAACGCTATCGACCTGATCGAACAGCCGATCTCGCGCAACAACCGCGCTGGCATGGCCCGGCTTCAGCTGTCGAGCCCGGTGCCGATCATGGCCGACGAATCCATCGAATGTGTCGAGGACGCTTTCAACCTGGCCCGCGAAGGCGCGGCTTCGGTGTTCGCCCTCAAGATCGCCAAGAACGGCGGCCCGCGCGCGGTGTTGCGCACGGCCGCGATTGCCGAAGCGGCCGGGATCGGCCTGTACGGCGGCACCATGCTCGAAGGCGGCCTCGGCACCCTGGCCTCGGCTCATGCGTTTCTCACCCTGGACACACTGGCGTGGGGCACCGAGCTGTTCGGCCCGCTGCTGCTCACCGAAGACATCCTCACCGAGCCGCTGGTGTACCGCGATTTCCAGCTGCATGTCAGCACCGCACCGGGCCTGGGCCTGGCCATCGATGAAGAGCGCCTGGCGTTCTTCCGTCGTGACAACCACTAAGAGGCGCCTGCCATGTTGTTCCACGTAAAAATGAGCGTACACCTGCCCGTCGACATGAACCCCGAACGTGCCGCCAGCCTCAAGGCCGACGAAAAAGCCCTGGCGCAGCGCCTGCAGCAAGAGGGCAAATGGCGCCATCTGTGGCGCATCGCCGGGCTTTACGCCAACTACAGCGTGTTCGATGTCGACAGCGTGCAGGAACTGCACGACCTGCTGATGCAACTGCCGCTTTATCCCTACATGGCCATCGAAGTGAATGCGCTGTGCCGGCACCCGTCGTCGATCCACGCGGACGACCGCTGAGCCTGTTTTATCCCCAATAATTACAAGATGAGGATTGCACCATGTCCATCCGACTGTCCCAGACTGCCCATGCCCAACAGTTTCTCGAAGAAGCCAGCGGCCACCACAGCGAAAGCGGCAACCCGCGCACCAAGACGCTGATCTACCGGATCCTGCGGGACACGGTGAACATCATCGAAGACCTGGAAGTCACCCCCGAAGAGTTCTGGGCGGCGGTCAACTACCTCAATGAATTGGGTCAACACCAGGAAGCCGGTTTGCTCGCCGCCGGGCTCGGCCTGGAGCATTACCTGGACCTGTTGATGGACGCCGCCGACGAAGAGGCCGGCAAAACCGGCGGCACCCCGCGCACCATCGAAGGCCCGCTGTATGTGGCGGGGGCGCCGCTGTCGAAATACGAAGCGCGCCTGGACGACGGCCAGGACCCGGGCGTGCCGCTGTTCATGCGCGGCCAGGTACGGGACACGCAGGGCAAGCCGTTGGCCGGGGCGATTGTCGATGTGTGGCAGGCCAATACAGGCGGCACTTACTCCTGGTTCGACACCGCGCAGTCGGAATTCAACCTGCGCCGCCGCATCGAGACCGATGCCCAGGGCAACTTCCGTTTTCGCAGCATCGTGCCGTCGGGTTATGGCTGCCCGCCGACCGGGCCGACCCAGCAGTTGCTCAATCAGTTGGGACGCCACGGGCAGCGGCCGGCGCATATTCACTTCTTCATCTCGGCGCCGGGGCATCGGCACCTGACCACGCAGATCAACCTGTCGGACGACCCGTACCTGCACGATGATTTTGCCTACGCGACACGGGATGAATTGATTGCCGAAATTCGCTTCAGCGACGATCAGCACCTGGCGCGGGAACTGGGTGTGGAAGGGCGTTTTGCGCAGATCGATTTTGACTTCGAGGTGCAGCTTGCCGATGCGCCGCTGGAGCAAAAGCGCATGCAGCGCGTGCGTGCATTGGAAGATTGATCAACGCGGTCAAAAAATGTGGGAGGGAGCTTGCTCCCGATAGCGGCGGATCAGTAAACATTTAACTGACTGACACACGGCTATCGGGGGCAAGCCACCCTCCCACATTGTTTTGTGGTGTGGCTGACTATTTGCGCAGCACTAGGTCCAACACTTCATCGCGATCCTTGATCTTCTGCAACACGATCTCCGAACGGATATCCATCACCCCCGCCGTGCGGTTCAGGTGGTTCACGATAAAGTCCGAAAAGTGCTTGAGGTTGCGCGCCTGCACCCGCAGCACGTAGTTGCTGGCGCCGGTGATCACGTAGGCGCTGGCCACTTCCGGCCAGCCTTGCACCTTCTGGATAAACGTCTCGTGCCAGTCCTCCACGTCCTGGCGCACCGACAGGTGGACGATGGCCTCGAGTTCGATCCCCAACCGCTCGGCATTCAACACCGCCCGATAGCCGCTGATGATGCCTTCGCTTTCCAACAGGCGCAGACGGCGCAGGCAGGCGGAGGGCGACAGCGCGACTTTTTCTGCGAGTTCCTGGTTGCTGATACGGCCGTCCTGTTGCAGGAAATGCAGGAGGCGCAGGTCGGTGGCGTCGAGAATCATGCTTAGAATAAATCCGCGTGTTTTCGGTTGAACTTCGAATTTCCTACAGCTTAATTAGCCTGTTGCCCACAACTTTGCACGAAAATTCTCTAAAACTTCGCTCATTATTTACGGCATCTTCACTTATAAAAACCAGGACAGCCCATGATCACTCGAAGCCATTGCCAAGCCCTTGACGACCAGGACCGGTTGGCGCCGCTGCGCCACCAGTTCGCCTTGCCGCAGGGGGTGATCTACCTTGACGGCAACTCCCTCGGCGCACGTCCGGTGGCCGCGCTTGCGCGGGCGCAGCAGGTGATCGCCGAGGAGTGGGGCAATGGCTTGATTCGCAGCTGGAACAGCGCGGGTTGGGCGGACTTGTCCCAGCGCCTGGGTAATCGCCTGGCACCGTTGATCGGCGCGGGGGAGGGCGAAGTGGTGATCACCGATACCACTTCCATCAACCTGTTCAAGGTGCTCAGCGCCGCCTTGAGCGTGCAGCGCCAACGCGCGCCGCAGCGCAAGGTGATCGTCAGCGAAGCGAGCAACTTCCCCACCGACCTGTACATCGCCGAAGGCCTCGCCGAACTGCTGCAACAGGGCTATTCGCTGCGCCTGGTCAACAGCCCGGACGAACTGCCCCAGGCCATCGACCCGGACGTGGCGGTGGTGATGCTCACCCACGTCAACTACAAGACCGGCTACATGTACGACATGCACGCGCTCACCACGTTGAGCCACGAGTGCGGCGCGCTGAGTCTCTGGGACCTGGCGCATTCGGCAGGTGCGGTGCCCATCGACCTGCATCGGGCCGGCGCCGATTATGCGATCGGTTGCACCTACAAATACCTCAATGGCGGCCCTGGCTCCCAGGCGTTCGTGTGGGTCAACCCGGCGCTGGTGGACGTGGTGCGCCAGCCGTTGTCGGGCTGGTTCGGGCATACCCGGCAGTTCGCCATGGAGACGCGTTATGCACCGAGTGCCGGCATCGCCCGTTACCTGTGCGGCACCCAGCCGATCACCTCGCTGGCCATGGTGGAGTGCGGCCTGGAGATTTTCGAACAGACCGACATGGCCAGCCTGCGCAGTAAATCCCTGGCCTTGACCGACCTGTTTATCGCATTGGTCGAAGCCCGCTGCGCCGCCCATGGCCTGGTGTTGATCACCCCGCGCGAGCACGCCAGACGCGGCAGCCATGTGAGTTTCGAACACCCTGAAGGTTATGCGGTGATCCAGGCACTGATTGCCCGTGGAGTGATTGGCGACTATCGCGAGCCGCGCATCATGCGTTTTGGTTTTACGCCGCTGTACACCTGCTTTACCGAAGTGTGGGACGCCGTGGAAATCCTCGGTGAGATCCTCGACAACCGCACCTGGGACCAGGCGCAATTCAAGGTCCGTAACAGCGTCACCTGAATAAACACAGACAACAATGGGGGGGCCCGATAGCGCTGTATCAGCGTGTGAATCCGGCGACCGACACACCGCCATCGGGGGCTTGCCCCCGATGGCGGCGGATCAGTCACCTAGGTATCGACTGAAAGACTGCTATATGGGGTCTGCGGTGTTCATCCACTGAGTGCCTGACGCAGGCTCAATGTGGGAGGGGGCTTGCCCCCGATGGCGGCGGATCGGTCACCTAGGTATCGACTGAAAGACTGCTATATGGGGCTGCGGTGTTCATCCACTGAGTGCCTGACGCAGGCTCAATGTGGGAGGGGGCTTGCCCCCGATGGCGGCGGATCAGTCACCTAGGTATCGACTGAAAGACTGCTATATGGGGCTGCGGTGTTCATCCACTGAGTGCCTGACGCAGGCTCAATGTGGGAGGGGGCTTGCCCCCGATGGCGGCGGATCAGTCACCTAGGTATCGACTGAAAGACTGCTATATGGGGTCTGCGGTGTTCATCCACTGAGTGCCTGACGCAGGCTCAATGTGGGAGGGGGCTTGCCCCCGATGGCGGCGGATCGGTCACCTAGGTATCGACTGAAAGACTGCTATATGGGGCTGCGGTGTTCATCCACTGAGTGCCTGACGCAGGCTCAATGTGGGAGGGGGCTTGCCCCCGATGGCGGCGGGTCAGTCACCTAGGTCTCGACTGAAAGACTGCTATCACCAGCAAGCCCCCTCCCACAGGGGATCTGCGGCAACAGACAAATCGTGCAATCACAACAATAAGGGGCACACCACGTGACCACGCCAAACGACGGCTTTGCAGAAATCACCCACCGCGAACTGGGCCTGAGGCGCCAGCTCACTTCCGGCCAGATGAGCATGATCGCCATCGGTGGCGCCATCGGCACCGGGCTGTTCATGGGCAGCGCCTATGCCATCGGCTATGCCGGGCCCAGCGTGCTGCTGAGTTACGCCATTGGAGCGTTGATCACCTTGCTGCTGATGGGCTGCCTGGCGGAGATGACGGTGGCCCATTCCACCTCCGGCTCCTTCGGGGCCTACGCCGAGTTCTACATCAGCCCGCTGGCCGGGTTCCTGGTGCGCTACGCCTATTGGGCGGCGATTGTGCTGGCGGTGGGCGCCGAGGTCACGGCGGTGGCGATGTACATGAAGTACTGGTTCGCCAACGTGCCGGAGTGGGTGTGGATCGTGTCGTTCTCCAGCGTGCTGATCCTGCTCAATGCCATCAGCGTGAAAACCTTCGGCAACTTCGAATACTGGTTTTCGACGATCAAGATCAGCGCCATCGTCGGCTTCATCCTCCTCGCGGTGTACGTGGTGTTCGGCTCCGGTAACCCGCAGTACGGGGTGCAGAACTACACGGCCCACGACGGCTTTTTCCCGCATGGCTTGAGCGGTATGTGGATCGCAGTGATCGTCTCGATCTTCAGCTACTTGAGCGTAGAGATGATCGCCGTCGCCGCCGGTGAAGCGGCCGACCCGGAGCAGGCGGTGAAGAAAGCCTTTCGCGCGACCATCGTGCGCCTGGTGGTGTTTTACCTGCTGACCCTGGCGCTGATGCTGGCCATCGTGCCGTGGAACCAGGCCGGGCAGACGCAGAGCCCGTTCGTCACGGTGATGCAGACCCTCGGCATTCCCGGCGCCACCGGGGTGATGAATTTCGTGATCCTGATCGCGGCGCTGTCAGCGATGAACAGCCAGCTCTACATCACCACACGCATGATGTTCAGCCTGTCCCGCGCCGGCTTTGCGCCCACGTCCATGGGCGCGTTGAGCAAGAGCGGCATCCCGCTGAACGCCTTGTTGCTGTCCAGCTCGGGCATCGGCCTGGCGACCTTGCTTAACGTGGTCTACCCGGAAAGCTCGTTCACGCTGATGATGGCGATCTCGATGTTCGGCGCGATCTTCACCTGGTTCATGATCTTCCTGACGCACCTGTTCTTCCGCCGTTATCGCAAGCGTCATGGCGGGGCGAAGTTGTCGTTCCAGCTGCGCCTGTTTCCCTACAGCACGCTGCTGGGCCTGGTGCTGATGGGCGCGGTGATGATCACCACGTATTTCACCGACGCGTTCAAGATGACCTTGGTGTTCGGCGTGCCGTTCCTGCTGATTCTGTCGGCGGTGTATTACGGATTTTTCCGCAAGGGCAGGGCCAAGGCGTCGAGCAAGGCCCTGGCATAACCCGGCAGGTGTTCGAACGAGCGCGCGCATAACAGCAGCGTTCGACAGGCCCAAGCTTCTCGCAACGGCTGGGCCTTGACGCGCTGCGCCCACGGCCAGCGCGCCAGCGCCGCCTGGGGCACGATCCCCAGGCCCGCGCCGCGTGCGACCATGCGCAGCACGCCGTCAAAACCCTCGGCGCGGATCCGCGTGTGCAAGCGAAACCCCGCGTGCAACGCCTGTTCTTCCAGGTACACCGCCAGCGCGCTGTGGGCGGCCAGGCCCACATAGTCGTAATGCAGACTGTCGATAAAACTCACCGTACTTGCCGCCAACGGATGCTCCAGCGGCATGACCAGCACCAGCGGATCGTCGCGAAACGCCAGGGTCTGCAAGCCGTGGGTGTCCACCGCGTCGGAGATGATCCCGAGGTCTGCGGTGCCCTGGCGCAAGGCCTGGGTGATGCGCAGGCTGGGCAGTTCCTGCAGGTCGATGTCCAGGTTGGGATGGTCTCGCAGGAAATCCGCGAGCAGTTCCGGCAGGTATTCGCTGAGGGCGGTGGTGTTGCACAGCAGGCGCACCTGGCCTTTGACGCCGTTGGCGTATTCCGCCAGGTCCTGTTGCAGGTGCTCGGCCTGTTGCAGCAACAGCCGGGCATGACGCGCCAAGGCCTGGCCTGCGGCCGTCGGCGTGACGCCACGGCGGCCGCGTTCAAGGCATTCAACCCCGAGCGCAGCTTCCATCGCGCGGATGCGCGCGCTGGCGGCGGCCAGGGACAAGTGGCTGCGGCTGGCGCCGGCGGTGATGTTGCCGGCATCGAGGACGTGCAGGTAGAGGCGCAGGTCGATCAGGTCAAAGTGCATGGCTGGAAGATTTCCTTTCGCTGGACTGACGCTATCGCGAGCAAGCCCGCTCCCACACTTGGAATGCATTTCAACAGTGGGAGGGGGCTTGCCCGCGATGGCGGCATCAGCCTCATGCAAAACAAGAGGCTGCCTCAGTATATGGTGAATTTTCGCGCCCAGCGAAAAGCCCCACACTCGGCCGATGACAACCTTCCTCGCGTTCTACCAAAACCTCGGCCCCGCCCTGACCCTGCTGGTGATCGGCACCTTCCTGCTGGCCGGCACCGTCAAAGGTGTGATCGGCCTGGGCCTGCCCACCGTCGCCATGGGCTTGCTCGGCCTGGCTATGTTGCCGGCGCAGGCTGCGGCGTTGCTGATCATCCCTTCGACGGTGACCAACCTCTGGCAACTGGCTTTCGGCGGCCACTTGAGCGTGTTGCTCAAGCGCTTGTGGCCGCTGTTGCTGTTGATTGTCCTCGGCACCGGGTTGGGCACGCTGTGGCTGGGAATGGGCAGTGGCGCCGGGGTGGTGCGCGCGTTGGGCGCGGCCTTGCTGGTGTATGCGTTGAGTGGGCTGTTCCTGCCCGCATTCAAGGTGAAGCCCGCGACCGAGCGTTGGTTGGCGCCGGTGTGTGGGCTGGTCACCGGCCTGATCACCTCGGCCACCGGCGTCTTCGTGATTCCGGCTGTGCCGTATCTGCAAGCGCTGGGGTTGAATCGCGATCAGTTGGTGCAGGCGTTGGGGCTGTCGTTCAGCGTGTCGACACTGGCGCTGGCGGCCGGGTTGGCCTGGCGCGGCAGCCTCGGCGGCGGCGAGATCAATGCCTCGTTGTTGGCGCTGGCGCCGGCCTTGTTGGGCATGTGGCTGGGGCAGGCGTTGCGCCAACGGATCGGTGCCGTGTTGTTCAAGCGGGTGTTTTTTATCGGCATGGCGCTGTTGGGCGCGCATCTGTTGATCAGTGGATAAAGGCAACAATAGAGTTAGATTCGTGACTTTTAGTCAAATGTATTTTGCCGCGCCAAGGCTTATTCCGCGCAAGGCACATCGATACCCTGCCTTCAGACATTTTTAATCTCAAGGCGCTCCCCCATGAAAAAAGTCCTGCTGCTCAACGGCGGTAAAAAATTCGCCCACTCCGACGGTCGCTACAACAGCACCCTGCATGACGCCGCCGTGGCTGTGCTCGACCGTGGCGGTATCGACGTCAAGGTCACGCATATCGATGAAGGCTACGACGTCGCCGAAGAAGTCGCCAAATTCCTCTGGGCCGACGTGATCATCTACCAGATGCCCGGCTGGTGGATGGGCGCGCCGTGGATCGTGAAGAAGTACATCGACGAAGTCTTCACCGAAGGCCACGGCAGCCTCTACGCCAGCGATGGCCGTACCCGTTCCGACGCCTCGCAGAAATACGGCAGCGGCGGCCTGATCCACGGCAAGCAATACATGTTGTCGCTGACCTGGAACGCCCCGCAGCAAGCCTTCGACGACCCGAGCGATTTCTTTGAGGGCAAAGGTGTGGACGCGGTGTACTTCGCGTTTCACAAGGCCAATGAGTTCCTCGGCATGACGGCCTTGCCGACGTTCCTCTGCGTGGACGTCATGAAGCGCCCGGCCATCGACGCCGACGTGGCGCGCTACGAGCAGCATCTGGCGCAGGTGTTCGACCTCTCGGTGTAAGCTGCGCTGAACCGAGAAAGAGGACAGCCTGTGAAAGCCCGATCCGATGAGCTACAGATCTTCGTCAACGTGATTGAGTGCGGCTCGATTTCGGCAGCGGCGGAGCAGGTCGGGCAGACGCCGTCGGCGGTCAGCCGCACCTTGTCGCGCCTGGAAGCCAAGCTCGACACCACGCTGATCAACCGCACCACGCGGCGCATGGACCTGACCGAGGAGGGCAAGTACTTCTTCGAACAGGCCAAGGTGATCCTGGCGCAGATGGATGATCTGGAGGAACGCTTGTCGTCGCGCCAGAAGAAACCGGCGGGGCGCTTGCGCATCAACGCCGCCGTGCCGTTCATGCTGCATGGGATCGTGCCGTACATCGCCGAATTTCGCGGGCTGTACCCAGAGATCCAGCTGGAGTTGAACAGTGATGACTTGATCATCGACCTGTTGGAGCAGAGCACCGACATTGCGATTCGCATCGGCGCGCTGGCCGATTCCACCCTGCATGCGCGGTCCCTGGGCTGCACCCCGCTGCATATCCTCGCCAGCCCCGCTTACCTCAAGCAGTACGGCACGCCGACGACGGTCGCCGAGTTGGCCGAGCACACCTTGCTCGGCTTCACCCAGACCGAGACGCTCAACCACTGGCCGTTGCGCCACGTGGCGGGTGACCGCTGGCTGATCGAGCCCGGCATTGCCGCGTCCAGCGGTGAAACCGTGCGCCAACTGGCGCTCGAAGGGCAGGGTATTGGCTGCCTGTCGAACTTCATGACCAGCGACGACATCGACGCCGGGCGCCTGGTGCCGCTGCTGGAAGCCTTCAACAGCGGTTATCGCCAGCCGATCCACGCGGTGTTTTACCGCAACTCGCAACTGGCCTTGCGCATCCAATGCTTCCTGGACTTCATCCAGGCCAAGCTGGCGCGGTACGCCTGCTGATTCGTGACCTGCGCGCAAGATTGAATTGGGCAACACGGTCTTATTCGCCAGGGATGGGGGCTTGATACTGGGCCCATCACTTACTCAGTCAGGAGAGACCTCCATGAACGTATTCGTTACCGGCGCCGCCGGATTTATCGGCGGCTCCATCGCCACCGGCCTGGTCAAGGCCGGCCACCATGTGACGGGCCTGGTGCGCAGCGCCGATCAAGCCGCCGAGATGACGGCCCTGGGCATCACCCCGGTCATCGGCACCCTGGATGACCGTGCGGTGTTGACCGAACAGGCCCGGCAGGCCGACGCGGTGATCAACGCCGCCAGCAGCGACCATCGCGCGGCGGTGGAAACGCTGTTGGCCGCCTTGAAAGGTTCGAACAAACCGTTCCTGCACACCAGTGGTTCGAGCATCGTCGGCGATGCATCGGGCGGCAAGGCCAGCGATGTCATCTACGTCGAAGACCACCTGCCGGAACCGACCGTCGACAAGGCCGCACGTGTCGCCATCGACAACCTGATCCTGGCGGCCGCCCAAGACGGGGTGAACTCGGCGGTGATCTGCAACACCCTGATCTACGGCCACAGCCTGGGCGTGAAGCGCGACAGCGTGCAACTGCCGCGCTTGCTCAAGCAGGCGCGCAAGAGCGGGGTGGTGCGCCATGTCGGTACGGGGCAGAACATCTGGTCCAATGTGCATATCGAGGACGTGGTCGCGCTCTATCTGCTGGCGCTGGAGAAGAATGTGCCGGGCACGTTCTACTTCGTGGAAAGCGGTGAAGCGGCGTTCATCGACATGACCACCGCCATCGCCGAAGCCCTGAACCTGGGCAAGCCGCAGGACTGGCCGTTGGCCGCCGCAGAAGCCGAATGGGGCTATGAAATGGCCAACTACGGCCTGGGTTCCAACAGCCGGGTGCGCGGCAAGCATGCCCGTGAATTGTTGGGGTGGGCGCCCAAGCGCACGTCGGTGGTGGAGTGGATTCGCCACGAAATGGTCTGATGTCGGCGTGAGACCGTGGTGCATCCTTCGCGGGCAAGCCCACTCCCACATTTGACGGTGTTCACACCTCGATAACGGGTGCACCGATCAAACCATGGGAGTGGGCTTGCCCGCGAACGGGGCATCCCGGTCAATCTGCCCTGACGCTTCACTGGCCCCACCGCCCGCATTTCCGTACCATTCCCCGCCTTATTCCCCGCAATGCCCGGTACCTCATGAACCTCACCCGTCTTCGCGCCGACGCCCTGGCCGGCCTCACCACGTCTTTTGCCTTGCTGCCCGAGTGCATCGCCTTTGCCCTGGTGGCACACCTCAACCCGCTGATGGGGCTCTACGGCGCGTTCATCATCTGCACCCTCACGGCATTGTTCGGCGGGCGGCCGGGGATGGTCTCTGGCGCCGCAGGGTCGATGGCGGTGGTGATCGTCGCGCTGGTGGTGCAACACGGCGTGGAGTATTTGCTCGCGACGGTGCTGCTGGGCGGGCTGATCATGCTGGTCTTCGGCCTGCTGCGCCTGGGCAAGCTGGTGCGGATGGTGCCGCACCCGGTGATGCTGGGGTTCGTCAACGGCCTGGCGATCATCATTGCCTTGGCGCAGTTGGAGCATTTCAAGAGCGGTGATACCTGGCTCAGCGGCACGCCGCTGTATGTGATGAGCGGCCTGGTGCTGGTGACCATGGCCATTGTCTACCTGTTGCCGCGCCTGACCCGTGCCGTGCCGCCCGCCCTGGTGGCGATCCTCGGCGTGGGCCTGGCGGTGTACCTGCTGGGCTTGCCGACGCGCACGCTGGGCGACATGGCCCACATCGCCGGTGGCCTGCCGAGCTTCGCACTGCCGCAGATCCCCTGGAGCCTGGATACCCTCGGCATCATCGCGCCCTACGCGTTCCTGATGGCGATGGTAGGCCTGCTGGAAACCCTGTTGACCCTCAACCTCACCGACGAAATCACCGAGAGCCGCGGCTACCCCGACCGCGAAAGCATGGCCCTGGGCGCGGCGAATATGCTCTCGGGCCTGTTCGGCGGCATGGGCGGTTGCGCGATGATCGGGCAAACCGTGATCAACCTCAGCTCCGGCGGGCGCGGGCGTTTGTCCGGGGTCTTGGCTGGGGTGATGATCCTGTTGTTCATTCTGTTTCTGTCACCGCTGATCGAGCGCATCCCGCTGGCGGCGCTGGTCGGGGTGATGTTCGTGGTGTCGCAGCAGACCTTCGCCTGGGCGTCGCTGCGGGTGATCAACAAGGTGCCGCTCAATGACGTGCTGGTGATCATTGCGGTGACCGTGATCACCGTGTTCACCGACCTGGCCACGGCGGTGCTCTGCGGGATCGTGATCGCGGCGCTGAACTTCGCCTGGCAACAGGCGCGTGAACTGTACGCCGATGAATATCTGGAAGCGGACGGCAGCAAACTCTACCGCGTGCATGGCACGTTGTTCTTTGCCTCGACCACGCCGTTTTTGAATCAATTCGACCCGGCCAACGACCCGGCCGCGGTGACGCTGGATTGCCGCCACCTGAGCGTTGTCGACTACTCCGCGATTGCCGCGCTGATGACCTTGCGCGAGCGTTACAGCAAGGCCGGCAAGCATCTGCGCGTGCTGCATTTGTCCGAGCGCTGCAAGAAGCTGCTCAAGCGCGCCAAGGTCCATCACGACTGACCGCAACCCCTGTAGGAGCGAGCTTGCTCGCGAAAAACCCGAGAGCGCCACGTCTATCCAGGCAACACGCGTCATCGTTGACGATTTTCGCGAGCAAGCTCGCTCCTACGGGAGGGCGAGGGTTTTCATTCATTACGGCCCGACCAGGTCTTCCAGTTCCTGGGCGCGGGTCTGGGTCATGTCCAGTACACAGGCGGAGCCGTTGACCTGATCGATGCTGCCGCCGGTGGCACTGCCGGCAAAGGCGCAATTGGCATCGCGGTATTTGATCCACAGGCGCTGCACGTCCTGCAATTGCTGCTTGCGCGCGCCTTCCTGGGCGGCGAGGGCGGTCTGGTAGGCGGTGTTCAGGCGTTTGTCCTGCACCTTGGCCTGCTGGGTGTTGCACTTGACCATGTCCACGGTCGTGTTGGCGCTGTCCATGCATTTCTTCAGTGCGGCGTTGTCGGCGGCCGACGCGCTGCCGCACAGGGCGAGCAGCAGGGCGCAGGCGGTGAGAGAGGTGCGGGTCATGATCGAGTGTCCTGGATGTTCGTGGGGGCGCATTTTAAGACTCAAGCGTGCGCGTTGAGTTTCCGGTCTTTTCTGAATTTGATGTAAGAACACCCCCCGAATTTTCATGCGCGGCCGTTGGGCATGTCCCAACGCGACAGCGCTTATCTGTGGGCGAAAATTACTTTCATAAAAATTGAAAATGCTCCTCGGTAATGATTTATGAGTTTCACAACCAATTCGACGTGACCCTTTCCGAGGAGTACCGCATGGCCGCATCACCGGGCTTCGGGCTATTGGCATACGCCGCCATCGCCATCATTGCTTTGATCGTGCTGATTGCACGTTACCGACTCAACCCGTTTATCGTCATCACCCTGGTGTCCATCGGCCTGGCGCTGATGGCCGGGATGCCGGCGGACACCATCATGGGCTCTTACGAAGCGGGCGTCGGCAAAACCCTGGGGCATATCGCCCTGGTGGTCGCGCTGGGCACCATGCTCGGCAAGATGATGGCTGAATCCGGCGGCGCCGAGCAGGTGGCGCGCACGCTGATCAACCGGTTCGGCGAGCGCAACGCCCATTGGGCGATGGTGTGCATTGCGTTTCTGGTGGGGCTGCCGCTGTTTTTCGAGGTCGGTTTTGTGTTGCTGGTGCCGATCGCCTTTACCGTGGCGCGGCGTGTGGGGGTGTCGATCCTGATGGTCGGCTTGCCGATGGTTGCCGGCCTGTCGGTGGTGCATGCGCTGGTGCCGCCGCACCCGGCGGCGATGATGGCGGTGCTGGCGTATAACGCCTCGGTCGGGCAGACCGTGCTCTATGCGATTTTGATCGGCATTCCCACGGCGATCATCGCCGGCCCGCTGTACGCCAAGTTCATCGTGCCGCGCATTCACCTGCCGGCGGAAAACCCGCTGGAGCGCCAGTTCATCGAGCGCGAGCCACGCAGCCGTTTGCCGAGTTTCGCCCTGACCATGGGCACCATTCTGTTGCCGGTGGTGCTGATGATGATCGGCGGCTGGGCCAATCTGATTTCCACGCCCGGCAGCGGTTTCAACCAGTTCCTGTTGTTTATCGGCAACTCGGTGATCGCGCTGCTGGTGGCGACCCTGGTGAGTTTCTGGACCCTCGGCCTGGCGCAGGGTTTCAACCGCGAGTCGATCCTCAAGTTCACCAACGAATGCCTGGCGCCGACCGCGAGTATCACCTTGCTGGTGGGCGCGGGCGGCGGGTTGAACCGGATTCTGGTGGACGCCGGCGTGACCGACGAAATCCTTGGCCTGGCCCATGCGTTCAACCTGTCGCCACTGGTGATGGGCTGGTTGTTCGCCGCGTTGATGCGTATCGCCACCGGCTCGGCCACCGTGGCCATGACCACCGCTTCCGGGGTGGTTGCGCCGGTTGCGCTGGGCCTGGGTTATCCACACCCTGAATTGCTGGTGCTGGCGACCGGAGCGGGTTCGGTGATCTTTTCCCACGTCAACGACGGCGGCTTCTGGCTGATCAAGGAATACTTCAATATGACTGTGATCCAGACCTTCAAGACCTGGACCGTGTTGGAGACCCTGATTTCGCTGGTCGCCTTCGGTCTGACGTATGGTCTGTCCTGCGTCCTGTAACCCGGAGCCTCCATGGACATCCTCTACCAGATCCGCGCCCGCCAGGCGTCTTTCAGTGCCGGCGAAGGGCGTATCGCCAAGCTGATGCTCGATGACGTGGGCTTTGCCGCGTCGGCCAGCCTGGAGGCGTTGTCCCAACGCGCCGAGGTCAGCACCGCCACGTTGTCGCGGTTTGCGCGCAGCGTCGGGTGCCGGGATTTGCGCGACTTGCGCCTGCAACTGGCCCAGGCCAGTGGCGTGGGCAGCCGCTTCCTCGACCCGGCGGGCAAGCCTGAGCAGTCGGGGTTTCATCGGCAGATTCTCGGCGATATCGAAGCGACGTTGCGCCAGCACCTGTCGGGGTTCGATCAGGCCGGCTTCGTCGACGCAGTCAGCCTGCTGGGCAAGGCGCGCATGATCCACGCGTTCGGCATGGGCGGCCCGTCGAGCCTGTGCAGCGAGGAGTTGCAAGTTCGTCTGGTGCGCCTGGGCTATCCGATTGCCGCCTGCCATGACCCGGTGATGATGCGCGTCACGGCGGCGACGCTGGGCCCCGAGCAGGCGCTGATCGTCTGTTCGCTCAGCGGCCTCACCCCGGAGTTGCTGGACGTGGTGGCCCTGGCGCGCAACTACGACACGCCCATCGTCGCCATCACCCTGGCCGCTTCACCCCTGGCCGGGCTGGCGGATGTGGTGCTGGCGCTGCAACCGGCCGAAACCAGCTTCATCTACAAACCCACGGCGGCGCGCTACGGCATGCTGCTGGCCATCGACCTGCTCGCCACCGAGCTGGCGCTGGCCATGCCGGACGACAACCAGGAACGCCTGCGCCGCATCAAGCTGGCCCTCGACGACTATCGCGGTGGGCCCGACAGCCTGCCGCTGGGAGACTGATATGCAGTACGACACGCTGATCCGCCAGGCGCTGGTCATGGATGGCCGCAACGCGCCGGGGTATGTCGCCGATGTGGGGCTGCGCGACGGGCGTATCGAGGCGATCGGCGACTTGTCGGCCGCGCTGGCCACGCACGTGATCGACGCCCGAGGCCGGGTGTTGGCGCCGGGGTTTATCGATGTACACACCCACGATGACACGGTGGTGATCCGTCAGCCGCAGATGCTGCCCAAGCTCAGCCAGGGGGTGACCACGGTGATTGTCGGCAACTGCGGTATCAGCGCCTCGCCCGTGAGTTTGCGTGCTGAGCCGCCGGACCCGATGAACCTGCTGGGCCCGCGTGAAGCGTTCACCTATCCGCGTTTTGCCGATTACCGCGCCGCCGTGGAACGCGCCCAGCCGGCGGTCAACGTCGCGGCGCTGATCGGCCACACGGCGCTGCGCAGCAATCATATGGACGACCTGCATCGCAGCGCCACTTTCGATGAAATCGCCGCGATGCGCGTGCAGTTGCGCGAAAGCCTGGAGGATGGCGCCCTTGGCTTATCCACCGGCCTGGCCTACGCCAGCGCGTTCAATGCCGAGACCGATGAAGTGCTGCAACTGAGCGAAGAACTGACGGCGTTCGGCGCGGTGTACACCACCCATCTGCGCAGTGAGTTCGAGCCGGTGCTGGCGGCCATGGACGAGGCGTTTCTGATCGGTCGGCATGCTCAGGTGCCGGTGATCATTTCCCACCTCAAATGTGCCGGTGCGGGTAACTGGGGGCGTAGTCCGCAGCTGTTGGCGGCGCTGGAGCAGGCGGCGAAAACCCATCCGGTGGGGTGTGATTGTTATCCCTATGCGGCGAGTTCTTCGACCCTGGATCTCAAGCAAGTCACCGATGCATTTCGCATCACCATCACCTGGTCGACAGCGCACCCGGAAATGGGCGGGCGCGACTTGCAGGCGATCGCCGCCGAGTGGGATGTTTCGCTGATGGACGCGGCCCGTCGCCTGCAACCGGCGGGGGCGGTGTATTACGGCATGGACGAAGCGGATGTGCGCCGTATCCTCGCGCATCCGCTGTCGATGGTCGGGTCGGATGGGTTGCCCGAAGATCCGTTCCCGCATCCGCGCTTGTGGGGCGCGTTTCCACGGGTGTTGGGTCACTTCAGTCGGGACGTCGGGCTGTTCCCGCTGCACACGGCGGTGCATAAGATGACCGGCTTGTCGGCGGCGCGGTTCGGCTTGTCGGAGCGGGGCGAAATCCGTGTAGGGCACTGGGCCGACTTGGTGCTGTTCGATCCGCTGCGCGTGCGCGATGTGGCGGATTTCAAGGCGCCGCAGCAGGCGGCAGAAGGGATTGATGGCGTGTGGGTCAACGGCGTGTTGAGCTACAGCGACGGGCAGCCGAATGGTCAGCGGCCGGGGCGGTTCCTGGCGCGCAGTGGGGATTTGCGGGCTGGGTTTTCGACTCTATAGTGGGCGCTCTTACACACGGAGCGGTTGCCATGCACTTAGGAAAAGTCACCCCCATCCTGCGGATTTTCGACGAGGCCAAGGCGTTGGAGTTTTATGTCGACTTCCTTGGGTTCAAGGTCGATTGGCAACATCGCTTCGAGGCGAATTTTCCGTTGTACCTGCAGGTGTCGTTGGGTGAGTGCGTGCTGCATTTGTCCGAGCACCATGGCGATGCATCGCCGGGTGCGGCGGTGCGGATTCAGGCGCAGGGTGTAGACGCCTATCAGCAGCAATTGCAGGGCAAGGACTATCGTTTTGCCAAGCCAGGCGTTGAAGAAATGCCCTGGGGTTCGCGGGAGATGAGCATCCACGATCCGTTTGGCAATCGGCTGGTGTTTGTCGAGGAAGGCGAGGGCTGAGGGGTAAATCGCAGGCAATAAAAAACCGCCTTAGTAGGGCGGTTTTTTTGTGCAAACCCGGTTTGCGGCTGGGGTTGCGATCTCACAGGAAGCACTGACGTGTTGGCGATACTACTGCCGCTTCGGGGCTTTATGCAAGGCCTGACGATAGGTGGTCTTTCACTTGAGCCCCGCAAAAAACAGCAACAACTTTTAAGGGGAATTGGCCGTTGCTTGTCACACCTTGGCGTAGGGGACTGAGCTAGTATCGCCCTCGTTCTGCGTTCATCGTGAGGTAGGTTGGCTGGGTTCGCGCGCTAATTTTGGACCGACTGCCACGGGCTAGTAATCCGTGCCGGATTCATGCAAGAGGACCATAAACCCAGCCGCCTCACAGGAGCACTGACGTGCGTCCAAAGGCTCACATGTTCCGGTAAGTGCGCTGGAGGTAAGGCCCAACTCATGGAGGGCCGAGTATGTCTAAGTTTGCACGACGTGCGTGGAACCTCGTCATGAATGCCTTGCGTGTTTATCACGCATGGACATTCCTGCGAGACAGCTTCGATGACCGCTAAGGTCTGAGAAGTGGAGCCGCCCCGGTGCAGACCGAGGCGGCTTTTTGGTTTTTACACCCGGAAGTGGCTGACCATCTGCTGCAACTGGCTGCCCAAGCGCGCCAGTTCCACACTCGACTTGGCCGTCTCGTCACTCGCGGTGGCGGTCTGTTCCGACACGTCACGCACGTTGATGATGCTGCGGCTGATTTCTTCGGCCACGGCGCTTTGCTCTTCGGCTGCCGCTGCGATCTGCTGGTTCATCGACTGGATGTTCGACACCGTGCGGGTGATGTTTTCCAGGGATACGCCGGCCTTGCGCGTCAGTTCGACGCTGCTGTCGGTGAGGTTGCGGCTGTTGTTCATCACCACGGCCACCTGCTGGGTGCCGTTCTGCAAGCCGGCCACCAGGCCTTCGATTTCTTCGGTGGATTTCTGCGTGCGCTGGGCCAGGCCACGCACTTCGTCGGCGACGACGGCAAAGCCGCGACCGGCTTCACCGGCACGCGCCGCTTCAATCGCGGCGTTGAGCGCGAGCAGGTTGGTCTGCTCGGCCACGGCCTTGATCACGTCCATCACGCTGCCGATTTTGTTGCTCTCTTGTTGCAGATGGCTCATGGCGTCGGTGGAACGCGCCACTTCGGCGGCCAGGCGTTCGATCTGGGCGATGGCTTCGGCCACCACCTTGTCGCCTGCGCGGGCTTGGCCATCGGCATCGGCAGCGGCCCGGGAGGCTTGCTCGGCGTTGCGTGCGACTTCCTGCACGGTGGCGGTCATTTCGTGCATGGCGGTGGCGACTTGATCGGTTTCGATCTTCTGGCTGTTCACCCCGGCGCTGGTCTGCTCGGTCACGGCCGACAACTCTTCGGCGGCGCTGGCGATCTGGGTCACGCCGTCACGAATGCCGCTGATCAACTCGCGCAGGGTCGTGCCCATGCGCTGGATGCCTTGTTGCAGTACGCCCAGCTCATCGCGGCGGGTGACCTGGATATTGTGGCTCAGGTCGCCGGAGGCAATGCGTTCGACCACGGCCAGGGTTTCCTGGATCGGGCGTGTGATCTGGCGGGTGATCACCAGTGCCGCGACGATGCCGACCAGTAACGCGAGCAGCGTGCTGATCAATTGCAGGCTGCGGGCTTGGGCGCTTTCGGCGTCGCGGCGGGCGAGCTGGATGTCGTAGAGCTTATCGCTGATGGTGACGATATCCGCCCCTTGGGTGGTCATTTCGGCGCGCGCGGCGACGATATTGGCGTTAGCCGCCTTGTAGTTCTGCACTGCACTGCGATAGGCGCCGAGCGCGCTTTCCAGGGCGCTGAGCGCGACCTGTTGGCTGCCGCCGAACGCCGCGCCGAGGCCTTTCAAGCCGTTGATGGCTTTTTCGATCTGGGCGGCGGCGCGGGCTTCGGTGTCGGCGTTGACGTTGCCGGTGTAGCCGCGCACTTCGTAGCGGGCCAACTGGAACTCTTGTTTGGCATGAGTCACGGCCTGGTACTGGGTGAAGCGCTCGGGGTTGTCGGGCGTCTGCTGCACACTGCTGTCCAGTGCGTCGATCTGGGCGTTGGCGATGTCGGCCTTATCGCCCATGACCTGGCGCGCAGCATTGCCGGCACGGTAGGCCTCACGCATTTTGTTCAGCGATTGCTGATACGCCGTGATGACGGTTTTCTGCTCGTTGAGCAGTTTGACGTTGTCCGGGCTCTTGAAGCTGTCCAGGAGTTTTTGCTGCTGGGCGACGAAGGCATCCAGGCTGGTTTGTACGTTCTGCGCCACGCTTTCATCGCCGTTGGCCAGCATGTATTGCAGGCGCACGATGCGCAGCTTGGTCAGGGAGGCGTTGAGCTGGGTGATGTCGCTCATCCAGTTGCTACGGTCGATCAGGCCGCCGAGGCTGGTCCAGCCGGTCAGCGCCAGGATCGAGGTGAGGACAAGCACCAGGCCGAAGCCCAGGCCCAGTTTGAGGTTGACGCTGATGTTACCGAACCAGCTGTTCATCGAGTGCTCCGCAAAAATGATGTTTGTCTGCTGGACGGTGTTGTTGTTTGAGCCAGCCAAGGTGTTTAGGCCATATCGGCGGGCGCAGGGGAAACTGAAACGATTAATTAGTCCGCGCGATGTACGGGACCCTGCATCACCGAGCATCGGCGCCAGGCAGGCATGACGTGGGCGGGGCTCATTCCGCACGCGCATTCTGTGCTAGTCTGCTGGCCCTTTTAGTTCTGGGCGGTGCGGGAAAACCGTGTTTTCAGCGCTGCCCTACAGCGGAGCCTCTTCATGTCCGAAGTTAATCTGTCCACCGACGAAACCCGCGTCAGCTACGGTATCGGCCGTCAGTTGGGCGACCAACTGCGCGACAACCCGCCACCGGGCGTGAGCCTGGACGCAATCCTGGCCGGCCTGACCGACGCGTTCGCCGGCAAGCCAAGCCGTGTTGATCAAGAGCAAATGGCCGCGAGCTTCAAGGTCATCCGCGAAATCATGCAAGCCGAAGCGGCTGCCAAGGCGGAAGCGGCTGCAGGCGAGGGCCTGGCGTTCCTGGCGGAAAACGCCAAGCGTGACGGCATCACCACTCTGGCTTCCGGCCTGCAATTCGAAGTGCTGACTGCCGGTGAAGGCGCCAAGCCGACCCGTGAAGACCAAGTGCGTACTCACTACCACGGCACCCTGATCGACGGCACGGTGTTCGACAGCTCCTACGAGCGCGGCCAGCCTGCAGAATTCCCGGTTGGCGGCGTGATCGCCGGCTGGACCGAAGCCCTGCAACTGATGAATGCCGGCAGCAAATGGCGCCTGTTCGTGCCGAGCGAACTGGCTTACGGCGCTCAAGGCGTTGGCAGCATTCCGCCGCACAGCGTTCTGGTATTCGACGTCGAGCTGCTCGACGTTCTGTAAGACCTGCTTTTGATTACCTGTAGGAACGAGCTTGCTTGCGACAAACGTCAACGATGACGCGAGCATCCTGGATGAACGCGTTGCTTGTGCGTTCTTCGCGAGCAAGCTCGCTCCTACAGGGTTTTGCGCGGTCGCTCATGGGTGAAACTTGCCATTGAGTTCCGTCGCCGGGCGCAATGCTCGGGCATAGCAGAACAGAAACAGGTTGCGCACCACTTCCTTCAGTACACCGGGTTCACTGGAACTCAGGCCATTCACGTCCAGGTCGCCCTGGTCCTGCAGTTCGTTCAGCGCTTCTTCCTCCAGCACCGCACAGACTTCCCCGGTTTCCCGATGGAGTATGCGCAGGTAAGGGTGTGGGCGGTCCAGCCAAGCATCTATCAAATAAGTCATGTCATTCTCCTTGATGGGTTTCAATGAGAATAATTCTTATTCGTAGAATAGCAAGTGCCTATTGGCGGTTTGCGGATTTTTCTGCGTGGGTCGTGCGAGGGATCAACAGCCAGGGCGAAACGCCATCCCGCGGCGGGCGCGGGATGGAAGCAGCAGGATCAGACCTTGCGGACGAACTCGGACTTGAGTTTCATCGGGCCGATACCGTCGATCTTGCAGTCGATATCGTGGTCGCCGTCGCACAGGCGGATGTTCTTGACCTTGGTGCCGACCTTGACCACCAGGGAGGTGCCCTTGACCTTGAGGTCTTTGATCACGGTGATGGTGTCGCCGTCCTGCAGGACGTTGCCTACAGAGTCTTTCTTCACGGTTTCATCGCTGGCCACTTCGGCCTCGCCAGTGGCGGACCACTCATGGGCGCATTCCGGGCAGATCAGTTGGGCGCCGTCTTCGTAGGTGAATTCGGAATTGCATTTCGGGCAGGGTGGCAACGTGCTCACTAAAGCTCCTTAAAGGTCAGGATGGCTAAAGTCGCACATTATATAGGGAATTGTAGGAAGACAGGGCGCGGTCTTGGATTGGTAATACAAACTAAATGTGGGAGGGGGCTTGCCCCCGATGGCGGTATTTCAGTCTAAGCATAAGTTGACTGATCCACCGCTATCGGGGGCAAGCCCCCTCCCACATTTGGTATTTCTAGTGCGTGCGCGCGACCGCGAACTCGCTCAGCTCGACCAGGGCGTCCCGGTATTCGCTGGCGGGGAGGGCGTCCAGGCACTTGATCGCACGGGCCACGTAGTCACGCGCCAAGTGGGCGGTGTAGTCCAGGGCGCCGGAGGCTTCCACGGCGGCGCGGATGCTTTCCAGGTCTTCGATCCCGCCTTTCTGGATCGCCTTGCGTACCAGGGCCGCCTGTTCCGGCGTGCCTTCGCGCATGGTGTAGATCAGCGGCAAGGTCGGCTTGCCCTCGGCCAGGTCGTCGCCGACGTTCTTGCCCAGGGTCTCGGCGTCGCCACGGTAGTCGAGCAGGTCGTCCACCAGTTGGAACGCCACGCCCAGGTGGTCGCCGAAGGTGCGCAGGGCTTCGGCCTGCTCGGCCGTGGCTTGGCACAGGGCGGCGGCGCTGTGGGTCGAGGCTTCGAAGAGCATCGCGGTTTTGCCGCGAATCACTTCCATGTAGGTTTCTTCGGTGGTGCTGGCGTCACGCACCTTCGACAACTGCAACACTTCGCCTTCGGCGATGATGCGCGTGGCCTGTGAAAGAATCTTCATCACCGGCATCGAGCCCAGTTCGACCATCATTTCGAACGAGCGCGAGTACAGGAAGTCGCCGACCAGCACGCTCGGGGCGTTGCCCCACATCGCGTTGGCGGTCTCGCGACCACGGCGCATGCCGGACATGTCGACCACGTCGTCATGCAGCAGGGTCGCGGTGTGCAGGAACTCGATGGTGGCGGCCAGCAGGCGCAGGTCATCGCCTTCGCGGCCCAGGGCCTTGCCGCACAGCAACACTAATAAAGGACGCAGGCGTTTACCGCCCGCCGACGTAATGTAGTCGCCAATTTTGGAGACCAGCGGCACTTTAGACGTCAGCTGCTGCTTGATGATGCCGTCGACGGCGCTAAAATCGTCCGCGACCGCGCGGTAGAAAGCTTGGGGTTGCATCAGCGACAGTCGCTCCAGAAGGGTTGCGCGGCATGCTAGGACCCTGACCCCGCAGTGTCAAGGCGCGATAGACGGCCTCTTGCAACGTATCCGCGCCTTGCGTACAATCGCGCACCCTGAACTTCCTGGGCAGCACCTGCCTTACGCAATTGCATTCGGGACGTCCATCCCATGCAGCCATGCCAGCCAATACCTCTTCTTATAAAGCGCTGGGTGAGCAGGATTATCGGAGAAATACCATGTCGTACGCAGTAATTGTTACTGGTGGCAAGCAATACAAGGTCGCCCCAGGTGAATACCTGAAGATCGAAAAACTGGAACTCGCTACCGGCGACTCCGTGACTTTTGATCGCGTTCTGTTGGTCGCCAATGGCGATGACGTGAACATTGGCGCTCCAGTTGTTGCTGGCGCTACCGTTGTGGCTGAAGTGATCTCCCAAGGTCGTCACGATAAAGTCCGCATCATCAAGTTCCGTCGTCGTAAGCACCACATGAAGCGTATGGGCCACCGCCAGTGGTACACCGAGATCAAAATCACCGGTATTCAGGCTTAATTTCAGCCTAATTCCTCACTAGGAGAATTGACTCATGGCACACAAAAAAGCTGGTGGTAGTACCCGTAACGGTCGCGACTCAGAAGCCAAACGCCTTGGCGTGAAGATGTATGGCGGCCAGGTTATCATTCCGGGCAACATCATCGTGCGTCAGCGCGGCACCCAATTCCACGCCGGTTACGGTGTTGGCATGGGTAAAGATCACACTCTGTTCGCTAAAATCGACGGCGTGATCAAGTTCGAAGTAAAAGGCGCCTTCGGTCGCCGTTACGTGAGCATCGTCCCGAAGACTGACGTCGTCGCGGCATAATTACGTAGTTGCTGGAAAAGCCCTGTCTCGCGACGGGGCTTTTTCGTTTGTGGAGTGAGTCTCTTGCAAAGCTGTTTGTAATGAGCTCAAGCGCTGGATTCGCGGTCGTTGATTGAGGTCGCTGCGCTCATTTTTGCAAGAGTCTTATGTCTTGGTTTCTTAAGCTCGTCCGTGCGGCGAGAGGCGTTTTGTTATGAAGTTCGTTGATGAAGTTTCCATCCGAGTAAAAGCAGGCGACGGCGGTAACGGTTGCATGAGTTTCCGTCGCGAAAAATTCATCGAAAACGGTGGCCCCAACGGCGGTGACGGCGGTGACGGCGGTTCCATCTACATGATGGCCGACGAAAACCTCAACACCCTGGTGGACTACCGTTACACCCGGCACTTCGATGCCGAGCGTGGTTCCAACGGCGGCAGCACCGATTGCACCGGTAAAAAAGGTGAAGACATGGTGCTGCGCGTACCGGTCGGCACCACGATCATCGACTCCGCGACCCAGGAAGTGATCGGCGACCTGACCAAGGCCGGCCAGAAGCTGATGGTTGTGCAGGGCGGCTGGCACGGTCTGGGTAACACCCGTTTCAAGTCCAGTACCAACCGTGCGCCACGCCAGACCACGCCAGGCAAGCCGGGCGAGCAGCGTGACCTCAAGCTGGAAATGAAAGTACTGGCCGACGTGGGCCTGTTGGGCCTGCCGAACGCCGGCAAAAGTACCTTCATCCGCTCGGTCTCGGCCGCCAAGCCGAAAGTCGCCGACTACCCGTTCACCACCCTGGTGCCAAACCTGGGCGTGGTCAGCGTCGACCGTTGGAAAAGCTTCGTGATCGCCGACATTCCCGGCCTGATCGAAGGGGCTTCCGAAGGTGCGGGCCTGGGTATCCGTTTCCTCAAGCACTTGTCGCGTACCCGTTTGCTGCTGCACCTCGTCGACATGGCGCCGCTGGATGACACCAGCGCACCGGACGCCGCCGAAGTGATCGTCAACGAACTGACCAAGTTCAGCCCGTCCCTGGCTGAGCGTGATCGCTGGCTGGTGCTGAACAAGTGCGACCAGATCCTCGAGGAAGAGCACGAGGAGCGCGTCAAGGAAATCGTCGATCGCCTGGAGTGGACCGGTCCGGTCTACGTGATCTCGGCCATCGCCAAAGAAGGCACCGAGCGCCTGACCCGCGACATCATGCGTTACCTGGAAGACCGCGCCGACCGCCTGGCGGCCGACCCGGTGTTCAAGGCCGAACTCGCCGAGCTCGACCAGCGCATCGAAGACGAAGCCCGCGCCCAGCTGCAAGCCCTGGACGACCAGCGTGCCTTGCGCCGCAGCGGCGTGAAGTCGGTCCATGACATCGGCGACGATGATTGGGACGAAGAAGACGTGGATGATGAAGACGGTCCGGAAATCATTTACGTGCGCGACTGATTCGTTGCAGTAAACTTAAGCGCCGCTCACTCGAGCGGCGTTTTGGTATCTGGGGATACCTGCAGTCACGAATGTAGTCACGAATAACGTTATGGGCGGCGCTGGGTCGCGTCCCGCCCTCTAACTAAGGTTGAAGATGATGCGGAGCAAAGTGACAGGTGCGCAGCGCTGGGTCGTAAAGATCGGAAGTGCGTTGCTGACGGCGGATGGCAAAGGGCTGGATCGCGCAGCCATGAGCGTGTGGGTCGAGCAGATGGTGGCCTTGCATGAGGCCGGCGTCGAGTTGGTGCTGGTCTCGTCCGGAGCGGTTGCCGCCGGGATGAGCCGCCTCGGCTGGACCGCGCGACCCAGCGCGATGCATGAACTGCAAGCCGCTGCCGCCATTGGTCAGATGGGCCTGGTGCAAGCCTGGGAATCCAGCTTCGCCGAGCACGGCCTTCACACCGCGCAGATCCTGCTGACCCACGACGACCTGTCCGACCGCAAGCGCTACCTCAACGCCCGCAGTACGTTGCGCGCGCTGGTGGAGCTCAAGGCGATCCCGGTGATCAACGAAAACGACACGGTGGTCACCGACGAAATCCGTTTCGGCGACAACGACACCCTGGCCGCTCTGGTGGCCAACCTGGTGGAAGCCGACCTGTTGGTGATCCTCACCGACCGTGACGGTATGTTCGACGCCGACCCGCGCACCAACCCCGACGCCAAATTGATCTACGAAGCCCGCGCCGATGACCCCGCGCTGGACGCCGTGGCCGGCAGCGTCGGCGGCGCGCTGGGCCGTGGCGGCATGCAGACCAAGCTGCGTGCGGCGCGCCTGGCGGCGCGTTCCGGTGCCCACACGATCATCGTCGGCGGGCGCCTGGAGCGCGTGCTCGACCGCCTCAAGGCCGGTGAGCGCATCGGTACGCTGCTGTCGCCGGAACGCGGCATGCTGGCCGCGCGCAAGCAGTGGCTGGCCGGGCATTTGCAGACCCGCGGCACCCTGGTGCTCGACGATGGTGCCGTGGCGGCGTTGTCCCTGGGTCACAAGAGCCTGCTGCCGGTGGGCGTCAAGTTGGTGCAGGGCAGCTTCCGCCGTGGCGAGATGGTGGTGTGCGTGGCGCCGGACGGTCGTGAGATCGCCCGCGGCCTGGCCAACTACAGCGCGTTGGAAGCGCAGAAAATCATCGGGCAGTCGTCTGAGGCGATTGTCGGTCTGTTGGGTTACATGGCGGAACCGGAACTGGTCCACCGCGACAACCTGATTCTGGTTTAAACGAAAGGAATACACGATGCGTGTGATGAAGGGATTGCTCGGCCTGCTGTTGGCCATGCCGTTGCTGGCGTCGGCCGAAGAGATCGGCCAGGTGTCGACGGTGTTCAAGTTTGTCGGCCCCAACGACCGGATCGTGGTCGAAGCCTTCGACGACCCCAAGGTCGATGGCGTGACCTGCTACCTGTCCCGTGCCAAGACCGGCGGCGTCAAAGGCGGCCTGGGCCTGGCCGAAGACCGCTCCGAGGCGTCGATTGCCTGTCGCCAGGTCGGGCCGATCCGCTTCAAGGGAGAACTCAAGGATGGCGACGAAGTGTTCAAGGAACGCACGTCGCTGGTGTTCAAGACCATGCAGGTGGTGCGCTTCCTCGACAAGAAGCGCAATACCCTGGTGTACCTGGTCTACAGCGACCGCCTGATCGAAGGCAGCCCGCAGAACGCCGTTACCGCGATTCCGATTTTGCCGTGGCCGACCGCGCAGTGATCCGCAGGCGAGTTTTGTAATCGGCGTCTATGATTGCAGGCTTGCGGGTTGTAATCTCGAAGAGCCGCAATGCAAAGAACATGGGATATCTGGAGTTCGTCATGAGTGCTTTCCACGACCTGAAACTCAAAGCGTTGGACGGACAAGAGCTGCCACTGGCGCCCTTCAAGGGCAAAGTTGTGCTGGTGGTCAACGTGGCCTCCAAATGTGGCTTGACCCCGCAATACGCGGCGTTGGAAAACCTCTATCAGCAGTACAAGGACCAGGGGTTTACCGTACTCGGCCTGCCCTGCAACCAGTTTGCGGGCCAGGAACCGGGGACCGAGAAAGACATCCAGGAATTCTGCAGCCTCAATTACGGGGTGAGCTTTCCGCTGGGCAGTAAACTCGATGTGAACGGCCCTGAGCGTCACCAGTTGTACCGCTTATTGGCGGGCGAGGGCGCCGAGTTCCCCGGGGACATCACCTGGAACTTCGAGAAATTTCTGCTGGGCAAAGACGGGCGGGTGCTTGCGCGTTTCTCGCCGCGAACGGCACCGGATGATCCGGCCGTCGTCCAGGCCATCGAAAAAGCCCTGAGCTGATCCCCTGACCTGTAGGCGTGAGCATGCTCGCGAAAAATCCAGGCGCACCGCGTTGATCCAGTATGAACGCGTTATCGTTGACGATTTTCGCGAGCCAGCTCGCTCCTACAGGTGTCCGGCATTTCTAAGCCTTAATCACCCTGATCAATAGTGCTACTCAGCACGCTGCACGCGCCATATTATCGGCATCATAAAAACCGTCTTTCGTGGAGTGTTGCCATGCCTGTCCAAGCCTTGTTCAAACCGTTCCACCTCGGAACGCTGCAACTGTCGAGTCGTGTGGTAATGGCGCCGATGACCCGTTCGTTTTCCCCGGGCGGCGTCCCCAATTCCAAAGTCATCGAGTACTACCGCCGCCGTGCTGCGGCGGGTGTGGGCCTGATCATCACCGAAGGCACCGTGGTCGATCACCCGGCGTCCAACGGCTATCCCAATGTCCCGCACTTCTATGGTGAAGCGGCGCTGGCGGGCTGGAAGAAAGTGGTCGATGCCGTGCATGCCGAAGGCGGCAAAATCGTCCCGCAGTTGTGGCATGTGGGCAGCGTGCGCCGCATCGGTACCGAGCCGGATGCCAGCGTACCGGCCTACGGACCGATGGAAAAACTCAAGGATGGCAACGTGGTTGTCCACGGCATGACCCATCAGGACATCAAGGACGTGATTGCCGCCTTCGCCCAGGCGGCCAGGGACGCCCAGCGCATCGGCATGGACGGCGTGGAGATCCACGGCGCCCATGGTTACCTGGTGGACCAGTTCTTCTGGGAAGGCAGCAACCAGCGCAGCGACGAATACGGCGGCAGCCTGGCCAACCGTTCGCGTTTTGCCATCGAACTGATCCAGGCCATCCGTGCCGCCGTCGGCCCGGATTTTCCGATCATCCTGCGTTTTTCCCAGTGGAAGCAGCAGGACTACACCGCGCGCCTGGTGCAAACCCCCGAGGCTTTGGGCGAGTTTCTCAAGCCGCTGTCCGACGCCGGCGTGGATATTTTCCACTGCTCCACCCGGCGCTTCTGGGAGCCGGAGTTCGAAGGTTCCAACCTCAACCTGGCCGGCTGGACCCGCCAGCTCACCGGCAAGCCGACCATCACTGTCGGCAGCGTCGGCCTGGATGGCGAGTTCCTGCAGTTTATGGTTAACACTGACAAGGTTGCGCAACCGGCCAGCCTGGAGAAGCTGCTGGAGCGTTTGAACAACGATGAGTTTGATCTGGTCGCCGTCGGCCGTGCCCTGCTGGTGGACCCGGATTGGGCGGTGAAGGTCCGCGAACACCGCGAGGGCGACATCCTGCCGTTCAGTCGTGAGGCGTTGACGACCCTGGTGTAACGGGCCGGGCTCCCGGTGGTTGCCACCGGGAGCTGTTCAGTTGGAGCGGTCAATACTCTACTGACTTGCGCAGCTCCTGGCGGTGATCGGTCTTGTGCCCGTCTTGGCGCGCAGCCTGGTCATAAGTGGGCGGTGCTGCTCGAGACTGATCCAGCCATTGTTGCTGACGCGTCCACTCTGCGGTTGGCATGTTGATGCCATTGCGCACTCCCATTCCGTAAATTGCCATATCTCAGGGTCTCCATTGATCTAAGGGACCTGCGTTAGCAGCAGGTATCAATGATTGGTCATCCACCGTTCGCCGTTCCAGGGGGAAATATCGAGTAAACCTTGCGCAACCTATGGCAATCGGTGTGCAACACGGTCCGCTAGCTCGGGCGGGAGGCCGGGTAGACAGCGCCCGGCCTCCCGCCGGTTTTCAGCGCGTTGGGTTTTTCAAGGCCTATTGTCTTGTTGTTGGCCTATCCGGATTAACCGTAGTAGGCATCTTCCGCCGGTTCGGAATGGACCGCTGCATATTGCGTGGTGGCGTAGGATGCTTGACCGTCATGCGTTGACGGGCGGTCAGTGAACTGTGGGCGATAGCCGCCGCCGTTGTGCGGACGTTCCCATTGATTCTGCGGCGGCTGCCAGTTGTTTCCAGGGTGTGTGGGTTGCGGGCGATAGCCGCCGTTCTGTGGCGGGCGTTGCCAGTCATTCTGCGGCGGCTGCCAGTTGTTTCCAGGGCGCGTGGGTTGCGGGCGATAGCCGCCGTTCTGTGGCGGGCGCTGCCAGTCGTTCTGCGGCGGCTGCCAATCGTTTCCAGGGTGCGACGGTTGCGGGCGTTGCCACTGGTTGCCCGGACGTGCCGGCTGCGGGCGGTTCCAGCCGTGGTTCGCGTTATAGGGTTGTTGGTGTGACGGTCGTCCGTGATCGTACTGGGCGCTGTTGGATGGGCAGGTGTCTGTCGGCCCTTGAGTGGGCGTGTTGAACGGTTGGAATCGCAGCGCCATTGATCCATTTATCAGTGTCGACATAGTGCTCTCTAATTAATGTTTCATCATGAATGACCTGCCTTTTTTGAGTGCGTCCAGAGACAGACACCTCTTCCTTGGCAGGTGTCATGTAGGTGGCGATAAATCGCGCGACGTTCCGGAAATATCCTGTTGTGGCGCGCCGACTCCGATGGCTTCAGGTAAAAAATCCTAATGATGAAGCCGTTATTCAGGGGGAAGTCTGGAGGGAAGGCGAACTAACTGACGTTATTCGCAGATCGTTCAACGAACATAAGGCTGCGTTGGAGCGGCCAACGGTTCTGCGCACACATCGCGTAACTGGTTCTCGAACTGCTCGATGATCGCCGGCCAGCCCTGGTGACTGGCATGATGGCGCGCATTGAGGCGGGCCCTGCGCAAATGTTCGCGATCTTCCAGCAGCCAATTGGCCGCGTCGCAGAACGCTTCCTCATCGCCGGGCATCGCCAGCACGCCGTTGTAACCGTGGCGGATATGCTGGGTTGCGGCCGCCTGGTCATATGCCACCACCGCGAGTCCGGAGGCCATGGCTTCCAACACCACGTTGCCGAAGGTTTCGGTCAGGCTGGGAAACAGGAACAGGTCTCCCGAGGCGTAGTGTCGCGCCAGTTCTTCGCCGCGCTGGGTGCCGCAGAATATGGCGTGCGGCAGGTCGTGCTCGAGCAGCGCGCGTTGCGGTCCGTCGCCGACCACGATCAGTTGCAGGCGACGCTGTGGATAAGTACTGCGCAAGGCATCGAAGCAGCGCTTGAGCATGCCCAGGTTCTTTTCCTGCGCCAGGCGCCCGACGTGCAGCACTGCAATATCGTCATTGCCCAGGCCCCAGCTTTCGCGCAAGGCGTTATCGCGCTTGGCCGGGTGGAACAACTGGCTGTCGACCCCGCGCGACAACATCCCCAGGCGTTCGAAGTGGCGGCGCTCCAGCTCCAGGCGTTGGCTGGCGCTGGGTACCAGGGTCAAGGTCGAGCGGTTATGAAACCAGCGCAGGTAGTGCGTGACCACGCGGCTCAACATGCTCAGGCCGTACTGGTTCGAGTACTGCTGGAAATTGGTGTGAAAACCGCTGACCACGCTGATCCCCAAGCGACGCGCTGCACGTAGTGCCGACAACCCGAGCGGTCCTTCTGTGGCGATGTACAGCACATCCGGGCGTTGGCGTGTCCAGCGGCGCAGCAGCTTGTGCATCGACGACTGGCCCCATTGCAGGCCTGGATAGCCGGGCAACGGCCAACCGCGGCACAGCAGCAATTCGTTGTCGCTGGGGCGGCTTTGGTCAATGCCTTGGCGCGGGCGCACCAGTTCGACCTGATGGCCGCGCGCGCGCAAACCCTCGCACAGGCGACCCAATGTATTGGCCACCCCGTTGATCTCTGGCGGGAAGGTTTCGGTAATCAGAGTGATGTGAAGCGAAGCTGTCGTCATGACCCACAGTGTCGCTGTGGGCTGTGTCGCCGATGTGTCATACAGATGATGGATTTATGACGGGCATTGGCGGCAGGCGGCAATGCGCCAATCCTTTAAGCACAGAGCCCTTCGGCTCTGTGCAGATCGCTGGCCTGGGGGGCTCAGAAGGTGATTTTAGACGGCGTGACATAGCTCGTATCTTGCACACCGAGCACTTTATTTTGCGGGCCGAATTCACGGTCGCCAGGGTTCAGAGTCCCGTTCGCGTTTGGGGGTACGCTGATCGAGCTACTGTCTGTTGGTTTTGTATTCTGGTCCCTGGATTGAAAGTCGGGAAGCGGGCCGGGCCTGCCTGGTGGTTTTGTATTCTGGTCCCTGGATGGAAAGTCGGGAAGCATTGGCCCGAACCTGGGTCCTGGTTTTGATGGCGGGACGCTGGGTGGGGTGCGGGGTGGCCCGCTGGGAGGCGGGTCGATCCTGAGTCCTGTGTTTGTTGGCAGGTTGGGAAGCGTGCTGATCATTGTGAGGCTCCTGTTGTCACGGGTTTGATTGCCGACCTCGGTTGCCCCAAGGTCGGCTCAGGTTGTGTGGCCTCAAAAAACAATCAGTTCCGGCACCGGTCGACCGGCCAGCGTACCGTTATCGCGGTGTGTTCAACGCCGTCTCGGCACCTTGCTCGCGCACCCAGAACAACGTCGCCCCGGCCACCGCCGCCGGCATCATCAGCAGGTTGACCACCGGCACCAGCAGCACCAGGTAGACGCTGCCGCCGAAGCTCATGCTCTGCCAGCGTTTCTGGCGCAGCCAGGCGAGCATTTCGTTCCAGCCCAGCTTGTGGTTGTCGGCCGGGTAGTCGATGTATTGGATCGCCATCATCCACACGCCGAACAGCAGCCACAACGGCGCGGCGATCAGGTTGACCACCGGAATGAACGACAGGATAAACAGGCCGATGGCCCGCGGCAGGAAGTAGCCCAGCTTGCGCATCTCCCGCGCCAGGGTGCGCGGGACCATCGCCACCAGCTCGGCCCAACTGAACGGCGGGAAATCGTCGGTGCCACGCACCACCACTTCAACTTTCTCCGCGAGAAAACCGTTGAACGGCGCAGCGATGACATTGGCGAGCATGGTGAAGGTGAAAAACACCATCAACACCACCAGCACCACGAACAGCGGCCACAGGATATAGCTGAGGAAACTCAGCCAGCCGGGCAGCGTCGGCATCAACGCGTCGACCCACAGGCTGAACTGATGGCCGGCGAAATAGATCAGGCCGACGAACAGCACCAGGTTGATCGCCAGCGGCAGCAGCACAAACAGGCGCAGGCCGGGGCTCAACACCAGTTTGAGGCCTTCACGCAGGTATTGCGGACCGGAAAGAACAGGGGCGGGCATGGAGAACTCCGAGCAGAATGACGAACGCGCCGACCTTACCGGCTTTGCCTTCAGGACGAAAGCACGCGCAATGCCAGGACATCAGCAGAAACAAACGCGTCGATCAGTTGGGCCTGCTGCATAGATACTGCCTATGAGCTGGATTGTTATTCCGTATTTCCTTAATCTTGCCCCCCTCTATACGCTGCACCCATTATTTTCAGGATCTGCGAGTTCAAGCCTTCCCCAAGTGCTTCGCGGTCCTTTTTTATTCCAGCCGCCTTGTTGTCCGGGCGGTCGACAGGAGCGAGTCATGTCTGATACCCGTCATTCGCGAGTGATTATTCTCGGTTCCGGCCCTGCCGGTTACAGCGCTGCCGTCTACGCTGCCCGAGCCAACCTCAAGCCACTGCTGATCACCGGCATGCAGGCGGGCGGTCAGTTGACCACCACCACTGAAGTCGACAACTGGCCGGGCGACGTCCACGGTCTGACCGGCCCGGTGCTGATGGAGCGTATGAAAGAGCACGCCGAGCGCTTCGAAACCGAGATCGTGTTTGACCACATCAACCAGGTCGACTTCTCGAAAAAGCCTTACAGCCTGACCGGCGACAGCGGCGTCTACACCTGTGACGCGCTGATCATCGCGACCGGCGCCAGCGCCCGTTACCTGGGCCTGCCGTCGGAAGAAGCGTTCATGGGCAAGGGCGTGTCCGCCTGCGCGACGTGCGACGGTTTCTTCTACCGCAACAAGCCGGTCGCCGTGGTCGGCGGTGGCAACACGGCCGTGGAAGAGGCGCTGTACCTGGCCAACATCGCCAGCACCGTGACCCTGATTCACCGTCGCGAAACCTTCCGCGCCGAGAAGATCCTGATCGACAAGCTGCACGCGCGTGTGGCTGAAGGCAAGATCATCCTCAAGCTCAACGCCACCCTGGATGAAGTCCTCGGCGACAACATGGGCGTGACCGGTGCGCGCCTGAAAAACAACGACGGCAGCTTCGACGAGCTGACAGTCGACGGCGTGTTCATCGCCATCGGCCACACGCCGAACACTTCGCTGTTCGAAGGCGTGCTGGACGCCAAAGACGGTTACCTGGTGGTGCAGGGCGGTCGCGAAGGCAATGCCACGGCGACCAACATCGAAGGCATCTTCGCCGCCGGTGACGTGGCTGACCACGTGTACCGCCAGGCCATCACCTCGGCCGGCGCCGGTTGCATGGCGGCCCTGGATGCCGAGCGTTACCTCGACGGTTTGCAGAACGCTTAGGTCTGAACCCGCTGAAATGAAAAAACCGGCGAAAGCCGGTTTTTTTTGCGCGGGATTTGATGATCCATCGCTATCTCAATTTGGTAATCCAATCACTGTGGGAGCTGGCTTGCCTGCGATAGCGGTGTGTCAGCCAACGTCTATGCAGGATTTACCGCCGCCATCGCAGGCAAGCCAGCTCCCACATTAAATCGGGTTTGCACGTTGGATCAGCGGCGAGTCAGAGGTTGCTGGTCAAACTTCACACCCGCCAACCCGTGCGCGATCAACGCCCGAATATTGCCATGGTCACTGCCCTCAGGCGTGGCGACCACCGAACGGTAATGCTCGCCAAACGCCAACAAGGCGTGCTGGTCGCTCAACCCTTCCAGCAAGGCCAGGCCCAGGGTCTTGCACGAACCTTCGTTCTGCCCGGCGGCGTTTTCCACGGTGCCGTTGGTGAAGGCTTGCGGCTGGTAGTCGTAACCGGCGGCAACGAAGGCCAAGGTGTCGGCGAAGAGATGTTCGCCGCTGTCGAGGCTGGCGCGCAGGGTGTTCAGGTCAGTCATGGGGTTTTCCTTTGGCGAACGCCGCCTGTTGTTCGGCGCTGGCTTCTTGCTGGTATTGGGCTTTCCACTCGGCATACGGCATGCCGTACACCACTTCGCGCGCGTCATCGAGGCTCAGCGCGATCTGGCGCTCGTCGGCCTCGGCCTTGTACCACTTGGACAGGCAGTTGCGGCAGAAGCCGGCGAGGTTCATCAGGTCGATATTCTGCACATCCTTGCGGCTGTCCAGGTGTGCGACCAGCCGCCGAAAGGCGGCGGCTTCGAGTTCGAGGCGTTGTTGATCGGTCATAGGGCTCACGTAAATCCAGGGGTTAGCGGCTGGCCGCCAGGGTAATCGAAACCGATTCGGCAAAGCGCAGCGCGTGGGGCTTGTCCACTTCGACTTCGGCGTACAGCACCGACTCGTTGCTCATCACCAGGTCCAGCAGTTCCTGGGTCAGGCGCTCCAGCAGGGCGAAGCGGTTGCCTTCGACGTGGGCAATGATCGCCTTGGTGATGGTGCGGTAATTCAACGCGTGGTCGATATCGTTGTCGCGCACGGCGTCCTGGGCGGCATACAGGATGGTCAGGTTGATCAGCACATCCTGCTTGTTGAGGATTTCATCCTCGTTGATGCCGATATAGGTGCGCAGGCACAGGTCCTTGACCCGGATGCGCGCCATGCCTGGTTGAAGTTGTGGCATTGCTACTTGCTCCGTCCAATCAGTTGCAGGAACTCCATGCGCGTGGTGTTCGACTCGCGGAACGCGCCGAGCATCACCGAGGTGTTCATGGTTGAATTCTGTTTTTCCACGCCGCGCATCATCATGCACATGTGCTTGGCTTCGATCACCACCGCCACGCCGGAGGCCTGGGTCACGTCCTGGATGGCGTCGGCGATTTGCCGCGTGAGGTTTTCCTGGATCTGCAGGCGCCGCGCGAACATGTCGACGATGCGCGCCAGCTTCGACAGGCCCAGCACCCTGCCGGTCGGAATATAGGCCACATGGGCCTTGCCGATAAAGGGCAGCAGGTGGTGCTCGCACAGCGAGTACAGTTCGATGTCCTTGAGGATCACCATCTCGTCATTGTCGGAGGCGAACAGCGCGCCGTTGACGATCTCTTCGAGGTTTTGCTCGTAGCCATGACACAGGTATTGCATGGCTTTGGCGGCACGCTTGGGGGTGTCGAGCAGGCCTTCGCGTTCCGGGTCTTCACCCAGGCCTTTAAGGATCTCGCGATAGTGGTGGGGCAGGGATAAGGTCATACAACATCCTCACAAACGGCTTACTTGATATGCCGCCCACCGTTGACGGTCAGGGTGGTACCGGTGACGTAGGGGTTGTCCAGCAGGTAACGCACGCTCTGGTAAATCACCTCGGGCCCGGGCTCGATGCCCAGTGCCGACTTGGCCAGTACTTGGGTACGGTAGGCCGCGTCGTCGCCTTCGTTGAACATCACCATCGCCGGGGCGATGCCGTTGACTTTGATCAGCGGCGCAAACTGCGCGGCAAACGACAGCGTGAGGCTGTCGAGCCCGGCCTTGGTGGCGCAGTAGGCGATGTGCTGGCGGCTGCCCTTGCGCACCACATCATCGCTGATATGCACGATGTCGGCGGGTGAAGAGCGATGCAGCAAGGGTGAACAATGCAGGTTGATCAGGTACGGCGCAAGCATGTGTACGCTGAACATGTCGGTAAAGGCACGGCTTTCGTCGCCTCGGGTTTCCGCGATCCAGGCCGAAGCGTTGTGGATGATCGCGCGCAGGCTTTGGGTATGACGCTTCAACTCGGCGATAAACGCAAGAATCCCGGCTTCGCTGGAGAAGTCGGCAAACACGCCGATCGCGCCACGCTCGCGTAGCGCCTGCACGCCGGGGCGTTCGCTGCGGTAGCTGAAAAGCACCGAGTGGCCCTCGTCGAGCAGGCGTTCGGCACAATGCAGGCCGACGCGCTGGCCGGCGCCGGTGATCAGGATCGGGGCGTTCGTTGCAGTCATGGGAGGCTCAAGTCGCTGGCAGGGTCAAATCATACCAGTGACGAGCCCCCCTGTACTCACGCCGCGGCTTCGCTGGCCTTGGCGCGTGGCGGCGAAGGGTGCAACCAGTTGGCCAGCAGGTGGGTCGAGAGTGGAATGAACAAGTAGACCATCAGCGGAGTGAGCGCCAAGGTGCTGACCAGCACGCGGCTGAACAGGTCCAGCCCGCCGAGCAATGGCCCCAGGCCGAAGTTGAACAGCAACGACACCGGGAAAAACGCCAGCCAGATCGCCACCGCCTGTTTCCAGCGCGGCGGCCGTGTACCCGCAGCCCCGAACCAGCCATCGATGCCACGCACGCGATGCTCGGACGGGTCGGCAAACAGCTCGCTGCCCCGGCTCAGCCACGCGCTGCGTGAGGCGGAAAATTCCCAGGCATGCAGGGTTTTTTCGTCGGCGAAGCGGAAAATAATCTGAAATTCATCATCAAGGGGCGGTGGTGCGAGGACGCCGGAGCCCAGGTAGCCGGGGAAGTCAGTGGCCAGTCGCTCGCCTTCGCGCAGCCAGGCCATCAACTCTTCGTAGCGGCCCTTGGCCACGCGGCGCGCAACCATCAGGGTGACGGGTGAGGTAGACATTGTGTATCTCCAAATAGAACGGGTGCGCTGAACCGGGTAGGTGGCGCACAGACGACGCTGCGGGGGTGTTGCAGCGACGCTTTATCGGTAAGCAAGGATTATTCCTGTTTTGCAGAAATACACCAGCAGCATTGGTCCGATAGGTACACACCTTGATATACATCGCGGTAAAGGCGTTAAATGGGACTCACTTTCAAACGGACGTTCATGACCTCTGATGCCCGAAATCATTGCTCCTATTCGCGAATCCACCGCCCCCAGCCCTGCCGATTCCGATGAGTTGTTTCCGATTCGTGACGTGTCGAGATTGACGGGCATCAACCCGGTCACCCTGCGTGCCTGGGAGCGGCGTTACGGCCTGATTCAACCCACGCGCACCGAAAGCGGGCATCGTCTGTACTCCAAGGCCGATATTCAAACGGTTCATCGCATTGTCGATTGGATCGAGCGTGGCGTGGCCGTGAGCAAAGTGGGCAAGATCCTTGCGCGTGACGATCAGCAGGCTGCCGCCGTGCGTGTCGAACACGACACGGTCGAGCTAGGCGAATGGCCGCAATGGCAGGCGCGCCTGGTGCTGGCCGTGGGCGCGTTCGATGATCGTCAACTGGAGCAACTGTACAACCAGGTGATCGCCACCTACCCGCTCAACGTCGCGTTCCAGGACATCCTGATGCCTCTTTGGAACGACCTGTTGCGTCATCAGGGGCGCTTCGGCCAAGCCAGTGAATGGCTGTTCTTCGACAACTTCCTGCGGGTGCGGGTGTTGCAGCGTTTGCAACTGGCGTGTGCGTCAGCGGCGCCACGGGTGTTGCTCGCGGCCATTCCCGGCGAGTGCCGTAAATTGGAATTGCTGGTGGCGGGGCTGTTGATCGGTCGAGACGATCTGGCCGTGAAGGTGCTGGGGATGGGTCAGCCTTTCGATGAATTGACGCTGGTGTGTGAAAAGACGCAACCCGAGGCGCTGGTCCTCTTCTCCAATTACTCACACACCCAAGCGTTGGCCGGGCGTTTGAACCGCCTGGCGTTGACCCTCGATTGCCCGCTGTTTCTTGCCGGTGCCGCGTCAGACCTGGCCCAGGCCGATCTGGCGGGCTCCGCCGTTGGCTGCCTGGGCAATGAAGGACGCTTGATGCAACGGCGCTTGCAGCAATTTCTCAGCGGTAACCTGGATACCTGAAGATCAGGCGTGCATCTGCGGATGTACCAGGCGGTGCTGGTGCAGGATGAATTGGCGCAGGCGCTCGGTCTCATCCGGGTTGTTCTGGCCCAGGCGATAGGCAAACAGTCCCCGTGCGGTTTCCCGCTCCAGCGTGCCGCGCAGTGCAATGCGTTCATAGCCGGAAGGGCTGAACCACAGGGCAAAGGTCTTCGGCGTCTTGATCCGGCCACGGATCTCCACCAGCACGCCCTTGAACGAAACCTCATGCACCCACAGCGCACTCGGGTTGCCCCTGACATTTTCCAGCGCCACTGGCGTTTCAAGAGCCAGGCGCCACGGACGAATCATCGGCCCGTCTTCAAAAATGCTTGGCACGCCCAGGCGTAAATGCACGGCATGAAACTCGTCTTCCACCAACTGCAGCGGGAAGGTGAGTTGCTGGTTGTCGAATTGCGCCTGGAGGGTGACGTGATCGTGGGCGGCCAGCCGAGTGAGCAAATCGCGAAGCTGCGCAGCGCCGTTGACGGTCAGGCTCGACGATGCATCCCGCAGGTTGAGTTGGGGGTTGTGCTGCATGTCCTGAATGAAATCCAACTCGTCCTGAGTCAGAAGCGCGTCGCGTTGCATTGATCTTGCTCAAGGGGGAGAGTGTTAAAACGCCATTATCCGCTCTAAAGACATCATTTTCTAAGTTTTGTTAGATCCGCTCGTCGCCTTGATCGCTGCCAGCTCGGCCTTGACCTGCGCCAACTCCGCCTCCAATTGCGCGACGCGCTGCTGGGCCTTGACCTGCAAGGTCACGTCCTTTTGCACGCCGACGAAATAGGTCTGCTTGTCGGCATGGTTGTACACCGTTGAAAGCGACAGCTCGTTCCAGAAGTGGCTGCCGTCCTTGCGATAGTTGCGCAGGATTTCCCGGCAGGCGCCGCCGCTGTCCAGTGCTTCGCGAATGGCCATCAGCGCCGGTTGGTCACGGTCGCCGGACTGCAGGAAGCGGCAGTCCTGATACAGGACGTCGTCCAGGGTGTAACCGGTCAGGCGCTCGAATGCCGGGTTGACGTAGATCAGCGGTTTGTCCCGGCCTTCCCGCTCGGCCACGACAATCCCGTCGTTGGAAGCGTTGACGACCATTTGCAGCAGCTTGGCGTTAATCATTGCGCGGTCCCTGGCGTGTGCTTGAACTGCCAGTTTATGGCAAGTCTTGAATGTTGCACGGCACGCGCCGAAATATTTGCCCCAGCTGGTAATATCCCAGGCTTTCGCTCAATGACAGGATCAGTATTGATGAGAGTCGCCATTCTTTCCGGCTCGGTGTACGGCACGGCTGAAGAAGTCGCCCGCCACGCTGCCGGCATCCTTACATCGGCCGGCTTCGAGGCCTGGCACAACCCGCGCGCGACCCTGGCGGACGTGTTGGCCTTTGCCCCGCAGGCGTTGCTGGCGGTGACGTCCACCACCGGCATGGGCGAACTGCCGGACAACCTGCAACCGCTGTATTCGAGCATTCGCGACCAGTTGCCCGCAGCCTGGCGCGGTCTGCCGGGCGCGGTCATCGGCCTGGGCGACGCCAGCTATGGCGATACCTTCTGCGCCGGCGGCGAGCACATGCGCGAGCTGTTCAGTGAGTTGGGCGTGCGCGAAGTGCAGCCGATGCTGCGCCTGGACGCCAGCGAAAGCGTCACCCCGGAAACCGACGCCGAGCCTTGGTTGGCGGAGTTGATCACTGCCCTGCGCGGCTGACCGGAAACTCCCGCAACAACGCCAGCCAGGCCTGGGCGGCTTTCGACAGATAGGCGCCCTCACGCCAGACAAACGCGATGTCCCAGCGCAGGAAGTCGGGCGCCTTCAGCGTGAGGCGCACCACCCCGGGCCGCACCAGCCCGCGAGCGACCACGCTGGGCAACAGCACCACGCCTTGACCGGCCGCGACCAGGGCCGCGAGGAAATCCGCCTGGCCGCTGCGGCCTCCTTCCTTCGGCGTAAAGCCCACCCGCTGACACGCCTGCGTCAAGCGGTCGTTCAAGACAAAGCTGCGCTGATACATCAGGAACGGTGTGTCTGCCAATTCTTCCAGGCGCACCTGGGCGTTCTGTGCCAAGGGGTGGTTCATCGGCAGCAAGGCATCCAGCGGTTCATCGCAGAAGTCTTGCCAGGCGAATGCCGGGTCGCTGGGTTTCAAGCTGCCGCCCACTTCCAGCTCGCCGCTCAAAATCGCCTGCTCGATACTGCGACTGCCGCCCTCCAGCAACTGGATGGTGACGTTCGGATAGCGCCGGCGGTACTCGGCGAACAAGTCGGCAAACAGCGTATCGCCGCCCAACTGCGGCAAGCCCAGGCGCAACTCGCCACGGGTCAGGTGCTGCATGTCGTCCAGCTCACTGAGCAACTCATTCTGCAGGCGCAGCATGGCTTCGGCGCGTTGCAGCACAACCTGGCCGGCGGCCGTCAGGCGGATCTGCGAGCCGATGCGGTCGAGCAACGGCGTGCCCAGGCTGTGTTCCAGCTGTGCGACCTGTTTGCTCACGGCGGACTGGCTGATGTGCAGGGTTTTCCCGGCCTGGGTAAAACCGCCGCGGTGGATGACTTCGACAAAACTGCGCAGCTGTTTGAATTCCATGGGTACGATTCCAGTTTGGAATAGTTGGCAGTCTAACAATTCGCTGTGGGGATGGAAGCGCTCTCTCTAAAATGGAGGCCTACGAGGACCCAAAGCCCATGAAACGTTTAAGCTTCAAACACGTCGGCCGTCTGCTGACTGAATTGGTCGTGCTGCTGGCCATCTACCTGCTCGGTACGCAACTGGTGGCCTGGTTGGCGTGGCCCATCCCCGGTGGGGTGATGGGCCTGGGCCTGTTGCTGGCGGCTTTCGCCACCGGCCTGGTCAAGCCGGCGGCCCTGCAACTGGGGGCGGGCGTGTTGATGGCGGAAATGTTGTTGTTCTTTATTCCGGCCTTGATGAGCCTGCTGGACTACGGCGGCCTAGTGCGCAATGACGGTTGGCGGATTCTGCTGGTGATCGGCTTCAGCACCCTGGCGGTCATGCTGGTGACGGCCTTCACCGTGGAAATGGTGTGTCGCTGGAAGCTGCGCCATGAAGCTTGAACTGATGCCGGTGTTCTGGCTTGCCCTGACCCTGGGCGCGTATTTCTTCAGTCGCTGGATCTACCGTCGGACCGGGCGCTACCTGTTGTCGCCGCTGATCCTGGTGCCCGCGCTGCTGCTCGCGGTGGCCGTGCCGATGCACACCGCCTATGCCGAATACGCCAGCGACACCCATTGGCTGATGCTGGTGTTGGGCCCGGTGACGGTGGCGTTCGCGGTGCCGATCTGGCAGCAGCGACGTTTGCTGGCGCGGTATTGGTCGGCCTTGCTGCTGGGGATGCTGGCCGGCAGCGCGGCGTCCATCGGCACCTCGTTCGGCCTGGCCAAGGCGCTGGCGCTGGACAGTGCGGTGACGATGTCGCTGGTGCCGCGTTCGATCACCACACCGTTTGCCATGCCGATGTCTTCCGACCTCGGCGGCGTGCCGGAACTGACGGCGGTGTTCGTGATGTTCACCGGCGTGTTCGGCGCCATGCTCGGGGGTGTGCTGCTCAAGTGGCTGCCGCTGCGCACGCCTTTGGCACGCGGGGCATTGTTTGGGGTGGGCGCGCACGGCGCGGGCGTGAGCCGGGCCCATGAAGTGGGGGGCGAAGAGGGCTCTGTCGCAGGCCTGATGATGGTGTTGACGGGGCTGCTCAACCTGTTTGCCGCGCCTTTGTTGGCGGCACTTCTCTGACGCGACTTGGACAGATTTAAACTATTCTCATGGCTGACTCGTGCGGCCATCAAGCTGGCTGCGAAGGCAACTACCTGCGCCACGACGTCTGACTACACTGACCCTTCACTTAAAAAATAATAAGAAAGTGCGTCAAGGAGGTCGTTGCCGTGAGCCTAGCCCCCGTTGTATCGCCACAGAGTGTCAAAGATCAGGTCAGCGCCGCCGAATGGCAGACGCGCGTCGATCTGGCTGCGTGCTATCGCCTGGTCGCCCTGCACGGCTGGGATGATCTGATTTTCACGCATATCTCGGCCAAGGTGCCGGGCACCGATGATTTCCTGATCAACCCCTATGGGATGATGTTTCACGAGATCACGGCGTCGAGCCTGATCAAGGTCGACCAGGCCGGCAACAAACGGATGGACAGCCCCTACGACATCAACCCGGCCGGCTACACCATCCACAGCGCGATCCACGAAGTGCGCCACGACGTGGAGTGCGTGCTGCATACCCATACGGCGGCGGGGGTTGCGGTGTCTGCGCAGAAGCAGGGCGTACTGCCGATCAGCCAGCAGTCCTTGTTTGTGTTGTCCAGCCTGGCCTATCACGCATACGAAGGCGTGGCGCTGAACCACGAGGAAAAAGCCCGTTTGCAGGCCGACCTCGGCGACAACAATTTCCTGATGCTGCACAACCATGGCCTGCTGACCTGCGGCGCGACCATCGCCGACACCTTCTTGATGATGTTCACCTTTCAGCGCGCCTGTGATATCCAAGTGCTTGCGCGCAACGGCGGGGCTGAATTGATCGCCATCGACCCGCAGATTCTCGCCGGGGCCAGGGCGATGGTGGCGGCTGTCACAAAGAGCGCCCAAGGTATGGGGGGCGCGCTGGCCTGGCCGGCGCTGCTGCGTAAATTGGACCTGCAAGATCCAGGGTATAAAAGTTGATGCCTCTCGCCGAAATTCCGCTCAGAGCCTGGCGCAAGTGCGGCCAGAGTTTTGTTTTTCGTGGCCACACCATTCGCTATTGGGTGGCCGGGCAGGGTGAGCCGCTGCTGCTGATCCATGGCTTCCCGACCGCCAGTTGGGACTGGCATTACCTGTGGCAGCCCCTGGCCCAGCGCAACCTGGTGATCGCCTGCGACATGCTCGGGTTTGGCGATTCGGCCAAGCCGCTGGATCACGACTATTGCCTGTTGGAACAGGCGGATCTGCAACAGGCGCTGCTCGACCACCTGCATGTGCGACAACCGGTGCATGTGCTGGCCCATGATTACGGGGACAGCGTCGCCCAGGAGTTATTGGCGCGGCATCACGAAGGCCGCTTCCAGATGGCCAGTTGCGTGTTCCTCAATGGCGGGTTGTTCCCCGAAACCCATCGCCTGGCCCTGGTGCAGAAACTGCTGCTCAGCCCCTTGGGCTGGATGATCGGTCGCACATTTGGGCGCAATGCCTTGTCCGACAGCTTCAGCCAGATCTTCGGCGCACAGACCCGCCCCAGTGAGAGCGCCCTCGATGATTTCTGGAGCCTGATCGACTGCAATGACGGGCCGCGCATTCTGCATAAACTGATCAACTACATTCCCCAGCGCCGTCGCCTGCGTGAGCGTTGGGTGGGCGCCCTGCAACGTGGCGACGTGCCGCTGCGGGTGATCGACGGCGAGTTCGACCCGATATCCGGCGCGCACATGGTCGAGCGTTACCGCCAGTTGGTGCCCCACGCCGACACGGTATTGCTGGCCCATATCGGCCACTACCCGCAGATCGAAGCGCCGGTGCAGGTGCTCAAGCATTACCTGGAGTTTCGACAGCAGATCGCGCACGCGCCGCCGCGCATGGCCTATTCCTGAAACAGGCGATCATCCTGCTGCCTTATCGCGCACCATTCAGCCGTGGCCGTATTTATTGTGACCGCAGGCGCCGTGCCTGACACTCGAGCCATTCCCATCGTCGCCATTGGAGTTCGGTATGAGTGAGTCAGTGCAGTTCCAGGATAAGGTCGTGATCGTCACCGGTGCCGGCGGCGGGTTGGGCCGGGCCCATGCGCTGCTGTTCGCCAGGCACGGGGCCAAAGTGCTGGTCAACGATCTCGGCGGTTCCACCCAGGGCGAGGGCGCCAATGCGTCGGCGGCCGACCGTGTGGTCGCACAAATCCGCGAAGCCGGCGGTATCGCCGAAGCCAACCATGATTCCGTCACCGACGGCGAGAAAATCGTACAGAACGCCCTGGATGCCTTCGGCCGTATCGACGTGGTGGTGAACAACGCCGGCATCCTGCGCGACAAGACCTTCCACAAAATGGACGACAGCGACTGGGACCTGGTTTACCGGGTGCATGTCGAAGGTGCCTACAAAGTTACCCGCGCCGCCTGGCCTCATCTGCGTGAACAAAGCTATGGGCGGGTGATTTTTACTGCGTCCACGTCGGGCATCTACGGCAATTTCGGGCAGTCCAACTACGGCATGGCCAAGCTCGGCCTGTATGGCTTGACCCGCACCCTGGCGCTGGAAGGGCGCAAGAACAACATTCTGGTCAACGCCATCGCCCCCACCGGCGGCACGCGCATGACCGAAGGCCTGATCCCGCCGCAGGTGTTCGAGCGCCTCAAGCCGGAACTGGTCAGCCCGCTGGTGGTGTACCTGGGCAGCGAGGCGTGCCAGGAAACCTCAGGCTTGTTCGAAGTGGGCGGCGGCTGGATCGGCAAGACCCGCTGGGAACGCAGCCTGGGTGTGGGCTTCGACCCGGAGGCCGGGTTCTCGCCGGACGACGTGGCCGCGCACTGGCAACAGATCTGTGACTTCGAAGGCGCGGTGCATCCCAAGGACACTATCGAGGCTTTGAAGGAGATGATGGCCAATTTGCAGAAGTTCAGCCTCTGATCATTGCCGGATACACCTTCAATACTGCGGGGCGCTGACGGCGCCCCGCTTTTTTTCAGGCATAAAAAAGGCCGCTGCAAAGCAGCGGCCGAAGTAAGACGTTGGATCAAGGAGCGACAGACTCAACGTCAGTGAACACCGGTAACAGATTGAATACAGTAGCCAATCCGTCGAATTTCAGCTGTTCTCCCGAAGGTGGGAGCGGGCCGTTTGCCCTGAAAGCCAGGCAAGAATAGAGGGTTGTAACAAAATGAGTAATAGCGCTTCAGGACAAGGACTGTTACGGATATGACAACAGTCACCCCCTGGCGCCATCCACCGGCCTGATAACCCGCCATCCATGGGGCGCATGCCCCCGCGCAGAGCCGCGCCAGAGCGGCGTTAATCCTTTCGGGCGACAACACGAATACCTCCTTGGTGCGCTTATCGCTCCCGAAGGGCGGCAGTAGGGTGGGGCCTTCTGTCACTCACCGGGGAAGACGCATGACAAAAACAACAATGCGCGCCATCTTCACGCCGCAGGCGCTGGCCGCCGCGGTTGCGTTGGGATGCTGTGCCCAGGCACAGGCTGTTTCGTTCAACATCGGCGAGATCGAAGGGCAATTCGATTCCTCGCTGTCGGTCGGCGCCAGCTGGGGCATGCGCGATGCCGACAAGAAACTGGTGGGCGTGTCCAATGGCGGCACGGGGCAGGCTTCCACCGGGGATGACGGGCGACTGAACTTCAAGAAGGGCGAGACCTTCTCCAAGATCTTCAAAGGCATCCACGACCTGGAACTCAAGTACGGCGACAGCGGCGTGTTCGTGCGCGGCAAGTACTGGTACGACTTCGAGTTGCAGGACGAAGACCGCGAGTTCAAGCAGATCAGCAATCACCATCGCGACGAAGGTGCGCGCTCCTCCGGCTACGAGCTGCTCGATGCGTTCGTCTATCACAACTATTCCATCGCCGACCTGCCGGGCAACGTGCGCGTCGGCAAGCAGGTGGTGAGTTGGGGCGAGAGTACGTTTATCGGTAACTCCATCAACAGCATCAACCCCATCGACGTATCGGCCTTCCGCCGCCCCGGCGCCGAGATCAAGGAAGGGCTGATACCGGTCAATATGCTGTTCGCCTCCCAGAGCCTGACCAACCAACTGACGGTAGAAGGCTTCTACCAGTTGAACTGGGAAAACACCGTGCTGGATAACTGCGGCACGTTCTTTGGTGGCGACGTGGCGGCCCACGGTTGCAACGGTAACTACACGGTCGGCAGCCCGGCGATTGCGCCGTTGCAACCGGTGGCCGCAGCGTTCGGCCAGGGCTTTGAGGTCACGCGTGAAGGCGTCGTGGTGCAGCGCGCCAAGGACCGTGATGCCCGCGATGGCGGCCAATTCGGCGCGGCCTTGCGCTGGCTGGGCGACGACACCGAGTACGGCCTGTACTTCATGAACTACCACAGCCGCACGCCGACCGTCGGCACCCTCACCGCCAACACCAACCTGGCCACCATCGGGCGCATCGTCAACACCGCCAACGCCATTGCGCCAGGCACCGGCTCGGCCCTGGCCCAGAGCACCATGCTCGGCCGTGGCCAGTACTATCTCGATTACCCGGAAGACATTCGCCTGTACGGCGCCAGCTTCTCCACCACCCTGCCCACCGGCACGGCCTGGACCGGGGAAATCAGCTACCGCCCGAATGCGCCGGTGCAACTCAACACCACCGACCTGACCCTGGCCCTGATCAACCCGATTGCCGGCAACACCGCCTCGCCGATCCACAGCTCGTTCGGCGCCGACAATGCCGGTTACCGGCGCAAGGAAATCACCCAGATCCAGAGCACCATGACTCAGTTCTTCGACCAGGTACTCGGGGCCGAACGCCTGACCCTGGTGGGAGAGGCCGCCTTCGTCCACGTCGGCGGGCTGGAAGCGAAAAGCAAACTGCGCTACGGCCGCGACTCGGTATACGGCGCCTATGGTTACGGTGGCGACACCGACGGTTTCGTCACGGCCAATTCCTGGGGTTATCGTGCCCGCGCCATCCTCGACTACAACAACGTGTTTGCCGGGGTGAACCTCAAGCCCAACCTGTCCTGGTCCCACGACGTCAACGGCTACGGCCCCAACGGCCTGTTCAACCAGGGCGCCAAGGCGATCAGCGTCGGCGTCGATGCGGACTACCGCAACACCTACACCGCCAGCCTGAGTTACACCGACTTTTTTGGTGGCGACTACAACACCCTGACTGACCGCGACTTCCTCGCCCTCAGCTTCGGCGTGAACTTCTGATTTGGCTTAAAGAAGGACAAGACTCTATGCGTAAGTTAATTGCTGTGATGGCCCTGAGTGTGTTGGCCGCCAACGTCATGGCGGCCGTGTCGCCCGAAGAAGCCGCCAAGCTCGGCACCAGCCTGACCCCGGTCGGCGCCGAAAAGGCCGGCAACGCCGATGGCTCGATCCCGGCCTGGACCGGCGGCATTCCAAAAAATGCCGGTGCGGTGGACAGCAAGGGCTTCCTCGCCGACCCGTTCGCCAATGAAAAACCGCTGTTCGTGATCACCGCCGCGACCGTCGACAAATACAAGGACAAACTCTCCGACGGCCAGGTGGCGATGTTCAAGCGTTACCCGGAGACCTACAAGATCCCGGTGTACCCGAGCCACCGCACGGTCAACCTGCCGCCGGATATCTACGAGTCGATCAAGCGCAGCGCGCTGAACGTGCATGCGATCAACGACGGCAACGGCCTGGAGAACTTCACCGGCAACCGCTACTACGCGTTCCCGATCCCCAAGAATGGCGTGGAGGTGCTGTGGAACCACATCACCCGTTACCACGGCGGCAACCTGCGGCGCATCATCACCCAGGCCACCCCGCAGACGAACGGCAGCTACACGCCGATCCGCTTTGAAGAAGAAGTCGCGGTGCCGCAGGCGATCCCGGATATCGACGCCGCCAAGGCCGCCAACGTGCTGAGTTTCTTCAAGCAATCGGTAACGGCCCCGGCGCGGCTGGCGGGTAACGTGCTGCTGGTCCACGAGACCCTCGACCAGGTCAAGGAACCGCGCCTGGCCTGGATCTACAACGCTGGCCAGCGCCGTGTGCGCCGGGCGCCGCAAGTGTCCTACGACGGCCCGGGCACCGCGTCCGACGGCCTGCGCACCACGGATAACTTCGACATGTTCTCCGGCGCCCCCGATCGTTATGACTGGAAGCTGGTGGGCAAGAAAGAGATGTACATCCCCTACAATAGCTACAAGCTCGATTCGCCGAACCTCAAGTACGACGACATCATCAAGGCCGGGCATATCAACCAGGACCTGACCCGCTATGAGCTGCACCGCGTGTGGGAAGTGGTCGGCACCGTCAAGCCGAGCGAACGGCACATCTATGCCAAGCGCCACATGTACATCGACGAAGACAGCTGGCAGGTCGCGCTGGTGGATCACTATGACGGCCGCGGCCAACTGTGGCGTGTCGCCGAAGGTCATGCGCAGTTCTACTACGACCATCAGGTGCCGGCCTACACCGTGGAAACCCTGTACGACCTCATCGCCGGACGCTACATCGCCCTGGGCATGAAGAATGAGGAGAAGAGCAGTTTTGTGTTCGGGTTTGCGGCCAAGGCGGCGGACTACACGCCGGCGGCGTTGAGGGCTTCGGGCGTGCGTTGATGCCTGTTTGAAATGCAATCTTAATGTGGGAGGGGGCTTGCCCCCGATAGCGGTGGATCAGCTACAGATAGCTGACTGATCCACCGCCATCGGGGGCAAGCCCCCTCCCACATTGGGTTTTGTGCATGGTCATTAATCACCCTGCTGAATACTTCTTCAAGAATCGCTGAGCACGGGGCTAGGGTAGGTGTCAGGTTGCATAACAATAAAAACGCAGGATGCAGCAATGACTGCCATGACACGCTGCCTGGACCGTCCTGGATTCATGCCACGGCTGTCCGCCCATCATCTGTTGCGCCCGCGTCTGGCCGAGCCGTTGTTGGCGGCGCAGGCGCGGGTCAAGTTGCTCTGTGCCCCGGGCGGCAGTGGCAAGAGCGCGTTGCTCGCCGAGTGCGCCTTGCAGGCGCCGGCGGGTTGTCAGGTGTACTGGCTACCGCTCAATGGCGTGCCGCTAAGCCCGCTGGATTTGTGCCGGCGCCTGGCGCACAACCTGGGCCTGGCGTTTACCGATGAAGCCACGCTGCTGCAGGATCTCAGCCGCTGGCAGACGTCGGCGTGGCTGTTTCTCGATGATTTCAGCCGTCTGCCCGCGCCCGAACTGGACGCCTTGCTCGACCGCCTGCTCAGCGCCAGCCACCCGGCGCTGACCTGGTGGCTGGGTGCGCGGCGGCGCCCTGGGTGCAACTGGCCGCGGCTGCTGCTCGACGATGAGCTGCTGGAATGCAGCGCGGCCGAGTTGATCTTCAGCGCCGAGGAAGTCCAGGCCCTGCTCGGCGAGGCGCCGGGTCACAGCGTCGAGCGCGTGATGCGGTTCAGCGCCGGTTGGTGCGCCGGGGTTCGCATCGCCTTGCTCGGCGACGGCCATCCCGACAAGACCTTGCTCGACTACCTGCAACACGAGCTGTTCAGCACCTTGCCGGCGGAACTGGAGGAAGCCTGGCGGGTGCTGGCGCATTTGCCGCGTTTCAATGCGGGCTTGTGCGAGCACCTGTTCGGCTTTGGCGATGGCGCTCAGTACCTGCGGGACTTGCAGGCGCTCGGCGCATTTATCCAGCCCTGGGACGATGCCGCCGACTGGCTGCAAGTCTTCGCGCCGCTTGCGCAGTTGATACGGGATGAGCCCTGGCCGGCCAAACGCTCCTGGCACCGACGGGCCTGCCAATGGTTCAGTGCCGAGGGCGACTGGCAAGCCGCGTTCGAGCAGGCGCTGCTGGCCGAAGAATACGAAGTGGCCGTCAGCCTGTTGCAGCACTTCAGCTTCGAAGACCTGTTCCGCCAGCAGAATGCCGTGCTGTTGTTGCGCCTGCATGAACAACACGGTGACGAGCTGATGCTGTGTTCCGCGCAGTTGGTGGGGCTGGTCACGGCCGCGTTGCTGTTCGCCGGGCGCTTCGAGCAGGCCGCGTTGTGCATCGGCCAACTGGCGCGTTTCGCCCCGCAACCGTCGGCGCCGCAGCAACGCCTGTTGTTGGCGCGCTGGCAGGCGCAGTGGGGGTGGTTGCTGCATCTGGCGGGTGATGCGCAACGTTCTCGCGAGCATTTCCTCGAGGCCTTGCAGGCGTTGCCCGACAGTGCGTGGACATCACGTCTGATGTGCTTGTCGGGGCTGACCCAGCAAGCCTTGCTGCGCGGTGAGCTGGAGGCGGCCCAGACCCTGAACCGCGAAGCGCTGTGCCTGGCGCGGGCCCATGGTTCGCTGTTGCTCGAAGCCCTGCTGGAGCTGGATCATGCGCAATTGCTCGAACAGCGCGGCGCGCCGTACCGCGCGCAAAACCTGTTGGAGCAGGTGCAGGCGATGTTGCTCAAGCAGCGGCTGAAGGCTGGGCCGCTGGTCGGACGCATCGCCTTGCGGCGTGGGCATCTGGCCCTGCGCCAGGGGCAGGACGCGTTGGCTGCCGAGTGCTTCGAGACGGGTTTGAACATGTGCCTGCACAGCCAGGACAAGCGTGTGTTGTATGGCTACCTGGGCCTTGCGCTGTTGGCGGCCAATCACGGTGATTACGCCCAGGCCTTTATCCAGTTGCGCGAGGCCGAGCGCCTGATGCAGCAGCGCCAGGTGCCGGACACGGTGTACCGCGCGGTGTTGCTGCTGGTCAGCGGGCACTTCTGGTTGCAACAGGGCCGCGCCGAATTGACGGTGGCAGCGCTGCGCCGGGTGCTCCGCCATTTCCGAGGGCCCGACGCCAAGCAGGCGCCGCCGGCCACGCTGGAATTGATCCCGCGTCTTGAATACCTGCTGGTGTTGGCCGAGGTCAAACTGGGCGTCGCCGATCAACCGCTGGCGCGGCTCAACGCACTGCTGGACGCTTCCCGCCAACGCGGCATGCTGTGCCTGGAGGCCGAATTGCACCTGGTACTTGGAGAGGTGGCCTGGCAACTGGGCGAACCGGCGATGGCGCGTCGTTCACTGCAACACGGCCTGGAACTGGCAGGGCGTTGCCAGGTGCAGCAAGCGATCCGCGAGCTGCGTTTACGCTCGCCGGGGCTGTTGAGTGAGCTGGGCCTGGAACCGCAGGCCTCGCCGACCGGCACGGCGGACAACCCGCTGAGCCAACGCGAGCTGGAAGTGCTGCAACTGATCGCCCTGGGCAACTCCAACCTGGAAATCGCCGACCGCTTGTTTATCTCGCTGCACACCGTCAAGACCCACGCGCGGCGCATCCACAGCAAGCTCGGCGTGGAGCGACGCACCCAGGCGGTGGCCAAGGCCAAGACGTTGGGCTTGATGGTTTAAGCGCAGAACGCCTGACGGTATTCGCCGGGCGTCGCGCCCATGGCCTGGCGAAAGCGATGGGTGAAGTGGCTGGCGCTGGAGAAGCCGCACATCAACGCGATGTCACCCACGGGCAGGCTGCCGCTGCGCAGCAGGTTCTGCGCGCGGGCCAGGCGCCGGGCCAGCAGGTATTGATGGGGCGGCAGGCCGAAGCTTTGGCGGAACATCCGCGCAAAATGGTATTCCGACAGCGCACACATCCCGGCCAATTGCCCGAGGCTGATGGGGTCATCCAGGTGCTGGTCGATGTAGTCCACCAACAACCGCCGCTGATGCGCCGCCAGCCCGCCTTTCAAACGCAGCCCGTCGCGCGCGCCGACTTGGCTGAGCAAGGTGTGGCTGAGCATTTCATGGGCCAGGCTGCTGGTCAGCAGGCGTTCGGCGGGCTCGTGCCAGTTGAGGGCGATCAACTGGTGAAAGCGTTGCGCCTGGCTGGGGTCTTCGAGGAAGGTGCTTTCCTGCAGTTGCAGCGCGCGCGATTCGCGGTCGAGCAGGGTGATGCAGCCCAGGGCGAATTGCGCCTGGCTGAAATACACATGGGCCAGGCGGATGTCGCCGTTGATCACCCAGGCCGACTGATGCTCGGCCGGCAGGATGCACAACTTGTCGGGCCCGCCCTTGGTGCCCGGCTGGTCGCGACGAAACGTGCCGGTGCCGCCGCCGATGTAGCAGGACAAGGTGTGATGGCCGGGCGCCTGGTAGTCCTGGGAGTCGTGGTGATTGCTCCACAACGCCGCAGACAAGCCGTCACCGAGCTCGGCGCAGGCTTCGAGGCGAGCGTGGGGCGAGCGGTTGAGGGCTTGAAAGACTTGCAGGGATTCCAACGTTGACATGGTGTGTACTCTCCGACGCCTTGCATCCTACTCCGAGCCGCTGGCGCTGTGAGCCTGCCGTGCGACAAAAGCGCAAGAATCTGCAAGCGCCGGCCAGGGCTTGAAGGCGACACTGTGGCTCAACCAGCGGAGCCTGTTATGAACCTTTTCCTGTATTTACTCACCGTGCTGATCTGGGGCACCACCTGGATCGCCCTCAAGTGGCAACTGGGCGTGGTGGCGATTCCCGTGTCGATTGTCTATCGCTTCGCCCTGGCGGCGTTGGTGTTGTTTGTGCTGTTGCTGCTCAGCCGCAAGTTGCAGGTGATGAACCGGCGCGGGCATCTGATCTGCCTGGCCCAGGGGTTGTGCCTGTTCTGTGTGAACTTCATGTGTTTTCTCACGGCCAGCCAGTGGATTCCCAGCGGGCTGGTGGCGGTGGTGTTTTCTACGGCGACGCTGTGGAATGCCCTGAATGCGCGGGTGTTTTTTGGCCAGCGGGTCGCGCGCAATGTGTTGATGGGCGGCGGCCTTGGCTTGCTGGGCTTGGGCCTGTTGTTCTGGCCGGAGCTGGCGGGGCACACCGCGAGCCCGCAGACCTTGCTCGGGCTGGGTTTGGCGCTGTTGGGGACGATGTGTTTTTCGGCTGGCAATATGCTTTCGAGCCTGCAGCAGAAGGCGGGGTTGCGGCCGTTGACTACCAATGCCTGGGGCATGGCATATGGTGCGGTGATGTTGGCGACCTATTGCGTGGTGCGCGGTATTCCGTTCGAGATGGACTGGAGTGCGCGGTATGTCGGGGCGTTGGGGTATTTGGTGATTCCGGGGTCGGTGATTGGGTTTACGGCGTATCTGACGCTGGTCGGGCGTATGGGGCCTGAGCGGGCGGCGTATTGCACGGTGTTGTTTCCGGTGGTGGCGCTGAATGTGTCGGCGTTTGCCGAGGGGTATCAGTGGACTGCGCCGGCGTTGGTGGGGTTGGTGTTGGTGATGGTGGGGAATGTGTTGGTGTTTCGTAGGGTTAGGGTGGCTTTGCCGGTGAATCCGGGCTTTAGGGCGAAGCAGGTCTGAGGTGGGAAGGGGGGTTAAGGTGGGAGGGGATTGCTTTAGGTGGGAGGGGGCTTGCCCCCGATAGCAGTGGGTCAGCTACAAATAAGTGACTGACCCACCGCTATCGGGGGCAAGCCCCCTCCCACATTTTCAGCATTTCAGTATTTTCAGCATTTTCAGCATTTCAGCATTTCAGCATTTCAGTATTTCAGTATTTCAGTATTTCAGTATTTCAGTATTTCAGTATTTATTGGGTTTGGTTGGGGGATCTGGGTTATTTGAGGCCTAGGCGCTTGGCCATGCGGCCTAGGTTGGCGCGGTCCAGGCCTAGTTCGCGGGCGGTGCTGGCCCAGTTGTGTTGGTGGCGTTCCAGGCAGGCGTTGATGACTTGGCGCTGGTAGTGTTCGGTGGCCTGGCGCAGGTCGCCGCTGGCGATGGCGGTGACTTCGGGTGGGGGGGCGATCGGCGCTGCGCTGACGTCGGGCAGGTCCAGGTCTTGGGCGCTCAGGCTGAGAATCTTCGGACGTTCGCGACAGTTTCCCAGGGCTTTCAGTGCGCTGCGTCCGATCAAATGTTCCAGCTCGCGCACATTGCCCGGCCAGTTGTAGGCCAGCAACGCGGCTTGGGCGTCGCTGCTCAGGCGCAGGCTGCCCAGGCCCATGCGTGAACGGTTCTGTTCGAGAAAGAACCCGGCCAGCAGCAACACGTCGCGCCCGCGCTCGCGTAGCGCCGGCACTTGCAGCGGGTAGACGCTGAGGCGGTGGTAGAAGTCGGCACGGTAGCGGCCGTTGCGCACTTCTTCGGCCAGGTCGCGGTTGGTGGCGGCGATCAGGCGCACGTCCACTTGATGTTCCTTGTCCGAGCCCAGGCGCTGCAGTTGACCGCTTTGCAGGACGCGCAGCAGCTTGGCCTGCACCGTCAACGACAGCTCGCCGACTTCGTCCAGAAACAACGTGCCGCCGTTGGCCAGTTCGAATTTGCCCCGGCGCTCGTTCAGCGCGCCGGTGAAGGCACCGCGCACGTGGCCGAACAGCTCGCTTTCCACCAGGGTTTCCGGCAGGGCGGCGCAGTTGAGGCTGATCAGCGGCTTGTCCGCACGGGACGATGCGGCGTGGATCGCCTGGGCTACCAGTTCCTTGCCGACCCCGGTTTCGCCGGTGATCAACACGGTGAGGTCGCTGCCGCCCACCAGGTTGATCTCTTCGACCAGGCGCTTGTGGGGCTTGCTCTGGCCGATCATCTCTTTGTGCTGCTGGCCGCTGGCCTGGCGGTAGATCTCGGCACGCTGGCGTTCGTCTTCGGCGCGCAATGCCAGGTGTTCAATGCGTTCGGCGACGTTGACCGTGGCGGCGGCGAGGCTGGCGAAGGCTTGCAGGGCATCCAGCTCGACCCGTTCGAAGCGCTCGGTGTCGAGGGCGTCCAGGGTCAGCAGGCCCCACGGTTTGTCATCGACATACAGCGGGCAGCCCATGCAGTCGTGAATTTCGAGGTGCCCGTGCAGGCCGTCCACCAGGCCGTCGTAGGGGTCGGGCAATTCACTGTCGCTGTCGAAACGCGTCGGGCCGGGGCTGCCAAGCAGCACGGCGAAACGCGGGTGTTCGCTGACCTTGAAGCGTCGGCCCAGGGTATCGGCGCTCAAGCCGTCCACTGCCAGCGGCACCAGCGACTCACCGTCCAGGCGCAACAGCGCGGCGGCGTCGCACGGCAGCAGGGCGCGCATGGCTTGCAACAGGCGGCGGTAACGCTCGCCTTCGGGCAGTTCGCGGGACAGGTCGGCGACCAGGGGGAGCAGGGTGGTGAGCAGCGATTGCGCAGTCATAATGACTCCTTGTAGTCCTTATGACTATAAGTCGTAGGAGGTCATACTGACTACATGTAATTTAACTTATTGAAATCAAACGATTTATTAGTTGGCATGAATACTGAGTACTCCAAGGCAATCAGTAAAGAAGCCCAGGAGGCTCCATGCTTAGTGCCCAAGACCGTGCCATCATCAAATCCACCGTGCCCCTGCTGGAAAGCGGCGGCGAAGCGCTGATCACCCATTTCTACCGCATGATGCTCTCCGAGTACCCGGAGGTGCGCCCGCTGTTCAACCAGGCGCACCAGGTCAGCGGCGACCAGCCCCGTGCCCTGGCCAATGGTGTGTTGATGTATGCACGACATATCGACCAGTTGGATCAACTGGGTGATCTGGTGGCGAAGATCATCAACAAACACGTGGCCTTGCAGATCCTGCCGGAACATTACCCGATCGTGGGGGCCTGCCTGCTGCGTGCGATTTCCGAAGTGTTGGGCAGCGAGATTGCCACTCCCGAGGTGATGAGCGCCTGGGGCGCGGCCTACGGTCAGTTGGCGGACATCCTGATCGGCGCCGAAGCTGCGATCTATGATGAGAAAGCCCAGGCACCGGGCGGCTGGCGAGGAGCGCGGCCGTTCAAGCTGGTCAAGCGCGTGGAGGAAAGTGCCGAAATCACGTCCTTCTATTTCGCCCCGCTGGACAACGGCCCGATCCTCGCCGCCGAGCCCGGTCAGTACATTGGTATGACGCTGCTGCTCGATGGCGAAGAAGTGCGCCGCAACTATTCCTTGTCGGCCCTCAGCGATGCCGGCCAATACCGCATCAGCGTCAAGCGTGAAGCCGGTGGGCGGGTGTCCAACTACCTGCATGATCAATTGCAGGTCGGCGCGACGATCGACCTGTTCCCGCCAGCGGGCGAGTTCACCCTGGCCGCCAGCCATAAACCGCTGGTGCTGATCAGCGGCGGGGTGGGCATCACGCCAACACTGCCGATGCTCGAAGCGGCCCTGGCCACCCAGCGTCCGGTGCATTTTATCCACTGCGCGCGTAACGGCGGGGTGCATGCGTTTCGGGAATGGGTCGACGCCCTGGCGGCCAAGCATCCGCAGCTCAAGCGCTTCTACTGCTATGACGAGGACGATGGCGTGAGCCCGGCAGGCGACACCGTGGGCCTGCTGAGCCAGGAACAACTGGCGGCGTGGTTGCCTGAGCAGCGCGACCTGGATGCGTACTTCCTCGGCCCTAAAGGCTTCATGGCCGCAGTCAAGCGCCACCTCAAGGCCTTGGGCGTACCCGAAAAACAAAGCCGCTACGAATTCTTCGGCCCAGCCGCCGCCCTCGAATAACCCCCCCACACCCACACACCCATACACCCACACACCTGTAGGAGCGAGCTTGCTCGCGAAGAACGTCAACGATAACGCCCGCATCCTGGATGACCGCAGCGTCTTTGAGTTCTTCGCGAGCAAGCTCGCTCCTACAAGTGGCATATTAAACGCCACCTCAAGGCCATGGGCGTACCCGAAAAACAAAGCCGCTACGAATTCTTCGGCCCCCCACACACCCATTACACCTGTAGGAGCGAGCTTGCTCGCGAAGAACGTCAACGATAACGCCCGTGCATCCTGGATGACCGCAGCGTCTTTGAGTTCTTCGCGAGCAAGCTCGCTCCTACAAGTGGCGTATTAATCCGCCGTTAACCCCCTTCTGTTTAAACCACTCTCTGTGTGTAAACTTGCCGCCACAGGCACAACCAAACAAAGGGATACGGAGATGAGTGACGAATTGCGTTTAGGCAGGGAGCGGCGCTTTCTGGTGTTGCTGGGCATCATCTGCCTGGCGCTGATCGGCGGTGCGCTGTACATGCAGGTGGTGTTGGGCGAAGCGCCGTGCCCGCTGTGTATCCTGCAGCGCTATGCCTTGCTGTTGATTGCCGTTTTTGCGTTTATTGGTGCGGCTATGCGCAACAAAGGGGCGATCACGCTGTTTGAAGGGTTGGTGGTGCTCAGTGCCTTGGGCGGTGTGGCGGCTGCCGGTCACCATGTGTACACCCAGTTCTTCCCCGAGGTCAGTTGCGGCGTGGATGTGCTGCAACCGATCGTTGACGGCCTGCCCCTGGCCAAGGTGTTTCCGCTGGTCTTCCAGGTCGACGGCTTCTGCAGCACGCCGTACCCGCCGGTGCTCGGTCTGTCGCTGGCGCAGTGGGCGCTGGTGGCGTTCGTGCTGACGGTGATCCTGGTGCCCCTGGGTATCTATCGCAATCGCCAACGCAAAGCCTGAGCCGTTCACTGAAACGCCCCGGTCTTTCTCAAGGGAAAGCCGGGGCGTTTTTGTTTGTAGGGATTTTTGAAGGGACAGTGACGCGGGACAATTTTGACGGCGCGCGGTGTGCGACATGTTGTCACACAGGCGCTGTCGCAGGGCGTTTCCGAGCCGTCGCAACGCCGCGTGAATTTGCCCATGGCCGTTAATGTGTGCTGTCAGTTCATCGTTTGAGCAACACCGCGAATAGCGCGCCGTTCGCGGCTTTCGGTGGTCAGCGAGTGCCCTGTTTTATGGGGGCTTGGAGCGCTTTTTCAGGCCCTTACGGCGGGTAAGGGGTGTGGCAGTTTGCCCTATAACACGGCATTTTTTGTGGTTTTTGTTGAGAATCCAACGCGATAAGATCGCGAACCTTTGCAAAATAGGTGAAGGATTATTGCTGGAATCGATAAAAATTATTTCTTTATAAGACATGGTTTATAGATCGCTAGCTAACTACAATCGCCCGCACTGAATGTCCGGTGCTGTTCAATATTTGAGCATTGGAGCGGTCGAGGGGCAGATGGATGGCTCTGTGCGACCCCAGGTTCCGGCAGCCTTTCAACTATCCGCACCAAATGGAATTGGTCTGTAACAAGGCCTTTAACCACGAAATCGAATAAGAACTCACCGCAGGTCCGCGAACCGTCCAATCAGGGCGCACGGGCAGGCTCTTATTCAATCGAAGAGAAATGCCAACCCTTGGCAGGGTGAAGTGTTGGCGATCAAAACCCAACTGCATTGCGCAAGCTGCTTTAGAGGTCGTGAGATGAGTAAAAACAGGTACCCCCGATTACTAGGCTTTTTGCCGCTGCTTGGCATGATGTTAATGCTGGGAGGCTGCAAGTGGTCCTTGCTCGACCCAAAAGGACAGGTCGGTCTGGATGAACGCAACCTGATCATCACTGCCACCCTGCTGATGTTGCTGGTCGTGGTCCCTGTGATCATCATGACCTTCGCCTTCGCCTGGAAATACCGCGCGTCGAACACCAAGGCGACTTACGCGCCGAAGTGGTCGCACTCCACCAAGATTGAAATCGCGGTGTGGCTGGTTCCGATCCTCATCATCATTGCCCTGGGTTATGTGACCTACAAGTCCACCCACGCGCTGGACCCGTACCGTCCGCTGGACTCCGAGGTCAAGCCGATCAATATCGAAGTGGTCGCGCTGGACTGGAAGTGGCTGTTCATCTACCCGGACCTGGGTATCGCCACCGTCAACAAGATCGTGTTCCCGGAACATACCCCGGTTAACTTCAAGATCACCTCCGACACTGTGATGAACTCGTTCTTCATCCCAGGCCTGGGTGGCCAGATCTACGCGATGGCCGGCATGCAGACCAAGCTGCACCTGATCGCCAACCAGAAAGCTGAAATGGACGGCATCTCCGCCAACTATAGCGGCGCAGGTTTCACCGGCATGAAATTCAAAGCGATCTCGACGAGCCAGGAAGAATTCGACGCCTGGGTAGCCGAAGTCAAGGCCGCACCTAAACAGCTTGATCAAGCTGAATACGAAGCCCTTGCCAAACCAAGCCAGAACAACCCAGTCGCGCTGTACTCCACTTACACGCCTGACCTGTTTCAGAAAGTCGTCGACAAGTACGAAGGCATGAAACCAGGCAAGCCGGTCAAGCACGAGAAGAAAGAAGTGGCTGCGGTTGAAGGTTCTGACACGGGCTCGCATTCAACTGCTGGGGCAGAGGAGTAAACGATGTTTGGTAAATTAAGTTGGGATGCGGTCCCGTTCCACGAGCCGATTGTGATGATTACCATCGCCATGATCGCGCTGGGTGGTCTGGCACTGGTTGGGGGTATCACTTACTTCAAGAAGTGGGCCTACTTGTGGACTGAGTGGCTGACTTCGGTCGACCACAAGAAAATCGGTGTGATGTACATCGTCGTTGCCATGGTCATGCTGCTGCGTGGTTTTGCCGACGCCATCATGATGCGTACCCAGTTGGCCATGGCCACTGAGGGCGCGCCAGGCTACCTGCCGCCTGAACACTATGACCAGATCTTCACCGCTCACGGTGTGATCATGATCATCTTCATGGCGATGCCTTTCTTCACCGGCCTGATGAACCTTGCAGTGCCGCTGCAGATCGGTGCCCGCGACGTTGCCTACCCGTTCCTGAACTCCCTGAGCTTCTGGCTGCTGGTGTCTGGCGTGGTGCTGATCAACGTGTCCCTGGGCGTCGGCGAATTCGCCAAGACCGGTTGGGTTGCGTATCCGCCATTGTCGGGCCTGAAATACAGTCCGGGCGTGGGTGTGGACTACTACATCTGGGCGCTACAGTTATCAGGGCTCGGGACGACGCTGACGGGGGTCAACTTCCTGGCCACCGTGCTGAAAATGCGCGCCCCTGGCATGAAGATGATGGACATGCCGATCTTCACCTGGACCTGCACCTGGGCCAACGTGCTGATCGTGGCTTCGTTCCCGATCCTCACCGCTACGCTGGCACTGCTGTCGCTTGACCGTTACCTGGATTTCCACATTTTCACCAACGAACTTGGTGGCAATCCAATGATGTACGTGAACCTGTTCTGGGCATGGGGTCACCCTGAGGTGTACATCCTGATCCTGCCAGCGTTCGGTATCTTCTCCGAAGTGATCTCGACCTTTACCGGCAAGCGCCTGTTCGGTCACCACTCGATGGTCTACGCCTCCGGTGCGATCTCGGTACTGGGCTTCATGGTGTGGCTGCACCACTTCTTCACCATGGGTTCGGGGGCCAGCGTCAACGCCTTCTTCGGCCTGGCGACGATGCTGATTTCGATCCCGACGGGGGTGAAGCTATTCAACTGGCTGTTCACCATCTACCACGGCCGTCTGCGTATGACCAGCCAGGTTGTGTGGACACTGGGCTTCATGGTGACCTTCGCCATCGGCGGTATGACCGGCGTACTGCTGGCCATCCCGGGTGCTGACTTCGTGCTGCACAACAGCTTGTTCGTGATCGCTCACTTCCACAACGTGATCATTGGCGGTGCGGTATTCGGTTACATCGCTGGTTTCAGCTTCTTCTTCCCGAAAGCGTTTGGCTTCAAGCTGCACGACGGTTGGGGCAAGGCTGCATTCTGGTTCTGGATCTCGGGCTTCTTCGTCGCGTTCATGCCGCTCTATGCACTGGGCTTCATGGGCATGACCCGTCGTCTGAACGCCACCACCAACCCTGAGTGGGTGCCGTACCTGTACGTCGCCATGATCGGTGCGGTGCTGATCGCGGTGGGTATCGCCTGCCAACTGATCCAGCTGTATGTCAGCGTGCGTGATCGCAAGCAGAACATGTGCGAATCGGGCGACCCATGGAACGGCCACACCCTGGAATGGTCGACTTCGTCGCCACCTCCGTTCTACAACTTCGCCGTGATTCCTACTGCGAACACCATCGATGCGTTCACCGAAGCCAAGGAAGACGGTACTGCGTACCAGCGGCCTAAGCACTACGAACCGATCCACATGCCAAACAACACCGCCACTGGCGTGGTGATGGGTGCGCTGTTGACCGTGTTCGGTTTCGCGATGATCTGGCACATCTGGTGGCTGGCAATCGTGAGCCTGGTGGGCACCATCGGCTACTTCATTGTCCACGCTGCACGTGATGATCAAGGCTACATGGTGCCGGTCGAAACGATCGAGCGCATCGAAGCCGAGCAGCACGCTCGCCTGGTGGCCGAGAAGAAGATCCCGGCCAACCGTGTAGAAACCTCGTTGGAACAGGCTTAAACCATGTCGAACTTAGTGACCAATGCTGGACACGCCCATGTCGATGACCATGGGCACGATGACCATCACCACGACTCGGGCCCGGTAACCGTCTACGGTTTCTGGCTCTACCTGATGACCGACTGCATCTTGTTTGCGTCGATCTTCGCGGTGTACGCGGTACTGGTAAACAACGTAGCGGGTGGCCCGGCGGGCCACGACATCTTCGAACTGCCTTACGTGCTCGGCGAAACCGCCTTGCTGTTGTTCAGTTCGATCACCTACGGCTTCGCCATGTTGTCCTTCTACAAGGGCAACAAGCAGGGCGTACTGACCTGGTTGGGCCTGACCTTCCTGTTCGGCCTGGGCTTCATCGGCATGGAGATCAACGAGTTCCACCTGCTGATCTCCGAAGGCTACGGCCCTAGCCGCAGCGGCTTCCTGTCGGCGTTCTTCACGCTGGTGGGGACCCACGGTCTGCACGTGACATCTGGCCTGATCTGGATGGCGATGATGATGTATCAGGTCAATAAACACGGCCTGACCAACACCAACAAGACTCGCCTGAACTGCCTGAGCCTGTTCTGGCACTTCCTGGATGTGGTCTGGATCTGCGTATTCACCGTCGTCTACTTGATGGGGACCCTGTAATGGCTAATGCACACTCCCATGACAGCCATGATGCGAGTCACGGCAGCGTAAAGACTTACGCTATCGGCTTCATCCTGTCGGTCATCCTGACCCTGATCCCGTTCGGCCTGGTGATGTACCCAACCTTGCCGAAGTCGATCACCTTGATGATCGTCCTGGCGTTCGCGGTGATTCAGGTCCTGGTTCACCTGGTGTACTTCCTGCACCTGGACCGCTCCGAGGCCCAGCGCGAGAACGTGATTGCGTTCGTGTTCGCAGGCCTGGTGATCGTTCTGCTGGTTGGTCTGTCGCTGTGGATCATGTTCAGCATCCACACCTACATGATGGCGAAGTGAGGTAAGACCCGATGTCGCTTAAGCACTTTATCCAAATCACCAAACCGGGGATCATTTTCGGTAACGTGCTTTCTGTGGCAGGCGGCTTCTTCCTGGCCTCCAAGGGACATGTCGATCTGGCCATCTTCCTGGCCGCCATGATCGGCACGTCCCTGGTGGTAGCTTCCGGTTGTGTGTTCAACAACTGCATCGACCGCGACATCGATATCAAGATGGAACGCACCAAGAATCGCGTGCTGGTCCAGGGCCTTATCTCCCTGAAACTGGCACTGCTGTTCGCGACCGTCCTGGGTGTTGCCGGCGTGGTGTTGTTGTACAAGGTGGCCAACCCGTTGGCGGCGCTGTTTGCCGTGATCGGCTTTGTCATCTATGTCGGCCTCTACAGCCTGTACCTCAAGCGCAAGTCGGTTCACGGCACGCTGGTGGGCAGTCTGTCGGGGGCGATGCCGCCGGTGATTGGTTATGTGGCTGTGACCAATAGCTTCGACATGGCCGCGCTGGTGCTGCTGGTGATGTTCAGCCTGTGGCAGATGCCGCATTCCTATGCCATCGCGATCTTCCGTTTCAACGACTACCTGGCTGCGTCGATTCCGGTTCTGCCGGTCAAGCGCGGCATCCAGGTGGCCAAGAAACACATCCTGCTGTACATCCTGGCCTTCCTCGTGGCGACCTTGATGTTGACCTTCAGTGGCTACGCCGGCATGAGCTACCTTGCCGTCGCCGCCGCCATGGGCATGTACTGGTTGTACATGGCCTGGACCGGCTACAAGGCGGTGGACGACACCGTCTGGGCACGCAAGCTGTTCGTGTTCTCGATCTTCACCATCACCGCGCTCAGCGTGATGATGTCCCTGGATTTCCAGGTGCCGAGAGAGCTGTTGCTGACCTACGCGCCCTGAGTGGTTCCAAGCAGTGAACAAGCCCCGCCTTCGTGAGAAGCGCGGGGCTTTTTCTTGGGCGCGGGATTAAATCGGCCGGCGCCTTTCTCGTCATACCTCACTGTACGAGCTGTGCGAATCCATTACCCGCGTACAAGGAGTTGTCACCATGATCAGCGTTAGTCGTCGGTCCCTTCTCGCCTTGGGCGCGGCCTTGCCCTTGCTCGGGCGCCTGGACTGGGCAGTCGCCAGCCCACCGCCGGCAAAGGCTGAGAAGGTGCGGCTCAACTACAACGAAAGCCCCTACGGCCCCTCGGGCGCCGCCCGCGAGGCGATGCAGGACGCGATTGCCACGGCCGGGCGTTATCCCTACGGCCACATGTACGCTCTGGCCGCGTTGTTTGCCCGGCAGCAGGGGATTGCCGAAGCACAGGTGGCGGTGTTTTCCGGCTCCATGGCGGCGCTGCGCTATGCGGTGTTGGCGTTTACCGGCGAAAGCCGCGGCCTGGTGATGGCCACGCCGTCCTACGAGGTGCCGCGCCAGGCGGCCGAGGCGAGCCGGGCGCCGGTGCAGGAAGTGAGCCTCACGGCCGAGCACGCCCACGACATCCCCGCGATGCTCGCCGCCGATCCCCAGGCGGGCATGCTCTACCTGTGCAACCCGAATAACCCCACCGGTACCCTGACGTCCACCGAGGCCATCCGCCACGCGCTGGCGAACAAACCCCAAGGCAGCGTGCTGGTGGTGGACGAGGCGTACATCGACTTCGCCGACGCTCCCAGCTGTGTCAGTTGGGTCAAGGAACACGACGACCTGCTGGTGTTGCGCACCTTCTCGAAAATCTACGGCATGGCCGGCGCGCGCGTGGGCCTGGCGATCGGCGCCCCGGCGTTGCTGGCACGCCTCGCGGTGTTCGGGGGCGATAACGTCCCTGCCGGCAGCGGCTTGCTCGGCGCGCAGGCCAGCCTCGAAGACGTCAAGCTGTTGCCGCAACGCAAGGCCCTGAACGCGCAACTGCGCGAGGAGACCGTCGCCTGGCTCAAGGCCCGTGGGTTCACCTGCACGCTGTCGCAGAGCAACTGCTTCATGATCGACGTGAAGCAACCGGCGGAGCAAGTGATCGAGAAACTGGCCGCGCAAGGTGTGATGATCGGCCGCGTATGGAAGAGTTGGCCGCAGTGGGTGCGGGTGACGGTGGGGAACACGCACGAGATGGAGCGGTTTCGCGAGGTGTTTGCGGCGCAGGTCCAGCGCAGCGTTTAACCCAACACAAAACCAATGTGGGAGGGAGCAGTCCCCCTCCCACATTGGGTTCTGCGGTACTACTGCTGCGCGATGCTGTACCCATCGAACGCGGTCTGCTGCTGCAACGCCGTGATCACGCTCTTGCGGCTCAATGGCTGTTCGGCGCCGGCGTTATCCACAAAACTCTCGACTTCCAACTCGGCGTCATCGCCTTCACCCACGAAGCTGAAACCCAGGAACTCGAACGCTTCACGGTCGACATTGAGCTTCGAGCGCGGCGTGCGCAGCGGCAGGGTGACGCTGATGCCATCCTTGCTGATCACAAACACTTCGGCGTCTTTCTTCGGCCGCGCGGCCTTGCCCTTGCCGGCGCTCGGGTTGCTGATGGCCTGGTGGGACTGGTTCAACACCTTGAGGGCCAGGCCGTAGACCAGCTCCTGAAACGCCGGGTCGTCCTTGAAGCTGGACAGGATGCGGCTGATCGAGAACTTGCTGCTCAGGTCTTCCAGGGCGATGTTGTCGGCGGCTTCGGCGTCCTTGAGCTGCTTGAGTTGGCCCATCAGGTCGTAGGCCTTGTCGTCGTCGAAGGCATCGTGGGCCTGGCGGATGGCCACGCGCAACTCGCGGATCTGGTCGCTTTCCTTGGAGGTGTGGAACGCGTCCAGCACCATCTCGCTGATGATCTTGGCCGCTGGCACATGCTGTGAAAGATTGATGGCGTTTTCGTATTCAGCTTTGGATTGCAAGGCGACTACGGATTCTTCGGCGGATTCAGCGGTGTAGGAATCGGGCATTGAAATTTCACTACTTCAGTAAACAGGGACAAAAAAGCGTCGGGCATTTTCGGCGGGGAGGGGGGGCAGGTCAAGGCAGCACAATGCCCTTATTGCGACGCAAGGCGGCCAGCGCCCGCAAAACAGACCTACGGTCAGCCCGCATGCCCAACAGGCTGCCGATGATCGCGCCGCCCGCCCAGGCGCCGCTCGACAGTCTCGACGGTGCCAGCGCCAGTGTGCTTCCCTGCAGAAAAGCGTCGGATGTTTTCAGGCGCGGACCAGGGCAGTCGGCTTCAACAGGTATTCCCCGTTAATAGTGATAACGACACATCAAGACCTGAGTCTCATCATCCTCTATGCCATAGACCAAGCGATGTTCGGCGGTGATTCGCCGAGACCAGAAGCCACTGAGGTTGTATTTGAGTGGTTCGGGGCCGTCTCTTCAAGGGCATTGAATTCCGATAGCGAGATCATCACCACGGGCTCACCTTTTTGCCGGGTGAGCAGCAACGGGATGTGATCGTCATTGACCCGATCCATTGTCTCGGAGAGATGGGCACGGGCATTGGTGTAGTTGATTGTTTCCATGGGTATGTCCTCGCTTGATGGTACGAAACGTCCATAAATACGTACATGTGTTCAAGGGTTTCCTTATCAACGGTCAATGGGTGGCACCCTTACGGTTTGAGCCTGACCCACATCAAAACCCCGCAGCGCCAAACCCGTTACAACACAAAGGTCTGATGAACCCATAAAAACGACAACGGACCTGCGCCGAGGGGGCTTCCCCACGCGAGGTCATTAAAGGACTAATGCAATGGCGCTTTCTCTGTCACGCCTGGCCTTGCTGGGAGCGACGTTTGGTCTGACGCTACCCCTGCACGCCAATTCCGCCGATACCGCACTGATCGAACACGGCAAATATGTCGCGCAATTGGGCGACTGCATTGCCTGCCACACTGCCAAGCCAGGCAACGCGATGGCCGGCGGGCTGGAGCTGAGCACGCCGATGGGCACGATCTATTCGAGCAACATCACGCCGGACCGCGAGACCGGCATTGGTGCCTACAGCTTCGAACAGTTCGACCGGGTCATGCGTGAAGGTGTCACACCTGCGGGTATGAACCTGTACCCGGCGATGCCGTATCCGTCCTACGCCAAGATGAGCGAGGAGGACATGCGCGCCTTGTACGCCTACCTGATGCAAGGCGTGGAACCCGTGCGGCAGGCCAACCTCGAGGCGGACATGGGCTTCCCGTTCAACCAGCGCTGGGGCCTGGCCTTGTGGAACTTCGCCTTTCTCGACAAGCAAGCGTTCCAGCCCGAACCCGGTCGTGACGCGCAGCTCAACCGTGGCGCGTATCTGGTCCAGGGCCTGGGCCACTGCGGCTCCTGTCATACCCCGCGGGGCATCGCCTTCCAGGAAAAGGCCATGAGCGATGACGGGCGCGGCGGCCAGCATTACCTGGCCGGCGAAACCGTCGAGCATTGGCGCGCCCTGAGCCTGCGCAACCTGTGGACCGTGGAAGACACCGTGCAACTGCTCAAGACCGGGCAGAACCGTTTTGCCACCGTCGCCGGCAACATGGCCGATGTGATTCACCACAGCACCCAGCATTTCAGCGACGACGATCTGACCGCGATTGCCCGCTATCTGAAATCCCTGCCGCCCGGCCCGGACGATCTGCCGATGCCGTCGGTGGCCCGCGCACCGGCCGCGCCACCCGCCGACCTGTTCACCAGCCGTGGCGGCCTGGGTTATATGCAGTTCTGCAGCGACTGCCACCGCAGTGATGGCGCGGGGGTGAAAGGCTTGTTCCCGCCGTTGGCCGGCAACCCGAGCATCGTCTCGAACGACCCGACATCCCTGCTGCACATCACCCTCACCGGTTGGGAGACCGCACAAACGGCCACTCACCCACGGGTCTACACCATGCCCGGGTTTGCCCGGCTGGCGGACCAGGAGGTCGCCGAAATCCTCAGTTTCGTTCGCACGCGCTGGGGCAACCAGGGCACGTCGATCAGCGCCGCGCAGGTCAAGACATTGCGCGATCAGCTCAACCCGGCCACGACCGACTCCTCCACTTTCGAAACCCCGCGCCTGGCCGACCTGCTCGCGGCGCCGAACGCCGACCAGGTGGTGCGCGGCATGCGCCTGCACCTGCAAACCAAGGCATTGCTGCCCGACAACGTCGGCAACGCGCTCAATTGCACCAGTTGTCACCTCAACGCCGGCACCGTGGCGGACGGTTCGCCCTTCGTCGGTGTGTCGGCCTTCTTCCCCAGCTATGCACCGCGCGCGGGCAAGGTGGTGAGTCTGGAAGAACGCATCAACGGCTGCTTCCGGCGCTCGATGAACGGCAAACCGTTGCCGCCGCAGTCGGCGGATATGCAGGCGATGGTTGCGTACTTCGACTGGATGAAGAACAACACCCGCCCCGAAGACAAGGTGGCCGGGCGCGGTGTAGGCAAGGTCGACCCGGCGATCAAGCCGGACCTGGCCAATGGCAAGGCGGTCTACGCCAAGCAATGCGCGGTGTGCCATGGCGACAACGGTGAGGGCCTGGCGCGTGCCGACGGCGAGCGGGTGTACCCGCCGCTGTGGGGCGATCAGTCGTTCAATATCGGCGCCGGCATGGCACGCACCTACACGGCGGCGGCGTTCGTCAAACGCAACATGCCGATCGGCTTCCACGAGCAATTCCCGTTGGGCCAGGGCGGTTTGTCCGACCAGGAAGCGGTGGACGTCGCAGCGTATTTCTCGGGGCAACCTCGCCCGGACTTCCCGGACAAGGTCAAAGACTGGCCCAACGGCGGCAAGCCGGTGGATGCGCGTTACTAGTCCAGTTGCTTGAGGCACGCCTGGAGGATGTCCAGGCCTTCCTCCAACACCGCCGGCTCAATGGTCAGCGGTGCCAGTAAGCGGACGATGTGCCGCGACTTGCCGCTGGGCATCAGCAGCAAGCCGGCGTCCCGCGCCAGGCTCAGCAACTGGCTCAGTTGCTGGGGCGCGGGCGTGCCGTCGGCGTGGGCCAACTCGATGCCACGCATGGCGCCGACGCCGGTCAGTCGGCCCAGGTAAGGCGACAGGCGTTGCGCGCGCCAGGTTTCGTAGCGGCGCAGGATGGCCTCTTCCTGTCGCGTGCCCCAGGCCTGCAACTGTGCGTCCGTCATCACCTCCAGGGTGGCCAACGCCGCCGCGCAGGCGATGGGATTGCCCGAATATGTGCCGCCCAGCCCGCCTTTGGGCAGGTTGTCGAGTAACGCCTTGCGCCCCACCACAGCACCCAACGGCACACCGCCGGCGATGCTTTTGCCGAGCAGGATCAAGTCCGGCGTTATGCCCAGGCGCGAGAAGGCAAAACGTTGCCCGGTGCGGCCGAAACCGGACTGGATTTCATCGACGATCAGCAGGATGTTTTTCTCATCGCAGAAGCGGCGAAGGGCCTGGGCGAACGCGATATCCAGCGCGAGGAAACCGCCTTCGCCCTGCACCGGCTCAATGATGAAGCAGGCTACATCGTCGACGTCGATTTCCACGCTGAACAAGCGGTCCATAGCCTTCAGCGCTTCGGCGCAGGTCACGCCGTTGTCAGCGCTGGGGTAGGGCAGGTGATACACCGGGCCCGGCAGGACACCGACTTTTTGCTTGTAGGGCGCGACCTTGCCATTCAGGTTGAGGGTGGCGAGGGTGCGGCCGTGGAAGGCGCCGTCGAAGGCGATCACCGCAGTGCGGCCGGTGGCGCCGCGCACGATCTTCAGGGCGTTTTCCGCGGCTTCCGCACCGCTGTTGGTGAGCATCCCGCTGACCGGGTAGTCCACCGGGATAAATGCACTCAGACGATCCATCAGCTCGATGTAAGGCCTGTGCGGAGCGGCGTTGAAGGCGTAGTGGGTCAGTTGGGTCGCCTGCTGGCGAATCGCCTCGACCACCGCCGGGTGGCAGTGCCCGAGATTGAGCACGCCGATGCCGCCGACAAAGTCGATGTAGCGCTTGCCCGCGGTGTCCCAGACTTCGGCGTTCTTGCCGTGGCTGAGGCTGATGGGGTGGACGATGGAAATCGACTGGCTGATGGTTTCGCGGCTCATGAATCTCGGACTCGGCAGTGGCGGGCGTCTTTTTATCTAAGCCGTGAGCCGGGCCGGGCCGCAAACGAAATAAAGTCGCCGGGTCATTCCAAATCGGAAGGAGCGCTTGCCAAGCAGCCGTTCGGGGCCACAAACCCGCGCATTCATTCCGAGACGATGTCTTTCCCCGCCGCCTTGGAGCGATACAACGCCTGATCGGCCCGCGCCATCAGGGCGTCGGGGCCTTCACCCGCATGACGCTCCACCACCCCCAGGCTCAGGGTGATTTTGAAGTCGCCCACGGTGGGTACTTCGCTCATGCTTTGGCGAATGCGCTCGGCCAGGTTTTTTGCGCTCTCCAGGGTGCTTTTGGGCAGCACCACCACGAACTCATCGCCACCCCAGCGCGCGAGCAAGTCACCGGGGCGCACGCAGGCCTCCAGGCTCTCCACGACGCTCATCAGGGTCTGGTCGCCGACGCCGTGGCCGTGTCGATCATTGATCGGCTTGAAGTCATCGATATCCATGGCGACCAGGGCCAACGGCAGGCGAAAGCGTTGGGCGCGCTCACATTCTTCCAGCAGCACTTTCTCCAGGCGATAACGGTTGGCCACGCGGGTCAGGGCGTCACGCTCGGCCAGGGAGCGGTTCTCGTCCAGTTGCAACTGCAGTTGCTGGTTGACCCGCGACAACTCGCGTGTGCGTTCGGCAACCAAGGCTTCAAGGGATTGGTTGCGCCGTTCGAGCTGTTCGATCGCGCACTTGCGCGTATTGATGTCGCGATGGGCGCCGACCATGCGCGCTACCGAGCCGTCGAGGTTACGCGCAACCACATAGCCGCGGTCTTCGATCCACAGGTAGCTGCCGTCTTTTTTGCGGCAACGGTATTCGATTTGGTAATAGGGCGAGCGACGGTTGATGTAGTCATCGAACACCGTCATCACGCGGGAGTAGTCGTCGGGGTGGATGATGTTCTCCCAGGTGAACACGCTGTTCTCCAGGGAGTGGCGGGGGTAACCGAGCATTTCGTACCAGCCCGGGTTGCGATAAACGAACCCCGTATTCGCGTTCCAGTCCCAGACCCCGTCGCTGACCAGTTCCATGACGGCATGCAACATGTCCGCATTGAGGTCAGTTGACGGTTTGTTGCCGGCTGTATCGTCCATGTGCGCGCTTCCTGCGTGGGCCCCAAGGCCGGTCAAATTGACGCCGATACTCCGTGGCTGGCGCTACTGTACAACGGGGCTTGCACGCTTTGAATAGAGCGACTGTGCGGTTGTCGAGGTGTGGCGATGGGCCATTATTTCGGCGCCCGCATCCTCGTCGGTGCCTTCCCGTTGGCGTTGTGCTGGTAAATGGCCTCGGGCTGGCCTTGCTCGTTGAAAAATACCTGGCCGATCCCCGCCGAGTTCCACAAGCGTTCACCGGCTTCGGCGTGTTCCGGGATATGCGGCACCACCTGCATGGTGCGGCGGCGGGTGAACCAGTTGAGTGGGGAGCGCGGCGAGTAGAGCCAGCGGTTGAGGCGGTCGAACCATTCCAGCAGGCGCGGTGGGAATTCGTTCTTGATGCCGCTGCTGGTGATCTGCCAGAGCTTGGGGCCGGCGTTGCGATGGCGGATCAGCACTTCGTAGACGAACGAGTAATGCACGTCGCCCGAGAGGATGACGTAGTTACCCGGTGTGCGGGAGTGGCGGAAGATATTCAGGATCACCTGGGCGGCGCCGCGATGCGCCATCCAGTTTTCGGCGTCGACCAGCAGCGGGTAGCCGCACCAACTGAACACTTTTTGCACGGTCTCGATCAGCTTGACGCCAAAGATCGGCGCGGGGGAGACGATGATTGCCGACGGGTGGTCCAGCAGCGCTTGTTGCAGTTCGCTCAAGGCTTCCCAGTCCAGCAGGCCGGACGGTTGCTTGAGGTTGAATTCGCTGCGCCAGCGGCGGGTGCGGGTGTCGAGCACCACCAGCGCAGGGGTGGTCGGCAGCACGTAATGCCACTGTTGGAAGGCCAGCAGCGTGTCGAGCAGTTGATCCTGCGCACTCGCGTTCAGGTGGTTGTGCTGTGCCTGGGCGACAAGCGCCTGGGTCTGGTTGATCAGCGGGCCAAATACCTGCGGCTGGTTGCCCCAGCCTTGGCACAGCAGGTAAGCCAGCAGCGCGTTACCGATGATGCGTTTGGAGAACGGATGGCCGTAGGCGGTTTCTTCCCACTGCGCGCTGAGGTTCCAGTCGTCGGTGATGTCGTGATCGTCGAAGATCATCAGCGTGGACAGATGGGCAAACACCCGCGCGACGCCGGGCAGGCCGTTGCGGAAGCGATCGATCTGCACCTGTTCGCGGGCATAACGCTGTTGCGCGTCGGCGTTCAGTTGCGGCGGCTGTGGCGCGATCAGCGTCCAGGGAGTGGGGGACCAGACCAACAAATACATGGCCATCACTTCGGCGAAGGTCACCAGATGATTGTCGGCGGTGCTGCTGGTGAAAATCGGCTTCTTCACGCCGCCGAAAAAACGCTCGCGCAAGGTCTCGTTGCTGTCCAGCGCGGGGAGCAGTTCGGCCCGCTGGTAATAACTGGCGTGATGCCCGTAGAGGCTGGTGCTGTCGTCCACCACGGCGCCTTCCAGGTATTCGTCGAACAGCCCCAGGCGCGCGATCAGCCCATGAATCGCCCGCAGCATCGGCCCGGCGACATCGTCGGCGTACACCTGGTCGCCGCTCATCATCAACAATGCCGGGCGTTGGGCCGGGGTCTGGGCGTCGGCCAGCAGGCGATCGACGCACAGCAAGCCTTCGTCCGCCGGGTGATGGGGCTTGCGGCAGGAGCCGTGGACCAGTTGATGAATACGGCTATGCAGCACGAAACTCGGCGATTGCGCGTCGCAATAGAGCAGGTGCGCTGCCCAGTGAGCGATGCCGCGCCCGTCGATCAGCAGGTCGTAGCCGATCAGCGCGTCCTGGGGCAGGGCCTCGTCCAACGGGATGTCGATCAAGTGGATAAAGGCCTGGCGCCCCACCGGCACGATTTGGCACTGGCCTTGGTCCAGCACGATGTCGCGGCTCTGTTCGGCGACGTGCAGCCTGAGGGTCAAAGGCAGTTGCCGCGTCCCCACCAGCCACATTACCAGGCGCAGGGGTTCAAGGCGCCGCAGCAGCGGGCCGGCGAGGACGTCGGGCAGGGTGCCGGCGTGAGGCATAGGGTTGAAAGCTCCGCGCAGGATGATCACGAAGGTTAACCCGGCGGATGTCAGTATTGTGTTAAGGCCGGGCGGATCGAAAGGAGGAAGAGGCTGCAGGTCGGCAGCCTCTGGTTGGGCGCCTCAGATGATGTTTCCCCGACCCAGGCTGTCCAGCCCGCTCACGGTGCGGTCTTTTTTAGGCGACTGCTCGCCATTGACGTCAATGGCCGCTCCCTGAGGGGGCGTTTTTGAGGGGGAGTGGTGGTCTACCTGTGTGTTCAAGTAGGTCGGCAGAAACGAATTTTCGAAGTTCAGATGGCTGTAGAAAATATTCATCACGGTTTCCTCTGTAAGTTCGGTTCGCGGCGAACACTGTCGACGCGAACCGAACTTACAGCGGGTAAGAAGGCAGTCGCTATAAACCTATTGAGTCAAAACGAGACTACTCAGGAGTGGGAATCGTCATTCACCGTGGGCACCGTAAATCGAAGCCCACTGCCAGCCCGTCGTGACGTTGAGCAAAGCGATATCGCGAAGCTATCAATGCATCGACGCGCCCTGCCGGGTCAGTGCGGTTTGCACGCATTCGAGCAGGTGTTCGGTGCTCCACGGCTTGGGCAGGAAGCGTACCGATCCCCCCAGCTGCGCCGCCAGCCCGGTGTTGCCGGACGTCAGCAGCACCGGCACCGACGGCCAGCGATGGGCCACCACTCGACTCAGGTCATAGCCGTTGAGTAAACCAGGCATCTGGATATCACTTACAATCAGGTCCACCGGGTCATCGGCCCGCTCCAGGTAGATCATGCCTTCATCCGCCGAAGGAAACGAGGTGACATGTGCGCCGAAATCCTCCAGCACGTCCACCATTAACGTGCGAATGATTTCGTCGTCTTCCAGCACTAAAATCGATGGCTGAGCCATGATCCTTACTCCACCATCAGGGTTCAGTAGGGTGGAGTGGGGCGGAGCGGATTAGGTTCGATCCGATATGCGCTGAGCGATGGATGGTCGTTTTGCGCGTCTAGGTTGCGCATTTGCCGGGTGCTGCTGCACGATACGGGCGCTTTTCCACCCACTCCCGGTCCGCTTGCTTGAGGCCGAATTGCGACGACGGGGTTACCGCCGCTGCCGCAGTTACTGGCTATGCGGTCTCGGCGGCCTGGTACTGGGGCTGATCACCGGCCTGTGCGGCCGCAAAGCAATTGTTGCCACCACGGTTGCGGTCGAGAGTGTGGTCCTCAGGCACCTGGCCCATCAACTCCACACATTGCGTGACATCGACCCGCTGGCCGTGGCCGCGATTGCCTCGATCGTCGAGGAGGAACAGCACCACCATGATCACTCTGCCGCGCAGATCGAGCGGGACGACCCGTGGTTCAGGGCGCTGGCGCCGGTGGTGACAGCGTGGACCGAAGCGGTGATCTGGATGGGCATGCGTTCCTGACAAACCGGCATAATTACCCGTATCACCCGATGTGGAGCCCTTATGAAATACCGCGCGTTACTGACCTTCGTCCTGATCCTCAACACCGGCGCAGCCTGCGCCGCCGGCAATGCCGAAGCGGGTGGCAAGCTCTTCGCCAAAACCTGCGGCGGCTGCCATAGCATCGGCGAGGGCGCGCGCGGCGGCTTTGGCCCCGAACTCAACGGCATCATCGGCAGGCCAGCCGGCACCTCTCCCGACTATCAGTATTCAGATGCGATGAAAAACTCCGGGGTGGTCTGGACCCGGGAAAAACTCGCGGCCTATATCGAGGCGCCGAAGAAGGTGGTGAGCGGCACGCGCATGATCTTCTGGGGTATCAGCGATCAGGAAAAGATCGACAACATCCTGGCCTACCTGGCGACGTTTCAACCTGAGTGATCGCCTGACCCCATGTGGGAGTTGTCGAGCCCCGGCGAGGCTGCGATGGGATCACCGCGTGACACCTGCCAGACCGCAGCGCCTGCATCGCAGCCTCGCTGGGGCTCGACAACTCCCACATAAAACCTGCGTCGTTCTGAAGCCCTTACACCGATAAGGACATCCCCTCAAATGTGGGCGCGGTGCATCAGCCCCGCCCCAAATACCTGCAATACCAAACCACCCCACCCACAACCGCCCCCACAACAGTGACCCCGTTCCCCACTAACCAAATCCCAAAATTCCGAGTCTGCTCCGCATCCCCCTCATAAAACGGCCCAAAGTACGCCGCCACCGCCATCACCACACCGTTAAACACCCCAACAGCGACGGCAACCACCAAAAACACGAACACGACCGCCTTACATACCTTCATATAACCCTCCAAAACCATATTTCCCTGGAGTCGTGATAATCCGAGAACGTCCCTTCGATCGAGAACCCCAACTGAATTCGCGGGTAGCTCAGCCAATCCGTCAATCGCCGTCCATTCCATAAATCAATGTGGTCACCACTGCGATTGCCAAACGTCTCATTCCTCCTGCGCCAAAAATCTTTGAAGAAGATGATGCCTTGCTGCCCGACCAACATATCCTCAAAGTCTTCAGGCTTTACCTTCTTTACGGGCTGTATACCAGGGATATTGGCGCTGCTTAATGCCTTGGCCATTTCCTCTGCGGCCAGTACGTGACCTTCACTTTTGGGGTGCTGCCAACAATAGCGCACCCCCCTTAATCTGCTTAGGTCGGCACCAGATCTGCGCAATGCCACGCCTAGATTGATCGCGCATTGATCGCTGAAATTTTTCGCGCCGTTGGTTCGGCACGGGGCGGCGTCTCCGAAGATTTCCGGATGGTTTTTCCATAGCGTATAGAACGTCAGCATTCAGCATTTCCGTTGCGTTTTTTCGCGACCATAGCAAACGCTCTGCTGCTTAAGAGGGGGATCAGATAAAATCAGAACGGTCCTACTTGCCTGTCAGTTTTGATTGCAGGGTATAACTCACATGGTCCGTATCCATTGAATCAGCCGCGCATGCAGTAATAAGAGACCTTGGAACGCCAAGGTCTTTTTCTGCCCGCTGATCACGCCAGCAGGTGCTTGGAAATGATCCGCGAGATTTCAACAATCGAAGTCTTCCCCGTGAACTCGAATTTCACTTTCCCCAGCGACGAGAAGTAAATCTCCAACTCCGAATCCAGATCGAACGTCCCGGAGGTTTCCACCGAATACGCCACGATGTTTTTGTACGGCAGCGAGGTGAAGTCCTTCTTGCTGCCGGTAATCCCCTGCACGTTCACCGCGATGATGCGCTTGGTGGTGAAGACCACGCCGTCGCGCATGGCTTTGTAGGCATCGATCACTTCTTCGCCGTCCAGCAGCAGGGCGGCGACGCGTTCGGCGTATTCGTTGTTTTGTTTGAGTTTGAAGAAGCCTTTGTTGTTGAAGTCGATCATGTGGCTGTCCTGGGTGAGTGAGTCGGTAATCGTCAACCGGTGTATGACGTTTTGCTCGTGGATCTGTATCTAACGCCCTGCTTTTCAACGCCCTACCATGGCGCCTGACACTGCAACGTCGGCGAAGGATTTCACGCCGGCAGAATAAAAATCCAGGAGCTAAACAATGCCCGATATGTCCAGCTTACTTGCCTACGCGCTGATCTCACTCGGCATGGTGCTGACGCCCGGGCCGAACATGATTTACCTCATTTCCCGCTCGATTTGCCAGGGACGCATGGCCGGGATGATCTCCCTGGGCGGGGTGGCGTTGGGGTTTATCGTTTACATGCTGTGCGCGGCATTGGGTATCACCGCATTGGTGATGGCGGTTCCCTTGGCGTATGACGCGCTGCGGCTTGGCGGTGCGTTGTACCTGGTCTACCTGGCCTGGCAGGCGGTCAAGCCGGGTGGTCGTTCGCCTTTTCAGGTGCGGGACCTGCCCCTGGATAGCCCGCGCAAGCTGTTCATGATGGGCTTTGTGACCAACCTGCTGAATCCTAAAGTCGCGGTGATGTACCTGTCGTTGCTGCCTCAGTTCATCGACCCGAACGGCCACGGCAGTGTGCTGACGCAATCCCTGGTGCTGGGCTTCACGCAGATTTTCATCAGCGTGAGCGTCAACGCAATGATTGCCATGATGGCGGGCTCCATTGCGGTGTTTTTCGTCACCCGGCCCGGTTGGCAGGTGGTGCAGCGCTGGCTGATGGGCTCGGTGCTGATGGGCTTGGCCGTGCGGATGGCGGTTGAAGGGCGGCGCTAACCGGGCATGCGCTTTTGGCCGCGGCCGGCACGCTGATCAGCGATTCACAGGATGTCTTTCAAATAGTCCTTGAGGGTGGTTAGCGGCGTGGGCAGTGCGTCGAGTTGATGGACGTTTTGCACGTCAGTCGCCAACCGCCGCAACTCCCGCCCCAGCACCGTGTGGGCGCCGCCCAATGCCTCCAGCGCCTGCACCACGCATTCCTCGATCTTGCGTTGAATCGCAGCCAAATCCCGCTGCCGTACCAGTAACCCAAACACTTCCCGCTCGTACCCGTCCATCACCAGATCGTCACGCAAGACCGGGCTGCCGCCGTCGGTCTCGTACACCAGTTTCAGTGCGAAGAGCGCAACCGCTTCCAGCGTCAATTCCATGGTCTCGCTTCCTCGGGGTTTGGTGGGGAGGGCGATGATCACTGTTCTGCGCCGGAAAAAAAAGACCCACGCGTCAGCGCTCCAGGATCAGCTCCACGCGGCGGTTGCGGGCGCGGCCTTCGGCGACGGCGTTGTCGGCCAGGGGCCGGGTGTCGGCGTAGCCGATGGCGGCGAGACGGTTGGGCTGGATGCCGTTGCTTTGCAAGTAGCGGACTACGCTGCCGGCGCGGGCGCCGGAGAGTTCCCAGTTGGAGGGGAAGCGCGAGTTGCGGATGTCTTGAGTATCGGTATGGCCGGCGACGATGATTTTGTGCGGCACGCTGTCGAGTACAGGGATCAGCTTGCGCAGCACGGCGAGGCCGCCCAGGCTGAGGTCGGACTGGCCGGAAGGGAACAGGATTTCGCTGCTGATCCGAAAGCTCACGCTGCTGTCGTTGGTGACCACTTCGATGTCATTGCCCAGCTTGTCCAGTGGCAGTTCGTTGAGCAGGTCTTGCGTCGTGGGCTTGGGCGGCTCGGGCTCAACGACAGCGACGGGTTCTGGCTCGGGTTCGGGCTCAGGTTCCACAATGGGGGCCGGCGCCTGAGGCACCAGCAACAACGCACCCGGCGGGTCCAGCGTAGTCAGGCGTTTTACGCTGAAAACGGCGGGGCCATTGGACTTGGCACTGTGCCGTGCAAGCTCATGGCTCTTGCCGGCCAACGCCAGCATGGCCATGGTCACCACCAGCAGCAGGGTCATCATGTCCAGGTAGGTCATCATCCACGTTTCGCCACCGGGGTCTTCGACGGCCGGCGTGCCGCTGGCGATCGCGGCCGCCTGGTTGCGGGTGATGGTCGTCATGCCCGGGTTTTCCACTTCAATGCAATCAGGGCGCGCGCCGGGCGCAACGGTTCGTCGCGCAAGTCGTTCTGGTAATGGGCCACGAACGACTTCAAGGTTTCACGCATCAGCCCTGGGCTGCGTTTGTTGGCCATCATCGCCACGCCCTGCAACACCATGTTCATCACCACCACGCGCTGTTCGGTGCGGCGTTCCAGTTTCACCGCCACCGGTTTGCACAGCAGGTTGGCCAGCAACACGCCGTAGAGCGTGGTCATCAGGCCCACGGCCATTTGTCGGCCGATGGTCACCATGTCGCCGTCGCCCAGCACGAACATCAGGTTCACCAGCCCCACCAGGGTACCGAGCATACCGAAGGCCGGCGCATAGCTGGCCATGACCCGGAACAGCTGGGCCTCGGCATGTTCCTTGGCACGCAGCCGCGCGATACGCCATTGCAGCAGGTCGAGGATGTCGTCCAGCGGTGTCTTGTCGATCACCAGTTGCACGCCGGAGCGCAGGAAAGGGTTTTTCACCCGGTCGAGGACGTCCTCCACCGCGCGCAGGTCGCCGTCGATCCACAGGCGCGACAGGCTCACCAGTTCGTCGATGTCTTCCTGGGTGTATTCGCGCTCGTGACGCACCACGGTCTTGATCAGGCTGAAGACGTGCAGCACTTCGCGCAGCGGGTAGCTGATGAAGGTCGCGGCAAACGTGCCGACCACCACAATACCGAGGGCCGGCAGGTCAATGAACAAGCCGGGTTGTTGCGCGCTGAACATGAGCAGCACCGTCAGCAGTAGCAGGCTGGCGAGCATGCCGATCAGGGTTGAGGGGTTCATGCAGCACTCCTGTTGTGGGCCAAGGCAGGCTTTATAACGCGGTGGGTGCTGATTCAAATCGGCTAATACAGGCACTTTGCGTGGCGAAATCGGACGGCTGCGCAAATTTTTTTGGGGGCTGCCTAAAGACGCCTGATCGGATCGCCGATGTTCGCTTTGTCTGTACGGCAACGGCGGTGATGGCATCAACGCCGGGCCTCTCATCTGTTCAAGCGGCTCACCCACGAAAAGGAACTGCACCATGTCAGTTATCAATACCAACATCACGTCCATGATCGCTCAACAAAACCTGAACTCCTCGGAGAACAGCCTGAGCACCTCGATCGAACGCCTGTCGTCGGGCCTGAAAATCAACAGCGCATCCGATGACGCCGCAGGCCAGGCAATTGCCAACCGCATGACCTCGCAGATCACCGGCCTGTCGCAGGCGAGCAGTAACGCCAGCGACGGCATCTCTCTGGCGCAGACCACCGAAGGCGCGCTGGACCAGGTGAACGACAACCTGCAGCGCATCCGTGAGCTGTCGGTGCAAGCGTCCAACGGCACCAACTCCCAGTCCGACCTGCAATCGATCCAGGACGAGATCACCCAGCGTCTGGACGAGATCGACCGTATCTCCTCGCAAACCGCGTTCAACGGCGTGGACGTGCTGTCCAAAGACCAGACCATCACCATCCAGGTCGGCGCCAACGATGGCGAAACCATCGACATCAAGCTCAGCGAAATCAATGCCAAGACCCTGGGCCTGGACAGCTTCAACGTGAACGGCTACGACACCACCCTGACGGCCAGCACCCTGTCGGATTCCTCGGGCACTGCGATCACGTCGACCAACACCAGCTATGTCGACAAGTCCGGTACCACGGTCACCACCGGCACGCTGTCCGCCGACGCCGACGGCGACTACTTCCTGACCGTGGGCGGCAAGACCTACGCGGCCGAAGTGACCCTGACCACCAGCGGCACTACCACCTCGGCCAGCATCAGCATCGACACCGAAAACGAGGTGACCAAGAAGTCCACCAGCACCCTGACCACCCTCGACAACGCCCTGAACACGGTGGACTCGATGCGTTCGGACCTGGGTGCGGTGCAAAACCGTTTCGACTCGGCGATCACCAATATTTCCACCACGACCACTAACCTGACGTCCGCGCGTTCGGGCATTCAGGACGTGGACTACGCCACCGAAGTGTCAGCCATGACCAGCGCCCAGATCCTGCAACAGGCAGGTACGTCGGTATTGGCCCAAGCCAACTCCATGCCGGAGCAAATGCTGTCGCTGCTGCAATAATCGCGACGGTGCGGTACGAAGGGGCCAGCGCACGCTGAGCCCCTTTTTTTGTGCGCGTTCGCTGCACAATCTTTGGTAATCGTGGCATTGAGGTGGGTTTATCCGGGCTTTGGTGGGGAGGGTGGCGCGATAGCATTTCGCCTAGTATCTCTCTGCACAAGGCTGCTCCTGAATGCCAAGATCCCCGCGCCACGGCGCGCCCAGCCATATTGCTGCCCATACGCTTGCCCAGGCGCGACGACGCACCGAGCAACGCCCCCGTGACCCACAGGCATGGAAAGACCTGGGCAATCAGCAACTGCACAGCGACCCCGAGCAAGCGCTGGCCAGTTTCGAGCGTGCATTGCAGTTGCTGCCCGATGAGCCTCAGGCATTGGAGTGGGTGGCCAAGGCCGCGCAAAAGCTCGGCCAGGCGGATCGTGCCCTTGAACTCGTCCACAAGGCGCTGGGCATCGACCCGGATTTCGCCGTCGGACATCACCGCCTGGCCACGCTGTATTTTGAGAAAGGCCAGTTCGCCAACGCCCTGTCGCATATCGATCAGGCACTGGCGTTGGCGCCCCATGACTGTCATATGCTCTCGCGCAAAGGCTTGATCCTCAATCGCCTGGAACGCCATGGCGAAGCCATCAAGGTGTTCGACAAGCTGATCGAACGCGAACCCGGGGATTACAGCCACTGGAACAACGCGGCCAACCTGTACAAGGACATCGGCCAACTGGCCACCGCCGACACCTATTATCAAAAGGCTGTGGCGCTGGCCAAGCGCAAGGACGTGCTGCCGTATTCCAACCGGCTGACCTCGCTGCACTACGACCCCGAGCGCAGCCGCGAGTTTATCTTCGAGGTGTGCAAGGAATGGCAATCGCGCTTTGGCCCCAAAGCCGTGCCGCCGCGCCCCGAAGTGCTCGACCGCGCGCCCGACCGTTGCTTGCGCATCGGCCTGGTATCCGACGGCCTGCGCCAGCACCCGGTGGGCAACATGATCGTGGGCGTGCTGGAAAAACTGCCGCGTCATCAGTTCCAGTTGTTCGCCTACAGCACCAGTCAGGTGTGCGATCACCTGACCCGGCGCATCCAGGCGTCGGTGCAGCAATGGCTGGCGATCAAGCATATGGACGACGTCACGTTGGCCCAGCGCGTCCGCGACGATCGCATCGATATCCTGATTGACCTCTGTGGCCATAATGCCGGCAACCGCATGGGCACCATGGCGTTGCAGCCGGCGCCCTTGCTGGTGAAATGGGTCGGCGGCCTGATCAACACCACCGGGTTGGATGCCATCGATTACCTGCTCACCGACCGCATCGAGTCACCGGAGGGGGAAGACGCGTTCTACACCGAAAAGCTCATCCGCCTGCCCGACGACTACATTTGCTACGACCCGCCGCCCTACACACCGGACATCAAGCCCTTGCCCGCGCTGGCAAACGGCTTTGTCACCTTTGGCTGCTTCAACAACCCGAGCAAGGTCAACGATGTGCTGCTCGGGCGCTGGGCCGAATTGCTGCGGGCCGCACCTGATTCGCGCCTGTTGCTCAAGGGCGGAGCCTTTGGCAATGACGAGTTGCGCGCCCATGTACACGGCATCATGGCTGCCCACGGTATCGCCCGGGAGCGGGTGCTGATCGAAGGGCCGGTGGGGCACAAGACCCTGCTGGAAACCTACAACCGCATCGACATCGCGCTGGACCCTTGGCCTTATTCCGGCGGCCTGACCACCTGCGAAGCCCTGTTGATGGGCGTGCCGGTGGTCACCTTCCCCGGGCCGACCTTTGCCGGGCGCCACTCGGCCACCCACTTGGTCAACGCCGGTCTGCCGGAGTTGGTGGCGCACAGTTGGGCGCACTATCAGCAACGTGTCATTGAATTGGCCAATGACCTGGACAGCTTGGCGCGCATTCGCAGCCACCTGCGCGAGGTACTGATGGGCTCGCCGGTGTGCGACAGCCAGCGTTTCGCTAACCACTTCGGCACCGCCATGCGTGCTATCTGGCAGCGCTACTGCGCGGGCCAGCCGGCTGCCGCCCTGACATTGAACCCGCAAGGGCTGGCCAGGTTCGAGGGGGAGGCCACCGCCGTCGTGCTTCAGCACCCGGCGGCACCGGCCAGGGACGAGGGTTTTGGTTTCAAGTTCCAGGGCAAAGTAGTGACCCTGGACCACGGCGGCACGCTGATCGCATCGGCGCAGTTTGTTGCGCTGCAAAAAATGGCGGCGTTTTCCACGGTGGCCTTTGATCCCGCCAGCCGTATCGACAATGCCCGACAACTGGCGCAACTGGGTGAGTTGCATTACTACCCCCATGCGGCGCTGGGCAATGGCCAGCCCGCCACGCTCTACGCCTGCCTCGATCCGGCCATGAGCGCCACATTGGCACCGCTGGCGGCATCCGCGGTACTGGCCAAACTGGCGGTGCCCACCCTCAAGCTGGATGCGATCAACGGCTTGCCGTCGGTGGACTGGCTGTTGCTCGACAACCTCAACGACAGCCTGGCCGTGATCGAACATGGCCAACGTACCCTCGCCGATACGCTGTTGGTGCAAGCGCGGGTCAACTTCGCGCCGACGCATGATCAGCAGGCCGATGTGGGCTTGATCAGCCGCTGCCTGGCGCGGCGCGGGTTCAGTTTTTACCGGCTCAATAACCTGCAGCACATCAGCCATCCGGCCGAAGGGCAAAGCCTGGATCAATTGCGCGCTTCTCACCTGGTGTGTGCCGATGCGCTGTTTTTGCCGGACGCAACACGTATGGCAGCACTGTCCGATAACCAGCGCCTGAAGCTGGCCTTTTTACTGCACACGGTCTACGCTGCCTTTGACGTGGCGACGCAACTGCTCAACACAATCGATAGCGACCTGGCCGCGCAGTACCTCAAGCACTGCCGGAACCCGAGCGCCATGCCGCAACCGCTCGAACTGCCGCGGGCGCCGATGCAGGCCCCCCAGGTGACCTTTCCGGCAGAAGTGGCCGCCTATGTGAAAAAACTCTACACCCAGGCCTCGGTGATTCTGGAATATGGCAGCGGCGGTTCCACCCTACTGGCCGCCAACATGCCGGACAAAACCGTGATCTCGGTGGAAAACGACGCCCGTTGGGCGCAGGACATGCAAGCCTGGATCGCCAACGCGGTGCTGCCCTCACGGCCGATGATTTACCCGGTGGATGTGGGCGAGACCGGTAAATGGGCACGGCCGAAGAACGCCCGGCACTGGAAGAAATTCCACACCTACCCGCTGAGGGTCTGGGATGAGCCGTTCTTCGAGCAGCCCGATGTAATCCTGATCGATGGGCGATTTCGCATTGCCTGCTTTGTCACCGCGTACCTGCGGGCGACCAAGCCGGTCATCGTGTTGTTCGACGATTATCTGGACCGCCGACACTACCATGTGGTCGAACGGTTGTTGGCCCCGACCGCGTTTGTCGGGCGCATGGCGCGGTTCGATCTGCAGCCGCTGACGCACCTGCCGCGTGAGGAACTGACCTGGCTGATCGCCAGTTTCAATGAAGTGGCTTACGCCGAGGGGGAAGACCTGCCCTGATGCAAGGCAGGCTCGGGAACGCCGTCGATTAAAGGCGGGCGCTGGCGTGCCTGCCCCCACCTTGGATCGTCGGCGCTATTCCTTCATTCTGACCTGCAGTCGCGCGATCGCCTGGGCATGCAATTGACACACGCGTGATTCGCTCACCTCCAGCACCACGCCAATCTCGCGCAGGTTGAGCTTTTCGTGGTGACAGAGCGCAAGCAGCAGGCGTTCGCGCGCCGGCAGGGCGTCGATGGCGCGGGTGAGGTTGGCGCGGTTGCGGTCGTTGATCAGTTCGGCAAACGGCGTGCGCAGCCGCGAACTGGAGCCCTCGCTGTGCTCTTCGTCCACATCGTCAAAGGGCAGCATCTGGCTGCCGTTGGTGTCATCGAGCACCTTCTGGTACTGCTCCAGCGTCAGGCCCATGGCCGAAGCGACTTCCCGCTCCCGCGCCGGTCGCCCGAGATTCTGCTCCACGCGGTGCATGGCATCCTCCACCGCCCGCGCGTTACGGCGCACGCTGCGGGGCACCCAATCGCGGGTGCGCAGCTCGTCGATCATCGCCCCGCGAATGCGTTGCGAAGCAAAGGTGGCGAAGGTTGCGCCCACACTCACGTCGTAGCGCGTCATGGCATCGAGCAGGCCGATGCTGCCGGCTTGAATCAAGTCGTCCAGTTCAATATTGGAAGGCAGCCGGGTCTTCAATCCCAGTGCCTGGCGCCGGACCATGGGGAGGTACTGCTGGAGGACTTCCTGCTGGTTAATCTTGCCCTGTGCCGTATACATCGTGCGCGCCTGCGAAAGACAGAAAATCCACGGGATTATTACCGCTCGCCCTGGCCGCTTAAGCGCGGAACAGCTGTACGCCAGGTGACGTGTTCGCCCTTTAAGCCGGGCCGACACCGATGCTATGTGGGGGGCGGCTTGATTGGCGGTGCGCGCAGGTCTCGTCGATCAACAACAATCGTGTCCCCAGATACCGCTGCGCCGCTTCACGCAAATTGTTGAGCAGGCCGTGTTGGGAAAACCCGCTGTGCAGCGCCAATACCTGCCGGGGGCCATTCTGTTCGCGGAGCTGGCTCAAGGTGTCGAACGTGCGGCGGAAGGCGCCGAGGTCGCTGTCGACCCACACGCCCCAGCGTTCGGGCAGGTCGCGGTGATAGTTATCCACAGCCTGAACGCGCCAGCACGCGGGGTCGCCCACCCAGCGATGACCTTGACGGTGCCAGCGCTCCAGGGTGTTGTGTGCCTGGACAGCCGCCTGCGTCGCGCCGAACAGCATCAAGGTGCGATCCACCACGGGGAGCGGGCGCTGACTGGCCCAATGGCGCAGGCCGGCGGCTTGATCGTGCATGGTCAGAGGCTTTCCGTGATGGCGCAAAAGTGCAGCACGCCTTCGAGGATTTCAGCGGCGTGGCCCCTGGGTTTTTTCGGCAACAGCCCCAATAGTTGGGCACGGGCCTGGAAGGCCCAGTCATCACTGGCATTGCTCAGGAGCACGGCACTGGCGGCGATACCGGCGGCCAGGTACCGCTGCAGTTCGGCGTGCAGGTGCGGGTGCATGTCGAGCAACAGCGTCTTGCCGCGCGCAGCCAAGCTGGCCAGTTCATCATGTTTCAACTGCTGCACGAGGTCGCTGACCTGTTCATGCAACCCATGGGGTTCCCGGGCCAGCCAATAGCGTTGCCCCAAGCGTTGGCCGCTGTGGCTGTCCTGCAGGGTGCCGAACCAGGCGCGAACCGCCCCGTCTTTGAGCACCACCGGCAGATGACTCAAGGTCAACCGCGCAGTGCGGTTGCGGTAGCGCAACTCGCGGAGGCCGAAGGCTTCAGCGTGCCCGGCCAGGTTGCCCAGGCGTTGGCGTTCACCTCGATACACCACGTGCTGGTTGCCCTGGGTCGCGGCGGCTTTCGCCGCTGTAACGGGCGCGCACGGTGCTTGCGCGCTGACAAAGGCGTCCCAGCGCCCGGGTTGCTGCGCCGCCGGTAACGCCATCAGCGGCCAGGCGTCGAGCAATGGGCCGAAGCCGTCGACGTGTGCGACCAGGCTGTCGCGCAATGCCAGCATCGCCTTGCGCTGCCCCACCAACCCGCGCACCAGCGCATTCAGGCGTTGGCTCGTCGGCTTGCCGGGGGCCGAGGCGAACCGCGAAGGCCGGGACGTATCCAGCGCTTGCTGCAAAAAGTTCGAAGCGCCGGGCAGTTGCAAGTCTTCCGGCACTTGCTGGCCCGCCGACAGGTAGTTCAATCGCAAGCCGTGTCGAATCAACGTATCGAGCACCGGGCCCAGCCTGGCAGCCTCGTCGCATTTACTGATGATGCAATCGTCCAGGCAGCAACCGGCGGCATGCGCGGCGTCCCGGTAGGTGTGGACCACTTCATCGAGCGTGTCGCCATGGCTGGCGGCGTTGAGCACCAGCATCAGGCGCAGCGCCCGGCCGCTGGCGCCCAACTGGTTGATTTGGGTGAGCAGGCGTTGGTCGCGCTGGCTCATGCCCACGGTGTCGATGATCACCAGGCGCTTGTCGGCCAGCCTGTCCAGCAGCGGCCCGAGCGCGGCATCCGGCCCCAGGGCGTGCAGTTCAACCCCGAGCAATTGCGCGTAAATGTTCAGTTGTTCGTGGGCGCCGATGCGAAAACTGTCGGTGCTGACCAGCGCCACCGGGCCGGGACCGTGGCGCATGACATAACGCGCCGCCAGCTTGGCGGTGCTGGTGGTCTTGCCCACGCCGGTGGGGCCGACCAGGGCAATGATCGTGGGGGCGCTGAACAGCTCGGCTTCATCGGCCAGTTGGATCAGTTGGCTGTCCAGCCGTTGCGTCAGCCAGGCCTTGAGCCGTGCCGGTGTGGCATCGGGCAGCGGGGGCGGGCTGTGGTCGAGCAGCTCCTGGCTGAGGCTGGCGCTGAAACCGGCGTCGAGCAGCCATTTGAGCAAGGGCGAGGGTTTCCCCCGGCCATCGATCAACTGGCGCATAGTCTGGATTTCACTCAGCAGGCGTTCACTCAACGCGGCGAAATCCGCCGTGGCGGGCGTGGGCGGCGCTTCGGCCAGCGCCAGGATTTCCACCCCGACATCGGTCATGCGGCTCGACAGGATCAGCGCGTCTTCACCCAGGGCCAGGCGCACCTGGTTCATGGCTTCGCGGCTGTTGGCGCCGATAAATCGTTGAGCGCTCACTTGGGTTTGCCTCCGATCACGTTAGTCATGCGCAGGGTGCGGTCGTCGGGTATTTCGCTCAGGGCAATCACCGTGAGCTGGCGCAGACGCCGCCGCAGGAAACGCGACAACACCGGGCGCAGCTTGTTGGGCACCACCAGCACCGGCGGCTCGGTGCTGTTTTCCTGGCGCTTGAGGGTCAAGGTGGTTTGCTGCATGAGGTTGTCCGCCAGGCTCGGCTCCAGCGCGCCGCCGTTGCCCACCGCCTGCATCAAGACCTGCTCCAGGTTGAAGTCCAGGCCGATGACTTTCAGTTCGGTTTTGTTGCCAAACAGCTGATTGACGATGGAGCGTCCCAAGGCCACGCGCACGACAGCCGTCAGCTCTTGCACATCCGGCGGTTGTTGCACGCCACCGTGTTCGGCCAGGGCGTCGAGGATGGTCCGCATGTCGCGGATCGAGACGTTTTCTTCGAGCAGGTTCTGCAGCACGCGCTGTAACACCGTCAGCGACACCAGCTTGGGCACCACTTCGTCGACCAGGCCCTTGCTGTCGGGGCCGAGCTTGTCCAGCAGCTTCTGCACTTCGCCACGGCCCAGCATGTCCTTGGCGTGCTGATGCAGCAGGTGGTTGAGGTGCGTGGCGGTCACGGTGCTGGCGTCGACCACGGTGTAGCCATAGATCTGCCCGTGCTCGCGCAGGTTCGGTTCGATCCAGATCGCCGGCAACCCGAACGCCGGGTCCACCGCCGCCGTGCCTTCCAGCTCATGGGTGACCTTGCCGGGGTTGATCGCCAGCCACTTGCCGGGGAACACTTCGCCGCGGCCGATTTCCACGCCCTTGAGGCTGATGATGTAGGTGTTGGCGGCCAGTTCCAACTTGTCGCGCACATGCACCACCGGCGGCAGAAAGCCCACGTCCTGGGCGAATTTTTTGCGCAGGCTTTTGATCCGGGTGATCAGCTCGCCTTGCTGGCGCGCATCCACCAGTTGGATCAGGCGATGGCCGACGCGCAGACTCAGGGTGTCGACCAAGTGCACATCGTCCCAGGAGGCTTCGCTGCTTTGCGAGGCGGATTTGGGCAGCAGGGTCTGCACCGGTGAGCCCTCCGGGGCCAGTTCCTCCTGTTTGGAGAACCACCAGCCCAGCCCGGCCAGCAGCCCGGTAAGGATCAGGAACACCAGGTTGGGCATGCCCGGCACCAGCCCGAGCAGGCCCATCACGCCTGCGGTCATCATCAGCACTTTCGGGCGGCTGAACAGCTGGCCCATCATCTGTTGGCCGACGTCCTGTTCGGTGTTCACGCGCGACACCGTGACACCGGCGGCAATCGAAATCACCAGGCCGGGAATCTGCGCCACCAGACCGTCGCCGATGGTCAGCATGGTGTAAGTGTGGGCTGCGTCGGAGAAGGCCATGCCGTGTTGCAGGATGCCGATGGCGAGGCCGCCGATGATGCACACGCCCATGATCACCAGCCCGGCCACGGCGTCACCGCGCACGAACTTGCTGGCGCCGTCCATGGAGCCGAAGAAGTCCGCTTCCTGGGCGACTTCCTTGCGCCGCTGGCGGGCTTGCGGTTCGCCGATCAGACCGGCGTTGAGGTCGGCGTCGATCGCCATCTGCTTGCCGGGCATCGAGTCGAGGGTGAAGCGTGCGCCGACTTCGGCGATACGCCCGGCACCCTTGGTGATCACCATGAAGTTGATGGTCACCAGGATCAGGAACAACGCCAGGCCCACGGCAAAGTTGCCGCCCACCAGGAACTCGCCGAAGGCTTCGATCACCTTGCCGGCCGCGTCGGGGCCGGTGTGGCCTTCCATCAGGATCACCCGCGTGGACGCCACGTTCAGCGACAGGCGCAGCAAGGTGGTGAACAGCAGCACCGAGGGAAACGCCGAGAAGTCCAGCGGCTTTTCCGTGAGCATGCTGACCATCAACACCATGATCGCCAGGGCGATATTGAAGGTGAACAGCAGGTCGAGGATGAACGTGGGCAGCGGCAGGATCATCATCGACAGGATGAGCACGATCAGCACCGGGCCGGTCATGATCTTGAGGTCGGTGGTGGCCAGCCAGGAGTCGGGGCCGAATAAATCGGTCATGCCTTTCATGCGTTCGGGTCATCCTCAGGTGTCGGGGTACGCGGGCCACGCTGGTCCATGCCTGGCGGTACAGTCAGGTTCACCGGGGTCGGCGGCAGATCGCCGCCGTGTTCACTGACACGCTTGAGGCGGATGGCCCAGGCCACCACCTCAGCGACCACGGTGTACAGCTCGATGGGAATTTCTCGGTCCAGGTCGACGTGGAAATACAGGGCCCGTGCCAGCGGCGGTGCTTCCAGCATCGGCAGGTGATGTTGCGCGGCGATCTCGCGAATGCGCAGCGCCACATCATCCGCGCCCTTGGCCACCACACGGGGCGCGCCGTTCTTTTCTTTCTGGTACGACAAGGCCACCGCAAAGTGGCTGGGGTTGGTGACGATTACGTCGGCCTTGGGCACTTTGCTCATCATGCGGCGCCGCGCGCGGGTCTGTTGCATCTGGCGAATCTTCGCCTTGATATGCGGGTCGCCGTCGGCGTTCTTGTGTTCCTGGCGCTGCTCTTCCTTGGACATGCGCAGGTTCTTGGCGTAAGTCCACAGTTGGTAAGGCACGTCCATGCCCACCACGATGATCAGTGCCGCGACGCACATCGTGCAGGCGCTGGCGGTCAGGCTCAGCATGGCGGCCAGGGCTTTGGGCGCGGGCATGTGCGGCAAGTTGAGCAACTGCTCGATATGGCTGCGCAGAAAGAAGTAGATCACCGTACCGATCAGGCTGGCCTTGGCGATGGCCTTTGCCAACTCCACCAGCACCTGCACTGAGAACAAGCGCGCCAGCCCGCTCATGGGGTTGACCCGGGAAAACTGCGGGCGCACGGCCTTCAGGGTGATCACCAGCCCACCCAGCAGGGCCGGCGCGGCGAGGGCGGCGAAGGTCGTCAGGGCAAAGAACGGCGCCAAGGTCAGCAGCGCGGTCTGGCTCAATGTCCACAGCGTACTGAGCATGCGTGCGGTGTCGAACAGCTGTGCGCGGTCGAACAACAGCGCCTGTTCCATCACCTGGCCAAGGTTGTCATAGAGGGTGCCGCCCATCAGCCACAGCCCGCCAATGCCGGCCAGCAGCATGACGAAGGTGTTCATTTCACGGGAACGTGCAACCTGGCCTTCTTCGCGGGCCTTTTCGATCCGTCGCGGCGTTGCCGCTTCGGTCTTGTCTTCTCTGCTGGTCTCGGCCATGGCTCTCCGGGCGCCTGCGGCAACCCGCGCGACCTGTCAAAGCCGCTATTGTGCGCAGGCGCCCGGGCCGCCGATCGCACGAACACCCGGCACAATCGCGCGTTAATGAGCGGATGGTTCCTCTGGCGCGTATTCATCCTGGGACAGGATGCGTTCGGCCACGCGGTTGTCGAGCACGATGATTTCGATGCGGCGATTGGCGGCATCGTAGGGGCCGGCGCCGTGGAAGCGGATGCGGTCGGCCATGCCGGAAACGCGCAGCAGCTTGTTGGAGTCCAGGCCGCCGGCCACCAGCTCCTGGCGCGAGGCCTTGGCGCGGTCGGCGGACAGGTCCCAATTGTTGTAGCCGGCATCGCCGCCGGGGTAGGGGTGGCTGTCGGTATGCCCGCTGATTTGAATGCGGTTGGGCAATTCGTTGAGCACCGGGGCGAACGTCTTGAGCAGCTTGCTCAGGTACGGCGCGACGTTGGCACTGCCCAGCTCGAACATCGGGCGCTTGTCGGTATCGATCAACTGCACGCGCAGGCCTTCGGGGCTCAGTTCTATCGCGATCTGCTGCTTGAGTTCGCGCAATTGCGGGTCGCGATCCACGGCGTTGTTCAGCCGCTGCTTGAGGGATTCCAGGTGACGCCGCTCATCACCGGAAAGCGGCGAAGGGCGCGTCGTCTGGCGCGCGCGCTCGCCTTCGGAGAAGCGTTGGTCAGGCCCGCCGCCGGGGATCGCGCTGGTGCTGGACGTGCTGCGATCGCCTTTGCTCATGGCCACCAACAACGGCGTGCTGAAGTACTCGGCAATCGCGTCCTTGTCGTTTTTGCTGGCATTGGACAGTACCCACAGCACCAGGAACAGTGCCATCAGCGCGGTCATGAAGTCGGCGAAGGCGATCTTCCAGGCGCCGCCATGGTGGGCGTGCCGGGCGGCTTTTTTACGCCGGATGATGATCGGTTGATCGCTCATGCTCAGTCGATTCCCGGCTGGCCGCTGCCGCTGCGCACATAAGTTTCCAGCTCAAGGGCACCAGGGCGTTCGCTGGTGTGCAGCGCCTTGCGGCCGAACTCCACGGCCAACTGCGGCGGCATGCCCTGCACGCTGGCCAGCAGCGTGACGCGGATGCATTGCAGCATCTTGGCGGATTCGGCGGCTTGCCGGTCGATGCGGCTGGCCAGGGGGGCGACCAACCCATAGGCCAGGTAAATGCCCAGGAACGTACCGACCAAGGCATGAGCGATCATCTGGCCCATCAAGTCCGGGCCGACGTTTACCGCGCTCAAGGCTTTGACCACACCCATCACCGCCGCGACGATGCCGAAGGCCGGCAGGGCGTCGCTGACTTTGTAGAGGGCATCGGCAGGCAAGTGGGCTTCGTGTTCGAAGCCTTCGATCTCGTGCAGCATCAGCTCGTCAAGTTCATGGGCCTGCATGGCGCTGCTGACCAACAGGCGCAGGTAATCGGTGATGAACAGGATGATCAGCGGGTCAGCGATCAGTCGTGGGTATTGGGCGAAAATCGGGCTTTGCGCGGGTTCTTCGATATCCCGTTCCAGGGCGAGCATGCCTTCGCGGCGGGCCTTGCTCAGCAAGGCATAGAGCATGGCCATCAATTCTAGGTACAAGGTTTTGTCGTATTTGGCGCTGCGCTTGAAACGTGACACGGCGGTGAGCGTGGCCCGGATGGCCTTGCCGTTATTGGCGGCAATGAACGCACCGACACCGGCCCCGGCAATCATCAGTAACTCGGTGGGTTGATACAGCGGGCCAAGGGCGCCGCCGGACAGGACAAAGCCACCGAACACCGATAACAGTACAACGATAAGCCCGGATACGATGAGCACGTGGTCGTTCCTTAGATTCAAGCAATGGATGACTTGCTGAATATCGGCAACGGCGAGGGACGAATTGAGGGGGTTTTTGCAGACGGTGAAATTGAAAACGCCACAGATCCAATGTGGAAGGGGGCTTGCCCCGATGGGGGTGGATCAGCCAAACAATGACTGACTGACAGTCCCTCATCGGGGGCAAGCCCCCTCCCACATTGGATTGGGTTTACAGCTCAAGGGCTGGGCAGGTTGTCGACCCGGTAATGCATGAAGGGTATTGAAGATGTCCCTGTTCAAATACCTCTAAAGAACAACCGGATCAAATGTGGGAGGGGGCTTGCCCCCGATGGGGGGGATCAGCCAAACAATGACTGACTGACAGTCCCTCATCAGGAGCAAGCCCCCTCCCACATTGGATTGGGTTTACAGCTCAAGGGCTGGGCAGGTTGTCGACCCGGTAATGCATGAAGGGTATTGAAGATGTCCCTGTTCAAATACCTCTAAAGAACAACCGGATCAAATGTGGGAGGGGGCTTGCCCCCGATGGGGGTGGATCAGCCAAACAATGACTGACTGACACTCCCTCATCGGGGGCTTGCCCCCGATGGGGGTGGGTCAGCCAAACAATGACTGACTGACACTCCCTCATCAGGAGCAAGCCCCCTCCCACATTGGATTGGGTTTACAGCTCAAGGGCTGGGCAGGTTGTCGACCCGGTAATGCATGAAGGGTATTGAAGATGTCCCTGTTCAAATACCTCTAAAGAACAACCGGATCAAATGTGGGAGGGGGCTTGCCCCCGATGGGGGGGATCAGCCAAACAATGACTGACTGACAGTCCCTCATCGGGGGCAAGCCCCCTCCCACATTTGATCCGGTTCGACTTAAGCCTTGCGTATCAGCAGTTGTGCGTCGATATCCCTGCGCTTCAAGGTCTTGCCCGCCCGCGAAGGCGGCTGGCAAATCCCACACACATACTGCTGCGCCGGTGCGTGTGAATGGGCAACGAATTCGCCGGAACAGCACGAGCAGCGGATCAGTTCAAGCATGTCGCTTTCAAAAAAACGCACCAGGGTCCAGGCGCGGGTAAGTCCCAGCACCAGTTCTCCTTCCTGGTCACCCACCTGTTCCAGGTACAGGCGATAGGCTTTGACGAAGGCGTCGATACGGTGCCCACTGATTTCCATCAAGCTGCGATAGATACCGTAGAACAGCGACGAGTGAATGTTCGGCAGCCATGTCACGAACCAGTCGGTGGAGAAGGGCAGCATGCCTTTGGGGGGTGAGGCGCCGCGAACTTCCTTGTAGAGCCGGATCAATCGACCTCGGCTCAGCGACGTTTCCGTTTCCAGCACCTGCAGCCGTGCGCCCAGTTCAATCAGTTCGATTGCCAGTTGCACTTGCTGCATTTCGGTGACCAGGCTTTTGTCTGACATGGATCAGCCTTCCCCGATGCGCAAATCGCCCGTGCGGTCGGCGGCGGCCATCAGCAGTGCGGAATGAATTTCCACCATGCCCAGTTCGCGCGCGTTACCCAGCACCCGGGATAGCCGATCGGTCTCTTCGAACACCGGACGACAAATCAACTGGTTGACTCGCGCCAGTTGGGTCATTTGCTTGCTGCTGAGTTTGGTCAGCAGGTCAGCCATTTGTTCGCTGAGTTTCAGGCGAAAAATCGCGATCTCACGGTCTTTGCGCAATAGGTTTTGGGCCAGTAATAAATACGAAAGATTCAGGTCCTGGATGTCTTCAAGCTCAGTGTTGGTATTTGGCAACTTTCCACCCCTCCCGTTGGGTACTACAGTTCGGCACACCTAATGGTGCGACCTCTGGCAGACAGTGCTGCAAATCGACAAGTACTAAAGTCAGGCTTTTATAGTTGTACAACGAATGCCTGGTTGTAGCGCTACTCGGTTATCCATGCTCCCGGCCATGTGCTCACAGGCCGTGAATACCGAATTTTTTAATTTTTTCTAAAGTATCAAGTAATTTGTACGATAACAGACTGAGGAATGTTATTTCTTGTCTGTTTTCAGTACTTTACTGTACATAGTCGATAGTTTCATAATTATGTGTCTCGCGTAGATACAGCGTGTAAGTATTTGTTATTTTTTTCGATACAAATAATGGCTTATTGGTATCACTTGGTTGGATGAGGCTCGGTAGGCCGTGTTTAAATTGCTCTTTTTGCGGTTGATCTGCATCAACTCGCCCAAATCATTTTGTCGCGCATGCAAAAACCAATTTACTTGTTCTTCCAGCGCCAGGATCTGGCTGAGTAGTTCAAGCTTGTATTGCTGACCGCTTGCATCAAGATCAACTTGGTCCTGCGCGCGGCGTAAGTAAGCGGCGTCGATCAGCCCCTGGGACTTCAACGCGAAGATGCCGTCCCAATCGGCTTTTTTGGCGTATTCGAGCAGGCGTTGGGATTGTTCGAGCAGTTGTTCATAAGCGGCGATCAGTTGTGCTTGCATCATGTCTACCGCTCTTCCTCGATGTGCGAACCGATGGCCAGCCAGGCGGCGGCGACGTTTTCCAGTAACGTCGCGGCCGTGGTCAGTGCGGTCTCATCATTGTTCAGGTTTGCGCGAAGCAGCACACGAACCACGTAGTCGTAGAGTTGGTCCAGTTGCACGGCGATGTCACCTCCTTGTTCAAGGTCCAGCGAAGCGCGTAAACCCTGGCTGACGATATTGATTGCCTTGGTGATGGCCTTGCCTTTTTCGGCGGTATGGCCGGCCTGCATATGCAGGCGTGCGATACGGATCGAAGCCTGGTAACTGTCGAAGAGCATCACGATTCTTTGGTGAGGGGAGGCCGCCAAAATGCCGCTTTCTACGCCAACCTTGGCGTAGGCATTCGCGTCTCGAAGGGAACTCATCTGATTTGCTCCAGGTGTGGTCGTCAATCGCTGCTGTTAAGTGCATCGAACTGGGTCGTCAGGTAATCGGACGTGGAGTTGAGCGACGAGATCAAGGTGTCGAGCTGGGTGAACTCGTCGGTCCAGCGCGCCATCTCGGAGTCGATCAGCGCCTGCTTTTCGACATAGCGCTCTTCAAGTTGCACCAGTTTGGATTCCAGGCTGTCGGTCCTGGCGACGATCAGGCCGCTGTCTTCGTCCAGGTAGTTGTCGAGGTCGTCCGTCATTTGGCCAATGAAGCCGGAGGTGCCGTCGGTACCGATAAAGAACTCCGACACGGCGTCGATGTTGTCGGTGATGGCGCTGGTCAGGGTGTCTTCGTCAACCAGCAGAGTGCCATCGACTTCCAGGGAAATACCCAATTGCGACAGATAGCTGAAGGTGCCGCTGCCAATGGCGGTGTACAGGTCGCTGCTCAATTCTGTGCTGATGCGGCGGGTGGTCGAGTCGCCCAGCAACTCGCCTGCGGTGTCGGAATCGGCATTGTAGGCAGTGAGGGTATCCACGCTGGAAACGTAGCTGTTGTAGGCAGTGACGAATGTGGAGATGGCGTCGTAGATCGCGTCGGTGTCCTGGGAAATCGTCAGGGTCTGCGAGCTGCTGGTGGCGGACAGGTTCAGCGTGACGCCCTGCAGTGCGCCCTCCACGGTGTTGCTTTGGCTGGTGATCGAGATGCCGTTGAGGGTCAGCTCGGCGTCCAGCGCTTTCACGGTCTGGGTCATGTTGCCGCTGCTGCCGTCGTAGCCGAGCAGGCTGGACGCCTGGTCGGTGCTGTCGGTGCCGGTGTAGGTCACGGTCATTGCCGATTCGGTGCCGGTGCTGTTAGAGGTCAGCACCAGGCGGTACGGCGTGTCGCTGCCATCGTTGACGATCGAGGCGGTCACGCCGGCCCCCGAGGCATTGATGGCGGTACGAATGCCTTCAAGGGTGTTGTTGCTGCTGTCCAGGGTAATCGACACCGCGTCCGCCGTGCCCACTTGCAGGGTCAGGGTGCCGGTGCCCAGGGCGGTGGTCTTGCTGGCGACACCGCTGGTGCTCAGGCTTTGGGCTTGGGCCAGTTGGGTGACTTCCAGTTTATAGGTGCCGGCTTCGGCTTTGCTGGTGGTGGCGGCGGTGACACCGGTGCCGGACAGGCTGGTGGTCAACGATTCATACAAGCTCGAGTCGGCCAGTGCTTCTGCCGCCGTTTGCAGTTTGGTCAGGGCGCTGGTCAGGGTGCCGTAGGCGGATATTTCCGCATTGACCGAGGTTTCCTGGTTGGTGATGGGCGTCAGCAGGCTGGCTTCCTTGGATTCCTCCAGGCTGGTCAGGATGCTGTCCAGGTCCAGCCCGGAGCCGACCCCCAGGGAAGTGATGCTTGCAGTCGAAGTGGTAGAGGTCGTGGTTGCCATGTGAATGCCTGTCCTGGTTTGTGTTCACACACGATGGGGTGCGGTTGAACCCAACATCGGCAAACGGCTGACCCGTCTTTAGGCAAGCGCCGAAGTTTTTTACACCTGCATGGCCATCACGTCTTTGTAGGCGCTGAGCAGACGGTTACGCACCTGCACGCCCATCTGGAAGGCCACGCTGGCCTTTTGCGAATCGGCCATCACATCGCTCAGCGACACCGCCTCACTGCCGGCCTGGAAGGCGTTTGACTGGCGGGTGGCGGTCTGTTGCAACTGGTTGATGCGCTGCAAGGACGACTGCAACTCGCCGGCAAACCCCGTGGCCGGGGCGAAACGTTGCGTGCCGCTGCCTTCGGCCTGTTCGGCCAGCAGCGACAGTTGTTGCAGGGCGTTGGTCAGTGCGGACGAATTCATGCTGCAGGTTCCATTGGAAGCGATCAGGCCAGCAGATTACCAAGCCTGCCTGCCTGCACATTCGCCCAATTGAGCACAAAAGCGGTGGCTTTTCCGGCGTTTAGCTTTTGGCATTTTCGCCAGAATGAAGCCCTGCCAGCTGTTCCTCTCTGCGAGGGGAGGCTGATCGACTAATAATACTGTTACCGGACTCTGCAATGTCTTTCGTACAGGCCCTACCCTCGCCATCGAGGTGTTCGTGAGTACCGCAGTCCTGGCCAAAGGCGCGCAAAAGAACCTGGCGACCCGTGTTCCAACCCAGCCGTTGGAGGCGTTGACCACGCTGTTTCGCAACCAGCCCCTGGTGCCTCTGCTGCTGGCGGCAGCCGCCGCGGTTGCCGTCGTGGTGGCGTTGCTGCTGTGGGCGCGCGAGCCGGAATATCGCGTGTTGTTTTCCGGGCTCGGCGAAGCGGACGGCGGACAAATCATCAGTGAGCTGGACAAGCGTGCGATTCCCTATCGCCTGAGCGAAGGCGGCAACACCATCCTGGTGCCCGGCGACAAGATGAACGCCCTGCGCCTGCAGCTGGCCGAGCAAGGCTTGCCCAAGGGCGGCAGCATCGGCTTCGAGTTGCTCGACAAGCAGGCCTTTGGCGTCAGCCAGTTCGCCGAACACCTCAACTACCAGCGCGGCCTTGAAGGCGAGCTGGCGCGCACCATCGAATCCCTGGGGCCGGTGGCCAAGGCGCGGGTGCATCTGGTGATGGCCAAGCAATCGGTATTCGTTCGCGACCGCGAGGCCGCGCGCGCCTCGGTGGTACTGACCCTGCAACCCGGCCGTGAATTGGGGCAAAGCCAGGCCAGCGCGATTGTGCATCTGGTCACCTCCAGCGTGCCGGAACTGAGTGTCGATGCGGTAACCGTGGTCGACCAGAACGGGCGCCTGCTGTCCCAGGTCCACGGCGATACAACCGGCCCCGACGGCACGCAACTGGACTATGTGCATGAGATCGAGCGCTCCTACCAGCGGCGTATCGAAGACATCCTCACGCCGCTGCTCGGCAGCCAGAACGTGCATGCCCAGGTCGTTGCCCAAGTGGATTTCTCCACCCGCGAAAGCACCGCCGAACGCTATGCGCCCAACCAGGACAGCCATGAAGCGGCGGTGCGCAGCAAGCAAACCTCCGAACATGTGGTGGAAGGCGATGATGCCGGTCGCGGCGTGCCTGGCGCGCTGACCAACTCGCCGCCCAATACCCCGGCGCCGACCAAGGCCACCGCACCGACGCCGGCGGGCGGCACGGCAACCGCCGCCGATGCCAAGGCCAGCAAGCCGGCGAATGCCACTCAAAGCGAGCGGATGATCAACTACGAGGTCGACCGTAACGTCGAGCACGTCAAATCGAGCCTGGGCACGATCCAGCGCCTGACCACCGCCGTGGTCGTCAACTACCGCACGGTGCTCAAGGACGGCGCGCCGACCGCTGAGCCGCTGAGCAAGGAAGAGCTGGAGAACATCAATAACCTGGTGCGCCAGGCCATGGGCTTTACCGAAAGTCGTGGCGATGCGTTGCAAGTGATCAACAGCCCGTTCGTGACCGAAGACACCTCGGTCGCCGAGCCGCCATGGTGGAAAACCCCCGAGGCCTACAACCTGCTGATCAGTGGTTTGCGTTACCTGCTGGTGGCCTTTGCCGCGCTGCTGCTGTGGTGGCTGGTGCTGCGACCGATGCAACGGCGCAACGCCAGTCGAAACGCCCAGATGCTCGCGGCCAGTGCCGAGCCGGGCACCGCGCTGATGCCGACCAGCACCGGTACCAGCGTGGTGGTCGCCGGCCAGGACAACACGCCGCACACCCTGCCGCGCAAGTCGGCGGTGTACGAGCAGAACATGCAGAGCCTGCAACAGATTGCCGCCGAAGACCCGCGGCTGGTCGCCATGATCGTGCGCGGATGGATGAAGAAAAATGACTAGCAAAATGAACGGCTCGCGCCGCAGTGCGATTTTGCTGCTGTCCCTGGATGCCGACAGCGCGGCGGAAGTGTTCAAGTTCCTGCCCAGTGGCGATGTGGAAGCCATCAGCATGGAAATGGCGCGCCTGAGCCAGGTCTCCCATGAAGAAATGCGTCAGGTACTCGAAGAGTTCATGGACGAGACCGACCAATACGCGGCCATCAATATCCAGACCAGCGACCATATTCGTGCGGTGCTGACCAAGGCCCTGGGCAGCGAGCGTGCCGCCAGCCTGATCGACGACATCCTCGAAAGCACCAACACCGGCTCCGGCATCGACAAGCTGAACCTGATGGAGGCCTCGATGGTGGCCGAAATGATCCGCGACGAACACCCGCAGATCATCGCGACCATCCTGGTCCACCTGGAGCGTCACCAGGCCTCCGACATCCTGCAATTGCTGCCCGACCGCCTGCGCAACGACATCATCCTGCGTATCGCCACCTTCAGCGGCGTGCAGCCGGTGGCGCTGCAGGAACTGACCGAAGTGCTCGGCGTGATGCTCGACGGTCAAAGCCTCAAGCGCAGCAAAATGGGCGGCGTGAGGACGGCGGCGGAGATCCTCAACCTGATGAGTTCCACCCACGAGGAACTGGCCATCGGCACGGTGCGCGAGCACAGCGAAGACCTGGCGCAGAAGATCCTCGACGAGATGTTCCTGTTCGAAAACCTGATCGACGTCGACGACCGCGGCATCCAGACCCTGCTGCAACAGGTGGAGCACAACTCCCTGGCGATCGCGCTCAAGGGCTCGCCGCCGGCGTTGCTCGAACGCTTCCTGCACAACATGTCCCAGCGTGCCGGGCAGTTGTTCCGCGAAGACATGGAAGCGCGCGGTCCTATCCGTATGTCGCAGATCGAAACCGAACAGAAGGCCATCCTTGCGGTGGTGCGGCGCTTGTCCGACAGCGGCGAAATCGTGACCGCGCGCGGTAATGACACTTATGTCTGATTGGCAGCCCTGGCAGATGGACCCGTTGGGCAGCCCTGCCTCGCTCGGCGATGATCCGCAGAGCAGCCACCGCGAGCGCGTGCGCAAGCAAGCCTTCCAGCGCAAGCTGGAGATGCAGGTGCTGCGGGAAAAGACCCTCGCCGAAGCCCAGCAGGTCGGCCATGCCCAAGGCGTGGAGCAGGGCTATGCACAAGGTTTGAGCGAAGGGCGCCAGGCCGCCGCCGTGGAGTTGCACCAGCAGGTGCGGCAGACGTTGCAACCGCTGCTGGAGCTGTGCCGTAACTTCGACGAGGCCCTCAAGGCGATGGATACGCACATTGCCCGCCAGTTGGTGGGCATTGCGCTGGAGGCCGCCCGACAATTGGCCGGTGATGCGCTGGCCGCCCAGCCGGAGCAGGTGCTGGTATTGGTCAAAAGCCTGCTCGACAGTGACCTTGAACTCACCGGCAAACCCAAGCTGTGGCTCCACCCGGAGGATCTGCAACGCGTCCAACACAGCCTCGGCGAGCAGATCGAAGCGGCAGGCTGGGCCTTGCATGCGGACTCGGCGATGTTGCCCGGCGGGTGCCGTGTGGTCAGTGCCGGCGGAGAGCTGGATGCCACGCGGCCTTCGCGGTTGGGCCTGCTCAATCGCAGCGTCGAGCGCACCCTGGATGAACAGCCATGAACGCGCACCTCGAGCGCTGGAGCCAGGTCCTGGCGTCGGTGCAGGGCAAGCCCTTGCAGGTCGCGCCGCACCTGCGCAGCGGGCGCATCACCCGCGCCACCGGCATGGTGCTGGAAGCGGTGGGCCTGCGTCTGCCGCTGGGAGGCGCCTGCCGTATTGAGCTGACGTCCCATGAAGGCGTATACGCCGAGGCTGAAGTGGTCGGCTTTGCCGGGGACACGTTGTACCTGATGCCCCTGGCGGAAATCCACGGCCTGCAACCAGGGGCGCGGGTGTTTGCCGCGCAGGACGGCCAGACCGGCGTCGGCGGCAATCGCAGTTTTCCCCTCGGCATGGCCTTGCTCGGCCGCGTGCTCGACAGCGGCGGCCAACCCCTGGATGGTCGCGGCCCGCTGCTGGGCGCCCACCACGCCAGTCTGCACACCCAACCGCTCAACCCGCTCAAGCGTGCGCCGATCGACCGTCAGATCGACGTGGGCATCCGCGCCATCAATGCCTTGTTGTGTGTCGGGCGTGGCCAGCGCCTGGGCCTGTTTGCCGGTTCCGGCGTGGGCAAGTCGGTGCTGCTGGGCATGATGGCCCGCTACACCCAGGCCGATGTGATCGTGGTCGGGTTGATCGGCGAGCGGGGCCGCGAGGTACAGGACTTTATCGACAACATTCTCGGCGAAGACGGCCTGCGTCGCTCCGTGGTGGTCGCCGCGCCGGCCGATACCTCGCCGCTGCAACGCTTGCAGGGCGCGTTGTACGCCACGCGGGTGGCCGAGGACTTTCGCGACCAGGGCAAAGACGTGCTGCTGATCATGGATTCGCTGACCCGCTACGCCATGGCCCAGCGCGAAATCGCCCTGGCCGTGGGCGAGCCGCCGGCCACCAAGGGCTACCCGCCGTCGGTGTTCGCCAAGCTGCCCAAGCTGGTGGAACGCACCGGCAACGGGCCGCCCGGCGGCGGCTCGATCACTGCGTTTTACACGGTGCTCAGCGAAGGCGACGACCAGCAGGACCCGATTGCCGACTCGGCGCGGGCGATCCTCGACGGGCACATTGTACTGTCCCGGCACCTGGCCGAAAGCGGGCACTACCCGGCCATCGATATCGAAGCGTCGATCAGCCGGGCGATGACGGCCATTGCCAGCGACGCCCAGCAGCGCAAGGCGAATCAGCTCAAGCAGGCGCTGTCGCGCTACCAGCGCAATCGCGACCTGATCAGCGTGGGCGCCTACACCCAGGGCCACGACGCGCAACTCGACCGCGCGGTGGGTTTGTACCCGCATATCGAACGGTTCCTGCAGCAGCGCATCGACGACCGTGCCAGCGTTGACGAGACCCTGCACGGCCTGACCCTGTTGTTCCCCGGCAACTGACCTTTTCGAGTAACCATCGATGGCTGACCAATCGCTGCACCTGCTGATCGAACTGACCGCCAAGGCACGCGACATCGCGGCCCGCGCCCTGGCGCAAAGCCGCACTGCCGAGCAACTGGTGATCAACCAGTTGCGCACCCTGGACCAGTACCAGCAGGAGTACCGCCAGAACCTGCAGTTGGAACTGGCCAAGGACGGCATGAGCCCTTCGGCGCTGACCAACTACCGGGGCTTTTTGCAGTCGCTGGAAGAGGCCGTGGAGCGTGCGCAAAAAAGCCTGGAGCGCCACCGCAAACAGGTGGCGCACCACCAGATCACCTGGATGGCGCAGTGGCGCAAGGTCAACGCGATTGAAGCGTTGTTGAGCCGCCGCGCCCAACAGGCGCAAGTGCGCGCCGGGCGTGTCGAGCAACGCCAGATGGACGAACTGGCCAGCCAATTGCGGCGCCGGGCGGCAGCGTTTCCAACTTCCATCGATAGCAGCCTCTAAGGGACACCATGGACATTCTCGCGTCGTTAGCGCCATCGACCGCAGCGCCTGCGTCGGCCAGTCTTCCCGCTGAGGCGACGGTTGCGCCGAGTGAGTCGTTTGCCGCGGTATTAAGCCAGGTCGATGTACCAGTGGCTGACCCGCTGCCGGTGGTTCAGTCGGCACCGGCCCCGACATTGGCACCGGCATTGGCGGCTGCGGACACCGCCCCGGTCATGCCGGAACCGGCTGCGGCTGCACTGCCCACGCCGGTGGTCGCAGCGCCAGTGCCGCTGGCTGAGCCAGAGCCCGTAGCGGTGGACGAGGTGCCGAATGCCTGGCCCGATCAACCCGTGACAGCGGTTGAAGAACCTGAGTCGACGACCAAGGGCGACAGCTCGCTGGACGACATTCGCCAGCGCATGGCCCTGATCGAAAGCGCCGGCCAGTTGGATACCGCCGCAATGATCGTGGCACCGCCGACGCCTGTCAGCGTGCCGCTGCCTGTGGTGGTCAGCGCTGAGTCAGCCGAGCCCGCCCCGCTGATCAGCAGTCGTGCGCCGGCCCAGGCGACCAGCCTGCCTGCGGCGGATGACGAGGCAGATACGCCGCAACCGATCGACCTGCCCGACGCCATGCCGACGCTGGTCGCCAGCGTCGCCGACAGCGTGCCCAGCGTGCGCGCGCAAACGCACGACAGCCAGGCGCAGAGCCAGCCCGATCCGCAAAGTGTCTTCAGCCTTTCAGCGGCATCCTTCAACCCGACGAACCTGGCCGTCGCCGACACGGTTGCGAGCAATGGCCTGGTGCTCACCGCCGCTATCGGCAGCGCCGATTGGCAGACTGACCTGGGCCAGCAGATGGTCGACATGGTCACGCGTGGCGAGCAGCAAGTGGACTTGCGCCTGCACCCGGCCGAACTCGGCCCGTTGTCCATCAGCCTCAACCTGAATGACGGCACCACCCAGGCGCAGTTCCAGGCCGCCCATGCGTCGGTGCGGGCGGCGGTGGAGCAGGCGTTGCCGCAGTTGCGCGAGGCGCTGGCCACCCAAGGCATCGCGTTGGGGCAAGCCTCGGTCAGCGACCAGTCTTCACGCCAGGCCGCGGGCGGCCAGACACCGCGTGATCCGCAGGCCCAGCCGTCCAGCGCAGCGGTCAGCCGCGACGAAGCACTCCCGGCGCACGTCCAGCAGGTGGTGTTGCGCAGTTCGGGTGTGGACCTGTACGTCTGATTCTCAAATCAAAACAGCGAGATACCGCCGTTACCCTGGTCTTATCGCGCCATGGGCGGAGCAGGGCGATGGTCATACTTGAGCCCTGCCTAACCGTTTTCCTTCATTCCATGGTTCCAGCCAATGACCACCACCCGCAAAACCCCCTGGCTCTTGATTCTGCTGCTGGCGCTGGTCGTCGTCGCCGCCAGTTCCGGCGGCACCTACCTCTATTTCAGTCAACACGGCATGGCGGCTGAGGCAGTGACGGTCGAGCCCGTGGCGCAAAAGCCCCAGGCGCCGCGGTTGGTCACCATCGCCCCGATGACGGTCAACCTGGTGAACGAGCGCGATGAGCAAAGCCTGCTGTACGTGGGGTTTGCCCTGGAAGTGGCGGATGACGCGACCCAGGCCCTGCTGCAGCAATACATGCCGCAAATACGCAGCCAGTTGTTGACCCTGTTGAGCGGGCAGAACACCACGCAGGTGATCACGCCCCAGGGCAAGGCGGCGCTTGCCGGCAAGGTCCTGGAAACCCTCAAGCAGCCCCTGGCGCCGCAGCAACCCGCACCTGCGGTGCTGCGCGTGCTGTACACCGACTTTATCGTGCAATAACCCATGGCCATTGACGATTTGCTCTCCCAGGACGAGATCGACATGTTGCTTCGCGGGGGCGACGACGGCGACGCTGCGGCGGATGACGCCGACACCCTGGACGCCGCGCGGGTGCGCCCTTACGACCCGGCGACCCAGCACCGGGTGATCCATGAGCGTTTGCACGCCCTGGACATCATCAACGAACGCTTCGCCCGTTACTTTCGCATGAGCCTGTTCAACCTGATCCGGCGCAGCATCGATATCACCGTCAAAAGCGTGCGCTACCAGAGCTACAGCGAATTCTCGATGCACATGCCGATGCCCACCAACATCAATCTGTTGGCCATGAAACCGCTGCGCGGCACGGCCCTGGTGGTGTTCCCGCCCAGCGTGGTGTTCATGGTGGTGGACAACCTGTTCGGCGGCGACGGGCGTTTCGTGACCAAGTCCGAAGGTCGCGAGTTCACCCACACCGAACAGCGCATCATCCGGCGTTTGCTGGGGTTGTCGGTGGATGCCTACAAGGACGCCTGGAAGTCGGTCTACCCCCTGGAAATCGAATACCTGCGTTCCGAGATGCAGGCCAAGTTCGCCAACATCACCAGTTCACCGAATGAAATCGTGGTGAATGCCACCTTCCACCTGGAGGTCGGCAACCTGTCCAGCGATTTCAACATCGTGATCCCGTACCTGATGATCGAGCCGATGCGCCAACTGCTCAACGGCCCGCTGACGGATACCAATCCCGAGGAAGAGCGCCACTGGAACAAGCGCATGGCCGGCGAGATCACCCATTCCGAGATTGAGCTGATCGCCGATTTTGTCGAGCTGGATGCGCGAATGGGCCAGGTCATGGCGCTCAAAGTCGGCGATGTGCTGCCTATCGACCTGCCCGAGATCGTCAGTGCGCGGGTCGACGGCGTGCCGGTCATGACCTGCGAATACGGCAGCCAGAACGGCGTGCGCGCGTTACTTGTGAAGGACCTGGTCGATCACTCGCTGAGCCTTTCCTCCTCTTCTACCAGCCGATTCGTGAAGGGCCACGTGTCCACTGCCAAGGAATCCGATCATGACTGATTCAAACACCCTCGAGCCCCAAGAGCCCGATGAATGGGCTGACGCCCTGGCCGAACAGGCCGCCGAAGCCGGTGACGACGACCCGTGGGCGGCGGCCTTGGCCGAACAGGAGCAAGCCGACGCGGCGGTTGCCGGCCCGGCGCCAAGCGTAGGCTCGAGCCTGTTCAAGCCGTTGCCGGTGCCAGCACCTGCGGCGGCTGCGCGTGAGCTGGAAATGATCATGGATATTCCGGTCAAGCTCAGCGTGGAACTGGGCCGCACCCGAATCACCATCAAGCAATTGCTGGAACTGGCCCAGGGCTCGGTGCTGGCGCTGGACGGCCTGGCGGGGGAACCGATGGACATCCTGATCAACAGCTACCTGATCGCCCAGGGCGAAGTGGTGGTGGTGGATGACAAATACGGCATTCGGATCACGGAAATCATTACTCCGTCCGAACGCGTGCAAAAGCTCAACCGATGAGCCTGGTCAGCGCAACACCCGCGCCCCTTGGCGTGCCCTCGGACAACGTGATGAACCTGGCATTGCTGGGCAAGACCGGCCTGGCGCTGGTGGTGGTGCTCGCCTGCGTGCTGGTGTGCGGCTGGCTCGCGCGGCGCATGGGTTCACGGCCGTTGGCACCGGGGAAGATGCTGCGGGTGGTCAGCAGCACCGGGCTGGGCCAGCGTGAAAAGGTGGTGATTGTGGAGGTGCGCGGCCAATGGCTGGTGCTGGGGGTGACGGCCCAGCAAGTCACCGCCCTGGCGCAAATGGACGCGCCAGCAGCCGAGCCTGAGCCGGCGGCGGTCGCACCGGGCGACAGTTTTGCCGAACGCCTGACGCATGCGCTGAAGCACAACCTGCGCAAGGGGCGCGCCTCATGACGGCCCTGGAACCGGCGATGCAGGGCCTGAGCGCCTTCACCGGCCAGGCCGGCGGCCAGCAATGGTCGCTGAGCCTGCAGACCCTGCTGCTGCTCAGCGCCATGGCGTTCCTGCCGGCGGTGCTGCTGATGATGACCGGGTTCACCCGCATCATCATTGTGCTCGGCCTGCTGCGCACGGCCATCGGCACCACCTCGGCGCCGCCGAACCAGGTGCTGCTGGGGCTGGCGCTGTTCCTGACGTTTTTCGTCATGTCGCCAACCCTCGACCAGGCATACGAAACCGCCTGGCAGCCGTTCTCCCGGGACGAGATCACGGTGGAGCAATTTCTCGACAAGGGCAGCCAGCCGTTTCGCGTCTTCATGCTGACCCAGACCCGCCAGGGCGACCTCGCATTATTCGCACGGGTGGCGCGCATCGGCGACCTGCAAGGGCCGGAGGATGTGCCCATGCGTGTGTTGCTGCCGGCCTTTGTCACCAGTGAATTGAAGACCGCGTTCCAGGCCGGTTTCACCATTTTTATCCCGTTCCTGATCATCGACCTGGTGGTGGCGAGCGTGTTGATGGCGCTGGGCATGATGATGGTGCCGCCGTCGACCATCTCGCTGCCGTTCAAGTTGATGCTGTTTGTGCTGGTAGACGGCTGGCAGTTGCTGCTCGGTTCCCTGGCGCAGAGTTTTTATACCTGATGAGGACGTAGACGATGACGCCGGAAATGGTCATGGATCTGGCTTACAAAGGCATGCGGATGAGCATGATCGTGGCCGCGCCCGTGTTGTTCGTGACGCTGTTTGTCGGCTTGCTGGTGAGCCTGTTCCAGGCGGCCACGCAGATCAACGAATCGACCCTCTCGTTTATCCCCAAGATCATCGGTGTGTGCGTGGTGCTGGTGATCGCCGGGCCCTTGATCATGGAAATGCTGGTGGACTACACCCGCGCGCTGTTCACCAGCCTGCCCACGTTGATTGGCTGACGCACCTTGATCGAGGTCAGTTCGGCGCAACTGCAACTGTGGCTCACCAGCTTTTTCTGGCCGTTCTGCCGGGTGCTGGCGTACCTGATGAGCGACCCTATCCTCGGCCACAAAAACGTGTCGAGCCAGGTGAAGGTCGGCCTGGCGATGCTGCTGGCTTTCTTGCTGGCGCCCAATTTGCCGGCGCTGCCGGAGGTGTCGCTGTTTTCCTGGGCCGGCCTTGGGGTGACGGTGGAGCAGGTGCTGATCGGCATGTCGCTGGGCATGGTGATGCGCGTGACGCTGGCGGTGGTGGAGATGACCGGCGATATCTGCGGCATGCAGATGGGGCTGGCGTTTGCCACGTTCTTTTCCGCCGATACCAGCACCAACAGCTTGGTGCTGTCGCGCTACCTGGGCATGATCACGATCCTGATGTTCCTCGCGCTGGACGGCCACCTCATGGTGCTCGAACTGCTGGCGACCACGTTCAAGACGCTGCCCATCGGCCACCTGCGTTTTGACCCCAACGCCTGGAACCTGATTGCGCGCTATGGCAGCACGATCTTTCTCACTGGCCTGTTGCTGGCTTTGCCGATGGTCGCCACGCTGCTGATCATCAGCCTGGCCATGGGCATTCTCAACCGGGTGTCGCCACAGTTGACGGTGTTCTCGGTAGGCTTCCCGCTGACCTTGTCCGTGGGCCTGATCCTGCTGATGGTGGTGATGGGCGACCTGGGACCGTTTCTGGCCAGCCTGCTCACCAACACCCTGCACTTCATGCAGTACCTTGTCGACAACATGACCCTTGCTTGACTCATGCACCCTGGTCCAACTGTGGGAGGGGGATTGCTTCCGATGGTGGTGTTTCAGCCCATGCATCTGGTGACTGATCTATCGCTATCGGGAGCAAGCTCCCTCCCACAGTTTTAGATGTATTCGAACAGTGACATGGGGCGTCGCAGTTGATGGGCTTTTGTGGGCTGGGTTTAGGACTATTTTTGGCCAATCAGCTGCCACGGTCCAACTGTGGGAGGGGGCTTGCCCCCGATGGCGGTGTTTCAGCCCATGCATCTGGTGACTGATCCAGCGCTATCGGGAGCAAGCTCCCTCCCACAGTTTTTGATGTGTTCGAACAGTGACATGGGGGCGTCGCAGTTGATGGGCTTCTGTGGGCTGGGTTTAGGACTACTTTTGGCCAATCAGCTGCCACGGTCCAACTGTGGGAGGGGGCTTGCCCCCGATAGCGGTGTTTCAGCCCATGCATCTGGTGACTGATCCAGCGCTATCGGGAGCAAGCTCCCTCCCACAGTTTTTGATGTGTTTGAACAGTGACATGGGAGCGTCGCAGTTGATGGGCTTTTGTGGGCTGGGTTTAGGACTATTTTTGGCCAGTCAGCTGCCACGGTCCAACTGTGGGAGGGGGCTTGCCCCCGATGGCGGTGTTTCAGCCCATGCATCTGGTGACTGATCCAGCGCTATCGGGAGCAAGCTCCCTCCCACAGTTTTTGATGTGTTTGAACAGTGACATGGGGGCGTCGCAGTTGATGGGCTTCTGTGGGCTGGGTTTAGAACTATTTTTGGCCAATCAGCTGCCACGGTCCAACTGTGGGAGGGGGCTTGCCCCCGATGGCGGTGTTTCAGTCCATGCATCTGATGACTGATCCAGCGCTATCGGGAGCAAGCCCCCTCCCACAGTTTTTGATGTGTTTGAACAGTGACATGGGGGCGTCGCAGTTGATGGGCTTTTGTGAGCTTGGTTTAGGACTACTTTTGGCCAATCAACTGCCACGGTCCAACTGTGGGAGGGGGCTTGCCCCCGATAGCGGTGTTTCAGCCCATGCATCTGGTGACTGATCCAGCGCTATCGGGAGCAAGCTCCCTCCCACAGTTTTTGATGTGTTTGAACAGTGACATGGGGGCGTCGCAGTTGATGGGCTTCTGTGGGCTGGGTTTAGGACTACTTTTGGCCAATCAACTGCCACGGTCCAACTGTGGGAGGGGGCTTGCTTCCGATGGCGGTGTTTCAGCCCATGCATCTGGTGACTGATCTATCGCTATCGGGAGCAAGCTCCCTCCCACAGTTTTTGATGTGTTTGAACAGTGACATGGGGGCGTCGCAGTTGATGGGCTTCTGTGGGCTGGGTTTAGGACTATTTTTGGCCAACCAGCTGCCACGGTCCAACTGTGGGAGGGGGCTTGCCCCCGATGGCGGTGTTTCAGTCCATGCATCTGGTGACTGATCCAGCGCTATCGGGAGCAAGCTCCCTCCCACAGTTTTTGATGTGTTTGAACAGTGACATGGGGGCGTCGCAGTTGATGGGCTTCTGTGGGCTGGGTTTAGGACTACTTTTGGCCAATCAGCTGCCACGGTCCAACTGTGGGAGGGGGCTTGCCCCGGTACAGACCGGAGACATCCTTTACGTTTGAAACCGGAGACATCGTTTACATGTATTAATCATGGCCAGGAGGTAACTGGCCATGTCATGGAATCGAGAGTCCCCTATGGACCAAAAAGTCAGATTGATAGGCGACTGGCTGTCCGGCGCCTATTCAAAACGTCAACTGGCATTGAGCTACGGCATTAGTCGACCGACCTTGGACAAGTGGCTGCAACGGTACGCCACTGCGGGCTTGGACGGACTCAAGGAGGCTTCACGCCGTCCACTCTCAAGCCCTTTTCAAACGTGCGATGCACATATTGCTGCTCTAATTGAGCTCAAGCATCAACACCATGACTGGGGCCCCAAAAAGCTGGTCAAGGTCCTTTCCAATCGCTATCCGGAATGTCATTGGCCGGCACCCAGCACGGCGGGGGAATGGCTCAAACGAGCGGGACTGGTCCAAGAGCGGCGCAAGCGCAATCGTCCGCCTACCGGCCCCGTCAAACTTCGCCCGGCAGACCTCCCCAATCAAACGTGGGCCGCTGACTTCAAAGGTGACTTTTTAATGACGGATGGCCGACGCTGTTACCCGCTGACACTCACGGATCAGGCCAGCAGATTCATATTGTTGTGTCGTGCTCAGCCCAGTGTGGCTGGGGCCCGCGAGGGTTTTGACTGGGCTTTTCGCGAGTATGGTCTGCCTGACGTCATCAGGACTGACAACGGTTCACCCTTCGCTTCAACCGGCCTCAACAGGCTCTCGAGTCTGGCCGTATGGTGGATACGACTGGGTATCTACCCAGAGCGTATTCAGCCGGGGCGACCCGATCAGAACGGGCGGCATGAGCGTATGCATCGCTCACTCAAGGCCGCGTTACTGAAGACGCCAGAAGCCAATATGGTCCAGCAGCAGTTGGCGTTTGAACGATTTCGACAGGAATTCAATCATGATCGGCCGCACGAGGCGTTGGGTATGAAAGTGCCGAACGATCTGTACGATAAATCGCCAAGGATCTATACAGGCTGGGTACCTCCTGCCGAATATGGAGCGGATATGGAGGTACGCAAAGTCAGAACAGACGGATCAATGAAGTGGAGGGGCAGGATGATCTTTTTGAGTGAGTCACTGGTAGGAGAGTCCGTTGGACTGCGAGAAGTGGACGACAACGTGTGGGACATGTACCTATGTAACTATCCACTGGGTAGGCTAGACAGCGGTGCAAGCCGGCTGTCCAGCACCCAGAAACGTAAAGGATGTCCCCGGTCTCGTTTGTAAAGGATGTCTCCGTCTGTACACCCCGATGGCGGTGTTTCAGCCCATGCATCTGGTGACTGATCTACCGCTATCGGGAGCAAGCTCCCTCCCACAGTTTTAGATGTATTCGAACAGCGACATGGGGGCGTCGCAGTTGATGGGCTTCTGTGAGCTTGGTTTAGGACTACTTTTGGCCAATCAACTGCCACGGTCCAACTGTGGGAGGGGGCTTGCCCCCGATGGCGGTGTTTCAGCCCATGCATCTGGTGACTGATCCAGCGCTATCGGGAGCAAGCTCCCTCCCACAGTTTTTGATGTGTTTGAACAGTGACATGGGGGCGTCGCAGTTGATGGGCTTTTGTGAGCTTGGTTTAGGACTACTTTTGGCCAATCAACTGCCACGGTCCAACTGTGGGAGGGGGCTTGCCCCCGATGGTGGTGTTTTAGCCCATGCATCTGATGACTGATCCAGCGCTATCGGGAGCAAGCTCCCTCCCACAGTTTTTGATGTGTTTGAACGGTGACATGGGGGCGTCGCAGTTGATGGGCTTCTGTGGGCTGGGTTTAGGACTACTTTTGGCCAATCAACTGCCACGGTCCAACTGTGGGAGGGGGCTTGCCCCCGATGGCGGTGTTTCAGCCCATGCATCTGGTGACTGATCTACCGCTATCGGGAGCAAGCTCCCTCCCACAGTTTTTGATGTGTTCGAACAGTGACATGGGGGCGTCGCAGTTGATGGGCTTTTGTGAGCTTGGTTTAGGACTATTTTTGGCCAATCAACTGCCACGGTCCAACTGTGGGAGGGGGCTTGCCCCCGATGGCGGTGTTTCAGCCCATGCATCTGGTGACTGATCTATCGCTATCGGGAGCAAGCTCCCTCCCACAGTTTTTGATGTGTTTGAACAGTGGCATGGGGGCGTCGCAGTTGATGGGCTTCTGTGGGCTTTAGGACTATTTTTGGCCAATCAGCTGCCACGGTCCAACTGTGGGAGGGGGCTTGCCCCCGATGGCGGTGTTTCAGCCCATGCATCTGGTGACTGATCTACTGCTATCGGGAGCAAGCTCCCTCCCACAGTTTTTGATGTGTTCGAACAGTGACATGGGGGCGTCGCAGTTGATGGGCTTTTGTGAGCTTGGTTTAGGACTATTTTTGGCCAATCAACTGCCACGGTCCAACTGTGGGAGGGAGCAAGCTCCCTCCCACAGTTTTTGATGTGTTTGAACAGTGACATGGGGGCGTCGCAGTTGATGGGCTTTTGTGGGCTTGGTTTAGGACTATTTTTGGCCAATCAACTGCCACGGTCCAACTGTGGGAGGGGGCTTGCCCCCGATGGCGGTGTTTCAGCCCATGCATCTGGTGACTGATCTACCGCTATCGGGAGCAAGCTCCCTCTCACAGTTTTAGATGTATTCGAACAGCGACATCTTTTGGATGCTGACGAAGGTCTGCTGCGCCGCCTGCAAGGCCACTTGCAGTGCGGTGTACTCGGTGACCGACTCGGTGTAGTCGGCATCCACCAACCCCGACAGGCGTTCGGTGTAGCTCAGTGCCAGGTCGTCGCCGATGGTGTCGAGCACGTCCAGCTGGTTAAGCCGCGAGCCGACAGAGGTCTGCACTGTGAGTACGTTGTCCTGGGCATTGCTCAGTTGGCGACTGGCGGTGGACAGGGTGTTGTCCAGGTTGGCCTGGTCGGCGTCGGTTTCCACCGGGGTCTGCAGCACCGAGATCAGGTTTTTCAGGGTCGCGAACAGGTCCGGGTCGGCGTCGGCGGCCTTGCTCACGGTAACCGTGTCGCCGTCCACCGGGGTGCCGCTCAAGGTCAGGGACAGGCCGTTGACTTCCAGCGTGTCGCCCGAGGTGTACGTCACCGGGGTGGCGCCGTCGAGGCTGTATTGCGCGGTGCCGTCGGCGGCGGTGCTGAAGGTCAGGCTGAAGCCGCTGCCGTAATTGGCGTCCTGGGTATCGGTAATGGTCGGGCCGCTGTAGGTCACGCTGCCGCTATTGTCGCCGGCCTCGGCGATAAACCCCGCCGAACTGCTCACCGAAAGGAAAATCGTCGCCCCGGTATCGCCGCTGGCCATGCTCTGAGTGGAGCTGACCTGTTGTGTGACCGCGTTGTTGTCGCCCTGATACACCAGATCGCCATTGGCATCGGTGGCAAACGCCGGGCTTTGGCTCTGGTAGCCGGAAAACAGATAGTTGCCGTTGCTGTCGGTGGCGTTGGCCAGTGTCACCAGCGTGTCGTACACCCCTTGCAGCGAGGTGGCGATGGACTCGCGGTCAGCGTCGCTCAAGGTGCCGTTGTTGGCTTGCACGATCAGCGCCTTGGCGCTGGTGATGGCATCGTTGATGCTGTCCAGGGTGCTTTCTTCCTGGGACAAGGACGTGCTGATGGTGCTGCGCGAGTCGGCATATTGCGTATTCGCGGCGATGGCCTGGCGCACGTTGACGGCCTGGGCGGCGGCCAGCGAATCATCCGAAGGGTTGACCACCCGGGTGCCGCTGGACACTTCCTGGGCGGCGTCCTGGTAGGCGCTTTCCTGGGTGAGCATCGAGTTCAGGCTTTGGTTGTAAATCGTCGCACTGCTGAGGCGCATGGCGTCGCTCCGCTCAGAAAGTTATCAGTTGATATCGAGGAGGGTGTCGAGCAGGGACGTGCCCACTTCGACCACCTTCGCGCAGGCCTGGTAATACTGCTGGTAGACGATCAGGTTGGCCGCCTCTTCATCCAGGTTCACCCCCGATTCCGACTGTTGCAGCGTGGTCAGTTGCTCGGTGAGGCCCGACTGGGTTTCCAGTTGCCCGGCGACCTTGCTGGCGGTACTGCCCACGTCGCTGACCAGTGCCGAGTAGGTCTGGCTGAGGGTCTTGCTGCCGCCGACGATGCTGTCGGTCTGCAGGTTGAGCATCGCCAGGGCATTGCTGTTGTCGCTGCTGCCGGTGGAGGTGCCTGCCGCGATCAGGCTGCCGTCGCTGGTCAAGGTGCTGAAACTGCTGGCGGCGTTGCGTGTGGGCAGTACCAGGAAACTGTCGCCGTCATCGGCGGTGCCGCTGATGGCCACGCTCATGCCGGCGAAGGTCAGGGTGTCGTTATTGGCGTCGTAGGTCGAGGTGACGCTGGCGCCGCTGTCGTTGCGGGTCACCGTGTAGCCGTCGGTGGCGGAATACTTGACGGTGTAGTCGGTAGCGCTCAGGGCGCTGACATCGTCGGTAAAGGTCGCGCTCAGCGTCGCGTCGCCGGTGTTCTGGGTGTTGCCGTAGATGCTCGGGTCATCCACCGAGAAGAACGCGCTGCCGCTGTCGCCATTCAGGTCGATGCCTGCTGCCTGCAAGGTGTTGAAGGCTTGGGTCAGGCTCACTGCCAGGATGCCCAGCTGGTTTTGCGCGTCGCTCAGGCTGGTGTCGCGAAAGTCCATCAGGCCGCCCAGGGAGCCGCCTTCGAAGGTGGAGTCGTCGAGCACCGTGGTGTGGCCGGCGGCGTCGACGTAGGTGACCACGGTTTGCGTCGGGTCGCTGGCCGAGACGGCGGTCTGCAGATCGAAGCTGTCATTGCCCGACACCAGCGCCAGGCCGTTGCTCAGTGCCACGGTGTAGCTGCCGTTGCTTTGGGTGGTGACATCCACGTCCACCAGTTCACTGAGCTGGCTGACCAGCAGGTCGCGCTGGTCGAGCAGGGCGTTGGACGTCGAACCCAGGGCGTCGGACAGGCTGATCTTTTTGTTGAGGCCGGCGATCTGTTCGGTGAGGTCGTTGACCTGGGTGACCTGGTCGCTGATCTGGCTGTTCACGTCGCTGGCCATGTCGTCCAGGTAGCTGCCCAACTGGGTGAACTGCGAGGTCAGGGTTTGCGCGGCGCCGACCACTTCTTCGCGCGCGGCGGTGTCGCTGGCGTCGGAGGTCAGGGTCTGGATCGACGAGAAGAAGCTTTGTATCAGGGTGTCGAGGCTGGCATCGCCATCGGCCAGCAGGCTATCGATCTGGTCGACTTCAGTCTGGTAGGTCGACAGCGCGCTTTCGGCGCTGATGGAGCTGTTGAGCTGGCTGGTGACGAATTGGTTGTACTGGCGGTCGACGCTGGCGATCTGCACGCCGCTGCCCGAGGTGGATTCGGAGAAGTTCGCCACCTGCAAGGTGTAGCCCGCCGTGTAGGCGTTGGTGGTGTTGCTGCTGCTGGTGCTGAGGGCGATCTGCGCGGCGGTCAGGCCGCTGACGCCAATGGAAATAATGCTCATCGAGAAGCTCCTGGGCTACATGGTTGGCACTATCGGCCCGGCGAAAGGGCAACTTGACCCCTGTTCTATAAATCGTTTTGCAGTTGCGCCACGGCCGGCACGTTGCGCAGCGGACCGATGGTGGCCATCACCGAAATCAGCTTCTGTGCATAGCGCGGGTCGGTGGCGTAACCGCCCTGTTGCAACGCGATGGCGGCCTGGGGCGCATCGACGGCATTGCGCACGGCGGCATAACCGGGGCGGTTGCGCATCAGGCGTGCATAGTCGTTGAAGGCAGCGTCGTCGCAGGTATAGACACGAAACGCTTCCAGCTGTTTTTGCGCTTGGGCGTCGGTGTATTCGGTGGTCATCACCTGGGTCGTCGCGCCTTGCCACTGGCCGCCGGCCTTGATGCCGAACAGGTTGTGGCTGTCGGCGCCCTGGGCAGTGGTGATGGTGCGCCGGCCCCAGTCGGTTTCCAGGGCGGCCTGGGCCAGGATCAACTCGGCGGGTACGCCACTGGCGCGGGCGGCCTTTTGCGCCGGTTCGCTCAAGCGCGCGATAAACGCCTGTACATGCTCGGGCTGGTCCTTGTCGCCGCCGCTGACTTCACGGCGTTTCCAGGCATCGAACGCCGGGCTGGCAAACGGCGTGGGGCGCGAGGGCGGCAGGTCGAGGAAGGCTGTGGTGGCGCTGTCCAGTTCAGGCGCCTGCCGGGTGGTGTAGCCGCTCAGTTGTCGGGTCAGTTGCTCGGCCAGGCCGATACCTTTGCCCGCCAGGCTCTGGGCCCACTGCTGGTCGAGCATCTCGGTGTACATCTCGGTCTGCGAGTTGTTCGACATCTCCGACTTGGGCACCGCCGCCCGCATGCTCTTGAGCATCATCTGCAGGAACAGCGCCTCGAACTGCTTGCTGGCTTGCTTGAGCCCCGATTGCGGGTCCAGGTGCGCGCTGTTGCGCAGCCGGTCCAGGCCTTGCACATCCAGGGCAAAGCCATCGGTACTGCCGCCTTTGTTCATCAGATGATCTCCAACTCGGCCCGCAAGGAACCGGCCGCCTTGAGCGCCTGCAAGATCACCATCAGGTCCTGTGGCGTGGCGCCGAGCGCATTCAGGCCCTTGATCACGTCCATCAGGTTCGCCGTGCCTTCGAGCAAATGCAGCGAACCGCCTTGGGACTCGATGGAAATATTGCTCTGGGAGCTGGTCGTCGTCTGGCCGCCACTGAAGGCGCCGGGCTGGCTGACCGTGTTGGTGGTGTCGATGATCACCGACAAATTGCCGTGTGCCACGGCGGCGCGGTACAGCTTCACCGAGCTGTTGAGCACAATGGAGCCGGTGCGCGAATCGAGGATCACCTTGGGGCGCGCCTGGATCGGCAGCACTTCGATGCTCTCGATGCGCGCCATGAAGTTGGTGCGCTCATTGGGCGACACCGGGCCCTGAATCTCGATCATCCCGCCGTCCACCGCCGAGGCCACGGTTCGACGCATTTCCAGGTTGATCGCATACACCACGCGTTGTGCCGTGGCCGAGTCCGGTTCGTGCAGGGACAAACCGAGCAGGCCGTGGTCGTTGTTCAAATTCAGCGCCACCGTGCGCTCGATAATCGCGCCTCGGCTGATGCGCCCGCCGGCCAACTGGTTGACCGTCACGCTGCTGCCGTTGGCCGACGCGCCGGCGCCGCCCACCAGCAGGTTGCCCTGTGCCATGGCGTACACCTCGCCATCGGCGCCCTTCATCGGGGTCATCAGCAAGGTGCCGCCGCGCAGGCTTTTGGCGTTGCCGATGGACGACACCACCACATCGATCTGCTGCCCCGGGCGCGAGAGGGCCGGCAGGTTGGCGGTGACGATCACCGCCGCGATATTGCGCATCTGCATGTTCGCACCGGCCGGCAGGGTCACGCCCAATTGCGACAACATGTTGGTCAGGCCCTGTTCGGTGAACGGGCTCTGGGTGGTCTGGTCGCCGCTGCCATCCAGGCCGACCACCAGGCCGTAGCCCACCAGGTTGTTGGAGCGGATGCCGGCGAAGTCGGCGATGTCGCGAATCTGCTCGGCGTGAACCGTTGCCCCCAGCCACAACGGGCAGCTCAGCAGCAGGGTGCGCAACGTTCGGGCGGCTCTAGTGAACATGGCGTGGGTACTCAAAAAGGGGAAACGTTGAGGAGGATGCGATGGAGCCAGCCCATCCGCTGCGCTTCGTTGATGTAGCCATCGCCCACGTATTCGATGCGCGCCTGGGACACCTGGGTCGATGACACGGTGTTCTCGCCGGTGATACTGCGCGGGTTGACCAGCCCGGAAAAGCGGATGAACTCGGTGCCCTGGTTGATCGCGATCTGTTTGTCGCCGCGCACACGCAAGTGCCCGTTGGGCATCACCTGCATCACCGTCACGGAAATCGTGCCGGTGAACGAGTTGTTCGCCTGGGAACCGCCGGCGCCCAGGAAGTCATGAGTCGTCGAAGCATCCAGCCCAAAGGAGCCGACCTGGCTGGCGCGGCTGGAGGTGGTCGCCAGGCTCAATCCCATGGAGCCGGCGCGGCTGGCATTGGAGGAGGAGTTCTTGCTGGCGCTGACCTGTTCTTCCAGCTCGATGGTCAGGGTGTCGCCGACCATGCGCGGGCGGCGGTCTTCGAACAGCGGTTGCGAGCGGCTGCTCTGGTAGATCGAGCCGTTGGCCAGGCGCGCGGGGTAGCCCTGCGCCTGGACTTCTTCGTCGGGCACCACCGGTTTGTGGGGCAGTTGATCGCAGCCGGCGAGGGCCAGCACGCCGGCCAGAAGATACTTGTGAGCCATAAAGGGAGTCTCGAACCGGGCGCTCAGAGCTGGGTCAGACGCTGGAGCATCTCGTCCGAGCTTTCGACGGCCTTACTGTTGATTTCATAGGCGCGCTGGGTCTGGATCATGCCGACCATTTCTTCCACCACGTTGACGTTGGAGGTTTCCACGTAGCCCTGGGACAGCGTGCCGCCGCCGTTCAGGCCCGGCGTGGTTTCGGTGGGCGAGCCCGAGGCATCGGTTTCCAGGTACAGGTTCTGGCCGATGCTTTCCAGGCCGGCCGGGTTGATGAACAACGCCAGGTTCAATTGGCCGACCTGGGTCGAGGTAGACGTGGCGGGCGTGGTCACCGAGACGATGCCGTCGCTGCTGATCGTGATGGCTGTGGCGTTGGCCGGGATGGTCACGCCGGCCGACAGCTTGTAGCCGTTGGAGGTAACCATCTCGCCATTGGCATCGAGCTGGAAGCTGCCGTCACGGGTGTAGCCGGTGCTGCCGTCGGGCATGTCCACCAGGAAAAAGCCCTGGCCGTTGATGGCCAGGTCCTTGGAGTTGCTGGTCTGCTCCAGGTTGCCCTGGGTGTGCAGGCGCTCGGTGGCGACTTCGCGCACGCCGGTGCCCACTTGCAAGCCGGAGGGCAGGCGCGTGTCGGTGCTGCTCTGGGCGCCGGGCTGGCGCACGTTCTGGTACACCAGGTCTTCGAACACTGCCCGCGAGCGCTTGAAGCCGTTGGTGCTGACGTTCGCCAGGTTGTTGGCGATCACGTCCATTTGCCCCTGCTGGGCTTCCAGTCCGGTTTTCGCCGTCCACAGTGATCGGATCATCGTTCGGTTCCTTGTCTATTCAACCGGGAGGTCAGCCCTGCAGGGAAAGCAGGCTGTTGGCGCGTTTGGCGTTTTCGTCGGCGGTGCTGATGGCTTTCATCTGCATGTCGTAGCGCCGCGAGTTGTCGATCATCGCGACCATGGCGTTGGTCGGGCTGACGTTGCTGCCTTCCAACGCACCGGGCGCCACGCGCAGGCTGTCGTCGGCCGGCAGCGGCTGCGCGTTCGCGCTGCGGAACAAACCGTCGGTGCCGGCCTGCAAGGTGCCGGGCGGCGCCGACACCAGCTTCAACTTGCCCACCGGGCTCAAGCCGCGGGGTTCCATGCCCAGCTCGCGCACGCTGATGGTGCCGTCGCTGCCCAGGGTGACCTCGCTGCCCAGCGGCACGCTGATCGGCCCGCCGTCACCGATCACCGGGCGCCCGCCCACGGTCATGGCGCCGGTGCCGTCGACCTGCAGGTCACCGCGCCGGGTGTAGGCTTCCTGGCCGTTGCCGGCCTGCACGGCGAGCATCACGTTTGCGCCAAGGGCCACGTCCAGCGCGCGGTCGGTATGCACGATCGGCCCTTCGCTCCAGTCCACGCCCACGCCGTTGGCGGCCACCGACACGCGGGTCGGCAAGCCTTCGCCCGCCACCGGCGAAGACTGCATCTCCACCAGTTGCGCGCGAAACCCCGGGGTGACGATATTGGCCAGGTTGTTGGCCACAACGGCCTGCTGTTCGAGCGCCTGATTGGCCCCGCTCATGGCCGTGAAGAGCATGCGATCCATAGGGTCAGGAACCGATATTCACGGCTTGCTGCAACACTTCGCTCTGCGCCGTCACCGACTTCGCGTTCGCCTGGAAGTTGCGCTGGGCAATGATCAGGTTGACCAGTTCGGCGGTCAGGTCAACGTTGGAGTCTTCGGTGGTGCCGCTCAGGATCGAGCCCAGCGAGCCGCTGCTGGCCGCGCCGAGCAGGGCCTGGCCGGAGGAGGTGGTGGCCAGCCAGGTGTTGTCGCCGTTGGCTTTGAGGCCGTTTTCATTGCTGAAGGTGGCCAGCTGGATCTGGTCGATGTTTTTGGTCTGGTCGTTGGAGTAGGTGGCGACCACCGTGCCGGTCTCGTCGATGGTGAAGCTCACCAGGCTGCCGGAGGTGTAGCCGTTCTGGGTGATGTCGGACACCGAGGAGTCGTTGCCGAACTGGGTCGTGCCGGTCAGGTCCAGGGTCAGCGACAGGCTGGCCGCGCCGTTGGCCGGGTCGTAGGTGTAGGTGCCGGTTTCGCCGCTGGTGATCAGGCCGCTGGAACTGAAGCTGACGGTCTGGGAGTCGGTCAGCAGGTTGCCGTCGATGGCGGTGTGTACGTCCCAGGTGTTGTCGGCGGTCTTGCTGAAATACAGGGTGCTGGTGTGGCTGATGCCCAGGGAATCGTAGAGCGTCGCGCTGGTGGAATAGGAGTAGGTCGACGAGTCGGTCTGGTCGAAGGTGGTGGTGATGATGTCCTCGCTGGCGTCCAGGTTCAGCTCGGCGTCCAGCTCGGTGCTGGCGCTGGCTTGCATGCCGGTGGTGGGGATCTGGATCACGCCGTTGACCCCGAGCAGTTGATCGCCGGCGGCGTTTTCCAGGTAGCCATCGGCGGTCAGGGTCAGTTGGCCGTTGCGCGAGTACACGGTTTGCGTGCCGTCGGAGAAGGTGAAGAAGCCGTCACCGTTGATCGCCAGGTCCAGGGCGTTATCGGTGGTGGTCAGGCTGCCGGATTCGAAGTTCTGCACCACGCCCGAGACCTGGGTACCCAGGCCGACGTCGGCGCCGGAGTACACATCGGCGAACTGCGTGGTCGAGCTTTTGAAGCCCACGGTCTGGGAGTTGGAAATGTTGTTGCTGACCACGTTGAGGTCGGTGGACGCTGCCGACAGACCACTGAGCGCTTGGGAAAAAGCCATGGTGTTTCTCCTTCGTTAGGTAGAGGGTCAGAGGACAAGACTGATGTCGCTGAGGGCGACGTTGTCGTTGACGCCCCCCAGGTCCAGCGCGACTTCGTTGCTGCTGTCGGTGGTGACGCCGGTGACCAGCGCGTATTTCAGGGCGGTGCTGGCCACGGCGACGTCGTCGGTGGTAGCGCTGATAGAGAAGGTGTAGGCGCCGTCGGCGGCCGTGGTGCCGTCGTCTTGCAGGCCGTCCCACGACAACGCCTGGGTGCCGGCGCTCATGCTGCCTTCGTCCAGGGTCCGCACGACGGTGCCGCTGCTGTCTTTGATGGTGACGCTGACGCTGTCGGCATCGCTGTCCAGAGTGACGCCAAACGTGGTCGCCACGCCGCTGTCGACCTGGATCACATTGCCGTCGATCAACACGCCGTTGCCCACCAGGGCCGAGGCTTGCAGGGTTTCGGAGGCGCTGATCTGGCTGGAGATGCCTTCCAGGGTGCTGGTGACGTCTTCGATGCTGCTGATGGTGCTGATCTGCGCCAGCTGGGTGACCATCTCGCTGTTGTCCATCGGGTCGGTGGGGTCCTGGTTCTGCAGCTCGGTGGTCAGCAGCGTGAGGAACTGGTCCTGCAAATCGTCCGCCGCCGAAGTGGTGCTTTCGGCGGTGGTGCTGGTGCTGTTCATCGTCGACAGCACCGAGCTGGCAATCGTACTGGTCATGGTTTACGCCTCACCTAGGGTCAAAGTTTTCAGCATCATTTCCTTGCTGGTGGACATGACCTCGACGTTGGCCTGGTAAGAGCGCGACGCGGAGATCATGTTGACCATTTCGCCCACCGGCTCGACGTTGGGCATGGTCACGAAGCCCGATTCGTCGGCCAATGGGTCGCCGGGGCGGTATTCCTGGCGCATCGGCGAGCTGTCTTCGACCACCTGGCTGACGCGCACGCCGCCGATGCTGCTGCCGGCCTGGTATTGCGACTCGAACACCACCTGCCGCGCCCGGTAGGCTTCGTTGTCCGGGCCGCTGGTGGTGTCGGCGTTGGCCAGGTTGCTGGCGGTTACGTTCATGCGCTGAGACTGGGCGCTCAGCGCGGAGCCGGCGATATCGAAAATGCTGAACATCGACATGGTGGTTTCCCTGGGTTATTCGGACTGCATGGCGGTCTTGAGCGACTGCAGGCGGCTGCTCAGAAAGGTCAGGCTGGCCTGGTACCGCACGGCGTTATCGGTGAACTGCGCGCGTTCGCGGTCCATGTCCACGGTGTTGCCGTCCAGGCTCGGTTGGTCCGGCACGCGGTAGAGCAGGTCGCGGCTGGCGAAGCGGCTGGAGTCGGCGTGCAGGTGGCGGTCGGACGTGGTGGCCAGGGTCATGCCGCGGCCCTGGGTGTGGGACTTTTGCAGGGAGCTGGCCAGTTCGGCGCTGAAGTCGAAATCCCGCGCGCGGAAGTTGGGTGTGTCGGCGTTGGCGATGTTATTGGCCAATACCTGCTGGCGCTCAGCCCGCAAACTCATTGCGTCCTGCTGAAAGCGCAGCTCGTTGTCGAGCTTGTCGATCATGGTTGCGGACCTGTGCATCAAATAAATGAACGGCTCGCAGGTTAGTCCCAAGGCTGCCCCGGCAAAGGCCGAAACAGGCCGCTATTTGACGACCAATTCAGGCCTTGCCTCGCTGGCGGGGCGACTAGAATTCTGCGCTGGGTAGCGCGGAGGGCGGGATCGATGACAAGACGGATGTGGGGCTTGATGGGCCTGTTGTGCTGCACCCTGGCCCAGGCGGACGGCCTGCAGGAGCAGGTGCGCGAGGTGATTGCGCCACGCTTGCCCGCGCGCGCCCAATTGGTTGCCGTGGACATCGGCCAGCCGGCGGCGCGCATCGCGGCCTGCGCCCACCCGCGGCCGTACCTGGTGCGCCCGGAGCAAAGCGTGATCGGTCGTGTGGCCGTGGGCGTGCGTTGCCTGGACGAGGTCGCGGGTTACCTGCAAGTCAGCGTGCGCGTGGTCGGCGACTACGTGGTCAGCCGTCAGCGGATTGCCGCGGGTGAGGTGATCAAGGCGCCGATGCTGGAACTCAAGCGCGGCCCGCTGGAGCGCCTGCCCAAAGGCAGCGTGTTCGAGCCTTCGCAGATCATCGGCCGCCAGGCCAGCCGCAACCTAAGCCGGGGTATGGTGATCACCGTGAATCACGTGCGCGAGCGTTGGCTGGTCGAGCGGAACGCCCGCGTGGTCCTGCAGGCCCGGGGCGCTGGATTCACCATCCGCCGCGAAGGCAAGGCACTGGACAACGGCAGCCTGGGCGGCAACGTGCGCGTCATGGGCAACGACGGCAAAATGCTCAACGCCCAGGTGGTGGGCCAGAACGAATTGCAACTGCGCTACTGATTTTTTCAGCGAAACCCGATTACCGGTCAAAGTTTGCCGTCGCGATTGCCGATAGTTGACCCAACCACAGCCAATTGAAGCCTCTAACGTGAAAATCATAAGTGCAAACCTGACCAACACCCTGGCGCCCGCTGACAGCAAAGCAGGCGGTAATCAACGCGTGGAACTGCAACCTCTCGAAGCCACCCTAGACGACGGCGTGCAAGTCTCCAGCAGCACCGCCAGCTCGCAGGTCGCGACGTCGGCGGACGTGGACATGGAGAAAGTCGCGGCGCTGCGCCAGGCCATCGACAGTGGCACCTATCAGGTCAGCGCGGATTCGATCTTCGACGGCCTGGCCTCCAGCGTGCGCGAAACCCTTCCATGAGCGTTGGTCGATGAGCAGCAGGTACCTATGAGTCTGGCGAAACACTTGGAGTTGCAGCAGCAGGCGATCGTCGAACTGATCGACTGGCTGGAACTGGAACGGCGTGCATTGGCCCAGGCCAAGGTCGACGGTGAAAAGCTGCAGGAACTGACGGCGTGCAAGCAGGCGGCGTTGCAGAAGCTGGAGCAGTTGGAAGCGATTCGGTCTGGGGCGCAGTTGAAGCTCGGCTATGGGGCAGGGCGGCAGGGGGCGCTGAAGGCGGCGCAGGATGCCGATTGCGTCGCGGCCTGGCGGGAAGTGCAGGCACTGGCGCGGCGGGCGCGGCAGCTTAATATCGCCAATGGCGAGGCGTTGGGGCTGCGGATGGCGAGTAATCAGCGGGTTGTCGGGTTTTTGAATTCGGTTATTGGTAACAAGTTGTATGGGCCGGATGGGCGCAGGCTGCGTGGCGTTGATTGAGTAGTGATGTTGTCTGTGTGATCGAAACAAACTTAGGCAGCAAACCGACGAGAAGGTTAAACGCGAACAAGAGGCCGCTAAGTCGGGCCCCTATGAAGGTGATTGGTCATCCGGTAAGACCCTTCGGGGTAAAACCTAGATCACTGTGCCGGCCGGCAAGCCTCCAGTGATTTATGTCCGCGTGGCTCATGACAGTAACTGCATGGTCATTGCGCTATATACCTTCAGCCCCTGCAGATCGCTGGCCCTTGCTTGAGTGCAACCCAGTTTGGCCAGCCAACGGTGTGTAGGGTTCTTGTCCAACGCAACCGCGTGCAGCGCTACAGGTGTAAGGCCTAATCCAATCAGTACTTGAGGGCCTTGTTCACTGACCAACAGGAATTCGTCCGCGCCCACGCCAACTGCCCGGTCCAGCCCGGCATAGAGGTTGCGCTTCCAATCAGTGATGTGCGACTGCCAACGGGCAAAATTGCCTCCCCCTTTTTGGCGGTACTCGTCGCTCTGCAACACGGCAAGCGTGTCGACTGAATGCAGGGCCAGGTAGGCCGGGCAATCGCCGCTCAAGGCTTTGAAACGCTGCGAGGAGCTGAATCCGCTCACCGAGATCAGCGCTGGCAGTTTTTCCAGGCTGTAAAACGCATTCCACTCAGCTTCGCTGGCGGGGTCAGCGTAGTTGCATTCGACTGTATAAATCATCATGTCACTTCGTTGGTTGATGTTTAATCATGCTAGTGACACGGTAATGATCCATAAAACGACTTTTCGGCACTCTTCAGTGATTAAACATCAAGGTGGAGGCCTTGACTTGAACCAGGAATGCCCATGCGTCGAAAGCTCCCGAGTAACGCTGCCCTGATGGCCTTTGAAGCAGCAGCCCGGCATGGCAGTTTCGCCCGTGCCGCAGACGAGTTGGCCCTGACTGAAGGCGCCATCAGCCGGCAGATAGGCCGTCTGGAGGTGTTTCTGGGGGTCACGTTATTCGAGCGTGTTGGCAACCGCGTGCGGCTCTTGCCCAACGGTGAGCGCTACGCGGCCCAAGTGCGCGAACTACTCGACCGGCTCGACAGGGACAGCCAGTATTTGATGGGCCAGCCCAGCGACGGCGCCAGCCTGGATATCGCCGTCAGCCCAACCTTTGCCCTGCGCTGGCTAATTCCGCGGTTGGCCGGCTTTGGCCAGCAACACCCGAATATCTGCGTACACCTCTCGGAACGTATGGAGCCGTTCGTGCTCGCCGGCAGCGGTTTTGATGCCGCCATCCATTTTGAGCACCCGGCGTGGACAGGCATGCAGACGCACCGCCTGTTGAACGAAGTGTTAATTCCGGTTTGTCACCCTGGCCTGCTGAAGCCGGGCAAGCAGGCAACGGCTCTGGATTCACTGCCGCGATTACACCGACGACAGAACCCGGATGCCTGGCAGCGTTACGCCCAGCAAACCGGGATTGTCCTGAGCAACGCCGCGATGGGCGCGCGTTACGATTTGCATGCGATGCTGATCGAAGCCGCGCTGGCGGGGCTCGGCGTGGCACTCGTACCGCGCCTGTACGTGGAAGCCGAACTGGCGCAAGGCCGGCTGGTCGCGCCATGGCCACAAGAGAAGAATGTCGCCAAGGCCTTTTGCCTCGTGTTACCCGAACCGCTTGAACTGAGCCGCGCGCCCATCCAGGTATTTGCGCGTTGGCTGTTGGAGGAAGCGCAGGTGAAGTAGGGGATGCGGTGGGGCCTGTACCGGATTGGTTCAGACGCTGAGCGACTCAGAACTTCACATTGAAACCGGCATGCATCGCCCGAGGCGCCGCCGGGGTGACGGTTTGCGGATTGGATAGCCCAAGCGACGGGATGTCACCAACGGCGGCGAAAGTACGGTAGGTGGCATATTTGCGATCAAGGGCATTGTTCAGTTTCGCGAAGCGTTTGATTGTTTGGCTGAGCTGATAATCGCTGTGGACATTGAACACTGCGTACCCGGCCAACTTGGCATTCTGGTTTGAATCGTCGCCAACATAGTACTGGCTGCTGTTGGCGATCATGTCCGCGCCGAGGGTCAAGGCCGGTGTCACTTTATAATCCCCGCCCATCTTCAATTGCCATGGCGAAATTCCGGGGATTTTTTCGCCGCGGGCGACAGCAATATTGCCGTTGGCATCGGCTTCAGGATTGTTCGCCGGCGTCAGGCTCAGGTTGGATTGGTAGGTTGCATCGACATAGGCCAGCGTCGTGTAGGCAAACCAGTCGGAAGTTCGGTACTGGACGTAGGCATCGATAGCCTGGCGACGGGTTTTGCCCGCATTCACGTAGTAGCCATAGCCCGGGACCACGCTGCTGGGCTGGCTGACGATGTCATCGCTGTTGTCAGTACGGAACACGCTGAGTTTCCAGTCAATCGTCGAGTCGGTGTTCACCGTGCTGTGACCACGCAGGCCTGCGTCGTAGGTTCTTGAGACAACTTGCTTCAGGGGCGGGTCTGACACTAGGAAACCTTCGAGCAGGCAGGGTTTCGCCGGGTTTGCACTACAGCAGGGCGGCTCATTAGGCTGCACGCGCCCGTAGCGAATGGTCAGGTGTTTTCTGCTTCTGACAGGGCCTTGGCCACTACGGCAGGTAAGCTTCCGGGCGCCCTTATACGCATTTGCTTGTTCAAATTAAAACGACCGAACACAACCGTGATGTCAGAAACCGAGACGTCAAACTCTCGGGCGAGAAACTTAACCATATGGTCAGTCGCCCTGCCTGCTACGGGTGCGGCGGTGACGCTGATCTTGAGTTGACTTCCTTTCGCCTTGCCGATGGCATCCTTTTTGGCGCTCGGAGTTCCAAGTATGTTCAGAACTAAAGTCTCTCCATCCCACCCACAAAACGAGGACATCTCAAAGCCACGGCCGGATGATTTCTTTTTGGTAATCGCTTTTGCTTTCTTCACATGGATCCTGCGTAGGTCGGATAAAAATGCCTAACTATAAATAGACATCAATGGGTGCATAACATTTTTGGGCGGACGTGCGCTGCCGCTCCGGAGTGCAGTATTTACGAGGAGGGCGGAAGTAAAAACGGTTAGACACCATTGCAGTAATTCCTTTTGCGAACGGTATTTAACAGTGTCGAGGGTAGCGCGGGGCTTGGAGGAAAGACAAGAGGGCAGCAGCCGTAGCACCGGTGCTTGGGGAAAAGACGAACGACTGCTTCTTGCCCGTCCCGGCCTATTGCGACCGGCAGAAGTCGACCCAAGCGGGCTTCTACACTCTCTGATTGAATAAGCTATCGTCCACCGCACGATACTGATCAACACTCGGACTTGAACGAATGACAGACAATCCTTTTCGTATTCCAACAGATGCTGAAATTGCTGACGCAGAGAGCAGGCTCAATTTTCGCTTTCCCGATGAATATATCCGCTTCCTGAAAGGTGGCAGCGATGTCGCAAACGCCGCATTTGAACCCGCGGTGATTTTGGGAGGATGCAGCCATCTGGATATTTTTGAAATTACCGAAGCCGCCTGGGCCCAGGGAGTGCCTCGGGATTGGTTGCCTTTCATTGAGGACAACAGCGACTACTTCTGCATATCGCAGGCTGGTGTTGTTCGATACTGGTCCCACAACGGAAGTACAGACGAAAGTTGGCCAACCTTTGCCGCCTGGTTCGAACAGGTCTGTATAGCTCTCGAGTAGTGTATGTACGATATCCGCGATCCATACCAAGTGTCCGCTGCTGGCCCAGAGTGTGTAAAAACGCTTCGCCAAAATTGAAGTGGGCGCATCTACGTTAAATCTGAAATTTTGAACGGCAGTCAGCGAAGGCGAATCTTTTATTCTGCTTATGATCAAGGATGAATAAACGTCGTTTCAATTAGGAGGTCCTGATGGCCACTGCACATGTTTTCATCGCCGTCAGCCTGGACGGCTTCATCGCCCGGCCAGATGGCGACATTGATTGGCTTTTGCAGCGTGATGATCCAACTGAAGATCATGGCTACTGCGCCTTCATTGCCGACAAGGATGTGATCGTGATGGGGCGAGGCAGCTATGAGAAGGTGCTGACCTTCGACACATGGTTCTACGACCGGCCCGTCGTGGTGCTGTCTGAACAACTGGCCGGTACGCCGGTGCCCGAGGCGTTGAAGGGCAAGCTGCGCTTCTCAAACCTCGCACCAGGGGACCTGATGGCCGAACTGGATGGGCAAGGCGTGCATCGTGTCTATGTCGATGGCGGGCAGTTGGTGCAATCCTTCCTGCGCGATGGGTTAGTCGCCGATATGGTGATTACCACTGTTCCCGTACTGATCGGATCGGGAAGGCGATTGTTTGGGGCCCTTCAGCAGGACATTGACTTGGAACTAGTATCCAGCTGCAGCTTTGCTTCGGGGTTGGTGCAGTCTACCTATCGGTTGACGGTATGAGCGGTTCGCGAGGATGTTCGATCTAGAGCAATGAGGGGAGAGGGGGGATTTATTTGCCGAGGCCGATTCTCGTGAACGTTGCCTTTTCTTCTGGCTGGCAGTCAGTTAGTGGTCGACTTCTGCCGGATATGACAGGCAGAAATCGGCCAGAAGCGGGCATTGGGTGGCACATGGCGATATATTCCGGGCATAGCAATCCACCTTCATTCACGATACTCGCTAAAGACAATGGTCAGGAAAGACATGAACTTCACCGACGAATTAGTAGCCGCCTTCCCGGCAAGCAATCCGGTACCTCCAGTATTACGACAGACCATGGAATTCCTGGAAGCACTAGGCTGCGTCCGTCACTATCGGACCGGGGGCCGCTACATGACTTTGCATCCCGAACCTGAATACAACAACAGCGCTATCACCGCCTTTCACGTTCCGGACTCCGCCGATACTGCTCGATGGACGGCCTGCGAAGATCCCAGAGTAAACGAGCGGCTATCAATATTCCTCAGGACTGGTGGCGATGGATCGTGGGCAGGGTTATGGCTGGACGACCACGATCAGCAGCGAATCGTCCATCTTGGCTCAGGCTCGGGATCAGACATGCTCTGCGTCTTGACCAATAGTACGCAAGACCTGATTCGCTTACTGGCCATCGGTTACAACGAGCACTGCTGGCCAGAGGAGTTTACGAGAACACCGGCCGAACTGCGGGAGCAGCAATACGCAGATGATGACTACCCCGCACCACCTAGGGCATTGCGGGCGTACGTGGAACGCACGCTTGGCCTCAGCGTCCCGGCGCGCGCATCAGATCTCATCTCAAGCACAACAAGCATGGACGCGCATGAATCCAGTGATCCTTTCTGGAACTGGCTCAAACAGGTAAGAAATGATTGAAAGGTCCCGTCACTATCTCGACCACCAGAAGGTCAGAGAATCGCAGGATTTTTCATCAAGCCTTGGATTAATTGGCCGCTCGCAACGGGCGTAGACCAGCAAAAAATCGACGTTAGACACGTAATCGCGAGCTGCCTAATCCAAGCTTCGAAGCCACGATAGGGGAAAGATATGGCAGGAGGGAACATCATCTGCGGCACCTTCCAAAGTGCTGACAAATCCGGATCAGCCTTGGAGGTTGTGTTAGAGGCACTCCCGTTGCAGGCTCACGAACTGGTCGAAAATGTTAAACAGCAACTCGATACAGCAGAATTTGTCCTCATAGAGGTTGAACAAGCGAAAAGCTTGCTTCCATTCTTACAGGTCTACCAGGCTCAATTGATCGCTGAGATCGGGCACGATGATTGGGCTCGCGCAACGCAGGAGGAAGAGTCTTCGCTTGAACCTGTCGCGGCAAAGTGGGGATCAGGTAAGGGATGGAGGCTTTACTGTGTGCGAGATCTCGTAGGGGCCTGTGAAAATTCGTTGGTAGAGATGGAACCAGTCTGCATCACGTTTAGTTAACTGCTTCCAGCTCGTTTTCACACAACCTGGGTCGATAGCAGCCCTTTGCCAAAGGCAGCCATCGACCAACAGCACCCCCTGGGCTCCTTCCGCGTTGCGGGTTCAACAAAGGCGAAACCGCTCCGCGAAGACACCCAGGGGTAAAGCATGGCCCTTCGGCCGATGCTTACAGACCGACCGCTATCGGCCAAAAGCCGCCTGTCGATTGCCTTGACGCTGAAACCATGGACTCTCAATCTGTTATCGAACCCAACGCACTGTAAAGCTCTTGTCGAGCGAGAGGAAAATCCTCAAGCCTTGTCCTGGCTTCCAGCGTTGCGCGTGCTTTGGCAACAGACGCGGGCCCCAGGATACCAATGGCGCGTATGGCAGCCCAACGAGTGAAATGGTTCTCGGGATCTGAAACCAGCAAAAGTATTTTTTCAAAGTCTGCATCATCGGACGCATGCTCTGCCAGCAATCTGGCAATACCAAAGATATCAATTGGGTATGCAACCTGGTGCACGCCCAGATACATCGCCCTATCGATCAATTCGTCAAATGAAGAGTCCATGGTGTCTCGTAAGGTAGTCGGGGTTTCCACGTAGCTGAGCCAAGACAAGACTTTGTCAGAACTCATTAAACGTGCAGGGTGCAGCCGTCAGGTTACACGACCGTTTAGCCGAGGGCTGATAAACAGTTGTGGATTTTTGTCGGTGTCGGAAGCCGCTTTTGAGTCGATTCTGCCTGTCGTCTATGACAGAAAACAGCTATGATGCGGACGACGGTAGTAGGCTACATCAAAGTGCTGCCAGAGTTACTTACAGGCTGATTAAGCACTGAGGTCTATGGAAGCGACTCCACTATAATTTATTTATAAATGAACTGATACCCAACAATATAAGAGCCTATCTTATTGGAGTGTGCAGTCACCAAAACGACATCCATGCCTTTTTTCCTTCGTTCGTTGAACTCCAACTCAGTGGTGCACAGCTCAATCCAGCGCTCAGTATTTAAATCCTTAAACCGCAAGCCCGCCTCACACCGGCCAGACCTTCCAAAGGAAGGTCCCGGAATATGTAGCTCATAAGCTGATTCATAATGAACAATCTCGCCAGGCAACAGATAAGTAAAAACCTTATAACTATTTAAAGATAATACAAGACCCAGACAAACGCCCCCCACAAAAGAGTCGGCAACTCGCTTCAAATCTCTTCCGTCAGGGCGATAGTAAATTGCTCGTCCGGCAAAAACGAGTCCAACCAAACAGCCAACGACTATATAGGTGGTCCACTCAGGAATCGACGCCATTAAAACGATTCGAGTCCCAATGCGACTAGCCCAAAGCATATAAATAATCCAGCCCACCACCAAAATCAGGCACGTCGCCGCCCAGAAAGCTTTTTTCTTTGGCTCGTTTTCAAATGAAGGATATTCCATTCCCTGAATGCTCTATTTTTTATTTCCAACATGAGTCGAAGGCAGCGCAGCTCAACAGCCACAGGCTTGTCACGACGCCCCTCAAGATATTCACGGCTTTCGCCGAGGTGTGCAATAGCACCGAGACCAGAGTGCCGGCGTGCGCGCCCGGAACGACGCCAGGGTGATTGAGAGCGTGCCGACCATCAGGCACTCATCTGAATAGCCCCCACTCTAGTGGACACTTTAGATTTCTGCTTTTGGACAACCTCTGCCTGTCGCCGCGGGCGACAGTCGACCGATCGGATTAGACTACACCGGGGTCCTGTCAGAGATTATTTCCATGCTGATTAAATGCCAAAGGTGCGGTCAAGGTGACGTTCGAGCAATGCGGGTCTGCTCTACACAACTTTTACTGTGGGTGTGCGACGAGTGTGAAGCAACGTGGGCGAGCCAGATTGAGGTGAATGTCTGCAATTTTGAAGACTTCGGGACATTAATGGCCGGCATGGGACGCAAAGGTTTATGGTCAGAATTAGAGCCACAGTGATAATTTCGTCATCAACTACTGTCTATCAAAGGCCCCTTTTGGCCGTTTTTTGCCCGTCGCGCAGAACGGCAACCGACCCTAAGCTGTCCTTCGCGACCGGCAAAAAACGACCCGTTGCGGACGTTCAGAAACCTTTCGACTAAGTACTTACGATCACAACGGCACAACCAGTTATCGTTCTAGCGCCTGCTTCAAGCCGAACGCTTAGACCAGATCAACAGCCCTGACCTCTATAGCTCGTTGAGGGACAAAGCTGGCACCCTGTACTGTGCAGGATCTGAGTCAACGTACAAGGAGGTGCTTCTAACTCTCATGACCCCTCGGTTGCCCGCTCGGGCAGCCGTTCTACAAGCCCCTCGCGGTAGCCCTGCGCTACGGTAACGATACTTAGTCGTCAGTCGATTAGACGCTAGACTCCCCGAGCAAGTTGAAAACGTTTGCGAATACAAAATTAAGAATAGAGTTTTGATTCGAAAACAATGGGCAGCAGTTATAGATCATGCTACTTGGCGAATGCACGGCTGCCCAAATAAGTATCAAACTCAGTCATTCGGCATGCGCAAACTTTTTCTATGAACGGACGCAGGGGAAGTAATGCTATGACTGACAACGACATCCGCTATTTTGGTCGCGACCTTATAGAACTCATTGACGTTAAATCCGCCAGAGACGTTTTATTATCCAGCGACATGTTCAAACACTCTCCGCGCATGAGTCGCCTGCTCAACTATCTTGTTGAACAGGCCATCGTCGAGTCGGTGCGCGACACCAGCGAATACGCCATCGGCATCAGCGTATTTGACCGCGACCCATGTTCGTACAGCACGGGCGAAGACCCGGTCGTTCGGGTACAGGTGGGGCGCTTGCGGGCAAAGCTGAGGAATTACTACGCAACATTCGGGCGTAACGCCAAGGTCAGGATCGTGATTCCCCTGGGTTGCTACATGCCCACCTTCCAGCGCCAGTCAGCAAACGCCACCGGGGTTGCGCCCAGCCATGCGTTTTGTATCTGCCCGTTCAAATGCCTGTCTTCACAAACGAGGTGGGAATGCTTTACCGAAGGGCTGCATGAGGAATTGACCCACCACCTGTACAAAAAGCTCGACAGGAAAATCATCGTCGAGTCCGCAGCTACTTGTGCAGGCATTCACCCTGCGCAATCACTCGACAGTGTGCCCTGCAACGGCATCGGTCACCGTCTGGAGGGCAGTGTCCACGTGGACGCGGAACGGATCAGAACGTCAGTACGCCTGATTGATGTAACAACAGGCTATGTGGCCTGGTCGGAACAGTTCAATCGCGCGGCGTATACGGCCATTGCACATCAACAAGAACTGGCGTCGTCTATTTGTTATGCACTACAAGGCTTCCTGGCAATGCATGCGAGTATTCTTTCGGAGCACTCAGCCCATAACAGCGGCACGGCGTTACTGTAACGATACTTATAAAAACATCGCGTTATTCATACGCTCCCCCTCGAACCACTGGAATGCGCTAACCACTGATTAGCCTCCCGGCGATTCAAATAGCCAGTCGCGCGGAATGAACGACTGACAAACTTTAATGTGTTAGGGATTAACAGGTGAAAAAATGACTACGTACACTATTGAGTTCAACTTTGAAAATTCCGAACAACAGGCCGTGCTCGCGGCTTTACAGGCGCAGGGTTATAATCTGCTGGCTTATAAAGGCGCCGTTGGCCCCAACCAGCTAACCACTGGCGTACCGACCTGGTTTTCGGTCCCTTACGGCGACCAGTTCGGCATCGTCGACATTTATTACAAACCTAAATACAAGTTGTACGTCAGCACCCAGGCCGATATCGCTGCCAATACAACGATTCTCATGAAATCCCTGTCCCGGCCCCTCGAACTTGGCATTGCGCAAACATTCAACTCTGACGGCACCTTCGTTTCAGGCGGGGTCAGCAATGTTCCCGCTGATAGCCTGGGGCTGTTCAATAATCGGCCTGCGGGTACGCCACCGCTGACAGTGGGCCTTGCCGGCCTTGTCACTACCCCTTCAGGAGGCGAACAGTACTTGCCGTTCTGCGCATTTACCTTGAACCCACAGGGTTCAATCATGATGAAGCCGCTGGAAACCATTTTGCTGGTTGCAGCGCAACAGAGCCTGGAGTCAGGTAATGTCCAAGCCAGCGTTTCGGCGCCTGGGTGCACCTTCTCGTTCTCCGCGAGCGTGGGCAAATATGACATGCAAGTGCTGCCCAGCACCTTTGCCATTACCAACCTGAAAGGTAAACCTTCGGTTTCCCCCGTAAGTTCCGGCTCGACCATTGGCACCATCGTCAACTCGGCCAAGTGACCGGATTTTAAATAGGTGCACTACACCCGTGTCCGTCCTGGCGGAAACGGGTGTTTTTCTATCTGGCGGGAGGTGCCTGTGTGTGAATACAGACCGTACGTACTGTTGTGTGCCTGCTTGATAACAGGCCTGTTGACTCAGGTTTGCCACGCGGCGCCGTTGCGGCTGACGCTTTATCTGAACATTGAAGCCCGGCAATTTTTGAATGCCACTAACCAGTCCATTGTCATCGTTGTACCCGACCCCTCGTCTGAAGGAGACAACAGCGTAGTGGCTATTAATTTACCGCCGCCTATCACGGACTCGATGGTGGTGGTCATTGAACCGAAGACCAGCATTTATGTTGCCCACGGTGTCGTCAGCTCCGCACAGGCTTTTAAAATCGGGGTGTCCAGCCCTGTCTTGTATGGCAACGCGTACAGCTTCAACGGTTATAAAATTAACGGAAACGGCAAAGGCAAGGACGGCAGCGTGGGTATCTACTACGACGCACCCCCTAACGCGAAACCGCTGATCACGGGGCAGGCGTTATTTATCTATGACAGTGACACAGGAAAGCCTGCTTCACCGTCGCCGATCAATGGCTTCACCCTCAACCCCTTTCAATCTCGCTATATCTCGCAGCCGGCCGCGGTTATATGGGCGCTGATCGGCAGCAATATCAGCAGCGGCAGCGTATTGCCTAACAGCGTGCTCAAGTCTGTATCGCCGTATCTGTCCTATGCCAACGCATCGACACAAGGGCGTTCGTCCTTTCAAATCAGTCGTTACCTCGAAGTACCCTTCAATGAACAGAACCAGGCCAGTATTCATTTTGACTTATCCCTTAACGCCTTCGAATGTGGGCCCTACCCGAAGTAGCGCTACGGTAACGATACTTACCCAGGTTGTGCCACTAACGTGCTACTGCGTCAGAAAAATGGGTCGATTCTGGAACAAATGCAGTGGCAAGTAATTCTTGCAGTGTGGGACGAATTTGCGGTGATGTCCATTTCTGCTGGTTTTGGAGAGAGCCAGAGTGAAGCCTATGGAAAAACGTTTATCAACGACTTAGCTCAAGCTGACAAACGCTCCAATAAACTGATTTTTAACTACAGAGAGCATGGTGTTGGCGCCGACGCCGAATTGCCCTAGTTGCCGATATATCTCTGACCCGGTCAGACTCCTCGCGAGCCACTACCTTTGCTAGATTTGTGTTGATTTAAAGGTGGGTCAGTCTCACGTCAGCTCGCGGGTCAATTCTGCATTGGCGTTAACACATATGGGCGGTCTGTCGCGTAATTTCAGAGTCGTCTTTAGTGTTTCATTACTATTGGTCTTGCTTGTTTTTCACAAATTAGCGTGGTTTAAGATTGGAACTTTTTAGGGTGATCTTACGAAAATTATCTAGTGGTTTATCTGTGATGAAAATATTAATGCACCTCTGGCTCGTAGCCACCGAGTCACCCATTGCTACGCTTATTTTTAGTGGGTAACAGCCGAGCTGTTACACGGTGTATCTGTAACGTTACTTACCAGAAGCAGGGGAGTTCGCGAATCTCAAATGGTCGCAGCCAATGACGGCAACGACGGTCAGCCGCGGTAGTGATTGCAGGACATTGCGATCCAAGCCAGCGGAGGCCTTATCACTTGGAGATTTCTAGAATGTCTGATGATCTGATTTGTCTCGACTTAAGCCCTAAGGAATGGACATGAAAAGTAAAAATCTGATTGTGCTGTTTTGTGCCGGTTCGCTGTTCAGCACGCTGGCGACTGCGGATGTTAACGTGTTCCGAGCGATCGATAGAAAAAACGCCACTTATGCGAAGGTAGCAGATGCGCAATGGAGGATTGACGAGGATGGTCTGTCCACATTTGAAGCAGCAAACTTCATTGTGCCCGGAAAGCCTTGCAAGGTCCGGTTCACTGTCGTTGGGGTCAACCCGCCGTTCAATCAGGGCGACCAGGGTCCGATCCACAATATGGCCGGATATATTGGCGTTTACTCTCCTCAGCACGGAGGGCTGGGGCATTGGAGCATTACCAAGGACCCCGCGCCGGCTGTCCCGGCTGAAATCACGAACTTTGTGATTGCAAACAATGCGGCGGAGGTAAATGTCGGCTATACCGGAGGCAGTCCTTCTCAATGCCTCACTCCGGCACAGCCAAATTAGTACTGCCAGAGCGCAATTGATATTGTGATGACTGATTAGAACTACAGTCAATTGAGAAGAGGTGTCTGGTTAGCACCTCTTCTTTTTTTAGGAGAGTCTTATGGCTGTTCTGCATTATTGTTATTCATTCACAAGCGATGTCCTCAAAAAAGATCTCGCTGGAACCCCAGATGAAGTCATTGCTCGGTTGCACCAAAAATCAGCTGAGGCGTGCAGAAAGCCGTCCCATGTGATGGCGGAGGCTTTAGAGGCAGTGCGTTTTAGCCCTTCTTGGCTTACCGATGAGGAAGAGAGTGATCGCCCGGCAAAGCAATTGCTGGTATGCCTACTTGGGCATTGTCATCCAGTACTCTCGCTAGGTCGAAGCGGTGAGCTTCCATATCATTTGATTCTGAAGGCTCTACTGACGGATGCGGGGTGGAGTAACGAGCGAATCACTGACCTTATTCGTGGAAAGCCAGCAACAATCTTGTTTTCTATGGCGGAGAGAAAAGATTTGGAAGCGATATTCACTGGCCTCACTGATATCGTAGGTATTCTCGGTCCCGATGAATGCGCCAAGCTGACCATGGAGTTGAATTCAACTCGCGATTATTTCTTCATCGATCATGCGCGTCACGAAGAAGTTCTCGGCGGCATTGTTCCGAATTGGTCAGGTCAAGGGGCTGTGCTGGCGAAGTCTGCATGGTCAAGGGCGGTTGACATGCTGAGCAGTCGAGCCTCCGAGCGTGACGCGCTGATTTTGATACTGGATTGATTGTTTAGGTCAGCGGTAAAACCCGACGGGCGGCCAGACAGATAGAAGCAGCGACCTCCTGCTGCCACTCCATGGTCTGGGGGCCTGTTTCTCATCAAACTGGTCCACCCATAACAAACGTCCGCTTTGGCAGCTTGTAAGCTTGGCCGTCAGCCTCAGCTTGCAATCATGGAAGCGAAACCGAGCTGTAATCAGGTAGTCCAGAGCGTTGTGGTTAACGGTTTCAACCGGCACCACGAGCACGAACGTGGTCGAAAAGTTTTGGTATGCCTGGTATGCCAACAAACGTGTAACAGAACTGTCTTGACCTCTGCCTTTTTTTATCGCAGATCTGCTCATCCAACCGATTGGACAGATAGCTGAAAATTTTCTCAAGTCACCAAGGCCTTTGTGATTGGTGGGAAGCCTATTGTGCGATTGGGCACGGTAAAGTCGTATGCGAACGGCAGCAGTGGGTCGATTTCAGCCGGTCGCCACTGGCTGAAATCGGCCAGAAGCAGACATTCAAACCGCTAGCCAAATACACTGTCGAGAAGATCGCGCTCAAAAATTTTGGTGCAAGTGTGCAGCCATGGAAAAGGGAGGATTCATGAGTCTTGATCTGTGCTTGGAAGCTGATAGTACGCTCACAATTTCGACGCTGAGCAAAGCACTTGCGAATGCTGGTGCTTGGGAAATAGAGAAAACGCAGCGGCCAGCGCAGTTCAAGATTACTGAACAAACACAGTCCATCTATCCACTCGCCAATACGCTCGTATCGTCAAAGGCTGGGTGAAGGCCGTTGGCCTTGATCCAGCCATGTATGGCACTCATGAGATGAGACGTACGAAGGCATCACTGATCTATCGCAGAACGAATAACCTGCAGGCGGTTCAACTGCTGCTCGACCTGTACGAAGACCTGAACGGCAAACACCGCGACATCGCCCTGGCGATCCATCAACTGAGCGAACTGGGCGTACTCCTCACCGCCAAATTGCTCGATCGTGAAACGCCTTGCCCTGGCCAACCCGCCCAACAAGCCGTCTCAGGCCACCTGCAACGGCTTGCCGCGATCAATTGACCCCAGGCCAGCTCTCCACATATTCAATAGTGAAGTCCGGATAGGAATCGACGATCTGGATCTTGTAGTCGGGGTAGCTGTCGACGGTTTGCCATTTGCCAACAGAGTCCGGCCAGGAAACCACCTTCTTTACCTTAAGGTCGGGGTACTGATTCACCACTTTCACCTTGTAGTCGGGATAGCTGTTCACGAACTGGATCTTGCCGTAAATCTTCGACACATCGACCGTCGTACCGGCGTGAGCGCAAAAAGTGCAGGTCAACAGCAAGGAAGCGAGGGCAGCTTTGAACATGAGCATTTCATCCTAAAAAATCGAAGCGTCCAGTCTATCGATATCCACGCGGGCCGTTTCAACTCACCTGCCCGATTGCTGGCGGCGTCATCATACGGTACATACAACGGCTCGGCGATCTGGCTTGTGATGGCTTTGGTCAACCCCCTCAGCCTTGCCGAACGCGCGATTGAGCTCAAGCGCCATCGATGGCGTCGAGCTGCTTGGCAGCGTGAAGGCCCACGCCTTATCGCTCTAAAGTGATCACTGTAGTCCGCTATCCAAATCTAGCGGTTCGGAATTCTATTTCGCGGGAAGAAAGTGACCAGCTACTCGTTTTATACTTGGCCGGTTCAGGCTTGCTCATGCAGTCATTTCACCAGCCAGCCCATAAAGTGAGAGAAGCTGAATTCAACTCAAATCTGTCACCTTGATTGAGCGCCCATAGCTTTCCAACAAGGCTGTCATCAAGTACCACCTCTTCAGCTGTCTCGATCAGATGCCGTGTATGCAGTTTTTTTGAAGCCTAACGCTTCTGACCATGGATCAACCTACCAATAAATAGTCCGAAGATCGGCATGATAATACTGGAACGCGGAGATGACCGCTCTGGGGCTATTTCAGCCGGTTCCGACAGGCAGCTATTGGCCGAATGCGGCCTATTCCGAATCCCCGCTCTCGCCCCATAGCTGCTGGTGGTGATCGCCCGCTTTAGGCCGTAAACCATTTCGAGTGAAGAGAATTAACTCGTCTGATTTTCACCTGTGCAACTAGATCAAGGAGGGATTTTAACGAATGCGTCGTTAGGGATATGGGCTCTTATCGCTTGCTCGATTTTGCGTTATGCCATGCAGCTGCATGGCATAACGATAGTGGCTGGTGAATGCGATGCGCTCACGCCCCTAAACGATGCGGCACGCGGGAATTGCGTTACAGCGCTCGCACTGGAATGCAGATGTCGCAACTAAATTCACCGGTGTGGGGGTCAAGTGCCGTGGTCGCAGAAAACATCTCGAAGCAAGGCCTATCGTCGCATTGTAGTCCGCTGGACGGCATCCATTCACGCGTCAGCCACATCCAGGCGTTACCTAAAACCTCAGCTTTCCCTTTGAAACTTGCTACGGCATAACGGCCGCCCGGCAGAGTTAGAATATCTACCTGGCCGCTAGCAACAAAATGAGCGGGTACTTCGACGCACGCGTCATAGCGGCACTTGTTGGCTGGAGTGAGAGACGGGTCGTCATGACCTATGCCATAACAGGTTTCATCACTGAGGCCATTTGAGTGCATCCACGGGGCAATGGTGCCGCGCCAAAATTCGCCGATGGCGGGCCCATATGGTCCGATTAAACGTTGATACGCGACGCGTGCTTTTGGTAAATCAACGATACGTACATCCATGGCACAAGTTTCCGTTAGCCGATAAGAGACGTCAGATTCACCGAGCGCGGGCTCGCCTTCCTGATGGATATTGCTGAAGACCTGATCAGGATTGCTCTCTTGGTTGCCTGGTTGCTGTCCGATCGCGGACGCCTGCATTTTCAGCCGCTGAAGAGTCGTGGAGCGCCAGGTCGATGGCGTGCAGCCGAACTTGAGTTTGAAGGCTCGCGCAAACGCTTCACCCGAATGGAAGCCGGTGGCCAACGCTGTTTCAAGTACTGTTTCATGGCTACCACAGGACAGCCGGAAGGCCGCCTTCTCGAGCCGTCGACGCTGTGCATAGCTGCCAAGCGTTTCGCCCATCCATGCGGCGAAAATTCGATGAAAATGGAAGCGCGAGAAATTGGCGATGTCGGCTAACTGCGCGCCATCTAACGGCTGATCGAGGTGAGCATCGATGTAGTTGAGTACACGATTTATCCGTCGCGCGTACTCAGCGCGGGATGCTTGCGCAGAAGGCTTGGTCGTCATGTTAGCTATTCTAAAAATCACCGTTCATGTGGCTGTTGAGTCGTTGAGTTCCTGCGATAACCGCAGCGCGTTCTTCGTTTCTTTCTCGGCAGCGTGCAGCTCCAGCGTAGGCCAATCTGTAGCAAAGGTATCGAGTTTGAACTGTTGGCAGAGCGCTTAAAGCGTCATGTCAATCCACGGAGACAGCACAGGACCAGGCACTTCGACGGTCATCGGGTTTGTGAAATAACGCCACCCATGTATTGATTTAAATCGCGAAAATCCTTAACGCTCCATGAGTGCGGCGATAGCTTTACTCCATTCTCTCGCAAGGTTTTTGGAATTAAGTCGCCATTTGGGCGAAGTATTATCGAAGACACAATCACGCCCGGATAATCATTTAATCGTTTTTTGAAAGCGAGCGTTGTTAGATCAGGCGTCGGCGGATTACTTTTTTTAGCCAGCGGTCCTGTTGCTTTGAGATCCATTCCATGGCACATGCTGCATCGCTGTAGATAGAGATTTTTTCCATTAGCATTATCCGCGAAGGATAGTGATGTTTGAGTCAGCGACAACATTCCTAGCGAAGCGATGAGCACTACTTTCATTGTTTTTATCTTCCTTGATGGGACCGGCGTTGATTGGACGCGATTGGGCGCGCGGGAAAGATATCAGCCATCGCGTCGGCGCACACGGTCATTTCTGATGCCCATTAAACCAACACGTTTTCCCGGAGGTAATCGGGGGGCAGACCCCGGTTGTTTCCGTCGACACTCGCCTAACCCTTACAGATCCCGGAAACCTTTCGCCACAGATACCACCTTTTAGTCCCGCCTCCATCCGCGCTACCTTTCCGTCGTCGCTGCAAATTCAGTGACCGGGCCTGATAACCCGTGGAACAATAGGCGCTCTAGCGTCTCCAGCACCATGCCGACGCTTTTTTTGCGTCCGCACATCCGTGTTATGGCGGCTGTGCGCGGGAGGCCTTCGGGCCTGCCGGGTTCCTATTGTCCCGGTTTATCAGCCTGCGCACAGCTGCCACCCTTTCGCCTGATAACGAACGTGGCAGCTTCTCGACATTAGGAGCTAAAACCATGAGCATTTCTGACAGGCCATACCCTCACAACCCCACCACCCACACCTCCGCCCATCCAGGAGGTGCCCAATGATCAACCCACCCCTCAACAAAACCCTCGGCGTCATCACCTTTTCCACCTGTGGCAAGCAGCCCAACCTTCACCGACTATTCCGCGTGAACGCCGGCGTGCCCATCCGCGATGCGTTGGAGCATGCCTCCGAACTTCTCCACTGTTCAAAGCTGCTGGCGTTGGATGCGGCCATGGACACGGGCGCGGATCGTTATGCCTGGGCGGCGCATTATTTGGGGGAGATGGCGAAGGCGGTGGTGGATGATTTGGCGAATGGGATGTTGGCCAATGGGGTGACGGAGGAGGGTGAAGTGGCGGGTAGTTAGTCTGGTGGTTTGAGGGTGTTGCGGCTGACGCTATCGCAGGCAAGCCAGCTCCCACAAGGGGCTGTGTTTCAAGTTGATGTTGCGCTGGTCGGGGATTTTGCTGGTTGCCCACTTTTCGACAGGCGAAAAAAAAGACCTTGAATTTCAAGGTCTTTTTTTAAGATGGTGCCCCGAGGGAGACTCGAACTCCCACTCCTTTCGAAAACGGATTTTGAATCCGCCGCGTCTACCAATTCCGCCATCAGGGCTCAATGGCGGCGAAGTATAGAGATGAGATTACCGTTGGTCAATCACGTTTCATGGTCAATTTTGACTATTTCCGCTAGACTTCCCGGCCCTGCTAGACGAACCCCATCATGCGCGTTGCTGACTTTACTTTTGAGCTCCCTGATTCGCTGATCGCCCGCCACCCTTTGGCCGAGCGTCGCGCCAGTCGACTGCTGACCCTGGACGGGCTCAGCGGTGCCCTCGCACACCGTCAATTCACTGATTTGCTTGAGCATTTGCGCCCAGGCGATTTGATGGTGTTCAACAATACCCGGGTGATTCCGGCGCGGCTGTTTGGCCAGAAAGCTTCCGGCGGCAAGCTGGAAATTCTGGTGGAGCGGGTGCTGGACAGCCATCGCGTGCTGGCCCATGTGCGCTCCAGCAAGTCGCCGAAACCGGGTTCGACCCTGCTGATCGATGGCGGTGGCGAGGCCGAGATGGTGGCGCGTCATGATGCGTTGTTCGAGCTCAAGTTTGCCGAGGAAGTGTTGCCGCTGCTGGAGCGCGTCGGCCATATGCCGTTGCCTCCTTATATAGACCGCCCCGACGAAGATGCGGACCGCGAGCGCTATCAGACGGTGTATTCCCAGCGCCTCGGTGCCGTCGCGGCGCCGACGGCCGGGCTGCATTTCGACCAGCCGCTGCTGGATGCGATCGCCGCCAAGGGCGTCGAGAGCGCGTATGTGACCCTGCACGTGGGGGCCGGCACGTTTCAGCCGGTGCGTGTGGATAACATCGAAGACCACCATATGCACAGCGAATGGCTGGAAGTCAGCCAGGACGTCGTGGACGCGGTCAACGCGTGCAAGGCGCGCGGCGGGCGGGTGATTGCCGTGGGCACCACCAGCGTGCGTTCCCTGGAAAGCGCGGCGCGTGATGGCGTGCTCAAGCCGTTCAGCGGCGACACCGATATCTTTATTTACCCAGGCCGGCCGTTTCATGTGGTCGATGCGCTGGTGACCAACTTCCATTTGCCGGAATCCACGCTGTTGATGCTGGTGTCGGCATTTGCCGGTTATCCGGAAACCATGGCTGCTTATCAGGCTGCCATCGACAATGGATACCGTTTTTTCAGCTACGGTGATGCGATGTTTATCACCCGTAATCCGGCGCCACGCGGCCCAGAGGAACAACTATGAGTCGTATGTCGTTTGAATTGCTGGCCACTGACGGCAAGGCCCGTCGCGGTCGTCTGACCTTTCCGCGCGGTACGGTAGAGACCCCGGCGTTCATGCCGGTCGGCACCTACGGCACCGTCAAAGGCATGCTGCCGCGCGATATCGTCGCCACCGGCGCCGAAATCATCCTCGGCAACACCTTCCACCTGTGGCTGCGCCCGGGCACGGAAGTGATCAAGAAGCACGGCGACCTGCATGACTTCATGAAGTGGCAAGGCCCGATCCTCACTGACTCGGGTGGTTTCCAGGTGTTCAGCCTGGGCGCCATGCGCAAGATCAAGGAGGAGGGCGTGACCTTCGCCTCGCCGGTCGACGGTTCCAAAGTGTTCATGGGCCCGGAAGAGTCGATGCAGGTCCAGCGCGACCTGGGCTCCGACATCGTGATGATTTTCGACGAATGCACGCCGTACCCGGCCGACGAAGACGTCGCGCGGGTTTCCATGGAGTTGTCGCTGCGTTGGGCCCAGCGCTCGAAGAACGCCCACGGCGACAACACTGCGGCGCTGTTCGGTATCGTCCAGGGCGGCATGCATGAAAGCCTGCGCAAGCGCTCGCTGGAAGGCCTGGACAAGATCGGCTTCGACGGCCTGGCCATCGGCGGTCTGTCGGTGGGTGAGCCCAAGCACGAGATGATCAAGGTGCTGGATTACCTGCCGGGCCTGATGCCTGCTGACAAACCTCGTTACCTTATGGGCGTTGGCAAACCGGAGGATCTCGTAGAGGGTGTGCGCCGCGGTGTGGACATGTTCGATTGCGTGATGCCAACCCGTAATGCCCGCAATGGGCATCTGTTCATCGATACAGGCGTGCTGAAGATCCGTAACGCGTTCCATCGCCATGATGATTCGCCGCTGGATCCCACCTGTGACTGCTATACCTGCCAGAACTTCTCCCGTGCTTATCTGCACCATCTGGACAAGTGTGGGGAAATGCTGGGTAGCATGTTGAATACCATCCACAATTTGCGTCATTACCAAGTCCTGATGGCTGGTTTGCGCGAGGCTATTCAACAGGGTACATTGGCCGCCTTCGTCGATGCCTTCTATGCCAAGCGCGGGCTCCCTGTGCCGCCCTTGGACTGAGTTTTCCGACCCTAAGATTCACTATTTGCAACTGGAGTGCTAAATGAGCTTTTTTATCTCTAACGCCATGGCTGATGCCGCTGCGCCTGCTGCTGCCGGCCCTATGGGCGGTGGTTTCGAGTGGATTTTCCTGGTCGGCTTCCTGGTCATCTTCTACCTGATGATCTGGCGTCCACAGGCCAAGCGCGCCAAAGAGCAGAAAAACCTGCTCGGCAGCCTGCAGAAAGGTGACGAAGTCGTGACCACCGGCGGTATCGCGGGCAAGATCACCAAGGTTTCCGATGCTTTCGTGGTTCTGGAAGTCTCCGACACCGTCGAAATGAAGTTCCAGAAGGGCGCCATCGCCGCCACGCTGCCTAAAGGCACGCTCAAAGCGATCTGAGTAACAACTTTTACCAATCGACGGGGCGCGCAAGGCGCCCCGCGTTATAAGCGGGCGGCGTGATGCTGAACAAATACCCTCTGTGGAAATACCTACTGATCCTGGCGGTGCTGGCGATCGGTTTTATTTATTCCGCTCCCAATCTCTATCCTGATGACCCTGCGATCCAGATCTCTGGCGCCAGCACTTCGCTGAAGGTCAATCAGGCTGACCTGGAACGCGCGAGCAAAGCGCTCACCGATGCGGGCATCCAGGTCAAAGCGGCAACGTTGGCAGCTGATGCGAAGGGCGGCTTGTTGCGCCTGACCAAGCAAGAAGACCAATTGCCGGCCAAAGACGTCGTGCGCAAGGCCATGGGTGACGACTACGTTGTCGCGCTCAACCTGGCACAGACCACGCCAAAATGGCTGCGCAGCATTGGCGCGCACCCGATGAAGCTGGGTCTGGACTTGTCCGGTGGTGTGCACTTCCTGCTGGAAGTCGACATGGACAAAGCCCTCGACGCGCGCCTGAAAGTCTACGAAGGCGACGTGAAGAGCCTGCTGCGTAAAGAGAAGTTGCGTTATCGCAGCCTGCCGCAGCTCAACGGTGCCATCCAGCTGGGCTTCTCTGACGAAGCGTCCCGCGAGCAGGCCCGTGCGCTGATCCGCAAGAACTTCAACGATTTCGACATCGTACCGGCCGACCTCAACGGTCAACCTGTGCTGCGTCTGGCGATGACCCCGGCCAAGCTGGCGGAAATCCGCGAATACTCCATCAAGCAGAACTTGACCACGGTGCGTAACCGCGTCAACGAGCTGGGTGTGGCCGAGCCGATCGTTCAGCGCCAGGGCGCCAACCGCATCGTGGTTGAGTTGCCGGGCGTGCAGGATACCGCTGAAGCCAAGCGTATCCTCGGCAAGACCGCCAACCTGGAATTCCGTCTGGCCGCCGAGCCGGGTGCTTCCAAAGCCACTTCCGAGACGTTCGAGTTCCGTGAGGGCAACCGCCCTGCGGCGCAGATCGAGCGTGGCTTGATCATCACCGGCGACCAGGTGACTGACGCCAAGGCCGGTTTCGGCGAACACGGTACGCCTGAAGTGAACATCCGCCTGGATGGCCATGGTGGCGAACTGATGAGCCGCGCCACGCGCAGCAACGTCGGGCGCAGCATGGCGGTGATCTTCATCGAGCAGCGCCCGGTCACCACCTACACCAAGCAAATGGTCAACGGCGTCGAGAAAGACGTGCCGGTGCAGACCTTCAAGGAAGAGAAGAAGATCATCAGCCTGGCGACCATTCAGTCGCCGCTGGGTGCTCAGTTCCGCATCACCGGCCTGAACGGCCAGGGCGAATCGTCCGAGCTGGCCCTGCTGCTGCGTGCCGGTGGCCTGGCTGCGCCGATGTACTTCGCTGAAGAACGCACCATCGGCCCGAGCCTGGGTGCCGACAACATCACCAAGGGTATCGATGCGGCCTTGTGGGGCATGCTGTTCGTGTCGCTGTTCATCATCGCCATCTACCGCTTCTTCGGCATCATCGCCACCGTGGCCCTGGCGGGCAACATGGTGATGCTGCTGGCCTTGATGTCGTTGCTGGGCGCTACGCTGACCCTGCCAGGCATCGCCGGTATCGTCCTCACCATGGGGATGGCGGTGGACGCCAACGTGCTGATCTTCTCGCGGATTCGTGAAGAGATCGCCGCCGGCATGACCGTGCAGCGCGCAATCAACGAAGGCTTCGGCCGGGCATTTACCGCGATTCTCGACTCCAACCTGACCACATTGCTGGTCGGCGGGATTCTCTTTGCCATGGGCACCGGCCCGGTCAAAGGTTTTGCGGTGACCATGTCCCTCGGTATCTTTACCTCGATGTTCACGGCCATCATGGTGACCCGCGCAATGGTCAACCTGATCTTTGGCGGGCGTGACTTCAAGAAGTTGTGGATTTAAGGGGCTGCCATGTTACGTACAATCAACTTCATGGGCGTTCGCAATATTGCGTTCGGCGTCACCGTGCTCCTTACCGTTCTGGCGTTGTTCAGCTGGTTCCATAAGGGCCTGAACTACGGTCTGGACTTCACCGGCGGTACGCTCATCGAGCTGACCTACGAGAAGCCGGCCGACGTGACTCAGGTGCGCGAAGAGCTGGTCAAGGCCGGCTATCACGAAGCTATCGTGCAGAGCTTCGGTGCGACCACCGATCTGCTGGTGCGGATGCCGGGCGAAGACCCGCAACTGGGTCACCAGGTTGCCGAGGCCTTGCAGAAGGTCGGCGGTGATAACCCGGCGGCGGTCAAGCGCGTCGAGTTCGTCGGCCCGCAAGTGGGTGAAGAGCTGCGCGACCAGGGCGGCCTCGGCATGCTGATGGCGCTGGTCGGCATCATGATCTACCTGGCGTTCCGATTTCAGTGGAAGTTCGGTGTCGGCGCCATTGTCTCGCTGATCCACGACGTGGTTGTGACCGTGGGCATCCTGGCGTACTTCCAGATCACCTTCGACCTGACTGTGCTGGCCGCGGTGCTGGCGATCATTGGTTACTCGCTCAACGACACCATCGTGGTATTCGACCGGGTTCGCGAGAACTTCCGCGTACTGCGCAAGGCGACGTTGATCGAGAACATCAACATCTCCACTACCCAGACCCTGTTGCGCACCATGGCGACGTCGATCTCCACCTTGCTGGCGATCGCAGCACTGATGATCTTCGGTGGTGACAACCTGTGGGGCTTCTCCCTGGCGCTGTTTATCGGCGTTCTGGCGGGCACCTACTCGTCGATCTACATCGCCAACGTGGTGCTGATCTGGCTGAACCTCAACAGCGAAGACCTGATCCCTCCGGCCGCGACTGGCAAGGAGGTCGACGACCGCCCTTGATGGGTGGTTGTTGATCTGCTGTTACAAAGAAGGCGCGAGTATTGAACTCGCGCCTTTTTTTTTGCTCCAAGGCTGGGTATAGCGCGGATCTTTCGGTCCGTTTGTGATGGTCAGGAGGTTCAACGTGAACAAGTCGTTACTGGTTGGTGCGGTATTGGGTGCTGTCGGTGTGACTGCCGGGGGTGCTGTTGCCACCTACAGCCTGGTAAAAAGCGGCCCTGAGTATGCGCAAGTGCTGGCGGTGCAGCCGGTGAAAACCCAGATTAAAACCCCGCGCGAGGTCTGCAAGGACGTCGCCGTGACCCGGCAGAAGCCGGTGCAGGATCAACACCAGATCGTCGGTACGGTGGTCGGTGCGCTGGCCGGTGGCCTGTTGGGCAACCAGATCGGTGGCGGTAACGGTAAGAAGCTGGCCACCGTGGCCGGTGCGGTCGGTGGCGGTTATGCCGGTAACAAGGTGCAGGAAGGCATGCAGAACCGCGATACCTACACCACCACGCAAACCCGTTGTAACACCGTCAACGACATCAGCGACAAGGTCGTCGGTTATGACGTGCGTTACACCTTGGATGGCAAGGAAGGTTCGGTGCGTATGGACCGTGACCCAGGCGGCCAGATCCCGGTCGATAAAGAGGGGCGTCTGATCCTGGGCCAGAACCAGCAATAACCCCGGGCCTGGCACAGTTCACAATGTGGGAGGGGGCTTGCCCCCGATGGCGGTGTGTCAGTCAGCCTATCTGTAGCTGAAACTCCGCTATCGGGGGCAAGCCCCCCTCCCACAGTTGGCTTGTGGTGTTGCTGGTATTTAAGCTCACACCAAATTCCAGGCGTAAAAAAAGCACCTCGAAGGGTGCTTTTTTGTGCTCGCTCGCTTAGCGCTTCAGCGAAGCCGGCAGGTGCGGCTGGATCGCCGTCAGCACTGCCTTGAAGCATTTGGTGTTGCCGGCTACCACGTGGCCTTTCTCCAGAAAGTCATGACCGCCGGTGAAGTCGCTCACCAGGCCGCCGGCCTCTTGGATCAGCAGGGCGCCCGCTGCCATGTCCCACTCGGACAGGCCCGATTCCCAGAAGGCATCGAAACGACCAGCGGCGACGTAGGCCAGGTCCAGGCTGGCTGCACCGGCGCGGCGGATGCCGGCGGTCTGGCCAACCAGGGCGCGGAACATACCCAGGTAGTTGTCCAGGTTGTCCATCTGGTCGTCACGGAATGGGAAGCCGGTGCCCAGCAGGGCGCCGTCCAGGCTGGTGCGGCCGCTGACGCGCAGGCGACGACCGTTCAGTTGGGCGCCACGGCCACGGCTGGCGGTGAATTCTTCCTGGCGAACCGGGTCCAGCACAACGGCGTGTTCCAGGCGGCCACGGTATTTGCAGACAATGCTCACGGCAAAGTGCGGGATACCGCGCAGGAAGTTGGTGGTGCCATCCAGCGGGTCGATGATCCACAGGTAGTCTTCGCCTTCGCCGCTGCCTTTGTGCAGGCCGGTTTCTTCGCCGAGAATGCCGTGGGTCGGGTAGGCCTTGCGCAGGGCGTCGATGATTTTCTGTTCGGCGGCGCGATCCACCTCGGATACATAATCCTTGGCGTCTTTTTCGTCGACCTTGATGGTATCCAGGCGCTCGATGGAGCGGAAGATCAATTCACTGGCGCTGCGGGCGGCGCGCAGCGCGATATTCAGCATGGGCTGCATGGATGTGTCACCTAAGGTTGTTAAAGAAAGCCGAGCATTCTAGCAGAAACTTTCTTCAGGTGAAGGACGGCGTGAGCTTTCGTGGCATAACCTTAGGCTGTTCTGTAAGATTTGCTCCCCTTTCCCGTGTCCGAGAGCGCCTCCCTTGCTGCAAAACATTCGTGTCGTCTTGGTCAATACCAGTCATCCCGGCAATATCGGCGGGGTGGCGCGAGCCATGAAAAACATGGGGCTGACGCGCCTGGTGCTGGTCGAGCCGCGCGTGTTCCCGCACCACGAGGCCGATGCCCGCGCATCCGGCGCCAATGACATCCTTGAAAAAGCCCAGGTCGTCGCCACTTTGGAAGACGCATTGGTCGGCTGCAACCTGGTGCTCGGCACCAGCGCCCGCGACCGGCGCATCCCCTGGCCATTGCTCGATCCGCGTGAATGCGGGACCAAAGTGGTGGAAGAGGCCGCCGGCGGCGCTGAAATCGCCCTGGTGTTCGGCCGTGAAGACTCCGGCCTGACCAACGAAGAGCTGCAGCGATGTCATTATCACGTGCATATTCCATCAGACCCGGAGTTCAGCTCGCTGAACCTCGGGGCGGCGGTGCAGGTGTTGAGTTACGAAGTACGCATGGCCTGGCTGGCCGCTGAAGGGCAGCCGAGCAAGGTTGAGAAGGATGAAGTGGCGTCGACCAAGAGTGGCGAGTTGGCCACCATGGACGAGCTGGAGCGGTTCTATGAACACCTGGAGCAAACCCTGGTGGCCATCGAATTCCTCGATCCGGAAAAACCGCGGCACTTGATGGCGCGCCTGCGTCGTCTGTACGGACGCAGCTCGGTCAGCCGGGCGGAAATGAATATATTGCGTGGCATCCTCACGGAAACCCAGAAAGCGGCCCGTGGCGAGCTTCTTAAGCGGAAGGATTAAAAATGTTCGAGCGTTTGCGAGAAGATATCCAGAGTGTTTTCCACCGTGACCCGGCGGCGCGCAACGCCTTTGAAGTACTGACCTGCTACCCGGGCATGCATGCGATCTGGATTCATCGCCTGTCCGGTGCCTTGTGGGGCATGGGCTGGAAATGGCTGGCGCGGGTGGTGTCCAACTTTGGGCGCTGGTTGACCGGCATCGAGATTCACCCGGGCGCCAAGGTCGGCCGCCGCTTCTTTATCGACCATGGCATGGGCATCGTGATTGGCGAGACCGCCGAAATCGGTGACGACGTGACCCTGTACCAGGGCGTAACCCTGGGCGGCACCAGCTGGAACAAGGGCAAGCGTCACCCGACCCTGGAAAACGGTGTAGTGGTCGGGGCGGGCGCCAAGGTGTTGGGTCCGTTCACCGTGGGGGCAGGGGCCAAGGTCGGCTCCAATGCGGTGGTGACCAAGGCGGTGCCGCCGGGCGCAACCGTGGTCGGCATTCCGGGGCGCATCATCGTCAAGCCGGAAGTCGGCGATGAGCAGGAAGCCAAGCGCAAGGCCATGGCTGAGAAGATCGGCTTCGATGCCTACGGCGTCAGCGAAGACATGCCCGACCCGGTGGCCCGTGCCATCGGCCAGTTGCTCGACCACCTGCAGGCGGTAGATGGCAAGCTGGACGGCATGTGCGGCGCGCTGAAGGAACTGGGCAGTAACTATTGTGCGAAAGACCTGCCTGAGCTGCGCGAAGAGGACTTCGCCGAGATCAAAGACGAAGCCGCCACCAAGGCTGGCTGAAGCCTCGCGATCACCAAAAGTCCCCTGTGGGAAGGGGCTTGCTCCCGATAGCGGTGGGGCAGTCACCTATACATTGACTGGTCCTTCGCCATCGGGAGCAAGCCCCCTCCCACAGGTTGTTCTCCATTGGTCTTGGAATTCCTGCTTGACCGCTGTTCCTTCTGTTCGTCCCCACCCCATCCTGCTATTATTTGCGCGCCCTTTTTACGGGTAATCCTGACTAAAGTACTAGGTCTTATAGTTGACTTAAATACTCGGGAATAGCATACTTGCTCCCATTCTGAAACACCTTGGTACTTGTCCATGAGACTGACTACAAAAGGCCGATACGCGGTGACCGCCATGCTTGACTTGGCTTTGCACGCGCAAACTGGGCCGGTGTCCCTGGCCGATATCTCCGAGCGCCAAGGCATTTCCCTGTCCTACCTCGAGCAGCTGTTCGCCAAATTGCGCCGCAGCAATCTGGTCTCCAGTGTGCGTGGGCCGGGTGGTGGCTATCAACTGTCCCGCGACATGCAGGGCATCCAGGTGGCCCAGGTGATCGACGCGGTCAACGAATCCGTCGATGCCACCAAATGCCAGGGTTTGGGTGATTGCCATGCCGGCGACACCTGCCTGACCCACCACTTGTGGTGTGACTTGAGCCTGCAGATCCATGAGTTTTTGAGTGGTATCAGCTTGGCTGATCTTGTGACTCGCCGTGAGGTGCAAGAAGTAGCCCAGCGTCAGGACCAGCGCCGTTGCAACACCAAGGCGCCGCGTCTGGACAAGATTGAAGCGTCCGCCGTCGAGTGACAGCCGAAGAGCTAACGGCACGCCAGCCAGCCTGATTTAGGAGAAAGTCCATGAAATTGCCGATTTACCTTGATTACTCAGCGACCACCCCGGTTGATCCGCGTGTCGCGCAAAAGATGAGCGAATGCCTGCTGGTTGACGGAAACTTCGGCAACCCGGCGTCGCGTTCCCACGTATTCGGCTGGAAAGCCGAAGAAGCGGTTGAAAACGCTCGTCGCCAAGTCGCCGACCTGGTGGGTGCAGATCCACGCGAAATCGTCTGGACCTCCGGTGCCACCGAATCCGACAACCTGGCAATCAAGGGCGCCGCGCATTTCTACGCGACCAAAGGCAAGCACCTGATCACCACCAAGATCGAGCACAAGGCGGTCCTCGACACCATGCGCCAACTGGAGCGTGAAGGGTTCGAAGTCACCTACATCGAACCGACCACCGACGGTATCGTGACGCCGGCGATGATCGAAGCGGCCATGCGTGAAGACACCATCCTGGTTTCCGTGATCCACGTGAACAACGAAATCGGCACCATCAACGACATCGCGGCCATCGGCGAGCTGACCCGCTCCAAAGGTGTGTTGCTGCACGTCGACGCGGCTCAGTCCACCGGCAAGGTCGACATCGACCTGTCGAAGCTGAAAGTCGACCTGATGTCGTTCTCGGCGCACAAAACCTACGGCCCCAAAGGCATCGGCGCCCTGTACGTGAGCCGCAAGCCTCGCGTTCGCATCGAAGCCACCATGCACGGCGGCGGTCACGAGCGCGGCATGCGTTCGGGCACCCTGGCGACTCACCAGATCGTCGGCATGGGCGAAGCGTTCCGTATCGCCAAGGAAGAAATGGCTGCCGAAAACGTGCGTATCAAGGGCCTGAGCGATCGCTTCTACAAGCAGGTCGAAAACCTTGAAGAGCTGTACATCAACGGCAGCATGACTGCCCGTGTACCGCACAACCTGAATTTGAGCTTCAACTACGTCGAAGGCGAGTCGCTGATCATGGCGCTCAAGGACCTGGCGGTTTCGTCCGGTTCGGCCTGCACCTCGGCCTCCCTTGAGCCGTCCTACGTGCTGCGCGCCCTGGGCCGCAACGACGAACTGGCGCACAGCTCGATCCGCTTTACGTTTGGCCGTTTCACCACCGAAGAAGAAGTCGACTACGCCGCGCAGAAAGTCTGCGAGGCCGTCACCAAGCTGCGCACCTTGTCGCCGCTGTGGGACATGTACAAAGACGGCATCGACATTTCCAAGATCGAGTGGGCGGCACACTAACTATAGAAGCCGCCACCCCAGCTCTGTAGGAACGTGGCGGAAAACGCAGACGTTTTTACAGGGTTCCAGAGCGGCCCTGATGAGTGAGGATTCAGTACCATGGCTTACAGCGAAAAGGTCATCGACCACTACGAAAACCCGCGCAACGTCGGCAAGATGGACGCGGAAGACCCTGATGTCGGCACCGGCATGGTCGGCGCTCCGGCGTGCGGCGATGTGATGCGCCTGCAGATCAAGGTCAACGAACAAGGCATCATCGAAGACGCCAAGTTCAAGACTTACGGCTGCGGTTCGGCCATCGCCTCCAGCTCCCTGGCGACCGAGTGGATGAAAGGCAAGACTCTGGATGAAGCAGAGACCATCAAGAACACTCAGCTGGCCGAAGAACTGGCCTTGCCGCCAGTGAAGATTCACTGCTCCGTACTCGCAGAAGACGCCATCAAGGCGGCCGTTCGCGACTACAAGCAGAAGAAAGGCTTGATCTAAAGCATTTGGCGACGAGTAAGGAGTCAACGATGGCTATCAGCATGACAGAAGCGGCTGCGCGGCACGTGCGACGCTCCCTGGATGGGCGCGGTAAAGGTGAGGGGATTCGTCTGGGTGTTCGCACCACGGGCTGTTCCGGCCTTGCCTATGTGCTGGAGTTCGTCGACGAGGTAGTGGCGGAAGATCAGGTGTTCGAAAGTCACGGCGAGAAAGTGATCATCGACCCGAAAAGCCTGACCTACCTGGACGGCACCGAACTCGATTTCGTCAAGGAAGGGTTGAACGAAGGCTTCAAGTTCAACAACCCCAACGTGCGCGGTGAATGTGGCTGCGGCGAAAGCTTCAACATCTGAGGCTACTTGTGGGCACTCCTTGTCATTTCGCTTTATTCGAGTTGCAACCGAGCTTTCGGCTGGACCTCGAGCAGCTTGCCACGCGCTACCGTGAATTGGCGCGTGGCGTGCATCCGGACCGCTTTGCCGACGCTTCCGAGCGTGAACAGCGCCTGGCGCTGGAGCAGTCGGCCAGCCTCAACGAAGCCTATCAGACCCTCAAAAGCCCCCCCAAGCGCGCGCGTTACCTGCTCGCGATGAACGGTGGTGAGTTGCCGCTGGAAGTCACGGTGCATGATCCGGACTTTCTGATGCAGCAGATGCAGTGGCGCGAGGAACTCGAAGACTTGCAGGACGAAGCCGATCTGGCGGGTGTCGCGGTCTTCAAGCGGCGTCTGAAAGTGGCCCAGGATGAGCTCAACGAAAGCTTCGCAGCCTGTTGGGACAATGCAGCGCAACGTGAGCAGGCCGAACGCCTGATGCGGCGCATGCAGTTCCTCGACAAGCTCTCCTACGAAGTGCGCCAGTTAGAAGAGCGCCTCGACGATTAACCCAGCGCTGCCCCTGTTGCACGCCTGAAAGACAGATAAGACCTGATTACCATGGCCCTACTGCAGATCGCCGAACCCGGCCAAAGTCCTCAACCGCACCAGCGTCGCCTGGCGGTCGGGATTGACTTGGGCACCACCAATTCCCTGGTCGCCGCCTTGCGCAGCGGCCTGTCCGAGCCGTTGCCCGATGCTGATGGCCAGGTGATCCTGCCGTCGGCGGTGCGCTATCACGCCGATCGCACCGAAGTCGGTGAGTCGGCCAAGTTGGCGGCGTCCACCGACCCGTTGAACACCGTGCTGTCGGTCAAGCGCTTGATGGGTCGTGGGTTGTCCGACGTCAAGCAATTGGGCGATCAACTGCCGTACCGCTTTGTCGGCGGCGAGTCGCACATGCCGTTCATCGACACCGTCCAGGGCCCGAAAAGCCCGGTGGAAGTGTCGGCCGATATCCTCAAGGTGCTGCGCCAGCGCGCAGAGACCACCCTGGGCGGCGAACTGGTGGGGGCGGTGATCACCGTGCCGGCGTATTTCGACGACGCCCAGCGCCAGGCGACCAAGGACGCGGCGAAACTCGCCGGCCTGAACGTACTGCGCCTGCTCAATGAGCCGACCGCGGCCGCCGTGGCCTATGGCCTCGACCAGCAGGCCGAAGGCTTGGTCGCCATTTACGACCTGGGCGGCGGTACCTTTGATATTTCGATCCTGCGCCTGACCGGCGGGGTCTTCGAGGTGTTGGCCACCGGCGGCGATACCGCCCTGGGCGGCGATGACTTCGACCATGCGATCGCGCGCTGGATCATCAGCAGTGCCGGTTTGTCCGATGACCTGGACCCGGGCGAGCAGCGCCATCTGCTGCAAACCGCCTGCGCCGCCAAAGAAGCCCTGACTGACGCGGCCTCTGTTGACGTTTCCTACGGCAATTGGTCGGCCAAACTGACCCGCGAAGCCTTCGATGCGCTGATCGAGCCGATGGTCGCCCGCAGCCTCAAAGCCTGTCGCCGCGCCGTGCGTGACTCCGGCGTAGAGCTCGAAGACGTGGCTGCCGTGGTCATGGTCGGTGGTTCGACCCGCGTGCCGCGCGTGCGCGAAGCCGTTGCCGAAGCGTTCGGTCGTCAGCCGCTGACAGAAATCGACCCGGATCAAGTGGTGGCCATTGGTGCCGCGATCCAGGCCGATACCCTGGCGGGCAACAAGCGCGACGGTGGCGAACTGTTGCTGCTCGACGTGATTCCGCTGTCCCTGGGCCTGGAAACCATGGGCGGCCTGATGGAGAAGGTGATTCCGCGCAACACCACCATCCCCGTCGCCCGCGCCCAGGACTTCACCACCTACAAAGACGGCCAGACGGCCATGATGATTCATGTGCTGCAGGGCGAGCGCGAGCTGATCAGCGACTGCCGCTCCCTGGCGCGCTTTGAATTGCGTGGTATCCCGGCGATGGTCGCGGGCGCGGCGAAGATTCGCGTGACCTTCCAGGTCGACGCCGATGGCCTGCTCAGCGTGGCTGCGCGTGAATTGGGCTCGGGCGTTGAGGCCAGCATCCAGGTTAAGCCGTCCTACGGTCTGACCGACGGCGAAATCGCCAAGATGCTCAAGGATTCGTTCCAGTATGCCAGTGACGACAAGGTCGCCCGCGTGCTGCGCGAGCAGCAAGTCGATGCCCAGCGCCTGCTCGAAGCGGTGCAGGGCGCCCTGGATGTCGATGGCGAACGCCTGTTGGATGCCGAAGAGCGCATGGTCATCGACCTGCAGATGCAGGAACTCGCTGAATTGATGAAAGGCTCCGATGGCTATGCCATCGAGCAGCAGACCAAGCGCCTGTCGCAAGTGACCGATGCCTTCGCTGCCCGCCGCATGAACCAGACGGTAAAAGCCGCCCTGGCGGGCCGCAACCTGAATGAAATTGAGGAATAATTGATGCCGCAGGTCATTTTTCTGCCACACGCCGAGCATTGCCCGGACGGTATGGTCGTGGAGGCTGAGACCGGCAAGTCCATCCTCGAAGTTGCCCATGAAAACCACATCGAGATCGAAAGTGCCTGCGGCGGTGTCTGCGCTTGCACCACTTGTCACTGCATCATTCGCGAGGGTTTCGACTCTCTGGAAGAAGCTGACGAGTTGGAAGAAGACTATCTTGACCGTGCCTGGGGCCTGGAGCCGACTTCTCGCCTAAGCTGTCAGGCCAAGGTCGGGACCGAAGACGTCACCGTCGAAATTCCGAAATATTCGCTCAACCATGCGGCCGAAGCGCCGCATTGATTCAAGGAAGTGTCATGAGTCTTAAATGGGTTGATGTGCAAGAGATCGCTATCCTGTTGGCCGATGGCAATCCGGATATGGATCCCTACTCGCTGAACTTTGTCGCTTTGCGTGACATGGTCATGGCTTTGCCTGGGTTTGACGATGAGCGCGACCGCGGCGGTGAAAAGGTCCTGGAAGCGATCCAGACTGCCTGGAAAGAAGAACAGGACTGACGCCTCCTTTACGCAGTTAGGCAATACCCAAGAACCCGCGTATAATTCGCGGGTTTAATTTTTCGCAAATTACCGTTTCTGGAGTTACACCATGGCTGTTCAACGTACTTTCTCCATCATCAAGCCTGACGCTGTTGCAAAAAACGTCATCGGCGAGATCACCACTCGTTTCGAAAAAGCCGGCCTGAAGGTTGTAGCCTCGAAACTCAAGCAACTGTCCAAGGCTGAAGCTGAAGGCTTCTACGCTGAGCACAGCGCTCGTGGCTTCTTCGGCGACCTGGTTGCCTTCATGATCTCCGGTCCTGTTGTCGTTCAGGTTCTGGAAGGCGAAAACGCTATCGCTCTGAACCGTGAGCTGATGGGCGCTACCAACCCTAAAGAAGCAGCTGCCGGCACCATCCGTGCTGATTTCGCTGATTCCATCGACGCCAACGCTGTACACGGTTCGGACTCCGAAGCCGCTGCTGCCCGCGAAATCTCGTACTTCTTCGCAGCTACTGAAGTAACCACTCGCTAAGCATTGGCTTAAGAGTGAAGGTGAATCCATGACTACATCGACTGTAAAAACCAACCTGCTGGGTCTGACTCAACAGGAAATGGAAAAATTCTTCGACTCGATCGGGGAGAAGCGTTTCCGTGCCGGTCAGGTAATGAAATGGATTCACCACTTTGGCGTCGATGATTTCGACGCCATGACGAACGTCAGCAAGGCCCTGCGCGACAAGCTCAAGGCTATTGCCGAGGTCCGTGGTCCCGAAGTTGTCAGCGAGGACATCTCCAGCGACGGCACCCGTAAGTGGGTGGTGCGCGTGGCGTCCGGCAGCTGCGTCGAGACCGTCTACATTCCCCAGGGCAAACGTGGCACCTTGTGCGTTTCGTCCCAGGCAGGCTGTGCCCTGGACTGCAGTTTCTGCTCCACCGGCAAGCAAGGCTTCAATAGCAACCTCACCGCCGCCGAAGTCATCGGCCAGGTGTGGATTGCCAACAAATCCTTTGGCAGCGTCCCGGCGACCGTCGACCGTGCCATCACCAACGTGGTGATGATGGGCATGGGTGAGCCGCTGCTGAACTTCGACAACGTGATCGCGGCCATGCACCTGATGATGGACGACCTGGGTTACGGCATCTCCAAGCGCCGTGTGACCCTGTCGACCTCCGGCGTGGTGCCGATGATCGATGAGCTGTCCAAGCACATCGACGTCTCCCTGGCGTTGTCGCTGCACGCACCCAACGACGCATTGCGTAACCAATTGGTGCCGATCAACAAGAAGTATCCGCTTAAGATGCTGCTTGAATCTTGCCAGCGCTACATGTCGTCCCTGGGCGAAAAGCGCGTGCTGACCATCGAGTACACCTTGCTCAAGGACATCAACGACAAGGTCGAACACGCGATCGAGATGATCGAGTTGCTCAAGAACATCCCGTGCAAGATCAACCTGATTCCGTTCAACCCGTTTCCCCATTCTGGCTATGAGCGGCCGAGCAACAACGCCATCCGCCGTTTCCAGGATCAACTGCACCAGGCCGGCTTCAACGTCACCGTGCGTACCACCCGTGGTGAAGACATCGATGCCGCCTGTGGCCAATTGGTAGGACAGGTGCTGGATCGCACCCGTCGCAGCGAACGTTATATCGCCGTGCGCGAACTGAGCGCCGCCGACGATGTGCCGCAAAGCGCCGCGACTCGAACCTGAGAGAGGATCTCTATGCCCTTGCGCCTTGCGCTGCTTTTGCTTGTTACCGGTCTCGCGGCCGGTTGTGTTTCATCGGGCTATGACAGCCCTTTGCAAACCGGCAAGGGCCGCGAAGAGGCGCGAGTGGCTTATGTGCAACTGGGCTTGGGTTACCTGCGCCAGGGCATGAGCGAGCAGGCCAAGGTGCCGTTGAAAAAGGCCCTTGAACTGGACGGCGACGATGCCGAGGCCAATGGCGCACTCGCCCTGGTGTTCCAGGCCCAGGCCGAGCCTGAGTTGGCCGAGCAGTATTTCAGCAAGGCCCTGGCTTCCCGTCCTGCCGATCCCCGGCTGCTGAACAACTACGGCAGCTTCCTGTTCGAGCAGAAACGCTATGACCAGGCTTCCCGTTATTTCCAGCAAGCCAGCGCCGATACCCTCTACCCAGAGCGGTCGCGCGTGTTCGAGAACCTTGGGGTGGCCTCCAAGCGTCTCGGCCAGCGTGACATCGCGCGCCAACACCTGGAAAAAGCCCTGCACCTGAACAGTCGCCAGCCTCGCGCTTTGCTCGAAATGGCTGAGTTGTCTTACGAAGACAGGCATTATGTGCCGGCACGTGACTATTACGAACGTTTTAGCCTGCTCAGCGGGCAAAATGCACGTAGTCTATTGCTCGGTGTGCGCCTGGCGACGGTTCATGAAGAACGCGACACGGCCGCACGTTATGGCCAGCAACTCGAACGACTCTATCCCGGTACGCCGGAATATCAGCAATACCTGTCGGAGCAATGATGAAAGCGGCGCACCCGGAAGTTGTAGCAGCTAATCGCGTAAACCCAGGCGACACCTTGCGTCAGGCCCGCGAAAGCAATGGTTGGTCGCTGGCGGAAGTGGCCCTCAAGCTCAATTTGACCACCACGTCACTGGGCAACCTGGAAGCCGGCGCGTTCGATAAGCTGCCAGGGCATACCTTCGCCCGCGGCTATATTCGCGCCTACGCCAAATTGTTGGGTATCGACCAGGCCATCTTGGTCCAGCAATTCGACCAGGTCACCGGCACCGACTCCCAGGGCAGCAACGTCCATGGCCTGGGGCGCATCGAAGAGCCGGTGCGGGTGTCCCACACGATCCTGCGCATCGTCAGCCTGTTGCTGCTGATCGCCGTGATTGGTGGCGGTTTCGTCTGGTGGCAGGACCAGGCCTCCCAGCGCACCAAGGACCTGACCAGCAACGCCATGGAGCACGTCGAAGTCGAAAGCGCCGACGGCACCACGCAGATTCACCCGTTGGACGAGCCGGAAGACCAGGCTGTCGCCGAAGGCCAGGCTGCGCCCGAAGCGCCAGTGACGGCCGAGCAACCCGCGGCGGAATCGGCCCCGGCGGCCACCACTGCTGCGGTGCCGGCTCCAGCCGTACCGGCGCACGCCCCGGTCGTACCGGCTGCACCGGCGCACACTCCGGCGGCGCCTGTGGCGCAAGCCACCGCCCCGGTCGCTCCCGTGCCGGCGCCAGCGCCTGCCGCCGCCCCGGCGGCCCCCGCGATTTCGCCGCCGACCACCCCCGCGTTGATCGCCGGTGACGGGCACGTACAAATTACCTTCATTGCTGACTGCTGGACGCAACTCAGCGATGGCAACGGCAAAGTGCTGTTTAGCGGTCTGAAGCGTAAGGGAGATACGCTCGACCAGGGCGGCAAGCCTCCTTTGACGCTGCGTCTGGGCTTTGCCCGTGGCGCGCAAGTGGCCTACAACGGCCAGCCTGTCGACGTAGCGCCGTTCACCAGTGGCGAAACTGCTCGCCTGAAGTTGGGACAATAGTCATGCACGGCGAATCTCCAATCAAACGTCGCGTATCGCGCAAGATCTGGGTCGGCTCGGTGCCGGTGGGTGGCGACGCCCCCATCGCGGTACAGAGCATGACCAACAGCGACACCAACGATGTCGCTGCCACCGTCGCCCAGATCAACCGTCTGGAAGCCGCCGGCGTCGACATCGTGCGGGTTTCCGTACCGGATATGGATGCCGCCGAAGCCTTCGGCCGCATCAAGCAACTGGTCAAGGTGCCGCTGGTTGCCGACATCCACTTCGACTACCGGATCGCTTTGCGCGTGGCCGAACTGGGCGTCGATTGCCTGCGCATCAACCCGGGCAACATCGGTCGCGAAGACCGTGTACGCGCGGTGGTGGATGCTGCCCGTGATCGCGGGATTCCGATCCGCATCGGCGTCAACGCCGGTTCCCTGGAAAAAGACCTGCAAAAAAAATACGGCGAGCCGACCCCGGCCGCGCTGGTTGAATCGGCGCTGCGCCACGTTGAACACCTTGAGCGTCTGAACTTCCAGGACTTCAAGGTCAGCGTAAAGGCCTCCGACGTGTTCATGGCGGTAGAAGCCTACCGCCTGCTGGCCAAGGAAATCGTGCAGCCGCTGCACCTGGGTATCACTGAAGCGGGCGGTTTGCGCTCAGGCACAGTGAAATCTGCGGTGGGTCTCGGTATGCTGCTCGCCGAAGGGATTGGCGATACTATCCGCATCTCCCTGGCGGCAGACCCGGTAGAGGAAGTGAAGGTCGGTTACGACATTCTCAAATCCCTGCATTTGCGTTCCCGTGGCATCAACTTCATTGCCTGCCCGAGCTGCTCGCGGCAGAACTTCGACGTGGTGAAAACCATGAACGAACTGGAAGGGCGCCTCGAAGACCTGCTGGTGCCGCTGGATGTCGCGGTGATCGGTTGTGTGGTCAACGGGCCGGGTGAAGCCAAGGAAGCCCATATCGGCTTGACCGGCGGCACGCCGAACCTGATTTACATCGACGGCAAGCCGTCGCAGAAACTGACGAATGACAATCTGGTGGATGAGCTCGAAAGACTGATCCGCCAGAAAGCGGCCGAAAAGGTCGAGGCTGACGCTGCAGTTATCGCGCGCGGCTGATCCAGCGAATTTAAGGAATAGATGTGAGCAAGTCTCTGCAAGCCATTCGTGGCATGAACGACATCCTTCCGGAGCAGACGCCGCTGTGGCGCTACTTCGAGAACACCGTTGCGCGTCTGCTGGATAACTACGGTTACAAACAGATCCGTATGCCGATCGTCGAGTTCACCGAGCTGTTCAAGCGCTCCATCGGTGAAGTGACCGACATCGTTGAAAAAGAGATGTACACCTTCGAAGACCGCAACGGTGATTCCCTGACCTTGCGTCCGGAAGGCACCGCCGCGTGCGTGCGCGCCGTGCTCGAGCATGGCCTCACCGGCGGTGGCCAGCCGCAGAAGCTGTGGTACATCGGGCCGATGTTCCGCCACGAGCGCCCGCAGAAAGGCCGTTATCGCCAGTTCCACCAGATCGGCCTGGAAGTGTTCAACCTCGACGGTCCGGACATCGACGCCGAACTGATCGTGCTGACCTGGCGCCTGTGGGGCCTGCTGGGCATCCGCGATGCGGTCAAGCTTGAACTCAACAGCCTGGGCACCAGTGAGTCCCGGGGCCGCTATCGCATCGCCCTGGTCGAGTACCTGTCTGCCCACCTGGACAAGTTGGACGAAGACAGCCAGCGCCGTCTGAAAACCAACCCGTTGCGCGTCCTCGATACCAAGAACGCCGACACGCAGGCCGTGCTGGTCAATGCGCCGAAGATGGCCGATTACCTGGACGACGAATCCCGCACCCACTTCGAGGGGCTCAAGGCGCGCCTGGAAGCCGCCGGGATTCCTTACGTGATCAACCCGAAACTGGTGCGCGGCCTCGATTACTACAGCAAGACCGTGTTCGAGTGGGTCACCGACAAGCTCGGCGCCCAGGGCACCGTGTGTGCCGGTGGCCGTTATGATGGCCTGGTCGAGCAGATGGGCGGCAAGCCGACCCCCGGCGTGGGTTTTGCCATGGGTATCGAGCGCCTGATCCTGCTGCTGGAAACCCTGGAACAGGTTCCGGAAGAAATCTCCCGTCAGGTGGATGTGTACCTGTGCGCCTTTGGCGAGGCCGCCGAACTGGCTGCCCTGGCCCTGAGCGAAAAAGTGCGCGACCAGTTGCCGAACCTGCGCCTGCAGATCAATGCCGGCGCCGGCAGCTTCAAGAGCCAGTTCAAGAAGGCCGACAAGAGCGGTGCGCTGTACGCACTGATCCTCGGCGATGACGAATTGGCCCAGCAAGTGATAGGTTTCAAACCCCTGCGTGGCCAGGGCGAGCAACAGAACATTGCCTTTGATGCGCTCGCCGCGCACTTGGCCACCTGCGTCGTGCAGGGTTGAAGCTGTCGAACAGCCGAATTTAGCGATTAAGGAGTGTTGGGGTGTCGAGTACTGATGATGAGCAGCTGGCCGAGTTCAAGGACTGGTGGCAGCGTAACGGCAAGCCCCTGGTTACCGGCGGCCTGCTGGCTTTAGTGGTGGTGTTCGGCTGGCAAGCCTGGCACAAGTATCAGGCCAACCAGTCCCAAGGCGCCTCGATCCTCTATCAGCAATTGCTGGAAAGCACGCTGACGCCGAGCGGCAAGCCCGATCCTGCGCAAGTGGCAGACCTGGCCGGCAAGCTCAAGAGCGAATTTGGCGGTAGCACCTACGCCCAATACGGTAGCCTGTTCGTCGCGAAAGTCGCGGTCGACACCGGCAAGCTGGATGACGCCGTCGCCGAACTGAAGGCCATCGCCGACAAGCCGACCAACCCGACCCTGGGTGAAATCGCACGTCAGCGCCTGGCTCAGGTATTGGCGGCACAGAACAAGGCCGACGAAGCACTCAAACTGCTCGACGGCGACGCTGACAAGGCATTTGTAGCCACTCGCGAAGAGCTCAAGGGTGACCTGTTGGTCCAATTGGGTCGTACCGACGAAGCCAATGCTGCGTACAAAAAAGCCAAGGCGGCGCTGTCTGATGAAGCGGCGGTCGGTGGCTTACAAATCAAGCTCGACGACTTGGCCAAAGGGGATGCGTGACGTGATCCGTTGGAAACATGCAGCATTGCTGGCTCTGGCCGTTCTGGCCGCGGGTTGCAGCAGCAACAGTAAAAAAGAACTGCCTCCGGCCGAGCTGACCAGCTTCAAGGAAGAAGTGGTCCTGCAAAAGCAGTGGAGCCGCTCCATCGGTGACGGTCAGGGCGAAACCTACAACATGTTGGTACCGGCAATCGACGGTGACAACATTGTAGCCGCTGACGTGACCGGCGTGGTGATCTCCATGGATCGCATGAACGGCGACGTGAAGTGGAAGAAAGACCTCGAACTGCCTGTATCCGGCGCCGTCGGCGTGGGTTACGGCATGGTCATGCTCGGCACGCTCAAGGGCGAAGTCGTGGCGCTGGACTCCAGCACCGGTGAAGAGAAATGGCGCGCTCGCGTGACCAGTGAAGTTCTCGCACCGCCTGCCACCAACGGCGACATCGTCGTGGTGCAAACCCAGGACGACCGTGTGATCGGCCTCGACGCCAGCACCGGCGCCCAGCGCTGGTTGTACGACAGCACCCCTGCGGTGCTGACCCTGCGCGGTACCAGTGGTCCGGTTGTGACCAATAATCTGGCCGTTGCGGGACTGTCGACCGGTAAAGTGGTCGCCCTGAATACCCAGAACGGCGTGCCGATCTGGGAAACGCGTGTGGCGATCCCGCAAGGTCGTTCGGAACTGGATCGCGTCGTCGACATCGACGGTGGCTTGCTGCTGTCCGGCGAAACCCTCTACGTCGCTACCTACCAGGGCCGTGTCGCGGCACTGGACCTGCAAAGCGGTCGCGTCAACTGGCAGCGTGATGCTTCCAGCTACGCCGGTGTCGCCCAAGGGTTTGGCAGCGTCTACGTAAGCCTGTCGTCTGGCACCGTTGAAAGTGTCGACGAACGTTCTACCACTGCGCTGTGGAGCAACGACTCTCTGGCCCGCCGTCAACTGTCGGCACCGGAAGTGTTCTCCAGCTACGTAGCGGTAGGCGACTTCGAAGGCTACCTGCACCTGCTGAGCCAGGTAGACGGTCGCTTTGTGGGTCGCGAGCGCATCGACAGCGACGGCCTGCGTGCGCGTCCGCTGGTCGTGGGTAACATGCTTTATGTGTTTGGCAACAGCGGCAAGCTGGAAGCCCTGACCATCAAGTAAAGGTTTGACTATGCTTGGGGTTACCCCCAGGCGGCCCTGCTTCATTGCTTAATGTAGGAGCGAGCTTGCTCGCGAAGGACGTCAACGCTCACGCGGGTTTCTGGATAAACGCGGCGTCCTCAGGTTTTTCGCGAGCAAGCTCGCTCCTACAGGAACCAGTGTCGGGCAGGGTATGTGGCATTTCAAATGCCGCCCCGAGCACCAGCCGCTGCCTTGCAGCGGCTTTTGTATTTTCTGAAATAACGAAGTGGAGAGCCGCATGGTTCCCGTAATCGCCCTGGTGGGCCGACCTAACGTCGGCAAGTCCACCTTGTTCAACCGCCTGACCAGGACTCGCGACGCCATTGTCGGCGACTTGTCCGGTCTGACCCGTGATCGCCAATACGGTGAGGCAAAGTGGCAAGGGCGCTCCTACATTATTGTCGACACCGGTGGTATCTCCGGTGATGAGCATGGCATGGATGAAAAGATGGCCGAGCAGTCGCTGCTGGCCATTGAAGAAGCCGATGTCGTGTTGTTCCTGGTGGACGCCCGCGCGGGCTACACCGCTGCCGACCAGATGATCGGCGAGCACCTGCGCAAGCGCAACAAGCGTTCCTACGTGGTCGCCAACAAGATCGACAACATCGATCCTGAAATGGCCCGTGCCGAATTCAGCCCGATGGGCCTGGGCGACGCGATCCCGATCGCCGGTGCCCACGGTCGCGGCATCACCCAGATGTTGGAAATCGCCCTGCGCGACTTCCCTAAGGATGACGCCGAGGAAGAAGAGGGCGAAGAAGAGGTCGTCGCCGAAGGTGAGGAAGCCAAGCGCATTCCGGGCCCGAGCGAAAAAGACGGTATCAAGATCGCCATCATCGGCCGTCCCAACGTCGGCAAGTCGACCCTGGTCAACCGTATGCTCGGTGAAGACCGGGTCATCGTGTATGACCAGCCCGGCACTACTCGCGACAGTATCTACATCCCGTTCGAGCGTAACGACGAGAAGTACACGCTGATCGACACCGCTGGTGTGCGCAAGCGCGGCAAGATCCACGAGGAAGTTGAAAAGTTCTCCGTGGTGAAAACCCTGCAGGCGATCAAAGACGCCAACGTGGTGATCTTCGTGATGGACGCCCGCGAAGGCGTGGTGGACCACGACCTCAACCTGCTGGGCTTCGCCCTTGAGGCTGGTCGGGCGCTGGTGATCGCGATCAACAAGTGGGACGGCATGACGCCGAGCGAGCGCGATTTCGTCAAGATCGAACTGCAGCGTCGTCTGTTCTTCGTCGAGTTCGCCGATATCCACTTTATCTCGGCACTGCACGGTACCGGCGTGGGCAACCTCTACGCGTCCGTACAGAACTCGTTCAAGTCCGCGGTCACCCGCTGGCCGACCAACCGTCTGACCCAGATCCTCGAAGACGCGGTCGGCGAGCACGCACCGCCGATGGTCAACAACCGCCGGATCAAGCTGCGTTACGCCCACTTGGGTGGTGCCAACCCGCCGATTATCGTGATCCACGGTAACCAGATCGAGAAGGTGCCTAAATCCTACGTGCGTTACCTGGAAAACACCTACCGCCGTGTCTTGAAGCTGGTCGGTACGCCGATCCGCATCGAGTTCAAGGGTGGCGAGAACCCATACGAAGGCAACAAGAACACACTGACTGACCGTCAGGTGAACAAGAAGCGTCGTTTGATGACTCACCACAAGAAGGCCGACAAGAAGCGCCGCGACAAGCGCTGATTCCGACCTCGCAAAAAGGGCTCTTTACGGGCCCTTTTTTGTGCGCGGTGGTTTGCGCCTTGACCCGATGCAGTTGGCAGCTTAAAACTTGCGGTTCACCTGCAGGGGCCTCCGATGATCAACAGCAAGCTGCCAAATGTCGGCACGACCATTTTCACCACCATGTCGCAACTCGCTGCCGAAACCGGCGCGCTCAACCTGTCCCAGGGCTTCCCTGACTTCAATGGCCCGCAGGGTTTGCTCGATGCCGTGGGCAAGCATGTCGCCAGCGGCCATAACCAATACGCACCGATGACCGGCCTGCCAGCCCTGCGCCAGCAAGTGGCGGCCAAGATCGCGCGCAGCTATGGCGCCACGGTCAGCCCCGACAGCGAAGTGACGATCACGCCCGGAGCCACGGCGGCGATCTTCTGCGCGATCCAGGCGGTGATCCGCAGCGGCGATGAGGTCATCGTGTTCGACCCGTGCTACGACAGTTATGAGCCTTCGGTCGAGTTGGCCGGCGGTCGCTGTGTGCATGTGCAACTGAACCTGGAAAACTTCAGCCTCGACTTTGAAAAGATCCAGGCGGCGTTGTCTGCGCGCACGCGCATGATCATCCTGAACACGCCGCATAACCCCACCGGCGCACTGATCAGCCGCGCCGAGCTGGACCTGTTGGCGGCCTTGATCCGCGACCGCGATATTTACCTGGTCAGCGATGAGGTCTACGAACATCTGGTGTTTGACGGTGTGCCTCATGTCAGCGTGCTGGCCCACGAAGAACTGTATCAACGTGCGTTCGTGGTCAGTTCCTTCGGCAAGACCTATCACGTCACCGGCTGGAAAACCGGCTACGTGGTCGCGCCACCGGCACTGACCGTCGAATTGCGCAAGGTGCATCAATATGTCAACTTTTGCGGCGTGACCCCGCTGCAGTACGCGTTGGCAGACTTCATGGCCGAACACCCGGAACACGTCGAAGAACTGCCGGCCTTTTACCAGGCCAAGCGCGACCTGTTCTGCGACCTGTTGACGCCGTCGCGTTTCAGCTTTACCCGGGTCACCGGTACTTACTTCCAACTGGTGGATTATTCAGCGATTCGCCCAGACCTGGATGACGTCGCCATGTCGTTGTGGATGACCCGCGAGCATGGCGTAGCGACGATCCCGGTTTCGGTGTTCTACCAGCATCCACCCCAAGGCCAGCGCCTGGTGCGCCTGTGCTTTGCCAAACGCGAGGAGACGCTGCAACAAGCAGCTGAGAAACTATGCGTGATCTGAATGCACTACCCGACCTGAACATCGCCCTGGTCCAGACCAGCCTGGCCTGGCACAACCGCCAGGCCAACCTCGATCACTTCGAACTGTTGCTGGAACAGGCTCGTGGCGCTGACCTGATCATCCTGCCGGAGATGTTCACCACCGGTTTCTCCATGGACTCGGCCACCCAGGCCGAACCGGAAAATGGCTCGACCCATCGCTGGCTCCAGAGCCAGGCGGCGAAGTACAACGCGGTGATCACCGGCAGTGTGATCATCCAGGCCGCCGACGGCAGCCACCGCAACCGCCTGTTATGGGCGCGGCCGGATGGCGAGGTGCTGCATTACGATAAGCGCCACCTGTTCCGCATGGCCGGCGAGCACAATCACTACACGCCCGGCGAGCGCCAGGTGCTGTTCGAGATAAAGGGCTGGCGTATTCGCCCATTGATTTGCTACGACCTGCGCTTTCCGGTGTGGAGTCGTGACGCCCAGGATACCGACCTGCTGCTGTACACCGCCAACTGGCCGGGGGCGCGACGCCAGCATTGGAACCGGTTGCTGCCGGCGCGGGCGATCGAGAACCTGTGTTATGTGGCGGCGGTGAATCGGGTGGGTACCGACGGCAAAGGCTTCGCTTATACCGGGGATAGCCAGGTGCTGGACTTCCAGGGTGAGAGCCTGTTGAGTGCGGGGGAGGCGGACGGGGTGTTTACGGTGTGCCTCAAAGCGGATGAATTGGCGGCTTACCGCAGCAAATTTCCGGCGAACCTGGATGCCGATACTTTTCAGTTTGTCTGACATACCGCTATCGCGGGCAAGCCCACTCCCACATTCGAGCCGAACACGGTCAAAATGTGGGAGTGGGCTTGCCCGCGATGAGGCCCCAACAGACCACACACATCCAAAGCCCAACAAAAAAGGCCCCTGAGTTCTCACCCAGGGGCCTTTTGCATGTCAGCGCTCAGTGTTTACGCCGCTTTCGCTTCCAGATGGCTCAACGAGCGGTTCAGGGCGCTGAATACCGCCTTGAAGCTGGCCGTGGTGAAGTTTTCATCAATGCCCACGCCATGCACCGGACGCTCACCGTTCACTCGCAGCTCGATGTAGGCCGCAGCCTTGGCGTTGGTGCCGGCACCGATCGCGTGTTCGTTGTAGTCCATGATTTCCACGCCAATCGGCAGGCTGGCGACCAGGGCTTCGAGCGCGCCGTTGCCCTTGCCGTGCCAGCGCAGGTTGGTTTCGCCCTGGCCTTTGCCCGAGACTTCCACTTCCACGGTGCTGTTACCGTTTTCTTCCTGCAGACGATGGCTGACCAGCGCGTAGGGCGTGTTGGCTTGCAGGTATTCACGCTGCAACAGCGCGTGAATCTGCGAAGCGCTCATCTCCAGGCCCACGCGGTCGGTTTCGGCCTGAACCACTTGGCTGAACTCGATCTGCATGCGACGCGGCAAGCTGATGCCGTATTCCTGCTCCAGCAGGTAGGCGATGCCGCCTTTGCCCGACTGGCTGTTCACCCGGATCACCGCCTCGTAGCTGCGGCCGATGTCGGCCGGGTCGATCGGCAAGTACGGCACTTCCCACAGGGCGTCGGGTTTCTGCTGGGCGAAGCCCTTGCGGATTGCGTCCTGGTGGGAGCCGGAGAATGCGGTGTGTACCAGGTCGCCGACATACGGGTGACGTGGATGCACCTGGATCTGGTTGCATTCCTCGACCACTTTGCGTACGCCGTCGATGTCGGAGAAGTCCAGCTCAGGGTTCACGCCCTGGGTGTAGAGGTTCAACGCCACGTTGACCAGGTCGACGTTACCGGTACGCTCGCCGTTGCCGAACAGGCAGCCTTCGACACGGTCGGCGCCGGCCATCAGGCCCAATTCGGTGGCGGCTACGCCGGTGCCACGGTCGTTGTGGGTGTGCAGGCTGATGATCACGCTGTCACGACGGTTGACATGACGACCGAACCACTCGATCTGGTCGGCATAGATGTTCGGCGTGGCGCATTCAACGGTGGCCGGCAGGTTGAGGATCATCTTGTGCTCGGGCGTCGGGTTCCACACCTCGATCACTGCGTCACACACTTCCTTGGCGAATTCCAGTTCGGTGGCGCTGAAGGTCTCTGGCGAGTATTCGAACGTCCACTGGGTTTCCGGCTGCTGGGCGGCGTATTTGACGAACAGCTTGGCCGCGTTGACCGCGATGGCCTTGATCCCGTCCTTGTCCTGGTTGAACACGATGCGACGGAAGGACGGCGAGGTGGCGTTGTACAGGTGGACGATGGCTTTTTTCGCGCCGCGCAGGGATTCGAAGGTGCGCTCGATCAAGTCTTCACGGCCCTGGGTCAGCACCTGGATGGTGGTGTCCTCGGGGATGTGGTTGCCTTCGATCAGGGTGCGGACGAAGTCGAAGTCGGTTTGCGAAGCGGCCGGGAACGAGGCTTCGATTTCCTTCACGCCGACGGCGACCAGGGTCTTCCAGAAGCGCAGTTTTTTCACTGCATCCATCGGTTCGATCAGCGACTGGTTGCCATCACGCAGGTCGGAGCTGCACCAGATCGGCGCGGTGGTGATGGTTTTCGACGGCCAGGTGCGGTCCGGAATATCGATGGTCGGAAACGCGCGGTACTTCGAAGACGGGTCTTTGAGCATGCTCATCGGGAAATCCTTTGGTGGAGGGGCCGAAAAAGGGCGGCCTGCCGGAAAATTGTTATGGGGTATAAAACAAGGGACGAGGCAGATCGATTCAGCCTGGCAGTCGTGCGCTGACAAGGCACAGGCTGCGGTGCTGGCGGAGCAAAATGAGTGTGTGAGAGGTTTTCATAAGCTCAACCCTAACCGCCGGGGTGAAAGATGGCAAGTAGTCCAGAAAAATTGAGATAAGTTCTTCTGTGGGCGTAGGAAACGAGATTATATGCTTGGTAAATAGTCTGAGGCTGGTTTTAATTGCGCAGCCTTTATCGGCTGCGCAATCGAGTCGGTCAAGGTTGAAATGCGCCGATAAAGATCGCGGGATCCACCCGTGCATCGTTCAGGCTGACATTCCAGTGCATATGCGGCCCGGTCGCGCGACCCGTCGCGCCGACCTTGCCCACCACCGCGCCGCGTGCCAGTTGCTGGCCCGCGCTGACATCGATCTTCGACATATGGCAGAACATGCTGATAAAGCCCTGGCCGTGGTCGACGAACACGGTGTTGCCGTTGAAGAAGTAGTTGCCGGTCAGGATCACCTTGCCCGCCGCCGGGGTCTTGATCGGTGTGCCGGCGGGGACGGCGAAATCCAGGCCTGAATGCGGATTGCGTTCTTCGCCGTTGAAGAAGCGACGCACGCCGAACTTGCTCGACAGCGGCCCGTTGACCGGTTTGTCCAGCAGCAGGTTGCTTGGCAGGTTAGGGCTGAAACTGCGGTAAGCCTTGATCTGCACCGCCAGCTCGGCCTCGATGCGTTTGAGTTGCGCCGGGGCGGGGTTGACCTGGCTTTTGTTCTTCAGGGTGATGCGCTGTTCCGGGTACTGCTTGTAGCCGACGATAAACGGCAGGTTGCGCCCGCCGCTGCTGATGCGTTCGTTGCCCGGTTTGACCGTCAACGGAATGCCGACAATCGCCAGCCAGTTGGCCTGCTCCTTGACCACCAGGACCGGCTTGCCCTGGTAGGTGGCTTTCGGCGCGGTCGCCGCGGGGCCGAGGTCGACGACGGCCACACCGCCGGGCACCGGCTTGTTCAAGGCCCGGATGATGAAGCTGTCGGCGTGGGCGTTGACGGTCAGGCACAGCAGCATCAACAGGCTGAAAAAACGTGGCATCGATCAATCCAATAACGAAAGGGTGACGGGTGTCAGGTGGTTGTCTTCCACCCGCACTTGCAATTGGCCTTCACCGAGGCGCGCAGTCAGGCGCTGGCCGGTGTGGGTCTGCGCGGCATTGCGAATCGCCTGGCCGCGCTCGTCGAGCAGGATGCTGTAGCCGCGGCCGAGAGTCGCCAGCGGGCTGACCACTTGCAGCGTCTGCACCTGGCTTTGCAGTTGCAGGCGGCGCGCCTTGAGGCCTTCGCGCATGGCGCGGGGCAGGCGTTCGGCGAGGCTGTCCAGGCGTTGGCGCAGCAAGGCCAGTTGGCGGCCGGGGTGTTGGCCGGCGAGGCGGGTTTCCAGGCGGATCAAGCGTTCGCGGCGGGTGTTGAGGCTGCGTTCGAAGGCGCGGCGCAGGCGCATGTCCAGGTCATCCAGGCGCTGGGCCTGTTGGCGCAGACGTTCGCCGGGGTGGCGCAGGCGGCGGGCCATGCCTTCGAGGCGCAGGCGGTCGTGGCTCAGCCGGTTGCGCATCAGCATCACCAGGCGGCGGTGCAGGCTGTCGACCTGGCGCACCAGGTTGCTGGCGTCCGGAGCCAGCAGTTCTGCGGCGGCAGACGGTGTCGGCGCGCGCACGTCGGCGACAAAGTCGCTGATCGACACATCAGTCTCATGGCCGATGGCGCTGACGATCGGCGTCACGCAAGCATCCACCGCCCGGGCCACGGCTTCTTCGTTGAAGCACCAGAGGTCTTCCAGCGAGCCGCCGCCACGGGCCAGGATCAATGCGTCGAAGCCACGCGCGTCGGCCAGCTTCAGCGCGCGCACGATCTGCGCCACCGCTTCGCGACCTTGTACGGCCGTGGGGATCAAGGTGAGCTGCACCTGCGGCGCGCGGCGGCGGAACACGCTGATGATGTCGCGGATCACCGCGCCGGTCGGCGAGCTGATAATGCCGATGCGCTGCGGATGGGCCGGCAACGCCACCTTGCGGTCGGCGCTGAACAGGCCTTCGGCGCTGAGTTTTTCCTTCAGCGCATCGAAGGCCAGGCGCAGCGCGCCATCGCCGGCGGGCTCGACGGTGTCGAGGATCAGTTGATAGTCGCCACGGCCCTCGAACAGCGAGACCTTGCCGCGCACTTTCACCGCCAGGCCGTCCTTCAAGGTCTGGCGCACCCGTGCGGCGTTCTGCCGGAACAGCGCGCAACGCACTTGGGCGCCGCTGTCCTTGAGGGTGAAGTACACATGGCCGGAAGCCGGGCGGGCGAGGTTGGAGATCTCGCCTTCGACCCAGATATTGGTGAACACGTCTTCCAGCAACACCCGCGCACGGCCGTTGAGTTGGCTGACAGTCAGGACCTCGCGGTCCAGGCCCAGGCGGGCGAACGGATCTTTAATCATGGAGAGGGATCTTTAATCATGGGCGGCAGTTTATAGGCATTCGCGCAAGGTTTGGCAGAATTGCTCCACCAACGCGCTCGGTGTGTGCGGGCAGGCCAGGGCCACGGTACTCAGGCAGTCCGGGTCGGCCAGGGGTAAAAAATGCACGGCGGCCGGGGCGATGTCCTGCATCGATTTTGGTAACAAGGCAATACCGAAGCCGGCCTGGATCAACTGCAACTGCGTGGTCTTGCGCGACATGACCCGTGCAGCCTTGGGGAAAAATCCGGCACGCATGCACAACTCGGCCGACAGATAGCTCAGCCCGCCGCGCTGGGGGTGGGGGACCGAGATAAACGCTTCGTCCTTGAGTTGGGCCAATTCGACCGGTGCCTGGCAGCGGGCTAGCGCGTGGTTCGGCGGTACGGCCAGCAGTAACTGCTCACTGTATAAAGGCACCACACGCACGCCTTCGCGCTGGCGTAGCACCGGCAGGCGCAGTAGGCCGACGTCCAGGCGACCGTCGGCAATTTCTTCGAGTTGGGCTTCGGAGGACAGTTTGGCGATATCCATCGATACGCCGGGGCAGCGCTCCAGCCAGGTGCTGATGCCGCGCAGCAGCGCGCCGCTCATCGGCACGGTGCTCGAATGGCTCAAGCGCAGGGTGCCGACCTGGCCGTTACCCACTTGCGTCGCCATCTCGCTGGCCTTGTGCAGTTCACTCAGCAGGTTGCGCGCCCGCGGGTAGAAGGCTTCACCGGCGGCGGTCAGCCGAGGCTGGCGCGCGGTGCGTTCGAACAACGGGGTGTGCAGTTGGTTTTCCAGTTCTTTGATCTGCCGGCTCAGGGCCGATTGCGCGACAAACAGGCGCTCGGCGGCGGCGCTGAAGCTGCCGCTGTCGGCGATTTCGACGAAGTAGCGCAGTTGGCGGGTGGAAATCACACGTCATGCCTTTTCGAGATGGGTGGAGGGCTTTGAAGATATTAGTCGCAACTCTCACCGATGGCTAAAGTGATGGACATCTCTTTCAAGGAATTACCCATGAGCCCGGTTGAGCTGATGAGTCAGTGGTCGTTTGGCGGTACAGATTGGCTGGTGATCGGCCTGGGCGTTGCGGTGGCCTATATCGTGTTTGGCATCGCCGGGTTCGGTACGGCGCTGGTGGCGGGGCCGATCCTGCTTATGTTCATGCCGCTGTCGAAGATCATCCCGCTGCTGGTGTTGCTGGATTTTATCGCGGCCTTCGGCAACCTGCTGCAATCGCGACGGGATGTGGACAAGCCGGAGCTGTTGCGACTGCTGCCGTGCATGGCGATCGGTTGCACCCTGGGCGTGGTGTTTTTGCTCAACCTGCATTCGGATCTGTTGCTGTTGTTGATGGGGTTGTTTATCAGCGCCTACGCGATTTACACCTTGGCGGTGAAGGCCCGGCCGGCGCAACTGGCGGCGGGCTGGGCGGTTCCCATGGGCACCGTCGGCGGTTTGTTCGGTGCGTTGTTCGGCAGTGGCGGCTTTCTATATGCGATCTACTTGAGCAGTCGTTTGCCCAAGGACGCCGCGCGCGCCACGCAAAGCGCGTTGATCAGTTGCAGCACCGTGGTGCGCCTGAGCCTGTTCCTGATCGCCGGGGTGTATGCCGACATGCCGCTGTTGCTGCTGGCGGTTTGCCTGCTGCCGGCGATGGCCCTGGGGTTGTGGTGTGGGCGGCGGCTGACGCTGCGCATGTCCCGTGAGGCGTTTGTGCGATTGGTCACGTGGCTGGTGCTGGCCAGTGGCATTGCCTTGATTGGGCGGTACCTGAGTACTTGACCTGTGTCGGGCAGGGATTAAGCTGCCTGCCTTCAGGGCTTCTTCGCGAGCAAGCCCGCTCCCACAGTCGATCGCATTGCAAGGTGGGAGCCGGGCTTGCCCGCGACGGCGCCAGACGTCATACCGCAGGGCTCCCATGAATTCCCAAAGCATCCTTGTCCCGAAAATCTCCACCTTGCCCGTCCACGAACCCCGTGCCCGGGCGATCGTGCGCTGGCTGGTGCGCAAGAACATCATCAAGGAAGAGCTGACCACCTGCGGGCGCACCGGCAACCGCATGGCCTACGCCCTGGCCGACGGCGCCCGCGCCGTGGTGCTGCACCCGGATGCGCTGCCGTTCAACGAACCCGTCAATGGCCTGGAAATCATCTACAAGCGTTGCATCTATACACCGGCCAAGGGTTTTCTCGAAGAAGCCGGCTGCCCGGAATGCCTCAAGGAAATCGGCGAGGCGCTGTTCGACAGCCTGGAAGAGTGGATGCCCGGCCACACCGACAACTTCACCTGCCCGCTGTGTGGGCATGAGGATGACATCAACGGTTTTCTGTTCCTGCAGGAATGTGGGTTTTCCAACCTCGGATTCATCTTCAACAACTGGGCGGAGGCGGGGTTCAAGCAGAGCTTTATCGACGAATTTGCCGATTGGTTGGACCAGAAGATCAGTTGGGTCAAAGTCGAGTTGTAGGCTGCAAGCTCAACCCTTTGTAGGAGCGAGCTTGCTCGCGAAAACCGTCAACGATAATCCGGGTAGTCTGGTTGAACGCGGTGTCTTGGTGTTCTTCGCGAGCAAGCTCGCTCCTACAGAAAAGCAGCATCTTTTCTCCATCTATCAGTATTACCAAGTTTGTCAGAGTTTTACGTTGAGACCTGAGGGGTGTCTGAGTATAATGGCGCGCTTCCATTTTCCCGCTCGGGAGCCCCCGCGATGCTGCGTATCAGCCAAGAAGCTCTGACATTCGACGACATTCTCCTAGTGCCCGGTTATTCCGAGGTGCTTCCTAACGAAGTCAGTCTCAAGACCCGCCTAACCCGTGGCATCGAGCTGAATATTCCCCTGGTTTCCGCTGCCATGGATACCGTCACCGAAGCCCGTCTGGCCATCGCCATGGCTCAGGAAGGCGGTATCGGCATCATCCACAAGAACATGACCGTCGAGCAGCAAGCTGCCGAAGTGCGCAAGGTCAAGCGTTATGAAGCCGGTGTGGTGAAAGATCCGATCACCATCGACGCTGACGCCACCGTGCGCGACCTGTTCGAACTGACCCGTCTGCACAACATCTCCGGCGTGCCGGTGCTGCACAATGGTGACCTCGTCGGCATCGTCACCTCCCGTGACGTGCGTTTCGAGAACCGTCTTGAAGTCACCGTCCGCGAAGTGATGACGCCTAAAGAGCGTCTGGTCACGGTCAAGGAAGGCGCCAACAAGAACGACGTGCGCGAATTGCTGCACAAGCACCGCATCGAGCGCGTGCTGATCGTCGACGACAAGTTCGCCCTCAAGGGCATGATGACCGTCAACGACATCGAAAAAGCCAAGGCTTACCCGCTGGCCAGCAAGGATGACCAAGGTCGTCTGCGCGTCGGCGCGGCAGTCGGCACCGGTAAAGACACCGGTGATCGCGTAGCGGCCCTGGTTGCTGCCGGTGTGGACGTGGTGGTGGTCGACACCGCTCACGGTCACTCCAAGGGCGTGATCGACCGCGTTCGCTGGGTCAAACAGAATTTCCCTGAAGTCCAGGTGATCGGCGGCAACATCGCCACCGGCGCTGCCGCCAAGGCCCTGGCCGAAGCGGGCGCGGATGCGGTCAAGGTCGGTATCGGCCCTGGCTCGATCTGCACCACGCGTATCGTCGCCGGTGTGGGCGTGCCGCAAATCAGCGCCATCGCCAACGTCGCCGAGGCCCTCGAAGGCACGGGCGTTCCGTTGATCGCCGACGGCGGTATCCGGTTCTCCGGTGACCTGTCCAAGGCCATCGTCGCCGGTGCTTCCTGCGTGATGATGGGCTCGATGTTCGCCGGTACTGAAGAAGCCCCGGGCGAGATCGAACTGTTCCAGGGGCGTTCGTACAAGGCTTACCGCGGCATGGGTTCGCTGGGCGCCATGTCCCAGGCGCAAGGTTCTTCCGACCGTTACTTCCAGGACTCTTCGGCAGGCGCCGAGAAACTCGTTCCGGAAGGCATCGAAGGCCGTGTGCCGTACAAAGGCACCCTGAGCGCGATCATCCATCAACTGATGGGCGGCCTGCGTTCCTCGATGGGCTACACCGGTAGCGCCAACATCGACGAAATGCGTACCAAGCCAGAGTTCGTGCGGATCACCGGCGCCGGTATGGCCGAATCCCACGTCCATGACGTGCAGATCACCAAGGAAGCGCCAAACTACCGCGTAGGTTGAGGCTTCCAGCATAAAGTTAAGTAACCGGGGCTGTCTTATTCAGCCCCGAGTTGTTTCTGATTCATTAGACGAGACTGATCTCATGGCCCTCGACATTCACGCCCACCGTATCCTGATCCTCGATTTCGGTTCCCAGTACACCCAACTGATCGCCCGTCGCGTGCGTGAAATCGGCGTGTACTGCGAACTGCATCCGTTCGACATGGACGACGCAGCGATCCGCGAATTCGCACCGAAAGGCGTCATCCTCGCCGGCGGCCCCGAGTCGGTACACGAAGCCAACAGCCCGCGCTGCCCGCAAGCCGTATTCGACCTGGGCGTGCCCGTGTTCGGTATCTGCTATGGCATGCAGACCATGGCCGAGCAGTTGGGCGGCAAGGTTGAAGGTTCCGAGCTGCGTGAATTCGGTTATGCCCGTGTCGACGTGGTCGGCAAGAGCCGCCTGTTGGACGGCATCGAAGACCACGTCGACGCCGACGGCCTGTTCGGCCTCGACGTGTGGATGAGCCACGGTGACAAAGTCACCAAGATGCCGCAAGACTTCCACATCCTGGCCAGCACCCCGAGCTGCCCGATCGCCGGCATGTTCAACGACGAGCGTGGTTACTACGGCGTGCAGTTCCACCCGGAAGTGACCCACACCAAGCAAGGCGGGCGCATCCTGTCGCGCTTCATCCTCGATATCTGCGAGTGTGAAGCCCTGTGGACCCCGTCGAAAATCGCTGAAGACGCCATCGCCCACGTGCGTGCCCAGGTCGGCACCGACAACGTCCTGCTCGGCCTGTCCGGCGGCGTTGACTCCTCCGTGGTTGCCGCGCTGCTGCACAAGGCCATTGGCGACCAACTGACCTGCGTATTCGTCGACAACGGCCTGCTGCGCCTGCACGAAGGCGAGCAAGTGATGGCCATGTTCGCCGAGAACATGGGCGTCAAGGTGATCCGCGCCAACGCTGAAGATCAGTTCCTGAACAACCTGGCCGGCGAGTCCGACCCGGAGAAGAAGCGCAAGATCATCGGCCGCACCTTCATCGACGTATTCGATGCCCAGTCCAACAAACTGGACAACATCAAGTACCTCGCCCAGGGCACCATCTACCCCGACGTGATCGAGTCGGCCGGCGCCAAGAGCGGCAAGGCCCACGTGATCAAGTCCCACCACAACGTGGGTGGCCTGCCCGAGGAAATGAACCTCAAGCTGGTCGAACCGCTGCGTGAGCTGTTCAAGGACGAAGTCCGCCGTCTCGGCCTGGAACTGGGCCTGCCCTACGACATGGTCTACCGCCACCCATTCCCGGGCCCGGGCCTGGGCGTGCGGATCCTCGGTGAAGTGAAGAAGGAATACGCCGACCTGCTGCGTCGCGCCGACCACATCTTCATCGAAGAACTGCGCAAGGCCGACTGGTATCACAAAGTCAGCCAGGCGTTCGTAGTGTTCCAACCGGTGAAATCGGTGGGCGTGGTCGGCGACGGCCGTCGTTACGCCTGGGTCGTGGCCCTGCGTGCGGTGGAAACCATCGACTTCATGACCGCCCGTTGGGCACACCTGCCTTACGAACTGCTGGAAACCGTCAGCGGCCGTATCATCAATGAAATCGAAGGCATCTCGCGCGTGACGTATGACGTGTCGAGCAAGCCGCCGGCGACGATTGAGTGGGAATGATCCTGCCCTAGCAGGTGGATGCTGAATAACAGAACCCCGGCCATGTGCCGGGGTTCTGCGCATCTGAAACACGATAAATCAAACGCCGCAGCAAAAGTGTGGGAGCGGGCTTACTCGCGATAGCGGCCCGCGGCTACGTTTGAGCTTCGCTCGGCCTTAGCGCCGCGCAATATCCGAAAAGTAGAACTTATCCAACGTATGCCGCGACTCGGTGTACTCAAACTGCCGCCCGTCCTGCAGAAACGTCTGGTTGCTTACCACGATCACATGGCTTTGCCCCTCGAGGTCGAGGTGTGCCTGGTCGTCTTTGCCGCGGGGCAGGGCTTCGATGGTGCGTTGGGCGTAGCTGATGTGCAGTTGCAACGTCTGTTCGATGAAGGCGTAGATCGACTGCTCGGCGATGGTGCGGTCCAGGCCGGGGATCAGGTCGGCGACGAAGTGGTTGATGTCGAGGATCACCCGTTTGCCGCCGATGCGCCGCACCCGTTTGATACGGGTGATCAGGGTGCCGGGTTCGGCCTCGATATGCTGCAGCAGCGAACCTTCCAGCGGGAACTGGGTGAATTCGACGACGTCGGTGTGGACGTCATCGCCCAGGTCGGCGTGGGTTTCGTGGAAGCTGACGATGCCGCCCAGTTGGAACTCGATGGGGTTGGGCGATAACACAAACGTGCCTTTGCCATGGATTTTCTGCGCAAACCCACGCTCCTGCAGCTGCTCGATGGCCCGCCGCACGGTGCCACGACTGGCCTGGTAGGCATCCATCAGTTCGGTTTCAGAGGGAAGACGGGTGCCGCGTTGCAGGCGTTCGGTGGTGATGTTGGCAAGCAGATCGGTATAGATCTGGTTGTATTTGCTCATGGGGATGGCTCTGTGCCGCGTTTGCGTTCAAGGCAGGAACCTTAGTGGCACGGCTGGGGTTTGTCCATTGGGCCCATGGAAATCTGTGGGCTGTGGCGGGGCCTGATCCAGAAAAAATAGACAATATGTAACTCGTACAGATGAGTTGTTGCTTTAACTCGTCTGTACGAGTACTTTTGCCTTCGGCGTGCTGCCAATGACTGCCCCCCAAATAAAAAAATCAAAGTGGAAACCAAGCATGAGCCACGACTATTCGAACATCGCCCGCGAAATTCTCGAGCACCTCGGGGGCCGCGATAATCTTGAGCAAGCCGCCCATTGCGTGACCCGCCTGCGCCTGGCGCTCAAGGACCCGAGCCTGGTCAACGGCAGCGCGTTGAACCAAGTCGACCTGGTCAAGGGCTCGTTCTTTACCGGTGGCCTGTTCCAGGTGGTGATCGGCCCCGGCGAAGTGGAAAAGGTCTACGCCGCCCTGCGCGAACAGACCGGCCTCGCCGCCGCCACCATCGCCGACGTCAAGAAGAAGGGCGCCGACAAGACCAACGCCATGCAGCGTCTGGTGCGGGTGTTCTCCGATGTGTTCATGCCGATCCTGCCCGCGTTGATCATCGCCGGCCTGTTGATGGGCGTGAACAACCTGATGGGCGCCAAGGGCATGTTCATCGAGGGCAAGACGCTGCTGGAGGCCTACCCGAACCTGGATGGCCTGTGGAGCCTGATCAACCTGATGGCCAACACCTCGTTCGTGTTCCTGCCGGCGCTGGTGGGCTGGTCGGCGGCCAAGCGTTTTGGCGGCAGTGAAATCCTCGGCATCGTGCTTGGCCTGATGCTGGTCCACCCGGACCTGCTCAACGCCTGGAACTACGGCAAGGCGGTGGCCGGCCTCGATGGCCAGAGCCTGCCGTACTTCGATATTTTCGGATGGTTCAAGATCGAGAAAGTCGGCTACCAGGGGCAGATCCTGCCGATCCTGATGGCGGCGTATGTGATGAGCGTCATCGAGAAATGGCTGCGCGCGCGAGTGCCGAATGCCATCCAACTGTTGGTCGTGCCGATCACCACCATCGTCGTCACCGGCGTGCTCGCGCTGGCGATCATCGGCCCGGTGACCCGTCACCTCGGCATCCTGATCACCCAGGGCGTGGTCACCCTGTTTGACCTGGCGCCGATGCTCGGCGGAGCGATTTTCGGCCTGTTGTATGCGCCGCTGGTGATCACCGGCATGCACCACATGTTCCTGGCGGTGGACCTGCAACTGATCTCCACCCAGGGCGGCACGTTTATCTGGCCGATGATCGTCATGTCCAACCTGGCCCAGGGCAGCGCCGCGCTGGCGGTGTTCTACATGGCGCGCAATGCGCGGGACAAAAGCATGGCCTCGACTTCCGCTGTCTCCGCGTATTTCGGCATCACTGAACCGGCGATGTTCGGCGTGAACCTGCGCTTCAAGTTCCCGTTTTATGCCGCGCTGCTGGGCTCGGCACTGGGCAGCATTTTCCTGTCGCTGAACAAGGTGCAGGCCTCGGCCATCGGGGTCGGCGGCTTGCCCGGGTTTATCTCGATCGTGCCGCATGCCATCCCGATGTTTGTGATCGGGATGGTCATCGCGATGGTCGTGCCGTTTGTTCTGACCTGTGCATTGAGCATGAAGATCGTGCGGCCTGGGTATCGCGTTGCCTGAATTACCGCGTTCGCGAGCAAGCCCGCTCCCACAGTTGAATGCGTTCCCCCTGTGGGAGGGGGCTTGCTCCCGATGAGGCCCGAGCGGCGGGTACACAATTTTACTGAAGGAACCCACCATGCAAAACTGGCAACACTCGGTGATCTACCAGATCTACCCCAAAAGCTTTCACAGCCACGCGGGTAACGCCACCGGTGACCTGCTGGGTATCGTGGACAAACTCGACTACCTGCAATGGCTGGGCGTCGACTGCCTGTGGATCACCCCGTTCCTGCGCTCGCCGCAGCGCGACAACGGCTACGACATCAGCGACTACTACGCCATCGACCCGAGCTACGGGACCATGGCCGATTGCGACCAACTGATCAGTGAAGCGGCCAAGCGCGGCATCAAGTTGATGCTCGACATCGTGGTCAACCACACCTCCATCGAGCACGAGTGGTTCCAGCAGGCGCGCAGCAGCCTCGACAACCCGTACCGTGACTTTTACATCTGGCGCGACCAGCCGAACAACTGGGAATCCAAATTCGGCGGCTCGGCCTGGGAATACGAAGCGCAAACCGGCCAGTACTTCCTGCACCTGTTCGATCACACCCAGGCCGACCTGAATTGGGACAACCCCAAGGTGCGCGCCGAGGTGTTCAAGCTGATGCGTTTCTGGCGCGACAAAGGCGTCGGCGGTTTCCGCCTGGATGTGATCAACCTGATCTCCAAGCCCGCCGATTTCCCCGAGGACGCCAGCGACGGTCGGCGTTTCTACACCGACGGTCCGAACGTACACGCGTACCTGCAGGAAATGTACCGCGAAGTCTTCGCAGGCCATGACCTGATCAACGTCGGCGAGATGTCATCCACCAGCCTGGAACACTGCATCCGCTACTCGCGGCCGGAGTCCAAAGAACTGTCGATGACCTTCAACTTCCACCACCTGAAAGTCGACTACCCGAACCTGCAGAAGTGGGTGAAGGCCGACTTCGATTTCCTGCAGCTCAAGCAGATCTTTTCCGACTGGCAACTGGGCATGCAGGCCGGCGGCGGTTGGAACGCGCTGTTCTGGTGTAACCACGACCAGCCACGGGTGGTCTCGCGCTTTGGGGATGACGGTGAGCATCGTGTGGTCTCGGCCAAGATGCTCGCCACGGCGCTGCACTTCCTGCAGGGCACGCCGTATGTGTACCAGGGCGAGGAGTTGGGCATGACCAATCCGGGCTTCGACACGATCGAGCAGTACCGCGATGTCGAAACCCTCAACATCTACCGCCTCAAGCGCGATGCCGGTGAGTCCGAGGCGTCGAGCATGGCGGCGATCATGCAGAAGTCGCGGGACAACGGGCGCACGCCGATGCAGTGGAGTGCCCGCCAGCATGCCGGTTTCAGCAGCGGCGAACCGTGGATCGGCATCCCGGCCAACGCGGCGCAGATCAACGTCGACAGCCAACGGGATGACCCGGATTCGGTGCTGCATCACTACCGCAGCCTGATCGCCTTGCGTCGCCAGGAACCGCTGATTCAAGACGGCGTTTACCGCGAACTGTTGCTGGGCCACCTCCAGGTCTGGGCCTACCTGCGCGAAGGCCATGGCGAGCGCCTGCTGGTGCTGAACAACTTCTACGGCAAACCCTGCGAAATCCAGCTGCCCGATCACGTCCTCAACGCCGCTACCCGACAACGCCTGCTGATCAGCAACTACCCCGATTGCCAGGTCAGCACGGGCCCGCTGCTGTTGCGGCCTTACGAATCCTTTGTGCTGCACCTCAAGGACTGACGGCTGGAACGTCGTTGCAACTGCCCCGCGCGACGCGAAGCAGAAGGTCAATTCCCGGTGTGGGAGCACCGGGCGCTTCACACAAACATAATAAAAATATCGGAGTACTTCATGAAAACAACAATAAAGCTGGGCCTCGTTGCATCGTGTCTGAGCCTGCCGTTCGGCGCTCAGGCTCTGGAGTTTGCCGGTTACTTGCGTAGCGGCGCGGGGACGTCGACCGGCAGTGGCAAGCAGCAATGTTTCCAACTGCCGGGCGCGCAATCCAAGTACCGGTTGGGCAACGAATGCGAACAGTACGCCGAACTGGAACTGCGCCAGGACCTGCTGACCCTCGACGACGGCTCCGTGCTCAGCGTCGACGCCATGGCTTCGCTCTACAACAAGTACGACCGCGCGCTTAAATTCCAGGGCGAAGACAACGGCTCGGCGCGCATGCCGCAGATGTATGCACAGTGGTCCAACCTGCCCAGCCTCAACGGCGGCTCGCTGTGGGCGGGGCGGCGTTACTACAAGCGTAACGACATCCATATCTCCGATTTCTACTACTGGAACCAGAGCGCCACGGGCGGCGGCATCGAGGATGTGCTGATTGGCGACCTGAAATACAGCTACGCGCTTTCGCGCAAGGACAACCTGTACCAGAAGGAATACGCCACGCGTCACGACTTCAACGTGGCCGGCTTCAAGACCAACCCCGGCGGCGAGCTGGAACTGGGCTTGAGCTACATCGAAAAAGCCGGTGGGCGTGATGCCAACAGCGGTTGGGCGCTGACCGCGCAACATGTGCAAAAACCTTTCCTCGGCGGCAAGAACAAGTTCGCCCTGCAGTATGGCGAAGGTCCCGGCACCGGCCTTGGCTACACCGGTAATACGGCCTTGGATAACAGCAGCAAAAGCTACCGCGCCGTGGAGTTTTTCGACTGGCAGCTCACCCCGCGTTTCGGTGGGCAGATCGAGGCCGTGTACCAGAAAGACATTCGCCCCGGCAGCCAGGACCAGACCTGGATGTCCATCGGTGTGCGCCCGGCCTATGCCATCAGTGAACAGTTCAAACTGGTCACCGAGCTTGGTCATGATCAGGTCGACGCCACCGGCGGTACGCGCAAACTGAGCAAATTCACCTTCGCCCCGACCTGGTCGCCCAAGGGCCCGGATTTCTGGGCGCGCCCGGAAGTGCGTCTGTACTACACCTATGCGAGCTGGAACGCAGCGGCCAAACGCGCGGCGAATGAGCTGGCGGCTGGGTCGGCGTTGTCTGACACCGGCGCCTACGGCACCGCGCGGCATGGCTCGAACGTCGGTGTGCAAGTCGAGTACTGGTGGAAGTGAATCTTCGGATGTAGACAGGCTTAAATGTGGCAGGGGGCAAGCCCTTCCCACATTTGATCTTTGTCACCTCGGGATTTGTATCCACCCAATGATTTTTACAGAACAAAACAGCAGGTGAAGTCATGACCGCAACTCAACCCCTGGAATTGCTTGCGCCCTTGTCGGGCGTGCTGCTGGCACTGGACAAGGTCCCCGACCCGGTGTTCTCCAGCCGCCTGATCGGCGACGGCCTGTGCATCGACCCGACCTCGCAGACCCTCTGCGCACCGTTGGCCGGGGTGATCAGCAATATCCAGGACACTGGCCATGCGGTGAGCATCACGGCTGACAATGGCGTCCAGGTGCTGCTGCATATCGGCCTGGACACCGTGAACCTGGCGGGCAAGGGGTTCAGCCGTTTGGTCGGGGAAGGCCAGCGGGTGGAGGCCGGGCAGCCGTTGATCGAGTTCGACGCCGACTACGTAGCGCTCAATGCCCGGAGCCTGTTGACCTTGATGCTGGTGGTCAGCGGCGAACCGTTTGCGCTGCTGGCGTCGGACAGCGGCCCGGTCACGCTGGGCCAGCCGCTGGTGCGCCTGTCGCCAGGCGAGACGGCTGAAGCCGAAGACGAAGAGGAGGGCGACGCACTGTTCTCCAAACCGTTGACGTTGCCCAATGCCAACGGTTTGCACGCGCGCCCGGCGGCGGTGTTTGCCCAGGCAGCGAAGGGGTTCGACGCCAGTATTTACCTGCACAAGCAAACCCAGAGCGCCAACGCCAAGTCGCTGGTGGCGATCATGGCACTGCAAACCGTGCAGGGCGACACCTTGCAGGTGAGCGCGGCGGGAGAGGATGCCGCCGCCGCGATCAAGGCGTTGGTGGCGCTGTTGGCCGAGGGGTGCGGCGAGAGCGTCGCGGCGCCGGTCGAGGACGTCGAACCGCGTGTGTCGCTGGCGTCCACGAGCCTGCTGCGGGGCGTGTGTGCGTCGCCGGGCTCGGCGTTTGGCCAGGTGGTCCAGGTGGCAGAGCCGGCGCTGAGCATTCCCGAAACGGGCGGCGGCGAAGCACTCGAACGCGCGGCGTTGGACCGTGGCCTGCACGCCGCTACCGAGGCCTTGCAGAGCTTGCAGGCCAAGGCGGTCGGCAGTGCCCAGGCGCAGATCTTCCGCGCCCATCAGGAACTGCTCGAAGACCCGACCCTGCTGGAGCAAGCCCACGACCTGCTGGCCGTCGGCAAAAGCGCCGCCTTTGCCTGGAACAGCGCCACGCTCGCCACCGCCCAACTGTTCCAGGGCCTGGGCAATGCCCTGCTCGCCGAGCGTGCGGCGGACCTGGCCGACGTCGGCCAGCGCGTGCTGAAACTGATCCTCGGCATTCACGACCGCGCCTGGGAACTGCCCGAGCGCGCGATCCTGATCGCCGAGCAACTGACGCCGTCGCAGACCGCCAGCCTCGACACGCACAAGGTGCTCGGGTTCGTCACCGTCGGCGGCGGGGCGACCAGCCACGTCGCGATCCTCGCCCGGGCGCTGGGGCTACCGGCGATTTGCGGGGTGCCGCCGCAGGTACTGGCGTTGGCCGACGGTCGGCAGGTGTTGCTGGACGCCGACAAGGGCGAGTTGCACCTGGACCCGGACCTGGCCGAGATCGAGCAATTGCAGGCCACCCACCGGGAGCAAATAGTGCGGCGCTAACGCGACGTCGCGCAGGCACGCCTGGCGGCCATCACCCGCGATGGTCATCACGTCGAAGTCACGGCCAACGTCGCGTCGCTTCAGGAGGTCGAGCAATCCCTGAGCCTGGGCGGCGAAGGCGTGGGGCTGCTGCGGTCAGAGTTTCTGTACCTGGACCGCCATCGCGCACCGAGCCCCGAGGAGCAAGCCGGCACCTACAACGCCATCGCTCGCGCCCTGGGCCCGGAGCGCAACCTGGTGGTACGCACGTTGGATGTCGGCGGCGATAAGCCGTTGGCCTATGTGCCGATGGATGCCGAGACCAACCCGTTCCTGGGCTTGCGCGGTATTCGTTTGTGCCTGGAGCGCCCCGAGTTGTTGCGCGAACAGTTCCGCGCGATCCTCGCGAGTGCCGGGTTGACGCGGCTGCACATCATGCTGCCGATGGTCAGCCTGCTCTCGGAGCTGCGCCTGGCGCGCACGATGCTTGAAGAGGAAGCGTTGGCGCTGGGGCTCGCCGAGCTGCCGAAGCTGGGCATCATGATCGAAGTGCCGTCCGCGGCCTTGATGGCGGACGTGTTCGCGCCCCATGTGGACTTTTTCTCCATCGGCACCAACGACCTGACCCAATACACCCTGGCGATGGACCGCGATCACCCGCGCCTGGCCAGCCAGGCCGACAGCTTTCACCCTGCGGTGCTGCGTCTGATCGCCACCACCGTCAAGGCCGCCCATGCCCACGGCAAGTGGGTTGGCGTGTGCGGGGCGCTGGCGTCTGAAGCGTCGGCGGTGCCGGTGTTGATCGGGCTGGGGGTGGACGAGCTGTCGGTCAGCGTACCGCTGATCCCGACCATCAAGGCCACCGTGCGCGAGCTGGACCTGGCGGATTGCCAGATCATCGCCCATCAGGTGCTCGGCCTTGAAGAAGCCGCGCAGGTGCGCGAGGCCTTGCGCCTGTACCACGCGGCCACCGTTGAAACCTCACCTGTCGTGGAGCACTGAGCATGTTCGAGAAATTGCAGCGGGCGTTCTGGAAAGCCCTGACCCCGGACTTGATCGCCGAAACCGTCGCGGCGCCTGTGCCGGCGGCGGAGAACCTGTTGTCCGCCGATGTGCTGAATGCCCTCGGTGGCGCGGATAACCTCCAGTCGCAACAACGCGTGGCGCTGACGCGGGTGCGTGTGCAACTGCGGGATGCGGCGCGGGTGGATGCGGCGGCGTTAAAGGCGGCGGGAGTGTCGGGAGTGATGGTGCTGGCGGGTGGGATCGTGCATCTGCTCACCGGCCTCCAAGGCCAGTAGCTATTCAAATGTGGGAGGGGGCTTGCCCCCGATGGCGGTGGGTCAGTGATAAACAAGCTGACTGTCACACCGCTATCGGGGGCAAGCCCCTCCCACATTGGGCGGTGGTGTTTGGGGGCTTCGGGTTTACAGCCGCGGGTTCTCTTCCGGCGGCTTGGTCTTGTTGACCCCTGGCACATGCAGGTTGCCTTCGACTACCTGGTTGCCTTCCAGTTGTGGCTGGGTCACCCAGGTGAGGATGTCGTAGTAGCGCCGGATGTTCGCCACGAAGTGTACCGGCTCGCCGCCCCGTGCATAGCCGTAGCGGGTCTTGCTGTACCACTGCTTCTGCGACAGGCGCGGCAGCATTTTCTTCACGTCCAGCCATTTGTTCGGGTTCAGGCCGTCCTTCTGCGCCAGCTTGCGCGCGTCGTCCAGATGCCCGGTGCCCACGTTGTAGGCGGCCAGGGCAAACCAGGTGCGGTCCGGCTCGGCGATATCGTCGTCCAGCTCGTCCTTGATCTTCGCCAGGTACTTGGCGCCGCCCATGATGCTTTGCTTGGCGTCCAGGCGGTTGGACACGCCCATCGCCTGGGCGGTGTTCTGGGTCAGCATCATCAGGCCGCGCACGCCGGTCTTGGAGGTGACCGCCGGTTGCCAGAGTGATTCCTGATAGCCGATGGCGGCCAACAGGCGCCAGTCGACCTTTTCTTCCTTGGCGAAGGTCTTGAAGTGTTTCTCGTACTTGGGCAGGCGCTGCTGCAAGTGCTGGGCGAAGGTGTAGGCGCCCATGTAGCCGAGCACATCGACGTGCCCGTAATAGCGATCTTTCAGGCGCTGCAAGGTGCCGTTCTTGCCGACCTTGTCCAGGTAGCTGTTGACCTCGTTGAGCAGGCTGTTGTCTTCGCCGGCGGCCACGGCCCAGCTTTGGTTGCTGGCATCGCCGAGGTCGAACGCCACGCGCACGTTGGGGAAGTACACCTGGTTCATCGCCACTTCGTTGGAGTCCACCAGGGTCAGGTCGATCTGGCCCTCGTCGACCATGCGCAGCAGGTCGACCACTTCAACGGCGTCGGATTCTTCGTATTCGATCGCAGGGTTCTGCTTTTTAAGCTCGGCCAGTTGTTCGGCGTGGGTGCTGCCCTTGAGCACGATGATCTTCTTGCCCGCCAGGTCTGCCGCGTTGGTGGGGCGCGACTGGCCGTTGCGGTAGATGATCTGCGGGGTGACTTCCAGGTACGGGTGGGAAAAGCGCACCTGCTGCTTGCGTCGCTCGCTGCTGACCAAGCCGGCGGCGGCGAGTACCGGGCCGTTAGGTTTGCCCAACTGGCCGAACAGGTCGTCGAGGTTGTCGGCGGTCTCGATTTCCAGCTTCACCCCCAGGTCGTCGGCAAAGCGCTTGACCAGTTCGTATTCGAAACCGGTTTCACCGTTGCGGTCCTGGAAATACGTGGCCGGGCTGTTCCGGGTAATCACCCGCAATACGCCATCCTCCTTGATTCGCTCGAGCGTGCTGGGTTTATCAACACAGGCGCTGAGCATCAGGAAGAGTCCGGTGGCGATGAGCCATTTGGCGCATCGCGGGCGCAAAGCAGTTGGGGAGAACATCTGCGCAGTATACGCAAACGGCCCACGGCGCCATATCTCGACAGCGGGGGACTTGTCTGCTAGCCGCCTTGAAACTGTGCTGCAGCCCGCAGAAACGTGGCTTGGAGAGCGATTGTGACGGTTAAAATAACTGTGCCCGCCGCCCCGGATAACGCCCCGGCACCGTGCAAACCCAGCCAACTGACGTTCGGCAGCGGCCAGCGTTAGTGTTTCGGGTGCCGTTGACGACGGTTTACGTTAGAATGCACGGCCTCAAAGCACACCCCTTCCCGAGGCTGTCCCGAAGATGTTGATCCTGCGCGGCGCTCCTGCCCTTTCTGCCTTTCGCCACAGCAAACTCCTTGAGCAACTGAGCCAGAAGGTTCCAGCTGTTACAGGCCTGTATGCTGAATTTGCTCATTTCGCCGACGTGACCGGCGTCTTGACCGCCGACGAACAGCAAGTGCTGGCACGCCTTCTGAAGTACGGCCCAAGCGTTCCCGTTCAAGAGCCGACTGGCCGCTTGTTCCTGGTTCTGCCGCGGTTCGGCACCATCTCGCCCTGGTCGAGCAAGGCCAGCGATATCGCCCGCAACTGCGGCCTGGAAAAAATCCAGCGCCTGGAACGCGGTATTGCCTTCTATGTCGCGGGCCAGTTCAGCGAGGCCGAAGCCGAGCTGATCGCCGGCAGCCTGCACGACCGCATGACCCAGATCATCGTCAGCCAGCTGGAACAGGCCGGTGCTCTGTTCAGCCACGCCGAGCCCAAGCCGCTGACCGCGATTGACGTGCTCGGCGGTGGCCGCGCCGCCCTCGCGAAGGCCAACACCGAGCTGGGCCTGGCCCTGGCCGAAGACGAGATCGATTATCTGGTCAACGCCTTCAACGGCTTGAAGCGCAACCCGCACGACATCGAACTGATGATGTTCGCCCAGGCCAACTCCGAGCACTGCCGTCACAAGATCTTCAACGCCAGTTGGGACATTGACGGCGAAAGCCAGGAAAAAAGCCTGTTCGGCATGATCAAGAACACCTACGTGATGCACAGCGAAGGCGTTCTGTCGGCTTATAAGGACAACGCTTCGGTCATCGTCGGCAGCGTCGCCGGCCGTTTCTTCCCGGACCCTGAAACCCGCCAGTACGGCGCGGTGCAGGAACCGGTACACATCCTGATGAAAGTCGAGACCCACAACCACCCGACCGCGATTGCCCCGTTCCCGGGCGCAGCCACCGGTTCCGGCGGCGAGATCCGCGACGAAGGTGCCACCGGCCGTGGCGCCAAGCCCAAGGCCGGGCTGACCGGTTTTACCGTGTCCAACCTGCAGATCCCGGGCTTCGAACAGCCGTGGGAAGTGCCCTACGGCAAGCCGGAGCGCATCGTCACCGCGCTGGACATCATGATCGAAGGCCCGCTGGGCGGCGCCGCGTTCAACAACGAATTCGGCCGTCCGGCGCTGACCGGTTATTTCCGTACCTTCGAACAGTCCATCACCACCCCGCGTGGCGACGAAGTGCGCGGTTACCACAAGCCGATCATGTTGGCCGGCGGCATGGGCAACATCCGTGAAGAACACGTCAAGAAAGGCGAGATCCTGGTCGGCTCCAAGCTGATCGTGCTCGGCGGCCCGGCGATGCTGATCGGCCTGGGCGGCGGCGCGGCTTCCTCCATGGCCACCGGCACCAGCTCGGCAGACCTGGACTTCGCTTCGGTACAGCGCGAAAACCCAGAGATGGAGCGTCGCTGCCAGGAAGTCATCGACCGTTGCTGGCAGTTGGGTGACAAGAACCCGATCAGCTTCATCCACGACGTCGGCGCCGGCGGTTTGTCCAACGCCTTCCCGGAACTGGTCAACGATGGCGAGCGTGGCGGCCGTTTCGAACTGCGCAACATTCCAAACGACGAGCCGGGCATGGCCCCGCACGAAATCTGGAGCAACGAGTCCCAGGAACGCTACGTCCTGGCCGTCGGTCCTGAAGACTTCGCGCGCTTCCAGGCCATCTGCGAACGCGAGCGTTGCCCGTTTGCCGTGGTCGGCGAAGCCACTGCCGAGCCGCAACTGACGGTCACCGACAGCCACTTCGGCAACAGCCCGGTGGACATGCCGCTCGAAGTGCTGCTGGGCAAAGCCCCGCGCATGCACCGCTCGGCGGTACGTGAAACCGAGCTGGGCGATGACTTCGACCCAAGCACACTGGAATTGGCCGACAGCATCGAACGCGTGCTGCACCACCCGGCGGTCGCGAGCAAAAGTTTCCTGATCACCATCGGCGACCGCACCATCACCGGCCTGGTTGCCCGTGACCAAATGGTCGGCCCATGGCAAGTGCCGGTGGCCGACGTTGCCGTCACCGCCACCAGCTTCGACGTCTACACCGGTGAAGCCATGGCCATGGGCGAACGCACGCCGCTGGCCCTGTTGGACGCTCCGGCGTCGGGCCGCATGGCCATTGGTGAAACCCTCACCAACATCGCCGCGTCCCGTATCGGCAAGCTGTCCGACATCAAGTTGTCGGCCAACTGGATGTCTGCTGCCGGTCACCCCGGCGAAGACGCGCGCCTGTACGACACCGTCAAGGCTGTCGGCATGGAGCTGTGCCCTGAACTGGGGATCACCATTCCGGTGGGCAAGGACTCCATGTCCATGGCCACCCGCTGGAACGACGAAGGCGTGGACAAGAGCGTCACCTCGCCACTGTCGTTGATCGTCACCGGTTTCGCGCCGGTCACCGACATCCGCCAGACCCTGACCCCGCAACTGCGCATGGACAAGGGCACCACCGATCTGATCCTGATCGACCTGGGCCGTGGCCAGAACCGCATGGGCGCCTCGATCCTCGCGCAAACCCATGGCAAGCTCGGCAAACACGCGCCGGACGTCGATGACGCCGAAGACCTGAAAGCCTTCTTCGCCGTGATCCAGGGCCTCAACGCCGACGGCCACCTGCTGGCCTACCACGACCGGTCCGACGGTGGTCTGTTGACCAGCGTGGTCGAGATGGCCTTCGCTGGTCACTGCGGCTTGAACCTGGTGCTCGACAGCGTTGCCGAGGACGCCTCTGAACTCAACGGCATCCTGTTCAACGAAGAGCTGGGTGCGGTGATCCAGGTGCGCCAGGACGCGACGCCAAACGTATTGGCACAGTTCAGCGCCGCCGGCCTGGGCGATTGCGTGGCCGTGATCGGCCAGCCGATCAACAACGGTCAGATCGACATCGTCTTCAACGGCGACACCGTGTTCGAAGGCCAGCGCCGTCTGCTGCAACGCCAGTGGGCCGAGACCAGCTACCAGATCCAGCGCCTGCGCGATAACGCCGACTGCGCCGAGCAGGAATTCGACGTGATCCTGGAAGAAGACAACCCGGGCCTGAGCACCAAGCTCAGCTTCGACGTCAACCAGGACATCGCCGCGCCGTACATCAAGAAAGGCATTCGCCCACAGGTTGCCGTACTGCGCGAGCAGGGCGTCAACGGCCAGGTGGAAATGGCGGCCGCGTTCGACCGCGCCGGCTTCAATGCGATCGATGTACACATGAGCGACATCCTCGCCGGTCGCGTCGACCTCAACGAGTTCAAAGGCCTGGTGGCCTGCGGCGGTTTCTCCTACGGCGACGTGCTGGGTGCCGGTGAAGGCTGGGCCAAGTCGGCCCTGTTCAACAGCCGTGCCCGCGACGCGTTCCAGGGCTTCTTCGAACGCAACGACAGCTTCACCCTGGGTGTGTGCAACGGTTGCCAGATGATGTCCAACCTCCACGAACTGATCCCGGGCAGCGAGTTCTGGCCGCACTTCGTGCGTAACCGTTCCGAGCAGTTCGAAGCCCGTGTCGCCATGGTGCAGGTGCAGGAGTCCAACTCGATCTTCCTGCAAGGCATGGCCGGTTCGCGTATGCCAATCGCCATCGCCCACGGTGAAGGCCATGCCGAGTTCGCCAGCGAAGAAGCCTTGCTCGAAGCCGATGTGTCCGGTTGCGTCGCCATGCGTTTCGTCGACAACCACGGCAAGGTCACCGAAAGCTACCCGGCCAACCCGAACGGCTCGCCGCGCGGGATCACCGGCCTTACCAGCCGCGACGGTCGCGTCACCATCATGATGCCGCACCCGGAGCGTGTATTCCGCGCCGTGCAGAACTCGTGGCGCCCGGAAGAGTGGAACGAAGACGGCGCGTGGATGCGGATGTTCCGCAACGCGCGCGTGTGGGTGAACTAAGGCGGTGTACAAGCTCAGCTTCTTCGTGCCCGGCAGTCATGTGGAGGCGGTGAAAGCCGCCGTCTTCGCAGCCGGCGGCGGGCGCATCGGCGACTACGACAGCTGCGCCTGGCAAGTGCTGGGCCAGGGCCAATTCCGCGCGTTGGACGGCAGCCAGCCGTTTCTCGGGCAAGTCGGCCAGGTTGAAGTGGTTGAAGAGTGGAAGGTTGAGCTGGTGGTGGCGGATGAGCTGATCGTGGCTGTTGTGGCTGCGTTGAAGCAGAGCCATCCCTATGAGACACCGGCGTATGAGGTGTGGCGGTTGGCGGATTTCTGATTCGTTGATTGCGTGAACGAGAAACCCGCTGGGCCAGTTTGGTCAGTGGGTTTTTTGTTGGCTGTAAGGGCCTCATCGCGGGCAAGCCCGCTCCCACATTTACCCGCATTCCAGCGTTGGAACTCGGTCAAATGTGGGAGGGGGCTTGCCCGCGATGAGGCCAGAACAACCACTACCTCTCTTAAACCCTGGCGCCGACCTCATGGCCGCTGACCAGTCGCTCCAATACCTCACTCAAGCCCGAGGCCTTGTCACCAATCAGCAGGTGCCAAACACCGCTATCAAGTTGGCTGATGCCTTGGCAACCAAGCGCCGTCAGTTGAGCCTCGGACACCACCGAATCATCCCCCAACTCCACCCGCAACCGGGTCATCGCCACCGCTTCCAGCTGGCGCACATTCCCCCGGCCGCCCAATGCACTCAACCATTGCTCGGCTTCCTGCACATTGACCGCGACCGGTTTATCCACCGGCGGGCCGGCCACAAACGCTGGCATCGCCAGGCGAATCTCATCGGCAATGCTGTCGGCCATCGGCCCGACCACCACCTGCAAACTGCCGCCGTTGCCCGGCCGCACCACGGCCATCGCGCCGAGGGCTTTCAACTGTGCATCCACCGCTTTGTTGCGGTCGACCATGTCCAGGCGCAGGCGCGTGGTGCAAGCCCCGACGCTGAGCAGGTTGTCCGCCCCTCCCAGCGCGTGGATGTAAGCCGTGGCGCGCTGGTTATCGCTCATCGCTTCGGCCTGCGCTACCGGGATATCTTCGCGGCCCGGTGTCTTCAGGTTGAAGCGGCGGATGCAGTAGCTGAACACGCTGTAGTAAATCGCCGCATAAGCCAGGCCGACCGGTACGACCAGCCAACCGTTGGTGGACTTGCCCCAACCCAGCACCATGTCGATAAAGCCGCCGGAAAAAGTAAACCCGAGGTGGATATCCAGCAGGTTGGTGACCGCCATCGACAGCCCGGTCAGCAGCGCGTGCAGCAGGTACAGGAACGGCGCGAGGAACATGAAGGCGAATTCGATCGGCTCGGTCACGCCGGTCAGGAACGAGGTCAGCGCCATCGACAGGAAAATCCCGCCCATCACTTTGCGTCGTTCCGGCAGGGCGTTGCGGTACATCGCCAGGCACGCGGCGGGCAGGCCGAACAGCATCACCGGGAACATACCGGTCATGAACTGGCCACCTTTCGGGTCACCGGCGAAGTAGCGGGTCAGGTCGCCGGTCACCACCGCGCCGGTCACCGGGTCGGTAAAGCTGCCGAACACGAACCACGCCATGTTGTTGAGGATATGGTGCAGGCCGGTGACGATCAGCAGGCGGTTGAACACGCCAAACACGAAGGCCCCCAGGCTGCCGCTTTCCATCAGCAACACGCCGAAGCTGTTGATGCCGTGCTGGATCGGCGGCCAGATCAGGCCAAAGATCACGCCCAGGCCGACCGCGCTGAACCCGGTGACAATCGGCACGAATCGCCGCCCGCCGAAGAACGCCAGGTACTCCGGCAGCTTGATGTCCTTGAAGCGGTTATACAGCCCGCCCGCCATCAGGCCGCTGGCGATCCCGGCGAGCATGCCCATGTTGATGGTCGAGTCCATCACCTTGAGCGTCGAGATCATCACCAGGTAGCCGATGGCCCCGGCCAAACCGGCCGTGCCGTTATTGTCGCGGGCAAAGCCCACGGCGATGCCGATGGCGAAGATCAGCGCAAGGTTGGCGAAGATCGCCTGCCCGGCGTCGTGCATCACCGCGATGTTGAGCAGGTCGGTGTCGCCCAGGCGCAGCAGCAGGCCGGCGATCGGCAGGATCGCGATCGGCAGCATCAGCGCACGGCCCAGGCGTTGCAGGCCTTCGATAAGGTGTTGGTACATGGCGTGTCTCCCTTTTCTTGTTGTTGTCAGCTCAGCGGCCAGTGGTGTTGACAGGCTTGGCGTACCGCCTTGGCGCTGCTCAGGTCGAGCAGGCCCAGGCTCAGTTGCCGGCATTGCGCCGCGTCCAGGTGGCGGACGCGGTCCTTGATTTCGCCGATCTGCGGCGGGCTGACCGACAGCTCGCTGACCCCCAGCCCGACCAACACCGGCGTCGCCAGCGGGTCGGATGCCAAGGCGCCGCACACGCCGACCCAACGCCCGTGTTTGGCCGCGCCCGTGCAGGTCTGGGCGATCAGCCGCAGCAGCGCCGGGTGCAGCGCATCGACCCGCGCGGCGAGGCCGGCGTGGTCGCGGTCCATGGCCAGGGTGTACTGGGACAGGTCATTGGTGCCGATGGACAGGAAGTCGGCATGCCTGGCCAGTTGTTCGGCCATCAGCGCGGCGGCGGGCACTTCGATCATCACCCCCAGTTCCGGGCGTTGGGTCAGTTGCAGCTCGACGCACAGTTCATCCAGGCGTTGGCGGATCTGCAGCAGTTCGTCGACTTCGCTGACCATCGGCAGCAGGATGCGGCAGCGCGCCAGCGGGCTGACTTGCAGCAGTGCGCGCAGTTGCTGGTCGAGCACGTCGGGACGCACCTGGGCCAGGCGAATGCCGCGCAGGCCCAGCACCGGGTTGGCCTCGACCGGCAGCGGCAGGTAGTCGAGCTGTTTGTCGCCGCCCACGTCGATGGTGCGGATGATCACCGACTTGTCGCCCATCGCATCCAGCACGGCTTGATAGGCCTGGCGCTGTTCCTGTTCATCCGGCGCGGTGCGGCGGTCGACGAAGAGGAACTCGGTGCGCAGCAGGCCGATGCCATCGGCGCCGTTTTCAAACGCCACCTGGGCCTCGGCGCTGGAGGCGACATTGGCGGCGACTTCGATGGTCATGCCATCGCGGGTGTTCGCTGGCAGTCGGGCCTGGGTCTGTTGTTCCTGGCGACGCAGGTTCTGCGTGTCGCGAATCCGCTCGACTTCGGCGTGGCGCGCCGCGCTGGGTGTCAGCTCCAGGCGACCATTGGCCGCGTCGAGCACCACGCGTTGGCCTTGGGGCACATCGAGCACTTCGGCGCCCAATGCCACCACGCACGGCAAGCCTTTCCCGCGGGCCAGGATCGCGACATGGGAGGTGGCGCCGCCCTCGGCCATGCAAAGGCCGGCGGCGTGTTGCGCGCTCAGTTGCAGCAGGTCCGACGGCGTCAGCTCGTGGGCGCTGACAATCGCCCCGGCAGGCAACTCGACGTGCCACGCTTCGCCGAGCAGCACGCGCAGTACCCGTTGTTGCAGGTCGCGCAGGTCGTTGGAGCGCTCGGCCAGCAACGGCTTGCCCAGGCCCAGCAACACCGCGCATTGCGCCTGGATCGCATCGCGCCAGGCGTGGGTCGCGGCGCTGCCGTGCTCGATGGTGCGGGTGGCGGTGTCCAGCAGGGCGGGGTCTTCCAGCAAGGCGAGGTGGGCGGCGAAGATGTCTTCTTCTTCGGCATTTCGGCGTTGGCGGGCGAGGTCCAGGGTGGTGCGGATTTCGCCGCGCACTTGCTCAAGGGCCGCGTCCAGCCGTTGCAACTGTTCGTCGGCGCAGTGGTTGCCGGTATCGGCCGGCAACTCGATCGTGCTCAGGCGGAACAGCGGCCCGCACACCAGGCCCGGTGCCGCACAGACACCTTGCAACACACCGACCTCGGTGTTCGCGCGGCGTGGAGCGGCCGCCATCGGCGTGTGAGGTTCTTCGCCGATGGCGACAGACAGCGCGGCGACCAGCGCCTGTAACGCCGCCGCACAATCCTTGCCGCGACAGGTGACACGCACCTCATCGCCCTCACCGATGCCCAGCCCCATCAGGCCGATCAAGCTGTCGCACGCCGCCGACTTGCCGGCGAAATGCAACTGCGTCTGGCTGCTGAACGCTTGTGCGGTCTTGCGGATCAATGCCGCCGGACGCGCATGCAAGCCGCCGCGATGGGTGATCCGCACGTTGGCGCTGGCTTGCGCGACGGAGTTATCCACAGCGGTTTGCAGCGCGGCGCCGGAACGCAGCGCCACGCGCGCCAGCGGTTCACCGTGTTTGACTGAGCGCTGCGGCAGCGGTGTCAGTTCGAAGCGCTCGCTGTTGGTGAGAATGATCAGGCTGACCAGGCTTTTGCACTGGCGCGCAATCCGGTCCAGATCGAACTGTATCAGCGCCTGGCCCTTGCTCACCTGCGCACCGTTCTTCACCAGCAGGGCGAACCCTTCGCCGTTCAACTCTACGGTGTCGATGCCCACATGCATCAACAGCTCGGCGCCGTTCTGCGCGCGAAGCGTCAGCGCATGCCCGGTGCGCGCGACATGGATGATCTCGCCGTCGCACGGTGCGTACAGGCTATCGTTCAGCGGATCGATGGCCAGGCCGTCACCCATGGCGCCGCTGGCGAATACTTCGTCGGGGACGTTGCCCAGGGCCAGCACCGGCCCGCTGAGGGGGGCGCCGAGGGTCAATGCATTATTGTTGTTGGACATGGGCACGGTACTCATCAGGAAATCGCGGCACGCCACTCAGTGGGTGCGGGTCACTTTGCTCAGGTGGCGCGGCTGGTCCGGGTTCATGCCACGGGCGAGCGCCAGGCCGGCGGCCATGACATAGAAACTCTGGATGGCCAGGATCGGGTCCAGGCTCGGGTGTTCGGCGCGGCTCAGCGGCAGGTCGCGTTCGGCGATATCGTCCGGCGCCGCCAGCAACACGCGGGCACCGCGTTGGCGCATATCGGCGGCCAGGCTCAACAGGCCGGCTTGCTCGGCACCGCGTGGGGCGAATATCAGCAGCGGGTAGTTGTCGTCGATCAAGGCCATCGGCCCATGACGCACCTCGGCGCTGCTGAAGGCTTCGGCCTGGATCGCCGAGGTTTCCTTGAGCTTGAGCGCGGCTTCCTGGGCGATGGCAAAACCAGCGCCACGGCCGATGACCATCAACTGCTGGCAGTCGCGCAGGGCGTCGATGGCGTTTGTCCAATCCTGTTTGGCCGCCTCGCGCAGGCCATCGGGCAACGCACGGCAGGCGTGCAGCAGGTCGGTTTCCTGGTTCCAGTGGCCGATCAACAGCGCGCTGGCGCTGAGGGTCGCGATAAAGCTCTTGGTCGCGGCCACGCTGAGTTCCGGCCCGGCGCACAGCGGCACGTGGAATTCGCAGGCGGCTTCCAGGGGCGAGTCTTCGGCATTCACCAGCGAGATGCTCAAGGCGCCGCGTTGGCGCAGCAGGCGCAGGCTGTCGACCAGGTCCGGGCTCTGGCCCGACTGAGAGAAGCCGAATGCGACCTGGCCGCTGACCTTCAACGGCGCGTGCAGCAGGGTCACCACCGACATCGGCAACGACGCCACCGGAATGCCCACGTGCTGCATGGCCAGGTAGGCGAAGTAGCTCGCGGCGTGGTCGGAACTGCCGCGAGCGACAGTCATCGCCACGTGCGGCGGCTGACGGCGCAGGCGCTCGGCGATGTCTTGCAGGCGCGGGGCCAGGCGTTGCAGCTGCGCCGCGACCGCGTCGCTGGAGGCGAGGGCCTCTTCAAGCATTTTTGAAGACAATGGTTTCTCCTTCGACCATGACGTCGGTGAGGTGCAGGGAGCGGTCCAGGCGCACGCAGTCGGCAAAGCTGCCGGGTTGCAGGCGGCCGCATTGTTCCAGGCCCAGGTAGTCCGCCGGAAATTGCGACAGGCGTTGTGAGGCTTCGCTGATGGGCAGGCCGATCTTCACCAGGTTGCGCAGCGCCTGATCCATGGTCAGGGTGCTGCCAGCCAGGGTGCCGTCGGCCAGGCGCACGCCGCCCAGGCATTTGGTCACGGTGTGGCTGCCCAGCTTGTATTCGCCGTCGGGCATGCCGGCGGCGGCGGTGGAATCGGTGACGCAGTACAGGCATGGGATCGCGCGCAGGGCCACGCGCATGGCGCCGGGGTGTACGTGGAGCAAATCCGGGATCAATTCCGCGTACTGCGCGTGGGCCAGCGCCGCGCCGACGATGCCGGGCTCGCGGTGATGCAGCGGGCTCATGGCGTTATACAAATGCGTGAAGCTGGTGGCGCCGGCGGCGAGGGCGGCGACACCTTCTTCATAGCTGCCCAGGGTGTGGCCGATCTGCATACGCACGCCGCGTGTACTGAGGGCGCGGATCAGGCGGTCATGCCCGGCGATTTCCGGGGCGATGGTGATCACCCGGATCGGCGCCAGGCGCAGGTAGGCTTCCACTTCTTCCATCAATGCGGTGTGGGCGAAGTTGGGTTGCGCGCCGAGTTTGCCCGGATTGATGTAGGGCCCTTCCAGGTGTACGCCGAGGACCCGGGCGCTGCCGCTCGGGCGTTGCGCGCAGAAGCTGCCGAGCTGGCCGAGCACGCTGGAGATTTCATCCACCGGCGCGGTCATGGTGGTGGCCAGCAGCGACGTGGTGCCAAAGCGCACGTGGGTGCGGGTGATGGTTTCGAAGGCGTCGGCACCTTCCATGATGTCTTTGCCGCCACCGCCGTGGACGTGCAGGTCGATAAAACCCGGCAGCAGGTAGGGCAGATCGTTGTCGGCCGGGTCGCAAGGTGCGCCTTCAATGGCGATCACCTTGCCGTGTTCATGCACCAGGCGGCCGCGAATCCAGCCATGGGGTGTGAGGATATTGTCTTCGGACATGGGCAGTTCTCTAAGGCCGCGGTACGCGGCAAAGGCCTATCGACGCAGCTCGGCGACAAAGTCGTAGTAGTCGTTGCGGCAGTAGGTGTCGGTGATTTCGATCGGTGTGTTGTCGGCGGTGTAGCCGACACGGGTCATCAACAGCATGGCGGTGCCGGGGGCGATGCCGACCAGCGCGGCGAACTCGTCCGAGGCATTGATCGCCTGGATATGCTGCAGGGCGCGCACGATGGGTTTGCCGATGCCTTCGAGGTACTCGTAGAGGGACTGGCCGATGGCTTGCGGGTGCGGCAGCACCGCGGCGGGCATGGTGGTCATTTCGATGGCCATCACCGTGTCGTCCGCCTTGCGCAGACGCTTGAGCCGCGCCACTTTGTCGGTCGGCGACAGGCCCAGGCGGATCAGCTCTTCGTGGGTCGGCGCGCTGATGTCGCGTTCCAGCCACTGGGAGCTGGGCACAAACCCCTTGAGTCGCAGCATCTCGCTGAAGCCCGACAGGCGCGACAGCGGTTGTTCCAGGCGTGGCGTGATAAAGGTGCCGGAGCCTTGGCTGCGACGGATCAGGCCTTGGGCAAACAAGACTTCCAGCGCCTTGCGGGCGGTGACGCGCGAGATGCTCAACTGCTCGCTGAGGGCGCGTTCCGACGGCAGGGCCTGTTCGGATTTCCATTGGCCGGCGTGGATCGCCGCTTCCAGGTTGCGGGCCAGTTGCAGGTACAGCGGCGTGGATTGCTTGTCGTCGGGACGCAGCGTCAGGATGGGGTTCATCTGTCAGGTTTCCGATGCGGTTATTAGTGTGTTGTCGCCCGGTATTGGCCGGAAACTAATACCACTTAAATACCATGTCAATGCTGCCAAAACGCTTCGGCTCCTGGTTTCAGGGCGCATTAACGGTGTCTGGTATCAAGTGGTATTAGAGAGGTCTTTAAGGCGCGCAGAGCTGCGCAGCCTGCGGGGTGAATTGGTATTCACCGGCAGGCGCTGCCGAGGGCAGGAAACTTTTTTTAGTTAATTGACCGAGGGGCGAAGGTTACGGGCGGATCTCGACCAGGGTGCCGTCCTTGACCAGGTTCCAGACTTCGCGCATGTCGACGTTACGCATGCCGATGCAGCCGTCGGTCCAGTCCAGGGTGTGAAACCACTGCTCCGGGTACTCCGCGGTGTCGGGCGTGCCGTGGATCATGATCATGCTGCCGGGGTTCACGCCTTGGCGGCGGGCACGGGCCGAATCGCTGATATTGGGGTAGGAGATGTGCATGGACAGGTTGTAGCGGTCGCTGGTTTTGCGCCAGTCGATCCAATACAAGCCTTCCGGCGTGCGACGGTCGCCCTCGATCAGCTTGGTGCCCTTGGGGTTTTTGCCCAGGGAGATACGGTAGGTCTTGAGGGGTTTGCCGTCGTTGATCAACTGCAACTGATGGGCGGACTTGAGGACCAGAATTTTCTCGACCGTTTTGCCGCCCAGGGTTTCCAGGGTGGTGGCTGAGGACAACGTGGCGAACGACAGGCAGAGCAAAGCAAGCAACCAACGCATTAAAACGATTTCCCTTGGACGACGATCTGCCGGTTTGTTATTGGGCGGGCTGGGACAGCGGCGGCACAGCTTCGTTGCGCACCGGGAACGACCGTAGGCGACGGTCGGCGAAGAAGTATTCTAAGGTACGCCCGACTGTGCGGAAAGCCAGCTCGGACCAAGGGATATCGGCCTCGTCGAACAGTCGCACTTCCAGGCTTTCGGGGCCAGCGGCGAAGTTCAGGTCAATCAGCTCGGCGCGGTAGAACACATGCACCTGGCTGATATGCGGCACGTCGATCAGGGTGTAGAGGCTCAGGTTGCGTACATGGGCGCAGGCTTCTTCCATGGTCTCGCGCATGGCGGCCTGTTCCACGGTCTCGCCGTTCTCCATGAAACCGGCGGGCAGGGTCCAGTAACCCAGGCGGGGCTCGATGGCGCGGCGACACAACAACACTTGATCGCCCCACACCGGCACGGTGCCGGCGACGATATTGGGGTTCTGGTAGTGAATGGTATGACAGTGATCGCATACAAAACGCAGGCGTGCGTCGCCTTCGGGAATGCGTTGGGTGACCGGTTTACCGCACTGGCTGCAGAAATTCATGCTGGGGTTCCTGGAAAGTCTGCCTATCTTGGCGTGAGCGGCAGGGCCCTGCAAGTTGTCGTTTCGCGACAGCCCTTCGGTTTTGGGGTTGGGCGCCCGCGCGCTTTGGTGCATGATGCAAAGTAGCCAACAGACCGAGATGACTCATGCTGGACGAGCTACTTCGCCGGGTAAGCAATCACACACCGCAACGGCTTGAGACCGACGGGCGTTTCCCCGAGGCCGCCGTGCTGGTGCCGATTACCCGCAGTGACGAACCTGAGCTGATCCTGACCCTGCGCGCCAGCGGCCTGTCGACCCATGGTGGCGAAGTGGCCTTTCCCGGCGGGCGTCGCGACCCCGAAGACCCGGACCTGATCTTCACCGCCCTGCGCGAAGCCGAAGAAGAAATCGGCCTGCCGCCTGGCCTGGTCGAGGTAATCGGCCCGTTGAGCCCGCTGATTTCCCTGCATGGCATTCGGGTCACGCCCTACGTTGGCGTCATCCCGGACTACGTCGACTACCTGGCCAACGACGCCGAAATCGCCGCCGTCTTCAGCGTGCCCCTGGAGTTTTTCCGCCAGGACCCGCGCGAACATACGCACCGCATCGATTACCAGGGCCGCAGTTGGTACGTGCCGAGCTATCGGTTCGGCGAATACAAGATCTGGGGGCTGACGGCAATCATGATCGTCGAGCTGATCAATTTGCTCTATGACGATGCCAACATCAGCCTGCACCAGCCGCCCAAGAGCTTCATCCATCTATAAGCCATCGTTTAAATGGCCAGTCGTGAGGACATATCATGAAATACCGCCTGGGCGACGCCCGCGTCGAGACGCACCCACACAGCTGGGTGGCGCCGAATGCCACGCTGGTGGGCAAGGTCAAGCTGGAGGAGGGCGCCAATGTCTGGTTCAACGCGGTGTTGCGTGGCGACAACGAACTGATCCTGATCGGCAAGAACAGCAATGTGCAGGACGGCAGCGTGATGCACACCGACATGGGTTACCCGCTGACCCTGGGCACCGGCGTGACCATCGGCCATAACGCCATGCTGCATGGCTGCACCGTCGGCGACTACAGCCTGATCGGCATCAACGCGGTGATCCTCAACGGCGCGAAGATCGGCAAGCACTGCATCATCGGCGCCAATTCGCTGATCGGCGAAGGTAAGGAGATTCCCGATGGCTCGCTGGTCATGGGCTCGCCGGGCAAAGTCGTGCGCGAATTGACTGACGCGCAGAAGAAGATGCTCGAGGCCAGCGCTGCGCACTATGTGCATAACGCCCAGCGTTATGCGCGGGATCTGGTCGAGCAGGAAGAATGAAGCCGCCAGAGCGCCCCGTCGCCTCGCCGTGCGTGAGCATTTGCGCGCTGGATGACGACGACATTTGCACCGGCTGCCAGCGTACCGTGGAAGAAATCACGCGTTGGAGCCGCATGGACAACGCCGAGCGTCGGGTGGTGTTGGGGTTGTGTCATGAGCGGGCGCTGGCGGGTGGGTTGGTGTTTATGGCGTCCGGTAAATCCGTTGGCTGAATCATCGCTATCGGGGGCAAGCCCCCTCCCACATTCGACCGCGTTTAAACTGTAGGAACGCGGTCAAAATGTGGGAGGGGGCTTGCCCCCGATGGCGCCATCCCAGACGACATCCCTGTAATTGTGTACCCTGTGCGGCATTACCCACAGGTCCATCCCCCCATGTTCTTCCTGATCGCCTACATCAGCAGCGTCGTGCTGATCAACTTCGCCTTCTCCACCGCGCCGCACCTGGATGTGATCTGGTCCGCCTGGGGCGGCCTGGTGTTTATCCTGCGCGACATGGTGCAAACCCGCTTCGGCCACGGCGCGATCCTTGCCATGCTGGCGGCGCTGGCGCTGTCGTATATCACCTCCGACCCGTCCATCGCGCTGGCCAGCGCCACTGCGTTCGCGGTATCCGAGTGCATTGACTGGCTGGTGTTCAGCATCACCAAGCGCCCGCTCCACGATCGCCTGTGGATAAGTTCGGCGCTGAGCATTCCCCTCGATACCTTTATCTTTTTCGGCTTGATCGGCGCGCTTACGCCTGCCGTGGTGGGCACCGCGCTGGCGTCGAAATTCGCCGGGGTCACGGCGGTCTGGCTGATCATGGCCTGGCGTATCCGCAAACGTGCCGTCGCCAACTGAAGCCAATCTGTGCAGTTCATGTAAAATGCCGGCCTTTCTCCCCATGATCCGCTCCCCTGAGGACCTGAGATGACCCGAATCGGAACTCCATTGTCGCCAACCGCGACCCGCGTTTTGCTGTGTGGCTGCGGTGAGCTGGGCAAGGAAGTGGTAATCGAACTGCAACGCCTGGGCGTTGAAGTGATTGCCGTGGATCGCTACGCCAACGCGCCGGCGATGCAGGTGGCTCATCGCAGCCATGTGATCAACATGCTCGACGGCGCGGCCCTGCGTGCGGTGATCGAGGCGGAAAAACCGCACTTCATCGTGCCGGAAATCGAAGCCATCGCCACCGCCACCCTGGTGGAGCTGGAGGCCGAAGGCTTCACCGTGATCCCGACCGCGCGCGCCGCGTCGCTGACCATGAACCGCGAAGGCATCCGGCGCCTGGCCGCCGAAGAGCTGGACCTGCCGACCTCGCCGTACCACTTCGCCGATACCTTCGAAGACTACAGCAAGGCCGTGCAAGACCTGGGCTTCCCGTGTGTGGTCAAGCCGGTGATGAGTTCGTCGGGCAAGGGCCAGAGCCTGCTGCGCAGTGCCGACGACGTGCAGAAAGCCTGGGATTACGCTCAGGAAGGCGGGCGTGCCGGCAAGGGCCGGGTGATCATCGAAGGCTTTATCGACTTCGACTACGAAATCACCCTGCTGACCGTGCGCCACATCGGCGGCACGACCTTCTGTGCGCCGGTCGGCCACCGTCAGGAGAAAGGCGATTACCAGGAATCCTGGCAGCCTCAGGCCATGAGCCCGATTGCCCTGGCGGAATCCGAGCGCGTGGCCAAGGCCGTCACGGAATCCCTGGGCGGCCGCGGCCTGTTTGGCGTGGAGTTGTTCATCAAGGGCGATCAGGTGTGGTTCAGCGAAGTGTCGCCACGCCCGCATGACACCGGCCTGGTCACCTTGATTTCCCAGGACTTGTCGCAGTTCGCCCTGCACGCGCGCGCCATCCTGGGCCTGCCGATCCCATTGATCCGTCAGTTCGGGCCTTCGGCGTCGGCGGTGATCCTGGTGGAAGGGCAATCGACCCAGACCGCTTTCGCCAACCTCGGCGCGGCCCTGAGCGAGCCGGACACGGCGTTGCGTCTGTTCGGTAAGCCGGAAGTCAACGGCCAGCGCCGCATGGGCGTGGCGTTGGCGCGGGATGAGTCGATTGAAGCGGCTCGCGCCAAGGCGACCCGTGCGGCTCAGGCGGTTGTTGTAGAGCTCTAAACCGCGTCGTGCCTATCGGGGGCAAGCCCCCTCCCACACTTAACCGCGTTTAATCTGTAGGAATGCGGTCAAAATGTGGGAGGGGGCTTGCCCCCGATAGCGATCTATCAGGCAACCTTGTTCAAATCGTTATCCCGCGTCTCTTTCAAGCACAGCACCGCAATCAAGCTCAGCAACGCTGCCGCCGACACATACCCGCCGACATAACTCAGCCCGCCCATCGCCACCAGCTTGGTCGCGAAGAACGGTGCCGCCGACGCACCGACGATCCCACCCAGGTTATACGCCGCCGAAGCGCCGGTATAACGCACGCGGGTCGGGAACAGTTCCGGCAGCAGCGCGCCCATTGGGGCGAAGGTCACACCCATCAGGAACAGCTCCAGGGCCAGGAACAGCGCCACGGCCCAGGTCGAACCGTGGGTCAGCAACGGCTCCATGGTGAACCCCGACAGAATCGCCAGCAGCGCACCGACAATCAGCACCGGCTTGCGCCCGAATCGATCGCTGGCCAAGGCTGCCAGCGGCGTCGCCAGGCCCATGAACAACACGGCAAAACACAGCAAGCCGAGGAATGTCTCGCGGCTGTAGCCCAGGGTCGAAACGCCGTAGCTCAGGGAAAACGCCGTGGTGATATAGAACAGCGCATAACACACCACCATCGACGCGGCACCCAGCAGCACCGGCAGCCAATGCTGGCTGAACAGTTCCACCAACGGCACTTTTACCGGTGCTTCCTTCGCTACCGCACTGGCGAATACCGGGGTTTCATGCAGCTTCAGCCGCGCATACAGGCCGACCATCACCAGCGCCGCGCTGAGGATGAACGGGATGCGCCAGCCCCAACTGCGGAACTGCTCGTCGTTCAGGTTCATGGCCAGGATCAGGAACAGGCCGTTGGCCGCCAGGAAGCCAATCGAAGGACCGAGTTGCGGGAACATGCCGAACCACGCGCGTTTGCCCTTCGGCGCGTTCTCGGTGGCGAGCAGCGCCGCACCGCCCCATTCCCCGCCCAGCCCCAGGCCTTGGCCGAAACGCAGCACGCACAACAGAATCGGTGCCCAGGCGCCGATGCTGTCATACCCCGGCAGCAAGCCGATCAGCGTGGTACACACCCCCATCAGCAGCAGCGAAGCCACCAGCGTCGATTTGCGGCCGATACGGTCGCCAAAGTGGCCGAACAGCGCCGAACCCAGCGGGCGGGCGATGAACGCGATGCCGAAGGTCAGGAACGACGCGAGCATCTGCGCCGTGCCGGAGGTCTGCGGGAAGAACACCGGGCCGATCACCAGCGCGGCCGCAGTGGCATAGATATAGAAGTCGTAGAACTCGATGGCCGTGCCGACGATGCTGGCGGTGGCGACGCGGGCGGTCGAGTTGGTCGGGGCGGCGGTCGCAGCCTCGTTATAGGTGGTGCTCATGGCGGTATCCCTGAGGGGCAGTGCGCGTTTGGACGCGGATTATTATTGGTCGAACACCCATGGATCAGGGTTGTGGGCGGAGCGGCTCGGGATGAGAGCGGACACCGGTCGTACAGGGCAAGGCAGTGCCTGGACGCGGTCCGTGCGGATAGCACGCGGTCGGGCGCGGCTTGGGTAAGCCGACCCGATTATAGGAAGGGGGTTGCGCATCCAACAAGGGGGAAAATCTGATCGTCTGCACACAGTGGATCAGTGTGTTCCGTCGGCGAGGCTACGTGGCAACCGGCACGCGGCTGGTGTGCCAGATCAGCACCTTGCTCACGCGGTTGTCTTCGGTCTCGAGGATTTCCAGGCGGTAGCGGCCGATCTTCAGGCACACCGCGCAATCGGGAATGGTTTCCAGCGCTTCGGTCACCAGGCCGTTGAGGGTCTTGGGCCCGTCGCTGGGCAGGTGCCAGGCCAGGCTCTTGTTCAATTCGCGGATCGAGGCGGTGCCGTCGACGATGTAGCGGCCGTCCGGTTGCGCTTCGATATGCGGGTTGTCGGCACTCTGTTCGCTTTCGAATTCGCCGACGATTTCTTCGAGAATGTCTTCCAGGGTGACGATGCCCAGCACTTCGCCATACTCGTCCACCACCATGCCCAGGCGCCGCTGTTGCTTGTGGAAGTTCAGCAGTTGCAGTTGCAGGGGCGTGCTTTCCGGGACGAAGTAGGGTTCGTAGCAGGCCTCGAGCAAGGTCTCCTTGGTCAGGCTGGCATCCGGTAGCAGGTGCTGGATCAGCCGGGTGTTGAGCACGGCTTCGACCTGGTTGATGTCGCTGTGGAACACCGGCAGGCGGGTGCGCTGGGAGTTGCGCAGTTGCTCAAGGATCGCGTCGAGCGAGTCGTCCAGGTTGATGCCGTCCACTTCGCTGCGCGGCACCAGGATGTCGTTGACGGTGATGTTGTCCAGCGCGTGGATACCGGGCATGCCGGGCGTGCGACGTTCATCTCCCTCTGGCTCGGGTTCGTCATCATGGTCGGGCTGCGGGTCGTCGCTTTTTTTCACCATGCCCGGCGGGCGGGCAAAGGGGCGCAGCAACAGCAGGCTGATGCCATTGAGCAGCCAGGCGAGGGGGTAGATAATTTTCAGCGGCACGCCCAGCAGGGCATTGCCGAAGCCCAGCACCGCTTGCGGATGGCGGGTGGCCAGGGCGCGCGGCAGGTAATCGGCCAGCACCAGCAGGATCGAGCAGGAGACCAGCCAGCCCAGCCACGCGCCGTTTTGCGCCCAGGCGTAGATCGCCAGCAGGGTGCAAAGGATCACCACGCCAGCACGGCACAGGGTGTTGCAGAGGATCATGCTGTGGCGCGGGAAGTGCAGACGGGCGGCGGCTTTGTCGCCCTGGCGGGTACCGGGGCGCAGGGCCAGCAGGTGCTGTTGTGCGGCTTCGATGGCGGTAAACAGCGCCGCCCACAAAATCAGCAAGGCGATTACCGCGAGCATCGGCCCTAAGGGCAAGTTGTCCATGATCGCTGCCCGTCAGATATGCAGGATGTATTCGCGAACCAGCTTGCTGCCGAAATAGGCCAGCATCAGCAGGCAGAAACCGGCCAGGGTCCAGCGGATCGCCTTGTGCCCGCGCCAGCCAAGGCGGTTGCGGCCCCACAGCAGCACACTGAACACCACCCACGCCAGGCACGCCAGCAGGGTTTTATGCACCAGGTGCTGGGCGAACAGGTTCTCGACGAACAGCCAGCCAGAGATCAGCGACAGCGACAGCAGCGTCCAGCCGGCCCACAGGAAGCTGAACAGCAGGCTTTCCATGGTTTGCAGCGGCGGGAAGTTCTTGATCAGGCCCGACGGATGCTTGTGCTTGAGCTGATGGTCCTGCACGAGCAGGAGCAACGCCTGGAACACCGCGATGGTGAACATGCCGTAGGCCAGGATCGACAGCAGGATATGCGCAAGGATGCCCGGCTCTTCGTCGATCACCTGCACCGTGCCGGTGGGGGCGAATTGCGCCAGCAGCACCGTCAGCATGCCCAGGGGGAATAGCAGCACCAGCAGGTTTTCCACCGGGATGCGTGCGCAGGCGATCAGCGTGAGGGCGATCACTGCGGCGGCGATCAGGCTGGCGGCGCTGAAAAAATCCAGGCCCAGGCCGACCGGCGTCATCAAGTGGGTGAACAGGCTCGCGGCATGGGCCAGCAGGGCGAGGACGCCAAGGCCTGCCAGCAGGCGAGTGTCGGCCTTGGCGCCTTGCGCCAGGCGAGTGCCCTGGTAGAGGGTCGCAGCGGCATATAAAAAGGCGGCGGCGAGACTGGGTAGCAAACTGGGTGACAAAGGGAGCATAAATCCTGTTAGGCAAGCCCGAAAGGCGCTGAGTTTGGCATACACCTGCGTTCCACGAAAGACTTCAGGGCCAGACAGCGGGTGTGCATGGGCGCAGTCTTCGCTATAATCCGCGACCTGCCCACGCCGCAGGCTCGCCGAGCGCTGTTTTTAATAGCGATTTATCACAGCCTGGGCCGCCATTACCTCGGTCTACCATAGGGCCTGAAAGGATTGCGCATGTTTGAAAACTTGACTGACCGTCTCTCGCAGACGCTGCGCCATGTAACCGGCAAGGCCAAGCTGACCGAGGACAATATCAAAGACACCCTGCGTGAAGTACGCATGGCGTTGCTGGAAGCCGACGTGGCCTTGCCTGTGGTCAAGGACTTCGTCAACTCGGTCAAGGAGCGCGCGGTCGGCACCGAAGTGTCCCGCAGCCTGACGCCGGGCCAGGCTTTTGTGAAGATCGTCCAGGCCGAGCTCGAAAGCCTGATGGGCGCGGCCAACGAAGACCTGAACCTCAGCGCCGTGCCGCCGGCCGTCGTGCTGATGGCCGGTCTGCAAGGTGCGGGTAAGACCACCACCGCCGGCAAGCTGGCGCGCTTCCTTAAAGAGCGCAAGAAAAAAACCGTGATGGTGGTGTCGGCCGACGTGTACCGTCCGGCGGCCATCAAGCAGCTGGAAATGCTCGCGGGCGAAGTGGGCGTGACCTTCTTCCCGTCCGACCTGAGCCAGAAGCCGGTCGACATCGCCAATGCGGCGATCAAAGAAGCCAGGCTGAAGTTCATCGACGTGGTCATCGTCGATACCGCCGGTCGCCTGCACATCGACGAAGAGATGATGGGCGAGATCAAGGCGCTGCATGCCGCGATCAACCCGGTCGAGACGCTGTTCGTGGTCGACGCCATGACCGGCCAGGATGCGGCCAACACCGCCAAGGCCTTTGGTGACGCACTGCCGCTGACCGGCGTGATTCTGACCAAGGTCGACGGCGACGCCCGTGGCGGTGCCGCGCTGTCGGTGCGCGCCATCACCGGCAAGCCGATCAAATTCATCGGTATGGGCGAGAAGAGCGACGCGCTCGAACCGTTCCACCCTGAGCGTATCGCTTCGCGTATCCTCGGCATGGGCGACGTACTCAGCCTGATCGAGCAGGCCGAAGCGACGCTCGACAAGGACAAGGCCGATAAACTGGCCAAGAAACTGAAGAAGGGCAAGGGCTTCGACCTCGAAGACTTCCGCGATCAGTTGCAACAAATGAAGAACATGGGCGGCCTCGGCGGCCTGATGGACAAGCTGCCGAACATCGGCGGTGTGAACCTGGCGCAAATGGGCAATGCCCAGGGCGCGGCAGAGAAGCAGTTCAAGCAGATGGAAGCCATCATCAACTCCATGACCCCGGCCGAGCGCCGCGACCCTGAGCTGATCAGCGGTTCGCGCAAGCGTCGGATCGCCATGGGCTCCGGCACCCAGGTGCAGGACATCGGTCGCTTGATCAAGCAGCACAAGCAGATGCAGAAGATGATGAAGAAATTCTCCGCCAAGGGCGGAATGGCCAAGATGATGCGCGGCATGGGCGGTATGTTGCCCGGCGGCGGCATGCCGAAAATGTAAAGTATTCGAGCGGGGGCGTGCTCCTGCTCCGCCCCACAGGGATGTGGGATCTCCAGCAAACCCGCCGTCTGGCGGGAGCTGACTTGCCGTTTTAACCGACGGCTCTATAGCAGATCTGAATGGCACGCTGATAGGCGCCAGAAAAAGACATTTGCAAAAGTCCGGATATTCCTTAGAATATGCGGCCTTTCGGGCACCTATGCCCGCTGTGCATTTAGATTTGCAGCACCGACTACAGGAACGATGTTCACATGCTAACAATCCGTCTTGCCCTTGGCGGCTCCAAAAAGCGCCCGTTTTACCACTTGACCGTAACCGACAGCCGCAACCCGCGTGACGGTTCGCACAAGGAACAGGTTGGTTTCTTCAACCCTGTTGCTCGTGGTCAAGAAGTTCGTCTGTCCGTGAACCAAGAGCGCGTAGCCTACTGGCTGAGCGTTGGTGCACAGCCTTCCGAGCGTGTTGCCAAGTTGTTGAAGGACTCGGCTAAGGCCGCAGCCTGAGCAATATGAACGCGACGCCAGCTGTTGCTGATGATTTGATCGTTATCGGCAAGATTTACTCTGTTCATGGCGTTCGCGGCGAAGTGAAGGTGTATTCCTTTACTGATCCGACTGAAAACCTGTTGCAGTACAAAACCTGGACGCTCAAGCGCGAGGGGAATGTGAAACAGGTCGAGCTGGTCAGTGGACGCGGGAACGATAAGTTCCTGGTCGCAAAGCTCAAGGGTCTTGATGATCGTGAAGAAGCTCGTCTTCTGGCCGGTTATGAGATCTGCGTGCCGCGCAACCTGTTCCCTGAATTGACCGACGGCGAGTACTACTGGTACCAGCTGGAAGGTCTGAAGGTTATTGATCAACTCGGGCAATTGCTCGGGAAAATCGATCATCTTCTGGAAACCGGCGCCAATGATGTAATGGTGGTCAAGCCTTGCGCTGGCAGCCTGGATGATCGCGAACGCCTGTTGCCCTATACCGAGCAATGCGTGTTGGCCGTCGACCTGGCCGCGGGCGAGATGAAGGTGGAATGGGACGCGGACTTCTAAGCGTGGCTAATTTGCGCATTGAAGTGATCAGTTTGTTTCCCGAGATGTTCTCCGCCATCAGCGAGTACGGCATCACCAGTCGGGCGGTGAAACAGGGGCTCTTGCAGCTCACCTGTTGGAACCCGCGAGACTACACGACGGATCGACATCACACTGTGGACGATCGCCCATTTGGCGGTGGCCCGGGCATGGTGATGAAGATCAAGCCCCTGGAAGACGCGTTGGCTCAGGCCAAGGCTGCCGCCGGGGAGAAGGCGAAGGTAATTTACCTGTCCCCTCAAGGCCGTCAGCTGAAACAGGCGGCGGTACGCGAACTGGCGAATGAGGAAGCACTGATCCTGATTGCCGGTCGCTATGAAGGCATTGACGAGCGTTTCATTGAAGCTCATGTCGATGAAGAGTGGTCGATTGGGGACTATGTCCTGTCTGGCGGTGAGCTGCCGGCGATGGTCCTGATAGATGCGGTTACACGACTGCTGCCTGGAGCTTTAGGGCATGCGGACTCCGCGGAGGAAGATTCCTTCACGGATGGTTTGCTGGATTGCCCGCACTACACCCGACCGGAGGTGTATGCGGATCAGCGTGTTCCCGACGTATTGCTAAGTGGCAATCACGCACACATCCGGCGTTGGCGTTTACAGCAGTCCCTTGGTCGGACCTATGAACGACGCGCCGATCTTCTGGAAAGCCGCTCGCTTTCTGGAGAAGAGAAGAAGCTGCTCGAGGAATACATCCTCGCGCGGGACGATAGTTAACAACGTATCGATGGTAGGTCCATTGACTTACCTTAGGAGCACAGCATGACTAACAAAATCATCCTTGCACTCGAAGCAGAGCAGATGACCAAAGAGATCCCTACCTTTGCCCCGGGCGACACCATTGTCGTTCAGGTGAAAGTGAAGGAAGGCGACCGTTCGCGTCTGCAAGCGTTCGAAGGCGTGGTAATCGCCAAGCGTAACCGTGGTGTGAACAGTGCTTTCACTGTTCGTAAAATCTCCAACGGTGTTGGCGTAGAGCGTACTTTCCAGACCTACAGCCCGCAAATCGACAGCATGGCTGTTAAGCGTCGCGGTGACGTGCGTAAAGCCAAGCTGTACTACCTGCGTGACCTGTCCGGTAAAGCAGCTCGCATCAAGGAAAAACTGGCTTAAGTCCAGCTTCCCGATGCAGAAAAAAAGCAGCCTGCGGGCTGCTTTTTTTGTGCCTGGGATTTATTGACGGGGGCGGGTCGGCGGCGCGCCTATCGCAGGCGGGCCAGCTTGCACACTTGATCATTAGTGGTCATAAAATCGATGCGCGACACAAATCCAATGTGGGAGCCGACTTGCCTGCGATAGGATCTACCAGACACCACCGTCATCTGCCTGAGCCCCCATGCCCGCCATCGACCATCCTCTGATTGACCGCTTCCTCGACGCCCTCTGGCTGGAAAAAGGCCTGTCGGACAACACTCGCCAGGCCTACCGCAGCGACCTGGCGCTGTTCAACGGCTGGCTGCAGGAAAAAAACCTCGAGCTGATCAATGCCGGCCGTGAGTTGATCCTCGATCACCTGGCCTGGCGCCTGGAGCAGAACTACAAGCCGCGCTCCACAGCGCGCTTCCTTTCCGGTGTGCGTGGCTTTTATCGCTACCTGCTGCGGGAAAAGCTCATTACCCTCGACCCGACGTTACAGGTCGACATGCCGCAATTGGGTCGGCCATTGCCCAAGTCCTTGTCGGAAGCCGATGTTGACGCCTTGCTCGCCGCCCCGGACTTGAGCGAAGCCATCGGCCAGCGCGACCGTGCCATGCTCGAAGTGCTGTACGCCTGCGGCCTGCGGGTGACCGAGCTGATCAGCCTGACCCTCGAGCAAGTCAACCTGCGCCAGGGCGTGCTGCGGGTGATGGGCAAGGGCAGCAAGGAGCGGCTGGTGCCGATGGGGGAAGAAGCGATTGTGTGGGTCGAGCGCTACATGCGCGATGCGCGCGGCGAACTGCTCGGTGGGCGCCCCAGCGATGTGCTGTTCCCCAGCCAGCGCGGTGAGCAGATGACCCGCCAGACTTTCTGGCATCGCATCAAGCACCAGGCCAAGGTGGCGGGGATCGGCAAGAGCCTGTCGCCGCATACTCTGCGCCATGCATTTGCCACGCATTTGCTCAACCACGGCGCGGATTTGCGCGTGGTGCAAATGCTCCTTGGCCACAGTGACTTATCCACAACCCAGATCTACACCCATGTGGCACGGGCGCGCTTGCAGGATATGCACGCCAAGCACCATCCGCGAGGCTGAAAACCGCCAAATTATCCCGCCACGGGCTGCCCTGCGGCCCAACTGTGGTAGGCTTTGCCGGTTAGCAAAGGGGACGGCGTGACTTGTGATTACAGTGCCGTGTTTCCAGATCGGTGTTCGACACACCCGTCCCTGCATCTGCCTTCAGGAGTTCCCATGCGCTTGACCCAGATTATTGCCGCCGCAGCCATTGCGTTGGTTTCCACCTTTGCCGTCGCCGATGACGCTGCCGAGCAGACTATTCGCAAGAGCCTGGCCAACCTGCAACTCGACACACCGATCGAAAGCATCAGTGCCAGCCCGATGGCCGGTCTGTACGAAGTCAAGCTCAAGGGCAGCCGCGTGTTGTATGCCAGTGCCGACGGCCAGTACATTGTCCAGGGCTACCTGTTCCAGTTGAAGGACGGTAAGCCGGTCAACCTGACCGAGAAAGCCGAGCGCCTGGGCGTGTCCAAGCTGATCAACGGCATTCCGGTTGCAGAAACCGTGGTCTACCCGGCCATCGGCGAGACCAAGACGCACATCACCGTGTTCACCGACACCACCTGCCCGTACTGCCACAAGCTGCACGCCGAAGTGCCGGCGCTGAACAAGCTCGGTGTGGAAGTGCGCTATGTCGCGTTCCCGCGTCAGGGCCTCGGTTCGCCGGGCGACGAGCAGTTGCAGGCGGTCTGGTGCTCGGCCGACAAGAAAGCGGCGATGGACAAGATGGTCGACGGCAAGGAAATCAAAGCGGCCAAGTGCGCCAATCCGGTTTCCAAGCAGTTCGCCCTGGGCCAGTCCATTGGTGTAAACGGTACACCGGCCATCGTTTTGGCTGACGGCCAGGTGATTCCGGGCTATCAGCCGGCACCGCAAGTTGCCAAACTGGCGCTGAGTGCCAAATAAACCAGCATCGTCGAACCTTTGACGATCATGGCCCTTCGATAAGTCGATGGGCCATTAATTGAAAGCCGCGGTTGTGCGGCTGTTTTCCACGGCCGACCTTGCGTCGGCCGTTTCATGGGGAGTTCTTCAGTGAAACCGGTCAAAGTAGGCATCTGTGGGTTAGGGACCGTCGGTGGCGGCACCTTCAACGTACTTCAGCGTAATGCTGAAGAAATTTCCCGCCGTGCAGGGCGCGGGATTGAAGTGGCGCAAATTGCCACGCGTTCGCCAAAGCCTCAGTTCGAAACGACCGGTATTGCGATTACCAACGATGTCTTCGCCGTGGCGACCAACCCAGAAATCGATATCGTCATCGAGCTGGTGGGCGGCTATACCATTGCCCGCGAGCTGGTGCTCAAGGCGATCGAAAACGGCAAGCACGTGGTCACCGCCAACAAGGCGCTGATCGCCGTCCACGGCAACGAGATCTTCGCCAAGGCGCGTGAGAAGGGCGTGATCGTCGCGTTCGAAGCCGCGGTGGCCGGTGGTATCCCGGTGATCAAGGCGATCCGTGAAGGCCTGTCCGCCAACCGCATCAACTGGGTGGCCGGCATCATCAATGGCACCGGTAACTTCATCCTCACCGAAATGCGCGAGAAGGGCCGCACCTTCGAAGACGTGCTGGCCGAAGCCCAGGCTCTGGGTTACGCCGAAGCCGACCCGACCTTCGACGTTGAAGGCATCGACGCGGCGCACAAACTGACCATCCTTGCGTCCATTGCCTTTGGCATCCCGCTGCAGTTCGACAAGGCCTACACCGAAGGCATCACCCAGCTGACCACTGCCGACGTGAATTACGCCGAAGCCCTGGGCTATCGCATCAAGCACCTGGGCGTGGCGCGCTGCACCGCGGCCGGTATCGAGTTGCGCGTACACCCAACGCTGATCCCGGCCGACCGCCTGATCGCCAACGTCAATGGCGTGATGAACGCCGTGATGGTCAACGGTGACGCCGCCGGTTCGACCCTGTTCTACGGTGCCGGCGCCGGTATGGAGCCGACCGCTTCGTCGGTGATCGCCGACCTGGTGGACGTGGTTCGCGCCATGACCAGCGACCCGGAAAACCGCGTGCCGCACCTGGCCTTCCAGCCGGATTCGCTGTCGGCCCACCCGATCCTGCCGATCGAGGCGTGCGAAAGCGCCTACTACCTGCGCATCCAGGCCAAGGATCATCCGGGCGTATTGGCCCAGGTTGCCAGCATCCTGTCGGAACGTGGCATCAACATCGAGTCGATCATGCAGAAGGAAGTCGAGGAGCAGAACGGCCAGGTGCCGATGATCCTGCTGACTCACCGCGTGCTCGAGCAGCACATCAACGATGCCATCAAAGCCCTGGAAGCCTTGCAAGGCGTAGTGGGCCCGGTGGTACGGATTCGCGTCGAACACCTGAACTAACCGATTTGTTCCAGGGGCCCCGTGTGATCGGCGGCCCCTGTTCGAGAATATTTTAGAGGAGCCAGTCATGCGTTACATCAGCACCCGCGGCCAGGCACCGGCCCTGAATTTCGAAGACGTTTTGTTGGCAGGTCTTGCCACCGACGGCGGCCTGTACGTGCCGGAAAACCTGCCACGCTTCACCCAGGAAGAAATCGCTTCCTGGGCCGGCCTGCCGTATCACGAACTGGCGTTCCGGGTGATGCGCCCGTTCGTCACCGGCAGCATTCCGGATGCGGATTTCAAAAAGATCCTGGAAGAGACCTACGGCGTGTTTTCCCACAACGCCATCGCGCCTCTGCGCCAACTGAATGGCAATGAGTGGGTTTTGGAGCTGTTCCATGGCCCGACCCTGGCGTTCAAGGACTTCGCTCTGCAACTGCTGGGGCGCCTGCTCGATTACGTGCTGGAGAAGCGCGGCGAGCGCGTGGTGATCATCGGCGCCACTTCCGGTGATACCGGCTCGGCGGCCATCGAAGGCTGCAAGCACTGCGAAAACGTCGACATCTTCATCCTGCACCCGCACAAGCGCGTGTCGGAAGTACAGCGTCGGCAGATGACCACCATCTTCGGTGAAAACATCCACAACATCGCTATCGAAGGCAACTTCGACGACTGCCAGGAAATGGTCAAGAACAGCTTCGCTGACCAGAGCTTCCTCAAGGGCACGCGCCTGGTTGCGGTGAACTCGATCAACTGGGCGCGGATCATGGCCCAGATCGTCTACTACTTCCACGCCGCGCTGCAGCTGGGCGGGCCGGCGCGTTCGGTGTCGTTCTCGGTGCCGACCGGCAACTTCGGCGACATCTTCGCCGGCTACCTGGCGCGCAACATGGGCCTGCCGATCAATCAGTTGATCGTCGCCACCAACCGCAACGACATCCTGCACCGCTTCATGAGCGGCAACCAGTACGTCAAGGAAACCCTGCACGCCACCTTGTCGCCGTCGATGGACATCATGGTGTCGTCGAACTTCGAACGCCTGCTGTTCGACATGCACGGCCGCAACGGCGCGGCGATTGCCGGCTTGATGGACACCTTCAAAAGCGGTGGCGGTTTCAGTGTCGATGAAGAGCGCTGGACCGAAACCCGCAAGCTGTTCGACTCCCTGGCCGTGAACGATGCGCAGACCTGCGAAACCATCGCAGAAGTCTATGCCCAGACCGGCGAACTGCTCGACCCGCACACCGCGATCGGCGTGAGGGCTGCACGCGAATGCCGTCGCAGCCTGGATATCCCGATGGTGATCCTCGGCACCGCGCACCCGGTCAAATTCCCGGAAGCGGTGGAGAAGGCCGGCGTTGGCAAGGCGCTGGAGTTGCCGGAGCATCTGTCCGACCTGTTCGAGCGTGAAGAGCGTTGCACCGTGCTGCCGAATGACCTGAAGGCGATGCAGGCGTTTGTCAGCCAGCATGGCAATCGCGGTAAGCCGCTGTAAGGCAAACTGCCGGCGCCCTGGCGCAGACAAAAACGCCGCTTTCCCTTCCGTGGGTCAGCGGCGTTTTTCGTTTCAGGCAGGCCCGGGTTGCTGAGCGTTATGAGAGTAGTTTCTGCGCCACGACAATCACGGTGCCGACAGCGGCGTAGAAACCCGTGGCGATACCCACGGGGTACCAGAAAGTCTCACAGGTTATCTTCAAGGACTCTGCGTTGAGCTTGCCTCGCTCGGCATGCATGCGTGAAATCTCGGCATAGATGCGAGATACGTCAGCATGCATCTTCTCCATCGACGCTTGTTGTTCGTTGTGTTCCACCATCATGTTCATCCTTAGCAATAAGGGCCTTTGACATGCACTTCTAGCTGCGTGACAGCGTGATCAGCGCTTACCGAGTATAGGGTTCACCCTCGGCCGCGCTGCAGGGCGAACCCCGAAACGGCCGCCCATTGCGTAAGCAGTTATGTGCGGCCGTTTTTTCGTTGTCATGTTGCAAGCGCATGCTGGATCAAGTCACTCCCTGACGGCTCCATAAACACGAAAAAGCGAACTTTCCTACGTTACAAACAGTCACTTAGGAGAGAGGCAACCCCCATTGAAACGATTGTTCCCGAACTATTGAGTGGTGATCGAAATGGAAAGTATCAGCCTATTGCTCGAAGAAGCGCTGAGCCCTTATCAGGTTACGCTGACCACCGCTGGTGTGCAGGGCGAGTGCCTGGTAACCGTAAAGAACCCTGCTGGTGCCATCGTGGTCGAGCGTGAAGTCGACCGAGCGCAACTGACCGACAAGCGCGTCCTGGTGGATGTCGTGGATTGCTTGCTGCGCGATCTGAAAATCGCCGAAGGGCGCCTGGAGCCCTCGGTCATCGCTGCCTTGCGCAATGCGGCCCAGACCCGCAGCAGCGCCCTCGCATGAAGAATTGTTTATCCGCGGAAACTTCCTACGGCGTGGCCGGTCAGATTTAGTAACAGCAAGAGCAGACATTGTGCTCCGGTGTTTGTGACTTGCTGTACTGGTCTTTGTAGGCCACGTTTAACCCCGAAGTGTCTCCCCACTCTTCGGGGTTTCTTTTTGCCCGCGATTTATCACGGGGTGGGCACTTCTTCATAGAATCGCGAATGGTCCAGCAGGTATTGCTCGCGCAGGGCCGGGTCGAGCCATGACGCGTAGGAACGCAGCAACTGCGCCTGCGGCAGGTTGCCCAGCAACTGGTTGATACGCGCCATGACCTCGCGCCCCTCGGGCGTATCCGAACAACCGATATGGATGTGCTGATAGGGCGCGGTGCCGGCAATCGGATAGAACGCCAGCCCTTCGGGATCGATGCCTTGCCGCAATGCGTGATAGCGAATTTCGGTCCAGTAACCCAGTACGCCTTCCAGGCGTCCCAGGCGCTGCATTTGCAGCAGGCTGCCCAAGGCGTCGGTGCCGTAGTGCATCACTCGATTGTGCGTGTCGCCTTGCTGCAGCATGCCGTCGATGAATGGCCCGTAGCTGCGCTCGGCGATGATGCCCAGGCGTGTGCTCTTGTCCCGTAGCATCGCGTCCAGGTCGACCTTGCCTTGCACGATAAAGGGCGCCAGGACTTCACGGTTTTGCTGGCGGACGACCACGCCATTGCTCACCACGGGAAACGCCTGGCCGGAATACACAATCCATTGGGTCCGCTCCGGCGTCCACAGCAGGGTAGGGTCGCAGGTGAGGGAGGGCGCCTGGAGCATCTGCATGCCCCGCGCACGGTTGACGTGCTGGACCTGGTGCTGATACTCCGGCAGGTGCTCCATCAGCATCGGCAACAATTCGTCGATGGCGCCCTGGCCTTTTTGCGGGCCTTCGAAGATCGTCAGCGGCGGCAGGTCGCGAACCAGCCAGATCAAGGTCTGCGCCGCCTGGGTCGGTAGCGGCAATAGCCCCAACAAGGGCGCGCACAGGTGCAATAGCCAGCGGCGAGTCATTATCTTGAACGCGCCATCAGATCGCCCCTTGTTCACGCAAGCGGATGATGGCCGCCGCGTCATAGCCCAGCTCACCGAGTACCACGCTGTTGTGTTCGCCCAGTTGCGGTCCCACCCACTCGCAACTGCCAGGGGTGTCGGAGAGCTTGGGCACGATGCCTGGCATCTTGAAGTCCTTGCCGTCGGGCAGTTGCGCCTTGAGGAACATTTCCCGCGCCAGGAATTGCGGGTCCCCGAGCATGTCTTCGGCGCTATAGATGCGGCTGGCCGGCACCTCGGCCTTGTTGAGTTGCTCGACCACCTGTTCCAGCGGCAGCGAATTGACCCAGCGATCAATCACGCCATACAGCTCGTCGCGGCGCTCGTCACGCCCGTCATTACTGGCCAATTGCGGGTCGTTGGCCAGATCCTCACGGCCGATGGCGGACATGAAGCGCTTGAAGATCGCATCGCCGTTGGCGCCGATCTGCACATGCTTGCCGTCCGCGCTGGTGTGGATCGAGGACGGTGTGATGCCGGGCATGATGTTGCCGGTGCGTTCGCGGATGAACCCGAACACATCGAACTCCGGGATCATGCTTTCCATCATGGCGAAGATGGCCTCATACAGTGCCACATCCACCACCTGGCCCAGCCCGCCGTTGACCTCGCGGTGACGCAACGCCATCAGCGCGCCGATCACCGCCCACAGGGCGGCAATGGAGTCGCCGATGGAAATCCCGGTGCGTACCGGCGGGCGGTCTTCAAAGCCGGTGATGTAACGCAGCCCGCCCATCGATTCGCCGACCGCGCCAAACCCCGGCTGGTCTTTCATCGGGCCGGTCTGGCCAAAGCCCGAGAGGCGCACCATCACCAGCTTGGGGTTCAGCGCGTGCAGGGTGTCCCAGCTCAGGCCGAGCTTTTCCAGGACGCCGGGGCGGAAGTTCTCGATCAGGATGTCGGCGTCCGCCAGCAACTGCTTGAGGATGGCCAGGCCGTCGGGGTGCTTGAGGTTCAGCGTCAGTGATTTTTTGTTGCGTGCCTGTACGAACCACCACAGTGAGGTGCCTTCGTACAGCTTGCGCCATTTGCGCAGCGGGTCGCCGCCGTCCGGGGATTCGACCTTGATCACTTCGGCGCCGAATTCGGCGCAGATGCGTGAAGCGAACGGGCCGGCGATCAGGGTGCCGAGTTCGATGACTTTCAGGCCGGCAAGCGGTTTGGCGTTAAACGACATGAGGAACCTTTCATACGCAGCACAGTGGTGTAATGCCTTTTAACATAGGCGAGTCGCGCAGGGATAAGGATGATGCAGCGCAGGATTCGTTGAATAGCCCTACCATCGGTTAGACTGCCCGCCTTTCCCTGTCTCTAGAAGCCCGTTCATGGCCCAGCCGTCCACGACCTACAAGTTCGAACTCAACCTCACCGACCTCGATCGCTCGGTGTACGAGAGCGTCAAACAGACCATTGCCCGCCACCCTTCGGAAACCGAAGAGCGCATGACCGTGCGTCTGCTGGCCTACGCCCTTTGGTACAGCGAGCAGCTGTCGTTTGGCCGTGGACTGTCAGATGTAGACGAGCCAGCCCTGTGGGAAAAAAGTCTGGATGATCGGGTTTTGCACTGGATCGAAGTCGGCCAGCCCGATGCCGACCGCCTGACCTGGTGCTCGCGTCGTGCCGAGCGTACCAGTCTGCTGGCTTACGGCAGCCTGCGCGTGTGGGAAGGCAAGGTGATTCCGGTGGCGAAAACCCTGAAGAACGTCCACATCGCCGCCGTGCCGCAGGAAGTCCTCGAGACCCTGGCCAAGGACATGCCCCGCGTGATCAAGTGGGACGTGATGATCAGCGAAGGCACGATCTTCGTCACCGATGATCGTGGCCAGCATGAAGTGCAACTGCAATGGCTGATCGGCGAGCGCGGTTGAGCTAGCGCTTGTAGCTTGCCGTTAATATTTCCCCTACAGAGAATTTCCCAGCGTCCCATGCGTATCGATCCCCGCCCGTTGCCTGCTGTCCTGCCGTTTCTCGGTGAATTGCCACCGCTGTTGACCCGCCTCTACGCTGCGCGCGGGGTGCGCTCGGAGGCTGAGCTGGACAAGAGCCTGGCGCGGTTGATCCCTTATCAGCAGCTCAAGGGCATCGACGCCGCGGTAGACCTGCTGGTGACGGCCTTGGAGCAACGCCAGCGCATCCTGATCGTCGGCGATTTCGACGCCGATGGCGCCACTGCCAGTACGGTGGGCACCTTGGGCCTGCGCTTGCTCGGTGCGGCCCATGTCGATTACCTGGTGCCCAACCGTTTCGAATACGGCTACGGCCTGACGCCAGAAATCGTCGCCGTGGCCCTGCAGCGCGAGCCGCAGTTGCTGATCACCGTGGATAACGGCATCTCCAGCGTCGAAGGCGTGGCGGCGGCGAAAGCGGCGGGGCTCAAGGTGCTGGTCACCGACCACCACTTGCCGGGGGATGAGTTGCCGGCGGCGGATGCCATCGTCAACCCGAACCAGCCCGGCTGTGAGTTTCCGAGCAAGGCGTTGGCCGGGGTCGGGGTGATCTTTTATGTCTTGATGGCCCTGCGCGCCCGTTTGCGCAGCCTGGGCTGGTACGAGAACACGCAGCAGCCGAACATTGGCGAGTTGCTTGACCTGGTCGCCCTGGGCAGCGTCGCCGACGTGGTGCCGCTGGACGCCAATAACCGCATCCTGGTCCACCAGGGCCTGGAGCGTATCCGTGCCGGTCGCGCGCGGCCGGGGATCAAGGCGATCCTCGAAGTGGCCAAGCGTGACCACGCTCGCCTCACGTCCACTGACCTCGGGTTTATCCTCGGGCCACGGCTCAATGCCGCCGGGCGCCTGGACGATATGAGCCTGGGCATCGAATGCCTGCTCACCACGGATTTCGCCGCCGCACGGGAGATGGCCGCGCAACTGGACGGCATGAACCAGGACCGCAAATCCATCGAACAAGGCATGCAGCGCGAGGCCCTGGCCCAGCTCAAGGACTTGCCGCTGGAGTCGATGCCGTATGGCTTGTGCCTGTTCGACCCGGAGTGGCACCAAGGTGTGATCGGGATCCTGGCGTCGCGCATGAAAGAGCGCTATTTCCGTCCGACCATCGCCTTTGCCGACGCCGGTGATGGCCTGCTCAAGGGCTCAGGCCGCTCGGTGCAGGGCTTTCACATCCGCGATGCGCTGGCGGTGGTGGCGAGCCAGCATCCCAACCTGATCAGCAAATACGGCGGTCACGCCATGGCGGCCGGCCTGACATTGCCCGAGGCGAATTTCCCGTTGTTTGCCCAGGCCTTCGATGCCGAAGTGCGTCGGCAACTGCGCGAAGAAGACTTGACCGGCCGGCTATTGTCCGACGGCACCCTGGCGGTGGAAGAGTTTCACCTGGAGCTGGCGCGCGCGCTACGGCATGCCGGCCCCTGGGGGCAGCACTTCCCCGAGCCGTTGTTTCACGGGGTGTTTCAGTTGGTCGAGCAGCGTGTGGTGGGGGAGCGGCACCTGAAAGTGGTGCTCAAGAGCGAATGCGGCTCCGTGAAGCTCGATGGCATTGCGTTTGGGGTTGACCGTGAAGTCTGGCCGAACCCGACCGTGCGTTGGGTGGAGTTGGCCTACAAGCTGGATGTGAACGAGTTCCGTGGGCAGGAAACCGTGCAGTTGATGATTGCGCATATCGAGCCGCGCTAGTTCCAACCCCAATGTGGGAGGGGGCTTGCCCCCGATAGCGGTATGACTGACCTATCGCTATCGGGGGCAAGCCCCCTCCCACATTGGGTTTTGCGTACAGCGCGGAATTACTCGGCCTTGGCCTGGTGCTTGACGATGATATCCACCAAACGCTTGGCCAGCGCCGGGTAGTTCTCATCGAAGTGGTGCCCGCCCGGCAGCTTGATCGCTTCGCCGACGGCGGTCTTGTCGGTGCAGCCGCTTTCGTCGACCTCTTCGGCACCGTAGATGCACACCACCTTGGCCGCTGGCAGCTTGGCCATTTCCGGGCCGGTCGCGGCTTCTTTGCCGGCGTTGCCCAGCCAACCTTCCACTTCGATTTCAAAGCTGCCGGTGCGTGCGAACGCCAGCAGGATGATTGCGTCGACGCGCTGCTGCTCGCTTTCCGGCATGCGGTTGTAGATGGCCGGCAACACGTCGGCGCCGAACGAATAGCCGGTCAGTACGAAGCGCTTGGTGCCCCATTTCTGCCGATAGTGCTGCATCAGCTCGCTGAGGTCCTTGGCGCTTTGTTCCGGAGTCTTGTGCTGCCAGTAGTAGCGCAGGGTGTCGATGCCCACGACCGGGTAGCCGATCTTGGCCATTTCACCGGCCACGTCGCGGTCGAGGTCACGCCAGCCGCCGTCACCGGAGAGGAACAGGGTCACGGTGTCCTTGGCCTGGCCAGCCGGGACTTCCACGACCGGAATCGCCAGGCCGCCGTTGTCCGAACCGACCAGTTGCTTGCGCAGTTCGTTATTCAGCACTTGTGGGTAGTGAATGTCGTAGTCGCTGATGCTGGTGGTGGCGCGGGGGGTGTCGCGCACGAAACTGGCGCTTTCATCGTCAGGGTTGTCGTTCCACGCCACCAGCCAGTTGCCGTGGGCGGCGGTTTTCGGCAGCGGGTCTTTGCAGCCTTCCTGCACCAGGGCGAAGCCGACGGAGATGGCATTGGCCTTGTCGTCATTCTGTGTGGCCAGCCAGCGCCAGGCGAGGGCGGCGCCAGGGCCGATGCCGCTGACCAGCGTCGCAGGGCCCTTGAGCTGGCTCAGGGCGCCTTGCAGTGCCTGTTGCTGCAGTGTGCAGTCATCCTTGGGCAGGATCACCTGCACGATCTGCGCCTTGCCGCCCTGGCTGAGGGCAATCAGTTGGCTGTCGGTCAGGGTCTCGTCGGCCATCACCGCCACGGCCACGCGGGCTTTGGGGGTGCCGGCCGGGGTGACGCGGGTCATCACCGAGCCATCGGCCTGGGGCAGTTGCTCCAGGGTCGGCTGTGGGGCAGGGCGGTTCCAGTACCAATAGCCGCCACCCAGGACCACGGCGAGCAGCACCACAAAGGCTAATACATACCGCCAGGAGCGTCGAATCATCAGCGTTTCACCAATCCAGTCAAGCCGCCTGCGATCAGGGCGGCGGTATCGGCCAGTGCCACCAGCGGATCAAGTCCTGCGGGCACGGCCATGTAACGGGGTTCCCAGTCAGGCTGGAACTTGTCTTTGAAGCGGCGCAAACCTTGGAAGTTATACAGTTGCTCGCCACGGCGGAACACCATCGAGCCCAGGCGTTGGGTCAGCGGCGCGCCACGACGCGGTTGCAGGCCAGACAATGGCACCATGCCGAGGCTGAAGCGAGCATAACCGTGGCTCTTATAGTGTTGAATCAGGCCGACCATCATGAATTCCATGGTCAGCTTGGGCGCATCGGGGTGGGCGCGCATCAGGTCGAGGCTGGCCAGGTCGTGGCTGTAGGTCTCGAGCAGGTTGGCGAAGGCCACCGGGTGCCCTTCGAAGCGAATGATCGCGATGCGAAAGTGCTTGAGGTAGTCGTCGCTGAAGCGTCCCAGGGAAAACCCCTTCTCCCGCACGTTCTTGCCGGTCAGCCAGGCGTCGGAAATAACCTTGAGTTCGTCCATCGGCGCCGTGCCCGGTTCGTGGATCTCCAGGGACAAGCCATCCCGGGTGCCACGGTTCCAGGTGTAGCGCAAATCCTTCATCTCTTTGCCCTTGGCTTCCAGGTCAAAGCGTTTCAGGTCGACGCGGGCTTCTTCGCCCAGCTTGATCGCGGTCAGGCCGATGTCCATGTAGTACGGCAGGTTTTCCGCGCGTACCTGGTAGAACACCGGGCGCGCATGGTGGATGTCGCACAGGTCGCGGAACTGCCAGATCATCTCGGCGCGGGGTTGGGTCGGGCCGATCGGGTCGTACAGGGCTACCAGGCTGCGCCCGCGACGGGCATACATCAGGAAGGCTTCGTCGTTGGGGTGGAACAGCAGCGCCTTGTCGCCGGTCAGCGCCAGGCCTCCGTCGGGTTGCGATGAGGCCATCAGGATCTTGGTGGCGCGTTCCAGTTCTTCGGCTGTCGGCAGGTGGATCACCGGGCGCGCGGTACGCAGCAGCCAGGTCAGCGACACGATCACCAGCAGCACCGCGGCCCCCAACAGCGAGCGCAGGCCGCGCGGGGCGTTGGCGTCGAGGGTGAACTGCCACCACAGTTGGTGGCTATACGGGACGTCTTGATAGGCAAACAGCAGCAGCCAGATCGAAGCCCCCAGCACGCACACGCTGGCTACCAGGTACAGCGGCGAGAACGGCAATTCGGTCAGCCGGCTGGCGCGGTAGAAGGAGCGGCGGAAGATCGCCAGCAGCACGGCGGTCATGGTCATCAGGCTGGCTTCTTCCCAGTCGAAGCCCTTGAGCAGCGAGAGCAGGGCGCCGGTCAGCAGCAGCACCATGGTCAACATCCAGGCCGCCGACAAGCGTCGACGCAGGCCTTGGGCCAGCAACAGACACAACACGCCGATCAGGCTCGCGCCAAAGTGCGAGGCGTCAATCAGGCGGTGGGGAATCAGGAAGCCGATGTTTTCCAGGCGTGAGTCGATCTCCGGCGTGGCGCCAGAAAACAGCAGGACCACGCCGGACAAAAAAACCAGTAAGGCCAGCACCGGCGCGGCGAAGCCCGACGCCACGCGCAGGCTCTGCTGGGTCTGGAACAGGCGCTGGGCCTCGTTGACCAGCAGGAACACACAGGCGATCAGCAGCGGCAGCACCACATAGATCATGCGGTACAGCAGCAGGGCGGCGGCCAATGGCGCGGCGCCGAGCTTGTCGGCAAAGGCCGCGAGCAGGATCGCCTCGAACACCCCGACGCCACCCGGCACATGGCTGAGTACGCCAGCGGCCAGCGCCAGCAGGTACACCAGCAGGAACGGGCCGAACGGTGGCGCTTCCGGCAGCAGCATATAAAGGACGGTGGCGGCAGCGGCGACGTCCAGCGCGGTGATGATCAGTTGCAGGAACGTCAGGCGTCGACCGGGCAGGCGCAGGGTGCGGCGGCCGACCTTGACCAGCAGGTTGTCCGTGTAGGGCTGTTCCGGCAGGCGACGGCGATAAATCCCGATGCACAGCGCGGCCGACAACAGCAACACGACGCCGGCAATCGCCCCCAGCAAGGCTTGCGACACATGCAGGGCAGTGGACGCGGCGGGCAAGTTGCTCAAGGTGGCCAAGGCCGCCAGCGGCGGCAGGGCGCAGCCCAGGGAGAGGCTGGCGAACACAGTCATGCGGGCGACTTCCGAAGCCCCGATGCCATGGCGCGCATATAAACGGTAACGCACCGAACCGCCCGAGAGCATCGACAGGCCAATGGCGTTGCCGATGGCAAAGGCGGTAAAGCCGCCGAGGGCGAGGGTCTTGCGGGGCAGTTTCACCCCGGCATAGCGTGCGCCGGAGAACTCATAGCCCAATAGAATGACGAAGCCGGCGATGGCGGCGACGAACGCGCCCAGCAACGCCGGTTTGGGTACTTCCAGGATCGAGTCGTGGAGGGCGTAGAGATCCAGTTCCAGCAGCAGGTGTCGGCAGGCGATCAGGGCGATTGCGAACAGCAACAGCGTCACGGCCAGCCCGATGGGTTGCCGATACTTGCTTAACAGATCCAGCCAGCGCAAACGGGTGGGAGTGATCGGTTGTGTCGCTGTGACAGGGTCTTGTGGTTCAGACGAGTTGGCGCGCATCAATCACCTCGTGGATTGTGCGCGACAGGATGGGGGTATCCAGCCAAGTTACCAATCCCTATGGACAAAATAATTACAAATATTAACGCGGATCACCGGATGCGGCGACTGCGGCCATTGGTCGTAGAAGGATCAAGCATAGCGTGCGATGAAATGGACTCCACGAAACGTCTAGGGTTTCATGAAAGATGCCATGTCATTGTTTCAGAAGAACTTTTTTGTCAGATACAAAAAAGGCCACTCTTTCGAGTAGCCTTTTTTGATGTTTGGTTGCGGGAGCCGGATTTGAACCGACGACCTTCGGGTTATGAGCCCGACGAGCTACCAGACTGCTCCATCCCGCGTCTGTGGCCGGCATTCTACAGCCCAGCGGCGGAGTGTCAACCGTTAATGGTCCGTTGGGTCAAATAAGTGCAAATTGGCCGTTGAATCTCAACGAAATGCGCTAAGTGCGCGCTCGGGCAAGGTTTTTTGTCGGACAATCGTCCACGCCTGACGCGGGCAGGCGCAAAAAAGCCTTAGCGCAAGGTCGCAACAGACTGGCGGAACAGCAGCAAACTCATCGCGATAAATGTCACGCCCATCACCAGGACCGTCACGAACTCTTTCCACACGATATCGAGGCCCGCGCCTCGATACACGATCGCCTGCATGAAGCTCACATAGTGCCGCGACGGGAAAAACCACGTCACGTACTGGACCCATTGCGGCTGGCTCTCGATGGGCGACATGCCGCCCGACAGCATCATCATCGGCATGACGGCCATCATCATCAGCAGGGCAAATTGCGCCATGGTGCGGGCGAGGGTGCCAAGGAAGATGCCGATCGCTGCCGTGGCGAAGATATAGATGAGGGTGCCGAGCAGCAGCACACCGCGCGAGCCGGCAATCGGAACGTCGAGAAGGCCCTCGACCACGAACAACAGGGAACAGATGAAGCCGATGAAGATCACCAGCCCGCTCGACCACACTTTGGCGAGCGCTATCTCGAAGGCCGTCAACGGCATCACCAACAAGTGCTCGATCGTGCCGTGCTCGCGCTCGCGCAAGAGCGCCGCGCCGGTCAGGATAATGATCAGCATCGACAACTGATCGGCAAGGCCGACGATCGCGCGGAACCAGGATTGTGTGCCGTTGGCATTGAAGGCGCGGCGCACGACGAGATCGGAGGGCAGCCCGGTGGTTTGCTGCGCCTCCTGTCGGTAGCGCGTGACTTCGTCGGTCACCATGTTCTGGATATAGCCCGACCCCAGGGACGCCTGCTGGACCGCGGTGGCGTCTGCGTTGACCTGGACTTCGATATCGCGGCCCTTTCGCACATCCGCTTCAAAGTGCGGAGGAATCACGATGACGAGGGTGTAAAGGCCGTTGTCCATGCCGCGATCGATGTCGGCGGCGCTGATCATCTTGGCTGCCTGGAAGTACGGCGGATAGAACAGTCCGGCAATCGATCGCGACAGGCTGGAGTGGTCCTCGTCGACGATCGCCACGGAGGCATTGTTGACGGTCTCGCCGGCTCCGGTCGACTGCATATAAATGCTGAGGCCGAAGGAATAGATGATGAAGAGGATCATCATCAGGTCCTTCGAGAGGGTGCGCAGATCTTTGACGCCGAGCCAGAAAATGTTGGAGAGACTCTGCATCTTATTTCTCCTGTTTGCGCAGGAGCAGCGCGGACAGCAATAAGAAGGCCGGGCAAAACAGGCTCAGCGCGAGCAGGTCGGTCACCATGTCGGTGAAGCCAAGCCCCTTGGTGAACGCACCGACACTCATGTGCATGTAATAGCTCGTCGGCCAGAGGTACCCCATGAGGCGCGCGCCGCCCTCCAGCGTCGAGACGGGCTGCATCATGCCGGAGAACTGCATGGTCGGCAGCATCGACAGCACCGCTCCGGCGAACACCGCTGCGACCTGGCTTGAGGTGAACGTCGAGATGAACAGCCCGTAGCCGGTGGCCGCCGCCACATAGAACAGCGCGCCCAGGGTCAGCGTAAGGCCGTCGCCCTTGAGCGGAACATCGAAGAGGAACCGCACGGTCACGGTCATGATGAAGAAATTGATCATGCCGACGCCAATGTAGGGCAGTTGTTTGCCGATCAGGAACTCCAGGCGCGTCGTGGGCGTGGCGTAGAAGTTCGTGATCGTGCCGATCTCCTTTTCACGGGCAACGCTGACGGCTGTGAGAATGGCGAGAAACATCATGAGCAGCATCGCCGGCACGGCCGGCCCGATCGCATAAATGCTCTCGGCCGTCGGGTTGTAACGGTTGCGGATCACGATGCTGGTCGTCGGTTTCTTGCTCGCTACGTCGCTGGACTGGCGCTTTCTCTCTTCGGCGAAGAGGTTGTGCGCCGACTCGACGTAACCCTCGATGGTGGCGGCGCGCGAGGTGTTGGCGCCGTCGATCCAGGCCGATACCTGCCAATCCGAGTCGCGCTTTACCAGGCGCCCGAAGCCAGGTGGGATTTCGATGGCCAGCGTGATGTCGTTCGACTTCAGGCGCCTTTGCATTTCGTCGACGCTGTGGATCGGCGTCTTTTCGGTGAAATATCGGGAGCTCGAGTAGTTGGCGAGATAGGCTCTGCTCTCCGGCGTGTCGTCGTGGTCGAACGCCGCATAGGTGAGGTTGGTCACATCGCTGGAGACGCCGAAGCCGAAGATCAACAGCATGATGAAGGAGCCGAGGAAGGCGAAGGCGAGCCGTACCGGATCGCGCATAAGCGACAACGTCTCGCACTTGGTAAAGGCCAGGAGGCGGCGCAGCGGCATGAAGGTCGAGCGGCTGGGCGACAACGCCGCTGCATCGCGCTGGGTCTGCGCCTCGGCATCCGCCACGGAGGGCGCGGGCGCAGCGGGCTCGGCATCCTCGATATAGGCGATGAACGCCTCTTCGAGATTCGCGCTGCCCTTGGCGGTAATGACGTTTTGCGGCGTGTCGCAGACGAGGACGCGACCGGCGTGCATCAATGAGATGCGGTCGCAGCGCATGGCTTCGCTCATGAAATGCGTGGAGACGAAGATCGTGACATTGCGGGTTCGCGAGAGATCGCCGAGCAAGCGCCAGAATTCATCGCGTGCCAGCGGATCGACGCCCGAGGTCGGCTCGTCAAGGATCAGCAACTCGGGGTCGTGAACGATCCCCACGGCCAGCGAGAGGCGCTGTCGCACGCCGAGCGGCAGCGAGTTCGCTTCGGTGTCGGCATAGTCGACAAGGCCGACATCGACCATGAGCTGGGCGATACGCGCGTTAGCGTGGTCCGCGGCCAGATGAAAAAGGCGCGCATGAAGACGCAGGTTTTGCCGCACGGTGAGTTCGCCATAGAGCGAGAACGATTGCGACATGAAGCCGACGCGCTGGCGGACCGACAGGTCGTTGGCATCGACAGGTTTGCCGCAGACCTCGGCCTCTCCCTCGCTTGGCGCCAGCAGTCCGGTCAGCATCTTCATGGTGGTGGTCTTGCCGCTGCCGTTCGAGCCGAGGAAGCCGAAGATTTCTCCGCGCTCGATGGCGAAGCTGACGTTATCGACCGCGGTGAAACTGCCGAAACGACGTGTCAGATTCCTCGCGACAATGACCGGCGCCTCGCTGCCTGGTTGGCGCGGCGGAATGACGAAGCGCTGCGCCGTCGATTTGTGCCCCGGCTGTAGGGCGGCAAACACCGCTTCGATGTCTTGTTGGCCGGTCTTCTCGCGCAGCTCATCCGCGGTGCCGCAGGCAAGCACGCGGGCGTGATCCATTGCGATGAGCCAATCGCATTGGCCGGCCTCGTCCATATAGGCGGTGGAAATGACGACACTCATCGTCGGTCGCTCGCGCCGCAGTTCGCTGATCAGGTCCCAGAACTGTCGACGCGACAACGGATCGACGCCGGTCGTCGGCTCATCGAGAATGAGCAGGTCGGGGTCGTGAATGAGCGCGCAGCACAGGCCGAGCTTTTGCTTCATGCCGCCCGACAGCTTTCCGGCCGGCCGCTCGAGAAACGCGAGTAAGCCTATCGCCGCCGCCAGGCGCCGGGTGCGTGCGTCACGTTCCGATGCGGACAGGCCGAAGAGGGTGGCGAAGAAGGCCAAGTTCTCGCGGACGCTGATTTCCTGATAGAGGTTTTTGCCGAGCCCTTGCGGCATATAGGCAATGCGTGTGCAGACGGAGCGGCGGTGCCGGGCATTGCTCATGCTGCCGCCGAGGACCTCGACCGATCCGGTCTGCATCTTCCGCGCACCGGCGATCAGGCCGAGCAGCGTGGACTTGCCGGCGGCGTCAGGGCCGATGATGCCCGTCATCTGGCCGCTCGGCAGTGCGAGCGAGACATTGTCGAGCGCTAGAACCTTGCCATAGACATGGCTCGCGTTGGAAACCTCGGCAATCAGCGCTGCGCGAGTCTCCATTATCAATCCTCAGCGTCGACAGGATCGGCCTGAATGCGCTTTTGCAGGGTGTCCGGCCAATTGGGCGGGTTCGGATCGAGGCGCACATAGCCGATGCCGCGGGTGCCCGTTTTCACTTGGTTGAGGTGGCGCGCGATGAGGCTCGGCGGGATGCGCAGCTTGACCCGGAACATAAGCTTGTCGCGTTCGCTGCGCGTCTCGACCTGCTTGGGCGTGAACTGCGCGTCCGGCGACACGAAACTCACTTTGGCCGGCACGGCGAAGTCGGCACCGTCGAACACAATTCGTGCGGCCGACCCGATCGTTACGCGCATGGCCTGTTCGGAGGGGAGATAAATCTCCATGTAGATTTCGGACAGGTCGATGATCGTCAGCACCTTTCCGCCCGCCGAAACGACTTCCCCGGGGTTGACGAGACGATACAGAACACGCCCCTGCACGGGCGCCACAAGAATGGTGTCGGCGATCTGGGCGTCGGTCTGATTAACCAGGGCTTGTGCGGCCACCACCGAACGCTCGCGCGCGGTTACGGTCCGCTGCGCGGCGTCGAGAACGGCGCGCGCAGAATCGCGTTCGCCCTGCGCCTCATCGCGGTTGTCCTCACTGATCGCCCCGGTGACGATCAGCTTGAGGGCGCGGCGCAGCTTTGCTTCCTTGAGGGTCAGTTCTGCCTGCCGTTGCACGACGGTCGCCTTTGCCTCGAGCATCGAGGCCTCCTCGGAAGCCACGTCGGCGGCATATTTGGCGCGTTGCGCTTGCAACTCCGTGGTATCGAGGCGGGCGAGCACCTGGCCTTCGGTGACGAGGTCACCTTCCCGGGCCAGCACCTCGCGCACGCGTCCGGCCAACTTCGCGGCGATGTCGATTTGGTCGGATTCGATGCGGCCGTTCCCGGAGACAATGCCCTCGGGCAACTTGCCTTGCTGGCTTTGCCACCAGTACCAGGCGCCACCGGCGCCGGCTGCCAAGACGATGACAAGGATCAGAACAATCCTTGTGACACGCCGCCAAGACCACTTTGCATCGTTACTCGGGATGGCCGTCATGATCCGATCCTTGAGTGGGGAGGCGTGAAGATCGATTGAGGCGTACACCAGCACCTGTCAGGCCGCGAGACGCAAACGCGGGCGCGTTATTTCATCCGTTGCGGCAGGTGAATTCCGATGCTTGCCCATCCGGGTAAACGTTACCAACCAAGGGCTGCACATAACGTTGATTTTTATCAAGCAATCGAGCCGAAACCGGGCGCGGCCATCGCCCTCAGTCTCAGTCATTAAAATCAGCACAAACGAAAACACCGCCGCGACGGTGAGGTCGTGGCGGTGTTTGACGTGTACTTAAAACTGGTTGCGGGAGCCGGATTTGAACCGACGACCTTCGGGTTATGAGCCCGACGAGCTACCAGACTGCTCCATCCCGCGTCTGTGTGTCGGCATTCTACAGCGCAACGCAGGGGTGTCAACCTATGAATCGAAGAAAAGCGCTTGTGCTTCAATCGGTTAGCTCTCCATCACAGCCAGGTTGAGCCTTCGGGGCCAGTCTGGCCGAGGGTTTCAGCTCTATTGGCAGGTTAAATTCGATTGAGAAAATAAATTCATCTGAGAAATTTCCTACCGCTCAAGCGGAAGATTCAAACTACTGGTGCTATATACAGGGGTGAGTGCGATACTGCCCATCCGTTGGATTGCTCCCCTTCTTATATATGACGCAGCGCAAAATCATCCACGTCGACTGTGATTGCTTCTACGCCGCCATCGAGATGCGCGATGACCCGAGCCTGGCGCAAAAACCGCTGGCCGTCGGCGGCTCGGCGGATCGGCGCGGGGTGATCGCAACCTGCAACTACGAAGCGCGGGCCTATGGGGTGCGTTCGGCGATGTCATCACGCCATGCCTTGAAGCTCTGCCCCGACCTGACCATCGTCAAGCCGCGTATGGATGCCTATAAGGAAGCGTCGAAGGAAATCCACGGCATCTTTCGCGACTATACCGACCTGATCGAGCCGCTTTCCCTGGATGAGGCTTACCTGGATGTTTCCGACAGCCCGCATTTTGGCGGCAGCGCCACGCGAATTGCCCAGGACATCCGCCGCCGGGTCTCCAATCAGTTGCATATCACCGTGTCCGCCGGTGTGGCGCCCAACAAGTTTCTGGCCAAGATCGCCAGTGATTGGAAGAAACCCAACGGCCTGTTTGTGATCACCCCGGACCAGGTCGAAGACTTTGTGTCGATATTGCCGGTGAAAAAGCTGCATGGCGTGGGCAAGGTGACCGCCGACAAGCTGGCGCGCCTGGGGATCGAAGACTGCCTGCAGTTGCGCGAATGGAACAAGCTGGCGCTGGTGCGCGAATTCGGCAGTTTTGGCGAGCGACTGTGGAACCTGGCGCGTGGGATAGATGAGCGCGAGGTGCAGAACGACAGTCGTCGGCAATCGATCAGTGTGGAAAATACCTACGATGTGGACCTGCCAGATCTTTCAAGTTGCCTGGCGAAACTGCCTGAACTGATGGAAACCCTGGCTGGACGCATCGCGCGCATCGACAGCAGTTACCGCGCGGGGAAGCCGTTCGTGAAGGTGAAGTTTCATGACTTTACCCAGACGACCCTGGAGCAGGCGGGGGCAGGGCGGGACCTGGAGAGTTATCAACAGCTGATGACCCAGGCGTTCAATCGCGGTGGCAAGCCGGTGCGGTTGCTGGGGATTGGGGTGCGGTTGCTCGACCTGAGCAGTGGCAATGAACAACTCGAACTCTCCTGGTAGAGCCCGGAAACCAAATGTGGGAGGGGCGGTGCGACGATTCGACTTGCTCCCGATAGCGGTGTGTCAGTCAACTAAGGTGTTGAATGTGTCACCGCTATCGGGGGCAAGCCCCCTCCCACATTAGTCCTTTAGTGCTCCTGAGGGCTCAGCGTGCGCCAGGATCTGCGACGAGTCGCCCCGCGTCCTTGGTCAGCGCTTGCAGGAATTCCTGCTGCAACTCCGGATCATTGTGGGTCAGTTCGATCAGGCTCTGCTCCAGTTCGCTGGCTTCTTCCTCCAGGCCCAGCTCCGACAGGCGCTTGACCCGGTGGACCCACTGGCTGACTTCGTCGTCTTCCAGGTCGTCGTAGATCAGGCCGTGGGCTTCGAGCAACTTGCCGCGCAGTGTGTGGCTCACCGCCAGGGTCGAGTCCGAATGTACGTCGTCCTGGCCATCTTCCACGCTGATCTTCAAGGTGCTGATGCGGTTCAGATCCTGCTCGGCAAACGGGCTGTCCAACAGGTTCAGGCGCAGTACGCCGTTGCGGTCGGTGGTCATTTCATACACTTGCCTGCCGGCGGTGACCTGCACCGGGCGTTCGCTCCAGGGCAGGCTCGAATACTCCACGCGCTTGTCGCGCTGGACTTCATCGATACCCGCCAGGTTCTGTTGTGCACGCCCGTGGGATTGCACGTTCATGAACGGGTTGATGCCGTCGATGCCGTAGCTCAGCCAATCGTGGGTCATGCTAGTCGGCAGGTTGCCGAGGGCGAAGATATTCGCCACGTTGGCGCCCGCGCCGGCCACCAAAGCGACCGCGCCCAGCGGCATCTCATAGAGTTTGCGCCAGGGTTGGTAGGGGGTGTAGCGGTCGTAACGACGGGTGACTTCGAATTCGGTGACCTCGAAGGTCTTCTGCTCGTGAATGCGAACCCGGCGTTGCGGCAGCTCCAGCACTTTGGGTTCGCCTACATCGATCTGCAGGCTGTGGTCGAGCAACTTACGCTCGACCCGCTCCTCGTGCTCACTGCGTTGCGACATCTGGTTGGCGCAGCCGCTGACCAGCAGGGCGCCGCACAAGGCGGCGCCCCCCAGGGCTCTGGTGTTTCGCTTGAACATGACTTCTCTTGATCTGGTTTTCAGCGACGAATACGCGCCTGAAGGAAAGACAGCACGTCAGCCACCGGCAACGGTTGGGCTTCGGCTTCGGTCCGGCTCTTGTATTCCAGATTGCCATCGGCCAGGCCACGGTCACTGACCACGATCCGGTGCGGGATGCCAATCAGCTCCATGTCGGCGAACTTGATGCCTGGGCTGGTTTTCTTGTCGCGGTCGTCCAGCAACACTTCGAAACCGGCGGCCGTCAGTTCGGCATACAGTTTGTCGGTGGCTTCACGGACTTGCTCGGTTTCATAGCGCAGCGGCACCAGGGCCACCTGGAACGGCGCCAGGGCGTCACTCCAGATAATGCCTTTCTCGTCGTTGTTCTGCTCGATGGCAGCGGCAACCACGCGCGATACGCCAATGCCGTAGCAACCCATTTCGAGGGTGATCGGCTTGCCGTTTTCGCCCAGCACTTCGCACTTCATCGCCTTGCTGTACTTGTTGCCCAGCTGGAAGATGTGCCCGACTTCAATGCCACGCTTGATTTCCAGGGTGCCCTTGCCATCCGGGCTCGGGTCGCCGGCGACCACGTTACGCAGGTCGGCCACGGTCGGCACCGGCAAGTCGCGTTCCCAGTTCACGCCGAAGTAGTGCTTGTCGTCGATGTTCGCGCCGATACCGAAGTCGCTCATCAGCTCGACCGAGCGGTCGATGATGATCGGCAGCGGCAGGTTCAACGGGCCCAGGGAGCCGGCACCGGCGCCAATGGCGTCGCGCAGTTCGGCATCGGAGGCCATGACCAGCGGGCTGGCCACGCCCGGTTGCTGGGCGGCCTTGATTTCGTTGAGCTCGTGGTCGCCACGGATCACCAGGGCGATCAGCTTGCCGGCTTCCTCGGCGTGAACGATCAGGGTCTTGATGGTCTTTTCAATCGGCAGATTGAATTTTTCCACCAGGGCCGCGATGGTCTTGGTGTCCGGGGTGTCCACCAGGCGCAGTTCTTCAGCCGGGGCTGGACGGGCGGTTTCCCGTGGCACGGCTTCGGCTTTCTCGATGTTCGCCGCGTAGTCGGAACCGTTGCTGAACACGATATCGTCTTCGCCGGACTCGGCCAGTACGTGGAACTCGTGGGAGCCGGCGCCGCCGATGGAGCCGTTGTCCGCTTCAACCGGGCGGAATTTCAGGCCCAGGCGCGTGAACACGTTGCAGTAGGCAGTGTGCATGCGGTCATAGGTGACCTGCAAGGACGCTTGGTCGGCGTGGAACGAATACGCGTCCTTCATGATGAACTCGCGGCCGCGCATCAAGCCGAAGCGTGGGCGGATCTCATCACGGAACTTGGTCTGGATCTGATACAGGTTGAGGGGCAGCTGTTTATAGCTGCTCAACTCGTTGCGCATCAGGTCGGTGATCACTTCTTCATGGGTCGGGCCAGCGCAGAAGTCGCGGCCATGACGGTCCTTGAAGCGCAGCAATTCAGGGCCGTACTCTTCCCAGCGCCCGGATTCCTGCCACAGCTCGGCCGGTTGGGTGCTCGGCATCAACACTTCCAGAGAACCGGCAGCGTTCATTTCTTCGCGAACGATGGCTTCGACCTTGCGCATCACCTTCAGGCCCATGGGCAGCCAGGTGTACAGGCCAGAAGCCAGCTTGCGGATCATACCGGCGCGCAGCATCAGCTGATGGCTGATCACAACCGCGTCGGAAGGCGTTTCTTTCAGTGTGGCGAGCAAATATTGACTGGTACGCATGGTAGGCCGTTGTCGGTTGCTTGGACTTGAAGTGACTTGGGATTGTACGGGCGCAAACTGCCGCCGTACAGGCATCAGGACGCAGAGCTGTTTGTAGGAGCGAGCTTGCTCGCGAAGATCGTCAACGATGACGCGGGAAACCGGGATAAACGCGGTGTCTGTGACTTCTTCGCGAGCAAGCTCGCTACAGCTACAAGGGGAGGCTCTGTCAGTCTTCTGCCGGTGGATTCAAGCGAATCCGTCGGCTTTCCTGGAACCAATGCAGCGCAATCAGCAGCAAGGTCGGCACACCCAGCATGCAGGTGATCAGGAAGAAGTTGTGATAACCGAACTTCTCCACCATCACCCCCGAATACCCGCCGATCAGGCGCGGCAGCAACAGCATGATCGAACTCAGCAGCGCGTATTGGGTGGCGGAGAACTTGAGGTTGGTCAGGCTCGACAGGTAGGCGACAAACGCCGAGGTGGCAAGGCCTGAGCTGAAGTTGTCCAGGGAGATGGTGAAGATCAGCATCTGCAGGTCCGGGCCAATGTCGGCGAGCATCACGAACAGCAGGTTGGTGCCGGCCGAGGCGATGCCGCCGATGAACAGGATCGGGAGGATGCCGAAGCGCACAATCAACAGGCCCCCCATGCCGGCGCCGACCAGGGTCATGATCAGGCCGAAGATCTTGCTGACCCCGGCAATCTGGTCCTTGGTAAAGCCCTGGTCGATATAGAACACGTTGGCCATCACGCCCATCACGGTATCGGACATGCGATAGGTGGCGATCAGCCCAAGCAGCAGCAGCGCCTGCCAGCGATAGCGCAGGATGAAGTCGTTGACCGGCGTCAGCACCGGCGCCAGGCCTCGGCGGCCCATGGCCGACAAGCACAATGTTGTCAGGGTGATGTAGAGGATGGCGCGCAGGAAGGCGCGGTCTTCCATTAACAGTTCCCACAGGCTGACACCGTGGAACAGCACGCTGGCGAAATCGGTGTTGTACAACTGGGTGAACGTCGCCGGCACCGACACCAACAGCACGATCAGCACAAACACCGACACCAACTGATGCACGAAACTGTAGCGTCCAGCCTGCAACTGGGTGCGCAGTGGCACATTGGGCTCGCGCATGAACAGGGTGGTCAGCAGCGCCGGAATCATCAGCACGCCGAACAGCACATAGGTGCCGGTCCACGCCGAGTGTTTATAGTTGAAACCGGTAGAGCCGAAACCTTCGGCAAAAAACAGCGCGCCGGCCGTGGCGAGCAGGGCGGCGATGCGGTAACCGGACATATAGCTGGCGGCCAGGGCAGCCTGGCGGCTGTCATCGGCGATTTCCAGGCGATAGGCATCGACTGCAATATCCTGGGTAGCCGAAGCGAAGGCGACGATCACCGCAATAGCGATCAGCCAGGACAAGTGTTTCTGCGGGTCGCAGAAGCCCATGCCGATCAATCCGAGGATCACCAGCGATTGGGCCAGTACCAGCCAGGAGCGACGACGTCCGAGTTTGCCCAGCAGCGGCAGCCGCCATTGGTCGAGCAATGGCGACCACACCCATTTGAAGGCATACGCCAAACCGATCAGGCTCGCATAGCCGATGGTCTCGCGGGCCACACCGGCCTCACGCAACCATACCGAAAGCGTCGAGAACACCAACATGTAAGGCAAGCCGGCGGCAAAGCCGAGCAACAACAGCACTAACGTCGAGGGGCTGGCATAGGCGGCGAGCGCGGCGCGCCAGGTTTTACGGGGCATGGGCTGGAGTCTGCCTCAGATTCACGGAAACAAAGCGCGCACTCTAACCGCTGTGCTCTACCGGGCGCCAGCCATGACGCTGAATATCCACGCGATTGTTCAGGATAGCGACACCTTCGTTGCGTAAACGCGCACGTTGTTCGTCGCCTGAGGCGCTGCCCGCCGGCAGGCTTATCCGACCGCCGGCACCCAGCACGCGGTGCCAGGGCAAGCGGGTATCGTCGGGCAGTTGGCTCAGGGTGCGCCCGACCCAACGCGCCGCACGCCCCAGCCCGGCGAGGTGGGCCAGTTCGCCGTAACTCACCACGCAACCTTCAGGGATTTGCGCCAGCGTCAGGTACAGCGCGGTGCGGCGCATCTCGGCAGGGCTTTGCGGGGCTTCGGCGGGTTGCTTCACGGTGGATATATCCGTTCAGATCGTCGGTTTCTTGTAAGAAACGTCTGTAAATATGCAGATGAGAACTGAACTCAACACAATTCATTGAGTCAGTCCTAGCTATCTAACACGATAACGCCCCTATTTCGCCAATCCTGAGCCCCTTATCTGCTTATGTTGTCCAGAACCCTGCTGTGCCTTGCTGTTTTCAGCGCCTCCACCCCCTTGCTCGCCGACACCGTCTGGTTAAAGAACGGTGACCGCCTGTCCGGCAAGATCAAGCTCTTCGACGGTGGCAAGCTGCTGATCCAGACCGACTATGCGGGGGCTATCCCGGTGGATTGGAAACAGGTGAAAACCCTGGAGAGCGATCAGGAGTTGTTGGTCAAGCAGGATGCCTACACCGGTGAGAAAGCCAAATCCTTGCAGGCTGCGGCTGATGGCAAAGTGGTGCTGGCCAATGGCGAGGCGCCCAAGACCGTGGAACTGGCCAGCATCCAGCAGATCATCAAGCCCAAGCCGGTGATCGAAGACCTGGTGTGGAAAGGCAATGTCGACATGGCGCTGGACTACAGGCGCGCCGAGAAAGACACCAACGACTACGACATCGACTTCAAAACCTCCGCCCGCCACGGCCAATGGCGCCACACCGGGCAGGGCGAGTACAACCGCGAGTTCCAGGACGACGTCACCACCACCGACAACTGGTCCCTGGAATACGACCTCGACCGCTTCATCACCGAGCACTGGTTCTGGCAGGGCCGCTTGACCTACAAGCGCGACAGGGTCGAAGACCTGTCCCGCCAACGCACTGTCGGCACCGGCCCGGGCTACCAATTCTGGGACGATGAGCTCGGCGCGTTCTCCCTGGGTTCGTTGGTCAACCGCACCGATTACGAATATTTCGATGGCGGCAAGGACAACTTCTATTCCCTGGCCATGAAGTGGGACTACAACCGCTACCTGATCGGTAAGACAGTTGAATTCTTCACCTCCGGCGAGTTGGGCAAGCCTATCGGCGGGCCGGCCGAGTATGCCCTCGATGCGGAAATGGGCCTGCGCTACAAGGTCACCGAGTGGGCGTCGCTCAATCTCAAGGCCGAGCGTGACGTGATCAGCGGCGACTCGGAAAGCAGCTTGAGCAAGACCCGCTACACCGCAGGGTTTGGCGTGGCCTGGTAATCCGCTTCGTGCCCGCTGGCAACCTGCGCGGATATTGATTACCTTGGCTTGAGATCCATTCCCATACGCTATGGGCGACTGAATTCCCGAGGAGTCATACGTTGAGCGCGCACGTTGCCAAGAACGCCCGAGAGCTGCTGCTCAAGGAATACCGTGGAGCCCTCTCCACATTGTCCAAAGCCATGCCTGGCTTTCCCTTCGGTTCGGTCGTGCCGTATTGCCTGGACGAGCAAGGCCGGCCGCTGATCCTGATCAGCCGAATTGCCCAACACACCCATAACCTGCAGAAAGACCCCAAGTGCTCGCTGCTGGTCGGCGAGCGTGAAGCGGATGACGTGCAGGCAGTGGGGCGCCTGACCTACCTGGCCGAAGCCGAGCAATTGCACGACGCCGCCGCGATTGAAGCGGCCGCCGAACGCTACTACCGCTACTTCCCCGAATCGGCCAATTATCACCAGGCCCACGACTTTGACTTCTGGGTACTCAAGCCGGTACGTCACCGCTATATCGGCGGCTTTGGCGCGATTCACTGGCTTGACCGGTTGACCCTGGCCAACCCGTTCGCCGGCCCGGCCGAGCGCAGCATGGTCGAGCACATGAACGCCGACCACTCCAAGGCCATCGCCCATTACGTCGAGTTGGCCGGTTTGCCCACCCACGAGCCGGCGCAACTGGCCGGGATCGACAGCGAAGGCATGCACCTGCGCATAGGGCATGCGCTGCACTGGTTGCCGTTCGCCGAGTCTTGCAACACGCCGACACAAGTGCGCGAGGCCCTGGTTTCCTTGGCTCATGCTGAGGTCTGGCCGAAAAAAAGCGTCGCTGAAGCTTGAATTCACGAAATGGCGACGTCATCTAAGGTGGACTGGCAAGGCAATCTTGCGTTGAGGAAACCATTTGATGCGCCCTTTTTTATTGCTCTTTCTGCTGTTCCCGGTGTTGGAGCTGTTCGTATTCGTAAAAGTCAGTGGTGCGATCGGGTTTTTTCCGGCACTGCTGCTGATCATTCTCGGCTCGATGCTCGGCGTTCTGGTGCTGCGCGTCGCCGGTCTGGCCACGGCGCTGCGTGCCCGTGAAAGCCTGAATCGCGGCGAATTGCCGGCACAAACCATGCTCGAAGGGCTGATGATGGCCCTGGCCGGTGGCCTGTTGATCCTGCCAGGCTTCATCAGCGATGTGCTCGGCCTGGTCATGTTGCTGCCGTTCACGCGCAAGCTGCTGGCGGGCAAGATGCGCCAGCGCGCCGAAGAGGCTGCGATTCGCCAGCGCGCGTTCGCCGACGACCTGCAACCCCGTGGCGGCCCGGCTCCGCGCCAGCCGTTGGGGCGAGAAGGTGATGTGATCGAAGGTGAGTTCGAGCATCGCGACAGCAAATAACCGCTTCACTGGCGCGGCCCCTTCGGGGGCTGTGTTGTTTTTAAGGGCCGGCAGACGCAAAAAAATTCATCGCCGGCCCCTTGTAATAAGCTGATGCGCCCTTATGTAACGGTCACCGCAAGGTTTCTGGTGGCGACACCAGACAGACTTCCGCGTTTCGCCCTGCGAACCGCGACCGGCCCCGCCGGATTTAACCTGCCGGTACTGACACCGGCCGATGAAAAACACAATTAGGAGAGATCGACAATGAGCAAGCTTCGTCCTCTGCACGACCGCGTCGTTATCCGTCGCAGCGAAGAAGAAAAGAAAACCGCTGGCGGTATCGTTCTGCCAGGTTCGGCTGCTGAAAAAGCCAACCACGGTGTGATCGTCGCTGCAGGCCCAGGCAAGACTCTGGAAAACGGTGAAGTACGTGCGCTGGCCGTTAAAGTCGGTGACAAGGTTGTATTCGGTCCTTACTCCGGCAGCAACACTGTGAAAGTCGACGGCGAAGACCTGCTGGTCATGGCTGAGAACGAGATTCTCGCCGTTCTGGAAGGCTGATTTCCCCGCTCATTTTCCCGTTACTACAAAGTATTTAAGGAATATCGATAATGGCTGCTAAAGAAGTTAAATTCGGCGATTCCGCCCGCAAGAAAATGCTCACCGGTGTCAACGTCCTGGCTGACGCAGTAAAAGCGACCCTGGGCCCTAAAGGCCGTAACGTGATCATCGAGAAGAGCTTCGGCGCTCCGACCATCACCAAGGACGGCGTTTCCGTCGCCAAAGAAATCGAACTGGAAGACCGTTTCGAGAACATGGGCGCGCAGCTGGTCAAAGACGTTGCCTCCCGTGCCAACGATGACGCAGGCGACGGCACCACCACCGCTACCGTTCTGGCTCAGTCGATCGTCAACGAAGGCCTGAAAGCCGTCGCTGCCGGCATGAACCCGATGGACCTCAAGCGCGGCATCGACAAGGCGACCATCGCCATCGTCAAAGAGCTGAAAAACCTGTCCAAGCCATGCGCTGACACCAAGGCTATCGCTCAGGTGGGTACCATCTCCGCCAACTCCGACAACTCCATCGGCGACATCATTGCCGAAGCCATGGAAAAAGTCGGTAAAGAAGGCGTGATCACCGTTGAAGAAGGCACTGGCCTGGAAAACGAACTGTCGGTTGTAGAAGGCATGCAGTTCGACCGTGGCTACCTGTCCCCGTACTTCGTCAACAAGCCAGAAACCATGGTTGCCGAGCTGGAAAGCCCGCTGATCCTGCTGGTCGACAAAAAAATCTCCAACATCCGCGAAATGCTGCCGGTGCTGGAAGCCGTTGCCAAGGCCGGCCGCCCACTGCTGATCGTTTCCGAAGACGTTGAAGGCGAAGCCCTGGCGACTCTGGTTGTGAACAACATGCGTGGCATCGTCAAGGTTGCAGCCGTCAAGGCTCCAGGCTTCGGCGACCGTCGCAAGGCCATGCTGCAGGACATCGCCGTTCTGACCGGCGGTACCGTTATCTCCGAAGAGATCGGCCTGAGCCTGGAAAGCGCCACCCTGGAAAACCTGGGCAGCGCCAAGCGCGTGACCATCTCCAAGGAAAACACCATCATCGTCGACGGTGCTGGCGTAGATCAGGACATCCAGTCGCGCATCACTCAGATCCGTGCCCAGGTTGCCGAAACTTCCTCGGACTACGACCGTGAAAAACTGCAAGAGCGTCTGGCCAAGCTGTCCGGCGGCGTTGCAGTGATCAAGGTTGGCGCTGGCTCCGAAGTTGAAATGAAAGAGAAGAAAGCCCGCGTTGAAGACGCCCTGCACGCAACCCGCGCAGCCGTTGAAGAAGGCGTGGTACCTGGCGGTGGTGTTGCACTGATCCGCGCCCTGGAAGCCATCCTGGACCTGAAAGGCGACAACGCCGATCAGGACGTGGGTATCGCTGTACTGCGTCGCGCCGTTGAAGCACCGCTGCGTCAGATCGCTGCCAACAGCGGCGACGAGCCAAGCGTTGTGGTTAACGCTGTGAAGAACGGTAAAGGTAACTTCGGTTACAACGCGGCAACCAGCGAATACGGCGACATGATCGAAATGGGCATCCTGGACCCTACCAAGGTGACTCGTTCGGCGCTGCAAGCAGCTTCCTCCATCGGCGGTCTGATCCTGACCACCGAAGCCGCTGTTGCTGAAGCACCGAAGAAAGAAGGCTCGGCTGGCGGCGGTATGCCAGACATGGGCGGCATGGGTGGCATGGGCGGCATGATGTAAGCCAGCCTTACCCGGCGACTGAAAAACCCCGCCTGCAGCGATGCAGGCGGGGTTTTTTTATGCGGGTGCGTAATAAGGGAGGGAGGTAACTGAAGTGGTTGGCCGGTCTACGTATTCAATGCACGCACTTCTGACACCCTGACCTTCGATGGTCGATAGAGTATCAGGCAGTACAGCCCCAGGCAGATCAGCCAACAGAAAATCGCCGTCCACACATTGTGGGAAAAGAAGTGCGCGCCCTGCGCCATGCGGCTCACGGAAAACACGCTGCCCAGCGCCACGGCAAAGATGAACGCCTTGCGTGCCATCCGCGGCCGGCGATCCCGTAGCGCAAAGAACCAGGCGAACAGGGCGAACCCGGTTGCCGCATGCCCGCCGGGCCAGCAGCGCCCAGGTTTATCGGTGGGCGGGCGAGGGCTCAGCAGTTCGCTGTAGGTTTCCTGGCCACCGAACTCCTTGAGGCTCCACGGGCATTGCACGGCGGTGACGGTTTTCAACGGCGAGACGAACGCCGTGGCCAGCCCCAGGGACAACACCAGGCAGCCCAGTTCGCGGCGGTACGGCTTGAGGCGCTGGAGGATAAAGGTACCGGCAAACCCCAGAATGGCCAGCACCGAGAACAGGATGACCATCTGTTTGGCGCGGTCATGCAGGATGTCTTCGAGGAAGAAGCTGTAACGCCCGATGAAGCCGCCACCCGCAGCGCTGTAGAACTGCTTGGCGAGGTCCATGTCCAGCGATGTCAGCTGCAGCAATAGCATCAGCAGCACAGCGCCGGCGGGGATGCCCAGGCACAGCCAGAAATTGAGAGGTTTGGAAACCAGAACAACAGGTGGGGATTGCATGGTAAACCCTGATAAAAAAGTCCCGTACTCGGCTGTACGGGACGTTTTGGTTAGCGCGTGCTTAATGCCGGGGCCTCTTCCTTGGGCGCTTTCCAGCTCAGCAGTTGTTGTTTGAAATCATAACTGGCGGCCTGGTAGTAGGTGATTGCCCGCTGGATCAGCGGGTCATCGCTGCCGACCCGCAACTCCTGGCTTTTACCCAGCGCCTCGTCGTGGCGACGCAGGCCCTGGCGTGGGCTGAGAATCGCCAGGTTTTTGCCGTCGAACAGCCCCAGGTGCTGGTAGTTGCCGACCACGACCCGAGGGGGCAATGGGTTGTCCTGCAACAGGTCACGGCCAAAGAAGGTCGATTCATAGCTCAGGTTGATCAGGCCCAGCAGGGTCGGCGCCAGGTCGATCTGGCTGGCCAGTTGCGCCGATTCCCGTGCGTCGATCAGCTTCGGCGCATAGATGAACAGTGGAATCTGATAGTTGGCGATGGGCAGGTCTTCCTGGCCTGCACTGCCGGCGGTGTGGTCGGCGACGAAGACGAAGATCGTGTTATCGAACCATGGCTTCTGACGCGCCGCTTCCAGGAACTGGCCGATGGCATGGTCGGTATACTTCACCGCGCCGTCGCGGCCATTGCCGGATTTGATATCGATGCGCCCGTCCGGGTAGGTGTAGGGGCGATGGTTGGAGGTGGTCATCAGTTGCAGCAGGAACGGCTGCTGCTTGGCGTAGTCGGCATCGGCCAGCTTCAGGGTCTGTTTGTACAGATCCTCGTCCGCCATGCCCCAGGCATTCTTGAACGAGATTTCTGACTCGGGCACGCTGCTCTGGTCTACGACGCGATAACCGTTGCCGCTGAAAAACGCGTTCATGTTGTCGAAATAACCGCGCCCGCCGTACACAAACACGCTGTCGTAACCGATGGCCGTGAGTTGTTGCCCCAGGCTGGCGAAGCCGCTCTCCCGACCAATGCGCTTGACGATGGAGCGTCCCGGCGTCGGTGGGATGGCCAGGGTGATCGCCTCCAGGCCACGGTCGGTGCGGGTGCCGGTGGCGTAGAAGTTGTTGAAGTACAGGCTTTGTTGACGCAAGGCGTCGAGATTCGGCGTGAGGTTGCGCCCGTCGCCATTGCTGCCCATGTATTTGGCGCTGAAACTTTCGATGGTCACCAGCACGATGTTGGGTTTGCGCAGCGTGCCCGGGTGGGTGATGGCACGGCGGATATCCAGTGGGTCCTGGCCGATGAAGCGCGCATTGGGCTCGCTGAGTTCGGCGCGCAACTGCTTGGCCACGATCTCGGTTGGCAGGCTCTTGTAGAACTGTGAGTAATCCAGCTCGTTGTTACGGAACGCGGCGAAAAACTGATACGGGCCATTGCTCGCCAGTTCGTTCTTGTAGGCATTGCCGCCTTGGGCGCGTGGGCTGTCCTGGCTGATCAGTTGCAGGCTCAGGCCCGCGACGACCAACAGCGCCAAGGCATTCAACAAACGGCCGCGCATGGGCGGCAGCGGGGCGTTCATTGCCGCATTGAATGGCTTGCGCAGGGCCAGGCTCAACACGATGGCCAGCATCGCCAGCAAACTGAGCAACTTGCCGATGGGGTAGGATTCCAGCAGGTTGTTCAGTACTTCGTCGGAGTACACCAGGTAGTCGACGGCGATAAAGTTGAAGCGCACGCCAAACTCATCCCAGAACAACCATTCGGCCACCGAGGTGAACAGCATCGCGAACAGGCTGACGGTGAGCACCGCCTGCAGGAACCAGCGATGGCCGCGGCGACGCCACAGCGCGGGCGGGCACAGCAACAGGTACAGCCCCAGAGGAAGGGCGGCATAGGCTAGAAAAGCCAGGTCATAGAGCAGGCCCACGCCAAACACCGGCAGCAGATTGCCGCCGACTTCATCCAGATGCGTAATGAGCAGTGCGCTGCGGGTGAGCAGGAAAACAACCAGCCAGGCACCGGTTACCAACAGCAAATAGCGCATAGGCGCTGTTTTGAGAAACCCCATGTCCAACTTCCTTAGATCGATGGGGGCGATCTTCGGCCTGGCACTGTAGTCAGTTTGTGAAGCTATAGTGAAAAACTCGTTCAACTCTTTAATCGGTTGAAATCGTTTATCTACGCAGCGCTCAGCTCTATCCCTGAGCCCCACTAGGCCTTAAGCTGCGCGAGCCAACACACGGCTGGCACGAAAGTACGGAGACACTGCCCATGCGAATTTTATTGGTTGAAGACAACCGCGATATTTTGGCCAATCTGGCCGATTATCTGGGGCTCAAAGGTTACACCGTGGACTGCGCGCAGGACGGTTTGTCGGGCCTGCACCTGGCTGCCACCGAGCACTACGACCTGATCGTACTCGACATCATGCTGCCCGGCATCGATGGCTACACCCTGTGCAAACGCCTGCGCGAAGATGCGCGCCGCGATACGCCGGTGATCATGCTCACCGCCCGCGACCAGTTGGATGACCGCCTGCAGGGTTTCAAGTCCGGCGCTGATGACTACTTGCTCAAACCGTTTGCCCTGTCGGAACTGGCCGCGCGCATCGAAGCCGTGCTGCGCCGCGCCCAGGGGGGCGGACGCCGTGCCCTGCAGGTGGCCGACCTGCATTACGACCTCGATACCCTGGAAGTCACCCGCGAAGGGCGCCTGCTCAAGCTCAACCCGGTGGGCCTGAAGCTGCTGGCGGTGTTGATGCAGAAAAGTCCCCATGTGCTGCGTCGGGAAATTCTCGAAGAAGCCCTATGGGGGGATGATTGCCCCGACAGTGACAGCCTGCGCAGTCACGTCCACCAGTTGCGCCAAGTGATCGATAAACCTTTCGCCAAACCATTGCTGCAAACGGTACACGGTGTGGGTTACCGCCTGGCCGAGGGTCGTGATGGAGTTTAAGCAAAGCCTTGCCCAGCGGATCATCATCGCCTTTGCCTTGATGAGCGCATTGGTGGCGGGCGCCTTCGCGATGGGGATCATCGCGACGGTGCATCTGGTGGAAGAGAAGCTGATTTCGGCAGGTCTGGGCGGCGACTTGCAGCGCCTGCTGCTGATGGACAGCGTCGAGGACTGGAGCCACCGACCCGAGCCGGACCAGCTGTTCTATTTCAGCGGCGGGCGCGGGGATTTCGAGCTGCCCAAGGACCTGCGGCACCTGGAACCGGGTTTTCATGAAGTGTTCCGCGAGGCGTTGTCGTACCACGCCATGGTCGAAGTGGTCGATGGTCGGCGTTACGTGCTGCTGCAAGATCAGAGCGATTTCGAAGAGCGTGAGCGCGTGCTGTTCGCGGTGGTGCTGGTGGGCTTCGTGCTCAGCCTGGCGCTGGCGGTCTTCCTCGGCTGGGTGCTGGCCCGCAAGGTGATGGCACCGGTGGTGCGCCTGGCGCGCCAGGTGCGTCATCGTGACCAGTTGCTCGGCCTGGCGCCGCCCCTGGCACCGGATTACGCCGCCGATGAAGTGGGCGAGCTGGCCGTGGCCTTCGACGCCACATTGGGCCGTCTGCGCCAGGCGCTGTCCCGCGAGCAGTTGTTTACCAGTGATGTGAGCCACGAATTGCGCACGCCGTTGATGGTATTGGCCAGTTCCTGCGAGCTGCTGTTGGAAAACCCGGCCATCGACGAGCGTGGGCGCAACCAGGTGCTGCGCATCGCCAGGGCCTGCGAAGAAATGCGCGAACTGGTGCAGACCTTCCTGATGCTGGCACGCGCCCAACACAACGACGCCACCATGTCCCCCCGGGTAACCCTCACCCAGGTGGCGGATGATTTGCTCGGCATCTGGCGTGAGCCGATCGAGCAAAAAGGCCTGCAACTGATCTACCAGCCGGGCAACCCCCTGGATACCCGCTATAACACCACCTTCCTGCATGCGGTGATGGGCAATCTGCTGCGTAATGCACTGCATTACACCGAGCAGGGCTTTATCCGGCTCACCCTGGAACCGAGTGGTTTTGTGGTGGAAGACTCCGGCGTCGGCATTCCTGAAGACAAGCGCGAAGCCATGTTCGAGCCCTTCGTGCGCGGCAGCGAAAAACGCGGTGAGGGCCTTGGACTGGGGCTGTCGCTGGTGCAGAGGATCTGCGAAAACCAAGGCTGGAGCGTCAGCCTGAGCACCATGGAACCCAATGGTTGCCGCTTTCATGTCCAACTGAGCCAGGTCAAATCCTGACCGTGTGTGCTACCGCTATGCTGGCAACGATCAGTGTAATTCGTCGTAGATAGCCCGTTGCTATCATTTGTGTCGGTAAAGTCTTGACATGTATGAATCTGGACAGGACAAGTTTTTCACAACGAGTTGACCTATTGATCACAGTCTGCAACTTAAGGTCGTAGGCATCAGTAAACGGAGACGTAAGATGCCTACCCCGATCAAGCTCGAATTTTCCGATAAGTACGACGAAGAGCATGCACAGAATTATTTGCTCAAACATCAGGATAATTTAGCTCGCCGGCTGTCCCACAAACGTGACGAGCAGTTGGCGCGCGGTGCGCTGGCCATGGCCGGTGAACCTGGCCTGGTCTTGGACTTGCCTTGCGGGGCCGGGCGTTTCTGGCCGTTGCTGGCGGAAAAACCCAACCGGGTGATCATCGGCGCCGATAATTCGGAGTCGATGTTGAAGGTCGCGATGGTCGCCCAGCCACCGGACGTGGTCAAACGGGTACGCCCTTTGCAGACATCCGCCTTTGATATCGATTTGCCTGATAACGCGGTCGACAGCATCTTCTGCATGCGCCTGATGCACCACATTGGTGAGCCTGAGCACCGCTTGGCGATATTGCAGGAGTTTCATCGTGTTACCCGCGACAGCGTGATCATCTCGCTGTGGGTGGATGGCAACTTCAAGGCCTGGAAACGCAAGCGTGCTGAAGTAAAACGTCGTAGGAAAGGTGAGCAGGAAGGTTACCAAAACCGGTTCGTGTTACCGGCTGCTACTGTCGAGGCAGAGTTTGAGCAGGCCGGTTTCCGTGTTCAGGAGTCCCTGGACTTCATTCCGCTCTACGCCATGTGGCGAGTATATGTATTGCGCAAGAGGTAACAGGATGGCAGTTGAGTGCGTAGCAGGCAGTCATGTAGCTCCCGAAGAGCGATTTGAGTATTTCTGGCGCCAGCAGGGCGAGTGGGTCGAAGAGCCTAATCGTCGGCGTGGCGGTGAAAGTGGCGTGCAGCGTGTGATGGGGCCCACCGGGCGTTTGCTCTACAGCAAACGTCAGACCGGGCATATCTACCGCAGTTGGCTGCATCCGTTTGGACGCCCGACGGTGTTGCGCGAACGGGATGCTCTCAAAGGCCTGCGCGCGCTGAATGTACGGGTACCGGAGATGGTGTTCTGCGAGGCGCGTCGTGATCCGCAACACCAATGGAAAGCATTGTTGGTGACGGCTTCGCTGGACGGTTTCGACGAAATCGAAAAATGGTACGCCGCCGGTGGCCGTGAACAGTACGGCGAAGCGGTACACGAGCGTGTACTCAAAGAGGTGGCGGCGACATTGGCGCGCATGCACAAAGGTCGCTGGCAACACGGTTGCTTGTACATCAAGCATATCTTTGTGCGCGTCACGGGTGAGCCCGACTCGGCCAACGTGGAAGTCGCGCTGCTGGACTTCGAGAAATGCCGCCAGCGCCTGACCGCTTATCGAGCCGCCTCCCATGACATGCTGCAACTGCGCCGCCATTCGTCGTGGAGCGATGGCGACTGGGCAAAACTCAGCTACTTTTACGAGACGGCGTTTGGCAGCGCTATCAAGGGTTTAACCAAATGAAGCTAGAAATAGCTCGAGGTCTGTTTCTGGTCGGGGCGTTGGGCGTTGCTGCCCTGGCCCTGGCTGCATGGGAACAGCCTCGGACACAGGTCCTCAGTGCGGTGCAAGGCAGCGGGCAATGCCTGCTGCCGCGCATCGCCAAGGCGAATGCGACGGTCAAGCCCGATCATGACCTGCTGCTGTTCATGTTCGGGATGTCTCGAGGGGTGGGGCCACAAAGTTGAAACGATCGAAACCACCCAAAAAGGGCCTTGTGAGACGAGGCCCTTTTTTTTCGCCAGCGATTTGCCCGTCGGGCGCAGCGCGGGCCGAGCCTGACCGTCAGACCAGATGCAGATGGTTATCCCAAAGCCCGGCTGGCAATTCCAACGGTGTTGCGCTCAGCTGTGCCTGGCGGCAGTCATAGAACCGGCAGCGCCCCTGGCCGGAGGTCACGACAAACCCGTCCGCCACTGCACCCACGCCCGCACAGTCCGGCAACGGCCCATCCAGGCGCAGCTCGCCGCTGTCGATGTGCCAGATAAACAAGCGGTTGCCGCGCGGTGCGGTCAACGCGACCAGGCGCAATTCGCTGTGTACCGCGACGCTGGCGGTGTAGTGCGCCATCGCTTGTAACTGCTCGTCGGCCACCGCAAACGCCATGAATGGCTGCCCCGGCCGCTTGATCGCAAGCAACTCGGAGCGCTCCTGGGACGGCCCCATGAACTGCTGCCCGGTGAGGATGGTGCCATCGCTGGCGATGCCCATATGGCGCACGCTGTTCATCTGTTGGCCGAGGGTTTCCTTGCTGATCAGGCTGCCGTCGCGTTGCATCAGCACCAGGCTCGGTTCCATGGCGTTGAGGTTCATTTCCACGCGGCTTTCGGCTTCGGTGCGGATGCCGCCGTTGGCCACCACCAGGGTTTCGCCGTCGGGCATCCACGCCACCTGGTGCGGGCCGATGCCATGGGTGGAAATCTCGCCGCTATGCACCAGCCGTTCGCCTTCGAACCGGTACACCCCGAGCAGGCCACGGCCCGGATCGGAGGTGTCGTTTTCGGTGGCGTACAGCCAGTCGCCACTTTTATGGATTACCGCGTGGCCATAGAAGTGGCGGTTTGCATTCGCGGTGATGGTTTGCAGCAGCGCGCCATCACGCAGGTCGATCAGGTAACTCTCGGTGCCCGGGCGACGGGCGACAAACAGCGCGATCGGCAGCGTCGGGTGGTTGATGATGTCGTGGCAGCGCTGGCCGACCTGGGTGGCGAACACCCGCTGGCCGTCCAGGCGATAACCGACAGCATAGTGTTTGCCGTCTGCATCATCCCGCGCCGACAGCAGCAGCGGGCCCTTGTCTTTCTGCTTGAACAACGTCCAGCCGCCCAGCGTGAGTGCGCCGAGCAACGCGCTGCCAATGGCCAAAGCCTGTCGCCTGAGCATCATCAGTCACCGTCGTTGGCGTTGAAGCCCAGTTGGATGCCCAGCGCCTTGGCCAGCTCGCCTTCGTGCAGGCGGTGGACGACGTTGAGGCTGTCGTAGAGATCGTTGAGCTGCTGGCGTCCGGCGTCATCGCCGAGCAATTCGTTGAGGGTGCGCTGGTTGCTGGCGAACAGTTTCAGGGATGCTGCATAGGCGGCGTCGATCTTCTCGGCCAGGGCCTTTTGATCGGCCGGCAACAAGCCACGCAGGCCTTTGTTGTCGACGCCGACCCACACGGTCTGAGCCGCGGCAAGGCTGGCTTCCAGGCTTCGCAGGGACGACTGGCTGCGCCACGCGTCGGCCTGGAACGGCTGCGGGATGCCCTTGGTCTGGCGACCCATCGGCGTGCCGAGTTTTTTCTTCAGGGTGTCCAGTGCGGTCACTTGTACGCGCAGCAGGTCGGCAATGGCCTCGTGGGAATCAGCGTAGCGCTGGTTGGGAAACTTGCTCATCTGCGCGAGCATGCCGTCGGTGCTGTTCCAACTGGCCAGGATCTCTTCGGCCAGGGCTTTCTGGCGCTCGCCGATGGCCGTCAGCAGCGGGCAGTAGCGGGCTTTCTGCGCGGCGTCGGCGATATCGGTCTTGGCGTCGTAGAGGATGTATTCATAGGCCGACAGGCCCTGCACCACTACGCTGGATTTGGCCAGGGCGGCCGCATCGATCTGCGGCTGGGCGGCGACCAGTTGCTCGACCTGACGACCCACCAGGTTTTTCTTGTCCGGCCAGAACTGCACCTGCCACGAACGGTTACCCTCGGCCAGCGGGCCGATCAGCAGCGGTTGCAGTTCGGCCCAGGCTTTTTGGGCGTGAAGGAAGTCGGCGCGAGCGGTGTCCAGGCTTTCCTTGCCCTGGCAGTACGCCAGGGCGCTGACGGCCAGTTGACGGTCGGCTTCCACCCAGCGGCTGTAGGTCGGCAAGATCACTTGCTTGGCGATGGCGGCCGAGGTCACCGCTTGCGGGTCTTGCGGCGAGCAGGCACCGAGCGCGAGGGCGGCCAGGCTGGTGAACAACAACTTGGGACGGAACATGTCGAGCTCCCTTCTGTAAGTGGGGCGAAGCTTATAAAGAGTTCAGGAACGCCAGCAGTGCAGCGCGCTGCTCGGCATTGAAGGACAACACATGCTGCTGCGCCGCTTGTGCTTCACCGCCGTGCCAGAGCACGGCTTCCAGCAGGTTGCGGGCGCGGCCGTCATGCAAGAACTGGGTGTGGCCACTGACGGTTTGCGTCAGGCCGATGCCCCACAACGGTGGCGTGCGCCAGTCGCGGCCACTGGCCTTGAATTCGGTGCGGTGGTCGGCCAGGCCGTCGCCCATGTCATGCAACAGCAGGTCGCTGTAGGGGCGAATCACCTGGTTGGCCAGTTCAGGTTCGGCAGCATTGGCCGCCGTGGTGAACGACGGCGTGTGACACCCCTGGCAACCGGCCTGGTAGAACAGGTTCTTCCCGGCCAGCACCTGTGGTGCGTCGACGTCGCGGCGCACGGGCACCGCCAGGTTGCGGGTATAGAACAGCACCAGGCGCAGGATGTTATCGCTGACTTCCGGCTCGCCATCGGGGCCATTGCCGTTGGGCGCCTGTTTGCAGGCGACCTGGGCGTCGGTGCAGTCATCGAACGGTCTCAGCGACGTGGTGAGGCCCATATCCCCCGAAAACGCGTGAACGTTCTGTTGATTGAGATTGGGTTGCCCGGCTTTCCAGCCGAAACGTCCGAGCACGGTTTTTTGCCGGGCGTCATCCCAGACCCAGTTCGCGCGGCCGACGATGGCGTCTTTGTCGGCGGTCTTCGGGTCGGTGTTGCGCAAGATATCCGCGTCGGCAATCGCTTCGAGCAGGCCCAGGCCGATCATCGGCGGGGCGATGCGTGCGGAGAAGCGCGTGTCCGGGTGCATCGGGCCGTAACCGAGTTGGGTGATCTGCAGGTTGGGCTTGCGCAGTTCGACGACGCTGCCGTCCGTGAACGTGACGTTGACCGGTGTGTAGTCGACCCGCACCTTGCCCTCCGGCGTCACGCCGGGTACGGCCATGTCCTGCAACTGCCCACCGTAGACCGGCTCGGGCACTACGCCGAGTTGCTCGATGAGCTTGGCATACGGCGGCGCATCCGGGATCGACAGGCGCACCAGCATCGACACGGCGTTCTGCGCGTCGGCCAGCGGCGGGTGGCCACGGCCGTCCTTGATATGGCAGTTCTGGCAGGCATTGGTGTTGAACAGCGGCCCCAGGCCGTCGCGCGCGGTGGTGGTGGAAGGCGCGATCACCCAGGGGCTGCGAAAGAAACTGTTGCCGACGCTGAAATCCAGGCGACGGGTTGGCGACAGGTTGGCCGAGGGCAGGGAAAAGGCGTTCTGGCCGTGTTTGTTCACCGTCGTTGCCCCGCCGGCCCGCGCTTCCCCCGGCTCAGCCTGGGTAAACCGGGGGGCGTCGTCGCAGGCAACCAGGCTCATGGCCATCAGTCCTGCAGACAGGCGAAGAAGCGAACGGAGCATCGAGTTTCCTGAGCAAAGGCGGAAAATAAGGTCGCAAAGTCTAACAGGGCGGGGCGGTTTGAATAAGAGCAATTATCGTTTGATGGCATCCCGGTCCATTCCCGCTAGAATGACCGCACATTTTTTTCTGGAGGTGGCCAATGCAGGCTCTCGACGCTTTGCTCAACCGTGTTTCCGTGCCGCGCCTGCTGGAACCGGCACCGACCCAGGAGCAGCGTGATGTGCTGTTCGCCGCGGCCATGCGTGCGCCCGACCACGGCCAGTTGCGTCCTTGGCGGTTCCTCACCGTGGAAGGCGCGGCCCGTGAGCAGATGGGCACGTTGCTGGTCGAAGCCGCCCGCCTGCAAGACCCCGACGCGCCGCAGGCCGTCCTCGACAAGGCCCAGAACGGCCCGTTGCGCGCGCCGCTGGTCGTAGTGGTGATTGCCCGCCTGCAGGAACACTTCAAGGTGCCGAAATCCGAGCAGTTACTGGCGGCGGCTTGTGCCGCCCATGGCATCCTGCTGGCGGCCTACGCCCAGGGGATTGGCGCGGTGTGGCGCACCGGGGACTTGTCCTACTCGGCCCATGTGGCCAAGGGCCTAGGACTGAAAGAGGGCGAGGAAGTCATTGGCTTCCTCTACCTTGGCACCCCGCAGAACCCGCCGCGTACCGCGCCGAAAGAGGATGTAGCGGCGTTTGTCACGGCCTGGACCGGCCTGTAGGAGCGAGCTTGCTCGCGAAAAACTCAAGGACACCGCGTTCATCCAGGATGCACGCGTGATCGAGGATGTAGCGGCGTTTGTCACGGCCTGGACCGGCCTGTAGGAGCGAGCTTGCTCGCGAAAAACTCAAGGACACCGCGTTCATCCAGGATGCACGCATGATCGAGGATGTGGCGGCGTTTGTCACGGCCTGGACCGGCCTGTAGGAGCGAGCTTGCTCGCGAAAAACTCAAGGACACCGCGTTCATCCAGGATTCACGCGTGATCGTTGACGTTCTTCGCGAGCAAGCTCGCTCCTACAGTGTTGTTTACACCCTGAACTGGTCCATCAACTTCATCTGTTGAGTCGCCAGTGCATTGAGTTGGCTGCTGATTGCCGCCGATTCCGTGGCCTGGCCGGTGAGGGTTTCGGTCACGGTGCGGATCGCCGACACATTGCGGTTGACCTCTTCGGCCACTGCGCTCTGTTGTTCGGCGGCGCTGGCGATCTGCAGGTTCATGTCGCTGATCACCGTCACCGCGTCGCTGATCTTGCCCAACGCCTGCACGGCCTGATGGATCTGTCCGGCATTGCTCTGGGCCTGCTGTTGGCTCGAATGCATGGTCGCCACCACGCCACGGGTGCCGCTCTGGATGCGTTCGATCACCTGGCGGATTTCCTCCACCGAATCCTGGGTGCGCTTGGCCAGGTTGCGTACTTCGTCGGCCACTACCGCAAACCCGCGCCCGCTTTCCCCGGCGCGTGCCGCTTCGATGGCGGCGTTGAGCGCCAGCAGGTTGGTCTGCTCGGCAATGCTGCGGATCACTTCCAGCACTGAACCGATCTGCTCGCTGTTGACGGCCAGTGCTTCGACTTCGCTCACGGCCTTGCTGACTTCGTCGGCGAGGGTGGTGATATCGCGGGTGCTCTGCTCGATGATCGACATGCCTTCGCGTGCCGACTGATCGGCCCCGCGCGCTGCGCTGGCGGCGTTGGAGGCGCTGTTGGCGACGTCATGGGCGGTGGCGCTCATTTCATTGGACGCCGTGGCCACCTGGTCGATCTCGCGGAACTGCACCTGCATGCCTTCGCTGGTCTGGCGTGCAATGGCCGAAGACTGGTCCGCCGTGCCACGGGCTTCGCTGATGCTTTGCTTGATCTGCGCGATGGTCGGTTGCAGCTTGTCGAGGAAACGGTTGAACCAGGTCACCAGTTCGCCCAACTCGTCTTTCTTGGAGTAGGCCAGGCGCTGGGTGAGGTCGCCGTCGCCGCTGGCGATGTCCTTGAGCATGGCGGCCACGCTGTTGATCGGCCGGGTCACGCCGGTGGCGGTCAGCCAGACCAGCAGCAGGCCGAGCAATGCGGCGACGGCCGCGACCAGCAAGGCCTTGAGCGTGCCGCTGGCCTGGGCCTTGTCGAGTACGGCTTGCAGCTTGACGTTGTCGGCCAGCAGTACCGCCTTGGGCAGTTTGATCACTATGCCCCAGGACTTGGCGTCGGCAAGCGGTTTGACCGGGTACACCGCGCGAATGGTGTTGTCCTGTTCGAGAATCGTGCGGTTGTCGCTGCCCAGCAGTTGCACGATCTCTTTGCCTTCGGCGCCCAGGGTGTCGATCAGGTTCTTGCCGACCTTGGCCGGTTCGCCACTGTAGGCGGCGATCAAACCGGTGCTGGAGATAATCTCCAACTGCGCCATACCGTTGAACAGGTCTTTCTGTGCAACATCGGTGCTGGCTTGCAAGGCATTGAGGGCAATGTCGACGCCCAGGACGCCGATGAGTTTGCCGTCTACCAGCAACGGCAGGGCGATGGTGGTCATCAGTACAGTCTTGCCGCCCACCGTGTCTTCATACGGGTCCAGCAGGCAAGCGCGACGGGTGTCCCGTGGGCAGGTGTACCAGATGTTGTAGGGGGTGCCGTTGAGGTTGAGGGTGGTTTTGTTCAGGTCCTCTTCGACCATGATGGTGTTCAAGCCTTCGCCGCCGGCGCGGCTCCAGTAGCTGGAGAAACGGCCTTTATCGTTGGAGACACGCGCCTTGTCGTCGACAAACTCACTGTCCTTGCCATCCAGCGCATTGGGCTCGAACGACATCCAGATCCCCAGCACCTTGCTGTTGCGTTCAAACGCGGTTTTCAGGCTCTGGTTGAGTTCTTCACGCAGCGCGCCGGGTTCGAGGGAGCGCTTGGCGGCCAGGGTGCGCAGGTCTTTGACCTGGTCGGCGAGGGCGGTCAGCGCCACCAGGCTGTCGCCGAAGGTTCGCTGCAGTTGTACCGCCTGTTCGGCAGCCTTGGCTTGCAGCAGTTGTTGCACACTGGCGGTGAGCATCCGTGAGCTTGAGTCGCTGACCAGCGCATTGTTCTGCGCGGTATTGTAAATATTCATGCCGACCACCAGCGCAATCACTCCCAGCAGGCAGAGGCCGGACAGCAGCACGATTTTCAAGCGGATGGAGAGGGTATCGAACATAGGTTCACTCACGGATGGGCTTGTTGGTATGCGAGCCGGGCCAAGTCCATTCGGCGCCTTATCCGGAGCATCGGCGTAGCCAGGGGTTTCATGAGAGGGAGGCGATGAACGGTAGGAAAACGCCTACATCCCGCGTTATACGGGGCGTGCAAGCCGTTCCGGGCGGGACCATATCCACAGGTTGCCCAGGCTCATTCCGGCGATGGTCAGGTAGATCGGCCAGCCGTGATCGAGCGTCAGCAGCATCAGTAGGGCACAGAGCAGCATGCTGACGGTGGCGCTGATTTTGGCGCGGCGCGCAATGATCTTGCCGTTGCGCCAGTTGAACAGGATCGGCCCGAACAGGCGGTGGTTTTCCAGCCAGGCGCTGAGGCGCGGCGAGCTTTTGGTGGCGGCCCAGGCAGCCAGCAGGATGAATTCGGTGGTGGGCAAACCCGGCACGACAATCGCCACCAACCCGATACCCAGGCTGACGTAGGCCAGCAGGCCGAAGAGGAGCCGGGCGATTCTCGAGGTGGATGGGGATTTGCCGGTCATGGGTGTGTGCAAGTCGGGGAAAACAATTATTCAGCTTGGCATGAGATCCAAGTGTGGGGGGGGCGTGTCAGCCACCACTTTCATGGCTGACCCATCCCTATCGGGAGCAAGTCGAATCGTCGCACCGCCCCTCCCACCGAATACGCATTTCAATCGAATATCAGGCCAGTTCAGGGGCGGTAGCGTATGCCTGTTCGAGCAACACCGTGAAGCGCATAAACGCATTGAGCGCACCTTTTTCCACATCGGCTTCTTCTTCGGCGCTGAATTCCAGGCCGTCGAGGGTGCGGGTGAAGCGCTTCCAGCCGTCGGCGCGGCCGCCGGCCGGCTCGCCGAGGTGGCGGGCGCCGAAGGTTTCGCTCAGGCCCAGGGCCACGGCGCGCTTGATCAGGAACGCCGCGCCCAGCTTGGAGCCTTCGGAGACGAACAACCAGCCCAGGGCTTCGGCTTGGCTCGGGTTCTGCACGGCGCCGGGGACGGCGGCCGGCACGTCAGTGTCCAGGTCGGCCAGGTCCAGTCTGGCGGCGTCGGCGCGGCAGCGCTCGGCCAGGTCGGGGACGATCTTGATCAGCGCGGCATCGTTGTACAGCGCCACCAGTTCCGATTGGAACAGGTACTGCGCCACCACGAAGCGCGCGAAGTTGGGCTGGGTTTCAAACGGCGCGTGCGCCTTGACCAGCGCATCGAGCCGGGTGTGCGGCTCGCTGGTGATCTGGTTCAGGCGCTGGGAGCGCAGGCTTGGGCGTTCTGCGGAAGGCGAAGCGGTCATGACAAAGTCCTTGTGAAGGGAGCGCCGTGTTGCCCTGAGGCATGGCTGGGCGGTTAGTAACTAGACGAACAAGAAGACGCGGCACAGTAAAAAATCCTCACCTCGCCGGTGATTGATTCCGGCGAGGCGAGGCGGATTGATCAGATGTCCCAGATCACATTGATCGCAAAGTTGCGACCGGGCTGGGTCAGGCGGTCGAGGTTGGCCGGGCCGGTGACACCGGCTTCGCCGACGCTGTCGTAGCTGCGCACGTCATCCCAGTTCCAGTACTTCTTGTCGGTCAGGTTGTAGAGGCCGGCGTTGAGGGTCACGTCGTGGGTGACTTTATAGAAGCCGGTCAGGTCGAGGATGCCGAAGCCTGGGGTCTTGAACGGGCCGTTGGCGCTGTCGCCGTCGGGCGCGAAGAAGGTCTTGCTGTCGACACGGTCTTGTTTCTTCACCAGGGTCCAGCTCAGCAGGCCACCGTAGTTGTCCTGTTCGTAACCCAGGCCGAATACGCCTTTGAGTGGGTTGACGCTGTTCAGTGGCTCGCCGCTGTCGTCGTTGCGCCCGTAGGCGTAGGCAATCGACCCCTGGGTATACAGGCCCTGAGGCGCCCCGAAGGCGTCGAGGTTCAAGCGGCCCTTGGCTTCCGCGCCCTTGATGGTTGCGCGCTTGATATTGACGGCCTGGAACTGTTCGACGGTGCCGCCGACGACCGCGTTGTCTTCGTCGATAAAATCGCGGTACTTGTTGTAAAACACCGCGATGTCGAAGGACCCTGCGGCGAACTTGCCGCGAATCCCGGTTTCAATGCCTTTGCTGGTTTCCGGCTTGAGGTCGGGGTTGGGCTCGACGGTGTAGCCCAGGTTCAGGTTTTCAAAGCGTCCGTACAGCGCCTTGGCCGAGGGGGTGCGGAAGCCTTCGGCGTATTGGCCAAACAGGGTGTAGTGATCGGTCAGGGCATACGTCAGGCCAAACTTGGGGGTGACACGGTGCCAGGTTTTTTCCTTGTCGCTCACCGGGTATTGGCCGGTCGGGTTGACGGTACTGAGGAACGCTTGAGTCAGCTTGGGTTTGAGCTGGGTGTAGTCATAACGCAGGCTGGGCAGGAAGGTCCATTTGTCCCAGGCAATCTGGTCCTGGGCAAACAACGAATAGGTGTTGATGGTCGGGTCGGGGAAGTCGCTGGCCTTCTTCACGCTGTCGCTGGCCGTTGGGCTGGGCGCGCCAATGGCTGTGCAACCGGCGCCGACGGCAAGGCAAGTGGCCGCGCCCTCGCGGGAGCCGGTGACTTTCTGCTGCTTGAGCGTGGTGCCGTAGGTCACTTGGTGATCGGTTTCGCCGACGCTGAATGCCTTGTCCAGCTGGGCATCGAATACCCACTGTTTTTCTTCATAAAGCGTGTCGCGGGTGCGCAATACCCGACGGCCGGCCTGGTAGATTTCTGCGGTGCTCTGGTCGGTCTTGGCGATCTGGTAATTGAGACTGGTCTTGATGCGATCGGTCACGGGCGAGTCGAAGGCAAAGGTGTTTTCCAGGCCGAAACGTTCGCGGGTGATGGTGTCGTTGCCTCGGCGATCACGGTAGAGATTGAAACCTTGACCACCGACGAACGGGCCACCCACGGCATTCTTCAGGTTGACGTCGCGATCGTCCTTGTACTTCTCGTAAGTCAGGCCCAGACGGTTGTCATCGCCATAGTTCCAGCCCAGTTTGGCCAACACGTTGGTGGTGCGCGCCTCCTCGGGGTTGGCGCCGGTGCGGGCCAGGCCGGTGGCGTTGTTGCCGTCGTAGGCTTCGGTTTCATGGCCGTTGCGCTGGCTCAGGTGCAGCAAACCGTCGACGTCCTGTACGCGGCCGGCGACGGTGGCGGAGGTCAGCCAGCTCTCGTCGGCGGAGCTGTAGCCGGTCTTGAGGCGGGCGCCGACGTCCTGGCCGGGCTTGATGATGTCGTCCGGGTCGAGGGTGAAATAGCTCACCGCGCCGCCGATGGCGCTGCTGCCATACAGGGCCGACGCCGGGCCGCGCAGGATTTCCACGCGCTTGACGATTTCCGGGTCGACGTAGTTGCGACGGGTCTTGGCGTAGGGGCCGTTGAAGAAGTTGTCCGGCACTTCCACGCCATCGACCTGGGTGAGGATGCGGTCGCCGTCGATACCGCGAATGTTGTAGCCCGCATTGCCGGCACGGGTGCCGGCGCCACCGACCGAGACGCCGGGCTCGTAACGCACCAGCTCGCGGATCGTGTTGACGTTCTGGCGGTCCAGCGTTTGGCGATCATGCACGCTGACGGTGTTCGGTACGCTGTTGACGTCCTGCTCGTTACGGGTGGCGCTGATGGTCACCTGTTGCAGGTTGAGGACACCGCCGGCAGCGCGCTTTTCCAGGACGATGTTGCTGTTGCCGAGTTTGCGGTAGCCCAGGTTGGTCCCCACCAACAAGCGCTCCAGGGCTTTTTCCGGCGACAGCGCACCGCGCACGCCAGGGGACGACACGCCCTGGCCCAGCTCCGCCGGCAGGCCGACTTGCCAGCCGGTCACGGCGGTGAAGGCATTGAGTGCCGAAACCAGTGGCTGCTGTTCGATGCTGAAGCTGTAGTTGCCGTGGCTGCGGGCGGTCGGTTCGGCGGCGGCGACCGTCAGCGGGGTACCGGCCAGCAGGAGGGCGGCGGTCAGCAAGGACAGCACGGGTGAAGAAGACCGGCGATTGAAACGAGAGGACATCGAGAGCGCTCCGGAAGTACGAGTCTTATAGTTGCGCACTGGTTCAAATAGGAATCAGTTGCATTGGCTAAGACGAGACGTACAGCCGAGGTCTATCGAGTAAAAATAATTCTCATTTAGTTCAGGATCACCAAGGCCGGGTATTCAGAGAGCTTGGCCGAGGTGATGTGGGCCAGGGAACGCACTACGTCCAACGGTTGGTCGAGGCGGTAGTTGCCGGTGACGGCGACGCTGGCGAGTTGGTCGTTGGTGTTGACGATCCAGCCGGGGTAGTAGCGGCGCAATTCGGCGAGCACTTCGCTCATCGGGCGGTTTTCGAAGATCAGCCGGCCCTGGACCCAGGCCAGGTCCTTGTTGGCGTCGAGCCTGGCGGGTTGACCGAAGCCCTTGGGACCGATGCGGATGCTTTGCCCAGCGCTCAGGCGCACGCGGGCATCGTCGAAGGTGTTGCTCAGGTCGACGTCGCCGCGCTGCACCTGCACCTGCGCTTCGCCGTTGAGGTAGCGCACGGCGAATGCGGTGTCGCGCACGCTGGCGCGCACCGGGCCGGCGTCGACTTCCAGGGGCAGGCCGCGGTTGGGCGTTACCTCGAAAAACGCTTCGCCTTGGTAGAGGCGGGCGATGCGCTGGTGATCCCGGGTGGTGCTGGAGAACGCCGAATCGGTGTTCAGCAGGACGTTCGAGCCCTCATCCAATTGCAGGCGCTGGCGCTCACCCACCACGGTGAGGTGGTCAGCTTGCAGGCGTACCGGCAGGTTGCTGAAGCTGAACAGCCCGAGCATCAACACGGCGGCGGTGGCCAGTGGTTTCCAATGCGGTTTGATGCGGCGCCAGGCCCCGGGTTTGCGCGGTGCGGCCAGCGCGACGGCGGCGCTGTGGACGGGCGCCCCGCCCCAGGCGGCCTGGGCTTTGCCGAAGGCACGGACGCGTGCCGGATCGCCGGCCAGCCAGGCTTCGAACGCGGCCTGCTGCCCGGGTTGCGGGCACTGCAGGGCGATCAGCCAGTCGAGGGCCTGGTCCATCGCCGGGTCTTGCAACACCTCATGAGCCAGCGCATGGGGGCGCAGTTTATTCGGGTCGGTCACGGTGTGCCTCGGGTCTTCGCCACGTTCTATTTATCTTTCCTACAGCCTGGGTCGACATTTCTGTCGGGTGAAGCTTAAGGCTGATCCAGCCGTTCGGCCACACCTACACAGATGGCCATGATCAATTTCAGTTCCTTTTGCACCGTGCTCAAGGACACTTCCAATTGATCGGCAATCTCCTGGTAACTGCAACCGTGCAGGCGGCTGAGGATGAAAATCCGTTGCTGGCGGGCACTCAATTGGCCGAGGCTGATGCTCAGGTGCTCAAGCAGTTGCTCGGCCTGGGTCGCGTCTTCGGGCGTGCTGATGGGGGCGGCGACGCTTTGCAGGACGTCCAGCGGGACATCTTCCTGCAGTGTGCGCGCCTGTATCCTGCGGGAACGCAAGTGATCCAGCGCGAGGTTGCGCGCGGTCTGGTAGACGAAGGGTTCGAGGTGATCGATCGGCCGCTCGCCCAGGGCCCGGGTCACGCGCAGGTAGGTTTCCTGCAACAGGTCCTCGGCGGTGCTGTGGTTGTTCACCATCCGCTGCAAGGTGCGTAGCAGAATCACCCGTTGGGTGAGAAAGACTTGGTTGAAGCGAGATTGGCTCACAGCGATACCGGACCGATTTGTAGTTAATGATAATGCGTATCATCAGCACAAATGGCAAGTGGCTGTTTCTCTGGGCCTCTACCGATCAAATGTGGGAGGGGCTTGCTCCCGATTACGGAATGTCAGTCAACACATGCATGACTGATACACCGCCATCGGGAGCAAGTCGAACCGCCCCTCCCACAAAAGATTATTCGGCGTTGCAGAGCGCCAGGCAGTTGTCCAGCATGCGGTTGGAGAAGCCCCACTCGTTGTCGTACCAGGCCAGCACTTTCAGCAGTTTGCCGCTGGACTTGGTGTGGTTGGCGTCGAAGATCGACGACAGCGGGTTGTGGTTGAAGTCACTGGAAACCAGCGGCAGGGTGTTGTAGCCGAGGATCTTCGAGTGCTGGCTGGCTTCCTTGAGCAGCGCGTTGACTTCCTCGGCGGTAGCGTCTTTCTTCAACTGCACGGTCAGGTCCACCAGCGATACGTTGATCACCGGCACCCGCACGGCCATGCCGGTCAGCTTGCCCGCCAGTTCCGGCAGCACCAGGCCGACCGCTTCGGCGGCGCCGGTCTTGCTCGGGATCATGTTCTGGGTGGCCGAGCGCGCGCGGTAGGGGTCGGTGTGGTAGACGTCGGTCAGGTTCTGGTCGTTGGTGTAGGCATGGATGGTGGTCATCAGGCCGCTCTCGATGCCCAGCTCGCGGTGCAGCACCTGGGCCACGGGTGCCAGGCAGTTGGTGGTGCAGGAAGCATTGGAGATGATCTGGTGGGATTGACGCAAAATGTCATGATTTACCCCGTAGACCACGGTGGCATCCGCGCCTTTGGCCGGGGCAGAGATGATCACCTTGCGCGCGCCGGCGCTAATATGGGCAGCAGCCTTGGCCCGGTCGGTGAACAGGCCGGTGCATTCGAACACCACGTCGATATTGTGCGCAGCCCAGGGCAGCTCGGCCGGGTTGCGAATGGCGCTGACGGCGATCCGGTCACCATTGACGGTCAGGCTTTCCTGATCGTGCGCGACTTCTGCATCGAAAGTACCGTGGACGGTGTCGTATTTGAGCAGGTGGGCATTGATCGAGCTGTCGCCCAAGTCATTGATCGCGACGATCTGCAAATCCTGGCGATAGCCTTGGGTATACAGTGCGCGCAGGACATTGCGGCCGATACGGCCAAAACCATTGATTGCGATTCGAAGAGTCATTGAAGAGTGCCTGTCGTCGATTTGTTGTAAGAATTACAAGATTATTCGCATAAAAATAGAAAACAAGCCTTTTTAGTGGCAATATTTTGTTCAATCTACAACGAGTGACCTGAATCAACTGGTCCGATGATCCAAACGACTCTCTGCCATCCCATGTGCCGCGGGCGTTTGATCAGCATAGACACTCAGGTCGCCACATCCGTTAGCCTGGAGTTCTACACATGCATCCCCGCGTTCTTGAGGTCACCGATCGGCTTATCGCCCGCAGTCGTGCAACCCGTGAGGCTTACCTTGCGCTCATTCGCGGCGCCGCCAGCGACGGCCCGATGCGCGGCAAGCTGCAATGCGCCAACTTTGCCCACGGCGTGGCCGGTTGCGGCACCGAAGATAAAAATAGTCTGCGTATGATGAATGCCGCCAACGTGGCAATTGTTTCGTCATATAACGACATGCTCTCGGCGCACCAGCCGTATGAACATTTCCCGGACCAGATCAAAAAAGCCCTGCGCGAAGTCGGCTCGGTCGGCCAGTTCGCCGGCGGCACGCCCGCCATGTGCGACGGCGTGACCCAAGGCGAGCCGGGCATGGAGCTGAGCCTGCTCAGCCGTGAAGTCATCGCCATGTCCACGGCGGTAGCGCTGTCCCACAACATGTTCGACGCTGCGCTGATGTTGGGCATCTGCGACAAGATCGTCCCCGGCCTGATGATGGGCGCCCTGCGCTACGGCCATCTGCCGATGATCTTCGTTCCTGGCGGGCCAATGCCGTCGGGCATCTCCAACAAGCAGAAGGCCGACGTGCGCCAGCGCTACGCCGAAGGCAAGGCCAGCCGCGAAGAGCTGCTGGAGTCGGAGATGAAGTCCTACCACAGCCCCGGCACCTGCACCTTCTATGGCACCGCCAATACCAACCAGTTGCTGATGGAAGTGATGGGCCTGCATTTGCCCGGCGCCTCGTTCGTCAACCCGTACACGCCGCTGCGTGACGCACTGACCCGCGAAGCCGCGCATCAGGTCACGCGCCTGACCAAGGCCAACGGCAACTTCACGCCGATCGGCGAGATCGTCGACGAAAAATCCATCGTCAACGCCATCGTTGCGCTCAACGCTACCGGCGGTTCCACCAACCACACCCTGCACATGCCGGCCATCGCCATGTCGGCGGGGATCATCCTGACCTGGCAAGACATGGCCGACCTCTCCGAGGTGGTGCCGACCCTGTCCCACGTGTATCCAAACGGCAAGGCCGACATCAACCACTTCCAGGCGGCGGGCGGTATGTCGTTCCTGATCCGCGAACTGCTCGAAGCCGGCCTGCTTCATGAAGACGTCAACACCGTGGCCGGCAAAGGCCTGAGCCGCTACATCCAGGAACCGTTCCTGGTCGACGGCGAACTGATCTGGCGCGACGGCCCGATCGAAAGCCTCGACGAAGCCATCCTGCGCCCGGTGGCCCGCGCGTTCTCGCCCGAAGGTGGCTTGCGCGTGATGCAAGGCAACCTCGGCCGTGGCGTGATGAAAGTCTCCGCCGTGGCCCCCGAGCACCAGGTTGTCGAAGCCCCAGCGGTGGTGTTCCAGGACCAGCAAGATCTGGCCGATGCGTTCAAGGCCGGTCAGTTGGAAAAAGACTTTGTCGCGGTGATGCGCTTCCAGGGGCCGCGCTCCAACGGCATGCCCGAATTGCACAAGATGACGCCGTTCCTCGGCGTGTTGCAGGACCGTGGCTTCAAAGTGGCGCTGGTAACGGACGGGCGCATGTCCGGCGCGTCGGGTAAGATCCCCGCCGCGATCCATGTCAACCCCGAAGCCCAGAGCGGCGGGCCGCTGGCACGGGTGCGCGATGGCGATATCATTCGTGTGGATGGCGTCAAAGGTACCTTGGAGCTTAAGGTGGACGCCGAAGAATTTGCAGCGCGCACACCTGCCACGGGCCTGTTGGGCAATAACGTGGGGGCCGGTCGCGAGCTGTTTGCATTTATGCGCTTGGCCGCAAGCTCCGCAGAGCAAGGCGCCAGCGCCTTTACCTGTGCCTTGGAGACGCTTAAGTGAAGCTTGCGCTGGTCGGTGATATTGGCGGTACCAACGCCCGGTTTGCGTTGTGGCGGGATCAGGCACTGCATTCGATCCGGGTGCAGGCCACCGCGGATCATAAAAGCCCTGAGGACGCGATCAAGGTCTACCTCAAGGAAGAAGGCCTGGCGATCGGCGACATCGGCGCGGTGTGCCTGTCGGTGGCCGGGCCGGTGAGCGGTGATGAATTTAAATTCACCAACAACCACTGGCGCCTGAGTAAGACTGCGTTTTGCAACACCTTGCAGGTGGATGAATTGCTGCTGGTCAATGACTTCTCGGCCATGGCCCTGGGCATGACCCGCTTGAAGCCCGACGAATTCCGCGTGGTCTGCCCTGGCACGCCGGAACCGTTGCGCCCGGCGGTGGTGATCGGTCCGGGCACCGGCCTGGGCGTCGGCACCTTGCTCGACCTGGGCGGCGGCCGTTGGGCCGCGTTGCCGGGGGAGGGCGGCCATGTCGACCTGCCCCTGAGCAGCCCGCGGGAAGCCCAGCTGTGGCAGCACATTTACAATGAGATCGGCCATGTCAGCGCCGAAAGCGCCTTGAGTGGTGCAGGTTTGCCACGGGTGTATCGGGCGATCTGTGCGGTGGATGGTCACTCGCCGGTGCTGGATACGCCGGAAGCGATCACGGCGGCAGGCCTGGCCGGCGACCCGGTGGCGATGGAAGTGTTGAACCAGTTCAGTATCTGGCTGGGCCGCGTAGCCGGTAACAACGTCCTGACCACCGGCGCACGGGGCGGTGTGTATATCGTCGGCGGGGTGATCCCGCGGTTTGCCGACTTCTTTATCCACAGCGATTTTGCCAAGAGCTTCAGTGACAAAGGCTGCATGAGCGACTATTTCAAGGGCATTCCGGTATGGCTGGTGACGGCGCCGTATTCCGGGTTGACCGGGGCGGGTGTGGCGCTTGAACAGGCATTCGCCATGTAGGAGCGAGCTTGCTCGCGAAGAACGTTGACGATAACGAAGCGCATCAGGTGATACGCGGCAGCCTCAGGATTTTCGCGAGCAAGCTCGCTCCTACAGCATGGCCATAACAACAAGGAGGACCCCGTGAGCGTAATCAGTAAATCGATTCTCCTCGTCGACGACGACCAGGAAATCCGCGAATTGCTGCAAACCTACCTCAGTCGCGCCGGTTTCCAGGTGCGTGGCGTGCCGGACGGTGCGGGGTTCCGTCAGGCGATGGACGAGGCGCCGTGCGACCTGGTCATCCTCGATGTGATGTTGCCGGACGAAGACGGCTTCAGCCTGTGTCGCTGGATTCGCCAGCACCCGCGCCAGGCGCAGGTGCCGATCATCATGCTCACCGCCAGTTCCGACGAAGCCGACCGTGTGATCGGCCTGGAGCTGGGCGCCGACGACTACATCGGCAAGCCTTTCAGCCCCCGCGAGTTGCAGGCGCGGATCAAGGCACTGTTGCGCCGCTGCCAGTTCGGCCAGGAGCGCGGCGGCAATGGCGACGTGTTGGTGTTCGATGAATGGCGCCTGGACACGATCAGCCACCGACTGTTTCACGTCGACGGTGAAGAGGTGATCCTCTCCGGGGCCGACTTTGCCCTGCTCAAGCTGTTTCTCGACCACCCGCAACAGATCCTCGACCGCGACACCATCGGCAACGCCACCCGTGGCCGCGACCTGATGCCGCTCGACCGGATCGTCGACATGGCCGTCAGCCGTCTGCGCCAACGCCTGCGCGACACGGAAAAACCGCCGAGGCTGATCCGCACTGTGCGCGGCAGCGGTTATCAACTGGCAGCCAGCGTGGTTGCCGGCAGTGTCCACTGAACACCTGAGCGAACGTCGCCGCCGCTTCCCGGTGCCGCGCTCGCTGCTCGGGCGCATGCTCCTGCTGACGCTGCTCGCGGTGCTGTTCGCCCAGGCGCTGTCCAGCGTGATCTGGGTCTCGCAATTGCGCGCCACCCAGCTCGAAGGCCTGGTCACCAGCGCCCGCAGCCTGGCGCATTCGATGACCGCCAGCGTGAGCTATTTCCGTTCGTTGCCGGTGGCTTATCGCCCGTTGGTCCTCGACCAATTGCGCAGCATGGGCGGCACACGGTTTGTGGTGACGCTCAACGACCGCCCGCTGGACATGGCGATCTTGCCGCAGACCCCGCGCAAGCAAGCGGTGCTCAAGGCGGTCGATGAAGTGTTGCGCCAGACCTTGGGCGCCGATGTGCATATCTCGGTGGAATTCGTCAGCGCCGAAGACCTGCGCATCTTCAATGCCGGGTTGAAACTCGATGAGCTGCCACGCTCCTGGGCGCATTACGCGCTGACCCTGGAACCGGTGAACCCGCCCGTGCTGGTCACCCAGATCCAACTCGCCCCCGGCGAATGGCTGTACATCGCCTCGCTGTTGCCCGAGCCGTACACCAGCCTCGAAGAACAAGGCCTGCCGTCGCAGCAAGTGTGGTTTATCGTGCTGACCAGCGGCTTTTTGCTGCTGTTCATCGGCCTGTTGGTCCACTGGCAGAGCCGGCCGCTCAAGCGCCTGGCGCGGGCGGCGCGGGACATGTCGCTGGGCGCCGACGTGGAGCCGGTGGCCGAAGGCGGCGGCAGTGAAGTGGTCGAAGTCGGGCGCGCCTTCAATGCCATGCGTGAACGCATCAGCCGTTACCTCACCGAACGCAGCCAGTTGTTCAGTGCAATTTCCCACGACTTGCGCACACCGATCACACGCCTGCGCCTGCGGGTTGAATTGCTTGAAGATGAAAACCTGCAAACCAAATTCGGCCGCGACCTGGACGAGTTGGAGTTGCTGGTCAAAGGCGCGCTGCAATGCGTGAAAGACACCGACATCCACGAAAACATCGAGCCGGTGGACCTCAACCATGTGCTCGACTGCCTGGTGGAACCGTACCTGGCGCCCAACGGCAACGGCCGCGTGACCCAGCATGGGCGCGCGTTGGCACCGTACCCGGGCAAGCCGCTGGCGCTCAAGCGCTGCATCGGCAACCTGATCGACAACGCATTGAAGTACGGGCAGAACGCCCATTTGCATATCGAGGACGATGGCGCGGAGTTCATCCTGCACGTCGACGACGAAGGCCCCGGCGTGCCGGAACAGCGCCTGGAGCAAGTCTTCGAACCGCACTTCCGCCTCGCCGGCCAGCAGCAGGGCTACGGCCTGGGCCTGGGCATCGCGCGCAACATAGCGCACAGCCATGGCGGCGAAGTGAGTTTGCAGAATTTGCGCGAGGGTGGTTTGCGGGTCACCTTGCAACTGCCCCGCACCCTCGACTAAGCAGCGCCGCCGATCAAATGTGGGAGGGAGCTTGCTCCCGATAGCGGTGCAACAGTCAGCTTATCTTTAGCTGACTCACTGCCATCGGGAGCAAGTCGAACCACCCCTCCCACATCTGATCGGCAGTGAATCACACGCTCTGACGCAACCTGGCCAAATCCCGCAGCGGCGGCGCACCAAACAGCCGGCTGTATTCGCGGCTGAACTGCGACGGGCTTTCATACCCCACCCGATACCCCGCCGCGGAGGCTTCCAGACCTTCGGCAAGCATCAGCCGCCGCGCCTCCTGCAAGCGCAACTGCTTCTGGTATTGCAGCGGGCTCATCGCGGTGATGGCCTTGAAGCGGTGGTGCAAGGTCGAGACGCTCAGGTTCACTTCCCTGGCCAGGTCATCGATGCGCAGCGGTTGTTCGTAGTTGCCATTGAGCCATTTGATCGCCTGGCTGACCCGATGACTCTGACTGTTGGCTACGGCAATTTCATACAGCCGATAGCCCTGCGGCCCACGTAACAAGCGGTAGAGAATTTCACGGCTGATCAACGGCGCCAGCATCGCAATGTCTTTGGGCGAATCGAGCAAGCGCGTCAAGCGCAGTACGGCGTCGAGCAGTTGGTTGTCGAGGCGGTCGACGTACATCCCACGCGCAGTCGGGCGCGATGGCACGCCCATCGGCCCGGCTTCTGCGATCAGGGCGGTGAGCTGCGCCGGGTCGATGTTGATGCGGATCGACAGGTTCGGGTCTTGCGCGGTGGCATCGATGATCCGCCCGGCCACGGGCATCGACACCGAAAACACCAGGTAATTGAGTGGGTCATAGGCGAAGATTTCATCGGCCAGGCGCACTTCCTTGCGGCCATTGGCCAGGATGCACAAGGCGGGCTCCACCAGCACCGGGCTGAAGTCGCGTGGGGTGTTGTGGCGGTTCAGGAACAGTGACGTGATCGCCGTACCGTAGGAGCCGTCTTCCCAGGTATGCCGACGCACGATGCTGGCCAGTTCGGTGCGCTGTTTTTCCATCTCGGCATCGAGGGGCACGGGCTTAGGTTCGGGCGACGACATAGGGCGTCCTCTGCAGGCTTCTTTGATGGGCTCAGCTTAGCGGTGGCGGTGCAAACCGTGTTATGTCGATTCTGCACAATCCTTGCCTGATCCTGCGAAGCTGCGTGAATCAGGCAAGCGCGGCGGTTGTCACGTCCCTGAAACAAGGCGTTTGCCGGTGGAATAAAACCGGCGGGCAATCGTCCTGTCTACGCTTTTCGCAGGATTGTGCAATAAGCCGGCAGGAATCGACTAACCGCGCCTCGACCTGCGCCGTTATCTTTGATCCTGTGGCAACACACCCTCACAGTGCTTGCCGAGCATCACTTCTCAACGGGAGAGTCGAACATGTCCACCCCCATTCCCGCGAGCCATATGGCCTTTATCCGCGCCCGTAGCGGCTGCAGCACCGAACTCGGTGCTCGTTTGAGCAGTTTGATCGAACCGGGCCGTCAGGCTCAGGGTTGCCTGCAATTTTCGTTGCAGCATTCCCAGGTCGACCCCGATGTCTGGCTGGTCTCGGGCCTCTGGAGCAGCGAGCAGGCGATGAGTGCCTACTTCAACTCGCCAGCCCTGATGATCTTCACCGAGCTGTTGAACGACGCAGTCGTGCGCAGCATGGACTTCCAGACCTTCACCGATGCATCCGCCGCCAGTGCTTACGGCGAGTACCTGCAACTCGCCGGTTAGGGTTTAGAATGGCCGACTTTCCATTGGCCAGGACCTGCAACATGGCACGTAAACAATTTGCCCACCACGAAGCCGTTTCCGCCGTAGTACCGGGCGAAGGGGGCTACAGCGCCGCCGTCGCCGTCAAGGCACTCGATGGCATGGGCGCACCGCAGTTTCACAAGATCCTGGATGGACAGAAGTTCAAGACGGCATCCGATGCCGATGATGCGGCGACGCTGCACCTTGAGTTGTTGACCGACGTCGACGCAGAAGGTCAGTTGACCTGGGCGACTGCCACAAACTAACGCACGCCGCTGATCTAATGTGGGAGGGGGCTTGCCCCCGATGGAGGTGTGTCAGTCAGCCTATCTGTAGCTGAAACACCGCTATCGGGGGCAAGCCCCCTCCCACATTTTTATTGCATTGCAGTCAGGCTTGGGTGGCGCCTGGGCGATACATTCTGAACAGCGCCTCGGGGCCCAGTTGGAAGTAATCCGCCGGGCCGCCGCCACGCAGGATCGGCTCGGCGGCGGCGGTGTCGTAGATCCCATCCTTGAGCAGCCACTTGGCAATATGCACCGCGACCACCTCGCCCAGCACCAGCCAGCTGGGTACCAGCACATGGTCGGCGCGCTGCAGCTGAATGATCTGCGTGACCTTGCACTCGAACGCCACCGGGCTCTCGCCCACTCGCGGCACGCCGACGATCTTCGAGGCCACCGGCGTCAGGCCGGACAACTCGAACTCATTCACCTGCGGCGGCACGGCGGCACAGCTCTGGTTCATCTGCTCGGCCAACGGACGGGTGGCCAGGTTCCACACAAACTCGCCGGTCTGTTCGATGTTGTTCAGGCTGTCTTTGCGCCCGACACTGGAAAACCCAATGATCGGCGGAATGTAGTTGAACGCATTGAAGAAACTGTAGGGCGCCAGGTTCAGGTGGCCCTCACTGTCGTGGGACGAAATCCAACCGATCGGTCGCGGGCCGACGATGGCGTTGAACGGGTCATGGGGCAGGCCGTGGCCCTTGGCGGGTTCGTAGTAGTAGCTGTCGTCAGACATGGCTGGGGTTCCTGCTGCGCTTTTCTGGGAGGCCGTCATAGTGCAAGCCATGGCGGCGAATTTCCATCGACCCTATGGAATTTTCATTCAGCGCCCACCTATTTTTCACTGCGTCCCGTTCAGTCTGCGCGCGCGGTCGACCCCCCCCCTATAAGTCGGCCCAGAGTTGTCCTGATTCCACATGTGAGAGGGGGCTTGCTCCCGATGGCGGTGGGTCAGCTTGAGACAAGTTGACTGATACACCGCGATCGGGAGCAAGCCCCCTCCCACATTCGTGACTGCGTTCGGCGGTTAGTTCGTGGTGATCCGCGAGTGCTTGCGGGTGTCTTTCATGGTCACGTAGACCACCAACGACACCGCGATACATGCGGTCACGTACCAGTAGTAGCCGGTTTCCATGCCGATGCTCTTGAACCACAGCGCGATGTATTCAGCGGTGCCGCCGAAGATCGATACGGTCAGCGCATACGGCAGGCCCACGCCCAGCGCGCGGATTTCGGTGGGGAACAGCTCAGCCTTCACCACCGCGTTGATCGAGGTGTAGCCGCTGACGATGATCAGCGCCGCCATGATCAGGAAAAACGCGCCCCACCAGGTCTGGATGGTGTGCAAGGTGGTCAGGATCGGCACGGTGAACAGCGTGCCGAGGATGCCGAAGGCGATCAGGATCGGACGGCGGCCGACTTTGTCCGACAGCGCGCCGACCAGGGGTTGCAGGCACATGAACAGAAACAGCGTCGCCGCCGAGATGGTGGTGGAGTCGGAAATGCTCATGCCGACGGTGTTCACCAGGTACTTCTGCATGTAGGTGGTGTAGGTGTAGAAGGCCAAGGTGCCGCCCATGGTCAGGCCGACCACGGTCATCAGTTCCTTGGGGTGGCGCATCAAGGTACGCATTGTGCTTTCCTTGGCTTTTTCCTTCTTGGTGAACGACTCGGTTTCTTCCATGCCGCGACGCAGGTACAGCGCGACCACTGCACACAGGGCGCCGATGGCGAACGGGATACGCCAGCCCCAATCGTACAGTTGCTCGGTGGTGAGCACTTGTTGCAGCACGATCAGCACCGCCAGGGCTATGAGCTGGCCGGAGATCAGGGTCACGTACTGGAAGCTGGAGAAGAAACCGCGACGCTCCTTGGTCGCCATTTCACTCAGGTAAGTGGCCGAGGTGCCGTATTCGCCACCCACCGACAAGCCTTGCAGCAGACGGGCGAACACCAGCAGGATCGGTGCGCCGACGCCGATGGTTTCATAACCCGGGCTCAGGGCGATGATCAGCGAGCCGAAACACATCAGCAGCACCGAGGCCATCAACGCGGCCTTGCGACCGGCGCGGTCGGCATACAGGCCCATCAGCCAGCCGCCGATCGGGCGCATCAGGAAGCCCACGGCGAAGATCGCAGCGGTGTTGAGCAGTTGGGCGGTGGTGTCGCCTTTCGGGAAGAAGGCTTTGGCGAAGTACAGCGAGAACGCCGCGTAGACGTACCAGTCGTACCACTCGACCATGTTGCCGACCGATCCGCTGAAGATCGATTTGATGCGGCTGGTGGTGGTGCGTTCTTTCGCCGGCGCAGCCGCCGACCCCAGAGGCAAAGTATTGGAGTTATCCATTGAAGGAACCTTCAGATAGTTGTTTTTATGGAGCGTGCCTGAGCACAGCCTGACTGGGGCTATAGCAGGAGCTGTGCCAGGTGGGGGAAGGCCCGATCTAGAAGGGTTTGCAGCTTTTTTTGAGCGGAAAGCCGCCGATGGTTCTGGGGTGGGTGAGCGGAAATCCGCTTATGGCGTGCCCGCGATGGCGTCTTTGAAAACACCACAAAGAACGCCCTAGAGAAACATCTCGCGCACCAACCCATGCCGCTGCATTTTCTCGTTGAAGGTGCGCCGGGGCAGTTGCAGCTCGGCCAGTACCGCCTTGATATCGCCTTTGTGTCGGGTCAGTGCGGCTTTCAGGCAGTGGGCCTCGAAGGCTTCCTGTTGCGCCGCCAATGATTGCCCGGCCTCGATGCCTTCGGGCTCCGGTTCGCCCAGCCCCAGCACCTGGCGTTCGGCGACGTTGGCCAGTTCGCGCACGTTGCCCGGCCAGTCATGGCTGAGCAGGCGCCCCAGTTGCGCGCCACTCAGCGGTTCAACGGTGCGGCCCAGGCGTTCGGCGGCGCTTTGCGCAAAGTGATCGAACAGCAGCGGTATATCTTCACGGCGCTCGCGCAGGGGCGGCAGGCGCAGTTGTGCGACGTTCAGCCGATAGGCCAGGTCTTCGCGAAAACGTCCGGCGCGGGCTTCTTCCAACAGGTCCGGTTTGGTCGCAGCGATGATGCGCAGATCGACGTGGATGCTCTGATTGGAGCCCAGGCGCTCCAACTTCTGCTCCTGCAACACCCGCAGCAATTTGACTTGCTGGGCCAGGGGCATGCTTTCGATTTCATCCAGAAACAGCGTGCCGCCGTGGGCGTATTCCAGCTTGCCGATACGCTTGCCCTGAGCGCCGGTAAACGCGCCGCTCTCGTGGCCGAACAGCTCGGCTTCAAACAGCTGCTCGGGGATTGCCGCGCAATTGAGCGCGACAAAGGCTTTCTTCGCCCGTGGGCCGAAGTCGTGCAGGCAGCGGGCGACCAGTTCCTTGCCGCTGCCGGTCTCGCCGCGGATCAGTACATTGACCGGCAACGTCGCCAGGTCGAGCACCTGGCGGCGCAGGTTCTGCATGCTGCGGGACACGCCCAGCAGGCTGTTTTCCAGTTGTGTCCGATGATCGGCTTGTTGATGCAGGCGGCGGTTTTCCAGGATCAGCCCACGTTTATCGAGGGCGCGACGCAGGCTGTTGAGCAGGGCTTCGGGGCTGAAGGGTTTTTCCAGGAAGTCGTAGGCCCCGTCGCGCATGGCCTCGACGGCCATCGGCACATCGCCATGGCCGGTCAGCAGGATCACCGGTAAGTCGGCGTCGCGCCGCCGCACTTCGGCCAGCAGTTCCAGGCCGCTGAGGCCGGGCATACGCACGTCGCTCAACACCACCCCGGGAAAGTCCTTGGGCAGTTGCACCAGGCAGGCCTCGGCGCGACTGAACAATTGCACGTCAAATCCCGACAGGCTCAACCATTGCTCAACGGCTGTGCGAATGCTGGCTTCGTCATCGACCACAATCACCGCATTCAACATAGCTCCGGCGTCTCCAGCGCGATAGGCAGGGTCAGGGTAAACACCGCGCCGTCGCCACGGTTAGCGACGCACAGGCGTCCACCCAGTTCATGCACGATAGCGTAGGACACCGCCAGCCCCAAGCCGAGTCCATCACCCACGGGCTTGGTGGTGAAGAACGGGTCGAACACGCTGTTCAGGTGTTCTTCGGCGATGCCGCCGCCGCTGTCGCTGACGGTCAGTTGCCACAGTTGCTCATCGGCGTGCAGGCGGATTTCCAGGCGTTTGCGCGGCTTGTTGGCCATGGCGTCGAGGGCATTGCGCAACAGGTTGATCAGTACCTGTTCCAGGCGGATCGCGTCGCCCCGGACCCAGGCGGGGCGGGTCAGGTCCAGCACGGTGCCGATGCCTTCATCGCGCAGGCGTGCGTCGAGCAGTTGCAGGGCCTGGTCGACCACACTGGCCAAGTCCAGGCGCTCGCGCAGGCCGCTGGGGCTTTTGCGGGCGAAGGTCTTGAGGTGGCCGGTCAGCGCGGCCATGCGGGTGAGCATGTCGTCCAGTGGTGTGAGCGCCTTGTAGGCATCTTCCACGCGGCCATGGTCGAGCAGCAGGCGCAGGGTCGCCAATTGCATGCGCTGTGCGGTCAGCGGCTGGTTGATTTCATGGGCGAGGGCGGCAGACATCTGCCCCAGCGCCGCCAGCTTGGCCGATTGCACCAAACCATCCTGGGCCGTGCGCAGGGCCTGGGTGCGCTCCTCGACAAGCTGTTCGAGCTCTTCGCGGCTGCGCTGGCGCATGCGGGCCAGGCGCCAGCGCTGGGTCAGGAACAGCACCAGGAACACCAGCGCCAGCCACGAACCGGCGGCGGCGAGGCCGGCGTTGCGTTGGTCTTCGAAGGCGAACTGGGGTTTGCGCAGCAGGTGCAAGGTCCAGCCTTCGCCCTTCAGCGGCAGGGATTCCCAGAGGTACCGGGCGTTGCCGTCGGGGCCGTTGACGCGCATCAGGTGGCTGTTTTCGTCGAAACGCTGCAGGGTCTGGGTCTCCAGCGATTGCAGCTGTTTCTTGTCGTACTGGCGGGTGGCCGTGAGTTCGGCGAGGTCGCTGGCCGACAGCGGGCGCAGGTTGCGATAACGCCAGCCCGGCTGGTTGGCAATAAACACAATGCCGCGCGCATCGCTGACCAGCAGCAGGTCGTTGCCCTGGGCCCATTCGCGCTCGAGTTCGGGGAACTCCAGTTTGACCACCATCGCGCCGAGGAACTGTTCGTGTTCATCGAGCACCGCGCTGGATAGGAAATACCCCGGCACGCCGGTGGTCACCCCGACCGCATAAAAGCGCCCGGTGCCCTGGCTCAGGGTCTGCCTGAAATATGGCCGGAACGCATAATTGTTCCCGACGTAACTGCTCGGCAGCTTCCAGTTGCTCGCGGCCACGGCCAGGCCGGTGCGGTCCATCAGTTCCAATGTGGAGGACTGCGCGGCGCCGTTGATACGTTCCAGTTTACGGTTGAGCAGGTCCTGGGTCGCGGCATCCAGCGGGCCTTTCAACGCGCTGATCATTTCCGAATCCAGTGCCAGCACGGCGGGCAGGGCGCGGTAGCGTTCGATCAGGGTGTGCAGCGAGTTGGCATACAGCGCTAATTGCTGATTGGCACGGGCGGCATCGTCCACCAGGGCCTGGCGTTCAGCGTGGCGGGTGGCCAAGGCAGCGGCCAGCACCGCACCGGCGATGATCAACAGGGAGTAGAAGGTCAGGCGCAGGGGGCGAGGGATCGCGATCATACGGAGATGAACAGCTGCAATTAGGGGGGAGCACCATAGCATGCGCAATAAAAAAGGCGACTGGGCTGTGTAGCCGCAGTCGCCTTTATCGGTGCGAAGAAGCGCTTACTGCACTTCTACCGCCAGGCTTTCACTGATCTTTTTCTGCCAGATGGCAGGACCGGTGATGTGGACGGATTCGCCTTTGCTGTCCACCGCAACGGTGACCGGCATGTCTTTCACTTCGAACTCGTAGATCGCTTCCATGCCCAGTTCGGCGAAAGCCACCACGCGCGACTTCTTGATGGCTTGCGCCACCAGGTAAGCAGCACCGCCTACGGCCATCAGGTACACGGCCTTGTAGTCCTTGATCGCTTCGATGGCGGTCGGGCCGCGCTCGGATTTGCCGATCATGCCCAGCAGGCCGGTCTGTTCGAGGATCTGACGGGTGAACTTGTCCATCCGCGTCGCGGTGGTCGGGCCGGCAGGGCCAACCACTTCGTCGCGCACCGGATCAACCGGGCCGACGTAGTAGATGAAGCGACCCTTGAGGTCCACCGGCAGGGTTTCGCCCCTGTTCAGCATCTCGACCATGCGCTTGTGCGCCGCGTCGCGACCGGTCAGCATCTTGCCGTTGAGCAACACGGTTTCGCCCGGCTTCCAGCTCTGCACGTCTTCCGGGGTCAGCGTGTCGAGGTTGACGCGACGGGCCGACGGGCCGGCTTCCCAGACGATTTCCGGGTAGGCGTCCAGTGGTGGCGCTTCCAGCGATGCCGGGCCCGAACCGTCGAGCACGAAGTGCGCGTGACGGGTGGCGGCGCAGTTGGGGATCATGCACACCGGCAGGGAGGCGGCGTGGGTCGGGTAATCCATGATCTTCACGTCGAGCACGGTGGTCAGGCCACCCAGGCCCTGGGCGCCGATGCCCAGTTGGTTGACCTTCTCGAACAGCTCCAGGCGCATCTCTTCGATACGGTTGGAAGGGCCACGCTTTTTCAGCTCGTGGATGTCGATGGATTCCATCAACACTTCCTTGGCCATCACGGCGGCTTTCTCGGCGGTGCCGCCGATGCCGATGCCGAGCATGCCCGGTGGGCACCAGCCGGCGCCCATGGTCGGAACGGTCTTGAGCACCCAGTCGACGATCGAGTCGGACGGGTTGAGCATGGCCATTTTCGACTTGTTCTCGGAACCACCGCCCTTGGCGGCCACGTCCACTTCCACGGTGTTACCCGGGACGATGGAGTAGTGGATCACCGCCGGGGTGTTGTCCTTGGTGTTTTTACGCGCGCCCGCCGGGTCGGCGAGGATCGAAGCACGCAGGACGTTTTCCGGCAGGTTGTAGGCGCGACGCACGCCTTCGTTGATCATGTCGTCCAGGCCCATGGTGGCGCCGTCCCAGCGCACGTCCATGCCTACGCGCACGAACACGGTGACGATACCGGTGTCCTGGCAGATCGGGCGGTGGCCGGTGGCACACATGCGCGAGTTGATCAGGATCTGGGCGATGGAGTCACGGGCTGCCGGCGATTCTTCGCGCAGGTAGGCTTCGTGCATTGCCTGGATGAAGTCAACGGGGTGGTAGTAGGAAATGAATTGCAGGGCGTCGGCAACGCTCTGAATCAGGTCGTCTTGCTTGATCACGGTCATGAGTCGCGCTCCTCTATAAGGGAACATTCAATAAAGGTGGCTTCAGTGGGGTGTATCGGTCGGCTGAAACCACCTTTCCAAGGCACGCCGAGTGATGCTGGCGCGACGCTAAAAAGGCGCGGCAGTATAACCCGGCACGGTGGCCGATACACCCGACTATGGTCAAACTCTGCCGGGCGTGATTCCCTGTGTAGGCTTTTTTGATCTGAGACTTTGTATGCCTGAACTGTACGTCGGCGAACGCCACTGGTCGGTCTCCACCGGCAGCAACCTGTTGGATGCCCTGAACCAGGCCGGCGTTGCCGTGCCCTACAGTTGCCGCGCCGGCAGTTGCCATGCGTGCCTGGTGCGTTGCCGGGGCGAGGTCGAGGATCAGCAGCCCGACGCCCTCAGCCCGGCGCAACGCGAGAACGGCTGGCGCCTGGCCTGCCAGTGCCGGGTGGTGGCGGACCTGCACGTCGAAGCGTTTGACCCGAGCCGTGACGGCGTGCCGGCCGCGGTGGTCGGCGTGGAGTGGTTGAGCACGCATGTGCTGCGCCTGCGTCTGCAACCGGAGCGCGGCCTGCGCTACCGGGCCGGGCAGCATCTGGTGTTGTGGGCGGGGCCGGTGGCGCGCCCGTATTCCTTGGCCAGCCTGCCCGAGGAAGATCCGTTCCTGGAGTTTCATCTCGACTGCCGTCAGCCCGGCGCGTTCAGCGATGCCGCTCGACAGTTGCGCGTCGGTGACCGTCTGCGCCTGGGCGAACTGCGCGGTGGCGCTTTGCAGTACGACCCCGACTGGCAAACCCGGCCACTGTGGCTGTTGGCGTCCGGCACCGGCCTGGGCCCGTTGTGGGGCGTGTTGCGTGAGGCGTTGCGCCAGGACCACCAAGGCGCGATCCGCTTGATTCACCTGGCCCACGATGCCAGCGGTCACTACTTGGCCGAGCCCCTGGCAGCGCTGGCCGAGCGCCATCCGAACCTGACGGTGGAGCTGTGGACGGCGGCGCAGTTGACCCCGGCCTTGGCGCAACTGCGGCTGGTTTCCCGGCAAACACTGGCCTTGCTCTGTGGGCATCCGGCCAGCGTCGAGGCGTTCTCCAAGCGCCTGTTCCTGGCAGGGCTGCCGCGCAATCAACTGTTGGCTGATGTGTTCCTGTCCAGGTCGATCAGCGGGTGCTGATGGCGTTTCCACAGGCAAGCCCATCACTGTGAGCCGCAAAGCAAAAAGCCCCGCCATTCACAGGGCGGGGCTTTGTTTTTTCAGCAGATCACTCAGACCATTGGGTCGCCAACGTGCAGGATCTTCATGCCGTTGGTGCCGCCGATGGTGTGGTAGCTGTCGCCCTTGGTCAGGATGACCCAGTCGCCTTTCTCCACCACGCCACGCTTGAGCAGTTCGTCGATGGCAGCCTGGCTGACTTGCTCAGGCGGCAACGACGCCGGGTCGAACGGTACGGTGTAGACACCACGGAACAACGCCGCGCGGGCCTGGGTTTCGCGGTGCGGGGAGAACGCGTAGATCGGTACCGAGGAACGGATACGCGACATGATCAACGGCGTGTAGCCACTTTCGGTCAGGGCGATGATCGCTTTGACGCCAGGGAAGTGGTTGGCGGTGTACATGGCGGCCAGGGCGATGCTCTGGTCGCAGCTTTCGAACACTTTGCCGATGCGGTGGCTGGAGGTCTTGCTGGTCGGGTGCTTTTCGGCACCGATGCAGATACGCGCCATGGCCTGGACGGCTTCCAGCGGGTACGGGCCAGCGGCACTTTCAGCCGAGAGCATCACGGCGTCGGTGTAGTCGAGCACGGCGTTGGCCACGTCGGACACTTCGGCGCGGGTCGGCATCGGGTTCTGGATCATCGACTCCATCATCTGGGTCGCCACGATCACTGCTTTATTGTGGCGGCGTGCGTGCAGGATGATTTTTTTCTGGATACCGATCAGCTCGGCATCACCGATTTCCACGCCCAGGTCGCCACGGGCAACCATCACCGCGTCGGACGCTTTGATCAGGCCGTCGAGGGTTTCGTCATCGGCCACGGCTTCGGCGCGTTCGATCTTCGCCACCAGCCAGGCAGTACCACCGGCTTCGTCGCGCAGTTTGCGCGCGTATTCCATGTCGGCAGCGTCGCGTGGGAAGGACACCGCGAGGTAGTCCACTTCCATTTCGGCGGCGAGCTTGATGTCGGCCTTGTCTTTTTCAGTCAGGGCCGGCGCCGTCAGGCCACCACCGCGACGGTTGATACCTTTGTGATCCGACAGCGGGCCGCCGATGATCACGGTGCAGTTCAGCTCGGTGACGCTGGCGGTGTCGACTCGCATGACCACGCGGCCGTCGTCCAGCAGCAGTTCGTCGCCGACGCCGCAATCCTTGACCAGGTCCGGGTAGTCGATACCCACGACGTGCTGGTTGCCGTCGGTCAGCGGGTGGCTGGTGGAGAAGGTGAACGTGTCACCGATCTTCAGCTCGATCCGTTTGTCGGTGAATCTGGCGATGCGGATTTTCGGGCCTTGCAGGTCACCCAGCAATGCGACGAAGCGACCGTGTTTGGCGGCCAGGTCACGCACCAGCTTGGCGCGAGCCTTGTGCTCGTCCGGGGTGCCGTGGGAGAAGTTCAGACGGGCAACGTCCAAACCAGCCAGAATCAGCTGTTCGAGGACTTCCGGCGAGTTACTGGCCGGGCCAAGGGTGGCGACGATTTTGGTACGACGGACGGACATGCACAGACTCCTGAGTTCAAGCGCTGAGGAAGGCTACTATGCTCTTTGGTTGTAGTCATTGTTCGTTTGCACTACTTATCGGCGATTCGCTTTTCGCTCCGGTTGAATAGCTGAACAACCTTGAAGATTTTTGACGAGGGGTCGATACACTGCACAAGACAGGAGAACCCTCATGCGAATTTTGCTCATTGCTGCCCTGGCCGTCAGTGTTGTCGGCTGTACCCGCTGGTCGATGGACCACCATTTGAACAACGCCTACCGTGCGTATGGGGTTGGTGACTGCGAGCGCGTGACCCTGGAATTGTCCCAGGTCGACCGGGAAAGTCGCACCCGGCGCTATGTGCAGCCGGAGGTCTCGATGTTGCGCGGGCAGTGCCTGGAGCGACAGAAGTTGTTCGTCGACGCGGTGCAAACCTATCAGTTCATCATCAACCAGTACCCGTCCAGCGAGTACGCCTACCGGGCCCGTGCGCGTCTCGACACCCTGCAACAACTGGGGCACTACTCCGGCGCGAGCGTTGCGCAGCCACGTCCGGCGTCGTTGTGATGGTATTTGTCGTTGCGTAGCTGGCCCGTTGCCAGTCTTAGGCTATTCTTTGAATGTCCGTTTGTACAAGTTTGTGTCCAAACGGATAGAACACTTGGGATTGGCAGGCTGTAGAGTGGCAAAGCGCTAGCTGTTGTCGCACTGATCTCCAGGGAGAGCGGGGTGTTTAGCCCGTTCCGAATCACTGGCGTGGCCAGAGTTATGGCCAATGGATGGCGATATCATCATGTTTACCGACCGACGAATTGAGCGGCATCAATTGTCTTGTTTCCTGCAAGTGTTCAACCGGCTTACGGATAAGCCCATTGGTTACTTGGGTAACGTATCCGCAGAAGGACTGATGTTGATCAGTCAATTGCCGATGATGGTCGACGTGGCGTTCGAGCTGCGCTTGAAGATTCCCACGGTCGACGGTGATTTCCAGGCCGTTGATTTCACGGCGACCTGTTTATGGAGTCACGAGGACATCAATCCCCAGCATTACGACTCGGGTTTCAGCGTGGCTGAGGCGCCTGCCGAATACGGCCAACTGATCAATGCCTTGCTGCAGTATTTCAGCTTTGACCCCTTACAGGCGTCCGCTTAGACATAGCGTGCAGTCGCCCCGGCTTGGGTGTGGCGACCCAAGCCGGGGGGTGCGCTGTTTTCACAGAACGCCGGCTTTTTTCCAGCCCAGGTAACGTGTCACCAGAGCGGCGCCCAACTCCGAGGGGCGCGTATCCAGTACCGACAACCCATGGGCGTTCAGGCGGTCATGCAGTTCGTCGCGTTGATTGAGGTAGTCGACGGTGCCGCTATAGGCCAGCGCTTCGGGCAGGGTTTGCACCGGCGAAAGGCGCAGTTGGTCGAGTACTTCTTCGCGCAGGCTGGCGACCAGTACCCGGTGTTGCCGGCTGATGCGTTTGACCGCGGTCAGCAGCGCCTCATCGTCCTCATCTCGCAGGTTACTCACCACGATCACCAGCGCCCGGCGTTTCTGCCGAGCCAGCAACTGGTTGGCCGCGGCTTCGTAGTCGGCCGCGCGTCGCGTGGTGTCGAGGTCGTAGACGGTGTTGAGCAACAGATTCAACTGCCCGGTGCCCTTGACGGGCGCCAGGTAGCGCGGCTGGTCGCAGGCAAAGGTGCATAGGCCGACGGCATCGCCCTGGCGCAAGGCGACATAACTGAGCAGCAGGCAGGCATTGAGCGCGTGATCGAAGTGGGACAGCTCTGCGTCCTGGCTGCGCATGCGCCGACCACAATCGAGCATGAACACGATCTGCTGGTCGCGTTCGTCCTGGTATTCCCGGGCGATCGGCGTGCGTTGGCGTGCGGTGGCTTTCCAGTCGATCTGCCGCAGGCTGTCGCCCTCGCGAAACTCGCGCAGTTGATGAAACTCCAGCCCCAACCCCCGGCGCTGGCGTTGACGCACGCCCAACTGGCTCAGCCAGTTATCCACACCCAAGAGCTGCGCGCCATACAGACGGGCGAAATCCGGATAGACCCGGGTGGCATCGCTGACCTCAATAAAGCGCCGCGCGGACCACAACCCCAAGGGGCTGGGCAGGTGCAGCTCGCAGCGACTGAAACTGAAGTGCCCACGCCGCAGGGGGCGCAGCCGATAGCCCAGTTCGCTGCGTTCGCCGGGGCGCAGTTCGATCGACTGCGGCATGTGTTCCAGGCTCAGGCCGTCGGGGACGTGATCGAACACCTGCACCGTCAGCGGTTGTGGGTAATCGTGTTCAAGCGTCAGGCGTACTTCGCCCCAGCGCCCCAATGCCAGGCTGCCGGGCATCTGCCGTTGTACTCGCGCGGACGGACGACGGCGCAGGCGCATCGCGTCCAATAGCGCCAGCAACAACAGCGCCAGCAGCAGACCCCAGGCCACCGAATGCAGGCTGTCGGGCACCGGGAGCTGCAACGCCTGTGCGGCGCCCAGCAATATATTCAGGCCCAGCAGCACGCCGAGCCAGATCAACAGCAGACGGGTCGGCTTCATGGATGGGTCATTGCCGAGGTGCCGAAATCTGGTCCAGCAGTTGCTGGAGGACCTGGTCCACTTCCAGTCCGTCGATATCCAGCTCGGGGGCGATGCGAACGCGATGACGCAGCACCGCCAGGGCGCAGCCCTTGATGTCGTCCGGGGTGACGAACTCGCCCCCGCGCAGCAAGGCGCGGGCACGGGCGCCGCGCACCAGGGCAATGGATGCGCGTGGGCCGGCACCGATGGTCAGCCCCGGCCAACTGCGGGTGGCCCGTGCCAGGCGCACGGCGTAGTCGAGCACTTGCTCATCCAGCGCCAGTTCGCTGGCGATCTGTTGCAGTTGCAACACGTCCTCGGCTTGCAGCACGGTGCGCAGGGGTTGTACGTCGAGCATGTCGGCCCGGGATGAGCGCGTGACTTCGCGCACCATCTCCAGCTCTTGTTGGGAGTCGGGGTAGTCCATCCGCACCTTGAGCATGAAACGGTCCAGTTCGGCCTCGGGCAGCGGGTAGGTGCCTTCCTGCTCGATGGGGTTCTGGGTGGCCAGCACCATGAACGGTTGGCCGATGGGCAGCGCTTCGCCCTCAAGGGTCACTTGGCGCTCCTGCATGGCCTCGAGCAAGGCGGCCTGGGTCTTGGCCGGCGCGCGGTTGATCTCGTCGGCCAGCAACAGGTGGGTAAACAACGGCCCCTTGCGCAGCTTGAACTGCTCGGTGTGCAGGTCGTACACGGCGTGCCCGGTGACATCGCTGGGCATCAGGTCCGGCGTGAACTGGATGCGCGCGAAGTCGCCGCCGAAGCAACGGGCCAGGGCCCGAACCAACAAGGTCTTGCCCAGGCCGGGTACGCCTTCAAGCAGCACGTGGCCGCCGGCGATCAAGGCGGTGAGGACGTCGTCGATCACTTGGTCCTGGCCAATCACCGCCTTGCGCAGCTCAACACGCAACGCCTGGGCTTGGCGGCTGGCGTGTTGCAGGGTTTCGGTGGTCAGGGCAGTGGGTGTTGGAAATTCGCTGATGATTTCCGGAGCCTTATTCATTGTTACATTGGTTGTATTATCCATAAATCAGATACTTACCTAATCTAACTATTGTTGGGTTTTTATGGGCCGGATGAATGGAATCAGGTCGATATGCACAACTTTCATTCCATGATAGTCCCCGACTTTGGGCGCTCGACAGACGACGCGTCGGCCATAATGACCCGCTTCGGTTTGGAGGGATGCCTCCAGGCGCCAGTGGCACTGCCTTCCGGATCATCCCCTGATGCCAAGGGCAATGGAAGTGTGGCCGCTCAAGAGAAGACACTACAGACTGGCTGTGCTTTGTAAACCTCAATAAGACGCTCTCTCGCCTCTCCGGCTGCAACGGGCAGCTCGTTATAGGGCGGCAGAAGAGCCACTTTTCCAACAGCGTTGGGCAAAAGCAGCCGCTCTCGAGTAACAAGCTGGCTTGTTTAGCCGCCAAGTTTAATATCAGAATATTCATCTGGTTTCATTTGTTGATCGTCTGGGCTATCGCCTTAATGCTCCAACACGACATCGTGCACTGGAGCAAAAATAATGAAAAAACACCAATCGGCACTTCAACTCAATACCTTGGCCGTGGCGCTGGCATTTGCCTTGCCGGCCATGAGCTATGCCAGCGATCAGTCCGATTCCAAGGGGTTTGTCGCGGACAGCAGTTTAAATATTCTGAATCGCAACATGTTCTGGAACCAGAACGGCAGCGGCACCCACACCCGTGACTGGAGTCAAGCGCTGATGGCGACCTTCAGCTCGGGCTTCACCCAAGGCACCGTCGGCGTCGGCATTGATGCGTTTGCCGACCTGGCGTTGCGCATCGACGGGGGCACCGACCGTGCCGGAGGCCCGAACATTCCATCCGATGCCAATGGCCATCCGGATCACGGCCTCGCGAAGGCCGGCGGTGACGTCAAGTTCCGTGTTTCCAATACCACGCTCAAGGTCGGCGACTTGCAGCCCACGTCGCCGGTGTTTGCCACCGCTGATAACTACCTGATGCCACAGACCGCATCAGGCTTCCAGATCGACAGTCATGAAATCACGGGCCTGAACCTGGAGGCCGGTCATTACACCGCCGGTACCGGTAACACCACCACGTCGCGCAGCGGCGACATTCTCGCCAGCTATGCGGGTGTGGAAGCGGCGTCGGCCAGCTTCGCGGGTGGCAAGTACCAGTTCAGTAAGGAATTCACCGCGTCGCTGTACGGAGCGCGCCTGGAAGACGTTTGGAACCAGTACTACGTCAACTTGAACCTTGTTCATCCATTGGCCGTTGACCAATCCGTCGCACTGGATTTCAACCTCTATCGCACACTGGACGACGGCAGCGCCAAGGCCGGTACCATCGACACCACTGCAGCCTCGCTGGCGGCTGCCTACACCCTGGGCGCGCACACCTTCACCCTGGCCGGACAGAAGATCCATGGTGACGAGCCGTTCGACTATGTCGGCTTTGGGGAGACCAACGCCGGTGTCGGTGCCGGCCGCTACGGTAACTCGATCAACCTCGCTGATTCGGTGCAGTACTCCGACTTCAACGGCCCGGGCGAGAAGTCCTGGCAGATGCGCTATGACTTGGACATGAGTTCCTTTGGCGTCCCAGGCCTGAGCTTCATGGCTCGTCATATTCGCGGTTCTGGCATCGACGGTACGCATACTGCCAGTAACTCGGCCTACGCCGGGGCCTATGGCGCCAACGACCAGGAACACGAAACCGACGCCGAAGTGAAATACGTCGTACAGAGTGGCCCGGCCAAGAAACTGACTGTTCACCTGCGGGAGGCCTGGCACGATGGCGATGCTTCTACCGGGGGGCATTTGGTGCAGACGCGTCTGATTACTGAGTACCCGTTGAATATCTTCTAAACAGGCGGGCTTACTTGTCGCTTTAGTTAACGTGTTTGGATTCAACGACGAAACTCGACCGACAGTCTTGCCGCACAAATGCGATATAACCAAACGCGGCCTTTGAGGTCTGCCGGGGCTTGTGCGTCCAGAGACTCGGCCGGGGCAATCAGGCGACGGATCAGGCACTCCAGGTTGGTTCTCACTCTGGGTGTGGATTCCACGAGCCGCTGAACCTCAGAGTCGAGGCGCAGCGCCCTCTTGCTGGCGTTGTACCACGCACCTTCGTCACAGAACGCGGGGTCATAGTGCATTCCTGAGCGTTTGCAGGCACGCCACCTGGCGGCTGAAATCGGCGCTGGAAAGCCGTTTTGCCGCAAGTGGGCCAAGGGCCTGGCTGATCACGTGAGAGGGTTGGCGCGTCAGGTGTTCAAGCACCTGCCACTGGTCTGCGGTGTTTAGGTGTTCAAAGCCAGGGTGGCGCCGCCTTGCGGCGCGCAGGATATCGCGCTGCAAGGCGTGCAACAGGGTGCCCTGGCCGCTGCGGCGCAGCAGGAAGTCGGCGCTGGCCTGCAAGTGTTCCTGCAGTTGTCGGCGAGCTCTGGGCGCTGGCGCGTGGATCGGGCCTTGGCGCATGCCGGCCTGCCAGAGCGCCAGGGCGATCAGCGCGGCGAGCGCCACCAGCGCCTGGGGGAAATAGCGCATCAACAAGGTGAACAGGTCGTCCACGTCGCTGTTGAACAGCAGGCTCACGTCGGTGCCCTGGTTGAGGTACCACAGCAGCCAGGCGTTATCGTGTTGGCCGATTCCCGGGGTTTTCCATAAGTCGCTGTCGGTGACGACTGTCACACGGCCTTGGCCGAGATTGAGTTGCATCAGGTGGCTGGACCTGGCGCTGTTGGCGGAAAACTGGGCCAGGTGCTTGGGGTCGGTGAGATTGAAGTCGGTATCGAAGCTGAAATACGCCGGGGCGGTTTCATTGTCGACATAGAGCTTGGTCAGGTCCGGTTTTTTCTGTTTGCGTGCCGGAGCGGGTTGCTCGGATTCGTCGCTCAAGGTCTGCTGGATATGCAGGCGGTCGAGCAGCAGGTCGCCGCTTTTAGCGGTTTCTTCATCCCACAGCGCTTCGGCCACCACCAGCAGGTGGCCACCGGACTTTGCCCAGTCCAGCAGTTGATCCACCTGGCGCGGGGTCATGTTGTCGCGTTCGCCCAGCAGCAACAGGCTGCGGCCTCTGGGGGGCAGATCGGAGAGCTGTTCAAGGCCGCTGGCACGCTCCACCGCCAGGCCTTGCTGGCGCAGAAAGTGTTCGGCCGCCAGGTAGGGATTGCCCAATGCTTCGGGGGAAGGGCCGCGATCCACCACTTCGTCATAAGGCATTGCCTTGTGCCACACATACAGGCCGCCCGCCCCCAGCAGGCAAGCAAGCAGCAACCCCACCCACAGCAATGGCCGCTTCATCGGGCGACTCCCGAGCTGAACAGGGTGCGCCAATCGTTGCACAACTGCTGCTGTACCTCCGTGGGCGGAAGGCGGTGCCCGTAGGCGAGGTTTTGCCAGTGCCGGGTCAATTCGTCGCTGAATGCCAGCAATTGTGGTAGTTGCAAGCGTTGAACGCGTTCCAGGACCTGGCCTTCGGTGTCGGCGGTTTTCAGTGGCAGGTTGAAGTCGTGCAGTAACCGGCTGAGCAGCCCGCGATACAACAGGCCCAGGGCTTCCCTGGGGTGGTTGGGCCATAGTCGCTCGGCGGCGCTGGCAATGTCATCGGGCAGGGTTTCGGCGCCCAGCTCCAGGCCGAACAGTTGGGTGGGTGTCGGTTTGGCGAGCTTGGGTTGGCGTGGCCCACGCCGGCTGACAAAGGTGCGCAGCCACTCGCGATAACGCCAGGCGAGCAACGCCACGCCGCCCGCCAACAGACTCCACAGCAGCACCTCCAGGCCTTGGGCGAGATGCTTGAAGGCGTCGCTGTTGAAGTTGTCCAGCAGTGCTTGCAGCCAGGCCGGTAGTTTGCCGTCACCGCGTGCCTGGGGCTTGGTGTTGGGTTTTTCGTCAGCAAAGCGATAGCGCGTGACGGTTTCCGGATTTTTGAACGGAGGCTTGTCCAGCAGCGCCTTGATCGATTGGCTGGCGGATTGGGGGGTGACTTGCCGGGTGGGGGGCGAGTCATCGGCCATCGCGGGTCGGCCCAGCGGCAGCAGCATCAGCCCGATCACCAGCAGTAGCAACGGGGCCGCGCTGCTCAGGCGCTGGCGCAGGCGGCGAAAAACCAGCTCAAGGTCCCACGCTTCCAGCACGGTGCGACGGTTGAGGTAGAGGCTGAAACCACAGGCGACGTAGATCGGTTCCCAGAACACCAGGACCAGCGCGTAGAAGGCGTTGCTCAGGTGTTCCAGCCACAACCCCTCCGGGCCGGTTGCCAGGGCCAGCCGTTGCCAGTCCCAATCCAGTTCAACCTGCTGGGGGATGAACAGATAGAACAGCGCCATGCAGCCGAACCACAGGCCGATTTCCAGGTGTACACCGAGCGTGGTCAACCAGCGCGCCGCGCCGGCGTTGTGTTGTTGCAGCACGCCCAGGCGTTTTTGGCGTGCCTGACCATCCAGGCCCTCGAGTTGGCTGACCGGCATCAAAAAGCTGCGGCTCAGGCTCAGTCGCCGCCAGGTCAGGCTGGCCAGGAGTTGGCCCTTGAGCAGGCGCGGCCAGTGACGCACGGCCTGTTTCAGGCTGGGCGTCTCGCCAAACAGGGCCTTGGACAGAATATACAGGGGCAGCCGGTCGAAGGCCGGCTTCAACCACCAGAACACAAACAAGGCCGTGGACGGGTATTGCCACAACAGAACGCTAAGCGCGATGAATATCGGCAGGCTCACCAGCGCCCAACTGGCCATCAGCAGCAGTCGGTGTTCCTGGGCCATTAACACGCCCAGGTCCATGGCTTCCCATGATGTTCGCGGGCGAATCACTACGCTGGCATCACTCAGGCGCATGGCGAGTCCGTCCGGCAAGGGTCAGGTAGGCGGCCACCAGTAGCCAGAGCCCCGCGCCCACCAGGTATTTGACCCAAGGCGCGATCGCGGTGGTGGAAGACCAGTAGGCTTCGATAAATGCTGCGATCAGCAGGAACAGCATGACGCCGCAGAGCATCTGCACGCTTTTACGTGCCGCCAGCCGCAGGGATTCACCGCGTGTCAGGTGCCCCGGAGCGATCAACGCCCAGCCCAACTGCAAGCCTGCCGCGCCAGCCAGGGCAATTGCGCTGAGTTCGAAGGCACCGTGGCCGATGACAAACGACCAGAAGGTCTGGCCGTAGCCGATTTCAGTGAGGTGCCCGGAGATCGCACCGATGATCAGGCCGTTGAATATCAGAAAGAACACGCTGCCCAGGCCGAACAGCAAGCCCGCGGCAAAGGTCTGGAAGGCGATGCCGATGTTGTGCATCACGTAGTAGCCGAACATCATCCAGTCTTCACTGGATGCACGTTCGGCGACGCGGCCCAGGCGACTGGCGTCCGGGTCGTACATGCTATGCATCTCGGCCACCTGCTGGGGGCTGACGACGCTGTAGATCAGTTCGGGAAACAGGTACACCAGCAGTGCAATACCCACCAGGCTGCCGAAGAACAGCAGGCTGGCGATCAACACGAAGCGCCACTGTTCACGCACCAGCCGGGGGAAACCGGCCAGCAGGAAAGCCAATACGTTCGCACCCAATTGGCTGCGGTGGCGATACAGCTGTTGGTGGCCGCGCAGGGCCAGTTGTTGCAGCGGGTCCACCAGGTAACTGCTGTAGCCGCGCTCCTGGGCCATGGCCAGGTGCTGGCACAGGCGTCGATACTGATGAGGGAAATCAGCCAGCTCAGCGGCCTTGGCCTTGCCTTGTTCCAACTGCGTCAGTTGTTCGGCGAACGCTTGCCATTGGGGCTGATGACGGCTTTCGAACAGGCTCTGTTTCATGTCGGCCCCAGCAAGCCACGGGCCACGCCGTTGAGCTGCTCGACAGCGCGAGCCGGGGACACCTGCAGGGGCGTGGCGAGGATCGAGGCCAGTTCCTGTACTCGCTCGGCGGACAGTTCGCCCTGGCGCTCGGCGAAATTGAGGATGGCGCGCTGTTCGCTCAGGTCCAGGGCAAATGGCAGGCGCAGGGCAGGGGCCTGCGGCACCTTGGGGCGTGCCAATGGCAGTTCGCGGTAGACCACCAGCGTGCCGGCCGCCAGATCACCGAGCCGTTTGAAGTTAGGGTGCTGCAGGCAACTGATGGCGCCGAGAAAGTAGCCGAACGGCAGCATATCGACAAAGCGCAGCAGGTTGCGGATGAGTGAGGCCGACCAACTGATGGGCGTGCCGTCATCCTGTACCACGCGCATCCCCATGACCTGCTTGCCCGGCGAGCAGCCCTGGTTGAGTACTTCAAACAGCACCATGTACCACCAACTGACCAGGAACAGCAGCAACGAGCCCAGCCCTATGCCGATGTTGCCGAGCAGGGCCAACGGAACCAGCAGGATGCCCATGAGCAACCCGCGCACGCCCAGGTCGAAGGCGAAGGCCAGCGCACGTGGCAGCAGGCCGGCCGGGCGCAAGGGCAGGTCGATGCCCTCCGGGGTCTCGATCTGGTAACGGGTATCCAATGGAGCTGATGGCATCGCGATCCTTGGCAGCGCAGAGCGGTTGGAAGACACGGATGCTAGCAGTGTCGGCGATGGAAGCAACCATTCAAGGTTTTGCTGGATGTTTATACAGTTGAACTGGCGCTGGCCTCAGGCACCTTCCAGCGCCTAGACTTCGTCGATCTTCAGCACAGGAATAGCCCGTGACCACTCTTTTCTGGTACGACTATGAAACCACCGGCATCAACCCGCGCAGCGATCGCCCCCTCCAGGTCGCCGGTATTCGCACCGATGTCGACCTCAACGAGGTTGGCCCGCCGGTCAACCTGTATTGCCAACCCAGCGACGATATCCTGCCCCATCCGGCGGCCTGTGCGATCACCGGCATCACCCCGCGCATGCTGGCGGAAAAGGGCTTGGCCGAAGCCGATTTCATGACGCGGGTGCATGCCGAACTGGCGGCTCCCGGTACCTGTGGGGTGGGTTACAACACCCTGCGGTTTGACGATGAAATGACCCGTTACAGCCTCTATCGCAATTTCTTCGACCCTTACGCGCGTGAATGGCAGGGCGGTAACAGCCGCTGGGACTTGATCGATGTGATGCGTACCGCCTACGCGCTGCGCCCGGAGGGAATCGTCTGGCCCGAGCAGGATGGGCGTGTCACCCTCAAGCTGGAGCGTTTGACCGAGGCCAACGGGATCGCCCATGGCCAGGCCCACGATGCGTTGTCCGACGTGCGCGCGACCATTGCCCTGGCCCGATTGGTCCGTGAAAAACAGCCCAGGTTGTACGACTGGCTATTCCAATTGCGCAGCAAGCAACGGGTGATGGACCAGGTGCGGCTGCTGCAACCGATGGTGCATATCTCCGGGCGTTTTTCAGCCGAGCGCCATTTCCTCGGCGTTGTACTGCCCCTGGCCTGGCACCCGCGCAATCGCAACGCGTTGATCGTCTGTGACCTGGGCCTTGATCCGCAAGGGCTGCTGGACCTCGACGCCAATACCTTGCGTCAGCGCCTCTACACCCGTCGTGATGACCTGGCCGCAGGCGAGTTACCGGTACCGCTCAAGTTGTTGCATATCAACCGCTGCCCGGTGGTGGCGCCATTGAATGTGCTGCGGGCGCAAGACCGTGAACGACTGCAATTGGATATGGACGCTTATCAGGCGCGGGCGCTGCGGCTAACTGACGCACAGGAAGTTTGGCGCGACAAGTTGGCGGAGATTTATGCCGAGGAAGATTTTGCACCGAGTTCGGACCCGGAGCAGCAGCTCTATGATGGTTTTATCGGCGACCGCGATCGTCGTTTGTGCGAACAAGTCCGCGCGGCAGAGCCGGCGCAATTGGCGCGGCAGCAGTGGCCCTTTGATGATCAGCGTTTGCCGGAATTATTATTTCGCTACCGTGCGCGCAACTTTCCTGCAACCTTGAACAGCGAGGAGCAACAACGCTGGAAACTTTTCTGTCAGCAACGCTTGTCAGATGGCGAATGGGGTGCACCCAATACCTTGGAGGCATTTAAACGTGCTCGTATTGAATTGGCTGTTAGTGCCACGCCGTTTCAGCGTCAGGTGCTGGATCAATGGCAGGAGTATGCTGACTCTTTAGCCGTTCGGTTCAATCTGTAATCAGGCAATTGCAGATTATTCAGACAATAAAAAACGCCAGCAAGCTGGCGTTTTTCGTCTGTCGCGTATCAGGCAAGAGCCTGGCGAGGCTTAGCCCAGCAGGGTAGCCCAGCCTTCAACCACGTCACCGCCCCACTTGGCTTTCCACTCTTTCAGCGTCTTGTGGTTGCCACCTTTGGTTTCAATCACTTCGCCGTTGTGCGGGTTTTTGTATTGCTTGACCTTGCGGGCACGCTTGGTGCCGGTAGTTTTCACTGCGCCGCGCGGTGCTTTAACTTTAGACTCTGGATCCAGCAGCGCGATGATGTCACGCAGGGATTTGGAGTATTCACCCATCAGGGTACGCAGTTTGCCTTCGAATTCCAGCTCGGTTTGCAGTTTGTCGTCTTGGGACAGATTCTTCAAACGGGCTTGCAGCTCTTTGATAGCTTCTTCGGTGGCACGGTATTCGTTGATCAGGGACATGTGGACTACCTTATGTAGAGCGCTGATTGACAGGGATAGTGGCCCAATAATAGTCAGGCTATTTCCCCAAGTAAACATTTAAGGGAACATTTATGTGAATTACTTTGAATGTTTGTGGCAAATCTATGCAAACGAGTTAATTAGTAGCGGGTATGGGCAAAGACTACCTGCTTAATTTCCGCTAACTGCCTGAGCGTGCCGATGCACATGCATATAGCGGTGGTAAAACCCTACGTTATTAAGGGGTGTGGTCAAGGCGAGGGCAGAATAAGCGTCAACGGATACTGCAGTTTTTCTGCGTAATCGCTAGAATGGCCGCCTTTGCGAAGTTCTGGAGTTCCCCCCTAATGCACACTTTTCGGCTGGTGATCGCTTGCCCGGACCGGGTTGGCATCGTTGCCAAAGTCAGTAACTTTCTGGCCTCCCACAACGGCTGGATCACCGAGGCGAGCCATCACTCGGACAATCTCAGCGGTTGGTTCTTCATGCGCCACGAAATCCGTGCCGATACGCTGCCCTTTGGCCTTGAGGCGTTTCGCGAGGCGTTTGCGCCGATCGCCGAAGAGTTTTCGATGATCTGGCACATCAGCGATACCGAGCAGAAAAAACGTGTGGTGTTGATGGCCAGCCGTGAATCGCACTGCCTGGCGGACTTGCTGCACCGCTGGCACAGCGACGAGCTGGACTGTGAGATCGCCTGCGTGATCTCCAACCACGACGACCTGCGTAGCATGGTCGAGTGGCATGGCATCCCGTACTACCATGTGCCGGTCAACCCGCAGGACAAGGAACCGGCGTTCGCCGAGGTGTCCCGCCTGGTCAAGCAGCATGAAACCGACGTCGTGGTGCTGGCGCGCTACATGCAGATCCTGCCGCCGGAACTGTGCCGCGAATACGCCGGCAAGGTGATCAACATTCACCACAGCTTCCTGCCGTCGTTTGTCGGTGCCAAACCGTACCACCAGGCTTCCCTGCGTGGCGTGAAGTTGATTGGCGCAACGTGCCATTACGTCACCGAAGAACTGGACGCCGGCCCGATCATCGAGCAGGACGTGGTGCGTGTCAGCCACAGCGACAGTATTGATGACATGGTGCGCTTCGGCCGTGACGTCGAGAAAATGGTCCTGGCCCGTGGTCTGCGCTATCACTTGGAAGACCGCGTGCTGGTACACGGCAACAAAACAGTCGTGTTCTGATCAACGCGTTTTGATTGAAGAATGAAGGGCCTGGGCGTTAAATCGTCCCAGGCCTTTTTTCATTGATCTGCCCAGCAGGACAAGCCCATGACCGATCCACTCGATAAAGCTACGTCCAGGGCGCCCGCTACGTTGGGCGAGGGGTGTCTGAGTCGCTATGACCCGGATGAGCTGGAGGCCGAGGATGGTACTGACTTTCCTGGGGCAGCCCAATTGTGGGACGAGTTGCAGAAACGGCCGGCGTCCCCTGAAACAGACGCTTGAGCAGCGGCCTGCCGAGCATCAGCAGAAACACCGGCCCACCGGCCAGCAGATAGAAATAGTAGGTCACCGCCCGCCAGATCAGAATCGCCGCCGCTGCGCTGGATTTGCCCAGCCAGGGCGCGAGCAAGGCCGCTGACGTCAACTCCGCCGCACCGGCCCCGCCGGGCATAAGGCTGAACTGGCCCGCCGTCAACGACAGCATCTGGATCAGGAAACTCCAGGCCCACTGCACATCGCCTCCCAACCCTTGCACCGCAAGGTAAAGCACGCTGTAGCGCAGTATCCAATGCAGGCTGGTCAAGGCAAACACGGCGGACAGGGTGCGCCACGGCAATTTCAGCGTTTGGGTAAATGCCGCCAGGAAGCGCAACACTTTGCGCGCCCAGCGCCGGCGAGTCGCGGTGCTTACCTTGCATCGCTGGAGCAAGGTGCCGCTCAGGCGTATCAGGCGGCGATGAAAGCGCACCAGCAGCACAGCGCTGAACACTGCGCCCACCATCGATGCCGCACTGAGCCCCAACAGCCACTCCAGGCGTGGGCTGAGGCTGTGGAACACTGCGTACAACGCGATTCCCACCAGTGCGCAGAAAAAAAACAGCAAGTCGCTCAACTGATCCATGGCGAACACCGCGCTGCCATGGGCCGGACGTATGCCGTTGCGCGCCAGCAGGACCATCAGTGTCAGTGGCCCGCCGCTACCTCCGGGCGTGGCGCACATGGCGAATTCGGTCGATATCACCACGCCCAGGCTGTTGAGTCGCCCCAGTTGGCCGCGTTGCTCGCCCAGTAATAAGCGGATACGCACGCTGTTGATCAGCCAGCACAGGATAATCATGCCGAACATCAGCGACAGTTGGGGCAGCGGGAATTGCTTCAGGCGCGTAACGGTTTCGCCACCTCCCAGCCACACGGGAATCGCCAGCGCCAGCAGCAGGCCCAGCAGCAGCCAGATCACCCGGCTCATGGCTGGGTGGCCAGCCAAGCGGCCTTGGTCAGTGGTGTGCGTCCGGCGTTGAGCAGGCGTTGTAGGGTTTCAAGCCAGTAGCGGCGGGAAAATTCGTGGCGCATGTCCACCGGGTGCAGCCCCAGGCGAATCACCGGGGCCGCCTGCCAGCGCTGTTCCCGTCGGTCGCTGAGACACTTGGACAGACCTCGGCGCCAGGCACTGCGCGCACTCCACACCAGCCCCGGGGCGTTGACCGGCGTGAAGTCGGGTAGCCGGTACAGATGCTGCGGGTCGCTGGTGTAGGTCAGCGGCAATTGGCGCAGTGCCTCGCGGGTGCCGTGGCTCATCAGCCAGGCGGGAGCGACAAAGCCTTGCAGCGGCCAGTCGTAGCGACGGAATACCTCGATGCCATCGCTGATACGCTGCAGCGCCTGATCCTGGCGCAGTTGGTAGAACTCACCCTCATGGGTATACAGGCGCCGCATGAACCAGGCTTTGGGGGTGCGCGGAGCCGGTTGGTCGTCGCAATGGTAGTAGCCGTGCAAGGTCAGCTCATCGCCCTTGGCCACGCGGCTGTCCAGCAGGCGGCGAAAGTCGCCATGGGCGGTCAGGGCGTCATGATGATGAAACTCCGGCACCACCAGCCAGGTGATGGGCACGCCGCCCAACGCGTCGACGGCTGCGACGAATGGGCGGTAGTCGGCCCAGGTCTGCGGTGCTACATCGTGCAGCACCAGCAGCACCGAGCGCTCATCCATGGGCGAGCATCGGCTTGTGGCTGCCCAGCACCGCATAATAGTGCGTCAACAGGCTGTCGACGACCGTCTCCCAGGCGTAATGCTGTTCGACATGACGCCGAGCCTGCGCGCCCAGGCGACGGCTGTCGGCACCGAACAGCTCGCGCACCGCATCGGCCATGGCCCGTGGATTATTGGGCGTACACAGCAGGCCGCAGCGCTCGTCAATGATCTCGGTAAATGCGCCGGCCGCCACGGCGACCACCGGTATGCCGCAGGCCATGGCCTCCAGTATTACCAGGCCGAAGGTTTCCTGATCGCCGCCATGCAGCAGCGCGTCGGCGCTGGCCATCAGCCGGGCGACATGCTGGGCGGGGCGGAACCCATCGATCACGGTGACGTTGTCCGGCACGCTGGCCGGCATGCCGGAGCCCACCAACAGCAAGTGGTAGTTGTCCCCCAGGCGTTTCATGCAGTTGAGCAGCAGCGGCAGGTTTTTTTCCTTGGAACCGCGCCCGGCGAAGATCAGCAGCCGGGTATCCGCGGCGATCCCCAGTTCGGCGCGCAAGCCCGGGTCGCGGACGTCCGGGCAGAACGTCTGCAGGTCGACCCCCAGCGGCTGCACGAAGACATTATTCACCCCAAGCCCGATGAGCTTGTCAGCCATCACTTGGCTGGGCGCCAGTACCCGGTCGAAATTCCCATAGAGTTTGCTGACGTAGGCTTCAGCGTTCGGGGTAAACCACGACCCCATGCGGTTACTCACCAGCAGCGGCAGATCCGAGTGATAAAAACCAATGACGGGCACATCCAGTTGGCGTCGTGCATCCAGCGCCGCCCAGGCGGTCAGGTAGGGGTCGCCGACTTCGATCAGATCGGGCTGTAAATCGTGCAGGACATTTCGCCAAGGCGCGAGCCGAAGGGGGAAGCGGTAGCCTTTGCCGAAGGGGAGGGCGGGGGCCGGCACCTTGAATATCCCATCCCGTTCGCTCAAGTGCGCGCCGGGGACCAACAGGCTGTGGCGAATGCCGGGTTTGAGCGTCAGACGCCGGTGCTTGGCGTCGAGATAAGTGCGTACGCCACCGCTGGCGGGGGCGTAGAACATGGTGATGTCCGCGATATGCACGATGAACATTCCTCCGATCCGTAGCTCTCCTTACGTGGACCTGAGGTAATGATAGATGTTCGATCGGAATTGGGGGCGCGCGCGCTCTAGTTGATAAAGGTCAATGTGGGCGCAAGGCGGACCTGTGCTCCCACAAGGTTCTGTGGTGTCGGTCAGATACGGAAACTGCCCACCAGATGCTTCAGCCGTGCCGCCTGCTGTTCCAGGTCGGCGCAGGCGCGCAGGGTCGATTGCAGGTTTTCCACGCCTTCCTGATTGAGTGTGTTGATCTCGGTGATGTCCATGTTGATCGACTCCACCACCGAGGTCTGCTCCTCGGTGGCGGTGGCGACCGACTGGTTCATCCCATCGATCTCGCCGATGCGCTGGGTCACGCTGTTCAGGCGTTCGCCGGCCAGGTTGGCGATTTCCACGCTGTCGAGGCTGTGGCGCTGGCTTTCGCTCATGGTACTGACCGAATCCCGGGCGCCGACTTGCAGCTCCTCGATCATCGTTTGCACCTGTTGTGCCGATTCCTGGGTGCGGTGCGCCAGGTTGCGCACTTCGTCGGCCACCACCGCAAACCCACGTCCGGCTTCCCCGGCGCGCGCCGCCTCGATGGCGGCGTTGAGCGCCAGCAGGTTGGTTTGCTGAGAGATGCTGGTGATCACTTCGAGGATTTGCCCGATATTCACCGTTTTGCTGTTAAGTGCTTCGATGTTGCTGCTGGAAGCGCTGATCATCGCGGACAACTGAGTCATTGCCTTGATATTGCGTTCAACCACCTGCTGACCGTCTTCGGCCAAGTGCCGCGCATCGCTGGCCTGGTTCGAGGCTTGTGCGGCGTTACGCGCGATTTCCTGGGCGGCGGCCCCCAATTGGTTGATGGCCGCGGCGACGCTGTTGGTGCGGTTGGCCTGCTCGTCGGAATTGATCATCGACGAGTTGGACGCGCTGACCACCCGCAGGGCGACTTCATTGACCTGCCCGGTGGCCGAGGACACTTCGCGGATCGATGTATGAATCCGCTCCACGAAGCGGTTGAACGCATTACCCAGGATGCCGAATTCGTCGTGATTCTGGATGCTCAGGCGACGGGTCAGGTCGCCCTCGCCATCGGCGATGTCCTGCATGGCGCGAGTCATCACGTGCAGCGGTTGCATCAGCACTCGGATCAGCATGCCGAGCAAGGCGATGATGATTACCACGGCAATGATCGTGGCGATGATCGCCGAGGTGCGGAATTCGCTGAGCATGGCGAAGGAGGTGGCTTTATCCACGGAAATACCGAGGTACCAGTTCACCGACGGCAGGCCCTTGATCGGTGTAAAGGTCACGATGTTGTCCTTGCCGTTGGCCTCGACTTCACTGAAGTCGCTGCTGATCTTCGGCGTGTGTTTCGGGTAGACGTCGGCCAGGGTTTTCATCACCAGGTTTTTGTCCGGGTGGACCAGCACCTTGCCGTCGGCGCTGACCAGGAACGCATAGCCCATGCCGCCGAAGTTCAGCGCGCCGATGTTGTCCACCAGGGTTTGCAGGCTCAGGTCGCCGCCGACCACGCCGATGCTCTGGCTGCCCTGGGCGCTGGGGGTCGCGATGGAAATGATCAATTGCCCCGTCGCGGCATCGATATAGGGTTCGGTCAGGGTCGAACCATTGCTGCTCTGGGCGCCTTTGTACCAAGGACGAACGCGTGGGTCGAAACCGTCCGGCATCTTGGTGTCGGGGCGGATAGTGAACGCGCCCTGGCTGTCGCCCACGTAGGTTGCCATGAACGAGGAGGTCAGGGCTTTCTGTTCCAGCAGGCTGGCGACCACCTTGGGGTCGGGATTGATCGCAATATTTTGTGCTGCGTTTTCCACCAGGACAATGCGTCCGGTGAGCCAGGTTTGAATGTTGCTGGCAGTGACATCACCCATTTCATGCAGGTAATTGTTGAGATCTTCGCGAATTGCGTTGCGTTGCAGGTAGTCGTTATAAAGCGTAAACAGCGCGAAGGCGGCGATGACGATAAGGGAGGCAGCAAGCAGGATTTTGTGGCTGAAGCGCAGGTTTTTATTCATGGCCTGAAGGGTCCGCTAAGGTCTTAATATCCAAAACGCGTCCTTATGGGATGCGCAGAATGGTAGCGTCAAAAAAGGTGTGATATTTCTGGCGATAGCCCTGTGAGGTCCCTGTAGGAGCTGTCTGACCTGTTTTTAGACTTTGTGGGTCTTACATTGATGTGTATCGACCTTGCGGCACGAAAGATTAACCATAGGTGACGAAATGCCTGACTCCACGCAACTCCTTATCGGCGCCGGCCTTGATGGCCAGCCCATCGCCCAGGCCATGCGCCTGGCCAATCGTCACGGGTTGGTTGCCGGTGCCACGGGCACTGGCAAGACCGTCACCCTGCAACGCCTGGCAGAAGCGTTCAGCGATGCGGGCGTGGCGGTATTCGCCGCGGATATCAAGGGCGACCTTTGTGGTCTCGGCGCTGCGGCCAACCCCCAGGGCAAGGTGGCCGAGCGCATCGCCGGCATGCCTTTCCTGAATTACACGGCCAAGGCGTATCCGGTCACGCTGTGGGATATTCACGGTGAGTCCGGTCATCCATTGCGTACCACCATCAGTGAAATGGGGCCGTTGCTGCTCGGCAGCCTGCTGGAGCTCACCGACAGCCAGCAGTCAGCGTTGTATGCCGCCTTCAAGGTGGCGGACCGCGAAGGCCTGTTACTGCTGGATTTGAAGGACCTCAAGGCGCTGCTCAATCACTTGCGCTACCACCCGGAACTGCTGGGTGAAGATGCGGCGCTGATGACCACCGGCTCCAGCCAGGCGCTGTTGCGGCGCCTGGCGGTGCTGGAGCAGCAGGGCGCGGAAGCGTTGTTCGGCGAGCCGGCGCTGCAGCTCGAGGATATTTTGCAACCCGCCAGCGATGGTCGCGGGCGTATCCACCTGCTCGACGCCAGCCGCCTGGTCCACGAAGCCCCCAAGGTGTACGCAACCTTCCTTTTATGGCTGCTGGCTGAACTGTTCGAGCAGTTGCCTGAACGCGGCGATGCCGATAAGCCGCTGCTGGCGCTGTTTTTCGACGAAGCGCACTTATTGTTTGCCGATACGCCCAAGGCCTTGCAGGACCGCCTCGAACAGGTGGTGCGGTTGATTCGCTCGAAAGGCGTGGGTGTGTATTTCGTCACGCAATCGCCCGGGGACTTGCCTGACAGCGTGTTGGCGCAACTTGGCTTGCGTATCCAGCATGGCCTGCGCGCATTCACCACCAAAGAGCAGAAATCACTGCGCGCGGTGGCGGACGGTTTTCGGCCCAATCCGACATTTGATGCGTTGTCGGTCCTGACAGAGCTGGGCACCGGTGAAGCACTGGTGGGCACTTTGCAGGAAAAGGGCACACCGGAAGTCGTCCAGCGCGTGTTGGTCGCGCCACCGCAATCGCGGATCGGCCCGCTCAGCGACGCCGAACGCGCCGCCCTGATTGCCAGTTCGCCGTTGCAGGGCCGCTATGACAAGCCGATTGACCGCGAATCGGCCTATGAAGTGCTGATGGCGCGCAAGGCGTTGGGCCCGGCCGAAGCCGAAGAAGCCAAGCCGGTGAGCGAAGAGCCGAGCTTTACCGACAGAGCCGGGGCATTCCTCGGGACTGCGGCCGGCAAGGCGCTCAAGTCAGCCATGCAACAGGCCGCCAATCAGGTGGGGCGCCAATTGGTGCGGGGCTTGCTGGGGTCGTTGCTGGGCGGCAGCAAGCGTAGATAGCCGATCAGGCTTTGGGCTTGGCGTGCGCGGCGAGGCGTTCCAGCGCCGCGCGTAAACCCGGATCGCTGATGCCGTCGGCCGTTGCCTGAATGGTTTCGGCCGCATTCGCCGATAAATCCATGGTGTGCCCCGCCGCGCCTTGCGGAACGGTCGGCGGTTGCACCTTGAATTGGATACGCGTCAGGCTGGCAAACTCGTCAAACGCCATCAATTGTCGCTGCAAGCGTTTTTGCTGATAGCGCAAGCGTGTCGCCCAATGGCCGTCTGTGACAATAAGCAGCAGGTTGCCCTCGCGCCACGAGGCGACATGGCAATGTTCCCGCGCTGCCGGTTGCAATTGGCTTTCAACCAGGCGTTGCAGGTGGCCCAGGCGTTGCGCATGGCTGAAGATGGCTTTCAACGGCTTGGCTTCGCGAAGCAACACGCTGGGCGCGCGGGCTGTAAGAGGGCGAAACGCCATGATCAGACACCTTAAGTAACAGAGCCGCCATCTTAGCAGAAAGCGCCTGTGGACCCCCAGGCAATGCATTGGCGGGGCTTTATCTGCGAAATCAATGCACTCCATGGGTTGAAGTTCCGGTAAAAGCCCTTATTTTAAATGAGCCCTCTCACGGGCTCATGCCTGCATTGGGGAACAACGCCACTTTCCTCACCCACGATTCCGGGTAGAATGCGCGTTCGCATGCGCCCGTGAGGGCCGCTCGGGCCACTCACGGTGCGCCCTCCATCCCTATGTGTGGAAGAACCTGCCGATATGTTTGCGCCTTTGTTAAAGAAACTTTTTGGAAGCAAGAATGAGCGCGAAGTCAAACGCATGCTCAAGACGGTGCAGCTGGTCAATGCCTTCGAAGAGCAGATGGTTGCCCTTTCGGACGAGCAATTGCGCGCCAAGACCGAAGAGTTCAAGGCCCGCATAGCCAAAGGTGAAACCCTCGACAAGTTGCTTCCCGAAGCCTTCGCGGTCGCCCGTGAAGCCGGTAAGCGTGTCATGGGCATGCGCCACTTCGACGTCCAGCTGATCGGCGGCATGACCTTGCATGAAGGCATGATTGCCGAAATGCGTACCGGTGAAGGCAAGACCCTGGTGGCGACCCTGGGTGTTTACCTCAACGCGCTGTCCGGCAAGGGCGTGCACGTTGTGACGGTGAACGACTACCTGGCCCGCCGTGACGCCAACTGGATGCGCCCGCTGTATGAATTCCTCGGCCTGACCGTCGGCGTCGTGACGCCGTTCCAGCCGCCGGAAGAGAAGCGTGCGGCCTATGCTGCCGACATCACCTACGGCACCAACAACGAATTCGGTTTCGACTACCTGCGCGACAACATGGCGTTCAGCATGGAAGAAAAATTCCAGCGCGAACTCAACTTTGCCGTGATCGACGAAGTCGACTCCATCCTCATCGACGAAGCCCGTACCCCGCTGATCATCTCCGGCCAGGCCGAAGACAGCTCGCGCCTGTACACCGAGATCAACAAGTTGATCCCACGCCTGGAGCAGCACATCGAGGAAGTGGAAGGCGTGGTGACCAAAGAAGGTCACTTCACCATCGACGAGAAGACCCGTCAGGTCGAACTCAACGAAGCCGGTCACCAGTTCGTCGAAGACATGCTGACCCAGATCGGCCTGCTGGCCGAAGGCGAAAGCCTGTATTCGGCCCACAACCTGGGCCTGCTGACCCACGTGTATGCCGGCCTGCGCGCGCACAAGCTGTTCCATCGCAACGTCGAATACATCGTCCAGGACGGCCAGGTCGTCCTGGTTGACGAACACACCGGGCGTACCATGCCGGGTCGTCGTCTGTCCGAGGGCCTGCACCAGGCCATCGAGGCCAAGGAAGTGCTCAACATCCAGGCCGAAAGCCAGACGTTGGCTTCCACCACCTTCCAGAACTACTTCCGTCTGTACAACAAACTGTCCGGCATGACCGGTACGGCCGACACCGAAGCGTTCGAATTCCACCAGATCTACGGTCTGTCGGTTGTGGTCATCCCGCCGAACAAGCCGCTGGCGCGTAAAGACTTCAACGACCTGGTGTTCCTGACCGCCGAAGAGAAATACGCGGCGATCATCAACGACATCAAGGACGGCATGGCCCAGGGGCGTCCGATCCTGGTGGGTACCGCGACGATCGAAACGTCTGAGCACGTGTCCAACCTGCTCAACAAGGAAGGCATCGAGCACAAGGTCCTCAACGCCAAGTTCCACGAAAAAGAAGCCGAGATCATCGCCCAGGCCGGTCGCCCCGGCGCACTGACCATCGCTACCAACATGGCCGGTCGTGGTACCGACATCCTGTTGGGCGGCAACTGGGAAGTGGAAGTGGCTTCCCTGGACAACCCGACTCCCGAGCAGATCGCCCAGATCAAAGCCGACTGGCAGAAACGCCACCAGGCGGTGCTGGAGTCCGGCGGCCTGCAGGTGATTGCGTCCGAGCGTCACGAATCGCGCCGTATCGACAACCAGCTGCGTGGTCGTGCCGGTCGTCAGGGTGACGCCGGTTCCAGCCGTTTCTACCTGTCCCTGGAAGACAGCCTGATGCGTATCTTCGCCTCGGATCGGGTGAAGAACTTCATGAAAGCCCTGGGCATGCAGTCCGGTGAAGCGATCGAGCACCGCATGGTGACCAACGCCATCGAGAAGGCCCAGCGCAAGGTCGAAGGCCGCAACTTCGACATTCGTAAGCAACTGCTCGAGTTCGATGACGTCAACAACGAACAGCGTAAAGTGATCTATCACATGCGTAACACGTTGCTGGCCGCCGACAACATTGGCGAGACCATCGCCGATTTCCGTCAGGACGTGCTCAACGCCACCGTCAGCGCACACATTCCGCCACAGTCCCTGCCAGAGCAGTGGGATGTTGCCGGCCTGGAAGCCGCGTTGAAGAGCGACTTCGGTGTCGACTTGCCGGTTCAGCAGTGGCTGGACGAAGACGATCACCTGTACGAAGAAACCCTGCGCGAGAAGCTGATGACCGAGCTGCTGGCCGCGTACAACGAGAAAGAAGAGCAGGCGAGTGCCGAAGCGCTGCGCACCTTCGAGAAACAAATCGTACTGCGCGTGCTGGACGACCTGTGGAAAGACCACCTGTCGACCATGGATCACCTGCGTCACGGTATCCACTTGCGTGGCTACGCCCAGAAGAACCCGAAGCAGGAGTACAAGCGCGAGTCGTTCACGCTGTTCTCCGAACTGCTGGATTCGATCAAGCGCGATTCGATTCGCGTGCTGTCCCACGTCCAGGTGCGTCGCGAAGACCCGGTCGAGGAAGAAGCGCGCCTGCGTGAGGAAGCCGAGGCACTGGCGGCGCGCATGCAGTTCCAGCATGAGGAAGCGCCAGGTCTTGAAGCGCCTGAGGTCTTGGGCGAAGAGGTCGATGTGGCCCTGGCTCAGACGCCGGTGCGCAACGAGCAGAAGCTGGGCCGTAACGAGCTGTGCTGGTGCGGTTCGGGCAAGAAGTTCAAACACTGCCACGGCGAAATCAACTAAGATTTTCGCCTGACGCTGCAACACCCCGCGCCGCGACCGGCATCAGCCGTCGCGGCGTTTTGCCATTAATTCCCACCGTCGAACGCGACGGCACAGACATCATCTATTTTTAAGGAGCGCATTCATGGCTGTTGGTCTTGGTCCTTTGCCCACATTGCACCCGGTTGCCGGTTTTGAACTCGGTATCGCTTCGGCCGGCATCAAACGCCCGGGGCGCAAGGATGTCGTGGTGATGCGCTGTGCTGAAGGCTCGACCGTCGCCGGTGTGTTCACCCTCAACGCCTTCTGCGCCGCGCCGGTTATCCTGGCCAAGCAGCGCGTGGCCGGTCCGATTCGTTACCTGCTGACCAACACCGGCAACGCCAACGCCGGCACCGGCGAGCCTGGCCTGGTCGCCGCCGCGCGGACCTGCGCCAAACTGGCACAACTGGCCGGCGTCGACGCCAGCCAGGTGCTGCCGTACTCCACTGGAGTGATCGGTGAGCCGCTGCCGGTGGAAAAAATCGAAGGCGCCCTGCAAGCCGCGCTGGATGACCTGTCTGTGGATAACTGGGCGGCCGCCGCCACCGGCATCATGACCACCGACACCTTGCCCAAGGGCGCGAGCCGTCAGTTTGTGCATGACGGCGTGACCATCACCGTCACTGGCATCAGCAAGGGCGCGGGCATGATCCGCCCGAACATGGCCACCATGCTTGGCTACATCGCCACCGACGCCAAAGTCTCCCGCGACGTGCTGCAGCGCTTGATGCTGGACGGCGCCAACAAGTCGTTCAACCGCATCACCATCGACGGCGACACCTCCACCAACGATTGCTGCATGCTGATCGCTACCGGCCAGGCCAACCTGCCCGAAATCACCTCCACCAGCGGCCCGCTGTTCGCCGCGTTGAAGCAAGCGGTGTTCGAAGTGTGCATGGATGTGGCCCAGGCCATCGTGCGTGACGGCGAGGGTGCCACCAAGTTCGTCACGGTTGAAGTCAACGGCGGCGGCAACCACCAGGAATGCCTGGATGTCGGTTACACCGTGGCGCACTCGCCGCTGATCAAGACCGCGTTGTTCGCCTCCGACCCGAACTGGGGCCGTATCCTCGCCGCCGTCGGCCGTGCCGGCGTGCCGGACCTGGACGTGAGCAAGATCGACGTGTTCCTCGGTGACGTGTGCATCGCCAGCCGTGGCGCCCGCGCCGAGAGCTACACCGAAGCCCAGGGTTCGGCGGTGATGCAGCAGGAAGAAATCACCATCCGCATCGAGCTGGGTCGCGGCGAGTGCAGCGAAACCATCTGGACCACGGACCTGTCCCACGAGTACGTGAAGATCAACGCGGAATACCGTACCTGAAGCCCGGAGGATAAACGCGGTGAAACGAGTGCATGTAGCAGCAGCGGTGATCCGCGGCGTCGACGGCAGAATCCTGCTGGCGCGCCGCGCCGATACCCAGCATCAGGGCGGCCTCTGGGAGTTTCCCGGCGGCAAGGTGGAGGCCGACGAGTCGGTCGCCACGGCGCTGTCCCGCGAGTTGCAGGAAGAGCTGGGCATCCAGGTCACCACGGCGCGACCGTTGATCAAGGTGCAGCATGACTACCCGGATAAGCAGGTGTTGCTGGATGTCTGGGAAGTCTCGGCCTTTACCGGCGAGCCACACGGCGCCGAAGGTCAACCCCTGGAATGGGTCGCGGCGCGTGACCTGCTCAACTATGAGTTCCCGGCGGCCAATGCGCCGATCGTTGCCGCCGCACGGTTGCCCGGCGACTACCTGATCACACCGGGCGAGCTGGAAACCGCGCCGCTGTTGCGCGGTATCCAGAAAGCCATCGCGGGCGGCATCAAGCTGGTGCAACTGCGCGCCCCTAACGGTTACGACCCCAAGTACCGTGACCTGGCGGTAGACGCCGTGGGCCTGTGTGCCGGCAAGGCGCAACTGATGCTCAAGGGCCCGTTCGAATGGCTGGGGGATTTTCCCGCGGCCGGTTGGCACATGACCTCGGCGCAGTTGCGCAAATACGCAAGCAAGGGCCGACCGCTGCCGAAGGATCGCTGGTTGGCGGCGTCTTGCCATAACGCCGAGGAACTGGCGCTGGCGGAATTGATGGACGTGGATTTTGTCACGCTGTCGCCGGTGCAGCCGACCCAGACCCATCCCGATGCCCAACCGTTGGGTTGGGAGCAGGCGGCAGAGCTGATCCGCGGGTTCAGCAAGCCGGTGTATCTGTTGGGTGGCGTTGGGCCTGCTGAGCGCGAGCAGGCATGGGATGCCGGCGCTCAAGGTGTGGCAGGGATTCGGGCGTTCTGGCCGCAAAATTGATCTAGCGTTTGTTGGCCTCATCGCGGGCAAGCCCACTCCCACATTGGAAGGTGTTCACAAATCCAAATGTGGGAGTGGGCTTGCCCGCGATGGCGCCAGACCAGACACCTGATAATCAGTGGGGTTTGGCCGCCGCCTGCCACAAAATCTCCGCCACACCCTGGCGCTTGGCAATTACCCGCGCCGCCACAAACAGCAAATCCGACAGCCGGTTGATATACGCCAAAGCCACCCCCTCCAACGGTTCAACCGCATTCAGGTGCTGACAGCGGCGCTCGGCACTGCGTGCTGCGCTGCGGCACACGTGGGCCTGGGCGATCAGCGCTGAGCCACCGGGCAAGATGAAGTTCTCCAGCGCCCCGACCTCTTCGTTCCAGCGATCAATCGCTGCCTCCAGCCGATTCACCTCTGCCGCGTTCAGCGCTTTGTACACCGGCATCGCCAGCTCGCCGCCGAGGTCGAACAGACGATGCTGGCAAGGCGTCAGCACTTCGATCACATCCTTCAGATGCGGATGCTTGCCGCTTTGCTCTTCAAGGCCGGCCAGCAGCAAGCCCAGCTGACTGTTCAACGTGTCGACTTCGCCGATGGCTTCCACCCGCGGGTGGTCCTTGGGCACGCGGCGACCGTCGCCGAGCCCGGTTTCACCCTGGTCGCCGGTACGGGTGTAAATCTTCGACAGGCGAAAGCCCATGATCAGTGCTCCAGTTGGGTAAGTTCAGCGGGGGACAATTGGCTGCCGGCCAGGGGCAGGCGCAACGTGAAGCAGGTGCCTTGGCCCAGGGTGGAATGCACTTCCATCTGCCCTTTGTGGTTATTGGTGATGATGAAGTACGACACCGACAACCCCAGCCCGGTGCCCTGGCCGATTTCCTTGGTGGTGAAGAATGGCTCGAAGGTGCGTTTGCGCACGTTCTCGCTCATGCCGATGCCGTTGTCTTCGACCTGGATCTCCGCCCAGGGCGGGTTGAGGCGGGTGCGCAGGATGATGCGCCCCGGCTCGCGGTCGTCTTCGCGCTGGTGAATGGCCTGCGCCGCGTTTTTCAGCAGGTTGAGCAGCACCTGTTCCAACTCGTTGGCGGTGCCGGGCACCGGGCCGAGCTGCGGGTCGAACTGGCGGATGATCGCCTGGCCCTTGAAGTCGAAGCCGATCGCCAGGTCAAAGTCGTTGCCGGCGATTTCCACCGCCTGGTCGATCAGCGCCGGCAAATCACACGGCGCCATCTGCCGATTGCTGCGCCGGCTGAAACTGAGCATGTGGGTGACGATTTTCGCCGCCCGCGCGCCGGCCTGCTGGATACCGTCGAGCAATTGTGGGACTTCGCGGCTTTGCAGGTAGCGGTTGACCGTCTGCAGTTCGATGCCCACTTGTTCGGCGTGTTCCAGGTTCTTGGGCAGGTCGGGGGACAGCCGGCGGCGGATGTTCTGCACGTTATGCAGGATCGCCCCCAGCGGGTTGTTGATTTCATGCGCCATACCCGCAGCAAGGCCGCCGACGGAGAGCATCTTCTCCGACTGCACCATCATTTCTTCCAGGGACAGGCGCTGGGTGATGTCATCGATCCGGATCACCACACCGCGCCCGGCGCCGCCCATCAGCGGATAGAACGTCAGGGCGTAATGCTTGGATTCATCGTCCTTGACCCAGGTGACACGCTCGATGCGCTCCACCGTGTGTTGCTCGACCGTGGCCTTGATCTGCGGCAGGTAGGGTTTGAGCGGCTGGAAAGCGAGGTAGATCGGCTGGTTCAGCGCTTCATCCAGGCGTGTGCCGGAAAGTGCGGTGGCTTCCTGGTTCCACTGGGTGACATAGAGCTGTTCATCCAGGGCGATCAGCGCCGAGGGCATCGAGTCGATGATGCTGTTGAGATAGTTCTGGAAACCGGTGAGTTTTTTCTCGATCTTGCTGCGCACCTGGACTTCCAGCTCCAGTTTGCGGTTGGTGTGGCGGGTTTCTTCGGCCAGGCCCTGTGCCTGGTCGTAGGCCGCCTGGGACTCATCGCGCGCGCGCTTGAGCTGCTGCTCGCGGGCCTCGATGCGCGACAGCATGGTGTTGAAGGCTTCGGCCAGGCTGCCGATTTCGTCATGGTTGCCACGGCCGGCGCGCAGGGCGTAGTTCTCTTCGCGGGTGACCTGGCGCGACAGCTCTTCCAGCTCATGGATCGGCCGGGTGATCAGGCGTTTGATCTGCCGGGCGATGACCAGCCACAGCAGCACGCTGAAAATCAGGATGCCCAGGCTCGCCGTCAGCGTGCCGGTATAGAACGCCACCGGTAGCTCACTGCTGGCCACCAGCAACAAATGCCCGGAAGGCTGGCCGGGGCGGGGCAGGGTGATGACTTGGTTACTGCGAAACTCGGTGAGGCGCCAGGCTTCGATATCCCGGTAGTTGCCCGGCAGGTGCAGGCGGTCGCCGTGTTGCATCTGTGCCAGGCGGTTGCCCTCGGCGTCGTACAACGCGGCTGCGCGCAGCGGCGAATAGCTGGTCAGCTCATTGAGCAGGGCGTCGGCCTTGGCCGGAGACTCAAGGGCTTCGGCGGCAAGCGCCGGGTTGGACACCAGCCGGCCAATCGCCTGCAGCGCCTGGGGCGCCATGCTCTCCTGGGAGATCCAGTAAGCGGCGCTGATAAAAGTCAGGTTGGCCACCAGTAACACAGTGGTCAGCAACACCAGCAGGGCGGCCAGCAGTTTCTGCCCTACCGGTAGGTTTTCAAGACGCTGGCGCAGTGGCATCAGGGGTTTCACAGGTAATAGACGAGTGGGCAGGGTAGCGCGTGCCTCAGTCGCGGGGCAATCCGCGTGCAACCAGCTGGTCGACGAGGCGCGTGTACACCTGTTGCAGATGCGGCAGCGTCAGCCGATGCCGAGCGGCGGCCTGGCAGGCGTAGCCCAGCAGGTAGCTGATTTCGGTGCGCCGCGCGCTGGCCACGTCCTGGTACATCGAAGAGTAATTGGCCGCCGTGGCCTGGATCACCCGTTCCACTTCCGTCTGCAGGTCCTGCGCCGCTGCCGGTTGGCCGCAGCATTGCAGCAGCTCGGTGAGTTCGGCGCACAAGGTTGCGACTTCGCACTGATGGGCTTGCAGGCCGCCATTGCGGCATTGGTACAGCACGGTCAGCGGGTTGATGGCGCAATTGAGTGCGAGCTTGCGCCACAGGCGCGTAAGAATGTCGCTGCTCCATTCGTGAGGGATGCCGGCGGCGCGCAAGTCGTCCAGCCACACCGGGGCCGTGGGGTGACTGGCGTCCCCCAGCCAGGTGTAGCCGTGGCCGGCAAACACCACGCGCCAATCGCCGTCGCGAAACGCGCCTTCGGTGCTGGAGGCAAAAATGCAGCGGGCCTGGGGATATTGCGCGGCGACGGCGTCCTGGCTGCCCAGGCCGTTTTGCAGCAGGATCAATTCGACGCCGGGCGCGAGGCGCGATTGCAGGTGTGCGACGGCGCTTTGAGCGTCGTAGGCTTTGCACGCCACCAGCAGGCGATGGATCGGCTCGGGGCTGTCAGGCGTTTCGGCGAGTACCGGGTAAGTGTGCGCTACGCCGTGCTCCACCAGGGTCAGCCCGTCGGCCGCCTGATAGCTGGCCAGGCGTGCCGCATCGCGCAGGATCAGCTTCACCGGCAGGCCGGCGCGGGCCAGGCGGGTGGCCCACAGCGTGCCGAGGCTGCCGGCGCCGAGAATATGCCAGGTGGTCGACATCAGTTTGTGCTCCGTAGGGTCGCTCACAGCGAATGGGGCGAAAGAACCGCTATAATGCCCCGGCATTTTAGCTTGGGCGCGCTCCATCTCTACTGAGCCCGCCCCTTATATTGGAGAAATGACATGCCTTCGTTCGACGTGGTATCCGAACTGGACAAACACGAAGTCACCAACGCCGTCGAGAACGCCGTCAAGGAACTGGACCGTCGCTATGACTTGAAAGGCAAGGGCAGTTTCGAATTCAAGGAAAAGGAACTGACCGTCAACCTGACCGCTGAAGCCGATTTCCAGCTGGAAGCGATGATCGAGATCCTCAAGCTCGCCCTGGTCAAGCGCAAGATCGACGTGCAGTGCCTTGAAGTCAAGGACGCCTACGCGTCCGGCAAGCTGATGAAGCAGGAAGCCGTCCTCAAGGAAGGCATCGACAAGGAACTGGCGAAGAAGATCGTGGCGCATATCAAGGACGCCAAGCTGAAAGTCCAGGCCGCCATCCAGGGTGAGCAGGTGCGCGTCACCGGCAAGAAACGTGACGACCTGCAAGAGGCCATCGCTGCCCTGCGCGCCAAGACCTTCGAGATGCCGCTGCAGTTCAATAACTTCCGCGACTGATGGCACTTTGGGGAACCTGCGGCCGTTTTTGACGTCCCACGCCCCAGAACCTGCGCCTGCCATTGAGCCCTTCGGGGCTCAATTGCGTTAGTGGGCACAAAAAACGCCGTACATCCGGCAAACAGGAGAATGTAGATGGATTTGAACGCTGAAGTGGATCACCTGATCAAGACCTCCCAGTCGTGGATCCCGATGATCATGGAATACGGCAGCCGGGTATTGCTGGCCGTGATTACCCTGGCCATCGGCTGGTGGCTGATCAACCGCCTGACCCACAGAGTGGGGCGTTTGCTGGCCATCCGTAACGCGGACCTGGCGCTGCAGCACTTCATCACCAGCCTGGCGAACATCGTGCAGAAGGTCATGCTGATCGTCAGCGTGGCCTCGATGATCGGCGTGGAAACCACCTCGTTCGTCGCCGCCATCGGTGCCGCGACCCTGGCCATCGGCCTGGCCTTGCAGGGCAGCCTGGCTAACTTTGCTGGTGGCGTGCTGATTCTGTTGTTCCGCCCGTTCCGTATCGGCGACTGGATCGAAGCCCAAGGTACGTCTGGTACCGTCGACAGCATCCAGATCTTCCACACCGTGCTGCGCACCGGCGACAACAAGACCGTGATCGTGCCGAACGGCATCCTCTCCAACGGCATCATCACCAACACCAACCGTCAGCCTACCCGCAAGGTGGTGTTTGATGTGGGGGTGGACTACGAGGCCGACCTGCAGAAAGCCCGCGAAGTGTTGCTGGAGCTGGCAAAAGACCCGCGTGTATTGGCTGATCCGGCGGCAGTGGCCGTGGTTTCGACCTTGGGCGACAGTTCGATCACGGTGTCTTTGCGGTGCTGGACCAAGACGGCGGATTATTGGGACGTGATGTTCATGTTCAATGAACTGGCACGTGATCGCTTGAAAGCGGCGGGGATCGATATTCCATTTCCGCAGCGGGTTATTCGGGTGATGCAGGAAACAGCGGCGAAGTAATGAAAGGCATTTGCACTTAACTTGGCTGATAGGTCACGTTAAGTGCGGGAACGATACTGTCGTTAGTTAGCTTGCTAGTTATTTTACTGCTGAAATAATATTGCAATAAAAAAGCCGCTCCCTTGCATGCAGGGGAGCGGCTTTTAATTTAAGGCCGAAGCCTTAAGTCATCGTTGTAATCGAACGGGCAATTACAAGATGTTCAGCGGGTATTGCGCGATCAGACGCAGTTCGTCGAGCGACGCCGAACCGTAGTACACGCCGTCAGACGAGCGATAAGTCGCTTGGCGTATACGCAGGCTCAGGTCTTTCGCTGGGCCGCTCTGGATCACGTATTTGGCTTCGATGTCGCGTTCCCACTCTTTGCCGTTCGACGTGGTGCCAGTGTTGGCGCCGCTACCGTTGACGTAACGAGTCATGAAGCTCAGGCCTGGCACGCCGAAGGTGGCCATGTTCAGGTCGTAGCGAGCTTGCCAGGATTTCTCGTCTTCAGCGTTGAAGTCGGAACGGGCGATGGAGTTGGCCAGGAAAACCGTGCCGCCGCCGTCTACGCCGTAACCGTAGTCACCGTCACCGCTAACTTTCTGGTAAGCGAGGGTAAAGGTGTGAGCCTGGTAGGTGTAAGCGCCTTGCAGGCTGTAGGCACGGTTATCCAGCTTGGTGGTGTTGTCTTTTTCTGCGCGTTGCAGACCGGCGCCGTCGCTTTTGGTGCTGTAGATGTTGAAGTCTACGGCCAGGGACTGATCGGCGCTCAGCGCGTGGGTCCAGTTCACGTTGGCGTAAAGTTTCTTCCAGTAGTCTTCTACTTTCGAGTAGTAGAGGCTGGTAGTGAACTCTGGGGTCCAGGCGTAAACACCGCCCAGGAAGTTGGCATCACGCAGGCCACGGCCGGTAATCGGCTCGGAGCTGGAGATACTGTCCTTGTAGGTATGGTCTTGGGCGACGATCGAGGTGAAGTGACCGGCTTCAAGCTTCAGGTCTTTGATCTCGTTGCTGGTGATCGAGATACCTTGCGGCAACTCAGGCAGCAAGCGGCTGTCATCAGAGGCGAATACAGGCGCTGTGGTGTATTGATCGCCGGCTTTCAGCACGGTATTGGAGACGCGGAATTTAACTGCGGCGCCGCCTTTGGAGTAGTCGTCTTGCGAACGACCATCCGAACCTGTTGGGAACAGACCAGTGCCAGCACGGCCCTTGCCGCTATCGAGCTTGAGGCCCAGCAGGCCGATGGCGTCGACGCCGACACCGATGGTGCCTTGGGTGAAGCCCGATTGGTACAGACCGTTGAAACCAAGACCGGTTTCTTCGCTGCGGCTTTGGCCGGAGTCATTGTTGCGTTTGTCGCGGCTGAAATACAGCGCACGGGTATTGATACTGAAAGTGCTGTCTTCAACGAAGCCCTTGGCATCGTCTTGGGCAGACGCCATTGCGAACTGCGAGGTGCCTGCTGAAACAGCCAGGGCGATCATGCTCCACTTCATCACGCGCATCGTGATTTGCTCCTTTGGTTTTAGGAAGAGTACTGCCGTCCCACCTGTATTTTTATCTGGGCGGCTCTTTCTTTTTTTGTGTCCGCGTAAAGTTATATCACGCTGACTCTAATGACGATACTTACCCATCTTTCCTTTCAGCTTCTTTACGAGGCTGTCGTGAATTGCTAGGTCCATGTCGCAAATTCACAGTCCGAATGTTACCGAACTGACAACTTCAATGCTGTTTTCAAACCCTTTTCTAAGTTTGAATGCATCCTTGATACGCATTGACTCGCTAGTGTTCTTATCGCGAAACACCCGCTTCCCGAAGGGTGCCGTTGCCGACGATGTGGGTGTGAATGCAACAAGCGCGCCCAAACCGGTAACTGAATGTCATTTTTTCGTGAAAAGCCTCACTGCAGTGTAAAAACCGCATAAACACGGGCCTCTCAAGCCGTTCAGTTTGTCCTTGACGGCCATGCATTCCATTGATTCGGTGGTGCATGAATCCTGTACCTGCGCGAAACGTTACCGGTTCACCCTCATGGGTGGGTACTTGGCGGATCTCTTTGAGGCATGAGTGGGTCATTTTGGTGCACTCCGATGAGTCCCGATTCAGCGTAGCTCAATTATTCGCCTGCCTCGAAAAGGGGCAGGTTTTTTATCGGGATGCGCGTTGGCGTCTGTATTCGAAGTGAAGCCGTCGGCGTTCGAAGGTATGCTGGGCGCCAGAATCTGACCTGCCGAACGGAGTGCCCGCGGTGTTCGCCTTAGATCAACGCCTGCAACAAGACACACTGACCATCGGGGACTTCCCGTTGTGCCGCCTGCTGCTGTCCAATGACTCGAATTACCCTTGGTTTATTCTGGTACCGCGCATAAACGGTATCAGCGAAGTTTTTCAATTGTCTGTCATAGATCAACAAAAACTGTGGAATGAAACGACAACCCTTGCGCAATTGCTGAGTGAAGGTTTCGGCGCCGACAAGATGAACATCGGCGCGCTGGGGAACGTTGTCAGCCAGTTGCATGTGCATGTGATCGTGCGCAAGCGCGATGACATGGCCTGGCCTGCGCCGGTCTGGGGCAAGCATCCGGCCCGGCCGTATACTGAAGAACAGGTGGCAGCGATCCGTGCACGGTTGCGCGAGCTGTTACCTGCCGACTTCATCTTTAGCCAGGACTGAACCATGGATCTGCAAGACCGCGTGACCGACCTGGAAAGCCGCCTGGCCTTTCAGGACGACACCATCGAAACCCTCAACGACATCCTGGTCACCCAGCAGCGGGCGGTCGAACGCCTGCAACTGCAGATGACCGCGCTGCTCAAGCGCCAGGAAGAAATGGGCGGCCAGTTCGAGTCGTCCGAAGAAGAAGCGCCGCCGCCTCACTATTAATAGCCGCGCAATAAAAAACCGCGATCCAGCTTGTGCCGGATCGCGGTTTTTTTTGCCTGGCTTGGAATCAGCGACGCGGCAACGCGGCGATCACATCTTCGGCTTGCAGGCCTTTGTCGCGGTTCATGACGGAGAATTCCACACGCTGGCCTTCGACCAGGACGCGATGGCCTTCGCCACGGATGGCCCGGAAGTGGACGAAGATATCGTCGCCCGAATCGCGGGAAATAAAGCCGAAGCCCTTGGACGTGTTGAACCACTTGACGGTCCCGGTATCCCGATTGGTCATGTCGTAGTTTTGCGACGCGGCCGCAGGGGACGAACGGTAGAAGCTGATGGCCAGGTGAAGAACGATGGCGACCAGCGCAATCACCAGGCTGAGCAGGATGGCCGGGTGGCCGCCGACTTCAGGCATGGGTGCCAGGAGGGTGAGGGTTTGTACGACAACAGTCAGCACCAGCAGCGCGCTGACCAGGTTTTGCAGTTGATGACGCGTGCCTTTGTTCCAGTAAGGGATCACTGGCGCCAGCGTCAGGTTAAGAAGGCCGAACAAGGCCAGGTACAGAGCGTCATGTTGTTGCAGGTAGGGCAGGCTTTCAGGCTGCAGGCTCGGGATAAAGGACAGCAGCAAAGCTGCAACGCCCGTTAGCAGGTGGACGATTTTCAACATTTTGATTAACTCACGTTAAGACGGATCACAAGGAAGAGCTGACTGGCACGGTTCGCTTCTGAACAATGGGAGGCGTTGGGCACGTGCGCGGGTATCAGCCTATGCGCTGGCCGAAGAAAATAACGGCAGCGACACGCTGCCTATTTAACAGCAAAGGCTGTGCCTACTCAAATCAAGCATTTCCGGGCGTTGCAAGGGGCGGGGCATTTCTGCGTCAAACGCTTGTCCTAGACAGTTGCAGGCGTTTTGCCTGCTGTCGGGGAAATTTTCTGTCGCGCCTAAAGCCTTCACCGTCGCGGGCCAGCGAGGCCGCGCAGGGCGATTTGCCGCACGTCGCCTCGGTGCGTCGGGCTGCACACAGTGGGTACTCTTGCTAGAGTGATCCGGCACCTGATCAATGAATGCTGTTCAATTGAAGGGGATAAACATGGCAATCGATATCGGTATCAGTGAAGAAGATCGCAAATCCATCGTCGACGGGCTTTCGCGCCTGCTTTCCGATACCTATGTACTGTACCTGAAGACCCACAATTTCCACTGGAACGTCACGGGCCCCATGTTCCGCACGCTGCACTTGATGTTCGAAGAGCAGTACAACGAGCTGGCGCTGGCGGTGGACCTGATTGCCGAGCGCATTCGTGCCCTGGGCTTCCCGGCGCCGGGTGCCTATTCGATCTATGCGCGTCTTTCTTCGATCAAGGAAGAAGAGGGCGTGCCCAGCGCTGAAGAGATGATCAAGCAACTGGTGGCGGGCCAGGAGGCGGTTACGCGTACCGCGCGAGGTATTTTTCCGCTGCTCGATAAGGTCAGCGACGAACCGACGGCCGACCTGTTGACCCAGCGTATGCACGTTCACGAAAAAACTGCGTGGATGCTGCGTTCCCTACTCGAAAACAAGTAAACACCGACCTCGGGCGGCGCCGCCCTGGCGCCGCCCGCTTGTTTCTCCGTGCTTCCTGGCGTTGTCCTACGACTATCAACTCCCCGTCTTCTGGCTGCCCCCCGTCGTCCTGCTGTTTGATAGGCCCACCGTCCAATGGGAGAAGCCCATGGACTGCTGTTTGGCAATGGAGTGTCAGGTGTATGTCGCGTGGAGTGGGTAGTAGAGTGATGGAGACCTGTGGTTTTCATAAGATAAACGTCGACCCCTTTGTCAAAGGGTTCGATATGGGGCTGGCGCGGCCGTTGTCCCGATCGGTAAGGCTCAATGGGTTTTCCACTTGCCTGCGGCTGGAACAGATCTACTGGAATATCCTCACGGAAATAGCCAGGCTCAATGCCTGTTCAGTCAGTGCGCTGTTGTCTTATGTCGATCGGGAAGTGCATTTGCGCTATGGCGGCGTGAAGAACTTCAGCGGGCTGGTCAGGGTGGTCTGCGTGGTTCACGTATTGAAAGGCCGCGCTTGCCTGTCCAATCCCGAGTAATCCGGGGGTTCCGGGGCTGGCCCGGCGTTCAGGCGGGCCGGGCCTCGGGCAGAAAGCCGGCTGCGCTGCCTCGATTTACCAGATATAATCCCGCGCTTTGCCGCTGCAGGCGCTTTCTGCGCAGTGGCCTCTATCCGGAGGCCGGCGCGGCACAGTAACGATCTGATCGCCGAGACATCTCCATGCCCATGTACGACTATCAATGCGCTTCCTGTGGTCATCAGTTGGAAGCCATCCAGAAGATCAGCGACGCGCCGCTGGTCGATTGCCCAGCTTGCAAGGCGCCTGAGCTTAAAAAGATGTTGTCCATGCCGGGCTTCCGCCTGAGCGGCAGCGGCTGGTACGAGACCGACTTCAAGACCGGCTCGAAGAAGAATCTGGCGGGCGGCGACAAAGCAGACTGAGTTGAACTCTACGCGCAGGCTCCTGCATTATCCGTCCCCTGACTTATGTACGGTGACTGAGGCCAAGCCTGCCACCGAATTTCGAATTACGAGAAGTGAAACCACTACCATGATGCGCAGCCATTATTGCGGCCAACTGAACGAGACCCTGGAAGGTCAGGAAATCACCCTTTGCGGATGGGTTCACCGTCGCCGCGACCACGGCGGGGTGATCTTCCTCGATATCCGTGATCGTGATGGTCTGGCCCAGGTGGTGTTCGACCCGGACCGCGCCGAGAGCTTCGCCGCCGCCGACCGCGTGCGCAGCGAATACGTAGTGAAGATCACCGGCAAGGTGCGCCTGCGTCCGGCCGGTGCGGTGAACCCGAACATGGCGTCCGGCGCGATCGAAGTGCTGGGCTACGAGCTGGAAGTGCTGAACGAGTCGGAAACCCCGCCGTTCCCACTGAACGAATATTCCGATGTTGGCGAAGAAACCCGCCTGCGTTATCGCTTCCTGGACCTGCGTCGCCCGGAAATGGCCGAGAAGCTGCGTCTGCGCTCGCGCATGACCACCAGCATCCGTCGCTTCCTCGATGAAAACGGCTTCCTCGACGTTGAAACGCCGATCCTCACCCGTGCCACCCCGGAAGGCGCGCGTGACTATCTGGTGCCGAGCCGTACCCACGCCGGCAGTTTCTTCGCCCTGCCGCAATCGCCGCAGCTGTTCAAGCAACTGCTGATGGTGGCCGGCTTCGACCGTTACTACCAGATCGCCAAGTGCTTCCGTGACGAAGACCTGCGCGCCGATCGCCAGCCTGAATTCACCCAGATCGACATCGAGACCAGCTTCCTCGATGAAAAAGAGATCATGGGCATCACCGAACAAATGATCCGCAACCTGTTCAAGGAAGTGCTGGACCTGGAATTCGGCGAATTCCCGCACATGACCTTCGAAGAAGCCATGCGCCGCTACGGTTCCGACAAGCCTGACCTGCGTATCCCGCTGGAACTGGTGGACGTGGCCGACCAACTCAAGGACGTCGACTTCAAGGTGTTCAGCGGCCCGGCCAACGACCCGAAATGCCGCATCGCCGCCCTGCGCGTGCCTGGCGGCGCGAGCATGCCGCGCAAGCAGATCGACGACTACACCAAGTTCGTCGGCATCTACGGTGCCAAGGGCCTGGCGTACATCAAAGTCAACGAGCGTGCCAAGGGCGTTGATGGCCTGCAGTCGCCGATCGTGAAAAACATCCCGGAAACCAACCTCAATGTGATCCTCGATCGCGTGGGCGCAGTCGACGGTGACATCGTGTTCTTCGGCGCCGACAAGGCCAAGATCGTCAGCGAAGCCCTGGGCGCGCTGCGGATCAAGCTGGGCCACGACCTGAACCTGCTGACCTGCAAGTGGGCACCGATGTGGGTCGTCGACTTCCCGATGTTCGAAGAGAACGACGACGGCAGCTTCAGCGCCTTGCACCACCCGTTCACCGCGCCGAAGTGCTCGCCGGAAGAGCTCGAAGCCAACCCGGCGGGCGCTCTGTCCCGGGCCTACGACATGGTCTTGAACGGCACTGAGCTGGGTGGCGGTTCGATCCGTATCCACCGCAAGGAAATGCAGCAAGCGGTATTCCGTCTGCTGGGCATCAACGAAGCCGAACAGGAAGAGAAATTCGGCTTCCTGCTCGACGCCCTGAAGTACGGCGCACCGCCCCACGGCGGCCTGGCCTTCGGCCTGGACCGTCTGGTGATGCTGATGACCGGCGCCCAGTCGATCCGTGAAGTGATCGCCTTCCCGAAAACCCAGAGCGCTGCGGACGTCATGACCCAGGCGCCAGGTGTCGTGGATGCCAAGGCACTGCGCGAGCTGCATATCCGCCTGCGCGAGGCGCCAAAGGCTGAGTAAGGCCGCTGCGTGAAAGCGCGATAAGGTTTTACGCAGTCAAAAAGGCGCATCTTCGGATGCGCCTTTGCGTTACAAGGGTTGTATCCCGCCTGGGGCGGGGTTGATAAGGTTTCTAGAGAATTTCGGAGTTGTGTTATGGCTGGCCATTCCAAGTGGGCGAACATCAAGCACCGCAAAGAGCGTCAGGATGCCAAGAAAGGCAAGATCTTCACCAAGTGGATTCGCGAACTGACCGTCGCCGCCCGCCAAGGCGGCGGTGACCCGGGCTCCAACCCGCGTCTGCGCCTGGCGCTGGACAAGGCCCTCGGCGCCAACATGAGTCGCGACATCATCGACCGCGCCGTGGCCCGTGGCGCCGGTGCGGCCGATACCGACGACATGGTCGAGCTGACCTACGAAGGCTACGGCCCGGGCGGCGTGGCGGTGATGGTCGAGTGCATGACCGATAACCGCAACCGTACTGCCGCGGCGGTGCGTCATGCGTTCAGCAAGTGCGGTGGCAACCTCGGCACGGATGGCTCGGTGGCCTACCTGTTCGAGCGCAAGGGCCAGATTTCCTTCGCGCCGGGCGTGGATGAAGACGCGTTGATGGAAGCCGCGATGGACGCGGATGCCGACGACGTGGTGACCAATGAAGACGGCTCGATCGATGTGTTCACCTCGTTCGCCGGGTTCTATGCGGTGCGTAACGCGCTGGAAACCGCTGGTTTCAAAGGCACCGACGCAGAAATCGTGATGCTGCCGACCACCAGCGCCGAACTGGACCTGGACGGCGCGCAGAAAGTGCTGAAGATGCTGGATATGCTCGAGGACCTGGATGACGTGCAGAACGTCTACTCGAATGCTGATATTCCAGAGTCGGTCGCCGAGCAGCTAGGCTGACGGGCGATGTGGATCTAAATGTGAGAGGGGGCTTGCTCCCGATTACGGTGTGTCAGTCATTTATGAATAGACTGAATCACCGTAATCGGGAGCAAGCCCCCTCCCACATTGGATTTTACCTGTATCAAAAATTGTGTTTACCCGACCTGCAGGCGTTATGACTTTAATTCTAGGTATCGACCCCGGTTCACGCATCACCGGTTTTGGTGTGGTGCAACACACCCCGCGCGGCTGCGTGTATGTCGCCTCGGGCTGCATCCGCACCGGCGCGGGCGAGTTGGCCGAGCGCCTGCAGATCGTCTATCGCGGCGTGCGTGAAGTGATCCAGACCTACAAGCCGGTGACCATGGGGATCGAAAAGGTGTTCATGGCCAAAAACGCCGACTCGGCTCTCAAGCTCGGCCAGGCCCGTGGCGCCGCCATCGTCGCCGGTGCCGAGGAGGCCATGGAAATTGCCGAGTACACCGCCACCCAGGTCAAGCAGGCCGTGGTCGGCACCGGCGCGGCCAATAAAGAGCAGGTGCAGATGATGGTCATGCACATGCTCAAACTCACCTCCAAGCCGCAGATCGACGCCTCCGACGCCCTGGCCATCGCCATTTGCCACGCGCATACCCGTTCCAGCCTGCTGCCTCACGGCCTGGGGGCGGCACGTAGTCGTGGCGGGCGGCTGCGTCTCTGATAGCATCGGCGCAATCGTTATTTGCGGTCAGGCCTCGATCTGACCCCCAAGCTTTAAGGATCTGAACCGTGATTGGACGCTTGCGCGGCACCCTGGCTGAGAAACAGCCGCCGCACCTGATTCTGGATGTCAACGGGCTGGGGTATGAGCTGGAAGTGCCCATGACCACCCTGTATCGCCTTCCGTCGGTTGGCGAGCCATTGACCCTGCATACTCACCTTGTGGTGCGCGAAGATGCACAACTGCTCTATGGCTTCATTGGCAAGCGTGACCGGGACTTCTTCCGCGAATTGATTCGCCTCAACGGTGTGGGGCCGAAGCTGGCCCTGGCGCTGATGTCGAGCCTGGAAGTGGATGAACTGGTACGCGCGGTGTCGGCCCAGGACACCTCGGCGCTGACCAAGGTGCCGGGGGTCGGCAAGAAAACCGCCGAACGCTTGCTGGTGGAGCTCAAGGACCGTTTCAAAGCCTGGGAAGTCGTGCTGAGCATGTTCGCCCTGGTGCCGAACCAGCCGAACCAGCCGGCGGCCCAGGTGGCCAGTGCCGAAAGCGATGCGGTCAGCGCGCTGATTTCCCTGGGCTACAAGCCGCAGGAAGCCAGTAAAGCGGTGTCGGCCATCAAGGACAAGAACCTGAGCAGCGAAGACATGATCCGCCGAGCCCTGAAGGGAATGATTTAAGTGATTGAAGCTGATCGTCTGATCGCGGCCACCGGCCCCCGTGACCGTGAAGAAGTCCAGGACCGCGCCATCCGCCCCCTGAGCCTGGCCGACTACATCGGCCAGCCCACCGTGCGCGAGCAGATGGAGTTGTTCATCCAGGCTGCGCGTGGGCGCAGTGAATCCCTGGACCACACCTTGATCTTCGGCCCGCCGGGGTTGGGTAAAACCACCCTGGCCAACATCATCGCCCAGGAAATGGGGGTGTCGATCAAGTCCACCTCCGGCCCGGTGCTGGAGCGTCCGGGCGACCTCGCGGCGCTGCTGACCAACCTCGAACCGCACGACGTGCTGTTCATCGACGAAATCCACCGCCTGTCGCCCATCGTCGAGGAAGTGCTGTACCCGGCGATGGAAGACTTCCAGCTCGACATCATGATCGGTGAAGGCCCCGCGGCCCGCTCGATCAAGCTCGACCTGCCGCCGTTCACCCTGGTGGGCGCGACCACGCGCGCGGGCATGCTGACCAACCCGTTGCGAGACCGTTTCGGCATCGTCCAACGTCTAGAGTTCTATAGCACCGCAGACCTGGCGACCATCGTCAGCCGTTCGGCCGGCATTCTCGGCTTGCCCCTGGACCCCGAAGGCGCGTTTGAAATCGCCCGGCGGGCGCGGGGCACGCCACGGATCGCCAACCGCTTGCTGCGACGCGTGCGCGATTTTGCCGAAGTGCGAGCCAAGGGCCATATCACCAAGGCCGTGGCCGACCTGGCGTTGAACCTGCTGGACGTGGATGAACACGGCTTCGATCACCAGGACCGGCGGCTACTGTTGACCATGATCGAGAAATTCGACGGTGGCCCGGTGGGCGTGGACAGCCTGGCAGCGGCCATCAGTGAAGAGCGCCATACCATTGAGGACGTGCTGGAGCCGTACCTGATCCAGCAGGGCTACATCATGCGTACACCAAGGGGCCGGGTGGTTACCCGCCATGCCTATTTGCACTTTGGGCTAAACATTCCGTCACGATTGGGCGAGATGCCCGTGCTAGACGAATTCCTCGATGCAGTGGACGATTAAAAAGGTCACTCGGGTCGATTTATTCAAGGTTTGTGCTGTCCTAGTGGCTGGCGTCGTCATTCAGTCGTTAGAAATGTTTCATAGAATGAAAAAACAGTTGCCCAGCCGGATTGGCAACCTGAGGAGTAAGCACTAGAGTATGCGCGCGCAAAACGGGGATCAGTCGTTCGCACATCGCTGTCGCGTTTATTACGAGGACACCGATGCTGGCGGCATCGTGTATTACGTCAATTACCTCAAGTTCATGGAGCGGGCTCGAACCGAGCGGCTACGGGAGCTGGGCTTTGCCCAATCCCAGCTGGCAGGGGAGGACCTGTTGTTTGTCGTGCATTCCAGCGAGGCGCGTTATTACGCGCCGGCGCGATTGGACGATGAGCTGCTGGTCAGCGCTGAAGTAATCGAATTGAACCGTGTCAGCCTGCGCTTTAAACAGCAGGTCAGGCGGGCTGCGGATGCAACGCTGCTCTGTGAGGGGCAGTTCCTGGTGGCGTGTGTGCGCCCCAATAGTTTGAAACCTCGGGCCATTCCCGAAACTCTACGTGCGGCCTTTGCCGCCGTGAGCGGCGCGGGTAAACAATCAAAGCAGGAGATTTAGCGTGGAACCTACCGTCGTCGACCATTCCTCCATGTGGAGCCTGGTCAGTAATGCCAGTGTTGTGGTTCAACTGGTGATGCTGATCCTGTTAGCCGCATCGGTTACATCCTGGGTCATGATTTTTCAGCGCAGCAACCTGCTGCGTGCCGGTCGACGTGCCCTGGAGAGCTTCGAAGAGCGCTTCTGGTCGGGTATCGACCTGTCCAAACTGTATCGCCAGGCCGGTAGCAACCCTGACCCGGATTCGGGTGTCGAGCAAATCTTCCGTGCCGGCTTCAAGGAGTTCTCGCGCCTGCGCCAGCAGCCGGGCGTCGATCCGGAAGCGGTCATGGAAGGCGTGGCCCGTGCCATGCGCGTGGCCATCTCCCGCGAAGAAGAGAAGCTGGAGCAGAGCCTGCCGTTCCTCGCCACCGTGGGTTCCGTCAGCCCGTACATCGGTCTGTTCGGTACCGTGTGGGGGATCATGAACTCCTTCCGCGGCCTGGCCCAGGCCCAGCAAGCGACCCTGGCCACCGTGGCCCCGGGTATCGCCGAAGCCCTGGTCGCCACCGCGATCGGCCTGTTCGCTGCGATCCCGGCGGTTATCGCCTACAACCGCTTCGCCGCGCGCGGTGAGACCCTGATCAGCCGTTACTACACCTTCGCCGACGAATTCCAGGCGATCCTGCACCGTAAAGTGCACACCAGCGAAGAATAAGCAGGTACTCCCCGATGGCTTTAATCACTCGAGCACGAACCAAGCGCAAGCCGGTCGCCGAGATGAACGTAGTGCCTTACATCGACGTGATGCTGGTGCTGCTGGTGATCTTCATGGTGACCGCGCCGATGCTCAACCAGGGTGTGAAGGTTGATCTGCCCAAGGTTTCCAGCGAAGCCTTGCCCCAGGACAACAACACCCAGGTGCTGACGATTTCGATCAAGGCTGACAAGACCTACTACTGGAACCTTGGCAGCGAAGTCGATACGCAGAAACAACAGGACAAGGCCCTGACCTTGCCGGCGATGACCGATGCGGTGACCAAGATCATTCGCTCCGGCAACGAAGGCGGCAAGCACACCCAGGTGTTCATCCGCGGCGACAAGTCGGTCGACTACGGTTCCGTCATGGGCGCCATGGGCGGGCTGCAGAAGGCCGGCGTCGGTAACGTTGGCTTGATTACCGAGGCGCCCTGATGCACCAACAGCGAGAGCCGTCCGCCTCGGAAAGCTACTTCTGGCCTAGCGTCTGGGCAATTGCCCTGCACGTCCTGGTGTTTGGCATGCTGTTCGTCAGCTTTGCCATGACCCCGGACCTGCCGCCAGCCAAGCCGATCGTGCAGGCGACCCTGTATCAGCTGAAATCGAAAAGTCAGGCCACTACCCAGACCAATCAGAAGATTGCGGGTGAGGCCCAGAAGTCGGCTGCGCGCCAGACTGAAGTCGAGCAGATGGAACAGAAGAAGGTCGAGCAGGAAGCAGTGAAGGCTGCTGCGGAACAAAAGAAAGAAGAGGCGGCTCAAAAGGCCGAGGAATCGAAAAAGGCTGACGAAGCGAAGAAGGCTGACGAGGCGAAAAAGGCTGATGAAGCCAAGAAAGCCGAGAAAGCTGCCGAAGCTAAAAAAGCCGAAGAGAAACAATTGGCTGATATAGCCAAGAAGAAATCTGAAGAAGAAGCCAAAAAAGCTGCCGAAGAAGAGGCCAAGAAAAAGGCCGCTGAAGACGCCAAGAAAAAGATAGTCGAAGACGCGAAGAAGAAAGCCGCTGAAGACGCCAAGAAAAAAGCTGAAGCAGACGAGGCGAAGAAGAAAATCGCCGACGACGCGAAGAAGAAAGCTGCCGCCGATGCCACCAAGAAAAAGGCCCAGGAAGCAGCGCGTAAATCCGCCGAAGAGAAAAAGGCCCAGGCCTTGGCAGATTTGCTCTCCGACACGCCGCAGCGTCAGCAAGCCTTGGCCGATGAACGTGGCGATGAAGTCGCGGGCAGTTTCGACGACCTGATTCGGGCGCGGGCAGCAGAAGGCTGGACACGTCCGCCTTCGGCACGCAAAGGCATGACAGTAGTGCTGCAGATCGGCATGTTGCCGGACGGTACGGTGACTTCGGTCAGCGTGGCCAAGTCCAGTGGTGACGGTTCGTTCGACAGTTCGGCGGTCGCGGCGGTCAAGAATATTGGCCGGTTGACCGAGATGCAGGGAATGAAACCAAGCGACTTCGCTCCCTATCGTTCATTCAAGATGACATTCACACCTGAGGATTTAGCCTTGTGAGAAACCTTCTTCGAGGAATGCTTGTCGTTATTTGCTGTATGGCAGGGATAGCGGCGGCGGATGAAAAGAACATCCTGGTCACCAGCGGTAGCGATCGGGCCACCCCGATCGCCGTTGTACCGTTCGGCTGGCAGGGCGGCAGCGTGTTGCCGGACGACATGGCTCAGATCGTCAGCGACGACCTGCGCAACTCCGGTTACTACGCGCCGATTCCCAAAGGCAACATGATCAGCCAGCCGACCCAGGCCAGCGAAGTCATCTTCCGCGACTGGAAAGCCGTGGGTGCCCAGTACCTGATGGTCGGCAGCATCGTGCCGGCCGGCGGTCGCCTGCAGATCCAGTACGCCTTGTTCAACGTGGCGACCGAGCAGCAGGTCTTGACCGGCAGCGTATCGGGCACCGCCGAACAACTGCGCGACATGGCCCACTACATCTCGGACCAGTCGTTTGAAAAGCTCACCGGTATCAAGGGGGCTTTCTCGACACGTCTGCTGTATGTAACGGCCGAGCGTTTCTCCGTAGACAACACGCGCTACACGCTGCAGCGTTCCGACTATGACGGCGCGCGCGCTGTGACCTTGCTGCAATCGCGTGAGCCAATCCTGTCGCCGCGCTTCGCGCCGGACGGCAAGCGCATTGCCTACGTGTCCTTCGAGCAGAAGCGTCCGCGCATCTTCGTCCAGCACATCGACACTGGCCGTCGTGAGCAGATCACCAATTTCGAAGGCCTCAACGGTGCGCCAGCCTGGTCGCCGGATGGTTCGCGCCTGGCTTTCGTGCTGTCCAAGGACGGCAACCCGGATATCTACGTGATGAACATGGCTTCGCGCCAGATCAGCCGCGTGACCAGCGGTCCTGGTATCAACACCGAACCGTTCTGGGGTAAAGATGGTTCGACCATCTATTTCACCTCCGACCGTGGCGGCAAGCCTCAAATTTATAAAACGAGCGTGGGTGGCGGTGGCGCGGAACGCGTGACCTTTATTGGTAACTACAACGCCAACCCTAAGCTTTCGGCTGATGAAAAGACGTTGGTGATGATTCACCGTCAGGATGGTTTCACTAATTTCCGGGTTGCGGCCCAGGATTTGCAGCGCGGAACCGTAAAAATCCTTACAGATACCAACCTAGATGAGTCAGCCACTGTTGCGCCCAACGGCACCATGGTAATCTACGCCACCCGCCAGCAGGGCCGGGGAGTCTTGATGCTCGTGTCCATTAATGGACGCGTAAGGCTCCCGCTTCCTACCGCACAAGGCGAAGTCAGAGAACCATCCTGGTCCCCTTACCTGAACTGACGCGGCGCTACATGATTTGCTTAACACACTGGGGTTCATTAGGAGTTTCACGATGGAAATGCTGAAGTTTGGTAAGTTTGCTGCTCTGGCTCTGGCTCTGTCCGTAGCCGTTGGTTGCTCGTCTAAAGGCGGCGACAATGCCGGTGAAGGCGCAGCTGTTGATCCAAACGCTGGTTATGGCGCCAACACTGGTGCAGTTGACGGCTCCCTGAGCGAAGAAGCTGCTCTGCGCGCAATCACCACTTTCTACTTCGAATACGACAGTTCGGACCTGAAACCAGAAGCCATGCGCGCTCTGGACGTTCACGCGAAGGACCTGAAAGCTAACGGCGCTCGCGTTGTTCTGGAAGGTAACACCGACGAACGTGGTACTCGCGAGTACAACATGGCACTGGGCGAGCGTCGTGCGAAAGCCGTTCAGCGCTATCTGGTACTGCAAGGTGTTGCTCCAGGCCAACTGGAACTGGTTTCCTACGGTAAAGAGCGTCCAGTTGCTACTGGCCACGACGAGCAGTCCTGGGCTCAAAACCGTCGCGTCGAACTGCGTAAGTAATTCGTCATGCGAACGTGCCGTCGTGCTCTAACTGTATTGGCTCTCAGCCTCGCGCCGCTTGCGGTGTGGGCTGCGGTTCCTGTGGAAGATAGCAACTCAGGCTATAACAATAGCGGGAGCAGTTATCCGCCAGCAGGTTATGGCACGAACGGCGCCTATGCTGGGGGGGCGGCTACGTCCGCTCCCTCGGCACAGGGCGAACTGTTCAACCAGTTGCAACGCATGCAGGATCAATTGTCGCAGCAACAAGGCGCCATTGAAGTTCTGCAGAATCAAGTGAACCAGCTGAAGCAAGAAGGCCTGGAGCGATACCAGGATCTTGATCGACGCATAGGAGCCGGCGTTACACCTGCCGCTACTCCTGATAATTCTTCTGCCGGTGGCGCGCCAAGTGCCGCCGCCGGTGGTGCTGCAGCAGGGGCCGCCGCCGCAGCCCCTGCCGCCAGCAGCGAACCGGGTGATCCGGCGAAGGAAAAACTGTATTACGATGCAGCCTTCGACCTGATCAAGGCCAAGGATTTCGACAAGGCCAGCAAGGCCTTCACCGCATTCCTCGGTCGTTACCCAAACAGTCAGTACGCGGGCAACGCCCAGTACTGGCTGGGTGAGGTAAACCTGGCAAAGGGTGATCTGCAGGGGGCTGGCCAGGCATTTGCCAAGGTCAGCCAGCTGTACCCCAAGCACGCCAAGGTGCCGGATTCGCTGTACAAACTCGCTGACGTAGAACGCCGCCTGGGTCACACCGACAAGGTCAAAGGCATTCTGCAGCAGGTCGTTGCCCAGTATCCGGGGACTTCCGCTGCCCAGTTGGCTCAACGCGACCTGCAGCGCTTGTAAGCGATGCTGTCCGTTTAGAAGAAACCCGCGCCTGGCGCGGGTTTTTTCGTTAGAATCCACGCCCTTTTATGAAACACGCTTCCTGGGGTTTACGCGTTGGCGGAATTCCTTGAAGTGCCTGACGGAGGCGGACAGCCTGTTTAGCTGTTACGCCCGTGGCGACTATGCAAGACACATTACGCATCACCGAAGTTTTTTACTCGTTACAGGGTGAAACGCGAACGGCCGGCCTGCCCACAGTATTTGTGCGCCTGACCGGTTGCCCTCTGCGTTGCCAGTACTGTGACAGCGCCTACGCCTTCAGTGGCGGCACCGTGCGAACCCTTGAAGACATCCTTGAACAGGTTGCCGGTTACCGGCCGCGCTACGTCTGCGTGACCGGCGGTGAGCCGCTGGCGCAACCCAACGCCATCCCTTTGCTCAAGCAGCTGTGTGACGCCGGTTACGAGGTGTCCCTGGAAACCAGCGGCGCCCTGGATATTTCCGCGGTGGACCCGCGTGTAAGCCGAGTGGTCGATCTCAAGACCCCTGGCTCCAAAGAGGCGCATCGCAACCTCTACGAGAACCTGGACCTGCTGACGGCCAACGACCAAGTCAAGTTCGTGATCTGTTCCCGCGACGATTACGACTGGGCGAGCTCCAAGCTGATCCAGTACGGCCTGGACCGCCGCGCGGGCGAGGTGCTGTTCTCTCCAAGCCATCACGACCTGAACGCACGCGACCTGGCCGACTGGGTGGTGGCTGATAACCTACCGGTCCGTCTGCAACTGCAACTGCATAAATACCTTTGGAACGACGAGCCAGGACGCTGAAATGACTGAACAACCGATTGATCAAAAACGTGCGGTAATCCTGCTGTCCGGCGGCCTCGACTCCGCCACGGTGGTGGCCATGGCGCAGGCTGAAGGCTACACCTGCTACACCATGAGCTTCGACTACGGCCAGCGCCATCGCGCCGAGCTGAACGCCGCTGCCCGCGTCGCCCGCGACATGGGTGTGGCCGAGCACAAGGTCATTGGCCTGAATCTCAACGGCATCGGCGGCTCGGCGCTCACCGACAGCAGCATCGACGTGCCGGAAGCACCCAGCGAAGGCATCCCGATCACCTACGTCCCGGCGCGCAACACCGTGTTCCTGTCCCTGGCCCTTGGCTGGGCGGAAGTGCTGAATGCCCGCGATATCTTCATCGGCGTCAACGCAGTGGATTATTCCGGCTACCCGGACTGCCGCCCAGAGTTCATCGAGTCGTTCGAACGCATGGCCAACCTGGCGACCAAGGCCGGGGTAGAGGGGCAGGGCTTCCGTATCCTGGCGCCGCTGCAAAACCTCAGCAAGGCCGATATCGTGAAGGCTGGCGTAGGGCTTGGCGTCGATTATTCGCTGACTGTTTCCTGCTATCAGGCAGACGATGACGGCCGTGCTTGTGGGAAATGCGACAGCTGCCGACTGCGTGCAGAAGGCTTCAAAATGGCCGGAATTACGGACCCAACGCGTTATTTTTGATTTATTTAAAATAAGGTGTTGAATAATCCTTAGAAATCAGTATTATACGCGCCACAACACAGCGGGTCGTTAGCTCAGTTGGTAGAGCAGTTGGCTTTTAACCAATTGGTCGTAGGTTCGAATCCCACACGACCCACCATTTTTGGCGGTTTAGAAAATCCGGAAGGCCCACGCAAGTGAGGATTTCCGGGTTTTTTTTTGCCTTGTGAAAAGCCCGTGTAAGCTGCCAAGTCCCACCACATGCAACCCGCCTTCCGATGCTGAAAGGCGACAGCGTGCTGATCCTAAAGTCGCGTCGACCTACTCCACCCCCATCAAGCCGCCCAGACGGCCCTTGACGACCTTTTGCAGGAGCAAGGCCAGCGTCTCGGTGGCATAGGGTTTCTGCAGCAGTACAAAACGCTTGGCTTCTTCTTGGGCAATGCGCGCGTATTCGTCGTTGTAGCCGGTGGTGAGCACCACCGGCAGCCATGGATAGAGCGCCTCGATCGCGTCGAGCAGTTCCAGGCCGCTCATGCCGGGCATGGAGATGTCGGAGAACACCACCTGGAAACTTTCCGGGTTGGGGGCCAGGGCTTCCAGTGCGCTCTTGGCGTCCGGCACCCACAACACGTGAAAGCCCATCTGTTCCAGGGTCTGCGAGGTGTAGAGGCCAACGTCAGCATTGTCCTCGACCATCAGCACGCACAAGTTCGAGACGATCGGTACGCGATGGTTGTCCTGGGCGGTCGGGATCGTGCTGGCCTCGACCTTGGGCAGGTACAACGTAAACTGGCTGCCTTTGCCGCGTTCGCTCTGCACCAGAATCTCCCCGCCCGACTGTTTGGCAAAGCCGAACACTTGCGACAAGCCCAGCCCGGTGCCTTGGCCGATGCCTTTGGTGGTGTAGAAGGGTTCGAAGATGGCGTCGAGTTTTTCCGGCGCAATGCCTGATCCGGTGTCGCTCAATGCGATGGTCACGTAGTCGGCGACCCGCCCCGGGTGGGCGCGCACCGACGGCAGCCAGGCGGCTGTCGCGACCTGGATGGTCAAGTGGCCATTGCCGGCCATGGCATCCCGCGCATTGACCACCATGTTCACCAGTGCGGTATCGAACTGGCTTTCATCGGCGTTTATAAAGCAGGGCTCATCCGGCACTTCGATGGTGACCTTGATCCGCGAGCCAGTCAGGCTGTCCATCATCTCGCCCACCCGCAACACGCTGTCGCCGACATTGAATACTTCCGGGCGCAGGGCCTGGCGGCGGGCGAAGGTCAGCAGTTGCGCGGTCAGGCGGGCGGCGCGGTCGACGGTGCTGGCGATGGCATCGATGTATTTGATGCGCCGCACTTCGCTCAGGGATGGGGTCTTGAGTAGGTCGGCGCAGGATTTGATTACCGTCAGCAGGTTATTGAAGTCGTGTGCGACGCCGCCGGTAAGTTGGCCAATGGTTTCCAGTTTCTGGGATTGGCGCAAGGCATCTTCCGACAGGCGCAGGGCGTCCTTGGCTTCTTCTTCGGCCTGGATATCCCGGCCCACCGCATGGATGTAGTCGCTGTCGGGTACGGCGGTCCAGGCGATCATGCGATAGCTGCCATCCTGGTGGCGGTAACGGTTCTTGAAGTTGGGGAAGTTCTTGCCGTCTCCCAGGCGGCTGACTGCCGATGCGGAGTCGGCCAAGTCGTCCGGGTGAACCAGGGCAAGCAACTGGCTGCCCACCAAGTCGTGTTCGGCGTGGCCGAGCATGCGAGTCCAGGCTGGGTTGACGGCGGAGATCACGCCGTCGAGTTGGGCCACCAGCATCAGGTCCGGGGACAGGCGCCAGATGCGGTCGCGGTCGCGGGTGCGTTCCACCACCCGCTGTTCCAGGGACTCGTTGAGCTTGCGCAGTGCTTCTTCGGCTTCACGCAGGGCCGTGATGTCGCGGGATACGCAGAGGATCTGTTCCGGCCGGCCGTTACTGCCCAGGATCGGGCTCACCTGTACATGCCACCACTTCAGGTTACCGGCCAGGGTCTGGGCCGGGCCGATAAAGCTGGCGCTCTCGCCGTTTCTGGCGGCCTGTACGGCGGCCTTGGCGTCTAGGTTGCCTTGATCCTGCCAGAAATCGGGCCAGGAGCAGCCACGGATGGTGTTGAAGTCACTGACCTCCATGATGTTTCGGCCGCCTTCGCTCATGAACGTGAGGCGGGCATCGAGATCGAGTACTTGGATGCAATCGTTGATGCTGGCCAGTACGCGCTCGGTGAACGCTTCGTTTTGGCTCAGGCCGGAGGTGGCCAGTTCGCTGACCTCAGAGCCCATCCCGACGGTGCTATTCATTTGAGTTTGGCCGAGCGGGTTAAATGGCCTTCATCATGTCATTAAGATACCTCCCCCCACCAGCGACTTCCTTACGCACTGCACTGCTTTTGCTGTGGGAAGGCATTGGATAATGCCGGCACGTTCTGTACATATTCCTACGAGCGATCGCGCGGTATGTGTGGCGTTGACTTACAGCTCCTGAGTCTGCGTGATGCGGTAAAGAGGCGGTTTTTTTGATGTGGCTCTTTGCCACTTATTTCGGCTTTAATGCTGTCAATACGCGGCGTATCTTGGCTAGATTGGAGGCTAAGCTTTCAAGACATGGACTGTCATGACTACGCTAACTCCGATCATCGCTAGCAATCCCCTCATTGTTCGCGCTGTAGCCACACCGCTCGCCATTTCGGCGAACACTGTCGATGTCTTGCCGGTGCGACCAGCGTCGGTGGTCAGCCTCGGTAATCCGGCTGCCGATGTCGTTGATATCTACTCCCGAGACGGGCAAATGCCGGGTCGGGAAAGTGTGCGGGCCTGGGAAAATAGCAGCCAGGACGCAGTCAGCAAGATCATCAACACCCGCTTTAACTCGACCTCCACGGCCAGTCGCTACAGCGGCTTGGGGGCAGCATTGGTGGCGCAGTTCGCCAAAGGCGGCGGCGCGGACATTTCACAGTCGGTGCTCAACACCACGGCCGACCGGGCCGGGAGCGATAAAGGCTTGCTGACCGGTCTGGCGGACTTCAAGGCTTCCATCAAGCAGGCCGTAGACAGCTCCAACCCGATACGCCCTTCAGAGGTCGACAGCTTTTCTTACAATGTGTCGCAAAAAAACCAGGTTAATGGTCGCAGCAGCGCGGATCGCAGCGTCACACAGAACCAGCAATCGGTGCTTTCGGCGAGCTTCCACAAAGGCCTTGATGGTGGGAAACCGCCGGTGTTTGATGGCAGTCGCGAATCGCAGAATTACCTGTATGTGCAAGTACAGGACAGGGCCAGCAGCACCGCGAGCTTTGCCTATACAGACAGCCAATTGCCCCGTGCTTCCGTCACACAGTCGGCTTCCCAGAATACCCACACGCAGAAGTATGTGATGGCCAACCTGGTAGAAGACACCGTGGTGCCGAAGGAAGGCTCATCCAAGCGTGACTACCTGGCGCTGCTCGAACACGCGGGCAGGGAAAGCAAAAAATCCAAGGATGCGCTGGAGCAGTCGACGTTGAAGGATGCATTGGCGAAGATGCATGACTCAGTCCTGTTGCAGGATGATCCGGATGTGCTGATGCGCTGAGGTTCATCGTGGTCAACGCGCGCAGCCCCAGTGATGCGCCTTCGCGTTTTTTTTTGCCTGACAGATGCGTCGCGCCATGCCAGATTAGGCTTTTGAATCCATTCGATATTCTGTAGCCTTGCGCAGCTTCACCTTAACCCGTGCTTGATGACATCATCACTTCGTCCGGCGGCGCCTGAAGGGCTCCAGAGCCGGTGGTACACTCGACTTTCGCGCAACGGCGCCTGCAGGTCTTGCGAACATGACGCAAATTTCCGAACGCCTTCTGGTTCAAGCCCACCTCGACGCCAAGCAGCCCAAGGCCCTCAGTGCCGAGGAAGAAGCTAGCCTGCGTACCGCCATCGCCGCCGAGCTCAAAGCTCAGGACGCGGTGCTGGTCGCCCACTTCTATTGCGACCCGGTGATTCAGGCCCTGGCCGAAGAAACCGGCGGCTGTGTCTCCGACTCCCTTGAAATGGCACGCTTCGGCGCTGCTCACCCGGCCAAGACCGTACTGGTCGCCGGTGTGCGTTTCATGGGCGAGACGGCCAAAATCCTTACCCCCGAAAAACGCATCCTGATGCCGACCCTGGAAGCCACGTGCTCCCTCGACCTGGGCTGTCCGGTGGAGGAGTTTTCCGCGTTCTGCGATCAACACCCCGAACGCACGGTGGTGGTGTATGCCAACACCTCGGCGGCGGTCAAGGCGCGGGCGGACTGGGTGGTGACTTCCAGTTGCGCGCTGGAAATCGTCGAAAGCCTGATGGACAACGGCGAGACCATTATCTGGGGGCCGGACAAGCACCTGGGTACTTACATTCAGCGCCAGACCGGTGCCGACATGCTGCTGTGGGACGGTGCGTGCATCGTCCACGAAGAGTTCAAGTCCAAGCAGCTGGAAGACATGAAGGCGCTGTACCCGGACGCGGCGATCCTGGTCCACCCGGAATCCCCGACCTCGGTGATCGAACTGGCGGATGCAGTGGGTTCCACCAGCCAACTGATTGCCGCCGCTCAGCGTTTACCGAACAAAACGTTCATTGTCGCCACCGACCGCGGCATTTTCTACAAGATGCAGCAGCTGTGCCCGGACAAGGTCTTCGTCGAAGCGCCTACCGCCGGCAACGGCGCGGCGTGCCGCAGTTGCGCGCACTGCCCGTGGATGGCGATGAATACGCTGGAGCGCACGCTGCAGTGCCTGCGTGAGGGCAGTAACGAGATCTTCGTCGAGCCTTCGGTGATCCCGCAGGCGGTGCGCCCGCTCAAGCGCATGTTGGACTTCACCCAGGCTGCGCGCCTGAAGCTGGCCGGCAACGCCTGACCCGGTCGAACATGTGGGAGGGGGCTTGCCCCCTCCCACATTTTGATCCGCACCAGCAGGGCGTTATTTTTTCCGCTTCGGAACCTGCACCAACTGCGTGTCAGAATAAATGTCGTGCCAGCTGCGTTTCTGCTTGTCGAACAGTGACCAGATAAACCCCAGCCCCACGCACAACCACGATGCAATCGACACCACGAAGCGCAACAGCGCCTGCCACAGGCTGATCCGCGAGCCGTCGGCGTTCTGTACGCGCACGCCCCACACCTGCATGCCCAGGGTCTGCCCGGAATGGGTCCAGAACTTGGCGAAGAAGCCAAACAGCACGAAGAACAGAATCGTCGACAGCAGCGGGTCGCCGTCCAGCGCGCCGGATTCGGTGAGGGTACGCATTTTGGCTTCGCCCACGAATGCGATCCACACCAGCTTGTAGAGAAAGGCCGTGACAATCAGTAGCGCCGTGCAGAGGAGGAAGTCATAGAACATCGCTGCCAGACGACGGCCCAGGCCAACGGCGGGGAATTCGCCTTGGGGGCTCAGCAGGGGTTTGGACATGGCCGGCTCTCTGAAGAAAAAAAGCATTTTACGGCGCAATGCCCTTACCGCGCCCATAAAAAAGCCCCTGATGTCACCATCAGGGGCTTTTTGTCGCAGGAGGGATCAGCCTTCGGCGATCACTTCGTCAGCCTGCATGCCTTTCTGGCCTTGCACGGCGACGAAAGACACTTTCTGGCCTTCTTTCAGGCTCTTGAAGCCGTTGCCCTGAATAGCGCGGAAATGCACGAACAGATCCGGACCGCTTTCTGGAGTGATAAAACCAAACCCTTTCTCGTCGTTAAACCACTTGACGGTACCGCTCTGACGTTTATCCGACATTTTCTTATTTCCTTGACGCTAAAAATGAATGACAGCCCCTTTCGCATGAAAGAGTACTGGGCTGGGTTGCAGGAAAGTAAGAGACGTCGAACGGGTTGTAGCAAACTTTGGCTACTGCCCAGGTCCAGGTTCCAAGCGACCCATGCAAACACAGTGAGCAAACTCTACGTCAACTAATGGAGAAAAAACAAGCCCTGCGCAAAGCCCAGCTTTTGCTCGGCTTTGTGGCACTTGGGGGAACAATGGGCGGACGACTTATTCGATAGAAATGGTCACTTGTTATAGGTTGACCCCTATAACAATGACTATCGTCAATGCACTGTTTTATGGCGGTTGCGTTACAGATTAGTGCGCGTTAACGCAACCGCGTTACTTATAGAAACAATCAATCAGCCGCGGTAGTACCGTTGCGGCACAAATGGCATTTTACTTACACGAAGTGGCACCTTTTTCCCACGCACCAGTGCAGAAACTTCGGTATCCAACGCAGTGAACGCGCTGTCCAGGTAGGCCATCGCCAACGGGCCGCCGAGGCTCGGGCCAAAGCCGCCGCTGCAGACGCTGCCGACCACGGTGCCGTGTTCGTCGACGATTTCCGCACCTTCACGCACGGGTGTGCGCTCCTGAGGCAGCAGGCCGACACGTTTGCGGCTCACACCGGCTTGCTGCTGGGTAAAGATCCGGTCGGCGCCGGGAAAGCCACCGGCACGAGCGCCGTCGGCGCGACGGGCCTTGGAGATCGCCCAGAGCAGGCTGGCTTCGATCGGGGTGGTGTCGGTGTTCATGTCGTGGCCATACAGGCACAGGCCGGCTTCCAGGCGCAGCGAGTCGCGGGCGCCCAGGCCGATGGCCTGGACTTCGGTCTCGGCCAGCAGGCTGCGGGCCAGGCTTTCGGCGTGGGTGGCGGGCACCGAGATCTCGAAGCCGTCTTCACCGGTGTAGCCGGAGCGGCTGACGTAGCAGTCCACGCCCAGCAGGCGCAGGGACGTGAATTGCATGAAGGTCATCTTGGTCACTTCAGGGGCCAGGCGTGCCAGCACTTTTACCGCTGCCGGGCCTTGCAGGGCGAGCAGGGCGCGTTCTTCGAACAGCGGCTCGATGCTGCACTGGTCGCCAATCCTGGCACGCAGGTGCGCCAGGTCCTGGTCCTTGCAGGCCGCGTTGACCACCAGGAACAGCTCGTCGTTCCCCAGGTTGGCCACCATCAGGTCGTCGAGAATACCGCCCTGCTCGTTGGTGAACATGGCATAGCGCTGCATGCCTACGGGCAGGTCGATGATATCCACCGGCACCAGGGTTTCCAGGGCCTTGGCGGCATTGGCGCCGGTCAGGCGGATCTGGCCCATGTGAGACACGTCGAACAGCCCGGCCTGATCACGGGTGTGCAGGTGTTCTTTCATCACGCCCAATGGGTATTGCACCGGCATGTCGTAGCCGGCGAAGGGCACCATGCGCGCGCCGAGTTCGATGTGCAGCGCGTGCAACGGGGTTTTCAACAGGGTTTCGGTGGACATATTCAGCTCCTGAAAAACGTGCGGACGCGCTTCTAAGCGTCAGCACTCGATAATGTTGACCGCCAAACCGCCACGGGCGGTTTCCTTGTATTTGCTTTTCATGTCGGCGCCGGTCTGGCGCATGGTGCGGATGACCTTGTCGAGGGACACAAAATGCTGCCCATCGCCGCGCAAGGCCATACGCACTGCGTTGATGGCTTTGACCGAGCCCATGGCATTGCGCTCGATGCAGGGCACTTGCACCAGGCCGCCGATCGGGTCGCACGTCAGCCCGAGGTTGTGTTCCATGCCGATCTCGGCGGCGTTTTCGACCTGGGACACGCTGCCGCCCAACACTTCGCACAGCGCTCCGGCGGCCATCGAGCAGGCCACGCCGACTTCACCCTGGCAGCCAACCTCGGCACCGGAGATCGACGCGTTTTCCTTGTACAGAATCCCGATCGCGGCGGCGGTGAGCAGAAAGCGCACTACGCCGTCTTCACTCGCGCCGGGGATAAAGCGCATGTAGTAATGCAGCACCGCCGGCACAATCCCGGCCGCACCGTTGGTGGGCGCGGTGACCACGCGCCCACCGTTGGCGTTTTCTTCGTTGACCGCCAACGCGTACAGGTTGACCCAATCGAGTACCGACAACGGGTCGCGCAGGGCCGACTCCGGGTTCTTGCACAGCTGGCGATGCAGGGCGGCGGCACGACGCTTGACCTTCAAGCCTCCCGGCAAGATCCCTTCATTGCGACAGCCAGCGTCCACACAGTCCTGCATCACCTGCCAGATCTTCAGCAGGCCGTTGCGGGTTTCGGCTTCGGGGCGCCAGGCACTTTCATTGGTCAGCATCACCTGGCTGATGGACAGCCCGTAGGTGGCGCAATGACCGAGCAAGTCCTTGGCGCTCTTGAACGGGAAGGTCAGCGGCGTGGCGTCTTCGACGATCCGGTCGGCGCCGGCAGCGTCTTCATCTACCACAAAGCCACCGCCCACCGAGTAGTACTCGCGGCTGCGGATCTGGATGCCGGCGGCGTCGAAGGCACGGAAGATCATGCCGTTGGGGTGATAGGCGAGGGGTTTGCGAATCATCGCCAGGTGTTCTTTCTCGTTGAACGCAATGCTGTGTTCGCCGAGCAGGTTCAAACGGCCGGCGCTGCGCATCTGTGCCAGGCGCGTGGCGACGGTTTCTGTGTTCACGGTGTCCGGGTGTTCGCCTTCCAGGCCGAGCAACACGGCCTTGTCGCTGCCGTGGCCTTTGCCGGTGGCGCCGAGTGAGCCGTAGAGTTCCACCTTGACGCAGGTGGTGGCGCTCAGCAGGTCGTCACGGCGCAAGCCCTCGACAAAGCGCGCGGCGGCGCGCATCGGGCCGACGGTGTGGGAGCTGGAGGGGCCGATGCCAATCTTGAACAGGTCGAACACGCTTAACGACATGAGTTGTTCTCCAGGTTCTTATTATTCTTGAGGTCATACGCGGTCAAGTGTGGGAGGGGCGGTGCGACGATTCGACTTGCCCCCGATGAGGGGGTGTCAGTCACCAGATCTATCAACTGACACTCTGCCATCGGGAGCAAGCCCCCTCCCACATTCTTGACCAGGTTATGCGTAGCTCTCGATCGAAGGGCAGGCGCACACGAGGTTGCGATCGCCGAACACGTTGTCGACCCGGCCGACCGGCGGCCAGTACTTGCCGTCGATCAACGACGCCAGCGGGTACACCGCTTGTTCACGGCTGTAAGGGTGGCTCCATTCGCCCACCAGTTCCGCCGCGGTGTGTGGGGCGTTTTTCAGCGGGTTGTCGTCCTTGTCCAAGGTGCCGTTTTCCACCGCGCGGATTTCTTCGCGGATGGCGATCATCGCGTCGCAGAAGCGGTCCAGTTCTTCCCTGGATTCGCTTTCGGTCGGCTCGATCATCAAGGTGCCGGCCACCGGGAACGACATGGTCGGCGCGTGGAAGCCGAAGTCGATCAGGCGCTTGGCCACGTCATCCACGCTGATGCCGCTGCTGTCTTTCAACGGGCGCAAGTCCAGGATGCATTCATGCGCCACCAGGCCGTTGCTGCCGGTGTAGAGCACTGGGTAGTGCTCTTCCAGGCGACGGGAAATGTAGTTGGCGTTCAGGATCGCCAGCTGCGAAGCGCGCTTGAGGCCCGCGCCGCCCATCATGCTGATGTACATCCAGGTGATCGGCAGGATGCTCGCGCTGCCGAACGGCGCCGCGCACACCGCGCCTTCCTTGCGTGCCATGGCCGCGTGGCCGGGCAGGAATGGGGCCAGGTGGGATTTGACGCCGATCGGGCCAACGCCCGGGCCGCCGCCGCCGTGGGGGATGCAGAAGGTCTTGTGCAGGTTCAGGTGCGAGACGTCGCCGCCAAACTTGCCCGGCGCGCACAGGCCGACCATGGCGTTCATGTTGGCGCCGTCGATGTATACCTGGCCGCCGTTGTCGTGAATGATCCCGCAGATTTCGCGGATACCTTCTTCGAACACGCCGTGGGTCGACGGGTAGGTGATCATCAGCGCGGCGAGGTGGTCGCGGTGCTCGATGGCTTTGGCGCGCAGGTCTTCGATGTCGACGTTGCCGCGCGCGTCGCAAGCGGTCACCACCACGCGCATGCCGGCCATGTGGGCGGTGGCCGGGTTGGTGCCGTGGGCCGACGACGGGATCAGGCAGATATCGCGGTGCTGATCGCCACGGCTCTGGTGATAGGCGCGAATCGCCAACAAGCCCGCGTATTCGCCCTGGGAACCGGCGTTCGGTTGCAGCGAGATGGCGTCGTAGCCGGTGGCCGCGCAGAGCATGGCTTCCAGGTCGGAGGTCAATTGCAGGTAGCCGGCGCTTTGTTCGGCCGGGGCGAACGGGTGCAGGGCACCGAATTCGGCCCAGGTCACCGGGATCATTTCGCTGGCGGCGTTGAGCTTCATGGTGCAGGAGCCCAGCGGGATCATGGTGCGGTCCAGCGCCAGGTCCTTGTCGGCCAGCTTGCGCAGGTAGCGCATCAGCTCGGTTTCCGAGTGATAACGGTTGAACACCGGGTGGGTCAGGATCGGCGACTGACGCAGCAGCGCGGCCGGCAGGCTGCCTTCGACCTTGGCGGCGAAGTCCGGCAGGGCTTTACCGTCGGCAAACAGTGCCCACAAGGTTTCGATATCGGCCTGGGTGGTGGTTTCGTCGACCGACAGGCCGAGACGTTCGGCGTCGACCACACGCAGGTTGATGCGCTGGGCGCGGGCCTGGTCGTGCAGGGCGGCGGTGCGGGTGCCGGTGTTGAGGGTCAGCGTGTCGAAGAAGTGTTCTTGCTCGACTTTCAGGCCCAGGGCGCGCAGGCCGTTGGCCAGGATCGCGGTCAACTGGTGAATGCGCTGGGCGATCTGGGTCAGGCCTTTGGGGCCGTGGTACACGGCGTACATGCTGGCGATGTTGGCGAGCAGGACCTGGGCGGTGCAGATGTTGCTGGTGGCTTTCTCGCGGCGGATATGTTGCTCGCGGGTCTGCATGGCCAGGCGCAAGGCCGGCTTGCCGAAGCGGTCGACCGAAACACCGACCAGGCGGCCCGGCATGTCGCGCTTGAACGCATCCCTGGTGGAGAAGTACGCCGCGTGCGGGCCGCCGAAGCCCAGCGGGACGCCGAAGCGTTGCGCGCTGCCGATGGCCACGTCGGCGCCGAACTCACCCGGCGGGGTCAGCACGGTCAGGGCCAGCAGGTCGGCGGCCACGGCCACCAGGGCGTTGGCGGCGTGGAAGCGTTCGGTCAGCTCGCGATAGTCGAACACGTCGCCGTTGCTGGCCGGGTATTGCAGCAGGGCGCCGAAGAACGGGCTGACATCACTCAGTTCGCGTTCATCGCCCACCACCACGTCGATGCCCAGCGGCTCGGCACGGGTGCGCAGCACGTCGAGGGTCTGCGGGTGGCTGTGGATCGAGGCGAAGAAGGCATTACTGGCCTTGTTCTTGCTCAGGCGCTTGCAGAAGGTCATGGCTTCGGCGGCGGCGGTGGCTTCGTCGAGCAGCGAAGCGTTGGCGATCGGCAGGCCGGTGAGGTCGCTGATCAGGGTCTGGAAATTCAGCAGCGCTTCCAGGCGGCCCTGGGAAATTTCCGGTTGGTACGGGGTGTAGGCGGTGTACCAGGCCGGGTTTTCGAGGAGGTTGCGCAGGATCGGCGACGGCGTGTGGCAGTTGTAGTAGCCCTGGCCGATGTAGGTCTTGAACAGTTGGTTCTGGCTGGCGATGGCTTTGATCCTGGCCAGGGCCTCGGCTTCGCTCAAGCCATCTTCCAGGCCGAGCACGCTGGTGCCCTTGATGCTTTCCGGGATCACACTGGCGCTCAGGGCTTCCAGGGAGTCGAAGCCCAGGCTGGCGAGCATCTGCTGCTCATCTTCCTGGCGCGGGCCGATGTGGCGGGCGATGAATTCGTTGGCGGTGCTCAAGTTGATCGTCATGGCGCGCTCCTCAGGCTTCGGCGGTGGCTTTGATCAGGCGGTCATACGCATCCTGATCCAACAGCGTAGTCACTGCGTTGGCATCGGCGGGTTTAAAGCGGAAGAACCAGCCTTCGCCCATCGGGTCTTCGTTGACCAGTTCCGGGCGGCCCTCCAGCTCGGCGTTCACTTCGAGCACTTCACCGTCCAGGGGCATGTACACGCCGCTGGCGGCTTTGACTGACTCGACGGTGGACGCCTCGGCGCCTTTTTCGTAAGCCTGCAACTCTGGCAGTTGCACGAAAACCACATCACCCAGCGCATTTTGCGCGAATGCGGTGATACCCACGGTGACGCTGCCGTCAGCTTCGGCGCGCAGCCATTCGTGATCTTCAGTGAAACGCAACTCGCTCATGGAAACTCCTCGGGGCCAGATTCGTCTGGTGGACGGGATTGGAATAATGGGGAGTTGCTTAGCAATATCGCGGCCAATGTCATTAAGTGTTTATAAATCAATGACTTGATAAAAATGACGAATGCGTTGCCGGCTGAGGTTGTAGCGATTTCGCTACAGTTCGGCGCTGGAAAAAAAGCCTATGTGGATCAAAGCCTTGCATGGCGCGCAAAAAGCAGGGTTGTAGCGATATCGTTACGCTGTAGCGCTTTCAGTACAGTTGATGTCGTTCTCAGACCCAATTTGGAATGCGAGCCCTGTAGGCGCGAGCTTGCTCGCGAAGATCGTCAACGATGATGTGGGAAGCCTGGATGAACGCGGTGCCCTTGGGTTTTTCGCGAGCAAGCTCGCTCCTACAGTGGACAGCGCCCCGCTCAGGGTTTGTTGGGGATGCCGTATTTGCGCAGGCGATGGGCGATAGCGGTGTGGGAGGTTTGCAGGCGGCTTGCCAACTGGCGGGTCGAGGGGTAGCTGGCGTAGAGCTTCTCCAGCAGGCTGCGTTCGAAGTCTTCCACGGACTGTTCCAGGCTGGTGATTTCGCTGTCGCTCTGACGTGCGACCGAGGTGCCGGCGATGTCCAGGTCGCCGATGTCCACCAGGCTGCTTTCACAGATGGCGGCGGCGCGGAAGATCACGTTCTGCAACTGCCGCACGTTGCCCGGCCAGCGGTTGCCGAGCAAGGCCGGGTAAGTGCCGGGGGCCAGGCGGCAGACCGGGCGCTGGATCTGCGCGCAGGCTTGCTGCATGAAGTAGCGCGCCAGCAGCAGGATGTCCTGGCCGCGCTCGCGCAGGGGCGGCACTTCGACATTGAGGACGTTGAGGCGGTAGAACAGGTCTTCGCGAAAGGTGCCCTCGGCGACCATCTTCTCCAGGTCGCGGTGGGTGGCGCTGAGGATACGCACGTTCACCTTCACTTCGCGGTCGCCGCCTACCCGGCGAAAGCTGCCGTCGTTGAGAAAGCGCAGCAGCTTGGCCTGCAGGTACGGCGACATTTCGCCGATCTCATCGAGGAACACCGTGCCCTGGTTGGCCAGTTCCATCAGCCCCGGCTTACCGCCGCGCTGGGCCCCGGTAAAGGCGCCGGGGGCGTAGCCGAACAGTTCGCTTTCGGCGAGGTTTTCCGGCAGCGCCGCGCAGTTCAGCGCCAGGAACGGCGCACTGCAGCGTGCGCTGATGGCGTGGCAGGCCCGCGCCACCAGCTCTTTGCCGGTGCCGGTCTCGCCCTGGATCAACAGCGGCGCATCGAGTACCGCGACACGCTGCGCGCGCGCCTTGAGGGTGCGGATCGCCGGCGACTCGCCGAGCAGCGCATCGAAACCTTCTGCATGGTCGTGGTGCAGCGCCGACAATTGTTCGCCGATGCGGTTGGGCTGGTAGAGGCTGAGCAGGGCACCGGCATCGGTGATCGGCGTCGCCTCCAGCAGCAAGGTCTGGCCGTTGACGCTGATCTCGCGCAGAGGCAAGCGAAAGCCTTGCTCCAGCAAGGTGTCGAGCAAGGCCGGATCGTTGAACAGTTCGCTGATGCTTTCGCCGGCCGGTTCGCGACCGTACAAGGCGATCAACGCCGGGTTGGCCAGCAGGATCTTGCCTGCGCTGTCCAGGGCCAGCACCGGGTCGGTCATGGCCGCCAGCAGGGCGTCGAGTTGCAGGTGGCGGCGTTGGCCGGGGAGGATGTCCACCACGGTCACTGCCTGCACGCCGTTGACGCTGAACAGCGCGTCCCGCAACTCTTCGAGGACTTCGGCGCTCAGGGTCGGCGCGTCGATGTAGACGTTGGGCGGCACCATCTCGACCGCGTCCAGGTTGAGATTGCGCCCACCGAGCAAGGCCAGGACTTCCTGGGTAATGCCGACGCGGTCGATGAAGCTGACGTGGATACGCATGGGGCGGCTGACAATTCTGGGGAGCGAGAGGCGGCAAGTATGCCAGACAGGGGGGGAGATCAAAAATGGGGGAGGGGCGGTGCGACGATTCGACTTGCCCCTCCCACATTTGGACCGAGTTATGCGAGGTGTTCGGGTTTGACGGGGTCGCCGGGCTTCACATTCAACTGATGCCGCACATCTTCGAACATCGAGTCGTACTGCTTGTGCATCTCGCCATTGAGTGTCGCGCTCTTCGGCATCCCGTACTTCTGCGCGATATTCATCGCGTGCCGGGCAAAGTCGAAGGCCTGGTCCTTGGGCAGGAAGAATTCTTCCTTGAGGTCCTTGCCCTGCACCGACCCATGCAGGGTGAACAGCATCCCCTGGCCTTCCTTGGGATGCTGGCTGATTTCATAGTCGATGCACAGGTTGTAGCTGTAGTCGCCGTCGTGCAGCGCGTGACGTTCGATGTGCAAGTGCCCGGGTGCAAAGGTAGCCATAGGCGTTTCTCCTCAACTTCACAGATAACGGATGCCAGGGGTCGCTGTGCTGACACGGGTGCCGGCGGTGCCCTGGACGATGGCTTCGATGTCCGAGAGTGAACCGATCACCGCGGTTTTGCCAGTCTGGCGGGCGAACTCGCAGGCCGCTTGGACCTTGGGCCCCATGGAACCGGCGGCGAAACCGAGTTTTTCCATGTCGTCCGGGTGGGCCTGGCTGATAGCCTTCTGGGTGGGTTTGCCGTAGTCGATAAACGCCGCGTTGACGTCGGTGGCGATCACCAGCAAATCGGCTTCCAGTTGCGAAGCCAGCAGCGATGAGCACAGGTCTTTGTCGATGACTGCTTCAATGCCGCGCAGTTTGCCGTCTTCGCCATACATCGTCGGGATACCGCCACCGCCGGCGCAGATCACGATGCTGCCTTTCTCCAGCAGCCATTGGATCGGGCGAATTTCAAAGATGCGTTTCGGCCGCGGGCTGGCCACCACGCGGCGGTATTTATCGCCATCCGGGGCAATGGTCCAGCCTTTCTCCGCGGCGAGTTTCTCGGCTTCGGCCTGGGAGTACACCGGGCCGATCGGTTTGCTGGGTTTTTTGAAGGCCGGGTCGTTGGCGTCCACTTCGACCTGGGTGAGCAGGGTGGCAAACGGGACTTCGAAGTCCAGCAGGTTGCCCAGTTCCTGTTCGATGATGTAACCGATCATGCCTTCGGTTTCGGCACCGAGCACGTCCAGCGGGTACGGCGAGACGCTGGTGTAGGCCGCTGCCTGCAACGACAGCAGGCCGACTTGCGGACCATTGCCGTGGGCGATCACCAGTTCGTTGCCGGAATGGATTTTGGCGATCTGTTCGGTAGCGATTCGGATATTGGCGCGTTGGTTGTCCGCTGTCATGGGTTCACCACGGCGGAGCAGGGCGTTACCGCCCAGTGCAACGACGATACGCATAATGCAATCCTTCTAGAGTTCAGCGTGTGAACACAGGACTAAGTGTGGGAGGGAGCGTGCTCCCGATGGCGGGCTAACATTCAATACTTGTGTCGACTGATACACCGCTATCGGGGGCAAGTCGAATCGTCGCACCGCCCCTCCCACATTTTGACCGTGTTCCTACAGTAGGCGTTGTGTCGAAATCAGATATCCGCCAACGCCGACACCAGGATCGCCTTGATGGTATGCATGCGGTTTTCCGCCTGTTCAAAGGCAATGTTGGCCGGGGATTCAAACACCTCTTCGGTCACTTCCACGCCATTGGCCAGGTTCGGATAACGCGTGGCGATGTCCTTGCCAACCTTGGTTTCGCTGTTATGGAACGCCGGCAGGCAGTGCATGAACTTCACCCGGGGGTTGCCCGAGGCTTTCATCATCTTGGCGTTGACCTGGTACGGCAGCAGTTGCTCGATACGCTCGTCCCACGCTTCCACTGGCTCACCCATGGACACCCAGATATCGGTGTGGATGAAGTCCACGCCCTTCACCGCTTCAAGAGGGTCTTCGGTGATGGTGATGCGCGCGCCGCTTTCTTCGGCAAAGGCCTGGCACTGTTTGATGAAGTCTTCGTGGGGCCACAGGGCTTTCGGCGCGCCGATACGCACGTCCATGCCCAGCTTGGCGCCGATCATCAGCAGCGAGTTGCCCATGTTGTAGCGTGCGTCGCCCAGGTAGGCGTAGCTGATGTCATGCAGCGGCTTGTCGCTGTGTTCGCGCATGGTCAGGGTGTCGGCGATCATTTGGGTCGGGTGGAATTCGGCGGTCAGGCCGTTGAACACCGGCACACCGGCGAACTTGGCCAGTTCTTCGACGATTTCCTGCTCGAAGCCACGGTATTCAATGGCATCGAACATCCGACCGAGGACGCGGGCGGTGTCTTTCATGCTTTCTTTGTGGCCGATCTGCGACGACACCGGGTCGATGTAGGTGACGTGGGCACCCTGGTCGTGGGCCGCGACTTCGAAGGCGCAGCGGGTGCGGGTCGAGGTTTTTTCGAAGATCAGCGCGATGTTCTTGCCCTTGAGGTGCGCGCGCTCGGTACCGGTGTATTTGGCGCGTTTGAGGTCGCGGGACAGGTCCAGCAGGTAGTGCAGCTCGCGGTTGGTGTGGTGCATCAGCGACAGCAGGCTGCGGTTGCGCATGTTGAAAGCCATGGTGGATCTCCTTGTGTTCAGGTTATCCCCTTGGCCGACGCCTTGTGGGCGGCGGCCAAGGCCTGGAAATTAATAGTCGATAGGGTCGCGGATGATCGGGCAGGTCATGCAGTGGCCGCCGCCACGGCCACGGCCGAGTTCACCGGCACTGATGGTGATGACTTCCACGCCGGACTTGCGCAGCAGGGTGTTGGTGTAGGTGTTGCGGTCGTAGCCGATCACCACGCCAGGCTCCAGGGCCACGACGTTGTTGCCGTCGTCCCACTGCTCGCGCTCGGCGGCGAAGCTGTTGCCGCCGGTTTCGACCACACGCAGGGTTTTGAGCTTGAGGGCGGTGGCGACCACGTCGAGGAAGCTTGCGTCTTCACGGCGCACATCGATGCCACCGGGCTTGCTGTCGTCCGGGCGCAGGCTGAAGGCGACGATCTGGCTGACCACTTCGGGGAAGATGGTGACCAGGTCGCGGTCGCAGAAGCTGAACACGGTATCCAAGTGCATCGCGGCGCGGGATTTCGGCAGGCCGGCGACGATGACGCGCTCGACGGCTTTGTGCTTGAACAGGTTCAGCGCCAGTTGGCCGATGGCCTGGCGCGACGAACGCTCGCCCATGCCGATCAACACCACGCCGTTGCCGAGCGGCATGACGTCACCGCCTTCGAGGGTGGCGTTGCCATGGTCCTGGTCCGGGTCGCCGTACCAGATCTGGAAGTCGGCGTTGGTGAACTCGGGGTGGAATTTGTAGATGGCGCTGGCCAGCAGGGTTTCCTGGCGTCGCGCCGGCCAGTACATCGGGTTCAGCGTCACGCCGCCAAAGATCCAGCAGGTGGTGTCGCGGGTGAACTGGGTGTTCGGCAGCGGCGGCAGGATGAAGCTGGAGTGGCCGAGGAAATCGCGGAACATCTCGATGGTCTTGCCACCGAAGCTGTCCGGCAGGTCATCGGCCGACACGCCGCCGATCAGGAACTCGGCGATTTTGCGCGGCTCCAGGCTGCGCAGCCACGAGCCGACTTCGTTGATCAGGCCGAGGCCGACCTGGTTGGCGGTGATCTTGCGTTCCAGAATCCAGTCCAGGGCTTCGGGGATGGCGACAATATCGGTCAACAGGTTGTGCATTTCCAGCACATCGATGTCCCGTTCGCGCATCTTGGTGACAAAGTCGAAATGGTCGCGCTTGGCCTGGGCCACCCACAGCACATCATCGAACAGCAGTTCATCGCAGTTGTTGGGGGTCAGCCGCTGGTGGGCCAAACCTGGGGAGCACACCATGACTTTACGCAGTTTGCCGGCTTCGGAATGTACGCCGTACTTCACTTTTTCCGTGGTCATTACAGATCCTCCAGTGAGCAACAATTACATAGTCAGGAAGCCGGCGTAGAGGCCATAGGCAGCCACCAGGGCGCCAACGACCACCGCAGCGAAAATCAGCTTCTCGACGTTGGTGAAAATCGGTTTGCCCAGTTCATGCTTGGCCTTGGCGAACAGGATCGCGCCAGGGGCATAGAGCAGGGCGGAGAGCAGCAGGTATTTGGTACCGCCGGCGTAGAGCAGCCAGACCGCGTAGATCAGCGCGATCGCGCCGATGATCAGGTCCTTTCTGCGCTCGGCCGGGGCGTTTTCGTAGGTCTCGCCACGTACCGCCAGCAGCAGCGCATAAGCTGCCGACCACAGGTAAGGCACCAGGATCATCGAGGTGGCGAGGTAGATCAGCGACAGGTACGTGCTGGCGGAAAACAGGGTAATCACCAGGAACACCTGGACCAGAGCGTTGGTCAGCCACAGGGCATTGGCCGGCACGTGGTTGGCGTTCTCGCGGCGCAGGAACTCCGGCATGGTGTGGTCCTTGGCGGCGGCGAACATGATCTCCGCACACAGCAGCACCCACGACAGCAGCGCGCCGAGCAGCGAGATGACCAGGCCGACGCTGATCAACACGGCGCCCCAGTGGCCCACGACGTGCTCCAGCACGGCCGCCATCGACGGGTTCTGCAGCTTGGCCAGTTCCGGTTGGGTCATGATGCCCAGGGACAGCACGTTGACCAGCATCAGGAACAGCAACACGGTGATAAAGCCGATCACAGTGGCCTTGCCCACGTCGCTGCGTTTTTCGGCCCGCGCCGAGAAGATGCTTGCGCCTTCGATGCCGATGAACACCCACACGGTGACCAGCATCATGTTGCGCACTTGGTTCATCACGCTGCCCAGGTCCGGGTTTTTCAGGCCCCAGATGTCAGCGGTGAAGATGTCCAGCTTGAACGCGAATACAGCGATCAGCACGAACAGCACCAGCGGCACGACCTTGGCGACGGTGGTCACAAGGTTGATGAACGCCGCTTCCTTGATCCCGCGCAATACCAGGAAATGCACGGCCCACAGCAGCACCGAAGCGCCAATCACCGCGGCCGGGGTGTTGCCCTCGCCAAAGATCGGGAAGAAGTAGCCGAGGGTGCTGAACAAGAGCACGAAGTAGCCGACGTTGCCCAGCCAGGCGCTGATCCAGTAACCCCAGGCGGACGAGAAGCCCATGTAGTCGCCGAAGCCGGCCTTGGCGTAGGCATATACGCCGCCGTCGAGATCGGGTTTGCGGTTAGCCAGGGTCTGGAACACAAACGCCAGGGTCAACATGCCTACAGCCGTAATCACCCAGCCAATCAGGACGGCGCCGACATCGGCGCTGGCCGCCATGTTTTGCGGCAGAGAGAAGATCCCGCCGCCAATCATTGAACCCACGACAAGTGCAACCAGTGCGCCAAGTCGAAGTTTTCCGGCAGATTCAGACATTGTATGACTCCAATGCAGGAGAAGAGAGACCACAGAATAATTCCGTGCGCTAATCAAACAGCTGACTTAGATCACATCATTGGCACATTCCATTGTGAATTAATGACTTAGAGTGAAAATGCCGTGCGCGCGATAGTGCCGCCAAGACGCTCGTCATAGAGCCTCTATGCGCTTTTTTATTGTTAAGGTTTCCTGATTGCCGGGACGTTTCAAGCTAGTCCCTTTTGGTGAATGTGCAAACTTTTTCCGGGCCGGCTTGGCAAGACGCTCAAAACCTTAAAGTTCAATACTTATTTAATTTATAAATTTGACTAAACTCTATTTTTTGACATGCCTTTGGGTTATTAGAGCCTGCGTTTTATTCGCGATATCTGATAAACGCTAACGCGCCTGCGTAAATTAGTTGAGTACACGGTGGTTCTTTTAATTCTGGAGAATTCATGTCGCAATCGTCTGAAAAGCTTCGACTCAGCGCCTTGATCGCCCTGGTGGTGGGCTCCATGATCGGCGGCGGGATTTTTTCCCTGCCACAAAACATGGCCGCGCGCGCGGAAGTCGGCGCGGTATTGATCGGCTGGGCGATCACCGCCGTGGGCATGCTGACCCTGGCATTTGTGTTCCAGACCCTGGCCAACCGCAAACCCGAGCTGGATTCCGGGGTGTATGCCTACGCCAAGGCCGGTTTCGGCGACTACATGGGCTTCTCGTCCGCCTGGGGTTACTGGATCAGTGCGTGGATGGGCAACGTCGGTTACTTCGTGTTGCTGTTCAGCACCCTCGGCTATTTTTTTCCGGTATTCGGTGAGGGCAATACGCCTGTGGCCATCGGCTGCGCCTCGGTGTTGCTGTGGGCCGTGCATTTTCTGGTGATGCGCGGGATCAAGGAGGCGGCGTTCATCAACCAGATCACCACCGTGGCCAAGCTCGTGCCGCTGCTGATGTTCGTGGTCATCGCCGGCGTGGCGTTCAAGGCCGATGTCTTCACCGCCGACATCTGGGGCCTGGGCAAGCCGCATTTCGGCAGTGTGATGAATCAGGTGCGCAACATGATGCTGGTCACGGTGTTCGTGTTCATCGGCATTGAGGGCGCCAGCGTGTACTCGGCGCGGGCGCAGAAGCGCTCGGACGTGGGCCGGGCCACGGTGATCGGGTTTCTCGGTGTGCTGGCGTTGCTGGTGCTGGTGAATCTGCTGTCCCTGGGGATCATGAGCCAGGCGGAACTGGCGCAATTGCAGAACCCGTCCCTGGCCGGCGTGCTGGAGCACATCGTCGGTCCCTGGGGCGCGCTGCTGATCAGCATCGGTTTGGCGGTATCGCTGCTGGGCGCGTTGTTGTCATGGGCGCTGCTCTGCGCGGAAATCCTCTACGCCACGGCCCATGACAAGACCATGCCGGCCTTCCTGAAAAAGGAAAACGCCAATCAGGTGCCGGTCAATGCGCTGTGGCTGACCAATGTGATGATCCAGATATTCCTGGTGATCACGCTGTTTTCCGAAAGCACCTACACCACCCTGATTTACCTGGCTTCATCCATGATCCTGGTGCCTTACCTGTGGTCGGCGGCCTACGCGGTGTTGTTGAGCGGGCGCGGGGAAACCTACGAAGGCGCCCAGCGCCAGCGTCTGAAAGATCTGCTGGTGGGCCTGATTGCATTGGGCTACGCGGTGTGGCTGCTGTACGCCGGGGGCCTGAAGTACTTGCTGCTGTCGGCGTTGCTGTATGCGCCGGGCGTGGTGCTGTTTGCCCTGGCCAAGCGCGAGCAGGGCCTGCCGTTGTTTACCCATGTGGAAAAAGGCATTTTCGCCTGTGTGATTGCGGGCGCGGGGTTGGCGGCGTATGGGCTGTATAGCGGGGTGTTGTCGTTATGAGCTGGGTGGCTTGATCGTGTGGGCCTCATCGCGGGCATGCCCGCGATGGCGGTCTCAGGTCACCAGCGAGGCCGGTGCGACCCCAATTCCCCTGCCGGCAAATCCCACTGCAACGGTGTGCCGCTGATGGTCAGCGGCGCGAGCAATCGGTGCGCCGGTCCCCAGGCGGTTTGCTCCACCACCAGCCCCTGGTCTTCGAGGGCTTCGGCCCGCAATGCCGGTTGCTCCGGAACCGGCCCGGCCTCCATCAAGCATTTTGCCGTGCGCGCCAACGATAATTGCGCCGAGCCGCCACGGCCGGACGCCAAGCGCTCGCGCAGGGCCTGGATCGCGCTGGCCGCCATCAAGTAGCCGGTGGCGTGATCCAGCGCCTGCAACGGCAGCGGCACAGGTTCATCCGTGTGTTTCCAGACCATGCCCGCGTCGGCGATGCCGCAGCTCATCTGCACCAGGCTGTCGAAGCCCCGGCGATTGCGCCACGGGCCGCTCCAGCCATAGGCGTTGAGGCTCACGTCGATCAGGCCGGGGGCGAGCTGCTGCAATGCGCTGGCGGTGTAGCCCAATTGCTCGAGGGCATCGGCGCGGTAACCGTGGAACAGGATGTCGGTGTCTTTGAGCAACCCTTCGAAAACCTGGCGGTCTGCGGCGGTTTTCAGGTCCAGGCGCGCACAGCGTTTGCCCAGGGTCATTTCCGGCACCACGCCCGGCTCGTTCCAGGTCGGCGAGTCGATGCGCAACACGTCCGCGCCCAGCCCGGCGAGAAAACGACTGGCCACGGGGCCGGCCAGCACGCGGGTCAGGTCCAGCACTTTGAGGCCGGCCAGCGGGCGAGCCGCCGAGCCGCGCCAGAGCCTGTTGGCGGTGGGTTCAAAGGTTTGGCGCTGAACCAGGTGCTCGGCATTCACCGCCAAGCCTTGGGGATGTTGCTGCCAGGCCTGCCACGACCGCATCTGCGCGGCACAACCGCCGGCATCGACAATCGCCTGCTCCAGCTCGGCAGCGTTCCACGCGGCGACCTTGCTCGCCATCTCGGCACGGTCAGCGACGTGGCCCAGCACCCGCTCGGCAGCCGCACGGTGATGCGGCGCGTTGGTGTGCAAGCGAATCCAGCCGTCGGCGCTGGCATAGTCGCCGGCCACCGGGTCCCACAGTGGCGGTACTTGCCAGCCTGTGGGGCGGATCGAAGAAGAGAACCAGAAAGACGCGAGGCGTCGGTCCACGCTCACGCTGGGCAAGCGCCCGGTCTGTTGCAGGATGAGTTGGGCAACCGCCTGGCCGGCGGCGCCGATGCTGGCGCAGGCCAGGTCGCTGACGGCGAAGATCGACGGCAGGGCGCCGGCCCCGGTCGAGGTCAGCGGGGTGCGCGGTAGATCGAGTGCGGCTTGGATGGGAGTCAGCAGGTCAGTCATCGAAGGCCCTCCATAAGAGAAGGGCCACTATAGAAGATCATCACACCGGTGTGACAACCCCCGGCGTCAATGGCAGGTCGATGCTGGCGCTGAAACCGCCGTCGGGATGATTGGCCAGGATCAGGTTGCCGCCATGCCGTTCCGCTGCGCGCCGTGCAATCGCCAGGCCCAGGCCGTGGCCCTGCGCCGTTTGGCCGGGGGCGCGGTAGAACGGCTCGCCCAGTTGGCTCAGGTGCTCGGCTTCGACGCCGGGGCCGTGGTCGCGCACGCTGATCAGAATGCGTTCGCCCAGGCGGCGCGCCTGCAACTCGATCGGTTGGCCGGGCGGGTTGAAGCGCTGGGCATTGCGCAACAGGTTATCCACGGCGCGTTCGATCATGGTCGGCCAGCCTTTGAGGCGCAGGTCGGGATCGGCGCTCAGTTGCACCACTTGGTCCGGCGCGCTGAGTTGGGCGTCCTTTTGCAGGGTCTTGAGCAGCGGGATGAGGTCGACGTCTTCGGCACTGGCGTTGTCGGCATCGACCCGGGCCAGCACCAGGATTTCGCTGATCAGTGCTTCCAGGCGGTCGCACTCGCGGGTCAGGCGCGGCCAGAGTCTTTCCCGTTCCTCGGGGCCGGCCCGCTCGGCCAGGGCCAGGGCGATACGCAGGCGGGCCAGGGGCGAGCGCAGTTCGTGGGACACGTCTCGCAGCAGCTGGCGCTGGCTGCCGATCAGGCTCTGCAAGCGTGCGCCCATGCGGTTGAAGTCGGTGGCGAGTACGCCGAACTCATCGCGGCGGTTGGCCAGTTGCGCCAGGCTGTTCTGCTGGTAGGTGGCCTGGCCGAGGTCGTGTACCGCGCCACGCAGGCGGCTTAAGGGGCGGGTGATGGACAGCGTCACCAGCAGGCTGAACAGGGTCAGCACCACCAGGGCAATCGCCAATGCGCTCAACGGCCACATCAGGCTGCTGCGGTGCCAGGCGTCCAGCTCCGGGTGGGGGATGCGATAGATCAGCAGGTAGGTGTCGCCGGTCTTTTCGCTGGTGTACTCGGCGGTCAGGCGCCGCCAGGGCAGGTGGCCGTCCTTGCTGTCGTTCTGCCGGGCTTCGAAGGCGGCGGCGCGGCGCGGAAAGGTGCCGCGGACCACGGGCTCGCCGCTTTCGTTGAGTACTTGCACGTCAATGTGATACTGACGCTTGCGCTGTTGCAGCAAGTCTTGGGCGGCGTCCTCGCCCTGGGCTTCGTAGAGTTGGGTCCACTCTTCGGCCAGGTTATTGAGGCCGGGGTGGCGGCTGAGAATCCAGGCGTCCTGGTTGAGCATATGCCCAAGCAGGATCGACAGCCCGGCAACCAAGGCGATAGCCAGCCAGAAACTGGCCAGGATGCGCCAGAACAATGAACGCACAGGAAACCCTCAAACAGGAAAAGCCCAGCGGCGCGAACCGCTGGGCTGGGGCAGTGAAGCTAACGCATTATTGCGCTTTTTGCGGCTGCTGCGCTTTCCAGGCCTGGAATTCCTTCCATTCGGCGCGGCGTTGTTCCTGTTTCTTGACGATCTCGTCGAATTTCTTCTGCTGGTCAGGCTTGAGTACGGTACGGATATCGGCCTGGGTTTTCTGCTTGCCGGCGGCGATTTCATCTTGCATGGCTTTCTGCTCAGCAGCCGGGAGTTTGTCCAGGTACTTTTTGACCAGGTCTTTGCGAGCCTGCCATTGGTCACCCATCAGCTTGCCAATTTGCTCGCGCTGTTCCTTGCTCAAGTCCAGCTGGCTGAGCGGGCCACCTTTGCCACGCGGACCGTGTTCACCGCCGTGGCCCGGGCCACCCATCATCATGTGGCCTTCTGGGCCGCCCATCGGGCCTGGGCCTTCGGGCATTGCCGCCATGGCAACGGTGGGCAGGGCAGCGGCGAACATCAGAGCGATTAGGGTCTTGCGCATGGTGATTCTCCTGTCTCTATTCCGGTGAGTCCGGATGTGAGTAGATTACGGAGATCAAGGTCAGCGGCGGTCAGGTGTGGGTAAAGCTTGGGTAAAGAGGGTTTTGGCGGCGCCTGACAAAACCCTTGGGAACGAGCAGATCAACGGTGGGATCAGTGTGGCGCGGGGTTCAGAGGCTGTAGTAGTAGCCGCGGCTGCGCAGCGCCACGATCCGTGGCCGGCCATCCGGGTGCGGGCCGATCTTCTTGCGCAGATTGCTGACGTGCATGTCGAGGCTGCGATCGTAGAGGGTCAGCTTGCGGCCGAGGGCGATCTGCGCCAGTTCCTGTTTATCCAGCGGTTCGCCGGGCTGGCGCAGCAAGGCTTCGAGCAGGCGGCTTTCGGAGACGGTGAGGGTGAATTCCTGATTGTCGATGCTGACCACGCCGCGCACCGGGCTGAAGCACAGGTCGCCCAGTTCCAGCTGGGTCGACACGGCAGCCGGGTGGCTGCGGCGCAGCACCGCGCGCAGGCGGGCAGTCAGTTCCCGCGGGTCGCAGGGCTTGGCCAGGTAATCGTCGGCGCCCAGTTCCAGGCCGAGGATGCGGTCCAGCGGCTCGCCCCGGGCCGACAGCATCAGCACCGGCAACTCCGGATGGTCGTTGCGCAATTGCTTGAGCAGCTCCAGGCCGCTGCCGTCGGGCAACATCACGTCGAGCACCACGGCCGCCGGGGCGTTGTCGGCCAAGGCTTTGCGGGCGCTCAAGCCGTCGTGGCAGGCGCGCACCTGGAAGCCTTCCTGGCCCAACCAACTGGTCAGCAGCTCACAGAGCTCCTGGTCATCATCTATCAGTAACAGCTCGCTCATGACTCACTCAATTTAGCCATTGTCGACGGCGACGGTGCCCACCGCTGGCGAAGATCCCGCACAGCAAGGCGATCAGCGCGACGGCCGCGCCGGTGACAAACCACTGCTGCTGTTCGGTCAGCCATCGGGTCAAGCCGCCGCCCTGTACCTCTTTGAGTTGCTGGGCCAGGCGTTGGTTCTCTTGGCGCAAGCGACTCAACTGGGCACTGTCACGCGCAGCATCCGTGGTTTGCAGTTGCTTGCTCAGTTCTTCACGCAGCCGTTCGCTTTCTTTCAAGCGTTGCTGCAATTCGGTGATCTGGCTGCCGGCGCTCAAGGACAGGGGCGTAGAACTGCCGGTGCTTGAGGTTTCTTCAGCGTGGGCCGTAGCCCCGATCATTAACACTGCCAACAGACACAACTGACGTAAGCGCATCGGAACTCCTGATTCCACACGAATATTCAGAACGTTGTCGGCAGGTTACCCAGAATAATGAGCAATTAGGAGTGCGCCGAACCGAATTGGTTCGGCGCGACCGAGGTCAAGGCAGGACTTGCTTGAACGGTTTGATCACCACGTCCGCGTAGACGCCGGCCGCTACATACGGATCGGCCTTGGCCCAGGCCTGGGCATCGGCCAGGGACGCGAACTCGGCAACGATCAGGCTACCGGTGAAACCGGCGTCGCCCGGGTCGTTGCTGTCGATCGCCGGGAGCGGGCCGGCCAACACGATGCGGCCTTCGGCCTGCAGTACTTTCAGGCGCTCGACGTGGGCCGGGCGCGCGGAGAGGCGTTTTTCCAGCGAGTTGGCAACGTCGGTGGCAATGATGGCGTAGAGCATGTCAGTCCTCGGTTTTCGGCGAAGTGGGGTCGGTGTCATGCAGGTGGCGCGACAGGTAGATGCCTTGGCCGACCAGGAACAATACGGTCATGCCCAGGCTGCCGAACACCTTGAAGTCGACCCAGTAGTCCTGGAAGGTGAAGGCCACGAACAGGTTGGCGGCGCCGCAGAACAGGAAAAACACGATCCAGGCCATGTTCAGGCGCGTCCATACCGGCTCCGGCAGGGTCAGGGCGTGGCCCATGATCCGCTTGATCAACAGGCGGTCGCCAACGAAGTGGCTGCCGATAAACGCCAGGGCGAACAGCCAGTTCACCACCGGGGCTTTCCATTTAAGGAAGGTTTCGCTGTGGAAGGCCAGGGTCAGGCTGCCGAAGACCAGGCAGGCGACCAGGGTCAGCCATTGGCTTTTTTCGAGTTTGCGCTGGGAGATGAAGATGGCGCCGTAGACCACGATGGAGCTGATGATCAGCACGGCGGTGGCGCTGTAGATGCCTCCGAAGGTCAGTTCATGGCCGGCGAGATCGATGACCCTGGGGTCGAGTTTGTAAACGATGAAAAACAGCAACAGCGGGATGAAGTCGATGAATTGTTTCACAGTAAGAGCCAGAAGCTGGATGTGGCGGCATAATAACAAACATCCTTGGTAGCGAAAGCGCCACCTGACTTGAGGTTACACACTTCCGTGAATGTTGATTTGCACTGCCACAGCACGGCCTCCGATGGCGCCCTGGCGCCCGCGGTGCTGGTTGCGCGTGCGTTTGAAAAAGGCGTGCGAGTCCTGTCGTTGACCGACCACGATACCCTCGAAGGCCTCGACGAAGCCCGCGAAGCCGCCCAGGCCCTGGGCATGCAACTGGTCAACGGCGTGGAATTGTCCTGCACCTGGGGTGGCGCCACCATTCATGTGCTTGGCTACGGTTTCGACCAGAAAGCCCCGCCGCTGGTGGAGGCCATCGCCCAATTGCGCGATGGCCGCTGGCTGCGCTCCGAAGAAATAAGCCGCAAGCTCGGCCTCAAAGGCATGTCCAACGCCCTCGACGGCGCCCGGGCCATCCAGCAGGAACTGGGCGACAGCGGCAACGCACCGGCCCGGCCGCATTTCGCCGATTGGATGGTGCGCGAAGGGTTTGTCAGGGACCGCGCCGAAGCCTTTCGCAAATGGCTGGGCGCCGGCAAGCTGGGCGACGTCAAGCAGCACTGGCCGACCTTGGACGACACCGTCGAGACCCTGCGGGCCTCCGGGGCCTGGGTCAGCCTGGCACATCCCTGGCATTACGATTTCACCCGCAGCAAGCGTCGCAAGCTGATTGGCGACTATATTGGTGCGGGCGGCCACGCAATTGAAGTGGTCAACGGGCATCAACCCGCCGAACAGGTTGGCAGCCTGGCGATTCTTGCCCGCGAATTTGGTCTGCTGGTCAGCGCCGGCAGTGACTTTCATGGCCCAGGCGGCTGGTCCGAGATCGGCGAATATCGCCCGGTCCCGGAAGACTTGCCGCTCTTGTGGGGGCGATTCAAGCATGACCCCATTATTGCCACCGTCTGAACAGGTAGAGCACGTGAGTCAATTCTTCCAGATTCATCCGGAAAACCCTCAGCCACGCCTGATCAAACAGGCTGTGGAGATCATTCGCGCCGGTGGCGTGGTGATCTATCCAACGGATTCGTCCTACGCCATCGGTTGTCAGATCGGCGACAAAAACGCGGTCGAGCGTGTCAGACGCCTGCGTCAGCTGGACGACAAGCACAACTTCGCGCTGATCTGCAGCGACCTGTCCCAACTGGGCCTGTTCGCCAAGGTCGACACCGGCACCTTCCGCCTGCTCAAGGCCCACACGCCGGGGCCGTACACCTTTATTCTCAACGCCACCCGCGAAGTGCCGCGCCTGCTGCTGCATCCGAAGAAGCGCACCATCGGCCTGCGCGTGCCGGAACACCCGATTGCCCTGGCGCTGCTGGCCGAGTTGGGCGAGCCGTTGATGAGCGTGTCGCTGATCATGCCCGGCGCCACTGAACCGCTGGAAGACCCCTACGAAATGCGCCAACTGCTGGAAAAACACGTCGACCTGATCATCGACGGTGGTTTCGGCGGCGGCAAGGCATCCACCGTGATCAACCTGGCCGACGGCGACCCCGAAGTGATCCGCGTCGGCTGCGGCGACCCCGCGCCGTTTATGGCCGAGGCCTGAATGTCGGCCGTGGAAACCGTCGACAGCCAGGCCGGCGCCCAGCAGGAACTGCCGTTTGCCATGGTGTATGGCCAGGCGGTCATGGAAATGCCGCTGGACCTGTACATCCCGCCGGATGCCCTGGAAGTGTTCCTCGAGGCCTTCGAAGGCCCGCTGGACTTGCTGCTGTACCTGATCCGCAAGCAGAACATCAACATCCTCGACATCCCGGTGGCGGAAATCACCCGCCAGTACATGGGCTATGTCGAGCTGATGCAGTCGGTGCGCCTGGAACTGGCCGCCGAGTACCTGGTGATGGCCGCGATGCTCGCCGAGATCAAGTCGCGCATGCTGTTGCCGCGCTCGGAGACGATCGAGGCCGAAGAGGACGACCCGCGCGCCGAACTGATCCGACGCCTGCAGGAGTACGAACGCTTCAAGGCCGCCGCCGAAGGCATCGACGGCCTCAGCCGCGTGGGCCGCGATGTGGTGGTGCCCAAGCTCGATGCCCCGGAAGCCCGGGCGCGCAAGCTGTTGCCGGACGTGAGCCTGGAAGAGTTGCTGATGTCGATGGCCGAGGTACTGCGCCGTGGCGACATGTTTGAACACCACCAGGTCAGCCGCGAGGCGTTGTCGACCCGCGAGCGCATGAGCGATGTGCTCGAACGCCTCAAAGGCGGCGGTTTTGTGCCGTTTGTCGAGCTGTTCACCGCCGAAGAAGGGCGCCTGGGGGTGGTGGTGACCTTTATGGCGATCCTTGAGCTGGTCAAGGAATCCTTGGTCGAGCTGGTCCAGAATGAGCCTTTTGCGGCTATCCACGTGCGGGCGCGAGCCGAATAACGAGCTGAATCGATGAATCTGACTGAACCCCGCGAACTGGCCCCGCTGCTGGAGGCCTTTCTTCTGGCCTCGGGTAAGCCGCAATCCCTGGAGCGCCTGTTCGAACTCTTTGAAGAGGCCGAACGTCCTGAACCGCCGGTCTTCAAGAAAGCCCTGGAGATCCTGCGCAAGTCCTGCGACGGCCGCGCCTTTGAACTGCGCGAAGTGGCGTCGGGTTATCGCCTGCAGATACGTGAGAAGTTTTCCCCATGGGTCGGCCGCTTGTGGGAAGAACGCCCGCAACGTTATTCCCGGGCGATGCTGGAAACCATGGCGCTGATCGCCTATCGCCAGCCGATCACCCGTGGTGAAATCGAGGACGTGCGCGGTGTGGCGGTCAACAGCCATATCGTCAAGACGTTGCTGGAGCGCGAGTGGATTCGCATCGTCGGTTACCGCGACGTGCCCGGCAAACCGGCGATGTTCGCCACCACCAAGGTGTTCCTCGACCACTTCAACCTGAAAAACCTCGACGACCTGCCGCCCTTGGCCGAATTGCGCGAGATGGAAACCGAGCCGGAACTCGACTTCGACGACGCCCCGGTCCCGGCGAGCCTGCAGGAACTGGCCGATGCCACGGCCGAGCCGGAAGAACCGAAGGACGAAACCAGTTTCCATACCTTGTTGCTGGAACTGGACGACATGGAGCAGGGGATCAAGACCGACTTCGATGACTTGCTGCGTGATGGCGCGGCCGAGCCCGAAAGCCAGGTGAATGTTGAAGCCGAGCCAGAGCCCGAAGCGGAACCTGAGGAAGACATTCTCGGCGTCGCCCAAGCCCGCGAAAAACTCCTGGCCGCCGTCGCCGCCCTCGAACAGCCGCCGCTGAGCGACGAAGAGGACGAAGCCCGTGCCCTGGCCGAAGCCATCGAGGCCGAGCGCCGCCAGCTCGACGACTGACGCCCACCTTGTAGGAGCGAGCTTGCTCGCGAAAAACCCAAGAGCACCGCAGACAACCAGATTCCCCGCGTTATCGTTGACGATATTCGCGAGCAAGCTCGCTCCTACAGCCGGTGGGCACCACCGGTCGGCGGAAAAACCACCGACTCGGCACTTATCGACTAGCCTCTGATGCGCAACGCGCGCCATGCGCGTATGATTCGCGACCCTTTGCCGATGTATTCGGCCAAAGCCCCGCTTTCAACACTCTTCAGGCCACGCCTGAATCGACCCACCGGGAGGTGCTTAAGATGAACGATAAAGACCAGAACGACAGCCAGGAAATCGGCCCAGCAGGCGAAAAACTGCAAAAGGTGCTGGCGCGTATCGGCGTGGGCTCGCGCCGCGACGTCGAAGCCTGGATCACCCAGAAGCGCATCAAGGTCAACGGCGTCGAGGCCACCCTCGGCCAGCGCGTCGACCTGCACGATGCAATCACCATTGATGGCAAGGTCATCAAGCGTGAAGAGGCCGCCGAATCGGTGCGCCGCGTGATCATGTACAACAAGCCCGATGGCGAGATCTGCACCCGTGACGACCCGGAAGGCCGTCCGACCGTGTTCGACAAGATGCCAAAGCCCAAAGAAGGCCGTTGGATCAACATCGGCCGTCTCGACATCAACACCACCGGCTTGCTGATGTTCACCACCGACGGTGAGCTGGCCAACCGCTTGATGCACCCGTCCTACGAGATGGACCGCGAATACGCCGTGCGTGTGCGTGGTGAAGTCGATGACGAGATGATCGAGCGCTTGAAAGCGGGCGTCGTCCTCGAAGACGGCCCGGCCAAGTTCACCGACATCAAGCAAGCACCCGGCGGCGAAGGTTTCAACCACTGGTACCACTGCGTGGTGATGGAAGGTCGCAACCGTGAAGTGCGTCGCCTGTGGGAATCCCAGGGCCTGGTGGTCAGCCGCCTGAAGCGCGTGCGCTTCGGTCCGGTGTTTCTCAACTCCGACCTGCCGATGGGCCGCTGGCGCGAAATGAGCCAGTACGAAGTCGACATCCTCAGCGCCGAAGTCGGCCTGACGCCGGTCGCGATGCCGCAGATGAACGCCAAGAGCAAAGACAAGCTCGAACGCATGCAGCGTAAATCGTCGCGCCCGGTGGCCCGCACCGAACGCGTTGCCCGCACCCTGCGCCCGGCGCTGGATGCACCGGCTACCGGCGGGCGGATTTCCCGTGAGCCGCACATTGAAGGCGAACGTCGTCCAACCGCGCCATCGCGTCAGGAAGGCGAACGTGCGCCACGCACGCCGCGTCCTGCCGGCCGTGGCGAAGCGCCAAGCGGTGGTCGCGGTAATCGCGGTGAAGCCGGTCGCGGTGCGCCCGCAGGTCGCCCGGCCGACAACGCCAGCACCAAGCGCCCAGCCAAGCCCGCGCCGAACAAGCGCCCAGGCCTGAAACTGGTGGCGGACGAGCCGTCGGGCAAGCGCCGTGGCGCGCCGGCCGGTTCCGGTCAGCGCCCGGGTTTTGGTCGCAAGAAACCGCAGTGATGTAAGCGCTGCATAAAAACGCCAACCCTCGGGTTGGCGTTTTTTTTGGATCTGCATTTGCAATGCCATCAACTGTGGGAGGGAGCAAGCCCCTCCCACAGTTGGATCTGATCAGAACGCAAAGGTGCCATCGAACACCGGCTTGTCATCCAGCGCCAACACCCCGCTGGCGAAGATCAAATCCAGGTGATGACTGCCTTTCTGCCCGCCACCCAACCCAAGGTGCAGGCCGCAGTGACGCTCTTCGAACCCGGCGTTGCGCGCATACAGTTCCTTGACCCCTTCATTGGTACCGATCCCCAGTTCCTCCACGCGGCGGTTCGATGGGTTGGCGTTCAGGTACTTGTTGAAATCGTCCGCCAGCCCCGGGACGTCGCTGGCCACACTGCAGATGGTCGAGTTTTCGATCCACAGCTCCAGCGGTGATTGCAGCACGCCATATTTGCGTGCGAAGGGGATGGTGCTGAGGAAGGTGCCGACAAACCGCACCTGGCCGTTGATGGCTTCGCTGTGGGTAGCGATCTCGCCGGGGGCCAGGTCGTGGTTGCCGATGCCGTTGATATTGGTCCACTTCTTGATGCTGCTCAGCGGTGCTCGCAGGCGTGAGCCGTGTCGATCGCTGAAGCTCAGCACCGAGGCCTGGGACATGCGCCGGATCAGCGTGGCGTTGAGGTCGGCGATGCGTTGCGGCTCGACGCTGAAGGTGTCGTAGAAGTAGTCGCCGTAGTCCTTGAACAGCAGGGATTTTTTCCAGTGCTCGGCCATTACGCCATGCAAGGCGCGGATAAAGTCCGGGCCTTCGGCGCGGGGGTTGGGCAGGGTCGAGGCGTCGTAGAAAAACAGGTACAGGTCGCAGGTTTCGATGGCTTCGGCCAGGGTGTCGCTGGCGGCCAGGTCCAGGCGCTGCACCTGGAAGTTGAAGCGGGCGGCGCTGCCGAGGCTGATCGCCTGGGCAATCGCCTGGGCAATCGCCTCGTAGCGTTCGGTATGGCCCAGCAGCACGGTCGGCCGGCTCAAGCCGCTGAGGGCCGGATGGTGGGCGAGGTAGTAGAGAAAGTGTTCGACGGCGCGGGCCTTGTCCATGACGGGTGTCCTTGTGTGCCTTGGGTAAGGGGGCAGGCGCAGCGCACTGCGCCTGCCGGATGCCTGCCGGGGGTTAGAACGGCCACATCGCGGTGCCAAAAGGCACCACGGCATCGGCTTGCATCATTTCAACGGCGGCCTCATGGGTCGGCGCTTCAAACCAATCGTCGAGTTGCAGTTCGGTTTCCAGGTCGTTTTCCAGTGCTTGCATGGTGTATCTCCTAGAGGACGTTGTTTGAGAACGGCTTACCCGCGGGCTTCGCTGGGCAAGTGAAAGAACCTAGGTGAGAGTGTTTCGGAATGCAAAAATTTTATTGACACGGTCTCATTTGGATTTTTTGTTCTGTTTTTAGCGCGCCATTTTTTCCCCATGCAAAACAGCGCACTGGGGCAGGCGAGTGTTCGGATATGTCCTACCGCCAATTTTTTGTGAACTGACAGATACTGGCTGGGTGTAACGCCGATTTTCCGCGCTGTAACGATTGATTTACGCAAAAGGCCTGCGGTATCGGGCCGGTGCCGTGCTGTAAGGAATACCTGACAGATTGTCGCGGAGGCTCGCCAGGGCCGTCCGCAAGCGGTCGAGCGGTGTACAATGCGCCGCGTTTTACTGTGACCCCCTTGCGTAACCACGCAAAAGGCCAAGACCTCAGGGTTTATCCACCCTGATCACTCCGCCTGGCCACGAGCCAGACGGGTTCGATTTCGTCACAGATAAAAACAAACAGGTGACGCATGACCGATAGAACGACGCTGTATTCCTGGTGCCTGCGCTGGGGTTTGAGCGGCGCTGCTTGAGACGAACAACAAGGCAGCAACCTGCATTCAACATCATCAAACCTTGCGTGAGAGCCTTTTCATGAGTGGACCCGATTCCTCTTCAGGCGAACTGAAACGTGGCCTGAAAAACCGTCATATCCAGTTGATCGCCCTCGGTGGCGCCATCGGCACCGGCCTGTTCCTGGGCTCGGCCGGGGTGCTCAAATCCGCCGGCCCGTCGATGATCCTGGGCTATGCCATCTGCGGCTTCATTGCCTTCATGATCATGCGCCAACTCGGCGAAATGATCGTCGAAGAGCCGGTAGCCGGTTCCTTCAGCCACTTTGCCCACAAATACTGGGGCGGTTTCGCTGGCTTCCTGTCGGGCTGGAACTGCTGGATTCTGTACATCCTGGTGGGCATGTCGGAGCTGACGGCTGTCGGCAAATACGTGCATTACTGGTGGCCGGAGATTCCGACCTGGGTGTCGGCGGCGGCGTTTTTCGTGTTGATCAACCTGATCAACCTGGCCAACGTCAAAGTCTTCGGCGAGGCTGAGTTCTGGTTCGCCATCATCAAGGTGGTGGCCATCGTCGGCATGATCGCCCTGGGCAGCTACCTGCTGGTCAGCGGCAGCGGCGGCCCGCAAGCCTCGGTGAGTAACCTGTGGGAACACGGCGGCTTCTTCCCCCACGGTGTCGGTGGGTTGGTGATGGCCATGGCGCTCATCATGTTCTCCTTCGGCGGCCTGGAAATGCTCGGCTTTACCGCGGCCGAAGCCGACCAGCCACGCACCGTGATCCCCAAGGCGATCAATCAGGTGATCTACCGCATCCTGATCTTCTACATCGGCGCCCTGGTGGTGCTGTTGTCGCTGACGCCGTGGGACAGCCTGCTGGCGACCCTCAATGCGTCCGGCGATGCTTATAGCGGCAGCCCGTTCGTGCAGGTGTTCTCGATGCTCGGCAGCAACACTGCCGCGCATATCCTCAACTTTGTGGTGCTGACCGCCGCGCTGTCGGTGTACAACAGCGGCACCTACTGCAACAGCCGGATGCTGCTGGGCATGGCCGAGCAGGGCGACGCGCCGCGGGTGTTGGCGAAGATCGACAAGCGCGGCGTGCCGGTGCGCTCGATCCTCGCCTCGGCGGCGATCACCCTGGTGGCGGTGCTGATGAATTACCTGGTCCCGCAACACGCGCTGGAACTGCTGATGTCGCTGGTGGTGGCCACGCTGGTGATCAACTGGGCGATGATCAGCTTCTCCCACTTCAAGTTCCGCCAGCACATGAACCGCACCGGCCAGGTGCCGTTGTTCAAGGCGCTGTGGTATCCGTATGGCAATTACCTGTGCCTGGCGTTCGTGGTGTTTATCCTGGTGATCATGTTGATGAGTCCGGGGATTCAGGTCTCGGTGTATGCGATCCCGGTGTGGGTGGCGTTCATGGGGCTGTGTTACTGGATCAAGAACAAGCGCCGCGCGGATCAGCGTCTGGCGATGGCCGCGCTGGAGTAACCCTTCGATGCTGTTGAGCAAACCCGGCCGCGTGCCGGGTTTGTCGTTTGAAGGGATGGGCGGGGCGCATTCGCGTATCCTTGGGCTCCCCTTAGAGGAACCCGTTGCTCATGCTGGTGATTTCCAACAACGTCCACTTGCCCGACGCCGAGATCGAGCTGACCGCCATTCGCGCCCAGGGCGCCGGCGGGCAGAACGTCAACAAGGTGTCGAGCGCGGTGCATCTGCGCTTTGATATTCCGGCCTCGTCGTTGCCGGAATTCTATAAGGAGCGCTTGCTGGCACTGCGCGACAGTCGGATTACCAGCGACGGCGTGCTGGTGCTCAAGGCCCAGCAATACCGCACCCAGGAACAGAACCGCGCCGATGCGCTGGAACGCCTGGTGGAGTTGATCCTCAGCGCCACCAAGGTGGAGAAGAAACGCCGCCCGACCAAACCGACCCTGGGCTCGAAGAAACGCCGCCTCGAATCCAAGACCAAGCGCGGCAGCATCAAGGCCGGGCGCGGCAAGGTCGACTTCTAGGCGTCGCGCGCCTCGCGGGCCTTGGGTGCTTGCCGGTACAGGTAGACACTCAGCAGCAACCCGACCAGGGCGGCGAGGGCGGCGAACAGGAAGATCGACGCAAAGCCAAAGCCGGCCGCCACGGCCCCGGCCAGCGGGCCGGTGATCCCCAGCGACAGGTCGATGAACAGCGAGTACGCGCCCACCGCCGAACCCCGGCTGGACGCAGGCACCAGATTGACCGCCTCCACTCCCAGCGCCGGAAACACCAGAGAAAAACCGAAGCCGCTCAACGCCGCGCCCGCCAGTGCCCACGGCGCATCCGGCGCCAGCCACAGCAACAGCAGGCCCAGCACCTCCACCGACAGGCAGGCGATCGCCACGCGAAAGCCGCCGATGCGGTTGATCAAATTGCCGAACAACAGGCGCGCGCCGATAAAACTGGCGCCGAACAGGCTCAGTGCCCACACCGCGTTGTCCCAATGCTGGGTGGTGTAATACAAGGTGATGAAGGTGGCGATGGTGCCAAAGCCGATGGAGCCCAGCGCCAGTGCGCAACCGTGAGGCAATACCCGGCCCAGCACATTCATGAAAGGCAGGCGCACCCCGGCGACAATCGGTGCCGGCTCTTTGCGCCACGCCAGCAGCAGACCCACCGCCGCCAGCAGCAGGATACTCACGCCCATGCTCCACAAGCCGAGGTGACGCACCAGCAGCACCCCCAACGGCGCGCCGACCGCCAGGGCGCCATAGCTGGCGATGCCGTTCCACGAGATGACCTTCGCCGTGTTCGCCGCCCCCACCCGGCCAATGCCCCAGCCGATGGCGCCCGAACCTACCAGGCTTTCGGCACTGCCCAGCACCAGGCGGCCGATGAGCAGGCTGCCCAGGCTCAGCGCCGGCAGGCTGGAAAACCACGCCGCGAGCAACATGAACACGCCGCTCAGGCCGCAGCCCGCCAGGCCGATCAGCACGGCGCGCTTGCTGCCCAGGTTATCGATGATGCGCCCGGCATACGGCCGGCTCAGCAGGGTGGCGAGGTATTGCACACTGATCACCAGCCCGGCGATCACCGCGCCAAAGCCCAGCTCACTGTGGACATAGCCCGGCAACACGGCCAGGGGAATGCCGATATTCAGGTAGCCGATAAAGGTGAACAACACGATGGAAACAACTTGCAGCGTGACCGCCATGGGGCGCTGGGTATCTGGCATGGGAAGGGTCCACTGTCGCAGCAGGTAAAGATAGGCTGCTAATGATACCGATGCTTTGGCCCGCGCAGGGCAGTAAAAAGCCAAAACGTCGGTCTAAACCGCGTCAGGACCGGGCAGGAGCGAGCAATTGCGTGGTGACCAGGGCGGCCAAGGCGTTTTCCTGGGTGCCGAAGCGCTTGAGCAGAAGGGCCTGTTTGTCCGCGTTGAGGCGGTTCCATACGTCGACCATCTGCAGGGCAGTGTCGAGTATGGCGGCGTTGGGGCTATCGGAGTGGTTGTCGGTCATGGCGGGTATCTCGGGAATTTCAGGCAGTGTGGAAAGCGCTCAAAGGTGCGCTTTCCACACGGTCTGGTACGGCGTCAGTCCTGGCTTTCGCGGTCGACTGGTTTTGCTTCTTTGGCCTCAGGCTGCTTGTCGCCGGCCTGCTGCGGTGTTGGCTGCTCTGTTGGGTGCAGGCTTGGGAAGGGGAGATTAGGTATCTCGTGCATCGTCGTCGCTCCTCGCAAAGTCTGTTTTTTCAATCGCAGGTGATTCCGCGCTCTCAAAAAGCCTTGGCAGGATACAGCACTGTAAATGACAAAAAGACTTTTATATCGACGGATGGACAAAGCGTCATCGTTAAAGCACAAGTGACCAGACGTCGCACCACTAGAACGGCACTTTGCCCAGGATCATGTCGCGGTACATCACGAAATCCCCGAGCAGGCTGTAGAACGGATGCTGGAAGGTCGCCGGGCGGTTCTTTTCGAAGAAGAAGTGGCCCACCCAGGCGAAGCCGTAGCCGGCGATGGGCACCGCAATCAGCAGGCCGAGGGCGCCTTTGCCCAGCACATACGCCAGAAGCCCAATCACCAGCGTGGTGCCGATAAAGTGCAGGCGCCGGCAGGTGCTGTTGCCGTGTTCTTTCAGGTAATACGGGTAAAACTCGGCGAAGCTATTGAATTGCTTGGTATTTCCCACGGTGATCGGCCCTCTGATTGTTATGCCGTCGAACAGTTGTTCGGCGGGGAGCTTATTTGAGTCTAGAGTGATCAGTGGTAACAGCCAGTGACATTAGATGCCACTTTAGTATCCTTGCCTTCCTGGCTGCGGTTTCAGCCTGCTTTATTAAGAAGACGCCATGAGCGAACGAACAACTTCTGCAAGCTGGGCGATGGGGATAGTCAAGGCACTGGAAATGGACGGCCTGGATTGCCAGGTGTTGTTCAAGCAATTGGGCCTGGACTATGCCGCCCTCAACGACCCCGATGCGCGCTTTCCGCAAGACTCCATGACGCGGCTGTGGCAGCGTGCCGTGGAATTGTCGGGCAACCCCGCGATTGGCCTGAACATGGGCAAAGTGGTGCGCCCGGCGTCGTTTCACGTGACCGGTTACGCGCTGATGTCCAGCAACACATTGGCGGAAGGCTTTATGCGCCTGGTGCGCTACCAGCGGATCATCGCCGAAAGCGCTGACCTGAGTTTCCGATTATTACCCGAAGGCTATGCGCTGATTCTGACAGTACATGGCGATCACCTGCCGCCCACCCGGCAAAGCGCCGAAGCCTCGCTGGCCTGTGCGCTGGCGCTGTGCGGTTGGTTGACCGGGCGTACCCTGCAACCGCGCAAGGTGCTGCTGCAAGGTGAGCAACCCGCCGACCTCGCGCCCTACAAACAGGCGTTCCATGCGCCCCTGGAATTCAACGCAGCCTATGACGCGCTGATTTTCGAGCGCGCCGACATGGAGGCGCCGCTGCCCACCGCCAATGAGGCAATGGCGCTGCTGCACGACCGGTTTGCCGGTGAATACCTGGCGCGCTTCTCCGAAAGCCGCGTGACCCACAAGGCGCGGCAGGTGCTGTGCCGCCTGTTGCCCCAGGGCGAACCCAAGCGCGAAGTGGTGGCCCAGACCCTGCACCTGTCCCAACGCACGTTGCAGCGGCGTCTGCAGGAGGAGGGCACCAGTTTCCAGACCCTGCTGGACGACACCCGCCGCGAACTCGCCGAGCAATACCTGGCGCAGCCGAGCATGACCCTGCTGGAGATCGCCTATCTGCTGGGCTTTGCCGACCCGAGCAACTTCTTCCGCGCCTTCCGCCGCTGGTTCGACGCCACGCCCGGCGAGTACCGCGCGCGCTTGCTGGATACGTCGACGGTCAGTGACGCCAGAACGCCGGGATGCACAGAACAAAGACTGTAATGATTTCCAGCCGGCCGAGCAGCATGCCCAGCGCCAGTATCCACTTGGCCGCGTCCGGCAGGCTGGCGAAGTTGCCGGCCGGGCCGATGGTTTCGCCCAGGCCCGGGCCGACCCCGGATACCGTGCTGGCGGCGCCGGTCAGCGCGGTCATCCAGTCCAGGCCGAGCAGCGACAAGGCCAGGGCGATCATGCAAATGGTGATGGCGAAGAAAAACGAGAAGGTCAGGATCGAACGCACGATCTCTTCGTCGAGGCGGTGGCCGTTGTACTTCTGCTTGATCACCGCGCGTGGGTGAATCAACTGGTTCAAGTTGGCCTTGAGCAGGATATAGGCGACCTGGAAGCGGAAGATCTTGATCCCGCCCGCCGTTGACCCCGAGCAACCGCCGATAAAACCCAGGTAGAAAAACAGCATCAGTGAGAAATTGCCCCACAGGCTGTAGTCCCCCAGTGCAAAACCGGTCGTCGTCACCACCGACGTCACGTTCAGGGCCACATGGCGCAGCGCATCCAGCCAGTGCAGGTTGGTGGTCCACCAGTACCAGGTGCCGAGCACCAGCCAGGTCATCAACAGCAAGGCGAGCAAACCCTGCACCTGCTGATCCTTGATCAACGCCCGGCGGTTGCCGCGCAACGTGGCGACGTACAGGGTGAACGGCAGGCTGCCGAGGATCATTACCACCACCGCCACCCAATGCACCGCCGGTTGTTTCCAGTGCGCCAGGGACTCATCGGAGGTGGAAAACCCACCGGTGGAAATCGCCGACATCGCATGGTTGATCGCATCGAACAAGCCCATCCCGGCCCACCAGAACGCCAGGCTGCCGAGGATGGTGATGCCCACATACGCCGCCACGATCAGCCGCGCCACCATGTGCGAACGCGGCATGACCTTTTCCGAACGGTCCGAGGACTCGGTCTGGAACAGGCGCATGCCACCAATGCGCAGCAGCGGCAGGATCGCCACCGCCATGCCGATAAAGCCGATCCCGCCGAGCCAGTGCAGCAGCGAACGCCACATCAAAATGCCGGGCGATATGGTGTCCAGCCCGCTCAACACCGTGGAGCCGGTGGCGGTGATGCCGGACATGCTTTCAAAAAACGAGTCGGTGTAGCTGATGTTCTGCGTCAGGAAAAACGGCAGCGCGGCGAAGATGCACACCACCACCCAACTGCTCACCGTCAGCAGGTACATGTCCCGGGGACGCAGGTGGATATGTTCCGGGCGACCGGGAATCACCAGGGCCAGGCCGGCGATAAAGGTAATCAGGCTGGCCCACAGGAACGACGGCAGGTCGCTGGTGCGTTCGAAGATCACCAGGATGGCCATCGGAACGACCATGGCGATCGCGAGGGTGATCAGGAAGATGCCGATGATAAAGCCAATGATGCGAAGGGTCGGCAACGCCATGAAGTCTGCTCGGGTGACAGGGGAAGGGCGCCATTCTACCTGGGGTGCAGGGCATGTAAACCTTGGCCGCCGATCGGCGGCGCGTAGCTATGTAGCGCATGGTTCAGGGGGGGCTTAGGCACGATGGGCCGGTATGTTTCCTATTCGAGAGGCCACCATGCCGTCTGATTTATTGTTATCTGCACCGCCAACTGTCAAGGACGCACCGCAACAGGTCGCGTTGCGCGAACAGTTAATGGCGCTCGACCGCCAGATCGCCGAGCAGTTTCAGTCGCCACCGACGTTCCATTCATTTGTGCAGCATGCGTTCGAGCAAGCATTCCCGACCTTGACGCCCAGCCTCGATGTGCGCCACGCCTTCATCCGACTGCCGGAGACGTCCATCCCGCCAGCGACGTCAGAGGCGCAACCGCCCACCGAGGTCGAGTTGCTGCCCACGCTGTTCGATGCGGTGGTGCAACGTATCACCGCTGACCAGCCAGCGAGTTATGCGGGGCGCATGGCGACCCTGCATCGGCTGCCGGCGACGGGCGAAGCGCTGCTGCCCTTGAGCGGTATCACCCCGGCCGGGCTGGATAAATTCCTCGACCGCCTGGCCGCCGGGCTGAGCGCTTCTTACAGCGCTTTCGTGCAAGTCTTCTGGACGCGCGCGCGCAGCCTGACCGATGCGCGCACGCAGAAACAATGGTTGGTGCAAACCCGTATCGAGCTGCTGAAAACCGAAGTGGCGCTACTGGCTGCCGACCGCCTGCTCAGCCCCGCCGACCAGGACCTGTTCGCCCTGGTGCTGCGTCACCCGCACGCCCAGGCACGACAGGCGCTGCGCGCTGACCGGCCGTGTGTCTACGCGGTTGCCCTCAAGGGAGCTCCCGGCGCTGCGGACCTGACCTTGCGCGGCGCCTTTGTGCTGACCTCCAGAGACCCGGAACAAGCCGTGGTGAGGGCGCAGGAGACGGTCGAGCCGGCCCGGGTGCGCCCCGTGGAGCCAAGCATGAACGTCGGCACGCTGCTGCTGTTTCTGCCGGACTCCGGGCTTGAAGCGTTTGACTCCCTGGCCAGCCTGGATCGGGAGTTGCATCGGCGTTTGAACCACCCCGTCGAATTCGCCGCTGTGCTCGCTGGCCTGGCGGTGGCGGATCAGGCGCAAGGCTTGGCCCTGCATCGTCAGCTCAAGGCCACGGGGCAGGTGGTCTACCATGAACAGCTCGAGTCGCCGTTCGTTGAGAGTGTCGAGGCGCAATGCCGGTTGATGCTCGACAACTTCACCTCAACCCTGTCGCGCTACCCGTCACCGGTCGACCCCATCGAAGTGGCCGAGCTGCCGCAGGTGCTGGACCGGGTCACGGACCCAGCTCGCCTTTTCAGTGCTGGCGGGGTGTTGTGGGGCCGCGAAATCAAGCGCGGGCAGGCGCAGCTCCGAACCTTTCTGCACGACGCATCCCCCGCCGATAAACAGGCGTGGCGCGCCGCGATGGCCGATTATTACGAGCTGCTGTCGCGCCTGCCGGACGCCGAGGGCTTGCCGTCGCTGGCGCAATTCAGTGATAAACCGACGCTGCTGGCATACGCCAACCAACAGCTGCGCATTCGCCTCAAGGCTGACTATGCACTGGACATCGACCCCGACACTGTCCGCGTACACACCAAAGAACCGTTCGTACCGGCGACTGTCGTGGTTCCGGGCGCGCCTGCTCCGGCGCCGCGCGAGCCCGGTACAGCGTTGTTCCGGCAGCGAAGCCGCACGCTGACCGAGCTGGCCCTGGAGAATCTCGGCGGGCTGGATTTTAACTTCACGCACTTTTCCAGGCTCAGTGAAAACACGCGCAAAAAGCCTGATGAAGCACTGCTCCCCGAAGATCTGGAGGCGGCCCCGGCCTATGACGGGCTGACCCTGCAACAGGTCAAGGATCTGGTGCGCGCGGTCAATGTCGGACAAGGCTACGACGCCTTTCTGAAGGACCGCCTTATCACCTCGCCGGCTGCGCTCGCGCAAAAACACACCTATGGCCAAGTCATGCGGCGGCAACTGCGTCTCGACGCCATCGAGGCCAAGATCCACGGCGACTTCCTCCCGGACCGCCTGGCCCGTGGCTTCAATTGGGTGCGGGCAGTGCTCGATGCCCCCGTCGACAGTGATCGGCGCGAGCGCGTCGACGGGCATCGGATTCTCGTGCAGCACTTGAAACTGCGCGGTCAGCGCGTGCGCGGGGTACTGCTGTTCGGCACGGCCGCCGCCGGGGTCGGCTCGATCGTGGTGTACACCCCGCAGGCGCCCGACGGTCGCGTGTTCCACGAGTACGCCAAAGACCGCCTGATGAGCGACTTCATCATCAACAGCAGTTGGCGCGCCTACCTGCTGGGGCGCGTGGAGCGGGCCTTCGAGCCTCACGTCCGCGCCGTGCTCAGGGGCCGCGGCGACGTGTCGATGGTGAGCCTGAGCCGGATTGCCGACGACTTCTTCGAGGAGGCTTATGAGGCTGAAGCGAACTGCGTGATCAACGACGCCGCCGCGCAAGCGAAGAGCACCCGGCAAGTCGACATTGAAACCGGCCTGAACGTCGCCACCGTGGCCTTCGACGTGCTGTCCATGGTGCTGCCGGTCAGGATCATGTTGCCGATCGGTTTGGCGCGCAGCCTGTTTTCGGTGTTCAACGCCGTCGAGGCGCTGGACCTGGGCGACCGCGCCGGTGCCGCACAGTCTTTCGTGCGCTCGCTGGGCGAGCTGGTCGGTGCGCTGGTGGACGGCGCGGTCGGCGCCCGCGCACCGGTGGCGGGCTCCCGGCCAAGGGCGTTGCCGGCGGAGATGGCGCTGGGGAAAAAGCCCGACGGCGTGGTGCCGTTGGCCGGATGGGAAGGCCAGGGCGTGTATCACGCGCCCTCGAACGCCGCGGGTGCCCAGCACTACTTCCTCAATGACGGTGGGCGTTGGTACTCGATCCTCGATGACGGCGACAAAGCCGCCTGGCGGCTCAGGGACGCACGCAAGCTGACGCAATATCACTACGCGCCGATTCGGCGGAATGCGTCGGGGCAGTGGGAAATAGGTTCCCATCCGCTAGCCGGACTCAAGGGCGGCAACGCGCCGGAGCGTGCCCTCAGGGACCTTTACCCTCGGCTGGATGAGGTGCAGGCCAGACGCGTGTTTGAGTCGTTCAACTTCCCGGCGGGGCGCGAAATCGAATATCGGCTGGCCCTGGTCGAAAACCTGCGGCTGAGGCTCTCCACGGCGGCCTTCGAGACTTATCTGAACGTACCGCTTCAGCGGTTTCAGTGGCGTCTGGACGGGATTGATCTGCCAGACCTGCCGGTGGTGGCGACCCGCCATCCGCCGCCCGCCGAGCTGCCACCGAGCCTACCGACGCCACCACGCGCCAGTACCCGTGTCGCGGCGCCCGAGGCCACGGTGGTGCGTCCTGCAAACGAACAATTCATCGAGTGGGGCAGAACCCTCGACGTGGCCGAACTCGAGGTGGTGGATGCGACGCGGGGCATCTATCGGCGGGTTGCCGGTGATCCGCAGTGGCTGGGGCAGGAATACATCAAGATGGACCAGCGCTATTTCGCGATTTTGCCCCGCGACCCCAGCGCGCCCAACGACGTATTGATTCGTGACCCGAGGCGGCCGGCCATGCATTTCCTGGATCTGGAAAACCTGCTGCTCTCCGGCATTTACAATCAGCCCCGACAGGTGACGTTTGCCACCGGTGACGGGCTGTGGGTCGTCGCCAGTGGCGTGGCCTTGAAAAAACTGGTCACCGCCTATGTGCGCGAGGCGTTTGCGCTGTTGACCACCCGCAGCCAAGTCGAACTCGCCCAGATCCTGTTCAATCGGGCCAACCCGGGGGGCTTGACCCAACTGGGCCTGCGCTCGCTGATACGCACCCTGCGGGACTGGCAGTTCTGGCTGCCCACGGCGCAGGGGCGGTTGGCCGATCCGTTTTCGTTGCTGCCGCCCACCCACACGCTCAGCGACGGCAGTTGGCTGTTACCGACCGCGCCCGGGCATTACCGCCGCCTGGACTTTCGTCCGGAGCCCGTCGCGGTGCCGCTGTTCAACGCGCTCCCGCCCGGCTCGGCCGGCTGGTTGCGGAGCTTGATGAGCGAGGTGGTGAGCCGCTGTCGCTACGGCGTGCTTGGCGGCTATGACGTTGCCGGCGAGCTGCTGTTCCGGCGTGCGGGGGATGTCAGGCTGTATTGGTTGAGAACGCGGCGTGTGGTCGGTGAGCGGATTGCCGCCGACGCGCAGGTTGCGCCCTACCGCAGCTTGATGGATGAGCCGACGCGAACCCTGGTCGCTCAGGCTGAGGCCAGTCATAACCTGGTACCGCTGATCGGCGGCATCCAACTGACGACGCCCATCGCGTCGCCGCAGATTTTTATCATTCGGGTGTAATGCCTTCGACTGCGGGCGTAAAAAAAATGCCCCGAGCGAGTCGGGGCATTCTTTATGGCACTTAGGCGTCGGCAGTGATCAGAACTCGTGATCAGCGCTATCCGGGTTCAGGTCGCTGATCCCCAGCTTGCCGGCAGCCGCTTCGATCGAGCCGGTCTGCTTGACCAGTGCGGCGATGGCGTCCCGCACGACCTGGTTGCCCGCGTCGTTACCCGCAGCGATCAACTGGTCGTAGTGCTCACCCTTGTTGGCGTGGTCAACCATGACCTGGATCTTCGCTTCGGTCGCCGCCAGGTCCGCTTTCAACGCGGCGTCGGCGGCCGGGTCGGCCTTGGCCACCAGGGATGACAGGCTGGCGCCGGTCATTTTGCTGCCGTCAGTGCGGGTGTACTCGCCCAGGTAGACGTTGCGGATGCCCTTGGCGTCGTAGAAGTGCGAGTTGTGGGTGTTGTCGCTGAAACAGTCCTGCTCGTCTTCCGGCGAGTTGGCTTCCAGGGACACCTTCATGCGCTCACCGGCCAGTTCGCCGAGCGACAGGCTGCCCATGCCGAACAGCATTTTGCGCAGGCCGTCGGTGGCCGGTTCGGCCTCCAGCGTGGCGCGGTAGTTGTCTTCGACGTTGGGTTTCCAGTTGCCGACCATTTCTTCCAGGTCGCTGACCAGCAACTGCGTCACGGCGCGCAGGTACGTGCGGCGGCGCTCGTTGTGGCCACCGGTTGCACCGTCGCCGGTCATATAGTCCGACGCAGGACGGTTGCCGGCGCCCGGGCCGGTGCCGTTCAGGTCCTGGCCCCACAGCAGAAATTCGATGGCGTGGTAGCCGGTGGCGACGTTGGCTTCGGAACCGCCCAGCTCATTGAGGCTGGCGAGTTTTTCCGGGGTGATGTCCTTGACGTCGACCTTGTCTTCGCCGACCTGGATCTCGGTGTTGGCGATGATGTTGGCCGTGGCGCCAGGGTTGCCCAGCGCGTGCTCGTAGGATTTGTCGGTGTAGTCGATCAGGCCTTCGTCCAGGGGCCAGGCGTTCACTTGGCCTTCCCAGTCGTCGATGATGGTGTTGCCGAAGCGGAACACTTCGCTCTGCAGGTACGGCACGCGCGCGGCGACCCAGGCGGTACGGGCGGCTTTGAGGGTCTCGTCGTTCGGGTTGGCGAGGAAGGTGTCGATCGCGGTTTGCAGGGTTTTCGCGGTGGACTCGGCATCGCTGTACACCGCGAACACCATGTCAGCGTAATGCGCGACCACGGCCTTGGCGGCGGTTTCGTCGACCTGGCCGGCAGGGGTGGCAGCCGCCGGAGCGGCAGTGCTGGCGGCCGGGGTCGGCGCCTGGGGCGCGGCGGCCTTGTCTTTACCTTCGCCGCAACCGGCGAGCGAAATGGCAATGGCCAACAGACTGGCGGTGGCCAGGGGCATACGAATCATGGCGAACATCCTGCATCGGTCGTTGATAGGGCGCGCGGGGGCCGCGCAAAACTGCAACATAATGCGAAAGATTTGCATTTTCTGTAAAGGGTTATACGAGGGAAATCTCAACTATCGTTTGGTCGTGTCAGAGAATGGCCGCGTTATTCCGTTCGGCCTGCTTCAAATACGCCGCCAACTCCCGTGCCGGCAACGGTTTGCTGTAGTGGTAGCCCTGACCTTCATGGCAGCCCTCGGAGATGATGTAAGCCTCCTGTTCCGCGGTTTCCACGCCTTCGGCGATCACCTGCATGCCCAGGCTTTTACCCAATTGGATAATCGCGCGCACGATGGTGGCGTCGTCGTCATCGTCGAGCAGGTCCTGCACGAAGCTCTTGTCGATCTTGATCTTGTCCAGCGGCAGGCTTTTCAGATAGCTCAAGGATGAATAGCCGGTGCCGAAGTCATCGATGGCGATCAGCGCGCCGGAGCGGCGCAGGCTCAGCAGGTGCTGGGCGGCGGTGCTGATGTCTTCCATCAGGCCGGTCTCGGTCACTTCCAGTTCCAGGCTGCGTGGCGGCAAGCGATAGATCTGCATCAGGTTATTCACCACCCGTGGCAATTCGGTGTGGTGCAGTTGCACGGTGGACAGGTTGACCGCCATGCGCAGCTCGGTGAAGCCCTGGTCGTGCCATTCGCGCAATTGTCGACAGGCCTGGTCGAGCACCCATTCACCGATCGCGATAATCGTGCCGTTCTGTTCCGCCAGGGGGATGAACAAGTCCGGCGGCACCAGGCCGTGTTCCGGGTGCTGCCAACGGATCAACGCTTCGACGCCGACCACGCGGTGGTCGCGGTAGCTGATCTGCGGTTGGTACACCAGGTAAAACTGATTGCGGCTCAAGGCGTCGCGCAGGTCTTTCTCCAGTTCGCGGCGTCGGCGCATTTCACTGTCGACACTGGCGATATAGAACTGATAGCGGTTGCGCGAGCGGCTCTTGGCCAGGGTCATGGTCTGTTCGGCTTTTTGCAGCAGTTTCTCGGTGCTGTCGCCGTCTTCCGGGAACAAGGTGATGCCGATGGTGGCGCGCAGGCGAATCTGCTCGCTGTCGAGGGCAAACTCCGCTTCCAGGTCATCGAGGATGCTTTGCGCCAGCTCGGCGGCTTCGTAGGGCTGGTCGATATCGGCCTGCACCAGGGCGAACTGGTCGCCGCCGAGGCGGGCGAGGGCGCCGAGGCGGCCGCTGTGGGCGCGCAGGCGATCGGCCAGGGCCAGCAGCAGCTTGTCGCCGGCCTGGTAGGTGAACTGCTCGTTGACGCTTTTGAAGTCATCCAGGCCCACGCACAACACGGCGACGCGGCGCTGCCGACGGCCGGCGTCGATCAGGATCTTGTCCAGTTGCTCCTGCAGTTTCTGGCGGTTCGGCAGGCCGGTGAGAAAGTCGTACTGGGCCATGCGCAGCAGGCTGGATTCCGCTTCATGACGCAGGTGGGTGTTGCGTTCGATGGATTCGAGCAACTGGTTGGCCGTATTGATCCACAGCCCCAGTTCATTGCGTTCGTGGCCCTTGAGCTGGGGGATCTTGTGTTCGCTGGGGCGGTCGGGGTTGATCGAGGTCAGGTGCTCGATAATCCGCGACAGCGGCTTGGTCAGCAGCCAGTGATACACCAGGTACAGCACCAGGCCCATGGCCAGTGCGCGCAGCACCCCGGAAATAAAAATGATCACCGAGCTGACAATGAAACCCTTGCCGTAGGTGGCCGTGTCGAGCGTGATGCTCAGGTCGCCGTAATACTCGCTATAGGGGCCTTTGCCGACCAGGGCGGTGGTGAACGTGCGCTCCTGGCCGAGAATCAGGTCGGTCAACCAGCGGCTGGAGGATTGCTGCAAGGCGCGGTTTTTTTCCGCGAGCATGGTTTCGTTGGGATGGCCGATGGAGGCCATGCGGACCGCGTCGTCCTGAAACAGACCTTCGATCACCTGCATGCCCATCTCGCGGTCCAGGCTGTAGACGGCCTGGGTCGAGGGGTCGCGAAACATGTCGAGGATGCGCTGGGCATCATCGGCCACGGCCTGGCGCGTCTTGTAGGCATCGAAAACGATCTGCGCCACGCTCAGCGCCACGCCCACGATCAATGCCGACAGCAGCACAACCCGTAGCAACTTCACCGACAAGCTGTTTTTGAGTTCCAGCTTCAAAGGGGCATTCCTTGTCTCATGCGGGTGGCCTTCAATATGCCATGAGTATTGGCAATCTGGTGATGGCAGTCAAAGGAACATTGCGGCGCGATGCTCCATGACGCCATGGTGGGCCGGTCTGTTGCAGGCGGGGTCGTCAGGCGAGGGGGGAATTCAAGTGATGGCGGACTGATTTTGCTCCGCCACCGTTCACGCTTTCCCAATCAGAATTTGATTTGCTGCTGTTGATTCGTTGCGCTGCCGGCAGCACTCGTTGCGTTTTTCAGAAGGTCTTTTGCGACATTCATGGCCATACCGGCGGCTTGTTCAGCCAACGGCATTAGCACGGGGGCGAGTGCTGCGGCTGCGGAGGCTGCTGCTCCTAATCCTGCTGCGCCTGCGATCATAAGTTAATTCTCCGACATTGAATGAAAGGGACATTCCTCTCACTGCCTGGGTGGCAATTTCCGCGCAGTTGGTTCCGTCATGCCCGGCTGGCGCCGCCGTCGAACGCACAAAAAAAAGCCCGGCAATCGCCGGGCTCTTTTTACTGCAAGGGGTGCTTAGGCAGTGAAGGCCTTGCCTTCGAACTGCTCAGCCACGAACTTCCAGTTGACCAGGTTCCAGAACGCTTCCACATACTTTGGACGGGCGTTGCGGTAGTCGATGTAGTAAGCGTGTTCCCATACGTCGCAGGTCAGCAGCGGGGTGTCGCCGCTGGTCAGCGGGTTGCCGGCGCCGATGGTGCTGGCCAGGGCCAGGGAACCGTCAGCCTTTTTCACCAGCCAGCCCCAACCGGAACCGAAGGTGCCGACGGACGTCTTGGTGAATTCTTCTTTGAACTTGTCGAACGAACCGAACGCAGCGTTGATGGCCTCAGCCAGTGCGCCGGTCGGTTGACCGCCGGCGTTTGGCGCCAGGCAGTTCCAGTAGAAGGTGTGGTTCCAGACCTGAGCGGCGTTGTTGAAGATGCCGCCCGAAGAAGACTTGACGATTTCTTCCAGGGTCTTGCCTTCGAACTCGGTGCCAGGCACCAGGTTGTTCAGGTTCACGACATAGGTGTTGTGGTGCTTGTCGTGGTGGTATTCCAAGGTTTCCTTGGAAATGTGCGGCTGCAGGGCATCGTGTGCGTAGGGCAGCGGCGGCAATTCGAAAGCCATGATGATTCTCCTAATCAGGTCAGTTGCGGTGAGCGCAAGGCCGATCACGGGCGGCCAAACAAGCGCCGGGGAGTTTGTACTCTTTGCGGCGCAGGGTCCGGATCATAGCACCCGGGGTGTGGCAAAACCACGCAACAACTGTGTGGGATAGAGGTTCCAGAGCGTTTTGGAATATTCATCATGCACTGATCAATTGATAGGCCACGCTGAACATCATCCCCGCCACCAGAAGGTCGAGCAGGCGCCACGTCGTCGGACGTGCCAGCCACGGGGCCAACCAGGCGGCGCCGAGCGCCAGCGTGGCGAACCACAGGAACGAAGCGCTGGCCGCGCCGGCCACATAGGCGCCGGGTTCGGTCTGCTGGGCGCCCAGCGAGCCAATCAGCAGCACGGTGTCCAAGTAAACGTGGGGGTTGAGCAACGTCACCGCCAACGCGCTAAGCAACACGGCGCGCAATGAGCGCACCTTGAGGGCGTCGCCTTGGTCGAGGCTCTGTTTCGAACAGGCCCGCCGCAGCGCGCAGGCGCCGTACCACAGCAGGAACGCGGCACCGCCCCAGCGGGCAATCCCCAGCAGGATCGGGCTTTGCGCCAGTATTGTCGCCAGGCCAAATACCCCGGCGGCCACCAGCAGCGCATCGCAGACCACGCACAGGGCCGCCACCGGCAGGTGGTGTTCACGACGCAGGCTTTGCGCGAGCACAAAGGCGTTCTGGCTGCCGATGGCCATGATCAGCCCCAACGCGACCAGCAGGCCGTTCATATAGCTTTGCCACATAGTTGAAGATCCTTGCTCAAGCCGAAACGATGCTGGCTATCTTCCCTGGCATAGCTGTATAAGAAAAACCAATATTGCTGATCGCTCATTAGAGAAACTGATGTTCGACTATAAATTGCTCTCCGCCCTGGCGGCGGTGGTGGAACAAGCCGGCTTCGAGCGCGGTGCCCAGGTGCTGGGGTTGTCGCAATCGGCGATCTCCCAGCGTATCAAGCTGCTGGAGGCACGGATCGGCCAGCCGGTGCTGGTGCGGGCCACGCCGCCGACGCCGACCGATATCGGCCGGCGCCTGCTCAACCATGTGCAACAGGTACGGCTGCTGGAGCGCGACTTGCAAAGCCAGGTGCCGGCGCTGGATGAAGAAGGCATGCCCGAACGCCTGCGCATCGCGTTGAATGCCGACAGCCTCGCCACCTGGTGGGCCGAGGCCGTCAGCGACTTTTGCGCCGAGCAGCATTTGCTGCTGGACCTGGTGGTGGAAGACCAGACCGTCGGCCTCAAGCGCATGCGCGCCGGTGAAGTGGCGGCCTGTATCTGCGCCAGTGAACGCCCGGTGGCCGGGGCGCGCAGCCTGTTGCTGGGCGCCATGCGCTATCGGGCGCTGGCGAGTCCGGCGTTTATCGCACGGCACTTCCCCAACGGTGTGCGCGCCGATCAACTGGCGCGCACGCCGGCCTTGGTATTCGGCCCGGACGATTTCCTGCAACACCGTTACCTAGCCGCGCTCGGGGTGGACGGCGGTTTCGAGCACCATTTGTGCCCGTCGTCCGAAGGGTTTATCCGCTTGGCGGAAGCCGGGCTCGGTTGGGGCCTGGTGCCTGAACTGCAGGTCGGCGACCAGCTGCAAAGGGGCGTATTGGTCGAGTTATTGCCAGATAAGCCCATCGATGTGCCGCTGTACTGGCATCATTGGCGCAGTGGCGGGCAACTGCTGGGTTTGTTGACCGACCATCTGGCTCAGGCCTGTGGTCAATGGTTGGTGCCGTTGGACTGATGGCGGGCGTCAAGGCAACAGCGATGAAAAACGAAAGAACACGGAGTAATACATGAAGATTCTGGTCACCGGCGCAAGCGGCTTCATCGGCGGGCGCTTTGCGCGTTTCGCCCTGGAGCAGGGCCTGGACGTGCGGGTCAACGGGCGGCGCGCCGAAGGTGTGGAACACCTGGTACGGCGCGGTGCCGAGTTTATCCAGGGTGATTTGAATGATGCCGACCTGGTGCGCGAACTGTGCCGCGATGTCGAAGCCGTGGTGCATTGCGCCGGCGCTGTCGGGCTGTGGGGGCGCTATCAGGATTTCCATCAGGGCAATGTGCTGGTGACCGAGAACGTTGTCGAAGCCTGCCTCAAGCAACGGGTCGGGCGCCTGGTTCACTTGTCGTCGCCATCGATCTATTTCGACGGCCGCGACCACCTGGGGCTGACCGAGGAGCAAGTGCCCAAGCGCTTCAAGCATCCTTATGCCGCCACCAAGTACCTGGCCGAGCAAAAGGTGTTCGGTGCCCAGGAATTCGGCCTCGAAGTCCTGGCCCTGCGCCCGCGTTTTGTCACCGGCGCCGGCGACATGAGCATCTTCCCGCGTCTGTTGAAAATGCAGCGCAAGAACCGCCTGGCCATCGTCGGCGACGGCCTGAACAAGGTCGACTTCACCAGTGTCCACAACCTCAACGAAGCGCTGCTCAGCAGTCTGCTCGCCACCGGCTCGGCGCTGGGCAAAGCCTACAACATCAGCAACGGCACCCCGGTGCCGGTGTGGGATGTGGTGAACTACGTGATGCGCCAGATGGACTTGCCCCAGGTGACGCGGTATCGGTCCTACGGTTTGTCCTACAGTATCGCCGCGTTGAACGAGGCATTCTGCGCGCTGTGGCCCGGGCGCCCGGAGCCGGCGTTGTCGCGCCTGGGCATGCAGGTGATGAACAAAGATTTCACCCTCGACATCAGCCGCGCAAGGCATTATCTCGACTATGACCCCAAGGTCAGCCTGTGGACCGCGCTCGACGAGTTCTGCAGCTGGTGGAAGGCCCAGGAACCGGGGCTGAAGTAAGCTCACAAGCAGCAACACATCGGGAACCGAATTCAGGGTTCCAGGTCGATCAGTGCGGTAGGACAGCGGTTTATACTGCCGCCGCTCGGCTTTTCAGATAGCTATCTCACCGATTCAGGGTTGATTCATGCGTAACGATGCCAACGACGATTTCGACAATGTTCCCAGCCTGCGGGCCGACTCCTTGGACGATGATGATTTCGTGCCGACCGCCGCCACCTCCGTGCGTTCGCGCAATACCCCTGTGGTCAAGGTCAAGAGTGCCAGTACCGGGCCGCTGTGGGCCTTGGTCGGCGCGCTGCTGATCGCCTTTGCCGGCCTGGCCTGGTGGAGCTTCCAGCAGATCTCCCTGATGGGCCAGCAACTGGTTGCCACCCAGGAAAGTTTTGCACGCATCAGCGAAGAAGCGGCGGGGCGCCTGCAGGATATTTCCGGCAAGTTCGTGGCCAGTGAGGCCAGCGTGAACAACGGCAGCGAAGCGCTGAAACTGCAGATCAAGCAACTGGAAACCCAGTTGCTGGAGCAGGGCAAGCAGCAAGTCGGCGTGGCCGGCCAGGCCACCGAACTGGACAAGCGCCTGGCCCAGATGACCGCCAGCACCACCGACCTGTCGAACGCCAACGCCAAGCTGCAAGGCCAGGTGCAGGCGTTGACCGACGCCGTGGCCAGCCTCAAGGCGGCACAAGGTGAGGCCGCCAAGCGCGATGCCGAGATCAGGGAACTGGTCGCCGACGTGGCGGCCCTGAAGAAACAGGGCAACCCCAGTGCAGCCATCGCCCGCCTTGAACAAGACCTGGTGGTGCTAAAGAGCGCGCAGGACAACCAGCCGGGCAATAGCGACGCGCCGACCAATAAAGAGTTCGATGTGTTCCGCATCCAGACCACCCGTAATATCACCACCTTGCAGAGCCAGGTGCAGAACCTGAATCAGCGCATCAATGCGCCGGCCGCGGTCACGCCGATCGGTCAGTAAAGGGCTTGGGGGAAATGTCACCATCTGGTGACATTTCCCTGGTCCTTCGTTACATGTGCTCACCTCGCCCTTGTTTAGACTCCGGTCATCCCACAAACAATAATAAGGGCTCCCCATGACCACCCAACCACTGCCTGCCAGCAGTTGGCTGAACGCACCTGCCCACCACGCCTGGCTCGCCAGCGAAGGCCAGCGCCTGCTGTCATTCGCCAAGGCTTCGCGCCTGCCCGACGGGTTCGGCAACCTGGACGATAAAGGCCAGTTGCCGGCCGATGCCGTTGCCGAGACCATGAACACCGCGCGCATGACCCATAGCTTCGCCATGGCTCACGCGATGGGGTTGCCCGGTTATGCCGGGCTGGTCGAGCATGGGGTGGCCGCCCTCAGCGGCGCGCTGCGCGATAACGCGCACGGTGGCTGGTTCGCCGCGCCCCACGCTGTGGATGGCAATACCGGCAAGGCTGCCTACCTGCACGCTTTTGTCGCCTTGGCCGCCAGTTCTGCGCTGGTCGCGGGCGCACCCGGCGCACAAGCCCTGTTGAACGACGCGATCCAGATCATCGAGCAGTTTTTCTGGAGCGAGGAGGAGGGCGTCATGCTCGAATCCTTTGCCCAGGACTGGAGCGGCGTCGAGGCCTATCGCGGCGCCAACAGCAACATGCACGCGACGGAAGCGTTCCTCGCCCTGGCCGACGTCACCGCCGACACACGCTGGCTGGACCGCGCGCTGCGCATCGTAGAGCGCGTGATCCACACCCACGCCGCCGGCAACCAGTTCATGGTGATCGAGCACTTCGACGCCCAGTGGACACCCTTGCGCGGTTACAACGAAGACAACCCCGCCGACGGCTTCCGCCCCTATGGCGTGACCCCCGGCCACGGCTTCGAGTGGGCGCGGCTGCTATTGCACCTGGAGGCTGCGCGCCTGCGGGCCGGGCTGGCCACGCCGGACTGGCTGGTGACCGACGCCAAAGGCCTGTTCGCCAGCGCCTGCGACAGCGCCTGGGCCGTGGATGGCGCCCCCGGCATCGTCTACACCCTGGACTGGAACCAGCGCCCGGTAGTGCGCGAGCGCCTGCACTGGACCCACGCCGAAGCCAGCGCCGCCGCGCAGGCCTTGCTCAAACGCACCTTCGAGCCGCATTACGAAACCTGGTACCGGCGCTTCTGGGAGTTTTGCGACAGCCATTTCATCGACCGTACCCACGGCAGTTGGCACCACGAACTCAGCCCGCACAACCAGCCCAGCAGCAAGATCTGGGGCGGCAAACCGGACCTGTACCATGCCTGGCAAGCGGTCTTGCTGCCGGCGCTGCCGTTGGCGCCGAGCATGGCTAGTGCGTTGGGCTCCGGGTGCTATGTCACCAAGTGGTGACATTTGTGCATCCCTTTGTTACCTGCGCTTAAAAATTCCCTGTTTAAACTCCGTGCAGCGCAAGCTCCAGACTTGCATGCATAACAACAAGAAAAGGTACTCAGATGAACGCGATTAATCGCCTCGCCGTCGCTATTTCCATTGCCTCGTTGTTTCCCCTCAGTGCATTTGCCGCCGACTCGAAAGGGACGGTTGAAGTTGTGCATTGGTGGACCTCGGGCGGTGAAAAAGCGGCAGTAGATGTCCTGAAGGCCCAAGTTGAAAAAGACGGCTTCACCTGGAAAGACGGTGCTGTCGCAGGTGGCGGCGGCGCCACGGCCATGACCGTGCTGAAAAGCCGCGCGGTCGCCGGCAACCCACCCGGCGTAGCCCAGATCAAAGGCCCGGACATCCAGGAATGGGCATCCACCGGTCTGCTCGACACCGACGTCCTTAAAGACGTGGCCAAAGAAGAAAAATGGGACTCCCTGCTCGACAAGAAAGTCTCCGACACCGTGAAGTACGACGGTGACTACGTTGCCGTTCCGGTGAATATCCACCGCGTGAACTGGCTGTGGATCAACCCGGAAGTCTTCAAGAAAGCCGGTATCACCAAGAACCCGACCACCCTCGAAGAATTCTACGCCGCTGGCGACAAGCTCAAGGCCGCTGGCTTCATCGCGCTCGCCCATGGTGGCCAGCCTTGGCAGGACAGCACCGTGTTCGAAGCGGTCGTTCTGTCGGTGATGGGCGCCGATGGCTACAAGAAAGCCCTGGTTGACCTGGACAACGGCGCGCTGACTGGCCCGCAAATGGTCAAGGCGCTGACCGAGCTGAAGAAAGTCGCGACCTACATGGACGTCGACGGCAAAGGCCAGGACTGGAACCTCGAAGCCGGCAAAGTCATCAACGGCAAGGCCGGCATGCAGATCATGGGTGACTGGGCCAAGTCCGAGTGGACCGCCGCGAAGAAGGTCGCCGGCAAAGACTACGAGTGCGTAGCCTTCCCGGGCACCGACAAAGCCTTTACCTACAACATCGACTCCCTGGCGGTGTTCAAGCAGAAAGACAAAGGCACTGCAGCCGGTCAGCAGGACATCGCCAGAGTCGTGCTGGGTGAAAACTTCCAGAAAGTGTTCAGCATCAACAAGGGTTCGATCCCTGTGCGCAACGACATGCTGAACAAAATGGAATCCTACGGTTTCGACTCCTGCGCCCAGACCGCAGCCAAAGACTTCCTGGCTGACGCCAAGAGCGGCGGCCTGCAGCCAAGCATGGCGCACAACATGGCCACCACGCTGGCCGTGCAAGGTGCGTTCTTTGACGTCGTGACCAACTACATCAACGACCCGAAAGCCGATCCGGCCGACACCGCCAAGAAACTCGGCGCTGCGATCAAGTCGGCCAAGTAACGGTTGACCGGATGGGGGAGCCCTGGCCCCCATCCGGTACGTTCCTGTAGTCCTTTTCCTCTGTATTGGATTTTCCCATGAGTTCTGTTGCTGTGTTCAGCAAAGCCTCGCCGTTCGATGCCCTGCAGCGCTGGCTACCCAAACTGGTGCTGGCGCCAAGCATGTTCATCGTGTTGGTGGGCTTCTACGGTTACATCCTGTGGACGTTTGTGCTGTCGTTCACCACGTCGACGTTCCTGCCGAGCTACAAATGGGCGGGCCTTGCGCAGTACGAGCGGTTGTTCGACAACGATCGCTGGTGGGTCGCGAGCAAGAACCTGGCGCTGTTCGGCGGGATGTTCATCGGTATCACCCTGGTGATCGGTGTGACGCTGGCGATTTTCCTCGACCAGAAAATCCGTCGTGAAGGCTTTATCCGCACCATTTACCTGTACCCGATGGCGCTCTCGATGATCGTCACCGGTACGGCCTGGAAATGGCTGCTCAACCCGGGCATGGGCCTGGACAAACTTCTGCGGGACTGGGGCTGGGAAGGCTTCCGTCTCGACTGGCTGATCGACCCGGACCGCGTGGTCTACTGCCTGGTGATCGCTGCCGTGTGGCAAGCCTCCGGTTTCATCATGGCGATGTTCCTGGCCGGCCTGCGTGGCGTCGATCAATCGATCATCCGTGCCGCGCAGATCGACGGCGCAAGCCTGCCGCGCATCTACTGGAGCGTGGTGCTGCCGAGCCTGCGTCCGGTGTTCTTCAGTGCGGTGATGATCCTGGCGCACATCGCGATCAAGAGCTTCGACCTGGTGGCGGCGATGACCGCAGGCGGACCGGGCTACTCGTCCGACCTGCCGGCGATGTTCATGTACTCGTTCACCTTCAGTCGCGGCCAGATGGGCATGGGTTCGGCCAGTGCAATCCTGATGCTCGGTGCGATCCTCGCGATCATCGTGCCGTACCTGTACTCCGAGCTGAGGACCAAGCGTAATGACTAGTCTTGCCGCAAAACCTGCCATCAGCCTGAGCCGCATCGCGATCTACGCGGTGCTGATCTTAGCGGTGCTGCTGTACCTGGTGCCGCTGGTGGTGATGTTGCTCACCAGCTTCAAGACCCCGGAAGACATCAGCACCGGCAACCTGTTGAGCTGGCCGACCGTGGTCACCGGCATCGGCTGGGTCAAGGCCTGGGCCACGGTGGATGGCTACTTCTGGAACTCGATCAAGATCACTGTGCCGGCCGTGCTGATTTCCACCGCCATCGGTGCGTTGAACGGCTATGTGCTGTCGTTCTGGCGCTTCCGTGGTTCGCAACTGTTCTTCGGCCTGTTGCTGTTCGGCTGCTTCCTGCCGTTCCAGACCGTGCTGCTGCCCGCGTCGTTCACCCTCGGCAAGATGGGCCTGGCCAGCACCACCACCGGCCTGGTGTTTATCCATGTGGTCTACGGCCTGGCGTTCACTACGCTGTTTTTCCGTAACTACTACGTAAGCATTCCGGATGCGTTGATCAAGGCGGCGCGCCTGGACGGTGCAGGTTTCTTCACCATCTTCCGTCTGATCATCCTGCCGATGTCGACCCCGATCATCATGGTCTGCCTGATCTGGCAGTTCACTCAGATCTGGAACGACTTCCTGTTCGGCGTGGTGTTCTCCAGCGGCGACTCGCAGCCCATCACGGTGGCGCTGAACAACCTGGTCAACACCAGCACCGGGGCCAAGGAATATAACGTGGATATGGCGGCGGCGATGATCGCCGGGCTGCCGACCCTGCTGGTCTATGTGATCGCAGGCAAGTATTTCGTGCGCGGCCTCACGGCCGGCGCGGTCAAGGGGTAATCATGGCTACGCTTGAACTTCGCAATGTAAACAAGACCTATGGCGCCGGCCTGCCCGACACCTTGAAGAACATCGAACTGTCGATCAAGGAAGGCGAGTTCCTGATCCTGGTCGGCCCGTCGGGGTGCGGCAAGTCCACGCTGATGAACTGCATCGCGGGCCTTGAGACCATCACCGGCGGCGCGATCATGATCGGCGACCAGGACGTCAGCGGCATGAGCCCCAAGGATCGCGACATCGCCATGGTGTTCCAGTCCTACGCGCTGTACCCGACCATGAGCGTGCGTGAAAACATCGAGTTCGGCCTGAAGATTCGCAAGATGCCCCAGGCCGATATCGACGCCGAAGTGGCGCGGGTGGCCAAGCTGCTGCAGATCGAACACCTGCTCAACCGCAAGCCGGGCCAACTCTCCGGCGGCCAGCAACAGCGCGTGGCCATGGGCCGGGCCCTGGCGCGTCGGCCGAAGATCTACCTGTTCGACGAACCGCTGTCCAACCTCGACGCCAAGCTGCGCGTCGAGATGCGTACCGAAATGAAGCTGATGCACCAGCGTCTGAAAACCACCACCGTCTACGTCACCCACGACCAGATCGAAGCGATGACCCTGGGCGACAAAGTGGCGGTGATGAAGGACGGCATCATCCAGCAGTTCGGCACGCCGAAAGAGATCTACAACGATCCGGCCAACCTGTTCGTGGCGAGCTTTATCGGTTCGCCGCCGATGAACTTCATTCCCCTGCGCCTGCAGCGCAAGGACGGCGGCCTGGTAGCGCTGCTCGACAGCGGCCAGGCGCGTTGCGAGCTGCCGCTGAGCATGAGCAACGCCGGCCTGGAAGACCGTGACGTGATCCTCGGCCTGCGCCCGGAGCAAATCGTGCTGGCGACGGGGGAGGGCAACGGTTCGTCGAGTATTCGTGCCGAAGTCCAGGTCACCGAGCCGACCGGCCCGGACACCCTGGTGTTCGTGCAGCTCAATGACACCAAGGTCTGCTGCCGCCTGGCGCCCGATGTGGCGCCGCAGGTGGGCGAGACCCTGACCCTGCAATTCGATCCGGCCAAAGTGTTGCTGTTCGACGCCAAGACCGGCGAGCGCCTGGGCACCGCTGCGTCGCTGCCGGCACAGGATCGTGCCGACAACGTGGCCCAGTTCAAGGGTCGCTGAATTAGGTAAGTTGTTGTTTTTATTAAAAAAATGTAACCCGCGTTAGATAAAAACAGTTTAATAACAATAAAGACGAGGATGTAGGGATGAAAAAGCAACACAACAACACCCGGCTGATCTGCCAATTGTCAGCAGTGGCAGCCCTGGTCCTGTCCGCCAATGCGATGGCGGACGACGCGTTCAGCGCCGATTCCAAATGGATGACCGGCGATTGGGGCGGCGAGCGGACCAAGCTGATCGAGCAAGGTATCGATATCAAGGCTGACTACGTCGGCGAAGTCGGTGGCAACCTGAGCGGCGGCTACAACAACGACAAAACGGCGCGTTACGCTGACCAGTTCGGTCTGGGCGTGGCATTGGATCTGCAAAAGTTGTGGGGCTGGGATAACACCCAGGCCAAGATCCAGCTGACCAACCGTAACGGCCAGAACATCTCCAACGACCGTATCGGTGATCCGCGTGCCGGCACCTTGAGTTCGTCTCAAGAAGTGTACGGCCGTGGCCACATGGTGCGTCTGACCCAGTTCTGGATTCAGCACCAGATGTTCGACAACAAGCTGGACGTGAAGCTCGGTTACTTCGGTGAAGGCGAAGACTTCAACACCTTCCCGTGCGACTTCCAGAACTTGTCGTTCTGCGGCTCCCAGGTCGGTAACTACGTCAGCACCTGGTACAACTGGCCGGTCGCCCAGGCCGCGATCCGCGTGAAGTACCACATCACGCCTGAGCTGTATGCGCAGATCGGTGCGTACAACCAGAACCCGTCGCAGTTGGAGCACGGCAACGGCTTCAAACTCAGCGGCAGTGGCACCAAGGGCACCGTGATCCCGGTGGAATTGGTCTGGTCGCCGAAGGTCAATAACCTGCCGGGCGAATACCGTGTGGGTTACTACAAGAGCGCCGCCGATGCCAGCGACGTCCGTGAAGACGTCAACGGCAACGATGCTGCCACCACCGGCGCGGCCTACCGTACCCACAGCAGCAAAAAAGGCTATTGGTTCGTTGCGCAACAGCAACTCACTACCCATAACGGCGACGCGTCCCGTGGTCTGAACATCGCGGCCAACGCCACGTTCCACGACAAGGACACCAACACCGTCGATAACTACCAGTCGATCATGTTGGTGTACAAAGGGCCTTTCGACGCGCGTCCAAAAGACGACGTGGGGATTGGCGCTGCTCGTCTGCACGTTAACGACGACGTGAAGAAAAACGCCGAACTGCTCAACGTCGCCAATGGTGTGAGCGACTACGACAACCCACTGTACGCGCCGCTGCGCAGCACCGAGTACAACTACGAAATCAACTACGGTTTCCACGTCACCAACTGGCTGACCGTGCGTCCCAACCTGCAATACGTCGTCCACCCGGGCGGCGTGGATAAAGTCGACAACGCGCTGGTGGCCGGTCTGAAAATTCAGTCGGTGTTCTAACGCTGTTGCGATAAGCTCCTTCTCTCTGTGCGCATTTGCGGGTAGCCATGGCTATCCGCTTTTTTTTGGATTGCACTGTGAAGATATTCAGGACCGTGGCACATGCATGAGCATCCGCTGCAACGCTTTTTCAAATCCCTGCGCGAGCGTCCGGTGTTCGCCTGGGAGCGCTTCCAGACGCGCGATGTGTTGGTGATCGACCATCCGTTGTGCCAGGCGGTATTCAGCCGCCAGGGCGCGCAATTGCTGCATTTTCAGCCCCGTGGGCAGAAACCCTGGTTGTGGTGTGCAGCCAAGTGGCCACAAGTCGGTGCCATTCGCGGCGGCGTGCCGGTGTGCTGGCCGTGGTATGGCCGGCATCCCAGCGAAAATGCGTGGCCGTCCCATGGCTGGGCGCGGCTGATCGATTGGAAACTGCTCGACAGCAACACCGACGACGACGGCGTGCGCCTGCACTGGCAGTTGCAGTTGTGCGACTGGCAGGTGGACTTGCACGCGCACCTGGGCGAAACCCTGGAGTTGCGCTTGTGTACCGAGCATCAGGATGAGCTGCCGTGCCAACTGAGCCATGCGTTGCACGCTTACTGGCGGATTGGCAATGTCGGTGAGATAGCGCTGTCTGGGCTCGACGGGGCGCTAGGTTATGACCAGCTCAATCGCCAGGTTTGCCAGCAGGAAGGCGAGTTGCGCGTGGAAGGCGGGTGTCAGCGCGTGTTCCAGCATGAGGGCGAGCTACACCTCAAGGACCACGCCTGGCAGCGCGAATTGTGCATCGACACCGGCGACAGCGCCGACACCGTGGTGTGGCACCCGGGCAGCCGGCCGTTGCTGGGGGTGAGCTTCAACGAGGCGTCGGGGTTTGTATGCGTCGAGTCGGCGATGGCCGGGGCCAGCCTGGCGCCGGGGGAGCGGGCGCATCTGAGTTTGCAGGCCAGGGCTGGGGTTTAGCGCTGTTGCTGATACCGTCTTCGCGAGCAAGCCCGTTCCCACATTTGAAGCGTATTCCAAGGTAGGACTCGTCAAAATGTGGGAGCGGGCTTGCTCGCGAAGAGGTCGGGACTGCTGGAGGCATTGTCTGCCTCAGTTGAACTCATCGCCAACCGGATACCGGCTGTCATTCAAGCTCTCTTTGATCTTGCGCAGGTGCGGCTGGAAGTCCACGCCACGGCGCAAGGTCATGCCGGTTGCCAGTACATCCAGCACCGTCAGTTGGATGATCCGCGAGGTCATCGGCATATAGATGTCGGTGTCTTCCGGCAGCGGAATGTTCAGGCTCACGGTGCTGACCTTGGCCAGCGGCGAGTTCTCGGCGGTCACACCCAGCACCGATGCGCCGTTTTCCCGGGCAATCCGCGCCACTTCCACCAGCTCGCGGGTACGCCCGGTGTAGGAGATGATCACGAACAGCTCGCCGGTGTGCGCCACCGAAGCAATCATGCGTTGCATCAGCACGTCGGCATGGGCGGTCACCGACAGGTTGAAGCGGAAAAACTTGTGCAACGCATCCATGGCCACCGGGGCGGACGCGCCGAGGCCGAAGAAGTGGATCTGGCGCGCCTGGATCAACAGGTCCACGGCCTTGCTGATCAGGTTCGGGTCGAGGGCCTGGCAGGCGCTGTCCAGAGAGGCAATGGCGCTGCCGAAGATCTTTTGGGTGTAGGCCTCGGGGTCATCATCGGCCTCCACCGCACGGCTGACATACGCCGCGCCACTGGCCAGGCTTTGCGCCAGTTGCAATTTGAGTTCAGGGTAACCGCTGACGCCGAACGAACGGCAGAAACGGTTGACCGTCGGTTCACTGACCGAGGCGGCTTGGGCGAGGGCTGCGATCGAGAAGCGGGTCGCCTGCTGTGGGTTGAGCAGGATGACCTCGGCGACTTTTTTCTCGGCCTTGTTCAATTCTTCGAGGCGGTTCCGGATCTGTTCCAGAAGATTTCGCACGCGGTCCATACAGTGTTTCCTTGGGGCGACGATGCAAATAAAGGGTGGTCACCAATCGACGAGTGGCCCTTTGCGGTGGCCTATCCTACTTAGGGTAGCTGAACACCACCACTCGGAATGCGTATTTCGGGAAAATGTTGTGGTTATTACTACATTTTTCCTTGAGTGATGCCTTGAAAAAAGGTATTTGTAGCTTAACTTGATAAAAGAACAAACATCATGCCTTCGATAACGGTAGAACCCTGCACCTTTGCCCTGTTTGGCGCGTTGGGTGATCTGGCGCTGCGCAAGTTATTTCCTGCCCTCTATCAACTCGATGGTGCCGGGCTCTTGCACGACGACACGCGCATCCTGGCCCTGGCCCGCGAAGCCGGTTCCGAGCAACAGCACCTGGCGCATATTGAAACAGAACTGCGCAAATACGTCGGCAAGGAACTGGACGAAGCCATCGCCCAGCGTTTCCTGGCGCGCCTGACGTATGTTCACGTCGATTTCATGAACGCCGATGACTACGTGGTCCTGGCTGAAAAAGCCGGCACCGGGCAGCGCCTGATCGCCTACTTCGCCACGCCTGCGGCGGTGTACGGGGCGATCTGCGAAAACCTGTCCAAGGTCGGCCTGGCGGACAATACCCGCGTGGTGCTGGAAAAACCCATCGGCTCGGACCTGGAATCTTCGCGCAAGGTCAACGACGCTGTCGCACAGTTTTTCCCGGAAAACCGCACGTACCGCATCGACCATTACCTGGGCAAAGAAACCGTTCAGAACCTGATCGCCCTGCGTTTCGCCAACAGCCTGTTCGAGACCCAGTGGAACCAGAACTACATTTCCCACGTGGAAATCACCGTGGCCGAGCAGGTCGGCATCGAAGGCCGCTGGGGTTACTTCGACAAGGCCGGGCAACTGCGGGACATGATCCAGAATCACCTGCTGCAGCTGCTGTGCCTGATCGCCATGGACCCGCCGGCCGACCTGTCCGCCGACAGCATCCGTGACGAGAAGGTCAAGGTGCTCAAGGCCCTGGCGCCGATCAGCCCGGACGGCCTGACCACCCAGGTGGTACGCGGCCAGTACATCGCCGGCTACAGCGCCGGCAAGCCGGTGCCGGGTTACCTGGAAGAAGAGAATTCCAACACCCAGAGCGATACCGAAACCTTCGTCGCCCTGCGCGCCGATATCCGCAACTGGCGTTGGGCCGGGGTGCCGTTCTACCTGCGCACCGGCAAGCGCATGCCGCAAAAGCTGTCGCAGATCGTCATCCACTTCAAGGAACCGTCCCACTACATCTTCGCCCCCGAGCAGCGCTTGCAGATCAGCAACAAACTGATCATCCGCCTGCAACCGGACGAAGGTATTTCCTTGCGCGTGATGACCAAGGAGCAGGGCCTGGACAAAGGCATGCAACTGCGCAGCGGTCCGCTGCAACTGAATTTTTCCGACACCTATCGCAGCGCGCGGATTCCCGATGCCTACGAGCGGTTGTTGCTGGAAGTAATGCGCGGCAATCAGAATCTGTTTGTTCGCAAAGATGAAATCGAAGCCGCGTGGAAGTGGTGTGACCAGTTGATCGCCGGGTGGAAAAAATCCGGTGATGCGCCCAAGCCGTATGCGGCGGGTTCCTGGGGGCCGATGAGCTCGATTGCACTGATCACGCGGGATGGGAGGTCGTGGTATGGCGATATCTGAATTGAAACTGCCTCAGGGCGTCACTGCCCATGAGTACCGTTCGCCGGCGTTGCTGGCCGATGGCCTGGCCAACGACGTGGCCGAACAACTGCGCGCGGCCATCAGTGCCCGTGGCGAAGCGACCCTGGTGGTGTCCGGCGGCCGTAGCCCCGTGGCGTTTTTCCAGAACCTGGCCAAGCAGGGTCTGGACTGGTCCAAGGTCACCGTCAGCCTGGCCGATGAGCGCTGGGTGCCGGTGGAGCACGTCGACAGCAATGCCGGCCTGTTGAAGAAGTACCTGTTGCAAGGCCCGGCAGCCAAGGCCAAGTTCCTCAGCCTGTACAGCGCCGCCGCCAATCTTGAAGATGCCGCCGAGCAGGCCGATCGCCTGCTGGCCGAACTGCCAGCCATTGATGTGCTGGTACTGGGCATGGGCGACGACGGCCACACCGCGTCGTTGTTCCCCAACAGTCCGAACCTGAGCGAAGCCCTGCAGGCCGACGGTACCCGCCGTTGCTGGCCGATGCTCGCGCCGACCGTGCCACGCCAGCGCCTGACCATGAGTCGCGCGCTGCTGGCTACGGCGAACTACACCGTACTGTCGATTTCCGGCAGTTCGAAATTGACCACGTTGAGCGCCGCGCTCGCCAGCAACGACGTTGCTGCCATGCCGATTCGCGCATTTTTGCAACCTACATTAGAGATTTACTGGTGCCCATGAGCCAAGGATCAGCCGCTATGAAAAGCCCTCAATCGACCGTGTCCATGGCGGATAAAGTTGCCCTGATCGACAGCCTCTGCGCCAAGGCGCGGATCCTGCCGGTGATCACCATCGCCCGTGAACAAGACATCCTGCCACTGGCCGACGCCCTGGCAGCCGGTGGTTTGACCGCATTGGAAGTGACCCTGCGTTCCGAGTTCGGCCTCAAGGCCATTCAGGTCCTGCGCGAGCAACGCCCGGAGTTGTGTACCGGCGCCGGTACCGTGCTCGATCGGCATATGCTCGAAGCCGCGGAGGTTGCCGGCTCGCAATTTATCGTCACCCCTGGCATTACCCGCGACCTGCTTGAAGCTTCGGTCCACAGCCCTATCCCACTGCTGCCGGGCATCAGCAATGCCTCCGGAATCATGGAAGGCTATAGCCTGGGGTATCGCCGCTTCAAACTGTTCCCGGCCGAAGTCAGCGGCGGCGTCGCAGCCATCAAAGCCCTGGGCGGCCCGTTTGGCGAAGTGAAATTCTGCCCGACCGGCGGCGTCGGCCCGGCCAATATCAAGAGCTACATGGCATTGAAAAACGTGATGTGCGTGGGCGGTAGCTGGATGCTCGACCCGGAATGGGTCAAGAACGGCGACTGGGCGCGTATCCAGGAAGTCACCGCCGAGGCACTGGCGCTGCTGGACTGAGCTGATTCATCGAATCGTTGTTGCTGTGCTTAACGGCATTTTTGCGGTGCGCTTGGTCGGCGGACCGCTTTTTTTTGCCTGCGCAAAACCTTGAGACCCACACATCTTCAAATGTGGAAGGGAGCAAGCCCCCTCCCACATTTTTCAGTCCGCGCTGAGTGCGGTGATGGCGTTGATCAGTGCATGGATGTCTGCGGTTGATGTCGCCAACCCCGGTGTCACCCGGATACAGGTGCCGAACGCCGCTCCACTGCGGGTAGTGGTAAACAGGTTGTAGTCCCTGAGCAGGCGGTCCGCCATCACCGGCTGATCCCGCCCGATGAACTTGAACGCCGTGATCCCGCAATACAGTCGCGGGTCATCCGAGGTCAGCACTTCAATCCCCGGTAATGGCCGCACCTGGCGTACCCACAGATCCCGCAGGTAATTCATCCGTGCGCCTTTGGCCGCGGCGTCCCCCAATGCGCGGTGTTCTTCGAACACCAACGGCAAGGTCATCAGCGCCGGGAAGTTCGGCGTGCTGTAGGGCGTGCGGGCGCGCACGTCGGTGATGGGGTAATGGAACTCACCCATGTCCGGGTCGATGTCGGCCAGGCGCTCGGTGGCTATATACAGAAAACCCAGGGTCAGCGGTGCGCCAATCCATTTGTGCAGGTTGAAGCCGGCGAACGCGATACCCACTTCAGCGAGGTTGAACTCGATCTGGCCAAGGGCGTGGGCGCCGTCGAGGATCACGTCGACAGCGTGTTCGCGAGCCGCTCTGGCAATGGCTTCGACCGGCATGACCAGGCCGGTGCGGTGGGTCACGTAGGTCAACGCCATCAGTTTCAGGCGAGGGTATTGGACGAAGGCATCGCGATAGCTCTGCAGCAAGCTATCGAAACTGGCCGGGTGGGCGTGGGAAATTTCGATCACTTCCACCCCTCGGTAGCCGGCCAACCAGCGCATGGCGGCCTTGACCGTGTCGTATTCCAAGTCGCTGATCAGCACTTGGTCGCCCGGTTGCAGGCGGTTGTAGTTACGGATCAGCGACTGCAAGGCTTCGGTGGCGTTGCGGGTGAAGGCGACCGATTCGGGGTCGGCGTCGATCAGTTCGGCCAGTTGGCGGCGGATCTCGACGTTTTCGCCCTGCTCGAAACGCTGGCGCACATGCACCGCGTTACTGCGGTTGATAAACGCGACGTGCTCGAGGTACTGCGCTTGCACCGCGCGGCTCATGCGCCCGAAGTAGCCGTTTTCCAGGTTGATCGGGCCTGGCTCCAGTGCATAGCGGTCGGCGATGGCCTGCCAGTGCGCTTCGTTGGCTGCATTGCATGGCATGGTGCGGGTTCCTAGTGACGAGGCGCGGGTTTGCCGTGTTTGGCGCGCAGTGGCTCCAGCAGTTCGGACAGGCCGTTGTGGTCGATTTCCTGCATCAAGGCCAGCAACCCGCCCAGCTCGCCGTGGGGGAAACCTTCGCGGGCGAACCAGTTCAGGTAGGGGCCGGGCAGGTCGGCGATGATCCGTCCCTTGTACTTGCCGAAGGGCATTTCGCGGGTGATCAGCAGTTCGAGTTTTTCGGGGTTCATGACGGCTCAGGCGTTTGCATCGAGGTCTTGGAAAATACAGGCATTCTGCATGAAGGCCAAATGACAGATCATGCAAATAACGCATGTACAGATCGTTCAATTATTTTTAACTTATTGAAATCTAAAGAAAAAGTTGTTTTTTAAAACCTGGCACGGGCGCTGCAATCATTAATGCAACCTTTCTCAACCCACATAAGGAATTGAAAAATGACTGATATCAATAAAGAGTCCATCTCCGTATTGAACGACCTGATCGAAACCAGCATCGACGGTCAAAAAGGTTTCAAAGAGTGCGCTGACGACATCAAGCATCCCGAACTCAAGGCGCTGTTTGCCAAGCGCTCCGCAGACTGCGCCACTGCCGCCGCCGAGCTGAAAACCGCCGTGCGTGCCCTGGGTGGCGACCCGGAACAGTCCGGCAGCGTTGCCGGCGCCCTGCACCGTGGCTGGGTCGATGTGAAGTCGATGGTCACCGGCAAAGACGAAGAGGCTGTGTTGAACGAAGCCGAGCGCGGTGAAGACCACGCCCTCAAGGCTTACAAAGCAGCGATCGAGAAGATCACCCAGCACAACCTGGTGGGCATTCGTGACTTGGTTGAGCGCCAGTACCACGGCGTACAACGCAACCACGATCAGGTGAAAGCCTTGCGTAACCAGGCTCGCGCTCAGTCGTGAGCCGTCGCTGAATAAAAAATCCCCGCCGATGCGGGGATTTTTTATGGGAATTGATCAGCCGATGGTGATGGCTGGCAGTTCGGTCAATGTCACGACCTGTTGCTTGCGTGGCGCGAGGATTTCCGCTTCGCCATCCACCACCAGCTCATCGCGCTGGTTGAATACGCGGGTGGCGATACGCACGCGGAACTTCGGCAGCTTTTCGAGGATTTCCAGACGCACGGTCAGGGTATCGCCGATTTTCACCGGTTTCTGGAAGCTCATCTGTTGGCCGATATAGATCGTGCCCGGCCCAGGCAGCTCACAGGCAACCGCCGCGCTGATCAGGGCGCCGCTGAACATGCCGTGGGCGATTCGCTCCTTGAACATGGTCGCCTTGGCAAATTCCGCATCCAGGTGTACCGGGTTGTGGTCGCCGGACATCGCGGCGAACAGTTGGATGTCACGCTCTTCGACGGTCTTGCTGTAGCTGGCGGTCTGGCCGACTTCGAGGGCTTCGTATGGGGTGTTGGTTACCTGGGTCATCTAAAGGTGCATCCTGTGGCTAATCGATAATTTAATTGGCTGATTTTAAACGAAAAATTATTCGCAGCGAGTCGGCCTGCGCGAGGTCAGGGCCTGGTCGAGCCACGTCAGCACATCCGCGGTGACTTCGTCGCGGTTGGTTTCGTTGAACAGTTCGTGACGCGCCTGCGGGTAGATATTCAGTTGCAGGTTCTGGCAGCCGGCCTCACGCAGGGCATGGGCCAGTCTTTTCAGACGCTTGCCTTCACTCACCGGATCACATTCGCCGCCGATCACCAGGATCGGCAAGCCCGGATCGATCTGCGCGAGATTGGACGCTTTGCTGATTTGCTGCAAGCCGCCCAGCAGGTCGATCCACAGTTGGTTGGTGCAGCGGAACCCGCAAAGCGGGTCGTGGCGGTAGCGGTCGACTTCGTCCGGGTCACGGCTGAGCCAGTCGAAAGCCGTGCGGTTGGGCTTGAACGCTTTGTTGAACGAGCCGAACGACAGGTACTCGATCAGCGCACTGCGGCCGCGCAAGCCCTGGCGCAGGCGTTCGGCACGGGCGATCAGCCGCGCGGCGCGGTACAGCGCCACCGGCTGGAAATTCGAACCGCTGAGAATCGCCCCATGCAGGCTGGCGCTGTGGTGCAGCAGGTAAGCCTGGGCGATATAGCTGCCCATGCTGTGGCCCAGCAAAATGATCGGCACTCCCGGCAACTGCTGGCCGATGTGCTGGTTGAGGCTGGCCAGGTCGCCCACCACCTTGTTCCAGCCGTCCCGCTCGGCGAACAGGCCCAGCGTGCCCTCGTCGGCGGTGCGACCATGGCCGCGCTGGTCCAGGGCAACCACCCCGTAGCCCGCCCCACATAACGCTTGGGCCAGGCGCGCATAGCGACCGCCATGCTCGGCCATGCCGTGGGACACCATGATCAACGCCTTCGGCGGCGTGTCCGGCAGCCATTGATTGACGTACAGGCGGCTGTGGTCATTCGCGGTCAGCCAGAAGGTGGTGTGGTTCATGGCGCTTCCTTTGCTCGGGGTCATTGCAGTGTATAGCCCATCCTCGGCCAAGCGGCTGATCAGTACAGACCCTTGTAGGAAGATTCACGCTATCAATGACGCTATTGCCTGTATTTGCCTGTTTGGCCATAGCTGCTAACGTCCCCGAAGCTCCGCTTTTTATAGCAGCAGAAAAGCGGCCAGGCACATTCAGGTAAGAGGACAAGAATAATGCAACCTGATTTCTGGAATGACAAACGCGCGGCGGGCGTTCCCAACGAGATCGATCTGACCGCCTACAAGTCGGTGATTGAAGTCTTCGAGCGTTCCTGCAAGGCCTTTGCCGACCGCCCGGCGTTCAGCAACATGGGCGTCACCCTGACCTACGCCGAGCTTGAGCGCCAGAGTGCGGCGTTCGCCGGCTACCTGCAGCAACACACCGACCTCAAGCCGGGCGATCGCATCGCGGTGCAGATGCCCAACGTGCTGCATTACCCGGTGGCGGTGTTCGGTGCGCTGCGCGCCGGGCTGATCGTGGTCAACACCAACCCGCTGTACACCCCGCGCGAGATGCGTCATCAGTTCAAGGACGCCGGCGTGCGCGGCCTGATCTACCTCAACCTGTTTGGTTCGCGGGTGCAGGACGTCTGCACCGACACCGAGATCGACTACCTGATCGAAGCCAGGATGGGTGACTTCATGCCAGCGGCCAAGGGCTGGCTGGTCAACACCCTCGTCGACAAAGTGAAGAAAATGGTCCCGGCCTATCACTTGCCGCGCGCGGTGTCGTTCAAGCGCGCCTTGCGCATGGGCGCAGGGCAGGGCGTGACGCGCCACCCGGTGAGCCTCGATGACGTCGCGGTGCTGCAATACACCGGCGGCACCACCGGCCTGGCCAAGGGCGCAATGCTCACCCATGGCAACCTGGTGGCGAACATGCAGCAGGTACGCGCCTGCATGTCGCAGACCGGCGAGGATGGCCACCCGCTGATCAAGGAAGGCCAGGAGGTGATGATCGCGCCGCTGCCGCTGTACCACATCTATGCGTTCACCGCGAACTGCATGTGCATGATGGTTTCCGGCAACCACAACGTGTTGATCACCAACCCGCGTGACATCGCGGGCTTTATCAAGGAGCTGAAAAACTGGCGCTTCACCGGCTTGCTCGGGCTCAACACGTTGTTTGTGGCGTTGATGGACCATCCCGACTTCAAGAGCCTGGACTTCTCCAGCCTTAAACTCACCAACTCCGGTGGCACGGCACTGATCAAGGCCACCGCCGAACGTTGGGAGCAACTCACCGGTTGTGCGATCGGCGAAGGGTATGGCCTGACGGAAACGTCGCCGGTGGCCAGCACCAATCCGTATGGCAATCAGTCACGCCTGGGCACCGTAGGCATCCCGGTGCCGGGGACGGCGATGAAGGTGATCGATGATGAAGGCGCCGAGCAGCCCCTGGGCGAACGCGGCGAGCTGTGCATCAAGGGCCCGCAGGTGATGAAGGGCTACTGGCAGCAGCCGGCCGCCACCGCCGAGGCGCTGGACGCCGAGGGGTGGCTCAAGACCGGCGATATTGCCGTGATCGACGAGGATGGATTTGTACGCATCGTGGATCGCAAGAAGGATTTGATCATCGTCTCGGGTTTCAACGTTTACCCCAACGAGATCGAAGACGTAGTGATGGCTCACCCGGCGGTGGCCAACTGCGCGGTGATCGGCGTACCGGACGAGCGCACGGGGGAGGCGGTGAAGCTGTTTGTGGTGGCGCGTGCCGAAGGTGTGAGCCTTGAGGAGTTGAAGAACTACTGCAAGACCAACTTCACGGGGTACAAGGTGCCCAAGCACATCGTGTTGCGTGAGTCGTTGCCGATGACGCCGGTGGGCAAGATCCTGCGGCGTGAGTTGCGCGACATCGCCTGATGTGAAATGCAGTCGACGATGGGGGAGGGGGCTTGCTCCCGATGGCGCTGTGTCAGTCGATACGTATATTGACTGATCCACTGCTATCGGGGGCAAGCCCCCTGCCACATTTGTCTGTGTTTATCCCGTTAAGCCCTGTTCTAGAGCCATTTTCAAGCGTATAGAATTTTTGCTCTAAAAATGACTATTAGTTATTCATGAGTCATGTTTATGACTGTAGGGCCCTCTTTTGGCTCTAGTCGGCCCTTGGCAAAGCTGCTACTCTCGGCGCGCTTTGTGACCTCTCGGCCTGCTTAAACGCGCCAGACTCACCTAAAAAACATACACCAATAATAATCGCATCAAATGCGATGATGAATTCGCGTCGCTGAGGAGTGGGCTTCCATGAACGTAGACTTTTGGAAGGATAAGTACCCCGCCGGGATTGCTGCAGACATCAATCCAGACGAGTATCCAAATATTCAGGCGGTACTGAAACAGTCCTGCCAGCGCTTCGCCAACAAACCGGCTTTCAGCAACCTGGGCAAGACAATCACCTATGGTGAGTTGTACGAATTGTCCGGCGCTTTCGCCGCGTACCTGCAACAGCATACCGATTTGAAGCCTGGCGATCGAATCGCCGTGCAACTGCCCAACGTCCTGCAATACCCGGTCGCCGTGTTCGGTGCCATCCGTGCCGGCCTGATCGTGGTCAACACCAACCCGCTGTACACCGCGCGGGAAATGGAACACCAATTCAACGACTCCGGGGCCAAGGCCCTGGTCTGTCTGGCCAACATGGCGCACCTGGCTGAAAAAGTCGTGCCCAAGACTGCCGTCAAACATGTGATCGTCACCGAAGTCGCCGACCTGCTGCCGCCGCTCAAGCGCCTGCTGATCAACAGCGTCATCAAGTACGTGAAGAAAATGGTCCCGGCCTATCACTTGCCCAAGGCGATCAAGTTCAACGACGTGCTGGCCAAGGGGCACGGCCAACCGGTCAATGATGTCAGCCCGGCCAGCAGCGACGTGGCGGTGCTGCAATACACCGGCGGCACCACCGGCGTGGCCAAGGGCGCGATGCTGACCCACCGCAACCTGGTGGCGAACATGCTGCAGTGCAAGGCGCTGATGGGCTCCAACCTCAATGAAGGCTGCGAGATCCTGATCACTCCGCTGCCGCTGTACCACATTTATGCGTTCACCTTTCATTGCATGGCGATGATGTTGATCGGCAACCACAACATCCTGATCAGCAACCCGCGCGATCTGCCGGCGATGGTCAAGGAGCTGTCGAAGTGGAAGTTCAGCGGCTTTGTCGGCCTGAACACGCTGTTCGTGGCGCTGTGCAACAACGAAGGCTTCCGCAAGCTGGACTTCTCTGCGCTGAAAGTCACCCTGTCCGGCGGCATGGCCCTGCAACTGGCCGCAGCTGAGCGCTGGAAGGCCGTGACCGGCTGCGACATCTGCGAAGGCTACGGCATGACCGAGACCAGCCCCGTGGCGACGGTCAACCCGATCCAGAAGATCCAGATCGGCACTATCGGCATTCCGGTGCCGTCGACCTTGTGCAAAGTCATCACCGATGACGGCGTCGAGCTGGGCCTGGGCGAGGTCGGCGAGTTGTGCGTCAAAGGCCCGCAAGTCATGAAGGGCTACTGGCAGCGCGAAGACGCCACCGCCGAGATCCTCGACAGCGAAGGTTGGTTGAAGACCGGTGACATCGCGATCATCCAGCCGGACGGCTACATGCGGATTGTCGACCGTAAAAAAGACATGATTCTGGTCTCCGGTTTCAACGTCTACCCCAACGAACTCGAAGACGTGCTGGCGACCCTGCCGGGCGTGCTGCAGTGCGCGGCCATTGGTGTGCCGGACGAGAAGTCCGGGGAGCACATCAAGATCTTCATCGTGGTCAAGCCGGGCGCCACCCTGACCAAGGACCAGGTGATGGAGCATATGCGTGCCAACGTCACCGGCTACAAGGTGCCCAAGGCCGTGGAGTTCCGCGATGCCTTGCCGACCACCAACGTGGGCAAGATCCTGCGTCGCGAATTGCGTGATGAAGAACTGAAGAAACTGGGCCTGAAAAAGTAACCCAGGCCTAAATGTGAGAGGGGGCTTGCTCCCGATGGCAGAGTGTCAGCCACTGCATCGAGTGACTGAACCACCGCTATCGGGAGCAAGCCCCCTCTCACATTCTGACCGCGTTCCTACAGGGTGAATGGCGCGAAGCTGACGCCAGCACCGGCTGGGCGTACATCCTTGAGGAACGAGTCCTTGTCCGCGCTCAGCTCCAGGGTAATCTCTGGCTTGCGCTTGCCCGCATTGCGCACCACCAAGCCTTCGAGCTTTTCACGCAGGAACACCGTCGGCACCTTCAGGTGCAGCAACTGGTCAGTCTCGGCGTTGTGCAGCAACAAGTGAATCCACTCGTACTGGCCCACCGCGATCCGCGCCACCGGCAGGTCGAACCACCAGATGTTGCGTTTGCGGTCCAGGTCGGTGAAGTGGCAGTTGTTGACGCCGAGTACGGCACCGCCCAGTTCCTGGTTTCTGCGGGCGATGGCCTGTGCTTTATTGAGTTTCATAACCTTCCTACGGGATCTGTTATTCAGCGTTGTAGCCTGAATGTGCCGGGCATTCTCGTGGGTTGGCCGCAAAACATAAAGCCAAACCTGCTGTCGGCGATGAAATGCCCGCGTAAAAATAATTGAAACTCTGCCGAACGGCCCTGGGTCAATCTCTAGGTAATGACCAAAACCCCTCGATTGTTCCAGGAGAAATACCATGAGCAGCACATCGGATAAGGTAAAAGGCGTCGCCAACGAAGCAGTCGGCAACATCAAGCAAGGTGTCGGCAAAGTGACCGGCAACGACAAGCTGCGCGCTGAAGGGGTGGTCCAGGAAAAGAAAGGCGAAGTGCAGAAAGCCGTGGGTGATATCAAGGATGCGGTGAAGAAAGCGATCAAGTGACCCTGATTCGCCGGTTGGATTCACCCAGCCCGACGGCCATCCACGGATGGCCGTTTTTGTGTCACCTGAAGCGGTTAATCTTTCGAAATTGTTTCAATGTCGCCAAATAGGCTACCTTGATGTAGAAAACGGCCCCTGAGTCGCCCACGAACCTGACTTTTTGCGGCGAAAGGAGACGCTATGATTTTCCCGGTACTCGATGGTCTCAAGCTGCACCAAGTGCTGGTACGCACGGTCAAGGAATTCGTCAACGACGAGATGTCCACCTACGCCTCGGCACTGGCCTACCAGATGCTGTTCTCGTTGTTTCCGTTCCTGCTGTTTCTCATTGCATTGATCGGTTTCCTGCATTTGCCGGACTTCTTCACCTGGCTGCGCCTGCAGTCGGAACTGGTGTTGCCGCCCCAGGCCCTCGAGCAGGTCAACCCGGTGATCGACCAGTTGCAGCAGTCCAAGGGCGGCCTGCTTTCGGTGGGTATCGTGATTGCCCTGTGGACCGCGTCGGCCGGCGTGCGCCTGATGATGAGCGCGATGAACGCCGCCTACGACGTGATCGAAGGCCGGCCGATCTGGAAGCGTTTCCCGCTGTCGGTTTTCTACACCGTTGGCATCGCTGGCATGTTGCTCGCCGCCGCCGCGCTGATGGTGCTCGGCCCGCAGGTCATGGAATGGCTGGCAGGGCAGATCGGCATGCAGGAATTCGTGGTCACGCTGTGGACCATCCTGCGCTGGCCGCTGATTGTGATCCTGCTGATGTTCGCCGTGGCCCTCATGTATTACGTGATGCCTGACGTGCAGCAGAAATTCCGCTTCATCACCCCAGGCTCGGTGCTGGCGGTGGTGGTGTGGATCGTCGCGTCCCTGGGCTTTGGCTACTACGTCAAAACCTTCGCCGACTACAACGCCATGTATGGCAGCATCGGCGCGATCATTGTCCTGCTCCTGTACTTCTATATTTCCGCCGCCGTGTTGTTGCTGGGGGCGGAGATGAATGCCGTGATCGAGCACATGTCGGCCGAAGGCAAGGACCCGGGAGAAAAGACATTCGATGAAAACACCCATGCCGGTGAAAAAAAGCACGTCTCCGGTCTTGGCCGAGACCATTCCAAGCCCACTCCCGATGAAGTCTGATTGATGATCCGTGAAATCCTGAAAATGGGCGATGAGCGCCTGCTGCGTATCGCCCCGCCGGTCCCGCCGGAAATGTTCGACAGCCCCGAACTGTGGCAACTGATCGATGACATGTTCCAGACCATGGAGCACGTCGGCGGTGTCGGCCTGGCCGCGCCGCAGATCGGTGTTGACCTGCAATTGGTGATCTTTGGTTTCGAGAGCAGCGAACGCTACCCGGAGGCGCCGGCCGTACCGCAGACGATTTTGATCAACCCACTGATCACGCCGCTCAGTCCGATCATGGAAGAGGGCTTTGAAGGCTGCCTGTCCGTGCCCGGTCTGCGTGGCGCGGTGGACCGTTACCAGCAGATCCGCTACGAAGGTTTCGACCCCAAGGGCGAACCGATCATCCGCATTGCCGATGGCTTCCATGCGCGGGTGGTGCAGCACGAGTGCGATCACCTGATCGGCCGCTTGTACCCGTCGCGGATTACCGATTTCAGCAAGTTCGGGTTCATCGAGGTGATGTTCCCCGACATGGACCCGACGGCCGACGAGTAGCCTCCTGACACAACGCAACGTCAACCTCAGCTCCCACGGGAGGTTACAAGGCGCGTTCCAAGCCCATCGCGATCATCGGCTTGTTGCGCTTGTAGCGCACCAACCGTTCGCTGAGGGACTGCGGCAGCACGGTATCCTGGGTGAACCCCATGCGTTGATACCAGCCTTCCAGGTCCGGATGACACATCAGCCAGACCGTACCCTCCGCATCGGCCACCGCTTGACGAATCAAGCGCGCCGCCAGCCCCTGACCGCGATAGGCCGGGTCGACAAACACCCCGGTCAGCCATTGCCCGCCCACCACCGGCGTCAGGCATAAGCCGGCGACGATCTCGCGGTCCCGCGCCACCCACAGACGTCCGCCCTTGAGTGCCTTCATCGGCGAATCGTGGTGGCGATAAAACTTGTTCAGCAGCGGCCACAGGGGCTCTGCCAGCGGTTCGATGTGCAATTCGGGCATGGTGTTCAGGCAGGCGTTATCCAGGGCCGGGGATTATAAGCGCCTAATGTGCGGCAATAGGTGGTATACCCATTGTTACATCCCCTGTAAGTGGAGCATGCATCATGGCCAAAGGTATGGATTCAAAGAAAGCCGCGAAGAAGAAACCGGCAAAGACCGCCGATGAAAAACGCGCTGACAAGAAAGCCAAGAAATCCGAGACAGGGCTGTTCGGTCACTGAGTTGAACGTGTAGAAGCCTACGATCTGCAAGATGTTCCCGCCTTACCGCACAGAGCAGGACACACCTGCTCTGAGCTGTCGATGCCCAACTAGCGTGATGGCACCCAGTGCCGGGAAATCAACGTCCTGGCACACGGCGTTACCGCGCGATCGAATGGCCCCATTGGCCGGGTCGCTTAGATCGCGGCCAAGGTCTCTTTCACCGATTGCGCTTGTGGCTCTGCCGTTTTCACGGCTACCTGCTGCTCTTGCTGTTGCTTCAGACGATCAGCCACTTGCTTGGCGATTGCATCCTGTTTTTCCTGCGGCATTGTCTGCACCTCCGCCTCGGTCAACCCCTGCTCCTTGAGCAACTGTTCGCGAATGCGTTCGGCCGGGGTTTTGCTCATGTAATCGGTGAAGTCTGCGCGCGCGGCACTCGTGGTAGAACCGGCTGCGGGCACATCCGTGGTCGCCGGGGTGGCGGCCGTTGAGGCCTGCAACTGCACGCGGGTCTTGGCGAAGGCTTCGTCGATGCGGTCGGCGGCCTTGTCCAGTTGGGTCTGCGCGGCGGGTACGCTCACACTTTGCTGCGCCGTTTGCAGGGCACCGCTGTACAGCGTGCTGGCGGCAGCGTTGGCGGGGTCCATGTCGGGGCGCTTGAGCTTTTCGACGGTCGACAAGGCTTGAGTGTTGTTGTTAATCAGCATGATCGGGCACCTATGCAAATGTTCGATGCGTCAGCTGGAGCAAATAGCGTGCCGGGTGCACAGCCCCGGTTTTACGGGGGGCTGGCATGGCGCTAGCGGCAAACATTGTTCTGGCGCCGGCCAAACGTTGCCGTCGACAGGCCATCTTGTGCAGTACCTTCCCGGTGGCAGGGCCGTTCAGTCGTGTTTGAAGTCCTCGACGATGAACGACCCGCTCGTGAAGTCCATTTCCAGGGCATGGTGAAGTGCCGCCGTTTTGGCCTTGAAGTGAAAGGACGCCTTCAGGACACGGCCTTGCAGGTACAACACGGTGAATTTTCCGCTGGTTGCCAAATAGGTGCCCTGTTCACCTGACCTCGTGTCGTCAAATTCAAGCCTTACCTTGTGGTCTTCACTGGCCGTTGCACCAATCTCGTAGGTCTCGCCTTCCTTGATATTTTGGTCAATGCTGATTTTAAGCAGGGCGAAATCGGTCATGATCCCGACTGTTGAATTAAAGCCTGACCCGCCATTCAAATGAGCTACAAAGTCTGTGCTAAAGGGAACCGTCCATCCGGCTATCACCCCATAGATTGCATCGTTCTCACCCAATATCGAACCCATGATTGCTTCTCCATATTCAAGGGGCAATGTGTTGCACATTGCGTGTGCTTATGAATAGGCGAAGAGGAGAAACGGGGCTACTGTCAGACCTGACAGGTCCCTGCGCTTTCCTGACAGACGGTCTTTCGAGGTTTCGAAAAAAGCGTTTTGCCGATTCTGTCGCAGGCACCTGAGAGCTGTGCGTTGAGTCCTTTCACGTTGCCGTCTTTGTGATCAGTCATGGCCGTCGAGGGCGAAGGTCTTAAAGCCGGCATGCTGGCCAAGGCGCTGGTAATACGCGGCAACTGCCGGGTAGGACGGGCGCTCCATCGGCGTCATCTGCCAGCGGTGAACCGAGAGGCCGATGAGGATGTCAGCCAGGGTGAATTCGTCGCCAGCCACGTAGGCACCGGTCTTTGCCAATTGTTGTTCCAGCAGGCCCATCTTGTCGTGCCAGGCTTGCACGCCTGCCTTGATGCGCTGCGGGTCCTGATGATCGGGGCTGTTGCGCACCAGGGCCTGGAAGGCATAACCCCAGGACGGGTTGAGTTCGGTGGCTTGCCAGTCCATCCACTGCTCGACCCGGGCGCGAGGGGCGGGCTCGAGAGGCAGCAGGTCGTGGCGTTGGTAGAGGTTCACCAGATAGCGACAGATGGTGTTGGACTCCCACAGCACACCGTGGTCGTCGATCAGCACCGGCACTTGGGCGTTGGGGTTCAGGGCAAGGAATTCGGCGGATTGAGTCGGCTTGAAGCCGATGCCCCAGTCTTCGCGCACATAGTCGATGCCCAGTTCCTGGCAGGTCCAGAGCACTTTGCGCACGTTGATGGACGAAGCGCGACCCAAGATTTTCAGTGAGTGTCCCATGGTGCTTCCCTGACAGTGGAGAACGCTCAATCTAGCAGGGGGCGGACATTACGGCGATGCCTTCAAGCGGGCACGGTTAAAAATGTGTGTGTGGCCATGGCTTTGCCCACTGGCAATACGCTCAGCTCCCTCAACTGACGAATTGCCAAGGCCACATCGCAATGTCAGCCGCGTCCTACGTGCTCTCCCGCACCTGCAACTCAAACCCCATGTCCACCACCGGCTTGGCGATCTTGTTCCCCGCCATGACCGTCAGCAGATGCTCCGCCGCGCGCCGACCGATGGCCTCGCGCGGCGTGCTGATGCTGCTCAGGCGCGGCACCATGAAGGAGGAGGCGGGCAGGTCGTTGAAACCCAGCACGGCCACGCGCCCCGGGACGTTGATGCCGTGACGCAGGGCTTCGAGCAGCGCGCCCTGGGCCAGGTCGTCGTTGCCGAAGAAGATCGCATCCACATCCGGATGGGCCGCCAGCAACTGCAAGAACAACTCGCCGCCCAGGCCCACGGAGGAGGGGCGTGGCGTCAACAGTTCCAGCGCCGGGTCGTACAGCCCGGCCTGTTGCAACGCACGGCGGAAGCCTTCGCCGCGCAGCAAGGTGCGTTGGTCCAGTTGCGCGCCGATATACGCCAGGCGCTTGCGCCCACGGGACAGCAAATGCGCCGCTGCCGTCTCACCCGCCGCCAACTGCGAAAAGCCCACGCAGTTCACGCCAGCGTTGGGGTCCAGATCCATCATGTACACGCACGGCACATTGCTGGCCTCGACCATCCGTCGCGCGCTTTCGGTCCGATCGAACCCGGTCAGCAGCAAACCCCGCGGCTGGTAGGCCATGTAGTTGCGCAGCAAAGTCTCTTCTTCGTCGCGGGAATAGTGGGAGTTGCCGATCAGCACTTCAAAGCCCTTGGGCCGCAGCACCTGGTGGATCGCTTCGAGGGTTTCGATAAACAGCAGGTTGGACAGCGAGGGCACCAGCACCACCACCGAATGGCTCTGGGCCGAGGCCAGGGCGCGGGCGGCGGGGTTGACCACGTAGTTCAACTCGGCGGCGGCCCGTTGCACTTTTTCCACCAGTTCGGTGGCCACGGTGCTGATGCCACGCAAGGCGCGGGAAGCGGTAATCGGGCTGACGCCGGCCAGGCGGGCGACTTCATTGAGGGTCGGGCGACCCGTGGTGCGCGTATTTTTATCGTTCTTGGAGGTCATCAGGCGGCTTGCCAAACAAAAATCGAGGCACTAAGGTAGCGCTGTCTCCAAACGGCTGCAAATGCTTGAATGCTGGGTTGCCTGATCCAGTTCAAATGCTTGGAGCGGATGCACGCGTCACTCCATAAAAAAAGACAAGACGGCGCGGGAAAAGCCTGTTTTTGCACTAGCCTTACAGCGTGCAAAGGTAGCGCTATCTGCGTCCTGAGGTGTTTCATGAGTCAACCTGTTACCGCCCTGGTCATCATGGGTGTCGCCGGCTGCGGCAAGACCAGCGTCAGCGAGGCCGTGTGCCGCCTGAACGGTGCCACCGCCATTGAAGGCGACAGCTTTCACCCCGCCGCGAACATCGAAAAAATGAGCGCCGGCCACCCCCTCGACGACAACGACCGCGCCGGCTGGCTCGACATCCTGTGCGATGAGTTACGCCGTTCGCTCAAGGCCGGCGAACACCCGGTCCTCACCTGTTCCGCATTGAAAAAGAAATACCGCGACCACCTGCGCGAAGCCGCGCCGGGCCTGGGCTTTGTGTTTCTGGAACTGAACCGCGAAGTCGCCGCCGACCGCGTGTCCCATCGGCCCGGGCATTTCATGCCGGCAAGCCTGATCGACAGCCAGTTCGCCACCCTTGAGTCGCCCATCGGCGAGCCGCTGACCCTGGCCCTCAACGCCAGCGAAGACAGCGTCGAGGCGTTGGCCGAGCAAACCCATGCGTGGTGGTGCAAACACGGTTTTGAACCAGCTCATTAATTTTTGTGTCGGAAAAGATAGCGCTATCTCCGACAACAAATTCAACACCCGCTTTAATAACAACAACAAACAGGAGAGACCCCCATGTTTGGCATGTCCCACGAGTCCTACCTGCTGCTTGATGCAGTGGTCACTATCATTGGTCTGATCTTCTTGATCACCAAGTTCAAGGTTCACCCGTTTATCGCGTTGATCATCGCCGCCGGCTTCCTTGGCCTGACCTCGGGCATGCCCGTGGACAAGATCATCAAGGCCTTCCAGGACGGCTTCGGCGGGGTGCTCGGCTTTGTCGGCATTATCCTCGCGCTGGGTACGATGCTCGGCAAGATGATGGCCGAATCTGGCGGTGCCGATCAGATCGCCCAGACCCTGATCCGCGCCTTCGGCAAGGAAAAGGTCCAGTGGGCGATGATGTTCGCCGCGTTCCTGGTGGGTATCCCGCTGTTCTTCGAGATCGGTTTTGTGTTGCTGATCCCGCTGGTGTTTATCGTCGCGCGCCGTACCGGCGTGTCGCTGATCAAGATCGGCATCCCGCTGCTCGCCGGCCTGTCGGCGGTCCATGGCCTGGTGCCACCGCACCCGGGCCCGCTGCTGGCCATCGGCGTGTTTGGCGCGGACATCGGCAAGACCATTCTGTACGGCCTGATCGTCGCGCTGCCGACTGCCATCATCGCCGGCCCGATCTTCGGTACGTTTATCGCCAAGTACATCCCGGGCAACCCGTCCCAGGAACTGATCGACCAACTGGCCCGCGAGTCGGAGCACAAGACGCTGCCGAGCTTCAGCATCACCCTGATCACCGTGCTGCTGCCGGTGTTCCTGATGCTGCTGAAAACCTTCGCCGACATCGCCTTGGTCGACGGTCATGTGGTGCGCAACTGGATGGACATGATCGGTCACCCGATCAGTGCCTTGCTGCTGGCGTTGCTGCTGTCGCTGTACACCTTCGGTCATCGCCAGGGCATCCACTCCAAGCAGATCCTCAAGCTGCTCGACGCCAGCCTGGCGCCGACCGCCGCGATCATCCTGATCATCGGTGCCGGTGGTGGTTTCAAACAGATGCTGGTGACCAGCGGCGTGGGCGACGTGATCGGCCATATGGCGGTGAACGCGCAGATCAACCCGATCCTGCTGGCGTGGCTGGTGGCGGCGGTGATTCGGGTGGCGACCGGTTCGGCGACAGTCGCGACCATCACTGGCGCAGGCATCGTGGTGCCGGTGGTCGGCATGATTCCGGGGGTTAACCGCGAGCTACTGGTGTTGGCGACGGGGGCGGGTTCGTTGATCCTGTCTCACGTCAACGATGCGGGGTTCTGGCTGGTGAAGCAGTACTTCAACATGACCGTGGCCGAGACGTTCAAGACCTGGACGGCGATGGAGACCATTCTGTCGGTGGTGGCACTGATTTTCATCATGTTGCTGTCGTTGGTGGTGTGACAGCGACCGCGAATACCGCTTGTCGTAACTGGTACTTTTCACAGGTCCGGGTTTTTTCTGAATATGAGGGAATGAAACCCCAAATGTAATTCAGAAAAGGAAATGGCCATGACCAAGGAAAATGAACCCACGCAGGCACTGCCGCCTCAAATCCAGGCGCCGGCAGCCAATACGACTGTCCCTAGCCCTGTCACCATCTCCGGGATAGTACCCCTGGAGGGTGCCACGGTAACAGTGGAGGACTCGACTGGTAAGTTGGGAGTTGCCGTTGCTATCGGACATAATTGGTCGCTCACCGTCGTTATGACTCCGGGCGCCCACCACATCTCGGCTTATGTTTCTTTTCCGGTGGTTTCAGGTAGTACCGAGCGAAAATTTGTCGTGAAGTAGTCTTTCAAGATAATGGGGCATGAATGCCCCATTACAGTTCGCAGTCAGACTCCAGTCCTGGGCACCAAGCCATCCGCCCTGAACATCCCGCGAATCCCGCGTACCGCCTGGCGAATCCGGTCCTGGTTTTCGATCAGCGCAAAGCGCACATGGTCGTCGCCATATTCACCAAAGCCAATCCCCGGCGACACGCACACCTTGGCTTCGAGCAGCAGCTTCTTGGCAAATTCCAGCGAGCCCATGGCGGCATACGCTTCGGGGATCTTGGCCCAGACGTACATCGACGCCTTGGGATTCTCCACCATCCAGCCCAACTCATGCAGGCCTTTGACCAGTACATTGCGGCGCTGGCGGTACTGCTCGGCGATGTCTTTCACGCACTGTTGGTCGCCTTCCAGCGCGGCAATCGCCGCCACTTGCAGCGGGGTGAAGGTGCCGTAGTCGTGGTAGCTCTTGATCCGCGCCAGGGCGTTGACCAGTTCTGCGTTGCCCACCATGAAACCAATGCGCCAGCCGGCCATGTTGTAGCTCTTGGACAGGGTGAAAAACTCCACCGCAATGTCCTTGGCGCCCGGCACCTGCATGATCGACGGGGCTTTCCAGCCGTCGTAGACGATGTCGGCGTAGGCCAGGTCATGCACCACCAGCACGTCGTACTGCTTGGCCAGGGCGATCACCCGCTCGAAGAAATCCAGCTCCACGCACTGCGCGGTCGGGTTGGACGGGAACCCCAGGATCATCATCTTCGGCTTGGGAATCGAACCGCGAATCGCCCGTTCCAGCTCGGCGAAAAAGTCCACGCCCGGAATCAACGGCACCGAACGCACCTGGGCGCCGGCAATCACGGCACCGTAGATATGAATCGGGTAGCTCGGGTTGGGCACCAGTACGGTGTCGCCCTGGTCCAGGGTGGCCAGCATCAAGTGCGCCAGGCCTTCCTTGGAACCGATGGTGACGATGGCTTCCGACTCGGGGTCGATATCCACTTCATAACGGTCCTTGTACCAGCGCGAAATCGCCCGGCGCAGGCGCGGAACGCCTTTGGAGGTGGAGTAACCGTGGGTGTCTTCACGCTGGGCGACGGTGACCATTTTTTCCACGATATGTGGTGGGGTCGGGCCGTCAGGGTTGCCCATGCTCAAGTCGATGATATCTTCGCCGCGCCGACGCGCAGCCATCTTCAGCTCGGCAGTGATATTGAAAACGTAGGGGGGGAGTCGATCTATGCGCGCAAAGCGGCGCGGCAAACCTTGGTCGGCCATTGTTGCCTCGAAAGTACGTAAGCGCCCGGAACCGTCCGAGCGACGTCGGCCACTGCGGTGGCCTGCGGGGCAGACAATACGGTTGATGATGGCCAGTTGTCCAGATGCGTAGGAAAAATTTCTACATGCAGTGCAATCCGGATATACCCCTATACTCAATACGGGTTTGTTCTCTCATAAGAAGGAGACTGTTCAGATGGATCAGCAGACGCAACAACCGTTAGAGCCGCGCATGGAAGAGGGCAAGGCCCTGGTGATCGCCGGGGTGCAAGGGCATTATTCGAAGGCCACCATCGGGGATATTCCCAAGTTGTGGGGCGTGTTTGACGAGAGCGTCAAATACATCAAAAAGCGTTTGGGCGGCTTTACCTACGGGGTTTGTCATAACCCCAGACACGATGAGTTCGACTACATCGCAGGGGTTGAAGTCCCCGCCAAGGGTGATGTGCCGAGCAATTTCGAGTTCATCGAAATCCCGCCGCATCACTATGCCGTGTTCGCGCACTACGGCGAGGTGCACGCGTTGCCGCAGACCTACGAGCGGATCATGTTCGAATGGTTGCCGCATTCCGGGTACAAGGTTGCCGGCGTGGATTTTGAGCGGTACAGCGCGGATTTTGATGTGAGAAAGGGCCTCGGCACCGTGGAGGTCTGGCTGCCTGTGGAAGCAAAGGCCTGAAGCGCCGGCCGAAGATGATGGCGACTCTTCGGCCGTTTTTCCTGCGCGGGAATGCTCATGATCCAGCGTCCCCTCAAGCGTTGGTCGCTGTCATCTCTACGTGACATCTACTGCGGCTCCATGCCCCGACTCAAACGGCGCTCATACCCGACCCGCCCTTTGTACGCCTCCCCGCGATCCACCCAGCCCAGCCCCAGGTACAAGCCCATCGCCGCGACATTGTGCGTGTCCACCGACAACTCCAGCGCCTTGATCTGCGGCCAGGCCTGAAGCGCCGCCGCGGGTAGCGCCTGCAGGCAGGCTTTGCCAAATCCCCGGCCCTGTTGGCTGCGATCCACCTGTAACGCGTGCAGCGTGGCGCTGTGGGCATCGGCCCAATGGGGCAGGCATGGCGGGCATTTGAGCAGGAGGAAGGCCACGGGCACATCGTCGGCCAGCAGCGCAAAGCCTTTGATGCCGGGGCTGGGGTTGACCAGCAGGGTGTTGAGTGCGCAATACATGTCGCCGCAAAACGGCAACTGCTCAGGGTGAACTTCGATCGCGCCGACTTGCTGTGTTTGCACAGCGTTCAGCGCCTCGTAGGCGACAAGGCGGGTTTGCATCGGGGCGTCCGAACGGCTGCAAAGAAGGGCGCAGTCTATCGGGTTTGCACGCTGCGAGATTTTTTTTCAGCGCGCTGTCGATCGGGCGACGGGCCATTCGACTAAGGGTGTCTCTGAAGATTTTCACCCCCCAGGAGTATCGCCATGAACACTGCAATCCACACCCTGATCAAACAATGGAAACAAGCCGTCGTCGCCAAGGACATCGATAAGATTGTCAGCTTTTACGCCGACGATATCATCGCGTTCGACGCGGTTAGCGCCCTGCAGTTCAAGGGTAAGGCGGCCTACCGCGCGCACTGGCAGGCGTGCATGGAAGTCTGCCCCGGCCCCGGTGTGTTCGACTTCCATGAGTTGCATATCGTCGCCGCCGACAACAGCGCCTTTGCCCATTGGCTGGCTCACTGCGGTGGCACCGGCCCGGACGGCGTGCTCAAGACCTGCTGGATGCGCGTCACCGTCGGTTACCAGCGTGTCGACGGCCAATGGAAGGTGGTGCATGAGCATTGGTCGGCCCCCTTCGACATGGCCACCGGCGTCGCGCTGTTCGACCTGAAACCTTGAGCCCCGCGAACTATAGTCAGTAGTCCGAAAACGGAGAACGCCATGAAATACCTGTGCCTGATCTACAGCAACGAACAGGTGCTGCACACCGCGCCGGACAGCCCGGCCGACCCGGAGTGCTTCGCCTACGCGCAGTCCGTCCAAAAGAGCGGGCGCATGCTCGCCGCCGAGCCGCTGGAGTCGGTGAGCACCGCCACCACTGTGCGTATGCGCAATGGCAAGCTGTCGATCACCGACGGGCCGTTTGCCGAAACCAAGGAGCAGCTCGCCGGGTTTTACCTGATCGAAGCCCGGGACTTGAACGAAGCGCTCCAGGTCGCCGGCGGCATTCCGGCGGCCCGGGTCGGCAGTGTGGAAGTACGCCCCGTGCGCCAATTGAATCTCTGAACACAAAACACCCATAAACAGGAGATTTACCCATGAACACTCAACCTGCCGAATGTGAATGGCCCATCAAACCTGGGGGCGACGCGCCCAATCGCCCGGTGACCCAGGATCTGCCCGATTGACCCCTCCGATCGAGACGATTTACCGCCGCGAATCACGGCGCGTGCTGGCGACGCTGATTCGCTTGCTCGGCGATTTCGACCTGGCCGAGGAAGCGCTGCACGAGGCGTTCCTGGTCGCCATGCAGCGCTGGGAGCACGACGGCGTGCCGAGCAATCCACGGGCGTGGCTGGTCTCGACCGGGCGCTTCAAGGCCATCGATCGCCTGCGCCGCCAGGCCCGTTTCACCCCGTTATTGCAGGCGCAGGCCGATGCGCTGGCAGCGGCCGATTGGGACGACGAAGACGTGGAAGACGACCGCCTGCGCCTGATCTTCACCTGCTGCCACCCGGCGCTGGCGGCTGACGCCCAAGTGCCGTTGACCTTGCGTGAAATCTGCGACCTGACCACCGAAGAAATCGCCCGCGCCTTTTTGGTTCCGCCGGCCACCATCGCCCAGCGGATCGTGCGGGCCAAGGGCAAGATCCGCGAGGCGAAGATTCCCTATCAGGTGCCGTCGCTGGCCGAATTGCCCGAGCGCCTCGACAGCGTGCTGCGTGTGATTTACCTGGTGTTCAACGAAGGCTACTCGGCGTCGATGGGCGCGGATCTCACGCGCGACGACCTGACCCGTGAAGCCATCCGCCTCGGCCGTTTGTTGCTGGAGTTGCTGCCGGAGCCGGAAGTCATGGGCTTGCTGGCATTGATGCTGCTGCACGAGTCGCGCCGCCCGGCGCGGACCTCGGCCGGCGGCGAATTGGTGCTCTTGGACGAACAGGACCGAGCATTGTGGGATGCGTCCCTGATTGCCGAAGGCTGTGCGCTGGTGGAGCAAGCGCTGACGACCCGGCGCTTTGGGCCCTATGGCTTGCAGGCGGCGATTGCGGCGGTACATGCCGAAGCGCCGAGTGCCGAGCACACCGACTGGCCGCAGATTGTCGGGCTATACGATGTGCTGCTCAGCACCGTGCCGTCGCCCGTGATCGAACTGAACCGCGCAGTGGCGCTGGCCATGCGCGATGGGCCGTTGGCCGGGTTGCAACAGGTGGAGGCGATTCTGGCGCGGGGCGAATTGCTGGACTATCACCTGGCGCATTCGGCGCGTGGCGAATTCTGCCGACAATTGGGGCGGCTGGACGAGGCGCGGCTGGCGTATGAAAAAGCCCTGTCTCTGACCCGGCAAACCCCGGAAAAGCACTTCCTCGAACGCCGCCTGGCCAGCCTGACCCCGATCTAGCGCCCAACGCATTTCCACTGTGGGACCACCAAGCGCTGCCTGCTCTGGACGAACTCAATCGAGCATCTGCCCCAACAACCAACTCCCCGCAGGCCCCGGCGGATATTGCCGCGACCACAGCGCATCCACCGCCACCGAGCGCGGCCAACTGCGCACGCTCAGTTCAATCAGCCCGGCATTGCCAAAGCGTTCCACCAACCAGCGCGGCAGTGCGGCCCAGCCAAAACCGAGCTGGGCCATTTCCATCAGCATCAGAAAACTCGGCGCCGACCAGACGCGGCCCATGGGGCGGGTTTCATTCGGGTTGATGATGCTCGCCAGGCGCAGCTCACGGTGTTGCTGCAACACCTGTTGGTTGACGCTTTCCAGGCTGGCCAAAGGGTGCGTGGGCGCGACGAACAGGGCAATTTCGGTGCGCTCTTCCACTGGCGAACGGCTCAGGTCGGGTGGGTAAACCTCCTGGGCCTCCACCAGGGCAATCTGGGCCCGGCCACTTTGCACCAGGGCTATCAGGTCTTCGCACTCGGCGATCAGCCATTCCAGTTCCAGGTCGGGGTAGCGTTGCTCAAAGGCCTTGAGCGCAAGTTCGAAGCGCTCCGACTGGTAGGTGTCGGACATCGCAATCGTCACTTTCGCCTCCAACCCCTGGGATAGCTGACTTGCCGCCAACGCCAGCCGACTGCTCGCCTCCAGCACCTGCTCGGCGCGTTGCAGCAGCACATGGCCAGCGGCGGTCAGCGTCGGCTTGCGGCTGCTGCGGTCGAACAGCAGCACATCGAGGTCAATCTCCAGGCTCGCCACCGCCGCGCTGACGGTGGACTGGCTCTTGCCCAGCTTGCGTGCCGCCGCAGAAAACGAGCCTTGGGTCGCGGCCTGAACAAAGGCCTGGAGCACTTCATGGGAGGCCATGACTATCGCCTTTATCGATGGTTATTGGTTATGAAGTATCGATACAAAGCGCAATGATGGCAACACAGTCACTCACGGAGCCGGGGCATGAACCCTACCAAGTCGATTACTGAACGTGTGTGCCAGGCCATCGGTTTCGAGGCCCTGGCGTTGTTGATCTGCACGCCGTTGCTGGCGTGGATCATGGACAAGCCCGCGGTGGAAATGGGCATGGTCACCCTGGCGATCAGCCTGATGGCGCTGACCTGGAACGTGATTTTCAACGGCCTGTTCGACCGCCTCAAGGCACGCCTGCAACTGGCCAACAACGGCTGGACCCGGGTGCTGCACGCCTTGCTGTTTGAAGGCGGGCTGGTCCTGATGTGCGTGCCGTTGATTGCCGCGTGGCTGAACATCAGCCTGCTGCAGGCGTTTATTCTCGATATCGGCGTGTTGCTGTTTTTCCTGCCGTACACCTACGTGTACCACTGGGGCTACGACGTGATGCGCGAAAAGCTCTTACAGAAACATGCCGCCCGAAGCCTCGATCCGCTGGCCGGTGATCCAGTGGCTGCCGTCCGCCAGCAGGCTGGCAATGGCCCCGCCGATATCATCCGGTAACCCGGCGCGGCCCAGGGCGGTGTTATTGGCGACCATCGCGTTGAGGTTGGCGTTGTCGCGCACGGCACCGCCGCCGAAGTCGGTTTCGATGGCGCCCGGCGCGAGGATATTGACGCTGATACCGCGCGCGCCGAGCTCTTTGGCCTGGTAGCGGGTCAGCACTTCCATGGCGCCTTTCATCGCCGCATACGCGGCATAGCCGGGCAGGCTGAAACGGGCGAGGCCGCTGGAGATATTGAGGATGCGGCCACCGTCACGGATCAGCGGCAGCAGTTTCTGGGTCAGGAAAAACGGGCCTTTGAATTGAATCGCGACCAGTTGGTCGAACTGCGCTTCGCTGGTCTCGGCAAAGCTGGCGTGGATGCCGATACCGGCGTTGTTGATCAGAAAGTCGAAATCATCCCGTGCGAAAACACGCTTGAGCACGCCGCCGACGGCTTCGACGAACGCGTCGAAGGTGGCGCTCTGGCTCACATCCAGTTTCAGCATGGCGGCGCGGCCACCCCATTGTTCGATCTGCTCGACCACTGCCTGGGCTTCATCCGCCTGGCTGTGGTAAGTGCCGATGATATCCACGCCTTGTGCGGCCAGGCGCAACGCGGCGCTTCTACCCAAGCCGCGGCTGGCGCCGGTGATCAGTGCGATTTTGCGGGTCATGGTGCAGTCCTCTGAGGTGATCGTGGGAATGAGTGTATTTGTCCGCCTGTAACGTGATAAACAGCGGTAAAGCGAAATCACTGGCCGGAAAAGGCGAACAATCCCATGAACAAACTGGAGTTGCTGCGCACCTTCGTGCGCGTCACCGAACTGTCGAGTTTCACCGGCGCCGGCGAGAGCCTGGGCCTGCCGCGCTCCACGGTGTCCGAGCATGTGCAGGCACTGGAAGAACTGCTCGGCGCACGCCTGCTGCAGCGCACCACGCGCAAGGTGCAGGCGACCCAGGACGGCCGTGTGCTGTATGAACGCAGCAAGGACTTGCTTGCGCACATGGAGGAACTGGAGGGCTTGTTTCGCCAGGACGAAACACAACTGACCGGACGCATTCGGGTGGACCTGCCGACCATGATGGCGCGGGATTTGATCCTGCCGCGCCTGCCGCATTTCATGGACGCGCACCCGTTGATCGAGCTGGAAATCAGCGCCACCGACCGTCAGGTCGACCTGCTGGCCGAGGGGTTCGATTGCGTGCTGCGCGTCGGTGCGCAGCCGGACCAGTCGGTGGTCGCCCGGTTGTTGTGCAGCATGCCGATGATCAACTGCGTGAGCGCGGGCTACCTGCAACGCTATGGCGTGCCGCGGACGCTGGCCGACCTGGCCGACCACCACTTGGTGCATTACGTGCGCCCGCTGGGTTCGCGCTCGGCGGGGTTCGAATACCTGCAGGGCAACAAGGTGCAGCGCCTGCCCATGGCCGGGCGGGTCACGGTCAACAGCACCGATGCCTATAAGTCGGCTTGCCTGGGCGGCTTCGGGATTATCCAAGTGCCGGCCCTGGGCATTGGCGATCAGTTGGCCAGTGGCGAACTGGTGGCGGTTTTGCCGGAATACCCGGCGCCGCCGTTGGACGTGTCCCTGCTCTATGCCGGGCAGCGGCATTTACCGCTGCGGGTGCGGGTGTTCATGGACTGGTTGGCCGCGACGCTGCAAGCCCAACTCTAACGCCGCGCCGACAACTGCTGCGGGGCCAGGAAGGCGTCGTGGAAGTAGTCCCGGAACGCCTGCATCGCCGGGGTAAATGCGCGCTCGCGGTGCCAGGCCAGGCCGACGCTCATGGGCGTCACCGGGTCGGTCACGGTCAGGGTTTCGATGCGCTTGCCTTCCAGGGACCAGGGCCGATGCACCAGGTCCGACAGGATCGCCACGCCGCTGCCATTGGCGACCATGCTGCGCACTGCTTCCACCGAACTGGTGCGCAGCCGCACCTTGGGCGTTTGCCCGGCCTGTTCCCAGTAGCGCATGGCGCTGTGTTCGGCTTCGTCGACGGTCAGCAGGATGTAGGGCTCGCGGGCCACATCCGCCAGGCTGACGGCGCCGCGTTCGCACAATGGGTGATGGCTGGGCAGCCACAGGCGGCGTTCGGAGTTGAAGAGGATTTCCGACACGATATCCGCGTGGGTGAGGTTGGCGGTGAGCACCACCGCCATGTCGAACTGGCCGTCGAGCAGGCCGTGTTCGATGGCCTGGCGCTCCTGCTCGAACACCTCGATGGTCACGTCCGGGTGCCAGTGTTCCATGCGCTGCAGATGGTGCGGCAGGAAGTAACCGAGCACCGTGTAACTGGCGGCGACCCTTAGCACGCCGCTGGCGCGGTAGTCGGGCAATGGGCTGTTCAGCGCGTCGTCGACACTGCGCACGATCACGTAGGCGCGGTTGAGAAAGTGCCGCCCGGCGTCGGTCAGGTTCATGCCCTGGGCCGAACGCACAAACAATTGCACGCCGAGCATCGCCTCCAGTTCCTTGATCGCCGTGGTCACGGCCGATTGGGAGATGTTCAGGTGAATCGCCGCCTGGGAAATCTGGCCGATCTCGGCGGTGGCGACGAAGTAGCGGATTTGGCGCAAGGTCAGCGACATGGCGATATCTGTTTTTCAGAAGATAGGCCATCTGATAATAGATCTTCCCAAGGGGTCAAGCCGCAGCCTACTTTTCAGCATCACCTTTGGCGGAGCGACTTTTCATGCAGGCAGTGGATTTCAATTCAGACATGGGCGAAGGCTTCGGCCCCTGGACGATCGGCGATGGCGTCGATGCCGAGCTGATGGCCTACATCAGCTCGGCCAATATCGCCACCGGCTTCCACGCCGGCGACCCCGGCACCATGCGCCGCACCGTCGCACGCGCCAAGCAACTGGGGGTCGCCATCGGTGCCCATCCGGGCTTTCGCGACCTGGTGGGCTTCGGTCGCCGCCATATCAACGCGCCGGCCCAGGAGTTGGTGGACGACATGCTCTACCAGCTCGGCGCCCTGCGTGAAATCGCCCGCGCCCAGGGTGTGCCCGTGCAACACATCAAGCCCCACGGCGCGCTCTACATGCACCTGGCCCGCGATGAAGACGCCGCGCGGTTGTTGGTGCAAAACCTGCAACTGATTGAGCCGACACTGTTGCTGTACTGCATGCCGAACTCGGTGATCTGGCGCATAGCCAAGGAACTGGGGCAGCCGGTGGTGCGTGAGTTCTACGCCGACCGCGAGTACGACCTGAGCGGCTCCATCGTGTTCACCCGCACGGTGCGCGCCCTCGACCCTGCCACCGTCGCGGCGCGGGTCCTACGGGCTTGTCAGACGGGTCTTGTACGCACCGTAGAAGGCGAAGACCTGTTTATCGAATTCGATTCCATCTGCCTGCACAGCGACACCCCCGGCGCCCTGGAGTTGGTCGAAGCCACCCGTGAAGCCCTGGACCAAGCGGGCATTGCGGTCAGAGCACCCGAATAAGATCGACCCATACTTTTTTGCCTGCCTTTCTATAACGATTCCAAGAGGAACAGACATGGCTGAAACGTCCCCCATCCGCTACAGCTTCGGCGCCGATGAACACCTGTTCGCCGAGGTCAGCGACAGCATGTCCCTGGAGGCTTTCTTCAAAGGCATGGCCGTGACCCGCGCCGTGGAACGCCTGGCGTTGGACGGTGTGCTGGATGTGTGCCTGGCCAACGCCTCCTTCCAGATCCGCTTCGACCCGGACCGCATTGCGCCCCATGTGCTGCTCGACGCGGTGCAAAGCGCCGAAGCCCAGGCCGTGGCCGAACGCACCTTGCACACGCGCATCATCGAAATCCCGGTGCTCTACAACGACCCCTGGACCCACGAAACCCTGATGCGCTTTCGCGATCGCCATCAAGACCCCAGCGGCACCGACCTGGAATATGCGGCGCGGATCAACGGCCTGGCCGATGTCGACGCTTTCATCGCGGCCCACAGTGGCGCGCCGTGGTTTGTGTCGATGGTCGGCTTTGTCGCGGGCTTGCCGTTCATGTTCCAGATGGTCGAGCGCGAGCGGCAGTTGCAGGTGCCCAAGTACCTGCGCCCGCGCACCGACACGCCGAAACTGACCCTCGGCCATGGCGGCTGCTTTGGCTGCATCTACTCGGTGCGCGGCGCTGGCGGCTACCAGATGTTCGGCGTCACTCCGGCACCGATCTACGACCCGGCGCAGCAGTTGGCCTACCTCAAGGACCACATGGTGTTCTTCCGGCCGGGTGACATCGTGCAGTTCAAACCGATCGACCGCGAGGCCTACGACCTGGCCGTCGCCGAGGTGGACGCAGGACGTTTCGACCTGCGCATCCGCCCCCTGGAATTTTCCCTGGATGCGTTTCTCGCCGACCCCATCGGTTATCCGAAAACCCTGCAGGAGGCGCTGGCATGATCAAGGTGCTCAAACCCGGCCTGGCGACCTCGGTACAGGACCTGGGCCGCGAAGGTTATTACCACCTGGGTATTCCGCCGTCGGGCGCGCTGGACCAGTACGCGCTGAGCGCGGCCAACCATTTGGTGGGCAACCCGCCGGGCGCGGCCGGCCTGGAATGCACGCTGATCGGTCCCGAGCTGGAGTTTCGCCGGGACGCCTTGGTCGCCCTCAGCGGCGCCTTGATGGCGCCGCGCCTGGACGGTGAAGTGGTCCACCAGGACACCGCGTTCCAGGTCCGCGCCGGGCAGGTGTTGCGCTTCGAATTTCCCCTGGCCGGTGCGCGTACCTATCTGGCGGTCGCCGGCGGCATCGACGTGCCGTTGGTGCTCGGCAGTCGCTCGACCTACACCCTCGGCGCACTCGGTGGCTTTCACGGGCGGCGGTTGCAGGCGGGGGATGAGCTGCCCATCGGCGAGCCCAGTGGGCAGGGGCGGGCGGGCAACAGCTTGCCGATGGCCTTGCGCCGGGCAGTCGGTGGCGATGTGACCTTGCGCGTGGTGCCCGGCCTGTATTACGAACGCCTGACGGCGGCGGCGAAAAGCAGCTTTTTTGCCGAGCCGTGGACGGTGGGGTCCGAGGCGGATCGTATCGGCTATCGCTTCAAGGGCGGCAGTGCGTTGAGCTTTCAGCCACGGGAGCAGCCGTTTGGCGCGGGGTCCGATCCGTCGAACATCGTCGACAGTTGCTACCCGATCGGCTCGATCCAGGTGCCGGCCGGGCTGGAGCCGATCGTGCTGCATCGGGACGCGGTGTCGGGCGGCGGCTACGCGATGATCGGCACGGTGATCAGTGCCGACCTGGACTTTATCGGGCAGATGCAGCCGAACCAGCGGGCAGGGTTTGTGGCGGTCAGCCTGGAGCAGGCGTTGGAGGCGCGGCGGGTGTACAAGAAGCGTCTGAAGGCAATGACCGGGCTCTTCAATACCTGAAACACCACCCAGCAAAATGTAGTGGGTCAGCAGAGTTTGGTGAACAGCCAGTAGAGCAGCATCGCCACCCTGGTCACTGCCACACCGGCCAACAATGTGGAAGCGAGCAAGCCCCCTCCCACATTGTTGACCGGCGCTGGGTCAGAAGAGTTTGGTGAATAACCAGTACAGGCTACCCGACAGTAGAATCGCTGCCGGCAAGGTCAGCACCCAGGCCATCAGCAAATTGCGGATGGTCTTCATCTGCAAGCCGCCGCCGTTCGCCACCATGGTCCCCGCCACGCCGGACGACAACACATGGGTGGTCGACACCGGCAAGCCGAACATATCCGCAGCGCCGATGGTCAGCATCGCCACGGTCTCGGCCGAGGCGCCTTGGGCGTAAGTCATGTGCGTCTTGCCGATTTTCTCGCCCACGGTCACCACGATGCGCTTCCAGCCGACCATGGTCCCGAGCCCCAGGGCGATGGCCACGGCGATCTTCACCCACAGCGGAATGAAGCGCGTGGAGTTGTCGATCTGTTGCTTGAACAGTTGCAGCTTGCCTTGGGTGTCGGCGTCGAAGTTGCCGATCTTGGCCTTGTCCATCAACCGAATGGTTTCGCTGGTCAGGTACATGTCGTTACGCACGTTGCCTACGGCTTCTGCGGGGACTTTAGCCAAAGAGCCGTAGCCTTTGACTTCATCGCCGATCTGGCCGGCGAGGGCGGCGAGGGCCGGGATCAGTTCGGGTGTGGCGTCCTTGGTCCGCACGTAGGTCGAGAGGATGGGGCGCGGGTCGCCCGGCAGCGCTTGCGGCGCGCTTTTCATCAGCGCGACCTGGGTCACTTCAGCCACCGCGGCAAACTGCAGCGATTGTTCGGCGGGCATGGCGCGGTTCAGCGCATACGCCATTGGCAGGGTGCCGACCAGGATCAGCATGATCAGGCCCATGCCTTTTTGCCCGTCGTTGGAGCCGTGGGCGAACGATACACCGGTGCAGGTGAGGATCAGCATGCCGCGAATCCACCATGGCGGCGGGGTGTCGCCTTTGGGCGCCTTGTACAGCGCGCGGTTTTTCACGAAGGCGCGCAGGGCCAGCAACAGCAGGGCGGCGAAAGCGAAACCGATCAGCGGCGAGAGCAGCAGGGCGTAACCGATCTTGATCGCCTGGCTCCAGTCCACGCCGCTGGTGCCATCACGCCCGTGCATCAAGGCATTGGCCACGCCGACGCCGATGATCGAACCGATCAGAGTATGGGAGGACGAGGCCGGCAGGCCCAACCACCAGGTGCCGAGGTTCCACAGGATCGCCGCGATCAGCAGGGCGAAGATCATCGCGAAACCGGCCGAGGAACCCACCTGCAAAATCAGCTCGACCGGCAGCAGGGCAATGATGCCGAACGCCACTGCGCCGCTGGAGAGCAGCACCCCGAGGAAGTTGAAAAAGCCCGACCACACCACCGCGAACTGCGGCGGCAGCGAGTTGGTGTAGATCACCGTCGCCACGGCGTTGGCGGTGTCGTGGAAACCGTTGACGAATTCGAAACCCAGGGCGATCAGCAGCGCCACGCCCAGCAGCAGGAACGGCGTCCAGGTGGTGACCAGCGTGCCCAGTTCGTGCATGTCGCGCATCAGGCTGTAGGCGGTGAACAACAGGCCCATCGCGAGCACGGCAAAGAACATGATCACCGTCAGCAGGCCGGGTTTTTTGTCCAGCCTGGGTCGGGTATCAACGGATGACGTATGCGTTGAAGCTGTCAGGGAAGGGGTGGCCATGCAGTAACATCCAGTGTCGGAGAGGATGTCGCTCATGATCATTGCAGAATATTACAGAGATGCTGCGATAGATCAGTGTTTAGCGGATTGGATTGGCCGCTGGTCTACAAAAGCACAGATTTTTTGAGCGCATGTGAGGGTCAGTAGTCGTTGCGTTTCCTGAAGGCCCAGCGCCCGGCAATCAAGGTAAAGGTCGCGACCAACGCCACCAGAATCCAGAAGCCTTCCGGGTCTTGGGAAAGCGGCACGCCGCCTACGTTCATGCCGAAAAAGCCGGCGATGATATTGATCGGCAACGCCAGCACCGTGACCACCGTCAGCGTAAACAGCGTGCGGTTGCTTTGTTCGTTGAGGTTGGCGGCGATTTCTTCCTGCAACAACTTGATGCGTTCGCCCAAGGCCGTCAGGTCGTTGATGATCAGCGCAAACTCCTCGGTGGATTTGCGCAGCTCCTTGACGTCTTCCTTTTGCAGCCACTGCGGCGGGCGGTTGAGCAGCCGCAGCAGCGAGCCGGGCTCCAGCGCCAGCAGGCGTTGCAGGCGCACCAGCACCCGGCGCATGGCGCCCAGCTCGGCGCGGTTGGTGGACAGGTGCGAGGAGAGCAATTGGTCTTCGATGTGGTCGACGCTGATGCTGGTCTTGCGCACGATCTGCGTCAGCACCTCGCCCTGGTCGCGCAGCAGGTGGACCAGTAGCTCCAGCGGCGAGCGGAAGTGCTCACCGGCCTTGACCGACGAACGCAACTTGTCCACCGAGTGCAGCGGTTGCAGGCGCGCGCTGATCAGCAAGTGACTGCGGGCGCAGACCCACAATGTGGAAATATCCGACGAGACCATGCTGCTGAAGTTGAACACCACGTCGTTGACCACCGCGAGCAAGGCAGAGTCGACGTGTTCGATACGGGTGGAGCGCGAGCCTTCGTGCAAGGCTTCGAAGAATTCTTCCGGCAATTGCAGATGCGCCAGCATCCAGCGCTCGCATCCGGCATGCGCCAGGTTCAGGTGCAGCCATAGAAACTCCTGCGGGTCTTGCGGTTGCTGCAAGGCCTGGAGAGCGGTGGCTGAATCAATCTGCTCACCCTTTTCGCCTGGGCGGAAACGGAAACCGTAAAGCAAGCCAAACAGATCGGAGTCCTGGTGGCTGTGGTCGATGCTGTGGTTCATGGAGTCTCGCAGAGAAAGGACCTGTAGGACGTTTCACAGGTTCGCGTGAGCGAATCATTGCAAGGATGCTTGACGGTTTTGTGACAGTTTTCGACTTATTTCGCCTTGATGACATTTTATTGACCGGCTATCGAAATGAGCTCAAGAAGTGTCTAGATCGGCCGATTCAGGGCGCAAGAACCGCTGCGGATGACGGCGCCTTCGACGACAGGGATGTCATGACGTATTTGCACCTTTTCCTTGTTTCGAGGCTTTTCCCGATGACTTTTTTACGAACATCCCTGCGGGCACAGATTTTGTCGCTGCTCGGCGGCAGCCTGCTGGCGATGCTGTTGATCGCCCTGGCCTGTTTCAACTTCCTTTCCAACGGGGTGCAGAGTTACCGCAGTTTGCTCGACGGGCCGTTGCTCACTTCACAGTTGATTGATGAGGCCAACCTGCAATTCAAGGTGCAGGTGCAAGAATGGAAAAACGTGTTGTTGCGCGGCAAGCAGCCGCAGGACCTGGAGAAATACTGGGGCCAGTTCCAGGATCGGCAGCGCGATGTACAAGGCATTCTCTCGCGGCTGGTCACCCAGACCGCCGGTGACCCGGCGCTGAGCCAGCGTATCCAGAACCTGCGTCAGGAACACCAGCAGCTCGGCGTTGCCTACCAGAAGGGCCGCGATGCCTACTTGGCCGCCGGCGCCGACCCGAGCGCCGGAGACACCGCGGTCAAGGGCGTGGACCGCGCCGCCAGTGAACAGATGAGCGCGCTGGTCAGCGACCTGCGTGCCCAAAGCACCCAGCAATCCCAGGTCATCAGCGCCCATGCCGAGCGCACGGTGATGGTGGGGCTGGCGATCATGTTGCTGTCCGGCGTATTGATCGGCCTGTTCAGCCTGTGGTTGATCAACCGCAACCTGATCCTGCCGATCCGTGGCTTGATCGACTATGTGAGCCAACTGAGTCACGGCCGTTTTGCCGAGCGTGTCGCCAGTCGTCGCCAGGACGAACTGGGGCATCTGGCGGAGGCCGCGAACACCTTGCGCGACTTCTTGGCCGAAACCTTCAGCCGCCTGCAGCGCAGTGCCACCGACCTGGTCCACGCCAGCGGTGAGTTGAATTCGATCGCCGGGCAAATGGCGACTGGTACCCACGAACAATTCAACCGTACCGACCAGGTGGCCACGGCCATGACCGAAATGTCGGCCACCGCCCAGGAAGTGGCGCACCACGCCGCCAGTGCGTCCCGTGCGGCCGATGACGCAGACCAATCGGCCCGCGAGGGCGGCGACGTGATGAAAGTCACCATTGCCACCATCGGCCAGATGCGTACTGAAATCCTCAACACCGGCACCATCATCCGCCGCCTGGAAACCGACAGCGTGCGGATCGGCAAGGTGCTCGAAGTGATTCGCGGGATCGCCGAGCAGACCAACCTGCTGGCGCTCAACGCCGCGATCGAGGCGGCACGGGCGGGCGAGGCGGGGCGCGGGTTTGCGGTGGTGGCCGATGAAGTGCGCAGCCTGGCGCAACGCACGGCGGCGTCGATCATCGAGATCAATCAGATTATCCAGGCGGTGCAAACCGGCGCGGTCGACGCGGCCGAGGCGATTGTCACTGGCCAGTCGTGCAGCGATGACAGCGTGGAAAAAGTCACTCAGGCCGGCGCGATGCTGGCTCACATCACCCAGGCCGTCGAAGCGATTCGCGACATGAACCGCCAGATCGCCACGGCGGCCGAGGAGCAGACGTCGGTGGCCGAGGATATTTCGCGCAATATCACCCAGATCACCACCGTGGCCACCGCCAACCTCGACAACGTGAAGCGCACCGAAGCGGCGAGCCAGAATCTGCGTGGTTTGTCCGGCGAATTGAACGAGGTGACGGCGCGACTGAGCGCTTGATCAAGCGCCCATAAAAAACCGCGCCACCCGAAGGTGGCGCGGTTTTTTCAGGGTTTGACTCAGGTGTCTTGCTTGTCTTCGAGCACGTTGCCGGTCTTGGCGTCGAGTTTCACTTCAAAGCGCTTGCCGGCGGTGTCGGTCAGTTCAACTTCGTAGACCAGGACGCCGCTGTTGTTGTGGTCCAGCTCGGTGTCGGTAATCTGGGCGCCGGCATGTTTGGCCACGGCGGCGGCGTTGAGCTTGTCGAAAGGCATCACGGCACCGGATTTGAGCAGACCTTCGATATGATCCGGGCGGACATCGGCCTGGGCCAGGCCGGCGGCCAGGGTCAGGGCGGTCGCGGCAAACAGAGCAGTCAAGGTTTTCATGGTGTGTATCCTTTTTCGGTGAGCTGTTTAAGTGGCGCCAGATTAACCGGCGCAACTTAATTCATCCTTAATGGCACACTGACTCGCTCAGTATTTGTGGTCGTTCAGCAGGTCCTGCACGCTGGACGACGGCCAGCGCTTGTAGAACTTCAGCAGTTCGGCGGCGCGGTTGGTGAAGATACCGTCGACGCCGGCGTTCATCACTTTCTCGAAGTCCACAGGTTCATCCACGGTGTAGACGTGTACCAGCAGGCCCTTGTCGTGGGTCAGCTTGTTCATTCCAGGCTTCACCAGGTCGGTGTAGCTCTGGTCGCCAAGGGCGGTCAGCTCCGCCGACGGGCCCGTGCCGATGGCGCCGAGGCTCTTGGCTTCGTCGACCCACTTTTCGAACTCGGCGGCGTCCTTGGGCTCTTGCTTGGCGTAGTAAGCGGCCTTGGTCGCTTCGCCGGATTCGGCGAAGGTTTGCTTGGATTTCGGCTCGATGCTGCCTTCACCCACCCACAGCAGCAGGATTTTCGGGGTGTTGGGCATTTCTTTCTGCAGCTCTTTCAGGCTGGCCGTTTCGAAGGTCTGCAGCACCACGCGCCCCTTGCCCTGGCCGACACCGGTGTTGCTCTTGCCCAGCTTGGAGCCGGCGGAGCTCAACCAGCCTTTGTCCAGCAGCTTGTTTTTCAGGTCGGCTTCGATGCCCGGGAATTGCTTGGGTTCTTTGGTTTCGATGTACAGGCCCGGTTTGTGCTGCGGGTTGCCTTCGGCGATCTTGATGATGTCGTCCAGGCTGAGGATTTTCAGGCCGACGAAGCCCGGGCGGGCGCGGTCCGGGTAGGCGGCGTTGAACCAACTGCCGGCGTCGAGGGTTTGCAGTTCTTTCCAGGTGAACTCGTTGGCCGGGGCGTCTTTGCGCTCGGGGAACTTGGTGGCCACGTCGGTGGTGCGTTGCAGGTTGTTGTCGTGCAGGGCGAACAGCACGCCGTCCTTGCTGCGCTGCAGGTCCAACTCCAGGTAGTCGGCGCCCAGGTCGCGCGCGACCTTGTAGGCTGCGGCAGTGGACTCGGGGGCGTCGTAGGACGCACCGCGGTGGGCGATCACCGCAGGGTAGGGAATGCCTTCGTTAGTTGCCAATTCAGCCGGGCTGATCGGGTCGGCAGCCTGCGCCTGGCCAAGGCCAAGCATCAGGGCGAGCAGCAAGGCACTCTTGGTGAACGTGACAGGCATATATGGAGTCCTTTCGTGGAGGGAGCTTTGAGAAGGCTTCCTTTTTAACAATTGATAACGAAAGGCGCTATCACCAAACCGACATTAACGTGTGTGCGCGCCAATTTTCTGGGTTTTTTTTGCGTGGCTTTGCAGTACTCTTGCCGCGAACCGCCCCGTAAGAGGGCAGTACTTTCCGCCACGCGTGTAAACCATCTTTCCAGTCCATGTGGGACTTTTCAGTGAGGTTTACCATGCGAATCACCTCCGAGCTTATCTGCCAGGCCGCCGACCAGCTTCACGGTTTTGTCGGCCTCAACCGCAAGACCGGCCAGTACATCGTGCGGTTCAGCGAAGACTCCTTCGGTATGGATGTCGCCGATGACGGCATCATCCCCACTGCCGAATTTGTCTGGCTGCCGGCCCCCGAGCACGTCATGACGTTGTCCCGTGAACGTCTGCAGTTGCTGCTCGATCAGAACATCGACGACCGCATCAACATCACCGAGCCGCTGCGCGTGTACATGCGGCGGGTGGAGATCCCGCAGATCAGTGCGTTGCGCAGTCTCGTCAGCTAGCCTGAGCGGCGTTTTGGCATCGATGAAGATCAACGGCGGGAGGGCTTCTGGCTGCCGTTCAGTTCTGGAATGTGTAGGCCCGCTCCACCTTGCATACGCGGGTGTGAAACGCCGAGTACCAAGTGGAACGCCCCTGCTCGCGCACCGCCCGATGCTCGGTCTGTTGTTTCCAGGCGAGGATGTCGGCTTCGCTGCGCCAGTACGATACGGTGATCCCCAGGCCATCCTCCCGCGCCGACTCAACCCCGAGAAAGCCCGGCTGCTCGCGCGCCAGTTCCAGCATGCGCGTGGCGGCCTCAGCGTAACCGTGGTCACCGGCGGTGCGCAGTGAGCTAAAAATCACTGCGTAGTAAGGCGGAGCGGGGGTGTGGGCAATCATACCGAGGTCTCCTGGCAGGCTTTGAGCAGAGCGATCGCCAGCGGCGGCGTGATGCCCTTGAGGGCGGCGCGTTCGGGCTGGAACAGCGTGGCGACAAAAAACGGATGGTCCAGCAACTCCACCGCGCGCAGGTCGCCGGCCGAGTCGTGGCCGCAGGGGATCAGAGCACCGTCCAGCAGCGCGCTGGCGAAGTCGGGGTTGATGCCGTAGCGGCAGCGATAACCTTCGTGGATATCGCGTGTGCCGTAGGCGTCGGCGATGCGCGTGTAGGCGGCCAGGCGCACGGTGTCGGTGGCTTCCACCAGAGAACAGCTCAGTGGCGCGATCACCGCACGTGGGGCGTTGGGGGCCAGTTCGCCATGTTCGGCATCGGCCCAGCCCAACGCATTGCGGGCATATTCCAACACCGCGTGTTGAAAACCGCCGCAGGTGCCGAGGAAAGGGCGCCGCTGCTCGCGGGCAAAACGGATCGCACGCAGTGCGCCGTCGATGTCGCGGTACGGGCTGGCGGGCACGCACCAAAAGCCATCGAAACCCTGCAGCGCGGAGGTGGTGTTGAGGGTGTCGGTCTCCAGCCATTGCGTGCGAACCGTCAGGCCCAAGGCGTCGGCGGCCTGTTGCAGCGCCACGGGAATGGCCTGGTGCGCAATGACATCGGGGTTGTAATCGCCGATCAGGGCGAGGTGCAGCGTGCTGGCGTTCATCTTAGGCATCCCCTGGCTTGTTGTGTCCTGGCGCGCACTATAGATTGGCGTTCACGCAATCAATATTGGCGTTTGCCCACATGTTCAATGCACTCACGCACTATCGAATCGATTACCCCGACCTGTCGCTGATCCTCGCCCTGGTGCGCGGTGGCACCCTGGCGCGGGCGGCCGCGTTGTTGCGGGTGGATGTGTCGACGGTGTTCCGCGCCGTGCGGCGCCTGGAGGCCGCGCTGGGCCAGACGTTGTTTGAAAAAAGCCGCGCCGGTTACCTGCCCACCGGCCTGGCCAGTCATCTGGCGCAACAGGCCGAACGCGCCGAACAAGCCCTGGAAGCGGCGCGGGTCGGCGTCGAGCAAGGCGGTGAAGTGATCAGCGGCACCGTGCGCCTGACCTGCACCGACTCGGTACTGCAAGGCTTGTTGTTGCCGGCGCTGGCGCAGTTCATGCCGGATTACCCGGCACTGACCCTGGAGCTGAGCACCTCCAATGACTTCGCCAACCTCAGCCGCCGCGATGCCGACATCGCCTTGCGCCTGACCCGGACACCGCCGCAGCATCTGGTCGGACGTTGCCTCGGCACCGTGAGGTATCAGGTGTGCGCGAGCACAGATTTTGCGCGTCAACACGCAGGACGCGAGCTGGCAGAGCTGGCCTGGATCGCACCGGATGATTTCCTGCCCGATCATCCCACCGTCGTCTGGCGCCGCGCGCAGCTGCCGGGTGTGCGTCCCGGCTATCGCTGCAACAGCATGTTGTCGGTCACCGAACTGGTGCGGGCAGGGCTGGGCGTGGCGGCGCTGCCGGATTTCCTGTTGGATGAACACCTGCAACCGCTGGGCCCCGCGTTGGCGGGGCATGACACGGCGCTATGGCTGCTGACGCGCCCCGATTGCCGGGCATTGCGCTCGGTGGTGACGCTGTTTGATCAACTGGGGCGGCATGTCCGACTGAGCCCCTGAGACCGGCGGGCATGGGGTGCTTAAGGTTTTCGCACAAACTGCGCGTGCATTTCACACGTCAGGGTCTCGATGCGCTCGGTCAGTTGCTTGGTCATTTCCGTCAGCCGAGTGTTCTGCTCCAGCAGTTCCAGCAGCTGTTTGCTGGTGTTCTGCGCCTCGGCCTGGCGCTCGGCATTGGCGACGGCCAGCGCTTCACGGTGCTGCGCGTCGGCGTCGGACTGGGCTTTGTCGCGCGCGGCCTGGCGTGTCTGGGCCAGCAGAATCAGCGGCGCCGCGTAGGCCGCTTGCAGGCTGAAGGCCAGGTTGAGCAGGATGAACGGGTAGACGTCGAAGTGCGTGATGCCGCTGACGTTGAGCGCAATCCACACGGCCACGATCAAGGTTTGCGCACCGAGGAACATCGGCGTGCCGAAGAAGCGTGCGAAAGCCTCGGCCTTGAGGGCGAAGGTGTCGTTGCCAAAGGTCGGCGCCAGGTGCGCGTGGCGTCGATGGAAACGTAGATGATCGACGGGGACGGCTTTGGGTTTGTCGGGGGTTGGGCTCATGGCAAACTCGGGTCATCAATGTTTAAGACAGGCGGCCACTATAGCCTTGGCGACCTGTCTTACACATGAATAACCCGAGGACGACCTGGGGTGCCTACGAGATGCCGTATGACCGCCTCAGGCGGAATGGGCGACCGCGTAGTTACTCGCATTGACCCGGTTGCGCCCGGTGTCCTTGGCGGCGTACAGCGCGCGATCCGCCGCGTTCAGCCAGGTGGCGGCATCGGTGAAGATCCGTTGGAAATCGGCGAGGCCGATGCTCAGGCTCACGCGCAACTCGGGGATCTGCGGGTTGCGATAATTACTGAAGTTTTCGCGGATACGCTCCATCACCCGTGCGGCTTCTTCCAAGGGCATTTGCGGAAGAATCACACAGAACTCATCGCCCCCGTAGCGTCCAGCCAGATCGTTTTCGCGCAGGTTGCGCCGTATCTCCAGGCTCAGTTGGCGCAGTACGGCATCGCCGACGATATGGCCGTGAGTGTCATTGATTTGTTTGAAGTGATCGATATCGATCAGCGCGATGGTGGCGTGGCTTTGCTGTTGCCGGCACTTGTGGAACTTGAGGTGCAGCAGATCTTTCCAGGAACCGTGGTTGAGCAGGCCGGTGAGGCTGTCGGTGCGGCTCAGGGCGCTGAGGGCACGTTTGTGTTCCGACAGTTTGATCGCCAACTCGTAGCAGACCATGCCGATGGCCATGGGGTACAACGTCAACATCGGCAGGCAGGTGTAGACCTGCAGCAGGCTGACGTCGGGGTTGAACCGCACGCCGAACAGCGCCCATGCCACCCCGATCCCCACCCCTTGCGCGAGCAAACCGCGCAGGAACAGGCGCTTGCCGCCGGCGGCGAAGTTGTTCATGGTCATCATCGAGAGGATGGTCACGGCCGTCAGCGGCGTGAACTGGGCAGCGGCGGCCCAGAAACCACCGCACAACGAGTCATACAAAATGTTGCGCTGTTCGGCGTGGTAGGGGAAGGGTGAGCGGATTGACAGTTGGTACGCCACATGTGCCCACGCCAACCCATTGAACAGCAGGAACGCCCACACCCAGCCCGGCATCGCGAGCGGGTACAAGCCGCCGATGACACTGATGCAGCCGATACCCAGGCCGATGATCCTTGGCTTGTAAATACGCCTGGCAAATGAAAGCCCTTTGCCTCGTCTGTTTTCCATAGATTCCCAGGTCAGCTCTTTTTCACAGATTCAGCCGCGCGCGTGTGCAGGGATAACCGTTGATCGGATAATGTGTGTGAATATTGTCGATTATTCATGTAGGAATAATCAGTGTCCTTCCAGGCCATTCGCGCAAAACAGAGGGCAAATAGGCCAAAAACGACCAGGTATGTCGCGTCTGCAACGGTCGTTTACTGCGGGCGGCGAGTATCGGCGTCGTAGCAGGACAGAAACATATCGATTGCCGACTCGATCACGCGGGCTTGGTCGGCGGCGTCGAGGGTGGGTTGGCCGAGGGTGATCTGCGGCCAGAAGGCGAATGCCTTGAGCAGGCTTTGAATCTGGTGCGCGGCGAAGGCCGGGTCGGCACACGTGAGCCGGCCGTCTTCCTGGGCGGCGCGCACCCATTGAGTGAAACCTTCTTCGCGCATGCTCAAGCGGTTGACCATGTCCTGGGCGCGTTCCGGCGAGTGAATGGTGGCGGCGATGGCGACCCGGGCCAGGTCGAGGAAGTTAACGTCCGACATCATCTTCATCTTCGCTTCCAGCAACCCGCGCAGTTGTTCACGCAACGGGCGGTCGCCGGCGTAGCTCACGTCGAGTTGCGCGACGCTGCTGGCCCAGAGTTGGTTGAGAATTTCGGCGAACAACTCTTCTTTGCTGGGGAAGTGGTTGTACACCGTGCGCTTGGAAACGCCGGCGGTGGCGGCGATCCTGTCCATGCTGGTGACCTCGAACCCATTGACCCGAAACTCTGCGATGGCGGCGGCCAGGATGGCTTCGCGTTTGCGTTGGGTGAGGCGTTGAGGCGCAGTCATGAACAGTGATCGACTCTAAAAGGAAAATTACACTCGGTAGTTTACTTGCTCCGGGTTTTGTTGCAATCTTGAAACTACACTGTGCAGTGTAATTCCATGAGCGGTCCGTAGGAGTCACCTTGTAATGGCCACGATTTCAACCCGTCTCGATCCCTCGCCTGTGGTACGCAAAGCTGCCGAACAGGAGCAAGGCACCTTCAGTAACCATGCTCCCGTACAGCGCGCCGGCTTCGGCAGAACCTTGCGCATTTTCTGGAAGATGCTGTTTCACAAGCCGCGCAGTACGCGGCCGGTGGGGGAGATTCCGGTACATTCGCTGACCCGCGAACAGCTGTCGGCCGCCCCCGACCACAGTGTGTTCCGCCTGGGACATTCCACCGTGCTGCTGAAAATGCGCGGCAAATTCTGGCTGACCGACCCGGTATTCGCCGAGCGCGCTTCGCCGTTCAGTTGGGCCGGCCCCAAGCGATTCCATGCCCCGCCGATCAGTCTCGAAGACCTGCCGCCGTTGGAAGCGGTGATTCTTTCCCACAACCATTACGACCATCTCGACCGCAAGGCCGTCATCCAACTGGCCGACAAGACCCGCTACTTCCTTGCGCCGCTGGGCGTCGGCGACATCCTGGTGAAGTGGGGTGTGGACGCCGGCCAAGTGCGGCAGTTGGATTGGTGGCAGGGCAGCGAAGTCGATGGCATTCATTTTGTCGCCACTCCCGCGCAGCATTTTTCCGGGCGTGGTTTGTTTGATAGCAACCAGACGCTGTGGTGTTCCTGGGTGATGATCGATGGCGCGCGTCGCGTATTTTTCAGCGGCGACACCGGTTATTTCGACGGCTTCAAACGCATCGGCGAACAGTACGGGCCGTTTGATCTGACGCTGATGGAAACCGGTGCTTACAACGTCGACTGGCCCCATGTACACATGCAACCGGAGCAAACCCTGCAGGCGCACATCGACCTCAAAGGTCGCTGGCTGCTGCCGATTCACAATGGCACCTTCGACCTGGCCTTCCATGCCTGGCACGAGCCTTTCGACCGTATCATGGCGTTGGCGTGGGAGCGTAACGTGTCGATTACCACACCGGCCATGGGGCAGGCGTTCAGTTTGAGCCAGCCCGCGCGAGGTGTCGCGTGGTGGTTGGAGGTGGAGGTTCAGAGCGGTAAGGAAGCGCTTGTGAACTGACGGTTGGGAAAAACGGAAAAAAAGGAATTTTCAAGGTGTTGCAGGCCTACGACAAACGCCAGATGAGAGTGCGATGATCTCGGGAAGGTCAATTTCCGGGAGTCGGCTCTGATGGACAATAAATGTGGGAAGTCTTTGCTATCGCCTATGTCTTGTCGGCGGGAAGCGTTTTTACCCCCCTCTGCGGAACCGGTTTGTTTGGCGCAGGCGCCCTCCAACGCTCACATCGAAACGGGGACCACGACGGCACTGGGTATCGGCTACGTCCCCGATGCACATCTTGGTGCCGGCGTTGTAATCCCTGGCTATAACGTGCCGGCCCTGCCTCTGAAACCTGTGCGCGACCCCGCGCTGTCATTGATCGCCTTGAGTGGTGTCGAGCCCACTGAATCGGGCAAGGTGGAAGCTGCCTTGGTGCAGCACTCCAGCAATTGCGCCGTCCCCTACACGTTGGCGGGCACTCGCGTGGGGTTCGCCGACCGCCTTGTGCGTGGCAATGATCAGGAGCCGATTGAACACAGCGCATCCTTCCTGGAAGCGTTGGGCTTCCTGCGTCAGGCCGGTGCCCAACTGGTGGCGGTGCCGGCAGAGCGGGCTGATGACGGCCTGCGCTTCACCCTGCATTCGCGCAATGAAATCGATGAGCGTGTGAGTGAGCATCGGCTGGATGCGCTGGTGTCCGAGAGCCATAGCGCTGCATTCCATGCCGCGTGCTGGAGTGGCTACCCGAGCCTTGGTGAGCCGCTGGGGGACGGGGCGACGCTGTGGTTCTATGGCGCACAGTGGTCGAAAGACTCGCTGAAGGTGCTGGTGCAGGGCTATCGCAACGCCCGTGGCCTGACTAATAGGTAGGCAAAGCTACCAACTGCGCTGAACAATCCCACGGTTTGAACAACCTGCGTCGCGCAGCCTGGAAGGAGGGGGGTTTTTAGACTGGTGTACGGATCAATGTGGGTCCTTCATCACTTCTTACGCCTTCCGGGAGGTGCTTCATGTTGGGTATTGGTTATGGCATGGGTGTGTTTGTTCACCAGGTGCAGCGAGTGCTGCCTGCGCAGTCTTCATCGGGGGCTTCAGCGCCGGTTCCCCCGGGAACGGAATACGCCAGTGTGCGTGAGCTCGGCGAGCAAATGGCCCGGCCGGGTGGGCTCACTTCGGCGAATCTGGTCAGTTACCTGCAGGAGCGCATTCATAAGCTGGACCCCAAATTGAGTTCGATCATTGAACTGAACCCCGAGGCCTTGCAGATCGCCCGCGAGCTCGATCTGGAGCGCGCCAATGGCAAGGTGCGTGGCCCGCTGCATGGCATTCCCGTGTTACTCAAGGACACTATCGAGACGGGAGATACCCAGCAAACCAGCGCTGGCGCCTTTGGCTTGGTGGGCAGTGCGGCGCCCAAGGATGCCTTCATCGTCGAGCGCTTGCGCGAGCAGGGGGCCGTGATCCTGGGTAAAACCAACTTGACTGAACTGGCGGGCTTTCGCGGTGGCCCCGATGGTTCGAGTGGGCGGGGCGGGCAGACGCGTAACCCGCATCAAGCGGGCGCAGAGGTGGGTGGTTCGAGTTCGGGGTCGGCTGCCGCGGTCGCCGCAGGCTTCGCCCCCTTGGCGGTGGGCACCGAGACCAATGGTTCGATCATCGTGCCGGCGGCGTTCAACGGGGTGGTCGGTTTCAAGCCCGGCGTGGGTTTGTTGAGCCGCAGCGGCATCATTCCAGCCAGCCATCGGCAGGACACGCCGGGCCCGATGACGCGTTCGGTGTTTGATGCTGCGTTGATGCTTAACGCGATGTCGGGCAGGGACCCTCATGATGCCGCCAGTGTGGATGCGCCCCAAGGGATTGATTACACCGCGTTGCTCAAGCCCGGTGCGTTGCAGGACAAACGTATCGGCTATCCCGTGACCTTTTCCGCGAATGGCGAAAGCTTACCGGTGGACAATAGTCCGCAATTTCGCAAGACGCTTGAAGTGCTTCGCGCGCAAGGCGCGGTTCTGGTGCCGGTCGATATGCGCTTGGCCGACGCATCACGCTATGGCGAACTCTTGTACGCCGATGTGAAGGATGAGTTGAACGACTACCTGGCCAAGCGCGAGGGGTTGCCGGTCAAGTCGGTGTCCGAGTTGATCGCGTTCAATGAAAAGCGCGATGGCACCGACACCGATCACCAACCGACACTCAAGGAGATCAACGCGTCCACCCTCACAGCCGATGAGCGCCAACCGTTATGGGACGCAATGATCGAGGATTTTCGTGGCACGGTGGATGAACTGATCGCGCGGGAAAACCTCGACGCCATGGTGTCGGACTTTGATACGAACAGCTACTTCGCGGTTGCGGTGGCCGGTTACCCAGGGATCAGCGTGCCATCCGGGAAGAATGAGGACGGCGTGCCGACCAGTGCGTACTTCTTTGGTGCCCGTGGGTCTGAACCCACACTGCTTGCTGTGGGCCATGGCTATGAGCAGGCGGCACAGAAGGTCGCCAAGCCCCGCCTCTAAGCCGTCAGGCAATGTTCACACCCTGGCGTGGCCAACGTTGGGGTTCGCACTCAGCGCCTTACTGCGCCTGCGGGGTTGGTGAATCAATTGACGTCGCTGTTGAACCCATCAATCGAGACAGGATGTTTTGTGCAGCGGGTTCCGTTGCGGCGGCTCCCAACTTGCGCGCACGCATCCCCCAGCCAGGCGCAAACCCTGGGAAAAACGCCAACCCCTCGGCTTCCAGGCGAAACGCCAGGGTCAGGCGCACGTCGTCCTCCACGGTGCCCTGGGTTTCAAACCGTTGAATCGCATCCACCGTCACACCGGCCTGGCGCGACAGCTCTTCGCGGCTCCAGCCGAGCATGACGCGGGCCTGCACGCTGTGCTTGGCGGTGAATTGATGCAGGACGATCTGCTGTTCTACGAAAGAGCTCATTGCCAGAGAGGACATGGGGTGTCTCCAGGGTTCGACGGGGAGGACAAACTATACTGTGTTTTTGTACAGTTGTTTTGACCGCTCATCAACTGGAATGTTCTCCGGCGCCGACACCGTTCTATTTTGAGGCTTGCACGAGGGTATTCGTGTGCGAGGTCGGGCACGGTCTCGGCTAACCCGCCTCAGCCGCCGGCACTTCGCGAATAATCAAATGATCCAGATTCTCGATATCGGCGCTGAACACCCCAAACGTCTGCTCGGGGTTTTTCTTGCTGGGCACCTGTCTAAGTGCCGGCGTCACCCCGTAAAAGAAGCAATATAACGGCCGTGCGCTGCTGGCCGCGGCCTTGATCTGCTCGAGGAATGCTGTGCGCTTGCGGTAATTCTCGATGAGTTTCTTGCTCAGGTAGACGTTGACCGAATAGGGCTTCTTGTCGAGCCAAACCTTCTTTTCGAAGTCGATGCGAAAGCTGTTGGTGTAGTCCTTGATCGCTTTGATCCGGCCCCAGTAGATCAGGCCCTGATTGTCCTGCAGGTACTCGATCTTCTTGAAAAACGTCCAGTACGTCGCGGTATGGTCGCCGATCTTCAAGGGCATCGCCTTGAGCTTGTCCTTGTCGTCGAGGTTCGACACATAACATTCCACCGGGTGTGCGAACACGCTGGTTTTATCCGGGGTGGTGTCGTTGGCGCCGACAGACGCGCTGGTGCGGGTTGAAGGCGGCTTCGCCGGGGCTTGTGGGACTTGCCCGTCAGTGCCGGCCTGCGGGGTTTTACGCGGGTAGGTGCGCCGGGTCAGGACGAATTCCGATGGGAAGTGTTCCTCGCGCTCGTCCTCACTTTCGCCCGTGGCAGGCTTGTGGCTGCTGGCGTAACGGCAACCCTCGATGTGCCGGGTGCCTGGGGTGTTCTTGAAATGCGGGGTGCGTCGGTAGTTGACGTTTTTTGCGTTGAATGTGCTCAACACATTGCCTGCGTCAAAGGCCGCGCGACATGTGTCGTTGGGGCAGAGGAAACGGTCCGTGTCGGAGTCGTAGGCGTCGGTTTCGTCGAAATTCAACTCTCGCACGTCGTAGATCGACAGCTTGTCGTCGAGACTCAGGCTGTAGGCCGTGTCGAATTTCATGGGCTCGGGTCCGTGAGAGGTTTGGCTATTGATAGCCGGATATTACGCAGATGTCGCTAGGAAACCGCAACCTCGCGTATCCCAGCGAGGCTGCGATGGCATCCCCACCGCCCCTATCAGCGCTGCAACCTGGCCTGCTGCTTCTTCCCATGAAAATGCCGAAAATGCGCGTCCTGCGCCGCCGCCAACAACTCCCGATCCCCACGCGTATCGCCCCAGGCCCTGAGCCGATACTCCCCCAGGTCGCCATACACCGCTTCAAGTCGCAGCACCTTGTTCTCGCACCGGCAGTTGTTCCCGGTGAGCTTGCCGGTCAACACGCCGTCGACGACCTCAAGTTCGGTCCCGATCAACTTGATCCCAAGCCGATCGGCAAACGGCTGCAACACCAACGCCGGCGACGCCGAACACAACGTCACCACCGCCCCCGAGCCCAGCTCCTGCTCCACCGACAACACCCCCGCCGGCCGCATCAACCGCGCCCAACTGCGCTGGCAGTACTCCTCGGCCTTCTGCTGCACCCACGCCTTCTCCACCCCGGTCATAAAGGTGCGGATCAACTGCGCCTTCAACTCGTCCCGGCTGATCTGCCGCACCAGAAACCGCAGCCCAGGCACCGCCAGCTTGATCATCCGGCCATAGAACTCGCCGGCGCCAAAGGCAAACTTGAGGAAGGGCACGAAACTGTCGTGATGGGTCAGGGTGCCGTCGAAGTCAAAGACGGAAAGTACTTTGGCATCCACGGGGCCGGCTTCGAGCATATCTGGGTTCACGGGGTGGCCTCGGTCCTGGCTAGTATTGATTGAGAATGCATCAGCTGCGACCGCAAGAGTTTACTCCTGTATCAATCGGCCGATTGTCGAGTAGAGCCCGGCGGTGAATTCATCCCGGTCATTCGAGCGGTGACAGCGCTGATAGCAATTGGCGGACAAGGCTACAGCATTGGTGATGCGATCCGAACCCTTCGTGATGGACTGCAAAAAATGGCAAAACAAACACTCCAAGTGGTATGACCGAACCTTAGCCCGCCTGATTGTCTTTAGCGTCTTCTGTTTCGAAATGCCTCGAAATGAGGAAGACACCCATCCTGATACAACCTCCCCGCAGGGCCTTAATTGGCGTCCTTCAAGCAATGAGCTCCTGAGCGGTCATCATCAGCTCAGTACCGACCCGATTTTTTAACGTATCGATGAATCGAGTAACTTTTGCATCGATGAACTGACGTGATGTGTAGACGGCGTAAACATTACGCTCGTAGGTATGGTACTCGGGCAAAACACGCACGAGCCTGCCTGAACGCAAGTCCTCAATGGCTGAAAAACCGGCCAGCAAACCTATGCCTGCTCCCTCTCGAATGGCGACTGCCATTGCGTCCATATCATTGACGCTGAAACTCGGACCCTTCGGGGTAAATAGCGCATCCCCGGTCTTGCTCTTTAATTGCCATTCATCCCGCACATAATCGACGGTGCCCAACAGCAAACACTGATGATCGCTGAGATCTTCTGGCGTTACAGGGGCAGCGTGTTGCTCCAGATATGCTGGAGACGCCACCAGCACACAATGGCTGATGCCGATCTTTTGGCTGACATACGCTGAATCTGGCAGCGTTCGGGCAATCAGAATCGAGACGTCCAGTTGGTCTTCCAGGAGGTTAGGCATTCGCTGAGAAAGCATTAAGTCCACGGTGACATCGGGGAATTCCCGGCGGTAATCCAGCACGGCTGAAGTAACCAACTGCCGTGCTAGCCCCGGCACACAATGCACACGCAACGTCCCCCTGGGTTTCAGCGCGGCGTTGCTTGCTTCGGCTTCTGCATTTTCAAGGTCTGCCAGAATTTTGGTACAGCGCTCATAAAAGCGCCGGCCAGCGTCTGTCACCGAAAGGCGGCGGGTCGAGCGCTGTAACAGGCGGGCGTCGAGCACGTTTTCAAGCGCGGAAACCGCACGCGAGACATTGCCGACCGTAGAGTCCAGATGATTAGCCACCGCAGTAAAACTGCCCATCTCAACAACTTTGACGTACACGGACATGTTCGTAAGCTTATCCATCCAACTCTACCTGTCGATCTGATTGCAAACGTTCTTCACTGCCGAAGTCCCCACCCCAAAAAACAATCGAGCCTGGAACGACAAGCCAGGCTGTCATTGCCGCATGACGTGGGCGGTATTTGCAGATGCTACACGCTCCTGGCGGTGCTCGATATTACCTCCAGGCACAACAATGATTCCCTTCTGGTCGGCTAAATCAAACGGTTCGTACTCCATAGACTTGGTTGCACAGGGCGCCTGAACACGGCAACCCAGGCGCTGAGTCTTGTACGAACTTGTTGATAAACCAACCGAAGGGCAACCTCATGAACACGTCTTACGACCCGCTTTATCTCTTTATCGGTGGTGAATGGATCAGTGCCGAAGGACGCGCGACCGCCGCTGTCGTCAACCCCGCAACTGCACGTGAGATCGGGCGTGTTCCACTCGCCACCGCAGGCGACCTCGATCACGCGCTCGAAGTGACTCAACAGAGCTTTGAACAATGGCGCCAGACCGTACCCGACAAGCGCGCAAAAATTCTCAAACGCGCTGCCGATCTCATCCTGGAACGGGCCCCACACATCGCCGAGCAAATGACGCTGGAAGAAGGCAAACCGCTTGCGGAAAGCCTGGATGAGGTCACGCGTGCAGCTGAATACTTCGAATGGTTTGCCGAAAGCGCGCGCCGTATCGATGGGCGTGTAGTCCCGGCCAATCGTCCCGGTGTGCTGCAAATGGTAAAACGCCAAGCCATCGGCCCGGTCGCTGCGTTCACGCCCTGGAATTTCCCGGCCATTACGCCCGCCCGCAAGCTCTCGGCAGCCTTGGCCGCAGGTTGCAGTGTCATCCTCAAACCAGGGGAAGAAAGCCCCTCCACCGCGCTGGCCCTGGCGCGTGCTCTCGACGATGCAGGATTGCCTAAAGGCGTGTTGCAAGTGGTCTTTGGTGTGCCGGACCAAGTTTCCAGCCACCTGATCGCTTCTACCATCATTCGCAAGGTGACCTTTACCGGTTCGGTTCCCATCGGTCGGCTGCTATCCGCTCGTGCTGCCGAGGGCGTCAAGCCCATCACCCTTGAACTGGGAGGACACGGGCCGGTGCTGGTATTCGATGACGCAGAAATCGAAAAAGCAGCCGTCGAAGGCGTTGCCAATCGGTTCCGCGGGACTGGCCAAGTCTGCATCTCGTCAACGCGCTTTCTGATTCAGCGTGGCGTCTATGAAACGTTTGTTGAGCACTTTGTGACGGCCACCCTCGCGTTGAATATTGGCGATGGCCTGACGCCCGGCACCCAGGTTGGGCCGCTCGCCAATCCACGGCAGTTGGCCAAGATGGAAGAGCTGGTGGCAGATGCGGTTGCCAAAGGCGCACGCGTGTTGGCCGGTGGTAAACGCCTGGAATGCAGCGGCTACTTTTTTGAGCCCACCGTGTTGGCGGATGTGCCTATGCATGCCCGAGTCATGCATGAAGAACCGTTCGGGCCTATCGCCGTGCTGATGCCATTCGATCACTTGGCTGATGGTTTGAAAGAGGCCAATCGTCTGCCTTACGGGCTTTCAGCCTACGCGTTCACGTCGAGTGCTCGAACGGCCATTGACGTCGCTGACGGGTTAGAGGCCGGGATGATCGGGATCAACCAATACCGCATCGTCGCCACAGAACTTCCCTTCGGCGGCATGAAAGAAAGCGGCCACGGTTCGGAAGGTGGCATTGAAGGCATCGAGCACTACCTCACCCACAAATTCATCAGCCAGGTTTAAGGAGACAGCATCATGTCCAATCTCAATTTCAGCAGTCCTCGTGAAGCGGCCCGGGCGTTTACCCCAAAGCTGTCGCAATTCGTTGATTCGACGCTGTATCCGCAGATCTGGAGCGATCCGGCATTGTCCCCACGCGACCGCAGCCTGATCACGGTGGCCGCATTGATTGCCGGTGGTCACTCTGAAGAGTTGCCCGCGCATCTGCGACGGGCGCTGAGCAACGGGGTGACCCATGACGAAATCGCCGCCGCGATCACTCACCTGGCGTTCTACGTAGGCTTTCCAGGCGCCATTACCGCCTCTGCTATCGCTAATGCCACGTTTACCGAACCGGAGAAAAACTGATCATGCATGCCGCGGCTATTCCCGAGGGCTTCGATGGCGCTGGAAGTTTGGAGCCGGTCGTCGACAGTACTTTCCCGCTGTCACGCGCGGCCGATGCCCATCGCCGAATGGAGTCGTCTGAAAACGTTGGAAAAATCATCCTGACGATGCAGCCTGCGGACTTGGTTTAAGTGCGAGGGCCAAAGAGGGTGGCATAGAGGCTTCGTTGGCACAAATACGCGGGCACCGTCACCCTTGATGCTGGCGTTTTGAAGGGGATTTGGCCGGATTACAGGTAATCCATCTGCTGTTCCAAATCACTGAGTTTTTTACAAAAAAAAGAGCTGCCAATGGGCAGCTCCTTTGTACCGTTAAAATCAATCCCAGCTCAACGCACCGCCAGTCTGGTACTCGATCACACGGGTCTCAAAGAAATTCTTCTCTTTCTTCAAGTCCATGATCTCGCTCATCCATGGGAACGGATTCGTTGTCCCTGGATACTCTTCCTTCAAACCGATCTGCGACAGACGACGGTTAGCGATGAACTTGAGGTAGTCCTCCATCATCGCCGCGTTCATGCCAAGTACACCGCGTGGCATGGTGTCGCGCGCGTATTCGATCTCCAGCTGGGTCCCTTGCAGGATCATCTGGGTCGCTTCTTCCTTCATCTCGGCGTCCCACAGGTGTGGGTTTTCGATTTTGATCTGGTTGATCACGTCGATGCCGAAGTTCAGGTGCATCGACTCGTCGCGCAGGATGTACTGGAACTGCTCGGCCACGCCGGTCATTTTGTTGCGGCGGCCCATGGAGAGGATCTGGGTGAAGCCGCAATAGAAGAAGATGCCTTCCAATACGCAGTAGTAGGCCACCAGGTTGCGCAGCAGTTCTTTGTCGGTGTCGACGGTGCCGGTTTCGAATTTCGGGTCGGAGATGGAGCGCGTGTATTTCAGGCCCCAGGCGGCTTTTTTCGCGACCGATGGGATCTCGTGGTACATGTTGAAGATCTCGCCTTCATCCATGGCCAGCGATTCGATGCAGTACTGGTAGGCGTGGGTGTGGATCGCTTCTTCGAAGGCCTGGCGCAGGATGTACTGGCGGCACTCCGGGTTGGTGATCAGGCGGTACACGGCCAGGACCAGGTTGTTGGCGACCAGCGAGTCGGCGGTGGAGAAGAAGCCGAGGTTGCGCATGACGATGCGACGCTCGTCGTCGGTCAGGCCTTCGGGGTTTTTCCACAGCGCGATGTCGGCGGTCATGTTGACCTCTTGCGGCATCCAGTGGTTGGCGCAGCCGTCGAGGTATTTCTGCCAGGCCCAGTCGTACTTGAAGGGCACGAGCTGGTTGAGGTCGGCGCGGCAGTTGATCATGCGCTTTTCGTCGACAGCGACGCGGGCGGAGGCGCCTTCGAGCTCGGCGAGGCCTTCGGCGATGTCGAGTTTGTCGAGGGCAGCCTTGGCGCGGATGATCGCGGCGGAGTCGTTGGCGGTGACGGCGCGGGCTTCGATGGCGGCAGCGGCGCCGGCACCGTCGAGGCGGTCCATGTTGGCTTCGGTGGCGTGGCCGGCGTTGGCGCCTTTGACGGCGACTTCGCCGTCTTCTTCTTTGTCGAATTCGTCCCAGCTCAGCATGACGTGTCGTCTCCTGCGTGAGGGCTCGAAGGTGCCCGTGTGAAACCGGATGGTTGGGGGTTCACACGGCCCTCGGGCCGCGGTGGATCTTAAGGAATCGTTTGTTGCAACAGCTAGCGCAGGCATTAAACGCAATGGGGTGAACGGGTGCTCTGCGTGAGGCTTGAGGGGCGGAGCGATAGATGCATGCTCCTGCGGAGGCCTCAGGTCGGCTCTTCATCCCAGTGTAAAGGGATATTGCAGGCCCGATTTACCCGCGCATTATAGGGAAAAAAACGGCTTTGTGTTGTGGCAGATGCGCTCGGATTGCTGACAAAACGCCTGGTATTCGAGCCAGAGCGAGGGTTTACAGGGGGTTGGTGCAGGAGGATTTTTTTGACGGACGGTGGGCTATTTATTGCGGGGGCTGGCGAGGTTTTTTGAGCGGGGGAGCGGGAGGCGGGTTTTTGGCCGCAAGAACAATTTCTTGCGGCGAATAAGATCACGGTCAATGTGAACTAACGAAGTTGTTATCCGTTAGAGCAACCGTTACCCATCACATGGTAGTTAAGAATGTGGCGCTGACCTTTGGAGTCTTCATATTCCATTTTTACCGGTACGACTTCGCATACATCTGGAATGGTGCTCATGGAGACTACTTTGGCGACGTCCAGGTGAGTGCTGTAGGTGTAGTCTTCAACAATCGGAGCGTTCTGGCCGGCTACGTCAGTCGGGGCTTCCTCGGCCAGGGCGGCGGTGGCGCACAAGCTGCTGAGGGCCATAACTAATAAAGCTTTCATTTCTCTTTTTACCTTCTTCAGTGCGAAAGGGGTCACGGGGCCCTTTGGAGGCCTCGTGTGTAACTTAGGGGTGTTTACTTCGGATTAACGTGCCTTCGTGGGGGCTGTTACGTTGTTAATCTGGTTGCCTTGTTGGCGGAGTCGATTTTAGGCCTGCGGGTTATATTCATATACCCGTGCTTTTGATAAACACTATTGGTGGTTTTTGTAATAATCCCCCCTCGCAGGTTTTTTTACGTGTCCGCCAAGCGCCGCAGGCTACGGGCCAGAGGGGGGAAGGAGATAACAGGGCAATTTGTAGGGTCTTGTTACTACCATCGTCGAATGGTTCTATAGGCTGACCCCGGCTACAACTGGGGTCATACAAAAACAACTATTTCACCGAGGTAAGAAAGATGAGTGCGGCTTCCCTGTACCCCGTTCGCCCCGAAACAGTAGCCAACACGCTGACTGACGAGGCGACCTACAAGGCCATGTACCAGCAGTCGGTGGTCAACCCCGATGGTTTCTGGCGTGAGCAAGCCAAGCGTCTTGACTGGATCAAGCCTTTCACCACGGTGAAGCAGACCTCATTCGACGATCACCATGTCGACATCAAGTGGTTTGCCGATGGCACCTTGAACGTTTCCTACAACTGCCTGGACCGTCACCTCGCCGAGCGCGGCGACCAGGCGGCGATCATCTGGGAGGGCGATGACCCTGCCGACAGCCGCACCATCACCTACCGCGAGTTGCACGAACAAGTCTGCAAGTTCGCCAACGCCCTGCGTGGCCAGGACATACACCGCGGCGACGTGGTGACTATTTATATGCCGATGATCCCCGAAGCTGCGGTCGCCATGCTGGCCTGTGCCCGCATCGGTGCGATCCACTCGGTGGTGTTTGGCGGTTTCTCGCCGGAGGCCTTGGCCGGTCGCATCATCGACTGTAAGTCGAAAGTGGTGATCACCGCCGACGAAGGTGTGCGCGCCGGTAAGAAGATTCCGTTGAAGGCCAACGTCGACGACGCTCTGACCAACCCGGAAACCAACAGCGTCCAGAAAGTCATCGTTTGCAAGCGCACCAGTGGCAGCATCAAGTGGAACCAGCATCGCGACATCTGGTACGAAGACCTGATGAAAGTGGCGGGCACCGTGTGCGCGCCGAAAGAGATGGGCGCCGAAGAAGCGCTGTTCATCCTTTATACCTCCGGCTCCACCGGCAAGCCTAAAGGCGTGCAGCACACCACTGGCGGCTACTTGTTGTATGCGGCCCTGACCCATGAGCGCGTGTTCGACTACCGCCCGGGCGAAATCTTCTGGTGTACCGCCGACGTCGGCTGGATCACCGGCCACACCTATATCGTCTACGGGCCACTGGCCAATGGCGCGACCACGCTGATGTTCGAAGGCGTGCCTAACTACCCGGACATCACTCGGGTGGGCAAGATCGTCGACAAGCACAAGGTCAATGTTCTCTACACCGCGCCGACGGCGATCCGCGCGATGATGGCTTCCGGCACCGCCGCCTGCGAAGGCGTTGATGGCAGCAGCTTGCGCCTACTGGGTTCGGTGGGTGAGCCGATCAACCCGGAAGCGTGGGACTGGTACTACAAGAACGTCGGCCAATCCCGTTGCCCGATCGTCGATACCTGGTGGCAGACCGAGACCGGCGCCACCCTGATGAGCCCGCTACCGGGCGCCCATGCGCTCAAGCCGGGTTCGGCGGCGCGGCCGTTCTTCGGCGTGGTGCCGGCCTTGGTGGATAACCTGGGCAACATCATCGAAGGCCCTGCCGAAGGCAACCTGGTGATCCTCGATTCGTGGCCAGGCCAGGCCCGTACCCTGTACGGCGACCATGACCGTTTCGTCGATACCTACTTCAAGACCTTCCGGGGCATGTACTTCACCGGTGACGGCGCCCGTCGCGATGAAGATGGCTACTGGTGGATCACCGGCCGTGTGGATGACGTGTTGAACGTGTCCGGCCACCGTATGGGGACCGCCGAGATCGAAAGCGCCATGGTCGCCCACCCGAAAGTCGCCGAAGCGGCGGTGGTGGGTGTGCCGCACGACATCAAAGGCCAGGGCATCTATGTGTATGTCACCCTGAAAAATGGTGAAGAACCGACCGAAGCGCTGCGTCTGGAACTGAAGAACTGGGTGCGCAAGGAAATCGGGCCGATCGCTTCGCCGGACGTGATCCAGTGGGCACCGGGCTTGCCGAAGACGCGGTCGGGCAAAATCATGCGACGTATCCTGCGCAAGATTGCCACGGCTGAGTACGATGGCTTGGGCGATATCTCCACCCTGGCCGACCCAAGTGTGGTGGCGCATTTGATTGAGACCCACAAGACCATGAACGTCGCGTAAGACGGGTAGGTGGGACAGAGCCCCATTCGGCGTGAGCCGGGTGGGGCTTTTTTGTGGTCTCTCAAAACCACTGAAGATCCCATGTTTGTGGTCTCTCGAAGCCACTGAAGATCCCATGTTTGTGGTCTCTCAAAACCACTGAAGATCCCATGTTTGTGGTCTCTCGAAGCCACTGAAGATCCCATGTTTGTGGTCTCTCAAAACCACTGAAGATCCCATGTGGGAGGGGGCTTGCCCCCGATGGCGGTGGATCAGTCACTGATCAGTTGGCTGAAGACCGCCATCGGGGGCAAGTCGAATCGTCGCACCGCCCCTCCCACATGGACCTGCATAACCCCAGGCCAATAAATATCGACTTCTTCGTCAGGACGTTTCTGAATGTTACCGAGCGGCGCAAATGTGTAACCCTTCGCCCGAACATGAGGCAAAGTGCTACGGGTTTGCACCGAAAAGCCGCGTTTTAGACAGCTCCCAGTATTAGATTAAACGCCAGACTTGCCGTGCTAGAAGGGTTTGCGAATAATAGGCCCGCTATTTGCAGTATCAACAGGTTTAATATCTTTTGTCTCTGCATAAAAAACAGGGACTGTCAATGTGCTGGAACCGCTTTCTCGGTGCTTCTGTAAATTGTTGTCGCATTGAGGAAATATCGGCTTCCGGCCTGTCGTTAGAATGCCGATCACTCGCTCGTCGTCGCCGCTGTTGAATCGGCGTAGGACGCAGCACCGCTATTCGGTTTCACTCAGTCGCATCGTGGGCCATGGCTCATACTGCTGTTTTGCCCTATACCGATGGAGTCCCAAGATGAAGAAACTCGTGCTGTTGGGCGCCCTGGCGCTGTCCGTGCTGTCCATGCAGGCTTTCGCTGAAGGCAAGCCTCTGAAAATTGGTATCGAAGCGGCATACCCTCCGTTTGCCTCGAAGGCGCCGGATGGCAACATCGTCGGTTTTGACTACGACATCGGCAACGCTCTGTGCGAAGAGATGAAGGTCAAGTGTACTTGGGTCGAGCAAGAGTTCGACGGCCTGATCCCCGCGCTGAAAGTGCGCAAGATCGACGCGATCCTGTCGTCCATGTCCATCACCGACGACCGCAAGAAGTCCGTGGACTTCACCAACCGCTACTACCTGACCCCGGCGCGCCTGGTGTTGAAGGAAGGCACGGCCGTCAGCGACAGCCTGGATGAGTTGAAAGGCAAGAAGATCGGCGTGCAGCGCGGTTCGATCCACGACCGTTTCGCCAAGGAAGTACTGGCGCCTAAAGGTGCCACGGTTGTTCCTTACAGCTCGCAGAACGAAATCTACCTGGACGTGGAAGCCGGTCGCCTCGACGGCACCGTGGCTGACGCCACCCTGTTGCAGGAAGGTTTCCTCGATACGGCTGCGGGTAAAGGCTACGCGTTCACCGGCCCGGCCTTTACCGATAGCAAATACTTCGGCGATGGCATCGGTATCGCGGTACGTAAAGGCGACAAGGAAAACCTGGACCGCATCAACGCTGCGATCACTGCGATTCGTGCCAACGGCAAGTACAAGGCTATCCAGGACAAGTACTTCAACTTCGATATTTACGGCCCAGACGCCAAGTAAATCGTCGCAGCGGTCTGTCCAGAATGGCGCAAGCAACAGAATTCCTGAGGTTTGCGCCATTTTTTCATCCCCCTTTTCGAGGACCTGAATCATGTTGAAAGGCTACGGGGCCGTCATCCTCGATGGCGCATGGTTGACGCTTCAGCTCGCCTTGTCGTCCATGGCCTTGGCCATCGTTCTGGGTCTGATCGGGGTCGCGTTACGCCTGTCGCCGGTGCGCTGGTTGGCCTGGCTGGGTGACTTGTACTCCACGGTGATCCGTGGGATTCCCGACCTGGTGCTGATCCTGCTGATTTTCTACGGCGGTCAGGACCTGCTCAACCGCGTCGCGCCGATGCTCGGCTATGACGACTATATCGACTTGAACCCCTTGGCCGCCGGTATCGGCACCCTGGGTTTCATCTTTGGCGCCTACCTGTCGGAAACCTTCCGCGGCGCCTTCATGGCCATCCCCAAGGGCCAGGCCGAAGCCGGCCTGGCGTATGGCATGAGCCCTTTCCAGGTGTTTTTCCGGGTGATGGTGCCGCAGATGATCCGGCTGGCGATCCCCGGGTTTACCAACAACTGGCTGGTCCTGACCAAGGCCACCGCGCTGATTTCGGTGGTGGGCCTGCAAGACATGATGTTCAAGGCCAAGCAGGCGGCGGATGCCACCCGCGAGCCTTTTACCTTCTTCCTCGCAGTGGCGGCGATGTACCTGGTGATCACCAGCGTATCGTTGCTGGCCTTGCGTCATCTTGAGAAGCGCTACTCGGTAGGCGTAAGGGCGGCTGATCTATGATCTTCGACTACAACGTCATCTGGGACGCCATGCCGCTGTACCTCGGCGGCTTGCTGACCACCCTGAAACTGCTCGCCATCTCGCTGTTCTTCGGCCTGCTCGCCGCCTTGCCCCTGGGCTTGATGCGGGTGTCCAAGCAGCCGATCGTCAACGGCGCGGCCTGGCTCTACACCTATGTGATCCGCGGCACACCGATGCTGGTGCAGCTGTTCTTGATCTACTACGGCCTGGCCCAGTTCCAGGCGGTGCGCGAGAGCTTCCTGTGGCCGCTGTTGTCCAGCGCCACGTTCTGCGCGTGCCTGGCCTTTGCGATCAACACCAGCGCCTACACCGCCGAAATCATCGCCGGGAGCCTCAAGGCCACCCCCAACGGCGAGATCGAAGCGGCCAAGGCCATGGGCATGTCGCGCTACAAGCTGTACCGCCGCATCCTGCTGCCATCGGCCCTGCGCCGGGCGCTGCCGCAGTACAGCAACGAAGTGATCATGATGCTGCAGACCACCAGCCTGGCATCCATCGTCACCCTGATCGACATCACCGGCGCCGCGCGCACGGTGAACGCACAGTTCTACCTGCCGTTCGAAGCGTATATCACCGCCGGCGCGTTCTACCTGTGCCTGACCTTCATCCTGGTGCGCCTGTTCAAGTTGGCCGAGCGCCGCTGGCTGAGCTACCTGGCTCCACGGAAGCACTGATATGGAACGTATCGATCACCTGTTGCCCTGGGGCCACCTGGGTTGCGAGCGCCAACTGAGCGTGTTCCGTTTCGGCAGCGGCGAGCGCAAGGCCTACATCCAGGCCAGCCTGCACGCCGATGAACTGCCGGGGATGCGTGCCGCGTGGGAGCTGAAAAAGCGCCTGACCGAACTGGAACAGCAAGGCGCGCTCAACGGCGTGATCGAGCTGGTGCCGGTGGCCAACCCGATGGGTCTGGGCCAGCTGTTGCAAGGCAGCCATCAAGGGCGTTTCGAGATTGGCAGCGGCAAGAATTTCAACCGCGATTTCGTCGAGTTGAGCGAGCCGCTGATCGCACAACTGCACGGCAAGCTCGGCGATGATCCCCATGCCAACGTGCGCGTGATCCGCCAGGCGATGCGCGATACGCTCGACGCGCTGCCCGCGCCGGCCAGCCAGTTGCAAGGCATGCAGCGGGTGCTGCTGAGCCACGCCTGCAGCGCAGACATCGTCCTCGACCTGCATTGCGACGCCGAAGCCGCGCTGCACATGTACGCGCTGCCCCAGCATTGGCCGCAGTGGCGGTCGCTGTCGGCGCATTTGAACGTGAAAGTCGGGCTGCTGGCGGAAGACTCCGGCGGCAGCTCGTTCGATGAAGCCTGCTCGCTGCCCTGGCTGCGTGTGTCGCGGGCGTTCCCCGAGGCGCAGATTCCGCTGGCGTGCCTGGCGACCACCCTGGAACTGGGCGGCCAGGCCGATACCGGCCGCGACGAAGCGATCTTCCACGCCGAAGGCATCCTCGCGTTCCTCGCCGAGCAGGGCCTGATTAAAGGTGAGTGGCCGGCGCCACGTCACGAACCCTGCGAAGGCGTGCCCTTCGAAGGCACCGAATTGCTGTTTGCACCCCACGCTGGCGTGATCAGTTACCTGCGTAAAGCCGGTGACTGGGTGGACGCCGGCGAGCCGGTTTTTGAAGTGATCGACCCTCTGGAAGACCGCGTGAGCATCATCTGCGCCGGCACTTCGGGGGTGCTGTTTGCCGTTGAACGGCTACGTTATGCCCAAGCGGGTTTCTGGCTGGCCAAGGTGGCGGGGCGCGAAGCGCTGCGTCACGGGCGCTTGCTCAACGACTGACCACCTGTTTTTGTGAGAACCGACCGCATGTACAAGCTTGAAGTCCAAGACCTGCATAAACGCTATGGCAGTCATGAAGTGCTCAAAGGCGTGTCCCTGGCCGCCGCGGCGGGTGATGTGATCAGCATCATCGGCTCCAGCGGTTCGGGCAAAAGCACCTTTTTGCGCTGCGTCAACCTGCTGGAGCAGCCCCACGCCGGCAAGATCCTGCTCAATAACGAAGAGCTGAAACTGGTGGCCGGCAAAGACGGCGCCCTGCGGGCCGCCGACCCGAAACAGCTGCAACGCATGCGTTCGCGGCTGTCCATGGTGTTCCAGCATTTCAACCTGTGGTCGCACATGACCGCGCTGGAAAACGTGATGGAAGCCCCGGTGCATGTGCTGGGCATGTCGAAAAAGGACGCGCGGGAAAAGGCCGAGCACTACCTGGCCAAAGTCGGCGTGGGCCATCGTAAGGATGCGTTCCCCGGCCATATGTCCGGTGGCGAGCAACAGCGCGTGGCGATTGCCCGTGCGCTGGCGATGGAGCCGGAGGTGATGCTGTTCGACGAACCCACCTCGGCGCTGGACCCGGAGTTGGTCGGCGAAGTGTTGAAAGTCATGCAGGACCTGGCCCAGGAAGGCCGCACCATGGTGGTGGTGACCCACGAAATGGGCTTTGCCCGTGAAGTGTCCAACCAGTTGGTATTCCTGCACAAAGGCATCGTCGAAGAACGCGGCAACCCGCGCGAAGTGCTGGTCAATCCCCAGTCCGAGCGGCTTCAGCAGTTCCTCTCCGGCAGCTTGAAGTAGCCACTCCTTTTATGTGGGAGGGGGGCTTGCCCCCGATAGCAGTCTGTCAGTTGATACATCTGGTGACTGATACACCGCTATCGGGGGCAAGTCGAATCGTCGCACCGCCCCTCCCACATTGGATGTTCATCGTTTTTGAGATTTGTGTTCGTTTACGGGCTAGCATTGGCCCACGGCTTCTTTCACTGTTTTTGCTTCGGATAGCCCTCCATGACTGCCCATCGAATTGGTTTCCTGATTTGGCCCAGCACAAAAGCACTGACGCTTGCGCTGGCTGAGGAGGCCTTGCGCGTTGCTCAGCGGGTGCATCCGGAGGTGGTCTACGAGCTGTCGTTTCTGCAGGCCGAACCGCAGACCGATGGCGCCTGGCAACTGCCCGGCGGGCCGTGGGCCGGCAAGCTCGAAGGCTTCCAGAAACTGTTCCTGCTGGCCGACGAACCGCCCACCGCGATCGCTTCGCAGCTCAGCACCGCGCTCAAGCAACTGGTGCGCGCCGGGTGTGTGATCGGCGGCTTGTCGGCCGGTGTCTACCCGCTGGCTCATCTCGGTCTGCTCGACGGCTACCGCGCCGCCGTGCATTGGCGCTGGCAGGACGATTTCGCCGAGCGCTTCCCCAAGGTCATCGCCACCAGCCATCTGTTCGACTGGGACCGCGATCGCCTGACCGCCTGTGGCGGCATGTCGGTACTCGACCTGTTGCTGGCGGTGCTGGCCCGTGATCACGGCGCCGAGCTGGCCGGTGCGGTGTCCGAGGAACTGGTGGTGGAGCGCATCCGCGAAGGCGGCGAGCGCCAGCGCATCCCTCTGCAAAACCGCCTGGGCTCGAGCCATCCGAAGCTGACCCAGGCGGTGCTGTTGATGGAGGCCAACATTGAGGAACCGCTGACCACCGACGAAATCGCCCAGCATGTCTGCGTGTCGCGACGACAACTGGAACGCATCTTCAAGCAATACCTCAATCGCGTCCCCAGCCAGTATTACCTGGAACTGCGCCTGAACAAGGCCCGCCAGATGCTGATGCAAACCAGCAAGTCGATCATCCAGATCGGCCTGTCCTGCGGCTTCTCCTCGGGGCCGCACTTCTCCAGCGCCTACCGCAATTTCTTCGGCGCCACCCCCCGCGAAGACCGCAACCAGCGACGCAGCAGCAGCCCGTTCGAGTTGTCGTCGGTGCCGTCCGAACGCGGTTGATCTCACTCGCGCGATCCCTGCGGTAGATAGATAGCCGGCCGCCGGCCAAGTTACGCCTATCCTGCTCGACCACCTGCCGCTGTGCCCCGGTAGCGTTTAAACTGCGCCATTGCGATGCTATTTGTCGCATTGGCGTAAACCCGCCAAAATCGCGGGTTGGCGCTATAAGAAGTTGTCGCTTGGCGGCAAGGCCGCGCTGAAAACTGTCCTTACAATCCCTGCATCGCCCGCCAGTTCCAGGCAGGCGTTCCTCTTCAGGAGACTCCGATGTCCGTTGAGCAAGCCCCGGTGCAACGTGCCGATTTCGACCAGGTCATGGTGCCCAATTACGCACCTGCCGCATTCATCCCCGTGCGCGGCGCAGGTTCGCGCGTGTGGGACCAGGCGGGTCGCGAGCTGATCGACTTTGCCGGCGGCATCGCGGTCAATGTTTTGGGCCATGCCCACCCGGCGCTGGTCGGTGCGTTGACCGAACAGGCCCACAAGCTGTGGCACGTCTCCAACGTCTTCACCAATGAGCCGGCCCTGCGCCTGGCCCACAAGTTGATCGACGCCACTTTTGCCGAGCGTGTGTTCTTCTGCAACTCCGGCGCCGAAGCCAACGAGGCTGCGTTCAAGCTGGCCCGTCGCGTGGCGTTCGACCGCTTCGGCAGTGAGAAATACGAGATCATCGCCGCCCTTAACAGCTTCCACGGCCGCACCCTGTTCACCGTCAACGTCGGTGGCCAGTCGAAGTACTCCGACGGCTTCGGGCCGAAGATCACCGGCATCACCCATGTGCCGTTCAATGACCTGGCCGCGCTGAAAGCTGCCGTGTCGGACAAGACCTGCGCCGTGGTGCTGGAACCGGTGCAAGGCGAGGGCGGCGTGCTGCCGGCCGAGCTGGCCTACCTGCAAGGCGCCCGCGAACTGTGCGACGCCCACGACGCGCTGCTGGTGTTCGACGAAGTGCAGACCGGCATGGGCCGCAGCGGCCATCTGTTCGCCTACCAGCACTACGGTGTGGTGCCGGACATTCTCACCAGCGCCAAGAGCCTGGGCGGCGGTTTCCCGATTGCCGCGATGCTCACCACGGAAGCCTTGGCCAAGCACTTGGTGGTCGGCACCCACGGCACCACCTACGGCGGCAACCCGCTGGCGTGTGCGGTGGCGGGGGCGGTGATCGATGTGATCAACACGCCTGAAGTGCTGGCCGGCGTCAACGCCAAGCACGACCTGTTCAAGGCCCGCCTGGAACAGATCGGCAAACAATACGGGATCTTCAGCGAAGTGCGCGGCCTCGGCCTGCTGCTCGGTTGCGTGTTGAGCGACGCCTGGAAAGGCAAGGCCAAGGACGTGTTCAACGCGGCCGAGAAAGAAAACCTGATGATCCTGCAAGCCGGCCCCGACGTGGTGCGTTTCGCGCCGAGCCTGGTGGTGGAGGATGCGGACATCAATGAAGGTCTGGATCGCTTCGAACGTGCCGTTAAAACACTGACCCAAGCCTGATACACATTTATCTGTCGGACTGGGTCAAATGTGGGAGGGGGCTTGCCCCCGATAGCAGTCTGTCAGTTGATACATCTGGTGACTGATACACCGCTATCGGGGGCAAGTCGAATCGTCGCACCGCCCCTCCCACATTGGATATGTGTTGTTCCTGACCTGTCCGGTACTTTTTCCTATGAGTTTTTCGAGTTAAGGAGTGACACCATGCTGGTGATGCGCCCCGCGCAAATGGCTGATCTGGGCGAGGTACAGCGTCTGGCTGCGGACAGCCCGATTGGTGTCACCTCCTTGCCGGACGATGTGGAACGCCTGAGCGACAAGATCGCCGCCAGCGAAGCGTCCTTCGCAGCCGAGGTCAGTTTCAACGGTGAAGAAAGCTATTTCTTCGTGCTCGAAGACACCGAGACCGGCAAGCTCGTCGGCTGTTCGGCCATCGTCGCCTCGGCCGGCTACTCGGAACCGTTCTACAGCTTCCGTAACGAGACCTTCGTCCACGCCTCCCGCGAGCTGAAGATCCACAACAAGATCCACGTGCTTTCCCAGTGCCACGACCTCACCGGCAACAGCCTGCTCACCAGCTTCTATGTGGTGCCGGAGCTGGTCGGTTCGCCGTGGTCGGAACTCAATTCCCGCGGCCGCCTGTTGTTCGTCGCCAGCCATCCCGAGCGCTTCGCCGACTCGGTGGTGACCGAGATTGTCGGCTACAGCGACGAGAACGGTGATTCGCCGTTCTGGGACGCCATCGGGCGCAACTTCTTCGACCTCAACTACGCCGCCGCCGAGCGCCTGTGCGGGCTGAAAAGCCGCACGTTCCTCGCCGAGCTGATGCCGCACTACCCGATCTACGTGCCGCTGCTGCCGGACGAAGCCCAGGAAGCCATGGGCCAGGTGCATCCGCGTGCGCAGATCACCTTCGACATCCTCATGCGCGAAGGCTTCGAGACCGATCACTACATCGACATCTTCGACGGCGGCCCGACGCTGCACGCACGGGTCTCGGGCATTCGCTCGATCGCCCAGAGCCGCGTGGTGCCGGTGAAGATCGGCGAGAGGGTCAAGGGTGTCGGCCGCCAGTACCTGGTGAGCAACGCGCAGTTGCAGGATTACCGCGCGGTGCTGCTGGAGCTGGACTACGCGCCCGGCAAACCGGTGACCCTGGACCTGGAAGCAGCCGAAGCCCTGGGCGTCGGCGAAGGCGCCAGCGTGCGTTTGGTTGCGGTTTAACGCAGAGTTTTGCGGGTGGCCTGAGCGGGCGGCCCGCCTGAGGAGATAGCATGATCGTTCGTCCCGTACGCAGCAGCGATTTACCGGCCCTGATTGATCTGGCGCGCAGCACCGGCACCGGCCTGACCACCTTGCCGGCCAACGAAGAGCGCCTGACCCACCGGGTCGGCTGGGCCGAAAAAACCTTCCGCGGCGAAGCCGGGCGCGGGGATGCCGACTACCTGTTCGTGCTGGAAAACGACGAAGGCCGCGTGGTGGGGATTTCCGCCATCGCCGGCGCCGTCGGCCTGCGCGAGCCCTGGTACAACTTCCGGGTCGGCCTGACCGTCAGCGCCTCCCAGGAGCTGAATATCTACCGTGAGATCCCGACGCTGTTCCTGGCCAACGACCTCACCGGCAACTCCGAACTGTGTTCGTTGTTCCTGCACGCCGATTACCGCAACGGCCTCAACGGCCGCATGCTGGCCAAGGCGCGCCTGCTGTTTATCGCGGAGTTCCCGCAGTTGTTCGGCAACAAGATCATCGCCGAGATGCGCGGCGTGTCCAATGAAGCCGGGCGCTCGCCGTTCTGGGAAAGCCTGGGCCGACACTTCTTCAAGATGGAATTCAGCCAGGCCGACTACCTCACCGGCGTGGGCAACAAAGCCTTTATCGCCGAGTTGATGCCGAAATTTCCGCTGTACAGCTGCTTCCTGTCGGAGGATGCGCGCAACGTGATCGGCAAGGTCCACCCGGATACCGAGCCGGCGCTGAGCATGCTCAAGAGCGAAGGGTTCAGCTACCAGGGCTATGTCGACATTTTCGACGCCGGCCCGGCGGTGGAATGTGAGACCAGCAAGATCCGTGCGGTGCGCGACAGCCAGTCGCTGGTGTTGGCCATCGGCACGCCAGGCGACGACGCCACGCCGTTCCTGATCCATAACCGCAAACGCGAAGAGTGCCGCATCACCGCCGCACCGGCCCGCCTGGCGGCAGGCACGCTGGTGGTCGATCCGTTGACCGCCAAGCGCCTGCAGCTGGTGGTGGGCGATCAAGTGCGTGCCGTACCGTTGTCTGCTGCTCGGGAGTCGAAATAATGAATTCGCTGTATATCGCAGGTAGCTGGCTGGCTGGCCAGGGTGAGTTGTTCGAATCGCGCAACCCGGTGACCCAGCACGTGCTGTGGGCCGGCAATGGCGCCAGCGCCGAACAGGTCGAATCCGCCGTGCAGGCGGCGCGCCAGGCGTTTCCGGCGTGGGCCCGGCGCTCGTTGGAAGAGCGCATCGGCGTGCTCGAAGCCTTCGCCAATGCCTTGAAAAGCCGCGCCGATGAAATTGCCCGCTGCATCGGTGAAGAAACCGGCAAGCCCCTGTGGGAATCGGCCACCGAAGTCACCAGCATGGCCAACAAGATCGCAATCTCGGTGCAAAGCTACCGCGAGCGTACCGGCGAGAAGAGCGGCCCGCTGGGCGACGCCACCGCCGTGCTGCGCCACAAGCCTCACGGCGTGGTGGCGGTGTTTGGTCCTTACAACTTCCCCGGCCACCTGCCCAATGGGCATATCGTCCCGGCGTTGCTGGCGGGCAATACCGTGTTGTTCAAACCCAGCGAGTTGACCCCGAAAGTCGCCGAGTTGACCGTGCAATGCTGGATCGAAGCCGGCCTGCCGGCGGGCGTGTTGAACCTGCTGCAAGGTGCGCGGGAAACCGGGATCGCCCTGGCGGCCAACCCGGGTATCGACGGGTTGTTCTTCACCGGCTCCAGCCGCACCGGCAACCACCTGCACCAGCAGTTCTCCGGGCGCCCGGACAAGATCCTGGCCCTGGAAATGGGCGGTAACAACCCGCTGGTGGTGGATCAAGTGGCCGACGTGGATGCGGCGGTCTACACCATCATCCAATCGGCGTTTATCTCGGCCGGCCAGCGTTGCACCTGTGCCCGTCGCTTGCTGGTGCCCGAAGGCGCCTGGGGCGATGCGCTGCTGGCGCGGCTGGTGGCGGTCAGCGCGACGATTACGGTCGGTGCATTCGACCAGCAACCGGCGCCGTTCATGGGCTCGGTGATTTCCCTGGCGGCGGCGAAAGCCTTGATGGACGCCCAGGAACTGCTGTTGGCCAACGGCGCCGTGGCGCTGCTGGAAATGACCCAGCCGCAGGCTCAGGCCGCGTTGTTGACCCCGGGCATCATTGACGTGACCGAAGTGAGCGAGCGCGCCGATGAGGAGCTGTTCGGCCCGCTGTTGCAGGTGATCCGCTACGCTGATTTCGCCGCGGCGATTGCCGAGGCCAACAACACCCAATATGGCCTGGCCGCCGGTTTGTTGTCGGACTCCGAAGCGCGCTACCAGCAATTCTGGCTGGAAAGCCGCGCCGGGATCGTCAACTGGAACAAACAACTGACCGGCGCCGCCAGTACCGCGCCGTTCGGCGGTGTCGGGGCTTCGGGCAACCATCGCGCCAGCGCCTATTACGCAGCGGATTATTGCGCGTACCCGGTGGCGTCCCTGGAAACCCCAAGCCTGGTGCTGCCAGCCACACTCACCCCCGGCATTACACTGATCTAAAGGTGGGAGGGGGCAAGCCCCCTCCCACACTTGACCCGGGGTGTGTTGAAGATTGCCTATAAAAACAGATGTTCGTGGAGCCTCGCCGATGAAATCCTATGAAGTCAATTTTGACGGTCTAGTGGGGCCGACCCATAACTACGGCGGTTTGTCCTACGGCAACGTCGCGTCCCAGAGCAACAGCCAGCAAGCTTCCAACCCCAAGGAAGCGGCGTTGCAGGGCCTGCAGAAAATGAAAGCGCTGATGGACATGGGTTTTGTGCAAGGCGTGCTGGCGCCGCAGGAACGCCCGGACGTGGCTGCCTTGCGCAACCTCGGCTTCAGCGGCAGCGATGCCCAGGTCATCCAGCACGCGGCCAAGCACGCCATGCCATTGCTGGTCGCCAGCTGCTCGGCGTCGAGCATGTGGGTGGCCAACGCCGCCACCGTCAGCCCGAGCGCCGACACGGCGGATGGCCGCGTGCATTTCACCGCCGCCAACCTCAACTGCAAATACCACCGCAGCATCGAACACCCGACCACCAGCCGCGTATTGGGGGCGATGTTTGCCGATGCGAAACACTTCGCCCACCACGCCGCGTTGCCGGCGGTGGCGCAGTTCGGCGACGAAGGCGCGGCCAACCACACACGTTTCTGCCGTGACTATGGCGAGGCCGGCGTGGAGTTTTTCGTGTTCGGCCGCAGCGCGTTCGACACCCGTTACCCGGCACCGCAGAAGTACCCGGCGCGCCAGACCCTCGAAGCCTCCCAGGCCGTTGCCCGCCTGCACGGCCTGAAGGAAGCTGGTGTGGTCTTCGCCCAGCAGAACCCGGCGGTGATCGATGCCGGCGTGTTCCATAACGACGTGATCGCGGTGGGCAATGGCGAAATGCTGTTCTATCACGAGGACGCGTTCCTCAACACCGAGACGATGCTTGCCGAGTTGCAGGCCAAGTTGGGCAAACTGGGCGGCAACTTCCAGTCGGTGTGCGTGCCGCGTGCCCAGGTCAGCGTCGAAGACGCGGTGCGTTCCTACCTGTTCAACAGCCAATTGCTGACCCGCGCCGACGGCTCGATGCTGTTGATCGTGCCGGAAGAGTGCCGCGCCAACGCACGTGTCTGGCAGTATCTGCAAGGTCTGACCGCTGCCGGTGGTTTGATCCGCGAGGTCAAGGTCTTCGACCTCAAGCAAAGCATGCAGAACGGCGGCGGCCCGGCGTGCCTGCGTTTGCGCGTGGCGTTGAACGAAACCGAGCTGGCGGCGGTGAACCCAGGGGTTATCATGACCGCGCCGCTGTATGAAACGCTGACCCAGTGGGTCGACAAGCACTACCGCGACAGCCTGCGCGAAAGCGACCTGGCTGACCCGCAATTGCTGCTTGAATGCCGGACGGCATTGGATGAACTGACGCAAATCCTTAAACTGGGCGCGGTATATCCTTTCCAGATCAATTAACGCCACACGGCCGAGAGCTATTTATGAGCACCGATACCCTGCAACTGATCCTTGAAGACACCGACGGCACCCAGCTGCAAACCTCCTGCACCCGCGTTGCCGTGATCTGGCAGGGCAAGGAAGTCTGGATTCAGCACGACGGCCGTGGCCAACTGCTGATCGGTGTGGACGTGGAAGAAGGCGACGCCGAGTACGCCAACCTGCTGATGCGCCCACTGGCCACCAACCTGATGAGCCTGCAACTGGAAATGGAACCGGCCGACGTTGAGGGTGATGACGACGATCACGTCCACGGCCCAGGCTGCAACCACTAAGGAAGCTGCTTATGCTCGCCCTCGGCAAACTCCTTGAACTGACTCTCGCCGGTCGTGAACCGGCGCAAAAAATTCAACTGACTGTCGACGGCGTGCAGATGCGCTGGCTCAGCGAAGGCGCGCTCGAAGTGCGCCCGCCGCAAGCGCGGGACAACGGCAGCGATGTGCTGCTGTCGTCCGGTATCCACGGCAACGAGACCGCGCCGATCGAACTGCTCGACCGCCTGTTGCATGGCATTGCCCGTGGGCAGATCAAACCCCGCACCCGTATTCTGTTCCTGTTCGGCAACCCCGAGGCCATGCGCCGCGGCGAGCGTTACCTCGAACTGGACGTCAACCGGCTGTTCAACGGTCGTCACGAAAAAAATATCGGCCCTGAAGCCATGCGCGCCGCCGAGCTGGAACAATTGGCCCGCAGCTTCTTCAGCCTGCCTGGCCGCTCGCGCCTGCATTACGACCTGCACACCGCCATTCGTGGTTCGAAGGTCGAGCAGTTCGCCCTCTACCCGTGGAAGGACGGGCGCCAGCATTCGCGCCACGAACTGGCCCGCTTGCGCGCCGCCGGTATGCAGGCGGTGCTGCTGCAGAACAAAGCTTCGATCACCTTCTCCGCCTTTACCTATGAACAACTGGGTGCCGAGGCCTTTACCCTGGAATTGGGCAAGGCGCGGCCATTCGGGCAGAACCAGGATGTGGACGTGTCGCGCCTGGAAACCCGGCTGACGCAGATCATCGAAGGCACCGAGCCGGACACCGGCAGCCTGGATGGCCTGCAGCTGTTTGCCGTGTCCCGCGAAGTCATCAAGCACAGCGATGCATTTCTGTTGCACCTGCCGGCGGACGTGGAAAACTTTTCGCCGTTGGCCCAGGGCTATCTGCTCGCCGAAGACGTCGCCAAGACCCGCTGGGTGATCGAGGAGGAGGGCGCACGCATCATCTTCCCGAACCCGAAGGTGAAGAATGGCTTGCGCGCAGGGATATTGATCGTGCCGACCACGGACGCCGGGCTGGCGTAGATCTCAGCCTTAACCGGATCCAAATGTGGGAGGGGGCTAGCCCCCGATTGCGGTGTAACTGTCAGAAAATTTTTAACTGACAGACCGCTATCGGGGGCAAGCCCCCTCCCACATTTTGTTTTGCGGTGTTGCTTAAACCGCTACGGCACGCGGCTCGCTGCGGCGGATCGCACGCACCTTGTGCAAGGTGTCGGCACAGGTACGCGCCGCTTCCTGGCCTTTGTGTACGAAGTGATCATGGAAGAAGGCGTGGTGCTCGCTGCCAGCGTGGAAGTGGTGCGGGGTCAGAGACACCGAGAACACCGGCACTTCGGTTTCCAGCTGAACCTGCATCAGGCCGCTGACCACCGATTGGGCGACGAATTCGTGGCGGTAGATGCCGCCGTCCACCACCAGGGCCGCGGCGACGATGCCGGCGTAACGGCCGGTCTTGGCCAGCAGCTTGGCGTGCAGGGGCATTTCAAAGGCGCCGCCGACTTCGAAGAAATCGATGTCCGATTCCTGGTAACCCAGGGCGATCATTTCGCTGAGAAAGCCTTTGCGCGATTGGTCGACAATATCCTTGTGCCAGCAGGCCTGGATAAACGCGACGCGCTCGCCGTGATGGTTTTTGCTTTTGCTGTCGATTGCGGTGGGTTGCATGTTCTGACTCCTGTTTAAGAAAAAAACAGGGCGTTATGAATCGAATGGGATTTAAGGGTACGAACAGCTGGGTCATGCAGGCATGAACTCAGCGCGCGGCCCTTTTGCGCCAATCCCGTTCTCTCTTCATCCGGACTATGACCGTCGGCCCCGGGATCACACCGGGTCTGCTGACCTTGTCGCCGTCCTGCCGGAGCAGTTCGAGGCGCCAAGCGCTCGCGGGCTATGCACATTGCGCGCAATTACCGCCGGTGGGGAATTGCACCCCGCCCTGAGAACGTTGCCGCCAGAACCCTGGCGGCGGAGAGTTTTTAACATGGTTTTTCAGAAACTGCACGATTGCCGTATCGATAGCCTATATCGGTTTGTTTGATTGATATTCGATTGACGCAGCATAGGGCTTGATATTCCGTGGCTTTACCCGCAGTAATCGTCAGTACGAAAGAACGCCCAACCCATCAGAGGCCAGTTTGATGACCGTGATAGACCTGCGCAGCGACACCGTGACCCAACCCACCCCCGGCATGCTCGATGCGATGGCCAGCGCCGTCAGCGGCGATGACGTGTATGGCGAAGACCCTAGCGTCAATCGCCTGGAGGCGGAACTGGCCAAGCGCCTGGGGTTCGCCGCGGCGTTGTTCGTGCCCACCGGCACCATGAGCAACCTGCTGGCGTTGATGGCCCACTGTGAGCGCGGCGAGGAATACATCGTCGGTCAGCAGGCCCACACCTATAAGTACGAAGGCGGCGGCGCGGCGGTGCTGGGTTCGATCCAGCCGCAACCACTGGAAGTGCAGGCGGACGGTTCCCTGGACCTGGATCAGGTGCTGGAAGCGATCAAGCCCGATGATTTCCACTTCGCCCGCACCCGCCTGTTGGCGCTGGAGAACACCATGCAGGGCAAGGTGCTGCCGCTGGAGTACCTGGCCAGGGCACGTGCGTTTACCCGTGAACATGGCCTGGCCCTGCACCTGGACGGCGCGCGGCTCTACAACGCGGCGGTCAGGCTCGACGTGGACGCGCGGGAGATCACCCAGCATTTCGATTCGGTGTCGGTGTGCCTGTCCAAGGGCCTGGGCGCGCCGATTGGCTCGGTGTTGTGCGGCTCCACGGCGCTGATCGCCAAGGCGCGGCGTTTGCGCAAGATGGTCGGCGGCGGCATGCGCCAGGCCGGTTCCCTGGCGGCGGCGGGGCTGTATGCCCTTGACCATCAGGTGCAGCGCCTGGCCGACGACCACGCCAACGCCCAATGGCTGGGTGATGAACTGCGCAAGGCCGGGTATGCGGTGGAGCCGGTGCAGACCAACATGGTCTACGTGCAGCTCGGCGACCGGGCGCAGGCCCTGAAGACGTTTGCCGCCGAGCGCGGCATCAAGTTGAGCGCCGCACCGCGCCTGCGCATGGTCACGCACCTGGACGTGAGCCGTGCGCAGATCGAGCAAGTGGTGCAGGCATTCGTCGAGTTTTCTCGGAAATGACCGTGCAGACTGTCTAATTGACTGTTTCTATCACATAAACACGCTGTACCACCGGCAAAGGGCCGATATAATGCGGCCCTTTGCCGTCGCTCCGTCTGATGATGTTGCGCACTGGCCTTTGGCCTCAGACTCCGTGGAAGAACCTAATGAAAAGCGCAGAAATCCGTGAAGCCTTCCTTCGCTTCTTCGAAGAGCAAGGCCACACCCGTGTCGCCTCCAGCTCCTTGATCCCAGGCAATGACCCCACCCTGCTGTTCACCAACGCGGGGATGAACCAGTTCAAGGACTGCTTCCTGGGCCAGGAAAAGCGCGCCTATACCCGCGCGGTCAGCAGCCAGAAATGCGTGCGCGCCGGTGGCAAGCACAACGACCTGGAAAACGTCGGCTACACCGCCCGTCACCACACGTTTTTCGAAATGCTCGGCAACTTCAGCTTTGGCGACTATTTCAAGAAAGACGCGATCAACTTCGCCTGGACCTTCCTCACTGGCGTGCTGAAACTACCGAAGGAAAAGCTCTGGGTCACCGTCTACGCCAGCGATGACGAAGCCTACGACATCTGGACCCAGCAAGTCGGCGTGCCGCCTGAGCGCATGGTGCGTATCGGCGACAACAAGGGCGCGCCTTACGCCTCCGACAACTTCTGGACCATGGGCGACACCGGCCCGTGCGGCCCATGCACCGAGATTTTCTACGATCACGGCGCCGATATCTGGGGCGGCCCACCGGGCTCGCCGGAAGAAGACGGCGACCGTTACATCGAGATCTGGAACAACGTGTTCATGCAGTTCAACCGCACCGCCGATGGCGTGTTGCACCCGCTGCCGGCACCGTCGGTGGATACCGGCATGGGCCTGGAGCGGATCAGTGCGGTGATGCAGCACGTTCACTCCAACTACGAGATCGACCTGTTCCAGAGCCTGCTGGCCGCTGCGGCCAAGGCCATCGGTTGTGCCAATGAAGACCAGGCATCGCTCAAAGTGGTGGCTGACCACATCCGTTCCTGCGGTTTCCTGATTGCCGACGGCGTGCTGCCGTCCAATGAAGGCCGTGGCTACGTGCTGCGCCGTATCATCCGTCGCGCCTGCCGCCACGGTAACAAGCTGGGCGCCAACGGCAGCTTCTTCTACCAGATCGTCGCGGCGCTGGTCGCCGAGATGGGCGCAGCCTTCCCGGAACTCACCCAGAACCAGGCGCACATCGAGCGCGTGCTCAAGGCCGAAGAAGAGCAGTTCGCCAAGACCCTGGAACAGGGCCTGAAAATCCTCGAGCAAGACCTCGCCGGCCTGCAGGGCAGCGTGGTGCCGGGCGATGTGGTGTTCAAACTCTACGACACCTACGGTTTCCCGATGGACCTGACCGGCGACATCGCCCGTGAGCGCAACCTGACCCTCGACGAGGAAGGTTTCGAACGCGAGATGGAAGCCCAGCGCGTGCGTGCCCGTTCCGCCAGTTCCTTCGGCATGGACTACAACAGCCTGGTCAAGGTTGACGTGGCCACCGAGTTCACCGGCTATACGGCCACCCACGGTTCGGCCAAAGTGATCGCGCTGTATAAAGACGGCCAGTCGGTCGACGTCCTGAATGAAGGCGATGACGGCGTGGTGGTCCTGGACCGGACGCCGTTCTATGCCGAATCCGGTGGTCAGATCGGCGACTGCGGTTTCCTCAAGGCGTCTTCCGGTCGTTTCGATGTGCGTGATACCACCAAGACCGGCGGCGCATTCCTGCACCACGGCGTATTGGCGTCGGGCAGCCTGATCGTCGGTTCGCCAGTGGACGCCCAGGTGGACGCCGACGTGCGCCACGCCACTGCGCTGAACCACTCGGCCACCCACTTGCTGCACGCGGCACTGCGCCAGGTGTTGGGCGAGCACGTCCAGCAGAAGGGTTCGTTGGTCGACAGCCAGCGCCTGCGTTTCGACTTCAGCCACTTCGAAGCGATCAAGCCTGCGCAGATCAAGGCCCTGGAAGACATCGTCAACGCCCAGGTGCGCAAGAACACCGCGGTGGAAACCGAGGAAACCGACATCGAGACCGCCAAGGCCAAGGGCGCCATGGCGCTGTTCGGCGAGAAGTACGGCGACAACGTGCGCGTCCTGAGCATGGGCGGCAACTTCTCGGTGGAACTGTGCGGGGGGATCCACGCCAACCGTACCGGCGACATCGGCCTGCTGAAAATCATCAGCGAAGGCGGTGTGGCGTCCGGTGTGCGTCGTATTGAAGCGGTGACCGGCGCTGCGGCCCTGGCCTACCTCAATGCGGGTGAAGAACAACTCAAGGAAGCGGCCAGCCTGGTCAAGGGCAGCCGTGACAACCTGATCGACAAACTGTCCGCCGTGCTGGAGCGCAACCGCGCCCTGGAGAAACAGCTGGAACAGTTGCAGGCCAAGGCGGCCAGCGCGGCAGGCGACGATCTGTCGGCTTCCGCCCAGGACGTCAAGGGCGTGAACGTCCTGGCGGCGCGCCTGGACGGCCAGGATGGCAAGGCGTTGTTGGCCTTGGTCGATCAGTTGAAGAACAAGCTCGGCCGCGCAGTGATCCTGCTCGGCAGTGTCCATGAGGATAAGGTCGTTCTGGTTGCCGGTGTAACCAAAGACCTGACTGGCCAACTCAAAGCCGGTGATTTGATGAAACAAGCCGCTGCGGCAGTGGGCGGGAAGGGCGGTGGTCGTCCGGACATGGCACAAGGCGGTGGTGTAGACGCCGGTGCCCTGGACGCGGCCCTGGCCCTGACCGTGCCGTTTGTCGAGGCTGGCATTTAAGGCGCTGTGAATGAGCCCGTGGTCTAGTCGCGGGCTCGCTCGGTTGCTGGAAGATTGGTTTATTGGGCGCCCCTTTACGGGCTGAGGCGGCTTAGAAATGGCTTTGATCGTACAGAAATTTGGAGGCACCTCGGTCGGCTCTGTCGAAAGAATCGAGCAGGTCGCCGACAAGGTTAAGAAATTCCGCGATGCCGGCGACGACCTCGTCGTGGTGCTGTCGGCCATGAGCGGCGAAACCAATCGCCTGATCGAACTGGCCAAGGCTATCAGCGGCGATCAACAACCGCTGCCGCGTGAGCTGGATGTGATCGTGTCCACCGGCGAGCAGGTGACCATTGGCCTGCTGGCCATGGCGCTGAACAAGCGCGGTGTGCCGGCAGTGTCCTACACTGGCAGTCAGGTGCGTATCCTCACCGACAGCGCGCACACCAAGGCGCGCATCCTGCAGATCGATGATCAGAAGATTCGCGCTGATCTGAAGGCCGGTCGTGTGGTAGTCGTCGCCGGTTTCCAGGGCGTCGACGAGCACGGCAATATCACCACCCTCGGGCGTGGCGGTTCGGACACCACCGGTGTGGCCCTGGCGGCCGCGCTCAAGGCTGACGAATGCCAGATCTACACCGATGTGGATGGCGTCTACACCACCGATCCGCGCGTGGTATCCGTGGCTCAGCGCCTGGACAAGATCACCTTCGAAGAGATGCTGGAAATGGCCAGCCTCGGTTCCAAGGTGTTGCAGATCCGCGCGGTGGAATTCGCCGGCAAGTACAACGTTCCGCTGCGCGTATTGCACAGCTTCAAAGAGGGTCCGGGCACCCTCATTACTATTGATGAAGAGGAATCCATGGAACAGCCGATCATTTCCGGCATCGCTTTCAACCGCGATGAAGCCAAGCTGACGATCCGTGGCGTGCCAGACACCCCGGGCGTGGCATTCAAGATCCTCGGCCCGATCAGTGGCGCGAACATTGAAGTCGACATGATCGTGCAGAACGTTTCGCACGATAACACCACCGATTTCACCTTCACCGTTCACCGCAACGAGTACGAAGCGGCCGAGCGTATCCTGCAGAACACTGCGAGCGGGATTGGCGCGCGTGAAGTGGTCGGCGATACCAAGATCGCCAAGGTGTCGATCGTGGGTGTGGGCATGCGTTCCCATGCCGGCGTTGCCAGCCGCATGTTCGAGGCCCTGGCCAAGGAAAGCATCAACATCCAGATGATCTCCACCTCGGAAATCAAAGTCTCGGTGGTGATCGAAGAGAAGTACCTGGAACTGGCTGTACGCGCACTGCATACCGCTTTTGAGCTGGACGCTCCGGCCCGACAGGGCGAGTGATGCAAGGCCAGGAAGGCGCGGTTTACCGCGCCTTTCATTTTTTTGTAGGGCGCATGTTGTTTTGCGTGGGCTCGACAATACTTAGCTGGTAGGGCTATGGCCGCTGAGCCGTAGGTCGAAGGCCTTTTTTTGCAGACTGTTGTTCCTGAACTGAAGTGCGTGAGGTGAAAGGTATGTTGATTCTGACTCGTCGTTGCGCAGAAAGCCTGATTATTGGTGATGGAGAAATCACCGTGACCGTGCTCGGCGTCAAAGGCAATCAAGTGCGTATTGGGGTAAATGCTCCGAAAGAGGTAGCGGTCCACCGCGAGGAAATCTATCTGCGGATCAAGAAAGAGAAGGACGAAGAACCAAGCCTTTAATTTTTATCGTTTTTTATGTTTGCAAACGGGGATGAACGTGGTTAATATACGCCCCGTGTTGCGGAGAGCTGGCCGAGTGGCCGAAGGCGCTCCCCTGCTAAGGGAGTACACCTCAAAAGGGTGTCGGGGGTTCGAATCCCCCGTTCTCCGCCATTATTTGCTTAGTACGTTGCAATCTGGATTTATCGATAAGTTGTTGAAATTAATCGAAAAAATCGCTTTACATAGAGATTGAACGGCCTATAATGCGCGGCAACAAATGCACTCGTAGCTCAGCTGGATAGAGTACTCGGCTACGAACCGAGCGGTCACAGGTTCGAATCCTGTCGAGTGCACCATTTAAGAGTCAGTTGCAGTAATGCAGGTGATTCGGTTACAACCAGTTGTGATCTGGTCTAAAAACACAATCTGCACTCGTAGCTCAGCTGGATAGAGTACTCGGCTACGAACCGAGCGGTCACAGGTTCGAATCCTGTCGAGTGCACCATACAAACAAAAAGCCCGCCTAGTGCGGGCTTTTTGCCGTCTGGGGTTTGTAGGATTAAACCTTTTCTTCCCGCGCCATGTGTTTTCCATTCGCGTGGCAGCGTCGCAATTCATAGATGCGGCCAATTCTCAGCTTTGGCTCGCAAGCGCTTGTTCTTACCAGTTTTTTGACGTTAAAAGCGGCGGGCGGTGTATCATTGCGCCCGTCAGCCCCGCCGGGGCTTGTGGAACACCTCCATGGACTTACCCAGTAGTTACTCAGTACCCCGTTTTACCAATCATGAATTGACTGATTGATCCTTCCGGCGTGCCCCGCTGCTGGGAGTGGAGCTCGCCTATGACCGAAGTAGAAGTAAAGAAAACACAAGAAAGCCTGCAGGATCGCCTGGCTCAAGTCATTGAGCTGCTGCAGCGCCAGCGCGTGGTCGAAGAGCTCACGCACCGCCAGGAAGGTCCGCACCACGACCGCGTCGAAAACCTGGTTCATCGGCAAAACCTCGTCGAGTTGCAACGCAAGCTCGATGATCTGCACTCCGCCGACGTCGCTTATATCCTTGAAGCCTTGCCGCTGGATGATCGACTGACCCTCTGGCAGTTGGTCAAGGCCGACCGCGACGGCGACATCCTGCTCGAAGTATCCGACTCCGTCCGTGAAACCCTGATCGCCGACATGGATGATCACGAGCTTCTGGCCGCGGCCCGGGAGATGGACGCCGACGAACTGGCCGACCTGGCCCCCGAGCTGCCCCGTGATGTTGTCCATGAGCTGATGGAAGCCCTCGACAGCCAGCAGCGTGAGCGCGTGCGCTCCGCGCTGTCCTATGACGAGGATCAGGTCGGCGCCCTGATGGACTTCGAGATGGTCACCATCCGCGAAGACGTCAGCCTGGAAGTGGTACTGCGTTACCTGCGCCGCCTGAAAGAGCTGCCAGGGCACACCGACAAGCTGTTCGTGGTCGACTACGAAGGCATTCTCAAGGGCGTGCTGCCGATCAAGCGCCTGCTGGTCAACGACCCGGAGAAGAAGGTTGCGGACGTGATGGCCAGCGATCCGGTGGGTTTCCATCCGGATGAAGACGCCTACGACGCCGCCCAGGCCTTCGAACGTTACGACTTGATCTCGGCCCCGGTGGTCGACAAGAACGGCAAGCTGATCGGCCGTCTGACCATCGATGAAATGGTCGACCTGATCCGTGAAGAAAGTGAAACCGAAGTCCTCAACATGGCGGGTCTGCGTGAAGAGGAAGATATTTTTGCCTCGGTCTGGCGCTCCCTGCGTAACCGCTGGGCGTGGCTGGCCGTAAACCTGATCACCGCGTTCATCGCTTCGCGGGTGATCGGGCTGTTCGAAGGTTCGATCGAAAAGCTGGTGGCACTGGCGGCGTTGATGCCAATCGTTGCCGGCATCGGCGGTAACTCCGGCAACCAGACCATTACCATGATCGTGCGCGCCATGGCGCTCGACCAGGTCAATACCGGCAACACCTCGCGCCTGATGCGCAAGGAGTTGGCGGTGGCGCTGATCAATGGCGTGGTGTGGGGCGGGGTGATCGGGATCGTGGCCTACTTGCTGTACGGCAGTTGGTCGCTGGGGGTGGTGATGACCGCCGCCATGACCCTCAACCTGCTGTTGGCAGCCTTGATGGGGGTGCTGATCCCCATGACCCTGGCACGCCTTGGTCGCGACCCGGCCATGGGCGCCAGTGTGATGATTACCGCCATGACCGACAGCGGCGGCTTCTTCATCTTCCTTGGCCTGGCGACGATCTTCCTGCTCTGACCCCTCGCGGCGGGGGCAACCCAGCCCCCGCCCAGTACTGCCTTCCCGAATTGCGCGCAAAAAAAAGCCAGCACATGGCTGGCTTCGGCTTTCAGGAACAAATCATTCGGCTTCTGCGGCCGCCTCAACGTCGTGCGCAATAAGCGAGACAAGGGCATTTTGCTGGCGGTGGGAGAGCTGACGAAAACGCTGCAGCAGTTCGCGTTCGTGCAGTGACAGCTCAGGGCTGTCCAGGCGCATGCTTAGCTCTTCGCCCAACGCACCTTCCTGAATGAGGCTCTGCTCCAGGCGCGCGATGATTTCGGAGTTCATGCTGCGGTGATGATTGCGAGCCACCTCGGCAATGCGTTCCCGCATTCCGTCTGGCAGACGTACGACGAACTTGTCAGCCGTACGGCTGGAATAAATTGCCTGTTTCAATGGGCGCATATATTTAACCGGTTAGTTCAGGGGAGCGGTTATTGGAATTGGCCGCAAGATGAGTGTTAAGACAAGGCTCACGACCAAAGTTCAACCTGAATTGCAAAGAGGCCGCATCATGCCTCAGTTTTGCCGGTTCCTTGGCGTCAATTCTGTGACAAATATTGAACTGCCTAAAGGCTTTATGCCAGTACTGATTTGCTTTTTTGCGGACTGGTTGGAAAACTTTTTTGCGAGCGATCGTCACAATTCATCGTCCCGCAAGCCGTTGCTGCCAAGGGGTTTGGGGCGCATATCGTATCGTGATATGGCCTTTTGCCCTTGTTTTTAAGACTAGTGGCAATTTGCCGATTTGCTAGTGCGAGGCGACATAAGGTAGGTGTGCCAGCGAGCGAAAATCAGCGCAGCACGGGGTCGAATCTGATTCGGCGGCCGACGATCAGCGTCAACAGCAGGAAGCTGCCGAACACGACGCTGGTGATGAGGGCGGTGGTGCGAGCGTCCTGGGACGAGGTAGACATGCCCAGCACGGCAGTCACGACGGTCAGGCACAAAAACAGCCAGGCGGCTTTGGACATGGAAGGCTTCCTCAGAAAACCCAGTGTTCAGTTGCGGGCGCGGCCTGAGTGCTTTGGGCCAGGCGCACGGGCGATTGCGGGTTGGCCGTCATCACCGCCAATTGCGGACGTTGTTGCAGATGATGCGGCACGGGCTGGCGGATCTGCGCGGTGTCATCGCTACCGTTCGACTGAAAATGAAACATCACCAGTGCGGCCAGGGCGACAGTATTGAGAGCCAACAGAAGGGTGCTGTTCATCGTCATCTTCTCCGCAACGGGTCCAGCCGAATGGTTTTGTAGGAGATGTATTGCAGATGCCGTGCCAATGTTTTATTTCAATAAAATCAATGGTTTGAGTTTAATCTAAACAGCGCTCGGGTTGCAATTTGCAATGCTGGCATTTTGGTGTGGTGCATTTTGCACGATGGCCTCGAATGCCCGGGTTTGCTGGGCGAAACCGTGATCCGTGGCGCAAGCATTGGCTTACACTCAAAAAGCCCACGGACGACATGACAAAACCCACCTCGGCCGTTAACATGCACGCCGTCCGTCGCAGCGCCGTTGGCCCGATGGTTGTCATTTGTCCCAGTAGCTCAATTGGATAGAGCATCCCCCTCCTAAGGGGAAGGTTGGCCGTTCGAACCGGCCCTGGGACACCATATAATTAGGGCCTCTCCCGCCTATCCGCTGACAGTTCACTTTTTCCGTGACAGCAGGGTGGCAGCAGCAGGCCAATAAAAAGCCCCGCCGGGCGATGCTCAGGCGGGGCTTTTTTTGTTCTTATAACTTGTAGCAGGCGTTAGTCGTTGACTCGTCGCCCGTGCTGGGCCATCAGTTCAGCGAACTGCGTCCAACTGAGTTTCAGCTTGTGCTGAGCACCGCGCGGTTTCCAGTCAATGGTTCCCTGGCTGATCAGTAATTCGCCAAGCTTCGCATCGTCTTTCCGCACCTCAATTTCTACGTCCTTTCGCTGCACTACCTTGGTGTGCAAAGTGAGGTTTATTTCGTGCTTAGCCATTATCGATCCCTGGTTGGTTGGTGGCAGAATGCGATCATACGCGCATGGGTGTTAGTGGGCGAGACTGTCTTTAATACGGAGCGCCGTGGTGGTTGAGCAGTTGGCGTGCCTTGCGGTGGCGCGGATGCCGAGACCCGCCGCCAGCAATTCCCGAACGCGCTTGTGTAGATCGGCGTCCACCGGTCGACTCTGGTACTTGCCGGCGGCCTTGGCCTTCTCGATGCCCTGGGCCTGCCGGTCGCGGCGCTGCTCGTAGTCCTTGCGGGCTATGGCCGCCATCATTTCCACCAGCATTGAGTTGATGGCTCCCAGCATCCGGCCGGTGAACTCGTCGCCCTTGGTGTCCTGCATCCCTTGGTGGCTGGTCGGCAGGTCGAGCGCGACGATGTGCAGGCCCTTGGAGTCGATCGCGGCCTTGAGCTTTTGCCAGTCCTCTACTGGGAGGCGGGATAGGCGGTCTATCGACTCCACCAGCAACACGTCACCTTTGCGTGCATCCTTGAGCAGGCGCAGCAGCTCAGGCCGGTCTGCGGTGGCGCCGCTGGCGTTCTCCAGGTACACCCATTTTTTATAGTCTTTCGCGTAGGCAAAAAAAAACGGCTCAGGGCCGTTTTTTTTGTTAACTCAAGTTAACGGTTATGCAGTGGTAGGTCACAATCCACGAGTAACAAACCAGCGACAATACCTGCACCTATGTTGCTTAGGGTTGAAAGAACACTCTTTACGGCATTATTAACAATTTTTCTAAGCATATTTCTCATAGGTTTATCCTCCATTTTATTGGTTTCGTCAGGCACTACACTATTTTTTACGTCACTTCTCACACTGTCTAAGGTAAAAAAAACAAATGAAATCAGCAACATAGATGCAGTTATTGCCACCAAGGGGGTCGAACCCTTCCCTACCATATTCGTTTAGCGGTCCTTGCTACCTATGTGACAAATTATCCACTATATTCAAATTATTGTCAAGCTAATTGTTGACTTTATTTATTTTGTGTGATTTCGATTTTCGAGGTTGTTTCATTTGCATTGGATTGGTGAACGAATCTAGCTCCTACAGATAGGTCCGCTTGGCCATACGGTAATCTGACGCTTTACTTCATGGACGAAACAGATGACTCGACTGTCCAAAAAAAATAGGGAGCGTTCATTCGCTGAGGCCGCCTCAAAAGGGCTGGGCGAAGCTTGGCACCTAGAAAATATCGCTGAACCGTTGGATTTCATCGTTCATCCAGCCGGCGGCGCGTCGTTTGGACTTGAGGTTACGGAGCTGAACGACAGCCCGCTTGATGGTGGCGGTTCATCGCTCATGGAGGCGCGAGGTAGGCAGCAGTGGAATTTGCGCGAGATTGTTAGGAAGTACTACGACAGTGGCGGACGTCCTGTGCGTGTAAATTTCTTAGGTGATCTGTCCGATCCTGAAACCATTGCCGACTGTCTTCTGCGTGAGGGTGCAGCACTAGGCCTCACTGAGGTCATCATCAATTCCGAGAATGTGAAGATGTGGGTGCTCCCGCTACCATCTGATCAGAAAGAGTTTCATCGATATGAGAGATGGCAGGTAGCAGACGCAGGGTTTGTGCGGGAAATTGGGATAGAAGCGGTGGAGCTGGCGATCGAGAAAAAAGCCCTTTGCTTGAATGCGTACCGGAAGAAGGCAGACAGCGTGGATCTCCTGCTTGTGATAGATAGAACCACCGCAGCGGGACGCTTTACTGTCCCGCATACTGCTTCCTTAGCTACGTGCGGCTTCCGCAGAATTATTCTTTTGAACTACCCACTTGACGTTCACATTCTCGCGATTGAGTAGGTTCGGCGAGTTAAATCCTGTCTTCTGCATAGATAGCGGCGCTGATGATCGCCCCGCCCGCCCGCCCGCCGCTTGCCGTAGCAGAGCGGTACCGGGTTGCCGGATGCCGTGGCCAACAAAAAGCCCCGCCGGGTATTGCTCCGGCGGGGCTTTTTTGTTTTTGAATGGGCGACTCACTTAATCAGGGTCCAACGGTGAGCCAGGGTTACACTCGTTCGTTTGCTCGTCGAGAGATGTTCGACTGCACCCGTCTACCGCCCATCGGGGAGGTCGAGTGAAGTCATGCAGGCCAGTCTTGCTCACATCATGAACAAATAGGCCATGAGCAAAACGCCAAGAATTGCAGTAATGACATTGATGCCAGGGCCGGTATTGACGCTGTAGCCAAGGGGGATCTCAACGGGTTTGAGGGTCTTGACCACCTTTTTGTATTGCCAGGATGACCAGCAGGCAACCCAGGAGCCCAGCATCAGGAAGGCCAGCCCGATCCAGAACGAAAAATGTTTTCCGGGAGAGCCCGGAGCGTCCGGTTTCAGCATCTGGAGCAGTAGCCCGGATCGTTCAATCACAAAGCCAAATGCCATCAGCGAAAGGCTGGTTCGGTTCCATGCCAGCAACGTGCGCTCGGCGGCAAAGAACACGCGCGGATCGTTCAGGTCGGACATTGAGATTTCCTTGTTCACACAGCTTTTGAAACGACGCCACGCAGAATAGCTTTAAACAAAACCACTCGACGTGTTCGTTGATAGATCCAGCTGTTGGGATCAACGCACATATGCCCAGCGTAGCGTCCCGTGCTTGGCGCATAGCCACAAAATCGGCTGCGCCAATGCCCTCGTGCACGTGAACGCTATGGGTTTTTTGCTCAGCAACGGTTACAGGTTTGGATGCCCAGCAACCTGTACAAAGGGCAGAAACGGAAAATACCGGTAGCCAGTGGCACTAAGCCGATCCAGCCCCACCAGCCGATCACGCCCGACAGACTGAGGCCAATGAGAACCAGGCCGACGACAATGCGCAGGCTACGGTCAATGGTTCCAAGGTTCGCTTTCATGACGATCTCCCGATCAGTGGTTGCGCCGGGTCTCCAGCGCAGTAAACAACAACATGCCGGCCAGCATGGCCAACATGAACACGATTGCTTGCCAGCGTCCTGTCAGCAGAATTGCCACCGCAGGGCCTGGACAGATGCCCGCTATTCCCCAGCCGATGCCGAACAGCAGGCTGCCGCCGATCAGGCGCGGGTCCAACTCACGCTTGGTCGGCAGTTGCATTGGCTTTCCCAGCAGCGAGCGGGATTGGTGGCGCGCCCAGGTCAGCGGGCCAATGGCGACGCCAATCGCCCCGATCATGACCAGCGCGAGGGAAGGGTCCCAGGCACCGGCCAGATCCAGGAAAGCCAATACTTTGCTCGGGTTGGCCATGCCTGCCAGCAGCAGTCCCAGGCCGAACAGCAGGCCAGCAATGAATGCGGTCAGTTTGTTCATATCCAGGCTCCCAGCAGATGACGCAGGACAAATACGCTAAGGAAACCGCTGAACATGAAGCAGGCAGTGGCGACCATCGATCGCGGCGAAAGGCGCGATATGCCGCACACGCCGTGGCCGCTGGTGCAACCTGAACCGTAGCGTGTACCGATACCCACCAATACACCGGCGACGATCAGCCCGACCCCGCCGCTCTGGAATTCAATCGGCGGCAGCGCGGCGAACAAGCCCCATAGAAGCGGCGCGACGAGCAGGCCGAGGAGAAACAGCGCTTTCTCACCCGCACCTTCGCTGCCCCGTTGTAAAAGACTGCCGATCAAACCGCTGATGCCGGCGATACGCCCGTTGGCGACGACGAAAAGGCTGGCCGCCAGGCCAATCAATGCGCCGCCTGCAAGGGATGACCAGGGAGTGAAGTTGAGCCAGTCGATATTCATGAGGCTTCTCCAGCGCAAAATTGTTGATACAAGGTTTGAATGACTGCCAATGCCGCCGGGCTGCAGATGCGATAGAACACCTGCTTTCCTTCTCGGCGCGTATCCACCAGGCCTTCGCGGCGCAGCACCGCCAACTGCTGAGAAAGCGTCGGTTGTTGTATCCCGAGCAGCGACTCCAGATCGCCGACATTGCGCTCGCCTTGGGATAGCTGGCAGAGCAGGATCAAGCGATCCGGATTGGCCAGAGCCTTGAGGAATTGGCTGGCAGCATCGGCGTTGGCGTGAAGCCGCTGGAGATCTGATTCGAGCATACGATTGATCACTAATTGTTCAGTTGGTCAAATTATAGTATATAAAAATAATAAGTGTATACCGGCGCTGATCTGAATTCGTCACTGGCAGGAGAGGTCGATGGGTAAGTCGGGGGCTAAAGGCGGAGCTTGGGTCGGGCGCGGAGCGCCGGAGAAGGTCGGACAGTCGGCCCGCGTAGCGCTTGAGCACGTATTGATTGCGCTGCAAGCTGAGATATCCGACCGCGTGTGCGATTGCGAAAGGGCACCGAATGGATGCCCCCTGTGCGAACGACGTTGTTAAAACGTCGCCTTGACCTGTAACCCCGCCGCCAGCGCGTTGTCACGCTTTTTGCCGGAGAACGCGCCGGGCTCGATGTAGTACTGCAGATCGGGGCGCAGCAGCAGCCAAGGTGTGACCTGTGCGCCGTAGTTGAGCTCAAGCATCTGCTCGCCGTTGTCGAGGTTGGCGATCATCTCGGCGTCTTCGAGGTTGGTCGCCTTGGCTTCTTGCACATCCCGTGTGCGCGAGTTGAGCACGGCGCGCCCATAGCCAAAAGAGATGGAGTCGTTCGGGCGGCTCGCGAAAGGCTTTTGTTTGACCAGGCCCACCGAATACCAGCGGCGCATCGGCGAGGTCGCCGCGTTGCTGCTGGCCGCTTGGCCGAAGAGGCGTAGTACGCTTTGCGGGTCTTGCTCATCCCGCCAGATGGCTTGGTCAATCAACACATAGGCGCCGGTACGGTTGTCGCTCTTTTGCGTACTGCCGATCTTGGGGGCGTTGGAGGTGTCGTAGTACCAACCGACTTTGTATTGGCCGTTCAGGAAGGCGTTGTTATTGAAGATCGCCTCCAGTGGCAAAATCGCTCCCGTAGTGCCGTTGCTGGGCATGGAGAACGCTTTGGACGAGCGCGTGTTGTATTCCGGGTTGACTTGGAATACGGCGGTTTGCAGCGTCAGCGACGGGTTGACATCGTAACGCAGCTCGCCGCCCCAATGTGCTGTCGGGTAGTTGCCCCAGCCACTGCCGCTCGACATGGTCAGTGGGTGTGCACAAAAACCGGCGCTCACAAAGTTGCTCAAGATGGGCATACCACCGAAATCGGTGCCCATCACCATGAAGCCGAGTTTGGTGGAGAGGTCCGGCGAAAACAGGTTGCGTTGATAACTGAACTCGGTCAGCCGGGTGTATTCGCCGCCATAGTTTTCTTGCGACGACAGGCGGTTTCCGAGCAAGTCTTCGGTGGCGCTGTGGCCGCGACGGTCGTTAACCAGCAGTTGCACGCGTCCCGCATCGGGGCTGTCGAGCAATTTACTCAGATCAAACTGGGCGCCTATGCGTATTTGTTGCGAATAGCGGGTGCCGCGCTTGATCCCGCCATGCAAGTTGGAAATCGTTTCGGAACTGTAGTCACCGGTCAGTTTGATGCCCTTGTCGGTCAACTTTTGGCGTTCACCGCCCCAGTCGCCAGTGAGTGTAGAGCGGTTCATCAGATCGTCGGCCAGTGCCGGGGATGGGGCGAAAAGGCATAGGGACAAACCGCTGCACAGGCTGCTGGTCAGCATGGCGCGGAAAGAAAAAAGCATTTGGATGTGCTCCGTTACAGAGAAAGTGGGGGAATAGCTCAACGGCCCGCGTTGTTTATCGGTTGCACCGTTCTTTTGTGACTTGGAAAAATAACCCCCGTAAACGGGGGTTATTTTCATGCAGTGGCAACTAACGCATTACGGCTTGATGTTGTCCGGCAATGCATAAGCAATGATGTAATCACCGACGTCAGGCGAATGGCTCATGCCACCGGCGGAGATGACCACGTACTGCTTCCCGGTGGTGGGTGACTGATAGATCAGTGGGGCGGCAACTGCGCCAACCGGCAGGCGGGCTTTCCAGACTTCTTTGCCGGTGGCCGAATCGAGCGCGCGCAGGTAGTAGTCCTGGGTGCCCGCAAAGAACACCAGGCCAGAGGCTGTCGACGTCGGACCGCCGAGCGTCGGCATGCCCAGCGGAATCTGCAGGTGCGTCTTGATCCCCAGCGGGCCGGTGTCCTGCACGGTGCCCATGGGAACCTGCCAGAGCAGTTTCTGCGTATTGAGATCAATCGCACTCATGCTGCCGAAGGGCGGGGAGTTGCACGGCACGCCCAGTGGCGACTGGAGGATGTCGATTTTCACGCCGCCATAGATACCCGCGACTTGCGGGCGAATGGTGCCCATGAAACCCGGCACTTCATCGGTCGACACCTTGAACTTCTTGGTTTCTTCCTTGGTCACCAATGACATCCGCAGCGGCATCCGCATATCGTTGACGAACATCGTGCCGGTGTTCTCATCGATGGAGATGCCACCCCAGTTCATCCCGCCCAGCAAGCCAGGCCATTCGATGTACGGCTTTTCGGTTGGCGGCGTAAACGGCCCCGCGTAAACCGAATCTTTGAACATGATCCGGCAATACAGTTGGTCGAATGTCGACACGCCCCACATCGACTTTTCAGTCAGAGGGTCGGCCCCGATCACCGGCATGCCGGCCGAGTACGGTTGCGTCGGCGACAAGTGTTCGCCTTCTGCCGCAGGAGAAGTCGGAACGGCACGCTCCTGCACCTCGGTGACCGGCTGGCCAGTACGACGATCCAGCACAAAAATCTGGCCGGTCTTGGTGGTCTGGATCAAGACCGGGGTTTTCACGCCTTGGGCATTCTTGATGTCATAGAGAACCGGCTGCGATGGCAGATCGTAATCCCATACATCATGGTGAATGAGCTGGTAGACCCATTTGGCTTTGCCGGTCGAGGCATCGACTGCCACGACGGCCGAGCCAAATTTTTCTTTGACGGCGTTGCGATCACCGCCCCAATAGTCGGGCGGGCCATTGCCGGTCGGCAAGTAGACCAGGTTCAGCTCTTTATCGTAGGTCGGGATCGTCCATACGTTAGGTGTTTCCAGCGTGAACTGGTGATCGGCCGCGGTCGGGTCGGTGCCTTCGGGCGCGCCGACGTCCCATGCCCACACCAGCGCACCGCTCAGCACGTCGAAGGCGCGCACGGCGCCGGAAGGTTCGCCTGCCACAATATCGCGTACCCAACCGCCCACCACCGTGAGGTGGCCCATGACCACAGGCAGGGAGGTCGGGTGGTAGCGCTTGCTGTTCTCGGTCGGGCCCATGCCTTTCTTGAGATCGACATAACCGTTGTCACCAAAACTCTGGCACAAGGCGCCGGTGTGCGCGTCAAGTGCAAACAGGCGGGCATCCACCGACGACACCAGAATACGCTGGCGACATTGCTGCTGATCGGTATACGAGGCCTTGACCGCCGCGCTCAGGCTGTCGTCTTTATCGATGTCGTAATAGCCCACGCCACGGCACGTCACATGCTCTTCGCTTTTGGCGTGAGGGTCGAACGTCCAGATCGCCTTGCCCGTATCGCCATCCAGCGCGGTGATCAGGTTTTCCGGGGTACACGAATACAGCACGTTGCCGATCTGCAGCGGGGTGTTTTCATCAACGCCAGCGCCGGCGCCGGTGGTCCTACGTCCGGTTCTGTAGGTCCAGGCTACTTGCAGGTCCTTGACGTTTCCCGGCGTGATCTGCGTGTAAGGCGCAAACCGCGTCCCTGACGCATTGCGCCCGAAGAACTCCCAGTTTTCAGGTGCGCTGGCGGGGCTCGTGGCCTTGCTCGAGTCAGTCGCGGCCACAGGGTTCGAGATCCCGCCGTGCGGGTAGAACGCCGCAATGAAGGTGGCGATCAAGGCCAGGAATACGGCGAAGCCGAATCGGTTCGCCGTGCGCCGGGTGCTCAAGGCTGTTTCCGGGAATGCGGCACCGACCCACAAGCTGAGGGTCAGGATGATCGCCGGCACCACCAGGCGCGGCAGCAGTTGCCAGTAGCTGAACTGACCCACTTCGTAGAACGCCCACACACAGGTGGCGAGGAATACGACGACGGAGAGGGCGATGCCGATAGGTTTACGCAAGACAAACAGTGCCGCCAACAACAGATAGGCGAGGCCAGCCAGCAAGTAATAACTCGACCCGTCGAGTGCTACCAGCTTGAATCCGCCATAAATCAACGCCAGTGCCACGGCAAAAACAAGCAGGGAAAACAGTCCCCTTGCAATAGTGCTCATTGAGGATCTTCCAGAGTGAGATCGATGATCGTCTGTCATATTTGTATATGCTCAGTTGGGGAAATACGTAACGGCTTGCGCTATTTACCAACAACTTGGCCGAATATTGAGTTCGGCCTTTAGTTGGCCGGGTGCGGTTCTTCCATGATCCCGATAGGCTGGCTTGCCGACGGCAAGCGAGCTTTGGAAATCAGCGTAATAATTGGCCATCCCCGTATTCATGGTCTGGATGCCGACACTCTTTCGCCCCAGCCCTCCACGTTGAAAGCGCCGTTCGATAACGAACGGGATGCTTAATAGAGGCTGATTGAGTTTCGGCAGGAGGGATAACGAAAACGTTGGCGGCTGTATTACGCCCGCTTGACGACTGTCCACGTGCTCAGTCGCGAGTGAATCGTTCCGAAGGCTCTGTCGGCCTTGTTCGGGTTACATGCTTTACTCCGACTGATTCGCTGGTTAATCGCGGTGGATTAACGCGTAGACCAGTCTATAGCGCTGGTTTTTTGGATAAATCCATAAGACTGGAAAACAATGTTGATAAAACAGTAACAATTAGCGGCGATACGCATCGGCGACGCCGGCGTGCGGGTAATCATGTGCTGGCGCGGCGGGGGGGGCTTTTGGGGCGTGCTCGGTCTTTTCAACACTCGGTCGAACCTTGCGCGTGATCGAGGTTCACAGGTGGTGCGGCGAGTATTTCGCGCAACCTTGTACCTTGTGTGTCACCCAGTAGCGTCTGAGCTGTAGTCCATCGTTTTCACACAAAATATTCCCCGGAAACAGCGCCTGGTGCCTGTCCGGACCCGACCCCCGGGACTATCATGCCGGTAGCCCTGACCCTCACTGCAAGGAGCCGCTCGGAACGCCGATGCGCCAGATCTGGAAATCTTTTCGAGCCCTTTATTTCGCCTCCTTGATGATGCTGATCGGCTCCGGCCTGCTCAGTACGTACCTGGCCTTGCGCCTGGCGGCCGACAACGTCGACAGCCTGTGGGTCGGCGCGCTGATGGCGGCCAACTATTCCGGCCTGGTACTGGGCGGCAAGATCGGCCACCGCCTGATCGCCCGGGTCGGGCATATCCGCGCGTATGCCACCTGTGCCGGGATCGTCGGCGCGGCGGTGTTGGGCCATGGCCTGATCGACTGGCTGCCGGCCTGGATCGTGCTGCGGGTCATCGTGGGCCTGGGGATGATGTGCCAGTACATGGTCATCGAAAGCTGGCTTAACGAGCAGGCGGATGCCAAGCAGCGTGGCGTAGTGTTCAGCGGCTATATGATTGCGTCCTACCTTGGCCTGGTGCTGGGGCAGTTGATCCTGGTGATGCATCCCCAGCTCGGCCCCGAGTTGCTGATGCTGGTCGCGCTGTGCTTTGCCCTGTGCCTGGTGCCGGTGGCGATGACCCGACGCATTCACCCGGCGCCCCTGCGTCCGGCGCCGATGGAGCCACGCTTCTTTATCCAGCGGGTGCCGCAGTCGTTGAGCACGGTGCTGGGGGCGGGGTTGATCGTCGGTTCGTTCTACGGTTTGGCGCCGCTCTATGCGTCCCAGCAGGGGCTGAGTACCGAGCAGGTCGGTCTCTTCATGGGTAGCTGCATTTTTGCCGGGTTGGTGGTGCAGTGGCCGTTGGGCTGGCTGTCGGACCGTTACGATCGCGCACTGTTGATTCGCTGCTTCGCCCTGTGCCTGGCGGTGGCGGCATTGCCGTTGGCGATCCTGAGCAAGGTGCCGCTGGAAGTGCTGTTCGTGGCCGGGTTCCTGTGTTCGCTGGTGCAGTTCTGCCTGTACCCGCTGGCCGTGGCGTTTTCCAACGACCACGTCGAAGGCGATCGTCGGGTATCGCTGACGGCCATGCTGCTGGTGACCTATGGCGTGGGCGCCAGTATCGGGCCGTTGCTGGCCGGTGTGGTGATGAAGCTGTTTGGCAGCCAGATGCTGTACGCGTTTTTCAGCCTGTGCGCGCTGATCCTGGTGTGGCGTATCCGGCCTAAAGCGGTGACCAACCTGCATCAGGTCGACGATGCACCGCTGCAGCACGTGGCAATGCCTGACAGCATGTCCAGCTCGCCGCTGGTGGCGGCCCTCGATCCGCGGGTCGATGAGCAGATGGTGCAGGAGCAGATGCAGACGGCGGTTGTCGAGCCCGAGCCTGAAACCGACGCGGAATCATCGGCGGATGAGCCGCTCTTCGAAGGGCCGCCGGAACCACCGGGCCCGGATGAGCATCCCCACGGCCTGAGCAGGGCGCGCCCCTGAATGCAAAAACGGGCAGATCCCCAAAGGGTCTGCCCGTTTTTTATCGCGATCTGAATGCTTAAAAATCGTCGTCTTTGTCGAAGCGTCGTGCTTCGCGTTGCAACTGGTACACAAAACGCTCGACCTGGCGCTGCACCAGGCCGCTCATGTTGTGGAAGCGCACGCCGGCGAAGGTGGTATTGATCTTCTCTTCGAAGTGCAGGTAACGCAGTTCGACCGAGGTGGTCATGCTGCCAAAGGGCAGTGCGGCGATAAAACGGTCGTAGACCTGGCCCAACTGCAGGCGCTCGGAAATATCGCCTTCAAAGCGCAATTTGCAGCCGGTGGCGGAGATATCCAGCAGCTTGCCGCTGACCGGCGCCTTGAGTTTCTCGCCGCCCAACTCGATATTCACCAATTGCGCGAGTTTCAGCGCGGCGCGGAACGCATTGCGGCGCTGATGGTAGACCACTTCGTCCGGCATGTTGCCGCTGTAGATACGGTGGCCGCCTTTTTCGCTGATGCTCAGGGTGCCGTTGCTTTCCCAGGCAACGCGCACGCCGTCGTGAAAGCCTTCGATGCGGAAGGGTTCGCCATTCTCAAGGTAGCGTTCGCCATCGCGGGGGATCATTTCGTCCAGGGCCAGGGTCTTGCTGTCCCGGTCGACGTCGACCAGGTAGCTTTGAAAGCGCTGGCTGCGTTCATGGAAGGTGATGATCAGCGGGTCATGGCTTTCTTGCAGCATGCGCAAGGTGCCAGCGATTTCCAGAGGCGTGGTGAACACCTTGGGTGGCTGCGGAGCTTCTTCCGCATTAAGGGCGTTGAACACGGTTCTTCCATCTCCAGACAATATACGACTACACGCAAGAACCATCATTTTGCCAGTATGTCGCACGCCTTGGATAGGGCGCACGTTAAACCGACGTCAGGCTTGGCTGCGGGTGCTTGGCTTGACCATGCGCGAGGTAGAGCCTTGGGCGTTATACAGGGCCGGAGGTTCGCCGCCATGGAGTATGCGCAACTGATTGGCGGTCGTGGCTTGCTGAAGCTGGATCGACTGACCGTTGAGCAGGTTGGCTTCCTGACACTGGGTGAGTAATTGATTGAGTTCTTTGCTCTGGGCCAGCAACCGATCGCCGACCGAGGAATGACTGGCCAACTGTGCGAGGCCGTCTTGATCTGCCGGTAGGCCGAGGCTGACGAGAATCTGGCTACGCTTCTTGCCGTGCTGTTCCAGCAGGACAATCAGCGACTGCTTGCGCGCCAGGATTTCTTCCAGCAGCGGCATATCCCGGCCATACAGGGCCAGGGATTCTTCTTTGAGCAGCTCGAGCAATTGTTGCGTCGGCGCCAGATCATCAATGATCAGTTGAAGCAGATTTTCGTCGTGGTGCATGGCTGGCCTTGGGTTTTAAGCGTCCAAAAGCCTGGCGCAGGCCTTTGCCTAGCGCTCGGCTTCGAAGTTAAGCAGCTTGCTGGCTACACGGTTGCTGTCGACTTTATAGCTGCCATCGGCGATTGCCTGTTTCAATTCGGCCACACGGGCTTGATTGACGACGGGTTGATCGCGCAGCGAGTCAGTGACCTTCTGCAACTGTTGAGCCTCATTGCTCAGGTGTACGGATTCCCCGCTTTGGCTGGCGCCGGCCTGTTCCGCTTTGGCGGGCAGAGGCTGGGCTTTGGCGTCTACGCTGTCCTTGGTGCCGCTGGTGCGCGTAGTGCCTGGCAAAGCCGGGGCGTTATTCAAACGGCTGAAATCGATGACCATGATAAAAAACCTCTGGGTATTTGGACGCTTGCCATGGTTTCGGCCATACCCGGACAAACTTTAGGCGCGATTGACAATAAACCTGCATGCACGAACGTCAGGCGTACAGTGTAGGAAAAGCTGGCGTCCTATTCCAGTGATCTATAAAGCCACCTCGACTTGGCCCGGCGCGGTGACCCGTGCCTTGATGACGCGGTTGGAATTGAGGTTCTTGACCCGGATCTGTTCGCTCATGCCGCCGTTGGACAGCGCTTCGCCCGGCATCTTCACATTCAGCCCGCCGCTGCTGGCGGAAATGATGACCTGGTCGCCCTTGCGAATGACTTCTGCCTGTTCAAGATGGACCAGGGTGATGACCTGGTCGGCGACCATTGGTCGGGTCAATCGTTGCCCGACAGCCTGGTCCACTGACGTCAGGTAACCCTGATTGATCAGGCTGATGTCCCGCTCGCGCAAGATGACATCCTCATAGCCGATGATTCCGCTGCGTTTGAGCGGCCGCGACACCACGACGACATCGCGGAACAGTTTGACCTGGGCGGGCACGAACACGGTCCAGGGCGAGGTCCCTTCACAGCGCACCTTGACCGTCACGCGACCAATGGGTTGGGCCGGGCTTTCCAGGCTGGCTGTCAATTCCTTGTCGCACATCGGCATGCGCAGGCGCGGATCCAATTGGTTGACCTGGATTTCATAGCGTCCTGGCGTCTGGGTGGTTGCCAGATAATCTTCTACAGTGAATTCAAGAAAGCCTTGGGTGACGCCGATAAGTAGATCAGGCAAGGTGACGTCGGCGGCGCGGGCAGTGATGCCTGCGCCCACGGCAAACAACGCCATCCAGGCGCAGAGCAATCTGCGATACCGTGAGTGGCGAGTGCGTCGGGAAACTGTCGTTTTCATATCCATAGCCAATAAAAAGCAAAGCTCGTGCCGTTTAGTGTTGGGTGCGCGTCGTACCCCCAAAGGTTTTAGCGTAGGAGTCTGGGCATGGCAGGTGTAATGGATTCAGTAAACCAGCGCACACAGCTGGTAGGGCAGAATCGCCTGGAGTTGTTGCTTTTTCGCCTGGACGGCAAGCAGCTCTATGGCATCAACGTGTTCAAAGTGCGGGAAGTGCTGCAGTGTCCCAAGCTGACGATCATGCCCAAGTCGAGCCCGGTGGTGTGTGGCGTAGCCAACATCCGTGGCGCGACCATCCCGATTCTCGACCTGGCATTGGCCACGAGTTCGGCCGGCCTGCAAGACCGCGAAAACCCGTTTGTGATCATTACCGAATACAACACCAAGACCCAGGGTTTCCTGGTGCGCTCGGTGGAACGTATCGTCAACATGAACTGGGAAGAGATCCATCCGCCGCCCAAGGGCACCGGTCGCGATCACTACCTCACGGCGGTGACGCGAGTAGACAACCAGTTGGTCGAAATCATCGACGTGGAGAAAATCCTCGCCGAAGTCGCACCGACTTCCGAAGCGATTTCGGTTGGCGTCGTCGATGCCGAAACGGCGCACAAGGCGGTTTCGCTGCGGGTGCTGACGGTGGACGACTCCTCGGTGGCGCGTAAACAGGTGACCCGTTGCCTGCAAACCATCGGCGTTGAGGTGGTGGCGCTCAACGATGGCCGCCAGGCGCTGGATTACCTGCGCAAACTGGTGGATGAAGGCAAGAAGCCGGAAGAAGAATTCTTGATGATGATTTCCGACATCGAGATGCCGGAAATGGACGGCTATACCCTCACGGCTGAAATACGCAACGATCCACGCATGCAAAAATTGCATATCATCCTGCATACTTCGTTGTCGGGCGTATTCAATCAGGCGATGGTCAAGAAGGTCGGTGCTGACGACTTCCTGGCTAAGTTCCGCCCTGATGACCTGGCATCCCGGGTAGTCGACCGGATCAAGGCAGCAGATCACGGCTAGGGGAATTTCCCTGGCGGTCACACGATTTAAGAGGCGGTATCATTGTCTACGGGTAATTTGGATTTCGAACAGTTCCGGGTCTTCCTGGAAAAAGCCTGTGGCATATTGCTCGGTGAAAACAAGCAGTATCTGGTATCCAGCCGTCTCAACAAACTGATGGAACAGCAGGGCATCAAGTCCCTCGGTGAGTTGGTCCAGCGGATTCAGAGCCAGCCGCGCAGCGGGCTCAAGGAAATGGTGGTCGATGCCATGACCACCAACGAAACCCTATGGTTTCGCGACACCTACCCCTTTGAGGTACTCAAGAGCAAAGTGTTGCCGGAGGCGATCAAGGCCAGCCCGGGTCAGCGTTTGCGGATCTGGTCGGCAGCCTGTTCCTCGGGGCAGGAACCGTACTCGATTTCGATGGCGATCGACGAGTTCGAGCGGACGAACATGGGCCAGTTGAAGGCCGGCGCGCAAATTGTCGCCACCGATCTGTCGGGCACCATGCTCACCAACTGCAAGACCGGCGAGTACGACAGCCTGGCCCTGGGCCGCGGTTTGTCCCCGGAACGCCTGCAGCGTTACTTCGACCCGAAAGGGGCGGGGCGCTGGGCGGTCAAGGCGCCGATCAAGAACCGGGTGGAGTTTCGCTCGTTCAACCTGCTCGACAGCTACGCCAGCCTGGGCAAGTTCGACATGGTGTTCTGCCGTAACGTGCTGATCTACTTCTCGGCCGAAGTGAAGAAAGACATCTTGCTACGCATCCACGGCACGCTCAAGCGCGGGGGGTATCTGTTCCTCGGTGCATCCGAGGCGCTGAACGGCCTGCCGGATCATTTCCAGATGGTGCAGTGCAGTCCTGGGATCATTTACCAGGCCAAGTAAGTCGCACGCAGTCAAAGTGTGGGAGGGGGCTTGCCCCCGATAGCGGTGTGTCAGTCTCAGTATCTATGACTGAACCACCGCTATCGGGGGCAAGCCCCCTCCCACATTTGTTTTGCGGCAAGGTAAAAGCGGCAACTCCCGATTGCCGCTTTACTGGCGCCACGCGGAAACCGCTTGCCGCTTTTCTGGCATTGCCGCCGGCAATCTCTGCGTAACCCCTTGATATATGGGCTTTAGTCAGATTGGCATGCACCTTGCTATAACCCTGTTAACGAACAGCAGGTCAGCCTAAAGGTTTCCGCCATGAGCATCAGCTTCGATAAAGCGCTCGGTATCCACGAACAAGCCCTCGGCTTTCGCGCCCAGCGTGCCGAAGTCCTGGCCAACAACATTACCAACGCCGACACCCCGAACTACAAGGCTCGGGACCTGGACTTCTCCGCCGTGCTCGCCGCACAGCAGGACAAGACCAAGAACGGCACCTTCGCCTTGAACATGACCAACAGCCGTCATATCGAAGCGCAAGGCCTGAGCAGTGGCGACGAATCGCTGCTGTATCGCACGCCGATGCAGCCGTCGATAGACCAGAACACCGTCGACGCGCAGTTGGAGCAATCGGCCTACGCCGAGAACTCGGTGAACTTCCAGGCCAGCTTCACCCTGCTCAACAGCAAATTCAAAGGGCTGATGTCAGCCCTGCGTGGAGAGTAAGCCATGTCCTTAGCCAGTGTTTTCAATATTGCCGGTAGTGGCATGAGCGCGCAGACCACGCGCCTGAACACCGTCGCCAGTAACATCGCCAACGCCGAGACGGTGTCTTCGAGCATCGACCAGACCTACCGCGCCCGTCACCCGGTGTTCGCCACCATGTTTCAGGGCGGCCAGAGCAGCGGCGGCGATTCGCTGTTCCAGAATCAGGACGCTGCCGGGCAAGGCGTGCAGGTACTCGGCGTGGTTGAAGACCAGAGCAATCTGGAAGCGCGCTATGAGCCTAATCACCCTGCGGCGAACGAAAAAGGCTACGTGTACTACCCGAACGTCAACGTGGTCGAGGAAATGGCTGACATGATCTCTGCCAGTCGCTCGTTCCAGACCAACGCGGAAATGATGAACACCGCCAAAACCATGATGCAGAAGGTCCTGACCCTGGGTCAGTGATAAGGGGCGCCAAACAATGGCCATTGTTGATACGACGAACAACTCGGCAGTCCAGGACCTGTTCAACAGCAAGGTCAAGACTGCGACGGACAACAGCAGCCTCAGCACCGCCACCAAGACGGCGACGGGCAACCAGTCGCTGGGCAAGGATGCGTTCCTGCAACTGTTGGTGACCCAACTGAAGAACCAGAACCCGCTGTCGCCTCAGGACAACGGTGCGTTCGTGGCTCAGTTGGCGCAGTTCAGTAGCCTGGAAGGCATCAACACCCTGAACGACTCGGTAAACAGCATTTCCAGCAACTTCAGCTCGTCGCAAGCATTGCAGGCTTCGTCGCTGGTCGGTCGCTCGATCATTACCCAGACCGACAAGGCGCTGGTGGACACCAGCAAGAGCATGACCGGCTCGGTCGCAGTGACGGCGGCAACGGGCAACGTCTCGGTCAAGATCACCGACAAAGACGGCGTTGTGGTGCGTACCCTCGATATGGGCGCACAGAGCGCGGGCAGTTCCGACTTCATCTGGGATGGCAAGAACGCCGACGGTGAGGTCGCCCCGGCAGGGACTTACACCTTTACGGCCACCACCAAGAATGACGCGGGCGACGCAGTGGCACTGGCGACTTCGCTGCCGGCGACGGTCACCAGCGTGACCCTGAGCAAGACCGGCGGCGAAATGCTGCTCAACCTTGCAGGCGGCATGGGCAGCGTCAAGCTGTCGCAAATTCAGACTATCGGTACATAGAGCCGGCTAGATACGGCAGAGGGAGAGAAACATGTCTTTTAACATCGGCCTGAGCGGCCTCTATGCGGCCAACAAACAACTGGACGTGACCGGCAACAACATCGCCAACGTCGCGACCACTGGCTTCAAATCGTCCCGTGCGGAATTCGCGGACATCTACGCGGCGTCCAAGCTGGGCACCGGCCAGAACAGCATCGGTAACGGTGTGAACCTGGCGGCCGTGTCCCAGCAATTCACCCAGGGCGACGTCAACAACAGTGGCGGCATCCTGGACATGGCGATCCAGGGCGGTGGCTTCTTCGTACAGAAGGGTAGCGACGGTTCGCTGGAATACACCCGTAGCGGTGCTTTCCGTGCGGACAAAGACGGCTACATCACCAACAACACCGGTACTTCGCGCCTGCAAGGCTACGCGGCGGATGACAACGGCAAGATCGTCAAGGGTGGCTTGGTCGACCTGCAACTCAACTTGTCGAACCTGCCGCCAAAAGCCTCCAGCACCGTCGATTCCAGCAGTAACCTGAACTCCTCGGAGCCGGTGATCGACCAGGTGGCCAAGCCATTCAACCCAACCGACACCAAGACCTTCACCACCCAGTACAGCACCACCTTGTACGACACCCAAGGCAACGCTCACCCGATGGTGCAGTACCTGGTGAAGACGGACTCCAACCAATGGAAGTCCTACACCTTGATCGACGGGCGTAACCCTGACGGTACCCCGATCAGTGGCGCAGGCGCGGTGGCACCTGTCGCGTCGACCCTGACGTTCGACACGGCCGGTAAGCTCGCTGGCGTGGTCACCCCGCCCAGCGCAGTCTCCAACACCACCCTGACCATTTCCAACTGGAAACCGGGCACCGTGACCAACGGTGTATGGACTGCTAACGGCGCCGCGGCCAACACCGGCGGTATTGCGGTCAACATGGCGAATATCACCCAGTACAATTCGGCCAGCTATCGTAACCCGCCGGTCACCGATGGCTATGCCACCGGCCAGATCACCGGGCTGAAAATCGACGGCAGCGGTGTACTGTTCGCCACCTTCAGCAACCAGCAGAGCAAGGCCATTGGCCAGATCTCCCTGGCCAGCTTCAACAACGAACAAGGCCTGCAACCGGCAGGCGGCACGGCCTGGAGAGAGACCTTTGCCTCGGGCCAACCGGGATACGACACCCCTCAAGCCGGCACCCTCGGTTCGATCGTGGCCAACTCCCTGGAGAACTCCAACGTCAACCTGACCAACGAGCTGGTAGACCTGATCAAGGCCCAGAGCAACTACCAGGCGAACGCCAAGACCATCTCCACCCAGAGCACCATCATGCAGACCATCATCCAGATGACCTGATGCGCTAACGCTGCACAAGAAGCCCCTCGATCGAGGGGCTTTTTTTTGCGTTTTATTTGGCATCAGGACCTTTTCCCATCCCCGATGCGGTTACGAGATGACATGCCTTTGTTGGAACGCGCCACACCTGTCTTTCCACCTATCTAGCCGAGAGGCGTTGGGTTGTTTCATTACCTGGGAGAGGCGGTATGTGGAATTCATCGATATCCGGCCAAAGGGCTGGGGGGGTGCGTTACGAGGATGGGGGGGGAGGGCAGTACCTGAAGGGGGTCAACCAGTCTGATGGCACCAAGGACGACAAGGGGGCCGTCAAGGACAGTATCACGAAGCTGATCAAGGAGCTTGAAGATGCCGAAAAAACCTCCAAGAACCAGACGGCCCAGGAGCTGCGGGACAAGCTGAATGAAAAGCGAAAGGAGCTCGGCGAAGAGAAGTTCAAGGAGATCCTCGAAGAGGTGAAGAAAGACGCGCCTGAGGGCTTTCAGGCGTTCATGAAGAGAGCCTTCCCGGAGGAATTTCCGGATGGCCCGGATGCGCCGCCGTCACCAGCACCGTCTCCATCCCCCTCCCCGGACGGCGGTGGGGGCGGGGGTGGCGGGGGGGGCGGCGGAGGCGGTGGAGGCGGTGGCGGTGGCGGCGGTGGTTTCGGCCCCAGCGAGTCCATGAGCGACAAGCCGATTACCGAAGGCGCGAAGCATTTCGACTACAAGCCCGATGACAGCGAGCCGGGGAAAAAACCGGAGAATATCTGGAGCGGTTTCAGACAGGGGCCGGACGGCAATTGCGTGACGGTTTCAGCGATTAAAGCCGCCATGATGCAATTTGGCGAGAAGCCCACCGACGTCTTCAAAGAGGTCAAGGAGACGGGTAATGGCTACTCTGTGACCATGCGCGATGGTGTCAAGGTTGACCTGACCAAGGATGAAGTGCGGCTGGCTGCCACCCATGCACGTTTCCAGGGCGATGACCCGAAAATGATGACCAACGCCAATTTCATGTTTGCCGTCAGCGCAAAACGGGCGCAATTGGAAAACAACGACGGCACTGCCGGACGCAGCTTTCTGGATGGCATACGTACCCTCAATGATGGCGAGTACAGCCGGGAAGGCTTGGACCGTCTGGGCTTGCGCAAAAATTACCGGCAGGCCACAGATGCCGACTTGCGAAGCGGCAAGGTGGGGACGGTGGAGTATGGCGGTCATTCGATGGCGGTGATCGGTGGCCGGATTGAACTATGGGGCAAGCGGGGTGGGGTGCCCCGGTCGGGGATTGCGACCATATTGTTCGACGACTGACGAGCCTTTGCCCAGGCAAAAGAAAACCCCGATAAACCCAACTGCAGCAAGGGGTTATCGGGGTTTTCCAATCCCGGGCCATCAAGCCCGGAACGTGCTCAGCTTATTGGCAGGCTTCGCAATCCGGCTCGTCGATCGCGCAGGCTTTCGGCACGGGGGCCGGGCCGGCCGGTGCGGCGAGCACCGAGTCATCACCGTGGTTGCCGCTGGAAACCGCATTCAGCTTGCCGGTGTTGATGGTCGACTTCTCGGTGCTGGTCGCGGCCAGGGCACGGAGGTAGTAAGTGGTTTTCAGGCCACGGTACCAAGCCATGCGGTAGGTCACGTCGAGCTTCTTGCCCGAAGCGCCGGCGATGTACAGGTTCAGCGACTGCGCCTGGTCGATCCACTTCTGGCGACGGCTGGCGGCGTCAACGATCCATTTGGTGTCCACTTCGAAGGCAGTCGCGTAGAGCTCTTTGAGTTCTTGCGGGATGCGCTCGATCTGCTGCACCGAACCGTCGTAGTACTTCAGGTCGTTGATCATGACCGAGTCCCACAGGCCGCGGGCTTTCAGGTCGCGAACCAGGTACGGGTTGATCACGGTGAATTCGCCCGACAGGTTCGATTTCACATACAGGTTCTGGTAGGTCGGTTCGATCGACTGCGACACGCCAGTGATGTTGGCGATGGTCGCGGTCGGTGCGATGGCCATGATGTTGGAGTTACGGATACCTTTCTGCACACGGGCACGTACCGGTGCCCAGTCCAGGGATTCGTTCAGGTCAACGTCGATGTACTTCTGGCCACGTTGCGCAATCAGGATCTGTTGCGAATCCAGCGGCAGGATGCCTTTGGACCACAGCGAGCCCTGGAACGTCTCGTAGGCGCCGCGCTCGTCGGCCAGGTCGCAGGAAGCCTGGATCGCGTAGTAGCTGACCGCTTCCATGGACTTGTCGGCGAACTCGACCGCTGCGTCCGAACCGTAAGGAATGTGCTGCAGGTACAAAGCGTCCTGGAAGCCCATGATGCCCAGGCCAACCGGACGGTGCTTGAAGTTGGAGTTCTGCGCCTGTGGCACCGAGTAGTAGTTGATGTCGATCACGTTATCGAGCATGCGAACAGCGGTGTTGACAGTGCGCTCCAGCTTGGCGGTGTCCAACTTGCCGTTGACGATGTGGTTCGGCAGGTTGATCGAGCCCAGGTTGCAAACAGCGATCTCGTCCTTGTTGGTGTTCAAGGTGATCTCGGTGCACAGGTTCGAGCTGTGGACCACGCCTACGTGCTGCTGCGGGCTGCGCAGGTTGCACGGGTCTTTGAAGGTCAGCCATGGGTGGCCGGTTTCAAACAGCATGGACAGCATTTTACGCCACAGGTCTTTGGCCTGGATGGTCTTGAACAGCTTGACCTTGCCTGGGTACTCGGTGAGGGCTTCGTAGTACTCGTAGCGCTCTTCGAAGGCTTTGCCGGTCAGGTCGTGCAGGTCCGGCACTTCGGATGGCGAGAACAGGGTCCACTTGCCGTCGTCGAAGACACGCTTCATGAACAGGTCAGGAATCCAGTTGGCGGTGTTCATGTCGTGGGTGCGACGACGGTCATCGCCGGTGTTCTTGCGCAGCTCGATGAACTCTTCAATGTCCATGTGCCAGGTTTCCAGGTAGGCACATACAGCGCCTTTGCGCTTGCCACCCTGGTTGACCGCTACGGCGGTGTCGTTGACGACTTTCAGGAACGGTACGACGCCCTGGGACTTGCCGTTGGTGCCCTTGATGTACGAACCCAGTGCGCGCACCGGGGTCCAGTCGTTGCCCAGGCCGCCGGCGAATTTGGACAACATGGCGTTGTCGTGGATCGCGTGGTAGATGCCCGACAGGTCGTCCGGCACGGTGGTCAGGTAGCAGCTCGACAGCTGTGGACGCAGGGTACCGGCGTTGAACAGGGTCGGCGTGGACGACATGTAGTCGAAGGACGACAACAGGTTGTAGAACTCGATGGCGCGGTCTTCTTTGTGCTTCTCTTCAATCGCCAGGCCCATGGCCACGCGCATGAAGAACACTTGCGGCAGTTCGAAGCGGATACCGTCCTTGTGGATGAAGTAACGGTCGTACAGGGTTTGCAGGCCCAGGTAGGTGAACTGCTGGTCGCGCTCGTGGTTGATCGCCTTGCCGAGTTTTTCCAGGTCGAAGGTGGCCAGGACCGGGTTCAGCAATTCGTATTCGATACCCTTGGCGATGTAGGCCGGCAGGGCCTTGGCGTACAGGTCGGCCATCTCGTGGTGGGTGGCGCTGTCGGCTACGCCGAGGAAGCCCAGGCCTTCGGCACGCAGGGTGTCCATCAGCAGGCGCGCGGTGACGAACGAGTAGTTCGGCTCGCGTTCAACCAGGGTACGGGCAGTCATCACCAGGGCGGTGTTGACGTCGGTCAGGGCCACGCCGTCGTACAGGTTTTTCAGGGTTTCGCGCTGGATCAGGTCGCCGTCGACTTCTTCCAGGCCTTCGCAGGCCTCGGTGATGATGGTGTTCAGGCGGCCCAGGTCCAGCGGCGCGAAGGTGCCGTCGGCCAGGGTGATGCGGATCGATGGGTGCGCGTGTACGGCGGCTTCGTCGGCCGGGGAGCGAACGGCACGTTCCTTGGCGCGCGAATCACGGTAGATCACGTAGTCGCGGGCGACTTTCTGCTCGCCGGCACGCATCAGGGCCAGTTCGACCTGGTCCTGGATTTCTTCGATGTGGATGGTGCCGCCCGAAGGCATGCGACGCTTGAAGGTCGCGGTGACTTGTTCGGTCAGGCGGGCAACGGTGTCGTGGATGCGCGACGAGGCGGCAGCGTTGCCGCCTTCAACTGCAAGAAACGCTTTGGTGATGGCGACGGTGATTTTGTCATCGGTGTAAGGAACGACAGTGCCGTTACGCTTGATCACGCGCAGTTGGCCGGGTGCAGTGGCGGACAGATCCATATTCGAATCAGCGGCCTGCGGCACGGAGCCCTGCGGGTTCTCGCGAGTTGTGTCGGTTTGCATGGGGGGTTGTCTCCACATTCTATATTTATTTGGGCACCATCACGGTGCCCACCGTTCCGTCCTGAAGCACTTACAGCAGGCCTTGGCCTGGCATAACAACTTCGGGACAGGAGGAAGGGGGGCTTATCGCGCCGCTTCCATGCCGAAGTCTTCGGTTTGGCGCTCAAAAGCGCCTCGCCGTATTCCTGGTGGGTGACAGTTGCCCGGTTCAAGCACTGCAACACCCGTACCGTTTTGCGCTGTTGGAGCGCTAAAACGGTTGCCATCCGCATGAGCGGTTTGGGCTTTCAAAAAATGCTGGAGTTGGACCAAACAGGAGCAAGAAAGGGCTTGAGTTTCTTGTCTGATTTGTGTTTGGTCTTTTAGTTCAAAACCCTACATGTAGGGTTTTTTTGGCGCCGAGGTACAAGATAATGCGTTTTTGGAGGCTTAGCAATCCAGGGGCTGTGGATAACGCTGTGAGTAAAATGTGTATGAAACGTAGAATGCCCGTGTAGGCCGCAGTACTGCGGGACCGCGCCGTTTGTCACTGAATATTCCAAGAAAAAAACGGCTCTTTGGATTTTTGAGGGCGCGAACCCTATCACAAAAAAACCTCATCACCGAATGCATTTCCTGGCTTGTGTTCGAGGGTTGGGGCATGGCTACAATCGATCATTGTTATGCCCTCACAACATTACAAATAAGGTGTGGCTGGCGAAGATCAACATGTGGGAGGGAGCAAGCCCCCTCCCACATTTGATCAAGCAGACCAACCAATCCCCTAATAACAACGAGGATTACCTGTGGAGCATGAAGCCTGGCAAATCCTGATCGTCGAGGATGACGAGCGATTGGCCGAGTTGACCCGTGATTACCTGGAGAGCAACGGCCTGCGCGTGTCGGTGGAAAGCGACGGCGCCCAGGCTGCGGCGCGGATCATCGCCGAACAGCCGGACCTGGTGATCCTCGACCTGATGCTGCCCGGCGAAGATGGCCTGAGCATCTGCCGCAAGGTGCGCGAGCGCTACGACGGGGTGATCCTCATGCTCACCGCGCGTACCGACGACATGGACCAGGTATTGGGCCTGGACATGGGCGCCGACGACTACGTGTGCAAACCCGTGCGCCCGCGCCTGCTGCTGGCGCGTATCCAGGCCCTGTTGCGCCGCAGCGAGCCGGCGGAACCGGCCGTCGCGCAAAACCAGCGCCGCCTGCAATTCGGCCCGCTGCTCGTGGATAACGCCCTGCGCGAAGCCTGGCTGCAGGGCGACGGCATCGAACTGACCAGCGCCGAGTTCGACCTGCTGTGGCTGCTGGTGGCGAATGCCGGGCGCATCCTGTCGCGCGAAGAAATCTTCATCGCCCTGCGCGGCATCGGCTACGACGGCCAGGACCGCTCGATCGACGTGCGTATCTCGCGCATCCGTCCGAAGATCGGCGACGATCCGATCCACCCGCGCCTGATCAAGACCGTGCGCAGCAAAGGCTATCTGTTCGTCCCCGAAGCCGCTGGCGACATACCGCTGTGAACTCGATCTTCCTGCGCATCTACGGCGGCATGTGCGCGGCGCTGATCCTGGTGGCGCTGCTGGGCGTGCTGGCGTTGCACCTGCTCAACGACGTGCGCAGCGGGCAGTACCGCGAGCGTCTGGCCCACGGCACCTTTGCCTTGATGGGCGACAACCTGCAACCCATGAGCGCGATCGAGCGCCAGCGTGCGCTGGCGGTGTGGGAGCGCCTGTTGGGCATTCCCCTGATGCTGCGCACGTACACCGATGCCCAACTGGACCTCGGCCAACGCACCCGCCTGCAGCATGGCCAGGTGCTGGTGCAACAGACCGGCCCCCATGCGGCGCGGGTCCTGCGTTTGGTCAGCGAGCAGGATCAGTTGGTGCTGGAAGGTGAAGTGCAACAGATCAGCGAGCAATTGGCGCGGGCGACGATCTACCTGTTGGCCGACGAGTTGGTGCGTTTTCCGGTGGCCGAGCAACCGCAACGCCTGGCGGATATAAAGGAAGCCAAAGGGTTTGGCTTCGAGATGCACCTGATGGCCCTCGATCAGGCCGATATGGACGACGACCAGCGCCGCCGCGTGTCGGAGGGCGATACGGTGATGGCGCTGGGCAAGGGCGGCGACTCGATTCGGGTGTTTGCCGGCATGGTCGGCACGCCCTGGGTGCTTGAAATCGGCCCGTTGTATCAAATGAACCCGTACCCGGCGCAATGGTTGATCCTGATCGCATTGATCGGCCTGACCCTGATTGGCCTGATCGTCTATCTGTTGGTGCGTCAGCTCGAGCGCCGGCTCAGAGGCCTGGAGGCCGCTGCCACGCGTATTGCCAAAGGCAACCTGGAAGTGCGCGTGCCCGCGCGCGGCGCCGACTCGGTGGGGCGCCTGGCCGCCGCCTTCAATGGCATGGCCGAGCACCTGCAGCAGTTGCTCGCGATCCAGCGCGAACTGGTGCGCGCGGTGTCCCACGAGTTGCGCACCCCGGTGGCGCGCCTGCGTTTCGGCCTGGAGATGATCGGCGAGGCCGCCACCCCGCAGGCCCGGCGCAAATACCTCGAAGGCATGGACAGCGATATTCAGGACCTCGACGGCCTGGTCGACGAAATGCTCACCTACGCGCGCCTGGAGCAGGGCGCGCCGGAGCTGAATTTCCAGCGGGTCGACCTCAATGCGTTGCTCGACCAGGTGATCGGCGAATTATCGCCACTGCGCCCGCAGGTCAGCGTGAGCCGTGGTATCTGCCTGTCATCGGTGCATTGGGACGATGCCTGGGTCGATGCCGAACCGCGCTACCTGCACCGCGCCCTGCAGAACCTGGTGAGCAACGCCATGCGCCATGCCCAGGGCCGGGTGCTGATCAGTTACCAGGTCGGCCAGGTGCGCTGCCGCATCGATGTGGAAGACGATGGTCCTGGCGTACCGGAAAGCGCCTGGGAACGCATCTTCACGCCGTTCCTGCGCCTGGACGACAGCCGCACCCGCGCCTCGGGCGGGCATGGCCTGGGCTTGTCGATTGTGCGGCGGATTATCCATTGGCATGGCGGGCGGGCATTGATCAGCAAGAGCAACAACCTGGGAGGGGCGTGCTTCAGCCTGAGTTGGCCACGGGACCAGGATAAATCCTGATACTGCTATCGGGAGCAAGCCGAACCCTCGCACCGCCCCTCTTGGAGTGCATTCCAGTGTGGGAGGGGGCTTGCCCCCGATGACGCTCGATCAGACGCCGATTGCTACAAGGCTCAACAACTGTTCCCCATCCACCGCAAATTGCCCAACCAACTCCTTGCCGTGGCACCACTCGCCGGACAACTCTGTCAGCAGCCGCAACCGCATCTGGCCGTGCTCGGACCATTCCACCACTTCGGCATGCTCAAAGTAGAAGCGCTTCTGCACGATCGGGTAGAGCGCCTTGAACAGGCTCTCCTTGGCCGAAAACGTTAGTGTCACCAGCTGCGCATGTTGCTCACGCGGCAACCCGGCCATGCGCTGCAACTCATCGGCGGTGAGAATTTCCCCCGCCAGGCGTTCCGCGCGCTCCAGGCTCAGGACATTTTCCAGGTCCATCCCCAGCCCGCGCCATTGCGCCTTGTGCCCGACGATTGCCGCCGCGTGCCCGCTGCTGTGGGTGATGGAGCCGCTGATGTGCGGCGGCCACACCGGCGCCCGGTCTTCGCCGATTGCCGGCACGCAGTCCAGGTTATCGAGTTGTTGCAAGGCGGCGCGGGCGCATAACCGTCCGGCGAGAAACTCCGCCTGGCGCTTGGCCACCGAACGCTGGATGCTCGCCGGCGGCGGCACCGCGCTGCGTTGGAAATCACCGGGGATCAACAGGGCCGGATCAAAGCGCGTACTGAGCAACACCGTGCCCGGCAAGGGATCGGGCAGTGGCCAATGGGCGTCGAGTGGGGTGCAGCAAGCGGGTAGGGGCGTCATGGGCGGTATTTTGCCGAGTTGGCGCGCCAGTGGATAGTCCGTAGCGGTTCAGGCCAGGTTCAGAGCCTGTTCAGGGGGAGTTCAGGGGCGCTTGCGTAGTGTGGGCCTACAGCCTACGTGGAGGTAAGTACCATGACTGCAATCAAGAAGCTGATGTTGGCGTTGACCATGTTCAGTGCCACCGCCGGGGCGCAGGCCAGCGATGGCGCCTTTGCGGCATTCGGTAGCGAGAGAACCAAGAAATCCAGCACGCTGATGCAGCGTGTGAGCTTCGAGGCGGTGCGCAGCCAGGCCGCGCCTTGGGGCCAGTCGCTGGGTTCGAGCAGCCCGCAGGCGACGTATCGTGCCGGCTATGAGCATCTTGGTGGCCAATACAATGGCATTAAACTGCGCCCGCAAGACCTGCAGGGCCGCTATGATATCCCTCTGTCGGACTGTTGATTTGCTTTGGAGAGCCTTATGAAATTGCTGGTCGTGGAAGATGAGGCTCTGTTGCGTCATCACCTGTATACCCGCCTGACCGACAGCGGGCACGTGGTCGAAGCCGTGGCCAACGCGGAGGAGGCCTTGTACCAGACTGGCCAATTCAACCATGACCTGGCGATCATCGACCTCGGCCTGCCCGGCATGGGCGGTCTTGATCTGATCCGCCAACTGCGCGCCCAGGACAAGACCTTCCCGATCCTGATCCTCACCGCTCGCGGCAACTGGCAGGACAAGGTCGAAGGCCTGGCCGCTGGCGCCGACGACTACGTGGTCAAGCCGTTCCAGTTCGAAGAACTGGAAGCGCGGATGAACGCGTTGCTGCGTCGTTCCAGCGGCTTTACCCAATCGACCATCGTCGCCGGCCCCTTGCTGCTGGACCTCAACCGCAAGCAGGCCTCGTTGGACGAGCAGCCCCTGGCGCTGACCGCCTACGAGTACCGGATTCTCGAGTACCTGATGCGTCACCATCAGCAGGTAGTGCCCAAGGACCGCTTGATGGAGCAGCTCTACCCCGATGACGACGAGCGCGACCCGAATGTCATCGAAGTGCTGGTCGGCCGCCTGCGCCGTAAACTGGAAGGCCCGGGCGGGTTCAAGCCGATCGACACCGTGCGCGGCCTGGGCTATCTGTTCAATGAGCGCTGTCGTTGATTCGCTCGTTACGTGTGCGCTTGATGCTGGCGGCCGCCACCCTGGCCGTGCTGTTTATGCTGGGTTTGTTGCCGGCCATGCAGGGCGCGTTCAGCCTGGCCTTGCAGGACTCGATCGAGCAGCGCCTGGCGTCGGACGTCACCACCTTGATTTCGGCGGCGCGGGTCGAAAACAACCGCCTGCAGATGCCGGCGCAGTTGCCGGACGAACGCTTCAACCTCACCGATAGCCGGTTGCTCGGTTATATCTACGACCGCGAAGGCCATCTGGTGTGGCGCTCGCGGGCAACCCAGGAAGAAAACATCAACTACAGGCCGCGCTATGACGGGCGCGGGAATGAGTTTGCGCGGATTCGCGAGGGCAATGGCCAGGAATTCTTCGTGTATGACGTCGAGGTCAAACTGCTCGGCGGCAAGAGTGCGGCGTTCAGCATCGTCGCGCTGCAACCGGTGCGCGAATACCAGTTGACCCTCGAAGGCCTGCGCGAAAACCTCTACCTGGGCTTCGGCGCGGCGTTGCTGGTGTTGCTGACGTTGCTCTGGCTGGGCCTGACCTGGGGCCTGCAAGCGTTGCGGCGCCTGAGCCAGGAGCTGGACCAGATCGAAGGCGGCACCCGCGAAAGCCTCAGCGAAGAACACCCGCGCGAACTGCTGCGCCTCACCGGGTCTCTCAACCGCTTGCTGCACAGTGAACGCGAGCAGCGTACCCGCTACCGCGACTCCCTCGACGACTTGGCCCACAGCCTGAAAACCCCGCTGGCGGTGTTGCAGGGCGTGAGCGAAGACATGGCCCAGCGCCCCGAAGACCGCGACCAGGCCTGGGTGCTGCAATCGCAGATCGAACGCATGAGCCAGCAGATCAGCTACCAGTTGCAGCGTGCCAGCCTGCGTAAAAGCGGCCTGGTACGCCATCAGGTACGCCTGCAGCCGGTACTGCAAAGCCTGTGCGACACGCTGGACAAGGTCTACCGCGACAAGCACGTCAAAGTGAGCTTCGTATTGCCGGACGCGTGCGATGTGCCCATCGAAAAAGGCGCCTTGCTGGAACTGCTCGGCAACCTGCTGGAAAACGCCTACCGCCTGTGCCTGAGCGAAGTGCGTATCAGCCTGGTGGAAAGCCTGGATGGCATCGAACTGTGCATCGAAGATGACGGCCCCGGTGTGCCGCCCGACCAGCGCGCGCGGATTCTGCAACGGGGCGAGCGGCTGGACCGTCAGCACCCGGGGCAGGGGATCGGCCTGGCGGTGGTCAAGGACATCATTGAAAGCTACGGCGCGCGCCTGACCCTGGGCGACTCGCCTTTGGGGGGCGCGGCGTTCAAGATCCACTTTCCGGCCGTTTGACCTTCCTTGAGTGGCGCCTGCCTAACTCTCCTGTGCCCGATAAGCCCCCGGCGTCAATCCCGTCCACTTCTTGAACGCCCGATGAAACGCCGACGGCTCGGAGAACCCGAGCTGTTCGGCAATTTCCTGCAATGACAGATCCGCGCGTCCCAGGTGGTAAATGGCGATGTCCCGCCGCAGCTCATCCTTGAGCGCTTGAAAACTGCTGCCTTCTTCACGCAGATGTCGGCGCAGGGTCTGCGGGCTGATGTGCAGGTGCTGGGCAACGGCGTCCAGGTCCGGCCAGGGTGTGCGGTCACGGCTGAGCAGGCGGCGGATCTGGCTGCTCAAACTGTCGCCCTCATCGGGCCGCGACAACAAGTCGGCGGGGGAGCGCTGCAGGAAATGCTTGAGGGTGCGCTCGTCCTGCAGCAGCGGCAGGCTCAAGTAACGGGCAGGAAACACCAGGCTGCTGTTCGGTGCGCCGAACACCTGCGGGCAGGGAAACAACAGGTCGTATTCGCTGGCGTGGGCCGGCATCGGGTAGCTGAATGTGGCCTGCTGCAGGCGGATGCGCTGGCCGATCAACCAACTGCCGAGGCGATGCCAGATCAGCAGCAGGGATTCGCTGAGAAAGTGATCCGGGTCTCCGAGTTGGGAATCGTCCAGGCTCAAGCGGGCCATTTCGCCTTCCCGTGTCAGCTGCCAACGCGGACCTTGTGGGAATAGGCTGTAAAACAACAAGCCGCGTTCGAGTGCCTTCTCCAGGGTACGGCAATGGATCAGCGCGTGGCACATCATGGCGAACGTGCCGCGCTTGCTCGGACCTTCGGCAAAGCCCAGGTATTCGTCGTCCAGCGCGAGCCAGAGCATTTGCAACAGCCGGGTAAATTGTTCCGGGGCGATGCGGGCGCGGGGTTCGTTCAGCAGTTCCGGGGTGATGCCCACCTGCTGCAACAGGCCCGAGTAGTCGTAGCCGGCCCGGCGCGCACCGCCGAGGGCCGCTCGGGCGTAGTGACTGGCGATGGTACGTTCGCGCATGCAAGGGCCTCGTCCATGGAAGGGCGGATGGTAGCCATCACCCGCTACAGCGACAAGGCGGATATCCGCCAAATTGTAGGACGAGACACGGCGAGTTGGCGGAAACCCGCCATGCAATGGACGGCGCTCAGGCGCGCCTTGATCCCTCCAGCCCTGATGTCTAAGGGGCTTCAGGCCGTTTCAGCAAAGTGGCACGACGTTTGCGATAAGGATTACAGCGCAGGCTTGGTCCTACAGGTCTCGCAAACAACAAATCCCTCCAGTGCAGGAGGGTTCGCAATTCAAGTGCCGTGGGCAATGGCGGATATTTGCCACACGGGACGATTGAGGAACTTTGCAATGACGACTCGTCAGCCACTGTACAAATCCCTGTATTTCCAGGTGATCGTTGCCATCGTTATCGGTATTTTGCTCGGTCACTTCTACCCGCAGACCGGTGTGGCGCTCAAGCCGCTGGGTGACGGGTTCATCAAACTGATCAAAATGGTCATCGCCCCGATCATCTTCTGCACCGTTGTCAGCGGCATCGCTGGCATGCAGAGCATGAAATCGGTCGGCAAAACCGGCGGCTACGCGCTGCTGTACTTCGAAGTCGTGTCCTCCATCGCCCTGCTGATCGGCCTGTTCGTGGTGAACGTTGTGCAGCCGGGCGCCGGCATGCACATCGACGTGGCCACCCTGGACGCATCCAAAGTGGCGGCCTACGTGACAGCTGGTAAAGACCAGAGCATCGTAGGGTTTATCCTCAATGTGATTCCAAACACCATCGTCGGCGCATTCGCCAACGGTGACATCCTGCAAGTGCTGATGTTCTCGGTGATCTTCGGTTTCGCCCTGCATCGCCTGGGTGCCTACGGCAAGCCGGTGCTGGACTTCATCGATCGCTTCGCCCACGTGATGTTCAACATCATCAACATGATCATGAAGCTCGCGCCAATCGGTGCCCTCGGCGCCATGGCGTTCACCATCGGTGCCTATGGTGTCGGCTCGCTGGTGCAACTGGGCCAGTTGATGATCTGCTTCTACATCACCTGCGTCCTGTTCGTGGTGGTGGTGCTCGGCGCCATCTGCCGCGCGCACGGCTTCAGCGTGCTGAAACTGATCCGCTACATCCGTGAAGAGCTGTTGATCGTTCTGGGTACGTCCTCGTCTGAATCGGCACTGCCACGCATGCTGATCAAGATGGAGCGTCTGGGCGCGAAGAAATCCGTGGTTGGCCTGGTGATCCCGACCGGCTACTCGTTCAACCTCGACGGTACGTCGATCTACCTGACCATGGCTGCCGTGTTCATCGCCCAGGCGACTGACACGCACATGGACATCACCCATCAGATCACGTTGTTGCTGGTGCTGCTGCTGTCCTCCAAAGGTGCTGCAGGCGTGACCGGCAGTGGTTTCATCGTGCTGGCCGCGACCCTGTCGGCCGTGGGTCACCTGCCGGTTGCCGGCCTGGCGCTGATCCTCGGTATCGACCGCTTCATGTCCGAAGCCCGTGCGCTGACCAACCTGGTCGGTAACGCCGTGGCGACCCTGGTTGTCGCCAAGTGGGTCAAGGAGCTGGACGAAGACACGCTGCAAGTCGAGCTGGCTTCCGGTGGTCGTGGGATCTCCGACACCCGTGAAGAAGATGACCTGGGCGTGGCCGAAGGCCCTGCGCCGGTGGTCAAGTAACCCGCTGATGGCGTGAACTGACGCCCACAGCAATCCGCAAACGCCCCGACTGGTTCGGGGCGTTTGCGTTTCTGCGCGGCCAAATTCGAATTTTTTGGTTTACAGTTAGTCAATGCTCCATCAAAGGCCCGGTGAAGATCCGTCTTCGCAAGAGAGCCTCCTCAGCCTGAGCCCATCTGCGTGCACCCGAACCAGCGATACCTTTCGCAGCAGATGGCTCGCCCCTAAATGCAAAAAAAGGCGGGCGTGCCCAATGATTACCCTGAAACTCAACGGTCAAGACCATCAACTGGACGTCACCGAGGATATGCCGCTGTTGTGGGCGATTCGCGATGTGGCGGGTTACAACGGCACCAAATTCGGCTGCGGCATGGGCCTGTGCGGCGCGTGCACCATTCATATCGACGGCGCCCCGGCGCGCAGTTGCATCACTCCGATCGGCGCGGTCAAGGGCCAGGCCGTGAGCACCATCGACAACCTGCACACCGACCCCATCGGCCAGGTCGTGCAGCAAGCCTGGCTGGACAGTGCCGTGGCCCAGTGCGGTTACTGCCAGGGCGGGCAAATCATGTCGGCCACCGCGCTGCTGAAAACCAACCCCAACCCCAGCGACGAGCAGATCGAGGAGGCGATGGTCGGCAATATCTGCCGCTGCGGCACCTACAACCGCATCAAGACCGCGATCCGCCAGGCCTCGACACACCTGCAGGGGGCCAAGGCATGAACCGCTTACCCGCTGATTTCGTCCTCGATAACCTCAGCCGCCGCGGTTTCCTCAAGGGCGTCGGCGCCACCGGCGCGCTGGTGATCGCCGCCAGTTGGGGCCTGCCCGCAGCGTTTGCCGCCGATGCCGCCAAGAAGTATGGCGGCGATGCCATGCCCCATGGGCTGATCGATGACCCCAAGGTCTACGTCAGCATTGCCACCGACGGCACCGTGACAGTGATCTGCAACCGTTCGGAAATGGGCCAGGGCGTGCGTACCAGCCTGAGCCTGGTAGTCGCCGATGAGTTGGACGCCGATTGGGCCCACGTGCGCGTCCAGCAGGCGCCGGCTGACGAAGTGCGTTACGGCAACCAGGACACCGATGGCTCGCGCAGCATGCGCCACTGGTTCGAACCGATGCGGCGTTGCGGCGCGAGTGTGCGCGCGATGCTGGAACAGGCGGCTGCCGAACAGTGGAAGGTGCCGCTGGGCGAGTGCCGTGCGCAGCTGCATAAGGTGGTTCACCAGCCCAGCGGTCGCACCTTGGGCTATGGCGAGCTGGCCGCCGCTGCCGGAGCATTGGCGGTGCCGGCGCGCGACACGCTGCGCCTCAAGCAGCCGTCGGAGTTCCGCTACATCGGCAAAGAGGGCGTCAAGGCCATCGACGGCGCCGATATCGTCAACGGTCGCGCGGTCTACGGCGCGGACGTGCATTTCGACGGCATGCTCTACGCTACCATTGCACGGCCGACGGTGTATGGCGGCAAGGTCAAATCCTTCGATGCCAGTGCGGCGTTGAAGGTGCCAGGGGTGATCAGGGTCCTCGAAATCGAAAGCCGGCCTCTGCCCTCGGAGTTCCAGCCGCTGGGCGGCGTGGCCGTGGTGGCCAGCAACACATGGGCGGCGATCAAGGGCCGCGAAGCGCTGGCGATTGTCTGGGATGACGGCGTCAACGCCGGCTACAACTCGATCGATTACCGCAAGGAACTGGAAGCGGCCGCGCGGCAACCGGGCAAAGTGGTGCGCAACACCGGCACCCTCGAGCAGGCGATGAACGAGGCCGACAGCACTTTGGACGCCGCTTATTATTTGCCGCATCTGGCCCAGTCACCGATGGAACCGATGGTTGCCGTTGCCCGTTTCGACAAGGGCCAGTGCGAAGCCTGGGCCCCCAGCCAGGCGCCCCAGGTGACCCGTGAGCGCGTCGCCGAGCGCCTGGGCCTGCCTTTCGATAACGTGACGATCAATGTCACGCTGCTGGGCGGCGGTTTCGGTCGCAAGTCCAAGCCGGACTTCGTGGTCGAGGCGGCCATCCTCGCCAAGGAGTTCCCCGGCAAGGCCGTGCGCGTGCAGTGGACCCGTGAAGATGACATCCACAACTCCTACTTCCACACGGTTTCCGCCGAGTACCTCAAGGCCGGCCTGAACAAGGACGGCCTGCCTTCCGCCTGGCTGCACCGCACCGTCGCGCCGAGCATCACCGCGTTGTTTGCGCCGGGGATGAACCACGAGGCGGCGTTCGAGCTGGGCATGGGCTTTACCAACATGGCCTACGCGATTCCCAACGTGCGCCTGGAAAACCCCGAAGCCGCCGCCCACACCCGGGTTGGCTGGTGCCGCTCGGTGTCGAACATCCCGCATGGCTTTGCGATTCAGAGCTTTGTCGATGAGCTGGCGCACAAGGCCGGCCAGGACCCGTTGCAGTACCAACTCAAACTGCTTGGGCCGGACCGTCAGATCGATCCGAAAACCCTGAGCGATGAGTGGAACTACGGCGAATCCCCGGAGCGCTACCCGATCGATACCGCCCGCCTGCGCGGCGTCCTCGAAACCGCCGCCAAAGCCGCCGGCTGGGGGCGCACGCTACCCAAGGGGCGAGGCCTGGGGCTGGCGGTGCATTACAGTTTCGTCACCTATGTGGCGGCGGTGATCGAGGTGGAAGTCAAAGACGACGGCACGCTGATCGTCCACAAGGCGGATATCGCTGTGGACTGCGGCCCGCAGATCAACCCGGAACGCATTCGCTCGCAATTCGAAGGCGCCTGCGTGATGGGCCTGGGCAACGCGGTATTGGGCGAGATCAGCTTCAAGGACGGCAAGGTCCAGCAGGACAACTTCCATATGTATGAAGTGGCGCGCATGTCCCTGGCGCCCAAGGTTGTCGCGGTCCACCTGGTCACCCCACAGGGCGAGGTGCCGTTGGGCGGTGTCGGTGAGCCCGGCGTGCCGCCGATTGCGCCGGCGCTGTGCAATGCGATCTTTGCCGCCACCGGCAAGCGTATTCGCAACCTGCCCGTGCGTTATCAGTTGCAAGGCTGGCAGGAGGCGAAGGCTTGATGGACAGTGTGGATCTGAATGTCCTGCGCAGCGTGCTCGAATGGCGCCGCGCGGGGCAGCGGGTGGTGTTGTACAGCGTGGTCCAGACCTGGGGCAGCGCGCCGCGTCCGCCCGGGGCCATGCTGGCCTTGCGCGGCGACGGGGTGGTGATCGGCTCGGTGTCCGGCGGTTGCATTGAAGACGACTTGATTGCGCGTCTGCAGGATGGTCGGTTGGCGGACGACGGGCCCGCGGTGCAGTTGGTGACCTACGGCGTGACACGCGATGAAGCGGCGCGTTTCGGCCTGCCGTGCGGCGGCACCCTGCGCCTGACCGAAGAGCGCGTGACGGAGTGGCAGTGGGTGGCCGAGTTGCTGGCGCGCTGTGACGCCCATGAAATCGTCGCTCGGGAGCTGGACCTGGCCACCGGCGACGTGAGCTTGAGCCCCGCGAGCAAGACCGACGTGGTGAGCTTCGACGGCGAGCGCCTGCGCGCCATCTATGGCCCGCGCTGGCGCCTGCTGTTGATCGGCGCCGGGCAGTTGTCCCGCTACGTGGCGCAGATGGCGCGGTTGCTGGATTTCGAAGTGCTGATCTGCGACCCGCGTGAAGAGTTCGTGTATGGCTGGGAAGAACCGCACGGCCGCTTTGTGCCCGGCATGCCTGATGAAGCGGTGCTGAACATCCAGACCGACGAACGCACAGCCATCGTCTGCCTGACCCACGACCCGCGCCTGGACGATATGGCGTTGCTGACGGCACTGAACTCCAATGCGTTCTATATCGGCGCGCTGGGTTCGCGGGTCAACACGCGTAAACGCCGGGAAAACCTGGCGGCGCTGGGGTTGTCTGCGCAGGCGATCGCGCGGTTGCATGGGCCGATCGGTTTGCATATCGGCAGCCATACACCGGCGGAGATCGCGCTGTCGTTGCTGGCGGAAATTGTCGCGATCAAGAATGGCGTGGTGCCGCTGCAGAAAAAGCCGCTGTCGGTGCAGGTTGAATGACCGTCACGGTGATTGTGCTGGCGGCGGGGCAGGGCAGTCGTTTTCGCGCTGAAGCCGGGGCAGATCGGGATAAATTGCTGGCTGAGTGCGTCGGCCGGGACGCAGTGGTGCGGCCGGTGATCGAGCAGGTGCTGGTGAATTTGCCGGCGTGGGCGCTAAAGCGCGTGCTGGTGACGTCGCCCGAGCGGCTTGAAGTCATTCGTCTGGCGCAGGTCCATGGCTGCGAGGTAGTGCAGCTGTGCTCGGCCGGAATGGGCGACAGCATTGCGGCAGCGGTCGCGGCCAGTGCTTCCAGTGATGGCTGGCTGGTGGTGCTGGGTGATATGCCGTTCATCCTGCCGTCCAGCATTGAACGGGTGCTGGAGCACGTGGACAGCATCAACGTGCCGGTGCATGCCGGCCAATATGGGCATCCGGTTGCGTTTGGACGAGCGTTTGGGCCAGCGTTGATGGCGTTGACGGGCGATCGCGGGGCCAAGCCGCTGTTTGCCCAGGGGCAGGTGCGCGAGATCCAGGTAAACGATCCTGGCGTACTCTGGGATGTGGATCTGCCGCATCTGTTGGATTTCAAACCGCTCTGAAATGTGGGAGGGGGCTTGCCCCCGAATGCGGAGTGACAGGTTCAACATCTGTGCCTGTCCCTCCGCCATCGGGGGCAAGCCCCCTCTCACATTGAATCTTTGGTGTTTTCAGAATTTGTTGGCATAAAAAAGCCCCGCCTGAGTGATCAGGCGGGGCTTTTCAGTGGCTGATGGAATCAGACGAGGGGTTTAGGCTCGTGCTCTTCTTCCAGGGCCTTTGGGTGGTGCTCTGCCACTTCTTCAACGGAACGCGGGGTCTCGTCGACGATAGGGGCAGCGTGCTCGACCACTTCGGCGACAGCCGGTGCGGCAGCGGCAGCAGCGGCGGCCGCTTCGGCTTCCTTGCGACGACGGCGCACTTCACGTGGGTCGTTCGGCGCACGGCCGTTTTCGGTCAGGGCGCTGGCCGGTGCGGCTTCAACCACCGGGGCGGGGGCTTCGGCAACCACGGGCGCTTCAACCACGGGCGCAGGCTCGGCAACCACTACCGGAGCGGCTTCAACCACTTCGGCAACCGGGGCCGATGCGGCTTCTACCACGGGGGCAGGCGCTTCAACCGGGGCGGCAGGTTCGGCAGTCCACTGGAAGGCGGTCTGTTCTTCGCGAACTTCACGCACGGCCGGGGCGGCGGCTTCGACGACCGGAGCTTCTACAACAGCTTCAACCACTGGCTGTGGCTCAACCACCGGGGCAGGCTCGGCGGCAGCCACTTCTTCTTGCGGCTGGGCTTCGCGAACCGGCGCAACTTCCACTTCCGGAGCCGCGGGGGCTTCGATCGGGGTGGTTGCTTCTACGACCGGTGCTTCAACCACTGGGGTCTCGGCGACTGGCGCTTCTACCGCAACGGTTTCTTCGACGGCGGCAGTGGCGCGTTCAGCCTGCTCGTGAGCCTGGGCTTCGGCAGGTGCGCTGATGACCGAGCTGGCAACAGCGGCGGTAACGGCCAGGCCGGCAGCCAGTTCGGTGCTGGTTGATTCGCTGGTAGCGGCTTCTGCGTTCTCGCCGGCTTCTTCCGAACCTTCGATCACATTGCCGTTGGCGTCACGTTGACGCTCGCGACGGTTGCTGCGACGACGCTGGCCACGGGAGCGGCGGCGCGGACGATCGCCTTCGGCGTTGTCCTGGCCGTCTTCCTGCAGTTGCTCTTCGCCGGTCAGCACTTCTTCTTCGCTGGCGGCAGCCGCCTGCTCGGTACGTGGTTGACGTTCTTCACGCGGTGGGCGCGGTTGACGCTCTTCACGTGGCGCACGCTCTTCACGCGGCGGGCGAGCCGGGCGTTCTTCCTCGGTAGTGGCGGCAACAGCAGCGGCGGCAACGGCAACGGCTGGCGCAGCGTCCAGCGGCTCGCGCAGTTCACGCACACGTTCTTCACGCTCGCCACGCGGCTTGCGATCTTCACGCGGTGCGCGTGGTGGGCGTGGTGCGCGCTCTTCGCGCGGTGCGCGTTCTTCGCGGGCTACGACCGGGGTCTCTTCACGGGCTTCGCGAGGCGCACGCTCTTCACGGGGTGCGCGCTCTTCACGCGGGGCCCGTTCTTCGCGCGGCTTGCGCTCTTCGTCACGGCGACCGTTGCGGTTACGGCTCTGCTGGCGACCGTTGCGACGCTCTTCGTTACGCGCCGGACGCTCGGTGGCAGGTTTTTCGACCACCACCGGTGCCGCAGGCTCTTCCTTGCTGGCGAACAGGCTGACCAGCGATTTCACCAGGCCCTTGAACAGGCTTGGCTCAGGCAGGGCGGCCGGGGCTGCAACCGGGGCAGCCACTTCAACCGGAACCGGTGCGTTGGCACGCGCCGGAGCGGTCTTCACGGCGGCTTCCTGGCGAACCAGGGTGCGGGTCGCAGCGGCTGGCTGGACTTCTTCCACTTCGGCAGCGGCAGCGGCGATTTCGTAGCTGGACTGGCCGCTGTGGGCTTCCGGGCTGTCATCACGCAGGCGCTGCACTTCGAAGTGCGGCGTTTCGAGATGATCGTTCGGCAGGATGACGATACGGGCACGGGTGCGCAGTTCGATCTTGGTGATCGAGTTGCGTTTTTCGTTGAGCAGGAACGCGGCAACCGGGATCGGCACTTGTGCGCGGACTTCGGCGGTGCGGTCTTTCAGGGCTTCTTCTTCGATCAGGCGCAGGATCGCCAGGGACAGCGATTCAACGTCACGGATGATGCCGGTGCCGTTGCAACGCGGGCAGACAATGCCGCTGCTCTCGCCCAGGGACGGACGCAGGCGCTGACGGGACATTTCCAGCAGGCCGAAGCGCGAGATGCGGCCGACTTGCACGCGGGCACGGTCAGCTTCCAGGCATTCGCGGACTTTCTCTTCCACGGCGCGCTGGTTCTTGGCGGGGGTCATGTCGATGAAGTCGATCACGATCAGGCCGCCGATATCACGCAGGCGCAGCTGGCGGGCGATTTCTTCAGCCGCTTCCAGGTTGGTCTGCAGGGCGGTTTCTTCGATGTCGCTACCTTTCGTGGCGCGCGCCGAGTTGATGTCGATGGACACCAGGGCTTCGGTCGGGTCGATCACGATGGAGCCGCCGGAAGGCAGTTCGACCACGCGCTGGAAGGCGGTCTCGATCTGGCTTTCGATCTGGAAACGGTTGAACAGCGGAACGCTGTCTTCGTACAGCTTGATCTTGCTGGCGTACTGCGGCATCACCTGGCGGATGAAGGTCAGGGCTTCGTCCTGGGCTTCGACGCTGTCGATCAGCACTTCGCCGATGTCCTGGCGCAGGTAATCGCGGATGGCGCGGATGATCACGTTGCTTTCCTGGTAGATCAGGAACGGCGCGGAACGATCCAGGGACGCTTCTTTGATGGCGGTCCACAGTTGCAGCAGGTAGTCGAGGTCCCACTGCATTTCTTCGCTGCTGCGGCCCAGGCCGGCAGTGCGGACGATCAGGCCCATGTCGGCTGGAGCGACCAGGCCGTTCAGCGCTTCACGCAGTTCGTTGCGTTCTTCGCCTTCGATGCGACGGGAAATGCCGCCGGCACGCGGGTTGTTCGGCATCAGTACGAGGTAACGACCGGCCAGGCTGATGAAGGTGGTCAGGGCGGCGCCCTTGTTGCCACGTTCTTCTTTTTCGACCTGGACGATGACTTCCTGGCCTTCGCTCAGGACGTCCTTGATGTTCACGCGGCCTTCGGGGGCTTTCTTGAAGTATTCGCGGGAGATTTCTTTGAGGGGCAGGAAGCCGTGGCGCTCGGAGCCGAAATCGACAAAGGCAGCCTCAAGGCTTGGTTCGATGCGAGTAATACGGCCTTTATAGATGTTGGCCTTCTTCTGCTCGCGTGCGCCGGACTCGATGTCCAGGTCGTAAAGGCGTTGGCCATCTACCAGCGCAACACGCAACTCTTCGGGTTGAGTTGCGTTAATCAGCATTCTTTTCATGTTGTACCGTCGGTTTCCGGGCTGCCGGAAACGGCGTTCGGCACACACGACTTCTCACGGTCGGTGTCAGGTGCGTCAAGAGTGGTTGGCCACTCCAGTGTCCAGCAATAACCGGCGAATTGGGCTGGTATCGCGACGGACGCGTCCTGCTTGTTAGCGGTGGTGACAAAGGCACCACTTCAACAAAAGCTAAGGTCAGGAGGAGGAATCAACCGGCGACTGTGGACGAGATGAAGCGTCTATATATAAGCCTAGTGCTACACGGTCCGACGGTTGTGCATCTCCACCCTACACGTATCCCTGATAATTCGGGTGCTGCCGCGCGCAGAATCCGCAGCGGGTTGGCATTTACCGTGTTCTCCAATGGGGAGTCCACGCTCATGGCTAAACAAGACCAAGTGTGGGCGATTGCGCTCTCACTCGGCTCTTAACAGGCGTTGTTTCCGAAGCATTCGCCATGGTGTGTCCCAAGACTGACTGCACTTTGTGAACTGGCCGTAAATATCGGCGCAAAATGCGAGTATTCACTCTGCTTTCTGCACTCGCTTCAGGCCTCATGTCACCTGCGCTTGTTACAATCTCGGGCTTTCCAAGGTAACGAAAGCCCCGTAGGACGGCCTCGCGTCCTGATGAATTGCGAAGGTCAGGGCCGGCAATTTGCCGCAAGTCCTCTGTCCAGGCCGCTTTTGGCGGCGTTCGCGACTATAGCAGTAATGATTAAGTGCTTCAATTCCATAAAAAATTGTTATCATCGCCGACATGACGACTACCGCCCCCCAGACCCCCAGCGTCCAGCTGCTCGAGGTCTCGCCGGAATATGCCGGCCAACGCATCGACAATTTTCTCCTGGCCAGGCTCAAAGGCGTGCCCAAGACCTTGATCTACCGCATTTTGCGTAAAGGCGAAGTGCGCGTGAACAAGGGTCGCATCAAGCCCGAGTACAAGCTGCAGGCGGGCGATATCGTCCGGGTGCCGCCGGTGCGCGTGCCTGAGCGCGACGAACCTGTGCCGCTGGCCCAGGGTCTGTTGCAGCGCCTTGAAGCGTCGATTGTCTACGAAGACAGCAAGCTGATCGTGATCAACAAGCCCTGCGGCATTGCGGTTCACGGCGGCAGCGGCCTGAGTTTCGGCGTGATCGAAGCCTTTCGTCAGTTGCGTCCGGATGCCAAGGAGCTGGAGCTGGTCCATCGCCTCGACCGCGACACCTCCGGCCTGCTCATGATCGCCAAGAAGCGCAGCATGTTGCGCCACCTGCACACCGCCCTGCGCGGCGATGGCGTGGACAAGCGCTACATGGCGCTGGTGCGCGGCAACTGGGCCAGCTCGATCAAGAGCGTGCGCGCGCCGTTGCAGAAGAGCAACCTGCGCTCCGGCGAGCGCATGGTCGAAGTGGACGAGGAGGGCAAAGAAGCCCTGACCCTGTTCAAGGTGCTGCGCCGCTTCGGCGACTTCGCCACCCTGGTCGAGGCCAAGCCGGTCACCGGGCGCACTCACCAGATTCGCGTGCACACCCTGCATGCGGGCCACTGCATTGCCGGTGACACCAAGTATGGCGACGAGGCGTTCTCCAAGGAGATTCGCGACCTGGGCGGCAAACGCCTGTTCCTACACGCCTACATGCTCACCGTACCGCTGCCCGATGGTGGCGAATTGAAATTGCAGGCGCCGGTCGATGAGATGTGGGCCAAGACCGTGGAGCGTTTGAGTGCCGCACCTTGACTACAAACTGCTGATTTTCGATTGGGACGGCACGCTGGCCAACTCCATTGGCCGTATCGTCGAGGCCATGCACATGGCCTCGACGCGTTCTGGCTTCGAGCTGTGTAGCGATCTGGCGGTCAAGGGCATTATCGGCCTGGGGTTGCCTGAGGCGATTCGCACCTTGTACCCGCACATCGCTGACGCTGAATTGGTCGCGTTCCGCGAGCATTATGCCGATCACTACATTGCGCTGGAGGCCGAGCCTTCGCCGCTGTTTGATGGCGTGGTGCAGTCCCTGGAAGCGTTCCGCGCCGAGGGTTATCAGCTGGCGGTCGCCACCGGCAAGGCCCGCCGCGGCCTGGACCGGGTGCTCAAGGCCCACGGCTGGGAAGACTATTTCGACGTTACCCGCGCAGCGGACGAAACCGCCAGCAAGCCCCATCCGCTGATGCTTGAGCAGATCCTCGCCCATTGCGGCGTGTCGCCACGCCAGGCGTTGATGGTCGGCGACGCGTCCTTCGACCTGATGATGGCGCGCAATGCCGGCATGGACAGCGTGGCGGTCAGCTACGGTGCACAGGCTGCCGAGGTGCTGCAGGCATACGAGCCCAGGCTGACGATCGATCATTTTTCTGAATTGCAGGCCTGGCTCAGCCGGGCCCACTGAGTCTTTGCTGGGGTAGATGGCATGAGTGATGAGTGGAAAGCGCCCGAAAAGGCCGACAGCAGTGACGACAAGAGTTGGAAGCTGCTGGAGAAGACCCTTCTGGCCAGCGTGCAAGAGCAGCGTCGTTCGCGGCGCTGGGGGATTTTCTTCAAGCTGCTGACCTTTGTTTACCTGCTCGGCATGCTGGTGCTGTTCAGCCCGCTGGTGGACATGGAAAAAACCGCGACCCGTGGCTCCAGCTATACCGCCTTGATCGAAGTGCGCGGGGTGATTGCCGACAAGGAGTCCGCCAGCGCCGACAATATCGTCACCAGTCTGCGCACCGCGTTCGAAGACCCCAAGGTCAAGGGCGTGATCCTGCGCATCAACAGCCCAGGCGGCAGCCCGGTGCAATCGGGCTACGTGTATGACGAAATTCGCCGCCTGCGCGCGCTGCATCCGCAGATCAAGCTGTACGCGGTGATCTCCGACCTGGGCGCCTCGGGTGCGTATTACATCGCCAGTGCCGCTGACCAGATCTACGCCGACAAGGCCAGCCTGGTGGGTTCCATTGGCGTCACGGCGGCCGGTTACGGCTTTGTCGGCACCATGGAGAAGCTCGGTGTGGAGCGTCGCACCTACACCTCGGGCGAGCATAAGGCGTTCCTCGACCCGTTCCAGCCGCAAAAGGCCGATGAAACCCAGTTCTGGCAGAGCGTGCTCGACACCACTCATCGCCAGTTCATTGCCAGCGTCAAGCAAGGGCGCGGTGATCGTTTGAAGGACAAGGACCATCCGGAGCTGTTCTCCGGGCTGGTCTGGTCTGGCGAGCAGGCCTTGCCGCTGGGCTTGATCGATGGTCTGGGCAGTGCCAGTTCGGTGGCGCGGGACGTGATTGGTGAAAAGGAACTGGTGGACTTCACCGTTCAGGAGTCGCCGTTTGACCGTTTCTCCAAGAAGCTCGGCGCCAGCGTGGCGGAGAAGTTGGCCTTGTACATGGGCTTCCAGGGCCCGACCCTGCGCTGAGATCCCAAGGTCTGCGTAGATAAATGTGGGAGGGAGCTTGCTCCCGATAGCAGTGGATCAGCCAGCTTATCTGTAGCTGACCCGCCGCAATCGGGAGCAAGCCCCCTCCCACATTTGGTTTTGCGCTGGTTTAAGGGATTTGCACGCCCTCGGCCAGCAGCATATCCACTAGGCGAATCAGCGGTAAGCCGACAAGGCTGGTCGCATCCGGGCCTTCGGTGCTTTGAAACAGGCTCACGCCCAGCCCTTCGGCCTTGAAACTGCCCGCGCAGTCATAGGGCTGCTCGACCCGCAGGTAGCGCTCGACCCGCTCCGCGTCCAGCACGCGCATGTGTACGGTGAACGGCACGCAGTCGACCTGGCAGTGCCCGGTCTCGCTGTTCAGCAGCGCCAGCCCGGTGAGGAAGCTGACACGCTTGCCGCTGGCCGCCAGCAGTTGCTCGCGGGCGTTCTCGAAGGTGTGGGGTTTGCCGATGATCCGGCCTTCGAGTGCGGCGACCTGATCGGAGCCGATGATCAGGTGCCCTGGATGGCGGGCGGCGAGGGCGCGGGCTTTCTCTTCGGCCAGGCGCTTGACCAGTTCGACGGCTGACTCATTTGCGCGGTGGCTTTCATCGATATCCGGCGAGCTGCAGATGAACGGTAAGTGCAGGCGGCTCAGCAATTCCCGGCGATAGACCGAGCTGGATGCGAGTAATAAAGGCAGCATGGGCGTCTCCTCAGGGCGACCGGGGATTCTAGCGGGACGACCGGCTGACGCACAGGGCTGAATTTCCTTTGACATGGCTGGGGGCATCCCTATAATGCTGCGCCTATGTTGAATGACCCGATTCCACCTCACGTTGACCCGCGCAAATTGGCTGATCGTGGCACTTCCCTTCAAGGTGAATTGCTGCTGGCCGATTTGGAGAGACTCTGCGACCCGCTTTCCGACACTGTCGGTACGGTGCAGGCCAAATTCGTTTTTGAACGAGATGAACGTAAATCTGTGGTTATTCACAGCTTTATCGACACCGAGGTCAAAATGGTTTGCCAGCGTTGTCTTGAGCTGGTCACCCTGCCGATTCACAGCGAATGCAGTTACGCTGTGGTAAAGGAGGGTGCGAATACCCAGTCGTTGCCGAAAGGTTATGACGTGCTGGAACTGGGCGAAGATCCTTTGGATCTGCATGCACTGATCGAGGAGGAGCTTTTGCTCGCCTTGCCCATTGTGCCTGCTCATCATCCGGAAGAATGCCAGCAGCCGGCGGGCCTCGATGACGAGTCCGAACCGAGCGAGGACGAGGTAACGCGGTCCAACCCGTTCAGTGTATTGGCGCAGTTAAAGCGTGACCCAAACGTTTAGGAGTTAATCAATTATGGCTGTTCAGCAGAACAAAAAATCCCGCTCTGCCCGTGACATGCGTCGTTCGCACGACGCCCTGACGGCAAGCACTCTGTCTGTAGAAAAAACCACCGGTGAAATTCACCTGCGTCACCACGTATCGCCAGAAGGCGTATACCGTGGCCGTAAAGTGATCGACAAGGGCGCTGACGAGTAATCACTTGTCTGCTCAAGTCATCGCGATTGACGCAATGGGCGGGGACTTCGGTCCCCGCAGCATTGTTCAGGCTTGTATTGCCAGCCTGTCTGCTACGCCCTCGCTGCACCTGACCCTCGTCGGTCAACCTTCCCTTCTTGAAGAACTGATTGCCAGCCATCCGGCGGTGGATCGCGCGCGCCTGACGATTACGCCCGCCAGCGAAGCCATCGGCATGGATGAAAAACCGGCGGTAGCCCTGCGTGGCAAGCCCGACTCTTCAATGCGGGTCGCCCTTGAGTTGTTGCGTGATGGCAAGGTGCAAGCCTGTGTCAGTGCCGGCAATACGGGCGCGCTGATGGCGTTGTCGCGGCATGTGCTCAAGACCTTGCCGGGGATCGACCGGCCGGCGATAGTCGCGGCGATACCGACGCAGACAGGCTATTGCCAGTTGCTCGACCTGGGCGCGAATGTCGATTGCAGTGCCGAGCATCTGTTCCAGTTCGCCGTGATGGGCTCGGTGGCTGCCGAGGCGTTGGGTGTGGCTCGTCCGCGCGTGGCCTTGCTGAATATCGGCATCGAAGACATCAAGGGCAACCAGCAGGTCAAGCTCGCCGCCGCTTTGCTGCAAGGCGCGCGGGGGTTGAACTACATCGGCTTTGTCGAAGGCGACGGTTTGTATCGCGGCGAGGCGGATGTGGTGGTGTGCGACGGGTTTGTCGGCAATATCCTGCTTAAATCCAGCGAAGGCCTGGCGACCATGATTGCCACGCGGATCGAGGCCTTGTTCAAGCGCAACCTGGCGACACGCCTGGTCGGCGCCCTGGCGTTGCCGCTGATGCGCCGCCTGCAGGAGGACTTGGCCCCGGCGCGGCATAATGGCGCAAGCTTTCTCGGCTTGCAGGGCATCGTGGTGAAAAGCCATGGCTCGGCGGGGGTGGAAGGCTTTCAGAGTGCGATTGCACGGGCGTTGATCGAGATCCAGGAAAATCTGCCGCGACGCTTGCACGGCCGCCTGGAAGATCTGTTGCCTTAGGCGAATCGGCCCGGGAATGCTTAAATGTGACCGGCCGGTTCAATTGACCATCCAATCTGTCAGTTTCGTGCGCTCCCATCGTAGGAGCGCCTATATCCGACGACCAGATCATTAGGGGCTTGTTACATGTCTACATCCCTCGCATTCGTCTTTCCTGGGCAGGGTTCGCAGTCCCTCGGCATGTTGGCCGAGCTGGGCGCGCAATATCCGCTGATCCTGGAAACCTTCAAGGAAGCTTCCGATGCCCTGGGTTACGACCTGTGGGCGCTGACCCAGCAGGGGCCGGAAGAGCAACTCAATCAAACCGATAAAACCCAGCCGGCCATCCTCACCGCTTCGATCGCCCTGTGGCGCTTGTGGCTGGCGGAAGGCGGCGCGCGTCCGGCGTTCGTCGCCGGTCACAGCCTGGGCGAATACAGTGCCCTGGTCGCCGCGGGCAGCCTGACCCTCGCTGAAGCGGTCAAGCTGGTCGAGCGTCGTGGCCAGTTGATGCAGGAAGCGGTTCCGGCCGGGCAGGGTGGCATGGCCGCCATTCTCGGCCTGGATGATGCGGTGGTGATCGCCGCCTGTGCCGAAGCGGCCCAGGGCGAAGTGGTCAGCGCGGTGAACTTCAACTCGCCGGGCCAGGTGGTGATTGCCGGTGCCAAGGCCGCCGTTGAGCGCGCCATCGAAGGCTGCAAGGCCCGTGGCGCCAAGCGTGCCTTGCCGTTGCCGGTGAGCGTGCCGTCGCACTGCGAGCTGATGCGCCCGGCGGCCGAGCGTTTTGCCGAGTCCATCGCCGCCATCAACTGGCAGGCGCCGCAGATCCCGCTGGTGCAGAACGTCAGCGCGGCGGTTGCCGCGGATCTCGACACCCTCAAGCGCGACCTGCTGGAACAACTCTACAAGCCGGTGCGCTGGGTTGAATCGGTGCAGACCCTGGCCGCCAACGGCGCCACCGAGTTGGTCGAGTGCGGCCCGGGCAAAGTCCTGGCCGGCCTGAACAAGCGCTGCGCCGACGGCGTGTCGACCTCCAACCTCAATACCCCGGATGCCTTTGCGGCCGCTCGCGCGGCACTGGCCTGAACCCCGAACTTAGGAGAAGCCTGCATGAGTCTGCAAGGTAAAGTTGCACTGGTTACCGGCGCAAGCCGTGGCATTGGCCAGGCGATTGCCCTGGAACTGGGCCGTCAGGGCGCCGTCGTGATCGGCACCGCCACTTCCGCCGCGGGCGCCGAGCGTATCGCCGCGACCTTGAAGGAAAACGGCGTGCAGGGCACCGGCCTTGAGCTGAATGTGACCAGCGATGAGTCCGTGGCTGCCGTACTGGCCGAGATCACCGCACAGTTCGGCGCGCCGGCGATTCTGGTGAATAATGCCGGTATCACCCGCGATAATCTGATGATGCGGATGAAAGACGACGAGTGGCATGACGTCGTCGACACCAACTTGAACAGTCTGTTTCGCCTGTCCAAGGGCGTTTTGCGCGGCATGACCAAGGCGCGTTGGGGGCGAATTATCAATATTGGCTCCGTAGTGGGTGCCATGGGCAACGCAGGCCAAGTAAACTATGCCGCGGCGAAAGCCGGTCTGGAAGGTTTCAGCCGCGCACTGGCGCGTGAAGTCGGCTCGCGGTCGATTACGGTCAACTCGGTGGCCCCTGGGTTCATCGACACCGATATGACCCGCGAACTGCCGGAAGCACAGCGTGAAGCCTTGCTGACGCAGATTCCGCTGGGCCGTCTGGGCCAGGCTCAAGAGATTGCGAATGTGGTCTCTTTCCTGGCATCCGACGGTGCGGCATACGTGACTGGGGCTACAATCCCGGTTAACGGCGGGATGTACATGAGTTAAATTGTGACGGATCGCTTCAAAAAAATGTCATACGAGCTGTCTAAAATCCGTTATAAAGCTGCAACTTAATTTATACGCGGGTGGCCGACCGGGTACGGGGTGAACCTTTCAGTTGAAAAGCTGAAATGGCTTTCTATACACTTACCCACTGGCCAGCTGCCTGAATTTGTCCATTAGGAGTGAAAACAAGGTATGAGCACCATCGAAGAGCGCGTCAAGAAAATCGTTGCCGAGCAACTGGGCGTTAAAGAAGAAGAAGTGGTCAACACCGCTTCCTTCGTTGAAGACCTGGGTGCCGACTCCCTTGACACCGTTGAGCTGGTGATGGCTCTGGAAGAGGAATTCGAGACCGAAATCCCGGACGAAGAAGCTGAAAAAATCACTACCGTTCAAGCTGCAATCGACTACGTTACCAGCCACCAGGCGTAATAGTTTGTAGTCGTCGCTTGCTGTCAGGGAAAAACCGCACTGCTGTAACGGCGTGCGGTTTTTTCTTTAGCTCTGATGAAAAGTGATTCTGAAGCAAAGTGTCGTCATTAGAAAAAGGAGAGTGCTGTGTCGCGTAGACGCGTCGTAGTCACCGGTATGGGTATGTTGTCGCCACTGGGCACGGATGTGCCGAGCAGTTGGCAGGGCATTCTGGCTGGCCGCAGTGGTATTGGTCTGATCGAACACACGGACCTTTCTGCCTATTCCACCCGTTTTGGCGGCTCGGTAAAGGGGTTCAATGTCGAGCAATACCTCTCGATCAAAGAGTCCCGCAAACTCGACCTGTTCATTCAATACGGCCTGGCAGCCGGTTTTCAGGCAGTGCGTGACGCTGGTCTGGAAGTCACCGACGCCAACCGTGAACGCATCGGCGTGGCCATGGGTTCGGGTATTGGCGGTTTGACCAATATCGAAGAAACCAGTCGCACGTTGCACGAGTCCGGTCCGCGTCGAATTTCACCGTTCTTCGTGCCGGGTTCGATCATCAATATGATTTCCGGTTTCCTGTCCATCCATCTGGGAGCACAGGGACCTAACTACGCCATTGCCACGGCTTGCACCACAGGCACGCATTGCATCGGCATGGCCGCGCGCAATATCGCCTATGACGAAGCGGACGTGATGATTGCCGGCGGCGCTGAAATGGCGGCCTGCGGCCTGGGCATGGGCGGCTTCGGCGCGTCGCGTGCGCTGTCGACCCGCAACGACGAGCCGGCTCGTGCCAGCCGTCCGTGGGACAAGGGCCGTGACGGTTTCGTCCTGGCCGACGGCGCCGGTGCGCTGGTGCTGGAAGAGCTGGAACACGCCAAGGCGCGTGGCGCGACGATCTACGCCGAGCTGATCGGCTTTGGCATGAGTGGCGACGCCTACCACATGACTTCGCCACCGGCCAACGGCGCCGGTGCTGCGCGTTGCATCACCAACGCCCTGCGCGATGCGAAGATCAGCCCGGACCTGGTGCAGTACATCAACGCCCACGGCACTTCGACAGCGACCGGCGACCTGGCGGAAGCCGAAGCGATCAAGTCGGTGTTCGGCGAGCACGCCTACAAGCTGGCGGTCAGCTCCACCAAGTCCATGACCGGCCACCTGTTGGGTGCGGCGGGCGCGGTCGAAGCGATCTTCAGCGTGCTGGCCATCAGGGATCAGGTCGCTCCGCCGACCATCAACCTCGATGAGCCGGATGAAGGCTGCGACCTGAACTTCGTGCCTCATGAAGCGCAGAAGATGCCGATCGACGTGGTGTTGTCCAACTCGTTCGGTTTCGGTGGCACCAACGGCTCCCTGGTGTTCCGCCGGTTCGCCGAGTAATGCACAGCTGGGTCGACGGTCAGCCAGCGGACAGCGTGCCCCTGAAAGATCGTGGCCTGGCGTATGGCGATGGCCTGTTCGAAACCATCGCCGTCAAGGCCGGGCAACCCGTGTTGCTCGACCGCCACCTGCAACGCCTGGCCGAGGGTTGCAGGCGGTTGGCATTGGTTGTGGACCCGGCATTGGTCCGCAGCGAAGTGCTCGCTTATGCCAGCGCTCTCGGCGACGGCGTACTCAAATTGATCCTCACCCGAGGCGACAGCCTGCGCGGTTATGGCATCAACCCCGGCGCCCCGGTGCGCCGTATCCTGCAGGGCAGTGCGCCTGCTGCTTATCCCCAGGCCCATGGCAACGACGGTATCCGCCTGTTTCCGTGCGCCACCCGTTTGTCCGAACAGCCGCTGCTGGCCGGTCTCAAGCACCTCAATCGCCTCGAACAAGTGATCGCGCGCGCCGAGTGGCAAGATACCGAGCATGCCGAAGGTTTGATGCTGGATATGTCCGGGCGCGTCATCGAAGGCGTGTTCAGCAACCTGTTCCTGGTGCGTCACGGCGTGTTGTTGACCGCTGATCTGAATCGTTGCGGCGTGGCCGGCGTCATGCGTGCCGAGGTGCTGGCCCAGGCGCAGGCGCTCGGCACCCCGGTGGTCGTGGCCGATATCAGCCTTGAGCAGTTGCAGTCGGCCGACGAGGTTTTTGTCTGCAACAGCGTTTATGGCATTTGGCCGGTGCGCGGCTGCGCTGCGATGAGCTGGTCGGTTGGGCCGCTCACCCGTAAACTGCAGAGCATTGTTCGCGCGCTATTGGATATTTGAGTTGATACGAAAACTGTTGTTACTGCTGCTGATCGGTCTGTTCGCGGCGGCGTTGCTGTTGGGGTTTTCGGCCTGGAAGCTCGACTCAACCCTCAAGCAGCCCTTGCACCTGACCGAGGAGCAACTGCTCGACGTCCCCGCCGGAGCCACGCCGACCGGCACTTTCAATCGCCTGGAAGCCGACGGTGTGCTCGACGGCGCCTTCTGGTTGCGTCTGTACTGGCGGTTCAACCTCGAAGGCCAGCCATTGCACAGCGGCGAATACCGCCTCACTCCCGGCCTCACCGCCCAAGGCTTGATCGGCCTGTGGCAGCGTGGCGAAGTGGTGCAATACAGCCTGACCCTGGTGGAGGGCTGGAATTTCCGCCAAGTACGCTCGGCGCTGGCCAAGCATGAAAAGATCGTGCAGAGCCTTGCCGGCCTGAGTGACAGCGAAGTGATGGACAAGCTCGGCCACCCAGGGGTTTTCCCCGAGGGGCGGTTCTTCCCCGATACCTATCGCTTTGTGCGCGGCATGACGGATGTCGAGTTCCTCAAGAAAGCCTACAACCGCCTGGACGATGTGCTCGCCCAGGAGTGGAGCAAACGCGCCGCCGACGCGCCGTACACCGACCCCTACCAAGCGCTGATCATGGCCTCCCTGGTGGAGAAAGAGACCGGTGTGCCGGAGGAGCGGGGGCAGATCGCCGGGGTATTCGTGCGTCGCATGAAGATCGGCATGCTGCTGCAGACCGATCCGACGGTGATCTACGGCCTGGGCGAGCGCTACAACGGTAAGCTGACGCGCGCCCATCTCAAGGAAGCCAACCCCTACAACACCTACATGGTTGCCGGGCTCCCGCCGACACCCATCGCGATGGTCGGCCGCGAGGCGATTCATGCGGCGCTGAACCCGGTGCCGGGCAGCAGCCTGTATTTCGTTGCCCGGGGCGATGGCAGTCATATTTTCTCGGACGACCTGGATGCACATAATGCCGCGGTGCGTGAGTTCCAGCTCAAGCGTCGCGCCGATTACCGTTCCAGCCCGGCGCCGCAGGTGAAGCCGTTGGAAGACCCCGCGCCGACGAACGATGCCCCCGACGCCCCCGCCGAGCCTGCGCCGGACGCCGCCGCACCGCTAAGCCCGCAATGACTCTGACTAAGGACTGCCTGTGACTGGCTTGTTTATTACCCTGGAAGGCCCGGAAGGCGCCGGCAAAAGCACCAACCGCGATTACCTGGCCGAGCGTTTGCGCGCTGCGGGCGTCGAGGTGGTGCTGACCCGCGAGCCCGGCGGTACGCCGTTGGCCGAGCGCATCCGTGAAGTGCTGCTGGCCCCAGGTGAAGAACAGATGAACCCGGACACCGAGCTGCTGCTGGTGTTCGCCGCACGCGCCCAGCACCTGGCCGAAGTGATTCGCCCGGCGCTGGCCCGCGGCGCCGTGGTGATTTGTGACCGCTTCACCGATTCCACCTATGCCTACCAAGGCGGTGGCCGTGGCCTGTCCCAGGCGCGCATCGCCACCCTGGAGACCTTCGTCCAGGGCGATTTGCGCCCCGACCTGACCCTGGTGTTCGACCTGCCGGTGGAAGTCGGCCTGGCCCGTGCCAGTGCGCGCGGCCGCCTGGATCGCTTCGAACTGGAAGGCCAGGCGTTTTTCAACGCCGTGCGCAGCGCATTCCTCGCCCGGGCCAAGGCCGAGCCGGCGCGTTACTACCTGTTGGACGCCGCGCAGCCGCTGGCCCAGGTGCAGCAGGCCATCGATGCGCTGCTACCCACATTGCTGGAGCGCGCCCGTGGCTGAAGCCTACCCTTGGCAGGACAGTCTCTGGCAGCAATTGGCGGGGCGTGCCCAGCACGCTCACGCCTACTTGTTGCACGGCCCGGCGGGTATCGGTAAGCGCGCACTCGCCGAGCGCCTGATGGCCAGCCTGCTGTGCCAACGCCCGGTCAACCTGGAAGCCTGCGGCGTGTGCAAATCCTGCCTGCTGCTCAAGGCCGGCAGCCACCCGGACAACTACCTGCTGGAACCCGAGGAAGCGGACAAGGCGATCAAGGTCGACCAGGTGCGTGACCTCGTCAGCTTCGTGGTGCAAACCGCGCAGATGGGCGGGCGCAAGGTCGTACTGATCGAGCCGGTGGAGGCGATGAACATCAACGCGGCCAACGCCTTGCTCAAAAGCCTCGAAGAACCTTCCGGCGATACCGTGCTGTTGCTGGTGAGCCACCAGTCCAGCCGCTTGTTGCCGACCATTCGCAGCCGTTGCGTGCAGCAGGCGTGCCCATTGCCCAGCGAGGCGATGAGCCTGCAATGGCTGGAACAGGCTTTGCCGGACTGTTCCGAAGCCGAACGCGTCGAGTTGCTGACCCTGGCCGCCGGTTCCCCCCTGGCCGCCGTGAAGCTGCAGGCCCAGGGCGTGCGCGAGCAACGCGCACTGGTGGTGGACGGGGTGAAAAAGCTGCTCAAGCAGGAGTTGTCCGCCACCCAGTTGGCGGAAACCGCCTGGAAGGACATCCCCTTGCTGCTGCTGTTCGACTGGTTCTGCGACTGGTCGAGCCTGATCCTGCGCTACCAGTTGACCCAGGATGAAAATGGCCTGGGCCTGCCGGACATGCGCAAGGTCGTGCAATACCTCGCGCAGAAAAGCGCACAGGACAAGGTGCTGAATATCCAGGACTGGATTCTCGCCCAGCGCCAGAAGGTCCTCGGCAAGGCCAACCTCAACCGCGTGCTGTTGCTCGAAGCGCTGCTGGTGCAGTGGGTCGGTTTGCTCGGCCGGCGTTAATTTCCGTGGCCGACGGGTGTATCGTCGGCCAGACCCTTCCCGTGATTGAAGTTGTCATTTCCTATGCTCGTAGATTCCCATTGCCACCTTGATCGCCTCGACCTCGCCCAACACGGCGGTTCCCTCGACGCCGCCCTGGAAGCGGCCCGCCAGCGTGGGGTCGGGCACTTCCTGTGCATCGGCGTCAGCGCCGACAATGCGGCCGACGTCAAAGCCCTCGCGGATCGCTACGCGGACGTGGATTGCTCGGTGGGTATCCACCCGCTGGACCTCAAGCCTGGCGAAGCTCCGGCCCTCGACTGGTTGCTCGGCGAACTCAACCACCCACGGGTGGTGGCGATTGGTGAAACCGGCCTGGACTATCACTACGAGCCCGAAGCCGCGCTATTGCAGCAAGCGTCGTTCCGCCTGCACCTGCACGCCGCCGAGCAGACCGGCAAACCGGTCATCGTCCACACCCGCGGCGCCCGCGCCGACACCCTGAGCCTGCTGCGCGAAGCCGCATTGCCCCAGGCCGGCGTGCTGCATTGCTTCACCGAAGACTGGGACATGGCCAAGGCGGCCCTCGACCTGGGGTTCTATATTTCCCTGTCGGGCATCGTCACCTTTCGCAATGCCGACGCCCTGCGTGACGTGGCGCGACAAGTGCCGGCCGACCGGCTGCTGGTGGAAACCGACTCGCCGTACCTGGCGCCGATTCCCCATCGCGGCAAGCCGAACCTGCCGGAGTATGTGCGTGACGTGGCGGATTACCTGGCGATGCTACGCGGTGAGTCCTACGAACGCTTTGCCGAACAGACCACCGAGAACTTCAAGCGCCTGTTCCCGCTGGCGCACGTCGCGGGTTGACGCGACCAAATCCGAGGCAAAAAAAACCCGGGTTCTGGGGGGGGAATCCGGGTTAAGACCATTAGGAGTAAAACAAGGGCACGCAGTCCGTCGGTACCCAGGTCGACGCTTCACTTGGGGGAGATGTCGCGCCGACAGTTGAAGTATTGATCAGTATCCGATTCAGTCCAGTCGCGTCTGGTCGTTTTTTAAACAGATTTGGAATACGCGCGCTTCGCTTGAGTTCTCATTGAGCGGATGTACAGGCGTAGACGTCACGTATTATTTCTGACTGAACGCCATGAATTCGTCGGCATGCTGAAAGTAATGTGTGTGAGCGGTTCACATAAGCGTTGCCCAACGACCGTTCAGTCGGGATAATCCCTCGTACCGGGTAAATCGTATCGCCACGTCTCCTTGGCCCTGCGCAACCCTCCCTATACCGACCTCTGCAGACCTTTTCCTCATGCAAAAAGAACCCCGTAAGGTCCGTGAGTTTCGCCGCCGCGAGCAGGAAATTCTCGACACCGCCCTCAAGTTGTTCCTCGAACAAGGTGAAGACAGCGTTACCGTCGAGATGATCGCGGATGCCGTAGGTATCGGCAAAGGCACCATCTACAAGCACTTCAAGTCCAAGGCCGAGATCTACCTGCGCCTGATGCTCGACTACGAGCGCGACCTGAACGAGCTGCTGCATTCGGCCGATGTGGACAAGGACAAGGAGGCCCTGTCGCGGGCCTACTTCGAGTTCCGCATGCGTGACCCGCAGCGCTACCGCCTGTTCGACCGCCTGGAAGAGAAGGTGGTCAAGGGCCATCAGGTGCCGGAAATGGTCGAGGAGTTGCACAAGATCCGCGCCTCGAACTTCGAACGCCTGACCCTGCTGATCAAGGGCCGCATCAGCGAAGGCAAGCTGGAAGACGTGCCGCCGTACTTCCACTACTGCGCCGCCTGGGCGTTGGTGCATGGCGCAGTGGCGCTGTACCACTCGCCGTTCTGGAGCAATGTATTGGAAGATCAGGAAGGTTTCTTCCAGTTCCTGATGGACATCGGCGTGCGTATGGGCAACAAGCGCAAGCACAGCAGCGAGCTGCCACCCGTTGACGCTGCACCTGCTGGCACGCCTGCCGCGTAATGATTTGCTGCCAGGTGCAGTAACCCAGGAATATACTCAGGTAAGGCTATTGCTAAAAGCTGATTTATGAGTCGGCTTTTGCTGCGTCTGAATTATCCTCTGCCGGAGTGATCCATGATCGTTGATCGTCAAGGCAGGCGTTTTCGCAATTTGCGGATCAGCCTGACCTCAGCCTGCAATTACGCGTGTACCTATTGCGTGCCTAACGGCAAGCGGCTGGTGGCTGCCCAGGACGAACTCTCGGCCGAGGCCATGGCCCGTGGCGTGGCTTACCTGATCGAAGCCGCCGGTATCGAGCGCCTGCGCATCACCGGTGGTGAGCCGTTGGTCAGCCCCAAGCTGGAAGCCTTCATGGGCGCCGTGGGCGGGATGGGCCTCAGTGAGATCAGCCTGACCACCAACGGCCAACTGCTGGCGCGCAAACTGCCGCTGCTGGTGGACGCCGGCATTCGGCGCATCAACGTGTCCCTCGACACGCTGAACGCCGAGGCCTTCCGCAGCATCGCCCGTGGCGGCGACCTGGCCACGGTGCTCGATGGCATGGATCAGGCGCGCGCGGCCGGGATCAAGATCAAGGTGAATATGGTGCCGTTGCGCGGCCAGAACCTCGATCAGGTGATGCCGCTGCTCGACTATTGCCTGGAACGGGGCTACGAGCTGCGCTTTATCGAACTGATGCGAATGGGCCACCTGGCCAAGGACTCCAATGCCTTCCTGCAGCAATTCGTCAGCCTTCAGCAACTGCTGAGCCTGATCGGCGAACACCACGAATACCTGCAAGCCAACGCTCCCGTGGACGCCACGGCGGTGCGCTACGAAGTGCCGGGCAAGGGTTTCTTTGGGGTGATCGCCAACGAAAGCGTGCCGTTCTGCCGCACCTGTTCACGGTTGCGGCTGTCGTCCACCGGTTGGTTGCATGGCTGCCTGTCGTCGAGCAATCGTCACTATGTCGGCGACCTGCTGGATAAACCGCGCCACCAGGCGCTGCCGGCCTTGCAAGGCTTGCTGATGAAGGCCCTGGGCGACAAACAGGAAGTGGCGTTCTCCGGTGGTGCGACCATCATGAAAATCATCGGCGGCTAACCCGGTTTTCAAGATTGCGCACAATCCAGTGTGGGAGGGGGCTTGCCCCCGATTGCAATGTGTCAGTCCCAGATAATCTGACCGACTCGCCGCAATCGGGAGCAAGCCCCCTCCCCAAATGGCGCGGATTCTGCATCTCATGCCCATTCGCCGGTTTTCCGTCACCGGCTTCTGGAGGATTAGGATGCGTAGTCTGGTTTTGTTGCTGGCGTCGTTGACGCTGAGTGGTTGCATGACCGTCAGCGATATGGCCGAAGGCACCCGTTATCAGATGAGCGACGCCGGGTTGCTGGACCACAGCGACACCCGGCGCTCCGCGTCGATTCGCGTGCAGCCGGACTCCTTTGTCTTCATCGCCCAGGGCGCCTTCGTGCCGCCCGGCAGCGCCTATCCGCGCCCGAACGTGGTCGCCGAAGAAGCTTTCAACGGCTTCGTCGAATACTTCCCCATGGTGCGCCGCGCCCGCCAGCCCGAAAGCCTCGAACAAGCCATGGCCGAAGCCCGTGCGGCCGGCGCTCACTACTTGCTGTACTGCCGCTTCGCCAAGGCGGATGACCGCATCGGCAACGCCGATGAGTGGACCGATCAGCAGGCCCTCGACCGTGTCGGCCTGGACAGCGGCGTTATCCAGATCATGTTGATCGAGACCAGCACCCAGTATTTGATTGATACTGCACGGATTCGCAGTCGTGGCGGTTTACTGACGTTCCACGACAATACGCCCCAAGATCTGATCGCCCGCCCGCTGGCGCAGTACGCCCGAGGCCTGCTGGGCATGAGCGATCAGTAAGCCAGAGGAGAAGCCCATGACCGATTCCGCCAAGGCCAATGATCTATTGGCCCAACTGCCCAAGGGCAAGGGGCCGGCGCCGGTGCATCTGTGGAACCCGGACTTCTGCGGCAACATCGACATGCACATTGCCCGCGACGGCACCTGGTATTACCAGGGCACGCCGATCGGGCGCAAGCCGATGGTCAAGTTGTTCTCCAACATCATCCGCCGCGATGGCGATGAGTACTTTCTGGTCACCCCCGTGGAAAAGGTCGGCATCACCGTCGAGGATGCGCCGTTTGTCGCGGTCACCCTGGAAGTCGAAGGGCAGGGCGAAAGCCAGCGGTTGCGCTTCACCACGCAAGTCGACGAGCAGGTCGAGGCCGATCTTGAACACCCGCTGCGGGTGGTGATCGACCCCGACACCGAGGAGCCTTCGCCCTATCTGCGCGTGCGCGCCAACCTCGAAGCCCTGGTGCATCGCAATGTGTTCTACCAATTGGTCGAGCTGGCGGTGAGCCGTCCGATCGACGGTCAGAACTGGCTCGGCGTGTGGAGCGGCGGGACGTTCTTCCCGATTGGCCTGGAGCCCTGAGAAGGTTTTTTTTCCTCTCCCTGAAATAATTCGCTTGCTGTAAACGGCTGCTTTCGGTTATCAATTTGTACATGATTAGACATGTCCGATTCGATAAGAAAAAACGCGTCGTCGACGAACTCATCCGCCGTATCGAAGGTGGGGTGATGGCCGATGGTTTCCTGCTGCCGGGTGAGCATCAACTGGCCGAAGAGTTTGCGGTCAGTCGCGGCACGCTGCGCGAAGCCCTGGCCGAACTCAAGCGCCGCAACTACATCGCCACCCAGGGCGGCGTCGGCTCCATCGTCACCTATGACGGCATGGTGCTCGACCAACGCAATGGCTGGGCCCAGGCCCTGGCCGACACCGGCGCCCTGGTCAGCACCGACATCCTGCGCTTCGAAGCCGTGACCCGCCCAGACCTGTTCAGCCGCTTCGGCAGCGACCAATTCATCGCCCTCGACCGTCGCCGCCGCGCCGCCGATGGCCGCGCCGTGTCTTTGGAGCGCTCGCTGATGCCGGCCTCCGGAGGCCTGGAAGGCTTGCCCCGGGTCGGGCTGATCGACAACTCCCTGACCATCACCCTGGCCGCCTACGGTTACGTCGGCGCCGAAGGCGATCAATGGATCGGCGCCGAGCCTCTGACCGATGAAGACGCCGAGCTGCTCGAGCGTCCGGTGGGCACGGTGTTTCTCAAGGCGTCGCGCACCACTTACGACCGGCGCGAACGCTTCATGGAATACGTGGAGAGTCTGCTCGACCCGCTGCATTTTCGTCTGCACTTGCAGTTTGGCGCGACGAAATGAGCGCGCACAATCGTGCCCTCGGTGCCTTCTACGGTCTGGCGTTGGGCGATGCCCTGGGCATGCCCACCCAGTCTTTGAGCCGCGAGCAGGTCCGGGCGCGCTTCGGTGCCATCACCGGCCTGGAAGATGCCGACGCCGACCAACCCATCGCACCGAACATGCCCGCCGGCTCCATCACCGATGACACCGAGCAGGCGATCCTCGTCGGTGAGTTGCTGGTGGAAGGCCAGGGCACGATCGAGCCGAGCGTACTTGCGCGACGCCTGATCGACTGGGAAGCGCGAATGCGCGCCAAAGGCTCCCAGGACCTGCTGGGCCCGTCGACCAAGCGCGCCATCGACATGATCCTCGCCGGGCATACGCCTGAAGAGTCCGGGCGCTACGGCACCACCAACGGCGCGGCGATGCGTATCGCGCCGGTGGGGATTGCCGCCGATGTCAGCGACCCCGCGCCGTTCATCCGTGCGGTGATCCAGGCGTGCCAGGTGACCCACAACACCAGCCTGGGCATCTCCAGTGCCGCGGCAGTGGCGGCGGTGGTCTCGGCCGGGATCAACGGCGCGGACCTGGGCACAGCGCTGAACATCGGCAGCCAGATCGCCCAGCAGGCCGAACGCCATGGACACTGGGTGGCCGGCGGCCGTATTGCCACGCGCATCGGTTGGGCGCGGACCTTGAGCGTCGCCAGTGGCGACAAGGCGCTGTTCGCCGACTTGCTCTATGAATTGATTGGCACCTCGGTCGCTTCCCAGGAATCGGTGGTGGTGTCGTTCGCCCTCGCGCAGCAAGTGGCGGTGGGCGAGATGAACGCCTTCGAGGCCTTGTGCGTGGCCGCCAGCCTGGGCGGCGACACCGACACCATCGCCGCGATCCTCGGCGCGATGCTGGGCGCGTGCCTGGGGATGCAATGCTGGCCGGCGGCGATGATCGAACAGGTCCAGCGGGTCAACGGGCTGGCGCTGCAGCCGTTGGTTGAAGGGCTGCTCAGCTTGCGCCAGGCGCTACAGGCCAGCGCGCTCGCGCACTGACCGAGTCAACATTGCGATTTGCGAATTTGCCACAACCCTAACAATACTGGCACCAGGAGCACCCGCACATGAGTACGTCCACTTCCGGCCCAAGCGCCGGGCGCTTGGAAACGCGCGGCATCGAACCGGTCCCCGAAGGCGAGTGCCACGGCCATCCGCTGCAACTGTTCTGGGTGTGGTTCGCCGCGAACATCAGCATCCTGGGGTTGCCGCTGGGCGCCACCCTGGTTGCGTTTCGCGGCCTGGCCATCTGGCAGGCGGTCATCGTCGCCATCCTCGGTGCCGCCGGCTCCTTCGCGGTGGTGGGCATTATCTCGATCGCCGGGCGGCGCGGGCGTGCGCCGAGTCTGACGCTGTCCCGTGCCATCTTCGGCGTGCGCGGCAATATCGGGCCGACGTTGGTGTCGCTGATGTCGCGGCTCGGTTGGGAGACCGTCAACACCACCACTGCTGCGTTCGTGCTGCTGTCGTTGTGTACGCTGCTGTTCCACACCCCGGTCGCGGCGAAAAGTGCGCCGCTGCTGACGCTGCTGTTCATCGCCATTTTCGTACTGCTGACCCTGGCCGTTTCCGGCCTGGGGCATGCGACTTTGCTGGTGATCCAGAAGTGGGCGACCTACGTATTCGGCGCCTTGAATCTCCTGGTCGGCGGCTTCCTCTGCGCCACCATCGACTGGAGCGCAGTGTTCAACGCCACCCCGGCGCCCTTGAGCGCGATGCTCATCGGCATCGGCACCATGGCCGCCGGCACCGGGATCGGCTGGGCCAACGCCGGCGCCGACATGTCGCGCTACCAACACCGCAGCGTCACGGCCGTGCGCCTGGTGGCGTCTGCCGCGTTTGGCGCGGGCATTCCACTGGTGCTGCTGATCACCCTCGGCGGCCTGCTGTCGGTGGGCAACAACGACCTGGCGGCGGCGACCGACCCGATCGTCGCGATCCGCGACATGCTGCCCACCTGGATGGCCGTGCCGTACCTGATCACCGCGTTTGGCGGGCTGTTGCTGTCGAATAACCTGTCGGTGTATTCGGCCGGCCTCACTACCTTGACCCTCGGTTTGAAGGTCAAGCGCGTGTACGCGGTGATCGTCGATATCGTGGCGATCTTCGCCGGTTCGATCTACTTCATGCTGATCGCCGACAGTTTCTACGGCCCGTTCATCACCTTCATCTCGTTGCTGGCGGTGCCGATCACCGCGTGGGTGGGGATCTTCGTGGTCGACCTGATTCACCGTCATTACTACAGCCCTGACGACCTGCTGAACGTCAGCCCAAGCAGCGCCTACTGGTATCGCGGCGGCGTGGAATGGCGCGCGTTGGGGGCGTGGGCCGTGGCGATCGGGCTGGGGTTCAGTTTCACTACCATCGGCACCACCGCCGACAACATCTGGTTCGCCGGGCCGTTGTCCGATTCCTGGTTGGGCCACAACGGCCTGGGCTGGATCGTGACTTTCGTGGTGGCCGGCGGAATATATGCGTTGCTCGGCGGCGCGGCTGACCGGCGTCCGGCATTGGTCGAGCGTGCCAATGCCTAGGTTGCTGCACACCGGCCAGGTCATCGTCGACCTGGTCATGGCCCTCGATCAATTGCCGGCGAGCGGCGGCGACGTGCTGGCGCAATCGGCCCGTTTCGAAGCCGGCGGCGGTTTTAATGTGATGGCGGCGGCGCGGCGCAACGGGCTGCCGGTGGTCTACCTGGGGCGCCACGGCAGCGGCCGTTTCGGCGACCTGGCCCGTGCGGCGATGCACGCCGAAGGCATCGACATCGCGCTGCCCGCCAGCGCCGGCAAGGACACCGGCCTGTGCGTGGCGCTGACCGAAGCCAGCAGCGAGCGCACCTTCATCTCCCATCTGGGCGCCGAGGGCGAGCTGAGCGCCGGGGACTTGGCCAACGTCGCGCCACGTGCCGATGACTACGTGTACGTGAGTGGCTACAGCCTGCTTCTCGACGGCAAGGCCCAGGCGCTGATCGACTGGCTACTGGCGCTGCCACGGGCGATTACGGTGGTGTTCGACCCGGGCCCGCTGGTCAAGGCGCCCGACTCGGCGTTGATGCGCGCGCTGCTGCCGCGTATCGACATCTGGACCAGCAACGGCCCGGAAGCCCTGGCATTCACCGGCGCGGCGGATATGGCCGAGGCGCTGATCAAGCTCAACCGGTATCTGCCCGCCGACACACTGCGGGTGGTGCGCGACGGGCCGAACGGTTGCTGGGTCGGGCGGGCGAATACGCTTGAGCCTGTGCCCGGCTTCAAGGTGCAAGCGGTCGACAGCAATGGCGCGGGAGATGCCCACGCCGGCGTGTTCATCGCCGGTTTGGCCAATGGTTTGAAACCGCTCGACGCGGCGCGCCGTGCCAATGCGGCGGCAGCCCTGGCGGTGACGCGCTGGGGGCCGGCGACTGCTCCCGGCGCCGCGGAAGTCGACGCATTCCTCGCTGGATAAGCCCCCGCATTTTGAGCGGTGTTCGCCTGGCTATCGATGTGCGGGTCGGCGCCGTTGTCGATGATCGCGCCTGGATGCCGACGAGCGGTATCAGGACACCTGTAAGGTTTTGTGCGCCGAGAGCTGGCGCGCTATCAGGCGTGCCACGGTGATCATCCAGTTCAGTGCAGCGATGGCCAGTACGCCCATCATCAATGTCGACAGGCCGTAGTCGACGATGATCCTGCCTGCCAGCCAGGGAAACCCGAAGACGCCGACAAAATACGCCAGGCTGAACAGCAGCAACGCCTGGGACGTCGTGCCGGACGGCGCTTCGTGCGCGACCAGCCCATTGATCACCGAATACGTCAGGCCGTAACCCACCCCCAGCGTGGCAGCCGCCAGCAGGTAGCTGAGGTTACCGCTCACACCAAAAGCAAACAGTGCAATCGAGCCGAGCATGATCCCGGACAACACACAGGCGGCCCGGTAGGCATCACGCTTGACCACGAAGCCGGCGATCAACAGACGGCTGGTGATCGCGGCGCTCAGGAACCCCGCGAAGAACAGCGAATAATCCAACCCATGCGCGGCCGCGTAGCTGGTTTGGAACGATGAAAGCCCGCCAAACACGCAACCGCCCAGGCCGACCATGAGGATGGCGAACGCCGCCCTGGACGACAGCACCCGGCGGCTGGCGGCCAGGGAAATCCTCGACGTCGGCGCATTCGCATGGTGCTTGAGTTGTGCGCCCAGTCGCCAGAACATCAGCACCCCAACGAGGCTGGCCGCCCCAGCGATATAGAAGGCGGTCGTCAGGGGCAGGTCCAGCGCACTGGTGGCTCGTCCGAGCAAGGGCCCGGAACCGATCCCGCTCAACATGCTGCCCGACAGCAGCGCAAAGTACTTGGCCCGCTGCCTGGGCTCGACCAGCAAGGTCACGATGATCGGGCCCAGCGTGTAGAACACCCCCCAACCCAAGCCGAGGGCCAGCCCGAACAGCATCAAGCCTTGGCCAAACCCCGGTGTCAGGGCAAAACCGAGGCAGGCCACCACCAGCAACACGCCCATTCCCGCAATCGCCCGTGCCGCGCCCAATGCATCGGCCAAATGCCCGGAGAGCACTACCGCGACGAAGGTACTGAGCATCGCCGTGGAAATCACACTGCCGGCGTCATGCTCATTCCCACCGCGCGAGTGAATCAGCAACGACAGCAGAAACGTCGAGCCGTAGGACAAGGACAACAGGAAGCTGGCCAGGCAAAACAGGACGAATAGTTTTCCGCCCACCGGAGGTGTGGAGTTCATGAGCACGCCTTGGAATCATTGGAGTTATGGCCACGTTCTACCATGCGTGTCAGGGCGGATTGTTCTGTGGTTGCTGGTGCTTGCTTTAGCCCGCAACGGAGTAAGGTGGCCTGGCGATCCCGAAATTGCACTGCAATCTGTCATCAAACCGTCTTAGTATGTGGCCTTTGAATTTGCCCAAGGCGCGCCCATGACCATCGAGATTCGCCCCGCCGTGCCCAGCGATGCTGCGCAGATCCTGACTTTCATCACCGAGCTTGCCGAGTTTGAAAAAGCCCGTCATGAAGTGATCGCCAGTGTGGCGGATATCGAGCGCAGCCTGTTCAGCGAAGGCGCCACCGCCCATGGGCTGATCTGCCTGCGCGACGGTTTGCCCATCGGCTTCGCGGTGTTCTTTTTCAGCTATTCCACCTGGCTGGGCAGCAACTGCCTGTACCTCGAAGACCTCTACATCAACCCCGAGCAACGCGGCGGCGGGGCCGGCAAGAAGTTGCTGCGCCACCTGGCGAAGATCGCCTGCGACAACGGTTGCGGGCGGTTCGAATGGAGCGTGCTGGATTGGAACGAACCGGCGATTGCCTTCTACAAATCCATCGGCGCCCAGCCCCAGGAAGAGTGGGTGCGCTACCGCATGGAGGGCGATGCGCTACGGGATTTCGCCCAGGGCTGATCAGGTACCCGGTGAAAACCGGCGTCCCGACGCCGGTTTTTTTATATGTATTCTCACTATATGGGATGTAAATTTATATATTGAGATATTTCAAGGTCTGGGTTTATAGTCGGCTGCATCAGCACTCACTACCAAAAATAAAACAGGTGAAGCGATGCAGGCACAACCTCTGTCACTCCCCGCCGTGCCCGAACCGACTTATGGCGAGCGGCTCAAGCACAAGGTGGTGATCGTCACCGGCGCGGCCCAAGGCATTGGCGAGGCGATCGTGGCCTGCTTCCAGGCGCAGCAGGCACGTTTGGTGATCGCCGATATCCAGGGCGAAAAGGTCGAGCAAGTCGCCGCCCACTGGCGCGAACGCGGCGCCGAGATCTACGCGCAACCGGTCGACATCACGTCCCAGGCGCAATGGCAGGCGCTGGTCAACCTGGCCATCGAGCGCTTCGGCCGTGTCGATGTGCTGGTCAACTGCGCCGGGGTCAACGTGTTCCGCGACCCGTTGCAGATGACCGACGAAGACTGGCGGCGCTGCTTCGCCATCGACCTCGACGGCGCTTGGTATGGCTGCCGCACGGTGTTGCCGCACATGATCGAGCAGGGCATCGGCAACATCATCAACATCGCCTCGACCCATTCCAGCCACATCATTCCCGGCTGTTTTCCCTACCCCGTCGCCAAACACGGCCTGCTCGGCCTGACCCGCGCCCTCGGCATCGAATACGCGCCCAAGGGCATCCGCGTAAATGCCATCGCCCCGGGTTATATCGAAACCCAACTCAACGTTGACTACTGGAACACTTTCCCCGACCCCCACGCCGAGCGCCAGCGCGCATTCGACCTGCACCCGCCCAAGCGCATCGGCCAGCCTGTGGAGGTGGCGATGAGCGCGCTGTTTCTGGCCACCGATGAGGCGCCCTTTATCAACGCCACCTGCCTGATGATCGATGGCGGACGGTCGGTGATGTACCACGACTAGAACTTGTCACTCTCCAATAACAACAAGAGGTGCCGTTCATGAAAAAAACACTCCGCGTACTCGCCGCCGCCATTGCGTTAAGCGGCTTCAGCAGCCTGGCCGTTGCCGAACCCGTAAAAATCGGCTTCCTGGTCAAACAAGCCGAAGAACCCTGGTTCCAGACCGAATGGGCCTTCGCCGAAAAGGCTGGCAAGGAACATGGTTTCACTGTGATCAAGATCGCCGTGCCCGACGGCGAGAAGACCCTCTCAGCCATCGACAGCCTGGCCGCCAACGGCGCCAAGGGCTTTGTGATCTGCCCGCCGGACGTGTCCCTCGGCCCGGCCATTGTCGCCAAGGCCAAGGTCAACGGCTTGAAAGTCATGGCCGTGGATGATCGCTTCGTCGACGCCAAGGGCAATTTCATGGAAGACGTGCCGTACCTGGGCATGGCCGCGTTCGAAGTCGGCCAGAAGCAAGGCGCGGCGATGGCCGCCGAGGCGAAGAAACGTGGTTGGGACTGGAAGGACACCTACGCGGTGATTAACACCTTCAACGAACTCGACACCGGTAAAAAACGCACCGACGGTTCGATCAAATCCCTCGAAGAAGCCGGCATCCCCAAAGACCATATCCTCACCGCCGCGCTCAAGACCCTCGACGTGCCCGGCAGCATGGACGCCACCAACTCGGCGCTGGTCAAGCTGCCCAGCGGCGCGAAGAACCTGATCATCGGCGGCATGAACGACAACACCGTGCTCGGCGGCGTGCGCGCCACCGAAAGCGCCGGCTTCAAAGCCGCCAACGTGATCGGCATCGGCATCAACGGCACCGACGCCATCGGCGAGTTGAAGAAAGCCAACAGCGGCTTCTTCGGTTCGATGCTGCCCAGCCCGCACATCGAGGGCTACAACACCGCGCTGATGATGTACGAGTGGGTCACCACCGGTAAGGAACCGCCGAAGTACACCGCGATGGACGAAGTGACGCTGATCACCCGCGCCAACTTCCAGGAAGAACTGACCAAGATCGGGCTGTGGAAATGACCGCAGCGGCACTGCGCTTTGACGGCATCGGCAAAACCTTCCCCGGGGTCAAGGCGCTGGACAACATCAGTTTCACTGCCCACCCGGGGCAGGTACACGCGTTGATGGGCGAGAACGGCGCGGGCAAGTCGACGCTGCTGAAGATCCTCGGCGGCGCCTACATCCCGAGCAGCGGCAGCGTGCAGATCGGCGCGCAGACCATGGCCTTCAAATGCGCGGCCGACAGCATTGCCAGCGGCGTCGCGGTGATCCACCAGGAGCTGCATCTGGTGCCGGAAATGAGCGTCGCCGAGAACCTGTTCCTCGGGCATTTACCGGCGCGTTTCGGCGTGGTCAACCGCGGCCAGTTGCGCCAGCGGGCGCTGGCGTGCCTCAAGGGCCTGGCCGATGAAATCGACCCGCAGAAAAAGCTTGGGCGCCTGTCCCTGGGCCAGCGCCAACTGGTGGAAATCGCCAAGGCGCTGTCGCGTGGCGCGCATGTGATTGCCTTCGATGAACCGACCAGCAGCCTGTCGGCTCGCGAGATCGACCGGCTGATGGCGATCATCACGCGCCTGCGCGACGAGGGCAAAGTGGTGCTGTACGTGTCCCATCGCATGGAAGAAGTGTTCCGCATTTGCGACGCGGTCACGGTGTTCAAGGACGGCCGCTACGTGCGTACCTTCGACGACATGCGTGCGCTGAGTCACGACCAGTTGGTCACCTGCATGGTCGGTCGCGATATCCAGGACATTTACGACTATCGGCCGCGCGAGCACGGCGAGGTGGCGCTCAAGGTCGACGGTTTGCTCGGCCCGGGCTTGCGTGAACCGGTCAGCTTTGAGGTGCGCAAGGGCGAGATCCTCGGCCTGTTCGGCTTGGTCGGCGCCGGGCGCACCGAGCTGTTTCGCCTGCTCAGCGGCTTGCAGCGCGCCACGGCGGGGCAGTTGGAACTGTGCGGGCAAGCGCTGCAATTGCGCTCGCCGCGCGACGCCATTGCCGCCGGCGTGCTGCTGTGCCCGGAGGACCGCAAGAAGGAAGGCATCATCCCGCTGGGCAGCGTGGCGGAGAACATCAACATCAGCGCACGCGGCGCCCATTCCCGGTTCGGCTGGCTGCTGCGCGAGGGCTGGGAGCAGGGCAACGCCGAGCAGCAAATCCGCGGGATGAAGGTCAAGACGCCGAGCGCCGCGCAGAAAATCATGTACCTGTCCGGCGGCAATCAGCAGAAGGCCATTCTCGGCCGCTGGCTGTCGATGCCGATGAAGGTGCTGCTGCTGGACGAGCCGACGCGGGGCATCGACATCGGCGCCAAGTCGGAGATCTACCAGATCATCCATGACCTGGCGGCCAGCGGTATCGCGGTGATTGTGGTGTCCAGCGACTTGATGGAGGTGATGGGGGTTTCCGATCGCATTCTGGTGCTGTGTGAAGGCGCTTTGCGCGGCGAACAACGGCGCGAACACGCCACTGAATCCAACTTGCTGCAACTGGCCTTGCCGCGTGGCCTGGCGAACTGAGAGACGACTATGACGACCCAACACAACGCGTTGCCGACGGCACGCAAACCCTTGGACCTGCGCGCGCTGCTCGACAACTGGGCGATGCTGCTCGCGGCGCTGGCGATTTTCCTGCTGTGTGCCTTGCTGATCGACAACTTCCTCTCGCCGCTGAACATGCGCGGGCTGGGCCTGGCGATTTCCACCGTGGGCATCGCCGCCTGCACCATGCTGTTCTGCCTGGCGTCGGGGCACTTCGACTTGTCGGTGGGCTCGGTGATCGCCTGCGCCGGGGTGGTGGCCGCGATTGTGATGCGCGACACCGACAGCGTCATGCTGGGCATCGGCGCGGCGCTGCTGATGGGCCTGATTGTCGGGCTGATCAACGGCATCGTCATCGCCAAGCTGCGGGTCAATGCACTGATCACCACCTTGGCGACCATGCAGATCGTACGCGGCCTGGCCTATATCTTTGCCGACGGCAAGGCGGTGGGGGTGTCCCAGGATCAGTTCTTCGTGTTCGGCAACGGCCAGTTATTGGGCGTGCCGGTGCCGATCCTGATCACCATCGTCTGCTTCCTGTTCTTCGGCTGGCTGCTCAACTACACCACCTACGGGCGCAACACCATGGCCATCGGCGGCAACCCGGAAGCCGCGCTGTTGGCCGGGGTCAACGTGGACCGCACGAAGATCCTGATCTTTGCCGTGCATGGCCTGATCGGTGCGTTGGCCGGGGTGATCCTCGCGTCACGCATGACCTCGGGCCAGCCGATGATCGGCCAGGGCTTCGAGCTGACGGTGATTTCCGCCTGTGTGCTGGGCGGGGTGTCGCTCAGCGGCGGCATCGGCATGATCCGCCATGTGATCGCCGGGGTGCTGATCCTGGCGATCATCGAGAACGCGATGAACCTGAAGAACATCGACACCTTCTACCAGTACGTGATCCGCGGCTCGATCCTGCTGCTGGCGGTTATTATCGACCGCATGAAGCAGCGCTGAATTCATGCCATGTGAAGATCTAAGTGTGGGAGGGGGCTTGCCCCCGATGGCGGTCTATCAGTAACAGATGTGCAGACTGGCACACCGCTATCGAGGGCAAGCCCCCTCCCACATTTGGATCTCAACTGTATTGAGGTTCGGTATTTGCCATAATGCCGCTCGTTTTCGTACCACCACATAGGCCCGATATGCAGGAAACCGCCCACACCCCCGTCAAAGACGCCGCCCCCACTGGCACCCAGACCTTGCTGCGTGGCTTGGGCGTGGTGCAGGCGGTGGCGGCTGGTGCGCGGGATCTGAAAGAGATCGCCCGGCGCATCGGCACCACCCGCAGTACCACGCACCGCCTGGCCAGTTGCCTGGTGGAGGAGCGCTACCTGCGCGTGGTGCCGCAAGTCGGTTACCTGCTGGGGCCGAAGCTGATCGAGCTGGGGTTTCAGGCGCGCGAAGAGTTGCCGTTGGTGACCCTGGCGGTGCCGTACCTGGATGAGTTGTCGGCGCTGACCGGTGACACCATCCACCTGGCGATTCGCGAAGACGACGACGTGCTCTACCTGCACAAGAACCCCGGGCGCAACGGTCCGGAAATGCGCTCGCGGGTCGGCCATCGCATGCCGCTGGCGCGGACCGGCATCGGCAAGGCGTTGCTGTTGGATGACAGCGTCGAAGAGTGGCAGCGCCTGTACGAAGTCAGCCAGCCGGCGGCAGGGAAAAACCTGCAGTGGCCGCAACACCCCGAGCAATCCTGGGCGCAGTTCGAGCAGCGCATGCATGAGTATGTGCTGGGCGGGTATGCGTTCGACCTGGAAGACAACGAACCGTCGATCCGCTGCGTGGCGGCACCGGTGCGCGATGCCAGCCGGCGAATCGTCGCCGGCATCAGCATCGCCAGTACCGTGCCCTACATGCCGCTGGAGAAAATGGCCGAGCTGATTCCTGTGATCAAACAGGTTGCGGCGCGGCTGTCTGCGGAGTTGGGCGCGAAGGCCTGATCAGGCCTTCAAGGTCGCCATGTCGATGACAAAGCGGTACTTCACATCGCCGGCGATCATGCGCGTGAACGCCTCGTTGATCTGACGAATGTCGAGCATTTCGATGTCGCAGGTGATGCCATGCTCGGCGCAGAAATCCAGGACTTCCTGGGTTTCGGCGATGCCGCCGATCAGCGAACCGGCGAGCATTTTACGCCCCAGCACCAACTTGGCGGCGTTGACGGGCGGGTCCACCGGCTCGATCAGGCCAACAAGGATATGCACGCCGTCAAAGCGCAGCACATCGAGGTAGGGGTTCAGGTCGTGCTGCACCGGGATGGTGTCCAGCAGGAAGTCGAAGTGCCCGGCGGCGGCTTGCATTTGCGCGGCGTCGGTGGACACGATCACATGATCCGCGCCCTGGCGGCGGCCTTCCTCGGCCTTGCTCGCGGAGCGGGTGAACAGCGTGACTTCGGCGCCCATCGCCTTGGCGAACTTGATGCCCATATGGCCCAGGCCACCCATGCCGAGAATCCCGACTTTATCGCCGGCCTTCACACCGTAGTGCTTGAGCGGCGAGTAGGTGGTGATGCCGGCGCAGAGGAGCGGTGCGGCGCTGGCCAGGTCGAGCTTGGCCGGGATCTTCACCACAAAGTGTTCGCTGACCACGATGCTGTCGGAGTAGCCGCCCATGGTGTTGCTGCCGTCCACACGGTCCGGGGTGGCGTAGGTCATGGTCGGGCCTTCGAGGCAGTATTGCTCCAGGTCCGCTTGGCAGGCGTCGCAATGGCGGCACGAGTCGACCATGCAGCCGACGCCGACCAGGTCACCGACTTTATGCGCGGTGACGCTGACGCCGACGGCGGTGACTTTGCCGACAATCTCATGGCCCGGCATCAGCGGGTACACGGCGATGCCCCATTCGTTGCGGGCCTGGTGGATGTCAGAGTGGCAGACGCCGCAGTACAGAATTTCGATCGCCACGTCATCGGCGCGCGGGCTGCGGCGTTCAAACGACATGGGGGCGAGGGGAGTGGTGGCCGACTGGGCGGCATAACCGATAGCGGTGTACATGAGTGAACCTCGCAGAAGCAGTGACAAGTGAGGTGGGCCATTTTCCGCGCCGACCCCGGAGGCGGCCATGGCGATTGCTCCGAGTCTCATGCCTATTCGTCCGGCAGTACGCCTGGTTTGGATGCACGGCGCGCCAGACCTGCGATGATGCTCTCATCCCTTATTCGCGAAGTTTTTTGCCATGTTGTTGACCCGCCATCTCGACGCCAACGCCACCCTGGTTTCCTTGATCGAGAGGCTGACGCCCTGCGACGGTTTCTCCCCGACCCACCTGCCGGGCGTGCAGGTGCTGCGCGCCAGTTGCGACGTCGCGCGCGGGCCGCAGATCTATGAGCCGAGCCTGATGTTCGTCGCCCAGGGCAGCAAAGTCGCGTACCTGGGCCCGCGTACCCTGGAGTACGGCGCGGGGCACTACCTGATCCAGGCGATGCCGGTGCCGTTCGAGTGCGAGACGTTCGCCCTGGCGCCCGACGCACCGCTGCTGGGGGTGACGGTGGGGATTGACCGGGTGGTGTTGGGCGAATTGGTGATGGCCATGGGCATGCAGGCCGGGCCGCCGCCGACGGCGCAGACTTTGGAGTCGATGAGTTCGGTGGTGCTGGATGACGCCATGCGCGGTTGCGTCGAGCGCCTGTTGCAATGCCTGCACGATCCGTTGGAAAGCCGGATCATGGGCCCGGCGCGTGTGCGCGAATTACTCTTCACCGCCTTGCGCGGGCCCCAGGCCGATGTGTTGCGGGCGTTGGTGGAACAGCAGGGGCAGTTCTCGCGGATCGCCACCTCGTTGAATCACCTGCATGCTCATTACGCCGAGCCGCTGAATATCGAGACGTTGGCAGGTTACGCGCACATGAGTGCGTCGACCTTTCATGAACACTTCAAGCGCTGCACCTTGTTGTCGCCGGTGCAGTATCTGAAGCGTTTGCGTTTGCTCAAGGCGCAGCAGTTGTTGCTGGTGGAAGGCATGGGCGTGGCACAGGCGGCGCATCGGGTGGGGTATCAGAGTACGTCGCAGTTCAGCCGCGAATATAAGCGCTATTTCGAACGCAACCCGGGCGAAGAGCGCGCTGCCTGATTCTCCCTGGCTCAACGGGATTAAAAATGTGGGAGGGGGCTTGCCCCCGATGACGGTGGGTCAGCCATCGATGTGCTGACTGTTCCACCGCTATCGGGGGCAAGCCCCCTCCCACATTGAGTTGATGCCAGCCACAAAAAAGGCTCCCGATCTGGGAGCCTCCTGGGTCATGCAACCCTTTTACATATTCGGGTAAGTCGGCCCACCTGCGCCTTCCGGCGTGACCCAGGTGATGTTCTGCGAAGGGTCCTTGATGTCACAGGTCTTGCAGTGTACGCAGTTCTGGGCGTTGATCTGGAAGCGCTTCTCGCCGTCTTCCTTGGTCACCACTTCATACACACCGGCCGGGCAGTAGCGCTGCGCCGGTTCATCGTAGAGCGGCAGGTTGGTGCCGATCGGGATGCTCGGGTCTTTGAGTTTCAAGTGGCACGGCTGTTCTTCTTCGTGGTTGGTGCCGGAGATGAACACCGAGCTCAGTTTGTCGAAGCTCAGCTTGCCGTCGGGCTTGGGGTAGTCGATCTTCTGGCAGTCCTTGGCCAGCTTGAGGCAGGCGTAGTCCGGCTTGGTGTCGTGCAGGGTGAACGGCATTTTGCCGCCGAGGATGTTCTGGTCGAACCAGTTGAAGCCGGCACCGATGATCGGGCCGAACTTGTGCATCGCCGGGCCGAAGTTACGGGTGGCGAACAGTTCTTCGTAGAGCCAGCTGGCTTTGAACGCGTCGACGTAGTTGGTCAGCTCGTCGCCGCCTTCGGCGTCGGCCAACAGGCGCTCGGCCACGGCATCGGCGGCGAGCATGCCGGACTTCATCGCGGTGTGGCTGCCTTTGATCTTGGCCACGTTCATGGTGCCCAGGTCACAGCCGATCAATGCGCCGCCCTTGAACACCATCTTCGGCAACGAGTTGATGCCGCCCTTGGCCAGCGCGCGCGCGCCGTAGCTGACGCGCTTGCCACCTTCCAGATACTGGGCCAGCACCGGGTGGTGCTTGAGGCGCTGGAACTCATCGAACGGCGACAGGAAAGTGTTGCTGTAGGACAGGTCGACGATCAGGCCGACCACCACCTGGTTGTTTTCCAGGTGATAGAGGAACGAGCCACCGGTGTTCTCGTTGCTCATGATGTCCAGCGGCCAACCGGCGGTGTGGACCACCAGGCCGGGTTGATGCTTGGCTGGGTCGATTTCCCAGATTTCCTTCAGGCCGATGCCGTAGTGCTGGGCGTCGGCGTCGCTGTCCAGCTTGAAGCGCTGGATCAGTTGCTTGCCGATATGGCCACGGCAGCCTTCGGCGAACAGCGTGTACTTGCCGCGCAGTTCCATGCCGGGGGTGTAGACGCCTTCCTTCGGCTTGCCTTCGCGGTCGACGCCGAGGTCGCCGGTGATGATCCCGCGCACCACGCCGTTTTCGTCGAACAGCGCTTCCTGCGCGGCGAAGCCTGGGTAGACTTCCACGCCGAGGTTCTCGGCCTGCTGGGCCAGCCAGCGGCACAGGTTGCCCAGGGAGATAATGTAGTTGCCTTCGTTGTGCATGGTCTTGGGCACAAAGAAGTCAGGCACCTTGGTCGAGGTGTCGGCGCTGCGCAGCACATAGATGTCATCGCGCACCACCGGGGTGTTGAGCGGAGCGCCGAGTTCTTTCCAGTCCGGGAACAGTTCGTTCAGGGCGCGTGGTTCGAACACGGCACCGGAAAGGATATGTGCGCCGACCTCGGAGCCTTTCTCGACCACGCAGACGCTGATTTCCTTACCGGCTTCGGCGGCCTTCTGCTTCAGTCGGCAGGCGGCAGACAGGCCCGCCGGGCCAGCGCCGACGATGACCACGTCGAATTCCATGTATTCGCGTTCCACAGGCTATCTCCTACTCAGGCTCACAGGCTTTTTTTCTAATGGGTGGAGGTTGGGTGTCGTAAGCGTCATCGCTGCGTTCACTGGGCAGGCGGATGACCACCTTTCTCTCTAGGTGGCGCATTATATCTACACCACTCTCAGCGTCCAATACAAACGTTTGTTTGAATTGCTTGGAAGCTAGGTAAATCAAAGCAACGGGGCTTATGACTGGCCATTTTGCCGTATTGACCAGAATAGGCGTTCCGGTCAAGATACGGTCGGTTTTGCGCTCGCCGTAGGCTGACTGTAGGTTTCAAGAGCACCTTTAAAGACAGGCGAAGGCGAAAAAGAGTGACGCGTGCCCAATGCTGGCGCGCAGTTTACACGTCGCGATCATGAATGACCTCCCAGTCACCACTGACGAACGGTCATCACTCTCCATCGCTGCGTCACTTGCCGAAGGTTTTGAAGGTGCCCTTGTGTGCCGATGAGCATCAACCGCCAGGTTCGCCTAGGCGACTTTCTTTTCACCGGAGAGTAACGAGGAATCCATGAAGGTTCTTGTAGCTGTCAAACGCGTTGTCGATTACAACGTGAAAGTTCGCGTCAAGGCGGACAATTCCGGCGTCGACCTCGCTAACGTCAAGATGTCGATGAACCCTTTCTGCGAAATCGCCGTGGAAGAAGCCGTGCGCCTGAAAGAGAAAGGCGTGGCGACTGAAATCGTCGTGGTTACCATCGGCCCGACCACTGCTCAAGAGCAGCTGCGTACCGCCCTGGCCCTGGGCGCCGATCGCGCCATCCTGGTCGAGTCCGCTGAAGAACTGACCTCCCTGGCCGTGGCCAAGTTGCTCAAAGCCGTTGTCGACAAGGAACAGCCATCGCTGGTGATCCTCGGCAAACAGGCCATCGACAGCGACAACAACCAGACTGGCCAGATGCTGGCTGCACTGACCGGTTACGGCCAGGGCACCTTCGCCTCGAAAGTCGAAGTGAGCGGCGACAGCGTTGCCGTGACCCGCGAAATCGACGGCGGCGCGCAGACGGTTTCGTTGAAACTGCCGGCCATCGTCACCACCGACCTGCGTTTGAACGAGCCGCGCTACGCGTCTCTGCCAAACATCATGAAAGCCAAGAAGAAGCCTCTCGAAGTGCTGACTCCGGATGCTTTGGGCGTTTCCACCGCCTCTACCAACAAGACCGTCAAAGTCGAAGCGCCGGCTGCACGCAGCGCGGGCATCAAGGTCAAGTCGGTGGCTGAACTGGTCGAGAAACTGAAAAACGAAGCGAAGGTAATCTAATCATGACTATCTTGGTAATCGCTGAACACGACAACAAGGTACTGGCTCCGGCCACCCTGAACACCGTGGCCGCCGCGGCGAAAATCGGTGGTGACATCCACGTGCTGGTTGCAGGTCAGGGCGCTGGCGCCGTGGCTGAAGCCGCGGCGAAAGTCGCTGGCGTGAGCAAAGTACTGCTGGCCGACAACGCCGCTTACGCTCACCAACTGCCGGAAAACGTCGCGCCTCTGGTCGCCGAGCTGGGTGCTGGCTACAGCCACATCCTGGCCGCTGCCACCTCCAACGGCAAAAACATCCTGCCGCGGGTTGCCGCGCAACTGGACGTTGACCAGATCTCCGAGATCATCTCGGTCGAAAGCGCCGACACCTTCAAGCGCCCGATCTACGCCGGTAACGCCATTGCCACCGTGCAATCGACCGCCGCGGTCAAGGTCATCACCGTGCGCGCCACCGGTTTCGACCCGGTTGCCGCCGAAGGCGGTTCGGCCGCCGTTGAAGCCGTCTCCGCGGCCCATGACGCGGGCATTTCCAGCTTCGTCGGCGAAGAGCTGGCCAAGTCGGATCGTCCTGAGCTGACCGCTGCCAAGATCGTCGTTTCCGGCGGGCGTGGCATGCAGAACGGCGACAACTTCAAGCACCTGTACGCCCTGGCCGACAAGCTGGGCGCTGCCGTCGGCGCTTCCCGCGCTGCGGTCGACGCAGGTTTCGTGCCCAACGACATGCAGGTCGGCCAGACCGGCAAGATCGTTGCGCCACAGCTGTACATCGCCGTCGGTATCTCCGGCGCGATCCAGCATTTGGCCGGCATGAAAGACTCCAAGGTGATCGTGGCGATCAACAAGGACGAAGAAGCACCGATCTTCCAGGTGGCTGATTACGGCCTGGTGGCGGACTTGTTCGAAGCCGTACCTGAATTGGAGAAGCTGGTCTAATCCAGTCGCTTCACTTATAAAGAGCCCGGTCTTTTGACCGGGCTTTTTATTATCGGAGCACCTCGCCATGGAATTGCGCCCCTGGGCCACACTGCTGGGTTTCACACTGTTGCTGCCGACCCTGTCGCTGGCGGCCGGCAAATGCGAGCGCCTGGTGGCTACCGGCAGCCCGGACGCTCCGCCTTTGCTCTGGCGCGATCCCCAGGACCCCACGCACTTGATCGGCGCCACCGCCGACATGTTGCAGCAAGTGGCCCAGGACCTTGGGCTGAAAATCGACCTGCTCTATGGCGGCAAGCGTTCCCAGGCCTTGGACGAAGTGCGCAGCGGGCGCATGGATCTGCTGGCCGATGCGCCGTTGAATATCGGCGAGCTGGAAACCCTCGACTACCTCCACCCGGCGCTGGTGCAGATCGACTATCTGGTCTGGACCCGCAAGGACTCGGCGCTGGCCTATGCCACGGCCGCGGACCTGCACGGCCATCAGGGCGCGGTGTCGGAACGGGCGCGGTTGAGCCACGACTTTGAAACCTTCGCCGCCCAGCAATTGACCCTGCAACGCCTGCCCACCTTGACTCCGGCGTTTCAGAAACTGCTGCTGGGGGAAGTGGACTACGTACTCGCCGGGCGTTACTCCGGCATGGCCATGGCCGAGACCCTGGGCATGAGCAATGACCTGTTCGCCCGCGACGTGCCCGTCGATCAGCCTGGCCTGTACCTGGCGATTTCCCACAACTCCGCGTGCAATGACCCCTGGCTGCGCGGACAGCTGGCGAAAAAGATGACAGAATTGTCCGGGTCTGGTGTGGCGCAAGCTGCGCTGCAGCGCAATCTGGAGCGCTGGAAAGCGCAATTGCAGCAACCCGTCGGCACCCCAACAAAGTAGGGATTTTCAGTGATTTTTCGACCTTTTTTAGCGGCCCTCGCCGTCGTTGCTCTGGCGGGATGTGCAGCCGATCCTGCGCCGAATGAACAAATACGCCTCACCCAGCAAGCGTTGGAACAAGCCAACGCCGTGGGTGCCAACTCCGATGAATCGTCCGAACTGAAACTGGCTGAAGGTAAATTCGCCCAGGCTCAGGCTGATATGGCCGACCAGTCCTACAAGAACGCGCGCATGCGGGCCGAACAGGCTGAGCTGGATGCGCGTCTCGCCGAAGCCCAAGTGTTGACCCGCAAGAGTCAGGAACAACTGAACGTGCTCAATACCCGTATCACCCGCCTGCGCAAGCAATTGCAGCTGGGAGAAGCCCAATGAGCCCGATGATCCGTGGCTTGAGTTGTGTCGTGCTGCTGGGCAGCGCGGCCCTGGGCGGTTGCGCCAGCCACCCGAATGGCGAGCAGGCCCTGCAACAGGCGGGCAGCGACTTCCAGAAGGTCAAGGAAGACGCCAACGTGCTGCGCTTCGCGCCCAAGGACGTGATCCGCGCCGGAGAGTCCCTGGCCCGTGCCGATCGCTTGTCCAGCTATTGGGGCAGCGGTGCCGACGTGGTGCATTACGCCTACCTCAGCCAGCGCTACAGCGCGATCGCCCGCGAACACACCGAGCAGGCGCTCAATCAGGAACGTGGCGCCAAACTCGAACTGGAACGCCAGCGCCTGCAACTGGCCCTGCGCGAGAGCAAGCTGATCAGCGTGCAGCAGCAGGGCAAATGGCTTGAGGAACAGATCGCCAGCCTGGCCACCACCCAGACCGATCGCGGCCTGGTGATGACCCTGGGCGACGTGTTGTTCGACACCGGTGAAGCCGAACTGAAAAACTCGGCCAACCGCACCGTGCTGAAAATCGTCCAGTTCCTGCAACTGAACCCCAAGCGCATCGTGCGTATCGAGGGTTACACCGACAGCACCGGCGGCGAGCAGGAAAACCTCCAACTGTCCCGCGACCGCGCGCAATCGGTGGCGGATGTGCTGGTGGACCTGGGGATCGACGAAAAGCGCATCCAGGTCGAAGGCTATGGCGACCAGTACCCGGTGGAGGCCAATGCTTCCGAGCGCGGCCGCGCGCAGAACCGCCGGGTAGAGATCGTGTTCTCCGACGCGAAGGGCCAGTTGGGCGCCGCCCGCTAGGAACCTGGCGCAAGCAAAATGTGGGAGGGGGCGCCCCCTCCCACATTTTTTCGGGGGTACCCGAAACGCCTCAGGCCACCCTTACAGTTTTTTCTATCACTGCCGCTCGCGCTCGACTATTGTGGCAACTGTCCCCGTACACTTCTAAACTGTGCCGGTATGTTTCACACAAAAATAAAATAGCCGTGAAATCGAGTGCTGCGTCATGACCAATCTGTTGCTTTACCAACGTATCGCCCAGCAACTGGCTGAGGATATCCGGCGCGGTGTCTATCAACCGGGCGAGCGCGTGCCTTCGGTGCGCAAGATGAGCTCCCAGCTCAACGTCAGCCATGCCACGGTGTTGCAGGCTTACGCCAACCTGGAAGATCAGGGCTTGATTCGCGCACGGCCGCAGTCCGGGTATTACGTACACCAGACACCGGCGCTGACGGCGCCGACGCCGGATATCGCCCGGGTCGAGCGCCCGGGGTTGGTGACGCGCAGCAGCATCATTCAGCAAGTGTTGGTGGAGTCGCGTCGCGAAGGCGTATTCCCGCTGGGCGCGGCCGTGCCGAGTGTGGATTACTTGCCGGTACGCGCACTGCACCAGCAGTTGGCCAAGGTCACGCGCTTCCAGAGCCCGCGGGCGTTCAGCTACATGTTCAGCCCCGGCTTCGAGCCGTTGCGCCGCCAGGTGGCGATCCGCATGCGCGATGCCGGCGTGGTGGTGGACCCCTCCGAAGTGGTGATCACCCACGGCTGCGTCGATGCCCTGCAGATGTCGTTACGGGTGCTGACGCGGCCGGGCGACCTGATCGCCGCCGAGTCGCCGACCTATTACGGCTTGCTGCAATTGGCGGATCTGCTGGGCCTCAAGGTCATCGAGATCCCCAGCGACCCCGCCACCGGCATGAGCCTGGAAGCCCTGCAATTGGCCGCTAACCAGTGGTCGATCAAAGCCCTGGTGCTGACCACGCGCCTGAGCAACCCGTTGGGCGGCACCATGCCCGAGGAGCGGCAGAAACACTTGCTGCGCCTGGCCTCGGATTTCGATATCCAGATCGTCGAAGACGATATCTACGGCGAACTGATGTTCGAACTGGGGCGCACCAAAGCCCTGAAAGCCTACGATCGCCTCGACCGGGTGATTTATTGCTCGAGCTTTTCCAAAACCCTGTCACCCGGCGTGCGTATCGGCTGGATGATCGCTGGCAAGTATCAGCAGGAAATCCAGCGTTTGCAGATGTTCAGCACCCATTCGGCGTGCAGCGTCACCCAGATGGGCGTCGCCGCGTACCTGGAGAACGGCGGTTACGATCGGCACTTGCGTTACATCCGCCAGGAGTACCGCAAGAACCTCAGCGCGTTCCAACTGGCGGTTCAGCAGTATTTTCCCGAAGGCACCCAGATGACCCGTCCGACCGGCGGTTTTATCCTGTGGGTCAGTTTGCCGGGGCGGGTCAATACCCAGGAACTGCATGTGCGTGCATTGCAACAGGGCATCAGCATCGCACCGGGGTTGATTTTCAGTAATACGGAACAGTTCAACCACTGTATTCGTCTTAACTGCGGCACGCCGTGGAATCGCGAGGCAGAGCGGGCGCTGATGACTTTGGGGATGCTCGCCAGTCAGTTATGCCTGGAGACAGCGGCCGGCTTGTGAGGCTCGCCAAGTAGCCAGTTCTGATAGCTGGCCAATCACCGCGCTTGTCATGCTGCCCTCAACAAGCGAGCATATGGCCTTCTGCCGTTAATGCTGTTGGCAATATGACTTCTATTTTTCGCGCTGTTTTAGTGATTAGCCTGCTCAGCCTGAGTCACGTCGGCGTCACGCTGGCGGCGACGCCTGTGGCGGACCCCGCACCGACCGCGAGTACCGAGCACACAACCCCCGCAAAAAAACCGACCCCGGCGAAAAAAGCCCCGGCGACCAACAAAAAAAACGCATCGGCAAAAAAACGCGCGCCGGTTGCGAGCAAGTCCAAGTCCGCCCACGAAGTGGCCCAGACCCACTTGCCACCGGCACAGTTGGACTTGTCCCTGCCCTCCGACATGGTCAGGCATTTGCAGCCCATCGGCAGCATGCCGGCGCCGAAAAACGTACCGTTGTTACCGCCGATGTTTGGCGAAAAGCCGACTGACAACAGTGCATTCCAGATCAACGGTCGCCTGCTCAGCAATGAGATGAAGCTGCAACTGCGCAACGAAGAACGGCGTGAGGTGGAAGGCGCGGCGCTGGATTTCGAATTCAAGCAATAAACTTTTCCGGCGAAGGTGACGTCGACACTCGACCATCTGTCGCAGACTGGTCAGTCACTTTTATTTTCTGCGAAAAACCCCTGTTAGACCATTTTAAAACGGCTGTTTAAGGGCGTACTCTAGCCCGGCCGTCCCTATTGAGCCGTCGAGGACCTGTTGCTCATGAAATGCCGTGAAGGCTGTGGCGCTTGCTGCATCGCCCCCTCCATCAGTTCACCGCTGCCGGGAATGCCCCACGGCAAACCCGCGGGCGAACGCTGCCTGCACCTGTCGGTCGAACAGTTATGCCTGCTGTTCGGGCAACCGGAACGGCCGGCGGTGTGCAGTGATTTCAAGGCGGATATCGAGGTCTGCGGCACCGACCAGGCCGATGCGATCAGGTTGATCGGCTGGTGGGAGCAGATGACGGCGGCTTGATGGCTTTACTATCGGAACTTCAACAATAAGGAATACAACAATGGGTTCGCTGAAACGAATGGCTGTGTTGTGCGGTTTTACGGTGTTGTTTGCTGCCACTGCTCAGGCTGAGGATTGGCAAGTCGCCAAGGATGAGGACGGGATCAAGGTGTCGCTGAGCGAAGTCGCCGGTTCCAAGTACAAGGCGTATCGCGGTGTGACAGTGATCAAGGCCCCCGTGGCCAAGATCGAAGCCTTGCAGGAAGATGCGGTCGGTGCCTGCGCCTGGATTCATGATTGCAAGTCGCAAAAACTGCTCAAGCAGGAGGGCGTCAAGAGCTGGACCTACACCCAATTCAAGGCCCCGTTCCCAGTGACCGACCGCGATTCGATCCTGGAAATCACCACGGCCAAGGCCGCCGACGGCAGCGTGACCCGCACGCTGCTGGAAGTGCCGACCTATCAGCCGGAAGTGAAGGGCTATGTGCGCGTGGCCCAGGTCGATGGCTACTGGAAACTGGTGCCTAAAGGCGCCAACGAAACCGAAGTGACCTACCAGGTACACACCGAGCCAGGCGGCAGCGTGCCTTCGTGGTTGGCCAACAAGTTCGTGGTGGACGCCCCGTTCAACACCTTGAAAGCCCTCAGGGAACGCGCCGAGAAGTAAGCGCGGCAGACCCGGTGCCTGCGACCTTGAGTGGAACGTTTAGCGAGCCCTCAAGGTCCAGATAGAGGTAAGCCCACACGCGGGCTTTATCGAGGAGGCACCGATGCAAAAGTGGCAGATTACCTTCGTTGATGATCACGGCGTGCAGTCCGTGGAGCAGTTCACCTGCGAGCACAAGCCCAGCCTCGAAGATGCGGCACACTTGATTCGCGACAAGCTGGTGCCGGTGGCCGCCGAACTGGACCTCAATGACCTGGAAGGCCGTAAACCCGAACCGACGGTCAAGATCCTCAAAGACCAGAACAGTATCCAGATCCTCGACATCTCTCCCGTCGTCTGAACATTCCCTGTCTGCCATTCAAGCGCCTCTGGTGGAGGTGATAGCTTCGCGCTACTCTGCAAGTGAGATCAGCGAATGAATCGCTAAGGTCTGGTCTTGTCAGCTACATGCTTGTTTTCCAGCGGTGATGTCATTGCCGTAGTACCCGCGCCAGTAAGGCGTGGGCTTCGGGAAGCACGGAAAGTCTATCCATCGGTTTGAGGAGGACGTTTCATGAGCACAGCCTATCAAGAAGACATCAGCACCAACGTTCTGCGCCGCATGAAAGAAGGCGGCTTCGATTTTTCACGGTTCCACCCCATCGAGTTCTACGCCATTTTCCCGGACGAGGAACGGGCGCGCAGGGCTGCGGGTCGGTTTCGTGGCGAATCCCTGAATGCCCAGGTCAGCGCGCGCGACGATGGCGCCTGGTACCTGGAACTGAGCAAGATCATGTTTGCAACCTACGACGGCATAGGAGACTTCGAGCAAGACTTTGAAGCAGTGGTCGAGCCGCTGGGCGGGATCATCGAAGGATGGGGCGTCAAGCAGGAGGTGCGTGGGTTACCCATGTAGCAGTATGAGAAACACAGCGTATCGGCTGACCTTTGGGTCGGCCGATTTTGTTTGTGGCGTCTGAAATCAGACGCAACTCGCGCGGTATTTCCAGGCAAAAAAAACCACCCGAGTGGGGTGGTCGAAAGGGAAGACCGGAGGAGTCGGTCGATACACGAGATCACACGGTACCGATTGCGCGATGGGTAAGGCTGTAGGACGAGTCCTGTTCAGCAGATGACGGTGATTATCCGCACCGGGGGGCGGGCAGTGAAATCAACACTGGCTATGCTGTTGATAGTCAAAGCCCGCATTGTGATGAAGCGCGTGACAAGACACCGGGCATTCCGCGCACCAGGATGGTGCGCTTAGCTCCCCGCTATTATTTAACTCACTGATTCTTAAGTGTTTATGCCGCTGGCACGGGCCTTGCGATGATTCTTGCGTCCGGGTGACAAGGAGTACGGCATGATCCGCACTTATTACGACGAAATGTACGATGGGGCAGGGCAGGTTCGCCCTCATTACCGCGAGTTCGCCCGCTGGTTGGCCGAAACCCCCGCTGAACTGCTGGCCCAGCGCCGGCGTGAAGCCGATTTGCTGTTTCACCGCGCCGGGATCACCTTCACCCTCTACGGGGATGAGCAGGGCACCGAGCGCCTGATTCCCTTCGACACCATCCCGCGCAGCATTCCCGCCAGTGAATGGCGGATTGTCGAACGTGGCTGCATTCAGCGGGTCAAGGCGCTGAACATGTTTCTCGCCGACCTCTACCATGAACAACGCATCATCAAGGCCGGGATCATTCCCGCCGAACAGGTGCTGGCCAACGAGCAGTATCAGTTGGCTATGCAGGGCTTGAATCTGCACCGCGATCTGTATTCCCACATCTCCGGTGTCGATCTCGTGCGTGATGGTGACGGCACTTACTACGTGCTGGAGGACAACCTACGCACGCCCAGCGGCGTCAGCTACATGCTCGAAGACCGCAAGATGATGATGCGCTTGTTCCCCGAACTGTTCGCGGCCCAGCGTATCGCGCCGATCGACCACTACCCCAACTTGCTGCTCGACACCCTGAAAAGCGCCAGCCCCCTGGATAACCCCAGCGTGGTGGTGTTGACCCCCGGGCGTTTCAACAGTGCGTTCTTTGAGCATGCTTTCCTCGCCCGGGAAATGGGCGTGGAACTGGTGGAGGGCGCCGACCTGTTCGTGCGCGATGACCGCGTTTTCATGCGTACCACCGACGGCCCCAAGGCCGTGGACGTGATCTATCGCCGCCTCGACGATGCGTTTCTCGACCCGCTGGCCTTCAATCCGGACTCCATGCTCGGCGTCCCCGGCCTGCTTGCCGCCTATCGTTCGGGCAATGTGGTGTTGGCCAACGCGATCGGCACCGGGGTGGCGGATGACAAGTCGGTGTACCCCTTTGTCACCGAGATGATCCGTTTTTACCTGGATGAAGAACCGATCTTGAAGAACGTTCCGACCTTCCAATGCCGTAAGCCCGACGAACTGTCCCACGTACTGGCTAACCTGCCGCACCTGGTGGTCAAGGAAACCCAAGGCTCCGGCGGCTACGGCATGCTCGTCGGTCCGGCTTCCACGGCGGCGGAAATCGAAGCCTTCCGCGCGCGTATCAAGGCCAAGCCCCACGCCTATATCGCACAGCCGACCCTGTGTTTATCCACCTGCCCGACCTTCGTCGAAAACGGTATCGCCCCGCGCCATATCGACCTGCGCCCGTTCGTGTTGTCCGGCAAGGAAACCCGCGTGGTGCCCGGCGGCCTGACCCGCGTGGCGCTGCGCGAAGGTTCACTGGTGGTCAACTCGTCCCAGGGCGGCGGCACCAAAGACACTTGGGTGGTTGAGGACTGATGCTATGTTGAGTAGAACTGCCTCGGATCTGTACTGGATGTCGCGCTACCTCGAACGCGCGGAAAATCTCGCGCGCATGCTCGACGTCAGCTATTCGCTGTCGCTGATGCCCCAGGACGGGCGCGGCGACGGCCTGCATGAACTGGCCATGCCGTTGCTGATCACCGGCACGCTGGACGACTACCACGCGCGACACGGTGAGCTGCACGCCGAACGCCTGCTGCACTTTTTCGCCCTGGACGCGGCCAACCCAGCCAGCATCTACAGCTGCCTCGGTGCTGCGCGGGCCAGCGCCCATGCGGTGCGTGGGCGAATCACGGCCGACATGTGGGAAAACATCAATGCCACCTGGCTGGATATCCGCGACATCGCCCAGCAAGGCTTGAGCCGCTACGGCATGAGCCGGTTCTGTGAGTGGGTCAAGGAGCGTTCGCACCTGTTTCGCGGCGCCACCTACGGCACGATCATGCGCAACGATGCTTTCCGCTTTATCCGTCTGGGCACTTTCATCGAGCGCGCCGACAACACCCTGCGCCTGCTGGACGCACGCTATGAAATGGCTGGCGACCAGGCCGAAGCGGTCAGCGATGGCACAGCCCACGCGTACTACCAGTGGAGTGCCTTGTTGCGTGCGTTGTCGTCGTTCGAGGCCTACACCGAGATCTACCGCGACGCCCCCGGCGCCCGGCAAGTGGCGGAGCTGTTGCTGTTGCGCGCCGATGTGCCGCGTTCGCTGCGGGCCTGCAGCGAAGAGATCGACCAGATCCTCGCCAGCCTGCCCGGCCTCAACGGCCGCCCGGCCCAGCGCCTGGCCGCCGAAATGGATGCGCGCCTGCGCTTTACCGCCATCGACGAAATCCTCGAGGAAGGCCTGCATGCCTGGCTGACCGACTTTATTCCCTTGGTCCGCCAGTTGGGCGACGCCATCTACAGTTCCTACCTGGAGGCGGCATGAGACTCTCCATCAGCCACGAAACCACCTACCACTACGACGATCAGGTGCGCGCCAGCATCCAGTACCTGCGCCTTACGCCCCACGACAGCGAACGCCAGCACGTACTCAGTTGGCAACTGGATCTACCGCGTCCGGTGCGTGCCCAGGTCGACCCGTTCGGCAATATCCTGCATGTGCTGACCCTGGACGAGCCTCACGACGCCATCATCATCGGCGCCCGTGGTCAGGTCGATATCGACGAGTTGCGCGAGGCTGAGCACGAGAGCCAGTCGGCCTACCCGTTCCTGCGCAGTACGCGGCTGACCGAGCCCGACGAAGCCCTGCGCCGCTTTGCCGAGCAGCATTGCCATCAGCGCCGCGACCGCAGCGCCTTGATCGACCTGATGCACGCGCTCAACCACTCGATGGTCTACACGCCCGGCGCCACGGAGGTCGACACCAGCGCCGCGCAGGCCTTCGCGGGGCGTGCGGGGGTGTGCCAGGACCACACCCACGCGTTCCTGGCCTGCGCGCGCAGCCTGGGGATTCCAGCGCGGTATGTGTCGGGGTATTTGTACACCGAGGACAGCACGCACCTGGCCAGTCACGCCTGGGCCGAAGCCTGGCTGGACGACGCCTGGTACAGCTTTGACGTGACCAACCAACTGGCGCGGCCGGAGCGGCACCTGAAACTGGCCGTGGGCCTGGATTATCTGGACGCCTGCCCGGTACGCGGCATGCGGCGCGGCGGCGGGCATGAGCAGATGCATGCCAAGGTGTCGGTGGCGCCGACGCCGCTGGTTTCGGTGCAGCAGCAATAGCTCAGGGCTGCTGCTTACGCCCGGCCATATGCTTCAAATACCCCACCAGCAACGTCAGCTCGCTGTCGGGCAACACGCCGGCGGCGAAGGCCGGCATTTTCGCCTGGGGCCAGCGCCGCAGGCTTTGTGGGTCGCGGATATAGCGCTTGAGGAAATCGCCGCTGAAATATTCGGTGGGGTTGTAGGGAATGTTCAGGTCCGGCCCTACCTGTGCATCGCCAGCCCCATTGAGGCGGTGACAGGCCAGGCAGTTTTTCTGGAACAGCGCAAAACCTTGGTTGACCGGATCATTCGCACCCAGCTTCGGATCGGGCAGCAACGCCGGAAAACGCTCGGCAACCGTCTTCAACTGCTTGATCCCGGAGATCTGGAACGGCCATTGCTCGGGGCTGATGTGCCCGGCCTGAGGGTTCGTCCACACCAGGTAGAACGGCCCGGCACTCGGCTTGTCGGCGGCCAGCGCGGGCCACGGATCGGTGGGATCTTCCACCGCCAGCCAGGCGCGGGCGCCGTGTGTTTCCAGCAAAGGCGCGGCGCTCAGTTCGGCGGCGAACCCGTCGAGCGCGATGGCCTGCAGATGGTTTTCCGTCTGCAGACCCGGTAGGAGTACCGCCAGCGGGACTGCGCGATACGTCATGCTTCGCTTGTAGGAAACGTCATCAACGATATGCACCGTCTGTGCATCGGGGTGCTTGAGCAGGTCTTCGGTCTGCCAGGTCTTGCTGGTGTGGTCCAGCTCGATGGTCAACTGCGCGGCGGCAACGGGCAGGGCGAGGAACAAGGCGAAGAGGGCGAGGATCGATTTCAAGAGAGGGGCCCGGTGCGAGAAGAAGTGGCGCCTAAGATACCGGAAAATTCCCAGGCAAAACGGCAGCCCCTGCAACAGGACCGCTATACGCAATGTCCCCGCAGGAGCTGCCAAAAACTGCAAGCCTGATGTACAGAATGGCGCGTGTGATTCGTCACCCAAGCACCTTGGTCAGGTTGGGCAAGATCAGAATCAGTGTGGTGGCGAACAGAATAAGTCCCGCCTGACGTATTTTCGAATGCTTGAACATGGCTGACTGCCTTTTGTTGTTATTCCTGAGCGTCAAATGCGTGCCGGTTTATTTCAGTATCGCAACGTGACGTGTCGCTTTTCTTACAGCTGCTCCAGCAAAACCCGGCAGCAACTTCCTACTGAGTGAACCTTAGAGCCCTCGTTCTGCGTGGCTTAGATCCATTTCATATCAACTTGTCATATTTTTTACTGAAAAAGGTATGAGGCCTATCGCCATCTTGGCGCCAATGCCTTGGCTAGACCGCTAAAACGATTAATCAAACGGTTGCACTCATCTGCTACCGTTCGTCCGAGCGAGGGGGTCAAACGCAATGAGCGCATCCGTCATTGAAACCGTGTCAATCGGGCCTAAGGTAAGGGCACACATGTACAGCGGTTCGAGGATGTCATGACCCAAGCTTTGATCTTTGATGCGATACGCACGCCCCGGGGCAAAGGCAAGGCCGACGGTGCCTTGTACAGCGTCAAGCCGGTAAACCTGGTGGCGGGTTTGTTGACGGCGCTGGCCCGGCGCAGCGACCTCGATACCCGCCAGGTCGATGACATCGTCCTCGGCTGCGTCACCCCCGTGGGCGACCAGGGCGCGGACATCGCCAAGACCGCCGCGCTGGTGGCGGACTGGGACGTCAGCGTCGCCGGTGTCCAGGTCAACCGCTTCTGCGCCTCGGGCCTCGAGGCGGTGAACCTGGGCGCGATGAAAGTGCGTTCCGGCTTCGAAGACCTGGTGGTGGTCGGTGGCGTCGAGTCGATGTCCCGCGTGCCCATGGGCAGCGATGGCGGCGCCTGGGTGCTCGATCCGCAAACCAATCTGCACAGCCATTTCACGCCCCAGGGCATTGGCGCGGATTTGATCGCGACCCTGGAAGGCTTCAGTCGTCAAGACGTCGACGCCTTCGCCCTGCATTCCCAGCAGAAAGCGGCCCGGGCACGCGCAGACGGTTCCTTCAATAAGTCGCTGATCGCGGTGCAGGACCAGAACGGCCTTGTGCTGTTGGACCACGATGAATTTATCCGTGCCGACTCCACCCTCGAAGGCCTGGGCAAGCTCAAGCCCAGCTTTGAGATGATCGGGCAGATGGGCTTCGACGCCACCGCGCTGCGGGTCTATAGCCATGTCGAGCGGATCAACCATGTCCATACCCCCGGCAACAGCTCCGGTATCGTCGACGGTGCCGCGTTGATGTTGATCGGCTCCGAGGCCAAGGGCCGCGAGCTGGGCCTGCAAGCGCGGGCGCGGATTGTCGCCACGGCGGTCACCAGCACCGACCCTACCATCATGCTCACCGGCCCGGCGCCAGCCACGCGCAAGGCGTTGGCCAAGGCCGGGCTGCGCGTCGAAGACATCGACCTGTTCGAGGTCAACGAGGCGTTCGCCTCGGTGGTACTCAAGTTCATCAAAGACATGGGCATCGACGCCGCCCGGGTCAACGTCAACGGCGGCTCGATCGCCATGGGCCACCCGCTGGGCGCTACCGGTTGCGCGATCCTCGGCACCTTGCTCGACGAACTGGAAGTGCGCCAACAACGCTACGGCCTGGCCACCTTGTGTGTCGGCGGTGGCATGGGCATCGCCACCATTATCGAACGCCTCTGAGCCCAAGGAATTGTCATGACCCAAGCCATTCGTTACGAAAAAGGCCAGGACCAGATCGTGGTCCTGACCCTCGACATGCCCGGCCAGAGCGCCAACACCATGAACGCTGTGTACCGCGAGGCCATGGCGGCCACCGTGGCGCGGCTGCAAGCGGAAAAGGACGGGATCGCCGGCGTGGTCGTCACCTCGGCGAAGAAGACGTTCTTTGCCGGTGGCGACCTCAATGAACTGATCAAGGTCGACAAGGCCCACGCCAAGGAATTTTCCGACAGTGTGCGGGTACTGAAGGCGCAACTGCGCAGCCTGGAAACCCTTGGCAAACCGGTGGTCGCCGCCATCAATGGCGCGGCCCTCGGCGGCGGCTGGGAGATTTGCCTGGCGTGTCATTACCGGGTCGCGCTGGACGACCAGTCGCTACAACTGGGGCTGCCGGAAGTCACCCTGGGCCTGCTGCCGGGCGGCGGTGGCGTGGTGCGGATGGTGCGCCTGTTGGGCTTGGAAAAAGCCCTGCCGTATTTGCTCGAAGGTAAGAAGATCCGCCCACGGCAGGCCCTGCAAGCGGGCTTGATCGACGCGCTGGCAGTGGATCGCGACGAACTGCTGGCCAAGGCTCGCGCCTGGATTCTCGCCCACCCCGACGCCGCGCAGCCTTGGGACAACAAGGCTTACCAGATCCCCGGAGGCACGCCGTCCAGCCCGAAAGTCGCGCAGATGCTCGCCATCGCGCCCTCGATCCTGCGCAGCAAAACCAATGGCTGCTTGCCGGCGCCGGAGAAAATTCTCTGCGCGGCGGTGGAAGGTGCCCAGGTGGATTTCGACACCGCGCACCTGATCGAAACCCGCTACTTCACCGAGTTGGTCACCGGGCAGGTGGCGAAAAACATGATCGGCACCTTCTGGTTCCAGCTCAATGACATCAACGCCGGGCGTTCGCGTCCTGAGGGTTTTGCGCCTTACCTGACGCGCAAGGTCGGCGTGCTCGGTGCCGGGATGATGGGCGCGGGGATCGCCTATGTCAGCGCCTGTGCAGGCGTTGAAGTGGTGCTCAAGGACATCAACCTCGCAGCCGCCGAGAAAGGCAAGGCGCACTCGGCCACACTGTTGGACAAGAAGGTCAGCCGTGGGCAATTGACCGCCGAGCAGCGCGAAGCCACCTTGGCGCGTATCCATCCTACGCAGTCTGACGCCGACCTGGCCGGCTGCGACCTGATCATCGAAGCGGTGTTCGAAGACCGTGAGCTCAAGGCCAAAGTCTCTGCGGCCGCGCAAAACGTGGTCGGCCCGGACGCGGTGATCGCTTCCAACACGTCCACCTTGCCTATCAGTGGCCTGGCCACGGCCGTGCCGGATCAGGCCAAGTTCATCGGCCTGCATTTCTTCAGCCCGGTGGACAAGATGCCCCTGGTGGAAATCATCAAGGGTACACAGACCTCGGACGAAACCCTGGCCCGTGGTTTCGACTTCGTCCTGCAAATCAAGAAAACCCCGATTGTGGTCAACGACAGTCGCGGCTTCTTCACCTCGCGGGTGTTCGGCACGTTCACCAACGAAGGCATTGCCATGCTCGGCGAAGGCGTGGCTGCGCCGATGATCGAGACTGAAGCGCGCAAGGCCGGTATGCCGGTGGGGCCGCTGGCGGTGTCCGACGAAGTGTCGCTTAGCCTGATGAGCCATATCCGACAGCAGACAGCCAAGGATCTGCAGGCTGAAGGTAAAGCCGTGCCAACCCATCCGGCGACGCAGGTGATTGATCTGTTGGTCAACGAATACCAGCGCATGGGCAAGGCGGCGGGGGGCGGTTTCTATGAGTACCCCGCAGGTGGGCAGAAGTATTTGTGGCCGGAACTGAAAAGCCGCTTCGAACGCCCCGACCAACGCATTTCAGCGCAGGACGTGCGCGACCGTTTGTTGTTCATCCAGGCCATCGAAACCGTGCGCTGCGTGGAGGAGGGCGTGTTGATGTCCACCGCGGACGCCAACGTCGGCTCGATCTTCGGTATCGGCTTTGCGGCGTGGAGTGGTGGCGCTTTGCAATTTATCAACCAGTACGGCTTGAACGACTTTATTGCACGGGCGCGCTACCTGGCCGAGCAGTATGGCGAGCGCTTCTCGCCGCCGGCGTTGTTGCTGCAGAAAGCCGCACAGGGTGAAGTATTTCGGTGATCGATGCGGGGCTTGCTTTGCAGGTACATTTCAAGGCAGGCTCTGGAGGTGTTCAATATTCCCATCGCCGTGTCAGGTATTTTTTATGTCGCTACGCGTCTGCATCCTGGAAACCGATATCCTGCGTCCAGGCTTGATCGATCAGTACCAAGGTTACGGGCAGATGTTCAAGCGCCTGTTCTCCAAGCAGCCGATCCCGGCCGAGTTTGTCGTGTACAACGTGGTGCAGGGTGAATACCCGTCGGATGATGAAGTGTTTGACGCGTATCTGGTAACCGGCAGCAAGGCCGATTCGTTTGGCACCGACCCTTGGATTCAGACGCTCAAAACCTACCTGCTCGACCGTTATGAGCGCGGCGACAAGTTGTTGGGCATCTGTTTCGGTCACCAATTGTTGGCGTTGCTGCTAGGCGGCAAGACCGAGCGCGCCGGCCAGGGCTGGGGCATGGGCATCCACGATTACAAAATCGATGCCAAGGCGCCGTGGATGAGCCCTGAGGTACCGGAGCTGACGTTGTTGATCAGCCACCAGGACCAGGTGACCACCTTGCCGGACAATGCCACGGTCATCGCTTCCAGCGAGTTTTGCCCGTTTGCGGCGTACCACATCGGCGATCAGGTGCTGTGCTTCCAGGGGCACCCCGAGTTCATCCACGACTATTCCCGCGAGCTGTTGGAGATTCTTCAGACAACCTTGGGCGAGAAGGTCTACAAGAATGGCGTGGCTAGCCTCGAGCGCGACCACCACGGTGTGACCGTGGCGGAGTGGATGATGCGCTTCGTCGCGCACAAGCCTGAAGCCAAGGTTAAAGCCAGCCCGAACGCTTGAAGCTGATCCACAAGCCGCTGCACCCTACGGCGATGAACCCCAGCACGCCAAAATAACCGTAATGCCATTGCAGCTCGGGCATGTTCTGGAAGTTCATCCCGTAAATCCCCGCCACCGCGGTGGGGAACGCCAGGATCGCCGCCCACGCGGCGAACTTGCGCTGCACCAGGCTCTGGCGCGATGCCTCCAGCAACACACCGATCTCGATGGTCTGGCTGGCGATGTCGCGCAGGGTGGCCAGGTCTTCCATCTGCCGTGTGACGTGGATTTGTACATCACGAAAATACGGGCGCATGTTCTTGTCGATGAATGGAAAACTCAGCTTCTGCAGCTCTTCGCTGATCTCCACCATCGGTGCCACGTAGCGGCGCAGGCGCAGCACGTCACGGCGCAGGCCGTGGAGGTTCTGGATATCGTGCTCATTGAGTGAGCTGCACAGCACGTTGCGTTCCAGCTCATCGATCTCGGCGTGGATCGCCTCGCTGACCGGCTGGTAGTTTTCGGTGACGAAATCCAGCAGCGCATAGAGTACGAAATCTTCCCCATGCTCCAGCAACAATGGCCGTGCCTCACAGCGCTGGCGCACAAAACCGTAGGACGCCGAGTGCCCGTTGCGCGCCGTGATGATGTAGCCGTTGCCGGCAAAGATATGGGTTTCGATAAACTCCAGCTTGCCGTTCTCGCGCACTGGAGAATAAGTGACGATAAACAGCGCGTCGCCGAAGGTTTCCAGCTTGGGGCGGCTGTGTTTTTCCAGGGCGTCTTCGATGGCCAGTTCATGCAGGTTGAACTGGCGTTGCAGGTTGCCCAGCTCGCGGGCGTCGGGCTCTTCCAGGCCGATCCAGACAAAATGCCCGGGTTTGGCGGCCCAGGCCGCGCCTTCGTCGAGGGTGATATCAGTAACTTTCTTTCCGGCGCTGTAAACAGCGGCCGCAACAACTCTACCCATGGTGCCGATCACTTCTTATCAGGGGAACAGATGTTGGGCAGCTTAGCTGGAAGCGAGTTCTATTGTTATGGCACTTTGCAGTTCGTGGTCCATCGCCTTGATGCATTCATCCATCTGCGCGTAGCAGGCTTGCATCAACGCCGGGATGTCATCCGCAGTCAGTCCGGTGGTAGGAATCGGCGGCAGCGAGCGTATGCGTACATCGCCACTGTTCCAGCGATTGAGTTGCATATGGGTGACGTAATTGCTCACGCACACCTGCACGATGGGCACGCCAGCGGCAATCGCCATGTGGAACGCGCCTTTCTTGAACGGCAGCAGGCCCTTGCCCAGGTTGCGCGTGCCTTCCGGGAAGACCCAGATCGACGTGTCCTTATGCTGCAGCGTCCGGGTGGTGGTGAGCATCGCACGGCGTGCCTTGTACGCATTGCCGCGGTCGATCAGCACGTTGCCCGCCAGCCAGAACAGTTGGCCGAACAACGGCACCCATTTCAGGCTTTTCTTGGCGATACACACGGTGCGGTGCGGCACCACGGTGCCCAGCACAAACAGGTCATAGTTGGACTGGTGGTTGGCGATGATCAGACAACTGCCGGGCTTGTTGCGCAGCGAATCGACATCGGCCTTGACGCGCAGCCCCAGTATTCGCATCGCCGGCAGCGCATACAGGCGCGCGCACAGACGGCTATTGTCCGGGTTGAACGGCCGACAGATCCCCAGCAACACGCCCAAGCCGCCGGCGAGGATAAAGTGCAGGCCCATCAACGACATACGCAACAGAAACAGCATCGACACGGCACCATCGAGACAAAAGGTGGCGCAGTGTACGGATGTACACTGTATTCGGCAATTGCCCCGATAGAGGTAGGAGATAGGCGATGTTTAAGTACATGTTTCAATAAGTGCCAGCAGGGGCAGACTAGAGCGGCCAAGGATTAGTCGGTTGTTTTTGTAAGAAAAAGCCCGACTCAAGGTCGGGCTTTGATACGGCACATGCAGGCGGCTTAGCTCAAAATATGGCCCTGGTCCTGGATGATTGCTTCATCCAAGGCTTCGAGCAGGGCTTTGCGCACTTTCAATTTGGTCTGCTTGTGGGCGTTCATATTGAGCTTCTTCAACTGCCGCGCCGCTTCCAGTGCCGCTGTGTGCAACGCTTCTGGCGCCACCACCTTGTCGAGGAAACCGGCTTGCAATGCGCCTTGCGGGTCGAACATCTCGGCGTTGATCACCGAACGCTGAAACGCCGACTTGCGCAGACGATCGCGCGCCAATTCGATCCCCGCATGGTGCATGGTCATGCCGATCGCCACTTCATTCAGGCCAATGCTGAACGGGCCCTCGACCCCGATCCGATAATCCGCCGACAACAGCAGGAACGCGCCCTTGGCCACCGCATGCCCAGGGCACGCGACGATCACCGGGAACGGATGCGCCAACAGGCGCCGCGCCAGCGTCGAGCCCGACGTCACCAGGCCGATCGCTTCTTTAGGGCCGGCGGTCATCACTTTCAAATCATAGCCACCCGACAGAATCCCCGGCGTTCCGGTGATGATCACCACCGCCCGATCCTTCTCGGCCTGATCCAGCGCTTCATTAAATGCACTGACCACCGCCGGAGAAATGGCATTCACCTTGCCGTTGCTCAAGGTCAGGGTCGCGATACCGTCTTCCAGGTGGTAGGAGATCAACTCACTCATGACGTGGTTCCTTGTAGGACTTGTTATAGAGGTGCATGCGCAGACGTTACTCACCACGCCCGGCCTGGTAAAGCGCTGTGACTGACTGGCCAGTCAGGCTTTCCCTCTATACCCGGCGGTAAACCGCCTGGGGCAGGGCGCAGCAACCGTCCCAGACGCGTGCCGTCGATGCCTGAGAATGGCAGAATCATCGCCCTCGCCTGGCCCGTCACGGAATACCGGTCTAACCGCATGAAAATTCTGAAAAAAACCTTTGCCATCAGCAAGTCTTTCGACTACATTAGCGCGCCTCGACAGACTGAACTGGTTTGACGAGATACGGTGAAGTGTCCGAGTGGCTTAAGGAGCACGCCTGGAAAGTGTGTATACAAGAAATTGTATCGAGAGTTCGAATCTCTCCTTCACCGCCACATTCTGCAAACACAAACCCCTGATTTTCCTAGTGAAAGTCGGGGGTTTGTGGTTTCTTGCGGCTGAAAAAAAGGCCATATAGGCCCAATGTGGGACTGACGCTGTTTTTTTCCGTCAGCCTTCGGACACGCCCGCTCGGCGCGTTCAGAATTGGCAGGTGGGCTTCCAGGCTGGTTAAACGGGCTGCTTCGGTCAACGATGGTCGAAGAGGTGCCTGCGAAAACAAGGACGATTCATCCTGCATCGAATCGTTTGCAATTCTTCCGCCCATCCGGACTGCGTAATATGACCACCCGACCGAAGCCGAAACTCAACCTTCGTATTCTGATTCTTATCTTTGTAATGCTTTCGGCAATCGCAACCCTGGCCAACAGTTTTTGGGTGACGTTCACGATTCAGAAGCAGGAGTTGATCGAGAATGCGCTGGAAGTGAACAAGGCCTACGCCTCTCGGATCGCCCGGAGTGTGGAGCAGGTACTCAATTCCGACCTCGATAAATTGAAATACAGCTCGTTCGTCATTGGCAAAGCGTTTGGCGATAAGCAGAATTTGACGGAGGAAGCCCAGCGACTGTTTGGGCAAGACGCCAGTTTCAACTCCGTGTTGATCGCCGATGCGACGGGGACAATCATTGCCTCGGCTCCCGAAAACCTCCACCTCGATGGGCGCACGCTGCAACACCGCGAGCCTCTCAGCCTTCGCGTGCCGATAATCAGCAACGCGTTCAAGTCCATGGCTGGCAATCTGGTGGTCTTTGTCAGCCACCCCATATTCGACGCGAAAGGAGAGTACCTGGGGCTGATCGGGGGCAGTGTCCGACTTGAGCAGAGGAATACGCTCCAGGCGCTGATGGACACCAATGTGCGCAAGGACGGGGCGCATGTCTATCTTGTCGACAGCGCCCGCCGGGTGCTCTATCACTCCGATCCCGAGCACATCGGGACTGTCGCTGGAAAGGGGTTGATCGACGACGCGGCGCTCAGTCGCGACGGGGGAACATTGCAGGCGATAGATGCCGATGGCGTGCAAATGCTCGCCGGTTTCGCCAGGGTGCCCATCAGCGGTTGGGGGGTGATCTCGCAGCAGCCGCTCGATAACATCCAAGCCATCCTGCGACACACCATGGCCAAGGTGGCGCAGGGCATCGCGCCGCTGGCGCTGTTCGGAATCGTGTTGATCTGGTGGCTGGGCGCGCGAATCTCGGTGCCGTTGTCCAGGCTTGCCGATTGCGCCAAACGGCTGGATTCGCCGGATAGCTACGAACGTATCAGCGCAATCCCGACGCGCTATTTCGAAAGCTGGCAGATTCGCAGAGCGCTGCTGCTCGGTGCCACCCTGCTGCAGGAAAAGATCGGCAAACTCAACCAGCAAGCGCAAACCGATGTGTTGACCGGGCTGGCCAATCGCCGGGCGATGCAGGACGTTCTGTTGCGCTGGCAGGATGCCTACAAGGCGTTCGCGGTCGTGTCCATGGACATCGATCACTTCAAGCGCGTGAACGATACATTTGGCCATGGCGTGGGCGATGAAACGCTGCGCGCCATTGCGAGGCTCATGCAGCAGAATTCACGGTCCAACGACCTGCCTTGTCGGGTCGGTGGCGAGGAGTTCGTGTTGTTGTTACCCAATAGTTCGCTTCAGGTTGCAACGGATGTCGCCGAGCGACTGCGTGCCTCGATCGATGCCGCCAACATCGAAACGGTCGGGCACATCACCGTTTCGATGGGCGTCGCGCTATGGCATCCCGGTGGCGATTCGATATCCGCTGTGCTGGAGAGGGCTGATCAGCTTTTGTATCAGGCCAAGCAAAGCGGGCGTAATCGGGTGGTAGCGGAGCAGGCTCGATGGGAGGCTGTGGCTATCGGGTCAAGCCTTTAATGCCGATGCCGATGATGAATATCCGGAAAATGTGGATGGCTATGCTTGATCGGGCTATGGGTATGCAGGTGACTGTGCGGCATCGCCGGGTCCCACTCGAACGGGTGTTCATGTTGATGGTGTTCATCGTGGACATGCCGATGCCCGTGTTCCGTCGCCTCATGCTGATGTGCATGGGCGTGGCGCTCGGTCAGGTGCAGCCACACCCCGGCGGCCATCAGCGCTGCTGCAATCCAGAACGCGCCGTTCACCGACTCGCCCAGTACCAGCAAGGCCAGCGCGGCGCCGAGGAACGGCGCGGTAGAGAAATAAGCGCCGGTACGCGCACTGCCCAGCCCGCGTAAGGCCAGCACAAACAGCACCAGGCTGATGCCATAGCCGAGAAACCCGACCAGCAAGATCGGCGCGAGCTGCGCCAGGCCGGGGATCTGCGCGCCGAGATACAGCGCCAGGCTGCAGTTGACCACGCCCGCGATCAAGCCTTTGGCACCGGCGATAAACAATGCGTCCGAGGCCGACACTTTACGTGTCAGGTTGTTATCGATGCCCCAGCACAGGCAGGCCACCGCCACGGCGAGCGGCCCGGTCCAATCGTGACTGTCGGCGCCGCCTTGGGGCCATGACAACGCCACGCCACCCAGCACAATCGCAATCATCCCGAGGACGATGCGACGGTCTGCGTTTTCCCTGAACACGAGCCAGGCGATCAACGCGGTCAATACCGATTCAAGGTTGAGCATCAGCGACGCGGTGGCGCCCGAGGTGCGGGTCAGGCCGAACATCAGGGCCACGGGCCCGAGGATGCCGCCGAACGCAATGGCGCCGAGCAGCCAGGGCCATTCGGAGGGGGTCAAGCCGGTGGGGGTCCAGCCGCGATCGCGGATCAGGCGCACGATGGCGAGTCCGGCACCGCTGCCGAGGTAAAGCAGGCCTGCGAGCAGCACGGGCGAGAGGCCCAGGCCGAGGCTTTTGGCGAGCGGGGTGCTGGCGCCGAACAGCGCGGCGGCGGCGAGTGCGTAAAGGATACTGAGGTTCATGGGCCATCCTCGAAAGGTTGGCCCATGATACGTCGCTTGCTCAGGTCAAATCCCGCGCAAATAGAGCAACGTCCGGCTTAGTGTGCAGTTTTCAGCTTGACCACATCACCGGAGATCTTGGTGGTGTAACCGCTCAGCACCCAAGCCCAGAACCATTTTTCCTGGACTTCGGTATTGATCAGCGCGTCGCCACCTTTTGCCTGGATGGCAGCCGTCTGGGCGCGGACGAAACGGCTGTTCTGGCCGATCGGGATAACACCGAACAGCATGATGCCGGTGGCGCTGGCTTCACTGTGACCCAGCACGGTGTATTGGCTGCTGTCGTATTGCGGGGATTTGATGGCGGTGCCGGTGCAGCCGGCGAGGGTGAAACCGAGAACAGCTGCTGCAACCACTTTACTGACGTACTTCACTGAGTAACTCCATGGACTGAATCCCGAGATTCAATTCTCGGGGGGCGATACTCTAAACGCTCCTGTAACAGATTGAAATCAATCGCCCGTCGTTCAGGCTTGCACATACACCCAAGCCGTGAGGCCCGATGCCAGCGCCACGCTGACCCGCTTGTAGTCGGACACTTCATACGCATCCGCCGCCGCCAACTCCTGCTCGCTAATCTGAAACACCATGCCTTCAACGCTGGCGCCTTGTTCGGTGCTCGGCGCGACGATCGGGTGGTGGGTCTTGCCACTGGTGGCCAGCACTTGCGGGTCGGTAATTTCTACCCAGTTTTTCGAGTAGCCCAACATGGCGTCGTGCTGGCCTGCCAGTTCTCGGCCGAAGTTGGCGAGTTGGACGGCTTTGTCCTGCAGGGTGCCGTAGGAAAACAACAGCTCGGGAAATTCGGCGTAGCGTTCCATTCTGGTTCCTTTGAACGATTAAGCGAGGAGGTCTTCATAGAATGCGCCATACGGCTTGCTCGGGTGAGCGATCTGGATCTCCAGAATCCACAACCCTGCATTCGGGTAGTGCTCGAAGTCGCCGAGGTTGCCGCCACGATGGATCGCGTGGGGAAAGTCGCTGACGCGGTGGCCCTTGATGTCGAGGTTCAACTGCCAGCCCATGGCCTGGGCTTGTGCCTCGGCGTAGCGGTAGAGTTCGAGGCCGATGACCTGGTCGTTTTTCCAGCGCGCTTGCACGCGGTCGAACAGCGCTTTGGCCGCGTTGGCGCAGGCGATCATGTCCGGGTCGGTGCCGGTGGTGAACGTGGCGCCGGCGTCGCCTTCGTGACCTTGCCAGACGGCGCCCATGTCGATGAAGAAAATATCGTTTTCACCCAGTACCGGGTCGCCGTCGGAGTGTTGCTTGAAGGCCTTGAGGGTATTGGCGCCGAAGCGCACCAGCAGCGGGTGCCAGATGCGCTGCATGTCGAGGTCGGCGAGGACGTGTTTGCCCAACTCGCGCGCTTCGGATTCGAGCATGCCGGGGCGGATGCGTTGGGCCAGTTGTTCGATGGCCTGCCAGGTCATGGCCTGGGCGTAACGCATGGATTCGATACTGTAGGCTGCGCCCACGGCTTCTTTGGGTTGTGCGGACACCGGTATCTCCTTGTGCGGTGGTTAGCGTTATGCGGTTTACTATATAGCGACGGGTGTTGGGCGCCCAAGCGAAATTATCAGAAATGCAGCCCCGCCAGGCCGCCCAGCACCAAGGCCACACCGCCCGCGGTATACGACAGGCGCTTCAACCATTCCTTGCGCGTCAACAACGTGATCGCCGCCAACGAAATCGCGATCTGAATCGCCGTCATCGCCTGGGCCCAGCGGTGATGCTGGTGCAGGGCTTCTTCGGATTTCTGATCCCATTCCCGTGAGGTTGCCTCAAGCTTTTCGGCCTGTTTGCGCACGTCTTCCTTCTGGCCCTTGTAGCGCTCGCTCTCATCCTTGTAATGCGCAGCGTCCACACCGGGAATATGGGTAGCCAGTTCCGCCAGGTTTTGCCGGCTTGATTTGGCCTGGTAGTAGTTCCACTGGTTGGCGGCTTCGGTCTTGAAAATGGCAGCGTTGTTCTTGTCCATCGCCGCTTCGCTTTCGGTGGAGCCGGCCTGGTAGCTGAGCATGGCGCCAAGGGTGGCCATCAGCGCGGTCATCACGGCAATGCGGCTGGCGAAATTGTCACCGCGCGCGTGGGCATGTTCGGTGGTGTGTTCGATGTGTTTTTCGTGGGGGCTGGGGACTTCGAAGGCTTCGGTCATGGCGGCGGCCGTGAAGGGATTGAGGGATTTTCATTGTTCCTCAGCGAAGCTGTCTCAATCCTGTACGTAACGTTGCAAACCCGCCACCAGCGCATCAAACGTCGCCCGGCAGCGCGGGCTGTTGCGCAGGTCTTCGTGCATGGTGACCCAGGTGTCGAGTTTGAGCGCGAATGCCTCCGGCAGTACCCGGCGCAGGCGCGTGTCTTGTTGGGCCAGCTTGACCTGGCATCCGCCGATGCCGGCGCCGGCACGGATCAGCGCCAGTTGCGCCAGGTCGCTGTCGCTGCTGAGGGCGAAGGTGCCGCGCTCGAAGCCTTTGACGGCCAGGCTGCGGATAAACGCGTTTTCCCGGTCGTAGCCGATCACCGCGTGGTCGGTCAGGTCTTTCAGCTCTTGCGGCGTACCGTGCTGGTGCAGGTAATCGTCGCGGGCATGCAGGCCGACTTCGATCAGGCCGATGCGCTGTGCCAGCAATTGCTCCTGGCTGGGGCGGACCATCCGCACGGCGATGTCGGCTTCCAATTGCAGCAGGTCGCTCAGGCGGTTGGTCAGGACCAGTTCGACCTTGAGCTGAGGATGCTGTTGGCGCAACCGCGTGATGATCGGCGGCAGTACTTCCACGCCGACCACTTCACTGGCGGAGACACGCACCACGCCGCGCACTTCGTCGCCCTGGGAGGAGGCGCTGCGTTCCAGGGCGGCGGCCGTGCGCTCCATGGTCTCGGCGTGGGCCCTCATGGTGTGAGCCACTGCCGTCGGCAGCAGGCCGGTGGGGGAGCGAGTGAACAGCACCACGCCCAGGGCCGTTTCCAGCGCGGCAATGTGCCGACCGACGGTGGGCTGTGTGATGCCGAGCTGCCGTGCGGCCCCCGACAGCGATCCTTCCTTGAGTACGCCAAGAAACGATCGGTAAAGCTCCCAACCAATGTTCAATGCCATGCGTAAATGTATAGCGTCTGGATGGTCTTCGGCAATTCCTCTATAGCCAGGCTACGAACAGAATGGCCACTCCAACCAACGTGGGAGCGGGTGATGAGCAAGGTACTGGTATTGGGTGCAACCGGCGGTATCGGCGGCGAAGTGGCGCGACAGTTGAGCGTGGCGGGCTGGCAGGTGTGTGCGTTGACCCGGGATGTTGCCAAGGCCCGTAGCCAGAATGCTGCCTATACCTGGCTCAAAGGCGATGCGCTCAATCGCCAGGACGTCATCGCTGCGGCCCGTGGCTGCGCGGTGATCATCCATGGGGTGAACCCGCCGGGCTATCGCAATTGGGCCGAGCAGGTGTTGCCGATGATCGACAACACCATTGCAGCCGCCATCGCCGAGCGCGCGACCATCGTGTTGCCCGGCACGGTCTACAACTTCGGGCCGGATGCGTTCCCGGTGCTTTCCGAAGACTCACCCCAGCACCCGCTGACCCGCAAGGGCGCGATACGTGTGCAACTGGAGCAGCGCTTGCTTCAGTCTTCCCGCGAGGGCGCTCGTGTAGTGATCGTGCGTGCCGGGGATTTTTTCGGCGCCGGAGCGGCCAACAATTGGTTCTCCCAAGGCCTGGTCAAACCCGGTAAACCGGTGCGCGCGGTCAGCGCCCCAGGTGCGCCAGGCGTCGCCCACCAATGGGCCTACCTGCCGGATGTGGCGCGCACCATGCTCGAGTTGATTGAGCGCCGCGCCGCCCTCGAAGCCTTTGCCTGCTTTCATATGGCCGGGCACGTGGACAGTGATGGCACGCAGATGAGCCAGGCGATCCAGCGCGTAGTGTTACGCAGGACGGGCCTGCAACCGCGTGTAGGCGTATTTCCCTGGTGGCTGTTGAAGTTGGCTGCGCCGTTTGTCGTGACCTTTCGCGAGATACAGGAGATGCGTTATCTGTGGCAAACCCCGTTGCGTATGGATAACCAACGCTTGCTTGCGGCCCTGGGCCACGAACCCCATACGCCGTTGGAGCACGCGGTGGAGGCCGCATTGACCAGCCTGGGCTGCCTGCCCACGCCAGCCTGATCAGGCGCACGGCCTAAAAGGTTGCCTGCCGACAAGCGGGGCCGTTATTGTGCTGAATCCTTTTAGTCCTACCTCCAGGGTTTCGTCACGATGAATGCACCGCGTAGCGCAGTCGGTCCGATCAAGGCCGTGATTTTCGATATGGACGGCTTGTTGCTGGATACCGAAGGCATCTACACCGAAGTGACGCAGATCATCGCCGAACGCTTCGGACGTACCTATGACTGGGGGATCAAACAGCACATCATCGGGCGCGGGGCCCAGGACCTGGCCGACTACGTGGTCAAGGCGCTGGACCTGCCGATCACGGCGGCTGAGTTCCTCGAAATCCGTGAGCCGCTGATGAGCGAGCGTTTCCCCAGGGCGTTGGGCATGCCCGGCGCCGAAGCGTTGGTACGGCACCTGAACGCGCACAATATTCCGATTGCGGTGGGCACCAGTTCGTCGCGCAACTCCTTTGGCCACAAGACCACGCTGCACCGCGAATGGTTTGGCCTGTTCGGCACCATCGTCACGGCTGACGACCCGGAAGTCGGTGCCGCCAAACCCGCGCCGGACATCTTCCTCACCGCCGCGCGGCGCCTGGGCATCGCGCCGCAAGATTGCCTGGTGTTTGAAGACTCGCCGTTCGGCGTCACCGCAGCAAAGGCGGCCCGGATGACCGCCATCGCCGTGCCCGACGAAGCCATGGCCGACAGCAAGTACCACCACGCCGACCAGATCATCCGCAAACTCGCGGACTTCGACCTCGCCGCCTACGGCCTGCCGCCCATGTCCTGACCCGGTGCTTACAGGCGGTTATGCGCTGAAGCCACCGTCGATGGTCAGGCTGGCCCCAGTGATGTAACCCGCTTCCGGCCCGGCCAGGTAGGCCACAAAGCTGGCGATCTCCTCGACATGGCCATAACGGCCCACCGCCATCAACCCGATCAGGCTCTCGGCGAACTCACTGTTCGCCGGGTTCATGTCGGTGTCCACCGGCCCTGGCTGCACGTTGTTAATGGTGATGCCACGTGGCCCCAGGTCCCGCGCCAGGCCCTTGGTCAGGCCGACCAGCGCCGCCTTGCTCATCGCATACGGCCCGCCGCCGCCAAAGGGCATGCGTTCGGCGTTGGTGCTGCCGATGTTGATCACGCGGCCGCCTTCGCCCATGTGCTTGGCCGCTTCCTGAGTGGCGATGAATACGCTGCGCACGTTGATTGCCAGGGTCTGGTCGAAGTCCTCCAGTTTGAAGTCTTCCAGCGGCGCGATGGCCAGCACGCCGGCGTTGTTCACCAGGATATCCAGGCGCCCAAAGGCTTGGACCGTGGCGTTGACCGCGTTGCGAATCGCCGTGGCATCGGCGCTGTCGGCCTGAATCGCCAGGGCTTTGCCGCCGGCGCTGATCACGCTGTTCTGCAGTTCTGCGGCCTTGGCGGCGGAACTGACGTAGGTAAAGGCGACGGCCGCACCTTGCGCCGCAAGACGCTTGACGATGGCGGCGCCGATGCCGCGTGAACCGCCTTGAATCAAGGCGACTTTGCCGCTGAGGTTCTGGGTAGTCATGTTGATCTCCTCACTGTTCAAGGCGGGATGCCTTGTGGATGCAGCCGAGTATCGACCTCACCCGCCGCTGTCGGTAGACCCGGATTGCTATAGTCTGTGTAAACCAAAAGTTTAGAGTGGGCAGATATGGAGAGCTTCGGCAGTATCGAATGCTTTGTGCGCAGCGCCGAAGGCGGCAGCTTTGCCGAAGCGGCCCGGCGCTTGAGCCTGACCCCGGCGGCGGTGGGCAAAAGTGTCGCCAAGCTGGAAGCGCGCCTGGGGGTGCGGCTGTTCCAGCGCAGCACCCGGCGCCTGACCCTGACCGAAGCCGGCAAGCGGTTCCTCGCCGAAGTCAGCGACAGCCTCATCACCATTCAGAACGCCGTGGCCAACCTGGCCAGCGCCGAGGGGCGGCCGGTGGGGACGCTCAAGGTCAGCATGGGCACGGTGTTCGGTAATCGTTATGTCATGCCGTTGCTGGGGGAATTCGTCCGGCGTTTTCCGGATATCAGCCCGGATTGGCATTTTGACAACCGCCAGGTCGACCTGATTGGCCAGGGCTTCGATGCGGCCATCGGCGGTGGTTTTGAGCTGCCCCAGGGCGTGGTTGCACGCAAGCTGACGCCCGCGCACCGGGTGTTGGTGGCGTCAGCGGATTACCTGGCGCAACGCCCGCCGGTACTGGCGCCCGAGGATTTGGCGCGCTGCCTGGGCATCCTGATCCGCTCCCCGCAAACCGGCCGCGTGCGCTCCTGGCAACTGACCAGCCGCGAGCGCGAACAGCGTCCATTGGCGCTCAAGCCGCGCATGACCCTGAGCGACTCGGAGGCCGCCTGTTGCGCGAGTGCCCAGGGGATGGGCATTGCGCTGGTGAGCATGCCGATGGCAGTGCCGTTCCTCGACAGTGGCGCGGTGGTGCGGGTGCTGCCCGACTGGTACGTCGACGACGGCAACATCTCCCTCTACTACGCCGAACACAAACTGCTGCCCGGCAAGACCCGGGCGTTTGTCGACTTCATCCTCGAGCAGTTTTTAATCGCGGGACTGGCGCAGCGCTTCAGCGCGATTTGATCGCCGCGACCTGTTCTATCGGCTGCGCGGCCAGCCGATGACAGTCTTCGGCCGCGGGGTGGCGTAGGTCCTGACCTTCGACGTCGACAACCCCAATCGCACCAACCCTTCGGCAATCGTCACCGCCGCCGTTACCCCGTCCACCACCGGCACCCCGGTGCGCTGGCGAATGCGTTCGTCCAGCCCGGCCATGCCGCCGCATCCCAGGCAGATCACCTCGGCCTTGTCCTCGCGGATCGCCAGTTCCGCCTGCCGCACGATGGCCTCCATGGCCGCCAGCGGGTGTTCTTCCAGCTCCAGCACCGCCATGCCGCTGGCCCGCACCGAGGCGCAGCGTTGATACAGGCCGGCGAGTTTCAGGCGGTCCTCGATCAGCGGCACCGTGCGGTCCAGGGTGGTCACCACCGAGTAGGCGTGGCCGAGGAACATCGCGGTGGTGGCTGCCGCTTCGGTGATGTCCACTACCGGCACATTCAACAATTCCTGTAGGCCTTCGCGCCCATGTTCGCCATACCCGGCCTGGATCACCGCATCGAACGGCTGGTCGTAGGCCATCACGCGGTCCATCACCGCGATGGCCGCCAGGTAGCTCTCAAAATTGCCTTCCACCGATTCGGCGCCGAAGTACGGCGTGAGCCCGATAATCTCGGTGCCCGGCGAGGCCACGGACCGCGCTTGCTCGGCGATGGTCTGGGTGATGGATTCGGTGGTGTTGACGTTGACCACGAGGATACGCATGGAATGTCCTTTTTAATGACTGACGTTATCGACTGCAATGCTTTCACCGCTGACATCAGCGTAGAACGCTTGGCGCTTGGCGATCAGCCGGTACAACAGCCCTGCAATACCGGCGCCAAACAACCAGGAAAACGGCGAGACACTGGCAAACCCCGGCAACAGCGCCAGCAGGATGGCGATCACCGCCGCAGGAATAAATGCCGCCACCGCGCGCATATTCACACCACGGCTGTAGTAATAAACGCCATTCGGGTCTTCGCTGTACAGTTGCGGCACATCGACCTGGCTTTTACGGATCAGCCAGTAATCGACCATGATCACCCCGTACAACGGCCCGAGCAGCGCGCCCAGGCCGGAAAGGAAATACACGATCACCAGCGGGCTGTTGTAGAGGTTCCACGGCAGGATCAGCACCGCCACGGCTGCGCTGATCAACCCGGCGCGGCGGAAGTTCAGGTACTTGGGCGCCAGGTTGCTCAGCACAAAGGCCGGGGCGACGAAGTTGGCCATGATGTTCACCGCCACGGTGACGATCAGGAACGCCAGGCAGCCGAGTACCAGGAAGAACGTATTGGGGATCGCCGCGATGATCTCGGTCGGGCTTTCGATCACCCGGCCATTGAGCTGGAACTGCCCGCCGCAGAGCAACACGGTGATGGCGGCGAACACCAGGATGTTCACCGGCAGGCCCCAGAAGTTGCCGACCTGGATGGTCCTGCGGCACGGCGAAGAGCGTGCGAAGTCGCAGAAGTTGAGGATCAACGTACCGTAGATCGCCAGCCACAGCGCGCCGCCGGCAAAGATATTGCGCCACATCTCGCCACCGGTGAGCGGCTCGCGGATCGACCAGGCGATGTGGCCGTTGGCCTGGAAGTACATCCAACCGGCCAGCGAAGCGACGGTCAGCAAAATCACCGGCCCGGCGAAGCCTTCGTAGCGACGCACGGTCTCCATGCCATAGGCCAGGATCACCAGTTGCACGAACCAGATCGTCACAAAGCACACCCAGCCCAGGGTCGACAGGCCCAGGATCGAGTTGTGGTCATAGTCGGCAAACCCCGGATGAATCGCCGTCAGCAATACTCGGAACACCACCGAGGCCAGGTAGGTCTGGATACCAAACCAGGCAATCGCAATAACCGCACGGATCAAGGCCGGAATCTGTGCGCCGTGAATGCCGAAGCTGATGCGGCTGATCACCGGAAACGGCACCCCGGTCTTCTGCCCCATATAACCCGACAAGTTCATGAAGAAGTACACCAGCGCCGCGCCGATCCCCAGGGATAACAGAATCTGCCAGCCACCCAGGCCCAGCGCATATAAGCCAATGGCGAACGAGTAATTGGCGATGTTGTGTACGTCGTTGGTCCATAACGCAAAGATGCTGTAGCGCCCCCAGCGTCGGCCTTCGACCTTGGTCGGCGCCAGGTCCCGGTTGTGCAGGCGCGGGCTGAGTACCAGCGGGCCGGGGCTCGCGGCCTCGGGGTTGAGGGCGGAGGAGGGCAGATCCAGTGCGAGGGTGTTCGAGAGGCGTGTACGCATTCCGGCAGGCTCCAGCACTGCTGCAGCAAAGCCGCAGCGGGAAAGTGTATGTATGTTTTGTATTTATTGTATACAAAGCGTACTTCACCTTAAGCCACATACGTGCCAGTTTTCGATCTATGAAAACCTTGGTTAATTTCGTTTTTATAGGTTCTATAAATAACTGACTGAATTCAAAGCGATATAAATTGACCGTTTGAACAGGTATTTATTTTTGACGGGGCAGAACCTCTGTTTAGAGAATAAACAGCGGCAGAGAGGAGATGTTACGTTTTGGTGCGAAGGTCGGTGGATTGCACACATAAATGGCACCGATGGTTACATTTGTGTGTACATTTTTACGCTCGGTACAAAACAAATGTGGGAGGGGGCTTGCTCCCCCTCCCACATGGTTGACTGCGTCAGCGCTTAGGCCTTGCTGATGAGATTCCCGGCATGCAGCCCGCATTCCTTCTGCGTGGCTTCTTCCCACCACCAGCGGCCTTCGCGCTCGTGTTGGTTTGGCAACACCGGGCGGGTGCAGGGCTCGCAGCCGATGCTGATAAAACCGCGCTCGTGCAGGCTGTTGTACGGCAACTCCAGCATGCGGATATAACCCCAGATCTCTTCGCTGGTCATCTGCGCCAGTGGGTTGAACTTGTACAGGGTGCGCTCCGGGGTGGAGAAGGCCGTGTCGATTTCCAGCGCAGCCACTTGGCTGCGGGTGCCGGGGCTCTGATCGCGGCGCTGGCCGGTAGCCCAGGCGCGCACGCCGGAGAGCTTGCGGCGCAGCGGCTCGATCTTGCGCACGCCGCAGCATTCGCCATGGCCGTCTTTGTAGAAGCTGAACAAGCCTTTCTCTTTGACGAAGGGTTCCAGTTTGCTCTGGTCCGGCGAGATCAGCTCGATGTCGATCTTGTAAAACTCGCGCACCTGTTCGATGAAACGGTAGGTCTCCGGGTGCAGGCGGCCGGTGTCGAGGCTGAACACCTTGACGTTCTTGTTCAGCTTCCAGGCCATGTCCACCAGCACCACATCCTCGGCACCGCTGAAGGAAATCCACAGGTCATCGCCGAACTGGCTGAACGCCAGCTTGAGAATGTCCTGGGCAGATTTGTTGGCATAGGTCGTGGCGAGTTCAACGACATCGAAGGCTTGGTTCATCAGGACGGTTCCTACAGGTCAGTGGCGCTGAGCGCTCTATAGGAGAGTGATGGTATCAAAATCCGCCCTGCGTTGCGGCCGCCGCCTTGAATCGCTAGAGTTCGGCAGTCTTTTTGCTCGCTCGACTTGAACAATACAAATAGGAGTGTCTCGTGGAAATTGCCTGTCTCGACCTGGAAGGGGTATTGGTTCCGGAAATCTGGATCGCCTTCGCCGAAAAAACCGGTATTGAATCCCTGCGGGCGACCACCCGGGACATTCCCGACTACGACGTGCTGATGAAGCAACGCCTGCGCATCCTCGACGAACACGGGCTCAAGCTCGCCGATATCCAGGAAGTGATCGCTACCCTCAAGCCGCTGGACGGTGCCATCGAGTTCGTCAACTGGCTGCGCGAGCGCTTCCAGGTGGTGATCCTGTCGGACACCTTCTACGAATTCTCCCAGCCGCTGATGCGCCAGCTGGGGTTCCCGACCCTGTTGTGCCACCGCCTGATCACTGACGAAACCGACCGCGTGGTCAGTTACCAACTGCGCCAGAAAGACCCCAAGCGCCAGTCGGTACTGTCGTTCAAGAGCCTGTACTACCGCGTGATCGCTGCCGGCGATTCGTACAACGACACCAGCATGCTGGGCGAGGCCGACCGCGGGATTCTGTTCCATGCGCCGGAGAATGTGATCCGCGAGTTCCCGCAGTTCCCGGCGGTGCATACGTTTGAAGAGCTGAAGAACGAGTTCATCAAGGCTTCGAACCGGCCGTTGAGCCTGTAAGTCGTTCCGCGCAGTTGGCGGCCCCATCGCGAGCAAGCCCGCTCCCACATTCGACCGCGTTTATCCTCTGGAAACGCGGTCGAATGTGGGCGCGGGCTTACAGCCGCCAGAGATCTTAAGCCCCTGCCAGCAATCGCTCATACGGGATGCTCAAGCCTTCATGCAGGCGCTTGATCATCGACAGGCTCAGCTTGCGCTTGCGGTTGAGCACTTCGGACACCCGGCCGCTGGTGCCGATGAAGGCCTCCAGGTCGCGCGCCGTCATGCCGAGCTGCTCCATGCGAAAGCGGATGGCTTCCACCGGGTCCGACGGCGGCATCGGATAATGTTCGGCCTCGTACTTTTCAATGAGGACCGCAAGAATTTCCAGCTCATCGCCCTCAGGCGAGCCGATTGGCGCTTCCCATATCTGTTCGACGCGTGCGAGCGCGGCGGTGAGGTCTTCTTGGGAATGTATGGGTTTGATGTTCATCACACGGTCTCCGCGTTGATCTGATCGTACTGTGCGTGGGTTCCCACGAAACGTATGAACCCAAGCTGACGCTGATAATTGATCGCCATGATCACTCGATACCGGTTGCCGCCCACGTTGAATACAACCCTGCTGCCTTTGAGGATGCTCGCGGTTCCGAGCTCCGCCTTGAGCGCTTGCGGCGTTGGGTATGCAGCCTTCTCCATATGGCGATACAACTCGACCAGCGGTGTTTTGGCGTCGATACAAGCTGGGTGGCTCTCCCAGAAGAGACGTAAGGTCGAGAACGCGATTATCCGCATGAGTCGGACCTCCCAATTTGGGAGATATTAGGCTCAGGCAAGTGCAGATGCAATCTTGGAAATATTTTCTGACGAGTAAGCAATCGCTTCATGTGATCCTTCACAGATGGCGGGTGGACGGTCGAAACCGGACGCTATCCTCCAGCTGGTACGCCGTCCACAGCGCTTCTGATTCAGGTTTTTTCTGCGCTCGGGCGCTACGTCCCGAAGCCAGGAAGGGCGCTGCGCTAGAGGCTTTCCAGCGTTTGTAACAACACCCGCACCTTGGTCAGCGACTCCTGATATTCCGCCTGCCATTGCGAATCGGCGACGATCCCGCCGCCGCCCCAGCAGCACACCTGGCCGTCCTTGACCAGCAGGCTGCGGATGGCGATGGAGCTGTCCATCTCGCCACGCACGTCCAGGTACACCAGCGAGCCGCAGTACAGACCGCGGCGGGTTGGCTCCAGTTCGTCGATGATCTGCATTGCGCGGATCTTCGGTGCGCCGGTGATGGAGCCACCAGGGAAGCTGCCGGCGATCAGATCCAGGGCGTCCTTGTCGTCGGCCAATTCGCCGGTGACGCTGCTGACCAAGTGATGCACGTTGGGGTAGCTTTCCAGGCTGAACAACTCCGGCACTTTCACCGAGCCGGTGCGGCAGGTGCGCCCGAGGTCGTTGCGCAACAGATCGACGATCATCAGGTTCTCGGCACGATCCTTGGGGCTGGCCAGCAGTTCGGCGGCGTTGGCGGCGTCTTCTTCAGGCGTCAGGCCGCGCGGGCGGGTGCCTTTGATCGGGCGGGTTTCGACCTGGCGCTGGCTGATCCTGACGAAACGTTCCGGCGACAGGCTCAGTACCGCGCCGTCATCCGGCAGGCTCTGGAACCCGGAGAATGGCGTCGGGCAGGCTTCGCGCAAGGCGCAGTAGGCCGCCCACGGATCGCCGCTGCACGCTGCGCGAAAGCGCTGGGTGAAGTTGACCTGGTAGCAGTCGCCCGCGCGAATATAGTCGTGGATGCGGGCGATGGCCTGGGCGTAGGTCTGGGCGCTGATGTCGGGTGTCATGGGGCCGTGGAGCTTGAAGTCGGCGGCTATCTCGGCGGCTGGCTGGCTGAACAGCTTGATCAGCCGCCGCCGCTCGCCATCGGCCAGTGTCGGGTGAAACACCAACTGGCTGGTCTGCGCCTGGTGATCGCTGACCAGGGCCCAGGCGTACAGCCCAAAACGTGCGTCCGGCAGGTGCAGATCGTCCACCGCGCGGTGCGGCAACTGTTCCAGGTGCCGGCCGAAATCGTAGCTCAGGTAACCGATCAGGCCGCCGGCGAACGGTAACTCGTAGCCAGCCGGCAATGCCGCCTCACCCAACTGTGTAAGGTTTTCCCGCAGGCGTTGCAGGAACTCGCTGCCGCTCTCGTCAGACTGCACCGCCAGCGTCGCTTCGGGCCAGGCGCTGAGCAGGTCATAACGGCCCCGCTCGGCGGTCGGGCGGCCGCTGTCCAATAGCACCGCGCCAGGGGCATGGCGAATCGCCGCAAAATACTCGGCGGGGTTGGCCCGGTAGGGCAGTGGGTGTACGGAACAGGTCGACATGCGGGGTGGATCAGCTGATGGCGTGGGGGAGGGGATTGTAGACCCCCGTAGGATTTGGTCCTAGAGGGGATGTCGGGGATAGACAGATCGAAGGCCGGCTCAGCCTTCGACGGCGGGGATGTGCCCGAACATGGCCTGCACGAACTTCACCCGTTCTTCCGGCGTTTCCGTCACGCCGGCAGCTTTCAGGGTTTCCAGTCGTGCCTCGACCGCGTGGGTGCGCAGGGTCAGGCCGCAGTCGTTGGCGATCTGGATATTCAGCCCCGGCCGCGCATTCAGTTCGAGGATCAGTGGGCCTTTTTCCTGGTCCAGCACCATGTCCACGCCGATGTAGCCCAGCCCGCACAGCTCATAGCAACCGGCGGCGAGTTTCATGAAACCGTCCCAGTTGGGCAGTTGCACGCCATCCACCGCGTTGGTAGTGTCAGGGTGTTTGGTGATGATGTTGTTCAGCCAGGTGCCGCGCAGGGTCAGGCCGGTGGCCAGGTCGACGCCCACGCCGATCGCGCCCTGGTGCAGGTTGGCCTTGCCGCCGGACTGGCGGGTCGGCAAGCGCAGCATGGCCATCACCGGGTAGCCCATCAGCACGATGATGCGGATATCCGGCACGCCTTCGTAGCTGATGCTCTTGAAAATCTGGTCGGGCACCACGCGGTACTCGATCAGCGCGCGGTCGCGGTGGCCGCCCAGGGAGTACAGGCCGGTGAGGATGCTGGAAATCTGATGCTCGATTTCCTCATGGCTGATGATCTTGCCGGACACCGTGCGATAACGCCCCTCAAAGCGGTCGGCGATGACGAGGATGCCGTCACCGCCGGCGCCCTGGGCCGGCTTGATCACGAAGTCGTTGCGTCCACCGATGATCTCGTCGAGCTTGTCGATTTCCTTCTCGGTGGAAATCACCCCGTACATTTCCGGCACATGGATGCCGGCCGCCAGCGCCCGTTCCTTGGTGATGATCTTGTCATCCACGATCGGGTACAGGCTGCGCTTGTTGTACTTGAGCACGTAGTCCGCATTACGCCGGTTGATGCCCATGATGCCCCGCGCTTCCAGGGCCTTCCAGGTCTTCCAGAAGCCGAACATTACGAGTCAGCCTTGAGGAAGGCCTTGAAGCGCACCAGCTCGGTCAGGCGGTAGCCGCGATAACGCCCCATGGCCAGCATGAAGCCCACCAGGATCAGCAGGATCGCCGGGAAGGTGAACACAAAGTAGACCAGCTCCGGCACGCTCATGATCAGGTGCGCCAGGGACGCCGCGAACAGCGTGCCGATCGCCACTTTCAGCGCATGGCTGGCGCCGCGTTCTTCCCAGGTGATCGACAGGCGTTCGATGGTCATGGTCAGAATCACCATCGGGAACAGCGCCACCGACAGCCCGCGCTCCAGCCCCAGTTTATGGCTGAACAGGCTGATGGCCGCGATCAGCACCACCACGAAGGTCAGCACCACCGACAGCCTCGGCAGCATCTGCAACTTCAGGTGTTCCAGGTACGAGCGCAGCGACAAGCCCAGCGCGGTGATGATCGTAAACAGCACAATCCCGAAGCCCAACTGAGTCTCGCGGAACGCCAGGGCGATCAGCACCGGGGTAAACGTGCCCAGGGTCTGCAGGCCGATCAGGTTGCGCAGGATCAGGATCACCAGCACGCCGATCGGGATCATCACCATGATCATGAAGGTCTGCTGGGTTTGCAGCGGCAGGCCGTACAGCGAGTATTCGAGGAAGTTGGCGTCGGTGTTTTCGTCGGTCAGCTTGGCCAGGCGGATCGCGTTCATTTCGCTGTTGTTCAGGCTGAAGGTGACCATGGCTTTCTTGCCGCCATCGACGGTGATCAGGTTTTCATCGCCGGTCCACCACAGCAGGCGGTCGGCGGGCAGGCCTGGTTCACCGGTTTCCGGGTTGAAGTACAGCCAGTCATTGCCATTGAAGCTGCGCAGCCACAGTTCCGGGGTTTGCGGCTGGTCGGCGACGAGGCGGATGGTGTGGACCTTTTCCACCGGCACGTGAGCGATGGACAGCAGCAGTTCGACGATCTTGGCCTTGTGCGGTGTCGACGGGTCGCCCGCCAGCAGCAGCTTGACGTTGTCGTCGTTGAGGTTGTTGGTGCGCTTGATGGCTTCGGTAATAAAGGTTTCCACATCGGCCGAGTGCTGGCGGATCGGCGCGAGCAGGGCTTCGGCGGCGATTTTTTCCGGGCCTTCCACGGCGATGCTGTCGCGGAAGGTCGGGCCCTTGATCTTGACCTTTTCACCGCTGTAACGCTTGGTCAGCACCAGGCGGTAATACAGGGTCTGCTTGCCCTTGGCCCGGCGCGCCGACCAGGTGACCTTGCGGTTGCCATCGATGCGGTTGACGCTGACCCCGTAGTTATTCGAGATGAAACTCTCATTGAGGCTGACGAAGTCGCGGCTCAGGGGCGGCACGAACATCTGGATCTTCACCGGGTCTTTCGGGTTGGCGACGAACTCGACCTTGGCGTCGATGTTCCACAAGTCGTCGGTGGCGTCCTCGGTGACGGGAATGCCCAGCACGAAGATCTGGTAGGCGGTGACCGAAATACCCAGCACCACCAGGAGGGTGATGAGGATTTTCAGGTGCAGGGTCAGAGAGCGCATTCGGTTTACTCGGCGGTATGAGCGTCGGCGGCGCAGGCAGGTTTGCCCGCTGCGTATTTAAGACTGGGGTCGACCAGCGCATCAAAGCGTTTCAACGCTTCGGAGCCGATCAGCAGCGGGTATTGGAAAGCGCTGCGGTCAGTCAAGTTCACTTCGATGCTGCGTAAAGCGCTGCCCATGCAGATATCCAGGGCAATCACCGGACGGGCGGTGTAGTTCTTGTCCTCATCGGGGTCGTAGTCACCGGCGCGGCGCTTGATCTTGCTGACGCGGGCCAGTGGGCGTTCGATGGGGTGGGAATGGGCAGTGTCGATGGCCAGGTAGAAGCGTACCCAGGATTCGCCGTTGCGCTTGAAGCGTTTGATATCGCGGGCGCTCAACGAGGCGGTCTTGGCGCCGGTGTCGAGTTTGGCCGCCACTTCCAGGTCGATATCCGCCAGCTTGGCGTATTCGTTGAGGCCATACACGGTCTTCTCGGCGGCAGCGCATAGCCCCGGCATAAGTCCTGGTATGAACAGTAGGCAAAACAATCGGGGGAAGGGCTTGAGTCTCATAAATCCTGAGGCGGTGCAGTGCGATGTTCAATTCAAGGCGACTGGCATTGCTGCGCAAGCTCCCTCGTGCGCCGTTTCATCAAGAGATGTCAGGCAAAAGCGGCGTCTATTCTAACATGATGCTTTTTTGGCGCCAGCGCTGGCAGGCGGCCATGCCCTTGTTGCTTACAACGGCGGTTATTAGACGATTGTCGACAATGTTGATTTATTCTTTGACTAAGTAGGGCTTATTGGCTAGTTTTTGCGGCATTGCTTTTAAAGGTGTCGACAATATGCTGGATCAATCGGAAGCTCCGGTGGTCTCCCCGGAAGAATCCCAGACAATGTCGGAGAACGTCTTTAGGCGTATACAGGCCGCTATCGTCAAAGGCGAGATCGCCCCCGGCAGCAAGATCTCCGAGCCGGAACTGGCGCGCACCTACGGCATCAGCCGCGGCCCGTTGCGTGAGGCGATCCACCGTCTCGAAGGCCAGCGCCTGCTGGTGCGCGTGCCCCATGTGGGCGCTCGCGTGGTGTCGTTGAGCCACGCGGAACTGATCGAACTCTATGAAATCCGCGAATCCCTCGAAGGCATGGCGTGCCGCCTGGCCGCCGAGCGCATGACCGATGCGGAGATCGAAGAACTGCGCCAGGTGCTGCACACCCACGAACGGGATGCGGCGTTCCAGGCGGGTGTGGGCTATTACCAGCAGGAAGGTGACTTCGACTTTCATTACCGGATCATCCAGGGCGCGGGCAACCGCACCTTGACCCAAATGCTCTGCGGCGAGCTGTACCAGTTGGTGCGTATGTACCGCATCCAGTTCTCCGCGACCCCCAATCGTCCACGCCAGGCCTTTGCCGAGCATCACCGTATTCTTGACGCGATCGCCGATCGCGACGGTGAACTGGCCGAGTTGTTGATGCGTCGTCACATCGGCGCCTCCAAACGCAATATCGCCCGCCACTTCCCAGGCGGTGCTCCCCAGACAGCCACTCAGCGAGGTGAGTCATGAGTTCCAATAACAACCGCACTCCAGGCCAGCGTTTCCGTGACGCGGTCGCCAGCGAACACCCATTGCAGGTGGTCGGCACGATCAATGCCAACCACGCACTGCTGGCCAAGCGCGCCGGTTTCAAGGCGATCTACCTGTCGGGTGGCGGGGTGGCCGCGGGCTCCCTCGGCGTGCCGGACCTGGGCATCACCGGCCTCGATGACGTGCTGACCGACGTGCGCCGCATCACCGACGTGTGCGACCTGCCGCTGCTGGTGGACGTGGACACCGGTTTCGGCTCCTCGGCGTTCAACGTGGCACGCACCGTCAAGTCGATGATCAAGTTCGGCGCCGCTGCCATCCATATCGAAGACCAGGTCGGCGCCAAGCGCTGCGGTCATCGCCCGAACAAAGAAATCGTGTCCCAGCAGGAAATGGTCGACCGCATCAAGGCCGCCGTGGATGCGCGCACCGATGACAGCTTCGTGATCATGGCGCGTACCGATGCGCTGGCCGTCGAAGGCCTGGAATCCGCCCTGGACCGCGCCGCCGCCTGCATCGAGGCCGGCGCCGACATGGTGTTCCCGGAAGCCATCACCGAGCTGGACATGTACAAGCTGTTCGCGTCAAAGGTAAAGGCGCCGATCCTGGCTAACATTACCGAGTTCGGTGCAACCCCGTTGTACACCGTCGATCAACTGAAATCTGCCGATGTTTCCATCGTGCTGTACCCGCTCTCGGCCTTCCGCGCCATGAACAAGGCCGCCGAAAACGTCTACACCGCGATCCGTCGCGACGGCACCCAACAGAACGTGATCGACACCATGCAAACCCGCATGGAGCTTTACGATCGCATCGACTACCACACCTTCGAGCAGAAGCTCGACGCGCTGTTCGCCGCCAAGAAGTAACGAACGCGCCTCCCGGATAACTACAAAATTGGAGAGTAACCATGGCTGAAGCAAAAGTACTGAGCGGCGCTGGCCTGCGTGGCCAGGTGGCCGGGCAGACCGCACTGTCCACCGTGGGCCAGGCCGGTGCCGGCCTGACCTATCGCGGCTACGACGTGCGCGAACTGGCCGCTGATGCGCAGTTCGAAGAAGTCGCCTACCTGCTGCTGTACGGCGAATTGCCGACCAAGACCGAACTGGCTGCCTACAGCACCAAGCTGAGCAAGCTGCGTGACCTGCCCCAGGCGCTCAAGGAAGTGCTCGAGCGCATCCCGGCCGACGCTCACCCGATGGACGTGATGCGTACCGGTTGCTCGTTCCTCGGCAATCTCGAGCCGGAGCAGGACTTCAGCGTACAGCGCGATGTCACCGACCGTCTGCTCGCTGCCTTCCCGGCGATCATGTGCTACTGGTACCGCTTCAGCCATGACGGCAAACGCATCGACTGTGTGACCGACGAACCTTCCATCGGCGGTCACTTCCTGCACCTGCTGCACGGCAAGGCGCCGAGCGAGTTGCACGTCAAAGTGATGAACGTGTCGCTGATCCTGTACGCCGAGCACGAATTCAACGCGTCGACCTTTACCGCGCGTGTCTGTGCGTCGACCCTGTCTGACTTGTATTCGTGCATCACCGCCGCCATCGGTTCGCTGCGCGGCCCGCTGCACGGCGGCGCCAACGAAGCGGCGATGGAAATGATCGAGCGCTTCTTGTCGGCCGAGGACGCCGTCGACGGCACCCTCGCCATGCTGGCGCGCAAGGACAAGATCATGGGCTTCGGTCACGCGATCTACAAAGACAGCGACCCGCGTAATGAAGTGATCAAGGGCTGGTCGAAACTGCTCGCCGAAGAAGTGGACGACAAAGTGTTGTTCCCGGTCTCCGAAGCCATCGACAAGGTCATGTGGGAGCAGAAGAAGTTGTTCCCCAACGCCGACTTCTACCATGCCTCGGCGTACCACTTCATGGGCATCCCGACCAAGCTGTTCACCCCGATCTTCGTGTGCTCGCGCCTCACCGGCTGGGCCGCGCATGTGTTCGAACAGCGCGCCAACAACCGCATCATCCGTCCAAGCGCTGAGTACATCGGCGTCGAACAGCGCAAGTTCGTGCCAATCGAACGTCGCTGAAGGCCGACGATTCCAGGATTGAAATGAGGTCAAAAGGTGGGAGGGGGCAAGCCCCCTCCCACATTTGAATCGCATTTCAAATCTGGATCAGTGGGTTCTTTTTGTAATCACCGTGACCGAGTCCTGACGATGAACACTGAATTTCGCAAATCGCTCCCCGGCAGCCGCCTCGATTACTTCGACGCCCGCGCGGCTGTCGATGCAATCACCCCCGGCGCCTACGCCACCTTGCCTTACACCTCCCGCGTACTCGCGGAAAACCTGGTGCGTCGTTGCGACCCGGCCACCCTCAATGCTTCCCTGAGCCAACTGATCGAGCGCAAGCGCGACCTCGACTTCCCTTGGTTCCCGGCGCGGGTGGTGTGCCATGACATCCTCGGCCAGACCGCCCTGGTCGACCTCGCCGGCCTGCGCGATGCCATCGCCCTGCAAGGCGGCGACCCGGCCCAGGTCAACCCGGTGGTGCCGACCCAACTGATCGTCGACCACTCCCTGGCCGTCGAAGCCGGTGGTTTCGACCCGGACGCGTTCGAGAAAAACCGCGCCATCGAAGACCGCCGCAACGAAGACCGCTTCCACTTTATCGAGTGGACCAAAAAAGCCTTCAAGAACGTCGACGTGATCCCGCCGGGCAACGGCATCATGCACCAGATCAACCTGGAGAAAATGTCTCCGGTGATCCAGGTGCGTGACGGCGTGGCGTTCCCCGACACCTGCGTCGGCACCGACAGCCACACTCCGCACGTGGATGCCCTCGGCGTGATCGCCATCGGCGTCGGCGGCCTCGAAGCCGAGAGCGTGATGCTCGGCCGCGCCTCGTGGATGCGCCTGCCGGAAAGCGTCGGCGTGGAGCTGACGGGCAAGCTGCAACCCGGTATCACCGCCACCGACATGGTGCTGGCGCTGACCGAGTTCCTGCGTCAACAGAAAGTGGTGGGCGCATGGCTCGAGTTCTTCGGCGAAGGTGCATCGGCACTGACCCTGGGCGACCGCGCGACCATCTCCAACATGGCCCCGGAATACGGCGCCACCGCGGCGATGTTCTACATCGACCCGCAGACCATTGCCTACCTGAAACTCACCGGCCGTGAAGACGCACAAGTCGCCCTGGTCGAGCAATACGCTCGCCAGACCGGCCTGTGGGCCGACGACCTCAAGGGCGCGAAATACGAGCGCGGCTTGACCTTCGACCTGTCCAGCGTCGTGCGCAACATGGCCGGCCCGAGCAACCCGCACGCCCGTGTCGCCACCAGCGACCTCGCCGCCAAAGGCATCTCCGGCCAGTGGGAAGAAGTACCGGGGCAAATGCCCGACGGTGCGGTCATCATTGCCGCGATCACCAGTTGCACCAACACCAGCAACCCGCGCAACGTGATCGCCGCCGGCCTCCTGGCGCGCAACGCCAATAAGCTGGGGCTGAGCCGCAAGCCGTGGGTCAAGTCGTCCCTGGCGCCCGGTTCGAAAACCGTGGCCATGTACCTCGAAGAAGCCGGCCTTGGGCACGAACTGGAAAAACTCGGTTTCGGCGTGGTGGCCTTTGCCTGCACCACCTGCAACGGTATGTCCGGTGCGCTCGACCCGGTGATCCAGCAAGAGATCATTGACCGTGACTTGTACGCCACCGCCGTGTTGTCGGGTAACCGCAACTTCGACGGGCGTATCCACCCGTATGCCAAGCAAGCGTTCCTGGCTTCGCCGCCGCTGGTGGTGGCCTATGCGATTGCCGGCACCATCCGTTTCGACATCGAGAAGGACGTGCTGGGCCTCGACGCCAACGGCAAGGAAATCCGCCTGAAAGACATCTGGCCGAGCGACGAAGAAATCGACGCGGTGGTCAAGGCGTCGGTCAAGCCGGAGCAGTTCCGCAAAGTGTATATCCCGATGTTCGCGATCCACGAAGACACCGGCCCGAAAGTCGCGCCGCTGTATGAGTGGCGCCCGCAAAGCACCTATATCCGCCGTCCGCCGTACTGGGAAGGTGCGCTGGCCGGTGCGCGGCCGCTCAAGGGTATGCGCCCGCTGGCAGTGCTGCCGGACAACATCACCACCGACCACCTGTCGCCGTCCAACGCGATCATGCTCGACAGCGCCGCCGGCGAATACCTGGCGAAAATGGGCCTGCCGGAAGTTGACTTCAACTCCTATGCAACCCACCGCGGCGACCACCTGACCGCGCAACGCGCGACCTTCGCCAACCCGAAACTGTTCAACGAAATGGTCGTCGAGAACGGCAAGGTCAAGCAGGGTTCCCTGGCGCGCATCGAGCCGGAAGGCAAGGTCACACGCATGTGGGAAGCCATCGAAACCTACATGGAGCGCAAGCAGCCGCTGATCATCATCGCTGGCGCCGACTACGGTCAGGGTTCGTCCCGCGACTGGGCGGCCAAGGGCGTGCGCCTGGCGGGTGTGGAAGCGATTGCCGCCGAAGGTTTCGAACGCATTCACCGCACCAACCTGGTGGGCATGGGCGTGTTGCCGCTGGAGTTCCTGCCGGGCACCGACCGTCACACGTTGAAGATCGACGGCAGCGAAACCTATGACGTGGTCGGCGAACGCACCCCGCGCGCGCAGTTGACCCTGGTGATCAACCGCAAGAATGGCGAACGTGTCGAAGTGCCGGTGACCTGCCGCCTGGACACCGCTGAAGAAGTGTCGATCTACGAGGCGGGCGGCGTGTTGCAACGTTTTGCCCAGGACTTCCTGGAATCGGCGGCGACCGCCTGAAGAGGATAACCATGTCACACGTACCGCAAATCAAGATCCCCGCCACCTACATGCGTGGCGGCACCAGCAAGGGTGTGTTTTTCAGCGTCCAGGACCTGCCTGAGTCGGCGCAGGTCCCGGGTGCTGCGCGCGATGCCCTGCTGTTGCGGGTGATCGGCAGCCCCGATCCCTACGACAAGCAGATCGACGGCATGGGCGGCGCCACGTCGAGCACCAGCAAAACCGTGATCCTGGCCAAGAGCAGCCGCGCCGAGCATGACGTGGACTACCTGTTCGGCCAGGTCGCCATCGACAAACCGTTCGTCGACTGGAGCGGCAACTGCGGCAACCTGTCGGCGGCGGTGGGTTCCTTCGCCATCAGCGCGGGCCTGGTCGACCCGGCCCGCGTGCCCCGCAACGGCGTGGCCGTGGTGCGGATCTGGCAGGCCAATATCGGCAAGACCATCATCGCCCACGTACCGATCACCGACGGCGCGGTGCAGGAAACCGGCGACTTCGAACTGGACGGCGTGACCTTCCCTGCCGCCGAAGTGCAGTTGGAGTTCCTGGACCCGGCCGCTGAAGAAGAGGGCGGCGGTGGTTCGATGTTCCCCACCGGCAACCTGATCGATGACCTGGAGGTGCCGGGCGTCGGCACCTTCAAGGCCACGCTGATCAATGCGGGTATCCCGACGATCTTCATCAACGCGCAAGACCTGGGCTATACCGGTACCGAGCTGCAAGGCGCGATCAACGGCGACCCGAAAGCCCTGGCGATGTTCGAGACGGTGCGGGCCTATGGCGCGTTGCGCATGGGCCTGATCAAGCATCTGGACGAGGCCGCCCAGCGTCAGCACACGCCGAAGGTGGCCTTCGTGGCACCGCCTGCGGACTACGTGGCTTCCAGCGGCAAGGCGATCAAGGCCGGCGATATCGACCTGCTGGTGCGTGCCTTGTCCATGGGCAAGTTGCACCACGCGATGATGGGCACCGCAGCGGTGGCGATCGGCACGGCGGCGGCGATTTCCGGGACCTTGGTCAACCTCGCGGCGGGCGGCGTGGAACGCAACGCGGTGCGCTTCGGGCATCCGTCCGGCACCTTGCGGGTCGGCGCTGAAGCCACCCAGGTCAACGGCGAATGGGTGGTGAAGAAGGCCATCATGAGCCGTAGCGCGCGGGTGTTGATGGAAGGCTTCGTGCGCGTCCCAGGCGACGCGTTCTAAGGTTCGATACACATCCAATGTGGGAGGGGGCTTGCCCCCGATAGCGGTGTACCAGTCGACACATTCATTGACTGACCCACCGTCATCGGGGGCAAGCCCCCTCCCACAAGGGGTCTCTATTCCAAGGCAGGCATCGAAGATCTGCTTCCAGTAACCGTGAGCCCGAGGACTGCCCCCCCACCCACTTTGGAGAACAGCCATGAGCGCCAACGTCGACCAGAACACCCGCCCCGACTACGGCCAGGTTTTGCAGGACATCGCTGACGGCGGGCGGCGTGGAACGCAACGCGGTGCGCTTCGGGCATCCGTCCGGCACCTTGCGGGTCGGCGCTGAAGCCACCCAGGTCAACGGCGAATGGGTGGTGAAGAAGGCTATCATGAGCCGTAGCGCGCGGGTGTTGATGGAAGGCTTTGTACGCGTCCCAGGCGACGCCTTCTAAAACCCAACACCAATCCCCTGTGGGAGGGGGCTTGCCCCCGATAGCGGTGTACCAGTCGACACATTCATTGACTGACCCGCCGTCATCGGGGGCAAGCCCCCTCCCACAAGGGATCTCTATTCCAAGGCAGGCATCGAAGATCTGCTTCCAGTAACCGTGAGCCCGAGGACTGCCCCCCCACCCACTTTGGAGAACAGCCATGAGCGCCAACGTCGACCAGAACACCCGCCCCGACTACGACCAGGTTTTGCAGGACATCGCTGACGGCGGGCGGCGTAGAACGCAACGCGGTGCGCTTCGGGCATCCGTCCGGCACCTTGCGGGTCGGCGCTGAAGCCACCCAGGTCAACGGCGAATGGGTGGTGAAGAAGGCCATCATGAGCCGTAGCGCGCGGGTGTTGATGGAAGGCTTCGTGCGCGTCCCAGGCGACGCGTTCTAAGGCTCGATACACATCCAATGTGGGAGGGGGCTTGCCCCCGATAGCGGTGTACCAGTCGACACATTCATTGACTGACCCACCGTCATCGGGGGCAAGCCCCCTCCCACAAGGGATCTCTATTCCAAGGCAGGCATCGAAGATCTGCTTCCAGTAACCGTGAGCCCGAGGACTGCCCCCCCACCCACTTTGGAGAACAGCCATGAGCGCCAACGTCGACCAGAACACCCGCCCCGACTACGACCAGGTTTTGCGGGACATCGCTGACTACGTCCTCAACTACCGGATCGACTCCCCAGCCGCGCTGGACACTGCGCGCAACTGCCTGATGGACACCCTCGGTTGCGGCCTGCTGGCGCTGCGGTTCCCGGAATGCACCAAGCACCTGGGGCCGCTGGTCGAGGGTACGGTGGTGCCGTTCGGCTCGCGGGTGCCGGGCACGTCGTTCCGGCTCGACCCGGTCAAGGCCGCCTGGGACATCGGCTGCATCGTGCGCTGGCTCGACTACAACGACACCTGGCTCGCCGCCGAATGGGGCCACCCCTCGGATAACCTCGGCGGCATCCTCGCCGTGGCCGATCACCTCTCGCAACGACGCGTGGCCAATGGCGACGCGCCGCTGACCGTGCGCGCAGTGCTGGAGGCGATGATCATGGCCCACGAGATCCAGGGTGTGATTGCCCTGGAAAACGCCTTCAACCGTGTCGGTCTTGACCATGTGCTGCTGGTGAAAGTCGCCTCGACGGCGGTCACCGCCAAGCTGATGGGCGCCAACCGCGAGCAACTGCTGTCGGCGCTGTCCCACGCCTTTGTTGACGGTCAGGCATTGCGCACCTATCGGCACGCGCCGAATGCCGGTTCGCGCAAATCCTGGGCGGCGGGCGATGCCTCCAGTCGCGGTGTGCGGTTGGCAGACATCGCGCTGCGCGGCGAGATGGGCATCCCCGGGGTGTTGAGCGCGCCGCAATGGGGCTTCTACGATGTGCTGTTCAGTCACACCAACAAGGACCTGGCGCTCAAGCCCGAAGACAAGCGCACCTTCAGCCTGTCCCAACCCTACGGCACCTATGTGATGGAAAACGTGCTGTTCAAGATCAGCTTTCCCGCCGAGTTCCACGCGCAAACCGCCTGCGAAGCTGCGGTGACCTTGCACCCGCAGGTTGTGGATCGCCTGCACGACATCGAACGCATCGTGATCACTACCCATGAGTCGGCGATTCGGATCATTTCCAAGGTCGGCCCATTGGCCAATGCGGCCGACCGCGATCACTGCCTGCAATACATGACCGCCGTGCCGCTGGCCTTCGGCACGCTGGTGGCCGAGCAGTACGAAGATGAGTTCCACGCTGCGCACCCGATCATCGACGAGCTGCGCGAAAAGATGGTGATCTTCGAAGAGCCCCGCTACAGCCGCGAATACCTGGAGGCGGACAAACGTTCCATCGCCAACGCGGTGCAGGTGTTCTTCAACGATGGCACCCACACCGAGCAGGTCGCGGTGGAGTACCCGATTGGGCATCGTCGGCGCCGGGTGGACGGTATTCCGTTGCTGGAAGACAAGTTCAAGGCCAACCTGGCGACGCGCTTTACGGCCCAGCGCAGTGCCGAGATTTTTGCGTTGTGCAAGGATCAGGCGCGGCTTGAAGCCACGCCGGTGAATCGCTTTGTGGATTTATGGGTGATATGAACGCGCCGTGGTTGCGCACGCTCGCGAAGGGCAGGTTTTGACACAGACATACTTTGCGATTGATGCGTCCTACATCTTCGGAACCGTTTTCAGATAGAAGCCAATCAGGTGTCAGATGCCCTGCAGGCGCGGGTCATCTGGCAAGCGATGCTTGTGGATCAAACACCTGAATCTGAAAAGGCCCTTTTATGAATAGCGTAAACAATCGCCCGCCAATGCCCAACACCGTCGGCTATGACATGTCGCCGAACGCCAGGCTCCGTCGCGCCGACGAGAGCCTCAGAGTACCTGACAGTCCTCTGGCCAAGGCGTCGTCTGCGGCAAAAAACGCGGTACCCGCTCATCTGGAACACCTCTCTGGCCAGAACAAACAGTTGGCCGAAAAATATGATCAGATGGTCGCCAAGTTAACGCCGCAAATCATGAAGCTTCAGGAGCAAGTGAACCAGCTTGCGCAGCACCCCAAGGTGAAGGCAGCGTCTGGAAAAGAGGCGGCACCGTCGAACCCCAGTACTCGTGGTGATCCTGCGGCGAAGCAGAACGGCACGTCGCCTGAAGCGCGCGGCCGTATGGACAATACACAAGGGGCCGGGCGGGATGCTCCTCCCTCCCTTGAGCGCTTGACTGCCGAAAATAAGCAACTGGGCGATAGGCTCAATAAGTTGGAGTCCGGTTTCAATTCGGTCGTTAAAGGGCTTCAAGACCAGATCGGTGATTTGAGTAAGAGGTTGGGCGCGGATACTCCCCAGACCCGGATGCCTCCCGCAGCGCAGGGGCAGGGGCAGGGTCAGGGTCAGGGTCAGGGTCAGGGTCAGGCCAATCAGGGAGCTTCTTCCGGTCAGGGCAAGCAAGGCGCAGCGCAGGGTCAGGGTCAGGGTCAGGCCAATCAGGGTGCTTCTTCCGGTCAAGGCAAGCAAGGCGCGGCGCAGGGTCAGGGGCAGGGGCAGGGGCAGGCCAATCAGGGTGCTTCTTCCGGTCAGGGCAAGCAAGGCGCAGCGCAGGGTCAGGGGCAGGCCAATCAGGGTGCTTCTTCCGGTCAAGGCAAGCAAGGCGCGGCGCAGGGTCAGGGTCAGGCCAATCAGGGGGCTTCTTCGGGCCAAGGCAAGCAAGGCGCGGCGCAGTCCAACGAAAGCAACCCGTCGGCCCGGTCCGATGAATCAAACCAGGCGCCTCGTACCCTCGAGGATCTCGCACGCGACAATGAGCAACTTCGCACACGCATCGACCAGATGATGGCTGAATTTTCCAAGGTGATTTCCGAACTGCAGAAGCAAATCGAGCAGCTGAATAACCAGATCAAAGCGCTGAAGGGTTAAGTTCAGCGATAGAAAAACGGGTCAATGTGGGGCGGTAAGCCCGCACCTGCATCGACCCCGTTCTGCTGAACATTCATTCAAAGCGCAAAATAACCCGACGGTTATGCTTGCTCTTCTTCTCGATCTTCTCGCAAAACACCCGGCCGATTTCTTCGGTGTTGATCACATGGGTGCCGCCGCATGGCTGGATATCGATTCCGGCAATTTCAATTACGCGCACCGAGCCCTGGATCACGGGCGGAGCTACCGCTTGGGTGCGGGTGATCTGCAGCAGGGTTGCGTACTCCGACGCGGGCATCGACAGGGTTTTCACCTGATGAGCCTGTTCGATCAGCGCGTTGATATCGCGGGTGATGCTGTCTTTGTCCAGGGTCATTTCCGGCAGGTCGAAATCCAGTCGCCCTTTGTCGGCGCTGATGCTGCAGCCGGTGACCGGGGCGTCGATGAGCGAACACAGCAGGTGCAGGCAGGTGTGCATTTTCATGTGCTGGTAGCGCCGTTCCCAATCGAGGCTGGCATCCACCTGGGCCCCGGCGCTCAACTGCTCGGGACAGTGTTCCACCTGGTGCCAGATGATCGAGCGCTGCACCGGGTCGCGCACCGTGCCGAGGATGTCCACGCGCGTGCCGTCGTCCAGGGTGAAGTGGCCGCTGTCGCCGGGTTGCCCGCCGCCGGTAGGGTAGAACAGCGTGTGCTCCAGGGCGATGCCGTGTTCGCTGACGGCAATCACCCGGGCGCTGAAGGCGTTCTGGTAGGGCGCGCTGTCAAACAGCGCCAGGGTTTCCATGGTGTGCACAGACATGTTCAACCTCCGACAATCAATGGGCTGGCTTGCAGCAGGTGACGCACCATTGCGCTCAAGCCAGGGGGGGAAAGCAGGGTGATTTCAAATTCCGGCCCGCAGACTTTCAGGTTCAGCGGCAGGCGTGGCAGGCGGTCGCCCATTTCGATGTGGCGCAGGCGAAATTGCAGGTGATGGCGTTCTTTCACCGTGGGTTCGAGCATCAGCCCCTGCAACGGGTGAAAGTCGGCGTCCAGCACCGTGACCTTGTGGTTGGCGTTGATCTCGCCGACCACGTGCAGGCGCTCATCGAGAGCGAAGGCGCCGAGGTAGCTGCTGTGCTCCGATTCGTCGTTCTTTTGCAATTGGATCTGGTTGACCACCTTGACCTTGGTCCCCGCCGGTACGTCCTGGGTGATCACGCACGCTGGGCTGATGAACACGTTGTCGCCGATCTGCACGTAGCCCAGCACGCGGGCGCCGGAGCCGATTTCGACGTTGTTGCCCAGGCGCGGGTGGCGCTTGCCGTCGGGGTTGTTGGCGATGCCGCGAGCGCCGAGGGTCACGCCGCAGAGGATGTAGCAGTCGTTGCCGATCTCGCAGGTTTCACCGATCACCGTGCCGTAGCCATGGTCGAGCACAAAGCGCCGACCGATGCGCGCTGCCGGGTGAATCTCCGCGCCGGAGAGGATCTTGCCCTGGTTGCTGAGCTTGAGGGCAATGCGCGAAAACATCCCGTTGGTCTGGTCGGGAAAATGCCACACCCGGTGCGCCAGCCGGTAGAACAGCACCGCCTTGAACGAGGCATAGGATTCCAGGATCAACTCGCCGCGTCCGCGCGACGCCGGGTCGCGGTAGGCGTAGGCAATCAGGTCCTCGGCCACCGCCTGGGCGGCGCTCTGGACCAACGGCGCCAAGTGCGGCTCCAGCTGCTTCATCTGCGTGGGCGTCAGGGTCTTGATGAGGTGGGTAAGCAATTCATCGTGCAGATGTTGCATGTCGATAAAGCCGCCCATGGAGGCACCCCCGCATTCTGGATGGTTGGATAACCGGTTATTCGAAACTGGGCAGGTAGCTGTCGGCATTGTCGTAGACCATGGTCAACACCACCGTTTCGGGCGGTAACTCCGGGGCGAGCTTGGCGATGGCCACCATATTGGCGGCCGAGGACAGGCCCAGGCTGATGGCATCGGTACGCATGATGCGTTTCATCATGTCGAGGCATTCCACGCGCGACACCTTGAGCATGCCGTCCAGCACGTCCAGGTTGAGGATGCTCGGGATCAAGCCGATCGACAGGCCCTGGATATGGTGGGGGGCGTGCTGGTTTTTCAGCAGGTCGCATTCCTCCGGTTCCACGCCCATCACGCGCAGGGCCGGCCAGGCGGCCTTGAGGGTTTCGCCGATGCCGGTGATATGGCCGCCGGTGCCGATGCCGCTGACGAAGTAATCCACGCGCTGCTCACCGAAGGCGCTGAGGATCTCCGGCGCGGTGGTGTCGCGGTGCGTCTGCGGGTTGGCGCCGTTGCGTTGCTGGTTGAGCATCACGTAGCTGGGGTTTTCCAACTGCAACTCCATGCATTTCTCACCATGGGAATTGTTGCCGAGGCGGCTGTCCGACAGCACCACCTTGGCGCCATACAGGCGCAGCAGTTTCTGCTTTTCGGGGCTGTAGTTATCCGGGATCACCAGCACCACTTTGTAGCCGAGCACGTTGCCAGCCATCACCAGCCCAATGCCGGTGTTGCCGCCGCTGGGTTCGATAATGGTTTGCCCGGAGTCGCGCATCAGCACGCCGCGACGCTCGGCGTCGAGGATCATGCCCAAGGCGATGCGCGCCTTGTGGCTGCCGCCGGGGTTGAGCGATTCCAGTTTGGCGTAGACCTCGATGCCGAGGTCTTCGGAAAACTGCGCCAGGCGCACGATCGGTGTGTGGCCGATGGCGTCGAGAATTGAGTTATGCAGCATCAGGTCGTTACCCAGGGCCGTGATCAGTACAAAGGCATATCGGGTTCGACGTCGCGAACCCAATGTTTCATGCCGCCTTGCAGAACTTTGGTGTTGGCGAAGCCGGCCGCCAGCAGGGTGCTGGCCGCTTGCTCGGCGCGGGTTCCGGCGTAGCAGATCAGGTAGTGAGTGTTGTCTCGGCTGAGGCTGTCGAGCTGACCGTCCAGTTCGGCGAGGGGGATATGCACCACGCCCGGCAACTTGCAGACCTCCAGTTCGCTGGCGTCGCGCACGTCCAGCAATACGTCGGCGCTGCTGTGGCGTTCGAGCAGTTGTTTGAGTACCCGCGGCTTGATGTAGCGCTCTTCGGCCAGGCTGGGCTTGCTCGGTACGGCGTCGGCGCAGACTGTCGGCGCGAGGGGTGCGCTGTGGCGCAGTTCCGAACAGCACGGGCAGTCGGCGCGGCGCTTGAAGCGGATCTCGCTGAATTTCATCGCCAGTGCATCGAAGCGCATCAAGCGGCCGGACAAGGGTTCGCCGATGCCGATCAGCAACTTGATCGCCTCGGTCGCCTGGATCATCCCGACTACCCCCGGCAGCACGCCGATCACTCCGCCAGCGCTGCAATTGGGCGCCAGTTCCGCTGGTGGTGCCTTGGGGAACAGGCAGCGGTAGCAGGGCCCGCCTTTGTAATTGAGCACGCTGATCTGCCCGTCGAAACGGTAGATGGCGCCGAACACCAGGGGTTTGCCCAACTGCACGCAGGCGTCGTTGACCAGGTAGCGCGTGTCGAAATTGTCGGTGCCGTCGATCACCAGGTCGTAGGCGCCGACCAGTTCCAGGGCGTTGTCGGCGGTCAGCGCGGTGTCGTGGGCATTGATCTGGATGTGGCTGTTGAGGTCTTGCAAGCGTTGCTTGGCGGACGCGACCTTGGACATGCCCAGGGTGCTGTTGCCGTGGACGATCTGGCGTTGCAGGTTGCTGCTCTCGACCACATCGAAATCCACCAGCCCCAGGGTGCCGATGCCGGCTGCCGCCAGGTACAGGCTGATGGGCGAGCCCAGGCCGCCGGTGCCGATGATCAGCACCTTGGCTTTTTTCAGGTTCAACTGGCCTTCGCGACCGACGCCGGGCAGGGTGATATGGCGCACGTAGCGCTGCACTTCTTCATTGCTCAGGCTGTCGACGTCGATGCCGCCGGAGGTGGCGAGCAACACTTCGATCCTGGCCTTTTCCGGTAGCCGGTCGTCTGCTTCGATCAATGCTTCCTCGGCGGTAAACAGGAAGTGTTCCTTGAGCTGGTTGTTGTTCTCGTGGAACAGGTGCATACGCAACTGCGGGTGGCTGTCGCAGAGGTTTTCAATGACTTCGCGCAATGTCGATCCGGTGCCCTCAAGGGTCGATTCCGGCAGCTTGGCCACGCGAACCAGAATGTCGGGGAAAGAGACAGCGTTCATGGACAACTCCGTGTGCAGGTCGTTGAAGGGTTGAAGGGCGAAATGCTTGCCATCCCAGGCAAACAGCTTCGAGCCCAGGGCCTGGCCCTGGCGAACATCCACCACCAGGTAGCTGACGGGGTAGATCGGCTCGCCCATGAACAGCGCCTTGTCCTGGTCTTCGTCGCTGAAATAGGCACCGACGTCAGGGTGGGAGTGGTAGATCACCACCACCGGGTTGTCGCTGCGAAGTGCCTTGTTCAGCAGCAGCGTGTCGGCCACGGAAAAGGTGTAGCCGTTGGCCGCGCTGCGTGGGTACATCTCGGGGTTCTTGCGGTGCAGCTCGTTCTGGATATTGCGGCCCAGGTACACGCTGCCGTCGGCGAAGACGAAGCCACAGCATTCCTCGGGGTAGCTGCGGCTGGCGTGGGCATAGATCTGTTCCAGGGCTTCTGGGCGGAGGACGTCCATGTTTCTCTCGCGTTCAAAGAGGCTCAATTTTTCTTGGCCATGAGTTTTTCGATGGGCAACTTGGTGATCGCAAAACCGGCCAGCAGAATGGCCGAATACAGCATGAGGTCGCGGGAAATCGCCACGCCTTCGTACCAGGCGCCGATGATCACCGCGAACACCGGGAAGATGATGAACACGAACGAGAGGATGATCGGGCTCAGGCGCTTGAGCAGCATGAAATACACGATGAACCCGCCCACCGATGCGACCAGGCCCAGGTAGAACAGGGCGCCCCACGAACGCAGGGTGATGGCTTCGAAAGTCGGTGTTTCAAACCACAGGCCGGCGACGAACAGCATCAGCCCGGCGATCCCGATGGGCAGTGTGTTGTAAGTGATCACGCTGATCGCGCTGCCTTTTTGCTTGGTAATGACGTAGCACAAGGCATGCATGATCGCGGCGCTCAGAATTGCCAGTACCCCGAAGAACTCGGCGTGGTCCAGGTGCAGGCCCTGGCTCCTGATGATCATGTAAAGGCTGCCGAAGCCGATACCGATGCCGACCACTTGGGAAAAGTAGATGCGCTCGCGCAGGAACAGCGCGGAGAAAATCAGGATGAACACCGGCATGCAACTGAACAGCAGCGCGGTGAGGCCGGACGAAACATGCATTTCGCCGTAGTTGAGCAGGTAATAGGGCACGCTGAAGTAGGACAGGGTCACGAACACGAAGAACCAACGGCTTTCCCGGGGGAACAGGATCGGCTCGCGGCGCACCATGGCAAAACACAGGAACAGCGGGAACGCGATCAGGAAGCGCAAGCCGGCGGAGGTCAGCGGCGGCACGCTCTCCACGGCGATTTTGATGCCGAGCCAAGTGGTACCCCAACTCAGGCAAACGATGAGAAACATCACACTGGTCACCAGGCCGGCCAACCACTGTTTTTGAGTTTTGGTTTTTGCAGCGTTTTCGAGAACGGCGGACATTGGCATCGTTTATTGCTTCCCTGAGCCGGAATTGAACTCTATATTGAACTTGTAATGAGTTATTTTTTTCGGCGATTGAACCCGTAAAAGCACACTATTAGGGCTAAAGATGGCTGTCAAAACAAATATTGACATGGTGTCAATTATGCGTGAGGGGTTGTCCAATGGGCAGGGCGTCAAGTACAAGCGCCTGTCCGATGTCATGGAACGGGGCATCCTCGAGGGCTTGATTGAACCGGGACGGAAACTGCCGCCCCATCGGGTACTTTCCGACAATCTGGGGGTGACCATCGGCACCATCAGCCGGGCCTACGGCGAGCTGGAACGCCTGGGGTTGGTGGTGGCACGGGTAGGTGACGGCACGTTCGTGCGCAAGCGTGGGATGGAGCGCCAACGGGATGAAGGTTTCCGCAACTTCAGCGAGGAGCCGCGCCAATACTTCGACATGAGCCGCAACATGCATATCCCGGGGCAGGAGACGGTGTTCCTGGCGCAGAGTTTCCAGACCCTGTCGACCAACGCCAAGTTTCTCCAGGACATCAGTGCCTACACGCCGGACGCCGGCCTGCCGCGTTACCGCGAAGCGGGTGCGCAGTGGCTGGTGCAGCGCGATTTTCATCCCATCCCCGAGCAGGTCATTTGCGTCAACGGCGGCCAGCACGGGTTGCTCTGCGCGATGATGGCGCTGCTGCGCGCCGGCGACACGGTGGTCACCGAGCAACTGACATATCCGGGGCTGATCACCGCCGCGCGCATGCTCGGTGTGCGCCTGATCGGCCTGGAGATGGATGACGAAGGTGTGCTGCCCGGGGCACTCGATGAGGTCTGTCGCAATCACCGGGTTTCGGCGCTGTACTGCACGCCCACTATCCAGAACCCGACCACTGCCGTGTTATCGGTCGCACGCCGCGAGGCGCTGGTCAAAGTCTGTCGTGAGCACAACCTGCTGATTCTTGAGGATGAAGCCCACGGTGTGCTGGTGGAAGACCGGCCGCCGCCCCTGAGCTATTTCGCGCCCGAGCGTACGATTTTGATCAGCAGCTTGAGCAAGGCCGTGTCGGCGGGGCTGCGTGTCGGCTATGTGCATGCGCCGCCGGCATTGGTCAGCCGTATTTCGGCGGCGCTGCGTTCGACCTGCTGGATGGCCACGCCGGTGACCCTGGAGCTGGCGACCCAGTGGATCGAGAACGGCACGGCGGAATACCTGCTGCGCCAGCAGATCAACGAGATCAGCCGACGCAAGGTGTTGGTGCAGGGCCTGTTGGCCGGCCTGGAATACCGCACGCACCTCAATAGCCCGCACTTCTGGATTGAAGTCCCGGAGCCTTGGCGAGCGTCGGAAATCGAGGCCGAACTCAAGCAGAATAATTACCTGATCGCCACCGCCGAGGCGTTTGCCGTGGGGCAGACCGCAGTGCCGCAGTTTATCCGGGCGAGTATCTGCAATACGTCGGGAGATGATCAGTTGTTGCGGGCGGGGTTTGATGCGCTGGCCACTGCGTTGGGGCAGGGCGGTGGGCGCTTTCACCTTTAGGCGGGTTCGCCGAGTTATCGTTCATCGTGAGCACGCCCGCTCCCACCTTTGGAATGCATTTTCCTGTGGGCGCGGGCTTGCTCGCGATGGTGTCGGTTCAGACAAACAGATTATTTAAAGCGGCGTTCGACGCCTTTCTCCACCAGAATTTTCGCCGAGATCTCTTCCACCGAGAAATGCGTGGAATTGATGTGCGCAATGTTCTCTCGACGGAACAGATTTTCCACTTCGCGCACTTCGAATTCGCACTGGGCATAGCTGGAGTAGCGGCTGTTGGGCTTGCGCTCGTTGCGGATGGCCGTCAGGCGGTCCGGGTCGATGGTCAACCCGAACAGCTTGTGCGAATGCGCGCGCAGGGCCGTCGGCAGCGTCAGGTGTTCCATGTCGTCTTCGGTCAGCGGGTAGTTGGCCGCGCGGATGCCGAATTGCATGGCCATGTACAGACAAGTCGGGGTCTTGCCGCAGCGCGACACGCCCACCAGGATGATGTCGGCCTTGTCGTAGTAGTGGGTGCGGGCTCCGTCGTCGTTGTCGAGGGCGAAGTTCACCGCCTCGATACGCTCCATGTAGTTGGAGTTATGCCCAATGGAATGGGACTTTCCGACGGAATAGGAGGAATGTTCACTCAACTCTTGTTCCAGCGGCGCCAGGAAGCTCGAGAAAATGTCGATCATGAAACCATTGGACGTAGCAAGGATCTCACGAATGTCTTGATTGACGATGGTGTCGAAAATGATCGGACGAAAGCCGTCTTTTTCTGCCGCCAGATTGATTTGTTGTACCATGGCCCGCGCTTTATCCGCGTTGTCGATATACGGCCGCGTGAATTTGGCGAAAGTAACGTTTTCGAACTGCGCGAGCAGGCTTTGGCCCAGTGTTTCGGCTGTGATGCCGGTGCCGTCGGAAATAAAGAAAGCAGATCGTTTCATTTGAGCCCTGGGCCTTAAGCTGATGGCGAATCTTGGATATGATAGGCGCGATTTTGCCGTCCCTCTGTGGGCCGCATTCTCACTTATTTTCCAGGTCCAGGCCACAAGCGCTGGCGAATGCTCCTACTGAGCAGCCGGCGTCCTGAGCTTTTCCAATACAGAAAGTGGAGAGATCACCTTGGTAGAGTACGTAGTTTCCCTCGATAAGCTCGGCGTCCATGATGTGGAGCACGTAGGGGGCAAGAACGCATCCCTCGGCGAGATGATCAGTAATCTTGCAGGCGCTGGCGTCTCGGTGCCAGGTGGTTTTGCCACCACCGCCCAGGCTTACCGTGATTTTCTCGAACTGAGCGGCCTCAACGCCCAGATCCACGCCGCGCTGGACGCTCTGGACGTCGATGACGTCAACGCCCTGGCCAAGACCGGCGCCCAGATCCGTCAGTGGATCATGGAAGCCGAGTTCCCCGAGAAACTCAACGAAGAAATCCGCACGGCGTTCGCCACGCTGTCGGCCGGCAACCCGGACATGGCTGTCGCCGTGCGCTCCTCGGCCACCGCCGAAGACTTGCCCGACGCCTCTTTCGCGGGCCAGCAGGAGACCTTCCTCAACATCCGCGGCGTGGAAAACGTGATCCGCGCAGCCAAGGAAGTGTTCGCTTCGCTGTTCAACGATCGCGCCATTTCCTACCGCGTACACCAAGGTTTCGACCACAAGCTGGTGGCCCTGTCTGCCGGCGTGCAGCGCATGGTGCGTTCGGAAACCGGCACCGCCGGTGTGATGTTCACCCTGGATACCGAATCGGGCTTTCGTGACGTCGTGTTCATCACCGGCGCCTACGGCCTCGGCGAAACAGTCGTACAAGGCGCGGTAAACCCGGACGAATTCTACGTACACAAGGGCACCCTCGCAGCGGGTCGCCCGGCCATCCTGCGCCGTAACCTGGGCAGCAAGGCCATCAAGATGATCTACGGCGACGAGGCCAAGGCCGGTCGCTCGGTGAAAACCGTCGACGTGGATAAGGCCGAGCGCGCGCGCTTCTGCCTGACCGACGCTGAAGTCAGCGAGCTGGCGAAACAGGCGATGATCATCGAGAAGCACTACCAGTGCCCGATGGACATCGAGTGGGCCAAAGACGGCGACGACGGCAAGCTGTACATCGTGCAGGCGCGTCCGGAAACCGTGAAGAGCCGCACTTCGGCCAACGTCATGGAACGCTACCTGCTCAAGGAAACCGGCACTGTGCTGGTGGAAGGCCGCGCCATCGGTCAGCGCATCGGCGCCGGCAAGGTGCGGATCATCAAGGACGTGTCCGAGATGGACAAGGTCCAGCCCGGTGACGTGCTGGTCTCCGACATGACCGACCCGGACTGGGAACCCGTGATGAAGCGCGCCAGCGCCATCGTCACCAACCGTGGCGGGCGCACCTGCCACGCGGCGATCATCGCCCGTGAACTGGGGATTCCTGCGGTAGTCGGTTGCGGCAACGCCACCCAACTGCTCAAGGATGGCCAGGGTGTGACCGTGTCCTGCGCCGAAGGCGATACCGGCTTCATCTTCGAAGGCGAGCTGGGCTTCGACATCAAGCAAAACTCCATCGATGCGATGCCTGACCTGCCGTTCAAGATCATGATGAACGTCGGCAACCCGGACCGTGCCTTCGACTTCGCGCAACTGCCGAACGCCGGTGTGGGCCTGGCTCGCCTGGAATTCATCATCAACCGCATGATCGGCGTCCACCCCAAGGCCCTGTTGAACTACGACGGCCTGCCGCCGGAAATCAAGGACAGCGTCGACAAGCGCATCGCTGGCTACAACGACCCGGTGGGCTTCTATGTCGAGAAGCTGGTGGAAGGCATCAGCACCCTGGCCGCGGCGTTCTACCCGAAAAAGGTCATCGTGCGTCTGTCGGACTTCAAGTCCAACGAATACGCCAACCTGATCGGCGGCAAGCTCTACGAGCCGGAAGAAGAAAACCCGATGCTGGGCTTCCGTGGCGCCTCGCGTTACATCAGCGAAGCGTTCCGTGATTGCTTCGAACTCGAGTGCCGCGCCCTCAAGCGCGTGCGCAACGAGATGGGCCTGACCAACGTCGAGATCATGGTGCCGTTCGTCCGTACCCTGGGCGAAGCGAGCCAGGTGGTGGACCTGCTGGCCGAAAACGGCTTGTCCCGTGGTGAAAACGGCCTGCGCGTGATCATGATGTGCGAGCTGCCATCCAACGCCATTCTGGCCGAAGAGTTCCTGGAGTTCTTCGACGGTTTCTCCATCGGCTCCAACGACCTGACCCAGCTGACCCTGGGCCTGGACCGCGACTCGGGGATCATCGCGCACCTGTTCGACGAGCGTAACCCTGCGGTCAAGAAGCTGCTGGCCAACGCCATTCAGGCCTGTAACAAGGCCGGCAAGTACATCGGCATTTGCGGCCAAGGCCCTTCCGATCACCCTGACCTGGCCAAATGGCTGATGGAGCAGGGCATCGAAAGCGTCTCGCTGAACCCCGATTCGGTGCTGGAAACCTGGTTCTTCCTGGCGGAAGGCCAAGCGTCCGCCTAAGGTCGACGCGTCAAAAGTGCCGGTCAATCGTCAGGTTGGCCGGCATTCTTATCTGTACAGGGCGGAACTCCTTCCGGACGCCGCCCTTTTTTGTGCAAGAGCATTATGCAAAGCAGCAGCAACCTGTTTCCCGTCGCCCTGATCAGCGCTGAACGTCGTGGCGACCTGAGTGAAGATGTGTACCGGCTCAAACCCGGCAACAGCCCCGACGGCACCGTCGAGCTGGCCGTGACGCGTCTGGGCCTGGCCGATGTCGCGCAAAACCGCGGCATCCCTGTGATTTTGTTACATGGCAGCTTTTCCAACCGGCGCTTCTGGTACTCGCCCAAAGGCGTCGGCCTGGGCGCCTACCTGGCACGCCAGGGGTTCGATGTGTGGATACCGGAAATGCGCGGCCACGGCCTGTCCAAGCGCAACCAGGACTACACCCGCAATCGGGTCGCGGACTACGCCCGCTACGATTTGCCGGCCATCGGTGCGTTCGTGCGCGAACAGAGCGCGCAGATTCCCCACTGGATCGGGCATTCCCTGGGCGGCACCACCCTGGCGGCGGCCTTGGGTGGCCAGTACCTCGGTGCGCCGGCGGTGGCTTCAGTGGCGCTGTTCGGCAGCCAGGTCAGTCGCACCTACTGGCCGTTGAAAATTCCACCGCTGGAGTGGGGCGCTCGCTTGCTCCTGAAGCGCTTTGGCCAGTTGTCCGGCCCGCGGCTCAAGCGCGGCCCCGAGGACGAGCCGGTGGGCGTAATGATCGAGAGCATGCGCTGGCATGGCCTCTTCGGCCGGTTTGGCGAGGCCGGCCGTGATTGGTGGAAAGGCCTGGCGGAAGTCGACGTGCCGCTGCTGGTCGTCAGTGCCGCCGGCGACCAGCAGGACCCGGACTGGGCCTGCCGCAAGCTGTACGAACAAGTCGGCTCGGCGCCGCGGCAATACCTGCGCCTGGGGCGCCAACAAGGTTTTACCGGGGATTTCGGGCATGTGGAGATGTTGGTCAGCAAAGCGGCCCAGGCCGAGGTCTGGCCGTTGGTGGCGCAATGGCTGAAAGATCCGCTGACACCATTGTTGGGTGCTCAGGCTGATGCATTGGTCGTAGTTTGACGCAGCGCTCTGCCAAGGGCGTTTCGCTCGTCTTTGGTTGCGGCTAAGATATGACGCGTTAAATGCTTCTGGTCATATTCAGTCGCGCAGTGGCTATTGCGTAACGGCGAAACGGATGGGATGTTTTGCTGCTGCTTCGGCCGGCGCCTCTTTCGAAAGACACGTCTTTGACAGAAAGGAAATTTTCAATGAACCACTACGTCACTCCCGATCTTTGCGACGCCTACCCGGAACTGGTGCAGGTGGCCGAGCCAATGTTCAGCAACTTCGGCGGCCGCGATTCCTTTGGCGGCGAGATCGTCACCATCAAATGCTTCGAAGATAACTCCCTGGTCAAGGAGCAGGCCGACCAGCCAGGCGCCGGCAAGGTGCTGGTGGTCGACGGTGGTGGCTCCCTGCGTCGCGCGCTGCTGGGCGACATGATCGCCGAGAAAGCCGCGAAAAATGGTTGGGAAGGGCTGGTGATCTACGGTTGCATCCGGGATGTCGACGTCGTCGCCCAGACCGACCTCGGCGTGCAGGCGTTGGCCAGCCACCCGATGAAGACTGACAAGCGCGGCATTGGCGACTTGAACGTGGCAGTGACCTTTGCCGGTGTGACATTCCGTCCGGGTGAATACATCTACGCCGACAATAATGGCGTGATCGTGTCGCCCAGCCCGCTGAAAATGCCTGAATAAACCGCAATAACCGACAGGGGTGAGGATGTTCGAGGAAGAAAACGCGCAGTGGGGCCTGGTGCATGCCCTGGTGCTGGATGGTAAAGGCGGTGCGCGTTCGATTGCCCGAACTGAGCTTGACCAATTGCAACTGCAGCCCCAGGAAAGCCTGTGGCTGCATTGGGATCGCAGCCACCCGCAAACCCAGACCTGGCTGCGCAAGGCCAGTGGCTTGAGTGAGTTCGCCTGTGACCTGCTGCTGGAGGAGAACACCCGCCCGCGCCTGTTGCCGTTGCCGGACGCGGAACTCCTGCTGTTCCTGCGCGGGGTCAACCTCAACCCTGGCGCTGAGCCGGAAGACATGGTTTCGGTGCGTATCTTCGCCGCTGCCAGCCGGGTGATTTCCCTGCGCTTGCGCCCGCTGCGCGCCACCGATGAGTTGCTGGTGCAGTTGGCGGATGGCAAGGGGCCAAAAACCGCGTCTGAACTCATCCTGTATATGGCGCAGTACCTGACGCACAAAGTCCAGGACCTGGTGTCCGACCTGTCTGAAATCGTCGACGTAGAGGAAGAAAAACTCGATACCGACGAACGGTATACCCCGGAGCATGGCAGCATTTTGCAGATCCGTCGGCGAGCGGCCGGGCTCAAGCGATTCCTGGCGCCGCAGCGGGATATCTTTGCCCAACTGACGCGGATCAAATTGTCGTGGTTCTGTGATGACGATGCCGACTATTGGAACGAATTGAACAACAGCCTGACCCGCTACCTGGAAGAACTCGAATTGACCCGGGAGCGCGTGGGGCTTGTGCTGGAGGCCGAAGATCGGCGCTTGAGCGTACGCATGAACCGTACAATGTACCGCTTCGGGATCATCACCGGGATCTTCCTGCCGATGAGTTTTCTGACCGGCTTGTTAGGTATCAATGTGGGGGGCATACCGTTCTCCGCCAGCCCTTATGGATTTGTGATTGCCTGCCTGTTGATGGTCTCGGTGGCGCTCGGACAATGGTGGCTATTTCGACGATTGCGCTGGGTTTGAGCTGAATATGACCTGAACGTAGGAAGGGGCCGATGTGACCTCAGGAATTTAACCCTCGTCTTTTAAAACACTTGCGAGAGGTCTTTATGCACGATCCGTTCGAACAGTCTTTGCGTGACATGCTCAATGCTTCGCCATCCAACCGGGATGACGATGCCTGCCTGGGCCGCGTGTTGAAAACCGCCAACCGTCAGGTCGGGGCGGGGGATCTGTTCGGTCTGCTCGGTCGTTGGCTGCCGGCGTTGATGATGGCCCTGAACAATGGTTCGGCCCACGTCTCGCCGGTTTCCCGTCGTAAACCTCTTGCTCGCACTGCTGATAAGGCTGATTGAATATGGAACTTGATCTCTGGACCCAGAGCCTGGTCACCGCGATGACCGCATTGTGGACCAAGGTGGCGAATTTCATTCCCAACCTGTTTGGGGCGCTGGTCCTGGTATTGCTGGGTTTTGTCGTGGCCAAGCTGCTCGACACCCTGCTGTCCAAGCTGCTCGCCAAACTCGGTCTGGACCGTTTGATGGCAGGCACCGGCCTGACCAAGCTGCTCGGCCGCGCCGGGCTGCAGGTGCCGATCTCGACCTTGATCGGCAAGATCGTTTACTGGTTCGTTTTGTTGATTTTTTTGGTTTCTGCGGCTCAATCCCTTGGCCTTGAGCGAGTTTCAGCTACGCTGGACATGCTGGCACTGTATTTGCCGAAGGTATTCGGCGGCGCGCTGGTGCTTCTCGTCGGCGTTCTGCTTGCGCAATTGGCCAACGGATTGGTACGCGGGGCCGCTGAAGGGGTCGGGCTGGACTACGCGGCAGGCCTGGGGCGAATCGCCCAAGGGCTCGTGATCATCATCAGTATTTCCGTCGCGATCAGCCAGTTGGAGGTCAAGACTGACCTGCTCAACCACGTGATTGTGATTGTTTTGATTACCGTTGGTCTGGCCGTTGCGCTGGCCATGGGTCTGGGAAGTCGGGAAATTGCCGGTCAGATTCTGGCGGGAATCTATGTGCGTGAGTTGTATCAGGTAGGGCAGCACGTGCGTGTGGGCGAGGTCGAGGGGCAAATCGAGGAGATCGGTACGGTCAAGACAACTGTGCTGACCGATGACGGCGACCTGGTGTCGCTGTCCAATCGGATTCTCCTGGAGCAGCAGGTCAGTAGCCGCTAACCCGGCAAACCCTGCTAATGTACGCCGCCGCGAACCCGGGTGACCGGGCTGTGGCGGACATTGACCTGACTGTCGGCACGACTTGTTTTGAATAAAGCCCAAACGCTGTCCACGCGCTATGACCCCCGTGAGCTCTCTGATGAGGAGTTGGTCGCGCGCTCGCACACGGAGCTGTTTCACGTAACACGCGCGTATGAAGAATTGATGCGCAGATATCAACGCACTCTGTTCAACGTTTGTTCAAGGTATTTAGGGAACGATAGAGATGCGGATGATGTCTGTCAGGAAGTGATGCTCAAGGTGTTGTATGGCCTGAAGAACTTCGAGGGCAAATCGAAGTTCAAGACCTGGCTCTACAGCATCACGTACAACGAGTGCATCACGCAGTATCGTAAGGAACGGCGAAAGCGTCGCTTGATGGACGCCTTGAGTCTGGACCCCCTTGAGGAGGCGTCTGAAGAAAAGACGCCGGCACCCGAGGAGAAGGGCGGACTTGATCGCTGGTTGGTGCATGTGAACCCGATTGACCGCGAAATTCTGGTGCTACGTTTTGTCGCAGAGCTGGAATTTCAGGAAATCGCTGACATCATGCATATGGGTTTGAGTGCTACAAAAATGCGTTACAAACGTGCTCTTGATAAATTACGTGAGAAATTTGCGGGCGAGACTGAAACTTAGTGCGTGGCAAATATCTCTTACGTGTAGGCAAGTTCTGTTAGACTTGTCGCCGAGTTGTCCCCCGGTTTGTGGGACTGCTTTACAATCACCAGATGGGGATTTAACGGATGAAACTGAAAAACACCTTGGGCTTGGCCATTGGTTCTCTTATTGCCGCTACTTCTTTCGGCGTTCTGGCACAAGGCCAAGGCGCAGTTGAAGGCGAGCTGTTCTACAAGAAGCAGTACAACGATAGCGTCAATCATATCGAAGACGGCTTCAACCCAGGCGCTCGCATTGGTTATTTCCTGACCGACGACCTGTCGTTGGACTTGTCCTACGACAAGACCAACCACACCCGTTCGAACGACGGTACCGGTAGCCAGAAGATCAAAGGCGATACCACCAGCCTCGTGGCCCAGTATCACTTCGGTCAAGCTGGCGTCGACTCCCTGCGTCCATACGTAGAAGGCGGTGTCGGTCACCAGAGCCGCGGCAACGTTCGTGCTGACGGCCACAGCGGTCGCGACCAAACTACCCAGCTCATCGCTGGTACTGGCGTGAAGTACTACTTCACCAACAACCTGTACGCTCGTGCCGGTGTTGAAGCTGACTACGCACTGGACAACGGCAAGTGGGATTACTCCGCACTGGTCGGCCTGGGTGTGAACTTCGGCGGTAACGCTGGCGCAGTTGCTCCAGCTCCTACCCCAGCACCAGCTCCAGAGCCAGTTGCAGAGCCAGAAGCACCGGTTGCCAACGTTGTTCGTGTTGAGCTGGACGTTAAGTTCGACTTCAACAAGTCCGTGGTTAAGCCTAACAGCTACGCCGACGTGAAAAACCTGGCTGACTTCATGAATCAGTACCCAGCTACCCACGTAGAAGTGGCTGGTCACACTGACTCCGTGGGCCCAGACGCCTACAACCAGAAGCTGTCCCAGCGTCGTGCTGACGCTGTTAAGCAAGTCCTGGTTAAAGACGGCGTAGCTCCTAGCCGCATTAGCTCGGTAGGTTACGGCGAATCCCGCCCAGTTGCTGACAACGCAACTGAAGCTGGCCGCGCTATCAACCGTCGCGTAGAAGCTGCTGTTGAAGCTCAAGCTGCTCAGTAATTACTGAGTAGTAGAAAAAAACCCGGCTTCGGCCGGGTTTTTTTTCGCCTGGGGTTTGCCTCAGGCGCTGGCTGCCGATGCGACGCTCGCTGCTTGCGAGGTGGCGGCGACACTGCCGATCACCAGGATCGCCGGGCTCTTCAGGGCGAACGCCTGTGCATCCTCGTGCATCTGCGACAAATGGCTACGGCACTCCCGCTGCTGCGGCAATGAGGCATTTTCGATCATTGCCACGGGCATATCCGCGGCCATCCCACCTTCCAGCAACTGCTGACGAAGCTCTTCCAGCTTCGCCACCCCCATATAGATCACCAGCGTCGTCCCGCCTTCCGCCAGCGCGCGCCAATTAAGGCTGCTGTCGTCCTGGGTGTGCGCTGTGACCAGCGTCACGCCGCGGCTGACACCACGCAAGGTCAGTGGAATCGCGCAGTTCGTCGCGCCCGCCAGCCCGGCTGTGATCCCGTTGACCAACTCGACTTCGACGCCGCGTTCGCGCAGCCACATCGCCTCTTCGCCACCTCGCCCGAAAATGCACGGGTCGCCGCCCTTGAGCCGCACCACGCACTTGCCCTGGCGGGCGTAGCGCAACATCAGGCGGTGGATGAAGTCCTGCGGCGTTGAGCGGCAGCCCCCACGTTTACCGACGGTGATCACCCGCGCTGCCGCGCAGTGTTCCAGTACCTGCGGGTTGACCAGATCATCGATCAGCACCACATCGGCGCAGTTCATCGCCCGAACCGCCTTGAGGGTCAACAGCTCCGGGTCGCCAGGGCCCGCGCCCACCAGCCAGACTTTTGCGTTCATGTGTTTTCCCTCGTCTAGAGATGACGTCAGCGGTGAAAGAGTAAGTAAAGAAGCGTCAGATTGATCAGCATCGAGAGCAACCCCAGGGTGCGCCAGACCTTCAAGGGTTCCCGCTCCAACAACGGCCGGGGGCGGACACTCAGTTCCCGTCGGTCTGCCTGCTCCAGCACCAGCAGCCATTCTTCGGCGGTTTCATAGCGTTGTGCAGGTTGAGCCGCCACCGCGCGCTCGAGGCTGAGCGGTAACCAGTCCGGCAGGTCGGGGCGGTAGCGGCTGGCGCTGACCGGTTGGGTGAATCTGGGCCGTTGGAAAGCCTCAATTTCACCGTAGGGGTAATGCCCAGTCAGCAAGTAATACAGGCTGACACCTACGCTGTATAAGTCTTGTTGGGCTGTGGGACGGTCGCCCTGGAACGCTTCGGGCGCGATAAAGCTTGGTGTGCCGGGCAGTACATGCGCGCGATCCTCGGAGAGACCCGGGCAGTAGGCCAGGCCGAAATCCAGTACGCGCAACTCACCATCGTCACCCAGCAGCAGGTTCTCCGGTTTGATGTCACGGTGCAGTATTTGCCGACGATGCAACAGACCCACCGCCCGCAGTAAACGTTCGGCCACGAATTGCCATTGCGCCAGGGGCAATGGGCCCTGTTGCAGGAATAATTGCGCCAGGGTTTGCCCCGGATATTCACGCATCACGTAGTACAAGTGCTGACGCCCGCTGGCCGCGTGGACTTCAGGAAACGCGCGCCCGGCCACCCGCCGCAGAAACCATTCCTCCGACAGCAAGGCTTGACCGGCGTCGTTGTCATCGTCACGGCTGAGGGGCAGGGTTTTCAGCAACCAGGGTTGCTGCTGGGCATCGCGGACCCGGTACAGCAACGACTGGCGGCTCTGCGCCAATACGCTTTCCACCTGCCAGCCTTCGAACTGTTGCCCGGCTTTCAGCGCGGGTGGCAGCGGCCATTGCTGCAATTGCACCAGCGCGTCGCCCAGGGTCGCGGCGCCGAGTTTATCGATGCGTACCAGCAGGGCACTGGCGTTGTCCTGGCTGCCGGCCAGGTGTGCGGTGGTGACCAGGGTGTGTACCGCCAGATCGAGGTCGGTCTGCTCGCGCAGGATCGCACTGATGCTGTGATCACCCAAAGTCGCCCACACCCCATCGCTGAGCAGCAGGAAGCATTCGCCCTCGCGCAATTGGCCGTCGAGAAAATCCAGCACCAGGTGTTGATCCAGGCCGAGCGCGCGCTTGAGCACATGCTGCATGCCCGGCTGTTCCCATACATGATCTTCGCTGATGCGCTGCAATTCGCCGTCCAGCCAGCGATACGCCCGGCAGTCGCCGACGTGGGCCAAGGTGAAGCGTTGCCCGCGAAACACCAGGGCACTGAGGGTGGTCAGCAACGGCTGGCCACCGCCATTGGCCCGCAGCCAGCGATTCTGCGCCAGCAACAGACGTTCGAGCGCCTGGGCCACACCCCAGGTTTGCGGCGTGGCGTAATAGTCCAGGGCCAGCGCCTGCAAGGTCGAGCGTGCGGCCAGACCGCCGTCGGCGCATTGGCTGACACCGTCGGCGATGGCGCACAGGTAACCCTTGCTCGCGGCCAGCTCCGCCAGGGGCGTGACCACGCGCAGGGCGTCCTGGTTCTCGGCGCGCGGGCCGATGGTGCTGGCCTGGGCGACGCTCAGGTGCAGGCTCATCAGACGCGCGCGGCGGTCACGGCAGCCGAGCCCCAGGTGGTTCTCCAGCGGCGCTTGACGCCGTGCAGGCCGAACCAGGCCAGTACGCCAAGGCTGGCGAACAACCACAGGGCCAGTTGATAGCTGCCGGTGCTTTGTTTGATCGCACCCATGCCTGCTGCCAGGGCGAAGCCGCCGATACCGCCGGCCATGCCGATCAGGCCGGTCATTACGCCGATCTCACGGCGGAAACGCTGGGGCACCAACTGGAACACCGCGCCATTACCGGCGCCAAGGCCGAGCATGGTGCAGACGAACAGTGCCAGGGCCGCGTAGGAGCTGGGCAAGTTGAAACCCACCGCAGCGATGCAGATCGCCGCCACGCTGTACATGCCCAGCAACGTGCGAATCCCGCCGAATCGGTCGGCCAGGGCGCCGCCGAGTGGGCGCATCAGGCTACCGCCGAACACGCAGGCGGCGGTGTAGTAGCCGGCGGTCACCGGGCTCAGGCCGTATTGGTCGTTGAAGTAGCCGGGCAGGGCGCTGGCCAGGCCGATAAAGCCGCCGAAGGTCACGCTGTAGAAAAACATGAACCACCAGCTGTCACGGTCGCCGAGGGCCTTGAAGTAATCGGCCATGGATTTGGCCTTCGGGCGTTCGGGGGCATTGCGCGCAAGCCAGGCGAAGATGATCAGGGTCAGGATCAACGGAATCAGGGCGAAACCGAACACATTGCTCCAGCCGAACGCCGCCGCGAGTACCGGTGCCAATATGGCTGCGAACACAGTGCCCGAGTTGCCAGCGCCGGCGATGCCCATGGCTTTGCCCTGGTGCTCCGCGGGATACCACTGGGACGCCAACGGTAGGGCGACCGCGAAGGACGCTCCGGCCATCCCCAGGCACAGCCCCAGCAACAGGGCTTGTTCATAGCTGTGGATGCCGAGTTTCCAGGCGCCGAAGAGTGCGGCGATCACAATCACCTGGCCGATCAGCCCGGCGGTCTTGGGCGAGAGTCTGTCCGCCAGCATGCCCATCAGAAAACGCAGCACCGCGCCTGCCAGGATGGGGGTCGCCACCACCAGGCCGCGTTGTTGCGTGGTCAGGTGCAGGTCGGCGGCAATCTGCACCGCCAGCGGGCCCAGTAGGTACCAGACCATGAAGCTCAGGTCGAAATACAGGAACGCGGCAAACAGGGTCGGGGTGTGCCCGGATTTCCAGAAGCTTGATTTCATCACGCACCTCAACGGTTGGGAGTCTTGTAAGAAGGCCTGGTGATGGAACAGCCGGCTACGGCCGCCCCACCGGCCCTGTGTCAAAGGGCCAAAACAAAAAAACGCCGCCACCGGGTCCGCGAGGGCAAACCGGGTGTGCGACGTCTTTGTCGTGAAGGGGCAACCGCCGTTGGTTACCTGTATTGAATACTTAGCAAGTCCTGGGCCAATCTGCCGTAGCCGCTGTCGAGGAGGGTTAGCCCAGCAACTCGCTCATGGCGATGATCTGCTCCGCCACCTGGATCAGTTTCTGCTGGCGGCTCATGGCCTGGCGGCGCATCAGGGTGTAGGCCTCTTCCTCGTTGCAGTTCTTCATTTTCATCAGCATGCCTTTGGCCAGTTCGATGCGCTTGCGCTCGGCCAGCTGTTGATCGCGGGCCTGCAGCTGGGCGCGCAGGGCCTGGTCGCTTTCGAAGCGGGCCATGGCCACGTCGAGGATCGGCTGCAGGCGTTGGGCCTGGATACCTTCGACAATGTAGGCGCTGACGCCGGATTTGATGGCCTGGCGCATGACGTCCGGGTCGTGTTCGTCGGTAAACATCACGATCGGACGCGGTCGGTCGCGGCTGACCAGCACCACTTGCTCCATCACATCGCGGCCGGGTGACTCGGTATCGATCAGGATTACGTCCGGCCGCACCGTTTCGACGCGCGCAGGCAGATCGATGGTCAGGCCCGACTCATCGATCACCTCAAACCCGGCCTCGGTCAGTGCCGCCTTGAGGCGCCCGACCTTGCGCGGTGTGTCGTTGATCAACAGGATTCGCAACATATCGGTCCTCCTGTCAGCGCAAGGCGTGGCGGCTGGTGTGGTCGGCCAGGGCATGCAGGCGGAAGCTGCGGGCGTAGGCGGCGGGGGCGGAGCCATCCCAGATCTTGCCGTCGATCAGTTGGCTGCTGCGCATGTCCTGGGCGTTCGCGGTGACGCCGACGGCATCGGCTGCCTGGCGATACAGCTCCAGTTGCTGCACTTGGCGGGCAATGCCGAGGTAGTCCGGGTCTTCGCGCAACAGGCCCCAGCGGCGAAACTGGGTCATGAACCACATGCCGTCGGAGAGGTAGGGCACGTTCACCTCGCCATCGGCGAAAAAGCGCAGTGCGTGGGGATCTTGCCACTGGTTGCCAAGCCCATCGTCGTAAGTCCCGAGCAGACGCGGCTCGATGCAGTCGAGTGGCGCGTCGAGGTACTCGCGGGCGCTGAGCAGCTGCGCGGTGGAACGGCGGTTTTCGTGGCTCGCCTCGATAAAGCGGCTGGCCTCCAGAATCGCCATCACCAGTACGCGGGCGGTGTTGGGGTATTGGTCGACGAACGCTTGGGTGCAGCCGAGCACCTTTTCCGGGTGGTCCGGCCAGATCGCCTGGCTGGTCGCCAGGGTGAAGCCCTGGTTCTGCTTCACCGCACTGGCGCTCCAGGGTTCACCGACACAAAAACCGTCGATGCGCCCGGCCAATAGGTGCGCCACCATTTGCGGCGGCGGTACCACCACACTGTTCACATCCTGCAATGGATGGATACCTTGGCTCGCCAGCCAGTAATACAGCCACATGGCGTGGGTGCCTGTGGGAAACGTCTGGGCGAAGGTCAGTTTTGTTCGGCTTTGGTGCACGTGGCGATCCAGTGCCTCAGGAGTGACCACCCCTTGCTGTTGCAGGTCGTGGGACAGGTTGATGCTCTGCCCGTTCTGGTTCAGCCCCATCAGTACCGCCATATCGGTGGCGGCCACGCCGCCGATGCCCAGGTGTACGGCGTAGATCAGCCCATACAGGCTGTGGGCGGCATCCAGTTCGCCGCTGACCAGTTTGTCGCGCAGGTTGGCCCACGACGACTGACGCTTGAGGTTCAGTGTCAAGCCATAGGGTTGCGCGAAGCCCTGGGTGGCCGCGACCACCAGCGAGGCGCAGTCGCTCAAGGCCATGAAGCCCAGGTCGAGGCTGCTCTTTTCCGGGGCGTCACTGCCGTTGACCCAGGCCAGCGGGTCGTTTATCGGGCTGTTGCCGTCCGAATCGTTCATCAACACCTACCTTTTCGTTCAAAAAAAAGCGTCGCTCCCTCAGATGGCGGCGCGAGCCATTGCGGGTAACGACGCCTTTGTCCGTAAGCCCGCTCCGACGTTGGCGCGCGCTCTGATACAGAGTGCATAGCAAGGCACATGCCACGGGCGGAACGGCGTGTTACGCCGTCAACTTTCCATCAAGATTGAAACGCCACAGGCTTTCAGTATGGCCGCTTCCCTATGCCAGACTGCCCAGGAAACCCCACGGTGTACGCTGATTCTCCGACAACGATGGCCGCCCATCGGCTGTGCCGCTGGCTGTTTTACGCGGTGTTGATGCTGGGCTGTGCGTCTGCCCGGGGTGAGACTTACCAGGCGCGGGACGAAAGCCTGCACACGTTTTTCAGCGCGTTGTCGCTGCCTCTCGGCCTGCCGGTCGTTGTCAGCCGGGCGGCGGCTCGGCAACGCGTTGACGGAACCTACGATTTCAGCCGGGCACAGCAGGTGCTGGAGGCGGTAGCCGAGCAGCATCACCTGATCTGGTACAGCGACGGGCAGGTGCTCTACCTCTACGCAGCAGATGAAGCGAAGAGCTCGGCGGTGACGCTGCGGCATATTTCCGTCTCAAGGCTGCGCGAGTTCATGCGTCGCTCGGGGCTCGATGAGTCCCGCTACCCGCTGCGGGAGAGCGGGGGCCGGATGTTCTATGTGTCCGGGCCGGCGAACTATGTCGACCAGGTGCTGCACCTTACGCAATTGATGGACCGCCAGCGGGCCGCGCTCCGTGTGGGCCAGCAGGCGTTTGGCGTGGTGCAGGTGCTCAATACCCATGTGGCGGACCGCGAGTACGTCATGGGCGAGGAAAAGGTCAATGTGCCGGGCATGGCGTCGCTGATCGAGACCGTGCTTTCCCGCGAACAACAGGCGCCCGCGCAACGGCCGCCCGGCTTGCTGGCCGACAAGAGCCTGGCCGTGATTCCTTACCCGGATACCAACAGCCTGCTGATCAAGGGCAAGCCTGCCCAGGTGCGTTTTATCGAACAATTGGTGGCGGAGCTGGATGTGCCCAAGCGCGCGATCGAGGTTTCGCTGTGGCTGGTGGACGTGGACCGTGACGAACTGAAGAAAATCGACCAGGCCTGGGCCGAGGAAACCCACACATCAACTTCGGCGACCCGGGTGTTGGAGCCGTTGGAGGACAATCGCCTGATGGCGCAGATCGCCGTGCTGGAGCGACGACGGCGCGCGCGGGTGGTGACACTGCCGGTGATTCTCACCCAGGAGAACGTTCCTGCGGTGTTCCAGGATAACCACACACTCTACGTGCCGGGGCCCGCCGTCGCTCGCACCGACTGGAAACCCATACGCTATGGCACCCAGGTCAGCGCGTTGCCGCGGTTTGCCGAGGCGAACGAGATCGAGATGCTGCTGAGCCTTGAGGATGACCGCCAGATGGGCGAGGCGGGGCGGCGTCAGAAAATGACCGCAGTCGGGCGGGTCAGCGTCAGCAGTGTCGTTCGGATGCCGCAGGGGAAACGCCTGTGGTTGGGCGGGTTTCGCCGGGATGTTGATGCGCAGGGGCGTGCCACTGCGCGTGGCCAGCGTGCCGAAGTACGGCTGTTTGTGATTCAGGCCCGGGCCGTGGGCAACGAGCTCAAGACCCTGGATGGCACCGTCGGGCCGCCACCGCTGACTCAGCCGCAATACGAACGGGTGCACCGTGCGTTTGTGCGGTCGATTCGCGATGTCGATCAATGAGGTAGGCGCTCGTCATGCATCTGGAAATTCTTTTGCAGGAACAACTGATCACGCGCAAGCGGCTGGCGTTGTTTGCACCGGGGAAAGTGCTGCCGCTGGCACCGGAGGTCATCCATTGCGTGGAAGTGCGCGTCAACGGTCAGTTACTGGCTCTGGGCGAGCTGGTGCAGTTGGAAGACCGCCTGGGGGTTGAGCTGCTTGAGGTCTACCAGGAGTGGGTATCGCCTTAGTTATCAGTTCCAGTGAGATTTCTTACAAGGCGATTCCGGAAAGCCCTGCTGATATGGGCTTTCTCCTAGGGTGGCTCGGGGAGGCTTTTTTTATAGTCGTGCAGTCGGCGTATGCGCCATTTCTGGAAATCAGGATTTCAATGTCAGTGGTTGGATGCAGAGGTGTGTATGGCCGTGGTGAATGATGGAGGGATGACGATTTCCCTGGTCTTTGGCCGCTGGACCCTGCATGGCGATGGACGCTTGACCGGCGAGGGCGTGGATATCCAGTTGCCGCCCAAGGAATGGCAAGTGCTGCGCTTGTTGTTGGTGTCCGGTGGTGCGCTGATGACCAAAGACTGTTTGCTTGAAATGGCTTGGCGCCAGGGGGAGGTGTCGGAGGAATCGCTGACACGCTGCATTTATTCGTTGCGTAAACATCTGCGCGCCGACAAAGGGTTTATCAAGACGATCTATGGCAGGGGCTATCGCTTTACATGCCCGGTGCGGCCAGCCGAGCGCGCCTCATTGCCGCCCATCGCCGTTTGTTCGGCCTGTGGCAGGTAGCCTCGGGATGCGCAATGCGTGGCGCAAGGGCCTGTTGCTGGTGGTGCTGATGGGCAGCAATAAGGCGCTGGCGTATTGTTGGGATGAGGTGGCCAGTCGCTACGATCTTGAGCCGGAATTGCTGCAAGCCATTGCTGCCGTAGAGTCGGGTTACCGTGCGGGCGCGATGAATTACAACAATCGCAATGGCTCCCGCGATATCGGCCTGATGCAGATCAACAGCGTTCACTTGCCCCGCTTGCTCAAATTAGGCATCACCGAAGACCGGCTGTTGAGTGAGCCGTGCCTGTCAATAGAGGTCGGGGCCTCGATTCTTGCCGAGTTCGTTCAGCGCTTCGGCTATAACTGGACGGCCATCGGCGCCTATAACGCAGGCCCGGGGCCTGGTCCACAGCGTGAGGCGTTGCGCTTGCAGTACGCACAGAAGGTCTGGGCCCGTTACGAAGCGTTGGTCGCGCATCGCTACTGACGATTGGGCGGCACGCCTCGCACGCAGGCCGCCAGCCCGGCTATAATCGCCGCCACTTATCGCCGCCATCCGAGTCTAGCCCGCCCATGTATACCCTGGCCCGCCAGCTGTTGTTCAAACTCTCCCCGGAGACTTCCCATGATCTGTCCCTGGACCTGATCGGTGCCGGTGGCCGCCTGGGGCTCAATGGCCTGGTATGCAAGGCACCGGCGAAAATGCCGGTTTCGGTGATGGGGCTCGACTTTCCCAACCCGGTCGGGCTGGCTGCCGGCCTGGACAAGAACGGTACGGCCATCGATGGCTTTGCGCAGTTGGGTTTCGGTTTCGTCGAAATCGGCACCGTGACCCCGCGCCCTCAACCGGGCAACCCCAAGCCGCGCATCTTTCGCCTGCCGGAGGCCGAGGCGATCATCAACCGCATGGGCTTCAACAACCTCGGTGTCGATCACCTGCTGTCGCGGGTCCAGGCGGCGAAGTACAAGGGCGTCCTCGGGATCAATATTGGCAAGAATTTCGACACGCCGGTGGAGCGCGCGGTGGATGACTACCTGATCTGCCTGGACAAGGTCTACGCCCACGCCAGCTACGTCACGGTGAACGTCAGCTCGCCCAACACCCCGGGCCTGCGCAGCCTGCAGTTCGGTGATTCCCTCAAGCAATTGCTCGAAGCCTTGCGCCTGCGCCAGGAAGACCTCGCCGTGCGCCATGGCAAGCGTGTGCCGTTGGCGATCAAGATCGCCCCGGACATGACGGATGAAGAAACCGTGCTGGTTGCCCAGGCGCTGGTGGAGTCAGGCATGGATGCGGTGATTGCCACCAACACCACCCTCAGCCGTGTCGGCGTTGAAGGCCTGGCCCATGGCGACGAAGCGGGCGGCTTGTCGGGCGCTCCGGTACGTGACAAGAGCACGCACATCGTCAAGGTGCTGGCCGCCGAGCTGGCCGGGCGTTTGCCGATCATCGCGGTCGGCGGTATCACCGAAGGCAAGCACGCGGCCGAGAAGATCGCCGCTGGCGCGAGCCTGGTGCAGCTGTATTCCGGCTTTATCTACAAAGGCCCGGCGCTGATTCGCGAGGCGGTGGACGCGATCGCGGCATTGCCCAAAAAGGCCTGACACACGCTCAATAAAAAGGGCTCCTCAAGAGGAGCCCCTGGGCCGAAGCCCGCCGCCTGGATAGGGCGTGCGTGGTTAAGTCGTTAGCTATATTCGTGCTGGTGTCGGAATTGAATGCCCTTGATTAGCCGACCGCGTGAAGTTCGTTGAGTCTGTGGATGCCCGCAGTGCCTGTCATACCGTCCCAGTTGTCGCCGCGTCCTTCTCGCCAGCCGTTGATCCAGGCTTGGCGTACCGACGGTAGAGTAAATGGGCAAAGCTCACGGGATTTGCCATGAACGCCGTATTGATATCCGCGTAAAAATGCTCTTTCCAACGGATCACGCTTAAGTCTTCTCATAGGGTGTTTCCCTCACTTGTTGACTGTCTTGATATCCTTCGGCCTCGTCTGAGGCCGGGCAGAGTTTTTCTGCCGTTGGTGCGGCCCGCTGCCGGCGTGGCGAGCCAATGTGCCAGCGTCGTTGTGGCGCTGACCTGTGTTGAGTTCTAACCAATAGGTCACATGGATTCAATGATCGTTTTGTCATAAGCACGTAACAATAACGATGTTATAGCCATAAGCTGGGATGGCTTTTCGCCCCTTTTATTGGGCAAAGCCGGCTATGATGTGCCTTACGAAGAGAATGGCTTAATCCCTTGCTGAAAAAGCCCGCCCGTTGCAGTCGGTTATTATTCGACGAAGGGTCTGAATATTTCTTTTTGTTGCATCACTTATCTCTCTGCCCCGTCAATCAAGGCCCACAGGCCCGCCAGACGGGGTGGGACGGCACATTCGTGCCACGCGGGCACTCTTCAAGAAAAGTGCTTGATTGAAAACCGAGCCGGCGATGCGTCGCCCGTTCATTTATTGCTGAAAAGCCTGGATTGCCCATGTCGGACCGTTTTGAACTCTTCCTCACCTGCCCCAAGGGCCTCGAAGGCCTGCTGATCGAGGAAGCCGTCGGGCTTGGCCTTGAGGAAGCCCGCGAGCACACCTCGGCCGTGCGCGGCATGGCCGACATGGAAACCGCCTACCGCCTGTGCCTCTGGTCGCGCCTGGCCAACCGCGTGTTGCTGGTCCTCAAGCGCTTCCCGATGAAGGACGCCGAAGACCTCTACCATGGCGTGCTGGATATCGACTGGGCCGATCACATGGTCCCGGACGGCAGCCTGGCGGTGGAGTTCAGCGGTCACGGCTCGGGCATCGACAACACCCACTTCGGCGCGCTGAAGGTCAAGGATGCGATTGTCGACAAGCTGCGCACCCCGACCGGCGAGCGTCCGTCCATCGACAAGATCAACCCGGACCTGCGCATCCACCTGCGCCTGGACCGTGGCGAAGCGATCCTCTCCCTCGACCTGTCCGGCCACAGCCTGCACCAGCGCGGTTACCGCCTGCAGCAGGGTGCGGCACCGTTGAAGGAAAACCTCGCTGCAGCCATCCTGATCCGTGCCGGCTGGCCGCGCATCGCTGCGGAAGGCGGCGCGTTGACCGACCCGATGTGCGGCGTCGGCACCTTCCTGGTGGAAGGCGCGATGATCGCCGCCGATATGGCGCCCAACCTCAATCGCGAACTGTGGGGTTTCACCACCTGGCTCGGTCACGTCCCGGCGTTGTGGAAGAAACTGCACACCGAGGCCAGCGAGCGCGCTGCCATCGGCATGAACAAGCCGCCGTTGTGGATTCGCGGCTACGAAGCCGATCCGCGCTTGATCCAGCCTGCTCGCAACAACATCGAGCGTGCCGGTCTCAGCCATTGGATCAAGGTGTACCAGGGCGAAGTCGGCACGTTCGAGCCGCGCCCGGACCAGAACCAGAAAGGCCTGGTGATCTGCAACCCGCCCTACGGCGAGCGGCTGGGCGACGAAGCGAGCCTGTTGTACCTCTACCAGAACCTCGGCGAGCGTCTGCGCCAGGCGTGCATGGGCTGGGAGGCGGCGGTGTTCACCGGCGCGCCGGACCTGGGCAAGCGCATGGGCATCCGCAGTCACAAGCAGTATTCGTTCTGGAACGGCGCTTTGCCGTGCAAATTGCTGCTGATCAAGGTCAACCCGGACCAGTTCGTCACCGGCGAGCGCCGCACCCCGGAGCAGCGCCAGGCCGAACGTGAACAAGCCGCCTACGACCAGGCCCCGACCGAGCCGCAAGAGCGTCAGTACAACAAGAACGGCAACCCGATCAAACCTGCACCGGCGCCGGCCCCCGTGGTCGAACAGGCGCGCCTGAGCGAAGGCGGGCAGATGTTTGCCAACCGCCTGCAAAAGAACCTCAAGCAACTGGGCAAGTGGGCCAAGCGTGAGGGCGTGGATTGCTACCGCGTCTACGATGCCGACATGCCGGAATATTCCATGGCCATCGACCTGTATCACGATTGGGTCCACGTGCAGGAATACGCCGCGCCGAAATCCATCGACCCGGAAAAAGCCTCCGCGCGCATGTTCGACGCATTGGCGGCCATTCCCCAGGCGCTGAACATCGACAAGAGCCGCGTGGTGGTCAAGCGCCGCGAGCGTCAGAGCGGCACCAAGCAGTACGAACGCCAGAGCGCCCAGGGCAAGTTCACCGAGGTCAGCGAAGGCGGCGTGAAGCTGCTGGTCAACCTCACCGACTACCTCGACACCGGCCTGTTCCTCGACCACCGGCCGATGCGTATGCGTATCCAGAAAGAGGCGGCCGGCAAGCGTTTCCTCAACCTGTATTGCTACACCGCCACCGCCAGCGTGCATGCGGCCAAGGGCGGCGCGCGCACCACGACCAGCGTCGACCTGTCCAAGACCTACCTGGACTGGGCGCGCCGCAACTTCTCCCTCAACGGTTTCTCCGACAAGAACCGCCTGGAGCAGGGTGATGTGATGGCGTGGTTGGAAGCCAGTCGCGATGAGTTCGACCTGATCTTCATCGACCCGCCGACCTTCTCCAACTCCAAGCGCATGGAAGGGATCTTCGACGTGCAGCGCGACCACGTGCAACTGCTCGACCTCGCCATGGCGCGCCTGGCACCGGGCGGCGTGCTGTACTTCTCGAACAACTTCCGCAAGTTCGTGCTTGAGGACAACCTCAGCGAACGCTACGCGGTCGAGGAGATCAGCGACAAGACCCTCGACCCGGATTTTGCGCGTAACGCGAAGATCCATCGGGCCTGGAAAATCACTGCTCGCTGATTGCTCCACTCATCAGCCGCAAGCCTGGAATTATCCGGTCTTGCGGCTTTTTTACGCTGGTCAAACGGAGGGCCGCTCGCTATAACTAAATGTCCGGCCAAAGTGATCCCCCCACACGCTGGCGTTGTGAGTGTTGCCTATGCCGTTGCAAGCCGTTCGCCCGAAGATCCTAGGTTTTATCAATGAGCAGGTATCGGCTTGGTTGATGGCATTGGTGGTGTTTCTGGGCGGTAGCGCCTTGACGATCATCGTCGCCTGGGCGACATCCGACCTCTATCAACAGCAGGGGCGCCAGCGTTTCCAGCTGTTGGTCAATGAGCGATTCACCCGTCTGCAGGAGCGTTTCGAGGACCAGGAGCAACGCCTGACCAGCCTGCAACGCTTCTTCGTCAATTCCAATGATGTGTCCCGCGACGAGTTCGACGGTTTCGCCCAGCCTTTGCTGCTGCGTTCCCGGGCCTATGCCTGGGCGCCGCGGGTTATGCGTGATCAGCGCGCTCAGTTTGAACAGGACGTATCGCGCCAGCGCGGTCTGCCGTTCAGCATACGGGAACTGAATTCACGCGGTGAGTTGGCCCCGGCGGCGGAGCGCGATGAATACGTGCCGGTCCTGTACAGCCAGACCCGAAGCCTGCTCGGTTCGCCGCTGGGCTTTGACCTGCTGGCCCAGCCGCTGCGGCGCTCGACCCTGGAGCGCGCACAAGCGAGCGGCAAGCTGGCCGTGTCCCAGCCCATGCAGTTGGTGGGGGTGGAGCCGGCCTATGCCACCGGCGTGTTATTGGTCGCGCCGGTCGTCTCCCCAGGCGGAACAGAACCCTACGGCTTTGTGATGGCCGTGATCAGCATGCGCCAGTTGATGGCCGACGGCTTGCCCAAGTCGGATCGCGATAATCTGGTGACGCAGATCGTCGACACTTCCGACCAGCAAGGGCGCCTGTTGTACGAATCCAGCAATGCCCTGGCCGACAGCGATCTGGTCGCCGCGCGTCGCCTCACCCTCGGCGATCATGTCTACGCCCTGAACCTGCGCCCCAGCCAGGTGTTCGAACAGGGCAACGGCTCGTCGTTGGTCCCGATCCTGGCCGTGGGCGGGCTCTTCAGCCTGTTGCTCAGTGTCTTGCTCTATATGTTGGTCAGCCAGCGTCAGCGCGCCTTGAAACTGGTGGAGCAGCGTACCGTGCAGCTACGCCTGCGCGAGCAGGAACTGCGCAGCGCCCATGGCCAGTTACGCAGTGTGCTGAACGCCGCGACGCAGGTTGCGATCATTGCCACCGACTTGCACGGCGTGATCAACACCTTCAACGCCGGTGCCGAGCAGATGCTGGGGTTCAAGGCCGAGCACATACTCGGCCGCTCGACCCTGGAGAGCCTGCATGTGGCGGCGGAGCTGGATGTGCGTGCGGCGAGTCTGAGCATTGCGTTGGGCCGGCGAATCCCGCCGAGCCAGGCGATGCTGGTGGAGAGCCCGGGCAGCCCGCACGAGGCGCGCGAGTGGACCTTGGTGCGCGAGGATGGCAGCCGTTTGACGGTGAATATGTTGGGCACCGTGTTGCTGGATGACCATGGCTTATGGGTCGGGCACCTGGCGATGTACCTGGATGTCACCGAGCAAAAACGCGCCTACGAGGCCCTGGCCGTGCGCGACCGTCTGCTGAAAAAACTCAGCGCCCATGTCCCGGGCGGGATCTTCCAATTCACTCTGGAACCCCAGGACAAGTGGCGGTTTGTCTACGCCAGTGATGGCATGCGCGATATCTATGAGATCGACACAGGGGTGCTGCAACGGGATGCAACGCAGGTCTTGGAGCGCATCCACCCGCTGGACGTCGAGCGGGTGCGTGCGTCGATCCGCTTATCCGCGCTGCAATTGAGCCACTGGCGCGAAGAGTACCGCGTGCAACTGCCGCAACGGGGCCTGCGCTGGATCCGCGGTGAGGCCACGCCGGAAGAACTGCCGGGCGGCGGTACGCTGTGGCATGGCTATGTGTCGGACATTTCCGATCTCAAGCGCGTGGAAGAAGAACTGCGCGCGCTGTCCATCACCGATGCCCTCACCGGGATCCATAACCGTCGGTATTTCCAGGATCGTCTCAAGGCTGAGATGGTCCGCCTCAATCGCACCTCGGGGGCGTTGTCGGTGATCATGCTGGATATCGATCACTTCAAGCGTATCAACGACCAGTACGGCCATGCGGTCGGCGACGGGGTGTTGCAGGAACTGTGCAAGCGCATCAGCCAGCGCTTGCGCCGCACCGATGTGTTCTGTCGCCTGGGTGGCGAGGAGTTCATGGTGTTGTGCCCCAACACCGACGGCGCCCAGGCCTACGGTTTGGCGATGGAGCTATGGCGGGCGCTGCGCGATGCGCCGATGGGGACGGTGGGAGTCGTCACCGCCAGCTTCGGGGTGGCCAGTTGGCGGGTCGATGAGGGGATCGACGGGTTACTGCTGCGCGCGGATTCGGCGGTGTACGTGGCCAAGCAGGCGGGCAGGGATCGGGTCGAAGCGGAACGCTTGCCGGTGTGAATGTCGACGTCGTACACAACCTGTGGGCGCGGGTTTGCCCACAGGTTGTGGCGGTGTCTAGAGGACTGGCGCCGCTGCCGCCAGCTTTGGCTGGCGGTACAGGTCCAGCAGCACCTGGTCGAGCACCGACGACGCACCCCACGGCTTCGGATCGTTGAGGATCGCCACCACCACCCAGGTATTGCCGTTGTTGTCGCGGCTGAACCCGGCGATGGCGCGCACGGTGTTCAAGGTACCGGTCTTGACGTGGGCTTCACCGCGCATGGCGGTGGTCTTCAGGCGTTTACGCATGGTGCCGTCGGTGCCGGCGATTGGCATCGAGCTGATGTATTCCGCGGCGTAGGGGCTTCTCCACGCGGCTTGCAACATGGCCGCCATCTCACGCGCGCTGACGCGTTCGGCACGGGACAGGCCCGAACCGTTCTCCATCACCAAGTGCGGTGAGGTGATGCCTTTTTTCGCCAGCCACTGGCGTACCACGCGTTGCGCGGCCTTGGCATCGTCGCCGTCGGCGTCGTTGCGGAACTGCGCGCCCAGGCTCAGGAACAACTGCTGGGCCATGGTGTTGTTACTGTATTTGTTGATGTCGCGGATGATTTCCGCCAGGTCCGGTGAGAAGGCCCGCGCCAGTACCTTGGCGTCCTTGGGCACCGGTGCCTGGATGTCACGGCCCTGGATGGTGCCGCCCAATTCCTGCCAGATCGCCCGCACGGCGCCGGCGGTGTACGTGGCGTGGTCGAGCAACGACAAGTAGGTCTGCGAGCTGCAGCCATCGCCCAACTGGCCGCTGACGGTCACGGTGATGCTGCCATCCGCCGCCGTCACCGGGTTGTAGCGCACGTCGCCGGTACATTGCTTGGCGTTGGACGCCTTGACCTGATTGTCGATGCGAATGCTGGCGATCGGCGGCTCGACCGACACGATCACGCGTCCGGAATCGTTGCGGGTCACGAAGCGCAGGGCCTTGAGGTTGACCAGCAAGGCATCGGGCTTGACCAGGAACGGTTTGTTCTCGTCATTGCCGTCGTCATTGAACTCCGGCAGTTGCGGCGGGATAAAGAAGCTACGGTCCAGCACCAGATCGCCGGTGACTTGCTGCACGCCATTGGCCCGCAGGTCGCGCATCAGCAGCCAGAGTTTTTCCATGTTCAGCTTGGGATCGCCGCCGCCCTTGAGGTACAGGTTGCCGCGCAATACACCACCGCTGAGGGTGCCGTCGGTGTAGAACTCGGTCTTCCACTGGTGGTTGGGGCCGAGCATTTCCAGGGCTGCGTAGGTGGTGACCAGCTTCATGGTGGAGGCCGGGTTCACCGAGACGTCGGCATTGAAGACGGTGGGGGTGCCGGGGCCGTTCAACGGCAGCATCACCAGGGACAATGCGGTGTTCTGCAACTTGGCCTTCTGCAGGGCCTGTGCAACGTTGGGTGGCAGGGTGTTATTGATCGGGGTGGCGGTGGCGGAAAAAGCCAGCGGCAGGAGAACGCCGGCAAGGAGCAATGGACGCAAAGATTTGATCATAAGGAATAAAACCCTACTGCTGAGGAGGGTGAAAAAGGCGAGGGGTATGTAAGAAAATCCCTCAGTAGTCATGAAAGTGTCGGCATTATGCCCCAAGCTGGAACCACTTGTAGCTGAACGATAGCTGCTAATCGGGGTTTTTTTTCCAGGCATTTCGCCGCCTGTCCCAGAGAGTCGGGCAATCGCTGCCTTAAGCTGCTAAAGTGCCGCCCGTTATTACTTATGAGGATTGTTCCAATGGCGACTAACCGTTCCCAGCGTCTGCGCAAAAAACTGTGCGTTGATGAATTTCAAGAGCTGGGTTTCGAACTGAACCTGGACTTCAACGAAGGCCTGAGTGAAGAAGCTATCGACGCTTTCCTCGAAGCATTCATCAAAGAAGCCATGGAAGCCAACGGTCTGGGCTATGTCGGCGGCGATGACTACGGTCTGGTTTGCCTGCAGAAGCGTGGCTCGGTCTCCGAAGCGCAGCGTGCTGCCGTTGACGCCTGGCTGAAAACCCGTTCCGAGCTGACCAAGGCTGAAGTCAGCCCGTTGATGGACGTGTGGTATCCGGAAAAGCCGATCAACGCGGCTAAGTGATACTAAACAAAACGGCGACCTGAGGGTCGCCGTTTTTTTATGCCTTGCGCCAGTTCAGAATCAGCAGCGTCAACACCCCCGCCACGATCCCCCAAAACGCCGACCCGATGGAAAACAACGTCAAGCCTGACGCGGTGACCATAAAGGTGATCAGCGCCGCTTCCCGTTCCTTCGGCTCATTCATGGCGATGCTCAAGCCATTGATGATCGAGCCAAACAACGCCAATGCCGCAATCGACAGCACCAGTTCCTTGGGCAATGCTGCGAACAAGGCCGCCAATGTGGCGCCGAACACCCCGGCAATGCCGTAGAACACGCCACACCAGACTGCCGCCGTGTAGCGCTTGTTACGGTCTTCATGGGCGTGGGGCCCGGTGCAGATCGCCGCACTGATCGCCGCCAGGTTGATGCCGTGGGAGCCGAACGGCGCCAACACCAGCGAGGCCAGGCCGGTGGCGGTGATCAGCGGCGACGCTGGCACGTTATAGCCGTCGGCGCGCAACACTGCGACACCCGGCATGTTCTGCGAGGTCATCGCCACCACGAACAGCGGGATGCCGATGCTGATGGTCGCCGCCAGCGAGAAGTGCGGCGTGGTCCAGACCGGCGTTGCCACTTCCAGGTGAAAACCGCTGAAATCCAGGAGCCCCATCAGCCCGGACAGCACGCTGCCGATCACCAGCGCGGCGAGCACCGCATACCGCGGCGACAGGCGTTTGATGAGCAGGTAGGTGAAAAACATCCCCAGCACCAGGCCGGTGCGATGCTGCGCGGCGACGAAAATCTCGCTGCCGATCTTGAACAGAATCCCCGCCAGCAACGCCGCCGCCAGCGACGCCGGGATGCGTCTGACCAGTTTTTCGAAGCTGCCGGTCAGCCCGCAGAGCGTCACCAGCACCGCGCAGGTGATGTAGGCGCCGATGGCTTCGCCGTAACTGACGCCGCCGAGGCTGGTGATCAACAGCGCTGCGCCGGGTGTCGACCAGGCAATGGTGATCGGTGTGCGGTAGCGCAGGGACAGGCCGATGCTGCACACCGCCATGCCGATGGAAATCGCCCAGATCCACGAGGAAATCTGCGCGCTGGTCAAACCGGCGGCTTGGCCGGCCTGGAACATGAGCACCAGGGAGCTGGTATAGCCGGTCATCATGGCGATGAAACCGGCGACGATGGCCGAGGGAGAAGTGTCGGCCAGTGGGCGCAAGGGCGCTTGGGTGGCGTCGGTCATGGCGAGGTGTTCCTTTTACCTGGGAGTTTGCCAGTGAAGGCGCAGATTCAAGCCTAAACTCAAACGTAACGACTCATTGCAATACAGCCGGGCTCGCAAACAGCCGTACAGTGTGTTGGCGCATGGGGTTGTGTACAATGTGCGCTGATTTTAGCTGATACTTGCCAGCGCCTCTTTGTTGCCGTATTACCGTTAATTCGCCGCCGTTCTCCCGATCCGAGTGCCCATGAACGAACAGTTGCAACCTCTCAAGAAACAACCGCGAGCCAGCAAGACCGGCCGCAGCGGAACCCAGGACGATATCGTCTACGCGCATATCTTCGAGGCGATTCTCGAACAACGCCTGGCACCCGGTACCAAATTGAGCGAAGAGGCACTCGGCGAAATCTTTGGCGTGAGCCGCACCATCATTCGCCGCGCGCTGTCGCGCCTGGCCCATGAAGGCGTGGTACTGCTGCGGCCCAATCGCGGCGCGGTGGTGGCCAGCCCGAGTGTCGAAGAAGCGCGCCAGGTGTTCCTGGCCCGGCGCCTGGTCGAGCGGGCGATCACGGAGCTGGCGGTGCAGCACGCCACGGCGGAGCAGTTGGCCGAGTTGCGGCAGATGGTCAATGACGAACGCGACAGCTTCTCCCGCGGCGATCGCGGTGCCGGTATCCGCCTTTCCGGCGAATTCCATCTGAAGCTGGCCGAAGCGGCGAAGAACGCGCCGCTGATCAGCTTCCAGCGCAGCCTGGTGTCCCAGACCTCATTGATCATCGCGCAGTACGAAAGCGGCAACCGTTCGCACTGTTCCTACGATGAACACAGTCAGTTGATTGATGCGATCGAAGCCCGAGACGCGGCGCTGGCAGTGAATTTGATGATGCATCACATGGATCATATCGACAGCAAGCTCAACCTCGACGAGGAAAGCGCGTCGGATGATTTGCATGCGGTGTTCTCGCATTTGTTGCAGAGCAAGAAGCCGGGGCGTTCTTCGGTCAAACTCTAAGCCCGATCAAAAAATGTGGGAGGGGGCAAGCCCCCTCCCACATTTGGGTTTGTGGCATATCTGAAATTAGCGTTGGTGGACTAAATTGCCGGCCGCATAGGTCTGCAACACCGCCCGGTCATCCCCCAACGTCATCAATACAAACAACCTCTCGGCAATGTCCTTGGCCTGCTTCATGCGATAGCTGAGCAGTGGCGTGGCGTTGTAATCCAGCACCAGGAAGTCCGCATCGGTACCCGGCTGCAACGTGCCGATCTTGTCCTCCAACCGCAGCGCCCGCGCACCGCCCAGGGTGGCCAGGTACAGCGACTTGAACGGGCTCAGTCGCGCGCCTTGCAGTTGCATGACCTTGTAGGCTTCGTTCAACGTCTGCAGCAACGAGAAGCTGGTGCCGCCGCCGACGTCAGTGCCCAGGCCCACGTTGAGTTTGTGCTTCTCGGCCATCGGCAGGTTGAACAGCCCGCTGCCGAGGAACAGGTTCGAGGTCGGGCAGAATGCGACTGCCGAGCCGGTCTGCGCCAACCGCGCGCATTCGTCATCGCACAGATGCACGCCGTGGGCAAACACCGAGCGTTCGCCCAATAGCTGGTAGTGGTCGTACACATCCAGGTAGCCGCTGCGCTCGGGGAACAGCTCGTTGACCCACTCGACTTCCTGCTTGTTCTCACTGATGTGCGTCTGCATGTACAGGTCGGGGTATTCGCCCAGCAGTTGCCCGGCCAGCGCCAATTGCTGCGGCGTGCTGGTAGGTGCGAAGCGCGGCGTCACCGCATAGTGCAGGCGGCCCTTGCCGTGCCAGCGTTCGATCAGCGCCTTGCTCTCCTGGTAGCCGGATTCGGCGGTGTCGGTCAGGTAGTCGGGGGCGTTGCGGTCCATCATCACCTTGCCGGCGATCATGCGCAGGTCGAGTTTTTCGGCGGCCTCGAAGAATGCCTGCACCGATTGCGGATGCACGCTGCCGAACACCAGCGCGGTGGTGGTGCCGTTGCGCAGCAGTTCCTTGATGAAAATCTCCGCGACGTCCTCGGCATGGGCCTTGTCGGCGAACTGGCGTTCGCAGGGGAAGGTGTAGGTGTTGAGCCAGTCCAGCAACTGTTCGCCATAAGCGCCGACCATGCCGGTTTGCGGCAGGTGGATATGCGTATCGATCAGCCCGGGGGTGATCAGCGCGTCCTGGTAGTGGGTGATTTCGACCTCGGCGGGCAGGTGCGGCAGCAGGTCGTGGGCGTGGCCCAGGGCGCTGATCCGGCCGTTGTCGATGACCAGCAGGCCGTCTTCGAAATACTCATAGGACGCCTCGATCCCCACTTCGGCGGGGTCGGCGAGGCTGTGCAGGATGGCGGCGCGGTAGGCTTTGCGAGTCGAAGGCATGGTGATCTCAATTTAGATAGCTTGGCTGCGACGCGAAGCCGGCAGCAGTTGGGCAATGGGTTCGGCGCTCGCGGTGTGCTGGCCGAAATGGGCGTTATAGGTGGCGATGATTTCGCCGGCGATGGAGATGGCGATTTCCACCGGCAATTTGCCCTTCACTTCGCTAAGGCCCATGGGACAGCGCATGCGTTGCAGTTGTGCGGCGTCGACGCCGCGATCCCGCAGGCGGTGCTCGAACTTGACGCGCTTGGTCTTTGAACCGATCAGGCCGAAGTAGGCAAAGTCATTGCGCTTGAGCAGGGCGGCGCTGAGTTCCAGGTCCAGCGCGTGATTGTGGGTCATCACGATGCAGTAACTGCCTACGGGCAGGTCGGCAATTTCGTCGACCGGTTCTTCGCTGACGATTTTGCGCACGCCTTGTGGGATGTATTCCGGGAACTCTTGCTCGCGCGAATCGATCCAGCGCACCCGGCACGGCAGGCTCGCCAGCAACGGCACCAGGGCGCGGCCGACGTGGCCGGCGCCAAATACGGCGATCTGTGCCTGCACCTGGCCCATGGGTTCGAACAGCAGCACGGTCGCGCCGCCGCAGCACTGGCCCAGGCTCGCGCCGAGGCTGAAGCGCTCCAGATGGGTGTGTTGCTGGCCGCGGGCGAGCATGTCGCGGGCGATCTGCATCGCTTTGTATTCCAGGTGCCCGCCGCCGATGGTGTCGAACGTGTGTGCGGCACTGATGACCATCTTCGAACCGGTATTGCGCGGCGTGGAGCCGAGCTCTTCGATGATGGTGACCAGTACGCAGGGCTCGCCTTGGTTTTGCAGGTTGGCGAGGGCGCTGATCCAGTTGTTCATGTCTACCTCAACATTTCTGTTGTCAGTTCTACCGTCATCGGGGGCAAGCCCCCTCCCACACTTGAATGTATTCACAGATCAAAAATGTGGGAGGGGCAAGCCCCTTCCCATACTTGAATGTATTCACAGGTGAAAAATGTGGGAGGGGCGGTGCGACGATTCGACTTGCCCCCGATGGCAGCACCTCGATTTACAGCGAAGCCATCTCGGTTTCAGCCTCAACCGCCTTCGCAGCCCCCAACTTCCGCATCTGCTCACAGCCCCACAACACCCGCTCAGGCGTCGCCGGCGCATCGATGTTCGGCTGGTGGCGATAGTCACCCAGGCTCGCCACCGCATCCTTGATCGCGCACCACGAGGCAATCCCGAGCATGAACGGCGGCTCACCCACGGCCTTGGAATGGAACACCGTGTCTTCCGGGTTCTTACGGTTTTCCACCAGCTTCACGCGCAAATCCAAGGGCATGTCGGCCACGGCCGGAATCTTGTAGCTGGCCGGGCCGTTCGTCATCAGCTTGCCCTTGTCGTTCCACACCAGCTCTTCCATGGTCAGCCAGCCCATGCCCTGGATAAAGCCGCCTTCCACCTGGCCAGTGTCGATGGCCGGGTTCAGCGAAGCGCCGACGTCGTGGAGGATGTCGGTGCGCAGCATCTTGTATTCGCCGGTCAGGGTGTCGACGATCACTTCGCAGCAGGCCGCGCCGAACGCGAAGTAGTAGAACGGCCGACCGCGCGCCTGGCTGCGGTCGTAGAAGATTTTCGGGGTCTTGTAGAAGCCGGTGCTCGACAACGACACCTGGGCGAAATACGCCTGCTGGATCAGGCTTTCAAAGCTCAGGATCTGCTCGCGCACGCGCACATGGCCGTTGTGGAATGCCACGTCCGCTTCGCTCACCGCGTAGTGGCGCGCGGCAAATTCCACCAGGCGTTGCTTGATGGTTTCGGCGGCGTTCTGCGCGGCCTTGCCGTTCAGGTCGGCACCGCTGGAGGCGGCGGTCGGCGAGGTGTTGGGCACCTTGTCGGTGTTGGTGGCGGTGATCTGCACGCGGTCGATGTCCACCTGGAACACCTCGGCCACCACTTGCGCAACCTTGGTGTTCAAGCCCTGGCCCATCTCGGTGCCGCCGTGGTTCAGGTGGATGCTGCCATCGGTGTAGATATGGATCAGCGCACCGGCCTGGTTGAGGAAGCTGGCGGTGAAGGAAATGCCGAATTTCACCGGGGTCAGCGCCAGGCCTTTTTTCAGGATCGGGCTGTGCGCGTTGTAGCGGCGGATCGCCTCGCGGCGCTCGGCGTATTGGCTGCTGGCCTCAAGCTCGGCGGTCATCTCTTCGAGCAGGTTGTGTTCGACGGTCTGATAGTAGTGGGTGACGTTGCGCTCGGTCTTGCCGTAATAGTTGGCCTTGCGCACCGCCAACGGGTCGAGAGCCAGATGACGGGCGATGGCGTCCATCACTTCTTCGATGGCGACCATCCCTTGCGGGCCGCCGAAGCCGCGATAGGCGGTGTTGGACGCGGTGTTGGTCTTGCAGCGATGGCCGTTGACCGTGGCATCGCCCAGGTAATACGCGTTGTCGGCGTGGAACATGGCGCGGTCGACAATCGAGTTCGACAGGTCCGGCGAGCAGCCGCAGTTACCCGCCAGCTCCAACTGGATGCCGTGCAAGCGCCCGCTGTCGTCGAAGCCGACGTCGTATTCGATATAGAAGGGGTGGCGCTTGCCGGTCATCAGCATGTCTTCGACGCGCGGCAGACGCATCTTGGTCGGCTGCCCGGTAAGGCGCGCGACCACCGCACACAGGCACGCCGGGCTGGCGGCCTGAGTCTCCTTGCCGCCGAAACCGCCGCCCATGCGGCGCATGTCGACGACGATCTTGTTCATCGACACGTCGAGCACTTCGGCCACCAGCTTCTGCACCTCGGTGGGGTTTTGCGTGGAGCAGTAGACGATCATGCCGCCGTCTTCGGTGGGCATCACCGAGGAAATCTGGGTTTCCAGGTAGAAGTGTTCCTGGCCGCCGATATGCAGCGTGCCCTGGATGCGATGCTTCGCGGCCGCCAGCGCTGTCGACGAATCGCCGCGTTGATGGGTGTGACTGTCCAGCACGAAATGCTGGTTGCGGTAGGCCTCGACCACGTCCAGCACCGGCTCCAGGTCTTCGTATTCGATCACTGCGGCCAGCGCCGCTTTGCGCGCAGTTTCCAGGTCGCGGGCGGCCACGGCCAGCACCACCTGGCCGACGAACTGCACGGTGTCGATGGCCAACAGCGGATCACCCGGCAGCAGCGGGCCGATGTCTTTGAGCCCCGGCACGTCTTCGTGGGTGATGACGATACGCACGCCGTCGAAGGCGTAGCAGGGCGCGGTATCGATGTTGAGGATTTTGGCGTGGGCGCGGTCGGACAGACGCGCATACAGGTGCAACTGGTTGGGGAATTCCAGGCGGTCGTCGATGTACTGCGCTTCGCCGGATACGTGCTTGGCGGCGCTGTCGTGCTTGACGCTGCGGCCGACGCCGGAGGTCAGGTCCTGAGAAAACAGCTCGGCCAGTTCGGCCTGGGTTTTTGCCACGGCGTGATGGTTAGACATAAGCGGTCACCCGAGTTTCGATGTGCGGCGTTTGCAGCTCGATGAAGTATTTGCGCAGCAGGTTCTGCGCGCTGAGCAGGCGGTATTCCTTGCTGGCGCGAAAGTCCGACAGCGGGGTGAAATCCTCGGCCAGGGCGGCGCAGGCGTGCTCCACGGTGGCGGCATTCCAGGGCGCGCCGATCAGCACGGTTTCGCAGTGCTGTGCGCGTTTGGGCGTGGCGGCCATACCGCCGAAGGCGACGCGGGCGTCGCTGATCACACCGTCGTCGATCTTCAGGTTGAACGCCGCGCACACCGCGGAAATGTCGTCGTCCAGGCGCTTGGATACCTTGTACGCCCGAAACCGCGTGTGGCCCTTGGGCACGATGATCTTCTCGATGAACTCGCTGTCCTGGCGTGCGGTGACGCGGTAGTCGATGAAGTAATCTTCCAGCGCCAGGGTGCGACGGACGTTGCCCTTGCACAGCACGATCTGCGCGCCGAGGGCGATCAGCAGCGGCGGCGAATCGCCGATCGGCGAGGCGTTGCCGATGTTGCCGCCCAGGGTGCCCTGGTTGCGGATTTGCAGGGAGGCGAAGCGCTGCAGCAGTTCGCCGAAGTCCGCGTATTCGTGGCGCAGCGCGGTGTAGCAATCGGAGAGGGCGGCGGCGGCACCGATTTCCAGGCGATCGTCGAACGTCTCGATGCGCTTCATCTCGTCGATATTGCCGACGTAGATCATCACCGGCAGCGTGCGGTGGAACTGCGTGACTTCCAGCGCCAGGTCGGTGCCACCGGCCAGCAGGCGGGCCTGGGGGTAGGCGTCGTAGAGGTCGGCCAGGTCGGCGACGGTCAGCGGCACCAGGCAGCGTTTGTCGCCGCTGTTGAGTTCAGCGGTGTGCGTCGGCGCGATAGCCTTGAGGCGGGCGATGGTCTGGGCCTCGCGGCTGTCGAACTGATCCTGGGGTTTGTTGCAGCAGGCCTGTTCGGCGGCGGCGAGGATCGGGCGATAGCCGGTGCAGCGGCACAGGTTGCCGGCCAGGGCTTCATGGGCTTTGTCGCGGTCGGGCGCGTCGCTGTTTTTTTGCAGGGCGAACAACGACATCACAAAACCGGGGGTGCAGAAGCCGCATTGCGAACCGTGACACTCCACCATCGCCTGTTGCACGCTGTGCAGTTGGCCCTGGTGCTTGAGGTCTTCGACGCTGATCAACTGTTTGCCGTGCAACGACGACACGAACGTCAGGCACGCATTCAGGCTGCGATAGCGAATCCGCTCGCCCTGCTCATCGCTGTGCAGTTCGCCGACCACCACGGTGCAGGCGCCGCAATCGCCGCTGGCACAGCCTTCCTTGGTGCCGGGTTTGCCCACATGCTCGCGCAGGTAGTTGAGCACGGTCAGGTTGGGGTCCAGGGCGTGCTCGCTACGGAGTTCCTGGTTAAGTAAAAACTGGATCACGGAAGGCCTCGCAGACTCATTATTGTTGTTAACCGCTTTGCGCCGAATCTAGTCATGTCTGACTTTTCGGTCAATGATTTTCTGACCTAAAGGTCAAGAAAATGCGGTCACAACCCTATCAATTATGGTCCAGTCTTCTGGAACCGGCGTTTTTGGGGGCTTCTGGCGGTTCATCGTTGCTTATTTCATGCCAAATTCTTGAAGGTGGGCCGAGCGCCATCAGCGGGCATTTGCGCTACACTGGCGCGCTTGTATCGATAGAAGATTTTGAAGGGAAAACATGACGTTCAAGGCGCCGGACAGTCTCGCCGAGCAAATCGCTCACCACCTCGCCGAACGTATCATTCGCGGCGATCTCAAGCCTGGGGAACGGATCCAGGAACAGAAGGTTACGCTGGCACTCAATGTCAGCCGCGGTTCCGTGCGTGAAGCCTTGCTGATCCTCGAACGTCGCCACCTGATCGCGATCCTGCCGCGCCGTGGCGCCCACGTCACCGAACTCACCGCGCACAAGGTGCAGAGCCTGTGTACGTTGATGGCCGAGCTGTACATCCTGCTCGGCAATGCGGTGGCGCAGGGCTGGCAGACCCAGGCCGACATGGCGCCGTTCGTTCAGATCCAGCAGCGCCTGGTGAGCAATTTCGAACGCCAGGACATCCGCGCCTTCGTCGCAGAAAGCTTCAATGTGATGCGTGCCGCGTACCCCTTCGCCAACAATCCGTATTTGCAGGAAACCGTCGAGAACCTGCAGCCGGCGATGAACCGCGCCTATTACCTGGCCCTGGATCAACGCAAGGCCTCCATGAGCGAATACCTCGCGCTGTTCGAGCAATTGCTCGCCGCCGTGCTCGCCCGTGACTTGCCGCAGATTCGCCTGGTGCTGTCGGCCTACGGCCAGCGCAGTTGCTCGCTGGTGATCGCTGCGTTGGCGGACGCCTAAGCGTGCGGCTCAAGTGCATCAAACTGGCGGGGTTCAAATCCTTCGTCGACCCGACCACGGTGAACTTCCCCAGTAACATGGCGGCGGTGGTCGGGCCCAATGGCTGCGGCAAGTCGAACATCATCGATGCCGTGCGCTGGGTGATGGGCGAGAGCTCGGCAAAAAACCTGCGTGGCGAGTCGATGACCGACGTCATCTTCAACGGCTCCACCAGTCGCAAGCCGGTGAGCCAGGCCAGCATCGAACTGGTGTTCGACAACTCTGACGGCACCCTGGTCGGCGAATACGCGGCCTACGCGGAAATTTCCATCCGCCGCAAAGTGACGCGCGACAGCCAGAACAGTTACTTCCTCAACGGCACCAAGTGTCGCCGTCGGGACATCACCGATATCTTCCTCGGCACCGGCCTTGGCCCGCGCAGCTACTCGATCATCGAACAGGGCATGATCTCCAAGCTGATCGAAGCCAAGCCCGAAGACCTGCGTAACTTTATCGAAGAAGCTGCCGGCATCTCCAAGTACAAGGAGCGCCGTCGCGAGACCGAAAACCGTATCCGCCGCACCCATGAAAACCTCGCCCGCCTGACCGACCTGCGCGAAGAGCTGGAGCGCCAGTTGGAGCGCCTGCACCGTCAGGCCCAGGCCGCCGAGAAGTATCAGGAATACAAGGGCGAAGAGCGTCAGCTCAAGGCACAACTGTCGGCCTTGCGCTGGCAGGCGCTGAACGATCAGGTCGGCCAGCGCGAAGCGATCATCGGCACCCAGGAAATCAGCTTCGAAGCCCTGGTGGCCGAACAACGCAACGCCGACGCCAGCATCGAGCGCCTGCGCGACGGGCATCATGACCTGTCCGAGCGCTTCAATCTGGTGCAGGGCCGCTTCTATTCGGTGGGCGGCGACATCGCCCGGGTTGAGCAGAGCATCCAGCACGGCCAGCAACGTCTGCGCCAGTTGCAGGACGATCTGAAGGAAGCCGAGCGCGCGCGCCTGGAGACCGAGTCCCACCTTGGCCACGACCGCACCTTGCTGCTGACCCTCGGCGAAGAGCTGGACATGCTCACCCCCGAACAGGAAATCACCAGCGCCGCTGCCGAAGAAGCCGCCGCCACTCTGGAAGAATCCGAGACCACCATGCACGGCTGGCAGGAGCAGTGGGACACCTTCAACCTGCGCTCCGCCGAACCGCGCCGCCAGGCTGAGGTGCAGCAGTCGCGCATCCAGCAACTGGAAACCAGCATGGAGCGCCTGGCCGAGCGCCAGCGTCGCCTGCAGGAAGAGCGCGTGCTACTCGCCGCCGACCCGGAAGACGCGGCGATCCTGGAGCTGAGCGAGCAACTCGCCGAAAGCGAAATGACCCTCGAAGAGCTGGAAGCCAGCGAAGAACAGCAAGTGGAGCGCCTGGAGCAATTGCGTCAGCAACTGCAACAGGCGACCCAGGCCCAGCAACAGGCCCAGGGCGATCTGCAGCGGCTCAACGGGCGCCTGGCGTCCCTCGAAGCCTTGCAGCAGGCCGCGTTGGACCCTGGCACCGGCACCGCCGAATGGCTGCGTGACCAGCACTTGGCCGAACGCCCGCGTCTGGCGGAGGGCTTGAAGGTCGAGGCCGGTTGGGAGTTGGCGGTGGAAACCGTGCTCGGCGCCGACCTGCAAGCGGTGCTGGTGGATGATTTTGCCGGCTTCGACCTGGCCGGTTTTGCCCAGGGCGATCTGCGCTTGCTCAGCCCCGCCGCCGATGGCGCGCGCGTGCCGGGCAGCCTGCTGGATAAAGTCGAGGCGGCGCTTGACCTGGCGCCGTGGCTGGGCCAGGTCAAACCGGTGGAATCCCTCGAGCAGGCGCTGGCCCAGCGCGGTCAACTGGGCGCCGGCGAAAGCCTGATCAGCCGCGACGGCTATTGGGTCGGCCGCCACTTCCTGCGGGTGCGCCGCGCCAGTGAGGCGGAAAGTGGCGTATTGGCCCGTGGCCAGGAAATCGTCAAGCTGATCGCCGAGCGTGAAGAGCGCGAAGCCACCCTGGAAAGCCTGGAAACCGAACTGCAAACCCTGCGCGCCACCCAGCGCCAGCAAGAGACCGGCCGCGAACACCTGCGCCGCCTGTTGCAGGACGAAGCGCGCCAGCAGGGCGAATTGAAAGCCCAGTTGTCGGCGAGCAAGGCCAAGGTCGAGCAACTGACCCTGCGCCGCACTCGCCTCGACGAAGAAGTGGCCGAGATGGGCGAGCAGCGCGCCCTCGAACACGAACAGATCGGCGAGGCGCGCCTGCAATTGCAGGAAGCCCTCGACAGCATGGCCGTCGACACCGAGCAGCGCGAATTGCTGCTGGCCCAGCGCGACAGCCTGCGCGAACGCCTCGACCGGGTCCGCCAGGAAGCGCGCCAGCACAAGGACCACGCCCACCAGTTGGCGGTGCGCCTCGGCTCCCTGCGCGCCCAGCACGATTCCACGCGCCAGGCCCTGGAGCGCCTGGAGATGCAGTCCGAGCGCCTGACCGAAAAGCGTGAGCAACTGAGCCTCAACCTTGAGGAGGGTGAAGCGCCCCTGGAAGAGTTGCGGCTCAAACTCGAAGAGCTGCTCGACAAGCGCATGACCGTCGACGAAGAACTCAAGACCGCACAAATCGCCCTGGAAGACGCCGACCGCGAACTGCGCGACGCGGAAAAACGCCGCACCCAGGCCGAGCAGCAATCCCAACTGATTCGCGGCCAGCTCGAGCAACAGCGCATGGAATGGCAGGCCCTGACCGTGCGGCGCAAAACCCTGCAGGACCAACTGCTCGAAGACGGCTACGACCTGCACGGCGTGCTCAACACCCTGACCGCCCAGGCCAACGAGAAAGACGCCGAAGAAGAACTTGAGCGGATTGCCGCGCGTATCCAGCGACTCGGTGCGATCAACCTCGCCGCCATCGACGAATACCAGCAACAGTCCGAGCGTAAACGTTATCTGGACGCCCAGGACGCCGATCTGGTGGAAGCCCTGGACACCCTGGAAAACGTGATCCGCAAGATCGACAAGGAAACCCGCAACCGCTTCAAAGATACCTTTGATCAGATTAACGGCGGTTTACAGGCGTTATTCCCAAAAGTTTTCGGTGGCGGCAGCGCTTACTTGGAACTGACGGGCGAAGATCTACTCGATACAGGGGTAACGATCATGGCGCGGCCTCCGGGCAAGAAGAACAGCACCATCCATTTGTTGTCCGGCGGCGAAAAAGCCCTGACCGCATTGGCCCTGGTGTTTGCCATCTTCAAGTTGAACCCGGCGCCGTTCTGCATGCTCGATGAAGTTGACGCGCCACTGGATGACGCTAACGTTGGACGTTACGCACGCCTGGTCAAAGAGATGTCCCAGACCGTGCAGTTCATCTATATCACCCACAACAAGATCGCCATGGAAATGGCGGATCAGTTGATGGGGGTGACGATGCACGAGCCGGGCTGTTCGCGATTGGTGGCGGTGGATGTCGAAGAGGCGATGGCGATGGTGGATTCCTGAGCCATGCCGGCAACGAAGATTATCAGCGCGATGTAGGGCGGTTTACCGGTCTGACGAAAGTGGCAAATTGGCATATTTGTTCAAGGCATTTTGACAGACGGTGTAAAGTTATCTTTGGTCGTGCTAGTTTAATGTCAATTTTTCGTATGCGTGGGCAAAACGTCAGTCAGAACATAGAGTTGGCGCCACGTTTTAAAGCGGTTTGCACGGTGCTAAACCCCTTATTTTTCAGCATTTTTTATTAGAGGCACGGGATTACATGGAAATCGGTCTGCGCGAGTGGCTGATCGTCATCGGCATTATTGTCATTGCCGGTATTCTTTTTGATGGCTGGCGCCGTATGCGCGGCGGCAAGGGCAAGCTCAAGTTCCGTCTGGACCGCAACCTGTCCAACTTGCCCGACGACGACGGCAGCGCCGAGCTGCTGGGGCCGCCACGTGTGCTGGATACCCACAAGGAACCGCAACTGGACGAACATGACTTGCCGTCCATGAGCGCCCCTGTGCGCGAAGCCCGCGAGCCGTCTTCCAAGCGTGGCAAACGTGGCAGTGCCGCCGCCGCCGAGCCGCATCAGGGCGACCTGAACCTGGGCGTGGACGACGGCCCGAGCTTCAGCAGCCGCGATGACGATTTCCCTGACGAGAGCCCGGCCAAGAGTGCGCCGCGCCAGTCGGTGAACGATCAGCCGGCCGCCGAAGAAGTCCTGGTGATCAGCGTGATCTGCCGCGACGCCGCTGGCTTCAAGGGCCCGGCACTGTTGCAGAACATCCTGGAAAGCGGCCTGCGCTTTGGCGAGATGGATATCTTCCACCGCCACGAAAGCATGGCCGGTAATGGCGAAGTGCTGTTCTCGATGGCCAACGCGGTCAAGCCGGGCACCTTCGACCTGGACGACATCGACCTGTTCAGCACCCCGGCGGTGAGCTTCTTCCTCGGCCTGCCGGGTCCGCGTCATCCGAAACAGGCTTTCGACGTGATGGTTGCCGCAGCACGCAAGCTGTCCCAGGAGCTCAACGGCGAACTGAAGGACGATCAGCGCAGCGTCCTGACCGCCCAGACCATCGAACACTACCGTCAGCGCATCGTCGAGTTCGAGCGTCGCGCCCTGACACAGAAACGCTGAGGTTTGGCCTCAAGCGTTGTCGATAGAATAAGCGCACCAACATTTGAGCAGCTTCGGCTGCTCTTTTGCTTTATGAGAGAACACCCATGACCGCCGCCCACACCCGCATCCTCGAATTGCGCGCTGAACTGGATCAGCACGACTACCGTTATTACGTCCTCGACGAGCCGAGCATCCCGGACGCCGAGTACGATCGCTTGTTCCAGGAACTCAAGGCCCTGGAGGCCGAGCATCCGGAGCTGGTCACGCGTGATTCGCCGACGCAGCGGGTCGGCGGTGCGGCGTTGTCGGCGTTCACTCAGGTCAAGCATGAGATTCCGATGCTCAGCCTGGGCAACGCCTTCGATGAAACCACCATGCTCGAGTTCGATCGCCGGGTGACCGAAGGCCTCGACCTGCCGACCGGCGACCTGTTTGGCGGCGGTGCTGCGGTGGAATACAGCTGCGAGCCGAAGTTGGATGGCCTGGCGGTCAGCCTGCTGTATCTGAACGGCGAACTGGTGCGCGGCGCCACCCGGGGCGACGGCACCACCGGCGAAGACATCAGCGTGAATGTGCGTACCGTGCGCAATATCCCGTTGAAGCTGCACGGCAGCGGCTGGCCGGCGACCCTGGAAGTGCGCGGCGAGGTGTTCATGTCCAAGGCCGGTTTCGAGCGCCTGAACGCCTCGCAACTGGAAGTCGGCGGCAAGACCTTCGCCAACCCGCGCAACGCCGCCGCCGGCAGCCTGCGCCAGCTGGATTCGAAAATCACCGCCAGCCGCCCGCTGGAGTTCTGCTGCTATGGCATTGGCCAGGTGACGGCGGATATCAGCGACACCCACATCGGCAATTTGCAGCAGCTGCAGAAGTGGGGCATGCCGATCAGCCATGAGCTGAAACTGGCCAAGGGCATCCAGGAATGCCTGGACTACTACCGCGATATCGGCGAGCGGCGTAGTAACCTGCCCTATGAAATCGACGGTGTGGTGTTCAAGGTCAACAGCATTGCCTCCCAGCGCGAACTGGGTTTCCGCGCTCGTGAGCCGCGGTGGGCGATCGCGCACAAATTCCCGGCCATGGAAGAGCTGACCGAGCTGCTCGACGTGGAATTCCAGGTCGGCCGCACCGGCGCCGTCACCCCGGTGGCGCGTCTGAAACCGGTCAAGGTCGCGGGTGTGACCGTGTCCAACGCCACCCTGCACAACATGGATGAAGTGGCGCGCCTGGGCCTGATGATCGGCGACACGGTGATCATCCGCCGCGCCGGGGACGTGATCCCGCAGGTCGTCTCAGTGGTCACCGAGCGCCGCCCGGCACACGCCCGCGCGGTGCATATCCCGGAAAGCTGCCCGGTGTGCGGCTCCCACGTCGAGCGCACGCAACTGGTCAAGCGCAGCAAGGGCAAGGAAACCGTCAGCGAAGGCGCGGTGTACCGCTGCGTCGGTCGCCTGGCCTGCGGGGCGCAGCTCAAGCAGGCGATCATCCATTTCGTCTCGCGCCGGGCGATGGACATCGACGGCCTGGGCGACAAGACCATCGAGCAATTGGTCGACGAAAAACTCATCGCCTCGCCGGCGGATCTGTACATGCTCAAGTACGAACAGATCATCGACCTGGAAGGCTTCGCCGATGTCTCCAGCAAAAAGCTGATCAGCGCCATCGAACACAGCAAGACGCCGACCCTGGCACGTTTCATCTACGCCCTGGGCATTCCCGACGTGGGCGAGGAGACCGCCAAGGTGCTGGCGCGCTCCCTGGCGTCCCTGGAGCGCGTGCAGCGCGCTTTGCCGGAAGTGCTGACGTACCTGCCGGACGTGGGCCTGGAAGTGGCGCACGAGATCCACAGCTTCTTTGAAGACCGCCACAACCAGGACGTGATCGGCGCGCTGTTGGCGCCGGAAAAGTGCGGCCTGCAACTGCAGGACCAAGGCGACCTGAGCGCGGAGTTCGCCGCCAGCACCACCCTCGGCGGTTTGCTCGACAAACTCAACGTGCCCAGCGTCGGCCCCGGCGCCGCGCAGAAACTGGCGGACAAGTTCGGCTCCCTCGAAGGCGTGATCAAGGCCGACTGGCTCGATATGCGCCAGGCGCTGCCCGAGAAGCAGGCCAAGGCCGTGCGCGAGTTCTTCGATAACCCCGACCACGCCCAGCGTGCCCTGGCCATCGAGCAGCAACTCGAGGAATTCGGCATGCACTGGCAGAGCGCGAAAAAAGTGATCGAAGGTTTGCCGGAGGCGGGGCACACCTGGGTGCTGACCGGCTCGCTGGAGCGGATGAGCCGCGACGTGGCCAAGGACAAGCTCGAAAGCCTCGGCGCCAAGGTGGCCGGTTCGGTGTCGGCGAAAACCTATTGCGTGGTGGCCGGGCCGGGTGCCGGTTCGAAGTTGGCCAAGGCCAGCGAACTGGGCCTGAAGGTTCTGGACGAAGACGCCTTCGTGGACTTTCTGGCTCGGCACAACATCACCGTCTGACAACTTCCTGTGGCGCGGGCGCTTGCTCCCGCTGGGCTGCGAAGCGGCCCTTCGAAGAAAGTGGAACGATCCCGGGCGCGAAATGATCTAGTCTTCGTCACCCCGGGAGAGATCGCCATGTACCGCTTCTTCGAGCAACTCAGTTCGCGCATCGCCGCACCGTTCATGGCCGAATCCTCGCGCAACAGCAAGGTCTGGCAGTGCCGGTGTGGCCAGTCGTTGTTCTTTCGCAACAGCCAATGCCTGGCCTGCTCGGCGCTGCTCGGCTACCCACCGCAACAAAGCCGCCTGTCTTCATTGCACGCGGGCCCGGTCGCCGACACTTGGCTGCTGGACGACAACCCCGACGCCGGCGCTTTCCGCCGCTGCGCCAACCTCGACAGCCCGGCCGCCTGCAACTGGCTGATTCCCGCCCACAGCACCGCCGCGCTGTGCGTGGCGTGCAGCCTGAATCGCACCATTCCCGACCTGTCGATCGCAGAAAACCCCGAGCGCTGGGGCAAGGTCGAGACGGCCAAGCGCCGGCTGGTGGCGCAACTGATCAGCCTGGGCCTGCAGGTCGTGCCCAAAAGCGTCGACGAAGACAACGGCCTGGCCTTCGACTTCGTCGGCATCGACCTGGAAGGCAACGCGCCGACCACCGGCCATGCCAACGGCCTGATCACCCTCGACATCAAGGAAGCCGACGACGCCCACCGCGAAAAAATCCGCGTGCAGATGCGCGAGCCGTACCGCACCTTGCTCGGCCACTTTCGCCATGAAGTCGGCCATTACTATTGGGATCGGCTGATCGCCAACAGCCACTGGCTTCCAGCGTTTCGCCACCTGTTCGGCGACGAACGCGCCAGTTACGCCGACGCCCTCGACCAGCACTACCAGAACGGCCCGCGCGCGGATTGGCACCACACCTGCGTCAGCGCCTACGCCACCATGCACCCCTGGGAAGACTGGGCCGAAACCTGGGCGCATTATCTGCACATGATGGACGCCGTCGACACCGCCCTGGGCTTCGGCATGAGCGCCCGCGAAATGGACCTGGATTACCAGCCGTTCCCCCGCACCACCCTCTACGACCCCGAACACCCCGGCGGCGCGGCGTTCCTGTCATTCGTCAACGCCTGGATCGAACTGGCCGGCATGCTCAACGAACTGTCCCGCGCCATGGGCCAGCCGGATTTCTACCCCTTCGTACTGCCACCGGCAGTGATCGCCAAGCTGCACTTCATTCACCTGGTCATCCAGGAAGAGGGCGGCAGGGCGGATGAGGCCCTGCAGGCACAGGCATGAAGGAGAGATCCGGACGGTTAGGGCAAGTGCTTGAACCTCTTCATTTTTTAATCCCGTACTAACGGTTGTAACTTCCGATCAGATCGGTACAATGGCGCGGCTTGCCGAGATGCCAGCGTCGTTATGGTGACCCCATCGGTCCCCCCGCAACGATTACCCGTGAACCTGGTCAGAGCCGGAAGGCAGCAGCCACAGCGGGAACATTGTGTGCCGGGGTGTGGCTGGTGGGGTTGCCTCCATAACGCTCCTCCTTGCCGTACCTCTTCTGTTTCACATCCTTCCAGCTTCTTTTCAGTCATCTGCCGTTGTTTTACTGCGCAGCGTATGACGGCTATTTCACACCGTTAAAAAGCCCTGCTGGACAACCTCAAACCACCTTGTTAGTTTCCGCCGGCCACTTGTTTCAGAGTATGACAATGGCGCTGATTTGATATTGAAGTGCTATCACTTCTTTAACTAACAAGGATGTATGTGATGAAAAGCCTGCAAGGGTTACCCCGTCTTATTAGTGCTTCAGTTGGCGCGCCCGGTAAAGCCCGTAACTTGCCCGCCGATGTTCAGTGCATTCAGTATTTATTCAATTTGATCATCCCCAAGATGGGGTTTCCGTTGGCTGAAAACGGCAAGTGCGACGGCCAATTGGTGCAGTGCATCAGCCAGTATCAGTTCCGCCATCTCAAGTACGCCCATCCCGATGGCGTGATCGACCCCACCGGCCGCACGTTCAACAGCCTGATCGAGGAAGCGGTGAAGGTGCCGGTGAAGGCCTTCCCGACGATGCGTATCCCGAGCTTTCTCAATGTGTTCGGCAACAACAGCGGCGATGCGGTGCAGGCCACGGTCAATGTGTACCTGGACCGCATGCGCGCGATGGTCGAGGCCGAGCGGCGCAATCGGCAGTTGATACTTCAGGCCACGTGCGACGGGGGTATTACCCTGAGCGATAGCGACTTCCAGAACGCCGCTACGCAGTTGGGCAATGGTATTTCCGTCAATATCATCAGGGCCTTCGCCACCGTGGAATCGGGTGGGCGTTCCGGGTTCGGCCCGGCCAAGTTGCCGGTGATCGCCTTTGAGGGGCACCAGTTTCGCAAGTACACCAAGCGTATCTACGACCAGGCGCACCCGCTGCTGTCGTACCCCTACGTCAGAAAGGCCGGGCCGCAGTGGCAGGTCAATAACAAGGATCAGATCAAGGCCTGGGAAACCATGGCCACCGCATTTGCGCTGAATCAGGAAGCTGCCTTGATGTCGGCGTCATGGGGCATGTTTCAGATCATGGGGTTCAATTTCGCGGCATGCGGTTACACAAGCGTATTTGAGTTCGTTGCCGCATTAAAAGTTAATGCCGGTAATCAACTAAAGGCTTTCCTCGCCTTGTGCAGCCACAGCCCGGCATTGATGAAAGCCATGAAAGCCAAAGACTTTACCGCCATGGCCCGTAACTATAACGGCGAGGACTACGGCAACTATGATGACCTCATGAAAAAAGCCTACGACGCACTTGAGAGGAAAAAATAAGATGATCCGTTATCTCGCGATGGGTGTGTTGTCGTGGTGTGCCGTGGCGCCGGTATTCGCCGGTTCCGCTGTGTTGCATTCGGGCAAGTACGAAGGGTTGATGCTGGCGGTGACGCCCGAGCATCAGGTCGAAGGTTTCTACGCCGAAGAACTGGGCGAGGGCGTGACCCGTGGTTGTGCGTTCTACCTGCAAGGCCAGCCCGACGCGTTGACCACCTGGCTTGACGATGCCTACCCCGGCAGCGTGGCGCCTTCGTCCGACGGTGTGACCCTGACCGTCGAACAGGGTCGTCAGCATCCCGGTTGCATCAGTGTGTTGATGCCGGAAATCGCCACCGGCCTGGACCTGAGCCAGACTGCCAACAAGCCATGGATCGGCCTGGTGACCGTGTCCGCCGACAAGGCCTACTTGCTGAAGACCCCGGGCGCCAAGGCGGCCAAGCGTGCGTATATCGTCAAAGGGGATGTGGTCGGCGTGCTGGCGTTCAAGGACGGCTGGGCCCAGGTCGAGTTCGTCAATGCTCAGGATCGGTCGTTCATCGGCTGGATCAGCCAGGATCAGTACGCGCGATTGGCTGCCCCGAAAAGCTGATGTTAGCTCAGGGTTGGCCGAAGGTTTCGCGCAGCAGCCCGGCGAATGCATCCCGGGCCAGATGTCGCTGGGTGTCCTTGTGCCAGAACAGCAGGTTATCCACGGCCGCCAGTTCTTCGAACCGGTATGACGCCAGCTGATTGGCCTGCTCATAGCGCGCCAGAATGCCCTCCGGCGCCAGCGCCACGCCGATCCCCGCGCTGACGCAGCCGATGATCGTGCCCCAACTGGCATAGCTGGCGATGGTCGGCTTGAAGTCATGGGGCTTGACCCAGTTTTCCAAGGCGGCGCGATAAGGGCAGCCGGGCGGCCAGACGAGCAGGGTACGCCCTGCCAGGTCCTCGGCACGCTTGATCGGTGCGCTGCAGGCGCTGGCGATCAGCACCAGGCGTTCGCTGTAGACCACGCTGTGTTCGAGCTTGGAGCGTTTGTTGCCGGCGGCCACCAGCGCCACGTCCAGGCGGTGGTGTTGCAGGTCGTCGAGCAGTTGGCCCCAGGCGCCGGTCACCAGTTCGAGGCTGACGTCGGGGTAGCGTCGATGGTATTCCGCCAGCAGCGGTGGCAGGCGGCCGCTGGCGCTGGACTCCACTGCGCCGATCCGCAAGGTGCCCCGCGGGATAGCGTTGGCGTCCACCGCGCGTTTGGATTCGTCCACCAGGGCCAGGATGCGCTCGCAGTAATCGAGGAAGATTTCACCGGCGGCGCTGATCGCCAGCCCGCGTCCGGCACGGATGAACAGTGGCGTGCCCAATTCGCTTTCCAGCTGTTTGATGCGCGTGGTGATGTTCGACGGCACGCAATGCAATTGCGCCGCGGCCTGAGCCACGCTGCCGGTTTGCGCCACGGCTCGCACCATCTTCAGTTGGGCCATTTCCATTGCTCAGTTCCACTGATTTCAGAAGTCAGAAACGCTTAATTGTCCTACGGCGTGACCCGGCCAAGACTGGCGGCATTCCTTCTCTGTTTCTGGATGCCGTTGATGAATTCCCCGTCACGCCTAAAGCTTACGCTAGTCATCGCCAGCGTGATCCTCTGCTGGGCCTATTCGCCGATTGGCGTACACATGGGGCTGCGCAGCTACAGTCCGGGTCAACTGGCGTTGCTGCGATTTTTGATTGCCTCGGTGTTTATGGGCGGCGTCGCGTTGGTGCTGGATATCGGTCGGCCGCGCCTGCGAGATGTGCCGTGGTTGCTGGTGCTGGGTTTTTTCGGGGTGTTCCTGCATCACACTTGCCTCAACTATGGGCAGCAATGGGTCACGGCGGCGGCGTCCAGTGTGTTGGCGCAGTCGGCGCCGCTGTTCAGTGTGCTGATCGCGTTTTTTTGCTTGAGGGAGCGGGTCAGTGTCTGGCGCTGGAGCTGTGTATTGCTGGGGTTGCTTGGCGTGCTGGTGGTGATCTGGGGTGAGCAGGGCGTGGGTGACATCGACCCGCGTGGCCTGTTGATCCTGCTGGCGGCGGTGTCATGGAGCGTGTATTTCGCCATCCAGAAACACTATGCCCACCGCTACAGCCCGCTGACCCTGGCGTGCTACATGGTGTGGTCGGGCACCTTGATGCTCTGCGTGAACCTGCCAGGCCTGCCCGCCGCCGTGGCGCAGGCGCCCTGGCCGGAAAACCTGGCGGTGCTGGTGCTGGGCATTTTCCCGAGTGCCTTGGCGTACCTGGCCTGGGCTTATGTGTTGAAGCATGTCGAGGTCAGCCGTGCATCGGTGGCGATGTACTTGATTCCGCCGGTGGCCATGGCGATGGCGGCGATATTGCTGGGCGAGCACGTCGCCGGGCAGGTGATGCTCGGCGCGATGATCGTGCTCGCCAGTGTGGCGGCCATCAGCCTCGAAGGCCGTTGGCGGCGCGGCTCAGTTGCTCATGCAGAACGCGCGCAACCGATGACCGTCGAGGTCCTGGGCGACAAAGGTGTAGCCAAAGTCCAGGACGGTCGGTGACTGGATGATCGTGGCGCCCCGCGCCAGCCATTGGGCATGCAGGGCATCCACGGCGGCGTTGTCGGGCAGGGGGAAACCCAATTCGCCGCCACCGCCCGTGACCTGGGTGGCCGGCTCTACGCTGTGGCGCGACCACAGGCCGAGCTTGACGCCATTATCGAGAATGAACAGGGCGAAGGTCGGGTTCAATTCAACCGGTGGCTTGTCCAGCAGGCGGCTGTAGAAGTTGGCGCTGGTGGCGGGGCTGTCGACATACAGCAGGAAGTATTGGGCGACGGCGTTCATGGAGGCTCCTTGAGGACGGGGTGGTTGAGCCCAGTCTAAAAGGCGGCGCTGTCAGTTCTTGTCAGGAGCGTGCAGGGGCACGGCGTTTTCGCCGGTGTACAGCTGGATGATGTCGTCGATTTCGCCTGACATCTTCATCCGCAGCAGGGTGCGCAGGATTTGTTGCACTGGCAGGTCCGGGTCGTTGCGCACGGCGCAGCCCAGGCTTTGCTCCTCGATGATGGCGACTTTGTGCAGTCGCTGTTCCATCGGCAGGTGCTGGTTGAAGCGGTCGACGATCCATTCATTGCTCACCGCATACTTGAAGCGCCCGGCCACCAGTTTGTGCAGCACTTGTTCTTCGCTGCGGGCGTCGTCGCGCCTCAGTTGGCCTTTGGCGAACAATGGGTCGAGCGTGGGGTAGCGGTAATTGAGCACCGTTCCGATCGACTGCGGCGCCAGCCGGGCCAATTGCACCGGCTGGTTGCGGACGCTGACCAATACGTTGCGCTGGACCAGCAACGGCAGGCTCCAGAGGTAGTCGCCAGACAGGTTGTCGAGCCAGGCCTGGGCGACATAACAGCGCACATCGATGTCGCCATGGGCCATGGCCGCGGCAATGCGCGCCCGCGCCAGTACGTGGAACTCGGCCGGGCGGCCGACCTGGGTGGCCAGGCTCGACATCAGGTCATACAAAATACCCTGGGTGGGCTGGCCGTCCTCCACTTGCACCATAGGCATCGCCCAACTGTCGGAAACCGAGAAACGCAACGGCGCGGGCGCCGCAAGGCTGGCGGTGGTGAGCATCCATAAGGCGCCCAGGACTACGCGCATACACTCTCCGGGTTCAGGCCTTTTCGGGGCCGCTCAGGCAATCTTAGGCAGATAAGGCAAGCGTGCCGGATGCAATTTCCCCCTTGCTCCGCTAGCATTACCGGCTTCCGCTTCTCAGTTGCGACGGTTTTCGATGAGTTATCAGGTTCTTGCACGTAAATGGCGCCCGCGCTCGTTCCGCGAAATGGTCGGCCAGACCCATGTGCTCAAGGCTCTGATCAATGCCTTGGACAGCCAACGGCTGCACCACGCCTACCTGTTTACCGGTACTCGCGGTGTCGGCAAGACTACCATTGCCCGAATCATTGCCAAGTGCCTGAACTGTGAGACGGGCATCACCTCGACGCCCTGCGGTACCTGCTCGGTATGCCGCGAGATCGACGAAGGGCGTTTCGTCGACCTGATCGAGATCGACGCCGCGAGCCGCACCAAGGTCGAAGACACCCGCGAGCTGCTCGATAACGTGCAGTACGCGCCGAGCCGTGGCCGCTTCAAGGTCTACCTGATCGACGAAGTCCACATGCTTTCCAGTCATTCGTTCAACGCATTGTTGAAAACCCTGGAAGAGCCGCCGCCCTACGTCAAATTCATCCTGGCGACCACCGACCCGCAGAAACTCCCTGCAACGATTTTGTCGCGGTGCCTGCAGTTCTCCCTGAAAAACATGACCCCGGAGCGCGTGGTCGAGCACTTGACCCACGTGCTGGGTGTCGAAAACGTACCGTTCGAAGACGACGCGCTGTGGCTGCTCGGTCGTGCCGCCGATGGTTCGATGCGTGACGCCATGAGCCTCACCGACCAGGCCATTGCCTTTGGTGAAGGCAAGGTCATGGCCGCCGATGTGCGTGCCATGCTCGGCACCCTCGACCACGGCCAGGTGTTCGACGTGCTGCACGCGCTGATCGAAGGCGACGCCAAGGCGTTGCTCGAAGCCGTGCGCCACTTGTCGGAACAGGGCCCGGACTGGAACGGTGTGCTCTCGGAAATCCTCAACGTGCTGCACCGCGTCGCCATCGCCCAGGCTCTGCCCGAAGGCGTCGACAACGGCCACGGCGACCGCGACCGCGTGTTGGCCCTGGCCCAGGCGTTGCCAGCCGAAGACGTGCAGTTCTACTACCAGATGGGCCTGATCGGTCGCCGCGACTTGCCCCTCGCACCAGACCCGCGTGGCGGCTTCGAAATGGTCCTGCTGCGCATGCTGGCCTTCCGCCCCGCCGACGCGACGGACGCGCCGAGACAGCCGCTAAAGCCAGTGGGGATCAGCCAGGCCACAGTTGATTCCGCCAAATCAGTGGCTGGCACGGCGGTGGTCGCGCCAGCGGTTGCTGCGCCTGCGCCGGTTGCGCCGGTGCCTGAGCCGGTGGTTGTCGCGCCGGTGATCGCGCCGGTGCCGGTTGTCGAGCCCGAACCGGCCCCGGTGGTCGACCTGCCCTGGAATGCCCCGGCAGAGGCTGAACCCGAGGTCGAGCTGCAGCCCGCCGTGGAGCCCGTGCTGGAAACCGCCGGCGAGCAGCCCGAGCTGACGCCGATGCCTACGCCAATGCCGGACAGCGTGGTACCGGATGCGCCGGAATGGGTCAGTGCGCCCGTCCCCGAGCCGACCGTCGCCCAGGTGGACGCCGCAACGCCTGGCATCGACCTGGACGACGAACCGCCGCTGGACGAAGACTACATCGAGCCGGACATCGATTCGGCCTACAGCTACCTCGACGAACTGGCCAGCGAACACACCGCCGAGCCGGCCCCCGAGCCCGAAGCGGAACCCGCTGCCGCACCGGCCACCGGCCTGGCCCTGCAATGGCTGGAGCTGTTCCCGAAACTGCCGATTTCCGGCATGACCGGCAGTATCGCCGCCAACTGCACCCTGATCGCCATCGAGGGCGACCACTGGTTGCTGCACCTGGACCCGGCCCACAGCGCCCTGTTCAACGCGACCCAGCAGCGCCGGCTCAACGATGCCCTCAACCAGTATCATGAGCGCACGCTGAGCATCACCATCGAGTTGATCAAGCCCGAGCAGGAAACCCCGGCCCAGGCCGCGACCCGCCGACGCCTCAATCGCCAGCGCGAGGCCGAGGAGTCGATCCACGGTGACCCGCTCATCCAACAATTGATGCAACAGTTCGGCGCGGTCGTCCGTCACGATACTATTGAACCTGTCGAAGCCCCGGTGCCCCAGGCGTCATGACACCGGGCTACTTATTGATCCACGTACTTTTGAGGTGATTCCCATGATGAAAGGTGGCATGGCCGGCCTGATGAAGCAGGCACAGCAGATGCAGGAAAAGATGGCCAAGATGCAGGAAGAGCTGGCCAACGCCGAAGTCACCGGTAAAGCCGGTGGCGATATGGTCAGCGTGGTGATGACCGGTCGTCACGACATCAAGCGCGTGAGCATCGACCCGAGCCTGCTCGAAGGCGTCAGCGATGACGACCGTGAAGTGCTGGAAGATCTGTTCGCCGCGGCCGTCAATGACGCTGTGCGCAAGATCGAAGCCAACAGCCAGGACAAAATGTCCGGCGTGACCGCTGGCATGCAACTGCCACCGGGCATGAAACTGCCGTTCTGATCGGCCAGCCTTGGCTAGACTGGAATGCCAGGCATCGCGCCTGGCATTTTTTTTTGGCTGTTTTCCCCTGCGTAGCGGCTACGCAAGGGTAACTTTGTCGAACCTCGGTGCCTTGGCCAGTGTCTGCACTTGATGCCATTGAATTCGACCCTCGATAACGGAGCCCCCCCGATGCCTCAAGAACCGATGCTTAACCAGCGCATTGTCCTGGTCTCGCGCCCTCACGGCGCGCCAACTGCGGAAAACTTCCGCCTCGAACGTGTGACCCTGCCGGAACTGGCAGACGGCCAAGTTCTGTTGAAGACGCTGTACCTGTCCCTCGACCCCTACATGCGCGGGCGCATGAGTGATGCTCCGTCCTACGCCGCTCCGGTGGAAATCGACGAAGTGATGACGGGTGGCGCTGTCAGCCGTATCGAGCAGTCGCGCAACCCGAAATTCGAAGCGGGCGACCTGGTGGTCGGCTCCACCGGCTGGCAAAGCCACAGCATTAGCGACGGTCGCAACCTGATGCCGGTGCCCAACGGTCTGGCCAGCCCGTCGATGGCGTTGGGCGTGCTGGGCATGCCGGGCATGACCGCCTACATGGGCCTGATGGACATCGGCCAGCCCAAGGCCGGCGAAACCCTGGTGGTGGCGGCCGCGTCCGGTGCGGTGGGCTCGGTGGTGGGCCAGGTGGCCAAGCTCAAGGGCCTGCGCGTGGTGGGTGTCGCGGGCGGGGCCGACAAGTGCCGTTACGTGGTGGATGAGCTGGGCTTTGATGCCTGCATCGATCACAAAAGCGAGAACTTCGCCAATGAATTGGCCCTGGCCTGTTTCAAGGGCGTGGATATTTACTTTGAAAACGTCGGCGGCAAGGTGTTCGATGCCGTGCTGCCGCTGCTCAACCCCAAGGCGCGGATCCCGCTATGCGGGCTGATCGCCGGCTATAACGCCCATGAAGCGCCCAGCGGCCCTGATCGACTGCCGGCGCTGCAACGCACCTTGCTGACCAAACGCGTGCGTATCCAGGGCTTTATCGTGTTCGATGACTACGGCGATCGCCAGCCGGAATTCCTCAGCGCCATGGCGCCGTGGGTACGCGACGGCAAGATCAAGTTCCGCGAAGACATGGTCGACGGCCTGGAACACGCACCTCAAGCCTTTATCGGTTTGCTCGAAGGACGCAACTTCGGCAAGTTGGTGGTGCGCGTCGCGCAGGATTGAGCATTTGACGCTAATCCGGGGCGCGGGTATAAACCGCGTCTCGTTGTTTTGTCGGACCCTTCGCCCATGAGCTTCAGCCCCCTGATTCGCCAACTGATCGACGCCCTGCGCACTTTGCCCGGTGTCGGCCAGAAAACCGCCCAGCGCATGGCGCTGCAACTGCTGGAGCGTGATCGCAGCGGCGGCACCCGGTTGGCCCAGGCCTTGAGCCAGGCCATGGAGGGCGTTGGTCACTGTCGCCAGTGCCGCACCCTCACCGAGGAAGAACTCTGCCCGCAATGCGCCGACCCGCGTCGCGATGACACGCTGTTATGCGTGGTGGAAGGGCCGATGGACGTGTACGCGGTGGAACAGACCGGTTATCGCGGGCGCTATTTCGTGCTCAAAGGCCATCTGTCGCCGTTGGACGGCCTGGGCCCGGAAGCCATCGGCATTCCGCAACTGGTGGCGCGGATCGAAGCGCAGGGCACGTTTACTGAAGTGATCCTGGCCACCAACCCGACCGTGGAGGGTGAAGCGACTGCGCATTACATCGCCCAACTGCTGAGCAACAAAGGCCTGGTCACCTCGCGGATCGCCCACGGTGTGCCGCTGGGTGGCGAGCTGGAGTTGGTGGACGGCGGCACCCTGGCGCATTCGTTTGCCGGTCGCAAACCCATCGCGCTTTAAGCCACGCGGCAGGTCAAGGTGTGGGAGGGGGCTTGCTCCCACATGGGTTGAGTGGTGTCGGTGATAATCCTCAACGCTCGCTCAGCGCAAATTGCGTCAGGCAAAACGTCGGAATCTCCATATCTTCCAGGCGTTGCGTGCCACCCAGTTCCGGCAGGTCGATAATCGCCGCCGCTTCGAACACCTTCGCGCCCATGCGCCGCACCAGGTTTGCTGCGGCGATCAGCGTGCCGCCGGTGGCGATCAGGTCATCGAAGATCAGCACCGAGTCGCCTTCACACAGGCTGTCGGCATGCACTTCGAGGAAGGCTTCGCCGTATTCGGTCTGGTAACCCTCGGCCAACACGTCGGCCGGCAGCTTGCCCTGTTTGCGGAACAGGATCAGCGGTTTGTTCAATTGGTAGGCGATGATCGAGCTGATCAGGAAACCCCGGGCATCCATCGCACCGATATGGCTGAAATCGGCTTCGACGTAGCGATGGACGAAGGTGTCGGCCACCAGGCGCAGGGCCTTGGGCGACTGGAACAGCGGCGTGATGTCACGAAAGATCACCCCAGGCTTGGGGAAGTCGATGACAGGGCGGATCAGGGATTTGATGTCGAACGAATCGAAGGTCATCGTCGCAGAGTCCAGGGGCGGAAAACGGACTCGAAGTATACCTTGCGGCCTGGCCGATTGGCGCGGCCGCAAGTGTCTGGATCAGCCCTCCAGGGAGCCGCCCGCCAACGCACACAGCTGGATCGGGTCGAGGATGTGTACTTCCTTGCCTTCGGCGGCAAGCAGTTCGTTCTGCTGGAAACGGGTAAATACCCGGGACACGGTTTCCACCGCCAGGCCCAGGTAATTGCCGATTTCATTGCGCGACATGCTCAGGCGGAACTGGTTGGCCGAGAAACCACGGGCACGGAACCGCGCCGACAGGTTGACCAGGAAGGTGGCGATGCGCTCGTCGGCGGTTTTCTTCGACAACAGCAGCATCATTTGCTGGTCGTCCCGGATCTCGCGGCTCATGACACGCATCAGTTGGCGGCGCAGTTGCGGCAGTTGCAGGGCCAGTTCGTCCAGGCGTTCGAAAGGAATTTCGCACACCGATGTGGTCTCCAGTGCCTGAGCCGACACCGGATGAATCTCGGTGTCCATCCCCGACAACCCGACCAGCTCGCTCGGCAGGTGGAAGCCGGTGATCTGCTCTTCGCCACTGTCGCTCAGGCTGAAGGTCTTCAATGCACCCGAACGTACTGCATAGACAGAATCGAACTTGTCGCCCTGGCGATATAGAAACTCGCCTTTTTTCAGTGGGCGTCCACGTTTAACGATTTCGTCCAGCGCATCCATGTCTTCCAGATTCAATGAAAGTGGTAAGCAGAGGGGGGCCAGGCTGCAATCCTTGCAATGGGCCTGGCTGTTAGCGCGCAGCTTAACGGGCTCGGACATTTCTTAAATCCTTGTGGGAAAACACACATAAGACATAAGGGTAACGCACTGTGGGTAGAAGAGGCCAGCATGGACGAAAAACCGATGCCGGGATAAAGATTATTGTATCGATGCCGATACAAGTCAGTGTCCCTTAGAGCCTGGAGGCTCACATCATGCTTTCCATCGGTGAAAACTCTGCTGCCAAGCTGCCGGTTCCGGCGGTTCGCGAGCCCAAGGACCTGGTGGCGGAGGCTAAAGAAGCCAAGGCAGCCAAAGCACTTGAGGACGCCACGTCGGCGCCGCTGCGTCCGGCCAAGGCGGTCGAGGGCGTGACCGTGACTATTTCCGGAGCGGCATTGAAGGCGGCGGGTACCGCGAAGAAAGCCAACAGCGATATCGAAGAGAGTGGCCTGCCGGATAACATTCAGCAAACGCTGAAAATGATCCGTCAGATCAAGGAGCAGATCGCCAAGAAACAGGCCGAGCTGGCCGCAGTGATGGCGGACACGAGCCTGACGCCTGACCAGGCGCGGGTCAAGGCCAGCAACCTGCAAGCCTCACTCAGCGCACTGCAGGCGAGCCTGGTGACCGCGCAAGCCTCGCTGGCCAAAGCCATGAAAGGCCTGAGCGGCGAAGACGCCATGAAGGCGGCCTCCCTGGCGATGGCATAGAACCTTCAGATCACCCGCGAAAAGCGCTGCCGGTTCTGATGTTCCAGGTAGGCATCGAACACCATGCACACCGAGCGCACCAGCAGCCGCCCGGCCGGTAGAACGCGAATGCCTTGTGCGTCCAGTTCGATCAGGCCGTCGTCGGCCATCGTTTCGAGTTGCGGCCAGATCTCGTCGAAGTAGCCGCGAAAATCGATATTGAACGCCTGTTCGATCTGCTCGAATGTCAGGCTGAAATTACAGATCAATTGCTGAATCACTTCCCGCCGCAACCGATCGTCCGTGGTGCAGACCAGGCCGCGGTTGGTCGCCAGTTGCGCGTCGGCCAGGGCGTTCTGGTAGCTATTGAGGTCGCTGGTGTTCTGGCAATACAGATCGCCGATCTGGCTGATGGCCGACACCCCGAGCCCGATCAGGTCGCAATGGCCGTGGGTGGTGTAGCCCTGGAAGTTGCGTTGCAGGGTGCCTTCTTCCTGGGCAATGGCCAATTCGTCGTCCGGTAGCGCGAAGTGGTCCATGCCGATGTAGCGGTAGCCGGCGTCGGTCAACTGTTCGATGGTGGTTTGCAGCATCTGCAGTTTTGCCGCCGGGGACGGCAGGTCATCGGCGTTGATCCGCCGCTGAGGCATGAAGCGTTCCGGCAAGTGCGCGTAGTTGAACACCGACAGGCGATCCGGTTGCAGCTTGATCACTTCTTCCACGGTGCGCGCGAAGTTGATCGGGGTTTGTTTGGGCAGGCCGTAGATCAGGTCGATATTGATCGAGCGGTACTGCAAGGTGCGCGCGGCATCGATCACGGCGCGGGTTTCTTCCAGGCTTTGCAGGCGATTGACCGCCCGTTGCACTTCCGGGTCGAGGTCTTGCAGGCCGATACTGACGCGGTTGAAGCCCAGCTCGCGCAGCAGGCCCATGGTTGCCCAGTCGGCTTCGCGCGGGTCGATCTCGATGCTGTAGTCGCCGGAATCGTCATCGAGCAGGTTGAAATGCTTGCGCAGGCAGGCCATCACCTGGCGCAGTTCGTCATGGCTGAGAAAAGTCGGGGTGCCGCCGCCGAAATGCAGTTGCTCCACGGTCTGTTTCGGATCGAGGTGGCAGGCGATCAGTTGGATCTCTTGTTCCAGGCGCTGCAGGTAGGGCTGGGCGCGGCCGCGGTCCTTGGTGATGACTTTGTTGCAGGCGCAGTAGTAGCAGATGTTGGCGCAGAACGGCACGTGCACATACAGCGACAACGGGCGTGCAGCCTTGCGGCTGTCGCGCAGGGCGTGGAGCAGGTCGAAGGAGCCGACCTGGCTGTCGAATTGCACTGCGGTGGGGTAGGACGTGTAGCGTGGCCCCGCCAAATCGTAGCGATGAATCAGGTTGCTGTCCCAACGAATGGCGTCGAGCATGCGGGCGTTCCCCCGGATAGACTAGTCGGCCGAGTCTAGGGGCGTGGCGGATATGGCATCTTGATTTGCGTCAACGGGGAGCGGCGCTATGCCACATGGCCTTTTAGTGGCCCATTAGCCAGTGCTGATGTGGGCCGGGCAAGGTCCAGATACCGAACAGAATCACCAGCACGCCGCCGGCGGTACGCACACTGCGTTTGCGCAATAATGCCGTGACGCGTTCGGCGGCCAGCCCGGTCGCCAGCAGCACTGGCCAGGTACCCAGGCCGAACGCCAGCATCAGCACCGCACTGTCCAGCGCATTGCCTTGGCTGGCGGCCCACAGCAGGGTGCTGTAGACCAACCCGCACGGCAACCAGCCCCACAGCGCGCCCAACAGCAGGGCGCGGGGCAGGCTGGACACCGGCAACAAACGGTTGGCAACCGGCTGGATGTGCCGCCACAGGCCGCGACCGAGGCTTTCGATGCGGGTGAGGCCGCTCCACCAGCCGGCCAGGTACAGGCCCATGCTGATCAGCAGCAGGCCGGCCAGCACGCGCATGAACATCGCCGCCGGGCTGTTGGCCACGGCCCAGCCGGCCAGGCCGATCAGCAGGCCGGCGGTGGCGTAGCTGAGGATGCGCCCCAGGTTGTACGCGAGCAGCAGGCGGAACCTGCGGCTGCGTTGCTCCTTGGGGATCGCCAGGGTCAGCGCACCCATCAGGCCGCCGCACATGCCCAGGCAATGGCCGCCCCCCAGCAGGCCAAGGATCAGCGCGGAGACCAGCAGCGGCGCCAGATCAAGCATGGGGTGGATCTTTCGGGTCGGTCGGGGGCTCGGGGCTGTTGGCCTCGTCGACGGCGGCCAGGTGGTTTGGGTCCTGATCGTCGAACAGCACGCTGTGGGCCGGGCCGTCGAGGTCGTCGTACTGGCCGCTGTCCACCGCCCAGAAGAAGATGTAGATGGCGATGGCCACAATCAGCAGCGCCGCCGGAATCATCACGTATAAAGCTGGCATCTGCGCTCCATGCCCGCGCGGCTCAAGCCGGCAACGGGCGGGTTACTGAGGGGGTGCTGGCGGTCGGCGCGCTCGGCAGGCGAGTCAGGCGCAGGGCGTTTAGCACCACGGTCAACGAACTGAGGGACATGCCGACCGCGGCCCAGATCGGCGTGATCCAGCCGAGCGCGGCAAACGGCAGCATAAGGCCATTGTACAGCCCGGCCCACAGCAGATTCTCCATGATCACCCGACGGGTGCGCCGCGCCAAGGTAAACGCTTGCACCAGGGCGTCGAGGCGGTTGGACAGCAGCACCGCGTCGGCGCTGGTTTTTGCCAGGTCGGTGGCCGAGCCCATGGCCACGCTGATATCGGCGGCGGCCAGCACCGGCACATCGTTCACCCCGTCGCCGAGCATCAGCACTTTGCGCCCTTCTTTGTGCAGTTGTTGCAGCACTTGCAGCTTGTCATCGGGGCGCAGGCCGCCGTGGGCTTCGTCGATGCCCAGTTCGGCGGCGACGCTGGCGACCATCGGCGAACTGTCGCCCGACAGCAGCAGCGTGCGCCAGCCGCGTGCCTTGCAGGCCGCCAGCAGGGCCGGGGCGTCGCTGCGCAGGCGGTCATCCAGGACGAACCAGGCGAGGGCGCCGTCGCGGTCGCCCAACAGCAGCCATTGCCCGGCTTCATCCGGCGCGGCGGGGATCGGGCAGCCGCTGAGTTCACACACATAGCCCGGTTGGCCGATGCGCAGTTGCCGTTCGCCCACCCAGCCTTCCAGGCCGAGGCCGGGGGCACTGAGCACTTCGTCGGCGGCCAGGGGCGCGCGCCCGAAGGCGCGGGCGATCGGGTGTTCTGAGCGATTTTCCAGGGCGGCGGCGAGGCCCAGGCACTGGTCGCTGTTCAACGCTCCCAGGGGGCGGATCGCACGCAGCGCCAGGCGCCCTTCGGTGAGGGTGCCGGTCTTGTCGAAAATCACCGTGTCGATCTGGTTCAGGCCTTCCAGCACATGGCCGCGGGTCAGCAGCAGGCCGAGTTTGTGCAGGGTGCCGGTGGCGGCCGTCAGGGCGGTCGGCGTGGCCAGCGACAGCGCGCACGGGCAGGTCGCCACCAGCATTGCCAGGACGATCCAGAACGCCCGCGACGCGTCCAACTGCCACCACAACAGGCCGATCAGCACGGCGGCGACCAGCGAGCCGAGCAGGAACCACTGTGCGGCGCGATCGGCGATTTGCGCCAGGTGCGGTTTCTCGGCCTGGGCCCGCTCCAGCAGGCGCACGATGGCGGACAGGCGTGTGTCATGGCCCAGGGCGCGCACTTCGACGGTCAGCGCGCCCTCGACGTTGAGGGTGCCGGCCGTTACCGCATCGCCGACTTGACGCGGTTGCGGTAGGTATTCGCCGGTGAGCAGGGATTCGTCGATGCTCGACTGGCCGTCGAGAATCACCCCGTCCGCCGGCAGCACGGCACCGGGATGAACCAGCACGCGGTCGCCCAGGGCCAGCTCGGGGAGCAGGATGCGTTCGCTCTGGCCTTCAGCGTTCAAACGCAGGCATGAGGCAGGCAGCAGGTTGACCAACTGCGCGGTAGCGGCGGCCGTGCGTTCGCGGGCCCGCCGCTCCAGGTAGCGGCCGGCCAGCAGGAACAGCGCGAACATGCCCACCGCATCGAAATACAGTTCACCGACGCCGGTGATCGCGGTCCAGATGCCGGCCAGGTAAGCCCCGCCAATGGCCAGGGATACCGACACGTCCATGGTCAGGTGGCGGGTGCGCAGGTCGCGCATGGCGCCCTTGAAAAACGGCGCACAGCTGTAGAACACGATGGGCGTGGTCAGAAACATCGCGACCCAGCGCAGGATGACGTGCAGTTCGGCGCTGAGGTCGATATTGAATTCCGGCCAGGTGGCCATGGTCGCCATCATCGCCTGGAACCACAGCAACCCGGCAACGCCGAGTTGGCGCAAGGCCAGACGGTTTTCGCCGGCCAATTGCTCGGCGGCGCGATCTGCCTGATAGGGGTGGGCGGCGTAACCGATATGGCGCAGCTCACTGAGCAGTTGGCTCAGCGGCAGTTGCCCGTCGGCCCAGCGTACCTGCAGGCGATGGTTGGACAGGTTCAGGCGCGCCTCGGCCACGGCGGGCAGGCTGCGCAGGTGTTTTTCGATCAGCCAGCCACAGGCCGCGCAACTGATGCCTTCCATCAACAGCGTGGCTTCGGCCAGTTCGCCATCGTGGCGCACGAAGGGTTTTTGCACATCGGCGCGGTCGTACAGCGCCAGTTCGTCGACCAATTGCACCGGCAGTGCCTCGGGGTTGGCCGAGGCTTCGCTGCGGTGCTGGTAATAGCTTTCCAACCCGCCCGCCACGATCGCTTCGGCCACGGCCTGGCAGCCCGGGCAGCAGAGTTCGCGGCGCTCGCCGAGGATCACGGCGGTGAAGCGGCTACCGGGTGGAACGGGCAGGGCGCAGTGGTAGCAGGGGGTTGGGGTGGTCATGGCGTTAGATCTTTGGTGGCGGGTAGGGCCTCATCGCGGGCAAGCCCGCTCCCACAGTGGATCGCGGTGTCCATGTGGGAGCGGGCTTGCCCGCGATGCGTGAAGCGCAGCCTGTTTACTTCTTCAGGTCTTCAGCACCCTGCAGCGGTTCATCCCCGAGCAGCAAGTCCTTGTCGTGGTTGACCTGTTCTTCTTCGAACAAGCGCCAGGTCCTGTCGCCTTCCACGCCGAGCAGTTCGACGAAGCGCCGACCTTCGACCTTGTCGGTGACCTGGCCGATGTAGCGACCGGGTTCGCTGTCGCTGCGGGCCAGGTTGATCTTGCGGTCCTTCTCGGGCTGAGTCGGCGAAATCAGGTTCAGTTCCAGGGTGCTCGGGTTGCTGTAGCCGGTGAGGCGCAGTTCGACTTCACCGGTCAGCTCATCCAGATGCACCTTGGCGCGCAGTTGCAGGGTCTGGGCCAGGCGTTCGCGGTCCAGGGAGCGGTTGATGCCTTTGCCGGCCTCGTAGTAGTTGTCGTTGACCAGATTGTCCGGGTTGTTCACTGCAATGGTCACCATGGACAAGGTCAAGGTCACCGAGCAAGCCAGGATACCAATGATGATCCAGGGCCAGAGGTGCTTGTACCAGGGGCTTGCGGCAGTGGCTACGGGCATTGTTCAGCTCTCTCGTTAACGAACTTGTGGGCCGATGAATCGGCTCTTGGCTTCAATGTGGACGCTGGCGTCATCGGCATCCTTGAGGATGAATTTCACCTCGTTGGTGCTCGACGGCAATTGCTCCGGCGCACTCGACAGTTCGACCGGCATGCTGACGATGTCGCCGGCAGCCACCTTGATTTCGCGGCGGCCTTGCAGCTTGAGGTCCGGCAGCCCGGCAGCATCAAGCACATACGTGTGGTCGCGCTGGTCTTTGTTCATGATTTTCAGGCTGTAGACGTTCTCGATCCGTCCTTCAGCGTTTTCGCGGTACAGCACACGGTCTTTGCTGACGTCGAAACCCACCAGCGGACGCATGAAAAATGCCGTGGCCAACAGGCTCATCATCGCCAGCAATACCAGCGCATAGCCGATCAGGCGCGGACGCAGCTTGTGGGTTTTCTGCCCCGACAGGTTGTGCTCGGTGGTGTAGCTGATCAGGCCGCGCGGGTAATCCATCTTGTCCATGATGTTGTCGCAGGCGTCGATACACGCGGCGCAGCCGATGCATTCGATCTGCAGGCCATCGCGGATGTCGATGCCGGTCGGGCACACCTGCACGCACATTGTGCAATCGATGCAATCGCCGAGGCCCTGGGCCTTGTAGTCGGCGCCTTTTTTACGTGGGCCACGCACTTCGCCACGACGTGGGTCGTAGGAGACGATCAGGGTGTCTTTGTCGAACATCACGCTTTGGAAGCGCGCATAGGGGCACATGTAGATGCACACCTGCTCGCGCAGCCAGCCGGCGTTGCCGTAGGTGGCGAGGGTGAAGAAACCGACCCAGAAATACGACCAGCCATCGGCCTGGCCGGTGAAGAAGTCGAACACCAGTTCGCGGATCGGCGAGAAATAACCGACGAAGGTCATGCCGGTGACAAAACCGATCAGCAGCCACAGCGTGTGTTTGCTGAACTTGCGCAGGAACTTGTTGGCGCCCATCGGCGCCTTGTCCAGCTTGATGCGCTGGTTACGGTCGCCTTCGGTGACTTTTTCGCACCACATGAAGATCCACGTCCACACGCTTTGCGGGCAGGTATACCCGCACCAGATGCGCCCGGCGTACACCGTGATGAAGAACAGGCCAAAGGCCGCGACGATCAGGATGCCCGAGAGGAGGATGAAGTCCTGGGGCCAGAAGGTCGCACCGAAAATGAAGAACTTACGTTCCGGCAGGTCCCACCACACGGCCTGGTGGCCACCCCAGTTCAGCCACACCGTGCCGAAGTAGAGCAGGAACAGACCGGCGCCGCCAAGCATGCGCAGGTTGCGGAACAGGCCCGTGAAGGCGCGGGTGTAGATTTTCTCTCGCGACGCGTAGAGGTCGACACCGTTGTTGGAGTTTTTGGCAGGTGGAGTAACGTCTTGTACCGGTATTTGCTTGCTCATCATTGCATCCCACGGCGGTGGAGATTTGCCTCGGCCAGTACGTGCCGGTCGGGGTCAAATGAAGGGTCTTGCAGTGGCGTAATGATACGCCCCCGATGACGCGCAAAGGGTGCGACCTTTGGTCGCGTTGGGGGAAATCAATTGATGGTGTAGGTGACGTGGATCAATTGACTTGTGAAGTATGGACGGTTTTTGCGCGTGGAGCGGTCATTCGTCCCATGGGTTAACCCATGAACCAGAGCAATAGCGGCGATCAACGCATCGATTTCATTGGCCCGTATAGCTGCCAGAAAAAAGCCCCGCCAGTTTGTACTGTACGGGGCTTTTGTGTTTCTGATGAAGCTTACTGCTCTTGAGCCTTCTTATCCCCATGGGACAAGCTGTAAACATATGCGGCCAGCAAATGCACCTTGTCGTTACCTTGCAGTAGTTCCTGTGCAGGCATCTGGCCCTGGCGGCCGTAACGGATGGTCTGCTGCAGTTGGGCGAAGCTTGAACCGTAGATGAACGCGCCCGGGTGAGTCAGGTCGGGTGCGCCCATGGCGGGTGTGCCTTTACCGGCCGGGCCGTGGCAGGCCACGCAGTTGGCGGCGAAGAGTTTCCCGCCGTTGGCCACATCGGCCTTGGCGCCTTCCGGCAGTTTGCGGCCGTCGAGGTTGGTCACCACGAAGCCCGCCACGTCGGCCACGCCTTGTTCGCCGATGACTTCGGCCCAGGCCGGCATCACCGCGTGGCGGCCTTTCATGATGGTTTCCTTGATGGTCGCGGGCTCGCCGCCCCAGCGCCAGTCGGCGTCGGTCAGGTTAGGGAAGCCGTAGGCTCCCTTGGCGTCCGAACCGTGGCATACCGAGCAGTTGGAGGCAAACAGACGGCCGCCCATCTTCAGGGCCTGCGGGTCTTTGGCAACCTCCTCAATCGGCATCGCGGCGAATTTGGCGAAGATCGGCCCGAACTTGGCGTCCGACCTGGCCATTTCCTTTTCCCACTCATGCACGCCGGTCCAGCCGGTCTGGCCGTTGGCGAAGGCGGTCTGCTTGTCGTTGTCGAGGTAGTTGTAGCCCGGCAGCAGGCCTTTCCAATTGCCCAGGCCGGGGTACAGCACCAGGTAGCCGAGGGCGAAGACGATGGTGCCGACGAACAGCATGAACCACCATTTCGGCAGTGGGTTGTCGTACTCCTCGATACCGTCGAACGAGTGGCCGACAGTCTCGTCCGTTTGCTCGGCGCGCTGGCCCTTGCGGGTCGACAGCAGCAGCCAGGTCAGGGCGAAAATGGTACCCAGACTGAGGACTGTGACGTACAGACTCCAGAACGTAGTCATTCTTTGTTACTCCTAGAAGCTTGCTCGACGTGCTTGATGGCTTCGGGGTCATCCGCAAAGGGCAGCATGGTTGCGTCGTCAAACTCCGACTTGCGCTTGGGGCTGAACACCCACAGCGCCAGGCCGATAAAGGCCACCATCACGACAACGGTGCCCAGGCCACGAATCATCCCGATATCCATGAAGAATCACCGTTTGCTTTTGATGATGGTGCCAAGGCCTTGCAGGTAGGCCACCAATGCGTCCATTTCGGTCTTGCCCTTCACGGCTGCGGCTGCACCGGCGATGTCTTCGTCGGTGTAGGGCACGCCCAGGGTGCGCAAGACTTCCATCTTCTTCGCGGTGTCCTTGCCGTCGAGCTTGTTTTCCACGAGGAACGGGTACGCCGGCATTTTCGACTCAGGCACAACGTTGCGCGGGTTGTACAAGTGCGCGCGTTGCCAGTCATCGGAGTAGCGTCCGCCGACACGGGCCAGGTCCGGCCCGGTGCGCTTGGAACCCCACAGGAACGGGTGGTCCCACACGCTTTCACCGGCCACGGAGTAGTGGCCATAACGTTCGGTTTCGGCGCGGAACGGACGGATCATCTGCGAGTGGCAGCCGACACAGCCGTTGGCGATGTAGATGTCGCGGCCTTCCAGTTCAAGGGCGGTACGCGGTTTCATGCCTTCGACCGGCTTGTTGGTCACGTCCTGGAAGAACAGCGGAACGATCTGGGTCAGGCCGCCGATACTCACGGCGATGACCATGAAGAAGGCCAGCAGGCCGATATTCTTCTCGACTACTTCGTGCTTCATCAGTGGGCTCCCACAACGGCGATCTTGGCGGCGGCTTCGGCTTCTGCAGGGTCGGAGGCACGCACGGTGCGCCAGACGTTGTAGGCCATGAACAGCATGCCGGAGGCAAAGAACGCGCCACCCAGGGCACGGACGATGTAGCCCGGGTGGCTGGCTTGCAGCGCTTCGACGAAGGAGTAGGTGAGGGTGCCGTCATCGTTGATCGCACGCCACATCAGGCCTTGGGTAATGCCGTTGACCCACATCGAGGCGATGTAGAGCACGGTGCCGATGGTGGCCAGCCAGAAGTGCGTATTGATCAACCCAACGCTGTGCATCTGCGCACGCCCGAAGATTTTCGGGATCATGTGGTACAGCGCGCCGATGGAGATCATCGCTACCCAGCCGAGCGCGCCGGCGTGTACGTGGCCAATGGTCCAGTCGGTGTAGTGCGACAGCGAGTTGACGGTCTTGATGGCCATCATCGGCCCTTCGAAGGTCGACATGCCGTAGAACGCCAGCGAGACGACCAGGAAGCGCAGGATCGGGTCGGTGCGCAGCTTATGCCAGGCGCCCGAGAGGGTCATCATGCCGTTGATCATGCCGCCCCAACTTGGCGCCAGCAGGATGATCGACATCGCCATGCCCAACGACTGTGCCCAATCCGGCAGCGCGGTGTAGTGCAGGTGGTGCGGACCGGCCCAGATGTACAGGGTGATCAGCGCCCAGAAGTGGACGATGGACAGACGGTAAGAGTAGATGGGACGTTCGGCCTGTTTCGGCACGAAGTAGTACATCATCCCCAGGAAACCGGTGGTGAGGAAGAACCCCACGGCGTTGTGGCCGTACCACCACTGGATCATCGCATCCGTCGCTCCGGCGTAGGCCGAATAGGACTTGAACAGGGTGACCGGCAACGACGCATGGTTGACGATGTGCAGCATCGCCGTCACCAGGATGAAGGCACCGTAGAACCAGTTACCCACATAGATGTGCTTGGTCTTGCGCTTGGCGATGGTGCCGAAGAACACCACCGCGTAGATCACCCAGACAATCGCGAGCAAAATGGCGATGGGCCATTCCAGCTCGGCGTATTCCTTGGTGGTGGTGTAGCCCAGCGGCAACGAGATGCCGGCCCCGACGATCACGGCTTGCCATCCCCAGAAGGTGAAGGCGGCGAGGCCGTCGGAAATCAGTCGCGTCTGGCAGGTTCGCTGCACGACATAGTAGGAGGTGGCAAATAATGCACATCCGCCGAAGGCGAAAATCACCAGGTTAGTGTGCAGCGGGCGTAGGCGGCCGAAGGTCGTCCATGGCAAGCCGAAATTCAATTCCGGCCAGACCAGTTGCGAGGCGATGAAGACCCCGAGCCCCATGCCAAGGATCCCCCAGACCACCGTCATGATGGCGAACTGGCGGACTACCTTATAGTTATAAGCAGTCGGACTGATTGCTGTGCTCATTCTAAGGTTCCACGGTTTAGGTTTTTTTATAGGTAAAAATCGGTCGCAAGTATGTAGAAACCGAGGTGCCATTGCAACGCAAGGGTGACCTGTGTCAATGCGTGCCACGCCAGATTCTGCGCCCTTTCCATGTTTGATGTAAGGACAAAGTCCGAAATCAAAAACTGATCGATCGGACAGGAATTTTTGCGTGACGCGTCGGCGGGTGACTCGCTGTGTGTCGACACGCTGCTGAAGCGATGAACGGTCAGTGGCACGACAGCCGGTCGCTGCCAGCCTTTGCGCCTGTCATCCCTGCAGAAGTGTGCAACCCAGCGCGTGCAAGTCGACCGTCGACCGGTCTGTACCGATCCGCTGTGCAGACAAGCGTAGACCCGAATGGCAGGAGGGGAAAGCAGTGCTTTGGAAGGGTGCGACACTTGGTCGCGTAGGAAGGTTGAGCTACCGCCCCCGGATCAGGGGCGGCAGTTCAGGGGTGGAGCGTTACTCTGCCTGGCGTTGCGGCGTTGCGCCGTCAGCGTTGTGGGAGAGGCTGTAAACATAAGCGGCCAGCAGGTGAACCTTGTCATTGCCTTGCAGCACTTCCTGCGCCGGCATCTGGCCTTGGCGGCCGTGGCGAATGGTTTGCTGCAACTGCGCCAGGCTGGTGCCGTAGATAAAGCCGCTTGGCGCGGTCAGGTTCGGCGCGCCCATGGCTTCGACACCGTGGCCTTGCGGACCGTGGCAGGCCACGCAGGTGGTGTTGAACGTGGCTTGGCCGGCGACCAGGTCGGCGCCGCTGTCGGCTGGCAGTGGCAGCTTGGCCAGGTCGTGACGCACATAGGCGGCGACGTTTTTCACACCGTCTTCGCCCAGCACTTCGCCCCAGGCCGGCATCGCCGCGTGGCGACCGCCCATGATGGTGGTCTTGATCGCCTCGGCGGAACCGCCCCAGCGCCAGTTATTGTCCGCCAGGTTCGGGAAGCCATACGCGCCCTTGGCATCCGAGCCGTGGCACACCGCGCAGTTGGAGGCGAACAGGCGCCCGCCCATTTTCAGCGCTTGTGGGTCTTTGGCGACTTCTTCCACTGGCATGGCCGAGAATTTGGCGAAGATCGGCCCGAACTTGGCGTCGGCCTTGGCCATTTCCTTGTCCCATTCCTTGGTCGAGGTCCAGCCGCCTTCATAGCCCGGCAGGACGCCTTTCCAGTTGCCCAGGCCCGGGTAGAGGATCAAGTAGCCGACGGCGAACAGCAGGGTGCCGGCGAACAGCATGAACCACCACTGAGGCAGCGGGTTGTCGTATTCCTCAATGCCGTCGAAGGCGTGGCCCATGGTCTGGTCGACACTGCCCTTGGTCTCGCCCTTGCGGGTGCCGAACAGCAGCCAGGTCAGGCCGATCAGGCTGCCGATGGTCAGTACGCAGATCCATGTACTCCAGAAGGTAGTCATGGCCGATTGCTCCTTGTTGCAGGCGCTTCTTGAGCGTCGGATGGGGTGGCGGTGGGTTCGTCGGCAAACGGCAGCAGGCGTGCCTGCTCGAATTCCGCATTGCGTCGGTTGTTGAATACCCACAGCGAGAGGCCGATAAAGGCGATGGCGACGACTAGCGTGCCGAGGCCGCGGATGGTGCCCGCATCGAATTCAAATCCCATGGCTCACCTCTTGCTCTTGATGGCGGTGCCGAGGACTTGCAGGTACGAAACCAGCGCGTCGATCTCGGTCTTGCCCTTGAGGCTGGCCACTGCGCCGTTGATGTCGTCGTCGGTGTAGGGCACGCCGAGGGTACGCATCACTTTGAGCTTGGCTTCGGTGTGGCTGCTGTCGAGCGGTGCCGTCACCAGCCATGGGTAGGCCGGCATTTTCGACTCAGGCACTACGTTGCGCGGGTTGTACAAGTGCGCGCGGTGCCAGTCGTCCGAGTAGCGTGCGCCGACGCGCGCCAGGTCTGGCCCGGTACGCTTGGAGCCCCACAGGAACGGGTGATCCCAGACGCTTTCGCCCGCAACCGAGTAGTGCCCGTAGCGCTCGGTCTCGGCACGGAACGGACGGATCATCTGCGAGTGGCACTGTACGCAACCTTCGCGGATGTAGATGTCGCGGCCTTCCAGTTGCAGCGCGGTGTAGGGCTTCATGCCTTCCACCGGTTTGTTGGTCACGTCCTGGAAGAACAGCGGGACGATCTGGGTCAGGCCGCCGATGCTCACGGCAAGCACCATCAGCAGCATCAGCAGGCCGACGTTCTTTTCAATCGTTTCGTGTTTCATCACTGACTCCTCAGGCCGTCTGCGCGGCAGGGGTGGCTTCGACAGGTTGTGCCGAGCGCACGGTGCGCCATGTGTTGTAAGCCATCAGCAACATGCCGCTGAGGAACACCGCACCGCCCACCAGTCGCACGACGAAGCCAGGGTGGCTGGCCACCAGGGTTTCGACGAAGGAGTAGGTCAAGGTGCCGTCTTCGTTGATCGCACGCCACATCAGGCCCTGGGCGATGCCGTTGACCCACATCGAGGCGATGTAGAGCACGGTGCCGATGGTGGCCAGCCAGAAGTGCGCGTTGATCAGGCCGACGCTGTACATCTGCTCGCGGCCGAAGACTTTCGGGATCATGTGATACAGCGCGCCGATGGAGATCATCGCCACCCAGCCGAGCGCGCCGGCGTGTACGTGGCCGATGGTCCAGTCGGTGTAGTGCGACAGCGAGTTGACGGTCTTGATGGCCATCATCGGCCCTTCGAACGTCGACATGCCGTAGAACGCCAGCGAGACGACCAGGAAGCGCAGGATCGGGTCGCTGCGCAGCTTATGCCAGGCGCCCGAGAGGGTCATCATGCCGTTGATCATGCCGCCCCAGCTTGGCGCCAGCAGCACCAGGGACATCACCATGCCCAACGACTGTGCCCAGTCCGGCAACGCGGTGTAGTGCAGGTGGTGCGGACCGGCCCAGATGTACAGGGTGATCAGCGCCCAGAAGTGGACGATGGATAGGCGATAGGAATACACCGGACGTTCGGCTTGCTTGGGTACGAAGTAGTACATCATCCCGAGGAAGCCGGCAGTCAGGAAGAAACCTACTGCGTTATGCCCATACCACCACTGCACCATGGCATCCGTCGCACCGCCGTACAGCGAGTAGGACTTGGTCAGGCTGACCGGGATTTCCAGGTTGTTGACGATATGCAGGATGGCCACGGTGATGATGAACGCACCGAAGAACCAGTTACCGACATAGATGTGCTTGGTATTGCGCTTGGCCACAGTGCCGAAGAACACAATGGCATAAGCCACCCAGACGATAGTGATCAGGATGTCGATCGGCCATTCCAGCTCGGCGTATTCCTTGGAACTGGTGTAACCCAGTGGCAAGGTGATCGCTGCCAGGACAATGACCAGTTGCCAGCCCCAAAAGCAGAACTGCGCGACTTTCGGCGCGAACAGCTGGGTTTGGCAGGTGCGCTGCACCGAGTAGAAGGAGCTGGCAAACAGCGCACAACCCCCGAAGGCGAAGATCACCGCGTTGGTGTGCAGCGGGCGCAAGCGGCCAAAGCTGGTCCAAGGCAAGTCGAAGTTGAGTGCAGGCCACACCAATTGAGCCGCGAGAAAAACCCCGAGCCCCATGCCGACGATGCCCCACACCACCGTCATAATCGCGAATTGGCGGACCACCTTGTAGTTATAGGCGGTACTTAAAGTAGTGTTCATGGTTCCCCATCCACGGTTCAACCCAAGCAGATGCGACACTTGGGCTGGAGTTATAGGCAGACTAAAAAGCGAGGTAAGCATGGGCAAAGAGCACAAGGCCAGTATTGACGGGGATCAATGGGCACGGTGTGTGCAGGAGCATGGCTGGCTGTGGGATATCGCCTCGGGTGCGTCAGCGCATACGCCTGTGACGCTGATCCTGGCCCACGGTGCCGGCGCACCGATGGACTCATCTTTCATGAACGACATGGCTGCGCGCCTTGCCAGGCATGGCGTCAATGTGGTGCGCTTTGAGTTTCCCTACATGGCCCAGCGCCGGTTGGACGGGGGCAAACGCCCGCCCAACCCGGCGCCGAAACTGCTGGAAAGCTGGCGCGAGGTGTATGCCGAGGTGCGACGCCATGCCGCTGGGAAACTGGCCATTGGTGGCAAGTCCATGGGCGGGCGCATGGCCAGTTTGCTCGCCGATGAATTGGAGGCCGATGCCTTGGTGTGCCTGGGCTATCCGTTCTATGCGGTGGGCAAGCCGGAAAAGCCGCGAGTCGCGCATTTGGCCGGGTTGAACACGCCGACATTGATTGTGCAGGGCGAACGCGATGCCTTGGGTAATCGAGCCGCGGTGCAGGGGTATGACTTGTCACCGAGCATCGAGGTGCTGTGGCTGGCGGCGGGGGATCATGATTTGAAACCGTTGAAGGCTTCAGGGTTCAGCCATGAGCAGCATTTGGAGGCGGCGGCGGTGCAAGTGGCTCAGTTTATCGGCGCCTGTTAGAGCGCTATCGGGGGCAAGCCCCCTCCCACATGAGGTGTACACGGTTAAATGTGGGAGGAAACAAGCCCTCTCCCACATTCGACCGCATTCCAAGGTGTGTACACGGTTAAATGTGGGAAGGAACAAGCCCTCTCCCACATTCGACTGCATTCCAAGGTATGTACGCGGTTAAATGTGGGAGGGGGCTTGCCCCCGATAGCGGTTTAACGGTTAAAACGCTCTACCAGCGAATACTGAGTATTGGCGGTAACAGTAAGCTCTTCACTCAACTGCGCCGAGTTCAATGCCTGTTCCGAGGTCTGGTCCGCCAACAGCGCGATGGTGCTGATATTGCGGCTGATCTCTTCGGCCACCGAGCTTTGCTCTTCCGTGGCGGCGGCGATCTGGGTGGTCATGTCGGTGATGTTGGCCACCGCTTCGCTGATGCCCACCAGTGCCTGGTCCGCTTCCATCACCCGCGCCACGCCTTCTTCGGCCTGGCGATGCCCGGCGTCCATGGTTTGTACGGCAGCGGCGGCGGTCTGCTGCAGCTTGGCGATCAGGGTATGGATCTGCCCGGTCGATTCAGCGGTACGCTGCGCCAATTGGCGGACTTCATCGGCGACCACCGCAAAACCACGGCCCATCTCACCGGCACGCGCCGCTTCGATCGCGGCGTTCAAGGCCAGCAGGTTGGTCTGGTCGGCGATGCCTTTGATCACGTCGACCACGCCGCCGATTTCATCGCTGTCCTTGGCCAGTTGGGTGACCGTCACGCCCGTCTCGCCAACCGCGGCCGACAGCCGCTGAATCGCCTCGCGGGTTTCCCCGGCGATATCGCGGCCGCGCCCGGTCAGGCGATTGGCTTCCTGGGTGGCATCGGCCGTGCGCTGCACATGGCTGGCGACTTCCTGGGTGGTCGCCGCCATCTGGTTGACCGCGGTAGCCACTTGTTCGGTTTCCACACGCTGGCGTTCCAGGCCGCTGGAGCTGTTGTGCGCCAGGGTGTTGGACTGCGCGGCCTGCTCGTTGAGGTGTTCGGCGGTGTCCTGCAAGCGCGTGAGACAGGTCTTCAGACGTGCCTCTTGGCTGAGGATCGACATTTCCAGTCGCGCCTGGGCGCCACGGCTGTCGGTATACATCTGCGCGATCAACGGGTCGGAGGTGGTCTGTTCGGCCAGGCGCAGCAAACGCTTGAGGCCGCGCTGTTGCCAGCTCAGGCCCAGCAGGCCCAGCGGCACCGACAACCCTGCCGCGAGGGCAAAGCCCCATTGAGAATTGAGCGATGCGCCAATCATGAAGCTCAACTGGCTGACCAGAATAAATGGCAGCCAGTCCTGCAGCACCGGCAGCCACTTGTCCCGCCGGGGAATGGCGGGCTTGCCCTGATTGATGCGGTGGTAGAGCGCTTCGGCCCGGCGGACCTGCTCGGCGGTGGGCTTGACGCGCACCGATTCATAGCCGATCACCTGGTTGCCATCGAACACCGGCGTTACATAGGCGTTGACCCAGTAGTGATCGCCGGTTTTGCAGCGGTTCTTGACGATGCCCATCCATGGCAAGCCTTGCTTGAGCGTGGACCACATGTGTGCGAACACAGCCGCCGGAACGTCCGGGTGGCGTACCAGGTTATGCGGGGCACGCACCAGTTCGTCGCGGGAGAAACCACTGATTTCGACGAAAGCGTCGTTGCAATAAGTGATGACACCCTTGGCATCTGTGGTGGAGATCAACCGTTGCTGAGCGGGGAAGGTACGTTCGCGCTGGGTAACGGGTTGGTTATTACGCATGGTTATTCAATCCGCAAGGCTTTCAAGGGGTATCGGCGGTGGCGATCATTTATTTAACTTATTTTCGTAATAATCAGCCGGCGAGCATTGGGTAGGAAAACAGTCCGAAATGCAGCAAATTCAGGCCGAAATGCGTGGCAATTGCCGCACCCAGGCCGCCAAAACGATAAGCAAGGCCATAACCGGCCCCGGCGATGCTGGCCAGCAGCACCCACTGCCAGCCCGCGCTCAGGTGCGCCAGGCCGAACAGCAGCGAGGCCAGCAGCAATGCGAGGTTTTCGCCGTAGGGCAAGTGTTTGAGGCGCTGGCTCAGGCCGCCCTGAATGTAGCCGCGAAACAGCGCTTCTTCCACCAGCGTCACCAGCAACAGGTTATTCAGCACCCACAGCCACGCCTGCTCCGGCCACTTCGGCGCCCAACTGATGATCCCCAGCAACGCCGCGCCGCCCAGCGCCGCCATGGCCGTCAGCGCCAGCGCCAGGGCGGTGACGCAGATCGACAGGCGCAATGAACGCCGCGCCACAATCCACGGGCAGGCCAGCAGCAGCCAGAAACCGATCAGTGGTTTGTCTTGGTTGAGGTACATCGAGAAGGGCACGGCATCGGCGCTGAAACGCTGGGGGGCGATACCACGCCCGTTGTAGAACCCCGGTAGCCAGTGCATCGCCAGGCCCAAGGCCAAGACGATGAACAACCCGTGGCCGACGTAGCGCGCCCACGGGGTACGTTGTTGGCGTACCGCATACCCGGCGATCAACAACAGCGCCACGGAGATGGCCGCGAGCACACCCAGTTGGCCGTAGAGCAACGCCAGTGCATAGCCGATGGACAGGAGGACGAGATACACCCAGGGCAATGCGGTCATGTGACATCCTTGGAAAAAACTGCTCGGTAGTATAGCGAGTGGGTTCCGGCGCCAAAATGAAAATGCCGTCACGCGAAAAGGGCGCTGTCGGAGCGATTGCAAAATATGTCGGCGGTTGGTTATAGTCGCCGCGTCTTCACCTCCTCAAAAGATCAGCCCATGCCTGCATTCCTGTGCATAGCGGTAGTCGATTCAGCGTCCAGCGCTGTGGTCGTGCCGTGCGGGAACCTGCAGCCTGCGCAGATCAGCCACTACCCCCCACCTGTCAGTAGCACGCCGGTGTACGCAGTCGTATCACCGCCGGGTGTTGGCATTTCGGGCTGATCAGCTGATTGCTGTTGCCCTATGCCCGCCTGAAAAAAACCTACTGAGTTTCAGCCTTGCTTGGCTGAATCGGCTTTTTTGCCTGATTACAGGTGGTAACCATGTCTGTTATGTCGAAACAATCCGTGGCCGCGGCGGCCTCGACGAGCCTGTTCGTATTGCTGTGGAGCAGCGGGGCGATTTTCTCCAAGTTGGGCCTGGCCCATGCGTCGCCCTTTGCCTTTTTGCTGATCCGTTTTGCCATCGCCCTGGCGGGGCTGGTGATGCTGGTACCGATCCTCAAGCTGAAACTGCCACAACCCGGCAAGCCGCTGTGGTATGCGGCGGCGACGGGGCTGGTGTTGTTGGGGGCGTACCAGATTTTCTATCTGCTGGCCCTGGACCTCAACGTCACGCCGGGGATGATGGCGACCATCATGGGCGTGCAGCCGATCCTGACCGTGGTGCTGATGGAGCGCCAGCGTTCCTGGCGCCGGATGTTCGGTCTGGGCCTGGGGTTGGCCGGCTTGATCATGGTGGTGTACCAAGGCATCGGGTTGTCGCGGATGTCCCTGGCCGGGATGCTGTTCGGTTTGCTGGCCCTGGCAAGCATGACCTTCGGCTCGATCATGCAGAAGCGCATCACCGATAACCCGTTGGGCACGCTGCCCGTGCAATACCTGGCCGGGTTGGTGTTGTGCTCGGTGTTCGTGCCGTTCCAGCCGTTCCACTTTGAACACACCGCCAGTTTTTACCTGCCGGTGCTGTGGATGGGCCTGGTGGTGTCGCTGCTGGCGACGCTGTTGCTGTACCGCCTGATCGCCCGCGGCAACCTGGTCAATGTCACCAGCCTGTTCTACCTGGTGCCGGCGGTGACGGCGGTGATGGATTACCTGATCTTCGGCAATCGGCTCGCGTGGTTGAGCTTACTGGGGATGGGGTTGATCATCATTGGTCTGGTTTTTGTGTTCCGTCAACGCTAACCAGCGGACACGCTGTAGGGGCAGGCATGCTCCTACAGCGCTTTGGCCAATTTCCCTGGCCGCAACACCAACCACAATGCCCCCGCGATCAATATCCCGCCATACAGATGCGCCATCGACAGCGGCTCATCCAGCAGCAACGCGCCCCACAGCACCCCGAACGGTGGGATCAGGAACGTGGTGGTCATCGATCGCACCGGGCCAATGGCTGTCAGCAGGCGAAAGTACAGGACGTAGGCTAACGCCGTACACATCAGCCCCAACCCGAGCAACGACAACCACACGTGCCAACCGCCCCAGCTTGCCGGCGGATGAACGATGGCGCTGTAGGCAAACAGCGGCAGCAGGAACAAGGTCGCGCCGAGCATGCTGCCCAGGGCCGCGAGCCGACTGTCGAGCCCGCCGCGCTGATCCAGCCAGCGGCGCGCGAGAAACCCGGCAAAGCCGTAGCAAGTGGTGGCCAACAAGCAGGCCAACGCGCCCATCAACAATTCCAGGTCAAACGCCACCGGCCCGGCGCGGGTCAGCACGCCCACGCCAAACAGGCCCAGGCACACCCCGGCGACTTTCGATGGCGTCAGGCGTTCGCTGAAAAACAATCCGCCAATCAGCACGCCCATTAACGGCGTGGTGGCATTGAAGATCGCCGAGTAACCCGCCGGCAACACCTGGGCCGCCACGGAGTACAGGGTCGCGGGTATGCCGGAGTTGATCACGCCCAGCAGCAGGATGGTCTTGAACTTGCCTTGGAAGTCCCAGTTCACGCGCATCACCGCGAGCATCACCAGCAACCCGGCGGCGGCAATCGACACGCGGAAGAACGCGGTCGGCAGCGTGCCGATTTCCGGGGCGATAATACGCATGAACAGGAAACTCGCGCCCCAGATCGCGGCCAGCCCCAGCAGGTATAGGGTGTCGACAGGTCTCACGGAAAACTCCTACATCAATCGGACGGCGAGTGTTGCCCAGCGCCCGGCTCGACACAATCGCTGATTACCGGAAAAACCGCGTCACCGGCCTCTGCTGGCCAATTTGCGCGGGGGGCAGCGCTGAGTGTTTCCAACAACGCCCATCAATCGGCGAAATGAACGAAAGTCCACAAGCCAACATGCTAAATGACTGCTTCTCCTGCCTGCATTCACTGGCTAAGCTCTGGGCTTCCAGATACCCGTCCGAGGTTTCCCGCATGTCGCAGCGCACACCCGCCCTCGCTATCGCCCAGATGATCCTCGATGGCTTCGACGATTACCGCGAGCACTTCCGCCAGATCACCGATGGTGCCCGTGAACGTTTCGAAAAGGCCCAGTGGCAGCAGGGCCAGGCGGCTTCGGCGGCGCGTATCAACCTGTATGAGGAGAAAGTCAGCGAAGTGACGAGCCGCCTGCGGGCGAGCTTCGATGACGCCACCCTGATGGACATCGAGGCCTGGCCGTTGGTGAAAAGCGCCTACATCGGCCTGATCGACCTGCGCTTTGACGATGAGCTGTCCGAGACCTGGTACAACTCGATCTTCTGTGGCCTGTTCAGCCATGACCTGATCAGTGACGGCTGCATGTTCGTCCACACCACGCGGCCGAGCCTGCGCCGGGCGAGGGCGGCGCAAACCCGGGTCTACACCCCAGTCGGCAAAATTTCCGACATGCTGGCGCAGATTTTCGCTGATTACAGCTTCAGCGAGCCCTACGCGGACCTGCCGGCCGACCTGCGCCGCCTCGAAGTGCAACTGCGCGAGAACCTGCCGGACTGGGTGTGCAAGGACCCTGAGCTGAAGGTCGAGCTGTTTTCCTCGGTGCTCTACCGCAACAAGGGTGCCTACCTTGTCGGACGCATCTACACCCGCGACGAGCAGTGGCCCCTCGTGATTCCGCTGCTGCACCGCGAAGGGCAGGGCATCCAGATCGACGCGCTGATCACCGACGAAGCCGATGTGTCGATCATTTTTTCCTTCACCCGCTCCTACTTCATGGTCGACGTGCCGGTGCCGGCGGAGTTCATCGGCTTCCTCAAGCGCATCCTGCCGGGCAAGCACATTGCCGAGCTGTACACCTCGATCGGCTTCTACAAGCACGGCAAGTCGGAATTCTATCGCGCGCTGATCAACCACCTGGCCACCACCGACGATCAGTTCATCATGGCTCCCGGTATCCGCGGCATGGTCATGAGCGTGTTTACGTTGCCGGGCTTCAACACGGTGTTCAAGATCATCAAGGACCGCTTCTCGCCGTCGAAAAACGTCAGCCGCGCCACCGTGATCGAGAAGTACCGCCTGGTCAAAAGCGTCGACCGCGTCGGGCGCATGGCCGATACCCAGGAGTTCGCCGATTTTCGCTTTCCGTTGAGCAAGTTCGAGCCCGAGTGCCTGGCCGAATTGCTCGACGTGGCCGCCAGCACCGTTGCCGTCGAAGGCGACACCGTGCTGATCCGCCACTGCTGGACCGAACGGCGCATGACCCCGCTCAACCTCTACCTCGACAACGCCAGCCCCGCCCAGGAGCGCGAAGCCTTGGAAGACTATGGCCTGGCGATCAAGCAACTGGCGGCGGCGAACATTTTCCCCGGCGACATGCTGCTGAAGAACTTCGGCGTCACCCGCCACGGCCGTGTGGTGTTCTACGACTACGACGAGATCTGCTACCTCACCGAAGCCAACTTCCGCCACATCCCCGCGCCCCGCACGCCGGAGGATGAAATGGCCTCGGAGCCCTGGTACTCCATCGGCCCGCTGGATGTGTTCCCCGAAGAGTTCCCGCCGTTCCTGTTCGCCGACGCCGGCCAGCGCAAGCTGTTCGATCAACTGCACGGCGAGTTGTACGATGCTGACTACTGGAAGGGCCTGCAGGACGCGATTCGCGCCGGAAAGGTCATTGATGTGTTTCCATACCGGCGCAAGGAGCGCGAGAACGAATGAGGGGCGCGCATGCCGGCGGTTTTCTGCGACAATCCGCCCCCTGCATAAATAGACGACCAAAACGCACCTGATGACTGACCAAGCGCCCGCTATCGACCAACTGCTGAAAAACCTCGATCACGCCATGCTCGCCGACCGCCACCGTTTGCGGCGGCAGTTGCTCGAGCTGCGCAAGAAGCCCGATGAGGAGAAGCTGGCGCAGTGGGTGACGCGCATGCAGGCGTCCTGCGCCCAGGTCACGGCGCGGCGCGCCAGCCTGCCGCTGATCCGCTACGACGACAGCCTGCCGATCGCCGCCAAGCGCGACGAAATCAAGGCGGCGTTGCTCAAGCATCAGGTGCTGATCATCGCCGGCGAGACCGGTTCGGGTAAGACCACCCAGTTGCCGAAAATCTGCCTGGAGATCGGTCGCGGCCAATACGGCCTGATCGGCCACACCCAGCCGCGTCGGATCGCAGCGCGCAGCGTCGCCAGCCGGGTTGCCGAAGAGTTGGCCACGCCGCTCGGCGCACTGGTCGGTTATCAGGTGCGCTTCGAAGACCAGAGTGATTCCAACACCCTGATCAAGCTGATGACCGACGGCATCCTGCTGGCGGAAACCCAGAACGACCGCTACCTCGAACGCTACGACACGATCATCGTCGACGAAGCCCACGAACGCAGCCTGAACATCGACTTCCTGCTCGGCTACCTGAAAACCCTGTTGCCGCGTCGCCCGGACCTGAAAGTCATCATCACCTCGGCCACCATCGACCTGGAGCGCTTCTCCAAGCATTTCGACGATGCGCCGATTGTCGAAGTGTCGGGCCGCACCTTCCCGGTGGACACCTGGTATCGCCCGCTGACCCTGGAACAGGACGAGGAGGGCAACCGCGTCGAGGACGACTTGACCGTCGACCAGGCGATCCTCGCCACCCTCGATGAAATCGCCGCCTACGAGCGCAGCGAGCGGCGCAGCCCTGGCGACGTGCTGGTGTTCCTGCCGGGCGAGCGCGAGATTCGCGATGCCGCCGACATGCTGCGCAAGGCCCAGCTCAAGCACACCGAGATTTTGCCGCTGTATGCGCGCCTGTCACCGGCCGAACAGCAGCGCATTTTCCAGTCCCACCCGGGCCGGCGCGTGGTGCTGGCGACCAACGTCGCCGAAACCTCGCTGACCGTGCCGGGCATTCGTTATGTGATCGACAGCGGCACCGCGCGCATCAGCCGCTACAGCTACCGCGCCAAGGTGCAGCGTCTGCCCATCGAGGCGATCTCCCAGGCCAGCGCCAACCAGCGTAAAGGCCGCTGCGGCCGGGTCGAGCCGGGGATTTGCATCCGGCTGTACAGCGAAGAAGACTTTATCGGCCGTCCGGAATTTACCGACCCGGAGATCCTGCGCACCAACCTGGCGGCTGTGATCCTGCAGATGCTGCACCTGCGCCTGGGCGAAATCAGCGACTTCCCGTTTATCGAACCGCCGGACGGCAAGGCCATCAGCGATGGTTTCAACCTGCTGCAAGAACTGTCGGCGGTCGACCGCAACAGCCAACTGACCCCGCTGGGCCGCCAGTTGGCGCGCCTGCCGGTGGACCCGCGCATGGGCCGCATGCTGCTCGAAGCCGCCAAGCTGGGCAGCCTGCAGGAAGTGCTGATCGTGGCCAGCGCCATGTCGATCCAGGACCCGCGCGAGCGCCCGCCGGAACGCCAACAGGCCGCCGACCAGGCCCACGCACAATGGAAGGACGCCGATTCGGACTTCGCCGGGCTGGTCAATCTGTGGCGTGGCTTTGAAGAGCAGCGCCAGGAACTGACCGCCAGCCCGCTGCGCAACTGGTGTCGCAAGAACTTCCTCAACTACCTGCGCCTGCGCGAGTGGCGCGATTCCCATCGCCAGTTGAGCCTGATCTGCCGCGACATGCAGCTGACCGTCAACAAGGACCCGGCCGACTTCGCGAAACTGCACAAAGCCGTACTGTCGGGCCTGCTCAGTCAGATCGGGCAGAAAACCGAAGACGGCGATTACCTCGGTGCGCGTCAGCGGCGCTTCTGGATTCACCCGTCGTCGGGCATCGGCAAGAAACGTCCGCAGTGGCTGATGACCGCCGAGCTGGTCGAAACCACCAAGCTGTACGCACGCATGGTGGCGAAGATCGATGCCGACTGGATCGAACCGCTGGCCGGGCACCTGATCAAGAAAAACCACTTCGAACCGCATTGGGAGAAGAAGCGCGGCCAAGTGGTGGCGTTCGAGCAGATCACCCTGTTCGGGCTGATCGTGGTCGGGCGCCGGCCGGTGCATTACGGGCCGGTCGACCCAGTGGTGTCGCGCGAGTTGTTTATCCGCGAAGGCCTGGTGCGCGGCGAGATTCAGTCCCGGGCCAAGTGCCTGATCGCCAACCAGCAACTGCTGGAGCAGCTCGACGAGCTGGAAGCCAAGGCGCGTCGGCGCGACATCCTGGCCGACGAAGAGACGCTGTACGCGTTCTACGATGCGCGCTTGCCGGCGGAGATCCACCAGACCGCGACGTTCGACAGCTGGTACAAGGTCAACAGCCAGAAAGACCCGCAATTGCTGATCATGCGCGAGGAAGACGTGCTGGCCCGCGACGCCAGCGAAGTCACCGCCGCGCATTACCCGGACACCCTGCACCTGGGCGATCTGGCGCTGGCCTTGAGTTACCACTTCGAACCCAACCACCCGCGTGACGGCGTGACCTTGCGCGTGCCGGCGCCGCTGTTGCCGGCCTTGCCCGCCGAACGCCTGGAATGGCTGGTGCCGGGGGTGATCGAAGCCAAGTGCATCGCCCTGGTGCGCAACCTGCCCAAGGCCCTGCGCAAGAATTTCGTGCCGGTGCCGGACTTCGTCAGGGCCGCCCTGCAACGTATCGAATTCGCCCAGGGCTCGCTGCCCCAGGCGCTGGGGCGCGAACTGCTGCGCATGACCGGCGCGCGCGTCAGCGATGAAGCCTGGGCCGAGGCCGCGCAGCAGGTGGAAAGCCACCTGAAGATGAACCTGGAAGTGGTCGACGGCCAGGGCAAGTTTCTCGGCGAAGGCCGCGACCTGGCCGAACTGACCGCGCGCTTTGCCGAGGCCAGCCAGGCCGCGTTGGCCGTGCCGCAGACGGCAAAAAGCCAACAGCCGGTGGAAGCCAAGGTGTTCGCGGCGGTGGCCGAGAAGACCCAGCAAAAGATCGCCGGGCTGTCGATGACGGTGTACCCGGCGCTGGTGGAAGAAAACGGCACGGTCAAGGAAGGACGTTTCTCCACCGCCGCCGAGGCCGAGTTCCAGCACCGTCGCGCCTTGCAGCGCCTGCTGATGCAGCAATTGGCCGAACCGGCAAAATTCCTGCGCGGCAAATTGCCCGGCCTGACCGAGCTGGGCCTGATGTACCGCGAACTGGGGCGCATCGAGGCGCTGGTGGAAGATATTTTGCTGGCCAGCCTCGACAGCTGCGTGCTGGAAGGCGAAGCCAGCCTGCCGCGTGACGGCGCCGGGCTGGCGGCGCTGGCCGAGCGCAAGCGTGGCGGCTGGACCGAACACGCCGAGCGCCTGGCGCGCTTGACCCTGGACGTATTGAAACTCTGGCACGGCCTGCAAAAGCGCTTCAAAGGCAAGATCGACCTGGCCCAGGCGGTGGCCTTGAACGATATCAAGCTGCAACTGAGCAATCTGGTTTATCCCGGCTTTGTGCGCGAAACTCCGGCGCAGTGGTTCAAGGAGTTGCCGCGTTTCCTCAAGGCGATCGAGCTGCGTCTGGAAAAACTGCCCAGCCAGGTGCAAAAAGATCGGGTGTGGAGCGGCGAGCTGGCGGGCCTGTGGGCGCAGTACCAGAACCGTTTGAACAAGCATGCCCAGGAAGGCAAGCACGACCCCCAGCTAGCGCTCTATCGCTGGTGGTTGGAGGAATATCGGGTGTCGTTGTTTGCCCAGCAGTTGGGCACCCGGGTGCCGATTTCCGACAAGCGCCTGAGCAAGCAATGGAGCCTGGTCGAAGCGTAATCACACCAATGGGCAATGGCGCTTATCCGGGATATGGCGCCAAATCCCCAGGGTTGTGGCAAACTTCGCGGTTATAAATGCCGGGAGCGTCGTGATGGGCTGGTGTGCAGCCGCGGCGCGATGGAATAAAGCGTTGCCAGTTTGATGCCCGCTGGACGGAATCAAACGACTTACAGTTTGGTACGACGGTACCAATATCTTCTGCCTGACAGATTTAGAGGAACGACCGTGCATAACGTCGTCATCAGCGGCACTGGCCTGTACACCCCGGCCAACAGCATCTCCAACGAAGAGCTGGTGCAGTCTTTCAATACCTACGTGCAGCAGTTCAACACGGAGAACGCCGCCGCCATCGAGCGCGGTGACGTGCAGGCGCTGACCGAGTCCAGCGCAGCCTTCATCGAGAAGGCGTCGGGCATCAAGAGCCGTTTTGTGATGGACAAGGACGGCATCCTGGACCCGCAGCGCATGACCCCGCGCCTGCCCGAGCGCAGCAACGACGAATGGTCGGTGCTCTGCCAGATGGCCATCGGCGCCGCCGAACAGGCCCTGCAGCGCGCCGGCAAGACCGCCGCCGACATCGACGGGGTGATCGTCGCCTGCTCCAACCTGCAACGCGCCTACCCGGCCATCGCCATCGAAGTCCAGGAAGCCCTGGGCATCGCCGGTTTCGGCTTCGATATGAACGTGGCGTGTTCCTCGGCGACCTTCGGCATCCAGAACGCCGCCAACAGCATCAAGCTGGGCCAGGCCCGGGCGATCCTGATGGTCAACCCGGAAGTCTGCACCGGCCACTTGAACTTCCGCGACCGCGACAGCCACTTCATTTTCGGTGACGCGGCCACTGCGGTGATCCTCGAGCGCGCTGACCTGGCGACCTCCGAGCACCAGTTCGACGTGGTCAGCACCAAGCTGCTGACCAAGTTCTCGAATACCATCCGCAACAACTTCGGCTTCCTCAACCGCGCGGCGGAAGAGGGCATCGGCGCGCCCGACAAGCTGTTCGTGCAGGAAGGCCGTAAAGTCTTCCGGGATGTCTGCCCGATGGTCGCTGAGTTGATCGGCACGCACCTGGCAGAAAACCAGTTGAACGTGAACGACGTGAAGCGCTTCTGGTTGCACCAGGCCAACCTGAGCATGAACCACCTGATCGTGAAGAAGCTGCTGGGGCGTGAAGCCACGGTGGAAGAAGCACCGGTGATTCTCGACACCTACGCCAACACCAGCTCGGCGGGTTCGGTGATTGCGTTCCACACTTACCAGGACGACCTGCCCAAAGGCGCCGTGGCGGTACTCAGCTCGTTTGGCGCTGGCTATTCGATCGGCAGCGTGATCCTGCGCAAACGCTGATCCTGCGGCTCGCCGCGATCAAATGTGGGCGCTGGCAAACCAGCCCCCACACCGATCGCGTTCTCACTTGGAAACCGAGGTCTCGAATGGCAGTAGCGGACGACGCGCACCTGCTTGAACGCTTGCTCAAGGGCGAGCAGCGGGCCTACAAGGAATTGGTCAGCCAATACCAAAGCGCCATGCGCGCGGTGGCCTACGCGATTGCCGGTCAGCGTCATGCCGACGAAGTGGTACAGGACGCCTGGCTGTCGGTGGTACGCAACCTGCCCAAGTTCGAAGGGCGCTCCAGCCTCAAAACCTGGCTGCTGACCATCACCGCCAATGCTGCCAAGAGCCGCTACAAACAGAATCGTCGCGAAGTGTTGCTCGATGATTTGCCCTCGCCCCACGGCACGATCGGCGATGAGCGTTTCAGCGCGGATGACGGTCACTGGGCGGTCGCCCCTTTTGCCTGGCACCAGGACACCCCGGAAGCCCTGCTCACGGAGGACGAACTGCGTAAATGCCTGGAACATACGTTGCTGAGTTTGTCGGAATTGCAAAGCAGCGTACTGGTGCTGCGTGAACGCCAGGGCCTGGAGTTGGAGGAGATTTGTAATCTTCTGACGCTTTCGCTCTCCAATGTGCGGGTGCTGTTGCATCGCGCACGGCTTAAAGTCTTCGCCACGGTGGAGCATTTTGAGGAAACCGGCGAATGTTGACGTGTAAAGAGCAAGTGGCGCGTTCCAGTGACTTTCTCGATGGTCAGTTGACCTTTCGCGAGCGGCTGCTGGTGCGTCATCACTTGATGTTCTGCCCTAATTGCCGGCGTTTTATCCGTCAGATGCGCTTGCTGCAGGCTACATTGCGGATCATGCCGCAGGCGCCGGTACAGGATGTGGATGCCTTGGCTGAACGGCTGGCCGCCGAGCGGCGCAAGGATCAGTAACGGCGGGGGGAAGGCAGACTCGCGTGGGAGAATCGGACGGATGATGGGGACCGATTTACCCACGCCAGGCTGTTACAGCCACCCCGGGCCATCCTGGCCCAAGGCGTGTCGCACTTACAGTTAGAACTTGGCTTCAGCATCCAACTGCAGGGTGTTGGTGTTGGCATCACGCTGCGTGCGGCTGGCGTAGTCAGCCTTGGTCAGGAAGTACGTGGCGCCGACAGCGAAGTTCTTGTCGATGTCGTAGCTGACCTTCATCTTATGACCGCGCGAACCGGTGGTGCCGTTGGCGAAGTCCGAATCGGTGAAGGCGCCTACCACAGCGTTACGTTGCGTATCGCGGTAGTTGTAGTCCAGGTTGAAACCGAACACCTTGGACTTGGCACCCAGCAACCAGGCGGTGTCCTGATCGGTGGAAGCATCGTTGTTCTTCACGTACTGACCGTAGAACGCCAGCGGCACGGCCAGGCCACCGATGTCGGCTTGGGCAAAACCTTCGTACAGACGGAATTGTTCGTTCGCCGAGTTGCCGTTGACCGCCAGTGCGCAAGGCGTGGTGCTGCTCGTACAGGTGCTGTTTTCGTCGTTCTGGTAGGCGTAGATACTGCCGCCCAGGGTCATTTTCAGGTTGTCGGTCACCGAGAAACGCGTGCCCAACTGGCCGGAAGTCAGGCGCAGGTCGTGGCGGAATTGCACGCCGTCGCCGTCGACGTTGTCCTTGAGGTTGTAGTTACCGAGGCTGCCGAACAGCTCGGCGCTGCTACCCAGCGGGTATTTGTAGGTCAGGGCCAGACCTTCCGGGTTGATATCGCTATCCCAGATCACGTCGCCCATGTTCACCCATGGCTGGAGCATCTTGCCGCCGATGACGTGCAGGTTCTTGATCTGCTTCGGGTGGTAGTCGATGTAGCCGAGGTCCAGCCAGATCGACTTCTTGTCGAAGTAGTTGTCCTGGTCCTGGTTGGTGGAGCGTGCATCGTCGCTGCTGCCGGTGGCGATACGAATGCCGGTGTCGACCTGGTCGTTGATCTCGGTGTAGGCGCCGAGACGGGCACGGATACGCTGACGGTCCTTGTCACGGCCACCGTTGTTGGATTCGCCCTGGATCTTCACGGTTTCCTGACGGAAGCGCACGTCACCCTTGAACTGGGTCTTGGCGGCCCAGGCAAGTTTCTGGTCGAACACGCTCAGGTCGTTGGTTTTTTTCGCGGTGGCCGCGATCTGTTCGTTGGTCTCTTGTTGAGCTTGCTGTGCGATCTGCTTTTCTTTCTGATCCTTGGCCAGCTCAGCTTGCAGTTCAGTGTACTGCGAAGCCGAGATTTGACCGTTGGCCTTGAGCATGTCGAGCAATTTAGCGTCGACTGCAGCGCTGGCCGGAACGCTCAGGGCCAGCAGCAAGCCGCCACAAAGGGCCGCCGCAGTTTTAGTGGAAGCAAGACGCATATCAATCTCCGAAAGTGAGGAGGGATGGCAAACCATCCAGGACACAACCGACCGATGACGGACGGAAAAATAACTGCCGGGGTAGAACCAGGCGCGCTAAAAACAGGCGTCAGTATCGCGATCGTTTATGACGGCGCAGTGGCGAACTGATGTCAGGTAGATGACAAATTATTTATGAACGGAACTATTGGTTTAGAGCCTTGTCCGGCGATTTGGAGGTGTGTCGGCAGCGGCGATAAGCGATACTCGCGAGGCTTTCACGCCCTGAAGTAGTGAGGATGCCTATGCCGCTGCAACGCCTGGACAGCCTGTCCGAAATCGCCCCGCAGGCCTGGGACGCCCTGGTGCCGCAGGCCCAGCCCTTCGTGCGACATGCGTTCCTGAGCGCGCTGGAAGACAGCGCCAGCCTCGGCCCGCATTCGGGTTGGCAGCCTGAGCATTTACTGCACTGGGACGGTGATCGGCTGGTGGCGGCATTGCCCGGTTATCGCAAATGGCATTCCTCTGGCGAGTACGTCTTCGACCACGGTTGGGCGCAGGCCTGCGAGCGGGCCGGTATCGATTACTACCCCAAGCTGTTGGTCGCCGTGCCGTTCAGCCCGGTCAGCGGCCCGCGCCTGTTGGCCGCCAGCGCCGAAGACGGTTTCGAGTTGCTCGGCAGCCTGCCCGGTTACCTGGAAATCGAAGGGCTCTCCAGCGCCCATATCAACTTCACCGACCCGCTGGCGGATGACGCCCTGGCCCGACAGCCGGGCTGGTTGCCGCGCCTGGGCTGTCAGTTTCACTGGCAGAACCGCGGCTACCGGGATTTCCAGGACTTCCTTGACGCCTTGAGTTCGCGCAAGCGCAAACAGATGCGCAAGGAACGCGAACAGGTGGCGGGGCAGGGCATCGAGTTCGAATGGTTGCAAGGCCATGAACTGAGCGAGGCGCAGTGGGATTTCGTCTACGCCTGCTACGCCAACACCTACGCGGTGCGCCGCCAGGCGCCGTACCTGACCCGTGCGTTTTTCAGCCTGCTGGCCGAACGCATGCCCGAAGCGATCCGCGTGGTGCTGGCCAAACAAGGCACGCGCCCGGTCGCGATGGCGTTCAGCTTGATCGGCGGCGACAGCTTCTTTGGGCGTTACTGGGGCTGCCTGGCGGAATTCGACCGCCTGCATTTCGAAACCTGCTTCTACCAAGGCATGGATTACGCCATCGCCCACGGCTTGCAGCGCTTCGATGCCGGTGCCCAGGGCGAGCATAAATTGATTCGCGGGTTCGAGCCGGTGATCACCCGGTCGTGGCACTACCTGCGTCATCCAGGGTTGAAGACGGCCGTCGAAGACTTCCTGGAGCGCGAGCGGGTGGGGATTCTGGCGTATGCCGAAGAGGCGAGGGCAGCCCTGCCGTATCGGCAGGGCTGAACCCGTTTTGCCTCAGGCCGGCTCCTCCTTGCCCAACCATCGATAGACCACGCCGCCGATCACCGCGCCGAGGATCGGCGCGAGCCAGAACATCCACAATTGCTGGATCGCCCACCCGCCCACGATCAGCGCCGGTCCCGTACTGCGGGCCGGGTTGACCGAGGTGTTGGTCACGGGAATCGAGATCAGGTGGATCAAGGTCAGCGCCAGGCCGATGGCGATGGGGGCGAGGCCCTTCGGGGCACGCGGGTCGGTGGCGCCGAGGATGATCAGCACGAACATCGCTGTCATCACCAGCTCACAGACAAACCCCGCTGCCATTGAATAGCCGCCAGGCGAATGCTCGCCATAGCCGTTGGAGGCCAGGCCTGACGCCAGTTCGAACCCCGGTTTGCCGCTGGCGATCACATACAACAGCGCCGCGGCGACAATGCCGCCAATGACCTGGGCAACGATGTACGCCGGTAACTCCCTGGCCGGAAACCTGCCGCCCACGACCAGCCCCACCGATACCGCCGGGTTGAGGTGACAACCGCTGATGTGCCCGATGGCGACCGCCATGGTCAGTACCGTGAGCCCGAAGGCCAGGGCCACCCCCAACAACCCGATGCCGACTGCGGGAAACGCCGCGGCCAACACCGCACTCCCGCAACCGCCCAGCACCAGCCAAAACGTACCTAAACCTTCTGTGACTGAACGCTTGAACAAAGACATGTACCCGTCCTTGATAGATCGCTCTACCGAATCAGTAAATCAGTGATGCTCCCTGCGATTTACTTCAGCGCCCGTCTTGGCACTGCACTGAGTACAGCACGGTTGCGGCACAAATCCAGGACACCCATGTGGGAGCAAGCCCCTCCCACCTTTTGAGTTGTGTAGGCCCGGCAGTTTCAGTCGATGCCGACGAAGCCTCCGGTCTGGTGCTGCCACAGCCGCGCATACAATCCGCCGTGGGCGAGCAACTGGGCATGGCTGCCGGTCTCGGCGATCTGGCCTTTCTCCAGCACCACCAGGCGGTCCATCCGCGCAATGGTCGACAAGCGGTGCGCAATCGCAATCACCGTCTTGCCTTGCATCAGGGTTTCCAGGCTTTCCTGGATCGCCGCTTCGACTTCCGAGTCCAGCGCCGAGGTGGCTTCGTCCATGATCAGGATCGGCGCATCCTTGAGCAGCACCCGCGCGATGGCGATGCGCTGGCGTTGCCCGCCGGACAGTTTCACGCCGCGCTCGCCCACATGGGCATCCAGCCCGGTGCGGCCTTCGGCGTCCGACAGCTGCGGGATGAACTCATCGGCACGCGCCTTGCGTATGGCCGCCCAGAGTTCTTCGTCGCTGGCGTCCGGCTTGCCATACAACAGGTTCTCGCGGATCGAGCGGTGCAGCAGCGACGTGTCCTGGGTGATCATGCCGATCTGTTCGCGCAGGCTTTCCTGGGCGACCTCGGCGATGTTCTGACCGTCGATCAGGATGCGCCCGCCTTGCAGGTCGTACAGGCGCAGCAGCAGGTTGACCAGGGTCGATTTGCCTGCACCGGAGGGGCCGATCAGGCCGATTTTTTCACCGGCCTCGATGGTCAGGTTCAGGCCGCCAATGATCCCGCTCTTCTTGCCGTAGTGGAAATCCACCTGCTCGAAGCGCACTTCGCCATGGGGCACGGTCAGGCGTGGAGCGTTGTCGCGGTCGACCACGGCCAGCGGCTGGGCGATGGTTTTCAGGCCGTCCTGCACCATGCCAATGTTTTCGAAAATGCCATTGACCACCCACATGATCCAGCCGGACATGTTGACGATGCGAATCACCAGGCCGGTCGCCAGGGCAATCGCGCCCACGGAAATCAGCGAATGGGTCCACAACCACAGGGCCAGGCCGGTGGTGGTGACGATCAGCAGGCCGTTCATGGTGGTGATCACCACGTCCATGCTGGTCACCACGCGGCTGGCCAACTGGGTTTTTTCGGTCTGCTCGATGATCGCTTCCTTGGCGTATTCCTGCTCGGATTGGGTATGCGCGAACAACTTCAAGGTGGTGATGTTGGTGTAGCCATCGACGATGCGGCCCATCAACTTGGAGCGCGCCTCGGAGGAAATCACCGAACGCGCTTTCACCCGCGGCACGAAGTAGCGCAATGCCAGGCTGTAGCAGACGATCCAGGTCACCAGCGGGATCATCAGGCGCCAGTCGGCTTCGGCAAACAGCACCAGGGAACTGATGGCGTAGATCGCCACGTGCCAGATCGCATCCACGGCCGCCACGGCGGAATCGCGCAGGGAGTTGCCAGTTTGCATGATGCGCTGGGCGATGCGCCCGGCGAAGTCGTTCTGGAAGAAATTCAGGCTCTGCTTGAGCACGTAGCTGTGGTTTTGCCAACGGATCAGGCTGGTCATGCCGGGGCTGATGGTCTGGTGGACCAGCAGGTCATGCAGGGCGCCGAAGATCGGGCGCAGCAGCAGGGCGACCACGCCCATCCAGATCAGCTCGGTGCTGTGGATCTGGAAAAAGTTCGCGGGCGGCGTGCCCTGGGCCAGGTCGATGATGCGGCTCAGGTAGCTGAACAGCGCGACTTCGATCAGTGCGCCGATCAGGCCCACCACCAACAGCGCGGCGAAACACGGCCACACCTGACGCAGGTAGTAGAGGTAGAAAGGCAGGACTTTATCGGGAGGGGCGGCGCTGGGCGCGTCGCGGAAAATATCGATCAGTTGTTCGAAACGACGATAGAGCATTAGGGTTGACGCCCGCCCGGCGGGCTCTCCTGTTCAAAGGCGCGCGACGCCTTGTGAGCGCCGCGCGGAACTACCTGCGGACCTCAGTCGATGCGCTTGGCCGACTTGATCAGGACAGGATCGATTGGCACGTTCTGCATGCCTTGTTTGGTGGTGGTCTGCGAGTTGACGATGATGTCGACCACGTCCATGCCTTTGACCACTTTGGCGAACACGGCATAACCGGCATCGCGGCCTGGATCGAGGAAGGCATTGTCCGCGACGTTGATGAAGAATTGGCTGGTGGCCGAATCCGGGTTCGAGGTGCGGGCCATCGACAGCGTGCCACGCACGTTATGCAGGCCGTTGCTGGCTTCGTTCTTGATCGGTGGGTTGGTGTCTTTTTGCGCCATCTGCGCAGTGAACCCGCCGCCCTGGACCATGAAGCCCGGGATCACACGGTGGAAAATCGTGTTGGTGTAGAAGCCCTTGTCGACGTAGGCCAGGAAGTTCTTGCTACTGATCGGCGCCTTGACCGGGTCCAGTTCGATTTCAATGTCGCCGTTGGTGGTGGAGATCAATACGTGGGGCGCCTTGGCGGGCTCGGCGGCCATCAGGTTGGCAGCGAACAGAACGGAACCGGCAAAGAAGGCGATTTTTTTCAGCATGGGTCAGTGATCCTGGGTAGTGGTTTCGACTGTCTTTAGAAAATCGAGCAGGGTAGCGTTAAAGACATCGGGTTGATCCAAGGGTGTGGCATGGCGGGAATCTTCGATGACCACCAGCCGCGCATCGGGCAGCAGTTTTACATAGATTTCTTTGTGCGCCACAGGGGTGTAGTCGTGGTCGGCGCTGATGACCAGGGTTGGACAGGCAATTCTGCAAAGTCGTTCCTGCACGCCCCAGCCCACAATTGCATCGAAGCTGGCGAGATAAGCATGTTTGTCGTTTTTTGCCCAGCGCTCGGCCATCTTGCGGCGCAGGTCGGCTTGCTGCGGTTTGGGAAACAGCCGGTCGCCCAGGGCCTTGCCGATGGTGGCCAGGCTGAGGACGCGTGCCAGGGTCCAGCGCTTGGCCCATTGCCAGTAATCGTCGGCGCTGCGCACCTTGACCTCGGGCGCGCTGTTGACGATGCACAGGCTCTTGACCCGCGCCGGTTCGTCCACCGCCAGTTGAAACGCGATCATGCCGCCCATGGACAAGCCCACCACGTGCGCGGCGGGCAGGTCCAGGTGTTCGATCAGGGCGATCAGGTCGAGGGTGAAACCTTTGATGCTGTAGCGCTCCCGGGGTTTGTCGGAACGCCCATGGCCACGCACGTCCACCACGATCAGGCGGTAATGCCGGGCCAGCACCGGAATCTGCAGTTCCCAATCCTGGCTGCTGGAGCCCAGGCCGTGGATCAGAATCAGCGGGGTGCCGTGACCATATTCCTCGTAATGCAGGCTGCACCCTTCATGTTCGAACCAGGCCATGCATGAACTCCGTTTCAGGCTTGCTGCGGTGCGGCGAAAGGCGCATCCAGGGGGGCGGTGTCAAATGTGCGCAGCAGCTCCACGAGGATCTGCGTCGCTGGCCCCAAGGGTTTGTCCTTGTTCGAGTACAGGTAGAACGTAGGGTGACGGCTGCCACCCTGCTCCAAGGGTAGCTGCTTGAGCACGCCTTCGGCGAGTTCGCGCTCAATCATGTGCCGGGGCAACCAGGCAAAGCCCAGGCCGCTGCCGACGAAACTGGCGGCCGTGGCGAGGCTGCCGACGGTCCAGCGCTGTTCGGCGCCGAGCCAGCCGACATCGCGCGGCTGCTGGCGCCCGGAGTCGCGGATCACCACTTGCATCTGGCTTTCCAGGTCCTGGAAGCTCAGTTCGCGGTTCATGCGGTGCAAGGCATGCTCGGGGTGAGCGACGGCGACAAACTCCACGTTGCTCATCTCGGTGCCGAGATAGCCGGGGATGTTGAAGCTGCTGATCGCCAGGTCGGCCACGCCTTCGATCAACAGCTCTTCAACCCCCGACAACACCTCTTCGCGCAGGCGCACGCGGCAGCCGCGGCTTTGCGGCATAAAGGCGGTCAGGGCGCGCACCAGGCGTGCATTCGGGTAGGCGGCATCGACCACCAGGCGTACTTCGGCTTCCCAGCCCTGTTCCATATGGTGGGCGAGGTCTTCGAGTTGGCTGGCGTTTTTCACCAACTGCCGGGAGCGGCGCAACAGCACTTCGCCGGCGTCGGTGAGCACGGCCTTGCGCCCGTCGATGCGCAGCAGCGGCACCCCGAGCTGGTCTTGCATGCGGGCCACGGTGTAGCTCACCGAGGACTGCGAACGGTGCAGCGCTTCGGCCGCCTGGGCGAAGCCGCCATGGTCGACCACGGCTTGCAGCGTGCGCCATTGATCGAGGGTAACGCGGGGCGCTTTCAAGATGAGCTCCTCTTGTCCTAAGCTGACAGTCCTTATTGGAGACTGCCGAATGAGAAAATTGTGTTGTGTGGTGCTGGCACTGCTGCCGCTCAGTGCGTTTGCCTACCCCATCGATGTGACAAAAAAGATCGACGGCGTGAGCGTGGATTACACCGCGTCCGACGTGGACGGAGACATCAGTTCGATCCAACTGAACAACTACGGCACGCGCGACGCGCTGTGTTCGGTGACTTTCACCAACGGCCCGGAATCACCCCGTCGCCGTACTGTCAGCGTGCCGGCGGGCAAAAGCACCAACACCACCGTCAAGTTCAACCGCGCGATCATCAAGATGCGTATCGCACTGGAATGTGCACCGAAATAAAGCGACAGCGGAGCATGCCTACAGCAATACTCCGCTTATAAACAAATTTCTAGATGGGTTGTAGCAGTTTTTTGCGCTTTTTTATCGAATTGGCTCTGGTTAATCTTTTCTCCATCGACTTACAGCAATTACAGATGGAGCCTACGCAGCCATGTCCAACGTACTGATCATCGAAAGCAGCGCCCGCCAGCAGGATTCGATCTCCCGCCAACTGACCCGGCAGTTCATCAGCCAATGGCAGGCTGCGCACCCGGCGGATCAGATCACCGTGCGCGACGTGGCGCTCAACCCGCTTCCGCACCTGGACGCCAACCTGCTCGGCGGCTGGATGAAACCGGCGGATCAGCGCAGCGCCAGCGAACAGGCATCCCTGGATCGCTCCAACACCTTGACCGACGAATTGCTCGCCGCCGACGTGTTGGTGATGGCGGCACCGATGTACAACTTCGCCATCCCCAGCACCCTCAAAGCCTGGCTGGATCATGTGTTGCGCGCAGGTGTGACCTTCAAGTACACCGCCACCGGCCCCCAGGGGCTGTTGATCGGTAAGCGGGCCATCGTGCTCACCGCCCGGGGCGGGATTCACACCGGCGCAAGCTCCGATCACCAGGAACCTTACCTGCGTCAGGTGATGGCATTCATCGGGATTCATGACGTGACGTTCATTCACGCCGAAGGGGTGAACCTGAGCGGCGACTTCCAGGAAAAAGGCATCAACCACGCCAAGGCGTTGCTGGCGCAAGTCGCGTGATCCTTTAATCGTCACATAATCGCGCGGTGTTTATATCTCACCACGCAAACCCTTCAAGTCCGCGTAAAAACCTCCCTTTGCACTTGTTGCTCCTGAGTGCTCCTGCCCGACTGCCGCTATCGCGAGGTCGGGTTTTTTTTGCGCCGAGTTTCGTGAGCCGCCGAAAACCTTTAATGTCCCGCCCATTCGATACGAGGCGCGCATGGGCTACTTACTGGTTGTCACCCTGATACAGGCATTTTCCTTCAGCTTGATCGGCGAATACCTTGCCGGTCACGTCGACAGCTACTTCGCGGTGCTGGTGCGCGTGCTGCTGGCCGGGCTGGTGTTCATTCCGCTGACGCGCTGGCGCTCGGTGCAGCCGACCTTCATGCGCGGCATGCTGGTCATCGGTGCGCTGCAATTTGGCGTGACCTACGTTTGCCTGTACCTGAGCTTTCGCGTGCTCACGGTACCCGAGGTGCTGCTGTTCACCATCCTCACGCCGCTGCATGTGACTCTGATCGAAGACGCCCTCAACCGGCGCTTCAACCCCTGGGCCCTGGTCGCCGCGCTGGTCGCGGTGGCGGGTGCGGCGGTCATCCGCTTCGATCAAGTCACCCCGCACTTCCTTGGGGGCTTCCTGCTGCTGCAACTGGCCAACTTCACCTACGCCGCCGGGCAAGTCATGTACAAGCAGTTGGTGGCGCGCTACCCCAGTGATCTGCCGCACTACCGGCGCTTCGGTTATTTCTACCTCGGTGCGCTGCTGGTGGTGTTGCCGGCATTCCTGGTGTTCGGCAAGGCTGATTTCCTCCCCGAAGCGCCGCTGCAGTGGGGCGTGCTGGTGTTCCTCGGGCTGGTCAGCACGGCCCTGGGCATGTACTGGTGGAACAAGGGCGCGTGCCTGGTCAACGGCGGGACCCTGGCGGTGATGAACAACCTGCATGTGCCGGTGGGGCTGTTATTGAACCTGTTGATCTGGAACCAGCACGAGCCGTTGGGCCGCCTGGCCCTGGGCGGTTTGGTGATTCTGGCGGCAGTGTGGATCAGTCGGTTGGGCATAAAGCCCGGGCCTGGCGTACAGTCTGCGAGGTGATAGGCCCAGGGCAGGCGTGAGCGGGAATGAAAGTCTGTTATAGAAGAGAAAAGTGTGGGGGCGGCAGAGTGGACAAGGTTGACGAACAGATCATTGCTGCCTTGAAGGACGACTCCCGGGTCAGCCTGGCGCAGCTGGCGCGACAAGTTCACAAGTCGCGAACCGCCGTGGAATCACGGGTTCAGAAACTGATCGAGAAGGGCATTATCCTCGGCTTCACCATCAACGTCGCCGCCGATGAAGAAGCCCAGCAATCGGCGTTTTTGATGCTCACGCTCAATGGCAGCAACTGCCACCTGGTGTTTCCGAAGATCTACCAGTTCCGTGAAGTGGTTCAGGCTTATTCGCTGTTCGGCGACGTCGACATGATGCTCGAGGTCAAATACCGCAACTTTGAAGAGCTGATGGTGTTCAAGGACAACCTGCTGAAGATCGAGCATGTGCGCGAGGTGGTGGTCAACCCGGTGCTCAAGGCCTGGCGGTAGCCGCTGCTGTTCTGGCAGCGGCTATGCGGTTCCAGCCTCAGGCGTGATCGTGTACGGTCTCGAGAAAGTGATGACTCAAGGCCGGCATTCGCTGGCGCAGGGTGTCGACGAACTCTTCGATGACGGCCTGGTTGAAGGCCAACGGCGTATCGTCGTGCCCCAGCACCACCACCAGCAGGCTCGACGAGTCCTTCGTCAGCCTGAAGTCATGGGCGTCGGCGTCGACCTTGCCGATGCTCGCCAGGGGCACGTCACCGCAGGTATAGACGATATCGCCCGCTGGAATCGTAATCTCCTTCTTGGCGAACAGCGGGCGGAAAGCCCTGGGCGCCTCCGAGCGCATGACGTAGATGTCATCCCGCCGATGGTAGGTGTGTACGCCGATGCTGACCCCATGCCGGATCGCCACGGCGTTATAGGCATCGACGATGTTGTTGATGGGGTATACGCCCTTGGCGATGAAGCGCCGCAACAGTTTCTCGTTGGCGCTCACGGTGTTTTCGTAGCCGAGCTTCTTGAGTTGCTTGGCAAAACCTTCGTAAATGACGTTGGAGTCCAGCTCGTTGAGGTGGGACGCAACGTGATTCAGGTTGCTTTGCAGGACACTGACGAAGCTCTGGTCGTCCGACACGGTAATGTCTTCGATAACCGCCGCGCACGCGTTGTTGATGCCCAGATCACTGGCTGACTTTCGGATGATCAAACGACTTTTCATGGTCTTAACACCACAGCTGTTTACGTAGATTGGCGCTGCTGATGTCCAGTTGCGGCGCCGAGAGGTGTTGCAGCCAGAACAGCCCCGGACAGGTGGCGAAGTCGATCGTGACCGGCGTGGTGTCGCCCGGGCGGATGAAGTAGCGGTGGCCGCAATAGGCCTCGTCCTCCATTACGCTCTGCAGGGCCTGCGGCGAGGGCGTGGCGAAGGTGCGTTGTTCGTCGGAGCAGAAGAACCCGATCCGACCGTGGCTGATCTGGCTGACCGCATCGGCGCGCGGGCGTGGGCGGCCGAGGTAGCTGTCGATGGCCAGCGAGAGCAAATCCGGGTGATACACCTGTTGAAACAGCAGCGGTGCGATGCCGCCATGCAAGCGGCCGCCGGCTTCAATCATCACCGGGCCGTGGGCAGACCAGATGATCTCCATATGAATCGGGCCGACCTCGATGCTCAGCGCCGCGGCCGCCTGGCGGGCATAGTCGGTCAGCGGTTGCAGGTCTTCGGCGCGGGGGTCGAGGGTGTCCAGGCTTTCGTAGACAAACATGCTGCCGTTTCTCTGGACCTTGGTGTACCTGCACACCGAGGCAATGATGTATACGCCGTCAAAGGCGACCATATCCACCACATATTCCGGGCCCGACACGAACGGCTGCACGATGAAACCGAGGTTGATTTCCCCCAGGTCGTTTTTGCGCTGCCAGGCCGCAGTGTCCAAGGCACTCTTGACGCCGGCCCGGCCTTGGGCGAACACCACGCCTTCGGTGGCGGCGGAATTGAGCGGCTTGACCACGTAGGTGGTCTTGTCGTCCAGCGTGGCAACCACCTCTGCAATGCGCGTCGGTGAGCTCAGCAGTTGCGATTCGATGTTCGCCAGCCCGTGTTTTTTCAGGGCGTGCTGCATGGAGAACTTGTTGCGACGCAGGTCGCTGGTGACGCGGCTGTTGCCGGGAACGCGCAGGACTTCGGTGAGGTAGTCGGTCAGGTAGATCGCGGTTTCGCAACCGGCGATCACGGCGCTCAGTGACAGCGGTTCGAGGATCTCCAGCAAACCCTCTTCCCAGTGGTAGACCGCCTCGAAGTTTTCCCTGATCAGGTCATCGGTGAAATGCGCGGGCAAGCTGTCGGTGGAAATCACGGCAAAGCACCTCACGCCCTGAGCCTTGAGCAAGGGCGCGTAGAGTTTACCTGTGGAGAACGGGTCAACGATCAGTACGGTTTCCAAAGCAGGTACTCCTATTTTGTGGTGGCGGTGGCCGCGACGGCAGGGGTGAGGTTCCACGCCAGTACGGCAGCGGCCAACAGCGCGGCGGAAACGATCATCAGCACGCGCGCACCTTCGAGGCCGAGGAAGCTTGTGGTGGTGAAGAACGTCAGGATCATCGGCGCCGAGCCACTGACCAGCAGGTAGTAGAGCGAGCTTTTGGCGGCGATCACGTCGGCGATCCGTGCGTTGGGCGCCGACTCGATCAGGGTTTTACGCAATTGGATGCGCAGGCTGTTGATGCAGAAACCCAGCAGGAAAGCGGCGGCCATCATCACGTAGAGGTTATGGAAATAGACGATTGCCACGTCGGCCAGGATCACCAGCAGGATCGCGCTGTAGCTGTTGAGCTTGATCCGTGGCAGCACCGCGGCACTGAACGCACCGAGGCCCGCCAGGCCGCTGGCGACGCCAAACAGGGTGGCGTTCCATTCGTTGAGCTTCTGGAACACGATCGGCACCAGGCTGTTGAAGGCGCCGATATGGAAGCCGATCATGCTCAACACGATGATCAGGATGTACAGGTTGCGCGGCAACTGTAGAGACTGCGCCGTGTGGGTGTCGGCGACTTGCTCGGTGGCGTCGGCGGTGGGCGTGGCCGCGACAAAAAGAATCGCCGCCAACGACAGGATCGCCCCCAGGCTGATGATCTGCAGGGTCTGGTTGACCGTGAACACATCCACAATCACCCCGCCCAGCAGCGCTCCACCGAAGGCCCCGATCTGGATGGAGGTTTGCATCAAGCGCGCCGAGGTGTCGCTGTTGGTCAGCCCGGCCAGCACCAGCTTGGTGTTTTTCGATTCCAGGGTACTGATGGTGAAGTAGTCGGTGACTCCCACCACGAAGGCAATCGCCAGGAAGCCGATCGGCAACAGCGCCGCGTCGGTAAACGACAGCCCCAGCACGGCGGCGAACGCGGTCAGGCGAATGTACAACAGCCGTTTCATGCTCAGTTCAATGGTGAAGAACCGGCCGATGTACTGCTCGCACAGATACGGCACCACGGTCGCCACGCATAAGGTGGCGCCCACCAGGAAGGTCGAGCCGGTGGTCTCCAGGCCGAACCAGACCATGGCAATCACAATCGCCATGTCCAGGCCGGTGAAGAGGGTCACGATCGAATAAAACGCAGCAAGGGTCGATTTATTATTCATGGGCACCATCAGTCGTAACGAGAGAGTTTAAGGAGAGGTACGCACCGCTCGGTGTCACCAATGACGGTGCTGATCTGGTTTCTGACGCGAACGGTGGGCAGCGACTTCTTTTCCAGGTTGCAGACCTTGTAGGCGTTGTCGTGCCAGGGGCAGATCACGCTTTGCCCGTCACCCGTCACTTCCCCCATGTGCAGCGGGCCGCCGCGATGGGGGCAGGCGGTCGGCAGCAGTTGAGTCGAATGTGCATGGCGCTTGAGAAAGTAGGTTTTCCCTTCCACCGCCACATAGTGGGTGTGGCTGAGGTTCAGGCTGATGGCTTTCATGGGGCGGCGTCCTCAAATGGCCGTGACGGTGTAAGTGCAGGACGGGCTGACGACGCGGGTGCCATGCAGCATGCCCTTGGGAATCACCACGCCTTCCCCGGCCTTGAGGCGCACGCTCAGTTCGGGGCTGGCGACGAAATCCAGCTCGCCGGACTCGACCCAGAACAGCTCATCGTTGGGGTGGGTATGCAGCACCGAAAGCTCGTGTTCAGGCTCGGTGATCGTCAGGTCCACTGGCTTGCGGCCTTGGAGGGCGCTGGCTTGGGCACGGTGTTCGTCCAACTCGTCATGCCACTTGATATGGGCATACAGCTCTTCGTCGGCGATGTCCTGCAGTAAGCGGAACTCCTCGAAACCGCGGATAAGGTCGGGGATGATCGCGTTGCCGAACTGCTTGATCATCGGCAGGATCAGGCGTTGCAGGGCCATTCTTCCGTGATGCACATCGATGTGTGAGTGCTCGTCGAAGTATTCGGTGGAGACGGTGCCGTTGAAGATGGTCTTGATGGCGCGCGACTGATGCTGGGTGGTCAGGGCCAAGGTGGCTTCGGTGTAGTACATGGCGCCGATATAGCGGAACAGCTCGCCATGGTTGGCCGACACGTAGTGGAAGTAGTTGGTGAGCGACAGCGAGGCCGGGGTATAGAACTGCCAGTAGTGATGCACGTGAGGGGACATGTCCATGTCTTTGAGCATGTCTTCAAAAATGGTGCTGTGCTTTTTCTTGTCGATGCCGTAGCCGTATTCGTCGATCAGGATCTTGAACAGCTCGCTGGTGTACACGCCGCTGTTGCCCAGCACATTGCGCGCCATGGCCGAGGCTTCACTGAGGAAGTCGCCGGCGCATTGCGTCATGAAGAACCGCGCGGCACGTTCGGGATGGCGGCTGGTGGTCAGGACTTCATGGAGTTTTGAATCGGAGCGGGCCACATCGTCCAAGACCTTGTCGGTGTGGGCGACAAAGGCGTCCAGGCACCAGGGGCCGTTGATGTGCACCTCTTCCTTGAGCCAGTTGTAGAGGTAGTGCTCCAATAACGGACGAATCTTTTTACCCGACGCGGCATGCAATGGGTCATAAAATTCCTTGAATACCTTGAGATCCAGCGCCATGGGCGGCTTGGGTAAAAAGACCAAGTCTTGCTCATAGATATTCAATAATAAACGTTGCGCCAAAAGATGCTGGCTGTGTGAGAGTTGCTCGCTTGTCAGGCAACTGCTGATAATCGAATCGGTCACGTCCTGCGGCCTTGAAGGCCGCTGGTAGGGGCTGTCGGTATAAAAGTCGCGAGGTTGAGAAAAGGCAGTTGCACCGCAGTAATGAGTCAATGCTTCCGCATCCGAACTTAATACAAAGTGTGCCGCATCATCTGAAAGCTTAGTTGTCCATAACATAAGTAACGCCTTCTCACAGAGTTGTTCGATGGCCAGATGCTATAGCTTTGGTTTTTCTAAAAACAGATTAAAAACCGGGTGCCTGAATAGTGAAATTCACTAAACGTATAGGTAGAGTTTTCTTAGTTGCGGCGTCGGTTTGATTTTGCCGCGTGCGGCAACTAGACATGTTCCTCGGTTATTTACCGAGTTGGCCTGGCCTGTAGCGCAAGGCCTGATTGGGCGCGGGGGCGCGTGGTGATTCGACCGGCGAGGGGCACGCGAGCCCCGCGCCGTCTGCCTTGTCAGCGCTCCAGCGCTTGGGCGGTCGTGGTGTTCTGCGTCATTGCGAACAGCCCGCTGCGCAGGTCCGTGCCGCTCGGCTGTTGATACAGGCTCAAGCCGAATTCCGGCAGCACCGCCAGCAGGTAGTCGAAGATATCCCCTTGAATCCGCTCGTAATCCGACCACGCCGTGGTGCGGGTGAAGCAGTAGATTTCCAGCGGCACGCCCTGGGCGGTGGTTTGCATCTGACGCACCATGCAGGTCATGTTCGGCTGGATGTCCGGGTGGCTTTTCAGGTAAGCCAGGGCATACGCGCGGAAGGTGCCGAGGTTGGTCATGCGCCGGCGGTTGGCCGACAACTGCGCGCTTTGGCCCTGGGCTTCGTTCCAGGCCTTGAGTTCGGCCTGCTTGCGGCTGATGTAGTCGGTGAGCAGGTGGACCTGGGTCATGCGGACTTCTTCATCGTCGCGCAGGAAGCGCACGGCGCTGGCATCGATAAACAGGCTGCGCTTGATCCGACGCCCGCCTGACGCCTGCATGCCGCGCCAGTTCTTGAACGACTCGGACATCAGGCGCCAGGTCGGAATCGAGACGATAGTCTTGTCGAAATTCTGCACCTTGACCGTGTGCAAGGTGATGTCCACCACGTCACCGTCCGCGCCGACCTGGGGCATTTCGATCCAGTCGCCGACCCGCAGCATGTCGTTGCTGGTCAACTGCACGCTGGCGACGAACGACAGCAAGGTGTCCTTGTAGACCAACAAGATAACCGCCGACATCGCACCCAGGCCGGACAGCAGCAACAGCGGCGAGCGGTCGATCAGGGTGGCGACGATGATGATCGCGCCAAACACGAACAGAATCATCTTCGCCAACTGCACATAGCCCTTGATCGAGCGGGTACGTGCATGTTCGGTGCGCGCATAGATGTCCAGCAGGGCGTTGAGCAGCGCGCTCATGGCCAGCACCACGAACAGGATGGTGAACGCCAACGCCACGTTGCCGATGAACAGCGTTGCGGTCTTGCTCAGGTCCGGCACCAGGTGCAGGCCGAACTGGATCACCAGCGATGGGGTCATCTGCGCCAGGCGGTGGAAGACTTTGTTGTGGCGCAAGTCGTTGAGCCAGTGCAGGGCCGGTTGCCGGCCGAGCAATTTGACCGCATGCAGAATGAGGTAACGCGCCACCCGTCCGAGCAACAGTGCCACCACCAACAACACCAGCAAGCCCAGGCTGGAATGCAGCAGCGGGTGTTCATCGAGGGCGTTCCAAAGGTCTTTGACGTTGAGCCAGAGCTGTTTGATATCCATGGGTGAAACCGATTCTTCTGTAAGACAAGACCGGTCGATTAGAGCATTTAAGAGCAGCTACATTGGCGTTACAGACAAACGCCTTAACAAAAAAGCAGCTGATTAGCCCTGTTCGCGTAAAGAAACTCGGTTTGGACGCTCGAAACCGTTACCCTATGCAGCTGATATTTTGTATTTCTTCGAGGTAGCACCCGTGTTTTCCCAATTCGCCCTGCACGAACGCCTGCTCAAAGCCGTGGCCGAGCTTAAATTTGTCGAGCCTACGCCTGTGCAGGCAGCGGCCATCCCGCTCGCGCTCGAAGGGCGTGACCTGCGGGTGACGGCTCAAACCGGGAGTGGCAAGACGGCCGCTTTCGTCCTGCCTATTCTTAACCGCCTGATCGGCCCGGCCAAAGTCCGCGTCAGCATCAAGACCCTGATCCTGCTGCCGACCCGCGAGCTGGCCCAGCAGACCCTGAAAGAAGTCGAACGTTTCTCGCAGTTCACCTTCATCAAGTCCGGCCTGATCACCGGCGGCGAAGACTTCAAGGTTCAGGCCGCCATGCTGCGCAAGGTCCCGGACATCCTTATCGGCACCCCGGGCCGCATGATCGAGCAACTCAACGCTGGCAACCTCGACCTCAAGGAAGTCGAAGTGCTGGTGCTCGACGAAGCCGACCGCATGCTCGACATGGGCTTTGCCGATGACGTGCAGCGCCTGGTGGCCGAGTGCGTGAATCGTCAGCAGACCATGCTGTTCTCCGCCACCACCGGCGGTTCGACCCTGCGCGACATGGTTGCCAAGGTCCTGAACAACCCCGAGCACCTGCAGGTCAACAATGTCAGCGACCTGAACGCGACCACGCGCCAGCAGATCATCACCGCTGACCATAACGTCCACAAAGAACAGATCCTCAACTGGCTGTTGGCCAACGAGACCTATCAGAAGGCCATCGTGTTCACCAACACCCGCGCTGCGGCTGATCGCATCTACGGCCGCTTGGTGGCGCAGGATTACAAGGCGTTCGTCCTGCACGGCGAGAAAGACCAGAAGGACCGCAAGCTGGCAATCGACCGCCTCAAGCAAGGCGGGGTGAAGATCCTGGTCGCCACCGACGTCGCCGCGCGCGGCCTGGACGTCGACGGCCTGGACATGGTCATCAACTTCGACATGCCCCGCAGCGGCGACGAATACGTCCACCGTATCGGTCGCACCGGGCGTGCTGGCAACGATGGCCTGGCGATCTCACTGATCTGCCACGGCGACTGGAACCTGATGTCGAGCATCGAGCGCTATCTCAAGCAGTCGTTCGAGCGCCGCACCATCAAGGAAGTCAAAGGCACCTACACCGGGCCGAAGAAGGTCAAGGCTTCGGGCAAGGCCGTAGGCGTGAAGAAGAAAAAAGTCGACGGCAAGGGTGACAAGAAGAAGGCCGGTGCCAAGTCGCCGACCAAGCGCAAGATCGCCAACCGGCCGAAGACCGACAACCTGTCGTTGGTCAGCAAGGACGGCATGGCGCCGCTCAAGCGCCGCAAGCCAGAAGCACCGGCTGCCGAATAAGGCTGGGCCGCGATAAAAAAACCGGACGCTGTCCGGTTTTTTTTGCCTGCGGTTTTTTGCCTTGGCCGCAGCTTCTTTCTGCCCAGTTGAGGCGGCGAACGTCTGGAAAGTACACAGAAGTGACGTCTGTCCATTCGGCTGAACGGCCGCTGACGAGACGTGTCCCAACTCTGAACGGGCTGCTTTTCCTTTTGGCCCGCAGGAGGAATCAGGATGACGACTTACAACTGGGATCTGATCGAACGGCTGTTGCATGAAGTGCAGAATGGCGAGGGTAGCTTTGCCCCGCGTAAGTACGCCGAGCAGGAGGCCGCCGAGAAGGTCATGGCGGGCGAGTCCACCGGCAATCTGGATGTGTTGAAAAAAACCGCTGCGGATTACGAGGCGCTGTTGCTCAAGCGCGGGTTTATCGAGTCGCGGCCCGAGGACGAGGGGGGTAATGGTGAGAACTTTATCCTGACGCCACGAGGAGCCCAATTGCTGGCGTTGATCGACAGCTCGATACCGGGCCACGCTCACCCGCGTCAGGTGCTCGATGAGCAGGCGGATGCGCTGGAACCGGCGACGTTCGACGACGTGGCGTCCAAGGCGGCGATTGCCTGAAGGGCCTGTGGGCGCGATGTTGCTCCCACGTTCTAGTCAGCGGCGGCGTTGAGGCATTTGAGCGCCTTGAAATCGCTGCGCACGCCCGCGATTTTGTGCGTCAATTTCTGGCGTTGTTGTACGCTGCTTTGCGCCATTAGATCCACGATCAGGCTGCGCGCGGCTGTTTCCGTCTGGGCATCGGCCTGTCGATATTCCGGGGTCCATGCGCGTTCGCGGTCCACCAACAATTGTTGCATTTTCTGCGCAAAGTCAGGGTCGTGGCGTTGTTGCACAGCGTCGATGAACTGCGCCTGCCAGCGGGCGCGGTTGCCGATCCACTGTTGGTTCTGGTCACCCAGCTCCGCAGACCAGGCCACCACCCGTTGCTGCTGGCTGGCGCTGAGCGGCCCGATCCACGCATCGAGGCGCTTGCTCATGCGCTCGGCGCGCGCCTGGATCTGTCGCGGCAGGGGCGGTTTCAGGTATTCGTCCTGGCGTTTGCGCAGGTCTTTGGCCAGGGCGTCGTTCATGTCCTTGACCTGCTGGTCGTCCAGCCCGCGCAGCAAGTGGACCGCCGACGGCGTGATCGCGCGCGCGATCTCGCTCACCGCCTGTTTGGCTTCGTCGGTATGGCTCTGCAAGGCGCTGTCGCTGACCTGATGGTTGTCGACCATCTGTTGCAGGCGGTCGAGCCAGTCCAGATAACCTGGTAACTGCGTGGTGCAATGCCAGGCCAGGTGTTGCTGGAGGGTGTCGTTGAACCAGCGTTTCTGCCCGGCGTTCATGTCCAGGTAGTCACTGAGGGTCCACGGGATGATCACGTCGAGATTGCGGTAGGCCAAACCCACGCGGTTGCAGCCGCCAAGCACCAGGCTCAGGATCACGAATGGCAGCAGAAAGTTGAGCCGGCTCAGCATGGGCGGGTCCTTGCGCAGAGGGGGTTAATGCATGTGAACCCGCGCTGGGTGCGACAGTTCAGCCCATCAATAAAACGTCCGCGCTGCCTTCAAGGTCAACAGCCCATCGCATTGCGAATTGTGTCCGGAGTAGGCCGAGCAGTCGCCGCCGTTGAGGCTGGAGTCGCTGTAGATCAGGTCAAGGTCAACGCCCATCCACGCCCGTGAAAATTGCACCGACCAGTCACTGAAACTGCGGATCGAACCGCCGTCCACCGAGACCGGGCTGCCCAGTTGATGCGTGGTGTACTTCATGCTGACGCCGATGCCGAACGGCTGTGTGCCGCCAAGGTCGGCGAACAGGGTGCTGTCCTGGCGGTCGGGGTCGTTGCTGAAGGACGCGCCGAAGCGATTGCCCAGCAGGTTCAGGCCGCCATAGAACTCCTGGCTGTCAAGGGGGCTGAGCGAGGGATAGCTGTAGTGGATCAACCCCACTTCGTAGCCGAGCGTCTGGTCGAAGGGGTGTTTGAACCCCATGTACGAGTCGATTTCAAGGTTGCTCGCCGAAGACAGGCCCATGTTCGGTGAGAACTGGCCGATGTACAGGCCGCTGTCGTGGCTCAGGTCGAGGCCGCCGTGGAAGGCGTCGCTGCCCGGCGATGTTGGCTTGACCAGGCCCTGGGCCATGCTGCGGCTGGGCGTGGTGCCCAGTTTCAGATCGAAGTCGCCCAATTCGCGCTGGAAAATCTGCGCTTCGGCCAAAGGGCTGGCGGCGAGGGCGGCGAGCAGGAAAATACAGGTTTTGAGCATGCTTCACTCCATGAAAAGCGAGGAGCAGTAACGGAAGGTATCAGGCAGATGCCCGTGCTAGACGTGTGCAAGCATACCGGCGAATGCCGGACGGTGAGGTCCGTTGGTCGATTTTGTGTCGCGGGAGAAGCAATGGGGTGTTTCGGGCTCTAGTCCTAGCGCCTTGTTGGCAAGACGCTTAGGGACCAGGTGTGTTGCGCGGTCAGCTTACTTCTTGCCCAGGCTGATCTGCTTGGACGGGCCGAAAGTCTGGCCGCTGACGCCCTTGGCAATCTGCTGGATTTCGCCACCGGACTTGAGGAACGCAGCGATCTGGCTGTTGATCGACTCGCTGGTTTCGACGGCGGGAGCTGGCTTTGCTTTGCTGTTGGATGCTTTTACGCGCATGGCGGCCACTAACCTGTAGAAAATTAACTTGGCCAGGCATCGTACAGGAAATGCTTGACAATTGCTTGGTAAATATCCCCTTGTATTTGGTGCGCTGGCTGAAATCGGCAAAGTTCGTCGTCGAAATAAGCCTCTAACTTACTGTTTTAACTCGAAACCACGCGGTCTGTCGGGCGCCGCCGGCGCGGCGGAATTCAGCCGATTGATCAGACGAGCGGGGCGGTGCCGGTAGAATGCCATGCGAACCCGCGAATTTTCAGGCGTGCGCGCGTGCCGGACGCAACTCGGGTAGAATGCCGCCCACGCAATGAGGGTATTGGAAATGGCTTTAGTCGGGCGCTACAACAGCTTGCAAGTGGTTAAACACACTAACTTTGGTTTGTACCTGGATGGTGCGCAAGACGGTGAAATCCTCTTGCCTAATCGGTATATCCCCAAAGATATTCCCAGTGAAGATGAAGACTGGCTTAACGTATTCATTTATCTGGACAGCGATGACAAACTTATCGCCACCACTGAAAAACCAAAAGTTCAAGTTGGCGAATTTGCCAGTTTGAAAGTTGTGGAAGTCAACAGCATCGGTGTCTTCCTCGATTGGGGCTTGCCCAAGGATCTGTTGCTGCCGTATTCGGAAGAAAAGCGTCAATTGACCGCTGGCGAATATTGCGTGGTGCATGTCTATCTCGACAAGCACACCAAGCGCATCACCGCCACCGCGCGCCTTGACCGCTACCTGGACAAGACGCCCGCCAACTACCAGGTTGGCCAGGAAGTCGACCTGCTGGTGGCCGAGGCCACGGACATGGGCTTCAAGGCGATCATCAACAACAAGCACTGGGGCCTGATCCACAAGAACGAAGTGTTCAAGTTCCTGCGTCCGGGCAAGGAAGAGAAGGGCTTTATCAAGGAAATCCGCGCCGACGGCAATATCAGCCTGAGCCTGCAACCGGTCGGCCAGGAAGCGGCTTCCAGCCTCAACTCGAAGATCCTCGCCAAGTTGCGCGAAAACAACGGCAGCCTGCCGGTCAGCGATAAAAGCGACCCGGCGGTGATCAGCAACTTGTTCGGCGTCAGCAAAGGCAACTTCAAGAAGGCCATTGGTGCGCTCTACAAGCAGGGCCAGATTGTGATTCATGCCGATCGCATTGAACTGAGCTGAGTGCGGTTTGCTCTTCTGTAGGAGCGAATCGCTCCTACAGAAGCTGTGCCGATGCCCCGTAAATCCTTGTTCTGTCGGCCTACGGCGCAGATGACCTGAGCAACTTGAACACATTCCTCAGCGCCGCCTAGTGCGCAGTCAGGCACCTGTGTGCACAACGGGTGTGCAAGTGATTGTGTACAGGATTAAGGCGTGCACCGTTGCTGAGCGGTATACACCGATCTAACTCTCTATACATCCTTTGGCACCCCGGCCAGTGGGGATTGTGTGCCATTGGCACGCATTCTGCTGACTCTTTCGTATACAAACCGCGCCGCCTTCCGTATGCATCCCGTTACGGCAGCGCAGGCGGGTATTTCGAGGAGCCAAGCGATGACCGAACAATTGCCCAAAGGCTACAGCCCGCGCCTGTACAACCAGGACCTGGGCCCACTGCCGCAGAAGTGGACCTGGTACAACATCTTTGCCTTCTGGATGAGCGACGTACACAGCGTCGGCGGCTATGTCTTCGCCGCCAGCCTGTTCGCCCTCGGGCTGGCCAGTTGGCAGGTGCTGATTGCGTTGCTCGCGGGTATTTGCATCGTGCAATTGATCGCTAACCTGGTGGCCAGGCCGAGCCAGCAAGCGGCCGTACCGTACCCGGTGATCTGCCGACTGGCGTTTGGTGTGTTCGGTGCGAATATTCCGGCGGTGATACGCGGCTTGATCGCGGTGGCGTGGTACGGGATTCAGACGTATCTGGCGTCGAGTGCGCTGATCATCGTGGTGCTGCGCTTTTTCCCACAGATGGCCGTGTATGCAGAGCCGCACTTCGCGGGCCTGTCCTACCTGGGCTGGTTTGGTTTCCTCAGCTTGTGGGTGTTGCAGGCGGCCGTATTCTGGGCGGGCATGGAGTCTATCCGGCGCTTTATCGACTGGGCCGGGCCGGTGGTCTATGCGGTGATGTTCGCCTTGGCCGGCTGGATCGTGTGGAAGGCGGGCTGGGCGAATATCAGCTTTACCCTGGCGGAAAAATCTTTGTCGGGCTGGCAGGCTTTTGGCCAGGTGATTGTGGCGACGGCGTTGGTGGTGTCGTACTTTTCCGGGCCGACGCTGAACTTCGGCGATTTTAGCCGCTACTGTCGCAGCATGCAGGATGTGCGTCGCGGTAATTTCTGGGGGCTGCCGGTGAATTTCCTGGCGTTCTCCCTGGTGACCGTGGTGATCGTCTCGGGCACCTTGCCGGTATTCGGTGAAATGCTCCACGACCCGATCGCCACCGTGTCGCGTATCGACAACAGCATGGCCGTGTTGCTGGGCGCCTTTGCCTTTGTCACGGCCACGATCGGCATCAATATCGTCGCTAACTTCGTGTCCCCGGCGTTCGACTTCGCCAACGTTGCGCCGAGCAAAATCAGCTGGCGCGCCGGCGGCATGATTGCAGCGGTGGCTTCAGTCTTTATCACCCCGTGGAACCTGTTCAACAACCCGCTGATGATCCACTACACCCTGGACATCCTCGCCGCGTTTATCGGGCCGTTGTTCGGGATTTTGCTGGTGGACTTCTACCTGATCAAAAAACAGCAGATCGACGTGGATGCGCTGTTCGATGACAGCCCGAGCGGGCGTTATTACTTCGACGGCGGCGTGAACTGGACGGCGGTCAAGGCTCTGTTGCCGGCGACGCTGGTGGGTGTCGCGATCACGTTCACCCCGGCCTTGCAGGGCATGGCCAACTTCGCCTGGTTCACCGGTTGCTTCCTGGGTGGGCTGTTTTTCCTGGTGCTCGCTCGGCGCGAACAGGCTCGCGTGCCAACGCCGCTGATGGCTGGCTGACTGCCGCGGCCGGGCGCAGCAACAGCGCGCCGGCCAATAACAACCCGCAACCGGCGATCACCAGCGCCGGTTGCAGGCCGCCGCTCAGGTGGCTGCTTATCGACGCGAGCAATGGGCCGCTCAGTTGTCCGATGGCAAAGCTCGCGGTCAGCACCCCAGTGCTGCGCTGGTAGCCGTGGGGCGCCACCTCGCGCAAGCGTGCCATCACCAACTGCATACACGCCAGAAACGGTGCGCCGCAGAGCAATACGCCCAGCGCCAGGCCCCAGCCGTTGCCGAGCAAGCAGGTAAATACGCCCGCCGCTTGCAACCATAAGGTTGTCATCAGCCAGCGGCGGGTTGTGTTCGCGGCCTTGCGGCGCAGGCTCGCCACGACCACCCCGAGCGCAGCCGCCAGGCCAAAGCATGGCCAGAACAGGTCTGCCTGCCAGGCGCCCTTGAACTGCGCGCTGGCCATCTGGGACAGAAAGGTCGCCGGGATGATGTAGCCGAGGCCGTAGAGGAAATAAACCCAACCCAGGTGCGCGATGCTCGCATTGCTGCTCGCGTCGCTGACGGGCGTGTCAGTGACGCTCGGTTGAGGCAGGAAAGGCAGGATCGCCAGCAGCATCAGCAGCGCCACCCCGCCGTAGACCAGCCACAGGGTTGCGGAGCTTTGTCCCAGCAGGTTCGAACCCAGCGCGAGCAGGCCGGTCAACAGAATCCCCAGGCCCGGCCCGGCAAACACCAGGGCGCCCAAGCGCGGCCGCCCGGCGGCAATCGCCAGCGGTTGGCTGAGGCTGGTGATCATCACCAGCGCCCAGGCGCTGGCCACGCCGGTGCCGAAGCGCAACAGCAGGTGCGGCCAGAACCCATGGGCCCAGTACGACGCCAGGGTCAGCAGCACGCACAACCACAACCCGCCGTACAAACGACCGCGTACAGGGTGATGGCTGCGCGCGAAAATCGAATCCACCGCGCCGACGAAGTAACCCAGGTAGTTGGCGGCGGCGATCAGTCCGGCACCGGTCAGATCAATCTGCCCCTCGCTGAGCAGATGTGGCATTTGCGGGGTGAGGGCGAAGCGGCCAATGCCCATGGCCATCATCAGGGCGATAAAGCTGGCGAGGAGGCGAGTCAACGGCGACATGTGCAAGGTTTCCTGCGGGAAAGCGAATGACGTGCAGGCTAAGGTGGATTGACTTTCTGTAAAAATGAATAATAGTGAGCAACTTGTTCAGTTTTGGAGAAAGGTATGGAGTTCAGTCAATTGCGCATTTTCCAGGCCGTGGCGGAAGAGGGCTCCATCACCCGCGCTGCCGAGCGCTTGCACCGCGTGCCATCGAACCTGTCGACCCGGCTCAAGCAGATGGAGGAGCAACTGGGCGTCGAGTTGTTTGTTCGTGAGCGTCAACGCCTGCAGCTTTCCCCTGCGGGCAAAGTGTTGCTGGACTACAGCACCCGTCTGCTGGCGCTGCACGACGAAGCCCACGGTGCCGTGCAAGGCGGGCAACCGGCCGGTGACTTTGTGCTGGGCAGCATGTACAGCACCGCGGCGATTCACTTACCGAAACTGTTGGCGCGCTATCACAAGGCGTATCCGATGGTGAATCTGCAGGTGCAATCGGCGCCCAGCGGCGAGCTGCTCGAAGGCTTGATCACCGGGCGTCTCGACGCGGCGCTGGTCGACGGCCCGCTGACTATCGCGTCCCTGGACGGTGTGCCCTTGTGCGACGAAAAGCTGATGCTGATTTGCGAAGCCGACCACCCGCCAGTACTCGGCCCTCAGGATGTTGCCGGCCGCGCAGTGTTCACCTTCCGACGCAGTTGTTCCTATCGCCGACGTTTGGAGACGTGGTTTTCCCACGAGCACGTGGCGATGGGCCGTGCCATTGAGATCGAGTCTTATCAAGGCATGCTCGCCTGCGTGATCGCCGGTTCCGGCGTGGCCTTGATGTCCGAATCGATACTCGACAGCCTGCCAGGCAAGGACAGCGTGTCCGTTCATCCCCTATCTGAGCCTTTTGCCACTGCGACCACCTGGCTGATGTGGCGAAAGGGTATGCTCGGCGCTAATCTCAACGCATGGATCGAACTGCAGCGCGAAGGCCAGGCAGGGTTCCTGCAAGATAGCCGGGCGATCGCCTGACCGATCTGTCGTATTTGCATGAATTTGGTAATAGTTCGTTGTGGTTTCGTTCATGCAATGTGTAGGAGTTAGGGCTATTATTTGTAGGAAGAGGCGAAAGAATTTCCGCCGACCCGCACTACCCTCAAAGGGGGCAATCATGAAAGAGAAAATCCAAACCTGGCTCCACGACCTTGGCGTTGCGCTGGGCCTGATCGAGCCCCCGCTGCAGCCGGTGCCCATTCGCACGGATGATGAGCAGCGTCGTCCACGTCGGCGTTGAACCGCAGTCGTCGGAACACCGCAGAATCTATGTAGGAACGGGCTTGTGTGGGAGCAAGCAAACCCGCCCTCGCGATGCTTGGTACGCCACGCAAAAAAAACGAGTGCGACATCCGACGTCGCACCCGCTGAAGAAAACCTGATTTCCCGCGTGCTTGTTCAGGCGGCTCGCGCCGGTTCCGTTTCAGGTCGGCGCGACAACAGGCTCACCCCGACAAAACTCACCAACGCCACCGCCAGGCTGTAGTAGATCGGCGTGTTCGCGTCCAAGCCGTCCTTGAACATGAACACCAACGCCGTCACGAAGCCCAGGGTCATGGACGTAATCGCCCCCGAAGTTGTCGCGCGCTTCCAGAAGATCGCCCCGATCAGCGGGATCAGCATGCCGCCCACCAACAGGTTGTAAGCCAGGGTCAGGGCACTGATCACATCGTTCACCACCAGCGCGATGCCCAGCACCGCGATACCGGTCAGCAGGGTGAACAGGCGGTTGATGTTCAGGCTCGACTGCTTGCCGCCGCGCAAACGTGGCAGCAGGTCCTCGGTCAACACGGTGGACGCCGCCAGCAAGCCGGCGCTGGCCGTCGACATCATCGCCGCCAACGCCGCCGCAATCACCAACCCACGAATGCCATCGGGCAGCGACACTTTGACGATCGCGGCGAACGCGTTGTTGACGTTATCCAGATCGGGAATCAGCACATGGGCCGCCATGCCGATCAACGCACAGGCCAGGCCGTAGAGAATGCAGTAGAAACCGGCGAAAGTGCCTGCATACTGGGCAACCTTTTCGTCACGGGCGGTGAACACTCGTTGCCAGATGTCCTGGCCGATCAGGATGCCGAAAAAGTAGATCATGAAGTAGGTGATGATCGTGTCCCAGCCGATCGCGGTGAAGCTGAAGTTCGACGCCGGCAGCTTGGCCACCAGTTCGTCCCAGCCGCCGACGCGGTACAGGCAGATCGGCAGCAGGATAAACATCAGGCCGACGGTCTTGATCACGAACTGCACGATGTCGGTCAAGGTCAGCGACCACATGCCGCCGATGGTCGAGTACATCACCACCACGCCACCGCCGAGCAGCACCGAAATCCAGAAGGGCAGGCCGAACAGCACCTGCAGCACGGTGCCGATGGCCAGGATCGAGGTCACGCCGATCATCAGCGCGTAGGCCAGCATGATCACCGCGCTCGCCTGGCGGGCCATGGGGTTGTAGCGTTTTTCCAGGACCTGGGTGACGGTGAAGATTTTCAGCTTGAGCAACGGCTTGGCCAGGAACAGGTTCAGCGCGATGATCCCCATGCCCAGCGCGGCGCACAGCCAGAAGCCGGAGATGCCGTGGACATACCCCAGGCGCACGGTGCCGACGGTGGACGCGCCGCCCAATACCGTGGCGGCCATGGTGCCCATGTACAGCGACGGGCCGAGATTGCGTCCGGCGACCAGGTAGTCTTCGTGGGTCTTGGCGCGGCGCATGCCGTAATAGCCGAGCACGAGCATGCCGGCGGCGTAGATGAGGACGACGAATAAATCCAAAGCCATGACGGCGGGTCTCCGATTATCTTTTTTATGGAAATCAGGCGGCTTTTTGCAGCGCCGGTTCAGCGCGCACGTCCGTGCGTTCGCTGCGTGGATCGGTAGGGCCGTACACGGCGGCCGGTTCCGGGAACAGGCGCAGCAAGCTCAGGTACACCACCGAGGCCAGCCCCAATGTCACCGGCAGGCTGATATCGATGCCCTCGGCGAGGTTGCCCAATGGCCCGACAAACTGCCCCGGCAGGTTGACGAAGCACAGCCCCACCAACGCGCTCGGAATCCAGGCCCCCAGGCCGCGCCAGTTCCAGCCGTGGCTGAACCAGTAGCGCCCGCCGCGTTCGCCGCGGGTAAATACCTGCAGGTCGTCCGGGCAGTAGAAGCCGCGACGCACGATCAGGCCGATGATCATCATCACCATCCACGGGGTGGTGCAGGTGATGATCAGCACCGCGAAGGTCGACACGCTCTGCACCAGGTTGGCGGCGAAACGTCCGATAAAGATGAAGGCGATAGACATCACCCCGATCAGCAGCGTGGCCTTGACCCGCGACAGCAGGCGCGGGAACACGCTGGACATGTCCAACCCCGTGCCATACAGCGACGTGGTGCCGGTGGACATGCCGCCGATCACCGCGATCAGGCACACCGGCAGGAAGAACCAGCTCGGCGCCACCGCCAGCAGACCGCCGACGTAGTTGTTGGCCGCGATGTAGTCCGGTGCCCTGACCGCGACGATGGTCGCCGTGGCCAAGCCGAACAGGAACGGGATCAAGGTGGCGATCTGTGCCGCGACCACCGCCAGCATGACGCGAATTTTCGGCGTTTCACGCGGGATGTAGCGCGACCAGTCACCGAGGAACGCGCCGAAGGAGATCGGGTTGCTCATGGCCACCAGCGCCGCACCGATAAACGCGGCCCAGAAGCCGCTCTGGCCGAGGGCCACGCTGCCGGCGAAGTGGCTGTCGAAGGTCGGCGCGAACGCGAAGATCCCCAGCAGAAACAGCAGGCTCGCCGCCCACACCGCGATGCGGTTGACCCACAGCATGAAGCGAAAGCCGTAGATACAGACCGTCAGCACCAGGATGGCAAACACGCCGTAGGCCAGGCCCAGGGTCAGGTCGGTTTCCGGCAGGCCGATCAGCCGCTTCGCACCGCCGACCAGCGCATCGCCCGAACTCCACACCGACAGTGAGAAGAAGGCAATCGCCGTCAGCAATGACAGAAACGAGCCGACGATCCGCCCGTGGACACCGAAGTGCGCCCCGGACGACACAGCATTGTTGGTGCCATTGATCGGCCCGAACAGGCCCATGGGCGCCAGGATCAGCGCACCCACCAGCACGCCCAGCACAATCGCCCAGACACCGGCCTGGAACGACAGGCCGAACAGCACCGGAAAGGCACCCAACACCGCTGTGGCAAAGGTATTGGCACCGCCGAAGATCAGGCGAAACAGATCCTTGGGCCCGGCGGTACGTTCATGGTCCGGGATCTGTTCGACCCCGTTGGTTTCTATCTTGCGAATACTGTTTTCGTTGTTTTTATTATTCATGATCAGCTCCGATCACATTGGCTAAGGGGGCGGCAGCCCTTCCGGCATAGCGGACAAATGTTCGTGACAGGCCAGCCACAGGCCTTGTTTTTGTTGTACGTCCAACCCTTGCCGTCTGAAGACAATGGTCTCGCGTTCCTGGCTATTGAATTGCTCCCCGTTCATGCGCAGCTCGGTGGCCACGTCATGCATAAAAATCGCCACATCACCCTGCAGGCTGACAACGGCGTTGCTCGAGACGCAGGACAGCACCTCGAACCCCTCGTCCCGACGCCAGCTGTCCCACAATGCCTGGTAGGCATCGCGACTGAGCAGCGGCTGGGGCAGGGTGTAGAACACGAAGCTGGCATCGGCGCTGAACGCGCCGAAGTAAGCCTCGCGGTCGTTGCGTGCGAAGGCCGATACTAGGTCGGCCGCCGCTTTCAACACCTCATGGGTGCTCATCAGCGGTGCGCCACGCCGGGCAGTACGCAGAGCATTTCGTACAGCAGGTTGGCGCCCAGCAACGAGGTGTTGCCGGTGGTGTCGTAAGGCGGCGAAACTTCTACCAGATCGCAACCAATCAGGTCGAGGCCCTGGCAGCCACGGATGATTTCGATCGCCTGGATAGTGGTCAGCCCGCCGATTTCCGGGGTGCCGGTGCCGGGCGCCCAGGCCGGGTCGATGCCGTCGATGTCAAAGCTCAGGTACACCGGGCCGCCACCGACTTTTTCGCGCACTTCGGCCATCAACGGCGCGAGGGAGTGGTGCCAGCATTCTTCGGCCTGCACCACGCGAAAGCCTTGCTTGCGGCTCCAGTTGAAGTCTTCGGCGGTGTAGCCCTGGGCGCGCAGGCCGATCTGTACCACGCGGTCGCAATCGAGCAGGCCTTCTTCCACTGCGCGGCGGAAGGTGGTGCCGTGGGCGATCTTCTCGCCGAACATGTGGTCGTTGACGTCGGCATGGGCATCGATGTGGACCAGCCCGACCTTGCCGTGTTTTTTGTGGATCGCCCGCAGGATCGGCAGGGTGATGGTGTGGTCGCCGCCCAGGGTCATGGGGATGACGTTGTGTTCGAGGATCTCGTCGTAGGCTTCTTCAATGATCCGCACGGCGTCGAGCAGGTTGAAGGTGTTGATCGCCACGTCGCCGATATCGGCCACCGACAGCGAATCGAACGGCGCGGCACCGGTGGCCATGTTGTACGGGCGGATCATCACCGATTCGGCGCGGATTTCCCGGGGGCCGAAGCGGGTGCCGGCGCGCAGCGAGGTGCCGATGTCCAGCGGCACGCCGATAAAGGCCGCATCCAGGCCCTTGGCCGATTGCAAATGGGGAAGACGCATCATGGTGGCGATGCCGGCGAAGCGCGGCATTTCGTTGCCGCCCAGTGGTTGGTGGAAAATCTTGTCCACGGGATTGCCTCATCGTGTTGTGTTTATTAGCGGCCGATTCTGCGAAAAGCCCGGAGTGGGAAGAATCGGCAGAGGCAAATACTTAGTTCAGATTTTTCTAAACTAATGCCGGCAGGTAGACTACTGCGATCACCTCCCCGGAGCCGACCATGGCCAACGCCTTGCCTGACCTGAAACTCCTGCGCATCTTCGTCAGCGTCGTGCGCCACCAGGGGTTCGCCAATGCACAGCACGAGCTCAACCTGTCGACCTCGGCGATCAGCACCTATATGAGCCAGCTCGAATCGGCGTTGGGCCTGGTGCTGTGCCACCGTGGCCGGGGCGGGTTCAGCCTGACCAGCAAGGGCGAGTTGTTCCATCAGGAGACCCTGCGGCTACTGGGCGAACTGGAAGGTTTCGAGCAATACGCCGCCGCGCTCAAAGGCGAGCTGCGCGGCACGCTCAAGCTCGGCGTGCTCGACTCCACTGTCAGCGACAAGGCCCTGCCGTTCGCCGAGGTGATCGGCGCCTACAGCCTGGAACACCCGGCGGTGCACCTGCATTTGTCGGTGCTGAGCCCTTACGAACTGCAACTGGGTGTGCAGGACAACCGCCTGGACCTGGCCATCGGCGCGTTCTCCAACCGCATGAGCGGGCTGATCTACATGCCGCTGTACCGTGAACAACACTGGTTGTATTGCAGCACCCGGCACCCGCTGTTCAATGAGCGGCGCATCCCCGAACAGGTGATCACCCAGCAGCGCATGGTCGGGCGCGGCTACTGGAGCCAGGCGGAACTGGCGCGCCACGGCTTCAAGCACAGCGCCGCCACCGTGGAAAGTATGGAGGCGCAACTGATCCTGGTGCTGTCCGGCGCCTACATCGGCTACCTGCCCGAACACTACGCCCAGGCCTGGGCCGACAAGGGCGACCTGCGCGTGCTGCTGCCGGCGACCTTCGGCTACCAGGCGCCGTTCTCGATGATCATGCGCCGTGGCCGTAGCCGCGAGCCGCTGATCCAGACGTTTCGCGACTTGCTCAAAACCCAGCTCAACCAGGCCTGAAAAACCATGTCCAGACCCCAGTGTTCCCGTTGCCTGCGGCCCGCCACCCATTGCCTGTGCGCGCTGATCCCCAGCCTCGACAGTCGCACCCGCGTGTTGCTGCTGCAGCACCCGAGCGAGGTCAACCATGCGCTCAATACCGCGCGGTTGGCGGCGTTGGGCTTGAACAATGCGCAGTTGGTGGTGGGCGAGGTATTCGACGATCTGCCGAGCTTGCTGAACCCGCCCGGCTATCAGGCGCGCCTGTTGTTTCCGGCAGACGATGCCCAGCCGCTGCAGGCTTATGGGCCGAGCGACGAGCCGTTGTTGTTGGTGGTCCCCGACGGCACCTGGCGCAAGGCGCGCAAGCTGTTGCACCTCAACCCGCTGCTGGCGGCGCTGCCCAGGGTGACGCTGGCCGCGGGCGCCGTCTCGCGCTACCGGCTGCGCAAGGCGCCGGGCCCCGGTGCCTTGTCGACGGTGGAGGCGATTGTGCAGGCGTTGCAGGTGCTGGAGGCGCCCACTTCTTTCGAGCCGTTACTCAAACCCTTCGATGCGTTGATCGAGGGCCAGATTGCGGCGATGGGGCCGGCGGTTTTCGACAAGAACCACAGCTGATCCATGGCGCTACATAGCTACCTGAGACGCTGACGGCGAGGCGATAGGCTGAGCTTTTCAGGAGCAGAGCCATGAGCGAGCCGATTACCCCCACACCGCAGGACACGCTGAGCGCTTTTATCGCGCAGCAGCGCGCACCCTTGATGGCCGGCCTGGAGTGGTCAGTCCTGCAAGCCCTGGATGGCTTGAGAGCTGAGTTCGACGGCCTTCTCGGCGGGCTCGATCTTGCCGAAAAACGTGAGTACGTGCGCCTGCAAAGGGCCTGGATCGATGCCCAGCACACCATGGAGCAGGGCATCCGCCAACTCACCGAAGCGTTCGAGCTACATGCCCTGGAGTCGTTGCGCAGCGCGTTGATGACCCTGACCGGCCAGTACATCGACCCCAAGGTGGCGAAGATCAATACCCGCTACCTCAAGCACTCCGGTCGCGTCCGGCGCGAATTGAAAGGCGATGAGATCAAGATCTCTAGCGTGACCTTATGGGACGCCGCCTGTATGAACTATGACGGCCTGACCGGCTGGAGCTACCCCGGCCGCACCGGCCTGGCCGATGCCAGTTACCTCGACAGGAACATCAACGCGACCGCCGGCGAATTCATTGCGCTGGTGCGCCGGCTCGATCTCGGCGGGCAACTGCGTCGCCGTCTCGACCAGGCGCTGCAGGCCAACGCCTCGCTGGGCAGCAGCATCATGCGGTTGGCGAATGCCGAGTTTGAGTTCGCCCTCATCGAGGCCTTGAGAAACACCGAAGCCAGCCGCGTCGACCGGGACAAATACCAGCAGGTGAAACGTGCGCTGGCGGGAGAAGCGCGCTGGGAGCGCGTAGAGGAAATGCTGCTTTTCGTGCCCCATGGGACGGACAACATCAGTTGGTTGCCCCAATCGATCGGCTTGGTCGGGCATTACGCCGGCCAGCCTCCCGGCGACAGCTTGAGCATTCCCCACATCGTTTTTTCCGTCAGCGGTTGCAAGGGGGCTTTCAGTTTTATCCCGAATCGCCCCGGCGGGTCGCTGCGTCATCATGCCAGCCATCGGCAAGCTTGCGAGGTGTTTCATGCGGAGTTTCATGCGGCCTACCGCGCGGGGCGGGTCGATTGGCTGTATCAGATCATGTGGCTGCGTGACTGTGCGCGACTCAAGCAAATCGGTAAAACCGCGCAGCCGCGTCGCGACCTTGAGGGGTTGGAAAAACTGGTCGACTGGCTGGCCCGTGTCATTCCGAGCGTCAACATCGTCGATAAAGTCGGCTATGTGCGCAACGTCGTGCAAAAGTCCCCGGCGCTGAGCCTGAACGATTTCTATCGCGAACGCAGTCGCGCCAATCTGCAGGAATTGGCGCACCAGACGCCCGGTTTCATGCCCACCATGATCGAGCTGTTCCAGACCCTGATCGGGGAAATCCTTGATGTGCTGCTGATCCCGGTGCCGGGGGCGTTAAAAGGGTTGGGGCGGGTGAGGGCGTTTGCGATGTTCATAGCGATGGAGCAAGCGTTGGTCGAAGGGGGGCGGCAGGCGCTGCTCGGCGAGCCTGCCGAATTGCTCCAGGGGTTTGCCGACCTTGCCGATTTACTGATCAGTGGTCGATTGCATACGCGTTTGGGGCGCAGCGTGCTGCGTCGCCATCAGCACTTGTATCAACGCTTGTCCCAGCGCTACAGCGCCGTGCCTGAACACCGGCATCTGTCGAGCCCGCAGGTGCTCGAAAGAATGCTCGGCAGCCAGGACGTATTGCCACGGCAAATCGAGATTTTGCTCGAAACGAGCGCGACCTCGGCACAGACCTTGAACCAGGTATGGGAGGGCGCGCCGGCGTCGGCGTCTTTGGTCGACGCCGTGCATCGGTTGCGCGCCGACCGGCTGATCGATTGGCTGGCCGCAGACGCCGACCCCAGCCGCCCCGCGCCCGTCGACGCGCTGGACGTCATGGCGCCGCTGCTCACTCAGTTGGAGGGTTGGCCGGCGGGAATGTCGTTGAGCATTGAAGACCATCAGGGCCTGGAGGTGCGTCGCTACAATAAGGAGGCAACGCGTGCGACAACGGCAGTGGTTACGCTGACCGCGCTGGAAAATCATGAGTTCGCCTATGCCACGCCGCGCCGCTTCACCGCCCATGTGGCACAGGCCATTGTGGCGTTGGTGCCGACGCTTGTTTCGGGTGACGCGCAGTTGCTTCGCCAGCAATTGGCGACGAAAGCCAAGGCCTTGAGGATTGACCTGTTTGACGCGCTCACGCGGTTTGCCGACACCTGCCGTGCTGACGCGGTGGGCGCCAGTGCGTCGGTACTCAAATTGTTGCCCGAGCGCGTCAGCCCCGACCAGCCCGTACCGGCGGTGATTACCCAACTACGGGCCTTGCACCCCGAACTGAGCATGGCGCGGTTGCTCGAGGTGTTGCGCGAACACCCGTTATCGGAGCATCAGCAAACCCAGCTGCTGCAGTCGCAACTGCAACCCGAGGCGCTTTATGACGCATTGCGCGCCGCACGCCTGGTGACGCGCCGCGAAGCCATCGTCGATGGGCTTTTTCATCCGCGCCGATTTGACCGGCAAACCCAGGATTGGGCCGCGCATTTCGCCCACAGCGTGCTGCGCGACGGCAGCGCCCAGGCGTTGCTCGTCAGCCCGGCCACGCAAGCGCTGCCCTATGTTTCGCAGGGGGCGCAGGACCGCAGCGTGGTGGTCATTGATCAGGGCCAAGGGCGATTTTCGCCGTATTACCACCGTGAGTCGCGCACCGGCGCCATGCTGAGTGGTGCCAACGGTTTCTATCTGGCGATCATGCGCCAGCTGTCCGACGATGACCGGCGTCTACTCGGCTTGAGCGCGGAGCACAGCGTTGCCGACTTTCGGCGTCAGGTCGCTCGCGCCCTGTTGCGCCATCGTGCGCCGGATGGCGCGTTTTATCCCGACCGGCGCGAGATCGCGCACTACGTCAGTCATGTCGATACCGCCCGTATCGCCGCAGAGCCTGATGCCCTTGGCCTTTACCACTTTGGGGCGGAGCGCTACCTGTGGCTGGACGATGCTTATTTCAAGGTGGCGGAGCAGCCATGGCGCCTATTGCACCCGTCCCTGAACGATGCGTATGCCCCGCTGTTGAGCCACAACGGTGCCGGCGCCTGGCGGCACGAATGGGAAAACCCGCTGACGTGGGACGGCGCCAAGGCGTTCCAGCGCCTGGGGCCGTTTACCCGTGCAGTGCCGGCGGATGCCATCGAGCAGATTCAGCAGATCAGCGGGGTGACAGCGGACGTCCTGCGCCGGATACATCTGCGCAATGAGCGCGCGCCGGCAATCGTGGTGGAGACCGTCGAGCGCTTCATGCGGCATCAACGGATCAACACCGGCGTGGATACGGGGCGGGATTTTTTCGACAGGTTGCTCGGCGAGGTCGGTGCCGACAGCGCCGAGACGTTGGTGGGGCCGGCGGCGGCCACCCGCGCCGAGCAGGTCGCGGTGCTCGAGGCCGAGGTCGCGCGCAACCGGCCCCACATGGAGCGCTTGTTTTTCAAGGCGCTGGGCCAAAAACAGCAGCCATCGGGCGATCCATTGGCGCAGGTGCTGCAGCGCGATTTTCCCAGTTTGACGGCGGCACTCGCCGAAGAACTGGTGCGCGACGTCACCGCGCAGGAGCGCCTCAGCCTGCAGGCCGGCCGCATCCCCTTGAGCCTGATGTCGGCCGCGCGTTGGCGGGTGAGCGTCGCGCGCAAGATCAGGGCGCTGGAGGGATTGTATCTGCCGGCTGCAGCGAGTGAAGACACCTCGAGACTGATCCTGCATACATTGCCGGACATCGACGGATGGCCGAACCACCTGCGGGTCGAGGTGTGGGAGCGCGGTCGCCTGATCGATAGCATCGGCCCGGTCGACGGCGCGCTCAGACGGATACTGGAAGCGGTCGACGTGGATTATCAGGCCTACATTCTTCAAGCGAACGGTGAACGGCAACCGACCGGGCGTCCCGGGGCGTTCCTGGCGGTGCTGTTGGACGCATTACCGTCGATTGAACGTGAAGCGCTGCACTACACCCACGATGCGCTGCGCCGGGAGATCGAACAGCGTTCGCAACGCGCCCTCAGCCTGTTCGACCCACAGCGACGCCCCTGGTACGTCCCGCCACGGCGCCTGGCGGATGGGCGCATGGGTTACCCGCTGAGCGGCGGTGATCATTGGGGGCCGGTGGACCGTGAACACGTCGCCAAGCTGCGGCAGCTGTTTCCGGCGAAAACCGATGAGCAGGCCTTCGCGCTGCTCCAGGGCCTGAGTGATTCCGTCCGAGAGCGGGAAAGCGCGATCAACTTCATGTTCAGAGAGCGCGCCGTCTTGAATGCCAACCTTGAGCGATGGTGCCGACAGGGGAAGCCCGAGGACTTGCCCGCACAACGTGAGGCGGCGGCGCGCATTCAGCGCTGCTGGGCTAAAGAAGACTCCGTTCGCGGGGTACCGTATGAACTCATCCTGGATGACTTGGCATTAAATGATTTGCCGCCGCTGGGCGCCTATTTCGGTCATGTAAAACTGTTGAGCCTGAAAAACAATCGGCTGGAAACCATTCCAACCAGTTTTTTCAGGTGTTTTCCGCAGCTTCGCTGGGTGTTTTTCAACGGTAATCATCTGCAGCGCCTTCCCGTCGGGTTGGCACAGCTGGGCTATTTATCGCTGCTCAACCTCTCGAATAATCGGCTCAAGCTTCAACTGGGGGACGTAATACTGCTCGCTGAAATGACCAGCCTGGTGACACTGGATTTATCGGTAAACCCACTGAGACTGGGGCAGCGCTTGAAGCTGCATGGGTTGAAGAAGTTGCGCGTGCTTAACCTGCGCAATACGCAAATTGAAAGCCTGCCCCTTGGCGCCGCCATCTTGCGATCACTGGAGGTCTTTGATTTGCGTGACAATCGAATATCGATCTTGACCAGCCTCGATTTGTTCATTTACCCAAATGTTCATCGAGCGATGAATTTGCAAGGCAACCCGCTTTCACAGGGCTCCCTGCAAATGATGCGCCGCTACCGTGAGTGGCCGGGGCAGGCGGATATCGATTTTGGCCTGGGCGCCCAGCCCGCAGCGGCATCCACACGTCCCGACACATGGTTGGCGGTGCTGCCTTTCGCTGAGGTTCCCCACTACCAGGCACTTTGGGCGCAACTGCAGCAACGCCCGATGTCTGATCGCTTTTTTGAGCTGCTGGCATGTATCGCGGCCTATCCGTCGCTCATCGCCACCGGCTTTCGGGCGCTGCGAGAAGACCTGACGCGCCGCGTGTGGCAGTTGATCGAGAGTGCAACCCATAACGAGCAGCTGGCCGTGATCCTGTTTCAGCACCGCTTCGAGCTCAATCGTGGGGTGGATGGCTGGCTGTTATCACTCAATGCGCTGGAGCTTGAGTTCCTGCCGATCGAACTGCTCGCCCGCGACACGGACGGTGATGCGGCGCCACTCTTGAATTACTTTCGAGCCCTGAAACGGTTGCAGGCCATCGATGAGATGGTGTTGCGTTTCGACCGCCATCAAACGTGGGATGTGGTGAGCAGCATGATCCTTGCCAGCCGCATTGCGTTGGCGCACAGCCTGGATTTACCCCTTGGATTCGAAGAGCGTTTGGCCAGGACACTGGGCGGTCCCAATGCGAACTCAATCACCAGGATGCACGGAATGATCGTGGCCGCCGAGGCTCAGTTCGACTGGCCGGCTTTATTGGTGCAAGCAGAATATTGGCGGCAGTTTCTGGCGCGTAAATACCGATCGCGGTTCGACGCGCGCCTTGGGCAATACGATCGAGAAATGGAGCGTGCGCAGGCGCAAGTCGAAAGTGCGGAGATGAGCGAAGGCGCGTACCTGCTGCTGGTGCGTAAGGTGCAAGCCTTGAGGGCGCACGACGAGGAGCAATTGATTGAGCAACTGACGCGCGAGGAGTGGACCCGCTTCGTGACCGGCTGATTGCGTGCTTATGCCTTTAAGCCATAAGCACCGCACTTTGCGTGATATGGCGCGCCAGGCTTTCCCGGTATGATGTTCGCCCCGCAGTCTGGATTGCGAATACGCCATGACCTTGCAGTACCCTACAATCGCCGATTGCGTCGGCAACACGCCCCTGGTCCGCTTGCAACGCATGGCGGGTGAAACCAGCAATACCCTGTTGCTCAAGCTCGAAGGGAACAACCCGGCCGGTTCCGTCAAGGACCGTCCGGCGCTGTCGATGATCACGCGCGCCGAGCTGCGCGGGCAGATCAAGCCGGGCGACACCCTGATCGAAGCCACCTCCGGTAACACCGGGATTGCCCTGGCCATGGCCGCGGCGATCAAGGGTTACAAGATGGTGCTGATCATGCCCGACAATGGCAGCGCCGAGCGCAAGGCCGCGATGACCGCCTACGGTGCCGAATTGGTCCTGGTCAGCCAGGAAGAAGGCATGGAAGGCGCCCGCGACCTCGCCGAGCGCATGGCCGCCGAAGGCCGTGGCCAGGTGCTGGACCAGTTCGCCAACGGCGACAATCCCGAGGCGCACTACACCACCACCGGCCCGGAAATCTGGCGCCAGACCCAGGGCACGATTACCCATTTCGTCAGCTCCATGGGCACCACCGGCACCATCATGGGCAACTCGCGCTACCTCAAGGAGCAGAACCCGGCGATCCAGATCGTCGGCCTGCAACCGATGGAAGGCGCGTCGATCCCCGGGATTCGCCGCTGGCCCGAAGAGTATTTGCCGAAGATCTACAACGCCACGCGCGTGGATCGCATCATCGACATGGCCCAGCGTGAAGCCGAAGACACCACGCGCCGCCTGGCCCGTGAAGAAGGCATCTTCTGCGGTGTGTCCTCCGGCGGCGCCGTGGCCGGCATGTTGCGATTGTCCAAGGAAGTGGAAAACGCGGTGATCGTCGCGATCATCTGTGACCGTGGCGACCGTTACTTGTCGACCGGCATTTTCGACGAACCCAACTGATGGCCAAGCACGAGAGAGGCCTGCGCTTCCAGCCGACGGGCGGCAGCCGTACCCCACAGATTCCGGTGGGCAAGAAGCAACGCCTGACCATCGAGCGCCTGGCCAATGACGGCCGTGGCATCGTGTTCTTTGAAGGCCGCACCTGGTTTGTCAACGGTGCGCTGGCCGGTGAAGAGGTCGAAGCGCGGGTATTGGGCGCCCACGGCAAAGTGGTCGAGGCGCGCACCGAGCGTGTGTTCAAGCCCAGCGAACTGCGGCGCCCGGCGCCGTGCGCGCACTTCGGCCGTTGCGGCGGTTGCAGCGTGCAGCACCTGCCCCATGCTGAACAACTTGCCCTGAAACAGCGCATGCTCGCCGAGCAACTGTCGCGTGTGGCAGGGGTCGAACCGCAGGCGTGGGCGGCACCGTTGAGTGGCCCGGAGCTGGGCTATCGGCGTCGCGCCCGCGTGGCGGTGCGCTGGGACGCCAAGGCCAAGACCCTGGAAGTGGGCTTTCGCGCCGTGGCCAGCCAGGACATCGTCGCCATCGACGATTGCCCGGTGCTGGTACAGGCCTTGCAACCGATCATGCAGCGTTTGCCCAACATGCTGCGGCGCTTGAGCAAACCGCAGGCATTGGGGCATGTGGAGCTGTTCAGCGGGTCGTCCATCGCCGTATTGCTGCGCCATATGGCGCCGTTGTCCGACGCCGATCTGCTGATCCTCAAAGAATTCTGCGCCTTCCATGAGGCCCAGTTGTGGCTGCATGGCGAGGGCCAGCCGGAGCCGGTCGAGCCTGACCAGGCCCTGGGTTATCGGTTGGAACCGTGGGATCTGGAGCTGGCGTATCGGCCCGGCGATTTTGTTCAGGTCAACGCCGGGGTCAACGCGGCGATGGTGGCCCAGGCCCTCGAATGGCTGGCGCCGCAAGCCGATGAGCGCGTGCTGGACCTGTTTTGCGGCCTGGGCAACTTCGCCCTGCCACTTGCGCGCCAGGTGCGCGAAGTGGTCGCGGTGGAAGGCGTGCAGGCCATGGTCGAGCGTGCGGCGCTGAATGCCGTCAGCAATAATTTGCATAATGTGCAGTTTTTTCAGGCCGATTTGTCCCAGTCGTTGACTGACGCGGAATGGGCCAAACAGGGCTTTTCTGCGGTACTCTTGGACCCACCTCGCGACGGTGCCCTGGAGGTTGTGCGCAAGCTCGCCAGCCTGGGGGCCAAGCGCCTGGTGTACGTGTCCTGCAATCCGGCGACGCTGGCGCGGGACACGGTTGAGTTGGTCAAGCAGGGTTACCGGCTAAAACGTGCCGGGATCCTCGACATGTTTCCGCAAACCGCGCATGTCGAGGCGATGGCGTTATTTGAGGCGGGCTAGGATGCCCGTTTAATCCGACTGGCCTGCATTCTCCTGGGCCGTGACCTGCCAGGGAGTGTGTGAGCTTTAGTGATAAAGCAGGTCAGCGATGATTTTTGGCGCATCGAAGGTGCGTCGTAGGGAAGGTAAGCAAGATGGTACAGGTGAGAGCACACCAGCCGATCAACACCGACGGCAGTATCAATCTCGAGGCATGGCTGGATCATGCCATCAGTGTCGACCCGGCACTGGACCGTGAAGCCTTGAAAGCAGCCTGCGAGTTCGCTCGTGAGTCTGAACAGCAAGACAATGCGGCCAAGAACCTGTGGGCCGAAGGCACTTCGAGCTTTCGCACCGGCTTGGAAATCGCTGAGATCCTCGCCGATCTCAAGCTCGACCAGGATTCGCTGATCGCTGCCGTGCTCTATCGCGGCGTGCGTGAAGGGCATATCCCGTTGGCCACCGTGGGCCAGCGCTTCGGCTCCGTGGTGGCCAAGCTGATCGACGGCGTGCTGCGCATGGCCGCCATCAGCGCCAGCCTCAGCCCGCGCCAGTCCATGGTGCTGGGCACCCAGGGCCAGGTGGAAAACCTGCGCAAGATGCTGGTGGCGATGGTCGACGACGTGCGCGTCGCCTTGATCAAGCTGGCCGAACGCACCTGCGCGATCCGTGCGGTGAAAACCGCCGACGACGAAAAGCGCAACCGCGTGGCCCGCGAAGTCTTCGACATCTACGCACCGCTGGCGCACCGCCTGGGTATCGGCCATATCAAGTGGGAGCTGGAGGACTTGTCCTTCCGCTACCTCGAACCCGACCAATACAAACAGATCGCCACGCTGCTGCATGAGCGCCGGCTCGACCGCGAGCGTTTCATCACCGACGTGATGGGCCAACTGCGCGCCGAGTTGCAGGCTACCGGCGTCGACGCCGACATCAGCGGCCGCGCCAAGCACATCTATTCGATCTGGCGCAAAATGCAGCGCAAGGGCCTGGCCTTCAGCCAGATCTACGACGTGCGCGCAGTGCGCGTGCTGGTGCCGGAAATGCGCGACTGCTACACCGCGCTCGGTATCGTCCACACCCTGTGGCGGCACATCCCCAAGGAGTTCGACGACTACATCGCCAACCCCAAGGAAAACGGCTATCGCTCGCTGCACACTGCAGTGATCGGCCCCGAGGGCAAGGTGCTGGAAGTGCAGATCCGCACCCACGCCATGCACGAAGAGGCGGAGCTGGGCGTGTGCGCGCACTGGCGCTACAAGGGCACCGACGTCAAGGCCGGGTCCAACCAGTACGAAGAGAAGATCTCCTGGCTGCGCCAAGTGCTGGAGTGGCACGAAGAACTCGGCGACATCGGCGGCCTGGCCGAACAGCTGCGGGTGGATATCGAGCCGGACCGGGTCTACATCTTCACCCCCGACGGCCACGCCATCGACCTGCCGAAGGGCGCCACGCCGCTGGACTTCGCCTACCGCGTGCACACCGAGATCGGCCACAACTGCCGGGGCGCCAAGATCAACGGGCGCATCGTGCCGCTCAACTACAGCCTGCAGACCGGCGAGCAGGTCGAGATCATCACCAGCAAGCACGGTACGCCGAGCCGCGACTGGCTGAACCCGAACCTGGGTTACATCACCACCTCGCGGGCGCGGGCGAAGATCGTCCACTGGTTCAAGCTGCAGGCGCGCGACCAGAACGTCGCCGCCGGCAAAAGCCTGCTCGAACGCGAACTGGCGCGCCTGGGCCTGCCTCAGGTGGACTTCGACAAGCTGGCCGAAAAGGCCAACATGAAGATCGCCGAAGACATGTTCGCCGCCCTCGGTGCCGGCGACCTGCGCCTGGCGCAACTGGTCAACCTGGCCCAGCAACTGGTGGAGCCGGAGCGCGGCAACGAACAGCTGGAACTGATCCCGCGCAAAGCCACCGGCTACAAGCCCGGCAAGCGTGGCGATATCCAGATCCAGGGCGTCGGCAACCTGATGACGCAAATGGCCGGTTGCTGCCAGCCGCTGCCGGGCGACGCCATCGTCGGCTACATCACCCAGGGCCGTGGCGTGAGCATTCACCGCCAGGACTGCGCCTCGGTGCTGCAACTGGGCGGGCGCGAGCCGGAGCGGATCATCCAGGTCAGCTGGGGCCCGGTGCCGGTGCTCACCTATCCGGTGGACATCATCATCCGTGCCTACGACCGTTCCGGTCTGCTGCGCGACGTGTCGCAAGTGCTGCTCAACGAGCGGATCAACGTGCTGGCCGTCAACACCCGCTCGAACAAGGAGGACAACACCGCGTTGATGTCCCTGACCATCGAGATTCCGGGGCTGGACGCGTTGGGGCGGTTGCTGGGGCGGATTTCCCAGTTGCCGAACATCATCGAGACGCGGCGCAACCGTACCCCATGAGCATCTGGATGAATGCAGGCTGAATGTGGGAGGGGGCTTGCCCCCGAAAGCGGAGAGTCAGGTACCAGATTCTTGGTTGATCCACCGCAATCGGGGGCAAGCCCCCTCCCACAGTTGATCGGCGGTGTTCATACCTGATCGGAAATAGAATGATGTATTCACTTGAAGACCTGCTGCACCTGATGAATCGCCTGCGCGACCCGCAATACGGGTGCCCGTGGGACATCAAGCAAACAGGAGGACAACACCGCGTTGATGTCCCTGACCATCGAGATTCCGGGGCTGGACGCGTTGGGGCGGTTGCTGGGGCGGATTTCCCAGTTGCCGAACATCATCGAGACGCGGCGCAACCGTACCCCATGAGCATCTGGATGAATGCAGGCTGAATGTGGGAGGGGGCTTGCCCCCGAAAGCGGAGTGTCAGGTACCAGATTCTTGGTTGATCCACCGCAATCGGGGGCAAGCCCCCTCCCACAGTTGATCGGCGGTGTTCATACCTGATCGGAAATAGAATGATGTATTCACTTGAAGACCTGCTGCACCTGATGAATCGCCTGCGCGACCCGCAATACGGGTGCCCGTGGGACATCAAGCAAACAGGAGGACAACACCGCGTTGATGTCCCTGACCATCGAGATTCCGGGGCTGGACGCGTTGGGGCGGTTGCTGGGGCGGATTTCCCAGTTGCCGAACATCATCGAGACGCGGCGCAACCGTACCCCATGAGCATCTGGATGAATGCAGGCTGAATGTGGGAGGGGGCTTGCCCCCGAAAGCGGAGTGTCAGGTACCAGATTTTTGGTTGATCCACCACAATCGGGGGCAAGCCCCCTCCCACAGTTGATCGGCGGTGTTCATACCTGATCGGAAATAGAATGATGTATTCACTTGAAGACCTGCTGCACCTGATGAATCGCCTGCGCGACCCGCAATACGGGTGCCCGTGGGACATCAAGCAAACCTACGCGAGCATCGTCCCGCACACCCTGGAAGAGGCCTACGAAGTCGCCGACGCCATCGAACGTGGCGACTTCGATCACCTGCAAGGCGAGTTGGGCGACCTGTTGTTCCAGGTGGTGTATTACAGCCAGCTGGCACAGGAAGAAGGGCGCTTCGAGTTTGCCGGGGTGATCGACAGCATTACCCGCAAGCTGATTCGACGTCATCCCCATGTGTTCCCCACCGGCGATCTGTACGCGCCGCTGGATATCCCGCAGTTGAGCGAAGAGCAGGTCAAGACGCGTTGGGAGCAGATCAAGGCCGAGGAGCGCGCGGAAAAGTCCGACGCCCCCGAGCAACTGTCCCTGCTCGACGATGTGCCCACCGCCTTGCCGTCGCTGTCCCGTGCCGCCAAATTGCAGAAGCGCGCCAGCCAGGTCGGTTTCGACTGGCCCGCTGCGTTGCCGGTGGTGGATAACGTGCGCGAAGAGCTGGATGAAGTGCTCGAAGCCATGGCCGATAACGATGCAGTGGCCATCGCCGATGAAGTCGGTGACTTGCTGTTTGCCGCGGTCAACCTGGCCCGTCACCTCAAGGTCGACCCGGAAACCGCCTTGCGCGGTGCCAATGCCAAATTCGAGCGACGTTTCCGATTTATCGAACAGGCATTGCGCGATACGCGTCAATCCATGGAAGATTGCACCCTCGAAGAGTTGGACGCCCTGTGGGGCGAAGCCAAACGCCAGGAAAAGAACGTGTCCAGCTGCGGTTGAGCAGTTGCCTAAGTGAGTAAGCACCATGAGCCTTTCCCTTCGCGACCAGTTGCTCAAAGCAGGTCTGGTCAACCAAAAGCAGGCCAAGCAGGTCGGCAAAGAGAAACAGAAACATCAACGTCTGGTCCACAAAGGCCAGGCCGAGGCCGATGACACCCAGGCACGCCTGGCCCAGGAAGCCATGGCCGAGAAGGTCAAGCGCGACCAGGAACTGAACCGCCAGCAGCAGGAGAAAGCCGAGGCCAAGGCCCGCACGGCCCAGGTCAAGCAACTGATCGAGACCTCGCGCCTGCCCAAGCTGACCACCGAGGACTACTACAACTTCGTGGATGACAAGAAGGTCAAGCGCCTGTCGGTCAACACGCTGATGCGCAACAAGCTGAGCAACGGCTCCCTGGCGATCGTGCATCACGCCGGCGGTTACGAGGTGATCCCGCGCGAAGCGGCGCTGAAGATCCAGGAGCGCGCACCGGAGCGTATCGTCCAGCTCAATATCCTCACCGAAAGCCAGGTGCCGGATGAGGATGATCCTTACGCCGCCTACCAGATCCCGGATGATCTGATGTGGTAAGGCTGTAAAACAACAAACCCCGCTCACCGGCGGGGTTTTTGTTTTCAGGCAACCAGGCTGCGTGGGCCTGGCGCCTGAGTCTGGCAAATAGTCAGGAGCTTTGTGCCTGGCGTTTCATCTCAAGGGTTTCGAGCTCGTTTTTATAGTTATGAGCGTCGCTCTCGTTATGAAACATGCCGACCAGCAGGTCTTGTTGGTGTACGTCCCAGATGTGAATCCCATGGCCCAATGCTTCGTGGGACATATGTTCGTCGTCGCGCTCAGTCACTTTTACAGTCATCTGCTTGCTCCAATCTCAGGTTGATCTGCGGCAAGTCGTCGCAGGCATTTGTTATATGTTTTGTTAGCTTGCTAAGTAAACCGATTTTTCCTGCAACAGTCCTTTACAGAAATAGCAACAATTGTGCAGGCCGCGTAAACCGCGACATTGCGCCACAGGCGGCTGGGTTTTATGAAAAAAGCTTCATGATTGCGTCAGGCAATAACGGCCTTGCCTGAATATTCCAGGCGAAAAAAAGCCCCGCATTGCGCGAGGCTCTTTTCCAACGTATCAGTTCAATCAGCTGCCTTTGACAGGCTGACCGTCAACCGTGCCGTCTTGCAGCATGATGTTGTATTCCTTGCCGTCGGTTTCCACCTGACGCAGGGCAACCAGGATGCCGCCCCAGTCCTTGGCAAACCACATCTGGGTGATGCGCTTGCTTTGGGTCGGGTCACGCACGCGCTCGACCTTGATCGCGTCGATGGAGCCGGCTTTGGTCTGGACCTTTTCCGGGCCGATCACGCGAAAGTCGTAGGTGTCGACGTCGGTGCCTTCAACCACGTTGTAGCTCATGCTCTTCTTGCCGGCCGCGACATCGCGCTGCAGCGCCAACTGGTAGGTCGACTTGTCGAGCATGCCGCTTTGCAGGGCAACGTTGACCGGGTCTTTGTTTTCAAAGCCGGTGACTTTCTTGGCGGTCTGGTCGAAGTCCAGGTTGATCCTTTTCGCCTTGCCCAGGCCGCCGCGTTCGAAGGTGTAGCTCTTCGGCTGCAGGGCGTCCTTGTCGAATTGGATCACGCTGGTTTCGGTGAGGCTGGCAATCATCATGGAAGCCTTGAAGTTCAAGGTCCAGGTGCCATCGCCATTGTGGGTCAGGCTGCGCTCGGCCGAACCGCTCATAGGCAACTGTTTCCAGTCGGCGGTGTAGCTGGCGGAGAAAGGATGTAAATCTGCTGCTTGCACCGCAGGCAAGGCGAACAGCGCAAAAGCGAAGAGCAAGGCGCGACGCATAAAATCTCCTAGGTTCGAATCAAGTGGCCGCTGGCCGCGAGTAACTGACCGTCCAATAATGCACCCTGTTTACCAAGAATCAACCGCCCCTCGGCAAACCAGCGAACAGCCAGCGGGTAAATCCTGTGTTCCTGCGTATGAACCCGTTGCGCAAGCGTCTGCGCCGAGTCGTCAGACTCTACCGGAACCACTGCCTGTACGACCAGAGGCCCGCCGTCGAGTTCCTCGGTGACAAAATGCACGCTGCAGCCATGCTCGCTGTCGCCCGCGTCGAGGGCGCGCTGATGGGTGTGCATGCCTTTGTACTTGGGCAGCAGGGAAGGGTGGATATTCAACAGCCGCCCAGCGTAGTGCCGCACGAAATCAGCGCTGAGGATACGCATGAAGCCGGCCAGTACCACGAGTTTGGGGTTGAAGGCGTCGATCAGTTCGACCAGGGCGCTGTCGAAGGCCTCGCGACCTTCGAAAGCCTTGTGATCCAGGGTGCGCGTGGCAATGCCTGCCTCCCTGGCGCGTTGCAGGCCATAGGCGTCGCTGCGGTTGGAGATCACCGCAGCGATGCGCGCCGGGCTGTCGCCGGTGCGCGTGCTGTCGATCAGGGCCTGCAAGTTACTGCCGGTGCCGGAGAGCAGCACCACGACATCACAGGTTGCAGACATCAGTGCGCCTTAAGGTTCTTCAGTTCAACCTGAGCCGCGCCTTCGGCGGCAGCAGCGATCTGGCCGATGACCCAAGGCTGTTCGCCGGCTTCGCGCAGCACGTTCAACGCGCTTTCCACGTGCTCTTGCGCCACGCAGATCACCATGCCCACGCCGCAGTTCAGCACGCGGTGCATTTCGGTTTCGTTGACGTTGCCTTTCTCTTGCAGCCAGTCGAATACCGCAGGACGCTGCCAGCTGGCCACGTCGACAATCGCCTGGGCGCCTTTGGGCAGGACGCGCGGGATGTTGTCCAGCAGGCCGCCGCCGGTGATGTGGGCCATGGCTTTGACCGCGCCGGTGTCCTTGATCAGCTTGAGCAGTGGCTTGACGTAGATGCGTGTCGGCGCCATCAGCAGGTCGGTCAGGGGCTTGCCGTCGAGCTGGATGTTCTCGATGTCGGCGCCGGACACTTCGATGATCTTGCGGATCAGCGAGTAGCCGTTGGAGTGCGGGCCGGACGACGGCAGGGCGAGCAGGGCGTCGCCGGCAGCCACTTTGGAGCCGTCGATGATCTCGGCTTTTTCGACCACGCCGACGCAGAAGCCGGCCAGGTCGTAGTCTTCGCCTTCGTACATGCCTGGCATTTCAGCGGTTTCGCCGCCGACCAGGGAGCAACCCGACAATTCGCAACCGGCACCGATGCCGGTGACCACTTGGGTCGCGGTTTCGACGTTGAGCTTGCCGGTGGCGTAGTAGTCCAGGAAGAACAACGGCTCGGCGCCGCACACTACCAGGTCGTTGACGCACATGGCGACCAGGTCGATGCCGATGCTGTCGTGTTTGTTCAGGTTCAGGGCCAGGCGCAGTTTGGTGCCCACGCCGTCGGTGCCGGAAACCAGCACGGGCTGTTTGTAGCCGGCCGGGATTTCACAGAGGGCGCCAAAACCGCCCAGGCCACCCATGACTTCGGGGCGCGCAGTGCGCTTGGCGACGCTCTTGATGCGTTCGACCAATGCTTCACCGGCGTCGATGTCTACACCGGCGTCCTTGTAGCTCAGGGAGGGTTGCTTGCTCATGATCCAGGCCTTTAGGGGGGATTCAGGGGTAACGACCGATTGGGCAAGGGCTCTTGTGAAAAGGCCCAGCCATTGACGGTCTGCGAAGGCGCGCGATTTTATCAGGCTTGAGGGTCAGCGGCCATCCTCGGGCCGACGGGCAGAGCCACATAGATAAAAAAGCCGGTTAAAAAAATGCTAATCGGGTCTGCCCAGCTCCGTATTAAGGTATAGCCTTGAACCCGCTATCGTTATGACAGTAGGAAAACTTACCGAGACCCCGTGAATGTTTTACCGATCGCTGTGGTCACAGCCTTGGCAAACCGAGATCACGCGGTCTGTTCCAGCCGCTAATTTTGTCGTTCGGGAATCTTCCATGCGTCTGTGTAATGTGTTTTTTGTAGGCTGCTTGTCGTTGGTCAGCCTGGCGAGTCATGCCGAAACCCTCAATGGCCTTTATCAAGTACTGGAGCCGGTCAGCAGCCAGTCACCGCAAGAACGCGACCAGGCGACCCAGCGCGCCGTACAGACCCTGGTGATCCGCCTCACTGGCGACGCCAAGGCCGCCGAAGGCCCCGGCCTGGCGGCGGTGCGCAAGGACCCGCAACAAATCATCACGCAATACGGCTACGACGCCGGCCCGCCGGAAAGCCTGCAAGTGGATTTCGACCCCGTCAGCACCGATCGCGCCTTGCGTGAGGCCGGCTTGTCGATCTGGGGCAGCAATCGGCCGTCGATCCTGGGTTGGTGGCTGAATGACTCTACCGACGGCAGCAACCTGGTCGGGGATGGCCAGGCCGTCGCGCAGGCGCTGCGCCGTGCGGCGCAACATCGCGGCTTGCCGCTGCGCCTGCCGTTGGGGGATTTGGATGAACAGGTGGTCGCCACCGCGCCCAACCTCGAAAGCGCGGACGCCACGCCGTTGCGTGCAGCCTCGGAACGCTACGGCGCCGATGCGATGCTCGCAGTGCATGCGCGCCAGGAGGGCAGCCAATGGCAGGCCAAATGGCGCCTGTGGTTGGGCGACAAGAGCGAGCAGGGCACCGCGCAAGGCGCCGACACCGCCGCCGTGGCCGATGCTGTGATGCTGGCGGTCAGCCAGAAACTGGCGCCGCGCTTTGTGGTCAAGCCGGGCGCGAGCACCGAGCAATTGCTCGAAGTGCAGGGCATGACCCTGGAGCGCTACGCCGCGTTGGGCCACTTGCTCGAGCCGTTTGGCGGCCAGCCGCAGCGCGTGGATGGCAATCGTATTGTGTATCGCGTCAATGGCAGCGCCGATCAGTTGCGTACTCAACTGAGCCTGGCCAGGTTGCAGGAGATTCCCGCGGGTGAAGCACTGGCTGCGCAACCGCCAGTGGACGGCACCCAGCCGGTCGTCGCCCCTGAGCCGCAGGCGCAACTGCGTTTTCGCTGGTAAATGTTCTGCTTTATATAGCAGCCGATAAAAGATGGAGTGGTGTATGGCGGATACGCGTCGTTGGGTGTGGCTTGGCGGGATCGCCCTGCTGTGCGTTTTTGTGTTCTTGCTGCATTCGATCCTGACGCCGTTCCTGGTCGCGCTGTTGCTCGCCTATCTGTTCGATCCCGTGGTGGATCGCCTGGAGAAAGCCGGCCTGTCGCGGACTTTGGGGGTGGTCACGGTGTTTGCGCTGTTTACGCTGATCATCACGGCGTTGGTGCTGGTGCTGGTGCCGATGCTGGCCAAGCAGTTGTTCCGTTTGTATGAACTGGCGCCGCAGATGCTCGACTGGCTGCAGCACACGGCGATGCCGTGGGCCCAGGCCAAGCTGGGGCTGGCGGATGGCTTCTGGAAGTTCGACAAGGTCAAGGCTGCGATCAGCGAGCATATGGGCCAGACCACCGACATCGTCGGCGTGGTTCTCAGCCAGGCCACGGCATCCAGCCTGGCGCTGATCGGCTGGCTGACCAATCTGGTGTTGATCCCGGTGGTGGCGTTCTACCTGTTGCGGGACTGGGACATCATGATGGCCAAGATCCGCAGCCTGCTGCCGCGTGACCGTGAAGCGCGCATCGTGTCCCTGGCCGGGGAGTGTCATGAGGTCTTGGGGGCGTTCGTGCGCGGCCAACTGCTGGTGATGCTGGCCCTGGGGATTATCTATGCCGCCGGCTTGATGGCGATCGGCCTGGAGCTGGGCCTGTTGATTGGCTTGATTGCCGGTCTGGCCGCGATCGTGCCGTACATGGGCTTTGTGATCGGTATCGGTGCGGCGCTGGTGGCCGGGCTGTTCCAGTTTGGCGGTGACCTGTACCCGATGCTCGGGATTGTCGCGGTGTTCATGGTCGGCCAGGCCCTCGAAGGCATGGTGCTGACCCCGTTGCTGGTGGGTGATCGCATCGGCCTGCACCCGGTCGCGGTGATCTTTGCGATCCTGGCTGGCGGTGAGTTGTTCGGCTTCACCGGCATCCTGCTCGCGCTGCCGGTGGCGGCGGTGATCATGGTGCTGGTGCGTCATGTCCACGATCTGTACAAGGATTCGGATATGTACGGGGGCGTTGAAGACCCCGATTTGTAATCGCGGTGTCACAAACCCGGCCCAGGCCGGGTTTGTTGTTTCTGGCGCTGTGGCGTCAAACAATTTGCGTAAATCCAACAAGTTAACGCAAACCTTTGATTTTGCTTATGGTCTGCTGCATTGTGCGCCCGGCGTCACGGGTATAAACTTTGCAAACTTTTCACAGAGGCCACTAACGGTTCGATCGGAGCCGTTCAGTCAGCATGAAACCGATTCAGCTGCCCTTAGGTGTGCGTCTGCGTGACGACGCCACCTTTATCAATTACTACCCAGGCGCCAACGCCGCAGCACTCGGCTATGTCGAGCGGCTCTGCGAAGCCGACGCCGGGTGGACTGAAAGCCTGATCTACCTGTGGGGCAAGCAAGGCGTGGGGCGCACCCACCTGTTGCAGGCCGCGTGCCTGCGCTTCGAGCAGATGGGCGAACCGGCGGTTTACCTGCCGTTGGCGGAGTTGATGGACCGCGGGATCGGGATTTTCGACAACCTCGAACAATACGAACTGGTGTGCCTGGACGATCTGCAGGCCGTCGCCGGCAAGGCGGATTGGGAAGAGGCGCTGTTTCATCTGTTCAACCGCCTGCGCGACAGCGGGCGCCGCCTGCTGATCGCGGCTTCGACCTCGCCCCGTGAGTTGCCGGTCAAGCTGGCCGACCTCAAGTCGCGCCTGACCCTGGCGCTGATCTTCCAGATGCGCCCGCTGTCCGACGAGGACAAATTGCGTGCCCTGCAATTGCGTGCATCCCGTCGCGGCCTGCACCTCACCGACGAGGTCGGGCACTTTATCCTCACCCGCGGCACCCGCAGCATGAGCGCATTGTTCGATTTGCTCGAGCAGCTCGATCAGGCCTCTTTGCAGGCCCAGCGCAAGCTGACGATTCCCTTCCTCAAGGAAACCCTCGGCTGGTAGCCAGCCCTTGTATTTCGGGGGCTTCGGCAAATTTCAGGCGCCAGGAAACCTGCGTTTTGGCCGGCTTGGCCACGCAAAACACGCGCAAAGGGTATTAAGGGCTTAGATGTCATAACGCAAACAGTAAGTCACATGGATCACGATTGAATTTGCAAATCGATGTGATAGAAGGCATAGTCTCGACTTCTTTACACATCAGCCACGGTCGTGCCCATGCTAAATCGCTTCGCACCCCTCGTGCCTCTCGCACTTGTCGCTCTGTTGTTTGGTTGCGCCTCCCACCCTCAACAAGTGGCCGAGCAGCACAATCAACAGTATAAAAATCAGGCAAAATTCGTTGCTGCGCAGTCTTCCACTGTTTATGAGGAAGAGCTGGCAACCGAAAAAGAACTGGCCGCCTTCGCTGGCAACAAGCCTTATCAGCTTCCCGTTCTGGCCGACAGCATCCTCGAACGCGGCATGTCCCTGATCGGTACCCGTTACCGTTTCGGCGGTACCTCTGAAGCCGGTTTTGATTGCAGCGGTTTTATCGGTTACCTGTTTCGCGAAGAAGCTGGCATGAACCTGCCACGCTCCACCCGCGAAATGATCAACGTGAATGCACCGTTGGTCGCGCGTAACAACCTCAAGCCTGGGGATCTGCTTTTCTTCAGTACCAGTGGCCGCGGTCGCGTCAGTCACGCCGGTATCTACCTGGGCGATAACCAGTTTATCCACTCCAGCAGCCGCCGCAGCGGTGGTGTTCGAGTCGACAGCCTGGGCGACAGCTACTGGAGCAAAACCTTCATCGAAGCCAAGCGCGCACTCGCCATGGCCCCGACGACGATTACCGCTAGCAAGTAAAGTTAAAGTGATACTTGAAGTTTGACGTGTAAGCGCTAGAATCTCTGGACATTGTTGTAATCCGTTCGCGCAAGCCATGCTTGCGCGTTCTGGTTTTCAGCGTTCGGCAGCGAAAGCCGCATCCAGACCAGGATTGTTCTGCACATGTCGACCTCGGCCCGCCTGATTCTTATTGTTTGCGCCGCGCTGCTCAGCGCCTGCGCAAGCCGCCCGCAGCCTGCGCCCGTAGCGGCCAAGCCTAAACCAGTGTTCAACTATTCCAGCCAGAGTTCGCCGGTCGCTGAAGACGTGCTGTTCCGCGCGCTGGGCCTGGTCGGTACGCCTTATCGTTGGGGCGGCAATACGCCGGACTCCGGTTTCGATTGCAGCGGGTTGATCGGGTTTGTCTACCGTGATGCCGCGGGTATCTCTCTGCCGCGCACCACGCGCGAACTGATCGTGATGCGCGCCCAGGACGTCAGCGCACAGAACCTGCAAACCGGTGACCTGCTGTTCTTCGCCACGGGTGGCGGCTCGCAGGTCAGCCACGCCGGGATCTATGTCGGCGAAGGGCGCTTTGTGCATGCGCCGCAGACGGGCGGTACGGTGAAGCTGGACACCTTGTCCAAAGCCTACTGGCAGAACGCCTACCTGAGCGCCAAGCGCGTGTTGCCGGCTGAGCACTTGGCCCGCAACCCCTAAGCCAAACCAGGATCCAAATGTGGGAGGGAGCTTGCTCCCGATGAGGGCGTGTCAGTCCATGCATTCAGTGACTGACCCACCGCTATCGTGGGCAAGACGAATCGTCGCACCGCCCCTCCCACATTTGTAATAGTTACTTAGCCGCAGAAACCCGCCACACCTTATTCCCCACATCGTCCGCCACCAGCAAGTCGCCCTGCTTGTCGATGACCACGCCAACCGGTCGTCCCATGGCTTGTTCTTCGCTGTTGAGGAACCCGGTCAGCACGTCCACTGGCGGCCCCTTCGGCTTGCCGCCCTCGAACGGTACGAAGATCACCTTGTAGCCGCTGTGCGGCTTGCGGTTCCACGAGCCGTGCTGGCCGATAAACGCACCGTTGATAAAGGGCGCTGGGAGTTTGCTGCCCTCGGCGAAGGTCAGGCCCAGCGAGGCGGTGTGTGGGCCTACGGCGTAGTCCGGCGCAATGGCTTTGGCCACCAGGTCCGGGTTCTGCGGTGTGACGCGTACATCCACATGCTGCCCGTAATAGCTGAAGGGCCAGCCATAAAAGGCGCCATCCTGGACCGAGGTGATGTAGTCCGGCACCAGGTCGCTGCCGATCTCGTCGCGCTCGTTCACTGCCGTCCACAGCTTGCCGCTCTGCGGTTCCCAGGCCATGCCGTTCGGGTTGCGCAGGCCGGAGGCGAAGATACGGTGCTGGCCGCTGGCGCGGTCGACTTCCCAGATCGCCGCGCGGCCTTGTTCCGCTTCCAGGCCGTTCTCGGCGACGTTGCTGTTGGAACCGACGCTCACATACAACTTGCTGCCGTCCTTGCTGGCCACCACGTTTTTCGTCCAGTGATGGTTGATGCTGCCCGCTGGCAGGTCGATGACCTTGCTGCCGGCGGCCTTGATCGCGGTTTCGCCGGTCTGATAGGGAAAGCGCAACAGCTTGTCCGAATCGGCCACGTACAGGTCATTGCCCACCAGCGTCATGCCGAAGGGCGAGTTGAGGTTTTCCAGGAACACGGTGCGGGTCTCCGCGACCCCGTCATGGTCGGCATCGCGCAGCAGGGTGATGCGGTTCGGGCTCGGCACACCGGCGCCGGCGCGGCCCATGACTGTCTGCATCACCCAACCCCGCACGCCTTTGGCGTCGTCCGGCTTGGGCGGCGCGTTGGTTTCCGCCACCAGCACATCGCCATTGGGCAGTACATACAGCCAGCGCGGGTGGTCCAGGCCTTCGGCGAACGCCACCACCTGGGTGCCGGCGGCGGCCGTGGGCTGGGTGCCCGCCGGCCAGCCGATGGCCGGGGCGATGTTCACAGTGGGGATCAGGGTCTTGTTCGGCTCCGGCAGCTGCGGTGAAGGCCCGGTGCCATCGGACACCTTCAGGGTCGAGCTTTCCCCGCAGGCGGCGAGGGTGCCCGCGAGCATGATCAGTAAGGCGAGTCTTGTTTTATGCATGGTTTTCTCCTGGATGCCTGTAAGGGTAGAGGCGCCCGATGCGGCGATGGTTCAAGTGCAAGGCCAGCTTTAATTGACGCTCCACCCCCAACCCACTAACCTTCGCCGCTTGTTCCAGGTGCTCTGTGACCCACGGGTCGACTGAGTGAAACAGGGAAGCCGGTGAGTGAGCGCACTTGTACACAGTGCTGCCGCGATTCCGGCGCTGCCCCCGCAACGGTAAATGAGTCAAGACGGTGCTGTTTGCCACTGTATCGCCCGCGATATGGGAAGGCGCGCCGTCGGCGTGCGCTCTAGCGCGCCACTCATGAGCCCGGAGACCGGCCTGGATCATCCAACAGCATCACGGTGGGCGATGCTTGGCTGTCTGTTGTTGTTTTTTCCTGCCCGCCGTTTTTTGTCCAGCCCCAACGGAGAGCTGCCATGACCGATTCCCCCGAGCGCGACGAACGCCATCTGGCGCGCATGCTGCGCAAAAAAGCCGTGATCGATGAACGCATCGCCAATTCCCCGAACGAATGCGGCTTGCTGTTGGTGCTGACCGGCAACGGCAAAGGCAAGAGTAGCTCGGCGTTTGGCATGCTGGCCCGCGCCATGGGCCACGGCATACAGTGCGGCGTGGTGCAGTTCATCAAGGGGCGCAACAGCACCGGCGAAGAACTGTTCTTCCGCCGTTTCCCCGAGCAAGTGCGTTTCCATGTAATGGGCGAGGGCTTTACCTGGGAAACCCAGGACCGCCAGCGCGACATCGCGGCCGCCGAGGCCGCCTGGGCGGTGTCCCGCCAATTGCTGCAAGACCCGAGCATCGGCCTGGTGGTGCTGGATGAGCTGAACATCGCGCTCAAGCACGGCTACCTCGACCTCGATCAAGTCCTCAGCGACCTGCAGGCCCGCCCGCCGATGCAGCACGTGGTGGTCACCGGCCGTGGCGCCAAGCCTGAACTGATCGAAATGGGCGACACCGTCACCGACATGGGCATGCTCAAGCATGCGTTCCAGGCCGGTATCAAGGCACAGAAAGGCGTCGAACTTTGAATCAGCCCCGCCATTGCCCGGCTGTCTTGATCGCCGCACCGGCGTCCGGCCAGGGCAAAACCACGGTCACCGCCGCGCTGGCGCGCTTGCACCGCAACCTGGGGCGCAAGGTGCGTGTGTTCAAATGCGGCCCGGACTTCCTCGACCCAATGATCCACGAGCGCGCCAGCGGTGCGCCGGTGTATCAATTGGACATGTGGATGGTGGGTGAGCAGGAAAGTCGCCGCCTACTGTGGGAAGCAGCGGGGGAGGCGGACCTGATCCTGATCGAAGGCGTGATGGGGCTGTTCGACGGCACACCTTCCAGCGCCGACCTGGCGCGGCACTTCGGTGTGCCGGTGCTCGGCGTGATCGATGGCACGGCCATGGCGCAGACCTTCGGCGCCCTGGCCCTCGGCCTGGCACGCTATCAGCCGGACTTGCCGTTCGCCGGCGTGCTGGCCAACCGCGTCGGCACCCTGCGCCATGCGCAATTGCTCGAAGGCAGCCTCACCGAAGGCCTGCGCTGGTATGGCGCGTTGTCCCGCGAGACTGCTATCGAATTACCCAGTCGCCACCTGGGCCTGGTGCAAGCCAGCGAACTGAATGACCTCGACCTGCGCCTGGACGCCGCCGCCCAAGCGTTGGGCAGCAGTTGCGAGGTTGCGTTGCCGCCGCCGGTCACCTTTGCCGCACCGCCGGTAACCCGCGCCGAACCGTTGCTGGCTGGCGTGCGGATCGCCGTCGCGCGTGACGAAGCCTTCGCCTTCACTTACGGTGCCAGCCTCGATCTGCTGCGGGCGATGGGCGCCGAGTTGAGCTTCTTCTCGCCGATCCATGATCGCCAATTGCCAGACGCCGACAGCCTCTATCTGCCCGGTGGTTACCCGGAATTGCATCACCAGGCGCTGTCGGAAAACACCGCGATGCTGGAGGCGATCCGTGCCCATCACGCTGCCGGCAAACCGCTGCTCGCCGAGTGTGGCGGCATGCTCTATCTACTGGACTCGCTCACCGATGTCGACGGCCTCCGCGCCGGACTGGTCGGCCTGCTGCAGGGCGCTGCGGTGATGCAAAAGAAGCTCGCGGCGCTGGCTCTGCAAAGCGTCGAATTGCCCGAGGGCGTGTTGCGTGGGCACACCTATCACCACTCGCTGACCAGCACCGACTGGGTGCCCATTGCCCGTGGCGTGAGCCCCAATGGCGGGCGCGGGGCCGAGGCGGTGTATCGACAGGGGCGGCTGACCGCTTCCTACGTTCACTTCTACTTCCCCTCCAACCCCCGGGCCGTGGCCGCTCTGTTTGCGCCCGAGCGAGTCGCACCGCACGCTGCGCCACAGCACGAATCCACGGTGGAAGCGGGCTTGCCCGCGATAGGCTCATGACCGACAACGCTTTCCCCCAGGCCGAGCGCGACGCCGTCTACCGTGCCATCGCCGAACGCCGTGACATGCGTCACTTCAGCGGCGGTGACGTGGCTCCCGAACTGCTGCAGCGCTTGCTCCAGGCCGCACACCAGGCGCCGAGCGTCGGCTTGATGCAGCCGTGGCGTTTTATCCGCATCAGCGACCGCCCATTGCGTGGGCGGATTCAACAGTTGGTGGAGGAAGAACGCATACGCACCGCCGAGGCCTTGGGCGAGCGTTCCGATACGTTCATGAAGCTCAAGGTCGAAGGCATCCACGACTGCGCCGAAGTGCTGGTGGCGGCGCTGATGGATGAGCGCGAGCGACATATCTTCGGCCGGCGTACCTTGCCGGAAATGGACATGGCCTCGCTGTCCTGCGCGATCCAGAATCTGTGGCTGGCCGCGCGGGTCGAAGGGCTGGGCATGGGTTGGGTGTCGTTGTTCGAACCGCAGGCCCTGGCCGACCTGCTGGGCTTGCCGCCCGGCGCGAAACCCTTGGCGGTGTTGTGCCTGGGGCCGGTCGAAGCGTTCTATCCGGCACCGATGTTGCAGCTCGAAGGCTGGGCCGAACCGCGCCCGCTGAGCGACATGTTGTATGAAAATACCTGGGGAGTGCGTCAATGAGTGTGGCCTTGCTGTGTGTCGCTGCGGTGGCGCTGGATGCGCTGCTGGGCGAGCCCAGGCGCTGGCATCCGCTGGTGGCGTTCGGCAACTTCGCCGCGCGCATCGAGCAGCGTTTCAACAGCGGTGGCCGTGGCTGGCGCAGCCATGGCGTGACCGCCTGGTTTATTGCGGTGGTGCCGTTGACGCTGTTGGCCACCGCGTTGTCGTGGGCGCCTTACATCGGCTGGGTGCTGGAGATCCTCGCGTTGTACTGTGCCCTCGGCATGCGCAGTCTCGGCGAGCACGTGATCCCGGTGGCCCAGGCCCTGCGCGGTGATGACCTGGACGAAGCCCGGCGGCGCGTGAGTTACCTGGTGAGTCGCCAGACCAGTGAACTGGATCGCACTGAAGTCGCTCGCGCCGCCACCGAATCGGTGCTGGAAAACGGCAGCGACGCGGTGTTTGCCGCACTGTTCTGGTTTGTCGTCGCGGGTGTGCCGGGCGTGGTGCTGTACCGCTTGAGCAACACCCTTGACGCCATGTGGGGCTATCGCAACGAACGCTTCGAGCGTTTCGGATGGGCGGCGGCCAGGATCGACGATGTACTGAACTATATTCCGGCACGCCTGGTGGCGTTGACCTACGCCGTACTCGGTAAAACCAGGCTGGCCATCAAATGCTGGCGCCGTCAGGGCCCGACCTGGGACAGCCCCAACGCCGGTCCGGTGATGGCGGCGGGGGCAGGTGCCTTGGGCGTCGAGTTGGGCGGTGCCGCGATCTATCACGGTGAGCTGCACCAGCGTCCGCCACTGGGCGAAGGCCCGGCGGCGGATGCGGACGCCATCGACCGCGGCTGGCAACTGGTGCAGCGCGGCGTATGGTTGTGGCTGCTGATCCTATGCGTCGGGGGGCAATTGTATGCTTGAGCACGGTGGCCGGCTGCGTAAGGCGGCGATTGAATATGGGATTGCCGAGGCCGAATGGCTCGACCTGTCCAGCGGCCTGGCGCCCTGGCCGTGGCCGGTCCCCGAGATTCCGTTGCGCGCCTGGGCGCGTCTGCCGGAAACCGACGACGGTCTGGAGCAAGCCGCCAGCGAATACTATGGCACTGCGCATTTATTGCCGGTGCCGGGTTCCCAGGCGGCGATCCAACTGCTACCGCGCTTGCGCCGGGGCGGCAAGGTCGGCGTGCTGTCACCTTGCTATGCCGAGCACGCCGAGGCCTGGCGTCGCGCCGGCTACGTGGTGCGCGAAGTGCAGGAGCAGGAGGTCGACTTCTTTCTCGACAGCCTGGACGTGCTGGTGGTGGTCAACCCGAATAACCCCACGGGCCTGAGCCTGACCCCGCAACGGCTGCTCGACTGGCATGCGCGGCTGGCCCAGCGCGGCGGTTGGCTGGTGGTGGACGAAGCGTTCATGGACGTCACGCCGCACCTGAGCCTGGCTAGCCAGGCCCATCAGGTCGGCCTGATCGTGCTGCGTTCGTTCGGCAAGTTCTTCGGCCTGGCCGGTGTGCGCCTGGGGTTTGTGCTGGCGGAGCGCAAGTTGCTCAAGCTGTTGGCCGAACAGGTCGGGCCGTGGGCGGTCAGCGGGCCGACGCGGGTGATCGGCCAAGCGTGTCTGCGCGATACCGCCGGGCACACCCGGCAACGCAACCGTTGCCTGGAAGCCGGCCAGCGCTTGTTCGATTTGCTCGAGCGCCAAGGCTTCCAACCCCAGGGCGGCTGCGCCCTGTTTCAATGGCTGATCACCCCTCACGCCGAACGCATGCACAACTTCATGGCCCAGCGCGGCATTCTACTGCGCCTGTTTGTCCACGACAGCAGCCTGCGTTTCGGCCTGCCCGACACCGACGCCGATTGGCAGCGCCTGGAACAGGCCCTGATCGCCTACAAGGACGCGGTATGAGTACGCTGATGGTGCAAGGCACGACGTCCGATGCCGGTAAAAGCACCCTGGTCACCGCCTTGTGCCGCTGGCTGGTGCGCCAGGGCGTGGCGGTGGTGCCGTTCAAGCCGCAGAACATGGCGCTCAACAGCGCGGTGACGGCCGAAGGCGGCGAAATCGGCCGTGCCCAGGCGGTGCAGGCGCAGGCCGCCAACCTGGCGCCGCACACCGACATGAACCCGGTGCTGCTCAAACCCAACAGCGACACCGGTGCCCAAGTGATCATCCATGGCCGCGCCGTGACCAGCATGAACGCAGTGGCCTATCACGACTACAAAGCCATCGCGATGCAGGCGGTGCTGGCGTCCCACACGCGTTTGAGCGACGCCTACCCGGTGGTGATGGTCGAAGGCGCAGGCTCCCCGGCGGAGATCAACCTGCGCGCCAATGACATCGCCAACATGGGCTTCGCCGAGGCCGTGGATTGCCCGGTGCTGCTGATCGCCGACATCAATCGCGGCGGCGTGTTCGCGCATCTGGTGGGCACCCTTGAATTGCTTTCGCCGACCGAACAGGCGCGGGTCAAAGGCTTCATCATCAACCGTTTTCGCGGCGATATCGCCTTGTTGCAGCCGGGCCTGGATTGGCTGGAAGCGCGCACCGGCAAACCGGTGGTTGGCGTATTGCCCTACGTGATGGACCTGCACCTGGAGGCCGAAGACGGCATCGACCAGCGTCAGATCGACAAGGCGGCCGAGGTGCTCAAGGTGGTCGTGCCGGTGTTGCCGCGCATCAGCAACCACACCGACTTTGACCCGCTGCGCCTGCATCCCCAGGTGGACTTGCAGTTCATCGGCCCGGGCCAGCCGATTCCCGCCGCCGACCTGATTATTCTGCCGGGCTCGAAAAGCGTGCGCAGTGACCTCGCGTACCTGCGCGCCAATGGCTGGGACACTGCGGTGGCGCGGCACTTGCGCTACGGCGGCAAGGTGCTGGGAATTTGCGGCGGGTTGCAGATGCTCGGCGAGCAGGTGCATGACCCGCTCGGGCTTGAGGGGCCGGCCGGCTCCAGTGACGGTCTGGGGCTGCTGGCGTTCAGTACGACGCTGGCGCAAGAGAAGCAGTTGCGCAATGTGCGTGGGCGCCTGTTGCTGGAGGACGCCGAGGTCAGTGGGTATGAGATCCATGCGGGCGTGACGTCCGGCGCGGCTCTGGAACGTCCTGCTGTGCATCTGGACGATGGCCGACATGACGGCGCCCAGAGCGCTGACGGGCAAATCCTCGGGACTTATCTGCACGGTGTGTTCGAAACCCCGGCCGCGTGCAGCGCCTTGTTGCGCTGGGCCGGTGTGCAGGCGGTGCAAGAGGTCGATTACCACGCCTTGCGCGAGCGCGACATCGAACGGTTGGCCGATCTGGTGGAACAGCATCTGGATACCGCGCTGTTGCGCAGGTTGTGTGGGATTTGAGGGCTTGCCTGAGACACCGAGGTGTCAGCATTGCTGGCACGCCAGCTCCCACCGTTGACCGAGCCCGGCTCGAATACCGAGGTGCCATCCCATGCTCCAACTGATTCTCGGCGGCGCCCGTTCCGGCAAGAGCCGCCTGGCGGAAAAACTCGCCAGCGACAGCGCGTTGCCCGTCATTTATATCGCCACCAGCCAACCGCTGGACGGTGAGATGAACCAGCGTGTCGCCCTGCATCGCCAGCGCCGCCCGGATCACTGGGGCCTGATCGAAGAACCGATCGAACTGGCACGGGTGCTGCGCGAAAACGCCACGCCCGAGCGCTGCCTGCTGGTGGATTGCCTCACGCTCTGGCTGACCAATCTGCTGCTGCTCGATAACCCCGAGCGCCTGGCTTTTGAGCGTGACCAATTGCTCGAAAGCCTGGCCTCATTGCCAGGTGAAATCCTGTTTGTCAGCAACGAGACCGGTTTGGGTGTCGTGCCGCTGGGCGAATTGACTCGCCGCTATGTGGATGAAGCCGGTTGGCTGCATCAAGCCTTGGCCGAACGGTGTCAGCGCGTTGTCCTGACCGTTGCCGGCCTGCCCCTGACTTTGAAAGGTACTGCGTTATGACGGAAACCTGGTGGCTCAACCCGTGCAAGGCCAGCGACGCTTCGGCGTATCAACACGCCTTGGCGCGCCAACAGCAATTGACCAAGCCGGCCGGCTCCCTCGGCCGCCTGGAAGCGTTGGCGGTGCAGTTGGCCGGCCTGCAAGGCCGGGTCAAACCGGCGATGGAGCAGGTGTGGATCGCCATCTTTGCCGGCGACCACGGTGTGGTGGCCGAAGGTGTGTCGGCGTATCCCCAGGCAGTCACCGGGCAGATGCTGCATAACTTTGTCGCCGGCGGTGCGGCCATCAGCGTATTGGCGCAGCAACTGGCGGCGCAGTTGGAAGTGATCGACCTCGGCACGGTGACGCCGTCGCTGAACCTGCCCGGCGTGCGTCACCTGAATATCGCAGCGGGCACCGCCAACTTCGTCAACGGCCCGGCGATGACCGAGGCGCAAGGGCGGCTGGCGCTGCTGGCCGGTCGCGACAGCGCGCGCCGTGCGTTGGCGAGCGGCGCGCAGCTGTTTATCGGCGGCGAGATGGGGATCGGCAACACCACCGCCGCCAGCGCGTTGGCGTGTGCCTTGCTTGATTGCCCGGTGAGTGATTTGACCGGGCCGGGTACCGGCTTGGATGCCCAAGGTGTCAGCCACAAAGTCTCCGTCATCGAACGCGCACTGGCGGTGCATGCCGCGCAACGCGGTGATGCGCTGCACACCCTGTTCAACCTCGGCGGGTTGGAGATCGCGGCGTTGGTCGGTGCCTATCTGGCCTGCGCCCAGGACGGCATCGTGGTGCTGGTGGACGGCTTTATCTGCAGCGTCGCCGCGTTGGTCGCCACGCGGCTGAACCCGGCGTGCCGGGAGTGGCTGGTGTTCGGCCATCGCGGCGCCGAGCCTGGCCATCGCCACGTGCTGCACTGCCTCGACGCGCAACCGTTGCTCGAACTCGGCCTGCGGCTCGGCGAAGGCAGCGGCGCGGCGTTGGCGGTGCCGCTGCTGCGCCTGGCCTGCGCGCTGCACGGGCAGATGGCGACATTCGCCGAAGCCGCCGTGGCGGACCGCCCGGCATGACCTTGCACCTGGACCTGTTGCGCCACGGCGAAACCGAATTGGGCGGTGGCCTGCGCGGCAGCCTCGACGATGCGCTCACCGCAAACGGCTGGGCGCAGATGCATGCTGCGGTGGCCGGGCAGGGCCCATGGGACCGATTGATCAGTTCGCCGCTGCAGCGGTGTGCGCGGTTCGCGCAAGAACTGGGCGCAACACTCAACGTGCCGGTGAGCCTGGAAAAGGCCCTGCAGGAATTGCACTTCGGCGCCTGGGAAGGGCAGGGCGCGGCGGCGTTGATGGAGACCGACGCCGACGGGCTGGGCGCGTTCTGGGCCGACCCCTATAGCTTCACGCCACCTGACGGTGAACGTGTCAGCGACTTTTCCGATCGGGTTCTCGGCGCGGTCTCACGCTTGCATCAGGCTTATGCCGGACAGCGTGTGTTGTTGATCAGCCACGGTGGGGTGATGCGTCTGCTGCTGGCCCGGGCGCGCGGTTTACCCCGAGCGCAGTTGCTGAATGTCGAAGTCGCCCATGGCGCACTGTTCAGCCTGCAGGTTGCGGCCGACGGCGCGTTGAAGGAAGGGCGCTGAACATGCTGCCGTTCTGGATCGCCCTGCAGTTCCTGAGCAGCCTGCCGATTCGTCTGCCGGGCATGCCGCAACCGCAGGAACTGGGGCGCTCACTGCTGTTTTATCCGCTGGTGGGCCTGTTGTTCGGCCTGCTGTTGTGGGGCCTGAACCTCGCGTTGGCGGGCGCGCCGTTGTTGCTGCATGCCGCGTTGTTACTGACGGCCTGGGTGTTGCTCAGCGGCGGCTTGCACCTGGACGGGCTGGCGGACAGCGCGGACGCCTGGCTCGGTGGGTTTGGCGATCGCGAACGCACCCTGACCATCATGAAGGACCCGCGCAGCGGGCCGATCGCCGTGGTCACCCTCGGCCTGGTATTACTGCTCAAGTTCACCGCCCTGGTGGCGCTGATCGAGCAGCACAACGGCGCGGCACTGATCCTCGCGCCACTGATCGGGCGTGCGTCGATGCTCGCGCTGTTTCTCACCACGCGCTATGTGCGTGCCGGAGGATTGGGCCAGGCATTGTCGGATCACTTACCAAGGATTGTCGGCCAGCAGGTGCTGATCCTCAGCGGCCTGGCCTGCCTGCTGATCGGTGGTTTCAGCGGTGGGATCGCGGTCCTGCTCGCGGCGCTGTGTTTTATCGGCTTGCGTCAGTTGATGGTCAGGCGTCTCGGCGGCACCACCGGGGACACCGCTGGCGCCCTGCTGGAGCTGCTGGAAGTGGCGGTTGTGGTCGGATTGGCGCTGTAACACTTGCTTGCATTTCCTTAATCGCGGGTATATACACGTTCCATGCTTGCCTCCCAATGTTTATGCACCAACCTGCGACGTGCCGCCCGTGGCGTCAGCAGGCATTACGACGGCGCTCTCGACGGCTTCGGGATCAACGTCGCCCAGTATTCTCTGCTGTGCAATTTGCAGCGTCTCGATCAACCGAGCATTTCCAGCCTGGCCGACGCCATGGGCCTGGATCGCAGTACCTTGGGGCGCAACCTGCGCGTGCTGGAAGGCGAAGGCCTGGTGCGGTTGGTCGAAGGCGACGATCTGCGCAACCGCCTGGTGCTGTTGACCGAAGCCGGTGCAGAACGACTGGCCGCAGCGTTGCCAGCGTGGGAAGCGGCGCAGCAGAAATTGATTGATCGGCTGGGCGCGGAAAAACGCGAAACCCTGTTGGCCTTGCTGGATGAACTTGCCTGAGCGCGGGTTTGTTCGACTATAAGCGGGTATATACCCGTAAATGGAGAATAAGAAATGACTTCGATGTGGCGCACCAGTGGCTGGATTCTTGTGGGAAGTGCGCTGATCCTGGCGTTGTCGCTGGGTGTACGGCATGGCTTCGGTCTGTTCCTGGCACCGATGAGCGCCGAATTCGGCTGGGGCCGTGAGACGTTTGCCTTCGCTATCGCCCTGCAGAACCTGATCTGGGGCTTGGCGCAGCCGTTCACCGGCGCCCTGGCCGACCGTTTTGGGGCGAGCAAGGCCGTGCTGGTTGGCGGGGTGTTGTACGCCGTCGGCCTGGTATTGATGGGCATGTCCGACTCGGCCTGGTCACTGTCGTTGAGCGCCGGTTTGTTGATTGGTATCGGCCTGTCCGGCACTTCATTCTCGGTGATCCTGGGCGTGGTCGGCCGTGCGGTGCCGCCGGAAAAACGCAGCATCGCCATGGGCATTGCCAGCGCCGCCGGTTCTTTCGGCCAGTTCGCCATGGTGCCGGGCACCCTGGGTTTGATCAGTTGGCTGGGCTGGTCGGCGGCGCTGCTGGCGTTGGGCTTGATGGTGGCGCTGATTCTGCCGCTGGTGAGCATGCTCAAGGATCGGCCGCTGCCCGTCATGGCCGGCCAGCAAACCTTGCGTGAAGCACTGAAGGAAGCCTGTTCTCACTCCGGGTTCTGGTTGCTGGCGTTCGGTTTTTTCGTCTGCGGTTTCCAAGTGGTGTTTATCGGCGTGCATCTGCCGGCCTACCTGGTCGATCAGCATTTGCCGGCGACTACCGGCACCACCGTATTGGCCTTGATTGGCCTGTTTAACATCGCCGGCACCTACACCGCCGGCTGGCTCGGCGGGCGCATGTCCAAGCCGCGCCTGCTGACCGCTTTGTATCTGTTGCGCGCGGTGGTGATCGTGCTGTTCCTGTGGGCGCCGGTGACTGAAGTCACGGCCTACCTGTTCGGTATGGCGATGGGCTTCCTGTGGCTGTCCACCGTGCCGCTGACCAACGGCACGGTCGCCACGCTGTTTGGTGTGCGAAACCTCTCGATGCTCGGTGGGATCGTGTTCCTGTTCCATCAGCTCGGTTCGTTCCTCGGTGGCTGGTTGGGCGGGGTGGTCTATGATCGAACCGGCAACTACGATTTGATCTGGCAAGTGGCGATTCTCTTGAGCCTGCTCGCCGCCGCCCTGAACTGGCCGGTGCGCGAGCGGCCGGTGGCGCGGTTGCAGACGCAGATGGAGGCGGCATGAGTTCCAATGGGTATTGGTTCGTTGGGGCAGCGGCGGCAACGCTGCTGCTGCTTCTGGCATGGTGGGGCTGGCAGCGCGGTGGGCTGGCGTTGATGCAACTGGGTATGTCGATCTGTTAAGTTCGTGGTCTGACTATTTTGAAGGACACACGACATGCAGATGCGCTGGCTTGCAGTACCCGTCCTGATGGCTGCTTTTAGCGGTGCGGCGATGGCCGCCGGTTGCCCGCCGTTGCTGGAGGGGCAGTTGCCCAAGTTGCGCGCCAAGGAATCCATCGACCTGTGCCAACGCTTTGCCGGCAAGCCTTTGGTGATCGTCAATACCGCCAGCTTCTGCGGCTTTGCGCCGCAATTCAAAGGCCTTGAGGCTCTGTACCAGCGCTATAAGGACCAGGGGCTGGAAGTGATTGGTGTGCCGTCCGATGACTTCAAGCAGGAAGCCAAGACCGGCGAGGAAACCGCCAAGGTCTGCTACGTGAATTATGGCGTCACCTTCACCATGACCGAGCCGCAGGCGGTCAAGGGGCCGGACGCAGTGCATCTGTTCAAGGTGCTGGCGCAGCAGAGCAGCGCGCCAAAGTGGAATTTCTACAAGTACGTGGTGGATCGCCAGGGCAAGGTGATCGCCAATTTTTCCAGCCTGACCAAGCCGGACAGCCCGGACTTGCTCAAGGCGGTAGAGGCAGCGTTGGCGTCGAAACCCTGATCGTTACCCATTGAAAAGCCCCGCCTCCTTTGCCGGAGAGCGGGGCTTTTTATGCGCGAGCAGGTCAGAACTTGTAAGTCACGCCCAGGCCGAAACCGTTGGCGCTGTTTTCGTATTTGGAGCTGTAGGAACCCAGCGCGTTGGATTTGTTGACTTTGACCGGCTCTTCCTTGAGGTAGGAGTAAGCCAGGTCAACGGTCATGTTATCCATCACTGCGTAACCCATACCAACACTGAAGATGGTCCGGTCACCGGTAGGAATGCGCGGCGAACGATCGGTGTTGTTGGTTGGCGACTGGTCGAAGGACAGGCCGGTACGCAGTACCACCTGCTTGGTGAGCTGATACGAGGTACCCAAGGCGTAAGCCCAGGTGTCGTGCCAGTTCTGCGGTTCAGTGATAGTGCCGACAAGCGCAGGTGCCAGTGCGCCTCCGTTAGTCGCTGTCACACCTTCGTTTTTGATGGTGATGTCTTTCAAGCGACTCCAACGAGTCCAGGTCGCACCCGCATACAGTTTCCAGGCGTCGCTGAGGTCTTGAGTGACCGACAGGTCCCAGGATTCAGGCGTGTCGACTTTCAATGAGGCGTCGTAGCGGTTATTGGCCAGCACTCCCGATGGAACCGTGGACGCTTTGGTGACGTCGGTGTGGCCTTCGAGTTTGTACTTCACTGCCGAGTGGTAGGTCAGGCCGACGCGAGTGGTATCGGTGGCTTGAACCAGGATACCGGCGTTAAAGCCCAGGGCGGTGTCGTCGCCTTTGACTTTGACTTTGTTGTCGCCTGGCATCCCCAGGCCAGCCAGGCTCGGCCGCGATTCCAGGGTGCCGTCGATACGGTTGATGGTCGGACCAAAACCGATGGAAACGCGATCATTGAACGCGTAGCTGACAGTCGGTTGGAAGGTGATGACCGATACTTCGCTCTTGTTGCCAAACCCGCGACCCTGGAAACCACTTTCGTAGTCGGTTTTCAGGCCGAACGGTGCATAAACACCGAAGCCGATAGACCATTGATCGTTGAGTTTGTTGGTGTAGAAGCCGAAAGGCACGCCAGTGAAAGGCACCATGTCGCCTTTGTTAGTCCCGCTGGAACGGCCGCCGGCATCTTTGATATCGGTGGAGGCATCGATCACCGCGAAACCGCCGGTAATTTGTTGGCCTTCCAGGCGAGCCATACCGGCTGGGTTACCGTAGACAGTGCTTGCGTTTTCGGCAGTAGAAGAGCGTCCTGCGAAGCCCGTACCCATCCCGGCGACGTCTTGTTCGTTAAGGGCAAAGCCACTTGCGAAGACGTAGGAAGAGGCCATGGCAACGGCGAGGCTAAGTGTGGTCTTGAGCATTACTTTTTTCATTATTAGAACTCCGTGTGATCACCGCAGCGGAAAGTATCAACAAATTACATATCGCGCTATAGGCTGTAACACAGGAGATAGAGCTGTTTTGTAGGACAATCCTACCAAAATCGCCGCATTTTGCCGGATTTTGTAAATTGCCCGATCAGCAGGTCACCTGATTCATGGATGAAACACAGGTTTTCCAGGCGTGGGTGAAATCGCGAAGACGGCCTTGAGGGTGAAATATTTCTTTCCAGATACGCGCCATGGCCAATATGTCACCCGGTTCGGGCAAGGCGGGGCGCTGTTGTTCCACCAGTAACCAGGCGATGGCGGTGGCATAACGCAGGTTGACGGTCAGCTCAAGCTGGGGCGCGCCAAGGAAGGCGTGCTGGCTGGCCAGGCCGCGTACCAGGCTGGCGCGTTCGGGGTCCAGCGCCAGGTAGGTGTCCCATAGGGCGCGGTGACGCTGGTCGGAGATGCTGTAGAGGCCGTGGCCGCGACGGTCGTGCAAGGCGGAGCCAAGTTCCGACTGGCTGGCGGCAATACCCAGCAGCAGGGATTCAGCGGTCTGGTCGTGGCGCCCGAGGTAAACAAGCGTCGGCCTGATCACATAACGACACAATTCGCTGGCAGCGATACCCATACTCGCCTCTGTCCGTGAAAGTGGTCGACGAAGCCTGAGCGGGTGGGGGCTTGGCAGCGGTGGATCGGATCTCAGGCCCGTCGGAAGCGGATCATGCCGCTTGAGTTGAAGTGTAGTGTCATATTCGTGGTGTAAAGGACTGTTTTAAAAACATCTTCTTTATTCAGTTATAACGTTTATATCTATTCGTGCTGAGTGCAAATATTCAAAACCTGAATGCCGGGCAATAAAAAACCCTGCTTGTTAAACAGGGTTTTTGGGTTTCAGCGACTTCGGTCGATCAGGCAATCAGTGCCTGACGGGTACGCTCGATCACGGCCTGCAGCGGCTCTGCGCTGGAGTATTGATCGGGGTACAGGCGTTCGCTGTGACGAGCGATGCCGTGTTCGTTGACCAGGGTGAAGCTGAAGCAGCCTTTGCGAGCGGCCATGATCAGGCAGTTCATTGGTGCAAAAGCGTTGGTGAGGGCGCGAATGGCGTCCTGAGTATGGATTTGAGTGGACATATTATGGGTGTTCCTACAAATGACACGGTTAAGAACCGCGCAACGTTAAAACGTTCCAGTGACGTCGATCACTATTGATCGAACGAAGAACCCGACTGGAACAAAGCAGCCAGTTTGAAGCGCTAATAGTTTAGGCGCGCTTGGGCTGGCAGGTAGGTACTTAGGAGGGCAGGCAACACAACAGGGGCTAAGGTTCTGGGCCCGGGGTGAAGATCCTGATCAATTGGCAGGTTGGTTCGGTCAGAGTATTGAGACTTCGCGATACCCTTTGCTTGTTCAAAGGCTGTGTCGTCGCAAGTGATACCTGGAAACCATCAAGGTGGTCGATCCCGTGTTGTTCAGGGGAGTTGTTCGACCAGAATTGACTTTCAGCTTGGTACTAACGCCGCGGATAGTAACGGATCGAAGTGGGGAATGGAAGCGTATCGGTAAAAAAACTTCAGTCAGCCCTCCAGCACCCCGTGATACACCAGCACCGTGACCGCTGCCGCCAGCGAGCAGCCCAGCGCATACGCGGCCAGGGTCAGGCGCAGGGACTGGCCGGTCTCGATCATTTTCATGACGTCGCCCATGTCATTGATCCGGCCTTCGCCCAACTCGATGCACAGGCTGGCGGCGGTGAACGCGGCGGAGAGCAGGATCGCGATCGCAAACAATGCGCCGTCCGGCGAAGGCAGAGCGGCGTTGATTCCCAGGGAGGTCGCGCAAATGGCCAGCAGCAACACGGTGAATAACAGAATTCCTTTCATCGACCCGTACATGGTTGCGTTGTAGGTGCGGCAGTGTGGCGACCCGCATTGAATTTGAAAAGTCCCTGCCTGGTCGTGCCGGTAACATGTTCAAGCCGTGTCGGATCAAAAAACCTTGGCGATATAACCGGAGCAAAGGGACTTGTACACATTGTTCACGGTATGTGTCACCGTTCTGTCAAGTGTTTCCATAGGGCCCCATTTGCCTGTAATGAAAATTTAAGTCAATGAAAAATATCGCTTTTTTTTATTGGTGAAAAAATCGTCAGTTTGACTGCGGCCCCCATTCCATGGGGCTTTGCGCGAGTTAAAGGTGGGTTGTCCACTGAGTTATCCACAGCTTCTGTGGATTGTCCCGAGCGCTTGCTCTAGCACGGGCGTGCAGGGTTTTTTCGGCTTTACCTGTACGAAAAAAAGAGTAGAGTGGCGCGCCTTCCGTTCTGTCCCGCAGTGCTTTATGAAGTTTCGCTCAGTATCATCTTCTGTTACCGACACCCCTCCGGTTGTTACCCCACCCAAACGTTTCTCCTTGAAAGTGGCCTTGTGGTTGCTCGACAGCCCGCGTCTTGGTCACAGCACCAACATCAAACATTTTGCCGGGCGCTTGCTCAAACAGCCGGCCCGTGATGGCGTGGTCGCAGCGCAAAGCCGACTCGGCCAATTGATGTGCCGCGAATGCGACAATGCCCGCGACCGCCGCATCGGCCACGACCTGCTGCGCCTGGCTGCCCGTGCCGGTGACCGCCGCGCCCAGCGTGAATTGGGCCAGGTCGAAGACTGAGCTGTCCTCAATCCCCTTGCTTGGTTAACCTTGCTCTTTTTCGGTGATGGCAGACATGGCTATGGCTTTTGACTGGACCAGTATTGCCCTGGGACTTGCTGGCGCGGCAGTGCCGTTATTGGCCGTGTGCTGGCAGCTCCAGCGCCGTCTGGCTGCGCGCATGGCCGGCTGGGAATTGCTTGAAGAGCGCCTGACCACCGCGCAACTGGCCCAGGAAGGGTTGGCGGCCCAACTGGACGCCAGCCGTGACGAAATCAGCGACCTCAGCCAGGCCAACGCCGCCAAGCAGGCAGACCTGGCCGCCGTGCGCCGCGAAGTCGAATTGCTGCAGATCGATCGCGACAATGCCCGCGACGCCGCCCACGCCTGGAACCTCGACCGCAGCGCCAAGGAAGCCGAACTGCGTCGCCTCGACGCGTTATCGGCGGCCTTGCGTGCGGAGCTGCGCGAGCAACAGGACAGCCATCAGCAACGCCTCGCCGACCTGCAGGGCTCGCGGGACGAATTGCGGGCGCAGTTCGCCGAACTGGCCGGGAAGATTTTCGACGAGCGCGAACAGCGCTTCGCCGAAACCAGTCAGGAGCGCCTCGGACAGTTGCTCGATCCCTTGAAAGAACGCATCCAGTCCTTCGAAAAGCGTGTCGAAGAAAGCTATCAGAATGAAGCCCGTGAACGCTTTTCCCTGGGCAAGGAGCTTGAACGCCTGCAGCAACTGAACCTGCGTCTGTCGGACGAAGCCACGAATTTGACCCGTGCGCTGAAAGGCCAGAAGACCCAGGGCAACTGGGGTGAACTGATCCTTGAGCGCGTGCTGGAACACGCCGGCCTGGAGAAGGGTCGCGAGTACCAGACCCAGGTCAGCCTGAAAGGTCCGGACGGTGAGCGCTTCCAGCCGGACGTGCTGATCATGTTGCCCGGTGACAAGCAGGTGGTGGTGGACTCCAAGGTCAGCCTGACGGCCTATCAGCAGTACGTGGCGGCGGACGACGAGGTGATCGGCCAGGCGGCGCTCAAACAGCATGTGCTGTCCCTGCGCAATCACGTCAAAGGTTTGGCCGGTAAGGACTACAAACGCCTGGAGGGCTTGCACAGCCTGGATTTCGTGTTGCTGTTCGTGCCGATTGAAGCCGCTTTTTCGGCGGCCTTGCAGGCTGAGCCCAACCTGTTCCAGGAAGCCTTCGACCGTCATATCGTCATCGTCAGCCCCACCACCTTGCTCGCCACCCTGCGGGTCATCGACAGCCTGTGGAAGCAGGAACGCCAGAGCCAGAACGCCCGGGAAATCGCGGAGCGCGCCGGCTGGCTGTACGACAAGTTCGTGCTGTTTATCCAGGACCTGGATGAAGTGGGCAACCGTCTGCAGCAGTTGGATAAGGCTTACAGCGCAGCGCGGAATAAGCTGACAGATGGTCGCGGTAATCTGGTCAGCCGCACCGAACAGTTAAGGTTGCTCGGCGCCCGCGCCAGCAAAAGCTTGCCCGCCGACCTGTTGGAGCGGGCAATGACCGACTCCGACGGGGTGGCGCACCTGCCCGAATAGGTGGCTGATCAAAGGGGCAGATGCCGGCTGAGCAAGGCGCGCAACGCCGCCGGCTTCACCGGTTTGGCCAGATAATCCAGCCCCGCCGCATGCACTTGCGCCACCATCTCCGGACGACCGTCGGCGCTGATGACCACGCCGGGAATCGGCTCCGCCAACTGTGTGCGTAGCCAGCCCATCAACTCCGTGCCGGTTTCTCCGTGGTCCAGGTGGTAATCCACCAGCGCCAGTTGTGGGCGCACGCCGTCGGCCAGCAGCGCCGCGCATTGTGCCTGGTCGGTGGCGGTCCATACTTCGCAGCCCCAGCGCGTCAGCAGGCTGCGCATGCCTATCAGGATGCTTTCTTCGTTATCCACACACAGCACCCGCGCGCCGCTCAGGGGCAGACCGGTTTCCTGCGCGGTCTTGACCGGTGTGCTGGTCTGGTTGCGAGCCAGCGGCACGCGCACGCTGAATACGCTGCCCTTGCCCGGCCATGAGCGCACGCTCAGGCGATGGTCCAATACGCGACACAGGCCATCGGCAATCGCCAGGCCCAGGCCGAGGCCCTTTTCGGCGCGGGTCTGGTGGCTGTCCAGGCGTTTGAACTCCTCGAAAATCACCTTCTGTTTATCCTGCGGAATGCCGGGGCCGCGATCCCAGACTTCCAGGCTCAACTCGCCCTGGTGTCGGCGTACACCCAGCAGAACTGGACCGTCGGCATAGCGGAAAGCATTCGTCAGAAAGTTCTGCAAAATCCGGCGCAGCAACTTGATGTCACTGTCCACGCGCAAATGACTGCCGCGCAAGCGGAAGCGCAGGCCTTGTTCCTGGGCGAGCGCCTTGAATTCGGCGCCGAGGGTGTCGAACAGTTCGTTGAGCACGAACGGCTGGCGTTGCGGGTTGATCTTGCCGTTTTCCAGGCGCGAGATGTCCAGCAGGTCGCTGATCAGGTCTTCGGCGGAACGTAGCGAGCTGTCGAGGTGTTGCACCAGTTGCCGGGCTTCGTTCGACAGGCCGTCGTTCTGGTGGGAGAGGGCTGCGGAGAACAGGCGTGCGGCGTTCAGCGGTTGCATCAGGTCATGGCTGACCGCTGCGAGAAAGCGCGTCTTCGATTGGTTCGCGGACTCGGCCACGCCCTTGGCATCGGTGAGCGCCACGTTGAGCTGCGACAGCTCGTGTGTCCGCTCGGTGACCCGTCGTTCCAAGCCCTCGTTCGCCTCGGTCAGTGCGTGTTCGGCCTCGCGGAACGCGGTGATGTCGGTGAAGCTCATGACGAAACCGCCGCCGGGCATCGGGTTGCCGATCAGTTCAATCACCCGTCCATTCGGGAACAGGCGTTCGGAGGTGTGCGCGCGGCCTTGGCGCATCCAGTGCAGGCGTCGCGCCACATGCACTTCGGCCTCACCCGGTCCGCACAAGCCGCGCTCGGCGTTATAGCGAATGATGTCGGCAATCGGCCGGCCGACGCTGATCAATCCCTCGGGGTAGTTGAACAGCTCCAGGTAACGGCGGTTCCACGCCACCAGCTTGAGGGACTGATCCACCACGCTGATGCCCTGGGTGATGTTTTCGATGGCGCCTTGCAGCAGGGCCCGATTGAATTGCAGCACTTCGGAGGCTTCGTCGGCGATCCGTACTACGTCCTCCAGCAGCATGTCCCGACCTTCAATCGCGGCCTTTACGACTGCGCGAGTCGAAGAGGCGCCGAGTACACCCGCCAGCAGGCGTTCGGTATGCGCGATCCAATCGTTATCGGCATTCTGGTTGGGGTTGAAGCCTTTGCCCTGGCGATAGGCGAAGCGGATAAAACTCTGCTGCGCGCGTTCTTCGCCGACAAAGCGCGCCGCCAGGCTCAGCAGGTCGCTGATCTGGACCGACAACATGGAGCGAGTGCTGGCGCGCTGGCTGGTTTCCTGGCCGATGAAGCGCCCGGCCTGCCAGTGTTCGGACACCCGGGTACGCGAAAGCATCGAGACCCAGACGAACAGTGTGAAGTTGCCCGCCAGGGAGAACACGGTGCCCAGGGTCAGCGACGTGAGGGGCAAGCCGAGCGGGTGGGAATGCAACCAGGTCAGGCCGGGGAAAAGGCTGAGCGACCAGCCCAGGCTTTTCGCGGTAACCGGTAGGACCAAGGTGTAGAACCACAGGAACGTGCCTGCCGCCAAGCCGGCAAACACGCCGCGTCGATTCGCCTGTTTCCAATACAGCGCGCCGAGCATGGCAGGTGCCAGTTGGGTCACCGCGGCGAAGGCAATCTGGCCGATCGTCGCCAGGCTCGCGCTGGAGCCGAGCAATCGGTAGCTGACATACGCCAGCAGCAGGATGAGCACAATGCTGACGCGGCGTACCGAGAGCATCCAGTGGCGGAACACTTCAAACGGCCGTTCTGCGCTGGAGCGGCGCAACAGCCAAGGCAGCAGCATGTCGTTGGACACCATGGTCGACAACGCGATGCTCGCCACAATCACCATGCCGGTGGCGGCTGACGCGCCGCCAATGAACGCCAGCAGGGCGAGGATCGGATGGGCCTCAGCCAAGGGCAGGCTGATCACGTAGGAATCGGGTAGCACCGAGCCGGGCAAGAGCATTTTGCCGCCGAGGGCGATCGGTACGACAAACAGCGCGGCGAGGATCAAGTACGCAGGGAAAACCCATTTGGCCAGGCGCAAATCCTGGGGGTCGATGTTTTCCACGACGGTGACGTGAAACTGCCGGGGCAGGCAGATGATCGCCATCATCGCGACGCCGGTCTGTACCACCATCGTTGGCCAGTTGACGGTTTCGTTCCAGTATTCCTCCAGGCGTGGTGCCAACATCGCCTGGCTGAACAAGTCGTCGAAACCGTCGTAGAGGCCGTAGGTCACAAACACGCCGACTGCGAGAAACGCGAACAGCTTGACCAGCGACTCGAAGGCAATCGCCAGCACCATGCCGCGGTGGTGTTCGGTGGCATCGAGGTTGCGCGTACCGAAGACAATGGTGAACAGCGCCAGCACCAGCGATACGATCAGCGCCGTGTCCTGGGCGCGGGTGCCGGTGGTATCCGCGCCGGCGCCGATCAGCAGGTTCACCCCGAGTACGATGCCCTTCAGTTGCAGGGCGATGTAAGGCAACACGCCGACCATGCAGATCAGCGCGACCACCACGGCCAACGACTGGGATTTGCCGTAGCGTGCGGCGATAAAGTCAGCGATGGAAGTGATGTTTTCCTGCTTGCTGATCAGAATCATCTTTTGCAGGACCCAGGGGGCGAATACCAGCAACAGCACCGGTCCCAGGTAGATAGGTATAAACGCCCACAGTTGTTCGGCCGCCTGGCCTACGGCGCCGAAGAAGGTCCAACTGGTGCAATAAACGGCCAACGACAGGCTGTACACCCAGGCACGCATGCGCGGCGGCAACGGCGCATGGCGGCGGTCACCGTAAAAGGCGATGGAAAACATAATGGCCATATAGGCCAAGGCAACGGCGGCGATCAGCCCGCTGGACAGCGTCATGGTAACTCCGGACAGAAACACGCCCAGGCATTTCGGGCCCGGTTGGACAGTCTCGCATGATGCCTGGGGATTAGTCAGTGTCGACCAAGGTCTTGTGAGCACTAATGTCGCAGAGCACGGTGTTAAAGAGGCTCAGCGCGGCGGCAGGGTTTTCTGGCGCAGGATGTAGATCGTCACCAGTACCGCGCTGGTCAGCATGAAGCCGCGGGCCCACGGCAGAGGCACCAGGTAGCAGGAAAAACCGATACTCAGCCACATCAGGCCGATGGCGTAGACCTTACCCTTGAGCGGGATGCCATTGCCGTCCAGGTAGTCACGAATCCATGGGCCCAGGCGCGGGTGTTCCACCAGCCAGGCGTAGAAACGCGGGGAGCTGCGCGCGAAGCAGGCGGCGGCAAGAAGCAGGAAGGGGGTGGTGGGCAATACCGGCAGGAAGATGCCGATCACGCCCAGCGTTACGCTCAGCCAGCCGATAGCCAGCAGTGCGTAACGCAGGAGCGGCGAGCGCTTGCCCATGGCGATCACGGGCGTGCGACTCAGTGGTGACGTGGCTTGAGGAGCGCCGGTTTTTCGTCGGGGGCGTTGCACAGCAGGTACAGGGCGGTCAGGGCTTCCGGGATCTGTACGATCATGTCGTCCATCAGATTGGCGTCGGCGGCGATGTCGGAGAACTCCGGCTGGTCGTCGAACAGGCCCGAACCGACCATGATCGGCAGCAGCATTTCGCTGACTTCTTCTTCGGCGGTTTCGAACCAGGCGGCTTCGCGCAGGAACACACCTTCCATGAAGCCGATGCACCAGCCGCGCAGGTCGGAGTCGTCCGGCTCTTCGCCCAGGTCGAGGTCGCACGGCAGCTCGAATTCCTCGTCGGAGGCCAGTTGGCGACCGATGTGGGCCTTGAGGGCGAGCAGGGTGGCTTCGATCTCTTCGCGCTGGGCGGCGTCAGCGTAATGAGGCTCTTCGGCGAACAAGGCGTCGATCCACTCACGGTCCGGCACGATGTCGGAAGAAATCGACAGGGCGGTCAGGTAGCCGTGGGCGGCCACGTAGTCCAGCGCCTCGTCATGCAGCTCATCGGCGTCGAGGAAGGCTTGCAGGCGGGTTAGTTGCTCAGCGAAGGACATTGAAGGACTACCTTGGGAATAAACGATGCTGAATTCTAGGCTTTCTTGAGCGCCCAGGCCAGCCACACTGCATATTTGGCCGGTTTTAGATAGCGGCCGCTGTTCGTCAGCCGCGCCCTTTGCCGGCCGACGCTCGGGTATACTGCCGCGTTTTGTGATGCCCCCTGCAGGCCAGCGCCAACCCGAGAAAACTTCGCTTACGGATTATTTTCCGTAGATACGCGCTTTTTCGGCCAGCCTGTATGGAGGGATTTCGGCGATATTTGGAGTTTTACATGCTCGAGCAGGCTCAACGCGTCCTCAAGGACATCTTCGGCTACGACAGTTTTCGTGGCCGCCAGGGTGCGATCATTGAGCGCGTGGCCAATGGCGGTGATGCCCTCGTCCTGATGCCGACCGGCGGGGGCAAGTCGTTGTGTTTCCAGGTGCCGGCGTTGCTACGTAACGGCCTTGCCGTGGTGGTGTCGCCGTTGATCGCGCTGATGGACGATCAGGTGGCGACCCTTGAGGAGCTCGGCGTTGCTGCCGCCGCATTGAACTCCACGCTCAGCGCCGAACAGCAGCGCGACCTGGCCGCGCGTATCAAGCGCGGCGAAGTGAAAATGCTTTACCTGGCCCCCGAGCGCCTGGTGCAGCCGCGCATGCTGGCCTTCTTGCAGAGCCTGGAAATCGCCCTGTTCGCCATCGATGAAGCGCACTGCGTATCGCAATGGGGGCATGATTTCCGTCGCGAATATTTGCAGTTGGGGCAGTTGGCGGAACTGTTCCCCGACGTCCCGCGTATCGCCCTGACCGCCACCGCCGACAAGCGCACTCGCGAAGAAATCGTCGAGCGCCTGCATTTGCAGAACGCCGAGCGCTTCCTGTCGAGCTTTGACCGGCCGAATATTTTCTATCGCATCGTGCCCAAGGAGCAGCCGCGCAAGCAGTTGCTGGCGTTCCTGTCCGAGCGGCGCAGCGATGCGGGCATCGTCTATTGCCTGTCGCGCAAGAAGGTCGACGAAGTGGCCGCCTTCCTGTGCGAGCAGGGTTATCCGGCGTTGCCCTACCATGCAGGCTTGCCCAACGACTTGCGTGCCTATCATCAGAAGCGCTTCCTCAACGAGGAAGGCCTGATCATGGTGGCAACCATCGCGTTCGGCATGGGCATCGACAAGTCCAACGTGCGCTTCGTGGCCCATATGGATCTGCCCAAATCCCTCGAGGCGTATTACCAGGAAACCGGGCGCGCCGGGCGTGATGGCCTGCCGGCCGATGCGTGGATGGTCTACGGCCTGCAAGACGTGGTGATGCTCAAGCAAATGCTGCAGAACTCCGAAGGTGACGAGCGCCACAAACGCCTGGAACAGCACAAGCTCGACGCCATGCTGTCACTCTGCGAAGAGACGCGTTGCCGCCGCCAGACCTTGCTGGCGTATTTCGACGAAGACATGCCCGAACCCTGCGGCCATTGCGACAACTGTGTCGACGGCGTGCAAACCTGGGATGCCACTGAACCGGCGCGCCAGGGTTTGTCCGCCATCTACCGCACCGGCCAGCGTTATGGCGTCGGCCATCTGGTGGATGTGTTGCTGGGCAAGGACAACGAGAAGGTGCGCAGCTTCGGCCATGAGAAACTCTCGGTCTACGGCGTCGGCAAGGCCCGTGCCGAAGGCGAATGGCGATCGCTGTTCCGCCAGATGGTCGCGCGCGGCCTGGTGGACATCGACATCGAAGGCTACGGCGGCCTGCGCCTGAACGACAGTTGCCGGCCGTTGCTCAAGGGGGAAGTGAGCCTGGAACTGCGCCGCGACCTCAAGCCGCAGACCACTGCCAAGAGCAGTACCAGCCAGGCCAGCCAACTGGTGCGCTTCGAGGAGCGTGAACAGTGGGAAGCCTTGCGTGCCCTGCGGCGCAAGCTGGCGCAGGAACACAGCGTGCCGCCTTACGTTATTTTCCCCGACTCGACCTTGCTGGAGATGTTGCGCGAGCAGCCGACCACCCTGGCCGAAATGGGCCGGGTCAGTGGCGTGGGCGCGCGCAAGCTGGAACGTTATGGCCAGGCCTTCCTCGAAGTGCTCGGCGGCCAGGCCGAAGCGCCGAAGGAAATTGCCGATATTCGCCACGAATTGATCAGCCTGGCGCGGGCCGGCATGACCCCGATCCAGATCGCTGGCCAGTTGCAATGCTCGGAAAAAAACGTCTACACGCTGCTGGCCGAATCCATCGGTAAGCAACAGTTGTCGTTAGAGCAGGCCCTTGATTTGCCAGAAGATTTGCTCGGTGAAATCCAGGATGCCTTCCTGGACGGTGAAGGCGAACTGCCACCAGTTGCGGAGATTGCACCGCTGTTCACGGGGCGGGTTCCCGAGGGTGTTTTGTACTGTGTGCGTGCCGCGTTGCAGTCTGAGTTCGAAATTTAGTGTGCCAATTGCGACGATGAAACGAATCAGTACAGACGAGCGCTTGCCTACTGACATGGCTCATGCTTAGCTGACTAATAATTAGTCATACTTTGTTTTCAGTCTAAACCATGAGTTTTTTATGCCGTTAACCGATCAACACCGTTTTGGCATGCAGTTGGCGCAAATGTCCCGAGGTTGGCGCGCCGAACTGGACCGCCGTTTGGCGGGGCTGGGCTTGTCTCAGGCACGCTGGCTGGTGCTGCTGCACTTGGCGCGTTTCGAAGAAGCGCCGACGCAGCGTGAGCTGGCACAAAGTGTCGGCGTCGAAGGGCCGACACTGGCACGCTTGCTCGACAGCCTGGAAAGCCAAGGGCTGGTGCAGCGCCAGGCGGTGGTGGAAGACCGGCGCGCCAAGCGCATCCTGCTGTGTGACAGCGCCCGACCGTTGATCGAGCAGATTGAAACCATCGCCACTGCATTGCGCCATGAGTTGTTCGTGGGCGTGAATGAAGAGGACCTGCGGGTGTGCATGCGCGTGCATGGGCACATTCTGGCGAATCTGGAAAAGTCCTGACGTCAGGCGCAACAGAGATCGAATAGGTGGGAGTTGGCTTGCCTGCGATAACGGACATTCAGTCAATTGATCTGGCGACTGAAATACCGCCATCGCAAGCCAGCCAGCTCCCATCTTGGTTTTTACGGTCAGCGTTTCAGAAGGTCTGGCCGAGGTTCAGGTACACCGCCTGCTGATTGTCGTCGTTGAACCCGTAGCTGAAATTCAGCGGCCCCAACGGTGTGTCGAAGCCCAGGAAAATACTCGCGGCGTTGATATAACCGCTGTCGAACTCATTGTCGTTGTTCCACGCCCGTCCGCGTTCCAGCGACGCGCCCAGGTACAGCGGGAAATCCAGCGGCAAGTATGAGCGCGGCGTCAGGCGGCGGTAGTACACGGCGCGCATCAAGCTGACGTTCTGCCCCGAGATCGCGTCCTGGCGGAAGCCTGACAGCTGCCGTGCGCCGCCCAGTAGGAAGCTGGATATCACCACGTCCGTATTATCCATGGTGCGTCCGTAACGGCCGCCCAGTACGAGTGTGTCCGGGCCGTGGCTCATGGCCTTGTCCAGCTTGAATTCCCATTGCCGGTAGCGTTGATCGGACCCCAGCCCCGGTTCGAACTCGCGCCAAGCCAGGCCGATGTCTTCGCCGGTGTGGGGGAAGTACACGTTGTCCAGGGAGTCGAAGGAGTACTTCAGTTCGTAGAAGCCTTCGCTGAAGCTCACGCTTGGCAGGTCGCGGTCGCCGATGCGTACATCCGCCTTGCCCCAGGCTTCGCCGACGCCGAAACGCAGCTCGCCACTGTTGCCGATCTGGCGCCCGACGTTCAGGCCGAAACCGTAGCGTTCCAGGCGGTATTCGGAGATGGGGTCGTTGTCCAGAATCAGTTCGACATTCTGCGCCTGGGCCTTGAGGTAAGGGGCGACGAAATAGCGCGAGCCGGTGTCCATCGGTTGGTAGAACTCGCTGTACAGCTCTTGCCGATCGCCGATCTGCACCCGCGTCAGCCATTCCGCGCCGAGGCGGTTGATGCCATTCATGCGGTAGCTGGCGCCGAGGTTGAAGGCGCTGTCGCCACGCATGTCGTCCGACAGGTTCAGGCCCAGGCGCAGGTAGTCGGTGCCGCTGCGTTTGCCGCGTGCGCTGATCACTAGGGTGTTGTCGTGGCCTTTTTTCACCACGCGGTATTGCACCTGTTCAAAGTAATCCAGGCCATACAAGGTGCCCATGTCCACTTGCAGGCGGCTCAGGTTCAGCGGCTCGCCGAGGGTTTGGCGGATGTAGTAGCGGATCACGTCGTCGCTGACTTTCGAGTCGTTCTCCACGCTGATCGCAGTGATGATCGGAGTCCGTTCGCCCGGCGCGCGCGCGGCCACCAGTTCCGGGTCGATCGGCTCGGCGGGACGCAGGTGGGCCAGGCGCACATCGAGGGCGCGGGTGGCGCGGTAGCCGGCGTCGATCATGTCCTTGGCGCGGCCGAAGTCGGTGACGCCGTAGGCGGCCAGAGGCGGCTGGATCAGCACATCCTTGGGGTGCAGGGCCTTGAGTTGTTCTTCGGAATTGCGCCGGGTCATCAGGGTGATGGACTGGTTGAGCACGTCCACCACCGTGGCCAGTTGCTTGCGCGAGCGCAGCGGCGTGCCGATGTCCACCACGATGGCGATGTCGACGCCCATCTCCCGCGCCACGTCCAGCGGGATGTTATCGGTCATGCCGCCGTCCACCAGCAGCCGGCCGTCGAGTTCCACTGGCGCGAACACGGCCGGGATCGACATGCTGGCGCGGATCACCTGGGGCAGGTGGCCTTTGCTGAACACCACTTTTTCGCCAGTGGTGATATCGGTTGCGACGGCGCGAAAGGGGATCGGCAGCTTGTCGAAATTTCGCGTGTTGCTGCTGTGGGCAAACATGCTTTCCAGCAGCAGCGCGAGGTTCTGGCCCTGGATGACGCCCAGCGGCAGGCCGAGGCTGCCATCGTCGCGGAAACTGAGTTTCTGCTTGACCAGGAAGTCCCGGTCATCCTGCTTGCGGCGAAACGGCACGTCCTCCCGGGGTGGCGCATCGGAGAGTGCCTGCTGCCAATCGATACCCAGTGCGAGCTTTTCCAGCTCATCGATCTTGTAGCCCGACGCGTACAACCCGCCGATCACCGCGCCCATGCTGGTGCCGGCAATTGCATCGATATGAATCCCTTGTTCCTCCAGGGCCTTGAGCACGCCGATGTGGGCCAGCCCGCGTGCGGCGCCGCCGGACAGCACCAGGCCGATTTTCGGGCGTGGGGTTTCAACCGCCTCGGCAAGAAGGGGCAGCAGGCACAGCAACAGGCAGGACAACAGGCGGCGCATCATGAATCTCAGGGCTGGACGATAAAGGCCGGTATTATAGCCACCCGACCCTCCCAGCCCGTTACGCCAGGAACCTGTCAAATTATGTCGCCGAACAAACCCGAGATCGTCATCACCTATTGCACCCAGTGCCAGTGGCTGTTGCGCGCCGCATGGTTGGCCCAGGAGCTGTTGAGTACCTTTGCCGACGACCTGGGCAAAGTGGCGCTGGAACCGGCTACCGGCGGCGCTTTTCGCATCACCTGCGACGGTGTGCAGATCTGGGAGCGTAAGGCTGACGGCGGCTTTCCGGAGGCCAAGGTGCTCAAGCAGCGCGTGCGCGACCAGATCGACCCGCAGCGCGACCTGGGGCACAACGATCGCAAGGTGTGAAGGTCACCGCCGCACAGGGGCGGTGACCGGGCGATGCGCCCCTACTTGGCGGCCATCTTGCTCTTGATGAAACCGACGACCCACGTCAGCACCAGGCCGCCGACGCCACCGCCAACGATGTTGCTGCCGACCGTCGCCACATCCATCGCTTCGCCGCCGGATGTGCCCGTCAGCGCCGAGACGAGCTGGCCCAGCACCAGGCCGCCGACACCGCCGAGGAAGGTATTGAGCCCGGTGCCCAGGCTCTGCTTGGTCATCCCCGCCAGATTACCGCCGACGGCACCGCTGATGATCTGAACCAGCAAGCTGATAAGTGTTTCCATGATGCAACTCCTGCATAGCGTTAATGGCGTGACCACTCGCTTGCAGCACCGTTAAACACCCTGGCTGTCGTCGAGAAGTCTTTATCCGTCGACGACGACACACTGTTGCGGATGGGCAGAGTATAGATCAGGCCGTTGCAGCCGGCTGTTTGGCCTGGCTGGCGCTGCCCAGCAGGCCGGAAAGCACGATGGCGACGATGATCAGCGCGCCGCCCAGCAGCATGCGCAAGGTCGGGGTTTCGGCAAACAGCAGCCAGGCGACGGTGATGCCGTAGACCGGTTCCATGGCGAACACCACCGAGGCGGTGCGGGCCTTGATCACCGCGAGGCTGGCGACAAACAGGCTGTGGGCCAGGCCGGTACAGAACACACCGAGCAGGCCGATCCACAGCCAGTCGAGCGCGCGCACATCCGCCAGCCCCGGCGTCGCCACGGGCAGCAGGCACAGCGCGACCACCACGTTCTGGCACAGCGCCGCCTGTACCGCTGGAACCCGCCCGGAGCTGGCGCGGTTATTCAGTGACAGCAGGGAGAACAGCAACCCCGAGGCGATGCCCCAGAGCAGGCCGCCCGTGGCTTGGCTGGCGAGGTTGAAGTCCGGTGTCACCAGCACCAGGCCCACCGTGACCAGGGCCACCAGCAGCACTTCGTTGGCGCGGATGCGCTCGCGGAAGATCAAGCCTTCGAGGATCACGGTAAACGCCGGGAACGCGGTAAACCCCAGGGTGGCGACGGCCACGCCGGCGACCTTGACCGCGATGAAGAACGTGACCCAGTGCGCCGCCAGCAATACACCGCTGATCAGCAGCCGGCGCCAGTCGCGCATCTGCAGCTGTTTCCACGGCGCATTGCTGGCGAACCGCGCAAAGATCGCCAGGGCAATCACCGCAAACGCGGCACGGCCGAACACGATGATGGTCGGCGAGGCGGCCGCGAGTTTGCCGAATACGCCGGTGAGGCCAAACATCAATGCGCCGATATGCAGGGCGCCGAGGGCTGAGCGGGGAGTCATTGGGATCCTTGAACCAACGGGGTGACAGGCGCGCAGTCTAGAGGCTGGGGGCGTGAGTGTCTGTCGCCCGACTGGCGATTTTTAGCGCAGGACTCGCTATTTTGTGGTGCGCCGCAGCGCGCTGGGCGCGGCGCCGAATTCGCGCAGCATCGCTGCGGCAAACGCGCTTTGCGAGGCATAGCCGACGCGCTCGGCAATTTCGCCGATGGGCAACGGCGTTTCCCTTAACAGGCCCAAGGCCTTATGCAGGCGGCGACTGCGGATGAAGTCCATGGGCGTCTGCCCGCACTCGGCGATGAAACGGGCATGCAGGCGCGCTACCGACAGGTCGGCGAGGCGTGCCAGGTCCGCGACTTGCAGAGGGTGGGCGGCGTGCCGTTCGATATGTGCATTGAACGCGGCGTAGGGCAGGCGGCGGCCCGGCACGCTGGGGGGCAGCGGATGATTGAGGCTGGCCAGCAGCAGTACCGCGCCTTGCTGGACGATCAGCGGGTCGTCCACCGGGCTGTGCGCCAGCCATTGCACCAACTGGCTTTGCCGCGAATCCAGGGCCAGACGCGCCGGTTGGTCGAGCAGGCGGCGGCTGGCATCGGCATGCTCGCCCAACGATTGCAGCACCCAGTGTTCGGTGGGCACGTCCAGCACCAGGCATCGGCTGCCATCGCGACTGCCGCAGGTGTGGTGGGCCGAGAAGGGCAACACCATCACGCTGCTCTCGCGGACCTGGCTGCCGCGCCCTTCCACTTCAAGGTCCAGGTGCCCGGACAGGCCGAAGACCAACTGCGCATGGTCATGGCTGTGGGCAATGGGTGCTTCGATGTAGTGGCGTAGCGTGAGGGACGCTCTCATCGCGCTCTCCTGGGCAGCAGGTTGCCAGTCTACAACGCTTCGCCGTCGGCGGGCGCTGTCATCAGACTGACGCACAGCTGTCATGGGCTATTAATCGCCAGGGCGCAAGCTCGCGAAAACACCGTCGAGGGATGCCCATGACCCGTGCCGAATTCGCTACACCCAGCCGCAAGCAACGGGTTCGTACCCTGTGGATTTCCGATGTACATCTGGGCACTCGGGATTGCCAGGCCGAACACTTGGCGCAATTCCTCAAGGGCTACCACGCCGACAAGGTGTACCTGGTGGGCGATATCATTGACGGTTGGAAACTGCGCGGCGGCATGTATTGGCCCCAGGCCCATACCAACGTGATCCGCCGCCTGTTGACCATGGCCAAGCGCGGTACCGAGGTGATCTATGTCACCGGCAACCACGACGAGTTCCTGCGCCGCTACTCCAAGCTGATCCTGGGCAACATCCAGTTGGTGGACGAAGCCATCCATGTCACCGCCGATGGCCGCCATCTCCTGGTGATCCACGGCGACCAGTTCGATGTGATCACGCGCTATCACCGCTGGCTGGCGTTCCTCGGCGACTCGGCCTACGAGTTCACCCTGACGTTGAACCGTTGGTTGAATCACTGGCGTGCGCGGTATGGCTACGGTTACTGGTCGCTGTCGGCGTATCTGAAGCACAAGGTGAAGACGGCGGTGAGCTTTATCAGCGATTTCGAAGAAGCCATCGCCCATGAAGTGACCCGGCGCGAATTGCATGGGGTGGTGTGCGGGCATATTCACCATGCGGAGATTCGCAAGGTGGGCGAGGTGGATTACCTCAACTGCGGGGATTGGGTGGAGTCGTGCTCGGCGTTGATCGAGCACTGGGACGGGCATATCGAGTTGTATCGGTTGGCGGATGCGCAGGCTAAAGAGGCGCAGCTGAAATCGGAGATGGTCGCGGGTTAAGGCCTGGCTCGGCCCAACAAGTGGGAGCGGGCTTGCTCGCGATTGCGCAGTGTCAGTCACTGTATTTGGCGACTGATCCATTGCTATCGGGAGCAAGCCCCCTCCCACATTGGGTTTTGCATTTCTTCGGTTAAGTGTACGAAACGTCTGCAATGGCTTGCGCCAGCAGCGTCAATCGCGTCGCATCGATCCCCGCGACGTTGGCCCGCCCCGAACTGACCATATACACGCTGTGTTTCTCGCGCAGTTGCTTGACCTGTTCGGCGCTCAAGCCGGTATAGGAAAACATCCCACGTTGCGCGCCGATATGTGCAAAGCGTTCGGCCAGCCCGTGTGGCGCGAGGGCCTCCACCAGCCCGGCGCGTAACTGTGCGATGCGCGAGCGCATGGCTTCGACTTCGTCGCTCCACTGTGCCTTCAGCTGGGCATCGCCGAGGATCGTCGCGACGACTGCCGCGCCGTGATCCGGCGGAGTCGACCACAGGTTGCGCGCGATATTCGCCAACTGGCTGCGCACATCCGTCAGCTTTTCGGCATCCGCCGCACACACGATCAGCGCGCCGACACGGTCGCTATACAGGCCGAAGTTCTTCGAGCAGGAGCTGGTGATCAACACTTCCGGCAGCTCGCTCGCGAACAGGCGCACCGCCCAGGCATCCTGCTCCAGGCCGTCGCCAAAGCCCTGGTAGGCGAAGTCGATCAGCGGCAGCAGGTGGCGCTCGCGCACGATCTGCAGGACCTGGCGCCAGTCAGCCTGGGACAGGTCGAAACCGGTCGGGTTATGGCAGCAGGCGTGCAGCAGCACCACGTCGCCCTCGGGCACCGTGGATAAGGTCGCCAGCATCGCGCTCACATCCAGGTGATTGTCCGCGCCGACGTAAGGGTAGTGACTGACCTTGATCCCGGCCTTGGCGAAGATGCTTTCGTGGATCGGCCAGGTCGGGTTGCTCAGCCATACGCCGCGGCCGGGCAGGCTGTGGGCGATAAAGTCGGCGCTCAGGCGCAGGGCGCCGGTGCCGCCTGGAGTCTGGGTCGCACCGGCACGGTGTGCGCGCAGCAGCGTGGACTCGGCGCCGAGCACCAGTTCGCTGATCAATCTGCCGAACGCAGCGTCGCCGTGGCCGCCAATGTAGGTCTTGGTGGTTTGCTGCTCCACCAGGCGCTGCTCGGCGAGTTTCACGGAAGGGAGGATCGGTGTCAGCCCCTGGTCGTCCTTGTACACGCCCACGCCGAGGTCGAACTTGTTCGGGTTGGCATCCTGGGCATACAGGTCCATCAGCCCGAGGATCGGGTCGCCGGGCACGCGGCCAATCGCATCGAAGTGCATTATTTGCGGCCCTCGGCATCCTTGGCCACTTCGTCGGTGCGCGCGGCCATGATGAAGTCGTTGCGGTGCAGGCCTTTGATGGAGTGGCTCCACCAGGTCACCGTGACCTTGCCCCACTCGGTGAGCAGGCCTGGGTGGTGACCTTCGGCTTCGGAAATGGCGCCCATGGCGTTGGTAAAGGCCAGGGCGAACTTGAAGTTCTTGAACAGGAAAACCTTTTCCAGTTGCATGACGCCATCGCGGACTTCGATGTTCCAGTCGGGGATCTGCTTGAGCAGCACCGGCAGTTCTTCATCGCTGACTTGCGGGGCATCGGCGCGGCAGGCTTCGCAGTGGGCTTGGTTCAAGGTGGTCATGTGGGGTGTCCTGAATTCGAGTGTCTGGAAAACGGTCGTCAGTGGCGTCACCCTAAAGCAACGCGGGGCCAGGGAACAGATTCACCTGGTATCAAAACCTACGGTTCACGCCGCTTTGGGTTTGGGTGGGAACTTCGGTGCGTGCAGACCCAACTGCATGCCGCGCTCGACCATGCCCATGATGTCTTCCTGGGCGACATCGAACAGGCGCTTGAGCTCGGGCAAGACAAAATATAGCGGTTGCAGGATGTCGATGCGATACGGTGTACGCATCGCCTCCAGCGGGTCGAAGGCCTGGTGCTCGGGTTCGGACGACAGGCTGTACACCGTTTCCTTGGGCGACGACAAAATACCGCCACCGTAGATGCGCCGGCCTGCGGGCGTATCCACCAGGCCAAACTCGATGGTCATCCAGTACAGGCGCGCCAGGTACACGCGCTGCTCTTTGGTGGCCGCGAGGCCGAGCTTGCCGTAGGTGTGGGTGAATTCGGCGAACCAGGGATTGGTCAGCAGCGGGCAGTGGCCGAAGATCTCGTGGAAAATATCCGGCTCTTGCAGGTAGTCCAGTTCTTCACGGGTGCGAATAAAAGTCGCCACCGGAAACTGCTTGTTGGCGAGTAACTCAAAGAACGTCTGGAAGGGGATCAGCGCCGGCACGCGGGCGACTTGCCAGCCGGTGGTCTCGGCCAGCACCGTGTTGATTTCGCTCAGTTGCGGGATGCGGTCCAGGGGCAGGCCGAGCTTGTCGATGCCGTCCAGGTATTCCTGGCAGGCCCGGCCCTCGATCACCTTCAACTGGCGTGTGATCAGGGTGTTCCACACCGCGTGTTCTTCCGGCGGGTAGTGGATAAAACCTTGCGCATCGGGCTCGCGGGCCACGTAGTGCGTCTGCTTCATACGGCTCTCCTGCTAGGCATTCGTTCTTGTTATGTCCTGCGATGTACGTATTGATAACCCGATTGGGGCGAGATTTCAGCGACCTGCATAAGGGGGCCGTAGGAAAATTTACCGATATTCGTAAAGTATTCGTTACGAATTGGCTGTTCATTGATGTGTTGGGCTGTGAAAAGACGACTGACTGTCACATAATCTTGACGACTATCTGCGCCCAGCGACAAAAAGACGCGGCGCCTACCCTTCTTCGGGCCTTTTCATGCGTATCAAAGTGCATTGCCAGAACCGCATCGGCATCCTGCGGGACATTCTCAACCTGTTGGTGGAGTACGGCGTCAACGTCGCCAAGGGCGAGGTCGGCGGTGAGCATGGCAATGCCATCTACCTGTTCTGTCCGAATCTGGTGAACATGCAATTCCAGGCCTTGCGCCCGCAGTTCGAGGCGATTGCCGGGGTGTTTGGCGTAAAGCGTGTGGGGCTCATGCCCAGCGAACGTCGGCACATGGAGCTCAATGCGTTGCTCGGGGCCCTGGAGTTTCCGGTGCTGTCCATCGACATGGGCGGCTCGATCGTCGCCGCTAACCGCGCGGCCGCGCAGTTGCTCGGGGTGCGGGTGGACGAGGTGCCGGGCATCCCGCTGTCGCGTTACGCCGAGGATTTCGACTTGCCGGAACTGGTGCGCGCGAGCAAATCGCGGATCAATGGCCTGCGGGTCAAGGTCAAGGGTGACGTATTCCTGGCGGACATCGCGCCGCTGCAATCCGCCGAACACGACGACAGCGAAGCCATGGCCGGCGCAGTGTTGACCCTGCACCGTGCCGACCGCGTCGGTGAGCGCATCTACAATGTGCGCAAGCAGGAGCTGCGTGGCTTCGACAGCATCTTCCAGAGTTCCAAGGTCATGGCTGCCGTGGTCCGTGAGGCCCGACGCATGGCGCCGCTGGATGCGCCGCTACTAATAGAAGGCGAAACCGGCACCGGCAAGGAGCTGCTTGCCCGCGCCTGTCACTTGGCCAGCCCTCGTGGCCAATCGCCGTTGATGGCGCTCAATTGTGCCGGTTTGCCGGAGTCGATGGCCGAGACCGAGCTGTTCGGCTACGGCCCCGGCGCTTTTGAAGGGGCACGGGCCGAGGGCAAGCTGGGGCTGCTGGAGCTGACGGCGGGCGGTACGCTATTTCTTGATGGCGTCGGGGAAATGAGCGCACGCCTGCAGGTGAAGTTGCTGCGGTTCCTGCAGGACGGTTGCTTTCGCCGAGTCGGCAGCGATGAAGAGGTGTACCTGGATGTGCGGGTGATCTGCGCAACCCAGGTGGACCTCTCGGAACTCTGCGCGCGGGGCGAATTCCGTCAGGACCTTTATCACCGCCTGAACGTGCTGTCGCTGCATATCCCGCCGCTGCGCGAATGCCTCGATGGCCTGGCGCCGCTGGTGGAACACTTCCTCGATCAAGCCAGCCGGCAGATCGGCTGCCCGTTGCCCAAACTGGCTTCGGCGGCCATGGAGCGACTCAGCCATTACCACTGGCCGGGCAATGTACGGCAGCTGGAAAACGTCCTGTTCCAGGCGGTGTCGCTGTGTGAGGGCGGGACGGTCAAGGCTGAACACATTCGTCTGCCGGACTATGGCGTGCGTCAGCCGCTTGGCGATTTCTCTCTGGAGGGCGGCCTGGAAGCCATCGTCGGCCGGTTTGAAAAGGCCGTGCTGGAAAGTCTGTATGCCGAACATCCCAGCAGTCGGCAGTTGGGCAAGCGCTTGGGCGTTTCCCATACAACGATTGCCAACAAGTTGCGGGATTATGGTTTGGGCAAAGAGGGCAAAACCCCTGAACACGCTGCTCGATAGACGCCATGTCCAGGGTTTTTCTGCGAGGGGTGACACGGCGGCGTCAATACATCGCGTAGCTTGGATCTTGATGGATGAGCACGGTGTCATCTGTTTCTTTCTCAACCCAGGCCATGTAAGGCGCTTCATTGGGTGGGGGGGAAAAGAGTGTGGTCAGTGCGTAGTCTTTATGGTTCTGCAGTTTTTCAAGGCTCTGATTGATCTCCGGAGGAAGACGCCCGTACTTTCCGGATCTCAGTTCGTTGGCAGAAATCCCTTCGTTGTTATAGGTGGGTATAAGCATTGATAAGTCGATATGTTCAAGTAACGCTGAGCCATTGGGCGGAAATACCGTCCCCTCTGTAGAACTTTCGATTTCAATGGGGCTGCCGCCGTTTTCAGGGAACCATGCCAATGATCCGCTTATTGAGTCATTCTCCTCTTTAACGCGAGAGACCAATTGGTAGTTTTGGTTCTTATCCAGTTTTTCCAGTTCCCTGAGTGCGCTGTGCGATAACGCTCCAAACTTGCCGCTGCGTACATCGTTGGCGGACACGCCCAGGCCGGTCTCGATGGTCCTGCCGGGGATGTTGTCCAGCAGCTCCAGGAACGCCGAGTTCGTCGGGTCTAGGTCGCAACAGGGCGGCAGTGTCCCGGCATCGTACTCCCCAGCTCGGCTTTCCCAGTATTCTTTATTGTTAGGATTCAGCTCCGGGTGTATCTCCAACTCGCGCCGTTGTTCGGGTGATAGGCTGCTTAATGGCTCGAACCGGTCTAGAATTTCGTTATAAGAAAATTGTTTTTGCCAAGTTGTCGTCATGTGCGTATGGGGTGCATTATCAATGCCAGGCATTTCAGTATCCTTGGAAAATAATAAGTTGATAAGGTGCGAATGATCGGAAAGTAGTCGTGACCGCTTTGCGTCGCACCGAAGTTACGGGTGCTGTATTTGAACGCCAAGTGGGTTTTGATCAGTAAATGTAAAAAGCTATCGGACTATTCTTGTTTGGAGTTGGCTTTGTCGGGGTTTTATAAAAAACAAGCCAGCTACATATGTACTCACGCATTTACGGGGCCGTCAGGCATATGGTTTTTTTGGCGCTTGTAATGGTCGGACAACAAAACCTCGGCCCCGTCGTTTCGAGGTGGCCAACGGGGAGGGCAAGTGCCCAGTGGCTTGCCAAGTGTTTCAGCGGTTCGGCGTGCTCCGCGCTCCACCCATGCGTAGCGCTTGAGCGCCGGGAAAAGCCTGCGGGACACCAAGCGTTGCCGTCTGCGGCATAACTCCGCCGTTTTTTCGACTCCGCCTGGGCCTGCCTTTTTTCACGCCTTGCCGCAAACCCTTGCCCCGCCTGGGCTTTCTGCACTTTTTGAAAGTTGGTTCGCAAATTGCTTAAGCCTCATCAGTACAGCGGTGGGCGGCAAGCGTCCGTCAGAAAGAGGATAGAGCGTGGACAAGTACCTTTACGTGGCAATGACCGGCGCCAGCCAGAATGCTCTGGCGCAGAAGGCCCATGCCAACAATCTGGCGAACATTTCCACCAACGGCTTCCAGCGTGACCTTGAGCAGGCGCGCTCGATGCCGGTGTTCGGTGACAGCTTTCCGGCGCGGGCGTTTGCCATGACCGAGCGGCCTGCCACCGACTTCTCTCCGGGTGCCATGATCGAAACCGGTCGTGACCTCGATGTGGCGGTCAGCGGTGACGGTTGGATGGCCGTGCAAACCCCCGATGGCAGCGAAGCCTACGTGCGCAGCGCCAGCATGAATGTGGATGCGCTCGGCGTGCTGCGGGCCGGCAATGGCATGCCGATCATGGGCAACGGTGGTCCGATCGCCGTGCCGCCGCAGCAGAAGATCGAAGTAGGCGCCGACGGCACCGTCAGCATCCGCGCAATGGGTGAAGGCCCGCGGGTGATGGCTGAAGTGGACCGGATCAAGCTGGTCCAGCCCGACCTCAAGAACATGACCAAAGGCCTGGACGGCACCATCCACACCAAGGACGGCCAGCCGGCCCAGGCCGACGCGAACGTCAAGCTGACCTCGGGGTTCCTGCAGGCGAGCAACGTCAATGCGGTGGAAGAAATGACCGCGGTGCTGGCGCTTTCCAAGCAGTTCGAGCTGCACATCAAGATGATGAACAGCGCTAAAGAAGACGACCAGGCCATGACCCGCGTTCTGGCGATGAGCTGATAGCGGTTTCACTGAATACTAATTTTGCGGCGCAGCGCCAACAAACAGGCGCACGAAGGAGAACAGCATGCTTCCGGCTCTATGGGTTGCCAAAACAGGTCTGTCCGCCCAGGACACCAACCTGACCACCATCTCCAACAACCTGGCGAACGTTTCGACCACGGGCTTCAAACGTGATCGCGCCGAGTTCCAGGACCTGCTCTATCAGATCAAGCGCCAGCCAGGCGCCCAGTCGACCCAGGACAGCGAACTGCCGTCGGGCCTGCAATTGGGTACCGGTGTGAAGATCGTCGGCACCCAGAAGAACTTCACGGCCGGTAACCTGCAGCAAACCGGTCAGCCTCTGGATATGGCGATCAACGGCAAAGGGTTCTTCCAGATCCTGCAACCAGACGGGACGACGTCCTACTCTCGTGATGGTTCTTTTCACCTGGACTCCAACGGCCAGATCGTCACGTCCAACGGTTTCGCCCTGGAACCGGCCATTATCGTGCCGGCCAATGCCCAGACCTTCACCGTCGGCAACGATGGCACCGTGTCCATCACCGTGGCGGGCAACCCGGCGTCGCAAGTGATCGGCAACCTGCAAACCGCCGACTTCATCAACCCGGCCGGCCTGCAAGCCATCGGCGGCAACCTGTTCCTGGAAACCGCCTCCAGTGGCGCGCCGCAAATCGGCACTCCGGGCTTGAACGGCTTCGGCACCACGCTGCAAAGCACCCTGGAAACCTCCAACGTCAGCACGGTGGAAGAGATGGTCAACATGATCACCACTCAGCGCGCCTACGAGATGAACTCCAAGGTGATTTCCACCGCCGACCAGATGCTTTCGTTCGTTACGCAGAATCTGTAATCAAGTCTATGGGGCGCTCCTGAGGGCGCCTGCAACACCGTGAGGTTAGGGTCATGAATCGCTATGTTTCCGTTCTGGCATTGAGTGGGATTGCCGTGCTCGCGGGCTGTGTCGCCCCGACGCCAAAACCCAATGACCCGTACTACGCGCCGGTGTTGCCACGCACACCGCTGCCGGCGGCGGCCAATAACGGCTCGATCTACCAGGCCGGTTTCGAACAGAACCTGTACAGCGACCGCAAGGCGTTCCGGGTCGGTGACATCATCACCATCACCCTCAACGAGAAGACCACGGCCAGCAAGAACGCCAACTCGCAGGTGGGCAAGACCAGCAAGACCGGTATTGGCCTGACCTCGTTGTTTGGTGCCGTGCCGAACACCAACAACCCCTTGGGCAGTGGCGACTTGAGTTTGAGCGCAGGCTACAGCGGTGACCGCGCCACCAACGGCAAGAGCTCCGCTGGGCAGAACAACAGCCTGACCGGTTCGATCACCGTGACGGTGGCCGATGTATTGCCCAACGGCATCATCGCCGTGCGCGGTGAGAAGTGGATGACCCTCAACAGTGGTGACGAGCTGGTACGCATCGCCGGCATGGTCCGTGCCGATGACATTGCCACCGACAACACGGTGCCTTCGACGCGTATTGCCGATGCGCGCATTACCTACTCGGGTACGGGTTCGTTTGCTGATGCGAGTCAGCCGGGCTGGTTCGACCGTTTCTTCCTTAGCCCGCTGTTCCCTTTCTAGGTGGCCACTTTGAAATTCAAACAGCTGATGGCGGCGGCACTGTTGCTGTCCCTGAGCGCAGTCGCCCAGGCTGAACGCCTGAAAGACATCGCCAGCATTTCCGGCGTGCGTTCTAACCAGTTGATCGGCTACGGCCTGGTGGTCGGGCTTAACGGTACGGGTGACCAGACCACCCAGACCCCGTTCACCCTGCAGACCTTCAACAACATGCTCTCGCAGTTCGGCATCAAGGTGCCGTCGGGCTCGGGCACCGTGCAGCTGAAAAACGTCGCGGCCGTGTCCATCAGTGCCGACTTGCCGGCGTTCTCCAAGCCGGGTCAGGTGGTGGACATTACCGTGTCGTCCATCGGTAACTCGAAAAGCCTGCGCGGCGGCACCCTGTTGATGACGCCGCTCAAAGGTATCGACGGCAACGTCTACGCCATCGCCCAGGGCAACCTGGTGGTGGGCGGGTTTGACGCTGAAGGTCGCGACGGTTCGAAGATTACGGTGAACGTGCCATCGGCCGGGCGCATCCCTGGCGGCGCCACGGTTGAACGCACCGTGCCCAGCGGTTTCAACCAGGGCAACAGCCTGACCCTGAACCTCAACCGTTCCGACTTCACCACCGCCAAGCGCGTGGTCGACAAGATCAACGACATGCTCGGCCCTGGCGTCGCCCAGGCCATCGACGGCGGCTCGATCCGGGTCACTGCGCCGCTGGACCCAAGCCAGCGCGTGGATTACCTGTCGATCCTGGAAAACCTCGAGGTCGACCCCGGCCAGGCAGTGGCCAAAGTCATTATCAACTCGCGCACCGGCACTATCGTGATCGGCCAGAACGTCAAAGTGTCGCCGGCCGCGGTGACCCACGGCAGCCTGACAGTGACCATTACCGAAGACCCGATCGTCAGCCAGCCTGGGCCGTTGTCCAATGGCCAGACCGCCGTGGTACCGCGCTCGCGGGTGAACGCCCAGCAAGAAGCCAAGCCAATGTTCAAGTTCGGCCCCGGCACCACCCTGGACGAGATTGTCCGCGCGGTGAACCAGGTGGGCGCGGCGCCCGGCGACTTGATGGCGATCCTCGAAGCATTGAAACAGGCCGGCGCCTTGCAAGCCGACCTGATTGTGATCTGAGGCCATGGCCATGGATATGCGCAACAGCGGGATCAGCAGCACGGCGGACTCGGGGTCTTATTCCGACCTGAACCGGCTTAACCAGCTCAAGGTCGGCGCCGACAAGAACAGCGACGGCAACATGCGCAAAGTGGCGCAGGAGTTCGAGTCGCTGTTCCTCAGCGAGATGCTCAAGTCGATGCGCTCGGCCACCGACGCCCTGGGCAAGGACAATCCGCTGAACACTCCGGCCGCCAAGCAGTACCAGGAAATGTACGACCAGCAGTTGGCTGTCTCGATGTCCCGCGAAGGCGGTGGTATCGGCCTGGCCGACGTGCTGATGCGTCAGATGCAGAAGAACAAGCCGGTGGACGCCCAGGCGGCCACCTTGCAGGGCCCGGCGGCGGCTGAGCCGGTGAAGAAAGTCGACGTACCGACGGAAATCGCCGCCGGCACCCAGGCGACCGGGCCGCTGGGCCGCTCCAATGGCCAGCGCCCACTGTGGGCCTACCGCGTGGCTGTCCCCGAAGGCGCCAGCGCTCACACCAACGACGTGGCTCTGATGAACCAGCGCCGCCTCGCCTTGCCGAGCAAACTGACCGATCGACTGCTCGCCGGCATCGTGCCGAGCGCGCCGGTCGCGATCGATGCCAATCGCGCGCCACTGCGTAACAGCGTCGCCGATGACAACGTGATCAACAGCAGCGCACGCAGTTTTGCCGTGCCCAGCGGCCGCATGCAGGTCTACGGCCGCGCCGTGGCCCAGCCGCCGTTGGCCCCGGCGAAGAAAGCCTTCAGTTCCCAGGACGAATTTGTCGCCACCATGTTGCCGATGGCCAAGGCTGCCGCGGCGCGTATCGGTGTCGATCCGAAGTACCTGGTGGCCCAGGCCGCCCTGGAAACCGGTTGGGGCAAGTCGGTGATGCGCGCCGACGACGGCAGCAGCAGCCACAACCTGTTCGGTATCAAGGCCGGCCAGAGCTGGCAGGGCGGCCAGGCCCGTGCGATCACCAGCGAGTTTCGCGATGGCGCGATGGTCAAGGAAACGGCGCAGTTCCGTTCCTACGATTCCTACCAGGACAGCTTCCATGACCTGGTGACGTTGTTGCAAAGCAATGATCGCTATAAAGAAGTTGTGAAGTCAGCCGACAACCCGGAACAGTTTGTGCGCGAGTTGCAAAAAGCCGGCTATGCCACCGATCCGGATTACGCCAGCAAGATTTCGCAGATTGCCAAAACGATGAACAGCTACCAGAACTACGCTGCCGCGGGCGCGACCACTCATTTATAAGGTCTGAATCATGAGTTTGCTCAATATCGGGATGTCGGGGCTAAACGCCGCTCAAGGATCGTTGTCGGTCTTAAGTAACAACATCGCCAACGCCAATACCGCAGGCTACTCGCGTCAGCAGACCACTCAGAGCGCCAGCGCTTCGAACCAGTACGGCGGTGTGTTCATCGGCAGTGGCACGACGTTGGCGGATGTGCGGCGCGTGTACAACGAGTACCTGGATTCGGCTTACCAGAACAGTACTGCGCTGAATAATGACGCCAAGGCGTATCAGGACCAGATCGGTGCCGTGGATAAGGTACTGTCGGACAAAAACACCGGCCTGTCGTCGGTGCTCAGCTCCTTTTTCGCGACCCTGCAGACGGCATCGTCCAACCCCAACGATCTTTCCGCCCGGCAACTGTTGGTCAGCAATGCACAGACCTTGAGCAATCGCTTCAACTCCATCTCTACCCAGCTGACTCAGCAGAAAGAAACCATCAACAGCCAGTTGAGCACCATGAGTGATCAGGTCAATCAATTGACTTCATCGATTGCCGCGCTCAACAAACAGATCTTCCAGGTTCAGGGCGCGTCGGGCAATGCGCCAGCCAACTTGCTTGACTCGCGCAACGAGGCGGTTCGCTCGCTGAATGAGTTGATTGGGGTAACGGTCACTGAGAAGAATGGCCAGTTCAGCGTGAACACTGGCAGCGGCCAGTCGCTGGTAGAGGGGGGGACTTCCAACACTATTTCGGCGGTGCCAAGTAGCACCGACAATAGTCAATACACCATCCAACTGAATGTGAGCGGCACCGCCATGGACCTGGGGTCAGTGGTCAGTGGCGGAAGCATCGGTGGCCTGCTGCGGTATCGCAATGATGCCTTGATGCCGGCGATCAATGACCTGGGGCGTATCGCCATCGCGACTGCGGACACCTTTAACAATCAGCTTGGTCAAGGCCTGGATTTGAACGGCGACTTTGGTGTGTCCTTGTTCAAGGATGTCAACAGCGCAGTCGCCATCGCTTCGCGCAGCCAGGGTACTGCGGGGAATAGTGCGGGTTCAGGTAACCTGAATGTATCGATCAGTGACAGCAGCAAGCTCTCGACCTTCGATTACAAGATGACCTTTAGCGACAGCACCAACCTCAACAAGGTGACGGTGCTGCGCTCGGATGGCAAGGCCATGGGGGTCGTTGATCTCAGCGCCACGCCGCCGACTCAGATCGATGGTTTCACCCTGTCGCTGGACGGCAAAGGTCCGATGGCGTTGGGCGACAGTTTCAAGGTCAGTCCGACCGCCACTGGCGCAAGCGGTATCGGCGTCGCGCTCACCGACGCGAACAAGCTGGCGTTTGCCGGGCCGCTGGCGGGCACCAGCAGCAGCACCAACAGTGGCACGGGGACGTTTACCCAGCCCGTCTTGACCGCGCCCCTGGATATTCATGGCGGCGCCGACACCGCACAGTTGCGTGCAGGCATCGAGAACTCGATGCCGGTAAAAATGGTCTTCGGCAAACCGGCCACCGACGGTACTCAGTCCTATACCCTGAATGATGCGCAGGGCAACCCGATTGGCTCCGGCACCATTATTCCGGGGCAGGGCAACAAGATCACCGTGGATGTGCCGATGCGTGACGCCGCCGGCGCTGCGATCCCGGGCAAGAGCTTCAAGTTCGACACGACAGTCAACGGTTCTCCGGCCGCGGGTGACAGCACCACCTTTGCCTTCAACAGCGGCGGTAAGTCCGACGGCCGTAACGCCCAGTCCCTGCTCGACCTGCAGACCAAGGCTAGTGTCGGGATGGGGGACGGAAACACGGGCGTGAGCCTGGTTGCGGCGAACAGTCGCCTCGTGTCGCAGGTCGGTTCCAAGGCGAGCCAGGCTGGCGTCGACACCACGGCTACTGGCGCGTTGCTCAGCGCCAACAAGGAAGCGCGCAACTCAGTGTCCGGGGTTAACCTGGATGACGAGGCCGGCGACATGATCAGGTTTCAGCAGTACTACACCGCGTCGTCGCAGATCATCAAGGCTGCGCAAGAAACCTTCACCACCCTGATGAATGCCCTTTAAAGGAGACTGCGGCGATGCGTATTTCTACACAGCAATATTTTGAAACCAGCTCCGCCAAGTATCAGGATAACTATTCCAGTGTGGTCAAGGCGCAGGACCAGGCAAGTTCCGGCGTGCGGGTGCAAACGGCGGCGGATGATCCGGTGGCGGCGGCACGGTTGTTGATGCTGCAGCAGCAGAAAGACATGCTGGGGCAGTTCAACGGCAATATCGATACGTTGAAGAATTCGCTGAACACCGAAGACAGCGTACTGGAAAACATTAATACTGCGCTGCAAAAGGCCAGTGAGTTGGCACTCAAGGCCGGTAACGTCGGGATCAGTGACGCTGACCGTAAATCGATTGCCGCCGAGGTCGGTTCGATCGAAGACCAGGTGCTAGGCCTGCTCAATACCAAGGATGCCAATGGTAACTACCTGTTCTCCGGGAGCAAGACCGACACGCAGCCTTACTTGCGTAACAATGATGGCACTTACAGCTACCAGGGGGATGACGTCCCCTTGAGTCTGAAAGTGGCGGAAAACCTGTCGATATCGATGGGGGATACCGCGAAGGCCATGCTCGAAAATTCGGCGAACACCGGCCGTACCCAAACGACGCGCGTGCTCGTGCCGCCGGCGGTCGATGACAACAAAGTGACTGTATCGGCCGGTTTGATTGCTTCTGGGGCTAGCTACAACAGCAGCTTTGCCGACGGCCAGCCGTATAAGCTGACGTTCACCAGCAGCACCCAGTACACGGTGAGCGACAGTGCCGGCAACGACATCACCTCCGAAATTCCCGGTAACGGTACCTTTGACTCGACCAAGGAAGGCGCTTCGACCATCAAGCTGCGCGGGGTCAAGTTCGACATTGGCTTGAACTTGGGCGAAGGCGTGGCACCAGGCGCAGCCTCGGATGCGCTGGTCAAGGATCGAGAATTCAGCTTGTCGGTCAAGCCGGACACATTCAGTGTTTCGCGTACCCCAAGCAATCCGACCTCGGCGCAATTGAGCGGTGGTCAGGTGACTGATCCGACTGCTTACGCCAGCACCTTTCCCAACTCCGGTATGGTCGTCAAGTTTGGGGCGGCGGGTGTCTACAATGTCTATGCACAACCATTTACGGCGGACAGCAAGGCCATCGCCAACGGCACCTTGGCCGTAGGCGACACCTCGATTACGACCGCAGGCGTGACGTTTGGCGTTACCACCGCGCCGGCGCCGGCTGATGGCGACCAGTTTACGATCGGGGCCACCAGTAACAAGAATGAAAACGTTCTCGACACCCTCAGCCATTTGCGCAAAACCCTTGAAGCACCGTCGGATGGTAATCCTGCGGCGCAGAAGGAACTCAAGGATGTGGTCGCCCGGTCCATCGGCAATCTGACCAATGCCTACAGCCAGATCGACCAAGTGCGTGGCTCTATTGGTGCGCGACTTAACGGCCTGGATATCCAGACGCAGGAGAACACCAGCCTGAGCCTGGCGAATGCCACGACGATGAACGCGTTGGGTAACGTTGACTTCGCTGATGCCGCGATCAATCTGAGTTTGCAGCAAACCATGTTGCAGGCATCGCAACTGGCGTTCGTGAAAATTTCCCAGTTGAGCCTGTTCAATAAGATGTAATCAGCTGGCGGTCACGCAGCGGCTCACCCTGGAAACAGGCTGGGCCGTTGTCATTTTTGGCTCGCAATTTTTTGAAGGTTTTGCACAAACCGCACAAAATTGAGTGACCTGTGAGTCATAAAGCGCATCTTCACTGTATCGTATGAAAAGGATAAGTCGTCACAGGGTCCTTGCTGGGCGGCTTTCAGCGAAATTGTCATGGGGTTATCCCCTTTATTGTCAGCACTCCAGGCGTCGTCCGAGGGGTGTTCTCCAGCTATTTAGTATTGGGAAGCCACAATGATTGGCATAAAAAGCATCGCCAGTTACGTGCCGGCCGACGGGATCGATAATTACGCCCAGGGTGCCAAATTCGCCAAGGATGAAGAGTTCATCATTGGCAAGATCGGGTCGGCATTCCTGCCGCGCAAGGAAGCTGGGCAGGAGACCTCCGACCTGTGTGTCGAAGCGGTCAATGCATTGTTTGCCAACAACCCGCAGTTGAAGCGTGAGTCCATCGACGCGCTGATCGTCGTCACCCAGAACGGCGACGAAGAGGGCTTGCCCCACACCGCCGCCATCGTCCAGGACAAACTTGGCCTGCCGACTCACGTCGCTGCCTTTGACCTTTCCCTGGGTTGCTCCGGCTACGTCTATGGCATCTACGCGATGAAGGGCTTCATGGAGGCCACCGGCCTGAAGAACGGCCTGCTGATCACCGCCGATCCGTATTCGAAGATCGTCGACCCGGAAGACCGCAACACCACCATGCTGTTCGGCGATGCCGCCACTGCGACCTGGATGGGTGAAGATGCCTCGTGGTTGCTCGGCAAAGCCAAGTTCGGCACCGACGGCTCCGGCGCACCGCACTTGAAAGTCAGCGACGGCGTGTTCTTCATGAATGGCCGCCAGGTGTTCAACTTCGCCTTGCTCAAAGTGCCGGCGCACTTGCACGCGCTGCTCGATGAGTCGGACCTCAAGGCCGACGACATCGATGCCTTCTGCATTCACCAGGGCAGTGCGGCGATCGTCGACGCCGTGGCGCGGCGTTTCGAAGATGCGCCAGTGGACAAGTTCATCAAGGACATGGTCGAGACCGGCAACACCGTGTCGTCGAGCATTCCGTTGCTGCTGGAAAAGCACGCGATGGACTCCACCTGGAAACGCGTGGCAATCAGCGGATTTGGGGTGGGCCTGTCCTGGGGCTCGGCGATTCTCTATCGTCCGTGACGCTTAAATAGGTTGCACGCGCTTCAAGCATGAAGACGCCGATGATCGAACGATCATCGGCGTTTTTTATTTGACGCCAGAAAAACCAATGAAATCAGGCCTTTTTGCCGAACTAAGCCCTTGAATTACAAGGGGTGGCACGGTGCTAGTAAAAAAAATCAAAAAACTCCTCAAGCAACCGGCTACCACGACGATAACTATTACGTAGGTTCTCTAGGCCACACCCGGCGGTTGCCAGGGCCGGAAGCCGAAGCATCCAATCAACGAGGATTTTGTCATGGCATTATCAGTAAACACTAACATCACTTCCCTGGGTGTCCAGAAGAACCTGAACAAAGCTTCCGACGCTCTGAGCACTGCGATGAACCGTCTGTCGACTGGTAAGAAGATCAACAGCGCCAAAGATGACGCCGCCGGCATGCAGATCGCCAACCGTCTGGGTAACCAGGTTAAAGGCTTGAACGTTGCAATTGCTAACGCCGCCAACGGTACTTCGATCGCCCAGACAGCTGAAGGCGCGATGCAAGAATCCACCAACACCCTGCAGCGTCTGCGTGAACTCGCCCTGCAAGCGGCGAACGGTGATAAAAGCGACGCTGACCGTGTTTCTCTGCAGCAAGAATTCACTGCGAAAGTGGGTGAGCTGACCCGTATTGCCAACACCACTACCTTCGGTGGTCGTAACCTGCTGGACGGTACGTTCAACAACGTCGCTTTCCAAATCGGTGCCAATGCCAACGAAACTATTTCGTTCGGTATGACCGACATCAGCGCCACAGCCCTGAAAGGTACCTACAGCGAAGCCAGCGTTAACGGCGGCGCTCTGGCGGGTATCAGCGCTACTGCCATCGGTGCGTCCCTGTCGGGTGCCAAGGTTACGGGTGCTGCTACCGCTGCGCTTAACTCCGGTGGCGCTGGCGCTGCCGCAGCATCAACCTTGACCATCAACGGCAAAAACGTTGCTATTTCTGTCGCAGACAAAGGTGCAGCCATCGCCACTGCGATCAACGCTGCCAACACCGGTGCCACCGCTGTATGGGATGACACAGGCAACAAAATGACTCTGAGCTCCAGCAGTGCTATCACTGTTACAGGTGGTGCCGCTGTAGGCTTGACCGACACGACGACTGCTACTTCAGCTGCAACCGGTGCGACTACGCTGAGCGCTGCTGGTGCAATCAGTGTTAACGGCAAGGCTGTGACATGGGCTGCCAACGCAACCATCACTAGCGTACTGACCAGCATCAAAACTGCTGTAGGTGGTACTGGCGACGCTACTATCGGTACAGACGGCCGCATCCAGGTTAAATCCGCAGGCGGCGCTGACGTGGCCCTGTCCAACACCACTGCTGGCTCTCTGTCGGCTCTGGGTCTGTCGGCTGGTACTTCCCAAGCCAAATTGAGCGCAGATACTTCGATCAGCCTGAACGGCGTTGAAGTGAAGTTCAAGGCTGGCGATACCGCTGACGCGATCGTTTCCTCGATCAACAGTGCAAGCACTGGCGCTACTGCCAGCAAAAACTCTGATGGCAGCTTGGCTCTGTTCTCCAAGAAAGACATCGTTGTAGCTGACGGTAGCGCGGGTACTGGTCTGACTGCTCTGGGGCTGACTGCTGGCACCACTACTTCCACTACCCTGGAAACCACAGTTTCCAATCTCAGTGTTCTGACCGCTGCCAGCTCGCAACAGGCTATCCAGGCTCTTGACGGCGCCATGCAGCAGATCGACAGCCAGCGTTCGCAGCTGGGTGCCGTACAAAACCGCTTCGACAGTACCACCGCTAACCTGCAGAGCATTTCGCAGAACTCCAGCGCTGCCAAAGGCCGCGTAGAAGATGCTGACTTCTCTGCCGAAGCTGCTGAGCTTACCAAGCAACAAACCCTGCAACAGGCATCCACTGCGATCCTTGCCCAGGCTAACCAACTGCCATCTGCTGTACTGAAGCTGCTTCAGTAATAGCGCTAGCGGTTAACTGACGGAAGGGTGCGTATACGTGCCCTTTCGTTTTTTCAGTTTTGAGGTGATGACATGGACATGAGCATTAAGCTTAACGCGTCTTACCCGGCTGTAGCGGTTCCGGCCAGCGGCAAGTCTGTCGCCCAGGATGTCCCAGCGGCAAAGGCTACTCCTGCGGCAAAGGATGAATCGGCTCCTGCCGACGAGCCCCAACGCGCAGCGTTGGAAAAAGCGGTAACAGATATCCGCAAGTTTGTGCAGGAGAGTCAGCGCAACCTCGACTTCTCCATTGACGACACCACCCATACCGTCGTCGTCAAAGTCATCGCCACTGACAGCGGAGAGGTAATCCGCCAGATTCCCTCAGAGACTGCGCTGAAATTGGCCCAGGATTTGAGCAAAGCCAGCAGCCTGTTGTTTGATACCAAGGCTTGAGTTGGCACGAAACATGTTTCTGATTGCTGTTAAGCATTAGTGCGCCATTAAAGCAGCAGCCGCAGGACAAGGAGAATAGCAAATGGCTAGTTCAACAATTTCCGGCCCAGGTTCGGGCTACGACACGCAAGCCCTCGTCAAGTCGCTGGTGGGTGCTGAGAGAGCACCCAAACAGACCCAGATTACCAGTCAACAAAAAGATGCGACAGTCCAATTGTCGGCTGTCGGTACGGTGAAGACTGCGCTGGAGGCTTTCCAGGCGGCGATCACCAAGTTGAACAATATTTCCTCGTTCAATGGCTTGGCTGCTACCAGTTCTGAAGATAAAAACGTCAAGGTCACTCTGGGTGACGGCGCATCCAGCGGTAAGTACACCGTTGTGGTGAGTAATCTGGCGACCACGTCAAAAGTTACGAGCAAGGTATTCGAAGGTGGAACCTCCGCCAAGGCGAATAGCTCCGACGACAACCAGACGCTGACCATCAATCAGTCGGGTAAAAGTTACGATGTGACTATCCCTGGCGGCGCGACCCTGCAACAGGTACGTGACTCCATCAACACCCAGTTATCGGCGCAAGGTATCAGTGCCAACGTTCTGAGTGACTCGAAGGGCGCCCGTCTGGTCATTGGCTCCAGCAATAGTGGTGATGGCACGGCGATCACCCTGAGTGGCAACTCCGAACTGGCTGCCGATTATGATCCTGGCAAGGTGCCGGTGAACGCCAAGTACTCTATTGATGGCGTTGCGATGGAGTCCACCACCAACAAGATTACCTCTGCGATCAGTGGTGTGAGCCTTGAGTTACTGACTGAAGACCCGACCAAACCGACCACGACCACTATCACTGTGGGTAGCAGCACTGACACCCTGAAGACATCGGTGCAGTCGTTCGTTACGGCCTACAATGCGCTGATGACCTCAATCAACGCGCAAACCAAGGTCACGGCCACAGGCGACGCGTCGACCACTACTGCAGCAGCCTTGACGGGTGACGCGTCAATGCGTCAGTTGGTGAACGGTTTGCGTGCCGAGTTGGTCAACGGTTCGGGCGGTGGCTCCATCAGCAGCCTGGCCCAGATGGGCGTTACCACCGACCAGAAGACCGGCCTGCTCAGTCTTGACGACAAGACCTGGGACAAGGCTGTAGTGACTGGCGCCGCTGATATTGCCAAGATGTTCACTGGTGACAAGGGCTTGATCAGCCGAATGAACAGCGCAACATCAAGCTATGTCGGCACCACGGGCACGCTGGCCTCGCGCGCGAAAGATCTCAACACCAAATTGACGGATCTGACCACTGAGCAGAGTGCTCTGGATCGCCGGATGGATTCTTTGCAGACATCGCTGACCGCCAAGTACGCTGCAATGGACAGCATGATTGCGCAAATCAACAGCACCAGCTCCAGCATCATGACAACCCTGAATGCGCTGAATAATCCGAAGTCAAACTGAGGATTGACAGCGTAGGGAGCTCGGTGAACGGTGTGCCCAAAGGCGGAGGTTTTTTGTTTTGAGTTAAAGTTTTTGTCAGTGCAGTCGAAATACTGAGTAGAGTAAACCTATTCGTCTGTGGTCTGTAATGAGGTAGCAACATGAACCCGATGAGAGCCCTTCGCCAATATCAGAAGGTCAATTCCCACGCCCAAGTGTCCGAGGCCAGCCCTCATCGCTTGATCCAAATGCTGATGGAGGGCGGGCTTGAGCGTCTCGCCCAGGCCAAAGGCGCAATGGCGCGTGGTGATATCCCACAAAAGGGGCTGTTGCTGACTAAGGCTATCGACATCATCACAGGCTTGCGTCAGGGCCTGGACGAAACCAAGGCTGAAGACCCGGCCACAATCCAGCGTTTGGCAGCCCTGTACGACTATATGAACGTACGTCTGCTGAGAGCGAATGCCGACAATGATCCAGAAGTGATCGATGAAGTTGCTCGCTTGCTGATCACTGTCAAGGAAGGTTGGGATGCCATCGCTCCACAATAAGGCGGACCGCCTTGAGGTACGCATCATGAGCCGCGCACTGCAACGCATCGATGAAACCCGCGAAGCCCTTATCGGCGCGCTTGCTGAACGCAACTGGGAAGCCGTTGGCGAGCTGGACCTGGGGTGCCGCGCAGCGATTGATGAAGTGCTCAGTGAGCCGCCGGTGGACGAAGATGCGCTGCGGGAGAAGCTGGAGAGCCTGCTGGCGGTGTATCAGCAATTGCTTGAAGTAACGATGGGCGAGCGCCAGGCAATTTTCGAAGAGATGTCGCAGATCAACCAAGCGAAAAATGCGTCAAAGGTTTACCATCTGTTCGGTTGAACGGGCGCAGTTAATCCGAACGGCGCGTCATATATTTGACTGTGCCAGCATTTTTGACTTAACTAGTGCTGTTTTCAGATTTCAGACGTCTAGTAAGGTAAGAAGTCTTACAGGCATCTAGATAGCCCGTACTCTGGGCAGAGCGTTTTACTAGGGAAGTTGCTATTGCATGTGGCGTGAAACCAAAATTCTGCTGATTGATGACGATAGCGTCCGCCGCCGCGATTTAGCGGTGATTTTAAATTTTCTTGGCGAAGAAAATCTGCCCTGCGGTAGCCATGATTGGCAGCAGGCGGTCAGCTCGTTGTCCTCGAGCCGTGAAATCATTTGTGTACTGATCGGGACGGTAAACGCTCCTGGCGCAGTTCTGGGCTTGTTAAAGACACTGTCAACCTGGGATGAGTTCCTTCCGGTGTTGCTGATGGGCGATATTTCTTCGCTCGACCTGCCGGAAGACCAGCGCCGCCGGGTGTTGTCCGCCCTGGAAATGCCGCCCAGCTACAGCAAATTGCTCGACTCCCTGCACCGCGCCCAGGTCTATCGCGAGATGTACGACCAGGCCCGTGAGCGCGGTCGTCACCGCGAACCCAACCTGTTCCGCAGCCTCGTCGGCACCAGCCGGGCGATCCAGCACGTGCGCCAGATGATGCAGCAAGTGGCCGATACCGACGCCAGTGTGCTGATCCTCGGCGAGTCGGGCACCGGCAAGGAAGTGGTCGCGCGCAACCTGCACTATCACTCCAAGCGCCGCGACGGGCCCTTTGTGCCGGTCAATTGCGGGGCGATCCCGGCAGAGCTGCTCGAAAGCGAACTGTTCGGCCACGAGAAGGGCGCCTTTACCGGGGCGATCACCAGCCGTGCCGGGCGTTTCGAGCTGGCCAACGGCGGCACGCTGTTCCTCGACGAAATCGGCGACATGCCGCTGCCGATGCAGGTCAAGCTGTTGCGCGTGTTGCAGGAGCGCACCTTCGAACGCGTGGGCAGCAACAAGACCCAGAGCGTTGACGTGCGGATCATTGCGGCCACCCACAAGAACCTCGAAAGCATGATCGAGGTCGGCAGCTTCCGCGAAGACCTCTATTACCGCCTCAACGTGTTCCCGATCGAGATGGCCCCGCTGCGTGAGCGCGTGGAAGACATCCCGCTGCTGATGAACGAACTGATCTCGCGCATGGAGCACGAAAAGCGCGGTTCGATCCGCTTCAATTCGGCAGCGATCATGTCCCTGTGTCGTCACGGCTGGCCGGGCAACGTCCGCGAGCTGGCCAACCTGGTGGAGCGCATGGCGATCATGCATCCCTACGGTGTGATCGGCGTGGTCGAGCTGCCGAAGAAATTCCGCTACGTCGACGAAGAAGACGAGCATCTGGTGGACAGCCTGCGCAGCGACATGGAAGAGCGGATCGCCATCAACGGTCATACGCCGGACTTCGGTGCCAATGCCATGCTGCCGCCCGAAGGCCTTGACCTCAAAGACTACCTCGGCAACCTTGAACAAGGGCTGATCCAGCAAGCCCTGGACGACGCCAACGGCATCGTCGCGCGTGCCGCCGAGCGCCTGCGCATCCGTCGAACCACCCTGGTGGAAAAGATGCGCAAGTACGGGATGAGCCGTCGAGACGGTGATGAACAGGCAGATGATTGACGCCTGTTTTTCAAGTAACTGAAAACTAAGCGCATTTTTTTAGGCACGGGTATTGCTACAGCCCTCGCAACGTTCCGTTTAACTGACGGTCAGCCAAGCGAGAGAGCATGATGCCCCACGCCGCCCAACTACCTTCGGCCCCTGAACTCCAGGGGCCTGTCCCGTCCGCCGAACAGCTCAGCCGGCATGGCCTTGAGCAGGCGTTCTCGCTGTTCAGTCAGATGTCCAGCCAGTTGACCGACTCCTACAGCCTGCTGGAAGCGCGGGTCTCCGAGCTCAAGGGCGAATTGGCGGTGGTCAGTGCCCAGCGCATGGAAGAGCTGGCCGAGAAAGAGCGCCTGGCCAACCGTCTGCAGAACCTGCTCGATCTGTTGCCTGGCGGTGTGATCGTCATCGACGACCAGGGCCGTGTGCGCGAAGCCAACCCGGCCGCCTGCGACCTGCTCGGACTGCCGTTGGAGGGCGAACTGTGGCGCCATGTCATCAGCCGCTGCTTCGCGCCGCGTGAAGATGACGGCCATGAAATCTCCCTCAAGGATGGGCGCCGCTTGTCCATCGCCACTCGCTCCCTGGACGCGGAGCCCGGTCAACTGGTGCTGCTCAACGACCTGACTGAAACCCGTCACCTGCAAGACCAACTGGCGCGCCATGAGCGCTTGTCGTCGCTGGGTAGGATGGTCGCTTCTTTGGCGCATCAGATCCGCACGCCGTTGTCGGCGGCGTTGATCTACGCCAGTCATTTGACTGATGAGCAATTGCCCGCCGACACCCACCAGCGTTTTGCCGGACGCCTCAAGGAGCGCTTGCATGAGTTGGAGCACCAGGTGCGCGACATGTTGGTGTTTGCCCGCGGCGAATTGCCGCTGACCGACCGCATCACGCCGTCCGGCCTGATGCAGGCGTTGCAAGCGGCGGCCGCCACCCATGTGCAGGACGCCAATGTGCGCTGGCAGTGCGACAGCCACCAAGGCGAATTGCTGTGCAACCGCGACACCCTGGTCGGCGCGCTGCTCAACCTGATCGAAAACGCGACCCAGGCCAGCGGCCCCGGTGCGCGGCTCAAGGTGCATGTGTACGCCCGTGCGCAAACCCTGCGCCTGTGCATCAGCGACAGCGGTAGCGGTATCGAGCCGCAGGTGCTGCAGCGCCTGGGCGAACCGTTTTTCACCACCAAGACCAACGGTACGGGCCTCGGCCTGACGGTGGTCAAGGCCGTGGCGCGCGCCCATCAGGGAGAATTGCAACTGCGTTCCCGCTTGGGGCGTGGCACTTGTGCATTGATGACCTTGCCGCTGTTTTCATGCGCGGCAAGCGCGGAGTAAAAGGCTATGGCTATCAAGGTTCTGTTGGTGGAAGACGATCGTGCCCTGCGTGAGGCATTGGCTGACACGCTGCTGCTGGCGGGCCATGACTATCGGGCGGTCGGTTCTGCCGAGGACGCCTTGGCGGCGGTGGAGCAAGAGGCCTTCAGCCTGGTGGTCAGCGACGTGAACATGCCTGGCATGGACGGCCATCAGTTGCTCGCGCTGCTGCGCGCACGCCAGCCGCAGTTGCCGGTGCTGCTGATGACCGCCCATGGCGCCGTCGAGCGCGCAGTGGATGCCATGCGCCAGGGCGCGGCGGATTACTTGGTCAAGCCGTTCGAGCCCAAGGCGCTGATCGAGCTGGTGGCGCGGCATGCCCTGGGGGTGATTCCTGTCGGCGAGGCAGACGGCCCGATTGCTTTTGAGCCGGCCAGCGCACAATTGCTGGAGCTCGCGGCCCGCGTGGCGCGCAGTGATTCCACCGTGTTGATTTCCGGCGAGTCGGGCACTGGCAAGGAAGTGCTGGCGCGCTATATCCACCAGCAATCGGGGCGCGCCCAGCAGCCCTTTATCGCGATCAATTGCGCGGCGATCCCCGACAACATGCTCGAAGCCACGCTGTTCGGCCACGAAAAGGGCTCCTTCACCGGCGCCATCGCGGCCCAGGCGGGCAAGTTCGAGCAGGCCGACGGCGGTACCATCCTGCTCGACGAAATTTCGGAAATGCCCCTGGGCCTGCAAGCCAAACTGCTGCGGGTGCTGCAGGAGCGTGAAGTGGAGCGGGTCGGTGCGCGCAAGCCGATCCAGCTGGATATCCGCGTGGTCGCCACCACCAACCGCGACCTGGCGGGTGAAGTGGCGGCGGGGCGCTTTCGTGAAGACTTGTTCTACCGCCTCTCGGTATTCCCCCTGGCCTGGTGCCCGCTGCGCGAGCGCCCGGCGGACATCATCCCGCTGGCCGAGCGCCTGCTGAACAACCACGTCAAAAAAATGAAGCACGCCCAGGCGCGGCTGTCGGCCGAAGCCCAGGCATGCCTGATCGGCTACCCCTGGCCCGGCAACGTGCGGGAACTGGATAACGCCATTCAGCGCGCGTTGATTCTGCAGCAGGGCGGCTTGATCCAGCCCCAGGACTTCTGTCTGGCCATGGGCAGCGGCGCCGCGCCGTTACCGAGCCTGGCGCCCGCGCCGCTGGTCGCCGAAGCCGAATCCGCCGGGGCCCTGGGCGATGATCTGCGCCGCCGCGAATTCCAGATGATCATCGACACCCTGCGCGCCGAACGCGGCCGCCGTAAAGAAGCGGCCGAGCGCCTGGGCATCAGCCCACGCACCCTGCGCTACAAGTTGGCGCAGATGCGGGATGCGGGGATGGACGTGGAAGCTTATCTGTTTGCTATCTGAGCGGTAACAAGGCCGACAAGTTTTGTCGCCTTTTCTTACAGGTTGATACAGAGCTGGCACCCTTGTTGCTACCACCCCTAGTAACCGCTGCGTAGTGTCAAAAAATTGCGGGTCGTCGGAGAGAGAAGGTCATGAGCCAGGGTATTGAGTTCAATCGGTTGATGTTGGATATGCGCTCCATGCAAATGGACGCCATGGCTCAACCGAAATCCGTCGCACAAGCGCCGGAATTGGGCCAAAGCAGTTTCGCCGATATGCTCGGCCAGGCCATCAACAAAGTCAGTGACACCCAGCAAGCCTCCAACCAGTTGGCGACCGCATTCGAGATCGGCAAGAGCGGCGTGGACCTGACCGACGTGATGGTCGCTTCGCAGAAAGCCAGTGTGTCCTTTCAAGCCTTGACCCAGGTGCGCAACAAACTGGTCCAGGCTTATCAAGACATCATGCAGATGCCGGTTTAAGGACGAGATTTAAGTCATGGCAGAAGCAGTCGTGGACAACGTACCCGCCAAGACAGACGGCAAGCCGCCGCTGTTTGGCCTGTCGTTCCTGGAAAACCTCTCGGAAATGACCATGCTGCGTCAGGTGGGCCTGATGGTCGGCCTGGCGGCCAGCGTGGCGATTGGTTTTGCTGTGGTGCTGTGGTCGCAGCAACCCGATTACCGGCCGCTGTACGGCAGCCTGGCCGGTATGGACTCCAAGCAGATCATGGAAACCCTGGCCGCCGCCGACATCGCCTACACCGTGGAGCCCAACTCCGGGGCACTGCTGGTCAAGGCCGATGACGTCGCCCGGGCGCGCATGAAGCTGGCCGCTGCCGGCGTGACCCCGTCCGACAGCAACATCGGTTTCGAGATCCTCGACAAGGACCAGGGCCTGGGTACCAGCCAGTTCATGGAAGCCACCCGCTACCGTCGTGGCCTGGAAGGCGAACTGGCGCGCACCATCTCCAGCCTCAATAACGTCAAGGGCGCGCGGGTCCACCTGGCGATTCCGAAGAGTTCGGTGTTTGTGCGTGACGAGCGCAAGCCAAGTGCCTCGGTATTGGTCGAACTGTTTTCCGGCCGCTCCCTGGAGCCTGGCCAGGTGCTGGCGATCATCAACCTGGTGGCCACCAGCGTTCCCGAATTGAGCAAGTCGCAAATCACCGTGGTCGACCAGAAGGGCAACCTCTTGTCCGACATGGCCGAAAATTCTGCGCTGACCCAGGCCGGCAAGCAGTTCGACTACAGCCGCCGCATGGAAAGCATGCTCACCCAGCGTGTCCACAACATCCTGCAACCGGTGCTGGGCAACGACCGCTACAAGGCTGAAGTGTCCGCCGACGTGGATTTCAGTGCCGTCGAGTCGACCTCCGAGCAATTCAACCCGGACCAGCCGGCCCTGCGCAGCGAGCAGTCCACCAGCGAACAACGCACCGCCAGCAACGGCCCGCAAGGCGTACCGGGTGCCCTGAGCAACCAGCCGCCGGCCCCGGCCTCGGCACCGCAAACCACCGGCGGCGCCGCCGCGACCGCGGGCGCCATCGCTCCCGGCCAGCCACTGTTGGACGCCAACGGCCAGCAGATCATGGACCCGGCCACCGGCCAGCCGATGCTCGCTCCGTACCCGGCGGACAAGCGTAACCAGTCGACCAAGAACTTCGAACTCGACCGTTCCATCAGCCACACCAAGCAGCAACAGGGCCGGATCAACCGCCTGTCGGTGTCGGTGGTGGTCGATGACCAGGTCAAGGTCAACGCCGCTGACGGCGCCGTCACCCGCGCACCGTGGAGCGCCGACGAATTGGCGCGCTTCACCCGCCTGGTGCAGGATGCCGTCGGTTTCGACGCCAGCCGTGGCGACAGCGTCAGCGTGATCAACATGCCGTTCTCCGCCGAGCGTGGCGAAGTGATCGCCGAAGCGGCGTTCTACACCCAGCCGTGGTTCTGGGACATCGTCAAGCAAGTGCTGGGCGTGTTGTTCATCCTGGTGCTGGTGTTCGGCGTACTGCGTCCGGTGCTCAACAACATCACCGGCAATGGCAAGAAACAACTGGCGGCCTTCGCTGGCGGCGACGTCGAGTTGGGTGGCATGGGCGGCCTGGACGGCGAACTGGCCAACGACCGCGTCAGCCTCGGCGGCCCGCAAAGCATCCTGTTGCCAAGCCCGAGCGAAGGCTATGACGCTCAGTTGAACGCAATCAAGAGTCTGGTGGCAGAAGACCCGGGCCGTGTGGCCCAGGTCGTGAAAGAGTGGATTAACGCAGATGAGTGATAATCGAGCCGCTGTTGCCAAACTCACCAAGGTCGACAAAGCCGCAGTCCTGCTGCTGTCCCTGGGTGAAACCGACGCCGCCCAAGTGCTGCGCCACATGGGCCCCAAAGAGGTTCAACGGGTCGGCGTGGCCATGGCGCAAATGCGCAACGTTCACCGTGAGCAGGTCGAACAGGTGATGAGCGAGTTCGTCGAGATCGTCGGCGACCAGACCAGCCTGGGTGTCGGCTCCGACAGCTACATCCGCAAGATGCTCACCTCGGCCCTCGGCGAAGACAAAGCCAACGGCCTGATCGACCGCATCCTGCTGGGCGGCAACACCAGCGGCCTCGACAGCCTCAAATGGATGGAGCCGCGCGCCGTCGCCGACGTGATCCGCTACGAACACCCGCAGATCCAGGCGATCGTGGTGGCGTACCTCGACCCGGACCAGGCTGGCGAAGTGCTCGGCCACTTCGACCATAAAGTGCGCCTGGACATCATCCTGCGCGTATCGTCGTTGAACACCGTGCAGCCGGCGGCCCTGAAAGAACTCAACACGATTCTCGAGAAGCAGTTCTCGGGCAACTCGAATGCTTCGCGCACCACCTTGGGTGGTATCAAGCGCGCCGCCGACATCATGAACTTCCTCGACAGCTCGGTCGAAGGCCAGTTGATGGACTCGATCCGCGAGATCGACGACACCCTGTCCGGCCAGATCGAAGACCTCATGTTCGTGTTCAACAACCTCTCCGATGTCGACGACCGTGGCATCCAGGCGCTGTTGCGCGAAGTCTCCTCCGACGTGCTGGTACTGGCCCTCAAGGGCTCGGACGAAGGCGTCAAGGAGAAGATCTTCAAGAACATGTCCAAGCGCGCCTCGGAACTGTTGCGCGACGACCTGGAAGCCAAAGGCCCGGTGCGCGTCAGCGACGTGGAAACCGCCCAGAAGGAAATCCTCACCATTGCCCGCCGTATGGCCGAAGCCGGAGAAATCGTTCTCGGCGGGAAGGGCGGCGAAGAAATGATCTAAGGCGCCTCGCATGTCGAACAAAGATGAGACGCCCAGCGATCTGATTCGCGCGCGGGACGTGGGCGGGTTCGACATCTGGTCGTTGCCCAGCTTCGATCCGCATGTGCCGGAGCCCGAACCCGAGCCTGTGGAAGAACCGCCGGCGGAAATGGAAGAAGTGCCGCTGGAGGAAGTCCAACCACTGACCCTGGAAGAGTTGGAAAGCATCCGCCAGGAGGCCTACAACGAAGGCTTTGCCGCTGGCGAAAAAGATGGTTTTCGCAGCGCCACGCTCAAGGTCCGCCAGGAAGCCGAAGTCGCCTTGAGCGTCAAGCTGGCCAGCCTCGAACGCCTGATGGGCAGCCTGTTCGAGCCCATCGCCGAGCAGGATTCGCAGATCGAAAAAGCCATGGTTGGGCTGGTCGAGCACATCGCCCGTCAGGTGATCCAGCGTGAACTGGTGCTGGACTCCAGCCAGATCGAAAGCGTCATGCGCGAAGCCCTCAAGCTGCTGCCCCTGGGCGTCGGCAATGTGCGGCTGCACATCAACCCGCAGGATTTCGAACAGGTCAAAGCCCTGCGCGAGCGCCATGAAGAAACCTGGCGCATCGTCGAAGATGCCGATCTGCAGCCCGGTGGTTGCCGCGTCGAGACCGAATACAGCCGCATCGACGCCACCGTGGAAACGCGCATCAGCCAGATCATGGCCCAGCTGCTGGATCAGGTCCACGAGCAGCTCCTGAACCCGGCCGAACCGGACATGAGCGTGGACCTGGACGCCGCCGATGCGCCTTGATCGCACCAGCTTCGCCAAGCGCCTGGGCGGTTATATCGAGGCCACCGGGTTGCCCGGCCAGCCGATTCTCGAAGGGCGCCTGCTGCGCATGGTCGGCCTGACCCTCGAAGCCGAAGGCCTGCGTGCCGCCATGGGCAGCCGCTGCCTGGTGATCAACGACGACAGCTACCACCCGGTGCAGGTCGAAGCCGAAGTCATGGGCTTTTCCGGCAGCAAGATTTTCCTCATGCCCGTCGGCAGCCTGGCGGGCATCGCCCCCGGTGCCCGCGTGGTGCCGCTGGCCGATACCGGCCGCCTGCCCATGGGCATGAGCATGCTCGGCCGCGTGCTGGACGGCGCCGGTCGCGCGCTGGACGGCAAGGGCGGCATGAAGGCCGAAGACTGGGTGCCGATGGACGGCCCCACCATCAACCCGCTCAAGCGCAACCCGATCAGCCAGCCGCTGGACGTGGGCATTCGCAGCATCAACGGTTTATTGACGGTCGGTCGCGGCCAGCGCCTGGGCCTGTTCGCCGGTACCGGCGTGGGTAAGTCGGTGTTGCTCGGCATGATGACCCGCTTTACCGAGGCCGACATCATCGTGGTGGGGCTGATCGGCGAACGGGGCCGGGAAGTGAAGGAGTTCATCGAGCACAGCCTCGGTGAAGAAGGCCTCAAGCGTTCGGTGGTGGTTGCCTCCCCGGCCGACGATGCGCCGCTGATGCGTTTGCGCGCGGCCATGTACTGCACGCGCATCGCCGAATATTTTCGCGACAAGGGCAAGAACGTCCTGTTGCTGATGGATTCCCTCACGCGTTTCGCCCAGGCCCAGCGGGAAATCGCCCTGGCCATCGGCGAGCCGCCGGCCACCAAGGGTTATCCGCCGTCGGTGTTCGCCAAGCTGCCCAAGCTGGTCGAGCGCGCCGGTAATGCCGAGGCGGGCGGAGGCTCGATCACTGCGTTCTACACCGTGTTGTCTGAAGGCGATGACCAGCAGGACCCGATCGCCGACTCGGCGCGCGGCGTGCTCGACGGTCACATCGTGCTGTCGCGGCGCCTGGCGGAAGAGGGGCATTACCCGGCGATCGACATTGAAGCCTCCATCAGCCGGGTGATGCCGTCAGTGGTCACGCCCGAGCACATGGCCCGCGCCCAGCAGTTCAAGCAGCTGTGGTCGCGCTACCAGCAGAGTCGCGACCTGATCAGCGTCGGCGCCTATGTGGCCGGTGGCGATCGTGAGACCGACCTGGCGATTGCCCTGCAACCGCAACTGGTCACCTACCTGCGCCAGGGCCTCAACGACAACATCAGCATGGGCGAAAGCGAAGCGCACTTGCAGTCCATCTTCGCCCCCGCGCCAGGCGGCTAAGCCATGGCCAGCAGCCGCTCGTCACGCCTGGCCCCGGTGGTGGACATGGCCGAAAAGGCCGAAAAAACCGCGGTCCAGCGCCTGGGTTACTTCCAGGGCCAGGTGCGCCTGGCAGAAAGCAAGCTCGGCGACCTGGAGCGCTTTCGCGGCGAGTACCAGCAGCAGTGGATCGAGCGCGGCACCAAAGGCGTGTCCGGCCAGTGGCTGATGGGCTACCAGGGCTTTCTCAACCAACTTGAGACCGCCGTCGGCCAGCAGCGCCAGAGCCTGGCCTGGCACCAGAACAACCTCGACAAGGCCCGCGAGAGCTGGCAGCAGGCGTATGCCCGGGTCGAAGGCTTGCGCAAGCTGGTGCAGCGCTACATCGACGAAGCGCGGGCGATCGAGGATAAGCGCGAGCAGAAGCTGCTCGACGAGTTGTCCCAGCGCCTGCCGCGGCAGAATCCCTACTAGCGCCAGGCCCGCTGTTCAATGTGGGAAGGGGCTTGTCTCCCATATTTGATTCGCCGTGTTGCCCATAGCCCATTCGCCTGCTACACCTTCTATCTAGACCCATGACAAGGAAGCAGTCACATGTCAGTCGTGTCAGAAGTATCCCTGGATGGGACGAAGTTGACGATTGCAATCAAAGGCCGGTTCGATTTCGGCAGCCACCAGATCTTTCGTGAGGCCTACGAGCGTTTCTACAAGGTGCCGGACGTGTACGTGGTCGACCTGAAGGAAACCACCTACATGGACAGTTCCGCCCTGGGCATGCTCCTGCTGCTGCGCGATCATGCCGGGGGCGATGATGCGGAAGTCCAGGTGATCAACATCAGCTCCGACGTGCGCAAGATCCTCGCGATATCCAACTTCGATAAACTGTTCGATATCAATTGAGCGCTCTGGCTCCGGTCCTCGAACCGCTGACCGTCCTGATCGCCGAAGACAGCGCCACCGACTTGCTGTTGCTGTCGACCATCATCCGGCGCCAGGGCCACCACGTGCTCACCGCCAGCAACGGTGTGGAAGCGGTCGACCTGTTCGCCCGCGAACGCCCGCAACTGGTGCTGATGGACGCCCTGATGCCGGTGATGGATGGCTTTGAGGCCGCGCGCCGGATCAAGCAACTGGCGGGCGAAGCCCTGGTGCCGATCATCTTCCTCACCTCCCTGCGCCAAAGCGAAGCCCTGGCCGAATGCCTGGATGCCGGTGGCGATGACTTCTTGCCCAAGCCCTACAACCCGCTGATCCTCGCGGCCAAGATCAATGCGATGGACCGCCTGCGCCGCCTGCAGGCCACGGTATTGCAGCAGCGCGACCTGATCGCCAAGCACCACGACTACCTGCTGCATGAGCAACGCGTGGCCAAGGCGGTGTTCGACAAGGTTGCCCATTCCGGCTGTATCAATGCGGCGCCGAACATCCGTTACCTGCAATCGCCGTATGCGCTGTTCAACGGTGACTTGTTGTTGGCGGCCTACACGCCGGCGGGTGATATGCATGTGCTGCTCGGCGATTTCACCGGGCATGGCCTGCCGGCGGCGGTCGGCGCGATGCCGTTGGCGGAAGTGTTCTACGGCATGACGGCCAAGGGCTACGGGCTGACGCAGATCCTGCGGGAGATGAACGCCAAGCTCAAACGCATCCTGCCGGTGGACATGTTCTGCTGCGCCGCGCTGTTGTGCCTGAGCACGCAGCGGCGCGTGGTGGAGGTCTGGAATGGCGGCATGCCTGATGGCTATGTACATGAAGTCGCCACCGGCAAGCGGACACCGTTGGTGTCACGGCATTTGCCGTTGGGTGTGCTGTCGGCGCAGGCGTTCGAGGATCATACCGAAGTCTGGCCGATGGCCCTGGGCGACCGCGTGTTTCTGCTCTCCGACGGTGTACTGGACACCGCCGACGCCAACGAACAGTTGTTCGGCGCCGAGCGCTTGCAGCAGGTGTTTGCCGCCAATCGCGAGCCCGACCGCCTGTTCGAGGATATCGAGCAGGCTCTGGCGGCGTTTCGTGGTGAGGTGCGGGATGATGTGAGCATGGTCGAAATCACCCTGCAGGCCGGCCAGTCGATGCGCGCGACGGGGCCGTTGTACGCCGACAGCGGCCAGTCGTGCCCGTTGGATTGGTCGGTGGGCTTTGAATTCCGCGCCGAGACCCTCAAGCGTTACAACCCGTTGCCCTATCTGCTGCAACTGCTGCTCGAGATCCACGGCCTGCGCGAGCAGAGCGGGGCGCTCTACAGCGTGATGGCCGAACTGTATTCCAACGCTCTGGAGCATGGCGTGCTGGGCCTGGACTCGCGGCTCAAGCGCGATGCCAAAGGGTTCGCGCAGTATTACCGCGAGCGCAACGAACGGCTGATGCAGCTCAACAGCGGTTATGTGCGCGTGCAGGTGCAGGTGGCGCCCACCGTTACCGGCGGCAGGATGAGCTTGCGCATCGAAGACAGCGGCCCCGGGTTCGATGTGGAACAGGTACTGGCGCGCCCGCTGGATGTCGACCGCCTGTCCGGTCGCGGCTTGAGCCTGGTACGGCAACTGAGCAGCGATGTACGCTGGTCCGACGGCGGGCGTAGCGTCTGCGTAGAGTTTTGCTGGGAGGCTCTGGCATAATCCGCCGATTCTTGATCAAGGAGCGAACAAGTGGTTGAGGTTCATCTGGACCCGGACGTGTTATCGGGTTTGCAGGAAGTCATGGAAGGCGAGTACCCCAAGTTGCTCGATACCTTTCTCGATGATTCGCAAAAGCGCGTCGAAGCGCTGCGCAAGGCGCGCGACGATGCCAAGGCATTGGCGCTTATCGCCCATAGTTTCAAGGGCAGCAGTGGCAACCTCGGGGCGGTGCGGTTGGCGCACTTGTGCCAGCGCCTGGAGGTTGAGTCCGTCGAGGCGGCGGCGGACCTGGGGGCCTTGGTCGATCAGATCGATCATGAGTTTGCGCTGGTCAAGCCGCTGTATGAGTCGGAGCGCCAGCGCTTTCAGCTTTAATTTCAGGCGCGGGACGGCTTTTCGATAGGAGCTGGCCCGACTCTTGCTCTATCTCCTGATACTGCATCCCCGATCCCCATGCAGTGGAGACCTTACCTATGCCAGTCGCCCCTAATTCGCTCCTTCAGGCTGCCTCCGCGGCCAAGCCTCAAGCGCCTGCCGCCAATCCACCGGCGGCGGCTGCGGAGCCACGGGATAAGGGCCCTGGCTTTGCTCAGGTGTTCGCCAGCCAAGGTTCGAAGCCCTCGGCCAAGGCCGACGACAACTCGGCCAAACCCACGCGCGACAAGCCTGCCGACGCGAGTGCCAAACCGGTTGCCGGCAACGATAAGCCTGTCGCGAACAACGATAAACCTGCCGCCGGTACGCCAGCGGTTGCCGATAGCGGCAAACCCTTGCCTGCCGACCCGCCGGCCAAGCCGGCCGACAGCGCCAGCAGTGATCAAACCCCGCCCGCCGACCCGGCCCTGGCGCAGCAGCCCGCGGCAGACCCGACGGTTGCGCCGGTGGTTGACCCCGCGTTGATTGTCACGGTCACGCCAGTTGCTGTGCCGGTGCCGGTGGAAACGCCAGCCCCGGCCGCCGCCAAGGATGACAAGGCCCAGCCGCTGGTCACGACACCGCCGGCAGTGACCGATGCGGCCAAGCCAGCCTTCGATCCCGCGGCAGACCCTCTGGACGCCCTGCCGGCGGTACGCCTGGCGATGGAGCAGGGCGGCCATGTGTCGGCCAGCAGCCAGACGCCGCAGAAAGCCGCGCCGACGTCCCAGGACCAGCCGACTGTCGCGCAGAACTTCGCCACGGGCCTGGCTAACATGGTGGATCAGCAAGCCAGCAAGGACAGCACCGACCAGGGCGGCGACAAAGCCTTTGGCGGGTTGATCGAAGAAGGCCTCAAGGATTTGAAGGGCGCCAGCAGCGACACCCGTGTCGATGACTTCGCCAACCGCCTGGCCGCGCTGACCCAGGCCGCCACGCCGAAAACCGCCAACGCGTTGCCGCCGGTGACCAACGCACCGCTGGCCATGCACCAGAGCGGCTGGACCGAGGAAATCGTCAACCGCGTGATGTACCTGTCCAGCGCCAACCTCAAGTCGGCGGAGATCCAGCTGCAACCGGCCGAACTCGGGCGCCTGGATATCAAGGTCAACATGACAGCGGACCAGCAGGCCCAGGTCACGTTCATGAGCGGTCACGCCGTGGTGCGTGACGCGCTGGAAAGCCAGTCCGGCCGGTTGCGCGAGATGTTCGCCCAGCAGGGCATGGGGCAGGTCGACGTCAACGTGTCCGACCAATCCCGCGGCTGGCAGGGCCAGGGCCAACAGCAACAGAACCAGGCGAACGGTGTCAGTGGCCGTGGCGGTCGGGGTGACAACGGCGACGTTGCCGATCACGCCGAAGTGGCAGCGGCCGTCGCGCCGGTGACGTCCACCGTGATCGGCTCCAGCGCCGTCGACTACTACGCCTGATTCAGGGCCAACACCGGCCTGAGTGTGGGAGGGGGCTTGCCCCTGATGATCACGACCATTAAGCCTGGCCTGAGTCGATCGCAATCCAAAGGTGGGAGGGGGCATGGCCGCTGTCCTGCTCTGCCTGACAACTCTGGCATAACACTTGCTCTTGCCTTTCCGTAGATCTATGAATCCCCGAATAGTGACGGATTATTGGCATGGCGAAGAGCGACGACGCAGCAAAAGCACCTGCAGGCAAGGGTAAGCTCAAGCTTATCCTGTTGATTGTCCTGGCCCTGGTCCTGGCCATCGGCGCCTCTGTGGGCGGCACTTGGTACATCATGCACAGCAGTGCGAGCAAACCGGCGCCCGCCGCCGAAACTGCCAGCAACGTCAAGCAACCGGCAATCTTCGAACCGATGCTTCCGGCCTTTGTCGCCAACTTCAACCAGAACGGTCGTCAACGCTACCTGCAGGTGAGCATCACCTTGCTGGCGCGCAACCAGGCGGACCTTGATGCGCTCAAGGTGCATATGCCGGTGATCCGCAACAACCTGGTGATGTTGTTTTCCGCGCAAAGCTTCGACAACCTGGCCACCCCGGTGGGCCAGGAAATGCTGCGCCAGAAGGTCACTGCCAGCGTGCAGGAAGTGGCCCAGAAAGAGCTCGGCAAAGTGGTGGTCGAGCAGGCGCTCTTCACTAATTTCGTATTGCAGTAGGATCACCACATGGCCGTGCAAGACCTGCTGTCCCAGGATGAAATCGATGCGCTGCTGCATGGCGTGGACGATGGTCTGGTACAGACCGAAACGGCTGCCGAACCCGGCAGCGTCAAAAGTTATGACCTGACCAGCCAGGATCGCATCGTCCGTGGACGCATGCCGACCCTGGAAATGATCAACGAGCGTTTCGCCCGTTACACCCGCATCAGCATGTTCAACATGCTGCGCCGCTCGGCGGACGTGGCGGTGGGCGGCGTGCAGGTGATGAAGTTCGGTGAATACGTACACTCGCTGTACGTGCCTACCAGCCTCAACCTGGTCAAGATCAAGCCATTGCGCGGCACGGCGTTGTTCATCCTCGACGCCAAACTGGTGTTCAAGCTGGTGGACAACTTCTTCGGCGGCGACGGCCGTCACGCCAAGATCGAAGGCCGGGAATTCACCCCCACGGAACTGCGAGTGGTGCGGATGGTGCTGGAGCAGGCCTTCATCGACTTGAAGGAAGCCTGGCAGGCGATCATGGAAGTCAACTTCGAGTACATCAACTCGGAAGTGAACCCGGCCATGGCCAACATCGTCGGCCCCAGCGAAGCGATTGTGGTGTCGACGTTCCACATCGAACTCGATGGCGGTGGCGGTGACCTGCACGTGACCATGCCGTACTCGATGATCGAGCCGGTGCGCGAAATGCTCGATGCCGGCTTCCAGTCCGACCTCGACGATCAGGATGAACGCTGGGTCAAGGCCCTGCGCGAAGACCTGCTGGACGTCGACGTGCCGCTGAGCGCCACCGTGGCGCGTCGTCAGTTGCGCCTGCGGGATATCTTGCACATGCAACCGGGCGACGTGATTCCCGTCGAGTTGCCGGAAGAACTGATCATGCGCGCCAACGGCGTGCCGTCGTTCAAGGTCAAGCTCGGTTCCCACAAGGGCAACCTGGCGCTGCAAGTGGTGGAGCCGATCAACCGGCGTTGAGTCACCCGTATTGATGCACCCCTATTTATGAATGTTTGCTCCGCCGAGGACATGTAATGGCTACCGAACACGAAAACACTTCCGCCGAAGACCAGGCCCTGGCCGACGAATGGGCTGCGGCCCTGGAAGAAACCGGCGATGTCGGCCAGGACGATATCGACGCGCTGCTGGCGGCCGATGCCTCTACTGCACCGGCCAGTAACCGCCTGCCCATGGAAGAATTCGGCAGCGTGCCGAAGAACAACGACCCGGTGAGCCTCGACGGCCCGAACCTGGACGTGATTCTCGACATCCCGGTGTCGATCTCCATGGAAGTCGGCAGCACCGACATCAACATCCGCAACCTGCTGCAGCTCAACCAGGGCTCGGTGATCGAGCTTGACCGCCTGGCCGGCGAGCCGCTGGACGTGCTGGTCAACGGCACGCTGATCGCCCATGGCGAAGTGGTGGTGGTCAACGAAAAGTTCGGCATTCGCCTGACCGACGTGATCAGCCCGAGCGAACGCATCAAGAAGCTGCGCTGACATGAAGTATTCGATGGCGGGACTGTTGCTGGCGCTGCCATTGAGCGCCCTCGCGGCCGAGCCGGTCGCGCAGGCGGCGGCACCGGTGGTGAGCAGCGGTATCGGCGGTCAGTTGACCCAACTGGTACTGGGCCTTCTGCTGGTGGTCGGGCTGATTTTCGTGCTGGCCTGGCTGATGCGTCGGGTGCAGAACATTGGCCCGGGCAACGCCCAGGTCATCGAGATGATCGGCTCGCGCGCCCTCGGCCCGCGTGATCGGCTGGTGCTGGTGCAGGTGGGCGAGGAACAGATCCTGCTGGGCCTCACCCCCGGCCGCATCACCCCGCTGCATGTGCTCAAGACCCCGGTCAACGTCGCCCCGACCCAAGCCGCCACGCCAGAATTCGCCCAACGCCTGATGGAGTTGCTGGGCAAGGATCAGAAGGATAAGAAGTAATGCGCGTTTTATTGACGCTCATGCTGTGGCTGGCCGCGCCATTGGCGTTCGCCGCCGACCCGTTGTCGATCCCGGCGATTACGCTTGGCACCAACGCGGCCGGGGCCCAGGAGTATTCGGTCAGCCTGCAGATCCTGCTGATCATGACGGCGCTGAGTTTTATCCCGGCGTTTGTCATGCTGATGACCAGCTTCACCCGCATCATTATCGTGTTCTCGATCCTGCGTCAGGCCCTGGGCCTGCAACAGACGCCATCGAACCAGATCCTCACGGGCATGGCGCTGTTCTTGACGATGTTCATCATGGCGCCGGTCTTCGACAAGGTGAACCAGCAAGCCCTGCAGCCTTACCTCGCGGAAAAGCTCACGGCGCAAGACGCCATCGACAAGGCCCAAGGTCCGATCAAGGACTTCATGCTGTCGCAGACCCGCTCCAGCGACCTTGAGCTGTTCATGCGCCTGTCCAAGCGCACCGACATCGCCACGCCGGACCAGGCGCCGCTGACGATCCTGGTGCCGGCGTTCGTCACCTCGGAACTGAAGACGGCGTTCCAGATCGGTTTCATGATCTTTATCCCGTTCCTGATCATCGACTTGGTGGTGGCGAGCGTGCTGATGGCCATGGGGATGATGATGCTGTCGCCGCTGATCATCTCGTTGCCGTTCAAGATCATGCTGTTTGTGCTGGTGGACGGCTGGGCACTGATCATCGGCACGTTGGCCAGCAGTTTCGGCGGAGTGTAGGGCTATGACCCCAGAAGTTGCCGTCGACCTGTTCCGTGAAGCGTTGTGGCTGACCACGATGATGGTTGCCGTGCTGGTGGTGCCGAGCCTGTTGGTTGGCCTGTTGGTGGCGATGTTCCAGGCCGCGACCCAGATCAACGAACAAACCCTGAGCTTCCTGCCGCGCCTGCTGGTGATGCTGGTCACGTTGATTGTCGCCGGCCCGTGGCTGGTGCAAACCTTCATGGAATATATCCTGCAGCTGTACGGCAGTATTCCGCAGTTGATCGGCTGACCGCATGCAATCGCTGCTGGCGTTGACCGACACCCAGATCAGCACCTGGGTCGCGTCGTTTATCTTGCCGCTGTTCCGGGTCACGGCGGTGCTGATGAGCATGCCGGTGTTCGGCACCACCCTGGTACCACGGCGCATCCGGCTGTACTTCGCGGTGGCGATCACCGTGGTGCTGGTGCCGGGCTTGCCGCCGATGCCTGCGGTCAATGCGCTGGACCTCAGTGCGCTGATGCTGATTGCCGAGCAGATCCTGATCGGCTCGCTGCTGGGCTTCTCCCTGCAACTGTTCTTCCAGGCATTCGTGATCGCCGGGCAAATCATCTCGATCCAGATGGGTATGGGTTTTGCGTCGATGGTCGACCCCACCAACGGCGTGTCGGCGGCGGTGATCGGGCAATTCCTGACCATGCTGGTGACCTTGATGTTCCTGGCCATGAACGGCCACCTGGTGGTGTTCGAGGTGCTGACCGAAAGTTTCACCACCTTGCCGGTCGGCTCTGGGTTGGTGGTCAATCACTTCTGGGAACTGGTGGGGCGCCTCAGTTGGGTGTTGGGTGCTTCGCTGTTGCTGGTGCTGCCGGCGATCACCGCGCTGCTGGTGGTCAACATCGCGTTTGGGGTGATGACCCGCGCGGCGCCGCAGCTGAATATCTTCTCTATCGGTTTCCCGTTGACCCTGGTGTTGGGCATGGGGATTTTCTGGATCGGCATGGCCGACATTCTCAATCAGTATCAACCGCTGGCGAGCGACGCCTTGCAGTTCTTACGTGATCTGGCACGGGCGCGCTGAGCCATGGCCGAGAGCGAGAGTGGTCAGGACAAAACAGAAGACCCCACGGAGAAACGTAAAAAGGACTCCCGGGAAAAGGGCGAGATTGCCCGCTCCAAAGAGCTCAACACCGTCGCGACGATGATGGCCGGTGCCGGCGCCTTGCTGATCTACGGCGGCGGCCTGGCGCTCGACCTGATGGAGTTGATGAAACTCAACTTCAGCCTGCCCCGTGAAGTGCTGCTCAGCCCCGGCGCCATGGGGCAGTACCTGCTGCATTCGGGGAAAATCGCGATCCTGGCCGTGCAGCCGATTTTGATCACCTTGCTCCTGGCCGCGCTGATCGGCCCCGTCGCCCTTGGCGGCTGGCTGTTCGCCGCGAACAGCATGGCGCCAAAATTCAGCCGCATGAACCCCGCCGCCGGGCTCAAGCGCATGTTTTCCACCAAGGCGTTGGTGGAACTGCTCAAGGCCCTGGCCAAGTTCATCCTGATTCTGTTCGTGGCGTTGGTGGTATTGTCCTCCGACATCGATGACCTGCTGCGCATCGCCCATGAGCCGCTGGAGTCGGCGATCATCCACAGCGTGCAAGTGGTGGGCTGGAGTGCGTTGTGGATGGCCGCCGGGCTGATCCTGATCGCCGCCGTGGATGCGCCGATCCAGCTGTGGGAAAGCCACAAGAAACTGCTGATGACCAAGCAGGAAGTGCGCGACGAACACAAGGATCAGGAAGGCCGCCCCGAGGTCAAGCAGCGCATTCGCCAACTGCAGCGCGAAATGTCCCAGCGCAAGATGATGGCTTCGGTGCCCGACGCCGACGTGGTGATCACCAACCCGACCCACTACGCCGTGGCCCTCAAGTACGACCCGGAGAAGGGCGGCGCGCCGATGCTGCTGGCCAAGGGCAGCGATTTCACGGCGCTGAAAATCCGCGAAATCGCCGTGGCCAACGACATCCTGTTGCTGGAGTCGCCGGAACTGGCGCGGTCGATCTTCTACTCCACCGACCTCGACCAGGAAATCCCCGCCGGGCTGTACCTGGCCGTGGCCCAGGTATTGGCCTACGTCTACCAGATCCGCCAGTACCGTGCGGGCAAAGGCAAGCGCCCCGATCCGCTCAAGGACCTGCCGATTCCGCCGGATTTGCGGCGCGATTCCTGACCAACTGTTCAAATTGGCACCGTGCCATTCGTCGTAAACCTTCCTGACCTGTCAACTTTGACAGTCGTCACTTTCGCCTTCTCGCGGTTCTATTGCCTCAGGTACTGCGAAGTAAAATGCCGGGAGTGGGGCGATGCAGCTATTCACAGGCCGGGTTAAGTCTTATGACCAGCAGACCGGATTGGGTTCGATTGCGTTGGATAGTGGGGGAGACGATGTGTTGGTAGATCTGTGCAGTTCGGATGGATGCCTGCTTTCGGAGGGGCAGAAAGTGCAGTTTTGGATGATCCATCGACCGGCGGGCATCTATGCATGCGACATTCAACTGATCTGACGACACCTGTGTAAGTTCTTAATTGAAGTGTACGGAGAACGGCCATGGCAACGGGCACTGTGAAATGGTTTAACGCGGAGAAGGGGTTTGGTTTTATTTCTCCCGACGACGGCAGCACGGACGTGTTTGTCCACTATTCAGCAATCACCGGCACCGGTTTCAAAAGTTTGGAAGAAAATCAAAAAGTGGAATACGACGTGACGCAGGGCCAAAAAGGCCCGCAGGCCGAGAATGTGCGTCCTGTATAAAGATCGCCACTGATAGCATCCCTTCGCCGCGCCCATCAGCGTTCTGCCCCCTTGAAGCAAAAGTTGATCGTTCCCACTGGCGGGAACGATCACTGGGTTGGATGCCTGTCTAGGGTTTACCCAGTTCTGTCTCGGCTGATGGCTCGATGTCATCCAGTACTCGCTCGGCCAATAACCGCGCTACCTCAACCAATTGCGCAATTCCCAGCGCCCCTTCTCGCCGTGATCCTTCCAGATCAAAGGCGAAGTCGCAGGTCAGGGCGTGTGCGCAAGCCAGGGTTTCGGTGAGGTTGACCAGCAGGTCTTCGGTGCTGATGCCGTCGATGAGGGTGAACAGCACGGTGGGTGGGGTATTGGTGCCGCGCGGGGGATTTGGGGTTGGTTCAACCATTGTGACGCTCCTGATTTAAGTGGAGCTGCCACTGATCGCCGCGATGCGATGGGGTGGCAGCTGTACGCAGGTTCGCGGACCGGAATCAGGAAACCGGCATACCCGAAGGTATCCCGCGCACAGCCACCATAGCGCCGCACAGTAGACGATAAAAAGACGTCAACTGAAAGCGGACAATGGCACTTTGCGCCTGAATTTACATGGGCCGCGACGCCCGACCGCTGCGCGTGCAGCGAAGTACGGAGACTAGAGAGCGAGTTTCCTAGGGACAACCTCAAACACTTGTCGGAAGTTTCTGTTTTTACAAACACCTAGCCGAACGGTCAGTTGTTTGGTCCTTCATCATTCAGCAGCCTCTTCCTGGCGCCACTCCCGGCGCGATCCCCTCTGCACGACTCAACACCACGATGGTGTGTGAGGCCTCTGCACGCAAAAAAAGGAAGTGACATGAACAGCTCCGATAACACACTGATCAGCAACCTGCAAAACCTGGCTCAGGTGGTGGAATACGCGGACGACGATGGCATCCCTGACCTTCTGCAGCCTGGATATCGCGTAGAGAGCCAGATGTGAAGCGCTACAACATCACCACTGGCGCGACGACCACAGCAGGCGGCAAAGTGATCAGTGGCCTGGAGCGCACCAGCTTCAACGGCCAAATGATCGCCAGGGAGGGTGACCGGGTCGCTTGTCCGGCATGCGGCACTGAAGGCGTCATCGCGCTCGTTGGGCCTCACCTGCACGAAGACTGGGGCGGCAAACAAGCGGCGCTAGAGGGCGATCTCTGTCTGTGCAAATGCGACCCGCCACCGGAGCTGATCGCCTGCCAGCGCTTCAAGTGTCAGGTGTTCGAAACGCAACCCCAGCGTGTCGCCTTCACTTGGACCGGACCAAGCACCCCCAACCCGCCCGTTTCCAACTTATCCACCCCCGGCATAATGAATCGTGCCGCTGATGCGTGTGTGTTCGCCAAGTCATGCGTTTCGGTGCCGGTCGGTTCCACGGCGGCAGGAACCAGCCCTGAACACGCGACAAACTTTGGCACCACGGCCGTCATGGCTTCGACCGGCACTGCGGGCGCTGTCGGGAGGGTCGCCGGAACACGCGGCAGCGACCTTGGCGCCTGGGCCGAGGGCTTCACCGAAGCCGGCGTTGAAGTGGCTCGAGAGCAACTGCATAGGCTCAACAAAGAACAGGGGTGGTATTGATGAATGCAACAACTATCGAGGGCTGGATCAAGAGTCTTGGCAGGCGCTACGAAGTTTTGATTGCCGAGGGGCTGATACCGAGCCAGCCGCTACGGGAACTCTATGAAGGGCGGGATCGATTATATCTAGAACCAACATTAGGCCTATCCCTGAGTTTTTGGGCTGAAACCAAGCGACTGGAAACGCTATTCATCACTCTGATTAAAAGCACTCCCTCCACGGTTGAGTACAAAGGCGGTCTACCCAAGCCGCTCACCTCTATGATGACAAAATCTGACATCCGGTCTCATTTCGGCGCCCCTCTAGAATGGAGTGATCCTGTAAAAATCCCACAGCCCGTGGGCATGACTGGAGGATGGGATGCCTATCGCCTTGATCCGAGCATGTATCCGAATATCAAGCTGATTTGCAAGTACAACTCCACTTTTCAGGTAAAAACGTTGGTGTTTACATTGATTGATAAGGGCCACGATTGATCTTTGCTTCATTACTTCGATTTCGGTCAGTTGGTGAATACACTCGCTGGCCGATATCGCAACGCACCTGTCTATGAACTCCCTCATCTGGTCACCCTCAAGCAGCAGTTGGAAGGCTTCTTGCCGCCCCGCTTCCAAGTCGCCTCCCAGTGTCAAAACTTAGTGAAAAGGGGTATCGGTGATTCGACGCTTACGGCGTACATACCAAGCCCGAAAGTGGCGCTGATCGTGTGCCTGACGTGCTTACCACTTGGCGTCAGCGTCTACCTGTTAACTTTGACAGTAGCCATCGTCAGCGCTTGGAGGTTTGATAGGGCTTCGGGTTCTGATGGGTAGGCAGGAGAAAGGAAATGGAAACAGGCACCGTGAAGTTCTTCAACGTTGAGAAAGGCTCTGGGTTCATTACGCCGGACGGAGGGGGGCCTGATCTTTATGTCCACGTCTCATCATTCAGGGGTAGTGACCTCACCGTGCTCGAAGAAGGTCAGCGGGTGGAATACGAAGTCATGCTAGGCCCAAAAGGCGCAAAAGACCTACGAGCCATTGGCGTGCGCGTGCTCTGAGCACGCGCGCGGCAACCCTCATCTTCGTCGAAGATTTCTCTGTCAGCAGCGGGTGTCCGCAGATCGATATGTGGGAGCGGGCAAGCCGGCTCCCACGTTTGAGTCGGTCCGCCCGCGCAAATCCCTGTGCCCTGTCAGTCCGCACGCGCCACTGCCTCGCGATCTGAGTCGCAAAACAAAAGTTGGAAGGCTTCTTGCAATAGCGCCTCCAGGACGCCTCCCGGCGTCAAAAGTTTGCTTCAAGGATGCGAGGAGTACCGGTGGTAGATCGCTCTCAAATGCTCAGCACGGCCCGCAGCACCCTGACTGACCTCTCGCGGGGCAATCTGGGTGTGCCGTTGTTGTTGCTGGTGATGCTGGCAATGATGATGTTGCCGATGCCGCCGTTCCTGCTCGACGTGTTCTTCACCTTCAACATCGCCTTGTCCGTCGTGGTCCTGCTGGTCTGCGTCTATGCGTTGCGGCCGCTGGATTTCGCGGTGTTTCCCACCATTCTGCTGATCGCCACGCTGTTGCGGCTGGCGTTGAACGTAGCGTCGACCCGCGTGGTCATGCTCCACGGCCAGGACGGGCATGCCGCCGCCGGTAAGGTGATCCAGGCCTTCGGTGAGGTGGTGATCGGCGGTAACTACGTGGTCGGTATCGTGGTGTTCGCGATCCTGATGATCATCAACTTCGTGGTAGTGACCAAGGGCGCCGGGCGGATTTCCGAGGTGAGCGCGCGCTTTACCCTCGACGCCATGCCCGGCAAACAGATGGCCATCGACGCCGACCTCAACGCCGGCCTGATCGACCAGAACCAGGCCAAATCGCGCCGCCTGGAAGTGGCCCAGGAGGCCGAGTTCTACGGTTCCATGGACGGTGCCAGCAAATTCGTGCGCGGTGACGCCATCGCCGGCCTGTTGATTCTGTTCATCAACCTGATCGGCGGCATGGCGGTCGGGATCTTCCAGCACGGCATGACCTTCGGCGATGCGGGCAAGGTCTACGCCCTGCTGACCATCGGTGACGGTTTAGTGGCGCAATTGCCATCACTGTTGTTATCCACAGCTGCGGCGATCATGGTGACCCGTGCGTCGGGCTCCGAAGACATGGGCAAGCAGATCAGCCGGCAGATGTTCGCCTCGCCCAAGGCGCTGGCCGTGGCGGCGGGCATCATGGCGATCATGGGCATTGTGCCCGGCATGCCCCACGTCTCGTTCTTGAGCATGGCGGCGATGGCCGCCGGTGGCGCCTACCTGTTCTGGAAAAAGCAGAACTTGGTCAAGGTGAAGGCCCAGCAAGAAATCGCGCGCCAGCAGGAACTGCTGCCGTCGCCGGCCCGCGCCCAGGAAACCAAGGAGTTGGGCTGGGACGATGTGACCCCGATCGACATGATCGGCCTGGAAGTCGGCTACCGCCTGATCCCGTTGGTCGACCGCAACCAGGGCGGCCAATTGCTCGCGCGGATCAAGGGCGTGCGCAAGAAGCTGTCCCAGGACCTGGGCTTCCTGATGCCCACTGTGCATATCCGTGACAACCTCGACCTGGCCCCCAGCGCCTACCGCCTGACCCTGATGGGCGTGATCCTCGCCGAAGCGGAGATCTACCCCGACCGCGAGCTGGCGATCAACCCGGGCCAGGTGTTCGGCACGTTGAACGGTATAACCGCCAAAGATCCGGCTTTTGGTCTGGAGGCGGTCTGGATCGAAGTCAGCCAGCGCAGTCAGGCGCAGTCCCTCGGCTACACCGTGGTGGACGCCAGCACCGTGGTCGCCACGCACCTCAACCAGATTCTGTACAAGCACTCCCACGAGCTGATCGGCCACGAAGAAGTCCAGCAACTAATGGGTTTGCTGGCCAAAGCCTCGCCCAAGCTCGCCGAAGAGCTGGTGCCGGGCGTGCTGTCGCTGTCGCAATTGCTCAAGGTGCTGCAGGCGCTGCTGGCCGAACAGGTGCCGGTGCGCGACATTCGCAGCATCGCCGAGGCCATCGCCAACAATGCCGCCAAGAGTCAAGATACTGCCGCGTTGGTGGCCGCCGTGCGCGTTGGATTATCCCGCGCTATCGTACAAAGCATTGTAGGGATTGAGTCTGAGCTGCCTGTGATCACCTTGGAGCCAAGGTTGGAACAAATATTGCTCAATAGTATTCAGAAGGCAGGACAGGGCCAGGAAGAGGGCGTTCTGCTGGAGCCAAGCATGGCTGAAAAACTGCAGCGTTCATTGATCGAAGCAGCGCAGCGTCAGGAAATGCAGGGCCAGCCGGTGATTCTGCTGGTGGCAGGCCCGGTCCGGGCGATGTTGTCGCGGTTTGGACGCCTGGCAGTGCCGAATTTGCACGTTTTGGCTTATCAGGAAATCCCTGACAACAAGCAAGTGACTATCGTCGCGACAGTAGGGCCCAACGGCTGAGGTAGTGGGTTATGCAAGTAAAGCGTTTTTTCGCCGCCGATATGCGTCAGGCCATGAAACTGGTACGTGACGAGCTGGGCGCCGACGCTGCGATTATCGGTAACCGTCGTATTGCCGGCGGTGTCGAGCTGACGGCTGCCCTGGATTACACCCCTTCGGCGCTGGCCCCGCGTGTCCCGAACATGGAGCTTGAAGACGAGCTGCGCAAGACGGCCTCGCGCATTGTCTCGGCCCAGGCCGAACTGAGCATGCGCGGTGACAGCGATGCGACCACCAATCGCCAGTTGTTCGCCGGCCTGCCGCTGACTGCCGCCGAGCCGCTGGTCGAGCCGACGTTCATCGAACCGCCGCGTCCTGCCGCGCCTGCCCCGGCCGCCGCAGTCGACCAGCGTGTGTTCGACTCGATGCGCTTTGAGCTCAACGGCCTGCGCGAGCTGCTGGAAGTGCAGCTCGGTTCGCTGGCCTGGACCCAACTGCAAGGCAGCAAGCCGCAACAGGCCAACCTGTGGCGTCGCCTGCAACGCATCGGCCTGTCCGGCCCGTTGTCTCGCGACCTGCTGGCGCTGACCACCGAAATCGAAGAGCCTCGCCAGGCCTGGCGCATGTTGCTGGCCCACCTGGCGCGGATGATCGTCACCCCGGAACTCGAACCCCTGGAAGAGGGCGGCGTGATCGCCATGGTCGGCCCTGCCGGCATGGGCAAGACCACCACGCTGGCCAAGCTGGCGGCGCGCTACGTGCTCAAGTACGGCGCCCAGAACATCGCGCTGGTAAGCATGGACAGCTACCGCATCGGTGCCCAGGAGCAACTCAAGACCCTGGGCCGCATCCTCAATGTGTCGGTGACCCACGTCGACCCGGGCCAGTCCCTGGCCAACGCCCTCGATCCGTTGCTGCGCAAACGTGTGGTGCTGATCGATACCGCCGGCCTGCAAGCCAGCGATCCGGCGTTGCGCATGCAGCTGGAGAGCCTGGCCGGGCGTGGCATCAAGGCAAAAAATTACCTGGTGCTTGCAACCACCAGCCAAAAACAAGTTCTTACCGCTGCGTACCATAGCTACAAGCGCTGCGGCCTGGCCGGATGCATCCTCACCAAGCTCGACGAAACCGCGAGCCTGGGCGAGGTGCTGAGCCTGGCTATCAGTCATGAACTTCCGGTCGCCTACCTGACCGACGGGCCGCGGATTCCGGATGATTTGCATCTGCCGCGCCGTCATCAGTTGGTCAGCCGTGCCGTCAGCGTGCAAATGCAAGAAGAGCCTAGCGAGGAAGCGATGGCCGATATGTTCGCTGACCTTTACCACAACCCGGCAAAGCGGGTGGGTTGAGGCAGCATGAACACCATGAAATGTATCTACATCGATGGTCTGCAAGCGATTCACGCGGCCAAGCCATGTAGCCTGCGTCTAAGCAAGACAAGGTAAAGAATTAAAATGGGCAGCATGCATCCCGTACAGGTGATCGCGGTGACCGGCGGCAAAGGTGGCGTCGGGAAAACTAACGTGTCAGTGAATTTGTCCCTGGCCCTGGCAGAGCTTGGCCGTCGTGTCATGCTGCTGGATGCTGACCTTGGGTTGGCGAACGTTGACGTTTTGCTGGGGCTCACGCCCAAACACACCCTCGCCGATGTGATCGAGGGTCGCTGCGAGCTGCGCGACGTGCTGCTGCAGGGCCCTGGAGGCATCCGCATCGTGCCGGCCGCCTCGGGCACCCAGAGCATGGTCCACTTGAGCCCTGCGCAGCATGCCGGCCTGATCCAGGCGTTCAGCGATATCGGCGACAACCTCGACGTGCTGGTGATCGACACCGCCGCCGGGATTGGCGAGTCCGTGGTCAGCTTCGTGCGCGCCGCGCAAGAAGTCCTGCTGGTGGTCTGCGATGAACCCACCTCGATCACCGACGCCTACGCCCTGATCAAACTGCTCAACCGCGACTACGGCATGAACCGCTTCCGCGTGCTGGCCAACATGGCCCAGAGCCCGCAGGAAGGACGCAACCTGTTCGCCAAGTTGACCAAGGTCACTGATCGCTTTCTCGATGTCGCCTTACAATACGTCGGCGCAGTTCCCTATGACGAGTGTGTACGCAAGGCCGTGCAAAAGCAGCGTGCGGTCTACGAAGCGTTCCCTCGTTCGAAATGCGCGTTGGCGTTCAAGGCTATTGCTCAGAAGGTCGATACCTGGCCGTTGCCCGCCAACCCTCGGGGGCATCTGGAGTTTTTCGTCGAGCGATTGGTGCATCAGACGAGCGCAGGACCGGTGCTATGACAGCCAGCGGCTATAACCTTTACAAAAATTCGGCACGTGACCGTCAGGGCGAATTGATCGAGCGCTATGCGCCGCTGGTCAAGCGCATTGCCTATCACTTGCTGGCACGCCTGCCCGCCAGTGTCCAGGTCGAAGACTTGATCCAGGCCGGCATGATCGGCCTGCTCGAAGTATCGACCAAATACGACGCGAGCAAGGGTGCGAGTTTCGAGACGTATGCGGGTATCCGTATCCGTGGTGCGATGCTCGATGAAGTGCGTAAAGGGGATTGGGCGCCGCGTTCGGTACACCGCAATACGCGCATGGTCAGTGACGCAATTCGTGCAATTGAAGCAAAAACCGGTCGCGACGCTAAAGATCACGAAGTTGCGGCCGAACTCCAATTGAGTCTCGACGATTATTACGGGATTTTGAACGATACCTTGGGCAGCCGCCTGTTCAGTTTCGACGACCTGTTGCAGGACGGCGAACACGAAGGGCTGCACGAGGACGGCGCGAGTGCTCATCTCGAACCGTCGCGCGACCTGGAAGATGAACGCTTTCAGGGGGCGCTGGCGGACGCGATTGCCAATCTGCCGGAGCGTGAGCGACTGGTGTTGGCGCTGTACTACGACGAAGAGCTGAACCTCAAGGAAATCGGTGAGGTCCTGGGGGTCAGCGAATCGCGTGTCAGCCAGCTGCACAGCCAGTGCGCAGCCCGCTTGCGGGGACGCCTGGGAGAGTGGCGCGCGCGCTGACAGGCAGTGTGGGGACACTGCAGACACTACCGCGAGGCCCTTGGTTTTCGCGGGTGAGTTTCGTGGTGCCCTGGGCAGTCCTTTTTGTGTAACGCCTGTTGATTGAAATGGCGCGTCCAGGTGCTGGACGCGTTTTAAGACTGCTTGGAGGTCGAATTGGACAAGAACATGAAAATCCTCATCGTTGATGACTTCTCAACGATGCGGCGGATCATAAAAAACCTGTTGCGTGACCTGGGGTTCACCAACACGGTCGAGGCGGATGACGGCCTTACGGCGATTCCGATCCTCAACAGCGGGAGCATCGACTTTCTGGTAACCGACTGGAACATGCCCGGCATGACCGGTATCGACTTGCTGCGCCATGTGCGCGCCGATGAAAAACTGCGCAGCCTTCCCGTGTTGATGGTGACCGCCGAAGCCAAGCGTGAGCAGATCATCGAAGCCGCCCAGGCCGGGGTCAACGGCTACGTGGTCAAGCCATTCACTGCATTGGCCTTGAAAGAGAAGATCGAAAAAATCTTCGAACGCATCCACGGCTAATGCCATCGCGGGGGAGCTATGGAGCATAAAGAAACGTCACAGGGGGACTTTGAGTCGACCCTGAAAAAGCATGCTCACCAACTGGTCGAGAGCCTTGAAAAAGGCCAGTTCGGCGACGCGGTGCAGTTAATCCATGAGCTTAACCAGACCCGTGACCGCGGCCTGTATCAGGAAGTGGGCAAGCTCACGCGCGAGCTGCACAGTGCGATCGTCAATTTTCAGATTGACCCGCACATGCCCCAGGCTGAAGAAATTTCGCAAATCACCGATGCCACTGAGCGCCTGTCCTATGTGGTCAGGCTGACTGAAGCGGCGGCCAACCGCACCATGGACCTGGTGGAAAACGCCACGCCTCTGGTCAACGGCATGGCCAACGAAGCCCAGGCCCTCAGCGTTGACTGGGGCCGCTTCATGCGTCGGGAAGTGGGGGCTGAGGAGTTTCGTGAGTTGGCCCGTCGGGTCGAGGGTTTCCTGTCGCGCAGCGAACAGGACAACCACACGGTGTCCAGCAACCTCAATGACATTCTGCTCGCCCAGGATTACCAGGACCTCACCGGTCAGGTGATCAAGCGCGTGACCCAATTGGTCACCGAAGTGGAAAGCAACTTGCTCAAATTGGTGCTTATGGCAGGCCAAGTTGATCGTTTCGCCGGCATCGAACATGACCGCGAAGCGATCCTCTCGGAAAAAGATCCACAAAAACATCTCGCCAAGGGTGAAGGTCCGCAGATTCATGCCGATAAACGTGAAGACGTTATGTCAGGTCAGGATGACGTAGATGACCTGTTATCCAGTTTAGGCTTCTAAGGAGCACACCCATGAGCTTCGGCGCCGATGAAGAAATCCTTCAGGATTTCCTTGTAGAGGCCGGCGAAATTTTAGAGCAACTGTCCGAACAACTGGTCGAGCTGGAAAGCCGACCGGATGATGCGAACCTGCTCAATGCAATTTTTCGCGGTTTTCACACTGTAAAAGGGGGCGCCGGCTTCCTCCAGCTCCATGAGCTGGTGGAGTGCTGCCACATCGCCGAGAACGTGTTCGACATCCTGCGCAAGGGTGAGCGTCACGTTGATTCGGAGCTGATGGACGTGATTCTCGAAGCGCTGGATGCGGTCAACGGCATGTTCAGCGAAGTTCGCGAACGTGCCCCGATCACCGCAGCCACCCCGGAACTGCTGGCCGCCCTGGCGCGTCTGGCGGAACCTGCCGACACCGCGGCCGCGCCGGTGGTGGAAGCGGCTCCGGAGCCTGTGGTCGAAGCCGAAGCGGATGTCACCGACAGCGAGTTCGAGCAACTGCTCGACTCCCTCAATGCGGTCAAGGCCGAAGCCGAAGCGCCGCAAGCGGTCGCTGCAGTTGCCGCGCCCGCCGCGCCGACCGGCGAAGACATTACCGACGCAGAATTCGAATCCCTGCTCGATCAGTTGCACGGCAAGGGCCAGTTCGCTGCCGACGCCGTTGCACCTGCGGCTGAGGCGCAAGCACCTGCGAGTGCCTCGCAAGTTCCGGCAGCCACCGCCGCCGCCGGCACCGACATTACCGACGACGAATTCGAAGCGTTGCTCGACCAGTTGCATGGCAAGGGCTCCTTTGCTGCCGATGCCTTGCCGGAAGTCGCCGCAACTGCTGCTGCACCGGCTGCTGCCGCTGCCGCTGCCGCACCTGCCGGCGACGGGCTGATTTCCGATCACGAATTCGAAGCCCTGCTCGACGAATTGCACGGCAAGGGCAAGTTCGCCGAAGTGGCCGCTGGCGCTGCGGCGACGGCAGCCCCGGTGGCGGCCAAACCGGCACCGGCCAAAGCCGCGGCACCTGCTGCCGCCAAGCCGGCCCCGGCCCCGGCTGCCGCCGCTCCTGCCGCTGCCGCGCGTGCCCCGGCCGCCGCTGCGGCCGACAAGCCTGCCAGCGAAGCCGAAACCACGGTGCGTGTGGATACCGCGCGCCTGGACGACATCATGAACATGGTCGGCGAACTGGTGCTGGTGCGTAACCGCCTGGTGCGCCTGGGCCTGAACAGTGGCGACGAAGCCATGCAGAAGGCCGTGTCGAACCTCGACGTGGTCACTGCCGACCTGCAGACCGCGGTGATGAAGACGCGGATGCAGCCGATCAAGAAAGTCTTCGGTCGCTTCCCGCGCCTGGTTCGTGACCTGGCTCGCCAGCTCAAGAAAGAAATCAACCTGGAACTGGTGGGTGAAGAAACCGACCTCGACAAAAACCTTGTCGAGGCCCTGGCCGACCCGCTGGTCCACTTGGTGCGCAACGCCGTCGACCACGGCGTGGAAACCCCGGAAGAGCGCGAGGCCGCGGGCAAGTCCCGTAACGGCAAGGTGATTCTGGCGGCGGAACAAGAGGGTGACCATATCCTGCTGTCGATCACCGATGACGGCAAAGGCATGGACCCGGCGATCCTGCGCGGTATCGCCGTCAAGCGTGGCGTGATGGACAAGGATGCCGCCGACCGCTTGACCGACACCGAGTGCTACAACCTGATTTTCGCGCCGGGCTTCTCGACCAAGACCGAGATTTCCGACGTGTCGGGCCGTGGCGTGGGCATGGACGTGGTGAAAACCAAGATCAGCCAGCTCAACGGTTCGATCAATATCTACTCGACCAAGGGCCTGGGCTCGAAGATCGTCATCAAGGTGCCGTTGACCCTGGCGATCATGCCGACCCTGATGGTGATGCTGGGCAACCAGGCCTTCGCTTTCCCGCTGGTCAACGTCAACGAGATCTTCCACCTCGACCTGTCGCGCACCAACGTGGTGGACGGCCAGGAAGTGGTGATCGTGCGCGACAAAGCGTTGCCACTGTTCTACCTCAAGCGCTGGCTGGTCGCCTCGGCCGCCCATGAAGAGCAGCGCGAAGGCCATGTGGTGATTCTCTCCGTGGGCACCCAGCGCATCGGCTTTGTCGTCGATCAACTGGTCGGCCAGGAAGAAGTGGTCATCAAGCCTTTGGGCAAAATGCTGCAGGGAACCCCGGGCATGTCGGGTGCGACCATCACCGGTGACGGTCGTATCGCGTTGATTCTCGATGTTCCGAGCATGCTCAAGCGTTACGCCGCACGGCGTATTTGATTCTGGTGGGGCAGGGCGGTATTGCCTGCCCCGCCTAACGGAGTGTTTATGGTAGTCAAGGTCCTGGTGGTGGACGATTCGGGTTTCTTCCGCCGCCGCGTCTCGGAAATTCTTTCCGCCGATCCAACGATCCAGGTGGTCGGCACGGCCACCAACGGTAAAGAGGCGATTGATCAAGCCATTGCGTTGAAGCCGGACGTGATCACCATGGACTACGAGATGCCGATGATGGATGGCATCACCGCAGTCCGACACATCATGCAGCGCTGTCCGACCCCGGTATTGATGTTCTCCTCGCTGACCCACGAAGGCGCCCGGGTCACCCTGGATGCGCTGGACGCCGGTGCGGTGGACTTCCTGCCGAAGAATTTCGAAGACATCTCGCGCAACCCCGAGAAGGTCAAGCAGATGCTGTGCGAGAAGGTCCACAGCATTTCGCGCAGCAACCGTCGCAGCCTGTTCAGCGCCCCGGCGCCTGCGCCGGTCGCGGCTCCGGCGGCGCCCACCAGCACGGCGTTCGGTCGCCCGGCGCCGGCAGCGGTTGCCCGGCCTGCCGCGGCAACCGTGCGGGCACCTGCGCCAAGCGCCCATTCGCCGGCGCCGAAACGCAAGGCCTACAAGCTGGTTGCCATTGGTACTTCGACCGGCGGCCCGGTTGCCCTGCAACGGGTCTTGACCCAACTGCCGGCCAACTTCCCGGCGCCGATCGTGCTGATCCAGCACATGCCCGCCGCGTTCACCAAGGCCTTCGCCGAGCGCCTGGACAAGCTGTGCCGCATCAGCGTCAAGGAAGCCGAGGATGGCGACATCCTGCGTCCTGGCCTGGCGCTGCTGGCGCCTGGGGGCAAGCAGATGATGGTCGATGGCCGTGGCGCGATCAAAATCCTGCCGGGCGATGAGCGCCTCAACTACAAACCCTGCGTGGATATCACCTTCGGTTCGGCAGCCAAGTCCTACGGCGACAAAGTTCTGGCGGTGGTGCTCACCGGCATGGGCGCCGACGGTCGCGAAGGCGCGCGCCTGCTCAAGCAGGGCGGCAGTGCGATCTGGGCCCAGGACGAAGCCAGTTGCGTGATTTATGGCATGCCGATGGCCATCGTCAAGGCTGAGCTGGCCGACGCGATCTACAGCCTGGACGATATCGGCAGGCATTTGGTGGAGGCCTGCCTCTGATGGATGTACTGAGTCTGATCGGTATCACCATGGCGTTTGTCGCGATCATCGGCGGCAACTACCTCGAAGGCGGGCACCTCGGCGCCCTGGCCAACGGCCCGGCGGCGCTGATCGTGATCGGTGGCACCGTCGGCGCGGCATTGCTGCAGTCGCCCTTGAGTTCGTTCAAGCGTGCCATGCAGATCCTGATCTGGATTATTTTCCCGCCGCGCGTCGATCTGGCCGGCGGCATCGACCGCGTGGTCAACTGGAGCCTCACCGCACGCAAGGAAGGCCTGCTGGGCCTGGAAGGCGTGGCCGATGCCGAGCCCGACAGCTACGCGCGCAAAGGCCTGCAATTGCTGGTGGACGGCGCCGAGCCGGAGGCGATTCGCAGCATCCTGGAAGTGGATTTCTACACCCAGGAAAGCCGCGATATCAACGCCGCCAAAGTCTTTGAAAGCATGGGCGGCTACGCGCCGACCATCGGCATCATCGGTGCGGTGATGGGCCTGATCCACGTGATGGGCAACCTCGCCGATCCGTCGCAACTGGGCAGCGGCATTGCCGTGGCGTTTGTCGCCACCATCTACGGTGTGGCGAGTGCCAACCTGGTGCTGTTGCCGGTGGCCAGCAAGCTCAAGTCGATTGCCCTGCGCCAGTCGCGTTACCGTGAAATGTTGCTCGAAGGCATCCTGTCGATTGCCGAGGGCGAGAACCCGCGCTCCATCGAATTGAAGCTCCAGGGCTTCATGGATTGATGTACATGAAACGTGTAGGAGCGAGCTTGTTCGCGAAAATCGTCAACGATGACGCGGGCATCTTGGATGAACGCGTTGCTCTCGGATTTTTCGCGAGCAAGCCCGCTCCTGCAGGTGATTCGTTTTGCGGAGGTAATCGTCTGTGAGCCGTCGCCGTCGCGAGCCTGAAGAACACGTCAACCATGAACGCTGGCTGGTGTCCTACGCGGACTTCATCACCTTGCTGTTCGCGTTTTTCGTGGTGATGTACTCCATCTCGTCGATCAACGAAGGCAAGTACAAAGTCATTTCCCAAGCGCTGATCGGCGTGTTCAACGACGCCGATCGTTCGCTCAAGCCGATCCCGATCGGCGAAGAGCGGCCCAAGACCGTGACCCCGGCCAAGCCGCTGGTCAACGACAGCGATGAGACCTCCGCCGGCATGGGCGGCACCGGCGACCCGCTGAAAAGCATCGCCGACGATATCAGCGCCGCGTTCGGCGACTTGATCAGCTCCAACCAGATGACCGTGCGCGGCAATGAGTTGTGGGTGGAGATCGAGCTCAATTCGAGCCTGCTATTCGCCAGCGCCGATGCCATGCCCAGCGACCAGGCGTTCACCATCATCGACAAGGTGGCGGCGATCCTCAAGCCGTTTGAAAACCCGATCCACGTCGAAGGCTTCACCGACAATATCCCCATCAGTACCGCGCAGTACCCGACCAACTGGGAGCTGTCGTCGGCCCGGGCGGCGAGCATCGTGCGGATGCTCGCGATGCAGGGCGTGAACCCCGGTCGCCTGGCGTCGGTCGGCTACGGCGAGTTCCAGCCGGTGGCCAATAACGCCACGGCGGAAGGCCGCGCCCGCAACCGCCGGGTGGTGCTGGTGGTCTCGCGCAACCTGGATGTGCGCCGCAGCCTGACCGGCACCGGCACGGCAAATGCAACCCCGGACGCGGCATTGAAGCGGGCTGGCACACAAACTGCACCGGCCCTTGCAAAGCCGCCGGTACGGCAAAGCTCCGTCAATTCTCCGTCACCGGCTCAATAACCTATGCACTGTCTCGGTCGCGCCTGTGCCCGCCGGGAGGAATCAACCGAATGAGAGTCTGGGCAGTTGCCAATCAAAAAGGTGGAGTCGGCAAGACCACCACCTCCATCGCCTTAGCCGGCTTGCTGGCCGAGGCGGGCAAGCGCGTGGTCGTGGTCGACCTGGACCCCCACGGCTCGATGACCAGCTATTTCGGCTACGACCCGGACGCGCTGGAGCACAGCTGCTACGACTTGTTCCTGCACAAGGGCAGCGTGCCGAGCGATCTGCCCGGGCAACTGCTGCTGCCCACCAGCAATGAAAGCATTTCCCTGCTGCCGTCGAGCACCGCCCTGGCCACCCTTGAGCGCCAGTCGCCGGGGCAGAGCGGCCTGGGCCTGGTGATCGCCAAGACCCTGGCGCAACTGTGGCAGGACTTCGACTACGCGATCATCGACAGCCCGCCGTTGCTCGGCGTGCTGATGGTCAACGCCTTGGCGGCCAGCCAGCAGTTGGTGATCCCGGTGCAGACCGAGCACCTCGCGGTCAAGGGCCTGGAACGCATGGTCAGCACCCTGGCGATGATCAACCGCTCACGCAAACAGGCGCTGCCGTTCAGCATCGTGCCGACGTTGTTCGACCGCCGCACCCAGGCGTCCCTCGGCACCTTGCGCGTACTGCGCGATGCCTACCCGGACACCATCTGGCAGGGCTATATCCCGGTGGACACGCGCCTGCGCGACGCCAGCCGCGCCGGCCTGACCCCTTCGCAGTTCGACGGTAAAAGTCGCGGCGTGCTGGCGTACCGCGCGCTGCTCAAGCACCTGCTGTCGCAACAGCTTGTGGCGCAGGTGGCGTGATGAACCGTCCTGTCGAACTCAAGGTCAAGACGCGGCCGCAACTGGCACTGGAATCCTACCTGGATGCCTTGCTGCAGGACGCGACCGAGGAAGAACTGCCGGAACCGCTGCTGGTCCTCGAACCCGCCGTAGACGCACAAAGCACACTGGATGAATTCCAGTTGGCGGTGCTGGAAGAACAGGCGCGTGATGCGCAGGTGATGGTGCCGAGTCCACCGGTCGTGGTTGCGCCTGTAGTGGTTGCGCCTGTGCCGGTCGCACCGGTGGTGGTCGAGCCGGTGGTTGAAGTCCACCTGCCGCCGAGCATCACGCCGCCGCCGGTCACCGGCGACGGCCGCCCGGCGTGGGCCGCCGAGCCGTTCGAATGCCTGCTGTTCGACGTCGCCGGGTTGACCCTGGCGGTGCCGCTGGTGTGCCTGGGCTCGATCTATTCCCTGGAAGGCCAGGAGCTGACACCGCTGTTCGGGCAACCGGAGTGGTTCCTCGGCATCCTGCCCAGCCAGGCCGGCAACCTCAAGGTGCTGGACACCGCGCGCTGGGTGATGCCCGACCGCTACCGCGATGATTTCCGCCAGGGCTTGCAATACGTGATTTCGGTGCAAGGCTACGAGTGGGGGCTGGCCGTGCATCAAGTCAGCCGCTCGTTGCGCCTGGACCCGAATGAAATCAAATGGCGCAGCCAACGGGGCCAGCGCCCTTGGTTGGCGGGCACCGTGATCGAACACATGTGCGCGTTGCTCGACGTCGCCGAACTGGCCGAGTTGATCGCCAGCGGCGCGGTCAAGTCGATGCCGGGCCAGCAACGCAGTTAATTGAACAAGATCGGCCGCACGGTTGTGCGGCCAAAGAAGCACACACGCCGTGTCCAACGGCATTTGAAGGGGTCAGGGGTATGAATAAGTCAGCGTCCGCACAAGGTTTGGATGATCCGATCCTGCAATGGGTTACCTTCAAACTGGACAACGAGTCCTACGGCATCAACGTCATGCGCGTGCAGGAAGTGCTGCGCTACACCGAAATCGCTCCGGTTCCGGGTGCGCCAAGCTACGTGCTGGGCATCATCAACCTGCGCGGCAACGTGGTGACGGTGATCGACACCCGCCAGCGTTTCGGTCTGATACCGACCGAAGTCAATGACAACACCCGCATCGTCATCATCGAGGCCGACAAGCAAGTGGTCGGGATCATGGTCGACAGCGTGGCCGAAGTGGTTTACCTGCGCCAATCGGAAGTGGAAACCGCGCCGAACGTGGGTAACGAAGAGTCGGCCAAGTTCATCCAGGGCGTCTGCAACAAGAACGGCGAACTGCTGATTCTGGTCGAGCTGGACAAAATGATGAGCGAAGAAGAATGGTCGGATCTGGAGAACATCTGATTGTTCCTTGAAGCAGCGGTGATCGTCCTGGCCCTGTTGTGGGCCGGGACGTTGGCGTTTTTGCTGCGCTATGTGCGCCAGCAACGCGAGTGGGTGGTGCAACAGGCCGAACGCGATGCCGTGCGTGACCGGCGCGTGGTGGAGTTGGCCAAGCGCGTCGATCACTTCCAGCAAAGTGCGGTGCGGGTCGGGGATGAGGTGCATGAACTGCGCGCGATCCTCGGGCCGTTGCCGGACAAGCTGGCGCAGATTGAACAGCGTGATCCCTCCAGCCTGTCTTTTGCCCAGGCGGCGAAGCTGGTTGGCATGGGCGCGACCGTGGATGAGCTGACGCAGTCGTGCGGCTTGACCCAGGCTGAGGCGCAGTTGATGAGTAAGTTGCACAAAAGCTGATTGCGCGCTGATGGGTATCTAGCGATCCAACTGTAGGCGCTGGCTTGCCCGCGCTTACAGGAAAGCAGCCTGGCGTCGCCCCTGGCCAATTAAATTGCAAACCCGATGGCTTTTTTTATCTCCTCAAAGGTCAACATCCTTCAAGCACCTTTGACCCCAGGAGAGCTCCCCCCATGACCACCCACAAAGCCCTGTTGATCCTCCACGGCAAGCAAGCCCTCAACGAGGACGTGCGCGCTGCCGTGCTGGCTCGGCGTGAGCAGGGCTGGGAGCTGGCGGTGCGGGTGACATGGGAGGGCGGCGACGCGCAGCGGCTGGTCAACGAGGCCCTGGACGGCGGGTACACGCACATCATTGCCGGCGGCGGTGACGGCACCTTGCGCGATGTGGCCGAGGCGATGGCCCAGGCCGGGACCGACGCGAGCCTGGTGCTGATGCCGTTGGGCACCGCCAATGATTTTGCCCGCGCCGCCGGTGTGCCGCTGCAGCCCGATCAGGCCCTGGCGTTGCTGGATGTGCCGGCCAGGGCGATCGATCTCGGCCGCGTCGGCGGGCAAGTATTCCTCAACATGGCCACTGGCGGCTTCGGCAGCCAGGTCACCGCCAATACCTCCGAAGAACTGAAGAAAGTGCTGGGCGGCGCGGCCTATCTGTTCACCGGCTTGTCGCGCTTCAGTGAGTTGAAGGCCGCGTATGGCGAGCTGGAAGGCCCGGATTTCCATTGGAAAGGCGAGCTGCTCGCGCTGGGCATCGGCAACGGCCGCCAGGCAGGCGGTGGGCATGTGCTGTGTCCCGACGCACTGGCGGACGATGGGCTGCTGGACATCAGCATTTTGCCGGCCCCCCAGGAAGTGGTCGGCACCCTGCGTGAACTGATGAAGAATGGCTGGGGCCTGGACACCATGTTTGTCCGCGCGCGCCTGCCGTGGGTCAAGATCAAGGTCGCGCAAGGTTTGTATATCAACCTGGATGGCGAACCGCTGCAAGGCGATGACCTGCATTTCGAGGTCGTGCCCAAGGCCCTGCGCGTCCATCTGCCGCCGGGTTCGCCCTTAGTCGTCCAGGCTGATGATCTGCTCGCGCACGGCAAATAACACCAGGCCCGCCACATCGAATATCTGCAGGCGCTTCATGATTTGCGAGCGGTGGGCTTCCACGGTCTTGATGCTCAACCCGAGGCCGTGGGCGATTTCCCGGGTGGATTTGCCACGCACCACCAGGCGCAGGATTTCCAACTGGCGAGCGGTGAGGTTGTGGTTGTGGACGACCGGGGAGGACGGGGCCTGATTGCGTACCAGCGCCTGGCTGATCACGGTGTGGGCAATCGCCGGGCTCAGGTAGCGCTCGTCATTGCTCAGCGCCAGCAGTGCCTGCTCCAGTTCGTTGGCGCTGGTGTCCTTGAGCAGGTAGCCATGGGCGCCGGCCTCCAGGGCTCGCATGATCAGCTCCGGGTCGGTGTGCATCGACAGGATCAGCACCTTGCTTTTGGGGTAGGCCGTCTTGAGCTGGTGCAACGCATCCAGGCCGCCGGTGTGTTTCATCGACAGGTCCAGCAGCACGATATCCGGCAGCAGGGCGCTGAATGTTTCCAGCACCTGCGCGCCATCGCTGGCTTCGCCAATCACCGTGTAGCCGGGAATGTCCAGGACCAGCGCGCGGACGCCGGCCCTGATCAGTGCGTGGTCATCCACCAGGAGTAAAGTGCGGGTCACTCGAGAACCTTCAGGGGACTGGCCCGTTCGAGGGCGCGCGGCGCCCAGGGGAAAAGTGCGTCGATCCGCGTGCCTTTGCCTGGCTGGCTGCTGACGGACAAGGTGCCCCCCAGTTGATCAATCCGCTCGGACATGCCCGCCATGCCCCGTTGGCCTTCCAGGCCTGGGTTGCTGGCGGGCGAAAAGCCCTGGCCGTCATCACTGATAAACAGCGACAGGCCCTGGGGCAGGCGTTGCAGGCGAACCAGCAGGTTTTGCGCCTGGGCATGGCGCAGCATGTTGGTCACCGCTTCCTGGGTGATGCGAAAAGCGGCCACGGCCATTTCTTCGGGAATGCCGGTCAGCCGTTGCTGGCATTCCAGGCTCCAATGAATCGAGGTGTTTCCCAGGGTCTTGAGCAGGTGCGCGCGCAGGCTGGCTTCCAGGCCCAGGCTGGCCAACTGACGCGGGTTGAGAATGGCGGACACGTCGCGCACCTTGGCCAAGGTCTCGTTCAGGGTGTTGCACAGCACTGTGCATTGGCCCTGCAGGTCTTCCGGCAGGCGGCGCTTGAGCCATTCGCTTTGCAGCTTGGCGGCGGTGAGCAATTGACCGATATCGTCGTGCAGCTCTCGGCTGAGGCGGTGCCGCTCGTTTTCCTGGACTTGCAACAGGCGATCGGCCAGTTCCTGGGGTTGGAACTTGATCGATTTACGTGAGTTCCACTGCCGCAGGCCCACCAGCACCAGGGTGGCCACGTTGATCAGTAACACCATCAATGGCAAGGGCGTGGAGCGAGCGTAGGCCCACAGCCCCAGCAGCAGTGAGCACAGGCACAACACGAGAACCAGTCGACGGGCATTGCTGCGGGAAGCGGATTTGACGAGGAGTGACTTGAGGCTGGCGTACATAGCGGATGCTTTTCACGTTTTATGCATCATGACGTTAGGTCACTTCGAGGGCGGCATGGTACCACTTTGCTTACCGTTGGTCGCCAGGCGTCATTTGCACGGTGTGGGGGCATGCCTATTAAGAATAGTTATATGTTGGCGGTTATTTGGTATGGATTGGCTTTATAGCGCGGGCAACTTGGTTGTCGCCACTTATTGCAGGGCACATTAGTTATTCTTGTCGTTTTTGGGCAAGACGCTGGGTGAAAGCGACACCTTAGTGCTTAACGGCGCAGTCATTCATGAAACGTGGTGCAGACGCTGTTGCGGCTTATTGGTGAAGTCCTTCTGCGGGATCTGGAGAGTGACCGTCGCAATCAGTGAGGTTTGTTCACTTTCATCCAGGCTCAACTCACCGGTGCGGGTGTCGATCAACTCCAGCTGCCACGCCAGTAACGTCAGGCAGTTGTTCAAGGCATCGAGGGCCTGATCGTGCAGTTGCAAAGGGCTCTGCGCGTTGGCAATCAGGTCTTGGATATGTCGCGAGAACTCGCTGATCGCCTGCAGAGCCAGGTCATCGGCTTTTTCGGCGAGCGCCGTGAGGCTGAATTTCATGCAGTCGATGGCATCGCTGTCATTACGAATCAAATGCAGATGGCTCAAGCACTCTTCCGACTTTCTCAGCAGCTTTTCGGCCTCTAGCAGGAATTCGGGAAGTGTGGTTTGCCACTCGTTCGCGCTATTCATCATGCAAGTCTCCACAGCATACGGTCGGGCGATGAGATGTCGCACTGCGTGAATAGCGTAAAACTACCGCTGAAAGATGACTGAAATCTGTAGGGCGCTTCTGAGACTTTAGTAGGACGTTTATTTGAATGATCATGCGAGGCGCGCACTGCCCTCGTCATCGGGGCCGATTGCGCAACTTCGATTGCCGACAGGTGAGTGTCTGGAAGGCCCGCGGACCTTGGGCTTACGATGGCAAACAAAAGCCTGACTCCATTCATGCAATGAGAATGGCGTCACATTAATGGCAATTAGATATCGCGAATATCAGGTTGGGCCTGATTGTGCCTAGGGGAATCCCTTACGCAGCGGAACCTTGCGCCGATTTGAATGTCGCGCAATGTTGCTATTCTGCCCAATGAAGAGGCCTGTGCAGTAAAGCATGATGTCAGTGTGACATCAATGGATTTGCGTGGCATTTTACAGGGGTCAAGGTCTGGCGCTTGCCGCCGATAACAAGCTTAGCGAACCGCATAATCCCTTAGCGCGACCTGCGCGCATATCAGGAGCTTTTAATGGCCGGCATTCTCGACACGGTAGATCAACGCACACAATTGGTGGGTGAGAATCGCCTGGAGATTCTCATGTTTCGCCTGGCCGGGCGGCAGCTGTTCGCGATCAACGTGTTCAAGGTGCAGGAGGTCTTGCAACTGCCCAAGCTGACCCTGATGCCTCAGCGCCACCCGTTTGTGTGCGGCGTGGTCAACCTGCGGGGCCAGACCCTGCCGGTGATCGACCTGTCCCAGGCCATCGGCATGCGCCCGCTGGTGCCGGGGCCCAACAGCACCATCATCGTCACCGAGTACAACCGCTCGGTGCAGGCGTTCCTGGTGGGCGGCGTCGATCGCATCGTCAACATGAACTGGGAAGCCATCCTGCCGCCGCCGACCAGCGCCGGGCGCCAGCACTACCTCACGGCCATCAGCAAGGTCGATGACCAGTTGGTGGAAATCATCGACGTGGAAAAAGTCCTCGCCGAGATCGTGCCATACAACGCCAAGGTCTCCCGCGATAAACTCGATGACCCGATACTGGAGCGCGCCCGTGGCCGTGAAGTGCTGCTGGTGGACGACTCCAATGTCGCGCTGTCGCAGTTGCGCGACACCCTGGGCCAGTTGGGCGTGAAGATGCACATCGCCAGTGACGGCCTCAAGGCGCTGAACATGCTCAAGGCCTGGGCCGACAGCGGCCAGGTGATGACCGACAAATTGCTGATGATCTTCACCGACGCCGAAATGCCTGAGATGGACGGCTACCGCCTGACCACCGAGATCCGCAATGACCCACGCCTGCGTGAGCTGTACGTGGTGCTGCACACCTCGCTGTCGGGCAGTTTCAACGAGTCGATGGTGAAGAAGGTCGGGTGCGATAACTTCCTGTCCAAATTCCAGCCGGACAAGCTGGTGGATGTGGTGCGTCAGCGACTGATGCTGGACGAAGCGCCGGCTTGACCTTAGGGTGACGGTTTTGCCCCTCAGGAATGCAGGCTCATGCTCCGTCTCAGCGCGCTGTACCGTTACCCTTTGAAATCCGGCAAGGCCGAAACGTTGCAGCAGATCGGCCTGGACAAGCTCGGGTTGGATGGCGATCGACGCTGGATGCTGGTGGACGAAGCCAGCGGGCGTTTTTTGACGCAGCGCGCCGTGGCGACGATGAGCCAGCTGTCGGCGCTGTGGAACCGCAGCGGTGGCCTGACCCTCAGTTCGCCTGGCTACGCAGCGCTGGACGTGGCGTTGCCCGGCAGCGAGGCTGAACTGCGCGGTGTGACCATCTGGCGCGACACCTTGCGCGTGCCGGATGCCGGCGATGCCGCCGCCGCCTGGGTCAGCGACTTTATCGGCAAGCCGACGCGGTTGGTCCACATCCCGCTGGAGCGCGCGCGCACCACACAAGCCGGTTATGGCAAGGACGATGATCAGGTCGCGTTCGCCGACGGTTACCCGTTGCTGCTGATCGGCCAGGCCTCCCTGGACGACCTGTCCCGGCACGTCGGTCGGCCCATGGAAATGCTGCGCTTTCGCCCCAACCTGGTGATCGACGGTGGCGATGCGTTCGCCGAAGACGGCTGGAAACGCCTGCGCATCGGCGATGTCGAGTTTCGTGTGGTCAAGCCGTGCTCACGCTGCATTCTGACCACCATCGACCCGCAGACCGGCGAGCGCAGTGCCGACCGCGAACCCTTCGTGACGCTGGAGGCCTATCGCAAGACCGAAGACGGCGCGATGTTCGGCCAGAACCTGGTCAACGATGGCGTGGGCCGCCTGGAAGTGGGCATGCCGGTGACTGTCCTCGAATAATGCGTCCCCCAAAAAAATGCCCGTCTCCTGCGAGACGGGCATTTTTTTCGCGCGGGAATTGCTTAGCCGCGGTATTCGCACAGGTAAGCGGTGTCCACGGCGACCTTCAGCTGGAACTTGCTGTTGGCCGGAACGTGGAACAGGCTGCCGGCGGCGAAGGTTTCCCAGGTGCTGCTGTCGGGCAGCTTGACGGTCAGGGCGCCGGATACCACGTGCATGATTTCACGCTGGGCGGTGCCGAATTCGTATTCACCCGGGGCCATGACGCCGATGGTCGCCGGACCTTCTGCGGTGCCGAAAGCGATCGACTTGACGGTGCCGTCGAAGTACTCGTTGACTTTAAACATGGGCGAATCCTCGGAAAAAGGGTCTGGAAAGGTCGGCCAGTATGCCCAAGGGCAAGGGAGCTGCCTAGACCGGCAAAATCAGCGGTAACAGGCGTGCGGTGTTGCGCGCATCTTCCAGCGCCCGGTGTTGCTGGCCATTGAACTGCATTCCCGCCAATTGCAGGGCGCTATTGAGCCCCGTTGGCTTGTCCAGGCGCCTGGCCTTGGCAAAGCGTTGCTTGAGGTTGATATGGGGCGTTTGGGCCAGCGCGCTGCTCAGGCCATGGCGCTGCCACTCCAGCTCGAGCTGCTGGCGATCGTAGTCGCCCCAGCTGGCCCAACCTTCCAGGTGTGCCTGATGCTGGCCCAGCCAGCGCTCGAACAGCGCCCACACTTCGCCGAAAGGCGCGGCGCTGTCCATGTTCGCCTGGGTGATATGGGTCAGCTTGCGGCAGAAGGGCGTCAGCAATGGACGCCGCTGCGGTCGCACAAAACGCTGGAAATGATCCAACTCGCGGCCCTGGCGGTTGACCAGGCTTGCGCCGATCTCGATGACTTCCATCTCCGTCACGGGCCAGCCGCCGTCATCCGTTGTGGCTTCAAGGTCAATAATCAGCCAATGAGGCATCGTGCAGGTTCCCGTACTCTTCCCGTCCTGATGGGGATAGAGCGTAGCCCGGCCGCGTAGTTCCGCCCAGGCTTTATTCGATCTCCAGCAACACCTGGCGATTGCGCACCTGATCGCCGGCCATGACCTGCACGGCCTTGACCACACCGTCGATGCCGGCCTTCAGCGGATGCTCCATTTTCATCGCTTCGAGCACCAGCAGCAGTTGCCCCTGAGTGACGCGTTCACCGGCGCGCACGCGCACATCGACGATGGCGCCGTCCATCGGCGCCTCGACCCTGCCGCCGCCGGTTGGGGGCTGGCGGTTGGCAACGTGGTGGTTGCGGTTGGTCACGCTCACGCCCGGTAGCCACAGCTGGGCACCGTCGAGGTGGTAGGCACTGCGGCGGCGGATGCCGTTGATCACTGCGGTGGCCCAGCGGCCGTCGCTGCTGAGGTGGCGGATGTCGATGCCGTTGGCCTGCAGGTGATGGTCGGCGAGGACGCTGACCGTGATGTCCTGGACCGCATCGTCGACGGCCAACTGATAGCTCCACGGCACGTCAGCGCCGTTACGCCACCCCGATAAGGCCGGGGCATGGGCCTGAGCGCTGTGTTGATAAAACAGCACGGCGGCCAGGGCCAACTGTTCGGCGGATGCGCGGGGGCGACGGATCTCGCTGAAGTGTTCGGCGATCAACGCGGTGCTGAAGTCGCCGTGGATAAACTTCGGGTGCTTGAGCAGGTCGGTCAACAGCTGCTGGTTGCTCGCCATGCCCAGCAGCACCGTGTCCTCCACGGCGCGCAGCAGCTTGCGCCGCGCCTCCTCGCGGGTGGCGCCATGGGCGACGATCTTGCCGAGCAGCGGGTCATAGAACGGGCTGATGCGCTGGCCTTCGAGAACGCCGTGGTCGACCCGCACGCCCGCGGCCGGTTCCCAGCGCAACACCGCACCGGTTTGCGGCAGAAAGCCCTGGGCCGGGTCTTCGGCGTACAGGCGCACTTCCATGGCGTGGCCGCTGAGGCTGACCTGCGCTTGCTGTAACGGCAGCGGTTGGCCGGCGGCAATTTGCAGTTGCCAGTCGACCAGATCGAGGCCGCTGATCAGTTCGGTGACTGGGTGTTCGACTTGCAGGCGAGTGTTCATCTCCAGGAAGTAGAACCGGCCGTCGCGGTCGAGCAGGAACTCCACCGTGCCGGCGCCGACGTAATTCACCGCACGCCCGGCCTTCAGCGCCGCGTCGCCCATGGCCTGGCGCAGGGCCGGGGTCATCACCGGGCAGGGCGCCTCTTCAATGATTTTCTGATGGCGGCGCTGGACCGAGCAGTCGCGTTCGCCGAGGTGGATCAGGTTGCCGTGGCTGTCGCCGAACAGCTGGATTTCGACGTGGCGCGGCTCGATCAGCGCCTGTTCCAGGATCAGTTCGTCACTGCCGAACGCATTCAGGGCTTCGGAGCGGGCGCTGCGCAGTTGCTCTTGCAGGTGTTCGCGCTGATGCACCAGGCGCATACCTCGGCCGCCGCCGCCGGCACTGGCCTTGATCATCAGCGGGAAGCCGATGCGTTCAGCTTCTATTTGCAACGTGGCGTCGTCCTGGGCGCTGCCTTGGTAGCCGGCGATGCACGGGACACCGGCCTCGAGCATGGCGAGTTTGGACCGGCGCTTGCTGCCCATCAGTTCGATGGCCTCGACGCTGGGGCCGATAAAGGTCAGCCCGGCGTTTATGCAGGCGCGGGCGAAATCGGGGTTTTCAGAGAGAAAGCCGTAGCCGGGGTGGACCGCGTCGGCACCCGTGCGTTGGGCTGCGCTGAGAATCGCCGGGATATTCAGGTAGGACTGCTGCACCGGCGCCGGGCCGATATTCACGGCTTCGTCGGCCATCTGCACGTGCGCAGCCTGGGCGTCGGCGTCGCTGTAGACCGCTACGGTGCGATAGCCCAAGGCCTGGGCGGTGCGCTGGATGCGGCAGGCGATTTCGCCGCGGTTGGCGATCAGGATCTTGTTCATTCGGCCCACCGTGGCTTGCGCTGTTGCACAAAGGCCTGGGTGCCTTCGATCCCTTCTTCGCCCGTCGCCGCCTCGGCGAACCACGCGGCGGCCTGATCCAGCAACGGCCCCAGCGGTTGCTCCGCGCTGGCCAGCAGCAAGGCCTTGGTCCGCCCATTCGCCGCCGGCGCGCAACGCAATACCTGGCCCAGCACTTCATCCAGGCGTTCGGCCAACGCCTGCGGATCACGCTCGACAAAATGCACCACGCCCAAGCGCTCAGCCTCGACCCCGTCGAACCGCGCCGCCGTCAGCGCCAGCCGGCGCGCGTGCGTCAGACCGATGCGCTTGACCACAAACGGCGCGATCTGCGCCGGCAGCAAGCCCAGGCTGGTCTCGGGCAAGCCGAACTGCGCCTGGTGATCAGCCAGCGCAATATCACTGACGCACGCCAAACCAAAGCCACCGCCCAGCACCGCGCCTTGCAGCACCACGATCACCACTTGGGGCACGGCTTCAACTTCCTGCAGCAAGGTGCCGAACGCGCGGTTCAGCGCCTGCAATTGCGCCTTGTCGCTGGCGCCGAGCAGGTCTTTCACGTCCGCCCCGGCACAGAAATGCCCGGCCGCGCCGCTGATCACCAGCGCGCGCACCTGATCGTCCAACTGCGCCAGCACCGCGCGCAGTTCATTGACCATCTCCAGGCTCATCGCGTTGCGGCTTTGCGGACGGTTGAGGGTGATGTGCAGCACCCCGTTATGGGGTTCGAGCAGCAGGGTGTTCATGGTTTTTTCCCCGGCAGGGTGCCCATCAGTTTGCAGATGATGCCCAGCATGATTTCGTCGGCGCCGCCGCCAATCGACACCAGGCGCATATCGCGATAGGCGCGGGCCACCGGGTTGTCCCACATAAAGCCCATGCCGCCCCAGTATTGCAGGCAACTGTCGCTGACTTCGCGGCCCAGCCGCCCGGCCTTGAGCTTGGCCATGGAGGCCAGGCGCGTCACGTCCTGGCCTTTGATGTACTGCTCGGTGGCCTGGTAGACCAGGGCGCGCAGGCATTCGATTTCGGTGGCCAGTTCGGCCAGGCGAAAGTGAATCACCTGATTGTCGATCAGCGCTTTGCCGAAGGTCTGGCGCTCCTTGCAGTATTCGATCGTGCTGTCGATGCAGGACTCCAGGCCCTTGATCATATTGGCCGCGCCAAACAGGCGTTCTTCCTGGAATTGCAGCATCTGCATCATGAACCCCGTGCCTTCATGGCCGATGCGGTTGCGTTGCGGCACACGCACGCCGTCGAAGAACACCTGGGCGGTCTCGGAGCTGTGCATGCCGAGTTTTTCCAAGGGCGGGCTGACGCTGATCCCCGGTGTGTTCATCGGCACCATGATCAGCGACTTGTTGAGGTGCGGCTTGTCGTCGGAGGTGTTGGCCAGCAGGCACATGAAGTCGGCGCTCGGCGAGTTGGTGATCCACATTTTGCTGCCGTCGATCACGTAGTCGTCGCCGTCCTTGCGTGCCTGGGTCTTCAGCCCGGCCACATCGGAACCGGCGCCGGCTTCCGAGACGCCGATGCAACCGACTTGCGCGCCGCTGATCGCCGGGCGCAGGAATTCTTCGCGCAGTGCGTCGCAGCCGAAGCGGGCGAGGGCGGGGGTACACATGTCGGTCTGTACGCCGATGGACATGGGGATGCCGCCGCAGCGGATGCTGCCGAATTCTTCGGCGGCGACGATGGAGTAGCTGTAGTCCAGGCCCATGCCGCCGAATTGTTCGGGTTTGGAGATGCCCAGCAGGCCGAGGTCGCCGGCCTTGCGCAAGATATCGTGGATGGGGAAGCGGCCGGCTTTTTCCCATTCGTCGACGTGGGGGTTGATCTCGCGGTCGACGAAGGCGCGGACGGTGCGGCGCAGTGCCTGGTGTTCCTGGGTGAAGATCATTTTTTATTGTTCTCCGTGTGGGCGTTCTTCGGGTGTGCATGGCTCCATCTGTGGGAGCTGGTTTGCTGGCGGTCTTACAGCGGGTAGATATCCAATGGGCTCACCTCGCTCGAAATTGGGCTCACCTCGCTCCAAATGTGGGAGGGGGCTTGCCCCCGATGGCGGCCTCTGGGCCGACCATTTTTTTGGGTTGAGTACATATCCGTTTCTTTGGTAACGGCTGCTATGGGTTCCGCCCTTACGGCGGGTCACTTTGGAAAAGCCCCAAAGTAACCAAAGGGCTCTTGCCCCACCACTCGGCACCTCGCCTAGGCTCGGTGTGCCCGAACGCAGGCTTGAATCCGTGGGCCGCCGTCATGGGCCATCCCTGGCCCAGGACGGCTAACCCGGCGTCCTGCCGGGTTACCCACGGATTCAAGCCTGCGTTCGGCCAGCGTGGTTTGACGGGGCGCCTAAGATCAAAATCAAAAGCAGAGCAAAAGCAGAGCAACAGCAGGGTTTTGTTGTCTTGATGACTTTAGAGCCGTGCTACGCCAAAGCTGTTCGGTTGCAACGTCCGCATGTCGGCTTCCTGGCAGATATCGAGTAGGAACCCCAGCAACGTGCGGGTATCCCGTGGGTCGATCAGGCCGTCATCCCATAGGTTTGCGCTGCCGTACAGTGCGGTGGATTGGCTGTCGAGTTTCTGTGCGGTGACTTGTTCCAGCATGTCGAGCATCTTGGGGTCGGGGGTCAGGCCGTCTTTCCGTTGTTTGGCTTCGGTGACGATGCGCAGCACTTTGCCGGCCTGGGCGCCGCCCATCACGGCGGTGCGGCTGTTGGGCCAGGCGAAGATGAAGCGCGGGTCGAGGCCGCGGCCGCACATGGCGTAGTTGCCGGCGCCGTAGGAGCCGCCGACCACCACGGTGAGTTTGGGCACACGGGCATTGGCCACCGCCTGGATCATCTTCGCGCCGTGCTTGATCACGCCTTGCTGTTCCGCCTCGGTGCCGACCATAAAGCCGGTGGTGTTGTGCAGGAACAGCAGCGGCGTGCGGCTCTGGTCGCACAGTTGGATGAATTGCGCGGCCTTGCTGGCGCCCTTGGGCGTGATCGGGCCGTTATTGCCGATCACGCCGACGGCGCGGCCCTGGATGTGCAGGTGGCCGCACACGGTATGTGCGTCGAACTCGCCCTTGAACTCGAGGAAGTTCGAACCGTCGGCCAGGCGTGCGAGGATTTCGCGGACGTCGTAGGGTTTTTTCGGGTCATCGGGGATCAGCCCGAGCAGTTCGTCGATGGGGTACAGCGGCTCGGCATACGTGCGTTTGGGCATCGACGGCAGGCGCTCGTTCCACGGCAGCAGGCTGACGATCTCGCGCACGATCCGCACCCCGTCGGCATCGTTTTCCGCCAGGTATTCCGCGGTGCCGGCGATTTGCGCGTGCATCTCGGCGCCGCCCAGTGCTTCATCGGTGGCGACTTCGCCGGTCGCGGCCTTGAGCAGCGGCGGGCCGGCCAGGAACAGCTTGGCCTTGCCGCGCACCACCACCACGTAATCCGACAGCCCCGGCTGATACGCGCCGCCCGCCGTGGCCGAGCCGTGGACCACGGTGATCTGCGGCAAGCCCATGGCCGACATGCGCGCCTGGTTGGCGAAGCTGCGCGCGCCTTCGACGAAAATCTCCGCCGCGTAGTTGAGGTTGGCACCGCCGCTTTCGGCGAGGGTCACCACCGGCAGTTGGTTTTCCATCGCGATCTGTTGCAGGCGCAGGGATTTCTTCAGGCCCGTGGGGGAAATAGTGCCGCCCTTGATCGCGCTGTTATTCGCCACCACCAGCACGCGCACGCCGCTGACGTAACCGATGCCGGCGATCAACCCGCCGCCGGCGGCGCTGCCGTCCTTGTCGTCATGGAGTTTGTAGCCGGCCAGGCTGGCCAGTTCCAGGAACGGCGCGCCAGGGTCCAGCAGCAGGTTGAGGCGTTCACGCGGCAGCAATTGCCCGCGTTTGTCGAACTTGGGCTTGGCTTCCTGCGCCTTGCTCAACAGGTTCTGCTCCAACAGGCGCAGTTGCTGCAGGCTCGCCAGCAGCGCTTCACGGTTGCGCACAAAGTCTGGGCTGTGGGCGTCGATCAGGGTTTCGATCACCGGCATGGTTTATGACTCCCCTTTGAGGACATCCGGCAGGTCGGCTTTGAAGATCGAGTCGAAGGCCACGGCAACGCTCCTTTACGTGAGTTGATCGGCGATGTGCTGCGGCACGGCGATGGGGATTTCCAGCAACTGCTGGGCAAAGGCCTTGCCCTGCGGGTCGATGCGCAGGCTGGCGATGCCGCCGCCGCCCAAGGCGTTTTCCAGCAGGAAGTTGAGGCTGTGGCTGCCGGGCAGGTACCAGCGTTCGACGCGACCGTGGACCGGGTCGAGCACGTGGCCCATCCAGTCGACGACCACGGCGGGGGTCAGGGCTTCGGCGATCCACGGCAGGTACGCCGGGTCGCGGGCAATCACCCCGATGTTGCTGTGGTTGCCCTTGTCGCCGGAACGGGCCACCGCGAGTTTCACCAGGGGTACGCTGGCATCGGCGCGGCCTTGGGGTTTGGGCGGTTCGAGGGCGGCCGCCGGCGTGCCCAGTGCGTGGGTGGCCGGAAGCGCGCAAGCGTGGCGTTCACCCTGCAAATCAATCGCCAGCTCACAGGACGATTTATCGATCAGGAACGAAAACAGTCGAATCAACGGATACACCGTCGGCCGCCCGCCGACGATGCCGGTCAGCCCCGGTGCCATGCCGGTGGCGGCCTGGGCGATTTCGCGGGCGAACAGCACCAGCGCCGGCTTGCTCGGGTGGCGCACCGCCAGCTTCACCACCACCTCGCGGCAGTCCCGGCGTCGGGCATGCGCGCCGTAGGTGGCTTCGCTGCCGAGCAGTTCGATGTTCACCTCGGTGTAGGGCGCCCAACCGCGTTGGCTGAACAGCTCCGACGTCTTGTCGATAATCGCCTGGGCGACCCGCTCGGCCTTGGCCACCGCGTCGATCCCGGCGATCAGGCAACTGGCGGTGCAGCGAAAGCCATCCGGGTAAGTGGCGCTGACTTTGTATTGAGCGGTCGGCGGCAAACCCTTGGCACCGTGCAGACGCACACTGTGTTTGCCTTGCTGCTGCAATTTGACCTGGCTGAAATCGCAGATCACATCGGGCAGCAAGTAGGCGCGCGGGTCGCCGATTTCGTAGAGCAGTTGTTCGGCCACGCTCAGCTCGCTGATCAACCCGCCGCTGCCCGCGACTTTATTCACGGTGAACTGGCCGTCGGCGCTGACGTCGACGATGGGAAAACCGATGTGCTCGTAATCCGGCACGTCGCGCCAGTCGGTGAAGTTGCCGCCGGTACACTGCGCGCCGCATTCGACGATATGCCCGGCCAGGGCGGCCTGGGCGAGGCGGTCGTAGTCCTGCCATGACCAGTTGAATTCATGCACCAACGCGGCGCTGACCACCGCGCTGTCGACCACCCGCCCGGTGATGACGATATCCGCCCCCAGCTCAAGCGCGCGGACAATGCCCGGCGCGCCGAGGTAGGCATTGGCGGACACGCACAGCGGCGGCAGCGGCGCGCCGTTGAACATGTCGACGCTGCCGCGCAGGTGTTTGAGTTGGGGTTGCAGGTCATCGCCCAGCAGCACGGCGATTTTCAGCGGCAGTTGCGCCGCGTCGCAGGCCGCTTGCAGGGCGGCGGCGCAGGCCTGGGGGTGGATGCCCCCCGCGTTGCTGATCACACGGATGCCCTGGCGCTGGATCTCGGCCAGCAGCGGCGACAGCACCTCGACAAAGTCCGTGGCGTAGCCGGCCTGGGGATCTTTGATCCGCGCAGCGGCGAGGATCGACATCGTGACTTCCGCTAGGTAGTCGAACACCAGATAGTCCAGCTTGCCGCCGTGTACCAACTGGGCGGCGGCGGTGCAGGTGTCGCCCCAGAAGGCGCTGGCGCAGCCGATGCGAACCGTCTTGCTCATGAGAAATCCTTCCTCGAATGGCTGGAGACGAGACTACCAAGCAAGCGCTTGGTTTGTAAACTCCGGACACAAGTTTTCAGCCAAGCGCTTGCTTGGCTGGCAGGCACGGCCTAAATTGCCGCCCAAGATGTCAGCAGACGTAAAGGAGAGCAGCATGGATGAGCACAAAGCCCTGCGGGTGATGCGCGCCATGGTCGACGGCGGCCAATTGACCGACCCCGACAGTGCCCGGGGCAAGTTGCTGCAAACCGCGGCTCACCTGTTTCGCAACAAGGGCTTCGAGCGCACCACCGTGCGCGACCTGGCCGGTGCCGTGGGCATCCAGTCCGGCAGCATCTTTCATCACTTCAAGAGCAAGGACGAGATCCTGCGCGCGGTGATGGAAGAAACCATCCGCTACAACACTGCGCTGATGCGTGCGTCGCTGGAAGAGGCTAGCACGGTGCGCGAGCGCGTGCTGGCGCTGATTCGCTGCGAATTGCAGTCGATCATGGGCGGCAGCGGCGAAGCCATGGCGGTGTTGGTGTACGAGTGGCGTTCGCTGTCGGCCGAGGGCCAGGCCCAGGTGCTGGCCTTGCGTGATGTCTATGAAGCGATCTGGCTGCAGGTGCTGGGCGAGGCCAAGGCCGCCGGCTATATCAAGGGGGATGTGTTTATCGCCCGGCGCTTCCTCACCGGTGCCTTGTCCTGGACCACCACTTGGTTCCGCGCCGAGGGCAGCTTGACCCTCGAGCAGTTGGCCGAAGAGGCGTTGTTGATGGTTTTGAAGGCTGATTGAGGCGCAAGCTATTAATTTTCCGGTGGAAGTTGTCTCGCCAGACAAAAACGCCTAGCTTATTGCCATCAGCAGGTTAAACGGTGTGTGCCTTAATGTTTTCGCCATGGCGACTGGCTGCAGGACTTACTTTATGGGCACTGGGCACCGTTGCGTGGATGCCGGCTTCGGCTGCGCAATTGGTGAGGATCGGCGCTGCGCATTTTCCGCCGTACACCGTGCGCCCCGAGCAGGGCGCCGACACCGGATTGCTGCCGCAGTTGGTCGAAGCCCTGAACGCCTCGCAAACCGATTATCAGTTCGTGTTGGTGCCGACCTCGATCCCGCGACGCTTTCGCGATTTCGAGCAGGGCCGGGTCGACGTGGCGATTTTCGAAAACCCCGACTGGGGCTGGCAGAAGATTCCTCACACCACGGTCGACATGGGCCTGGAAGATGCCGAAATCTTCGTCGCCCAGCGTGAGCCCGATCGCGACCAGAATTATTTCGCCAGCCTTGGCGGCAAGCGCCTGGCGGTATTCAGCGGTTATCACTACGCCTTCGCCAACTTCAATGCCGACCCCAAGTTCATGGCCGAGCACTTCAACGCGACGTTGACCTACTCCCATGACAGTAACCTGCTGATGGTCGCGCGCGGTCGCGCCGATATCGCCCTGGTGACCCGCTCGTACCTGAGTGATTTTCTGGCGCGCAACGTCGACATGGCCGCCCAGTTCCTGATCTCGGAGCGCGTCGACCAGGTGTACCACCACTACGCGTTGCTGCGGCCCAAGGCGCCGATCAGCAGCGCAGCGTTTGCCGGCCTGCTCAAACGTTTGCGCGATGACGGCGAGCTGTTGAAGATATTCGAGCCCTATCGCATCGATGTGACGGCGGTGCCCTGAGGTTTCGGGAGACCAGGCTTCGCGCCGGGGCGAGTTTCAGAGCCGCCGTGCAAATGTATCGCTGTGACTGCCCGACACCTTGCGGCAATGCACCAGCGCATCGCGAATCATGAAGTTGACCAGGGTCGGCGAGACGCCGAGTTCCTTGGCGATGTCCTTTTGCGGCACGCCGTGCAGGCGGTACATCTCGAACGCATAGCGGGTGCGCTGGGGCAGTTCCGTCAGGGCGTCGGCGATGTTCTCCAGGGTGTTGAAATTGATGTGCGAAGTTTCCGGTGACGCGCCCTGAATCACCACATTCAAGCCTTCCTCTTCGGTCCCCGAATATTTGAGCTCCAGGGCCTGCTTGCGATAGTGATCGATCGCCAGGTTGCGCACGATCTGGAACAGATAACTCAATTGCGCCTTGAACGATGAGGTGATCGTCGGCGCCGATTGCAGCCGGAAGTAGGCATCCTGCACGACGTCTTCGGCCCGGGAGCGGCAGCCGGTAATACGTGCTGCGATCTTTACCAGAATCAGCCGATTATCGACGAATGCCTGGAGCAGCGGTGAGTCGCACCTGCCTGTGGATACTTGTTCCGTCATGGAAATCACCTTGATCGCAAAGAGGTTAGGGGAGGGCGTCCGTGCTGAGGCCTCCTACACATCGGGCAACAAATTATGCTGAATGATAATTATTGTCAAATGAGAAGTCTGACTGATTTTGTCCGTGGGCTGAAGGTGTGAACCCCGTCTCGCTCGTCCTCGACGACTAATTATTTGGCAGCGCCGTCCGTTCTTCTGGGTGACAGGTTCGTTGGTAAAACGGCCAAGGATCAGCACCCGCAGGAGGGCGAGATGGGTTTTTATCGTGCATATGGCGCGTTTCAGGTGGGGGGCGTCGAGCGATGAGCGCACCGACTCGACTGCGCCTGTTCTGCCTGCCTTATTCGGGGGCCAGCGCCATGGTGTACGTGCGTTGGCGGCGTGTTCTGCCGGACTGGTTGCAGGTGTGCCCGCTGGAGTTGCCGGGGCGCGGCATGCGGATGGACGAGCCGTTGCAACGCGACATCGGCGCCTTGGCTGCGCAGTTGGCGGATGAAATCAGTCGTGACCTGAACGGCCCCTACGCGTTGTTCGGCCACAGCCTTGGCGGCCTGCTGGCGTTCGAGCTGGCGCACGCGCTCAAAGCGCGCAACGTGCCTGCGCCGCTGGCGCTGTTTGCGTCCGGCACCGCCGGCCCGGCGCGGCGCGACGTCAGCGAGTACGCCCGCGAAAAGACCGATGAGCAACTGATCGCCCGCCTGCGCGACCTGCAAGGCACCGCCGAAGCAGCCCTGGCCAACCGCGAATTGATGCAGTTGATGCTGCCGATCCTGCGCGCCGACTTCCTGTTGTGCGGCAGCTTCGCCTATGGCCGACGCGAGCCGCTGGGCATGCCGATCCATGTGTTCGGCGGCAAGCAGGACAGCGTGCGCGCCGACCAGTTACTCGACTGGCAGGCAGACGCCGCCAGCGGTTTTTCCCTGGACCTGTTCGACGGCCACCACTTCTTTCTGGTGCAGCACGAAAGCGCGGTGCTGCGCTGTGTGCGGCGCTACGCCGAGGAACACCTGGCGCGCTGGCGCAATGGCGCGGCGCGGCGACTGACCGCCGGCTGAACCCTTCCCGATTTTCCCGTAAGCCGATTTCAGGCAGGAACCCCCATGATGGACGCCTTCGAACTTCCCCGCACCCTGGCCCAGTCCCTTCAACGCCGCGCCGCGCAGACTCCGGAGCGGATCGCTCTGCGTTTCCTCGCTGAGTCCGCCGAACACAACGTGGTCCTCAGCTACCGCGACCTCGACCGACGCGCCCGTGCCATCGCCGCCGCCCTGCAGGCCAACGCCGACCTGGGCGACCGTGCCGTATTGTTGTTCCCCAGCGGGCCGGACTATGTGGCGGCGTTCTTCGGTTGCCTGTACGCCGGGGTGATCGCGGTGCCGGCCTATCCGCCGGAGTCCGCTCGTCACCATCACCAGGCGCGCTTGCTGTCGATCATCGCCGACGCCGAACCGCGCCTGTTGCTGACCATCGCCAGCCTCGGCGATGACTTGGCGCAGATCGAAAACGCGCCGCCGCTGCTGGCGGTCGACACCCTCGACAGCGCGCTTGCCGAGCGCTGGGTCGCCACCGATGTACAAGCCGACGACATCGCCTTCCTGCAATACACCTCGGGCTCCACCGCCTTGCCCAAGGGTGTGCAGGTCAGCCACGGCAATCTGGTCGCCAATGAACTGCTGATCCGGCGCGGTTTCGGCATCGACCTGAACCCGGATGACGTGATCGTCAGCTGGCTGCCGCTGTACCACGACATGGGCCTGATCGGCGGCCTGCTGCAACCGATCTTCAGCGGCGTGCCCTGCGTATTGATGTCGCCGGCGTACTTCCTCGGCCGGCCCTTGCGCTGGCTGGAAGCGATCAGCGAATACGGCGGCACCATCAGCGGCGGCCCGGATTTCGCCTACCGCTTGTGCAGCGACCGGGTCAGCGAATCGGCCCTGGAACGCCTGGATTTGAAGCGCTGGCGCGTGGCGTATTCCGGCTCCGAACCGATCCGCCTCGACACCCTGGAACGCTTCGCCGAGAAGTTCGCCCCGTGCGGTTTCACCGCGAACAACTTCTTCGCCTCCTACGGCCTGGCCGAAGCAACCCTGTTTGTCGCCGGCGGCCGCCGTGGCCACGGCATCCCGGCCCTGCGCCTGGATGCCCAGGCGCTGGCCGCCAACCGCGCCGAGCCGGGGCAGGGCGCGGCGATCATGAGTTGCGGTACACATCAGCCGGACCACGCGGTGCTGATCGCCGATCCCCACACCTTGAGCGAACTGCCTGACAACTGCGTCGGCGAACTCTGGGCCAGCGGCCCGAGCATTGCCCACGGCTACTGGCGCAACCCCGAAGCCAGCGCCAAGACCTTCGTCCAGCACGCCGGCCGCACCTGGCTGCGCAGCGGCGACCTGGGCTTTATCCGCGAGGGCGAGGTGTACATCACCGGGCGCTTGAAAGACCTGCTGATCGTGCGCGGCCACAACCTCTACCCGCAGGACATCGAGCAGACCATCGAGCGCGAAGTGGAGGTGGTGCGCAAAGGCCGGGTTGCGGCGTTCGCGGTGAATGAGCAGGGCCAGGAAGGCATCGGTATCGCCGCTGAGATCAGCCGCAGCGTGCAGAAAATCCTCGCGCCGCAAGCGCTGATCACGGCGATCCGCCAAGCCGTGGCCGAAGCCTATCAAGAGGCGCCGTGCGTGGTGGTGTTGCTCAACCCCGGCGCGTTGCCGAAGACCTCCAGCGGCAAGCTGCAGCGTTCGGCATGTGCGTTGCGTTACGCCGATGGCAGCCTCGACAGCTATGCGCAGTTCCCCGGTCTGCAAGGCGCGGCCAGTGATGTCGCGCTGGCGTCCACCTTGCAGACCCAGATCGCGGCGATCTGGTGCGAGCAGTTGCAGGTGGCGACGGTAGCGGCGGATGACCACTTCTTCCTGCTCGGCGGCAATTCCATCAGCGCGACCCAAGTGGTTGCGCGCCTGCGCGAAACCCTGGGCCTGGAACTGAACCTGCGCCTGCTGTTCGAAGCGCCGACCTTGTCGGCCTTCGCTGCCGATGTGGCACAGTTGCAGCAGGATGGCGGCGTCGCCCAAGGCACGATCCAGTGCTTGTCGCATGAGGATGAACTGCCGCAATCCCTCGCACAGAATCGCCTGTGGATCACCTGGCAACTCGACCCGCAGAGCCACGCGTACACCATCCCCGGTGCCCTGCGCCTGCGCGGCGAGCTGGATGCAGACGCGGTGCGCGCCAGCTTCGCGCACCTGATCCAGCGCCACCCAGCCCTGCGCACGCGCTTCTACGAACGGGATGGGCAAGCCTTCCAACGGGTGTTGGCCAGCAGCGCATTCGACTTGCACGTCATCGACCTTGGTGACCTGCCCGCCGCCGCGCGCGAAGCCCGTGCGCAGCAGATCCGCGAGGAGCAGGCGCACACCGCGTTCGACCTGGAAAACGGCCCGTTGCTGCGGGTGAGCCTGGTGCGCCTGGACGACGAAGACCATCAGTTGCTGGTGACGCTGCATCACATCATCGCCGACGGCTGGTCGCTGAATATCCTCATCGATGAGTTCTCGCGCCTGTACGCCGCGGCGTCCCAGGGCCAGCCCCTGCAACTGCCGCCACTGGCCGTGCAATACGCCGACTACGGCAACTGGCAGCGCCAATGGTTGGCCGAGGGCGAAGGCCAGCGGCAACTGGCGTACTGGAAGGCGCAGTTGGGAGACGAACACCCAGCCTTGAGCCTGGCCACCGATCACCCGCGTGCAGCGCGGCAACGCAACAGTGCTTCGCGCCACAGCGTGCGTCTGGGCGCAAGCCTCAGCGCGGCGATTCGCCAGACTGCCCAGGCCAACCAATCGACGCCGTTCATGCTGTTGCTCGCGGCGTTCCAGACCTTGCTCTACCGCTACAGCGGCCAGCGCGACATCCGCATCGGCGTGCCCAGCGCCAACCGCCCGCGCCAGGAAACCCAAGGCCTGGTCGGCTTCTTTATCAACACCCTGGTACTGCGCGCCGAGCTGGACGGGCGCCTGCCGTTCAACCAGCTGTTGGCGGCCACGCGCCAGGCGGCAGTGGGCGCCCAGGCCCATCAGGATCTGCCCTTCGAACAACTGCTCGAAGCGTTCCCCCACGCCCGTGAACAGGGCCTGTTCCAGGTGATGTTCAACCATCAGCAGCGCGACCTCGGCGCTTTGCGTCGCCTGCCGGGCCTGCTCGCCGAAGAACTGGCGTGGCACAGCCGCGAAGCCAAGTTCGACCTGCAATTGCACAGCGAAGAAGACCGCAACGGGCGCCTGAGCCTGGCGTTCGACTACGCCGACGAATTGTTCGAAAGCACCACCATCCAACGCCTGGCCGAGCACTTCATCAACCTGCTGCACGCCGTGTGCGAGCAACCGCAGCGGGCCCTCGGCGACCTCAAATTGATGCAACACGACGAACAGCGGCCCTGGAGCGAAGCGCCTTGCGCGCCGGCCCGGCAATGGTTGCCCGAACAGCTCAACCAACACACCTCGGACCGCACCGCGCTGGTCTGGCAGGGCGGCAGCCTGAGCTTTGCCCAACTGCACACCCAGGCCAACCGCCTGGCCCATTACCTGCGCGACAAGGGCGTCGGCCCCGACGTGTGCGTGGCCATCGCCGCCGAGCGTTCGCCGCAACTGTTGATCGGCCTGCTGGCGATCATCAAGGCCGGCGGCGCCTACGTGCCGCTGGACCCGGATTACCCCGCCGAGCGCCTGGCCTACATGCTCAAGGACAGTGGCGTCCACCTGCTGCTGACCCAGACCGCGTTGCTGGCGCAATTACCCACGGCCGAAGACGTGTGCGTGATCGCCATGGACAGCCTGCACCTCGACCGCTGGCCGACCCAGCCGCCGGGCCTGCATCTGGACGGCGAGCACCTCGCCTACGTGATCTACACCTCCGGCTCCACCGGCCAGCCCAAGGGCGTGGGCAACACTCATGCGGCCCTGGCCGAGCGCTTGCAGTGGATGCAGGCCACCTACGCGCTGAATGACAGCGACGTGCTGCTGCAAAAAGCCCCGATCAGTTTCGACGTGTCGGTGTGGGAGTGCTTCTGGCCGCTGATCACCGGCTGCCGCCTGGTGTTGGCGGGGCCGGGCGAGCAGCGCGACCCGCAGCGCATCGCGCAACTGGTGCAGGCCCATGGCGTGACCACTCTGCACTTTGTGCCGCCGCTGTTGCAGCTGTTTATCGACGAGCCGTTGGCGGCCGAATGCACCAGCCTGCGCCGTCTGTTCTGCGGCGGCGAAGCCTTGCCCGCCGAGTTGCGTGACCGTGTGCTTGCGCGGTTGCCGGCGGTGCAGTTGCACAACCGTTATGGCCCGACCGAAACCGCGATCAACGTCACCCATTGGCACTGCCGCGCCGAGGATGGCGAGCGTTCGCCGATTGGCCGACCGTTGGGCAATGTGATCTGCCGCGTGCTCGACGAGCAGCTCAACCCGTTGCCGGCGGGGGTGCCGGGCGAGCTGTGCATCGGCGGCATCGGCCTGGCACGCGGTTACCTCGGCCGCGCCGGGCTTACTGCCGAGCGTTTTGTCGCCGACCCCTTGGGCGCGCCGGGCAGCCGTCTGTATCGCAGCGGTGACCGCGCACGCTGGAGCGCTGACGGCGTGCTCGACTACCTCGGTCGTCTCGATCAGCAGGTCAAGTTGCGCGGCTTTCGCGTCGAACCGCAAGAAATCGAAGCGCGCCTGCTGGCCCTCGACGGTATCGCCCAGGCCGTGGTGCTGGTGCGCGATGATCAATTGATCGGCTATTACACCGCCACTGCCGCGCTCGACGCCCAAACCGTCAAAGCCGCCCTGGCCGCCGGGTTGCCGGAATACATGGTGCCCGCGCACCTGATGCGCCTGGACGCCATGCCCCTGAGCCCGAGCGGCAAGCTGGACCGCCGTGCGCTGCCCGAGCCGGTGTGGCAAACCCGCGAACATGTTGAACCCGAGAGCCCGTTGCAGCAGCAGATTGCGGCGATCTGGCGCGAAGTGCTGGGCCTGCCGCGGATCGGCCTGCGCGATGATTTTTTCGCCCTCGGCGGCCATTCGTTGCTGGCCACGCAAATCATCTCGCGCACCCGCCAGGCGTGTGACGTCGAGCTGCCGTTGCGCACCCTGTTCGAAGCCAGCGAACTCGGCGCGTTTGCCGAGCAGGTCGGGCAGATCCAGGCCGCCGGCCAACGCAACCAACAGACCGCCATCGCCCAGGTCGACCGCAGCCGGCCGGTGCCGCTGTCCTATTCCCAGCAGCGGATGTGGTTCCTCTGGCAGTTGGAGCCGGACAGCCCGGCGTACAACGTCGGCGGCATGGCGCGTTTGCGCGGGGTGCTCGACGTGGGGCGTTTCGAGGCCGCGTTGCAGGCCTTGGTCATGCGTCACGAAACCCTGCGGACCACCTTCCCGAGCGTCGATGGCGTGGCCCATCAGCAGGTGTCGGCGCAGACCGGCCTGCGCATGGGCTGGCAGGACTTCTCGGCGCTGAGCCACCTCGAATGCGAGCAACGCTTGCAGCAGCTGGCCGATGTCGAGGCGCACACGCCGTTCAACCTGGAAACCGGGCCGCTGTTGCGCGTGTGCCTGGTCAAGGCCGGCGCGCAGGAACATTACCTGGTGCTGACCTTGCACCATATCGTCACCGAAGGTTGGGCCATGGACATCTTTGCCCGTGAACTCAGCGCGCTGTACGAAGCCTTCATCGATGAGCGCGACTCGCCGCTGGCGCCGCTGCCGGTGCAGTACCTCGACTACAGCGTGTGGCAGCGCCAGTGGCTGGAGTCCGGCGAGCGCCAGCGCCAGCTCGATTACTGGATCGCGCAATTGGGTTATGAGCATCCGCTGCTGGAACTGCCCGGCGACCGCCCGCGGCCGCCGGTGCAAAGCCACCGCGGCGGGCTGTACCGTTTTGATTTGAGCGACGAACTGGCCGCGCGCGTTCGGGCCTTCAATGCTGCGCACGGCCTGACCCTGTTCATGAGCATGACCGCCACCCTGGCGGTGTTGCTCTACCGCTACAGCGGCCAGACCGACCTGCGCATCGGCGCTCCGGTGGCCAATCGGATTCGCCCGGAAAGCGAAGGGCTGATCGGCGCCTTCCTCAACACCCAGGTACTGCGTTGCCGGCTCGACGGGCAGATGAGCGTCGGTGAGTTGTTCGAGCAAGTTCGTCACACCGTGATCGAGGGCCAGTCTCACCAGGACCTGCCGTTCGACCATCTGGTGGAAGCGCTGCAACCACCGCGCAGCGCGGCGTACAACCCGCTGTTCCAAGTGATGTGCAACGTGCAGCGTTGGGAATTCCAGCAGCGCCGCCAACTGGGCGGGATGAGCGTCGAGTACCTGGCCAACGATGCGCGTGCGACCAAGTTCGACCTCAACCTGGAAGTCACCGACCTTGACCATCGCCTGGGATGCTGCCTGACCTACAGCACCGATTTGTTCGATGAGCCGCGCGTTGCGCGCATGGCCGAACATTGGCGCAACCTGCTCGAAGCGCTGATCGCCGACCCGCAGCAACGCCTCAGCGAACTGCCGATGCTGGGTGCCGACGAGCAGCACGCATTGCAGCGCAGCCTGGGGAGCGACGCGGCTGAACAGCGCCTCGACCAGTGCCTTCACTCACTGTTCAACCAGCAGGCACTGGCCCGTGCCGACGCGCCGGCACTGACGTTTGCCGGTGAGACCCTCAGCTACCGCGAACTGAATGCCCGCGCCAACCGCCTGGCCTGGATGCTGCGCGAGCGTGGCGTCGGCCCGCAGGTGCGCGTCGGCCTGGCGTTGCCGCGCTCCCTGGAAATGGTCATCGGCCTGCTGGCGATTCTCAAGGCCGGCGGCGCCTATGTGCCGCTGGACCCGGAGTACCCGCTGGACCGCCTGCATTACATGATCGAAGACAGCGGCATCGGCTTGCTGCTCAGTGATGCGGCGATGTTCGCCGCCCTCGGTGAACTGCCGGCGACGCTGGCGTGCTGGTGCCTGGAAGACGACCTGCCGGTGCTGGCGAACTACCCGGCCAGTGAGCCGCCGTTTCTCAGCCTGCCGCAACACCCGGCGTACCTGATCTACACCTCCGGCTCCACCGGCAAGCCGAAAGGCGTGGTGGTGTGCCACGGCGAAATCGCCATGCACTGCCAGGCCGTGATCGAGCGTTTCGGCATGCGCCCGGATGACTGTGAGCTGCACTTCTATTCGATCAACTTCGACGCCGCCACCGAGCGTTTGCTGGTGCCGTTGCTCAGCGGCGCACAACTGGTATTGCGCGCCCAGGGCCAGTGGGATGCCGAGCAGATCTGCGGGCTGATCCGCACCCATCGCATCAATGTGCTGGGCTTCACCCCGAGCTACGGCAGCCAGTTGGCGCAATGGCTGGCGACCCAGCGGCAGACCTTGCCAGTGCGGTTGTGCATCACCGGCGGCGAGGCGCTGACCGGCGAACACCTGCAGCGCATCCGCGCGGCGTTCCAGCCGCAGGTGTTTTTCAACGCCTACGGCCCGACTGAAACCGTGGTGATGCCGCTGGCCGGCCTCGCACCGCAGCACTTGGCGGAGGGCGTCGGCAGCGTGCCGATCGGCAGCATCGTCGGCGCCCGCGTGGCCTATATTCTCGACGCCGACCTGGCCCTGGTGCCGCAAGGCGCGAGCGGCGAGTTGTACGTCGGCGGGGCAGGGCTGGCGCAGGGTTATCACCAGCGTCCGGGGATGACCGCAGAGCGTTTTGTCGCGGACCCCTTCGCGGCCCATGGCGGTCGCCTGTACCGCACCGGCGATCTGGTGCGCCAACTGAGCGATGGCCAGGTGGAATACCTCGGGCGGATCGACCATCAGGTGAAGATCCGTGGTTTCCGCATCGAACTGGGCGAGATCGAAACGCGCCTGCTCGAACATCCCGCCGTGCGCGAAGCGGTGGTGCTGGCGCTGGATTCGCCGAGCGGCAAACAGCTGGTGGCCTATCTGGCCAGCGACGCCGAGCACGGCCCCTTGCGCGACGCCTTGAAGGCGCACCTCAAAGCGCAACTGCCGGACTACATGGTGCCCGCCCATTGGCTCGTGCTGGACAGCATGCCGCTGACCGCCAACGGCAAGCTCGACCGCCGCGCCTTGCCGCCGCCGGATGCCGAGGCGAATCGCCAACACTACGTGGCGCCGCGCAACGCGCTGGAGCAGGCGTTGGCGGCGATCTGGTGCGCGGTGTTGAACGTGCAGCAGGTCGGTCTCGACGATAACTTCTTTGAACTGGGCGGCGATTCGATCCTGTCGATCCAGGTGGTCAGCCGTGCGCGCCAGGCCGGGATTCACTTCAGCCCGCGGGATTTGTTCCAGCACCAGACCGTACAGACCCTGGCCGCCGTCGCCACGCGCGCCGAGCAGGTCAGCGCCGAGCAAGGCGTGCTGAGCGGCCGCTCGGGGCTCACGCCGATCCAGCAGTGGTTCTTCGAGACAGAGATTCCCGCGCGTCAACACTGGAACCAGGCGCTGGTGCTCAAACCGCTGCAACTGCTCGATCCCCATCGCCTGGAGCAAGCCCTGCTGGCGGTGCTGGAACAGCATGACGCGCTGCGCCTGAGCTTCACCCGGCGCGACGCGCAATGGCACGCCGAACACCTGGCCGTGCCGGAGGGCGGTGTGCTGATGCAGGCGCAAGTGTGTGATCTGCAACAGTGCAGCGCGTTATTCAGCGACACCCAACGCAGCCTCGACCTGGCCCACGGCCCGCTGTTGCGCGCGTTGCTGGTGGACGGCCCGCAAGGCCAGCAGCGCCTGCTGATCGTGATCCATCACCTGGTGGTGGATGGTGTGTCGTGGCGTGTGTTGCTTGAGGATCTGCAAAACGTCTATCGCCAATTGAGCGACGGCCAATCCGTCAGCCTGCCGGCCAAGACCAGTGCCTTGCGCGACTGGGCCGCCCGCTTGCAGGCCTATGCCGGCAGCGAATCCCTGCGCGAAGAATTGTGCGTCTGGCAGGAGCGCTTGGCCGGTGCGGCGGTGCCCTTGCCGGTGGCGCGCCCGCACGGCGCATTGCGCCATCGCGATGCCGAGACGCTCAGCGTGCGCCTGGACGCCGAACGCACCCGCCAGTTACTGCAACAGGCCCCCAGCGCTTATCGCACCCAGGTCAACGACCTGCTGCTGACCGCCCTGGCCCGCGTACTGTGCCGCTGGAGCGGTCACGCCTCGGCGCTGATCCAGCTGGAAGGCCACGGCCGCGAAACCCTGTTCGATGAGATCGACCTGACCCGCAGCGTCGGCTGGTTCACCAGCGCCTATCCGGTGCGCCTGACGCCGCTGGCGGAGCAGGGCGCATCGATCAAAGCCATCAAGGAGCAACTGCGCGGCGTGCCGCACAAAGGCCTGGGCTACGGCGTGCTGCGCTACCTGGCGGACGACGTGTGCAAACAGACGATGGCCGCACTGCCGAGTGCCGACATCACCTTCAACTACCTCGGCCAGTTCGACCAGAGCTTCGGCGCCGATGCACTGTTCCACCCGCTGGAGGAATCCGCCGGCCTCGCCCATGACCCGGATGCGCCGCTGCCCAACGAACTGAGTGTCGACAGCCAGGTGTACGGCGGCGAACTGGTGCTGCGCTGGACCTTCAGCCGCGCACGCCACGATCAGCAGACGATTGGCGACTTGGCCGCGGCCTACCTGGACGAACTGCACAGCCTGATCGCCCATTGCCTCAAGGACGGCGCCGGCGGCCTCACGCCTTCCGACTTCCCCCTGGCGCGCCTGACCCAGGCGCAGTTGGACGCCTTGCCGGTGCCCGCCAGTGCGATCGAAGACGTGTACCCGCTGACCCCGATGCAGGAAGGCCTGCTGCTGCATACCCTGCTTGAACCGGGCACCGGCCTCTACTACATGCAGGACCGCTACCGCATCGACAGCGCCCTCGACCCCGAGCGTTTCGCCCAGGCCTGGCAAGCGGTGATCGCCCGTCACGAAGCCTTGCGCGCCTCGTTCTGCTGGAACGTCGGCGAGGACATGCTGCAAGTGATCCACAAACCCGGCAGTACGCCGATCGAGTACCTGGACTGGCGCGCCGTTGCCGAGGCCGAACAGGAACCGCGCCTGCAAGCGCTGCTCAAGGCCGAGCGCGAAGCCGGTTTCGATCTGCTCAACCAGGCGCCGTTCCACCTGCGTCTGATCCGCGTCGCTGAAGCGCGCTACTGGTTCATGATGAGCAACCACCACATCCTCATCGATGCCTGGTGCCGTTCGTTGTTGATGAATGACTTCTTCGACCTCTACACGGCCCTCGGCGCAGGCCACGACGCGCAACTGGCCACGCCGCCGCGTTATCGCGACTACATCGCCTGGCTGCAACGCCAGAACCTGAGTGCGGCGCGCCAGTGGTGGCAGCACAACCTGCGGGGCTTCGAGCGCACCACGCCGATCCCCAGCGACCGCCCGTTCCTGCGCGAACACGCCGGTGGCAGCGGCGGCATGGTAGTGGGCGATTGCTACACCCGCCTCGATGCCCGCGACGGTATACACCTGCGCGAACTGGCCCAGGCCCATCAGCTGACCGTCAACACCTTTGCCCAGGCCGCGTGGGCCCTGGTGCTGCGGCGCTTGAGCGGCGAGCGTGACGTGCTGTTCGGCGTTACCGTGGCCGGGCGTCCGGTGGACATGCCGGACATGCAACGGACCGTCGGCCTGTTCATCAACAGCATCGCGCTGCGTGTGAAGCTGCCCGAGGAGGGCCAACAGTGCAGCGTGCGCCACTGGTTGAATGGCCTGCTCGACAGCAATATGCAACTGCGCGAGTACGAATACCTGCCGCTGGTGACCCTTCAGGAACACAGCGAATTGCCCAAGGGCCAACCGCTGTTCGACAGCCTGTTCGTGTTCGAAAACGCCCCGGTGGAAGTCTCGGTACTCGACCGTGCGCAAAGCCTGAACGCCACCTCGGACTCCGGCCGCACCCACACCAACTTCCCGCTGACGGCCGTGTGCTATCCGGGCGATGAGCTTGGTTTGCACCTGTCCTACGACCAGCGTTACTTCGACGAAAGCACCGTGCAGGGCATGTTGAGTGAGTTCAAGCGCCTGCTGCTGGCGCTGATGCAGGGGTTTCATGGCGACATGGCCGAGCTGCCATTGATGGGCGCGCAGGAGCGTGAATTCCTGGTACACGGCTGCAACCGGAGCGAGCACGCCTACCCGCTGGAGCGCAGCTATATCGAGCTGTTCGAAGCCCAGGTGGCGCAGCATCCGCAACGCATCGTCGCCACGTGCCTCGACCGACAGTGGACGTATGCCGAGTTGAACCGGCGCAGTAACGGCCTGGGCCACGCACTGATCGCCGCGGGTGTCGGCCTGGATCAGCCGGTGGCATTGCTGGCGGAGCGCAGTCTCGATTTGCTCGGCATGATCATCGGTAGCTTCAAGGCCGGTGCCGGTTACCTGCCGCTCGACCCGGGGCTGCCCGGTCAGCGTCTGAGCCGGATTATCGAGCTGAGCCGCACCCCGTTGCTGGTGTGTACCGAGGCGTGTCGCGAGCAGGCCATTGAGCTGCTGCAAGGCGTGGAATGCCAGTTGCTGGTGTGGGAGGAGGTGCCTGCTCGTGGGGCGAACCCCGGCATTTACAGTGGCCCGGACAACCTTGCCTATGTGATCTATACCTCGGGCTCCACCGGCCAGCCCAAAGGCGTGATGGTCGAACAGCGCGGCATGCTCAACAACCAGTTGAGCAAGGTGCCGTATCTGGACCTGAGCCCGGTGGATGTGATCGCGCAAACCGCCTCGCAGAGTTTCGATATTTCGGTGTGGCAGTTCCTTGCCGCGCCGCTGTTCGGCGCGCGGGTGGATATCGTGCCGAATGCCGTCGCCCACGATCCCCAGGGCTTGCTCGCCCATGTGCAGGCCCAGGGCATCAGCGTGTTGGAAAGCGTGCCGTCGCTGATCCAGGGCATGCTGGCCGAGGCACGCATCCGCCTGGACGGCCTGCGCTGGATGCTGCCGACCGGTGAAGCCATGCCGCCGGAGCTGGCGCAGCAGTGGTTGCTGCGTTACCCCGAGATTGGCTTGGTCAACGCTTATGGTCCGGCGGAATGTTCGGATGATGTGGCGTTCTTCCGTGTCGACCTGGCCTCGACCCGTGGCACTTACCTGCCGATTGGTGCGCCGACCGACAACAACCGCTTGTACGTGTTGGACGCTGCACTGGCGTTGGTGCCGCAGGGCGCGGTGGGCGAGCTGTGCGTCGCCGGTACCGGCGTAGGGCGCGGTTACGTCAGCGACCCGCTGCGCACCGCCCAGGTGTTCGTGCCCAACCCGTTCGGCGCCGCGGGCGAGCGTCTGTACCGCAGCGGCGACCTGGCACGGCGGCGCAGCGATGGGGTGCTGGAGTACGTCGGGCGTATCGACCATCAGGTGAAGATCCGCGGCTACCGCATCGAGCTGGGGGAAATCGAAGCGCGTCTGCATGAACAAGCGGCAGTGCGCGACGCGGCGGTCGGGGTGCAGGAGGGCGTCAATGGCAAACACCTGGTCGGTTACCTGGTGGCCGCCGACACCACCCTCGACCCCGGCGAGTGCCTGGAGCGCATCAAACAACGCCTGCGCGCCGAACTGCCGGAATACATGGTGCCGCTGCACTGGCTGTGGCTCGAGCGCCTGCCGCTCAACGCCAACGGCAAACTCGACCGCAACGCCCTGCCGGCCCTGGAGATCGGCCAGTTGCACGACCAGGCCTACCTGGCGCCGCGCACGGCACTGGAGGGGACATTGGCCGCGATTTGGGCCGAGGTGCTCAAGGTTGACCGGGTGGGCGTGCAGGACAACTTCTTCGAACTGGGCGGGCACTCGTTGCTGGCCACGCAGATCGCCTCGCGCGTGCAGAAGACGTTGCAACGGGATGTGCCGTTGCGGGCGATGTTCGAGTGCAGCACGGTGGCGCAGTTGGCCGAGTACATCGATGGGCTGGCGGCGACAGCGATCAGTGCCGAGAAGGTGGATCGGTTGAGTGATTTGATGGCGGAGTTGGAGGGCTTGTGAGGCTGCCATCGGTCGGAAATGGGCTGTTTCTTAAAAAGAACTGTCAATTCTGACAGTAGGCGAAGGAGAGTCAAAGGCGCTCACTAAAGGGAGAGTCCTCGGCTTCAGACGGGCTGAGGGTATCCCCCTGGAACACGGAGTTCTTGTCATGACTAAAGAAAAAATACCGCCTGAAGTCTCCTCAACCGCGGTCGAAGCAACAACGCCAAAATCGCTCAAGCCCAAAACTCTGGAGGTTGCCGCCCCGACAATCTCCAGTGAGGTGGATAGCACAGTACTTCCCGCCAACATGCCGGATTCATACCTGACAGTTGACTCACGTATGGACGCGTCGACTATCACCGTCAAGTTCAGCGCAAAGGAGGCACCTGAGCTGGTCCTTGCTGATATTGTGGATTCGAGTGGTGAGTCAGGAGCAAGGAAGATAGCGATCCCCTTGGATTACTTGACGAAACTCATGGGGTTTACGGCCCTCATTTTCTATACCGGCAAGGCGCAAGGGCAGGCAGTGACTTCGTTGGTCAAGGAAGTGGGGATATCGTTTTACCCAGCAAGTGAAAGTGAAGAGCTCGCCCCCTACCTGCTCCACGAAAAAATCGTGCATAACACGCCCACCTATGACATGCACGATCACGAAGGCCATGAGACGGTTCTTGTGCCGGTTCCGCCGCTTGCCCAACAGGGCGATAAGGTTTATTGCACTGCTGTTACCGAGCAAGACGTTGTTCCGTATACCTTCTACACCGTGGTTTATGATTACGTGTTGACTGAGCAGGAGGCTATGCCAGGCCATGTACTCCAATTCTTTGTTTCACGTGGTTGGCTGGCACGACGTAAACCCTGGAGATCGATCACCCTGCAAAGTGCCTGGATCACAAGCGGCTTGCCAGCTGAACCTGCGGCCGATATTGATCCTCACTTGGAGACCCGCCTGCCGAGAAACGCGCTTGAAATCCAGCGTCGTCGAACGGCTGCTCTGATTGTCGATCACGGCCTTGAGAACTTGCCGCCTCCGCACTTGCGGCAATCTGTGCTGTACAACGAGAAGTGGTGCCTTAATCCCGAACTCACCAAAGAGGGGGGCAATGTGGATGCCCCAACCCTGGAAACCTATGCAGGCGACCAAATTTGTTTCTATGTGAGGGGGGCCGATCACGGGGCTGAGCCGTTGGGCTGTGTGACGCTTGAAAATGATGGGGAGTTGGCGTCCGTCAAGCTCCCGCCGTGTATCGTTGCCTGTTATTTCAACAAGTCGATGACGCTGACCTACACCGTCCAGTTCCCCAACAGTGAGGAACCGCAGGCTTCACCTGAACAAGTTGTCAGCGTTTTAACCCCCCAGTTTCCCCACTCGGTTATTGAAGAAGCGACTAACGGTACGGTGGACCTCAACACCTTCCCTCGGAACGCAACGGCGACAGTGCCTGTGTGGGCCTATGCTGAGTGCTCGAACCTTTGCTGGATGTGGATCACGGGTGAGCGTGAAGACGGCAGTGCCTACCGATTCGACATTTTGAAGGCTGAGCCTGTCATGGATGATTGGAAGACTCGCGGTGTCGATGCATCTATCCCGAGAGCTGAACTGCAAAAGGTGGCTGATTGCAGCGATTTTGAACTGCACTTTGCGGTGAGCTTTTGTGAGGTCAGCGATCTAGCGAGCGGCCATTTGTTCCCCGTTCAGACGTTTAAGATCGAGCAAGAGCCTCTACTGCTGGCCGCGCCCAAAGTTACCGAAGCGGTGGGTTCCGATTTGACCGCCTACAACGGACGCGATCGCGTACACGTCGAAGTGGATTATGTGGGTAACCACACCAAACACAGCATCAGCGTTTGCTGGAAGAAGCCGAATGGCGCTTGCTGGCCTTTGGCGTCCAAACCCGGAAGTACTACGGGAGCCGTGATCTTCGAGTTGCCGCCGGAAGCGGTGATCGAAAGCATGGGCAAAACCGTGCCAATCACTTACACCGTGACCACCGCGTGCAAGGTGCAGGCTTCACTGCCATTGAACTTGAATATCAGCAACCCGGTGCGCCTGGAAACCCCGAACCTACTGGAGGCGACGCCTCCCAGGACGCAGAACGCTACGCTGGACCTGAGAGCATTCACTGGAAATCCCAATTCCCTCGAAGATCCGATGTGGTTCCTGAGGGCTGGGCAGAAGTGCTGGCTGCGGGCAAACGGTACGAAAAAGGACGGCACTGCCTACTCGTTTATGGTGTATTCGGCCAGGACCATTACGGCGGCAGAGGCAGGCGCAGGGGTGGCAAGCCCAGTGGCGCGTGCCGAATTGGAAAAGGCGAAGGATGGCTCCTCAATGACCTTCACCTTCAGCGTGACGCCAGACGGCAGTTCGAATGAGAGCGACGCAGTGGTATGCCCGTCGCGCGAGCTGATCGTGCGTGTCATCTCGAAAGTTACAGAGACATTCGAGAGTCTTGTTGGAGGTTACTATTCAGTTGGAAGTATCTTGCGTACGCCGCTTATGACGGTGAAGCATTATCAGGCGATCATGGGGGTTCATGCGGCCTCCGGCGGCAATCCGACGATGACGTCGGGACAGGCCATTGCGTTTTCCTGTAGCAACGGCGATGGAGAGCTGCCGCTTCAACGGGTGGATTTCACGCTTAACTCAGGCTATATGCAATTGAGGTTTTCTTATATGCGACATGTCTATTACGGTAGCTTTGAGTTTTATAATGCGTTGGGAAGAAAGCTGGGCGAGCGCGTGTTCTCTGCTGGAGACCCGGTTGATAATTGGGTTGAATTTACGGGCGGCGCTGGTGAATTGATCACAACAGTAGTTGTGCATACTCGGCAGCATTCCTTTACGGATAACTGGGAACTCTACTTCTAATCATTTGTATGAGCGCCTCTGGAGAAGCGGCGCTTCTATTTTCTTCAGGATGATTGCTTTAAATAATGTTCCTGTGTTTTTTCAGGAACATTTTAGTATGCCCAGCAGGGGGGGCGGTGTTTTCGAGGTTGGACTTGCGGAACTACCATTGGTCGATTTTACGCAGCTTTCAAGTAGTAACTGTCAATTCTGACAGTAGGCGAGTGCCCTGATCCAAGCGTTAGATAAACAGAGTTCCTGGCCCGCGAGGGCCAGCCCCGATGGTTATCTAACGCTGGACAGGAGTCTTATCGTGGCTAAAAAACCGATCCCTGAAACTACACCTTCCGCGCAAACGGCGAGGGTTGCGTCTCCTCCAACAGCCAACGCCGCCGCTGCGGAGTTGCCCGTTGCAATCATCGAATTCGCCCAGAACAACAGTGTGCTTTATCCCCTGGATGCAGCCCAAGGCACGACCGCGACGCTGACGCTGCCGGCCGGCAGCACCCAGGTCGTTGTGCATTTCGCGATCAAAGACCAGGCTGCCCCGACATTCCCGCCGATCAATGTGGCGAGCGGCGACGTGGCCGAGATTCCGTGGCAATGGATCAGTACCTGCATCGGGCATACGGTGCTGATCTGGTATGAGGCTGTCGTCAGTGGTGTGCGCAAAGAGTCGCTGGTGCTTGAGCTTGAGATCCAGCACATCCGCGAAGAGGATCTGCGTGAGTCTATGCCTGAGTTTGTGCATGCCGAGTTGGAGTGGAGCACGTTGTGGCTGAACATGTTCACCTTCGAGGGCGATGAAACCATCCGGATCAAGGCCTGGCCGATGATCCGGGAAGGGGAGCGCTTGTTTGTGGTGGTCGCCGGTAATCAGCATCAGGTGCCGTTCAGGTTTTATTGGGTGGCCTATGACCACCTTGTGACCGCGGAGGAAGCGCATCCGGGGTTTGTGTTCGAGTTCAGTTTGTCGCGTGGCTGGCTCTCACGCCTGGAAGACTACTCGTCCCTTACCTGCCATTTGGGGGTTATCTGGGACGGCACTGCGCCAGGTGAGCCGGTGTCGGCTGACAACCCGCTGCCGGACAATGCCCAGGATTTCCATCAGCGCTCTACGACGCTGCTGCGCGTTGATCCGCAGTTGCATCTGGTTGCGCCGCACCTACGGGAGTCGGTGGAGCTACCTCCCGGTCACTGGCAGGTGAACCCGACCAATACCACCCAGGGCGGCCATGCAATCGTGGTCTACGACGGCATGAGCGAAGGTGATTACGTGTGCGCTTATGCTTCCGGGCCGAATTATGGGCCGGTGTCCCTCGGTTGCCAGGAGGTGAGTCGGGGGGCGGTGAGCCTGTCATTTGACGTGCCTCCCGAGATCATCGCTGCGCTGTTCAACCGGAACTTGACACTGAACTACAGCGTTCAATTCGGTGGTTTTCTGCCCCAGTACTCTCCGGAGCGGGTGATCAAGGTACTGGGGCCTCAACTGACCTCGCCGGATATCGAAGAGGCAACGGCGGGAGAGTTGAACCTCAAGACGTTCACGGCGAATGCCACGGGGCTGGTGCCGATCTGGGAGTACGCCGCCGAGGGGCAATGTTGCTGGATGTGGGTGACCGGCGTGCGTCTGGATGACAGCCCTTACCGGTTTGACATCCTGATGGATGAACCCCTTACGGCGCGCTGGCTCAGAGAGGGGGTTGATGCGCCCATCCTACGGGCAGAACTGAAAAAACTAGCGGACTGCAGTGAGTTCGTCCTGCACTTTGCCGCAAGCTTCGATGGCGCGTGCAATCGGGCGACGGCCCTTGAATTTACACCGAAGTCCTTCACGATCGTCCAAGAGCCCAGTGTGTTGCTGGCGCCCAGCGTCACCGAGGCAGTGGGCAGCGACTTGACCGTCTGGAACGGACGCGACGGTGTACATGTGGCGGTGGATTACGTCGGCAGCCATCCCGGCCAGAGCATCAGTGTGTGCTGGACCCGCCCCAACGGCAGTTGCTGGCCGTTGGCCGCCGAGCCGGGCAGCGCGTCGGGCGCGGTCATCTTTTTCGTGCCGCGCGAAGCGGTGATCGAGAGCATCGGCAAAACGGTGAAGATCAATTACACCGTGACCAGCGCCTGCCAGATGCAGACCTCGGCTGATTTGAACTTGCACGTCAGTGTTCCGGTGCGTCTGCCGACGCCGGTTGTGCCGCAGGCGACGCCTCCCGCCGTTCAAGGCGGTATTTTGGATCTGCGTAGTTTTACTGGGGATGCTGAAATCACCATAGAGCCGTGGTGGTTCATTCTGCAGGGGCAGATTGGTTGGTTGGAATGCGTGGGCACTGCCGAAAATGGCGCGCCCTACACCATCAAAGTGTCCATTGCCGAGCCGATTACTGAGGTGTCCGGTGGATTGACGAAGCTGCTCCCGCGTGCAGAGCTGGAGAAACTGAAGAATAGAACCGATCTGGTCATTGCGTTCAAGGCGACGCCAGATGTGGGTGGCGTTGTGGGTAATGCGATTGCCTTTCCGCAGTTGCGGTTGGCGTTCCATAAGGCATTTTATGACCACACTGACTTTGATCCGAACGGCAAAGGTTGGAATGCTTGGCAAAGAGGGCCGGGTGCCGCAAATATCAAGGATCTGGTGCTTAAAACAGGGGCGGTTCCCGGATCGTCAAATGGGTATTATCTGCAAGACTGGGGTTATACCAACACGACCAATCCTGTCACTCAGCGCGTGAAGTTATACAAAGACTTCACCCAACTGGAGGCGGGACGTGACTATAAGTTCAGTGTCTGGGTCCGTGAGACAAATGGGGCTCCTGCGCCTCGTTTGGTACTAGTGGCCCAAGGGCTGGAAATTTCTCCAATAACCGAACCCGGCAGAACTTGGCAGTTGCTCGCAGGCGTGTTTACCGCCACTTCAACCAATGCTCTACTCACCTTCGATAATCTTAGGATGGGGATAGATCCAAATAATGACTACGATATAACAGGTATGACTGTCGAAGAAGTTTGATCAAGCGACATTGAAGGGCATCAAGGAAATGGCCTCCTCGAAACGGAGGCCTTTTCCGTAAACCGTCGAGGGGTTACTTCGGCCCGAGAATTTTTATCAACTTATCTGGCGACGGCGCCCCTTGCTGTTGCTGCAAGCCGCCCTTGTCATCCAGATAGAAAATCGCTGGCGTCGCCGACAACTCCAGCTCATCCATCAACTTCATATTGGCCTCGAGTTTGGCTTCAATCGCCGCCGGGATTTTGTCCAGCGCCTGCAACTTGCTGCCCTTGCCGGCGGCTTCGTGTTCTTGCAGGGCTTTTTGCGGGTCTGGGCTGGCCAGCAGGGCGGCGGATTTGCCTGGGCTGTCTTGGCGGATGATGCCGACCATGATGTGACGCAACTGCACCTTGCCGGCCTTGACCCAGGGCCGCGCCTGTTCCCAGAACATGTTGCAGTACGGGCAGTTGGGGTCGCTGAACAGGTAGACCGTGCGCGGCGCGTTGGTGTCGCCGTCCTGGATCCAGCTGCTTTTTTCCATCTTCGCCCAGACTTCCTTGGCCATCGGCGCGTACACCAATTGTTCCAGGGGCGCGCTGCTCAGGTCATTGCCCTGGGCGTCGTACAGGGTGCCGGCGAGCACGCTTTTGCCGTCGGCGCTCAGGTACAGCGCCATGCCGCGGTTCTGGTACTGCGCGGCGTAGCCGGTGAGGCCGCTGGGGGCGTCGAACTTGCCGAGGATCTTGGCGCCCTTGGCTTCGATCTGTTTGATCGGGGCCGGCCAGTCTTCGGCCTGGGCCAGGGTGGCGGCCATGCTCAGTGATAACAGGGTCAGCAGGTGGCGGAGGCGGGGCATGTCGGTTTCCTTGTAGGGGGCGTGACGGCGGGGGCGGTGTCGAAGGGTTCCATGGCACGGGCCAGGCTGGCCTGGGACAGTTCGCCGAGGTGGCTGTTGATCAGGCGTCCATCGGCTTGGTAGAACAGCGTGGTCGGCAAGGCCATGGAGCCCACGGCCTGGCCGAGGCGGCCGCTGGCGTCGAACAAGACGTTGTCCAGGGTCAGGCCCTGGGTCGCCAGGTAAGTGCTGACGCTTTGCATGCTTTCGGCCTGGTTGACGAACAGGAACGTCACGTCGGGGCGTTGGCGTTGGGCGCGTTCCAGTACTGGCATTTCCCGACGGCACGGTGGGCACCACGTGGCCCACAGGTTGATCACCAGCGGGCCGCCCTGGTAATCGCCCAGTTGCACCACCTCGCCGTTGGCGTTGCGCAGGGTGATGTCCGGCAGGCGCGAGCCCTTGTCATACAGGCTCAGCGACAGGCTGGTCATGCCCCAGAACAGCAGGCCGGTGATGACCCCGGCACTCAACGGTTTGCGCAGGGCCGGGCGGCGCCAGCCATACAGCAGCGCGCCGAGGATCAGTGCAATGACGCCGGGCCAGGCGAGAAAGCCGCCGTCGCGCAGGTCGACGATCTGCAACGGGTCGTTGCGGTAGTAACTCCAGTACATCAGCACAAAGCTGACGCGGGCCGTCAACATGCCCAGCAGGAACAGGCTGAACAGCACCGACTCCGGGTTCTCCCCGCCACGCTTGGCCACGCGCCAGCCCACCAGGGTGGCGAGAATCAGCGCGCCGATCAGCAGGATGTGATTCAGGGCGATGGCGAAGGTGCCGATGGTCAGGGTCAGCATCAGCGGGCGTCCCGCGTCTGGGTCCAGCGTTGCAGGAACGTATCGGCATCGACTTCGCCGGTAATGCGTCGGGCGCGGCGTTCTTCACCGTCCGGGCCGATCCATACGAAGCTCGGTGGCCCCGGCACTTTGTAGCGATCGAGCAGTGCGCGGCTGGCGGCGTTGTCGGCGGTGACGTCCAGGCGCAGCAGGCGCACGTCTTTCAAGGCGTCCATTACGTGGGGTTTGCCGAACACCTGTTTTTCCATGATCTTGCATGACACGCACCAGTCGGCGTAGTAATCCACCAGCACCCATTGGCCCTGGGCCTTGGCGCTGTCGAGCTGGCTTTGCAGCACGGCCGGGTCGTTGATCGTCATGAACGCATCGTGGGCACTCGGCGCGCCGCTGATCCGCGAGCCGCTGTAGACCTTCAGCGGTTGCCACACATCGTCGCTGCCACCTGCCGCACCGACCAGCAGCAAGCCGCCCCACAACCCGAGCACCACGGAAACGGCGCCGGACAGCATGGCGACCCGCCCGAAATCCTGGGCCAGGCGCCAGCCGCAATAGGCCATGGCCATGGCCAGCGCGCCCCACAGGCCGAGCCACAGGTTTTCCCCGACCACCGGGCGGATCATCAACACGGCGGTGGCCAGGAACAGGAAGCCGAACACGCCCTTGAGCACGTTCATCCAGGTGCCCGGCTTGGGCAGGAAGCGGTTGCCCACGGTCACCAGCAGCAACAGAGGCACGCCAATACCGATGCCCATGGCGAACAGGATCAGCCCGCCGTGCAGGGCGTTGCCGCTCTGGGCGATGTAGAGCAGGGCGCCGGCCAGGGGCGCGGTCATGCAGGGGCCGACCAGCAGGCCGGACAGGGCGCCGAGCACTCCGGCGCCGATCAGGCTGCCGCCGCTCTGGTTGCGGCTGACGTTGTCGAGGCGATCGCGCAGGGCCACCGGCAGTTGCAGTTCAAAAAAGCCGAACATCGGCAGGGCCAGGATCACGAACAAGGCCGCGAAGCTGCCGAGTATCCACGGGGTTTGCAGCAGCGCCGCCAGGTTGCTGCCGAGCAGCGCGGCCAGTACGCCCAGCGCGGCATACACCAGCGCCATGCACACCACGTAGCTGCCGGCCAACGCAAAACCGCGACGCGGGTTGGCCCCGCTGCCGACCACCAGGCCGGCGAGGATCGGCAACATCGGCAACGAACACGGGGCAAACGCCAGCAACAGGCCCAGGCCGAAGAACACCAGCAGGCTCCACCCCAGGCTGCGCTGCTGCAGGCCGCTGGCCAGGCTCTGGTCCTGGGCTTGTGCGGTGGCGGCGACGGCCGGGTTGCCGCCCAGGTCCACGGTCATCGACTGTGGCGGGTAACACAGGCCGGCATCGGCACAGCCCTGCCAGCCCAGCTTGACCTGGCCGGTCGTCCCCGCCGGAATCTTCACTTCGAGGCCTTGGCGGTATACTTGCTGTTCGCCGAAGAACTCATCGCTATGGGCTTCACCCTCGGGCAGCGCGGGTTTTTCGGCGAGGCCGTCGAACTTCATGCGTTGTTGGTACAGGTAATAACCATCGGCTATCTGCCAGAACAGCTGGGTTTCGCCGGACTCCAGGCGTTCGGACGTCAAGGTGAAGGCCTTGCCCACCGGGAGGAAGTCGGGTTTGGTCTCGAACGGGTTACCCGGCGCAGCCTGGGCGAATCCCGCGAACAACATCAGCAGTAAGGTAAATAGATGCCGCATGGTCAAGCCTTAGTTCGATGCAAGTGAGGCACACAATGTGTGGCGTTGATTAACCGATGATTAACCGGACGCTATTCTAGAGCGTAGGGATTATCTGATGTTGCGAACTTTGCCGGCATAATGCGCGCTTAATCGATCTGTCTTCTAATCCCCCGCATCTTTCATGAAGGGTTCAGCATGCACGTACTGGTCTGTGAAGACGACGAACTGATCGCCAGCGGCATCGTGGCCGGCCTCGGCGCCCAGGGCTTTACCGTCGAGCGCGTGGCCACCGCCGCCGCCGCGCGGGCGATGCTCAAGGCTGCCGAATTCGACATCATGGTGCTCGACCTCGGGCTGCCCGACGAAGACGGCCTCAAGTTGCTGCAACAACAGCGCAGCCAGGGCCTGGAAATTCCGGTGCTGATCCTCACCGCGCGGGATTCGGTGACCAACCGCGTCGACGGCCTGCAAGCCGGCGCCGATGATTACCTGCTCAAGCCCTTCGACCTGCGCGAACTCGCCGCGCGCCTGCAAACCTTGCTGCGGCGCGTGGCCGGGCGCAGCGTCAACCTGATCGAACACGGCCGCCTCAGTTACGACCCGAGCAGCCGCGAAACCCTGCTGGCCGGGCAGCCCGTGGACCTTTCCCGCCGTGAACAAGCGCTGTTGCAGGCGCTGCTGCACAACAAGGGCCGCGTGCTCTCCAGCGAACAGCTCAAAGACAGCGTCTACGGTTTCAACGACGAACTGGAAAGCAACGCCCTCAACGTGCATATCCACCATCTGCGGCGCAAATTGGGCAACGGCATCGTCGAAACGGTGCGTGGCCTGGGCTACCGCCTGGGGCCGGCGGATGGTGGAGAGAGCGCTTCGTGATGAGCCTGCGCCTGCGCCTGACCTTCAAGCTCGGTGCCGCTTTTGTGTTGATCTGGGCGCTGGCGGCGGCCTGGATGCTCAACGATCTGCGCAACCAGATGATGTTCTCCCTCGACCAGCGCCTGGTCGCGTCGGCGCGTATGGTCGCCGGTTTGATGGAGCAGATGCCGGGCCTGGCGAGCAGCGCCGAGGGCAAGCACTTCAGCGCCGAGCAACTGAACGTGCCGGGCGGCATGGCCTGTCAGGTCAGTTCCTTGCGCGGCGAAGTGTTGGCGCGCAGCCACACCACGCCGGACCAGGGGCTGGAATCCCATCGCAGCGGTTTTCGCGACCAGATCATCGATGGCGCGGCGTGGCGCAGCTTCACCCTGGCCCGTGGCGATCTGTTCATTACCACCGCCGACCGCCAGGTGGAGCGCGAGGCGTTGAACCTGTCGATCCTGCTGGCGGCCTCGGTGCCGGTCGGTGTGGCGTTGTTGGGCTGCCTGTGCCTGCTGTGGCTGGGGATCGGTCAAAGCCTGCAGCCGCTCAATCGCATGCGCGATGCATTGATGCGGCGCAGCGCCGATTCCCTCGAACCGTTGCAGATCCACCCGCTGCCCAGCGAGCTGAAACCGCTGCTCGACACCCAGAACCAGCTGTTGCAGCGCATTGCCAAGACCATCGAGCGCGAACGCCGCCTCACCGGCGACGCCGCCCACGAACTGCGCAGCCCGCTGACTGCGATCAAGACCCACCTGCAAGTGGCGCGCATGACCGACGGCGCGGCCCGCGACCAGTCCCTGGCCCATGCCGAGGAGGGCGCCGACCGCCTGCACCGCACCCTCGAGCAATTGCTGTTGCTGGCACGGGTGGAGGGCAGCCTGTCGTTCGACGACGGCGTGCAGTCGAGTGCCGAGCAAGTTGCACGGCTGGCGATCCAGGATGCCAACGCCGGCGACAACCAGCGCATCGACCTGATCCTGCCGGACGACCTCAGCGATACCCCGCTGGAAATGCCGGTGGGCCTGGCCGTCGCGGCCCTGCGCAACCTGCTGGACAACGCCCTGCGCCACACCCCGGCCGATACCCGGGTGGAGCTGAGTGTGTTGATGGCCGGCGATCAGGTGGTGTTCCGCGTGCGCGACCACGGCAAACAGATCGCCAGCGAAGACCTGCAATACCTGACCCAGCGCTTCTGGCGCAACGGCAACAGCGAGGGCTGCGGCCTGGGCCTGGCGATTGTGCAGGCGATCGTCCAGCGCTGCTCCTGCTCGTTGACGTTCGACAGCCAGCCGGATGGCCTGCGGGTCGATCTGGGCATGCCGCTGCGGCGCTGACCCGCGTTCTTTCGTGTGCCAAATAGTTACCGCCCGCCTGACGTTCAACCCTTCAGGATGGCGGTCATTGTTTTGCGCTTGAACGGGCCGAATGACTCGGCCTGTACCGAAAAGGACGCTTCTTATGTTGGTCATCGATACCAGTTTTCCCGCCAAGGACTTCAACGCACGCAACGGCGAGCCCGTGGCGCAAGTGGTCCTGCATTACACCGCCGCGCCCTTTATGTCATCCCTGCACACCCTGACGCGACACGGCGTCAGCGCGCACTATCTGCTGCCTGATCCGGCCGAGCCCGGCTACCGCGCCGCCGGTTACGACGAGTTGCGCGTGTTCCGCCTGGTGGATGAGGGCCAGCGCGCCTGGCATGCCGGGGCGAGCCACTGGGGCGGACGGGACAACCTCAACAGCCGCGCGATCGGCATCGAGGTCGTCAACCTGGCGCGGGATGAGGGCGGGGTGTTTACCTTTCCTGCGTACCCTCGGGAGCAGGTGGAGGTATTGATTGAATTGCTGCGCGACATTCTCGCGCGTTACCCGCACATCGGCCCGAGCGACATCCTCGGGCATTCGGATGTGGCGTACTGGCGCAAGAGCGATCCGGGGCCGCGCTTGCCTTGGCGCGGCCTGTTCGAGGCGGGCGTGGGGGCCTGGTTCGATGACGCGACGCGGGCGATGTATCAGCGCCGCTTTTGTGTCGGGTTACCGCCCGAGGTGGAAGTGGAGCGGGCGTTTCAGCGCTACGGGTATAAACCGGCGCAGAATCGCCAGGCGTTCGAGCTGCGGACCCGCGCGTTTCAAATGCACTTTCGGCCCAGGGATTACGGCGGGGCCCTGGATGCTGAGACGTGTGCGATTTTGTATGCGCTGAATGACAAGTATCGGGGCCTTTGACAGCGAGCGCGGCTCAATTGGCGGCGCTTGATCCGTCCGTTAACCGCCACAACTCCTAAATCCATTCGACGCTGGTGCGTTTCCACAACAGGCAATCCGCGCGCAGGCCCTTGGGCCAGATGCCAACGGATCGGCAGTTTGGTCACCATCACCCGCGTATCGAGGGATCCAGAGATGTCAGTCGCTACCAGCCAAATCGCAGACGCTCGGGTGCAGGTCAGCCCGGCGCCCGTGGAAACGCTCTACCAGTTCGACGAAAGCCCGCTGCTGGCACGCCAGCGCCAGCAGGAGTCCAACGCCCGCAGCTACCCGCGGCGCATCCCTTTGGCACTCAAGCGCGCCAAGGGCATCTACGTGGAAGACGTGGAAGGCCGCCGTTTCATCGACTGCCTGGCCGGCGCGGGTACCTTGGCGTTGGGACATAACCACCCGGTGGTGATCGCCGCCATCCAGCAGGTGTTGAGCGACGAACTGCCGTTGCACACCCTCGACCTGACCACCCCGGTCAAGGATCAATTCGTGCAAGACCTGTTCGGCCTGTTGCCGGCCGCGTTGGCGCAGGAGGCGAAAATCCAGTTCTGCGGCCCCACCGGCACTGACGCGGTGGAGGCCGCGTTGAAGCTGGTACGCACCGCCACGGGGCGTAGCACGGTGCTGTCGTTCCAGGGCGGTTATCACGGCATGAGCCAGGGCGCGCTGAGCTTGATGGGCAGCCTGGGGCCGAAGAAACCCTTGGGCGCCTTGCTCGGCAATGGCGTGCAATTCCTGCCGTTCCCCTACGATTACCGTTGCCCGTTCGGCCTGGGCGGCGCGCAAGGCGTGCGGGTCAACCTGCATTATCTGGAAAACCTGCTCAACGACCCGGAAGCCGGGGTGCTGTTGCCGGCGGCGGTGATTGTCGAAGTGGTGCAGGGCGAGGGTGGCGTGATCCCGGCGGACCTCGACTGGCTGCGCGGCCTGCGGCGGATCACCGAGCAGGCGGGTGTGGCGTTGATCGTCGATGAAATCCAGAGCGGTTTCGCGCGCACCGGCAAGATGTTCGCCTTCGAACACGCGGGCATCATTCCGGATGTGGTGGTGATGTCCAAGGCCATCGGCGGCAGCCTGCCGTTGGCGGTGGTGGTGTACCGCGACTGGCTCGACACCTGGTTGCCGGGCGCCCATGCCGGCACCTTCCGTGGCAATCAGATGGCGATGGCGGCAGGGTCGGCGGTGATGCGCTACCTCAAGGAGCACGACCTGGCCGGCCATGCGGCGGCGATGGGCGAGCGCCTGGCGGAGCAGTTGCGCATCCTGCAGCGCGACTTTGCGCAATTGGGCGATATTCGCGGGCGCGGGCTGATGCTCGGCGTGGAACTGGTGGACCCGAACGGCGCGCCGGATATCCAGGGCCACCCGCCGGTCCACCGCCAACTGGCGCCGCTGGTGCAGCGCGAATGCCTCAAGCGCGGCCTGATTCTGGAACTGGGCGGCCGCCATGGCAGCGTGGTGCGCTTCCTGCCGCCGTTGGTGATCAGTGCCGCCCAGATCGATCAGGTCGCCGAGATCTTCGGGCGTGCCCTGGCTGCGGCGGTCGCCAGCCTCTAATTTTTTACCCGCCTGGTACGTTCCTACAGATATCAGCGCTGCGCGTGGTGCGCAGCCGGCCTTTGAGCGATGGAGAACAGCAATGACCTCAGTATTCGACCGCGACGACATCCTGTTTCAGGTAGTGGTCAACCATGAAGAACAGTATTCGATCTGGCCCGACTACAAGGCCGTGCCGGAAGGCTGGCGCACCGTGGGCAAGAGCGGCATGAAGAAGGAGTGCCTGGCCTACATCGAAGAGGTCTGGACCGACATGCGTCCGTTGAGCCTGCGCCAGAAAATGGACGGCACCGCGCTGGCTTGAGCCCGCGACACTGACATCAGCGAAGATCCAATGTGGGGCTCGACCGCTTGCTCCCACATTGACCCTCAGGACTCAGGCGTTCTTGTCTTTCTCCAGCCCGCCCGACGCGCCGGTCACCACTTGCACACTCAGGCGCGGCGTGGCCAGGTCCAGCCCGGCCTCGTCCAGATGACGTTTCAGCGACAGGTTGAACGCCCGCGACACTTCCCATTGCTTGATCGGCGCAGTCTTGAAGCGCGCCCGCAGAATCGCGCTGCCCGACTCGAAACTTTCCACGCCCTGAATCTCCAGCGGTGACCAGATATTGCGGCGTTGCAGCGGGTCGTTGCGCATTTTCTGGCCGACGTCGCGCATCAACTTGATCGCATCGTCGATTTCCATGTTGTAGGGGATCGCTACCCGGAAGATCGCGTAGCCGAACTCACGGGAGTAGTTCTTGATGCTCTTGATCTCGCTGAACGGGATGGTATGCACGATGCCGTCGATGTCGCGCAGGCGCACGGTACGGATGGTCAGGCCCTCGACCGTGCCGAGGTGGCCGCCGACGTCGACGTAGTCGTCGATGGCCAGGGAGTCTTCGATGATGATGAACAGGCCGGTGATCAAGTCCGCCACCAGCGACTGCGCGCCAAAACCGATGGCCAGGCCGATCACACCGGCACCGGCCAGCAGCGGCGTGACGTTCATGCCCATGTTGGCCAGGGCGACGATGGCGGCAATGATGAAGATGGTCACGAACAGCACGTTGCGGATCAGCGGCATCATGGTCTGCGCACGGGCGTTGGCCAGGCCTTTGCGCGAACGGGTGAGGGCGTGATGGATCGCGGTGTCGCTGAGAATCCAGATCAGCCAGGCAAACAGCAGCGTGCCGCCGAGGCCGAACAGCTTGACGCTGATTTCATGGCCGTCGCCTTCGGTGAAGCGGATCAGCGACAGGCCCCAGACCCGTAGCCCCAGCTCGATAAACGTCAGCCACACCAGCAGGTGGGCGAGGGTGTAGACGAAACTCTTCAGGCGCTCGGAGTACAGCGCATGGCGCTTGTGCCCGCGTTGCGGCTTGAGGGCATGGCGGCGTACCAGGCCGTTGATCACCATGCACAGCACCAGCAACACCGTGCAGAGCAGCGACTGGCGCAAGGCGGTGCTGGTGTCGCCGGCGGAGACGAAGGTGGCGAACAGTGAAATGCCGACCAACAGCAGGGCCGGGATGTACCAGAAGGTGCCGATGATTTCGATCGTGTCGCTGAGGGCGCGGCGGGTCAGGCGACGGGACAGCGGCTGGTTGCGGATCAGGTGCGCAATCGGCCGGCGGAAGCGCAGGATGAACACGCCGGTGGACAACGCGGCCATCACATTGGCGACGGTTGCCGCCGTGTGCGCCAGGTGCTGGCCCAGCGCAGCGACCAGCCTGGGGTCGCCCAGGGCTTCGCCAAAGGCGGCGAAACTGCCGATCCACCACAACGGCCGGAACGCCTGGCGCCGCAGGATATACAACGCGTGACGGCGATGGGGGCCGTCCAGCACGGAGAATGCGATCACGCAGATCGCCGAGAAACAGGTGCCGACCACCAGCGCATACGCCAGCACCATCGCCAGGGATTTGCCCAGGGACGAGGGCAACGCGTAACTCAGGTACACGGTGATCACCAGCGCGATCAGCCACGGCCCCAGTTTGCGCAGGGCGAAGCGCAGCATGTCCCAGGTGCGCGGGTGTTGCGGCAGTTCTTCGGTCAGGCCGAAGCGCTCGCGCACCCGGTGGCTGAGCCAGATCAGCGCGGCGGCCAGCAGGCTCCACACGGCGAGGATCAGGGCAAAACCGAAGATGATCGGCAGCCATTCGCTGGCCGGCAGCATCAAGGCCTTGAGTTCATCCGTGGCCATGTCCACTTCGTCGGACCAGCGTCCCAGTGGGCTGTCGGCGCCGGAAAACTGCTGCTCAAGGCCGGACAACGTGCTGCCGATCAGCCCGAGCACGCCTTGTTCGGCGGCCGGCTGGGCCTTTTGCGTGGTCTGGCGCAGCTTTTTCAGGTCGTTCAGCAACTGGGTGCGTTGCTGGTCGTTTTCCAGGGTCTTGATCACCTCGTCCAGCGACTGCCCCAGCGGCAGCTCGGCCTGGGGTTGCGGCTTGCTGGTGCCACCCAGCAGCCCGGGCAAACCCACGGCCTGGGCCGGGGCGAGCGGGAGCAGGGTGAGCAGGGCGATCAGCAAACAGCAGGGCAGGGCAAGCAGACGGGAAAGCACGAGGCGGTCAACCTTGAAAACGACGAATTGACCGAGTGTACGAGGCCCCTATGCCCAATGCGAGTGCATTTGTTATTCAGCGAGTTTAGCGAGGATCTTGTAAACCACGGTGCCCAGAATCAACAGCATGCCGATCCACATGCCGAACACGCCGAGGGGCTTGTCACGAAAGTTGAAGCCGACCGCGAGCATGATCATGCCGATCAGGATAGGGATGAGCATGGCGTGGAAGGAGGACATGGTGATCATGAGGCGATGGCCTTCTCAGAGTGGGAATACTGACAAGTCTAGGTGGGATTGCGGGAAATGCAGGTGATATAGATCAGGTCCACGCGAAGCCAAATGTGGGAGGGGGCTTGCTCCCACATGTTTAACTGCATTCGGCCTTTGGATCAGGGCAGATCGCGGCTTGCGTAGAACGCGCCGAGCACTTTCACCAGATGTGCCAGGTCATGGCTGCCACACAGTTCGCGAATGGAGTGCATGGCGAACGTCGGCAAACCGATGTCGACGGTCCGCACGCCCAGGTGACTGGCGGTGATCGGGCCGATGGTCGAGCCACAGCCCATGTCGCTGCGCACCACAAAGCTCTGCACCGGGACTTCCTCGGCCATGCACAGGTGGCGGAAGAAACCGGCGGTTTCGCTGTTGGTGGCGTAGCGCTGGTTGCTGTTGACCTTGATCACCGGGCCGGCATTGAGTTTCGGGCCGTGGTTGGCGTCATGCTTGTCGGCATAGTTCGGGTGGACGCCGTGGGCATTGTCGGCCGATACCAGCAGCGATTTCTGAATGGTGCGGACAAATTCATCACCTTCGGGCAGCAGGCGACGCAGGGTCTGCTCGAGCATCGGGCCATCGGCACCGCAGGCCGAGCAGGAGCCGACTTCTTCGTGGTCGTTGCACACCAGCACGCAGGTTTCATCGGTCTCGCTGGTGAGCAAGGCTTGCAGGCCGGCGTAGCACGACAGCAGGTTGTCCAGGCGGGCGCCGGCGATGAAGTCGCCATTGAGGCCGATCACGGCGGCGCTTTGGGTGTCGTAGAAGCTCAGCTCGTAATCGAGCACCACATCGGCGTTCAGCCCGTGCTCGCGGGCCAACTGCTCGGTGAGCACGGCGCGGAAGTCCACGCGCTCGTCGCCGGCGAACTGCGCGAGGATCGGCGGCAGTTCGGTCTGGGCATTGATCGCCCAGCCCTGGTTGGCTTCACGGTTCAGGTGGATCGCCAGGTTGGGGATGATGGCAATCGGCAGCTTGAAGTCGATCAGCTGGCTTTCGACCTTGCCGTCGCGGCGGAAGGTCACGCGGCCGGCCAGGGACAGGTCGCGGTCGAACCACGGCGCCAGTAATGCGCCGCCGTAGACTTCGACGCCCAGTTGCCAGAAACCCTGGCGTTGCAGCTCGGGTTGTGGCTTGACCCGCAGGCACGGGCTGTCGGTGTGGGCGCCGACCAAGCGGATGCCGCCCTGCAGCGGCGAATGGCGGCCGAGCTTGAAGGCGATGATCGCGGAGTCGTTGCGGGTCACGTAATAGCGCCCGTTGGCTTCGGTGGTCCAGGTGTCGCGCTCGTCGAGACGCTGGTAACCGGCCGCTTCGAGGCGTTGGGCCAGGGCCGCAGTGGCATGAAAAGGAGTAGGGGAGGCCTTGAGGAAGTCGATCAGGCCTTGATTCAACGCTTCGCGCATAAATAGCTCCAGACAGCAATGCGCGGAGTTTACCGTTCGATGGCGAGAAGTGCACAGCACAAATGTGGGAGGGGGCTTGCCCCCGATGGCGGAGTGTCAGTCACTGCATTTGTTCACTGACCCACTGCAATCCCCTCCCACATTTGACGGTGTTTACAGCTTTAGAAGGGCGCCGGGCACTCGAAGCGCAGCCGCTCGCCGCTTTGCGGGTGGGTGAAGCTCAGCATGCTCGCGTGCAGGCACAGGCGCGGCCAGGCGGCCAGGGCTTGTTCATGGGCGTACAAGCCGTCGCCGAGCAGCGGGTGGCCGATGGAAAGCATGTGTACCCGCAACTGGTGCGAGCGCCCGGTGATCGGCGTTAGCTCGACGCGGCACCAGTCACCGCAACGTTCCAGCACCTTCCAGAAGGTCAGCGCATGCTTGCCGAACTCGTGGTCGACCACATGGCGTGGCTTGGTCGGCGGATCGTAGCGCAGGGGCAGGTCGATGCTGCCGCTGTCCAGTTCCGGTTGACCCCAGGCCAGGGCGGTGTAGGCCTTTTCGGTTTCGCGGTCATGAAACTGGCGGGACAGTTCGCGGTGGGTGTCGGCGTCCCGCGCGAGCAGGATTATCCCGGAAGTTTCCCAATCCAGGCGATGGACGATTCGGGCCTCTGGGTAGCCGTTTTCCTGCAGGCGGGTGATCAGGCAGTCCTTGTTGTCGTCGGCGCGGCCGGGCACCGAGAGCAGCAGAGTCGGCTTGTTCACCACCAGGACGGCGGCGTCCTGGTAGAGGATATGGATGTTGGACAACGGCATTAAACAGCCTCGTAACAAACGCCAACGGCGGCTCGATCACCCGGCTCCCGCAAAGGGATCAAGGTGACGGAGCCGCCGTGGCGACCGCCCTTTCGATCAACGATCGGGCAGGGTGATATTGAGTTCCAGAATCGAGCAGCTGCCGTCGTTTTCCAGGGCGACATGTACGTCGTCGTTGCCGATATTGACGTACTTGCGGATCACCTCGACCAGTTCCTTCTGCAAGGCTGGCAGGTAGTCCGGGGTGCTGCGTTGGCCGCGTTCGTGCGCCACGATGATCTGTAGACGCTCTTTCGCTACCGACGCGGTACTTGGCTTTTTGTTGGCGCGAAAGAAGTCGAGAAATTTCATTGTTTAGTTGCCTCCAAAGATACGCTCGAAGAATCCCTTCTTCTTGACATCGAGGAAGCGGTGTTCCACGGTCTTGCCCAGTAAGCGATCAACCGCGTCGCTGTACGCCTGGCCGGCGTCGCTCTGGTCGTCCAGAATCACCGGGACGCCCTGGTTGGAGGCCTTCAGCACCGCCTGGGACTCGGGAATGACACCCAGCAGGGTCACTGCGAGGATCTCTTTGACGTCTTCAACGCCGAGCATCTCGCCATTGCTGACGCGCTCAGGGTTGTAGCGGGTGAGCAGCAGGTGCTCCTTGATCGGGTCTTCGCCTTTTTCGGCGCGCTGGGACTTGCTGGCCAGCAGGCCGAGCATGCGGTCCGAGTCACGTACCGAGGAGACTTCCGGGTTGGTCACCACGATGGCTTCGTCGGCGAAGTACATCGCCAGGTGAGCACCGGTTTCGATACCGGCCGGGGAGTCGCACACCACGTATTCGAAGGTTTCCTTCAGTTCAGCGAGGACTTTGCCTACGCCTTCCTTGGTGAGCGCATCTTTGTCGCGGGTCTGGCTGGCGGCCAGTACGTACAGGTTCTCAAGGCGCTTGTCCTTGATCAGGGCCTGTTGCAGGTTGGCTTCACCGTTGACCACGTTGACGAAGTCGTACACCACGCGGCGTTCGCAGCCCATGATCAGGTCGAGGTTACGCAAACCGACGTCGAAGTCGACGATGACTGTCTTGTGGCCGCGCAGAGCGAGGCCGGTACCGATAGCGGCGCTGGTGGTGGTCTTACCCACACCACCCTTGCCGGATGTAACCACGAGAATCTTGGCCAAGGTGTTTCACCCCTAAGGAAAAAGGACTTTTCAGCCCCCGAAAAACATCTCTTGGAACTCGCTGCAGGCGGACAGCCTTTGTAGGGAAAAGAGGTGGTTTCCGCGTGGAAACGCCAACTTCAAACTAGTCCTACGCAAGTCTTGCCGGTTTCGCTGTGCTATCAGAGTCTAGAGATGCTTGGAAAATGCGGCAGTATCCGTTAAAGACGGATGATGTTCAACACATCGCCCGACAGGCTGACTTGTACCGCGGCGCCCCACAGCGGATCGCGGCGCAAATCTTCGGAAACCTTGTACTGACCCGCGATCGAAACGAGTTCAGCGGTCAACTGCTGGCAAAAAATACGTGCCTTGGTATCACCCTTGATGCCGGCGAGGGCACGTCCGCGCATGGGGCCGTATACATGGATGTTGCCATCGGCCAGAAGTTCCGCGCCCGGACTGACCGACGAGATCACCACCAGGTCGCCGCCCTGGGCGTAAATCTGCTGCCCGCCGCGCACGGGGGAGGTGATGATCTTGGTCGGCTTGACCGTCGGCTCCGGCGGTTTTTCCGGTTTTTTCTTCACTTCACCGGCCAGCGGATCGAGTGGGCGCTCGCGGGCACCGGACGGTGGCAGTACTGGCAGTTCAATAGCGATGGCGGCGGCAATGTCTTCGATACGGCTGGCACGAATCGCCAGGGTGCGCAGGCCATGGGAGCGGCACACGCGCATCAGGCCCGGCAGGTCGATTGCGCCTTGGCCGGCTGGCAGCTTGTCCAGGGCCAGCACCAGCGGCGCGTTGTTGAAAAAGTTCGGTGCCAGGGCGACCTTGGCGGCGAGCTGGCGGTCCAGGGCGTCGAGGTCATTGCGGGCCAATTCCAGCACGGTAATGGCGAGCATGCTGCCTTTCAGCTGGAACACGGGATCTTGGTCTAGCGGTTCGGTTTGGCTCATGGTCGGCAAAAGCGGCTTGTCACGAAAAGTGTCGAGACTTATAACGAGAACAACCACTGGCCGCAAGCCGAGTCGAACCGTTGTAGAATGCGCGGCCCTTGTCTTTACCGGAATCTGTAATGGATCGCCCGCGTTTTCGAGCTGTATTTTTTCACCCGCGATTTTGGCTGCTATGGCTGGGACTCGGCCTGTTGTGGCTGGTCACTCAATTGCCATACCGCGCGCTGCTGACCATTGGTCGCCTGCTGGGCGCGGGCATGTACCGCGTGGCCGGCGAACGTCGCCGCATCGCCGCGCGCAACCTGGAACTGTGCTTCCCGGAAAAGTCCGCGCAAGAGCGTAAACATTTGCTCAAGGAAAACTTCGCCTCCACCGGCATCGCCTTCTTTGAAATGGCCATGAGTTGGTGGTGGTCGCGCCAGCGCCTGGCGCGGCTGGCCCACGTCGAAGGCCTGGAGCACCTCAAGCAGGCTCAGTTGGACGGCAAGGGCGTGATCCTCATGGCCCTGCATTTCACCACCCTGGAAATCGGCGCGGCCCTGCTCGGGCAAAAACACACGATCGACGGCATGTACCGCGAGCACGGCAACCCGCTGTTCGACTTTATCCAACGCCGTGGCCGCGAGCGCCACAACCTCGACTCCCTGGCCGTGGAGCGTGAAGACGTGCGCGGCATGCTCAAGCTGCTGCGCGCCGGCCGCGCCATCTGGTACGCGCCGGACCAGGACTACGGCGCCAAGCAAAGTATCTTCGTGCCGCTGTTCGGCATCCAGGCCGCCACCGTGACCGCTACCAGCAAGTTCGCCCGCCTGGGCAAGGCGCTGGTGGTGCCGTTTACCCAGGAGCGCCTGGCCGACGGCAGCGGTTATCGCCTGGTGATCCACCCGCCGTTGAGCGATTTCCCCGGCGAAACCGATGAGATCGATTGCCTGCGCATCAACCAGTGGGTCGAAACCTCGGTGCGCGAATGCCCCGAGCAATACCTCTGGACCCATCGCCGCTTCAAGAGCCGGCCGCCGGGTGAGCCCAGGTTGTACGAAAAACGCCGTCGGTAAGACCCGCCTTTCTCTACATGGAGTGACGCAATGCGCCCAGCTGAACCGGTTACAGGCTTGATTCTTTCCGGCGGCGGGGCGCGTGCGGCGTATCAGGTGGGGGTACTGGCGGCGATTGCCGAGTTGCTGCCGCCGGGCGCGGCCAATCCGTTTCCGGTGATCGTCGGCACATCGGCCGGCGCGATCAACGCGGTGAGCCTGGCCAGCGGCGCCATGGACTTCAGCGCGGCGATCGAGCGTCTGACGGCGTTCTGGCAGGGCTTTCGCAGCCACCTGGTGCTGCGCAGCGATTGGCCGGGGGTGATTCACCAGGCCGCTCGTTTCTGTTTCCACAGCCTGCTCGGCCTGGGCGCCCAGGTCCCGGTGGCGCTGCTCAACAGCGCGCCGCTGCGGGACCTGCTGCACGAGATGCTGCACCTGGATGGCATCGACCAGGCCATCCGCGAAAAACACCTGAAGGCGGTGGCGGTCACGGCCTTCGGTTACGAGTCCGGGCAAGCAGTGACCTTTTACCAGGGCGGCGGCACCATCGATGCCTGGCTGCGCCATCGACGTATCGGTGTGCCCAGCCGGCTCACGGTCGAACACCTGTTGGCCAGTTCGGCGATCCCCTTGCTGTTTGCTCCGGTGAAGCTCGACCAGGAATATTTCGGCGATGGCGCGGTGCGGCAATCGGCCCCCATCAGCCCGGCCTTGCACCTGGGCGCCAGCCGCGTGCTGGTGGTGGGTGTCAGCGGCAACCCGCGCGGCGTCGAGCATGAACACGCCTCGCAGCGCGCCTACACCGGCCAGCAGCCGACCCTGGCGCAGATCGGTGGGCACATGCTCAACAGCACGTTCATTGACAGCCTGGAAAGCGATATCGAGTTGCTGGAGCGCTTGAACCAGTTCAGCCATTTTCAGCCCGCCGACAGCGCGGCCCGGGGCCTGGCGCCGGTGGATGTGCTGGTGATTGCGCCGAGTCAGCCGATCGATGAAATCGCGGCGCGGCATCGGCAGGAATTGCCCGCGGCGTTGCGCCTGTTCCTGCGCGGGCCGGGTGCGACCAAGACCAGCGGGGCGGGGGTGCTTAGTTACTTGCTGTTCGAGGCGGGGTATTGCAGCGAGTTGATCGAGTTGGGGCGCAGTGATGCGCTGGCCAAGCGCGAGGAGATAACCCGGTTTTTGGGGCTGTCCCCTAGCTGAATTTGGGAGCAGGCACGCCAGCTCCCCCATCAGGCCCGCGGTGTGGTCAGAAGTGGTACTTGACCAAAAAGCTCGCGGTATCCTGGTTGGTCTTGAACGCGCCGGAATCTTCGATCCCATACTTGTTCTTCCAGTAGTCGTATTCAAAGCCGACGTACAGCTGTTTCTCGCCCCAGTTCAACGCCTTGCCCAGGTCATATTTGACTTGTGGGTTGAAGTGCAGGTTGGCGTGATAAGTGCCACGGGCGTTCTTGTCGTTGTCGACCACCCAATCCATATAGCCGTCGATCAGGATGTTGGAGTTGCCCACGGGAAGGGTGTACGACCACACCGGGGTGATCTGCCACACACCGTCGCCCGGGCGATTGCCTTCGGTCTGGCGCTGGTAGAAGTTCAACTGGAAGTAGTCGAAACCAGGGATGTTCAGGTCGAAGCCCGGGCCCAGCAGGTACGATTCGTTATCGCCTTCGCCGAACTCATAAGTGAATGCCAGCAATACATCTTTGATCGGTCCGAAGGACAAGTCCTTGTCGAAAATCTTGCCGAACGATAGACGCGGGCTGAACTCGCCGTAGTAAGTACTGGGGCCGACGTTGCCGTCTTCCTTGCCGTTGTAAAAGATGCGGTCGAGGAAAAAGAAGTTGTCGCCGTACTTCCACGCATCGGCGTGTTCAAACGTGACGGTCTGTTGGATCTGCGGGTTGACGGTGAAGTTTTTGCCCCACAGGTACGTCAGGCTGTTGTTCTGCCACTGCAACAAGTCGCCGGCAACGGCTTGGCCGCCCGCCAGCAGGGTTGCCGCCAGCATCAGGCCTTTGAACATAGGTTTCATTCGGTTGCTCCCGAGTTAAAGTTTTATGGTTTTTCTTCTAAGCAGGCGCTCTGGTGTGGCGCCTTTTGGTTTGCTGAAAAAATCGTCTGTTCGGTCAGCTTTAATGCTTTTAGCAAGAGCTGCGCCAAGGTGTAAAAAAAGCCAAAAAAATCCCCGTCGGCTGCAACGGCTGCAGTCGAATTCAGAGGGCTTTTGCGCACTTGGGCCGCCGCCCGCAGGCCGGGATAAGTTGGCCTTGCAGTCAGCTTTTACATTCGCTGTTTTTTTTTCAGTCGATTCGAGCGGGCGCGGAGAATACTGGCTCCAAAGCCTTGGCTCAAGTGCGCTGTTAGAGCGCGCGTGGGGCGAGAATGGGGCACGGCTTGTGGCCGTCCCCAGGTCAAAGGTGTACATGTGGGCGTTCCCTGTTCGTTATTGTTTTTGTTGTGACGAAGGAATCAATGAGTGTGGGCGACGGCGGGTCGTTCAGAACCGCCCACATTGGGATCTGTGTGAGTCAGTCAGTTCGTGCGGGCGCCCTGGTTGATCCAGGTGCCGATCAGATCGCGTTCCTGCTGGGTCATCTGGGTGATGTTGCCCAACGGCATGATCTGGCTCGCCACGGCCTGCGCCTGAATGCGCGCGGCCTGTTGCTGGATCTGCGTCGGCGTGTCGAACATCACCCCCGCCGGTGCGGTGCTGAACAGCGGGCTGGTGGGCTTGGCCGAATGGCACACGGCGCAGCGTGCCTGGATCACCCCATGCACCTTGTCGAAGTCGACTGTCGCCTGGGCCGGCGCGGGTGCCGCAGCGGGGGCGGCCGGTGCGACGGGTTTCTCGCCGCCGCCCAATGCGGTCTCCGGCAACGGCTGGTACTCGATGGCCGCCGGTGCCTTGGCCACTTCGGTGATCGGCTTGGGCCCGGTGACATACGCCAGGCAAATCATCGCCAACGCGCCCACCGGCAAGGTCCAGGCATATTTCTGGCTGTTGTGCCGGGTGTTGAAATAATGCCGCACCAACACCGCCGCCACCGCGATCCCCGCCAGGATCAGCCAGTTGTAGTGGCTGCCGTAGGTGCTCGGGAAGTGGTTGCTGATCATGATGAACAGCACCGGCAAGGTGAAGTAGTTGTTGTGCCGTGAACGCAGCAAGCCTTTGGCCGGCAGGGCCGGGTCCGGCGTGCGCTGCTCCGCGATCGCCGCCACCAGCGCGCGTTGTGCCGGCATGATGATGCGGAACACGTTGCCCACCATGATGGTGCCGATGATCGCCCCCACATGCAGGTACGCGCCCCGACCGCTGAACACTGTGCTGAAGCCGTATGCCGCCGCGATCAACAGCACGAACAGGATCAAGCCGAGCAGGGCCGGGCGTTTGCCCAGGGCCGAGTCGCAGAGAAAGGAGTAGATGAACCAGCCGGCGAACAGTGAGCCGATGCCCAGCAACACGCCTTCGGTGCCGCTCAGGCTGCTGCCGGGTGCGAGCAGGTACAGCGTCGGGTTGAGGTAGAACACCACGCACAGCAGCGCGACGCCCGACATCCAGGTGAAATAGGCTTCCCATTTGAACCAGTGCAGGTTGTCCGGCATGGTCGGCGGGGCCAGTTTGTATTTTTCCAGGTGGTAGATACCGCCACCGTGGATCGCCCACAAGTCACCGGACAGGCCGTCCTTGGGGTTGACGCGGTTGAGGTTGTTTTCCAGCCAGACGAAGTAAAACGACGCGCCGATCCAGGCCACGCCAGTGATCATATGAACCCAGCGCACGCTGAGGTTCAGCCATTCCAACAGATGTGCTTCCACAGTCTTTACCTCTCGCCTGTCACCCTTGTTGTCGGGTGATCCGGCCTTCTCTTATTGGTGGGGGGCGAGGATCAACCGCTCATCCTCTTTGAAAAAATGCTCATCGCAGTTATTGCCGGTGCCACTGCGATCAACCACCAGGAAGTCATCCCGCTTTTCGATCGTCAGCACCGGGTGGTGCCAGACGCCGCGATGGTAATTAATGCCCTGCCTGCCGTTGGTGACGAAGGCGCGGACCAAGCCCGATACAGGTGCATCGCCAAGTGGCGCGACCACGATCAGAAAGGGGTTGCCGAGCAGCGGAATGAAGGCTTGGCTGCCCAGCGGGTGTCGCTCTAGCATGCACACGGTCAGCGGCATTTCCAGCGCGTCGGCGCGGAAGATGCTGATGATGGCGTGGTCTTGCGGCTGGGCGGTTTCCACCGTTGCCAGCTTGTGAAAACGCATGGTCGACCCGTTGTTGATCATGAAGTGCTCGCTGCCGTCGGTTTCGATCACGTCTCCGAAGGGGGCGAAGGCTTCTTTGGTCAGGGGTTCGATCATCAGTGTGCGCATGGCTGGCTTCTTAATCTGTTGGGTTATTGATGGACCGTTGTAGGAGCAAGCTTGCTCGCGAAGGTCGTCAACGATAACGCGTGCATCCTGAATGAACGCGGTGTCCTTGAGTTTTTCGCGAGCAAGCTTGCTCCTACAGGTTCAGCATGACTTGGCGACCTTGCCCAGGACGCGCAGGCGACTCACACCGCCATCCGGGAACACGTTCAGGCGGATGTGGGTGATCGGCCCCAGCGCCTTGATCTGCTCGGCGAAGGTGTGTTCGGCGTGCATTTCCAGCTTCTGCGCCGGCAGCAGTTCGCGCCAGAACAGCGATTGGGTTTCGATCTGGCTGTCGGTGCCGCCTTTCACGAACGCGGCCTGGATCGAGCAGGTGTCCGGGTAGTTGCCCTTGAAGTGCAGGGTGTCGACGATGACTTTCTCGATCTCGCCCGCATGCCCGAGCGCGACGATCACCCAGTCATTGCCTGGCGTGCGACGCCGCGCGGTTTCCCAGCCGTCACCCATGTTGACGCCACGGCCGGGGTTGAGGAGGTTGCCCATGCGGCCGAAGTGTTCGTCGGAACAGGCCAGGGCGCGACCGCCGTTCAGCGCCGCCGCCAGGTCGACCTGTTCGTTGTCGCCCACTGCGGACCAGTCGCGGAACGGTACGCCGTACACGCGCAGACGGGCCACGCCGCCATCCGGGTAGATGTTGAAGCGCAGGTGGCTGAAGGCCTGGTCGTGGTTGATCGCGTGGTAATGGTGGCTGTTGCCTTGCAGCTCGACGGCCGACAGCACTTCCACCCACTGGGTGCTGTCATCCGGCTCGCCCGAGGCGAGGAAGCAGGCTTCCAGGGAGGCCGACGGCGGGAAGTTGCCGGTGAAGAATGAAGTGTCGATGTCCACGCCTTTGATCGAGCCGGGTGCGCCCAGGCGGATCACCGCGCTGTCGTAGCCTTCGAAGCGCTTGCGGCGCGACTCCCAGCCGTCCATCCACTTGCCGTTGTCATCGAAAACGCCCTCCTTCCACACCGCCGGGGTCGGCTGGAACAGGCGGTTGGCGTCGGCGAACCAGTCATCGGTCACCGAGATGATTTTGGTGCCGAGGCGGGCGTCGGCCAGGTTGACGAACTTCTCGAAAGGTACGGGTTGCGCTTTCATTCTTCTTGTCTGCCTTGGATAGAGTGGCTGGGGATGGTCGTTTAGAGGGTCAGTAAGCGGAACAACGCGATCTTGTTGATCTCGTCCAGCGCGCACTTGAACTCGGTGTCGACCGGGTGGTGGATGCGCGTTTCGAACGCTTTGATGATCTGATGCCGGTTGCTGCCTTTTACCGCCATGATGAAGGGAAACTTGAACTTGGCTTTGTAGGCCTCATTCAGCTCGGTGAAGCGTGAGAACTCTTCGGCCGTGCATTGGTGAATACCGGCGCCGGCTTGTTCATGAGTGCTGGCTTCGGTCAGTTGGCCCTGGACGGCTGCACGGCCTGCCAGGTCCGGGTGAGCGTTGATCAGCGCCAGTTGCGTGGCGTGATCGGCGCTGAGCAGGATATCGCGCATGCGCTGGTGCAGGGTTTCGATCTCGTCGAGCGAAGCGTCCTGCCCCAGGTCGAAGGCTTTTTCGGCCACCCATGGCGAATGTTCGTAGATGTCGGCAAAGGCGCTGATGAATGCATCGCGGCTCAAGGTCGACGGTTTGACGGTCTGGAACCTGGTCATTGCGCCGCACCCTTATAAGGGTGAGTGGCGTGCCAGTGGCGGGCGATGTCGACCCGGCGGGTGAACCACACCTGTTCATGGCCCTTGGCGTATTCGATAAAGCGCTGCAACGCCGCGAGGCGCGCCGGGCGGCCGATCAGGCGGCAGTGCAGGCCGATGGAAAGCATCTTCGGCGCGTCGGCGCCTTCGGCGTAGAGCACGTCGAAAGCGTCTTTGAGGTACTCGAAAAAGTCATCGCCCTTGTTGAAGCCTTGCACCTGGGTGAAGCGCATGTCGTTGGTGTCCAGGGTGTAAGGGATCACCAGGTGCGGCTTGCCGGTGGGGTTGTTGGGTTCCCAGTAGGGCAGGTCGTCGTCGTAGGTGTCGCAGTCGTAGAGGAAGCCGCCTTCCTCCATCACCAGGCGCCGCGTATTCGGACCGGTGCGGCCGGTGTACCAGCCCAGCGGGCGTTCGCCGGTCAGTTCGGTGAGGATGCGGATGGCTTCGAGCATATGCTCGCGCTCCTGGGCCTCGTCCATGTACTGGTAGTCGATCCAGCGGTAGCCGTGGCTGCAGATTTCATGGCCGGCGGCGACCATCGCGCGGATCACGTCCGGGTGGCGCTGGGCGGCCATGGCCACGGCGAAGACGGTCAGCGGGATATCGAATGCTTTAAACAATTTGAGGATGCGCCACACGCCGGCACGGCTGCCGTATTCGTACAGCGACTCCATGCTCATGTTGCGCTCGCCTTGCAGCGGCTGGGCCGAGACCATTTCGGAAAGGAAGGCTTCGGACTCTTGGTCACCGTGCAAGATATTGCGCTCGCCGCCTTCTTCGTAGTTGAGTACAAAAGACAACGCAATGCGTGCCTTGCCCGGCCAGTGGGGGTGAGGAGGGTTACTGCCGTAACCGATCAGGTCGCGTGGGTAGTCAGCGCTCACTGCAGTCTTCCTTCTTGTGCGTGGTAGCGGTGGGTGTGGCGGCCGGGCAGTGAAAAGACTGAGTGGCGTCACAGCGATGATTGATTGTATACAACTTATTCGCCACTTTGTAAGCCCGGATTTCTGCATTTTTTCCGCAACGCTCACCTTCAAGGGTGTAGCAAGAAACTTGCCTGACTGGTCAGCTAATGGACAAAAGGTCGTTTAAAAGCAAGGATGACTCATGAATCGGCCGGTCGCGCCAGGCCAGTGGAAGGATCGCAAGGTTTGTGATTTTTATTGTGTACAATTTTTTTTAAAAGTGTCTTAATCGTCCCGCACCAGCTTTTTCGCTGCCCTGAAAAAGTGCGGCACTCATTTCTACTGACCTCGGGAGGCGCGTACACGCCATGGGACGTTTGACCACACACGTTTTGGACGCCGCTCACGGCTGTCCCGGCAGCAGCATCACGGTTGAGCTGTACCGCGTCGACGGCGCGCAACTGGAACTGGTCGCCACTGCCGTCACCAACAGCGACGGCCGCTGCGACGCACCGTTGCTGCAAGGCGACGGCTACCGCAGCGGTGTGTACCAACTGCAATTCAGCGCTGGCGACTATTACCGGGCGCGTGGCGTGCAATTGCCGGAGCCGGCGTTCCTCGACGTGGTGGTGCTGCGCTTCGGCATCAGCGCCGAACAGGAGCACTACCATGTGCCGCTGTTGATTTCGCCTTATAGCTATTCCACCTATCGCGGTAGCTGAGCATCATCCCCTCGACGCTCTTCGTTGGTTTTTTTGCCCGCCCACACTGCGGGCTAATGAGATGGTCACTCCCAACACCCTGTGAGGGCTACGCTTTCACGGGGTGTTTTGTTTTCGGAGGCCATCATCATGAGCGAGTCAGCACTGATCGGTATCGATCTCGGTAAACACACTTTCCACCTGCACGGCCAGGATAAGTCGGGCCGCGAGGTCTTTCGCAGAAAATGCTCACACCAAAACTCTGCCTACTTGTAACGGTTCGCGCTTGAAAAATATGCGACTCGCATTCATCGCCTTTCTGACACGCTAAGTACATCAGTGCTGCTTTGTGGCAATTGCACCAGGGAGTAGTTTCCAGTGTGATCGCCATGAAATATTTTGCATGACTAGGCTCTCATCTTTGGGAAATGTCCTATTTACTCTCGATTTTTATGTGTGCAGCCTTTGGCGCATCGTTTGAGCGTCTGCCCGCCGACGCGAGAACCTCGACCGGACTGATCCGCGATAATTAATCGAGGGAATATGGACATGACGATGCCCACTCAATGGCAAGAACAGATCGAACATGTCTGCGCCCACATTGGCATAAGCCAGATTGACCTACTGCTCGACCAAGCAGGATGGAGCCACCGTGCTGTGCCTGCCTTGGAGATGCTAACGCCAAAAGTCCCCTGGTTCTCGTTGTTCACCGGCACGTCAGAGCAAAACCTGTTGGATCAGGCCCCTCTGTTGATGCGTCTGGACTTGACGCAGTGGCGACATAAGGCCTGGCTGGAACAGTTGGTGGAGCATGCCACCGATGGCCGCCTAATGGTGGTGATCTCGTCATTGCCCTTCGAAGTGTTGAGTAAAGTCCTGCAAGGGTTTTCGCAATTGGCTTGGGGTGGACAAACCGGTTTGTTACGGTATTACGATTCACGCATCTTTCCCCTGCTGATGTCCTCGATCCTCACCGATCAGCAGCGCGCCGAGTTTCTGCAAGCCGCTGCTTATTGGGGCTGGCTTGATCGGGATAACCAGCCGCAGTGGTTACAAGGCACGAGGCTCACCCATCAAAGCAATATCCAGGTCAGTCCCTTCGTGGAAATGAACGATCAACAATTTGACCTGCTTGGTTGTATCAGCGATGCACAGCAACTGTTAAATGGCAAAAACTTTGATTTCCTGGATGAGAGCCGAGAGCGGCGTTTCGCGCTAATTCACTCACTTGTTGTGCAAGCGGGTCAGGAAAATTATTTCGGCGATTTGACCGAGTATGTGAAACAGAACTTAAGCAGAACCTAGGTGCCTGGATAACCACTTTGCGCTGGGACAAGAGTGTATTGCATGCACAAGTGGTTTGAATGGTTTGCGCGGTCAAGGTAATCAGCAAGGAAGTTGCTAGCGATGCAGTCGATAATAAAAAAAACAACACAAAAAGTCGCGCTTTACTTGTTGGGGTTCGCGTTATCTGGGTGTTCTTCAGCGAACAATGAAATGGCAGGGGGAAACCTGCAAGCCATCAACCATACCATGCATGGTATTAACTGGATGTCGGTCAATGGTTACCGAGCGGACGGTGGTGGTGGAAGCTCGTGTTGCATCATCATGCCCGTCAAATGGCGTCCTGGCTTAAAGGCCCAGATTGAATGGGAGGTCGATCCTGAGCCGTCTGCAAAAATGCCCTCTGTAACATCAGATGAGTTCAGAGAGGTTTATGCCAAACATGCAGCCAACTATCAGCGCCACAGCACCACCGTGGATATTCCAGAGTGGCCTGGAACGGAGCGATGCGGCCTGAAGGTACACTTTTTGGTTTGTAACCAGATCAAGGTTACGAGCTCATGTTGGGCATTTAACTCAGAGCATTACCCGATTAAAGAACCCTCGCAAATGAAGGAGCCGGCCTTATGTCCGAAGTGAACAATAATTCAAAAGACAAAGCTTGGGGACCGCCAGTTTTTCCTGCTGCAGGGCGTTTCCCGACGAAAACATCGGATGTGACAGATAACTACAATAAGCAAATTGCTGAGCAAAATCGGCTTCAACAAAAACGTGACGATCAAGGGCGTCGCACACAGCGTTTTACCTGTTGTCATAGCCTGCATATCAGTCTGTTTTTCGATGGCACCAACAATAACGAAAAGAGCGACACCCAGAATGGTCATCCCACTAATATCGCCAAGCTGTTTCATGCCTCACTACGAGGTAAAGACGCGATGGGGCAGGGTTATTTTTCGTATTACATGCCCGATGTCGGCACGCCATTCCCCGAAGTTGGCGAACTGGATTACAGCGATAGCGGGCTGCAATATGCCACTGGGGGGGAAGACCGGATCAACTGGGCCTTGGTACAGGTGGCCAGCGCGTTATCTTATGCTCTGAACAATAAAAGCGGAATTGATGACATTGTCGCCAAGACCAAGGTCGAGGCCATGAGCACCTGGAAGGCACCGCTGATGAGTGCTCTGGGTGAAGGCAATCGCCGCCGAATCATGAAAGAGCTGCTGGCCCCTTTACACGCTCGCAAGGACGAGGCCCAGCCTAAAGTGCTGGCGGTCAAACTGTACGTGTACGGTTTCTCTCGGGGAGCGGCAGAGGCTCGCACTTTTGTTACCTGGTTGAGTCAGTTGTTCGACACCCCAGAAGGGGATGAACTGCCAAAACAGGAACTGTTGGGCTTGCCTGTCAGCGTCGAGTTTCTTGGCGTGCTGGACACGGTGGCCTCGGTGGGTATTGCCCATGTAGCCCCATTCTTTGCTGGGCATATGGACTGGGCCGATAACACCCAGTTGCTACCGGATGCGCAGCGGTTCCCGGAACTGGTCAAGTGTTGTCGGCATTTTGTCGCGGGCTTCGAGCAACGCTCATGCTTTCCGTTGGATTCGATTCGTAACGAAAACGGCCAGTATCCGGCCAATACCTACGAAGTGGTGTACCCCGGTGTGCATTCGGATGTGGGCGGCGGCTACCCGAAAAATGACCAGGGCAAAGCTCGTGAAGGTACTCATGAGCTGGTGTCGCAGATTGTCTTGCACGACTTGTATGCCGCTGCTTTTGCAGCGGGTGCCCCTCTGCAAGTGCCAGAAGAGGTACTGCCGGACACGTTTAATACTAGCTCGGAGAGGTTGTGGAGAAAAATGGGGCCTGGGACTTCCTCAGAGTTTGTGGTCAGTCAGCAACTGATTGAGCGCTTCAACGCCTGGCGCCTCAAAACCCTATCAGGTGTTGCGGCTGACGAATCCGTCGAGGACTCGGCCTATAAGCCGCTGCGTTTGAACACCACCGTAGAAGACACCCTGGCCGATCAACTGGGCTGGATCACCGGTTGGCGTATTGGTCGTTACGTCAATGATCCTCAAGGTAATAACGACAGCTATAAGCGCCAGCCTTTTTTCACCCAAGCCAAAGAGGCGACGCCCTATCAGGAAACTACTGAGCGCGAACAGTATAAAAAAGACCAGGCTGATGCCGTGAAAATGCGGCGGGATAACCCTCAGTATCCCGGCCCACGAATCTATGAACCGCAGATTGATCAGACCCAACTCAGTCAAGCTGCCGAGGAATTCAAGTCTGACTACACCGGCCAGAAGCGTGAGCAATCCAGTTGGCAAGGCACGGTGACCGACGTGGTGTTACGCGATGCGATCTATTTACTTAACGAGAATGACGAGTCCAAGGACCATGACGCCCTCAAGACGGCAGGTGATCTGCGCAGTAAGCAACTGTTCCGTGATGCTCAAGGCACGTCCGGTGCAGACCCTGAGATGGCCCTACTGGTGGCGTTGTTCGATGACCAGATACACGACTCGCGGGCCTGGTTCATGCACGACAAGTTGAAGTCGAGGGAGTTGTGGGCCGGTTATTTCTTTTACCGCATGATCTATTTCGGCAATGACAATAGCCGTGATCTGTCCCCAGTCGTAGTGGCCGGTCGCATATTGGGCGTGGCGATGATTGCCGGGGCTACGGTGTATGGCATCAAGCGCCGTGGTGTATTAGGTGGTGTTGGCGGACTGGCGGCGGGCATTGGGGCGGCGACCATCGGCTACCAGGTGATCGATAAGGCCACTGGCCTAGTGGTACCGTTCTTGCCAGGCGCGGAACAACTCCTGCAACCAAGCAGCCATGTGGGTCAGGTCGCGTCGGAGCAAAAGCATCAGATTGAACTGGATGACTTTGCCCGACGCATGGAACGAACCACAGCCATGTTGCGCAAGACGGGCAGCTTGTTCGAACCGGATAGTGTCGTTTAAGACGCGAAAAATAAATCATTCTGGTCGATTACCCTACAAACCTCAGTTCCAATTTCAACTGATGGCTTTGATAATCGAGCTGCACCTTCTCGCTTCCCACCCCATTCAGCCCGCAACTGTTCTCGGCTGCCCAACCAATTGGCCAGAGCAGTTGAGGGTGTTCCAACAGATGCTGATTGATCAAATGGCAGACGCTGTCGGCCTTGGGTGGCAAACCTTCATGGCTGTGTAGCTGTTCAAGCAAAATGCGGATCGCATTGTCATCAGCGACTTCCTGCTGTCGATCTGCGAGCAGTTGCCAGATATATGGACGTCGGCTCGATAACCACTGCGCAATGTTCTGCGATGGGAGCAATATCGGAGGGGATGTTCAAGCGCTGACATATCGCGAGGAACTCGGTGACTTCAATAACCGTAGGGAATTCGAACTCTCTTGGCTGACGCTTTGTCTGGACCACCCGTTAATCAGTATTGCAAAAATGGGGGTGACCATAGATTTTATGCCGCTTGCGCATGCAACTATCTAGCGCCTTTTGCCCTGCGGCGCTGCCTAGGCTGGGTGTTTTCCTCATGCAGAAGAAAACCCCATGACCTCGTCCCCCGACCACGCGAGTGCTTCACCCGACACCGTTAATGCCGACGACCCGGACCTTGCCGCCCAAGTACAAACGCAGGCGATTCGCGAGCAACTGATACGGCGGATTAACGCCTACACGCACCCCAGTCGCCTGATCAATCGAATTGCGCTTGCCGACGCGCGTTGCGTCGCCGCGACACGCGCACTGGCGCGGCTGATAGGCCGTTCGCCGAAAGTCTTGACGGTCATTCGCGCCGAGCTGCGCAAAGCCTTCGAAATGGACCCGGACCACCTCTTGTTCAGCGAGCCCAAGCCGCCCGCCGCGCCGCGCAAAGTCGAGAGCCTGACCGAGCGGGCGCTGGCGTTGCTGGTCCTGCCGACGGTGGTGATCAACGTCAATCAATTCACCGCCCTGAGTGTCAAAGACGCGCCGGAACGGCACTTGCCGTATACGCCGCTGGAAGCCCTGCGCCGCGTCGTCGCGCTGCAGCTGTTCGAGCGGCTCGCCCATGCGGTGAGCGCCTACTGGGACTGCCTGGCGCAGGGCACCTGGCTCACACGCCGGGAACGCTGGGTTGAGTTGCACACGGAGCTGTTTGCGGACCGGGCCTTTTTGGCGTGGCAACTGGACGAGCTATCGCGTGCGGGATTCGCCATGGTTCAGGCCCTGATCGATGCGCCCAGCGCCGAGGCGCGCCGACGTGCGGGCGGGGATTGGGCTACGCTGCGCGTCGGCCAGTTGCTGTGGCCGGGGGCATCGGCGGTCGCGATCCCAGGGGCACTGCATCTGTATCGCGAGGGCGACCCCAGCGATGCGCCGCACGTGGTTTACCTGCCGGGTGGGGGCCGCAACTTCTACGAGTACCCGTCCTTCGCCGCCCTGCAGGACGGCCTGCTGGCGCTGGACCGGTCGCGGTTCCACGCACTCTGGCAGTGCCTGCCGTTAAGTCGGCGCGATAACGTGTACCGCCCCGCTGCCTTGTCTGCGACGAGCGCCTTTATGCGCGGCCTGCCGCTGATGGCCGATGCGCTGGCGCTGGGTGCCGAGGCCTTGCTGAGTGGGCAATGGAGCAACGAGTTGGCGTGTGCGGCGAAGATGAATGACGGCTACGTGTTTTCCGAAGGGCGGCCTCGACTGCCGGATGCCGCACCGTTTCTGGCCGCGGTCGAAGGGGCGAGGCAGCAATGGGTTGGCGGCGCTCGGCTTGGCGTGATCGGCGCGCAATTACTCAAGTGGGACCGGCAACGCCGAGGCGCAGAAATCATCTTCGCCAGCACGGCCTCCGGCCTGGCCCTGCACACGGCGCAGCGTCAGGTCGCACGCTACGAAGATGCGCTGCTCGCGCTGCTGGTCCCGGCTGATCCCAGCGCGGATACCCTGGCGTACCGGGTCATTGCGTCGCTGATGAGCCAAATTGACGTGCATATCCAAGCGTTGAATACGTTGATGCAAGATGCCGGGCAACGGCTGCTGGAGTTGGCTTTTTGGGCTGAACGTCCGGGGGGAGCGGGCACGCCCAGGCGCGTGTCGTTGTTTATGCAGGCCCAAACCGCGGCCCTGCGTTGCGAGGTGGAGTTGCAACACCGCCTCAAGCTGATCAGTACGGCGCATCGCGACCTGATGATCGAGGTGGTCGACCAACCCTTGGCCAGCCGTCGCCCGGGCAGTCTTGCCCAAGTGCTGTCGATCGCGGTGGGCAGTGCGCCGGACGCTTTCTACCCGCTCCATAACGTGTGGGTGGTGACCACGGCTGCGGCGCTAGAGCGCTCGTCGCGCCAACTGCCGGTGGTGCTTTACGCTTTCGGCGTGGAGGGCGGGATCAAGGCGTTTGCCGGGCTGGACGCGTTGACCCGCAGCCTCAAGGCGAGCCTGAACAGCCCAGACGACTCGGTGTTGTGGCGCTGCGTCGAGCACGATAAACGCGCCGACCTGCGCGCCCATGCCGCCGCGCAAACACTCGGCGTGCGCTACGTTGAAATCAACGGCAAGCCCGCGCTGGCTGCGCTCAAGAAACTGCTGGGGAGCTACGACCGCTTACACCGCAGCAGCGAGGACATCACGCGGGTGTTCAGCGAAGTGACGGATGCCGACCTGAGCCGCGCGCTGCTGATGGTCGATCTGGAAGCGCAGTTGAAGATCCCGCCCAATAATGCCCTGAGCCAGGCGCTGGCCAATATTGAGCTGCTGCGCACGGCGGCGTCTGAGGCGAAAACGTTGCCCGCCTGGCTCGCGCACGCACCACGGGCCCAGCGTCAACACTTCAAGCGCTTGCTGCGCTTGTACCTGGGCAACGCGTTGGCCTTCAAAAGCCGGCTGGAGCAATGCCTGCCTGATCTGAACACCTTTGCCCGGCGCACCTTGATCGCCCGTTTGCGCGAGGACGGTTTTTTTCCGCAGTTGGATATCGACCAAGCGTTGATTGAGATGCCCGATGATGTCCACGGTGCTTTCTGTGGCTGGACCAGTGGCTGCGCCGTGGGCGATCGCCGCATCGTGCTGACCCCGACCGCGACGCGCACCTCCTTCAGCCTGCTGCAACTGGCGCTGCATAACCTGGACCCGCTGGCACCCTGGACGCAGTGGCGATTCGATCACGCGCGTTATCTGCAACCCGAGTGGAAGCAGCGCCTCAATGCGGCTTACTTGATCGGGCTGGTGTCTTCGCTGGACATCGGTGGCCGCTACGATGCCCTGATCCACCAAGTTTATTATCCCCGTCGTGAAACCGACCGTGTGCTCAGCAACGGACGTATCCCTGGGTTATTGAATCGCGCCTTGCAAGCGGGCGCTGCATATCACCTGTTCGATGCGGTGCAACGGGGGCTGACGGCAACGGCACAAAGCCTGTTCAAGACGGCGATGGCGGCACGCACGCCGCAGGACCTGTCGAGCAGTCAGCCCGCGCTGCAACTGTATGTGGTCCATCTGGTCGGCCACACCCTGCAGCATGATCGCTATGTTGCAGGGATCGTCGCGGTACATGACCCGCGTACCGACCTGTGCGTGGTTTACTGGCCCGATGCGCCGCCGGCCCTGGTCCTGACCGAGTACGGCAGCTTGCAACAGGCCCATGCTGCATTGAACCGCATCGGTGCGTTAGCGGATAACGTCAAGACGCTGGCGCGGCAGGTCGCGCCGGGCTGGGCATTCGAGGCGCTCCCCCAGCCACCGGAGGGTGTCGATGCGCGCGCCCAGGCCGCCAAAACGCTGAAAGCCATACCGGCGTTTTTCATGATGAAGGGCATCTGGCGGGGGATCGACTTCGTGCGCTCATTCGGCATCAAGCACCTGGAACCTGCGGTGGTGCTCGAGGAGATCGAAGCCCAGACCCTTGAACAGATCGCCAGTGCTCCGCAGGACTGGCTCGCGCTTGTGGCCGTGCCCCACTGCAACGCCCAGGCATTGCTCTACCACGCCAGCGTGCAGGAGCTGCAACGCCGCACTCAAGCGGCCAGTCATTCCGGCAAGGCGTTGGAGCACTATCGGAACCAGCGCCTGAATGAGCAGGGCGATACCCGCGCACGGGCGCTGGTGGGGTTTTTTTCGCCGTTGTACGGGACGTTCAATGACTTCCATGAGCTGCTGCTGGTGTCACGGCGTTATCACCGTTTCGGCGACCCCCGGGACGCGGTCGATGTGGGTTTCATGAGCGCCTTTATGGTGATCGACGTGTTGCTGAACTTTGTCCCCGGCCCCAGGAAAGTCGGACGTGTCGGCGCAGGTGTCGCGCGGCCGGCGCTGAGGGCCGTGCTGGGGCGGCTACATCGTTTACGGATGGCGACGGATGCCGGGGTTTCCCGCGTGGCAACGCCGCCCGTGACTCGGCTCAAGGCCTTGGATCGCTTCAAAATCAACGGCGTGCCTGAGGGCGCCGTTGCGCTGAAAGGGCCGGACACGGCAGGCGTACAGGTGAAACACGGTGAGCTCTTTGTGGCGGACGACACCCACACTTACCCCCTTTACCGACGTGGAGACGAACCGGCGTTTCGCCTGAAGAACCCGCAGGCACCGGGGCAGGACGAACTGATTTTGCACATCCACCAGTCCAAGGAATGGTTACTCGGCGCGGATGCACCGCAACCGGTCGCGGGTACCAGTTCCGGGGTGCTCAACCCATGGCGTCCACCCGTGACGCCGCCACCGGACTGGCGCCCACCGACGGTGCGCGCCGCTACGGAAAGCCGCATTTATCGCTCGTCTGCGCCGAACACCGAGTGGTTCGCCTGGCGCGCGCGCGTGCCCACGGGCCAAGTGCCTGGCTCCTCGGCGTTCGGCACGTTTCATGTGCATATGGACCCGCCGGGGTTTCCCTACGATGTCATCTATATCGGCGCCCAGTACGACCGCCCGACAGCATCGGGGGTGGGTTATTACCGGGTGCTGGCGCCGGGGGACAGTGCGCCCTGGAGCGGCCTTGCATTCATTACCAAGGATGAACCGCTGGTGTCACTGGCCCGGGCGGACCTTGAGCGTTGGACAGACACTGCGCTGGAGGAACAGCCCATCCCGGTATCACGCACCCAGGCGGGCGAGTGGCAGCTCCATGCGCCGTTGTTCGACACGCCGTTGGAACGGTCTGTCGCCACGGCGTTCCCGAACCTTACTACCCATAGCCGCAGCATGGCCGTCGCCCGGCTGGTCGAACTGGCCGATACTTCTCGCTCGGCGACGGCCAGCCACCTGCTCAATGTGCGTGCAGCGCTGGACAATTGGTTGACCCCCTCCGCCAACCGGCTGGGCCAGACCGATGATTTGCTGAGAATGCTGCGGCCCACCGAAAGCAGCGGCCGATCGATCTATATCGGCTTCGACGGCAAGGCACCGGGCTTCACTCGCGTCGACTTCAACGTCGCCGGCCTGGACCCGACCCTGCGCACCGGCGGCCGCGCGCGTGCGCCGCAGCGGGAGATTGCACAGCGCGCAGCCGTCAAGCGCGTGCTCGAACAGCAGGGCTTCGACGTGCAGGAACTGCAGGTCATGCGCGGCAAAAAGCCCAGCCATGAATTGCTCGTGACACATTCGCGCTGCGGTTCAAACAAACTGTACTACGTGTCGTTGCATTGGCTTGGGCGCGGCTCTGTACCGTTGGAAAACCGCCTGACAGACCATTGGTTCAATGCCGCGATCATCAGACACCCGACCTCGCTGGCGTTGGCTGCGGTCAAGAGTGCGCTGCGGGAAAACCGTCTGGTTCGGATCGCCGCCGGCATTCAGTGGCAGTCGACGGGGTCGGTCCGCCCCAGCGTGTATTTTGTCAAAGTGACCCCGCTCTGACATTGAGCAGCGAGACCGCGCCAGCCGCCCCGAACAGCCCGGCACTGGTGCGGTTGAACCAGCTCTGGCCGTTGCCGCTGCGCAGATAGCGTGCCGCGCCGTGGGCGCCAAGGCCGTAGGCGAGCTTGCACAACAGGTCGAGCACGGACCAGGTGGCGATCATCACCAGCAGTTGCGGCAGAAACGGCTGCTGGCTGCTGAGGAATTGCGGCAGGAAGGCGGCGAAGAACAGGATGTCCTTGGGGTTGCTGGCGCCCAGCACAAACGCACGGCCAAACAAGGCGCGAAAACGCGGCGTGGCGACGGCCAGGGGCACCACCGCGCCGTGGGCCGGTTGGCGCGATTGCTGCCAGCTCTGCCAGGCGAGGTAAAACAGGTAGAGCGCGCCGACTATCTTCAAGGCGCTGAACAATTGTTCCGACGCGAGCAACAGCGCACCCAGGCCGAGTGCCGAGGCACTCAACAGGCAGATCGAGGCAAACACGCCGCCGAGGAACGCCGGGTACGAACGGCGCAGGCCGTAGTTCAAGCTGTTGCTGATCATCAGCAACGACAGGGGACCGGGGATCAGGATCACCACCAGCGCGGCGCCGCTGAACAGCAGCCAGGTTTCCAGGTTCATTCACAGTGCTCCTTTCACGCAAAAGCCTCACCCAACGGTGAGGCGGTTTCTTCGGGGGTTGCCGACCTAGAGGAAGATGAATTTCGCGATAAAGATCGCGCACAGCACCCACAGGCTGACGGAAATTTCGCGGTACTTGCCGCTGCCGGCCTTGAGCGCCACGTAAGTGATAAAGCCCAGGGCGATCCCGTCGGCGACCGAGAAGGTCAGCGGCATCATGATCGCGGTAACGATCGCCGGAATGCTGTCGGTAGCGTCGTCCCAATTGATATGGGCCATGCTCGCCATCATCAGCATCGCCACATAAATCAGCGCGCCGGCGGTGGCATACGCAGGAATCATGCCCGCCAGCGGCGCGAAAAACATCGCCGCCACAAACAGCACGCCCACGGTCACGGCGGTCAGCCCGGTACGGCCGCCGGCGGCGACACCGGCGGCACTTTCCACGTAGCTGGTCACCGGTGGCACGCCGACCATGGCGCCGAACACGCTGGAGGCGCTGTCGGCCTTCAACGCACGGGACAGGTTGTGGATCTTGCCGTCGGGGTTGACCAGCCCGGCCCGTTGCGCGACGCCCATCAGGGTGCCGGCGGTGTCGAACATGTGTACAAACAGAAAGGCGAATACCACGCTGATCATGCTCACATTGAATACACCCATCACGTCCATGGCTAACCAGGTCGGTGCCAGGCTCGGCGGGGTGGCGAGGATGCCGTTGTAGTGCACCAGCCCGAGGCCCCAGCCGGCGAGGGTCACGGCGATGATGCTGATGAGGATCGCGCCGAACACCCGGTGGTAGCTGAGGATGGCAATCAGTAGAAAGCAGATGGCCGCCAGCAACGGTGCCGGCTCGTGCAGCGAACCGAGCTTGATCAGGGTGGCCGGGCTGTCGACGATGATGCCGGCGGTTTTCAGGCCGATCACCCCGAGGAACAAGCCGACACCGGCGCCCATCGCATGGCGCAGGCTCACCGGAATGCTGTTGAGCAGCCATTCGCGGATGCGCGACAGCGTCAGCACCATGAACAACACGCCGGAGATAAACACCGCGCCGAGGGCCGTCTCCCAGGTGTAGCCCATGGTCCCGACCACGGTGTAGGTGAAGAACGCGTTCAAGCCCATGCCCGGCGCCAGGCCCACCGGCCAGTTGGCATACAGGCCCATCAACAGGCACCCCAGCGCGGCAGCGATGCACGTGGCGACAAAGGCGGCGCCGTGATCGATACCGGCATCGGCCATGATGTTCGGGTTGACGAAGATGATGTAGGCCATGGTGATAAACGTCGTGAGGCCGGCGATCAACTCGGTCTTCACTGTGGTGCCATGCACGCGCAGTTTGAACAGGCGTTCGAGCCAGCCGCTGTCGGCGGCGGAGAGGTTCGGCGCGGCGAGGTCCAGCGGGGCTTCGGATTTGCGGCTATCCACAGCAAGTACTCCTCAAGCATTTTATTGTTATGGTCAGCGCGCAGGCGCTGTGAGGTACTGGCGGGTTTGTTGACTGATAGGTCAGGAACTCGCACGAAGCGAATTATGCTTTTGTATACAAAAAAAGCAAATAATGTTTTCGATTGTCTGCGCAAAAAAGGATGAAAGGCTAATTCACCGCACTCAACGCCTGATTGACCGCCAGCCAGCCGTTCACCGCGGCTTCCCCCGCTTCATTGAAGGCGCGCTGCAACAACTTCACCTGTTCGCGGCGCAAGGACTGCTCGAAACGCAGGCCTTCGGCGCTCAATTCCAGCAGGCGTTTGCGCTTGTCGGTCTCCGACGCGATGCTCTGCACCAGGTGCATTTCCTGTAATTGGCGCAGCGGCATGTTCAGCGCCTGCTTGCTCACGCCGAGCAATTCCAGCAGTTCCTTCACGCTCAGGCCGGGGTAGCGCGCGATAAAAAATACGATGCGCTGATGCACCCGGCTCAGGCCCCGGCGCTCCAGCATTTCGTCGGCCTTGGCGGTGAACGCCTGGTAGCCGAAGAAGAACGCTTCCATGGCGGTTTGCTGGCTGGTCTGGTTTTTAAGGTCAAGCATATTGACGTATCCACACAAGTCGTCGTAATTTCGGTCAACCAGTTTGACGTATTTTCCACAGGCTTTGCTACCGGTGACCCTATGGCCTTCTCAGAACGTGTTACGCGCCTCAAAAGCTCCTTGATCCGTGAAATCCTCGCGGCGGCCCAGCGCCCGGAAATGATGTCGTTCGCCGGTGGGCTGCCGGCCGAAGCGATGTTGCCCGCGTTGAACTGGGACGACATGCCGGTGAACATCGGCCAATACGGCATGAGCGAAGGCGAGCCGCAGCTGCGTGAATTGCTCGCCGCCGAGGCGCGTGCATTGGGTGTGCCGTGCCAGGCCAGCCAGGTGCTGGTGGTCAGCGGTTCCCAGCAGACCCTGGACCTGGCGGCCAAGCTGTATATCGACAAGGGCACGAACATCCTCCTGGAAGGCCCGACCTACCTGGCGGCCTTGCAGATTTTCCAACTGTTCGGCGCCGAGTGCCTCACCGTACAACTGGAAGCCGACGGCCCGGACCTGGCCGCGTTGCGCTCACGTCTCGAACGCTACCGCCCGGCGTTCATCTACCTGATCCCGACGTTCCAGAACCCGTCGGCCGTGCGTTACAGCGAGGCCAAGCGCGAAGCCGTCGCGGCGCTGCTCGATGAATTCGACGTGACCCTGATCGAAGACGAACCGTACCGCGAACTGACCTTCGACGGCGGCAGTGCGCAGCCCATCGCCGGCCGCCTGAAAAAGGCCAGTTGGATCTACACCGGCACCGTGTCGAAAACCTTGTTGCCCGGCCTGCGCGTCGGTTACCTGATCGCCAGCCCCGACCTGTTCCCGCACTTGCTCAAGCTCAAGCAGTCGGCCGACCTGCACACCAACCGCGTCGGCCAGTGGCAGGCGATGCAGTGGCTCGGCAGCGAAAAATATCAACAGCATCTGGTCGAGCTGCGCGGTTTCTATCGCGCGCGCCGGGATGCTTTTCAGGCGGCACTCGAGCGGCATTTCGGCGAATTGGCCGACTGGCAAGTGCCCCAGGGCGGATTATTCTTCTGGTTGACCTTGAAACAGCCGCTCGACACCCGCACCTTGTTGGCACCTGCGCTCGATCAGAACGTCGCGTTCATGCCCGGTGAACCGTTCTTTTCCGAGCCGGACCAGCACCTTGGCTCACTGCGGCTCAATTTCAGCCATATCGACCCGTCCCGTCTGGACGAAGGTCTCAAGCGCCTGGCCGCAGTGGTCCGTCAAGCACAGCACGCGCGAGCGGCATAAGGGGAGCCCCATGTACAAGGTTTATGGCGATTACAAGTCGGGCAACTGCTACAAGGTCAAATTGATGCTCAACCTGTTGGGCATCCCGTATCAATGGGTGGATGTCGACATCCTCAAGGGCGACACCCAGACCGCCGAATTCCTGGCCAAGAACCCCAACGGCAAGATCCCGGTGCTGGAGCTCGAAGACGGCACCTGCCTGTGGGAATCCAATGCGATCCTCAACTTCCTCGCCGATGGCAGCGAGTTTCTGCCGACCGAACCGCGCTTGCGTACCCAAGTGTTGCAGTGGCAGTTCTTCGAGCAGTACAGCCATGAGCCGTACATTGCGGTGGCGCGCTTTATCCAACTGTACTTGGGGATGCCCGAGGATCGCCTCGACGAATACAAAACCACCCACAAGGGCGGTTACAAGGCGTTGAAGGTCATGGAGCGCCAACTGCAAAGCACGCCGTACCTGGTGGGCGAGCAGTATTCGATTGCGGATATTGCGCTATATGCCTACACCCATGTGGCGCATGAGGGCGGTTTTGACTTGACGCCTTACCCGGCGCTGCAGGCATGGCTGAAGCGTGTGGCCAGCCATCCCAGACATGTGGCGATGCTCGACTGACTCACTCGGTCAATTGTGGGAGCGGGCAAGCCCCTCCCACATTTAGCTCAGTGGTGTGTCGGATAATTTGTCATGCAGCAAGTCGAAACAGCGCTGCGCCGCCGGGCTCAGCGCCATCGCGCTGCGACTGATCAACCCGATCTCGCGGTTCACGCCGGGATGATCGATGCTGATGCGCTTCAACCCCTCCAGGCTGTCCGCCGCCGACTCCGGCAACACACTGATCCCCAAGCCCTGACGCACCAGCGCCAACACCGTCGACATGTAGTTGGCCTCCATGCCCGCGTTCATCGTCAGGCGTGTCTCGTCAAATAACGCCTCGACGTGTTCGCGCACACTGCTGTCGCGCCCGGTCAGGATGATCGGCTGATCCGCCAGTTGCCTCAGGCTCAGCGCCGGATAGCGGGCGAGGGGATGATCCAGCGGTACGAACGCGCACAGCCGATCATTCAATACCGGCACGAACGCCAGCCCGTGGTTCAGCCGTGCGCGCACGCCGATGCCGAAGTCCACCTCGCCCGAGCGCACCTGGGCATGAATGCGATGGGCCACCAGGTCATGCAGGCGCACTTCGATCCCGCCGAAGCGTTCGCGAAACAGGCGCAGCGCGGGTGGCAGGGCGCCGGCGCACACCGAGGGCAGGGCGGCGATGGTCACCACGCCACGACGTAACGCCGCGAGGTCGCGGGAGCCGGTGACGATGTTGTCCAGGTCCAGCAGCAGCTTTTCCATCGGCCCGCGCGCTTCCTGGCCGGCGGCCGTGATGCTGACATGCCGCGGGCTGCGGTCGAGCAGGGCGACGCCGAGCCAGTCCTCGAGTTGCTGAACCTGCACGGTGAGCGCGGACGGCGACAGGTGCAGTTCGTTGGCTGCCTTGGTAAAGCTGCCGGTGCGCGCGACAGCGAGGAAGGCTTGGATGTGTTGGATAGAGTTCTTCATTTTGTTTTTCCGAACACTAGCTGGTGAATATTCCAATTTACAAAGACTAACGCGTTTCCAATACTCCAGGGAAAACAATAACCGGCCACCAAGGCCGCTCTGGAGTAACCCATGCTCGCTACCCTGGGTGTCATTACCATCCTTTGCTTGCTCGCTGCCGTCATGAGCAAACGCCTCTCGCCCCTGGTGGCGCTGATCGCCTTGCCGATCATCGCTGCGCTGCTCGGCGGGTTCGGCCTGCAAACCAGTGCCTTCATCATTACCGGGATCAAGAACGTTGCCCCGGTGGTGGGCATGTTTGTGTTCGCGATTCTGTTTTTCGGGATCATGACCGATGCCGGCATGCTTGACCCGATCATTGATCGCATCCTGCGCACGGTAGGGACGCGTCCTACACGAATTGTCGTTGGCACCGCGACCCTCGCCTTGCTGGTCCACCTGGACGGTTCCGGCGCGGTGACGTTTCTGGTGACGGTGCCGGCGATGCTGCCGCTGTATACGCGGCTGGGCATCGACAAACGCATCCTCGCCTGCGTCTGCGCGATGGCTGCCGGGGTCAACTTCCTGCCGTGGACCGGCCCGGTGCTGCGCTCGTCGGCGGCGTTGCATGTGCCGGTGGCGGATCTGTTCCAGCCGCTGATCCCGGTGCAGATCGTCGGCCTGATCTTTGTCTTCGCCTGCGCCTGGTGGCTCGGCCATCGTGAAGAAAAACGCCTTGGCCTGGGCGCCGGTTCGACGGTGGATGCCGTGCCGCAACGGGTGCTCAGCGACGACGACATCAAGCTGCGACGCCCGCGGCTGTTCTGGGTCAACCTGATGCTCACCGTACTGGTGATGGTGGTGATGATCGCCGGCTGGGTCGACCCGGTGGTGATGTTCATGCTCGGCACCGTGGTCGCGCTGTGCATCAACTACCCAAATGTCGACGCCCAGCGCGCACGCATCGACGCCCATGCCAAGACCGCCCTGACCATGGCCAGTATCCTGCTCGCCGCCGGCGTGTTCACCGGCATCATGCAAGGCACCGGCATGCTCAAGGCGATTGCCGAAGTGGCGGTGGCGCAGATTCCGGCCGGCCACGGCAAGTTGATCCCGGCGGTGGTGGGCTTTATTTCCATGCCGCTGAGCATGTTGTTCGACCCCGATTCCTACTATTTCGGCGTGATGCCGGTGATCGCCGAAGTCGGCAAGGCCCTGGGCGTCGACCCGCTGCAAGTGGCCCAGGCCTCGCTGCTGGGCGTACACACCACCGGTTTCCCGGTCAGCCCGCTGACCCCCGCGACCTTCCTGTTGGTGGGGCTGTGCAAGATCGAGCTGGCCGATCACCAGCGCTTCACGATTCCGTTTCTGTTCGCCGCGTCGGTGTTGATGACCCTGACCGCGTTGCTCCTGGGAGTATTTTGAGATGAAAACCTTGCGCATCGGTTCCGGCGCCGGCTATTCCGGCGACCGCATCGAACCTGCCGTGGAACTGGCCGAACAGGGCGACCTCGATTACCTGGTCTTCGAATGCCTGGCCGAACGCACCATCGCCTTGGCGCAACAGGCACGCATCAGCGATCCGCAGGGTGGGTATGACCCGTTGCTGAGTGAGCGCATGCGCCGGGTGCTGCCCTTTGTCGGTGAGCAGGCAGGTCGCCGGCGCTTGCGCGTGATCACCAATATGGGCGCGGCCAACCCGGTGTCGGCGGCCGTTGAAGTGCGGCGCATTGCCAATGAGCTGGGCCTGAGCCTCAAGGTCGTGGCGGTGGTGGGCGATGATGTGCTCGACGTGTTGCGCCCCGAGCAGGTGTTGGATAACGGCCAGACCCTTGGCTCGCTGGGTGCGCGGCTGATTTCCGCGAACGTCTACCTGGGCGTCGACGGCATTCTGCAGGCGTTGCGCGCCGAGGCCGATGTGGTGATCACCGGGCGCGTGGCCGACCCGTCGCTATTTCTGGCGCCGCAGATGTTTGCGTTCGGCTGGGCGGCTGATGATTGGTTGCGCCTGGGGCGCGGCACGTTGGTCGGGCATTTGCTCGAATGCGCGGGGCAGGTCAGCGGCGGCTATTTCGCCGATCCCGGGTTCAAGGACGTAGACGACCTGGCGCGCCTGGGCTTCCCGCTGGCCGAGATTGATGCCGAGGGCAACGCCGTGATCACCAAAGTGAGCGGGTCCGGCGGGCGCGTCAGCCGCGCTACGTGTACTGAACAATTGATCTACGAAGTACACGACCCGGCGGCCTATCTGACGCCGGACGTGACGGCCGACTTTTCCCAGGTGAGCTTTATCGAGGAAAGCGTCGACCGGGTACGCGCCCAGGGTGCTGCGGGACGGGCGCGGCCGGACCGGTTGAAAGTCAGCGTGGGTTACCTGGACGGTTGGATCGGCGAGGGGCAGATGTCCTACGGCGGGCCGGGAGCCGTCGCACGCGCCGAACTGGCGCGAGAGGTGGTGCTCAAGCGCCTGGAACTGATGGGGGTGAAGATGCAGGACGTGCGCGCCGAGTTGATCGGTATGGACTCGCTGCACGGCCCGCGCAGCCGCGTCGAGCCGTGGGAAGTGCGCCTGCGCGTCGCTGCGCGCTGTGAGGAACGCCGCGAAGCGGTGCGGGTCGGCAATGAAGTGGAAACCCTCTACACCAACGGCCCGTCCGGCGGCGGCGGTGCCAGCAAGAGCGTGCGCCAGGTGGTGGCGGTGGCCTCGTTGTTGTTGCCGCGTGACGCCGTCAACCCGAGGATCGAAGCATGAAGCTGCATACCCTGGCCCATTCCCGCACCGGGGATAAGGGCGACACCTCGAACATTTCGATCATTGCCTATCGCCCTGAGGATTATCCGCTGCTCTGCGAACAGCTCACTGCAGCGCGCGTGACGGCGTTCTTCGCCGGGCTGTTGGAGCCGGGTGCGGCGCCGGTGCGACGCTATGAATTGCCCAACGTGCAGGCGCTGAACTTCGTGTTGCCGGGGATCTTGCGCGGCGGCGTGACCCGTTCGCTGGCGCTGGACGCCCATGGCAAGTGCCTGGGCTCCGCATTACTGGACATGGAAATTCCCCCTCTGTAGGCGCGAGCCAGCTCGCGAAAATCGTCAACGATAACGAGGGGAACCTGACACCCAGCGGCGTCCTCAGGTTTTTCGCGAGCAAGCTCGCTCCTACAGAGGAGAGGGCGTTTGTCAGGCGGAGGCGAAGCGCTTGTCCAGGTAATCGATGATCACCTTGGAGTCATACATCCAGGTGGTCTGGCCATTCTCTTCGATGCGCAGGCACGGCACTTTGATCTTGCCGCCTTGCTCCAGCAGGGTCTGGCGATCCTGTTCGTTGTTCTTCGCATCCTTCAACGCTACCGGCACATTCAGGCGATGCAGGGTGCGACGGGTCTTCACGCAGAACGGGCAGGCGTGGAACTGATACAGGGTCAGTTCCTTGGCGGCCGCGTTGACCTGCGCTTGCTGCTCGGCGGGGCGCTGCTTTTTGCGTGGACGGGTAATGTAGTCGCCCGCGATGATGACGTGGCCGAGGCCCACTCGAAGTGCTTTGACGAACATGGCTGAAACCTCTTGCCCAGAACAGAGGGCCGCATCTTACTTGATTTGTGGGGGCGAAAAAAAACCGGCGATGAACGCCGGCTTTTTCCTACCCGACCGGTTATTTGATCAGGCTGAGGAATTCGCTGCGGGTCGCCGCGTTTTCGCGGAACTCACCCAGCATCACCGAGGTGATCATCGACGAATTCTGTTTCTCCACACCGCGCATCATCATGCACATGTGCTTGGCTTCGATCACCACGGCCACGCCCAGGGCGCCGGTCACTTGCATCACGGCATCGGCGATCTGGCGGCTGAGGTTTTCCTGGATCTGCAGGCGGCGCGCATACATGTCGACAATCCGCGCGACCTTCGACAGGCCCAGCACTTTGCCGCTCGGGATATACGCGACGTGGGCCTTGCCGATAAACGGCAGCAGGTGGTGTTCGCACAACGAGTACAACTCGATGTCCTTGACCAGCACCATTTCGCTGTTGTCGGAGCTGAACAAGGCACCGTTGGTGACTTCTTCCAGTGTCTGTTCATAGCCGCGGCAAAGGTACTGCATCGCCTTGGCGGCACGCTTTGGCGTGTCGAGCAGGCCCTCGCGGGTAACGTCCTCGCCGAGTTGGCCGAGGATCGCGGTGTAATTCTGTTCCAGGGACATGAAACTACCTGTGGGATTTTCGCAAAGCGCAAGGGTACGGTGGCCGACCCATCGCTGCAAGCCTGACGATGGCACGGGTTACTCGTCGCGCCCTTCCAGCATGGTGCGCTTGAGCATCACATACACCGCGCCGGCGCCACCGTGGCGGGGCTGGCAGGAGGTAAAGCCGAGTACTTGGGCATGCTGGCGCAGCCAGGTGTTGACGTGGCTCTTGATCATCGGCCGCTTGCCGTCCAGGCGCACGGCCTTGCCGTGGGTGACGCGCACGCAGCGGATTTCGAACCGGGTGGCTTCGGCGAGGAAGGCCCAGAGGGTTTCCCGGGCTTTTTCCACGCTCATGCCGTGCAGGTCGAGGCTGCCTTCGAAGGGGATCTGGCCGGTCTTGAGCTTGCGTATCTGGCTTTCCTGCACGCCGTCGCGGGCCCACATCAGCTCGTCTTCGGGGCCGACGTCAATCACGAACTGGTCCGACAGACCGTCCACGGTGGTGGCGTCAGTGCGTACAGTCGCGGCCTGGCGCAGCTTGGCGATCTGCGCTCGGTCACTCTTGGGTTTGCCGGTGTCGGCGCGGTCGTGCTTGATCGGCTTGACGCCGCGCAGCTCGTTTTTGAAAAGGGAAAAATCGTCGTCTTGCATGTCAGCCTCCGCGAGGGGCGGGCAGTTTACCTAAATCGCGGCGGCCGGGGCGCAGGAAACGCTATCCAAGCGCCATCAGTCGTGCTTTTTCATCAGGTGCGAGGCGATGTTCAGCGACAACGGCTGGCGCATCCGCCGCCGGCTGCGGCGCCATAACCACACGCCGAACCACAGCACCAGCAGGCCGCCCACCAACAGCATCGCCGAGCCACCGGGGCTGGCATTCAGTTCGCCCAGCGCCGGGGAATGCCCCGACAAGCCCGCGCCACCGGCGACCGCCAGCAGCACACCTATGATCGCCAGCAGCGCGGCAATGCCGGCTACCAGGCGCAGACGCCAGTTGCTCGGGCCCTTGGGGCGCAAGCGACGAGCATCAAAACCATCGGATATCTTCATTCCGACCTTTCCTCCAGGGTATCGGCCCTTCGACCGGAAGATACACAGGTTGTTCCGGCGCCAGAGGTAATTGCAGCAAATGACAGGCATTTGCAGATGAGCGGGGCCTCGAATCGGCCGCACCGCTCATTTCGGGGCAATCAGATCAGGTCTTTGGTCAAGGCGAGGGTGGCGAAGTTGTCGGCCATGATGGCCATTTCGGTTTGTTGCACATGCTCGGCACTCAGGACGCCGCCCTTGTAAGGCAGGTCGCGGGTGGCGCAGGCGTCTTCCACCAGGGTGCAGCGAAAGCCCAGGTTCTTGGCGGCGCGCACGGTGGTGCTGACGCTGGAGTGGCTCATGAAGCCGCAGACGATCAGGTCCAGGGAACCGAGGTCCTGCAGGTGTTTTTCCAGGCCGGTGCCGTGGAACGCGCTGGGCAGCAGTTTACCGATGATGGTTTCGTTGCCCATTGGCTCCAGGCCGGGAATGAATTCGCCGCGCTCGCCTTGTGGGTCAAACAGGCCGCCGACGGTGCCCAGGTGGCGCACATGCACGATCGGGCGACCGGCGTTGCGCGCCGCAGCGACCAGTTGCTTGATATTGCCCACCGCCGCATCCATGCCCGCGAGGGCGAGTGGACCGCTGAGGTATTCCTTCTGGGCGTCGATGATCACGAGGGTCGCATGGCTGAGATTGGCCGCTGCATAACCTCGACCGCTGATTTGAAACATCGTCTTTGGAACGGACATTCTGGGGGCTCCTGTGAGGGGGGCTTTTGCGCCATTGTCCACTGGCTGAGCGGTTCTGTGAATCGCTTCCATCGTAAGCTACGCCGTTGCTGGCGTGCAGCCGTGTCAAGCGGTGCGGTTGTTTGACGCAATGATGGCAAATTGGATGAAATCCGACATACGGTTGAGGTTTTTCGCACGTCGTCGCTACAGACGAAGGCTGTTAGAATCGCCAGTCGTTTTTTCCAGGAGTCTGCCCCCGTGATCACTTCCCGCCTGCGCACCTTGCGCGACCATATCCGTTGGGCTGTCAGCCGTTTCCATGGGGAAGAGCTGTTTTTCGGGCACGGTACCGACAACGCCTGGGACGACGCCCGGCAATTGGTGCTCGGCGCCTTGCATCTGCCCTGGGAAATTGCCGACAGCTACCTGGATTGCAACCTGGAAGAAGAGGAAGTTTCCCACTTGCAACGGCTGCTGCACCGTCGCATTCATGAGCGGGTGCCGACAGCCTACTTGATTGGCGAAGCCTGGTTCTGTGGCATGTCGTTTATCGTCGACGAGCGCGTGCTGATCCCGCGTTCACCGATCAGCGAACTTATCGAAAACCGCTTCGAACCCTGGCTGGCCCAGCCGCCGGCACGCATTCTCGACCTGTGTACCGGCTCCGGTTGCATCGGCATCGCCTGTGCCTACGAGTTCCAGGACGCCGAAGTGGTGTTGGGTGACGTGTCGTTCGAAGCGTTGGAAGTGGCCAATCAGAACATCGAGCGCCATGGCGTCGACGAGCGTGTGTATACCGTACAGGGCGACGGTTTTGACGGGCTGCCGGGCCAGCGCTTCGACTTGATCGTGTCGAACCCGCCGTATGTGGACGCCGAAGACTTCGCCGACATGCCGGACGAGTACCAGCACGAACCGGAACTGGGCCTGGCCTGCGGCGACGATGGCTTGAACCTGGTCCGGCGGATGCTCGCCGAAGCGGCGGACCACCTGACCGAGAAGGGCTTGTTGATCGTCGAAGTGGGTAACAGCCAGGTGCATGTCGAGGCGCTGTACCCGGAAGTCGACTTCGCCTGGCTGGAGTTCCAGCGCGGCGGGCACGGTGTGTTCATGCTCACGGCCGAGCAGTGCCGCAACCATCAGGCGGTATTCGCCGCCCGGGTTTAATCGACCGCTCTGACGTGTGGGAGGGGGCTTGCCCCCGATGAGGGCGTGTCAGTCACTGAATGCATTGACTGATGCAGCGCTATCGGGAGCAAGCCCGCTCCCACATCACCGATGGGTGGCAATCCAGATCAACAACCCCGCCTGAAACACGGTAAACGCCACCAGACAGGTGATGGTGAAGCGTAGCCCGCTGTCCTCACGCTTGAACTTGGTGACCTTTTCCTCTTCCTTGCGCAGCTTCACTTCCTGCTCCGTCAGGTTCTGCTCGGCCTGTTGCAGCATTTGCGCGGCTTCGAGGATTTCCACGAACTGCACTTTCTCGGTGTTCCAGCTATCGAGCACGTCGCTGACCTTGCCGGGCTGCACGTTGCCCTTCAGATGCTGCACGTCGGCGTAGGCTACATCAAAGCCCTGGATACGCAGGAAGTGATCGCGGCGCAGGCGTGTGGCTTCGTTGAGGGCGTCCTTGTTGGCCAGGTCCACCCCGTCGACGCGGTAGTGCGACCACTTCTTCTTCGCCCACGCGGCGCCCTGGGCCACCAGGAAACGGCCGATGCCACGGTTGGCCGGTTCGATTTCCAGGCTGTTGCCCGGGCCGAAATGCACACGGTGTTTAGCGTGATCGACCCAGATATCCAGGTGATTCTGCTCGCGGCGCACCCGTTGGCCCGGCAACTGGATGACCATGCGCAACAGGCTGTGATGGTGGTCGTGGCGTTCGACATAGCCAAATTGCACAAACCGCAAGGGGCGTACCCCGGTGGAGCGGTCGGTGGGCAGGGGCGCCAGGCGCAGCATTTTGAAATGTTCGGCCTGTACGTCCGCCCACGGCAGGGGCGCCGCGTCGACGACCTCGGTGTGTTCCGCCGGGGTGTCGGCGGTAGGTTCTGGTGTTGCTTCGGTGTTAGTCATGCGGCGCGATCCTGTCCTAGCCCAGCCAGTCGACAGGCTTTTTGCTGTCGACTTTCGGCTTATCGGCCGTTTTTCCCAGTACTGGAGGCAATTAGTCGGTTAACGGGGCTGAAGTCCGTCGATAAAGCCAACCAGGCGGGTTTCCAGCTCGGCGGCGAGGGGCAATCGCGGGTCGTTGTAGGACGCCAACTGTTGCTTCACCTCCTTGGGCACGATACGCATCACATGGTTCATGCCTTCGATCACCGTCAGCTCGGCATCGGGCTTGGCGTTCTTCAATTGCCGCGCATCGCCCACACCCACCTGGATATCGTTGGTGCCCTGGATGATCAGCGCGGGCATGCGCAGTCTGGCAAAGGCGGCCGACGGGTCGGCGCGAAACAGGCTGATCAGATACGGTTGCACGCTGGGTCGGAAAATCCCTTCAAGCGGGCCAGGCACATCGGTATCCACTTGGCCGGCCTTGAGGTGATCGAGGATTTCATTGCTGCGCAACTGCAGGGCCGGGGGCAGGTGACCGGCCAGTTGCTGGCGGATCACCTGGTCGACCGGGCGGGCGCTGCCCGACAGGGAAATCACCCCGGCCGGGTCGAGTTGCGGTGCCGCCAGGGCGGCCACCAGCGCGCCTTCGCTATGGCCCAGGACGATCAGCGGGCCCATGCGCTTGTCGGCCTTGAGCAGCTTGCCCCAGGCCACGGCGTCGGCCACGTAGGCGTCGAGGGTCAGGTCGCGTTCGTCGGGCGTGGCGGCCAGGCTGGCCGCCACGCCGCGCTTGTCATAGCGCACGCTGGCGATGTTATGCCGGGCCAGCACCCACGCCAGGCGCTTGAGACTGTCGTTGCGCGCGCCGTCGGCACTGTTGCCGTTGCGGTCGGTCGGGCCGGAGCCGGCAATGATCAGCACCACCGGCACCGGTTTGTCGGACTGCGGCAGCAGCAGCGAGCCGAACAGCTCGCCGCTGCCGGTGTCGAGGCTGATGGGCCGTTGCAACACCACGGGGGACGCGGCATGCGCTACGGCGGTGAACAGGGTGAGGGTAAACAGCAAAACTCGAAGCATCATTGCGCCATTATTCAGGAGGTGCCGGTTCGACCAACGTCTACCGGTAAGGTTTCGAGGATGAACTAGTCGGTTGGCCCGCGTATACTGGTGCGCTTGGTTATCACCGCTGAGTGATTACAACTGATTTCACGGAGCGCCCTGCATGTCCGGCAATACCTTCGGCAAGCTGTTCACTGTCACCACCGCGGGCGAAAGCCATGGCCCGGCGTTGGTCGCCATTGTCGACGGCTGCCCGCCCGGCCTCGAGCTGTCCCTGGAAGACCTGCAGCGTGACCTCGACCGCCGCAAGCCCGGCACCAGCCGCCACACCACCCAGCGCCAGGAACCCGATGAAGTCGAGATCCTCTCCGGTGTGTTCGAAGGTCGCACCACCGGCTGCGCCATCGGCCTGTTGATCCGCAACACCGACCAGAAGTCCAAGGACTACTCGGCGATCAAGGACCTGTTCCGCCCGGCCCACGCCGACTACACCTACCACCACAAATACGGCGAACGCGACTACCGTGGCGGCGGCCGCAGCTCGGCCCGCGAAACCGCGATGCGCGTGGCTGCCGGTGCCATCGCCAAGAAATACCTGGCGACCCAGGGCATCGTCGTCCGTGGCTACATGAGCCAACTGGGCCCGATCGAAATCCCGTTCAAGACCTGGGACAGCGTCGACGACAACGCCTTTTTCAGCCCGGACCCGGACAAAGTGCCGGAGCTGGAAGCCTATATGGACCAGTTGCGCCGCGACCAGGATTCGGTCGGGGCGAAAATCACCGTGGTCGCCGAGGGCGTGAAACCGGGTCTCGGCGAGCCGATCTTCGACCGTCTGGACGCTGAGCTGGCCCACGCGCTGATGAGCATCAACGCCGTCAAAGGCGTGGAAATCGGCGCCGGGTTCGCTTGCGTGTCCCAGCGCGGCACCGAGCACCGCGACGAACTGACCCCGCAGGGTTTCCTCAGCAACAATGCCGGCGGCATCCTCGGCGGTATTTCCTCCGGCCAGCCGATCGTTGCGCACCTGGCGCTCAAGGCCACGTCGAGCATCACCACCCCGGGCCGTTCGATCGATGTACACGGCAACCCGGTGGACGTGATCACCAAGGGCCGTCACGACCCGTGCGTCGGCATCCGTGCCACGCCGATCGCCGAAGCGATGATGGCGATCGTGTTGATGGACCACCTGCTGCGCAACCGTGGGCAAAACGCCGATGTGCGCGTGAGTACTCCGGTACTGGGCCAGTTGTGACGGTGTGTGGCGCGCGAGCTTGCTCGCGCCTTGCCGCAAAGCGGCCCCTTGCATGACTCCAGCACTTCCGTACTGGCGACTCTCCAGCTTCTACCTCTTCTACTTCGCCCTGCTGGGGGCCACGGCGCCGTTCCTGGCGCTGTACTTCGATCACCTGGGGTTCTCCAGCGCGCGTATCGGCGAGCTGGTGGCCATCCCCATGCTGATGCGCTGCGTGGCCCCCAATCTGTGGGGCTGGCTGGGCGACTATACCGGCCAGCGTCTGGCCATCGTGCGTGTGGGCGCACTGTGTACGCTGGTGAGTTTTGCGTTGATTTTCGTCAGCAAAACCTATGCCTGGCTGGCCCTGGTCATGGCCCTGCATGCGTTTTTCTGGCATGCGGTGCTGCCGCAGTTTGAAGTGATCACCCTGGCCCATCTGCATAAGCAGACCTCGCGCTATAGCCAGATCCGCCTGTGGGGCTCCATCGGCTTCATCCTCACGGTGGTGATCATGGGCCGCCTGTTCGACTGGCTGAGCCTGGATATCTACCCGGTGGTGGTCGTGGTGATCATGGCCGGGATCATCGGTGCCAGCCTGTGGGTGCCGAATGCGCAGCCGGCGAACCACGGCCCCCGCCTGGCGGGCGAGGGCTTCCTCAAGCAGTTGCGCAGCCCCGGCGTCCTGGCGTTTTACGCCTGCGTGGCGTTGATGCAAATGAGCCATGGCCCGTATTACACCTTTCTCACCCTGCACCTGGAACACTTGGGCTACAGCCGTGGCGTGATCGGCATGCTGTGGGCCCTCGGGGTGGTGGCGGAAGTGTTGATGTTCCTGGGCATGAGCCGCATCCTCACGCGTTTCTCGGTGCGCCGGGTGCTGCTGGCGAGTTTCCTGTTGGCGGCGCTGCGCTGGTTGTTGCTGGGCGCGTTCGCGGAATTTTTCTGGGTGCTGCTGCTGGCGCAGGTGATGCACGCGGCTACCTTCGGCAGTTTTCATGCGGCGGCGATTGCCTTTGTGCAGCGCAGCTTCGGTGCGCGCCAGCAAGGTCAGGGCCAGGCGTTATACGCGGCCTTGGCCGGCACCGGCGGCGCGCTTGGCGCGCTGTACGCTGGTTACAGCTGGAACCTGTTGGGGCCGGCCCTGACCTTCAGTATCGCCAGCGTCGCGGCCCTGGCCGCCGCCCTTATCATCGGCTTTCGATTGCACGAGCAGAACCAAGGAACCGTCCTATGAGTTATGTAGCCGTTTACCACGTCGCCACACCGGACACACCGAACAAAGTCCTGACCCACTTCGACGATATCGCGTCGACCCTGGCCGAGCATGGCGTGCGATTCGAGCGCTGGCAGCCCGCCGTTATTGAAAAAGGCGCGGACGACGCCACCATGATCGCGGCGTATCAGCCACGGATCGACGCCCTCGGCTACGCCTGCGTCGAGGTGCTGCATGCCCCCGGCGATCCTGCGCAGAAGGCGGCATTGCGCGATCAGTTCCTTGCCGAACGGCGTTACAGCGAAGATGAAGCGCGCTTTTTCATCGCCGGCCAAGGCCTGTTTGCCTTGCACATTGGTGACTATGTGTACGGCGTGCGCTGTGAAAAAAATGACCTGCTGCTGATCCCGGCCGGCATGCCCCATTGGTTTGATATGGGCGAGCACCCACATTTCGTGACGCTGCGCCTGTCCCATGCGGCAGGCGGCGGGGTGCCTGAATTCAGCGGGGACGATATCGCCGCTGGTTTCCCTGGGTTGGATGACTAGGCTTAATCGACTTGAATCTTCAACCCCGACGAGTTGGAAGTTGTTGTGGGAAGAAGCTTATTTATCTGTAAGGCCTGGCTGTTTATCGCCGGCCTTACGCTTTGACGCGCTCCATTATGTAACTCTCTCCGGTCTTAATGTTTGTATCGCCTGTCAATAGGAGGAATCCGAAAGGCGATAAGCATCAGCCAACAATAAGGAGAGAAAGCGATGAGTGATCCAGAGGCGTCAGGTGCGCCGTTGAGCGTGCCCACCGATGTCAGAAAACGCTTGGCCTTGTCCGGCAAGCCCCTGACTCCGACCGAATTGGAGATCTTGCGCTGGGCCTCCGAAGGCAAGACCATCTGGGAAATCAGCCGGATTCGTGAAACGTCCCAAGCCGCAGTGAAATTCCACCTGCGTAACATCTATGGCAAGTTACAAGTCAACAATCGTGTACAAGCGATGAATGAAGCCGCCCGATTGGGCCTGTCCTGAACCCATGAAAAAGGGCCGCGACGCTGGATGGCGTCGCGGCCCTTTTTTGTGTGTCTTAGGCCGAATGGTAAGTCGGCAGGGCAAAGCGGTTCTGGCTCTGCAGCATGGAAATCTGCGGCAGTTCGCTGGCTTGTTCGGCCAGGTCGCGGCGAATGGCACTGATCACCCAGGTGAGTTGATCGGCTGTGTGCAGTTGCTGGTAGGAGATCGAGCGCTTGACCTGCTTGCCTTCGCTGTTGCGCAGGGTCAGCAGGATACCGCCGTCCGGGCGTGGCTGAGTGGTGACGTCGTATTGGGAGAATACTGAGGCGAATTTATCTTGGATCAGGCTCATGTCTATCAGCTCCGTTGGCTCAAGTTGGCAAGCATGGAGTGATAGGTGCAGTGATTGTGCCATCTCACGTTTTTATATAAAGTCTTTAAAAATCAATAACTTGTAAAAAGTCAGGATTTTTGATTTCGTGCAAATTGCATGAATGGCCATCATGCATCCTGCATTTTGCGCTACTCGATCCGGCCGGGCGGGCGCCTCGTCACTGATAGGGACTGCCGATGTGTCGCAAAATTCCCTGTGGGTCGGTTGCGGCTTCGGGATACAAAACATTTCAAATCCCGCGTGTACAGTCGAAGAACGGCTGGCGTATTTTCCCCTGAGCATTTGGCTTCCTGCCTGCAAAAAATGCCGGAGTTTCTGGCCCCGACGAAGAATAAGAAAAAGGACGTTCCTCCATGCGCCATCCGCAAAACGACATGATTACCTGGAGCATGCTGCTGCGTAAGGTGCCCGCCATCGTCCGCGCCTTGCCACGGGTGGTCCGCGGCATGCGTGCCGCGAATGTCACCGACCCCGCGCAGCCCTGTGGCCTGGGCTGGCATTTCGAGCAAGCCGCCCTGCGCAACCCTGACGGCGCGGCGTTGTTGTACGGCGACAGCGTGCTCAGTTACCGCGATGCCAACCAGCGTGCGAACCGCATCGCCCACCACCTGCAGAGCCAGGGCATCCGCAAAGGCGATGTGGTGGCGCTGTTTATTGAGAATCGCCCCGAATTGCTGCTCAACGTGCTGGCCGTGGCCAAGCTGGGCGGCATCTGCGCCATGCTCAATACCTCGCAAACCCAGGCGGCGCTGGTACACAGCCTGAATCTGGTCAACCCGGTGGCGATTGTGGTGGGGGCGGAGTTGGTGGAGGCCTACACAGCGGTGCGCGATCAAGTGGCGATCGCGGCCGATCGCACCTGGTTTGTCGCGGATCAACCCGGCAGCGCGGTGCCTGCCGGCTATATCGACCTGATGGCGGCCAGCGCCGAGTGCGCGCTGGACAACCCGGCCAGTTCCCGGCAGATCTTTTTCAACGACCCGTGCTTCTATATCTACACCTCCGGCACCACCGGCTTGCCCAAGGCCGGCATCATGAAACATGGCCGCTGGACCAAAACCGCGGTCAGCTTCGCCAGCATCGCCCTCGACATGGGCCCCGCCGACGTCATGTATTGCACCTTGCCGCTGTACCACGCCACCGGCCTTTGCGTGTGCTGGGGCTCGGCGATCGTCGGCGCGTCGGGGTTCGCGATTCGCCGCAAATTCAGCGCCAGCCAGTTCTGGGGCGATGTGCGCAAGTTCAACGCGACCACCCTGGGTTATGTCGGTGAGCTGTGCCGTTACCTGCTCGACCAGCCGGCCAGCGCCCAGGACCGTGACAACCGGGTGATCAAGATGGTCGGCAATGGCCTGCGGCCCGGTGTGTGGGCGCAGTTCAAGCAACGCTTTGGCGTCGAGCATATCTGTGAGCTGTATGCCGCGAGTGACGGCAATATCGGCTTCACCAATGTGTTGAATTTCGACAACACCATCGGCTTCTGCCTGCAGCGCTGGGCGCTGGTGGACTACGCCCACGACAACGGTGAGCCGCTGCGTGGCGCCGATGGTTTCATGCGCAAGGTGCAAACGGGCGGGCAGGGCCTGTTGCTGGCGAGGATCGATGAAAAGGCCCCGTTCGACGGTTACACCGACCCGGAAAAGAACCGCAAGGTGGTGCTGACCGACGTGTTCGAAAAGGGCGACCGTTACTTCAATACCGGCGATTTGCTGCGCAGCATCGGTTTCGGCCATGCGCAATTTGTCGATCGCCTGGGCGACACCTATCGCTGGAAAGGCGAAAACGTTTCCACCACCGAGGTCGAGAACATCCTGTTGCAACACCCGCAGATCGCCGAGGTGGTGGCCTACGGTGTCGAGATCGAAAACACCAATGGCCGCGCCGGCATGGTCGCCATCACCCCCAGCGAATCCCTGGCCGCCCTGGATATGCGCGAGTTGCTGCAGTTCGCTCATGGCCAGTTGCCGCACTATGCGGTGCCGCTGTTCCTGCGGATCAAGATGAAGATGGAGACAACGGGCACGTTCAAATACCAGAAAGTGCGGCTCAAGGAAGAAGCGTTCGACCCGGCCAAGGCCGGCAACGACCCGGTCTACGCCTGGCTGCCCGGTTCGGATTGCTATGTGCCGGTCACCGGGCAATTGTTGGCGCAGATCCAGGGCGGACAGTTCCGCTATTGATTCTGCCTATGGTGGCTGTTGACAAAAAAACCATGACAGTGGGGAACTCCCTCGCGACACTGGGCGCCTACTCTTCAGTACCCGAAGCCGCACCAGACAAGGAGCCCCCACATGTCAGACCATGCCAAACAAATGACCGAAGACGAAGCCGCCGAATTTGCCGAGCAGGTCTTCGACGTCGCGCGCAGAGGCGATGCCGCCTTGCTTGCCGCGCTGCTGGCCAAGGGCTTGCCAGCCAACCTGCGTAACCACAATGGCGACACCTTGCTGATGCTGGCCGCCTATCACGGCCACGCCGACGCGGTCAAAGTGCTGCTGGAGTTCAAGGCCGACCCACAGATCGCCAACGACAAGCATCAACTGCCGATCGCCGGCGCGGCGTTCAAGGGCAACTTGCCCGTGGTCAAGGCGCTGATCGAAGGCGGCGCGCCGGTTGACGCGTCGTCGTCCGACGGCCGCACGGCGTTGATGATGGCCGCAATGTTCAACCGCGTCGAAATGGTCGACTACCTGCTCAGCCAGGGCGCCAACCCCAAGACTGCCGACGCCCAGGGCGCCACGGCATTGGCCGCGGCACAGACCATGGGCGCGGTGGATACGGCGGCGCAGTTGCAGAAACTGGTGTAGGCTACGCGCCCTCGAAAACCCGCCCGCCACAGGACCCCTTCATGAAAAACGCCCTCGTCGAACTCATCCGTAAAATCAGCGCCGGCGTCATGGGCGACGACGAGGTGGCGCGAATCGCCGAGGAAGCGGCGCAGGCCTACGCCGACCCGGTGGCCTTTCTGGCGGCGAACCCGGACATCAACTACGACGATACTTTCCCGATTCCGCTGGGCGAGTGGGTGGTGGTCGGCAGCCTGCCGGACACGGTGCTGTTCCAGGCCGACACCTATGGCGACCTGTTTGCGCAGATCGTCGCCTCGTTCGGCCCCGGCGTGGCGTTCAACCTCAAGCCCAAGCAACTGGCCAAGACCGAAGCCCTCACCGCGCTCAATCGCATCCAGATCCAGATGAGTGCGCTCAGCCCGCAAGACGGTGGTTATGTGTTGCTGAACTTCAGCCAGCCGCTGGATGACGAGATCCAGGCCGTGCTGGTGTACGGCAACGACCTGCCGCGCGTACTGGAACTGTGCGCCGAAGTCGGCATCCACGGCGAACCGTCCCTGGAAGCCCTGCGGGTCGCGGTCCACGTCTGAAATAAAACGGAACCCCAGCCAGGGCTGGCTATCCTACAAGGGCATGCCCTCACTTAGGAGCGACACCATGGGTTCCACTTTCAACGGTCTGGTCGGGCTGATCATCCTCGCGCTGGATATCTGGGCGATCATCAATGTGTTCAAAAGCGGCGCGAGCACCGGTGCCAAGGTGTTGTGGATTCTGTTGATCCTGCTGCTGCCGGTCCTGGGCCTGATCATCTGGGCGATTGCCGGGCCGCGGGGCAACGTGCGGTTCTGAGCGCCCGCTTCACTCAAGCTGAAGCGGGCACGGAAAATGTGGGAGGGGGCTTGCCCCCGATAGCGGTGTATCAGTCGTTACAACAGTGACTGAACCACCGCTATCGGGGGCAAGCCCCCTCCCACAATGGTTTCAGCAAATGCCTTGATATTGTGTGTCGAAATATTCGCTGTACGAAATTTTCACATCTCATCCAAGACAATTCGCCGGCTTTATCTCCCTGCAACGGCTCTATCTCAAGCACCGCCAGTTGCAGGTTTGCGGCACGCGCTCAGTAATTAATGGCGTTGCCGGCAGTGATCGGGCACCATTTGCGCCATCGCGTTTACCGCCTACCCCAGCCAGCCTGGGCGAGGGCCGGACGCCACTGCACTCTTTTTCGCAACTTAAACCTCCAATGGGTCCTGAAACGACATGGCAAACCCGGACGCCCTGAATCAGCAGCGAGCTTCTAATCGCCTGCTGCAACCGACCGTCAAATCCCATCTGGCATACACGCTGCTTTGTGCACTGGTCATGATGGTGATGTTCTCCCTGCTGCGCCTGGCGCTGCTGGCCTACAACCGCGAGATGATCCTCGACACACCGGCCTCGACCTTCCTGGAAGCGTTCGCCAACGGCCTGCGCCTGGACATTCGCCTGGTGGTGTACCTGACGATCCCCTTGCTGCTGTCACTGTTCAGCGTGCGGGCCATGGCCGCGCGGGGGTTCTTCCGTTTCTGGCTGACCCTTGCCTCCAGCATCGCGCTGTTCCTGGGCCTGATGGAGATGGACTTCTACCGCGAATTCCACCAGCGCCTCAACGGCCTGGTCTTCCAGTACGTGAAGGAAGACCCGAAAACCGTGATGAGCATGCTCTGGTACGGTTTTCCGGTGGTGCGCTATCTGCTGGCCTGGGCCGTCGGCACGCTGATCCTCAGCGTGGCCTTCAAGGGCGCCGACCGGGCGACGCGCCCACGCGGCCCGTTCAGCGGCGGCAGTATCGGCACCCGCCAGGTGGCGCCGTGGTATTCGCGCATCGCGGTGTTTGTGGTGTGCCTGCTGGTTGCCGTGGTCGCCGCTCGCGGCACCCTGCGCCAGGGCCCGCCGCTGCGTTGGGGTGACGTCTACACCACCGACTCGAACTTCGCCAACCAATTGGGCCTCAATGGCACGTTGTCGTTGATCGCCGCGGCCAAGTCGCGCTTCTCCGAAGAACGCACCAACATCTGGAAGGCCACCCTCGAACAACCACTGGCCACCCAGACCGTGCGCGACATGCTGGTGTTGCCGCAAGAGAAGCTGGTGGATACCGACACCGCCGCCGTGCGCCGTGATTTCACGCCACCGGCCGAGAAAACCCTGCCGATCAAGAACGTCGTGGTGATCCTGATGGAGAGCTTCGCCGGTCACTCGGTGGGCGCCCTGGGGCGTCCGGGCAATATCACGCCGTACTTCGACAAACTGTCCAAGGAAGGCCTGCTGTTCGACCGCTTCTTCTCCAACGGCACCCACACCCACCAGGGTATGTTTGCCACCATGGCGTGCTTCCCGAACCTGCCGGGTTTCGAATACCTGATGCAGACCCCGGAAGGCAGCCACAAGCTGTCGGGCCTGCCGCAGCTGCTCAGTGCGCGCAAGTTTGACGACGTGTATGTCTACAACGGCGATTTCGCCTGGGACAACCAGTCGGGTTTCTTCAGCAACCAGGGCATGACCAACTTCATCGGCCGCAACGACTTTGTCGACCCGGTGTTCTCCGACCCGACCTGGGGCGTGTCCGACCAGGACATGTTCAACCGTGGCCTGGAAGAACTGAAAGCGCGTGAAGGCGGCAAGCCGTTCTACGCCCTGCTGCAAACCCTGTCCAACCATACACCGTATGCCTTGCCGACCCCGTTGCCGGTGGAGAAAGTCACCGACCGTGGCAGCCTCAACGAGCATTTGACGGCGATGCGCTACTCCGACTGGGCCCTCGGCCAGTTCTTTGAAAAGGCCCGCAAGGAGCCGTACTTCAAGGAAACCCTGTTTGTGATCGTGGGCGACCACGGTTTCGGCAACGAGCAGCAGATCACCGAGATGGACCTGGGCCGCTTCAACGTGCCGATGCTGATGATTGCTCCGGGCATGCAAGAGAAGTTCGGCGTGCGTGACCACACCGTGGGCACCCAGATCGACATCGTGCCGACCATCATGGGCCGTCTGGGTGGCGATACCCTGCACCAGTGCTGGGGGCGTGACCTGCTCAACCTGCCGGAAGGCGACAAGGGTTTCGGCGTGATCAAGCCTTCGGGCAGCGATCAGACCGTGGCGCTGGTCACCGGCGACCGCGTGCTGGTATTGCCTAAGGAAATGCCTCCGAAGCTGTGGGAATACGAACTGGGCGCTGAGCCGACCGGTAAAGTGATCGCGGAATCGCCGGACGAGGCAGGGCTGAAACAGAAGCTCGAATCGTTCCTGCAGACCGCGACCAAAAGTTTGCTGGATAACACCGCCGGTGTTGTCGATGGCAAGCCGGACTGATTGACCGGCAATAAAAAAGAGGCCTTCATGAAGGCCTCTTTTTTTGTCCGGCGTTTATATCTTGCCGAGTAACAACAGCACCAGCAGCACCACCAGGACTACGCCGAGAATACCCGACGGACCATAACCCCAGCTACGGGAGTGCGGAAACACTGGCAAACCGCCGACCAGCAGGAGAATCAGGATGATGATTAAAATGAGGCTCATAATTGTATTTCCTTATAGGCCTTCTGCAAGGACCGGTTGTTTAAAGTTAGGCCCGTGGGTTTAATCGCGGACGCCTTAATAACTCCGACTGTGCCGCTTCGCAGAAAATTCCGTGTTTTTTTAAAGCATTTCGAAGACCTGCTTATTTCTTTTAATGCGTCGCTGAATGCCTGCGCTTAGTTGAAAAAGATTGAACTTAGGGCGTGCCGTGGTATCCGACCCGGCCCGTGGTTTGCTCGGGGCATTCATCAATTGGATGGTGCGTGGGTGTAGGAAAAACCTTCGCTACACTGCCGATCACTTCTTCTGTGAACCACAAGGCTATTTTCCTATGCAAAATCGCATGATGATCACCGGTGCCGGGTCCGGCCTGGGTCGCGAAATCGCGCTGCGCTGGGCCCGCGAGGGTTGGCAGTTGGCCTTGTCGGATGTCAGCGAGCCAGGCTTGCAAGAGACTCTCAGGTTGGTGCGCGAGGCGGGTGGCGATGGGTTTGTCCAACGCTGCGACGTGCGCGACTACAGCCAGCTCACCGCCTTTGCCCAGGCCTGCGAGGTCAAGCTGGGCGGGATCGATGTGATCGTCAACAATGCCGGCGTGGCCTCCGGCGGGTTCTTCGCCGAACTGTCGCTGGAAGACTGGGACTGGCAGATCGCAATCAACCTGATGGGCGTGGTCAAGGGCTGCAAGGCCTTTCTGCCGCTGCTGGAAAAGAGCAAGGGCCGCATCATCAACATCGCCTCGATGGCGGCGCTGATGCAAGGGCCGGCCATGAGCAACTACAACGTGGCCAAGGCGGGCGTGGTGGCGTTGTCGGAGAGCCTGCTGGTGGAACTCAAACAACAGGAAATCGGGGTTCACGTGGTGTGCCCGTCGTTCTTCCAGACCAACCTGTTGGACTCGTTCCGTGGGCCGACCCCGGCGATGAAGGCGCAGGTGGGCAAGCTGCTGGAAAGCTCGCCGATCTCGGCGGCGGATATCGCCGATTACATCTATCAGCGGGTGGCCGAGGGCGAGTTCATGATCCTGCCCCACGAACAAGGGCGGATGGCTTGGGCATTGAAGCAGAAAAACCCGCAGTTGCTGTATGACGAGATGACCGTGATGGCCGACAAAATGCGCGCCAAGGCCCAGGCGATTAAAGGCTGAGCGGGGCACTGTCGTAAATCTCGGAGCGGGGCTCGGCGCAAAAAATCATGTGGTCTGTCAGGCAAGTTACCTACCGTTGTAGGTGGTGCCTGATTTGACCGCAAGCCGTTGCTGAGCATCACCCAAGCGCGCAAGGTCGGGGTCCTGTCACTCGAAAAGGACAACCGCCATGCTGGTCTTAAGCCGCACCGTAGGCGAAATCATTTCCATCGGCGATGACATCGCCTTGCACATCCTCGAACTCAACGGTTCCCAGGTGAAGTTCGGGGTTCAAGCCCCGGCCGAGGTGTCGGTCCACCGCGCCGAGGTGTACCAGAAGATCGTCGAACGCCAGGACACCGCCAGCCATCCGCTGCCCAATCCCTGAACTGCACCTTCAGTCGAACAGGTGCTTGGGCACGTCGTGCTTGAGCATCAACTGGCATTGCTCGCTGTCGGGGTCGAAGACGATCAATGCCTGGCCCTTGGTCAGTGCCTGGCGCACGCGCAGTACGCGGGTTTCCAGGGGCGTGTCGTCGCCATTGTCGGTGCCGTCGCGGGTCACGAAGTCTTCGATGAGGCGGGTCAGGGTGTCGACTTCAAGTGCGTCGTAGGGAATCAGCATACAAGCCTCTGGGGTTAAGTCCCGGCGATGCTACTGCGCCGGGACCGTTGTTGCCAGTGTCAGGACTTCTGGCCGACCAGGCTGTCCACCGACGGCACGCGGGTATCGCTCTCCATCTGGGTCTCGTGTTCGATCTGATGACTGAACCGATCCAGTGACCCTTGCGCTGGTTGCGCGTCGCTGGCGAACACCGGCGGGCTGAGAATGTAAGCGCTCAACAACCGGCTGAGGGCCGCGAGGCTGTCGATGTGGGTGCGCTCGTAGCCGTGGGTCGCATCGCACCCGAACGCCAGTAGGGCGGTGCGGATGTCGTGACCGGCGGTGACCGCCGAGTGTGCGTCGCTGAAGTAATAACGAAACAGATCGCGGCGCACCGGCAGGTCGTTATCCGCCGCCAGGCGCAGCAGGTGGCGCGACAGGTGATAGTCATACGGCCCGCCGGAATCCTGCATCGCCACACTGACCGCATGTTCGCTGGAGTGCTGGCCGGGGGCGACCGGGGCGATGTCGATGCCGACGAACTCACTGACGTCCCAGGGCAGGGCGGCGGCCGCGCCACTGCCGGTTTCCTCGGTGATGGTGAACAGCGGGTGACAGTCGATCAGCAAGGGTTCGCCGCTGTCGATGATCGCCTTGAGGGCGGCGAGCAGCGCGGCGACACCGGCTTTGTCGTCAAGGTGACGCGCGCTGATATGCCCGCTCTCGGTGAACTCGGGCAGCGGGTCGAACGCCACATAGTCACCGATGCCGATCCCCAGGGAATCGCAATCGGCGCGGGTGGCGCAGTACGCGTCCAGGCGCAGTTCGACATGGTCCCAACTCACCGGCATTTCATCCACGGCGGTGTTGAACGCATGCCCGGAGGCCATCAGCGGCAACACGCTGCCACGGATCACGCCATTGTCGGTGAACAGGCTGACGCGGCTGCCCTCGGCGAAGCGGCTCGACCAGCAGCCCACCGGAGCGAGGGTCAGGCGGCCGTTGTCCTTGATCGCGCGCACGGCGGCGCCGATGGTGTCCAGGTGCGCCGACACTGCGCGGTCGGGGCTGTTTTTCTGGCCCTTGAGGGTGGCGCGGATGGTGCCGCGGCGCGTCATTTCAAAGGGGATGCCCAGTTCTTCCAGGCGTTCGGCGACATAGCGCACGATGGTGTCGGTAAACCCGGTCGGGCTGGGAATGGCGAGCATTTCCAGCAGCACTTTTTGCAGGTAGTTGAGGTCCGGTTCGGGAATGGTTCGGGTCATGGAAACTCCTGATGGGTTGAGGGCATCGATGGTTTCGATGAGGGGTTAGCGGCGGTGGCGGTGCTGGCTTCAGCGCGGGGAAGTCCGCTCCTACATTTGGAATGCGGTCACCTGTGGGAGCGGGCTTGCCCGCGATAGCGCCGCTCCAGGCAATACATCTTTCAAGCGCTCGGCTGACTGTGCGGAAACAACAAATCCACAAACCGCTCCGCTGTCGGCTGCGGTTCATGATTGGCCAGCCCGGCCCGTTCGTTGGCTTCGATAAACACGTACTCCGGTTGATCGGCGGCCGACACCATCAGGTCGAGGCCGACCATCGGGATGTCGAGGGCACGCGCGGCGCGCACGGCGGCGTCGACCAGCGTCGGATGGAGGATCCCGGTGACGTCTTCCAGGCAGCCGCCGGTGTGCAGGTTGGCGGTGCGGCGCACGGCCAATTGCGCGCCACGGGGCAGGATGCTGGAGTAGTCATGACCGGCCGCGTGCAGGGTGCGTTCGGTTTCGGCGTCCAGCGGGATTTTGCTTTCGCCGTCGGTGGCGGCCTGGCGTCGGCGGCTTTGCGCCTCGATCAGGGCGCGGATGGAATGCTGGCCGTCGCCGACCACTTCGGCCGGGCGGCGGATCGCCGCGGCGACCACCTCGAAGCCGATCACCAGGATGCGCAGGTCCAGGCCTGCGTGGAAGCTTTCGAGCAAGACCCGGCTGTCGAACTGACGCGCTGCTTCAATCGCCTGTTGCACCTCTTCGATGGTCTGCAGGTCCACCGCCACGCCCTGGCCCTGTTCACCATCCAGCGGTTTGACCACGATGCGCTGGTGTTGGTCGAGGAACTCCAGGTTGTCGTCGGCGCTGCCCGCCCGCTGTTGCGCCGGCAGTTTCAACCCGGCGGCCTTGAGCACCTTGTGGGTCAGGCTTTTGTCCTGGCACAGGGTCATGCTGATGGCGCTGGTCAGGTCGCTCAACGATTCACGGCAGCGCACGCGGCGCCCGCCATGGCTGAGGGTGAACAGGCCGGCATCGGCATCGTCTACCTGCACGTCGATGCCACGGCGATGGGCTTCTTCGACGATGATCCGCGCGTAAGGGTTGAACCCCGCCTGCGGGCCCGGGCCGAGGAACAGCGGCTGGTTGATGCCGTTCTTGCGCTTGATCGCAAAGGTGGCCAGGGCACGAAAGCCGAGCTTGGCATACAGGCTCTTGGCCTGGCGGTTGTCGTGCAGCACCGACAGGTCCAGGTAGCTCAGGCCACGGCTCATGAAGTGTTCCACCAGGTGGCGCACCAGCACTTCGCCGACGCCGGGGCGCGTGCAGTGCGGGTCGACCGCCAGGCACCACAGGCTGCAACCGTGTTCCGGGTCTCGGAAGGCTTTCTGATGGTTGAGGCCCATCACGCTGCCGATCACCGCGCCGCTGTCTTCGTCCTCGGCCAGCCAATACACCGGGCCGCCCGCGTGGCGGGGCGTCAGGCGCTCGGCGTCGACCGGCAGCATGCCGCGCCCCTGGTAGAGCTGGTTGACCGCCTGCCAATCGGCCGCGGTCTGGACGCGGCGAATACGGAAGCCACGAAACACGCGGGTCGACGGACGATAGTCAGAGAACCACAGGCGCAAGGTGTCGGACGGGTCGAGGAACAGTTGCTGCGGATCGATCCCGAGGATCTGCTGGGGCGCCGCCACGTACAGTGCGATGTCGCGCTCGCCGGCCTGCTCGTTGAGCAGTTCCTCGGCCAGGCTGGCCGGGTCGGGAAACGTGTGGCCGATCAACAACCGGCCCCAGCCGCAATGCACCGCGATCGGCTCGGCGGCCAGTGGGCTGCCGTCTTCGGCCAGGCGCGCTTGCAGGCGCTCGTAGGTCGGCGCCTGGCCTTTGAGCAAGCGTTGGCTGTAAGCCGCTGCGAGAGGTTTCATCGATCAGATTCCTTGTTCGCTGAGCCACAGGTTCAGCGCCGCCAGTTGCCACAGCTTGGAGCCGCGCAGCGGGGTGAGTTGACCGTGTGGGTCGGTGAGCAAGCGGTCGAGCATGGCCGGATTGAACAGGCCGCGGTCCTGGCTCGGGTCCAGCAGCAACTCGCGGACCCAGTTCAGGGTGTCGCCTTGCAAATGCTTGAGGCCGGGCACCGGGAAGTAACCTTTCTTGCGGTCGATGACTTCACTCGGGATGACCCGACGCGCCGCCTCTTTGAGGACCTGCTTGCCGCCATCGGGCAATTTGAATTTTCCCGGTACGCGGGCCGACAGTTCCACCAGGCGGTAGTCGAGAAACGGTGTGCGCGCTTCCAGGCCCCAGGCCATGGTCATGTTGTCGACGCGCTTGACCGGGTCGTCGACCAGCATCACCGTGCTGTCCAGGCGCAGCGCCTTGTCCACGGCGGCATCGGCGCCCGGCATTGCGAAATGCTCGCGCACGAAGTCGCCGGCGGCGTCATTGGCGGTCAGCCATTTCGGCGCGACGGTGGCTGCGTAGTCGTCATGGCTGCGATCGAAAAACGCTTCGCGGTACGCTGCATACGGGTCGCTGGCGCCGTCCACCTGCGGGTACCAGTGGTAACCGGCGAACAGTTCATCGGCGCCCTGGCCGCTCTGCACCACTTTGCAGTGCTTGGCCACTTCCCGCGAGAGCAGGTAAAAGGCGATGCAGTCGTGGCTGACCATCGGCTCGCTCATGGCGCGGAACGCCGCTGGCAATTGCTCGATGATCTCGCGCTCGGCGATGCGCAGTTGGTGGTGCCGGGTGCCGTAGTGCTTGGCGATCAGGTCCGAGTACTGGAACTCGTCGCCGCGTTCGCCACCGGCGTCTTCAAAGCCGATGGAGAAGGTCGACAGGTCCTGCACACCGACCTCGCGCAGCAAGCCGACGAGCAGGCTCGAATCGACGCCGCCGGACAGCAGCACGCCGACATCCACCGCGGCGCGTTGGCGGATGGCCACGGCTGCGCGGGTGCTGTCGAGTACGCGCTCGGTCCAGTCTTCGAGGGTCAAGTGCTGCTCATCCTCACGCGGGCCGTAAGGCAGGGTCCACCAGGTTTTCTGCTCGGTGTTGCCGTGGGCGTCGATACGCATCCAGCTGGCTGGCGGCAGTTTTTCGATGCCGGCCAGCAGCGTGCGCGGCGCGGGCACCACGGCGTGGAAGTTCAGGTAGTGGTTGAGCGCTACCGGATCGAGCACCGGGTTGATATCGCCGCCCTTGAGCAGGGCCGGCAATGTCGAGGCAAAGCGCAGGCGCTGGCCGGTGCGCGACAGGTACAAAGGTTTCACGCCGAGACGGTCGCGGGCGATGAACAGCCGCTGGGCATCGCGCTCCCAGATCGCAAACGCAAACATGCCGTTGAGCTTGGGCAGCAGGGCTTCGCCCCAGGCGTGATAACCCTTGAGCAGCACTTCGGTGTCGCCGCCGGAATAGAAGGCGTAACCCAGGGCTTCGAGCTCCTGGCGCAGTTCCGGGAAGTTATAGATCGCGCCGTTGAAGGCCAGGGACAAACCCAGCTGTGCATCGACCATCGGTTGGGCAGAGCCGTCCGACAGGTCCATGATTTTCAGGCGTCGATGGCCCAGGGCAATCGGCCCCTGGGCATGGAAGCCCCAGGCGTCGGGGCCGCGTGGGGCCAAGTGATGGGTGATGCGCTCAATCGCAGCCAGGTCGGCAGGTTGGGCATCGAAACGTAGTTCTCCAGCTAATCCGCACATAAATTCCTTACCGGTTTTTCCGTTGGGGAGGGGTCAATACTCAATACGCCCAAAAGGCGCGTACCCAGAAACTGACACACGGCTATCAGTGGAGTTTTAGATCAATCTGTTATAAGGCAAACCGCCTTGACTGTTCGGGCGTGAGCCTGCGCAGCGTGTGGCGGCGGATTTGCGGGTGGTAAATAGGGTTGGCAAATATACAAGTTTTGCGCGGTTTGCCGTTGTGGACCGGCTGTTTGAAGAGGGCCAACAGTGTGTCGCTCGGGCGCTTGACCGCGCCGTTGTTATGACCCGCCGGTGCCGCGAATCAACGCGCGCACGGCGAATCGATTGGGATGGCAGGCGTCGGCCACGCTTCTGGGCAGCGGCAGGGGTTCATCGTCCAGCCAGGCCGCCAGCAGTTCGGCGCACAGCGGCGCGGTCACCAGGCCGCGTGAGCCGTGGCCGCTGTTGATGTACACGCCGTCGAGCCACGGGCACTCGGCCTCGGGGGGCTGACGGGCGTCCTTGCGCAGCGCGGCGTAGGCCTGGTCGAAGAGGGCGCGATCGGCCAGCGGCCCGATAATCGGCAGGTAGTCCGGGCTGGTGCAGCGGAACCCGGCGCGGCCTTCGAGCTGATCGGCGGCCAGTGTGTCGGCGATCAAGCGGTGGGCCAGGTCGACGGAGATTTCCTGCAGCATCTCCAGATTGCCGACATGCTCGGCGACTGTCGGCGTCAGGTCGTCACTCTTGAAGTCGAAGCTGGCGCCCAGGGTGTGCTCGCCGAGGCGCGCCGGAGCCACGTAGCCCTCGGCACAGACCACGGTGGCCAGCGCCTGGCTGTCTGGGGTTTGCGCCAGGCGGGTGATTTGCCCGCGAATGCGCTTGAGGGGCAGCTCGGCGCTGAACGGGAAGCGCTTGATCTCGGCCGCGCCGGCCAGCACCACCACCGTGGCGCTGGCCAGCAGGGTGTCGCCGGCCAGGGCTTGCCATTGCCCGTCGACCCGTTGCAACTCAAGGGCCTCATGATGCGTCAGCACGTTGATCAACGGGTGCCGGGCTTGCCATTCGCATAAGGCCGGCGGGTGTACCCAGCCCCCTTCGGGGAAAAACAGCCCGCCGTGTTCCAGCGCCACCCCGGCGCGCGCTTGAGCCTGGGCCTGGTCCAACGGCTGCAGCAGACCGGGCGCAAACGCCGCGGCCAGCTGTGCCTGGCGCTCGGCTTCCTTGGCGTTGAACGCCAGCTGCAGCACGCCACAACCGTCCCAGTCGACGCCCCGGTGCAGGTGTTCGAGCAGGCGCCGGGTGTGGCCGAACCCGCTCAAAATCAATTGCGAAAGGGCCGTGCCATGGGCCGACAACTTGAGGTACAGCACCCCTTGCGGGTTGCCCGAGGCTTCCTCGGCCAGGTGGGCATGGCGTTCCAGCAGGCTGACGTTCCAGCCGCGCGCGGCGAGGCTGGCCGCCGTGGTGCAGCCGGCCAGGCCGCCGCCGATCACCAGGGCGCTGCGTTCGCCGTGCAGCGGCGCCGGGCGGGCGAACCACGGTTTACCTGCGGCAGGCAACGGCGTCTCGGCCGGCCAGCCGAGGAATTCACCGCGCAGGATTTCCCATTTATGCCCGATGCCCGGCGTGCGCTTCATCTTGAACCCGGCGGCATTGATCAGGCGCCGTACCCAGCCGGTGCTGGTGAAGGTGCTGATGGTCGACCCCGGGGCCGCCAGGCGCGCCAGTTCGGCAAACAGCTCGGCGGTCCACATGTCGGGGTTCTTCGCCGGGGCGAAACCGTCGAGAAACCACGCGTCGATTTGTGCATCCAACTGCGGCAACTGCTCCAGCGCATCGCCGATCAGCAGGGTCAAGGTCACACGGCCGTTATCCAGCACCAGGCGCTGGAAGCCTGGGTGGATGGCGATGTACTGCGCCAGCAATTGCGCGGCGAACGGCTGCAGTTCCGGCCAGAGGAGTAGGGCGCGTTGCAGGTCGGCGTGGCTCAGCGGGTATTTTTCCACGCTGACAAAATGCAGGCGCGCGCCGGCCACCGCGTGTTGTTCGAACAACTGCCAGGCGCAGAGAAAATTCAGCCCTGTGCCGAACCCGGTTTCGCCGATCACCAGGCGCCCGCCCGCCGGCAAGGCGGCAAACCGTGCCTGCAAACGGTTCTGTTCGAGGAACACATAGCGCGTTTCTTCAAGGCCCGACTGGTCGGAAAAGTACACATCGTCGAAGACCCGCGAATGCGGGCGACCTTGGTCATCCCAGTCGAGCTGGGCGTGGGTTACAGGGTTCATGGGCGACTCGGCAAAGGCAAGGTGGCCATTCTAGCCGATCAACCGGCAATGAATTGACCCACGGCAAGCGCATGTGGAATTTCCTCCCGCGTGTTGCTGCTCAATCCGCTAGTCTTGAGCGATCTTGAAACGGAGCTGCTCATGTTCGAATCCGCTGAAATCGGTCATGCCATCGACAAAGACACTTACGACACCGAAGTACCGGCCCTGCGCGAAGCCTTGCTGGAAGTGCAGTTCGAGCTGCAACAGCAGAAACGTTTCCCGGTGATCATCCTGATCAACGGCGTCGAAGGTGCCGGCAAGGGCGAGACGGTCAAACTGCTCAACGAATGGATGGACCCGCGTCTGATCGAAGTGCGTACCTTCGACCAGCAGACCGACGAAGAACTGGCCCATCCGCCCGCCTGGCGTTACTGGCGGCAGTTGCCCGCAAAAGGCCGCATGGGGGTGTTCTTCGGCAACTGGTACAGCCAGATGCTGCAGAGCCGGGTGCAGGGCGAAATCAAGGACGCCCGGCTCGACCAGGGCATCGCCGGCGCCGAACGCCTGGAGAAGATGTTCTGCGACGAAGGCGCGGTGATCTTCAAGTTCTGGTTTCACCTGTCCAAGAAACAGATGAAGGCGCGGCTCAAGGCCCTGGCCGACGACCCGCTGCACAGTTGGCGGATCAGCCCGCTGGACTGGCAGCAGTCCAAGACCTACGACAAGTTCGTCCACTTCGGCGAACGTGTGCTGCGTCGCACCAGCCGCGACTACGCGCCCTGGCATGTGATCGAAGGGGTCGACAGCAATTACCGCAGCCTCACCGTCGGCAAGATTCTGCTCGAGGGCCTGCAAAACGCCCTGAGGCAACCCAAGGGCAAAGTCAGCGGCATGAACCCGGCGCCGTTGCCGGCGGCCGTGGACCAAGTGAGCCTGCTCAACAGTCTCGACATGACCCTGAGCCTGGAAAAAGAAGACTACGAAGAGCAGTTGATCACCGAGCAGGCGCGTCTTTCCGGCCTGATGCGGGATAAGCGCATGCGCAAGCACGCGTTGATCACGGTATTCGAAGGCAACGATGCGGCCGGCAAAGGCGGCGCGATCCGCCGGGTCGCCGCGGCCCTCGACCCTCGCCAGTACCGCATCGTGCCGATCGCCGCGCCCACCGAGGACGAGCGCGCCCAGCCTTACCTGTGGCGTTTCTGGCGGCAGATTCCGGCACGGGGCATGTTCACCGTGTTTGACCGCTCCTGGTACGGCCGCGTGCTGGTGGAGCGCATCGAAGGCTTCTGCACTCCGATGGACTCGATGCGCGCCTATGGCGAGATCAATGATTTCGAAGAGCAACTGCGCGATGCCGGAGTGATCGTGGTCAAGTTCTGGCTGGCCATCGACAAGCAGACCCAACTGGAGCGCTTCCAGGCCCGCGAAGCGATCCCGTTCAAACGCTTCAAGATCACCGACGACGACTGGCGCAACCGCGAGAAGTGGGACGAATACCGTGCCGCCGTGGGCGATATGGTCGACCGCACCAGCACCGAGGTCTCGCCGTGGACCCTGGTCGAAGCCAATGACAAGCGCTGGGCGCGGGTCAAGGTGTTGCGCACTATCAACCTGGCGTTGGAGGAGGCGTTCGCCCAGTCCGACAAGCACGACCAGAAAGGCAAGAAGAAGTAGGCCTATAGGCGGGGTGAATGATCATCGCGGTTGGGCGGGCCTGGATTTATTCTCGAGCGCTCTCCCAACAACGACAAGATCGAGGTAGCCCCATGCGTGAAGTAGTGATCGTCGACAGCGTGCGAACCGGCCTGGCCAAGTCCTTTCGCGGCAAGTTCAACCAGACCCGACCGGATGATATGGCGGCCCATTGCGTCAACGCGCTGCTGACACGCAACGGTATCGACCCGGCCACGGTGGAAGATTGCATCGTCGGCGCGGGCTCCAACGAGGGCGCCCAGGGCTACAACATCGGGCGCAACGTCGCGGTGCTGTCGCAACTGGGCACCGGCACGGCGGGGATGACTCTCAACCGTTTCTGTTCCTCGGGCTTGCAGGCGATTGCCATCGCGGCCAACCAGATCGCCTCGGGCTGCAGCGATATCATTGTCGCCGGCGGCGTCGAGTCCATCAGCCTGACCATGAAAAGCGTCAACACCGACAACCTGATCAACCCGTTGCTCAAAGCGCAGGTGCCGGGCCTCTATTTTCCCATGGGCCAGACCGCCGAAATCGTTGCGCGCCGCTATCACGTCAGCCGCGAGGACCAGGACCGGTATGCCCTGCAAAGCCAGCAGCGCACCGCCCAGGCCCAGGCCGATGGCTTGTTCAACGATGAAATCGTGCCGATGGCGGTCAAGTACGCGGTCGAGGACAAGAACAGCGGCGCCGTGCAGGTGCTCGACGGTGTGGTCGAGCGCGACGACTGCAACCGCCCCGACACCACCCTGGCCAGTCTCCAGGGCTTGAAGCCGGTGTTTGCCGAAGACGGCTCGGTGACCGCGGGCAACTCTTCGCAATTGTCCGACGGCGCCTCGATGACCCTGGTGATGAGCCTGGAAAAAGCCCTGGCCCTGGGGCTCAAGCCCAAGGCGTTTTTCCGTGGCTTTGCCGTGGCTGGCTGCGAGCCCGACGAGATGGGCATCGGCCCGGTGTTCTCGGTGCCCAAGTTGCTCAAGGCCAAGGGCTTGCAGGTGGCCGATATCGACCTGTGGGAACTCAACGAGGCGTTCGCCTCCCAGTGCCTGTATGCGCGCGACCGCCTGGAAATCGACAATGCCAAATACAACGTCAACGGCGGCTCGATCTCCATCGGCCACCCGTTCGGCATGACCGGCTCGCGGCAAGTCGGGCACCTGGTGCGTGAGTTGCAGCGGCGTAATCTGCGTTACGGCATCGTCACTATGTGCGTGGGCGGCGGCATGGGGGCGACCGGGCTGTTCGAAGCTGTGCGCTGAGCCCACTGTGGGGGCAGGCCGGCTCCCGCACTTGCACAGTGCCGTATCCCAATCCGCGTACTTGCCCCTAGAATGCCGGTTCCACTTCCTCTGGCTTCTGGGGCACTCATGCACATCTCTTCCGGCCGCTGGGTCTATGGCTTTTGCTTGACCCTGCTGGCCGCGCTGCTCTGGGGCATTCTCCCGGTCAAACTCAAACAAGTGTTGCAGGTGATGGACCCGATCACCGTCACCTGGTTTCGCCTGACGGTCGCCGGCAGTTGCCTGTTCGTCTACCTCGCCGCCGTCAAGCGCTTGCCCAGCCTGCGCGTGCTCGGGCCGCGCCGCGGTTGGCTGGTGGCGATGGCCGTGTGCGGGCTGGTGGGCAACTACGTGCTGTACCTGGTGGGTCTGAACATGCTCAGCCCCGGCACGGCGCAACTGGTGGTGCAGATGGGGCCGATCTTCCTGATGGTCGCCAGCGTGTTTGTGTTTAAAGAGCGCTTCAGCCTGGGCCAGGTGTTGGGCCTGGTGGTGCTGGTCATCGGCTTTGGCCTGTTCTTCAACCAGCGTCTGGTGGAGTTGCTGACGTCCCTGGGCAGCTACACCGCCGGGGTACTGACGGTTCTGCTCGCCACTACTATCTGGGTGTTCTACGCCTTGGGCCAGAAGCAATTGCTGACGGTGTGGAATTCGCTGCAGGTGATGATGGTGATCTACCTGTCGTGCGCGGTGTTGCTCACGCCTTGGGCGCATCCGCTGGAGGCCCTGCAGCTGAGCCCGCTGCAAGGCTGGCTGCTGCTGGCGTGCTGCATGAACACGCTGGTGGCCTACGGCGCATTTGCCGAGGCCCTGGCCCATTGGGAAGCCTCGCGGGTGAGTGCGACCCTGGCGCTGACGCCGTTGGTGACGTTTGTGGCGGTGGCCCTGGCGGCGTGGTGGTGGCCGGATTTTGTGCAGGCTGAAGAGATCAATGCGCTGGGGTATGTGGGGGCGTTGGTGGTGGTGTTGGGGTCGGCGACCGTGGCGTTGGCGCCGTCGTTGTTTGCGGGGCTCAAGGCGCGGCGGGCGCGGTTGGTGTCTTGATCGGCCCAGGTGTTTTTATCGGGTGTACGCGGGCCTAAGTGTGGGAGGGGGGTTGCTTGCGATGGCGCCCTGACAGCCGATACATATCTAACAGGTTCACCTCGTTCCAAATGTGGGAGGGGGCTTGCCCCCGATGGCGGCCTCTGGGCCGACCATTTTTTTGGGTTGAGTACATATCCGTTTCTTTGGTAACGGCTGCTATAGGTTCCGCTCTTACAGCGGGTCACTTTTGGAAAAGAGCCCCAAAAGTAACCAAAAGGGCTCTTGCCCCACCACTCGGCACCTCGCTTAGGCTCGGTGTGCCCGAACGCAGGTTTGAATCCGTGGGCCGCCGTCATGGGCCATCCATGGCCCAGGACGGCTAACCCGGCGTCCTGCCGGGTTACCCACGGATTCAAACCTGCGTTCGGCCAGCGTGGTTTTACGGGGCGCCTAAGATCAAGATCAAAAGCAGATCAAGAGCAAGAGCAAAGCAAAAGCACGCGCTATGCGCTTATTGTCCGGCCTCCAGCATGTTTTCCGGGCGTACCCATTGGTCGAACTGTTCGTCGGTGAGGTAGCCCAGGGCCAGCGCGGCTTCCCTCAGGGTCAGGCCTTCGGCGTAAGCCTTTTTGGCGATCTGCGCCGATTTGTCGTAGCCGATGTGTGGGTTGAGCGCGGTCACCAGCATCAGCCCGCGTTCCAGGTGCGCGGCCATTTGTTCGGCGTCGGGCTCGAGGCCGGTGATGCAGTGTTCCTGGAAGTTGTTGCAGCCGTCGGCCAGCAAGCGGATCGATTCCAGCAGGTTGTGGATGATCACCGGTTTGTACACGTTCAACTGCAAATGCCCCTGGCTGGCGGCAATGCCGATGGTCACGTCGTTGCCCAGGACCTGGCAGGCGAGCATCGACAGCGCTTCGCACTGGGTCGGGTTGACCTTGCCGGGCATGATCGAGCTGCCCGGTTCGTTGGCCGGCAGTTTGACTTCCGCCAGCCCGGCGCGCGGGCCGGAGCCGAGCAGGCGCAGGTCGTTGGCGATTTTCATCAGGGCCACGGCCAGGGTTTTCAGGGCGCCGTGCAGAGTTACCAGCGGTTCGTGGCCGGAGAGGGCGGCGAATTTGTTGGGTGCGGTCACGAACGGCAAACCCGACAAGGCTGCCAGCTCGGCGGCAATCGCCTCGCCAAAGCCGTGGGGCGAATTGAGCCCGGTGCCGACGGCGGTGCCGCCCTGGGCCAGCTCGCACACCTGGGGTAGGGCGCTGCGGATCGCGCGTTCGGCGTAATCGAGCTGGGCGATGAACGCCGAGAGTTCCTGGCCAAAGGTGATCGGTGTGGCATCCATCATGTGGGTGCGACCGGTCTTCACCAGCTTCATATGCCGCGCCGACAATTCCGCCAGCCCGCCGGACAGGTGCGTGATCGCCGGCAGCAGTCGCTGGTTGACCGCCTGCACCGCCGCGATGTTCATCGCGGTGGGGAAGCAGTCGTTGGAACTCTGGGAGCGGTTCACATGGTCGTTCGGATGCACCGGGCTCTTGCCGCCGCGCGTCTTGCCCGACAGCTCGTTGGCACGCCCGGCGATCACTTCGTTGGCGTTCATGTTGCTCTGGGTGCCGCTGCCGGTCTGCCACACCACCAGCGGGAACTGGTCGTCATGCTGGCCGTCGAGCACTTCGTCGGCGGCTTGTTCGATCAGGCGTGCGATGTCGGCGGGCAGGTCGCCGTTGCGGCTGTTGACCCGGGCGGCGGCTTTCTTGATCAGGGCCAGGGCGTGCAAGACCGCCAGGGGCATGCGCTGCTCACCGATGGCGAAGTTCACCAGCGAGCGTTGGGTCTGCGCGCCCCAGTAAGCGTCATCCGGGACTTGGACTTCTCCCAGGCTGTCGGTTTCGATACGGCTCATCGGGCACACTCCTTCAGGTTCGTTTGCGCAGTTTAGGCCGTGATCGGCCCTGGGGGTTCCATAAAAGCCGTTTCATCGGATTCATCCACCGCAAATCCATGCCTGACAAGCGGTGGGGTTGAGCCATGGCGTTTTTTAGGCGCAGAATGGGCGCCCTTGGGGTCTTACCTCGCCTGCTAGAAAAGGAAACTTGATGACTCGTCTTCGTGCCATCTGTACCGCGGTTGCTCTGGTTTGCGCCAGCGGCCAGGTTTTTGCCGATACCGCCAGCCACAACGCCAGTGCCGAAGCCTTCCTTACCCTGGCCCACGCTGACAAGCTGGGGACCCCGGTGTACATGCAAGTGCAGCAAATGTTCGCCCAGCGTTTCGAACAGACCAAAGCGCCTGCCGCCAAGCAGTCCGTACTGGACAGCTACCAGGCCAAGGCCAACGCCGCCCTGGACCAGGCCATCGGCTGGCCAAAACTGAAACCGGACATGGTCAAGCTCTACACCAGCAACTTCAGCGAATCCGAACTCAAGGATCTGGTTGCCTTCTACCAGTCGCCGCTGGGCAAGAAAGTCCTGGAAAAAATGCCGCAACTGACCCAGCAATCGGCCCAGATGACCCAGGCCAAGCTGGAAAGCGCCGTGCCGGTGGTGAACAAGCTGTTGGAAGACATGACCAACGAGCTGACACCTAAAGCCGCCGCACCGGCCAAGAAGAAGTAAGCAGGAATGACCATGCAACAGCGTATCGAAACGGCGCTTGCCGCCCTGGGCCCGGACCACCTGAGCGTGCTGGACGAAAGCCACATGCACAGCCGTGGGTTGCAGACCCACTTCAAGGCCGTGCTGGTCAGCCAGCAGTTCGAAGGGCTTAACCGCGTCAAGCGCCACCAGAAGGTCTACGCCACCCTGGGTGACCTGATGAGCGAGTTTCATGCGCTGGCGCTGCATACCTATACGCCTGAGGAATGGGCGAAAACCGACGCAGCCCCGGCCTCGCCGACCTGCGCGGGCGGCCATTGACGGGTTGATGTTGAATCTACTGTAGGAGCGAGCTTGCTCGCGAAAAAACTCAGAGCGCCGCTGGGCGTCAGGTTATCCGTGTCATCGTTCACGACCTTCGCGAGCAAGCTCGCTCCTACAGTTAACGGTTCATCCCTGATAGAATCCGCAACGCGCCGCTTAGCCGGCGCGTTTTTTTTGCATCCGGTTCACCCCTTACGAGGGTAGCCACCTGGAGAGAACACCCATGACTCAACCGATTGTCGTGGCGGCACTGTATAAGTTCGTCACCCTCGAAGATTACGTCGCCCTGCGCGAGCCCTTGCTGCAGGCGATGGTCGACAACGGCATCAAAGGCACCTTGCTGATCGCCGAAGAAGGCATCAACGGCACCGTTTCCGGCAGCCGCGAAGGCATTGATGGCTTGATGGCCTGGCTGAAGAACGACCCGCGCATGGTCGATATCGACCACAAAGAGTCGTACTGCGACGAGCAGCCGTTCTATCGCACCAAGGTCAAGCTCAAGAAAGAGATCGTGACCCTGGGCGTCGAAGGCGTCGACCCGAACAAAAAAGTCGGTACCTATGTCGAGCCGCAGGACTGGAACGCGCTGATCAGCGACCCGCAAGTGCTGTTGATCGATACGCGTAACGACTATGAGGTGTCCATCGGCACCTTTGAAGGCGCGATCGACCCGAAAACCACCAGTTTTCGCGAATTTCCCGACTACATCAAAGCCAACTTCGACCCGGCCAAGCACAAGAAAGTCGCCATGTTCTGCACCGGCGGCATTCGTTGCGAGAAGGCCTCCAGCTATATGCTCAGCGAAGGCTTCGATGAGGTTTACCACCTCAAGGGCGGCATCCTGAAGTACCTCGAAGAGGTGCCGCAGGCCGAGACCAAATGGCAGGGCGACTGCTTTGTGTTCGACAACCGCGTCACTGTGCGCCACGACTTGAGCGAAGGCGACTACGATCAATGTCATGCCTGTCGCACACCGGTTAGTGTGGAAGACCGCGCATCCGAGCACTACGTGGCGGGCATCAGTTGCCCGCATTGCTGGGATAAGCTGCCGGAGAAAACCCGTCGCAGCGCGATCGACCGGCAAAAGCAGATTGAATTGGCCAAGGCTCGCAATATGCCGCACCCGATTGGCTACAACTACAAGCAAACCCCTTCCGAGGCCTGAACCATGTCCGCGCGCCTGCTCTACATAATGGACCCGATGTGTTCCTGGTGCTGGGGCTTTGCTCCGGTGGCCGAGGCGTTGGTCGAGCAGGCCCAGGCGGCCGGCGTGGAGTTGCACCTGGTGGTGGGCGGCTTGCGCACCGGCAGCGGCGCGGCGCTGGACCCGTCGACCCGGCGCTATATCCTGGAACACTGGCAGGCGGTCACCGACGCCACCGGGCAGACGTTCAAGCATGAAGGCGCGCTGCCCGACGGTTTTGTCTACGACACTGAGCCGGCGTGCCGCGCCATCGTCACCGCGCGCAGCCTGGCGCCGGATTGCGCGTGGAAGCTGCTGGGGCTGATCCAGCATGCGTTTTATGTCGAGGGGCGCGACGTGACCCTCGCCAGTATTCTGGTGGAGCTGGCGGAAAAAGCCGGCATACCGCGTATCGAGTTCGCCGGGGCGTTTGACCGCGCTGAGCAGCACGCCGCCACCGCCGCCGATTTCACCTGGGTGCAGGATTTGGGGATCGCCGGTTTTCCGACGTTGCTGGCCGAGCGCAATGGCCAGTTGGCCTTGCTGACCAATGGCTACCAGCCGCTGTCCGAGCTGTCGCCGCTGCTCGGCCGCTGGCTGGAGCGAGCCGCCTGTGCCTGATCAGCCTGACACAGAGCCCTCCCACCGCGTCGATCGACTGACCTGGGCGGAAATCCGCCGCCTGGCTTTGCGTCACAAGAAATCCCTGTGGATCGCCAATGGTGTCGCCGTACTGGCGACCCTGTGCAGCGTGCCCATCCCCCTGTTGTTGCCCTTGCTGGTCGACGAAGTACTGCTGGGCCATGGCGATGCCGCGCTCAAGGTAATGAACCACGCGCTGCCCCTGGGCTGGCAGAAAGCCGCCGGTTATATCGGCCTGATGCTGCTGGTGACGCTGGCCCTGCGCTGTGGTGCGCTGGTGTTCAACGTGGTGCAGGCGCGCTTGTTTGCGCGGCTGGCCAAGGACATCGTCTACCGCATCCGCGTGCGCCTGATCGAGCGGCTCAAGCGTATTTCCCTCGGCGAGTACGAAAGCCTCGGCAGCGGCACCGTCACCACGCACCTGGTCACCGACCTGGACACGCTGGACAAATTCGTCGGCGAAACCCTCAGCCGTTTCCTGGTGGCCATGCTGACCCTGGTCGGCACCTCGGCGATTCTGGTGTGGATGCACTGGCAACTGGCGCTGCTGATCCTGCTGTTCAACCCGCTGGTGATCTATGCCACGGTGCAGTTGGGCAAGCGCGTCAAACACCTGAAAAAACTGGAAAACGACAGCACCTCGCGCTTCACCCAGGCGTTGACCGAAACCCTCGACGCCATCCAGGAAGTGCGTGCCGGCAATCGCCAGGGCTTTTTCCTCGGGCGCCTCGGCCAGCGCGCCCAGGAAGTGCGTGACTATGCGATCCACTCCCAATGGAAAACCGACGCCTCCAGCCGCGCCAGCGGTTTGCTGTTCCAGTTCGGCATCGATATTTTTCGCGCGGCGGCCATGCTCACCGTGCTGTTTTCCGACCTGTCCATCGGCCAGATGCTCGCCGTGTTCAGCTACCTGTGGTTCATGATCGGCCCGGTGGAGCAGTTGTTGAACCTACAATATGCCTACTACGCGGCGGGCGGGGCGCTGACGCGGATCAACGAGCTGCTCGCCCGTGCCGATGAGCCGCAATATGTCGGCGGCGCAGACCCGTTCACTGGGCGCGAAACGGTCGGCATCGACGTGCGTGGCCTGACGTTCGGCTATGGCGAAGAGCGGGTGCTCGACCAGTTGAACCTCAGCATCGAACCCGGTGAGAAGGTCGCGATTGTTGGCGCCAGCGGCGGCGGTAAAAGTACCCTGGTGCAACTGCTGCTGGGGCTGTACACACCGCAGGCCGGCAGTATTCGTTTCGGTGGTGCAACCCAGCAGGAAATCGGCCTGGAGACCATCCGCGAGCACGTCGCGGTGGTGCTGCAACACCCCGCGCTGTTCAACGATACCGTGCGTGCCAACCTGACCATGGGCCGCAACCGCAGTGACCAGGCGTGTTGGCAGGCCCTGGAAATCGCCCAGTTGGAGGCGACCGTCAAGGCGTTGCCCCTGGGCCTGGACAGTGTGGTGGGGCGCTCTGGCGTGCGCTTTTCCGGCGGCCAGCGCCAACGCCTGGCGATTGCGCGCATGGTCTTGGCCGAGCCGAAGGTGGTGATCCTGGATGAGGCAACCTCGGCCCTGGACGCCGCCACCGAGTACAACCTGCACCAGGCGTTGGCGCGGTTTCTCAGTGGGCGGACTACACTGATCATTGCCCATCGGCTTTCGGCGGTGAAACAAGCTGATCGGGTGCTGGTGTTCGACGGTGGGCATATCGCCGAGGACGGCGACCATCAGCAACTGATCGCGGAGGGTGGCTTGTACGCCAAACTTTACGGGCACTTGCAACAAGTGCGTTGATTTAGCCTACGCTGTGCTATTAGGAGCGGATGTTCGCGTGCGTATTCAGCTGTGCATGTGCAAGGGACTTCATGAAGCAGAAGCGGACTCTCGGAACGCCAAGGTTGTTGGGCATTGTCTGGCCCTTTATTGCCGTCGTATTGTTCCAGGCATTATTAGGCTGTGTCAGTCTGTATGTGCTTTCAGCGGTGCGCGTCTATGTGGGCGGCGAAAGCCTGTGGTCCAAGGGCCAGAAAGACGCCATCTACTATCTGACGCTGTACGCCGATAATCGCGACGAAGCCACCTACCTCAAATACCAGCAAGCCATTGCCGTGCCCCAGGGCGGGCATGAACTGCGTGTCGCCCTGGACCGTCCCGCCCCCGACCTCAAGGCGGCGCGCGAGGGGATCATCAAGGGTGGCAACCACCCGGACGACGTCTCCAGCGTGATCTGGCTGTACCTCAACTTTCGCCATTTCAGCTACCTGGAAAAAGCCATCGAACTGTGGACCGTGGGCGATGGCTACCTGGTCCAGCTGGATGATTTGGCCCGGTCGATGCACCGGGCGATCACCGCGGGTCAGGTCCATGACGACGATGTGCGGCAATGGAAGGCGCATATCTTTGCCATCAACGACGGCGTGACGCCGGCGGCCAAGGCGTTCAGCGATGCCTTGGGTGAAGGCTCGCGCGTCGTCCTGCGGCTGTTGCTGATCACCAACCTGGCCACGGCCTTGTGCCTGATCGCCCTGGCGCTGCTGCGTACCCACAAGTTGTTGGCGCAGCGGCACGCGTTCGCCGATGCCCTGCAAGTGGAGAAGGAGCGGGCACAGATCACCCTGGAGTCGATCGGCGATGGGGTGATCACCACCGATGTCGATGGCGCCATTGCCTACATGAACCCGGCCGCCGAGGCCCTGACGCGCTGGACGTCGGCCCATGCCCAGGGCCTGCCCCTGGCGGCACTGTTCAACCTGTTGGATGAAAATGCTCAGCCCGATGGTTTTGCGCTGATCGAGCACATCACCAAGGGCCGCTTGAGCGGCGGCAGCGAACACTCCAAAACCATCCAGCGCCTGGACGGCAGCACCGTTTCGGTGACCCTGGTGGGCGCGCCGATCCGCAGCGCCGGCAAAGTCAGCGGCGCGGTGCTGGTGCTGCACGACATGACCCAGGAACGTCAGTACATCGCCAACCTGTCGTGGCAAGCGACCCATGACGCGTTGACCGGCCTGGCCAACCGTCGCGAGTTCGAGTTCCGCCTGGAACAGGTGCTGCAACAGGTCGCGCGTGAGCACAGCGGGCGGCATGCCTTGATGTTCCTCGACCTGGACCAGTTCAAGCTGGTCAACGACACCTGCGGCCATGCGGCAGGCGACGAGCTGTTGCGGCATATCTGCGCACTGCTGCAATCGGATCTGCGTGAAGGTGACACCCTGGCGCGACTGGGGGGCGACGAGTTCGGCATCCTGTTGGAGAACTGCCCGGCGTCGGTGGCGGAAAAAATCGCCGAAAGCCTGCGCCACACGGTGCAGAACCTGCATTTCGTGTGGAAGGGCCGGCCGTTCATGACCACCGTCAGCATTGGCCTGGTGCATATCTCCCAGGTGCCGACCACCCTGGAAACGTCGCTGCGCGCCGCCGACATGGCCTGCTATATGGCCAAGGAAAAGGGCCGCAACCGCGTGCAGGTCTACCACGCGGACGACTCCGAGCTGTCCTTGCGCTTTGGCGAGATGGCCTGGGTGCAGCGCCTGCACATGGCCCTGGAAGAAAACCGCTTTTGCCTGTACTCCCAGGAAATCGCGCCCCTGGGGCCCACCGACGCCGACAATGGGCACATTGAAATCCTCCTGCGCCTGCATGACGAGGCCGGCCGCATCATTCTGCCCGACAGTTTCATTCCGGCCGCCGAACGTTACGGGTTGATGAGTTCCCTGGATCGCTGGGTGGTGGACAACGTGTTCAACCTGATTGCCCGTTGCATGCATGAGCGTCCGGGCCGGCCCATGGCAATGTGTGCGATTAATCTGTCAGGCATAACGATTGGTGATGACGCTTTTCTCGGTTTTTTACGCGAGAAGTTCGCGGCTTACAGTGTTCCGCCAGAAATGATTTGTTTTGAAATAACTGAGACCTGCGCTATTGCCAATTTGGGCAGTGCGATTCGCTTTATTAATGAACTCAAAGCCTTAGGTTGCCATTTCTCACTGGATGACTTCTGCGCCGGAATGTCCTCATTCGCTTATCTGAAACATTTACCTGTAGACTTCCTGAAGATCGATGGAAGTTTCGTAAAGGATATGCTGGACGACCCGATTAACCGCGCCATGGTCGAAGTGATCAACCACATCGGCCACGTCATGGGTAAGCGCACAATTGCTGAGTTTGTTGAAACGCCGCACATCGAACAGGCATTGCTTGAGATTGGTGTGGATTACGCTCAGGGCTATGTGATTGAACGCCCGCAATTGTTTACCTTTGATAGTTTGCAGTGTCGACCTGTGCGGCCGCAGCCTCTGTTATTCAAGGCGCCCGGCACATTCCGCTGAAACATTTGCTGGTCTGTACAATCACACTTAAAAAGGAGCCTTACAGTGATCGACACCTTCAACCGAACCGGCCCGCTTATGGAAGCCTCGAGTTACCCCACCTGGGCTCAGCAATTGATCCAGGACTGTAGCGAGAGCAAGCGCCGAGTTGTCGAACACGAACTGTATCAGCGCATGCGTGATAACACGCTGAGCGCCAAGACCATGCGCCAATACCTGATCGGTGGCTGGCCGGTGGTCGAACAGTTTGCCTTGTATATGGCACAGAACCTCACCAAGACCAAGTTTGCCCGTCATCCTGGCGAGGATATGGCGCGGCGTTGGCTGATGCGCAATATTCGGGTGGAATTGAACCACGCCGATTACTGGCTGCATTGGGCCCGCGCCCACGGCGTCAGCCTCGAAGACCTGCAAGCACAGAACGTACCCCCGGAATTGCATGCACTGAGCCATTGGTGCTGGCACACCAGTTCGGCCGATTCGTTGATCGTTGCGATCGCCGCCACCAACTACGCCATCGAGGGCGCGACGGGGGAGTGGTCCGCGTTGGTGTGCTCCACCGGCGTTTATGCGGCAGCCTTCCCCGAGGAAGACCGCAAGCGCGCGATGAAGTGGCTGAAGATGCATGCCCAGTACGACGATGCCCACCCTTGGGAAGCGCTGGAAATTGTCTGCACCCTGGCCGGTACGAACCCCAGCCGACAACTGCAGGCAGAGCTGCGCCAGGCCGTGTGCAAGAGCTACAACTACATGTACCTGTTCCTGGAAAACTGCATGCGCCTGGAGAAAGACAAACCGGCGGCCGCGCCTGTTCGCGAGCGCCTGGTGCGCGTCGCCAGCGAAGCGTGATGTGAAACGCGTGGCGGGGGGTTACCCCGCCATTGCCAAGCGGTTGCGACCTTCGCGCTTGGCCACATACAAGGCGCTGTCGGCCCGACGCAACAGGCTTTCGGCAGACTCGGCAGGCAACAACGTCGAGCAGCCCAGGCTCACCGTCAGATCGATGCGTATGTCATCCGCCCAATATTCCTGGGCCTGTGTCGCCTGGCGCAGGCGCTCGCCGACGACCGCCGCCGCATCCCGGCCGGTGTTGGAGAGCAGGATCAGGAACTCTTCCCCGCCAAAGCGGAACACCATGTCCACATTGCGCAACTGGCCCTTGATCGACGCAGCCACGGCGCGCAGTACCTTGTCGCCGGCCGCGTGGCCGTGAGTGTCGTTGATGCGTTTGAAGTGATCGATGTCGAGCATCAGCAGGGACAACGGGGTCGAGTGTCGCCGCGCCATGTCGATTTCCCGCTGCAGGGTCTGGTCCATGGCGATGCGGTTGCCGGTTTCGGTCAACGGGTCACGCAGGGCGCTGCGGGTCGCGGCGCGATAGAGCAGGGCGTTACGCATCGGGTAGAGCAGGGTGGCCAGCAGCGATTCGAGTTGACTCAGTTCTTCTTCCATCAAACGTTGGTTGCGACGGAATACCAGCTCGCCCAGATGTTCGCCTTCATGGCTCAAGGCGTAGCTCACCGAATGATGGCCGCGATGGCCGAATTCCAGGCGCAGGTCACTGGCCTGATGGCTGTAGTGCAGAGCGTCCAGGGGCACCAGGCGCTGGATCTCGCGAAAGAACAGACCGAGGATGCATTGCGGTTCCAGGCTGGTCTGCAGTTGCAGGCCCAGTTGTTGGCGCAGTTGAGCAACCGTGGTGGGGCGGTGCGAGAGAGGGGATGACTGACTAAAGCCCAGGCGTTGCAATTTGGCACTGTCGAAGTCAATTGCGTGGAGCTGGGGCGGGTTTTTCATAAGCAGTCGGCCTCTAAGCACTTAGCTGTCTTACAGGCTCGATGAGAGTGGCGAGTGCCAAGCGTCTTACTGTTCCTTCAGTTCCGTAAAACATTGGAAACAGTTTAAACCGCTTTGCCGGGGGTTATAGCCCTTGGGCACTGCCACACGTCTTGTCATCGCTTAACCTGCTTGAAAGGGCTAGAGCGAGATTCATGCCACTTTGTTTTATTTTGAATAAAATCCTTATAAATCAAAGGCTGTTTAAGGGGTCAAAAACAGCCATGGCGAAAGGATGTCAGTTATTTGGCAGGTGACGGCGGTTTTACCCGCCGTACTGAACCAGCGTGGTGGCGTCGATCTGCTCGATCGACGTCACGCCGGTCAGCGTCATGGCCACACGCATTTCCTTGGCGAAGATATCCAACAGGTTTTCCACCCCGTGCTGGCCATCGGCGGCCAACGCATAGGCGGTCGAACGTCCCAACAGGCATGCCTTGGCGCCCAGGGCGAGCATGCGTACCACGTCGAGCCCGGAGCGGATGCCGGAGTCCACCAGCACCGTCAGGTCATCGCCGACTGCCTGGGCAATGGGCGGCAGTGCCTTGGCGGTGGAGAGCACGCCGTCCAACTGGCGGCCGCCATGGTTGGAGACCACGATGCCATCGGCGCCGAAGCTCACTGCGTCCTTGGCGTCCTGCGGGTCGAGGATGCCCTTGATGATCATCGGGCCTTTCCAGAACTCGCGTATCCACTCCAAGTCTTTCCAACTGATCGACGGGTCGAAGTTGTTGGCCAGCCAACCGACGTAATCTTCGAGGGTGGTGGGCTTGCCCAGGTACTTGGAGATATTGCCCAGGTCGTGCGGGCGGCCCAGCACGCCGACATCCCAGGCCCATTGTGGCTTGGTGACGGCCTGCAGCATCCGGCGCGCCGAGGCATACGGCCCGGACATGCCCGAGTGTGCATCACGGTAACGCGCGCCCGGCGTCGGCATATCGACGGTGAACACCAGCGTCGTCACCCCGGCGGCCTGCGCCCGTTCCAGCGCGTTACGCATAAAGCCGCGGTCCTTGAGCACATAGAGCTGGAACCAGATCGACTGCGCGCTTTGCGACGCCACTTCCTCGATCGAACACACCGACACCGTCGACAGACAGAAGGGAATCCCTTTGTTGGCCGCCGCCTTGGCCGCCTGCACCTCGCCGCGCCGTGCGTACATACCGGTCAAGCCAACGGGGCTGAGGATGATCGGCATGGCATGTTCCTGACCGAACAGCGTGGTCTTCAAGCTCAGGCTATCCACGTTGCGCAGAATGCGTTGGCGCAGGCTGATCTCGGCCAGGTCCGAACTGTTGGCACGCATCGTGTGTTCGGCGTAGGCGCCACCGTCGATGTAGTCGAACAGGAAGCGCGGCAGCTTGCGCTTGGCGGCGGCACGGTAATCGGATGCCGACGAAATGATCATGAGCAGTGACTCCACAGGGCAAAGGGGGGTTACGGTAAGCAAACTTCTGGCATGATAAAAACAACTTTTATCGCTAGTGCCCAGTCGCAAAAGGAATACCGATGAACCTGAGAACACTGCGTGTCTTCGTTGAGGTGGTGCGCCAGGGCGGGTTTTCCCAGGCGGCGCAGGTGGTGTCGCTGACCCAGTCGACGGTGAGCAAGGCCGTCAAGACCCTGGAAGAAGAACTGGGTGCGCCGCTGCTTAATCGTCTTGGACACAAGAACGAACTTACCGCCGCAGGCGAAATTGCCTACCGTCGCGCCCTGGTGCTGCTCGCCGAACGCAGCGATCTGGTCGCCGAGATCAACGACCTGCGCGACCTCAAGCGCGGCGTGCTGCGCATCGGCCTGCCGCCGGTGGGATGCGGCGTGTTGTTCGCGTCTATGTTCGCCACCTACCGCAACCGCTACCCGGACATCGATATCGAACTTACCGAGCACGGCAGCAAAAAACTGCATGAATGCCTGGAAGCCGGGGAGGTCGACCTGGCGGCCCTGTTGCTGCCGGTAGACGATGGCTTTGACTACCAGCCCGTGCGCAATGAGCCGCTGATGGCCGTGCTGCCCATGAGCCATGCGCTCGCGCGGCGCAAGCGCATCGACTTCACCGACCTCGCGGATTCACCGTTCATTCTGTTCGAAGCCGGTTTTGCCCTGAACGCATTAATCCTCGCCGCCTGCGAACGCAAGGGCGTGACGCCCCGCGTCACCGCCCGTAGTGGGCAGATCGACTTCATCGTCGACCTGGTGGCGGCAGGTTTGGGCGTCGCCTTCCTGCCACGCATGCTCGCGCACAAGCACCAGCACGCCGGCATCGCCCTGATCCCCTTGGACGAACCCCACACCGACTGGCACATCGCCCTGGCCTGGCGCGCCAGCGCCCACCTGCCACCCGCAGCGCGCGCCTGGCTGGACCTGGCCAAGGAAATGGCCCACGCAGGGTAAAAGCCGAACGGGTTATCCGATTGCGTTCGGCAATGCCAGGTAGTGCTTGACTTGTCCTTTTTAATCAGTAACATACGGTGAATTCCGCGATAGCTCAGTTGGTAGAGCAAATGACTGTTAATCATTGGGTCCCTGGTTCGAGTCCAGGTCGTGGAGCCAGACAAGGTTTCAGAGAAGGCTTTCAAAATCTCTGAACACCCCGAAAAACCCGCCTTCTGGCGGGTTTTTTCGTTTTGGCGTTCTGTCGGACCCCGGTGGGTGCCAGCCATTTCAAGGGTAGAACCCTTATCGCGCTTGCCTGAATTGCAGGAACGGATCGACACCTATAAAGGCCGCGCGCTTACCCGGCTGACGGTCTTGCTGTCGCTGCACGTGTTTGTACGCTCCAGCGAGCTGCGCTTCTGATTTCCATCGGTGGATAATTTCATCCGCAGCCGCAGAACGCCCAACAATTCGAGCCTTGAGCCGAATTCTCCCCAGGCGTAGAAAAGGTCGGGCAAAGCGCTGTCGTTGACAGCAACCCCGGTAGCCAGAACCTTTAAGGCTACGCCACGCCGTGGTGGTTCTCCCAAAGTGCGATTAGCGTCCGGCGGCTCGCACGGTCACAGCGATGCAGATGATGGTGCCGCAGCCCAGGCTCGCAGGTATCAAGCAACATGAGTGTTCGCTGCAAGCTCATGCGCGGGCTCGGGCTTGATCTTGAACCAGAGGGTGTACATCGCTGGCAGGAACACCAAGGTCAGTACTGTGCCGGCAAACGTACCGCCAATCAGGGTGTACGCCAGCGTTCCCCAGAACACCGAATGGGTCAGCGGAATGAACGCCAGCATCGCCGCCAACGCCGTGAGAATCACTGGCCGTGCACGCTGCACAGTGGCTTCGACCACTGCGTCATAAGGCGACAGACCGGCTTGCTTATTAGAGTGGATCTGGCCAATGAGGATCAGCGTGTTGCGCATCAGAATCCCTGACAAGGCAATCAATCCCACCAAGGCGTTGATCCCGAACGGCTGCTGGAACAACAGCAGAATTGGCACCACACCAATCAGGCCCAAAGGCGCGGTGGCGAACACCATCATCATTGCCGACATCGAGCGCACCTGAATGATGATGGTCAGCAACATCAGCGCAATCATGATCGGGAACAACGGCAGCAATGCCTTGTTCGCTTTACCCGACTCTTCGATCGAGCCGGCAAACTCAATGCGGTAGCCCACCGGCAGTTTTTCGATGATGGGCTGCAGCTGCGTTATCAAGGCGTTGGAGACATCGGGAGGCTGAAGACCTTCAGCCACGTCACCGCGCACGGTGATGGTCGGCGTCCGATCACGCCGCCGCAGGATGGGCTCCTCCATGTGCACATCCACCGCCCCTACCTGGGACAGCGACACGCGCTGGCCTTGGGCGCCGGTCAGCGTGAAGGCGGCAATTTTCGATGGATCAAGACGCGTCTCACCAGCGGAGCGAGCGACCACCTGAACCGAACGAATGTCCTCACGCACCTCGGTGACAGGCACCCCCGTGAGCAGAAATTGCAGCTGTTGCGCGACATCGGTCGAGGTCAAGCCGAATGCTTGCAGGCGATCCTGATCCAGCGTGAGATGAAGTGCCGGCACGCGCTCGCCCAAGTCGGTGTTGACGGTCCTCATCATGGGGCTGGCGGTCATGACCTCACGCACCTGCGCGGCGATATCCCGCAACACTGCGGGGTCGGCGCCCATCACCCGAAAGGCCACCGGATACGGTGAGTAAGGACCGAATACCAACTGCGTCACCCGCACGCGGGCTTCGGGCGCCAAACCATCGGTCGTGGCTTGCCTGAGCCGAATCTTGAGCGCCTCACGCTCTTGCTGATTCGCCGTCAGGACGACGATTTTTGCGAAGGATGGATCGGGTAGCTCAGGGGCCATCGCCAAATAGAAGCGTGGCGCGCCCTGGCCAATGTAAGCGGTGACGATCTTGGCTTCCGGCTGCTGAGTCAACCACGCCTCGACCTTGGCCGCCGCCATATCAGTCTGTTCGATAGCGGTGCCGTAAGGCATCTGCACCTCAACCAGCACCTCAGGTCGGTCGGATGTTGGAAAGAACTGCTTCTTGACCACGCCCATGCCCATAATCGCAACAACAAACAAGCCCACGACGGATGTCGCCACCAGGCCATTGCGGCGGATCACACTGCCCAGCAGGCGCCTGAAACGCTGGTAGTTCGGTGTACCGTAAATCGCTGTATGCCCACCTTCAGGCACCTTGATCTGCGGCAGCAGTTTGACGCCCAGGTAAGGGGTAAACACCACGGCCACCACCCAGGAAGTGATCAGCGCAATGCCAACGATCCAGAACATGTTCGCGGTGTACTCACCAGCGGTCGACTTGGCAAAACCGTTGGGCATAAAGCCGATCGCCGTCACCAACGTCCCCGACAACATCGGCGCGGCCGTGTGGCTCCAGGCATAAGCGGAGGCCTTGATTCGGTCGTAGCCTTCCTCCATCTTCACCACCATCATTTCAATGGCAATGATGGCATCGTCCACCAGCAGTCCCAGCGCCAGAATCAACGAGCCCAGGGTAATTCGATCGAAGTCTTTGCCCGTGGCCGCCATGACAATGAACACGGCCGCCAGGGTCAGCGGCACCGCTGCGGCAACCACAACGCCGACACGCCAGCCCATGCTGAGAAAACACACCAGCAGCACCACGCCCAAGGCAGCAAAAAACTTCACCATGAACTCGTTGACGGATGCGTCAATATTCACCGCCTGATCCGTGACCTTGGTCAGGCTCATGCCCAAAGGCATCTGCTCATTGATCGCTGTTGCCTCAGCGTCCAGCGACTTCCCCAAATCCAGACCGTTCCAGCCATCGCGCATGACCACGCCGAGCAACAGTGCTGGCTCGCCGTTGTTGCGTACCAGGAATGTCGCGGGGTCCTCATAACCGCGCTTGACCTCAGCCACGTCGGACAACTTGAGGGTTCTGCCCTGCACTGTCAGCGGGGTATTGCGAATCTTCTGCAGGTCATCAAACGCGCCATCCAGGCGGATGAAAACCTGGGGCCCCTTCGCTTCTACCGAACCGGCCGGCGTTATCATGTTTTGCGTGTTCAACGCACTGAAGATGTCTCGTGCAGAAATGCCCAGCGTCGCCAGGCGCTCGTAGGACAGCTCGACAAAAACGCGCTCGGCCTGTTCACCGATGATGTTGACCTTCTTCACACCCGCTACATGCAGCAAACGCTGGCGCAAGCTCTCGGCTTCGCGCACCAACAGACGTTGCGGCTCGCCCTTGGCCTTGAGCGCATAGAGCGCGAAGGTGACATCGGAATACTCATCATTGACCATCGGGCCGATCACCCCAGACGGCAACCCCTTCTGCTCATCCAGGACTTTCTTGCGCGCCTGGTAAAACTCCTCCTGGACGGCTGAGGGTGGCGTGCTATCGAGCAGATAAACCGTGGTGAATGCCAAGCCGGGCCGGGTAAAGGTCTCGGTCCTATCGTACCAACGCAGTTCCTGCATGCGTTTTTCCAGCTTTTCTACCACCTGGTCCTGCATCTCCTGGGCCGTCGCCCCAGGCCAGGCTGTGACCACCGTCATTTGTTTAATGGTGAATGCGGGGTCTTCCGCACGCCCCAGTTTGAAGAAGGCGTACAACCCACCCACAGAAATCAGCAGGATCAAAAACAGGGTGATTGAGCGCTCGCGTACTGCCAGCGCCGAAAGATTGAAGCCGCTCATCGACTCACCTCAACCACCGTTTTTTGCGTGGCACCGGCAAGTTCAGTCCTGACCTTCTCTCCCTCATTCAATAGGTGTGCACCCAATGCGACGACACGATCACCCACCTGGAGATCACCCGTCACGCGCACACTGGCCTCGTTGTTCAAGCTGCGAACCTTGATCGGGCGCCACACCACATGCTCCGGTTCTCCCTCAACCACCCAGACACCCGGGCCTTTACCCGCGTCGTAGAGGGCCCCTATGGGCACCTGTAATTCCTTGGCATCAGCAACATCCGTGTCAGCGATAGACACTGAGATAGTCGAACCCAGGGTGGCGTTGGAGAGCGCCCCCTCCAGCACATAACGCGCTTCATACGTTCGGGTCTGTTGGTCCGCAGAGTCGGACAGCTGACGTAAATGGGCGCTGCCTGCACGCTGGTTCTGCCCGTAGAGCTCAACCGTCGCCGCCGAGCCCAGCGCAGGACGTAGCGTCTCGGGTAACTGGATCACGGCCTCGCGCTGCCCTGAATGGGCAACGCGTACCACCCTCTGTCCTGCGCCAACTACCTGTCCCGGCTCCGCCAAGGTATCCACTACCACCCCGTCAGCATCCGCCACCAACGTCGAATAACCGGTCGCGTTTTTCGCCACATCAGCCTGAGCCTGGGCAGCGTTTAGCTGAGCTTTCGCCGAGTCGGCAGCCGCTTTGATCCCCGCGTAAGCTGAGGCAGATACCGCACCGACGGACACCAAATCACGGTAGCGAAGCTCATCATCGGAGGTCTGCCGGGCTCGGGCCATAGCGGCCAGCACCGCTTCCTGCTGCGCCCTCGCGGTCAGCGTCAGGTCGTTGGCATCGATACGCATGAGTGGCTGCCCACGTTTGACACTCTGCCCAGAGTCCACCAAGCGCTCCAAGACTTTCCCTGGCACCCGAAAACCGAGATCGCTCTGAACTCGAGCCGCGACGATACCGGTGAATACCCGTGCTGCAGGCGCGGAGGGTTGAACCACGCCGATGCGTACCAAGGGCACTTGAAGGCGAGGATCGGCGGGCGTGGCCTCGTTGCAGGCCGCTAGGGCAAACGGCAACAAGACAATGAAAATGAGTGACATGCGGTGGCGCCGGATCATAAAGACCTCTCGGTAGCGGATGCACCATGCTTATTCAAGTGACCATTTCTGTCAATAGTCACTGCCGAGATGAATGAACGTCGCCCACTTGATCAGAGCAAAGCAAAGAGGCTCGATAGCTAGTTTTTTCAGGCGCACACGCTGATACGGATGCGCAGCGCATCCGTCAGCAGAGGTTTAAGGCATCAGGCTGCGCAGAACCAGATTGGAGATGAGAGAAGGGGCTTCTTCAACAAAATCGAGGTTGTACTGCAATAGCAGAGGATTGATGAAGGGCCGCAGAGCGAGATGAATCGCCTCTACCGTCTCGTCCAGCGGAGTCTTGCGTTCAAACTCGCCGAGCTCTCGCCCCTCACGCACGATTTGCAACACGAAGCTCTTGATCCGAGCGTCATAGACTTGTGAGCTGGGCCATCGCTCCGACGCGGAGAACGCTGCGATATCGTAGAGTTTACGGTCGTTAAAGAACAGGCTCACACCTGTAGCGATTAAGGTTTTGACCAGGCGCCGAAAACGTTCGGTCGGCGAGATGCCGTCTACATTGATGGCTTGCTCCACTGCCGTAACGATTTCAGTCAGGCAATTTGTACAGATTGCTTCACCAATCGCCTGCTTGGATTCAAAGAATTTGTAGATGTAAGCCTTGGAAAAGCCGATGGCCTTGGCTAGGTCAGAAACCGTTGTTTTGCCATAACCGTATTGACTGAAATGTTCGTTGGCCGCCGCAACAATCTGGTCTCGAATGTCGTGATCGGCTGGGCCGCGGGCGCTGGGCGAAGAAACTGATGGCTGATTCATGCGAGCAGCTTACTCATCCCAACGGTGGTTGACAACTTGTGACCAAATTGTAATATCGTCACAAATCGACCCTTTCGCAGGTACCCCATGCATCCTCCTCTTCGTTTCGCCGTCTTACTGGGTTTGGGTATGGTTGCAGGTTGCGCAGTGGGCCCCGACTACTCAAAACCCAGTGTGGAATTGCCCGAGCATTTCTCGGTGCAAACGTCCAAGGCACGACAAGTGGACGCCGCAAATGCCGATCTCGCTGCTTGGTGGAATGCATTTAATGACCCGATACTCAGTCAACTGATAAATCGAGCACTTGAACAGAACCTCGATTTAGCCCAGGCAAGCGCAAGGATCGAGCAGGCTCGCGCCGGTTTGGGCGCAGCTAACGCAGCCCTCCTGCCGTCGGCTACCGTCAACGGTCAAGCGGCCCGAGCCCGTCAGTCATTGGAGACGCCGTTGGGCCAAGTGCTGAATTCAGACCCTTCCTATAATCGCTACGGCAGTGCCTATGAGGCGAACTTGAATGCCGCCTGGGAGCTGGATGTGTTTGGCGGGCTGCGCCGAGGTAAAGAAGCGGCCTTCGCCGATTATCAGGCCTCGCAAGCCGGAGCGATTGCCACACGCCTGGCAGTGGTCGCGCAAACAGCCGACCTTTACATCAGCATCCGTGGCCTGCAAGCACGCCTGGAAATTGCCCGGCGGCAAGTCGACACACGACAACAACTGCTCACCACCATCGAACATCTTTACGCAAAAGGCCTGGCGGCTGAACTGCAGTTGAGCCAGGCCCAAGGCGCGCTGAACCAAGCGCAGGCCACCGTGCCGGTACTGCAAGCAGGCATTGACACGGCAATGAATGCGCTGGATGTCATGTTGGGCAAGGCGCCCGGTACTTACAGCGCGCAGTTGACTAAGCTGGCGCCCATCCCTGAGGTGCCAGGCCTCTCGGACATGGGCGCTCCTGCCGACCTGCTGCGTCGGCGTCCAGACTTGATCGTCGCGGAGCGCCGTCTTGCGGCATCCAGCGCGCGTATCGGCGAAGCCATGTCCGAGTACTACCCCAAACTGTCTGTGGCAGCGCTGCTCGGCAGTGCTACATCGGTATCCAGCGCGAACCTGTTCAGCAACGGCGCCAGTCAGGCTTCGGCGGCACTGGGATTACGCTGGCGGCTGTTCGATTTTGGCCGCATCAACGCCCAGATTGATTTGGCAAAGGGCCAGGAAGCCGAAGCCTTGGCCGCTTACCGCCAGTCCGTTCTGCGGGCCTGCGAAGATGTGGAAAGCGCTGTTTCGGCACGGATCAACCGCGAGCAACAATCGACCCGGCTCGCCCAGGGCGAGTCGGCGTATGCGAAAGCCAGAGCGACATCGTTTGCCGCCTATGAAAAAGGCGTGGTCAGCTTGATCGAAGTGCTGGATGCCGATGAGCATCTCCTAGCGGCATCTGATGGCAGAGCCCAGGCACAAACTGAATCGGCTCGCGCTGCAGTGGCCACGTTCAAAGCATTGGGCGGCGGTTGGCAGCGAGATGACTCAGATGCTCGCGTTGTCTCAAAAAGAGCGGAAGCTCGAATGTTTTTTCCTGATCCAGGGATATCGAAAGAACTCCAATAAAATACGGGCTGGATCAGGATGATCGTAGGGATGTATAGACTAAAAAACAGAATAATTTCATTGTAGAACAAATGTTTATTTTTCTGTTCGAGTCCAGGTCGTGGAGCCAGATAGAGAAAAGCCTGCAGCGATGAAGGCTTTTTTTGCCTTGGATTTCGCCAGGCCGATCAAAGCGCACAGCGTGAACAGCATGAATGCGTCTCTGATCCTTCGATTCAGAGGTAAGCCCCATGAAAGTCACTGCAGTCGTTTCGCCTGGCCACGGCCTAGGTAAAGCTGCACTTACGGGCGACTACCGGAAAGTGAGCAGGGTATTGGCGGTGTCGCGCGGTATCCATAAGACTCCTTCATGGGTAGTGGCGCGTTATAGCAACGCTTGGAGCGCTTGGCCCGGCATAAATCCCTGCCCTGGTGCCAGCCACCTGCATGCCCGGGCTACAGGTTGCGGGCGATGTTCAGCGCGGCGTAACTCTGGGCTACCGGCATGATTTCCACCGAGTTGATGTTCACGTGCGGCGGCTGGCCTGCGATCCACACCACCGTGTTGGCCAGATCCTCAGGGCGGATTGCCTCCACGTCGCGGTACAGCGCGTTCACCGCGTCCTGGTCACCGGCCAGGCGTACCAGTGAAAATTCCGTGCCCGAGCACAGCCCCGGCTCGATGTTGCTGACCCGTACCCTGGTGCCTGCGAGGTCTGCGCGCAGGTTCAGGCTGAACTGTTTAACGAAGGCCTTGCTGGCGCCATATACGTTGCCGCCCGGGTAGGGATACGTGCCGGCAATGGAGCCGATGTTGATGATCAGCCCGTTGTTAGCTTCCACCATGGCCGGCAGCAGCTTGTGGGTGACCATGGCCAGGCCGGTGACGTTCGTGGCGATCATGCGTTCCCAGTTCTTGGCATCGGCGCTCTGGGCGCGGTCGATACCCAGTGCCAGGCCGGCGTTGTTCACCAGCAGGTCGATGTGCAGCGACGCGTCGCGAATCGATTCGCAAGCCGCGTCCAGCGAGGCGACGTCTGTCACGTCCAGAGGCAGGGCAATGAAGTGCTCGCCCAGTTCGCGCTTCAGTTCCGCCAATTTATCTGCGCGGCGGGCGCCGCCGATCACGCGGTAATTGTCAGCGATCAATGCGCGGCAGATGGCCTTGCCGAAGCCAGCCGAAGCGCCGGTCACAAATGCAGTTTTCATCAGGTTCTCCTTGAGGGTTGAATCAAGCCAGGTACTTCACGCCAAGGCTGGCGAACAGGCAAAGCATCGAAAGCACCAACACCTTGCGCACAACATCGTTGCCTTTACGGATGGCCAGGGCACTGCCTATGTGGTTGCCCAGGATGTTGCAGGCCACTAGTGGCAGGGCCAGCAGGTACACCACCTTGCCGGCCACAATGAAGGCGACCAGCGCGCCAATGTTGGAGGCGAAGTTGAAGCTTTTCGAGTTGGCCGAGCTGGACACCAGGTCCATCTTCAGCAGGTAGTGGAAGGCGATGATGAACATGCTGCCAGTGCCCGGCCCGAAAAAGCCGTCGTAGAAACCGATGACCAAGCAGGTCAGGGGCACTACGGTGAAGAGCATGCGGTTGCTGAGTGTGTGCTCTTGTACCGGCCGGTCCTTGGGCGTGAGAAAGATCAAGATGCCAAGAGGGATAAGCGCCAGGATGATCTTGCCCACGGTTTCCGGGGAAATCGACACGATCAGGTGGGCGCCCATGTAAGCGCCCAGCAGCGCGAACGGCACGCCCACCAGCGCCACTTTCCACACCATCTTACTGTTGGCGAAGAAGTTGCGGATGGCGGCCAGAGTGCCTAGGGTGCTGACCAGCTTTTCCTGGCCCAGCGCTACCTGCGGCGGCAGCCCCACCAGCAGGAAACCGGGCACTAGGAACAGCCCGCCCCCTCCGGCAATGCTGTCTACGAAGCCGGCGACAAAAGCGATTGTGCCCAGCAGCATGATGGCCAGTATCCAGTGCTGGGCCCAGAACGATCCGAGTAATTCCATGGTGGTACCTGTTTAGTCAATGTGGCGATCAGGAAAGGACTTCGTAAAGGTGGTCGGCGCGGCTGTGGCGGCGTCGACTGCGGTCTTGAGGTTTGCGCTTTCCATTTCAGGTGAAGTTCCATATTTTGATGTGGATGGGTAAAAAATATTGAATCGATGCAATCATTCTAATTCCTTGAAATAAATCGACTCAATATGTTTTTGATACCTAAATTGACATTGTTTCGCTTGACTGATCATAACCTGATGATTTTATTGATTTTAATTGGCAATAAAATCTGCAACAGCTGCTGCCGGACTGCACTTTCCCTCCGTTATGGCGCAGATGCTCCGTGCAAAATTCGGTCGCGTTGCCTTGCGATGACGGCTGAAGTCTTGTGTTTCGATAGAAAATCAATGACATGTATTTGATCGGTGTAATGTTTTGAATCGACTAATATTGAGTCGATTGTTGTGCGATTACGCTTATGAAAAATTTCATGGTAGGATTTCGCGCTTCAGTTGTTTCTGGTGTCGTTCCTATGTGGGTTCCTGAATACAGCGGCCATGGTCAGCCGGTTTACTTGATGATCGCCGACGCACTGGCGCGTGACATCGCTTCCGGGCGCCTGGCCGCGGGCGAGCGCCTGCCTACCCTCAAGGAACTGGCTGAGGCGTTGAAAGTGACGCCGGGCACCATAGGCCGCTCCTACGACGAGGCGGCCAAGCGCGGCCTGGTGATCGGGGAAGTGGGGCGAGGCACATTCGTGCTGCCGACCCGCGCTGTCTTGGCGCCGGTGGCCAGACTCGGCGTTGCCTCCAAGGTAGATACCGGGCAGATAGACCTGTCGATCATCAAGCCCTGCGACGCCGGCATGAGCGACTGGCTGCGAGGAGCAATCGAGGAGTTGGCGCAGGCGCCCGAGTTGGGATCGATCCTGGATTACGTCACCGACGGCGGCCATTCCGTGCATAAGGAGGCCGGCGCGTTGTGGGTGCAGCGCTGCCTGCCGGACGCCAACGCCCAACAGATCGTGTTGACCGCCGGTGCCCAACACGGCTTGCTGGTGGCCATCGGCGGCCTGTCCAGCGTCGGCGATATGATTTTGTGTGAGGAATATTGCTATCCAGGGATCATCTCCCTGGCCCACAGTCTGGGTCGTCGCCTGCACGGGGTGCAGGTCGATGAGTACGGCCTGGTGCCGGCGGCGCTGCGGGCCGCGTGCATCGAGCACCGGCCCACGCTGCTGGTGACGGTGGCCACGCACCAGAACCCCACCAACTCGATCATGCCCGAATCGCGTCGCCTGGAAATCGCCGAGATCGCCCGCGAATTTGATCTGTACATCATCGATGATGATATCTACGGCTTTCTTGAGACACGCCCCGCGCACAAGCCGTTGTCGGCCTATGCCCCGGAGCGCTCGGTATACCTGACCAGCCTGTCCAAGAGCTTGTTACCGGCCCTGCGCATCGGTTACCTGTACGCGCCGCCGCAAACCCTATCGCGGCTGTCGTCCATGGTGCGCAGCAGTGTGTGGATGCCGTCGCCGTTGATGGCTCAATTGGCCAGCAACCTGATCACCAGTGGCCGTGGGGCGCAATTGGTGCGGGTGCAGCAGGAGGAAGCCGCGGAGCGCCAGCGCCTGGCGCGGCAGCTACTGGGCTCGTACGACATTCGCACCCAACCCAACAGCTTCCATGTATGGCTCGAATTGCCCGAGCCCTGGACCAGCGACGAGTTCGCCAACCTCGCGCGCGCCAACGGCGTGATCGTGGTCAGTGGCAGCCAGTTCCTGGCCCAGCGCAGCGCCAGCACCCGTGGGGTACGCATCGCCCTGATGGGCCCTAGCCGTGCGGAGTTGGGGTTTGCGTTGACCAAGTTGGTCAGCCTGCTGGCTGCGCCGGAGCCGCGGTTGTTTTATTGATTGTTGTGGGGCGGTCGGTGGGAGGCCTGAAGGCGATTGTCTTGAGGTCTTTTGCGCTCTCAAGATTGAGCGCCGCTCGTGCGACGTTCCTCGGCTCACCTTCTCTGCCGCGAGAGTTGGCAAACCGGATGTCAGCGTAGTCCTTTCATGATGCGACTCGCCCAAAACCTTGCGCGGCCAGTCACCCATTCGGCCTCGCGGTTTTTTAGGGTTCGTGTGATCTAGCTGCCCATCGTCGGATGGCTTTCTTTGCTGTTGGCGTTTTTTTTAGCCATATGGCGGAGGAGGGAGGGCATGATTCCGGCGAGCAAAACCCTACAAGCAACAGCATACGATCCGGCCAGGCCTTTACCGCTGCTGTTTGGTGAAGGCACGAAACTCAAGATCACCAGCGCATTTGAGCTTCATTCGATGATGGAGAAAGGATTTCCGTCGGAGTTGGTAATCGCCCCCGCTACGTGACCACCATGTGTTTTCGAAGGTGCTCGGGCTTTCGGATCGAACAGTGCAGCAGCGAACCTAAGCGGTGACAAATGAATGCCCTGCTATTATAATTTGATTATCATTGATCGATTTAGGCGACAGGCAATTCCATGGAAAACAAGACTGCACGACTGACTGTGCTCATTGATCCCGTCAAGAAAAAAGCCCTTGAGGAGCTTTGCGCGTCTCAGGACCTGACACCTTCTCAGGTCGTTCGTCAGCTGATTCGGGACTACCTCGAGACGCATGGCGTGTCCTACGCGACCAAAAGCAAAATTGCGGCCAATGCCAAGTAATTCATCCCTGTCTGAGCGGGCACGACAAGTGCCTGCTCATCGCGCGTCATTCACTGTCTCCTACGTCTCGCCCTGACTCTCGTTGATCTGGGTATGACTGACCAGTGCGCCATTGAAGTCGGCATGATAATGCTGTGAACCGAGCACCTGAAGAATCCCGGCCCGGTCGAGCTTGCCAAGCACTTTCTCATTGGCTTCACACAGCTTTACGACAATGCCGCGCTTGTGCAGTTGCTCAATGACTTCGAGCAGCGTTTGCAAGCCCGTGATGTCCATGAACGGCACGCGCTTCAGGCGAATAATCAACGTTCTGGGATCGGTGTGCGTTTGCGCCAAAACACGTTCAAAGGTTTCTGCGGCGCCAAAGAACAGAGGCCCCTCGATGGTGTAGACCAAAACACCGGGAGGAAGATGTGCATGTCCATTTGTACGCAACTCTGCCTCCAGCTCATCTTCGACCATTAGCTGTACCTCGACAGAGGACGCCATGCGACGCATGAATTGCAGCATGGCAAGAATCACCCCAATGTTCACGGCGATCGTCAGGTCACTGAATACGGTCAGGCCGAAGGTGATTAGCAAGATGGCAACGTCGGCTTTGGGCGCGCGTTTGACCATGCGCTTGAAGTGCTTCAGTTCGCTCATGTTGTAAGCGACCACGAACAAGATCGCCGCCAATGCGCAAAGCGGGATATCCGAAGCCAGCGGCGCCAGAAAGAAGATCAGCAAAATCAACGTGAGGGAGTGGGCAATGCCCGCGATTGGGCTATTGCCGCCATTGCGGATGTTGGTGGCCGTTCGAGCGATCGCCCCTGTCGCAGCGAAGCCACCGAACAGAGGGGTGACCAGATTGGCGATGCCTTGTCCGATCAGTTCCTGATTGGAGTCATGTTTGGTGCCGGCCATCCCGTCGGCGACAATCGCCGACAACAGTGACTCGATAGCCCCAAGCATCGCGATTGCAAACGCAGGGCCAATCAACTCAATGACCTGGGGCAGCGTTATTGCTGGAAGGCCGATTTGGGGAAGGCCTTGAGGAATGCCCCCAAATGCACTGCCGATCGTGGCCACGCCGTCGAACTGAAAATAGGCATGTAATGCCGTGACCACGACCATCGCGATCAGCGGGCCGGGAACACGCTTTAAACCCGGCAGTTTAGGCGCAAGGATCACCAGTGCCAGGCTCAGCAGGGCTAACAGTGTCGTGGGTACATGAAGGTTGGGGAATGCCTGGATGAGGTGCCACAGCCGCTGGTGGAAGTGCTCGCCACTGATTTTCGGCAAGCCCAGAAAGTCTTTCCATTGCCCGACCCAAATGATCACCCCGATGCCGGCGGTGAATCCCACAATCACCGGGTCAGGGATGAACTTGATGAGTGCGCCAAGTTTGGTGATGCCGAGCAGCAACAAAATTGCCCCGGCCATCATTGTCGCGACCTGCAAGCCATCAACGCCGTACTTGGCTGTCACGCTGGCCAGAATGACGATGAATGCGCCTGTGGGGCCCGCAATCTGCAGCCGGCTTCCGCCGAACAGCGAAACCAGCAAACCACCCACAATGGCCGTGTAGATCCCCTGTTCCGGCTTGACGCCGGAGGCGATGGCAAATGCCATGGCCAAGGGCAGCGCCACGACGCCGACGATGATCCCTGAGACGATATTTCCAAGCCAATGCTCGCGCCCTAACAAGCCCGCTTTCCAAGCTTCTCGTATCGCAATCATGACTAGCCTCGTTCTGGTGGCATGTGCATACTATTCACACGTTATGATAATAGCAAAGCAATTGGCCTAGCCTCGGTACAACACCGGCGACGCTCTAGATTCAGTGCTCAGAGAGCTGAGCCCTATGCTCGGAGACCGCGCATGAAACGCGAAGATGTCAAAACCAAACACGGGGAAGGCATGCACTTCGACACGCATGTGATAGCCAACCCGGCCAACACGCACGAGTGGATCATTCTTTTCAAAAAGGATGCCGGGAGAAGCTATTTTCTGGTCAATGACAACGAGGAAGTGGAGTCATTTGGACGCCTCGATGATCTGATCCATGAGCTTCGCGAGCTGGGTATCAAATCTGCCGAAGTGCATTTCTGACAGCCACCCTCAGAAAGGTTGAGCAGGTCAGTAAAGATTGAGTTCTGTTAAAGAAAGAATCGACGCCCCCCATCCTTTTCCGCGATCGCCTGACACGGATCAACGCTGATCCGGCCCCATGAGCCGCGTCGACGCCCTTACGCGATTGTCGAAGTGCGTAGGGCGGCTCCAAGACGCGATAAGCAAACCCCCGAGTCCTAGTGTGTCGTGCTTGGTGCGTAGCGCGCCGGGCTTTCGAGCGCGCAAAAAAAAGGCCACGCAAGGTGGCCTAAACGGGTTCAAGCATAGGAGGGCTCTATTGGCCAAAAAATACAGGCCCGCCCTGAAGTCTTAGGGCCAATAGCGTTGGTCTGCTGGCTGACAAACCCCTTCGTCAGCAGCATTCAAGCCGGCAACTCGATCCTGGTCTGTGGCTCAGGACCTCGTTGCCTTGTATTATAATAGTGTTAACATAATATTGTAATCAACGTCTAATTATGGGCTCGCATGACTACCGACTTCAAGAAGGCTGCACTGGATTACCATGAATTCCCGACCCCAGGAAAAATCGGCATTGCGCTGACCAAGCCTGCCGATACCGCCGCCCAACTCGCACTGGCGTACAGCCCTGGCGTGGCCGAGCCCGTTCGCGAAATCGCGAAGGACCCGGAGAACGTCTATCGCTTTACCGGAAAAGGCAATCTGGTGGCCGTGATCACAAACGGTACGGCCATTTTGGGCCTCGGCGATCTGGGCCCCTTGGCCAGTAAGCCGGTGATGGAAGGCAAAGCGTTGCTGTTCAAGCGTTTTGCCGGTATCGACTCGATCGATATCGAAGTCAATGCCGAGAGTTCCCAGGCTTTTATCGACACCGTCGTGCGTATCGCCGACACCTTCGGTGGGATCAATCTGGAAGACATCAAAGCCCCTGAGTGCTTTGAAATCGAGGACGCACTGATCGAACAGTGCAACATCCCGGTCTTCCATGACGACCAGCACGGCACCGCCATCGTCACCGCGGCCGGCATGCTCAATGCGCTGGAGATTCAGGGCAAAACGCTGGAGAACGCGAGAATCGTCTGCCTCGGCGCCGGTGCCGCAGCCACGGCGTGCATGCGCCTGCTGCTCAGCCTTGGCGCGCAAAAAAGCAATCTGTACATGGTCGATCGTACCGGGGTCATCCACTCGGCGCGCAAAGACCTCAACCAATACAAAGCACAATTCGTTAACGACGGTGGCCCGCGCACGTTGATGGAAGCCATGAACGGTGCCGATGTGTTCGTGGGGTTGTCTGGCGCCAATCTGCTTCCGGCTGAAGCGTTGGCGGCGATGGCTCCCAAGCCGATCGTGTTTGCCTGCTCGAACCCCGATCCTGAAATCAGCTACGAATTGGCCATGGCCACGCGTGATGACTTGATCATGGCGACCGGTCGCTCCGACTACCCGAACCAGGTCAATAACGTTCTGGGCTTTCCATTCATCTTCCGCGGCACCCTGGATGTTCGGGCAACCCGGATCAACGAAGCGATGAAAATTGCGGCAGTGGAAGCACTGCGCCAATTGGCCAAAGAGCCAACCCCTGTGGAAGTGCTGCGAGCGTTCAACGTCGACAAGCTTGAGTTTGGGCGCGATTACATTCTCCCCAAAGCGCTCGATGCTCGCCTGCTCGGGGCAATCGCCGGCGCAGTGGCCAAGGCCGCTATCGACACCGGTGTTGCGAAGCTGCATTACCCGGCGCACTACCCGCTGTAAGCGGAGGTCAATCAGGCTGATGTGCGGCAGTTGCACGACCTTTTGCACGGTTGGCAGCTGTCGCACTCGGCGGACATCCGGCCGCCGCAGCTCCTGAACATCGACAGCCCGCCATTTGCAAGATCATCCGTTCTGAATGATCCGAGTCACAACCCGTCTTCCTTTTATGCCTGCCTAAAAGCGATCTCACCCTGTCACGCACAGGCGTTCTAAGACCTTGGTATCATCCGGAAAACGCTGCTTTCTACCACGTGGAATTAGCATTGTATGTTAATGTTATGCGCGTCATCGATGGAGCAAATGACTGCACGCTTGATCCGGGCGCTCACCTGTAACCGCCGCATCCATAGCGAGAGCTGACACCCGTTCAGGTCGCTCGTCAATTGATCCGCAATGACCTGCGCGGTCACGGCGCGGAGGATGAAACATAGCACTCTGCCGCGGTGAAAGCCGTCAGACAGTCAATGCCTATCAGCAGACTCGTGACACCAGTCTCAGTGACCCCATCAATACAGCAGGCTGACACAGCGCTGTTAAGGAAGAGACCATGAGCAAAACCATCGCAATCATCAAGGGTGACGGCATCGGCCCTGAGATCATGCAAGCGACGCTACGCGTACTCGATGCCCTTGACTGCAATCTTCAGTACGACTTCGTTGAGGCCGGCTTGGAGGCCTTGCAGCAGCATGGGCAGCTGATGCCGCCCGCGTCCATCGATACGATCGCCAAACACGGCGTCGCACTCAAAGGCCCTCTGACCACGCCGATTGGCCGCGGCTTCTCCTCGATCAACGTCCACCTTCGCCGCCACTTCGATCTCTACGCCAACGTCCGACCGGCGATCAGTTTCCCCGGCACTCGTTCGCGCTTCGAGGGTATCGATATCATCACGGTGCGTGAAAATACCGAAGGGGCGTACCTGCCAGAAGGGCAAAGTATTTCGGAAGACGGCGAAGTCGCTCTGGCAAGCATTCGCGTAACACGCACAGCCTCCGAACGCATCGTGCGCTACGCGTTCGAGCTGGCTCGTAGCAAAGGCCGCAAAAAAGTGACCGCGGTACACAAGGCCAACATCATCAAGTCGTGCTCCGGGCTGTTCCTTGACGTGGCGCGTGAGGTCGCCGAGGATTATCCGGAAATCGAATTCCACGAGATGATCGTCGACAATGCCTGTATGCAGTTGGTGATGAATCCCCATCAGTTCGATGTCATCGTCACCACCAACCTGTTTGGCGACATCCTTTCAGACCTGTGCGCAGGCCTGGTCGGTGGGTTGGGCTTGGCGCCGGGGTCCAACATCGGCGCCGATGCTGCCATCTTCGAAGCGGTCCACGGTTCGGCACCGGACATCGCCGGCAAGAACATCGCGAACCCGTGTGCATTGTTATTGGCCGCCGCAGACATGCTTGATTACCTGGGCATGGTGGACAAGGGCACGCGCATTCGTACTGCTATCCGCGTTGTTCTGGAAAACTCCCGTGACCAAGTGACACCCGATATGGGCGGGGCCGGTACCACTGAGTCCTTCGCCGATGCCTTGGTGGCCTACTTGCGTGCCTGAGTAGAGCGTCAGGAAACGCGCGCCAGCTCACTGCGAGCTGGCGACTTTCTACGTGTGCTCCACGCGGACCTGCCCGTAGGGCCGCTGGCTGGAAAACCTTCCGATACTCGAGTCCTCCAGCAGTCTTTTGTTGCCGTAACGTTGGCGTTAATAGACGTTAATCCAACATCATTATTTGCTGCGATCGCACTTGTAGATGCGCGAGGTGCCAAGGAAACAATTCAGAAATGAATTTCAGCTACCTTGATACCGATTTCGCGCAGCTCATGAATCAAATCATCAAGGTACCGAAAAGGTTCGATTTCTTCGTTGTCATTGACTAGGAAGAAGCTTCTTCCGGCATCCTTTTTAAAGAAGACGATCCACTCCTGGGTGTTGGCCGGGTTGGCAATCAAATGGGTATCAAACTGAATGCCTTCAGCGTATTTGGTTTTTACGTCTTCACGTTTCATACGGGTCTCCAAGCGCTCACGTAGTGCTGCTTTCATGCATGTCTCTGCCTCCTGGCAATCAATCAAAAGACCTCGTCCGGGCCTGAGGCCAGGGCGACGTCGATTGCCTTTCTATTATCACTGCATGATAATATTATGCACATATGATCCAGTGGAGGATAGTCGTGTGCAGAGCTGTCGAAGCGCCTGAGCCACGCGGGTCCGCCCGATGCCCTGGCGTTCAAGGCACACCGCCATGCGGCTGGCTTTGCTTTTGATTCAATGCATAAGGTTTCTGAATTTTAAGGACGACAGTCATCATGCGCAAAACAGCAATTGAGAAACGCCTTGCGCTGAATGCTCCGCCCCTGGAGCCAGGGCAGCGACTGTTGGTTGGCCTTGAGCAATGCGTCGTCGTTCGGCAGCGAGAAACAGGAATCTATCAAGTTGTATTCGACTGCAAAGCCCCCAAGACTGCTCGGGTTTTTTGGGCGGAATATGAGTGGATGTTCATCGGCCGGATTAAGCGGCACGCTGAGCAAGATCCTTCATTGGAACGCTTTGTCTCGGTGCTGAGAGCAGGGTCTGAAGACTGACAGGCAGTCACGGCTCTGATCGACAGTACGCTTGGCTGAGCGCAGCCAGGTCGTGCCAGATAGAGAAAAGCCTGCAGCCATGCAGGCTTTTTTGCTGGTGTCGTTCCAGTCATCCAGGCGCACGGTGTGAGCAAGCCGAGCGACACTTCAATCCAGCAAGCGCTTCAACCCGGCGACGCCAACCGGCGGCTCCACTGTCCACGGCACTACGATGACAGCATGGTTGGTTTCTTCGGCCACTCTCGCCATTTGTTTGCGCTCGCTATCCAGGCGCGCTCGTAGCAGCGGGTCTGTCGTATCGGTGGCCAGCAACGACTTATTGACCACCCAGGCAAACGGTTCGATGTCGGCCCTGCGCAAGTCATCCTGCAGCGCCGCCGCCTGCGACACCGGGGTGGCTTCGGGCAGCGTGACGAGGATGATCTTGGTGTAGTCCGCATCTTGCAGGCGCATCAACGGCGTGACGATGTGGTCCGAGGCTTTGCCTTTGAATTCGCGAACCATCTGGCGGTGATAGGCGCCTGTGGCGTCCATCAGGAGCAGGGAGTGACCTGTGGGGGCCGTGTCGAGTACCACGAATGCGCTTCTGGCTTGCGCAACCACACGGGAGAATGCGTGGAACACCGCGACCTCTTCGGTACACGGGGATTGCAGATCCTCGATGAGCAAGGCGGTTTCGTCTTCCGTCAGGCTTGGCGCGCGGGAGGCGACGATCTTGTCCACGTACTTTTGGGTCTCGACCTTAGGGTCGATGCGGCCGACGCTGAGTCCCTGCACGTCGGCATTGAGGGTTACCGCCAGATGCGCTGCAGGATCTGTCGTACTCAGGTGTACGGACTTGCCATGCTGTACCAGTCCCAGGGCGATGGCGGCGGCAATGGTGGTTTTGCCCACACCGCCTTTGCCCATGACCATGATCAGGCCGCGCTGGTCGTGGGCTAACTCGGCGATCAATTCCGCGAGTGCGTGATATTCCAGGCGCGACGGTACTGGGTTTGCAATGCTGGCTGGGACAGCAAGCTCGGGTGTCAGCAGTGCGCGAAGCGCGGGCAAGCCAACCGAATCCACGGCCTTGAGTGGGATGTAGTCGGCTGAAAGCTGACGCAGTGATGCGGGCATCTCGTCGAGCGCCTGCTGGCCCATAGCTTCGATCGCGGCGGCGATCGGGTCATTCAAGTCGCTGCGTTTAAATACAGCATTGACCACCAGGCGCTGGTGGTTCAAGCCCAGTTCACGGAGTTCGTCGCTGGAGCGTGCAGCCTCGCTGAGGGCGCCTTTATCAGGGCGCGTCACCAGAACAACGGTGGTCAGGGCTGGATCATTGAGCGCCACCAATGCCTGATTGAACAACTGCTCCTGCATTTTCAAGCCCGAGTGCGGCCCCAGGCATGATGCGCCACGATCGTTGCCTTTTAGAAAGCCGCTCCACGCTTTTGGCAGGCTCAACAATCTGAGCGTGTGCCCCGTGGGCGCGGTATCGAACACGATGTGGTCATACGCCGCGCTGCCCTGCGACAGCAGGTGGGAGAACTCATCGAAGGTTGCGATTTCGGTCGTGCATGCCCCGGAGAGTTGCTCACGCACCAAGGCGATGTCTTCATCGCGGGCCTGGTCGCCCATTTGCTCGATCACCCGGGCCCGATAGTCAATTGCTGCGGTCCCTGGGTCGATATTGAGCACGAACATTCCAGGCACGTGCGGCACCGCGACAGGCTGATTGCTCAGCTCGACGCCGAGCATCTCGTCAAGGTTCGAGGCGGCGTCCGTGCTGACCAGCAGTACCTTCTTGCCGGCCTCGGCCAGGGCGAGTGATACCGCGGTTGAGACCGACGTTTTGCCGACACCGCCCTTGCCGGTGAAGAACATATATCGGGTGGGTTGATCGAGCAATTTGAGGGTGGGCTGCATGGCACGCTGACTCCCTTGCGGAGCATGACTGGGTTTTGCAGTTTAGACCGATGTTCAGAATCGCCAATGGGGTCATATCAATCAAACGGTAATTTTTACCGTCCTGATAGAGGAGTGTTCTGTCGGAAGAGGGCGGTAATCCACAGCCCAAGTGAACAGCCTGTTTGGCTGGTTTTTGCCCTGCGGATCACATAGTCGAGCGTGCTGCAATTCAAATAATTGGAAAACAGAGAAAAGCCCCACAGCACACGCCGATTTTTCGACGTAGGTATTTCTTTAAAAAGCCTTGATCATCGACGCCGCTCTCTCACAACAAGAGGGCAAATCTGAAAAGCAAAGACGAGCTGGCTGACAGTCATCCGCCTGTGGAGCTGTTTGCTCTAGAAAAAGGTTGGCATTGAGACTTGCTCCCCAGTAGTTAGTTGAATGCCTGCATAACTTGACGTGATAAGGAATAGTCGTGTGAATAAAAAATTAATCGTATGCACATTGTTGGCGTGCTCTGCATTTTCGGCGCTCAGCCATGCGGCGGACGGCACTATTAACTTCACCGGTACGATCACCGATGCCGCGTGTACTGTTACACCCGGTACTGCCAATCAGACGGTGACAATGGGGACGGTCAGTTCAACGGCATTGGCCAATGTCGGCGATACCGCGGCCCCGACCCGGTTCGATATCGTCCTGACTAACTGCCCGGCCACGGCCACCAGCGCGGTCGTAAAGTTTGATGGCCCGACCGACGGGAATAACAGCAGTTTGATTGCCCTGACGAGTGGGGCTGGAACCGCCGAGGGTGTGGCGATCGGTGTGTATGAGGGGGATGCCGCTACGTTGATTCCCGTGGGCTCCCCGTCCGTCAGCAAGCCTCTTTCTCCGGTAGCCGACACCACCTTCAACTTCTTCGCCAAATATGTGGCAACCGCTCCAGTGGTGGCCGGTTCCGGCAACGCCGTCAGTGATTTCACAGTTATTTATAACTGATCACTAAGACAGGCCGGGCACGCTGCTCGGCCTTCTCAACAAGTGGGTTTGCTCACGTGCAGGCTTGAGCAAAGCGTCGGTAGGAGATACGTCGATGGGGTGGCTGAAATACATGTTAACCGCCGGCCTGCTGGTCGGTACGGTGCATACGGCTATTGCGGGTGTGGTGGTGGGGGGCACGCGGGTGGTGTACGACGGCTCAAGGAAAGAAGCCTCGATTTCGGTGAAAAACACCGAGAAGACCAAGCCGTATCTGATTCAGTCATGGGTTGATGACGGGGCGCAGACTGCACCTGGCAAGGCGCCGTTTATCATGACGCCGCCGCTGTTTCGGCTGGATGCCGAGCAGGAGAATGTGCTGCGCATCATTCGCACCGGAGGGGATTTTCCGCAGGACAGAGAGTCGGTGTTCTGGGTGAATATCAAGTCGATTCCCGCCTCGGAAAAAACCGAAGAAAACCAACTGCTGATTTCTGTGAAGAGTCGGATAAAACTCTTCTATCGCCCGCCGGGAATGCCAGGAGAGTCGCTGAATGCTTATAAGGCACTGGTCTTTACTCGGGTAGGTAAAGCGTTGCAGGTCAACAACCCTACGGCGTATCACGTATCTTTTTTTCGCGTGAGCGTGGGTGACCAGGTTATTAACGATGCCGGTATGGTTGCTCCCAAAAGTACATTGGCCTGGCCGATGCCGGATGGTGCAAGTGGAGCCGTCAGTTGGCAAGCCATCAATGATTATGGCGGTATTACGCCGCAGGCCAGTGCGCCACTCTAATTCATAAGGGCTGTTAGTTTTAACGGCTACCTGTTTCGTTAATGCGTTGGATCAACCGCCCTTTGGTGTTGGGGTGGCGGGCACTGTGTTGCCCGGATTGCGGGGCTTCTTATATGAACGCTATAAATAATGGAATGCTACGCCTGAAACTAAAGGTGCTGGCCGCGCATGCACTCAAATGCATGATAGGCATTACGCTGTGTGCGTCCAATGCGCTGGCGCGCGAGTATTTCAATGCCAGTGCCTTGGAGATCGACAATGCAGAACAAACGTGGGTCGACCTCGACGCATTCTCCAATCAGGGCGGGCAGTTGCCTGGAAGTTATTCAGTGGACCTCTACTTGAACGACCGACGAATAGCCAGTCGCGATATTAACTTCGTTGCGCTGGACGGTCTGTTGCAACCTGAACTTACCCCACGACAATTACAGGAGATGGGCGTCAAGTTGCAGGCGTTTCCTGCGTTGCGCGAACTGCCCCAGGAAACCCCCATCAGCAACCTGCAGGCATACATTCCAGATGCGGGCAGCGTGTTCAACTTTCATCAGCGCCGTCTGGACATCAGCATTCCCCAAGCGGCACTCACCCGTGAAGCACGCGGGCAGATTGATCCTGAACAGTGGGACCAAGGCCTGCCGGCCGCGCTGCTCAATTACAGTTTCAGCGGCGCGAACACCCGGCGCGAAGGGCGTTCCGGCAGCGATGACAATTACTACCTGAACCTGCGCAGCGGGTTGAACCTGGGCGCCTGGCGGCTACGTAACTACTCGACTTACACCCAAGGTGACAGCCGAGCCCAATGGGCCAGCCTCAATACGTACCTTCAGCGTGATGTGCATTCGTTGAAGAGCCAGTTGGTCGTGGGGGACAGCTTCACGCCGGGGGAGTTGTTCAACAGCGTGCAGTATCAGGGCATTCAATTGGCCTCGGACGACAACATGTACCCCGACAGCCTGCGTGGGTTCGCCCCGGTGGTGAGAGGCATCGCCCGCAGCAACGCCCAGGTGACGGTGCGCCAGAACGGTTACATCATCTATCAGACTTATGTGCCCGCTGGCGCATTCGAAATCACGGATTTGTACCCCACGTCTTCCAGCGGCGATATGGAAGTCACCATCACCGAGGCTGATGGCAGCGTGCGCAGCTCGATTCAGCCTTTTTCGGCGGTGCCGGTGATGGTCCGGGAAGGGCGCTTCAAGTATTCGTTGGTCGTGGGCGAATACCGTTCGACGGCGAGCAAGAGCAGCACCCCCGCATTTGCCCAGGGTACGCTGATTTACGGGTTGCCCGGTGACACCACCGTGTACGCGGGTGTCCTTGCCTCGGCGAAGTATTCGGCGACGTCCTTGGGCGTCGGCCACGGGTTTGGCGAATGGGGCTCGCTTTCCATGGATGTGAGCCAGGCCCGCACCGAGTTGCGCCAGGGTTCCCGGCACGATGGTCAGTCGGTGCGCTTTCAATATGCGAAGGATGTCGCGGCCACCAACACCACGTTCACCCTGGCCGGTTACCGTTATTCCACCAGCGGTTATTACGATTTCCAGGAAGCCAATGAGATCGACCCCGGCAACTTCAATGACTGGCGACGCCTGTATAACCGGCGCAGCCGTGCGCAACTCAATATCAATCAGTCCCTGGGCGAATACGGCAACTTTTATATCAATGGTTATCAGCAGGACTTCTGGCGACAAACCGGTTACGAACGGAGCCTGAGTGCCGGTTATAACCTGAGCCGGGGCGGCGTGACCTACGGTTTGAGTTATGCCTACACGCAGACCCCCGCGTATAACGGGCGCAAGCGCAATGACCAGCAACTGGCATTCAATATCCAGTTGCCGCTGGGGAGTGCTCTGCGTAATAGCTGGGTGAATTACAACCTGAATACCGATGCACAGGGAAAGACCGCCCACGAACTGGGGCTCAGTGGCGCGACGCTGCCGGACGATAATCTGATCTACAGCGTCAGCCAGGGTTATGCCAGCCCAGGGCAAGGCAACAGCGGCAATGCTCACGCGACGTATAAAGGCGCTTACGCGGAAACCAAGCTCGGTTACAACTACGAGCGACACTCCCGACAACTCAACTATGGCGCACAGGGTGGCGTCGTTGCGCACCCGTTCGGTATTACTTTCTCCCAACCCCAGGGCGAAACCATGGCACTGGTGCGCGCGCCTGGCGCTGCCGGGGTCAAAGTGCAAAACAACACCGGGGTCAATACCGATTGGCGCGGTTATGCGCTGGTTCCTCATGTCAGCACCTATCGTCGCAACCGCATTGCGTTGAGCACCGAAACACTGGCCGATGACATCGACATCGAGGCCAATACCCAATCGGTCATCCCGACCCGTGGCGCCTTGGTGCTCGCGGATTTCCAGACCCGCGTCGGCAGCCGGGTACTGATGGCCCTCACATATCAGGGAAAACCCGTCACGTTCGGCGCCAGCGCAACGCTGGTGCAAGAGTCGACGACGTTTGCCAGCAGCGGCATTGTCGGCCTGGAAGGGGAGGTTTATCTAAGCGGCATGCCGGAACAGGGTGAAGTGAAGGTTCAGTGGGGTGAGCAAGCGGACCAACAATGCACGGCAGCTTTTGTTTTACCGATATCCATTGAAGGGTCGCAGCCGTTTTCAATCATCAGGACGTTATCGGTGTCATGCAATTAATGGAGGGCTTTTTATGCTGGGTGTACAACGGACGCTGATTAGGTTGTTCTGTTTTGGCAGTGCGGCATGGGTTTTAACGGTGTTATCGAATAACGCATTGGCTTCGTGCCGTTTTTACAATGGCGTGTCGTCGGCGTTGACGCGAACGGTAAATTTTGGAACGTTGATTGTCCAGCGTGATACTCCCATCGGCACGGTTTTGGCAACCGCCAATACCGGCGCCTACAATGGTGGCCGGTATTTTTACGGCTGCAGTGTGAATTATGTGCATCGCTTTGCAATGGAACAGTTCAGAGTCATCAGTGCATATGGGAATAACGTATACAACACCAATATAGCGGGTGTGGGGATTCGTGTATTATTCTTCGGCGGCGCTATGCCTTACGATGTCAACTTTAACGGGCCCAGCACTGTTGCGCTGCCTGAACCCGGAATTACCGTGCAGTTGGTAAAAACCACTTCGGGGGCAGTTGGGGCCGGTGTTCTGACGAATGGAAGACTTGCCTCAGGCAGTATCGTTAATTATTTTTATGCTGCTTACGCCAGCCTGTCCGGCAGCAATACCATCATTCCCGTCGCTTGTTCGGTCTCCAATACGTCCATTCCTGTGCCCATGGGCAATGTGCCGCGAAGCCAGTTCACCGGCCCGGGAAGCGCGGGAGATGAAATCAACTTTTCCATCCCGCTCGACTGCGATGCCAATACACGGGTCAAAGTTGCCCTGGATGGCAACGCCCACAGCTCCGGGATTGCTGGGGTGCTGGCACTGAATGCGTCTCCTACCGCCGCAACCGGAGTTGGCGTAAGGCTCTACTACAACAATGCCCCCGTCACGCTTAGAACGCCGATTGCCGCGGGCACTACGGTCAGCGACGGCCCCTATGCAATCCAGTTGGTGGCACGTTACTACCAGACCGATGCCAACGTTACCGCCGGCCAGGCCAACAGCACCGCGACGTTTACCATGACCTACAACTGACCAAACCCGGAGGTCGGACGTAGCGCTGCGGGGTGTGGGAATTTTCTGCTGTAATGCCGGGGCTAGAGCAGGCGCAGCCCTGCGGCACTAACCTGGTTTTTCACGGTCAACAGCCCCCGCACCATCGTTGATGGTTGTCGGTTTATCCTCAGCCAAAAGATCTAGAACATGTACCTACGCAACATTGCAGTCGGGCTGTCGGCCCTTGTTTTACTCTCGACCGCGGCCCATGCCCGCAGTCTGCCTGACCTCTACACGGCCACCGAACAACGTGCCTCCTTTGATGGCTGTGCCGATCTTTTCCCCGCCGCCAAACCCATCAACACTGCCACCGTGCCCGCCAGCATGCGGCCCCTGGCCCTGTGTTCGGACAATTTTGCGGTGCTCTATTCGCAGACCAGCAAGACGCCGCTGGTGGTGGTCGAGCGCCTGAACGCCGAGCAATTGCAGGATGCCAAAGGCGAGGAGCGCACCAACCTGTTCTACCCCGACCCGCGCATCCCCAAGGATGGCCGTGCAGAGTTGAGTGACTACCACAGCCAGCATCCGGCCGTCGACCGTGGCCACCAGTCGCCGGCCGCCGACGCACCGAACGCCCATGCCATGGCGCAGTCGTTTGCACTGTCGAACATGGTGCCGCAAGACCCTACCAACAACCGTAAGATCTGGAGCAAGGTCGAGGCGGATGTGCGCAAGTTCGCCAAGCGCGCTGGCGGTGATGTGTTTGTGTTCACCGGCCCGTTGTTTGACCCCGGCTACGGCACCATCGGCGACAACCAGGTCTGGGTGCCGACGCGCCTGTTCAAGCTGGTGTACGACGCTTCGTCGAAACGCGCCTGGGCTTACGTGCTGCCCAACGCGCAGACGCGCATCCAGCGGCCAATGGACTATGACGCGTTCGTGAAGAGTACCGGGCTGAAGTTGCTCGGTAATCTTCCGGTCTCCGGGTCAGTAGGGCGCACGTAAGAGGGGGAGTCACCCGGCGTCGCGCTACGCCACATCGAGCGTGCGAAACTCGACGGTGAGATGACTCACTTCATGCACCGGTTTGAGGCGCTCGCGAATGCTGTCGGCATCCGCTGTGGAGCGGCCGACAACGCTCACGATTGCCGCATGCACACCAGGCCCTACCTGCCAGACATGCAAGTCGGTAATCGTCGCGTCGCCCGGTTGTTCCACCAGCTCCCGGATCTCCGCAGCAACATGCTCATGGGTCTGATCGAGTAGTACGCCGGCAGTCACGCCCATCAAGCTCCAGGCCCAGCGTGCGATCACGATGGCGCCGACGATACCCATCAACGGGTCGAGCCAGACCCAACCCAGGTACCGCCCCGCCAGCAGCGCAGCGATTGCCAGCACCGAGGTCAGTGCATCGGCGAGCACATGCACATAGGCGGATCTCAGGTTGTTATCGTGGCCATGGTGGCCGTGGGCATGTTCGTGTTCGTGGTCATGCCCGTGGCTATGACCGTGGCCGAGCAACAGCGCACTGACGATATTGACCACCAGCCCCACCACGGCAATCAGCGTCGCGGTGCCGAACTGCACGTCGGTCGGTTGCAACAGGCGCATGACCGACTCGATGCCGATGCCCAGGGACACCAGCGCCAGGATCAGCGCCGAGGCAAAGCCGCCCAGATCACCGACCTTGCCGGTGCCGAAGCTGAAACGCGGGCTCGACGCATGGCGTCGGGCATAGGCGTAGGCCGCGGCGGCGATGCCCAACGCACCCGCGTGGGTGGCCATATGAAAACCGTCGGCCAGCAGGGCCATCGAACCGGTGAGGGCGCCGGCGGCGATTTCCGCGACCATCATCACCACCGTCAACATCACCACCCATAAGGTGCGCTTGGCGTTTTCTTCGTGGGCCGAGCCGAGGAAGACATGCTCGTGGGTATGATCAAGGCTCATTTGGAGTACCGCCGAATGGCTTCAAGCAACTCTTCGACGCCCTGGTTGCGTTCTTCCTCGCTGAGGGATGGGTCCGCCACATGCGCCCGGGCATGTTCTTCGATGATTTCTTCCATCAAGCCGTTGATGGCGCCGCGTGTGGCGGCGACCAGGTGCAGGGTCTTGGCGCAATCGCTGTCCGATTCCAACGCTCTTTCCACCGCTTGAATCTGACCGGCAATGCGCTTGACGCGCTTGATCAGACTGTCTTTATTGGCCGCTATATGGCTCAAAATATACCCCCCCTACCTACGAGGCGCGGAGCATGGCATACCCCGCCCCCCTATGCAATCTTCCGCCGAGAGACAGACCCTCTCGGTTTATACTCGACGGTCTGGTCATCAACCCCCTTCAAATGAATTGAGATACCTCATGAGCACCTCTCTTTCCACAACCTCTGCGCGCAAGCCTGTCGCGCCCCTGGTGGCCTTTGTGCTCCTGGTGCTGGGCGCCGTGTTCCTGCACAACCTTGTCGGCATGCGCCAGGTGCTGTTGCTGGTCGTCGGCGCGGCGCTGGGCTTGACCCTGTACCACGCCGCCTTCGGTTTCACCTCGGCCTGGCGCGTGTTTATCAATGACCGGCGCGGCGCCGGTTTGCGTGCGCAAATGGTGATGCTGGCGATAGCGGTATTGCTGTTCTTCCCGGCGCTGGGGGCGGGCACGTTGTTCGGCCAGCCGGTGGTCGGGCTGGTAGCGCCGGCCGGGGTATCGGTGGTGTTCGGCGCATTTATTTTCGGCATCGGCATGCAGTTGGGCGGCGGCTGTGCGTCGGGCACCCTGTTCACCGTGGGCGGCGGTAATGCGCGCATGTTGGTGACGCTGTTCTTCTTTATCTGTGGTTCGTTGATCGCCACGCACCATGTGGGCTGGTGGTTTGCACTGCCGGCGTTCCCGGCGACGTCCATCGTCAAAAGTGTCGGCGTCATGCCGGCGCTGCTTCTGAACCTGGCAGTGTTCGGCCTTATCGCAGCCGTCAGCGTGCGCCTGGAAAAGGCCCGTCATGGTCAACTGGAAGCCGGCGTGACCAGCGAGCATCAAGGCTTGCGCCGCTTCCTGCGTGGCCCCTGGCCCTTGGTGTGGGGCGCGATTGGCCTGGCCCTGCTCAATTACGCAACCCTGGCCCTGGCCGGGCGACCGTGGGGCATCACCTCGGCGTTCGCGCTGTGGGGCGCCAAGGTGGCGAGTGGCCTGGGTGTGGAGGTGGGCAGTTGGGCGTTCTGGCAAATGCCGGGCAACGCCAAGGCCCTGGCCGCGCCGGTGTGGGAAGACATCACCAGCGTGATGGACATCGGCATCGTCCTCGGTGCGCTCCTGGCCGCCGGCCTGGCCGGGCGTTTCGCCCCCAACCTGAACATTCCTGCGCGCTCGCTGATGGCGGCGGTGATCGGTGGCCTGCTGCTCGGTTACGGCTCGCGCCTGGCCTACGGTTGCAACATCGGCGCGTACTTCAGCGGCATCGCCTCCGGCAGCCTGCATGGCTGGGTGTGGCTGGTGGCGGCGTTCATCGGCAACAGCGTCGGCGTGCGGTTGCGCCCGTTCTTCTTTGCCGGCGAGCGGCCGCAGGTGGCGTTGAGCGGGTGCTGAGAATGCCCGCACACGTGCTGCCCCGATGCGTTTTGTCTTGAGCCACCCTTTGTTTTAATTGCGCGGTGTCGGCTGCAGAAACTGTGTGATCAGCGCGACGACCTGCTGCTGGATCACCTGCCGTGGCCGCGCGCCGTCGCCGTCCCGGCAGATCACGCCATCGCCTGGCGAATCTTCCTCAATCAATACCACCGCGCCGGGCTTGCAGATCGACATAAAGCTGAAGTGGGTCGCGTCGCTGATCGCTACGTAGCGCGTCGAGGCTGTTGGCAGGCGCCTGGCCAAGTCGGCGGACTCCAACTCGACGGGCATATCCTCCGAGGGCACCGCTCCCGCGATCACCAGCGTCGGCACTGACAATGCGGCCAGACTGGCGTCGGTCATACCGCGTGACAGGCCCAGGTCCAATGACACCACGGCGCTGACGCGCTTGTCGCGCAGGTCCGCGGCCAGTTGGGCCTTTGCGGCTGGCGTGTTGGCGGGGTTGATCTGGTGGTAGACGATGCAACCGCCCAACTTCGGGTGTGCGTCGCAGTCCTGGGCGAAAAGGTCGGGGTCGAACCGCGCCCCGGCGAGTTCCATCACGGTCCAGCCACCGAGGGAATGGCCCGCCGCAGCGATCCGGTTTTTGGCGACCGCGCCAAATTGCTTCGGCTGCGCCAGCACCGCATCGATGGCCCGGCTCACGTCTTTGGGCCGTTGCCATAACTGCGCGGCGGCTTGCGGGCTGCGATCCCTGGTGGTGGTGCCCGGGTGATTGACCGCTGCGACGATGTAACCCCGGTGCGCCAATGCACTGGCCAGCCACGCCTGATTGCCCCAATTACCGCCGTAACCGTGGGAGAGCACAACCAGCGGATGCTCGCCGCTCGCCGGCGGCGCGTTGGGCACCGCAAGGGCGCCGATAAAAGCCACGCTGTCGGCGATCGGTTCGGCGGTTGCGGTGGTGGCGGCGGGGTACCAGACGACCATCTCCAGCGGACGCTCATGGTGAGCATCGGCCAGCGTAGCGGTTTGGAAGCCGATGGCGTTGTCGACCGCGAGCGCGGGCGTGGTCAGGCAGATCAGGAGCAGAGCGGTGAGGGCGGTTTTCACGGTTTCTATCGTCCTTGATGTGAGCGCCGCATCATAGCCTGAAAGGCGGCCCAGCCAGATACTCGCGAGCGGCCCAACACGCGCGCCCTCTGGCTGAACACGCTGTTCTCGCTACTCGAACATCCGACGTCGACCCCGTGGGGACCTACGCATGCGTAAGCCCAGTCAGCGTATCCGCAATCGTCTTGGTCCGTTGCGCGGTCCCCTCGGTGGCGCGGCTTGACGCCTCCAGCGCATCGAGCATTTCGCGCAAGGCGCCGACGCCGCTGGACTGGTCTTCAATCTGCTGGGCAACACGCTGGATTTCGCCGGACAGCAGGTCGATATCCACACCGATTTCCGCCGCATTCTTGCGGGTGATTTCCGCCAGCTTGCGCACCTCATCCGCCACTACCGCAAAACCGCGGCCCAGGTCGCCTGCGCGCGCGGCTTCGATGGCGGCGTTGAGCGCCAGCAGGTTGGTCTGGCCGGCGATTTGCTGAATCACCTGCACAATCGACTGGATACGCAAACTCGAACCGGCCAGGGTCCGCGCGCCGACCACGGCATCATCCGCCTGGCTGGACAAGCCCTCGACCGTCGCCCCGGCCTTTGCAGACACGCTGTTCTGCTGGTCGATGGTGCCCACCAGTTCGTCCATCGAGGCGTGCAGTTCGCCGGAGTAATGCTTGATCTGCGAGGCGATTTCCGCCTGTTGACGTTCGGCCTGGGCCAGCACCTGGCCGAGGTCTGCCAGGCCCTCGAACACCGGCAGGATATTGCTGTCCAGCCCGCGGGTATTCAGGGCGCCGCTGAAGTCATTGTTTTTGAACGCGGCAATCTGCTTGACCACCACATGGTTCAATCCGGCCAGTTTATTTACCTGGCGGCGTAGGAAGAAGGCTTTGAACTCGCCGTAGTGCGCAATGAAGTTGTCCAGGTATTCGTCGCTGTAGCTGGCGCCCTTGGCCACTCGAAAGAAGAAAATCGCGGTCAGGGTCTGGTTCAGGTTCAGGCCAAGGATTTCACCGAAGGTCGACAGCCCCGCCAGCGGCACATCGCCAAACGTCCCGGCCATGCTGCCCAATTCGCTGGGGTTGTTCAGCCTGCGCAAAATGCAGTCATTGAGAATGCCCGCCACCGGCTGGCCGCCCTTGCCGCGCAGGAACTGCGCGTAGTCCGTGCGGGTGGCCTCACGCAACGGCGTGCGCCGCACCATCACCAGCTCCTCGCCGGGGGCCACGTCGCAATACAGCTGGACGATCTGCTGTTCATAGTCGATCCGTGCGATGGAGCGCACGAACAATTCATTGCCCACGCGGATGGCGAACGAGAAATCCGCCAACTTCGCTTCCAGCGCCTGGGGCGCGCAACTGAACGCGTCACACAGCGCCTGCACCATGCTCTTGATATTGCCCGCGCTGTCGATCACCTGGTCAATCGTGCGGTCCTCTTCGGAGGCGGTCAGCACGCTGAAGGTCAAGTCAGCCGGTTTGAAATTCTGGCTTTTAAATACGCCAAAACGTACATTCGCGGCGGTTTTCAGGAACACGATCTGTGCGTGGTTCTGATAACTGCGCTGGCCGTCATGGATCAGGGTTTTCTGGAAATCCAACTTACCCCCGGCCGAACCGCCGACAAACAGGCAGGGGAAGCGCCCCGACTCATACAGCGCCTCCATGAAAAACGACTCCGACGCGGACAGCCCATCGAACACCACATAGGCCAGGGTGTCGCGATGGTCGATCGGCGTGTGTGCCTGTACCCGCTTGATATTGCTCGTCAGCTTGGCAATCCGCTCCTTCATCCCCATGCGCTTGCCGCCGCTGCGGATGTCCTCACACTCCAGCGGCACCATCACCACCTCGGCCGAGGCGATCAGACTGTCGTCGAACAACTGCAGGACAATCCGGTCCCAGCGCTCGCCGGTGGTGCAATACAGCGAATTCGCCGCGTTGCACAACTCGCCAGCGGTGGTACACAGGCTGATGCTGGTGTGGGGAAAGCGACGCTTGAGCTTGGCGGCAATCTGGTCGATGTCCAGGTGCGGAGAGATGAAACCGGTGATCAGCACGGGCGCGATGCGCAGGTTGGCCAATGAGGACTCCAGTTCATTGGCGGTGCAGGTGAGGGTGGCGGTGCCTTGTCGATCGGCCCGGGCTTTTTTTAGAAGGTTGAGTGGGTTCATGGCGGCGGGCTCGATCCAGTGAGGGGCGCATGCGTTGGGCTTGCGGTTAATCAAGTTATCGGCCGATATGGCGGGGGCTGGAGCCGTAACAGAGGGGGTGCGACAAAGTGAACAGGACAATTTATTGCCGCCATTTAACTGGCGAATAAGTGTGCCCCCTTTATCGCGGATCAGTGTGGGCGTTGACTGACAACTTCACCGGTCTTGACACCTTCCAGCCAGATTTCCCATTGATTGAGGCCAATATACTTTGCGCGCGCAATTGTCTTTTGGTCGCGGGCGCCATTGAACTCAAGGTCGGCAAACATAAAGTGTCGAAGCCGCTGGTATTCCAACTGGATCTACGGTTGCGCGGTCCACACGGCCAGTTCATAGCCGTCGGGATCAATGAAGTGGAACCTGCTTCCACCGGGGAACGCAAAAATTTCGCGGGAGATCACCGCGCCCAGAGCCTTGAGCCGCTGTTGCGTGTCTGCCAGATTGTCCGAATACAAGATGATTAAAGGGCCGCCCGGTCGAACCGGCTCCCCGGTGGTGAAACCACCGGTCAGCCGGCCATCGCTGAACTCGGTATAGGTCGGGCCGTAGTCGACGAACGTCCAGCCGAAGGCGTTGCCGTAGAAGGCTTTGCTGCGGGCAATGTCGCTGACATTGAACTCGATATTGTCGATCTGTCGATCTTGACCACGAACGCTCATGGTTGCCTCCTTGGCGAATGTCCAAAGCGGCGATTGTAACGGTTCGAGCGTTGAAATGTCGCTGGGAACAAGGCGCTAAGCCTTGCCATACGCCATGTACTCGTTCTGCAACACGATGTGATCCGCCACGTACTTCGCATCATGCCAAACCCCATAGATAAACGACGACGCCCGGTTTACCAGGTTTGGCAGGCCCAGGAAGTAGATCCCGCTCTGTGCCGAAATCCCGCGTTTGTGGAACGGTTCGCCGTTCTCGTCGAACGCATCCACCTTCAACCAACTGAAGTCGAACTTGAAGCCGGTGGCCCATAGAATCGTGGTCACGCCGGCTTCGGCCAGGTCCAGGCTGAGGGTCGGGTTCAGCAGGCATTGCGGGTCGGGCAGCAGTTCCCAGGCTTGCGGTTCTTCGGGGAACGGCAAGCCGTTTGCCTCGATGTACGCATCGGCGTCGCGCAGTACGTCGAAGTACGCCCGATCGCCCTGCGCCACGTTGGCGGCCAGGCCTGGGGCGAAGGTCATGACGCCTGCGTTCCACTGTTCGGTGACGCCCACCAGGTTGATCCCTTGATGCGCGAGGCGGCGGAAGTCGACGGTCTTGCCGCCTTCGTAGCCGCTGACGGCAAAGGCCACGTGTTTTTTCTTCGGCTGGATTTTGACTTCGTCCCACAGGCCCAGGGCGCCGAGCCACCAGCAGTAGTCGCGGCCGCGGTAGGCGCGGGGAGGGCGGTAGTGTTCGCCGACCGAGAGGTACACGGTTTTGCCGGCCTTTTGCAGTTCTTCGGCGATTTGCGCGCCGGAGGCCCCGGCGCCGACCACCAGCACGGCGCCTTCGGGCAGTTGGCCGGGGTTCTTGTAGGCGCAGGAATGCAACTGATGCAGCGGCGCGGTGGCGGGGACGATGTCCGGGATCGAGGGGCGTTGGAACGGGCCGGTGGCGGCCACCACGTTAGCGGCCTCGATCACGCCCGCCGAGGTGGTCACCTTGAAGCCGGGGCGCCCGACATGGCGCTCCACTTGCTGCACTTCGACGCCGGTACGCACCGGGGCGTTGAGCATTTCGACATAGGCTTGGAAGTAGTCGGCCATGCGCTCCTTGGGCGGGAAGGCTTCGGGGGAGATGCCGTCGAATTTCAGGCCGGGGAAGCGGTCGTGCCAGGCCGGGCCGTTGGCGACCAGCGAGTCCCAGCGCTCCGAACGCCAGCGCTCGGCGATGCGGCTGCGCTCCAGCACGATATGCGGCACGCCCATCAGGGACAGGTGTTCGCTCATGGCGACGCCGGCCTGGCCAGCGCCGACTACCAGGGTGTTGATGGTTTCTACTGACATAGGAAGGGCCTGAATAGTAAGAAGTCTGTCTGAAAAGAACGGGCGCGGTCGCGGTGGACCGCCAATGTGGACGCGTGGGTGATACCGTTCACTGCGGCGGCTCTGTGAGCAGTTCGGCCACCGCCGTGAGTGCCAGTTGGTAACCCAGCGCGCCCAGCCCGGCGACCACGCCGGTGGCGGCTTTGGACACGTAGGAGTGATGCCGGAAGCTTTCGCGCTTCCAGATATTGCTCATGTGCGCTTCGATGATCGGGCCGTCGAACGCCAGCAGCGCATCGAGGATCGGCACCGAGCTGTAGCTCAGCCCGGCGGCGTTGATCACGATGGCGTCGGCGTTCAGGCGGGCCTCTTGAATCCAGTCCACCAGCACGCCTTCATGGTTGCTCTGGCGAAAGTCCAGGGTCAGGTCCAACTTCGCGGCGTGGCCCTGGCAACGCGCTTCGATGCTGGCGAAGCTGGCACTGCCGTAGGTGCCGTCCTTGCCCAGCCCATAGAGGTTGGCGTTGGGGCCATTGAGGAAGTACACGGTGTGGGGCATGAGGTTCTCCGGCTTATTCGGCGAGGTGCAGCACGAGGTGGGCGTCGGCCGCCTTCATACGCTCCAGTCGTCCGGCACCACGGCGATCACATCGATCTCCATCAACCACTCCGGTTGACCGAGGCCGGAAATCACCAGCCCGGTGGAAATCGGGAACACGCCCTTGAGCCATTTGCCGACCTCCTGGTACACCGGCTCGCGGTAGCGCGGGTCGATCAGATAGGTGGTGGTCTTGACGATATGGGACAGGTCGGAACCCGCCTCCTCAAGCAGTTGCTTGACGTTTTTCATGGCCTGTTCGGCCTGGGCACGCGGGTCGCCGAGGCCGACCAGGTTGCCGTCGAAATCGGTGCCGATCTGGCCGCGCACATAGATGGTGTTGCCGGCGCGCACGGCCTGGCACAGGTCGTTGTCCAGCGCCTGGTTGGGATAGGTCTGTTTGGTATTGAACATGCGGATACGGGTATGGGTGGGCATGGCGAGCGACTCGTCGGCAGCGGGATGCAATCAGCTTCACATCGCCGGTCGCCGGACGAAACCAGCATTTGTGCGGGGTAGTGCTTAGGAAAAACCGAAGCCCGTGCAGGTCATCGCCCTGCGCAGGGCCCGCGCCTATCCCGGCATGAACCCTGCAACGCGCTGGGCATACAGTCATTACCGAGGTACAGGCCTGATGCTCAGTCGTATCACTCAGCGCCAACTGGAATATTTCGTCGCGTCGGGCGAGGCCGGCAGCATCAGTGCCGCGGCTGAACGCATCCATGTTTCGTCGCCGTCGATCTCGGCGGCGATCACTCACATGGAGGCCGAGCTGGGCATCCAGCTGTTTATCCGGCATCACGCCCAGGGCATTTCGCTGACGGCCGTGGGGCGCCTGGTGATGCAAGAAGCCAAGCAGATCCTGGAGCAGGTGAGCAACCTCTACACCATCGCCTCGGAGTCGTTGAACACCGTGCGCGGGCCGCTGCGCGTGGGTTGCCTGGAGTCGCTGGCGCCGATGATCACCCCCGAGCTGGTGTTTGGTTTCGGTCGTGCGTTTCCCGGCGTGCGCCTGACCCAGGCCGAAGGCAACCACGAGGAATTGCTGGAAAAACTGCGCAGCGGCGAGCTGGACATCGCCCTGACCTACGACCTGGTGACCAGCCCCGACATCGATTTCCAACCCCTGGCGCACCTGCCGCCGTATGTGATGGTCGGCGAGTACCACCCGCTGGCGAGTCTGTCGGCAGTCAGCATGCAGGACCTGGAGGCGTACCCGGTGGTGCTGCTCGACACGCCCTGGAGCCGCGACTATTTCCTCAGCCTGTTTATGCAGGCAGGCACCACGCCGAACATCATCATGCGCTCCACCAACCTCGAAACGGTGCGCGCCATGGTCGGCAACGGGATCGGTTATTCCTTCGCGAATGCGCGGCCCAAATCGAACCTGTCCCAGGACGGCAAACGCGTGATCCGCCTGCGCCTGGCGGGCGCGCACCGGCCGATGAAGCTGGGCTACGCCACGGCGAGCAACACCCAGCTGTCGCGTGTGGTGTCGGCGTTTGCCGAGCGCTGCCGCATGTTTGTGTCCGACCAGTACATCCCCGGCATGGCCCCGCCGAGCTTTTTTGACCCGCATGCGGTGCGCTCGCTCAGCAGTGTGAGCTGAATTTGCACCAAAAGGTGGCGTGTTCGGCGCGGTGAGTTCAGGCGCGCACCCTTTCGGTCAGGGCCTACAGCCTATCCAATGTGGGAGGGGGCTTGCCCCCGATTGCAGTGGGTCAGCTTGCTGATGTGTTGCTGATGCGCCGCTATCGGGGGCAAGCCCCCTCTCACATTGATTTTTGGTGGTTTCGAGGGCGGCGGCGGGCTGCGTAGGTTCTGCCTACCCAGTGGACCGGGTTTTACGAATTGACCCCAAGGGCCCGTCCCCACGACTCTGAATTCATTGACGCAGATCAACTTCTTTTTTGGGGCAGGGCAGCGCGACGATGACATTCGACTGGAATTATATGTTGGGTCTGCTGGGTGACGCCGAGTTCTGGCGCGCAACGTGGACGGTGATCAAGCTCAGCACCCTGACCTGGGTCTTGAGTATCGGTCTGGGCTTTCTGCTGGCGCTGGCCAAGCAATCCAGACATGGGCTGCTCAGCGTTCCTGCGCGTGGCTATATCTGGCTGTTCCGCAGCCTGCCGTTGTTGGTGCTGTTGATCTTTATCTACAACCTGCCGCAAGCGCTGCCCGGCACGTCGGCGATTCTGGCCGACCCGTTCTGGTCCGGCCTGTTGGCCCTGGTGATCTGCGAAACGGCGTATGTGGCCGAGATCCATCGCGGCGGTCTGCTCTCGATCCCCAAAGGCCAGGGCGAGGCAGCGCGGGCGTTGGGCTTGAAGTTTTTCGGCACCCAATGGCGCGTGGTGATCCCCCAGGCTGTGCGGGTGGCGCTGCCGTCCCTGGCCAACGAATACATCTCCATCGTCAAGCTCACCTCGCTGGTGTCGGTGATCTCGCTGACGGAAATCCTGATGGTCGGCCAGCGCCTGTATTCGCAGAACTTCCTGGTGATCGAAACCATGGCGGCGGTGGCGTTTTTCTACGTGTTTATCGTCACCGTGTTCGACTTCCTGCTCAAACGCCTGGAGCGCTTTCTCGACGTCAACCAACGCAATGTGTCGCGGGTTCCCGATGCGGCGGTGCTGGCGCTGGCCACGCAACAACGGGTTGCGCTGCAACGCCCGGCAACCACCGGGGCCCCGGCGCTGCAAGCCACGCGGCTGCACAAGGCCTACAACGACATTGAGGTGCTGGGCTCGGTCAACCTGCAGGTCCAGCCCGGTGAAGTGGTGTCGGTGATCGGGCCGTCGGGGTCGGGCAAAACCACCTTGATTCGCCTGCTCAACGGCCTGGAGCAACTGGACAACGGCGAGATCAAGATCAACGGCCAGCCGTTCATCCACCTGAACAAAACCGGCGCGCAGAAACCGCAGTACGTCGAACACGCCGAGCATCGCCTGAACATCGGCATGGTGTTCCAGAGCTTCAACCTGTTCCCGCATTTGAGCGTGCTCGACAACCTGCTGATGGCGCCGAAATACCACGGCCTGGGGCGTACCGACGCGCTCAAGCAACAGGCCTACGCGCTGCTGCACAAGGTTGGCATGCTCGACCACGCCTGGAAGTACCCGCACCAACTCTCCGGCGGCCAGCAGCAACGCGTGGCGATCGCCCGCGCGTTGATGATGCGCCCGCAGATCATGCTGTTCGACGAGCCCACCTCGGCGCTCGACCCGGAGAAAGTCAACGAAGTGCTGCAAGTCATCGAAGCCTTGGCCGAGGAGGGCATCACCATGGTGATCGTCACCCACGAGATGAATTTCGCGTTCAAGGTCTCCGATCGGATCGTGTTCATGGAGAAGGGGCGTGTGGTCTGCGACGACACGCCTGCGGTATTGCGCAGCGGCCAGAACCCACGCGTGGAGGCGTTCCTCAAGGACGTCTCGCTGGCGTGACCCTCTAACGTTCAGGAAAAACAAAATGATCGAGCAACATCAAATCGAGCAGTTCCAGCGCGACGGCTACCTGGTGGTGGAAGGCGTGTTGTCGATGGACGAAGTGGCCGCGTTGCAGCACGACTTCGACCAATGGGTAGAGGAAAGTCGCCGCCATGACCAGGGCTGGGGCACCACCGTGGATGGCCGCGCACGCTTCGATCTGGAGGGCGACCATCGCGCCGATCACCCGTCGCTGCGGCGGGTCAGTTCGCCCACCGAGATTTCCCCGGTGTATGAGCGCGTGGCGTTGCATTCACGCATGGCGGCGATTTCCGCGCAGTTGATCGGCGCCAGTGGCACGCGCTTTCACCACAGCAAGATCAACTCGAAGCTGCCCCGCACCGCGACCCAGGTGAAGTGGCACCAGGACTTTTTATTCACGCCCCACAGCAACGACGACATCATCACCGCCTTGCTGATGGTCAGCGAAGTGACCCCGCAAAACGGCCCGCTGAATGTGATCCCCGGCAGCCATAAAGGCCCGCTGTGGTCGCACTGGCAGAACCAGCGTTTCACCGGCGCGGTGGACGATGCCGTGGTCGCGCAACACTGTCGGCAACCGGTCGCCTGCTACGGCCCGGCCGGTTCCGTGTGCTTCATGCACACCCGGCTTTTGCATGCCTCCAGCCCTAACGAGACCGAACTGCCGCGCACCCTGTTCATCAGCGTCTACGCCGCTGAAGACGCGCTGCCATTCGGCGAAAACCCTCTGCCCAGCGCACATGCCGGCCTGCTGGTGGCCGGTGAAGAAAGTGGCTTGATACGTTCCACGGACAACCAACTGCGCTTGCCGCAGAAACCCCGTGGCGCGTCTTTCTTCGTGCAACAGGCCGGACAAGATTCTGCCACTGCCTAACCTCCCAACCCCTTGCAGGTATTGACCATGACAGCGTTTCGTAAAAGTGTTCGTCCCCTTGCCGTGTGCCTGCTGGGCGCAGCGGTTGCGATGACCTCGTTGGCGGCTTCGGCGTTCCAGCAGGACGGCAAGATCATCGCCGGTTCCGATGTGACGTTCTTCCCCTATGAGTACATGGATAACAACAAGCCAGCGGGCTTCGATATCGAGTTCATGGACGGCCTGGGCAAGGTCATGGGGCGCAAGGTCGAGACCCTCGACACGCGTTTCCCCAACCTGATCACCGGCCTGCAGGCCGGGCGTTTCGATGTGACCAACTCGTCGATGTACATCACCGCCGAGCGGGTCAAGGTCATCGACATGATCCCCTACCTGAAAAGCGGTGAGTCGATCCTGACCCTCAAGGACAGCACCTTCCAACCCAAGACCCCCGAGGAGTTCTGCGGCCACAAGATCGGTTCCATGGGCGCTACGTCCTGGCTCGCGCAGATGAACAAACTGTCGGCCGAGTACTGCGTGGCCAAGGGCTTGAAGCCGATCCAGATCAGCGAGTACAGCACCGACCCGCAAACCACCCAGGCGTTGCTGGCCCATGCGGTCGAAGCGCAGATCACCGACGCGGCCGTGGCCCGTGGCGTGATCGACAAGCTGGGCAGCCGCGTGGTGATTTCCTCCGACGCCTTGATCTACCCGGTGCTGAACGGCTTCGGCGTGAAGAAGGGCAACGACACGGTGAAAAAAGCCTTGCTCGACGGCCTGGAGAAGTACCGCGCCACGCCGGAATACGCGGCCTTGCTCAAGAAGTACAACTTCGAGGCCCCCACCGATGCCGACCTTGCGGCGCTGATGCCCAAGTAAGCCTATTGCGCGGCCGCTGTCTTGCGGTCGCGCCCTGCGGAGACCGATCCATGGCGTTATCCCTCGAAGAACAGACGCGCATCGACCTGGCAGCGACCTTTCGCATCGTCGCCCACCTGGGTATGCACGAAGCGGTGGCCAACCACTTCAGCGCTGCCGTGTCGGCCGATGGCAAACAGTTTTTGCTCAACCCGAAGTGGAAGCACTTCTCGCGCATTCGCGCCAGCGACCTGCTGCTATTGAACGCCGATGACCCCAACTGTGCCGACCACCCGAACGTGGACGCCACCGCCTGGTCGATCCACGGGCAGATCCACCAACTGCTGCCGCACACCCGCGCCGTGCTGCACCTGCACCCGGTCTACACCACGGCGGTGGCGTGCCTGGCCAAGCCGCACATCCCGGCGATCGACCAGAACACCGCGCGCTATTTCAACCGCGTGGCGGTGGACGAACTCTACGGCGGCATGGCCGATACCGAAGCCGAAGGCGCGCGCCTGGTCGGCCTGCTCGACGGCAAGAGCCGCCTGTTGATGGGCAACCATGGCGTGATGGTGACCGCTTCGTCCATCGATGAAGCGTTCGACGATATCTGGACCCTGGAGCGCGCCTGCCAGATCCTCGTCACGGCGTGGTCCACCGGGCAGCCGCTGCGCGTGTTGTCCGATGAAGTGGCGGAAAAAACCGCGCGGGGCTGGGAAGGCATCACCGATTTCTCGCGCCAGCATTTTGAAGAAATGAAGCAAATGATGATCGATGCCGATGCGTCGGTGCTCGACTGAGGAAGCGCTATGACCTTTTCCGTTGTTGCCCGCTGTGCCGAGACGGGCCAGTTGGGGATCGCCATCAGTTCGTCGAGCATCGCCGTGGGCGCGCGTTGCCCGTGGCTGCGCCCCGGTGTGGGCGCGGTGGCGTCGCAGAACATCACTTTGCCGAGCCTGGGCCCGCAGATTCTCGACCTGCTGGAGCAGGGCATGACGCCGAGTGAAGCCGTGGCGGCAGTGTTCGCCGGGCAGGACCATCGCGACTATCGGCAGGTGACGGTGATCGATAGGCTGGGCCGCACCGCGCACTTCAGCGGCGCGCAGACCCTCGGCCTGCATGCCGCGCAGAGCGGCGAGCAATGTGTTGCGGCCGGGAACATGCTGGCCAATCCCGGTGTGATTGCCGCGATGGTCGGCGCGTTCGAAAACGCCTCGGGGCATCTGGCTGACCGGCTGCTCGCCGCGATGCACGCAGGCCAGGCCCTCGGCGGCGAAGCGGGGCCGGTGCATTCGGCGGCCCTGGTGGTGGTCGACGATCTGCTCTGGCCCATCGTCAATCTGCGCGTGGACTGGGCCGATGCCGAGCCGATCGGCGCCCTCGATCAGTTGTGGCAGGCCTATCGCGGGCAACTGCAAGACTACCTCGACCGCGCCCTGCACCCGCACATCGCGCCGGGCTATGCGGTGCCGGGAGATGACCGATGAGCCACAGCCGTGACCTGCTGGCGCAACTGGTGCGTTTCGACACCACCAGCCGCGAATCCAACCTCGCGTTGATCGACTTCGTGCGTACTTATTTGCAGGGCCACGGCGTCGCCTGTGAACTGGTGTTCAACGAACACAAGAACAAGGCCAACCTGCTGGCGACCATCGGCCCGGCGGATGTGCCCGGCATCGTGTTGTCCGGGCATACCGATGGGGTGCCGGTGGACGGCCAGCGCTGGAGCGTGGCGCCATTCGACCTCACCGAACAAGACGGCAAGTTGTACGGGCGTGGCACCGCCGACATGAAGGGCTATATCGCCTGTGTGTTGGCCTGTGTGCCGGCGCTGGTGCGGGCGTCGTTGCGCATGCCGGTGCATATCGCGCTGTCCTATGACGAGGAGGTGGGGTGCCTGGGCGTGCGTTCATTGATCGAACGGTTTTGCGCGCAGCCGGTCAAGCCGCTGTTGTGCGTGATCGGCGAGCCCACCGAGCTCAAGCCGGTGCTGGGGCACAAAGGCAAATTGGCCATGCGTTGCGATGTGCATGGCGCGGCGTGTCATTCGGCCTATGCGCCGTCGGGCGTCAACGCCATCGAATACGCGGCCTGCTTGATCCGGGAGCTGGTGCGGCTCGGTGAAGAACTCAAGGCGCCGCAACACCTGAACGCGGCGTTCGATCCGCCGTTTTCCACGGTGCAAACCGGGGTGATGAGCGGCGGCAAGGCGCTGAATATCGTGCCGCAGCAGTGCAGCTTCGATTTCGAAGTACGCTCGCTGCCGGCCCAGGACCCGTGGCAGGTGGCGCACCAGTTACGGTTGTATGCCGAGCACACCCTGCTGCCGGCGATGCAGGCGGTGAGTGCGCAGTGCGCGATCGGTTTCAGTGAGTTGTCCAGCTATCCGGGGTTGGCGACTTCGTCGCAAAGCCAGGCCGCTGAGTGGGTCGCGCAGTTTTGCGGTTCGCGGGACTTCGGTACCGTCGCCTTCGGCAGCGAAGGCGGGTTGTTCGATCAGGCGGGGATTCCCACCGTGGTGTGCGGGCCGGGCAGCATGGAGCAGGGGCACAAGGCGGATGAATTCATCAGCCTGCAACAACTGGATGCCTGTGATCGAATGCTGGAGCGGGTGGTGGAGTTTGTGCGTCAATAGCCCTCGCACTGACACTCGTGGTGAAGAAGGGGCCCCAGTTGAACGAACACACATTGTCCATGCGCCTGGAACGCGTGGCGGCGCATGTGCCGGCCGGGGCGCGGTTGGCGGATATCGGCTCCGACCATGGCTACCTGCCGGTGGCGTTGCTGCGCCGCGGCCTGATCGCGGCGGCGGTGGCGGGGGAGGTGGCCGCGACGCCATTCCAGGCCGCCGAACGCACCGTGCGTGAAAATGGCCTGGAGCGACATGTCAGCGTGCGCCTGGCCGATGGCCTGGCAGCCATCGAACCCGGCGACGCGATCAGTGCGATCAGCGTCTGCGGCATGGGCGGCGAGACCATCCGCGACATCCTCGACAGCGGCAAGGCCTGCCTCACCGGCCAGGAGCGCCTGATCCTGCAACCCAACGGCGGTGAACAACCGTTGCGCCAATGGCTGATGGACAACGGTTACCGCATCCTGGTCGAAGAGTTGTTGCGGGAAAACCGCTTCTACTACGAGATCATCGTCGCCGAGCGCGCCGAACCGCGGGTGTACAGTGCCGAGGAGTTGTACTTCGGCCCGCTGCACCTGCAGGCCCGCAGCCCGGACTTCCTGGCCAAGTGGCAACGCCTGCTGCGGCAAAAGCAGAAAACCCTGGCCGGTTTCGAACAGGCCCGCCAGGCGTTACCGCCGGCCAAGGTGCAAGAGGTCGCCCGGCAAGTGCAGTGGATCACCGCGTTGCTGGCGTGACCGCAGCGGGTTGATCGAACCCACTCGCTACGCGGTCGTTCCCGGCGCTGAGTGCTTTCGCCCCATCTTCGCGCACGGCACACGATTTTTCGGGTGTCGCACCGCCTGTTCAGGGGGGCGCTCTCTGCGGCCCGTATCTTGCTTGAGCCTTCCCAATCAATGACATGGCACTTTGCCGTTAGTCATTTCAAGGCGTCACCCATCGTTGCCGCGTGTGGGTGGTTTTAGGGAGTAGTCGGCCATGCACAGTCTTTTGTCACCCGGTATCCGCCTGCTCGGACGTTTCGGCTTCGCACGCAAATTCCAGATTCTGTTCATTCTGTTCATGCTGCCCTTGGCCGGGAGCCTCTGGATGATCGGGCTGGACTATCGCGACAAACTCGCGGTGATTTCCAGCGAAAAGTCCGGCGTTTCTCAACTGCTGACCCTGGACGCGCTAGATGGCCAATTAACGGCCCAACGCAACCTGGCGTCGCGCTGGAAAGCGCTGGACCTGCTGCGTGAACCGACTCCCGCAGCCAAGGCGGCGATGGACCAGGTGGATGCGAACAACCCGCTCATCCTGCAAAGCCTGCAAGCCCTGGGCGACGCGCTCAAGAAACAGGGCGCGAGCGCCGATACCCTGGCCCGCTTCGATACGTTGCAGGCAGCGGTCAAGGGGATGGATGTGCAATCCCTGCGCACCGTCGGCTGGTGGCCAGACGGCTACGACCGCTTCACCTCAGCGCTGAGCGCCATGCAAACCCTGCGTGAACAGATCACCCTCGACGCCGGCCTGATCCTCGACCCCTGGTTGGAGACTTACCTGCTGATGCAGATTTCCAGCCAGCACACGCCGGACCTGATCGAGCGTATCGGGCGCATGGCCAGTATCGGTCAGTCGTCCATCGCCTCGGGCCAGTTCACCTTGCAAAGCCGCTTGCAGATGCGCGACCTGCGCGGCCGTATCGGCGATGCGCGGGACCAGTTGGTCAAGGCTGCGGCATCGCTCAAGGCCAAGCCATACGCCGGCCTGGAACCCTGGACCGCGCAGTACGACAACAGCCTGCAACAACTGGACAGCGAGCTCAAAGTGCTCGACGACGGCGTGTTTGGCGGCACCATCAAGCTTGACCCTGCCAGTTTCGAGCGCAGTGTCGACACCATGCTCGGCAGCCTGGGCGCGTTGCGCAAGCAGTCTCTCGGCTCGCTGGATGCGCGCCTGACCCATTACCACGACCGCTCCTTGCAGCAATTCATCCCCGTAGCGGCTGTTTTCAGCCTGCTGGCCCTGGCGGCGCTGTACCTGTTCATGTGCCTGCAAGCGTCGATCCGCCGCAGTGCCAGCGGTATCACCACGCTGGCTGAGTCGTTGCGCGACGGCAACCTGTGTGTGGAAGTGGCTGTGGACGGTCGCGATGAGCTGGCGGCGATCAGCGCGGCGCTCAACGTGGCGGTGGTGCAACTGCGTACCAGCCTGCTGGGGGTCAATCACGAGACTCAGCAACTCGGGTCGGCGGTGCTTACGCTCAATTCGCAGTCGGGCAGTACCCTCAGCGACGTCGAAGACCAGCAACACCAGATCAGCCAGATCGCTGCGGCGGCGACGCAATTGGCCGCCACCTCCATGGGCGTCGCCAAAAGTTGTGAGCAAGCCTCCGGCAGTGCCCAACACACCCGCCGCATCGCTGAAGACAGCAGCCGCGACAGCCAGCGCACCACGGCGAGCATCCAGCAACTCAACCAGCGCCTGACCGACACCGCCAACGCCCTGGAGCAAGTGAGCCAACAGGGCCAGCAGATTCAGTCGGTGGTCGACACCATTCGAGGTATCGCCGAGCAAACCAACCTGTTGGCACTCAACGCCGCCATCGAAGCCGCGCGAGCCGGCGAACAGGGCAGGGGGTTTGCCGTGGTCGCCGATGAAGTGCGCAGCCTGTCGCAACGCACCCAGGCCTCCACCGCGCAAATCGCCGGCACCGTCGACAGCCTGCGCGCCACGGTCAGCCAGGCCGTCACACTGATGAGCGTCGCCTGTGCCCAGGCGCTGACCGATGCCGAATCCGTTACCGGGCTGGGCGCGCGGCTGGGCGAGATCGCTGGAGCCGTGCAGAACGTCACCGACACCCTGGCGCACATCGCGGCGGCGGTGGAAGAACAAGCGACGACGGCGGACGAGGTGAGCGGCAATATCCAGCAAGTGGACCAGGCGGCGGGGCGCTTGCTCGATGGCGCGCGGGCGGTGAATCAGGCAGCGGATACGTTGAGCAAGGGCAGTCGTGCGCTGAGTGACAACACCGCACGTTTCCGCCTGAGCTGAATAGGCCGCCGGGTGTAAGCCGGTCTAGTTTGTGTCCTGACTGGACTCTACTTCGAGTTTCAATCGGTCAGCCTTGCTGATGTACTTGTCCTTGGTTTTCGGCGCCAATTTGGCACTGGCCTTTTTCGCGTTGGCCTTTAATAGCTGATTGATCTTTTTACGACGGTTCATGTTGGTCTCACCCACCTGGTCAATTCTCGAATGATATCAGCTAAAAACAATGGGCCCGATTTTGACGGTGCGGTGTCATAAAATAGTGGCACAATGCCTCATCCTCAGGCATCGCAAGCACAAGGAGATGAGCCTTGCACCTATTGATCACTCGCGCCGCCTCACTCAGGGCCACGCTTCATCGCCCTGAACCCTTCAATCTGTTCACGCTGTTGCGCAGCGCTTCGGACGAGGTCCGCCTGCACTCTCGCTATCTGGCTTTTTTGCTTAACCCCAAGGGCGCCCACGCCGCGGGCGGGAAACTGCTGGAGCTGTGGCTCGCGGCGTTGAATATAGAAGGCTTCGATTGTCGCGCTGTCACGGTGGATGTCGAGTACCGCAATGTCGACATCCTGATCCGCAACGGCAAGCGCCAGGCGATCATCATTGAGAACAAGCTCAACGCCGAGGACCAGGACGCCCAGTTGCACCGTTACCTGGAAGCGCTCCAGGGCGAGGGCTACCAGACGTTCCCGCCGTTGTACCTCACCCTGGACGGGCGCGACGCCGACACGCGCAGTTGCCTGGGGATCGACTACCAACGTATCAGCTACGCCGCCGACATCCTGCCCTGGCTTGCGCAATGCCAACCTTGGGTGATCCGCGAAGCGGGCGTGCGAGAAAGCCTGCTGCAGTACATCGACCTCATCGCAAAACTGACTTTCCAGAACCAAGGACACGCCTACATGGACGCGCTCAAGCAGACGTTACGCCAGGACAACAACCTGCTCGTGGTCAAGGACCTGCAGAGAGCCTTCACCGAGACGCTCAAAGACCTGCAACTGGAACTCTGGCAAGCCGTTGCCAAGTGCGTCGAAGATAAATACCCCGCGCTGCCCAAGCCCTCTGAAGCGCCCACCGCGGCGGTTATCGACCGTTACTACAGCGCGGCCAGGGATAACCGTTATTACGGCCTTCACTACGAGCTGGGCTTTATGGCGGGCTCGGTCTACATCGAGCTCAATCATCGCTTCTATTGTGGCTATTGCTGCGATGCCGAATCCCATCCTCGCGATTTCGGGCAACTGGAAATGTTGACGCTGTTGTTGGAGAACGATGGCGTCAGCGAAAATGGCTTGCTCTGGCGCTTCACCACCGAACTCAATATGAAACACCCCAGCGACGAGCACCTGATGACACTGCTTGCATCGGGGACGCGAGCGCAAGCGGCAGAGCGCATGGCAGACGACCTGTACGACCTCTGGTACAAGGCGCATGAACTCTACGGCGCAGCAGCGTCGGGCGCGGGCCGCATGACGGCCGATCAGCCAGGCTGAGGTTTGGGGCCGCGCCGCTGGACAGCTACTTGCCCTACTCAGACTCCCGAGCCTGAGTAGGGAAAAGAATTTTCAGGCGGGGGTTGACCACGTAATTTAATCCTGTATTATTTGCCTCCCGCTAACGAGCAGTTCGCTGCTGGTCTGGCTTAAGTAATTGATTTTGTTGATAAAATTAAAAACTTTTAGGGTTGCTACTTCGAAGAGTGTGCTGTAGAGTGCGCTCCTCGGTTGAGACGAAAGATCTTAACCAACCGCTCTTTAACAACTGAATCAAGCAATTCGTGTGGGTGCTTGTGGAGTCAGACTGATAGTCAACAAGATTATCAGCATCACAAGTTACTCCGCGAGAAATCAAAGATGTAACCAACGATTGCTGAGCCAAGTTTAGGGTTTCTTAAAAACCCAAAGATGTTTGAACTGAAGAGTTTGATCATGGCTCAGATTGAACGCTGGCGGCAGGCCTAACACATGCAAGTCGAGCGGTAGAGAGAAGCTTGCTTCTCTTGAGAGCGGCGGACGGGTGAGTAATGCCTAGGAATCTGCCTGGTAGTGGGGGATAACGTTCGGAAACGGACGCTAATACCGCATACGTCCTACGGGAGAAAGCAGGGGACCTTCGGGCCTTGCGCTATCAGATGAGCCTAGGTCGGATTAGCTAGTTGGTGAGGTAATGGCTCACCAAGGCGACGATCCGTAACTGGTCTGAGAGGATGATCAGTCACACTGGAACTGAGACACGGTCCAGACTCCTACGGGAGGCAGCAGTGGGGAATATTGGACAATGGGCGAAAGCCTGATCCAGCCATGCCGCGTGTGTGAAGAAGGTCTTCGGATTGTAAAGCACTTTAAGTTGGGAGGAAGGGCAGTTACCTAATACGTGATTGTTTTGACGTTACCGACAGAATAAGCACCGGCTAACTCTGTGCCAGCAGCCGCGGTAATACAGAGGGTGCAAGCGTTAATCGGAATTACTGGGCGTAAAGCGCGCGTAGGTGGTTAGTTAAGTTGGATGTGAAATCCCCGGGCTCAACCTGGGAACTGCATTCAAAACTGACTGACTAGAGTATGGTAGAGGGT
>NZ_CP018420.1:0-4787500 GCF_002028325.1 Pseudomonas veronii | reverse complement strand
CTGAAAAGCGTAGTCGATGGAAAACAGGTTAATATTCCTGTACTTCTGGTTATTGCGATGGAGGGACGGAGAAGGCTAGGCCAGCTTGGCGTTGGTTGTCCAAGTTTAAGGTGGTAGGCTGGAATCTTAGGTAAATCCGGGATTCTAAGGCCGAGAGCTGATGACGAGTTATCTTTTAGATGACGAAGTGGTTGATGCCATGCTTCCAAGAAAAGCTTCTAAGCTTCAGGTAACCAGGAACCGTACCCCAAACCGACACAGGTGGTTGGGTAGAGAATACCAAGGCGCTTGAGAGAACTCGGGTGAAGGAACTAGGCAAAATGGCACCGTAACTTCGGGAGAAGGTGCGCCGGTGAGGGTGAAGGACTTGCTCCGTAAGCTCATGCCGGTCGAAGATACCAGGCCGCTGCGACTGTTTATTAAAAACACAGCACTCTGCAAACACGAAAGTGGACGTATAGGGTGTGACGCCTGCCCGGTGCCGGAAGGTTAATTGATGGGGTTAGCTAACGCGAAGCTCTTGATCGAAGCCCCGGTAAACGGCGGCCGTAACTATAACGGTCCTAAGGTAGCGAAATTCCTTGTCGGGTAAGTTCCGACCTGCACGAATGGCGTAACGATGGCGGCGCTGTCTCCACCCGAGACTCAGTGAAATTGAAATCGCTGTGAAGATGCAGTGTATCCGCGGCTAGACGGAAAGACCCCGTGAACCTTTACTATAGCTTTGCACTGGACTTTGAATTTGCTTGTGTAGGATAGGTGGGAGGCTTTGAAGCGTGGACGCCAGTTCGCGTGGAGCCAACCTTGAAATACCACCCTGGCAACTTTGAGGTTCTAACTCAGGTCCGTTATCCGGATCGAGGACAGTGTATGGTGGGTAGTTTGACTGGGGCGGTCTCCTCCTAAAGAGTAACGGAGGAGTACGAAGGTGCGCTCAGACCGGTCGGAAATCGGTCGTAGAGTATAAAGGCAAAAGCGCGCTTGACTGCGAGACAGACACGTCGAGCAGGTACGAAAGTAGGTCTTAGTGATCCGGTGGTTCTGTATGGAAGGGCCATCGCTCAACGGATAAAAGGTACTCCGGGGATAACAGGCTGATACCGCCCAAGAGTTCATATCGACGGCGGTGTTTGGCACCTCGATGTCGGCTCATCACATCCTGGGGCTGAAGCCGGTCCCAAGGGTATGGCTGTTCGCCATTTAAAGTGGTCCGCGAGCTGGGTTTAGAACGTCGTGAGACAGTTCGGTCCCTATCTGCCGTGGACGTTTGAGATTTGAGAGGGGCTGCTCCTAGTACGAGAGGACCGGAGTGGACGAACCTCTGGTGTTCCGGTTGTCACGCCAGTGGCATTGCCGGGTAGCTATGTTCGGAATAGATAACCGCTGAAAGCATCTAAGCGGGAAACTAGCCTCAAGATGAGATCTCACTGGGACCTTGAGTCCCCTGAAGGGCCGTCGAAGACTACGACGTTGATAGGTTGGGTGTGTAAGCGCTGTGAGGCGTTGAGCTAACCAATACTAATTGCCCGTGAGGCTTGACCATATAACACCCAAGCAATTTGCGAACTCGAAAGAGACCAGATTGCGGTGTGTGAAGACGAAACGAACCGAAAGTTCGACTCTTACAAAACACCGAAAACTATCGCATACCCAATTTGCTGAAGCGAGGCCAACAGGCCACGACTCAGTACCCGAATTTCTTGACGACCATAGAGCATTGGAACCACCTGATCCCATCCCGAACTCAGCAGTGAAACGATGCATCGCCGATGGTAGTGTGGGGTTTCCCCATGTGAGAGTAGGTCATCGTCAAGATTAAATTCCAGAACCCCTGTTTGCTTACGCAGACAGGGGTTTTGTTTTGGGCGGTCGGAAAGGGCCACTGAATCTGTAGACACTCGATGTCCGGTTTTGGGCCGAAAGCAGCCCCTTTCTCGACAAACAGGTCTACCATGCCAGCCCGGCAGTGGTCCACGCGCTACCGTCCATTTTTCATAAAGGCTTCGCAATGACCATCGACCAAATCTCCCTTCCCAAAGGTGTCGGCCCTCACGCCTCCAAACTCCTCGACGCCATCACCGGTGCCTCCACCCACGAAGAACTCAACCGTGCCGGCGGCAAAGCCGAAGGTTTTGTCTTGGGCCTCGAGTCCACCAAAGCCATCAAGAGCCAAATCGCCGAGTCGTTGTATGTGGCTTACGACGACGCGGCGAGCAATCGCGCGAGTGAGTTGAAGGGCTAGTCGTCAGCCGCCGAGGTCTTCGGACAGGTCAAGCAGCAAGGCGCGGTGGACGTGTTACAGGGCAAGACTCAATAACCATCCGAGCGCGCCGCTTCCGACAACCACCAGCCACGGTGGCAGCTTCCACACCATCAACGCCACCAGGCCGACCAGGGCCAGGCCGAAATCCCGTGCGCTGAAGATCGCACTGGTCCATACCGGCTGGTACAGCGCCGCCAGCAACAGCCCCACCACCGCAGCGTTCACGCCCGCAAGGGCGGCCTGGGTGCGCGGGCTGCGGCGCAGGCTTTCCCAGAAGGGCAGTGCGCCGAGCACCAGTAAAAACGACGGGGCGAAGATGGCCAGCAGGCAGAGCAGGCCGCCGAGCCAGCCGCTCGGGGCCTGGCTCATCGACGCGCCGAGGAACGCGGCGAAGGTGAACAAGGGGCCGGGCATGGCCTGGGCGGCGCCATAGCCGGCGAGGAAGACATCGTTGCTCACCCAGCCGGTGGGCACGACTTCGGCCTGCAGCAGCGGCAGCACCACGTGGCCGCCGCCGAACACCAGCGAGCCGCTGCGGTAGAACGCGTCGGTCATCGCCAGGCCCTGATTGGGGATCAGTTGGGCCAGGATCGGCAGGCCGGCCAACACCAGCACAAACAGCGACAACCACATCGCCCCCGCGCGGCGGCTGAGCGTCACGGGTAACGCATCGTGCGCGGCCGGTGGCGTGGGCTTGAACAGCAGCAGGCCCGCCAGCGCCGCCGCGCTGATCACGGCGACCTGGCCCCACGCCGAGGTTTGCAGCAGGGCCACGCACGCCGCGATCAGCATCACGGTGATGCGCGCTGCGTCGCTACACAGATTGCGCGCCATGCCCCACACGGCTTGGGCGACCACGGCGACGGCCACCACCTTAAGGCCATGCAGCGCACCCGGCGGGAGCGCCGTGCTGTGCTGGGCAATGCCCAAGGCGAACAGGATCAGCACAACGGCCGACGGCAGCGTAAACCCCAACCATGCCGCCAGCGCCCCACCGTAGCCAGCCCGCGACAGACCCAGCGCGATACCTACCTGGCTGCTGGCCGGGCCGGGCAGGAATTGGCACAGCGCGACCAAATCCCCATAACTGCGCTCGCTCAGCCAGCGGCGCCGGGTGACGAACTCGTCGCGAAAGTAACCCAGGTGTGCGACGGGGCCACCGAAGGAGGTGAGCCCCAAGCGCAGGAAAATCAGAAACACCGACCAGGAGCTGGCGGGGCGATCAGTCGGGGAATGGGCCAAGGTCGGCGTCTCGGTGAGGGCAATAGGGGAGCGGTGTGTCGAGGCACCTTAGCGAATTTTGATGACGTGAAGAAGAGGCCGTTACGTGAAAGCGTAACCCGCGTTGTTGTACTGTTGGCTCCCCAGGACAGGTGCCCACTGCAAAGGATTGAACATGACATTGACCGTCGAAACCTTTCTCGAGTTGGCCATGGCCAACCCCATCAACGCCGAGATCACCGCGCGCCTGCCGGCCCTTGGTGTGAACCAGTGCATGCTGACCGCGGGCTGTCTGTTCCAGGCTGTTTGGAATCATCAGTCGAATCTGCCTGCTGACCAGGGGGTAAAGGACTACGACGTTTTTTACTTCGACCCGGACCTTTCCTGGGAGGCCGAAGACGTGGTCATTCGCGCTGCACAGCGGCTGTTCGAGGATTTGGAGGTAGAAATTGAAGTGAAGAATCAGGCGCGCGTTCACCTTTGGTATGGCCAGCGGTTTGGCCGACCGTATCCGCAGCTGCACTCCGCGCGCGCCGGGATTGATCGTTACCTGGTGGCCGGGACGTGCATCGGGCTGGATGTGGCGACGGGCGAGGTGTATGCGCCGTTTGGTTTGACTGATATGGAGCAGGGCCTGCTCAGGATCAACCCGATCAATCCTGAGCCGGAGTTGTTTGCGCAGAAGGCGCGCAGCTATCAGGCGCGATGGCCTTGGCTGAGGATTGTCGAGGATTAGCCCAGCGCGCGCGGCCGTTCGGCAGGTGCTGCGCGCTGATCCCATCGCCGCCTCGCCGGGCTCGACAGCGCCGACATTTGAACGGTGTTGCCGTTAAGCGCGCAGTCGCAGAATCTGCGCCCCGTCAAACGGGTCCGTCAGGTAGTGCGCCTGCACCCCGAAGGTGTCCTGCAGCCGCTGCGGCGTCAGCACGTCCTGCGGCTTGCCCAGCGCCACCAAACGCCCGCGGTCCAGCACGGCCAGGCGATCACAGGTCAGTGCCTGGTTGAGATCGTGCAGGGCGATCAAGGTCGTCACGGGTAACGCCTGCACGCCCTTGAGAATCGACAGTTGATGCTGAATATCCAGGTGGTTGGTCGGCTCATCCAACACCAGAATCTGTGGCCGTTGCGCCAGGGCGCGGGCGATGTGTACGCGTTGGCGCTCACCGCCGGAGAGGCTGCGCCAGGCGCGGTTGCTCAAGTGCATGGCGTCCACGTCGTGCAGCGCCTGGCGCACGATGCGATCGTCTGCCTCGGACCACGGGCTCAGCGCTGACAGCCACGGGGTGCGGCCCAATGCGACAGCGTCGAACACCCGAATGGCATCGTCGGTGTCGGCCTGTTGTTCCACCACGGCCAGACGTTGTGCCACGGTGCGGCGGGGCAGTTCGCCCAGGCGCTCGCCACCCAGGCGTACTTCGCCATGAGCGGGGGTACGCAACCCGGCCAACAGTTTGAGCAAGGTGGATTTACCCGAGCCGTTCGGGCCGACGATCCCGAGGGTTTCGCCGGGCGCCACCTCCAGGTGGATATCCCGCAGCAACTCGGCTTCCCGCACCTTGAAGCCCAGCCCGCTGCAGCTCAATACCGGCGCACTCATCGAGGGTTTCTCCGGCCGATCAGAATCAGTGCAAACACCGGCGCGCCGACCAGCGCAGTGACCACGCCGACCGGAATCACCTGGCCCTTGATCAAGGTGCGCGACAGTACATCCGCTGCAATCAAAAACAGCGCGCCGCCCAATGCGCTGGCCGGCAACAGGCGCGAGTGCCCGGTGCCGAGCAGCAGGCGCGCGGCATGGGGAATCACCAGCCCGACAAAACCGATGGAGCCGACAATCGATACCATCACCGCCGTGACCAGCGCCGCGCAGCCCACCAGCACCCATTGCACGCGGCGCACCGGGATGCCGAGGGAGGCCGCCGAGTCGCGCCCAAAGGTGAACGCATCCAGCGCCCGACGATGCCACAGGCACACCGCCAACCCGGCGACCGCCACCGGCACCGCCAGCCACACCGACGGCCAACGCACGCCGCTGAGGTTGCCCAGCAGCCAGAACAGAATGCCGCGCGCCTGTTCGGAGCTGGCCGACTTGGTGATCAGGAACGCGGTGAGCGCATTGAACAGCTGCGAGCCGGCAATGCCTGCGAGGATGATCTGCCCGGTGCCGCTGGACGAACCGCTGGCCCGTGCGAGCAATACCACCAGCGCAAACGCCGCCATCGCTCCGCCGAACGCACCGACCGACAGCGAAACCAAGCCGCCGCCGACGCCCATCAGCACCACCAGGACTGCGCCGGTCGAAGCGCCGGCGCTGATGCCCAGCAGGTAAGGATCGGCCAGGGGGTTGCGCAACAACGACTGCAAAATCACCCCGCAGGTGGCCAGCCCGGCCCCGCATGCGGCGGCGACCAGGGCGCGGGTCAGGCGGTAGTTCCACACCACGCCTTCATCGATCGGGTCCAGCACGTAGCCGGCCGCCCACAGTTTGTTGGCGAGTACCTGCAACACCACCTGCGGTGCGATGGCGGTTTCGCCGATGGCCACGCCGGCGAGCACGGCGATCAGTAGCAATACCAGGGCGAGTAGGGTTCGTATCATTTCGGCAGGTCGTAGCCGTCGATGGCCGCAGCCAGTTGTTCAAGACCCTCGAAGGTCCGCACGCTGGCCTGCAGGGCCATGGCGTCGAGGATGATGATGCGGTTGTGTTTCACCGCGTCCATGTTGCGCGTCACCGGGTCGCTGCGCAGGAAGGCGAGCTTCTGTGCATGATCGTCGGCCGGGTAGCGGCGGCGGTCCATGCGGGCGATCACCAGCACGGTGGGGTTGGCCTTGGCGATGGTTTCCCAGCCGACGGCGGGCCATTCCTCATCAGACTGCACCACGTTGCGCAGGCCGAGCGTTTGCAGCATGAACTCGGGGACACCCTTGTGACCGGCCACATAGGGATCGCTGGCCATCTCGGCGCTGGAAAACCACACCAGCGCGCTGGCCTGCTTGAGCCCCTTGGCTTGCACGGTGGCGACGGACTTGGCCAGGCGCGCCTTGAGTTCATCGTTGAGTTGCTGGCCGCGATCCTGCACGTCGAAAATCTCCGCCAACTGGCGGATGCCCTTGTAGATCGTGTCGATGCGGAACGGCTCCAGCCGCGTGCCGTCGGCGCCCACCCGGTTGTTCTTGGCTTCGCAGTCGGAGGGCAGCAGGTAGGTGGGGATCTTCAACTCATGAAACTGCTCGCGGGTGCCCACCACGCCTTGCGGGCCGACCACCCATTCCAGCTCGGCCGCCACCAGTTGCGGGCGCTTGGCGATCACCGACTCGAAGCTCGGTTCGTTATTGGCCAGGCGTTCGATGCCGTCGTTCAGCGCCTTGAACTGTGGCAGCACGTTGTTGAACCACAGCGACGTGCCGACCACTCTATCGCCCACGCCGAGGGCATAGAGCATTTCGGTGGCAGCCTGGCCGATGGTCACGGCGCGGGCGGGCGCTTGCGCGAAGGTCAGGCTGCTGCCGCAGTTCTCCACCGTCAGCGGGTACTGAGTGGGGGCCGCTTGGGCCAGGGCACACAGGCCCAGGCCGGTGAGCAGGGCGGTAACGCGTGGCAGCATTGGGCAATCTCCTTGGAGCCGTACCTGGAACAGGGGGTGTACGGTTCGGAAACACGCCCTCGACCGCTGCGGGTGAGGCAGGCAAGGATGTCCTTCCCGGACACCCCGCCGGTTAGTGATTTTGCTGGGCCGGCAGGTCTCCTGACTGATGCGTCGTCGCCACGCTCCGGCCTTCCCGGACGGGGTCCAGTGGCAGTGGGGGAGCGGGCTCGGCATCTACAGTTGCGGGGGCAGTTCCGATTGGCGCGGTGTACCGCGCTTCGGATTCCCTATTAGTCCCGTTTGGGAACCGGCGCGGTATGGTAGTCGATCACGGCGGGGCGATATAGCCTTAGGTCGTCCGGTTACAGACGAATATCTTCAGGGCCCTGGATCAGCGCTTCAATTCGCGTCCCCGTGGCGCGCTCTTCATTGCTGAAACCATCGTAGTCGGCCAGGTTGGCGAAGCGGATACCGGTCAAGCGTTCGATCTGAATCACGCTGCGCTGGTAGGTTCTGAGCTGGCCGAACATGAGGTCGAGCTGACCCAGCTCGCGGTTTTGGTCGATCATGTAGGCGCTGGCGCAGGGCTTGCCGTCGTCGCTGAGGTAGGCGACCACTTTCCAGAACGCTTTGGGGATTTTAACGCCCCGGTAGACGCGGTCGTCGTCCGCCAACACCGGGCCGGTAAACACCGTGGCCCGGGCTTTCCAGCGTTGTGTGTTATCGAGAATGTAGTCCTCGAGTTCCAGCCAGGTCTTCTGGTTGAACCCGCTCATCTGCGGTGAGCAGTTGGTGAAGTGGAAGGTGTCGGCATTGGCGATGTTGGCCGCGTCACCCCAGTTGGGGTCCTGTCGGCGCACCAGATGACCGCGGTCCAGGCCATTGTCGGTGTAGAGCGCATCACCCACCTGTGCGCTGATGGGCAGGCGGCCGTCGTAGGCCCAGGCGTCGTTGCTGCGGATGATATCCACATGCTGTGCGCCATCGATATTGGCGCCCACGTAGAGTGCCAGTCGCCTCGAGCGCGACATGGTCACTGAGAAATGCGTGTAGTCCAGGCGCAGCGGCTGTACGTCAGCCAGCAGGGCTTCATCCACCGTGGGCCATGGCACCACGAAGCGGTCGAGAAACGCTTCAGCGTAGCCGCGCCGGTCCTGCAGGTCCTTGGCCGCGGTGACACGCGCAGTCGCCGCCCTGGCCTCCATGAGGCTGGGGCCAGCCGCGAGCAACGGGCGCAGGTCGGCGAGCCGGGGGCGGTGCGAAAGGTCGATTTTGGTGGCGCGTGGGGGCATTGTAAGTTCCTCGCAGTCCTCGGATTAACACTACTGCAGCATAGCTTCATGACAATTTGGCCCAAGCCGCCACGGCAGGACTATTCTTGAACGGTTACCCGGACGTTCACCCCACGCCAAAATGGAGCCAGCCAATGTGTGTTCGCCAGCATCGCAACCCGATTTTCTGCCTGATCCCGCCATACATGCTCGACCAGATCGCCCGCAACGGCGATAAAGCGCAACGGGAAGTCGCGTTACGCACACGCGCCAAAGACAGCACGTTCCGTTCGTTGCGCATGGTTGCCGTACCCGCCAAAGGGGCCGCCCACATGGCCCTGCCCATGGGCGCCGAAAAACGGCGTTCGATCTACAGCGCCGAGGGCGCCGATAGCCTGCCGGGCAAGTTGATCCGTGGCGAAGGGCAACCCGTCAGTGGTGATGTGGCGGTGGACGAGGCCTACGATGGGTTGGGCGCCACATTCGATTTTTTCGATCAGGTCTTCGACCGCAACTCCATAGACGACGCCGGTATGGCGCTGGACGCGACCGTTCATTTTGGCCAGAACTACAACAATGCATTCTGGAACTCGAGCCAGATGGTGTTTGGTAATGGCGATCAGCAACTATTCAACCGGTTCACGATAGCCCTTGATGTCATTGGCCATGAGTTGGCCCACGGTGTGACCGAGGATGAGGCCAAGCTGATGTATTTCAATCAATCCGGTGCGTTGAACGAGTCGCTGTCCGACGTGTTCGGCTCACTGATCAAGCAGTACGCGCTGCAGCAAACGGCGCAAGATGCGGATTGGTTGATCGGCAAAGGGTTGTTTACCAAGAAAATCAAAGGCACTGCGTTGCGCTCGATGAAAGCGCCGGGCACCGCGTTCGATGACAAGCTGCTGGGCAAGGACCCTCAGCCTGGGCATATGGACGATTTCGTGCAGACCTATGAGGACAACGGCGGGGTGCATATCAATTCCGGTATTCCCAACCATGCGTTCTATCAGGTAGCCACGAAGATCGGCGGGTTTGCCTGGGAGCGCGCAGGGCGTATCTGGTATGACGCGTTACGCGATGCGCGGTTGCGGCCGAACGCGGGGTTTCTGCGTTTCGCGCGCATCACCTACGACATTGCCGGTCGGCTGTACGGTGCTGGCAAGGCCGAGCACAAGGCGGTGAAGGAAGGCTGGAAAGCAGTGGGCATTAACGTCTGACAACCCGCCTGGGCGGTGAGGAACAGCCATGCAAATTTCGATCAAGGAAATTGGGGGACCCGCGTTTTTCCCGGGCCTGGCCCGACCGAACACCGTGGAACTGGAGACGCTGCCCGAGGCGGACCAGCAAGAGTTGCGGCAACTGATCGAGGCTTCACACTTCTTTCAGTTGCCGCAAAGCACCGCGCCGGAACCCGGTAATCCAGGCCAGGTGCATTACACCCTGACCGTGACCGAAGGTGAGCGCGAGCACACGGTCTGTGTGCTCGCGCCAGTGAAGTCAGAGGCGCTGGACGGGCTGGTGCAGTGCGTGCGCCGGCATATCCGCTGCTGAGCCTGCTGCGCAGCCCCGCGGGATCACGCTCCCTTGCCGCAGGGATTGCTGTGGATTATTTGCGATCCAGCCACACCGTCTGCGCATTGCAGAATTCCCGCACGCCAAAGTGCGACAACTCCCGCCCAAAGCCGCTTTTCTTCACGCCGCCAAACGCCACCCGCGGGTCGGACACGCTGAAGGCGTTGACGAAGATCCCGCCGGTTTCCAGCTGGTCGGCGATCTCGCGTGCTTTCGCCGAGTCGCGGGTGAAGATGCTCGCGGTCAGGCCGAACTCGCTGTCGTTGGCCAGGGCCACGGCGTGATCGGCGTCGCGGGCGCTGATGATGGAGGCGACGGGGCCGAACAGCTCTTGTTTGAACGAGGTCATCTGGTCGGTGACGTCGGCCAGTACGGTCGGTGCGTAGTAGTTGCCGGCGCCGGGCACTTTGTCGCCGCCCAGCAGCAGAGTCGCGCCTTCTGCCAGGGTCGCCTGGACCTGGCCGTGCAGTTCGTCGCGCAGGTCGAAGCGGGCCATCGGGCCGACGTAGGTATGGGTTGAGGTCGGGTCGCCCATCACCAGTTGGCGGCTGGCTTCGACGAACTTGGCGGTGAAGGCGTCCACCACGCCGGCTTCGATGATCAGGCGCTTGGCCGCGGCGCAGACTTGGCCGCTGTTCTGGAAACGGCCGATCACCGCGGCCTGGACGGCGGCGTCGAGGTCGGCGTCGTTGAGCACGATGAACGGGTCGCAGCCGCCCAGTTCGAGCACGCATTTCTTCAGCGCGGCACCGGCCTGGGCGCCGATGGCCATACCGGCGCGCACGCTACCGGTGAGGGTGACGGCGGCGATGCGTGGGTCGGCGATGGTTTTGGAAACACCGTCCTGGGTCACGTTGAGCACTTCGAACAGGCCTTCGGCAAAGCCGGCTTTGTGGAACGCCGCTTTCATCAGGTAGGCGCTGCCCATCACGTTCGGTGCGTGTTTGAGCACGTAAGTGTTGCCGGCGAGCAGCGTCGGCACGGCGCCGCGCAGGACTTGCCAGACCGGGAAGTTCCACGGCATCACCGCGAGGATCGGGCCCAGCGGGCGGTATTCGATGTGCGCGCTGCCGTTGTCCACCAGCGTCGGTTCCGCGGCGAGCATGGCTGGACCGTGGGCGGCGTACCATTCGCTGAGTTGCGCACATTTCTCGATTTCGGCGCGGGCCTGGACGATGGGTTTGCCCATTTCCAGGGTGATCATCTGCGCCATCGCTTCGGCTTGCTCACGCAGCGCGCCGGCCAGGGCCTGCAACCGCTCTGCGCGCTGGCTGAGCGGCTGGCGGCGCCAGGTGCGGAAAGCGGCGGTCGCGCGGTTGAGGGTGGCGTCCAGCTGGGCCTCGTTTTCATACGGGTAACTGCCGACCGTTTCGCCGGTGGCGGGGTTGATCGAGAGGGCGTGGGTCTGGTGAGCGATAGCGTTCATGGCACCGTCCTGCTGAAGGTTTGGATTGGAATCAGCGTAAGGGGCTATATCTTTTCTGGAAAGTGAATAATATTAAGCAATACGTTCACGATTGGAGAATGATTTGGACCTGGTGCAGCTGGAAATCTTCAAGGCCGTTGCCGAGCAAGGCAGCATCAGCGCCGCCGCGCAGTTGATTCATCGGGTGCCGTCCAACCTGACCACGCGCATCAAGCAACTGGAGCAGGATCTTGGCGTTGCGCTGTTTATCCGCGAGAAGAGCCGCCTGCGTCTGTCCCCGGCCGGGTGGAATTTCCTCGGCTATGCGCGGCGTATTCTCGACCTGGTACAGGAAGCCCGTGCGACGGTGGCGGGGGAGGAGCCCCAGGGCGCGTTTGCCCTCGGTTCGCTGGAAAGCACCGCAGCGGTACGTATTCCCGCATTGCTGGCGGCATATAACCAGAAGCACGCCAAGGTCGAGCTGGACCTGAGTACCGGGCCCTCGGGTACGATGATCGAAGGCGTGTTGTCGGGGCGTCTGGCGGCGGCATTCGTCGATGGACCGGTGTTGCATGCCACCCTGGAGGGCCTGGCGGTGTTCGAGGAGGAGATGGTGGTGATTGCACCGCTGCATCACGCGCCGATCACCCGCGGGCAGGATGTGAACGGGGAAAGCATCTATACCTTTCGCTCCAACTGTTCGTACCGCCACCACTTCGAGCGCTGGTTCGCACAGGACGGCGCGGTGCCGGGGCGGATTTTCGAGATGGAGTCTTACCACGGCATGCTTGCCTGCGTCAGCGCCGGGGCCGGCCTGGCGCTGATGCCGCGCAGCATGTTGGAAAGCATGCCGGGGTTTACCACGGTGAGTGTGTGGCCGCTGACGGACAGTTTCCGCGTCTTGCACACTTGGTTGATCTGGCGCCGAGGCACGGTGTCGCAAAGCCTAAACAGTTTCGTAAGGTTACTGGAGGAACGCGTCCTGGCAACCCCATAAAACCACTGTGGGAGGGGGCTTGCCCCTTCCACCTTTCAATCATCATCAGCCGCCGAATTGCAGGGTACCCATCGCCAATTTGGCCATTATCGCTGTCGCACCCAATTGCACCAGCCACAGGGCCAACCCGCCGAGGAATACGCCGAGGGCCACTTGCAAAACCAGGCTTTTCTGGCGCTTGGCTTGCGGCGCGCGCGGGGTGAAGTGGTCCAGTTCGTCGCGGTCGGCACGCAGGTCCAGGTCGTCGTTTCTCATAGGGCTCTCACAGCAAAGGGGCAGTCGGAGTTCAGTCTAGGGGAGCAGGGCGTTTTCTGACAGGCATTAAAAAGGGAAGCCGTAGCTTCCCTTCGTTCAGCGCCGCCAGGTTTATAGAACCTGAACAATCGCCTTCGTTACCGCACCAATGTTCGACTGGTTCAACGCGGCCACACAGATACGCCCGGTGTCCAGCGCGTAGATGCCAAACTCGGTGCGCAGACGGGTGACTTGCTCAACGGTGAGGCCGGAGTAGGAGAACATCCCACGCTGGCGACCGACGAAGCTGAAGTCGTGGCCCGGCGCAGCCTTGGCCAGTTCGGCGACCATCTGCTCGCGCATGCCACGGATGCGCAGGCGCATCTCCGCCAGCTCGGCTTCCCACTGGGCGCGCAGCTCAGGGTTGTTCAGCACTGCGGCCACGACCGCCGCGCCGTGGGTCGGCGGGTTGGAGTAGTTGGTGCGGATCACGCGCTTGACCTGGGACAGGATGCGCGCGCTTTCTTCCTTGGATTCGCTGACGATCGACAGCGCGCCCACGCGTTCGCCGTACAGGGAGAACGACTTGGAGAACGAGCTCGATACAAAGAACGTCAGGCCCGATTCCGCGAACAGGCGCACTGCGGCGGCGTCTTCGTAAATGCCATCACCAAAACCCTGGTAGGCCATGTCGAGGAACGGCACCAGGTTTTTCGCCTTGACCACGTCCAGAACTTGTTGCCAGTCGGCCGGGCTCAGGTCGACGCCGGTCGGGTTATGGCAGCAGGCGTGCAGCACCACGATCGATTGCGGCGGCAGGGCGTTGAGGTCGGCGAGCAGGCCGGCACGGTTCACGTCGTGGGTGGCGGCGTCGTAGTAGCGGTAGGTCTGCACCGGGAAGCCGGCTTTTTCGAACAGCGCCTGGTGGTTTTCCCAGCTTGGGTCGCTGATGGCAACCACGGCATTGGGCAGCAGTTGCTTGAGGAAGTCTGCACCGATCTTCAGCGCGCCGGTGCCGCCGACCGCTTGTGCGGTAATCACACGGCCAGCGCTCAGCAGCGGCGAGTCAGCACCAAACAGCAGCTTTTGCACAGCCTGGTCGTAGGCCACGATCCCGTCGATCGGCAGGTAGCCACGGGCGGCGTGTTGCGCCACGCGAATGGCTTCCGCTTCGGCAACGGCACGCAAGAGTGGAATCTTCCCCTCCTCGTTGCAGTAAACGCCCACGCCAAGGTTGACCTTGGTGGTTCGTGTATCGGCGTTGAATGCTTCGTTGAGGCCCAGGATTGGATCGCGTGGTGCCATTTCGACAGCGGAGAACAGGCTCATTTTTGCGGCAGCTCTTTGGGGGAAAGGAGGGACGTGTCGCGCTCCAGCCGAATGCACTAGAGCGGTGCACAAACGGGGAGCTAGTATAGAGGCCATCACGGTCAAGGGCGACAACCGAAACGGCTTTTCGGCCAAGTTTTTCGGTTTATTTACCGACCGTCAGTCTTAATCCAACCTTGAGCGTAGACGGCAGGTCGGACGATTGCCTTGAAACCCGGCACATTCGTCACCACTTCTACAGCTATCATGGTTTTTTCCTGCAACCTGCGATGAAAATTCGCGGGTCGCTGAGCTTTTTTCGTCCTTGGTGGAGTGCAGCCGGGGGTGACTTGAAAGAGGTACGTTATGTCGGATTTCCAGCTCGTCACCCGCTTTGAACCCGCCGGCGATCAACCCGAAGCGATTCGCCAGATGGTCGAAGGCATCGAAGCGGGCCTGTCGCACCAGACGCTGCTCGGGGTGACCGGTTCGGGCAAGACGTTCAGCATCGCCAACGTGATCGCGCAGATCAACCGCCCGACCCTGGTACTGGCACCGAACAAAACCCTGGCCGCGCAGTTGTATGGCGAGTTCAAGGCGTTCTTCCCGAACAACGCGGTGGAGTACTTCGTTTCCTACTACGACTACTACCAGCCCGAAGCCTATGTGCCGTCCTCCGATACCTTTATCGAGAAGGACGCATCGATCAACGACCACATCGAGCAGATGCGTCTGTCAGCGACCAAGGCGCTGCTGGAGCGCAAGGACGCGATCATCGTCACCACGGTGTCGTGCATCTACGGCCTCGGCAGCCCGGAAACCTATCTGAAGATGGTGCTGCACGTCGACCGTGGCGACAAACTCGACCAGCGCGAACTGCTGCGTCGGCTGACGAGCTTGCAATACACGCGCAACGACATGGACTTCGCCCGCGCCACCTTCCGCGTGCGCGGCGATGTGATCGACATCTACCCGGCGGAGTCCGACCTGGAAGCGATCCGCATCGAGCTGTTCGACGATGAAGTCGAGAGCCTGTCGGCGTTCGACCCGTTGACCGGCGAAGTGATCCGCAAACTGCCGCGTTTCACCTTCTACCCCAAAAGCCACTACGTCACGCCGCGCGAAACCCTGATGGGCGCCGTCGAGGGCATCAAGGTCGAGCTGGCCGAGCGCCTGGAATACCTGCGCGCCAACAACAAGCTGGTGGAAGCCCAGCGCCTGGAACAACGCACCCGTTTCGACCTGGAGATGATCCTGGAACTGGGTTACTGCAACGGCATCGAAAACTACTCGCGCTACCTCTCGGGCCGTGAATCCGGAGCGCCGCCGCCGACGCTCTACGACTACCTGCCGGACGACGCGCTGCTGGTGATCGACGAATCCCACGTCAGCGTGCCGCAAGTCGGCGCGATGTATAAGGGCGACCGTTCGCGCAAGGAAACCCTGGTGGAATACGGCTTCCGCCTGCCGTCGGCGCTGGACAACCGGCCGATGCGCTTCGACGAATGGGAACGCATCAGCCCGCAGACCATCTTCGTCTCGGCGACGCCCGGCAATTATGAGGCTGAGCATGCGGGGCGCGTGATCGAGCAACTGGTGCGCCCGACCGGCCTGGTCGACCCGCAGATCGAAATCCGCCCGGCGTTGACCCAGGTCGACGACCTGCTCTCGGAAATCAGCAAGCGCGTGGCCCTGGAAGAGCGGGTGCTGGTCACCACGCTGACCAAGCGCATGTCCGAAGACTTGACCGACTACCTGGCCGACCACGGCGTGCGCGTGCGCTACCTGCACTCGGACATCGACACCGTGGAGCGCGTGGAGATCATCCGCGACCTGCGCCTGGGCACCTTCGATGTGCTGGTGGGGATCAACCTGCTGCGCGAAGGCCTGGACATGCCGGAAGTGTCGCTGGTGGCGATTCTGGACGCGGACAAGGAGGGCTTCCTGCGCTCCGAGCGTTCGCTGATCCAGACCATCGGCCGTGCGGCGCGTAACCTCAATGGCCGGGCGATTCTCTACGCCGACCGCATCACCGGCTCCATGGAGCGGGCGATTGGCGAGACCGAGCGCCGTCGCGACAAGCAGATCGCCTTCAACCTGGCGAACGGCATCACGCCCAAAGGCGTGTTCAAGGACGTCGCCGATATCATGGAAGGCGCCACCGTGCCTGGCTCGCGCAGCAAGAAGCGCAAAGGCATGGCCAAGGCCGCCGAGGAAAGCGCCAAGTACGAAAACGAACTGCGCTCGCCGAGCGAGATCGCCAAGCGTATCCGCCAGTTGGAAGAGAAAATGTACCAGCTGGCGCGGGATCTGGAGTTCGAAGCGGCGGCGCAAACCCGCGATGAAATCGGCAAGTTGCGTGAGCGCCTGTTGGCGGTTTGATCGGTGGTGGCGGTACTGGCCTCATCGGGGGCAAGCCCCCTCCCACATTTGACCGCATTTCAACGTTGGAACCCGATCAAGTGTGGGAGGGAGCTTGCTCCCGATAGGCGCGACACAGTCTCAATGACTCCCCCAGCCTCAAGCCCCGCCGGCAACGTCTTGGTCAACAAAGTCACCAGCATGCCCAAGCTTGAAATGCCGTCAAATGTGGGAGGGAGCTTGCTCCCGATAGGCGCGACACGGTCTCAATGACTCCCCCCAGCCTTAAGCCCCGCCGGCAACGTCTTGGTCAACAAGATCGCGAGCATGCTTACGCCCAACGCGAACCCCACGCAGTGAAACGCATCGTTGTAGGCCATGATCTGCGCCTGCTGGTGCGTAATCTCACTGAGTTTGCCCAGCGCCGCCGTCGGGTTGCCGAACTGTTCCGTCAGCGTCGCCAGCCGCTCCGCCACCTGCGGGTTGGTCGGCACGATCGCTTCGCGTAAATAATCGAAATAGGTCTTGGTGCGCGCATCCAGCAAGGTCGCCAGCAGCGCGATACCGATGGCGCCGCCGAGGTTGCGCAAGATGTTGAACAGGCTGGAAGCCGACCCTGCGTCCTGCGGCAGGATGTAGGCCGTGGCGATCAGCGAGATGGTCACCATGATCAACGGCTGCCCGAGGGCGCGGATGATCTGGATCTGGTTGAACTGGCTGCCGGCAAAGTCTGGGTTGAGCACCCCCGAGGAAAAACTCGCCAGGCCGAACAGCCCGAAGCCTACGGCGCACAGCCATTTGGGCGACACGTATTTCATCAGCTTGGGCACCAGCGGGATCAGGAACAGCTGCGGAATGCCCATCCACATGATCACTTCGCCGATCTGCAGCGCGTTGTAGTTCTGGATCTGCGCCAGGTACAACGGCAACAGATAGATCGAGCCATACAAGCCGACACCCATCCCCAGGCTGGAAATGCTCGACAGGCCGAAGTTGCGATTGGCCAGGATGCCAAGGTTGATCAGCGGGTTGGGTTTGGACAGCTGCACAATCACGAAGGTGATCAGGCTCAGCAGGGCGATGCTGCCCAGGCTGACGATCAGGTTCGATTCGAGCCAGTCCTTGCGGTGGCCTTCTTCCAGAAACACCTGCAAACAGCCCAAGCCGATGGCGAGGCTGACGATGCCGGCGTAGTCGGTGCTTTTGAGCAACTCCCAGTGGGGCGCCTTTTTTTCCAGGCCGTAGAGCAGCCCGGCGATCATCAGCAGCCCGGGCGGCACGTTGATGTAGAAGATGTATTCCCAGCCCCAGTTTTCCGTGAGCCAGCCGCCGATGGTCGGACCGATGGACGGCGCGAAGGTGGCGGTCATGGCAAACATCGCCATGCCTTTGGCGCGGTGGTGCTCGGGCAGCTTGATCAGGGTCAGGGTGAACGCCAGCGGGATCAGCGCGCCGCCGGTAAACCCCTGCAGGGCGCGGAACACGATCATGCTTTCCAGGCTCCAGGCCATGGAGCACATCAGCGAGGCGATCAGGAACCCCACCGACACCCACACCGCCAGGCGCCGTGCCGAGAGCAACTGCACCAGCCAGGCGGTGAGGGGGATCATGATGATTTCGGCCACAAGGTAGGAGGTGGAAATCCACGAGCCTTCTTCCAGGGTGGCCGACAGTGCGCCCTGGATGTCCTTGAGGGACGAGTTGGTGATCTGGATGTCGAGCACCGCCATGAAGGCGCCGAGCATCACGCTCATCACCGCGATCCAGTCGCGCCGGGTCGGTTCGCCGACCGGGCGCAGCAGTTGATCACCGGCCATCAGGCTGATCTTTGATGTTCACTTTGACCGTGACGGACATGCCGGGGCGGATCTTGCCCTTCAGCGGGTTATCCGCAGCAAACGTAAGTTTCACCGGAATCCGTTGAACGACTTTGGTGAAGTTGCCGGTGGCATTGTCCGGCGGCAACAGGCTGAACTGCGCCCCGGAGGCCGCGAACAGGCTGTCGACCCGCGCTTCGATCGGCGTATCGCCGTAAGCATCGAACGTCAGCTCGGCCTTTTGCCCAGGCTGCATGTGGCCGATCTGGGTTTCCTTGAAGTTGGCCTGAATCCAGATGTCCTGGTCGGGGACGATCGACAGCAGGTAGGCACCGGCCTGTACGTATTGGCCGTTGCGCGCGGCGCGTTGGCCGACCAGGCCGCTGATGGGCGCGTGGATTTCGCTGCGGGTCAGGTTCAGCTCGGCCTGGGCCAGGTCGGTTCTGGCGTTGGCGATCAGCGCGTCGAGGCGCTTGATCTCGGCATTCAGCGCGTTGACCTGCTGGCGCTGCCCCTGCAGGTCGGCCTGGGCCATGGCCACTTGGGAGCGGGCGATATGGTTGTCGGCGGAGAGGGTGGTCACCCGTTCTTCCGAGACGTAGCCGGGTTTGCGCAGGGTTTGGGCGCGGGACAGGTCGATCTGCGAACGACCCAGGCTGGCCTGGCTGGACGCGACTTTGGCTTCGCCGGCGGCGATCAGGCTGGCTTGCTGGGTCAACTTGCTCTGCGCCTGGGTGCGCTCGGCTTCGCGCATGGCGAGGGCGGCGTTGGCGCGGTCCACGGCGAGGTGGAAGTCGTCGTCTTCAAGCCTCACCAGCAACTGGCCTTGTTGCACGTGCTCGTTGTCGCCCACCAGCACCTCGACAATCCGCGCGCCGAGCTGGCTGGAGACACGGGTAATCTCACCCTGCACGTAGGCGTTGTCGGTGCTTTCGTAGAAGCGGCCCCTGAAGAACCAATGGGCGAAGAAACCCAGGGCGATCAGGCTCACGATCAATACGAAGATAAGCAGGCGGCGTTTCAGTGGGGCAGGCATGGGCGCGGAGTCTGTAACAAGAGGTAATGGAATATAACCAGCCAGCCAGCTGGCAAATAGCTACGGCGAGTCTCCAGGCTCAAACTTGGCCTATATGCCATGCTCGGTACGGAGGACGCTGGAGCCTAAGTGCCCATGGCTGTTACCATTCGCCCCTTGTTTCAATTTCAGTTATATCGCCCATTCGAGACCAGCCATGACCACCGTCCGCACGCGCATCGCGCCATCGCCTACCGGGGACCCCCACGTCGGCACTGCCTACATCGCCTTGTTCAACTACTGCTTTGCCAAGCAGCACGGCGGTGAATTCATCCTGCGGATCGAAGACACCGATCAACTGCGTTCGACCCGCGAGTCCGAACAGCAGATTTTCGATGCCCTGCGCTGGTTGGGCATCACCTGGTCGGAAGGCCCGGACGTCGGCGGCCCGCACGGCCCGTATCGCCAGAGCGAGCGCAGCGACATCTACAAGCAGTACACCCAGCAGTTGGTCGACATGGGCCATGCGTTCCCCTGCTTCTGCACCGCCGAAGAACTGGACCAGATGCGCGCCGAACAACAGGCCCGTGGCGAAACCCCGCGCTACGACGGCCGTGCGCTGCTGCTGTCGAAAGAAGAAGTGGCCGCGCGCCTGGCGGCCGGCGAGCCCCATGTGATCCGCATGAAGGTGCCGAGCGAAGGCGTGTGCGTGGTGCCGGACATGTTGCGCGGTGACGTCGAGATCCCGTGGGACCGCATGGACATGCAAGTGCTGATGAAGACCGACGGCCTGCCGACGTACTTCCTGGCCAACGTGGTCGATGACCACCTGATGGGCATCACCCATGTGCTGCGCGGCGAAGAATGGCTGCCCTCGGCGCCGAAGCTGATCCTGCTCTACGAGTACTTCGGCTGGGAACAACCGCAGTTGTGCTACATGCCGCTGCTGCGCAACCCGGACAAGAGCAAGCTGTCCAAGCGCAAGAACCCGACCTCGGTGACCTTCTACGAGCGCATGGGCTTCATGCCCGAAGCGATGCTCAACTACCTGGGCCGCATGGGTTGGTCGATGCCTGACGAGCGCGAGAAGTTCTCGCTGCAGGAAATGGTCGATAACTTCGACCTGTCCCGCGTGTCGCTGGGTGGGCCGATCTTCGATATCGAGAAGCTGTCGTGGCTCAATGGCCAGTGGCTGCGTGACCTGCCGGTGGAAGAGTTCGCCAGCCGTGTGCAGCAGTGGGCGTTGAACCCCGAGTACATGATGAAGATCGCGCCGCTGGTGCAGGGCAGGGTGGAGACGTTCAGCCAGGTCGCACCGTTGGCCAGTTTCTTCTTCGCCGGTGGCGTGAACCCGGACGTCAAACTGTTTGAGTCGAAGAAACTCTCCGCCGATCAGGTGCGCCAGTTGATGCAACTGATCCTATGGAAGCTCGAAAGCCTGCGCCAGTGGGAGAAGGACGCCATCACCGCGACGATCCAGGCCGTGGTCGAATCCCTCGAGCTGAAATTGCGCGATGCCATGCCGTTGATGTTTGCCGCGATCACCGGGCAGGCCAGTTCGGTGTCGGTACTCGACGCGATGGAAATTCTCGGCCCGGACCTTACGCGTTTCCGTCTGCGCCAAGCCCTTGATTTGCTTGGTGGTGTGTCGAAGAAAGAAAACAAAGAGTGGGAGAAGCTGCTGGGCGCGATCGCCTGAGTCAGCGCTTGTGGCGGCCAAACCCCGGTTTTTCGGGGTTTGGTTGGTAAGTGATTGTTATCCCGGCAAAAAATTTTGGAAATTGTTGAAAATAAATTTGACACGTTCCCAAAGCGCCATTAAGATTCGCCCCGTCCTCACCGATGAGGGGCTATAGCTCAGCTGGGAGAGCGCTTGCATGGCATGCAAGAGGTCAACGGTTCGATCCCGTTTAGCTCCACCAATTTACAGGTTCAAGGTCTGGCCACACCGTCCTTGAATCGATCAGGCCTAGCTTGATCAGGTTGTACAGAAGGTTTTGTCCCCTTCGTCTAGTGGCCTAGGACACCGCCCTTTCACGGCGGTAACAGGGGTTCGAGTCCCCTAGGGGACGCCAGTTTCAACAAGCAGTTCGCAAGGCCTGCTGCGCCGCGAGGCGAAAAATCCGGGGCTATAGCTCAGCTGGGAGAGCGCTTGCATGGCATGCAAGAGGTCAACGGTTCGATCCCGTTTAGCTCCACCAATTTACAGGTTCAAGGTTTTGGCCACGCCGCCCTTGGATCGATCAGTCTCAGCCTGATCAGTTGTATAGAAGGTTTGTGTCCCCTTCGTCTAGTGGCCTAGGACACCGCCCTTTCACGGCGGTAACAGGGGTTCGAGTCCCCTAGGGGACGCCACGATTACCCGCTCTGCGGGATTTTTAAGGGTCATTCAATTATTGAATGGCCCTTTTGTTTGTCTGGCGTTTGGCCAATTCTCCCTTCCCTTGCCCCTCCGGGCTTCTGACCAATGGTCGTGCCGCTCGCTTGCGAAATATTATTATGGCTATAATATTTAACCCATGAGAGTCGGAGGCACACGATGAGCGATAAAAAAGCGCAAACCCGCGAACGTATCCTGCAGGCCGCCAGCGCCGCGTTGGTCCAGCGTGGCCCGGCCGAGCCGAGCGTTGGCGAGGTCATGGGGGCGGCGGGGCTGACTGTCGGCGGCTTCTACGCGCACTTTGAAAGCAAGGATGCGCTGATGCTGGAAGCCTTCAGCCAATTGCTGGCCCAGCGCCGTGCATCGATCGACGACATGGATGCCCAACTCACCGGCGAAGAGCGCCGTGGCCTGGTTGCGGCGTTTTACCTGTCGCGCAAGCACCGCGACTCCACGGCCAAGGCTTGCCCGATTCCGGCAACCGTGGGTGAGATGGGTCGCCTGCCGGACGCCTTTCGCGATGTCCTCAACGAACATGTGGAACTGATGGCCGCACAATTGGCCGCCAGCCCGGAAGACACTGACAAGGCCCTGGCGGACATGGCCTTGATGGTCGGTGGGCTGGCATTGGCGCGTGCCCTGGGGCCGGGTGAATTGTCCGATCGTGTGTTGCGTGCCGCCAAGTCTGCCATACGTTAAGAGGGGTTATAAAAATGGGCGCATTGACCTGGATTCGTGGCGTCAACGGCACCTTGGGGCGCCTGGCGCCGCACACGGTGGCCAACAGCATGCGACGGGTCTTCATGACCCCGCGGGATCTGCCACCGCGGGATTGGGAGTTGCCGCTGCTGGCGCACGCAGAGCGCGTCACCTTGCGTTTCGGCCTGTCGGCGTTGCGCTGGGGCCAGGGCCCGGCGGTGCTGCTGATGCACGGTTGGGAAGGCCGGCCCACCCAGTTCGCCAGCCTGATCACTGCACTGGTGCAGAACGGCTATTCGGTATTCGCCCTCGATGGCCCGGCCCATGGCCGTTCGCCGGGGCGTGAAGCCCACGTACTGCTATTTGCCCGCGCGATGCTTGAAGCGGCGGCCGAGCTGCCGCCGTTGCATGCGGTGGTCGGCCACTCCATGGGCGGCGCCAGTGCGATGCTGGCGGTGCAATTGGGGCTGCGTACCGAAGCGCTGGTGAGCATTGCCGCGCCGTCGCGCTTCCTTGATGTGCTCGGCGGGTTTGCCGGGATGGTCGGTTTGCCATCGCGGGCGCGCTCAGCGTTTATCCAGGAAGTCGAGCTGACCCTGGGCATGCCGCTCAAGCACTTGGACGTAGCCCATTACCAGATGGACCTCCCCGGCCTGATCGTGCATGCCGAAGACGATACCTTCGTGCCGGTCAGCGCTTCCCAGGTCATCCACGAGGCCTGGTTTGACAGTCGCCTGTTGCGCCTGGAGCAGGGCGGGCACCAGCGCGTGCTGGCCGATCCGCGGGTGGTCGAGGCGGTGCTGGCGCTGCTGGCGGGCAGCTGTTTACAGGCGCGCCAAACTGCCTGATACACTGCCCTGCCGACATCAATCGACTGGAGCAAGGCATGGGCTGGGATTTGGCAACGCCGTTTATCATCGATCTGCAGGTCGTCGCTGAGGACATCGACGGCCTGGGGCACGCCAATAACGCGGTGTACGTGTCCTGGCTGGAGCGTTGCGCCTGGCGCCATTCCCAGCGCCTGGGGCTGGACCTCACCGAGTACCGGCGACTGGACCGCGCCATGGCCGTGGTGCGCCATGAGATCGACTACCTGGCGGCCGCCTATGAAGGCGACGAGCTGCAACTGGCGACCTGGATCGTCGACTGGGACCAGCGCTTGAAAATGACCCGGCGTTTCCAACTGGTACGCCCTCGCGACGGCGCGACCCTGCTGCGCGCACAAACCACCTTTGTCTGCATCGAACTGTCCAGCGGCAAGCCCAAGCGCATGCCGGCGGAGTTTCTCGACGGCTACGGCGCCGCCCTGACAGGGGGTTAACGGTCGCGGCGGGAAACCCAGTAAACTGCGCCACGATTTTTGTTGAGTGTTTTCCATGCAAATTGCTTTGGCGCCCATGGAGGGGTTGGTCGACAACATCCTGCGGGACGTGTTGACCCGCGTGGGCGGTATTGACTGGTGCGTGACCGAGTTCATCCGTGTCAACGACCGCCTGCTTACCCCGGCCTATTTCCACAAGCTCGCCCCCGAACTGCTGCACGGTGCCCACACCGCCGCTGGCGTGCCGCTGCGTGTGCAGTTGCTCGGTTCCGACCCGGTGTGCCTGGCAGAGAACGCGGCCCTGGCCTGCGAGTTGGGCTCCGAGGTGATCGACCTGAATTTCGGCTGCCCGGCCAAGACCGTCAACAAGTCCCGTGGCGGCGCGGTGCTGCTCAAGGAGCCGGAGCTGCTCAACCGCATCGTCGAGCATGTGCGTCGCGCAGTGCCGGCGCATATCCCGGTGACCGCCAAGATGCGCCTGGGCTTCGACAGCCCGGATGGCGCGCTGGTATGCGCGACGGCGCTGGCCGAGGGCGGCGCGGCGCATATCGTCGTGCATGCGCGGACCAAGACCGATGGCTACAAACCGCCGGCTCACTGGGAGTGGATTCCACGCGTGCAGGATGTGGTCAAGGTGCCAGTGTTCGCCAATGGCGATATCTGGAGCGTCGAAGACTGGAAGCGTTGCCGCGAAGTCAGCGGCGCCGAAGACATCATGCTGGGTCGCGGGCTGGTTGCGCGTCCGGATCTTGCGCGGCAGATCGCGGCGGCACGCGCCGGCGAAGACGTCGTGGCAATGACCTGGGCGCAGATGCAGCCGATGCTCCAGGATTTCTGGACCCAGTCGGTGGCCCAACTGACCGAACGCCAGGCGCCCGGCCGGCTGAAGCAGTGGTTGGCGATGCTGACGCGCAATTACCCGGAGGCCGTCGAGCTGTTCACCGCCATGCGTCGGGAGACGGATTTGGAGCAGGTGAGCCGGTTGTTGGGGATGGCCCATCCTGCCGCGTCTGAGGGGTGACCCGTCGCGCTTGAATGCGCCGCTCGTTTGTTTGAAGAAAATGCCCCGTATCGAAAGATGCGGGGCATTTTGCGTTTTTGCGCGAGGAAGTCGGGGCGAAATAACACAGCCGGATGCCGTGCAGGTTTTGGGGTTGTGTCGGTAAGTTGCCCCGAGGGTGGTTTATTAGCGTGTGTGTCCAGTCGGATCTGGCTAAGGCTACTTGGTTTGCGGTCTTTTAAAAATTAACAGGGGGAAAAGTCCGAAAGTTTGATTTGGTTTCCTTATATGAGTCGCGATTTCTGGAACTCGATAGCCTCGTATTCCACGAAAGTATCGACTGTGAAGCAGCAAGGGTTGTTTCCAGTCGATAAAAAAACCTCGCCCGCCCCGCTGATTAACCGAGCCGGGCCGTGCCAATAAGGAACTTACTGATGTCGCTATCGATTAATCATTCACCTTTGTTCAACGGCGATACAACATCCATGGAGCGGTTGTCGCCATCCATGTCGAAAACCTTCACGCAAACCGGCACATTGGGGGCCAATACGACTGTGGCTCACCCAGGCGTGCCTCATGACCCTTTCAAGGTTTCGAACAGCAACATGACAATCGAGACAGGCGGGCTTGCACGCTTGCTTGACATGCTGGAGCAGGTTGTCAAAACCGTGCGTGAGATGTTTTCGGGGCGGAACATGGTGTCCGGCATGTTGCCTGGGGCGGATAAAACGCCCGCCATTCCAGTGGATGCGAGCAAGCTGCCGGAGAAGCCTGGACATCTTGCATTGACGGCTGATCGGCGAGGCCAGCCGGCTCTTCCGATGTCACCCCACATGCATCAATCCGCTGCCTCCGTGATCAAGGATGCCGACAATCAGGTGCAAGTGAACGTTAACGTCGGTCATTGTCATTGCCCCGATACGAAGGCGCTGAGCGGCGAAACGAAACCGAATGCGGCAGCGGTTTTACCTCGCGTCATGCCGATGCCGGAAGCCGCTCGCAAGGTTGAAGTGGTGCCTGTGCACACGCCTACGCACACGCACACGCCTGCGCCTACGCCCATGCCTACGCCTATGCCCATGCCTACGCACACGCACACGCCTGCGCCTACGCCCATGCCTACGCACACGCCCACGCCTACGCCTACGCCCATGCCTACGCCCATGCCTACGCCCATGCCTACGCACACGCACACGCACACGCCTGCGCCCACGCCTACGCCCACGCCCACGCCTACGCCCACGCCTACGCACAAGCACACACCTACGCCGGAGGTCATGCCGGCACCCAAGCCGGGTGTGCATGCGCTTGAGGTCAAGCCGCGACCGGCCACCCCGGAAGTACCGGCGATCACGCCACAACCACAGCCACAACCACAACCACAACCACAACCAGATACGCCTACCCCGGATATAACCAGTCCCGGCCCGGCTGAACGTCAATCTGATATGCGCGACTGGCGGACCAGCCGCCGGCCTGCATTCAGAGCCTGACGTCAGCAACTTCCTTTATACGTATTGAACTGGATGTGCACTTCTTTGGGACTGATGTTCCGGGAAGTGCCTGCAAGTGGAGGCCCGTATGTCATGTTGTTCAATTAATAATATTGCGCGTGTTGTGGATGTTCGTCAGGTACTTCCTGTCGATTCCATGAAAGCAAAAAATGAACAGTTTGCGCAATTAAGCGGTTTCTTGAGTGTGCCGTCTCCGGCGAGCCAGGGGGTACTGGAGCACGTGCGGGAAAATACTCATGGCGTGGCGAATAATTCAGAGCCGCTCGATAAGTTAATGACGCTGTTTACTTCGTTTTTAACTCAGCTGATTAACTTGGTCTCTGATAACAAAGAGAAGCCGGTGCCGGGAATATCCCCATCGCGGCCGGAGGTCACTAAGCCTGTGGTGCCTGCGCCGGCGCCGCCCAAACCCGAGCCTGCGGCGATGATCGCGGGCCTTTCGAAGAAGCGCAACGGCGCGAAGCCCGACAATATCTGGAGCGGCTTTCGCCAAGGGCCGGATGGCAACTGCGTGACGGTATCGGCCATCAAGGCGGCGATGTACCAGTTTGGCCAAAGCCCTACGGATATTTTCAAGGAGGTGAAAAAAACCGAGCGTGGTTATCACGTGGTCATGCGCGATGACGTAACTGTCAACCTGACGGACCGGGAGCTCGCCGAAGGTGCGCGTGGGGCAAAATTTGTCGGGGCTGACAAAGAGATGCTCAAAGACGCGCAATTTCTTTTCGCGATCAGCGCCAAGCGTGCCCAGGACGAAAACAACGATGGCAGGGCGGCACGCAGTTTCGGTGCGGCGATCCGCAGCCTGAATGATGGCGAGGATGAGCGAGGGCCGGGGGAGGGGTTGAAGCGGTTGGGGCTGAGCAAGCACATGAAGAGGGTCCCCGTGCGTGAGCTCGCCAAGGGGCAGTTGGGCATGTGCAATCGGGCCCGGCATTCGGTGGCGGTCATCAACGGTCGCGAAGAGCTATGGGGGCGACAGGGAAAAGCGCCCACGCACGGCGATGCCATAGCTCTGGTGCCATAGCCCTATTGGTGAATCCGTTGAATTGAAGGGCTGCGAACGGGGCAGTCAACCCAAACCTGGCTGCCCGTTCGGCTGCTTATTTTTTACAAGCGTCAGGAACCCAGTGCATGTATATCTCCACAGCTAGCCGTTCGATGATCGAAACGGCCCAGCAGCGCGGGGCTTCTCCCGTATTTCCGGTGAAACCCGCAGGTGAAAGGCCGGCTGATATCGCTTCAGCATTCCACACGAGCGAGCGGCGCTTCGGCGAGAGTTTTGATTGCAGCAGCCACGCGGCGGTGATCAAGTTGATGATGATGACGTTCGGTCAGCGTCCAGCCGCGATGTTTAACGAGTTGCTACCCTCGGGCGATGGGTACGACGTCACGATGAAGGATGAGTTCAAGCTGCACCTGTCACGCCAGGAGTTGCAGCAGGCGTCGCAGGCTTCCCGCTTCACGGGGGCGGACAGCGGCGTGGTAAAGGATGCCAATTTCATGTTTGCCGCCTTTGTCAAACGCAAGCAACTGACCGGGGGCTATGCCACGTTCGAAGCCGCCTTGGCGAAGACGCTCGAGGGCGAGACCACCCAGCGTTGTCTGCAAGGCATGGGGGTGTTCGGCCTGTCGCAGTTCGTCCCGGTGAGCGATATGGCGGGCAAGGGCGCGGTAGGGGTGCTGGAGACCCATAACCGCGGGTCGGCGCTGGTGCGCGAGGGGGTCAGGCATGATGGCGGGACACCACGAACGGCTGATCGGGGCTATGGGTATGTCTTGTTCGATGATCAACTGCCGCCGCCGAGCAATCGCGGCGCCGCCCCTGTGGTCGCGAGCGTCCGGCCCGCGGACATCTGGAGCGGGTTTTACCAGGGGGTCGAAGGCAATTGCGTCACGGTCTCGGCGATCAAGGCGGCGATGATCCGGTTCGGGCAAGACCCGAGGGCGATCTATAAGCAGGTTCAAATCACGCCGACGGGGTTTGACGTGGTCATGCGAGATGCCTTCCGGTTGCAACTGACCCACGAGGAAGTGCGCCAGGCTGCCGCCGAGTCGAACTTTCATGGCAATAATCGACAGTTGCTGAATGCCGCGCACTTTTTGTACGCAGTCAGTGCCAAGCGCGCGCAGATCGAGAACAACGATTTTCGTGCCCGCCAGAGTTACACGACGGCTCTGCAAACCCTCAACGATGGCGAGTACCCTGGCGAAGCGCTGCGCCGCCTGGGGTTGTTTGGCTACGTGCGTGAAAGCACGGTCGCAGAGTTGGCCAACGGGGCGATCGGCACCCTGGCAGACAACTGGCATTCGGTGGCGGTGATCGATGGGGCGCTGGATTTCTATGGAAAAAAGCACGACCTGGCCTCATCGCGCTGGATGAGTTCGGGGTTCCGGGCCCTGAAGCTGGTCTGAGCCTCAATCCAGCAAGAGCCTGAACCCTTCTATCGGTAAGGGCCGGCTGTGCAAATAGCCCTGGAACAAGTGGCAGCCCAGCTTTTGCAGGAACGCCAGTTGCTCCGGGGTTTCGACGCCTTCGGCGATCACTTCCAGGTTCAAGCTACGCGCCATGGCCACAATGGCGCGGATGATTTCGGCGTCGTTGGGGTCGTGGGTGGCATCGCGCACGAATGACTGGTCGATCTTCAGCGCATCCACCGGCAAGCGCTTGAGGTAGGTGAGCGATGAGTAACCGGTGCCGAAGTCGTCCATCGCAAAACTCACACCGAGCTTTTTCAGGCGACGCATTTTGCTGATGGTGTCATCCAGGTTCTGGATCACGATGCCTTCAGTGATTTCCAGTTTCAGCAGGCAGTAAGGCAGTGAATGCCGCTTGAGGCTGTGCTCGACCCGTTCGACAAAGTCGTTCTGGCGGAACTGCCGGGGGCTGATGTTCACGCACAGGCTGAAATTCAGCGGGTCCACCTTGCCTTCTTTGATCAATTGCTCGAAGGCGGCGCACGCTTCATCGAGTATCCAGGTGCCGACTTCGAGGATCAGCCCGCTGTCTTCCAGCACCTTGATGAATTCGGACGGCGCCTGCGCGCCCAGTTGCGGATGCTGCCAACGCACCAGCGCCTCGGCGCCGACGATCTTATTGCCGCGCGCGTCCACCTGGGGTTGGTAATGCACGCTGAATTCGCCGCGTGACAGGGCCAGGCGCAGGTCGGTTTCCATGCGCAGGCGTTCGCTGGCGGTTTTCTGCATGCTGTTGTGGAACATCTGCGTGGCGTTGCGCCCTGAATCCTTGGCGCGGTACAGCGCGATGTCGGCACGTTTGAGCAGGTCGGCCGGGGTCGAGCCATGATCGGGGATCAGCGCCACACCGATGCTCGGCGTGACTTGCAGGCGTTGGCCGTCGAGGAACATCGGTTCGGAGAGCAATTCACGCAGGGTGTCGGCCAGTTCCTGAACCTGGGCGCTGACTTCGGTGCGCGTGCCATCCAGGCCGCTGAGCAGCACCACGAACTCATCGCCGCCCAGGCGCGCCACGGTATCTTCCATACGCACGCTGGCTTCGAGGCGCGCGGTGACGATTTTCAGCACGGTGTCGCCCACCGGGTGGCCGAGGGAATCATTGATGTGCTTGAAGTGGTCGAGGTCGAGAAACAGCAATGCACCGCGCAGGTTATGGCGCTTGAGCAGGGCGATCTGCTGGCTCAGGCGGTCCATCAGCAGTGCGCGGTTGGGCAGGTTGGTCAGCGGGTCGTGGTAGGCCAGGTGGCGGATCTGCGCCTGGGCGTTTTTCAACAGGCTCACATCCCGCGCGGTCAGCAACAGGCAAGGGGTTTCGTTGAGGGTGATCGGCTCGACTGAAACCTCCACCGCCAGCACATCGCCGCGCTTGTTGTGCCAGAGCATTTCCAAATGGCGGATACGGCCTTTGAGTTGCAGTTCGGCCAGCAGCACCGCGCGCTGGTTTTCATCGGCCCAGATGCCGACCTGGTACAGCGTCAGGCCGATGACGTCTTCGGCACGAAAACCGGTCAAGCGGCAGAACCCGTCGTTCACCTCCACATAGCGGCCGGTGTCGTGTTCGGTGATGGAAATCGCGTCGGGGCTGGAATGGAAGGCCTTGGCGAATTTTTCTTCGCTGGCCTTCAGCGCGGCCTCGGAGCGTTGCTGCTGGGTAATGTCGCGCAGGGTGGTGACGATGCACGGCTGGTCGCCGACCTTGATCATCCGGCTGGAAATCACGCAGGTCAGGGCCTGGCCGCTTTTGTGGTGCGCGATGATCGCCACGTTGTTCAGCGCCTGGTCGCGAATCACCTGTTCGATGCGTTGCAGGCGCTGGCTCGACTCGTCCCACAGGCCGATCTGTTCGGCGCTCATGTTGATCACTTCGGCGGCCGTCCAGCCAAAGGTCTGGGTGAAGGCGGGGTTGATCTCGATGAACTCGCCGTTGTCCAGGCGGGTGACGCAGATCGGGTCGGGGCTGGCCTGGAACAGGCTGGCGAATTTTTCTTCGGAGGCGCTCAGGCGTTGTTCGCGCTCGACCTGGTCGGTGATGTCCAGCAGGGTGCCGGCCATGCGCAGTGGCGCGCCTTTTTCGTCGCGGTACAGGCGTGCGCGGCTTTCCAGGTAGCGCGGGCTGCCGTCTTCCAGTTGTACACGGTAAGTCAGCTGATAGTTGCCGGCCGGGCCTTCGCGCAGGGTGCGATAGGCGTTGCGCATACTCTCGCGCTCTTCCTTGGGCATGCCCTCGAAAAACGCCTCGAACGATTCATGGAACGCTTCCGCCGGCAGGCCGTGCAGTTGGGCGGCGCGGGCCGAGCCGTAGAGCATGCCGGTGGGAATGTGCCAGTCCCAGGTGCCCAATTGCGCGGAGTCCAGGGCCAGGTCCAGGCGCTCCTGGCTGTCTTTCAAGGCTTGCTCGGCGTTTTTGCGCTCGGTGGTGTCGAGAAAGGTGCTGATCAGGTAGGCCTCGCCGTCCAGCTCGACCTTCTGCGCGCAGAGCGTGCCATCGTGGATCTGCCCGTTGCTGGCACAGAATTGCACTTCCATGGTGATGGGTTCGCCCTTGCGCTGGGTGGCCCTGACCAACTGCGCACGCTGTTCAGGGTGGAGCCACAGGCCGAGGTCCAGGGTGGTGCGACCGATGGCGTCGGCGACCGGCCAGCCGAAGAGGATCTGGAAATACTGGTTGGCTTCGCTGATCAAGCCGTCGGACTGGCGGGTGAGCAGGACCATGTTCGGGCACAAGTGAAACAGCGTGGCGAAGCGCTTTTCGGAGTGGCTGAGGGCGTGTTCCCGTTCGCGCTGGCGGGTGGTCTCGCGGATCACCCCGATCATGCGGCGCCGGCCGGCTTTGTCCGGCGCCAGGCTGCCGTTGATTTCCAGCCAGTGCTGGCTGCCATCCGGCCACTGGATGTGGTGGTGCATGGCCTGCTCGAACGGCTCGCCGGCCAGCACCGCGTGAAACGCGCGTATCACCCGGGCGCGGTCTTGCGGCGCGAGCAGGTCCAGGTACTCCAGATCCTTGGGCAACGGTTGGCGCGGGTCGAAGCCGAACAGCGCCTGGGTGCCCCGCGACCAACTGATACGCCCGGTATCGATTTCCCAGCACCATGCACCCAGCCGTGCAGCGTTAAGCGCTGCCAGCAGTTGCGGGGCGCTGTCCCAGCTTTGTTCCGCCTCTTCAGGGTCGAGGGCGTAAATGCGGGGCAGGGGTGGCATAGGGTCGACGGGATTGCGCATTATCAAAAAGCCTTGGCTCGATGGGCGTTCGGCGCGGTTTTATTCAGGCCTTGAGGCCGCACAGCTTCATGCCGGTGTCCCTGGCAGCTCGACCTGTGCATCCAAGAGGCTCATAAAAGCCCGCGCAGCGTTCGACAGTGTCCTTTCGGTATGCACGATATAGCCTAGCTGGCGACTGAGTTGTATGCCCGGCAAAGCGATACTTGTCACCTGATCGTCGAGCATGGTGCGCGGTAATACGCTCCACGCCAAGCCGATGGACACCATCATTTTGATGGTTTCCAGATAGTTCGTGCTCATCGCGATGTTCGGCGTGAGGCCCTGGGCCTCGAACAGGCGGCTGACAATGTGATGGGTAAAGGTGTTGCCGCCAGGGAAAACCGCCGGGTGACCGGCGATGTCCGCCAGGGTGACCGAGCCGTTGCGGGTCAGGCTGTGCTCCGGCGCCACCACGAAATCCAGCGGGTCGTCCCACACCGGGGTGGCGCGCACCAGGTTGTGCGGCTCGGGCGCCAGAGTGATCACCGCCACTTCGGCGCGGCCATGCAGGATCTCTTCGTAGGCCACTTCCGAGTCGAGAAACTGAATATCCAGCGCAACGTTGGGGTATTGCCGGGTAAAGGTGCGCAGGATCGGCGGCAGGCGATGCAGGCCGATGTGGTGGCTGGTGGCCAATGTGAGGCGCCCGCTGACTTCACCGGTGAGGTTGGTGAGGGCGCGCCGAGTGTCGTCCAGGACGTTGAGAATCTGATAGGCGCGCGGCAGCAGGGCGCGCCCGGCTTCGGTCAAGCCGACTTCACGGCCCAGGCGATCGAACAGGCGCACTTTCAGTTGCTGCTCGAGGCCGGCAATGCGCTTGCTGATGGCCGGTTGGGTCAGGTGCAGGCGCTCACCGGCGCCGGAGAAGCTGCCGGTCTCGGCGATGGCAATAAAAGCATTGAGGTTGGCCAGGTCCATTGTGGTATTCCAGTTGGTAATCCAAAGCATAAAAAATATGAATTTGAGTTATTTAATGTAGCGCCATACCATCAGCCTCACAAGCCAAAGGGTTATTGAATGTCTCAAGACCCGGGGCATAGAAAGACCGCTGATGAGGACCGACTGATGGCCGGCAAAACGCTTTACGACAAGCTTTGGGATTCCCATGAAGTGAAACGGCGCGACGATGGCTCGTCGCTGATCTATATCGACCGTCACATCATCCATGAAGTGACCTCGCCCCAAGCGTTCGAAGGCCTGCGGCTGGCCGGGCGCAAGCCTTGGCGCGTCGACTCGATCATCGCCACCCCGGATCACAACGTGCCGACCACCCCGGAGCGCAAGGGCGGGATCGACGCCATTGTCGACACCGTGTCGCGTTTGCAGGTGCAGACCCTCGACGACTACTGCGACGAATACGGCATCACCGAATTCAAGATGAATGACGTGCGCCAAGGCATCGTCCACGTGATCGGCCCGGAGCAGGGCGCGACCTTGCCCGGCATGACCGTGGTCTGCGGCGACTCCCACACCTCCACCCACGGCGCGTTCGGCGCCCTGGCCCATGGCATCGGCACCTCGGAGGTGGAACATGTGTTCGCCACCCAGTGCCTGGTCGCCAAGAAAATGAAGAACATGCTGGTGCGCGTCGAAGGCCAATTGCCTTTCGGTGTGACCGCCAAGGACATCGTGCTCGCCGTGATCGGCAAGATCGGCACCGCCGGCGGTAACGGCCATGCCATCGAATTCGCCGGCAGCGCCATTCGCGACCTGTCCATCGAAGGCCGCATGACCATCTGCAACATGTCCATCGAAGCCGGTGCCCGCGTGGGCATGGTGGCGGCGGACGAAAAAACCGTCGAGTACGTCAAAGGCCGTCCGTTCGCCCCCAAAGGCGCCGACTGGGATGCCGCCGTTGAGGCCTGGAAAGACCTGGTCTCCGACGCCGATGCCGTGTTCGACACCGTGGTGGAACTGGACGCCAGCCAGATCAAGCCGCAAGTCAGCTGGGGCACCTCGCCGGAAATGGTCTTGGCCGTCGACCAGAACGTGCCGGACCCGGCCAAGGAAGCCGACCTGGTCAAACGCGGTTCCATCGAGCGCGCCTTGAAGTACATGGGCTTGAAAGCCAACCAGGCGATCACCGACATTCAGTTGGATCGCGTGTTCATCGGTTCCTGCACCAACTCGCGGATCGAAGACCTGCGCGCCGCGGCAGTGATCGCCAAGGGCCGCAAAGTCGCCTCGACCATCAAGCAGGCCATCGTGGTGCCGGGTTCGGGCCTGGTGAAGGCCCAGGCCGAAGCGGAAGGCCTGGACAAGATCTTCCTCGAAGCCGGTTTTGAATGGCGTGAACCGGGCTGCTCCATGTGCCTGGCGATGAACCCGGACCGCTTGGAGTCCGGCGAGCATTGCGCGTCGACCTCCAACCGTAACTTCGAAGGGCGTCAGGGCGCCGGTGGGCGTACTCACCTGGTGAGCCCGGCCATGGCCGCCGCCGCTGCCGTCAACGGTCGTTTCATCGACGTTCGCGAATTGATCTGAGGAATACCCGATGAGAGCTTTTACCCAACACACTGGTCTTGTCGCGCCGTTGGACCGTGCCAACGTGGACACTGACCAGATCATCCCCAAGCAGTTCTTGAAGTCGATCAAACGCACCGGTTTCGGCCCCAACCTGTTCGACGAGTGGCGCTACCTGGACGTGGGCTACGCCTACCAGGACAACTCCAAGCGCCCGCTGAACAAGGACTTCGTGCTCAACGCCGAACGTTATCAGGGCGCCAGCGTGCTGCTGGCGCGGGAAAACTTCGGCTGCGGCTCCAGCCGCGAACACGCGCCGTGGGCCCTGGAAGAATATGGCTTTCGTAGCATCATCGCGCCGAGCTACGCCGACATCTTCTTCAACAACAGCTTCAAGAACGGCTTGCTGCCGATCATCTTGAGCGATGCCGAAGTGGATGAACTGTTCAAGCAAGTGGAAGCCAACCCCGGCTACGAACTGACCGTCGACCTCGCCGCGCAGACCGTGACCCGTCCGGACGGCAAGGTGTACCACTTTGAAGTGGATGCCTTCCGCAAGCACTGCCTGCTCAACGGCCTGGACGACATCGGCCTGACCTTGCAGGACGGCGATGCGATTGCCGCGTTTGAAACCAGGCACCGGGCCAGCCAGCCTTGGTTGTTTCGCGATGCTTGATGTGATGTAGGCAGGACCGCCGCCATCGGGAGCAAGCTCCCTCCCACATTTGAACGTGTTCACACATCAACATGTGGGAGGGGGCTTGCCCCCGATGGGGTCAGTGTTAACCACACAAAACCCAGGAAACTCACCATGACCAAAGCCGCCCACACCCAAGTCGTGCAAAAACAATTCGGTGAACAGGCCTCGGCCTACCTGAGCAGTGCCGTACACGCCCAAGGTACTGAATTTGCGCTGCTCCAGGCCGAACTGGCCGGGCACGGCGCTGCGCGACTGCTGGATCTGGGCTGCGGCGCCGGTCATGTCAGTTTCCATGTGGCGCCGCTGGTAAAAGAAGTGGTGGCCTACGACCTGTCGCAGCAGATGCTCGACGTGGTCGCCGCCGCTGCCGCAGACCGTGGCCTGGGCAATATCCGCACGGTCCACGGCGCTGCTGAGCGCTTGCCGTTCGCCGATGGCGAATTCGACTTCGTGTTCAGCCGCTATTCGGCGCACCATTGGAGTGACCTCGGCCTGGCCCTGCGCGAAGTGCGCCGGGTGCTCAAGCCGGGTGGCGTGGCGGCGTTTGTCGATGTCTTGTCACCGGGCAGCCCGCTGTTGGACACTTACCTGCAAACTGTCGAAGTGCTGCGCGACACCAGCCACGTGCGCGATTACTCCGCCGCCGAATGGATGCGCCAGCTCAGCGAAGCCGGTCTGCATGTGCGCAACAGCAGCCGCCAGCGCCTGCGCCTGGAATACACCTCGTGGGTCGAGCGCATGCGTACACCAGCGCCTTTGCGTGCGGCGATCCTTGAGTTGCAACAGGCAATGGGCCAGGAAGTCCGCGATTATTACGAAATTCAAGCCGACGGCACCTTCAGCACCGACGTGCTGGTGGTTTGGGCCGAACGCTGAGTATTTTTCCCGACCTGCCCCAGGGCGGGTCGCATGATGAAATGAGGAACGCATGAGCAAGCAGATTCTGATTCTCCCAGGCGACGGTATTGGTCCGGAAATCATGGCCGAAGCGGTCAAAGTCCTGGAACTGGCCAACACCAAGTACAACCTGGGCTTCGAATTGAGCCACGACGTGATCGGCGGCGCGGCCATCGACAAGCACGGCGTGCCCCTGGCCGACGAGACCCTGGACCGCGCCCGTGCGGCCGACGCCGTGTTGCTCGGCGCCGTGGGTGGCCCGAAATGGGACAAGATCGAGCGTGACATCCGCCCTGAGCGCGGCCTGCTGAAGATCCGCGCGCAACTGGGCCTGTTCGGCAACCTGCGCCCGGCAATCCTCTACCCGCAACTGGCCGACGCGTCGAGCCTCAAGCCGGAAGTGGTGGCGGGCCTGGATATTCTGATCGTGCGCGAGCTGACCGGCGGTATCTACTTCGGCTCGCCGCGCGGTGTGCGCGAACTGCCGAATGGCGAGCGCCAGGCCTACGACACCCTGCCGTATAGCGAGAGCGAAATCCGCCGTATCGCCCGGGTCGGTTTCGACATGGCCCGCGTGCGTAGCAAGAAGATCTGCTCGGTCGATAAGGCCAACGTCCTGGCCTCCAGCCAGCTGTGGCGCGAAATCGTCGAAGAAGTCGCCAAGGACTACCCGGACGTCGAACTCAGCCACATGTACGTCGACAACGCCGCCATGCAACTGGTGCGCGCGCCGAAGCAGTTCGACGTGATCGTCACCGACAACCTGTTCGGCGACATCCTGTCCGACCAGGCGTCGATGCTCACCGGTTCCATCGGCATGCTGCCTTCGGCGTCCCTGGACACTAACAACAAGGGCATGTACGAGCCGTGCCACGGTTCGGCGCCAGACATCGCAGGCCTTGGCATCGCCAACCCGCTGGCGACCATTTTGTCGGTGTCGATGATGCTGCGTTACAGCTTCAACCTGGGCGACGCAGCGGATGCCATCGAGAAGGCCGTGAGCCTGGTGTTGGACCAGGGCTTGCGCACCGGAGACATCTGGTCGCAGGGTTGCACCAAAGTCGGTACGCAAGAAATGGGCGACGCAGTAGTCGCCGCGTTGCGGAATCTGTAATCTCTCGGGCCCGCTTGCAGTTGTTGCTGCAAGTCGGCCCACTTTTTAACAAGGTGTAGTTGCGATGAAACGTGTAGGTCTGATCGGTTGGCGCGGTATGGTCGGTTCCGTGCTCATGCAGCGGATGCTGGAAGAGCAGGATTTCGATCTTATTGAGCCGGTGTTTTTCACCACTTCGAACGTGGGTGGCCAAGGGCCGTCCGTGGGCAAGGATATTGCGCCGCTCAAGGACGCCTACAGCATTGAAGAGCTGAAAACCCTCGATGTGATTCTGACCTGCCAGGGCGGCGACTACACCAGCGAAGTGTTCCCCAAGCTGCGCGAAGCCGGCTGGCAGGGTTACTGGATCGATGCCGCGTCCAGCCTGCGCATGCAGGACGATGCGGTGATCGTGCTCGACCCGGTCAACCGCAAGGTCATCGACCAGCAACTCGACGCTGGCACCAAGAACTATATCGGCGGCAACTGCACCGTCAGCCTGATGCTGATGGGCCTGGGCGGCTTGTTCGAAGCCGGCCTGGTCGAGTGGATGAGCGCCATGACTTATCAGGCGGCGTCCGGCGCCGGCGCGCAGAACATGCGCGAACTGATCAAGCAGATGGGCGCGACCCACGCGGCGGTCGCCGATCAACTGGCCGACCCGGCCAGCGCGATCCTCGACATCGACCGCCGTGTGGCCGAAGCCATGCGCAGCGACGCTTACCCGACCGAGAACTTCGGCGTGCCGTTGGCCGGTAGCCTGATCCCGTGGATCGACAAGGAACTGCCGAACGGGCAGAGCCGTGAAGAGTGGAAGGCCCAGGCCGAGACCAACAAGATCCTCGGTCGCTTCAAGAGCCCGATCCCGGTGGACGGCATCTGCGTGCGTATCGGCGCCATGCGCTGCCACAGCCAGGCGCTGACCATCAAGCTGAACAAAGACGTGCCGATCGCCGATATCGAAGGGCTGATCAGCCAGCACAACCCTTGGGTCAAGCTGGTGCCGAACAGCCGCGAAATCAGCATGCAGGAGCTGAGCCCGACCAAGGTTACCGGCACCCTGAATGTTCCGGTGGGGCGTCTGCGCAAGCTGAACATGGGCACCCAGTACCTGGGCGCGTTCACCGTCGGCGACCAGTTGCTGTGGGGCGCGGCCGAACCGCTGCGGCGCATGCTGCGGATTCTGCTGGAGCGTTGATCGCCTGAGGCACTAAGAAAAACCCGCGACTGGCGACAGGCGCGGGTTTTTTGTTGGCTTTCAGGAAGGCATCGGGAGCAAGTCGAATCGTCACACCGCAAGGCCCAGCCCAATTGCCTCACCCCCCACCACCCGGTAAAGTGCCGCTCCCCCCGCAATGCCCGAGGCAGCTCCCATGACCCAGACCTTTGATATCGCCGTGATCGGCGCCACCGGCACCGTCGGTGAAACCCTGGTGCAGATCCTCGAAGAGCTGGCTTTCCCGGTGGGCACCCTGTACCTGCTGGCGGGCAGCAACTCCGCGGGCGCGTCGGTGCCGTTCCGTGGCAAGAACGTGCGCGTGCGGGAAGTCGATGAGTTTGACTTCAGCAAGGCGCAACTGGCGTTTTTCGCCGCCGGCCCGGCGGTGACCCTGAGCTTCGCCCCACGCGCCACGGCGGCCGGCTGTTCGGTGATCGATTTGTCGGGCGCATTGCCGGCCGCGCAAGCGCCTCAGGTGGTGCCGGAAGCCAATGCCCATGTGCTGGAGGGCTTGAAAAAGCCGTTCCAGCTCGGCAGCCCGAGCCCGTCCGCGACCAACCTCGCGGTGGTGCTGGCGCCGCTGCGCGGGATTCTGGATATCCAGCGTGTCAGCGTTACCGCCAATCTGGCGGTGTCTGCCCAGGGCCGTGAAGCAGTCAGCGAGCTGGCGCGCCAAACCGCCGAGTTGCTGAATGTGCGCCCGCTGGAGCCCAAATTCTTTGATCGGCAGATGGCATTCAACCTGTTGGCACAAGTCGGCACGCCGGACGCCCAAGGTCATACAGCGCTGGAGAAACGTCTCGTACACGAACTGCGCGCTGTGCTGGAAACTCCTTTACTAAAGATTTCTGCGACTTGCGTTCAAGCCCCGGTGTTTTTTGGCGATAGCTTGACTGTGTCATTGCAATTGGGTTCGCCGGTCGACCTTGCCGCCGTCAACCGTGCGCTCGACGCCGCAGCGGGTATCGAGCGGGTGGAGGAGGGGGATTACCCGACAGCCGTGGGTGATGCCGTCGGCCAGGATGTAGTCTACGTCGGACGAGTGCGTGCGGGGGTGGACGATCCGGCGGAACTAAATCTGTGGTTGACGTCAGATAACGTGCGTAAAGGCGCCGCGCTGAATGCGGTGCAGCTGGCGCAGTTGTTGATAAAAGGCCTTGTGTAAAAGATACTTGGCGGCAATTTGTAGATTGATTCTAACCAGGCGCTATGCTTGGCCCCAAGCAGGAACAGTTGCGTGTCGGTGACCTATCGGCTCGCCGTGCCTTATGGCAACGGTTACCAACCTTCTCGCAGGCCGGGGAGTGTTCAAACAAAGGATGAGGCTATGGTTCAAGTTCGCAAACTGGTGTTAGCAATAGCGGCCGCCTCGGCGCTGTCCTCCGGTATGGCGCAGGCGCTGCAGCTGGGGGAGATGACCCTCAAGTCGAAGTTGAACCAGCCGTTGTCGGTGGAAATCGAATTGCTCGACGTCGGCGGCCTCACGGCCTCCGAGATCACCCCGAGCCTGGCGTCGTCCCAGGCGTTTGTCGATGCCGGCGTCGATCGCCAGGCGTTCCTCAATGACCTGACGTTCACCCCGGTGATCAACCCGGCCGGGCGCAGTGTGGTGCGTGTCACGTCCAGCAAGCCGTTGCCTGATGCCTACGTGCGGTTCCTGCTGCAAGTGCAATGGCCCAATGGCCGCTTGATGCGTGACTACAGCGTGCTGCTCGACCCGGCCAAGTTCGACCAGTCGACGCCGACCAACAGCGCAGCCACGCCGCGTTTGAGCGCGCCCGCGTTGAGCGTGCCGGCCCAGCACACCACCACGGCCCGTGACACGCTATGGGAAATCGCCGAGAAGCACCGTAATGGCGCTTCGGTGCAGCAGACCATGCTGGCGATCCAGGCACTCAACCCTGACGCTTTTATCGGCGGCAACATCAACCGTCTGAAAACCGGCCACGTGCTGCGCCTGCCGGATACCGTACAAAGCACGGCGTTACCGCAGTCCAAGGCCATTGCCGAAGTGACCGCGCAGAACGTCGCCTGGCGCCAGGGCCGCCGTGCCGCGCCCCATCAGGCGGCCGGTAAGCAACAACTGGACGCCACCAAGCGCACCCAGGCTGGCAATGCACCGGCGAGCACCAACGCCAAGGACAACTTGAGTCTGGTTTCGGCCGACTCCGCCAAAAAGGGCGCGAAGGGCAAGGCGGGTGATGGCCAGGCCCTGAGCGACAAGCTGGCGATGGCCCGGGAACAGCTCGACACCACCCGCCGTGACAACGAAGAACTGAAAAGCCGCGCCGCAGACCTACAGAGCCAATTGGACAAGCTGCAAAAGCTGATCCAGCTGAAAAACGATCAACTGGCCAGGTTGCAGGCTGAAAAAGGCGCCCCGGCAACCCCGGCGACTGCGGTCATGCCCGCGCAGTTGGCAGGTGAGCCGCCGGCCGCTGCAGTCGCGCCCGCTGAGCCGGCCGCCACCGCGGCCCCGGTGGCCGAGCCGATCAAGCCCGACGCCGTGCCTGCGACCAGCGAAGACAAATTCAACGAACTGCTGACCAACCCGATTGTGCTTGGCGTCATCGGCGGCGCAGCCGGCCTGGTGGCGTTGGTGCTCCTGTTGCTGTGGGCGCGTCATCGCAATGCCCGTCGCGCAGAAGAAAAGCACCTGCGCATGGCGCGGGCCCTGTCCGAAGAGCCGGAATTCGCTTCGAACATCGACCTTGATCTGCCACCGGACAGCTTCGCTGGCCTGGAAGTACCGGCACCGAACGTGACGTTGACCGCCGCGCCTGCGCCTGCGCCGGCACCTGTGGTCGCGCCGGCAGCGGCACCAAGCGCGGCCTCGGTGCTTGCGCCACTGGCTGGCGCCGTAGCGCCGGAAAACACCAATGATGCGCTGGTCCAGGCCCAATCCCATATCGACCGCGGTCACTTGAACCAGGCGGCCGATGTGCTGGAACAAGCCATCAAGTACGAACCCAAGCGCAGCGACCTGCGCTTGAAACTGATGGAAGTCTACGGCCTGCAGAACGACAAGGACGGTTTTGTCGTCCAGGAGCGTCAGTTGGTAGCCAATGGTGAAAACCATGCCCAGGTCGAGCAGCTCAAGTCGCGCTTCCCGGCCATGGCCGTGTTGGCGGCGGGAGTGAGTGCCGCCGTGGCCGCCGCCGCGATGGACGCTCAATACGTCAAGGATCTGCTGGAAGACAAGCCGGCCGCCGCGCCGCAAGCGACGGCAGAAGCGGAGCCGTTCGATACTGATTTCGATCTGAGTCTGGACGAGCTGGAGGCGGCTTCGCCAGCGGCGTTGGACAAGACCGATCAGCAGACCTTCGAAGCGCTGCTGCAGCAACAGACCGATGCCAAGCCAAGCCCGGAAGATCTGTCGGACTTTGACCTCGACCTGCAACTGGACCCGCCGGCGTCCCAGTCCGATGACGACTTCCTTTCGGGGCTTGAAGATCAGATGAAGGACGTGTCGCCGGTCGAGCCGCCGACCCTGACCCCGGCCGCCCTGGACGACCTCGACCTGCCGGAAGACTTCGACCTGTCCCTGGCTGACGAGCCGGACGCCCCGGCGGCCAAACCCGATGCGTTCGCCTCGGAACTGGATGACGTCAACGCCGAGCTCGATCGTCTGTCCCAGAGCCTGGAAAACCCGCCGATCGAGCCGTCCTTCACCGCCGAAGACGCGGCGCTGGGCGATGACGAACCGGAGGTCGACTTCCTCTCCGGCACCGATGAGGTCGCAACCAAGCTGGATTTGGCCCAGGCCTATATCGACATGGGCGATACGGATGGCGCGCGGGATATTCTTTCCGAAGTGCTGACCGAGGGCGATGAAACCCAGCGCGGCGAAGCCAAGGAAATGCTTGGCCGACTGGTGTAATCGCCACGGGGTGACCCAGACGGCGGCCTTCGGGCCGCCGTTTTGCATTGCCGGTACCAAACACATGGCGTCTGGGGCGCAGCGCCTTATAATGCCCGCCTTTGCGCAACTCATCAGGCTCTCAGTTCTTGGCAAATATAGATAACCCGGCTGCCGAAATGGCGGCTGCAGGCTTTTACCGCATCGCCCTGGGCGTGGAATACAAAGGTTCGCGCTATTGCGGCTGGCAGCGCCAGGCGTCCGGCGTGCTGACGGTGCAGGAAACCCTGGAAAAGGCCCTGTCCAGAGTCGCCGACTCGCCGGTATCGCTGATGTGCGCCGGGCGTACCGACGCCGGCGTCCACGCCTGCGGCCAGGTGGTTCACTTCGACACCCAGGCCGAGCGCTCGATGAAAGCGTGGGTGATGGGCGCTAATATCAATTTGCCCCATGACGTCAGTGTCAGTTGGGCCAAGGTCATGCCGGCGCACTTTCATGCGCGCTTCAAGGCGATCGCCCGGCGTTACCGCTATGTGATCTACAACGATCAGATCCGCCCGGCGCACCTCAACGAAGAAATCACCTGGAACCACCGCCCGCTGGATGCCGAGCGCATGGCCGAAGCCGCGCAGCATCTGGTTGGCGTCCATGATTTCAGCGCGTTCCGTGCCGGCCAGTGCCAGGCCAAGTCACCGATCAAGGAAGTCCATCACTTGCGGGTGACGCGTCACGGCAAGATGATCGTGCTGGATATCCGCGCCGGAGCGTTCCTGCACCATATGGTGCGCAACATTGCCGGTGTGTTGATGACCATCGGCACCGGCGAGCGCCCGGTGGAGTGGGCCAGGGAAGTACTGGAAAGCCGTATTCGGCGGACCGGCGGCGTCACGGCGCATCCGTTTGGCCTGTATCTGGTGGAAGTGGAGTACCGCGACGAGTTCGAGCTGCCGCAGCGCTTCATCGGGCCACACTTCCTCACAGGTTTCAGCGAACTTGGCGGCTGACGCCCGGAAAAGCTTTTGTTACCATCCGGGACTTTCTCGGTTCAACCCCTGAGGTTTCCACGACATGTCAGCCGTTCGCAGCAAGATTTGTGGGATTACCCGCATAGAAGACGCGCTGGCGGCAGTCGAAGCGGGGGCGGATGCCATCGGTTTCGTGTTTTATGCCAAGAGCCCGCGGGCGGTAAATGTGCTGCAGGCGCGGGCGATCATCGCCGCACTGCCGCCGTTCGTGACCACCGTGGGCTTGTTCGTCAATGCCAGCCGCTGCGAACTCAACGAAACCCTGGATGCCGTGCAACTGGACATGTTGCAGTTTCACGGCGATGAAAGCCCTGACGAATGCGAAAGCTACCAGCGTCCGTATATCAAGGCGTTGAGAGTCAAGGCCGGGGATGATATCGCCGGCGCTTGCGCGGCCTACACCGGCGCGCGCGGGATACTGCTGGACACCTACGTCGAAGGCGTACCCGGCGGCACCGGCGAAGCCTTCGATTGGTCGCTGATCCCCGAGGGGTTGAGCAAACCGATCATCCTGGCCGGCGGGCTTACCCCCGCCAATGTCGCGGCGGCGATCGAGCAGGTCCGGCCGTATGCCGTGGATGTCAGCGGTGGGGTAGAGCAGGGCAAGGGCATCAAGGACCACGGCAAGATTCGCGCATTCATGCAGGCTGTGCGCAACAGCGATGGCGTGATGTGACGGCTGGCAGTCTGCCGCCGTCCATAACTACCACTGTGTAAAACAGCCCGGTGCCACCTGCGGGAGGCCCGGAAATGAAGTGGCAACCCTGCACGGGCAGGTTGTCTGGAAGGCTGAGGAAACATGCGGGAAATGGCTGGTCGAACGTCTGACCCCGTCCTGCATGTGTCATCGCCACATATGAATTTAGCTCAAGGGCATACGCGGGGCTGTGTTCAAGCCACCGGTACTGGAGAAAGAAAGCATGAGCAACTGGTTAGTAGACAAACTGATCCCTTCGATCATGCGTTCCGAGGTGAAAAAAAGCTCGGTTCCTGAAGGTCTGTGGCACAAATGCCCATCCTGCGACGCGGTGTTGTACCGCCCGGAGCTGGAAAAGACCCTGGACGTTTGCCCTAAGTGCAACCACCACATGCGTATCGGCGCTCGCGCGCGCATCGACATTTTCCTCGACGCCGACGGCCGTAACGAGCTGGGCGCGGACCTGGAGCCGGTTGACCGCCTCAAGTTCCGTGACGGCAAGAAGTACAAGGACCGCCTGACCGCTGCACAGAAGCAGACCGGTGAGAAAGACGCGCTGATTTCGGTCAGCGGCAAGCTGCTGGGCATGCCGGTCGTGGTGTCGGCGTTTGAGTTCTCCTTCATGGGCGGTTCCATGGGTGCCATCGTCGGCGAGCGTTTCGTGCGCGCCGCCAACTACGCCCTGGAAAACCGCTGCCCGATGATCTGCTTCGCAGCCTCCGGTGGTGCGCGCATGCAGGAAGCCCTGATCTCCCTGATGCAAATGGCCAAGACCTCCGCGGTGCTGGCGCGTCTGCGGGAAGAGGGCATTCCGTTCATCTCCGTGCTGACCGATCCGGTGTACGGCGGTGTTTCCGCCAGCCTGGCGATGCTGGGCGACGTGATCGTCGGCGAGCCCAAGGCCCTGATCGGCTTTGCCGGCCCGCGTGTGATCGAGCAGACCGTTCGCGAAAAACTGCCGGAAGGCTTCCAGCGCAGCGAATTCCTGCTGGAGCACGGTGCGATCGACATGATCATCGCCCGTGGCGAGTTGCGTCCACGCCTGGGTAGCCTGCTCGCGCAAATGATGGGCCTGCCGACGCCGGTCTACATCGCGCCGAAGGTTGAACCGATCGTCGTGCCGCCGGTGCCTGCAAACCTATGACCCAACGTACCCTGGGCGAATGGCTCGCCTACCTTGAGCAGTTGCATCCGTCCGCCATCGACATGGGCCTGGAGCGCTCGCAACAGGTAGCGGCCCGCCTCGGGTTGGGCCTCCCGGCGCCGCGAGTGATCACGGTGACGGGGACCAACGGCAAGGGCTCGACCTGTGCCTTTGTCGCAGCGCTGCTGCAGGCCCAAGGCCTGAAGGTCGGCGTGTACAGCTCGCCGCACCTGCTGCGCTACAACGAGCGGGTGCAACTCAATGGTGTGGAAGCCACTGACGAGCAGCTCTGCGAAGCCTTCGCCGCGCTCGATGCCGGGCGCGGTGAGATTTCCCTGACGTACTTCGAGATGGGCACTCTGGCGGCGTTCTGGCTGTTCGAACGGGCGCGCCTGGACGTGGTCGTGCTTGAAGTGGGCCTGGGCGGGCGCCTGGATACGGTCAACGTGGTGGATGCCGACCTGGCGCTGGTCACCAGCATCGGTGTCGACCATGTCGACTACCTGGGCGATACCCGTGAGTCCGTGGCCTATGAAAAGGCCGGCATCTTCCGCCAGGGCAAGCCTGCGCTGTGCGGTGACCTGGACCCGCCGCAGACGTTGCTCGACCGGGTGCGGGAGCTGGATTGCCCATTCTTCCTGCGCGGGCGTGAGTTCAATCTTGAGGTCGGTGCTGAGCATTGGCAGTGGCGCGGGCGTGATGCGCGCGGCCAGCTCGTGGCGTTGCATGACCTGCCGCTGCTGAACCTGCCGATGGAAAACGCCGCGCTCGCCCTGCAAGCCTATCTGCTATTGGATCTGCCGTGGAATCCTGCGCAGATTGCTCGTACATTGCTGGCGACGCGGATCGTTGGGCGTCTCGATCGCCGAGCCTTCGATTGGCAGGGCAAGCGCCTGAACCTGCTGCTGGATGTGGGGCACAACCCCCACGCCGCCGAATACCTCGCGCAACGCCTGTCGCGTACAGCGCCGGTCGGTCGCCGCCTGGCGGTGTTCGGCTTGCTGGCCGACAAGGATCTGGAGGGCGTAGTGACGCCGTTGCTGGGGAATGTCCAGGCCTGGGCCGTGGCGCCCCTGGACACGCCGCGCAGCCGTCCGGCCGCCGAGCTTGAGGTGGCCTTGCAGAACCTTGGTGCGCGCGTGGCGTCGTATGCAAGTGTCACTGCGGCCCTTGAAGCGCAGTGTGCGGTTGCCACGCCCGAGGATGAGATTCTGTTGTTCGGGTCATTTTATTGTGTTGCCGAGGCGCTCGAATGGTTGGCCCGGCGCTCCACGGAGGAAGCTGCACATGGCATTACTGGATAGCGCATACAAGCAGCGGATGGTCGGCGCCCTGGTGCTGGTGGCCTTGGCGGTGATTTTCCTGCCGATGCTGTTTTCCCGTCAGGACGAACAGCGCCAGGTGGTCGTTGAGGCCCCGGCAGCGCCCCAGGCGCCGGTCGTGCCTCAGGTGCAGGTTGAGCCGGTGGTGGTGCCTGAGCCGCAGGCATTGCCTGAAGAAGAGCCGGTGCCGGCCGATGAGGAATTGGCCGCGCAGCCGGCCCCTTCGATGCCGGTGCAGCCGAGTGTGCCTGTGGTCAAGCCGGCGCCTGCCGTCGCTGCCAAGCCTGCCGCGCCAGCGCCTGCCCCCAAGCCGGTCGTGCCGCAGCCTGCCGCGCCGGGCAAACCGGACGTGGGTCAGAGCCGCATCGACCCGAATGGCCTGCCGATCAGTTGGTCGATCCAGTTGGCCAGCCTGGCCAATCGCGAAAGCGCCGAGGCCTTGCAGAAAAAACTGCGCAGTCAGGGCTACAACGCTTACATCCGCAGCGCCGACGGCAAGAACCGCGTGTTTATCGGGCCGTTGATCGAGCGTGCCGAAGCGGACCGCCTGCGCGATTTGTTGGGGCGTCAGCAGAATCTCAACGGTTTTGTGGTGCGTTTCCAGCCTGAGCGCGGCTGAGTTCACGCCGCTTTCAGCTTGGAATGCAGTCAAATGTGGGAGGGGGCTTGCCCCCGATGGCGGTCGATCAGTATCGGTTGTGCTGACTGACCCACCGCCATCGGGAGCCAGCCCCCTTCCACTTTGGTTTTGTGCGGGCCTTGAAATGCGCTTAACTCGTCACAAACTATTGTTTTGCAAAGCACCCGCAATCACAGCTTACCGATAGCCCGGCGCTCTGCTAAAATGCGCCGCCTTATCCGTCTGTAGGCTGCACCGTGCCATTTACCTGGGTTGATTGGGCGATCGTCGCAATCGTCGCCATCTCCGCTTTGATCAGTCTAAGCCGCGGCTTCGTAAAAGAAGCACTGTCGTTGCTGACCTGGATCATTGCAGGAGTCGTCGCCTGGATGTTCGGCGGTTCGCTGTCGGTCTACTTGAGCGGGTACATCGAGACACCTTCGGCTCGCGTCATCGCGGGCTGCGCCATCATGTTCATCGCCACGCTGCTGGTGGGAGCAATGGTCAATTATCTTATTGGCGAGTTGATACGTGTCACCGGCCTCTCCGGGACCGATCGATTTCTCGGCATGGCCTTCGGCGCTGCGCGTGGCGCGTTGCTGGTGGTCGTGGCGGTCGGGCTGTTGAGCCTGGGGCCAGTACAGCAGGATTCGTGGTGGCAGGAGTCGGTACTCGTGCCAAAATTTCTATTGGTTGCAGATTGGTCCAAGAACCTCATTTTGGGGTGGAGCAGTCAGTGGCTGGCCAGCGGGATCAGCATACCCGCTGATCTTCCGTTCAAGGAGCACCTCTTACCGGCCAAAACGCCTCAGTAAGCAGTGTTCAGTCAAGATTCATTAAGTAGGGGTTGCGTCGCATGTGTGGCATCGTCGGTATCGTCGGTAAGTCGAACGTCAATCAGGCGCTGTATGACGCGCTAACCGTCCTCCAGCACCGCGGCCAGGACGCTGCCGGTATTGTGACCAGCCACGACGGCCGGTTATTCCTGCGCAAGGACAATGGTCTGGTACGTGACGTGTTCCATCAGCGTCACATGCAGCGCCTCGTCGGGCACATGGGCATTGGCCATGTGCGTTACCCGACTGCCGGTAGCTCGACCTCGGCCGAAGCTCAACCGTTTTACGTCAACTCGCCTTACGGCATCACCCTGGCGCATAACGGTAACCTGACCAACGTTGAACAGCTGGCCAAGGAGATTTACGAATCTGACCTGCGTCACGTCAACACCAACTCTGACTCGGAAGTGCTGCTCAACGTGTTCGCTCACGAGCTGGCCCAGCGCGGCAAGCTGCAGCCGACCGAAGAAGACGTGTTTGCCGCCGTCACCGACGTGCATAACCGTTGCGTCGGTGGTTACGCGGTAGTGGCGATGGTCACCGGTTATGGCATCGTCGGTTTCCGTGACCCGCACGGCATCCGTCCGATCGTGTTCGGTCAGCGTCACACCGATGAAGGCGTCGAGTACATGATCGCCTCCGAAAGCGTGTCCCTGGACGTGCTGGGCTTCACCCTGATCCGCGACCTGGCACCGGGCGAAGCGGTGTACATCACCGAAGATGGCAAGTTGCACACCCGCCAGTGCGCTGTTGCGCCGAAACTCACCCCGTGCATCTTCGAACACGTCTACCTGGCGCGTCCGGATTCGATCATCGACGGCGTTTCGGTGTACAAGGCGCGCCTGCGCATGGGCGAGAAGCTGGCCGACAAGATCCTGCGCGAGCGCCCTCAGCACGATATCGACGTGGTGATCCCGATCCCGGATACCAGCCGTACCGCTGCGCTGGAGCTGGCCAACCACTTGGGCGTCAAGTTCCGTGAAGGCTTCGTCAAGAACCGCTACATCGGCCGCACGTTCATCATGCCTGGCCAGGCGGCGCGCAAGAAGTCGGTACGCCAGAAGCTCAATGCCATCGAACTGGAATTCCGCGGCAAGAATGTGATGCTGGTGGATGACTCCATCGTGCGTGGCACCACCTGCAAGCAGATCATCCAGATGGCCCGCGAAGCTGGCGCGAAGAACGTGTACTTCTGCTCCGCCGCGCCTGCCGTGCGTTACCCGAACGTGTACGGTATCGACATGCCGAGCGCCCACGAGCTGATCGCCCACAACCGCACGACCCAGGACGTAGCCGACCTGATCGGCGCCGATTGGCTGATCTATCAGGACCTTTCCGACCTGATCGAAGCGGTCGGCGGTGGCAAGATCAAGATCGAGCAGTTCGACTGCGCGGTGTTCGACGGCAAATACGTGACCGGTGATGTCGATGAGGCTTACCTGAACAAGATCGAGCAGGCGCGTAACGACTCGTCGAAGATCAAGACCCAGGCGGTCAGTGCGATCATCGATCTGTACAACAATTGAGTGAACACCGGCCCTGAGGGGCCGGTTTTGTATCTTAAACAAAGCATTGAGTAAGGAGTCGCAGCATGAGTCAGGAATGGGATGCCGGTCGGTTGGACAGCGACCTCGATGGCGTAGCTTTCGATACCCTGGCTGTGCGCGCCGGTCAGCACCGCACGCCGGAAGGCGAGCACGGTGATCCGATGTTCTTCACCTCCAGCTATGTGTTCCGCACCGCTGCCGACGCCGCTGCGCGTTTTGCCGGTGAAGTGCCGGGCAACGTCTATTCCCGTTACACCAACCCGACCGTGCGCGCGTTCGAAGAGCGTATCGCCGCACTGGAAGGCGCTGAGCAGGCGGTCGCCACGGCGACCGGCATGGCGGCGATCCTGGCGGTGGTCATGAGCTTGTGCAGCGCCGGCGACCATGTGCTGGTGTCGCGCAGCGTGTTCGGTTCGACCATCAGCCTGTTTGAGAAGTATTTCAAGCGCTTCGGTATTGAAGTGGACTACGTGCCTTTGGCGGATCTTTCCGGCTGGGATGCGGCAATCAAAGCCAATACCAAGCTGCTGTTCGTCGAGTCGCCGTCCAACCCGCTGGCCGAGTTGGTGGACATCGCCGCGCTGTCGCAAGTCGCGCATGCCAAAGGCGCCATGCTGGTGGTCGACAACTGCTTCTGTACGCCGGCGTTGCAACAGCCGTTGAAGCTGGGTGCGGATGTTGTCGTGCATTCGGCGACCAAGTTCATCGACGGCCAAGGCCGTTGCATGGGCGGTGTGGTGGCGGGGCGTAGCGAGCAGATGAAAGAAGTGGTGGGTTTTCTGCGCACGGCCGGCCCGACCCTGAGCCCGTTCAATGCATGGATCTTCCTCAAGGGCCTGGAGACCCTCAGCCTGCGGATGAAAGCCCATTGTGCCAATGCCCAGGCCCTGGCCGAGTGGCTGGAGCAGCAGGACGGTATCGAGAAGGTTCATTACGCCGGCCTCAAGAGCCATCCGCAGCACGCATTGGCCCAGCGCCAGCAGCGCGGCTTCGGTGCGGTGGTGAGTTTTGAAGTGAAAGGCGGCAAAGAGGGCGCCTGGCGCTTTATCGACGCGACGCGCCTGATCTCGATCACCGCCAACCTGGGTGACAGCAAGACCACCATTACCCATCCCGGCACCACGTCCCACGGCCGCCTGGCGCCGCAGGAGCGGGAAGCGGCGGGTATTCGCGACAGCCTGATCCGTGTTGCGGTGGGGCTTGAAGACGTCGCTGACTTGCAGGCTGATCTGGCCCGTGGGCTGGCGGCCTTGTGATCGAGTGGTCCATGGAAGCGGCTGCGGGCGGTAACGGCCGCGTCGCGCTGGTGACGGGCGCTGCCCGGGGCATTGGCCTGGGGATCGCGGCGTGGCTGATCAGCGAAGGCTGGCAGGTGGTGTTGGCCGACCTGGACCGCGAGCGCGGCTCCAAGGTCTCCAAGGTGCTCGGCGAGAACGCCTGGTTTATCACCATGGACGTGGCCGACGAGAAGCAAGTCGCCCAGGGCGTCGCTGAAGTGCTCGGGCAGTTCGGGCGCCTGGACGCATTGGTGTGCAATGCGGCGGTGGCCGACCCGCGCAATATCACCCTTGAAAGCCTTGACCTGGCCTCCTGGAATCGCGTGCTGGCGGTGAACCTCAGCGGCCCGATGCTGTTGGCCAAGCACTGTGCGCCTTACCTGCGCGCCCATGGCGGTGCGATCGTCAACCTGGCCTCGACCCGGGCTCGGCAGTCGGAGCCGGACACCGAAGCCTACGCGGCGAGCAAGGGCGGCGTGCTGGCCCTGACACACGCCTTGGCGATGAGCCTTGGCCCGGAAGTGCGGGTCAACGCCGTCAGCCCTGGCTGGATCGATGCGCGTGATCCGGCAGCCCGTCGCGCAGAGCCGCTGACCGACGCCGACCACGCCCAGCATCCGACGGGCAGGGTTGGCACGGTGGAGGACGTGGCGGCGCTGGTGGCATGGCTGCTGTCGCGCCAGGCCGGGTTTGTCACCGGCCAGGAGTTTGTGGTGGACGGCGGCATGAGCAAGAAGATGATTTACAGCGAGTAGGGTGGGTAGCCGTCTTGAAACTATTTTGTCTTTTTCAGAAAAACTTCAAGCAGGCTATTGACTTAGGTCCGCTATCTGCGTAAATTTCGCGGCCTCAACGAAGCAAAGGGTGATTAGCTCAGCTGGGAGAGCATCTGCCTTACAAGCAGAGGGTCGGCGGTTCGATCCCGTCATCACCCACCACTTCTTGAGAGTTTTGCCCTAGGGTAAGACGCAACGTTAAAGGTTGCACCGACGCGCAGCGGTAGTTCAGTCGGTTAGAATACCGGCCTGTCACGCCGGGGGTCGCGGGTTCGAGTCCCGTCCGCTGCGCCATATTTTCCAGGTTCGATTCGTCGGGCTTGAGGTTGAACAGCCAAGGCTGATCAGCCAGATGTTTAAAGACGGTCGAGGGTTTACGCTCGGTCGGTCAAGCGATACGCAGCGGTAGTTCAGTCGGTTAGAATACCGGCCTGTCACGCCGGGGGTCGCGGGTTCGAGTCCCGTCCGCTGCGCCATATCTGCTTCAAGGCCCACTGAACGCCTTGCAGCACAAAGAAAGCCGTTGGCTGCCTTTGACCCGATAGCAAAGACCCTGGTCGAAAGACCGGGGTTTTTTGTGTCTGCGATTCAGCATTGATCAGCGCGTGTCGGCAAGCTACCTCAGCCTCTGTGGACGCAAGCTTGCCGGTGATGGCGTCGGCTGAGTGCGCCGTGCCAGCATCCCAGGCAAGCCTTCCCATCAGAACCCCAGCTTATCCCGTAGCCCGTAATACCAGGCGCCCATCGCGGCAAACGGCGTGCGCAGCAGTTGCCCGCCGGGGAACGGGTAGTGCGGCAGGTCGGCAAACGCGTCAAAACGCTCTGCCTGGCCTCGAAGGGCCTCTGCCAGTACCTTGCCCGCCAGGTGCGTGTACGTCACGCCGTGGCCGCTGCAGCCTTGGGAGTAATAGATGTTGTCGCCCAGGCGACCGACTTGCGGCAAGCGCGACAGGGTCAGCAGGAAATTGCCGGTCCAGGCGTAGTCAATCTTCACATCCTTGAGTTGCGGGAAGGCCTTGAGCATCTTCGGGCGGATGATTGCTTCGATATTGGCCGGGTCCCGCGCGCCATAGACCACGCCACCGCCGAAGATCAGGCGTTTGTCACTGGTCAGGCGGTAGTAGTCGAGCAGGTAGTTGCAATCTTCGACGCAGTAGTCCTGTGGCAATAGCGTTTTGGCCAGCTCGTCCCCCAGCGGTGCGGTGGTGATCACCTGCGTGCCGCACGGCATCGATTTGGCCGCCAATTCCGGCACCAGGTTCCCCAGGTAGGCATTGCCGGCGACGATGATGAACTTCGCCCTGACCTTGCCCTCGGCGGTGTGTACTACTGGGGTGGCGCCGCGCTCGATGCACAATGCGGCTGACTGCTCATAAATCGTGCCGCCGAGGGACTCTACGGCTGCTGCTTCGCCCAGCGCCAGGTTGAGCGGGTGGATATGTCCGCCGCTCATGTCCAGCAGGCCGCCGACGTAATTGTCACAGGCCACCACCTCGCGGATGCGCCGCTCGTCCAGCAACTCCAGCTGCGTATGGCCATAACGCTCCCACAAGCGCTTCTGCGACTCCAGGTGACCCATGTGCTTGCTGTTCAGCGCGGCGAATACTCCACCGTCCTTCAGATCGCACTGAATCTGGTACTTGGCGATCCGCTCACGAATGATCCTGCCGCCCTCGAACGCCATCTGTCCCAGCAACTGCGCCTGCTTCGGCCCGACGCTGCGCTCGATCACATCGATATCGCGGCTGTAGCTGTTGACGATCTGCCCGCCGTTGCGGCCAGACGCGCCAAACCCTACCTTAGCCGCCTCCAGGACTGTCACGCGAAAACCGTTCTCCAGCAGAAACAGCGCGCTGGAGAGCCCGGTGTAGCCAGCACCGATCACGCACACATCGGTTTCGACTTCACCTTGCAGCACTGGGCGAGGCGGAGCCGCATTCGCCGACGCGGCGTAATACGACTGGGGGTAGGGGGTGTTCGCCATCCTGGAACCTCTGTTTTATATTTTTTACGAGTGCCCCGATCCTACCTGAGTTGAAAATCGCCTGCCAGCCGCCCGAAAAATACGGGTGTACGGGCCGAAAATAAAAAATTCGCATATTCATAGGGTTAGCTGCAAAAAAGATGTTGACAGCCCTCCGGAATTCCGTAGAATGCCGCCTCACAGCAGGCACGTAGCTCAGTTGGTTAGAGCACCACCTTGACATGGTGGGGGTCGTTGGTTCGAGTCCAATCGCGCCTACCAAACAAAATCCGCTCTGCTGGGCGGTCTGGAAGGGCTCACCGAAAGGTGGGCCCTTTTTTGTTGCCTGAAATTTGCGCGCAGTTTCGCCACGCCCCGTTCGCGGCGGACGGTGAAGCGGGCGATCAGAAGAAAAGCTGAGCCACCGCTAGCAGACAGATGATCTGGACGAACATCTGGCCGAGAATTTCGCCATTGAACGTTTCCATATGCGTTTGTCCGGCGTACATAGTGGCTAGCCTCTTTGTCGGCAATATTGCCCTGAACGGTGCACAAAGCGTGCGGTTGCTTTGTTGAGTGTAGTGGCTGAATGAGAATCTTCACGCCGGGCCGACACAAGGCGATTGCTCACACGGTTTGTCGGTCTGCAGCAACAATTCTCCCGCCTTGGAAAAAACCACTCGAAACACGTCGCCCCGTCCTGGGCGCTGCCGCTGTAGCGCCGGGGATGCGTCGCGTGAGCGCTGTTGGCGTTTACAAGCGTCGAGGTGATCCGTAGATTGCCTCGAGTCTATTTTTGTCGTCGCCTGCGAGGAAGCCACACCGTGCCCATCCCCGGTTCAGCCGTATTTGCCCAGCGTTATCGCGCCTTCCTGTTCGATATGGATGGCACCTTGCTCAACTCCATTGCGGCTGCCGAACGGGTGTGGAGTATCTGGGCTGAACGTCATGGCCTGGATGTGGCGGCGTTCCTGACCACCATTCATGGCGCGCGGGCGATCGATACGATCAGGCGTCAGGCGTTGCCTGGGGTCGATCCTGAGGCTGAGGCGCAATGGATCACCGAGGCCGAGCTGAATGATGTCGAGGGTGTGGTGGCGATTCCCGGTGCCGTTGCGTTCTTGAATGATGTGCCCAGCGATCAATGGGCGTTGGTGACGTCCGCCCCCAGGGAGTTGGCGCTGCGGCGCCTACAGGCGGCGGGCATCAGTCCGCCGGCGGTGTGGGTGACGGCCGAGGATGTCGCCAACGGCAAGCCGGATCCCGCCTGCTATAGGCTGGGTGCGCAACGTCTGGGTGTCGCGGCCCAGGACTGTCTGGTGTTCGAAGATGCGACGGTGGGGATCCGAGCGGGGGAGGCGGCGGGCGCGGATGTGATGGTCGTGACCTCGACGCACCTGGCACCCATGGTGACTGCGCATGCCTGGATCGACGGGTATGAGCAGTTTCAGGTGCGGCGCGACGCTGAAGGCCTGCTGCGCGTCGAGCGCCGAATGGAGTGAGAGGAGCAGGGCGCGCGTTCTATCGGCCGTGGCCTTCTTCACACGTGCCTGGGGCGCCGGGCGTGTGCAAAGGATAATTTTTCACGCCCTGGCGCGACAGCACCATCTCTCTGAGTATCTCATTGGCAAGTCGGGCAATCGCTTCTTCGCCGCGATAGTGCGCGCGCACGATGCCGGTGATTGCGAAGTGGTCGGTGTTCGGGCCGCTGAGAATGGCTGAGAGGGTGCCGTCAGCATGTAATGTGCAGACGACCTTATAGCTGGGCAAGCGCGATGCCAGTGCAGATTCGATTTGGGATTTGCTCAGGGTGTCCATCTGCTTCAACGCCTTTCAGCCGACCGTGCAAGGCCAAGCATAGGTGCTGCTGCAGGGCTGTAAATACCGGCGATCTGATAGCCAGGCATCAGCCGTCAGTGGGTAGTTCTCCGGTGTTCGCCGGGAGCTGCGCGCTGGCACATTTTGCGCTGGACGGTTTTCTGGATCGGCTTGAGGCAGAACACAAACAGGTAGCCGCCGAGCAACAGCGTCAAGTCCAGCCATGACGGTACATCGGTGACGTAGATGTCTTTGATTTCGAACCTCAAGCCGCATTCCAATCCTGCAAAGACGAGCCCGATGAACAGGGCGATCATCCAGGAACGGGCGGCAAAAGGTCGCTTCGTGCTAGGCCTCATCGATGTGCTCCTGAGTGCACTCGTATGGCGGAAGAGGTTCTCACGAGGTTCGGCTGCAAATCATGTAACAAGTTCCGGGCGTAATGACAGTTTCATCTTTTTAGCGACGATGAAAGGACCGGATACGCTGAGCGCGACAAGAACGCGAGCAGGCCAATAGGGTTTTCGCCAGCCGTGACCGTGAACGAAAAGGCTGGCTACTGAAGGTGCTTCAAGGCGTCTGGTTTTTATCCGGCGCCGTCAGGCCGGCCTGGATGCGCTGGTAGATTTCCTCGCGATGCACGGCAACATCCTTCGGTGCATTGATGCCGATTCGTACTTGCTGGCCGCTGACGCCCAGGATGGTGATCGTAATGTCATCACCGATGTTTATGCTTTCACCAACTTTACGGGTGAGTATCAGCATGGACTTCTCCTTGATTACTTTTAAGGACACATGTTTCAGACAGGGCAGGTGTCGGATGTGTGTAGCTTACTGCTAAGCGCTTCCCTGTGACTGCCTCTTTTAGGACGCATAGAGGCGACATTAATTCCCATGGCGTCATCATACAGGTCTGCGATACATGATTCGCATTGTTTAACCCAACGTTTATGACGGCCAGAATAGACAGTGGATGATAAAGTTGCCTCTTTATCCTTAAAGGAGCAGGGCAGTGCGTAAAGTAGCGATGGCAATGGCGGTGTTGGCATTGGCCGGTTGCGGTGAAGGCAAGCGTGTCGAAGAGCCCAGGGCCAAGCCCGCCGTGACTGAAAGCCAGCCGCAAACCGGTGCGATTGCCGCTCAGGAGTGGGACCTGCGCGTGGGTCCGCCGGATCACAAGCTGCAGGCGATCACCGACCTGACCGCCTGGTTGCTGGAGCATGGTTTCAATTTTTATATCGTGAAGGAAGACGGCAAGGATGTGGTGCTGTTGGGGCCATTCCAAACCAGGGCCGAGGCTGAAGCCAAACAGGCCTTGCTGACGGAAAAACTTGCCCGTGCCAAGAAAAACGACACCGAGTCGCAGATCATCGAACACAAGGTCGCGCAGTAACCGGCCGATTGGGCGGGAAAATACCGATTTTTCCCGCTCGGTTTCAGTTGCAGGCTTTCAGATTCACCGGGCCGACGAACTCGTTGCCGCGCCCCATCACGCAGGCTACCGTCTGATTGCGTTGGCGCTCCCAGGTCTGCACCGGATAGGTCTTGTTCCAGGCTTCGTACAGTTGGCGATCCTGTTTCGACAGGCGCAAGCCGTATTGTTTACTCATGTAAAAATACGTCCGTGCGATCATCCCGCGAATGGACGGACGCGGCATCACCTTCTTGGCCTTGAAGTCGACCTGGGTCAGGCATGAACCGTACTGCCCGCTTTGCACCGGCAGCCAGCCAAAACTGAAGTTGTTCCGGTCGCCATTGACCTCGCCGATGCTCGGCACGAGGTTGTGCAGGTCGGCTTCGGCGCGTTTGAACACGTCGTCATACCGCGTACAGTTCTTGCGCCCGCCATTCTGCCAGCACTGGCGCTGATGCCCGATCTGCCAGGCCGGCACGATATGTTCCCATTCGATGCGCGCGGCGCGGCTGGCGTTTTTGCGTGGGATGTAGCCGCAGGCTTTCAGGTCTACGCGGTTGCCCGTGTATTTGCAGCCGCAATAGAACTCGGTGGATTGTGGTGCGTAGAGTTTCCAGGCGATTTTCTTGGCTTCGCTGAACGTTCGGGGCGCTTGGGCGTGGGCGGCGATGGCAAAAAACAGGCACAAAAACACAGCAGTAAAACGGACACTCATTGAATCAATCTTCCTTCGGCACAACCCAGAAAATCTGCACGCCACCGTCGTCCCGGTAGGCGAGTGTGACGTTGTCGTTCTCCGCAATTTCCTCCAGCAGACGTTGCCATTCGTCCTCCGGTTCATCCGGCAGGCGGAAGATCAAGGCTGCCTTGGCTTTCTGGGCGTTGGTCGAATTGATGATCTTTTGCACACGAAGGGCCAGACGTTCGTAAGCATCAGGCGGGGTTGGCGCTGCGGAAGAGGACTTTGCCACGGAGTATTCCTTAGTAAGCTGTACGTGCATACAGTATTTAACTGTAGGCGATTTCGCAACTGCTTAAAATTCAACAAGCTCGTCTGACAGTGATTCAAGCGAATTGATGTAGGGCGGGGAGATATGTAGCGAGGGTTTTGCGGGGAAGCAGGGGCGGGCGAATCCGCCCCTGCACAGGTGTTACCAGGAATCAGTATTCCCAGAACATCCGTTGCAGCTCTTTGCTGTCCTGGGTCTTGGTCAGGCCAACCATCGCCAGAATCCGCGCTTTCTGCGGGTTCAGGTCGTGGGCAGCCACCCAGTCGTACTTGTCGTCAGGCTGTTCGGCGTTGCGCAGCACGAAACCGCCGGCATTCACGTGGGACGAGCGAATGATCTGCACGCCTTGCTTGCGCAGTTCCTGCAGGGCCGGGACGACCTTGGAGGACACCGAGCCGTTGCCGGTGCCTGCAAAGATGATGGCTTTGGCGCCGGCCTGGGCCAGGGCTTTGGCGGCAGTGTCGCTTACGTTGCCGTAGCCGTAGGCAATTTCGACGTCGGGCAGGCTCTTGATGGTCTTGATGTCGAACTCGGAGTCCATGGTGTGACGCTTGGCCGGCAGGCGGAACCAGTAGGATTTGCCTTCAACCACCATGCCCAACGGGCCCCATGGGCTCTTGAACGCTTCGGTCTTGATGTTGACCATCTTGCTCACGTCGCGACCCGACTGGATCTCGTCGTTCATGGTCACCAGCACGCCCTTGCCGCGGGCATCCTTGCTGCCGGCGACGGCGACGGCGTTGTACAGGTTGAGCATGCCGTCTGCCGACATGGCGGTACCTGGGCGCATCGAGCCGACAACAATGATGGGTTTGTCGGTTTTTTCCACCAGGTTCAGGAAGTAAGCGGTTTCTTCCAGGGTATCGGTGCCGTGGGTGATCACGATGCCGTCGACGTCCTTGCTGTCAGCCAGTTCGGCGACGCGGCGACCCAATTGCAGCAGGTTTTCGTTATTGATGCTTTCGGAGGCAATTTGCATGACTTGCTCGCCGCGCACATTGGCGATCTGGCTAAGCTCGGGAACACCGGCGATCAATTGCTCGATGCCGACTTTGGCTGCCTGGTAGGTGGCGCTGTTAGCGGTGCTGGCGCCAGCGCCGGCAATGGTGCCGCCGGTGGCGAGGATCACCACGTTGGAGAGTTTGGCTTTGGTTTCGACTTCTTTTGCCTGAGCGGCAACGGGGAACAGCAGCAGGAGGGCGAGTGCGCCCGGAACAAAGGTCTTCAGTGCAGATTTCATTATTTTTCTCTCTGGTTTTTGATGAGTGCGGTAGCAAGTTCATCTAGAGCGCTCGGGCGGTTCTGAACGCCTCGAGGTGCAGGAAGGGAGCAGGATTTGTACCAGCCTGAACGCCTTCGTGTTTATTATCTAAGGTGTTGATTTAAAACAAATTAAAATTATCTTTAAGAAGGTTTGTCCATGCACTTGTCCGGCTTTCCGAACAAAGCGTGGCTGTTGCGTTCGGTTGTCCGAAAATAATGACGGGATAGTCGCCGGAGGCGTATGACATCGGCGGCACTGCCTGTCGTTTTAGAGAACGATCCGGCGACGGTGATGTTTAATAACCCCGCGAGACAGGCTGGAACGCAGGCGCTAGAGGGCTTGGATGGAGGGCGGTTTTCTTCCGTTGACAAATCCTGGCAAGGTTCTCATAGTTTGTTTAACGCAAACGTTTGCGAGATGTTTCGCGGGTACGCCCTGAACGTCTTGAAAGCTCGTATCAGTCGCCCGGGTGGGTGGGCTGCCGAAGTGTTCTTCGGTGCAAGCGTTGCTCCCAATAATCATAAGATCGGAGTGAACCCATGAAGCTGCCATTCGCTGGACGTCTTCTTGCTGTCGCTGTGCTTGCCGCCGCATCTGCTGCTCTGCCTCTCTCTTCTGCATTCGCCGCCGACACCGCTGCCAAACCCAAGGTCGGCCTGGTGATGAAATCCCTTGCCAATGAATTCTTCGTCACCATGCAAGAGGGCGCGAAGGACTACCAGAAGTCCCACGCCGCTGATTTCGACATGATCACCAACGGTATCAAGAACGAAACCGATACCAGCGCGCAGATCGATATCGTCAACCAGATGATCCTCGCCAAAGTGAACGCCATCGTCATCGCACCGGCTGACTCCAAGGCACTGGTCACCGTGCTGAAAAAAGCCTCCGATGCCGGCATCAAGGTCGTCAACATCGATAACCGCCTGGACCCGGGCGTGCTGAAAAGCAAAAACCTCGATATTCCCTTCGTCGGCCCGGACAACCGCAAAGGCTCCAAGCTGGTGGGTGATTACCTGGCCAAGCAACTGGCGGCGGGTGACAAGGTCGGCATCATCGAAGGCGTACCGACCACTACCAACGCGCAGCAGCGCACCGCAGGCTACAAGGATGCGATGGACGCGGCCGGCATGAAGATCGTCTCCACCCAATCGGGCAACTGGGAAATCGACCAGGGCCAGAAGGTCGCCTCTGCGATGCTGAGCGAATACCCCGACCTCAAGGCGCTGTTGGCCGGTAACGACAACATGGCCCTGGGCGCCGTCTCGGCCGTGCGTGCGGCAGGCAAAGCCGGCAAGGTTCTGGTCGTAGGCTACGACAACATCGCCGCGATCAAGCCGATGCTGCAGGACGGCCGTGTCCTGGCGACCGCCGACCAGGCTGCCGCACAGCAGGCCGTGTTCGGTATCCAGAACGCGCTCAAGCTGGTCAAGGGTGAGAAGGTCGACGCTCAAGACGGCGTGATCGAAACCCCGGTCGAACTCGTCCTCAAGAAGTAATCCCGGCTGCACCCAACAGCGTCCGCTCACCCTGAGCGGACGCCTGGAGATTTTCCTATGTCATCTTCCGCCCCGAACGCTGTCCTCTCGGTCAGCGGTATCGGTAAGACTTATGCCCAGCCGGTTCTGTCCGACATCACCTTGACGCTCAATCGCGGGGAAGTGCTGGCGCTGACCGGTGAAAACGGCGCAGGCAAAAGTACCTTGTCGAAGATTATCGGCGGGCTGGTCACACCGACCGCCGGGCACATGCAATTCAACGGTCAGGACTACCGCCCCGGCAGTCGCACCCAGGCCGAAGAGCTGGGCGTGCGGATGGTCATGCAGGAACTCAACCTGCTGCCGACGCTGACCGTGGCCGAAAACCTGTTCCTGGACAACTTGCCCAGCCACTGTGGCTGGATCAGCCGTAAGCAGCTGCGTAGCGCGGCGATCGAAGCGATGGCGCAGGTCGGCCTGGATGCGATCGACCCGGACACCCTGGTCGGCAGCCTGGGTATTGGCCATCAGCAAATGGTCGAGATCGCCCGCAACCTGATCGGCGACTGCCATGTGCTGATTCTCGACGAGCCCACGGCTATGTTGACCGCCCGTGAAGTCGAGATGCTGTTTGAGCAAATCACCCGCCTGCAGGCCCGGGGCGTGGCGATCATTTATATTTCGCACCGGCTCGAAGAGTTGGCCCGTGTCGCCCAACGCATTGCAGTACTGCGTGACGGCAAACTGGTCTGCGTCGAGCCGATGGCCAATTACAACAGCGAGCAACTGGTGACCTTGATGGTCGGCCGCGAGCTGGGCGAGCACATTGACCTGGGGCCCCGTACCATCGGCGGCCCGGCTTTGACGGTGAAAGGGCTGACCCGTGCGGACAAGGTCCGCGACGTCTCCTTTGAAGTGCGTGCCGGCGAGATCTATGGCATCTCCGGCCTGATCGGCGCCGGCCGCACGGAATTGCTGCGCCTGATCTTCGGTGCCGACCTGGCCGACAGCGGCACCATTGCCCTGGGGGCGCCGGCCCAAGTGGTGAGCATTCGCTCGCCGGTCGACGCAGTCGGCCACGGCATCGCCTTGATCACCGAAGACCGCAAGGGCGAAGGCCTGCTGCTGACGCAATCCATCAGCGCGAATATCGCCTTGGGCAACATGCCGGAAATTTCCGGCGGCGGTGTGGTAAATAGTCGCGACGAAACCGCCCTGGCCAAGCGTCAGATCGACGCCATGCGTATCCGCAGTTCCAGTCCGGCGCAGTTGGTGTCCGAATTGTCCGGCGGTAACCAGCAGAAAGTCGTGATTGGCCGCTGGCTGGAGCGCGACTGCTCGGTGATGCTGTTCGATGAGCCGACCCGTGGCATCGACGTGGGGGCCAAGTTCGACATTTACGCCTTGCTCGGCGAGTTGACCCGCCAGGGCAAAGCACTGGTGGTGGTGTCCAGCGACCTGCGCGAGCTGATGTTGATCTGTGACCGCATCGGCGTGCTCTCTGCCGGGCGGTTGATCGAGACCTTCGAGCGCGACCGCTGGACCCAGGATGAATTGCTTGCCGCCGCCTTCGCCGGCTATCAGAAACGTGACGCGCTGCTCAACGATACAGTGCTTAGGAATGCCCAATGAAAACAACAACTTCCCCCGGTAAAGCGGGCGGCAATTTTTACGGCCTGGGCACCTACCTGGGGCTGGCGGGTGCGTTGCTGGCGATGATTGCGCTGTTTTCGGTGCTCAGCGATCACTTCTTGTCCTACGACACCTTCAGCACCCTGGCCAACCAGATCCCGGACCTGATGGTGCTGGCGGTGGGCATGACCTTCATCCTGATCATCGGCGGTATCGACCTGTCGGTGGGCTCGGTGCTGGCCCTGGCGGCGTCGGCGGTCAGCGTGGCGATTCTCGGCTGGGGTTGGAGCGTGTTGCCGGCCGCCGTGCTCGGCATGGGCTGCGCCGCGCTGGCCGGCACCATCACCGGCTCGATCACCGTGGCCTGGCGGATTCCGTCGTTTATCGTGTCCCTTGGCGTACTGGAAATGGCACGCGGCGTGGCGTACCAGATGACCGGCTCGCGCACGGCTTATATCGGTGACTCCTTTGCCTGGCTGTCCAATCCGATCGCCTTCGGGATTTCGCCTTCGTTCATCATCGCTTTGCTGGTGATCGTCGTCGCCCAACTGGTGTTGACTCGCACGGTATTCGGCCGTTACTTGATCGGTATCGGTACCAATGAAGAAGCCGTGCGTCTGGCCGGGATCAATCCCAAACCTTACAAGATCCTGGTGTTCAGCCTGATGGGCCTGCTGGCGGGTGTTGCGGCGCTGTTCCAGATATCGCGCCTGGAGGCGGCGGACCCGAACGCCGGGTCCGGCCTGGAACTGCAAGTGATCGCGGCCGTGGTGATCGGCGGCACCAGCCTGATGGGCGGGCGCGGCTCGGTGATCAGTACGTTCTTCGGTGTGTTGATTATTTCGGTATTGGCGGCTGGCCTGGCGCAGATCGGTGCCACCGAACCCACCAAGCGCATCATCACCGGGGCCGTGATTGTGATTGCCGTGGTCCTCGATACCTACCGCAGTCAACGCGCCAGTCGGCGGGGCTGAACCATGGCGACGATTAAGGATGTGGCAGCACTTGCAGGTATTTCCTACACCACCGTGTCGCATGTGGTGAACAAGACGCGCCCGGTCAGCGAGCCGGTGCGCCTCAAGGTGGAAGCGGCGATCAAGCAACTGGACTATGTGCCCAGCGCCGTGGCGCGTTCGCTCAAGGCCAAGACCACCGCCACCATCGGCCTGCTTGTGCCCAACAGCCTCAACCCGTATTTCGCCGAGCTGGCCCGGGGGATCGAGGATTACTGCGAGCGTAATGGCTATTGCGTGATCCTCTGCAACTCCGACGACAACGCCGAAAAGCAACGCAGCTATTTGCGAGTGTTGCTGGAGAAGCGCGTCGATGGCTTGATCGTGACCTCGGTGGGCGGCGACGACAGCGGCCTGGCCGCGGGCTTGAGCGCGGTCCGCACGCCCATGGTGATTGTCGACCGGGCGTTGGACGGTATTGATGTCGACCTGGTGCGTATAGATCACGAGCAGGGCGCCTACCTGGCGACCCGGCATTTACTTGAACTGGGCCATCGGGACATCGCCTGCATCGGCGGCCCTGGCCATACCCGTGTGGCACAAATGCGTCTGGCGGGGTATCACCGCGCTTTGCGCGAGGCGGGTATCGACGTTGCCGCCAATCGCACCCTGGAAAGCGACTTCACCAGCACCGGCGGTTATGCCGCGGCAGTGAAGTTGCTGTCGGAAAACCCGCCGAGCGCGATTTTCGCCAGCAACGACATGATCGGTTTCGGCGTGTTGCGTGCGGCAGCCGAGCGCAACATCCGCGTGCCGAGCGAATTGTCGGTGATCGGCTTCGATGACATCCAAATGAGCCGCTACGTGTACCCGGCGCTGACCACGGTCGGGCAGTCGATCGTGCAATTGGGCGAGACGGCGGCCGAGTTGTTACTGCGACGAATTGCGACCCCCCAACTGCCGATCGATCAACGCATCGTGACGCCGAGTATTGTCTTGCGTGAGTCGACGGCGCCACTTGCCGGTGTGTTCGCCCAATACCGCTGAACCGAATTGATGAGTACTGATGTATGCCAGCAAAAGTAGTGGTAGTAGGCAGCTTGAACATGGACCTGGTCACCCGCGCCAGCCGGTTGCCCCGCGCCGGTGAAACCCTGATCGGCCAATCGTTTTCCACCGTCCCCGGTGGCAAGGGCGCGAACCAGGCCGTCGCATCGGCGCGGCTGGGGGCTGAGGTGGCGATGATCGGCTGCATCGGCTCTGACGCCTACGGCATCCAATTGCGCGATGCGTTGCTGGCCGAAGGCATCGATTGCCAGGCTGTGAGCCGTGTCGACGGGTCCAGCGGTGTGGCGTTGATTGTGGTGGACGACAGCAGCCAGAACGCGATCGTGATCGTTGCCGGCAGTAACGGTGAGCTGACGCCCGCTTCGTTGCAGGCGGCTGATGCGGTGTTGCAGGCCGCCGACGTAATCGTCTGTCAGCTTGAAGTGCCGCTGGAGACCGTCGGGTATGCGCTCAAGCGCGGGCGTGAACTGGGCAAGACGGTGATCCTCAATCCGGCCCCGGCCAGCGGTCCTTTGCCGGCGCAGTGGTATGCCTCGATCGATTACCTGATCCCCAACGAGAGCGAAGCCACCGCCCTGAGCGGCGTGGCGGTGGACTCCCTGGACAGCGCCAAGCTCGCCGCGGCGCAGTTGATCAAGGCCGGCGCCGCTAAAGTGATCATCACCCTCGGCGCTCAGGGCGCGCTGTTCAGCGATGGCAACCGTTTTGAGCACCTGGCAGCGCCCAACGTCAAGGCGGTGGACACCACGGCTGCCGGCGACACGTTCGTCGGCGGTTTTGCCGCAGTGCTGGCCCATGGCAAAAGCGAAGCCGAGGCGATTCGTTTTGGTCAGGTGGCGGCCGCGCTGTCAGTCACCCGCGCCGGCGCGCAACCCTCTATTCCTACGCTGCACGACGTTCAAGGTTTTGTGCCCTCATGAAAAAGACACCGCTGCTCAATATCGCCCTGTCACGCCTGATCGCCTCCCTCGGGCATGGCGACATCCTGGTTATCGGTGATGCGGGCCTGCCCGTGCCGCCGGGCGTCGAGTTGATCGACTTGGCCCTGACCCAGGGCATTCCCGACTTCATCAGCACCTTGCGCATTGTGCTCAGCGAAATGCAGGTGGAAAGCCACGTGCTGGCCGAAGAAATCCTGCTCAAGCAACCGCCGGCACTCAGCGCACTCAATGCCCTGACCGACCAGGCGGCGCTCGGCGAGCGGCGTCTGCTCAGTCATGACGCATTCAAGCAACTGAGCCGCAGCGCGCGTGCCATTGTCCGCACGGGCGAGTGCCAGCCTTATTGCAATATCGCACTGGTGTCCGGCGTCACGTTCTAGAGTTCCCCAACGACAAGGAGTGTTTCATGCCGCGTAATCTTCCAACCCTGAGAAATCTGTTCCGGAGTGTTTTGCTTTTGTCTGCACTCACCGCAGTGAGCGCCCAAGCGGCGGAAAAAATCGACCTGATCATCGACACCGACCCAGGTGCCGACGATGTAGTGGCCTTGCTGTTTGCCATGGCCTCCCCGGAGGAGTTGAACATTCGGGCGCTGACCACCGTCGCCGGCAATGTGCGCCTGGACAAGACCTCGCGTAACGCGCGCCTGGCTCGTGAGTGGGCAGGGCGAGAGGACATCCCGGTGTACGCGGGCGCACCGAAACCGCTGCTGCGCACGCCGATCTACGCCGAAAATATCCATGGCAAGGAAGGCATCTCCGGTGTCGCCGTACATGAGCCGAAAAAGGCCCTGGCCGAAGGCAATGCCGTTGATTACCTGATCAAGACCCTGAGCACCGCCAAGCCGCACAGCATCACCATCGCCATGCTTGGCCCGCAGACCAACCTGGCGTTGGCGCTGACCCAGGCGCCTGAGATCACCCAGGGCATCAAGGAAGTGGTGGTGATGGGCGGCGCGCACTTCAACGGCGGCAATATCACGCCGGTGGCCGAGTTCAACCTGTTCGCCGACCCGGTCGCGGCCGAGATTGTGCTCAAGAGCGGCGTCAAGCTGACCTATCTGCCGTTGGACGTGACCCACAAGGTGCTGACCAGTGAAGCGCGCCTGAAGAAGATCGCCGACATCAACAACAACGCGAGCAAAGTCGTTGGCGATATTCTCAATGAATACGTCAAAGGCGATATGGAGCACTACGGCATTCCTGGCGGCCCGGTGCATGACGCCACAGTCATCGCGTATCTGCTCAAACCTTCGTTGTTCAGCGGGCGTCAGGCCAATATGGTGGTGGACAGCCGCGAAGGGCCGACCTTTGGCCAGACCATCGTCGATTGGTATGACGGCCTGAAGCAGGAAAAGAATGTGTTCTGGGTTGAGAATGGCGACGCCCAGGGCTTTTTCGATCTGTTGACCGAGCGCCTGGCGCGCCTGAAGTAAGGTGATTGCCGGTCGGCGCTCGCCGGCCGGTGCTTAATCGCGCCCGGGGTTGTGTGCGCCCATGTGATCGGCCGGGTATTTCTCGAAAACCTGGCCAATGAACGCTTGCGCGGCCTGGGTGCCCAACTCCTTGACCAACAGGTCGATACCGATGATCGCCAATTCTTCCGGGCTTCCGGGGCTGTAGGAACTCTGCCCTTGGGGCCACTTGGCTTTGATGTCGGCTTGGAGCGTTACGGTGGTCATGGGTGTCTCACGAGCTGGAAGTACGGGGTGATGCGCTAAAACGCGGTTCTTACGTCGGCAGTTAAGCATTTTGTACGGCGTTTGGCACTGCTACTTACGCATGAGGTATTTCGAAATGAGGCAAGCAGTGTGCGACACTGTCAGCCTGTTTTAATGACCGGGGAACACCGCGTGCAGATCGACTTGAACAACCCCGAGAACCTGACACTGGCCGCCGTGCGCCAACTGCTTGCCAGTGCCAGTGACGATGAACACACTCAATTGCGAGTCACCAGGGCAGGTATTGCCTACATCTCCTCCGGCAAGGCCGTCGGCGGCGTCGATATCGATGGGTTGCTGTTTCGCCTGGAAACCTGGGCCAAGGGCTCCGGTTACGTCGGAAACGTGGCCGCCAGCGATGAGGTCTGGGTCACACAGATTTTCAATGCCTTGAAACAGAACTGGCCAAAGCCACCGTTTGACTACATCGACATCTACTGAATTCGTTCATATCTGGTGACGATTGATCGGGCGAATGCCTGCCCTGAGTCAGGCAGACTTGCCAGCAGGCGATTTACGTCTTGAAACCAATCCGCCTGATCGCTGTCGCACGATCTCTGTCCATTTTTTATCATAGGAGGCTTCATGCCTTGGAAGCTCGCATCATTCGGTACTTTGTTGGCGGCACTCGCGTTGGCGGGTTGCAGCACCCCGGGTACCTCTGAGCCAGCCAAAGATGCCGCCGTGACCGATGCCGGTCATAGCCGCTGTGAGGCGAAGGCCGCCGAGTTCACGATCGGCCAGAAAGCCTCGCCCCAGTTGCTGGAGCAAGCGCGTACCCGTGCCGGTGCGCAGAACGCCCGAATTCTCAAGCCTAACGATATGATCACCCTGGAATACCGCTCCGACCGCCTTAACCTCAACACCGACGACAACCTGGTGATCACCCGGGTCAATTGCGGCTGATAGCCACAGGCTTTTGCAGCGCCCATAAAAAACCCCGTCACATGGACGGGGTTTTTTTAGCTCAGCGGAGAATTACTCGCCGCGAACCTGTGCAGCTTGCATACCCTTTTGGCCTTTCTCAGCCACGAAGGAAACGGTTTGGCCTTCTTTCAGGCTTTTGAAACCGTCGCTTTCGATAGCTTTGAAGTGTACGAACAGGTCGTCACCGCCACCTTGAGGAGTGATGAAGCCGAAGCCTTTTTCATCGTTGAACCATTTAACGGTGCCGGTTTGGCGATTAGACATGGTGTATCTCCAAGAAACATATATTTTCAGTAGTGCTGTGCTGCTCAGGCCAACTGGGCACACAGGGCTATCATAGTCGAAATGTTCGGCTTGGGAGCCCCCCCAAGGCACTGTTTGCTAATCAATAGCCCCGGGTTTAGTCCTTCGGTTGGCTGAAAGCCCCGATCTACGGGGCTTTCGCACGAAATATCAGCTGGTAAAAAAAGCCGTAAAAGCTGCGTATTTTGTGCGAAATGGCAGTTTTAAGAGGGCTTTTACCGAAAAACTGCCATCCGAATTGCAGCGATTCTTACTTTTTCTTCACGACTTTGCAGGACGAAATAGCCGCGACTGCTTTGTTTTTAAGCGCCTGGCTCGCGTTCTGGTTGGTCATGAGTTCCTTGATTTCCGCGGTGCTCAATTCAGCATTGATCTTGTCGGCGCCGCATTCGCAGTGTGCTTTGGCGGTTTTGATGTCCACGTTCTGGCTGGCGGCTGAGCTGCAGTCTTTGACGAATGCGTCCCTGGCGCCCGCAGGCCAGTTCGAAGGGGCGGCGGCCTGTGCGCCGAGGGAGAGAAGGGTAAGGGATGCTGCAAGCGCGAAGGTCGAGGAAAAACGCATCATTAAATGCTCCTAAAGTCGTGAGGACGAATGGCGATTCTCGGCGGATTTGACGGGGGACGTACAGCTCAAGTTCACTTTTGCCGCTATAAAAGCGGGAATTTGTTATTGGCTGTGGCGCCGTGGGCGCGATGACCGTTCATCTGTGCTAGCATCGTGTGCTTGGCTATTTCCGGGCGCGCCAAATGCCGCCTTGCCATGTTTCTTTTTCGTCCACTCCAGTCACTCTGGTTCGATCACCGGTTGGCCGAAAGGCTCCTGCCGCTGTAAGGCAGGCGTTCATCACTGAACGGCCTGGTATTGGATCTTGTACTGGCTCATCCCAACCCACGTGACCTTTGGTAGGGGTCACCACTAGGAGAGGAGGCGCCATGCCAACTATTACTCTTCCCGATGGCAGTCAACGTTCATTCGATCATTCGGTTTCCGTAGCCGAGGTCGCCGCATCCATTGGTGCCGGCCTGGCCAAGGCCACCGTGGCCGGCAAGGTCGACGGCAAGCTGGTTGACGCCAGCGACCTGATCACCGCCGATGCCAGCCTGCAAATCATCACGCCCAAGGATCAAGAGGGGCTGGAGATCATTCGCCACTCTTGCGCACACCTGATTGGCCACGCGGTCAAGCAGCTGTACCCGGCGGCGAAAATGGTGATCGGCCCGGTCATCGACGATGGCTTCTATTACGACATCGCCTACGAGCGTCCTTTTACTCCGGACGATCTGGCCGCGATCGAACAGCGCATGCATGCGCTGATCGAAAAAGATTACGACGTGATCAAGAAAGTCACGCCGCGCGCCGAAGTGATCGACGTGTTCACTGCCCGTGGCGAAGACTACAAGCTGCGCCTGGTGGAAGACATGCCGGACGAACAGGCCATGGGCCTGTACTACCACGAAGAATACGTCGACATGTGCCGTGGCCCGCACGTGCCGAACACGCGTTTCCTCAAATCGTTCAAGTTGACCAAACTGTCCGGTGCCTACTGGCGCGGCGACGCGAAGAACGAGCAACTGCAGCGGATCTACGGCACGGCCTGGGCTGACAAGAAGCAGCTGGCCGCCTACGTCCAGCGCATCGAAGAAGCCGAGAAACGCGACCACCGCAAGATCGGCAAGCGCCTGAACCTGTTCCACCTCCAGGAAGAAGCGCCGGGCATGGTGTTCTGGCACCCGAACGGCTGGACCCTGTATCAGGTGCTCGAGCAGTACATGCGCAAGGTTCAGCGCGAAAACGGCTACCTGGAGATCAAGACTCCTCAGGTTGTTGACCGCAGCCTGTGGGAGAAATCCGGGCACTGGGCCAACTACGCCGACAACATGTTCACTACCCAGTCGGAAAACCGCGACTACGCCATCAAGCCGATGAACTGCCCTTGCCACGTGCAGGTGTTCAACCAAGGCCTGAAGAGCTACCGCGAGTTGCCGATGCGCCTGGCCGAGTTCGGTGCCTGCCACCGCAACGAGCCGTCGGGTGCGCTGCACGGCATCATGCGCGTGCGCGGCTTCACTCAGGACGACGCCCACATCTTCTGCACCGAAGAGCAGATGCAGGCCGAATCCGCTGCGTTCATCAAGCTGACCATGGACGTTTATCGCGATTTCGGCTTTACCGAAGTCGAAATGAAGCTGTCCACTCGTCCGGAAAAACGCGTCGGTTCCGATGAATTGTGGGATCGCGCCGAAGCCGCACTGGCCGCTGCGCTAGACAGCGCGGGCCTTGCGTATGATCTGCAGCCGGGTGAGGGCGCCTTCTACGGTCCGAAAATCGAGTTTTCGCTGAAAGATTGTCTTGGTCGTGTCTGGCAATGTGGTACTTTGCAGCTCGATTTTAACCTGCCGATCCGTCTGGGAGCCGAATACGTCTCCGAAGACAACAGCCGTAAACACCCGGTTATGCTGCACCGGGCGATCCTCGGCTCGTTCGAACGGTTCGTCGGTATCCTGATCGAGCACTACGAGGGCGCATTCCCCGCGTGGTTGGCTCCGACCCAGGCAGTGATCATGAATATCACTGATAAACAGGCCGATTTTGCTGCTGAAGTTGAAAAAACTCTCAACGAAAGCGGATTTCGTGCCAAGTCCGACTTGAGAAATGAAAAGATCGGCTTTAAAATCCGCGAGCATACTTTGCTCAAGGTTCCCTATCTTTTGGTTATCGGAGATCGGGAAGTCGAGATGCAGACTGTCGCTGTGCGTACTCGTGAAGGTGCTGACCTGGGCTCGATGCCCGTCGCCCAGTTCGCTGAGTTCCTCGCGCAAGCGGTTTCCCGGCGTGGTCGCCCAGATTCGGAGTAATTATTATTAAGCGTGAAATGAGACAAGATAAACGAGCTGCACCGAAAGCCCCGATCAACGAGAATATCTCGGCACGCGAGGTTCGGTTAATTGGCGCTGACGGCGAGCAGATTGGCATCGTCTCGATTGATGAAGCGCTTCGTATCGCTGAAGAGTCCAAACTGGACCTGGTGGAAATTTCCGCCGACGCAGTCCCACCTGTTTGCCGGGTGATGGACTACGGCAAGTCGATCTTCGAAAAGAAGAAGCAGATTGCTGCGGCGAAGAAGAACCAGAAGCAGATTCAAGTAAAAGAAATCAAGTTTCGTCCAGGGACGGAGGAAGGGGATTACCAGGTAAAACTGCGCAACCTGGTACGTTTCCTGAGTGATGGGGACAGGGCCAAGGTATCCTTGCGATTCCGCGGCCGTGAGATGGCCCACCAGGAGCTGGGGATGGAACTCCTCAAGCGGGTTGAAGCTGACCTGCTCGAGTACGGTTCGGTCGAACAGCATCCTAAGATGGAAGGACGCCAACTGATCATGGTCATCGCCCCGAAAAAGAAGAAGTAATCAATAGGGCACGGCAGGCCTTCTGATTATGTTTATCAACTGAATGCGGAGTATCCGAACATGCCAAAGATGAAGACTAAAAGTGGTGCTGCTAAGCGGTTTCTGAAAACTGCTAACGGTATCAAGCACAAGCACGCTTTCAAGAGCCACATCCTGACCAAAATGTCGACCAAGCGTAAGCGTCAACTGCGCGGTAGCAGCTTGCTGCATCCGTCTGACGTGGCAAAAGTCGAGCGCATGCTGCGCCTTCGTTAATTTTTGGATCAAGAATAGAGGAAGTAACTCATGGCTCGTGTAAAGCGTGGCGTCATTGCCCGTAAACGTCACAAAAAAATTCTGAAACTTGCTAAAGGCTACTACGGCGCGCGTTCACGCGTATTCCGTGTCGCCAAGCAAGCGGTAATCAAGGCAGGCCAATACGCCTACCGTGACCGTCGTCAGAAAAAACGTCAGTTCCGCGCTCTGTGGATCGCTCGTATCAACGCTGGTGCTCGTGTTAACGGTCTGTCCTACAGCCGTTTCATCGCTGGCCTGAAAAAAGCGTCCATCGAGATCGACCGTAAGGTTCTGGCTGATCTGGCAGTGAACGAAAAAGCGGCGTTTGCTGCGATTGTCGAGAAAGCTAAAGCCACCTTGGCTTAAGTACCCCCGACAGTCACCCTGGGCTACTCCTGTGGCCCAAGGTGTTAAACGTCATAAATAGGGGAAGAGCCTTCAAGCTCTTCCCCTATTTTGTATCTGGAGTCTGTACATGGAAAACCTGGACGCGCTCGTCGCTCAAGCTCTTGAGGCTGTGCAAAGCGCTGAAGATATCAATGCCCTGGAGCAAATCCGGGTTCACTACCTTGGCAAAAAGGGTGAATTGACTCAGGTGATGAAGACCCTGGGGAATTTGCCGGCTGAAGAGCGTCCGCAAGTCGGTGCGCTGATCAACGTCGCCAAGGAGCGTGTCACAGAGGTTCTCAATGCGCGCAAGGCGTCGCTCGAGGAGGCCGAACTTTCGGCCAAGCTCGCCGCCGAGTCCATTGACGTAACCTTGCCTGGCCGTGGCCAGGCCTCGGGCGGTCTGCATCCGATCACCCGGACTCTGGAACGTATCGAGCAGTTCTTCACCCATATCGGCTACGGCATCGCCGAAGGCCCTGAGGTCGAAGACGACTATCACAACTTCGAGGCGCTCAACATCCCAGGCCATCACCCGGCCCGGTCGATGCACGACACCTTCTATTTCAACGCGAACATGTTGTTGCGCACCCATACCTCGCCGGTACAGGTCCGCACCATGGAAGCGAACAAGCCGCCGATCCGCATCGTCTGCCCAGGCCGTGTGTACCGCAGCGACTCCGATATTACCCACTCGCCGATGTTCCACCAGGTCGAAGGCCTGCTGGTCGATCGCGATATCAATTTCGCCGACCTCAAAGGCACCATCGAAGAGTTCCTGCGGGTGTTCTTCGAGAAAGAGCTGGCGGTGCGTTTCCGTCCATCGTTCTTCCCGTTCACCGAGCCTTCCGCCGAAGTCGACATGGAATGCGTGATGTGCAGCGGTAAAGGCTGCCGCGTCTGCAAGCAGACCGGCTGGCTGGAAGTGATGGGCTGCGGCATGGTTCACCCCAACGTGCTGCGCATGTCCGGGATCGACCCGGAAGAGTTCTCGGGCTTTGCCTTCGGCATGGGCGTTGAGCGTCTGGCCATGCTGCGTTACGGCGTGAACGACTTGCGTCTGTTCTTCGACAACGACTTGCGGTTCCTCGCGCAATTTCGCTAGTCGTAACGAATCTTTAGGAGAGCAGGATGAAATTCAGTGAACAATGGCTGCGTGGCTGGGTAAGCCCGCAGGTAAGCCGTGACGAGCTGGTTGCTCGTCTGTCGATGGCCGGTCTTGAGGTCGATAGCGTTACTCCGGCCGCCGGCGTATTCAGCGGTGTGGTCGTGGGTGAGGTGCTGAGCACCGAGCAGCACCCCGATGCCGACAAATTGCGTGTGTGTCAGGTCAGCAATGGCGCGCAGACGTTCCAGGTCGTGTGCGGAGCGCCTAATGTGCGCCCGGGCCTGAAGATCCCGTTCGCCATGATCGGCGCCGAACTGCCGGGCGACTTCAAGATCAAGAAAGCCAAGCTGCGTGGCGTTGAGTCCAACGGCATGCTGTGCTCCCAGGCGGAACTGCAGGTGGGCGAGGGCAATGATGGCCTGATGGAGCTGCCGGCCGACGCGCCCGTGGGCCAGGACATTCGTGTCTACCTGGAACTGGAAGACGCCAGCATCGAGGTCGACCTGACCCCGAACCGCGGCGACTGCCTGTCCCTGGCGGGCCTGGCGCGTGAAGTAGGCGCGCTGTACGACGCGCCCGTCACCCGGCCGGTGGTTGCCGCAGTTGCTGCGGTGCATGATGAAGTGCGCTCGATCGAAGTACTGGCACCCAACGCGTGCCCGCGTTACCTGGGGCGTGTGATCCGCAACGTCGACCTGTCCAAACCAACGCCGCTGTGGATGGTTGAGCGCCTGCGTCGCGCTGACGTGCGCAGCATCGACGCCGCCGTCGATATCACCAACTATGTGATGATTGAACTCGGCCAGCCGTTGCACGCGTTCGATCTCGCCGAAATCAATGGCGGCATCCGTGTGCGGATGGCGGAAGAAGGCGAGAAGCTGGTTCTGCTCGACGGCCAGGAAGTCAGCCTGCGTGCCGACACCCTGGTGATCGCCGACCATTCCCGCGTCCTGGCGATTGCCGGTGTGATGGGTGGCGAACACAGCGGTGTGTCCGCAACCACGCGTGACATCTTTCTTGAGAGCGCATTCTTCGACCAGATCGCCATCGCCGGCAAGGCTCGTTCCTACGGCCTGCACACCGATGCGTCGCACCGCTACGAGCGTGGCGTGGACTGGAAACTGGCGCGTGAAGCCATGGAGCGCGCCACTGGCCTGCTGCTGGAAATCACCGGTGGCGAAGCGGGCCCGATCACTGAAACCGTCAGCGAACAATACCTGCCGTCGATTGCACCGATCACCCTGCGCGCCAAAAGCGTTGAGCAAATGCTCGGCCTGGTGATCGAGCCAGCGGAAATCGAGCGTCTGCTTTCGGCCCTCGGCCTGGGCATTGCCGCCGGTGAAGCCGGACAGTGGCGCGTTGAGGTGCCAAGCCATCGCTTCGATATCAGTCTCGAAGTCGACCTGATCGAAGAACTGGCCCGTCTCTACGGCTACAACCGTCTGCCGGTTCGCTACCCGCAAGCGCGCCTGGCGCCGCAACCCAAGGCCGAAGCGCGCGCGCACCTGCCTGAGCTGCGCCGTCTGCTGGTTGCCCGTGGCTATCAGGAAGCGGTGACCTACAGCTTCATCGATCCTAAGCAGTTCGAACTGTTCAACCCAGGCGTCGAGCCGCTGTTGTTGGCCAACCCGATCTCCAACGACATGGCTGCCATGCGTTCGTCGTTGTGGCCCGGCCTGGTGAAAGCACTTTCCCACAACCTGAACCGCCAGCAAGACCGCGTGCGTATGTTCGAAAGCGGCCTGCGTTTCGTCGGCCAGCTGGATGGCTTGAAGCAAGAGCCGATGCTTGCCGGTGTTGTTTGCGGTAGCCGCTTGCCGGAAGGCTGGGCCCAAGGCCGTGATGCAGTGGACTTCTTCGACGTTAAAGCGGACGTGGAAGCCGTATTGGGCTTTGCCGGAGCACTGAACGACTTCTCGTTCGTGCCAGGCAGCCACCCAGCGTTGCACCCGGGCCAGACGGCGCGCATCGAGCGCGAAGGTCGACTGGTGGGCTTCGTCGGTGCCCTTCACCCGGAACTGTCGAAAACCCTCGGTCTCGACCGTCCGGTCTTCGTTTTCGAACTGGTCCTGGCCGAAGTCGCTTTGGGCAAGATGCCGAAATTCAGCGAGCTGTCGCGCTTCCCGGAAGTGCGTCGCGACCTGGCGCTGATCGCCGATCGTGAAGTGTCCGCCACGGCCGTTCTGGATGTCATCCGTGAAAATGCAGGCGAATGGCTGACGGACCTCAGGCTATTTGACGTCTATCAGGGTAAAGGCATTGATCCGCATAGAAAAAGCCTTGCAGTTGGCTTGACCTGGCAGCATCCATCGCGCACTCTTAATGACGATGAGGTGAATACCACGACACAAAATATCCTCACCTCGCTCGAACAAAGGTTGAACGCCACGTTAAGGAAGTGACGTATGGGGGCTTTGACGAAAGCTGAGATGGCGGAACGTCTGTACGAAGAGTTGGGTCTGAACAAACGCGAGGCCAAGGAATTGGTCGAGTTGTTCTTTGAAGAAATCAGACACGCTCTGGAAGACAATGAACAGGTCAAATTGTCCGGTTTCGGCAATTTTGACCTGCGAGACAAACGCCAGCGGCCTGGCCGCAATCCAAAAACGGGAGAAGAAATCCCGATCACGGCTCGCCGTGTGGTCACCTTTCGTCCAGGGCAGAAGTTGAAGGCCCGAGTTGAGGCTTATGCTGGAACCAAGTCATAACGACGAGCTACCCGTCATCCCAGGCAAACGCTACTTCACCATCGGTGAAGTCAGCGAGCTTTGTGCGGTAAAACCGCATGTGCTGCGCTATTGGGAGCAGGAGTTTCCTCAACTCAACCCCGTCAAACGCACCGGGAACCGTCGGTATTATCAGCGCCAGGATGTGCTGATGATCCGACAGATCCGTGCATTGCTGTACGACCAGGGGTTCACCATCAGCGGCGCGCGTCAGCGCATGTCCGGTGATGAAGCCAAAGACGACACCACCCAATACAAGCAACTGATCCGCCAAATGATCTCCGAACTCGAAGATGTGCTGGTGGTTCTGAAAAAATGATTCAGGCTTTTAAAATACTTCCACATTTCAAAAGCTTGCGGTATATTCCTGATCGCTTCATTGCGAAGCGAACCCAGTAACACGCCTAGTCGGGGCGTAGCGCAGTCCGGTAGCGCACTAGCATGGGGTGCTAGGGGTCGAGTGTTCGAATCACTCCGTCCCGACCATATTTTTCAATGACTTAGCCGCTTTTTAGCGGCTTTGTTATTTCTGCCATAGTGACTTTCCGAGTGACCTTGGCCTTTTTCTTCACGCTTCCCTCCTTTTCAGAATCGTCAGCGCTGGTGCGCGCGAGTCGGTTGCTGATACCTTGTTTGCCGCCGCAATTAGCTGATCCAGTTCCGCCGCCGAGTAGTGGCTGGTAATGCTTCCGTTCTTGTGGCCGAGCAGCGCTTTCCGATCCTCCTCTGTCACGCCAGCAGCACGCAGCCTTCTCCCAAAGGTGTGCTTCAAGTCGTGAATGCGGATTCTGGCAAAGCCGTCATGTGCCGGCCGCAAGAACTTCTCCTGCCACTTCTTCGCCGCCCGAATCCTCGCCTTCTTCCAGGCCGAGTCGTTCATGCGGTGAACCGTCGTTTCATTCCCCTCGCCATCTGGCTTGCCAAACGGGAACACGTAGAGCGGATGCTTGCCGCGCTGCTTCTCGATCACTGACTTGGCAACGTCATTCATCACGACCAGGCGCTCGTCCCGGTTCTTCACTCCAGCCCTTGCGCTCCTTCCTCCAAATCCAGCCGGTATCAGGAACACACTCGTTCCCAGCTCAGGTACGGCAATCTCCCAATTCCACTGAAGTTTGCAAACCTCCTGCTCCCGGCACCCCGTGTTGACCTTGAACATTGCCATGGTCTGAAGGTGTGCAGGAAGCTCGGCGAATAGGATCGACTGCTCTTCCCATGAAAGCGGGTAGGGCTTTCGGCTGTTCGTCTTCTCATCCAGCAGAGAAATCATCGGAACCACGTCGAGCAATGGCCGGCGCTCTTCATCTCGCCACTTTCGTGCGCAGAGGTTCAAAACCCGGATAACCCGCTGTAGCGCGATATTCACAGTCCTGTTCGTGACTGGCTTGCCCGTCGCCGGGTTCAGCTTCGATCGCACGTATGGGGCAAGCGCATCGTCATCAATATGAGTCAGCGGCATGTCGCCAATGAACGGGTCGAGCTGCTCCATATAGGTCGCCGAAATATGGATGGACGCCTGATCCTTCACTTCAAGCAGGAAGCGAGTAGCCGCCTCCCTCCAGGTCCTAACCCGCCGAATGCCGTACACCTTCTGCTGGCGCAACTTCTCCAGCTTGTGGATCAGGTACTGCTCTGCTTCGGCGCGGTTACAAGTGCCAGTACTCTCTTGAATTCGCTCTCCTCTGTATTTTTTGTCGATCTTCCAGATGCCGTTCGGCATTTGCTGGAGGCCGGTGATTGCTTTTTGGGCCATGGCGTTGCTCCTGTTGCCCGCGCATGGCGCTCGCTGCGGGGTTGATTGTTGTCCTGATTGGTCGCCTTTTCAATCGACTTGCTCTCGACGTAGGCGTCCGCCCATGCGTCAAGCTCCAGCCGATCAAACCCGACCCCCTGTTTTCCTATGGGGAATTCGCGGACGTAAGGGCGCACCGTCTTGTTGAATTCATCCCGGCACATGCCGAGGTACCCGTAAGCCTCGCCCGCGCGAATGAAGCGCGGGAGTATGGGCGCAGCCTGGGCCGCGCTTCGATTTGCCATACTTACCTCCCGCCCGCAGTGGGCCGCGCTGTCTTGATGATGTGGATGACCAGGCCGAAGGTGATCAGCATCCAGGCACAGGTGCCGGCGAATGCATACAGGAGGTCAGATACTTCTCCGTCCATGATCAGCCCGGGGCCAATCCAGAAGATCCAGCAACCGGTGCCGGTCAGGTACAGCAAAGCGCCCAGCAGGATCAGGGTGAGTTTCGTTGCGAACATGGGGTGTCCTTGCCGCGCTGGGCGGCAGAAGGTGGGGTGGGGTTAGGGCTTGGCTTTCGAGGCCCGCTCGCAGTCGGCGGCCAGCTTTAACAGGTTGCGGGTAGTCGGCTTGAACCCTTCGGTGTTGGGGTAGCGCGCGAACTGGTGGCCGTGCGGGTATTCCTCAAAGGGGCCATGCCACGGCCAGTTCGATTTCCAGTCAGCCCAGACCGTGTAGGCATCCTGGCCGTCGCCCCAGTAGTCCGTGCCACCGCCAACTGAAGGCACGTTGCTCACACGCGAGTTTTGCTCATAAGCCAGTTCGGACGGCTCGTCCTTGTCGATCCAGGCGCGTCGGTACAAAGAGGGATGGGTCCGTACCAGGTGCTTGCTCAGCTTCTTTTCTATGCGTGCCTTCATGGCCTGGGCCCCTTGTAGATGAAGACGTAGGCGAACCAGAGGGTGGCGATCATGGCGTCACCCCGTCTTCAGTCTTCAGTTCAGCGGCGAGTTCGGCAGCCAGGCCAATCGGCCACCAGTAGCGCGCACGCTGATAATTCGGATAGCTCTCTTCGCGAATCACCAGGCCCTTTCGGTGAAGGGCCTTGAAGATGCTGAGCACGGAAGATGCTGATACGCCGAGGCGGTGCCCAACCTGATAGCTAAGGCCGCCCATGCCGAACACGCACGCCTAGTCACCAAGTGCCAGCTTCTCGCAATCCTTCTGATGCAGGTACGGCTGGCTGTCTCGATAGAGGTTGGCGTTTTTCCGCCCGATCTTGCGCAGCTCATCGAGGACGAGTTGCTGTTTCTCTGTGAGCTTCATGGCGTCACCCGGCGCGCCCACTGAACATAGGGGCCGTCATCCGTATCGAATATCCCCATCAGGAACCACTCAGGGCCTGGCGATTCGGGATTCCAGGCGGTGCACGCAGCATCCTCGTCAGGTAGATCGTAGATCTCGTCACCCGAGTGCCAGCCTTTCAGCTCAAGGCCTTGCTCCTTCGTCCAGGCGATGTAGGGCGCAGGGTCTTCGCCGCCGCCAAAATCTGGAATGTCCGGGTGATACCACCAGCCGTCCTTGTCGCGCACTACGACTACCGACTGGATCAAAACGATTTCTTCAGGCATGACTTCGTCCTTGCCGCTATAGCGGCTGACTTTGAAGGGGGAGGGGGTTATTTGAAATCGACCCTAGACGAGATCGATAGCTGTGCTAAAAATGATGTGTCGCGCATGTATTTCAGATATGTGTTGTTGAAACTCATAGCCGGCTGACGCTCTATATCGTCGTTAGGGCGCGCCCTTTAGATGTGGGCAATGATCGGTAGGTCGTTGCATTTAGCCGCGAGTTAAACAACTCCCTTCCTCTGGGCTACTAACTCAAAGCCTTGGCCTTCCGGTCATTTATTTCGATTTATCCTGCTGCCTCCCTTGTTACCAGATCATGGGTATTCACAGCTGTCATACAGGCCTGCTGTTCCTGGCGCAGCGCCTGCTGTACTGCCTCGACAACCCGACGCAGGTATGTGAACTTGTGGTTTTCTTCGACAGCCTTGCCGTCGAGCGGGTAGTGCCATTCCTCACCGAACAGCTCGGTCAACAATCTGCTCTGGTGCCAGCATTCGTTCGGGCTCTCGATACTGCGCAATGAGTCGATGTCGTGCCAAAGCGCGCGGGCCTCGCTCTTGCTCAGCTCGCCCAGCTCCCATTCGTGGCGCCCGGTCTGTTGCCGGCGGCGCTGCACGATGCACTTCTTGGCCAGGGTGTGCAGCGCGTCTCCGCTGAACACGGTTGAGCTGATTCCACGATCCAGGCAATTCAGGACATAGTCCCAACCGCAGTTCGTGACGAACTCGGCGACGGTGCGCGGGCCCATACCACCCCAGTACGCATTCCAACTGTTGTCCCAGCAGTTGATGGTGATCTTGCCCTGGGCGGTCTGGTAGTTCGGGTCGGATTCGATCGGGCAGTCGCGCCGGCCGAAGTCCTCGAGGAAGACGGTTATCGGGTCCAGCCTTGGCGCGCCGGTGATCACCAGCTTTGTGACTGTCGAGCGTTCGACCTGTAGCGGCGCGGCAACTTGGTTCTGAGTGGTCATGCTGCCTCCTTCGGCGTGTAGGTCAGCGTTCCGTCGAGGATCGCATCCTTAATGGCGTTGAACTCCCAGGCGTGGCACTGGGATTCGACGTACACGCGCATGCCTTTGCGGTAGTCGTGCCTCTTGCGACGGATGAATGCCTCGGCGGCGTCCTTGGTGAAGTGCGCGTTGATGTACTCCCAGTTCTCACACCATCCGGTGACGACGTACCCCTCAATCTCGCCAAGGACATGCCACTGATCCGACTCGTCCGCCTTCATGAACTGGCAGCCCGACCAGGCCTGCATTGCCTTGTTCAGCTCCGCTCGGTCCTCTTCGTCCTGGTCTACCCAGTATTCCTTTGGCGAAAACCATTCACCGTCATTGCAGTGATCGAGTAGCACACGGTTGTCGCTGTAGTCGGTGTCTATCCCGTAGACGATTCGTCTGGCCTGGACGATGAAGATCGCTGCCGAGGTGCAGTGATCATGAACGCCAGCACCAACGCAGTCATGGCGAAGACGGGTCGCGAAGTCGGCCCAGGTTGCGGCTGTGAGGTCGTGACCGGTGGCCAGGCTCGGCAGTTTGTTTTCTGTAGGCATGGGGAGTCCTTGCCGGGTCATGCCCGGGCGGTGGAGTGGGGGAGTCTGTGAATATCGGCTACAGTTGGCCGATCAATCCGGGGAGGTGTTTATGCTTTGTTTCATCTGCGGGACCGAGTCAGTCGACCACCACACGGCATACGACGGCCAGGATGTTGGTTGTCCTGAATGCGGACGGCACATTATCAGCGGGAACCTGATAGCAGCGATGGCGCCAGGCTACGCAATGGGGATTCAGGAGGCTCGGGCAGAACTGAATAGAATGCGTGACCGTGATGAAGTGCCGATACTTTCAACCGCAAACATCAGGCTTCATCGGTTGCCAAGTTGAGCCAATAGGCGCTGTCCGATCCAGCGAACAACGGTGACGGCCTTACTGTTGCCGATCGCCTTGTAGCGGGGGCCGTCTGGGCATTCACTGGCTGGCTTGCCGCGCCATGGGATCATGGTGTGGTCGTCGGCCATGCCCTGGAGGCGCTCGCACTCGATCGGTGTTAGACGGCGTACCTGTGCTGGCGTCAGTAGCGCCGGAGGCGGGCTGCATGCATCCAAGGACGCGGTGTATTCCTTGTACCACTTGCCCGCGCCGCACGCTGAAGTGTGATGCAGCTTGGTGCTATAGGCGGAACTCGTAACGACATTCGGGCCGAGTGCTGAGTTTGTGTTATCCAGCTGCTTTCCGTAGCTACTGGTGATGGTCTGGGCCACCTCTCGGCAATACAGTGCATTTTCCTGGCCGTTGTTTCGACCCAGGGCAAAGGCCAGGTTGCTGCTAGTGCCTGGGTCTTGCGTGCCATGCACCACCAGCAAGCCTGATTCGGCATCCTGTTGGGTTACGCTGCCGGCCGCCTTACCGCTGGCCTGAAGCGTGCCTGCCACGACCAGCAGGCTTTCCCGGCTCTCATGGTCGCCGTACTGGTTTGTTGTGAGCGGTGCGGTCACAACGAACGTTTCGGTTTCAGCATCCATCCTTGTACCGCCAGGGTGCGCGCTGAGAGCCGTAGCTACTTCGGTCTGTTCGCAGTTGGCGCCGCCGCCGAATGCGGTTGACTGGAGATGACCTGCTACTGCGTGATCGACATCGCTGCCACCGTCAGTGCTTCTAAGAGTGCCGGCGGGAGAGTCCGCTTTCTCGCCTCGGCGCGGCGCAGTATCCCGGCGCACGCCTTCGCGCTCAAAAAGTACCTCGGTGGGATCGAATCCGTTACGAGCACTTGCGACAACGAACACACGACGGCGTCGTTGGGCCAGGCCGAAATATTGGGCGTCCAGGACCCGCCACGCGATTGTTCTTTTGGGTCCATACACACAACCAGCGTCCTGCCATTTCTTCCCTGAAGGCTGCAGCTCGCAGTCTTCGCCAGCAAGCGCGCCAAGAAAGCATCCGAAGGCGTTCCCTTTGTCGCTGAGGACGCCGGGGACGTTCTCCCAGACGATAACGCTGGCCGGCTTTCGCTGGCCGGCGCGAACATAGTCAACTGCATCTGCAAGCTCCACGTATTTGATGGTGAGGGCGCCGCGCGGGTCGGTGAGGCCTTCGCGCATGCCGGCGACCGAGAAGGCCTGGCACGGGGTGCCGCCGACCAGCACGTCCGGCGCCGGGATCTTGCCGGCCAGCACCAGGGCTGCCAGCTTGGTCATGTCGCCGTGGTTCGGCACGTCGGGGTAGTGGTGGGCGAGGACCGCCGAGGGGAACGGCTCAATCTCGGCGAACCAGGCGGCGCGCATGCCCAGCGGGTGCCAGGCCTGGGTCGCGGCCTCGATGCCGCTGCACACAGAGCCGTAGGTGATATCGGGCACGGGTTATCCTCGCGGGCTGGAGTGATTCGTTAAGGTGGGTGATATGCTTTGCTGCTTATCAAACAAGGAGGTGGTAATGGCGGGTAAAAAGCTTGAAGCGTTCCGCGAGTGGTTCAACCCAAAGCGTCGGCGGCGAGCAGGAGGCGCTTTGTTTATTACGTCGTTGGTCGGACCGTTTTTGTATCCAAGCGGTTACTGGGTCAGCGTGATGACTCCGGGGATCATATTTTTCTTCAGTGCCTGGCCGTCCGACGCTCACGACAAGCGCTGAGTCTCAGCCTTCAATGGCCGGCTGGCGTGATTCGTTGATATGGGGTATTACGGGTGACCGGCATGGAGCCGGGTCAGGCGCGCCTGACTTTGAAATGCAGCATCGCCTTTATGCTGTGGCAGTAATCCTGAAGCTGCTCATAGGCCTTGTATCTGGCCTGGCTGCGAGTGGCGGCCCAGACCCTGACCAGATCTTCGCGGGCTTCCCGGCTCCAGTCTAGATCGTCCCAGTCGTGCTTGAACGGCAGGACCAGCCACTCTTTGAGCGGTAGCGTTTCGGCCATCTCGCCGTACTGCATTTCGTGGGTCGGGTGGTAATTGCTGATCCGCTTTTTCGGGTCGTCATCCAGCACGACGCCGATGTAGTGTCCGCGATCTGCCAGGATGATGCCGGACTTCCCGTAGGCAATGACGCGGCGCCCGACTTCGGCTGGCACCTGATAGTGCTGCCGAACGTATGCGCAGTTGTGGCTCATGGATTACCTCCAGTCAGGCGCCGCCCTCCGGGTTCCGGATGCAGCGAGTAGGGTGGGTTATTCGTCGCCGTCGTCTTCGGCGTTCATTTGAAGCGATTCAGCGAAACCTGCTTGCCGTAATTTGCGCGCCACGTTTTGCGTTATGTCGATTTCGTGGCGCTTAATTTTGAATAGCGGTGCGGATTTCTCGGCACCCAATGAGTGGGCATGTGCGATCAGTCGCAAGATAGTCGCACGGTCTTTCTTCTCGCCCATCTCGGCGGTGAGCACTGCCAGCCGGTCACGCATTCCCTGGCGGAAGTAGTGACGGATGATGTCGGACGGCCCTTTGATTCTCGGAGGCGCCGGCGGCAGATCCTCGGCCCGGCCATTCAGCACCAGCAGTTGCACTGCCTCGCCGACTTCCTTGATCTCATGCCAGAGCATCAACTCGTCGAGCATCTGCCGGGTGCCGCAAGGCGTCGTGTGCCGAAACTCCTGCTCGCCCAGTTCCTGCCGCTTCTCGGCCAGCCTGGCTGTTCGTTCTTCCTGGGGCACAGCCATGGTCTACCTCTTCTATTCCGCTGGCCGGCAGTGCGAGCCAGGTTGGTCGGCGTCTCGCGCTGACCTGTTTGTGGATTCGCTTCACGCTGCGACCTTCTCCTGGTGCCAGGCGCCGACCGCTTCGAAGATCCGCGCTGCGTGCGCCTCGTCCAGTGACATCGCTTCGGGGATGGCGATCCAGCCCGAAGCCACCATCTGGCTTTGGTTGGCCTCGTCGCGCAGCTTCTTGTAGCAATGCTCGATCACGTCTTCCAGGTGGTCGGAGAGGTAGACGCCATCGGGCGCTACCTCCACCGACTTGCTGTAGCGGTCGCCGCGGACGTCGACGCAAAGCGCGCTGAGGTAGATCGTCCAGCGGTGGGGGATACCGCAGACGGCCTGGCCAATCTTCCCCGGCGCGATGTTTTTCAGCGACTTGTAATTGATCATGCCCTGGCGGCCGCTGGGGTCGATATTGACCACCGCGACGTGGTTGGTGGCCAACAGCGACCGGCACGACCTGGCAATGCGCGCCTGCAAGTTGTGTGGCTTTCGCTTCTTGCTCATAGAGCCTCCGCGAGTTTGCGCAGCGCGTTACGCTCGGCTCGGGTGATGGGCGGCTTGCGGCGCTTGAGGATGGTTTCGGGGTCAATCTTTTCCGAACGCTTGGCGGGGTCTGGATTAATCACCGGGCTTTTACCGATGGTGTATTTCCCACCTGCTGCCAGGTGTTGCTGGACCTGAAAGGAAAGCTCCAGGGCTTTCGCACGCCGAAATTCGATGTCTGATTTTAGGTTGCTGATCATTATCAGGCTCCTAGGCGATGGGCTTGCGCCCGAGCATTGTCTGCCACCTCATCAACCATGCGATTCAGCTCTAGGTTGAACTGGACCAGCTCTCTATGCAGGTTGGCGATGTAGTCTTCGTCGCGGTAAATCGTCTCGATATAGAGCTGACACTCTTCATCTTGGCGAGAATCAAAGGACAGGAAATCCCACCATTTGCGGCCCGTAACGAACATGCAGCCTTGGACCTGCGGCATGTGTTCCTCGGGCATGCCTTCGAGCCAAGTTCTGACGTGTATCGCTTCGTTGAAGGGGCACTTCGATTCGGTACCGCCGTCATCGTTGATAAGTCCGTCTGGCGAACATCCAAGCCAGTCGTACTTCGGGTGGACGATGAACTCTGACGGTATGACGATGTTGCCCGTCAGCATCTCGTAGGCGTCTTGAGCCTTTTGTTCTTCGGTGTGACCCCACTTTAAAGAGGCGCTGCTGACGTTGTGCTTGGACTTCTTTGCCAGCCGCTCGAAGCACAGCTCACGCATGTACGAGGTGCGTGCGCCCATAGGCTCGCGCTTACCATTTTTGTCAGGCTTCCCCCAGGCCATCACGTCTTTAAAGCGGCTGGCTGTCACGCGCCCAGATCGGTCCGCATGCCACTTTTCTGTGCCCTGAAGCTCCGCTCTCACTACGCAGCCTCCTCTGAATGGGACTGGTCACCGCTGGGGCCCGTTATGTCGGTAAAGTCGGCATCGACGGTAGCCGCCAAGCTTTTTAGGGCTTCGTGGCATTCCAGGCCGATCGCTGCGCGCTGCTTCGGCTTGAGACCTGCCCAGGCGGCCGCGTAGGCGTCGATGTCCTGTTGCCTTGCAACGACCAGGAGGTCTGCGAATACACCGTCTATTTCCGGTGATGGGGATTTTGGACCAAACGAAACGCCAGCGGCGGCAGCGCTGTTTGCGGCTTGTTTTGTTGGAGTGATATCAATCTCGCCGCCGTATGAGTCCTCGAATTCATCGGGCGTATAAACGCCAAGGATCACGTCAGGACAGAAGAGGCGTGCCCATTTCTTGGTCACCAAGTAGGCGATCTGTTGTTTTGGGTCTTCCGCCCAAAGCGTAGAGTTGCGCGTGCGGACCTGGGTCAGCAGAAGCTCCAGAGTGCGCGGCTCGTCTTCGCCCCGAAAGGTCGCCCAAACCTTGATGCCGAGCCCTTTTTCATCGTCAAAGCTCCAGGCGGGAACGCGATATTTTTTAAACTCGCCAGTGTCCTCATCCTTCTTGGTCTTACTGGTAACTTCGCGCATCTTCCCGATGACGTTTTCCCAAGCGCCGAACCATTCAAAGTTCAATCGACCTTTGACTGGCGCCTTGGCGGTGATCACTGCGTTAACAAGCTGCGCCTCGTAGCTCAATGCGCCGCCGTCGACGATGAACGTTTTCTGCGCCACAGCGAAGGGGTTCATTTGCCACTGCATTGCTTGAAGCACCACCGCCATGCAGTCGGCTTGGTTCCCCTTAAGGTGTTTCGGGACGGTTGTCACTCCCTTCGACATCATCATCGCGAGGTCGCTCATCGACCGCATGGTGCCAGGGTCGAGGATGAGCGCGGCCGCGTTGTGCGATGGATCGTGATAAGTGGCGAGGCCGGCTTGTGCTTGGGTGTCTGTATCGGTCATTGCGCTCTCCGTGGCCGACGTAGGGTGGGTCGGCCGGCAGATGGAAAGGATGGTTAGAAGTGGGTGGCCCGCAGCCAATCGCGAGCAGTGTCGATAGTCACGTCGAAGCCGAGCGCTACAACCTCGACAATGTCGTCAGCCGGGGGAGTGGTCGGGTCCACGTCGATGGATTCAACTGAGACGGCGACTACGGCAACAGGGGCGGTTTCAGCCGGAGTGGCAGTGACAGCCGCCACTGGCGCAGGCGCGGCAGCCTGGGCGCGCAGACGGACCAGCTCTTCCTGGTCGCGTTGATACTGTGCCTCGCGCTCACGCTGCTGGCGTTGTTGCTCTTCCTGCTGTTCACGCTGCTGGCGTTGCTGTGCCTCCATGTCGCGGCGCTGCTTGTCCAGTTCGTCCTGCTGCTGCTTCAACCGCTTGCGGTCTTCCTCTGCTCGCTGCTTGCGTAGCTCCTCGGCTTCGGCGTCGGCGATGCGTTGTTTCTCGCGCAACTCATCCAGCTCTTTCTGCTGGGCCAGCAACTTGGCAGCAGCTTCTTCTCGCTCAGCGGCAGATTTGAGCAGCGCTTCCAGTTGCTCAATGGCGTTGTCGCGAGCGATGGTGCCTTCGGCTTCAAATTCGCCATATTCTTCGGGCAGGATCACCGACTCTTTGACACCCTGCAAAATGCTGGAGACGTCTGCGGCGCTGCGGCTTGCATATGCGGCGGCGACAGAACTGAAACGAGTAATTTTTGCCCGGATGGCTTCGACACGCTCAGCCTCGACACGCTCGCGCTCTGCCTTGGCATCAGCTATACGCTTTTCTTCGGCCTTGATCGCTTCATCGACAGGCTCTTCAATTGTCAACACACGAGTCCTGAGTGTTTCACCGAATTCCTTGACTTGATTGACGCGAGCCTGAGCTTCTTTGACCTTCTGCTGATATGGCACCAATGCGGTTTTGGTGGTCTTATCCAGGGCGTAGCGCACATCGCGGATATCGACGCGAACTTCCTTCGCATTCGCCAAGCCCTCACTTGTCGAGCAGTCAACGACCAGCTTCGCGTAGGTGGTCTCCAGGCGAACGATCTGTTCTTCGTGCGGCCGATACTCGGCGATGTCGGTGACCGCTACCGTAGGGGATAGGTTTTTTTGCGCGCCTTCAGCTTCGTTCATTTCGAGCGGTTCTTGTGCGTGTGCTTGTTTGGTATTTTTGGACATGACTATCCCTCGCCGCGCCTGGCGCAGCATTGAAAGTAGTGGGGTTGGGTTGTGCCGTCAGGCGGCAGAAACGAGCGATGCGTTGTAGTCGGCGTAAATCTTGTCGATGAGTGCCCGGAAGTGCCGGTGTTCGTTTTCGTCGATAACCCGCAGCATGAAAGCGAGGGTGACGCATGATGTGGCCGCCGCGCTGGCGTTTGGCTTGCCAAGTTCGAGAATCATGTTTTCGATCTCTCCCTCGATCCAGTTCACGGCGTTTAGGTGGTCCCGCTGAGTAGCGTTCATTGATCGCCTCCTGCCGGCGGACATATCGCCTCCATCTGCGCCATCGCCAGCCCAATGCGCAGCTTGAGGCTGGCGCGCTCTTTGAGTCGTTGCTCCTCGCGTCCTGCCAAGTCCTCTGTTGTGTACTCATGGAACAGGTCAGCGTGCTGCTGCTTCCCAAAGTTCGGCAAGTCCCAGCGCCTGTCGGATTCCCGGGCCTGAGCGCTATCCGCGTAACTGGTCGGCATGTAGGCACTCCAGGCGCCGAGCGAGGGCGCAGGCTTCGTTGTGATCGCGGCGGAACCCAATGACCTTGCCGGTCCGGCTGTCCACCACATGGAAGAAGTCGCGGCCTGCAGGCTTCACCATCATCCGGAAGGTGACCGCCGGCTCAGGTCGCCCAATCAGCCGGTAGAACTCGGCAGTGGCGATACGGGAACGCTTATGCAAGCCGTCGACGATGTCGCGGCGCGATTGGATGCTGTGGTGCATGGTCGCCTCCAGGATGGCGTTATTCAGTGGGAAGAGGTGGGAGCGGCATCCAGTGACTTGGATCGCCGTACCAGAAGCACCATCCGAGAGTTTTGTCGTACAGCCACTCAGTGACCTGCATCTGGCCGTACTCGAACAGGCACAGGTAATCGCGCTTCTCGCCTTCTGGCGGTAGCCGGTCGCTGCACTTGATCCAATTGCTCATGGAGACCTCCAGTATTTGGGGTTAGGCGGTGGCTGGCAGGGCTTCACGAAAGCGCGATGGGCTCCAGTCGCAAGCCTCATCAGCAGGGATGTGGCCGAACATCAGCGCGCAGCGGCGGCAATGCACGCAGTCGCCGCAGGTCTTGCCCTCGGGTAGATTCATTTGGTCAGCGTTGTCTGCCGACCGTGGATATGGCTTTCTTTGCTCGCTCATGAATGACTCCGTGGACTTGGTTCACCTGTATTCGTCAACACTCATGCCTCCCGCTGGTTGCCGATGGGCGCGGGGGAGGAGTGCTGACGTAATAGAGGTGGGGAAGGGTGCCGGTCTTTCCCGGCTACGGCGGCGCTGGCCGTTTAGCGAGTCGCACTGAAGGCTGGTAGCATCGACACTCCTTCTCGGAGCAAGGAATTGCTATGCGTCAGGTTGTTGAAAGGGCGTTAAGCGTGATCGCGGCAGAGAGCAGCGAGCCTGAATACACTGAAGCGTTCAGCGCTGTTCGTGCAGTAGTGGTTGAGTTTGGGGAGGAAAATCTGGCTGACCGGCTTTTTGCCGATATTCCCGATTCGATCGCTTTCATGCAGGTGGCCCGGCTCTTCGACTTTCTTGCCTGGCAGACGGATGACAACGGCTCTGCGATGACTCGAACCGTCGAGCGCTGGCTTATCGAAGGCACAAATCTGCGCAAGATTCAGATCGCCCTTAACCTAGATGTGTACCCGTTTCCGGACGAGCATGAGATGTACCGCGTACTGTCTGATGTGGCTGTATCCTTCCCGCAGATGGCTGATAGATGCCAGCAGCTAATCAGCTCTCGGAAAAGTCGGTAGCACCTGGTCTACATCCCAAAGCCCGCTCTTCGAACGGGCTTCAGTGATGCTTTACGCCGTGACCCGCTACTGGCGTCGATCATCGGCTTGAATCAAATGTTCTTCCAGCCGCGGGCCTTTCGGCTTGTTCTCCCGCTGGATAACTGTTCTTGGCGCTTTACGCTGCACGCCCGGGTCAGTTGCCAACCCTCTGAACCGTTGAGGCCGGTTCATCGCTGCCTTTGAATCTGGGCCGGTGGTGATCCGGCAAGGGGTGTCGCTAAAGAGCGGTGCAGGTTTAACTGCTGGCCGGCGTTCTTCGTTGCTGGCTTGAGTTGAATTTAAGCAAGCTGAAATTAAGGTGTCAAGCATGCTGAATTAAATAATTCAGATTGCTGAAATTTGTAGGCGATAAAAAGCCCGCTCATTGGCGGGCTCATTTATTAATCGCAGTACTCGCGCCAGCCGATCCTTACGGCGCCATCATCCAAATGCTCGATCCTTATGCCGGCGGTGTCGCCGATGTCTTGGATGACCTGACGCCAAGCTTCAGGACTTTCATCGTCGCGTCTGGCTACCTCGATCAACTGGATCCTCTGCACTCGAGGAGAGGCGATCAAGCCTTGCAGGCGGCGGCCAACAAGCTCATACGAATTGCGCGGTTTCGATGTGGGGTAGGGTACCTGGTTCATGCTTCGCTCCTTGCTAAAACTGTATATATGTACAGTATTGTTGCTTGGATATATTGGCAAGAGGGCTGCAAGAGGTTTCATGCATAAATGCATATTTTTTGGGTGAGCCTTCTGGCATGCAACAAAAAGCCCGCGCTTGGCGGGCTTGGTTGGTTCTGTTTGTGGTCAGGTTCGTAGGGGAACCCAATACATCCGGCACTGAATTTCATTATTGTCGCCGAGTTCCACCGAAACGGTTTTAGCGGACCGCTCATTCTCAAAAGGGCCGGTGATGATAGTGTTCCCATCTACTGCGAGCACGGGAATTGCTAGATCTTCAAGCACGGATTCAATTCGGCTCGAATCCACAGGCTGGGCTGTTATTCTAACCGTCCAGCCATGAAAGACAGGTCCAACAACCTGGTCAGTGATGGGGGGGTATTTTCCGCTCACCGAGTCCCTGTAGACGATCTCGCTAAATAGGCGCGGGCCCTCCCGCATAGCGATCAGGGCTTGCTTGGCCTCTTCCTTGGTTTCAAATGGACCTGCGCCTACTGCCAGGCCGATCATCGAAACAACTGGGAGGCCGGTGCCGGCAATAGCCTTTATAGTGCGTTGCTGTTCTTGCTCGTCTCTGCATGCTGTCGAAGCCACCCAGCCCTTTTTCAGCCTTGGGGCCGAGACGGGCTCCACGTCGGCACCGCAGTGCTTGCACTTGATCGCGGCATTCTTGATGGTTTCGGCACACAGCGGGCAGGGCCGGGAGTCAGCTTGCGCCTGCTCGTGTGGCGGCGATGATCTTCCGCCCAGGAGAACCATAAGCAACCCAGCGAGTGCGATCATGCCGCCGACAATAGTGTGCATCTGGCGGTCCGCAATGAGCCCCAAGTTGTTCACCCGGCCGCCGGCTCCAGTTGACACGGACACATCCATGCTCAGCGCGAAGATCAGCCAGCAGACGCCGACGATCAGCGCAAACGTCCCAAATCCCTTCATTGGATCCCTCCCGTAATTGAGCCCGCACTTTACCATTCATGGCGTACAGCCACCATTGGAAGGGAGGGCGGTCAATCCGGTTCCTGCGCCTTCAGCCTGGCCAGGCCCTGCTTGATATGCCCTGCGTTTTCCCCGATCGCCTCAAGGGCGCCTCGGACGTTCTGACCTGCATCCGTATGGCCTTGGCTTTCGACGAGCAACGTCAGCTCCATCAGCGAAGCCTCAAGGGCAAGCTGGTTCTCGTAGATTCGTTCCAAGGTATCGGTGAGGGAGTATTCGGGGGAGGGCATAGAAATGCTCTTTGGCTTGACGATTCGGCGCAGTAGAAAAGGTCAAAACTGAATCAGATTCAATTGTAGATCACGGTAGCTGGCATGCACCCGAGATGAAAATTCTCTAAACGAGTGACGTCGCGACTCTGAATGATCTCTAACCAGAATGGTGATGGCGTAATGCCATAAGTGCGTTTGTCGAGCGTGCCGCCGTTGAACGTTTTTTGAGACGTCAGGTTTCACTCCTCAGACATGATCAGGTGATCTGCAATGCGTCGTTCAGCTGTAAAAGCCTGGAGGGACCTTCTATATCAGGCTGTAAACGAACAGGATGTTGAGGACAAATATTTCGAGTTGCTTAGGGAGGCCGACCGCATGAAGAAAGCCGGTCTCATCAATGAGGATGAATGGAGGAAGCTGGTTCGTAAGGCGGGCGAGTTTCTTGCAAACAATGCGGAATAAGAAATAGGGCTACTGGCAGAAACAAGAAGCCCGGCGCTGGGCTGTGTTATCTGTTGACTCGGGCGAGGGAGTATTCAGGGGAGGCATTGCCTTGTCTCCACTAGAGGGCATGGAAAGCGCAGCAGCAGGCAAAAAAAAGCCCGCTTGTGGGCGGACCAAAAGGGAATTCTTCAAATGAGTAGGGCTACTTTGCACTCTGTCCTGTAAATGTCAGGTGAAAAGGATGTCGCAGAAACGAAAGGTTTGGTGTGGTGGCTGGCTTGAAGGTCGCTTTCAGAATGATGTAGCTATCGACTGGGCCAGTTGCATGTCTGACATGAGCGGAGAAGGATAGGTCAACTGGTAGTATCTGGACGCCTGCTCAAACTCCGCGCCGCGAATCTCCCCGTCCGAACCGATGAAGGCCAGAGCGTCAGTCTTGGCTGACTTGAAAATCTCAGGCGGCTCGGTCGTGAGGGATGTGGTCGCCCCAATTAAAATGGTTGGCGCGGAAATTGTGAGAAATATCGCGGCAGCGATAGGGTTGGCGCCATCACCTGATACGGCCTGAGTGCTGACAGATGCCAGTAGGGCGATCGCCAGTGTCTTCCATGAGTCCATTCTTCGATGCTTCCATTGCGATCCGGGGGGCGCAACCATAGCAGAGTAGGGTGCTTGCCAGAAGCAAGACGCGCCGCCACATTATTCGTTCGAAACCCGAAACACTAGAGCCCTGTAAAGCGCTAAAAACCAACCGATGCCAGTCCAGCCAGCAAGCAGGTTCAGCTTGAATATCGATATACGGGCTTTCTTGGCGTAGCCGATTGCACATATCGAGGGGTAGAGATACAGCGCAAACGCGCTGGAGAAGAACAGAGTATTCGCAAGTATAGCGACCTCGCTGTCGCCGCTGCTACCCAGGTAGCTGAATGCACACAATGGAATCAGAATGCCCAGCCCGAAAATTTTCACTTGAAACGCCCTCTGCGCATAAATGTAATCAAGCCAGTTGGTGGCGTAATGACATCAGTGTACGTAGGCGCATATGAATTGGGTAATGCGGAAAAACTATCCGTTCGATAGGCAGATATAAGAAGCCCGGCGCTGGGCCGGGCTTAGGTTGATCAGTGAAGAGTATCAGGAATACCTTGCTTGATTTGGTCAAGTATCACCGATTTCCCCTCAGCCGAGCTGGTTACGCGTATACCCGGAAAAGACTTAAGCTCTTCAGCGATTTCTCGATACGCCTTAAGTAGCTTGGGCTTGCCGTCTTCGGGCGGGCCCGCAATGAAGAGGGTATCTTTTGCGAGTTGCCCGGCCGCATTCAGGCGTCTTATTTTCGAAATCCACGCGTCGCCATGTTCAATGATTTTAGATGACTCGTCGTGCCCAAGATGGATAGGCTTTAGGGCCTGTACTGGCTCGGCGCCACTCATCAACACAAACGGAAATTTTACTGGGTAATCAGCATTGCCCAATTTCTGCTCGCTGTAACGCTGTTTTAAGTTGGACGCTGCGAGCAGCTTTCCAAGCTGTCGCTCTAAAAACGTTTCCTGATATTCCTTTGTTGCAAAACTGTGGTTCACGTAATGATCGAATAGAGTAGCGAGCGCCTGGTCTGCGTTATCTGTGGCCATAGTACCGGGATCGCTAAACCTCATCATCGTTTCACGAGGGTGTATCAGGTGCTTGAACGTTGAGAGGAGCAGCGCGACATCTTCACGATTTACGGTGAGAAAGCCGCTAAGGCGTGCCAGCTCTACGTCGATTTCCCTGCGTGCTCTGACGAATATTTTCGCATCGAGACTGGGGAAGAAATTAGTGATGCGCTGTCTTTTTTTCTCAATTTTGAAGCGAAAATCGCCATTATTGGCAATCAATACGATTCCAATATTCACGAACTCGCCTGTTTCAGGGTAAGGCAAAAACCTCAGAATTGAATAGTTGCATATGTACTTCATAGCGCTCCCCAGAACCGCTCTTCCTTGAACACTTCCAGCATTTGCAGCCTTTCTGCCAGTGTGGGCTCTGTTTCGTCGATGTGGTCGCGATCTCTATACAGCCAATCGTCGGGCAAAAGGGCCGTGATCGTACCCCAGTTCTTCATAGCGTCGCCAAGCATTTGCTCGCAGTCCTGACGAACGACCAGATCTCTGAAGAATGACCGGCACTCTCGAAAAACGTGCCCCTTCATAAATGCATCGCAGTCGAACGTTCTGTCAAACGCAAGATTGTGATCGATGACAGCGAGATCTCCGTTGGAGTCCAAAATCAGGTTCACGTTCCCGCCGCGATCCCCGAGGCACCGATCCTCGTTACGGATCCACCAATCAAACAGAAGAATTCGTCTTCTGAGATCTACAGGGGTTCGGTTGATATTGCTGAGATTGAAGTCAGAGGCGTTTTCTACTGCGAGAGAGGCAAATGCCAGCCCTCCGCCAAGATCCCCAACATTCGGGATTGCACTGAATGCAATGAGATCCTGTGGAACGTGCATTAAGCGCCAGGGAGGTATTGGTAGGTTTAGCGCCCTCCCAAGCTCAGCACCGATTGCTTCAGAAATCAGAGAAAATCCACCAGCCTTGTCGAGGCCTTTCACGAAGTATGGAAGGCCATCGTCCCCGCGCACAATGAAAGGCTTTATGGAATATCCCTGATGACTTTGCCGGACGATTTCAACCGCTGTAATGCTCTCAGGCATTCTTGTTCTTCCATGTTCGATGCATTGTGCGTGTCTGGTTTTGCTGGCCGCGTAGCCTGTGTCCTCCTGCAGCGGCCTGCCCTCAATAAAACTTCTGCAGCGCCTGCACTACGACCCCAACGATCCGACAGTTCTCGTCGACCGCTTCGATTGGGTAGCTTGGGTTCAGCGGCTTCAGAAACAGCCGACCGCCATCGCTCACCAGCTTCTTGAATGTCGCTTCGTTGCTGTCCCGCAGCTTGGCCACGACCAGCTTACCTGGCGCAACCTCGGCTTCGGTATCGACTAGGATCAGGGTGCCCTCAGTGACACTCTGGCCTGCAGGCGCCGTCATCGAGTCGCCTTTCACCTTTAGCCAAAACGCCGTGCCTTTGGAGTCGTACTCCGAAAACTCATAGCTGTCCGAGAATCCTGCTGGGTAGGGCTCAACAGCTTCTGCCCAGGCGCCGGCGGCAACCCAGCTGATTACTGGGTAGCGGAATGATTTGGTGGGTTGCGCGGCGGGGGAGACGTTCGATTCGGAAGTGTCCCGCTCATCACCCTCGCCTATAGCCAGCCACTCAGCTCGGAATCCAGTCGCTTTTGCCAGTGCGTAAAGGTTCTCCGGCCTGAGGCTTTTGCTCTCGCCGGTGATCCACTGCGTGACGGCAGAATTTGCAACGCCGCAAAGCGATGCAATTTCTCCTTTCTTTTTACCGCTGACCTGTATGGCGCGGGCGATGCGTTCGTGTCTTTCCATGGACTCAATATTAAGCTAGCTGAATTTAAGCATGCAGTAGGCAGAAAACATCGTTGATGCTGTAACTTAAGCATGCTTAAATTGCGGCAGGCTCGAACGAGGATTCGCAATGAATACGCATGAAGTCGCCGAATTCTTCGGCAGCAAGACAAAGCTGGCGCTGGCCCTGGGTATCCGCCCAAGCGCAGTGACCATGTGGGGAGAAACGATTCCCGAATCCAGGCAGTACCAGATTCAGGTTCTCTCCAAGGGCAGATTCAAGGCAGCAAAGAAGGCTCAGGCCGCCTGACATCCATGTCCGCCGATCCATTGAGCAAATGATCGCTTCTGCATCGGCAGGGCGCCACGGAAACAAATTTGAGGTTTTACGAGTGGAAGACTTTTTGGATGCATGCCAGGCAGCAGTGAAGGGCAACGAGCCCAAATCCCTGGCTGCAAAGATGGGTATTCCACACGTTGGCCTGCTCCAGCGCGCAAACCCGGACAACGAAGCTCACCACCTGACCGTGGAGCATCTGTTCGGGATCTTGCTGCACACCGGCGACATGCGCCCGCTTTCGGTCCTGGCCGCCGAGTTCGGCTTTGACCTGGTGGCAAAGACCGGGCCAAAACCTGAAGCACTCACCAAGTCGCTGATCAATGTCGCTAAGGAAGTGGCCGACCTGACCATCGCCGTTCATGAGGCGCTGGGCGACAACCACGTCAGCACCTTCGAGAAGAACCTGATCCGTCAAGAGATCAGCCACGTTCGCCAGAGCCTGGACGTGATGGATGCGTCGGTTAAGGCGGCCTGAATTTCAAACACAAAAAAGCCACCGGACGAGGGTGGCTGATTCGATAACACTTTGTGAGGCCAATTATATGAAAACCCAGCCACATATCAATAGCGCTATCGATCTCGCGCCACGTTTTTCGCAATCTGAAAACGTGGCGCGCATTCACTCGCATACAGTTTACCTGGCGGCCTGATATGCAATACACCGTCACGATTAACCAGGTGAAGGCGTTGGAGTGGGGGCTGAATTCTCAGCAGGCCCTGCTGTTCGCCTTCGTCTACGGCTGCCCGAGCTGGACCAAGCCAATCAAGACTGATGACGGGATCTTCTTCGCGCTGAGCAAGGCCAAGATCATCGAGGAGCTACCGCTGCTCACTGACAAGCCGGACACCGCTTACCGCATGCTGAAGGCCCTGGAAGAGGCCGGCTTGATTGAGCTTTCCAGCACTTCGAACATCACACTTTTCCGCCTCACTGAGAAGGCTGTCGAGTGGAACCAGAAGCTGGACGGGTCGGAAAAATATCCGACCCCACCAAAAAACAAGGGTCGGAAAAATATCCGATCTACCTCGGATAAATCTCCGAGCAAGGTCGGAAAAAAATCCGATCAAGGGTCGGAAAAATCTCCGACAAATCAGGATACCAGTCATCAGGGTACCAATCAGGACATCAGTCAGGACTTGCAGGACGCCACCGGCAAGCCGGCTCAGTCCCGCAGCCTGGTGCTGGTGGTTGATCGCACCGACACTCCTCGGGTTGAAATCCCCGCCGACATGCCCGGCCCCAGAGACCATGCCTGCAAAACCTTCAAGGTCTGGGCGAACTACGCCATGGCTTACCGCAAACGCTACAGCGCCTGGCCGGTGTGGAATGCCAAGGTGGGCGGCCAGCTCGGCCAACTGGTCGACCGCCTCGGCGCTGACGTCGCCCACCACGTCGCCGCTCACTTCCTGAAAACCAGCGATGCCGCTGTCCTGCGCAAGTGCCACAGCCTCAATGAACTGCTGGCCAACGCCGAGAGCTACCACACCCAGTGGGTGACCGGACAGCGCGTCAACGGCACAACCGCCCGCCAGATGGAACGGACTGAGGCAAACCTCTCCGCAGCCGAGCAGGCCGCTCAGATGGTTCTGGCCAAGCGCCAAGCAGGTGACCGCAATGAATACCTCTGAAATGAACGACCAGCAGGTCGCCGGGCTGGCCGCTGCTATCTGCGCGACGGCCGAGGCCATGGGCCAGGAAATGAACCCCGGTACGGCGGCGATGATGGCCGAAGACCTCTGTGCCTACCCGGTGCCTGTCGTCAAAGCCGCTTTGAAGGCGTGCCGCTTCGAAGTGAAGGGCAAGCTGGCGATGGCCGACATTCTGCAGCGCGTCCAGTCCTCCGATGGACGCCCGGGCAAGGATGAGGCCTGGGCTATCGCCATGACCACCAACGACGAATTCGAAACGGTGGTGTTGACCGACGAGATCCAGCTGGCCCTGGCCGTTGCGAAACCCATATTGGACGGTGGCGACAAAATCGGCGCGCGCATGGCGTTCATTGACGCCTATCAGCGGTTCGTGTGCCAGGCCCGCGAGGATGCGAAGCCTATCAATTGGCACGTCTCTGTGGGCTTCGATGCCAGCCGCCGTATCCAGGCTATTACCAGGGCCGTGGAGTTGAAGCGTATTCCCTGTGACCACGGCCAGAAGTACCTGGCAGACCTTAGCGTTGAGCCGATCACCGAGGATGGTCGCGCCATTGCCGGTCTGCTCACCGGTGCCGTCACCCGGGCAGAGCCGGTACTTCGCCAAAAACTGGAGATCGTGAAGAGCTCGATGCTGGAAATGCGGAGGGCCAGCGAAGAACGGAAGCTCGAAATGCGGATTGAAGCGGCCAACGAATTGGCAGATCGCCGGGCACTGCTCATCAAGCAGGCGCAGGAACTGGAAGAGAAGAGGGCGGCGCAATGACCGACAAGATCAGCGTCAACTGCCAGGCCAAGCTCACCGAGGCCATCACATGCCTGACCACCATGTACCGGAACAAGAAATTTGTGGTGGTCTCCCTGCGCCCGGGTAAGGACCGCACGCTTGAACAGAACCGGCTGTGGTTCGGGATGTACAAGCGAATCGCCGAAATGACCCAGATCGGCGATGCGGCGGACGCCCGGCGCTACTGCAAGCTGCACTTCGGTGTGCAGATCCTGCTGAACGAGGATGCTGGGTTCCAGGCCGAGTGGTACCGAGTGATGCGTCATCTGCCCTACGAAACGAAGCTGGCCATGATGGGTGAGTGCCACTTGTTTGGGCCGGACGGCTTCCCGGTGACCAGCCTGTTCAATCGCGCCCAGGGCATCAATTACACCGACCGCATCGCCACCTACTTCACAGGCCAAGGTGTGGTTTTCACTGATCTACTCAGCAAGGAGGCTGCATGATCGCCAAGCAACCCAAACAAAAGAAATGCAAGAACCCAGCGTGCGGCATCAGCTTCCCGCCGCAGCGCCTGGGCCAGGCCGTATGCAGCCCGAAGTGCGGTCTTGCAATCAAGGACGTGAATCAGGCGAAGGCGCGCAAGTCGCTGGCACAGGTCGAGCGCCGCGAGATCAAAGTCCGAAAGGAGAAGCTGAAAAGCAGGGCGGATCACTTGCGCGAAGCCCAGGCCGCAGTGAACGAGTACGTGCGCCTGCGTGACGCGCGCCTGCCATGCATAAGTTGCGACTCGACGCCGAACGACAACGACCTTATGACCGGTAGCCGCTGGGATGCGGGGCACTACCGGTCCGTCGGCGCCTGCCCGGAGCTGCGCTTCGAGCCGCTGAACATCCACCGCCAGTGTGTGAAGTGCAACCGCAACCTGTCCGGCAATGCTGTGGAGTACCGCATTCGCCTGCTGCTGCGTATCGGTGCAGAGAAGGTCGCATGGATCGAAGGGCCTCATGAGGCCCGCAAGTATACCGTCGAAGAGATCAAGGCCATCAAAGCCAAATACCGCGCATTGATCAGGGAACTGAAGAGGGCTGCAGCATGACCTATCGCAACGTTGTTTCAGCAGTAGTTCGGGCGCTCGCGGCCGAGACCATCAGTTCCGCCGGCGGCTGTGACTTTGAGCCGAAGGTACAGTGTACCAAGCAGAAGGGGGAGATCATCGGTAAGGAGGCGGCATTTCTCCAGGATTGCTGGGTGTTTGGCAGACTGCACAAGGCGCTCGCACCGGCGCACTGGCGGGCGTTGGTGGCGAAGTACTCTACGCACGAAGAGCGCAAGCACGGAGCCATTCTGGAGCTGCTGAACTCTGTGAAGACGCCAGCGCCGAAACGCTTCCGGGAATGTGCCGTGCTCACCTGGGCGATTCCGCAAGCGGCAGGTGCAGAGGGCAAGCGTTCCGCCGCGGTACTGCCAGCCGCCTGGTACGACATCACCAACTGGGACAACGACGGCAAGCCGGAATCAACCCGCTACCGGTGGCGCTCGTCGATCCGCAAGGCGCTGGATGATCAAGTCAACGAAGCGCTGACAGCCGCTCAGGAACTGCTCGACTCAGAAGGCTTAATCGAAAGTTGTGCGGCGCAGTAAATAGCCATTGCAATGAATGAGAAAATGAGAGATTATTTATCCATCCTGTCGATCTTGCGCGTTGAGGTTACACAGTAAGGCCCGGCATGAAGTAGGGCTTTTTCATGTGAGACAAAGCAAGATGCGGACTCTCTTACTTCTCGGAATGCTGCTCTCGCCATTGGCGCTCGCCGATCTAACCGAGCCCTCGCATGACTGCAATAAGCCCAGCGTCCCATACGAGTTTGAAGATGAGGACGAGCGCGATCAATTCAACGCAGATGTAGATGAATACAAAGCCTGCATTACGGACTTCGTAGAGGAGCAGGAGGACTCTATTCGAAAGCACAAGTCTGCAGCCGACGAAGCCATTGAAGAGTGGAACTCGTTCGCCCGATCGACATAGCTGCCAAGCAGATATCCAGGCCTCGCCAAGTGCGGGGCTTTTTATTGCTTGCCGAAAAAACAATGCAAAAGGAATTTGCAGATGTTGAAAGAATTCAGATGCGGTAACTGCAAAAGACTTCTCGCCCGTGTGGGTGGGTTTACAGAGCTCCAGATCAAGTGTTCCCGATGCGGGACGCTGAATCATGTGAAGGCCACGAGCCTCGAGCAATCGCCTTTGAGCGACATGAAAGCGGAATCCTCCGCGACAAATCATTCGACTCAATAGGTGAAAAAATGAATATTCAGACAATTGGCAAAACCTTCGTGAGCGTCAAGGTAAACGGTGCTTTCGGTCCCTACAAACTCGTTGGCCCCGAGCAAAATGCTCATGGCTTGATTCTGCGCACTTTGAATTTGAGCAGCGGTACCATCACGGTCAGCGCTACACCTCCAATTGATAACTTCGATACCAGTAAGGTGATCGCGTTTTCTACGATCGGCCGTACTGAGCCGTTCTTGGTCCCGGCTGGACTGGGTGTTTATATCACTGTGCGTAACGATTATAACCAGCTCATCAACGTTACTTGGGACTACCTCAACGCCGACGGCACAGTCGCTTAAGTCACTCTGAGCGGTGAAGCCCTGCCTGAGTGCAGGGCTTCAAGCAATGCGGCGCGACTGATGTCGCGCATCCATTCAATGCCTCGCCATCGTGCGGGGCTTTTTCGTTTTCGGCCCTGCCACACCCTTCGCTCTGAGCTGGGAGTGCCGCCGGGGCTGATCTATTTCAAACATGCCCCACGGAGTCGAGCGCATGGAGTACCTACAGCGCCTGCTCGACAAGATCGACAGGTTCGAATTGCTAATCGCGGGCCTGATTGGGGCTGTTGTTGCAAGCTGGTGGCACAAGGACGACTTGTCCGACTGGCGCGCCTGGATGGTCTTTTTGATCACCGGCATGGCCTGCTCGATCTATTTGACGAGCATGGTCAGCACCTACCTGGGCGTGACTGAGCCAAAGATCGTCGCCGGCATCGGCTTCCTGCTGGGGGCCTTCGGCGGCTCGCTCCTGGCGGCCATCAATCGAGCCATCAAATCCGCTGACCTCTGGGCGCTCATTCGCCAGCGGTTCGGGGGAGGCAATCCACCATGAATCTTGAACTGATCAACTCCATCGCCTGCGGACTCATCGCGGCCTGGGCGGCCTGGTGCGTACTGAGCGGGAAGGTGAGGGACGGCATCCTCGGGAAGCTGATCTACTCGACGATCGCCATCAGCGGTTTCGTCGTTATGGCGCGCAGCCAGAACATCTTCTTCGGCCCGACCAGTGCCGGCCTGACGCTGCATGTGTCCCTGGCCCTGGCCGGCGCGCGCCACATCTTCATGGTCACATACTGGCAGCGGGTGAAGGTCTGGCTCTGCCGGACGCTGAACTGCGAGCACTGCCTGCACTGTGACAAGGCACCTGGTGGCCTTGAGCGGCGCACCAAGTAACCCGCGCCACGTTTTCGAATGCGCCAAATCGTAGCGCGAGGTTTTTCAGATGAGCAACGTCACCCGCCTGCGTCATGCGCTCCCACTGAGCCAGGACATCAACGCTGCGGTAAGCGCTCTAGACAAGGCCATTGCCGAAGCTGTGGACGCTGCCAAGGTCGCTGGACTACCTCAAGGCCTGATCGTTGGCTTGCTCCAGGGTCACGCCCATGCACAGACACACCAAATGGTGATCGAATAGCACCAGGCTCAGCCTTGGTATGTACTAACTCCGGCGGCTCGAGTGACTGGGAACCATAGCCATTCGCCGTGCTGAGTAATGTCGTCGCCTAGATATACGGTGTAATCGCCATATGCTTCATCTGGAAAGCAAAAATCAATGTATCCCGTATCAAGCCAGCCATCGAATGGCTCAGTTCGCACGCCAAGCCAACTGAAACCTTGGTTGCTTTCCTGATAGGTATTAGTGCTCAGGTCCTGAGCCCCGCGATGGTCGCTAAATGCGAACGCGGCTGTGAGGGTCTGCACCTGGAGAGGTTCCTGACCAGGCCGGAAGTCGATTTGCGCAGTCTTGAACTCCATACAATTGCTCCTCGGATAATTTGAGCATCATCAATACCACGAAAGTCCGCAGAATGAAGTTATGCGGCGCTTTGGAGAATTTGAGGCAGACATGAATAGGCCGCACCCTCCAGCGTCTCTGCGTGAGCTGTCTGATCTGTCCGACTTCGGTATCCGCCTGATGCCAGCACCTGAGGTGTGGGAATGGCTCCAAACCGAAATCCTTGCCGACAACGGCAGCATCCACAATGAAGACCATGCACACCTGATCGACGCTGACGTGAGGGTCATGTGGGCATCGTCTGCATTCGAGAAGCAGGGCCGCACGGTCCTGGGCCAGACCGAGCAGGTAGCGTTCCGCGCCGGCGGCTGGCAGAAAGCCCGGATGGAGCAACAGATGCGTGATTGGTTCGGTGATGTGCCGACCTTCATCATCACCTTGGCTGCTGACTACTGCGCCCAGTGCAGCGACCTTGAGTTCTGCGCCCTGATCGAGCACGAGCTGTATCACCTGGCTCACGCGACCGACAAGTATGGTCAACCAGCATTCACCCAAGACGGGGCACCGAAGATCAAGCTGCAGGGCCACGACGTCGAGGAGTTCGTCGGTGTGGTTCGCCGCTACGGTGCGAGCCCTGACGTTCAAGCGTTGGTGGATGCTGCAAACAGTCCTGCCGAGGTGGGGAAATTGAATATTGCGAGGGCCTGCGGAACCTGTCTGCTCAAGTCGGCCTGATTCTGGACAGGCTCTGGACGGATGAGAATCTATGGCAGCCCTTCAAAACGACGTGAAGGCCTTTATCGTTCAGGCCCTGGCGTGCTTCGACACGCCCTCACAGGTTGTTGAGGCTGTCCAGAAAGAATATGGGGTTGTTGTAACCCGCCAGCAGGTGGAAACGCATGACCCAACGAAGACATCGGGTAAAGGCCTGGCAAAGCGCTGGGTGACGATGTTCGAAGACACCAGAAAGCGTTTCCGCGAAGAGACAGCTGACATCCCAATCGCCAACCGTGCCTTCCGCCTCCGCGCTATGAACCGCTTTGTGGAGAAGGCCGAGTCGATGAAGAACATTGGCCTGGCCATGCAGATCCTCGAGCAGGCCGCGAAAGAAACCGGCGACATCTACGTCAACCGGGCCAGGAAGGAAGAGGCGGGCGACGAACCAGCGATCCCGACCCGCATCCAGGTCGACGTGGTGGACGCGAGGAAGCCGAATGCCGAGCCTTAATGTCCCGCAGGCTCAGTTCCTCACGCTGCCCCACAAGTTTCGTGCGTTCGTTGCTGGGTTCGGCTCAGGCAAGACCTGGGTGGGATGCTCGGCGCTGAGCAAGCACTTCATGGAGTGGCCCGGCGTCAACGCTGGCTACTTCGCACCGACTTACCCGCAAATCCGGGACATCTTCTATCCGACCATGGATGAGGTGGCCTACGACTGGGGGCTGAAGACCAAGATCAACCAGGCGAACCACGAGGTTCACATCTACAGCGGCCGGCAGTACCGCGGCACCGTGATTTGCCGGTCGATGGAGAAGCCGCAGACCATCGTTGGCTTCAAGATCGGTCATGCCCTGGTGGATGAGCTGGACGTGCTGACCGCGGTCAAGGCGCAGCAGGCTTGGCGCAAGATCATTGCCCGGATGCGTTACAACTTGCCTGGGCTCAAGAACGGGGTGGACGTCACCACGACGCCGGAAGGCTTCAAGTTCGTCTTCCTGCAGTTCGTGAAGCAGTTGCGGGACAAGCCTTCGCTCAAAGAGATGTACGGCCTGGTACAAGCCAGCACTTTCGACAACGAGCTGAACCTGCCGGATGACTACATCGCATCCCTGATGGAGTCGTATCCACCACAGCTGATCATGGCGTACCTCAAGGGCCAGTTCGTCAACCTGACGTCCGGGACGATCTACACGGCCTACGATCGCAAGCTCAACGAATGCTTCGACACCGTAAAGCCTGGTGAGCCCCTGTTCATCGGCATGGACTTCAACGTTGGCAAGATGGCGGCGATTACCCACGTAAAGCGCGATCAGGGCTTGCCCAGGGCAGTAGATGAGTTGATCGACGGCTACGACACGCCTGACATGATCCGCCGCATCAAGGAACGCTACTGGCAGCACGACGGCAACGACTTCAAGAAAACGTGCGAGATCAGGATCTACCCGGATGCCTCGGGCGATTCACGCAAGTCTGTGAACGCCAGCATCACCGACCTTGCCATGCTCAAGCAGGCCGGGTTCGCGGTCATCGCTCCAGCGGCAAACCCGCCGGTGAAGGATCGAATCAACGCAATGAACGCCGTCTTCTGCAATGCGCAGGGCGAGCGCCGCTACCTGGTCAATCCGTTCACCTGCCCAACCTACGCCGATGGCCTGGAGCAGCAGGTGTGGGGCGCGAACGGTGAGCCAGACAAAACCGCCGGCATCGATCACGCGAACGACGCCGGCGGCTACTTCATCCACCGCGAGTACCCGATCATCAAACCGGTCACCGCTATCAAAATGGGATACGCCCGATGAGCAACGACGTCTCCTTCAAGCGGGCGGATTACATTGAAGCGCTGGACCGCTGGGCGACCGTTCGCGACGTCTGCGCCGGGCAGCATCGGGTTGTCGATCGGCTCCCATACATCAACGCGCACGACAAGTCGCCGGAGAACGAAGACCGGAACCGGGCTTACCGCGAGCGAGCGGTGTTCAAGAACGCCACCGGGCACACCCGTAACGGATTGCTTGGCCTGGCCTTCCATAAAGACCCGACACTCACGGTGTCGAAGAAACTGGAATATCTGCAGGACAACGCCAACGGTTCCGGCGTCAGCGTCTACCAGCATTCCCAGGGCACGCTTGAAAAGGTGCTTGAGGCCGGTCGGCATGGGCTGTACGTCGACTATCACCAGGACGACAGCATCGGCGGGCACTCGGTGATCCTGTCCTACTGCGCTGAAGACATCATCAACTGGCGCACCGGCATGGTTAACGGTCACAGCGTGCTGACGCTGGTGGTGTTGCGTGAGTCGCCTGAGATTCCCGACGGCTTCGGTTTCAAGACGGTCGAGCAGTACCGGGAACTGGCGCTGGAGGGCGACGGCTTTGTCTGCCGGGTCTGGCGCAGGTCCGGGCCGAAAGGTGGCGGGCCGCTGGCGGTCACCGAAGAATTCAGGCCTAAAGGTGTCACTGGGCGTTTCAAAGAGATCCCGTTCACCTTTGTCGGCGCGCAGAACAATGACCCCAGCATCGACGAATCACCCCTGTACGACATCGCCATGATCAACCTGGGCCATTACCGGAACAGCGCCGACTATGAAGACAGCGTTTTCTGGTGTGGGCAGGCTCAGCCGTGGATCAGCGGCTTGGATGAGCAGTGGCGCGACTGGATGGAGAAGAACGGCGTCTATGTCGGCTCCAGGGCGCCAATGATGCTGCCGGCCGGTGGCCAGTTCGGCTACGCGCAGCCATTGCCCAACACACTGGTCAAAGAGGCCATGGCCGACAAGAACCAGATGATGATCGAGCTGGGCGCGCGGATGGTGGTGGCGTCAATTGCCACCAAGACCGCTACGGAGTCTCGTGGTGATCAGTCGGCCTCCACTTCGGTGCTGGCCGGCTGCGTGGCAAACGTAAGCGAGGCTTACACCCGGGCAATCATGTGGTGCTGTGCCTACATGGGCATCGCTGACAAGAAGGTTGCCTACCAGGTGAATCAGGAGTTCGTCGAGCTGACGGCTGATCCGCAGATGATCACCGCCTTGGTCGGCTTGTGGCAGAACGGCGGGTTCGCGAAGGCTGACCTTCGGGCCTACCTGCGTAAGTTGGGTCTGATCGCGCCAGAGCGCACTGACCTGCAGATCGACGGCGAATTGCAGGAGCAGGGCGACGGCCTGGGCTTGGACAACGAGGACGCACCAAATGGCGGCAAACCAAGCAATCCATGACGCCACCATCCGGCACGCCGTTTTCCTCGAAAAGCTGAAGGCGGGGGAGGTGGGCAAGTTCGCCCCCTTCCTCAAGGAGATCGATCGCTCGATCCGCGACCGGCTGACCCAGTCGGACCTGACCGAGTACAACGTCAAGCGCCTGGAAGCGCTGCTGAAAGAGGTGGATAGCCTGCTGCTGGGCATCTTCGACCGCTACAGCGCGCAACTGAACCTCGACTTGGTGGATATCGCCAACTATGAGGCCGAGTTCGAGGCGACCAGTCTTGCCAGGTCAGCACCGGTCGGTGTATCGCTCGACGTGGTTGCGCCGACAGCCGCAGCAATCCGCACCGCAGTGCTGACAAACCCGCTCAGCGCGCGCGGCACCGGCGGCGGAAAGCTGTTGAAGGCCTTCATCAAGGGTTGGACCGGCGCCGAGCGAGAGCGTGTCACCGGCACTATTCGGCAGGGCTACTTCGAAGGGCAGACGAACTTCCAGATCATCCGCAACATTCGCGGTACCAAGGCTGCCGGGTACAAAGACGGCATCCTGGCGACCACCAACCGCAATGCCGCCACGGTCGTACATACCGCGATTCAGCATGTGTCGTCTCAGGCGCGTATGGAGGTGGCCAAGGCCAACACTGACATCGTGGAAGAAATCCAGATGGTGGCCACGCTGGACAGCAAAACCAGTCAGCTTTGCCGCTCTATGGACAAGCGCAAGTTTCCGGTGGATTCCGGCCCAAGGCCGCCATTCCACCCGAACTGCCGCACTACCTTCATTCTCCTGACCAAGCTCAGCGCGATGTTTGCCAAAGGTGCTACCCGGGCTTCGGTGGGTGCCAATGGCGGACAGCAGGTCAGTGCCGACCTCGACTATTACCACTGGCTTCAGCAGCAGCCTGCGGCGTTTCAGGATGTGGCGATCGGTCCGGTGCGTGCCAAGTTGTTCCGGGAGGGGGGATTGACGGTGGAGCGATTCGCCGAGCTGCAGCTTGATCGCAACTTCTCGCCGCTGACGCTGGCGCAGATGAAAGGGCTTGAACCGCTGGCTTTTGAGCGTGCAGGGTTGCTATAACACCTCAATCAAATGGAGGTGGCATGAAATATCTCATAGTGTTGGGGGCTCTGGCTGCCTTTGTACTTGGCTGCCTGCTTGGGCTCACCGCCGGAGTAAACCTAAATCCTAATGCAACCGTTAGCTTCGTGCCTAATTGGGGAAGTCTTGGCGACTGGGTTTCTGGGGTTGGCGCGCTGCTTGCGGTGGTTGTTGCTGTATGGCTGGCCGATACACAGAGAAAAGATAATGCGGAAAAGTTGACCTTAAAGTGTGGGGTTAAGCCGGCAAACGATGGATCAATGATTTTTGGTGGTCGCGATTTAGTCGTCGAGTTGATTTCCTCTGGCAGCAGGCCCGTAAGAGTCAGTGGAGCTAAAATAGGCGCCAAAGGTAAGGCTGGCGGCTGGAAGGCTTACATGGCTGGGCCAACCGGAAAAGGATTTCCCTTTACTCTCAATTACGGTGAGGGTGAGGAAATACGGCTTTCTTTCCGGGATGTGAGTGATGTCCTTGACCATTTTAGTGCCGAGTACCAGGGAGATCTTTCCAAGGCTCAGGCGACTGTATTTTCTACGCTCGGACACTGGGAGGTAGATATTTCGACGACGCTATCGGAGCTGAAGATGCTTCGCGAAAAGCAGAGAAGCTGATCACTACTTTCCACCTCAAATCTTTCAAACAGCCCTTGCAAACGCCGGGGCTTTTTTATGCCTGCAAAGCGGGCCGACTAAACCCAAGGGGTGCATCAACGTGGCAGAAGAAAACGAAATCGACCTGGAAAACCCGGCAATCAAGGCCGCTATCGCGACTGCCGTTGAAGCATCCGTTTCGGGTTTGAAAACCAAGAACTCGGAGCTGCTGGGCAAGCTGAAGGAGACCTCCGGCAAGCTGACCCAGTTCGAAACCCAATTTGAAGGCATCGACATCGACGCCGTCAAAGGACTGCTCAGTCGAGCGGGCCAGGACGAAGAAACCAGGTTGCTAACTGAGGGCAAGGTTGACGAAGTGTTCAACAAGCGCACCGAGCGCCTGCGTGGCGAGCACGACAAGCAACTGAAGGCGCTCGCCGGCCGCGCCGAGAAGGCTGAAGCCTTCGCCGCCAAGTTCCAGGGCAAAGTCTTGGGCGACTCGGTGCGCGGCGCTGCACTGAAAGCCGGCGCACTGCCGGAAGCAACCGACGACATCATCCTGCGCGCCAAAGGCGTGTTCTCTCTAAACGAAGAGGGCGAAGCGGTCGCTGTCGATGAGCATGGCCAGACCATCCTAGGCAAAGACGGCAAGACCCCTCTGACTCCGCTCGAATGGGCGGAATCCCTGCGCGAAAGCGCACCCCACCTGTGGCCAAGGGCTTCAGGGACACAAGCCCCGGGCGGGGGCGGCGGCCAGGCTGCATTCAAGCGCTCCGAAATGACCTCCGAGCAAAAGCGCGAATACCAGCGCAAGCACGGCCAAACCGCATATCTGCAATTGCCCAAGTAAGGGGAAATATTCATGGCGACAACCGTCAATAGCGACCTGATCATCTACAACGATGAGGCGCAAACTGCATACCTGGAGCGCGTTCAGGACAACCTGGACGTGTTCAACGCATCTTCCAATGGCGCGATCGTCCTCGACAACGAGCTGATCGAAGGCGACTTCCGCAAGCGCGCTTTCTACAAGATTGGCGGCTCGCTGGAACACCGCGACGTCAACTCCACCGGGAAGGTGACCGCCAAAAAGATCGGCGCCGGTGAGGCCGTCGGTGTCAAAGCACCGTGGAAATACGGCCCGTACCAGACCACCGAAGAGGCGTTCAAGCGTCGCGGCCGCCCGGTTGATGAGTTCTCCCAGATCATCGGTGCCGACGTTGCCGACGCGACCTTGGAAGGCTTCATCCAGTACGCCACCGCCGCGTTGCGCGCCGCCATCGGCTCCAACGCCGGCATGGTGGTCTCGGCGAACATCGAAACCGACGGCAAGAAGACGCTGACCCGCGGCATGCGCAAATTCGGTGACAAGTTCGGTCGCATTGCGTTGTGGGTTATGCACTCCAGTGCCTACTTCGACATCGTCGACGAGGCCATCACCAACAAAATTTACGAAGAAGCCGGTGTCGTTATCTATGGTGGCCTGCCTGGCACCCTGGGCAAGCCCGTGCTGGTGACTGATACCGCGCCATCTGACGTGATCTTCGGCCTGCTGCCGAACGCCGTGGTGATCACCGAGTCCCAGGCCCCCGGCTTCCGTTCGTACAACGTGGACGACGAGGAAAACCTCGGCATCGGCTACCGCGCCGAGGGCACCGTCAACATTGACGTCCTGGGTTACAGCTGGAAGGAAACTGCCGGCGGCGCGAACCCAACCCTGGCGGCTGTCGGTTCGGCGGCCAACTGGGTCAAGCATGCCGACAGCAACAAGGTCACCGCCGGCGTGATGATCACCCTCACCACTTCGCCACCAGCCGGCGGCTGATATTCACCCCAGGAAGCGGTCGGCAACGGCCGCTACGGAGATTCCCATGGAACTGATTTACACGAACCAGCTTGAGGGCTTTGATCCGGAGAAGCGCTACCGGACTGCGAGTCTATTTCGCGGCATTGAACGCGACGCGACGGCGGTGGTGGTCGTTGGCGAACATCCAGATATCGTCGCTGCCTATGAGGCTGCAGGCGTTGACGTGTCGGTCGTCGAGACTCCAGCACCTTCCGCAGTCAGCGTGCCAGCGGGACTACCCGATGCGCTGGCTGAGGAAATTGCCAGGTTGCGGACTGAAAATGGCGCGCTCATTCTGCTGGTTGATGGCCTGGAAGCTGGCGAAATTCAGCGACCCGAAGTTGGTGAAATCGCGTTGCGATTGTTTGGCGTGCTGGGCACCATCCACACCTCGGTTGGAGAGCTGACTACTGAGCGTGACGGCCTGCTCGTGACCGTCGACACACTGCGCGACGAGGTTGAAGTGCTGAAAAAAGCCGCCATCACGCCGCCGGCTGATGAGGCTGGAGAAATCGCGGCGCTGAAAGCAAAGCTCGATGACGCGAAGGTGCCGTACCGGGCCAACGCCTCGAAGGAATCCTTGGAAAAGCTCGTAGCTGATCTGCCCAAGGCCTGATAATGCTGGCTGCCAGTGACGCGGCCGCCAATCTCAAACCATTCCAGCGAGTTGACGCATGACACTCATCATCGAGGACGGCACCGGCAAGCCTGACGCCGAAAGCTACGCGAGCGCTGAGGACTTGGCCCTGTATGCCGTGAAATTCGGCACAGTCATCCCCGCAGGCGTTCCCGAGCAGGAAGCATTGCTGCGCCGGGCCGCCTTGGCGATGGATGGCAAGACCTGGAAAGGCCGCAAGATGAGCAGCGAGCAGGCCTTGTCCTGGCCGCGCCGGGAAGTGCTGCTGGATCAGGAGATCAAGCCGAACAACTACCTGCCGGCGCGCATCCAGTACGGCCAGATGGCCCTGGCCGCTGAGATTCATCAGGACGATATCGACCCGGTGGAGAAGCGCAAAGGAGCTGTGCTGCTGGATCGTGTTGAGGGGGCGGTGACGCGACAGTATGCGGCTATTCCGTCTACCAGTAACCGGCTGCTGCCAGCGGCGCCTGATCGTCCGAGCGCAACGCAGTTTGCCGACTACCTTCAAAAGCGTGGGCTGTTCGCAGTACGCGCATAGACACAGCGGAGACCGCCATGGCCTTCTACGACGAAATGGCCGTGATGGCTCTGGAGATGATCACAGAGTTCGGCCAGCCCGTGACCATCAGCAAGACGGAGCCGGGCGAGTACGACCCGGAGACGGGCGGGGAAGCGCCGGGGGCAACTGTCGAACAGATCGCCCAGGGCATTCTGCTCGACTTCACCGGCCAAGAATTCCAGAACAACAGCCTGATCAAACAGGGCGACAAGAAGCTCAAGATCGCCGCGCAGGGGTTGGCCTGGATGCCGGGGCTGCTCGACAAAGTGGTCGCTCAGGGGCGTACCTGGTCAATCGTTCCTCCGCTGAAAGAGGTCAACCCCGCCGGCACGCCGATTCTGTATGAACTGCAGGTTCGGTCATGAGTCGGGCAGGCGCCGGTCAATCCGGCAGCTTCGCCCTGAGCCTGGCGGAGTTCGCCGCCCAGACCAGCGAAGCCATCGACGCCAGTGTGCGGGAGATCATCATCGAGGTTGGCAGCAGCCTTATCCGCATGTCTCCCGTGGGTAATCCGGAGATATGGGCGCAGAACGCTGTGGCAACTCAGTACAACAAAGCCGTCGACGACCACAACAGTGCGCTGCGCAGCGATCCGGAAAACCTCACGAAGGGCGGCAGGCTCAAGAAAGGCCGCAAGCTCAACGACGGCATGGATATCGTCGCGCCGGAAGGCTACGTCGGCGGCCGGTTCCGGGCGAACTGGCACATATCACTCGGTGTAGTCGAGAACGTCACCTTCGACGATGTGGACCCGAGCGGCGCCGAAACCACTGCCGCGCTGGTTGCTGCGATGAGCGACTTCACTGCCGGCCAGATGGCCTGCATCATCAACAATTTGCCCTACGCGATTCCGCTGGAGTTCGGCCACTCAACCCAGGCCCCAGGCGGCATGGTCCGGGTAACCGTGGCTCGCTTTCAGCAGATCGTGCTGGAAGCCATCAGGAACAACCAGGTATGAGTCACGCCCGCGCCCGTCAGGCCATCGAAACGAAGCTGGCCGCATGGGCGGCTGCGCGCCCGATAAGGGTGGCCTACCCAAATCAACCGTTCACTCCGGGTTCTTCTGAAACCTACCTCCGAGCCTTTCAACTTCCAGCCAGCACCACCTGCCGCTATCTCGGCGGGGAGGCCTACGAGTACGCCGGTGTTTACCAGGTCAGCATCGTTTGTCCGTCCGGCCAGGCTTTGGCCACCGCCGAGACGCTTATTGACGAATTGACCCGGCTGTTCCGCGTCGACACGCCTCTGACCCGTAACGGTTTCGAAGGCCTGATCACTGAGCCAGTAGATCAGGGATCAACTATCACAGAGTCGGCGACCTACACGGTCCCGGCCAGCTTCACCTATCTGGGTGTCGCAGACCAACCGCCCGCCGGGGCATAACCTACCGCCGTCAGGCGGGCACTCAAGAGGAAATACACCATGGCCGCACGCTTCCCGCTGCCGAACGGCGCTGTGCTGGAGATTGCCAGCGTTATGGGCTCCGCAGTCGCTTTCACCGCATTGACCAATGCGAAATCGCCAGTCGCTGCTTCTGTAGGGCACAGCATTGAAAACGGCGACGTCCTGCTGATCAATTCTGGCTGGGCGCTGATCAACGACCGCGCCGTAAAAGCTTCCGGCATTACTGCTGATGCTTTCGCTCTGGCCGGTCTCAACACGACCAATACCGACAAATACACCGTCGGTGCAGGCGCTGGTTCTGTGATTCCCGTGTCCGGATGGACGCAAATCTCCAAGGTGACTTCTTTCACGTCCTCCGGCGGTGAGCAGCAGTACCAAACCGTCGGCTACCTGGAAGATGACGACGACAAACAGTTCCCGACAAACCGCAATCCGACCACGATCACCATCGTGGTGGAGGACCAGCCAACGGCTCAGTACGTCGAAACCGTCGAAGGATACGACGACACCAAGGAGCTGGCGGTGGTCCGCATGAAGTTGCGTAACGGTGACCAGATTCTCTACCCGGGCTATGTGAGCATTACCCCTGACCCAACCATGGAGCGCAACAACGTTATGACGCGCACCATCAGCATTGGGCTTTCCGCTCGTTCGCTCCGTTATTTGGCTGGCGCATAAGGATTTTCCATGGCAAAGATCAGGATCGCCCAGAACCCTACATTCAAGGCATTCGTGCTGATCCCAATTGTTGGAGAGGAACCCGAGAAAATCGAGTTCACCTTCAAGTATCGGGATCGCCCGGGGCTTGCCGCCCTATTCGATGATTGGAGCGCAAAAGGGAAGGAGATGCGCGCCAGTTTCGGTGACGACACCACATTGTCTGATGTCGTTTCTGCCGAGACCGAGCTTCAGGTGCAGCAAATCAAGGATCTCGTCGTTGGGTGGGGGTTCGATGACAAGTTTGACGACAAGAGCATCCAGGCCCTTGTTAAGTCCTGTTACGGCACCGCCGAAGCGGTTGTCAGCGCCTATCAGAGCGCATTCAGCCAGGCTCGCCTGGGAAACTGATAGCGGCAGCCAAAGCAATGTACGAAAGCGGCCAATCTGCTGAGCAATTGGCTGCTCTCGGGCTGACGGCTGCCGACCTAGATGAGGACGATGTCGAGGTCTGGCCCTGCAACTGGCCGGCCTTCCTCCTGTTCAACCGGATGTCTACTCAGTGGCGTGCAGGTACGGGCGGGGCGATCGGTCTCGACTACAGCAGCATCCGCGACGTGGCCAGCTTCCTTGGCATCAAGAAAAAGAAACTCGCAGAAATCTTCCCTGACCTTCAAGTCTTGGAAGGCGAAGCCCTGCGCGTCATGGCGGAGGAAAGGGAAAACCGCCCGTAACCGCGGGCACTTATTCAAGGTGAGTCGATGAACATTGCAGAACTCGGCGTCAAGATCGACTCCGCCGATGCGATCCAGGCCAAAACAAGCCTGGATGAGATGGCGAAGGCCGGTGGCCGGGCTGAGCAGTCCGCTGCCTCGTTGATGAACGAAATTCAGGCCCTGGAGAAGTCGCTGTCCACCAGCGCCAAAACCACCCAGGATCTGGCAAAGCAGAGGGACGCTCTCACCAAGCTGACCAAGACCGGCGCCTATGGCGAGGCCGAAGCGGCGAAGATCTCCGCGCAGCTCGACAAGCAGCAGGTGGCCCTGGCCAAGTCCGCTCTGGATGATCAAAAAGCTCTCAACAGCTTGTTGGGGGCAATTGACCCGGCCCGCGCGGCGCTGGCTAAACTCGACACTCAAGTCGAGCAACTGGGCAAGCACCTGGACGAGGGGCGCCTGAGTCAGGACGACTACAACAAGGCCCTGGGCAATATTGACAAGGACTACGCCAAGCTCGAAAAAACCACCACCGGTTTCGACAAGCTGCGCCTCGGCACCCGCCAAGCGCAGGAAAACGTTATGCAGCTCGGTAACGCCCTGTCGACCGGCGATTGGGGGAGTGGTGCCCGGGCAATCACGCAGATCGGCGTAGGGGCCGGCGCCTCCATGAGCGGTCTGCTGGCACTAGCTGCTCCGATTGGCCTTGTGACTGCCGCCATAGGTGGGCTGGCCTATGCCTACTACAGCGGCAGTAGAGAGACGGAAGCCTTCAACAAGGCGCTGATCCTCACAGGCAATTATGCAGGTGCAAGCGCTGGACAGTTGAGCGATATGTCCCGCCAGGTCGCAGCGACAGTGGGCACCACCGGGCAGGCTGCGGACGTGCTGGTCACCCTGGCAGGTAGCGGTAAGCTCGCCAGCAGCAGTTTCGTGGATATCGCCGAGGCGGCCCTATCCATGGAGAAGGCCACCGGCAAGTCCATCGAGGCAACCGTTGCCGAGTTCGTCAAGATCGCCGACGACCCAGTGGCCGCCGCCAAGTCGCTCAACGAGCAGTACCACTTCCTCACTGCCTCGGTTTATTCGCAGATCGTCGCACTCAAGGACCAAGGCGACGAAATCGGCGCCACCAAGCTGCTGACCGACACCTATGCCGACACTGTGCAGACCAGATCCCGCCAGGTGATAGAGAACCTGAACCTGTGGGAGCGGGCCTGGCTTGGCATCAAGAGTGCCGCGAGCGGCGCCCTAGATGGAATCAGCGATGTAGGTCGGCAGAAGAGCTACAACGACCAGATTAAGGACCTGCAGTCCAAGCTCACCGGCTCCGATGCGTTCGACGTTGGCGGCACGAGAATGAACGCCCAGGAGGTGAGCCCGAAGGTTCGGGCCCAGATTCAGGCGCAGATCACCTTTCTTACGCTGCAGCGTGATGCCGATGATGCTCGGATCAAGTATTTCGATGACCAGGGAAAGGCCCAGCAAGCGGCCATCGTCGCCAGCGACAAGATCGACGTGCTCACCAAGTCCTCCTGGACGAATGAGCAGAAACGCGCCGAAGCACTCAAGGATTACAAGAAACAGCTCGACGATATCCGCAAGGTTTCGCCGAACGATCCGCGCCTGGCACAGGCCACGATCGACAAGAACATCTCCAACATCAACGATAAGTTCAAAGACCCGAAGGCCCCGAGTTCTCAGGTCGACCTGACCGGCTTCAACGACGCCAAGAACAGCCTCGCGGCCATCGCCGCGGACTACAAAAACTACCAGAAGGAACTGGACGCGGCGCAGAAGGCCGGCCTGGTATCCGAGGCCGACTATCTGCTGCGCCGCCAGGCCCTGATCGGCAACGAGCGAGATCAGGTGACGGCAGCCTACGAGGCGGAGATCACCGCGCTGGAGGCCGCCAAGGGCAAGAAGACCACGTCGGCCGCGCAAAGCATCCAGCTGGACCAAAAGATCGCCGATGCGCGCGCAGGGATGGTCAAGGCGCAGAAGGATGCCGACAGCCAGCTTGAAGTGCTGGCAACCAACGAGACCGGGCGCCTGGCGAAGCAGGAGCGCGCGATCAGTACCTACGTGCAGGCGCTTGGGCAGCAGCAGCGAGCCTTGGAGCTTGCCGGGCAGCGCGCAGTACTCGGCGTGGGCCAGGGTGATCGCCAAAACGCGCTCAGCGGCGAGCTGAACAGCCAGCAAGATCGGTTTGCTCAGCAGTCCCTGGAGTTGGCGAACCAGAAGTCCGACCCGTCTCGGAACATGTCGGAGGAAGAGTTCAAGCGTAAATCCCAGGCGCTCGCCGATGCGAATAAGGCGGCGACCGACCAAATCCGGCAGAACTACGCGGATGTGGAAGCTGCCCAGGGTGATTGGACGAAGGGCGCGACGGCTGCTTGGGATAACTACCTGGACTCGGCGCGAAACATCGCCGGCCAGACGAAAAGCCTGTTCGGCAACGCCTTCAGCTCCATGGAGGATTCGCTGGTCAACTTCGCCGTTACAGGCAAGGCGTCGTTTGCAGACTTCACCAAGTCGATTTTGGCGGACATGGCGCGCATTACGACACGTCAGGCCAGTTCCGCTTTGCTGGGCAGCCTGGTAGGGGCGGCGGCGAGTTACTTCGGCGGCAGTGCCGCCGGCGGCAACGGGCTGGCCGCCGGATCTGCCGGCGCTGCATCTTCCAATCTTGGCGCTTCAGCGGGGGGCTACTCGGGCAGCTACTTCCCGCAAGCCATGGGCGGCGCCTGGTCGGGCGGCGTGCAGATGTTCGCCGACGGCGGCGCATTCACGAACTCCGTCGTCAGCAAGCCTACGGCTTTCGGTATGGCCAACGGCAAGACCGGCGTCATGGGTGAGGCAGGGGAAGAGGCGATCATGCCGCTGACCCGAACGTCCAGCGGCAAGCTCGGCGTTATGGCCATGGGCGGAGGGTCCGGTGGAACGCAGATCAATGTCGAGGTGCATATCGACGGTGAAGGCAACGCATCGTCTACCTCTGATGCGCCTGGTTATGACCTGTTCGGCAAGGAGCTGGCGACGTTCGTTGAGCAGAAATATCAGGAACTGCGCAGCAGGGATATGCGCCAGGGCGGCGTCATCAACAACGCAATTAAGGGGCGATGATGGCTATCGAACGATTCACCTGGGCAACGGAAAAGGGCGCGGAGGGTGATGTGACCCAGCGCGTCCGGACCAAGCAGTTCGGCGACGGGTACGAGCAGTCGGTCGAGGACGGCCTCAATAACCAGTCCCAATCCTGGCCGCTCACGTTCACTGGCGCCAAGGCTCGTGTTCTGGAAATCAAGGCGTTCCTCGATCGGCACAAGGGCGCCAAGGGTTTTCTATGGGAGCCGCCCCTGGGCGAGCTTGGCCTCTACAAGTGCAACGGCTACAAGCCGGTTCACCGCGGTGGCCAGGTCTACGCCATCACCGCCACCTTCAAGCAAACCTTTCATCCCTGAGGCCTATCCATGGCACTGATCACGGACATCCAGAAGCTGGAGCCCGGTGGCGAGATTCGCCTGTTTGAAATTGACGGGACTGAGTACGGCGCGGATTACCTGCGCTTCCACGGGCACGCCATTCCGCACACACCTGAAGAGTTGCTGGCCTACGAGCATTCGGAAGAGGATCTGCCTGCGAAGTCGATCTGGTGGCAGGGAGAGGAGTACGCGGCCTGGCCGGTGCAGATTGAGGGGATTTCCTCGAGTAGCGACGGCACAGCCTCACGGCCGACATTCGCCGCCGGCAACGTCAACGGCAGAGTCACGGCGCTGTGCCTGGCCTTCGAGGACATGCTCAAGTTCAAGCTGACGGTTCGCGAGACCCTGGCCCAGTACCTGGACGCGGCCAACTTTCCCGACGGCAACCCGACTGCGGACCCGACCCAGGAAGCGCTGGAGATCTGGTACATCGACCAGAAAACCAGCGAGGACGGCGAGGCGGTGGTCTGGGAGCTGTCTTCCCCGGGTGAGATCGACAACAACGGGCTGCCCGGCCGGCAGATGACGACGTTTTGCCACTGGAGCATGACAAACGGCTACCGCGGGCCTGACTGTGGCTACACCGGTGCGGCCATGTTCGATGACGAGGACAACCCCACGGATGATCCCGCCAAGGATCAGTGCAAGGGCTGCCTGTCGTCCTGCAAGTTGCGATTTGGCGAGAACGAAGAGCTCAGTTTCGGTGGATTTCCCGCTGTGAGCTTGGTCTCAAGGAGCTGATCATGCGCAAACACATCATTGCGGCGGTCCAGGCGCACGCGGCGGCCGAGTATCCGCGCGAGTGCTGCGGGCTGCTGCTCGCCGTCGGACGAGCACAGAAGTACTTCCCGTGCCGGAACATCGCCACGGAGCCGAGCGAAGAGTTTCGGCTTGATCCCGAGGATTACGCTGCGGCAGAAGATTTGGGGGAGGTGATTGGCATTGTCCACTCGCATCCGGACGCCACCAGCAGACCATCACCGCACGACCTAGCCATGTGCGAGGCCACAGATCTGCCCTGGCACATTCTGAGTTGGCCCGAGGGCGATCTGCGCACCATCACGCCAACCGGCCGCACGCCGCTGCTCCAGCGTCCGTTCGTGCACGGCGCCTGGGATTGCTGGCAGGTCTGCGCCGACTGGTATCAGCGTGAGTGGGGGATTGAGTTCGAAGCCTTCCAGCGCGCCGATGGTTGGTGGGAGAGCGCAGAGAACGCAAGTCTGTACGAGGCGAACTACGAGGTCGCCGGTTTTGTACGTGTCGACCGGCCACAGCGAGGGGATCTGATCGTTATGCAGGTCGGGCGCACGGTTCACCCGAACCATGCTGGGATCTACCTGGGCACCGACCCAACGCTGCCCGCTGAAGAGTCGGGCACCTTCGGCCCCGGGCCTTTCATGCTTCACCACATGTACGGTAGGCCGTCCGAGATTTTGGTGTTCGGCGGACCATGGCATGACCGCACACGCCTGATTCTCAGGCACAAAGACGCACAACAATCAACATGGCGCGGCAGGGCCGCAGGAGAAGCAAATGGCTTGCGATAAGAATGGTGAAGGCTTCCCCGGCCACAAAGACGCAGGGAAGCTGCTTGAGTGGATTACTCGGCAGATTTCTGAGACAGCTCTGGCAAAAGACCTGAAATCAAAGATTCAAGCGCAAGGTGATGGGCCGAACGATCTTTTATAATCGTTTTATCGGCTGGCATTGCCTCGATTAAAGATCTTGCGGCATCAGCAACTTTGGTTCTGCCGGGCACGTCGAGATTGGCGATAGCTGTTCCGATTACCGTCATCGCTGCACATACACCCAGCTCGAACGGGGTAATCACTCGTTGTTCTTCACTCACATTGACCTCCAGGTCATAAACGCGCCGAAATTGGCGCAACCCCAGTCCTTGGGCTTGCAGGCGAAGGACTGGAGCCTCTTGTACTTAAGGTGTAGCTATTATCTCAGGAAAGGCTTCGCGTTGCGCTTCACTGCCGACGGGGTGATATTGAAAAAACCCATTGTTGTCAAATCCTAAAGCGATGCATTTCACATTTATCAGCGCGTCATCTCCGGCGCGCTGGCAAGTTACAATTTGGACTCCGACTAAGCGGAGTTTCTCTTTAGCGTTATTGGGGCGAAAGCAGACGTTGACGCATTTTTTCTCAGCTACGGAAGGGTAACACCAAGCATCTTGTACCTGCGGTGGAAGATCAAAGTAGTCTTTTATTATTGTTTCTGATGTTTTATATAGGTACTCAGTGCCAACGCCTACGTCACGGGTGAATTCGTGTGTTAAAAAGTCATTAATTAATGCCGTCTTTAGTCTTTCTTCGGCGTTTAGATTTGGTGTTTCTTGACTGATTCCAATGGCTGTGGCGCTTATGTCTTGAGTGGACTCATAAACTATTAAAGAGAAGGCTTCGTTATCAGAGATTTTCATCTCTTCTATAGCGACTTTTGGATTGATTGGCGCGGTATACAGCAGTGATTCTCCTTCAATATTTAACCGGCCTGCCTTCACGAATTTTGCTGGCGGATTCCATGCGTCATCTTCGGTTCGCATTCCTCGGAGAGGTATTATTGTATCCTCTTTATCTAAAGCCCTAACTCTATAAAATCTTGTGCCCTTTGGGTAAGTAATCATGCCGGGAGTGAGCATCGCAGCAAGCCCATATGGTGTCTCAAAGCATAAAACTTTAGATATTTCTTCAGCGATTTGTCGTTTTGACATGGTCTTGATTGGTAGGGTTCTGAATGCCCTGATTTTGTCAGTCAATTTTCCAGCATCAACAAATGACAGATGCTCCTTCAGTTTTTGTTCAAAAGCTTTTCTACGGAGGGCTTCTTCTGCTGTGTCTTGTGTTTTGTTCGGCATGATGTTCTACGGGCGTCCTTGTTCGTTCGTGATAGATACCTTGGGTTCAGCTACTTTCGCATTCGGCGAAGGCATTACGCTACTACGGCAACCTACTGCACAGTTACTGGCTTTTCATACAGGCCGTATAGCAACCCTGGAGAGCGGAGTTTTATGCAGTTTTCGGGTATCGTATTCGATTTCCAGTTAGGGGCTTGAATCATGGAGATAGGGAAGTTTTCCCTAGTTGACGGGGTGACACTGCTTATCGCTTTGGTGAGCCTGTTGGTCGCCATGCGTGCATTGGGCAGGACAAAATCCAATGAGCTTTTCTCATTGCGTCAGAGCCTCGTGCTCAAATCCGAGCAAGCACGCTCAGAGTGGCACAGGCTGAATCGAGAAAATGAATCAGTCATTAAGCAAGTTCAATCGCGCTTTTCGGCGGCCTTGCCAGAAGTTGCTGCAATGTTGGAATTTCTGCTTGGGCAGCGAGAGCATTTTGACCTATGTCTCCGCGATGCAGCTGCGCTGGCGGAACACATTCATACGAACGTTGATAAGTTCAGCGAAAAGAAATGCCGCCTCTATCTGCGAGACATTGATCCAAGCTTGGAGGTGTTATCTCGCAACCGCGGTGTGATACAGGGTCGGATGGAGGAACTGATAGCGCGAATGGAGGCGGTGGCTTTACATAAGCATCGCCCATAGCACCTGCGGCTGGTAAGGCCCCTACCAGGGCTTTTTGCATCCACTCCCCAGTGCTACAGTCCCGCCAAACCAAAGAGGGAACGACATGCGGATTTTGATAGCGGCGGTAGCGGTCGCGATGCTGGCGGGGTGCATGACGCCGACGATGAATGAGGCGCGCCAGGCGGGGCCGTATAAGGTGCTGACCTCGAAGAAAACCGACGCCACGCTGGCTAAATGCGTCCAGTACGAATGGCAGAACCAGCCGATCTTCGGCGGCACGCCTGGGGCAACGCTTCAGCCGGGGCGCGACACCGGATATACGGTATTCACTGAGGGCTCCCAGTACTTCGTTGACATCCAGCCCAAGGGCGCGGGCTCAGAGGCGAAGTATTACGTGGTGGTGGGTAACTGGATCGCCAATAAACGGCTGATCGCGCTGCAAGGCTGCCTGTAGCGGCACATCAAATTGTTCAAGGCTCGCTTCGGCGGGCCTTTTTATTGCCTGGAGAAAAGCACATGGCGGCACTTGCCATCAATTATCAGCCCATGACCACGATCCTGCTCTACGGACAGCTTCGTCAGTTTGGGAGGTCCTTTCGGATGGCCGTAAGGACGCCGGCAGAAGCAGTTAAGGCTCTGTGCGTGCAAATTCCAGGGTTCGAGCGCTTCTTGTCCAACGCCAAGTCCCGTGGGGTTGAGTTCGCCGTATTTCGCGGCAAGACAAACCTGGCGGAGAAGGAACTTGGATTCACGGGCGAAGGTGATATTCGCATTGCTCCGGTGATAACCGGCAGTAAGCGCGGCGGCGCACTGCAAACCATTGTCGGCGCAGTGCTGATCGTTGTCGGCCTCGTCATCACTGGCGGCACATTTGGGGCAGGGGCGCCATTCGGTTCTGCGCTGATCATGATGGGCGGCTCGATGGTGCTGGGCGGCGTGATCCAAATGCTCAGCCCCCAGGCCGGCGGCCTCAAGACCAGCGCCGCACCAGAGAACACCCCCGGTTACGCTTTCGGCAGCGCCAAGAACACCACTGCATCCGGTAACCCGGTACCGCTCTGCTACGGCAAGCGGCGGGTGGGTGGGGCGATCATCAGTGCCGCCATTTATGCCGAAGACCAGATGTAGCCAACACCTGAAGCACTGCAACCGTCCATGAGGCGGTTTTTTATTGCCTGGAGAAAAGCATGGGCGCAGCACGCAAGATTGATATTCACGGCGCCAAGGGCGGCGAAGAGAAGCCGAAAACGCCAACGGAAGCCCCGGATAGCCTGCGCTCTGTTGCCATCGCCAAGATGCTGATTGCCATCGGTGAGGGTGAGTTCGAAGGCACGCCCACCGCGCGCGATATTTACCTCGACAACACCCCACTGCAAGACCCCCAGGGCAACATGAACTTCCCGAACGTGAAGTGGGAGTGGCGCACCGGGGCGGTGGATCAGACCTATATCCAGGGCATCCCCTCGATCGAGAACGAAACCACCATCAGTACCGAACTGCGCAGCGGCACACCGTGGGTTCGAGCGATCACTAATATCCAGCTTTCGGCCGTGCGCGTGCGTTTTGCCTGGCCGGCGCTCCAGTCTGTGGATGCCAGCGGCAATATCAACGGTTACCGGATCGAGTACAAGGTTGAGCTGGCCACCGACGGCGGCGCCTACCAGCAGGTGCTTAGCGAAGCGGTCGACGGCAAGACCACCAGCCTTTACGAGCGCACCCGCCGTATCGATTTGCCCAGGGCTACCACCGGCTGGCTGATGCGTATCACCCGTCTGACCATCAACCAGAACAACAACAAAATCTCCGACACGATGCAGATCGCGGGCTTCACTGAGGTGATCGACGCCAAGATCCGCTATCCGAACACCGCACTGCTCTACATCGAGTTTTCGGCCGAACAGTTCCGCAGCATCCCGGCGGTGACGGTCGAGACCAAGCTGAAGAAGATGCAGGTGCCGAGCAACTACGACCCCGTGGCACGTTCTTACACCGGGATCTGGGACGGCACCTTCAAACAGGCCTGGACTGACAACGCTGTTTGGATGACCTACGACATCACCACGGCCGACCGCTTCGGCCTGGGCCGGCGCATCAAACCGTGGATGGTGGACAAGTGGGAGCTCTACCGCATCTCGCAGTACTGCGACCAACTGGTGCCGGACGGGAAGGGCGGCCAGGAGCCGCGCTTCATCTGCAACCTGAACCTGCAGAGCAAGGCTGACGCCTGGTCGCTGCTGCGCGACATATCGGCGATCTACCGGGGCATGACCTACTGGGCCCAGGGCCAGGTCTTCACCCTGTCGGATATGCCGCGCGCCACTGACTTCGACTTCGCCTACACCCGGGCGAATGTGATCGACGGCAAGTTCACCTACTCGAGTGCGTCGGAGCGCACCCGGTACAGCCGCGCGCTGATCAGCTACGACAACCCGGCGAACAACTACGACACCGACGTCACTGCCGTTACGGATGCCAAGTTGCAGCGCCGCTACGGCGACAACCCGCTGGAGATCAGTGCCATCGGCTGCACCCGCGAGTCGGAGGCGCAGCGCCGCGGCAAGTGGGCGCTGCTCACCAACTCCAAGGACCGGGCCGTTTCCTTCAAGGTCGGCCTTGACGGGCGTATCCCGCTGCCTGGCTACGTGGTCCCGATCGCCGACGAACTCCTGGCCGGTCGACCGGTGGGCGGGCGTATCTCGGCGGTGAACGGCAAGGTCATCACACTGGACCGTGATACCCAGGCCAAGCCCGGTGACCGATTGATCCTCAACCTGCCCGACGGCAAGTGCGAGGGGCGCACCGTGCAACTGGTCAGCGGCCGGCAGGTCACCGTTACCGTGACCTACTCCGTTGCGCCTGAACCCGAGCTGGTATGGGCGCTCGATGCCGACGACCTTGCAATCCCGCTGTACCGAGTGGTGAGCGTCGCCCGGCCGGAACCTGGCGTGTTCGAGATCTCGGCCGTGCAGTACGACCCAAGCAAATTCGCGCACATCGACACCGGCGCGCGTCTGGAAGAACGCCCAATCAGCGTTGTACCGATCACCGTCGTTCCGGCGCCGGCGAGCGTCACGCTGACGTCGAGCTACGCCGTGAACCAGGGCATCGCCATCAGCACTATGAACATCTCGTGGCCCGCTGTTGCTGGCGCGGTCGCCTATGACGTGGAGTGGCGCAAGGACAGCGGCAACTGGATCAAGGTGCAGCGTACCGGTTCGACCAGCGTCGACGTCACTGGCATTTACTCCGGCGCCTACGTGGCCCGGGTTCGGTCGGTGAGCGCCTTCGAGATCTCCTCGATCTGGAAGAGCTCCAACCTGACCAACCTGGAAGGGAAGGTCGGCCTGCCGCCGGCGGTGGCGTTCCTGACCACCACCAGCGAACTGTTCGGCATCGGCATCAAGTGGGGCTTCCCGGCCGGCGCCGAAGACACCCAGCGCACCGAGCTGTGGTATGGCCCGGCCAATGATTTGTCGGTGGCTACCAAGCTGGCCGACCTGGCGTACCCACAGGCCGACTACCGCATGCAGTCGCTGCTGGCGGGGGCCTCGTTCTTCTTCTGGGCTCGCCTGGTGGACCGTACCGGCAACATCGGGCCGCTCTACCCGGTTGTGAATGGCGTGATTGGGCAGGCCAGCTCGCAGGCTGGTCCGATCCTTGACCTGATCGCCGGCCAGATTGGCGATACCGAGCTTGCGAAGGAGATCATGGACCAGATCGACCTGATCTCTGGCTCCGGCCCTGGCTCGGTCAATGACCGGCTGGAGCAGGCCAAGCAGGAACTGGAGGACTTGATCGACCAGGTAACGGATGCCCTGATCTACGTCCCCACGAAGACCTACACCTCTGGCCAGATCGTTCGACAGGGCCAGTACCTGTACCAGGCGATCAAAGCGGTTCCGGTGGATACCCCGCCGCCCGCCGCAGAGTTCTGGTTCAACATGGGCACCATTGCCGAAACAACCCAGGCCATGGCGCTCCAGATCCAGCAGAACAAGGCGTCAATCGAAACCGTGGACGGTAAGGTCACGGCTCAGGCTTCGGCCCTGCAATCGCTCCAGGCAAGCTGGCGCGAGGATGATGGAGAGGGCGACCTTGCGGGAGCCCTGCAAAACTGGGATGCCGCCGCGAAATTCGCCCAGCAGGTAAAGGTCCAAGCCTCCGACAACCTGGCCATGGTCGAGCGCACCACATCGTTGGATGCGGCAGTCGGCCAGAACAAGGCAGCACTGACCACACTCGAGCAGGTGGTGGCCACCGACAAGCAGGCAACGGCAGAGCGCATTGACCAATTGAAAGGCGAAGTCGAAGACAACTCGGCGGCAGTGCAAACCGTCAGCCAGTCGCTGGTCGACACGAACAAGGCGATCGCCTCGCAGTCCACCACGATCGAAGCCATAGCCGGCGGCGGGCGCGATGGTACGGACGAGGGTGACCTTGCGAGTGCTCTCAGCGAATGGAAGAACAAGGCTTCGATCCAGATCACGGCCAAGGCCCAAGCGGACACCGACGGCAAGTTGTCCACCATGTGGGCGGTGAAGATGCAGGTGAACCAGAACGGCCAGTATGTAGCAGCCGGTATTGGGCTCGGTATCGAGCAGAACGCCGAAGGCCTTCTGCAAAGCCAGTTCCTGGTGAGCGCTGATCGGTTCGCTGTTGTTAACACGTTGGCTGGCGGGACCATCACTACGCCATTTGTGGTGCAGGGCGGTCAGGTGTTCATGAATTCGGTGTTCCTCCAAGACGGCAGTATTACCAACGCTAAAATCGGCAATTACATTCAGTCGAATAACTATGTTGCTGGTACTTCCGGGTGGAAGTTGTTCTTTGACGGTACGTTCGAAATAAACGGGATTGTCCCTGGACAAGGGCGATCTATGATGACTAATCGGTCTATGCGTTTTTGGGACGTGAACAACGTCAAGCGTGTTCAAATTGGAGATCTTACCGAGTGAGTCACGGAATTAGGATTTGGGGGGCTGATGGAGCCCTCCAGCTTGATGAGAGCTCTTTCACTGTAAGGGTTATATACTCTGCAGTGATATCTCCAACCGGAGCAAGGTACTTCGATGTATCTATATCCGAGATAAATCCATCTAACTATTCCGCTGTTTGCATCCCTATTTCCGCATACGATCATGGGGCGCAGTTCATATCCGCAATAATGTTCACGCCTGTAGTATATAGTGGCTTTGTTAGGGTGTATTTTGGGAGTCCCGCAGCTAATACTGGGCCTACAGGAATAACGCCTCAAAGACTTATGGTTATGAGGTATCGTTAATGACTTATGGATTGACATTCACAAACAACAGCAACGTAGTTACGCTTGATTCGGAGTTTTCCAGGCTTGTCGTAGTTGATAAGGGACAGTGGAGCGCAGGAGGACCAGACGTATACGTTCCTTTCAAAAGCTTCATGACAACAGCGGAGCCGCCGCTAGTATTTGTTAGGCCAAACCCAGGGAATAATTATGTTTACTTCTGCCTAGTAGTTGGATCGTCAGGAAACTGGACTGGCTTTTCATTTACAGCCTTGTCAGGGATTCCCACATCTGGCAACTGGTTTGCAGCTATGTTTAAGTCGGAGCCAACCGCAAGCTACGGGCTCCGCCTGTGGGATTCATCTTCAAAACTAATATTTGATAATGATACTCCGTGCGCGCAATTCACAAGAACTATTAGTGCTTGGACGTATTTAGGATCAACTCAGACAAGTCAGGGAGTGTGGCGACTCAGCTGGACCGCACCGTCGCCATTAGACACTGGTGACTATATGCTGCTGAATAATATAGCCATGGATATGGCAGGGGTAGTATCCAGGCAAGGTAACATGTATGCAATTTTTGATTACACAAATAATCGTCTTGTGATCCAGGCGGTAGGAGTGGATCTTCCATCTGCAATGTATATTCCGGTAGTTTTTGCAAAGCCCGTTTCATAAACGTCACAATAATAGTTTGAATCCTGCAACCGCTTTGTGCGGTTTTTTATTTCCCGGAGAAAAATATGCCTTGGTACAGAACCGGCACAGTTTCAGTAACATTGAACTCCAATGCTGTTATCGGAACCGGCACAGCCTTCGTGGCCAACAGTCGGGTAGGGGATGCCTTTCTCGGCCCAGATGGCGGGTGGTATGAGGTCACAAACATCGCCAGCGACTCGGCAATGTCGATCGCGCCAAACTATCGTGGCGTAACCAATGCTGCTGGGGTGTACGCGCTTACGCCAGTGCAGGGGTATACGAAGGACCTGGCTGACCAGGCAAGGGCCATGATTCAGCAGTGGGGGGCAACGCTTGCTGGCCTGGGTAGTGTTTCGACTGAGGACATAGTTCCCTTCACGAAGGGGGGGACTGGCGCAACTACCAAGGCTGCGGCGAAGGCAGCCCTTGACCTGGGAACGGCGTCCGCCGCAACGCTTACCACAAGTCTCCTCGACACTACTCCTGGGCGTGCGCTCAGAGTCCAAGACTGGGGCATTGGTACGGATGCTGTACCGCTTGCACCCTCGGTAAACATCAATCAGAGCGGCTTCTGGCGATGGGACAGCACCACGCAGTTCTACGGTAACTACGGAGCGCTGAACGGCAGCATTTTCTCTTGCGGTTATGGGGGAGAGGTATGCGCGCAGATCTATATCGCACGCATCACGACTAACCTAATCGGTTTCCGGTCAGGCGGTGGCAACTTCAACCAGATCTATCACACCGGCAACACCACCCGCGCCGCTGACGGCACGCTGAAGGCAATCTAATGACGACTCGAGCAGCAATAAACATTCTTGGCTCTACTGGCGAAATCATCGACATCACCACCTTTGGCGTTGATACGCTGACCACGGCCCATCCCAGCCCGGGCGTTTACCTGGTATACGGCAGCCTCGGCATGGCGCCGCCGCCAGAGGGTTGGGGATACGTACTGAACCAGGCCGACTCCGGCAAGACCGTGGATATTCAGTTCGTCGATGGTACGTTGGCTGTGACGATCGCTATAGGGGGGGAGCCGGCGGACCTGGCGCACAGCATCACCTTGCACCTGTGCGTCGCGGAAGCGCCGCCAGTACCAGAGCCTCCGATTGACCCTACGGTTGCAGCTCAGGAACAACTGACCAGGCTGCGCAAGGAGGCAGACGACGCCATCAGGCCTCTGCAATTTTCGGTTGATGTTGATGAGGCAACTGAAGAGGATGCAGCGGCGCTCAATACTTGGAAGAAATACTACGTGGCGCTCACTCGTGTTCCCGGGCAAACAGGATATCCACAGGCCGTCGACTGGCCGATTGCCCCGACGTAACTATTGATCGAACACCGCCACCCGCCATGAGCGGGTTTATTTTTGCCTGGAGAAAAGCAATGGCACGACTTTCCGAATCACGCGCCGGCGGCCGTAACGCGTTGGCGTTCCTCGACATGCTCGCCTGGAGCGAGGGAACCAGCACATCTCCGGCCACTGCCATGGATGGTTACGACGTGATCGTCACCGGCGCCGATCTTAAGCCTGAGGTCTTCAAAGACTTCACAGATCACCCGTTCGCCAAGGGTCGCGCGTCGAAGGTCATCAACAGCAAGGGGCTGACGTCCAATGCTTCCGGCCGCTATCAGCAGATGCTAAAGGACTGGCCGCACTACAAGGCGCTGCTCAAGCTGCCGGACTTCAGCCCGATCAGCCAAGACCTTCTTGCGCTGCAACACGTTCGTGAGTGCCGAGCGCTGCCGGACGTGCTTGCCGGTCGGATTGAGACGGCTATCGCAAAGTGCCGGAACATCTGGGCCAGTCTGCCCGGCGCCGGATACGGGCAGCGCGAACACCGCCTGGAGGATCTGCTGAAGCAGTATCGGCTGGCGGGCGGGGTGATGTCGTGACACCCGGGCAGATCCTGGCCGCGATCCTGCTGGCGATGACCGTCAGCGCGGCCGGCACCTGGCAGGTGCAGGACTGGCGGATGGGCAAGAAGCTCGCCGAGCAGGCCGGCCTGCACAAGGATGACCTGGCGGCGATTACCAATGCCGCCGCCGCCCAAGCACGCGCCGAGCAGGACAAGCACCTGGCCCTGGAGCAGCAGCTCGCTAGTCGGGACCAACAACACACCAAGGAATTATCCGATGCCCAACGCAACCAGGCTGTTCTGCGCGATCGCCTTGCCACTTCTGATCTGCGGCTGTCAGTCCTTCTCGACGCCGCGGATTCAGCCAGTGGCTGCAACGTGCCTGCCGCCCCCGGCGCCGTCGGCGTGGTTCATGGAGCCGCGCGAGCCCAACTTGACCAAGCGCATGCTCAACGAATTCTCGCCATCACCGGTGACGGGGATAACGCCATAATCGCGCTGCGTGCGTGCCAGGCGTATGTGAGAGAAATTAAAAAGTAGGGGATTGTGTTCGTTCGGCAGAACGCCGGGGAAGGGGGCAGAAAAGGCTCAGTGACTTTACGAGTGACTTTGTAAAATACGGTTGCGCACTGTTGGGCATCGTTGCAGCGAGCGCCAAGCGCGAAGCCTTGTATTTAGCGGGCTGTAGAGGTGTCCGCTTGCATGGGGTGCTAGGGGTCGAGTGTTCGAATCACTCCGTCCCGACCATATAATTCAAGGGGTTGCGAGATTTTATCTCGCGACCCCTTTTTATTTTTGGCCGTTTTTACCCCCACAAAACCACCGGCTCTGGGTGGAATCCTCACGGCTTCCGCGTGGGCGGGCGCAGGCTTTGGCGCTCACGCGTGGTCTCTTTACCAATGCTGTTTGGTCTTTCTCTTCAGGTCCTAACGTTTTTGAGTGTTTAAGGCTATTTTCGTGCTGATTGAGAACTACATACAGGTCAACCATTAGCTTGTTTATCTCAGGTCGCTCGGGTCATCCTGCATACCCGGTAGTTAAGCTTGGGCGGCACTGGGATCGTATAGCCTCGGGGGACTAGACTGCGTAGGTCATAGTCCAGCATGAACAATCTAGCTTCAAAGGCGTGGCAGCGGCCTACAAGTTGAGGCTGCTTGGCGAATAGTTCGGACTCTTCTAGCACTGCGCGGATGATCCAACCTAGTTGGGCCTCCAGCCGAGTAAAAATTCTTGCTTTGACTAGCAGCCGCCTATTAGCCCGTCCGTTAGTCCGCAAACTACTCGTTCCTGCTTGCTATGGAGCATTGGTGCAGTCATCATTTCGCCACCTTGATGGCTATTTGATACGGCTGCACGTTACGGACGACGATTCCTCTTGAACTCACTCTCCAGAACGATAAAAACGGCAATTTATGCTGCGTAGCACGCTTGCGCATATGAATGTCATAAGTCGTTGATCAACAAAGCGCATGGATGTCTTCAATGCATTTTTTCAAAAGATTCTTTGCTTTTATTGCTTCCCTTTTTTCGAGCCAGGAAACAGAGCATAGCGAACCGCTCATCCCGAAAATCGATCCTGAGAAGCTCAAGAAAAAGCTCGATCTTCAAAAAATCGCTAGAGAACACGGCGCGAAGGGCATCCCGAGGAGCGGAGACACACAATTGACTGCTGCCGAGCACGCTGTTCGAGCGGAGCTTGGCCGGATGCGAGAGCAAACGGTGAAATACGGCGAGCAGCGTATCAAGCAGATTCAGAATCGCCTGGACTCGATCGACATTACGCTGGATATGAACCGCGCCATCGAGTTAGGAAATGAGTTTGTTCGTACGTCCGACCATTACCTCACGCGGGAGGATGGTCGCATGAAGGATTTTGCCAGCGACGCGAAAACCAAATTTCAGCTCTTGAGCGATTTTCGCAGGGATAATCGACTGCCGAGCGTCCCTGCTAAAAGCTTAAGCAGTGCCAGCAAGTTTCTGCAGATCATGATCGTGTTTGCCTGTTGCGTCGTGGAGGGTGGGCTCAACGCGACCTTCTTCGGTTCAGGCCTAGAAGGGGGACTACTCAGCGGATTCACGATGGCTTTTATGTTGTCGTCTTTCAACGTGGTCATCTGCTTTTTCGCAGGGCTTGGTTTCAGAAACAAGAACCACGTCAGAGGGGCACGCCGGCTCTGGGGCTGGATCTCTTTCGCTTCGGCAGTAGTCATCATGATCGGATTGGGAGTGTTGATCTCCTATTTCCGTTATGTGCTGACCGTGGATGAAGACGCAAGTCATAACGCCTTCCCCCTGGTCTGGCAAAGCCTTCGTGCGGGCATATTCCCCATTCAGGATTTCGAATCATTGATTCTGTTCTTCGGGACGATTGTGTTTGGCTGTGTCGGCGTTTGGAAGGGCTACAACTTCACGGATCGCTATCCGGGGTACGCAGGGGTATGGAGTCAATATGCTGAGGCTCACCGCCGCTATATCGAACTGATCGAAGGCTTGCGAGATAGGCTGGAAGTCGAGAAGGCCGAAGTGTTGTTGAAAATTGATAGCGGTGTGCAGGCAGCTGAGAAGGCGATCAAAGCTTTCAAGTTCAATATGAACCAGAAGTCGATAGTGAAAAAACAGGTATCCGAAACACTGGTCATGGCCGATGAGACGCTACAGAGCCTGACCCGTTACTACCAGAACGAAAATATGATGGCGCGCCCTACGGATGCTCCACCGCCTGATTATTTCGACCATCCAGTGACATTTGGCCCCTTGGATATGCCGGATTTTAGTGTTCAAAAGGATGAGTTGCGACTGGATGCACAAGAGCAGCTTTTGCGCGAATTGGTCACTGAAGTTGAGCCAATCCGGGCGAGGGTCCAGTCCTCGTTCAATCAGCAATACAACCAGCTTCAGCCGCTCCAGGACTTGGTATAAGGGGATTTGTGATGTCGGTTTATGCCAAGCGTGAAAGTAACACTGGGAAATGGGTTTGGGGCGGCGTGCTTGGCGTTGCAGTCGCCTTGGTGCTCGGCGGGATTGGTTATTACAAAATGAACCACAAAACCTTGGACAAGGAGACTCTTTGCCCCAGTAACGGCCCTAAAGGCCAATATGTCGTGTTAATTGATAACACCTCGCCGTTCCCGTTCACCCAAAAGGCTGCTTTGTCCCAGCGGCTCAAGACAATGGTGGTGAACGAGGTGCCTGAAGGGCACCTGCTTTCGGTGTTTTTGCTCGGGGAAAAATTTGAGCAAAACGAAAAGCCTATCTTCGAACGCTGCAACCCTGGTCAGTGGGGCGATCGCAGTCAACTCACGGCGACAAAGAAGTTTGTCGATAGGGATTTCAATGAAAAATTTGCGAAACCACTCGATGCCGTTGTGCGCCATATCCCTCTCGACGAACACAGCAAGCTGTCACCTATTTTTCAGATGCTCCAACTGGTAGGCATCAACGGGTTCGATCATGCGAATGTGAAGGGCGATCGTAAGCTCGTCATTTACTCGGACATGTTGGCCAACATGCCTGATTTCTCGATGTACAAAAGTAAACGACACAATTATGCGGAGTTTGCCAAGTCTCCTTATGGTCGCAATGCCCAAGCACCAGGCTTAAACGGAGCCACCGTGACCATCAATTTGCTGGCAAACGAAGAGAAAACGCCACAAACCAACGAGCTGGGCAATTTCTGGGCTCAATATTTCGAGGCCAACGGGGCTTCAGTTGAGGGAATTACTGCAATGGAGGGGCTGTAATTGGACTTCAACAAGCATGTACGCCGGGTTCAGACCTATTTCATTGCGGCGGTGATACTCAAGGCTACTTTGGCCGTAACCAGTCTCCTACTCAATGAGCCCTTCTGGCTCGGCTTTGTGCTTCCACTGCTCGTGATGTGTTGCTATTGGTTTGTCGGTTACCGCGTACGGGAGAAATGGAACGTCCAGCTTACCCTCGCGAAATTTGCGGACTCGGTGTACTACCTCGGGTTCTTGTTCACCGTTGGCAGCATCATCATCTGTCTTCTCGACATTAATTCCATTGGTGAAAATCTCAATGGAATGGCTGTTCGGTTTGGCGCCGCTATGGTGAGCACAGCCATAGGTATGCTGGCCAGGGTGCTACATACAGGCTTCAAAGTTGATACAAACGACGCGGTCAGGAGCGTTGAGGAGCGTGCTGTTCAGTCGGCTGAAAACCTGACCATGGCTTTTGACGCCGCCAGCCAGCAGCTTGAAGTGTTCCGGGATCAAGTTATGGCTGCTTCCAAGGAAGCAGTGCAGAGCGTTCATGAGCAAATCACCACGATCTCTCAGCACAGCACCAATGCTATGGATGCGTTTTTCGCCAGCGCTACCCGTCAAAGCAACGAAGCTTTCGAACGCATCCTTAAACAAGCCAATGACGCCAGTACGGATCTACTGACCACCATCAACGGGCTTTCTGAGAAGAGCTCGCAGACACTCGATCGCATGGAATCGCATGCACTCGACTTCGGTAAAAAAGCACAGGAACGGCTCGATCAGACTCTGTTCCCGGATAACCTGTTCGCTCAAAAACTTAACCCCGCTATTGATACGCTATCCGGAACCACTGACACCCTGAACGAAGGGGTTTCGACATTGGCGTTGGACGTCAAGGCTGCCGCTCGGATGGTAGGCACCGCGATTCGCAGTTTGAACACCAAAACTGAAACGATAGGCCAGGCTGTCGCTGCGGTAGGTTCGATCGTAGAAAGCCAGGAACGCTTGGCAGAATCGATGAAGTCACAGGGCAGTGACGTCATGGATCGAGTGGAGCGTATTCAAAAGGACTACCTGGACTCGTTGGAGGATCAGCGAGAAGATTTCATGGAGGACATGAAAGCTAACCAACAGGTATTCACGAAAATTGTCGAGAAGCTTGAAGAACTGCGCACCGTAGCCAAAGACGACACCACGGTGGAGCGTTTGACCCAGGAAGTATCCGGCGCACTGAATGCCGTCAGCGATTGCGCCGTTAAAAGTAACGAGGCCCTCGCAGAAAATTTACGCTCGGCGCTGCTGCCGTTGGTAGAGGCCGTCGTGGCCAGCAGTGATGTGCATAAGGCGCTGGCTGCCAGCGTTGAATCGAGCAACCGCGGCATCGAGGCGGCGAATGCCGGATTGCTGGATGAGCTGATGGGCAAGATTGATCTCATCAGCAATCCTGAAACACGTTTATCAGCGGCCAGCGAAGAAGCTTTCGGATCATCACTCGAGTCAATTGCCAACGCGACGCTGGCCCTCGACCATGTGCCTGCGTCGGATGTGAGAACTGCCTGATGAGTTCTAAAAATGATCAGGTGTTTCAGCTGTCGCTTACCGAAATCTGGATCATTTTGTGTTTCATTCTGCTTTTGCTGATGGGGTACAAAGTTTGGCAGCTCACGCATAAGAATACGGAGATGGCGAACAAAATTGCCGCCTATCAAAATATCGATGAGCGTGAACAGGCTATCAAGCTTGCGAGTGATGAGCTCAAGGCGCGAATGGTTTCTCTTAAGGTGAAAAATCCGGACGAGATCATTTCGAAGCTCGTCGATGCCTCTAAGGCAAAAGAAGAAGCTGGTCGTCTCAAGGTGCTACTGACTCAGAAAGATGAACAGCTTACTGCGCTAGCCGCTATCGATAAGGCTTTGCAGGAGGCTGGTAGCAAAAACAAGGGTGAAGATGCCAAGCGCCTTATCCTTGAAACAATGATGTCCTATGACCAGCTCAAAAAGCTGGTGGTCGATCCCGACCAGGAAAAGGACGCTCAGCCCACGGACATCATCAAACGCATAGGTGCTCTCAAGGCAACTGAGCAATTGTTGAAGACCGCGTTAGGGCAAGAAGGCGTTCCGACTTCGGAGCAAATTTCAGACATTGTGAAGAACGCTGAAGCTTATGCCCAAGCCGAGAAACAAGGTGTAAATCCGACGACGTTGCAGAAAACCAACAGTGACCTGAAAGGGCAGGTTCAGTTTCTACAAAACAAGCTGAACAAGGGCAAGGGAGGCGATCTGCCGCCTTGCTGGGCGAACGAAGCCGGCAAAGCAGAAATGTTCCTCACGGTGTACTTGAAGGAGGACTCACTGAACTTTGAACCGGCCTGGCCGCCAACACGACAGGCAGATGCTGAAGCGCTCCCGAATTTCTCCGCTCTGATGGCAAACACCACTCGCACGTATGAGGACTTTCTTCAGGCGGCACGCCCCATCTCTGATTTAGCCAATCAACGAGAGTGTAAATTCTATGTGCGACTGGCGAGTCAAATTCAAGGGGCAGTGATGTCCGATCGGCGCCGCCTGATGATAGAAAATTTGTTCTACAAGGTTGAAGTTCGACGTTAGGTCTTGTCGTCGACATGTGGTTTCTGAACCGTGTTAACAGGCTCAGAATTACGCAAGGCTAGGCTGGTAATGATCACTCATCACCAGCCCAGTGGCGGGACGTCAGCGTGTTCGCGCGTAGTCGCGTCGGCGCAATGCAGTGCGGTTTCTTCCACTTATTTTTCCAGAGAATGACTCTGTGCAAAAAGAATTGCGGTCGAGATATCGAGCGATATGGAAGCAAACGACTTCATCAGCAAGGATTGCGGCAGTGCCCAATCCCACTTTTCGCGCAGCATGTTTTCCACCTCCGAAAGTATCGAGTCTAGATCAGCAGCATCCAGGCTTCCGACTTCCTTCAGTGCCATTTGGGTTCGACCGATGTCGGCGTCAATCTCAATGGTAAGGCCTGCGTTATCACAAGAAAGGCCGACATGATTGAGTAACAAGCGCAGTGCATCGTTGGCATGATCACCTAGCCAGCTCATCAGATAACACTTACCGCCCGACTCAACTATGTAGCGCTTACCAAGGCCCAGCGAAACAAATGTCTTTCGAGCCTCGTCGAGAAGCTCTTGAGCCCCTTGATCAATAAAGGGGCAGGGGATTGTGTCTGCCAAGACGGCTCGCATTTCTTGGCGTACGTTGTCATGCACCATCGCACCCAGACCATCGAACTGAGGAGGGGCACCACCGCGTGCTGCTGAAACGATGATGACTTTGGCCTGGAGATCAACATCACGAACCTGCCACCTCCGGCCTCCGAAAATAATGCGCTGATCCTTGGTCAGTGGACGGCTTACCGGCACAGATCCCAGTGCCCTACCATCGCATACAAGGCGAAATTCTTCGTCGCTGGTGAATGCGCTGTAGAACTCATAGTGGTTGATCAATCGCTCTCCAACCGTCCCAGGAAGCAGCAACCCTGAGCTGTCCTGAACAATGAGCTCGTGCTCGCCGAGCGCCTTGAGCAACTTCACAAAGTCTGGTTTCTCAACTTTTGGAAATGCTCCCTCAGCAACCAAACTTTTCCAGAGATCTGCAGCAGATGCACCGCCGCACTGGGCAATCACAGAAAGACACTGTTGAACGAGGGTGGACGCGTGGATGCCTTGAGCCCTGGGAGGTTCAAACCACCCCTTGGCCAGCAGTCGAACCATGGCAATGGTTTGGACCAAGCCTTGGCGCAGTTGATCCGAGAGGCTCGATCCATCTTTGAGTGGCGATTCCTTGCAGTAAACGCGCAGCGTTGCTTTTTCTCCTGGGCGCCTTCCCGATCGCCCTAGACGTTGTCGCAGACTCGCCACCGATGGTGGGGCACCAATCTGCACGACTGTTTTGATGCTGCCGATGTCTATGCCGAGCTCAAGCGTCGTGGTGCAAATCGCGGATGCTGCATGAGTCCCTGCCTTGAGAGCATGCTCTGCTTGCTCACGTAAGTCCTTCGAAAGGCTACCGTGATGAGGCCAGAATTCGTTAGGCACGCCGTCTCTCTCGCAGCGCCGACGCAGTTGATCTGCGTACCATTCAACCTGCGACCGACTGTTTGGGAAAATTAGGTTATTACTACCGCGTAACACCTTGTAAAGATGATCAGCGATCGCGAAGTCTGGGCTTGCCTCGTTCTCTGTCTCGTCTTCATTTCCCTCTTGCTCAGAAAGCTTAATGGGCTTCTTCTTGAGCTCGCTCATGGGTGGCTGAATGTAACCACGAACTTGCACCTGGAGAGTCTGGTTGGAGCTTTTTGATTCAATGACGGTAACGCCATCGGCATTTCCCGGACGCAAAAACTCCGACGCCATCTTCATGTCGCCGAGGGTGGCTGAGAGCCCGACTCTAGGGAGACGGTGCCTGGCAACAAGTTCTACCCGATGCATCAGTGACTGAAGTTGCTTGCCTCGTTCGCTACCGATGAACGCATGCAGCTCATCCACGACGATATAGCGCAGGTGCTGGAACACCCCGCCAAGACTAGAACCGCGGTTGACGAACAGGGCTTCAAGGGATTCAGGAGTGATCAAAAGCACCCCCTCAGGGGACTTCAAAAAACGATGTTTTTTGCTTGAGGAGATGTCCCCGTGCCAAGCCACTACGGGAATCTCAAGCTGCTCACAAAGACGGCTTAACCTGTCCCACTGGTCGTTGATCAGGGCCTTGAGCGGGCTGATATACAGCACCGAACCGGGTGGGTCATCATGATTCAGCAGATTGGTGAGGATGGGAAGAAAAGCAGCCTCGGTTTTGCCTGCCGCTGTTGCTGCGGCGATGATGACATCCTGATCGGCATCCACCAGCACAGGTACCGCCCATTCTTGGGCGTCGCGCAAAGAAGTCCAGCCTTCCGCCCAAATCCATCGCTGGATTCGGGACTCAAGTTGATCGAAACCCGATGACTCAGAGTGTGAAGGTGGCAAGTTCATCGTCCGCATCGACTTTGGTATCGTCTTCGCCGCCTGAGTCCCTGGCGACCTCGACAGCTCCAAGCAGCGTCCGCCAATCGGCGCCTGGATTTTGCTCCAAGATGGCTAGCAGGTTGATGAACGCTGTGATCGTGGTGCGCGGGGTACGGAAGTAGGCTTCCCCCAAGCGCTGATTACAGTGCGCCATAAACAGTGGGAGCGCCTCGTCAGGCAGTAAGTACTTTTCAGTATCTCCGCCAGCGTATACGTGACGAAGTTTCTGAAGCAGTACGTAGAAGTCTTCCGGGGTCAGGCTGGTCAGACGAATGACCGGCCCCGACAGATCCACCAATCCTGATTTCGCAAACGAGTTCTCGGCCAATCGAGATTGCAGGGCAGGGTAGCTGAATAGCCCCCGACGAGTGTCCATCAAAAACTCAGGCGTGCCACCTAAAACGAAACCAAGCCCTTCGGACGACCCCTGCAGAGAGTCGTTGAGGATACGGAGGATCTGTTCGTAATTGGCATTACGAGCTTGGGTATTGGCCAGTTTGTAGAGGTTGACCAGTTCGTCGAGGCAGATCATCAGACCGCCAAAACCTGCAAGCCTGACGAATCTCGACAGGAGCTTGAGCTGATCGTAGACGGAGGCATCATCAATGATGGTTCGTACACCCAAGGCTGCTCGGGCATCCGTCTTAGTGGTGAACTCTCCACGCAACCAACGGATGGCGTCGGCCTTGAGCTGCTCGTTGCCTTCTTCGAAACCTCGGCAATAGGCGGCAATCACCTCCGCAAAATCATACCCGTTGACCATCTCGGTCAGCTCGGCCAAGTGAGCACGAATAACAGTCTCGCTGTCCGTACCCGCCGCCTTGGCTTCGGTTTTGGCCTGAGAGATGAATTTCTCAACAATGCCTTGCATAGCCCCACCGTCGGGCTTCGTACGCGTCGACATATTTTTAGCCAACTCGGAGTAAAGCGAACGTGCTTGTCCACCCGTGGCATGTAATCTGCGATCTGGGTTTAAGTCGGCATGCATGGTGACAAGCTTGCGCTCCATGGCAATGGCTCGTACCAGGTTCAGAAAAAACGTCTTGCCTGCACCGTACTCGCCAATGACGACTCGAAATGCCGATCCACTTTCAACCAGGCGATTGACGTCCTTGATCAGTGCATCTAGTTCGCCTACCCGGCCAACCTGAATCAGGTGTTGGCCCACGCGAGGAACGACGCCTGCGCGTAGCGACTGGATGACCGCATCGCGATCCTTGGCTCTGATAGTGCTCATAGGGCTAACTCTTCCAGAATGTCTGTATTGATCTCGACAGGGTCATCACCCTCAGTGACGGGCATGTCGAAACGTTCAAAAGCCATGTCGTTAATTTGTTCCAGGGCACCATCGAGCATCAGCTCCATGTCGCTGGCGGCAGCTTCAAGTTCGGAGCGGCTCCACTCAGGGCGTGAGATCAGCAACCGAAGGAATGCAGAGTGTTCTAAATCGAGACCATCAATGTCTGCACTCGATTCTTGTACTGATTCTGCCGCATCGACCAACTGTTCCGGTTCGTCAACCTGGTCATCAGTGAAGACTTTGGCAAGGAGGGCGGAGACCTCTGCGGTTTCTCGTTGCAGTTCTGCAATGCGCTCGTGATCAAGCACGAACCCTTGATTCGCAGTGGCGGTGACCGGGGTACCAGGCTCGGAACGGGGAATGCCGGCTTTTGGTTTTACGGAGGCAATACTTGCTCCAGATGCAGCACCGTGGAGATCGCTGTACAGCAACTGACTGTCTAGCTGCAGGGCCTTGTAAACGCGCTCAAGAAGTTTCACTTCCAATGGGCTGACGATGCCATCAGCTTGCGCCAGATGGGCGAGGAAGCTGGCAATCGTGCGTTTGGCTTCGACCGTTAGTGGGTCGAGTTTTTTCTTCAGGCTGGCCAGCGTTGGTGGTTGCTGGATCTGGATTCGCAGGTGTGCTTTAAGGCGTTTGCGATGGGCCACACTCAGGTGATTCCAGGAGTCGATGTGTTGAGCAAGCAGCGTAACTTCCTCAGTGGAGGTATCACCATCGGCAGAAGCCACAGCACTAGCAAGGTCGAGCGTCACCGAAGCAGCATTGTAAGCTGCAGAAGCTCGCAGTGACCCATCTTCTGGTTGAGTCACGAACAGCGCGATTTGATCCTCTGTCTTCGGTGTCTTACTGCCAGCCAGTACGTCGGGTTCAATACCGATGTGAAGCGATTCCAGTGCGCGGGCAAGTGCAAGTACTTTGTCGCGGGACAGGGCGCCGGTGCTCTTGAACCGGCCTGCGAGTTCGCCAAAGCTCATGACAATCAGGTCGTCGCCAATTCTGAGTTGAAGCTCGTCCAATTCTGTACGAGCTGCCGTAGGCCAGAGAGCGACGGGAAGCTGTAGAAGACCTTCGAGAGCTTCTGCGCTATCAGGGTTGCGGCCCAAATATCGGCTGTAAGGTTCAAGCTCGGTAGTACATAGCTCAACCAGCAACTGCAGGCTTTTTCGTGTACCTGACGTGGCCAGGACATCAGGAAGGTCACCCAAGCTAAGCGTGGGGGCCATTAAGACCGCGGAGGCCGGCCGATAGCTGGTTTTAAGTTTGGTCTTGTTCTGCGCCAGGACAAGACCCTTAGGATGGGCGCTTGTGTACTTAAGCTTGAACAGTCTCGAAAAGACATCCTTACAGCGGGTCACGGGCGTACGTTTGCTGATGTTGGGGTCAGCTAGCGTCCAGGCTAATGCCCAATCGGCATCAAGGGGGCGCTTGTTGGAAGCGAATTGCCCCAGACCTACGCGCAGTGGCAGTGGCATCTCGTAGCTATACGCGACAACGTTGGGAGGTGGGCCAAGGTAAAGGTCTGGATCGATCTTGGTGTTGCTCAGGTAATCCAGAAAACCTTCCGCATATCCCCTGAATGACCTATTTTCCCCATAGATACTCAATAGGCGCTGGACTTCTTCTACGATCAAAGGAAGCTCAGCCTTGACGCCCGGGTCACTAACTGCGTCAACGAGTGCTCGACGTTCTAGACCATAGAAATACAAAAAGACGTAGCCGGTGTCTGCCAGTGGATATCGACGACCACCCTCCAGCCATTGAAGATATCCACGGCGAGCCTCTGACGTGATGGAGTGGAAACTGGGCCAATAGGACATCAGCCGTTCTTCTAGATCGACGTGTGTCTTTGCGATACGGAGCTTGGGGTTTATCAGTGAGGGTTCTTCGGCATCGTGCCGCCCACCTAGCACGCTGCCCATATAGAACATGCCACCGGGAATTGAAAAACCGGAAACGGTGACAGATTCACCTGCTGGCACCCAGCGAACATCAGGTTTTTGCGTGCTCGCATTTGGAATTTTGAAGGACTTTGAAGATGCTGAGCCGAGTTGGACAGTGTAAAAATCAGAGGCTTCCTCAGTACCCATATGGCTCCCTGAAACCTCACGCATAGAGAAAGTAAGGCCGGATCGTAGATGCTCCGCCTCCGAAATGGTCACTGACAATTGCTCAGCATGCCGCCTTGAGCGACGAACCAGCAGCCAAAAAACCGCGGCAATGCAAGCAATAACACCAATGGCGATCCAAGCATTTTTCGGGATTGAAGCGACTGCGCCAAAGGCCAGAGCGAAAATGATCAGGATGCCGTTACTTGTGGAGTTTTTTGCCTTCTTCCTTGCCATGAGTCGTTTCAACCTTGAAAAGATGGATGCTGGCGCAATGGCAGTATCCGATAATTGCCCCACGAGAACCATGGGCTGAGGAAAGCTATTGATCGGAAAATTTTGCTTGCGCACGAATAGCTACAATCATCATAAGTAGCTTTCTCAGCAGGAAGCGCGCAGATCATCTCCGCTCCATTGCTGATAGCTGCAATTCATTGTGGGTAGCTATCGGCCAGAAGTGGAAGCTCACTAGTCGATGATGCTAGCCCCGTTCGCCGAAGCTAGGATTGTTGCGTTGGCCATCTCTACTCGACTAGCCGCGGCGTGCGCCTATGCCTTGGCGGTTTTCTTGTGCTCGTTGAGATTGATCTGCTCATAGGTGAGCGCTTGGGCTTGGTTGCGTGCCTGCGGATGCCCATCAGGGATTTGTGCGGCCAAGACGCCGCGGACGTACTCTTAGTTCCGCTCGCCCCATCGATAGTGACAGCGACTCGAGTTCTTTGATGGTGATTTTGGCCATAAAATGGGTTCCCCCTACTTTTACCCCCCCCACAAAAACGTCGACTCTTGATGGACGTTCCTGGACTCTCGTAGAGCAGAACACCGCTGGAACTCAAGTAAACACTAACTTGGAAAAATCCAGAGTAAAATTCTGGAAGCTTTCAAGAAGTATGAAAAAGGAGATGGGGTGCTAGGGGTCGAGTGTTCGAATCACTCCGTCCCGACCATATAATTCAACGACTTAGGCCAATGTTCACAGCATTGGCCTTTTTCGTGTGCGTGACATTTGCGTGACTTCTCTATTTTTCACGCCTGCTTCCCGCTCCAAAAGGGGTCTGCCGGGAAAACCAAAGGTCATTCGCCTCTTGCCGGTGTGGCCGCATTTTGAGCAGTCGCTTGCTTCATACGAGCAACGGTATTCAGCGCCGCAATCACACGAACATCCACTGCACTCGAGCGTGCATGTCTGGATCTGTTTGTCTTGGCCATTCCGCTTGATCAGGTAATTGGTACGTCGTTCCAGCCGAAAGCCGGTTAGTTTCTCGGCCACCGTGTAAGCAGCCAGATCCCATCGGAAGTCGTATTTGGCCTTTGGATCATCGGCGATTCAGTTTACTGGGCGCGTGGCGATTCCTCGCCCGTCGTTCACCAGTCGGCTGATAGGTGAGTTGTGGTCATCAAATGAGCGGGGTCAGGCAAGTCAAAAGTTATGAGGCGGAGGGGCCGACAATGAGGCGTCTCGATCAATTCCTCGTCCTCGAATCAAGCGGGGGCGCTCACCGAGCCTGGGTATCTCTTGCGCAAGACGCAACGCGACGTTGCGTCCTGACCATATTCTCTCAAGATGCAGTGCCGCCTATGTTGTTGACCTGGAAAACATCAATGCGCGTGACTTTTTCTGAAGAGTCACCGCTGTCGAACCTCAGGAGTCTATGGCATGGGCGTTTCTACAAGAGATACAGCAGCGACGATACAAAAAGCGTCGATGACAAAGGGGCTTGTGCTTCTGTTTGCTTTTTGTTGCGGTGCCATCGTGGCCAACATCTATTACGCTCAACCGATTATCAGCTTGATCGCCCCGGATATCGGCATGTCGAGTGGAAGCGCGAGTTTCATCGTTTCGCTGACTCAGATTGGTTATGCGCTCGGATTGTTTTTCCTGGTGCCCTTGGCGGATCTGGTAGAAAACCGTCGGCTGATGATCGCGACAATTGTGATTACGATCTTCAGCCTGGTAGCCGCCGGTTTGTCCAAGCAGCCGAGTGTATTTCTAGTGGTGTCGGCACTCATCGGTTTCAGCTCAGTCTCCGTGCAGATGCTTATCCCGTTGGCGGCACATCTGACACCGGAAGAATCTCGCGGTCGGGTAGTTGGCGGGATTATGGGTGGCTTGCTGCTAGGGATTCTGCTTGCGCGGCCGCTGTCGAGTCTGGTTGCCGATCATTTGGGCTGGCGGGCGGTGTTTATCGGGGCCGCCGCCTTGATGCTCGTTATCTCCATCGTGATTGGCATGACCATGCCTAAATGGCAACCGACCCATCGCGCGTCGTATGGTCAATTGCTGATGTCCCTGGGACAACTGTTCTGTCGCGAGCCCGTGCTGCGTCAGCGCGCGCTTTATCAAGGGCTGATGTTTGCGGCGTTCAGTTTGTTCTGGACCGCTGTGCCGTTGATATTGAGTCGTGAGTTCGGCCTCACGCAAAGTCAGATTGCGATTTTCTCTCTGGTCGGCGCCATCGGTGCAATTGCCGCACCTATCAGTGGTCGACTCGCTGATGCAGGACATACTCGACGAGCGTCGCAGTTGGCCATGGTGCTGGGTATATTGAGTTTCCTACCGGCCTTCATCAATCCCTTCTACGGTGTGATTGGGTTAGCGGTCACCGGTGTAGCGCTGGATTTTGCAGTGCAAATGAACATGGTGTTGGGTCAGCGAGCCGTCTACGCCTTGGGCATTGCTAACAGAGGCCGTCTGAATGCGTTGTACATGATCAGTATCTTTATCGGTGGTGCAATCGGTTCTTCGGTGGCCAGTTCGCTTTATGAACATGCCGGCTGGTTGGCGATTGCTGCGGTGGGAAGCGGATTGTCACTGGTCGCTTTGGTCGTCTTCTCGGTGGTTTCTCGTCGGACCCGAACTGGCGCAATGCTCAAGATGAACAACGGGTGAGTCAAGGAGTGTCATGGACAAGCTGCTCGCATTGAAGATGTTCGTCCAGGCTGTGGATTCGAAGGGCTTTTCTTCTGCCGCTCGACAGTTAGGCCTGGCGACGTCTTCTGTGACTCGGATGATCGATGGGCTTGAGGCGGAACTAGGCGCTGTCCTGCTTAATCGATCCACGCGTCAAATCTCATTATCAGATGCCGGGGCCGCCTACTACTTGAAAGCGCGGGAGGTGCTGAATGCTGTCGCCGAGGCGGATGCCTCGGTCACTGACCGCGGGGAACTCCCTGCGGGCCATCTTCGTATTTCCGTGCCTGTAGCGCTGGGGCGCCGCCTGATTGCGCCGCATATTGCCTCGCTGTTGAAGCGATACCCTCAACTTGTGTTGGACATGACGCTCTCCGATGACATCGTCGAACTACTGGGGGAACGCGTCGATCTGGCGATCCGATTGGGATCGGCAGCAGCCATGGATGGTGTCGTCAGTCGTCCCGTCGGTCATTTCAGACGCCGGGTTGTGGCCAGTGCCGAGTACCTGAATGCACATGGTTTTCCTGAACATCCCATGGACCTCATGCAACACGAGTGTCTGCGTTTTAGTTACGGCCCAAAGCAGCAGGTGTGGACTTTCTTAAAGGAAGGTGAGGAGACTCGGGTACCGATTGAGGGGCGCTTCAAAAGCAACAATGCGGAAGTTTTACGTGAGGTTGCGCTGGCGGGTGGCGGGGTGGCTCTGTTACCTGACTGGCTCGTCAACGACGATATTGGCAGCGGTGATTTGACGTCATTGTTCGAGTCCTTTGTTATCAATCCGAACGATGCCAGTTCGGCCATTTCTGCGTTGTATCTTCCCAATCATCGTGGCTCCAAACGCGTCAATGCGTTTATCGATTTCATCAGCGAATTGCTCGGGCCTGAAGGCTTGGCCGAGCGCTGATCGCCTCATTGCTGTTTTCGCATGTTTGATCCACGACGTAACGAACCTCTTTCGCCGTGTGGCACGGCAGATCCCGGAGATTTGAATGAGCACTGCGACATTGCATTACGTCTACGACCCGTTCTGTGGCTGGTGCTATGGGGCGGCGCCGATGATCACGGCGGCCACCGCTATTCCTGGCCTGGAAATTCAGGCCCATGGCGTGGGCATGCTCTCGGGGGACAAAAGCAAGTTGATGTCGGGTGAGTGGCGCGATTTTGTTCGTCCTCACGAAGCCCGGATTACGGCATTCAGCAAACAGACCTTCGCGGACGCCTATGTTCAAGGCGTACTGGAACATGAAAATGTCCAGCTGGACTCTTCACCACCGATTGCAGCGATGTTGACCGCTCAACAGCTGTCCGGACGTGGCATCGAAATGCTCAAACGCCTGCAAATTGCCTACTACCAAGAAGGTCAGGCCATTGCTGACCGAGGGGTAATCGCCGGCATTGCCAATGAGCTTGGGTTTGAACCCGAATCGTTTATGGCAACTTTTGATTTGATCACGGCAGACTCATTGCAAGACCACATCAAGCGCAGCAACGAGATGCTTGAAGCTCTGAATGCGCGCGGCTTTCCGGCATTTGCGCTGGAGATCGACGGCCAAATGGAAGTGTTGGCCATGGGGCATTATTTAAGCCGACCTGCGTTGTTCAAGAAGGATATTGAAAGTCGTCTGGCCAAATAGGTGTGGTTCATAGCCAGTGCATTCTTTTGTTTTGTATGATGCCTTAATGAAGCTCCAGCGAGGCGTTATGCAAGACTCAAAAGATAGAGACGAGAACGAGTCGGGAAAATCAGCGAAATCAGCAGACCCCGTCAAATCGACGACTCGACGCCTTTCGCCTGAGGTCAGGGAAAAGCAAATCGTGCAGAAAGCTATCGAGCATTTTGCGACGTGCGGATTCTCGGGCAGTACCCGTGAGCTGGCGCGACAACTGGATATTACCCAACCGTTACTCTATCGATATTTCCCCAGCAAAGAGGCACTGATAGACCGCGTGTACGACGAGGTATATCAGTGGGATTCCTCGTGGGAGGCGATGATCAAGGATCGCTCCGAACCCCTTCAGTCTCGCCTGGTTCATTTCTACACCTCATACGCTCGTGTGATTCTGCGGCGAGAGTGGATTCGTATTTTCGTATTCGCCGGGCTGACACGTGAAGGTATCAATGATCGGTATCTGGCTAAATTGCGTGAGCGGGTCTTCATCCCTGTCATTGCAGAAATCCGCCAGACTCATGGATTGGCGCCATCCTCAGGTGACACGATCAATGAAAAAGAGCTCGAGCTGATCTGGAGTCTGCATGCCAGCATTTTCTATATCGGTGTTCGCAAATGGATTTACGATCTTCCAGTGACTGAAGACATAGATGCGCTGATCGAGCAAATGGTCGATGCGTTCCTTAACGGCAGTCCCCACGTATTGCAGCAAGTCGATAACGATTTGGGTAAGAAGCCTCGCTTGAATTGATCGGTTTCGATTTCGTGTTTGTTGCCTCCTGATCGCCTATTTTGCCCTGCTTTTCTGTCGACCACTCATCACCTGTTTCAGCCTTCAACTGAGCGGGTGAGGAGGGGTGTCCGCGCACCATCCTGCTCTGAAAAGCCCTTTCCCAACGCCTGAAGCCCGTTCGCTGTTGGCGACGCCACAGCGTGGCTCAAGCCTGTCCTCAAAAATTTGATCCGCCACCTATTTACTTCAATTTCAGCTGGTCGTATTGTTTATCAACTGATAAATAAATACAAAAAAACTGTTGGAGGCACCATGCAAGTCGTGAAGCTCGCTCACTACTCGATCCGGTCGTTCGACCTGGAAAAGTCCAGTCGATTCTATGAAAGGGTCCTCGGTTTTACTCCTGGCTACCGGCCGCCATTCGATTTTCCTGGCGTTTGGTTGTACATGGGCGGTGATGAGAAGGACTTCGGCACGGTCCACATTATCGGGATTGATCCTTCCAATCCTGAAGGCCTGAAAAAATACCTGGGCGATAAAGAAATCCCGCTGACAGGCACTGGTACGGTTGATCACATTGCTTTTTTGGTCACCGGCCTGGTCGAGTTCTGGGACGTCTTCAAAGCCGAAGGGATTGCGTGGCGCGATCGCACCGTGCCGAGCCTAGGCCTGCATCAAGTGTTCATCGAAGATCCGTCTGGTGTCACCATCGAGCTCAATTTCCCGGCCTCCGAGATCGATGCTGTGGGTTCTTACGCCTCCCATGCCTCTGCAACGGTGGGAGAGCAGCCATGATGAACGCCTCGAACAAGCCCCGCGCCATAGTCGTGGGCGGCTCGCTGGGCGGCCTGTTTGCAGCAAATATGCTGTTGCGCAACGGTTGGGACGTTGAGGTCTTCGAACGCGTTCCGGATGAACTCGCTGGACGAGGCGCAGGGATCGTTACACACCCTGAGTTGTTCGAAGCGATGGCCGCAGCGGGAATTCCCCTCGACGCATCGGTAGGTATCGATGTGCTGTCGCGCGTCACTTTGGCCCAGGACGGCGAAGCCGTACTTGAGAATGCGCTTCCACAAACGTTGACCGCGTGGGGGAAGATGTACCAGGTACTTCGCTGCGCATTCCCAGACTCACGGTATCGCTGCGGTGGCAGTGTGGTGTCGGTCGAAAGTACTGAAACCCATGCCAGCGTGACATTGTCCGATGGGACGACTCATCAAGCAGACGTCATTGTTGCGGCTGATGGGTTTCGGTCGACGATTCGCCAACATTTTTTACCCGATGTGCATCTGCAATATGCCGGCTATATCGCCTGGCGCGGGTTAGTCGATGAAAGTGCTCTGTCTGACGCTGCCCACGCCGCGCTTTTCGATAAATTCGCGTTTTGTTTGCCCCCGCATGAGCAGATCCTGGGGTATCCAGTTGCCGGGCATTCCAACAGCACCCTTGTCGGCGAGCGCCGTTACAACTTCGTGTGGTACCGCACCAGCGGTGACGATGACTTGAAGGATTTGCTGCGTGATGAAAGCGGTAAACAGTTTGAAGGCGGGATTCCTCCGGCGCTGATACGCCGTGATGTGCTCGACAATATGTACAAGTCCGCAGAGACATTACTGGCCCCGCAGTTTGCCGAAGTCGTTAAGAAAGCTGCTCAGCCGTTATTCCAGCCAATTTACGACCTGGAAGTACCGAAGATGAATTTTGGCCGTGTCGCATTGCTCGGCGACGCGGCATTCGTGGCGCGTCCCCATTGTGGGATGGGCGTTACCAAGGCCGCCGGTGATGCGTTGGCAATCGTGGACGCACTTGCGCGACATGCAACGGTTGAAGAGGCATTGGCGGACTACAGCGAGCGGCGCTGTCGTTTCGGCGCGTCGATTGTTCAGCACGCCAGGCATCTTGGCGCGTATATGCAGGCGCAACTGAAAAGCGAGGAAGAGCGTGACATGGCGGAGTTGTACCGGACTCCGGAAGCCGTGATGCGTGAGACTGCAGTGCCCGTGAAGTTTTAACTCAGCCACAAGCCATTTGCTGGAGATCACCATGGAACATGCATATCCGCAAGACGGTGGCCCGACCATGCCCGCTGAACAGGTTGACGACACTATTCAAAACCCGATTCTCGAAAATACGGAGTTTCGTGCTTTGGTAAAACAGCGCCGACTATTTTCGTGGAGCATGACGGCGCTTATGCTCGCCGTCTATTTTGGTTTTATTCTTTCCCTGGCCTTTATACCTGCCCGTTTGGGTACGCCTATCACAGAAGGGCAGCCGATGACGTGGGGCGTGCCAATCGGTTTTGGAATGCTCGCTTTCACGACTCTCCTCGTTGCTGTCTATGTCTGGCGCACTAACACCTGCTACGACCCTAAAATAAAAACAATTATCAGGAGCTTCAACAAATGAAGCGTCTACTTATTACAATCGCCGCCATGCTTGCTTCGGTAACGGTATACGCGGCCGATATCCCTGGCGCCGTACAAAAACATAATCCCATTGCCATCGGCATGTTTTTGGCCTTCGTTATTTTCACGCTGTTCGTCACCCGGTGGGCGGCACGCAAAAACAATAGCGTCGCGGATCACTATGCCGCAGGAGGAAAAATTACCGGCTTCCAGAATGGCTGGGCTATCGCTGGCGACTACATGTCTGCGGCGTCTTTGCTGGGCATCTCCGCCTTGGTTTTCACCAGTGGATTTGATGGGCTGATTTACTCGATCGGCTTCCTTGCCAGTTGGCCGATCATTCTGTTTCTGATTGCGGAGCCACTGCGAAACCTGGGGCGCTACACCCTGGCAGATGTACTGTCCTATCGGTTGAAACCGCGGCCCATACGAGCATTTTCAGCCTCCAGTTCCATTGTGATCGTGTTGCTTTACCTGGTTTCTCAACTGGTAGGTGCCGGAAAACTAGTGGAGTTGCTGTTTGGTTTCGATTACACCGCAGCAGTGCTTCTAGTGGGCACGCTAATGGTGATTTATGTTTTCTTTGGCGGGATGTTAGCAACCACCTGGATTCAGATTATCAAGGCCGTATTACTGCTGACCGGCTGCGTCTTCATGGCTTTCATGGTGCTGTCCCAATTCGGATTCAGCCTGAACCAGCTGTTTACTCAAGCGACCCAGGTGCATCCTTCCCATGTCGCAATCATGAGTCCAGGCGGTCTGATCAGCGACCCGGTGTCTGCGATTTCCCTAGGCCTGGCATTAGTCTTCGGCACGGCAGGCCTTCCACATATTCTCATGCGGTTTTTCACCGTCGGTAACGTTAAGGCCGCACGCCAAAGTATTCTTTATGCCACCGGTCTTGTCGGCATAGGGTATGCCCTGATCGTAATCATCGGCTTCGGCACTATCGCCTTGGTTGCCAGCAATCCGGCCTATCACGATGCATCAGGGGGAATATCAGGCGGCGTTAATATGGTTGCGATTCACCTCGCACACAACGTAGGCGGTAATGTGTTTCTAGGGTTTATGTGTGCTGTATCGTTCTCGACGATATTGGCGGTGGTGGCTGGGCTCACCCTTGCAGGCTCGTCTGCTGTTTCGCATGACCTCTATGCACATGCCTTGCGCCGGGGCACCGCCAGCGACCGTGAAGAGATGCGCGTCTCTCGCGTTACAACCATCGTGTTGGGGGTGTTGTCGATTCTATTGGCCATTGCTTTTGAAAAACAGAACATCGCATTTATTGTGAGCTTAACGTTCTCCATCGCCGCAAGTTCCAACTTCCCCGTGCTGTTATTGTCGATTTACTGGAAGGGCCTGACGACACGTGGCGCCGTGATTGGCGGATCGCTGGGGCTGGTATCAGCCATTACCCTATGCATTCTTAGCCCGACCGTGTGGGTCAAGATCCTCCATAATCCGCAAGCCTGGTTCCCATACGAATATCCGGCCTTGTTTTCTATGGCCGTAGCCTTTGTCGGTATCTTTTGGTTCTCTATTACCGATCGCTCGGTCAGTGCCATAGGTGAGCGCAATCGATTCGAAAATCAGTTGGTCGATTCTGAACTGGGTACGCCGGCAACATGGAGAGCGCTGCTGAAGGCTGATTGATTCGGGTTATTAGTGTTCGCGTTAACTAGTTGCTGCATGAGCTCCAGGCGCTCACGAGCGTGCGCCTGGCTACCGATTCAGACGTTTCGCCGGAATCGGGTGGCTTACTTTTGGCTGAAGGGCATAACGTCGACACCGCCCGGATCGGTCATGACCCCAGCGCATCCTGCCAGCCACGTCGTGCCAGGGGCAGATCGAGCAAGCGCTTGCCGGTGGCATCGTTGATGGCATTGCCCAGTGCTGCGGCCATGGGGCCCTGGACGATTTCTGCGGCACCCAGAAATGGCTGATCCGGCTGATCAATCATGTGGACCTCGACCTGTTGCGGTAAATCCGGAAAACGCATGATCGGATAGCCGCTCCAGTCGAAGCTGTGCATGCCGCTGGCGTCATAGAGGATTCGTTCATAGAGCGTCCAACTCGCGGACTGCACGATGCCCCCCTGGATCTGATTGAGCAGCCCGTCGGGGCTGACAATTTGCCCCACGTCGACGGCGGCGACTACGCGATCGATCATCACTTGCCCGGTCTGGCGCTGCACATGCAACTGCACGGCGATCGCGCAGTAACCCATGATGTTTTTGTAGCGGGCAAAGGCGAAGCCGATTCCGCTGCCGGGTCCCGTTGCTTTGTGCGGCCAGCGGAACTCAGCGGCCACGCGCTCCACCACCGCCCGTGCTCGCGGATCGCTCAAGTGATTCAGGCGAAATTGCACCGGGTCGATGGTGGCCCTAGCCGCCAGTTCATCGACGGTGCTTTCGATGGCGAAGATGTTGATGTGGGCACCGAGCGAACGCATGGCCGAGGTCCTGAATGGCATGGTCAGCACAAAGTTCATGTCGACCTTCAGGTTGGGTATCTCATACAACGGAACGGCATTACGGTCGCCGTCACCTTCGGGCTGAGCAATCGGCACCGAAGGGGCGGGGGTGAAGGGATTGGCCAACAGCCACGCCGGCAACAGGCGCCCGGCATTGACGATACGTTCGTTGTGCGGGGTGCTCCAGAGTTCGTATTTCCAGTCGCGAAGACGCCCACTGTCGTCCAGTCCCGCTTCCACCTCGGCAAGCATGGCCGAGCTGTACGGCTCCCAGAGGTTTTCCTGTTCGCGCATCCATTGCACCCGTATCGGCTTGCCGGGAATGGCCATGGCAATCAGCGCGGCATCGGCGGCGGCGTCATCGGCGCCATTGTGGCCATAGCAACCGGAACCTTCAGCGTGGATGCAACGCACCTGAGCCACTGGCAGGCCGACCATCTCGGCGATACCCGCGCGCAGAGGGTAGACACCTTGGGTATGGGTCCAGACGGTCAATGTTCCATCCTTGAACCAGGCCACTGCGCAGGAGGGCCCGATGGAGCCGTGCATCAGGTATTGCTTGGTCACCCGGGCCTTGTAAGCACGCGGCAGCGGTTGCGGGAGGTCACCCTTGGCGCTCACCGGATAGCGCCGCGCCGGTAATTCGGTGAGGAGTTGATGGATGTGTGTCGAGTCAGGCAGCGGGTTACCTTCTGTCCAGCGGGCCTTGGCGTAGCCTTCGCGCATCGCTTTGACCGCCAGCCATTCATCGGTGGCGACCACGGCGAGGTAGCTGCCATTGCGGACCAGTTTCACCTCGCCGGGAAGTTGCCTGAGGGCGGCCTCGTCGATCTCCAGAAGCTGACTGCCGCGCCGGGGCGGGCGTATCACCCGGGCGTGCAGCATATCGGGCAGCCGCATGTCCTGCACATAGGCCGCACCGCCGCTGACTTTGGCCGGGATGTCCAGCCGAGGCAACGATTTGCCGATCAGGGTGAAAGTGCCAGCGGGCTTGAAGGGCGAGTTGGCCGACGCAAAGCGATGCAGTTGAACCCCCACCACTGCCTGTGCGTAGGTCATGCTGCGGCCTTGTGTATCGTAGATCACCGCATCCCGCGTGGTCAGGCTGTCGATGCTGCGCTGCCATTGCCGTGCTGCGGACTCGAGTAACAACTGCCGCACCTGGGCCGCGGCGTTGAACAGTGCAGTGCCGCTGTCGACGATCGTATGGCTGCCGGCGGTGTAACCTTCATTGGGTGTCAGTGCGGTGTCGGCAGTGAGAAAACGGATGAGCCCAGGTGACACTTCAAGGCGTTCGGCGGCGATCTGCAGGAGCGCAGTTTTAACACCCGTGCCCAGTTCCACTTTGCCGGTGTAGACGGTGATGCCATCTTTCGCATCGATGCGGATCCAGGCGTCCAGATAGGGCGTGGCCCGCAGGCTGCCGGGCAGATCAGGCGCCAGGATTGTCGTACCCAAGGTGTCCACCTCGGTGTCAGCGAAGGCGCGGGGTATACCTGGAAGCATCGCGAACCCCATCACCAAAGCCCCGTTTATCACGAAGGCGCGGCGGCTCAGATTGACGTTTTGCGTGGGGGGTTTCATACCTTGCCTCCCTGCGCGACAACCGACTTGATCGCGGCGAAGATCCGCACGTGGGTGCCGCAGCGGCATAAATTCGGTGCCATGTGGCGGCGGATCGTTTCATCGTCCGGATGAGGGTTGGCCTCCAGCAGCGCCTGCGCCCTCACGATCATTCCCGCGATGCAATAACCACACTGGGCGGCCTGTTCATCGATAAAGGCTTTCTGCAACGGCCCCGGTTGGTCGACGCTGCCCAGGCTCTCGACGGTGCGTACCGATTTGCCCGCCAGTGCGCCGCACGGCGTCAGGCAGGAAAACACCGGCTTGTCGTTGACTAACACGGTGCACGCGCCGCACTGACCCAGGCCGCAGCCGTATTTGGCGCCATTGAGCCCCACCTGGTTGCGCAAGGCATATAGCAGGGGCATGTCGTCCGCGATGTCCAGTTCGTGAGTCTTGCCGTTGATGTCAAGTGTGATCACGGTTGCTGCTCCTGAGCCCGAATACTTTTGATTGTCTTGTCGAGATCCGTCCAGGGTCGGTTTGCACAGCTTTCATTGCGCAAGTACTCGGCAAGTGCGGCCACATGGGTGTCGTCCAGGTTGTGGGCGAAGGCAGGCATGTAGTGGCTGGAAGCGGCGCTGGACATCGGGATGCCCTGCAGGATGGTCTGGATCAAATTGCGTGGCGAGTCCGCCCTCACCGCCGAGGTGTTCGCCAGTGCCGGCCGCGATTCAATGACGCGCATCGGCGCCGCGCGGCCATGGCAACTCGCGCAGGCCCCCTCGAACAACGCGGCGCCCCGCAGCGCCGTGGCGCTGGGCTTGACCCCAGAGGTGCAGGGCGGCGATGGGGCATCCGATGAAGTTTTCTTGAGGTCAAGAATGTACTGCGCGATGGCATGCGCGTCTTCCGCCGGCAATTGCGCGATGCTCAGGCTGACCGGCAACATCGGGCCCGCCGCTGCGCCATGTCCTTCGGCGACCTCGCCCGTCAGATAGGCGACCAACTGGGCTTCATTCCAGGGGTGTTGTGCCTCGGTCATTCCGCGCAGGGCGGGAGCTGTCCAGCCGTCGACGACGCCACCGTTGAACAGTTCGCTGCCTTTCTCCCCACCAATCAGATTCAGGGGCGAATGGCACGACGAACAGTGCCCCGCGCCCTCGACCAGATAACGTCCGCGGTTCCATTGTGCTGATCGGTTGGGAAGTGGTTCCAGCGGATCCCCATGCAGGAACAGTAAGTTCCAGAAAGACACCAGCGGACGGAAGTTCATGGGGAAGACCATATGATTTTCCGGTGCGGTGTATTTGATCGGGTCCACGCTCATCAGGAAGGCATAGGCGTCGGCAATATCGGCATCGCTCAGCTTCCGGTAATGCACGTAGGGGAAGGCCGGATAGAGAAAGTGGCCGTCACGCGCGATGCCTTCACGCATGGCCCGTTCAAAGGCGTCCAGCGACCACTGACCGATACCGGACTGCGGGTCCGGGGTGATGTTGGTGGTGAAGAGGGTTCCGAAGGGCGTTACCAGCGGCAAACCTCCGGCCATGTAGGCGCCCCCTGGCCGTGTGTGACAGACCGCACAGTCGCCCGCTTCGACCACGCGGCGGCCTCTGTCCAGCGTCTCGCGATCAGCATTCAGGTGTTGGCTGACAGTGGCAATTTCCGGCCTCCACATCATCCAGAACGCAAAGCCTAACCCCGCGACGCCGATTGCCAGAACGGCACCGATGATCGTCTTGCGCTTCATCGCCTTACCTCTCGAGCTGAATTAACGACAGATTTTTCAATCCGCCGCGTGCGATGGGCGGCGATTTTCCATGTCGTGAGCTTAGAGAGGGCGCTTGTGATGGAGTACCCCATCAAGGCGCAACGCTACATTGCGCCAGGCGCAACGGCGGCAGAATTAACAACCGTTAACTCGCGCAGGGTGCGCCGATGTCCAAAGATAGGCGCTCAAGGAGCGTAATGACGGAAGGGGTTTCATGGACAAGCTGCTCGCACTGAAAATATTCATCCAGTCAGTAGATTCCAAGGGCTTTTCGTCTGCCGCCAGGCAACTCAATCTGGCGACCTCGTCAGTGACCAGAATGATCGACAGGCTTGAGGATGACCTGGGCGCCGTGCTGCTGAATCGATCTACCCGGCAAGTCACGTTGACCGATGCCGGTAGTGTGTACTACCTGAAAAGCCGGGATATTCTGAGCGCCATGGCTGACGCTGACGAGTCAGTTTCGGACCGCGGTGAAGTGCCCGCGGGACAGTTGCGTATCTCCGTGCCCGTGGCGTTTGGACAGCGTCTTATTGTCCCTCATATCGGCGCGCTTTTAGCGCGCTATCCCCTGCTCGTACTGGATATGACGCTATCGGACGACATCGTCGATCTGCTCGGCGAACGCATCGATCTATCGATCCGGCTGGGGTCGCCAGCGGCGATGGAAACGCTGGTCAGCCGCTGCATCGGCAACTTTCGCCGCCGCGTAGTCGCCAGCGCCGAGTACCTGAACGCTCGAGGATTTCCCGACCGACCCATGGACCTCATGCAACACGAGTGCATGTGCTTCAACTATGGCGCGCCACAGCAGTTCTGGACATTTACAGAGCAGGGCCAAGAGCTGCGCGTGCCCGTCGAAGGGCAATTCAAGAGCAACAATGCCGAGGTCCTGCGCGAAGTGGTGCTGGCCGGGTGCGGGGTGGCGCAGTTACCCGATTGGCTGGTCAATGATGACGTCGACAGTGGTCGACTCACTGCCTTGTTCGACGCTTTTGTCGTCAATCCGAACAGCGCCAGTTCAGCGATCTCGGCTTTGTACCTGCCCAATCATCGCGGCTCGAAACGTATCAATGCGTTCATTGATTTCCTCACCGAATTGCTCAAGTCGCAAACACAGCCGACGACGTGATCGGTGCATCGTTGCGTTTTGCGAAAAGCAACGTTGTGCAGCAGGTGGATTCTCTGTCGGCGCTCCGGCACCTACCTTGGGGGGGTGAAACATTCAACCACGGAGACCGTCATGAGTTTGCATTCATCCAAAATTCAGGTGACTTACGACTTCATCTGCCCATGGTGCTGGATCGGTGAGGAAAATCTTGAACGCGCGCTGGCCGCTTCGGGTTTTTCAACGGACCGCCCAATCAGTTTCCTGCCTTATCAGTTGAACCCGGACATGCCGGTTCGAGGCATGGATCGCAAAGCCTATCGCTCTGGCAAGTTCGGCAGTTGGGCGCGTAGCCAGGCCATGGACGCACAGGTCACCCACGCCGGTAAGGCCGTCGGCCTTGAGTTCGATTATGAGCGCGTCGAAAAAACCCCCAACACCCTGGCCGCGCATCGGTTGGTATGGCGCGAGCAACAGGCGGGTCGAGACGCTTCCTTGCTGGTCAAGGCCATTTTCAAGGCGTACTTCAGCGAAGGGCGGGATATCGGCGACCTCACTGTGCTGGCCGACATCGCTGCCGAAACCGGGCTGGACCGAGAGGTCATTGTCGACTTTCTCAAGGCCGATGAAGGCACCGCTGAAGTCTTGAAGCTCGAAGCCCAAACCAAGGCGTCCGGTGTGCGCTCGGTGCCGAGTATCCAGATCGCAGATGACGTGATCAGTGGCGCGCAGCCCATCGAAATAATGATCCAGATACTGAAGCGAAGCCAAGCCGCCTGAGGCGGTTTTTCAATCCCAATCCATTCAGGACATCATCATGACTCATCACTTGTTCAGCCCTATCAAACTCGGCCAATTCACCCTCGATCACCGCGTCGTCATGGCGCCTCTGACTCGCTCGCGAGCGGGGCAACCTGGCAACGTACCGACATCGATGAACGTCGAGTACTACCGTCAGCGTGCCAGTGCTGCATTGATCATTACCGAGGCTACACAGATTTCGCAGCAGGGCCAGGGTTACGCCTGGACGCCCGGCATCCATAGCGACGAGCAGATTCAGGGCTGGAAGGCTGTCAGCGAAGCCGTGCACGCAGAAGGCGGGCGCATTTTCCTGCAGCTCTGGCATGTGGGGCGGGTGTCGCACCCGGTGTTCCAGCCTAACGGCGGCTTGCCGGTGGCACCGACCGCGCAGCCAGTGCCCGGCAAGACCTTCATCCTGAATGAAGAGGGCGAGGGCGTATGGGGTGATGTACCTGTCCCTCAGGCGCTGGACATTCCTGGGATCGAAGCGATCGTTGCCGACTTCCGCAGGGCCGCTCGCAACGCGATTCTGGCCGGTATGGATGGTGTGGAAATTCACGCGGGCAACGGCTACCTGCTCGACCAATTCATCAACAGCGCCAGCAATCAGCGAAGTGATCGCTACGGGGGAAGTATCGAAAACCGTGCGCGGTTGCTGCTTGAAGTCGTGGAAGCCGTGACCGCGGAAGTAGGTGCCGAACACGTTGCTGTCCGCCTGACACCGATGGGACGTTTCATGGGAATGGGCGATGACACCCCGGAACAAACCTTTGGCTACATCGCATCCCAGCTCAATCACTGGAATCTCGCTTACCTGCACCTGGTAGAACCGATGATGGTCGGCACAGTGCTCGATGAAAGTAACGATCCACGCTGGGACGCGATCATCAAGCAACTGCGTACTGACTTCCACGGCGTTCTGATGTTGGCGGGTGGCTACTCCGGCGAAACGGCCGAACAGGCCATTGCGCAGGGCCGTGCAGACCTCATTGCGTTTGGTCGCCCGTTCATTGCCAACCCCGACTTACCGGCTCGCTTGCGTGGTCGCAACGAACTCAACGTGGCTGACGGCAACAGCTTTTTTGGCGGCGACGCCAAGGGGTACATCGACTATCCGGTGTTGGCATAACGCAACGGTAAACCGCAGCTGCGGGAATCACCCTGCAACGAGGAGAAAGGTAATGAAGAGTTCAGGCGTTCCAAAGGCCTTGGTCATTGGTGGTTCCCTGGGCGGGCTGTTCGCCGCCACGGCGTTACGCGCGATTGGTTGGCAGGTCGATATTTACGAGCGATCCCCTGCGGCGATGGATAGTCGTGGCGGGGGCATCGTTCTGCAAGCGGACGTCCTGCACCATTTTCGTTATGCGGGCATTCATCCGGCAGGTGCGCTCGGCGTCCGGTCCCATGATCGTCTCTATCTGGATCGAGAGGGTAGCGTCGTGCATAAAGAGCCGATGCCGCAAACCCAGACGTCCTGGAACACACTGTACAGCTCATTATTTTCTGCATTTGCTGCTGAGCATTATCACCGTGGCAAGACGTTGGTGGATCTGACTCAGAATGAACACCGGGTGACTGCGATTTTTGCCGACGGCAGCACTGCCGAGGCAGACCTGCTGATTGGCGCTGATGGCTCGGGTTCAACCGTGCGAAGCGTGGTGTTGCCTGGAACAGTACCCAGCTATTCGGGGTATGTGGTGTGGCGCGGGCTGGTCGATGAAGAGCAACTTCCAGACTTCGCCAAAATGCAGCTTTACGAGGACTTTGTTTTTCAACAAGACCCTGAATCGCTGATGTTGGAATACATGGTGCCGAGCGTGAATGGCTCCGTTAATCCGGGCGAGCGTCGGTTCAATTGGCTGTGGTACCTGAAAGCTGCACAAGGGGCGGAACTGGACGCTGTGCTCACTGACAGCGATGGCCGTCGGCGTAGTCACTCCATTCCACCCGGAGCCTTGGCCGCTGGGCAGGATGCTTACATACGGGGAATGGGTGAGCGGCAGGCGAACCCGGCTTTTCGGGAACTGATTCGCCAGACCCAAGATATTTTTGTGCAAGCGATCCTTGATCTCAAAGTTCCTCAGATGGTGTTTGGCCGTGTGCTGTTGACTGGCGACGCCGCTTTTGTGCCGCGTCCTCATACCGCCGGAAGCACGGCCAAGGCAGCCCGCAATGCACTGGCCCTGGCGCAAGCAATCGACGACATCGGCGACCTCGATAAAGCCCTGCTTGCCTGGCAGCACCAACAACTTGCAGAAGGCATGCGTATGGCGGATTGGGGGGTGAGTATGGGCAATCGGATTATGGGGATCGCCCAAGCCTGATGGAGCGGCTCACATCGGACTTATTGGCGAGAGCCTTGCGTTGGCGGGATGAAAGTGGGGTGTGATCGTTGGCTGTTGCAGTCTTTCTAGACTGAATATAAAAAGAGGAGATTAGCTTCAGATCGAAGCGGTCTCCTCTTTTTTAGCACCTGTAAACTTTGAAGTTTTAACCATTCTGGCAAGCGCCACCGAGTATTTTGTATTGCAGGTCGTGCGTTATACCCTTGTGATCCACATACACCATGTGCGCGTCCACTGGGCCACAAGCGTTGTTTGTGTCCTCTGCTGTAGTGATGTCGATGACCTTGGCGATATCCAGGTGTTCGGAATAATTGTACCGCTCAGGTTCAGGGGCAGAGGCATTGTTGTTGGCGCCATCATGGGCTGAAGCGTATACGCTAAACATCATCAGTGAGGCGAGCATTGCATATTTCATCAGGGTGTCTTCCAGTAAGAGTGAGAGAGGGGACAAGATCTCTTTGTTTGCTTCTGGAGCTGATTATGCTGTCGCCAGGTTGTTTGTAGAAATGCTCAGGCGGGATACTGATTATTACCGAAAATGATGTTTATCCATGTTTGTCTACAGATGGGCCAATATAATTTAATGGGTGTAGTGCTTGCTGTCGGCAATGCGGGTCGGTTGGTTTTTTATAGTCTTTTGACTGATTTATCTAAAGCTGCATGGGCCCATGGTTATGATTGATCGGTATTTGTTTATTCGGTTCGATCATCTTGGCTGGGATCCCGAGCGAACGGCAGAGACGATTTGGTGAAGTCTTGAACGGTTCGCAAAAAAAAGGCCGGTCAAACCGGCCAAAGGGAAATCGAGAGTTTCGCCAACGCTATACGGGGAGTTTCAGGATTCTGGCCGCGTTGGCGCCGAGTACTGCCGCTTTCTCGCGCGGGCCCAAGCCTACGCTTTCGACAAAACGCACCGGCTGTTCATAGCCCATGTCGAAGCAGTAGTCGCTGCCCAGGACCAGATGGTCGATACCGACGTTGGCGATCAAATAGTCCAGCACCGGCCCGGAGTGCGACACGGTGTCGTAGCTGAATCGCGTCAAGTAGCTGCTCGGCTTCTGGGCCAGGCGTCGTGTCTCAGGGCGTGAGGTCCACCCGGCATCGAGACGTCCCACGAGTATTGGCAAAGCCCCACCGGCGTGAGGCAATGACACATGCAGTTGAGGGTATTGATCCAATACTCCGCCGAGGATCAGGTGTGACGCCGCGATAGCGGTATCGAACGGGTTGCCCAGCAAGTTGCTCAAGTAGTAGTTGCTCAGACGGTTGCCGCCGACCGTTTGTTGCGGGTGCAGGAATACTGGGAGTCCGAGCTGTTCTATACGGGCAAAGACGGGCGCGAAGCGCGGATTGTCCAGGTCCAGGCCGTTGATGTTTGTGCCCATGTACACCCCACGAACCCCAGGCAATTCGGCGGCGCGTTCCAGCTCGGCGATGGCATCGTCAGCCTCTAGCATCGGCAACGTGGCCAGCACCACAAAACGTTGTGGGTGTTGGCGATGGACCATCGACGCAGCATCGTTCCAGGCACGTGCCAGGCGGGCATTGAGTTGTCGATCTGCCCAGTACACCATTGGCACGCTAAGGGACAGCGCCTGTACGTCGACGCCGGAATGGTCCATATCGAGCAAACGCGCCTGCACGTCGATGAATTTCAACGGCAATGGCCCCAATCCTCCGGCCGGGGTGGCGAAGCTGAAAGTAGTCTCCTGGCGGGTATAGCTTGCACCGAACGTTTTGCCCTCACTTCCCAGGAGGTGTAAGAACTCTTCAGGGTAGTAATGTGCATGGATGTCCACCGATCGCACCGGGACATCGGCACCTTTCTTGATCGGTGCCGCCGAGGCGGGTGATAAACGGGTAACCAGCAGACCGCCGGCGGTAGCTGCCATGATGCCCAGCAGTTGGCGACGGGTCTTTGAAAGACAGCAGGGGCATTGCATCGTCGATCTCCTTTTTATTGTTGTCTTGACGGGTTCAAGTGCGCGCCTTTGTGCTTGCACGGGTTCAGAGCGACCGGTTCTCGCCGTGGCATGTACCCGCTCCGAGACATCGCTCTATTAATCGGTCGATCATTTGATCAATTTTGATTATCATCCGATCAATAGGGGGATCGCAAGCCTCCTTAACCAATCAAGCCATTGAGCACAGCCATGCAAGACTCCCATTGCCTGGTCATGCACAGTCGCTACCTTTACCTTTCGATCTCGGAATCCGTGCATGGACAAGTTGCTGGCGCTGAAAATGTTTGTCGAAACGGTGCGCTGTGGGGGTTACTCATCTGCGGCGCGTAAGCTCGGCATCTCCACATCGTCTGTGACACGGCAGGTCGCGGGGCTGGAAAGTGAGTTGGGCGCCAGCCTGCTCAACCGCACCACGCGCAATACGAGCGTCACGGTGGCGGGGCAGCACTATTTCGATAAAGTCGTGGCGATCCTTGAGGCCATCGATGGCGCGGATGCCGTCGTTGCCGACCGTGGCAGCGAAGCTCAGGGGCGTTTGCGGGTCAGTGTCCCGGTGGAATTCGGCCGGCGAATCATCGCCCCGCACTTGGGGCGGTTGCTTGAACGCCATCCCGGTCTGGAAATCAGTCTCTCGCTGAGCGACGAGGTCAGTGACCTGCTCAGCGAACAAATCGATGTGTCAGTACGTCTTGGTTCATCGGTTGTCAGTGATGACATCGTCAGCAAGCGGCTGGGCTATTTCCAGCGTTGGGTGGTGGCGAGTCCCGAATACCTGACACGAACCGGACTGCCGCGACACCCTCGCGACTTGCTCGAGCACCCGTGCTTGCGTTTCGATTACCACACGGGCCACCACGACTGGACATTCCTGGGCGATGAGGACGTCATCCGCGTGAATGTGCAGGGACGGCTGCAAAGCAACAATGCCGACATTCTGCGCGAGGCTGCCTTGGCCGGTGGCGGGGTGACGCTATTGGCCGATTGGCTGGTACGTGAGGACGTCAGTGCAGGTCGGCTGACGCGGGTGCTGGAGCAATATGAAGTCAACCCAGGCAGTGCAAGCACCTGCATCAATGCGCTGTATCTGCCCAACCACCGTGGTTCCAGCCGCATCAGTGTATTCATCGCGTTTCTTCAGGAAATACTCGCGCCCTAAGCACGTCCTGCGCATCAGGCAAGATCGCGTTGCGCGTCGCTTTTGATCGAATTGACTGCCAGCCAATACCCGCGCGGCGTGCGAATACCCTCTTCCTCACCCGCAGGCCCACAACGTGTCCGGTTAGGGTAAAGGCAATGGAGCGATTTCGATGAACACACAAGAGAATGTCCAGACCGTGAAGTTTTTTTTGCAGCCATGGGCCGCGGTGATAAGCCAGGGTTACTAAAAATCACGAGGGCACAATTTCCGAGCATTGTTGTGCTGGCTTCTTGTTCCTGAACGGTTGTTGCCAAGCGAGCTGTGCTTGGACTTCCGCCACGGCATCGAGGACTTTCTGTGCCCAGCGCTCATCCTCCGGATGCACGACAACAACGCGAAAACCGTGATCACGCCCTTCAGTCCGCACGCCTTCGGAATCGTCGACATGTAAGTCGATATCGAATGCCGGCGGAAATTTCGAGGGCGCGTTCGACAGGCCATGCACCGTCAGGGCACGGTTATGCAGCATGCTGTTGACCACCCCGTCGACGCGGATGCCGTACAGCAATAGCCAACGCCTGATGTAGGACGGAGTGCGACCGGACGAGGTGTAGACCCAGATACTGCAGCCCTGGCGACGTAACTCTTGGGTCAGGGAGCGTGTACCGATACGCAGTGGTTCACCCAGCCAACGATGCACACAGGCCGGCAGCCGGCTTGGCTCGACCGCGCAGTGGTGGAGTTGGCAGGCCAGGGTGTCATCGATATCGAACGAAATGCGTATGCGCTGACGCCTGAATCCGTGCATCGGGACGGCGCGCCGCATGGCGTGCCATACCCGGCTGCCGGAAGCTCGGCATTTAGCGAGCGTGGGATACCGGCTCATCGATGACCCTCCTGGTAAAGGGGCGAGGCCTTGTCGTTGAGAAGAAATTTCATTGAATCAGATGCCTGATCTTCCAGGAAGGCTGCATACTTTTTCTTGATCTTGGGCAATTCATACAACGCCTTGACGCCATGCTTGGCGGAGTTGCGTATGACCGATGACGGGTTGAAGTAGCCCTCGGCGTTTTTCAGCGTCAGCACGAATGGAGGCAAACCTGCGCGCATGAGCAAATAGCTGACGATGAGCGACCCACTGCGGTTATTGCCTTCAATAAACAACTGCGGCTTGCTGAGGATTCGCACGTAGACACCGGCTGCACGTTTCCAGACGGATTCGCTGCGATACGCACAGTACCAATTGAACAAGTCTTTTATCCCCCCCTCGACGTTGTTGAAGAAGTGTTCCTCGGTCGCCGCCAGATGTTGAGCGTATTCCCGTCGGCGTACCGGGTCCCGACCACAGAGCACGGTGGCGTTGATCTCCAGCATCAGGTTCAGTTGCTGAAGGTCGAACAGGTCTACGCCGCTTGCGACATAGCTGTCAATCAACGCATAACCTTCAAGTACATTGTGCAGCACTTCGTCAGTCAAGGGGTCGCGCGGCTCGGTAAAGTGCCTGCTGAGCTCGGAAAAGCGGCTCTGCACCTCGCGTAGCGCGCGTTCGATTGCAGGTAAATCAAGACGACGGGGTGCAGGCATTGGCAATCCTGGGAAACGGTAGATAAGCAGGTAAAACGACCGGATGCCCGCTAAAGCACCTTTGGCACTATAGCGGTATGCGGTCTTGACTGGACGTTTGCTGTTTAGCTGAACTTGCCGCTGATGTAATCCCCGGTCATTTGTTCGCGCGGGTTATCGAAAATCTGCGCCGTTGGGCCCATCTCAACCAAATAACCGGTGCGCGTGCCCTGAGAAATATCAACCGAGAAAAACGCCGTCGTGTCCGCAACACGGATGGCTTGTTGCATATTGTGGGTGACCAGGGCGATGGTGTAATCCTTCTTCAGCTCAACCATCAACTCCTCGACCCGACGCGTCGCGATCGGGTCGAGTGCCGAACAGGGCTCATCCAGCAACAGCACTTCAGGTTCGGTCGCGATGGCGCGAGCGATACAAAGCCGTTGTTGCTGGCCGCCGGAGAGTGACAGGCCGCTGACCTTGAGCTTGTCCTTGACCTCATCCCACAGCGCCGCGCCTTGCAGGGCGTGCTTTACACGGTCTCCCAGGTCGCCTTTGTAGCGATTGAGGCGCAGGCCAAACGCAACGTTGTCGAAAATGCTCATCGAAAATGGGTTCGGCTGCTGAAAAACCATACCGATGTAACGTCGCACGACCACCGGGTCAACGCCCTTGCCATAGACGTCTTGCCCAAGGAAATGCACGTGCCCTTCAAACCGAAAGCCTTTCACCAGATCGTTCATCCGATTGAGGCTACGCAGCACGGTACTTTTGCCGCAGCCAGAAGGGCCGATGAAACCGGTGATCTTGTTTTTTTCGATCGGCACATGGCTGTCACGTACCGCCATGAAGTTGCCGTAGAAAATTTTGTCCAGCTTGCAGTCCATGACCACAGGCGCCTGGGTGACAAACGGAGCGGCTATTTGCGCAGTTGATACGTTCAAAATTCAGATGCTCCCGTTCTCAATACTTGGGCTTGCCGAAAATGCGGCTGACAATATTCACGACCAGTACGATCATCACCAGCACCAGTGAGGCTGCCCATGCGAGCTCGAGTTGGTTGTCGAAGGGCATGCCGGAGAAGTTGTAAATCAGCACGGCAAGCGATGCCGTCGGATTCATGACTGCCAGGCTGCCGTCGTGAAAAATCCAGTAGTTGCTGAACAGCGCGGTAAACAACAACGGCGCGGTTTCGCCCGCGGCGCGGGCCACGGCGAGCATGACGCCCGTCAGGATCGCCGGCATGCCGGTAGGCAAGACGATTTTCCAGATGACCTGCGAGCGGGTACAACCCATGCCGTAGGCCGCATCCTTCATGATTTTAGGCACCATCCTCATCGACTCTTCAGCCGTCAGCACGACGATGGGCAACATCAGTACCGCCAGTGCCACGCCACCCGCCGGTGCTGAATAGGTACCGGTGGTCATCACCACCAGCGCGTAGGCAAACACCCCGGCCAGAATGGATGGCAGGCCCGTGAGCATCTTGGCGGCAAAGCGCGCGGCGTTTGCCAGCTTGCTGTCTGGCCCCAGTTCCGCCAGAAAGATGGCCGCCATGATGCCGACCGGCACCGCGATTGCCGCCGCGATACCGACCATGACGAAGGTGCCTGCCATCGCGTTGCCGAAGCCACCGCCGGTCTCGAAACCGGTTGGCGGCAGTTCGGTGAATACCTCCAGGCTCAGACGTGCCCCTCCGCGCGTGATCAGCATGTAGAGCACGGAAATCAGCGGCACGCTGGCCAGTAGAGCACCACCCCAGACCAGTGTGGTCAACACCAGGCTGCGCAGGGCGCGGCCTTCAAACTTGCGCTGCAGGCTTGGTAAAGCGGCTGTAGAGGAAGTGATGTCAGTCATCATTTAGTACCACGTTGGGCATAGACCATGATCATGGAACCGATGATGTTCACCAGGAGCGTGATAAACATCAGTACCAGTGCGGCGTACATCAATACTTCGATTTCGTTCGGCCCGGCTTCGGGGAAGTTCAGCGCCAACAAGGCCGCTAGCGTATTGGCCGGGGCAAACAGAGAAAGCGAGATGTTGTTCGCGTTGCCCACCAGCATGGCCAGCGCCATGGTTTCCCCTAGCGCGCGACCCAGGCCGAGGACCAGGGAACCGAAAATACCGGTGGCGGCGGATGGCACCATCACCTTCAGAATCGCTTCCCAATGGGTCGTCCCCATGCCGTAGGCGGCTTGCTTGGTTTTCATCGGGACACCGGTGAGGGCGTCCTGCGACACGGCCGCAATGGTCGGCAGAATCATGATGGCCAGTACCAACGCCGCAGGAAGCAGCCCCGGCCCGCTCAAGGTCGTGCCAAAAAAAGGTATCCAGCCCAGTTCGCTGTTCAGCCACGCCGTAAGCGGGCGAATCGTCGGGATCACCACGTAAATCCCCCACAGGCCATAAACGACGCTGGGGATGGCCGCGAGTAATTCGACGATGGTTCGAAACACGGCTGCCAGCTTCGCCGGCAGGAAATCCTGGGTCAGGAAAATCGCCATGCTGACGCCGAAAAAGCCTGCGATCAGCAACGCGATCAGGGCGCTGTAGAGCGTGCCCCAAATGGCCGGCAAAATGCCGTACTTGCCTTGGTTAACGTCCCAGACGCTGCCGAGAAGCACATCAAAACCGTGCTTTTCCATGCCTGGAAGGGCCTTGCGTCCCACCTCGAATACCAAGGCGAAGACCAACGCCAGAATCAGAATCACCCCTATTCGTGCGAGCGCACGGAAGGTGCGATCAACCAGGAAATCCTTTGCAGAGGGTGGCTGGCAGGCAGAATCCTGGTTAACCGGTACGACAAAAGGTGTGCTCATAGGCTAACTCCGGAACAAGGGGGAAACGCTCCCGGTATGGCTGAGCGCGCATACCGAGAGAGGCCTCACGTGCGTTACTGGATGTTGGCGGACGCTTTGCGAACCTCATCGACAACCGATTTCGGCAGCGGGATGTAACCCATCGAGTCGGCGATTTTCTGCCCTTCGGTCAGGCTGTATTCGACCATTTCGCGCATCGCCTTGGCCTTGGCCGGGTTCTCGTTGTGCTTGCGGAAGATCATCCAGGTGTAGGACGTGATCGGGTAGGACTTGGCGCCGTCCGGATCCGGCAGCCAGGCCACCAGGCTTTCCGGCATTTTCACTGCCGCGAGGGCCTCGGCACCGCTTTCTGCGTTAGGGACAACGTACTTGCCGGCCTTGTTCTGCAGTTGGGCAAAGTCAACCTTGGCCAGCTTGGCGAAACCGTATTCGATGTAGCCGATAGCGCCCGGAGTCTGGCGCACGGTCGCTGTCACACCATCGTTCTTCGGCGATTTGATGAATTTGTCGCTGGCAGGCCAGTTGACAGTGTTGCCTTCACCCAAATCTTTCTGGAACTGTGGGTTGATCGTCGCCAGATGCTTTGTGAATACCGCAGTGGTACCGCTGGAATCTGCACGCACGACCACGGTGATCGGCATATCAGGCAGTTTCAGGCCCGGGTTGGCTGCAACGATTTGCGGGTCGTTCCACTTGGTGATCTTGCCCAAGAAGATGTTGGAGTAAACGTCGCGTGGCAATTTGAGTTCTTTAGGATTGCCCGGCAGGTTAAAAGCCAACACGATTTCACCTGCTGTCATCGGCAGCAACTGCACGCCTTCGGCAACCTTGGCGATATCTTCGTCTTTCATTGCCGAGTCACTGGCGGCGAAATCGACGGTTTTGTTCAGGAAGTCCTGCACACCGGCGCCACTGCCCTTGGATTGATAATCCACAGTGACGCCTGCGGTTTTCTTACTGAAATCCTTGAACCAGGTCAGGTAGATCGGTGCCGGGAAACTAGCGCCTGAGCCGCTCAGACGAACGCTTTCCTCAGCAAAAGCCATGGAACTTGCACAAAGAGAAACCGCAACGGCGAGTGCAGCAGACTTCATCAAATTTTTCATCGAAGGAACTCATTGTGATAACGGGCTCCCGAACTCTGCAGCACTTTCGTTAAGCTTTTATGAAAGTTGAATGGCGGGTCGCGCCAACCGCGCCAGGCGCTAGGGGCTGGCCGTTGTGCATTAGGTCGTCCAGCCTTTGCGAAACGTCGAGGTCAGGTCATTACCGTGAAGGTAAAACCAGTACCACCAGAACCCTGCAGCCGTTCGAGGCATCAGTCAGCGCACTGAGACTCTCCGGTGCGGGTCTTGAGTTCCTGAAAGACATGCAAGGCAACGCGGGAGAGAAAAACAGGGGGGCCGGTTTCTTGTCCCTGGGTGCCTTTGACGGTTTCGCTGGGGCGACGTACAGGATGACGGTTGATCGGTGCGTTACCAGCCCTTGCCGGGCGGTGAGGCGCATTGATCGCAGGGGCCGTCCATCAACGCCTTGGCGCTGGCGGACGGCGCCTGGGGTTACGCCGCAGTGGCGTTGGCACGGGTGTCGCTGGCGGTGTCACGAAACAACCGGGGCGACATGCCGAATGTCGCTTTGAAGTGCCGGCTGAAATGCGAGCTGCTGCCATAGCCCCAGGCATAGGCGATCTCGGTGAGGGAGCGATGGGCCTGTTCATGGTTGCGCAGGTCCTCGGCGCAACGGGACAGCCGACGCTGCCAGATGTACTCGCTGACACTGCACCCCAGCTCGTCCTGAAATGCCCGATGCAAGCTGCGCACTGAGCATTGCTCGGCGTTGGCGATGCGCTCGATGCTGAGGTCGCGGTCGGCCAGGTGACGCTCGATATACGCCTTGAGGCGATTCTGTTTGAAAAAGCGGAAGTCATGGTCGAGTTGCTTTTCATCTTGTTTGTTCTTCAGCGCATTGTTCAGCAACCCGGTGATGCTGTCGCCGATCAGCCCGGCCGATTGGCTGTTGAGCAGGGGATATTGGTGATAAGCGTCGCTGATCAAGTGCATCAGCATGCGCCCCAGCCCGTTGCGGCCATTCAAGTGCATGTCGCCGGTCTGCGTCAGTTGCCCGGCGGGGCCCTGGAATAGCAGGATAAAGTGCTCGCAGCCCTGGGTGCTGGTGACGCTGAAGGGTTTGCCGCAGTCGACCAGGAGCATTTCGTCCGGCGCGACGGTGCTGTTTTGCTGGCCTTGCTCGAAATGACTGACACCAGCGACCTGCAGTATCAACATGCGCGGTGTGTCGACGACATCAAGCGCCTTGCTCAGGTGGCGTGAATAGCGATGGGCACTGGCGGTCATGCGGCAGAAACGCAACTGGCCCAAGTCGCCGTATTCCAGGCGGCCCTGGAAGTTGCCGTTGTGCAACGGGTCGATGTTGGTGGACTCCAGGCGCTTTATATACTCCGGCGTGCGGCCCAGGTGATCGCTCATGAACTCTTTCCATTTCATCAGCCGATCAGAGCGAACGACTTGATCGGTGGATACGCAGGCTAGGTTATTCATTGTTTCGCCTTTTGTTTTTTTGTTTTGGGCTGGCGGGCAAGGTGTGAGCCTTGCCCGCTCCTGACAGACGATCAGAACGGGTAGTGATGGCCCCCGGCTTGCCAGGTGACCCAATGGGCTCGGGTAAACTCATCCAAGGCATAGTGGCCGTTGAAGCGTCCAAGACCGGAGTTCTTTTCGCCGCCGAACGGCGCATTGGGCTGGTCATCGACGGTGATGTCGTTGATATGGGTCATGCCCGCTACGATGCCCCGGGCAAAGCTCAGGCCGCGTGCCATGTCACGGGTAAACACCGCGCTGGACAGACCGTACTCGCTTGCATTGGCCAACTCCAGGGCATGGGCCTGATTCTGCGCAATCATCAGCGGCAGCAACGGGCCGAACGTTTCATCGCGGGCCAAGGCCTGCTCGGGGCCCACTTCACCGAAGACATGGGCCGGTAGCACCAGCCCGCGCGCCTGGCCGCCACACAGTTGCTTGAGACCGGCACGCTCGGCGGCGTCGATCTTCCCAAGCAGGCCATCAAGCTGACTCTGGTTGACCACCGGCCCGATTACCGTATCGGCCTTGGCCGGGTCACCGGTCTTGAGATTGCGCACGCGCTCGACCACCAGCGCCGCGAAGTCGGCATACAGCGCGCGATCAACAATGACCCGGTTGACGCTCATGCAGATCTGGCCCTGATGCAGGAAGCGCCCGACCACGGCGGCATGCGCCGCTATCTCGATGTCCGCATCCTCCAGCACCACCAGCGGTGCGTTACCGCCCAGCTCCAGGGCCACGCGCTTGATGTGCTTGCCGCCAGTGGCGATGCGTCCCACGTTGCGTCCCACGTCGGTGGAGCCGGTGAAGGAGATCAGGCTCGGTATCGGGTGTTCGACGAACGCATCGCCGATCTCTGCACCCGCGCCGACCACCACGTTCAGCGAGCCCGCCGGGAACCCGGCCTCTTCGAACAGATGGGCAATCAACAGGCCGCCGGTAACCGCCGTATCGCTGGCGGGCTTGAGCACCACGGTATTGCCCAGCGCAAGGGCCGGCACCACCGAGCGCATGCTCAGGTACAGCGGGAAGTTCCACGGGCTGATCACACCGACCACCCCCAGCGGCTCGCGAAACACGAAACTCTGTTCGCCAGGCTTGTAGCTGGTCAGGATCCGGCCTTCAACCTGCATCGGCAGTGTTGCGCATTCGCGAACCAGGTTGAGGGTGAACTGCCATTCCATGCCAGCTTTGATACGGGTACTGCCGGACTCGCGGATCAGCCAGTCGATGATTTCTTCGCTGCGGTTCTGGATGACCTGGGCGAGTTTTTCCAGTTGCGCACTGCGCTGGGTCGGGTGCAGCGCTGCCCAGTCGGTTTGCGCGCGTTGGGCGGCCTGGTAGGCGTCATCCAGGTCGGCCACCGAGGCCAGGGGCATTTCCAGCAAGGGTTCGCCGTTGAAGGGGTTGCGGTCGTCCAGGCGTCGTGCAGAACGACCCGCACGCCAGGTGCCGTTGATGTATTGGTCGCCGTTGATGGCGTAGGCCGCGAGTATTGGAGTTGTCATAGTCTTACCTTAGAGGCAGGTAGCCGCGTCGATTGAGGGTGGTGAGGGCAGACCCTTTAGGTTGAGCGTATTCAGCTTCGGATCCAGGCGCGTCCCCAGGCGTTGAGGGTGTATTCCTCCTGCGGCCAGACGCCAGGCGGGCGGGAGGCTTCGGTGATCTCCAGCTCGGCCGAGAATTCCAGGCGGTTGCGATCGGCATCGACCACCATGAAGAACAGGTTGTTGCCTGGGCCATGTCGTCCCGGGCCGAAGAACAAGGTGATCCGCTCCTTGGCGAAGCGGTCGCCCCAGTCGCGGATGTCATTCCATTCGTTGGTTTCGTAACAGTGGTGATCCCACTCGTTTTTCGATCCGCGGAAGAACGCCAGCGAATGGTGTTCATCGTCCGAACGCAGGAAGCAGGTGGTGAGCTGGCCGCTTTGCTCGTCGACGACATTGTCCGAGACGGTGAACCCCACTGTGTTGACGTAGAAGTCGATCATCGCTTCCAGCTCCGTGGTCTGGAACACCACGTGCTGCAGGCGCCCCGGCATGCCCTTGCGGTCGATGGTGGACGCGCCGCGAGACACGCCAAATAGGGTTTGCCGACCCTGGGGGTCACGGATTTGAAAGGCGCCCGCTTCCAGCAGCGGCGAGTCGAGCGCTTCGACCTGACAACCGTTGCCGAGCAGGCGTGCGCGCAGTTCACTCAAGTGCGCTTGGCTGCCCAGGTCATACGCCGCCGCGAGCAGGCCGCTATGGTCGGCGGGTGAAATCAGCATGGCCCGTTGGGGCCCCTGGAGCAGCCAGCTGCCGTCAGCCTGCGCCAGGCCGTCCATGTCCAGCAGGCGCTGATAGAAGTCGACCTGCTGCTGTGGAGCTTTGCTTGCCAGGTGCAGGTAACACAGGCGGGCGGGGGTGGAAGTCTGCAAGGTTTGCATAAACACCTCTGGGGCTGAAGGTTCAGGGGTAGACGGGCGCCATGCCCGGCTGATCCGCGCAGTTGTTCGTCAGGGTGATGCCGAACAGCGATTGCAATGCGTCGGCGACTGGGTCTTGCGTGGCCATCTCGAAGATGGCGGCGACATAGCGATCCGGACGCAGCAGCAGAAACTTCTGGCTGTCGCCGAGCAGGTCCTTGAGCGCATTCTCGCGGTCTTGCAGCACGGTGCAGCCGGGGATCGACGGTAGCGTCTGAACGTGTGCGGGCAGGATCAGGATGCGTTTGGCTTCCAGGTGGTCCCACAGACCGTGTCGCAGTTCATCGAGACGTGGATGGGGCAGGTCGCCATATTGGATCAGGGCGAAGCCGGCACCGATGGTCGTGTCCAGCAGGTGAGCGCGGCCTTGGGCATCGGTCAGCAATGGCTGAGGAAACATTTGCCCGCAGGCCAGTTTCCCGGCCTTGCCTTCGGGCAATACCAGGCCTTTGGTAAAGCGCGGTTTGGGCTTGAAGCGCATTTGCAGGAAATAATCGCGCAGCGGCGGCACCAGGCCGATGACCGCGAATGCCGCGCTGATCAGGCGAGCCCGCAGCACGGTGGCTGGCGCCATGACCACGCCAAGGTTCAGGGCCAGCTTGATCAAGGCCCAGGCATGGTCGCGCCGCTCGCTTTCGTAGGACAGCAGGGCGTTCGCCGCCATTTGGCCCTTGAGCACGGCGACCAGCTTCCAGCCCAGATTGTGGGCATCGCGAACGCCGCTGTTCATCCCTTGCCCCGCGTAGGGCGGGGTCAAATGCGCGGCATCGCCGGCGAGAAATACGCGGCCGACCTGCCAACGTTCGGCGATGCGGGCATGAAAGGTGTACACCGTCTTGCGCACGATGGACACCGGGGCATCGCCTTTGAACGGACGAAGCAGGGTGTGCAGGCATTCGGGGCTGAGCACCTGCGCATCGGTTTCGTCCGGCTTGAGCAGGAATTCAAAGCGCCGCGTGCGGTGTGGGCCGGGCACTTCCACCACGGGGCGGCGGGCATCGCAGTACACGCGGGTCTGCCAGAAGGGGTCGTCATCCTGGTCGGTATCGACCACCAGCCAGCGTGAGGAGAAGCTCGACCCCACCATCTCGATCCCCAGTTGCTTGCGCACCGGGCTGCGGCCGCCGTCGCAGGCGATCAGGTAGCTGGCCTTGACGTTGAGCAACTGGCCATCGGCATCCTTGATCAACGCGTGCACGCCATGCTGGTCTTGGGTGAACTCGAGCAGCTCGTGATTGAAGCGCGCGGTCAGGTTCGCAAAACGCTCAAGGCCGGTCTTCAGCGTGCTTTCGAACAGCGGCTGGCGGAAGGCGTTACGCTTGGGAAACCCATATAACCTGCCGGTCGGCTCGACCTTGCCGAAGCAACGCCCGCCCGCGCGGGTGAAGTAATGCACGCCATAACCGGGCACCACATCGCGCAACACGGCGTCATCCAGCCCGATGGCTTGCATGGTGCGCAAGGATTCATCGTCGATCGAGACGGCACGCGGTTCGGTCACGGTGCCGGGTTTGCGGTCGATGATCAGGCTGTCCACGTTGGCCTGGCCGAGGAGGTTGGCCAGGGTCAGTCCGGTAGGGCCTGCCCCGATGATCAAGACTTGGGTGCTGAAGCTGTTGAGGGTTGTCATTGTTATTCCCTTCCAAAGTTTTCAGTCTGGCTACGCGGGGCGGTGGGTGAGCGTCGCCATGCGCTGCGACAACGCCTGTGCGAGGGCCTGCATTTGTGCCCCTTGTTGCGCTTCCTGGGCGTTGTCGCGCTCCTGAATCGGACGCAGGCAACTGATGCTGCCGACCACCTTGCCGTCGTTGTCGAAGATCGGTGCCGCCAGGCCGTAGACGCCGGGGTCAATTTCAGCCGCGCTGGCGACATAGCCCTGGCGGCGCAGTTGCTGCAGTGAGCGGCGGAATTGTTCCCAGGTCTGTCCCAGATGGCTGGCGCGCACTTCATCGGGGTTTTCCAGAAACAGCTGACTGTGTTGGCGCGACGTCATGTTGGCGAGGATCGCCTTCGAGGTCGCGCCGAGGAACAGCGGCCTGGGTGAGCCGCGGGAGTAGCTGACCTCGCTGAACAAGTCGCCATGCTGGTGGATACACACCACCTGGTTCTTGAACAGCCGGCAGATCAGCCACACCTGTTGCTCGCTCCAACGCGGCAGGTCTTGTTCCAGGGCTTGCGCTGCGCGTACCAGCGGGTCGCTCAGGCGCAGTTGGCGGTCCCAGGTGATAATCCGTGCGCCCAACGCGTAGCGGCCGGCTTCGACCTGAAACAACAGGTTCGCCTCAGCCAGTTCGCGCACGTAGCGGTAGATGGTCGACCGCGTGTAACCCAGCGCAGCGCCCATCTCGTCGACCGCCCAGATCGGGCTGGTCTCGGTAAACAGATCCAGCACCCGCAGCATGCGCTCCAGGCTTGAGCCTTTGCTGTCGGCGTCCTGCTCCGGCAGGTGTTCTGATTCAGGTAATGGCTTCATGGCTTATTGTTCATCGGCGATGCTGTTGCGCAGGATGCCGATGCCCGATATCTCGACCTCGACGGTATCGCCGGGCTTCATCCATACCGGCGGTTCACGGAATGCGCCGACGCCACCGGTGGTGCCGCTGACAATCACATCGCCGGGCGCCAGTTCGGTGAAGGTGGAGCAGTATTCGATCAGGTGGCGCACGTCGAAAATCATGTCGCTGGTGCGGGTGTGTTGCATCACTTGGCCGTTCAGGCGCGTGGTCAATTCCAGGTCCTGCGGGTCGCCGATCTCATCGCAAGTCACCAGCCAGGGACCGAAGCCGCCGGTGTCCGGGAAATTCTTGCCCGGCACGAACTGGATGGTGTGCTTCTGCCAGTCGCGGACGCTGCCATCGTTGTAGCAGGCATAACCGGCCACATACTCCAGCGCCTGCGAAGCCTTGACGTGGCGCGCGGTTTTGCCGATGACCACTGCAAGTTCGCCTTCGAAATCCAGCTTATGCGAAACCTTTGGGCGAATGATCGGTTGCAGGTGTGCAACCTGGCTGTCGGCGAAACGCGTGAAAATCATCGGGTAGGTCGGCATCTCCCGACCGGTTTCACGCACATGGGTGGCGTAGTTGATGCCAATGCACAGCACTTTGCCCGGGTTTGCGATCACTGGCAGGAACGTCACGTCCGCCAACGCTACGCGTGGCAGCGCGGCCAGGATGGTCGGCGTCAGTTCACCCAGGCGATTGATGGCGATGGCTTGCTTGAGGTCGGTGCCAAAGGTGGATTTGACCGATTCCAGGTCAATCACCTGAGCGCCCTCGACCACCCCGTAGGTGGTACGGCCTTGAACGATAAAGCTCGCGAATTTCATGAAGTGTCCTCTCGGAAAGGGGAGCGTGAGATGGGCTGCAATGGGCTCAATCTAGTCTTGCGAATTAATCCTGTAAAGTGGGATTTTTGTATAAATCCTGCATTTCGGAATAAATGTTATTTTTCTGTTCGGTGATCGGATTGCTGCCTGAAACGCCAAGCAGCCCGTGCCATTCCAGTATGGGATGGCTACGGGCGTGGCTATTGGAGGGGAGGGGAACGCTATGCCGATTTAGCGCGGTGCCCAGCAGCCGTGCAGCGACATCCGCATACGGAATGGGACTTTGATGCGGGCGATGGGGCCGGCCGCCATGTCAGTGGAGTCCAGCACCACCAGTTCACTGCGCCCTTCGACAATCAGGTTGAGCAGGCAGACCACGTAGCCATCGCCTTCCGCTGCCGCGGCGGAGCGTGGAATGAAAATGGGTTCCTGAAAGCACCCGCTGTCACCGGGAAACCACGCGTCGGTGACACCGGTTGTCAGGTTGATGTGAGCCAGCAGGTTGAAGAACTGAAACGGCATCGGGCCATTCGCCGAGTTATACGGCCGCTGCGGATCAAAGGCGAGCAGGAATCCGTGTTCATATTTGCGGCCTATGTAACGGTCATCGCAGCGGGGAAATTCACAGGGATAGTCCGTCAGCGCCTGCGGTTGCAGTTCGTCCTGTGCGCTGCTCAGGTCAAAGACCCAGCGCATCAGGCTGGCCGCCAGGGTTTCCGGCGGCGGTACGAAACCGTCCGCCTGAGGAAAGAAGTAAAAGACGTTGCCGCCGGTGACCGGCATGTCCACATAGACTTTACCGTCTTCGTCGAACGCGTTCAGGGTATGGCCCTGGAAGCCGTCCTTGGGCCCTTTGAACCAACGCACCTCGCGCGCGTCCCCGTGGCGCGGCACCACGGCAAACAGCTGGGGCAGTTCGGGCTGCCACTGGAAATGCTGGCCGCCTTGTTTCATGCGCTCGACGTCCACCGTCAGGGGGATCAGCGGGAACACCACATAATGCTCGGTGACCGCGAAGTCGTGGACCATGGCGGCGTAGGGCGCCTGGAACCAGATCTGGTGCAGCAGTTTGCCCTGCGGCGAAATTTCGAAATACGCCATGTCGGGTGTGCCGTCGCCTTTGGCTTCGTAGCTGAAGGCCAGCAGGTTTCCGGTCACCGGGTCGAGCTTGGGATGGGCGGTGAAGGTGGCTGAGTCGATCTGCCCGTCGAAATTCCACTCGCCGAGGGTCTCCAGCGTCTGCGGGTCCAGTGCCCACGGCATGGCATCTTCCTTGAGTGCCAGCAGGACGTTGTTATGCGGGATCACCGAGGTGTTGGCCGTGGTGTTGTTTTTTGCCGCGAGCGCGTCGTTGGTGTAGGCATTGCGATAGACGCCGTTGAGCGAACGCCCTTCACGGCGCTGGGCGACCAGGCGATCGGTGAGCACATAGCGCCGACGCAACGAGACCTTGCCATCGGCAAAATAGAAGCCGCTGACCATGGCGTCGCCGTTGAAGAAGATATCCGTGCCCAGCATGGGCGGGTATTGCGGGTCCGGCGAGACTTGATAAAAGGTCCCGCGAATCGCCTCAGGCACAGCGCCTTCGATCTCCAGGTCGAACACGTCGGCTTCTACGCGGCTGGGGGTATACAGCGCGCCGGAAAACTCGGGGGTTTTGGGAAATGGAATATTCATCGCGTCATCTCATTGATCCAGTGGGTTCACGTCAGGGCAGGGTATTCAGGCAGATTGTGGCGACAGGGCCGGCGCGCGCGGTTTGAGGCCTCGACGAAAGCGCGCCACCACCAGGCACGAAATGATCAAGGCCACTCCATACGCCGAGGCTGCCAGCCACCCCACGGCCCGGAAATGCCCTTCGCCGACCACCAGCGCGGCACCGAACGGGCCCAGCCCTTGGCCGACAAAAATCGCCGCGTTGCCCAGGCCGGCCAATCGACCGGAAGGGTCCAGTTCGGCCGCCATCGACAGCAGGTAGGGCAGGCTGAAAAACCACACCATATGGATCAGGCACGCCGTGGCGGCGAACGCGACGGTGCTGTCGCCATAGACCATCACCAGGGTCGCCAGCAACGCGGTGCCAAAGCTCAGCAGTTGCGGAAACAGCAAACCCAGGCGGCGCCCCAACAGCCCGGAGAGCCCGGCTCCCAGGGCCCCTGCAAGGATGCTGCCGCCGAGGATGGCGCCGATCTGCTGGGGTTCCAGGCCAATACTTTTGCCAATTCGTTCCTGATACACCCACAGCGCGGAGTGCCCGAAAAACAACAGTGCAAACAACAGGATCAGCAGTACGGCAGTCAGCCCGAACGGCTGAGCCGCACCCTGGGCGATGCGATGGGCGTCAGGGTAGTGCCTGGGGATTTTCCAGCAACCCAGCGCCGCGAACAGGCTGGTGATGGCCAGCAAGGAAAACGCGCCCTGCACGCCAAACGCCTGCAAGAGCATGGGCATGGACGTCACCAGCAGCATGCCCCAGAGCAGGTTGCCGATATTGATCACGGCGAATGTCGCGTCTTTCGACCTGCGCAGCGCCGCAGTCGCATACACCACCGCCATGACCGCGCCACCGCTGGCGCCGCAGATGATCCTGAACACCATCAGCCAGGCCTGGCTGTGCAGTTGTGTGCTCGCCAGGTTGCCGGCGGCCAGGATCAGCAAGGCAACCAGCGCAAAGCGGCGGCGGTCGACCCGTGCCATGAACAGAGCACAGACGCCGCAGGCGATGGCCATCGCGATCAACTCGGCGGCGAAGATCGCGCCGATGGCATTGAGCGGCAGCCCCAGTTGATCAATCAACGCGCCGCCCAGGATCGGCTGGATCTGCAGCGTTCCCAGGGAAATGACCATCATCAGGCAAATAGCGCCCAGTGATTTCTTGCTGTCGATGGAGTCGAGCGCATTCATCGCATATCACCTCAGTCAGAACTTGTGAACGTAGCGGACCTGCACGGCGTAATCCGTCTTGCTGCGGTTTTCCACGCCGGTCTCTTTATAGGTATTGAGCCAAAAGGCCTGGTCTTCGGTCATTTTCCAGAAGAGGCCGGGGCCAATGCCCAGTACTTTTTCCCGAGAATTGCTCAGGCGGTCGCCGTTGACCTGGTCATCGGAAATCTGCCTGAAGTAATAGCCGTTGATCCCGACTGAAACCTTCGGGAACACCTCATACGAAGCCGTAAAGTTGGCCCACGCCGATTGACCCGATTGGGTGTCGTGTACCGGCCGCCCTTCAAAGAACTGCGCCGAACTGCTTGCCGGGTCGTTGTTCTTGAAGTTGTACAAGTAATTCAAGCGCCAACTCACTTCCCAGCGCGGCGCCGGCATCAGGGTCGCGGCCCAGTAGGGGTTGAAGGAGAAGTAATTGGAGCCGGGATTCAAGTCCTTGTGTTTGTCGTACTTGCCGGTGGGCAGGATCGTATCGAAGGCCACGCGCTGCACAAACACCGGCCGGCCTTCGGCGTTGACGATCGGATCGAACTGGATCTGCGGGCCGACAGTGACGTCGCCCAGGCCGACGCCGTTGTCCTTGAGCTTTACGCCGTTGTCGCCAAAGTCGCCGTCCAGGGAGACCACGGGCACCAAAAGGCTCCAGCCCAAGTGCGCGCCGCCGCCGATGGTGTCGGGCGAGTAATAGCTGAATTGGTTGATCAGGGTAATGACGTTGATCTTCGGGTTATCGAAGTTGCGGTTGTCCTTGCCGCCATTGTCACGAACGCTGCTGGATGTACTGAACTTCAGATAGGTCTGATGCGTTAGCCCGGGGGGGCCTGCGAACCCATCATAAAAGCTGGTACCGCCCAGGTTGATACCGCTGGGTTGGCTCACGGAGGGGGGAGGAGGGCCCTCTGCCGCAAAGACGGCAAGTGATACGAAGCTGAGTGTCAGGCACGCTGGCAAGGATTGTGTCAGTCTCATTGACGTCGCTCTATTATTGGAGTTGTGAGCTGGGGTAGCTTCCCCTGGCGCTTCAACTTTAATTCTCGAGCTTTCGGGTTGCTTGAACACAACGGTCAGAGTTGACTGAGAGCGTCACGTTGCGTGACGTGTGGCTTGGGCTTGAAGGCGGAACTCACTCGGGCTGCACTGGGCGTGCTTGCGGAAAAAGCGGCTGAAGTAACCGACATCGGAAAAGCCCATGCCATGGGCAATCTGCTTCACGCTTTGGGCCGAATGGGCCAGCTCGCGTTTGGCTTCGAGGATCAGCCGGGCGTTGATCAGGGTCATGGGGGTCATGCCGAGTTGTTCGTGGCACAGCCGGCCCAATGTGACGACGGTGACCCCCAGGAAACCGGCATAGTCATGCAGCGAAAGATGCTCGCGAAAGTGCCTGTTCACCAGCTCGCGAAAGGCAATGACCTGCTGGCTGCGTCGATCATGACGGTGTGCATGCAGGTCGTGGCTGTACTCGCTCAGGCGCAGCATCTGGATCACCAGCGCCAACAATAACGACATGCTGCACGCGATGTGTTCCCGACCGCGTCCGTGGTATTCGCCGTACAACGCCCGATACAGAGGCTCCAGCGGATCATCGGCCGGCGCCCAGTGCGGCAGGGCGACTACGCAGGGTTTCTGGATCTGCGGTAACAGGCCAGGGGAGAGCACTTGGACGATGCTTTCCAGCGGGTGTTGGACGGCGGTGATCACATGCCCTTCGACCCGGCCGTGCCAGGCGAAGCCATGCACGATCTGCTCAGGGATGAACAGCAGGCACGGGGCCTTGACCTCGACCCGCTGGTTGTCCAGCAGCACCTCGCCTTCGCCGCTTTGCAGGTACAGCATCTGCAACAACCCATCGTGGCGATGAGCGGCGATCTCCCAGTTATAGGCGCCGGAGCGCAGGGAGATTGACTCGACATGCAGGGAGTCGTGCCATATCGGCGCCGCCGCCTCGCCGTACAGGGCATAGCTGGGAATCTTGTTCATTATTCTTATGGTCTACAGGCACGTGTTTTCTACCTTAGCGAAGAATCCGCGCGTAGGGCAATTTGCCGCTGATTTGTCGTAAAAGTCTCTACGGTTGAAGGTTTTGTCCATTCTTGTGAGTCGTCCCACGCTTCTATGCTGAGCCTCGCCTGCTGCTTGCCATGCAGTGGGCGAACTGTCTTGAAATGCGTGTTGGAGATAACAATGAATAATAACGACCTGCCGAAAAACTGGCTGAACCTCGAGGCCAAAGTCTGTGTCCTCACTGGCGCGGCTGGCGGTATCGGCGCTGCGATCGCCGCCGCGCTGGTTAGCCAGAATGCCCATGTGGTGCTGCTCGATCGCGACGAACGGAAATGCCGTGAACTGGCCGCCGAGCTTGCGAAAAACAGTGAAGCGGATGTCTCGGTGTTGCACTGCGATATTGCCGATCCCTTTAGCGTGCAACAGGCCGCGGAGCAAGTGCAGGCGCTCCATGGGCGTTGCGATGTGCTGATCAACAACGCCAGCGTGCTGCAGGCCGGGGCACTTGAAACGCTGACCCTGGACGAATGGAACCAGGTGCTGTCGGTCAACCTGACGGGCTATCTGCTGTGTGCCCAGGCGTTCGGGCGCCTGATGCTGGCCCGACAAAGCGGCAGCATCGTGCATATCGCGTCAATCGCCGCGCATTACCCGCAAACCTTCAGCGGTGCCTACAGTACAGCCAAGGCCGGGGTCGCCATGCTTTCTCGGCAGATAGCGGCGGAGTGGGGGCCGCGGGGCATCCGCAGCAATGCCATCTGCCCGGGCCTGATCCGCACGCCGCTGTCGGCAGCGTTCTACGCCGATCCCAAGGTCGAGCAAGAGCGCAAGGCGATGACCGCCAACCAGCGGATCGGCGAGCCGCAGGACATAGCCGATGCCGTCCTGTTCCTTGCGAGCCCGCGGGCAGGTTATGTCAACGCTGCCGAGTTGACCGTCGATGGAGGCCTGGAAAGTATGTTGATGGCGTTGATCCCTCGCCCCGGCTACGAATCACCCACGATCAGCCGCCAGGCCTGACCTCCGTTCGGCCGATGACGGTCGACTCCGAATCCCCCAGCGAACCCTCGCCTGTCGTGCTGTCGATGGCGACGACGGCTGCCGTTCGGCTGGCTTTTACCGAGTGAGACTGACTATGACGACGACAACAACCGCGGCGATCCGCCGGTGCGACGTACTGGTGATCGGCGCCGGTGCCGGTGGCCTGGCGACCGCCATCACGGCGCGCAAGCAGGGGCTGGAAGTCATTGTGATTGAAAAGGATGCGTTCTTCGGCGGCACCACCGCCTTCTCGGGTGGGGTGCTGTGGATTCCCGGCAATGCCTTGTCCCAGGCCAACGGCATCCCGGACAGCCGCGAGGCCGCGCTGACCTATATGAAGCACGAAACGGGCGATTTCTACGATGCCGAGGCCGTCGATGCATTTCTCGATAACGCGCCGCGGATGATCGACTTTTTCCAGCGAGAGACCGAGGTCCAGTTCGTCCCCACCCTCTATCCGGACTATCACCCGGACGTGGCCGGTGGCGTCGATATTGGCCGTTCGATCCTCGCCGCGCCTTTCGACATCCGCAAGCTTGGGGCCGACATGGCACGCCTGCGGCCGCCGCTCAAAACCATCACGTTCATTGGGATGATGTTCAATTCGTCGAATGCCGACCTCAAGCATTTCTTCAATGCCACCAAATCCCTGACCTCATTCCTCTATGTCGCAAAGCGCTTGATGACGCATGCCAAGGAGTTGCTGCTTTACCGGCGCGGCATTCAGGTGACCAGCGGCAATGCCTTGGCCGCGCGGCTGGCGAAATCGGCACTGGACCTGGGGATTCCGATTCTGACGCAAACCAGTGCGCAGCAATTGTTGAAAAGCGCAGACCGGGTCAATGGCGTGGTCGCTCAGACCGCGGGCGGTGAAGTGCGGTTTGAAGCCCGCTACGGTGTGGTGCTGGCCAGCGGCGGGTTTTCCCATGATCTGCAACGGTTGAAGCAGGCCTATCCCCATGTGCGCCGCGGTGGCGAGCATTTCTCCCCGGTGCCGCAGACCAACACCGGAGATGGCGCGCGCATGGCCGAGGCCTTGGGCGGCACCGTCGATATACGGCTCAAAGCGCCTGCTGCCTGGATGCCCGTCTCGAAAGTGCCGATGGGTAACGGCAGGTTCACCGCCTTCCCGCATCTGCTCGATCGCTACAAGCCCGGAGTGATCGGCGTGACCCGCAATGGCCAACGGTTCACCAACGAGTCCAACTCGTATCACGACGTGGGCGCGGCAATGATTGACGCCTGCGCCCACCAGGCTGAAACCGCCATGTGGTTGATCTGCGACCGCCGGACCATGGCCAAGTACGGGCTGGGTTATGCCAAGCCGGCACCGATGCCCCTCGCGCCATTGCTGCGCAACGGTTACCTGCACAGCGGCAGCACCCTGGCTGAATTGGCGCGCAACGCCGGGCTCGACGCGGCCGGCCTGGAACAGACCGTGCGTGACTACAATCGCACGGCGGGGCAGGGCGTGGATCAGCAGTTCGGCCGTGGCAGCACCACCTTCAACCGCTACCTCGCCGACCCGCAGAACCTGCCGAATCCGTGCGTGGCGCCGATTGGCGAAGGCCCTTACTACGCCCTCAAAGTGATCATGGGCGACCTCGGCACCTTCGATGGCATCAACACCAGCGTGCGCGGCGAAGTGCTCAACCAACAAGGCCAGGCGATCGATGGGCTTTACGCGGTGGGCAACGACCGGGCGAGCATCATGGGCGGCAACTATCCCGCTGCCGGGATCACGCTCGGGCCGATCATGACCTTCGCTTATCTCACCGGCCTGCACCTGGCTCGCGTGGCTGCAGAAAAAGCCTCGGGCACCCCCCAGCAGGAGGTGGCCTGATGATTCACAAACCGGTCATCGATCACCGCATCTACACCATCCGTCCACGCGGCATGAGCGAGTTCATCGAGGTATTCGATCGTCTGGCAATGCCGATTTTGCTGGAGCATCTGGGCGCGCCGCTGGGTTTTTATACCAGCAGCATCGGCCCATTGAACCAAGTCGTTCACCTCTGGGGCTACGACAGTCTCGATGACTTCGAGCGCCGCAGCCAGGCGCGGGATGGCGACCCCCGCTTCCCGGCCTACCTGCAAGCATCGGCGCATCTGATCCTGGCTCAGGAAACCCGGATTATCCGTCCGGTGCGGTTCAACAGTCTCGGCAGCGCTTGAGCCGCCGGTCGCGATCCTCGTTTCACCCCAATAAAAAAGCGGGCGCAGTGGTTGGGCGCCCCCACAACACAGAGGTGACTTTCATGCTGACAACTCAACCCATCGACATCCAGGCGCTGATCAACAGTCGCGCCATTGGCGGCTTTCAGAAGTGGGTCGTATTTCTCGGTTTCCTGATCATCGGCCTGGATGGCTTCGATGTGGCAATCATGGGCTTTATCGCACCGCAATTGAAAATGGACTGGGGCTTGAGCCACCAGCAGTTGGGCCCGGTGTTGAGTGCGGCGCTGATTGGCCTGGCTGTCGGTGCGCTGGTCGCGGGGCCGCTGGCCGACCGTTACGGACGCAAGATCGTGCTGGTGAGCAGTGTGTTCATGTTTGGTCTGTGGACGCTGGCGACGGCGTTTTCCCCGGACATCAATACCATGGTCGTACTGCGCTTCATGACGGGCTTGGGGCTCGGCGCGGCCATGCCGAATGCCAGCACCCTGGTGTCGGAGTACGCGCCGCAGCGCAGTCGTTCGTTCCTGATCACGGTGGCGTTTTGCGGGTTTTCCTTGGGCGCCGCCGCAGGCGGCTTTCTGTCAGCCTGGATGATTCCGGCCTTCGGCTGGAAAAGCATGCTGATCCTGGGCGGTGTCTTGCCCCTGCTGGTGGCGCCGCTGCTGTATTTCAAACTGCCTGAATCGGTGGCCTTCCTGGTCGCCAGGCAGGCGCCGAACGCGTCTATCCGCGCCATTGTGGAAAAACTCGCGCCGGGCGTCAGCGACGCGAAATCGACCTTCTGCCTGCCGGCTCATCCGCTGATGCGCGCTTCGGCGATGCAGATCGTATTGTCCCCGTCCTATCGCTTCGGCACGTTGATGTTGTGGAGCGGTTATGTCCTTGCGTTGTTTCTGGTCTACCTGTTCAGCGGCTGGTTACCGACCCTGGTGAAAGAAGGCGGCGGTTATAGCGTCGCGGACGCGGCCATCGTGACCGCGATGTTCCAGATCGGCGGACCCGCAGGCGCGCTGTGCGTCGGTTGGGTAATGGATCGCTGGAACAAATACCGGGTGCTGATGGCGGTGTTCATGTTGAGCGGTGCGGTGATCTATGCGATCGGCCAGGCCACGGGGCACTTTGTGCTGCTGTGCTCGATTGCCTGGATGGTGGGGTTTTGCCTCAATGGCGCGAGCGTCGGCATGAATGCGCTGGCCGCCACGTTCTACCCCACGCAGGCGCGAGCAACCGGCGCCAGCTGGATGAGCGGTATCGGTCGTGTTGGCGCGATCCTCAGCGCCTTTGCCGGCGCGCAGATGCTGAGTTGGGGCTGGACCTTCGCGCAAGTGTTTGCCGCGCTTGTGGTGCCTTCCGGTCTGGCGGCCCTGGCGATTTATGGGCTGGGCCGCAGCGCCAACAGGGTGTTTACCGATCGACCGGTGGTGTCTGTGCCACCGCGCCGGACGAATCTGTAAGCACCGATATTGGCGATCCGCCGCACCTAGACCTTGAAACGCTCCACCAGCCGTTCCAGCTCATGTCCCAGCCGCGCCAGTTCGTTACTCGACGCGGCGGTTTCCTCGCAGGTGTTGGCCGTCTGGTCGGAGATGTCGCGAACGTTGATCACGCTGCGATTGATCTCCTCGGTGACGGCGCTTTGCTGTTCCGCCGCCGTTGCAATCTGCTGATTCATGGCCTGAATGATCGAGACCTTGCTGGTGATGTTCTCCAGTGCGCTGACGGCACGGTGGGTGCATTCCACGCTGCTTTCGCTCAGCAACAGGCTGCTTTCCATGCCCGAGGCCACGGCTTGGGTGCCGCTTTGCACACCGGCGACCAGGCTCTCGATTTCTTCGGTGGAGCGCTGGGTGCGCAGGGCGAGGTTGCGCACTTCGTCGGCCACCACCGCAAAACCACGGCCGGCCTCTCCGGCGCGGGCGGCTTCAATCGCGGCGTTCAGCGCCAGCAGGTTGGTTTGCTGGGCGACGGCTTTGATCACGTCCAGGACACCGCCGATTTTATCGCTCTGTTCCTGGAGGTGGCGCACAGCGTCTGCCGACTGGTTGAGTTCTGTCGCCAGGCGCTGGATCTGCTCGATGGCTTCACCCACGATCTGCTCGCCCTCGCTGGCTTGCTGATCGGCGGCCGAGGCAGCGACGGAAGCTTCCTCGGCGTTGCGTGCGACGTTGTGGACGGTGGCAGTCATCTCGTTCATTGCGGTGGCGACATGATCCGTTTCGGCTTTCTGGGTGCTGATCCCCGAATTCGTTTGCTCGGTCACCGCCGACAGTTGTTCGGCCGCGCTGGCAACCTGAATGACGCCGGATCGAATGCCATCGATCAGCTCATGAAGGTTGAGCATCATCTGCTGAAGGCCCGACTGCAGTTGGCCCAGCTCATCGCGCCGGGTCACCGTCACATGCTCGGTCAAATCGCCCCGGGCAATGCGGTTCACCGCCTGGAGCGTGTGCTGCAGTGGATTGACGATTTGCCGTGTGATCACCCATGCGGCGAGCGCGCCCAGCAGCAGCGCCAGCGTCGCGACGAGGCTCAGCGAGGCCTTGGCGGACGCGGCATCGGTATCGCGTTTGGTGTTTTGCGATTCAATCAGCTTTTGTGTGGTGTCGAGCAACACGTCGCCCAACTGGCCCATCCGTTTAAACAAGGCCGCCTGGTCAATGTTGGGGGTGGCCAATTCATGCAGCAGTTGCCCGTACCCTTTGACTGCATTTTCCTGCTGTTGAATCAGGTTTTGATCCTGTGGGTCGACGAACGTATCCCCGATACTGTCCAAGTGGGCTGCGAGGCGATCCAGGGTTTGCTGCAGCGGTTGATAGGCATCCGGTTGGGTGTTCGTACCGATGCGCAAGCGAATGATCCGCAAGTCTTTGGTGTAATCGCTGACCTGAGCAATTTCCTCAACCTTGAGCCCGCGGTCGGTCAATGTCACCACTGCGTACCAGCCGGTCGCGGCCAGCAACAACGCAAGCCCCAGTACCAGGCCGAATCCCAAACTTAATTTAGCACTGACTCGGATATTGCTGATCCAGCCGAACATATGGACTCCAGTGAGTAACTCAGGTTGATTGATCCTTTATCACCTGAATGTCGACCATCCCTCCCAATGCTTTAGCACTAGTGTGACGGTCAGGCTGATCCAGATGGCAAATCGGGCCATGTATGAAAAATATCAGGATGCGAGGGAGATTGATTGGCGGTGCGACTGAAAGGATACAGCTCCACGTCTGTCGGGCGTTGGCGGAGTTGTCGGCTATTCAACTAAGGTGGCTTTTCCGACACGCGTAGTGCGGCGTTGTACTTTAGTCGAATATTCAGTCGGCCCGAGTTCTGGCGGGCGCTGTTTTCGGCGCGCGAACGACCGAAAAGAGTGCAGGGCCGTACTGATAAGTCTAGATCTTGATCGCTTTTTTCAGATAGGAAAACAGCTGGTCCTGGCAGGCCCTGTATTGATTTTCAAGGTGTTCGACTTCCCACATGCGAGCCAGCCATACCTCATCACAGGCCGCTTCCAAATGATTGACAGTTGTCATCCAGGCGGTTTGGGCGTTAGCCGTCGCTTGGAGTAATTGCAACAGCTCCTCATTTATCGGAAGGGTATTCGGTGAAGAGGGGATGGGCGACATTCAAAGTACCGAGGATCAATTTTAATAGTGGATGGTTTTTCTATTGCACACTATAAAACGCTGTCCGCGAAAGGCAGTATTCGACTAATGGCTAACGGGTGAGGCGGTAAAGTTCAATTCCTTTGGGGCGCATATTCATGCGATTTATAATGTTGCGCGCGCACTTATAGTATTTTCTCGGATTAAGCCAGTGATTCGATTCAGTCGATAAGTTGGATATTTATTTAGCCTTTATCTAATAACGTGCCGCGCGGGTACTTGTATCTTGGCGGCCCGGGTGATCAACGGCTGCCACGATGGCGCGCGAATGCCCACGCCTGCCAGGCACGACCGAAGCGTGACGTTGAACCCTGACAGGCGTGTTTCACGCACGCCTGGAAAGTCGGGAATCCGCGCTCATGATCCAAGCGCTTTGACCAGCAGGGCCACCGCCACCAGCATCGACACGGCGGCAAATCCGCGTTGCAAGTGCGGGCCTGCCAGCCGCGCCGCGATCAGGCGCCCGCCGGCCATTCCAAACAAGGCGCCCACGGAGAACGGCAGGGCCACGGCCCACTGCAAATGCCCGGCCGCCGAACTGGCGGCCACGCCGGCCATCGACACCAGCGCAATCACCGCCAGCGACGTCGCCAACACCGACTGCGCGGTCAAATTGGTGTAGCGCTGCAGCGCCGGCACCATCACAAAGCCGCCACCCACGCCGAGCAAGCCCGAAAGCCCGCCCGCGATCACGCCCGACACCGTGAGCGCCCAGGCGCACGGCGCCGTCCAGTTCAGCTTGCCGCGTTGGGCGTCCAATACACAGGGCGGCGGTTTGGTCGCGACGGCGGCCTTCGACGCCGGGGACGGCGGCAACGACCGTTTGAATACCCGGAACGCCACGTACATCAGCACGCAGGCAAACAGGATCGTCAACGGGCGATTCGGCGTGCGCTGCGCCAACCACAGGCCCAGCGGCGAGCAGATGATCCCGGCGGTGGCGATCAACAGCGCCGCCTTGTAGCGGACGGTGCCGTTTTTCAGGCCCATCACCGCGCCCAGCGTCGCGGCCAGGCCCACCGCCAACAACCCGATGGGCCCGGCCTCGGCCATGCTCAAGCCCGCCCCAAACACCAGCAACGGCACCGCGAGTATGCCGCCGCCGGCGCCGGTCAGGGCCAGAATCACGCCGACTGTCAGCCCGAGCAGTAAGACGATGATCATCTCAGTCTCCTTGCGTTCAGCGCTGATTTCATTGGTCGGTCAACTCGGGTTTCGCCAGCCATTCGCGGCCCTTGAGCATACCCTTCCAATACAGCGGCGGAAGAATCCGCTCTTTGAGCAGCCACGCCAGCCGGGAAGGGCGGGTGCCGTCGATCAGCCATGACGGGAAGCTGGGGGCGACCTTGCCGCCATAGGTGAACTCCGCCAGGACGATCTTGCCGCGCTCCACCGTCAGCGGGCAGGAGCCGTAACCGTCGTACTGCGCGCAGCCGTTGGCCTTGCCCATGGCCGCCAGCACGTTATGCGCCACCACTGGCGCCTGCTTGCGCGCGGCGGCCGCGGTCTTGGCGTTGCTCGTGTTGGCCGCGTCGCCCAGCGCATGGATATTGGCAAAGGTTTTGTGACGCAGCGTGGCGGGGTCGACATCGATCCAGCCGGCCGCGTCAGCCAACGGGCTGACCCGAATGAAGTCCGGCGCGACCTGCGGTGGCACCACATGCAGCAAATCAAACTCACGGGTCAGCACACGGGGGCTGCCATCCGGGTTCACGCCGCTGAACGTGGCCGTCCGCGCCGGGCCATCGACGCGGGTGAGGGTGTTGCCGAAATTCAGGTCGATGCCGTAAGCGGTGACGTATTCCATCAGCGCGGGCACATAGTCGGGAACCCCGAACAGCACCGCGCCGGCGCTGTAGAACTCGATCTCGACGGCATCCAGCACACCGCTGCGTTTCCAGTGGTCGGCCGATAAGTACATGGCTTTTTGCGGCGCCCCGGCGCATTTGATCGGCATCGGCGGCTGCGTGAAAATCGCCCGGCCACCCCGCAGTTGCTGGACCTTTTCCCAGGTATAAGGCGCCAGGTGATACAGGTAATTGGAGGTCACGCCATTGCGGCCGAGGGTCTCCGACAACCCCTCGATGGCATGCCAATCGAGCTTCAGGCCGGGGCACACAATCAGTTGCTCGTATTTGACGACCCGGCAGCCATCCAGAATCACCGCATTTCGCTCGGGTTCGAAAGCCGCCACCGCCGCCTTGATCCAATGCACGCCGCGGGGCAGGGTGGTGCCCATGGTGTGCGCCGTTTGGCGCGCATCGAACACACCACCGCCGACCAGCGTCCAGCCGGGTTGGTAGTAATGCACATCGGCCGGGTCGACGATCGCAATGTCGAGCCCTGGCGCGCGGGCCAGCAGGCTGGAGGCGGTGGCGATACCCGCCGCGCCGGCACCGATGATGACCACGGTATGTTGTGCTTCGGCCACTTCGACCGGCGTGCGGCCCTGGTTCGCGATCCGCCGGATCACGCCTTTCATATCGAAGCCGGCTTTTTTGGCGCTTTCGACGATGTGCGGCAGGTCGTGCTGACCTGCTTGCGACAGCGCCCACATCGTTGTCGAGCGCATCCCGGACCGGCAATAAGCCAACACCGGTTTGGGCAGCGTTTCCAGCAATTCGCCGAAGGCAATCCCCTGCTCGTCGGTGACTTTGCCCGACTCGGCGGGAAGGTAGTGCGCTTCGATGCCGACCGCGTCGGCGGCGCGTTTGATTTCGGCAAACAACGGTTGGTCACTGCCTTCGCCATCGGGGCGGTTGCAGATGATGGCGCGAAAGCCGGCGGCTTTCAGTTCGGCCAATTGGCTGGGGAAAATCTGTTCTGATACTGATAAAGCAGGCGCAAGGCGGCGGATATCCATAAGTGTCTCCGTTATGGGTATTTTTCTTATGATTTTTTTTAGGGTGGGGGGAATGTCAGGCGACGTTGAGTGGGATTTTCAGGTAGCGAATCCCGTTCGATTCAGGCTCGGGCAAATGCCCGGCTCGCATGTTGACCTGGACCGAGGGCAGGATCAGGGTCGGCATGTCCATCGAGGCATCCCGCTTGGTACGCATCGCCACGAACTCCTCCTCACTGATGCCATTACGCACATGCACGTTCTGCTCGCGCTGTTCGGCAACGGTGCTGACGAATTGCACCTCGCGGCCGCCCGGCTGGTAGTCGTGGCACATATACAGCAATGTATCCGCCGGCAGGCTCAACACTTTGTTGATTGACTGGAACAGCGTGCGCGCATTGCCGCCGGGGAAGTCACAGCGGGCGGTGCCGTAGTCGGGCATGAACAGCGTGTCGCCGACGAAGGCTGCCGTTTCGCTGCCATCGCTGACGACATAAGTCATGCAGGCCGGCGTATGGCCGGGTGTATGCAGTGCGGTGCAGTGCAGCGTGCCAATGCTGAACGACTCGTCGTTGACGAACAGGTGATCGAACTGACTGCCGTCGCGGGGCATATCGCTACCGGCATTGAACAGCGTGCCGAAGACCTTTTGTACCGTCGAAATCTGGCTGCCGATGCCGATCTTCCCGCCGAGCTTTTCTTTCAGGTAGGGCGCGGCGGTCAGGTGGTCGGCGTGGACGTGGGTCTCGAGAATCCACTCGACCTGCGCATTCAGCTCGCTCACCCGCGCGATCAGGCGGTCGGCGGACGTGGTGGCGGTGTGGCCGGATTTAGGGTCGTAATCCAATACGCTGTCGATGATCGCGCAGTGGAGGGTGGTCTCGTCCAGTACCAGATAGCTGACGGTGTTGGTGGCAGAGTCGAAGAAGCCTTCGACGTGAAGTTTGACGCGCATGAACTGTCTCCTTAGGGGGGGCTTTTTTTTCGAGCCGCTTAGACTAAGGACTGACATAGCAATAAGTTTGCCAGGCCATGGTTTTGCCGAAATAGCCTAATATCCAATTGATTTTATTGGGCTTTGTGTTTCTGTATAGGGGTATTCAGGCCTGTATCTGGGGGATTCTTCTGCCATTGGCAGTGCCTTGACAGAGGTGGCAGTGCCACAACAGGATGGAAAAATGGATTCCAGGAGCCATGATGAAGACTTTTCTGCCTACCCCAGCCAACGCCGTCCCACACCCGGATCAAGTGCAGTCGCTTGTTTCGTTTCTGGAACACGAACCCAATCCGATGATCGTGCTCGATCCGGACTACAACATCCTGGCAGCCAACACGGCCTATCAGCGCCAGTTCGGCAGCGCTGACAAACCCTTTATCGGCCATAAGTGTTATCAGATCTCACACCATTACGACGTCCCTTGTGACCAGGCGGGTGAGAATTGCCCGATGAAGAAGGCCCAGGAAAAGCGCGGGCCGGATCGTGTCTTGCACATCCACCACACGCCTCGGGGGCCTGAGCATGTCGATGTCGAATTACGGCCGATCCTCGACGAAAATGGGGCGATCACCGCTTATGTTGAGCGCCTGACGCTGGTGCGCAGCGCCTCGGCGCGGCCGAGCAACGAAGGGCTGGTCGGCTGTTCACCGGCCTTCAACCTTGCCCTGTCGGAACTGCAGCGGGTGGCGCCGTCCATGCTGCCGGTGCTGCTCCTGGGCGAGTCGGGTACCGGCAAGGAGCTGTTCGCGCGCGCCGTCCATGAAACCAGCGAACGGGCCAGCGGGCCGTTTGTCGTGGTGGATTGCTCGGGCTTGACCGAAACACTCTTTGAGAGCGAGCTGTTCGGCCATGAAAAAGGCGCCTTCACCGGCGCCATCACCCGCAAGCCCGGCTTGGTCGAAACCGCCCAGGGCGGCACATTGTTCCTGGATGAGATTGGCGATGTGCCGTTGGCCATGCAGGTCAAACTGTTGCGCCTGATCGAATCGGGCACCTATCGCCGGGTCGGCAGTGTCGAGACCTTCCACGCCAATTTCAGGTTGATTGCCGCCACCCACAAGCCGCTGGAAAAAATGATGGAAAAAGGCGAGTTCAGGCAGGACCTGTACTACCGCATCAGCGCCTTCCCCATTCATTTGCCGCCCTTGCGCAATCGGGTAGAAGACATCGCCTTGCTGGTGAATTCATTCCTGCAACGGCGTGGTGCCGGCAAACGTCGACTGACCATCGATGCCGAAGCCCTGGCAGCCCTGCAGCAGTACTCATGGCCAGGCAATGTGCGTGAGTTACGCAACGTCCTGGAAAGAGCAAGCCTGTTCGCTGACGATGGGGTCATCCGCGCCATCCATTTACCCCAGGCCTCCGTGGCGCCGCCACCTCAGGCTGCGCCTGCGGCTTCGACGCCGTTCGACGGCAGCACGCTGGCGCAGGCCCTGGCCACATTCAAAGGCACCCGCAGCGAACTGGCCAAGCACCTGGGGATCAGCGACCGGACCTTGTACCGGCGCCTGAAGGAACAAGGCCTGGCCTAACCCTCTACGACTGCCAGTGACTGCCAAGCTGCCAGACTGGCAGCGCATTGACCAGCAGCGGTGCGCCAGGGCTACCGCTAAAAAACTCATAACCAATTGTTTTATAACGATAAAAATAGAAGATCTGGCTTTGGCATGCCCTGTGCTTAGTGCATAGACATGACTATTTCCGACAAACGCCTACTACGCCATCTACTCACCGCGGTGCTGATCAAGCTCGTGCTGCTGAGCGTGCTGTGGTGGCTGTTCATCCGGGATTCGCACGTCAGTGTCGACCCGAACATCGTCGGCAACCGTTTCGGTGTACCCACCTCGACTCAAGGGGCAAGCAAGTGATCTCAGAACAACTGGTGGATTTGTCACGGCTGCAGTTCGCAGCCACTGCGCTTTACCACTTTCTATTCGTACCGCTGACGGTTGGCATGGTGTGGCTACTGGTCATCATGGAAAGCGTCTATGTGATGACCGGGAACGTCATCTGGAAGGACATGACGCGCTTTTGGGGCAAGTTATTCGGTATCAACTTCGCCCTGGGGGTGACAACCGGCATCACCCTGGAATTTCAGTTCGGCACCAACTGGGCGTACTACTCGCACTACGTGGGCGACATCTTCGGTGCCCCGCTGGCCATCGAGGGCTTGATGGCGTTCTTTCTCGAATCGACCATGATCGGTCTGTTCTTTTTTGGCTGGGATCGCCTGAAGAAAGAGCACCACTTGCTGGTCACGTTGCTGATGGCCATCGGTACCAACCTGTCGGCGCTGTGGATTCTGATCGCCAATGGCTGGATGCAGAACCCGGTCGGCTCGGAATTCAGCTACATCACCATGCGTATGGAGATGGTTGATTTCTGGGCCGTGGTATTCAACCCGGTGGCTCAGGCCAAGTTTGTACACACGGTGTCTGCCGGTTACGTCACCGGTTCGATGTTTGTGTTGTCGATTTCCAGCTGGTACTTGCTCAAAAATCGCGATGTCGAGTTCGCCAAGCGCAGTTTCCGGGTGGCGGCGGCGTTCGGCCTGGCCTCGGTGCTGAGCGTCATCGTGCTGGGGGATGAGTCGGGTTACACCGTGGGTGAGGCGCAGCAAACCAAGCTGGCGGCCATGGAAGCCATGTGGGAAACCAAACCCGCGCCAGCCGGCCTGACCTTGCTGGCCAGCATCAACGAAGCCGAGTCCAAGAATAATTGGGAAGTCGATGTACCGTGGGTGATGGGCTTGATCGGCACGCGCTCGGTGAGCAAGCAGATCCCGGGCATTCATGACATCAAAGCGAAAAACCGCGCGCGCATCCTGCGTGGCATTACCGCCGTCAATGCGCTTGAAGCCCTGCGGGCCGATCGCACTGATAAGGCGGCGTTCGATACCTTCGAAGAGTACAAAGCGGACCTCGGCTTTGGCCTGCTGCTGAAAAAGTACGTTGAAGACGTCAACCAGGCCACGCCGGAGATCATCGACAAGGCGATGAACGACACCGTACCGCACGTGACCCCGATGTTCTGGGCGTTCCGGGTCATGGTCGCGCTGGGTTTCGCCATGCTGTTGCTGTTCGGGCTGGCCTTCTGGAGCACCTTGAAGTCGGTCTGCACACGCCGTCGCTGGCTGTTGCGTTGGGCGCTCTGCATGCTGCCGGCGCCTTGGCTGGCCTGCGAGCTGGGCTGGTTCGTCGCTGAATACGGCCGTCAACCCTGGACCATCTACGGCGTGCTGCCCACTCACATGAGTGTCTCCACCCTTAGCGTCAATAACCTCTATGGCTCGCTGGCAGGCTTCGTCGCTTTCTACACCGTGCTGCTGGTGGTTGAAATGTTCCTGATGGTCAAGTTCGCCCGCCAAGGGCCGGGCAGCCTCGGAACCGGCCGTTATGCCCACGATGCCAACATGAAGGAACTCCACCATGTTTGATTACGTCACCCTGAAACTTATCTGGTGGGCACTGGTCGGCGTACTGCTGATCGGCTTCGCCATCATGGACGGCCACGACATGGGCGTCGGCACCTTGCTGCCCTTCGTCGGCCGCTCGGACGTGGAACGCCGCGTCGCGATCAACACCGTGGGGCCGCACTGGGACGGCAACCAGGTGTGGTTCATCACCGCGGGCGGGGCGTTGTTCGCCGCGTGGCCGGTGGTGTACGCCACCGCGTTCAGCGGGTTCTATTGGGCGATGATTCTGGTCCTGTGGGCGCTGTTCTTCCGCCCGGTGGGGTTTGACTATCGCAGCAAGATTCACAATGCCAAATGGCGCAGCACCTGGGACTGGGGCCTGTTCATCGGCGGCGCCGTACCACCGCTGGTGTTCGGCATCGCGTTCGGCAACCTGCTGCAAGGCGTACCGTTCCACTTCAGTAACTTGCTGGTATCGACATACACCGGGAGTTTCTGGCAATTGCTGAACCCCTTCGCCCTGCTGACCGGTGTGGTGAGCAGTGCAATGATCACCCTGCAAGGCGGTACCTACCTGGCGCACCGCACTGAAGGCGTGATCCAGGCTCGCGCCATCAAGGGCGGGGTTGGCGCGGCGCTGGTGCTGATGTGCACATTCGTCATTGCCGGGGTGTGGTTGCAGTCGATCGACGGCTATCGCATTACCTCGGTGGTGGACATCGCCGGGCTGCCGGACATTCTCAACAAGACCGTGGTACGCGAAGCCGGCGCCTGGATGGCCAACTATGGTCATTATCCAGCGCTGTGGCTGCTGCCTGCGCTGGGCCTGGCGGGCGCCGCCGGTGCCGCATTGTTGATGCTGATGCGCCGTACGCTGGCTGCGTTTGTCGCCTCGTCGCTGGCAGTGGTCGGGGTGATCAGCACCGCTGGTGTGTCGATGTTCCCGTTCGTCATGCCGTCGTCGACCGTACCGGCGGCAAGCCTGACCGTGTGGGACAGCGTGGCCAGTCATCTGAGCCTGGCGATCATGTTCTGGGCCACGTTGATCTTCATGCCACTGATCGTGATCTACACCTCGTGGGCCTATCGCGTCATGCGCGGCAAGGTCACCGTGGCACAGATCAAAGCCAACGAACATTCGGCCTACTAACGCCATCAGAGGAGCAAAGACTATGTGGTATTTCGCCTGGATGCTGGGAGTCGGTTTCGCCTTGTTGCTGGCCATATTGAATGCGATGTGGGGCGAGAACGAAGCGGGGCGTGCCCTGAGCGACCGTGAGGAGCCGCGGCCATGATGCCGCGTGTCGCCGAGGCTCCGGCGCCCTCACGCATTCACCCGCTGAGCTTGCTTATCGCGATCGCGATCATGCTGGTGTGTACGCTCTATCCGCCCCTGATGGCCACCCCGGACGGCAAAGCTGATCATGGGCTGGCAATGGCCTTGTTCGCGGCGATGAGTGTGGCCTTTGTGCGGGGCGTGGGGTTCGTGCCGCGTGCGCGCGTGTGGCGCTGGCTGTTCTCGGGCTGGACCTGCTTTGCCGCGCTGGCACTGGCTGGCTGGTTGAAGTTCCTGCACTGAAAACGGACGATCCCGACGCCACCGTGGCGGTACTGCGCGGCGCCGGGATCGTCGAGTCAACCTGTCGGTTGATTGAGCCTTAGTGGTTATTTGCTAGAAAAAAGCGCGGAAGCCTGTCCCTTTTTTTCACCTCGCCTGTCATTCCAGGTAAGTGAACAAAATCGAGAGCTTCCGCCCATGCCCGCCGTCCGCCCCTTGCTCAAACTGAGCCTGATGCTGAGCCTCAGCGCCAGCCCGCTGTTTACCCCGATCAGCTATGCCGAAGACACCGCCACCCGCCGCAGTTACCAAGTGCCGGCCGGTAGCCTGGGTGCCGCGCTGACCCGTTTCGCCGGGTTGTCGGGGGTCAACCTAGCGGTGGACCCGGCGCTGGTCAGTGGCCGCGGTAGCAGTGGTTTATCCGGCGAGTACGCGGTGGAAGAAGGCTTTGCCCGCCTGCTGCAAGGTTCCGGCCTGCAACTGCAGCCGATGGGGGAGCAGGCCTACATGCTGGTGCCGGTGCCACAGGGCAGCAGCCTGCAACTGGCGCCGACCGCCATCCTCGGGACCCGCAGCGAAGCCGACGGCGATATCTACGCCGGTGGGCAAGTGGCGCGACGCGGTTCGCAGGGCCTGCTGGGCTCGCGGGACTTCATGGACACGCCCTTCAGCATGACCACCTACACCCAGGCGGCAGTGAAGAACCAGCAGGCGCGGACCCTCGGCGACCTGATCGCCAGCGACCCGTCGGTGCGCGCCACCAACCCGGCCGGTGGGCGCTATGAACAGTTCACCATTCGCGGGTTCAGCCTGTTCAACAGTGATGTGGCCTACAACGGCCTGTACGGCGTGTTGCCGACCTACACCATCGACATGGAAATGGCCGACCGTGTCGACATCGTCAAAGGCCCCAGCCAATTGATCAACGGCATCTCGCCGCGCGGCAGTGTGGGCGGCGGGATCAACGTGGTGCCCAAGCGCGCCACCGACAAGAACATCAACTCGTTCACCGGCACCTGGGCCTCCGATAGCCAGGCTGGCGGCGCGGTGGACGTGGGCCGGCGTTTCGGCGAGGACAACAAGTTCGGCCTGCGCTTCAACGGCGTGAAACAGGCCGGCGACACCGAGTGGGACCACCAGCGTGTCGACCGTGAAATGGCCGTGCTGGGCCTGGATTTTCGCGGTGAGCGCCTGCGCCTTTCCAGCGATATCGGCCACACCGAGCGCGACACCAACGCCCCGCAGGAACGCGTGCAGGTGGCCGCCGCGGCCCCGGTGCCAAGCGCCAACGAGGTGCGCCGCAACTACGCGCAGTCGTGGAGCAAGGCCAGCACCAACGACACGTTCGGCACGCTCAATGCCGAGTTCGACCTCAGCGATAACCTGATGCTCTACGGCGGTGTCGGCGCGCGCAAAAGCAACCACGACTTTCTGCGTCACGCCGTTTCCGTCAGCAACAGTGCAGGGGATTTCAGCGTGCAGCCGCGCGACTTCAGCCGCGATGAAAATGTGCGTACCGCCACGGCAGGCGTGCGCAGCGGGTTCCATACCGGGCCGGTGAGCCACGAGGTCAACCTGGCGGCCAGCTACTTCTACATGGACTTCACCAACGGCGGCGCACGCTATGCGGCGGCGCCGAGCAATCTTTACAACCCGGTGCAAACACCGACGCCGTCCACCGCCATCCGCCAGGATGCGCAGGTATACACCGAGAATAAATTCAGCGGCGTGGCGTTGTCCGACACCCTGGGCTTTTTCGACGATCGCCTGCTGCTGACCCTCGGCGCACGCTGGCAGCGGGTGAAGGTGGATGACTGGACCAACAACGTCAAAGGCGACACCGCCTACGACGAAGAAAAAATCTCGCCGTCCGGCGGCATCCTGTTCAAGGCCACCGACGCGCTGTCGCTGTACGCCAACTACCTGGAAGGCCTGAGCCAGGGCAAGGTCGCGCCTTCCACCTCGGTCAACGAAGATGAAATCTTCCCGCCGTTCATCAGCCGCCAGGTGGAAGTCGGCGCCAAATACGACGCCGGTGCGTTCGCCGTGACCGCCGCGGTGTTCCGCATCAAGCAGCCGGCCTATGAAACCAACGCCACCTCGCGGGTGTTCGGCCCCAACGGCAGGCGCCAGAACGACGGCGTGGAACTCAGCCTGTTCGGCGAACCGCTCAAGGGCCTGCGCCTGCTGGGCGGCGTGATGTACATCGACAGCGAATTGACCCACACCACCAACGGCACGTTCGACGGCAACCGCGCCCCGGCCACGCCCAAGTACAACGTCAACCTCGGCGCGGAATGGGACGTGCCGCGCCTCGAAGGCCTGACCCTGACCACGCGCGGCATCTACTCCAGCTCGCAATACCTGGACCAGGCCAACGCCAAGGAAATCGACGCCTGGAACCGCATCGACGTGGGCGCACGGTATGCGTTCAAGGTCGATGACAAACACATCACCCTGCGCGCGAATGTGGAAAACGTCGCCGATAAACGCTACTGGAGCTCGGCGGGCGCGTCGGACGACAGCGAACCGGGGCTGACCTTGTCGACGCCGCGGACTTACCTGTTGTCGGCGACGGTCGACTTCTGACTGGCCGATCGTCTGTGTTTGCTACCACGCGGCAAACCCAGCGTTCAGCGGCAATGAAGATCAATAACAAGGTTGTTTGAAAGTTGGAGCTTGATGCGCGTCGAGGAAAAACTTCGGCGCCAGGCTCTGATTGGCGAAGTGGCTAATTGCAATTAGCTGAATCCTTGGGTGTCGGCTTGGAGGCTTTAAATCAAGGCTTTCGCGGCTGTTTCAAGGCGGTTGCAGGCTATTCTTTTCAGTTTGTTTCCCCGCTTCAGGAACTAGCGCTGGAACTTCCAGTCGATTAACCCAGTTAACTCCGACTGCGGCGTGGCGAACTAATGGCATTTTATTTTTATATCCAGTAGTTCCAAATAGCCATACTTTCTCGCAACTAGACACCCCACTATGTCGTCAATGCCCATCGATGCCTGCCATACGCAGATACCGCACACCGACCGCGTGTGCGCGTGGCTGATGCAGCACGCCGGGCTGAAAACCGTCGACCTGGAGCGCGCCCGGCGCTTGTCCCTGGATGGCAGTGACCTGCTCGGCCTGCTCACGCGCCTGGGGCTGGTGTCCGAAGTCGAACTGGCGCGTGCCTGGGCCGAGTTGCTCGGCGCGCCGCTGTTGCTCGCCGATGCCGCGCCGCCGTTGCTCGACCCGTTGCCCGCGCTCACCGAGCGCTTCATGCGCCATTACCAAGTGGTGCCCATGGGCTGGGCCCACGGCGGGCTGCGCGTGCTTGCGGCCAACCCGACGCAGCATTATCCCTTCCAGGCCCTGGCCTACGCCTGTGATGTGCCGGTGTGGCTGGCCATCGGCCCGCGCACTGAAGTCGAGACGCTGATCGAGCGCTATTACGGTCAGGGCCGTTCCGCCATGGGCACCCTGATCGAGAACCTCGATGAGCAGGGCGGCGCGCTGGAAGATATCGAACACCTCAAGGACATGGCTTCCGAAGCGCCGGTGATCCGCCTGGTCAACCTGATCCTGCAGCGTGCGGTGGAGCAGCGTGCGTCGGACATCCATATCGAACCCTTCGAAAACCAACTCAAGGTGCGCTACCGCATCGACGGCGTGCTGCACGACGCCGAAGCGCCGCCGGCCAGTTCGTCGGCGGCGGTGATCTCGCGGGTGAAGATTATGGCGCGCCTGGACATCGCCGAGCGGCGCTTGCCCCAGGACGGGCGGATCATGCTGCGCATCCAGGGCAAGGCGCTGGACTTGCGGGTGTCCACGGTGCCGACCAGCTTCGGCGAGTCGGTGGTCATGCGCCTGCTCGACCGGCAAACCGTGCAGTTCGACTTCCCCAGCCTGGGCTTCGACGGCGAGCGCCTGGCCGCCTTCCTCGACGTGCTCGAACGGCCCCACGGCATCCTGCTGGTCACCGGGCCCACCGGCTCCGGCAAGACCACCACGCTCTACACCGCACTGGCGCGGCTCAACAGCGCCGAGCGCAAGATCATCACCGTCGAAGACCCGGTGGAATACCAGCTCGAAGGCATCAACCAGATCCAGGTCAAGCCCGCCATCGGCCTGGACTTCGCCGGCGCGCTGCGCTCCATCGTGCGCCAGGACCCGGACGTGATCATGATCGGCGAGATCCGCGACCTGGAAACCTGCCGCATCGCGATCCAGTCGTCGCTCACCGGCCATCTCGTGCTCTCCACCCTGCACACCAACAGCGCCGCCGCGAGCATCACGCGCCTGCTGGACATGGGCGTGGAAAGTTACCTGATCGCCTCGACCGTCAGCGGCATCCTCGCGCAGCGCCTGGTGCGGCGCCTGGACCCGGCGACCCGCGTCGCCTTCGAAGCGCCGCCGGAGTTGATCGAGGAACATGGCCTGCAACGTTTCACCGATGAGCGCCCGATCTTGCTCTATCGCCCCGGCGCCGAAGGCGGCTACCACGGCCGCAGCGCGATCACCGAATTGCTGGTGATGAACGACGAACTGCGCGGCCTGCTGATGCGCCACGCCGATGCCGCGACGCTGGAGCAGGCCGCCCGACGTGCGGGCCTGCGCACCTTGCATGAGGAAGGCCTGCGCCAGGCGGTGGCGGGCGTCACCTCGCTGGAAGAAGTGCTGCGCGTCACCCGTGGTGAGGGCGCGTGAGCCTGTTCACCTTCCGTGCCCTCGACAGCCAGGGCGTGACCCAGCGCGGCACGCTGCAAGCCAAGGATCAGAGCGCCGCCATTGCGATCCTGCACAAGCGCGGCTGGCTGCTGTTGCAGATCGACGCCGCCGGCCGCCAGGGCCTGCGCCATGCCTTGCGGCGGGGGCCGTTGACGGGCGCGGCGTTGGTGAGTTTCACCCAGCAGTTGGCGACGTTGCTCGGCGCCGGTCAGCCGCTGGAACGTTCCCTGGGCTTGCTGCTCAAGCAGCCCGGCCAGCCTCAAGTGCGTGTACTGATCGAGCGTATCCGTGACCACGTCAAGGCGGGTAAACCGTTATCCGCCGCGCTGGAAGAAGAGGGCAGCACCTTTTCCCCGCTGTACCTGAGCATGGTGCGTGCCGGTGAAGCCGGCGGCGCGCTGGAAAGCACCCTGCGCCAACTCAGCGACTACCTCGAACGCAGCCAGCGGCTGCGCGGCGAGGTGATCAATGCGCTGATCTACCCGGCGTTCCTGGTGGTCGGCGTGCTCGGCTCCCTGGCGTTGTTGCTGGCGTATGTGGTGCCGCAGTTCGTGCCGATCTTCCAGGACCTGGACGTGCCGATTCCGTTGATCACCGAAGTGATTCTGGGCCTCGGCCAATTCCTCGGCGCCTACGGCCTGCTGCTGTTGGCCGGGTCGAGCGTCGCACTGGGCACCCTGGCGGCACGCCTGCGCGACCCCCGGCGCCGCGAACGCTACGACCGCCGCCTGCTCGGTCTGCGCGTGCTCGGCCCGCTGTTGCAGCGGGTCGAAGCGGCGCGCCTGACACGCACCCTGGGCACCTTGCTGAGCAACGGCGTGGCCTTGCTGCCTGCGTTGGTCATCGCCCGACAGGTCTGCACCAACCGCGCGTTGCAGGCCCAAGTGGCCGAGGCCGCCGAGTCGGTGAAAGGCGGCGGCACCCTGGCCAGTGCGTTCGGTGCGCAACCGCTGCTGCCCGACCTGGCCCTGCAAATGATTGACGTCGGCGAACAGGCCGGTGAGCTGGACAGCATGCTGCTCAAGGTCGCCGACATCTTCGACATCGAAGCCAGGCGCGGCATCGAGCGCCTGCTCGCCGCGCTGGTGCCGTCCCTCACCGTGGTCATGGCGCTGCTGGTGGCCGTGATCATGCTGGCGATCATGCTGCCGCTGATGAGCCTGACCAGCCATATATGAACCTTCAAGGAACCCGATCGATGAGAACTCAACGCCGTCAAAGCGGTTTCACCCTGCTGGAAATGCTCGCGGTAATCGTGCTGCTGGGCATTGTCGCGACCATCGTGGTGCGCCAGGTCGGTGGCAATGTGGACAAGGGCAAGTACGGCGCGGGCAAGGCGCAACTGGCCAGCCTGAGCATGAAAATCGACAGCTACGCCCTCGATGTCGGCTCACCGCCCAACAGCCTGCAGCAATTGGTGGACAAGCCCGGCAACGCCAGCAGTTGGGCCGGGCCGTATGCCAAGCTGTCGGAGCTGAAAGACCCGTTCGGCCATGCATTCGGCTATCGCTTCCCGGGTGAACACGGCGCCTTCGACCTGATCTTCTACGGCCAGGACGGCCAACCGGGCGGCGACGGCTACAGCGTCGACCTGGGTAACTGGGAATAACCCGCCGATGCCCCAACGCGGCTTTACCTTGCTGGAGATGCTGGTGGTCATCCTGTTGATCAGCCTCGCTGTCGGCTTGTTGGGGCTCGGTGTGCGCCAGGCCGTGCAGGCGGCGAACGAGCGCCGCGTGGTCGGACAGATGGTCGACGCCCTGCGCGCCACGCGGGCCGCGGCGATAGTCGAGGCGCGTGTGGCCAGGACCGAATTCGATCTGCAGCGCCTGACCTTCCAGGCCCCGGGCCGCGCCCCGCACGCCTGGCCGCCGCAGCTGCAGGTCACCGTGCATACCGCCGAACAGGTCGGCGCCGCCGTGGAGTTCTATCCCGACGGCAGTTCCACCGGCGGCCATCTGCTGCTGGCCAACGGCAGCCGGCGTTGGCGCATCGACGTTGGCTGGCTGACCGGTAGCGTGCAGTCCAAGGCGCTGCCATGAAGCGCCAGGCCGGTTTCACGTTACTGGAAATGCTCGCCGCCCTGACGTTGATGGCGGTGTGCAGCACGGTGCTGCTGGTCGCCTTCGGCCAGAGCGCGCGCTCGTTGGCGCAAGCGGCTCACAGCGACCGCCTGAGCCATGCCGCCCTCAGTGTGCTGGACCAGGAAGCGGCGGGGCGCCTGGTCGAGGGTGTCAGCCAGGGCGCGCTGGACGGCATCCACTGGCAACTGACCTGCGTGCGTCAGCAAGCCCATCTGTATCGTCTCGACCTGATCGTCAGCGAGGGGCCGCGCCAGGCCCGGTTCAGCACCCTGAAGGTGCGCCAGTGAGGCGCCGCGAGCAGGGCTTCACTCTGCTGGAAATCCTCGTGGTGCTGAGCTTGCTCGCGGTGCTGCTGGTGCTGCTCAGCGGTGCGTTGCTCGGCGCCAATCGTGCGGTGGCCAAGGCCCAACAGTACACCGTGAGCCTGGACGAAATGCGCGCCGCCCAGCAGTTCCTGCGCACCGCGATCAGTGAGGCGTTGCCGCTGGATGTCAGCGAAGACGACCGCCAGAGCGCCGGGTTTTTCTTAGGGGAGCCCGAGCGTCTGCAGTTTGTCGCGACCTTGCCCGGTGTGCTCGGCGGCGGGATTCAGCGCTTCACCCTGCAACGGGTCGCCGAGGATTTGCAGGTGGGGTTCTCGCGGTTGGAACGGCAGGCCGATGCTTCCCGCGATGCGCCGCAAGTGCTGCTGACGAACCTTGCGGCGCTGCGCTTCAGTTATCGCGGCGTATCGCCCCTGGGCCAACCCACCGGATGGATCGACCAGTGGCCGTGGCCCCGGCGCTTGCCCGCTGCGGTGCGGATCGCCGCGCATGTCGACGGGCCGGTGCCGTGGGTCACTCAGGTGATTGCCTTGCGCTTGAACCTGGCCAGCGGAGCGTCGGGCGAATGAGGCGGCAACGCGGGGCGGCGCTGCTGCTGGTGCTGTGGGTGCTGGCCTTGCTCAGTGTGTTGCTGGGCGGTTTGGCCGGTTGGGTGCAGCTGGAAAGTCGCCAGGCGCTGTGGCATCGCCAGCACACCCAGACGGAGCTCGCAGCGCAAGCCGGCGTCGCCCTGGCGATGGCCGATCGGCACTGGATCGCCGACGGCCGTGCAAGGCTCCTGACCTTCGATGACGCGCAGTTGCACGTCAGCCTGCGCAGCGAGCGCGGCAAGCTGTACCTGGTCAACGCCGAGGCGCACGACCTCACGCGCCTGGCCCTGGCCTGCGGCGCCAGCCCGGCCCAGGCCGCGCAGGTGGCCAAGGCCTTGGACGCACGGCGCAAGCAGGGGCTGGCGCCGTTTCGCGTGCTCGAAGAAGTGCGCCAATTGCCCGGCATGAGCCAGGCGCTGTACCGCCAATTGCTGCCCGAGCTCACCTTGTGGAGCGACCTGGATCGGCCCGCTCCGGCGTTCGCCAGCGCGCTGATGCGCCAAGCCCTCAACCTGCCGCAGCAGAGCGCACAGGGCGCCGACCCTGGCGAGGTGCTGGTGGTTGACAGCCGCGCACAACGCCCCGGCGGCTATGAAGCACGCCTGCAAGTCACGGTTTTATTGAGCCCAACGGAGGACGGCGCACAACCCTACCGGGTGTTGCGTTGGCAAGAATGAATCGACTGGAACCCATCGCCCGTTATTGGCGTGGCAGCCTGCTGCAACAAGGTTGGCGCCTGTGGCTCGCGGAGCTGCGCGTGTGTGTACCTACGTGGCTGGCGTTGCACGAGCCGCCCGAGCAGCGCTGGCACTGGCCGTTGAGCGAGCCGGTCGCGTCGGCGCTGGGCAATGCGCGGCATGTGCTGGTGCTCGCGGCCGACGCCGTGCTGCTGCAAACCATCCACTTGCCCGTAGCCGCTGCGCGCAACCTTAGCGCCGTGGTTGGCTATGAACTGGATCGCTACACGCCGTTCGAGGCCGATCGGCTGTACTTCGTCGCACGCCAGGAACGGCGCACGCCGACCCAACTGCAGGTGACGCTGGTGGCGATCCTGCGCGAGCGCCTCGATCAGATCCTCAGCGACTGCGCCGCCCTCGGCCTGCAGCCGCATCGCGTGGATGTCGGCGACCTGGGCATCGACTTGCTGCCCGCGCCTTTGCGCCCGCGTCCGCGTCCGCCGGGCAAGGGTTTGCAACGCAGTTTGCCGTGGCTGTGCGGCGCGTTGCTGATCGCGGCGATGTTGCTGTGGCTCAACGACCGCCAGCGCGTGCTCGACACCATGTACGACAGCGTCCAGCAGCAAAAGGCCCAGGTCGCCGAGGTGCATGCGCTGCGTCAGCAACTGCTCGCCACCCGTGGCGCGGTGCAGTACCTGACCCGGCGCAAGGTGGCCCAGCCGCCGCTGGTGGCGCTGCTCGACGACCTCACCCGATGCCTGCCCGCCGACACCTGGCTCGACCAGTTGGACATCAAGGGTAGCGAGATTGCCTTCTCCGGCCAAAGCGCCAAGGCCAGCGCCCTGATCACCCGGATCAAAGGCTGTCACCGCCTGGACAATGCGCAGTTCGAAGGCGTGATTCAACCCGATGCGCGCAGCGGCAAGGATCAGTTTGCCTTGCGTGCCCACCTTCGCCCGGAGGCCGCCGATGCGCCGACCCCTCACACCCCGTGAACGCCGTGGCACGGCGTTGCTGATCCTGGCCGTGGTGCTCGGCGCGGCGTACTGGCTGTTGATCGACAGCTGGTTCGCCGGGCCCTTGCGTGCCATGGGCGAACAGGCCGAACAACTGCGCGAACAGCAGCAACGCTATGCCGGCGTGTTGCGCCAGGGCGATGCGCTGCGCGAGCAACTGGAGCAGGCCCGCCAGGACCCGGCCAGCCAAACCAGCCTGCTGCCGGGGGATGACCCGGATGGGGTCGCCGCCGACCTCATGCAACGCCTCGCCGATCTGATCAGCCGCCACGCCAACCTCGGCGGCGGCTGCAGCCTGACCCAGCGCAAACCCATCACCCCGGAGCAGGACGACGGCGAACCGTATCGACAGGTGCAGGTCAGCCTGACCCTCGATTGCGCCATCGAACCGCTGACCGCGATCCTGCATGAGCTGGAATACCAGCCGCCGTTTCTGTTCGTCGATGAGCTGCGCATCCGCCGTGGCAAACAGGCGCCGGCCAGCGGCGGGGCGGGGCAGTTGGTGGTGCAGGTGCTGGTGCGCGGTTACCTGCAACCGCAGGTGGCCCGATGATCGGTGTCTTGCGCCCCTTGGAATGGGGCTTGCTCGGCCTGGTCGGGGCATTGGGCCTGTTGATGGCGTTCATCCTGAGCAGCATCGGCGACGAGCCGCAGTGGCTGCCCGAACCGGCGGTGCGCGGGCATTCCTCTGCACGGGTGCAAGTCGCCCCCAGCGTGACGTTGGACAGCCTCGCCAGCACCTGGCAAACCCCGTTGTTCAGCGCGGATCGCAGCCCCGATCGCGCCGTCGGCAACACCCAGGCCAGCAGCCTGGCCAACCTGACCCTGAGCGGCATCCTGATCACCGGCAATCTGCAAATGGCGATGCTCAAGCAGGCCGACGGCCGCCCGCTGACGGTACGCCTTGGCCAGGTGCTGCCCAACGGCTGGCGCCTGGACCACCTCACGCCGCAATCCGCCCGTTTCACCCTGGACGGCCGCACGCAAACCTTGAACCTGTACGCCAAGCGTTTGCCGCCGCCGTCGACCCGGCCACCGATTTCTCTGCCTCGCGAGCCCTTCCCTTGATCGATCTGCGCACCTCGTTGTTTTGCCTGACTACCGCCGTCTCCCTGGGCGGCTGTGGCTCACTGCCCGACCGCCTCGACGCGGACGACGCGTTACTCCACGAAGCCATGCAAGGCACCGGCGCGCAACGCCCGCCGAGTGAGGTGCCCGCCGCGCAAAGCCCGCAGCCCGCGGCGAAGGTAGCGCCCCAACGCCAGATGAGGCGGGGCAGCCAGCAATTCGTGCGCCCACCCAGCGCCAGCCTGCCGGCGAAAGAGCAGGGCGGCGATATCGTGTTCAACTTCGCCGACCAGCCGATCGAAGCGGTGATCAACAGCGTGATGGGCGACCTGTTGCACGAGAACTACAGCATCGCCCAAGGCGTGAAAGGCAATGTCAGCTTTTCCACCTCCAAGCCGGTGGACAAACAGCAGGCGCTGTCGATCCTGGAAACCCTGCTGTCCTGGACCGACAACGCCATGATCAAACAGGGCAACCGCTACGTGATCCTGCCGGCCAACCAGGCGGTGGCGGGCAAGCTGGTGCCGCAGATGAACCTGACGCCACCGTCCAGCGGCCTGTCGGCGCGGCTGTTTCCGTTGCGCTATATCTCCGCCACCGAGATGCAGAAACTGCTCAAGCCGTTCGCCCGCGAAAACGCTTTTCTGCTGGTGGACCCGGCGCGCAATGTGCTGAGTCTGGCCGGCACCCCGGAAGAACTGGCCAACTACCAGGCCACCATCGACACCTTCGATGTGGACTGGCTCAAGGGCATGTCGGTGGGCGTATTCGGCTTGCAACGCGCGTCGGTGGCCGAGCTGATGCCCGAGCTGCAAGCCATGTTCGGCCCGGACAGCGGCATGCCCCTGGCGGGCATGCTGCGCTTTCTGCCGATCGAGCGGACCAACTCGGTGGTGGCGATTTCTTCCCAGCCGCAGTACCTCAGCGAGGTGGGCGACTGGATTCGCACCATCGACGAAGGCGGCGGCAACGAGCCGCAGATGTATGTGTACGACGTGCGCAACATGAAGGCCTCGGACCTGGCCAAGTACCTGCGGCAGATCTACGGCAACGGCGCGATCAAGGACGATACGCCGGCCAAGGTCGCGCCGGGGTTGCGCACCACCACGTTGTCATCGCTCAACAACAATACCGGTGGCCTGCAGAACCCGCCGCCGCCTGCCGACGAACCCGAGCCCGAGCCCGTCGCCGAAGCGTCCGAACCGGCACCGGATAAAAGCCTCGAAGCCGGCACCCGCATCACCGCGCAAAAAAGCAGTAACCAACTGCTGGTGCGTACCCGCCCGGCACAATGGAAAGAGATCGAAACCGCGATCAAACGCCTCGACAATCCGCCGCTGCAAGTGCAGATCGAGACGCGCATCCTCGAAGTCAAACTCACCGGTGAACTGGACCTTGGCGTGCAATGGTACCTCGGTCGCCTGGCCGGCAATTCCACCAGCACCACAGTCGCCAACGCCTCCGGCAGCCAGGGCGCGTTGGGCGGTGGCGGGGCAGGGTTGGGGGCGTCGGATTCGTTGTTCTATTCCTTCGTCAGTTCCAACCTGCAAGTGGCCTTGCATGCCCTGGAAACCAACGGCCGCACCCAGGTGCTGTCGGCGCCGTCGCTGGTGGTGATGAACAACCAGCCGGCGCAGATCCAGGTGGGCGACAACATTCCTATCAGCCAGACCACGGTGAACACCGGCAATGCCGACACCACCCTGAGCAGCGTCGAATACGTGCAGACCGGGGTGATTCTGGACGTGGTGCCGCGCATCAATCCGGGCGGCCTGGTGTACATGGATATCCAGCAGCAGGTCAGCGATGCCGAGAACCAGACCGGCAGCAGCGACACGCCGGTGAATCCGCGTATTTCCACGCGTTCAGTCTCGACGCAAGTCGCCGTGCAGAGCGGGCAGACCGTATTGCTCGGCGGGTTGATCAAACAGGACAACAGCGAGAGCGTCAGTGCCGTGCCGTACCTGGGGAAAATCCCCGGCCTGCGCTGGTTGTTCGGTAACACCAGCAAATCCAAGGACCGCACTGAGCTGATTGTGCTGATTACGCCGAAGGTGATCACCAGCAGCAGCCAGGCGCGGCAGGTGACGGATGACTATCGCCAGCAGATGCAGCTGCTGCGGCCAGCGAACTGAAGGCGCGCGGTCAGAATGCCGCTTCATGGCTGTGTCCATGGCGTGGCCAGTTGCAGTTTGATCAGGTAACGCTCTTCATTCGGATGCCGGTCGTCCCTGAAACGATGAACCGCCATTCTGACTTGGTACTTTGTTCCAGCGTGCCAGTACGACGTTCCCCCCTTGTTCACGTCCCGCAATTGGGCACGCCATTGCGGCGTGTCTGCGAATGGTGGATTGTCCTTGATCCGGATGGGTAGCCAACCGCCCCTGCTCAATTGCTCTTGTAAATCCAGTACGACTTCAAGCGTGTCATCGAGCAAAAGCGGTTCGACCTGAGGGGAAATGCGGACACTGCTGACCCTTCCATTACTCTCGAAGCTCACTGTGAAGAAGCGAGCCTGGGGGGTCACGAATCCATATTCAGGATCGATAAAGCGAAGGCGAGCCTCAGATTTTGGGAGCCTGAACCAATAATGCCCGGGAATGGCGGGGTCGATGGATGCGCTGGAGCGTTGACGCATGTCTTCCCAGGGTTCGCCAAGCATCAGTGCAATTTCTGGTTCGCTGATGAAAAATCGTGCTATTCCCGTTAGCAGGACAGTGGCGAACAGTACAAGAGCAGCACGCCGCCAGCTCATTTTTGAGAGCCCGCTCATCGAATACCCCGACCTTCGGCGACGTCTTCAATCGCCTGTTCTATGCGATTTCTTTCGGTGCTATTTAGCAGGTCGTCAAACTGCGCGGCGGCCTTGAGGACAAACGCCATACGCTGATTGATATCGGATAGGTTGGCGAATGGGTTGTTACTAAAGGCAATTGTGCGACCGTCATTGACAGGATGGCATTGGCTGGTAAGCGTCAGTTCGATTGCCTGGGCTGCTCCGGACGGTATGTCGGTAATATAGGAAAAGTGGTTACTTCTCAGCAGGGCAACCAGTTTCGTATCGTTATAGAGGGTCGGTTGAAGGATATTCTGCTGCTCGTGGGCTGCGAGATATTCAACACCTTTGGCGATATTGCCAGCGTCTATGGCTTCGAAAGCGAGCAGGATTTCTTGGTGATCATCACCGAACTCGAGTATCTCCGGTTCGACAGGCCATATAACTGATTGTTGACCTGACCCATAAATTTTTTTGCGCAACGGCAAACATCTCTCCAACAACGCCAACCCCCGCTCCTTGTAAAAGGCATGCAACGGAAACACATCCAAAAACAGCGTGGTATTGCCCATCGCCATCATCTCGTACACATGTTGATAAAGCTGCTGCACGCTCGATAGCGGTTCACCCTCGCGCCGCCAATCAACATCAGGCACCGGGTTATTACGGCTGGCCTGTTCATACTCCCGCAGGCGCCGCTCGTACTCCCGCAGCTTTGCCTGCCGTTCACGCTCCTCTGCGCTGAACAACCCCCAAACCCCTTTCCGGGCACTCCTTCGCAATTGCTCCGCCGCTTCAAATTCCGCCTGAATTTTCTCGATGGATTCTGCCGCGTGCAGCAAACCGCACCCCACTTGCTTGGAGGCAAACGCCGCAAGGCCCGCCCACTGAAAACGGTTGTCGAGGCGCCAGAGCTGGGCATACGCCGAGTTGATGAGCCGGTTGCGCAACCTGGGGTCGGCGATCAGCTTGCCGCCGGGGGCGATCACGTCTTCTGCCTGCTTCTGGTAGAAGCGCCAATTGCGCTCGCAGGCTGACTCGAGTATTTCGCTGAAAGCGGAAGGCGTTGAGGTCGGGGTAGGATTTTTCGCGGGCGCTGGCGCTTCCGATGCGGTCGCGCTTCGGCGGTGTGCCGCGGAGTCTTCGGCGGTAAGGGTCTGAAACCGCTCGAACTGGTCGGCCAGCAGGCGAGGGGGCGGGTCGCATTTACAGCGGCAGAGATCATCCGAGAGCGCCACCCGTCGCCCTAGTGCCCACTGCTCCAGGCGCGGGCCAACGCAGACTATGACTCCGGTGGTTTTGCACACCGGGCAAAGCACCTCATGACCTTCAAGGGCGATGTCCACTTGGGTGATGCGAAAGCCCGTCAAACCGCCGACGACGGTCCCGCCAGCGGTGGTCTTGGCTCCTCGGGTAATGAAATAGCGCCGCATGCCAGCCGTGTCCTTTTGTTAGCAGGGACCAGCAGGCTAGGCACGGCAGGCGAGGGCGAGAAGTCAGATGCTTCCGAGCCGGATGTAGGTTGCTTCGGTTATCGGGTTGGTGAGGCCGAAAGTCGGTGGTGTCAGCAACCGCGCGGGTTACCACCATTTCCAGCGGCCTTGTTTTTTCAGGGTGGCGATGATGGCTTCGCGCTTGTGGCGGATTTCTAGCATCGTGTGGCGCAGTTCGCGGCAGCGCTTGCTGTTGAGGATCAGTAGGCCGATCAGGGGGCTGAGGAGGGCCATGGAGTAGAGATAAGCGTTGGGGCGGTAGGCGATTGCGGGAAGTGATACCAGCAGGCAGATGAGGTATATCGCCATGTTCAGCCAGACCCAGTGGATGCGTCCGTATAACACTTCGTATTTGGCAAGGGCAAATACTGCACCAAGCCCCGTAGCGCCGAAAAATGATGTCTTGGTAGCAAAACCAATGGGGTACGTCGAGAGATAGGTGAGCATTGTCAGGATCGCCGTCAATCCTATTGAGGTGCATGCGACAAGAATGTCTGCTCCGATTACTGGCATGTACCGCGTGATGAATTCCCAATGGTTTTCAATAAAGATGCCTGCTGATGATGGCCTGCGCGACCGGCAAGCATTATCCCGAAGCAAGACTGGTAGTGCGCAAGGCGGGCGGTTCCAGCCCAGTGGAGTATCTGGTGATCACCCTGAAGGAAGTCATGGTGGTGTCCTACGGCACCGCTGCTGAAAGTAAGGATGAGGCGCTCTACGACAGCATCGCCTTGAACTTCGCCAGCGTCGACGTCAGCTACCAGCCGCAGAAGGCCGACGGCGCCAAGGACGGTGGGCCAGTGAAGTTCGGCTGGAATATCCGGCAGAACGTTAAAGCCTGAAGCCGCACCTTGTGCCCGGATAGCGGGTCTTTGCGCATCCGGGCGCCAGCACCCGCCGAGGCCATTCAAGATGAGCCTCGGTTTTCGTCAACAAAGGATGCTCGTCGTCTATCAACGGCCGCAGCAGTGCATGGAACATCATGTCGCCGAGGAACGGCAGTGGTTCGCGCTTGCCCATCAACTCGGCATACACGCGCCCGAACGCTACCGGCCCGGCTTTGGCGATGTAGGCCAGGGACAGGCGTTCGGTCAGTGACAAACCATCCTGCAGATCACCCTAAATACCGGCAGCGCAACGTCTTTTTACGCGCTTTCAGAAGCTCGCGAAAAATTTTGCGGCGATGGTCTCGTTGGCCTGTGCCATGCGGTGTCTGCGGCAATACTTTTCGTACAGTGCCTAGGAAACAGGGGAGTCTTAGATTAGAGTCGATGGCGTGATTGTTCGATGGATACGAGACATTCTTAAGGATTGAGCCATGAAAACCCCGCCACTCAATGCTGTGAAAGCGTTTGAGGCCGTGTCCAGGCATCTCAGTGTAACCAGGGCTGCATCTGAGCTATGCGTGACTCAGGGAGCCACCAGCCAGCAGATCAAGATTCTTGAAAACTACATGAACTGCTCGCTTTTCATAAGGGATGCCAAAGGGCTAACGCTAACCGAGGCTGGCCAGCGGCTCGCCAGCGTAGCTCAGAAAGCACTAGGGGAACTGGCCGCTGTCGCGGAAGAGATCATCGGGACGCAAAGAACAACACTTTCTATTTCTGCCCCACCTTCATTTGCCGTAAAGTGGCTTATTCCAAATCTGGATAAATTTTACGAAAAACACTTGGATCTTAATGTTGTTATTGATGCGTCTTGTGACGTTAGAAGCTTTCGCAGTCATGGTATTGACGCGTCAATAAGATTTGGCAAGGGAGAAAATCTTCCATCAAATAGCAAAGTACTTGGCTGCTCAGAAGTTATCATAGTCGCAAGTCCCGCATATATTAAAAAAACACCTAAAATTGAAACGTATGCCGACCTTTGCGAACATAAATTGATCAGTTATGAAACGAAAATTGAAAGTCATAGAAAACTTCATAAAAGCTGGAAAAATGTCTTTGCTGATTTAGGCTTGTCCCTGGACCTTGGTAAGGCGAGTATCGTTTTTACAGAAGGGCACCTGGCTTTGACCGCAGCCATTCATGGTCATGGGCTGGCTCTAACAGAGTCAATTCTAGTCGATCACGAATTACAAAGTGGTCAACTGGTAAGGGTGCTGGATACTAGTTTTCCGGAGGATAATTGTTACACTTTTTTTAAGCCTGAGTACACGCAGAAAATGGTGGCTTTGGAAAAATTCGAAGATTGGCTAATGAGTTCCTTGGCCTGTTCGCTAAGGAAGGTATGAAGTACTCACCGATTTTTGATGCCCTCACTGCCTGAGGTTCAAAAAATGCTAAGTCGGTCGAAAACAGACCTTTCCTGCCTTTAATTCATGGTTTTTTCCTCTGATCGCTATATTTCAGGGTGATCAGTCCGCATTAGAGACGCACTTCTCCCGCATTCAACAACCATTTTTGCACCGTCCACAGGTACGACAAGGCGAATAAAGTCTTCTGCTGTGCGACGTTGCTGGATAGGTTGGCGATGTCATCTCTTTAGAAAAACTAATGCCTATCGAAGAATTACTCCATCGACTCTAACCTGAGAGTCTCGTATTTTCTAAGCCGCAATGTGAGCGTAATACTCGTCAATCGAAGCCACCTGGCTCGCGGGCAGCATGGTTCATAAGCTGCAACAATCTCCATACCTCCGCGCGATGGTCGGCACCCCATGAGTGTTCATCGTGCCTGAAGACATCAGATGTAAGTAATAGAATCATCCTATTGATCTTTCTATTCCAAGATAATTTCCGGTGAGGTTCGATCGTTCAACGCAGCATACCGCCGAATCGAAGTACGCAGCACCAAGCATCAGAATAAGACTGAAACCAATTATCATGTGAACATATAGGAGCGACAAAGTGGCACAGCGAGCAACTATTATCCTCTCTGAGGAAAACATTGGTGAAATTGTCGCAACCGTCGGGCTCGACACTTTAATGGATGAAACGATTGCAAAACTACGTGATGCCCTCAACGTGTTTGGTGATGGCCAGGTTGAAATACAACCGCGCACCGGTTTTGTCTATGAAACTCCGGAAATGGGGCTGATAGAGTTTATGCCGGCTTACCGCCGGGATAAAAATGTCGCGTTAAAAGTTGTTGGCTACCATCCGGGAAATCCGTTTAACCGGGGCATGCCGACGGTCATGGCCACTAACTCCCTATATGACGTAAGGGACGGCCACCTTATTGCGGTGATCGATGGAGTATTTGCAACAGCAGTACGAACGGGCGCAGCATCCGCTGTGGCTTCGAAGTTGCTGGCTCATCCTGAAAGCAAAACCCTTGGGCTGATCGGAGCTGGCGCCATGGCAGTGACCCAGGCCCATGCCCTCAGTCGAATTTATGACTTCGACGCAGTCTTGATCCACGATATTGACCCCGCAGTGGAAAAAACTTTCGCCAAGCGGGTATCCGCCCTGGGAATTACACCGATCATCGCTTCCAAAGAAAGGGTACTGGCAGAGTCCGACATCATCTGTGTTGCCACCTCCATTGGCCTTGATGCAGGCCCGGTTCTCCACGCTGGCGGGATGAAACCACATGTACACATCAATGCTATTGGTGCCGACACGCCGCGCAAATATGAATTATCAACAGAGCTGCTCAAAAGCTCGTTCCTTGTCACGGATTATCTGGAACAGGCCATTAACGAAGGTGAATGCCAGCAATTGAGTAAAGACGAATACGGCTATATCGGCCCTGAGCTGCACAAAATAGTGAAAGAGCCGCAAGCCTATATCCAATATCAGATGAAACAGACCATCTTTGATAGCACCGGTATTTCATTGGAAGATCAGATAATGACCGAGGTCTTGATCGATCAGGCGGAGAGACTAGGGCTTGGTCAGCGGATCCTGATTGAAGCGGGATGTGATGACCCCATGAACCCATATCTTTTCTCAAATTCCGCGAACGCTCTTGATACCGTCAAGAATACAGTGCACGACCGTACCTTAAAATTAGCATGAGTAGAGAAAGACAGGCCATGACAAGCGCAACTCTGATAGACAGAAAAGCACTATCTGTAGCAGTGTTCTTTGGGTTTTTATCTGCTCTTATCTGGGGAGCCTGGCCTGTTCTTTCCCGTTTTGGGGTTCAAAAAACGCTGTCTCCCTATGACATCGCGGCCTTACGCTTTATGGTGGCCGGATTGATTTTGCTGCCTTTTGTTCTAAAGAAAGGGACAGGCATGCTTGGTCTGCCGAAAACCCTGCTCCTTACAGTGGGGCAGGGTATTCCGCACGTACTTCTGGGAATCCTCGGATTGGCATATGCCCCCGCCGGACATGCTGGCGTTCTCATCCCCAGTGCGATGATTGCGGTTTCCACAATTGGGGGCTGGTTCTTCCTTCGTGACAGGCCGGAAAAAGCGGTACTGATCGGGATTTTTATCATCATGGTAGGGGCGACCCTTTCGGGGTGGCAAAGCATGTCGGAAAGCGGTGGGCAGGCCTGGCTGGGAGACCTGCTATTCATTGCTGCCGGAGCATTATGGGGGATCTATACCATTGCCTCGCGTGCATGGGACGTGGATGCGTTCCAGGCCACAGCTTTGGTATCCGTCATTTCCATGTTGCTCTACCTACCTCTATATTTCATTTGGGGAACCCCAGGTATCCTCTCCGCACCCGTTTCTGAAATAGTTTTCCAATCCCTATTCCAGGGCGTATTTGCGGCGATTCTGGCCCTGCTGTTCTATACGAAGGCTGTGACAGTGCTTGGTGCAACCCGTGGCTCCATCTTTGGCGGTCTGGTCCCTTGCATAGCGTCCGTGCTGGCTATCTTCGTCCTATCGGAAGTACCCAGTCTGATCGAAGTCGCCGGGATGGTGCTGGCCAGCGGCGGTATGATCTATATCTTCGGGTTTCGAAAATAGAGTTTGGGTTTGAATCTTTGGACAGGTCCCGGTACGGATGGCAGTTACTTGCCCCCCCCGCCAGATCCCTACGTGCGTAACCCTAAGCCTTGGGGTGTGGCCGGACGGTTACTTTGGCCACAACGCCAAGATCAGAAAGTCGAAATCACCCAAACCGCATAGAGCCACGGGCCATCAAGCGACGACCCAAACTCTACCCTCTACTGGCTAAATCGCGGCAGTCTGCTCGCGATGACATCAAGAAAACGCGCACCCCACAGTCTCCGTGCGGGTTTGCATAGAATGCACAGGTCGCTTCTGGAGGTTGTCGTGCAACATCTGCGCCAAAATGCTTGCATATTCTGCCTCAACAGTAACAGACACGCCGCTTCTGCGGATCTCGCTGTGGGATACTTTGGATTTGTGCCGCTCGCTATGACACATAATCATCTCTACAATCGAGTCGAGGTGGGCAGGAGCTGGGTTTCCTATAGTGCTTACCCTCATGAGGTCGTTGTCTGATAGTGCGGATCTTTCGCGCCTAAGTAGCTGCGATCTTTCTAAGATATTTTCTGCTAGAGATTTATCGCATTGATCAATGCAGCAAATGGAATGACTTTCTGAGTCGCTGTGTAACATGTAAAAAGCTATGCCATGATCAGAGAGCTCCTGTAAAGCACCGTGAGTTTTATAAGATTGATTTATACTTAGGGTCGACTTTCGCGAGCTGGTTATAATGGCTTCTATAGGATTTTCAAATGTTTGTTCGCCAGCAATCACTGTTCCGTTTTGTGAACTGCCGGTCTGTTTGATAAAAAGTTTCACCCCCGAAACCATCCCAGCATAAGCCGCACGCTTGTGTAATACCTTTGCGCCTAGCGTGGACATTTCAAACATTTCCAAGTGCGATATTCTTGTAAATATTTTTGCGTTTTTGCTAAGGCGGGGGTCCAAAGAGAAGACTCCTTGCACGTCGGTATATATCTCGCATGCTTCGGCCCCCAAGGCTTTAGCTAACTCAACCGCTGATGTGTCAGAGCCTCCTCTGCCTAGCGTCGATATTAGGCCTTCACTTGTTATTCCTTGAAATCCCGTAATTATCGGGATCACACCGCTTGCACTGACTCGAAGTATATTTTCAGTCTTGATCTTCGAGATAGTCGCATTGGCATGGATGTTGTTCGTCACGATGCCCGCCTGACACCCAGTCAACGGGACCGCCTTGAGCCCTATGTCATGCAGCACTTGTACCATGAGCCCGGCAGCTATTTGCTCGCCGGCACTTACAACCATATCCATCGCAATATGGCTTATGTGTTGTGAGTAATTATTCATCAGACCCATCAAACGGTCCGTCTCACCGGCTTGCGCAGATACTACCACTACAACTTTTTTTCCGAGTTTTACAGCTTCATGGACATGAGAGGCTGCGCTGCGTATCGCCTTCAGATCCTTCATAGATGTACCGCCAAATTTCATTACTGTTGTTCTCATCATTCACTTCCCTATTTGAATGGCTTGATTTCGCCGGATATAACCTTTCGATAGAAGGTCAAGTAATTCGGCTCGATGACTTCCATGTTTGAGCGAGCGAGATTATGTAAGGTTTGGCAATTACCCATAGGGACGCTGGCCAAGCTATGGTGCGCGGTGTGCAAGTTGTTTCCGTTCGTATACCAACGTGCAATCCATGATGCTTCGATGCTTCTTGTATTTCTGTTGAAGTTTGGTTCGTTATAAGCATCTAGACCGAAGTGTTCAGGAAGTTCAATTAAATAGTGGGCAGGCTCCGCAATCAAAATCATTGGGATGAGCCAGGCGAAAACAAAAAACGTTGAGCCGGAAAGTAAAGTAAAAACTATGGTGGTTAATACGATTATGAGGTAGAGACGATATTCCTGTCTGGCGTTGTTTTCCGCTTTGCTATCTTCTATGTCTTGTAGTTTTATCCCAATCAGGCTTTTGAACATAAGTTTGATCACGCGACCAAACCTGCTGGGGTTCATTGCAGCGCTAAATAGCTTTAGAGGGCTGTCCATTCCTTTTTTGGGGTAGTTGAAAAACTCACTATTCAGCTCAGTGCCAAGATGCCTGTGATGGCGAAGATGGTGGTATTTGTAGTGGGAAAATGAATTGAGCATAAACAAACCACAGAAGAACCCTAATAGTCTGTTCAGTTTCTGTGATTTAAACGCATGCCCATGTAGTAGTTCATGTTGGAGTTCTGTGAAATGAGCGTAAATTAATCCAAGAAAAATCACATCCAGGACTTTTCCATACCAGGGGAGGTTGATAGTTCCGTTTTCGTCAAGGAGCAGCGCTGCGATTCCTAACGAAATGAAAAGTACCGCGTTAGAGTATATGAGTGCTGTGCGGATAGGCGTTTTCTTCATAAGATGCTTTTTGAGGGTCGCCTCTAGTTTTGGTGTTCCCCTGTAATTTTCAGAGTGGTTTTGTTCAATAAGCAGCGGGTAAATGGGTGTGTCTGTCATATGCGCTCAGTACTAACAAGAGACTTGTTTTCCTGCTCCTTAGGATGATTTAACAAGCGCAAATTTTTATTGGAAGACAGCATCGGCTGCAATGGAGTAATGCTATCTTCGGTATTAGTTTCTCTATTGGTCGATGCTCTGGCATTTTACGAATGCAGGGCCATGATCAGGCGCAATGTCATCAACGTAAGCCCTGCAGCCTTTAGGGAAGGTCTGAAGTACTCATCGATTTTTGATGCCCTCGCTGCTTGAGGTTCAAAAAATGCTGAGTCGGTCGAAAACAGACCTTTCCTGTCTTTAATTCATGGTTTTTTCCTCTGATCGGCGTATTTCAGGGCGATCAGTCCGCATTAGTTCTGCATCAAGCGAACCCGTAACATGGCCAGCAACGGATACGCCGGACGACCGCCTTCGCCTTTCGGATAATGCGGCTCGATCAGGGCAATCAAGCCCTTCCAGGGCACGACCTGATCCATCTCGATCAGGAAGCGCTCATGGCGGGTCTGCCTACGTTTGTCGGCATACCCGGCATCGGCGAAGGACATCTGTTTCATCGGGGCTCAACCGTTCGATTTGTGCGAGGCGGGTATTTCACCAAATCTGGGAGTTTTTTAGAGTTTCCTTAACGCTTTTTGACGCCAGTCTTCGTCGTCATCGACGGTGGTGATTACCTTGAAAGCACCTTGCACTGGGCCTCACAGATATTATGTCCGGCCCGGACGAAATCCCCCTCCGCGAATCAAGGCCGCCATACCGGCGACAGCTGTTCATCAAGGGCCCAATGCGATTGGCCGGGCCTCAGGCAAACACCGCCGACCCAGCGTTCATGGCTGGCGTGGTCCAGCCAATAAGCATCGCCGCCCAGCACGGTGTGCCCCAGCGCTGTCAGCGCCAGCATCCGCCGAGGCCATTCAAGATGGGCCTCGGTTTCCGTCAACAAAGGATGCTCGCCGTCGATCAACGGCCGCAGCAGTGCATGGAACATCATGTCGCCGAGGAACGGCAGCGGTTCGCGCTTGGCCATCAACTCGGCATACACGCGCCCGAACGCTACCGGCCCCGCTTCGGCGATGTAGGCCAGGGACAGGCGTTCGGTCAGTGACAAACCATCCTGACTGCCGGGCAACTCCTGCAACTGGCGCAGTAAAGCGCGTGCAAGAAAGGGCAGCGCCGTGTGCGTCCCGTGGGCCAGTTCCGCCCACTGTACCGGGGAACTGGCGCAATACGCCGACCACGCCTGTTTGGCCAACTGCACCGCCTCGTCGTCGATCAGGCGCCGCTGCGGCCATAACCACGCCAGTACATCGGGGGCCAGTTGGCCAATGCCGATAAACCGTTCTACCCCCGGGATGCGGTCCACTTCGATCAGTTCCAGCTTGCGCGGTGCCTGGTCAAGAGCCGCCAGGGCGCGGATCAGGAACAGTTGGTCATACGCATCCGCCTCGCACCACAGCACGCTGTGTTCGGCGCTGGCCAAGGTTTCCAGTTGGTTGTATTCGTCGGCGACACGGCGCGCCACGTCCGCTTCGCCCAGGGCAAAGGCGTGACTGATGAATGCGCTGCGCATGGCGCGGAATGCCTCGCGGGGCAGGTCGCGAACCGGGCCCATGCACAGCGGGTCGGTGAGCATCTGGAAGTGCCCCTTGAACCCCGCCAGTTGCAGGCTGTGGGCAATGTCGTTGCCACAGCGCCAATGGCTGGTGCGGGCTTCATCGCTGGCGGCGAAATCGGGATGGCGGGCGGCGAAGTCGATGGCGTCGACATGGGCCTTGAGCTGCGGCCAACTGCTGAAACCCAGCTGCTTGGCGATCTGCCATTGCGCCTGGGACAAGGTGGCGTCGGGGTTTTCGCTTTTCAGGCGCGGCAACAGTTCCTTGGCGCGCTTGCGCTGCTGCTCAAGGTTGAGACGGCCATCAGTGGTCGAGGATACGCGGCGTTGCGACATACGAGCTCCTTGCACACACCTTTTCCGCTTTAAGGTTGGGAGTCGTAGAAATGATTGAGTGCTTCACTGTCTTGGGCGCAGCCCTTTCCGCGGAGGGTGGCGTAGAGAGCGCCAGGCGGCAAATATAGGCAGGGCAGGGGGTGATTGCAAGGCGCCCGCCACGGGACCGGTCGCCATCGCTTGAACTTTTGCTATGAAAAGCCTGCCCGCCTGCTTCACCATTGCGCCTGACCGAAACATGAGGAGCCTCGCGTCCATGAGCGCACTGATCGAAACCCGCGCCCTGGCGCGCCGGGATGAGCGTCGCCAGGCGGTCTTGCTCCAGCCCACTGACTTCGCCCTGCACCGCGCCGACCGCGTGTCGATCACCGGCGCGTCCGGTTCCGGCAAGAGTGTGTTCCTGCGCGCACTGGCGTTGCTGGACGCGCCCACATCGGGGCAGGTCCTGTGGAATCATCGGCCGATCGCTAACGCAGACATTCCCGAGTACCGCAGCCGCATCTGCTACCTGTCCCAACGCCCGGCGCTGATCGACGGCACCGTACTGGACAACCTGCGTTTCCCGTTCAGCCTCAAGAGCCTGCGTAAACGTCATTTCGAGCTGGCGACCGTCACCGCGCTGCTGCAGCATGCCGGCAAGTCGCCGGACTTCCTGGCAAAAAATGCCAGTGACCTGTCGGGCGGCGAGTCCCAGGTGGTGGCGTTGATCCGCACCCTGCAGCTCAACCCCGAGGTGCTGTTGCTGGATGAACCCACCGCCGCCCTCGACCCCGCGTCCTCGCGTGATGTCGAAGCGCTGATCGATGCCTGGTTCGCCGATGACCCGACCCGCGCGTATGTCTGGGTGTCCCACGACCTGGAACAGGCCCAACGCATGAGTGACATCCACCTGCACATGAGCGCCGGTGTGCTGAGCGGAGCCACCCAAGCATGAACTACCAGAACCTGACCGCGCTGGACATGGCCATCGCCGCCGCGCTGATCCTGATCAACGGCGCGCTGTCGCTGGCGTTGCGCCTGGGCCTGGAGCGCCAGTTGTTGTGGGCCGCCGTGCGTACCGTGGTGCAACTGCTGGCGATCGGTTACCTGCTGGGCTGGGTGTTCGCGTTCGCCTATTGGTACGTGGTGCTGCCGCTGATGTGCGCGATGACCCTGATTGCCGGCCTGTCGGCGGCGGGGCGCGGGCGGCGCACTTACCGTGGGCAACGGATCGACAGCATCGTGTCGGTGTGGGGCAGTTCATGGCTGGTCACGGCGGTGGGCTTGTTTGCGGTGATTCGCATCCACCCATGGTACGAGCCGCAGTACGCGATCCCGATCCTCGGCATGATCCTCGGCAATACCCTGACCGGCGTGTCCCTGGGCATCGAGCGCATGACCCAGGAACTGACCTCGGGCCGCAACACCATCGAGATGATCCTCGCCCTCGGCGGCTCACGCTGGGAAGCGGCGCAGGAAGCGATCCGCCAGGCGGTGCGCGCCGGGATGATCCCGACGCTGAACCAGATGGCCGTGGTCGGCATCGTCAGCCTGCCGGGCATGATGACCGGCCAGGTGCTGGCGGGCGAGAGCCCGGTGGATGCGGTGCGCTACCAGATCGTGATCATGTTTCTGATCGCCGCTTCGTCGGCGTTGGGCACGGTCGGCGCGGTGCTGCTCACCTACCGGCGCCTGTTTTCCAGGAGCCATCGGTTTTTGCGCGATCGGCTGCAAGAGCGCTGACGGCCAGGCGATGGACTGTCGGTGATTGTTTCACCGCGTGAAATGCTCGATTGTAAATCCTGGTGATTCCATCGATAGGCGCCACGGCGGAACATGCCTGGCGTCAAGACCCCCACTTCTTTGGAGCCTTTCATGTCCCAGCCTGCGATCAAACTCTATGGTTTCCCCCTGTCCGGCCATTCCCACCGGGTCGAGCTGATGCTGTCGCTGTTGAGCCTGCCCAGCGAATTCATCCTGGTCGACCTCAAGCAAGGCGCGCACAAAACCGCTGAATTCGTCGAAACGATCAACCCGTTCGGCCAGGTGCCGGCGATCGATGACAACGGCACCGTACTCGCCGATTCCAACGCGATTCTGCTGTACCTGGCGAGCAAGTACGGCAACGGCCAATGGCTGCCGAGCGACCCGCTGGGGCAGGCGCGTGTGCAGCGCTGGCTGTCGGCCGCCGCCGGTCAGCTCCACGCCGGGCCGGCGACCGCGCGGCTGGCGGTGGTGTTTGGCGCGGATGTCGATACCGTCGCCGCCATCAGTCGCTCCCACGCCTTGCTGCAATTGGTAGAGCAGCAGTTGGGCCAAAGCCGCTTCCTGGTCGGTGAGCAGCCGAGCATTGCCGACATCGCTTTCTACACCTACGTGGCTCACGCGCCGGAAGGCAATGTGTCGCTGGCCGACTACCCTCAAGTACGCGCCTGGCTGGCCAGTATCGAAGCCTTGCCGGGGTTTGTCGGCATGCCACGCACGGCGGTGGGCCTGCAATCACAGTAACCTTCAAGAGGGACACCGATGGACCGCTTTCATGAAATGCAGGTGTTCCTCGCGGTGGCCGAGGAGGAGAGCTTCGCCGCCGCCGCACGCCGCCTGAAAACCTCGCCGCCCAGCGTGACCCGGGCGATTGCCGCGATGGAACAGCGCATCGGCACCCAACTGCTGGCGCGCACCACTCGCAGCCTGCACCTGACCGAAGCCGGCCAGCGCTACCTGGAAGATTGTCGACGCATCCTCGCCGAGCTGAATGAAGCCGAGGAAGCGGCGGCGGGCAGTTATTCCATCCCCTGCGGCCAACTGACCGTGACCGCCCCGGTGCTGTTTGGCGAGCTGTATGTGGCGCCGTTGCTGGGGGCGTACCTCGATCGTTTTCCTCTGGTGAACATCAACGCTTTGCTGGTCGATCGCGTGGTGAACATGACCGACGAAGGTGTCGACGTGGCCGTGCGTATCGGCCATCTGCAGGAGCCGGGGCAACAGGCGATCCAGGTCGGTGAAGTGCGGCGGGTGGTGTGTGCGTCGCCCGGCTATCTCGACCGGCACGGGCGGCCGCAACATCCCACGCAATTGCGTGAGGCCAAAATCGCTACGTCGTCGGCCAGCCAATTGATCAGCGCATGGCAATTCGTCGACGGCGAGCAGGAACTGACGGTGCCCATCGAGCCGCGCCTGGTGGTCACGGCGAACAACGCCGCGATCAACCTGGCGCGCATCGGCTGGGGCATGACCCGGGTGCTGTCCTATCAAGTGGCGGCGGCGGTGGCGGCCGGTGAACTGGAGATTGTCCTCGACGCGTTCGAGCCCGCGCCGCTGCCGATCCAGGTGGTGTTCCAGAAGGGCGCCCGCGTACCGGCGAAGGTGCAGACCTTCGTCGACTTCCTCACCCAGCGTTTCGCGCAGGACCGTGGCCTGAACCCAGCGTCGCAGCGGCCGAACTGATGGAGCGCTATCGCGATATGCAGCTGTTTGCGGCGCTGGCCGGGCAACCGAGCCTGGCGGCGGCGGCGCGCAGCGCCCGGGTGTCCGGCGCGACGCTGGTGCGCGCGTTGGCGCGCTTGGAAGCGCGTCTGCAGGTGGCGTTGCTGCAACGCAGTACGCGGGGTGTCCGCCTCACCGAAGCCGGCCGTGCCTACCTCGCCGACTGTGTCCGCCTGCTGGCGGCCGTGGACGCCGCCGAAGCCTCGGCCAACGGCTCGCATGTGCAGGCCCAGGGCAATCTGCGGGTGTTCCTGCCGTTTCTGTTCAGCCGGTATGTGATGGCGCCGATCCTGGCCGGTTATATGGATCGCCATCCCGATGTTTACCTGACAGCCCGCTACCACGACTATTACCCGAACCTGCACGAAGAGGGGCTGGACGTGGCGATCCTGGTCGGTGCGCTGCCCAACTCGTCGCTGATCGCGCGGCCAGTCGGCCAGGTGCGGCAGGTCCTCTGCGCCAGCCCCGATTACCTTGCGGCCCACGGCGAACCCGCGTACCCGCACGAGCTCAAGCAGCATCGCCTGATCGCCAGCGCCGATCAGGTCCACTGGGATTTCCCCCATACCCACCTCAAGGCGCGTACACGCCTGCGCTGCACCACGGTGCAAGGTGCGATCAATGCGGCCGTGCATGGCGCGGGGATCATCCGGTGCCTGAGCTACCCGGTTCACGAGCACCTGGTCAGCGCGCAATTGCGCCGCGTCCTGCCCGCCTACGAGCTGGCGCCGTTGCCGGTCAACGTGGTCTACCGCGAAGGCCGCCAGGCGCCGATGCGCGTGCGCAGTTTTGTCGATCACTGCGTGGCGGCGTTGCGCGAGCATCCGGCATTTCAGTTGGCGTAATGCTCGATTGCCGAACGTGGGTATTCTCTCGCCGCGTGGCGGGGCGCAGCATCTGGCTATCTGACACGAGGTGATCGCCATGAACCTGATCGAACACTCCCCCTGGCACGCCGGCGAACGGCAGATGCAAGCCAGCGCCGGCGCCGCCGAGCGTATGGACATGATTGGCGCCAAGGTGATCCGCGATCATCTGCCCGAGCAACACCGAGGGTTCTATCCGCTGTTGCCGTACCTGATGCTCGGCGTGGTGGACGTGCACGGCATGCCCTGGGCGACGATGATCGAAGGCGCGCCGGGGTTTGCCCATTCACCCGACCCGTACACCTTGCAGATCGACAGCCTGCCTGGCAGCGGCGACCCGGCGCGCTCGGCCCTGCAGCCAGGGGCCGCCGTCGGCTTGCTCGGCATCGACCTCGACACGCGCCGCCGCAATCGCCTGAATGGTCGGGTTGGCGCGCTGGATGCCGAGGGGTTTGCGGTCGATGTGGTCCAGACCTTCGGCAATTGCCCCAAATACATCCAACTGCGCCCTGTCGATGGGATCGCCCGTCAACCCGGGGGCGTGGCCGAGCGCAGCAGCCGCCTGGATGACGCCGCGCGCGCAATGATCCGCAACGCCGACACGTTCTTCGTCGCCAGCTATGTGGACATCGACGGCGAACGCTCGGTGGACGTCTCCCATCGCGGCGGCAACCGCGGCTTCGTGCGCGTGGAGGGCGACGTGCTGACCATCCCCGACTTTGCCGGCAACCTGTTCTTCAACACCCTGGGCAACCTGCACGCCAACCCGGTGGCGGGGTTGTTGTTCATCGACTTTGCATCGGGCGACGTGATGCACCTGGCCGGGCACACTTCGTTGATCCTCAACGGCCCCGAGGTGGCGCGGTTCGAGGGCGCGCAGCGGTTGTGGACGGTCACGGTGGAGCAGGTGGTGCGCCGCCCGGCGGCGTTGGCGTTGAGGTGGCGGTTTGCGGAGTTTTCGCCGTACAGCCTGGCGATGGGGCGCTGGTAGGGCTGCGCTGGAAAGCCTGGGGGGTGAGCGGGTGGTCAAACCCTCATCCGTCCCGTACCATTCGCCCCCCTCGCAGTGACGCGAGGCGCAGCGCCAGGATGGCTCATTGCATGTCTTTCCTGTGGCGTCTGCAGCTCCCTTTTTGCCCGCGTTCAGGATTCGACATGTTTTGCTTTTCCAGGCCTTTGGCCTTGCTCTTAATGGCTGCAGCCTTGGCGGGCTGCGGTACCCAGCCCGCGTCGCTGGTCAGTCAGCCGCTGCAACCCGGCCCCGAAGAACCGGTGGCTTATCTTGTGGGCTCCATCGGCCCGCAGAACCTCAAGGCGTCTCCCGCACCCAACCAGCGCCTGTTGTTTCGCAAGCGTGGCTCCGCCTTCGGGGCCGCGGGTATATGGGTCGGTGTCGGGCGGGAAACGCCTCAGGATGTGAAGGACCAGACCGGCGTCGCCAGTGTGTTCGTGCTGCCGCTCAAACCGGGAGATTATGAGTTTTATGATTTCCAGTTCTTCTCCAGCACCTATTCACCCACCCTGGGCACCACTTACACCTCGGTCCAGGCTCGGGAGAAGTTCAACCTGCCGATGCGCCTGCAAGCCGGCAAGGCCTATTACCTCGGTGAATTTCGCTCGCTGTGCCTGGGGGCGTCCCTGTGCGCCTTCCGTTGGCGCGACCAGCAAGGTCGCGATGAACCGATCGCGCGACAATCGGTTCCGCGCTTGCCGGCGCTGGAGTTGATACCGCTGGATTATCGCAGCGCCGCCCCGCATATCATCGCGCCGCCGTCTACCGCTGCGGGCCAGAACACCCCTCAAGAGATGCGTCCATGAACCGCGTTATTACCCTGGGCGTCCTGGCGCTGCTGACTGGCTGTGCGGCCACCAATACCCTGCCCGAGCGCGCGTTGCCCGACGGTCAGGACTACCTCAAGTCGATCCATGTCATGGTCGACGACCCGCTGAATGCCGCGCAAATCCGTAACCAGTTACGCGAAACCGGAGTGTTTCGCAGTGTCGAAACCGGCCAAGGCAAGGAAGGGGATTATTCGGTGTTGATCCGCTTCAATAGCCAGCGCGGGTTGCCACCTTTCCCGGTAATTCTGCTGAGTACGGCGACGCTGTTTCTGCTGCCCTTGTCCCAGAGTATCGACACCACCACCGAGTTTTCCCTGCAACAGAATGGAAAGCTGTTGAAGCAATACAGCTATCGCAACGTGACCCACAAATACACTTGGCTGCTCGATGGCAGCGGCGGGATGCAGCAAGAGAACGTAAACCGTATCACCCGCGCCTTTGTCCAGGATGTACAACGTGATGGCCTACTGCCTGTGGAGCACGCGCAATGATCAGGATCACCTTAATGGCTGCCGTGCTGTTGCTCGGCGGCTGCGGCACCGCCCTCAAACCCCTGGACTACAAAGCCCAGCGCGCCTATGTGCCGATGAGCGTCACCATGCCGCCGCCCGAATCCCGGTTCGATCAGCAAAAGCAGCGCGAAGTCATCCAGTTGCTGCGTGATACAGGCGCCTTCAGTTTTCTCGACGGTGGTTTCAGCAAGACCGGCTACAGCCTGTTGGTCGACCAGAGTGGCGGTAAAGGGGCCGGAGTGCTCCCCGCAGTACTCGGCGCTCTGACGCTGCTGACCGTGCCAGTGCCCTACACCTACGAGCGGCAATTGCATGGCTCGGTGTTCAAGGACGGTCAACTGCTGAAAACCTATGCCTACAAGCGTGGCGGCTGGACGGCCACGACTTGGTACATCCCCATGACCGAACCGCGCAGCGAGAGTGAAATGCTCGGCGACCTGATGCGAGACCTGGACCGCGATCGCTTGATTCCCTATCAGTGAGCCGGTGAGGGATGTTCGGCGCCGCAGCGGCAACCCCTGCGGCGCCAACAGCGTGTGGCTTTGGCTGTCGTCGAGCGCCAGGGGCGGGCAGGTCAGCGCGACATCGGGATAAACGCCACACTCCCCCCCGCACGCTGGTGAAACAGCCGCTCGCCATTGTCCGGCTGGGTGGTGATCACCTGATGATCCGCGCCCAGGTAGGCCAGGGGCGTGGGATCGTCCTTGGAGTACTGCGCGATGATAATCGTGTGTTGCGGATCGAAGCGGCGGCCGCTGGTGTGTTCCAGCCAGGTCATGAACGCAGCGCTGTCGCCCTGGCGGGGGAAGTCCTGGGTTTCGGCGACGTAGTAGAACGGCTGACCGCCGTTTTGCAGGTACATCGGCAGTTTGTTGTCGACTTCCACCAGCACCATTTGCCATTGGTTCCATGGCGCGGTCTTCTCGGCTTGAGCTTGCACGTCCTCGACGAAACGCGTCACGCCGCCGTTGCCGTTGGTCCACGGGTACACCACGCCGAGCACCAGCAGCATCAGTGCGGCGGCAATGCCAAAGCCTTTCTGCCAGCGCGGCCAGCTGGCGGTTTTTTTCGCCAGCCGTTCGCTCAGCCACCAGGCTCCCAGCAACTGGGCGAACGGCACCAGCGGCAGCACGTAGTAACTGCGGCGGCTGCCGCTGGCGGTGAAGAACACGAACAGCAGGCCCAGGCCCCATACCAGCCAGCGCACGTTGGGCGGGGTCTGGCGCCAATGCCGCACGGCCAGCCACAGGCCGAGCAACCAGCACGGTGCCCAGGGCAGGGTGTAGGCGGGCAGGTAGATCAGATAGGTGTAGATCGGCCCCATGTGGTCGAAGGGGTCGAAGAAACGCACGACGTTTTCGCGGAATACCAGGGCCAGCCCGCTTTCGCCGTAGGTCGGCGCTCCGTAGAAGTGCGACAGCACGAAGGGGATGGCATAGCACCCGGCGGCAATCAGCAGGGCCAGCACCAGGCGCAGGTTGAGGTGACGTTTGTAGCGGTGCTCGCTGAGCAGATGCGGCAGCAGCACCAGGCCCGGCAGCACAAAACCGATCAAGCCCTTGAACAGCGAGGTCGCGGCCAACAGCAGGAAAAACACCGTGTAGCGCCACAACCGTGTGTCATCCGGCCCGCGCCAGTACCACCACACCGCCGCCAGCACACCGCACACCGTGAGCACATCCGCCGTGGCCACGCGCGCCCAGAACAGGAAGTAGAAGGTGGTGGCGAGCATCCACCCGGCAATCAGCCCGGTGCCTTTGCGAAACAGGCGCTCGCCGATCAGGTACACCAGCCAGATGCTCAACCATCCGGCAATCACCGACGACAGGCGCAGCGACCACGGCCCCAGGCCGCCCATCAGGTTGGCGAACCCGCTGATCAGCCAGTAGGAGGGCAAAGGCTTGTCGTAATACGGCGTGCCTTTGAGGTACGGATCGAAGTAGTCACCGCTTTGCAGCATCTGCACGACGATGTTCGCCCAACGGGTTTCGGGCCCCCATAGGTCGCGACTGCCCAGGCCCAGCAGCAGGAGCAGGGCCGACACGCCCAGCAATAGCAGCAGGGCGCCACGTTCGGTTTTCCAGACACTCATGGACGGTTCCTAAGGGAGTTTTGGATAAAGGGTGAGCACCAGGTCGCCCTTGCGATAGCGCTTGCCGCCGGGTGGCAGTTGCCCTTCCTCAAGGTGTTCGCTGGTGCTCCTGACGCGCATCAGCACCCCGACCGCGCCTTGGCGGCGGGCTTCGGCCAGCCACGACTGGACGTCATCCAGCCCGACCTTGCGCTGTATGGTATCTGGGTATTGCAGGCCATATTGCAGCTCGCCTTCGGTGTCATAAAACGCGACATCCGACCGGTTCAGGCGCCACGCCAGTGCGGATGCCGAGCCTAACTCGTTGCTCAGCAGTGCTTGGGTTTGCTGCAGTTCATCCAGGTGTTCAAGCACGAACTGATCGGGCATTTCGTTATTCGATATCCGCGCCGGCATGCCCGCTGGCAGGAGTAGCACCAGCAAACCGATGCCCAGGGCCGGCGTCGCCCAGAGTGTCAGCGGGCGAAAGGCTTGCAGCAGGTTGGTCAGCACCCAGCCCAGCAGCACAATGAAGGTCAACGACAGGCTGAACATCTCGGCGTGGCTGTTGCCGTACAGCGGGTCGCCGATCTGCAGACAGATCAACGTCACCATCGCCGCCATGCCAAGCACGAAGTTGAGCAGGCCGTTGATGCAAATCGCGCGGGTTTTGCCCTGCTGTATCACATCGATCAAGGCATGCCCCATCAACAACGCCAGCGGTAACAGGCACGGCATGATGTAGGTCGGCAGCTTGCCGCTGCTCAGGCTGAAGAAGCCCAGCGGCAGCAGCATCCACAGGGCGAGAAAGGCCGTCGCCGGTTGGCGCTTTTCTTTCCAGGTCTGGTGCAGCGTGGTCGGTAGCAACCCCGCCCAGGGCAGGCACGAGACGACCATGATCGGCAGGAAGAACCACCACGGCCGCGCATGTTGTGCAGTGCCCGAAGCAAAACGGCGGATGTGCTCGTGCCAGAAGAAGAAATTCCAGTAGTCAGGTTCCTGCACATGGACCGCCCACACCCACGGCAGGCACACCAGGACTGCCACGACGATCGCCAGCGGGCCGTACCGCAGCAACTCACCCAGGCGCCGCTGCCAGAGCATATAAGGTACGGCAATCAGCACCGGCAGCAGCCACGCGAGGAAGCCCTTGGTCATGAAGCCCATCGCGCAGGCCAGCCCCAGCACGGCCCAAGCGCCGAGTCGGGCTCGCGGGGTGCGGCTGTCGAGGGCAAACCACAGCGCTACCAGGCTGAGGTTGACCCAGAAGGTGAACTGCGGATCAAGATTGGAGTAGCCGGCTTGCCCCGCCACCAGGCCGAAGCTCAAGTAGAGCAGGGCGCAGGCGAAGCTTTTGCGCGGGTCGTTCCACAGGCGGCGGGCGATCAGGTAGGCCAGCAGCACGCTCAGGCCGCCGGTCAACGCGGAGGCGATCCGCACACCGAACAGGTTCTGGCCAAACACCGCCTGACCGAGGGCGATCAGCCAGTAGCCGGCGGCGGGTTTTTCAAAATAACGCACGCCCATGAAATGCGGCGCGGTCCAATTGCCGCTCATGAGCATTTCCTGGCTGATCTGGGCGTAGCGGGTTTCATCGGGTATCCATAGACCGTGCAGGCCCAGGGGCAGGAGATAAAACGCGACGAAGGCCAGTAGCAGTAAGGGAAGGGGTTTGAATCGGGTCATGCGAACGTCGCTCCTTGACGTTTAAGTGTAGGAAAAGGATATAAGGAAAAAGTGCGATAAAATGTCACAGTGTTCACTAATGGGCTGAAAGTATTCATGACGTCCTTAACTAACAGGCGCAGTTAAACATGCCAGAAGTTGGCTGTCGTTTGGCTGAACATCTGCCTCTTGTGTAGGTAAAAGTGTCTAAAGTTGCTTGAGCGCCTCTGGCCAGTCTCCGCTGTTTATAATGCCCACGGCCTTGAGCTTGCCGTTGCCCAGCACCTTGACGAATAACGCGCTGCCGTATTCGGTGGATTTGGCGTGGGGGTAGCCGAGGTCCCGTTCGATGTCGCTGATGCAGGCGCTGTGAGTAATCAGCATAAAGTTGTGCCCGGGTTGCTTGTGGCTGAGAATTTCCTCACCCATGGCATCGCCGCAGATCGATAGCGGGCTTGGCGACAGTTCGGTCTTGCCAAACATGAACAGCGAGGTCTGGGCGGTGCGGGTGGTCGGGCTGCTGAACACGTCTGTACCCTCCATGCCTAGTATTTTAAAGGCTTTGCCGATTTCGACGGCCTGTTGGGTGCCGTTGATCGTCAGGCCATCGGCGGGGCCGAAGCAAGGATTGGAGGAACGGTCACAGCGTTCTTCATGGCGGACCAGCACCACCAGATTGCCATCGCGCCAATTGGCCAGCAGACCTGAGGTCAGCAGGCGATTGGCCGTGCTCAGGTCCGGTGGCGATACAGGCCAGGCCAGCAAACCTGTCAGCAATGTGCCGAACAGGGCGAGTGCTGTCGTGCCCAGCCAGAGTTTTTTCAGGCGTTTTGCCCGAGCTTGATACGAACGCGGTTTGGTCAGGGTCAGGTTAACCACACTATTCACCGTGGGGATGTCAGGCAGCTTTTTATTAGTCAGGCACAACCGTTTGACTGGGCCCGTAGTGGAGCAAGAGCCTGTCATACAGTTGCTGTCTTTTTGCTGAAAACTGGAGCGTTAAAAGTTATGTATGCCGACAACTAATAAGTTGAGCGTTATTGGCGCTTGTTCGGCACTTTATTCGGTGGTCGGTAGGTAACCGGTGAAATGTATGTGAAAAATTTGCGTGGCGAGGGCGGTCAGCCGTTATCCTCGATTGCAGTCCATTGGCGAGCGAGCGTTCCCATGTTGCAAGTGCAAGGTGTCCATAAATGCTACGTCACTGCGCAGGGCCCGCTGACGGTATTGGCCGGGGTTGATCTGCACTTGGCGCAGGGTGGCAGCCTGGCGCTGATGGGCGAGTCCGGCAGCGGGAAAAGCACGCTGTTGCACCTGGTGGCCGGCTTGGATCGTGTCGACGGCGGCAGTATCCGCGTGGGTGAGCAGCGTCTGGATCAGATGAGCGAGCGGCAGTTGGCCGATTGGCGGCGCACTGAGATCGGCCTGGTGTTCCAGCAGTTCAACCTGATCGGCAGCTTGCGCGTCGACGACAACCTGGCGTTCCAGGCGCGCCTGGCGGGGCGCTTTGATCCGCGCTGGCAAGCGCAGTTGGTCGAGCGTCTGGGCCTGGGGGATCTGCTCAAGCGCTACCCGGAACAACTCTCCGGCGGCCAGCAGCAACGGGTGGCAGTGGGGCGGGCGCTGGCGTCTCGACCCGGCTTGCTGCTGGCGGATGAACCGACGGGCAATCTGGATGAGGCTACCAGCGATGAGGTGCTGCAACTGCTGCTGGACCTGTTGCGCGACACCCCCACCAGCTTGTTGATGGTCACTCACAGCCCGCGCATTGCCGCACGGCTCGACCGGCAGGTGGTGTTGCACCGCGGCCACGTCCTGCCTGCGGACGTCGGCTGAGATGGCGGTGCTCTATTGGACTTTACGCGCGTTGCTCAGCCACTGGCGGCGCCACCCCGTGCAGTTTTTCAGTGTGCTGACCGGGCTGTGGCTGGCCACCGCGCTGCTGACCGGGGTGCAAGCGCTCAACAGCCAGGCGCGGGACAGCTACGCCCGAGCCAGTCAGTTGATCGGCGGCGAACCCCAGGCCAGCCTCAGCATGCCCGACGGTGCCAGCTTCCCCCAGGCGCTGTTTGCCCAGTTGCGCCGCGCCGGCTGGCCGGTGTCGCCGGTGGTGCAAGGGCGGGTGCAGCTCAAGGGGCATGAGGACCGGCGCCTGCAATTGATGGGCATCGATCCGGTGTCGCTGCCCGGCAGCGGCGCGGTGGCGGGGCAGCGCTTGAGCCAGGCGCAAATGGTCGCGTTCTTCGACCCGCCGGGGCGCACCTGGATCGCCCCGCACACCTTGCAGGCACTGGGGTTGCAGGCCGGTGAACGGCCGCTGACGGCCAGCGGGCAAGCCTTGCCGCCGTTGCAGGTTCAAGCGGACATGGCCCCCGGCCTGTTGCTGACCGACATCGGTTTTGCCCAACCGTTGCTGGACATGCCGGGGCGCCTGTCGCGGTTGTTGCTCGACACATCGTTCGCCGCCACCCATCCCACGCCGCCGGCCGGACTGCAACTCAAACAGGCGCAGGACAATAACCTCGCGCGCCTCACCGAAAGCTTTCACCTGAACCTGGATGCGCTGGGTTTTTTATCCTTTGTGGTCGGGCTGTTTATCGTCCATGCCGCCATCGGCCTGGCCCTGGAACAGCGGCGCGGGCTGCTGCGCACCTTGCGTGCTTGCGGGGTCAGCGGGCGGATGTTGCTCCTCGGCCTGGGCATGGAACTGGGCGCCCTGGCCCTGCTTGGCGGTGTGCTCGGTGTCGCCAGCGGCTATGTGCTCGCCAGTGTCTTGCTGCCGGATGTGGCCGCCAGCCTGCGCGGCCTGTACGGCGCTGAAGTGCCAGGGCAGTTGAGCCTCAGCCCGTGGTGGTGGCTCGCCGGGTTGGGCCTGAGCCTGCTCGGGGCGTTGCTCGCCGGGGCCGGTAGTGTGTGGCGCGCGGCGCGCTTGCCGTTGCTGGCGTTGGCCAACCCTCAGGCCTGGCATGAGGCCCATGGGCGCTGGTTGCGGCGTCAGGGCCGGGTGGCGAGTGCGGCGTTGCTGATCGCGCTGTTGGCGCTATGGTGGGGCAACAGTCTGGCTGCCGGATTTGTGCTGATGGCGGCCTTGCTGCTCGGTGCCGCGTTGGGGCTGCCGGTGCTGCTCAATGCGCTGTTGAAAGCGCTGCTGGGACGCAGCCGCTCGGTACTCGGGCAGTGGTTTCTCGCCGACTGCCGCCAACAGTTGCCGGCCTTGAGCCTGGCGCTGATGGCGTTGCTGTTGGCGCTGGCGGCCAATATCGGCGCGGGCTCCATGACCTCGGGTTTTCGCCTGACCTTCAGCAATTGGCTGGAACAACGCCTCACCGCCGAGCTGTACCTCAACCCAAGCACCCCGGCCCAGGCCGACCGCTTGAATACCTGGCTCACGCAACAACCGCTGGTGCAGGCGGTGCTGCCCACCTGGCAGGTCGCCGTGCAATTACAGGGCTGGCCGGCGGATGTGTTTGGCGTGGTCGACGCGCCGACCTATCGCCAGCATTGGCCGTTGCTCGAAGCCGTGAGCGCGCCGTGGGACCAGTTGCTGCGCAGTGACACGCTGATGCTCAGCGAGCAACTGGCGCGGCGCTTGAATGTGCAAGTGGGCGACGCCGTCAACATCCCCACGCCCGAGGGTGTGTGGTCGCCCCAGGTGGTGGGGATCTACGCCGACTATGGCAACCCCAAGGGCCACGTGCTGGTCAATGCACAGCACCTGTTGGCGCATTGGCCGACGCTGTCGCCGGCGCGTTTCAACCTGCGCGTACTGCCGCAAAACGTGGCGCCGCTGGTGCATGAGGTGCAGCGCGAGTTCACCCTGGACGACAGCCGTATCGTTGACCAACAGACCCTCAAGGGCTGGTCAAGCCAAGTGTTCGAGCGCACCTTTGCCGCCACCGCCGCCTTGAACAGCCTGACGCTGGGCGTGGCGGGCGTGGCGCTGTTCATCAGCCTGCTGACCCAGAGCCAAAGCCGCCTCGGCCAACTCGCCCCGCTGTGGGCATTGGGCGTGACGCGCCGGCAATTGATGCTGCTCAACCTGGGGCAGACCTGGCTGCTCGCGGTGCTGACGCTGCTGCTGGCGTTGCCCTTGGGGTTGCTGTTGGCGTGGTGCCTGGATGCGGTGATCAATGTGCAGGCATTTGGCTGGCGCCTGCCGTTGCATGTTTTTCCCTGGCAACTGGCGCGACTGCTGGGTCTGGCGCTGCTGGCCACGTTGCTGGCGTCGGCATGGCCGCTGTGGCAGTTGTACCGCAGTCGCCCGGCGGATTTGCTGAGGACGTTTGCCCATGAAGATTAAGGCGCTGCTGTGCCTCGCTCTGTTGCTGGTGAGCGGCTGTGACAAAGCCCCCGCGCCCGAGGAAAGTTTCGCCGGCCTGGGCAGTGATGCGGCGGATTTTGCCCAGGTGGTGCCCGGCAAGGTCTTCGCTTTTCCCGAGGACCACGGCCCTCACGCCGGTTTTCGCATCGAGTGGTGGTACGTCACCGCCAACCTGCAAGACGCCCAGGGCCATGTGTTCGGCGTGCAATGGACCTTGTTTCGCAATGCCCTCAAGGCCGGGCCGACGCAACCGGGCTGGCACGACTCAACGATCTGGCTCGGCCACGCCGCCGTCACCTCGGCCACCCGGCACTACGCCGCCGAGCGCTACGCCCGTGGCGGCGTCGGCCAGGCCGGGGCCCGGGCCGCGCCGTTCAGTGCGTGGATCGACGACTGGAGCTTCGCCACCCGCCCAGGCGCCGCCGGCCCTTTGGCGGACATGCAGCTCAAGGCCAGCGGTCCGCAATTCGCCTACGACTTGCAACTGACGTCCAGTCGCCCGTTGGTGCTGCAAGGTGACAACGGCTACAGCCGCAAGTCCGACCAAGGCCAGGCCTCGTACTACTACAGCCAGCCGTTTTTCACCGCCAACGGCAGCGTCAGCCTCGACGGCAAGGTGTACCAGGTCACGGGCCCGGCCTGGCTCGACCGCGAGTGGAGCAGCCAACCTCTGGCCGCCGGCCAGACCGGCTGGGACTGGTTTTCCCTGCACCTGGACCGTGGCGAGCAGTTGATGCTGTTTCGCGTAAGGCAAAAGGACGGCACGGGTTATCTCACCGGCACCTGGATCGACCGCGAGGGCCATACCCAAACCCTGCACGATGCCGATATCCAGCTTACGCCACTGGCCAGCACTGACATCGACGGGCGACGTATCCCCACACGCTGGTCGCTGAAAATTCCCGGCAAGCAGTTGGATATCACCACCGATGCCGTCAACCCGAAGGCCTGGATGAACCTGAATATTCCCTACTGGGAAGGACCGGTGCAGTTTGAGGGTGGGGTTGGGTATCTGGAGATGACCGGGTATTAGCACTTTTCTGTAGGTGCTGATCCTCTTCTGCGTAGGCAACTTCCCAAATGTGATTTAGCCCCCTCGGACTTGTGCCGGGGCGGTGTTTGCTTGCTTATATTTCGACGCCAACTTCATCGCATCAAGGATGTAAGGCATGGCGCGGGGATACATCAACGACAAGCCAATCAGCTACAGCAGTTTGAAAACCTGGCTGATGGGCCACGGCATGAGCCGCCAGCACTCTGACCATTTTGATGTGTTGAATCATCACCTGCGCCGCGGGTGGGTGACGCCGGGGCGGATGGTGATTGTTCCAGACACCGAGAGCGTCAGTTGCTCCTGGAACGAATCCTGGTGGGTACGTTATGCCGAGGAAATTGATCGCAACCTGGAGCTGGACGCTGCGGCTGCACAGACGATGATCGATAACTACGACCTGCTGCAGAGCCTTCTGACGTATGGCTCGATAGGTGTCGGCAGTGCGACATCGGCGTGGTCGCGACACCTGGATGAAGTCGTGAATACGTTGGAGGAAATCGAACGTCTGCATCAACGCCTGAAAGCCGGCGGGTTGGATCGCCAGGCGTTTATCCGCCAGCGCCAAGTGCTGCTGGCGCTGCTGGGCACGCAACTGCGCGGTGCCGCACGATTTGGCACGGGGTTGCGCGGCAATCAATCGCTGAAGAAGGTGCTGGGGATTTCAACCAAAAGCTATCTGAATAAGGGCGAGATCGCCGGGTATGCACAGCGCTTGAAGGCGATTTCGCAGACGTCGAAGTGGTTGGGCAAGGGCACTTATGTTGGGCTGGCGCTGGATGTGGGCGCAGCGGGTTTGGAGATCAAGGAGGCGTGTATGGTGGGGCGGGAGGCGCAGTGTCGGCGGGCGAAGTATGTGGAGATGGGGAGGTTGGCGGGTGGGGTGGCGGGGGGAGCTATTCTTGGAAAGTTCGGGGGGAAAGTAGCTCGTCGTGCATGCAACATGTTTCTGGGTATTGCTTTGAAAGGACGCGGTGCATTGGCGTGCGAAATTATTGGAGGCGCTGCTGGAGGGTATGTCGGAAGTAGTGAATTTGGCGATGGTGGTGCGTTTTTGGGTGGAAAGATTCTAGAGATCGATGGCGATTTGATATTCCAGCCAGAGGGGGCTTAACCATGGATTTTTTTCTCGTATATACCATGGTTTGGTTTTTTGGAATGTTTGTCGTCTTGGGACTGATGCTATTTGCCGAATATACAAAACTCGACGAGTTGGAAAGTTACTTCAGTGAAAACGAAGAAGTTCGCAACAATAAGCGTTTTTGGCGACGAAACCAGTGGATCGACAGACAATATCGCATGATGCTGATTTTTGAATACCTTGCAGACTCTAAACGCCATGTGAAAGCCGGTCTTGTGACCGAAGCCGAACTGGCATCTATTCCTTTAGCGCTCAAACGTTGGGTGTTGTGGCCCTATTACCTTGCGTTCATTTGGGCTATCGCAACGGTCGTTTGGTCGGTTTGGCGCAGGTGGTGCAATATTCCAATTTGAACGAGGGAGGGAGTTTAACGATGTCGTTTTTTCCTGCTTACACCCTTGTAATGTCTATTGGGACGTTCGTCGTCCTGGGACTGATGCTTTTTGCCAAACGTACAAAACTCGACGAGCTGGAAAGTTACTTCAGCGAAAACGCAGAGGTTCGTAAACGTAAGCAACTCTGGGGGCCAAACCCGCGGTTCGGCGGATTTCATCGCATGGGCCTGATGATTGATATCCTGCTAATGTCAAAACGCTACGTGAAAGAAGGTCTTGTGACTGAGGAAGAGTTGGCCTGCGTTCCGTTATCACTTAAGCGTTGGGCCGTGTGGCCATATCGCCTTGCGATGATTTTGGCTATTAGCTGGGGCTATTGGTGCACTTGGCTCTAGTGGTCGCTCGTTTTCCTACACCTGAGCAGTTGATGCTGTTTCGCGTAAGGAAAAAGGACAGTACGGGTTACTTCACCGGCACCTGGAACGACCGCGAAGGTCAACCCAAACCCTGCACAACGCCGCTGTCCATAACTGAAGCTGTCAACCCGAAGGCCTGGATATTCCGTACTGGCAAGGGCCGGTGCAGTTTGAAGGTGGGGTTTCTAGGCGGCAAGATCATAGAGATCGATAGTGATTTGATCTTTCAACCAGAGGGGGCCTGACTATGGATTTTTTTCTCGTCTATACCATTGTGCTGTTTGTTGGGATGTCTATCCTCTTGGGACTGATGCTATTTGCCGAATATAAAAAACTCGATGAGTTGGAAAGTTACTTCAGTGAGAACGAAAAGGTTCGTTACCATAAGCGATTTTGGAAAAGAAATCAGCGGGTCGACAGATTTCATCGGATGGGCCTGATGATTGATTTTCTATCAAACCCAAAACCCTTTTTGAAAGCAGGTCTTGTGACCGAGGCCGAGTTGGCGTCTGTTCCTATAGCACTCAAGCGTTGGGCACTTTGGCCGTATCGTCTTTCTTTTATTTGGCTGATCGCATCAGTCGTTTGGGGAATTTGGTACCGATGGTAGCTCACTTATCCTCACCGGTACCCGGATGAACCTGAGTATTCCGTACTGGAAAGGCCGGTGAGGTTTAAGGGGCTCTGGAGATGACCAGATATTAGCACTTTCTGTAGGCGCCGATCTTCTTCTGTGTAGGCAACTTCCTAAATGTGATTGAGCCCCCTGGGGCTTGTGTCCGGACAGTATTCGATTGCCTATATTTCGACGCCAACTTCATTGGTGATTTGATATTCCAGCCAGAGGGGGCTTAACCATGGATTTTTTTCTCGCCTATACCATTGTTTGGTTTTTTGGAATGTTTGTCATCTTGGGACTTATGCTATTTGCCGAATATACAAAACTCGACGAGTTGGAAGGTTACTTCAGTGAAAATGAAGAAGTCCGCAACAACAAGCGCTTTTGGCGACGAAACCAGTGGATCGACAGACAATATCGCATGATGCTGATTTTTGAATACCTTGCAGACTCTAAACGCCATGTGAAAGCCGGTCTTGTGACCGAAGCCGAACTGGCGTCTATTCCTTTAGCGCTCAAACGTTGGGTGTTGTGGCCCTATTACCTTGCGTTCATTTGGGCCATCGCAACGGTGGTTTGGTCGGTTTGGCGCAGGTGGTGCAACGTCATCATCTGAAAGGCACTGCATTCCTTTCAAAAAATACTGTACATACATACAGTAATATCCTACAGTCCATCCCAGGTGACCGGATGTCACCTGACCTTCAGTTTTTAACTATGGATGGATAAAAAATGAAATCGAAAAAAAACCTTATGCTGGGTGCAGCCATGGCGGCCTCCTGCTTCGTTTCGGCCTTCGCCCTGGCCGAGCAATACCCTCACCTGGCTGCGCAAGCGCTTCAACCCAACGTCAAACAGGCGTTGAAATCCGGTGCAAAAATCGCCGCCAACAAGGCTCCCACTGCGCTGAAACAGCAACTGCGGGCAGGCGCTCAGTCGAAGAAAGCGGTATTCGTCGCGAAGGCCGAGGCCGATTCGGTGGTGGAAGACAACACCGCGCCGGCCCCCGTCACCCAAGTACAGAAAGCCACTGCCAAACAGGCTGCTGCAGTGCAGGCGGCGCTGGTTCAGGGCTGTGAAACCACGCTGGATGTCAACGCGCTCTATACGATCACCGGCGTGCAAACCGGCGACCTGCTGTGCTACCACTTCAACCTGCCGAAGAAGGCCCGGATCAACGCTCTGCTGGTCAGCCAGACGGCGGGCACCGACATGTCGTTGACCTTGTTCCAGGACGACGGCCAGGGCAATCCGCTGCCCTTGGGCACCTCCAATAACCCGGGCACCGCTGATGAGAGCCTTGGCGGCGTGGTGCCGGCCGGTGATTACTACTGGTTCATGGAAGCCAACGCGGCGGTCCAGGGGTCGGGCTTTCAGTTCGGTGTGGCGGTCGATACCAACCTTGACGCCTTCGAACCCAATGACTCGCCGGACACCGCCTTCAAACTGCCTGACACGCTGAACTACATCAGTGGCAATGCCGACAGTCTCGATGACGTTGATTACTTCGACTTCACCGCAGTACGTGGCCAGAGCGTGGGGATCGCATTGACTGCCGACGCCGCCAGCGGCAGCGCGCGGGGCAAATGGATACTGGAGCGTTTCGATGGCGCGCAGTGGGTCACCGTGGGCGCGAATGTGCTATCGACCTCGATCCCGAGCCCTGGCGTCGGAGGGGTGGTCAAGGTGCGCGTGCGTCCGAACCAGCACCCGAACGAACCGTGGAGCGCGACGGGCAAATACAACCTGTCGCTGGGTTCCAGCCCGCGGGTGAACAGCCCTGATGTAAAAGGCGAGGCGAACGTGTTGCGCATCCCGTTCTCCGCTTCCAATGTGGGCTATGGCTACATGACCACCCAAGCCTATCGCGACCTGACTTGGACCATGGGCCTGTCGGACAGCACCGGTGCGCCGCTGGTAGGGCTGCATCCGATTGTGTATCTCGATCAGCATATCAACCCGGACACCGGCAATATCGTCTACAAGGCCTACTCGGCAGCCACCGACAGCTCGGGTCAAGCCAGCGGCACGATCAACGTGGGCACGTGCTCCGGTGATTTCCAGACCACTTTTGTCGATTATGCCCAGGGCTACAAAAACACCTGGCGCAGCGACTTTAACTACGGCGCGTGGCGCATGGAAGTACTGGAGTATCCGGGCATCGGTGTCGGTGGTGACAATGTCGAGTACGTCAGCTTCGGCCACTTGTGCAAACAGACGCTGCTCAGCAGCACCAAGAGCTGATGCAGTAAACCGGTAGTACCCAGGGCATACAGGCCGAGCGCCTGTATGCCCTTTTTGCATTATGGCGTCAGCGCCAGTTTCAACGGCACGCGTGCCATGCTCTCGGGCGGTGGCGAATGTGCGAGTTTTTGCTCCAATAGGCGAACCCGCGCTAGGACGGGCTCAGGCGTGAACATTCAAATCAGCGGGTCCCAGCGTTGCGACCAGTCGCTTTCCGCCTTGACCACACCGCGCAGCAACTCCAGCGCCTGCTGCAACACGGCCGAATCCCGCGCCCGTGAGTACACCAGGAACGTCGGGAAGCTGAACTCCGGCGCCTTGGGCGCGCGTTGCATCACGCCGCTGTCGAGGTAGCTTTGCACCACTCGGGTACGGAAATACCCGGCACCGCCGTTCTCCAGAATGTACTGCAGCGCCAAAGGCCCGAGGTTGAAACTCAGCGCAGCGCGGGCCTTGTCGGGCAGCGCGGCGTCATGCTGCTGGCGAAACCCCGGGCCCCAGTCGATATACACATACGGGCCCGGCTTGCTCACCAGTTGCACCAGGATCAGCTTTTCTTCCAGCACCTGCTCCACCTGCAAACCTGGCCAGTACTGCGGCTGGAACACCAGCGCGGCGTCGAGCACACCCAGTTCCAATTGGCGCAGCAGGTATTCTCCCTCACGGATTTCCGTGCGCAGCGCATAGCCTGGGATATGTTCGCGCAAGGCCTGGGCCCAGCCGAGCATCAACGGGTTGCACAGGCTGACCTCACCGCCGATATGCAGCACATTGCGATAGCCCTCGGGCAATGGCAGGTCGCGGCGCGCGGCTTCCCAGGTTTGCAGCAGCTGGTTGGCGTACACCACAAAGGCCTCGCCGTCGGCGGTCAGCCGCGCACCGGCGCGGTTGCGCACAAACAGCGTGCTGTCCAGTTGGCTTTCGAGGTTCTTCACGCGGGCGGTGATGGCGGTCTGGGTGACGTGCAGTTTCTCGGCCGCCGCGGCCAGGCTGCCGCAGCGGGTGATTTCGAGGAAAGTGCGTGCCAGTTCGATGTCCATGAAGCCCCCGGGGATGATTGGGGGCCTATTGTAGTGGAATGCGCTCAAGAACTGTGGGAGGGGGCTTGCTCCCGATGGGGGTGTGCCAGAACCCGATCAGTCAACTGACACACTGCAATCGGGAGCAAGCCCCTCGCACCGTTGGGTTGGATCTACGCTGTTCCGGTGATCGGGGCTGGCAGGGGGGCGGTAGGGAATGCCTTTGCATATGCCTGGCAAACCCGCAACACCGTCTCATCGGCAAACCGCGCCGCCACCACGTGCAACCCCACCGGCAAGCCATTCGCCGCCAACCCGCACGGCACCGACGCTGCCGGTTGCTGGGTCAGGTTGAAGGGGTAGGTGAACGGTGTCCATTCCATCCATTCCTGCATCCCGGAGCCTGGCGGCACGTTGTGTCCGGCCTCGAACGCGGTGATCGGCATCATCGGCGACACCAGCACATCGTAGTGTTCATGGAATGCCGCCATCCGCGCCACCAGGGCTGCCCGTGCTTCCAGGGCCGCGCTGAAATCGTCCAGGCTCAGGCCCTCACCGCGTTGCGCGATACGCAGCAGGCCGGGGTCGAGCAGCTGTTTTTGCGCCTCGCTCATCGGGCCGGTCAGACGGGCCGCGCCGGCCGCCCATAAGGTGTTGAACACCTCCTGCGGGTCGCTGAAACCCGGGTCGATCTGTTCGACATGGGCGCCCAACTGCACCAGGCCCGCCACAGCCCGGGCGACCACTTTGGCCACCTGCGGGTCGACATCGACGTAGCCGAAGGTGGGGCTGTAGGCAATGCGCAGGCCCTTCAAGTCCACGGTCTCCGACAACCAGGGCGTGGTCCGTGGCGCGCCGATCAAGCCGTCTCGCGCATCCGGTTGTGCGACGGTTTGCAGCATCAAGACGCTGTCTTCCACGGTGCGGGTCATCGGCCCCAGGTGCGACAGGATCGTCATCGAACTGGCCGGCCACTGCGGCACATAGCCGAAGGTCGGCTTGATCCCGAAGGTGCCGGTAAACGCACAGGGAATGCGGATCGAGCCGCCGGCATCGCTGCCTTGGTGCAACACCCCCAGGTTCAGCGCAGCCGCCGCGCCCGCGCCGCCGGAGGAACCGCCGGTGGTCATGCGCGTGTCCCACGGGTTGCGGGTGATGCCGTACAGCGGGTTGTCGGTGACGCCTTTCCAGCCGAATTCCGGGGTGGTGGTCTTGCCCAGCAGCACCGCACCGGCCTTGCGCATAAACGCCGGGAAGGGCGCGTCCACGTCCCACGGGCCTTCGGCCGAAGAGGTGCGCGAGCCCTTGCGCGTGGGCATGCCGAGGGTCAGCGTGAGGTCCTTGATCGACGCCGGTACGCCATCCAGTGCGCCGCAGGGTGCGCCTTTCAACCAGCGCGCTTGCGAGGCGCGTGCGGCGTTGAGTGCGCCCTCGGCATCGACATGGCAATAGGCATTGACCAGCGGGTTATAGCGCTCGATGCGCAACAGCGCGTCTTCGGTGACTTCCACCGGCGACAAGCTCTTGTCACGAAAATGCTGCAGCAGTTGCACCGCCGTCAGTTGGCCGATCTCACTCATGCCTGATCCCCCTGTGCCGCATTGACCATGGCGCGCAGCAACACCGCGCAACCTGCCGCCAGATCATCCGGTGCGGCGTTCTCGATTTCGTTGTGGCTGATGCCGCCTTCGCACGGCACAAAAATCATCCCGGCCGGGCCCAGTTCGGCGACGAAAATCGCGTCGTGCCCAGCGCCGCTGACGATGTCCATATGGCTCAGGCCCAAGGCGTCGGCGGCGTCGCGCACGGCGTTGACGCAGGCCGGGTGGAAGTCCAGCGGCGGGAAGTCGGCGGTAGCGGTCAACTCGAACGTCAGGCCGTGGCGTGCAGCGCTGGCTTCGATCACGCCGCGCACTTCATCGACCATGGCCTGCAGCTTGTCGGCATGCAGATGGCGCAGGTCGATGGTCATCTGGACCTGGCCCGGAATCACATTGCGCGAACCGGGGCGCAGGCTCAGGCAGCCAACCGTGCCGCAGGCGTGGGGTTGCTGTTGATGTGCTATGCGGTTGACCGCGCTGACCACCTCGGCGGCGCCGACCAGGGCGTCCTTGCGCAGGTGCATCGGCGTCGGGCCGGCGTGGGCCTCGACGCCGGTGAGGGTCAGGTCGAACCACTTCTGGCCCAGGCAGCCCATCACCACGCCGATGGTGGTGGCGCGGTCTTCCAGCACCGGGCCTTGTTCGATATGCGCCTCGAAATACGCACCGACCGGATGGCCGAGCACCGCACGCGAACCGGCATAACCGATGCGCCGCAATTCGGCGCCCACCGACAGGCCCTGGTCGTCCTGCTTGTCCAAGGTGTCCTGCAAGTCGAACTTCCCGGCGAACACTCCAGAACCCATCATGCACGGCGGGAAGCGCGAGCCTTCTTCATTGGTCCATACCACCACCTCGATCGGCGCTTCGGTCTCGATCTTCAAATCATTGAGGGTGCGGATCACTTCCAGGCCGGCCATCACCCCGAAGCAACCGTCGAACTTGCCGCCGGTGGGCTGGGTGTCGATGTGGCTGCCGGTCATCACCGGCGGCAGGGCGGGATTGCGCCCTGGGCGCCGGGCAAAAATATTGCCGATGGCGTCGACGCTGACGCTGCACCCGGCCGCCTCGCACCACTGCACGAACAGGTCGCGGGCCTGGCGGTCGAGGTCGGTGAGGGCCAGGCGGCACACGCCGCCTTTGACGGTGGCGCCGAGTCGGGCCAGGTCCATCAGCGATTGCCACAGGCGGTCGCGGTTGATCAGCGGGGCGTTGCTCTGGAGCGGTTGTGCAAAGCTATTCATCTTCGAACTCCGGTCAGGCACTCAGGGCCAGGTAGCGGTTCTTGATCGTCGGGTCGGCGCGGAAGGCTTGCGCGCTGCCCTCGTACACCACGCGGCCCTGTTCGAGCACGTAATGGCGATCGGCGAGCTTGTCGCAGACCGTCAGGTTCTGTTCCACCAGCAGCACCGGCAGGCCGTCGTCCTTGACCTTGCGCAGGATCTTCACCAACTCGTCGACGATCACCGGGGCCAGGCCTTCGGTGGGTTCGTCGAGGATCAGCAGCTTGGGATCGTTGAGCAGGGCGCGGGCGATGGCGAGCATCTGTTGCTCGCCGCCGGAGAGCGCGTGGCCGGCGTTTTTGCGTCGCTCCTTGAGGCGCGGGAACATGCCGTAGACGTCTTCGAGTTGCCAGCGGCTGCTCTTGCGCGCGGCGATGCGCAGGTTTTCCTCGACGGTGAGCAGGCGGAAGATCCCGCGGTTCTCCGGCACCAACGCCAACCCCTGGCGTGCGATTTCAAAGATCTTCTGGCCCACCAGCGCCTGGCCGTTGAAGTGGATCTGGCCCTGGCGCGGGCAGATGATGCCGAGGATGCTGCGCAGCGTGGTGGTCTTGCCAGCGCCGTTGCGGCCGAGCAGGGTCACCAGTTCGCCGGGGTTGACGGTCAGCGACACGCCTTCGAGCACGTGGCTCTTGTCGTAGTAGGAATGGATATTCTCGACGATCAGCATCAGGCAGCCTCCCCAAGATAAGCCGTTCGCACACGTTCATCGGCGCGCACGAACTCCGGCGTGCCTTCCACCAGGATCTGGCCGTGGCTCATCACCGTGATGCGCTGGCTGATGGACATGACGATGCTCATGTTGTGTTCGATCAGCAGCACCGTGTGGTCGCGGCCCAGGTCGCTGATCAGTTGAGTCATGATCGGGATGTCATCGATGCCCATGCCCGAGGTGGGCTCGTCGAGCATCAACAGTTTTGGCTTGGAACAGATCGACATGCCCACCTCCAGCACCCGTTGCTGGCCATGGGACAACTCGCCGGCCAGGGTCGCGGCGCGGGCCGTGAGTTGCAGGCGTTCGAGCACCTGGTCGGCCATCTCCAGGTGTTCGCGCTTGCTCTCGACCCGACGCCAGAAATTCAAGGCACGCGCACCGTCGCGACCTTGGGCGGCCAGGCGCAGGTTTTCGCGCACGCTGAGGTTCTGGAACAGGCTGGTGAGCTGGAACGAACGCGCCATACCGAGGCCGACGCGGGCGTGGGCCGGTTTGCGCATCAGTGGCTGGCCGTCGAAATGGATCGCCCCGGCGGTGGCCTGGCGTTCGCCGGTCAGGCAGTGGAACAGGCTGGTCTTGCCCGCGCCGTTGGGGCCGATGATGGTGTGGATGGTGCCGGCCGCGACCTTCAGGTTGACGCCGTTGACCGCATGGAACGCGCCATAGGCCAGCTCCAGGTTGTTGGTTTCCAACAGGATGCTCATAGCCCTTGCTCCTTGGCGACGACGACGGCCTTGCGGCGGCCGCGCACTTTCTCGAACAGCGACGCCAGGCCGCCCCACAAACCACCGCGCATGAAGATCACCACCAGGATCAGGATCACCCCCAGCAGCATCAGCCAGCGCGGCCACAGGTCGGAGAGGAAATCCCCCAGCAGCACGATGGAACCGGCGCCCAGCAACGAACCGAACAGCGAGCCGGTGCCGCCGACGATGGTCATGATCAGGATGTTCTCGGACATCGCCAGGTCGATATTCGACAGCGGCACAAAGTGCAGCAACATGGCGTACAGCGCCCCGGCAATCCCGGTGACCGCGCCGGACAGCACGAACACCAGGATCTTGAAGTGGCGCGTGTCATAGCCGATGGCCGAGGCACGGGTTTCGTTTTCGCGGATCGCCATCAGCGTGCTGCCGAACGGCGAGGCGATGACGCGGCGTGCGCCGATAAAGATCAGCAGGAACAGCACCGCGACAAAACCGTAGAACGCACGGGTGTCGGCCAACGACAGCAACACGCTGTCGCCGATGCGGATCTCCGGGCGCGGCACGCTGAGCAGGCCGTTGTCGCCGCCGGTCCAGTCGCTCAGGGTGTAGGCGACGAAATACGCCATCTGGCTGAACGCGAGCGTCAGCATGACGAAGTAGATGCCGGTGCGGCGGATCGCCAGGGCACCCACCAGCAGCGCCAGAAAGCCGCCGGCCACGGCAGCGCCGAGCAGTGCGCTGAACAGACCCAGTTGCAGGTGGATCATCAGCAGCGCCGCGCAGTACGCACCGGCCCCGAAGAAGATGCCTTGGCCGAACGACAACAGCCCGGTGTAGCCGAGCAACAGGTTGCAGGCCAGGGCGGCCATGGCAAAGATCAGGATCTCGCTGGCCAGGGTCGCCGAGGGCAGGACCAGCGGCAGGCCGATCAGCACTGCCAGCACCCACAGCAACATCGCTTTGGATTGGGTCTTGGCGAACGGCAGGGGATTTTTCTCGCTCATGTCAGGCTCTCCCGAACAGGCCGTAGGGGCGGACCAGAATCACCACGGCCATCGCGCCGTAGATCATCAGGCTCGCACCCTGGGGCCAGAGTGTGGTCATCAGGCTTTGCACCACGCCCACCAGCAAACCGCCGACCAGCGCGCCGCTGAACGAGCCCATGCCGCCGATGACGACAACCACAAAGGCGATCCCGAGAATTTCCGGTCCGACAAAGGGCTGGGCACCGCGCAACGGCGCGAACAGTACGCCGGCCATGCCGGCCAGGCCGACGCCGAGGGCAAAGGTCATGGAGAACAGGCGGAAGATATTCGTGCCCAGCAGCGACACGGTTTCGGTGCTCTCGCTGCCGGCGCGCACCAGTGCGCCGAAGCGCGTGCGTTCCAGCAGCAGCCACAGGCCCAGGCCCACCAGCCCGGAAAATACGATGAGGAACAGGCGGTAATAGGGATAGACGAAATCGCCCAGCACCAGCACCCCGCGCAGCAGTTCCGGCACGGCGACGCTTTTGCCCACCGGGCCCCAGATCATCACGCTGGCTTCCTGGATGATCAGCGCGATCCCCAGCGTCACCAGGATCTGGAACATGTGCGGCAAGTGATAAATCCGCTGGATCAGCAAGCGCTCGATCACCCACGCCAGCGCGGCCACCACCAGCGGTGCCAGCAGCAGCGCCAGCCAGAAGCTGCCGGTGAGGCTCACGGCGGTGTAGCAGATGTAGGCGCCCAGCAGGAAGAACGCGCCGTGGGCGAAGTTGACGAAGTTGAGCAGGCCGAAAATGATCGTCAGCCCGACCGCGATCAGGAAGTAGATCATCCCCAGGCCAAGGCCATTGAGTATCTGGAACAGGTAAAGATTGAGCATGCAGGAACCCTCGGCAGGAAGCCGCTCGCGCGGCCCTGCGGTGCAAATAGTCAGGGGGTCAGCCGAGCGTGCAGCCCGTGGCCTCGACCGGCGGGAATGACTGGCCGGCGCTGAGCACCTTGGCCAGGTCGTCCTTGTCGGCCATGTCGGCGGCGGCCTTGCCGATCAGCAGGTAGTAATCCTTGATCACCTGGTGGTCGCCGGCACGGATCGACTCTTTGCCGGTGGGGCCCTCGAAACTCAGGCCCTGCATGGCCTTGGCCACGGTCGGCCCGTCGAAGCTGCCGGTGGCGATGATGGTGTCCAGCATGACCTTGGTGCTGATGTAGTCGGCGGCCAGCGGGTAAGTGGGGTTGATGCCGTACTTGGCCTGGGTCAGCTTGACCAGTTCGCGGTTGAGCGGGCTGTCGACCTGGTGCCAGTACTGCGCGCCGAGGTACACGCCTTCGAGCACATCGCTGCCCAGTTCCTGGAACTGGTCAAGGCCGGCAGACCACACCAGCAGCACTTTCATGCGCTCCTTGATGCCGAAGTTGACCGCCTGGCGCAGGGTGTTGGACGACTGGCTGCCGAAGTTGAGCAGCACCAGCACGTCGGGCTTGGTGGCGATGGCGTTGGTCAGGTAGCCGGAGAATTCCTGCTCCTGCAGCGAGTGGTAGCTGTTGCCGACGTGTTCCAGGCCATGTTCCTTGAGCACGTTTTTGGCGCCCTCGAGCAAGGCTTCGCCGAACACGTATTGCGGGGTGATGGTGTACCAGCGCTTGGCGTCCGGCAGCAGCTTGATCAGCGGCACCAGGGTTTCGCGGATCGCGCCGTAGGTCGGCACCGACCAGCGGAAGGTCGCGTGGTTGCAGTCTTTGCCGGTGACTTCATCGGCGCCCACCGGGGTCATGAACACGCCGCCGGCCTTGTCGACTTCCTTGGCCACTGCCAACGCCGACGACGACAAGGTGCAGCCCTGGAAGAACCGCGCGCCGTCCTGCGCAATCGCTTCCTGTACCTTGCGCACCGCCTTGCCCGCGTTGCCTTCGGTGTCGATGACCTTGTAGTTCAGCGGGCGCCCAAGAATCTCGGGGTGCTGCGCCACCGCCAGGCGCGAACCCATGTCGGCGAACTTGCCATAACTGGCAAAGGCGCCAGACATGGACTTGAGGCCGTAAAAGGTAAAAGGCTCGGCGGCGAATGCCGAGCGCACGCTCAGCGGCAGGCTGAGGGCGGAGGCGAGGGTGAGGCTGGCTTTCAATAACGTACGACGCTGCATGGGGTGACTCCCTGGTTTAGTTATTGGCAGGAGCGGCAAGGGCGATACGGTGGAGCAGGGCCTGTGGGCAGGCATTTTTTTATTGGGGTAACGCAGTGTGCGGGTTGGAATGCAGTCAACTGTGGGAGGGGCGGTGCGACGATTTGACTTGCTCCCGATAGCGGTGTGTCAGTCGATATAGCGGTGACTGTGCCGGCCTCATCGGGAGCAAGCTCCCTCCCACATTGGAGCTGGGGTGTTCTTAAGAGTGATCGAACTCCAGTAGAAAATGCGGGCTGACCTGGCCTTCGAGCGCGGTCATATGGTGTTCGGCGTCGCACATGTGTTCATGCATCAGGCTGCGCACCGCGCTTTCATCGCCGGCGCGAAAGGCGCTCAACAGTTGCTTGTGATAGTCGAGGTTGGCCGCGTCGAACTGCTTGCGCTTGGGCTTGTAGGCTTTTTTCAGCACCACCAGGTCGCGCAGCAGGTCGTTGAGAAATTGCGCCGTAAAGCTCAGCAGCGGGTTGGGGCAGGCCTTGGCGAGCAGGTTGTGGAACTCCAGTTCCGCCAGGCGTTGTTCGCGCTGGCCGGCCTCGCTGTCTTCCGGCGCGCTGCAAAAATCCACGTTGGCCTGCAGGGCCTGGTAGTCGTCTTCGCTCAGGCGCCCGAGCACCGACACCGCCAGTTCCACTTCGATGACCTTGCGCAACTGGTATACCTGCTCGCCATCCAGGTGCTGGAAGTGCAGGTAGTTGCGCAGCGCGCGGCTGGCCGGTTCGGTGCCGGCCTGGTTCAGGTAGGCTCCGCCACTCGGGCCGGTGCGCGTGCTGACCAGGCCTTCGACTTCCAGGGCCTTGAGCGCTTCGCGGGCCGAGCCCTTGGAGCACTGGAAGCTTTCCATCAACTCGCGCTCGGTGGGCAGGCGGTCGCCGGGCTTCAAGGCGTCGGTGACGATGGAGCGCTTGACCGACTCGACAATCACGTCGGACAGCTTCTGGCGTTTGCGTCGTAGCGGGCGAGTGAGCATGAGGTCTATTTATCGTATTAATGCGGATAAATAGCACTTAATAACGATTGGGCCGTAGCGTCAACGCAGGGTGTCGTTTCTGGTGTGGAAAGGTCGCAAACGGAGATTCATTGCACAGTGGCATCCGTACACACCGTCGAGCGCGGCGGTTTGTTCCCATGCATCAGATAATCGCCCACCCACTGGTTCACACAGGCACTCACGCCGCTGAACGAAACCCCGTGGGCATAGGCGTTCTTCAGTTGTACGCGGCTCGCCGGGAAGGTGCGCTCGAAGGCCCAGGCGGCGCCGGTGGACGGGGTTTGGTCGTCGAATTCGGCCTGGACCATCAGCAGACTGTCGAGCCGGGCGAGTTCCTTGTACGGCAAGCCCCGGCTGTGTTGTTGCGGCCAGGTGGTGCATTGGCGCGCCTCGAGGGCGCTGCCGGCGACCGGGTACTTGGCGAGCGATTCGGTTTCTTTCTGCTGCCAGAGGTCTTCGTTGGAGTAGGTCGAGTCATTGCACAGGATCGCGGTTTTGACCGAGTCGGCGGCCGACATGCGCAACGGCCCGGGCTTGGGCACGTTGGCCTGCAAGGGTTCGCGCACGCGTTGCAGCAGCAGGCTGAACATCGACTTGGCGCGCTCTTCAATCACCGGGTCGGGGCTGAAGCGGTGTGCGCGGGCACGCGTTTCCAGCGCCAGGTCGTCGCCGTCGGGAGTGTCCCGCAGCCAGCGGCTGAGCACATGGGCGCCCATCAGGCCGGCGGGGTCGCTGTAGAAACGGTTGCTGGAACGCAGTGCAGTACGCACGCTGGGCAGCAGTTCCATGAACACACGGCGCACGGCGGCCGGCGTGTCGCCCAGCTGATACACGCCAGGGTCGAGGGCGGCGGCCTGGGCCACGAAGCGCTCGAAAATCTTCTCCTTTTCGCTGGCGACGATCACGCTGGCGTGCTCGAACGTGGAGGTCCAGTTGATGTTCGAGTCGAGCACCATGCGCCCCACGTTCGCCGGAAACAGGCCGCCGTACCAGGCGCCGAGCCAGGTGCCGTAGGCGTTGCCCAGGTAGTTGAACTGCAACTCGCCCAATTGCTTGCGCACAAATTCCAGGTCGCGGGCGGTTTGCTCGGTGGTGATATAAGGCGTCAGCGGGTGGCTGGCGCAGGCTTGGGCGATCAACCGCGCATTCTGGCGCGCGGCGGCGAGGTTGGCCGCGCTGCGGTCTTCGCTGACGTCCGCTTGCGGCACGATCCGCGCGTCGGAGCGGCATTCCAGGCGTGAGCCCGGCAGCCGGCCCAGGCCCCGCGGGGTGACTTCGATCACATCATAGGTATCGGCCAACTGGCGGTAAGTGTCGCCCCAGTCGGGTTGCCGCGCGTAGTGCTTCCAGACGGTGGCCAGGTGTACGGCGAAGGCGCCGCCGGCGTCGAGCCCGGGCCCCCCCGGGTTGGCGAATATCGCGCCCTGGCGTGACAGCGGCAGTTTGGCGCCGACGCGGGTGATGTCGAAGCTGATGCGACCACGCTCTGGCGCCCCATGGTCCAGGGGCGCGGTGACGATGCCGCATTGGGTGCGTTCGATGACTTCCGGGTCCAGGCGTTCGAGCGCCGGCTGCGGGCAGTCCAGGAACCATTCGATGCCGAACGGCGAGCGCGGCGTTTCAGCGTAAGCGCCGGTGGGCGCCAGGGCTGCGACCAGCACCAGGCAACGGTAGGTGATTGCGCTTGCAGCTGGAAGGGGGTTCATCAGCGATCCTGGCCTGTCGTGTGAGAAAAAGAAGCCACTGTTGTGGCTGCTCATTCGGGACGACTTTTTTACCAAGGACCGTGGGGGGAAAAATGTAGGAGGACAAAACGGCGAGTGTACGAAATGCGACTTTCGTTTATCGGATGTCGGATTCCCAGCCGCCGCCCAAGGCTTTGTACAAGGCGATACTGGCTTGCAGGCGCGACAAGCGCAGTTGCACATTCAGGTCCTGGGCCGTGTACAGGGTGCGCTGGCTGTCCAGCACGCTCAGCCAGTCTTCGGCGCCCGCCTGGTAGCGGCTTTCGGCGATGCGCAAGGCGTTCTGCGCCGCCTGCAGCTCTTGCGTTTGCCATTGGCGCTGCTGGTCCAGGCGTGTGATGTTGCTGAGGGCTTTTTCCACATCGGCGAAACCGTTGATGATCGCCCCGCGATAGGTCTGCAGCAGCTCGTCCTGGCGCGCGCGGGCCTTGTCCCGTTCGGCGGTTAAACGGCCGTTGTTGAAGATCGGTGCGACCAGGCCGCCCGTCAGCGTGTAATACGGGCTGCGCAGGATCTCCACGGCTTTGCCGGCGTCGGAGCCGAAGGTCGCGCCGAGTGTCACCGCAGGCAGCATGGCCGCGCGGGCGACGCGAACATCCGCTTGCGCCGCCGCCAGTTCGGCCTCGGCCTTGGCCAGGTCGGGACGCCGGCTCAGCAGTTGGCTGGGCACGCCCGAGCCGATGCGCGGCCAGGTGAGGGCCTGGAAGGGCTCGGTGCCCAGGTCCAACGCCTGGACCGGCTGGCCGAGGAGGGCGGCGAGGGTGATCCGCGACTCTTGCGCCAGTTGTTGAATCAGCGGCAATTGCCGTTGCTGGCTGGCGACCAGGCTTTGCTGCTGGGCCAGTTCCAGGGCCGTGGCGGAACCGGCGTCGTAGCGGGTCTGCACCAGTTCCAGCACATTGCGTGCATTCGCCAGGTTCAACTCGGCGATCTGCTCGCGCTGGCGTGCGGCGAGGGTTTGCGCGTAGCGGTCGGCGACGTTGCTGAGCAGGGTCAGTTCCACGGTGGCCTGGTCCGACGCGCTGGCCCGCAGGCTGTGCAGGGCGCTGTCTCGCGCGGCCGCGCGGCCGCCCCAGAAATCCACTTCATAACTGGCGCTGAGGTTGGCGCCGAAGCTGTTGACCGTGTCATTGCTTTGCGTCGCGTCCAGGTCCGGCCCGCCCTGGCCGCGCAGTAACTTCTGATGGCTGGTGGACAGGTTGAACTTCACTTCCGGCAACAGCGGTGCGCCGGCGATCACTGCCGTGGCTTGGGCCTGGCGCACCCGTGCGACGGCGGCCGCCACGTCAAAACTGTCACGGCGCGCCTGTTCGATCAGGCGGTTCAGTTGCGGGCTGCCGAATTGCGTCCACCAGCGCTGGTTGTTGAGTTGGGCGGCGTCACGCTCGGCGTACTGCCAGGCGGTCGGTGCTGCCACGCCGCTGTCGACGGCGGGCAGGCTGGCGGCGCAGGCATTGAGCAGCAGGCACAGGCCGAGTACGCACACGGGGGAGGCGGGAGATCGTTTATTCACTGGTCAACGCCTTAACCGGATCGAGCCGGGCAGCTTTACGGGCCGGCATAAAGCCGAATACGACGCCAGTGACCAGTGCGCAGCCAAACGCGCCGAGCACCGCCACCAGGGAAAACTGCACCGCGACCTTGGCCAGCATCAGTACGCCGCCGACCAACAGCGCCAGGCCGATACCGCACAGGCCGCCAACCACCGAGAGCATCAGCGCCTCGGTCAGGAACTGGCGCAGGATGTCGCGCTGGCGCGCGCCGGTGGCCATGCGGATACCGATTTCGCGGGTGCGTTCGCGCACGGTCATCAACATGATGTTCATCACCCCGATGCCGCCCACCAGCAGCGAAATCGCGGCGATCGAACCGAGCATCAGCGACAGCGTGTTTTGCGTGCGCGCCTCGGCCTGGATCATTGCCGCGTTGTTGGTCAGTTGGTAGTCACGCTTGCCGTTATGCAGGCGCAGCATCAGTTGGTCGATGGCGTGTTCGGCTTCCCGCACCTTGCGCGCATCGGCGGCGGCAATCACCACGTATTCGGGGTTGTACGTGCCGAACAGGCGCACGCTGGCGGCGGAGTAGGGAATGGCCACGCGGTCGTCGCTGTCTTTGTTGCCGGAGCTGGAGCCCTTTTCCGCGAGCACGCCGATCACCTGGAAAGGCACGTTTTCGATGAGGATGTATTGGCCGATCGGGCTGACCTGCTTGAACAGTTTCTCGCGGATGCGGTGGCCGATCACGGCGACCGTGGCACCGGCGCGCTCGTCGGCTTCGGTGAAGTAACTGCCCTCGACCACCGGCCAGTTGAAGATCTGCGGAAAGTTGACGTCGTTGCCGCCCACATAGGCCAGGTAATCCAGGTTGCCGTAGCGGATGCCGGCGTCGCTGCCGTTGACCGGCATGATCCGCTTGATCTGCGGCAGCGTCGCCAATGCCGCGACATCGTTGAGGGTCACGATGCCCAGCGGCGTGCGCGGGTTGGGCGAAGAGCCGCTGAGGTAGAGGATGTTGGAGCCGAATGCGCCCATCTGTGCCATGACCTGGCGCTTGCTGCCTTCACCCACCGCCAGCATCACCACCACCGAGGCCACGCCGATGATGATCCCGAGCAGGGTCAGGGCGGTGCGGAAGCGGTTGATCCACATCACGCGCCAGGCGGCCTGCACGGCGTCGAGCAGTTCGGCCTTCCACGCGCCGTTGTGCTCGGCGCCTTCGGCCAGGCGCTGGCGCAGGTCGACGGCTTGCAGCGCCGCGCTGTCGGCGCTGGCCGGGCGGTGGCGGGCGTTGTCGGCCGAGTCGCTGATGATCAGGCCGTCGCGAATTTCGATGATGCGGTTGGCCCGCGCCGCCACGTCGCGGTCGTGGGTGATCAGGATCACCACGTGGCCCTGGCTGGCCAGTTCGTCGAGCAGGCGCATTACCTCGGCGCCGCTGTGGCTGTCGAGGGCGCCGGTGGGCTCGTCGGCGAGGATGATATGCCCGCCGTTCATCAGCGCGCGGGCGATGGAGACCCGTTGCTGCTGGCCGCCGGACAGTTGATGCGGACGGTTGCCGGTGCGGTCGGCCAGGCCCAGGCGCGTGAGCAGGGCCCTGGCGCGGGCGTGGCGTTCGGCGGCGCTGATGCCGGCGTAGATCGCCGGCATTTCGACGTTTTCCTGGGCCGACGCCGACGGGATCAAGTGGTAGCCCTGGAACACAAAGCCGAAGGCTTCGCGGCGCAGCCAGGCCAGTGCGTCGCTGTCCAGGTGCGCGACGTTTTCGCCGGCGAACAGGTAGTCGCCGGCGGTGGGGCGGTCGAGGCAGCCGAGGATGTTCATCAGCGTGGATTTGCCGGAACCCGAGGCGCCGACGATGGCGACGAATTCCCCGGCATGGATCGACAGGTCGACGCCGCGCAATACGTCGACCTGCGGGCTGTCGCCGCCGCCGTAGGATTTGCGGATGTGCTTGAGTTCGATCAGGGGCGTGCTCAATTCAACCCCCCGCTGCCGTCGCCCGGCCCGATCAGCAGGTGATCGCCTTCGCTGAGGCCTTCCAACACTTCGACGCGCAGGCGGTCGCTGATGCCCAGGCGCACGACGCGCTCTTCGATGCGGCCGTTTTCCGCGACCACGCGGGCGGTCTGCCGGTCGGCGCTGGTGCTGTCTTGCAGGGCGGCGACCGGCGCGGTGAGCGCATCCTTGACCTGGCCGGCGACGAAAAACACCTGGGTGGTCATTTCGGCCATCAAGGCGTTGTCGCTGTTGTCCACGTCCAGCAGCACGGTGTACAGCACCACGCGGCCGCTGCCGCTCTTGTTCGAACTGCTGGGGCTGCCGCTGCCCTGGGTTTCGTTCAGCGGCTTGGGCGGGATCGGCAGGATCTGCCGCACGCTGCTGGTCCAGCGGCGGTTGCCGCCGCTGAGGGTGGTGAAATAGGCGGTCATACCGGGTTTGACGTGGCCGATATCGGCTTCCGAGACCTCGGCCCACACGGTCATCGGTGACAACTTGGCGATGCGCAGGATCAGCGGCGTTTGCTGCTGGGCATTGAGGGTCTGGCCGACCCGTGCGTCCACCGCCACCACGGTGCCGGTCATCGGCGCATAGATGCGCGTATAGCCCAATTCCGCCTCGTCCCTGCGCAGGCTGGCCTGGGCCTGGAGAATCTGCGCCTGGAACATGTCGACCCGCGCCTGGGTGGCGCTCAGTTCGGACTTGGCGGTTTGCACGTCCTCTTCGCGGGTCGCGTTGCCGGCGGCCAGGCGCTGCTGGCGCTGGTACTTCTGGCGCGCCAGTGCGTGCTGGGCTTTCTGCTCCTGCAATTGGGCCTTGAGGTTTTCGATGGCGTAGCGGCTGGCGTCGAGCTTGGCTTTTTGCGTCGAGGGGTCGATCTCTACCAGCAACTGGCCTTCCTGCACCTGATCGCCGGCTTCGACATGGATCTTGCGGATCTGCCCGGACGCCTGGGCGCCCACATCCACATAGCGTCGCGGTTGCAGAGTGCCCAGGGCGGTGACGCTGTTTTCAATGTTGCCGCGGGTCACGGTAACGGTGGCCAGGCTATCGCGCCCCGGCGGCTGCAATTGCCAGGCGGCGATGCCGATAACAGGGATCAGGCACGCCACAACCAGCAGGGCGTGTCGGGCAGGTCGAGGGCGTTTCATGGGTTGGTTCCAGCCAGGAAAGTTCGGACCGCAGTTGCGGGGGGCTGACAGTTAAACGAGAGCATGGCCCGAAGATTTAGGCTGTTTCACAAGTAGTTACAGTGCTGGCGAGTAAAAAAATTGCCCGCTGGAGCAAGTCTTCTTTAAAAGTAGATGAGAATTACTATAAATTGCACTTACCCAAACTGCCATCACTCATGGGCTGTCTTTTTAAGCATTCAAGGACCTAATACCGCCGTCAGGTGGTCGGGAGTCATGTTGGAAAACTACTATCGCGAGCTGGTGTGTTTCCTCAACGCCAAGCTGGGCAACCGCCAGGTGGCCGAAGATGTGGTGCATGACGCTTATGTGCGGGTGCTGGAACGCGCCAGTGACACCCCCATCGACCAGCCCCGCGCCTTTTTGTACCGTACCGCGCTGAACCTGGTGATCGACGGCCATCGACGCAACGCCTTGCGTCAGGTCGAGCCGCTGGAGGTGCTGGACGCCGAAGAGCGCTTCACCAACGCTTCGCCCCACGCCACCCACGATCACACTCAGCGCCTGCAGATGCTCGAACGCGCCTTGGCCGAGTTGCCGGCGGTCTGCCGCGACAGCTTCCTGCTGCGCAAGCTCGACGGCCTGTCCCACGCGCAGATTGCCGAGCGCCTGGGGATTTCCCGCAGCCTGGTGGAAAAACACATCGTCAATGCGATGAAGCACTGTCGGGTGCGGATGCGCGAGTGGGACGCACCCTGAGCGTCGAGTGGTTAAATTTTAATTCATTGTCCTCGTTTCCTATCAACACATGACCTGTTGTGCAGGTCGTGAAGGTATTCCCGCCCCACCGCCAAGGGGCTTATCCAGAGGACACTGGAATGACACAGGCAATTGCTTCGCCCGCGGTTCACGACTTGATCGGTATCGGTTTCGGCCCTTCGAACCTGGCGCTGGCCATCGCCCTGCAGGAGCGCGAAAAGGCCCAGGGCAAACTGGACGTGCTGTTTCTCGACAAGCAGGCCGACTACCGTTGGCACGGCAATACCCTGGTGACCCAGAGCGAACTGCAGATTTCGTTCCTCAAGGACTTGGTGACCCTGCGCAACCCCACCAGCCCATATTCCTTCGTCAACTACCTGAAAGCCCACAACCGTCTGGTCGATTTCATCAACCTTGGCACGTTCTATCCGTGCCGCATGGAGTTCAACGACTACCTGCGCTGGGTCGCCGGGCAGTTCCAGGCCCAGAGCCGCTACGGCGAGGAAGTGCTGGCCATCGAACCGATCCTGCATCAGCAGCAGGTTGAAGCACTGCGCGTGATTTCCCGCGATGCGTTGGGTGAACAGCATGTCCGCACCACCCGTTCGGTGGTGGTCAGCGCCGGCGGCACGCCGCGCGTGCCCGACGTGTTCAAGGCGTTCAAGGATGACCCCCGCGTGTTCCACCATTCCCAGTACCTGGCGCGCATGGCCCAGCAACCTTGCGTGCAGGGCAAGGCGATGCGTATCGCGGTGATCGGCGGCGGCCAGAGCGCGGCCGAAGCGTTCATCGATTTGAACGACGGCTTCCCGGCGGTACAAGTCGATATGATCCTCCGCGGCTCGGCGCTGAAACCGGCGGATGACAGCCCGTTCGTCAACGAAGTGTTTTCGCCGGCCTTTACCGACCTGGTGTTCCAGCAGGTCGGCGCCGAGCGTGAGCGGCTGATCGCCGAGTACCAGAACACCAACTATTCGGTGGTTGACCTGGAGTTGATCGAGCGCATCTATGGCATCTTCTATCGCCAGAAAGTCTCCGGCACCGCGCGCCAGGCCTTCCGCACCATGACCGTGGTCGAGAACGTCAGCGCCGGTCCGTTGGGCATCGAGTTGACCCTGCGCAATAACGCCAACGGCGAAACCAGCGTCAGCCATTACGACGCGGTGATCCTGGCCACTGGCTACGAGCGCCAGATGCACCGCGAGTTGCTGGCGCCGCTGCAGGCCTACATGAGCGACTTCGAAGTCAGCCGCGACTATCGCATCGTGACGGATGAGCGGTGCAAGGCCGGCATCTACATCCAGGGTTTCAGCCAGGCCAGCCATGGGTTGAGCGATACCTTGCTGTCGGTGCTGCCGATCCGGGCGGATGAGATTGCCGCATCGTTGTACGCGCATGATCGCCACCGTGGGCAGGGGCGTTCGGTGCAGGATTTGCTGCTTGCTACGGCGAGCTGATGAACGCTTGTAGCGACTTTTGGAGGCGGGGTAGAAAATGTGGGAGGGGGCTTGCCCCCGATGGCGGTGTATCAGTCAACTAATTTGTAGCTGACAGATTGCAATCGGGGGCAAGCCCCCTCCCACACTCTTGACCGCGTTCGGCTTCCAGGATGTGGTCGGCTAATAAGGCCGCGGCCAAGAGCAGAATGAGCCCTATCTGATCCACGGAGATCCAAATGGGGGAGGGGGCTTGCCCCCGATGGCGGTGTATCAGTCAACTAATTGGTAGCTGACAGATTGCAATCGGGGGCAAGCCCCCTCCCACACTTTTGACCGCGTTCGGCTTCCAGGATGTGGTCGGCTATAAGGCCGCGGCCAAGAGCAGAATGAGCCCTATCTGATCCACGGAGATCCAAATGTGGGAGGGGGCTTGCCCCGGTACAGACCGGAGACATCCTTTACGTTTGAAACCGGAGACATCGTTTACATGTATTAATCATGGCCAGGAGGTAACTGGCCATGTCATGGAATCGAGAGTCCCCTATGGACCAAAAAGTCAGATTGATAGGCGACTGGCTGTCCGGCGCCTATTCAAAACGTCAACTGGCATTGAGCTACGGCATTAGTCGACCGACCTTGGACAAGTGGCTGCAACGGTACGCCACTGCGGGCTTGGACGGGCTCAAGGAGGCTTCACGCCGTCCACTCTCAAGCCCTTTTCAAACGTGCGATGCACATATTGCTGCTCTAATTGAGCTCAAGCATCAACACCATGACTGGGGCCCCAAAAAGCTGGTCAAGGTCCTGTCCAATCGCTATCCGGAATGTCATTGGCCGGCACCCAGCACGGCGGGGGAATGGCTCAAACGAGCGGGACTGGTCCAAGAGCGGCGCAAGCGCAATCGTCCGCCTACCGGCCCCGTCAAACTTCGCCCGGCAGACCTCCCCAATCAAACGTGGGCCGCTGACTTCAAAGGCGACTTTTTAATGGAGGATGGCCGACGCTGTTACCCGCTGACACTCACGGATCAGGCCAGCAGATTCATATTGTTGTGTCGTGCTCAGCCCAGTGTGGCCGGGGCCCGCGAGGGTTTTGACTGGGCTTTTCGCGAGTATGGTCTGCCTGACGTCATCAGGACTGACAACGGTTCACCCTTCGCTTCAACCGGCCTCAACAGGCTCTCGAGTCTGGCCGTATGGTGGATACGACTGGGTATCTACCCAGAGCGTATTCAGCCGGGGCGACCCGATCAGAACGGGCGGCATGAGCGTATGCATCGCTCACTCAAGGCCGCGTTACTGAAGACGCCAGAAGCCAATATGGTCCAGCAGCAGTTGGCGTTTGAACGATTTCGACAGGAATTCAATCATGATCGGCCGCACGAGGCGTTGGGTATGAAAGTGCCGAACGATCTGTACGATAAATCGCCAAGGATCTATACAGGCTGGGTACCTCCTGCCGAATATGGAGCGGATATGGAGGTACGCAAAGTCAGAACCGACGGATCAATGAAGTGGAGGGGCAGGATGATCTTTTTGAGTGAGTCACTGGTAGGAGAGTCCGTTGGACTGCGAGAAGTGGACGACAACGTGTGGGACATGTACCTATGTAACTATCCACTGGGTAGGCTAGACAGCGGTGCAAGCCGGCTGTCCAGCACCCAGAAACGTAAAGGATGTCCCCGGTCTCGTTTGTAAAGGATGTCTCCGTCTGTACACCCCGATGGCGGTGTATCAGTCAACTAATTTGTAGCTGACAGATTGCAATCGGGGGCAAGCCCCCTCCCACACTCTCGACCGCGTTCGGCTTCCAGGATGTGGTCGGCTATAAGGCCGCGGCCAAGAGCAGAATGAGCCCTATCTGATCCACGGAGATCCAAATGTGGGAGGGGGCTTGCCCCCGATGGCGGTGTATCAGTCAACTAATTTGTAGCTGACAGATTGCAATCGGGGGCAAGCCCCCTCCCACACTTTTGACCGCGTTCGGCTTCCAGGATGTGGTCGGCTAATAAGGCCGCGCCCAAGAGCAGAATGAGCCCTATCTGATCCACGGAGATCCAAATGTGGGAGGGTGCTTGCCCCCGATGGCGGTGTATCAGTCAACTAATTGGTAGCTGACAAATTGCCATCGGGGGCAAGCCCCCTCCCACATTTGATCTTCGGTGTCTGGGGGTCAGGCCAGTTCGGTGGCGGTGTTTTTGACTACCGCGAGTTCGGGGTGGGCCACCAATTTGTCGATGTGCAACTCATCGTTGTTCAACCAGGTCTCCGTCAGCACTCGGTAATGTTCCATATCCCGGCAACGCATGCGCAGGCTGTAGTCGAACGGCCCGCTGATCAACTGGCATTCGAACACCTGCGGGCAGGCTTTGACGCAGGCTTCGAAGGCCTTTTGCGCCGAGCGCCCGCTCTGGTTGGACAAGGCCACCAGCACCAGCAGCGACAGCCCCGGTGAGACCATCTGCACGTCGATGATCGCCCCGTACCCGCGGATCACCCCGCGCCGTTCGAGCTTGCGCACCCGTTCCAGGCAGGGCCTGGGGGTCAGATGCACCAGCGACGAGAGCTTCTCGTAGGTGATACGTCCCTGATGCCGCAGCACGTCGATGATCGCCTCATCGATGCGATCCAGCGCAGGGGAGGAATGGGGTCCGTTGGCCTTGGTATCCATGGGTTTCACTTCAAGCGGTTGGAAAGAAATTGCTGCAAGCGTTCGCTGTTGGGATGGTCGAGAATTTCGGCACCGCCTTGTTCTTCGACGCGGCCCTGGTGCAAAAACAGCACTTGGCTGGACACCTGGCGGGCAAAGCCCATTTCGTGGGTGACCATCAACATGGTACGACCTTCCTCAGCCAACGTCTGTATGACTTTGAGGACTTCTCCTACAAGCTCAGGGTCCAAGGCGGAGGTCGGTTCGTCGAACAGAATGATTTCCGGTTCCATCGCCAAGGCGCGGGCGATGGCGACGCGCTGCTGCTGGCCGCCGGACAGAAACGCCGGGTATTGATCCGCCACCCGGCCCGGCAAGCCGACCTTGTCCAGGTACAGCCGCGCACGTCGTTCCGCCTCGGCCGCACTCACGCCCAACACCCGGCGCGGGGCCATGGTGATGTTTTCCAGTACGGTCATGTGGCTCCACAGGTTGAAATGCTGGAACACCATGGCCAGGCGTGTGCGCAGGTTCTGCAGTTGCGCCTGGTGCGGTGCGCGGGTGCCGGCGCGGCCCTGGCGCATTTCGATGCTGATGCCGTCCAGGGTGATGACCCCGGCGTCCGGCTGTTCGAGAAAGTTGATGCAGCGCAGCATCGTGCTTTTGCCCGAGCCGCTGGCGCCGATCAGGCTGATCACATCGCCGTTGCGTGCGTTGAGGGAAACGCCCTTGAGCACTTCATGTTCGCCGTAGCGTTTGTGGATGCCTTCGACTTGCAGTTTGACCGCCGCCGTCGCCGCCTTGGCGATAGGGGCTGCGGGTGTATCGACGGGATAAGTGGCCAGGGCCTGCGCGGACTGATTCATGGGTTAGCCTCGGGTAGGAACAAGAAAACGCATCCAGCGACGTTCGGCCAGTCGAAACAGGCCCACCAGTGCAAAGGACAGCAGCATGTAGAGCAGCGCGGCGATACCGAAGGCCTGGAACGTCAGGAACGTCTCGGCATTCGCATCGCGGGCCACCTTGAGGATGTCGGCGACGGTGGCGGTAAACGCCAGCGACGTGGCGTGCAGCATCAGGATCATTTCATTGCTGTAGGCCGGCAACGCACGGCGCAGCGCGGCGGGCACCACCACAAACAGGTTCAGTCGCCAGCCGTGCAGGCCATAGGCGCGTGCCGCTTCGATTTCGCCATGGGGAATGTTGCGGATCGCCCCGGCGAAGATTTCCACGGTGTAGGCACAGGTGTTGAGGACGAACGCCAGCAGCGTGCAGTTCAACGCGTTGCGGAAGAACTGGTTGAGCAGGGCGTTGTCCTGCACCACCTCCAGGCTGTACAGCCCGGTGTAGCAAATCAACAGTTGGATATACAGCGGCGTGCCGCGAAACAGGTAGGTGTACACCTCCACCGGCCAGCGCAGCCAGGCGTGTTCCGAGACGCGGGCGATCGCCAGGGGGATCGACAGGAAAAACCCGAACAGCACCGAGATGATGAACAACCACAGGGTCATCGCCACCCCGGACACACCCGCGCCGTCGCTGTACAGGTAGGCCAGGCCGTATTGCTGGAACAGTTCGATCATCGCGCCATCCCCTTGATGCCGAGGTTGTAGCGCCGTTCGAGGCGCTTGAAGATGCGGTTGGAGAGGGTGGTGATCACCAGGTACACCAGGCCCGCGAGGATCAGGAAGTACAGCGGCTCGTTGGTGGTCTTGCCGGCGTTCTGTGCGGCTTTGACCAGGTCGGACAGGCCGATGATCGACACCAGCGCCGTGGACTTGAGCAACACCAGCCAGTTATTGCCCAGCCCCGGCAGGGCGAAGCGCATCAACTGCGGGAACAGCACCAGGCGAAAGCGCTGCCAGCGGCTCAGGCCATAGGCGGTCGCGGCTTCCAGTTGACCGGCCGGCACGCTGAGGATCGCGCCGCGAAAGTTCTCGGTGAAATAGGCGCCGTAGATAAACCCCAGGGTGACCACCCCGGCGGTAAACGGGTCGATTTCAAAGTAGTTCCAGCCGAAGGCTTCGGTCAGGTCGTTCAGCCACAGTTGCAGGCTGTAGAAAATCAGCAGGATCAGCACCAGGTCCGGCACGCTGCGAATCAGCGTGGTGTAGAGCGTGGCCGGCACCCGCAGCAGTTTGACGCTGGAGAGTTTGGCGCCAGCGGCGATCAGGCCCAGGCCAAGGCTCAGGGCCAGTGCGAGGAACGCCAGCTTGACCGTCATCCAGGCGCCCTGGGCGAGCATCGGGCCGTAGCCCTGCAGGTTGAGGAATTCGTTCATGGGGAGATCTCTAAAGGGCGCAGACAGACCCCTGGGGGAGCGGGCTTTTGGGGGAGGGGGATTGCCCCCTCCCACACAAGTCTTCTCTCACAGGGGCGGTGTTGGCTTACTCGTTGTAGATGTCTTGATCGCCGAAGTATTTCTTCTGGATCTGGGCGTAGGTGCCATCGGCCTGTACGGCGGCGATGCCCTTGTTGATCAGCGCGCGCAGTTCCTGGTCGTTCTTGCGCAGGCCCATGGCGATGTCCAGGGGCAGCGTCGGGTCCTTGAAGGCCGGGCCGGTCTTGAAGTCGGCGCCTTCGGGCTTGGACAGGAAGTTGAGCTGGGCTTCGAGTTTGTCGGTCAGGGTGGCGTCGAGGCGGCCGTTTTGCAGGTCGGCGTAGTTCTGGTCCTGGGACTGGTACGCCTTGATCTGGGCGCCGAGCTTGGCCAGGTGCGCGCGGGCGTAGGCTTCCTGCAACGAGCCCTGCAGCACGCCGACCTGTTTACCCTTGAGGGATTCCGGCGTGTCGCCGAAGTCGGCGTTCTTGCGGGTGATCACCGAGGTGGGGCTGAGGAACAGGCGGTCGGTGAAGTCGATCTGTTTTTCCCGCGCCGGGGTCACGGCCATGGAGGACATGATCGCGTCGAACTTGCGCGCGCGCAGGGCGGGGATCATGCCGTCGAATTCGTTATGCACCCAGGTGCATTTGACTTCGAGCTTGGCGCAGATCGCGTTGCCCAGCTCGATATCGAAGCCTTGCAGGCTGCCATCGGCGGCGACGGACTCGAAGGGTGGGTATTCGGGGAATACGCCGAAGCGGATTTCTTTCCAGTCTTGGGCGTGGGCGGCGCTGGCGCACAGCGGCAATAGCAACGCAGCGAACAATGAGCGGAGTGGCGTCATGTGGAGTCCCTATATTTTGTAATTGATGTCAGGGCAGTCAAAGGAGCAGCGCGCATTCATTTGCTGACTCTTCGGTCGCGCTCAGAATGCTTCAAGGTGGTGCGTTTTTTGTGTCGTTTACCCCGTGCTCAAAGCGCGAATTGCGCTGTTAAAACAGGCAATGCAGCGGAATCGGCTGCGGCACCCGCTGAATCGGCTTTTGATCGTCGTGGTTCTGGCCTGCCCTCGGCGCAAAGCGGCAGGCCAGAGCGGTTTCAGGCGCGCTTTTTGTGCTGTACGCGCGGAGGTTGGGCCAGGCGTGCGAACAGGTCTTTCGGGTCGGCCAGGTCGGGCACCAGTTCCAGTTCGCTGCCGACGTCCAGCGCCTTGGCCACGTCCAGCACGTAGCGCAGCGCCGAATAGTCTTCGATGGCAAAACCCACCGAGTCGAACAGGGTGACCTGGCGCGCATTCTCGCGGCCGGGCGCCTGGCCGTTGATCACTTGCCACAGTTCGGTGACCGGCGAATCGGCCGGCATGTGCTGGATTTCACCTTCGATGCGGCTCTGCGGTTCGTATTCGACGATCACCCGCGCACGCTCGACGATGCGTCGGTCCAGTTCGGTCTTGCCCGGGCAATCGCCGCCCACGGCGTTGAGGTGCATGCCGGGTTCGATCATCTCGTCGGTGAGGATGGTCGCGTAGGCCTTGTCGGCGGTGACGGTGGTGACGATGTCCGCGCCTTTCACCGCTTCGGCCACGCTGGCGGCCAGGATCACCTTGATTGCCGGGAACGCCTTGAGGTTGGCCGCCAGCTTGGCGGTGGCCCTGGCGTCGATGTCGAACAGGCGGATTTCATTGATGCCCAGCAGGGTGTGGAAGGCCAGGGCCTGGAATTCGCTTTGCGAACCGTTGCCGATCAGCGCCATGCTGCGGCTGTTGTCCCGGGCCAGGTAGCGTGCGACCAGGGCCGAGGTGGCGGCGGTGCGAATCGCGGTGGTCAGGGTCATTTCCGCCAGCAGCAGCGGCCGGCCGGTGTCCACATCGCCCAAGGCGCCGAAGGCCATCACGGTGAGCATGCCGGCCAGGGTGTTTTTCGGGTGGCCGTTGACGTATTTGAAGGCATACAGCGACGCGTCGGACACCGGCATCAGTTCGATCACGCCCTCCGGCGAGTGGTTGGCCAGGCGCGCACATTTCTCGAAATCCTGCCAGCGCAGGTAGTCGGCGCGGATGTACTCGGCCATCTCGGTGATGCAGGTTTGCAGGCCTTTTTGCGAGACCAGGTAGCTGAGGTCGTTGACGTCGATATAGCGGGTCATGGAGTGGCTCCTGTAGTTATTGGAAGGTGGCGCGGGCGGGCAGATGCACTTCCGCGAGCATGCAGCGGGCACTGCCGCCGCCGATGCGTTCGATGTTGTCGATGTTCACCACCACCGGCCGCGTGTGGCGTTCCACATGCCGGCGCTGCGCGGGTTGCAGGGCGTTCCAGGCGCTGGCGGACATCACCAGCAGCGGCTGGCCGTCGCGGTCGTGGACTTCGAGCATGTTGCCGGCGAAGGCTTCCAACTGGTCGAAATCGAGGGCGAGGATGTCCTTGCCGGTGTCGCGCAGGGAATGCTCCAGGGCCTGGCGTTCGTCGGCGTCCGGCAGGGCTTGCAGGCACACCACCGAGAGGTTGCGGCCGACGCTCATCATCACGTTGCTGTGGTAGATCGGCGCGTGGTGGCGGTCGACGGCGTGGAACACGCAGAGCTGGTAGTCGAGGCGTTCGGCGAACTGGCGCAGGGCGTCGTGGTGGGTGCGCCCGGAGTGGCAGGCGTAGCTGATCCGGTGTTGGCGGTCGAGCACCATGCTGCCGGTGCCTTCGAGGAAGATGTTCTGTTGTTCGAGATGGCTGAGGTCAATGGTGTCCTTGATTGCAAAACGCTGTTCGAGGACGTGCAGCACGCCCTTGTTGCGCTCCAATCGGCGGTTCTGGCCTTCCATCGGGTAGAGCACCAGGCTGCCGTCGGCGTGGCTGCTCCACCAGTTGTTGGGGAAGATCGAGTCGGGGGTGTGCGGTGCCGGGGTGTCCTGCACGACCAGGACTTCGACGCCATGCCGGCGCAGGGTGTCGACATAGCCGTCGAACTCTTCCAGCGCTTTGTGCTGTGCGTCGAGCGGGTCGAGGGGCTGGCGTTGGAAACGGTTGTTGATCGCGGTGTCCGGGTTGAAGGCAAAGCGCGCCGGGCGAATCATCAGGACGGTGTTGGTGGTTTGCATGGGGGCACGAATCCATGGGTTGAGCAGTGGAGCTATTTTGTGCGGGCTGACGGAGGAATCCCGGCTGAAACCGAGGCGGCGCTCAGCCGGGAAAGCTGAAAAGTGGGGTGTGGCAGCCGAATCGGCTGTGCGGGCTGGAATGCGATCAAGCGGTGGCGGATAGGTTGGCTGACGGAGCGCTATCGCAGGCAAGCCAGCTCCCACATTAGTATGGGGGTGGTTGTGGTATCCGAGTCAGGAAGGAGAGTGCATGTCTATCGCCGTTCGTATTGCCCAGGCCGCCGATGCAGATGGGATCAGCCGGGTCATCCTCGCCGCCTTGCACAGCAGCAATGCGCGGGATTACCCGGCGGATGTGATCGCCCGGGTGGCGGGCAACTTCACACCCGATGCGGTGCTTGAACTGCTCCGGCGCCGGTCGGTGCTGGTGGCGGTTCAGGACGAAGTGATCGTCGCCACCGCTTCTCTTGACGGTAATGTGGTGCGCTCGGTGTTCGTCAACCCGGCGCTGCAAGGGCAGGGCATCGGTCGGCTGCTGATGATCGAAATCGAATTGCGCGCCCGCGAGGCTGGGGTGACGGTGTTGAACGTGCCGTCTTCGCTGAGCGCCGAGTCGTTCTATACCAAACTGGGCTTTCACACCGTGCGCGACGTCTACCATGGCAACGAGCGCACGTTGGTGATGGAGAAAGCGCTGTCGTCGCGCCACCCTATCGGCGTCTACCGCGACCGTCTGCACCGGGCGCAGGTGGTTACGTTGTGGCAGGACGCTTTTGGTTATGACACCGCGCACAACCTGCCGACCCTGGCGATCGATAAGAAGCTGGCGGTCAATGACGGGCTGTTCTTCGTGGCGACGGATAAGAACGTCGTGATCGGTACTGTTCTGGCGGGGTACGACGGGCATCGTGGTTGGTTGTATTCGGTGGCGGTGCGCGCCGACTATCGCCGGCAAGGGCTGGGTGCGTCGCTGGTGCGGCATGCGGAGCAGGCCTTGAGCGCCTTGGGGTGTATGAAGATCAACCTGCAGATCACCGGCGGCAATGACACGGTGGTGGGGTTCTACGAGGCGTTGGGGTACGGGGTGGAGCCAAGGATCAGCATGGGCAAGAAGATGGTGGAAAATATCCCGACTCAATCCTGAGAATGATCGCAGATCAAATGTGGGAGGGGGCTTGCCCCCGATGACGGTGGGTCAGTCGATACCTCCAGTGACTGACACTCCGCTATCGGGGGCAAGCCCCCTCCTACAGGGTTTTGCGGTGTGGCGGGGTTAGACCTTGACGATCCAGCCTTCTGGCGCTTCGACGTCGCCAGATTGCACGCCGGTCAGCTCTTTATAGAGCTTCTGGGTGATCGGGCCGACTTCGGTCTCGCTGTAGAACACGTGCAGTTTGCCCTGGTACTCGATGCCGCCGATCGGCGAGATCACGGCAGCCGTCCCGCAGGCACCGGCTTCCTGGAAGATATCCAGTTGGTCGATGAACACTTCGCCTTCGACCACTTCCAGGCCCAGGCGGGTCTTGGCCAGTTCGATCAGCGACATGCGGGTGATGCCTGGCAGTACCGAAGGCGACTTCGGCGTGATGAACTTGTTGTCTCGGGTGATCCCGAAGAAGTTGGCCGAACCGACTTCCTCGATCTTCGAGTGCGTGGCCGGGTCCAGGTAGATGCTGTCGGCGAAGCCGGCTTTTTTCGCTTCGGAACCTGGCAGCAGGCTGGCGGCGTAGTTGCCACCGACCTTGGCGGCGCCGGTGCCGTGTGGCGCGGCGCGGTCGTAGCCGGAGATCTGGAAGTTGTGCGGCACCAGGCCGCCCTTGAAGTAGGCGCCGACCGGGATCGCGAACACCGAGAAGATGAACTCCGGCGCGGTACGCACGCCGATGTTGTCACCGGTGCCGATCACGAACGGGCGCAGGTACAGCGCGCCGCCGCTGCCATACGGCGGGATGAACCGCTCGTTGGCACGAACCACTTGCTTGCAGGCGTCGATGAAGGCTTCGGTCGGCACTTGCGGCATCAACAGGCGACCGCAACTGCGCTGCATGCGCGCGGCGTTCTGGTCCGGGCGGAACAGGTTGATCGAGCCGTCCTTGCAGCGATAGGCCTTGAGGCCTTCAAAGCACTGTTGGCCGTAGTGCAGGGCGGTGGAGCCCTCGCTGATGTGCAGCACGTTGTCTTCGGTCAGGGTGCCCGCTTGCCACTCGCCGTTTTTCCAGGTCTGGATAAACCGCTTGTCGGTCTTGATGTAGTCAAAACCCAGCTTGTCCCAATTGATGCTTTCGTTACCCATGACACCCTCTATCTCTGGTCAAGTCGGTTTTTTTCTGAATGGGCGCAACAATACTGCATTCTTGCTTCATGTGGGAGCGGGCTTTTGTGGGAGGGGGCTTGCCCCCGATGAGGGCGCGCCAGTCGGCACATGCGTTGACTGGCCCACCGCTATCGGGGGCAAGCCCCCTCCCACAAAAGCCCGCTTCCACGGGGGGTTGCGTTTTTTACAGGTGGAGGGGGTGACCCAACGCCCTTAGGGCGGCTTCCTGGACGGCTTCGCCGAGGGTCGGGTGGGCGTGGATGGTGCCGGCCACGTCTTCCAGGCGTGCGCCCATTTCCAGGCTCAGCCCAAAGGCGGTGGACAGCTCGGACACGCCGACGCCAACCGCCTGCCAGCCGACAATCAGATGATTGTCACGCCGCGCCACCACCCGCACGAAGCCGCTTTTCGACTCCAGGGTCATGGCCCGGCCATTGGCCGCGAACGGGAAGCTCGACACGATGCAGTCCAGCCCCGCCGCCTTGGCCTCGTCGGGCGACTTGCCGACCACCACCAACTCCGGGTCGGTAAAGCACACGGCCGGGATCGCCGCCGGGTTGAATTCGCGGTGTTGACCGCTGATCAGTTCGGCGACCATTTCGCCCTGGGCCATGGCCCGGTGCGCGAGCATCGGCTCGCCGCTGAGGTCGCCGATGGCCCACACATTGCGCATGCTGGTCTGGCAGCGGTGGTCGATCCTGACCGCCGCGCCGTGCATCTCCAGGTCCAGCGCTTCGAGGTTCCAGCCCCGGGTGTTGGGGGTGCGACCGACGGCGACCAGCACCTGATCGGTCTCCAGCGACACGGTGTCGCCCTTCGGGTCGCGCACTTGCAGGCGGTTGTGCTCAAAGCCGGTGACGCTGTGCTTGAGGTACAGCTTCACACCCAATTGCTTGAGCGACTCGGCCACCGGCTGGGTCAGCTCGGCGTCGTAGGCTGGCAGGATACGCTCCTGCGCTTCGACCACGCTGACTTCGGCGCCCAGCTTGCGGTAGGCAATCCCCAGTTCCAGGCCGATATAACCGCCACCCACCACAATCAGGCGCTTGGGCACGCGGGTCGGCGCCAGGGCTTCGGTGGACGAGATGATCGGCCCGCCGATCGGCAGCATCGGCAGGTTGACGCTTTTCGAGCCGGTGGCCAGCAGCAGGTGTTCGCACTGGATACGCTGGCCGTCGACGTCGACGGTCTTGCCGTCCACCACCTGGGCCCACCCGTGGATGACCTGCACCTTGTGTTTCTTCAGCAGCGCGGCAACCCCGCTGGTCAGGCGGTCGACGATGGCGTCTTTCCAAGCCACGCTTTTGCGGATGTCCAGGGTCGGCACATCCACTTCGATGCCCAGTTGGGAGCCCTGGCTGTGGTGTACGGTCTGCTGGAACTGTTCGGCCACGTGGATCAAGGCCTTGGACGGGATGCAGCCGATATTCAGGCAGGTGCCGCCCAGCGCCTGGCCTTCCACGAGGATGGTCGGGATGCCCAACTGGCCGGCGCGGATCGCCGCCACATAACCGCCAGGGCCGCCGCCGATGATCAGCAGGGTGGTGTGCAATGTCTGAGTCATGCCCTTACTCCAGGAACAGGCTGGCGGGTTGTTCGAGCAGGCCGCGAATGGCCTGGATGAATTGCGCCGCGTCCATGCCGTCGACCACGCGGTGATCGAACGAGCTGGAGAGGTTCATCATCTTGCGGATCACGATCTGGCCCTTGATCACCATCGGCCGCTCGACGATGCGGTTGACGCCGACGATGGCCACTTCCGGCAGGTTCAGCACCGGCGTGCTGACGATGCCGCCCAAGGCGCCGAGGCTGGTCAGGGTGATGGTCGACCCCGACAGTTCGTCGCGGTTGGCCTTGCCAGTGCGCGCGGCGTTGGCCAAACGCGCGATTTCCTCGGCATTGCCCCACAGGCTGCGTGCTTCGGCGTGGCGCACCACCGGCACCATCAGGCCCACATCGCTCTGGGTGGCGACGCCCACATGCACCGCACCGAGGCGGGTGATGACCTGGGCTTCGTCGTCGTAACGCGCATTGATCTGTGGGAAATCGCGCAACGCCACGACCATGGCGCGCACGATGAACGGCAGCAGCGTCAGCTTGCCGCGTGTCGCACCGTGTTTTTCATTGAGGTGTACGCGCAGTTCGTCGAGGGCGGTGACGTCGATCTCTTCCACATAGCTGAAATGCGCGGCGCGCCGGGTGGCGTCCTGCATGCGCTGGGCGATTTTGCGGCGCATGCCGATCACCGGGATCTGTTCTTCGTCGTTGCGTTCGGCGTAGGGGTTGGCGGCCGTAGTTTTTTTCGCCGGACTCTGGAGCAAGTAAGCGTCCAAATCTTCGTGCAGAATCCGGCCCGCCGGACCGGACCCCTGCACCAGGCGCAGGGAAATGCCTGCATCCAGCGCATGCTTGCGCACGGCGGGGGAGGCCAGCGGACGCTCGTTGGCATCGCGGGCCACGGGGGCCTGGGGCGCGACGGACGGTTTGAGTGCCAGTGTGCTTTCTACCGCTGGGGCCGGCTTGCTTTGCGCTACCGGCGCAGGCGCCGCCTTGGCCGGTTCAGCCGTCATCGGCACGTCTTTGGTATTGCCCGCGCCTTCCACTTCGATGCTGATCAGCACACTGCCCACGGCCATGACTTCACCCGGCTCGCCGCCGAGGGCAAGTACCTTGCCGTGGACCGGCGAGGGAATGTCCACCATCGCCTTGTCGGTCATCACATCCGCCAGCACCTGGTCTTCGACGACCAGGTCGCCGACCTTCACATGCCAGGCCGAAAGTTCAACTTCTGCGATGCCTTCGCCAATGTCCGGCATCTTGATAACGTGCGTGCCCATTCAGACCTCCATGACCCGTTTCAACGCCGCGCCCACACGGGACGGCCCTGGGAAATACGCCCATTCCTGCGCGTGCGGGTAGGGGGTGTCCCAACCGGTGACGCGTTCGATCGGCGCTTCCAGGTGGTGGAAGCAATGTTCCTGCACCAGCGCCACCAGCTCGGCGCCAAAGCCGCAGGTGCGGGTGGCTTCATGCACCACCACGCAACGGCCGGTCTTTTTCACCGAGTTGACGATGGTTTCCAGGTCCAGCGGCCACAGGCTGCGCAGGTCGATGACCTCGGCGTCGATACCGGTTTCTTCGGCGGCGACTTGCGACACGTACACGGTGGTGCCGTAGGTCAGCACGGTGACGGCCGAACCCGGACGCACGATCGCGGCCACGTCCAGCGGCACGCTGTAGTAACCGTCCGGCACTTGCGCCTGCGGGTGTTTCGACCACGGCGTTACCGGGCGGTCGTGGTGGCCGTCGAACGGGCCGTTGTACAGGCGCTTGGGTTCGAGGAAGATCACCGGGTCGTCGTTTTCGATCGAGGCGATCAACAGGCCCTTGGCGTCATAGGGGTTGGACGGCATCACCGTGCGCAGGCCGCAGACCTGGGTGAACACCGCTTCGATACTCTGGCTGTGGGTCTGGCCGCCGTAGATGCCGCCGCCGCAGGGCATGCGCAGGGTCAACGGCGCGGTGAACTGGCCGGCCGAGCGATAACGCAGGCGTGCCGCTTCGGAGATGATCTGGTCGCTGGCTGGGTAGACGTAGTCGGCGAACTGGATTTCCGCCACCGGGCGCAGGCCGTAGGCGCCCATGCCCACCGCCACGCCGACGATGCCGCTTTCGGAGATCGGCGCGTCAAACACCCGCGAACTGCCGTACTTGTTCTGCAAGCCTTCGGTGCAACGGAATACGCCGCCGAAATAGCCAACGTCCTGGCCGAACACCACCACGTTGTCGTCACGCTCAAGCATCACGTCCATGGCCGAGCGCAGGGCCTGGATCATGGTCATGGTGGTGGTGGTCATGGCGGTTTCCAATTCGATGCTGTTGTTGTGATCGTTCATGTCAGACCCCCAACTCTTGACGCTGGCGCTTCAAGTGCTCCGGCATCTCTTTGTAAACGTCTTCGAACATGGTCGCGGCGCTTGGAATCTGGCCGCCGGCGAGGGTGCCGTACTGTTCGGCTTCTTTTTGCGCCTTGACCACTTCGGCTTCAAGTTCGGCACTGACCGCCGCGTGTTCCTCTTCGGACCACTGGCCAGTCTTGATCAGGTGCTGTTTGAGGCGCGCAATCGGGTCGCCCAACGGGAAGTGGCTCCAGTCATCGGCGGGGCGGTATTTGGAGGGATCATCCGAAGTGGAGTGCGGGCCGGCGCGGTAGGTGACCCATTCGATCAGGGTCGGGCCGAGGTTGCGGCGCGCGCGTTCGGCGGCCCAGGCGGAAGCGGCGTACACCGCGATGAAGTCGTTGCCGTCCACGCGCAGCGAGGCGATGCCGCACCCGACGCCGCGTCCGGCGAAGGTGGTGGCTTCACCGCCGGCGATGGCCTGGAAGGTGGAGATGGCCCACTGGTTGTTGACCACGTTGAGAATCACCGGCGCGCGGTAGACGTGGGCGAAGGTGAGGGCGGTGTGGAAGTCCGATTCGGCAGTGGCGCCGTCGCCGATCCAGGCCGAGGCGATCTTGGTATCGCCCTTGATCGCCGAGGCCATGCCCCAGCCCACGGCTTGTACGAATTGGGTGGCAAGGTTGCCGGAAATGGTGAAGAAGCCAGCGTCTTTCACCGAATACATGATCGGCAGTTGCCGGCCCTTGAGCGGGTCGTGCTCGTTGGACAGCAGTTGGCAGATCAGGTCCACCAGCGGCACGTCGCGGGCCATCAGGATGCTTTGCTGGCGATAGGTGGGGAAGCACATGTCGTCGATGTTCAGGGCCAGGGCCTGGGCGCTGCCGATGGCTTCTTCGCCGAGGCTCTGCATGTAGAACGACATTTTCTTCTGACGCTGGGCGACCACCATGCGGTTGTCGAAGATGCGCGTCTTGAGCATGGCGCGCATGCCCCGGCGCAGGATCTCGACAGGCACGTCTTCAGCCCACGGACCGAGGGCCTGGCCCTGGTCGTCGAGCACGCGGATCAGGCCCTTGGCCAAATCGGCGGTGTCGGCGGGTTCTACGTCGATGCTGGGTTTGCGCACCAGGCCGGCGTCGGTCAGACGCAGGTAGGTAAAGTCAGTCTTGCAGCCTGGACGGCCCGAGGGTTCGGGAACGTGCAGGCGCAGTGGTGCATACGGCTGGTTCATGGCTTTCTACGCTCGATCTTGTGAATTTCTTGTAGTGGGCGCGCTAGCTGACCGTCATCCTCCGGGTAGGAGAAATCTTGTCCTACAACAATCATAGGCGCGGCGTAGAAGAATATTTATCTGTGTTTCGTTGCGCTCTGGCTCATTTGCGGATAAAAAAACTGCATAAACATAATAAACAGGTGATTTTGTCTCATGCGCAAACTGGACCGTACCGATATCGGCATTCTCAACGCCCTGCAGGAGAATGCGCGCATCACCAACGCCGACCTCGCCCGCTCGGTCAACCTGTCGCCCACGCCGTGTTTCAATCGGGTCAAGGCGATGGAAGAACTGGGCCTGATTCGCGACCAGGTAACCTTGCTCGATGCCGACCTGCTGGGGCTGCACGTCAACGTGTTTATCCATGTCAGCCTGGAAAAGCAGAACGAACTGGCCTTGCAGCAATTCGAAGGGGCGATTTCCGACCGGCCCGAGGTGATGGAGTGCTACTTGATGGCCGGCGACCCGGACTATTTGATCCGTGTGTTGGTGCCGACGATCCAGTCGCTGGAGCGTTTCATGATGGACTTTCTGACCAAAGTGCCAGGTGTTGCCAATATCCGCTCCAGCTTCGCTCTTAAACAAGTGCGCTATAAGACCGCGTTGCCACTGCCGCCGGATGGATTGATGGTCTGAGACAAGGTTCGCGGCGCAACGCAACTCATGCATTGCTCTTTATTGGCGCGCGCGCTTTTTAGTATTGACACCTGTCAATGTATGTTTTACCTGAGCGCTCTATTGTATCGGCTACGTTCCCCATTCAAGTGGCCGGACAAGTCATGGAGAATCAGCCGCCAAGGTGCCGTGTACCCTACGACTTTAATCTAACTTCGCATTCTAAATATTGCCGCCTGGCCCGATTGACTTTCAACGCGCTTTGGGCTTCTGGTTGGATGAGTTTTGTTGTTTAGCTAAGTAATTAAAAAGAAAGGGGTTTTTTTCTTGCATCATAAAAATTTCCTTGATCGCTCACGAATTTTTCACGCGTTATTAAACAAATTAGCAGCTATAAGCCACCTAACTAACAAGTCCATGTAAAAGGTGAATCGAGATGTCTATGAGATCCCTGAAATTGAATCTACGTACCACCCTTTGTTTCGGAGTGGTTTGCATTCTGCTGTTAATACAAGGGGGCATGACGCTGGTAAAAGTCGATTCCGTCTATTCTTCAACCATCGAGATTGAAAGCAACTGGCTGCCCAGTATTCGCCTGGCCGGAAGAATCGATTCAGCCCTGTTTAAGTTGCGTCTGGAGTTGCGCCGTTTTGCCATGGACAGTGCCCGGCAGGATCAAAGTTCACGGGATAGCCTTCAAAGTATCCGATCGGAGTTGATGAAGATCGCCCAGAGCTACGCTCCCATGGTGTCGAGCCCCGAGGAGCAGGCCAAATATGACGAAGTCATGAGCAGTATTGGCACTTACAACCAGAAGATCGACGAGTTTCTGACACTCTCTACCACAGGCTCCTCCGCGCAGATCGCCGCTTATCTGAGCGACGTGCAAGCCCCCGTCGCCCTCAAGGCGCAGGACTCGATCAACGACCTGATCACCCTGAACGAGCGCGGCTCCAATGAGGCGGTGCGGATCGCCTCCAGCGAATACAACGCGACTCGTCTGTTTACCTGGGTGCTGATGGGCGCTTCAGTGCTGTTGACCGTGGTCGTCGCGAGCCTGTTTACCCGCAGTATCATTACCCCAGTGCGTGAGTTGCTGGTGTCGACCTCCAAGATCGCCGACGGTGATCTGCGCGTGGCCATCGCCGTCAACGGCAAGGATGAGCTGACGGAGCTGCAACAATCGACTGCCGCGATGCAGATGAACCTCAAAACCACTTTGCAGCATATCTCCGAAGCCTCCGGGCAGTTGGCCTCGGCTGCCGAAGAGATGAGTTCGATTACCCGTGAGTCCAGCGCCGGTATCGAGCGCCAGAGCATGGAAACCGACCAGGCCGCCACGGCGGTCAATGAGATGACCGCGGCGGTGGAGGAAGTCGCGCGCAATGCCGTCTCGGCCTCCCAGTCGACCCAGGACTCCCAACGCTCGGCCCAAATCGGCCAGGAGCGTGTGACCCAGACCATCGCGTCGATTGAAAAACTCAGCGCCACCGTGCAGCAGACCGGTATGGAAGTCGAAGGCCTGGCCAAGCAGGCCCAGGACATCGCACGGGTGGTGGAAGTGATCCGCTCGATTGCCGAACAGACCAACCTGCTGGCGCTGAACGCCGCCATCGAAGCGGCGCGGGCCGGCGAGCAAGGCCGAGGGTTTGCGGTGGTGGCCGATGAAGTGCGGGCGCTGGCTCACCGGACCCAGACCTCGACCCAGGAAATCGAGCAGATGATCGCGAAGATCCAGGTCTGTTCCAACGAGGCGGTGTCGTCGATGACCATGAACCGCAGCGAAGCGGTGGACTCGCTGAAAATCGCCCACGAAGCAGGCCAGGCCATCACCCAGATCACCGAAGCGATTGCCGACATCAACGACCGGAACCAGTTGATCGCGACGGCCTCCGAAGAACAGGCGCATGTGGCGCGCTCCGTCGACCAGAACCTGATCAGCATTCGCGACCTGTCGATCCAGAGTTCGTCGGCCGCCGGGCAAACGTCGATTGCCAGCCACGAACTGTCGAAGCTGGCGATGGATCTCAAGCAGATTGTGGCTCAGTTCTCCATCGCGTGAACCCGCGACGCAGGTGGCCGGTTGAGCGCGTTCAGAGCTGATTGAGCGGGATCTTCAGGTACACCACCCCATTCTCTTCGGGCGGCGGCAGATTCCCCGCCCGCACATTCACCTGGATCGCCGGCAGCAGCAGTGTCGGCATCCCCAGCCCGGCATCGCGCTGGGTCCGCATCTGCACAAACGCCGCTTCATCCACCCCGTCATGCACATGGATATTGCCCGCGCGCTGCTCGGCCACGGTGGTCTGGCATCGGGCCTCACGGCCTTGTGGCGGGTAGTCGTGGCATACGTACAGTCGCGTCTGCGGCGGGAAGGCCAGGAGCTTGCGCATCGACGCATACAGCTGGTGTGCATCGCCACCGGGGAAGTCGCAGCGGGCGGTGCCGACGTCGGGCATGAACAGGGTGTCGCCGACCAGGATCAGTTGATCGTCGATCAGGTAGGCCATGTCCGCCGGGGTGTGGCCGGGCACGTGCAAGGCCTGGGCCTTCAAGTTGCCGATAGGGAAGATTTCATCCGGGGCGAACAGGTGGTCGAACTGCGAACCGTCGACGTGAAATTCCGGCTCCAGGTTGAACAGGTGCTTGAACACGTGCTGCACCTTGCTGATGGCCTGGCCAATGGCGATCTTGCCGCCCAACGTCCGGCGCAGGTAAGGCGCGGCGGACAGATGGTCGGCATGGGCGTGGGTTTCCAGCAGCCATTGCACCTGCAAGCGATGTTCGCGCACGTAGGCAATCACCTTGTCGGCCTGGCGTGTGTCGGTGCGCCCGGAGGCCGGGTCGTAATTGAGCACCGAGTCGACGATGGCGCAGGGGCCATCGTCGGCCTCATGCACCACATAGGTGTAGGTCGACGATGCCTCGTCCAGAAAAGCCTGAATCAACGCGGGCATGGGCGGCGGTCCTTGGTGGCGGGCTGCGGGTTACATTCGCGATGTGTCCCACATGGACTTGGCAGATTAAGGGAAAAAAACGCTGCGAGGCAAAGTGTCGACCTGTAACAGGACATGACGCGGTCTTTCGGCATGTTGTTCAGGGTCGGTCTTACACCCTAAGTGCCGCGTCTGTGAACGGGCCGGTCTTACACCGAATTTGCCGAGCCCCCGCTGCCCGTCCAAAGCACCCTGAAATTGGCGCCAAGGCAGCGTAGGCCGTGGCCTGGCAGCTTTCGATAATCGCCTCCGACATCATGTCCCCGTTGCGGAGCGCACCATGCATAACAATAAGAAACTCCCCCTGCGTCTGTTGCCTGTGTTTCTCGTCGGCCTGGGCCTGAGCCCGTTCGCCAGCGCCGAAATCATGCTGTACGACAAAGACGAAACCACCTTCTCCACCGATGGCTACATCAACGCCTTCTACGTCAACAGCAACGTAGACCGCGCCGGTGACCAATACGACCGCCGCCAGGCCCGGGTGAAAATGGGCTTTTTGCCCAACTACCTGGGCTTCAACATGACCAAGCAGGCCGACGACCTCAAGCTCGGCGCCCGTGCCTCGTTCTGGGTGACCATCAACGACAGCCAGACCAACGGCACCGACACTGCCATCGATGTGCGCCAGTTCTACGGCACAGTGGCCAACCCGGAGTGGGGCGAAGTGCTGATCGGCAAGGACTTCGGCCTGTTCGCCCGCTCCAACATCCTGCTCGACGAATTGCTCGCGGGCTACGGCCAGGTCAGCGACAGCCTCGGCCTGGTCGACGGCGGCGGGGTTTCGTTCGGCAATATCGGCAGCGGCTATCCATACCCGTTCCCGACCTCGCAGATCACCTACCGCACCCCGGTGATGGACGGCCTGCGTGTTGCCGTCGGCATCCTCGACCCGGTCGATACCAACGACAGCAGCCCCCAAGGCAAGGCCTACCAGAAAAACCCGCGTACCGAGAGCGAGATCACCTACCAGTTCGACCTGGGCGGGGCGAAGATCTACAGCTGGCTCAACGGCAGCTACCAGACTTCGGACAACACCGATTCCAACGTCGACAGCGTCACCTCCAAAGGCGTGGGCTACGGCGTGCAGGCGAAAATGGGCGGCCTGTCCCTGACCGGCTCGGGCTTCCAGGCCAAGGGCATCAACCCGTTCTTCACCAACAATGCCGGCGAAGCGACCCTGCGCAATGTCGACAGCAACGGCTACCTGCTGCAGGGTTCCTACAAATTGGGCAAGAACCGCCTGGCGCTGTCGTATGGCAAGACCAAGGACGACGGCAACGGCGTGGTGGGCAGCGGCGCCGACTATGACACCCGCGGCATTGCGCTGTTTCACGACGTGAACGACAACCTGAAGCTGGTCGCTGAATACAACCAGTTCCAGATCAAGGGGCATGACACCAGCGCCCAAAATGAAGACACCGACACCTTCGCCGTCGGTGCCGTGCTCACCTGGTAAAACCTGACTGCCCTGGTCTTTAAGTGGTACACGGTCAAAATGTGGGAGGGGGCTTGCCCCCGATAGCGGTGGTTCAGTTGGCTCATTTGTAGCTGATCCACCGCCATCGGGAGCAAGCTCCCTCCCACCTTTGATCACCTGCATCCTGAACGTCTCATCCCATCGCATCCCCCCACCCAGTACCCAAGTAGCATAGGTTCCGCCCCCCCAGCCTTCGTACACTCATGCCTCAGAGCGGAGAGTCGACGATGCACAACCATGAAGGCGTAGTCAGTGCCATGTCTCTGGCCACCGATGCCGGGCAGGCCGCCGAAGAATTGGCCGAGCAACTGCTGCATCCGTACCTGGGCTTCGTGCTGTTTTTCTGCTCGGCTTCCTACGACCTGCAGGCGCTCGGCCAAGCCCTGCAACGTTGTTTCGGCAATGTGCGCCTCGTCGGTTGCACCAGCGCCGGCGAGATCACACCCCAAGGCTACGGGCGCAATTGCGTGACGGCGATGGGCTTTAACCACGCGCATTTTTCGATTGCCACCGAACTGATCGACCAGGTGGAACACTTCAGCCTGATCGACGCCCAGCACATGGTCGAACGCCTGGTGGGCGGCTGTCGCAGCAACACCCTGGCGCCGATCAAGGGCAACACCTTCGCCCTGACCTTGCTCGACGGCCTGTCCAGCCGTGAAGAAATGGTGCTCGCGGCCCTCAGCGCGGCGCTCGGCGATATCCCGCATTTCGGCGGCTCGGCCGGCGACGACAACTACCTCACGCACACCCACGTGTATTTCAACGGTGTGTTCCACAGCGGCGCGGCCGTGGTGGTGCTGGTCAATACCTGGCTGGACTTCGAGGTGTTCACCACCCACCACATTCTGCCGCGTGCGGAAAAACTCGTGGTGACCGGCGCCGACAGCCCGTCGCGGCGGGTGTTCGAGCTCAACGCCGAGCCCGCCGCGGAGGAGTACGCGCGGCACATCGGCGTGGCCGTGGCCGACCTCGACCACCGCGTCTTCGCCGCGCACCCGCTGGCGGTACGTATCCACGACCAGTACTACGTCAGGGCGATCCAGCAGGTGCATGACGACCTGAGCCTGAGTTTCTACTGCGCCGTGGAAAACGGCATCGTCCTCACGGTGATGACACCCGGGCCGATCCTGCCGAACCTGGTAACCCTGTTCGACGGCCTGCAATCGCGCCTCGGCGAGCTGCTGCTGACCATTGGCTGCGACTGCTTCCTGCGCCGCCTGGAGCTGGAAGACAGCGGCACCCTGGAGCAGATCGGCGGCTTCCTGCGCGACCAGCGGGTGATGGGGTTCAACACCTACGGAGAACAGTTCAATGGCATGCATATCAACCAGACCTTCACCGGCGTCGCCATTGCCCGAGGGCGAGCCCCAGGATCGCAATGAACTGTTGGCCGAGCTGGCGCGGCTACGCCTGGACAACTACAAGCTGACGCGGATCAACGCGGCGCTGATCGAGCGCATCGAGTCCGGGGTGACCCAGGGCAACGACCCCTACACCACGTTCCAGCACTCGGTGGTGCTCGCCGAACAAGTGCGCGAGCGCACCGACGCACTGAACCAGGCGATGGCCGAACTGCGCGCCAGCAACCACTTGCTGATCAACGCCCGCCTGCGCGCCGAAACCCTGCGCCGCGAACAGGCCGCGGCGCAAAAGGCGCAGGAGAGCGAGCGCTGGATTCGCCTGATCACCGACCATGTGCCAGCGCTGATCGGCTACCTGAATGCCGACCTGGTGTATGAGTTCACCAACAAGGTCTATGAAGAATGGTACTGCTGGCCGCGGGGCATGATGCTCGGCCAGAGCCTGCGCGAAGTCCACAGCGAACAACACTGTCAGCGCCTGGATGCCTACGTCTCGCGGGCGCTGGCGGGGGAGAGCGTGACCTTCGAATTCGCCGAAACCAACATCAACAACCAGGAGCGCTACATGCTGCGCTCCTACGTGCCCAACCGCCTGGCCAGTGGCGAAGTGGTGGGGATCTTTGTGCTGATCCGCGACATCACCGAGCGCCGGCGCACCGCCGAAGCCTTGCACCAGGCCTATCAGAACCTGGAGCTGCGCGTCGCCCAGCGCACCTCGGAACTGACCTCGCTGAACGACCAGTTGCTGCGCGAAATCGACGAACGCCGCCGCGTGGAATCGCGCCTGCGCGAAGCCAAGCTCGAAGCCGAGCAGGCCAACCTGTCGAAAACCAAATTCCTCGCCGCCGTCAGCCACGACCTGTTGCAGCCGCTGAACGCCGCGCGCCTGTTCACCGGCGCCTTGCTTGAACGCCGCGAACCCCAGGCCAATGAAACCCTGGTGCGCAACGTGAGCAACTCGCTGGAAGACGTGGAAAACCTGTTGGGCACCCTGGTCGATATTTCCAAGCTGGATGCCGGGGTGATCAAAGCCGATATCGCCCCGTTCGCCCTCAGCGAGCTGCTCGACAACCTCGCCGTCGAATTCACCCAACTGGCGCGCAGCGAAGGCCTGGAGTTGCACTTCGTCGGCTGCTCGGCGCTGGTGCGCAGCGATATCCAGCTGCTGGCGCGGATTCTGCGCAACCTGCTGAGCAATGCGATTCGCTACACCTACTCGGGGCGCGTGGTGCTGGGCTGCCGCCGCCAGCACCAGCGCTTGTCGATCCAGGTCTGGGACAGCGGCATGGGCATTGCCGAAGATCGCCTGGAGGAAATTTTCCAGGAGTTCAAGCGCGGCGATGTGCAGCGGCGCGACCAGGATCGCGGGTTGGGCCTGGGCCTGGCCATCGTGGAAAAAATCGCCGGCATTCTCGGCCATCGCATCACCGTCAAGTCGTGGCCGGGCAAGGGCTCGATGTTCGCGGTGGACGTGCCCTTGAGCGCCACCGCGCCCAAATCGCTGCCGCAGCCGTCCATGAGCGAACCGATGCTGGAGCGCCTGCAAGGCGCGCGGGTGTGGGTGCTGGATAACGACGCGGCGATCTGCGCGGGAATGCGGACCTTGCTGGAAGGGTGGGGCTGCCGGGTGGTCACCGCGTTATCGGAACAAGACCTGGCGCGGCAGGTGGACAACTATCACGCCGAGGCCGACCTGCTGATCGCCGATTACCACCTGGACGATGAGCAGAACGGCGTCGACGCCGTGGCACGCATCAACGCCCGGCGCGCCAGCCCGATCCCGGCCATGATGATCACCGCCAATTACAGCAACGAACTGAAGCTGCAGATCCGCGAACTGGGGCACACCTTGATGCACAAGCCGGTGCGGCCGATGAAGCTCAAGACCGCGATGAGCCACCTCTTAGGCAAATGACCACCGAACGCTCCTCAAACAGCGATCAAACAGAGATCCAGAGATCCAGAGATCCAATAGAGATCCAATAGAGATCCAATAGAGATCCAATAGAGATCCAATAGAAATCCAATAGAAATCCAGAGGTCCAGAGATCAAATGGAGATCAAATGTGGGAGGGGGCTTGCCCCCGATAGCTGACTGTCAGTCACTGCACCTATAACTGATCCACCGCTATCGGGGGCAAGCCCCCTCCCACACAAGCCCCACACAAACCCCATCCCACAAGGGTTCTATGCGCTTTCCGAAAGATCAGCGCCGCAGATAAGAACCAAAATCAATATCCCCCGCGCTCAAAATCGCCTGCACCCGATTATGCACATTCAACTTGCGCAAAATCGCCGACACATGGGCCTTCACCGTGGTCTCGGCGATCTCCAGGGTGTAGGCAATCTGCTTGTTCGACTCGCCCTTGGTCATCCGCTCCAGCACCAGCAACTGCTTGCGGGTCAACGCCTGCAGCAATTCCGGAGCGAAGCCCGGGTTTTCGTTCAGGCGCCGGTGGGTGCCGGGTTTCTGGGTGCGGATGATATCCGGCGGCAGGTACACATTGCCGTTGAGAATCTGCTGGATCGCCTCGGTCATTTGCTGGCGCGGCGACGACTTGGTGATAAAACCGACGGCGCCATAGGTGATGGCCTGCAGCACGATTTGCTTGTCTTGCTCGGCGGACACGATCACCACCGGGATGGTCGGCGATTCGTTGCGCAGGTTGATCAGGCCATTGAGACCGTGCATGCCGGGCATGTTCAGGTCGAGCAGGATCAGATCGAGGTCGTCGTGTTCCTGGGTCAGCGCCAGGGCGCTGTCCAGATCGGCGGTCTCCATCACTTCGCTGCCGGGGAAACCATCGCTGATGACGTTATGAATCGCTTCGCGAAACAGTGGGTGATCATCGGCAATCAGGATTTTGTACATGGCCGTTCACCTTTCTTATTGTGGTTATTCAAATGGCTCGGGTTGCGCCACCGACACCGGCAGCTTCGCCGCTTCCCAGGCATCCAGGCCATCGCGATACCAATACACAGAGGTATAGCCCAGGTTGGCGGCACGTTTTACCGCGTTCCAACTCAGCCAGCAATCGGAGCGGCAATAGAAGACCAATGGTCGTGCCAGGTTGCCGCCGCTGTAGGTGTACAGGTGGCGCACGAAATAGCTTTGCCACTCCGGCGTGAGGTCGCCGTCGCCGGTGTTGGCCAGCCAACGGCTGCCGGGCAGGTTGGCGTGGGGCTGGTCTTCGATGAAGCGGCCTTGCAGCCACTGGCGGCGATACGTATCGATCAGCACCGGGGCTGGGGTTTGGGTCAGCAGGGCTTGCAGGGCAGGGGTGTCGATGATCGTCGCGCCCTGCACATGATCGGGCGTGGGGCTGCGATACAGGCTGATGCGATAGCCGTCGGCGGAAAATAATGCGGTATCGGCCTGTACGTTGGCGGCAAACAGGCACAGCAGCGCCAACAAGGGCAGTCGGGCAGGCAGCATGGCAGGGCGATCCTTATCGTTATGCGCCCATTACACGTGAGTCCCGAGCCCTTGGGAATGCGACGATAGACAGGAAAACCAGTACTAAAGTAGTAGTTTTTGCCGCCCTCAGCCTTTTTTGCGCAACGCCGCATGCTGGGGGTTGAAGGTCAGCACCGCCAACACCGCGAACAGTACGGTCAAGCCCAGGCACACCGCGAGGGCCAGGCCGGCGAAGCGTTCATACAGGGCAAAGCGCACCAGCTCGACGGCGTGGGTGAAGGGGTTGATTGCGCACAGCCAATACAACCACTCGCTGGAGTCGCGCATCTTCCACAACGGGTACAGCGCCGACGATATGAAAAACAGCGGGAAGATCACGAAATTCATCACCCCGGCAAAGTTCTCCAGTTGACGGATCGCGTTCGACAGCAGCAAACCCAGCGCGCTCAGCATCAAGGCCACCAGCAGCAAGGCCGGCAGGGCGATCAACAGCCCCATGACAGGCGGTTGCACGCCGTAGACCCAGGCGATCGCCAGGAACCCGTACACCTGCAACAGTGAAATCAGCGCGGTGGCGAGCAACTTGCTGCACAGCAAAAACGTGCGCGGCAGCGGGCTGGTCAGCAGCACGCGCATGCTGCCCATCTCGCGGTCGTAGACCATCGACAGCGAACCCTGCATGCCGTTGAACAGCAGGATCATGCAAGCCAGCCCCGGGATGATGTAGACCTCATAGGGAATGTAGGTGTCGTAGGGTTCGATCACCGAGATACCCAGCGCGGCGCGGAACCCGGCGGCGAACACCAGCAGCCACAACAGCGGGCGCACCAGGGCGCTGAGAAACCGCGTGCGCTGCAATACAAAGCGCAGCCACTCGCGCAGCACGATGCCGCGCAAGCATTGCCAGTAAGCGTTCATGCCGGGGCTCCCGTCGTTGTGGGGCGGGTCAGGCGCGCAAAGACGCTGCCGAGGTCGCCACCCTGTTCGAGGATCAGCGCATCGACCTGCCCGCTGGCCACCAAGCGGCCCTGGTGCAGGATCATCAACGCATCGTCGGGTTGCACTTCATCGAGCAGGTGGGTGGTCCACAGCACGCTGATGCCTTGCTCAAGGCACAGGTTGCGCACGTGCTGGTTCAGCGCCAGGCGGCTGGCGGGGTCGAGGCCGACGCTGGCTTCATCCAGCAGCAGCAAGCGCGGTTCATGCAACAACGCCCGGGCGATTTCCACGCGGCGCCGGTGCCCGCCGTTGAGCTCGCGGACTTTTTCGCGGCGCCGCTCGGTGAGGGCCTGGCGCGCCAGCTCGGCGGCGACGCGCACGTCGGTCTGGCGCCGCGACAAACCGTGCAGCGCGGCGTGATAACGCAGGTTCTGTTCGACGCTCAAGTCCAGGTCCAGGGTGCTTTGCTGGAACACCACCCCCAGTTGCGTGAGGGCTGCGCGCGGTGCATCGCGCAGGGAGTGGCCGCCGACGCGGATGTCGCCGCTTTGCAGGTCGTACAAGCGCGTGAGCAGGGCGATCAAGGTCGACTTGCCGGCGCCGTTGGGCCCCAGCAACGCGGCGAACCGCCCCGGTGCCAGGCTGAAGCTCACCTCGTGCAAAGCCTGGCGCGCGCCATAGGCGAAGCTCAGGTCGCGCACCTCCAGGGCGTTCATGGCGTGACCACCACGCCCCATGGATAACGCCCGACCTTCACCGACTTGAGCACCTTGAGGCTGTCCACATCGATCACCGACACGTCGCCGCTGACGCCATTGGTGGCCAGCAACTGTTTTTCGTCCGGGGTAAATGCCATCTGCCACACGCGGCGGCCTACCAGCAGGTAGTCGAGGATCTCGAAGGTCTTGGCGTCGATCACTGCCACATGGTTGGCCGGGCCCAGGGCGACAAAGGCGTACTTGCCGTCGGAACTGAGCTTGATCCCCACCGGCTGCACCTTGTCCGGGTGGACGCCCTTGATCTTGAACGTCAGGGTTTTGAGGATCGCGCGGCTGGCCACATCGAGAATGGTCACGGTGCCGCCGATCTCCGCCGAGGCCCACAGCTGCGAGCCATCGTGGTTGAACTCGACGAAGCGCGGGCGCTGGTCCACCAGGGTGCTGTCGACCAGGGTCTGGGTGCTGGTGTCGATCCAGTGCAGCATGTTCGTGGTTTCGCTGGTGTTCACCGCCCACTTGCCGTCCGGGCTCACGGCCATGCCTTCGGGCTCTACGCCGACGTTGATCTGGCCTAGCACCTTGGAGGTCTCGGTGTCGATCACGGTGACCAGTGCATCGTCTTCGTTGGACACATACAGCCAGCGGTCATTGGGGTGCAGGGCGAACTGCTCGGGGTCTTTGCCGGAGGGCAGCTCCTTGATGATCTTGCGCGTGGCCACGTCCATCACCTGCACGCGGTCCGAGTCGCTGGCGCAGATGTACAGCAGCTTTTTGTCATGGGACAGCAGCAGGCCCCGCGGGCGCTGGCCGACCTTGAGCGTGTCGGTGACTTGCAGGGTCTGCATGTCGATCAGGCTGAGGGTGTTGTCTTTCTCGTTGGAGACCCAGGCGGTGCTGGCCACGGCGTGCCCGGCGGCAAGCAGCAGGGCGCATGAGAGCAGGGTGCGGCGCATGGCGGATTCCTTATTATTGTGAGTAGGGGAGCGATCAAGGGAAGCGGCAGGTCACCTCGGGTTTGTCGTAGCCCAGGCTGTCCATTTCGTTGAAAGGATGCAGGAAACCGTCCTGAGGCGAGGTGCTGACCAGGGCGCGGGGTTGCACGATGGGGATCGGTTGGCGCAGTTGGCCGTTCCACGGGCGATAGCTGAGCTTGCGGCCCTTGAAGCCGTCCAGCGGCAGTTGCTCGCTGATCTCCAGTTGGCGGATGGTCATCGGGTCGACCTGGCGCAGCTTGTTCACCGCACTGGCAACGCTGCGCACGGCCATCCAGGCGGCGAAGTCGCGGTCGTTCATCCAGCGCCCGGCCAGGGCCTCGAAGCGTTTTTGCAATTGCGCGGCGCCGTAGGTTTCGACGGTCTTGTGCCAGCCGGTGGGCGTCAGGCCCTGGGTGCCGGCGACGGGGCGCGGGTACCAGGTCTGGTAGGGCACGTACTCGCCGAAGTCGCCGCGCTCGTCCGCCACCAGCACCACGTCGTATTCGGCGGTCTGGGTGAACAGCGGCATGTCTGCCTGGGCGCTGCGGCGTTGGTCGTTATCGAAGCGCCAGGCTTTCTCCGCCACCAGATGCACGCCGAAGCGCTTGGCGGCGCGGCGCAGGGCGGCGGCGTAGGCCTGGTCATCCTCGGTGGGGCCGACGATCAGCAGCGCCTTCTGCCATTTGCGCACCACCAGAAATTGCGCCAGGGCATCGGCGAGCATGGCGCGGCTGGGCAGCGTGTGCAGCACGTTGCCCAGGCAGTCGGTGCTGCGCAGGCTGTCATCGGGGCTGCCGGCGTTGAACAGCAGGCTGTCGGGCAGGGCCGCGCTGAGCTGGCGCAGGCTGGCGGCGGGGGCGTTGACCACGAACAGGCGCAGGCCCTGGTCGTGCTGGGCCTGGGCGGCGGCGAGCAGGGCGTCGGGGCTGTCCACCGTGGCGCTGGTCAGGCTGTAGCGTTGGTTGAGAAAGGCGCCGGTGCTGTTGCTGTCGATGATCGCCAGTTCCGCACCGCGTTGCCCGGCGTCGGTGGGCTCGGGGATCACATTCGACAGCAGCGGCCCAGGGTCGGGCCGATAGCCCAGGTAGCCGATCTGCACCGCCAACGGCGCCTCGGCGGCCTGGCTGGCAGTGGCCACCCCGGCGGCGCAGGCAATCGCCAGCAGGTAGAGCACGGCGTAGGGGGCGAGCTGGCGCATAAGGCACTCCATGTCAGGTAGCGCCAGCATAGGAAGCCTTATGTCTGCTGCAAATATGCAGAAAGTACCGCTGAGCCAGTACCAAGGTAGTAGCCCCGCGCAGGTGACGCGGTCTTAGCATGGGTTACCCCCACCGTGTCCATCCGGGAGATGAACGATCATGCAAATCCTCAAGGCGCTGCTTTTGCCGTTCCTGCTGATCGTGAGCCTGATCGGCGTCGACAAGCTGCACGCACCACGCCCGGCGCTGAGCGTGCCCGCCGGCGTGGCGCACTAGGTATGTCGGCACTGTGGCGCATCAACCTGTGGGTGTGCGGTTTCTTCGCTTTGGTCACCTGCGCCTGCACCGCGCTGTTGCTGCATCAGGCCCTGACGGATGTGGAGCGTGAGCTGCAATCGGCCGAAGCGGTGGTGCATTACCTCAGCGCAACCGCCGAGCGCGACCCGGCCAGCCTGCAACCGCATCTCACCGCCAGCCTGCGCCATGTGCGCGTGCATTGGCTGGCCCCCGACGAGACCTTGCCGGCGCCGCTGCCGTCCGGCCTGGACGCCTGGCTCGGGCGCCTGCTGTTTGCCGAGGCGCGGCGCAGTGCCCAGGTGCTGGACCTGCCGGACGGCCGACGCGTGTCCATCGCCGTCGACCCGCGGGATGAGATCGATGAAGTCTGGGACTCCCTGCAACAACTGTTGAGCCTGTGCGCCCTGGCCCTGGCCCTGAGCCTGCTGACCATCCGCTGGGCGGTGCGCCGTGGCATGGGCGTACTCGACGAACTGCTGCGCGCCTTGCAACAGGTGTGCGCCGGCCAGCTCAATGTGCGCCTGCGCAGCGCAGGATCACCCGAAGCGCGGCAACTGGCGCTGCATTTCAACCGCATGACCGACGCCCTGGAGCAGGCGCACACCGACAATACCCAACTGACCCAGACCCTGATGGCGGTGCAAGAGCAGGAGCGCAACCACCTGGCCCAGACCCTGCACGATGACCTCGGCCAATACCTGGCCGGCATTCGCGCCCAGGCCTGCCTGTTGCGTCTGGTCACCGACCAACCGCAATTGCTCGCGCGCACGGTGGCGCAACTGGAGGATCACTGCGATCACTTGCAGCAAGGCTTTCGCGCACTGGTCCACGACCTGTACCCGGTGGCCCTGCAGCACCTGCCGCTGGCCGAGGCGTTCGCGATGCTGGTGACGCAGTGGCAGGCCAGCCATGGCATCGATTGCCGGCTGCGGGTCAGCGCGGACCTGCCGGCGTTGTCCGGGGCGAGCAAGACGCACCTCTATCGCCTGCTGCAGGAAGCCCTGACCAATATCGTGCGGCATGCCGATGCCAGCCAGGTGCGCGTGCGCCTGCATCGTCACGGTTCGCGCCTGCGCCTGTGGGTGCGCGATAACGGTTGCGGCGCGCAAACGCCGCAGCGTCCCGGCGTCGGCCTGTATTCGATGTACGAACGCGCGCGCTGCCTGGGCGGCGAACTGACAATCCTCAGCCACCCCGGCGCCGGTTGGGCGCTGGCGTTGAACATGCCATTGGAGGCCTCATGAATATTCTGTTGGTGGACGACCATGCGGTGGTGCGCCAAGGCTATGCCAGCCTGTTGCGTGCACTGTTGCCGGCCATCGAAGTGCGCGAAGCGGCCAGCGGCGAAGAGGCCTTGAGCCGGGTCCAGGAAGCACTGCCGCATTTGGTGATCATGGACTTCGGCCTGCCCGGCATCAGCGGCCTGGAAACCACGCGCCGCCTGCGCCAGCGCCTGCCGCAACTGCGCGTGCTGTTCTTCAGCATGCACGACGAACTGCCGTTGGTGCGCCAGGCCCTGGAAGCCGGCGCCTCGGGCTACCTGACCAAAAGCTCGGCGCCCGAGGTGCTGATCGAAGCAGTGCGGCGCGTCCTCGACGGCCACGCCTATATCGAACAGTCCCTCGCCACCCAACTGGCCTACACGCCAAGCGACCAACGCTTGCAAGGCATGACACCGCGTGAGCTGGAGATTTTCCTGATGCTGGCCAGAGGCACGCCGACCCGAGTGATTGCCGACCAGTTGAATATCAGCAGCAAGACCGTGTCCAACCACCTGACCCTGCTCAAGAGCAAATTGCAGGTCAGTTCCCATGCCGAACTGGTCCACCTGGGAATCGACCTCGGCGTGGTGCGCGTAGCGGGCTGATCCCCCCATGTACCCCTGTTACCACTGTAGGAGCGAGCTTGCTCGCGAAAACCGTCAACGATAACGCAAAAAACCTGACCCCCCGCAGCGCTCTCGGGTTTTTCGCGAGCAAGCTCGCTCCTACAAAAGTTACCGGTCAGTGCCCATACCTAGCGCGGCACCTAGACCCCACTGTAGGAGCGAGCTTGCTCGCGAAAACCGTCAACGATAACGCGAAAAACCTGACCCCCCGCAGCGCTCTCGGGTTTTTCGCGAGCAAGCTCGCTCCTACAAAAGTTACCGGTCAGTGCCCATGCCTAGCGGGGCACCTAGACCCCACTGTAGGAGCGAGCTTGCTCGCGAAGACCGTCAACGATAACGCGAAAAACCAGACCCCCCGCAGCGCTCCCGGGTTTTTCGCGAGCAAGCTCGCTCCTACAAAAGTTACCGGTCAGTGCCCATGCCTAGCGCGGGCACCTAGACCCCACTGTAGGAGCGAGCTTGCTCGCGAAAACCGTCAACGATAACGCGAAAAACCAGCCCCCCCGCGGCGCTCCCGGGTTTTTCGCGAGCAAGCTCGCTCCTACAAAAGTTACCGGTCAGTGCCCACGCCTAGCGCGGCACCTAGACCCCATTGTAGGAGCGAGCTTGCTCGCGAAAACCGTCAACGATAACGCGAAAAACCAGCCCCCCCCGCGGCGCTCCCGGGTTTTTCGCGAGCAAGCTCGCTCCTACAAAAGTTACCGCTCAGTGCCCATGCCTAGCGCGGGCACCTAGACCCCACTGTAGGAGCGAGCTTGCTCGCGAAAACCGTCAACGATAACGCAAAAAACCAGACCCCCCGCGGCGGTCTCGGGTTTTTCGCGAGCAAGCTCGCTCCTACAAAAGCTACCGGTCCGTGCCCATGCCTAGCGCGGGCACCTAGACCCCACTGTAGGAGCGAGCTTGCTCGCGAAGACCGTCAACGATAACGCGAAAAACCAGCCCCCCCGCGGCGCTCCCGGGTTTTTCGCGAGCAAGCTCGCTCCTACAAAAGTTACCGGTCAGTGCCCATGCCTAGCGCGGGCACCTAGACCCCACTGTAGGAGCGAGCTTGCTCGCGAAGACCGTCAACGATAACGCGAAAAACCAGACCCCCCGCGGCGGTCCCGGGTTTTTCGCGAGCAAGCTCGCTCCTACAAAAGTTACCGGTCCGTGCCCATGCCTAGCGGGGGCACCTAGACCCCACTGTAGGAGCGAGCTTGCTCGCGAAAACCGTCAACGATAACGCGAAAAACCAGCCCCCCCGCGGCGCTCCCGGGTTTTTCGCGAGCAAGCTCGCTCCTACAAAAGTTACCGGTCAGTGCCCATGCCTAGCGGGGCACCTAGACCCCACTGTAGGAGCGAGCTTGCTCGCGAAAACCGTCAACGATAACGCGAAAAACCAGACCCCCCGCAGCGCTCTCGGGTTTTTCGCGAGCAAGCTCGCTCCTACAAAAGTTACCGGTCCGTGCCCATGCCTAGCGGGGCACCTAGACCCGACTGTAGGAGCGAGCTCGCTCGCGAAGACCGTCAACGATAACGCGAAAAACCAGACCCCCCGCAGCGGTCTCGGGTTTTTCGCGAGCAAGCTCGCTCCTACAAGAGTTACCGATCAGTGCCCATGCCTAGCGCGGGCACCTAGACCCCACTGTAGGAGCGAGCTTGCTCGCGAAGACCGTCAACGATAACGCGAAAAACCTGACCCCCCGCGGCGGTCTCGGGTTTTTCGCGAGCAAGCTCGCTCCTACATTCAAATGGCGGTGTGCTAACGATTCCAGGTGGTGGGGCAGTCCTTGCAGCCTTCCATGTTCGCATCCTGGAAATTCGCATAATGCTGCCGCGCGCCCGTGAGGACCGCGCTTTCCAGGTTGCTCTCACCGAACTTGGCCTCTTGCAGATTCGCATCGCTCAGATCCGCCCCTCGCAGGTCGGCCTTGCTCAGCCAGGTCATTTCCAGGTCGGCGGCGCGCAGGTTGGCCTTGCGCATTTTTGCCCCGGACAGCCGCGCGAATTGCAGGTAGGCCGCGCTCAGGTTGGCGTTTTCAAACTGCGCTCCCTGGGCGAACAGGCCCCAACCCTGGATCGCCATCAGCGTGGCACCGGTGAAATCGGCCAGGCGCAGGTTGCTTTGTTGCAGGCTGGCGCGGGTCAGGTTGGCGCCCTGCAACTGGGCTTTTTCCAGGTTGGCCAGGTCGAGGTTGGCGTGGCGCAAGTCCGCATCGCGCAGGTCGGCGCCGGCCAGGTTCATTTTGCTGAGGTCCTGGTTGCTCAGGTTGGCGCCCCTGAGGTTGGCGCCGGGGCATTGGCTGTGTTCGGCGAGGGTGCAGCCGTTGATGACCAGCGGGGTGTCGTCGCCGTCATCGGCGTGGGCCAGGGGCAGGGCGAGCAGGAGTAACAAGGGCAGATAGTTCATCTTGGAACCTCCAGACGAAGCAACCCCGTGACGTAGCAGCTGTCGAGCGCCAGCTGCTACGACGGGGCTGGGGACGGGTTATTTTTGGGCGGTCTTGTTATCCCAGCTCGGGATCTTGAACACCCAGAACGACCCACCCTGTGCCACCGGCTTGGTCAGCTCGGCCATGTCGCCGCCCCACAACGGCACCGCGCCGCCATAGCCGACGGTGACGCCGATGTACTGCTCGCCATCCTGTTCCCAGGTGATCGGCGGCGAGACGATGCCGCTGCCGGTCTGGAACTTCCACAGCTCCTTGCCGGTTTTCGCGTCGAAGGCCTTGAAGAAACCGTCGCCGGTGCCGGTGAACACCAGGTTGCCCTTGGTCGCCAGTACGCCGGCCCACAGTGGCAGGGCTTCCTTGTGCTCCCACACCACCTTGCCGGTGGTCGGGTTCATCGCCCGCAGCGTACCGACGTGGTCGTCATACATGCGCTTGATGCGGAAACCCATGCCCAGGTACGCCGAGCCCTTCTTGTAGTTGACCTCTTCGGTCCAGTATTCCTCTTTCCATTGGTTGCCCGGGATGTAGAACAGGCCGGTGTCCTGGCTGTAGGCCATGGGGTTCCAGTTCTTGCCGCCGAGGAACGGTGGCGAGACTTCCACCGGCTTGCCCTTGGTTTCACCGGGCAACGGTTTGGCCGGACGCTGGCCCGGGTTTTCCACCGGACGACCGGTCTTCAGGTCGATATGGCTGGCCCAGGTGATGTTGTCGACGAACGGGAAGGCGTTCTGCAGCTTGCCGTTATTGCGGTCGACCACGTAGAAGAACCCGTTGCGGTCGGCGTGACCGGTGGCCTTGACCACTTTGCCGTCCTTGTCCTTGTAGTCGAACAGCACCAGCTCGTTGTTGCCGGAGAAGTCCCAGGCATCGTTCGGGGTGTGCTGGTAGAACCATTTCACTTCGCCGGTGCTCGGGTCGACACCGACCTGGCCCGAGGTGTAGAGGCTGTCGAAGTCGTGCGGGTTGCCGTCCTTGGACGTGCGCGCCCAGGTGTTCCACGGGCCGGGGTTGCCGGCGCCGACGATGATGGTGTTGGTCTCGGCATCGAAACTCGCGCTCTGCCAAGGTGCGCCGCCGCCGTGGCTCCAGGCCTCGACCTTGCCGGTTTCGGTGGTTGGGTCATCCGGCCACGACGGCGCTTTGACGTCGCCGGTCGGGGTGCTGTCCTTGCCGTTCAGGCGGCCCATGTGGCCTTCGACGAACGGGCGCATCCACACTTCTTCGCCGGTGTCCGGGTCGCGCGCATACAGCTGGCCGACCACGCCGAACTCATCGCCGGAGCTGCCATGGATCAGCAGCACCTTGCCGCTGACCTTGTCTTTGATCAGCACCGGGGCGCCGGTCATGGTGTAACCGGCGGCGTGGTCGCCGAACTTCTTGTTCCACACCACTTTGCCGGTGTTCTTGTCGAGGGCGATCAGGCGCGCGTCGAGGGTGCCGAAGTAGATCTTGTCGCCGAAGATCGCCGCGCCGCGGTTGACCACGTCACAGCACGGGCGGATGTTTTCGGGCAGGCGGTGGTTGTAGGTCCACAGGCGTTTGCCGGTCTTCGCGTCGAGGGCGAACACGCGGGAGTAGGAGCCGGTGACGTAGACCACGCCGTCGCTGACGATGGCCTGGGATTCCTGGCCGCGCTGCTTCTCATCGCCGAACGAGTACGACCAGGCCGGGGTGAGCTTGAACACGTTCTTGTCGTTGACCTGGGCCAGCGGGCTCCAGCGCTGGGCGTTGGTGCCCATGCCGTATTGCAGCACGTCCTTGGTGCTCAGGTGGTCGTTGGCGATGTCTTCCCAGGTGACGTTGCGCGTCGCCTTTGCGGTGGACGGCGCGGCAGGGTCGGCGGCGGCGAAGCTGGCCGCACTCAAGGACAGGCTGCCGACCAGCAGGAAAGCCTGCACGGCAAGGCTCAGCGGCGAACGGGCGGGTAGCGATCTTATTATCATGGTTGCAGTTCCCAGTGGAGGTTTTGGCCTGCACAGGGTGGAGCGCCAGGGCGCTGCGCGGATACGGAAAAAGTCCCGCTGTTGCCGGGAAGACTTCCCGAGGCGCCGCTGTTTTAGGCGTGCCCCACAAGCCCTACTACCAAGGGAGGACAAGCCGGCCACCAAAGCAGCATACGGCCTATGCCCCAGGGTTTCTAAGATGGTTGCCATAACCTCTGCAATGAGGTTTTGCGTGCAATCCTGAGGGCAAAAATAATGACAACAAAACGCAATGCCTTGCTCGTCGCCGGGCTGTTGGCCGGTGTGATCGGTGCAGGCTCGGCCTGGGCCCACGGCAACGTGGTCCCGCAAGCAGTGGAAACCAAGGGCCTGACCTCGATCAAGGACGCCGGCGTGCCGGTCGACGAGGACGGCTGGGCGGCAGTGAACCCTTACCGCACGTCGCCTGAACACGACCGAGCCCTGGAAATCGGTTCGTCCGCCTACAATCAGAACTGCGCCGCCTGCCACGGCCTGGAAGCCAAGTCCGGCGGCATCGCCCCCGACTTGCGCATGCTGGATGTGGGCGAGGCCGGTGATGAGTGGTTTGTGCAGCGCGTGCGTCACGGCGCGGTGCGCGACGGCCGGGTATATATGCCGAAAATGGCCGATTACCTGAGCCAGGAAGCCTTGTGGGCGGTACGCACCTACCTGGACAGCGTTCACGTCGAGGAGTAAGCCATGCGCCTGTTCGCTTATGTGCTCGGCCTGGCCCTGCTGTGTTGCCAGACGGCACAGGCGCAGGTGCGCAGCTATGACCAGATGATCGCCGCCGGTGAGTTGAAAGTGGCGGTGTACAAGGACTTTGCCCCCTACAGTTTCGAAGACGGTGCCACCCCGCGCGGGGTCGACGTGGAGCTGGCCGAGGCCCTGGCCAAGGCGCTGGGGGTGCAGCTCAAATTGATCTGGGCGCCGGCCGGAGAAAAACTCGACGACGACCTGCGCGACTACATCTGGCGCGGCAGCCAGTTGCATAACCAGCAACTGGCCGACCTGATGATGCGCGCACCCTACGACCACGACTACGCGCAAAGGCGTAACGATCAGGGCGAACTGGAAAACGGCCATGTGGTGATGTTCGGGCCGTACCAGAACGAACAATGGCAGGTGGCCTACGACCGCCGCCGCCTGGACAAGGTCGCCAGCGTGGCGGTGTTCGAGGAGCACCCGATCGGCGTCGAAGTCGACAGCGTGCCGTCGTTCTACCTGACCTCGGTGTTCAACGGCATGCTCGCCCGCCAGACCCATCACTACCCCGGTGTACCCCAGGCGTTCGCGGCGATGAAGGCCGGTGAAGTCGACGCGGTGATGGCGATGCGCGGCGAGATCGACTGGCAGGTGCATCAAGCACGCGATCCGCAACTGGCCCTGGCGCAAAACGCTTACCCGAACATGGGCCGGCAGCGCTGGGAGATCGGCATGGCGGTACACGAAAGCAATCGCCAGTTGGCCTATGCGGTGGAAGAGGCGCTGGAAGGCCTGATCCGCGACGGTTCGCTGCAAACCATCTACAGCCATTACGGCCTGCAGTACGAAGTGCCCGAAATGTACCAATAGGAGCAGGCGATGAACTGGCGACTGAACTGCATGTTGGCCTGCTGGTTACCGTTGGCGGCCCACGCCGTGGCCGTCGAACCGGGCACGGACCCGGTGCCGTCGGTGATGTGGGCGTTCTACCACAAGCAGTTGCTGGCCGATGCGCCGTTCGTGTTCGATGAGCGGGTCAAGCTGCTGGCGCCGCCGTTCGCCGAAGATGCGCGCCAGGTGCCCCTGGAAATCGACGCGCGGGCGTTCAAGGGGCACGTGGTAAAGATCCTCGCCTGGGCCGAACTCAACCCGTTGCCCAGGATTGTCGATTTTCAGCCCAAGGCCGGGGTGTTGCCCTGGCTGTCGATCCGTATCCGCATCGAACAGGCCACGCCCCTGCGTGCGGCGGTGCTCACCGATGACGGGCTGTGGCACGTCGGCTCGACCCTGATCGACGCGGCCGGCGGCGGCTGCACCGCGCCCAGCGTGGTCCGCACCCAGCCGGGTTGGGAAGAGCATATCGGCGAAGTCCTCGGCGGGCGTTACCCACGCGGCGAATTCAGCCGGGTACGCGTGCAGGTGGCGCACCCGATGGATAACGGCATGGTCAGCGGCATCCCCGAGTTCTATCTCAACCACGCGCAACTGCGTGGCCAGGACGGCCAGGTGCTGGCCGAGCTGGTGCTGTTCCCGGCGGTCAGCGAAAACCCCAACCTGGCCTTTGACATCGACGCACCCGGGCCGACGCGCCTGGTGCTGCGCGACAACAGCGGCAATGAATTCGACGCAGCCATTCCCTGACCAGAAGGAGCGCGGCATGCGCTGGATTCTATTGTTGTGCCTGAGCTTGAGCCTGCCCGCCGTGGCCGACCTCGACTACGCCCTCAAGCCACGACTGATCGCCGACGACACCTGGCTGCTGGAAGGCAGCACCGACAATTTCGCCAAGGACAACGGCGGCAATATCGTCAATACCGCGTTCATCGTCACCGAGACCGGCGTGGTGGTGATCGACACCGGGCCGTCGCGGCGCTACGGCGAAGCCCTGCGCCGGGCGATCGCCAGCGTCACCGACAAACCGGTGATCCAGGTGCTGCTGACCCACCACCACCCCGACCATGCGCTGGGCAACCAGGCCTTCAAGGACGTGCCCATCGGCGCCCTGGCCGGCACCACGCGCCTGCTGCATGAGCAGGGCGACGGCATGGCGGAAAACCTCTACCGCATGGTCGGCGACTGGATGCGCGGCACCGAAGTGCAATTGCCCACGCAAGTGCTCGAACCCGGTGGGCTCAGCTTTGGCCGCCACGACCTGCGCCTGCTTGCGCTGACCGGCCACACCGACGTCGACCTGGCCATCCTCGACCAGACTACCGGCGTGCTGTTTGCCGGCGACCTGGTGTTCTACCAACGCGCCCTCACCACCCCCAACAGCCCCGGGCTGGCGGCGTGGCTGGCGGACATCGACACCCTGCAGGCCTTGCCCTGGACCCTGGTCGTGCCCGGCCATGGCCCGGTGGCCAACGATGCACAGCCGTTCGCGCAGATGCGCGACTACCTGACCTGGCTCGACCAACTGCTGCGCGACGGCGCCGCCCACGGCAGCGACATGGCCGAGATGATCCGCAGCCCCATCCCCGAGCGCTTCGCCGCGATCAACCTGAGCCGCTATGAACTGATCCGTAGTGTCAGCCACCTGTACCCGCGTTACGAGCGCGAGCAGATGCAGCGCGTGGATTCGGCGCGCTGACGGACCGGACCCGCTACTAAGGAACTAGCAATCTCGATACTGCGGTCAATTGTGACAACCGCCCCTGCGCCCAAGAATCTGTACCAGACCGGGAAAATTTCCCGGGTATAACAAAAAACCGCAGAGGTAGCCGTCATGACCCAACCCGCACGCCGCCAACCCTTCGCCTTGAGTGTGTTGCTCGGTGCCATTCTGTTATCCGGCCAGGCCATGGCGGCCGTGACCGATCAGGAGATTCTCCAGGACCCGAAAAACCCCGGGCAGATCGTCACCAACGGTCTGGGCGTCCAAGGCCAGCGCTATAGCCCGCTCGATACCCTGAATGTGGACAACGTCAAGGACCTGCGCCCGGTCTGGGCGTTCTCCTTTGGCGGCGAGAAACAGCGCGGCCAGCAGGCGCAGCCGATGATCAAGGACGGGGTGATGTACCTCACCGGGTCCTACTCGCGGGTGTTCGCGGTGGACGCACGCACCGGCAAGAAGCTCTGGCAGTACGATGCGCGTCTGCCCGATGACATCCGCCCGTGCTGTGACGTGATCAACCGCGGCGTGGCGCTGTACGGCGACCTGGTGTTCTTCGGCACCCTCGACGCCAAGCTGGTGGCCCTGAACAAAGACACCGGCAAAGTGGTGTGGAGCAAGAAAGTCGCCGACCACAAGGAAGGCTACTCGATCAGCGCCGCGCCCCTAGTGATCAACGGCAAGCTGATTACCGGCGTGGCCGGCGGCGAATTCGGCGTGGTGGGCAAGATCGAAGCCTACGACCCGAAAAACGGTGACCTGCTGTGGACCCGTCCGACTGTCGAAGGTCACATGGGCTACGTCTACAAGGACGGTAAAGCCGTGGAAAACGGCATTTCCGGCGGCGAGGCGGGCAAGACCTGGCCTGGCGACTTGTGGAAAACCGGCGGCGCGGCACCGTGGCTGGGCGGCTACTACGACCCGGAAACCAACCTGCTGCTGTTCGGCACCGGCAACCCGGCACCGTGGAACTCGCACCTGCGCCCTGGCGACAACCTCTACTCGTCCTCGCGTCTGGCGCTGAACCCGGATGACGGCACCATCAAGTGGCACTTCCAGACCACGCCCCATGACGGCTGGGACTACGACGGCGTGAACGAACTGGTCTCCTTCAACTACACCGAAGGCGGCAAAGAGATCAAAGCGGCGGCCACCGCCGACCGTAACGGCTTCTTCTACGTGCTCGACCGCACCAACGGCAAGTTCATCCGCGGCTTCCCGTTCGTCGACAAGATCACCTGGGCCACCGGCCTGGATAAAGACGGTCGGCCGATCTACAACGAAGCCAGCCGCCCCGGCGCGCCAGGCAGCGAAGCCAAGGGCACTTCGGTGTTCGTCGCCCCGGCGTTCCTCGGCGCGAAAAACTGGATGCCGATGGCCTATAACCGCGACACCGGGTTGTTCTACGTGCCGTCCAACGAATGGGGCATGGACATGTGGAACGAAGGCATCACCTACAAAAAAGGTGCGGCGTTCCTCGGTGCGGGCTTCACCATTAAGCCGTTGAACGAAGACTACATCGGCGTGCTGCGCGCCATCGACCCGAAAACCGGCAAGGAAGTCTGGCGCCACAAGAACTTCGCGCCGCTGTGGGGCGGGGTCCTGACCACCAAGGGCAACCTGGTGTTCACCGGTACGCCGGAAGGCTTCCTGCAGGCGTTCAACGCCAAGACCGGCGAGAAGGTCTGGGAATTCCAGACCGGCTCCGGCGTGCTCGGCTCGCCTGTGACCTGGGAAATGGACGGCGAACAGTACGTCTCGGTGCTCTCCGGCTGGGGCGGCGCGGTGCCGTTGTGGGGCGGTGAAGTGGCCAAACGCATCAAGGACTTCAACCAGGGCGGCATGCTCTGGACCTTCAAATTGCCTAAAGAACTGGTCGCCAAACACTGAATCTACGACCAAATGACAAGAGCCCTCCTGCCAACGGCGCATTCGCCCGGCAGCGGGGGCTCTTTACTATCGGGTCATCGCCTGTTGACCGACAGGCCCGGACCCAGACAGAGGCTTTAACATGATCTACGCACAACCTGGCACCCCTGGCGCCATCGTCAGCTTCAAGTCACGCTACGGCAACTTCATCGGCGGCGAATTCGTCGCGCCGATCAGCGGTGAATACTTTACCAACACCTCGCCGGTGACCGGTGAAGTGATCGCCGAATTCCCGCGTTCCAACGCCGCCGACATCGACAAGGCCCTCGACGCGGCCCACGCCGCCGCCGACGCCTGGGGCAAGACCTCGGCCCAGGATCGCGCCCTGGTGCTGCTGAAAATCGCCGACCGCATCGAACAGAACCTCGAAGTGCTGGCCGTCACCGAAAGCTGGGACAACGGCAAAGCCGTGCGTGAAACCCTCAACGCCGACGTGCCGCTGGCCGCCGACCACTTCCGTTACTTCGCCGGCTGCATCCGCGCCCAGGAAGGCGGCGCCGCCGAGATCAACGAACACACCGCCGCCTACCACTTCCACGAGCCGCTGGGTGTGGTCGGGCAGATCATTCCGTGGAACTTCCCACTGCTGATGGCCGCCTGGAAACTCGCCCCGGCCCTGGCCGCCGGTAACTGCATCGTGCTCAAGCCGGCCGAGCAGACGCCGCTGTCGATCATGGTGTTTGCCGAGCTGATCAACGACCTGCTGCCAGCGGGCGTGCTGAACATCGTCCAGGGCTTTGGCCGTGAAGCCGGCGAAGCGCTGGCCACCAGCAAGCGCATCGCCAAGATCGCCTTTACCGGCTCTACCCCAATCGGCGCGCACATCATGCATTGCGCGGCCGAGAACATCATTCCGTCGACCGTGGAGCTGGGCGGCAAGTCGCCGAACATCTTCTTCGAAGACATCATGAACGCGGAGCCGCAGTTCATCGAAAAGGCCGCCGAAGGCCTGGTGCTGGCGTTCTTCAACCAGGGCGAAGTGTGCACCTGCCCGTCGCGGGCGCTGGTGCAGGAGTCGATCTACGACGACTTCATGAAAGTGGTGATGAAAAAGATCGTCAAGATCAAGCGCGGCAACCCGCTGGACACCGAAACCATGGTCGGCGCCCAGGCGTCCGAGCAGCAATACGACAAGATCCTGTCCTACCTCAAAATCGCCCAGGAAGAGGGCGCCGAACTGCTCACCGGCGGCGCGGCCGAGCGTTTGGAGGGTGACCTGTCCAGCGGTTACTACATCCAGCCGACCCTGCTCAAGGGCCATAACAAAATGCGCGTGTTCCAGGAAGAAATCTTCGGCCCGGTGGTGGGTATCACCACCTTCAAGGACGAAGCCGAAGCCCTGGCCATTGCCAACGACAGCGAGTTCGGCCTGGGTGCCGGCCTGTGGACCCGCGACATCAACCGCGCCTACCGCATGGGCCGGGCGATCAAGGCCGGCCGCGTGTGGACCAACTGCTACCACCTGTACCCGGCGCACGCTGCGTTTGGCGGCTACAAAAAGTCCGGCGTGGGGCGTGAGAACCACAAGATGATGCTCGATCACTACCAACAGACCAAGAACCTGCTGGTGAGCTACGACATCAACCCACTGGGCTTCTTCTAACCCCGACTTGAAATGCAACCTAATGTGGGAGGGGGCTTGCCCCCGATAGCGATGGATCAGTCATGCATGTCTTGGCTGACAAGCCGCCATCGGGGGCAAGCCCCCTCCCACATTTTGATCGGCGTACACCCGTTCCGGCACAGCAAGAGGGCTTTGCCTGTTGGATCACTACCTGCCGACCAACCCCCTGGGCTTCTTCTAGCCTCGACTTGAAATGCAACCCAATGTGGGAGGGGGCTTGCCCCCGATAGCGGTGGATCAGTCATGCATGTCTTGGCTGACAAGCCGCCATCGGGGGCAAGCCCCCTCCCACATTTTGATCGGCGTACACCCGTTCCGGCACAGCAAGAGGGCTTTGCCTGTTGGATCACTACCTGCCGACCAACCCCCTGGGCCTCTTCTAACCCCGACTTGAAATGCAACCAACTGTGGGAGGGGGCTTGCCCCCGATAGCGATGGCTCAGTCAGGTATGTATTGGCTGACACACTGCCATCGGGGGCTTGCCCCCTCCCACATTTTGATCGGCGTACACCCGTTCCGGCACAGCAAGAGGGCTTTGCCTGTTGGATCACTACCTGCAGACCAAGCCCCTGGGCCTCTCCTAACCCCGACTTGAAATGCAACCAACTGTGGGAGGGGGCTTGCCCCCGATAGCGGTGGCTCAGTTATGCATGTATTGGCTGACCCACTGCCATCGGGAGCAATCCCCCTCCCACATTTTTGATCGGTGTACATCTGCTACCAAGGCATGCTTCAGGCTCGTTCGAAAGTAGCATTCGCACCCCCATCCCCCCATGCATTAATGCCATTACCGGAATCTTCCGGCACAACAAGAGGATCGCCCCATGTGGACTAAACCCGCGTTTACCGACCTGCGTATCGGCTTTGAAGTGACCATGTACTTCGCCAGCCGCTGATTCACCCCCGGCCAGCCTCGCGCTGGCCGGGGTCGTTTGGGGAATGACTCTTTGGTCTGATTGCATTCGCGCGCGGATGGGTTAGTGTGGAGCGCATCTCTCAAAAATAATAAAAACAGGCTTTCCAATGAGCCCAAATCTCAGCCTTCTGCGTAAGTTCGTTTCGCCTGAAATCATCTTTGGTGCCGGCTGCCGGCACAACGTCGGTAATTACGCCAAGACCTTCGGTGCGCGCAAAGTGCTGGTGGTCAGCGACCCCGGTGTGATCGCCGCCGGCTGGGTCGCCGACGTGGAAGCCAGCCTGCAGGCCATCGGCATCGATTACTGCCTGTACAGCGGCGTCTCACCCAACCCCCGCGTCGAAGAAGTCATGCTCGGTGCCGAGGTGTACCGCGACAACCATTGCGACGTGATCGTGGCCATCGGCGGCGGCAGCCCGATGGACTGCGGCAAGGCCATCGGCATCGTGGTCGCCCATGGGCGCAACATCCTCGAATTCGAAGGCGTGGACACCATTCGCGTGCCCAGCCCCCCGCTGATCCTGATCCCCACCACCGCCGGCACTTCGGCGGATGTCTCGCAGTTCGTGATCATTTCCAACCAGCAGGAGCGCATGAAGTTCTCCATTGTCAGCAAGGCGGTGGTGCCGGACGTGTCGCTGATCGACCCGGAAACCACGGCGAGCATGGACCCGTTCCTGTCCGCCTGCACCGGCATCGATGCGCTGGTGCATGCGATCGAGGCGTTCGTCTCCACCGGCCACGGCCCGCTGACCGACCCCCACGCGCTGGAAGCCATGCGCCTGATCAACGGCAACCTGGTGCAGATGATCGCCAACCCGGCGGACATCGCCCTGCGCGAGAAGATCATGCTCGGCAGCATGCAGGCGGGGCTGGCGTTCTCCAATGCGATCCTCGGCGCGGTGCATGCCATGTCCCACAGCCTCGGCGGCTTCCTCGACCTGCCTCACGGCCTGTGCAACGCGGTGCTGGTGGAGCATGTGGTGGCGTTCAACTACAACTCGGCGCCGGAGCGCTTCAAGGTGATTGCCGAGACGTTCGGCATCGACTGCCGCGGCCTGACTCATCCGCAGATCCGCGGGCGGCTGGTCGAGCATCTGATCGCGCTGAAGCGTGCCATCGGCTTCCACGAAACCCTCGGCCTGCACGGCGTGCGGGTGGCGGACATTCCGTTCCTGTCCCAGCACGCCATGCACGACCCGTGCATCCTCACCAATCCCCGCGAATCGAGCCAACGTGACGTCGAGGTCGTCTATGGCGAAGCTCTCTGACGACCAGCAGCGCGCCCTGGCCGGGCTGCTGGGGCTGGGCGACCAGTCGGCGCGCAAGAGCCACTACCCGGAACTCACGGCGCGCCTCGATGAGCTGGAGGCCGAGCGCAACCGCTACATCCGCCTCAACGATGAGCTGGAGCAGCGGGTGGCGGCGCGCACCGACGAACTGCTCGAAGCCAACCGCAACCTGCAACAGCAGGTCGCCCAGCGCGAACAGGTCGAACAGGAGCTGCGCGACGCCCGCGACGCCGCCGAGGCCGCCAACCGCAGCAAGGACAAGTACCTCGCCGCCGCCAGCCATGACCTGTTGCAGCCGCTCAACGCCGCACGGCTGCTGATCGCCACCCTGCGCGAACGGTCGTTGCCGAGTGTCGAACAGGTGCTGGTGGAGCGCACGCACCAGGCCCTGGAAGGTGCCGAGGATTTACTCACCGACTTGCTCGATATCTCGCGGCTCGACCAGGCAGCGGTCAAGCCGGACGTGGCGCTGTATCGCCTGGATGAGTTGTTTGCGCCGCTGGTCTCCGAATTCCAGTCCGTCGCCCTGGCCGCCGGACTGAATCTGCGCGCACACACCGGCCATTACGCGATCCGGACCGACCTGCGCCTGGTGACGCGGATTTTGCGTAATTTCCTCAGCAACGCCTGCCGCTACACCGACGACGGCTGCATCCTGCTCGGCGCCCGTCGCCGCGGCGATCACCTGCGCCTGGAAGTGTGGGACACCGGGCGCGGCATCCCGGCCGACCGGCTCGACGCGATCTTCCTCGAATTCAACCAACTGGACGTCGGCCGCGCCTCGGACCGCAAGGGCGTGGGCCTGGGGCTGGCGATTGTCGAGCGGATCGCTGAGATCCTCGGTTACCCGGTGGCGGTGCGCTCGTGGCCGGGACGCGGGTCGATGTTCAGCCTCGAAGTGCCGATCAGCGAAGAAATGCCGTTGGCCATCAGCCAACTGCCCACGCAACCGACCACCGGCAACCCGCTGCCGGGGCGGCGTTTGCTGGTGCTGGACAACGAAGTCAGCATCCTCGAAAGCATGAGCGCGCTGCTCGGGCAGTGGGGCTGCGAGGTGGTCACGGCCACCGACCAGGCCGGCGCGTTGCTGGCATTGCAGGGCAGGGCGCCGGAACTGATCCTGGCGGACTATCACCTGGACCACGGCGTGGTGGGCTGTGAGGTGGTCAAGTACCTGCGCGAGCATTTTGCCCAGACGATTCCCGCGGTGATCATCAGCGCCGACCGCACCGACCAGTGCCGGCGCATCCTGCGGCGGCTGGACGCACCGTTGTTGAACAAACCGGTCAAGCCCGGGAAGTTGCGGGCGGTGTTGAGTCAGTTATTGGCCTAGAGGTTTGATACCTGTCAACACCGCGTGCGGCATTTTGCGCCATGCTCCCAGCCTGATTTGACGCCGACGGAGATTCCCCCATGAGCGCCCCCGCAACAACCGCTGCATCATTCAAGTTGCCCTTGGGCCTGGTCGTCGCTGTACTGGTGATGGTCGGGGTGCTGCTGTTACCGCTGCCCGCGGATTTGCCGGTGGCCGGGCATCGCATGCTGGCGATCCTCGCGTTTGCGGTGGTGGTGTGGATCAGCGAGGCGGTGTCCTATGAGGCCAGCGCGATCATGATCACCTCGCTCATGGCGTTCTTGCTCGGCACCGCGCCGTCGCTGCAAGACCCCGCGCACCTGATCGGCTCCAGCCCGGCCATCGGCATGGCGCTGACCGGCTTCTCCAACCCGGCGCTGGCCCTGGTGGCGGGTGCGTTGTTCATCGCCGCCGCCATGACCCACACCGGCCTGGACCGGCGCATCGCCTTGGTCACGCTGACCCGAGTCGGCACCAGCACCCGCGGCATTCTGCTGGGGGCGATCGCGGTGACTATCCTCCTGAGCCTCGTCGTACCCAGCGCCACCGCGCGCAGTGCCTGCGTGGTGCCGATCATGATGGGCGTGGTGGCGGCGTTTGGCGTCGATAAACGCTCCAACATCGCCGCCGGCCTGATGATCGTGGTGGCCCAGGGCACCAGCATCTGGAACGTCGGCATCCAGACCGCCGCCGCGCAGAACCTGCTGACCGTCGGGTTCATGGACAAGATGCTCGGCCAGCGCGTGTCGTGGATCGACTGGCTGATCGCCGGCGCGCCATGGGCGCTGATCATGTCGGCGGTGTTGCTGTTCCTGGTGATCAAACTGCTGCCGCCGGAAAGCGACAGCATCCCTGGCGGCAAAGAAGCCGTGGCCCAGTCGCTGGTGGACATCGGCCCGATGACCGGCCCGCAAAAACGCCTGCTTGCCGTGTCGGTGCTGTTGCTGTTGGCGTGGGCTACCGAAGGGCGCCTGCACAATTTCGACACCACCTCGACCACCTATGCCGGGCTGGTGTTCCTGCTGTTGCCGGGGATCGGCGTGATGACCTGGAAGGATGTGCAGTCGCGGATTCCGTGGGGCACGGTGATTGTGTTTGGCGTCGGCATCAGCCTCGGCACGGCGTTGCTGACCACCCAGGCCGGGCAGTGGCTGGGTTCGCAAGTGGTGGCGCACACCGGGCTGGACCAGGTCGGGCCGTTGGGTGTGTTTGCCATCCTCGGGGCGTTTTTGATCTTGATCCACTTGGGGTTTGCCAGTGCGACGGCGTTGACCTCGGCGTTGTTGCCGATCCTGATTGCGGTGTTGCAGACCTTGCCGGGGGAGTTCAACCGGTTGGGGATGACCATGCTGTTGGGGTTTGTGGTGAGCTACGGGTTTATCCTGCCGATCAATGCGCCGCAGAACATGGTGTGCCTGGGGACCGGGACATTCACGGCGCGGCAGTTTGCCAAGGTGGGGGTGTTGGTGACGCTGATGGGTTACTTGTTGATGTTGGTGTTTGCGGCGACCTACTGGAGCTGGCTTGGCTGGATCTGATAGGGCGTGTCATGGGGTCGCCAATGCAAAGGAGATCCAATGTGGGAGGGGGCTTGCCCCCGATGGCGGTCTCTGGGCTGACCAGCTTTTTGGGTTGGGTTGAGTACATATCCATTGTTGCGGTCACGGCTGCTATGGGTTCCGCCCTTACGGCGGGTCACTTTGGAAAAAAGCCCCAAAGTAACCAACGCCAAAGCGAGGCGGCCTTATAGCCGACCTGATCCTGGAAACCGAACCGAGTCAAAAATGTGGGAGGGGGCTTGCCCCCGATAGCGGTGGGTCAGTCATGCATGTAGTGGCTGACGCACCGCTATCGGGGGCAAGCCCCCTCCCACAGTTGGAATGTATTTCAGGGTGAAATTGAGTTGGGTCTGCTGGTTTTGCTCCAGCAGTTTCAGGCCCGGCCTGCCCGGCAAGTGATGGGCATTCACCGGATGGCTCACCGGCTCGATGCAGAAGAACCCCAGCCCCGGCGGGCAGTACAGCAGGAAGTAATCGGCGCCGGTGGCCTGGCATTCCAGGGTGTGACCCAGCTCCGGCTGTTCGATCCGGCAATGCCCGTCCCACTGGCAAAACCCGTTGTCGACCAACGCTTGAGGCAATCCCTTGAGCTGTTGGAAATCCCAATCGGCGTGTACGGGTGCCAGCGCCGTCGGCAGCTTGGACGCATCACTCATCCATACCTGCCCAGCCTTGGCCTGCAACCGCGTACCCGCCCGGCGCGGGAAGTAAGGATGCAAGCCCAAACCGTGCCACGCGGCGGCTTCGGCCAGATGCGTCACGCTCAGCCCGATACTCAACACGCCGTTGCTCAACCCAAACCGCTGCTCGGCGCGATAGGCGAACGGCGTGGCGCATTCCAGCGCAAGCAGCACTTCATCCGCCGACTGGCTGACCACGCGCCACGCCTGTTGCCAGGCCGAACCGTGAATCGGCAGCGGATCGGTCGCGCTGTTGGGCGTGAGTGCCAGCCAGCCGGCGGGCGTGTCGAAACCGCCGTTGGCAATGCGATTGGACCACGGCGCGAGGGGATAGCAGGCCAGTTTGCCGGGCAGGCCGGTGTCCAGCGCCGCTTGATCGCTAGGCCGCAGCAGGGGCTGGCCGCTGGCGCGCACGCGCCAGTTGACGATGCTGCCGCCGACGGCCGGGGCGAGGGTGAGGTGGGTCAGGTGATCTTCCAGTTCAATCAGCATCACAGCACCAGCCCTGGCAGCCACAGCGATAACGCCGGAATGTAAGTCACCGCGATCAGCACCAAAAACAGCACGCCATAGAACGGCAGCAGCGCCTTCACGGTGTTCTCGATACTCACCTTGCCCACCGCCGCCCCCACGAACAGCACCGCGCCGACCGGTGGCGTGATCAGGCCGATGCCGAGGTTGACCAGCATGATCATGCCGAAGTGAACCGGGTCGACGCCGATGCCGAGCACCACCGGCAGCAGGATTGGCGTGAGGATCAAAATCAGCGGCGCCATGTCCATCACCGTGCCGAGCAACAGCAGCATGACGTTGATGCACATCAGGATCACGTAGCGGTTGTCCGACAGGGTCAGGAACAGCGTGGTGATCTTCGCCGGGATCTGCATCAGGGTCATGATGTAGCCGAAGCTGGCCGCGAAGGCGATCAGGATCATCACGATGGAAATGGTGCGTACCGTGCGGTGCATCAGCTTGGGCAGCTCGTTCCATTTGTAGTCGCGGTAGATGAACATGGTCACGAAGAATGCCCACAGCACCGCGATCGCGGCGGACTCGGTGGCGGTGAAGATGCCCGACAGGATGCCGCCGAGGATGATCACCATGGCCATCAGGCCCCACAGTGCGTCGGCGCAGATTTTCAGCGCTTGCTTGAGCGGGATGACTTCGCCCTTGGGGTAGTCGCGCTTCTTCGCGAAGATCAGGCACAGCACCATCAGGCACGCGCTCATCAGCAGGCCCGGGACCACGCCGGCCATGAACAGCGAGGCGATCGACACCGTGCCGCCCGCCGCCAGGGAGTAGAGCACCGAGTTGTGGCTGGGCGGGGTCAACAGTGCTTGCACCGAACCGCTGATGGTCACCGCCGTGGCGAACTCCCGGGGGTAGCCACGGCGCTCCATTTCCGGGATCAGCACCGAGCCGACCGAGGCGGTGTCGGCCACCGAGGAGCCGGAGATCGCACCGAAAAACGTCGAGGCCATGATGTTCACCAGGGACAAGCCGCCGCGCACAAAACCCACCAGCACCCCGGCGAACGCCACCAGCCGCCGCGACATGCCGCCCTCGGCCATGATCGCGCCGGCCAGCACGAAGAACGGAATCGCCATCAGCGAAAATTTGTTCACCCCGCCAGCGATCTGAATCATCAGGGCCTGGTACGGAATGTCGATCCACCACGCGCCGATCAACGCCGACAGACCCAGGGCATAGGCCACTGGCATGCCGATCAGGATCAAGCCGACAAAGCTGCCCAACAGAATCAATGCGTCCATATCAGGCAGCCCCTTCGCTTTCTTCAACCAGATCGAAGCGCACGACCCGTCGGTTGCTCTGGTCACCGAGCACGAGTTTTTCCACCACGAAGACCAGGGTCAGCAACCCGCCGATCGGGATCGGCATGTAGGTGATGCCCACGCGCAGAGTGGGGATGGCGCTCATGAACTGGTTCCAGGTGGACAGGCACAGCTTGCTGCCCCAAATGGTCATGAACAGGCAGATGGTGCCCATCAGCAGTTGCGAGAGGATGCCGACGACCTGGCGTTGGCGCGCAGGCAGGCGGTCGGTGATCATCGCCACCGACATATGCGCCCCGGCGCGGTAGCTGGCGGCGGCGCCGATAAAGGTGAACACCAGCATCAGCAGGATGGCGGTGGGCTCCGGCCAGCTGGAGCCGGTGCCGAGGATGTAGCGGGCGAAGATGCCCCAGGGGATGATCAGCGCGACCCCGAGGACCGAGAGGCCGGCGACCCAGATGCAGGTCATGTAGAGGCGGTCGTTGATGCGCAGCACTAGATTCTTCATGGCGTTCACCGTGACCGGGCGCGTCGATGCCGACCGCGCCGGGCCTTATGCGAGAGGCAGGGCGGGTTATTGAACGGCGTCGATGCGCGCGATGATGTCGGCGTAAGGCGCGCCGTACTTGGCGCGAACCGCGGCGGTGGCGTCGTAGAAGGGCTGTTTGTCGACGCGGATGAACTCCACGCCGGCCGCCTTGAGCTTTTCCTCGCTGCTGGCGGATTTTTTATCCCACAGCGCACGCTCATCGGCCTGGGCGGCCTTGGCGGCGTTTTTCACCATGAGCTGTTGCGCGGGAGTGAGCTTGTTCCAGGTGATTTTCGACATCACGATCGGCTCGGGCAGGATCAGGTGCTCGGTGAGGGTGTAGTACTTGGCGTTCTGAAAGTGGTTGTGTTCTAGCATGGTGGGTGGGTTGTTCTCGGCACCGTCGATCACCCCGGTCTGCAAGGCACTGAAGATCTCGCCGGTGTCCATGGCGATACCGTTGGCACCCATGGCGTTGAAGGCATCGATGAACAGCGGGTTGCCCTGCACGCGAATCTTCATGCCCTTGAGGTCTTCGATCTTGCGCACCGGTTTTTTGCTGTAGAGGTTGCGCGTGCCGCCGTCCATCCAGGCCAGGGCGACTAGGCCGAATTCGGAGTCGGTGATCTTGGCGAGGATTTCATCGCCGATCTCGCCGTCGATGACTTTGCGCATATGCGCCTGGTCGCGGAACACGAATGGCAGGTTGAACACGTTCACGTCCGGCACCACCGGGCCGACGATGCCGAGGCTGACCCGGGTCATCTGGATCGCGCCGACCTGGGCTTGTTCGACGACTTCTTTTTCCGAACCCAGGACGCCCCCGGGGAAGTACTTGAAGGTCAGTTCGCCGTTGCTTTCTTGGGTGAGGGCCTTGCCCATGTTCTCTTCGGCCACGACGGTGGGGTAGCCGGCGGGGTGGATGTCGGCGAATTTGATTTCCAGCGCGTGGGCGGCGCTGCTGAGGGTGAAGATTGCGGCGGCGAGCAAGGTGCGTTTGAAGTCCATGGGCGGTCACTCCTGTCTTGTTATTGTTGTATTCAAGGCACAGCGATGCAGCTAGAGGGCGAAGCGGGGTTCGGGCAGTCCTGTCGTGCCGGGGTTGAGGGCGAATACGCCGCCGGACAGCGACTGCTCGCTCTGGTCGTCACGGATCGAGGTGACGAACAGGGTGTCCAGGCGACTGCCGCCAAAGGCGCACATGCTGGGTTTTTTCACCGGCACGCGCAGGGAGCGGTCCAGGCGACCGTCGGGGGTGAAGCGGTGGATCAGGCCGGCGTCGTTGGCGCAGATCCAGTAGCCGCCGTCGACATCCACGGCCGCGCCGTCAGGGCGGCCTTGGTGTAGCTGCATGTCGACAAACACGCGGCGGTTGGACGGTGTGCCGGTGTCGGTGTCGTAGTCGAAAGCCCAGATCTGTTGCACCAGCGGGTGCGAGTCCGAGACATACATCGTGCGGCCATCGGGGCTGAAGGCCAGGCCATTGAGGGTGATAAAGCCGTCCAACTGCGCATGCGGCGCGGCGCCCGACGCGTAACGGTAGAGGATGCCTGCGGGCGCATTTGCGCTCATGTCCCGCACCATGCTGCCGGCCCAGAACCGGCCCTGGCGATCGCAGCGCCCATCGTTCAGGCGCATGTCCGCGCGCGGGTGCGCGACCTCGGCCAGGGGCGTGGTGTCGAGGCTGCCGTCGTTGTGCGCGGTGAGCTGGAAAAAGCCGCTTTCCATCCCGGCGACCCAGTTGCCCGCATCGGTGCGGGCAATGCAGGCGAGCATCTGCGGGGCTTTCCACGCGTCGATATGGCCGGTGGCGGCGCTCCAGCGTTGCAGGCCGCCGTTGGGAATATCCACCCAGTACAGGGCGTTTTCTTCGGGCACCCACACCGGGCATTCGCCTACGGCGTTGCGGGCGTCGACAATCAATTCAGCGGTCATGGCAACTCACTCCCTTGGGTTAGTGTGACGTCAGTCACCGAACGGCCCGGCGGCGCAGAACGCACCGCCCTGGTAGACCTTGGCCGGGTCGTCGGCGGCCAGCGGCGGCTGGCGCTCGACCTGGGCGCGGAAAACTTCGGAGCTGTCTTTGGGGGTGAAGCCCAGGTGTGCGGCGTAGCGGTTGTCCCACCAGGTGTCGAGGTTGGCCGACATGCCGTAGACCACGGTGTGGCCGACGTTCGGCGTGTACAGCGCGCGTTCGAGCAGTTGGGTCAGGTCATCGAAGCTCAGCCAGGTGTGCATCATCCGGCGGTTCTGCGGTTCGGGGAACGACGAGCCGATGCGGATGCTCACGGTCTCGATGCCGTAGCGGTCGAAGTAGAAGCTGGCCATGTCTTCGCCGTAGGACTTGGACAGCCCGTAGTAACTGTCCGGGCGACGCGGCGAGTGGGCGTCGAGGTGCTCGCCCTGTTGATAGAAGCCGATCACATGGTTGGAGCTGGCGAAAATCACGCGCTTGACGCCATGGCGGCGGGCGGCTTCGTAGATGTGAAAAATCCCGCAGATATTGGCGCCGAGGACTTCTTCGAACGAGCGCTCCACGGATACGCCACCGAAATGCAGGATGGCGTCGACGCCTTCGACCAGGTGGTGTACCGCGTGTTTGTCGGACAGGTCGCAGGGCTGCACTTCTTCATTGGCGCTGGCGGGGGCCATGTCGGCGATATCCGACAGGCGCAGCACCTGGGCATACGGCCGCAGGCGTTCGCGCAGCACTTTGCCGAGGCCGCCGGCGGCACCGGTGAGGAGGAGGCGGTTGAAGGGCGCTGGGGTAGTGGTGGTCATCTGGATTCCAGTTTTTGTTGTAGGTTGTCGTATGACTATGCCGAAGTATTGTTAGAGAGTCCCCGCTTGTCAATGTGGGAGGGGGCTTGCCCCCGATGGCTGTGGGTCAGTCACAGAGACATTGCCTGATACACCGTCATCGGGAGCAAGCCCCCTCCCACAATGGATGTGCCCGGGTTTTAGATCTTTAAAGCAACGAAATCGGGTAGCTGACGAAGACCCGGTTCTCATCGAACTCGTTATTGCTGAAGTCCCGGCGCATGGTCGAATTGCGCCAGCGCACGTTGAGGTTCTTCAGAACACCGCTCTGCACCGTGTAGGCCAGTTCCGATTCGCGGCCCCATTCCTTGCCATCGGTGATCGTGCCGGTGTGGACGTTACTGCCGCTGATGTAGCGGTTCATCAGGGTCAGGCCCGGAACGCCGAGCGCCGCGAAGTTGAAGTCGTGGCGCAGTTGCCAGGATTTCTCCTTGGCGTTGTCGTAGCTGGCGTTGTAGCTGTCGTTGGCCAGGGTGCCGCCGCTGGTGCCGTTGACCCGCATCCATGCGCTGTCGCCGCTGAGTTTCTGCAGGCCGACGTAGAAGGTGTTAGCGCCGTATTTGGCCGAGAGCAGGGCGAACGCGGTTTTGTTGTCGAGGTCGCCGGCCAGGGCGCTGCCGTCTTCCTTGCCGTTGAAGAAGCCGAGGTTGGCGCCCAGGGTCCAGTCGCCCAGCGGCTGGCTGTGGGTCAGGTTGAGGTACTGCTGTTGGTAGATGTCGGTCAGTTCGGCGTACCACAGGCCGACCTGGGTGCGCTTGTCGTTGAAGGTGTATTCGGCGCCGCCGAAGTTGAAGCGGTCTGAGGTGAAGGCGGCTTTGCCGTTCATGAACATGTCTTCCATGCTCGCATCGTTGCGCGGGCTGTTGCCGCGAAACTGCCCGCCGTAGAGGGTCAGGCCGGCGATTTCATTGGAGGTGACCTGGCCGCCCTGGAAGGTTTGCGGCAGGGAACGGCCATCGTCGGAACGCAAAATCGGCAGCACGGGCATCCATTCGCCGACTTTCAGTTCGGTCTTCGACAGCTTGGTTTTCAGCGCCACGCCCAGGCGCCCGAAGTTGTCGGCGGGGCGACCGTCGTCGTGAACCGGCAGCAACTGGGTGCCAGCGGTACCTTTGCCGCCGTCGAGCTTTTGCGAGTACAGGCCCAGCACATCAATCCCGAAGCCCACGGTGCCCTGGGTGTAGCCGGATTTGGCGTCGAGGATGAAGTTCTGCGTCCACTCTTGGGCCTTGGCCTGGGGGTTGGACGGGTTGGTGAAATTGCGGTTGAAGTAGGCGTTGCGTAAGTTGAGCGTAGCCTTGGCGTCGTCGACAAACCCTTCGGCCTGGGCGATGAGGGGCAGGGTGAAAGCCAGGCTGCCGAGGCCGATAAGGCCGAGACGCGAGGAGGAATTGCGGGCGGATGGACGCACAGTGACGCTCCCTTGGGTTTGTTGTTTTTATTATTTGTCATACGTCGTCGTACAACATTGGGGCGATATTTGCGGGGTTTTTGTGGCTTGTCAATCAGAAGTTATACGATGACTACGCTTCACTGAGCAGAAGTGGTCGTGGTCCAGTGGGGAAGCTGACTATGGATTCAGCCGGCCATCGCCATCGGGGGCAGCGTGCCGAGGAGGGAGACGGCGGCTACCGCTGAAATACCTAGTAACCATTCAGCCGTCACACTGGCCTTCAAGGTCTCCAGTCGTTGTTCGCAGCGCTCGATACGCAAGCGGTTCAGCAGCGCCAGGGCCAACATGCCCAGCACCAGCATCGCCTTGATCAGCAGAATCAGGGCGAAACCGTTGAACAGCGGGGTGGGCCACAGTTGCCCGGTCAATACACGCACGTTGATCAAGCCGGTGACCAGCAAGCCGGCGACCAGGCCATAACCCGCGCCGCTGAAACGCCGCAGAATCGGCTCCAGCCCATGACGCTGCGGTTGGCGCAGGATCAATACCAGCAACAGCAGACCGCCAAGCCAGGCGCCCACGCACGCCAGGTGGACGACCTGATTGAGGATCAGCAACTGGCCGCTGAGCCCGTTGAGCATGGCGCCGTGACCGACCGGGGCCAGGGTCGCCAGCAGCAGGCCGATCAAGGGCAGGCGCAACGCCGACCAGGGTTTGATCAAGGCGATCAACAGCAGCACGTTGAGCAGCAGATGCCAGAGCCACACTTGGCCGAAAAAGGTCTTGCCCAGCACCAATTGCACAGTGGCCGGTTGCAGTGCGGCGTCCCAACTGCCGGCCATGCTGACCGTGATCAGCAGCAACCAGGCCACGCCGGAGCCGAGCCCGAGCCAGGCCAGTGCTCGGCTGATACGCAGCACTTGCCGGTCCAGCGCCGGCTGCGGTGCATTGCCCATCAGCCAGGGCCTGAATACACAGGCCCCGAACATCAACAAGACGACGATGAAATGCAGGAAACGGCACAGCACCAGCAGCGTCGCCATAGGTTATTGGCCGACCTTGAAGCTGTATTCGCCGTTGCTCTTGTGGGTGTCGACCGAGACCGCGTTCCACACCACTTTGTAGGTACCGGCTGCGAGGGGCGCAGCGGGCGTCACCACCAGGGTTTTCTTGTCGGCATCCGGCGTTGCCAGGCCCTTGATTGCGATTTCGGTGCCGTCCTTGCTCAGGGAAACCTTGGAAAAGGTCGCCTCCACGCCTTCGCTGAAGGTCAGGCGCACATCGTTCGGTGCCGCGACGCTGCTGTCTGCCGCAGGCGTCGCGCTCTTGAGGTGAGCATGGGCAAACGCCGCCGAAGCGCCCAGCAGCGAGGCCAGCAGAGCGACGGTGGTCAGGGTTTTCTTGATCAACATTGAGCAATACCAATCAAAGGATAGGACGGGCAGTGTACGAAGTTTCGGCTCCTCCTGTCGCCCCGATCTAGAGCGGGTGGTAGTCTTTCCGTTATGTCTTTGTCGGGGAGCCCTTATGGGCAAGCACAAGATCGGAATTCGTCGGGTCAACGTCGAAAAAATCCTGCTGGCGGCGGAAAAAATCTTCGCCGAGAAGGGCTATGGCAGCACCGCCATGGCCGATATTGCCGCCGAAGTGCAACTGCCGCGTTCCAACCTGCATTACTACTTCACCACCAAGAGCGAGCTGTACAGCGCGGTGCTGTTCGATCTGTTGGAAGTGTGGAAGCAGGATGCCCTGAGCTTCGAAACCTTCGATGACCCGCGAGTGGTGCTCAGCAGCTACATCCGCGCCAAGATGCAACGCTCGCGCACGCGGCCGTATGGGTCGAAAGTCTGGGCCAACGAAATCATCCACGGCGCGCCGACGCTCGGTGAGGCGCTGGATGAAAGCCTGTACGACTGGGCCAAGATGAAGGAAGCGAAGATTCGCCAATGGGTGGAAGACAAACGCATCCTGCCGGTCGAGCCGGCGAGCTTGCTGTATATGATCTGGGCCTCGACCCAGCACTACGCCGACTTTGATCATCAGGTGAAGATTCTGAACGATCACCAGCCGTTGTCGGATATGCAGTTCGAGAGGGCGATTCAGACGGTGACCAGTGTGATTTTGCGCGGGATTGGGTTGGAGCCTTGAGGCTTGAGGCTTGTGGTGAGGCTGAGGGCCTCATCGGGGGCAAGCCCCCTCCCACATTGACTGCATTTGTCTGAAAGAATGCGGTCAACTGTTTGAGCCTTGAGTTTTGTGGTGAGGCTGAGGGCCTCATCGGGGGCAAGCCCCCTCCCACATTGACTGCATTTTGTCTGAAAGAATGCGGTCAACTGTTGGAGTCTTGAGTTTTGTGGTGAGGCTTAGGGCCTCATCGGGGGCAAGCCCCCTCCCACATTGACTGCATTTGTCTGAAAGAATGCGGTCAACTGTTTGAGCCTTGAGTTTTGTGGTGAGGCTGAGGGCCTCATCGGGGGCAAGCCCCCTCCCACATTGACTGCATTTGTCTGAAAGAATGCGGTCAACTGTTTGAGCCTTGAGGCTTGTGGTGAGGCTGAGGGCCTCATCGGGGGCAAGCCTCCTCCCACATTGACTGCATTTGTCTGAAAGAATGCGGTCAACTGTTTGAGCCTTGAGTTTTGTGGTGAGGCTGAGGGCCTCATCGGGGGCGAGCCCCCTCCCACAATGAACTGCATTTTGTCTGAAAGAATGCGGTCAACTGTGGGAGGGGGCTTGCCCCCGATAGCGCTCTACAGGATTACACCGCTTCCCGGTACGGATTACGCGGATCCTGGGTCCAGTTCAAGAACGGCTTGCCGGTGTCCACCGGCACCATCTCGATGCAATCGGCCACCGGGCAGGTGATCTGGCACAGGTTGCAGCCCACGCATTCGTCATCGATCACTTCGTACTTATGCGTGCCGTCCGCCTGTTTCAAACTGGCGATGGCCTGGTGCGACGTATCTTCGCAGGCAATGTGGCAACGCCCGCAGCCGATGCAGGCGGCCTGATCGATCTTGGCGATCACCTGGTAGTTGATATCCAGGTACTTCCAGTCCGTAGTATTGCCCACGGCGCGCCCGGAAAAATCCTGCAGACTGGTGTAGCCCTGACTGTCCATCCAGCGCGACAGGCCGTCCTTCATTTCTTCGACGATGCGAAAGCCATGCAGCATCGCCGCCGTACACACCTGCACGGCACCGCAGCCGAGGGCGACGAATTCCGCCGCATCGCGCCAGTTGCCGATGCCGCCAATGCCGCAGATCGGCAAGCCGTGGGTCTGCGGGTCGCGGGCGATTTCGGCGACCATGTTCAGCGCGATCGGCTTGACCGCCGAACCGCAGTAACCGCCGTGGGTGCTCTGGGTGCCGACCGTCGGCAGGGCGACCATGCGCTCCAGGTCCACGCTGGTGATGGAGTTGATGGTGTTGATCAGCGACACCGCGTCCGCACCGCCGCGATACGCCGCACGCGCCGCCACCCGGATGTCGGTGATATTCGGCGTGAGCTTGACGATCACCGGCAGCGAACAGTACGTCTTGCACCAGCGCGTCACTTGCTCCACATACTCCGGTACCTGGCCGACCGCCGCGCCCATGCCGCGCTCGGGCATGCCATGGGGGCAGCCGAAGTTCAGCTCGATGCCGTCGCAGCCGGTGGCTTGCACCAGCGGCAGGATGTTTTTCCAGGACTCTTCGACGCACGGCACCATCAGCGACACGATCAGCGCGCGGTCCGGCCAGTCCTTTTTGACCTGGGTGATTTCGCGCAGGTTGATCTCCAAAGAGCGGTCGGTGATCAGCTCGATGTTGTTGAGGCCCAGCACTTCGCGGTTGGCGCCGTAATGCGCCGAGTAACGCGACGACACGTTGACCGCCGCCGGGTCTTCCCCGAGGGTTTTCCAGACCACGCCGCCCCAGCCTGCTTCAAAGGCGCGGACCACGTTGTAGGCTTTGTCGGTGGGTGGCGCGGAGGCCAGCCAGAACGGGTTGGGGGCTTTGATACCGGCGAAGACAATCGAGAGATCGGCCATTACGCAGCCTCCACGTTGAGCATGAGTTGGGCGTGCATGGCTTCTGCCGCCAGCTTGCCGTGTTGCACCGCCTGTACGGTGAGGTCCTGGCCGAGGCTGATGCAGTCGCCGCCGGCATACACGCCGGGGATGCTGGTGCGCAGTTGCTCGTCGACGAAGATGCGTTCGCCGACTCGCTGCAGTTGCTGGGCCAGCGGGTCGTGCAGTGCGGCGTTGTCGAAACCTTGGCCGATGGCCTTGAAGATCGCATCGGCGGCCAGTTCGAAGGTTTCGCCGGTGGGTTGCAGGCGCCCGTTGTCCAGGTGCGTGCGGGCGAAACGCATGCCGCGCACATGGCCTTGCTCGTCCAGCAGCACTTCCTCCGGCTGGGCCCAGGTCAGCAGGCGAACCTGATTGGCCTTGGCGATGTCCTGCTCATGGCTGGTGGCGCCCATGTCCGCCAGGCCCCGGCGGTACACCAGGTTGACGTCGCGGGCGCCGAGGCGGGCCATTTGCACGGCCATGTCGATGGCGGTGTTGCCGGCACCGAGCACGATGCAGCGGTCGGCCAGGGGCAGTTGGCTCAGGTCGTCGGCCTGGCGCAGTTCGCGGATGTAGTCGGTGGCGGCGAGCAGGCCGGGGGCGTCCTCATGGGGCAGGCCGAGTTGCTTGCTGGCGGCCAGGCCGAGGCCGAGGAACACCGCATCGAAGTGCTGGTGCAGTTCGCTCAACGACAGGTTGTCGCCCAGGCGCTGGCCGTGACGGATCTCGATGCCGCCGATCTGCAGCAGGAACTCCAGCTCCTTCTGCGCGAAGTCATCCACCAGTTTGTACTTGGCGATCCCGTATTCATTCAGGCCGCCGGCTTTTTCCCGGGCTTCGAAGATCACCACATCGTGGCCGTGCAACGCGGCGCGATGGGCGCAGGCCAGGCCGGCCGGTCCGGCGCCGACCACGGCGATGCGCTTGCCGGTGGTGGCGGCGCGCTGGAACGGGTGTTCGCTGAAGTGCGCGTTGTCGATGGCGTAGCGTTGCAACAGGCCGATCAGCACCGGCGCGCATTCTTCGCCGTGGTTACGCACGCAGGCTTGCTGGCACAGGATCTCGGTGGGGCAGACCCGGGCACAGCTGCCGCCGAGGATATTGGCCGAGAGAATCTTCTGCGCGGCGCCTTGCACGTTGTCGGTGTGGAGGTTGCGGATGAACGACGGGATGTCGATTTCGCTGGGGCACGCATTCACGCACGGCGCGTCGTAGCAATACAGGCAGCGCGAGGCTTCCAGTTGCGCCTGGCGGGCGTTGAGGGGCGGCGCCAGGTCGGTGAAATGACTGGCGAGGGTGGCCCCGTCTTCATGGGGATGGGGGAGGTGGGTCAGGGTCTGGATCACGGTGTGGGCCTCACGGTTTTTTTTCGGATTGCCTCTGGCGGGCATTTTTGTTGCCTGGGTTGGCCTCATCGGGGGCAAGCCCCCTCCCACAGTGATCGCATTGTGTCTGAAAGCATGCGGTCAATTGTGGGAGGGGGCTTGCCCCCGATAGCGGTCTCAGCGGTTCACAGCAACCGGCTTGGAACGCTCAGCCCGCTTGCTCAACTGCTCGAACACCGACGGATACGCCGGCCGTTCCACATACCGCCCGGCACCGCGTTCGGCGCGCAGGTCGCCGTCGGCCCAGACCAGCTTGCCCTGGCTGATGGTGTGGCTCGGCACGCCGCGCACGGTCTTGCCTTCGAAGATGTTGAAGTCGACGTTCTGGTGGTGGGTCTTGGCGGAAATCGTGCGCGTGCCCTCGGGGTCCCACAGCACCAGGTCGGCATCGGCACCGACGCGGATTGCGCCTTTGCGCGGGTAGAGGTTGAAGATCTTCGCGGTGTTGGTGGAGGTCAGCGCGACGAACGCCTGCATCGACAGGCGCCCGGTGTTGACCCCTTCATCCCACAACAGCGCCATGCGGTCTTCGATACCGGCGGTGCCGTTGGGGATCTTGCTGAAATCGTCACGCCCGGCGGCTTTCTGCTCGGCGCAGAAGCAGCAGTGGTCGGTGGCGGTGGTGTGCAGGTTGCCGGATTGCAGGCCATGCCACAGCGCCTCTTGATGCCCGCGCGGGCGGAACGGCGGGCTCATCACGTAGCCGGCGGCGGTCTGCCAGTCGGGGTGGCGGTAGACGCTGTCGTCCAGCAGCAAATGCCCGGCGAGCACTTCGCCGTACACCGCCTGGCCCTTGCCGCGCGCATAGGTGATTTCATCCAGCGCCTCTTTGGTCGAGACGTGTACCAGGTACAACGGCGTGCCGATGGTCTCGGCGATACGGATTGCGCGGCTGGCCGCTTCGCCCTCGACCTGGGACGGACGCGACAGCGGGTGCGCTTCCGGCCCGGTGATGCCCTGGGCCATCAGTTTGCGTTGCAGGTGATACACCAACTCGCCGTTTTCCGCATGCACGGTGGGTACCGCGCCCAGCTCCAGGCAGCGTTCGAAGCTGGCCACCAAGGTGTCGTCGGCCGCCATGATCGCGTTCTTGTAGGCCATGAAATGCTTGAAGCTGTTGACGCCGTGATGGCTGACCAGCTCGGCCATTTCCTCGCGCACTTGCTCGCTCCACCAGGTGATCGCCACGTGAAAGCCATAGTCGGCCGCCGACTTCTGCGCCCAGCCGCGCCATTGGTGAAAGGCTTCGAGCAAGGATTGCTGTGGGTTGGGAATCACAAAGTCGATGATCGAGGTGGTGCCCCCCGCCAGACCCGCCGCCGTGCCGCTGAAAAAATCCTCACTGGCCACGGTGCCCATGAAGGGCAGTTGCATATGGGTGTGCGGGTCGATGCCGCCGGGCATCAAGTATTGGCCGCTGCCATCGAGTACTTCGGTGTCAGCGGGAATATCCAGGCCCGTGCCAATTGCGCGAATCAGACCGTCTGCGCATAAAACATCGGCGCGGTAACTTTCGTCGTGGGTAATGATGGTGGCGCCACGGATCAACAGCGACATGTCGAGTTCCTCACAGGCTTGACCGGCTGGTGCCAGTTCTAAGTGTTGTAGTTGTTTTCAGCACAGGCTTGGTAAAAACCTGTCATCGGTGACAGGAATAGAAACTAGCCGGTGTTTTTAGAATGAGCAAGAAGATTTTTACTACGCTTAGTTGTGTTTTAACTGATTGAAATATAAGGATAAAAAATCAAAATCACCAAAATGTGGCGACTGATCACCATTTTGACGCACTTGACAGGTTCCAAATATGAACAACATTTCTTATTGCAAATCAGGCGCTTGAGACATGCCGCTTGACGGCGGCGGTAAATAAAAATAATTGTGTTGCACCAGATTGAGTCCTGAACGTTCGGACAACTTGCGCGTTATCCAGCCTGCGTCACGCGGCAAGTACCGAAGGACTCATCGGCGTTTGAAATAAAGCTGATAAACATCAGCGAGTTATATATGCGGTGCAGGGTCAGGGCGGGTTGTCGGCACGTTTATTGAGTGCAGTGGCGGCTGGCCGGACCCTTGATGTCATGTTGTTTACGAGGTACTCCGGCCACCTGCACCGACCTTGCAGGTGAGCAACAATAATTCGAAAAAACCGTGGAGCGGCCATGCAACAGAACAGATCGCAAGTTATTGAACGCAACGGCCTGTACGAACTCGACGCCGGCCCCGACGTCCTCGACAGCCCTCGCTACAACCACGACATGGCACCGACCAAGGTGCATGAACGCACGTGGAACAAGTGGCACATCACCGCGCTGTGGGTCGGCATGTCGATCTGCGTGCCCACCTACACGCTGGGCGGGGTGCTTACCGCGTACTTCGGTTTGTCGGTGGGCGAGGCGCTGATGGCGATCCTCCTGGCCAATATCGTGGTGCTGATCCCGCTGACCCTCAACGCCTTCCCCGGTACCAAGTACGGCATTCCGTTCCCGGTGTTGCTGCGTTCGTCGTTCGGCATCCTCGGTTCCAACGTGCCGTGCCTGATCCGAGCGCTGGTGGCGTGCGGCTGGTTCGGCATCCAGACCATGTTCGGCGGGCTGGCGATTCACCTGTTCCTGGGCTCGATTTTCGAGGGGTGGAAGGCCTTGGGCGGCACCGGTGAGGTGATCGGCTTCATGATCTTCTGGACCCTCAACCTGTGGGTGGTGCTGCGCGGCGCCGAGTCGATCAAGCGCCTGGAAACCCTGTCGGCGCCGCTGCTGGTGGCGGTGGGCATTGGCCTGCTGGTGTGGGCGATGCCGAACGTGTCCCTCAGCGAGTTGATGGCGATCCCGCCCAAACGCCCCGAAGGTGCAAGCCTGACCGGTTACTTCATGGCCGGCCTGACCGCGATGGTGGGGTTCTGGGCCACCTTGTCGCTGAATATTCCCGACTTCAGCCGCTACGCCAAGAGCCAGAAGGACCAGATCCTCGGGCAGATTTTCGGCCTGCCGCTGACCATGTTCCTGTTCGCCGCCCTCGGTGTGATCATGACCGCCGCGTCGGTGAAACTGGTGGGCGTCAGCGTGTCCGACCCGGTGACGCTGATCGGGCATATCCAGAGCCCGGTGTGGGTCGCCGTGGCCATGGCATTGATCATCGTCGCCACCTTGTCCACCAACACGGCGGCGAACATCGTGTCGCCCACCAACGACTTCCAGAACATCGCGCCCAAGCTGATCAACCGCACTTCGGCAGTGATTCTCACCGGCCTGGTGGGGTTGGTGTTGATGGGCCACGAGCTGCTGAAGAAGCTCGGGCTGATCGTTTCCGATGTGAGCCTGGAGACGGTGTATTCCAACTGGTTGCTCGGCTATTCCAGCCTGCTGGGGCCGATCGCCGGGATCATGGTGGTGGACTACTTCATCACGCGCAAACAGCGCCTGGACCTCGCCGGTTTGTACCGTGACGACGTGTACCCGGCGTGGAACTGGAGCGGGTTTGTCGCGTTTGGCGTGCCGGTGGTGCTGACCTTGCTGTCATTGGGCAGCGACGTGTTCAGCTGGTTCTACAGCTATGGCTGGTTTACCGGTTCGGCGTTGGGCGGCGTGTTGTATTACGGGCTGAATGCCAGGCGTGGACTGACGCCGATGCCGGCCAAATCCCTGCTGTAACGCGATGGCATGCAGTCAAACAGGTGGTCATTCCACCACTGCATGGGTGACTGACCCACTGCAATCGGGAGCAAGCCCCCTCCCACCTTTGAACTGCATTCCATTCATAACATGTAGCCTGAGGAGATCCCCATGAACGCTGCGCTGGACGTTCTGCAATCGACCCATCAGCACATCAACCGCGACCGTTTGTGGCAGTCGTTGATGGAGCTGGCCAAGCTCGGCGCCACCGCCAAGGGCGGCGTGTGCCGCCTGGCCCTCACTGACCTCGACCGCCAGGCCCGCGACCTGTTCGTGCAATGGTGCGAAGAGGCCGGGTGCAGCGTGACCGTCGACGGTATCGGCAACATCTTCGCCCGTCGCCCCGGGCGTAACCCCGACCTGCCGCCAGTGATGACGGGCAGCCATATCGACACCCAGCCCACCGGTGGCAAGTTCGATGGCTGCTTCGGCGTGCTGGCCGGTGTGGAAGTGTTGCGCACCCTCAACGACCTCAAGGTGCAAACCGAGGCGCCGCTGGAAGTGGTGGTGTGGACCAACGAAGAGGGCTCGCGCTTCCCGCCGTGCATGATGGGCTCGGGGGTGTTTGCCGAGAAATTCAGCCTGGCCGACACCCTCGCCAAGGTCGATGCGCAGGGTATCAGCGTCGGCGCGGCACTGAATGCGATCGGCTATGCGGGGACGCGGCCGGAGAGTGGGCACAAAGTCGGCGCCTATTTCGAGGCACATATCGAACAGGGGCCGATTCTTGAGGATGAAAAGAAAACCATCGGCGTAGTGCTCGGTGCCCTCGGGCAAAAGTGGTTCGACTTGACCCTGCGCGGCGTTGAAGCCCACGCGGGGCCGACGCCGATGCACCTGCGCAAGGACGCCCTGGTCGGCGCGGCCGCCGTGGTCGCGGCGGTGAATGCGGCGGCATTGGGGCATCAGCCGCATGCGTGTGGCACTGTCGGTTGTTTGCAGGCTTATCCGGGCTCACGCAACGTCATCCCGGGTGAAGTGCGTATGACCCTGGACTTCCGCCACCTGGAACCGGCGCGTTTGGATTCGATGATCGCCCAGGTACGCCAGGTGATCGACGAGACCTGCGCCAAGCATGGGTTGAGTTTTGAAATGACACCCACCGCCGACTTCCCGCCGCTGTATTTCGACAAGGGTTGCGTCGATGCAGTGCGCGATGCGGCGAATGGGTTGGGGTTGTCGAACATGGACATCGTCAGCGGGGCAGGGCACGACGCGATCTTCGTCGCCGAACTCGGCCCGGCGGGGATGATCTTCGTGCCATGCGAAGGCGGCATCAGCCACAACGAAATCGAAAACGCCGCGCCGGATGACCTGGCGGCGGGGTGTGCGGTGTTGTTGCGGGCGATGGTGGCCGCCTCGGCCGCCATTGCCAGCGGCAAACGCGCGGCCTGAAACGCGGTAAAACCTGTGGGAGGGGGCTTGCTCGCGATGGCGGTGGGTCAGTTACAGATAAGCTGGCTGAACCACTGCTATCGGGAGCAAGCCCCCTCCCACATGGGTTTTGCGGTGTTCATATATTGTGTGTCTGGCACAGGATCAGTGTGGGAGGGAGCTTGCTCCCGATAGCAGTGGTTCAGCCGATACACATGTGATTGACCCACCGCCATCGCGAGCAAGCCCCCTCCCACATGGGTTTTGCGGTGTTCATACATTGTGTGTCTGGCGCGGGATCAGTGTGGGAGGGAGCTTGCTCCCGATAGCAGTGGTTCAGCCGATACACATGTGATTGACCCACCGCCATCGCGAGCAAGCCCCCCCCTCCCACAGTTGAACTGTGTCTATACCCAAATGGCATCCCACAACGGGTAGTCGCCAATCCGGCTAACCAATCCCGCCCGCAATGGATTGGCCACCACATACCTGGCCATTTTCACCAGGTCGTCTTCCTTGCGCAGTGCCCGGTCATGGAAACTTTCCTGCCAAAGCCGCCCCTTGCGTCCGCTCGCACCGTTGACGCTCCGTGTGCTTTTGGACTTCACCTGGCGCATCAGGTCAGCCAGCGAGCCTTTTTTCAGTTCGAGCAGCCAATGGAAATGGTCCGGCATGATCACCCATGCCAGGGAGTTCGCCAGCCCCTGATACTGGGCTGACCGAAACTGCCAGACCACCAAGCGACCGAGATGGAAACTCTTGAATATCGGGATGCGTTCGTGGGTGTTGGTGGTGATGAGGTAGATACGGTTGGGTTCGCTGAATCGGCCGATACGCAGGCGGTGTGAAGCGGGTAAGTCGGGCATTCCCTGGCCTCTCTCTGGGTGTGTTTTGAGAGGCTAGATGGGTGAACTGCAGGTTGAAGGGCAGGCTTTTGGCAGGATGTGTCTGTGCGAACGCTATCGGGGGCAAGCCCCCTCCCACATGGGCTCTGCGGTGTTCATACATTGTGTGTCTGGCGCCGGACCAGTGTGGGATGGGCTTGAATCCTCCCACATGGGATCTGCGGTGTTCATACATTGTGTGTCTGGCGCCGGACCAGTGTGGGGTTGGCTTGAATCCTCCCACATGGGCTCTGCGGTGTTCATACATTGTGTGTCTGGCGCCGGACCAGTGTGGGGTTGGCTTGAATCCTCCCACATGGGCTCTGCGGTGTTCATACATTGTGTGTCTGGCGCCGGACCAGTGTGGGGTTGGCTTGAATCCTCCCACATGGGCTCTGCGGTGTTCATACATTGTGTGTCTGGCGCCGGACCAGTGTGGGATGGGCTTGAATCCTCCCACATGGGCTCTGCGGTGTTCATACATTGTGTGTCTGGCGCCGGACCAGTGTGGGATGGGCTTGAATCCTCCCACATGGGATCTGCGGTGTTCATACATTGTGTGTCTGGCGCCGGACCAGTGTGGGGTTGGCTTGAATCCTCCCACATGGGATCTGCGGTGTTCATGCATTGTGTGTCTGGCGCCGGACCAGTGTGGGATGGGCTTGAATCCTCCCACATGGGTTCTGCGGTGTTCATACATTGTGTGTCTGGTGCCGGACCAGTGTGGGAGGGGGCTTGCCCCCGATGAGGCCGGAACTGACGCCGCCGCTATCACAGCAATACCGCGTACCGACACGCCAATGACAGTGATTACACAGCAGTGACCGTGTTTCTCAACAGTCGGCCGGAAGACTGAATGTGTGCTGGATCAGTCGATGATGTCTGGCTGATCCAGCCTCATCAAAGGCAAACCAGCTCCCACCTTTGAGCTGGTTTGCACAAAAAAAGCGTCAGGCGCCAGGTTGCCAGCCGCCGCCCAGCGCGGTGACCAGCCCCACACTCGCCTGCAACTGCCGTGTCTGCACCGCCTGCAAGGTCCGCTGTGCCTGTAACGCCGCTGTCTGCGCGGTCACTACATCCAGATAGCTCACCGCGCCGGCCTGGTAGCTGTTCATCGCCAACGTTTGCGTATGCTGCGCCGCATCTGCCGCGGCTTGTTCATCCTGCGCCTCCTGCTGCAAATCCCTTAGCTGTGCCAGGTTGTCTTCGACCTCGCGCACGGCTTTCAGTACCTGGCTGCGGTACTGTGCCGAGGCTTGTTCGAACTCGGCCTTGGCCTGGCGTTCGTTGGCGCTCAAGCGACCGCCATCGAAGATCGGCAAGTTCATCAGCGGCCCCAGCGCCCAATACCGATTGCCCGCCGACAGTAAATTCCCCACGCCTTGGGTCTGCCCGCCAATCAGCCCGGTCAGACTGAAATCCGGGTACCACGCGGCCTTGGCCACGCCGATATTTGCGTTGGCCGCAAACACTCGGCGCTCTGCCGCCGCAATGTCCGGGCGACGTTGCAGCAGGTGGCTCGGCAGTTGCGACGGAATCCCCGGCAGGGCGATCAGTTGTTGGCTCGCCGGCAGTGTGAAGTCGCTGGCCGCCACGCCAACCAGTTCACCGATGGCATGCTCGGTGAGGTTGCGTTGCCCGCGTACTTCATCCAGTTGCGCCTTGGCTTGGGCGAGCTGGTTTTGCGCGCGGGTCAGGTCCAGTTCCGAAGCAATCTGGCCCTCATAGCGGCTGCGGGTCAGTTGCAGGGCCTGGCTGAAATCCTCCAGCGAGCTGTTGAGAATCCGACTTTGCGCATCCAACCCATTGAGCTGCACGTACAAGGTCGCCAACTGATGCTGCAAGCTCAGGCGCGCCACTGCCAGATCGTCGCCCGACGCTTGCGCCTGCGCATCACCCGCCGCCACCTGGTTGCGGATTTTGCCCCACAGGTCCAAGTCGTAGCTCAACGAAAACCCCGCCGTGTTGCTGTTGTAAACCGACGGCTGCGTGGTACTGCGCAGCGGACGCGAGTCGGATTGGCGCTGACGCAGCGGTTGTGCGCTGGCGGTGATCTGCGGGAACAGCCCGGCATGCAATTGGCTGGCATACGCCTGGGATGCATCGAAGTGCGCCAGCGCTGCCGCCAGGTCCGGGTTGGCCTTGAGCAATTGCTGTTGCAACTGATCCAGGCGCGGTTCGCGGTAGAGCGTCCACCACTGCGGCGCCAGTTGGTCGGACGGCTGCGCGCTGTGCCAGGGGCCATCGCTGGTCTGTTCGCGATAGTTGGCCGGCAGGTCGATCGCCGGCACGTTGTAGGTCGGTGCCAGCGAGCAACCTTGCAACGCCAGCAGCATCACCGCGGCAAGCGGTTTAAGCCTTGGGCGCATGGGCACCTCCGGAGGCGTCGGCCAGTTGCACGGGGTCGCCTTCGCGCAGGGCGTCGGGCGGGTTGTCGACCACGCGGTCGGCGGGTTTCAGGCCCTGGTCGATCACCAGACGTTCGCCCAGGTCCAGGCCGATATGGATGGCCTGCAGGTGTATGTGGTTTTGCGCATCCAGCACCGCGACCTGGGTGCCTTGGGCACGGAAGATCAGCGCGCTGGCCGGGATGCTCACGCCATGGGTGTCTGCCGGAATCGGCAGGGTGGCTTCGGCGTAATCGCCCGGCAGCAACTCGCCGTTGGGGTTGTCGGCGACAAACTGCGCGAGCAGGGTGCCGGAGCGGCGGTCGATGGCGGTGGAGTCGCCGATCAGGTGCGCCTTGAAGTGTTCGCCGGGGTGCTCGGGAACACTCAGCTCGGCTTCAAGCCCGGGGTGGATGACGGCCGCGTAGTTCTGCGGCACCGGCACGTAGAGGCGCAACTGGTGGGTGTCGGCGATGTTGAACAGCTCCGGGTCGCTGTCGGTGTCGGCCTTGATCAACTGGCCGATGTCGGTGTTGCGCGCAGTGATGGTGCCAGCGAACGGCGCGCGGATAGTCTTGTAGCTTTCCAGCGCCGACAAGCGTGCGTAATCGGCAGCGGCGGCTTCGGCGTTGGCTTTGGCCGCTGCGGCGTTGGAGGTTTTTTCATCGGCCTCCTGGCGCGACACCGAATGGCTGGTCAGCAGGTTCTGCCAACGCGTCGCGGTGGTGGCGGCCAGCCGCGCATTGGCCTGTTGCTGCACCAGGCGCGCATGGGTCTGCGCCAGTTGTTGATCGAGATCGGGGCTGTCGATTTCGGCGAGGATTTGCCCGGCTTTGACCTGGCTGCCGATGTCGACTTTCCAGTCCTTCAAGTAGCCGCTGACCCGCGCATGGATCGGCGCCTTGCTCCAGGCTTCAAGGTGAGCGGGCAGGCGCAGGGTGTCACCGGCTACGTTCTGCTGCGGCTGGAACACCATCACCTGCGGCACGGCGGCGGTTTCGGTCCAGGCGGTGACGGAGCGCTCGTGCATTGTGCGGGCGTACAGGCCGTTGGCGACCAGCAGGGCGGCCAGGGTCAGGCCGCCGACACCCATGAGCATCAGACGCTTGCGCGAGGGTTTGTGATCAGACGACATGGGGCGTTTCTCCAACAGTTGCGCGAGTAGGCTGACGACCGTGGACCAGGCTGAAGACCACGGGAACAAATAACAGGGTGGCGGTGGTGGCGAGGATCAGACCACCGATCACGGCGCGGCCGAGCGGCGCGTTCTGCTCCTCGGACAAGGCCAGCGGCAGCATGCCGATGATCATCGCCAGGGCGGTCATGCACACCGGACGAAAGCGCGTGTAGCCGGCTTCCAGTGCGGCCTTGAGCGCATCGCCATGTTCGGCCAGGCGTTCCCGGCAGAAGCTCACCACCAGGATCGAGTTGGCGGTGGCCACGCCCATGCACAGGATGGCCCCGGTCAACGCCGGCACCGACAACGACGTGCCGCTGAGGAACAGCATCCACACGATCCCCGCCAATGCCGCCGGCAGCGCGGTGATGATCACGAACGGGTCGACCCACGACTGGAAGTTGACCACGATCAGCAGGTAGATCAGCACCACCGCGCCGAGCAGGCCGACGCTCAAACCGCTGAAGGCTTCATGCAGCGCATCGATCTGCCCGTGCAGGCTGATCGTCGCGCCTTTGGGACGCATGGACGCGGTGTCGTCCAGCACTTTTTGCACGTCGCGGGCCACGCCACCGAGGTCGCGGCCTTGCACGTTGGCGTAGAGGTCCAGGGTCGGCTCGATGTTGTAGTGGGTCACCACCGCCGGGCTTTGCACGCGGGAGATGCTGGCCACACCGCCGAGGATTTGCGATTGACCATCGGCACCGGTCACCGGCAGCGCTTCCAGCGCCGGCAGGCTGTCGAGGCGGTATTGCGGGGTGGCGGCGACGATGGAATAGGACACGCCGTTGGCCGGGTTGAGCCAGAAGGTAGGTGCGGTTTGCGAGCTGCCGGCCAGCGACGCGACCATGCTGTTGGTCACATCGCGCTCGGTGATGCCCAGGCCGTTGGCGCGCAGGCGGTCGACATTCACTTGCAGCGACGGGTAGCCGGTGGACTGCTGGATGCGCAGGTCGGCGATGCCCGGTACGTGTTGCAGACGGCGTTCCAGTTCCACGGCGTAGGCGCGGTTTTCGGCATCGCTGCGCCCGGAGATTTTCACGTCCAGCGGCGCCGGCGCGCCGAAGTTGAGGATCTGGCTGCTGATGTCCGCCGGCAGGAACGCAAAGTGGCTGCCAGGGAAACTTTGCGGCAACGCCTCACGCAGTTTTTTCACGTAGTCGGCGGTGGGCGCGTGGTGTTGTTTCAGGCTGACCTGGATATCGCCGTCCTGCGGGCCGATGGTGCCGCTGCTGCTGTAGGCCATGTCGATGCCGCTCAGCGGAATGCCGATATTGTCGACGATGGTGTCGAGTTCGTCGGCTGGGATCACTTCGCGTATCCGCGCCTCGATCCGGTCGAACGCCGCAGCGCTTTCCTCGATCCGCGTACCCAGCGGCAAACGCACATGCAGCGCCAGTGCCCCGGCGTCGGTGGCCGGGAAGAAATCCTGGCCCAGGCTGGGCAGCAGCAAAAACGAGGCGAGCACACAGGCCAAAAAGCCGACGATGAAGCGCTTGCGATTGCCCAGGGCCAACGTCAGCAGGCCATGGTAGGTGTCGCGGATGTTCGAGAAGTGCCGCTCGAAACCCTGTTGGAAATTCAGCACCGACTGCAGCGCCGCGTTGCGTGGTTTGGTGTGCTGCTCGCCTTCGTGGTGGTTGATGAACGCATCTTCCGGGTGGTGGCCGGTGCCCGGTTCCGGCGTGTGCGGCTTGAGCAGGTACATCGCCAATGTCGGCACCAGGGTGCGCGAGAGGATGAACGAGCTGGCCATGGCGAAGATCACCGCCAGGGCCATCGGCCGGAACAGGTACCCGGCGATGCCTTGCAGCAAGAACATCGGCACGAACACGATGCAGATGCACAGCAGCGAGACGAACGCCGGGCCGACGATCTGCGCCGCGCCGTCGAGGATCGCAGCCTTCACCGTCTTGCCCTGTTCCAGGTGCCAGTTGATGTTTTCGATGGTCACCGTGGCGTCGTCCACCAGAATCCCCACCGCCAACGCCAGCCCGCCGAGGGTCATCACGTTGAGGGTTTGCCCGCTGACCGCCAGCAGCGCGATGGCCGACAGCACCGCCAGGGGGATCGAGGCGGCGATGATCAGCGTCGAGCGCCAGCTGCCGAGGAACAGCAGGATCATCGCGCTGGTCAGCAGCGCGGCGATGATGCCTTCCTGGGCCACGCTGCCCACCGATTGTTTGACGAACACCGACGCATCGCCGAGCAATGAGGTCTTCAGCGACGGCGGCAGGGTTTCGTTGATGCGCGGCAGCATCTGGCGGATGCCGTCGATGATCGACAGGGTGGAGATGCTGCCGTTTTTCAACGCTGGCATCAGCACCGCGCGATGGCCGTCGACGCGCACGATGTTGGTCTGCGGTGGCGAACCGTCACGCACGTGGGCCACCTGGCCGATGGTGATCAGCGCACCGTCGACGGTCTTGATCGGCAGGTCGTTGAGTTCATCGATGGCCTTGGGGCTGTTGTTGAGCAGGATCGTGTATTCGTTGGGGCCGAGCTTGGCGGTGCCCACCGGGATGATCTGGTTTTGCAACGCCAGGGCATTGCCCACGTCCTGCGCCGACAAGCCTTTGGCGGCCAGCGCCTGCGGGTCGAGGTCGAGGGTGATCTGCCGCTGCTTGCCACCCATGGGCGTGGGCATGGCCAGGCCGGGCAGGGCGCTGAGGGGCAGGCGGATATTGTTCTGCACCAGGTCGCGGATCTTGGCTTCCGACAGTGTCGGGCTGGAGAACGCCATTTGCAGGATCGGCACCGTCGATGCGCTGTAATTGAGGATCAGCGGCGGCGTGATGCCGGGGGGCATTTGCTTGAGCACGGTTTGTGACACCGCTGTCACCTGGGCGTTGGCGGTGCGGATGTCGACGCCGGGCTGGAAGAAGATCTTGACGATGCCCATGCCCGGCAGGGATTGCGATTCGATGTGTTCGATGTCGTTGACGGTGGTGCTCAGGGAGCGTTCGTAGGTGTAGATCACCCGCCCGGCCATGGCGTCCGGCGACAGGCCGTTGTACTGCCAGACCACTGCAACGACGGGGATGCCGATATCGGGGAATACATCAGTGGGGGTTCGCAGGGCCGCCATCGGCCCGATGATGCAGATGAATATGGCCAACACGATAAACGTGTACGGCTTTTGCAGTGCGGTCTTTACCAGCCCGAGCATGCGTGAACCTCCGAGGGAGCAGGATTGCAAACCCCGGCAGTCTTGCCCGACCCACCTAACACGCACCTTTCAGCCAGGTGAAGGAAGATTTAGGTATGGGCTGAAGATCGTTTCATGTGTATTCATTTGTTCTACAAAGGGCGGCTCTCCAAGCTTGTGACCCATCGGATGCGATGCGTCTTTTAACTGAAATTCTTTGGAGTTCTGCCATGTCACTCAAACCTTTATTGCTGATTCCCGCCTTGAGCGCTGTGTTGTTACTGTCGGCCTGCGCCGGCCCGATGCCCAAAGCCGACCCCAGCGAAGCCTGGATCGGATTGAAAGAAGAAGCGCCGAATGACCTGATGGCCGAGCGCGTCGACGGCAAACGCGTGGATGACGGGCGCTTTTTCGAAGTGCCGCCGGGAGCCCATCGTTTGGATGTGACGTTGTTCGAGGAAGAGCCGGGCGACGAAAACCAGCAGGACTGCCAGGGCCGCGTGGAGTACAAAGACTTCAAGGCGGGTGAGCACTACACCCTGATCGAATCCAGCCTGGGCACCACCGTGCGCGCATCGCTCTTGGATGGTCACGGTAAGGAAGTCGCGGCAACGCAGGACTTCAATTGCATGCCTGGCTAGGCGTGATGCACCGCCGTCTTGTGCGGCTTGGCGGATGCAGCCGGTTTGACGTGGGGGTGATGGTGCCGACGGGTAATGCGCAACACCCCCCACAACATGGCGGCGGCCACCGCGAGCCAACCGCAGATCAACAGGACAATCGTCGTTGCAAGGCTCATTCTGGCCTCCTTTCGCCCAGCAGGGCGCACACACAGTCTTCTCAATGGACAGTCTAGTCAGACGACGGTTGCCTGCTATTGACCAATGGTCGTGTCGATCCAACTTCTTTGCTCTATCCCGGGCGTTTTACTGCGGTTCAAGGCTATACCCGAGCGGAAGAGCGTCCTATGATCAGGGCCCTTACCGGCAGTTGATCAAGAGGGTAGAAAATTGCGGTTACGGTCCAACGTTACAACGTCCTTGCTGCTGGCCTGCACCCTGGGGCTCGCGGCCTGTTCCGGGCAGCCGTCGAAACTGCCGGGCCTGCCGGAGCGTGTCGAGCTCAATGGCGTGCCGACGTTTCGCAGCGACGCTTATCAAAGCGGTCCCACGGCGTTAGCCAGCATGCTGTCGCAACAAGGCATTGTCATGACACCGGGCTTGCTGGATAAGCCGCTGCACTTGCCGGGCGGCGAAGCGAACCTGGAGCGCAACATGCAGGTGCTGGCCCGTGAATACGGGTTGATGGTGTATCCGCTCGACGCCAAGCTCACCTCGGTGCTGGCGCAGGTGAGCGCGGGTTACCCGGTGATGGCGCGGATCGGCGGCGGCCTGTTGTCCAGCACGCACTACGTGGTCGTGGTGGGTTTCAACCAGCAGAAAAGCACGGTGCTGCTGCGCTCAGGCATGGATCGGCGGCTGTTGATGAGCTTCAGTGACTTTGAGTCGAAGTGGAGCAGCGCCGGTCACTGGGCAATCCTCACCCAGCGCCCGAGCCAGTTGCCGGCCAATGTGGATACGCAGCGCTGGCGCGAAGCGGCCAATGCTACCGCCCAGGCCGGGCAAGAGCAGGCTGCGGCGCAGGCACTCAAGGTATTGGCCGAAAGAAAGTAAGACACACCGCGCCCGCCACGTTGGGGCGCGGTGTGTTTTCGCGCTACACCACAGCGCCGAACAACGCCCCGACGCTGGCCGTAATGCCCATGGCCAGCACGCCCCACAGGGTTACGCGCCAGGCGCCGACGAAGACTTTCGCCCCGCCGGCCCTGGCCGCCACGGCGCCAAGGCTGGCAAGAAACAGCAGGGACATGCCGCAGATCCACGGCACCACGCTGTGCTCTGGCGCGATGAGCGTCACCGCCAGCGGCAACGCGGCACCGACCACGAAACTCGCCGCCGAGGCCAGCGCCGCTTGCAGCGGTTTGGCGGTGAGGGCTTCGCTGATGCCCAGCTCGTCCCGGGCGTGAGCCCCCAAGGCGTCGTGCGCCATCAATTGGTCGGCGACCTGATGAGCCAATTCGGGTGATACGCCACGCTGCATGTAGATGTTGGCAAGTTCGCGGTGTTCGGCTTTCGGGTTACTCGCCAGTTCCGCTCGCTCTCGGGCCAGATCGGCGTGCTCGGTATCGGCCTGGGAATGCACCGAAACGTATTCGCCGGCCGCCATCGACATCGCCCCCGCCACCAGCCCGGCCATGCCGGTGACGATCAGCGAGGCGTGGCTGGCGTTGGCGGCGGCGACACCGATCAACAGGCTGGCGGTGGAGACGATGCCGTCATTGGCGCCCAGGACCGCGGCGCGCAGCCAGCCGATACGGTCGCTGCGGTGGGATTCGGTGTGCCGGTGCATGAATTTCATCGGTGTGCGGGACTCACGTTCGTGGACGGGGTTGGGGCGGACGGCTTTCAATCTGCGCCTGCAGAATACCGCCGACAATCGATATTTCTTTGAGTTGTTCACCCTCGCGCAGCACGAACAGTGCGTCCATCCCGCGTGCCTGCGCCAAGCGTGGGCCTTCGATTTTGCCCAGCACCATCAACGCCGTGGCCCAGGCATCGGCGAGCATGCACGAGGCGGCCACCACCGTAACGGCGGCGACGGTATTGCACAGCGGGGCGCCGGTGGCCGGGTTCATGGTGTGAGCATAGTGTCGGTCTTTCACGTCAATCCAGTGTCGGTAGTCGCCGGAGGTGGCGATGGCGGCGTCGCTGAGTTCCATGACCCCCATCACTTCACGCTGGCCACGGCTTGGTTTTTCAATGGCCACGACCCACGGTTGAGCATCCGGCTTGACGCCGCGGGCACGCATTTCGCCATCGATGCCGACCAGGTAGCGGGTCAGCCCGAAGCCGTCCAGGCAGCGCGCCAGTTCGTCGACGCCAAAGCCTTTGGCGATCCCGTTGAGGTTGAGGTGCAGCGGCGCGCGTTTGCGCACTTGGTGACGTTGCGTGTCCACCGTCAACGCCGCAGTGGCCGACAGACCGCTGCGTGACGGCAGGGCGTCGATGGTCTGTTCGGTGACTGAGGGTGCGCCGGGACCGAAGCCCCAGGCGTCCACCAGATCACCGACGGCGATGTCGAAAGCCCCGCCGGATTGCTGGCTGACCCGCAACGCGGCGGCCAACACCGTGGCCAGTTCCTGGGGCACCGGCAACCATGTTTGCTCGGGGCCGGCGTTGAGGCGGTTGAGGTCGGAATCGGCCTTCCAGGTGGACATCTGCTGGTCCACCCGGCCCACGGCCTGGGCCAGGCCGCGGTTGATCGCGTCGGTGTCGACGCCGGCCTCGGCATAGAACACGGCGGTATAGCGCGTGCCCATGGTCTCGCCGTTCAGGCTGTAGCGTTGGGGCTCAGTAGACATCTTCACGGTAGCGTCCTTGTGCTTTCAGGGCCAGCACACTCAGGTGGAGCGGGGCTAACACGTTATCCAGCGCTTGCATCACGCCTTTGGCCATTTCGCGGCTGCCGCACACCAGCACTTGGGCGCCGTTTTCGATCAGGGCGCGCAACGCCAGGGCATCGCCGAGCAACCGGTCTTGCACATAGCTGCGCTCCTGAACCTGGGAGAACGCCGCGCGCAATGCGGTCAGGCGGCGGTCGGCCAGGTAACGCTTGAGCTCCGGTTCATAGAGAAAATCCGAAGCCGGGTTGCGTCCGCCCCAATACAGGTGCATCGGGTGTTTGGCGGTGTTATGACGAATAAAACCGGCCAGGGGCCCGATACCGGTGCCGGCACCGATCAGAATCACCGGGTGCGCGCCCGACGCCGGACGAAATTGCGGATTGGGCTGGATGAACGCTTCGACCGACCCGCCGATCTTCAGCTCATGCAGGAACCCCGAGCATAGGCCACCTTCGTGTTTGCGCACGCAGATTTCCAGCGTGCCGTCTTCAGAGGAACTGGCCAGCGAGTAAAAGCGCGGCACCGGGTTGTCCGGCGGCAAAATGCCGACCAGATCGCCGGCCTGGAAGCTCGGTAGCGCGCCCGCGGCCTTGAAACGCAGGACGTGGGTCGGTGCGTTCACGGCTTCGCCATAGACGATGCGTTCGGTCAATTCCAGACGACGGCTGCGCGGGCGCTGCGCCGTGTGGATCAGCGGCAGCTCGTGGCCCAGTGGCGCCGCCAACGCATCGCCCCAGCGCGCAAATTCCTGCGAGGATTGACGGTTCACGGTTTCCAGCCCCAGCAATGGCGTGCCGCCGGCTTGTACCATCGCGTCCTGCACCTGATGGGCGTACTGACAGAATCGCGGAAACTGCCGGTCGCCAAACCCGAGTACCGCAAAGGGCAGGCCGGGTTTGAGGCCCACTTGCTGCAGCCGTGCCAGGAACTGCGCGGCCGACGCCGGTGCATCGCCGTCGCCGTGGGTGGCGGTGAGGATGAACAGGCGCTGGGCAGCGCGGTACTCGCCCTTCCAATCGTTCATCGCGGCGCTGTGAACCCGGTGCCCGGCCTGGTGCAACGCCGCGTGCAAGGTATTGGCAAAACCCCAGGTGCTGTTGGTTTCACTGCCCACCAGAATCACGCTGTCGGCGGCGTGGGCCGGGCTGTTATGGCGAATCTTCGGCGCGGCCTTGCGGCGGCGCCACCACAGCAGGATGCCGGTCACGCTCATCAACGGCACGCTGAGGGCGCTAACCCCGAGGATCAAGCCCAGCCACCAGAGGCCTTCGCCGGTGTGCAATTGATAGATCAGTTGATACAGGTTGTGCATTGAATCGTGGGCCTGATACGACAACAGCGTGCCGCTGACCGGGTCCACGTAGCCGTCACCCTGGGCGGTGCGCAGGGAAAACACGTCCTCGGGGTTACCGGGGCTCGGGTAAACCAGTTCGCGCAGGTCGTTCAGATCGATGGCCTGCAAGGCTTGCAGGTTGGCCACCGGCTGCGCCGCGCCGACGCTGATATGCGCGGGGAAGGCCGGCTCAGCCTGACTGCCGTCGGCGATCAAACCGAAGGTCGTGGTGCACATGTACAGCCCAGTCAAGGCCGACAGCAGCAGCCCGAGCACGGCCAGGCGCCCGACTTCGGCGTGCCAGCGCTGGCTGAACGAGCCGCGCAGCGGCCGCAACAGGTTGCGCAGGCCACCCAGGCGGCGCGCCAGCAACAGCGCGCCGGACACGCAAAGCATCAACATGAAGAGTGCGCCGACGCCCGCGATCCCATGCCCGGTGGTACCCATGAACAGCGAGCGGTGCAGGTCTTTTACCCAGCGCGAAACGGCGGACGGCTCATAGGGCCCGAGGCCCTGGCCGGTCAATGGATCGACGGTTTGCGCACCCGCCTGGCCGTCCTGGTTGTAGTAGATGATCACTGTTCCGGAGGCGCTGCGCTGGATCTGCTCCACCCCCGGAAAGTGGTTGGCGATGCGTCCCGCCAACTGGCCGACATTGAGCTGCCCGGCCGCGGTTGACGTGCCGTGCAGGCGTTCCAAAGCCGGATTGACGGACAGCACTGCGCCGCTGATGGCCAATATCATGACCAACAGGGCGGCGATCAGACCGGGCAGTGAATGGAACTGGCGAAGCATGTTCAGCCTCCAGAAGTCGCAGGTGTTACAGGTCGTAGGTAAAGGACTCGACATAAGTGCTGCCGCTGACCGGCTTGCCCGACCCGGCCGATGTCAGCGGGACACTGACGTCGGCGCGGCTGTCGCGCTTGTCTTCCACGGCGCTGTCGATACGGATCTGATACCCGGCGTCGATCAAGGTGTCGGCCAGTTCCACGCTGACGGTGAGGCTGCGGCCGCTGCCGACACTGGCGCCGCTGAGGCCGTCAAACTCGCTCGGCTTCATGGCGCTGCCACGCGCCCAGTCGCTCAGGTGCCGGTAGTACTTGGTCTTTTTGCCGGCGACCCAGAGGGTTTTCTGGTACTGGCCGTTGGCGTCGGTGACATAGATCGCCAGGTACGCGCCGTTGCCGCTGTAGTCCTTGAGTTGGGTGGTCAGGGTCACTTCGCGGGCCTGGGCCAGACCTGGCAGGGCAATGGCGCCGGCGAGGCAGGTTGCAGCAATGATCTTTTTCATGATGATGTCCTGGTTGAACGTTGTGGCGAGAGCCTGGACCTGCTGGCTGACAGCAACCTGAAAGCCGTGGAAAAACCGCTGATCATTCCGATCCAGGGCGGTTGAGGTAATCCCGGGCGTCGCCGTTGGCGCCAAAATGGATTTCCAGTTTGCGCAGACGAAGCGAGGCGGGTGCGTAGCTGGCTTCGATCGCATTACCTTTGCGGTCGGTGCCCCTGAGTTCATAGCAGCCGTCGTCGACCTTGATGCGTTGCACGCTCCAGCCGTATTGCTGTTCCACTTGCTGGCGCAGGGTTTCGCGTGGTTGCCAGTCGCTGACCGGCTCGCTGCAGTCGTCGTCGGCCAAGGCGTTTGCGCCGAGCAGGACGCCCAGCAATGCGGTGCTGACAATAAAAGCTGATTTCATGATCTGTCTCCGGCCGGATTGGCATTTGCGGCTTACCCTAAAGGGCATTCCTGACAACCAGCTGAATCTTCAGATTCACGTCAGGTAAGCTCGGTAAGGTGCGGCACGACAACCACCACAGGAGGTGCCAGATGCGGGTTTTATTGGTCGAGGATGCACCCGGGCTGGGCGAGGCGGTGCGCGAACAGATTGCCGACGACGGCCATGCGGTCGATTGGGTGCAGCGCCTGGAGCATGCGAACAACAGCGTGCGCAGCACGCCGTATGACCTGATCCTGCTGGACCTGATGCTGCCCGACGGTCGCGGGCTGGACTTTCTGCGCCAGCAGCGTTCGGCCGGCAATGTGACCCCGGTGATCATCCTCACCGCCCAGGACCAGATATCCGATCGTATCGCCGGCCTCAACGCCGGGGCCGACGATTACCTGGTCAAACCGTTCGACCTGTTCGAGCTGTCGGCCCGGGTAGCCGCCGTGGCCCGCCGTTACAGCGGCAACCCCAACCCGCAGATCAAACTCGGCGAGTTGCAGATCGATATGAACGCGCGCACCGTGCAGCGTGCCGGCGTCACCGTCGACCTGACGGCGCGTGAATGGGCGCTGTTCGAGGCGTTTGTGCAGCGCCCCACGGCGTTGCTGTCGAAGTCGCAGCTCGAAGAGCGCTTGTACGCCTTCGGTGCGGAAATCGAGAGCAACACCATCGAGGTCTATATCAGCCGCCTGCGCAAAAAACTCGGGCGCGACCTGCTGGAAACCGTGCGTGGCATGGGTTATCGGTTGATGGCCGGATGAAGTCGCCGATCAGCCTGCAAAAACGCCTCGGCCTCGGGTTGACCCTGGGCATGACCTTGCTCTGGCTGGGGGCGACCGTCGGCGCCTGGCTGGTGGTGCAACACGAATTGAACGAGGCGTTCGACAGCGCCCTGGAAGAGACCGCGCAACGCATCCTGCCCCTGGCCGTGCTGGAAATCAGCAACCGCGAAGAACCGCGCACCGCCCAGCACGTCGCCACCCTGAAGATGCACAAGGAATACCTGACGTACCTGGTGCGCGATGCCCAGGGCCAGATTCTGATGCAGTCCCATGACGCCAACCCGAAGATCTTCAGCGAACACCCGAGCGAAGGGTTTTCCACCACCCGAAAATACCGGCTGTACGGCGCGAGTGCGCTGCGCGATACGCTGTTCATTGAGATCGCCGAGCCGCTGGGGCATCGCCGTGAGGCGGCGCGGGAAGCCTTGTTGGCCCTGTTGATGCCGTTATTGGCGCTGATCCCCATCAGCCTGTTGGGCACATGGTTGTTTGTGCGCTTCAGCCTGCGCAGCGTATTGGCTTATCGCCGTGCGGTGGAAGCGCGTGGTGTGGGGGATTTGTCGCCGATCAGCGTGGCGCGGCTGCCGGCTGAAATCGACCCGTTGGCCGACGCGGTCAACCACCTGCTGGAGCGCTTGCGCAAGGCCTTGGAGGCCGAGCGCAGCTTCACCGCCAACAGCGCCCACGAGTTGCGCACGCCATTGGCGGCGACGCTGGCGCAGATCCAGCGTTTGCGCCAGGAAGCGCCGGAAGGCCCGTTGCGCGTGCGTGCGGCGAAGATCGAACACGCCTTGCGCGAACTGGCGCGGCTTTCGGAAAAACTCATGCAGTTGGCCAAGGCCGAGGGCGGCGGGTTGTTGTCCGAGGCGCCCCAGGACCTGATTCCCTTACTGGCCCATGGGGTCGATGAGTGGAACCGCAGCAGCGGGCAGCGCATCCGCTTGCAACTGCCGAGCGAGGGCAGCGTGTATTGCGCGATTGACCCGGACGCGTTCGGCATCCTGCTGCGCAACTTGATCGAGAATGCGTTGAAGTACGGCGCGGCGGATCAACCGGTCGACGTCAGCCTCACGGACGATGCGTTGCTGCGGGTGGTCAACGGCGGACCGGCCGTGCCGGCGCCGGTGTTGCAGCGCCTGACCGAACGCTTCGTGCGCGGCAGCAGCGAAGCCAGCGGCAGCGGATTGGGCCTGGCGATTGCCAAGACCATCGTCCATGGGGTCAAGGCGCACATGACCCTGGCGTCGCCGGCCACAGGCCGGGACGACGGGTTTGAAGTGAACGTTCAGTTTTTGCGCTTGCCGGCCTGAACGTTCATCGCGCCCCGGCGGCGCTGCCGATCAGAAGTCGACGGTGACGCCTGTGTACAGCGCGCGCCCGTCGCCGGGTGAGTGCAGCGAGGCCTGGGCGCCGTCCGGGTCATACCAGACGTATTCGTAGTAGCGGTTGGTGAGGTTTTTCAACTGCAGGTCGACACTGACCGATTCGGTCACCTGGTAAGTCGCGCCGAGGTTCATCAAGACGTAGCCGCCGTAAGTGCCCTTGGTGTTCTCGCGTTCCAGGTAGTAATTCGTCTGGCCGTTCATCCACGCCGTCAACTGCAGGGCCCGCGTGGCCTTGTAGCTGACGCCGGCGTTGTACAGGTGATGCGGGATGTGGTCGATTTCCTGGCCTTTGCTGTTGGGCAAAGTCGCGCTGGGCTGGAGGATTTTCGAGTACTGCCAGGAGTAGGCCATCCAGATTTCGGTGCGTTCGTCCGGGTGCAGATTGACTTGCGCGTCGTAACCCCAGCGCCGGGTTTCGCCGACGTTGTCCGACTCGCCGCTCGGGTCGTTGAGCCGGCGACTGACTTCGCCGCTGGCTTCTTGCTGCCAATAGGCGATGCGGCCGTCGATCCAGTCCGCCGGGGTGAACTTGACCCCGGTTTCCCAGCCGTCGTTGATCGATGGCGCCAGGTTGGTATCCCGCGGTGGAATCTTATAGGCCGCCGCGCCGGTGCCGACCTGGAAGGTCCGCCCCCAGTTGGCATAGACGCTGGCCACGTCCCACGGTGAATACACCACGCTGAGCTTGGGTTGTTTGATCAGCCCATAGTCGTTGATGTCGTAGTCCATGCCGGTCATTTCGTTGGTGAAGTCGCCCTGGATCTTATCGACGCGATACGCCGGGACGATTTTCAGCGACTCGAACGGCTTGATCTCGGCCTGGACATAGGCGCCGTAGGTGTCGAAGTCGAATCGCTGGTCGCGGGTTTGGGCCAGGCGCAGGCGGTCCTTGGTGCGGTAGCGCTCGCTCTTGTTCTGCTGCTGCTGCATGTCCGCGCCGCCTTCCAGGGCGAAGTCGTACAGCCAGCTGACTTGCGGGCGCCAGGTCAGGGAGGTGAGGGCGCCATACTGGGTTTCGTAGGCGTCGCGCTCCTGCTGGGCGCTGGTGCGCCAGTATTGCGTCCAGCGCCGGTCGTCGAAGGTGTTGACGTAGGTTTTTGCCGACCAGGCCAGCGTTTCGGCCAGGTCGGTGTCGAAGTGCAGGCTGACCTGGTTCATCCGCCGCGTGCCTTTGTCGGTGGCGTTGTAGCTGTTGGTCATGGTCGGGTGCTGGTGGGCGTCCTCTTCACTCAAGTAGCCGGGTTCCTGCGCCTCGGTTTCGTAGTGACGGGCGATCAGGCCGATGCGGTAGCTGTTGTCGTCCGGGGTGTAGAACCATTTGCCGGACATGGAAAACCTGTCCGCCTCGGCGTGATCGCGGTAACCGTCGGATTTCTGGTAGGCGAAGAAGTAGTTCTGCGTCCAGTTGCTGCCTTCGATGCCTTTGGCCAGCTGGGTTTCCTGGGTGTTGTAACTGCCGTAGCGCACCCGCGCCTTGGTGTAGTCGCCGCCGGTGCGGGTCAGCATATTGACGTTGCCGGCGATGTTGTTCAGGCCGTAGCGCGCATCGCTGGTGCCGCGCACCACTTCGATGCTGTCCAGCTCCATGGGGAAAATCATGTCCATGAACGGCATGTTGCCGTCGTTGCTGTTGCTCGGGATGCCGTCGATCAGCAACTTCACTGCGTTGACTTCGCCTTCGCCGTTGAAGCCGCGAAAGGAAATCTTGCCGGAGGTGGTGCCTTGGTTGAACTCGGTGAGGATCACACCTGGCGCGCGACTGAACAGTTCCCAGCTGTAGTTGACCGGCATTTTTTCGAGGATGTCGGCGCCGAGAATGTCCACCGAGCTGAGCACGCTGCTGGTGCTCAGCGGGCCGCTGCTGGCGCTGGCGCCCTGGACCGTGACGGTGCCGAGGGTGAGGGTGGAGTCTTCGGTTTTACCGGTTTCGGCCAGTGCCGAGGACAGCGGGTTGAGGGCGAACAGGCCGATGGACAGCAAGGGCCATAGCGGGCGGGACACAGAGACACGCTTTGCGCGAGGCAAAGTCATTCGAGCAGGCATAACGCACCATTCCTGATGATCAAGACACTTCGAGGACGCCCAGGCGGGCGGCTGACAAGCAGATTGCGCCGCCTATGGGGCGGCGCGGGTGTCGATCAAACGGTAGGGGAGGCGCGCGGGCTCAGGCTCGGCCAGCGGATTCTGGGGTGCAGCGTCGGCAACTCGGGGTTGTCGAGGGTGGTGTCGGGGGCGTATCGCGGTAGGAAATGCCTGTAGTAGTCGGACGGCAGCGCCGCCAGTCCGGCATGACCGCAGCAGCAATCGCTGTGTTTCATGGCGGATTTCGACGGCGCCGACTGGAGCGGGTCGATCAGCGTGCTCAAGTTGGGAGGCAGCGCTTGCGAGGCGCCCCCCGAGCAGAATCCGCCCCACATCAACAGTCCCATGTCCGGCGTCTGCATGGCGCGGCTGAGCGGCATGGCCAGCATGTTCAGCACGATGGCCAGGCAGGCTAGCCAGGGACTGATGCGTTTGAAACGAGCCATGAACGAAGTCGACTGAAAGGGGTGAACATTTAGCGGCAGTTCAGGCGCAAAGTAAAAGCCTGTCTGTGCGCTATTTTGCCGCAGATCGTGGGCGTGAACCGCAACCCCGGTTAGCGATGCAACGGCCTGTTTTTGCGAGGCTTATGCCGAAAAAAATGCCCCGAGCATGTCGGGGCATTGGTCAGGCGGGCGTTTTGGGGGGCGTCGTTCAGCGACGAACCTCTGTCGCGTTCGGGCGGTTTTTCAGGTTCTTGTCGGCCTTGTAGCGCAACGCAACGTCCGGCACCGAACCGCTCTTGCCGGTCTCGACCCAGTTGCGGATACGGCTGGCGTCGGCGAAGTGGGTGAACTTGCCGAAGGCGTCGAGGATCACCAGCGACACCGGGCGGTTACCCATGCTGGTCACCAGCACCAGGCAGTGGCCGGCCTGGTTGGTGAAGCCGGTCTTGGTCAGCTTGATGTCCCAGTTGGCGCGGTTGATCAGGTGGTCGGTGTTGGAGAAACCCAAGGTGTAGTTGGGCTTGCGGAACGCCACGGTTTTTTCCTTGGTGGTGCTCAATTGGCTCAGCATCGGGAATTTGCGCGCGTAGGCCAGCAGCTTGCTCAGGTCCCTGGCGGTCGACACGTTATGGATGGACAGGCCGGTAGGCTCGACGTAATGGGTGCTGGTCATGCCCAGCGCCTTGGCCTTGGCGTTCATCGCCGCAATGAAGGCTGCGTAACCGCCCGGGTAGTGGTGAGCCAGGCTCGCGGCGGCGCGGTTTTCCGAGGACATCAGGGCGATCAGCAACATCTCTTTGCGCGGCATCTGGCTGCCGATTTTCACGCGGGAGAACACGCCTTTCATTTCCGGCGTGTCGGTGATGTTGATGTCGATGTATTCGTCCATGTTCTGCTTGGCTTCGAGCACGATCAGGCCGGTCATGAGCTTGCTTACGGAAGCGATCGGCACCACCACGTCCGGGTTGCTGGAATAGATGACTTTGTTGGTTTGCAGATCGACCAGCATGGCGCTGCCGGAAGCGATTTGCAGTTTTGAGGTGTCACGCGGGGCCAGGGTGGTTTCGGCGGCGTGCGCAAAGGTGCCGGTGAAAGCAAATAAAAGGCTGACGAGAGAGAGACGAATTTTCACGCGGATGAACTCGCTAAAAAAAGTAAGAAATACCGTTCTGCAACGGGCTTTATGAAAAATGACGTTACATTTTAGGAGTATGGATCAGAAAACGATAGAGAGCCTTTAAATAAAGGCTGTAAGGCGATGATTGGTTAGGCTTGTAGCCCATCGCGGGCAAAAAAAGGCCCGCTATGAGGGCGGGTCTAATGGGGATTTTCAAAGGAGTAGAGGTAGGTTGCGCCCGATCCTGTCGATGGCGGGTGAAAAGGATGTCGAAGAAACGCGAAACCGGGTGCTGCGCCTGGGTGAACGAGCCGGATGTTCGGGTGCATGTTCTATTGGGCAAGCCCGTCAGCGTCGGCAGTTCAAGGCGGCTACCTGCATTTTGCCAGCGTCCCCCACATTGACGATGCTCAGGCTGTCAGCGCCAGCCTCGGCGGCTTTATTGAATGCGGTGTTCAGCGCGTCGCCGTTGGATGAGCCCTGCACCGTGAAGGCTTTGACGACGTGGCAAGCGTGGGCGGATGAGGCCGTGACGAGGTTGACCTGTTTGCCCGCTTCAGTCAGTTGGGTGGTGCAAGCGGGGATCAATACCGCGATGAGGATCAGCAGAGGGGCGGCATGTAGGTTGCGCATGGCTAAAGCACTCCTGGGGTTCCTGCGGCATCTGGCGGGTGCCGAAGATGTCAGCCGCGGATGCACAATAGCAGAGCGTGAGGTTCATCAGAAACCAAAAGCCCTGCGACAAGGCAGGGCTCTTTTCAGCGCGGCTGTCGATCAGCCGTGCAGGGTTTCTGCTGCATACAGCGTGTTTTCCAGCAGGCACGCACGGGTCATCGGGCCAACGCCACCCGGTACCGGGGTGATCCAGCCGGCACGGGGCAGGGCGGTTTCGTACACCACGTCGCCGACCAGCTTGCCGTCTGCCTGACGGTTGATGCCGACGTCGATGACGATCGCGCCTTCCTTGATCCACTCACCTTTGACCAGGCCCGGCTTGCCGGCAGCCACTACCACCAGGTCGGCGCGGCCGACGTGACCGGCGAGGTCCTTGGTGAAGCGGTGGGTCACGGTCACGGTGCAGCCGGCGAGCAGCAGTTCCATGGCCATCGGGCGCCCGACGATATTGGAGGCGCCGACGATCACGGCGTCGAGGCCGTAAAGGTTGACGCCGGTGCTTTCGAGCAGGGTCATGATGCCTTTGGGCGTGCATGGGCGCAGCAGCGGGATGCGCTGGGCCAGGCGGCCGACGTTATACGGGTGGAAACCGTCGACGTCTTTGTCCGGGCGGATGCGTTCGAGCAACTGGGAGGCGTCCAGGTGCGCGGGCAATGGCAGTTGCACCAGAATGCCGTCGATGTTCGGGTCATCGTTGAGGCCGTCGATCAGGTCGGTAAGGGCCTGCTGGGTGGTCTCGGAAGGCAGGTCGTAGGCCTTGGAAATAAAGCCGACCTCTTCACAGTCTTTACGCTTGTGCGAGACATAAACCTGAGACGCAGGATCGCTGCCGACCAGGATCACCGCGAGGCCAGGCGTGCGCAAGCCTTGCTGGCTACGCTCGGTGACGCGTTTGGCGATCTGCTGGCGCAGGCTGGCGGCGATTGATTTGCCGTCGATAAGTTGTGCAGTCATTACGCGTGATTAACCATCGAGAGGGGGAAGAAAAGTGCGCGCATTCTCGCATGCCAAGACGTGGGGGCAAAGGCGCTTGGTCTGCAAATTGGCCTAACCCCTTAAATAAAATGAATTTTTTTCAAAAAAGATTTGACGGCTTTCCGGCGCGTCTATACTATTCGTCGCACTTGTCGGGCACAGCCTAGCACTGGTTAAGAAGGTCTAGCAGGATTGTTGTTCTGCAAGGCTGGAAGCACTTAGTTTGTAATCCTCCAAGAGTACAGATTAATCAGGCGCCCGTAGCTCAGCTGGATAGAGCATCCGCCTTCTAAGCGGATGGTCGCAGGTTCGAGTCCTGCCGGGTGCGCCATTAGGCAGCTTTGGCACAAGTAGCGTTAGATGGTGGGCGTAGCTCAGTTGGTAGAGCACGGGATTGTGACTCCCGTTGTCGAGGGTTCGATCCCCTTCGTCCACCCCATATTTTGAAAAGGCGCCAGATTAATCATCTGGCGCCTTTGCTTTAAGAGCTTCAAGCGCGGATGTGGTGGAATTGGTAGACACACTGGATTTAGGTTCCAGCGCCGCGAGGCGTAAGAGTTCGAGTCTCTTCATCCGCACCAATTAAAGCTTTGCCCGGCCGGAAGGCGGGGTCAGGCTCGACAAAGAAGTGGTTTGGTTTCTTTGTTAACGCAATATGGTGGGCGTAGCTCAGTTGGTAGAGCACGGGATTGTGACTCCCGTTGTCGAGGGTTCGATCCCCTTCGTCCACCCCATATTCGAAAGGCGCCAGATTTAACAGTCTGGCGCCTTTTTTGTTTTAGTGGTTCGAGTATTCCGCGGCTGCAGGTTCTGGGTCGCAAGGCAGGGCGTTTCGTCGTATTTATGTGTCTCGATGATGCCGCGCTGCCTGCCGGTCCTGTTCGCAGGGGCGGCCGTCAGGGAGATGATTGGCGACTTCTTCTATATATAGAAGGGTCGGCGCAGAGCCCTGGCGCGATTGGCTGTATTTGTCACCGGGGCGAAGCGCAACAGTGTCTTCGTACCGATAAATTGCCTGCTGTTTTTTTACCCGTTTCCAGTAGGGTGACTTCTTGAGTTTGACCCACTAGAATGCATGCCCTTGATTCTGGGGTCGGAAACGGCCGGCTAACGTCTGTGCAACGAGGAATATCCATGCAAGTTTCTGTTGAAAATACTACTGCTCTCGAGCGCCGCCTGAGCATCACCGTGCCGGCAGAGCGCATCGAGACTGCGGTCAACAAGCGTCTGCAGCAGACTGCCCAAAAGGCCAAGATCGCTGGCTTCCGTCCAGGCAAAGTGCCAATGAGCGAAATCAAGCGCCGTTTTGGTGCTGATGCGCGTCAGGAAGCGGTAGGCGACGTGATCCAGGCGTCGTTCTACGAAGCGGTTGTCGAGCAAAAGCTGAACCCGGCTGGTTCGCCTTCGATCGAGCCTAAGTCCCTGGAAGCGGGCAAGGACCTGGAATACGTTGCTGTATTCGAAGTGTTCCCAGAGTTCGAAGTTGCCGGCTTCGACGGTATCGCGATCGAGCGCCTGAGCGCCGAAGTGGCTGATGCCGACCTGGACAACATGCTGGAAATCCTGCGCAAGCAGAACACCCGTTTCGAAGTGGCCGAACGTGCTGCCCAGAACGAAGACCAGCTGAACATCGATTTCGTGGGCAAGGTTGACGGCGAAGCATTCGCTGGCGGCTCCGCCATGGGTACTCAGCTGGTGCTGGGTTCCAACCGCATGATCCCGGGTTTCGAAGACGGCCTGGTTGGCGCAAAAGCCGGCGAAGAGCGCGTTCTGAACCTGACTTTCCCGGCTGACTACCAGAACCTGGACCTGGCCGGCAAAGCCGCCGAGTTCACCGTGACGGTCAACAGCGTGTCCGAGCCTAAGCTGCCAGAGCTGAACGAAGAGTTCTTCGCTCAATTCGGCATCAAGGAAACCGGCATCGACGGCTTCCGCACCGAAGTTCGCAAGAACATGCAGCGCGAGCTGCGTCAGGCCATCAAGTCCAAGGTCAAGAACCAGGTCATGGACGGTCTGCTGACCGCCAACCCGATCGAAGTGCCTAAGGCTTTGCTGTCCAACGAAGTGGATCGCCTGCGCGTACAAGCCGTTCAGCAGTTTGGTGGCAACATCAAACCTGACCAACTGCCGGCCGAGCTGTTCGAAGAGCAAGCCAAGCGCCGCGTCGTGCTGGGCCTGATCGTGGCTGAAGTGGTCAAGCAGTTCGACCTCAAGCCTGACGAAGACCGCGTTCGTGAAATGATCCAGGAAATGGCTTCGGCCTACCAGGAGCCTGAGCAGGTTGTGGCTTGGTACTACAAGAACGACCAGCAACTGAACGAAGTACGTTCGGTTGTGCTGGAAGAACAAGTTGTGGATACTGTTCTGCAGAAGGCTAAGGTGACCGATAAAGCGGTCTCTTACGAAGAAGCAGTCAAGCCGGCGGAAGCAGCACAAGCCGACTGATTGTCCAACTCGTTTGAAATACAACCATAAGCCAGCCTCGCGCTGGCTTATGCGTTTTCAAGACATGACTATTTGGGAGTAACTGCAGAGCATGTTCCGTAATTCCTATATTCAGCAGAACTCTGATATCCAGGCCGCAGGCGGCCTGGTCCCGATGGTTGTCGAGCAGTCCGCTCGTGGCGAACGCGCCTACGACATCTACTCGCGCCTGCTCAAGGAGCGAGTGATCTTTTTGGTGGGGCCGGTAGAGGACTACATGGCCAACCTGATTTGTGCGCAACTGCTGTTCCTTGAAGCGGAAAACCCGGACAAGGACATCCATCTTTACATTAACTCGCCGGGCGGTTCGGTGACCGCGGGCATGTCGATCTACGACACCATGCAGTTCATCAAGCCAAACGTGTCGACCACCTGCATTGGCCAAGCCTGCAGCATGGGCGCTTTCCTGCTGACCGCAGGTGCCGAAGGCAAGCGTTACTGCCTGCCGAACTCGCGCGTGATGATTCACCAGCCACTGGGCGGTTTCCAGGGCCAGGCATCGGACATCGAAATCCATGCCAAGGAAATCCTCTTTATTCGTGAGCGTCTTAACACGCTGATGGCCAAGCACAGCGGGCACACCTTGGAAGAAATCGAGCGTGATACCAACCGTGACAATTTCATGAGCGCCGAAGCCGCGCGTGATTACGGGTTGATCGACGCAGTGATTGACAAGCGCCCCGCTTAATATAAGCAGCTCAAAATAGGCCAGGTCGGCAAGTCCGATCACCTGCGGGCTTGAAAAAGCCCGCATAAGCCTTCATCTTGTGTTGCAAGCCTATCGGATTTGGATCGAACGAATGACTGACACCCGCAACGGCGAGGACAACGGCAAGCTGCTCTATTGCTCCTTCTGTGGCAAAAGCCAGCATGAAGTACGCAAATTGATTGCCGGCCCCTCGGTCTTTATCTGCGACGAGTGCGTCGACCTGTGCAATGACATCATCCGTGAGGAGGTGCAGGAAGCCCAGGCCGAAAGCAGCGCGCATAAATTGCCTTCGCCTAAAGAAATCAGCGGCATCCTTGATCAGTACGTGATTGGTCAAGAGCGTGCAAAAAAGGTTCTGGCCGTAGCGGTGTACAACCACTACAAGCGTTTGAACCAGCGTGACAAGAAAAACGACGAAGTCGAGCTCGGCAAGAGCAACATCTTGCTGATCGGTCCTACAGGCTCGGGTAAAACCCTGCTTGCGGAAACCCTCGCTCGCCTGCTGAACGTTCCGTTCACCATCGCCGACGCCACCACCCTCACCGAGGCTGGCTACGTGGGTGAGGACGTCGAGAACATCATTCAGAAGTTGCTGCAAAAGTGCGACTACGACGTAGAGAAGGCCCAGATGGGTATCGTCTACATCGACGAAATCGATAAGATTTCGCGCAAGTCCGACAACCCGTCGATCACTCGGGATGTTTCCGGTGAAGGCGTGCAGCAAGCCTTGTTGAAACTGATCGAAGGCACGGTTGCTTCCGTACCGCCACAAGGCGGCCGCAAGCACCCGCAGCAGGAATTCCTTCAGGTTGATACGCGCAATATCCTGTTCATCTGCGGCGGTGCGTTCTCCGGTCTGGAAAAGGTTATTCAAAACCGTTCCACCCGTGGCGGCATCGGCTTCAGTGCGGAAGTGCGCAGCAAGGAAGAAGGCAAGAAGGTGGGCGAGTCCCTGCGTGAAGTCGAACCTGACGATCTGGTCAAGTTTGGTCTGATCCCGGAATTCGTTGGTCGTCTGCCGGTCCTGGCGACGTTGGACGAGCTGGATGAGGCTGCTCTGATTCAGATCCTCACCGAGCCGAAAAACGCCCTGACCAAACAATATGCCAAGCTGTTCGAAATGGAAGGCGTAGACCTCGAGTTCCGTACCGACGCACTCAAATCAGTGGCCAAGCGGGCACTGGAGCGCAAAACCGGTGCGCGTGGCCTGCGTTCGATCCTCGAAGGCGTATTGCTCGACACCATGTACGAAATCCCCTCGCAGTCCGAGGTGAGCAAAGTGGTGATCGACGAAAGCGTTATCGAAGGCAAGTCCAAGCCACTGTATATCTATGAAAACAGTGAGCCGGCTGCCAAGGCTGCGCCAGACGCGTAAGCGTCCGGCTGCTGCATAACAACAAGGGGCCTTTAGGGGCCCCTTTTGTTTTAAGGGCGTGTTTTTCCTGCATTTAACTGCTGGCATTGAGCTTGTTTTTTTTGCCGGCAGCCCCCATCTTGGTTTCATGCTTACTTTTCAACTGTCATAGAGGCGAAATCATGAAGACAACCATCGAATTGCCTCTCCTGCCGTTGCGTGATGTCGTCGTCTATCCGCACATGGTTATCCCGCTGTTCGTGGGGCGCGAGAAGTCTATCGAAGCCCTCGAGGCCGCGATGACGGGCGACAAGCAGATCCTGCTGTTGGCCCAGAGAAATCCTGCTGATGATGATCCAGGCGAAGATGCCCTGTATCGCGTCGGTACCGTTGCGACTGTCCTGCAATTGCTCAAGCTGCCCGACGGCACTGTCAAGGTGTTGGTGGAAGGTGAGCAGCGCGGTGCGGTCGAGCGCTTCATGGAAGTGGACGGCCACCTGCGCGCCGAAGTGGCACTGATCGACGAAGTCGAGGCCCCGGAGCGCGAGTCCGAAGTATTTGTACGCAGCCTGCTCTCGCAATTCGAGCAGTATGTGCAGTTGGGCAAGAAAGTCCCGGCTGAAGTCCTGTCTTCCCTCAACAGCATTGATGAGCCTAGCCGCCTGGTCGACACCATGGCCGCGCACATGGCGCTGAAAATCGAGCAGAAGCAAGACATCCTCGAAATCATCGACCTGCCGGCCCGTGTCGAACACGTCCTGGCGCTGCTCGATGCCGAAATCGACCTGCTGCAGGTTGAAAAGCGCATCCGTGGTCGCGTGAAGAAACAAATGGAGCGCAGCCAGCGCGAGTACTACCTGAATGAGCAGATGAAGGCCATTCAGAAGGAACTCGGCGACAGCGAGGAAGGCCACAACGAAATCGAAGAGCTGAAAAAGCGCATCGATTCCGCCGGCCTGCCGAAAGACGCCCTGACCAAGGCCAACGCCGAGCTGAACAAGCTCAAGCAAATGTCGCCGATGTCGGCCGAAGCCACCGTGGTTCGTTCCTACATCGATTGGTTGGTGCAGGTGCCGTGGAAGGCTCAGACCAAGGTGCGCCTGGACCTGGCTCGCGCCGAAGATATCCTCGATGCCGACCATTACGGCCTCGAAGAAGTCAAAGAACGCATTCTCGAATACCTTGCCGTGCAAAAGCGCGTGAAGAAAATTCGTGGCCCGGTGTTGTGCCTGGTCGGTCCGCCGGGTGTGGGTAAAACCTCCCTGGCCGAGTCGATTGCCAATGCCACCAACCGTAAATTCGTGCGAATGGCCCTTGGCGGCGTGCGTGATGAAGCGGAAATCCGTGGTCATCGCCGCACATATATCGGTTCGATGCCAGGAAGATTGATTCAAAAGATGACAAAGGTCGGCGTGCGCAACCCGCTGTTCCTGCTCGATGAAATCGACAAAATGGGCAGCGACATGCGTGGCGATCCGGCATCGGCCTTGCTCGAAGTGCTCGATCCGGAGCAGAACCACAATTTCAACGACCATTACCTGGAAGTCGACTACGACCTGTCCGACGTAATGTTCCTGTGTACCTCCAACTCCATGAACATTCCGCCAGCGTTGCTGGACCGGATGGAGGTGATTCGTCTGCCGGGTTACACCGAAGACGAGAAGATCAACATCGCCGTCAAATACCTCGCGCCCAAGCAGATTTCGGCCAATGGCCTGAAAAAAGGCGAGATTGAATTCGAGGTCGAGTCGATCCGCGATATGGTGCGTTACTACACCCGCGAGGCCGGTGTACGGGGGCTTGAGCGCCAGATTGCGAAGATTTGCCGCAAGGCGGTCAAGGAGCATGCGCTGGAAAAACGCTTCTCGGTGAAGATTACCGCCGATGTGCTGGAGCACTATCTGGGCGTGCGTAAATTCAGCTACGGGCTGGCGGAACAGCAGGATCAGGTAGGGCAGGTGACTGGCCTGGCGTGGACCCAGGTGGGTGGCGAATTGCTGACCATCGAAGCCGCGGTGATCCCGGGCAAGGGCCAATTGATCAAGACCGGTTCCCTGGGTGACGTGATGGTCGAATCCATCACCGCCGCGCAGACCGTGGTGCGCAGCCGCGCCCGGAGCCTGGGGATTCCCCTGGACTTCCATGAGAAGCACGACGTCCATATCCACATGCCGGAGGGGGCGACCCCGAAAGACGGCCCTAGCGCTGGCGTAGGCATGTGTACGGCCTTGGTATCGGCCCTGACCGGCATTCCGGTACGCGCCGATGTGGCCATGACCGGGGAAATCACCCTGCGTGGCCAGGTATTGGCCATCGGTGGTCTGAAAGAAAAATTGCTCGCCGCACACCGGGGTGGAATCAAGACCGTGATCATTCCTGAAGAGAATGTCCGCGACTTGAAGGAAATTCCTGACAATATCAAGCAAGATCTTCAGATTAAACCGGTTAAATGGATTGACGAGGTCCTGCAAATTGCGCTGCAATACGCGCCGGAGCCCTTGCCGGATGTGGCTCCGGAGATAGTCGCGAAGGACGAAAAGCGCGAGTCTGATTCCAAGGAAAGAATTAGCACGCATTAATGCGTTAAAGCCTGGGGGCTTCCTTGACAGCTTTTTAGAGCCCTTGTTATAAAGCGGCTCTTAAGTGTCTGTAGGCCATTCAGCACTCGTTTTTGCTTTCACCAAAAAACTTAGAATCATACTCAATAGATATATAAGGGGACTTAGAGTGAACAAGTCGGAACTGATTGATGCTATCGCCGCATCCGCTGATATCCCGAAAGCTGCTGCTGGCCGTGCGCTGGACGCAGTAATCGAATCCGTCACTGGCGCTCTGAAGGCCGGCGATTCGGTGGTACTGGTAGGCTTCGGTACTTTTTCTGTGACTGACCGCCCAGCTCGCACTGGCCGTAACCCACAGACTGGCAAAGCACTGCAAATCGCTGCTGCCAAGAAACCAGGTTTCAAAGCCGGTAAAGCCCTGAAAGAAGCCGTTAACTAAGCCTCGATCAAGCCTTTACCTACCCGGGTCCGACGCAGGTCTGGCCTGGCAGCGGAGCGGCAGCTGACCCACGTATCCATCGGGTCACCACGCCGGGGGTGTGGGTTCTAACCCCCGTCCGCTCCGCCAGTTACGAGAGAAGGCGCATCCTCGGATGCGCCTTTCTTCTATCCGGACTCTACCCACGCTCCACGGTTGCCAATTTTTGAAGTTCAACCGTTTCTGGGGGACGCATGCTGCAAAATATCAGGGACAATTCACAAGGCTGGATTGCCAAGACCATTATCGGGATCATCGTCGCATTGATGGCGTTCACCGGTATCGAGGCTATTTTTCAGGCTTCGACCAACACCAAGCAGGACGTGGCCAAGGTCAACGGTGAAGCAATCACCCAGACCGAACTGAGCCAGGCCGTCGACATGCAACGTCGCCAACTGATGCAACAGATGGGCAAGGATTTCGATGCTTCCCTGCTGGACGAAAAACTGCTGCGCGACGCGGCGCTCAAGAGCCTGATCGATCGCAAGCTGGTACTGCAAGGTGCCGCTGATTCCAAGTTTGCCTTCTCTGACGCCGCGCTGGACCAAGTGATCCTGCAGACGCCGGAGTTCCAGGTGGACGGCAAGTTCAACGCCGAGCGTTTTGACCAGGTGATCCGTCAACTGGGCTACAGCCGTCTGCAGTTCCGTCAGATGATGACCCAGCAAATGCTGATCGAGCAGACTCGCTTGGGCATCCTCGGCAGCGCCTTCGTGACTGACGCGCAGGTGCTGGCATTCGCCCGCCTGGAAAAACAGACCCGCGATTTCGCCACCGTCAATATCAAGGCCAACCCTGCGGCGGTGAAACTCACCGACAACGAGGTCAAGGCTTACTACGACCAGCACGCCAAAGAGTTCATGACCCCGGACCAGGTGGTCATCGACTATCTGGAGTTGAAGAAGTCGTCTTTCTTCGACCAGGTCACCGTCAAGGACGATGAACTGCAGGCAGCGTATGAGAAAGAAACCGCCAACCTCGCTGAGCAGCGTCGTGCGGCGCACATCCTGATTGAAGTCAACGACAAGGTCACCGACGCCCAAGCCAAGGCCAAGATCGAGGAAATCCAGGCGCGCCTGGCCAAGGGTGAGCAGTTCGAAGCCCTGGCCAAGGAGTTCTCCCAGGACCCGGGTTCGGCCAGCAATGGCGGTGACCTTGGTTTTGCCGGTCCTGGCGTCTACGATCCGGACTTCGAAGCTGCCCTGTACGCCTTGAATAAGGACCAGGTCTCGGCACCGGTGCGCAGCACCTTCGGTTGGCACCTGATCAAGCTGTTGGGCGTTGAAGCGCCAGAAGTGCCATCGTTCGCCAGCCTGAAAGACAAGCTGACCCACGAGCTCAAGAACCAACAGGTTGAACAGCGTTTTGTCGAAGCGACCAAGCAATTGGAAGATGCGGCGTTCGAAGCCTCCGACCTGGCTCAGCCGGCCTCCGATCTGAAGCTGACCGTTCACACCTCTGCGCCGTTTGGTCGCGAAGGCGGTGAGGGTGTCGCGGCCAACCGTGCCGTGGTCACTGCCGCGTTCAGCCCGGAAGTGTTGGATGAGGGTGCGAACAGCACCGCCATCGAGCTCGACCCGGAAACCATCATCGTGCTGCGGGCCAAAGAGCATCTGAAGCCTACGCAACTGCCGCTGGAAAGCGTGGCAGCGGCGATCCGCACCCAGATGACCAAGGAACGCGCCAGCGCGGCCGCCAAGACTCACGCTGACGAGTTGATCGCCAGCCTGCGTGATGGCAAGACCCCGCTGAACCAGCCCGTTGATGGCCAGGCCTGGAAAGTCACCGAAGCGGCTACCCGTAGCCAGGAAACGATCGACCCGGTGGTGCTGCAAGCCTTGTTCCGCATGCCCAAGCCTGCGTCCAAGGACAAGCCGACCTTCACCACCGTGACCCTCGCTGATGGCAGCCTGGTGATCGTGCGCTTGAACGGCGTCACCGAAGCGGCGGCTCCATCGGACGATGAGAAGGCGCAATACCGTCGTTTCCTCGCTTCCCGTGTTGGGCAGCAGGATTTCGCGGCGTACCGCAAGCAGCTGGAAACCAAGGCTGAGATCAAGAAGTACTGATCTCGGTTTGAATAAAAAGCCCCCGGCCTGAAAAGACCGGGGGCTTTTTCATGGGCGTTTGCAAAGGGCCAGCAACATCAACGCCACTACCGCCCAGGGAAACGCGAGCACGCCCCAGCTCTGCAACAACAACCCGCCCGCCAGACCGCCGCCGGCAATGCCCAGGTTCCATACCGTCACCAGCATCGACTGCGCGGCGTCCGCCGACTCGCCCGCCGACTTGGCCAGGGCGGTTTGCAGCAAGGCCGGTAGGCCACCGAATGCCAGCCCCCAGGCCGCGACGGCGGTGTAGATGATCGCCGGCGAGTCGATCCAGAACGCCAACACCAGCGCCGACAGGCCAAACAGCATGCAACTGAACAGCACCAACGGGCGCAGCCATCGATCGATCAGCAGGCCCACCAGCCAGATGCTCAACAACGCCGTCAGGCCAAACACCAGCAGTACCCGGTCGATATCGGCCTGGATGCCGGCGGGCTCCAGCAGGGGGGCGATGTAGGTGTAGAGAATGTTGTGCGCCAGCACGTAGGTAAAGGTCACCCAAAGCACCGGGCGAATACCGCGCAACCTCATCACCTGGCGCAGCCCCAGGCGTTGTTGCGCTGCTTGGCCGGCAAAGTCCGGGAGTTGCCAGCGCGCCCAGAGCAGCAATGCCAACGTCAGCCCGGTCATGATCGCAAAACTCAAGCGCCAGCCAACGAGGGTGCCCAGCAGGGTGCCGGCCGGCACGCCCAGGGTCAGGGCCAGCGGTGCGCCAAGCATTGCGATGGCAATCGCCCGGCCTTGCAGGTGGGGGGCGACCATACGACTGGCGTAACCCGCCAACAGGGCCCAAAGCAGCCCGGCGAATACCCCGGCGAAAAAGCGCGCTACCAGGGTCAGCCCGTAGTGGCTGGATACGGCCGTCACGCTGTTGACCAGGGCGAAGCCAGCAATGGCCACCAGCAGTAGGGGGCGTCGGCGCCAACCCCGCGTCAGCAGCGTCAAGGGGATGGCCGCGAGCAATGATCCGAGTGCGTAGAGCGTGACCAGTTGGCCAACCAGGGCGGGCGACACGCCCAGGCCTGCGCCCATCTGCGGCAAGAGCCCCGCAGGCATGGCTTCGGTGAGGATGGTGATAAAACCCGCGCAAGCCAGGGCCAACAAACCTCCCAGCGGCAGCACGTCAGGCTCGGTGTTCGCCGGGCAATGGGTAAGTGAAGGGTTGTCGCTCATGACGCTTTATCCATATAAAAGGGGCAAGGCGGCAGAGTAAGGGGCTGTGCTGTGCGGAAAAACAGGCTAAGGTTCCGAACTTAGCGGACGTAGGTGTCCGTAATCAGTCGAGACGTGATCATGGACAGCTTGAGCAGCCTGTCGGTATTTGTGCAGGTGGCGGAGACGCGCAGCTTCACCGTCGCCGGTCGCGTGCTGGGGGTGTCGTCGTCGGCCGTGGGCAAAAGTATCGCGCGCATGGAAGAGCGCCTGGGCGTCAGGCTGTTTCACCGCAGCACGCGCAGTATCACCCTGACCAGCGAAGGCTCGCTGTTTCTTGAGCGTTCGCGGCGCATTCTGGCCGAGGTCGAGGCGGCCGAGCAGGAATTGACGGACGCCAGCGCCACGCCGCGCGGCAAGTTGCGCGTCAGCCTGCCGCAGGTACGCGGCTTGTTGATGCCGGTGCTCAGCGACTTTATGCGCGTCTACCCGGATATCGAGTTGGATGTGGATTTTTCCGACCGCATGGTGGACGTGATCGAGGAAGGTTTCGATGCGGTGATTCGCACAGGCAAGCCCGAAGATTCGCGCTTGATGGCGCGGCATCTGGGCTATTACCAGTTGGTGCTTGTGGGCACGCCGGGCTACTTCGCTCAACACGGCACCCCGCAGCAACCACAGGATCTCAACGATCACGCGTGCCTGCGGCACAAATTCTGCGCCACCGGCAAGCTGGAAAACTGGCCGTTGCGTCACCTGCCGGGCGCCGCCGAACCGACCTTGCGTACACCGCTGGTCAGTACCACCATTGAGTCCCTCAACCATGTGGTACACGAGGGATTGGGCATCGCCTGTCTGCCCGACTACATGGTCAACGAGGCCGTGGGGCAGGGGCGCTTGCTACGGGTGTTGGATGATTATCTCGAACACCGTGGCAGTTTCTGGATATTGTGGCCGTCAAGTCGTCATGCATCTGCCAAGTTGCGCGTGTTTATTGACCATATGTGCGCCGGGCTTTTCCCTGCAGGCACCGCTGTGTAGGCTTGTGACGTTTTATCGACAGGAATGCGCGCGCCAAGGCCTCGTTCTGTTGCACAATACCGCCCAGACCGTTTTCCTCAGGATTTTCAATGTCGACATCATTTCACTTGCGTAGCCTCGGGTTGGCGCTGGTGTTGGCGGGCGCCACGGGCTGCTCGTCACCCAAGACCGCTGTTTACGAGCACGAGAATTTCGACGACTCCGGTACGTTCTCCCGTAATTACCCGGTCAGTGACATCGCCGCGTGCGAGGCCGCACGCCGTGCCTTGCTGAGCCAGGGCTACATCATCACCAGTAGCGATCCGAAGCTGGTGGTGGGTAACAAGAGTTTCCAGCAGACCGGCGAAACTCACATGCAGATCAGCTTCAATGTGGTGTGTGCCAATGATGGCAAAGGTAAAAGCCACTCGACGATGTTTGCCAACGCCCTGCAGGATCGTTATGCGCTGAAGAAGGTCAACAACTCCGCCAGCCTGGGTGTGGGTGTGCTGGGCTCGGTGTCGATGCCGATCGGCTCCACCGACGACTCGATGGTGAAGGTGGCGAGTGAGACTGTCTCGGCACCGAAGTTCTACGAGCGCTACTTCGCACTGGTGGATGTGTTCCTGCCCCAAGAGGTGAAGAAGACCGAACATATTCCCGAACAGCCCAAGGCTGAACTGGGGGTGCCGGAACCCAAAGTTGCCCCGGCAGCGGAGAAGGTGCCAGCGCCGAAGGAAGAACCTGTAGCGCCGGCCGTCTCGACGCCGGTTACACCGGCACCGGAGCCTGCGCCGATCGTCCCGCAGGCAGAACCGAGCCCTGCGCCGGCACCGGCACCTGCGCCAACCACGCCGGACCTGCCGCCGCCGACAGAGGCGATTCCGCCCCTGCCGACGCCCGCGCAGTAAGTCAGACCGCTACGGGATTGGTCTTGTCGACATTGATCCCGTAGCGACTGATCGCCTCACTGATTTTCTCGCGACCTATCAGCCCGTCATCGGCCAGCGCCTTCAGTGCCGCCAGCACAATGAAATGCCGGTCCACCTCGAAGAACTCGCGCAAGGCCTCCCGAGTATCCGACTGCCCGAAGCCGTCCGTGCCCAGCGCTACAAAGCGTCGGTTCGGCACAAAGGGGCGGATCTGGTCGGCGAACAGCTTCATGTAGTCAGTGGCCACCAGCACCGGACCCGTATGCCCGGCCAAGCATTGCTCGACGTAACTCAAGCGCGGCTCGTGTTCCGGGTGCAACAGGTTCCAGCGTTCGGCTTCATGCCCGTCACGGCGCAGCTCGGTCAGGCTGGGCGCACTCCATACGCTGCTGTGTACGGCGAAATCCTTGTCGAGCAACGCTGCCGCGGCAATCACTTCCCGCAGGATCGAACCGCTGCCCATCAATTGCACCTGTGCCTGCTGGTGTGTGCTCAGCGGATACAAGCCCTTGAGAATGCCTTCTTCCACGCCTTCGGGCATTGCCGGGTGCGGGTAGTTCTCGTTGAGCAGGGTGATGTAGTAGTAAATGTCCTCCTGCTCGACATACATGCGCCGCATGCCTTCGCGAATGATCACCGCCAGTTCGTAGGCAAAAGTCGGGTCATACGATACACAGCACGGAATCACCGACGCCAGGATATGGCTATGCCCATCGTCGTGCTGCAAGCCTTCGCCCATCAGGGTGGTGCGCCCGGCCGTGGCACCCAGCAGGAAGCCGCGTGCCCGGGCATCGCCTGCCGCCCAGGCCAGGTCGCCGACGCGCTGGAAGCCGAACATCGAGTAGAAGATGTAGAAGGGCACGGTCATCAGAGCATGGTTGCTGTAGGACGTACTCGCCGCGATCCAGGAGGCAATCGCACCGGACTCATTCAGACCTTCCTGCATGATCTGTCCGTCCTTGCTCTCTTTGTAGTAGCTCAGTTGCCCGGCGTCCTGTGGGGTGTAGAGCTGGCCGACGGCGGAGTGAATGCCGATCTGACGGAACAGGCTTTCCATGCCGAAGGTGCGTGATTCGTCCGGCACGATGGGCACGATCAGCTTGCCCAGGTGCGGGTCCTTGAGCAGTGTGCCGAGGATCCGCACAAAGGCCATGGTGGTAGAGATGGCGCGCTCGCCGGTGTCTTTGAGCTGGGTCGCGAAAGCGCTCAGTTCAGGAATCTGCTGCGACTCGACGGCGCTGTGGCGCGCCGGCACGTAGCCGCCCAACGCCTGGCGCCGGGCGGCGAAGTAGCGCGCCTCTTCGCTGTCGGCAGCCGGCTTGAGGTAAGGAATTTCAGCCAACTGCTCGTCGGGGACTTCCAGGCCGAAGCGATCACGGAACGCTCTGACGGCGTCGGCGCCCATTTTTTTCAGCTGATGGTTGATGTTCTGGCCTTCGCCGGCTTCGCCCATGCCGAAGCCCTTGACGGTTTTCGCCAGGATCACCGTGGGTTGGCCTGAATGACTCATGGCGGCAGCATAGGCGTTATAGACCTTGTCCGGGTCATGACCGCCGCGTGAGAGTTTCCAGATGTCCTCGTCTGACAGGTCCGCAACCAATGCCAGCAACGCCGGGTATTTGCCGAAGAAATGTTCGCGCACGTAGGCGCCGTCCTGGGATTTGTAGTTCTGATAATCACCGTCCACGCACTCCATCATGCGTTGGCGCAGCAGCCCGCTCTGGTCTTTTTCCAGCAGCGCATCCCAGCCGCCGCCCCAGATAACCTTGATCACATTCCAGCCGGCCGCGCGGTAGAGGCTTTCGAACTCCTGGATCACCTTGGCATTGCCGCGTACTGGGCCGTCCAGGCGCTGCAGGTTGCAGTTGACCACGAAGATCAGGTTGTCGAGTTTTTCACGCCCGGCCAGGGAAATGGCGGCCAGGGATTCCGGCTGGTCCATTTCGCCATCACCGAGGAACGCCCAGACCTTGCGGCCCTGGTGCTGCTTGAGCGCACGCAACTCCAGGTAGCGCATAAAGCGCGCCTGGTAGGCGGCGGTGATCGGTCCGAGCCCCATGGACACGGTGGGGAATTGCCAAAAATCCGGCATCAGCCGTGGGTGCGGGTAGGACGACAAGCCAGCACCGCCCGTTTCGCGGCGGAAGTTGTCGAGCTGAGCCTCGCTGATGCGGCCTTCGAGATACGCGCGGCCGTAGATGCCGGGGGAGGAGTGGCCCTGGATGTAGACCAGATCGCCATCGAAGGTGTCGGTGCGCCCACGGAAAAAGTGGTCGAAGCCGACGTCATACAGCACGGCGGCCGACGCGTAGGTGGCGATATGCCCACCGACGCCGGAGTGTTTACCGGCGCGCAGCACCATGGCCATGGCGTTCCAGCGGATAAACGCACTGGTGCGGCGTTCGAGGGCCAGGTTGCCAGGGTAGGGCAACTGGCGGTCCAGCGGGATCGTGTTGATGTAGGGCGTGGTTACCCGCCCGTAGACGTCACCATGTTGCGCCACGTCGAAATCCAGCAACTGGTCGATCAGGTAGTGGGCACGCGGGCGGCCTTCGGTGGACAGCACCGATTCGATGGCTTCCAGCCATTCGCGGGTTTCCTGTGGGTCGTCGTCCAGTCTTACTGCGGTATTCGGGGTCATGTGAGGCTCCAGGGTCGGCGAATATCAAGCAGCGAGCTCCTTGTGGGAGCGGCGCGCATATAGTTGCAATTGCAATTACATGTCTGAATCTAGCGCGGGATGAGCTACTATTGCAACCTTCTTGAAATTCCCCGGATGGTGTTGCATGTCGTCGAAAGAGCCTGATGTCTGGTTCCGTTTTGTCAGGGCCCACAGGACGGTCATCCGTGAAATCGAGCGGCGCCTGGCTGCGGCCGACCTGCCGCCCTACGCCTGGTACGACGCATTGTGGGGCCTGGAAAGCGGCCCCGAAGGTACTCGGCGCATGCATGAATTGGCCGATGTGCTGGCCATCGAGCGCTACAACCTGACGCGCCTGGTGGACCGCCTGGAAAAAGACGGCCTGGTGGTGCGCTCCCGCTCCGACGGCGACGGCCGTGCCGCGTTTGCCACGATCACCGAGGCCGGCCGGGTGTTGCGCAAAAAGATGTGGGGCATCTACGAAAGCACGGTAGATGAGCTGTTCCTGTCGCAGATCGCACCGGAGCAGCGCCAGGGGTTTGCCGAAGCCCTGGAACGTACTGCCGGGTTGGCGATGGAGGCCGGTGTGCAGGTCCGTAACCGGCGCAAATCCTGAGACACGACGATTCAACGTGGAAGATGGCGTGGTCCCGATAACAGGCAGCTGTCGACTGACCCGCCGCTATCGGGAGCAAGCCCCTTGCGCCGTTGTTCGCATTCCGGCTCATTGCAGTGAGTAGCGCTTCATCGCCCGTTCGACCTGCTGTGCAGCGATAAGCCCGTCCTTCGCCAGGGCGCTCAATGCAGACACCGCAATCCAATAACGACTGGGCGCCGATGCCTGTACCGAGCCCGCGCCCAGCCCCACGAACCGCGCATCCACGTAAGCCGCCAACGGGTCGACAATCGGCTGTGCATAGCCGGTCACTGCAATCACCGGCGCGGCATTCCCGGCCAGGCACTCGCGCAAGTGGCTGCTGCGTCTGGGGGCGGTGGGGTGCAGGCGATTCCAGCGTTCGGCGGCTGCGGCCTCTCGGGCCAGCCGCGTGTAGCTGGGGCAACTCCACAGCTGCGCGGTGATATTCCAGTCCTCTGCCAACAAGCGTTTGGCCTGCACGACCTCTTCAAGCGCCCGACCTGCGCCGAGCAAGCGCACGTCCCCTGGGGCATCGCGCTGGAGCGGATACATACCCTTGAGCGCATCTTCACGGTCCTGCTCGGTCAACGGTACTGCGTTGTCGTCGTCATGCAGCGCCAGGTAGTAAAACCCGGGCTTGCCGTCGATATACAGGGTGCGCAGTCCCGCCAGCACGATCGCCCGGACTTCCTCACCCGTGGCAGGATCGTAGGGTGTGCAATGCGGATTGCTCGCCAGCCACAGCGGGAGAGAAGGCTGTGCGCCCTTGGGCCAGGCCGAGGGTTGGGTTTCGATGTCGTTGCACAGGATGCCGCGCTGCGCCGTCTCGGCCGACAAGGCACACAGTTGTGCCGACGACACCGCGCTGTGCAGGTACAGCAACGGTTTTTCCGCAGTTTTGCGCGCAAACCAGACGGGCCAACTGCCCACACGCCGGGAACGGGACTGGCCGCGAATCACCCAGGCCTGCCGGCTGGCTTCCAGGGTGTTGGCCATGCTCATGACGGTGTGCAATGGCGAACTTCGTGTATGTCCGGCCTGGTTCAACGCATCACAGCAAAGCTGTGCGGCGTGCGCGGTGGTGGCAATCATCGGTCTGACTCCTCGGCAAGGGAGGCTTACCTTAAGGGAAGTCGACTTATGATTGCAATTGCAATGGTTGCAATTGTTTTTCGATGGCCCAGTGCTAAATCCGCACAACGCTGCTACGTTTAATCTGAACGTGCAGGAACGTCATGACACCGACACTTTTCCGTCATCACGGCACATTAGGCTGGCTGTGCAGGTCATTTACCTGCGGCTGCTTTCAACTCAAGAAGGAGTTCACCATGGACGATTACCAAGAAGAACTGCTGGAGTACCAGGCCTTTGAATGGGACCCTTTGGACCCTGCCGACGACGCTACTGAGCTGTAAGACCGGCTTCAGGCGGATTGCCGCTGACTGCGGCGAAATTCCCCTGGGGTCTGGTTGTTCCATCGCCTGAACGCCCGTTGAAAGGCCTGGGCCGAGGCAAAACCGAGCAAGTAGGCGATCTCGCCGAATGCCAGTTCCGTATCGCGGATATAGGTCATGGCCAGGTCGCGGCGGGTATCGTTGAGGATCGCCCGGAACTGAGTGCCTTCATCGGCCAGTTTGCGGCGCAGGGTCCAGGTCGGCAGCTTCAAGCGCGCCGCCACTTCTTCCAGGTCGGGTTCCCGGCCGCCATTGAGCATCGGCCCGAGCAAGCGGGTAATGCGCTCGCGCAGGCTGCGGGTGCGGGTCAACTGCTCCAACTCCCTTTCACACAGTTGTAACAGCAGTTGCCAGGTACTCGGGCAATGCTCCGGGTTGCGCAGCGCCAGGGTTGTCTGGCTCAGGCGCAGTTGATTGGCCTCGGCGCCGAAGTGGACCGGGCTGTCACCCAGCACGCTGTATTGTTCGCTGTAGTCCGGTGCTTCGAATTCGATCTCGATGCGCTGCGCCTGTACCGGCTGCTGGGCCAGGCTCGACAGTTGGTGCAGCCAGCCGGCGATGATCGAGTCGACCACAAAGCGGTTATAGGCGTTGTACGGGCTGATGGAGTAGAAACGCAGCCACGCGCCTTCGGCGTCTTCATGAAAGCTCGACTGCCCGCGATAGTTGGAGCCGTACAGCGCTTCAAAGCGCGTGAGGGTGCGGGCCGCTTCGCGCACATTGGGCGCCTGGGCGGCCGTGACACCGGCCAGGCCGGCCTGGCTCAAGCGGCTCGACTGGCCCATGCGCAGGCCGAGGCCCGGGTCGCCGGTCAGTTGAATGGCGGCATGGCCCAGGCGCATGTAACGCGGGATCGACAAGCGCGCGCCGGCTTCGGCGAGCCGTACCGGGTCCAGACCGTATTGCAGCAACAGCGGTTGCGGGTCCAGGCCGTGGCTGCTGATGGCGTCGGCCAGGGTGTGCACGAAGCCCACCGACAGATCCCCCAGGCGTACCGGCTTCACGGCGTTACAGCCAGATATTCAGCAAGCGCGCGCCACGGGCGTCGCCGTCGGCGAACACCTGGCCGTTGCTGCTGAGAAAGCTCTGGCCGGCGCTGCCCAGGTCCCAGAACTGCCCGCGCAGAAATACGCTCATGCCCGCGATGGCCTGGCTGATGGGCGGCTGGCTGATCAAGGTCAGCCGCCGCCAGGCTTCGCCTTCGCTGAGTTCTTCGGGTTTGAGGCTGATTTCCGCGGGCGTCGACACGCTTTTGAAGCCGCGCCAAGGGCGGCCCCAGGTGTCGCGGCCGATAACAAACGCGGGGACGGCGATCAACCTTGCACCTTGCTCATTGAGCTTGCGGTAGTTGTCCGGGTACCAGCTGTCGCTGCCGATCAGGATGCCCAGGCGTCCGGCCGGGGTGTCGACCACGCTGACGGTGTTTTCATCCCCGGGCGCAATGAAGCCGCGCTCGTCGTAGATCGGGTAGAGCTGACGCTGCGGCTGGCCCAGGGGCAGGCCATCGGCCGCAAATACCAGGCTGGCGTTGTACAGCGCGCCATGCCCGACCTGCAGTTGTCCCTCGCTCACGCTGGGGTTGGGCAACGCGATGGAACCGGCCACCAGGGTCACGCCAAACTCCTTGGCCAGGCCGCCGAACAGCGCTTGGTAGTCCCGCGCCATTGCCGGGGCTTTCATGCGCAAGTATGCGTCGTCCATGCGGTTGTCGCCGGTGGCGCTGATCCAGGCGCGCATGAACTGCAGCGGGTTGCTGATCGACAGCCAGTTCATCGCATCTTTCAGGTGGGTCGCCTGATACAGCTCGTTTTTTTCGCCGCGGAGCATCAGCCAGGTGCCGATATGTTCCGGCAGCACCACGATGGTTTTTTCATTGATCAGCCCCTGGTTTCGCGCCGTTTGCAGGTAGGCCGCGAGCTTCAGGTGCAGGCGTTCCAGGCTCTGGTAGTCGCCAGGGAACAGTTCCGGCTGAATGCCCAGCAGGTTGCCGCGATCGGCAGGCTGGCCTTCGTTGACGGCCAGGGTGATGCGCAGGTCGGACAGGTAATGCGCCACGGGGCGTTCCTGGGTCCAGACCAGATAGGCGGCGACGGCGGCAACCAGCGCCAGGGTGACGGTAAAAGCGAGAAGTTTACGCATGGGGAAACAGACAACAGACCGAGTGCAGGGTTCGCGACTAGGGTAGGGCCCGCGGCTCGGCTTGCCAAGGGGCGCTGTGCATTTGGATCAATAACTTGTCAGTTTCGGTCATTGAGTGCTAGCCGAACGCCTCTTAGTCTGTGGGACATAAACCGATGGCAAGCCGTAAGAGCCTGCCACGTCCCGTGATGATCCGTTGTGGAGCTTGACCATGACCGCTGCTGCGTACCCGCACCTGCTGGCCCCGTTGGACCTGGGTTTTACCACCTTGCGCAACCGTACCCTGATGGGCTCGATGCACACGGGGCTGGAAGAAAAACCGGGCGGTTTCGAACGCATGGCGGCCTACTTCGCCGAGCGCGCCCGTGGCGGCGTGGGCCTGATGGTCACCGGCGGCATTGGCCCGAACGATGAAGGTGGGGTGTATTCCGGCGCGGCCAAGCTGACCACCGACGAAGAGGCGCAGAAGCACAAGATTGTGACCCGCGCCGTACACGAAGCCGGCGGCAAGATCTGCATGCAGATCCTCCACGCCGGCCGTTATGCCTACAGCCCCAAGCAGGTGGCACCGAGCGCGATCCAGGCGCCGATCAACCCGTTCAAGCCCAAGGAACTGGACGAAGCGGGCATCGAGAAACAGATCCAGGATTTCGTCACCTGCTCGCTGCTGGCGCAGTCCGCCGAATACGACGGCGTGGAAATCATGGGTTCCGAAGGCTACTTCATCAACCAGTTCCTCGCCGCCCACACCAACCACCGTACCGACCGTTGGGGCGGCAGCTACGAAAACCGCATGCGTTTGGCGGTAGAGATCGTGCGCCGGGTGCGCGAAGCCGTCGGCCCGAACTTCATCATTATCTTCCGCCTGTCGATGCTCGATCTGGTGGAAGGCGGCAGCAGTTGGGAAGAAATCGTGCAACTGGCCAAGGCCATCGAGCAGGCCGGTGCGAGCATCATCAATACCGGGATCGGTTGGCACGAAGCGCGCATTCCGACCATCGCCACCAAGGTGCCGCGGGGCGCGTTCAGTAAAGTCACCGCCAAATTGCGCGGCGCGGTGCAGATCCCGCTGATCACCACCAACCGCATCAACACCCCGGAGATTGCCGAGCAGATCCTCGCCGCTGGCGATGCCGACATGGTCTCGATGGCGCGGCCGTTCCTCGCCGACCCGGAGTTCGTCAACAAGGCCGCGGCCGGTCGTGCCGATGAAATCAACACCTGCATCGGCTGCAACCAGGCCTGCCTCGACCACACCTTCGGCGGCAAGTTGACCACCTGCCTGGTCAACCCGCGCGCGTGCTACGAGACCGAGCTCAACTACCTGCCGGTCAAACAGATCAAGAAAATCGCCGTGGTCGGCGCCGGTCCCGCGGGCCTGGCCGCTGCCACGGTGGCGGCCGAACGCGGCCATCAGGTGACGTTGTTCGATTCGGCCAGCGAGATCGGTGGCCAGTTCAACATCGCCAAGCGCGTGCCGGGCAAGGAAGAGTTTTTCGAGACCCTGCGTTATTTCAACCGCAAATTGCAGACCACCCATGTGGAGGTGTGCCTCAACACCCGCGTCGACGTCGCGCAACTGACGGCAGGCGGGTACGACGAGATCATCCTCGCCACCGGTATCGCCCCACGCACGCCGGCAATTGCGGGCATCGATAACCCGAAGGTGCTGAGCTACCTCGACGTGATCCTCGAGCGCAAACCCGTGGGCAAGCGCGTCGCGGTGATCGGTGCCGGCGGTATCGGCTTCGACGTGTCGGAATTCCTCGTGCATCAGGGCGTGTCCACCAGCCTGGACCGCGACGCGTTCTGGAAAGAGTGGGGCATCGACACGCAGTTGCAAGCGCGTGGCGGCGTCGCCGGGATCAAGCCGCAACCGCACCCGCCGGCGCGCGAGGTGTTCCTGCTGCAGCGCAAGGCTTCCAAGGTCGGTGACGGGTTGGGCAAGACCACCGGCTGGATTCACCGCACCGGGTTGAAGAACAAGCAGGTGCAGATGCTCAACAGCGTCGAGTACCTGAAGATCGACGACGCGGGCCTGCATATCCGCATCGGCGCCGAGGGCGAGCCGCAGTTGTTGGCGGTGGACAACATTGTGATCTGCGCCGGCCAGGACCCGTTGCGCGAATTGCAGGACGGCCTGGTCGCAGCGGGCCAGAACGTGCACCTGATCGGCGGTGCCGACGTCGCCGCCGAACTCGACGCCAAGCGCGCCATCAACCAGGGCTCGCGCCTGGCAGCTGAGTTGTAAAACGCCGAGAAGGGGCAGTGTTAGACTACTGCCCCTTTTTCATACGGACTTGCGCCGATGGGCCCTTTCGACTGGCTCCCCCATGCGCCCCTGGAACCGCTGCCGCTGGATTGGCTGAACGGGGTCGAATTGGCCGTGCTGCGCCTGGACCGCATCGACCCGCTGATCAGCGGCAACAAGTGGTTCAAGCTCAGCGAACACCTGGCCCTGGCGCAACAGGCCGGTGCCGACGGGATCATCAGCCTCGGCGGGGCGTACTCCAACCACCTGCATGCGCTGGCGGCGGCCGGCAAGCGTTTTGATTTTCCCACCGTCGGCCTGTTGCGCGGCCATCCCCAAGACACGCCCACCGTTCTCGATTTGAAAGCCTTCGGCATGCAGTTGCATTGGCTGGGCTATGGCGGCTACCGCGCGCGGCATGAACCCGGTTTCTGGCAGCCGTGGCACGAACACTATCCCCATCTCTACCCGGTGCCCGAAGGCGGTGGGGGCACCGCCGGGGCGTTGGGTTGCGGCGTATTGGTCGAGCAGGCGCGTGCGCAATTGAGCAACGTGGGGTGGGACGATTACGACGCATGGTGGCTGGCGGCAGGCACCGGTACGACTGTGGCCGGGCTGGCGCTGGCCGAGGCGGGGAGACATCCGGTATACGGTGCAATGGCGGTGCCGGACGATCACGGCGTGGCGCAGAACGTGCGCGCCATCGTGCAGGACGGCTTTGCGTTGTTGGACGCCAGCCGGGGCGGCTTCGCCAAGGTCGACCCGTGGTTGCTCGACTTTATCGAGACCACGCAACGGGCCTGCGGCCTGCCGCTGGAGCCGCTCTATACCGGCAAGGCACTGCTGGCGTTGAAGCAACAGGTCGAAGCCGGACGCTTCCCTCCCGGCACGCGTCTGATCTTCGTCCACACCGGCGGCTTGCAAGGCCGCCGAGGGTTGGCTGCCTAACGCTTGGGCAGCATGCGCAACACGGTGTTATCGCGGATGAAGTAGTGGTGGTACAGACCTGCCACGGCATGCAGGCCGATCAACCAATAACCGATGGAGCCGCCCAGTTCGTGCCACTCTTTGATCTGCTTGGACAAGTCCTTGTTTTCGCCGATCAGGGGCGGTAACTCGATCCCATAGAACATCACGGAATGCCCTTGGGCGCTGACGATCAGCCAGCCAGCGATCGGCATGCCGATCATGAAGGCATACAGTGCAAAGTGCATCAGGGTCGCCAGCAGGCTCTGCCATTGCGGCGGTGCCGGTACGATTTTCGGCGCGACCCCCAGCGAGCGGGCAAACAGGCGCAGCCAGACCAGCACAAACACGGTCAGGCCGAACATGAAGTGCATTTCCACGATCAGCGCTCGCCCACCACTGCCTTTGGGGAAGATCCCGCGAAACTCAATACAGGCGTAGACCACCGCCAGCAACACCACCATCAACCAGTGCAACGCAATCGACATGGTGCTGTAACGTGAATCGGAATTTTTCCACGGCATCGCTTGATTCCTCACTCATCAGGGCAAACCTCCGTTCTTTGGCGACGAAGTCCTTTTACTGTAAGCCTGTTTTGCAGGGTTTGCTCGGCGCGAATGCCGTTGAGTTGACCTCGATCAGTGGCTTTGCGGCATTTCACCGCGGGCCAGGCGCTGGTTGATGTCGGCGATCACCGCTGGCAGGTCGCTGATGGTGTCGATCATGTAGTGCGGGCGCGAACCTTCGAACATCGCTTCGATACGCGTGCGCTCATGGGCCAGGCCGGCGCTGTCCAGGGCGCGGAACTGCGCGTAGGTCAGGCCCAGGGCGTTGCCGGAGCAGGTCAGCGCCACGGTCCACATCCCGGCGCGACGGCCTTCGAGAATGCCCGGTACGGTGTCGTCGACCTTGACGCATGCCGCCACATCGTCAACGCCCAGGGCGATCACGTTGGCCAGGGCCTGCGCCGGCCATGGGCGGCCGTTGGGCACTTCGTCGGTGGCGACCACATGGTCGGCGACGTAGCCGTTGGTGGCGGCCAGCGCGACGACCTTGTCCATCACTTGCTTGGGATAGCCGGAGCAGGAGCCGATCTTGAGCCCTTGCGCACGCAGCACAGCGATGCAGTCGAGGGCGCCGGGGATCAGCGCCGAGTGCTCGGCGATCTTTTCGATCTGCAGCGGCATGAAGCGCTGGTAGATCGCGGTCACGTCCTCGTCGCTGGGCATGCGGCCGAACGCCTGGCGGTAACGCTCGGCGACCTGCGGCTGGTTGCACAGGGTGCGGATATGGTCCCATTTGCCCATTCCCATCGGGCCACGGGCTTCTTCGATGGAGACCTGGACGCCGAACTCGGCGAAGGCTTCGACAAAAATCTGCGTCGGCGCGAACGAGCCGAAGTCGACCACGGTGCCGGCCCAGTCGAGGATGACAGCCTGCAGGGTATCGGGGTGTTGATAGTTCATGGTTCAGATCCTGGGGGTAAAAAGGGCAATCAGATGTCCAGCACTTGCATCGCGTGCAGCGCCTGCGCAATGGCCGCGACCGCCGCGCGCATCTCGGCCACATCGACGTGGCCGATGCAGCCCACGCGAAAGGTGTCCACCTCGGTCAATTTGCCGGGGTACAGAATGAAACCCTTGGCCTTGACCCGTTCGTAGAACGCCTTGAACTGGTAGCGCGGGTCTGTCGGCGCGTGGAAGGTGACGATGATCGGTGCCTGGATCGCCGCCGACAGGAAGCTGCGCAGGCCCAGTTCGGCCATGCCGTCCAGCAGCACCTGGCAATTGTTGGCATAGCGTCGCTGGCGCGCGGGCAGGCCGCCGTCTTCGTGGTATTGCAGCAGCGCTTCGTGCAGCGCGGCGACCACGTGGGTCGGTGGGGTGAAGCGCCACTGGCCGGTCCTGGCCATGTACTCGTGCTGCTCGAACAGGTCCAGCGCCAGGGAGTGGCAGTTGCCTTGGGCGGCGCCCAGCGCGTGTTTTTCAGCGAAGACAAAGCCCATGCCCGGCACGCCTTCCAGGCACTTGCCCGAGGCGGCGATGAGGGCGTCGAACGGTACTTCGCGGGCATCGATCGGCAGCGCGCCGAAGGAACTCATCGCGTCGACGATCAGGCGCTTGCCATGCTCTTTGACCACCTGGGCGATCTGCGGCAGCGGGTTGAGCAGGCCGGTACTGGTTTCGCAATGGACCAACGCGACGTGAGTGATGGCCGGGTCGGCGTGCAGCAGGCGGTCGACGTCGGCGGCGGTAGTGGGTTCGTCCTCGGCGGTTTCAAAGGTGCTGAAATCGCGGCCGAGCACTTCGCAGATCTTCGCCAGGCGCTTGCCATAGGCGCCGTTGATCAGCACCAACACCTTGCCGTTGCGTGGCACCAGGGTGCCGATGGCTGCTTCGACGGCGAAGGTGCCGCTGCCTTGCAATGGCACGCAATGGTGAGTGGCGGCGCCGTTGAGGATCGCCAGCAGTTGCGAGCAGACGCTGGCGGTCAGTTGATTGAAGCGCTCATCCCATGAACCCCAGTCCACCAGCATTGCCTGGCGGGTGCGGGCAGAGGTGGTCAGGGGGCCTGGGGTCAGCAGGATCGGCGCGGCGCTGCTCATTTCAAGTCCTCGCAAAGTGTTCGGGGTGGACGTTACGGCGCCTAAATTGCAGTTTGGCTTGTCATCAATCAAATTGTTTGTTGTTATGCGAGCTATCAGTCAGGCCGATAGAAAGGTCACTCAACATGAATTTGTTCCAACTGCGCGCATTCGACGCAGTGGCCCGCGAGGGCAGCTTTACCCGCGCCGCGGCGCGGTTGTTCATCAGCCAGCCGGCGGTGACCGGGCACATCAAGGCCCTCGAAGAGCACTACCAGATCCCCTTGTTGCGCCGCACCGCGCGGCGCGTCGAGTTGACCGAAGAGGGGACACGCCTGGCAGCGATCACCCGGGCGATCTTTGGCCTGGTGGACGAAGCCCAGGCCCTGCTGGAGGCCAATCGGCAGTTGCTCAGCGGGCGCCTCGAAGTGGCGGCGGACGGACCGCACCTGGTGATGCCGATGATCGCCAGCCTGCGCGCGCGCTACCCAGGGATCACCGTGAACCTGCGCCTGGGCAATGCCCAGGAAACCCTGGCAGCGCTGCTGTCCGAGCATGCGGATGTGGCGGTGCTCACCGAAGTCGAACCACGCAACGGCCTGCACTTGCAGGCGCTGGGCGAATCGCGGATCTGCGCGTTGGTGCCGGCCAGCCACCCGTGGGCGACGCTGGCCCAGGGCATTCAGTTGGAGCAATTGCACGAGGTGATCATGGTGCTGCGCGAGCCGGGCTCCATTACCCGGCGCACCTTCGATCACGCCTGCCTCGGCGCCGGGGTGCAGCCGAAAGTGCTGCTGGAGCTGGACAGCCGTGAAGCGGTGACCGAAGCCGTTGCCGCCGAGTTGGGGGTTGGCGTGGTGTCCTCGATGGAGGTCAGCCCGGACCCACGCGTGTGTGCGCTGCCGATCCACGGGCAGGGGCTGCTCAACCGACACATGTTGGGGTGCATGGAGCGCCGTCGGTCGCTGCGTTTGATTCAGGCGTTTTTCGAGCTGGCGCCGTGAAGGTTTTTTGGTGGAACGTTGCGTTTTTGCCCTATAAACTCTGCCCCCAAAGCGCCGGCCAGTAGACGTCTCGGCGCGATGCATGAGGAAGAGAGCAAGTCATGGGCGCACAGTGGAAAGTCAAACATAAAGAAGCGGCAGCCAATGCCAAGGGCAAGATCTTCGGCAAACTGGTGAAAGAGATCACCATCGCTGCCCGTAACGGTGCCGACACCGCGACCAACGCCCACTTGCGTCTGGTGGTGGAGCAGGCCAAAAAAGCCTCGATGCCCAAGGAAACCCTGGACCGCGCCATCAAGAAAGGCGCCGGTCTGCTCGGGGAAACCGTGCAGTACCACCGCGTGACCTACGAAGGCTTCGCCCCGCATCAGGTGCCGCTGATCGTTGAGTGCGTGACCGACAACATCAACCGCACCGTGGCGGAAATCCGCGTGGCGTTCCGCAAGGGCCAACTGGGCGCTTCCGGCTCCGTGGCCTGGGACTTCAACCACGTCGGCCTGATCGAAGCCGCGCCGGACAGCCCGGACGCCGATCCTGAAATGGCGGCCATTGAAGCCGGCGCCCAGGATTTCGAAGAGGGCGAAGAAGAGGGCACCACCCTGTTCATCACCGAAACCACCGACCTCGACGCCGTGCAGAAAGCGCTGCCGGAGCAGGGTTTTACCGTGCTGTCGGCCAAACTGGGCTATATCGCGAAGAACCCGGTGACGGGGTTGACCGACGAGCAGATGGCTGAAGTCGAAGCCTTCCTCGAAGGCCTGGACAACCATGACGACGTGCAGGATATGTTCGTCGGCCTGGCCGGCTGATCCATGCCTGAATAAACGCGCTCAAAACTGTGGGAGGGGGCTTGCTTCCGATAGCGGTGTGTCAGTCAACGATGATGTTGAATGGGCCACAGCCATCGGGAGCAAGCCCCTTCCCACATTGGGTTCAGTGCTGTGGAATAGATTGCAGTAGCGCTTCGACTTCCTCGAAGCCCGGCCGCGCCAGCACTTCGGGCTGACAGCAGCGGGCCTGCAAGCCTTCCAGGATCTGGCGTGTGGTGTCGCTCAAGCCTACGTCGATCCGCTGCAACAACTCCCCGAGCAACACTCCGAACGCACGCACTTCAATGCGTTGCAGTGCCCGGGTTTCTACGGTGTCGGCGGTGGCATGGAACGACGCCGCGCCGAAATCCCCGAGCAAGCAGTCGCCCGCCGCGTTCCACAGAATATTGTGGCCGTACAGGTCGCCATGGGTGATGCCATGGCGGTGCAGGTGCGCGCCCACCGAGGCGATGCCGCGAGCCATGCGCAATGCCACCGCGAGGCTGAAGCGGGTAGCCGGTTCGTAGATGTCGCGGGTGCAGGACGCCAGGCTCGGCAGGGCGGCGAGGTTGCGGTAGCTCGGCTCGATCAGGTCCATCACCAGCGCGGCCTGGTCGTCGGGGTGGCCAACCACGCGGCCTTCCACCTTGATCAGGTTGGGGTGCAACCCGGCGGCAATGCATGCCTGCATTTCGTGCAGCGGTGAGCCGTCGCTGGTGATGCTGCCTTTGTACAGCTTGACCGCCACCGGCTTGGCCGAGGGCTGCCAGAGCGCCTTGCGGATCACCCCGGAGGCGCCTTCCCCGAGCACCTCGGCCAGTTCCAGCGCCGACCATGGAATGTCGGGCGTCGCATCGTCGGCGGCCACGTCCGCCGCCATTTCCACCGGGTTGCCGGCGTAGGCCAGCCAGGTCAGGCTGGGCAGCGCCAGGAGCCAATCGGGCAGGCCGGTGAGGCGGTTGGAGGCGATGCGGATCAGCTCCAGGTTGTGACAACTGGCCAGGCTTGGCGGCAGGTGCGCCAGGTGGTTGCCGGCCAGCATCAGTTTTTGCAGCAGCGGCCGCTCGCCCAATTCGTCGGGCAGTTGGCTGATGCAGTTATCGGTGAGGATCAACCAGCGCAACAGCGGCGGCAACGCGGCGGCCGGCACGTGGCGGATGCGGTTGGCCTTGAAGCCGATCATGCTCAGCTTTGCGCATTGGCCCAGGCAGGCCGGCAGTTCGGTAAAGGCGTTGTCCGAGCAGAACAGCACGCGCAGGTGCGGCAGGCGATGCAGGTCGTCGGGCAGGCTGCTCAGGGCGTTGCCGCTGAGGTTGAGGATTTCCAGGGAGTCGGCCAGTTCGAAGATTTCCCGGGGGAATTCGGTCAGCCCACAGGACAGGTCCAGGCGCTGGATGCCGGCCAATTGGCCGGCCTTGAGTTGGGCGAGGGTATTCATGAACGGCGCGGTCACTCGGCAAGGGGGCGTAAAAAGGCGCTCATGATACCGGGTCGGGTGTGTGTTGCGGGTGGACCGCCTGCAATTGGTTCAGGCGACTGGCGGTGCGCGCCAGATCGATGGCCTGGCCGCTCAAGGCCTGCTCCAGCGGGTGCGCGCCGATCAGGATCAGCTGTTTATCCTGGTCGTAGAGCACGTCCACCAGGTTGATAAAGCGCTGTTGCACGGCGATCGGGCAGTCTGCCAGGTGCGGCAGCCCGTCGATGATCCACTCGTCGAAGTCCTGGCACAGCAGCAGGTAATCCATCACCGCCGTGAGTTGTTCGCAGAGGTCATGGAAGGTGAAGGCGATGCGCCGTGCCTGCTGGCTGCGGCAGCGCAACTGGCGGTTGCCGACCGTCAGCGCCTGCGCCGGGCAATCCGTGGCCGGCAGCCCGAGCGCGGTTCGCTGCGCCGGTGTCCCCGGCCACACGTACCGACCGCTGCTGAAGCGCTGTTCGGCATGGGCCTGGGGCAGGCTGCGAAAGTCCTTGGGCGAGCTGACTTCCAGCACGTCCATGCGCGCTGCGATCAGGTCGATCACCGGCTTGAATCGCTCGTGGTACAGCGGGTTGGGCAACAGCCCTTGCGGCGGATAATTGGACGTCACCAGCACCAGGACGCGACGTTGGAACAACGCCTTGAACAGGCGGTTGATCAGCATCGCATCGCCGATATCGTGGACATGGAATTCGTCGAAACACAGCACGCGGCAGCCGTCCAGCAGCGCATCCAGGGTCACCGCCAGTGCGTCGTGGTGCTGACGGTGGGCGAACATGCCCCGGTGCAGGCGGGCGAAAAAATCATGGAAATGCACGCGTTGTTTTTCGGCGATCGGCAATGCCTGGAAAAACCCGTCCAGCAGCCAACTTTTGCCGCGCCCCACCGGCCCGTGCAAATACAGGCTGCGGGTGGGCTGGCCGGCGAGCAGGTGGTGGGTCTCGCGCGCCATCGCCGCAATCGCCCGGGCCTGTGCGGCGCTGAGGGTATAGCCGTGCTGCTCGGCCTTGGTCTGAAAGAAGGTGGGGATGGGGGAGTCGTCGTGGGTGGGGTGTTTTTTACCGAGCAAACGACGGATCAGGGAACGCGGCGCCAAGGGGAGTCACTCTGTGTGCGGTGGTCGCTCACTTTAGGGCGACAATCGGGATTTGACCAATAGCGAAGCGCGCCGCCAGCCATCTCGAAAACGCATGGCCTTTACGGGGCGTGGGCTTCAGAACTGCAGCAGCGGCGTGGTCGGCAGCCCCTGCGGGCTGACCATTGCGTAGTTGTACCCGCCGCCGGACCAGTACTCGGCGAGCAAACCATCGGCGCTGCGGCTGCCGCGGGGCAGGAAGTTATTTTCCGGGCCCGGCGGGCGGATGTAGAAACTGATGTGCCGGCCTTGCCGATCCTCGTACAGCACCATCGCCGCTGCGCCTTGTTCGGTGCTGAGCAAGCGCCCGCTGACGGCGGTGAAACCCGCCTGGCTCAAGTCGGGTAGACGCTGGGCCTGGTTGAAATAGCGGTCGAGCCAGGTTTGCATCGTGGCGTTGCCCTGGGCGTGATAGTCGGCGGGCAGCACACCGTCCTGGGCAAACAGGCGGTAAGCCTGCATGGCATCGGCCATGGGCAGCATGGGCGGTTGCGTGGCTTCGCGCGCCTGCCAGCCACCCAGGCCGCCGAGGCTGACCGCCATCAGCAACACCGCCGCCGTGGCGAAATGGCGGCGCGACTGCTGCTTGATGCGCTGGCGGATCAGCGCCGGGTCCAGGGCCGGGTTGGCCGGCTGCTGCAACGCGCCACTCAAGGCGGCGCGCAATACGTGCGCGTCCTGCTGCCAGGCATGCACCTGGGCGGCGACCTCGGGGTGGGCGGCCAAGTAGGTTTCCAGCACGCGTCGATCGCTCTCCGGCAGTTGCTGGTCGACGTAGGCATGCAAATCGCGTTCGCTGGGGGGCAGGCTGATCATTTGAGTATCCGCAGGGAAGGGCTGGTCATTTCGCCATCGCTGAGTTGACGCAGGGCTTGGCGCGCCCTGGACAGACGCGACATCACAGTGCCGATGGGCACGTCAAGAATCTGCGCGACTTCCTTGTAGCTCAAGCCTTCGACCGACACCCACAACAGCAGGGCGCGCTGTTCGCTGTTGAGCCGGTCGAAGGCTTGCAGGGTCGACTGGGCGATTACCGTGCGTTCGACCGACGGCTGCACATCGTCGCGGCCGGTGAAGAACTCGAGCATGCGCGCATAGCGCCGGGTGCGCCGATGGGCATCGAGGAACTGCCGGTAGAGGATCGAGAACAGCCAGGCGCGCAGGTCGCCGTCGACGGTTTTGTCGGCCCAGCGGGTGATCGCCCGTTCCAGGGTCGATTGCACCAGGTCGTCGGCGCTGCTGGCGTTACGGCTCAGGGACAGGGCAAAGCGCCGCAGCCTGGGGATGAGTTCACGTAACTGTTCGTCGAGTTCATGCATGGGGAGTCGAGTCTAACCGGTTGTGTGCAGGTAGACGCTGCTCCCTGTAGGTTATTCCACTCGCGATGAAAAGAAACTTTACGCGTGTCGGTGAGAAGTTTCTGTAAAGCCTGAGCGCCTGTAATCGCAGGCTCGTACCTCAATCCACCCTCGTACCTGCCAGCCATTTTTCGGCAGTCAACCGATGAGGGTGTATCCATGATGTTTTCACCGACCGAAAAACCGCTTTTTTCCCCGCCCATGCTGGCGCCTCTGCCTGTCCTGCAGCGCGCCTTGGTTGAGCAATGGGGCTTTGGCCCATCGACCCCGCCGAGCGCCGCCTGTATCCACCACGCCATCGAAGCGCAAGCGGCGCTGGCACCGCATGCGACGGCGGCAGTGTGTGCGGGGCAGCGCATCAGTTACGAACAACTCGACCGCCAAGCCAATCGTTTGGCCGCGGGCTTGATCGAGCAGGGCGTCAAACGCGGCGACACTGTGGCGCTGTTCGTCGAGCGTTCGATCCCCATGCTGGTGGGCCTGTTGGCCGTGTTGAAGGTCGGCGCCGCGTATGTGCCGCAGGACGCCAGAATCGTCCCGCCCCTGCAACTGGCCATGGTCCTCGAGTCATTGACCAGCCCGCTGATCCTGACCCTGTCGCACCTGGCGGATCGCATCCCGTCAGACGCCGCCCATCGCAGCTTGTGCCTGGACACGTTCCTGGCCGAAGTGCCCTGGATCGCCCAGGACAATAAGCCGGTGGGCGCCGTCGTCGACACCCACGACCTGTGTTTCGTGCTGTTCACGTCCGGCACCACGGGGCGCCCCAACGGCGTGTGTGTCAGTCACCGTAACGTATGCAACATCCTGTTGACGCAGCCTGGGCGGATGGGCATGGCGCCGGGCCGCAACGTCGGGCAGATCCTCAATATCGGCTTCGACATGGCGGCCTGGGAAATACTCGGCTGCCTGGCCCATGGCGCGACCTTGCTGATTCGCGGTAAAGCCATTGCGCAGACCGCTGCACAGTGCCATGTGTTGATCGCAACCCCTTCGATCCTGGCCGGCCTCGATCCTCGGCAGTGCCCCGATCTCCAGGTGGTCGCGGTCGCCGGAGAACCCTGTTCCCAGGCCCTGGCCGAGCGTTGGGCGGCGCATTGCACGTTCTACAACGGCTGCGGCCCCACCGAAACCACCATCGTCAATACGCTGCATCGGCATGTGCCTGGCACCCCATTGACCATCGGCCAGCCGACCCCCAACAACAGCGTGTATGTGCTCGACGAACAGGGCCGCCCCTGTGAGGCGGGGCAAGCCGGGGAAATGTGGGCGGGCGGCGCCGGGGTAACGGCGGGCTACCTGAACAACCGCGCATTGACCCACGAACGGTACCGCCCGGACCCCTTTGTGGGCGGCGACGCCATGATGTTCCGCACACGCGACCTGGGACGCTGGACGGCCGACGGGCAACTCGAGCACCTGGGGCGCGTCGATGACCAAGTGAAAGTCCGCGGGTTCCGGGTGGAGCTGGACGCGGTGTCCAGCGCCCTGGAAGCCGGCGATGGCTGCACGCGGGCCGTCACGCTAAAACTCGACAGCCGCACCTTGGTCGCCTTTGTTTCGCCGGCCAGCGCCGACGTGGCGTCCTGCCGACGCCAATGCGAGCAGCGCCTGGCCTACTACTGCGTGCCGGCGCTGATCGACGCAGTGGAGCATTTTCCACTGACCGCCCGCGGCAAGATCGACAAGGCGCTGTTGCTGCAACGGGCGCGTGAAAGATGGGTGGCCGTGCAGGCGTTCGCGGTGCAGGAGCCCGGCCATGCTTGATGCCCTGAGCCAAACCGTGGTGCCGCCCAAGCCGGCGCTCTGGCGGCGCTGGACGGCGTTGCCGGTGTTTTCCTACTACAACCGCCTGGCAGCGTTGGTGTTGCTCAGCAACCTGGCGTTTGCGGTGCTGGGCGTCGGCCTGCAGGGCGTCAGCGCCCAGACGTTGTCGGCGCTGGTGCTGATCAACCTGTCGCTGGCCATCCTGATTCGCCAGCAATACCTGATCAATGCGTTGTTCTGGCTGGCGACGCGCATCCCCGTCACCTGGCCGCTGCGTGTGCGGCGCAGCGCGGCCAAGGTGTACCACGTCGGCGGGCTGCACAGTGGCGCGGCCCTGGCGGCCACGGGCTGGTTCGCGGGGTGGGTCGGTGTGCAGGCCGCGGACTATCTGCAGCGGCCAGGCGGCGTTTCGTCCACCGGGTTGTGGCTTGGCGCGACGCTGCTCGGCGTGTTGCTGTTGATGGTGGGCATGGCGCAACCGCGCATCCGGGGGCGATTTCACAATGGCTTCGAGCGGGTTCATCGGTTTGCGGGGTGGGCCGCGTTGCTGTTGTTCTGGGCGCAGACCTTGCTGGCGTCCGTCGAACGCGGTGCGAGCCTGCTGCACAGTGGCGCGTTCTGGATGCTGGTGCTGTTGACGCTGAGCATCGCGCTGCCCTGGCTGCGGCTGCGCAAGGTCGCCGTTGAGCACACGCGGCCTTCCGGGCATGCGGTGATTACGCGCTTTACCCACACCACGCCATTCGCCGGTTCGTCGACCGCGATCAGCCGACATCCGCTGTTGGAGTGGCACTCGTTTGCCAACATCCCCACACCGGGCCAAACCGGGTTTCGGCTGACCATTTCCCGCGCCGGGGATTGGACGGGGCGGTTTATCGAGGACCTGCCGCGCCATGTGTGGGTCAAGGGCATCACCACCGCTGGCGTGGCCCATGTGGAAACCCTGTTCAAGTCGGTGGTGTACGTCGCCACCGGCAGCGGGATCGGCCCGGTCATGCCGCATTTACTTGCGGCGCGGCTGCCGATCCAGCTGATCTGGTCGACCCGCAGCCCGCGCAAGACCTACGGCGACGAATGGGTCGACGAGATCCTGCGTGCCCAGCCCGGCGCCTTGATCTGGGACACCGATGAGCGCGGCAAACCTGACCTGGTGCAGTTGGCCTACGGCGCGGTGCAAGCCTGTGGCGCGGAGGCTGTGATCTGTATCGCCAACCAACGACTGACGCAGCAGGTCGTGCAAGAGCTGGAAGCCCGGGGGATACCCGCCTATGGCGCGATCTGGGATTCGTGAAGCGTGTGTGTTCATTAAACGATATCAATCAATGGAGGTGCCTATGAATGTAGTGATCGAGCGTCAGGGTCGGGTGGTCCTGGTCAGGCTCAATCGTCCCCAGGTCAAGAATGCGCTGAACTCGGCGCTGATGACCGAGCTGGTTTCTTGTCTGGAGGCCCTGGACCAGGACCCTCAGGTCGGGTGTTTTGTCATCACCGGCGGTGCGCAGTATTTTGCCGCCGGAGCCGATATCAAGGAGATGAGCGGCAAGACCTATCAGGACATGCTCAACGAGGATTACTTCGTCGGCTGGGAGGCATTTACCCGCTTGCGCACGCCGACCATCGCCGCCGTCAACGGTTACGCCTTCGGCGGAGGGTGCGAACTGGCGCTGATGTGCGACATGATCTTTGCCGCCGATAGCGCCACCTTTGCCCAGCCGGAGATCAAGCTCGGCGTGATCCCTGGCATGGGGGCGACCCAACGTCTGACAGGCTTGATCGGCAAGGCCAAGACCATGGATCTGGTGCTGACCGGGCGGCCGATGACGGCTCATGAGGCTGAACAGGCCGGGTTGGTGTCGCGTGTCTATCCGGCGGCGAGCTTGCTGGAGCAGACGCTGGCGGTGGCCGCGCAAATCGCCGGTTTTTCTCGCCTGGCCACCCGGGCGGCGCGCGAGGCGGTCGAGCAATCCCTGCAGCTCGGGCTGCACGAGGGCGTGCGGCTGGAACGCCGACTGTTCCACAGTCTGTTCGCCACGCCCGATCAGCAGGAGGGCATGCAGGCGTTTCTCGACAAGCGACCGGCCGCGTTTAATCGGGTGTAGGAGGGCCAAGGACTCGGCGCTGGGCTGCTCTGAAAAAAAACTACAGTGAAGGAGGAATAAACCTACATGGGATTCGTCTCATAGCTCAATTTCCCCTTGGCCATGTGCCCTGGAGCTTTTCATGGTAGATCACTCATCACCGCCCCGTCCGCCACTCAGCACGGCCAGCCTGGCGATCAGGCTGGCGTGTATCGGTGGCGTGGTAGCGGCTGTCGCCGGGGCGTTTGCCTACGTCAACGGCACCTTCGACCCACAACGCCTGCAGCCCAAAACCCTGGTCAATGCCCTGGAAACCAATAACGGCATCCACCCGGGGTTTCGGCGCAACCATGCCAAGGGCGTGTGTGTCGCGGGGTACTTCGAGAGCAGCGCCGAGGCGCGTGCCTACTCCAGTGCCCAGGTATTCAATGCGGCCAGGACCCCATTGACCGGCCGGTTTGCCTTGCCCAGCGGTAACCCCTACGCGCCGGACAGCAGTGTGCCGATCCGCAGTTTTGCCGTGCAATTCAGCCAGGCCAACGGCCAGCAGTGGCGCACCGGGATGAACAGCATGCCGGTGTTTCCGGTGGGCACCCCCGAGGCGTTCTATCAACTGCTCAAGGCCGGCGCGCCCGATCCGGCCACCGGCAAGCCCAACCCGGCGAATATGCCGGCGTTCTTTGCGGCCCATCCCGAGGCCGCGCCGTTCCTGGCGTGGGTCAAGACGGCCAAGCCATCCGCGAGCTATGCGACGGAAACCTACAACGGCATCAACGCGTTTTTCCTGGTGGGCGCCGATGGCAAGCGCCAGGCCGTGCGTTGGGCGGTTGTCGCGCAAAGCCAGGATGCTGTGGGCGATACCGCGCCAGCCGGCAGTGACTTCCTGGAAAAAGACCTGGTGCAACGCCTGGCTTCCGGACCGCTGCGTTGGCAGTTGAATCTGACCCTGGCCAACCCCGGCGATCCGCTCGACGATGCAAGCAAACCCTGGATCGGTGAGCACAAAATACTCAACGCCGGCACCCTGGTGCTGCAAAGCAGCCAAGCGCAAGCAGACGGCGATTGCCGCGACATCAACTTCGATCCGCTGATTCTGCCAAGCGTCATCGAGGCTTCGAATGACCCGCTATTGGCCGCGCGTTCGGCCGCCTACGCCAGTTCCTACCTGCGCCGCGCCGCAGAAGTCAGCCCGTTGCACCGCACCCCTCAGGAGTCGAAGCCATGAATGCCCAACCACGGTTTTTCGCCCCCCTGGCACGCCTGCTGCACTGGCTGATGGCGCTGATGATCATCGCCATGCTGTTTATCGGCGCGGGCCTGGCAGCGTCGGTTTCCGAACGGCATGAATGGTTGATCCACCTGCACAAACCGCTGGGTATCGCGATCCTGGCGTTGGTGATCGTGCGTTTGGCGGTGCGTTTTTCCACGCGCCAACCGCCGTTGCCTGGCGATTTGCCGCGATGGCAAGTGTTGGCGGCCAAGGCTTCCCATTGGCTGCTGTATGCCTTGATGCTGGTGTTGCCGCTGCTCGGCTGGGCGATGATTTCGGCGGCGGGCGACCCGGTGATGCTCAGCCATTCGGTGCAACTGCCGGCGCTGGTGTCGGCCAACGCACCGCTGTTCGCGGTGCTGCGCAAGGCCCATGGCTATCTCGCCTACGTGCTGTTTTTCACGGTGTTGTTGCACCTGGCGGCGGCGCTGTTCCATGGGTTGATTCGCCGTGACGGCGTGCTGCAGAGCATGACGGGCACCCAGGACTGAGGCCCGCGCTTGATCCGTGTGGCGAGCACGCTCGCCACATTCAGCGCAACAGGCCGACGATATCGGCCACGCTGCTCAACACATCCTTGCCCAACTGCATCGAGCGTTTGCCCGACCAGCCGGTGTTCGGGTTGGGCGCGTCGTCGTTGTCCTTGAAGGGCATCTCCAGGGTCAGCGACAGGCAGTCGTACTTCTCACCGACGGCATTGCAGGCCAGGGTCATATTGGCTTCGCCCGGCAGGTCGCGGGTGTAGCCGTGGGTGGTCTGGAAGTCACGGGTCAAGGCGCTCAGGTGGCTGCGAAAGTGCTTTTCCAGGGCTTCGATACGCGGGGTGTAACCGGGGTTGCCTTCGCAGGCGGCGGCGAATACGTAGGGGATTTCTTCGTCACCGTGGATATCGAGGAATAGGTCGACGCCATACTTTTCCATTTGCGTCTGGACGAACAGCACTTCCGGGCTGATCTCCTGGCTGGCGCTCTGCCAGGCGCGATTGAGGTCCTGGCCCATGGCGTTGGTGCGCAGGTGGCCGTGAAACGCGCCGTCGGGGTTCATGTTCGGCACCAGGTACAGGTCGGCGACGGCCAACAGCTTTTTCAGCTCGGCGTCGCCGTCCTGCTGCAGGCGTTCGATGATGCCTTCCATAAACCATTCGGCCATGTGCTCGCCGGGGTGCTGCTGGGCGATGATCCACACCTTGCGCCGACCTTCGCCACCTTTGCCACGGCGCAACAGTTGGATATCGCGGCCTTCGACACTTTTACCGGTGGCCAGCAAGCGGGTGCCGGCATGGTTCAGCGCCTGGTCGATGAGCCAGTCGTGGCGCTCGCGGCTGTAGGGTTCGAAGTAGGCAAACCAGGCGTGTTTCTCACGGGTTTCGAGACTGATGTGCAGGGTTTCGCCGTCGAAACGCGTAGGCACCCGGAACCAATTGACATGGTCATACGACGCCACGGCGTTGTAGCCGCTCCAGGCGTGTTTATAGGACGATTGCCCGGCATTGCTCAGGCGGAAGGTGTGGGTGTGGCCCACGTGCATGCCTTCGGCCTTGAAGTGGAACCATTGGAAATGGTGACTGCGGGTATCGGGTTTGATTGCCAGCAACAAGTGATAGGCATCGCTGGCATCCAGAACCTGGATGTTGCCGCTGTCGAAGTTGGTGCTGATTTTGATGGAGGTCAAGGCCACGGTCATAGTCTGGCTGCCTGAGTATGAGTGTTGTGGCGGTTATCTTACACAGAGGCCGGGCAAAATCCGGATGCAAAATTGTTGCGGGAGGAGGGGGGCGTCATCCTTGACGCCGCAGCAGCTTAGAATCTATGAGATTGATTCTCAAGTGCTATTTCGCAAAGGTCTGAGCCAGAGCGGTCGCCCGACTTTCTTTTGACGATGGTCTTTTGCTATCATGCGTGCCATCAAGCAACACACAGTCTTCATTAGCCTGAAGCCAAGCCAGAAACACTGGCAAAAAAAAGACCCGGCCAAAGAGCCGGGTCAAAAACCGTGATTAGCCTGATGAGGAGATATTCCAAGAGTCCGACCTAAGGTCCCTTGGTCTATCGACTGATCTCGCGATCAGCTTGGTCCAATAATAATCATTATCATTTGCAAGTCAAATGTTTTTATCCGTGGGATAGAAATATTTTTCTTTCGCGTGGCTCATGCACCGTCCTGAGCCTGCGGCGCCTGCAACGATCGCTCCACCATCGCCTTCGCCATATCAATCAAATACACCACTGAAAATGCCAGGTCACGCTGGTTGCCTTGATGGCTGCTCGCCGATTCGTAGGCTGTGGCAGCCGCGCTGCGTAACAGGTCCGAGGCATGCACCAGGGCTTCCTCCGGGCTGACACCGGGCTTGATGCTGAAGAAGGCGTCGTTCGGGGCCGAGGCGCACATCTCTTCTTTCAAATAGTAATCCAGCGCACGTTGGGCGGCGCCGCTGCTGCGCATGTCGAGCAGCTCATGGGATTCGGGTTCGCAGGGCAGGCGATACGGGCTTGTCGTCATAGGGCGGTACTCGGGTTGGGTGTCGAAACGCTGATACCCGATGATAGTACGTATCGTATTTATGTCGTTTTATGGATTACTACAAACTGTTTATTGCCCTGAAAAATACGCGACGTATTGTCAGGCCCCATGGATAAATGGATCGCGTTGGTCAGGGCCAACATGAAAGACCGCAAGGTCACGCAGGATGAACTGGCCGAACGCCTTGGCATGTCCCAGGGCGGTGTCGGGCATTGGCTGAACAAGCGCCGGGTGCCAAGCCTGGCGGACATGAACCGGGTGCTGGAAGCGCTGGGGCTGGGCTCCCTGGAAGTCGCGCTGGATATTCGTCGCAAGGCCGATGCGCTGCCGGTTGGGCCACCACACTACAACCCGTACTTCCGCTACCCGGTCAGCGATTGGAAAGGCGTGTGCGAACTTCGCGAAGAGCGCCCGGCCTACGGCGCGGCGCGCTTCGAACTGACGGACTACCATGCCCAGGGCGAGGCTTACTGGCTGCCCGTGGTCGGCGACGCGATGACCGCGCCCAGTGGCCTGAGCATCGGTGCCGGGATGATGATCCTAGTGGACCCGGCCATCGACGCCGAACCCGGCAAGCTGGTGGTCGCGCAGTGGGCGCACAGCCCGCAGGCGACCTTCCGCCAGTTGCGCGAAGAGAGCGGCCAGCTGTACCTGGTACCGCTCAATCCGACTTACCCCAAGCGCCTGTTCAGCGACGATTGCCGCATCCTCGGCGTCGTCGTGCAGGCCACGGCGAAGTTCTAGTCCGCGGGTTCAAGCTCGACCAGCGCGCAACCTTCGGCAACCATTTCGCCTTCCTGGCAGAACAGTGCCTTGACCACGCCGGCCTGGGGCGCGCGGATGCTGTGTTCCATCTTCATCGCCTCCAGCACCACCAACTGCGTGCCGGCTTCGACGGTCTGGCCGACATCCACCAGCACCCGCACGATGCTGCCGTTCATCGGCGCGGTGAGGCCGCCTTGGTGGGATTGGTTGGCTTCGACTGCCGCAATCGGATCGAACAGGCTGACGGCATGCATGTCGCCCTCCCAGCGCAGGAACAGCGTGCCTGCGCTACGCACGGCCAGATGGGCACGGCGCACGCCCTGATGGTCGATCAGCAGCTGTTCGCCTTGCAGTCGCGGCGTGTGTTGCGCCAACGTCACCAGGCGATCCTGGCCGTTGCAGCTCAAGTGCAGCGAGACTTCGGCGGGCAGCCCTGCGCGAAAGCCGCGGGTGTCTGCCCAGGGCCCGTCGCCGGCCGGCAGACTCTGCATGAAGGCCGAACCCGCGGCCTGCCAGAACTCATCGCTCAACGCTCCGGGCAGCGGCAGCAGTTCGTCCTGATAGCGCGGAATAAAGCCGGTATCCAGCTCGGCGGCGGCAAACGCCGGATGGGCGATGATACGTCGCACAAAGCCCAGGTTGGTCTTGAGCCCGCCGACGGCGAACTCGTCGAGCATGCTCAACAGCCGCAGCCGCGCTTGTTCGCGGTCCTCGCCCCAGGCAATCAGCTTGCCGAGCATCGGGTCGTAGAAGGGCGAAACGCTGTCGCCTTGCTCGACGCCGCTGTCCACGCGGCGGCCCGGGCCGGGTGCGGATTCGCGGTACAGCGTCAGGTGGCCGGTCGCGGGGAGGAAATCATTGGCCGGGTCTTCGGCATACAAGCGCACCTCGATCGCATGGCCGATCAACGGCACCTGCGCCTGGGTGATCGGCAGCGCTTCGCCCTGGGCCACGCGAATCTGCCAGGCCACCAGGTCGAGGCCGGTAATCGCCTCGGTCACCGGGTGTTCCACTTGCAGCCGCGTGTTCATCTCCATAAAGAAAAACTCGCCACGGGCATCCAGCAAAAACTCCACCGTGCCCGCGCCCACATAACCGATGGCCTGGGCCGCACGCACCGCGGCTTCACCCATCGCCCGGCGCTGGTCGGCGCTCAAGCCGGGCGCCGGGGCTTCCTCGACGACTTTTTGGTGGCGCCGCTGGATCGAACAATCGCGCTCGTTGAGGTACAGGCAGTGCCCCTGCTGATCGGCAAATACCTGGATCTCCACATGGCGTGGCTTGAGCAAGTACTTCTCCACCAGCATCTGCGCGTTGCCGAAGGACGACAGCGCCTCACGCTGGGCGGAAGCCAGGGCTTCGGCCAGTTGACTGACGTCCTCGACCACTTTCATGCCCTTGCCGCCGCCACCGGCCGTGGCCTTGAGCAGCACCGGGTAGCCGATGCGCGCGCAGGCGGCGCGGAAGGTGTCCAGGTCCTGAGCTTCGCCGTGGTAGCCCGGCACCAGCGGCACGCCGGCGGTTTCCATCAGTGACTTGGCGGCGGATTTGCTGCCCATGGCGTCGATTGCCGAGGCGGGCGGGCCGAGGAAGATCAACCCGGCCGCCTCGACGGCGCGGGCAAAACCGGCGTTTTCGGAAAGGAAGCCGTAGCCCGGATGAATCGCCTGGGCGCCGCTGGCCTGGGCGGCGGCGATCAGTTTGTCGATTTGCAGGTAACTGTCGGTCGCTTTGCTGCCGCCCAGGTCGACGCGGATATCGGCTTCGCGGCTATGGCGCGCATCGCGATCGGTGGCGCTGTGGACCGCCACGGTGGTCAACCCCATCGCCTTGGCGGTACGCATCACGCGGGAGGCAATTTCGCCACGGTTGGCCACCAGTATCGTGGTCAGTGTGCTCATGAGCGTGGCTCCTGCGACTGCCAGCTGGGTGGGCGTTTTTGCAGGAATGCGCGTAAACCTTCCTGGCCTTCGGCGCTGACGCGGATCCGGGCGATGGCATTTTCGCAATAGCGCCGCAGCGCCGGGGTGAGGGCGCCGTTACCGACTTCGCGCAGCAGATCCTTGCTTGCACGCATCGCTGCCGGGCTGTTTTGCAGGAGGTTGGCAATCCAGTGGTCGACCTGTTGATCCAGGGTTTCGGCCGGATAGCTTTCCGCCAGCAGGCCGATGTCGCGCGCGCGTTCGCCGCCAAAGCGTTCGGCCGTGAGCGCATAACGACGCGCCGCGCGTTCCCCGATGGCTTGCACCACAAACGGGCTGATCACCGCAGGCGCCAAACCGATGCGTACTTCCGACAGGCAGAACTGCGCGTCATCGGCCCCGATCGCCATGTCGCAGCAACTGATCAGGCCCAGCGCGCCACCGTAGGCCGCGCCTTGCACCACTGCCAGCGTCGGGATTTTCAGCTTGGCCAGGTTGTACATCAGCTCCGCCAGTTCGCGTGCATCGTCGAGGTTGGTGGCGTAATCCAGTTCGGCCGACTGTTGCATCCAGGCCAGGTCGGCGCCGGCGCTGAAGTGTTTGCCGCGCCCGCGCAGGACCAGAAAGCGTAGCGACGCATTGCCCTGCACCTGGTCGAGGGCGATGATCAGTTCGCGGATCATCTCGGCGTTGAAGGCGTTGTGCTTGGCTTCGCGACTGAGCCACAGCGTGGCGAAACCACGGCTGTCGATGATCAGTTCGAGGGTGTTGAAATCGTTCATGGGGTACAGCTCCATTTACATGCGGAACACGCCGAAGCGGCTCGGCTCGATGGGGGCGTTCAGTGCGGCAGACAGGGCCAGGGCCAGCACGTCGCGGGTCTGCAACGGGTCGATGACGCCGTCATCCCACAGGCGGGCGCTGGAGTAATACGGGTGGCCCTGGGTTTCGTACTGGTCGAGGATCGGCTGTTTGATCGCCGCTTCTTCTTGCGCGCTGAAGCCGTTGCCGGCGCGTTCGGCCTGCTCGCGCTTGACCTGCACCAACACGCCGGCCGCCTGTTCGGCGCCCATCACGCCGATGCGCGCGTTGGGCCACATCCACAAAAAACGCGGGTCGTAGGCGCGGCCGCACATGCCGTAATTACCCGCGCCAAAACTGCCGCCGATGATCACGGTGAATTTCGGCACCTTGGCGCAGGCCACCGCCGTGACCAGCTTGGCCCCGTGCTTGGCGATACCGCCGGCCTCGTACTTCTGGCCGACCATAAAACCGGTGATGTTTTGCAGGAACAGCAACGGAATCCCGCGCTGACACGCAAGCTCGATGAAGTGCGCGCCTTTTTGCGCGGCTTCGGCGAACAGAATGCCGTTGTTGGCCAGGATCGCTATCGGGTAGCCGTGCAAGTGTGCAAAGCCGCAGACCAGGGTGGTGCCGAACAGCGCCTTGAACTCATCGAACACCGAACCGTCCACCAGTCGCGCAATCACTTCGCGCACGTCGAACGGCTGCTTGGCATCGGCCGGGATCACGCCGTACAACTCTTCGCCGCTGTACAGCGGCGTCACTGGCGTGCGTTGCAGCAACTGGCCTTGTTTGCGCCAGTTGAGGTTGGCCACGCTGCGCCGGGCCAGGGCCAGGGCGTGTTCATCGCTGTCGGCATAGTGGTCGGCCACGCCGGAGATCTTGCAGTGTACGTCGGCACCGCCGAGGTCTTCGGCGCTGACCACTTCGCCGGTGGCGGCCTTCACCAGCGGCGGGCCGGCGAGGAAGATGGTGGCTTGCTGGCGCACCATGATTGCTTCGTCCGCCATCGCCGGCACATAGGCGCCGCCGGCGGTACACGAGCCCATCACCACCGCAATCTGCGGGATGCCCTGGGCGCTCATGTTGGCCTGGTTGAAGAAGATCCGCCCGAAGTGCTCGCGGTCGGGGAAGACCTCATCCTGGCGCGGCAGGTTGGCGCCGCCGGAATCCACCAGGTAGATGCATGGCAGGCGGTTCTGTTCGGCGATGGTCTGCGCGCGCAGGTGTTTCTTGACCGTCAGCGGGTAGTAGGAGCCGCCTTTCACCGTGGCGTCGTTGGCGACGATCATGCATTCGACGCCTTCCACGCGGCCGATCCCGACAATCACCCCGGCGGCCGGCACGTCTTCGCCATACACCTGATGGGCGGCCAGTTGGCTGAGTTCCAGGAACGGCGAGCCCGGGTCGAGCAAGCGGTTGATCCGCTCGCGTGGCAGCAGTTTGCCGCGCGAGGTGTGGCGCTCCTGGGCCTTGGCGCCGCCGCCTTGCTGCACCTGGGCGAGCAGGGTGTGCAGGGCGTCGACCTGTTGGCGCATCGCCGCGCTGTTGGCGGCGAACTCCGCCGAGCGCGGGTTGAGCTGGGTGTGCAAGGTGGCCATGGCGCGCTCCTTCAGCGGGTTTCGTTGAAGAGTTCGCGACCGATCAACATGCGCCGGATCTCACTGGTGCCGGCGCCGATTTCGTACAGCTTGGCGTCGCGCAGCAGGCGTCCAGCGGGGAATTCATTGATGTAGCCATTGCCGCCCAGGATCTGGATCGCGTCGAGGGCCATTTGCGTGGCGCGTTCGGCGCTGTAGAGGATCACCCCGGCCGCGTCCTTGCGCGTGGTTTCGCCGCGCTCGCAGGCCTGGGCCACCGCGTACAGGTAGGCGCGGCTGGCGTTGAGTTGGGTGTACATGTCGGCGACCTTGCCCTGGATCAGCTGGAATTCGCCGATGCTCTGGCCGAACTGCTTGCGGTCGTGGATGTACGGCACGATCAGGTCCATGCAGGCTTGCATGATCCCGGTCGGGCCGCCGGACAGTACGACGCGTTCGTAGTCCAGGCCGCTCATCAGCACTTTGACGCCGCCGTTGAGCACGCCGAGGATGTTGTCCTCCGGCACTTCCACGTCATCGAAGAACAGCTCGCAGGTGTTGGAGCCGCGCATGCCGAGCTTGTCGAACTTGTTACTGCGGCTGAAGCCTTTCCAGTCGCGCTCGACGATGAACGCCGTGATGCCGTGGGCGCCTTTGTCCAGGTCGGTCTTGGCGTAGATCACGTAGGTGCTGGCGTCGGGGCCGTTGGTGATCCAGGTCTTGCTGCCGTTGAGCACGTAGTGGTCGCCGCGCTTGTCGGCGCGCAGTTTCATCGAGACCACGTCGGAGCCGGCATTCGGCTCGCTCATGGCCAGGGCGCCGACGTGTTCGCCGCTGATCAGCTTCGGCAGGTACTTGAGTTTCTGTTCATGGCTGCCATTGCGGTTGATCTGGTTCACGCAGAGGTTGGAGTGGGCGCCGTAGGACAACGCCACCGACGCCGAACCACGGCTGATCTCTTCCATGGCCACCACATGGGCCAGGTAGCCCAGGCCGGCACCGCCGTATTCTTCGGCCACGGTAATGCCCAGCAGGCCCATGTCACCGAACTTGCGCCACAGGTCGGCGGGGAACAGGTTGTCGATGTCGATTTGTGCCGCGCGCGGAGAAATCTCCTTGGCCACGAAGGACTGCACTTGGTCGCGCAGCATGTCGATGGTTTCGCCGAGGGCGAAGTTCAGGGAGGGGTAACTCATGGACAGGCACCTTTATTGAGCTTTGTTGTTGTGGGGTGACGGCACCGGGGGAGGGGATGCTCACCTTTACGTTAACGTAAGCTTGCGTTGCGGCGCTGTCAATCGTAGTTTACGTTTACGTCAACCTACAAAAAAGACAACAGGGGTCGTTATGGATCAACCGAATCAGAGCTACAGCCGTGGCTCTCAGGACAAGACCTTGTTGGCCATGACGATCGGTCAGGCCTTCGATCACACGGTTGCGCAGTATCCCGATGGGGAAGCCTTGGTGGTGCGTCACCAGCAACGCCGCTACACCTGGCGGCAACTGGCCGAGACCGTCGACCTGCACGCCCGCGCGCTGCTGGCGTTGGGCCTGCAGCGCGGCGATCGCCTGGGCATCTGGGCGCCGAACTGCGCCGAGTGGTGCATCAGCCAGCTGGCCAGCGCCAAGCTCGGGGTGATCCTGGTCAATATCAATCCGGCCTATCGCAGCACTGAGCTGGAATACGTGCTCAAGCAATCCGGCTGCCAATGGCTGGTGTGTGCCGGTTCGTTCAAGACCTCCGATTACCACGCGATGTTGCAGGAACTGCTGCCCGGGCTGGCGGAGCAACCCGTCGGCCGCTTGAACTGCGAAAAACTGGCGGACCTGCGCGGCGTGATCAGCCTTGCGCCGCGCCCGCCCACGGGCTTTTTGCCCTGGTCGCAACTGGCGGCCCTTGGTGCGGGCATCCCGCCTGAGCGATTGAACGCGCGCCAAGCCAGCCTGCACTTCGACCAGGCCGTCAATATCCAGTACACCTCCGGCACCACCGGCTTCCCCAAGGGCGCCACCCTCAGTCATCTCAATATCCTTAACAATGGCTACATGGTCGGCGAAAGCCTGGGCTTGACCGCGCAGGACCGCCTGGTGATCCCCGTGCCGCTGTATCACTGTTTCGGCATGGTGATGGGCAACCTGGGCTGCATCACCCACGGCACCACCATGATTTACCCGAACGACGGCTTCGACCCGCTGCTGACCCTGGCCGCCGTCGCCGAAGAACGCGCCACCGCCCTGTACGGCGTGCCGACCATGTTTATCGCCATGCTCGACCATCCGCAACGCGGCGAGTTCGACCTGTCCAGCCTGCGCACCGGGATCATGGCCGGTGCCACCTGCCCGATCGAAGTGATGCGCCGGGTCATCGGCGAAATGCACATGAGCGAAGTGCAGATTGCCTACGGCATGACCGAAACCAGTCCGGTGTCCCTGCAGACCGGCCCCGATGACGACCTGGAGCGCCGCGTCACCACGGTCGGCCGCACCCAGCCGCAATTGGAAAGCAAGATCGTCGACCTCGCCGGTCACACCGTCGCGCGTGGCGAGATCGGTGAGCTGTGTACCCGTGGCTACAGCGTGATGCTCGGTTACTGGAACAACCCCGACGGCACCCGCGACGCAATCGACGACGCCGGCTGGATGCATACCGGTGACCTGGCGACCATGGACGAGCACGGCTACGTGTGCATCGTCGGGCGCAACAAGGACATGATCATTCGCGGTGGCGAGAACGTGTACCCGCGCGAGCTGGAAGAGTTTTTCTTCACGCACCCGGCGGTGGCCGATGTGCAGGTCATTGGTATTCCGGATGAGCGTTATGGCGAAGAGATTGTTGCCTGGGTCAAGTGTCACCCCGGGCATGTGGCCAACGCGCTGGAGTTGCACACGTGGTGCAAGGGGCGTATCGCGCACTTCAAGACGCCCAAGCATTTCAAGTTCGTGGATGAATTCCCGATGACGGTCACCGGCAAGATCCAGAAATTCCGCATGCGCGAGATCTCGATCGAAGAGCTGCGAACGCAGTCTTAGTCGTTTCGCTGAAAGGGAGGGAGCAAGCCCCTCCCACAGTTTAAATTGCGTAATCCCAGACAGCACAAAGGGGACCCGAAGGTCCCCTTTAATTTGTTGTTACGTGCTCTTTTTTTATTATTGAGGGGCGGTCTATTGTTGTTTTTGGCAACCGTTACCCTTTACCGCTGTTTTTGGCGACCCCATCCAGGGTCAAGAGCAAACGTATTTTTTTGAGCGCTGATCTGCTTCTTCGTACACGATCCAACCAGTGGGTAGCTACCTGAGGTAGTTTTATTTTTCTCTATCCGGTTGCGGGTTTCGGCATGCCGTACCCTGCGAAGCACATCTTCTCCAAAAAAATCTGTTAGCTGCGTCTCTGCCGTGTTGTTTTTGTTATGTCAGAGTCGTTTCGTCTTATTTTTATTAGGTTTGGCGCTTTTTATTCTTGTTATGCCATAGAGATAGCAGAAGCCGTGCCAACTTTTAAAAATCGTTTAAAATCAATGAGTTGAGTTTTTTGTGGGAAATGCCCTACGGTAAACACGGGAAAATATGTTCCCGTGTTACTCGTCCGGCCGGCCTGCGGTAACACATTGTCACGGCTAAGTTACTCAACTGGCGTTACGCGCCCTGGCAACGCGCGAGCCGCTGGGCCGGCCGAGTACGTCGCTGATCTGCCGGCCCGCGAGAATCAAGCGCTCCAGGTCGATGCCGGTCTCGATCCCGAGGCCGTTGAGCAGGTACACCACATCTTCGGTGGCGACGTTACCGCTGGCGCCCTTGGCGTATGGGCAACCGCCGAGGCCGGCGATAGAGCTGTCGAACACGTTGATCCCTTCCAGCAGGCTGGCGTAGACGTTGGCGACGGCCTGCCCATAGGTGTCATGGAAGTGCCCCGCCAACTTGTCCCGTGGCACGTGCGCGCCCACCACCTCGAACAGCCGGCGCGTAGCCCCCGCCGTGCCGGTACCGATGGTGTCGCCCAGGGACACTTCATAGCAGCCCATGGCAAACAGCTCGCGGGCCACCGCCGCCACTTGTTCCGGGGCGACCGCGCCTTCGTAAGGGCAACCCAGCACGCAGGACACATAGCCGCGCACACTGACACCCTGCTGTTTGGCGGCCGCCATGATCGGCACGAATCGCTCCAGGCTTTCGCTGATCGAGCAGTTGATGTTGCGCTGCGAAAACGCCTCGGACGCCGCAGCAAACACCGCGACCTCCTTGACCCCGGCGGCCAGCGCATCTTCAAAGCCGCGCAGGTTCGGCGCCAGCGCGCCGTAGGTCACGCCGGGCTTGCGCTGGATCTGCGCAAAGACTTCGGCGGAACCGGCCATCTGCGGCACCCATTTGGGCGAAACAAAACTGCCGACTTCGATGTAGCTCAGGCCCGCGGCGCTGAGGGCATCCACCAACTGCACCTTGTCGGCGACGCTGATGGGTTGGGCTTCATTCTGCAAACCGTCGCGCGGGCCGACTTCGACCAGGCGCACGTGGGAGGGGAGGGACATGGCAACTACCTTATGATCAATGGCCAGCCTGGCCTTGGATGGTTTCGGCCAGGGCCTGGGTGCAGCGCTCTTCGGCGGTGTCCAGTTCCAGCTTCATTTGTTCGATGTCCAGTAACTGCTGCTCCAACTGTTCGCGACGCTCGGCGATTTTCACCAGCATGCTGTTGAGTTGGACATGGTTGCCGCTGGTGGGGTCGTAGAGTTCGATCAGTTCACGGCATTCGGCCAGGGAAAAACCGATGCGCTTGCCGCGCAGGATCAGCTTGAGGCTGACCTTGTCCCGCGCCGAGTAGATGCGTTCCTGGCCCCGGCGTTCCGGGGCCAGCAGGCCTTGTTCCTCATAGAAGCGAATGGCGCGGGTGGTGATGTCGAGCTCGCGGGCGAGGTCGGAAATGCTGTAGGTCGTGCTCATGAAGGCGCTCAAGAAAGTCTTGGCGCTAAGCTAATGTCAGGTTGACGTAAACGTCAAGGTCGATCATCAATCCCTGTAGGAGCGAGCTTGCTCGCGAAAAACGTCAACGCTAACGCGGTAGCCCTGATACCCAAAGGCGCCCTCGGGTTTTTCGCGAGCAAGCTCGCTCCTACACGGCGACAGGTTCAGGCTTGCAGCTTGTCGAGTTTCTTCTCGTGCGCCGTGACCTGCTGGCACAACTCGATCATTTGCTCGCGCATCCAGCGGTTGGCCGGGTCCTGGTCGGTGCTCTCGTGCCAGTACAGGTGGGTTTCCACCGGCGGCACGTCGTTGACCGGCAGGTTGAACCAGTGCAGTTCATGGCGGCGGGCGAAGCGCTCGGGCACGGTCATCACCATGTCGGTCTGTTGCAACACTTGCGAGGCCATCAGGTAATGCTGGGAGCGCAGGGCGATCTTGCGCTGGATGCCCATCTTGCCCAGGGCCAGGTCGACATGGCCCAGGCCGTTGCGGCGGCTGGAGATATGGATATGGGTCAGCGACAGGTAATCGTCCAGGGTGAACTTGTCCTTGCCCGCCATCGGATGGCCCTTGCGCATGGCGCACACGTAGCGGTCTTCCATCAGCTTGACGTGGCGCACCTGCGGGTCGGTGTTGAGCGGTGCGTCGACGGCAAAATCCAGGCGCCCGGCGGCCAGTTCCTTGGTGGTCTCACGGCGTTTGGACAGGAAACTCTCGATCACCACCGTCGGCGCCAGGCGACGCAAGCGCTGGAACAGCAGTGGCAGGATCACCGCTTCGGTCAAGTCGGTCATGCTGATGCGGTAGGTCTTGGCCGCCTGTTGCGGGTTGAAAATCCGACTTTCCTGCACCGACACGCGCAGCAATGACAGTGCGTTGCGCACCGGGCCGATGATGTTCTGCGCCATCGGCGTGGGCACCATGCCTTGGGCGGTCCGCACGAACAGCGGGTCGTTGAAGGTCTCGCGCAGGCGTGCCAGAGCGTTGGACACCGCCGGTTGGGTGATGCCGACAATCTGCCCGGCACGGGTCAGGTTGGCTTCGGTGTAGATCGCGTCAAAGACGATAAACAGGTTGAGGTCGACCTTGCTCAGATTCATTTCGTTGCGCTCTTATTGTTAGGTGGCCATGCCCCGATCATATATCGGTGATGAATGTTAATACACGCCGAGAATAGGCTAGGTAAATTATCAACGCTGTTCTAGCATCGATTGCATGACCTAAACAACCTCTCAAAGAAGGGAGCTGCTCATGGATTTCGCCTATTCGCCCAAGGTTCAGGAACTGCGTGAACGCGTCACTGCGTTCATGGACGCTTACGTTTACCCGGCCGAACCGGTGTTCGAACGCCAGGTCAGCGAAGGCGACCGCTGGCAGCCCACCGCGATCATGGAGGAGCTCAAAGCCAAGGCGAAAGCCGAAGGCCTGTGGAACCTGTTCCTGCCCGAATCCGAACTGGGCGCTGGCCTGACCAACCTTGAATACGCGCCGCTGGCGGAAATCATGGGCCGTTCGCTGCTGGGCCCGGAGCCGTTCAATTGCTCCGCCCCGGACACCGGCAACATGGAGGTGCTGGTGCGCTACGCCAACGCCGAACAGAAACAGCGCTGGCTCGAACCGCTGTTGCGCGGCGAGATCCGTTCGGCTTTCGCCATGACCGAGCCCGACGTGGCCTCCTCGGACGCGACCAACATGGCCGCCCGCGCCGAGCGCCAGGGCGACGAGTGGGTGATCAACGGCAAGAAATGGTGGACTTCCGGCGCCTGCGACCCGCGCTGCAAGATCCTGATCTTCATGGGCCTGAGCAATCCCGATGCGCCGCGCCACCAGCAGCACTCGATGATCCTGGTGCCGGTGGACGCCCCCGGCGTGAAAATCGTGCGCCCGCTGCCGGTGTTCGGTTACGACGATGCGCCCCACGGCCACGCCGAAGTGCTGTTCGACAACGTGCGCGTGCCGTATGAAAACGTCCTGCTGGGTGAAGGTCGCGGCTTTGAAATTGCTCAGGGGCGTCTTGGCCCGGGCCGCATTCACCACTGCATGCGCTCCATCGGCATGGCCGAGCGCGCGCTGGAACTGATGTGCAAACGCGCCATCAGCCGCACCGCGTTCGGCAAACCGTTGGCGCGCCTGGGCGGCAATATCGACAAGATCGCCGACTCGCGCATGGAAATCGACATGGCACGCCTGCTGACCCTGAAAGCCGCCTACATGATGGACACCGTGGGTAACAAAGTGGCGAAAAGCGAAATCGCCCAGATCAAGGTGGTGGCGCCGAACGTGGCGTTGAAGGTGATCGACCGCGCGATCCAGATCCATGGCGGCGCTGGCGTCTCCAACGACTTCCCGTTGGCCTACATGTACGCCATGCAACGCACCCTGCGCCTGGCCGACGGCCCGGACGAAGTCCACCGTGCGGCGATCGGCAAGTTCGAGATCGGCAAGTATGTGCCTAAAGAGTTGATGCGCGGCGGGCAGTAACACCGCGTCGCCTGCCATCGCGGGCAAGCCCCCTCCCACAGTTGACCGAGTTGTGCATGAGAACGCGGTCTAGTGTGGGAGGGGGCTTGCCCGCGACGAGGCCCGTGCGAACAACACAAAACACAAACCTCAGTACACCCAAACCTCCACCCGCCGATTCTTGATCCGGCCCTCATCCGCGGTATTCGCCGCCACCGGCATCTGCGCGCCGAACCCGCGGATATCGCGGAGCACCACGCCGCTCTTGACCAATTCCCGACGCACCGCCATCGCCCGCAGCTTGGACAACAGCGCCGCGCGTTGCGGGTCATTCTTGATATCGCCGAACCCTACCAGCGTCACCTGCTTGTCGAGCTTGCCGTGGCCTTTTATATACGCCACCACGCGCTGCACATCCTGGCGCGCCTTGTTGTCCAAGCTCGCGCTGCCTTCTTCGAAGCGGAAATTCACCGTCAGGCGCTGGGCCTCGCGGGCAATTGCCTGATAGTCCTCGGGCATGGACGGGCGTGGTTCCACGCTTATCGCCTGGACCCGCTGCGCGATAAACCCGTTGGCCGCCACGATCGCCTGGCCCTTGCTGCTCTGGGTGAAGTCCACCAGCGCCTTGGCCCACGGATTGTGCGTGGTCGGCGGTAGGTAAAAGAACAGGCGGCGCGACAGCGGGTAGTCCTCGGTGGCTATCAGGCTGTTCAGCGGCAGCATCGGTTGCGAGTCACCGTCGACGATCGCCACCGCCTTGGCCTGGCGCACATAGGGCAGGCCGATGAAACCGATGCCTTGCGGGTCCTGGCTCACCGCGTCCGACAGTTGCTCGCTGGCCTCGAACCGCTTGGCCGACGCGGCGAGGGGCTTGCCGCGACGGCTCAGGACCAGGTCCTTGAAGGTGTCATAGGTGCCCGACCGATCATCCCGCGCATATAAATGAATCGCCCCGCCGATGCCGCCGAGTGCTTCCCAGGTGCTGATCTCACCGTTGAAGATTTGCGCCAGTTGCTCGGTGTTCAGCGTATTCAGCGGGTTGCGCGGGTTGAGGATGATGGCCAGGCCGTCGATGGCGATCACCTGTTCGGCCTCGGGGCTTTTCAGGTCGCCCAGGGGTTCGAGGTCCACCAGTTCGCTGTCTTTGATCGGGCGGGAGGCGGCGGCGAGGTCGGCGCTGGCTTTGTGCAGCGCGGCAAAACCGGTGCTGGAACCATGGGCGTCGACCTCGATGGTCAGCGTCTTGCCCTGGCGGGTCTTGCCGATCACGCGCTGTTCATTGGCGCCTTCGGCGGGTTCAGCGTGGACCCCTTGCAGCCCCTGCTGCTCCATCAACCCCTTGACCAGCGCCGGGCCAAGCGCCGCGCCGATCGTGTTGGAGCCCTGGATGCGCAAGGCGGGGCCCTGATCGGGGATGGGCAGCGGCGCGCTAACGGCACTCAGGGGAAAAAGGGTCAGCAGTAACAGAACGCGCAGGATCATGCCGGCACCGTCTCAAGGCAAAGGGAGTGCCGCGAGATTAAGTCAGTTGGGTTTCAGTAATATGACTGTCACTCAACCGTAAAAATGTGAGAGCGGGCTTGCTCCCACATTGTTTAAGCGTGCCGTCCGTGAAGTCAGCTCAATTCCAGCCAGATCGGTGCATGGTCCGAGGGTTTTTCCAGGCCGCGCAGTTCGTAGTCCACCCCAGCATCCTTGACCCTGGGCAGCAAGCCGTTGGACGCCAGGATCACATCGATACGCAGGCCACGCTTGGGTTCATCTTCAAACCCGCGACTGCGGTAGTCGAACCAGCTGAAGCGGTCGGTCACGTCGGGGTTGAGGTGGCGGAAGCTGTCCACCAGGCCCCAGTTCTTCAGGCGGGCCATCCACTCGCGCTCTTCCGGCAGGAAGCTGCACTTGCCGGTTTTCAGCCAGCGCTTGGCATTGTCGGGGCCAATGCCGATGTCGCAGTCTTCCGGGGAAATATTCACATCGCCCATTACCACCAGCGCCTGGTCGTTGCTGAACTGGCTTTCCAGCAACTGTTGCAGGTCTGCGTAGAAGCGCTGCTTGGCCGGGAACTTGGTGGGGTGGTCGCGGCTTTCGCCTTGGGGGAAATAGCCGTTCATGATGGTGATCGGGTTGCCTTGCGCATCGGCGAAGGTGCCCCAGATAAAGCGACGCTGGGCGTCTTCTTCATCGCTGGCAAAGCCTTTGTGTACGCTCAGCGCTTCCTGGCGCGAGAGCAGGGCCACGCCGTAATGGCCTTTCTGGCCGTGGTAGTACACGTGATACCCCAGGGCCTGCACTTCGGCCAGCGGGAACTGGTCGTCGTGGACCTTGGTTTCCTGCAGGCCGATCACATCGGGTTGATGCTTTTCAATCAGCGCCGCCAACTGATGCGGGCGAGCCCGTAGCCCGTTGATATTGAAAGAGACGATTTTCATGGTCGGCTGTCCAGTCTGGCAAAAGGGCGATGCTAGCCGACAAGTCGGACGGGGGCCAGCGTGGCGGTAGGACGGATGCGCTGCTAATGTCTGGGAACGACTCGCGCTGCGTAGGTTCGTACCCATAAGAACGCCGTCTTTTGAATGGCGCCCAGGGAGATTCACTGTATGTCTGACACTTCAACTGCGATTGCCGAAATCCGCCTGCTCAATAGCGACTATTCCAGCGAAGCGCGCTCCCTGCTGTACCAGGCTTATCGCCATGAGCCGACGTTCGCCTACATCTTCGAAGCTGAGCGGCCGGGGTATGAGCAGCGGGTCCGTGCCACCGTGCGCGAGTTGGTCAAACAGCATTTCTTCCAGAAGCTTCCCGCCATCGGCCTGTTCGTCGACGACCGACTGATCGGCGTTGCGTTGATCGCGCCACCCCAGCGGCGTCTGGGCATCACCGAGAGCTGGGCGTGGCAATTGCGCATGTGGTTGAGCACCGGTGTGCGGGGGACACGGCGTTACCTGGATTATCACCAGGCGGTGCTGGCGTGCCTGCCCAGCGATTCGGTGCATGTGTTGCCGTTGCTGGGTATTCACCCGCAATTCCAGGGCAAGCACTTCGGTGAGCAACTGCTCGGCGCGGTACACAACTGGTGCGCCGAGGACCCGCATTCGTCCGGTGTGGTGCTCGATACCGGCAACTCGCGTTACCTGGAGTTCTACAAGCGTCAGGGTTATGAGGAAATCGGCGAAGTCGCTGTAGGACCGATCCTGGAGCATGTGTTTTTTCATGCCAATCCACAGCCGTTACAGGCTGTAACGACTTGAGTCAGGATTTTCAGATAAATCCGAGTTCAAAGAGTCTCCTCAGCTCGTGTAGCATCCGCGCCTATGAAGTTTCCAGGAAGATTCACCAGCGGCTTGATTCTGCTGTTCACAAGCTGCGGCGCTTTGGCGCAAAGCGAACTGGACGTGCGAGTCAAACCCTCAAACGACGCGTTGAAAGCCAACATCGAAGGCTACATCGGCGGGGTAGGCGATCGCGATGAAGAAGCGTTGCTGCGCTTCAGCCGTGGCGCCGAAGAACAGGCGCGCAAAGCGGCCCAGGCCTTGGGCTTCTATCAGCCGCAGATCAGCAGTGATGTGCAGGGCGGCAAGAACCCGCGCCTGACCCTGACCATCGAGCCCGGCGAACCGGTGCATTTGCGCGACGTGACCATTCGGGTCGACGGCCCGGCCGCCGCCCTCAAAGCCTTTCGTGTGCCTGCCAGCCGCGACCTTGAGTCCGGTGCCGTGCTCAACCACGGCCATTACGAAGACGCCAAGCGTCTGATCCAGAACCAGGCCTCGCGCTACGGCTTTTTCAATGGGCGCTTTACCCGCCAGACCCTGTCGGTCGACCCCAAGGCGGGCGTCGCCGATATCGAACTGGTGTATGACAGCGGCCCGCGCTACACCTTGGGCAAGGTCAATTTTGCCGGCGATACGCCGTTCGATGAAGAACTGTTGCAACGCATGGTGCCGTTCAAAAACGGCGCGCCCTACGATTCCGAACTGATCGCCGAGTTGAACCAGAACCTGCAAGCCAGCGGCTTTTTCGAGGGCGTGCGGGTGGACGCCGCGCCGGCTGCGTCGGCCAACGATGTGATCCCGGTCGCGGTGCAACTGGAAACCCGCAAGCCACGCACCATGGGCCTGGGCCTCGGCTTTTCCACCGACGTCGGCCCGCGCGGCAAAGCCAACTGGACGCGCCACTGGGTCAATCCGCAGGGCCACAGTTACGGCTGGGAAGCCGAATTGTCGGCGCCACGGCAGAACGTCGGCCTGTGGTACGACATCCCGCTCGACCCACCGCTTACCGACAAACTGCGTTTTGCCGGCGGCTACCAGAATGAAGAACTGGCCAACACCGACACCCTGAGTAAATTGCTCACCCTCGGCCCGGAATGGCACAGCAAGTTGCCCAGCGGCTGGACCCGGGTGGTCTCCCTCAAGTGGCAGCGTGAAGAATATCGCCTGGGCGATGACTCGGGCCTGAGCAACCTGTTGATGCCGGGGCTCAGCTATTCCTATTTGCGCAGCGACAACCGCATCGATCCCCACCACGGCTATCGCCTGCAATTCGACACCAAGCTGGCCAAGGAAGGCTTCGGCTCCGACACCAACCTGCTTTACGGCACGGCCATGGTCAAAGGCCTGACCACCGTGTGGTACAAGCACCGTTTCCTCGCGCGGGCGCAGATCGGCGGCAGCGCCACCAACGGCTACAAGTCGGTGCCGCCGTCGCTGCGTTTCTTTGCCGGTGGCGACCAGAGCGTGCGTGGTTACGAGTACCAGACCCTGTCGCCGGAGAACGACCGTGGCGACCGCATCGGTGGCCGCTACATGGTGGCCTTGAGCGCCGAGTATCAATATTCCATCGCCGAAAAATGGCGGATCGCGACCTTTATCGACCAGGGCAACTCCTTCAACACCCTGGAAATGCCAAGCCTGAAAACCGGCGTGGGCGTCGGCCTGCGCTGGGTGTCGCCCGTCGGGCCGATTCGCCTCGACCTGGCCCATGCCCTGGAAGACCCGGGCGGTATCCGTTTGCACTTTTCCATGGGGCCTGAGCTGTGATGCGTGGTTTGAAAATAGCCGGGCTGGCTGCCGTCGCCCTCCTGGCCGTGGTGTTGCTGGCGCTGTGGACGGTACTCGGAACCCAGGCGGGCAGCCGTTGGGCGTTGGGCCAGGTGCCGGGCTTGAGCGTGGACAATTTCCAGGGCCGTTTGGGCGGCCAATGGAGTGCCGAGCATCTGCTGTGGCAGCAGGGCAGTGACCGTGTCGAGCTCAACGCGCCGACGTTCGACTGGTCGCCGGCCTGCCTGCTGCGCCTGACGCTGTGCATTGACCGGTTGGCGGTGGATCAAGTCAGCCTGCAATTTGCGCCGAGCACGGAGCCGAGCAGCGGGCCGATCCAGCTGCCGGCGCTGAAGTTGCCGGTTGCGCTCCAGTTGGGCGACGTTCGCGTCGGCAGCCTGCTGTTTAACGGCAGCGAGGAACTCAAGGGTATGCAACTGGCGGCGCATTGGACCGCCGCGGGCCTGCAGATCGATTCCGTGCATCTGCAACGCGACGATCTGGTGCTGGACCTGTCCGGGCTACTCCAACCCAGCGGTGATTGGCCGTTGACCGCCAGCGGCAACCTGAGCCTGCCTTACGCCCCCGGCGGCGCGCCGTGGACGGTGGCGTTCAGGGCCGATGGCGACCTGCTCAAGACCCTCAAGCTCGACGCCGACAGCAGCGGCTACCTGCCGGCCAAGCTCAGCGGCGAGTTGCAGCCGCTGGTGGAAAACCTGCCGGCACAGCTGCACATCACCGCCGACGCCTTCAAACCCAGCGCCGATTTGCCTGACACCCTGCAACTCAATCAACTTGACCTCACCGCCAAAGGCGACCTGGACAGCGGCTACCAATTGCTCGGCAAAGCCGTACTGCCCGCAGAAAAGGGCCCGGTGGACTTACTGCTGCAAGGTAAGGTCGATGCCAAGGGCGCGCAGATCGCCGGCCTGGATCTGAGTGCCGGTGACAAACAAAGCTTGAAACTCACGGCACAGCTGGACTGGCAGCAGGGCTTCAGCGCCGATGCGAAAATCGATTGGCTGGACTTCCCCTGGCATCGCCTCTACCCCTTGATCGACGAGCCGCAAGTCACCTTGCGCACCTTCAATGGTGAAATTTTCTATAAAGACGGCAACTACCTCGGCAACCTCAAGGCCGACCTCGATGGCCCCGCGGGCAAATTCAACGTGGTCACGCCGTTCAGTGGCGACCTCAAACAAGTGTTCCTGCCCGAGCTGAAACTGACCGCCGGCCAAGGCAAGGCCGAAGGCCACCTGAACCTGCAGTTCGCCGACGGCCTCGCCTGGGACACGGCGCTCGACCTGTCGGCGCTGAACCCGGCGTACTGGGTCGCGGAGTTGCCGGGCACGCTGGCCGGACCGCTGCGCAGCAAAGGCGAGTTCAAGAACCAGCAGCTCAAACTGAGCGCCGACCTCGGCCTCAAGGGCCGTCTGCGCGGGCAGCCCGCCGTATTGGCCGCCAAGGCCGAAGGCGCGGGTGAGCAATGGACCCTGGCCAACCTGGATATCCGCCTGGGCGACAACCGCATCAACGGCAGCGGCAGCCTGCAACAACGCCTGGCCGGGCAGATCGATATCAAACTGACGCGGCTGGCCCAGCTGTGGCCGCAGTTACGCGGGCAGGTCAATGGCCGACTCGATGTGGCCGGTAGCCTCAAAGCGCCTCAAGGCAAACTCGACCTCAAGGGCCAGCAACTGGCGTTTGCCGACAATCGCCTGCAAAGCCTGAGCCTCGACGCCACGCTCGATAACGCCCAGCGCGCAAAGATTGACCTCAAGGGCAGCGGCATCCAAAGCGGCGACACCCAAGTCGGCACCCTGACAGCCAGCGCCCAGGGCGATGTCAGGCAACAGAAGGTCCAGTTGGATCTGGCCGGCCCACTGGTCAAGCTGGCCCTGGCCCTGGATGGCAACCTCGACCAAGGCAACTGGCGCGGACGCCTGGCCAGCGGTGACGTGCAGGCCGGCGGCCAGGACTGGAAGCTGCAGGCCCCGGCGAAAATCGAGCGTCTGGCCGATGGCAGGCTGACCTTCGCCGCCCACTGCTGGGTCGCGGGCCCGGCCAGCCTGTGTGCTGAAGATCAGCGCTTGATGCCTGAACCGAAGCTGCGTTACCACCTCAAGCAATTCCCCATCGATAGCCTGGCGGCCTGGTTGCCCAAGGACTTCGCCTGGCAGGGCACGCTCAACGCCGACGTACAGCTCGACCTGCCGGCCAGCGGCCCCAAAGGCGTGATCGCAGTGGATGCCAGTGGCGGCACGTTGCGCGTCAAGGACAAGCACCAGTGGCTGGATTTCCCCTACGACACGCTGCAATTGGACGCCACCCTCAACCCCAAGCGCATCGACACCCAGCTCAACTTCCAGGGCGGCAAGCTCGGTGAGTTGCGGTTGCAGGCACAGATCAACCCGCTGGCGAAAAACAAGCCGATCACCGGTACTTTCAGCCTCACCGGTCTGGACCTCACCGTGGCGCGGCCGTTTGTGCCGATGGTGGAAAAACTCAACGGCAAGCTCAACGGCAATGGCCGCATCTCCGGTGGCCTGCTGGCGCCGCTGGTCAACGGCAGCATGAACCTGGTGGGCGGCGAGATTTCCGGGGCGGAACTGCCCATCAGCCTCGAAGGCTTGAACGTACAGGCGCTGATTGCCGGCGAAAGCGTGCAACTCGATGGCAGCTGGCACAGCGGCAAGGCCGGGCAGGGCAGCCTTAAGGGCCACATCGACTGGGGCCGCGCCCTGGCGGTCGACCTCAGCCTGCAAGGCGCGCACTTGCCGGTCACCGTCGAGCCTTACGCGGTGCTGGAAGTTGCGCCCGACCTGAAGATCAGCCTGAAGAACGACAAGCTCGCGATCGCCGGCAAGGTGCAGATCCCGCGGGGTGACATCACCGTGCGCGAACTGCCGCCGTCGACGGTCAAGGTCTCCGATGACACGGTGATCGTCGGCAGCCAGACCGAAGAGGGCAAGCCGCCGATGGCAATGGCAATGGATATCGACGTGGCGGTGGGTGAAGACCAGCTCAACTTCTCGGGCTTCGGCCTCACCGCCAAGGTGCAGGGGCATGTGCATATCGGCGACAACCTGGACACCCGCGGCGAGCTGTGGCTCAACGACGGCCGCTACCGTGCCTACGGCCAGAAGCTGGATGTGCGCCGTGCGCGTTTGCTGTTCGCCGGGCCGCTCGACCAGCCTTATCTGGATATCGAAGCGATCCGCAAGACCGGCGATGTCGTCGCTGGTATCCGCCTGAGCGGCAGCGCCGAACAGCCCACTACGCAGATCTTCTCCGAGCCGGCCATGAGCCAGGAGCAGGCGCTGTCCTACCTGGTGCTCGGCCGTCCGCTGAGCACCACCGGTGAAGACAACAATATGCTCGCTCAAGCCGCCCTGGGCCTGGGCTTGATGGGCAGTGCCGGCGTGACCTCGGACATTGCCAAGGACCTCGGCATCCAGGATTTCGAGCTCGACACCCAAGGCAGCGGCACCAACACCGCCGTGGTCGCCAGCGGCAAGATCTCGGAGAAGCTCAGCCTGCGTTATGGGGTCGGGGTGTTCGAACCGGCCAGCACCATTGCCTTGCGTTACCTGTTGAGCAAGAAGGTGTACCTGGAAGTGGCCAGTGGGGTGGCCAGTTCGTTGGATATTTTCTACAAGCGCGATTTCTAGCGCCGGACTCGGTAAAAAAGTGGGAGCGGGTGCCTGCACTCGCATATACCAAGCAAGCTAATCATTTCATTTGACATTAGCTGCCTAAGCAGTAATATCTCGTCACACATTCGCTGCCTAGGCAGTAATAAGGTGACTTCCGATGAAACACTTCACCCCGGACAACTTCCACAACTGCCGCCTCGGGCTGTTGCTGGGCCGTGCGGCGATCCTTAAAGACAAAATCATCGACATCCATATGGAACCGCACGGCATCACCGCCGCGCAGTTCAAGGTGTTGATCATCATGGCGCAGTTCGGTGTCGACACCCCGGCGGAGCTGTGCCGCCACCTGTCCCTGGACAGCGGTTCGATGACCCGCATGCTCGATCGCCTAGAGCAAAAAGGCCTGCTTGATCGCAAGCGTTCGGCGCTGGACCGTCGCCAAGTGCAACTGGTGTTGACCGACGACGGCCAGCGCCTGGCGGACAGGCTGCCGTACATCGGCGCCGAGGCGTTGAACCAGTTGGCCCGCGCACTGGAGCCGGGTGAATTGCAAACCCTGGAAAAGATCCTCATGAAAATGCTGATAGCTGCCGGTGATCCGATCACCCTGCAGCGGGTAGGTAAAGCATGAACACACGTGCCCTTTGCCTGGTGCTGGCGGCCATGAGCATGGCCGGTTGCGCCAATTTCAGCGGCCTCGACACCCAGGGCCAACGCCTCGACGCGAACACCCTGCAGACCGGTAAGTCGTTGACCGGCGTGACCCTGTCGAGCGCCGCCTGGCCCAGCGCCGACTGGTGGAAAAGCCTCGGCGATCCGCAGCTCGACGGTTTGATCCAGGAAGCCCTGCAAAACAGTCCCGACATGCAAGTGGCCAGCGCCCGTGCCCACCAGGCCGAAGCCGCCGCCTATGCCGCCAACGCCGCACGCCTGCCGACCCTGGACGCCAGCGCCGGTGTGAGCCGTTCGCGCCTGGCCAGGGACAAGGACCCGCTGGGGCAGGGCGATGCCTACTCGACGGTGCGAAACATCGGCGCCAGCTTCAACTACAACTTCGACCTCTGGGGCGGCCAGCGTGCTGCCTGGGAAGCCGCGTTGGGCCAGGCCCGCGCCGCCGAAGTCGACCAGCAGGCCGCGCGCCTGACCCTGGCGGCCGATGTGGCCAAGGCCTACAGCGACCTGGGCCAGGCGCATATCGTGCGGGACCTGGCCAATGACGACCTCAAGCGCACCCGGCAAATGCTCAGCCTGAGCCAGCGCCGCCTGAACTCGGGCATCGACAGCCGGTACCAGTACCAGCAGACCGAAAGCCTGGAAGCCAGCTCCCAGTCGCAACTGATCGATGCGGAAAAACAACTGCAGAGCGCGAAAATCGCCCTGGCGGTATTGCTCGGCAAAGGCCCGGACCGCGGCAACGAACTGGCGCGCCCGGCGGTGCTCAAGCCCAGCGTCGTCGCCGTGCCCTCGGTGCTGCCCGCCGAACTGCTGGGCCGGCGCCCGGACCTGATCGCCGCACGTTGGCGGGTGGAAGCGGCGAGCAAGAACATCGCCGCCGGCAAGGCCAGCTTCTACCCCAACCTCAACCTGAGCGCGAGCGCCGGGGCCGAGTCGTTGCTGGGGGATGCGATGTTCGGTTCGGCCAGCCGCTTCTTCAACATTGCGCCGACGATTTCGCTGCCGATTTTCGATGGCGGCCGCCTGCGCGCCAACCTCGATGCGCGCGATGCCGACTATGACCTGGCCGTGGCCCAGTACAACAAAACCCTGGTGCAAGCCCTCGGCGATATCGGCAACAGCCTTTCACAACTGCGCGAAACCGGTCGGCAGATCCAGGCTCAGCAACACGCCGCGGACATTGCCCAGCAGTCCTACGACACCGCGATGCAGCGTTACAGCTCCGGGATCGGCAACTACCTGGACGTGCTCAGCATCGAGCAGCAATTGCTGCAGGCCCAGCGTCAGCTGGCGACCTTGAACGCCGCGCAAATCGATCTGTCGATCCAATTGATGCAAGCCCTGGGTGGCGGCTACGACGCCGCAAATGTGGCATCGACCACCCCAGCTACACGCACGGAATAATTTGAGGTAACTGACATGGCCACTGCCGAAAGCAACAACGCAACGGGAACGCCCGATAACAACCCGCGCAAACGCAAAGTCATGCTGGTCGGCCTGATGCTGATCGTCATCCTTGGTGTGGTCGGCGTGTGGGGCTGGTATGAACTCTACGGTCGCTTCAATGAAAGCACCGACGACGCCTACGTGAACGGCAACGTGGTGGAAATCACCCCGCTGGTCACCGGCACCGTGGTCAGCATCGGCGCCGACGATGGCGACCTGGTCCACGAAGGCCAGGTGCTGATCAACTTCGACCCCAACGACGCGGCGGTCGGCCTGCAAAGTGCGCAGGCCAACCTGGCCCGCACCGTGCGCCAGGTGCGGGGCTTGTACAGCAACGTCGACGGCATGAAAGCCCAGGTCAATGCGCAGAAAGCCGACGTGCAAACTGCCCAGGACAACTACAACCGGCGTAAGACCCTGGCCCAGGGCGGGGCGATTTCCCAGGAAGAACTGTCCCACGCCCGTGACAGCCTGACCGCGGCCAAGAATGCCCTGACCAACCTTGAGCAGCAGCTCAAAAGCAGCAACGCCCTGGTCGACGACACGGTGATCTCGTCCCATCCGGACGTGCAAGCCGCCGCCGCGCAACTGCGCCAGGCCTACCTGGCCAATGCGCGCAGCACCCTGATCGCCCCCGTCACCGGCTATGTGGCCAAGCGCACCGTGCAACTGGGTCAGCGCGTGCAGCCGGGGACGGCGTTGATGGCGGTGATCCCGCTGAACCAGTTGTGGATCGACGCCAACTTCAAGGAAACCCAACTGCGCAATATGCGTATCGGCCAACCGGTGGACATCGAAGCGGACATTTACGGCAGCGATGTGAAGTTCAGCGGCACCATCGACAGCCTCGGCGCCGGCACCGGCAGCGCGTTTGCCTTGCTGCCTGCGCAGAACGCCACCGGCAACTGGATCAAGATCGTGCAACGGGTGCCGGTACGCATCCACGTCAATGCCGAAGAACTGACCAAGCACCCGCTGCGGGTGGGCTTGAGCACGGTGGTCAACGTCGACCTGCACGACCAGAGCGGCCCGGTACTGGCGCAACAGGCGCCGCAAAAGGCCTCGTTCACCACCAATGTGTATGACCGTCAGTTGGCCGAAGCCGATGCCATGATCACCCAGTTGATTCATGACAACAGTCTCGCCGCACCCAAGGCTGTGCAACGCTGATGAGCCATAACGCGTCCTTCTCGCCACCCAGCTTGGTGATGGCCACGATTGGCCTGTCGCTGGCGACCTTCATGCAGGTGCTCGATACCACGATCGCCAACGTGGCGTTGCCGACCATTTCCGGCAACCTTGGCGTGAGTTCGGAGCAGGGCACCTGGGTGATCACCTCGTTTGCGGTGAGCAACGCCATTGCCCTGCCGCTGACCGGCTGGTTGAGCCGGCGCTTCGGCGAGGTGAAGCTGTTTCTCTGGGCCACCGTGCTGTTTGTGCTGGCCTCGTTTCTCTGCGGTATTTCCACGTCGATGCCCGAGCTGATCGGCTTTCGGGTGTTGCAAGGCCTGGTGGCGGGGCCGTTGTACCCGATGACCCAGACGTTGCTGATCGCGGTCTACCCGCCGGCGAGGCGCGGCATGGCCCTGGCACTGCTGGCGATGGTCACGGTGGTGGCGCCGATTGCCGGTCCCATCCTCGGCGGCTGGATCACCGACAGCTACAGCTGGCCGTGGATCTTCTTCATCAACGTGCCCATCGGCATCTTTGCGGTGATGGTGGTGCGTTCGCAGTTGAAGAAACGCCCGGTGGTCACCAGCTACCAGCCGATGGACTATGTGGGGTTGTTGAGCTTGATCGTCGGGGTCGGCGCGTTGCAGATCATCCTCGACAAGGGCAACGACCTGGACTGGTTCGAATCCAACTTCATCATCGTGGGGGCGGCGATTTCGGTGATTGCCCTGGCGGTGTTCATCATCTGGGAGATGACCGACAAACACCCGGTGGTCAACCTGCGGCTGTTTGCCTACCGCAACTTCCGCATCGGCACCATCGTGCTGGTCCTCGGCTACGCGGGCTTCTTCGGCATCAACCTGATCCTGCCGCAGTGGCTGCAAACCCAGATGGGCTACACCGCGACCTGGGCCGGGCTGGCCGTGGCGCCGATCGGTATTCTGCCGGTGCTGATGTCGCCGTTTGTCGGCAAGTACGCGCACCGATTCGACCTGCGCGTACTGGCGGGCCTGGCGTTCCTGGCGATTGGCTTGAGCTGCTTCATGCGCGCCAGTTTCACCAATGAGGTGGACTTCCAGCACATCGCCCTGGTGCAGTTGTTCATGGGCATCGGCGTGGCGCTGTTCTTCATGCCGACCTTGAGCATCCTGATGTCCGACCTGCCGCCGCACCAGATCGCCGACGGCGCCGGCCTGGCGACGTTCCTGCGGACCCTGGGCGGCAGCTTCGCGGCCTCGCTGACCACCTGGATCTGGATTCGCCGCGCGGACCAGCACCATGCGTACATGAGCGAGAACATGACCACCTACGACGCGGCGACCCGCGATGCGTTGAGTGCGTTGGGCGGCGCGGGGCAAAAGGCCTACGCCCAACTCGAGCAGATCCTCACCAGCCAGGCATACATGATGTCCACCGTGGATTACTTTACGTTGCTGGGGTGGATGTTCATGGGCTTGATGCTGCTGGTGTGGCTGGCCAAACCGCCGTTTACCGCGAAGGCGGGGCCGGCGGCATCAGGGCACTGAGCTTCCCAGGCTGAAATGCAATCAGCCAGGGTTGAAATGCAATCAACTGTGGGAGGGGGCTTGCCCCCGATAGCGGTGTATCAGTCAGCCTATTTGAAGCTGACCCACTGCCATCGGGGGCAAGCCCCCTCCCACAGTTGATCAGGCGCCCGGCAGTGCCAGTTGCGGATTGACGAAGTCAAACGCCGCCAGCTGAAACCCTTGCTCATCCACCTGCAATGCCCAGCCTTGCTTGTCCCAATCCCCCAGCACAATACGCTTGGCCGCCTGCTCGCCGATCTGCAACTTATGAATGGCGGGGCGGTGCGTATGGCCGTGGACCAGGGTACGCACACCGAACTGCTGCATCACCCGCGGCACTTCTTCGGGGGTGACGTCGACAATGTCGTTGGCCTTCATCCGCGTCTGCGCCCGGCTTTCGTTGCGCAGCTTGCGCGCCAGTTTGTGGCGGGTGCGCAAGGGCAGGTGACGCAGGATAAACAGCACAATCGGGTTGCGCAGGATGCGCCGCAGCTTCATATAGCCGACGTCGCGGGTGCAGAGGCTGTCGCCGTGCATCAACAGCACGGGCTCGCCGGCGAGTTGCACGATGCTCGGGTCCTTGAGCAGCTTGGCGCCTGCGGCTTTGCAGAACGTCTTGCCGATCAGGAAGTCGCGGTTGCCGTGCATGATGAAAATCGCGGTGCCGCTGTCGCTCAGTTCGCGCAGGGCCGCGCAAATCGAGCGCTGGAAAGGGGTGATCCCATCGTCGCCAACCCAGGCTTCAAAGAAGTCCCCGAGGATGTACAACGCCTGGGCGCCACGGGCGCGGCCGTGGAGTAAATCCAGAAACGCCCGGGTAATGTCCGGGCGCTCCTCTTCCAGATGCAAGTCTGAAATCAGCAATATCACTCAATGATCTCGGCTTTCTCGATGATCACGTCGTCTGCTGGCACGTCTTGGTGGCCGGCTTTGCTGGTGGTGGCAACGCCTTTGATCTTGTCGACGACGTCAGTGCCTTCGGTGACTTTACCGAACACCGCGTAGCCCCAGCCCTGCACGTTCTTGCCGCTGTGGTTGAGGAAGGCGTTGTCGGCGACGTTGATGAAGAACTGCGCGGAGGCCGAATGCGGCTCCATGGTACGGGCCATGGCGACGGTGTATTTGTCGTTGGAAAGGCCGTTGTCCGCTTCGTTCTGGATGCTTGGGCGCTTGTCTTTCTTTTCTTTCATGCCAGGCTCGAAACCGCCGCCCTGGACCATGAAGTTGCCGATGACACGGTGGAAAACGGTGTTTTCGTAGTGGCCGGCTTTCACGTATTCAATGAAGTTGGCGACGGTGATCGGCGCTTTCTCGGCGTTCAGCTCGATGACGATGTCACCGTGGTTGGTGGTCAGTTTGACTTGAGTCATGTGTACTACTCTTTTCAGGGAATTCGTGGGTTCGGGCGCTGTGCGCCTGACCTGTTTGGCTAAACGTTGGCCAAGACGCGCAGTTTAGCGTGCCCTGCGGGAATTTCGAGGTGGTTTTTTACCGCCCGGGCAATTAAAGCAGCAGTTTTTGGCCGTACCCTGTCAGGCGGTTGACCGCTTCGGCTATGATAAGCCCTTTGTTTTATCTGGCCTGCCCAAGGCCACGTACTCGTCTGTTCAAGGATAATATGAGCAAGCCCACTGTCGACCCTACCTCGAACGCCAAGGCCGGTCCTGCCGCCACGGTCAATTTCCTGCGCCCGATCATCCAGGCGGACCTGGATTCGGGCAAGCACACGCAGATCGTCACGCGCTTTCCGCCGGAGCCCAACGGCTACCTGCACATCGGTCACGCCAAGTCGATCTGTGTGAACTTCGGTCTGGCCCAGGAGTTCGGTGGCGTCACGCACCTGCGTTTCGACGATACCAACCCGGCCAAGGAAGACCAGGAATACATCGACGCCATCGAAAGCGACATCAAGTGGCTGGGCTTCGAATGGTCCGGTGAAGTGCGCTATGCGTCCAAGTATTTCGACCAGTTGTTCGACTGGGCCATCGTGCTGATCAAGGCCGGCAAGGCCTACGTCGACGACCTCACCCCTGAACAGGCCAAGGAATACCGTGGCACGCTGACCGAACCGGGCAAGAACAGCCCGTTCCGCGACCGTTCGGTGGAAGAGAACCTGGACTGGTTCGCCCGCATGCGCGCCGGTGAGTTCGCAGACGGTGCCCGTGTACTGCGCGCCAAGATCGACATGGCCTCGCCGAACATGAACCTGCGCGACCCGATCATGTACCGCATCCGCCATGCCCATCACCACCAGACCGGTGACAAGTGGTGCATCTACCCGAACTACGACTTCACCCACGGCCAGTCGGACGCCATCGAAGGCATCACCCACTCCATCTGCACCCTGGAGTTCGAAAGCCACCGTCCGCTGTACGAATGGTTCCTGGAGCACCTGCCGGTTCCGGCACACCCGCGCCAGTACGAATTCAGCCGCCTGAACCTGAACTACACCATCACCAGCAAGCGCAAGCTCAAGCAACTTGTGGATGAACAGCACGTCAACGGCTGGGACGACCCGCGCATGTCGACGCTGTCGGGCTTCCGCCGTCGCGGCTACACGCCCAAGTCCATCCGCAACTTCTGCGAAATGGTCGGCACCAACCGTTCCGACGGCGTGGTCGACTTCGGCATGCTCGAATTCAGCATCCGTGACGACCTCGACCACAGCGCCCCGCGCGCCATGTGCGTGCTGCGCCCGCTGAAAGTCGTGATCACCAACTACCCGGAAGGCCAGGTCGAGAACCTCGAACTGCCACGCCACCCGAAAGAAGACATGGGCGTGCGCGCACTGCCGTTCGCCCGTGAAATCTACATCGACCGTGACGATTTCATGGAAGAGCCGCCAAAAGGCTACAAGCGCCTGGAACCTACCGGCGAAGTGCGCCTGCGCGGCAGCTACGTGATCCGCGCCGACGAAGCGATCAAGGACGCCGCGGGCAACATCGTCGAACTGCGCTGCTCGTATGATCCAGAAACCCTGGGCAAGAACCCTGAAGGCCGCAAGGTCAAGGGCGTGATCCACTGGGTGCCGGCCGCCGCCAGCGTCGAGTGTGAAGTGCGTCTGTACGACCGTCTGTTCCGTTCGCCGAACCCTGAGAAAGCCGAAGACAGCGCGAGCTTCCTCGACAACATCAATCCGAACTCCCTGCAAGTACTCACGGGTTGTCGTGCCGAGCCATCCCTTGGCAATGCACAGCCGGAAGACCGTTTCCAGTTCGAGCGCGAAGGCTACTTCTGCGCGGATATCAAGGACTCGAAACCTGGCCATCCGGTATTCAACCGTACCGTGACCTTGCGTGATTCGTGGGGCCAGTGATTTAAGGAACCGTCGTGCTAACGATCTACAACACGCTCAGCAAGAGCAAAGAAGTCTTCAAGCCGCTGGATGGCAACAAGGTACGCATGTACGTGTGCGGCATGACCGTGTACGACTACTGCCACATCGGCCACGGCCGCAGCATGGTCGCCTTTGACCTGGTGACCCGCTGGTTGCGTTTCAGCGGCTACGACTTGACCTATGTGCGCAACATCACCGACATCGACGACAAGATCATCAACCGCGCCAAGGAAAACGGCGAGCCGTTCGACGTCCTGACCGCGCGCATGATCGCCGCCATGCACGAGGACGAGGCGCGCCTCAACATCCTCAAGCCGGACATGGAACCGCGTGCCACGGACCATATTCCGGGCATGCACGCGATGATCCAGACCTTGATCGACAAGGGCTACGCCTACGCTCCAGGCAATGGCGACGTGTACTACCGCGTCGCCAAGTTCATGGGCTACGGCAAGCTGTCGCGCAAGAAAATCGAAGACCTGCGCATCGGCGCGCGCATCGAAGTCGACGAAGCCAAGCAAGACCCGCTCGACTTCGTGCTGTGGAAAGGCACCAAACCCGGCGAGCCAAGCTGGGAATCGCCTTGGGGCGCCGGGCGTCCGGGCTGGCACATCGAATGCTCGGTGATGTCCACCTGCTGCCTGGGCGAGACCTTCGACATTCATGGCGGCGGCAGCGACCTCGAGTTCCCGCACCACGAAAACGAAATCGCCCAAAGCGAAGCCGCCACCGGCAAGACCTACGCCAACGCCTGGATGCACTGCGGCATGATCCGCATCAATGGCGAGAAGATGTCCAAGTCCTTGAACAACTTCTTCACCATCCGCGACGTGCTGGAAAAGTACCACCCGGAGGTGGTCCGCTACCTGCTGGTGTCCAGCCACTACCGCAGCGCGATCAACTACTCGGAAGACAACCTCAAGGACGCCAAAGGTGCCCTGGAGCGTTTCTACCACGCGTTGAAAGGCCTGCCCTCCGTGGCCCCGGCCGGCGGCGAAGCGTTCGTGGCCCGCTTCACCGAAGTGATGAACGACGACTTCGGCACACCGGAAGCCTGCGCGGTGCTGTTCGAGATGGTGCGCGAGATCAACCGCCTGCGTGAGAGCGATCTCGACGCAGCGGCCGGTCTGGCTGCACGCCTGAAAGAACTGGCCAGCGTGCTGGGCGTGTTGCAGATGGAAGCCGACGACTTCCTGCAAGCCGGCGCCGAAGGGCGTGTGGATGCGGCTGAAGTGGACGCGCTGATCCAGGCGCGCTTGACGGCGCGGGCCAACAAGGACTGGGCGGAGTCCGACCGGATCCGTGACCAACTGACCGCGATGGGTGTGGTGTTGGAAGACGGCAAGGGTGGGACGACGTGGCGCTTGGCTGATCAGGCTTGATCAGTAAACGCTGAATGAAAAACGCCCCGACTGGTTCGGGGCGTTTTTCATTTTGGGTTCAGCGAAACATGCGCGAAGGGCCGGTCTTCGTAACGCTGTCGGAACACGGCTTCGAGCGGTAGCCAACCTGCGACGTTCTGGAAAAAGTCCATTTGCTTTGACGCCCGCCCAATCCTGGCTTTAGATGGTCGACCAGACCAAGCCCATGATGAAACTGACGGTGATTCAAATGGATTGTATTTTCTGCAGCATTGTCCGAAAAACCTCCCCGGCCCATATTCTGTGGGAAGACGAACAGCATATGGCCTTCCTGTCTATTTTCCCCAACACTCCCGGTTTCAGCGTGGTGATCCCCAAGCAGCACTACGGAAGCTATGCCTTCGCCCAGTCGGATGAAGTGCTGGCAGGTCTGGTGGTGGCGGCGAAGAAAACCGCGCAGCAGATCGACCGCGCGTTTCCCGATGTGGCGCGCACGGGGATGATTCTGGAAGGCTACGGGGTGGATCACCTGCATGCGAAGCTGTTTCCCATGCATGGGACGGGGCAGGACAGTGACTTCAAGCCCATCAGTTCCAGGGTCGACAAGTTCTTTGATCGCTACGAGGGGTACATCTCGTCCCACGATTTTGTGCGGGCGGATGATGCCGAATTGGCGGAGTTGGCGGCACACATCCGATCCTTCGCCTAGCCTCGATCCAAATGTGGGAGGGGGCTTGCCCCCGATAGCGGTGTGTCAGCGACAGCTGCATTCACTGACACCCTGCTATCGGGGGCAAGCCCCCTCCCACATTTTTTTGACCGTGTCGCATCAGAACTCAGCGACGGCTGCTGACCTCGGCGGGCACATCGTCACCGGCCATGCGCTTGCGGAACAGCGCGGTGCGCGCCAGCAGCAGCGTCGTCACCGGCACGGTGATCGACAGCAAAATCGGGATCAACCACCCGTGCAACACCGGCCCGGACTTGAGCACCGAAAAGTAGATAATCGACGCCAATGCCACGCTCCACGCGCCCAACGTCGAGGCCAGTGCCGGCGGGTGCATGCGCTGGAAGAAATCCTTCATGCGCAGCAACCCGATTGCGCCAATCAGGGCAAACACGCTGCTCAGCACCAGCAACACGGCCACGCACACTTCAACCCATAACGGCATCATTCGATCACCTCGCCACGCAGCAGGAATTTGGCCAGGGCAAATGACCCGACAAAGCCAAACAGCGCAATCAACAGCGCCGCTTCGAAGTAGGTATCACTGGCATACCGAATGCCCAGCACCAGCATCATCAGCATCGCCAGGATGTACAGGTAGTCCAGCGCCAGAACCCGGTCCTGGGCCGATGGGCCTTTGAACAGGCGCACCAGTGTCAGCGCCATGGCCAGCGAGAACAGGAACAGGCTGAACAGGATCGCATTGGAGAGCAGGGCGCTCATTCGAAGATCTCCATCAAGGGCCGTTCGTAGTCGTGTTTGAAGTGCTGGATAAACTGCGCTTCATCGTCCAGGTCGAAGACATGCAGCAGCAGGATGCTGCGGTCCAGGGCGAGTTCCGACCAGACGGTGCCGGGGGTCACGCTGGTGATCATCGACAACACGGCCAGGCCGTTGGCGTCGCGCAGGTCCAGGGGGATTTTGATAAAGCGCGAATGCGGTGACCGCGAGCCGCACACCAGCACGCCCCAGGCGACTTGCAGGTTGGAGATGATCACGTCACGCCCCACCCGGAAGAACAGGCGGATGATCACCCCGGGGCGGCGGATGCGGATCGGCAGCGGGCGCAGCGGCGCCATCAGCAGCGGCGCGAGCAAACCCAGTAGCGCGCCCAGTAACAGGTTGCCGGGGCTGATCGACAGGTTCAGCAGCAGCCACAACACCCACAACGCCAGCGATAACCACGGGGCCGGGAACAGGCGCTTCATGGCTGCACCTCCAGCGCCGCGGTCTTGGCTTCAGGGCTGGGCACCGGGCGTGTGGCCATGACCGCCATCACATACTGTTCCGGGTTGTTCAGGCTCTTGGCGGTGTCCAGGGTGTAGCGCATCAGCGGCTCGGCCTTGAAGGTCAGCAGGATGCTCAGGCCGAGCAGGAAGAAGATCGGCACGCACTCATAACGGCGCAGCAGCGGTGACGGGCGTTCTTCCGGGGTCCAGAAGCGCTGGATGCCCAGGCGGGCGAAGGCGATCAGCGAGGCCAGGCCGGACAGGATCAGCAACGTCACCAGGCCCCACGCGGCAGGGCGGACAGGCTCATCCAGCGCATGGCCCAAGCCCGGCGGATTGACCAGCGCGCTCAACAGGCTGAGCTTGCCGATAAACCCCGACAGCGGCGGCATGCCGATGATCAGCAGGGCGCAGGCGACAAAGCTCAAGCCGAGGAAGGCCATGGTCCAGGGAATCACCTGGCCGACCACGGCTTTCTGTTCGTCATCAAGGTTGACGCCGGGGCGCGGATGCAGGGATTCCATGGCTTTGGGCAGCGCATCAATCTCTTCATCCAGCGGCAGGTCGTTGGCCGAGCGCGAGCGTTCGATCAATTCGGCCAACAAGAACAGCGCGCTCAAGGCCAGTGTGGAACTGACCAGATAGAACAGTGCTCCGGCTGTCAGGCTCGGCTGGGCGAACCCCACCGACGAGAGCAGGATGCCGGCCGAGACCAGGATGCTCAAGCTGGCCATGCGCTCCAGGCGCTGCGCCGCCAGCATCGCCAGCGCCGCGCAGATGATGGTCGCCATGCCGCCGTACACCAGCCAGTCGCCGCCGAACAGCGCCGACGCCCCGGCCTGGCCGGAGAACAGCAGGGTCCACAGGCGCAGCACGGTGTACACGCCGACCTTGGTCATGATCGCGAACATCGCCGCCACCGGCGCGCTGGCCGATGAGTACGCCGGCGCCAGCCAGAAGTTCAGCGGCCACATGCCGGCCTTGGCCAGGAATGCGGTGGCGAGGATCGCCGCACCCGCGTGCAACAGGCCGCGATCGGCTTCTGGCACCAGCGGGATTTTCAGCGCCAGGTCCGCGAAGTTCAGTGTGCCGGTGACGCCATAGATCATCGCCGCGCCGATCAGGAACAGCGACGACGCCAGCAGGTTGATCGCGATGTAATGCAACCCCGACGACACCCGCGCCCGGCCGGAACCGTGCAGCATCAAGCCATAGGAGGCCGCCAGCAACACCTCGAAGAACACGAACAGGTTGAACAGGTCGGCGGTGAGAAAGGCGCCGTAGAGGCCCATCAGCTGGATCTGGAACAACGCATGGAAACTGGTGCCCGCACGGTCCCAGCGCGCCATCGCGAACAGCAGCGCACTCACGCCGATGATCCCGGTGAGTACCAGCATCAGCGCCGACAGTTGGTCCACCACCAGCACGATGCCGAACGGCACTTGCCAGTTGCCGGGCAAGTACACGCCGATCGAACCGGGGCCGCCTTGTTGCGTCCAGTACAACAGCAAGATGGCGATAGCGAGGCCGAGCATGCTCGAGAACAGGTTGATACGCGCCTTGAGCGGGCGGTGCTTCTCGCCGAGCATCAGCATCAGCGCGGCGGTCAGCAACGGCAGCAGGATCGGCGCGACGATCAGTTGATTGACCCACGTCATTCCTTGGGCTCCCGGCCGTCCACATGGTCGGTGCCAGTCAGGCCCCGCGACGCCAGCAGTACCACGAGGAACAGCGCGGTCATGGCGAAGCTGATCACGATCGCCGTCAGCACCAGCGCCTGGGGCAGCGGGTCGGTGTAGTGCAACAGGTCTTGCGGCACGCCGTCCTTGATGATCGGCTCTTTACCGATAAACAGACTGCCCATGCTGAAAATGAACAGATTGACCCCATACGACAACAGGCACAGGCCCATCACCACCTGGAACGTCCGTGGCCGCAGGATCAACCAGACGCCGGAGGCCGCCAGGACCCCAATGGCAATTGCGATGACTTCTTCCATCAGGCGGCTCCTTCCGGTGTGGCAACGGTTTTCGGCTGGTTGCTCGGTTTATGGGCCCGCACCGATTGGTGACCGAGGGCGGTGAGCATCAGCAGCGTCGAGCCGACGACCATGGCGTACACGCCGACGTCGAAGAACAGGGCGCTGGCGATATGGATGTCGCCCAGCACCGGCAAGCTGAGATGCCAGGTGTGGGTGGTGAGGAACGGGTAGCCGGCGAACAATGCGCCGAGCCCGGTCAGGGTCGCCGAGAACAGACCGAAGCCCATCCAGCGCATCGGCCGCAGACTCATCTGCGCCTCGACCCACTGGGTGCCGGCGACCATGTATTGCAGGATAAACGCCACCGACATCACCAGGCCGGCGACAAAACCACCGCCCGGCTGGTTGTGGCCGCGCATGAACAGGTAGAACGACACCACCAGCGCAATCGGCAGCAGCAGGCGCACCAGCACCGCCGGCACCATCATGTAGCCCAGGGCGGTGTCGCTGGCCTGGCGCGGGTTGATCAGGTCGGTGGCCACGTCCGGCGCGAGTTGGCGCTGTTGCGCGGGCAGTTGCATGCTTTCCTTGGAGGGGCGGAAGCGTCGCAGCAGGGCGTACACGGTCAGCGCCACGGCGCCGAGCACGGTGATTTCGCCGAGGGTGTCGAAGCCACGGAAGTCCACCAGCATCACGTTCACCACATTGCTGCCGCCGCCTTCGGGGAGGGCGCGGCTCAAGTAGAATGAGGAAATGTCGTTGGGCGTCTGGCGGGTCAGCATCGCGTAGGACAGCAGCGCCATGCCGCCACCGACCACGGTGGACAGCAGGAAGTCGCGCAAGCGACGAATGCGTGCCTTGCGCAGCGTACTGGGCAGTGGCGACACTTCTTCGATCCGCCGTGGCAGCCAGCGCAGGCCCAGCAGGATCAGCACGGTGGTCACCACTTCCACGACCAGTTGCGTCAGCGCCAGGTCCGGCGCCGAGAACCACACGAAGGTGATGCAGGTCATCATGCCGCACACGCTGACCATGGTCAGGGCCGCCAGCCGGTGGTACTTGGCTTGCCAGGCGGCGCCGAGGGCGCAGGCAATCGCCAGCAGCCACAGGGTGACGAACACGATGGAGCCCGGGATCTTCGGCCGGTCGCCCCAACTGAGGCCGCTGTTGAGCATCGGGATCAGCCCGCCGATCACGGCGACCAGCACCAGCAGGAACAACTGCGTCTGCAGGCGCTTGGTGCTGATGCGTTTCTCGATTTTGCGCGCACCGCGCATCATCAGTACCAGGCAGCGCTCGAAGCCGCGTTTGCCGTTGAAGTAACTGATCACCGGCGGGTACTTGAAGCGCCCGCGCTTGAGTTGCTTGCGCAGCAGCAGGTAGAGCAGCACCCCGCCGCACATCGCCACCAGGCTCATGATCATCGGCGCGTTCCAGCCGTGCCAGATGGCCAGGCTGTATTGCGGCAACACGCCGCCGACGACCGGCAGCGCGGCGGCGGCGAGGATCGAGCCGACCACCTGGGCCGGGAAGATCCCCACCAGCAGGCAGGTGAACACCAGCAGCTCCACTGGCGCGCGCATCCAGCGGGGAGGCTCGTGCGGGGTGTGGGGCAGGTCCGTCGCAGGCGGGCCGAAGAACACATCCACGGTGAAACGCAGCGCGTAGGCCACGCTGAAGGTGCCGGCGATGGTCGCGATCACCGGCAGGGCGATTTCCACCCAGGCGGTCGACGAGATGAATACGGTTTCAGCGAAGAACATCTCTTTGGACAGGAAGCCATTGAGCAACGGCACGCCGGCCATGGACGCACTGGCCACCATCGCCAGGGTCGCGGTAAACGGGATCAGGCGCACCAGGCCGCTGAGCTTGCGGATATCGCGGGTGCCGCTTTCGTGGTCGATGATGCCGGCCGCCATGAACAGCGAGGCCTTGAAGGTGGCGTGGTTGAGGATGTGGAACACTGCGGCGACAGCGGCCAATGGGCTGTTGAGGCCGAGCAGCAGGGTGATCAGGCCGAGGTGGCTGATGGTGGAGTAGGCCAGCAGGCCCTTGAGATCGTTCTGGAACATGGCGCAGTAAGCGCCGAGCAGGAGGGTCAGGGCGCCGGCGCCGCCGACGAGCCAGAACCATTCTTCGCTGCCGGACAGCGACGGCCACAGGCGGGCCAGCAGGAACACGCCGGCCTTCACCATCGTCGCCGAATGCAGGTAGGCCGACACCGGTGTCGGTGCCGCCATGGCGTGGGGCAGCCAGAAGTGGAACGGGAACTGCGCGCTTTTGCTCAACGCGCCGATCAGCACCAGGGCCAGCATGACCGGGTACAGCGAGTGCGCGCGAATCTGATCGCCCGCCGCGAGGACCAGGTCCAGGTCATAGCTGCCGACGATATGCCCCAGCAGCATCACGCCGGCCAGCAGGCACAAACCGCCCGCGCCGGTGACCATCAACGCCATGTAGGCACCGCGTCGCGCATCGGCGCGGTGGTGCCAGTAACCGATCAGCAGGAACGAGAACAGGCTGGTCAGTTCCCAGAAGAACACGATCTGGATCAGGTTGCCGGAGATCACCAGGCCGAGCATGGCCCCCATGAATGCCAGGAAAAACGCAAAGAAGCGCGGCACCGGATCGTCCGGCGACATGTAGTAACGCGCATACAGCGACACCAGCGTGCCGATGCCGAGCACCAGCATCGAGAACAGCCAAGCGAAGCCGTCCATGCGCAAGACGAAATTCACGCCCAGGCTGGGCAACCACATGAATTCTTCGCGGATCACCCCGCCGTGGGCGATTTGAGGGTAGAGCAGGGCGACTTGAACAGTACCGATCAGGGCGATGAGGCCGGCCAGCAAGGATTCGGTGTTACGTGCGTTGTGCGGCAGCAAGGCCGCCAGACAGCTGCCGATAAAAGGCAGAAGCAGTAGAACTATCAGGGACATAGGCTTCTAATCTGCGGGAGTTTGGGATGCATCATACGTGCCGCTTTCTTGATCACCAAACGGCAACGTGTGGCAGGATCCTACAAGGTAGGCTGAAAACGCCCATTTGGCATTGTTTCAGCTAACCCTCACCCACGCGCGCCAGCGCCTGATGTGGACGCTGGGCGTGCCCGGGATGGCGATTTGACAGCCACCGCCCGGGCTCGGACCTTACCCCTGCTGTTCCTGTTCCCGCGCATTTTGCAGTTCGATGGCCTTCTGCCCGCGCGTCTTCAACTCACTCACCACCACCGCCGCCACGATCAACGCCGCCCCGACCATGGCAATCGGCGGGAACCGCTCCCCGGCAATCCGCCCAACCACGCCGGCCCACACCGGTTCCCCGGCATAAATCAATGTGGCCCGCGTCGGCGAAACGCTTTGCTGCGCCCAGTTCATCGCCACCTGGATCACCGCGCTGGTCAGGCCCAGGCCCACCGCGCTGAACAACAGCAACCAGGAGAACCCCGGCAACGCCTCGCCCATCGGCACCACCATCAGGAACGACAACAACGACGCCGTGGCCAGTTGCACCACGGTCACCCGACGCACGTCCACTTGCCCGGCAAATGCGCTGATCAGGATGATCTCGGCGGCAATCGCCACCGCGCCGATCAGCGTGGCGATCTCGCCGGGGCTGAAATTCAGCGAAGCACCGGCCGGGCCGGTCAACAGCATCAACCCGGCGAACGCCAGCATGATGCCAATGCTCGGCATCAACCCTGGCCGACGACCCAGCACCAGCCATTGCAACAACGGCACGAACGGGACATAGAGCGCGGTAATGAATGCCGACTGGCTACTCAGAATCGTCTGCAGGCCGATGGTCTGCAGCCCGTAACCAAACATGATCGCCACGCCGATAAACACGCCGGCTTTCAACTCGAACAGGGTCAGGTCGCGCAGGGTGCGCAAAGAGAAAAAACCGACCGCGATCGTCGCCGCAGCAAACCGCAGGCCCACGAAAAACATCGGCCCGCTGACAGTCATGGCGTGCTGCACCAGCAAAAAGGTGCCGCCCCAGATCATGGTGATGAACACCAGGATGCATTCGGCTTTGCTGAAGCGGTTGAAACGCGAGGGAGCATTCGGGGTGGTCATGGCGGCTCAGTCTTGCAAGGGAAGGGCGCGGACCGCACAATGCGCCGCACGCTGGGCAGTATACTGCGCACACCCACCCATTGAGCAATATAGTGCACAAAGAAAATCCGCAACGGGCCTCGGTCCTGCAGCATGTCAGCCAGAATGTTCGTCGCCTGCGTCATGCCGCCGACTTGAGCCAGACCGCGCTCTCGGAAAAGTCCGGGGTCAGCCGACGCATGCTGGTGGCCATCGAGGCTGGCGAGAAAAACGTCAGCCTGTCCACCCTCGACCGCGTCGCCGAAGCGCTGGACGTGGCTTTCAGCGACCTGATCCAGGCCCCGGATGCACCTGACCATAGCCGTATCAACGAACTGGCCTGGGCCGGTGACATCCCCGGCAGCAAAGCTGTATTGCTTGCCAAGGCCACGGCGCGGCGTGAAGTCGAGCTGTGGGAGATGCGCCTGGAGCCGGGCGATTGCTACAGCCCCGAGCCGGACCCGGATGGCTGGAGCGTGCAGTTGTTCGTGTTCGAAGGCCGCCTGACATTGGTGCTGGATGGTCAGGAAAAACCGGTCGGCGCCGGTGAGTTCTTCATGTTCGCCAGCCGCCAGGCCCACGCCTATCGCAATGACGGCGACGTGGCGGTGCGCTTTGTGCGCAATGTGGTGATCTGACTGTTGATCCGCCAACAGCGGATGGACACTTTGCTCGATCGCAGGCGGGTTCCCCTGCATTAAAATGACGGCAACCTACTGATCTTATTGAAGATTGGTTTCGGGCACGACTCCTGCAATCACTCCAGTATCCCCTTGGACTCTGGAGTCGGCCCATGTCAGCCCACCCTCAACACCCTGCTCATATCATCCGATCAGACGCCGAAGCCATCGCGGTCGCCACGCGCCTGGCCGAACGCTTCGCCGTCGAGGCCAGCGTGCGTGACCGCGAGCGGCGCCTGCCGGTCGCTGAACTCGACGAATTTTCCGCCAGCGGCCTGTGGGGCATCACCATCCCCAAGGCCTATGGCGGCGCCGAGGTGTCCTATGTGACGGTGGCAGAGGTGATCAAGTTGATCGCCGCCGCCGATCCGTCCCTGGCGCAGATCCCGCAGAACCACCTGGGGGTGGTGGATATCCTGCTGCAAACCGGCAGCGAGGAGCAAAAACTCCACTACTTCGGCAAGGTCCTGGCCGGCTACCGTTTCGGTAACGCTTTCTCCGAAGCCAAGAGCAAGAACGCCGGCACCTTCGACACGCAGATTCGCGTTCACGCCGATCATGCGCAGATCAATGGCGAGAAGTTCTACTGCACCGGCGCGCTGTTCGCCCATATCGTGCCGGCGGTGGGCACCAACGCACAGGGCAAGGCCTTGATTGCCTTCGTCGAGCGCGATGCGCCGGGCCTCACGGTCATCGACAGCTGGGACGGCTTCGGCCAGCGCACCACCGCCAGTGGCGGCGTGACCCTCGATGGCGTGACGGTGCCGCTGAGCGCGGTGATTCCCGCGCACCTGGCGTTCGACCAACCGACCGCTGACGGCCCGATCTCGCAGATCATCCAGGCCGCGATCGACACCGGCATCGCCGTGGGTGCCCTCGAGCAAGCGAAAGTCTTCGCGCGCCAGGCCCGCCCATGGATCGACAGCCAACAGGATCACGGCTGGCAGGACCCATTCACCATCGCCGCCATCGGTGATCTGGAATGGCGCGTACACGGCACCGAAGCGATTCTCGCCAAGGCCGGCAAGGCGGTCGACCAGGCCCTCGCCGAACCGAACGAAGACACCGTCGCCAACGCCTCGCTGATCGTCGCCCAGGCCAAAGTGCTGTCGGCCGAAACCGCGTTGCTCGCCAGCAGCAAGCTCTTCGAGCTGGGCGGCACCCGCTCGGTGACCGGCAAGCACAACCTCGACCGCTTCTGGCGCAACGCGCGCACCCACACCCTGCACGACCCGGTCCGCTGGAAATACCACCTGATCGGTAACTTCGTGCTCAACGGCGTCAAACCCGCACGCCATGCCTGGAATTGAGGAGCCTGCCCCATGAATGCACTGACCCAACCCACCGCGCTCGACCAGGCTCGCCAATTGCTGGAGAGCACCCGACGTGTGCTGCAAAAAAGTGATGACCCTTACGTAATCAGCCGCTTCGGCGACTGGCAGATCCGCGTGGAGGTGGCCGCCGCCTTGCTGGAATACGCCGAAACCCACCCAACGCCTGTCGCCGCCACCGAAGCGCAGATCGCCGCCGCCGAAGCCTTGCTGTTCGCCAGCGCCGCCGAATTCGAACTGACCGGCCAGCGCAGCGCGTTGCCGTCGCCCCTCGAAGAGCCGTTGCGCTGGAAGTACCAGCTTGTCGGCAACTACCACCTCAACGGTGTCGCCCCCGGGAGGACTGCTTGATGTCCCGTGAAATCCGCTTGAATGCCTTCGACATGAATTGCGTCGGCCACCAATCCCCCGGCCTGTGGGCACACCCGCGTGATCGCTCGTGGCAGTACAAGGACCTGGAGTACTGGACCGACCTGGCGAAAATCCTCGAGCGCGGCAAGTTCGACGGCCTGTTTATCGCCGATGTGCTGGGCATCTACGACGTGTACAACGGCAATGGCGACGCGGCGATCCGCCAGGCCACTCAAGTGCCGGTCAACGACCCGCTGTCGCTGATCGCGCCGATGGCGCTGGTCACTGAACACCTGGGTTTTGGCCTGACCGCGTCGTTGTCCTTCGAACACCCGTATCCGTTCGCTCGACGCCTTTCCACGCTCGACCACCTGACCAAAGGCCGTGTCGGCTGGAACATCGTCACCTCTTACCTGGAAAGCGGCGCCAAGAACCTCGGCCAGAACGCCCAGACCGAACACGATGCGCGCTACGACTACGCCGAGGAATACCTGGAGGTTTGCTACAAACTCTGGGAAGGCAGCTGGGAAGAGGGCGCCGTGCTGCGTGACCGCGAGCGGCGGATTTTCAGTGACCCGAGCAAGATCCACGAGATCCGCCACGTCGGCAAACACTTCCAGGTGCCCGGCATCCACCTGTGCGAGCCGTCGCCGCAACGCACGCCGTTGCTGTACCAGGCGGGGGCGTCCAGCCGTGGCAAGCAGTTCGCTGCCGAGCAGGCCGAGTGCGTGTTTGTCGCCGCACCGTCCAAGACGCTGCTGAAAAACACCGTCGCCGACATTCGTCGCCGCGCGGCTGAGGCCGGGCGTGATCCGCGCAAGATCCTGATCTTCAACCTGCAGACGGTGATCGTCGGCGAGACCGACGCGAAGGCCAAGGCCAAGTTCGACGAGTACAAATCCTACGTCAGCTACGAAGGCGCCATGGCGCTGATCTCCGGCTGGACCGGCATCGATTTCAGCCAGTTCAAGCCCGACGAACCGCTCAAGCATGTGCATACCAATGCGATTCAGTCGGCGGTGGAAGCCTTCTCCACGGCGGACCCGAGCAAGGTCTGGACGCCCAAGGAACTGGCCGACTGGGTCGGTATCGGCGGCTTTGGCCCGCTGTTTGTCGGCAGCCCGGAGACGGTCGCGGACTTGTTGCAGGAGTGGGTGGAAGACACCGATGTGGACGGCTTCAACCTGGCCTATGCGCTGACCCACGAAACCTTTATCGACGCGGTGGAACTGCTGGTGCCGGAGTTGCAGAAGCGTGGCGTGTACAAGAAGGAATACGCCCAGGGCACGTTGCGCGAGAAGTTGTTTGGTGAAGGTGCAAGGTTGCCCGAGTCCCACCCAGGCAGCGGTTATCGCGTATTGGCAAATGTGCAGAAAGATAGAGCTGCTGCGCGTGCCTGATTCAACCGAGCGAAAGGGCCCTCGGGTGTTGCGCATGACACGCAACACCCGAGGGAAGATGACAAATACGTTTATTGTTCCAGGTTGAAGCTTCCATTGTCAGCTCTTAAAACGAGTTGGCTGCCATCGCCAAGTTCGGCGGTGCCGACAAAGTTGAATGTTCCAGAAAGTTTGCCTTTAATTGCCTCGAAATCTGGAATTGAATTGAATGTGACCGTACCGCTTTCAGCGCTCCAAACGAAACCTTCAAGGATATGGAAGAAAAACAGACGGACCTGTTTGCTTTCAGGACTAAAGCTGTAGGTGCCGCGTGAAAGGCCTTCGGCTATGTTGATGGATAATACATAGTCCTTAAAGTCGGGTTTCGACGTGAACTGTCGTGACCAGGCCTGTAGATAGGCAGGGAAACTACCCGTCTCTCCTCTTTTATTAAACCCTGTCTCATTAGACTCATAGCGCTCATTAATCGACTCGCTGAGGTTACACGCCACCAAACCGCTGGCTCTGGCTTTCTTGTCCTCGGTAAATCCCTGGAGTTTCATCTCGCCCTGGGTAAGAGAGACTGTTTTTGAACCGCTTTGTGCTGCAAATTCGAAGGTTGACTCCACTGTCTGCAGGGTGCTGTTCAGCGTGACCGTCACACTTCCGCTGATGGCGGTGTAAGGGCGAAATGACGAGGAAGTTGCTTTTGTCCATGACGCATTGGCTTTCCCCTGCGCACCATGGTCGTCAACGATTGCGTAGGTTTTTTTTACAACGTCACCCTCGTTAGGCAACCACAGCGAAATATATTGATATTGACCAAGATGGTCTTCATCGCTTGCGCCTGAGATATACCATCTGTTTGTTTGTTCATCCAGATAGAAATAGAAGCGTGTGCCCTCGAAACTGTTAAAGTCCTCGTCGTCATTCACTATTGCACTGGCTGTGCCTGAAGTGGCTTTTGGCTTGGTTTTATTCGAGCTGCTCATAAGCGGCTCTCCTTTGTTGTGACGTGGGTTCGGCTTGAGTCTATTAAGCGGGCAACACAATATCTACTGTCAAAAATGACAGGTATAACGTGATCGTTTCTAATAGCGAAAGTGGTTATTCGGAACACATGTTTGAATGCCGGTGACTTATCAATTCCGACCCCGCTCGGCAGGGTGTTCGCTGTTGCTCCAGCAACAGCGAAGAAGCACTTTGTGCTGTGTCAGCTTCATAACTGTTGATGAACGCCTGGGTTATGCGGCGTTTTATATCGGCATGGTTCCTGCTTAGTCTTTATATCAACGCTATCGACTTTCCGTTCAATCCTCATTCAGCCAGCGGACCACCGCACGCTTACCCACCCAATAGGAGCATCACCCCTATGAGCGTGCATGTACTCAAACCTCCGCCGGCTCTGGAATGGCCGGCCGAGTTGCTCGGTCAGTTGCCCACGGCCCTGGAACAACTGCGCCATTGGGCACAGATCACGCCGCTGCACACCGCCCTGCGCCACAAGCGCCAGGGCCAGTGGTACGTCTGGCGCTGGATCGATGTGTTGCGCGATGTCGAGCGCCTGGCCGATGGCTTGCGTCAGCACGGGTTCAGCGAACAATCGCAACTGGCGCTCAGCGGGGCTTTCGAGCCCAACCTGTTATTGCTGGCGCTGGCCGCCCAATCGGTCGGTGGCCAGGTACTGACCCTGGCCGATGACTTGGAGCCCGAGGCGCTGCGCCAACAACTCTGGCGCATTCGCCCGAGCCATTCCTACGTGCAGGGGCGTCAGCAGCAGCGGCACTGGCAGTCGGCCAACCTGGTGGATTTCGCCCAAGTGCTTGGTGCGACCGACCCGGCCCGGCACCTCAGCCGCTGGTGGCAGCCGGCCGGCGAGAGCGTGCTGTGGAGCGAGGAGGGCACTCACTGGCAAGGCGGCCTGGCGGTACTGCTGGCGCAATGGCTGAACAGCGGTCACGGTCTGGCCTTCCCGGAAAGCCTGGCATCGGCCCGGCGTGATCGCGGCGAAGCCGCACCCACCGGCTTGCTGTTGTCACCCGCGCGCCTGCAGCACTTGGCCGACGACATCGAAAGCCGCCTGGCGCCCCACGGCACCTGGCGCCGACGCCTGTGTGAGTGGGCCATCGCCCAGCCGCACAGCGGCCTGCGCCGTCTGCTGAAAAACCGCGTGCGTAAACTGCTGGGCTTTCAACGCCTGGCCTCTATCTGGCAGCCACCCAGCACGGGCAAGTCCGTTGTCGAGCCGGTGTGGCTGGCTGAATTCAAACGGGACATCGCATGAGCCAAGCCATTCTCCAGGTGCGGGATATCTCGCTGTCGTTCAAAGGGGTCAAGGCGATCAACGCGCTGTCCTTCGATGTCCAGCGCGGCGAAATCTGCGCGCTGATCGGCCCCAACGGCGCCGGCAAGAGTTCGCTGCTCAATGTGCTCAACGGCGTGTATCGCTTCGATGCCGGCGAGATCGTGTTCGAGCAGCAGCACTTCCACCGTATCGACCCCTTGGGCGCCGCGCGTCGCGGCATTGGGCGGACCTTCCAGAACAACGCGCTGTTCAAAAAGATGAGCGTGCTCGACAACATCCTCACCGGCCTGTCGCGGCATATGGGCACCCGCTTTATCGAACAGGCCCTCGGTTTGCCCCGCGCACGGCGCGAGGCCGAGGCGTTCCGCCGGCGTGCCCAGGGCATTCTCGAGTTTCTTGAGTTGCAGGCCCACCGTGATGTGGCGGTCGGCAACTTGTCCTACGGCCTGCAGAAACGCGTGGAACTGGGCCGGGCGCTGATCGCCGGGCCCAGCCTGCTCCTGCTGGATGAGCCCATGGCCGGGATGAACGCCGAGGAGAAACAGGAAATGGCGCGCTTTGTCGCCGATGTGAACCGCGACCTCGGCACCACCGTGGTGTTGATCGAACACGACATGGGCGTGGTCATGGGCCTGTCCGACCATGTGGTGGTGCTCGACTACGGGCGCAAGGTCGGCGACGGCACTCCCGCGCAAGTGCAGGCCAACCCCGACGTGATCGCGGCGTACCTGGGAGTGGTCCACTGATGACGTTCTTTTTTGAAACCCTGCTCGGCGGCCTGCTCGCCGGCACCCTGTACTCGCTGGTCGCCATCGGCTTCGTGCTGATCTACAAGGCCAGCGGCGTGTTCAATTTCGCCCAGGGCTCGATGCTGCTGTTTGCCGCCCTGACCTTCGTCAGCCTGCACGAGCAGGGCGTGCCGTTTGCCCTGGCGCTGTTGCTGACGGTGGTGGTGATGATCGTCGGCGCCTTGCTCATCGAACGCCTGGTTCTGCGCCCGCTGGTGAACCGTTCGCAGATCACCCTGTTCATGGCCACCCTGGGCTTGTCGTTCATTGTCGAGGGCCTGGCCCAGGGCTTGATGGGCTCGCAGGTGCGTGCGCTGGACTTGGGCATCGACGACGTGCCGCTGTTCGTCGGGCCGCTGATGCTCAGCCAGTTCGACCTGATCGCCGCCGCAGCCGCCGTGGTGCTGGTGACGGTGCTGGCGCTGCTGTTCAACAAGACCCGCATCGGCGTGTCGTTGCGCGCCGTGGCGGATGACACCACGGCGGCGCTGTCCATCGGCATCAACCTCAACCGTATCTGGCAGATCGTCTGGGCGGTGGCCGGGACCGTCGGGCTGGTGGCCGGGCTGCTGTGGGGCGCGCGTCAGGGCGTGCAGTTTTCATTGTCGCTGGTGGTGCTCAAGGCCTTGCCGGTGTTGATCATCGGCGGCTTTACCTCGATTGGCGGGGCGATTGTCGGCGGGCTGATTGTCGGCGCGGCGGAGAACCTTGCCGAGGTGTATATCGGCCCACTGCTCGGCGGCGGCATCACGCCGTGGTTCGCCTACGCCCTGGCCCTGGCCTTCCTGTATATCCGCCCCGCCGGCCTGTTCGGCGAGCGTGCCATCGAGCGAGTCTGAAACCATGTCGATCCCTGTTGTGCAAGAAACCGCGCCATTGCGGCTGATTCAGCGGCGTGTGCCTTGGGGCCTGCTCGGCCTGTTGGCGCTGGCGTTTGTCGTGGTGCCGCTGTGGGGCAATGATTATTGGCTCAATGCGATCCTGATCCCGTTCCTGGTGCTGTCCCTGGCCGGGCTGGGCCTGAACCTGTTGACCGGCTACACCGGGCAGACCTCGGTGGGCGCGGCCGGCTTCATGGCGGTCGGTGCGTTTGCCACCTACGGCTTTCTGCTGCGCCTGCCGGCGCTGGGCTTGCCGGTGGCGTTGCTCGGCGGCGGCATTATCAGCGCGCTGGTCGGTTTGCTGTTCGGCCTGCCCAGCTCGCGGATCAAGGGCTTCTACCTGATGGTCACCACCCTGGCCGCGCAGTTTTTCCTCGAGTGGCTGTTCGTCAAATTCCCCTGGTTCTACAACTACGGCTCGTCCGGCACCATCTCCGCGCCGAAGCTGGCGTTGTTCGGTTATGACCTCAACACGCCGCTGGGCCGCTACTGGCTGACGTTGCTGACCGTGCTGCTGTTGACCTGGACCGCCGTCAACCTGGTGCGCAGCCAGGTGGGGCGCAACTGGATGGCGATCCGCGACATGGACACCGCCGCCGCCGTGGTCGGCATCCCGGTGGTGCGCTACAAGCGCCTGGCGTTTGCGGTCAGCTCGTTCTACCTGGGCATCGCCGGCGCGCTGTGGGCCTTCGCCTACCTGGGCACGGCCAGCGCGAGCAGCTTCGATATCAATCGCTCGTTCCAGGTTCTGTTCATCATCATTATCGGTGGCATGGGCAGCATCGCCGGCAACTTCGTCGGCGCGGCGTTTATCAGCTTGCTGCCGATCTTCCTCAGCCATGCCGGGCAGGCGCTGTTCGGCGGTTCGGTGGATGCGGGGCAATTGCAGAACCTGCAGAAAATCATCTTTGGCGTGCTGATCATCGTGTTCCTGATCAAGGAACCCGAGGGCTTGATTCGCCTGTTGCACAACCTTCGCGATCGGCTGCGTCAGTGGCCCCTACGGTTTTGACCTCTATGAGAACTCCCATGCGTGCATCCTTGAAACGTTCCCTGGCCGGCGCCGCCTTCGCGCTGGCCACCCTGGCCGCTGCAGTGCCCCAGGCCGTGGCTTCGGCCGACCAGCAGTTCTTTCCGTTGGCCACCTACCGCGTCGGCGCCTATGCCTCCAGCGGTGTGCAAGTGTGGGCCGGGATGATCGACTACCTGCGTTATATCAACGAGGTCGAAGGTGGCATCAATGGCGTAAAACTGGTGTGGCAGGAATGCGAGACCGAATGGACGGCAGAGAAGGGCATCGAGTGCTACGAGCGCTTCAAGAACGGCCTGGATGGCGCGCCGGTCGCGGTCTACCAGCCTAATGGCGCACCGGCGGCCTACGCCCTGAGCGAGCGCGCCGAGGTGGACAAGATCCCGTTGATCACCCTCGGTTACGGCCGCACCGAAGCCACCGACGGCACCGTGTTCCCGTACAACTTCCCGGTGATGCTGACCTTCTACAGCGAGGCGTCGAGCCTGGTGAACTATATCGCCCAGCGCGAAGGCGGTTTCGACAAACTCAAGGGCAAAAAGATCGCCACGGTCTACCACGACTCGGCCTACGGTCGCGAAACCCTCGGCCCGCTGAAGCTGCTCGCCGAGCAGTACGGCTTCGAGAATATCCAGATTCCGGTGGCCGACCCGGGCAACGAACAGTCCGCGCAATGGCGCCAGGTGCGCCAGGCCAACCCGGACTGGGTGTTCCTGCGCACGTGGGGCGTGTCCACGCCGGTCGCGGTGAAAACCGCGGCACGCTTTGGCTTCCCGGTCGACCATATCATCGGCGATATCTGGGCCAGTTCCAGCGAAGACGTATTGCCTGCCGGCACTGCTGCCAAAGGCTACCTGGCGCTCACCCCATACCCGGCCGGCGCCGATTTCGAGATCCACAAGCGCCTCAAGCAATACGTCCTCGACAAGGGCCACAGCGACCTCAAGGACCTGAAAAACTTCGGCAGCGTCTACTACAACTCAGGCCTGGTGAACGCCGCCGTGGCGGTGGAAGCGATCCGCACCGCCCAGGCCAAATTCGGCCAGCGCCCGCTCAATGGCGAAGAAGGCCGCTGGGGCCTGGAGCACCTGAATATCGACGACGCGCGCCTCAAGGCCATGGGCTACCTGGGCCTGATGCAGAACCTCAAGTTGTCGTGCCGTGACCACGAAGGCGGCGGCTCGGCGCGGGTGCAGCAGTGGGACGGCGCCAACTGGACGCTGGTCAGCGACTGGATTGCCGCCGACCGCGCGCTGTTGCGCCCGCTGATCGACGAAAAGTCCGCCGCGTTCGCCAAGGAAAAAGGCCTGACGCCACGCACCTGCACCGGAGATGAATAAACCATGAGCCTACCTGCCAGTGAATCCGCACACGCCGCGCTCCTGACGGTCAACGACATCGAAGTGATCTACGATGGCGCGATCCTCGCCGTGGCCGGGGTGTCGCTGAGCGTGCCCAAGGGCGCGATCGTCGCCCTGCTCGGCGCCAATGGCGCCGGCAAGAGCACCACGCTCAAGGCGATCTCCGGGCTGGTGCGCGCCGAGCGTGCCGAAGTCAGCCGTGGCGTGATCGAATACGCCGGCCACGACCTGGCCGGCGTCGACCCCAGCCAACGGGTGCGCCAGGGCATGGTGCATGTACTCGAAGGTCGCCATGTGTTCGGCCAGCTCACGGTGGAAGACAACCTGCGCAGCGGCGGCTTCGTGCGTCGCCTGAGCCGCCGGGCCATGGAGGCCGATCTGGAACGCATCTACGCCTGGTTCCCCAGGCTCAAGACCAAGCGTCACACCCGCGCCGGCCTCACCTCCGGCGGCGAGCAGCAGATGGTCGCCATCGGCCGGGCGTTGATGACCCGTCCTACTTTGGTACTGCTCGACGAGCCGTCCATGGGTTTGGCGCCTATGATCGTGCAGGAGATATTCGAGATCGTCGCGCAGCTCAACCGCGAGCAGCAGGTGAGCTTCCTGATCGCCGAGCAGAACATCAACGTCGCGCTCAACTATGCGTCCCAGGGCTACGTGCTGGATACTGGCCGCGTGGTCTTGAGCGGCAGCGCCGCTGAACTGTTGGCGCGGGGCGATTTGCATGACATCTATCTGGGTAAACAGTAAAGGCGAACAGGCATGACTGAATCCATCCGCAACGCCGATGTCCTGATCATCGGCGGCGGCCTGAGCGGTACGATGCTGGCCGTGCAACTGCTGCGCCTGCCCGGCTCGCGGCAGATCCTGGTGATCGAACCGCGCGCCGAACTTGGTCGCGGCGAAGCCTACAGTGCGGTCGAGCTGGGCCATACCTTGAACGGCAATGCGGCGCGCATGAGTGTCGACCCGGACAACGCCGACGACCTGACCCAATGGCTCACCGACTACATCGGCGCCGGCGGCTGGCCGGAGTCGGACCAGCAGCATGTGCCGATCAGCGAGCTGTTCCCGCCGCGCGGGATGTTCGGGTTGTACGCGCAGCAACGCTTGGCCGAGGCCAAGGCGCTGTCGACGTCTACCGTCGAGCATGTCCGCGCCGAAGTGGTCGACTTGCAAGTGGACCCCGCCTCGACGCTGCTGACCCTGGATAACGGCCAGCAACTGCGCGGCGCCCAGGCGGTGTTGGCGACCGGCATGTTCCCTGCGGCGCGCACGCCGCAGACCGAATCCAGCGGTTTGAACGCCGCCGCAGTCGACCCGTGGGACGTGCAGGCCATGAGCCAACTCGACCCGCGCGCGACGGTGTTGATCATCGGTTCCGGGCTGACCATGGTCGATGCCGTGGTGTCCCTGGAACAGGCTGGGCACCGGGGCCCGATCGAGGTGTTCTCGCGCCACGGCCTGCTGCCCCATGTGCGTCGACAGCCACCGGGCTGGGACGATTTTCTCGCCGCCGACCACCGCCTGCGCAGCCCTCGGCAGTTGCTGCGCGAGGTGCGTCGGCAGTGTCGCATCGCGACGGCGCAGGGCATCGATTGGCAGGCGCCGCTGGACACCGTGCGCGCGCATATCGGCCGTTTGTGGAGCCAGGCCAGCGAGCGCGAGAAGCGCCAGTTCGTGAGGCATGTGCGGCCGTGGTGGGAAAGTCATCACCACCGTTCGCCGCCGCTGAGTGCGCAGTTGGTGGCGCGTCTGCATGAGGAAGGGCGCCTGCGCATTCGCGCGGCGTCGTTCAAGGGCTTGGTGCCTGCGGTCAACGGCGTGAGCATCCGCTTGCGTTACCGTGGCGAGCAAGCGATCACCCAGGTTGCGGGCGCGGCACTGATCAATTCCAGCGGCATCGAATACGACTGGCGCCGCGTAGCCCGGCCGTTGCCCCAGCAGTTGCTCAAGCGCGGGTTGATCCAGCCTGGGCCGCTGGCGCTGGGGATCGCAGCGGATGCCTCGGGGGCGGTGCTGGATGCCCAGGGCCAGGCCAGCCGGCGCTTGTTCGCCATGGGCCCGCCGCTGCGCGGGATGTGGTGGGAGAGCACGGCAGTGACCGATGTGGCGCTTCAGGCCAAGGCGCTGGCGTTGAAGCTGACTATGATCTAAAGGTGGGAGGGGGCAACTTCCTCTACCTAGGGGTCTTCACAAAACCGGGTTTTAGGCCAAATACCTCGACGCCCTGCGGCGTCGATTGCCCGGTGGTCACGGTCACGCGTTCCACCGGCTGGTCCATCGTCGGCCGATATTCGACGGTCATGTCCGGCTGGATCGCCTGGCTCGGAATCACGATCGCCTGCGCGTTGTTGTAAGTGACGATGGTCAGTCGCGCACTCATCCCCAGCCGTACCCGCTGCAATTGCTGCGGGGTCAGCCTGGGGATCGACAGGGTTACCGGGAACTGCGCGCTGCCCTGGGTATCGCCGGCAATCGCCAAGCCGCTGACCACACTCACCGAGCCGCTCAACCGTTCGCCGTCGAAGCCATCGCCCATCACTTCCACCGCCTGGCCCTGGTGCAGTTGGTTGATGTCCAGCTCGGAGACCCTGGCGACGATTTTCAGCCGTTCGATATTGGCCAGACCGAACAACACCTGGCCCTGGCTGACCTTGCTGCCGGCCTGCACCGGGGCGTTGGTGTTGCCCGCGCCTGCTGCCGCGTTGCTGCTTCCGGGGGCGGGCACCACGATGCCGGAGAAGGGCGCCTTGACCTCCTTGTCTTCGAGCTGTCGGTAGAGCGCGTCGTACTTCACCGTGGCATTGGTCAGCTCCATCTCGGCGATCTGTCGGTATTCGCCCTTGCCTTGCTCCAGTGCCTGTTGCAGTTCATCGCGTGCGGCGATCAGGTCCAGTTGCTGCTGCTGGGTCTGTTGCTTGAGGTCGTCCAGTTCGTTGCGCGGGATGATGCCGCGCTGAAACAGGTTTTCACTTTCGGTGAGTTTGCGCTGGGTGTTGTCGGCGCTCATTTGCGCGGTGCGCAGGCTGCGGCGTGCACGGCTGACGGTGGGGCTGCTGTCCCAGTCTTGCATTTCCTGCACGGTGCGCCGGGCCTTGAGTTGCGCGGAGAGTGCATCGCGCAGTTGCACTTCGAGCAGGGCCGGGTCCATGCGCAGCAACACTTGCCCGGCGTCGACGCGTTGGCCTTGTTCCACCAGGTTGGCCTGCACATTGCCGTCGAACGGCGCGGTGAGGGTGAGGGTGGTGTCGGGCTCGATCTTGCCCACCAGGCCGATCTGATGCACCAGCGCGCCAGGCGTCACCGCCAGCCACTGTTCGGTCGGGAGGATCGGGTCGGCGGCGCTGCGATGGCTTTGCACCGCAACGCCGGCGGCCGCCAGCAGCACGATCAATCCAGCCGCCAGCAGGCGTTTTTGGTTAGTAGTCATTGAGGGCGATTTCCCAGCTTTCCAGCGTCATGCCCAGGGTCAGATCGAGCTGGGTCTGGGCGTTCAAGTAAGCGATCAGCGCATTGAGCTGCGTGTTTTCGGCGTTGCGCAGGTCGGTCTCGAAACTCAGCACCTGGAAGTTGGTGGAGCGCCCGGCGCTGAGTTTTTCGCGTTCGATCTCGATCTTGCGCCGCGACAATTCCACGGCGCGTTGGGAGATTTCGTACTGGCGCCAGCGCGTGCCGAGGTCGCGCACCACGTTGTTCACGCTGCGTTCCAGCTCCTGGCGGGCGTCGGTGATGCGGATGGCCTGATCCTCCACATTCACCCGCGCGCGCACTTCGGCCTGGCGCGTGCTGATGTCGCCGATGGGGATTTGCACCTGCACCCCGGCGTAGCTGTCCCAACTGCGGTTGTTGCCGCTGCCGGTGTCGTTGTCGTAGTTGTTGCGTATCTGGTTCGCCCCGGCCACCAGGTCCACTTGCCAGCGCCCGGAGTCTTTGGCGATCACCAGGTTGAGGTCGGCCTGCTGGCTGCCGAGCAGGGTGGCGAGGTACTCCGGTTGCTGGTTCTGCGCCAGGTTGAAGGCCTCGCGTTTGTCGATCTGCATGGGCTTGGCCTCCAGGGCTTCGGTAGCGCGGATCGGCGTCGACAGGTCGAGGGCCAGCAGGCGCAGCAAGGCCAGGCGGCTGGTGTCGAGTTGGTTCTGCGCTTCTTCCACGCCCAGTTGCTGGGTGGCGATATCGGCTTCGGTCTGCACGATCTCGAACTCGGCCATGCGCCCGGCGCTGATCAGCGCCTTGTTGACTTCCAGCAAGGTGTTGGCGCGTTTCAGCGCGTCCTGGACGATGCTCAGTTGCTCCTGGGCGCGCAGCAACTCGCGGTAGGTGGCGATGATCTGGCTGATGGTTTGTGCCACGGTGGCCTTGAGGTTCAGGCGGTTGGCCTGCTCCGACAGGCGCGACAGGCGCAACGGCGCGGTGGTTGCGTCCCAGCCGGCGCCGCGCATCAGCGGTTGGATGAGCGCCAGGTCGAGGCCGTCGCTGCGGTAGCGACCGGCCCGGTTGGCGTTATTCAGTTGCTGGGTCCAGGCCATGCTCAGGCGCGTGCCGTACTCGCCCAGCAGGCTGGTGGCAGGGGCCACGTTGGTATTGCGTGCATTGTCGGCGGAGCCGCGGGAGCTGCGGTAATAGCTGTTGAGGGTGAGCTTGGGGTTGAACACGTCTTCGGCCACGCGCAGGTCGAATTTCTGCGCGACCCGCTGCAGGTAGGCGCTGCGAATCGCCGGATTGTTGCGCAGGCCCAGGTACACCGCGTCGCCCAGGGTGATGGCGGTGACCTGGGCATTCAGCGAGACGCCGCGATCGTAGCCACTGCGCGTGGTGCTGGGCGCCGTGGGCCGGATCAGCATATCGGCGGCGACACTCGGCAGGCTGATCAGCGCCAGGAGCAGCAGCAGGCGTTTATTCATCGCGCAACGCCTCCACCGGCTGCAACCGTGAGGCCGAGACCGCCGGGTAAATGCCGAAGAACAACCCCACCAGCAAGGTGCTGCCCACCCCCAGGGGCAGGGCGGCGACCGCCAGGGCGAAGGCCCAGCCCGACAGCCAGGCGTAGAGCCACGCGGCGGTCATGCCGAGCACCGCGCCGCACAGCGCGCCGACGGCGGTGAGGGTGATGGCTTCGAGCAGGAACAGGTTGCGGATATCCCGCTGGCGTGCGCCGAGGGCCATGCGAATGCCGATCTCGCGGCGGCGTTCGGAGACGTTCATCAGCATCACGTTCATCACCCCGACACCGCCGCCCACCAGCGAGATCGCGCCCAAGGCCAGCAGCAGGTAGGCGAAGGTGCGGCTCTGCCGGGTCATGCCGTCGATCATTTGCTGGGGCACCGTGATGTCGACGCTGTGCTCGGTCAATTGGCGTTGCAGCGCGGCGGCGGCGTCCCGGGCGATGCGTTCCATGTCCTGGCCCGGCGCGGCGCGGATGATCACGTTGCCGATTTGCGGGCTGGCGTAGATGCGGCGCATGCCGTCGGCGGGAATGAACAGCGATTCGTTGGCCTGCACCGGCATCAGCATCGCCCGGGGCTGGTGGTGCAGGATGCCGACCACCTGGAACAGGTAGTCGTTGATACGCACGCGGTCGCCCAGCTTTAACGGCGCGCCGGGGGCGCCAAGGGCCTGGGCGATCTGGTCGCCGATCACGCCGTAGGTTTCGTTGGCATCGAACGCCGACAGGAAGCGCCCCTCGCGCAGCGCCAGGCGCAGAGCCGCGGGGATATCCGCTGTGCTGCCGACGAAGTTGGCGTTGACGCTGCGGCCCTGGAACACGATGGGGCCGCTGAACAGGCTCAGCGCGCCGATGTGCGCGATCCCGGGCACGGCCTGGCGCACGGCGTCGAGGTCGAGGCGGGCACGCATCGGTACGCTGCTGTCGGCTTTGGGCGGAAACTGCGCGACCAGGGTGTCGGTGCCCATGTCCTTGAAAATCAGCGCGGCATCCACCGCCGCGTTATGCCCGATATTGATCAGCGCCACCACCGACGAACTGCCGATCACGATGCCCAGCAGCGCGAGGATCGAGCGCTTGCCCAGGGTGCGCAGGCTGACGAACGCTTCATGCAGCAATTGGCTCAGGCTCTGCTCGACCCGCAGGCTCATGGGCGCCCGGCCTCATGCACCACGCCGTTGCGCACCAGGATCTTGCGCTCCAGGCGTTCGGCGATGTGCGCGTCGTGGGTGACGATGATCAGCGTGACCTGCTGCTCGCGGTTCAGCGCCAGGAGCAGGTCCATGATGTCCTGGGCGGTGCTGCTGTCGAGGTTGCCGGTGGGTTCGTCGGCCAGGATGACCGAGGGCTTGCCCACCAGCGCCCGCGCAATCGCCACACGTTGGCGCTGGCCGCCGGAGAGGGCGGCGGGGCGATGGTGCGCGCGCTCGGCCAGGCCGACTTGTTCGAGCATGCGCAGGGCCTGCTCCACCGACTCGTGGCGCGACACGCCGCGATAACTCAGGGGCAGGGCGACATTGTCCAATGCACTGAGGCGCGGCAGCAGGTTGAAACTCTGGAACACGAAGCCGATCTGCTGGTTGCGGATCGCCGCCAGTTCATCCGGGCTGGCGCTGAAAATGTCGTGGCCGGCAAAGCGGTACTGGCCGCAGTTGGGCAGGTCCAGCAGGCCGAGGATGTTGAGCAGGGTACTTTTGCCGGAGCCGGAGGCGCCGAGGATGCCGCAGCTGTCACCGCGGGCGATGGACAGGCACACATCATTGAGGATGGACAGGTGCTGTCCGGCGAGCTGATAGCGTTTGCCGATGCCTTGCAGGGAGATCAAGCCTGGGTGCGCGGGGGTATCTGTCATCATGACTACGCCTGCAGTCTCGACGCTGCCGTGCTGCCCCGGTAAAAATTTGTAACAAGTTCGGGAGCTGCCTGGGACACGTCACGGACTGGTTTGATTTCTTGTTTTTAAAATATTCTTTGAATACTAACCGCGTTCAACCGGCTCCGCCAGCCATCGTTGTAGAGGGTTTTTACCCTTTGAAATAAATGCACCGGGGGCAAAACCCACCGCGCAAAAATCCTTTGGTCAGCCTCGACGGGCCCGTCTGCCAAGGCTTGCGCTGATATGGCGCAGTGTCACTACTTGCTTTCGAGCGGTGGCCCCGGTATAAAAAATCAAATTTATTTTTAAAACAATATTTCCCGCGTGGAACTTTTATGGTCGTGAAGAAAGTCAGTTCTCCAAACGTTACCAAGACTCGATTGCTGGATGCGACAGAGGCTCTCTTCATCAAATACGGGTATGACGCTGTTTTGTTGCGGCAGATTACCGAGCGTGCCCAGGTGAACCTGGCTGCGGTGAACTATCACTTCGGGGACAAGGATGCCCTGATGAAAACCCTGCTGATGCAGCGCCTGGAGCCGCTCAACGAGCAGCGCCTGGAACTGCTGGCACGCTGCGAAGCCGAATCTGACGGCCCCCTCGATTGCGACACGCTGCTCGGCGTGCTGTTCGCCCCGGCCATGGGCCTGGAGCGCAGCGACCCGGCGAGTGGGGAAGGGCGTTCGTTCATTCGTTTCCTGGGGCGGGTCTACAGCGACACCTCGCCGTTTATCCAGGAATACCTCAAGGTCCATTACCAGCCGGTGTTCCAGCGCTTCTTCGAAGCCTTCGCCCTGGCCTTGCCGGACTTGCCGCGCAACGAACTGGGGGTACGCCTGCAATTTGCCCTCAAGGCGATTTCCGGTGTGATGGCCGGCACCGAACTGCGCCTGCTGATGAACTCCATGAGCCTGGGCCGCCCGGCCACGGATGCCGAAGTAATGGCCAAGTTGATCACGCTGGTCTCGGCGGCGATTCGCGTGCCGCAGCAAAGCCCCGAGGCGCAAGTGGCGTTGGCCAAGGTGCTCGATACCCAGCGCGCCATTCGCGAGCAAGCGTCCGCGCCCGCCGGCAAGGTAGCGCGCTAGCTCGAATCCGGGGCAAAAAAAAGCCCGCTGGGGCGGCGGGCTTGATGTGCAACGTTTGTAACGGATGAGGCTTTACCCTACGTCCCGCGATGTGAATAAGTCGTGAAAAATATGTAGGAAAAGGTTTGCGAATAAAAAATTTGTGATCCGCGCGTGTTCCGTTGCCGTACCGTTTGTCGCTACTGTCAAAACTAACAGGCCGCGCATGGCATCAACGAACGCAAGTGCCGCTTCACGCGGTTTTGATGTTTTCGTCGTCGGTGACCGATTGGCCGTTGCGCGGCGCAGTCGTGCAGGTGCCCTTGCCGATATCGGCAGGTGTTCTACTGACTGCCGGGCTTCCGAATAGGCAGACTCACTGCCATCCGTCTGAACTGTAATTTCTAACAGGTACCCGCGTTGCTAAAAGCGGCGTTTGATTTCACCTGATGCGTACCCGCTTAGGAGAATGATCATGCCAACCAAATCTGCCGGTTCGAAAAAAGCCGTCGTAACAAAGTCGACGGAAGAAAAAACCAGTACGACGAATTCCAAGCAGGCGGCGACCAACAAACCGTCTGCTTCAGCACCGCCTGTCGCAAGTGCGACAAAGACAGCCGCCAAAAATAAACATTCCCCACGAACACCCGTACCGCCACCGGTTTTGCAGGACCTTGACTCTCCCTACACATCGCCCGCGCGGGTCATACCCGTCTTAGGGGCCGCCTATGGTATTGGCCGGCGTCATATCCGTGATGGATTGACCTACATTTTCGAGCGCTGGGTTCAGTGCAGTGCAGGTGACGAATATCGAATCTGGATGAATGGAATATTGATGATGCAAGAGAAGGTGACGGCTGCCAACGAAGGCGACCCACGATTTTTTTTGGTCATTCCCAGAAGCAGACTGCTGCTGTTTTTTGTCGAAAATGTCTACGGCGAGGTCATCCGAGTTGGTTCTGGTGTGGAGAGTTCTTCTGTACCTGAAAGAATTCTGATCCTGGACACACTGCCTGGTGGAGAGGGCAACTGTGATGGAACCTATCACCATGGTCTGACCTTTACACTTACCGACACATTTGTTGATGCCGTCGTTGCCGCTCGGGGCGTTGGGGTCACCATCCACGCGTGGGTAAACATGCGGGTCAATGACCTGGTGATGTTCTACTGGGGCGGTTACCGCTATGAACTCCTGCCTATCCGCGCCGACCAAGTCGGGCATGACCTGACGTTTACGATAGAGAGTGAGTTCTTGATGGCTGTCGGTAGCGGCCATTTTGTCGTGCAATTTTATTTGTATGATGAGGTGCTGGATGAGTCCGGCCCGTGCCATCGGTGGGGCAAACCGATCCCCGTCAATGTTGACCTTGATACCACGCTGCTGGATGAGCCGGAGATCGTTGAAGCCGATCACCTGACATTGATTCTGGAAGCCGATGAATTGCATGGCCTTCCGGCTACCGGGTCTGTGTTTATCCGCAGAAATGATCCGAACTTCGTCCGTGGCGATTACCTCATATGGACGGTGGAAGGCACTACGGTGGAGGGGGAGCCTGTTACGTTTGATTTTCGCGTGGAAGTTGTTTTGAGCAGCTACAACGATATTTCAATCCCCAATGCATTTGTCCGCTCATTGATACAGAGCACCCTGAGAATTTCCTACGTCAGGGAAAGAGACATGTTGCGCGCCCGCTCGACTGTCTATACGGTCGCGGGCATCCGCTACACGCTCCCCGCACCCGACGTCACTCAGGCCCACGGGCCATTTGTCGAGCCGGATTTGGGGTTTATCACGGTGGCGATGCCCGACTATGTCCCGCCAGGCAATGCGGGAGATGATCTGCAAGTCAGTATTCAGGCTGAGCGCCTGGATGGCAGCGTGGAGCGCGTGTTCAGTCACCGAGTTGCGGGGACCCATCCCCGGTTCCGGGATTTTGTCAACGCGGAATACGCACGATTTGAAGGGCTGAACCGCACTCGGGTCTATTACCAGGTCACGGGGCCGGCAAGCGTTCGTGAATCGGAACGTCGATACATCCAGGTCGGCCGGCCGCCACGCAGCCTGGTTGCGCCCATTATCCAAGAGGCAGACGCCACCCACAATATTGATCCCGGGGCAGTGGGCAGTGTCGCTACCTTTGAAGCGCGTGCGGAGTTCAGGGCAGGTGACGAAGTCGTCATCAAGTATGTGGGCTCGGTCACCGGGATCACCCTTGTCGACTATCGGCTGGCGGTGAATTCCAATCCACTCTTGGTGGATGTCCCTAGGCAACTGATTGTGGATAATCTGGATGGCACGTTGATTGTCAGTTATACGCGCAGACGGTTTGGCGTCGATGAGCTTTCCGAGGAGACGACTTACACCATCGGGCGGGCATTGGGCGAGTTGTTCTCTCCTGAAGTGCTGGAGGCGACAACGGGGCTGGATGAACTGGATCCGTGGTTGGTGGCGATTAGCGGCGCCACGGTACGCTGCCGCTATGACCAGCCCAAGAACGGCGATCAAGTTGAAGTATGCTGGCTTGGGCTGGCGGGTGCCGGGACGTATTTTGAAGTCAAGCCTGCCAACAGTGGTGACGCTTTTGTCGAGGTAACCATTCCGGTCCCCGTCATTGGCTTCAATATCCATCCTCTGGGGCGTGATATTGACGTGTCGTTTAAGGTGATTCGCAACGGTTTCCCCACGGCTTCACCCGTTCTTACGCTGAACCTGCTGACCCTGAATCACTTACCTGGTGCGAAAATAGATAGCATCGGCAATAGCGCTATTCTTGAAATCCCCAAGCTGGACGACCTCGACAAAACTCGCGTGGCACCTTGGATCTATATCGAGAGGGGACAGCGTATGTGGTTGAAGTACTCCGGAACGCTGAATACCGATGTTCCGTACAAGGAAGAAACCTATGAAGGCCGTGAAGTCTCTGTCGAGGATGTCAGCAACGGCCCCGCGCCCTATACCCCTGTGGGAAGACTACGCAACTTGAAAGAGTGGACGAGCCTGACCATCGAGTTTGGTGTCACGTTCGATCAAAGCAACCACATTGCCAACGCCGTGTGGTTCGACACCCGCCACCATATGGTCCAGACAGAGTCCAACATATTCCCCCATCCGGAAATCAAGTATTCGACCCCGCCGAGTGGGCCCGAAGTGATCATCCACCCCCTGACCGTCGAGAACAAATGCCAGGTGTTGGTGACCTATCCCAATATGAACCAGGGTGGGACAGATCTGATTACCTTGTACTGGCTCCACGCGGACGGCACCGTGACCGAGGTCGGCACAACGTCTGGTCTGGACGGTGGCACGGTAACCTTCAATGTCGATAATAAGTTGGTGGGTGTGAGCATCAACAGCACTGTCCACCTGCAGTACGAGGTGATATTGGGCCGAGGCGGGGACGGATCGTCGCAAGTGCAGACCGTGCATGTCCAGGCCATTCCAGAGAGCAGCTTGCCAAGGGCCTTGATTAACCGTATTGCCCACGGCGGAACCATAAATCCGGCGAACTTGACTGGCGATGCGATACTGACGATGGCCAAATGGGCCTACAGCCAAAAAGATCAAGTTGCCTGGATAAGCCTGTCGGCCCCCGGCGCGGTCACACAAGATTTGCTGGTGGCTCACAGCGTTTCGGAAAATGAAGCCATCAACGGCTTCGCGAATATCAATGTGTTGCGCAGTTGGCTGCTGTCTGTACCGAACAATGGCACGGTCACGGTCCTTGTCTCCATCAACTTCAACAAGCAGGCTGACAAGTCACGAGCGGTACCTTTCCCGTCGACTCAATATCAGATCGTCCATGCAACAGCACTTGTTTTCAATCAGGCCACGGTTTATCTGAACAAGAAGACATACCTGATCGACGGTTCTCCAGATGTACTGCCGGTATTCGGTCCGGGTAATCAGGTGCAGCACCAGGCAACAGGCGGAACACCGCCTTACACGTACCTGACATCGAATGGAAATGTCGCCAATGTCCACAGTACTTCGGGTTTGGTCACGGTGCGCGGGAACGGCAGTGCATCAATTACGGTCCGTGACTCTTCGGTACCCGCACAAGCTCGCAGTTACACCGTGGTTGTCAGTAACATCGTGCGGTGTGTCGGCTTGGGCCGAAACACGCTTGGCGTCATCCGGAACAATGCGAGTGCTGCTGGCGCTCGTTTGCCTACCCTTGATGAAGCCCGTGAACTGCACCAGGCTTATGGAAATCGCTGGCCGATGGGCGTTGCGCTCTATTGGACGTCAACGTACTCGCACAGCTTTTTATTTAGTAATTACTACTATGGCCTGAACATCAATACCGGCGCTGTCCAGGCTGGGAAAGATCATATAATCGGGGACCACTTCAATGGTGTTGGGCTCAGGTAGCGCCAAACACCAAAAAAAGCGGAGTTGCAGAGGCTCGCGGTAAATCGTGAGCTTCTGTTTTTATCTGCTCGAGTGTGCGACTAATCGCGGCTTTTCCGTTGGACGGTCAAATCTTCCATCGATTCGCGCTCAGCGCCAACCGTGAACGCATCGCCTCGACATTCGCCACCAGTTGCATCGTCAATAACCGATACCCGTCCAGTGCGTTATGCACCGAGCCCCCCAACTGCGGTTCAATGAACGCTGTGTTGCCCGGCCGCTCCAGTCGCTCGGTAGCCCCCGATTGCAACGCTCGCGCCATCCCCACCCACTGCACCCGAATCTGCCGATGCTCGGCCTTCAACATCACCTGCATCCGCGCCATTGCCTGTTCGTCGCGAGGGTCTGGCCGGGTGTTGCCCAGAATCTCCAGGGTGCTGATGCACATGCGCAAATGCCGCTGGATCGTGTCCAACTGGGTCATGGAGATCCGTACCTCCTTGGACACCGAGGGCATCAACGAACGCAGTTGCAGCATCGCCGTATTCACGCGGCTGAGCAGTTTGAGGTGTTCGTCGTCGGTGACCGATTGACCGCTGATGATGCGGTTATAGATCGCGGCACAGTCGCGCAAGGCACTGGCCAGGTTGTAGCGCCAGGAGTACACGGCATACAGCGGCAAGGCGAAGGAAAACGCCAGGGCCAACGCAATACCGATCAGGATATCGACCGTGCGCCACAACCCGTCCGACAGCGGATTGTCGCCATGCCCGGCGACGATAAACACGGTGATCGCCGACAACAAGGCGGTGTATCCGCCTTTGCCGATGGCGTGATAGGAGAAGAACCCGCACACCACCGACATCAACAAGTAGGTCAGCAGCGGCTGCCCCACATACGTCTCCTGCACCACCAGCAGCAAACCGACGCTGGCGCCGATCAGTGTGCCGTAGGCGCGTTCCATGGCTTTCTTGCCGATGTTGCCGTGGTGCTGCAGGCCGCCGATCACCACCAGCATGGTCACCGACGCCCACTCGCCGTGGGGCAGGTTGATGCCGGTGGTCAGCAGGATCGTCGCCAGCAAGCCGATGGACACGCGCACGGCGTGGATCAGCTTGGCATGGCGATAGCGGCGGTAAGGGTCGAGCAGCGGGCGCAGCAGGCGCCGGGCAAATACAGGCAAGTGCAGGTTAATCAACGGCGAGGCGTCCTCTAGAAAATGTAGTCAGTGGTCAAGAAGCTCGAGTTGCGGTTGTGCAGGATCTCGCTGAGCAGTGCCTTGTTGCTGTCCTGGAACTTGGTCGCCACCAGGGTGCGGATCGAGAACACACGCAAGGCGTCATGTACCGACAGTGTGCCTTCGGCCGAGTTCTTGCGGCCGTTGAAGGGGAAGGTGTCCGGGCCGCGCTGGCACTGGGCGTTGATATTGATGCGGCCGACCTGATTGGCGAAGGTGTCCACCAGCCGTCCGATTTCGGCCGGGTCGGTGCCGAACAGGCTCAGTTGCTGGCCGAAATCCGATTCCAGTACGTAATCGATCACGGTCTCCAGGTCACGGTAGGGCACGATCGGCACCACCGGGCCGAACTGTTCCTCGTGGTACACGCGCATCTGCGGGTTGACCGGGTACAGCACCGCCGGGTAGAAGAACGAACCGCGACTGACGCCGCCATCGGCATTCATCACGCGGGCGCCGTGTTGGGCTGCATCGGCCACCAGTGCCTTGAGGTAATCGACCTTGCCCACTTCCGGCAGCGGCGTCAGCGACACGCCGTCGTCCCACGGCATGCCGGGCTTCAAGGTCGCCAACTTGGCGTTGAATTTCTGGATGAAACTGTCGACCACGTCTTCATGCACAAACAGGATTTTCAACGCGGTGCAGCGCTGGCCGTTGAACGACAGCGAGCCGGTGACCGCTTCGCTGACGGCATTGTCCAGGTCGACCTGGGGCAGCACGATGCCTGGGTTTTTCGCGTCCAGGCCCAGGGCTGCGCGCAGGCGGTGCGGGCGCGGGTGCAGTTTTTTCAGGTCGCTGGCGGCCTTGTTGGTGCCGATGAACGCGAAGATATCGATCTTGCCGCTGGCCATCAGCGCGCTGACGGTTTCGCGGCCGCTGCCATAGATCACGTTGATCACCCCGGCCGGGAAGCTGTCGCGGAATGCCTCCAGCAGCGGGCGGATCAACAGCACGCCGAGCTTGGCCGGCTTGAACACCACGGTGTTGCCCATGATCAGCGCCGGGATCAGCGTGGTAAACGTCTCGTTCAACGGGTAGTTGTACGGTCCCATGCACAGCGCCACGCCCATCGGTACGCGGCGGATCTGGCCGAGGGTGTCCTGTTCCAGCTCGAAGCGGCTGCTGCGGCGGTCGAGTTCCTTGAGGGCATTGATGGTGTCGGTGATGTAGTCGCAGGTGCGGTCGAACTCTTTCTGCGAGTCCTTGAGGTTCTTGCCGATTTCCCACATCAGCAGCTTGACCACCGCATCACGCTGTTCGCGCATGCGCCGCAAGAACGCTTCGACGTGGCGGATGCGGTCGACCACGCGCATCGTCGGCCATTCCCCCTGGCCGCGGTCATAGGCGCGCACGGCGGCGTCGAGGGCGCTGAGGGCGGTGTCGGCATCCAGCAGCGGCGTGCTGCCGATTTGTACGCGTTCGTCGCCCAGTTGCACCGGGCTGAGCACTTGGGCCAAGGGGCCGTTCCACACCCGCAACTGGCCGTCGACCAGGTAATCGCGCTGTTCGATGGGCGCTCCCAGGCGGAATTGCTCGGGAATATCGGCGGCGCAGGAAGGAAACAGCTGGGCGAGCAGGTTATCGGTGGTCATGTCGCTACCCCTGAAATAGTTGCAAAACATGACTAGAGAGTCACCCAACAACGGGTTCTGTGGCAAGGCTTGCGCGCTTTCTTGTACGCACGGCTGCACATGGCGGGTAAACTGCGAGGCTTTCTTGAAGGAGTTCACATGAGTCAGTACCAGCCGGGCATTCTTGCCGCACCGGTGCCTTTACAGGCACGCCATCTGTTTTTTGCCGTGGACTCCCTGGCCGCTGTACCTGCTGCGTTGAACGCATTGGTGCAGTGGGCGGATTCGGCCGCAGTGGTCGGTCTGGGTGAGCCGCTGGTCAACGCACTGGGCGCGCAGATCGAAGGGCTGCGCGCATTCCCAGCGGTCAGCGCGCCGGGCGCGCACAACCCCTCCACGCAGCAAGCATTGTGGGTGTGGCTGCATGGCGTGGATCGCGGCGAATTGCTCTTGCGCAGCCGCGCGCTGGAGAAAGCCCTGGCCCCGGCGTTCCGCCTGGTGCAGTCGACTGAAGGCTTCCGCTACAAGAGCGGTTTTGATCTGACCGATTACGAAGACGGCACCGAAAACCCCCACGACGATGCCGCCGTCGAAGCCGCGCTGACCGACAGCGGCGCCAGCTTCGCCGCGATCCAGCAATGGCAGCACGACCTCGATGGTTTCGCCGCGTTGCCTGCCCAGGAACGCGACCACATCATCGGTCGCCGCCACGGCGACAACGAAGAACTGGAGGACGCGCCCGAGTCCGCCCACACCAAACGCACCGCCCAGGAAAGCTTCACCCCGGAAGCGTTCGTGGTGCGCCGCTCGATGCCCTGGGCAGAAAACGGCCAGGCTGGCTTGATGTTCCTCGCGTTCGGGCATTCCTTCGATGCGTTTGAAGCGCAACTGCGCCGCATGAGCGGGTTGGAAGACGGCATCGTCGACGGCCTGTACCGCATCAGCACACCGTTGACCGGCGGCTATTACTGGTGCCCGCCGCTCAAGGACGGGCGCCTGGACCTGAGTGCCGTGTCGATCTGACCAGGCGTTTGCCTGGGTCATTGCGCCAGCCCACGCGCCATCACCGATACGGAGTTGGCGCGTTTTTTTTACGGCTGCAGGCAACATGAAGATGTTGACAGCCAACGCATTGGCGACTGGAAAAAATCGTCGCAGCCCGTAATCTAGAGGCCTTTTGTCACCAGTGCGGATTGTGCATGTCTTCTGTTGCCGATGGGCTGCCCCTGAATAAACGCCTGCCGGCGGTGATCGCCATTTCCCTGGGCATCGGCATGGCGACCCTGGACACGGCCATCGTCAACACGGCACTGCCGACCCTGGCCGACGGCATTGGCACCGACTCCGCGTCGGTGATCTGGGTGGTCAACGCCTACCAGTTGGCGATCATTGCCACGGTGTTGCCCTTCGCTTCGCTGAGCGATGTGCTCGGGCACCGTCGGGTGTACCTCGGTGGCTTGTTGCTGTTTATCGTATCGTCGCTGTTTTGCGGGATCGCCGGGTCGCTGGTGACGCTCACGGCGGCGCGGGTGGTGCAGGGGCTCGGTGCAGCCGCGATCATGAGCGTCAACACGGCGTTGCTGCGGCATATCTATCCGTCGCGCATGCTCGGGCGCGGCCTGGGCTATAACTCGCTGGTGGTGGGGCTGGCGTTCACGCTCGGGCCGACGGCGGCGTCGGCGATCCTGTCGGTGGCGAGTTGGCACTGGCTGTACCTGATCAACGTGCCGCTGGGCTTGCTGGCGCTGCTGTTGGGCCTGCGCTCATTGCCGGTCATTCCCATGGCCGGGCATGCCTTCGATCGCCTCGCCGCGCTGTTGTGTGCCGGGCTGTTCGCCTTGCTGGTGCTTGGCCTGGGGACGGCGGTGCATGGCGCCCAAGGTGCGTTGACCCTGGGCCTGATCGCGCTGGCGCTGGTCTGCGGCGCGCTGCTGCTGCGCCGCCAGGCCGGGCACCCGGCGCCGATGCTGGCAGTGGACTTGTTCAAGCGCCCGGTATTTGCGCTGTCTTCGCTCACGGCGATCTGCGCCTTCAGTGCCCAGGGCCTGGCCTTTGTGTCGCTGCCGTTTCTGCTGCAGGCAGTGCTCGGGCACAGCCAGGTGGAGACCGGCTTTCTGATGACGCCCTGGCCTGCGGTGGTGGCGGTGATGGCGTTGGTCGCCGGGCGCCTGGCCGACCGCGTGTCCCTCGGCCTGTTGTGTGGGATCGGCCTGTTGATGCTGAGCGTGGGCATGGCGGCCCTGGCGACGTTGCACAATGATGCGTCGGCGTTCGAGATCGGCTGGCGCATGGCCTTGTGCGGAGCCGGTTTCGGGTTCTTCCAGTCGCCCAACCTCAAGGCATTGATGACCAGCGCACCCTTGGCCCGCAGCGGTGGGGCCAGTGGCATTGTGGCGATCTCGCGGTTGCTGGGGCAGACGCTGGGAGCGTCGCTGGTGGCGTTGTGTTTTCACTGGTCCCTGGGCAGCGGCCCGCACTACGCGTTGTGGCTGGGCTGTGCGTTTGCGTTGGTGGGCAGTGTGGCCAGCGGCCTGCGGTTGTTGCCGTATGACAAAAAGGTTTAATCGAGCGTTGTAAAAAGCCGTTCGAGAAGGCTACGGTGGCGACCTGAATATTTCGGGATGTTTCAGATTTATGGCAAGCCAGGCCCAACGCACTGCCGACATCACCTCCCGCCGCGCCGCGCTGACCTTGGCTTTATGCCTGCCCAGTGACGTGTTGCTCTATCTGCTGCTGCCCATGGAATCCCAGGCGTTCGGCATCACGCTGGCCCAGGCCGGGGTGCTGCTGGCGGCCAACCGACTGGTGCGGATTTTCGGTTACCGCCACGTGCTCAATTTCTATGCCCGCCACGGCGATCGTCTGACCTGCATGATCGCCGCCGGTGCCGCGACGCTGTGTGCCTTGGGTAACTCGATGCTGTCGGGCTTCGCTGCATTACTGGGCTTGCGGCTGGTCTGGGGCCTGTGTTTTGCCGCGTTGAACTTGTCGACCCAAGTGCTGGCGACCGCCGAGCCGACGGGTGCCGCACGCCGGGCAGGGCGGTCGCGGGCCTTGATCGCCCTCGGGCCGATGCTCGCATTGCCGCTCGGCGGCTGGCTGACCTTATGGGCCGGACCGCGTCCGATCTTTCTGATTCTCGCCGGATGCTGCCTGCTGGGCTTGTGGATGGCGCGGCGGTTGCCTACTGTCGGCCATGATTTGCACAGCAGTCCGGGGCGCCGTTTCAAGTGGCCCGACAGCGTGGCGCTGTGGTCGTTTATTGAAGGCGTGGCGCTGGATGGGCTGTTTATCTTTGGCCTGTCGATCCAGGCACAGAAGCTTCTCGGGGGCGACGCGGTGTTGATCGCCGGTGCCTTGATGGCCTTGCGTTATGTCTCGGAAATGCTCCTGAGCCCGCTGGGCGGTCGCGCCGCGCAACGCTTCGGCGCCACGTCGATGCTGTTGTTGTTTTCGTTCCTGAGCGCTTTGGCCCTGGTGGCATTCGGCAGTTATTGGGTGATCGTCGGCGCGGCGGCAGTGCTGGTGTTGCGGGCGTTGCAGTTGCCCCTGGTGACGACCTTGGTGGCCGAACGCAACCCCGGTTCGATGCGCGTGTCGGCATTGGCCTCCAACGCGGTATGGCGCGATATCGGCGCCGGCCTCGGGCCGCTGCTGGCGGGGTTGTTGCTGCCGGTCGCCGCGGCCCCTTGGGTGTTTGGCCTGGCGGGCGCCGCGATAGCCGTCAGCGCCGTGTTCTGCTGGCGGGCAAAGCGTTCCAACTGACAATGTGAGGTAGTGTGTGACCCGACAAGAAGACTGTGTACGTGTGCTGGATGACGCCTATCGACACTGGACCGGCCAGGGCTTGCCGGCGCCCGAGCATCTGGACGCAGAGCAACGCCTGACCTGGCTGCATGCCCATGCGCCCTACAGCCTGCTGGCCCACGATGGCGCGGCAGACCCGCGGTTTAACTACGCCAATGCGTGCGCCTTGGCGTGCTTCAAATACCCGCGCGAGACCTTCATCGGCATGCCGTCACGCTTCAGCGCCTCGGAACTCGACCGCGCCGCGCGCCAGGTGTTATTGGAGCACGTCAGCGCCAACGGCATCGCCCATGGCTACAGCGGCTGGCGGGTGGATGCACATCAGCAGCCGTTCATGATCCATGCCGGTGTGGTGTGGACGTTGCTCGATGCCGCCGGCCTGCCGTGTGGGCAGGCGGCGCTGTTCTGGCCGGATGCACAGCGTATCGGGGTGTTGGCTTAAGCGCCCTTGAAACTGTCCAGCCAGGACGGGTCGAAACGGGTTTGCTCGGTATCGAGCCCCAACGCTTGCATCTTCGCCCTATGTGCCTCGATCTCGCCGACCAACTGCACCTGGGCGCTGGAGTTGGCGTCCAGCTCATGCATCTGCGTCAGCCCCAGGTGATAGAACCGCAGCACCTTGAGCGCCGTCGGGTCATTGGCTTGCACGCGGTCGGTGACCTTGTGCATCACGTTGGTCACGCGCATCAGGTTGCGCTTGAGCTGCCAGCCATACACCGCCGGCGCCAGCCATGGCTGGGTCCAGAACGGGCCACGCACCAGGGCGAGGGTGATCAACACCCCGGCAAACACCCCACCCACGTTGTAGCGAAAGTTGTCGCCGCCGGCTTCGCCAAACAGCATCACCGCCAGGCTCGACAACAGCATCGCCAGGGCCACGAACAACACGGCCACGATCAACGTACTGCGACGGGTCTGCTGGCGGTAGGTGATGGGGTCGCAGGGTTTGAGTTCGAACATCCGGGGAAAATCTCCTTGGCGTTTGTAGGGGATAGGGCAGGGCGGCATCTTCTCATGCTTGGCGATGGGGTGTGCGGTAAACACGTTGAACGAAGGCGTGTGGGGCGTTCTCTATGATCGATTGCAAGCAGCCCCGGCCCGGATCGCACACGCAATGTCCCGAAAGAGCGTGAGCAACCAAGTGCTGTCGAAAAAAAAGCCCCGTCGTTGAACGGGGCGTTTGTTTATTTGGGCGGTACCCAGTTGACGTCGGTGATGCCGTACTTCTCGGCCCAGGGCCGGGTGGTTTTTTTCACCTGTTCGTGGCCGACCCGACCGATGCGGCTGACATGCGCAATATCGGCATCAACGGCCGCCCAGTGCCAGGCCTCGGCGTTATTCATCACTTCGGCACGCACCACGAAAGACTTCGGTTGACCGTGCAGTTGATAGGTAATGGTGTAGATTTTTGCGCTACTCATGTTGCCTCCCTGTCTTGTTATAGATGGATAGGAAAGCGTTTAAAAAGGTTCATTCGAAATGACAAATTGCCGGTCCGGGCGGCATAGTGGAGCCTTCGCCACGCGCCCAAGGATCGCGTCATGTCCCGCCTGACCCAAAGCCACCTGTACCTGCAACGCCTGGGCTACGCTGCGCCGCCGCCGCCGACCCTGCAAACCTTGCAGGACCTGCAATTGCGGCATGTGTGTACGTTCGCCTTTGAAAGCCTGTCGACCCTGCTGCGCTTGCCGGTGCCGATCGACCTGCCCAGCGTCGAACAAAAAGTCTTGCTCGATGGACGCGGCGGGTATTGCTATGAACTGAACCAACTGTTCCTGGAGCTGCTGCAGGAGCTGGGCTTCGACGCACGCGGCATCACCGGACGGGTCGTGATGGGCGGGCCACCGGATGCACACACCGCGCGTACCCATCGCCTGAGCCTGGTGACGGTGGACGGTGTGCGCTATATCTGCGACGTCGGCTTTGGCGGCATGGTGCCGAGCAGCCCGTTACGCCTGGACAGCGAAGCGATCCAGGCCACCGCCCACGAGCCCTTTCGGCTGACCGTTAAGCACGGCAGCTACACCCTGTGGGCCGAGGTTGGCGGGGAGTGGCGTGGCTTGTATGTGTTCGACCTGCAGGTGCAGGCAGACATCGACTATGAAATCGGCAACTGGTACGTCTCCACCCACGCGGGCTCGCCGTTTCTCGGTCAGTTGAAAGTGGCACTGCTCGCGCCGGGTAAGCGTCACACCTTGAACAACGGCCACTACGCGATGCACTCCCTGGACGGTCCCAGCGAAAAACGCGCGATAGCCAGTGCCGATGAATTGCTTGATGTGCTGCGCGGCACCTTTGGTCTTCGTTTGCCGGTGCATCAGCGGCTTCGCGAAACGCTCGATGGTTTAGTGTCGGCCAATCTTTAGACGCATTGAGGCCGCATCTTCTCTGGCCCATAAACGCAAAAACGGCACCCGAAGGTGCCGTTTCTGTTTACTGCATACCGCTAAGCGATCAAACGCCCAGTACCGCGTGCTGCACCAAAGTGAGCAACGGTTGTGGGTACACGCCGAGGAAGAAGGCGAGCACGGCGATGGCCAGCAGCATCACTCCACCGGCTTTCTGTTCCCAGTGCAGCTCGGCATCCACACGACGCAGGTTTGGCTCGATCAGGTACAGGGTGACCATCACGCGCAGGTAGTAGAACACGCCGATGGCGCTACCCAGGATGAGCGAGGCAACCAGCCACCATTGATGCGCTTCAACGCCGGTCGCGATGATGTAGAACTTGCCGATAAAGCCCGCAGTCAGCGGGATACCGGCCAGGGACAGCATCATCAGGGTCAACACGGCGGTCAGGTACGGACGGCGCCAGAACAGGCCGCGGTATTCGTACAGGGCGTCGGCGTCACGGCCTTTGTAAGGCGAGGACATCAGGGTGATGACACCGAAGGCGCCGAGGCTGGTGATCACGTAGGTGACCAGATACACGCCGATCGCTTCCAGAGCCAGGCCTTTGCTCGCCACCAGGGCGATCAGCAGGTAGCCGAAGTGGGCGATGGACGAGTAACCCAGCAGACGCTTGAGGTTGTTCTGGGTCAGCGCCAGCAGGTTACCGAACAGGATCGAGGCAACGGCGATCACGCTCAGTACGTCGCTCAACACGCCGGTGTTGGCCGCCGGGGAGATCTGGAACAGACGCACCACCACCGCAAACACCGCAACTTTCGTCGCCGTGGCCAGGAACGCGGCCACCGGCGCCGGAGCGCCTTCGTACACGTCCGGTGTCCACAGGTGGAAGGGCACCAGCGACAGTTTGAAAGCCAGGCCGATCAGCATCATCGCCAGGCCCAGTTGGGCGATCGGCGCAGGCATGCTGGTGGCCGCCAGGGCGTGGCCGATACCGGTGAAGCTCAGGCTGCCGGCTTCGGCGTAGAGCAGGGCCATACCGAACAACAGGAACGCGGAACCGGCGGCCGACAGCACCATGTACTTGATGCCGGCTTCCAGGGAACGCTTGTTGAAGAAGGCGTAGGCCACCAGGCCGTAGGTCGGGATCGACAGCAGTTCCAGGCCAATGAACAAGCCAGCCAGGTGCTGCGCGCTGACCAGCACGATGCCGCCGGCCGCAGCCAGCAGGATCAGCAGGTACAGCTCTTCGCGGTTGCCCGGGTAGCCGGTGCCGCCTTCGCCGAGGTAGGCGTGGGCGAGGGTGACGCAGGCCAGGGTGGCGACGAGGATCAACGCGATATACAGCAGCGCGAAGTCATCGATCATCATCAGCGGGGTCACCGCCAGGGGCGCGACCTTGAGTGCCGGGATGATCGACAGCAAGGCCAGGTTCAAACCCGCACAGGACAGCAGGAAGGTTTGCGCATGATTGCGACGCCAGGCGATCGACAGCATCACCACCACAATGGTGAGGCTGGTGATCAGCAGCGGCGCAAGCGCGATAAAGTGTTGGATCGTGAATTCCATAGCGCTCTTACCGGGCCGAAGCGAGTTGAGAGAAGGCGGTGCCGAACCACTGCTGCACGCCATGCATCGTTGCGGCAGAAGTGTCCAGGAACGGTTGTGGGTACACGCCGATGTAGATCAGCAGGACCGCCATACCGAGCACCATGATCAGTTCGCGAGCATCCATCCCGCGCAGGACGGTGTCGGACTTGGCCGGACCGAAGTACGCACGGTGGATCATGATCAGCGAGTAGACCGAACCGAATACCAGGCCGGAAGTAGCGATGGCGCTGATCCACGGTGTCTGCACGAAGGTCCCCATCAGGATCAGGAACTCGCCGATGAAGTTACCGGTGCCCGGCAAGCCCAGGGACGCGGCGGCAAAGAACAGGCTGATCGCCGGCAGGTAGGCGATGCGCGACCACACGCCACCCATCTCACGCATGTCACGGGTGTGCAGACGCTCGTACAACTGACCACTGAGGATAAACAGTGCGGCGGCTGAAACACCGTGCGCCAACATCTGGATCACGGCGCCTTGCAACGCCACCTGGCTGCCGGAGTAGATACCGATCAGTACGAAACCCATGTGGGAAACGGACGAGAAGGCAACCAGACGCTTGATGTCGGTTTGCGCGAAGGCCAGGAACGCACCGTAGAAGATCCCGATCAGACCCAGGGTCATGGCGATCGGCGCGAACTCGGCCGAGGCATTCGGGAACAGCGGCAGGGCGAAACGCAGCAGGCCGTAGGCCGCCGTCTTCAGCAGGATACCGGCCAGGTCCACGGAACCGGCGGTCGGCGCCTGGGCGTGGGCATCCGGCAGCCAGGAGTGGAACGGCACCACCGGCAGCTTCACCGCGAAGGCGATGAAGAAGCCCAGCATCAGGATGTACTCGGTGGTCAGGGACATCTTGGTTTTCAACAGATCGGCGTAGTTGAAGGTAATCACGCCCGTGCTGTTGAAGTTGACCAAGACCAGACCCAGGATCGCCACCAACATGATCAGGCCGGAAGCCTGGGTGAAGATGAAGAACTTGGTCGCCGCGTAGATCCGGGTTTTCTTGCCGTCCGAAGAACTATGACCCCAGAGCGCGATGAGGAAGTACATCGGCACCAGCATCATTTCCCAGAAGAAGAAGAACATGAACAGGTCGAGGGCGAGGAACACGCCGACCACGCCGCCCAGGATCCACATCAGGTTCAGGTGGAAGAAGCCCACGTGACGCTGGATCTCTTTCCAGGAGCAGAGTACCGAGAGGACACCCAGCAGGCCGGTCAGCAGGATCATCAGCAACGACAGGCCGTCGAGGGCCAGGTGTACGTTGATGCCGAAGCGCTGGATCCAGACGTGCTTGAACTCAAGCGCCCAGGTCGGATCGGCGCCAGGCGCCGGAGCAAATGAATAGTCGCCATGGGCCCACAGCCAGAGGCCGAGCGCGAGTTCCAGGGACATGGTCAGCAACGCAATCCAGCGGGGGAGGGTGGCGCCGAAGCGTTCACCCATCCAGCAGAGCAGGCCGCCGATAAAGGGGATCAGGATTAGCCAGGGCAGAATCATGACGGGCTCGTTTCCTTTCGCAAGTTCGCAAAGTTCGCAATGTACTTAGACATGGTCAGACCGCTACCACAACGATGGCGCCGATCACCAGAACGGCACCGGCCGCCATGGAAGCTGCATACCAACGTAATTGGCCAGTCTCGCTGCGGCTCAGGGCGGTGTGGCTAGCCTTGGCGGCACGCGGGATCAAACCGATGGTCTGGTCGAGCGGGTCTTTGCGCAGTACGTGGCTGATCGCAAGGTAAGGCTTGACGAACAGTTTGTCGTAGATCCAGTCGAAGCCCCAGGCGGCGAACCACCAGGCCGAAAGGAAACGGCCGATGCCACTGTTGGCGACGGCAGTGACGAAGCGACGCTTGCCGAGGAACAGCAGGGCCGCCAGCAGGATACCCGCGATGGCAATGGCGCCCGAGGCGATTTCCAGGCTGTGCTGGGCCTCGCCGCCGGCATGGCCGACGCTTTCCGGCAGTACGCCGGCCAGTGGCGGGGTGATCATGGCGCCGATGAAGGTCGACAGGATGATCAGCACCGACAGTGGCAGCCAATGCGAGATGCCGTGGCCTGCGTGTGCTTCGGTCTTGGCTTCACCGTGGAAGGTGATGAAGATCAGGCGGAAGGTGTACAGCGAGGTCATGAACGCACCCACCAGGCCTGCGTAGAGCAGGTTCTGGTTACCGCTGGCAAAGGCTTCCCAGAGGATTTCGTCTTTCGAGTAGAAACCGGCGGTCACCAATGGCAGGGCTGCGAGTGCGGCACCACCGACGATGAAGCTGGCGTAGGCCAGTGGCAGTTTCTTCCACAGGCCGCCCATCTTGAAGATGTTCTGCTCGTGGTGGCAGGCGACGATCACCGCACCGGAGGCGAGGAACAGCAGGGCCTTGAAGAACGCGTGGGTCATCAGGTGGAAGATCGCCGCGTCCCAGGCGCCGACGCCCAAGGCCAGGAACATGTAGCCGATCTGGCTCATGGTCGAGTAGGCGAGGATACGCTTGATGTCAGTCTGCACCAGCGCGGCGAAGCCGGCCAGTACCAGGGTCACGCCGCCGACCACGCCCACCAGGTGCAGGACGTCCGGCGCCAGGGTGAACAGGCCGTGGGTACGGGCGATCAGGTAGACACCCGCGGTCACCATCGTTGCGGCGTGGATCAGTGCCGAAACAGGTGTCGGGCCGGCCATCGCATCCGCCAGCCAGGTTTGCAGTGGCAGTTGCGCGGATTTACCGACAGCGCCGCCCAGCAGCATCAGGGTCGCCAGGGTGATCCAGAAGTCGCCGACCTGGAATTTCTGCGGTGCCAGCACCAGCAGTTCCTGGATGTTCAGCGTGCCCACCTGTTGGAACAGGATGAACAGGCCGATGGCCATGAACACGTCGCCGATCCGGGTCACGATAAAGGCCTTGAGTGCCGCGTTACCGTTGTTGCGGTTGCTGTAGTAGAAACCGATCAACAGGTACGAGCACAGGCCCACGCCTTCCCAGCCGAAGTACAGGAACAACAGGTTATCGCCCAGCACCAGGAACAGCATGCTGGCGATAAACAGGTTGGTGTACGCGAAGAAGCGCGAGTAACCGGCTTCACCGCGCATGTACCAGGACGCGAACAGGTGGATCAGGAAACCTACACCCACCACCACGCCGAGCATGGTGATCGACAGGCCGTCGACGTAGAGGGCGAAGTTGGGCTTGAAGCCCTCCACCGACATCCACTGCCACAACACCAGGGTGTAGTGGCCGCCTTCCGGCGGCGCGACGTTGAATTGCCAGATGACGTAGGCGGCGACAATCGCCGACAGGCCGATGGAGCCCACGCCGACCAGGGCCGAGAGGTTTTCCGACCAGCGTCCGCGAGAGAACGACAGCAGCAGGAAACCGATCAGGGGAAATACGAAAGTCAGAAAGATCATGTTCATCCGCGCATCTCACTGGCAGCGTCGATATCAAGCGTGTGGAAGCGACGATACAGTTGCAGCAGGATCGCCAGGCCAATACTGGCCTCGGCGGCTGCCAGGCTGATCACCAGGATGAACATGACTTGTCCATCCGGCTGGCCCCAACGGCTACCTGCCACGATGAACGCCAGTGCCGCAGCGTTCATCATGACTTCCAGGCTCATCAACACGAACAAAATGTTACGGCGAACCATCAGGCCGACCAGGCCAAGGCAGAACAGGATGCCGGCGACCGCCAGACCATGCTCCAAAGGGATAGCAGGCATCATCATTGCTCCTTGGCTTCGTTACGGCCCAAGTGGAAGGCGGTGATGACTGCGGCGAGCAGCAGCATCGAAGCCAGTTCGACCACCAGCAGATACGGGCCGAACAGGCTGACGCCCACGGCCTTCGCGTCAACGGTGGTGTGGCCGATGGCCTGGCCGCTCTGGTGAGCGAACAGGACATACAGCAGTTCAGCCAGCAGCAGCGCGGCGAGGACCACCGGGCCGAGCCAGATGCCCGGCTTGAGCCAGACGCGTTCCTGGGCGACCGAGGCCGGCCCGAGGTTGAGCATCATCACCACAAACACGAACAGCACCATGATGGCGCCAGCGTAGGCGATCACTTCCAGTACACCGGCGAACGGTGCGCCGAGGCTGAAAAAGGTCATGGCCACGGCGATCAGCGAAATGATCAGGTAGAGCAGGGCGTGCACGGGGTTGGTGTTGGTGACCACGCGAAGCGTGGACACCACTGCAATACCCGATGCGAAATAGAAAGCGAATTCCATCTTTCTTCCTTAAGGCAGCAAGCTCTTCACGTTGATCGGCTCGGCTTCGTTTTGTGCGGCGCCTTTCGGCTTACCGGCAACGGCCATACCTGCAACACGATAGAAGTTGTAATCAGGGTTTTTACCGGGACCAGAGATCAGCAGATCTTCTTTCTCGTACACCAGGTCCTGACGTTTGAACTCGGCCATCTCGAAATCCGGTGTGAGCTGGATCGCGGTGGTCGGGCAAGCTTCCTCGCAGAGGCCGCAAAAAATGCAGCGCGAGAAGTTGATGCGGAAGAAGTCCGGGTACCAGCGACCGTCTTCGGTTTCAGCTTTCTGCAGGGAGATGCAACCCACCGGGCACGCCACGGCGCACAGGTTGCAGGCTACGCAACGCTCTTCGCCATCGGGGTCGCGGGTCAGTACGATGCGGCCGCGATAGCGCGGCGGCAGGTACACCGCTTCTTCCGGGTATTGCAGGGTGTCGCGTTTGCGAAAGCCGTGACCGAACACCATCACCAGGCTTCGCAACTGGGTACCGGTACCCTTAACGATGTCGCCAATATATTTGAACATGGGTCAAATCCTCACTGAACCGCGCCCGCGGGCGTGTTCAACAACACAACGGCAGCCGTCACCAGCAAATTGATCAGGGTCAGCGGCAGGCAGAAGCGCCAGCTGAAATCCATCACCTGGTCATACCGTGGACGCGGAATGGAAGCGCGCAGCAGGATAAACAGCATGATGAAGAACGCGGTCTTCAGTAAGAACCAGAAGATCGCCAGCTGCGGCAGGATGCCGAACGGACCGTGCCAGCCGCCGAAGAACAGCGTGACCAGCAGGGCCGAGATCAAGATGATGCCGATGTACTCACCGACGAAGAACATGCCCCATTTCATGCCGGCATATTCAATGTGGTAACCGTCGGCCAGTTCCTGTTCCGCTTCCGGTTGGTCGAACGGGTGACGGTGAGTCACGGCGACGCCAGCGATGAAGAACGTACAGAAGCCAAAGAACTGCGGAATGATGAACCACAGGTTCTGCGCCTGGTACTCGACGATGTCGCGCATGTTGAACGAGCCGACCTGCACCACGATGCCCATCAGCGCGAGGCCCATGAACACTTCGTAGGACACGGTCTGGGCCGAGGCCCGCAAGCTGCCCAGCAGGGCGAACTTGTTGTTACTGGCCCAGCCGGCGAACAGCACCGCGTAGACCGACAAGCCGGCCATGGCGAAGAAGAACAGCAAGCCGATGTTCAGGTCCGCCACGCCCCAGGTCGGGGTGATCGGGATGATCGAGAAGGCGATCAGCAAGGCGCTCATGGCCACGACCGGTGCCAGGGTGAAGATCACCTTGTCGGCAAACGGCGGGGTCCAGTCTTCCTTGAAGAACATTTTCAGCATGTCGGCAGCGATCTGGAACATGCCGAACGGGCCAACGCGGTTCGGACCGTAACGGTCCTGCCACCAGCCCAGCAGGCGACGTTCGACGAAGCTGAGCAGGGCGCCCGCCACGACCACGGCCAACAGGATCACGATGGCCTTGACGACCGCAATGATCACATCGATGACTTCAGGGGTGAACCAGGTCATTGCGCTGCCTCCTGCAGACCGTCAACGGTTTGGCCAAAGATCGACGGTGGAATACCGGCGATGCCTTTTGGCAGTGCAACCAGGCCGGCACCCAACTCGTCGTTGATGCGCAGCGGCAGACGCAGGGTCTTGCCAGCGACGTTCAGACTGAGCAGGGCACCATCGTTGACGCCGAGACGGTCGGCTTCGGACTTGGCCAGGGACACGTAGGCAGCCGGGATGCGTTCTTGAACCGGTGCGGCTTTGGACGAGGTCTCGTCGCTGCCGAACAGGTGGAAGAACGGCACAACCTGCCAGGTGCCCTGGGCCGGGTTGAACGGACGCGGTACGGCGGCGAACCAGTTCAACGCATCGCCCTGGGGTTCGATCAGGCGGGTACCCGGGTCGCCAGCGCGGATGTGACCACCGACTTCGTCCTGGAACTTGTTCCAGGCCTGCGGCGAGTTCCAGCCCGGCGACCAGGCAAACGGCACCTGCTGACGCGGCTCGACCGAACCCGAGTAACCTTCCATGGAGAAGGCGAACGCGGTGTCGTTGTCTTGCGGAGTACGCGGTTCATGCACGCTGATGTCGGCCCGCATGGCGGTACGACCGGAGTAGCGCAGCGGCTCACGGGCGAGTTTCATGCCCTTGATGCGGAACGCGGCGGACGGTGCAGCGTCGACGATACGTGCCAGTTGCGGGGCGCTCGCCGCGACGGCTGCGGTGACGTGGTCGAGTTGGGTCCAGTCGATCGGCTGATTGAGCAGAGTCGAGCGCAGGGCATGCAGCCAGCGCCAGCCTTCGTGAACCAGGATGCTGGCATCCATGTACTTCGGATCGAACACCTGGAAGAAGCGCTGGGCGCGGCCTTCCTGGCTGACCAGGGTACCGTCGCCTTCGGCGAAGGTCGCGGCCGGCAATACCAGGTCGGCACGCTCGCTGGTAGCGGTCTTCTGGTGGTCGGCGACGATCAGCACTTTGGCAGCGTTCAGCGCGGCGTCGACCTTGGCCGAATCCGTGCGGGTGTACAGGTCGTTTTCCAGCACTACCAGGGCGTCGGCTTTGCCGTCGATCACGGCTTGCAGGGCGCTGTCGACGGACTCGCCACCGAGCATGGCCAGGCCGAGGCTGTTGGCTTCCGGCACGATCAGGCTGATGGAACCGTTCTTCTCGCGCAGCTTCAAGGCCTTGGCGATGTTGGCCGCCGCTTCGATCAGCGCCTTGGAACCCAGCGAGGTGCCGGCGATGATCAGTGGGCGCTTGGCTGCCAGCAGGGCGTCGGCGATGCGTTGGGCAAGTGCCACGGCTTCAGCGTCCAGGCCTTCGACGGCCGGCGCGCTGGCGTCAAGGGCGTGGGCCACGGCGAAACCGAGGCGGGCCAGGTCATCTGGCGCTGCGTGTACGCATTCTTCGGCGATGTCGTCGAGCTTGGTTTCGGCCAGGCTGGCGATAAACAGCGGGTTCAGCGCGTGCTGGCCGATGTTTTTCACCGCGGCGTCGAGCCAAGGCTGTACGCGCATGGCGTCGGCCATGGCTTCGGCCTTGCCTTTGACCGACTGGCGCAGCGACAGGGCCATACGTGCGGCGGTCTGGGTGAGGTCTTCACCGAGCACGAAGATCGCATCGTGGTCTTCGATGTCGCGCATGTTCGGCACTGGCAGCGGGCTGTCGTTCAGCACTTGCAGGACCAGGCGGATGCGCTCCAGTTCAGCGGCTTCGATACCGCAGTAGAAGTGCTCGGCGCCGACCAGTTCGCGCAACGCGTAGTTGCTTTCGAGGCTGGCACGCGGCGAACCGATGCCGACGATGTTGCGACCGCGCAGCAGGTCGGCGGCTTTATCCAGGGCTTCGTCGGTGTTCAGCTTCGCGCCGCCGGCCAGCAGTGGCTGGCGTGGGCGGTCTTCGCGGTTGACGTAGCCATAGCCGAAACGGCCACGGTCGCACAGGAAGTACTGGTTGACCGAACCGTTGAAGCGGTTTTCGATGCGACGCAGTTCGCCGTAGCGCTCGCCCGGGGAGATGTTGCAACCGCTGGAGCAGCCATGGCAGATGCTCGGGGCGAACTGCATGTCCCACTTGCGGTTGTAGCGCTCGGAGTGCGTCTTGTCGGTGAACACACCGGTCGGGCAGACCTCGGTGAGGTTGCCGGAGAATTCGCTTTCCAGTACGCCGTCTTCAACGCGACCGAAGTACACGTTGTCGTGGGCGCCGAAGACGCCGAGGTCGGTGCCGCCAGCGTAGTCTTTATAGAAGCGCACGCAGCGGTAGCAGGCGATGCAGCGGTTCATTTCGTGGGAAATGAACGGGCCCAGTTCCTGGTTCTGGTGGGTGCGCTTGGTGAAGCGATAGCGGCGCTCGTTGTGGCCGGTCATCACCGTCATGTCTTGCAGGTGGCAGTGGCCGCCTTCCTCACAGACCGGGCAGTCGTGAGGGTGATTGGTCATCAGCCATTCGACGACACTGGCGCGGAACGCCTTGGATTCTTCATCGTCGATGGAGATCCAGGTGTTGTCGGTGGCTGGGGTCATGCAGGACATGACGATGCGACCACGGGTGTCGTTCTCGTCGGTGTACTGCTTGACCGCACACTGGCGACAGGCACCGACGCTACCAAGAGCGGGGTGCCAGCAGAAATAAGGGATGTCGAGGCCTAGTGACAGACACGCCTGTAACAGGTTGTCTGCCCCATCGACTTCGAGCGCTTTGCCGTCTACGTGGATAGTGGCCATGGTTCAAAGATCTTCGTTGGCCCGTTGTCAGCGGGCGTGGCTAATGGAATCTTGTTATTCATGTGCATCAACACAGCCTTGACGGCGTCAGCACATGACGAGGCGAAGGGCACGGACCCTTCGCCTGTTTAAGCGTTACGCGCCGACTACGATCGGCCTCGCCAGAGGCGGGACGGCGGCGCTGGTAGGCGCGATGCCGGCTTCGAACTCCGAGCGGAAATATTTGATTGCGCTGCCCAATGGCTCCACGGCGCCCGGTGCGTGAGCACAGAAGGTCTTGCCTGGGCCGAGGAAACCGACCAGCCCCAGCAGGGTTTCGATGTCACCCTCGCGGCCTTCGCCTTTTTCCAGCGCCATCAGCAGCTTGACGCTCCACGGCAGACCGTCGCGGCACGGGGTGCAGAAACCGCAGGATTCGCGGGCGAAGAACTGCTCCATGTTGCGCAGCAGCGAGACCATGTTCACGGTGTTGTCCACCGCCATCGCCAGGCCAGTACCCATCCGGGTGCCCACCTTGCCGATGCCGCCGGCATACATCTGTGCGTCGAGGTGCTCGGGGAGCAGGAAGCCGGTACCGGCGCCGCCTGGCTGCCAGGCCTTGAGGGTGTAGCCGTCGCGCATGCCGCCGGCGTAGTCCTCGAACAGCTCGCGCGCGGTCACGCCGAATGGCAGTTCCCACAGGCCAGGGTTCTTGACCTTGCCGGAGAAGCCCATGAGCTTGGTGCCCATGTCTTCACTGCCTTCGCGGGCCAACGATTTGTACCAGTCCACACCGTCGGCAATGATCGCCGGCACGTTGCACAGGGTTTCGACGTTGTTCACGCAGGTCGGCTTGCCCCACACGCCGACGGCGGCAGGGAAGGGCGGCTTGGAGCGCGGGTTGGCGCGGCGGCCTTCGAGGGAGTTGATCAGTGCGGTTTCTTCACCGCAGATATAACGCCCGGCGCCGGTGTGTACGAACAGTTCGAAGTCGAAACCCGAACCGAGGATGTTCTTGCCCAGCAGGCCCGCAGCCTTGGCTTCTTGCACCGCACGGTTGAGGTGCTTGGCGGCGGTGGTGTATTCGCCACGCAGGAAGATGTAGCCACGGTAGGTTTTCAGCGCGCGGGCGCTGATCAGCATGCCTTCGATCAGCAGATGGGGCAGTTGCTCCATCAGCATGCGGTCTTTCCAGGTGTTTGGCTCCATTTCATCCGCGTTGCACAGCAGGTAGCGGATGTTGATGGATTCGTCTTTGGGCATCAGGCCCCACTTCACGCCAGTGGGGAAGCCTGCGCCGCCGCGGCCCTTGAGGCCGGCGTCCTTCACGGTCTGGACGATATCGTCCTGGGCCATGTCGGCGAAGGCTTTGCGCGCAGCGGCGTAACCATTCTTGGCCTGGTACTCCTCGAGCCATACCGGCTCGGCATCGTCACGCAGGCGCCAGGTCAGCGGGTGAGTCTCGGGCGACCGCTTGATGCGGTTGGCCGGGCCGAAGGAAGTCAGGGTCATGGGTAGCCCTCGAGCAATTGGGTCACGCCAGCAGGCTGCACGTCACCGAATGTGTCGTCGTCGATCATCAACGCCGGCGCCTTGTCGCAGTTGCCCAGGCAGCACACCGGCAGCAGCGTGAAGCGGCCGTCCGGGGTGGTCTGGCCGAGGCCGATGCCAAGCTTGTTCTGGATCTCGCTGACCACCGACTCGTGACCGCCGATGTAGCAGACCATGCTGTCGCATACGCGAATGATGTGGCGGCCCACGGGCTGGCGGAAGATCTGGCTGTAGAACGTGGCCACGCCTTCAACGTCGCTGGCAGGGATGCCGAGGATCTCGCCGATGGCGTAGAGGGCGCCGTCCGGCACCCAGCCACGTTCCTTCTGGACGATCTTCAAGGCTTCGATCGACGCCGCGCGCGGGTCTTCGTAGTGATGCAGCTCGTGCTCGATGGCCGAGCGCTCGGTTTCACTCAAGGTGAAACGGTCTGTCTGGATAAGCGTGTTATTCATGCTTAGCGGTCCACGTCGGCCATAACGAAATCGATACTACCCAGGTACGCAATCAAGTCCGCGACCATCTCGCCTTTGATCACCGAAGGGATCTGCTGCAAGTGCGGGAAGCTTGGAGTACGAATCCGGGTGCGGTAGCTCATGGTGCCGCCATCGCTCGTCAGGTAATAACTGTTGATACCCTTGGTCGCTTCGATCATCTGGAAGGATTCGTTGGCCGGCATCACCGGGCCCCACGAAACTTGCAGGAAGTGCGTGATCAGGGTTTCGATGTGCTGCAGCGTGCGCTCTTTCGGCGGCGGCGTGGTCAGCGGGTGATCCGCCTTGTACGGGCCGGCCGGCATGTTGCGCAGGCACTGGTCGATGATCTTGATGCTCTGGCGCATCTCTTCGACGCGGACCATGCAGCGGTCATAGGCATCGCCGTTCGCGGCCAGCGGTACTTCGAATTCGAAGTTCTCGTAGCCGGAGTACGGACGGGCCTTGCGCAGGTCGAAATCGCAACCGGTGGAACGCAGGCCAGCACCGGTGACGCCCCATTCCAGGGCCTCTTTGGTGTTGTAGGCGGCGACGCCGATGGTCCGACCCTTGAGGATGCTGTTGTCCAGGGCGGCCTTGGTGTATTCGTCGAGACGCTTGGGCAGCCAGTCGACGAATTCCTTGACCAGTTTTTCCCAGCCGCGCGGCAGGTCGTGGGCCACACCGCCGATGCGGTACCAGGCCGGGTGCAGGCGGAAACCGGTGATGGCTTCGATGACTTTGTAGGCGCGCTGACGGTCGGTGAAGGTGAAGAACACCGGAGTCATGGCGCCGACGTCCTGGATGTAGGTCCCCAGGAACAGCAGGTGGCTGGTGATCCGGAAGAACTCGGCCATCATGACGCGGATGGTGTCGACGCGGTCGGGCACCTTGATGCCGGCCAGCTTCTCGACCGAGAGCACGTAAGGCAGGTTGTTCATCACGCCGCCGAGGTAGTCGATACGGTCGGTGTACGGGATGAAGCTGTGCCAGGACTGGCGCTCGGCCATCTTCTCGGCACCACGGTGGTGGTAGCCGATGTCCGGCACGCAGTCGACGATTTCTTCGCCGTCCAGCTGCAGGATGATACGGAAGGCACCGTGCGCCGAAGGGTGGTTCGGGCCCAGGTTGAGGAACATGTAGTCCTCGTTGGTGCCGGAACGCTTCATGCCCCAGTCTTCCGGACGGAAGCGTGCGGCTTCTTCTTCCAGTTGCTGTTTGGCCAGGGTCAGGCTGAACGGGTCGAATTCGGTGGCGCGGGCAGGGTAGTCCTTGCGCAGCGGGTGACCTTCCCAGGTCGGCGGCATCATGATGCGCGACAGGTGCGGGTGGCCCGGGAAGTCGATACCGAACATGTCCCAGACTTCACGCTCGTACCAGCTGGCGTTGGGCCAGATGCCGGTGACGGTCGGCACGCTCAGGTCGCTTTCGGAGAGGGCGACCTTGATCATCACGTCGCTGTTACGTTCGATCGACAGCAGGTGATAGAACACGGTGAAGTCGACGCCGCTCGGCAGCCCCTGGCGCTTGGTGCGCAGACGCTCGTCCACGCCATGCAGGTCATAGAGCATGACGTACGGCTTGGGCAGGTTGCGCAGGAAGGTCAGGACTTCGACGAGCTTGGCGCGCGCCACCCACAGCACCGGCATGCCGGTACGTGTGGCCTGGGCGGTGAAGGCGTCAGGGCCAAAACGGTTATTGAGTTCGACGACCACATCCTGGTCGTCTGCCTTATAAGGCGGGATGTACAGAGCACTGCCTGTAGTCATGGTTTTTTATCGCTTTCGGTCAACGTAAAGAATGAAGCCAGGTTTTCGTTCTATAAAAGAAGCGGCTCTGGATCAGACTTCGTCGGGGCTGCGCAGGTTGGTGACCTGAATACGCTGTTCGCGGCGCTGTTCCTTTTGTGACGGCATCTCGGCGCGGTAAACGCCTTGATCTCCGACAACCCAGGAAAGTGGGCGACGCTCCTTGCCAATCGATTCCTGCAACAGCATCAAGCCTTGCAGAAATGCTTCGGGGCGGGGCGGGCAGCCAGGCACGTAGACGTCCACGGGCAGGAACTTGTCCACCCCCTGAACAACGGAGTAGATGTCGTACATGCCACCGGAGTTGGCGCACGAACCCATGGAGATAACCCACTTCGGCTCGAGCATTTGCTCGTAGAGACGCTGAATGATCGGCGCCATCTTGATAAAGCAGGTACCGGCGATAACCATGAAATCCGCCTGACGCGGCGAGGCCCGGATCACTTCGGCGCCGAAGCGCGCGATGTCGTGGGGCGCCGTGAAGGCGGTGGTCATTTCCACGTAGCAGCAGGACAGACCGAAGTTGTACGGCCACAGGGAGTTTTTACGTCCCCAGTTGACCGCGCCGCTCAGCACGTCTTCCAGCTTGCCCATGTAGATGTTTTTGTGGACTTGGTCTTCTAACGGATCGGAAACGGTTTCCCGTTCGCCGATGGGGTACTGCTCGTTAGGAGCATCCGGGTCGATCCTGGTGAGATTGTATTGCATCGCCAAAGCCTCATTGTTTCAGCTTCGCTTGCCGCTTGCGACGAGCTTCCGGAGCCCAATCAAGGGCGCCCACTCGAAATAGGTAGACAAGGCCTGCCAACAGAATTGCTATGAAAACGAGGGCTTCGACGAATCCGGTCCAGCCGCTTTCGCGGACGGACACAGACCAGGCAAAGAGAAAGAGGGCTTCGATATCGAAGATCACGAAGAGCATCGCGACCAGATAGAATTTGGCTGAGAGCCGCAAGCGGGCGCCACCTGTGGGCAGCATGCCGGACTCGAACGGTTCGTTTTTGCTGCGGCCCCAGGCTTTTGACCCGAGTAGGCTGGAGACGCCGAGCATGAAGGCACAGAGGCCGACAACACCGAGGAGGAAAATGGCAAAGCCCCAGTTGTGGGCCATGAGTCCTGTCGCTTCGGTCATGCTGGTAATCCTTAGCAGAGAGCAAAGGTCTCTGAGCTCGAAAAAGTAACAATGCAGTGACGATATGTCGCAGCGCAATCAATCGCGGTGATTTTATGGCTAAACACCGGGCAAGTAAAATTCATATAGCGAAATTATTCGGTGGAATAAGCACATAGTACGCCTCCGTAGGGCTACAGCCCTTGAGTTACGGGCATTAGCGGGCTTTTTATCAAATATGTTTTGTTTAACCTGTAACGACGCTTTCATGGTCCAAATGATAATGAATGTTATTTGGGTGGGCGTTAAGCGGGTGGTTGCGGTGTGGTGCAGGAAGTTGTCGTTACTTGCTTGATTACCGCTAGTTGCCGGAGCGCATCTTTTAACTGATTTATCTGAACCAAATACCGCTTTGGATCAATGTTTCACACAAATTCTTCTGGTTGGCCCATTCCTCGATGTGGGAGGGGGCTTGCCCCCGATGGCGGTGGATCAGCAACAGACGTATTGACTGGCACACCGTAATCGGGGGCAAGCCCCCTCCCACATGTTTGATCTTTGTGGTGTCAGGGGGGGATTTTCTTCGGGCAAAAAAACGCCCCGAACCAGTCGGGGCGTCAGGTCGTGCGGCATTGCGGTTAGCTGTTTACCGGGGCCGCAATGGCCGTTTGCTCAGTCACTCAGTGGAACTGTTCTTCTTCGGTCGAACCGGTCAGCGCGGTCACGGACGAGGTGCCGCCCTGGATCACGGTGGTCATGTCGTCGAAGTAGCCGGTGCCCACTTCCTGCTGGTGAGCCACGAAGGTGTAACCCTTGGCGGCGTCAGCGAATTCCTGCTCCTGCAGTTTCACGTAGGCGGTCATGTCGTTGCGGGCGTAGTCGTGCGCCAGGTTGAACATGCTGTGCCACATGTTGTGAATGCCGGCCAGGGTGATGAACTGGTGCTTGTAGCCCATGGCGGACAGTTCGCGCTGGAACTTGGCGATGGTCGCGTCGTCCAGGTTTTTCTTCCAGTTGAAGGAAGGCGAGCAGTTGTAGGACAGCAGTTGGTCCGGGTATTCCTTTTTGATCGCTTCGGCGAAGCGACGGGCTTCTGCCAGGTCCGGCTTGGCGGTTTCGCACCAGATCAGGTCGGCGTAAGGTGCATAGGCCAGGCCGCGAGCGATGGCCTGGTCGAGACCGGCGCGCACTTTGTAGAAGCCTTCCTGGGTACGTTCGCCAGTGACGAACGGTTGGTCATACGGGTCGCAGTCCGACGTCAGCAAGTCGGCAGCGTTGGCGTCGGTACGGGCCAGGATGATGGTCGGTGTGCCGGCAACGTCAGCCGCCAGACGGGCAGCGGTCAGCTTCTGTACAGCTTCCTGGGTCGGTACCAGTACCTTGCCGCCCATGTGGCCGCATTTCTTCACCGAGGCCAGTTGGTCTTCGAAGTGAACGCCGGCGGCGCCTGCTTCGATCATGCTCTTCATCAGCTCGTAGGCGTTCAGCACGCCGCCGAAACCGGCTTCGGCGTCAGCCACGATCGGTGCGAAGTAGTCGATGTAGCCTTCGTCGCCTGGGCCTTTACCGGCTTTCCACTGGATCTGGTCGGCGCGACGGAACGAGTTGTTGATGCGCTTGACCACGGTCGGTACGGAGTCCACCGGGTACAGCGATTGGTCGGGGTACATGGATTCAGCGGAGTTGTTGTCCGCTGCCACTTGCCAGCCGGACAGGTAGATCGCCTGGATACCGGCTTTTACCTGTTGGACTGCCTGGCCACCGGTCAGGGCGCCCATGCAGTTGACGAAATCTTTGTCGGGACGGAAGGATGGCTTGGCGCCCTGGGTGACCAGGTTCCACAGCTTCTCGGCGCCGAGTTTTGCAAAAGTGTGCTCAGGTTGAACCGAGCCACGCAGGCGGACGACGTCAGCAGCGGAATAAGCGCGGGTCACGCCTTTCCAGCGTGGGTTTTCAGCCCAGTCTTTTTCAAGGGCTGCAATTTGCTGTTCGCGTGTCAGTGCCATGGAGATAAACCTCGTCGCATAGGTCTGGGTGGAAAATTCCGTTTGCCAGCCACGTATACAGTGCGTGGGCTTGGCTGCTCGCTGACCAGAAGCACAGGTGTTCAAGTCAAGTCTGGCGGGGAAGCGACGGGATGAACGAATGACGAGGGGGGAGTAGGGCAGGTAGGGGCGAACTGCGAACGGTCTTCGGGCGTCGTGGGCCTTGGGGCGATTCATCAGTGTGTAGCCGGGTTACCTGGTTAGCTTCCGTCCCTCGGGACAACTTCGTTCCAGTCGCAACCTCGTCAAACACACCTTGTGGGCGGTACAGACACGAATCGGCTCAGTTGGGTAGCTTAGAGCGACGATCCGAAGGCCCTTGCCAGGGCCTCTGATTAGCGGGAGCGAGGCCATCATGCCCATGCTTTTTTGGATCGTCAAATGTTTTGTAGTGCTTTTTTTCAGGCACTACATCTTTAGTCTTATACGACTCATCAGTCAGTTATCGGTGCTTCAGTTCAAGGTGTCGACTTTAACCCGTAAAGTCAGGTCGTCGCGGCCCTGGGTAGCGTAAGTGCGGGTCGTAGAGGATTTGTCGGCCTGGGTTTCGCGATTGATGCCGGCCAGCGGAATCCACTCGCCCAGGCGGCCGCTGACGGTTGTGTCGGTGCTTTGCACGTTCACTACATCGGGACGCTCCTGGCTCATGCGGTCACGGTTGGTGCTGATCGCCAGGTGTACGGTGTCGCCGGTCACGCTGGCGGTCACGTAGAAACCCTGGGTGACGTTGCGGTATTGGGTCTGGTTCTGCGGGCGGCCGTAGGCATCGGGCTGGGTGGTGGTCAGTGGCACGCTCTGGCCTACCTGGATCAGTGCGGGCACGCCTTCACTGGCCTGGATCTGCTGGATGCCGCCGTCGCGGCTGGCGGTGCCGTAGCTGATGATGCGGGTCTGGCTGTCGCCGCTGCTTTGCTGGTTGTTTTCGTTGGTGTCGACGGTGATCAGCAGGCGCTTGGCCGGTATGTCCAGTTGCGAGAGCAGGGTGCGCAGGTCCTGGATCCTGACGGGGTCGGCATTGACGATCAGTTGATTGCCGTAGGCGCTGACGGTGCCGTCCTTGCCGAGGAAGTTCTGCGCCACGGGCAGCAGGTCGGCGCTGGTACGGTGGCTCAAATTGACGACTTCGGTGTCGGCCGCCGCTGTGAAGCTGGCGGTCAGGAGGAGGGCGGTGAGCAGGGTGCGTAGGGACATGTCCGTTATCTCTGCGAGTCATAAGGCTTGATAGTGCCAGTTTGTCGGCCTGGCGGGTCGCAAGTTGAATCGTAGACGGCAAAACACCCTGGCATCGGTGGATGGCAGGGTGTTTTGGGGTGCTGCTGGTAATGCTATCGGGGGCAAGCCTCCTCCCACACTTGACGGCATTCCAAGGGACGCTCTCGGTCAAAATGTGGGAGGGGGCTTGCCCCCGATAGCAGCGACGCGGTCCCGGATCAGCCCTCGCGCACCATATCGACGTGCGGAATCCCGACTTCAAGGAATTCCTCGCTGACGATCTTGAAACCCAGTCGCTCATAGAACGGCGCGGCATAAACCTGCGCACTGAGGAACTGTTTATTCTGGCCGCGCTTCTCGGCTTCGCCAATCACGGCTTCCATCAGCTTGTCGCCGACTTTAAGCCCGCGCCAGTCCTTGAGGACCGACACGCGGCCGATCTCGCCGCTGGGCAGCAGGCGCGCGGTGCCAATCGGAAAGTCGCCCTCGAACGCGAGGAAATGCACGGCGTCCGCGTCGTCTGCGTCCCATTCCAGTTCGGGTGGGACCGATTGTTCGGCGATAAATACCGCTTCACGAATGCGCCGAATCTCGGCGATATCCTTATGCCAGTTCGCGACATTGACGTGAATCTTATTCATCGGCAAACCCCAGGCTTCCCTGCTTGACCAGCTCGCACAGCAGGTCGCGGGCATCGTCGTCCGCCAGCCATTCGCTCAGGTTGTCGATGTGCAGGGCGTCGGCTGCGCAGATCATTTTCAGTAGTTCGCGCAGCTTGCCCGGCAGGTAACGGCTCTGGCCGCTGGCGAACAGCAGCAGGTCGTCGTCGACTTCGGACCAGGCCATGCGCGCGCTTGGGTTGCGGATCAATACGCCGCCATCTTCCAGGCTGCCGACCACGTCTTCTTCCAGCAGCTCTTCCGGGCCGGCGACCAGTTCCGGGTAGCGCGGCTCGGTCATGAACTGGCCGAACCAGGTCAGCAGCATGCGCTCGTCGCTCATGTGCTCGGCCAGCAGGCTCTTGAGGCGGTCGAGGGCATCGCTCTGGATCTGGTGTGGATCGCTGGCCGGTTGGATGTCGGCGTCGGTGTAACGCTCTTCGTCGGTCAGGTACTGGCTGAGGAAGTCGGTGAAGTGGGTCAGTACTTCGGCGGCGCTTGGCGCGCGGAAGCCGACCGAGTAGGTCATGCAGTCATCTTCGGCAATACCATAGTGGGCCAGGCGTGGCGGCAGGTAGAGCATGTCGCCCGGTTCCAGCACCCATTCGGCGATCTCTTCGAATTCGGCGAGGATGCGCAGGTCGGCGTGTTGCAGCATCGGGCTGTCAGAGCTGCACATCTGGCCGATCTTCCAGTTGCGCTTGCCATGGGCTTGCAGCAGGAACACGTCGTAGTTATCGAAGTGCGGACCCACGCTGCCACCGGGCGCGGCGAAGCTGATCATCACGTCGTCGATGCGCCAGCTGGGCAGGAAGCGGAACTGTTCGAGCAGTTCGGCGACTTCCGGCACGAACTGGTCGACCGCCTGCACCAGCAGGGTCCACTCGCGCTCGGGCAGGGTGCTGAAGGTGTCTTCGGCGAACGGGCCGCGGCGCAGTTCCCACGGACGCTCGCCGTGTTCGATCACCAGGCGCGACTCGACTTCTTCTTCCAGGGCCAGGCCGGCCAGTTCATCGGCGTCGATCGGGCTTTCGAAATCAGGAATGGCCTGACGGATCAGCAGCGGTTTTTTCTGCCAGTAGTCGCGCAGGAATTCCCGTGCCGTGATGCCGCCCAGAAGTTGAAGAGGGATATCAGGATTCATGTGTAACCTATTGAAAAAAAGCACTTTTCAGACTGGAATAAAAACGCCCGGCGCGGCCGGGCGTCTCAAAGGGGCTTGCGATGATCAGATGCGTTTGGCTTGGGCCACGGCGTTGCCGATGTAGTTGGCCGGGGTGAGCAGTTTCAGCTCGGCCTTGGCAGCGGCGGGCATGTCCAGGCCGTCGATGAAAGTTTGCAGTGCTTCAGGGCTGATGCCTTTGCCGCGCGTCAACTCTTTGAGCTTCTCATACGGGTTTTCGATGTTGTAGCGGCGCATCACGGTCTGGATCGGTTCGGCCAGAACTTCCCAGCATGCATCCAGGTCAGCGGCGATTTTCTGCTCGTTGAGTTCCAGCTTGCTGATGCCTTTGAGGCTGGCTTCGTAGGCGATCACGCTGTGGGCAAAGCCCACGCCGAGGTTGCGCAGTACGGTGGAGTCGGTCAGGTCGCGCTGCCAGCGGGAGATCGGCAACTTGCTGGCCAGGTGCTGGAACAGGGCGTTGGCGATGCCGAGGTTGCCTTCGGAGTTTTCGAAGTCGATCGGGTTGACCTTGTGCGGCATGGTCGACGAACCGATTTCGCCGGCAATGGTGCGCTGCTTGAAGTAGCCCAGGGAGATGTAGCCCCAGACGTCACGGTCAAAGTCGATCAGGATGGTGTTGAAGCGCGCAATCGCGTCGAACAGCTCGGCGATGTAGTCGTGCGGTTCGATCTGCGTGGTGTACGGGTTGAAGCCCAGGCCCAGTTCGTCTTCGATGAAGGCGCGGGCGTTGGCTTCCCAGTCGATCTCCGGGTAGGCCGACAGGTGGGCGTTGTAGTTGCCCACGGCGCCGTTGATCTTGCCCAGCAGCGGGACGGCCGCCACTTGAGCGATCTGGCGCTCCAGGCGATACACCACGTTGGCCAGTTCTTTGCCCAGGGTGGTCGGCGAGGCCGGTTGACCGTGGGTGCGCGACAGCATCGGCACAGCGGCGAAGCGGATCGCCAGTTCGCGGATGGCTTCGGCGGCCTGGCGCATCAGCGGCAGCATCACCTCATCACGGCCTTCGCGCAGCATCAGGGCGTGGGACAGGTTGTTGATGTCCTCGCTGGTGCAGGCGAAGTGGATGAATTCGCTGACGTTGGCCAGTTCCGGCAGCTTGGCCGCTTGCTCTTTGAGCAGGTATTCGATGGCTTTGACGTCGTGGTTGGTGGTGCGCTCGATCTCTTTGACACGCTCGGCGTGCTCCAGAGAGAAGTTTTCCGCCAGGGTGTTCAATACCGCGTTGGCTTCGGCGGAGAACGCCGGCACTTCACTGATGGCAGGGTGAGCGGCCAGGCGCTGGAGCCAGCGCACTTCAACCAGTACGCGGGCACGGATCAGGCCGTATTCACTGAAAATCGGGCGCAGGGCCTGGGTCTTGCCGGCGTAGCGGCCGTCAACAGGGGAAACCGCAGTGAGCGAAGAGAGCTGCATGGGGTGTTCTCGGACAGTCGGGCAACGAAATGGGGCGCGTATCATACATGAAAAAATCCGCCGGTCCGTTGCCAACTGACCGGCGTATTACGCGTAACGGCTTGAAAATAGCCCGTGGCTGCGACTTATTCGTTGCGCATCAACGGGTAAAGCTCTTTGAGCAATTTGCGACGGCTGATGACCAACTGCCAACGATGACCGCCCAACTGGCGCCACAACCGCGCCGAGCGGATACCGGCCAGAAGCAGGGCGCGGATCTTCGAGGCGTTGTTCGGTTGTTGCAGGTTGCGCATGTCGCCATGCACCTGGATGCGCTGGCGCAATGTGCTCAAGGTGTCCTGATACAGCGCGCCGCAGGCGGCGATGACGTTTTCGTGGGCCGGGCCGAAGTGTTCAACCTGGGACTGGATCTGCGGCAGGCGCTTGCCGATGGTCTCCAGCAGGTCGTCACGCTTGGCCAGTTGGCGCTCGAGGCCGAGCATCGACAGGGCGTAGCGCAGCGGTTCGCGCTGCAAGGTGCTCGGGTCGCGTTCCAGTGCGCCGACCAGCGCGCGGTAGCCTTCACGCAGCGCCAGGTCGTCACCGCCATAGACTTCCAGGGTGTCCTTGGGGTCGCGAACCAGCAGGCTGCCGAGCATGCAGGTCAGGCCGGCCTCGGTAACCTGGCCGGTTTTGGCGATCTTGTCCACCAGCACTGCGGCGAGGAAGACCCCGCCGAGTGCCGTCAGTTGCTCCTGGATCGGGCTCATGCCGGGTTGCTCCAGGGTTCGGCGACTTCAATCACGCCGCCCCCCAGGCACACCTCGCCATCGTAGAACACCACGGACTGGCCAGGCGTGACCGCGCGCTGCGGGTCATCGAAGGTGGCGCGGTAACCGTCGGCGGTTTTTTCCAGGGTGCAGGGCTGGTCGCTCTGACGATAGCGCACCTTGGCGGTCAGGCGGCGCGGCGCGCTCAGGTCCACCGGGTTGACCCAGTAGATATCCGAAGCGAGCAGTGCGCGGGAGAACAGCCATGGGTGATCATTGCCCTGGCCCACGATCAGTTCGTTGTGCTCCAGGTCCTTGACCAGCACGTACCAGGGCTCGTCGCCGGCGTCTTTCAAACCGCCGATGCCCAGGCCCTGGCGCTGGCCGATGGTGTGGTACATCAGGCCGTGATGGCGGCCGATGACCTCGCCTTCGGTGGTTTTGATCTCGCCCGGTTGCGCTGGCAGGTATTGCTTGAGGAAGTCGCTGAAGCGGCGCTCGCCGATAAAGCAGATCCCGGTGGAATCCTTCTTCTTGGCGGTGGCCAGGTCGTGCTGCTCGGCAATCCGGCGCACTTCGGGCTTTTCCAGTTCGCCGACCGGGAACAGGGTCTTGGCGATCTGTTCGCCGCCGACGGCGTGCAGGAAGTAGCTCTGGTCCTTGTTGGGGTCCAGGCCCTTGAGCAGTTCGGTGCGCCCGTCGATGTCACGACGGCGCACGTAGTGGCCGGTGGCAATCAGGTCGGCGCCGAGCATCATGGCGTAGTCGAGGAACGCCTTGAACTTGATCTCGCGGTTGCACAGGATGTCCGGGTTCGGCGTGCGGCCGGCCTTGTATTCGGCCAGGAAGTGCTCGAACACGTTGTCCCAGTACTCGGCGGCGAAGTTGGCGGTGTGCAGCTTGATGCCGATCTTGTCGCACACGGCCTGGGCATCCGCCAGGTCGTCCATGGCGGTGCAATATTCCGTTCCATCGTCTTCTTCCCAGTTCTTCATGAACAGGCCTTCCACCTCATAACCCTGCTCCATGAGCAGAACGGCGGAAACGGAAGAATCCACGCCGCCGGACATGCCGACGATGACGCGCTTCTTTTGTGTGTCAGAAGGGGCTGGATCACGCATAGGGTTTCAACGGGTGTCTTGAAAAAGGACGCGATTCTAACAGGCCCAAGCCTTCAAGGCTAAAGAGAAGGTCGGATCAATTCGAGACTGTGGCGAAAGCCGGCCAGATAATCATCGATACACCGGATGATCAGCTCACTGCGCCAGGCGTCGCGCAGGCCCATCAGCTCGTCACGGCTCAGCCAGCGGGCGCGCACGATGCCGTCGTCAAGTTGATAGTCCGGGCGGTGTTTCAGCGCCTTGGCGGTGAAGCAGACCCGCTGGTAGGTCACGCCGTTGCTCGGCGCGGTGTACAGGTAGATGCCGACGATGCCGGTGGCTTCGACGTCCCAGCCGGTTTCTTCGAGGGTTTCACGCACGGCGGCTTCGGTCAGGGTTTCGTGCGGGTCGAGGTGGCCGGCGGGCTGGTTGAGCACGGCGCGGCCGCCCTTGAGTTCTTCGACCATCAGGAAGCGGCCGTTGTCTTCGACGATGGTGGCGACGGTGATGTGGGGTTGCCAGGTCATGAATGGCTCTCGAATGCAGGTGGGGGCTAAATCATCCTGCATGATACGCCGGACATGGCCGGACTGCTCAGAACGTAGCAGTGGCCTGGGCTTGCGGGGAGAACTTCAATATCACTTCGTTATTCGGCCCAGCCTGCCATTTCTGTACATCCTGCGGGTTCTTTTCGTTGCGAATAATGCACTTCCATTCCACCTTTTCATCGAGCTGGACGCCCGAAAAACGCACCTGGCCGGTCCATGTCGGGTAGTTGGATGGGCTGAGTAAAACGGCGTTGGCGGGGTCCCATTTTCCGACTTCTGGGTGCGAGCCAACCACATAGACGCTATATCCTTGCGTTGTGACGCCGTTCTGGCAGGTAAAGCTCGCGTTGAGGAAGTATGTCATCTGGACGTTTTGGCCAGCGTTTGCCAGGGGCAGCAGCGCAAGCAAGAAAGCGCCCAGTGGCAATAAATAGTAGGTGCGCAACATTTGATGGTCTCCCGGTCTCGGCTCAGTCGTCACGGGATAAGGATGGTCTTCAGGGGGCTGGGGGGCACCTGTTAGAACTTACAGTTCATTAGAGTCTTTCGCGATTGTTCTGCCTTCGTGAGGGCCTGAAAAGTTGTCTTCGACGATGGTGTGGGGTTGCCAGGTCATTGGATGCCTCTCGATTCTGAGTGCGGTGCGGTCTTCAGGCAGGATTGCAGTCGGTGTGGGAGGGGGCTTGCTCCCGATGGCGGTGGGGCAGTCGACTTATTGATAGCTGACTCACTGCCATCGGGAGCAAGCTCCCTCCCACATTTGAATCCGGTTTATTCGCTGGAAACACAAACCCCGGCACGGGGCCGGGGTTTGTTTGCATCCTTACAACCTTACTTCAGCTTGGCAATTGCCGCGTTGAGGGTGTTGCTCGGGCGCATGACTTTGCTGGTCAGCTCCGGGTTCGGCGCGTAGTAGCCGCCGATGTCCACTGGCTTGCCCTGTACGGCGTTGAGCTCGGCAACGATGGTTGCCTCGTTCGCGGCGAGGGTCTTGGCCAGTTCGCCGAATTGCGCTTGCAGCGCGGTGTCTTCGGTCTGTGCGGCCAGGGCTTGGGCCCAGTACAGCGCCAGGTAGAAGTGGCTGCCGCGGTTGTCGATGTTGCCGACTTTGCGCGATGGCGACTTGTTGTTGTCGAGGAACTGGCCGGTGGCCTGGTCCAGGGTCTTGGACAGCACCAGGGCTTTCGGGTTGTTGTAAGTCACGCCCAAATGCTCAAGCGATGCGGCCAGGGCCAGGAACTCGCCGAGGGAATCCCAACGCAGGAAGTTTTCTTCCAGCAGTTGCTGCACGTGCTTGGGTGCCGAACCGCCAGCGCCGGTTTCGAACAGACCGCCACCGTTCATCAGCGGCACGATCGACAGCATCTTGGCGCTGGTGCCCAGTTCCATGATCGGGAACAGGTCGGTCAGGTAGTCGCGCAGTACGTTACCGGTCACCGAGATGGTGTCCAGGCCCTTGCGGGTGCGCTCCAGGGTGAACTTCATCGCGTCGACCGGCGACATGATGCGGATGTCCAGGCCGTCGGTGTTGTGGTCTTTCAGGTAGGTCTGGACTTTCTCGATCACCGCACCGTCGTGGGCGCGCTGTGGGTCCAGCCAGAAGATGGCCGGGGTGTTGCTGGCGCGGGCGCGGTTGACGGCGAGTTTGACCCAGTCCTGGATCGGCGCGTCTTTGGCCTGGCACATACGGAAGATGTCGCCGGCTTCGACGGCCTGTTCCATCAGCAGGTTGCCCTTGCTGTCGGTAACGCGGACGACGCCGTCAGCCTTGACCTGGAAGGTCTTGTCGTGAGAGCCGTACTCTTCGGCTTTCTGTGCCATCAGGCCAACGTTCGGCACGCTGCCCATGGTGGTCGGATCGAACGCGCCATTGGCCTTGCAGTCTTCGATGACGGCTTGGTAGATGGTGGCGTAGCAGCGATCCGGGATCACGGCCTTGGTGTCATGCAGCTGGCCGTCGGTGCCCCACATTTTGCCGGAGTCACGGATCATGGCCGGCATCGAGGCGTCGACGATCACGTCGCTCGGCACGTGCAGGTTGGTGATGCCTTTGTCGGAGTTGACCATCGCCAGGGAAGGGCGAGCGGCGTAGACCGCCTGGATATCCGCTTCGATCTGCGCTTGCTGCTCGGCCGGCAGGGCCTTGATGCGAGCGTACAGGTCGCCGATGCCGTTGTTCAGGTTGAAGCCGATCTGCTCCAGCACGGCGGCGTGCTTGGTCAGGGCGTCTTTATAGAACTCGGCAACGATCTGGCCGAACATGATCGGGTCGGAGACCTTCATCATGGTGGCTTTCAGGTGAACCGACAGCAGTACGCCTTGTTTCTTGGCGTCTTCGATTTCAGCGGCGATGAAGCTGCGCAGGGCGTTCTTGCTCAGCACGGAGCTGTCGATGATTTCGCCAGCTTGTACGGAAGTCTTTTCCTTCAGTACGGTCGCGGTGCCGTCTTTAGCGATCAGTTCGATTTTGACCGCGTCGGCTGCCTCGATCTGTACGGCTTTTTCGCTGCCGTAGAAGTCGCCGTGGCTCATGTAAGCGACGTGGGACTTGGAGTCGGCAGCCCAGGCGCCCATCTTGTGCGGGTGCTTGCGTGCGTAGTTCTTGACCGACAGCGGTGCGCGGCGGTCGGAGTTGCCTTCGCGCAGTACCGGGTTCACGGCGCTGCCCTTGATCTTGTCGTAACGTGCACGGGTTTCTTTTTCCGCGTCGGTGGTTACGGTTTCCGGGTAGTCCGGCAGGGCGTAGCCCTTGGCTTGCAGTTCTTTGATCGCCGCCTGCAGTTGAGGCGTCGAGGCGCTGATGTTAGGCAGCTTGATGATGTTGGCTTCAGGCGTAACGGCCAGGGCGCCCAGTTCGGCGAGGTGGTCCGGGACGGCTTTGGTGCCCAGTTGCTCGGGGAAGCTTGCGAGGATGCGCCCGGCGAGGGAGATGTCGCGGGTTTCCACGGCAATATCAGCGGAAGCGGTGAAGGCCTCTACGATAGGCAGCAGTGAATAGGTGGCGAGGGCTGGTGCTTCGTCGGTGAAGGTGTAGATGATCTTCGAGCGGGTGGGCATATTCGGATTAACTCTCTTCTTTGCTGAAAGCGTGCGCAGAAACTCGAGATGCGCCGGGTAGAGCGCGTTCGTTCAAAGTCATCCATGAGCGAAAGGTCGAGGTTTCTTCGCGGTGATGTTGGGTTGCATCAGTCGAGCGTCAAGCGGGTGGACTATTGTTTAGTCCGGCTTTTCTGGCGCTGGGCGCTGCTTTCTATTGAAGAAGCAGGCGGTCGGCCGTCGTGACTCTTTGGTCAGCGGCGGCATTATACATAGGTCGCTATGCTTACGCCGAGCCTTCATACAAAAGGTGGGTCGTCCATTGGTCTAAAGGTCGCAGGGACCAAGTTGCGCCTAAAGTCGCATGATGTGCTCAAGATTGGCGCTTTTCCCTTTGATTTCAAGCTTGTAGGCGACTAAATATGCTGTTTTCGATGCAAATGAGCGTGGCGTGAGGTTTAAGTCGTCATTTATCTGGAGTAGGCTCGAACGCAGCCAGATGTTCAATCCATAGATGGAGTTCAGCATGGGATACAAGAAGATTCAGGTTCCGGCAGTCGGCGACAAAATCACCGTCAATGCAGACCATTCTCTCAATGTTCCTGACCAACCGATCATCCCTTATATCGAAGGTGACGGTATCGGTGTCGACATCAGCCCAGTGATGATCAAGGTGGTCGACGCCGCTGTTGAAAAAGCTTACGGCGGCAAGCGCAAGATTTCGTGGATGGAAGTTTACGCCGGTGAGAAGGCGACCCAGGTCTATGACCAGGACACCTGGCTGCCCCAGGAAACCCTGGACGCGGTGCGCGATTACGTAGTCTCCATCAAAGGCCCGTTGACCACGCCGGTCGGTGGTGGCATCCGTTCGTTGAACGTGGCCCTGCGCCAACAACTCGACCTGTATGTGTGCCTGCGCCCGGTGCGCTGGTTCGAAGGCGTGCCGAGCCCGGTCAAAAAGCCTGGCGACGTGGACATGACCATCTTCCGCGAAAACTCCGAAGATATTTACGCCGGGATCGAGTGGAAAGCCGGTTCGCCGGAAGCGATCAAAGTGATCAAGTTCCTCAAGGAGGAAATGGGCGTCACCAAGATCCGCTTCGACCAGGATTGCGGTATCGGCATCAAGCCGGTGTCCAAAGAGGGCACCAAGCGCCTGGCGCGCAAGGCCCTGCAATATGTCGTGGATAACGACCGCGAGTCGCTGACCATCGTACACAAAGGCAACATCATGAAGTTCACCGAAGGTGCCTTCAAGGAATGGGCCTACGAAGTGGCGGCTGAAGAATTCGGCGCAACCCTGCTCGATGGCGGGCCGTGGATGCAGTTCAAGAACCCGAAGACCGGCAAGAATGTCGTGGTCAAGGATGCGATTGCCGATGCCATGCTGCAGCAGATCCTGCTGCGTCCGGCTGAATACGACGTGATCGCGACCCTCAACCTCAACGGTGACTACCTGTCTGACGCCCTGGCGGCGGAAGTCGGTGGTATCGGCATTGCGCCGGGCGCCAACCTGTCCGACACCGTGGCAATGTTTGAAGCCACCCACGGTACTGCGCCGAAATATGCCGGTAAGGACCAGGTCAACCCGGGTTCGCTGATCCTGTCGGCGGAAATGATGCTGCGCCACATGGGCTGGACCGAAGCGGCCGATCTGATCATCAAGGGCACCAATGGTGCTATCTCGGCCAAGACCGTGACCTATGACTTCGAGCGCCTGATGGAGGGCGCGAAGTTGGTGTCGTCGTCGGGCTTTGGCGATGCGCTGATCTCGCACATGTAAACACGCAGGCATAAAAAACGGCTACTCCAATGGGTTGGGTGGCCGTTTTTTATTTGCATGCTTCTCGCTTGGCAGTGAATCAGGCCGTTAGCTTCTTTTCTTTTTGAGCGGCGGATACAACGGGTTTTGCAGATGTAGTGATCGTGCTTGCACAGATGTTCACGGCGTGCAGCCCTTTCGGTCCTTGAATAATCTCAAAGCTCACAGCTTGGCCCGCTTTCAGCGTTTTGTAGCCATCCATATGGATCGCTGAATAATGCGCAAAAAGGTCCTCGGTCTTACCTTCTTCATTAATGAAGCCGTAACCCTTGGCATTGTTGAACCATTTGACCTTGCCACTGATCTTGACGCCAGACATACCCATATCCCTCTGCACCAGACTCCATCACTGGAGTATCATCCAGTTTATCCGTCCTAACCCGAATAAATAAGGTTGACTGCGCGGACCTTTTTTACCCACTGTGGGTTCTATTGGTTGTAACACCGATTTGCCGATAGTCAAGGTGACCGAACGGTCAGAGTTGAAATTCTGACAGGTCGCCCCCACCACTGTATTTGAACCACTGACGAACCTTTCTTTCCATGCATGCAATCAGCCAGATTCGACTAACATTCAATCAGGATCGACCGGATCACGAGCACGATGACGACGGTTCTGCAGGCATTGCTGTTCAGGAGGCCAAGCCTGCTCTACAGGCGCCGCCGATGTACAAGGTGGTTTTGTTCAACGATGACTACACACCGATGGATTTCGTGGTCGAAGTACTCGAGGTGTTTTTTAACCTGAACCGCGAGTTGGCGACCAAGGTAATGCTGGCCGTTCACACAGAAGGACGGGCAGTATGTGGAGTGTTTACCCGCGACATCGCCGAGACAAAGGCCATGCAGGTCAACCAGTACGCCAGGGAAAGCCAGCATCCGCTACTCTGTGAAATCGAGAAGGACGGTTAACGCCGACCACTTGGGTATGAGGTGAAGCTATGTTAAACCGCGAGCTCGAAGTCACCCTCAATCTTGCCTTCAAAGAGGCCCGTTCGAAGCGTCATGAATTCATGACCGTCGAGCACCTGCTGCTGGCACTTTTGGATAACGAAGCTGCCGCCACCGTTTTGCGTGCGTGCGGCGCCAACCTCGACAAACTCAAGCATGACCTGCAGGAGTTCATCGACTCCACGACGCCACTGATCCCCGTGCATGACGAGGACCGTGAAACCCAGCCGACCCTGGGCTTTCAGCGGGTATTGCAGCGTGCTGTTTTCCACGTACAGAGCTCCGGTAAGCGTGAAGTCACGGGCGCCAATGTGCTTGTCGCCATCTTCAGCGAACAGGAAAGCCAGGCAGTGTTCCTGCTCAAGCAGCAGAGCGTTGCCCGTATCGATGTCGTCAACTACATCGCCCACGGTATCTCCAAAGTGCCTGGGCACGGCGATCATTCCGAGGGTGAGCAGGAAATGCAGGACGACGAGGGCGGTGAGTCTTCTTCTTCGGGCAACCCATTGGATGCCTATGCCAGCAATCTCAATGAGCTGGCGCGCCAGGGGCGGATCGATCCGCTGGTGGGGCGCGAGGCTGAAGTTGAGCGCGTGGCGCAGATCCTCGCGCGTCGTCGCAAGAACAACCCGTTGCTGGTGGGTGAGGCGGGCGTGGGTAAAACCGCGATTGCCGAAGGCCTGGCCAAGCGTATCGTCGACAACCAGGTGCCGGACTTGCTGGCCAGCAGCGTCGTCTACTCCCTTGACCTCGGCGCGTTGCTCGCCGGGACCAAGTACCGCGGCGATTTCGAGAAGCGCTTCAAGGCGCTGCTCGGCGAGCTGAAAAAACGCCCGCAGGCGATCCTGTTCATCGATGAAATCCACACGATCATTGGGGCCGGTGCGGCCTCCGGTGGTGTGATGGATGCTTCCAACCTGCTCAAGCCGTTGTTGTCGTCGGGTGATATCCGCTGCATCGGCTCGACCACGTTCCAGGAATTCCGCGGGATCTTCGAGAAAGACCGTGCCCTGGCGCGTCGCTTCCAGAAAGTCGACGTGTCCGAGCCTTCGGTTGAAGACACCATCGGCATCCTGCGTGGGCTCAAGGGGCGTTTCGAAGCGCACCATGGCATCGAGTACACCGATGAAGCGTTGCGGGCCGCTGCCGAGCTGGCGTCGCGCTACATCAACGATCGGCACATGCCGGACAAGGCCATCGACGTGATCGACGAGGCGGGTGCCTATCAGCGTCTGCAGCCGGTCGAGAAGCGTGTGAAGCGCATCGACGTGGCTCAGGTCGAGGATATCGTGGCCAAGATCGCGCGGATTCCGCCAAAACACGTCACCACCTCCGACAAAGAGCTGCTGCGTAACCTGGAGCGCGACCTCAAGCTCACCGTGTTTGGCCAGGATGCGGCCATCGACTCGCTGTCCACTGCGATCAAGTTGTCGCGGGCGGGCCTCAAGTCGCCGGACAAGCCCGTCGGTTCGTTCCTGTTCGCCGGCCCGACCGGCGTCGGCAAGACCGAAGCGGCCCGGCAGTTGGCCAAGGCCATGGGCATTGAGTTGGTGCGGTTCGACATGTCCGAATACATGGAGCGTCACACCGTGTCGCGCCTGATCGGTGCGCCTCCGGGCTATGTCGGTTTTGATCAGGGCGGCCTGTTGACCGAGGCGATCACCAAGCAGCCGCATTGCGTATTGCTGCTCGATGAAATCGAGAAGGCTCACCCGGAAGTCTTCAACCTGCTGCTGCAGGTCATGGACCACGGCACTCTGACCGACAACAACGGGCGCAAGGCGGATTTCCGCAACGTGATCGTGATCATGACCACCAACGCCGGTGCTGAAGCTGCGGCGCGGGCGTCGATCGGCTTTACGCATCAGGATCACTCTTCCGATGCGATGGAAGTGATCAAGAAGAGCTTCACGCCGGAGTTCCGCAACCGCCTGGACACCATTATCCAGTTTGGTCGCCTCAGCCATGAGGTCATCAAAAACGTGGTGGACAAGTTCCTCACCGAGCTTCAAGCGCAGTTGGAAGACAAGCGCGTGCAGCTGGAAGTGACGGACGCGGCGCGCAATTGGCTGGCCGAAGGTGGTTACGACGCGGCAATGGGCGCTCGCCCGATGGCGCGTCTGATCCAGGACAAGATCAAGCGACCATTGGCCGAAGAGATCCTGTTCGGCGAGCTCTCCGACCATGGTGGCGTGGTGCATATCGACCTGAAGGACGGCGAGCTGACCTTCGAGTTCGAAACCACGGCCGAAATGGCCTGATCGTTCTGCAGCTACGCAAAAGGCGCCGAAAGGCGCCTTTTTGCTGTCTTGAAATGCAATTGCCAGAACAATGGCGATCCAATGTGGGAGGGAACAAGCCCCCTCCCGCATTGGGTTTCGGGTGTCAGGTAAATGCTATACACACAAAAACGCCCGGCATAACCGGGCGTCTTGTATTGACTTGATTAGCGGGCGCGGTAAGTGATGCGCCCTTTGCTCAAGTCATAGGGCGTCAGCTCGACGCGCACTTTGTCACCGGTAAGAATACGAATGTAGTTCTTGCGCATCTTGCCGGAGATATGCGCGGTTACGACGTGCCCATTTTCCAACTCCACACGAAACATGGTGTTGGGCAGGGTGTCGACGACAGTGCCTTCCATTTCGAAGCTGTCTTCTTTCGACATGCAGTAAAGCCCTCGGTATCCAGTGAATGGCCCGGTGCAACTGCGCCAGGCAAAAGCGGCGTGCATTGTGCCCGAAAAAGGGTGTTTAAGCCAAGAGGTTCTAGTTAAGCGTGACCCATCTTTGATTAATCAGCAGTTCAATCGGCCGATATTGGGTCTTGTAGTTCATCTTTTTGCAGTTTTTGATCCAGTATCCAAGGTACACCGCCTCCAGTTCCAGGCGCCGGGCTTCGCTGATTTGCCAGAGGATCGCGAAGCGTCCCAGGCTGCGCCGCTCTTCGTCGGGTTCATAGAAGGTGTACACCGCCGACAGGCCGTTGGGCAGCAAATCGGTCACGGCGACGGCCAGCAGGCGCCCGTCGAGTCGGAATTCGTAGAAGCGTGAGAAAGGCAGTTCACGCACCAGGAAGGTGGAAAACTGGTCGCGACTGGGTGGGAACATGTCGCCGTCGGCGTGGCGTTGTTCGATGTAGCGCTGGTAAAGATCGAAGTATTCTTCGCTGAACCTGGGGTTGGCCGCCGTGACCGTCAGGTCGGCGTTGCGCTTGAGGATGCGCTTCTGGTTGCGGTCCGGCACAAACTGCGCCACGGGAATGCGTGCCGGCACGCAGGCATTGCAGTTTTGGCAGTGCGGTCGGTACAGGTGATCGCCGCTGCGCCGAAAGCCCATTTCCGAAAGGTCGGCATACACATGCACGTCCATCGGCTGGCTGGGGTCGAGGAACAGCGTAGTGGCCTGTTCGTCGGGCAGATAGCTGCAAGAGTGGGCTTGAGTGGCATAAAACTTCAAGCGCGCCAGCTCGGTCATGATCAACCCTCGGATAAGCTTTGAAATAAGTGTAAGCCAGGTGCGAGGAAGTCGCCTAGGAAACCCACGGTCCAGCGTTGGGTTGGTCCAGATAGTCGCGCAGGAAGCCGGCGAACTCGCTGCGCGGTATGGCGCGGGCGCCCAGGCTGTGCAGGTGATCGTTGGGCATCTGGCAGTCGATCAGCACAAAACCCCATGCCAGCAGCTGCCGGGTCAGCGTGGCAAAGCCGAACTTCGAGGCGTTATCGGCGCGGCTGAACATGGATTCGCCAAAAAACAGCCGGCCCATCGCCAGCCCATACAGGCCGCCCACCAGTTCACCATTGTCCCAGACCTCGACCGAGTGCGCGTAACCCCGCGCGTGCAGCTCCTGGTAGGCGCTCTGGATGCCTTCGGTGATCCAGGTGCCATCTGCATAGGCGCGAGGCGCGGCGCAGGCCTGGATGACCGCAGCGAAGTCCTGGTCGAAGGTCACGCGATAGCGCTGCTGGCGCAATAATTTGCCCAGGCTGCGGGATACGTGCAGTTCGTCGGGGAAAATCACCGTGCGAGGGTCCGGCGACCACCAGAGAATCGGCTGGCCCTGCGAGAACCACGGAAAGCAGCCGTGGCGATAGGCCTGGATCAGTCGCTCGGCCGACAGGTCGCCACCGGCGGCGAGCAGGCCATTGGGTTCGCGCATGGCTTTGGCCAGCGGCGGGAAGGTCAGGGTGTCGCGTTGTAACCAGGTCAGCATGGCATCCAGGCTTACGGAAGGGGAGGGGAGTGGCAGGCGTCGGGCCTGCCCAGAGGGTTGATTATTGTCGACCCGGCGTCAGGGGGCCAGCCCGAATCGGGCATTGCTGTGGATTAGCGTGAGCGGGTGTTTCTGCAACTCTCTCGCAGAGACGTGGTCGTATTCGGGACTGCCCCATGCAGGCCAATTGCCAAGCTTGCCTGGATTGCTAAAAACAGCGCATAAGCCTTTGTCAGCAAAGACAATGCATGCTCAAATTGAACAGTGTGTGACACTTGAATTGTCCAGGCTGCCGCGCAAGGGGCAAGGGCGTGGCATCGCGGACACAAACCCGTACAATGCGGGCATTCTGGCGTTATCGCCGTTTCACTCGTCAATCGCTCGGTGTTAAAGGTAGATTTAACGGCGTTCGTTTATTTTTCGGCTGCTCGGATTGGGCGGCAGTGTGCAGTCATTCAACAGATGGACGCGCTAAAGGCGCAGGAAAAGACCCGTTTTGAAGAAATCCACCGCGACACAAAAAACAGTCGTGCCGGCCTGGCGTCAGCACCTGCATTATCGGCTCAAGGAAGGTGCGCTGATCGCCATCGGCGCGCTGTGCCTGTTCCTGATGATGGCCTTGCTCACCTATGGCAAGGACGATCCGGGCTGGAGCCACAACAGCAAGATCGATGACGTGCAGAACTTCGGTGGCCCCGCCGGTTCCTACAGCGCCGATATCCTGTTCATGGTGCTGGGTTATTTCGCGTACATCTTCCCGTTGCTGCTGGCGATCAAGACCTGGCAGATCTTCCGCCAGCGTCATGAGCCGTGGCAGTGGAGCGGTTGGCTGTTTTCCTGGCGCCTGATCGGCCTGGTGTTCCTGGTGCTGTCCGGCGCGGCGCTGGCGCATATCCATTTCCATGCGCCGACCGGCCTGCCGGCGGGCGCTGGCGGCGCGCTGGGTGAGAGCCTCGGCGACCTGGCCCGCAAGACCCTGAATATCCAGGGCAGCACCCTGATGTTTATCGCGCTGTTCCTGTTCGGCCTCACCGTGTTCACCGACCTGTCGTGGTTCAAGGTGATGGACGTGACCGGCAAAATCACCCTCGACCTGCTGGAGCTGTTCCAGGGCGCCGCCAACCGCTGGTGGGCGGCCCGGGTGGAGCGCAAGCGCATGGTGGCCCAATTGCGCGAGGTGGACACCCGCGTCAACGAGGTCGTGGCCCCGAGCACGCCGGACCGGCGTGAACAGGCCAAGGTCAAGGAACGCCTGATCGAACGCGAACAAGCCCTGAGCAAGCACATGTCGGAGCGCGAGAAACAGGTGCCGCCGGTGATTGCCCCGGCACCGCCCAAGGCTCCCGAGCCGAGCCATCGCGTGCAGAAAGAAAAACAGGCGCCGTTGTTTGTCGACAGCGCGGTCGAAGGCACGCTGCCGCCGATCTCGATTCTCGACCCGGCCGAGAAGAAACAACTCAACTATTCCCCGGAGTCCCTGGCGGCCGTCGGCCATCTGCTGGAAATCAAACTCAAGGAATTCGGCGTCGAAGTCTCGGTGGACTCGATCCACCCCGGCCCGGTGATTACCCGTTACGAAATCCAGCCAGCGGCCGGGGTCAAGGTCAGCCGAATCTCCAACCTGGCCAAAGACCTCGCCCGCTCCCTGGCCGTGACCAGCGTGCGCGTGGTGGAAGTGATCCCTGGCAAAACCACCGTGGGCATCGAGATTCCCAACGAAGACCGCCAGATCGTGCGCTTCTCCGAGGTGCTGTCGACCCCGGAATACGACAACTTCAAATCGCCGGTCACCCTGGCCCTGGGCCATGACATCGGCGGCAAGCCGGTAATCACCGACCTGGCGAAAATGCCTCACCTGCTCGTGGCCGGTACCACCGGTTCGGGTAAGTCGGTGGGGGTCAACGCGATGATCCTGTCGATCCTGTTCAAGTCCGGCCCGGAAGACGCCAAGCTGATCATGATCGACCCGAAGATGCTCGAATTGTCGATCTACGAAGGCATTCCGCACTTGCTCTGCCCGGTGGTCACCGATATGAAGGACGCCGCCAACGCCCTGCGCTGGAGCGTTGCCGAGATGGAGCGGCGCTACAAGCTGATGGCGAAGATGGGCGTGCGCAACCTGTCGGGCTTCAATGCCAAGGTCAAGGAAGCCCAGGACGCCGGCACGCCGCTGACCGACCCGCTGTACAAACGCGAAAGCATCCACGACGAAGCGCCATTGCTGACCAAGTTGCCGACCATCGTCGTGGTGGTCGACGAATTTGCCGACATGATGATGATCGTCGGCAAGAAGGTTGAAGAGTTGATCGCACGTATCGCACAGAAGGCGCGTGCTGCCGGTATCCACTTGATCCTCGCGACCCAGCGGCCGTCGGTGGATGTGATCACCGGTCTGATCAAGGCCAACATCCCGACGCGCATGGCGTTCCAGGTGTCGAGCAAGATCGACTCGCGGACCATCATCGACCAGGGCGGCGCCGAACAATTGCTGGGCCACGGTGACATGCTCTACATGCCGCCGGGCACCAGCCTGCCGATTCGCGTGCATGGTGCGTTCGTTTCCGACGATGAAGTGCATCGCGTGGTGGAAGCCTGGAAACTGCGCGGTGCGCCGGAATACAACGACGACATCCTCGCCGGTGTTGAAGAAGCCGGCAGCGGCTTCGACGGCGGCAGCAGTGGTGGCGACGATGATGCCGAAACCGACGCGCTGTACGACGAAGCGGTGGCCTTCGTGTTGGAAAGCCGTCGCGCCTCGATCTCCGCCGTGCAGCGCAAGCTGAAAATCGGCTACAACCGCGCCGCCCGCATGATCGAAGCCATGGAAAATGCCGGCGTCGTCACCGCAATGAACACCAACGGCTCGCGCGAAGTCATCGCCCCCGGGCAGATGCGCGACTGATCACGCGCCGCGTGGCAGCACGCGGCGCGCCCTAACGACTCAATGAGGACTCCCATGCGTCTTATCCGCATGCTGTTGTTGCCGGCACTGGCCCTGACTGCTGTTTCGGCTCACGCTGATCCGGCCTCCGTCGCCAGCCTGACCAACCTGCTGGACAAATCCAAGACCCTGACCGCGCGCTTCTCCCAGCTGACCCTGGATGCCGGCGGCACCCAGTTGCAGGAAACCGCCGGTGAAATGGCCGTGCAGCGCCCTGGGCTGTTCTACTGGCACACGGAAGGGAAGGCCGAGCAGACCATCGTTTCCGATGGCCAGAAAGTCACGCTGTGGGACCCGGACCTGGAACAGGCGACCATCAAAAAGCTCGATCCGCGCTTGAACCAGACCCCGGCGCTGTTGCTGTCGGGCGATGTGTCGAAGATCAACGACAGCTTCGAGATCACCTCCAAGCAAACCAGCAATGTGATCGAATTCACCCTCAAGCCGAAATCCAAGGACACGCTGTTCGACAGCCTGCACCTTTCGTTCGGTAACGGCGTGATCAATAACATGCGCCTGATCGACAGCGTCGGCCAGCGCACCGATATCCTGTTCACCGGGGTCAAGGCCAACGTGCCGGTGCCCGCGTCCACGTTCAAGTTCGACATCCCCAAGGGTGCCGACGTGATCCAGGAATAACCTGCCTAGAGGTTTCAAACGCTGCCCATGGACCTGTTTCGAAGTGACCCGATCGCTCAACCCCTGGCCGCACGCTTGCGTTCGACCAACCTGGATGAGTACGTCGGTCAGGAACACCTGCTCGCTCGCGGCAAGCCTTTGCGCGAAGCCCTGGAGCAGGGTGCGCTGCACTCGATGATTTTCTGGGGGCCGCCGGGGGTGGGTAAAACCACGCTGGCGCGGCTGTTGGCGAAAGTCTCGGATGCCCACTTCGAAACGGTCTCGGCGGTGCTGGCTGGGGTCAAAGAGATCCGCCAGGCCGTGGAAGTGGCCAAGCAGCAGGCCGGGCAATACGGCAAGCGCACCATCTTGTTCGTCGACGAAGTGCATCGCTTCAACAAGTCGCAGCAGGACGCGTTCTTGCCGTATGTCGAAGACGGCACGCTGATTTTTATCGGTGCAACCACCGAGAACCCGTCCTTCGAATTGAACAACGCCTTGCTCTCGAGGGCGCGGGTGTATGTGCTCAAGAGCCTGGATGAAGCGGCGATGCAAAAGCTGCTGCAGCGCGCCTTGAGCGAAGACAAGGGCTTGGGCAAGCGCCAGTTGAGCCTCAGCGATGAAGGCTTCAAGATCCTGTTCAGCGCCGCCGACGGCGATGGGCGGCGCTTTCTGAACCTGCTGGAGAACGCCTCCGACCTGGCCGAGGACGGCAGCGAGATTGGCGTCGAACTCCTGCAAAGCCTGCTCGGCGACACGCGCCGGCGTTTCGATAAGGGTGGCGAAGCGTTCTACGATCAGATTTCGGCGCTGCACAAATCGGTGCGCGGCTCCAACCCCGACGGCGCGTTGTACTGGTTCGCGCGCATGATCGACGGTGGCTGCGACCCGCTCTACCTCGCGCGCCGCGTGGTGCGTATGGCCAGCGAAGACATCGGCAACGCCGACCCCCGCGCCTTGAGCCTGTGCCTTGCGGCGTGGGAAGTGCAGGAACGCCTGGGCAGCCCCGAAGGCGAGCTGGCGGTGGCCCAGGCCATTACCTACCTGGCCTGCGCGCCGAAAAGCAACGCGGTGTACATGGGCTTCAAATCGGCACTGCGCGCTGCGGCCGAACATGGCTCCCTCGAAGTGCCGCTGCACCTGCGCAATGCGCCGACCAAATTGATGAAACAACTGGGTTACGGCGATGAATACCGCTACGCCCACGATGAGCCGGACGCCTATGCCGCCGGCGAAGATTACTTCCCTGACGCGCTCGAGCCGCAGCCGTTCTACCAGCCGGTGCCCCGTGGCCTGGAGCTGAAGATCGGTGAAAAGCTCAATCACCTCGCTCAACTCGACCGTCTCAGCCCCAAACAGCGGAGAAAGTAGTGCTCAAGACGATTCTTGCCGTGTCCGTTGCCGGCATCGCTGGTACATTATTGCGTTTCGCCACTGGTAATTGGGTTAACGCCAACTGGCCGAGGCATTTTTATACGGCGACCCTGGCGGTCAACCTGGTGGGCTGCCTGATCATCGGGCTGTTGTACGGTTGGTTCCTGTTGCGCCCGGAAGTGCCGATTGAAATTCGTGCCGGCTTGATTGTCGGCTTTGTAGGCGGTCTGACGACCTTTTCATCCTTTTCACTGGATACGGTGCGCCTGCTGGAAAGCGGGCAGGCCCTGGTTGCCTTCGGGTACCTGGGCATCAGCGTGTTCGGCGGGCTGCTCGCCACCTGGGCCGGCCTGTCCTTGACCAAACTTTGATAAACGAGAGACCGACATGCTCGATTCCAAACTGTTACGTAGCAACCTTCAGGACGTAGCGGACCGCCTGGCATCCCGTGGCTTTGCCTTGGATGTTGCGCGCATCGAAGCGCTGGAAGAACAGCGCAAGACCGTCCAGACCCGCACCGAAGCACTGCAGGCTGAGCGTAATGCGCGTTCCAAGTCCATCGGGCAGGCCAAGCAGCGCGGTGAAGACATCGCGCCGTTGATGGCGGATGTCGAGCGCATGGGCACCGAGCTGTCCGACGGCAAACTCGAACTGGACAAGATCCAGGGCGAGCTGGATTCGATCCTGCTGGGCATTCCGAACCTGCCGCACGAGTCGGTGCCGGTCGGTGCGGACGAAGACGGCAACGTCGAAGTGCGCCGCTGGGGCACGCCAAAGGCCTTTGATTTCGCGATCAAGGACCACGTCGCCCTGGGCGAACTGAACGGCGGCCTGGATTTCGAAACCGCCGCCAAGCTGTCCGGTGCGCGCTTTGCCTTGCTGCGCGGCCCGATTGCCCGCCTGCATCGCGCCCTGGCGCAGTTCATGATCAACCTGCACACCGGCGAGCACGGCTACGAAGAGGCCTACACCCCGTATCTGGTTCAGGCGCCGGCCCTGCAGGGCACCGGCCAGTTGCCGAAGTTCGAGGAAGACCTGTTCAAGATCAGCCGCGATGGCGAAGCCGACCTGTACCTGATCCCGACCGCCGAAGTGTCGCTGACCAACATCGTCGCCGGCGAGATCCTCGACGCCAAGCACCTGCCGCTCAAGCTCGTCGCCCACACGCCGTGCTTCCGCAGTGAAGCCGGTGCATCGGGGCGCGATACCCGCGGCATGATCCGCCAGCACCAGTTCGACAAAGTCGAGATGGTGCAGGTTGTCGAGCCGTCGACCTCCATGGAAGCCCTCGAAGGCCTGACCGCCAACGCCGAACGCGTGCTGCAACTGTTGGAACTGCCGTACCGCGTGCTGGCGCTGTGTACCGGCGACATGGGTTTCAGCGCCGTGAAGACCTACGACCTCGAAGTGTGGGTGCCGAGCCAGGATAAATACCGCGAGATCTCGTCGTGCTCCAACTGCGGTGATTTCCAGGCCCGTCGCATGCAGGCGCGTTTCCGCAACCCGGAAACCGGCAAGCCGGAACTGGTGCATACCCTCAACGGTTCGGGCCTGGCCGTAGGCCGTACCCTGGTGGCCGTGCTCGAAAACTACCAGCAGGCCGACGGTTCGATCCGTGTGCCGGATGTGCTCAAGCCGTACATGGCGGGCATCGAGGTCATCGGCTAAATGGAATTTCTGCCGCTGTTTCATAACCTGCGCGGCAGTCGTGTGTTGGTCGTCGGTGGCGGGGAGATTGCCTTGCGCAAGTCCCGCCTGCTGGCCGACGCCGGCGCACTGCTGCGGGTGGTTGCTCCCCAGATCGAAGACCAGTTGCGTGAACTGGTGCTGGGCAGTGGCGGGGAACTGATCGTGCGCGGTTATCAGGAGACCGACCTTGACGGTTGCACCCTGATCATCGCCGCAACGGACGACGAACCACTGAACGCGCAAGTGTCCAGTGATGCCAAGCGCCGTTGCGTACCGGTCAACGTGGTGGATGCGCCAGCCCTGTGCAGCGTGATCTTCCCGGCGATTGTCGACCGTTCGCCCTTGGTGATCGCGGTGTCCAGCGGCGGCGATGCGCCGGTATTGGCGCGCTTGATCCGGGCCAAGCTGGAAACCTGGATTCCGTCCACGTATGGCCAGTTGGCCGGGCTGGCGGCGCGCTTTCGGGCCCAGGTCAAGCGTTTGTACCCGGACGTGCAGCAGCGCCGCGCGTTCTGGGAAGAAGTCTTCCAGGGCCCGATTGCCGACCGGCAACTGGCCGGGCAGGGCGATGAAGCCGAGCGTTTGCTGATCGAAAAGGTCAACGGCGCGCCGCCTTATGCCCCAGGCGAAGTCTACCTGGTGGGCGCCGGCCCCGGCGATCCGGACCTGTTGACCTTCCGCGCCTTGCGTTTGATGCAGCAAGCCGATGTGGTGCTCTACGACCGTCTGGTGGCCCCCGCGATTCTTGAGCTGTGCCGTCGTGATGCCGAGCGCGTCTACGTGGGCAAGCGTCGCGCCGATCACGCCGTGCCCCAGGACCAGATCAACCAGCAATTGGTCGACCTGGCCAAGCAAGGCAAGCGCGTGCTGCGCCTCAAGGGCGGCGATCCGTTCATCTTCGGCCGTGGCGGCGAAGAGATCGAAGAACTGGCGGCCCATGGCATTCCGTTCCAGGTGGTGCCGGGGATCACGGCGGCCAGCGGCTGCGCGGCGTATGCCGGGATTCCGCTGACCCACCGTGACTATGCGCAATCGGTACGCTTTATCACCGGGCACCTGAAGAACGGCACCTCGGACCTGCCTTGGAGTGATCTGGTGGGCCCGTCGCAGACCCTGGTGTTCTACATGGGCTTGATCGGTTTGCCGATCATCTGCGAACAGCTGATCAAGCATGGACGTTCGGCGGACACGCCAGCGGCGTTGATCCAGCAGGGCACCACGTCCAACCAGCGCGTGTTCACCGGCACCCTGGCCGACCTGCCGCGCCTGGTGGCGGAGCATGAAGTGCATGCGCCGACGCTGGTGATCGTGGGTGAAGTGGTGGTGCTGCGCGAGAAGCTCAAATGGTTTGAAGGCGCCCAGGCCCAGGTCTGAGCCTGAATGCATCGGAGGCAAGCCCCCTCCCACATTTTGGAATGCATTCCAATGTGGGAGGGGGCTTGCCCCCGATGAGGCCATTTGATCCAACCCATCCTCTGGATCAGCGCCAGACGCCCTTAGCGCTCAACCGCCCGCGATCATGCTCGGCATCAAACACCTGCAACGGCCCCTTGGGCACAATCCCCGTCGGATTGATGGTGCGGTGGCTGGCATAGTAGTGCCCCTTGATGTGCGCAAAGTCCACCGTCTCGGCCACTCCCGGCCATTGATAGATTTCCCGCAACCAATTCGACAGATTCGGATAATCGGCAATCCGCCGCAGGTTGCATTTGAAGTGGCTGTAATACACCGCATCAAATCGAATCAGCGTGGTAAACAGCCGTACATCCGCCTCGGTCAGGTACTCACCGGCCAGGTAGCGATGCTCGCCCAGGTGCTGTTCCAAGTGGTCCAGTTCGGCAAACACATCATCGAACGCACGCTCATAGGCCTGCTGCGAGGTGGCGAAGCCTGCGCGGTACACGCCGTTGTTCACGGCGGGGTAGATGCGTTCGTTCAGCGCATCGATGCGCGGGCGCAGAGCCTCGGGGTAGAAGTCCAGGGTGTTGCCGGTCAGCCCGTTGAACGCGCTGTTGAACATGCGGATGATCTCCGCTGATTCATTGCTGACGATGCGCTTGAGTTGTTTGTCCCACAGCACCGGCACCGTGACGCGCCCGGTGTAATCGGCCGTGTCGGCGGTGTAGCGCTGGTGCATGAACGCGAAGCCATCCAGCGAGTCGCCGCTGGAGCCGCGGGCCTTGTCGAAGGTCCAGCCGTTTTCCAGCATCAGCCAGCTGACCACGGACACGTCGATCAGACCTTCCAGCCCCTTGAGTTTGCGCAGGATCAGCGTGCGATGGGCCCACGGGCAGGCGAGCGACACATACAGGTGGTAACGACCGGCTTCGGCCTTGAAGCCACCTTCGCCGCTGGGGCCGGGCTGGCCGTCAGCGGTCACCCAGTGGCGGCGTTGTGCCTGTTCCCGCTGGAACGCGCCATCCGCGCTACTTTCGTACCACTGGTCGTGCCAGCGTCCTTCAATCAGCAAACCCATGACTGGCTCCTTGGCTAATAAGCGTTGGAGTCCAGTCTAAAGGGATGAGTTCGAACTAAAAGCGCAAAGATTGCGGGGGAATGATCGATTAAATCGATTTATCCCGCGCGTCCCAGTATTGCTGGGCCAATTCGAACGCTTGCTCCCGCGGATGACCGAGGCCGCGCAAGGCCAGGGCCATGGTGGCGATCAAGGCGAGTTGCGGGTAGCTGTCCTCGACCTCGCCGCGCCACAGCGCTTTCAACTGTTCGGGCTCCAGGCTGGCCGGTTTGACATGGCGTTGGGCGGCGAGGGCGGGCCATTCTTCGTCCCAGCTTTCGCCACCGGTGCTGCCGTAGAGGTGGCTGATCGTGTCGGGGTTGATCTCGATTTCGCCGCCATCGCCCTTGACCACAATCACCGTGTCGCCGAGCAGGCCGCTGGCATCGCGGTGTACGCCCTGGTAGCCGGGATGGAAGATGCTTTGCAGGCCGCAGCGTGCATTCAGCGGGTTGAGCAGGCGTGCCAGGGAGTGGATCGGCGAGCGCAGGCCCAGGGTGTTGCGCAGGTCGATCATGCGTTGCAGTTGTGGGGCCCAGTCGCCCAGCGGGATAAATGCCAGGTTGCCGTGCTCGAAGGCCGTCTCGACCTGCTGCCAATTGCGGCACAGCGGGATCTGTAGACCTTCCAGCAATTGCTCGGTGTACAGCCGGCCGGCCGTGTGGGCGCCGCCGCCATGCATGAGGATGCGTACACCGTTCTGCGCCAGGCACTTGGCGGCCAGCAGGAACCACGGCAGGTGGCGCTTTTTGCCGGCATAGGTCGGCCAGTCGATATCCACCTTCAGCGCCGGGGCGTGCAGGCGCTCGCGCACCGCTTCGGTGAAACCGGCGAGTTCTTCCGGGCTTTCCTCTTTGTGGCGCAGCAGCATGAGGAAGGCGCCGAGCTGGGTGTCTTCGACTTTTTCGTCAAGCAGCATGCCCATGGCTTCGCGGGCTTCTTCGCGGGTCAGGTTGCGCGCACCGCGCTTGCCTTTGCCCAGGATACGCACGAACGGCGCAAACGGGTGCTCGGCAGGGGTTTCGAGGGTCAGCGGAGCAAAGTCGGTCATAAGCAATTCGTCGGTCTGGGCAGGCCGGCCAGCTTGGCGGCGAGTTTGGCAGGAGTGCCGTTGAACAGTTTGTTGAGGTGCAGGCTGTTGCCCTTGTCCGCGCCCAGCTTCAAGGCGGTGTACTTGATCAGCGGGCGTGTGGCAGGGGACAGCTGGAACTCTTGATAAAACTGGCGCAGCAGCTCGAGGATTTCCCAATGCGCCGGGGTCAGCTCGAGGGCTTCTGCGGCGGCGAGGGCGTTGGCCACGTCGGCCGACCACTCGTTCAGGTCGACGAGGTAGCCGTCCTTGTCCAGTTCGAGGGTGCGCGCGCCCACGGTCAGGGTGTTCATAGCCAGGTGTTGACCTTGTCGTAGTCGATCGACAGTTGCACGAAACCTGGGTAATCCACGCAGTCGGCCCAGTCGGGCAGCGGCAGGTTGCGCGCCAGGCTGTCTTCGGCCAGCACAAAGACCTTCACGCCTTTGGTCAGCAGCGCCGGGTGACGCAGCCCGTAGGCGCCGTCGCCACAGAGCAGGATCGCATCGTCGCTGCCACAGACGCGCAGGCAGCTGTCGAGGCGGCTATCGGTAAACGGGGAGTGGGACACCACATGTAAAGTCGACATCAGAGGGTTATCACCTGGTCGTAACGGTCAATCAACTGGGAAATCTGTTCGTCGTTCAGCGCCTGTGCATTGACCGGGTGCGTCAGCCCGCGCGCGGCCAGGCTGTGGCCGCAGGCAAACACCTCGTCGATACCGAACAGCCCCAGTGCCTGCAGGTTGGCGCCGAGGTCTTTTTGCTGCACGGCCTTGGCGTCCTGGTGCGGCGCCAGTTGGAACACGCCGTCATCCAGGAACAACAGGCCGATGGGCAGATCGAACGCGCCGCCGGCCAATACGATATCCAGGGCTTCCCGCGCGCTCGGCCCGGACCACGGTGCCTGGCGGCTGATCACCAGCAAGGATTTGGACATGTCACGGCCCTCCAAAACAGATCAGGCGGTCGGCGGCCTGGGTCGCGTCGTGCAATTGCCCAAGGCCCGACAGCTCCCATGGCGCCTCCAGGTTCACCGCGCTGCGCTGGTAACGCGTGGCTTCTTCGCTGTCGAGCACGCCACGGCGGAGGGCGGCGGCGATGCACACCACGGCGTCCAACTGATGCGCGCTGACAAACTCACGCCATTGGCGAGCGATGTCTTGCTCATCCTGTGGCGCAACGATGGTGTTGGAGGCACTGTAGACGCCGTCCTGATAAAAAAACAGGCGCACAATCTCGTGCCCGCCGGCCAGCGCCGCCTGGGCGAACAGCAAGGCGCGACGCGAGGAGGGCGCATGGGCGGCGGAAAACAGTGCTATCGCAAATTTCATGGAACCCCCTGCAAGCAAACGTGGGCCAATGATAAGGCCGCCGCCGGGAAAAAGCCCGCCGTGATCAAAACGGTCACTGCCGATGATCGTTCTGACGATTGCCGTCGGCGCTGAAGGCTGACTACGCTGTCGCCAGTCGAATCGGAAACGGAGTCTCCATGTCAGGTCCCTTGGCGTCCCTCAAAGTACTGGATTTTTCCACCTTGCTTCCCGGCCCGTTTGCGTCGCTGATGCTGGCGGACATGGGCGCCGAGGTGCTGCGCATCGAATCGCCCACGCGCATGGACCTGCTGCGCGTGCTGCCGCCCCACGATCAGGGCACCTCGGCCAGCCATGCTTACCTCCATCGCAATAAGCGCAGCCTCGCCCTGGATCTGAAGCAGGCCGAGGCGCTGGAGATTGTGCGCGAGCTGGTCAAGGGCTACGACATCGTGCTCGAACAGTTTCGCCCCGGGGTGATGGAGCGCCTGGGCCTGGGGTATGCGGCGTTGAAGGCGATCAACCCGCGGCTGATTTACGTGTCGATCACCGGGTACGGTCAGACCGGCCCCTACAAGGACCGCGCTGGACACGATATCAACTACCTGGCGTTGGCCGGAGTGGCCAGCCATACCGGGCGGCGGGACAGCGGGCCGCTGCCGTTGGGCGTGCAATTGGCGGATGTCGCCGGTGGCTCGCTGCACGCGGTGGTGGGCCTGCTCGCGGCGGTGATTGCGCGGCAACAGAGCGGCGTTGGCCAATACCTGGATGTGAGCATGACCGACTGCTCGTTCAGCTTGAATGCCATGGCCGGCGCTGGCTACCTGGCCTGTGGCGTGGAGCCGGGGTGGGAGACCCATGTGCTCAATGGCGGCAGTTTCTACGATTATTACCGTTCCCGCGATGGGCGCTGGATGTCGGTCGGCAGTCTGGAACCGGCATTCATGCAGCAATTGTGCGCCGCGTTGGGGCGACCGGAACTGGCGGCACAAGGTTTGTCGCCCGAGCCTGAGCAGCAAAAGGCGCTCAAGCAGGCGCTGCAGGTTGAGTTTGAGAAGCGCAGCTTCGAGGAGTTGTGCGAGTTGTTTGCCGGGGTCGATGCGTGCGTCGAACCGGTGCTGAGCCTGAGCGAAGCCGTGGAGCATCCGCAGTTGAAGGCGCGGGAACTGGTCACCCAGGTGCCGCGGCCCGACGGCTCGACCCAGGCGCAGATGGCTTGCCCGCTGAAGTTCTCCGAAGGGTTGCCAGCCCCCCGGCATATCGGGGCGGCGGTGGGCGCGCACAGTGATGAAGTGCTGATGGAGTTGGGCTTGAGCTCACAGCGCATCAGCGCGTTGCGTAGGGCCAAGGTGGTTGTGTAGGGACTGTGAGGGCCTCATCGGGGGCAAGCCCCCTCCCACAATTAGCTCTGTGAACAGGGTCAAAATGCGGGAGGGGGCTTGCCCCCGATGAGGCCCTCACACACACCGCATATTTCACTCGACGCGAGTTTCCCCGGTAAACACCAACGTCTGCCGACAGCGCCTGCACAGATAACGCCGCCCCTGCCTCACCAACCCATGGCGCTGTGACGAAAACGGGAAGTCGCTGTCGGCACATGGGCAGCGGTAGATATAGCGGGTCACCTGGCGGCGCTTGACCTCATAGGTGTGGCAACGGTCTGGCGGCAGTTCATACACGCCGCGCATGATCAGTTGCCATTCCTCGCCATGGGGCTGGATGCGCTCGCCAAACAATTGGTGGGCGATCAGGTGCGCCACTTCATGGGCCACGGTCTGTTTCAGGAAGTGTTGGCTGTTTTCTCGGTACAACTGTGGGTTGAAGCGCAGCAGGTTTTCGTGCAAATGCGCGACACCGGCTTTCTGGCCCCGCAACTTGAGGCTGACCTGGGGGCGTTTGAAGCTTCGTTTGAAAAAGGATTCGGCTAGCAGGAAACAATCTTCGACGCGGGTATTGAGTTGCTCGGGCATGCTGTACATCTCTCCAGAGATGTCCAGTATGCCGCAAAGGCGGGTGTTTCCGAATCGGTCAGGCGCCGAATGGTCATGCATGACGCACAAAGCCACCTTGCGGTGGCCTTGCCTGCTGGGTGAAACCGCTTAGTTGGTATAGATCGGGCCAACGCCCAGGCCCCAGACGATCACGGTGAACGCCATGATTGCCACCAGCACGACCAGGCCCACGGCCAGCACCGAGCTGGAAAACAGGAAGCCTTCGTCCGGATCGATGCTCATGAACGTCGGCAACCCCACATACAGCAGGTACACCGTGTAACAGATCGCTGCCGTGCCGACGACCATCCCCAGCCACATGTGCGGGTAGAGCGCCGCCAGCCCGCCGATGAACAACGGTGTCGCGGTGTAGGTGGCAAAGGCGACACAACGCGCCATGCTGGGGCTGGCGTCGTAGGTGCGTGCCATCCAGTGAATGAAGGCGCCCATGACCGCTACGCCGCCGAGCATCGCCAGGTACGACATGACGGTCATCCACAAGGCGCTTTCCTGGGTCAGCATGACCGGGGAGCGACTGCCGATGACCCAGCCGACCTGGGTGGTGCCGATAAAGGCTGATACGGCGGGGATCGCCGCGAGAATCAAGGTGTGAGTGAGGTACATGTGGCTGACGCTTTCTTCTTTATCGCCACGAATTTCCCGCCATTCCTGGTCGGGATGGGTAAAAAGCCCCACGACGTGATGGATCATGCCAGTCACTCCTGTCGTTATTACCATCGCCCCCCATCGGAGCGCCCACGGGCCAGATGGCCTGAAAGGTCTGGATAGTTATGTGCGACCTCAAGTCGCAGTATAGGAAGTGATGACCGGAAAAACCGTAGGGCTTTAGAGCAAATTGCGCTGTAAACAGTGGGCTTAATCGCGGCGCGGTCTGTCGTTGGCAATGCACTCAAGTGGGGGAGGAGGTTTGCTCCCTCCCACATTGGAACTTGGTCAACCTTACCGGTAAAATACCGCGCTTTTCGTCACACACCTCTAGCGGATCCAAGCGCCATGGGCACTCTTACGGTCAACCAGAACAAACTGCAAAAACGCCTGCGTCGCCTGGCCGGTGAAGCGGTCGCCGATTTCAACATGATCGAGGACGGCGACAAGGTCATGGTCTGCCTCTCCGGCGGCAAAGACAGCTACACCATGCTCGACGTGCTGCTGCACCTGCAAAAGGTTGCGCCGATCAAGTTCGAGATCGTTGCCGTCAACATGGACCAGAAACAACCGGGCTTCCCCGAAGACGTGCTGCCGGCCTACCTCAAGACACTGGGCATCGAGTACCACATCGTCGAAAAAGACACCTATTCGGTGGTCAAGGAACTGATCCCGGAGGGCAAGACCACCTGCTCGCTGTGTTCGCGCCTGCGCCGTGGCACGCTCTACACGTTTGCCGATGAGATCGGTGCGACCAAGATGGCCCTGGGGCATCACCGCGACGATATCGTCGAGACATTCTTCCTCAACATGTTCTTCAACGGCTCCCTCAAGGCCATGCCGCCCAAGCTGCGCGCCGATGATGGACGCAACGTGGTGATTCGCCCGCTGGCGTATTGCAACGAGAAGGACATCCAGGCCTACTCCGACTTCAAGCAATTCCCGATCATCCCGTGCAACCTGTGCGGCTCCCAGGAAAACCTGCAGCGCCAGGTGGTCAAGGAGATGCTCCAGGACTGGGAACGCAAGACCCCAGGGCGTACCGAGAGTATCTTCCGCAGCTTGCAGAACGTGATCCCGTCGCAGTTGGCCGACCGTAACCTGTTCGACTTCACCAGCCTGCGTATCGACGAGAACGCCGCTTCGCGCTTCGTCAACGTGGTGAACCTCTGACGTTTCTCAACGCTCTGAACGACGGCGCTCACAGGCGCCGTTTTCATTTCAATCCCCAGGAGAGGGCATGCGCGATTACAAGTGGCTGCACGAATATTGTCTGAACCGCTTCGGTTCGGCGGCCGAACTGGAAGCCCGTCTGCCTGTGCCCAAGACGCCGGCGCAATTACGCCAGATCAGTGATGATCGCTACCTGTCGACCCTGGCGCTGCGGGTTTTCCGCGCCGGGCTCAAGCACAGCGTGGTGGATGCCAAATGGCCTGCATTCGAGCAGGTGTTCTTTGGCTTCGATCCGGAAAAAGTCGTGCTGATGGGCGCCGAGCACCTGGAGCGCTTGATGCAGGACACGCGCATCATCCGCCACCTGGGCAAGCTCAAGAGTGTGCCGCGCAACGCGCAGATGATCCTGGATATCGCCCAGGAGAAGGGTAGTTTCGGCGCGTTTATCGCCGACTGGCCGGTGACCGATATCGTCGGTTTATGGAAATACCTGAGCAAGCACGGCCACCAGTTGGGCGGGCTGTCGGCGCCGCGCTTCCTGCGCATGGTGGGCAAGGATACGTTCGTGCCGAGCGATGACGTGGTCGCGGCCCTGCACGCGCAGAAGATCGTCGACAAGGCCCCCACCAGCCTGCGCGACTTGGCGACGGTGCAGGGGGCGTTCAACCAGTGGCATGTCGAGAGCGGGCGGCCGATGTGTCAGTTGTCGATGATGCTGGCGTATACGGTCAATCATTGAGACCGAGGTGATGCCATCGCGGGCAAGCCCACTCCCACAGGAAACTGCATTTCAACTGTGGGCTTGTCCGCGATGATGGCGGGTCAGGCCGGCTGACCCTCGCCGGCCAAGCGCCGATCCAACTGGAACCGCCAGCGCACATACAGCAGCGCCGTACAGAACAGCGCCAGGCTCGCCAGCATTTCCAGCACGCCGAACCACTGGCGGTTCGGGTCATACGCCGCCAGTGCGCCCTTGATGAAATACAGGTTCACCACAAAGCACATCCATGAATGTCCGCGTGCGCTGCCGATCAGTATCCCCGGCGCCAGCACCAGCAGCGGCACCAGTTCGATCAGCAGGATCACCCACGGCCGTGCGCCGTGCAGGTCGGCGACGAACAGGTAATACACGCAGAGCAAGCCCACCAGGCCGAAAAACGCCAGCAGGCTCAGGGCGCGTGCGACTTTGACCCGCGGCTCCAGCCACGCTTGGGGTGGCAGGATCTTAGGTTTTTTGGCCACGGCCGTTCTCCAGCAACGCAGCGGTTTTCGCCAGGCGCAGGCCGAGGGCCTTGCACAGGGCGATTTCATGTTGATCCAGCAGGCGCTTGCCGTCGGGGCCAGCATGGTGGCTGGCGCCATAAGGCGTACCGCCACCCTGGGTGTCGAGCAGCGCTTGTTCGCTGTAGGGCAGGCCGGTGATCAGCATGCCGTGGTGCAGCAGCGGCAGCAGCATCGACATCAGCGTGGTCTCCTGGCCGCCGTGCAGGCTGGCGGTGGAGGTGAACACCCCGGCCGGTTTGCCGACCAGGGCGCCGGTCAGCCACAGGTTACTGGTGCCGTCGATAAAGTACTTCAACGGCGCCGCCATATTGCCGAAGCGGGTCGGGCTGCCCAGGGCCAGGCCTGAACAGTTCTTCAGATCATCCAGGCTGGCATACAGCGCGCCTTCGGCCGGAATGCTCGGCGCTACGGCTTCGCACTCGCTGGAGATCGCCGGTACGGTGCGCAGGCGCGCTTCCATCCCGCCTTGTTCGATGCCTCGGGCAATGTGCCGGGCCATTTCGCTGACCGAGCCGTTGCGGCTGTAATACAACACCAGCACATACGGCGCACTCACGGCAGGATCTCCAGCACGCTCTCCGGTGGGCGGCCGATGATGGCTTTGTCGGGGGTTTCGAGGATCGGACGTTCCATCAACTTGGGGTGCTCGGCGATGGCGGCGATCAACTGTGTTTCGCTGAGCGTCGCGTCTGCCAGGTTGAGGGTTTTGTATTCCTCTTCGCCGGTGCGCAGCAATTGGCGCGCGCTGATCCCCAGTTTTGCCAGCAGGGCCTTCAGTTGCGCGGCATTCAGCGGAGTTTCCAGGTAGCGCACCACCGTCGGCGCGAGGCCGCGTGCTTCCAGCAGTTCGAGCGCTCCGCGGGATTTCGAGCAGCGCGGGTTGTGATAAAGCGTCAGATCGGTCATGTGCGGGTCGCATCTTGCGTAAGGTGGCGGGTATTCTACCTGCGCTGCGCCCGGTCCTTAAACCGTAAGAGGCGATCCGTCGCAGCCAACGTTCATTTTTGCGAAGGATTACCCCATGACAAGGCGACTGATCGGTGCATTGGCGATCATCACAACCCTGCTGCTCAGCGGCTGCGGTAATGACTACGGCGTTGACCAATATGGCCAGAAAGTGGCGGCCGAACGCCTGGACAAGCAATGGCTGGTGGTCAACTACTGGGCGGAATGGTGTGGCCCGTGCCGCACGGAAATCCCGGAGCTCAATGCCTTGGCGGAACAGCTCAAAGGGCAGAACGTCGGCGTGTTCGGGGTCAATTTCGACAATGTGCAGGGCGCGGAACTGAAGGAAGCCAGTGACAAGCTGGGCATCAAGTTCACCGTGCTGGCGCAGAACCCGGACGGGATCTTTGATATTCCACGCAGCGAAGCGTTGCCGGTGACTTACATTATCGACGACAAGGGCAAGGTGCGTGAGCAGTTGATGGGCGAACAGACGGCACAAGGCGTGCTGGCCAAGCTCAAGGCCCTGCGCGGTTGAACATGTGGGAGGGGGCTTGCTCCCGATGGCGGTGTGTCAGCCAACATATTCGGTACTGACATAGCGCAATCGGGAGCAAGCCCCCTCCCACAGTTAGATCCCATTGAGCCTGCTATCAGCCTTCTTCCAGCCACAGGCGAATAGGCTTGCCTTCGGCCGGCCAGAAGCGGGTCTGCTCGATCGGCGAGATGTCCCAGCGCTCAACGCCTTGCAGGGCCTGGAAGAAGCGGTGTTCCTGCTCCATCAGGGCGTCGCCGCAGAGTTTGCGCGTACTGCCGATCTTGCCGAAGCTGAGTTTGTCTCCCTCCACGGTGTACGGTGCAAACCAGTGGTTGCACCCGCCGTTGCCGTAGGCGCGCCCATCGGCGCCCAGAGTGACACTCAGGTGCGCGTAATCCATCAGCGGCCGCTCACCGATCCATTCCACCACGTAGCTGTGATCCCGCTCGAGCTTTACCGCATCACCGGCGCAGCCCATCAGGCCGGCACCGACGGCGGCCAGCAGAAGCAGGCCTTTCATTGCGCGGCCTTCTGGCATTTCGGGCAGCGGTGCTTGGCGCCTTCGCTGGCCCAGCCCAACTCGGCAATGCGCGCATTGGCGGCCGGTTGCAGCGCTTCCTTGGTCAGCTTGGTCTCCACCGCGAATTCAAACTCCAGCACGGCCTCGCAGCTGTCGCAGTTGACCTTCCAGGTGTGAATCTCCAGCTCGCCGAACTTCGGCCCTTGGGCCATGGCGACCCACTGACCCGCCGGGCGGATGGAGTAGCGCGCGTCGCCTTCGACGGTGAGGCGCATCGACAGGGTTTTACTGCCGCGCAGGGTGACGATCAGTACGTCGCCATGCTTGATCGAACCACCGTTGCCGGTGACCTGATAGCGGCCCGGCACCAGGGCGCGGCATTCGATCAGGGTGTGTTGCGGGCTCAGCAAGCTGAAGCGGAAATCGTGTTCGGCCATGGTTCCTCCAAATAGGCGCGGCATCCTAGCACGCGCGCCTGCGGATCATGCGCCTGGTATGTGACCGCTGATCATCCGTCGACACGATTCTGCGCCCGGCCATCGGCCCAGGCCGCAATGTTGGCCAGGGTGGTCTCGGCGATCGCCGCCAGGGCCTCGCGGGTGAGAAATGCCTGGTGCGCGGTGATGATCACGTTGGGGAACGTCAGCAGGCGTGCGAGCACGTCGTCCTGCAGGGGCAGGTCGGAGCGGTCCTCGAAAAACAGCTGGGCTTCTTCTTCATACACATCCAGCCCCAGGTAGCCGAGTTGGCCGTCCTTGAGCGCTTCGATCAGCGCAGGGGTGTCCACCAGGCCACCGCGCCCGGTGTTGATCAGCATCGCGCCGGGCTGCATCTGCGCCAGGGAGCGGGCGTTGATCAGGTGCTTGCTGTCGGTGGTGAGCGGGCAGTGCAGGCTGATGATCTGCGCTTCGGCCAGCAGCTCGGGCAGGCTCACATAGCGCGCACCGAGCGCTTGGACCAGCGGGTTGGGGAACGGGTCGTAGGCCAGTAGGTGGCAGCCGAAACCGGCCATGATCTTGGCGAAGGTGGCGCCGATCTGCCCGGTGCCGACCACGCCGACGGTCTTGCCGACAAGGTCGAAGCCGGTCAGGCCATGCAGGCTGAAATCGCCCTCGCGGGTGCGGTTGTAGGCACGGTGCAGGCGCCGGTTCAGGGCGAGAATCAGCGCCACGGCATGTTCGGCGACGGCATGAGGCGAATAGGCGGGCACACGCACGATGGTCAGGCCCAGGCGTTTGGCAGCGGCGAGGTCGACATGGTTGTAACCGGCCGAGCGCAGCGCGATCAGGCGGGTGCCGCCCGTGGCCAGGTGCTCGAGCACGGGCGCGCTGAGGTCATCGTTGATAAACGCGCAGACCACTTCGTGGCGTTCGGCCAGGGCCACGGTGTCGAGGGTGAGCCGGGCGGGCTGGAATTGCAGTTCCAGGCCGGGCGGCAGCGACACGCCGAGAAAACTGTCGCGGTCGTAGGTCTGGCTGCTGAAAAGAATGACGCGCATGAAAAAGCTCCCTGCAATGTACGTTTTGGTAACGCGGACCCTGTGGGAACGGGCCCGGCGTTGTAAAAAATCTCAGGCGCTGACCCGCGCTTCACTGGCCAACCGGGCAATGGCCATGTCCAACTCGTCCAGCGCGGCCATGGCCTTGGCGTCGTCCTGCTTGAGCAGGGTTTCGGCGCGTTGGCAGGCGGCGCGCAGTTGCGGTACGCCGCAGTAGCGGGTGGCGCCATGCAGGCGATGGACGCGTTCGATCAAGGCATGGTTGTCATTGGCCTCCCGGGCGAGGGTAATGGCCAGGCGGTCGGCTTCGAGGGAGGCGAGCAACATGGCGAGCATGTCCGCCGCCAGGTCCGCCTTGCCCGCGGCCAGCCGCAGTCCTTCCTCGTGGTCCAGCACCAGCAATCGCACGCCTGGGCCGAGGCCTTCGGTCGGGCGCTCCGGCCCTTGGTTGCGCAGGGCCAGGCCGGTCCATTTCAGCACCACCTGGGCCAATTGCCGCTCGCTGATGGGTTTGGTCAGGTAGTCGTCCATGCCGCTTTGCAGCAGCGCACGCTTTTCGTTGGCCATGGCGTGGGCGGTGAGGGCCACCACCGGCAGCGGTGTACCGTGGCGCTCGCTTTCCCACTGGCGAATCGCCTCGGTGCTTTGACGACCGTCCATGCCGGGCATCTGCACGTCCATCAGCACCAGGTCGAAGGTTTCCTGCTGGACGGCATTGATGGCCGCATAGCCGCTTTCCACGGCCTGGACCTTGGCGCCCATGTCTTCCAGCAGGGTTTGCACCAGCAACAGGTTCGCCGGGTTGTCATCCACGCAGAGCACCCGCGGCGCGCGGCTGGACAACGGTTCACCCGGTTCGCAGCGCGTGGGGCGCGGGCTGATCAGGTCGGTCAGGGCGCGGCGCAGCTTGCGCGTACACGCGGGCTTGGCCTGCAACTGGCTGTTGGGGTTGGGCACCGACGGGCTGAACAGCATTTGCTCGGTGGTCGGGCACAGCACCAGCACCTTGCAGCCCAGGTGTTCGAGGTCCCACAGATGCTGGTTGAGGCGCTCGGGCGGGAGGTCATTGGCGGTGACGCCGAGTACTGCCAGGTCGATCGCCTGTTCGGTCTGATGCGCGCCGGTGATGCCGTTGGTCAGGCTTTCCAGGGTATTGAACGGCGTAACATCCAGGCCACAGTCTTCGAGCTGGTGTTGCAAGGCCTGGCGCGCCAGTTCGTGGTTTTCCAGCACGGCCACGCGGCGGCCGAGCAGCGGCGCGCAGGGCAGGTCTTCGACGTCGTCGCGGGTCTTGGGCAGGTTCAGGCTGATCCAGAATTCCGAGCCTTCGCCCGGTGTGCTGTCGACGCCGATTTCGCCGCCCATCTGCTCGATCAAGCGCTTGGAAATCACCAGGCCCAGGCCGGTGCCGCCCGGTTGGCGCGACAGCGAGTTGTCGGCCTGGCTGAACGCCTGGAACAGCGCGCGCACGTCCTGGTTGGACAGGCCGATGCCGGTGTCCTGCACGCTGATGCGCAGTTGCACACTGTCTTCTTGTTCATCCTCGATCATCGCCCGGGCCACGATGGTGCCTTCGCGGGTGAACTTGATCGCATTGCTGATCAGGTTGGTCAGGATCTGCTTGAGGCGCAGCGGGTCACCCACCAATGCCAGCGGCGTGTCGCGGTACACCAGGCTCACCAGTTCCAGCTGTTTGGCATGGGCGGCGGGGGCGAGGATGGTCAGGGTGTCTTGCAGCAGGTCACGCAGGTTGAAGGGCACGCTGTCGAGTACCAGCTTGCCGGCTTCGATTTTCGAGAAATCGAGGATCTCGTTGATGATGCCCAGCAGGTTATCGGCGGACTTTTCGATGGTGCCCAGGTAATCCAGCTGGCGCGGTGTCAGCTCGCTTTTTTGCAGCAGATGGGTGAAACCGAGGATGCCGTTGAGCGGGGTGCGGATTTCGTGGCTCATATTGGCCAGGAACTCCGACTTGATGCGACTGGCCTCCAGGGCTTCCTTGCGCGCCAGGTCCAGCTCGATGTTCTGGATCTCGATGGTTTCCAGGTTCTGGCGCACGTCTTCGGTGGCCTGGTCGATGCTGTGCTGCAGTTCTTCCCGAGCGTTCTGCAGGGTCTCGGCCATGCGGTTGATGCCTGAGGCAAGTTGGTCCAGCTCCTGGCTGCCCAGCGCCGGCAAGCGGGTTTCCAGGTTGCCGTCCTTGAGTTGGGCCACGGCTTGCTTGATCTGGCCGATCGGCGAATTGATGGTGCGGCTGATGCGCAGGGCCAAGGTCGCCGTGCAGATCAGACCGATGGCGATCAGCAGCAGGCTGGCGAACAGGCTGCGATAACCGCGCAGCAACATACCGTTGTGGGACAGTTCCACCTCGACCCAGCCAAGCAAGCGGTCGGATTCATCGGGAATCAGCTCGCCGGCAAGGTTGCGATGACGGCCAAACACCGGCAGCAGATAGCGCGTGGCGTCGTTACCGGTGCGCTGCAACAGGTGCGAGCTGTTACCCACCGGCGGCTGGTTGAGCATGGTCGGGCCGGCGTGGGCCATCGACGAGCGGTCCGGCGCAAGGAAGGAAACGGCGCGCACGTCCTGTTGTTCCAGGGATTGGGTGGCGATGCGTTCGAGCAGGTCGGCGTTCTTGCTGCTCAGCGCCGGAGCCACCAGTGGGGCCAACTGCTCGGCGATCATTTCGCCACGTTGCAGCAACTGGGATTGCAACTCCGAGAGCTGCATCCAGGTGAAATAGCCGCCCAACAACAAGGCCATCAGACTGGTCGGTAATAAGGTCAGCAACAGTACGCGGCCTTTTATCCCCATTCTTCTAAGCACGCCACTCTCCTGCTACCACGTTGTGATCGATCGCCCGTGCAGGCATCCGGCCCGCACCCCTGCGCAGTGTAGCCATTTGCGCGGCGTGGAATCTTGCAAATTAATGACAGCGGGCAATCTTCGGGCCATTTGGCGCGACGTGGTGATTGCCTGGCGCGGGGGAATCTTGAATAATCAGTGATTGAGAATGACTTGCAGGCGCTAATGAATCCCGTGGAAGTTGGTCTACCCAGTATCCTGACCATCGAAGATGACCCCGTGCTGGGCGCCTATGTCCACGAGCATCTGGGGCGCTGTGGCTTTCAGGTCACGTGGTGTCGGAACGGCCAGCAAGGCCTGCAGATGGCCCGCGAGCACGTCTTCGACGTGGTGTTGATGGATATTCTGCTGCCGGGGCTGGACGGGCTGTCGATCCTCACGCATCTGCGCCAGAGCCATGCGGTCCCGGTGATCCTGGTGTCGGCCCTGGGCGCCGAAGCCGATCGCGTGAACGGCTTTCGCCTGGGTGCGGACGATTACCTGCCCAAGCCGTTCAGCATGATCGAGTTGCGCGTGCGTATTGAAGCCATCCTGCGCCGGGTGGCCCTGGATCGCCGTGCGCCGCTGAGTTTGCCGCCCGTGCGCGACGACGCCCGGAGCCTGCGTTTTGACGATGAACTGTCCGACATCTTCTACCAGCAGCAGTGGGCCGGGCTGACCCGCAGCGAGTACCGCCTGCTGCAGACCTTGCACAACAACGGCGAGGAAGTGCTGAGCAAAGCCTTCCTTTATCAGCACGTGCTGCAGCGCGGTTATGCGCCCCATGACCGCAGCCTCGATATGCATATCAGCCAGATTCGCCGCAAACTCAAGAGCATCGGCTATAGCGAGCGTGAAGTGCGTACCGTCTGGGGTAAGGGCTATGTGTTGAGCGGTCACGATGACGGCCTTTGAGGGAGGCTTGAAACGTCTGCCGGGCAGGCACTCGTTATTCTGGAAGTTGGCCTGCCTGCTGATTGCCTTCTGCTTGTTGATGATCTGGCTCAGTTGGTCCTGGGGTCGGTACATGGAGCAGCAGAACGCTTATCTGTCCGACACCTCCCGCGAGATTCTCAGCGGTTATGCGGCGGGAGCGGAGTTGGCCTGGAGTACCCAGGGCGCTAACGGCGTGGACGCCTGGTTGCAACTGATGGCTGCGCGTGAGCGCACCTGGATCGGCGTGATCGGCAACGACCTGCAATCTCTCGCCAGCACGCCGTTGACCGACAAGGAAAGCCAGCGCCTGACTTTTCTGCGCGGCCTGGACTGGCCGGTCAGCCGCCACGCCAAAGGCCTGCCATGGTTGAAAATCCCGTTTCCCCTGGACCCCAGTGTCGGCTCGCTGGTGATCGAGTTGCCCCAGCGCTTTATGCCGGGGCGCTACCAACTGTTCTGGCGGGTGGTGACCAATGGCGTGATTCCCGGTCTGTTTACCCTGTTGTTGTGCATCGGCCTGTACCGGCTGCTGATCATGCCGCTCAATCAACTGCGCGAGCAGGCCAACGCCTGGCGTGCCGATCAATTGAACACGCGGCTATCCCACGATGCCACCAGCCGCCAGGATGAATTGGGCGAGCTGGGGCGGGCGTTTGACCATATGTCCGAGCGGTTGCAGGGCACGGTGGTATTGCAGCAACAGCTGTTGCGGGACATGTCCCATGAACTGCGCACCCCCCTCAGCCGTTTGCGCGTGGCCTGTGACAGCGAGCAGGATCTGGCGCAACTGCGTGAACGGCTGGGGCGGGAGATCGACGTCATGCAGCGTCTGGTCGAGGACAGCCTGCAATTGGCCTGGTTGGACACCGAGCGGACGCCGCTGCCTGTCGAAGACATTCAGGTTCAGGCGCTGTGGGACATGCTCAAGGACAACGCCTGTTTCGAAAGCGATTGGCCAGCCTCGCGGCTGCCATGCCGGCTGGGGCCGGATTGTTGGGTACGCGGCAATCTGAACGCCCTGGCCCAGGCGCTGGAAAATATCCTGCGCAACGCCATACGGCATTCACCTGCGGGCGGTGTCGTCAGCCTCGATGGGCGCCGTGATGGCGCATATTGGCACCTATGGCTGGAGGATCAGGGCGGGGGTATTGATGAACGCGATCTGGAGCGGATCTTCGCGCCGTTCATCCGCCTGGACGGCTCACGGCCTGGCGACGGTGGCTTCGGGCTGGGGTTGAGCATCGCGCGCAATGCGGTGCAACGTCAGGACGGCAGCTTGTGGGCGGAGAATACCGGCCAGGGCTTGCGTGTGCATCTGCGTTTGTGCGCAGCCTAGGGCTCAAGCGCGACGCAGTTTGCGTTTATTCCATTGGTGCGCGACCCACCAGCGCCAATAACCCATGGTCAGGCAATAGGCCAGCGCGCCCAACACCACACCCAGTACCAGCGAGCCGAGCAGGAACGGCTGCCACAGCGTGCTCAACTGACCGCTGATCCACTCCCACGTCAGGTCGTCGGGCAGGCTGCGCGCCGGCACGTTCATCAGCCAGGCGCCGGTCATGTAGGTACACAGGAACACCACTGGCATGGTGATCGGGTTAGTCAGCCACACCAGGCTGATGGCAATCGGCATATTGCCCCGCACCGTGATCGCCAGCACCGCCGCCAAGAGCATCTGCAAGGGGATCGGGATAAACGCCGCGAACAGGCCTACCGCCATGGCGCGGGCTACCGAGTGCCGATTCAGGTGCCAGAGGTTCGGGTCATGCAGCAAGGTGCCCAGAAACTGTAATGACTTGTGTTCCCTGATACTGGTGGGGTCGGGCATGTACCGTTTGAATAAGCGCCGGGGCATAAGGGGTCCAGATCAAGTCGAGGGGCAAGTATGCGCGCATTCTATAAACAGAAAATTCAGACTTTGTGACAAAACATCATAGGCTGCGGCCGGGGGCCAGCTAAGACTGAATGGATCACGTCAAAGGAATGATCCATGAGGACAGGGATGTTCGCGCTTGCACTCGGGCTGCTTGCGCTGCGATTTCTACCCGCACTGCCGTCTGCCGGGATGCTGTTGGCCCTGGCAGTGGTGGCGTTGATGCTGCTGCCGTTTCGCACTTATCCGCTGGCGTTTTTCCTGTTCGGCTTGTGTTGGGCATGTGTGAGCGCGCAGTGGGCGCTGGATGACCGCTTGCGTCCGATGCTCGACGGCCAGACGCGTTGGCTGGAGGGGCGTGTGAGCGGGTTGCCGCAGCAGACTGACAGCGGCGTGCGTTTCGAACTGAGCGACAGCCGGTCGCGCAACGCCCGCTTGCCCGCGCGCATTCGGCTGTACTGGCACGGTGGCCCACCGGTACGCAGCGGTGAGCGTTGGCGCCTCGCGGTGACGCTTAAACGTCCGTCGGGCCTGCTCAACTTCCATGGCGTCGACCATGAAGCCTGGCTGCTCGCCCAGCGCATCGGTGCCACCGGCTCGGTAAAGGACGGCGAACGCCTGGCGCCGGCCCGCAATGCTTGGCGCGACGCGGTCCGTCAGCGCTTGATGGCGGTGGACGCCCAAGGGCGCGAGGCGGGGCTGGCGGCCCTGGTGCTGGGGGGCGGCTCCGGGCTGACGGCCGACGACTGGCGTGTCTTGCAGGACACCGGCACGGTGCATTTGCTGGTCATTTCCGGCCAGCACATTGGCCTGTTGGCGGGGTTGATCTATGCGCTCGTCGCCGCTCTGGCGCGCTACGGCTGCTGGCCGCGCACCTGGCCGTGGCTGCCGTGGGCATGTGGCCTGGCGTTTACCGCGGCGTTGGGGTACGGCCTGCTGGCGGGGTTCGGCGTGCCGGTGCAGCGCGCCTGTGTAATGGTGGGGCTGGTGTTGCTGTGGCGTTTGCGTTTCCGTCATCTGGGCATCTGGTGGCCGCTGTTGCTGGCGTTCAATGGTGTGCTGATCCTTGAGCCCTTGGCCAGCTTGCAGCCGGGGTTCTGGTTGTCCTTTGCGGCCGTGGCGGTACTGGGGCTGACGTTCGGCGGTCGGTTAGGCCGCTGGAGCGCTTGGCAGGCATGGACCCGTCCGCAATGGTTGATAGCCATCGGTCTTTTCCCGGTGTTACTGGTGCTGGGTTTGCCCATCAGCCTCAGTGCGCCGCTGGCCAATCTATTTGCGGTGCCGTGGATCAGCCTGGTGGTGTTGCCCCTGGCCCTGCTCGGGACGGCATTGCTGGCGGTGCCGTTCGTGGGCGCGGGCTTGTTGTGGCTGGCGGGTGGGGCGCTGGACGGCTTGTTCAACGCCCTGGCGCTGCTGGCGGGGCAATTGCCCGCGTGGATACCGGCCGAGGTGCCCATGGGTTATTGGCTGGTTAGCCTGGTCGGTACGGTGTTGCTGTTGCTGCCCAAGGGTGTGCCGTTTCGGTTGCTCGGCTGGCCGATGCTGTTGTTGGCGGTGTTCCCGCCGCGCGAGCCGGTGCCCCACGGGCAGGTGGACGTACTGCAGCTGGATGTCGGGCAGGGGCTGGCGTTGATCCTGCGCACCCGCCATCACACCTTGCTCTACGATGCCGGCCCGCGCTCCGGGGCGGTCGATCTCGGCGCGCGGGTGGTGTTGCCGTCGCTGAAGAGGCTTGGGGTAGACGCTCTGGACATGATGTTACTGAGCCATGCCGATGCCGATCATGCCGGCGGTGCGGCGGCTGTCGCCCGTGGGCTGTCGATCAAACGGGTCGTCGGTGGTGAAACTGAAGGGTTGCCGGCGCTTCTCGACACTCAGCCTTGTATCAGCGGTGAACAATGGGCGTGGGACGGCGTGTCCTTTGAATTGTGGCAATGGCCAGACGCAGTTGATGGCAACCCCAAATCCTGTGTATTGCACGTACAGGCCAATGGCGAGCGCCTGCTGCTCACCGGCGATATCGATCGCGCCGCAGAGCAGGCGTTTCTGGCCTCGGCCCTGGCGGTGCCGACCGATTGGCTGCAAGCCCCTCACCATGGTAGCCGCAGTTCGTCATCCTGGCCGTTTCTGCAGCGGCTGGCGCCGAAGTCGGTGCTGATTTCCCGAGGGCGCGGCAATGCGTTCGGTCATCCTCATCCACAGGTGGTGGAGCGCTATCAAGCGTTGGGAGCGCAGGTGTATGACAGCGCCGAACAGGGCGCGGTACGTTTGCGATTGGGCGCCTTCGCGCCACCGATTGTTGCGCGCAGTCAACGCCGCTTCTGGCGAGAAGCGCTACCGTAACCGCACGTTACCAATGGCCGAAGCCTGTGATCGGCGGGTCGTGGGTCGACGAGCCCCGCTGCCTGACCTATATGGTAAAGTGGCGCACTTTTTCGAGGGGACATTCACTGTGTGGGAATTGGTCAAATCCGGCGGCTGGATGATGTTGCCGATCATCTTGAGCTCCATCGCCGCACTCGGCATCGTTGCCGAACGCCTGTGGACCTTGCGCGCCAGCCGTGTCACACCCGAGCATCTGCTGGGGCAGGTCTGGGGCTGGATCAAGAACAAGCAGCTCGACAAGCAGAAACTCAAGGAACTGCGTGCCAATTCACCCCTGGGTGAAATCCTCGCGGCCGGGCTGGCCAACTCCAAGCATGGTCGCGAGATCATGAAAGAGTGCATCGAAGAGGCCGCCGCGCGGGTCATCCATGAGCTGGAGCGTTATATCAACGCCCTCGGCACCATCGCCGCCATGGCACCGTTGCTCGGCCTGCTGGGCACGGTACTGGGCATGATCGATATTTTCAGCTCGTTCATGGGCTCGGGCATGAGCACCAACGCCGCGGTGCTGGCCGGTGGTATCTCCAAGGCCCTGATCACCACGGCAGCGGGCCTGATGGTCGGTATTCCCTCGGTGTTCTTCCACCGTTTCCTGCAACGCCGGATCGATGAGTTGGTGGTCGGCATGGAGCAGGAAGCCATCAAACTGGTGGAAGTGGTGCAGGGCGACCGTGACGTGGACTTGGTCGGGGACAAAGCGTGAAATTTCGCCGCAAGCAACGGGAAAATGTTGATATCAACCTCGCGTCGCTGATCGACGTGGTGTTTATCCTGCTGCTGTTTTTTGTCGTGACCACCACCTTTACGCGGCAGACCCAGCTGCGGGTCGATTTGCCGGAAGCGGTCAGCGGCTCGCCGGCCGAGGACCAGGAAGTCAAGCAACTGGATATCGCCATCAGTGCCGACGGCGTGTTTTCGGTGAATAACCAGTTGCTCGAGAAGAACGACCTCAACAGCCTGATGGAAGCCCTGCAGAAAGAGTCCGGTGGCGATACCAAGATGCCGCTGTCGATCAGTGCTGATGGCAAGACCCAGCACCAGGCTGTCATTACCGCGATGGACGCTGCCGGCAAGCTGGGGTTCAGCCACTTGCGCATGAGCACCGTCGAGGCGGTGAGCCAACCCTGATGGCCATGTCCGATCGCTTGCTCAAGGCCTGGTACGAAGGCCATCCGGCGCTGACGTTGCTGCGGCCGCTGGAGTCGCTGTATCGCGCGGTGGTGCAGCGCAAGCGCGCGCGCTTCCTGGCGGGCGAGGGCGAGATCTACCAATCGCCGGTGCCGGTGGTGGTGGTCGGCAATATCACCGTGGGCGGGACTGGCAAGACGCCGTTGATCCTGTGGGTGATCGAGCATTGTCAGCGCAGAGGTTTGCGTGTGGGCGTGGTCAGTCGCGGGTATGGCGCGAAGCCACCGCAGTTGCCGTGGCGGGTCGAGGCCGGCCACGCTGCTGAAGTGGCTGGCGATGAACCCTTGCTGATCGTGCAGCGCTGCGGCGTCCCCTTGATGATCGACCCCGATCGCAGCCGCGCAGTGAAGACGCTGCTGGCCAGCGAAACCCTGGACCTGATCCTCTCCGACGACGGCCTGCAGCATTACCGCCTGGCTCGCGACCTTGAGCTGGTGCTGATCGACGCCGCCCGGGGCCTGGGCAATCGCCGCTGCCTGCCTGCCGGGCCGTTGCGCGAACCGGCGGAGCGCCTGAAGAGCGTGGATGCGCTGCTCTATAATGGCGCCGCGGCCGATCGCGAAGATGGTTTCGCCTTTCGTCTGCTGCCCACGGCGTTGATCAACTTGCAAACCGGCGAACGCCAGCCGGTCGATTACTTCCCGGCGGGCCAGCAGGTGCATGCGGTCGCCGGTATCGGCAACCCGCAACGTTTCTTCAACACCCTTGAAACGCTACACTGGCAGCCGATACCCCATGCTTTTGCCGACCATGCGTCCTACAGCGCGGAAGTCTTGAATTTCACGCCATCATTGCCGCTGGTCATGACCGAGAAGGACGCGGTGAAGTGCCGCGCCTTTGCCCAGTCCGACTGGTGGTACCTTGCGGTGGATGCGGTGCCGTCGCCAGCGTTTGTCGCCTGGTTCGACATGCAACTGATGCGTCTGTTGCCCGCCCGTCTCTTGCCTTAAACGCTTCATTCCAGGAAACACTCATGGACACCAAACTGCTCGACATCCTCGCTTGCCCGATCTGCAAAGGCCCACTCAAGCTCAGCGCGGACAAGACCGAACTGATCAGCAAAGGCGCCGGCCTGGCTTACCCGATCCGTGATGGCATCCCGGTGATGCTGGAAAGCGAAGCCCGCACGCTGACCACCGACGAGCGCCTGGATAAATGACTACAGCCTTTACCGTTGTCATTCCATCGCGCTACGCCTCGACCCGCTTGCCGGGTAAACCGCTGCAACTGATCGGCAACAAGCCGATGATTCAGCTGGTGTGGGAACAGGCCTGCAAAAGCAGCGCCGAACGCGTGGTGGTGGCCACCGATGATCCGCGCATTATCGATGCGTGCAAAACCTTCGGTGCCGAAGCGGTACTGACCCGCGAAGACCATAATTCCGGCACCGACCGCCTGGCCGAAGTGGCCACACAACTTGGCCTGGCGCCTGATGCCATCGTGGTCAATGTGCAAGGTGACGAGCCGTTGATCCCGCCGCGCGTGATCGACCAGGTGGCCGCGAACCTGGCGGCCCATGGCGAAGCGCGCATGGCGACCCTGGCCGAGCCCATCGAAGACATTGAAACGCTGTTCAACCCGAACGTGGTCAAGGTGGTCAGCGACATCAACGGCCTGGCGCTGACATTCAGCCGCTCGACGTTGCCCTGGGCGCGGGATGCTTTTGCCAGGCATCCTGACCGGTTGCCAGAAGGCGTGCCGTACCGCCGTCACATCGGTATCTATGCCTACCGTGCCGGTTTCCTGCATGACTTCGTCAGTTGGGGCCCGTGCTGGCTGGAAAACACCGAGTCCCTGGAACAACTGCGTGCCCTGTGGCATGGCGTGCGTATCCATGTCGGCGATGCTCTGGAAGCACCGCCTGCGGGTGTTGACACCCACGAAGACCTCGAGCGCGTGCGCCGCCTGCTGGGGGCCTGATGGAGGTTCTGTTTGTCTGTCTGGGCAACATCTGCCGCTCGCCCACCGCTGAAGGCGTATTGCGCCATAAATTGCGCGAAGCGGGTTTGGCTGGCCAGGTCGACGTAGCGTCCGCCGGCACGGGGGAATGGCATATCGGCAACCCACCGGATTCACGCAGCCAACAGGCAGCGCGGCAGCGCGGTTACGATCTGTCGGCCCAGCGTGCGCAGCAGGTCTCCCGCGCCGACTTTGCGCGTTACGACCTGATCCTGGCCATGGACCACAGCAACCTGCGTAACCTCAAAGCGATGCAGCCGGGGCAGGGCAAGGCCGAGCTCGACCTGTTCCTGCGCCGCTACGACTCTGAAGTGGACGAGGTGCCAGACCCATACTACGAAGGCGAACAAGGCTTTGAGCGGGTCCTGGACCTGATCGAACGAGCCTGTGATTTATTGGTGATCGAATTGAAGGGGCGGTTATGACCTTGCAAGTGCTTGCGCAGGTATCGCTCAAGCCATTCAACAGCTTCGGCATCGACGTGCGTGCCCAGCTCTTCGCCGAGGCCCACAGCGACGCGGATGTTCGCGAGGCCCTGGCCTATGCCGCCGCCCAGGCAGTACCGCTGCTGGTGATCGGTGGTGGCAGCAACCTGCTGCTGACCCGGGATATTCCGGCCTTGGTATTGCGCATGGCGACCCAGGGTATTCGGGTGCTGCAGGATGACGGCCAGCATGTGGTGGTCGAGGCCGAAGCGGGCGAAGCCTGGCACCCGTTCGTACTGTGGACCCTGGAACATGGCTTCTGCGGCCTCGAAAACCTCAGCCTGATCCCCGGCACCGTGGGCGCTGCACCGATGCAAAACATCGGCGCCTACGGAGTGGAGATCAAGGATGTGTTCGCCGGCTTGACGGCCCTGGATCGCCAGACCGGCGAGTTGCGTGATTTCAGCCTGGAAGAATGCAACTTCGCCTACCGGGACAGCCTGTTCAAACACGAAACCGGACGTTGGCTGATCCTGCGGGTGCGGTTTGCCCTGAGCCGCGTCAGCCACCTCAAGCTCGACTACGGCCCCGTGCAACAGCGCCTGGCCGGGCAGGGGATTACCGACGCCACCCCGAGCGATGTCAGCCGGGCGATCTGCGATATACGTCGGGAAAAACTGCCGGACCCCGCAGAACTGGGCAATGCCGGCAGCTTCTTCAAAAACCCATTGGTGTCCCAGGCGCTGGCCGCCGAGCTGCAGGGCTTGTATCCGGACTTGGTGGCCTATCCCCAGGCCGACGGGCAGATGAAACTCGCTGCCGGCTGGTTGATCGACAAGGCCGGTTGGAAGGGCTTTCGTGATGGAGATGCCGGCGTGCATAAGATGCAGGCATTGGTGCTGGTCAACTACGGCGGCGCCACCGGGCATGACATTGCCAACCTGGCGCTACGTATCCAGCAGGATATTGCCCAGCGTTTCAAGGTCGATCTGGAGATGGAGCCCAACCAGTACTGAGCCCTGAACAAAGCGCCCTGAAACAAAAATGCCCCGTATCTTGCGATACGGGGCATTTTTTGTACTGCTGGCAATCAGTCGTCGCGGCTCATGATGCCGAAGATCTGCAACAGGCTGATGAACAGGTTGTAGATCGACACATACAGGCTGATGGTCGCCATGATGTAGTTGCGCTCACCGCCGTGGATGATGGCGCTGGTCTGGAACAGGATGCACACGGAGGAGAACAGCACAAAACCTGCGCTGATCGCCAACTGCAGACCGCTGATCTGGAAGAACATGCCAGCGACCACTGCCCCCAGCAACACGAAGAAGCCGGCGGTGATGAAGCCACCCAGGAAACTCATGTCCTTGCGGGTGATCAGCACATACGCCGACAAACCACCAAACACCAGGGCTGTCATGGCAAACGCCGAGCTGACCACTTCCGCGCCGCCGGCCATGCCGAGGTAACGGTTAAGGATCGGGCCGAGGATAAAGCCCATGAAACCGGTCAAGGCAAACGCCGACACCAGTCCCCAGGCCGAGTCACGCAGCTTGTTGGTCAGGAAGAACAGACCGTAGAAGCCGATCAACACGACAAAGACATTCGGGTAGCCGACGTGCATCTGCTGCGCCATGAACGCCATTACGCCGCTGAATGCGAGGGTAAGGGCGAGCAAGCCATAGGTGTTGCGCAAGACGCGGCTGACTTCAAGCTGCTCAGCCTGCGCGTTACCATTCACTGCGTAATTCTGTTCGCGCATGGCGACACTCCTTCGGTTTTGAAACGTTCAGTCGCAAAGATCATAACAGACGCTCTGTAACAAGCGATGGCGAGAGTTTGACAGTGTGTTTCATTCGGGTATTATGGCGCCCGCTGAGACAGGATGGGCTGCTATAATCCTGTGATGCAAAAGGGAAATTGGCAGAGTGGTTGAATGCACCGGTCTTGAAAACCGGCGAACGTTAATAGCGTTCCCAGGGTTCGAATCCCTGGTTTCCCGCCAAGATTTACACGAAAGCCCCGCTGATGCGGGGCTTTTGTGTTTCTGGGGTTTAGGAGTGTCGGCAGTGAAGCATCTGATCGTTTCCGCTTCATTTCAGGCGGTTTCCGCAACTCCGCCAGATTCGAGATCTACGAGTCGGCTTTACGATCTCGCCAATGCGTCTGTAGACCGTCTCCGTGATGCGCTTGTCCGTGTGCCCCAGGAAGCGGCTGGCATCGCCCAGGTCTAGGATCTCGCTGGCGGCTTTCGGCCGGATATCGCGGAGTTGGAACTGGCGAATGCTCGCCGCAAGAATCCCGTCGCTTTTCTCGCGGGCTGTCGCTATCGCCCGGTCCCTGGCGTCGTCAAAGCGCAATCGCAGCATCGGCTTGGTCACCTGTCGCCCATCCTCCGTGACAATCAGGTAGGCGAACCAGAGGGTGGCGATCATGGCGTCACCCGCTTGAACTCGATCACCCAGACCTACGGGTTTGCTTCCTAGTCACCGCCGACGGATGACCAAAGCAGCTCGAAAGACTTTCGAGGGTCGGCGCTGTAGGTCTCGATTCCCTCAACGTGCCACCAGTCACCGAGTTCGGCATGATCGGTGTAGAGCCGCACGCCCTCGGCCTTGGCCTGCTCCTCGGTGATGTCCTGTAACCGCTCGACGCGCACGTCAGTGATCTCCAGCAGGGTGCGGCTGTCACGGCGGAACATGTGGATGCTTGGCTTCCAGCGGATCTGGCTGGCAGTCGGAATGCTTTCCAGGCTAGGCGGCAGGCAGTAAGGGTAGGTGGCGCCGAAGGTCAAAATGGCCCGGATCATCATTGCCGACACGAGCTCAGGTCTCGCGCACCCACAACCGCTGTCCCGGCACGCCATACGGGCAGTTGTTGCGTATTTCCTTCGGCCCGATTTCATTGCCGGAGAGCTCGCAACCGACCGTGCGGTCCATGAGTGGGAGCTTCACCGCCCGGCGCGTGACCGTCTTCCGGTCTTTCAGGATGGCGCGCACCATCGGCGCCGAGAACAGGATGGGGCGCTCTTTGATTTCAGGCAGGACTTCACCAACTGGCGCATTAGCGCCGGCTGTGTTTGAGAAGGATTAGTGGCAACATAATGGCTAGACGATTTGTCGGTTTTCTTGGGGATTACATGAAGAAAGTAGTTTTAGTGCTCTCGTTAGCTGCCTTGGCAGCCTGCAGTTCAAGTAAATCTGTTGTTACGTCGACAGATCCAAATTGGTTGCGCATAGGTGATGAGCCTGAAGGCTATCCGAGGACTTTTGTTGAGAAACTGAACGGCAACTGCTCACTGATTACCGAGTCCTGGTCCAAGGGATCTATCAAAGGCCAAAATATGTGGACTAAAGAGCAGTCTCGAAAGCCGATAGCTTGCCCTTAACCTTGCCGCTATAACGGCTGACTTTGAAGGGGGAGGGGTTACAGAGGTTTCAGCAAATCAGTTGTGCCAGTGCCAGCAGGCACTAGCAGTAGGTGGGGAGTTGGGTCATACCACAATCAGGTGGTATGACCGCAAAGCATCTTCAATTCTAGATAGCCGCAATGTTTGAAGGGCAGCCTAAGCAGCTCCTGAAGCCCATCCACCCGCTCATCCGCTGCTGTCAGGCGCTGTTGCAGGGCGTCACGCTAAGCGGTTACTAGGTCAAAGTCTTCCGCCTGCATAACAATCGCATTAGCACGCAGGCTGCATGCTTTGAATTTCACTTCGCTCATAGCTCAATACTCCCATAAATTTGAATTGTGCCGGTGCGATCGGCCTGCAAGCTGCCACCGGTCCACGCGTAGCTAAACTGGCCAATAGAAAACGGCATTGTTATGACCTGGGCACGGTAATAGACAGGAGAGGATTCTTTGCACAACAGTTGGCGCTCAACCACGTGGTTAGAACCATCGTGCGAAAAATTAATGGCAAACAAGCCAATCGATGCAGTATTGAGTTTCTCGCCGTTTTCAAACGTCACGGCAGTGGCCAGTGGGGATATGTAACCGCCGAAGTTAATGCGTGCGCCTATGCCAGGTGATCCAGGGATTGTCTGTGCAATAGGGCCGGACAGCGGAAAGTTTGGGTCTTGCACTTGTACGCCGTAGCTACCGACCGCAGCGCCGGTATCTGCAATATTCCGAACTTCCGCAGTATCGCGGTAGAAAGAGCCCAAATACACATAGTGTTCAAACCCTGGCGGCGAGGGCAGCAAGAAGTCAAACGCACCGATACCACCCGGTTCCGCCAGAGTGACAGAGCTTGTACGGTTGCCAGTAATGGTTGTGACGCGCGCAGAGAAGCGCCCAGCCTCATTGATCACGAGGCAGTCGGCTCCACGTAACGAGTCGTCAGCCCATGCGTAAGAAGTAGGTGTGACCACGTGCGCTGACGGACCCTCTCCGCCGTAAGTGAAACTTGCAACGGGGCCTGCAATTGAACCGATACGCAAAAACGGCATGAGCTTGTACTTAGCTGATGCGTCACCAGTATTCGCGCAAGCGAATAGACCGTACCAGTTACTGGCGCGCGCTGCTGACTCAACTCCAAGGTTTGAAATAAGGCTTATCTTCAACGGCCCATTGGCACCCGACGAGAATGAAGGTGCGTCGCTCTTTTTGTAGGCTCCAGCGAATCGGAAGCCTGCCATTGCGATCGAGTCTGGTACGAACACCTCAACAACTTGACCGGAATAATAGTTAAATCTGGCGCGGTTATTCATTTTCAAGTCCCTTAGTTTTGCCTTGGTTGCTTTGATAAAAATCTTCCATTTGTAAGCTCAATGACCATTGCTGAGTTTTGTTTTCTGTATGTATGGGGAGTCCTTGCCGGGCCATACCCGGGCGGCGTAATGGTGTCAATGGGGGGCGTGAGCGAAAGTTGCGACTTGTAGGAAGGTATGCGACAAAGTTTCCGGTATACAGCGGGCTCAGAACCGAGAGGATCATAGGCAGCGTCCCAATTAAAAGGCGCTCACATGAACCGAATAATCGTAGACCTCATCCTTCAAATAATCAGCAATCTGTTACTTGACGTCCTTCAGCAGTTACTGGGCTGGCTTTTGTCACTGCCTTGGCAATCGCTATGTGGCTGTTAGGCGGCTTCCGCCTGGCGTTCGGCCACTCTCCACGGATCGTTGGCCCTCGCCGACGCAGCCATCGGCGGCGGGCTGACACTGTTGCCGCACATGTGGACCTGCTGGGTGATGTTGAAGGATCGGCCCGCATATATTGTTCACCCCGTGGGAGCGCCGTTTGTTTGTGCCGGAATCCTCGCCGTGCCCGGCCTGGACGATGCAGGCCGATGCGACAGCGCGGTGGCTGCGAGTCATGAGCGTGCCGATCGGCTGGTCTGCTGATACGGGGTGCCCGGCGTACACCGGGCCACCCGCACCGACCATGACTGATCAGCGTCAGTTCGCTGCGATTGGCGCACGTAACGGTCGGCAGCGGCTCATCGGCCGACTGCACTGTCTGCCCTGACCAGTTGGCGATCGGCACAATGAACGGCGCCGGGTTGTCGATGACGAATTTCTTCATGCCCTTGGCAACGCGGCGCAGGGTGGCCGGGGCCAGGTCCCTCTTGCGGCCGAAGATGCTTTTGCCCAGGTCGCTGAAATCGATACAGTCAGTGGCGGTCTTCCACTTCTGCTGGCCCTTGACCGGTTTTTTTGCGTGGGTCGGCTCCGGTCACATGATCGGCTGACCGTCGCACCGGGCGATCATGAACAGTCTTTCCCGGCTGGTCGGGGCGCCGAAATCGCACGCCCTGATCACCTTCCACTCAACGACGTGGCCCATGCCTTCCAGCAGGGCGATGAAGCGCCGCCAGGTACGGCCGCGCTGCTTCGGGTCTGGCACAAGGAACTGATTCGATACCGGTACTTGCTCGCCCGGTGCCGCTACCCGATTGGTGGTCTTTCCTCTCTTGGTTGGGTGCGGCACCTGCTCCAGGGTCACCACGCGCCCGGTGTCCTTGTCGCGCTTGGCGATCAACCGCCCCCACTGCAGGATCTGCTTCACGTTCTCCAGGCTGATCACCTGGTGGCGCTTCATGCCTGCCCACTTGAGGCCGATCCACGACAGGTTGCGGATCTCACGCTTGCGCAGCTGGCCGCCTGGCTGTGATGGGTGCAGTCCGGTGACATGTGGAACCAGGCCACGGCCTTGCCGCCGCATTCGGTGTCCGGATCACCCTCGAACACGTCGGTGGTGAAGTGCAGGGCTTCTGGGTGGTTCACGGTGTGCATGCTGATCGCTTGCGGGCTGTGGTTCTTCGCCACGTTCACCGCACGGTCCAGGCCCGTTTCCAGGCCGGCACCGCCACCACCACAGAAGAAGTCGACAACGATCTCATCGTCCTAAGGGTTGAAGCCAAGTCCGTATTGGGTTTTGAAATCGAAGGGGTGTTTCTTCTGTTGTGCGGACATAGGGGGCCTCGCCGGCTGGCGTGATTCGTTAAGGTGGGTGATATGCTTTGCTGCTTATCAAACAAGGAGGTGGTAATGGTCGGTAAAAAGCTTGAAGCGTTCCGCGAGTGGTTCACGCCGCGTAAGAGGCTATGGACAGGGATAGGCTTGTTTGCAATTGCTATTGCCGTACCAATTGTCAGTCCGGGAACGACCGCCGCGTGGCTCATAGGGCCTGCGACTGTCTTTTTCTTGGGTAGCTTTATTCCCTATACGAACAGAAGGCGATAGGGCGCTGGCGGCTGGCATGATTTGTTGATATGGGGTATTACGGGTGACCGACATGGAGCCGGATCAAGGAGCAAGAATTGAAAGTATTCATTAGTTGGTCTGGCGACCGCAGCAGAGCCGTCGCAGAGGTTATGAGTGATTGGATAAAATGTGTACTCCAGGCCTCGCAGCCATGGATATCAACACGCCACATTGAGCGCGGATCTCTTTGGTTTTCAGAAATAAACGAAAAGCTTAGGGATATATCGGTAGGCATTGTCTGTCTGACGCAGGAAAATAAAAGCAAGCCCTGGATATTGTTTGAGACTGGGGCGCTTGCAAAGGGATTGAGTAGTAGCCGTGTATGTACATTCTTGGTTGATCTCCAACCGTCAGATTTAGTAGATCCGCTAGCCCAGTTTAATCACACTCTTCCTAACGAGGATAGTGTTTTGGAACTTGTGAAAACACTCAATGTTTGTCTTGGCGAGCAAGCTTTAGAGGAGAGAGTACTTGAGAAAATATTTAATGTTTATTGGCCTAGTTTCCTTAGCTCCTTTAAAAACGCTCTGGAGGAAAACCTGCCGCGTGAGGTTGCAATGCCCCGTTCTGATAATGATATTTTGGCGGAAATTTTGGATAGTACTCGAGCGCTAGGTAAAAGAATTGGATCCCTTGAGAAAGAGTCGCGCTCGCCCGATATGACGCGAAGATCTTTTTCCGCTATAAATCAGCAGTTTTGGGAGCCTACACTTGCTGAACAACTAAAACAGTTTGCATCTGAAGGCCTCGGCGAAGACGAGATACTGGATAGATTCATAAAAATGGGTATGGGTACTCCTAAAGTTCTTAAAGTCGTAAGAGAACTGCTGAACAAGAGACTGGACGGTTCATTTGGTCGCGAAATCTCAGCTGAGGATCTCTAGGATTTTGCACTAAGGCATTTGTATTTAGTCGGGTAATATCTGCTGTAAGCAAAAAAGTGCCAATTAAACTGGTTTGAATAGTTTTTTACTGAGGCGTGCCAGCGCACGTGAGATGTTCTTGTATTGAGCGGTAGTCAGGTGTCTCCGACTAGGCGACCAGGGGGCTTTGTTACCCGATGCAGCGAGTAGGGTGGGTTATGCTGGTTCGATGATCTCGTCGCCCGGGTCTTTCTGGATGGCGAGGAGGCTTTTGTTGCGGAATTCCCGCGCCACGTTTTGCGATATCTCGATTTCGTGGCGCGGCGGTGATAGCAGTGGACGGCACTTCGTCGAGCCAAGTGCGTGCAGGTGATGAATCATCAGCGTCATCGCCTCGCCCTGCTCAGTAATGCCGGACCACTCCATCAGGTCGGCCAGCGCCTGACGTGTACCTGGGCGAAGCCTGAGCCTCAATTCCTCTTCGGCAAGTGCCACGCGCTCCCTGGCGGTTTTCGCCGAGCGCTCCTGCGCAGTCTTGGCCATGGCCTACCTCTTCTATCCCGCTGGCCGGCAGTGCGAGCCAGGTTTGTCGTTTGCGTTACTGGATGCGGGCTATGCGATGCAACTCCTGCTCCGCTTAGTGTCAGCTAATGCCTTTGAAGGCCATATATTTGGTACTGGCTTTTTGGCGGCGTGATTTTCTAAACTACTTTGCCATTCGCTTCACAGAGGATTGAAAACAGTGACCGTCTCATCCGCAGAAATCGTCATTGAGCGATTCACTGATGCTCACGTGGAAGGCGTGACCGCGCTCTACAACGAGCCGGCTGTATGCCGCCAAGTGCTTCAGATGCCCTATCAGCCAAACGATATTTGGCGTAGTCGTCTAGCGGGCTGTGATGAGCGTCGCGTTCAGCTAGTTGCCATCAATCAGGCTAAGGTTATCGGCAATATAGGCTTGGACCAATACGCGCGAATCCGCCAAAGCCATGTCGGGTCGGTCTACATGGGCGTGGCTCAGGACTGGCACGGTAAAGGTGTCGGATCCAAGTTGATGGCCGCTGTGTTAGACATCGCTGACAACTGGATGAACCTGGTCCGGGTTGAGCTGACTGTGTATTCAGACAACGAAGCCGCTTTGGCCCTCTACCAGAAATTTGGGTTTGAAGTGGAGGGGACTCTACGGAAATACGCCGTCCGTGACGGCGTGCTGGTCGACGCCCTTACTATGGCTCGCATACGTTAACCTTTAGTGCCCCGTTGTTTGCCTGGCGCGCCCGGTGGCGTAAGCCCGCCAAGGTAGTTGTCGGTACCCAGCTCATGAGAGCCAAAATCAACCGAATAACCCTCGCCGAGCCTTGCAGCTTCGGCATCTGCCGCATCTTTTGAGGCGTAAATATCTACAAAGTCCCATGTCGCATTACGGCACACGCCTCATCCGAGTACGTGACCCTTGTTGTTTGGATCGGCGGGTAGGTTCTTTGCAAGACTTCTGATCGACATGACCATTCCTTGGTTGAGTGAAGGCCAGAGGCTACTATCGACGCGCTCCCCGGCGCCACTGGCATTCCATTCACGCTGGATGCCTGGACAGGTCAGCAGGTGAGATCGTAGAAAAATGGCGCTTCCGCTAGCGCCCGCTACGATCTTGTTGTGGCAATAAGCCATATAGGGGAGGAAGTGGGCATGAAACGGTTTATGATTTTTTCAGTGATAGCCGTGCTGGCAGGATGCTCAGGGAAAATTGTCACGTATGAGCAATCTGACTGCAAGAATGGTTGTGAGGGTGTTCCTTTTTTTCGGCTAGTTCAGGTAAAGGAGCATTACATTCAGGACAAAATCCTGAATAAAGAAGGTGAGATGCTACGTTACGCCGGCGGCGACGAAAACACTGGCTGCTTTGCGGTCCAAGTCACTGAAACGAAGCTAATCCCGGCGGCCCAGGAAAGCTATATCCGTTACGAGGCTGGATGGCTCGAAACCTCTAAATTCTCGGTAGACCTAAACGATAACGGTAGCTTGGCAAAGGTGGGCGCCGATTCGACACCCGGACTGAAGATGGCAGTGGACGCGGTGTCCACATTAGCAACCGCCTATGGGACGGTGAAGTCCGCCGATAAGTCTAAATCAAAAATTCAACTACCTTACTGCAACGCTGGCAGAGTTCCCGTGACCGGAGCCTAGTTGAACCAGTTAGGCCCAGCTCATCGCTGGGCTTTTTGCATCTGTACTTGGTTGTAGCGTACTGTGTTTTCCCCTCTTTAGTATGCGGCGTGTTACCTATGTCTGATGAAGTTCGGCTTGTCGTCATCATCAATACCCAGCCAGGTCGAGGCTCGGACCAGCTCGCGGCTTTTGAAAAACTCGCTCCTTTGGTCAGGGCTGAGCAAGGGTGCATTCAATATGATATCCATCCTGTAGTCGGAAACAGCGATAGCTTTGTATTGATCGAGAAGTGGGCATCAAAAGAAGCGCTTGATGCCCATGATCTCGCTCCGCATATGCTTGAGGCAGCCAAGCACAACCCGACGTTCCGTGCGGGGCCGGCTACAGTGCTGTTTTTGGAGTCGGCGGTGCTTTCATCGCACTGAAGAAGGGCTGAGCTCACAACAGAAGAGCCCAGCCCCACGCAGGGCTCTTTGCATCTGGCTTTCCCAGTGCTATTTTTCCGAATTAACCCCCACACGGAGAGTGCAATGGCCCGATACTTCAAAAGTCTAGACAATGGCAAGGTTGAAGAAGTCGATGCGTTTCAGGTTCTGGCAATATTGTTCCTAGGCCCACTCTATCTTTGCTTCGCCGGCCTTTGGCGCCATTTATTGATCTGGGGTATTGCTATAGGGTTGGGGCTGTTTGCAGGCCCGCCTTGGGCAGCTATACCTATTGCTGGACTGCCAATCATCTACTGTTTTTTGATACGTAGAATTGTGGTAGATGAGTATTTGAAGAAAGGCTGGGTAGAGGTGGCTGATCCAAAGCTTGCACTCGATAAAGAAGTTCCAGACGCTTAGTCTCTTGCAGATTAGTTGCTTTGAGCCCAGCCTCGCGCTGGGCTTTTTGCTTTCTGCGGCCAGGTGCTACAGTCCCGCCAAACCAAAGAGGGAACGACATGCGAAGTGTTGTAGCGGGACTGGTGGTTATTCTGCTGGCTGGGTGTTCGTGATCGGTGCGCTTCTGATCGTGACCGGTGTACTGGTACTAACGTTAATCGAGAGCAAAAAAGCGAGAGCAGAGGTCGCAGCGACCCTCGGTTCGAGCGTGGTTCGTCAGAACGCCCTAAGCCAGGAGCACCGCGCCGAAATTGAGGAAATCAATAAACAGAATTTGCTCAAAATGGCTGCGGTATCCAAGGATCATCATTACGAGATGGAGAATCTATGGATCATTCTTTCCATCGCTGAGCAGGATCTCGACGCGGCTCTGAAGGTCGCCTCTAAGGCTACACAGTAAGACATACAAATGCAGAGCCAGATCGACCATACCAATGCGTTGATGGCTTCTCGTGCCTGACCCCCCCCCACTTTTTTATCTATACGGTTGTTGAAAACCGAGATTGCGAAGAAAGAGAGCGTACGTCTAAAACCTCCCCACCCACAGCCTCTGCTATCATTGTGGCGCGAATCGCTCCTGAATCAGGAAGGCTCAAGTTTCTTAAATTTTCAGCGAACTGATTGGAAATTTCTACTACGCCGGATTTATAAATTGTGGCAACAAGCTGGTTATTCTTTACAACAGTTTGAACTGCATTCTCGGGTGAGTTATCAGCAACAAGGCGACCTTCGCCTCGTCCTACCGCTTCCGCTTTACGAAGATCTTCAGCCACATTCTCTAAGGTATGAGCGAAATTAGCAGGCAGTTTCACTTGCGGCAGATTCAGGTCTGCAATGCTGCGCGACATGTTTGTCGTTAAACGTATGCCTTTGGAAATATCCATAAAATAAATCTCCTTCTGTTTAAACAAGGTCTACCGCTGGCAAGTTACGCCAAAGCCAAACTGTGTAATGAGGACTCGATATACGAAGCTTCAGTAGCCGACAAAACGTTGTAGCCGCTGTCACCGGTAATAGTAGCCATACTTATCTCCATAAGGAATATGAATACCCGGTTGTAAGCGCTGTTCGAAATAAGAGCCTATACGCATACAAATCCTAGCATATGGCTGACATCATCGTGAAGCTCTTCCTCCGCACCTCACGTTGAAATTTGATGGGGAGAAAATTTGCAAGTTCTGCTGGCTGTACAAGATCTATTTTTTCAAACGGAGGGTCTGTTAACACCCTTTAAAATCAATTAGGAAACTCTGAAGAAGACTTCCAGATTTGGCAAAAATACCCAACTGCCACCCGTCGAGTTTTCCGATGACGCAGACGACCTTCGCGGATGCGCGAGTACGCCGGCAAACGTAAGCAGACCCGCCGCGAGCGCTTCCTGATTGAGATGGATCGGGTTATACCCTGGAAGGGTTTGATTGCCTTGATCGAGCCGCATTATCCAAGGGTGACGGTGGTCGTCCGGCCTATCCGTTGCTGGCCATGTTGCGGGGTCATCTGATGCAGAGCTGACTCGGCTACAGCAATGCAATGATGGAAGGGCACTGTACGAGACTACTATTCTGCGCCAGTTTTCGCAGGCGAAGGTGTTCACCTACTAATTAAGAGGACATCAGGCCTTGGCTTTGCAGGGCTGGGTAGATGACTTGGCCGGACGCATACCATCAATCGTCATGCTTGCGGCTCCAGGGGAGGGAGAAGCCAGAAGCGCAGCACAAGCAAGGGCGCGCGATCAGCCTTCGAGTCCCGCAATCCTCGCGTGACCCGAAGGGTGTTAAGCGCGCTTAGATGCGGATGATCTGGGTGATGTGCGGCTTACCTTTGAGGGGGGCGTAGATTTCTACGATTGCTGCCCAGATTGCTGGCGAACCAGGCTGCTGTGCTTTGGCGTGATAGCGATAGTTTGTGCCAGCGACGACCTGGGTTGCAACCGTCTCAGGGGTGTATTGCACCCCCACAAAGCCTTCCAAGGCTTCTTTGAATACAGCATGGTCCTTTGGAGTCAGTTCGTGGTAAGCAGTCCATCCGCCAACACCAACGTAATTTTCTTGAGCTGACATACTATAAATCTCCATATTTAAGTTCCTACTCGTTTGGCTTTTCGGAGTTCGCCCCGTCTATTGAATGGTTTCCGGAATCCATTTCCTGAGGGTGCTCCTGGGCAACGACTGTTGGTCGCAAAACAGATTCCTGGGAAGGCACCAATGCTTAACGCTTTGGTCGGGCAGGGTCAGCCATAGGCGCGCGTGCATGCCTGAGCATTTGGCTATGGAGGATGGGGTGGCGGTCACCCGCTTCAGATCCTCTTCCCTGATAGAAACAATTCACCAATGAGTGATGATTGCCAGACGTCCACGTCTTGTCCAAGGTGGCTCTGCGCATGAGGCATGCCGCTTGATGGCTTTAAGCTATCAAATACAAGGGGAATGTATGTACGTGTTTGGCAGTGCTGGGTGTAAGGCATCGACGATTGGTGAAATCGAAAGCAGCACCTGATTCCGCAGTTTTTTAACCTGGAGGGGGCCTAATCGGCGGTTATCGTTGGGCGCCACGCTCCGTTAACGGATGCAGCGAGTGGGATGGGTATTACGGAACCAAAACCTTCAATACCGTCTACATTTCAGGGAGCATTCCCTTCCGGAGAAGACAGTCATGTTTAGATCACGCACGCTTGTAGCTGCTATCTGCCTTACTTTGGCCGTTGGCTCGGTGGATGCACTCGCAGACCCTGGCAATGGGAAAGGTCAAGGCAATGGAAAAGGCAACTCACAAGGTGGTCAAGGTCATGGCAACCAGGGTAATAAGGGGAAAGGTTCCAGCGGAGACGACTGGTCTCGCGGGCCAAGCATTGACCGCGGCAGCGTATTGGGAGTGCTCGGCGGCTACCGTGACTACTGGAGCCCAGGCCCTTCACTGCCACCCGGAATACAAAAGAACCTCGCCAGAGGGAAGCCTCTTCCTCCAGGCATCGCCAAGAAACTTGATGGTCGATTGCTGGGCAGACTTCCACATTACGACGGCTACGAATGGCAGCAGGCAGGCACGGACTTGATACTGGTCGCAATTGCTTCCGGCATAATCTACGAAGTCCTCAACGGCGCCTTCGATTAAGGCGATAACGCTTCGACGATCTATGCCAAACGCCCGCCGCCACGCGGGCGTTTTTGTATCCGCGCTAAACGCGACCATGAGCAATCGCAAGGTCGGCTGTCTCAGGGGCTGATCGTAGGCTTGCTTCACGGCTACGCCAATGCACAAACACACCAAATCCATGACAACCAAACAATCCGGCGGGGGGCAATCGAACGTGTCTATCGGGAAAGATCAAGGCACATCACAACCATTCCGATTTCGGCCATGTCGGTACTGAAAGGGATTTCGCCCAGCGCCCTGAACAATTTAGGGCCAAAGGAAAAATGCCCAGAAGAGTTGGGTGTCAGCCTGCGCCAAAAAAGCAAAGCCCCGGAGGTTCGCGGCTCCAGGGCTTCTATTTTCGCCTCCATCCCTAAACGGCTGGCGAACGTGGTCGCAGATTATCAGCGGCCCCCGGATGTTTCACTACGACTATTGGCGATAGTGTTCGATCGGCAGCACGCGGGGGAGGGCGGAATGATTTCTGCAACCTTATGCGCCCCATGATCGGCGCGGGCTCCAACGCATTCAAAAGTGCCTTGGTGCGGTAATTATTAGAGTCTAACGTATTGTTTTAAAAAGTTACTTTGGATTCCTGGAAGCCGGTGAACGTTACTGGCGATTCCAGGGTTCGAATCCTGACGTACACCTTTTATGAAGGCGTTGACCCGAGTAAGAGGTTCGCCAACGTGACGAGTCCACTCGCCGCGTTACCCGATAATGTTCGAGGTGCGGAGATTACTCTCACGGGCGAAGGGCCCGATGCTGCGCTGCTGATCCGGTTTGCTTTTCCAAAGCTGGGAGCCAATCTAAGCGATTAGCTGCTGAACAAACCTCGCCTGGGTTGCGACATGTGCAGCCCCTGGCGAACTCGGGGATCAGCACGAAAGGCTTCGCTCAGTCGCTATGCCCGCTCCTCATTCGTATTAGCCATTTCACGACTTCGAACCACATTACGCTCAGCGCGACGATGCCAAATGCGAAAAGTAGCAGTACTGGCGCGGGTGTCACGAATGAGAACAGCTGGGTAACCGGCGGAAAAAACAGCGCTATCGCCAACATGGCCAACGTTGCGAAAGCGATCCAACTGAGCTGGGTGCCAAACGCGCCAGGCCCCACCCAGCGCGTGCGGCCCCATGACTTATTGGTATGGATCAGGGCGAGGTTGGCCAGCGCCAGGACGACGAAGGTCAGTGTTCTCGCAAGCTCATCTCGCTCAGACGCAACCGGCGCAAAGAACCTCATACTTGCATACGTCGCGAGAAGCAGTATCAGTAAGCCAATGCCCTGGCAGAGGCCGCGTATCATCACTGCGCTGTCGAACAACCGTTGCTCCTTTCGACGTGGAGGAGCCTTCATCGCATCCGGCTCAAGCGGTTCGGCCTCAAACACGACCGAGCAGGCGGGGTCGATGATCAGTTGCAAGAACAAAATGTGCGCCGGCATCAGCACCATCGGCCAGCCGAAAAGCACTGGAAGCATCGATAGGCCGACGATCGGCACGTGTACGGCCACCACAAACACAATCGCCTTGCGCAAGTTGGCGAAAATGCGGCGGCCATAGCGCACGGCGGTCACCAACGACTCGAAATCATCATTGAGCAAAACCAGTGCGGCCGCCTCGCGTGCGACCTCGGTGCCACGCGCACCCATCGCAACGCCAATATCGGCTGCCTTCAGCGCAGGCGCGTCGTTGACACCGTCGCCGGTCATGGCGACGACATCACCCTGTGCACGGAACGCGCGTACCAGGCGCAGTTTCTGCTCTGGCTGAACACGGCAGAAGATCTGCGTGGTGATCAGTCGTGCGGCCAGTTCAGAATCGTTCAGTGTGGACAGTTCGGTTCCAGTGATCACCGGCGCATCGGTGCCCAGCCCGGCCTGCCTGGCGACCGACATCGCTGTGGCCGGGTGGTCGCCCGTCATCATCACCACACGGATGCCTGCGGCTCGGCACTCGGCAATAGCCTGCGGCACATCTGGACGAATCGGATCTTCGAGCCCGACCAATCCTAGAAACCTGAAGTCGAAGTCGTGCTGTAAACCGGGCAATACCTCGGCGGCGAAGGTCGCCTGTGCGACGCCGAGAACGCGAAGCCCGTCTGCCGCCATCGCCAGCACCTGAGCCGCAATGCGCGCGCTGCGAACGGGATCCATATGGCACAAATCGACGATTGCCTCGGGCGCTCCCTTTGCAGCAATGAGTCGCTCTCGTTGATTCGGCGATTGCCAGACCCGCGACATTGCCAGCATCTGGGGTGACAAGGGATAGTCGTCGATCAGCGTCCAGTCGGCGTGAAGGTGCTCGGTGAGCGCCAGCAGGCTCTGCCCGGTCTCGCCGATGGCCGACTCCATCGGGTCGAAAGCATGCCGGTGGCTGGCGAGAACCGCGTACTCAAGCACACCATGGAGCGCCTCCTGCAAAGGCGTGCCGCCGTCAGTACCGTCCCTGGCGACTTCATACTCAGCCTCCTCGGACCAAAGGCGCCTGACCGTCATTCTGTTAGCCGTCAGCGTACCGGTCTTGTCGACGCATAAGACGGTGGTCGCACCGAGCAATTCGACGGCAGGGATGCTACGCGCTAACACCTTCTCACGGGCGAGTCGCCAGGCGCCGAGGCCTAGAAAGAGCGTCAGTACAACCGGCAACTCCTCCGGTAGGATTGCCATCGCCAGCGTCAGGCCCGCCAGCATCCCATGCAGCCAGTCACCGCGCAGCAGCCCGAAAGCGATAGCGAGCGCCGCCGCCAGCGCCAGGCCTATGACAGCAACCCGCTTGACCACACGACGCGTTTGCTGTTGTGTCGGGGTGGGTTCCACCTCGATGTCTGCCAGTGACTGGCCAATCCGGCCCAGCGCACTGCGCTCGCCTGTGGCGGTGACACGTCCCTGGGCGGTGCCGCACGTGACCAATGTGCCTGAAAATGCCTGCGCTAGGGCCGCATCCATTGGCGGCGGCGCTGGATCACCAAGTGTATGAGACTGCGGCGCGACCAGCTTGCTGACTGGCATGGATTCTCCGGTCAGCAAGGACTCATCAATTGATAGGTTGGCGCATGTTGTCAGTTGCAGGTCAGCGGGTACGCGATCGCCTTCAGCCAGCATTACAACATCGCCAACAACCAGGTCCCGCGAGGGAACGCTGCACTCCTTACCTTCCCTTAGCACTTTAGCCCTTGGGCTGGAGAGGTCCCGCAACGCATTCAGGGAGCGTTCACTGCGTCGCTGTTGGACAAAGCTGATGCTCATCACGACGAAGACAAAGCCCAGCAACATCAGGGCTTCCTGGACATCGCCCAGCACCATGTACAAAGCGCCGCACGCGACCAGCAGGAGAAACATCGGCTCGAAGGCCACGTCACACATCAGGCGCAAGGCGCTGCGTCGGCGGGAGGCGGGGAGTTCGTTCGGCCCGTCCTGCGCCAGACGTTGCTGCACCTGCGCCTCGCACAAACCCTCAAGCGGCGTCTGCGAACCTGAATGAGGTAGCTCAGCGTTCACAGCGCGGCCGTTATGAGTGGGTGATCGTGACTCGAATCAAGGGGGGGCAATGGGGCAATGTGTGTCATCAGGTTCTGTACCCCCATGGCGCTGCGATACCTGCAGGCTGGCTCTATAGCAATGTGATGTCCTGTCTCGAGGCTTGTAGTCGTATCGACCTCGAGGCATGCGTCTAAGACCATCATGTAATCCGTCCTACAGGTACGCTAGCACAACGTTGCTTTAAATATTGCGGCATTCGCCGCTCTCGATAAGGGAGCCCCAAGAACGCCGGAATCAGTTCTGCCCTTTGCGGATATCCAGGCTCAGAGCGTGCCGTTTTCATCGTGCAGTTGGGACTTTAGATGTATGCGAAACATCGATGTCCAGCTCATTTCACGCGTCCGGCTTTCTTGTATAAACCTGAATTGTTACAGAAATGGAAAATTACTTTCACGGGAAACGAGGTCATTCCATCGGCGGGAAAGTGTTATAAGTTTTTCACCTTAGGCTCTGCCCTGTACTAAAAATAAACCGTTATAAAACGGTACCTTGCGCTGCGCAGTCAATGCGTTGCGACTTAGAAACCTTCTCATCTGCCATCGACTTATGACTCTTCGCTTTTGACCGCCTGACTTCAGGGGAGACCCTGCTGACTGTGCGTTGAGAGACGAGGCAGCTCTATTAAAAACAGGGGAACAAACAATGTCTTTTAAGTGGAATTTGGTGGCGCTGACGGTCTCGCTGGGTGCTAGTCAACTAGCGTCAGCCGCGGGTGTGGAGGACCAAGCGACTGCCAAGGGGTTTGTTGAAGGCAGTAGTTTGAACCTGCTGCTTCGCAACTTTTATTTTGATCGTGACGGTAAGAATTCGGCGGGTGATAAACAGGATTGGTTGCAGGTGATGCAAGGCAACTTCTCCTCCGGCTTCACCCAAGGCACCATCGGTTTTGGTGTGGATGCTTACGGATACTGGGGCGTAAAGTTGGACGGTGGCAAAGGCAATGCAGGCTCTGGCAACTTGCCGGTCGACAGCAACGGCCGGCCGGAGAATGACTTCAGCAGTGCAGGCGCGTCGATCAAGGCACGGTTCTCCAAGACTGAACTGCATTATGGCAACTTGCAGCCCAACAACCCGGTCCTGGCCACGGCGGGTACTCGCGCCACGCCTCAAACAGCAACTGGCTTCAACCTGTTGAGCAGCGAAATTGAAGGGTTGAACTTCGACGCCGGGCACTTCACCAGCAGTAACGGTCCGACCACGACCAACAATAGCCACGAATTGTATGCCGGTTATGCCAACATACCGGCCAAGAGCATTGACTACCTCGGTGGCAAGTACACGCTGACCGATAACTTGTCCATGAGCGTGTTTGCCTCGGACCTCAAGGACGTCTGGCATCAATACTACGGTAATGCCAACTACACGATTCCGTTCACTGCCGATCAATCATTGAACCTGGACTTCAACATCTACCGCACCACCGATTCCGGCCAGTCCAAAGCCGGTTCCATCAACAACACCACTTGGTCGTTGGCAGCGGCGTACTCTTTCCTGAGTGCTCATACCGTCACACTGGCGTTCCAGAAAGTTCACGGCGACACGCCGTTCGACTATGTGGCCGTGGGTAATAACAAGTCGGGTGATCTGGCCGACTCCATCTTCCTGGCCAACTCGGTTCAATATTCTGACTTTAACGGCCCAGGCGAAAAGTCCTGGCAGGCCCGTTACGACTTGAACATGGCGACTTATGGCGTGCCAGGGCTGAGTTTTATGACGCGCTACCTCAACGGTGACAATATCGACGGCACGCACATGCCGGTCGGCAGCGCCTACCGTGCCTATGGTTATGGTGCTGACGGCAAGCACCATGAAACCAACTTTGAAGCCAAATACGTGGTACAGAGCGGCCCAGTCAAAGATTTGTCGATGCGCGTGCGTCAAGCCTGGCACCGCGGTAACGCTGATCAGGCGGAAGGGGATTACAACGAAACCCGTCTGATCGTGGATTACCCAATCTCGATTTTCTAAGCGGACGATCGCCGGTCAAGCCCGGAGGACGCAACGCATTGACGGCCAGTTTCAGCTCTGCTGAAGCTGGCGTTTTTGTTTGTATAACGCGTTCTTTGTCGGCGGGAGGCTATGTCCGACGCTTGCCCTACAAGGTTGAGGTTCCCGTTTTGGCAGCCTGAATCTGCGGATCGTTACGCGCTTGTGCTGATTCGGGTGCCGACCGGCCCTGAGGTCGCTTTGTTGCGAAACCCACTGACATGCGCTGGGCATTTCTCATGACCTTCCGGATGTTCTGTTGCCCAATCCTGCACTTTTTCGGATTTTTCGGATCTATCTCTATCCCAGCCATACTCATACTGCGTGTGGACATAAGAACTAGACCTGGTGCCGATGGATCATACGTTCCCGCCTCTTACCTGCCGATGGATGAACCGCCCGCGCTGGCTCGTCCTCGTGTTTCTGCTCTGCACCACCGCCTGCAGCCAGCAACAGGGGCGCGATATCGCCAGGCAATTCAGCAATGGCAAGCCTGATGAGTTTCTCCAGACCAGCGTCGACCGCATGGCCACCCTCGGCATGCGCGATAACCTGCAAAGCCTGTATTTGCTGATGAACAAGCTGTACCTGCGCAACCCCAACCAGTGGCGGCAGTCGGGTTACCTGGACGCGGTGAGCGCGGCGCGGGAAATCCGTTCGGCCATCGAAAACCGTCAACCGCTGCCCGCCCTGGGGGATCGTCGCGATCTGGCGGCCCTGAGTTACTCCTTGAGCCCCGAGTTTCGCGGCGATCGGGTCGGAGCGTTTATCTATGCGATTGGCAGCATGCTGGTGACTGCGCATGGCGGGCGCACCCGGTTCTATATCTCTGACACGATCAACCCGCAATTCGTCAGCAACGCGGCGCGCAATATCGAAAAGGCCACCTGGCTGCTCAGCCAGCGTCAGGATGCCAATGGCGTGCTGCTGCTGTTTTCCAACGAGATCTCGGAGGAGGGCAGCAACCTCAGTTTCGCCGTCGAGTTCGGCAAGATCGTCGCGCGGCTCGACCTGCTGACCCAGATGCTCGATGAGCGCTACCGACGCATTGGCGTCAATTACGCGCAAAGCCTGTTGCTGATGAATTTTCTGCCGGTGCAGTGAGCGTTAGGGCCGTTGAGTGCGGTGTTTCCGTTTCCTCTGTAGGAAGTGCCCTATCTTGCACTGCACTGCTTGAAACGCCCATCTGTCGGCAATAGCCTCGGACTTTTCTTAAATATGAGGCCCTACCTTGGGTAAGCGAAAAACGGTTTGGCCCACGGATCGCGAAATTCGCCTGCGATTTATCCTGTTTGCGGTGATTGACGCCGCGAGTGCGCAAGGCGTCTCTGCCGAGCTGTTGTTACCGGCACACAAACTGCTGCAGGAGTCGCCGACTGAGGCGCAATTTCGCGACGCCCTCAACAGCATTCTGACGACCGACGAAATGTACGGGTTCCGCTTTCCGGCGGGGTCGGAGGCGGATGACTTCATGCGCGCGCTGGCGTCCGCCGCGGGCTAGGAGACAGGTAGTTTTTTCAGGGGTCGGGAAGGCTCTGCGCCGTGAATAAGGCGTGACCTGGCGAGCGTCCCGGTCTTCCCATCACAGTTCGCGTGCCAGGCCTGGCCTTCACGCCCCCGCATTCCAAGGACCCGCCCCATGTTGCTGCGCCAACCCCCGCTGCTTTTTGCTGCCCTGACCCTCAGTTCCCTTGTGCAGGCCGAAGACCTGCAACTGGCGCCGGTCGAAGTCACCACCAGCGAAGCCAGCGCGGCTGAAGTGGCGCAGGCGCAGCTCAAGCGCGTGCCCGGCGGCACCAATTACATCGACATGGGCAGCGTGCAACAGGGGCGGGTGAGCACCAACGAGGACGTGTTCAAGTATCAGGCCGGGGTGTACGCCAAGGCGGCGAATAATGAAGGCGTCAAACTCTCGATCCGTGGCTCGGGCCTCAACCGCAGCCCCGGCGCCCATGCTTCCGGGTTGTACGAGACGCTCGACGGCTTGCCGCTGACGGGCCCCGGCGGTACGCCCTATGAACTCAAGGACCCCTTGTGGCAAAGCCGCGTCGAGGTGCTGCGCGGTGCCAACGGCTTTGATCAGGGCGCGCTGGCCCTGGGTGGGGCGGTCAATTACGTGACCCACACCGGCTACGACGCGCCCAAGCTGCAAGTGCGCTACGAAGCAGGCAGCCGTGGTTATGCCCAGCGCGAGATCAGTTCGGGCCAGGTGCTGGGGGATGCCGACTATTGCATCAGCCTCACCGATTCCGAATCCGACGGCTATCAGCAGCAGAGCGCCGGCACGGGCAAGGGCGTCGCGGCCAACTTCGGCTACCGTTTCAACCCGAACCTGGAGACGCGCTTTTACTTTCGCTACCGCGAAACCACCAACGACACGCCAGGCAAGCTCACGCGCTACCAGATCAGCCATGATCCGCGTGCCGCCAACAGCCTCAACGCCGCCCGCGATTCAAAACGCCTGCAACCGGGCTCCACCTGGATCGCCAACAAGACCACGTTGCAGCTCGACGACAACGCACGGCTCGAAGTCGGCCTGGCCTATCACGACTACCCGATGGACCTGCGCGAGGGCACCAATCGCCTGAAAGTCGCCTACACCGATATCAGCGGCACGCTGAACTACATTCGCCAGGACACCCTGTTCGGTCACGACAGTAAAACCATGATCGGCCTGCGCACCACCCAGGCGATGCCCAACAATGGCGCGTCGGAATACGTGCGAATTCCTGTCGGCAATACCGCAGGCTATGCCCCCGGCACCAAGACCCGCGACTACAGCTACCTGGGCTCCGACACGGTGCTGCATATCGGCAACGACCTGGAACTGGTCCCGGACCTGTGGCTGACCACCGGCCTGGCGGCGATCTACACCCGCCGCGAAACCCAGGTGACCTATCCCGACGGCCAGGCGCCGCTCAGTCAACATGACTGGGACTATGCGCCGCGCATCGGCCTGCGCTATGACTTCACCCCGCAATTGCAGGTGTACGGCAACCTGAGCCGCTCGGTCGAGCCGCCGCATGCCTGGTCGATGATCTGGGGTTCCAACAAATACTTCGGGCCGGGCAGCGGCCCGGCCACCGGCCTGCAACGCGAAGGCGTGAGTTTGAAAAACCAGACCGCCACCACCCTGGAAGTCGGCGGCCGTGGTGACGCGTGGTTCGGCCAATGGGACCTGGCACTGTACCGCTCGGAAGTGCGCCACGAGTTGCTCACCGTTGAAACCCAGGCCCAGACCCCCACCAGCAACGCGATCCTCGCCGAGGCCAACGCCAGCCCCACGGTTCACCAAGGTGTCGAACTGAGCCTGCTCAGCCCGCTGTGGGACGGCGGCGGCAGCGGTAAGCTCGCCCTGCGCCAGGCCTACACCTTCAGCGACTTCCACTACCGCAACGACGACCGCTTCGGCGACAACACCTTGCCGGGTATTCCCAAGCACTACTACCAGGCACAGTTGCGCTACAGCCATCCGACCGGTTTCTACACCAGCCTCAACACCGAGCATTCCTCGCGGGTGGCGGTGGATTACGCCAATTCCTACTACGCGGCGGCCTATACCTTACTCGGCGCCACGTTCGGCTACGACGCCCCGCAGCAGGACTGGCAAGCCTGGGTCGACCTGCGCAACCTGACCAACCGCCGCTACGCCAACACCGTCACCCCGGGTTATGACGACAATGGCCTGGACGCCGCCCGCTCCACGCCCGGGGACGGTCGGGGCATCTACACCGGCGTGTCGTGGAGCTGGCGCTGAGACACCGACAACAGGCGCTCGACTTGCGCGTGCTCCCACGTACTCATCAATGCCACTGGGTTGGTGCCATAGCGTTGCCAGCTGTCCAATGAGCCATGCCGCCCGTCGGGTGAGCGGCAGTGCTGGCACCCCACCAGCATCGCGCCTTGGGTCAGCAGCACCATCCGCCAGCCGTCGGTTTCCACGCTCACCGTGTCATCCGCTGCCGCGCAGGCGCTGATGACCCGCGTTTCCAGGGCCATATCCTTGAGCACTTGATAAGCCTCCCGTGCAGAAACGGTGGCGGCGGTTGCGGTCATCGGCGGTGTCCTCGTGATGGAGCGGCGCAGTGTCGCGTGCGGGCGAGGCGGTTTCAAGCCTGAGGGCAGCGGTCGATTGCTGCCCGGGTTTCAGTCATTGCCTTGGCGCAGGCGCTTGTACAGGGTGTTGCGGCTCACGCCGAGTTCCCGCGCCAGGTGGGAAATATTCCCGCCTGCCGCTTTCAAGCGCCGCGTCAGGTCAATGCTGTCCTCCAGAGGCGCGCTGGCGGGCAGCGGCGCCGTCACGTTCAGATCGACGAAGAAGTCGTCCGGCAGATGCTCCGGGCGGATCGGCTGCTCCTCGGCCATGGCCAACGCCACCTGCAACACACTGCTGACCTGGCGCAAATTGCCCGGCCACGGGTGCTGCTCGAACAACGCCAGCACCTCGGCGCTCAGCCCGGCCCATTGCTTCGGTTCGCGGTGTTGCTGCCACAGTTGTTGGAACAACGCCTGCTTGTCAGTGCGCTCGCGCAGTGGTGGCAACTCCAGGGTCAGCCCGCCAATGCGGTAGTACAAATCCTCACGGAAGCGCCCGGCTTGCACCTGCTCGCGTAGCACATGGTTGGTGGCGGAGATGATGCGCAAATCCACCGGGAACAACTCGCTGCTGCCCACCGGTTGCACGCAGCGTTCCTGTAAGACCCGCAGCAAGCGGGCCTGGGTCGGCAGTGGCATATCACCGATCTCGTCGAGAAACAGCGTGCCCTTGTCGGCCTTGCGGATCAGGCCGACGCTGCCTTTTTGATTGGCGCCGGTGAAGGCGCCTTTTTCGTAGCCGAACAGTTCCGATTCCACCAGCTCAGCGGGAATCGCCGCACAGTTCACCGCGATAAATGCCTGTTGGCTGCGCGAACTGGCCTGGTGCAGGGCTTTGACGAATACCTCTTTGCCCACGCCGGTTTCACCGTGGATCAGCAGCGGAATGTCCTTTTCCAGCAGGCGTTCGGCCTGGCGCACGGCTTTTTCCACGCGCACATCGCCAAAATGCAGGGTCTTGAGGCTGATCGGTGCGGCTTGCGGCGGCGCCGGTTCGCTGAAAACCCGCGCGTGTACCGGCATCTGCTTGGGCCGCTTCAATAAACACTGGAAACGATTGCGGCCGGCCGCCTGCAAGGAGAACGGCAAACCCTCCGGCTGATTCAGTAACTCCAGCATCGACACCTTGAACAAGCGGTCGATCATCACCCGCGACAGGCTGATGCCCAGCAGGTTGTCGGCGCGGCGGTTGGCCGATAACACCTGGCCGCTTTCATCAAAGATCAGCAAGCCCGCCCATTGGCTGTCGAGGTTGTTCAGCCCGGTGTTGAAGGTCAGCTGGAAATGCTCGCCGCGAAACAGGTTGAGGATCAGCCGGTTTTCCACGGTCTGGCTCATCATCTTGACCATGCCCAGGGTGTGGGAGGGCGGCAGGTAGCTGTCGCTGGACACGTCCAGCACTGCGATGATTTCGCGCTGGGCGTCGAAGATCGGCGCCGCCGAACCGGTCATGAAGCGGTTGGCCTTGAGGAAGTGTTCATCGTGTTCGATATGCACCGCCTGGGCACAGGCCAGCGCGGTGCCGATGGCATTGGTGCCGCTGGAACGCTCCATCCAACTGGCGCCGGGGCTGAAACCACGGGCCAACTTGGGGTCGATAAAGCGCTGGGTGCCCCACGACGTCAAAACCTGGCCCTGGTTGTCGGCCAGCATGATCAGGCAGTTGGAGTTGCTCAGGATGTTCTCGTAGTAAGGCAACACTTCCTGGTGGGTGGTCTGCACCAGGGAATGCTGGCTCTCCAGCAATTGGCTGATGCCCTCGGCGGGCAGTTGGTCAAAGCTGGGTGGGCTCTGGTGGTCCAGGCCGAATGCGCGGCAGCGGCGCCAGGACTCCTGGATGAGGGTGTCGTGAGTCAGCGGTTCGGCCATGGAGACCTTCTTTTTATTGTTTTTGGGTCTTGCGCAATCTAACGGATGTCACCCGGTCAATGTGGGAGGGGGCAAGTCGAATCGTCGCACCGCCCCTCCCACATGTGTTCTGCGTTGTTCAGTCAATCGGGTTCAAACAGTGTTGTTCAGAACTGTTCATTGTCAACCCGCTGAGTGTTCAGTTGTTCAGTCCGAATTGTTCATTTTTGTTCGCTCCCGAACCTCGCTTTCAGGGCATTTCCTTGTGGATCAAGCACCTGCTGCGGTTGGCACGAAACTCGCTGTGACCACTGGCCAGATTCATTCCAATAATAAAAAAGGGCGTGTCATGTCATTGACCCTGGAACATGTCTCCCGCGTCATCGAAGGCCAGACCTGGATCGACGACGCCAACCTGCGTTTCGAGGCCGGCTCCTTCAATGTGCTGCTCGGTCGCACCCTGTCCGGCAAGACCAGCCTGATGCGCCTGATGGCCGGCCTGGACAAGCCCGACAGCGGTCGCATCCTGATGAACGGCGTGGATGTCACCGCTAAACCGGTGCGCCTGCGCAACGTGTCGATGGTGTATCAACAGTTCATCAACTACCCGACCATGACCGTGTTCGAGAACATCGCCTCGCCGTTGCGCCAGGCCGGTGTGTCCAACGAGCTGATCCAGAGCAAGGTGCTGGAAACCGCGAAGATGCTGCGCATCGAGAAGTTCCTCAAGCGCCACCCGCTGGAGCTGTCCGGCGGCCAGCAGCAACGCACGGCGATGGCCCGCGCGTTGGTGAAGGATGCCGAACTGATCCTGTTCGATGAGCCGTTGGTGAATCTGGACTACAAACTGCGCGAAGAGCTGCGTCAGGAAATGCGCGAGCTGTTCAAGGCCCGCCACACCATTGCGATTTACGCCACCACCGAGCCCAACGAAGCGCTGGCACTCGGCGGCACCACCACCATCCTCCACGAAGGCCGGGTGATCCAGAGCGGCAAGGCGGCCGAGGTCTATCACCAGCCGCAGACCGTATTGGCCGCCGAGTTGTTTTCCGAACCGCCGATCAACCTGATGCCGGGCAGCATCCGCGGCAATGAAGTGAGCTTCGCCAATTTCGTACACTTCCCACTCAATGTTGACCTGCGTCCCATCGGCGAGGGCGAGTTCCGCTTTGGCGTGCGCCCCAGCCATATCAGCCTGGTGCCCAGCAACGACGACGACCTCGAACTGGCGGTGACCGTGGAAGTCGCCGAGATCAGCGGCTCGGAAACCTTCCTGCATGTGCGCAGCGAGCATTTCCTGCTGGTGCTGCACTTGCCGGGGGTGCATGAGTACGACGTCGACGCGCCGATCCGTGTGTATATCCCCACCCATAAACTGTTTGTGTTCGATGGCCAGGGCCGCTTGGTCCAGGCCCCCGGACGCCGTGTCGCGAGGGTTGCCTGATGGCTGAGATCCATTTGCAGAACCTGGCGCACAGCTACAGCCCTACGCCGACAGGTCCCGAGGACTACGCCATTCGGGAAATGAACCACGTATGGGAGCAGGGCGGCGCCTACGCCTTGCTCGGGCCTTCGGGCTGCGGCAAATCAACCCTGCTCAATATCATCTCCGGCCTGCTCAGCCCGTCCGAAGGGCACGTGCTGTTCGACCATAAAGTGGTCAACGAGCTGACCCCGGAAAAACGCAACATCGCCCAGGTGTTCCAGTTCCCGGTGGTGTACGACACCATGACGGTGTTCGACAACCTGGCTTTCCCGTTGCGTAACCAGGGCATGGCCGAGGCGAAAATTCACAGCAAGGTGCAGGAAATTGCCGAAGTCCTCGACCTGCAAAGCCTGCTGAGCAAAAAGGCACGCAACCTCACCGCCGACGAAAAACAGAAAGTCTCCATGGGCCGGGGCCTGGTGCGCGACGACGTCTCGGCGATCCTGTTCGATGAACCGCTGACGGTGATCGACCCGCACCTCAAATGGAAACTGCGACGCAAGCTCAAGCAGATCCACGAGCAGTTCAATATCACCATGGTCTACGTGACCCACGACCAACTGGAAGCCTCGACCTTCGCCGACAAGATCGCGGTGATGTACGGCGGGCAAATCGTGCAATTCGGCACGCCGCGGGATTTGTTCGAGCGGCCGAGCCATACGTTTGTCGGCTATTTCATCGGCAGCCCTGGGATGAATCTGATCGAAGTGCAGGCCGAGGCCGGCGGAGTGCGCTTTGCCGACACCCATCTGCGGTTGTCCGAGGCCGTGCAGCAACGCCTCGCCGACACGCCCTACACGACCTTGCAGGTGGGCATCCGCCCGGAATTCATTCATGTGTGGGATGAGCATAACCCCGACGCGCTGCAAGCCGACGTCACCCATATTGAGGACCTCGGCACCTACAAGATCCTGACCCTGAACCTGGACGGCGCCACCCTGAAAGTGCGCCTGGCCGAAGACAAACCGGTGCCCGAAGGCACAGCTTCTATCAGCTTCCCCGCGCAGTGGCTGATGCTCTACGCCGACGATTACCTGCTGGAGGTGCGGCCATGAACAAGGTGCAGAACAACAAGGCCTGGTGGCTGGTGTTGCCGGTGTTCCTGCTGGTGGCATTCAGTGCGGTGATCCCGATGATGACGGTGGTCAACTACTCGGTGCAGGACATTTTCGACCAGTCCAGCCGCTATTTCGTCGGCGCCGACTGGTACAAACAGGTGCTGCTCGACCCGCGTCTGCACGACTCGCTGCTGCGCCAGTTCATCTACTCGGCGTGCGTGCTGCTGATCGAAATCCCGCTGGGCATCGCCATCGCCCTGACCATGCCGACCAAGGGCCGCTGGTCGTCGCTGGTGCTGATCATCCTCGCCATTCCGTTGCTGATTCCGTGGAACGTGGTGGGCACCATCTGGCAGATTTTCGGCCGCGCCGATATCGGCCTGCTCGGCTCTACCCTCAATGCGCTGGGCATCAACTACAACTATGCGGCCAACACCATGGACGCCTGGGTCACGGTGCTGGTGATGGATGTCTGGCACTGGACCTCCCTGGTGGCGCTGCTGTGCTACTCGGGGCTGCGCGCTATTCCAGATGTGTACTACCAGGCGGCGCGTATCGATCGGGCGTCGGCCTGGGCGGTTTTCCGACATATCCAACTGCCGAAGATGAAAAGTGTGCTGCTGATCGCGGTGATGCTGCGCTTCATGGACAGTTTCATGATCTACACCGAGCCCTTCGTACTGACCGGTGGCGGGCCGGGTAACGCCACCACGTTCCTCAGCCAGACGCTGACTCAGATGGCTGTCGGCCAATTCGACCTGGGCCCGGCCGCGGCGTTTTCCCTGGTGTACTTCCTGATCATCCTGTTGGTGTCCTGGCTGTTCTACACCGCCATGACCCATTCCGACGCCAACCGCTGAGGCCACCAACATGAGCAAGCGCAAAGTCATACCGCTGCTGATCTACATCCTGTTCCTGCTGGTGCCGATCTACTGGCTGCTGAACATGTCCTTCAAAAGCAATACCGAAATCCTCGGTGGGCTGACGCTGTTTCCGCAGGATTTCACCCTGGCCAACTACAAGGTGATCTTCACTGACCCGAGTTGGTACACCGGATATCTCAACTCGCTGTACTACGTGAGCCTGAACACACTGATCTCCTTGAGCGTGGCGCTGCCGGCGGCGTATGCGTTCTCGCGCTATCGCTTCCTGGGCGACAAGCACCTGTTTTTCTGGCTGCTGACCAACCGCATGGCGCCGCCGGCGGTGTTTCTGTTGCCGTTTTTCCAGCTGTATTCGTCCATCGGCCTGTTCGACACGCATATCGCGGTGGCCCTGGCGCACTGCCTGTTCAACGTGCCATTGGCGGTGTGGATTCTCGAAGGCTTCATGTCGGGTGTGCCCAAGGAAATCGACGAAACCGCCTACATCGACGGCTACTCCTTCCCCAAGTTCTTTGTGAAGATTTTTATCCCATTGATTGGCTCCGGCATCGGCGTGACGGCGTTTTTCTGCTTCATGTTTTCCTGGGTCGAACTGCTGCTCGCACGCACCCTGACTTCGGTCAATGCCAAGCCCATCGCGGCGGTGATGACCCGCACCGTCTCGGCGTCGGGGATCGACTGGGGCGTGCTGGCGGCGGCGGGGGTGTTGACCATCCTGCCCGGCATGCTGGTGATCTGGTTTGTACGCAACCACGTGGCCAAGGGCTTTGCCCTGGGCCGGGTCTGAGGAGTCGATGATGGAATGGATGGCCTGGACCACCCCCACCGCGCTGTTCTTTGGCGGTATCGCCCTGATTCTGGCGGGCATGACCACTTGGGAATTGCGCGCGCCGAGTATCCCTCGGCGCGGGTTTCTGCCGATCAGCACCACCCGTGGTGATCGTTTGTTTATCGGTCTTCTCGGTAGCGCCTACCTGCACCTGCTGGTGATCGGCGTAACCGACTGGAGCATCTGGGTGGCGTCCGCGCTCTCCCTTGTATGGCTGTTGTGTGTGATGCGTTGGGGCTAGTGCGGATGCCTCTATTCCCTGTAGGAGCGAGCTTGCTCGCGAAATTTGTCAACGATAACGCGGCGTTTCTGGGCGTGCGCGGTGTCTGGGCGTTTTTCGCGAGCAAGCTCGCTCCTACAAGGGGTGTGTGGCGTTTGTAGTCCCTTTTGAAATCAACCAGGAGGTCTCTATGTTCGATAAAAACAATAAGCTGCGACATAGCATTTCATTGGCCGCCGTACTGGCCCTCAGTGGTTTGAGCGCCACGGCCTGGGCCGATGCGTATGAAGATGCGGCGAAAAAATGGATCGGCAGCGAGTTCAAGCCGTCGACCCTCACGGCCGACCAGCAGCTCGAGGAACTCAAGTGGTTCATCAAGGCCGCCGAACCGTTCCGTGGGATGAAGATCAACGTGGTGTCGGAAACCCTCACCACCCATGAATACGAATCCAAGGTGCTGGCCAAGGCCTTCAGTGAAATCACCGGTATCAAGCTGACCCACGACCTGCTGCAGGAAGGCGATGTGGTGGAAAAGCTGCAAACCCAGATGCAGTCCGACAAGAACATCTATGACGGCTGGGTCAACGATTCCGACCTGATCGGTACGCACTTTCGCTACGGCAAAACCGAATCCATCACTGACCTGATGGCCAACGAAGGCAAGAACTTCACCTCGCCGACCCTGGATATCAAGGACTTTATCGGTATCTCCTTCACCACCGCGCCGGACGGCAAGATCTACCAGTTACCCGACCAGCAATTCGCCAACCTGTACTGGTTCCGCGCTGACTGGTTCGAGCGGCCGGAGCTGAAAGCCAAGTTCAAGGAAAAATACGGCTACGACCTCGGCGTGCCGGTGAACTGGTCGGCCTATGAAGACATCGCCAAGTTCTTCAGCGAGGACGTCAAGCAAATCGACGGCAAGCGCATCTATGGGCACATGGACTACGGCAAGAAAGACCCATCCCTCGGCTGGCGCTTCACCGATGCCTGGTTCTCCATGGCTGGTGGCGGCGACAAGGGTTTGCCCAACGGTTTGCCGGTGGACGAGTGGGGCATTCGCGTCGAGGACTGCCACCCGGTGGGCTCCAGCGTCACCCGGGGCGGCGACACCAACGGCCCGGCCGCCGTGTTCGCCACGCAAAAATACGTGGACTGGATGAAAGCCTACGCACCGCCGGAAGCGGCGGGCATGACCTTCTCCGAATCCGGCCCGGTGCCGTCCCAGGGCAACATCGCCCAGCAGATCTTCTGGTACACCGCGTTCACGGCCGACATGACCAAGCCGGGCCTGCCGGTGGTCAACGCCGACGGCACGCCGAAATGGCGCATGGCGCCGTCGCCCGTCGGGCCTTATTGGGAAAAGGGCATGAAGAAGGGTTATCAGGACGTGGGTTCCTGGACCTTCCTCAAGTCGACGCCTGAGAAGCAGAAGCTCGCGGCCTGGCTGTACGCGCAGTTCGTCACCTCGAAAACCGTGTCGCTGAAGAAAACCATCGTCGGCCTGACGCCGATCCGTGAGTCGGACATCAATTCCCAGGCCATGACCGACCTGGCGCCGAAGCTTGGCGGCCTGGTGGAGTTCTACCGCAGCCCGGCCCGGGTCGAGTGGACCCCGACCGGCACCAACGTGCCGGACTATCCACGCCTGGCGCAATTGTGGTGGAGCAACATTGCGGCGGCGGCCAGCGGCGAGAAAACCCCGCAACAGGCGCTCGACAACCTGGCCAAGGAGCAAGACGCGATCATGACGCGCCTGGAGCGCTCCAAAGTGCAACCGGTGTGCGGTCCGAAAATGAACCCGGAACGTGACGCCCAATACTGGTTCGACCAGCCCGGCGCGCCGAAGCCGAAACTGGCCAACGAGAAACCCAAAGGCGAAACCGTGGCCTACGGCGACCTGCTCAAGCAGTGGGAGGCGGCGCGTAAATAATCAGTTCAGGCAAACGCGGTAAACACTGTAGGAGGGGGCTTGCCCCCGATAGCGGTGGTTCAGTCAATGCATGTATCGACTGGCGCAATCGGGGGCAAACCCCCTCCCACATTTTGATCTTCATCTGCCAGGGGAATCTGCCGGTTCCCCAATAAACCGCTTGGCCAGGAAGCCATACAACAGATACCCGAACGCCAGCACCAGCATCGCGCCAAACACCGCCTCTTCACCGCAGGCATAAATCGCATACAGCGAATACCCCACGGCCACCAGCACCACCAACGTATTGCGCGCCTGCACCGTTGCGTTGGCGTGTGCCTTGTACATCATCACCAGCAGGCCGGTGAGGGCGGTCACGTAGGGCAGCAGGTTGGTCACCACGGCCAGGTTCACCAGTTTGCTGAACTGCGCGCTGGCGCTGGGCGAGATGGTCGACAAGGCAATCAGGCTTTGCAGCGTGGCACACGCCAGCAGCCCCAGCACCGGCGCATTCGCGGCGCTGATGCGGCTGAAAAACCGCGGAAACAGGCGTTGGTCCGCCGACATCTTGGCCGTTTGCGCCAGGGTGAATTGCCAGCCCAGCAACGAGCCGATACAGGCCACCACCGCCAACGCCATGATCAGCTTGCCGACCCAGGGGCTGAACATCTGTGCGTAAACCAGTGCGAACGGTGCGGAGGACGCCGCCAGTTCGGCATTGGGCACGATGCCCTGGATCACCGCAGTCGACAGCACATACACCACCGCCACCCCAAGCGTGCCGAGCAGGCAGGCCAGGGGCACGGTGCGGTTGGGGTTCTCCACCGCGTCGTAGCCCTGGGCGGCCGACTCCATGCCAAGAAACGCCCACAGGGTCAGAGGAATACTCGCACTGACGGCGTCCCACAGGTGCCGTTGGTGTGGGTTCCAGGCGGCCGTGAACACCTCGGGCTTGAAATAGAACCAACCGATCACGCAGAGCCCCGCCACTGGAATGATCACGCCCCATACCGTGACCACTCCGATGCGCCCGGTGATGCGCGGGCCGCCGAAGTTGGCCACGGTGGTCAGCCAGATCAGCGCCAGGCTGCCGACGAACAACGGCCCCGGCCCGCTGCCCAGCCACGGAATGAACGACGACAAATAACCCACCGCCGAAATCGCAATCGCCACATTGGCAATGATCAGCGACAGAAAATACAGAAACGAACACAGGAAAAACCCCGACTTGCCGTGGGCCTCCTCGGTATACGCCGACATCCCGCCGCTGTGGGTACAGAACAGCCCGCACTGAGCGAAGCCGTAGGCGATCGCCATCGAACCGAGCGCAGTGACGACCCACGACAGCAGCGAAATCGCGCCCAGTTGCGCCATGCTGGCCGGCAACATGATGATCCCCGAGCCCATCATGTTGATCGCTACCAGGGTGGTCAGGCCCAACAGGCTCATCTTCTTGCTTGGTGCGGCCATCCAGAACTCCTTGTGATCAACGCAAAACCTGAGCTGTGCTTTCGCTGCGCCAACCCTGCGCGGCGGCAGTCGGGCGACATCGTCACGCGCAGGATGCCCGTCTCGGTGCGACGGTGTTCGGCTTTGGTGGTGAAGGCGCGTTATTCGATCAAGCGGCTATTCATCGTGGGCCATGCTGATCCCACTGATGAAACTTGCGCAAGGAAAAAGCCGAAATAGGCAGAATTGGCGTAGGGACAGCGGCGTCCCAGGGTAGGACGCTCGCTACTGTGCTCACTCAACGGTTCGATTTATCACCCCGACGCCTGAGCCGCACATTCAAGGGCGGCTCAAAGGGAGGGATCAGGCCATGGCCTGCGGTTGGATGCGCAGTTCGCCGTCGACATCCTTGGCCAACCCACTGGCCAGAAACAACGGGGCGAGGCGCTTGTGCAGCTGTGGCTCGACAAACTCCTTCACCGTCGGCAATGCCAGCACACCACTGAGCGGCAACTCCGCCTTGGTGTACGACAGCCACGCCTTTTTCAACATCAACAGCACATCGCTGCCGGCCGTCGAGGCAAAGCGGCGGTGGGTGGGTTTGGTGTCGAGGTTGAAGGTGTGCTGGAACTCATAGCCGGTTTCCTCCCCGCCAGCGGCAGCACAGCGCACGCAGGTGCAGGGGCCGTCGCCGAATGCGTTGCGCAGGTAGGCGTTGAAGTCCACCACGGGTTTGAGTGACAGACGCTTATCCACCTCGAACAGGTCCCCGGTCATTTTTTCGTCAGTGTTCAACGTCCAATTCCTTGCTGGTAGGCGGCTTTTCAAAGCGCGGCACAATAGCAGCCAAGCACGGTTTTGGGGACTATTTGCATCACATTAGCGCCGGACGCCGGCTTGCCGGCGACAGCGTTTTGGTCGCCGGCAAGCCCGCCGCCATCCTCAATCGGCGGAAAACTTGAAGAGGGTGCGTTGGGTGTAGGTCTGCCCGGGGTCCAAGCGTGTCGAGGCAAACGTCGGTTGGTTCGGCGCATCGGGAAAGTGCTGGGTCTCCAGTGTGAAACCGCTCCAATGCAGGTAGGTTTTGCCTGCCTTGCCCTTCACCGAGCCATCGAGGAAGTTGCTGGTATAGAACTGCACCCCAGGTTCCGTGGTGTAGAGCTGCAAACGACGGCCGGAGGCGGGGTCGTACACATCGGCGGCGAGTTGCTTGATGTCGCCCTGGGTATCCAGCGCCCAGTTGAAGTCAAACCCGCCCTGTTTCGGCTCGGCGAATTTGAGTTGCGGATGCGCGTCCTTGATGTGCTGGCCGATGGCGGTGGGCTGGAGAAAGTCCATCGGCGTGCCCTTGACCGATGCCACTTCACCGGTGGGAATCAAGGTGGCATTCACCGGCGTGTAGTGGCTGGCGTGCAAGGTCGCCACCTGCTTGAGGATGTCGCCGTTGCCCGCGCCGGCGAGGTTGAAATAGCTGTGGTTGGTGAGGTTGAGCACCGTCGGTTTGTCGGTGGTGGCCTTGTAGTCGATGTGCAATTCGTTGTTGTCGTTGAGCCGATAGGTGACTTCGGTGGTCAGGTTGCCGGGAAAGCCCATCTCGCCATCCTTGGACAGGTAGGTCAGGGTCACGCCGACCGAATCCTTGTCCTTGACGGGCTTGGCTTGCCACACGCGCTTGTCGAAGCCCTGGGCGCCGCCATGCAGCGAATTGGGACCGTCGTTGAGCGGCACCTGATAACGCTTGCCGTCGAGCTCGAACGCACCGCCGGCCAGGCGATTGCCGAAGCGGCCGATGGTCGCGCCAAAAAACGCCGTACCGCGCTGATAGCCCTGCACATCATCGAAGCCGAGCACCACGTCCTCGACCTTGCCGTGCTTGTCCGGCACTTTCAGCGCCTGCAACACGCCGCCATAGGTGATGACCGTGGCTTGCATGCCATGGCTGTTGCGCAATATGTACTGCTCGACAGCGGTGCCGTCGTTGGTTTTCCCGAAGGGTTTGTGCTCACTGGACAGACCGGCGGCCTGCGCGCCACCGCTGGCGATCAGCATGGACAAGGCGAGGCCGGACAACAGGTATCGAGGGTGCTTCATGGTCGAACTTCCTTTTGTTGTTTTGAGTGGAATAGTTCTACTAATGTGCGATATTTTGTCGGTGAGGCCGCAAATTTATAGCCTTAAACGCCGATTTCGTAAAATAAAATAAGACTAATTGATCGAGGCAACCTTGATATGAGTACTGAACAGGCCGTTTATCCCGACCTCAAGGGCAAGACCGTATTGATTTCCGGAGGCGCTTCGGGGATCGGCGAATTCATGGTGCGAGCCTTCGCCGGGCAGGGGGCCAAGGTGGCGTTCGTCGACCGCGCGCAAGGCCAGGGCGAGCGCCTGGCGGCGTTGTTGAGTGCCCAGGGGCACACCGTCGAGTTCGGTCACTGCGATATCACCGACGAGATTGCCTACAAGGCCGCGATTGCGCGCTTCGAATACGCCCTGGGGCCGATCACCGTGTTGGTGAACAATGCCGCCAACGACGTGCGTCATACCCTGGAGGAAGTTGATTCGGAGACGTTCGACAAGCTGATCGCGGTCAACCTCAAGCACGCCTTTTTTGCTGCCAAGGCTGTGGTGCCGATGATGAAACGTGCGGGTGGCGGTTCGATCATCAACCTGGGCTCCGTTGGCTGGATGATGGCCTCCGCCGGCTACCCGGTGTACGCCGCCAGCAAGGCCGCCGCCCACGGCATGACGCGGGCGCTGGCGCGTGAGCTGGGCCCGGACCGTATCCGCGTCAATACGCTGGTGCCGGGCTGGGTGATGACCGAAAAACAATTGACGATGTGGGTCGACGACGCCGCCAAGGAACTGATCAGCCGCAGCCAGTGCCTGCCTGGCAGCGTATTGCCGGAACACATCGCCAGCATGGCGCTGTTTCTCGCCTCGCAGGCGTCAGCGATGTGTTCGGCGCAGAACTTCATTGTCGATGGCGGTTGGGTGTAGCTCCGGTCACTCGATGGGGTAGCGCTTGAAGGCCGGGTGCTGCTCCAGGCGTTCGGCGTGGCGTTGCACATGGGGGAACGCATCCGCCTTGACCACCGAGGCCACGGTGAACTGGCTGAAGGACCAGGCGACCGCCACCGTCAGCGAGGCTTGGGTCAGCGCTTCGCTGTCGGCCTGGCTCAGGTGTTTGTCCAGCAGCGTATACGCGGCCAGCAATTGCCCGCTGACGCGGTCGAGCCACGGCGCATGCTGCTTCTCGGCCGGCCGCAGGTTGTGTTCATAGACGATCTGCACGCTTTTCTCACAGGCCGCCAGGGCCAGCCCGAGCAACTGCAGGTCCTTGGCGCGTGCCGCGGGGGGCTGCGCCAGCAGCTTTCTGTCAGCTGGCGCGAGGGTTTCGAGGTAATCCAGGATCAGGCTGGAGTCCATCAACACTGTCCCATCGTCCAGCACCAGGGTGGGCGCCTTGACCACGGGGTTGATCCGCGCGAATGCTTTGTAGGTGCTGAACACGGACAAGGGCTCATGCACAAAATCCACCCCGTACAGTTCCAGGGAAATGGCCACGCGGCGTACATAAGGCGAGTCCAGCATGCCGACCAGTTTCATAAAGCCTCCTTGGTAATGGGTAGTTGGCAGGATTGGTTAATTTAGGTAACTTTAAAGCGGCTGTAGGTCCTGCAATATCGATTATTTTTACCGTAAAAGGTTAGCTGAGCTTACATGAACGCATTTCCTCCCTTGACCTGCCTGCGCAGCTTCGAAGCCACCTCGCGATTGGGCAGCGTGACCTTGGCGGCCAGGGAACTGCACGTTACCCACTCAGCCATCAGCCAGCAGATCAAGGTGCTGGAGGAGCTCGTCGGTCTGGCCCTGTTCGTGCGCGAAGGTCGCGGCCTGCGGGTGAGCGAAGACGGGCGCCTGTACGCCTTGCAGATTCGCAAGGCGCTGGGAGATATCGCCGAAGCCACGCGCTTGATCCAGGCCCAACCCAAGACCGATGAACTGGTGGTCGCGGTGCTGCCCTCGTTCGGCTGCTCCTGGCTGGTCCCACGCCTGCCGACGTTCCAGGCGTTGTACCCGCATATCCGCATTCGCTTGCAAGCCAGTCTGAGCATTTCCAACCTGCATCAGGAATCGGTCGATATCGGCATCCGCATGGGCGAGGGCGATTGGGACGGCGTGGAGCAGCGGCTGTTGTTTCACGATGAAGTGATCGCCGTGGCCGCGCCTCATTTCAATCATGGGCAGTTGCCGCAGACACCACAGCAGATCGTCGACAGCCCGATCATCCATAGCACCGAGTCCTGGCTGCCATGGTGCGAGGCGGCGGGCGTCGAGATGTCCGGTGAGCGCGCCGGCTTATGCAGCAATGATTCCAACCTGATCCTGGAGGCGGTGCGCCTGGGGCAGGGCATCGCCCTGGAGCGGCGCAGCCTGGTGCAGGACGCCATCGCCCGTGGCGAACTGGTGCAGCTCGGCGATATCAGTGTGCCCTACGCGTATCCCTACTGGCTGGTCTGGCCGCCCCGCGAAGGTTCGCACACCAAGCAGCAGGCGTTTTCCCAGTGGTTGTTCAAGGAAGTGGACAGCTACCTGGGGCAATTGAAAGGCGTTACCGATAAGTGTCCACCCAGCGCTCAAGGATGAAGGCTGGGTTGTGACGCAACCCCAACCTTTGGTTTAGTCTGGGTCGATTCGTTGACCTCAAGCACATCAGGAGTCGTGAGCATGACCGAATACGTACCCCCCAAGGTCTGGACCTGGGACACCGAAAGTGGCGGCACGTTCGCCAGTATCAACCGGCCCATCGCCGGGGCGACTCACGACAAGGTACTGCCGGTCGGCAAGCACCCGCTGCAGCTGTACTCGCTGGCCACGCCCAATGGGCAGAAAGTCACGATCCTGCTCGAAGAGCTGCTGGCCCTCGGGCATACCGGCGCGGAATACGACGCCTGGCTGATCAAGATCGGCGACGGCGACCAGTTCGGCAGCGGCTTTGTCGCGGTGAACCCGAACTCGAAAATCCCCGCCTTGCTCGACCGCAGCGGCGCCACGCCGATTCGCGTGTTCGAGTCCGGTGCGATCCTGCAGTACCTGGCGGAGAAATTCGGGGCGTTCTTCCCGACCGAACCTGCGGCCCGCGCCGAGTGCCTGTCGTGGCTGTTCTGGCAGATGGGCAGCGCGCCGTACCTGGGCGGTGGTTTCGGGCATTTCTACGCCTATGCGCCGAGCAAGATGGAGTACCCGATCAACCGCTTTGCCATGGAAACCAAGCGCCAACTGGATGTGCTCGACAAGCGCCTGGCCGTGAGCGAGTACATTGCCGGTGACGACTACACCATCGCCGACATCGCCATCTGGCCCTGGTACGGCGGCCTGGTCAAAGGCCGCCTGTATGACGCGGCGCAGTTCCTTTCGGTGCAGGATTACAAACATGTGCTGCGCTGGGCCGATGCGATCGAGGCGCGCCCGGCGGTGCAGCGTGGACGACGGGTCAACCGGGTGTCCGGGCCGCTCGAAGAGCAACTGCCGGAGCGGCACGATGCGCGCGATTTCGAGCGCTGAGGTCGATGAGGCTCAGCTCAACAACCCGGTGCTGACCGCCACGATCAAGAAGATCCCCAGCAGCGCACGGTAGATCACGAACGGCCAGGTGGAGAACCGCTCCAGGAACTTCATCAGGCCCCAGATCGCGAAGAACGCCGAGACGCTGGCGACTACCAGGCCAAACAGCAAGTGCGGCCAGGCATGCACCGGCATATCGGCGTGCAGCAGCACCCACAGCTCCTTCAAGCCGGCGAGGGCGATCGCCGGCAGGCCCAGCAGGAAGGAGAAACGCGCAGCCTCTTCACGCTTGAAATTGAGGAACAGCGCGGCGGTCAGTGTGGAACCGGAACGCGAGACCCCGGGAATCAAGGCGCCAATCTGTGCGATACCGACGATCAACGCATCGCGCAGGCGCATTTCGCTCACCTCCCGCGTATGCCGCGCACGCAGTTCGGCCGCCGCCAGCAACACTGCCATCACCACGCAGGCAATGCCGATCACCATCAACCCGCGCAGCGGCGAGTTACAGGCATTCAAGGTCGACGACAACGCCAGGCCGGCAATGCAGATCGGAATGGTCGCCAGCACAATCGCCACCGCCAGCTTGAACCACTGATTGTTGTAGTCACCCTGGCGCACCGCGCCAATGCTGCCGGTGACCACCTGGCGCACATCGCGCCAGAAGTAACTGACCACCGCCGCCAGCGCCGCCAGTTGCATCGCCGCCGAAAACGCCGAGCCCGGGTCTTGCCAGCCGAGCAGGGCGGGTACCACACGCATATGGGCGGTGGACGACACCGGCAACAACTCGGTAATGCCCTGGATCACGCCCAGGATGAAAATCTGCAGGTAATCCAGGGAGGCGAAGCCCACATCCAGGCCGGCGGAACAGACGTTGGTCAAAGTACATGTCCTTGAGAAAAAAAGAGGCAGCCGGCGAAGTTTATTCGAAATGTTTCGAAGGTTCGGGCGAGGTGGCAGCTATCTGCAATCGATTCAGCAAGTAGAAAGGTTCATGCCGCTATTGGACTGGGGCAGCGTTTTGTGAACAATGGCGCCCTGCGTTTTTTCACCGAGAGCCTCATGCCTGAAACCACCGTCGAATTGATCCAGACCGGCCCGGAAGCGTCCGAGCTGATCCGCAATCTGTACCAGTACTACGCCTATGAATCCTCGGACTGGGAGCAGGAAGATGTCGAGGCGGACGGCCGTTTCTACATCCATGACGAACACCTGAACCGCTATTGGCACGACCCGCAGTGGAGCGCCAACCTGCTGCTGGTCGACGGTTATATCGCTGGCTTCCTGCTGATCGAAGGCAGTGAATTGCCGGGCATCGATGCCCTGGAACTGGCCGACCTGTTCATCCTCAAGCGCTATCGGCGCAAGGGCATCGGCAGCGCGATCGCCACCCAGGTGCTATGCAGCGGCGCGGCCAACTGGCTGGTGCGTTTCTATGACCAGGATGAAGTGTCCCAGGCGTTCTGGCGCACCGTGCTGGATAACCTGCCACGCCCGGTGCAGACCCTCGAACTGGACGATGATCCGCAACTGACCAGTTACCTGATCACGCGGGCGTCGTTGCACTAAACGCTGCGCTCGCTGAAAAAAGCCTGCTGCATGGCCTGGGGCGGCTGCCCGAAGGCACGCAGAAACGCCTGGCGCATGCGCTCGCGGTCGCCGAAGCCGGTTTCGCGGGCGACCACCTCGACCGGGTGGCGGCTGGTTTCCATCATCGCCCGCGCCGCTTCCACCCGCAGGGATTCGATGGCCTTGGCCGGTGTCTGCCCGGTTTCTTCGCGAAACACCCGGCTGAACTGGCGCGGGCTGAGCCGGGCGACATCGGCCAGGGCTTCCACCGACAGGTCGTGGGTCAGGTTCTCGCGGGCATAGGCCAGGGCCAGTTGGATGCGGTCGGACTTGGGGTCCAATTCCAGCAACGCCGACAACTGCGACTGTTCGCTGCCCCGGCGCTGGGCAATCACCAGCTTGCGCGCGATACGCCGGGCGAGGTCGCTGCCCAGGTCGTTCTCCACCATTGCCAGCGCCAGGTCGACCCCGGCGCTCATGCCGGCGCCGGTCCAGATCTGGCCGTCGACGATGAACAGTTTGTCTTCTTCCAACTGAATATCCGGGTAGCGCTTGCGAAACGCCGGAGCGTGAATCCAGTGAGTGGTGGTGCGCTTGCCCGCCAATAACCCGGCCTCGGCCAGCACGAAGATGCCCATGCACAGCGAGGCGACACGCCGCGATTGAGCGGACGCGGCCTTGACCAGCGCCAGCAGGTTGGCCTCCGGCAGGCGAAATTCCAGGTGGCCGCTGACGATCAGGGTGTCATAGCCCTGCGGCCGGATCGGCGTGGTGTTCACCGAGAACCCCTGGGACGTCATCACCGCGCCGCCGCTTTCCGACACCAGGTGAAACTCGTAGGCCGGCTCGCCGCGCAGCAGGTTCGCGCACTCGAACACCGAGCCCAGGCTGAGGCTCAGGGACTGGAAGTTCGGGTAAACCATCAGCGCAACGCTATGCATCGCCATACTCCAACGCGGGCGGGAGGGGCGATTGTCGGCGCGTGCCGGGAAAACGGCAACCGGGTTCGGCGCATGTCCGCAATCCTTGCGGATATGACATTGTGGGCGCCCGGCCCGGCTCCTAACATTCACCCCATGCACTAGACGACTGGTCTAATCGGACGGAGTGAAGCATGCACAGCGCCAGCAAACGTCCACGGCAGACCATTCTCGACGCGGCGCAATCGATTGTCGGCGCCAAAGGGTTTTCTGCGGTGGGGTTGAACGAAATCCTGCAAGCCGCCGATGTGCCCAAAGGTTCGTTCTATCACTACTTCCACTCCAAAGATGCATTCGGTGTGGTATTGCTCGACCACTACTTCGATCACTACGTAGAGGGCATGACGCAACTGTTCGAGCAGCCCGGGTTGTCCCCGCGCGCCAAGTTGATGCGCTATTGGCAAGGCTGGATCGACAACCAGACCGGCTGCACCGACGCGGGCAAATGCCTTGCCGTCAAACTCGGTGCGGAAGTGTCAGACCTTTCAGAACCCATGCGCTTGGCCCTGGATCGCGGCACGTCGAGGACCATCGCCTTGCTTGCCGGCGCGATCGGGTGCGGCGTCGAAGACGGTTCGCTGACAGTGGCGCAAGCCCCGCAAAGCCTGGCCCGGAGCCTGTATGCGTTGTGGCTGGGGAGCAGCGTCATGAGCAAGATCACCCGTACATCCGCGCCGTTTGATCAGGCGCTGCTGCTGACCCGACAGCTGTTGGGTTGCCCTGACACACACTGACCTTAACCCTATCGAGGCACTGGAACATGAAAGTATTAATGGTACTGACCTCTCACGACCAGCTGGGCGATACCGGGCGCAAGACCGGTTTCTGGCTCGAAGAATTTGCCGCACCGTACTACGTGTTCAAGGACGCCGGCGCGGATGTGGTGCTGGCGTCCCCGGCCGGCGGCCAGCCGCCACTGGACCCGGCGAGCGATCAAGCGGATGCGCAGACCGAACAGACCCGCCGCTTTGCCGCCGACCCGGCCGCGCAGCAGGCCCTGGCCAACACCGTCAAGCTGGACACGATCAACACCGCCGACTTCGACACCGTGTTCTATCCAGGTGGCCACGGCCCACTGTGGGACCTGGCGGAGTCGCCGGTGTCCATCGCCCTGATCGAGGCGTTCGAGCGGGCCGGCAAGCCCATCGGTTTTGTCTGCCACGCACCGGGTGCCTTGCGCCACGTCAAGGCGGTCAATGGTGAGCCGCTGGTCAAGGGCCGTCGCGTCACTGGCTTTTCCAACGCGGAAGAAGCCGCGGTCGGCCTGACCGATGTGGTGCCGTTCCTGATCGAAAACGATTTCAAGGCACTGGGCGGCAAGTATGAGAAGGGCGCCGATTGGCAATCCTTTGTGCTTGAAGACGGTTTGCTGGTCACCGGGCAGAACCCTGCCAGTTCCAGCGCTGTTGCCAAGGCCCTGCTGAAGCTCACCGCATAAGTTAATCAACGGTTTTAAACCTGCATGGATTGGCGGCTCTCAAGAGCCGCCAACGGTTTCGCTCGTCCTGAATTTGGAATCTTTCAAATGACCCACAGTGTTTTAAGTACCCCGATAAAACTCGGGCATCACACCTTGGCCAACCGCGTCGTCCTGCCACCGCTGACGCGTCAACGCAGCGCGCAACCCGGCGATGTCGCCACCGAGCTGATGGCCGAGTATTACCGTCAACGCGCCTCGGCCGGTTTCATGGTCAGCGAGGGCACCCAGATCGAGCCGCGTGGCCAGGGTTACGCCTGGACGCCGGGCATCTACACCCCGGCGCAGATCGACGGTTGGCGCACCGTCACCGACGCGGTGCATGCCGAAGGCGGGGTGATCTTCGCCCAGCTCTGGCATGTGGGCCGGGTGTCCCACAATGCGTTGCAGCCTGACGGCGCCGCGCCCGTCGCACCGTCCGCGCTCCAGGCCGAACAGGCGAAGGCGTTCATCGCCACCGGGCCTGGCCAGGGTGAACTGGTCCAACCGCCCGTGCCCCGTGCCTTGACCACCCTTGAGGTCAAGGCATTGGTCGGGCACTACGCACAGGCGGCACGCAATGCGTTGGACGCCGGGTTTGACGGGGTGGAGATCCATGCGGCCAACGGTTACCTGGTCAACCAGTTCATCTCGGCCCACGCCAACCAGCGCGACGACGAGTACGGTGGTTCGCTGCACAACCGTCTGCGTTTTTTGCGGGAGATTGTCGAGGCTGTGAGCCAGGTGGTCGGCCCGCAACGCCTGGGCGTGCGCTTTTCGCCGTTGTTCAGCGGCACCGATCAGGACCGCGTGTACATCGGCCTGGTGGAAGACGACCCGCACCACACCTACCTGGAAGCGATCAAGGTGCTGCAAGCGGCGGGCATCGCCTATGTCTCGATTGCCGAAGCCGACTGGGACAACGCTCCCGACCTGCCCGACACGTTCCGTCAGGCCGTGCGTGACACCTTCACCGGGCGGATTATCTACGCCGGGCGTTACACCGCCGAGCGCGGTGCGCGGTTGGTCGACGCGGGGTTGGCCGACCTGATTGCGTTCGGGCGGCCCTTCATTGCCAACCCGGACTTACCGCAACGGCTCTTCAATGGCTGGCCGTTGAATCCGCTGCGGGCGGAGGGGATGTATGGTGGCAATGAAGTGGGCTATATCGATTACCCGGTGCATGCCCAATAGGTCATTTCTCGTGCGAGCTGTCGGGCCCTGCCAAGGCCCGACAGTGACTGCATCAGGCGTCACGCCACCTGCAACACAATCTTGCCGATATGATCCCCACCTTCCATCCGGGCATGGGCCTGGGCGGCGTCGGTGTAGGCGTAGACCTTGTCGATGATCGGCAGGCAACGCCCGGCGGCCAGCATAGGCCATACCTGTTCGCGCAGCTGTTCGGCGATCACGGCCTTTTCCTCGCGGGTGCGGGGGCGCAACAGTGAACCGGTTATCACCGCGCGTTTGCCGAGGATGGTCAGCAGGTCGACGTCATGCGCCTTGCCGCCGCCGAGAAAGCCGAGCATGACCAGGTGACCGTCCATGGCCAGGGCCTTGAGGTTATTGTTCAGGTACGAGGCCCCCATGATGTCGAGGATTACATCAACCCCCTGATCGGCGGTCTTCTGCGCGATGACGTCGGCGAAGTCCTGCTCGCGGTAGTTGATCGGTTCGGCGCCCAGCTTGGCGATGGCGGCGCATTTGTCGGCGCTGCCGGCGGTGGCGAAGGCCTCGATACCGAATTCGCGGCAGAGCATCAGCGCGGTGGTGCCGATGCCACTGGTGCCGCCGTGGATCAACACGCGCTGGCCTTTATGCGCGCCGGCGAGGCCGAACAGGTTGGACCATACCGTGAAGAACGTTTCCGGCACGGCGGCGGCTTGAATCCAGTCCATGCCCTCGGGGATCGGCAACGCCTGGCTGGCGGGCACCGCGCAAAACTGCGCATAGCCGCCGCCATTGGTCAGGGCGCACACCTTGTCGCCAATGGCGTATGCGCTGACGCCGTCGCCGAGCGCCACCACTTCACCGGCCACTTCCAGCCCCGGAATCAGGCTCATGCCGGGTTTCAGCGGGTATTTACCGGCGCGTTGCAAGGCGTCCGGGCGATTGACCCCGGCCGCCTGCACACGGATCAGGATCTCGCCGGGGCCCGCCACCGGTATGGCGACCCGCCGCGGTTGCAGGACGTCGGGGCCGCCGGGCTGGGTGATTTCGATCAGGGTCATTTCGTGCGGGAGCGTCATTCGAGAGTTCCTGTGGCGATGAGCGTATGGGTTGGGACCGCCTCTGACGGGCGGCGGTTCAGCAGGATCATGCCCAGTTCCAGCAGCAGCGCGACCACGATGGCCCCGGCCGCGATCATGAACAACAGGGCATGCTGGCCGCCGCTGCCGTTGAACAGCGCCGAGTAGGCAAAGCCTGCCAGCGCCTGGAAAGTGGCGAAAGATACCGTAGCGCGGCTCCAGGCGAGCTGTTGATGGTGATGGTTGGGCACCAGCTCATGAACCCGCGCCAATGCCAGCGGCACGATACCCGGCGGGAACGAACCGAGGATCACCGCCAGCAGCGCCAACGCGGTGAACGAACTGGAGACCGGCAGCAGGCCGATCGTAATCGCCTGCACCGCCAGCACCAGGCGGATGCTCAGGCGCGCACCGAGCTTGTCGGCGAGAAATCCATACGTGACCGGGCCGACAATCGCCCCCAGGCCGTACATTACCCAGATCATCGCCCCGACGTGCGGCCCGGCCCCCAGGCCACGGGCGACGTAGTCCACCAGGAACACCATGGCCGGCACCAGCCCGGCGGCCATGAACGCGTATTGCCCAAACAGCAGGTATACGCCCGGCGGGGTCGCGACGGATGCGTTGGCTTGCGGTGCCGCTTCATGCAGGGTGCCCGAAGGCCAGCCGAACCAGCTCGCTGCCGTCAATACCAGCGCCAACAGGCCCAGGCCGAACCACGTCTGTTGCAAACCCAGGCTCAACAACGGCGGCACAATCGTCCCGGAGCCTGCAATGCCCAGGCCGATGCCGAGGAAGATCGCGCCGCTGGCCAGGCCCCGACGCGCCGCGGGTACGTGGGGCAACACCGTCGCCGCCACCAGCACCATGATCGCGCCCCCGGCGATGCCCGACAGCAGGCGCCAGGCGAAGAACCAGAGCAACGACAAGGGAAAGCCACAGGCAAAGAACGCCAGGGTCACGGCCACCATCATCAGTCGCAAGGCGGCCGTGTTCGAGGTGCGTCGGGCGAGGGGCCGTCCGATCAGGGCGCCGACCAGGTAGCCCACCAGGTTGGCGGCGCCGAGGTACACCACGTCACTGGCGGCAAACCAGTGAGCCTGGATCAGCGAGGGGATCAGCGGGGTATAGGCGAAGCGCGCCAGGCCGATGCTGACCAGGCTGGCGCACAGGCCGGCGAAGATCGGTAACCACAGTGCGCGGCGGGGCGGGGTGTGAGTGTCGGGCATGACGGCGGTCCTGAGGGTTTTCTCTGGCGCTCAGCATAGCCCCGTTGCATGATGCAATAACGCTGCGAGTATGCGGCACATCGATGCATATATGCAGCATAAGGAGAGGGCATGAATTGGGACGATGCACGGGTCTTCCTGGCGGTGTGCCGCGAGTCGACCTTACGTGGCGCGGCGCGGGTGCTGGGGGTTGACCAGGCCACCGTCGGCCGACGGATCAACGCGCTGGAAAAGTCCTTGAGCGCCACTCTGTTCCTGCGCACCTCCGAAGGCTACGCGCTGACCGCCGTCGGCGAAGCCGCCCTGCGCAGCGTGGAAAAAATGGAGCGCTCGGCCCTCGAGCTGGAGCGCCAGATACAAGGCTTGGACGAACGCCTGACCGGCACCGTGCGGGTCAGTACCACCGACTCGTTGGCCATCGATTTCCTGATCCCGGCGATTGCCCGCTTGCACGAGCAGCACCCCGACGTGCGCGTGCATCTGGACGCGTCCACCCAGTTTCTCAGCCTGGCCAAGCGCGAAACCGACATCGCCGTGCGTAACATGCGCCCGGATAGCCCTGACCTGATCGCGCGGCGTATCGCACGTTGGCCGGTTGGGTTGTTTGCCTCCCAGGCTTATATCGACCGCCACGGCGCACCGGAGCCCGGCAGCCTGTTCGAAGGCCATGATCTGGTGGTGTACCACGCCTATCTGCAGAGCCAGAAGGACATGACCCTGGTCTGCGAACCCCTGGGCCGCGGCCGCATCGCGGCGACCCTGAGCTCCGGCCTGCTGGTGCGCCGTTCCATTGCCGCCGGCATCGGTATCGGTGAGATGCCGGTGTGTACCGGCGAACGCGACGGGCTGGTGCGTCTCTGGCCGGAGCGCACTCGGCCGATGCCTTACGACGTCTGGCTGGTGACCCACGCCGACCTGCGCCACACCGCGCGGGTGCGGGTGGTGATCGATGAAATCGTCGCGGGGTTTGCCGGCACCGGGGAGTGAGGTCAGCACACGCTTGCAAGCTCGCCGGTGTCTTTGCGCACACAATCGGCGGCAGTCATCTCACGGACAGCTCGCTTATGAACGAATCAAGAAATCAGGATGTGGGTCTGCTGTTTCTGCGGGTCAGCGGCGCGCTGTTCCTGTGTTGGGTGCATGGCATGCCCAAACTGCTCAATTACAGCGAGCAATTGAAACTGATCGAAGACCCGTTTCACCTCGGCGCCCACGTCACGTTGCTGCTGGCGATTGGCGCCGAAGTGCTGTGCCCGCTGTTGATCATCGCCGGGGTGCTGGTGCGCCTGGCCTGCCTGCCGATCCTCGCGGTGCTGTTGATCGCGATGCTGGTGGTGCACCCGGAGTGGACGTTGCTGGAAGGGCAGTTCGGCTGGCTGCTGTTGATCATTTTCACCAGCGTGCTGATCGCCGGGCCGGGTCGCTTCACCCTCGGTCAGCGTTTTGCCTGAGCAAAAAAAGGCCGGGCAAGCCCGGCCAAATAAGGAGAGCGGGATCTAAGCGGTTCAGCGGTTCAGGAACGCCAGCAGGTCTTCGTTCAATGCCTGGGCGTGGGTCACTGCAAACCCGTGCGGCGCGTCTTTGTAGACCTTCAGCTCGGCACCCTTGATCATCTCGGCCGCTACCTTGCCGGTGGTTTCGAACGGTACGATCTGGTCGCCATCGCCGTGGATCACCAGGGTCGGCACGTCGATCTTGGCCATGTCCGGGCGGAAATCGGTCTCGGAGAAGGCGGTGACGCAATCCACGGTCGACTTGAGCGATGCCAGCAGGGCGATCTGCAGGGTTTGCGTCAGTACGCCGTCGGAGACTTTCTGGCCTTTGTTGATGCCGAAGAACGGCAGGTTGAAATCAGCAATGAACTGCGCCCGATCCTTCAGCAGGCCGGCCTTGATACCGTCGAACACATCGGTGGGCACACCCTGCGGGTAGTCCGGTTTCTGACCGAACAGCGGCGTCACCGCGCCCAGCAGCACCAGGCCGGCGACACGGGCACTGCCGTGGCGGGCGATGTAGCGCGCGACGTCGCCGCCACCCATGGAAAAGCCGACCAGGGTCACGTTCTTGAGGTCCAGGTGTTCGATCAGTTGGGCGATATCGTCGGCAAAGGTGTTGTAGTCGTTACCGCTCCACGGCTGATCCGAGCGCCCGAAACCCCGGCGGTCAAACGCGATGGTGCGAAAGCCGCGGCTGCTCAGGTATTCCATCTGGTATTCCCACATGTCGGCGTCCAGCGGCCAGCCATGGCTGAACAACACGGGTTTACCGCTGCCCCAGTCCTTGAAGTAGATCTGGGTACCGTCTTTGGTAACGAATGTGCTCATGGAAAACTCCTTGGTTGAGGAACGAAAAACATCAGGATCACTATTGCCCCAAACCGGGCAACGGGCTTGTATGGGTGTGCTTGCTTGGGTTCACCAACTGAACTTGAGCTCTACCCCCAAATAATTACTGTCGTCGCCTCCGGCATCGCGCAAGGTCCGGCCGACTGCGTAATGCACCGCTTCAACCGCGCCGCTGAGGTTTGGCGTAAACACATAGTCGGTACGCAGTTGAGCGTAAGCGCCGGTCCAGCGATCACCCTGGCCTGCGGTGCCGGCGACCGGCAAGTTCGGCTGGGTGTAGACCGCGTCGCTGGTGGTCTGCCGCCAGAGCAGGCCGACGGCGGTCTGCACGCTCAGCTTGTCGACAGGCTGAACGGTGATCGAGGGCTTGACGTGAATCAGGTTGCTGTAGCCCGTATAGCCCGCCAGGGAAAAATAGTAGCCGTTGGGAAACAGCGGGTTGAAAGTGCCGAGGGTGCCGTCGCCGGCTTTACGGTCGCCCGAGGCAATATCCAATTGCAGGCCGATGCGCGGTTTCCACGCCAGGCTATCGAAGGTGTATCCGGTGCGGCTGCCGCCGGCCCAGGCGCGAATGTCCTTGTGGCCTACCGAGCCGCTTTGCAGCATGGCTTCGATGTCCCAGTCGAAACCCTGGGCCGCCCCGCCCAGGCGTGCGTCGACGAAATGCCGGGTTTCATCGCCGTCCGCATCCAGATAGTGCGCGGCGCTGCGCTCATACACGCCGTAGTAGGCTGACAGTTCATTCTTGCCGCCTACCAGTCGCTCGACCCGCAGCAGATGAAAGCGCGCATCGCTGTTGGATGTGTCGTCGAAGTGCCGCCCGTCCTGATACTGCACCGGCTGGCTGGCGATGCCGATAAAGCGCCACTGACGGGTCTCCCAGTCGGCCCACAGCGCATCAAAGGATTGCCGCACATTCGGGCCGTCCCGCGACGAGATGAAACGCTGCAAGTCAAAGGCAAAGTCCTGGCGGCCGATACGGCTCTTGAAGGTGCCGGCGTCGAAGGTGTTGATGTATTCGGCGAAGGCCAGGCGCAGGTCCACGCGGTTCTGATCGGCGCCGCCGATCGTGGTCTTGTCGTAGGCCCGCACATCTTCGAGTTGGGTGAACACACGCCAGTTTTCATTCAAGTGCAGGTCGGCATGGACCTGGAAGCGTTGGAGCAAGTAGCTATCACGGGCCACATTGTGTACGCCAAAACCGCTGGCATCGTTCATCTCGAAGCGCTCGCGCAATGTTGCGCCGAGGGACAGGTAGGTGAATGGGTTGGCGCTGGACAGCGGGAGGTACTTCAAGCTGTCCAGTGGCTGCGTGCGCAGCGCCGGATCGCTGAGTACGGACCAGTCTTCCTGCCAGCGGTTGGTCTTGATCGCCGGTCGTGTGGCCAACTCGTCTGCATGGCCACTGCTGGCGAGCAGCGGCCACAGCACAGCCAGGCCCCAGCCGGTGCGTCGAGTCATTGGCATGGGCTCAGTGCACCGTATTGAGCTGGTGAATTTCCGCGATATAGCCGCCCGGGAATTCAACCAGCGCGCTGCGCCGGTTTTTACTGGTGAAGGCCGGCACCAGCACTTTGGCACCCGAGCCGGTGGCTTTACCGAGCGTGGCGGTCAGGTCCGTCACTTGGTAGCCGGTGGTTTCATGCCCAAACGGGTAGGGCAGTTGGCCGTTAGTGACCAGCACCGTCATGCGTCCGAACGGCGATTCGATCTCGACGCGCCGGTAGGTGCCGCTGACCTGGCCCACATCGACCGCGGATGCGTGCTTGTCATCGGCCAGCACCTTGCCATGGGAGAAGCCCAGGAACGACCGGATGAACGTGTCGGCGCGATCGGCGGAGAGGTAAACGCGGTTTTCCGGTAGGGTCTGGAACGCCGCGTAGTCTGGGGTCTTGGTGTGCCAGTAGAGCTGCATGTTCACACCACCTGGCCATTGGATCACCGCGTCCCGGCCAATCGGGTCGGGAAAGTCGCTGACGATCACCGCCGCACCGTTGTCCCGGGCGGCTTTGAGCGCTGCGTCCATGTCCTTGACCAGATAGCCGTTGCGTTCCTGGCCGAACGGATGCGGGATGGGGGTGGTGAAGCCAAACAGCGACACCGTGCCTACAGGCGTCTGCAGCAACTGCGAGGTGGTGCTGCTGGGCACCGGCAGCACATTCACCACCACCTGGGGCGTGCTCCTGCCGCCGAAAGTGGCGAGGAAGCTCTGGGTGAAACGGTCCACATCGGCCGGGGCGACGTACACATGGCTAGTGTCATATTGCGGTGCCACGGCGACCGCTGGCGTCGCCGCAAAGGCGCAGTTCATCATCGCGCCGGTCAACAGCGTCAATGCCAGCGATACCGTTCTCACTTTTTTGTACATGCCTACTCTCCCGCCTTTTTGGAAAGTCAGGAGATTAGGGGGTAGGGCAGCCAAGCGAATTGTATGGGCGTGCTCGGTTGAGCGGTTCAGCCTTGATGGCCTGTCAGAGGTTCAAGGCCGTTGCGGTTTGACCGACGTCCCGAACGTATTGCCCATGCGAATGCTGGTCGCCGCCGGGGTGGACAGTCCCACCTGATTCGGCGGCCGCTTCTGCACCGGTACGTTCTGCGCCTCGCGGTTTTTCTGCGCCGCCTTGGCCGCGTCCGCGTTGTTGCCCATCTGCTGGCCCAGGCAGCCATAGTCGGGAGCCTTATAGCCATCCACCGTCACCTCGGTGCAGCCTTTGGCGGCGGTTTCGGCGTGGGCGAGCAGGGGCAGCGCGGTACACAGCAACAAGCTGGCGAGGGTGGGGAGTCGCTTCATGGGGCCTCCTGGCGGGCCTGGGGAATTGGGCCGATAAGGCTTGAAAGTGTAGTGCAGCGGGTTTCCCATCACCGTGATGTTTTTTTTGCTATCACCGTAACATCAGGTTCATAAACTGGCCTCAGGATGACGGTTTTCAAGGACACGTCGGCCGTGCAGCGATGCAGAGCGGGGGGGGAACAGTGGGGCTTGCGGCGCGCCATCGGTGCCCTGGCCTTGCTGTTGCTGCTGGCGCTGGGTACCCCTGCGAGGGCAGAGCCGCCGCTGTTGATACTGGACCTGCCGGCACAAGATCTGGAACACGCACTGCAAGCGTACAGCCGCGCCACCGGCATGGCGGTGCTGGTCGACCGTGAACTGACGCGGGGCCGGCGCTCCATCAGCGTGCGCGGGCGCTTCACGGCGCAGGAGGCTTTGGCGATGTTGCTGACGGGGAGTGGCCTGATGGCGCGCTATGCACGCAGTGACGCGTTCACCTTGCAACTGCCCGAGGTCAGCCAACCCCCTGCCACCCGTGGTGCATCGGCACGCAACGCAGCACGGATCAACAACAGCTATGCCGCGGCGTTGCAACAGGCGATCGAAACCAGCCTGTGCCGTTCGCCGTTGACCCACCCCGGCAGCTTCAGAGCGCTGGTGCAGGTCTGGGTCAGCCCTCAGGGGTTGATCGAATACAGCCGGTTGGTCAGTTCCACCGGCGATGAACAACGCGATGAAGCCCTGGTGCGCAGCCTGGGCGCTGCCCGGGTCGAACGCCCGGCGCCGAGCTCGCTGCGCCAGCCGGTGACTTTACTTTTGATGCCCGACACAACAGGAACGCGCATGGAATGCACAGCAGGGAAAGGAGCCTGGGGCGGATGAAAGATTCCGGGCACAGCACGATGGTCAGCCTGTTCCTGGCGTCCTACGAGGAGTTCAAGGTGCGTCTGCGCAAGCGCCTGGGCTCGGAGGACCTGGCCAACGATGTGCTGCACGAAACCTACCTGCGCGTCGATCGCATGGACATGCCGCCGAACCTGGCGCAGCCCAATGCCTACCTGTACCGCATGGCCTTGAACATCGCCGCCGATCGCCGCGAAGCCGACGCCCGGCTGTTGACCGGCAGCGAAGTCGAAGAGCTGCTGCAAAGCGCCGACGAAGCCCAGGACCCCTCGCGGGTAGTGGGCGGGCAGAAAGAAATCCAGTCCCTGGTCAAGGCGCTCTACGAACTGCCGGCGCGCCGTCGCAAGATCCTCATCGCCGCGCGCCTGGAAGAAGCGCCGCACCTGGAAATCTCCCAACGTTTCGGCATTTCCACGCGCATGGTCGAAAAGGAAATCAAGGCCGCCCTGGGCCACTGTGCCAAGCGCCTGGAAAGAAAAGTGATCCAGCGGTTCGGTCCCGGGGCCGGAAAACCGTCTTAGTGTTGAGTCCCTGATAAATCCGTGAGTATTTGCGCGCTTGAACATTTTTAGCCTCTCCACCGCCCGGGCAACCCCCGCCAGCCCATTGCACGATGAAGCCCGCGACTGGCTGCTTCTGCTGACCTCGGGCCGGGCCACCGTAGCCGATGCCAAGGCCCTGAAAGCGTGGTGCGCCCAGAGCCCGGAGCATGCCCAGGCGTTCGAGCAGGCCAAGACGTTATGGCGGCAAGTGGGCACGGCGGTTGAACAGGCGCAGCCCCCGCGCCATTTTGGCCGGCGAGCCTTCCTCGGCGGCGCGATAGCGGCGTCGGCGGCGTTGGTGATGGTGGGCGTCGGCGCCCCAGGTGGGCTGGCCGGCTTGACCGCGGACTATCGCACCGCGGTCGGCGAGCAACGCCAGGTACTGTTGAGCGACGGCGTGAGCCTGGAACTCAATACCCAGACGCGCATCAGCCGGGTGGGGCAGGGGATCGAATTGCTCGAAGGCGAAGTCGAAGTGCTCGCCCATGTGGCCCAGCCGCTCAAGGTCCAGGCCGGCGCCGGCTGGGTCAGTGCGGCGCAGGCGCGGTTCAATGTGCGGCATACCGATCGCAACGTGTGCGTCACCTGTATCGAAGGGTGGCTGTCGGTGGATGTCGCCGGACGCACTGTACACATGGAGAGTGGCCGGCAACTCACCTATGGCGCCGCCGGGATCGGCGCGGTGGAGACGGTGGACGCCCAGGCGGTGGTGGCTTGGCGCGAGCAGGTGCTGGTGTTCAACAACGCGACGCTGGCGACGGTGGTGGACGAGATCAATCGCTACCGGCCGGGGATGCTGGTGTTATTGAACAAACAACTGGGCCAGCGCCGGGTGCAGGCGCGGTTCAGTTTGCAGCAGTTGGCGGGGGTGGCGTTGTTGATTCGTGATGCGTATGGGGCGAAGTGTACGGAATTGCCGGGGGGGGTGGTGTTGTTGAGTTAGGTTGACCGGGCATTTTTTTTGGATTGGGTTGGATTGAGTACATATCCGTTATTTAGGTTACGGCGGCTTATGGTTCCGGTCCGTACAAAAAGCCCCAAAGTAACCAAAGGGCTCTTGCCCCACCACTTGGTGCCTCGCCTAAGATCAAAAGCCAAAGCGAGGCGGCCTTATAGCCGACCTGATCCTGGAAGCCGAACCGGGTCAAAAATGTGGGAGGGGGCTTGCCCCCGATAGCAATATGTCAGCCACTACATGCATGACTGACCCACCGCTATCGGGGGCAAGCCCCCTCCCACATTTGGATCTCATAGATCAGATAGACCTTGCTCTGCTCTTGATCTGCTCTTGATCTTGATCTTGATCTTAGGCGCCCCGTAAAACCACTCGGTGCCTCGCCTAAGATCAAAAGCCAAAGCGAGGCGGCCTTATAGCTGACCTGATCCTGGAAGCCGAACCGGGTCAAAAATGTGGGAGGGGGCTTGCCCCCGATAGCAATATGTCAGCCACTACATGCATGACTGACCCACCGCTATCGGGGGCAAGCCCCCTCCCACATTTGGATCTCCATAGATCAGATAGACCTTGCTCTGCTTTTGATCTGCTCTTGATCTTGATCTTGATCTTAGGCGCCCCGTAAAACCACTTGGTGCCTCGCCTAAGATCAAAAGCCAAAGCGAGGCGGCCTTATAGTCGACCTGATCCTGGAAGCCGAACCGGGTCAAAAATGTGGGAGGGGGCTTGCCCCGATAGCAATATGTCAGCCACTACATGCATGACTGACCCACCGCTATCGGGGGCAAGCCCCCTCCCACATTTGGATCTCCATAGATCAGATAGACCTTGCTCTGCTTTTGATCTGCTCTTGATCTTGATCTTGATCTTAGGCGCCCCGTAAAACCACTCGGTGCCTCGCCTAAGATCAAAAGCCAAAGCGAGGCGGCCTTATAGCCGACCTGATCCTGGAAGCCGAACCGGGTCAAAAATGTGGGAGGGGGCTTGCCCCCGATAGCAATATGTCAGCCACTTCATGCATGACTGACCCACCGCTATCGGGGGCAAGCCCCCTCCCACATTTGGATCTCCATAGATCAGATAGACCTTGCTTTGCTCTTGATCTGCTTTTGCTCTGTTCTTGATCTTGATCTTAGGCGCCCCGTAAAACCACGCTGGCCGAACGCAGGTATTACGCAGCGGGTAAACCGGCAGGGATGCCGGTTTAGCCGTCCCGGGCCATGGATGGCCCGTGACGGCGGCCCGCGGAGTAATGCCTGCGTTCGGGCACACCGAGCCTAGGCGAGGTGCCGAGTGGTGGGGCAAGAGCCCTTTGGTTACTTTGGGGCTTTTCCAAAGTGACCCGCTGTAAGAGCGGAACCCTAAGCAGCCATTACCAAAAAAACGAATATGCACTCAACCGCCACCATTACCGAAAAAACGAATATGCCCCCATCACCCACCCCTACCAAAGCGGCCCCACCACCTGCCGATACCGCTCCACCCCCTGCGCCGTCTGCCGCACCAGGCTCACCTCCAGCCCCAGCGGATCTTCCCGCCGATTCCCGCTCAACTGCCGCCAGCCCTTGTCCGCCTCCCACACCCGCACCTGCAGATCACTGACCCCGGTCAACACCACCACCCCATCCTTAGCCGCCGGCAACGGAAAGCGATCCCGCGCCGGTGCGGCTGCGCGGTACAGGCTGTCGCCCTTGAGCCACCACCGCACCCGTTGCAGCCCATCCGCCGCGACCGGCGCGCTGCGGATCACGTCCAGGCGAAAGCCCTTGCTGTCGGAACTGCGCACCGTCACCGCCGCCAACCCGCTGGGCTTGGTTTTATCGGCTTGCAGAGAAGCCGGCACGCTCAGCTCCACGCTGGCGCGCATGTTGAGATCGCGCTGCAACTGGTTCAGCGCCCGCAACAACGCCTCGGTCTGTTCCGTGCTGGCCTGCAAGTGCTGATCCGCACGGGTCACGCTGTCGAGGCCGCGCCAGGCGATGAGGCTGACCAGCGCCATCAGCATGATCGCCACCATCACCTCAATCAGCGTGAAGCCTTTCTGCGAGGCACTCATGGCTGGCTCACCACGCGCATCAAACCGGCGGCATCACGTTGCAGGCTGAGGTGGTGTTGCCCGTCGGACAGCTCGACCCGCACTGGCGGGTTGATCCATTCGGCGTCGAGCACCAAGGTTTGCCGGGGCTCGATCGTGACCTGCATCGGCGTGCTCTCCCATAGGCGCGGGCGCAGTTGGGCGTCGCCCTGGAATGACTCCACGCCGAGGCCGTCATCGCTGCGACGGTTGAAGCGGAAACCCTTGGCGTCCGCGCGCCAGGTGATCGGCCGCCCATCGGCGCGGGCTTCGGCCTGGGCTACTTGCAGCAACTGACTCAAACGCTCGGCATCCTTGCGCAGCAGGTGCAGCGGGTCGGGCTTGATGGTCAGGCTGATGGCGGCGCTGGCAATGCCGATGATCACCAGCACCACCATCAGTTCGATCAGGGTGAAACCTTGCTGTTTCATGGGGCGGCACCTGGAAAGCTGGCGAGGTTATGAAATAAAAACGTGCGAATTGGCCTGTAGGCTGATGCCACGGACAAACAGGAGGTCCACCCATGGCACTTGCCCTTCGTTTTTCTCCCGCCCTCGGCGTGCAGGCACTGGCCGTGGTTGCCGCGTTGGCCGGCGTGGCGGTCTGGACGCCGTTGCTGCTCACTTCCGCCGAATCCCACACGCCGCCGGCGGCCGCCGAGGTGTTGGCGGCGCGCAGCGATAACCCGGCGTTGCAGTGGTTTTCCACGGCGCCGACGGCATTGCAGGTCAAGGTCTCGGGGGTCTTGGCCGGAGCGCGGGGCGCGGTGGCGATCCTCAGCCTCAACGATGGCCCGCCGCGCAGTTTTCTGCTCGGCGAGCGCCTCAGCCCCGGCGTGCGCTTGACGGCCATCGCGGGTGACGGTGTCGAGATCGAACGCGGCGGCGAGAAGGTGCGCGTGCAGCTCGACACGTTGCCGCAGGCGCCCGCATTGCCACGCCTCACTCGGCCTTGACCTGCGGCCTGGCCAGGGTCGTCGCCAGGCGCGCCAACGGCGGCGCCTCGCGGCTGGCGTCCCGCACCTGCACATCGACCTGCACCAACTGACTGTCGGGGCTGTTGCTGAGGGTCTGCTCGCAACGCAGTTTCAAGCGGCCCTGATCGCACGCGAAGGTCTTCTTACCGCTGCTCAAACGCCCCTCCAACTGCAACTCCGCCAGCCGGCTTTGCGCCGCCAGCATCGCCATCGACTTGTCGCGCAGCAGGCCGTTGCTCTGGGTCATCAACCCGGCCACGCGCACGGCCGCGGCCATGGCCACCGCGATGATCGCCAGCGCCACCAGCACTTCAATCAGGGTAAAACCTCGCTCGTTGCGGTGCCTGCGCATGGCGTTCTCAAAGCCTGGAAACAGGTGCGCAGCCTAGCGCTGGCAGTTGACCGATTGGCGACCGAAACTCCCGAGGATTTTCAATACGACTGACATGTGTTCTTGCAACACTGCGCCCCGAAATGCACTCAAGCCAAGGAATGTCGAGATGGATATCGCACGCCTAACATCCCCACTGCCAGGCCCTCGCGGCCAGCGTGGCTTCACTCTGATCGAGATCATGGTGGTGGTGGTCATTCTCGGGATTCTGGCGGCGATGGTGGTGCCCAAGGTACTCGACCGCCCGGACCAGGCGCGGGCCACCGCGGCGAAACAGGACATCGGCGGGTTGATGCAGGCGCTGAAACTCTATCGCCTCGACCACGGCACTTACCCGACGATGAACCAGGGCCTCAAAGTGCTGGTGGAACGCCCGGCGGATGCGAAAAACAGCAACTGGCGCGCCTACCTCGACCGCCTGCCCAATGACCCGTGGGGCCGTCCTTATCACTATCTCAACCCAGGCGCCAACGGCGAGGTCGATGTGTTCTCCCTGGGCGCCGACGGCCAACCGGATGGCGACGGCGTGAATGCCGATATCGGCTCCTGGCAGCTGTAAGGCGCGCGATGAAACGGGATTCGCCCGCAGCGGCGAAGCAGCGCGGCATGGCGATTATCAGCGCGTTGCTGATCGCGGCGGTGGTGGCGGTGATCGCCGGCGCCATGCTCACGCGCCAGAGCGTATTCACCCGCAGCGTGGAGGCCGAGCAATTGCGCATTCAGGGTCAGTGGCTGTTGCAAGGTCGCCTGGAACACAGCCGCCTGTTGCTGTGGGAGGCGCGCCAGAAGGACGTGCTGACGCGCCTCGATCAGCCGTGGGCGCGGCCCCAGGGCGGGGCGTTTGAAGGGCGCCTGGAGGACGAGCAGGGCAAGTTCAACCTGCGCAATCTGGTCAATCACCAGCGGCTGGACGCCGAACAACTGCAAGCTTTCGAGCGCCTGTGCCGCCTGATCGACATCGACCCGGCCGTGAGCCGACGTATCAGCCGGCGAGTGATCGCCTCCTATGATCAACGTACCGACAAGACGCTGTTGCCGGCGCGCTACCCGATGCTGCGCAGCCTGGATGACCTGAGCGGTATCGAAGGGCTCGACCCGCTGCTGCTGCGACGCCTGCAGACCTTCGTCGGCGTGCTGCCCGGCAATACCTGGGTCAACGGCAACACCGCCAGTGCCGAAGTGCTCAGCGCGGTGGTGCCGGAACTCAGCCTGGCCCAGGCCCAGGCATTGGTGGCCGAGCGCGACAGCGGGCGCTGGTTTATCAACCGTGGCGATTTCGTCAACCGCCTGCACCTGCCCCAAGTGGCGGTGGACAGCGTGCAGGTGGGCATTACCAGCGAGTGGTTTCGCCTGCAGGGCCAGGTACGCCGTGAACAGCGCCGGGTAACGATCGACGCGTTGTTGCATCGCCCCGAAGACCGCCGGCCCCAGGTGATCTGGTCGCGGGTGGGCGCATGAAACGCCTGCGGATCGGCTTGCCGCCACTCGATCAACTGACGGTCGACAGCCAGGTGCAATTTGCCTGGCTGGAGCGTGGCGCCGTGGTGAGCGAGGGTTGCGAAAGCCTGTTGCAGTTGGGCCGGTCCAAGCCGTCGGTGGAGTGCTTTCTGCACCCCGCCGACAGCCTGTCGACCAGCCTCGAGCTGCCGCCGCTGGCCGCCGCCAAAACCGCCGCCGCCGTGGCCTGTGCCGCACAGGCGTTGATCCTCGGGCCGGTGGAGCAGATGCAGGTGGCCCACGGCCCGCGCGACAGCGATGGGCGCGTGCAGGTGGCCTGGGTGTCCACGGCCGGGTTGGAGCGCCTGGGCCAGGTGTTGGCGCAGGGCCAGTTCAGGTTGCGCGGCTTGTACCCGGCGCCGTATGCCTTGCCGCTCGGCGCCGCGGCCATGCACGACGGTTATTTGCTGACACGCCATAGCCTTCACCAAGCGGCGGTGCATCCGCTCGGGCAACAGGTGTTGGATCAAGGGCTGGAGGTGCCGCTGGCGCCGGAGGCGCAACGCTGGAGTGGCGCCGTGCCTGGCTGGGGCTTGCACGGCCGCCTCAACCCACCGGCGAGCGGTGGCTGGGGCAGGGCGCTGGCCGCTGTCGCCCTGGCCACTGCCGTCTGGACCCTGGGCCTGAACCTGTACGCCGCGCGCCAGGCGGGCGAAGGCCAGCAGCTCAAGGCGCTGCTGAGCCAGCAGGTGCGCCAGGCCTTCCCCGAATTACCGGTGATCCTCAACCCCTTGCAGCAGGCCCGCCAACAGTTGGCCGCCCGCCAAACCGGCGCCGCCGCCGACCCCGCCCAGCGCTTTGGCAGCCTGCTGCAAGTAGCCGGCAGCAGCCTGCCGTTCATGGTCGGCAACGTCGACAACCTGAGCTTCGAACAGGGCCGCTTGCACGTGGGCTTGCTGGCCGACGGCCGTAGCCCGACGGCGCCGGGCGATGGGCAAGCGGCGCTGGCCCAGGCCGGGTTTAGCGCGACCCGCGATGAGCATGGCTGGACGTTGGGCCCGGTGGAAACCGCCGAAAAACCGGGAGCCGCCGATGAATAAGTGGCGCCGTCTACGCAGCCAGGCCCAGGCGTTCTGGAGCGGCCTGGCCCTGCGCGAACAACGCATGCTCAGCGGCGCCGGCCTGGTGCTGGCAGGTCTGTTGACCTGGCTGGTGCTGATTCAGCCGCCCTTGAAGACGATCGCGTATTGGCAGGCCGAAACCCCCAAGTTGCGCACCCAGGCCGCCACCTTGCACGCGCTGTTGCAGGGTGTCGCGGCGCCGCGGCCCGCCGATGCCGCCACGCTGCAACAGGCCCTGGACAGCGCCGGCCTGCAAGGTCGTTACCAGTTGCAGGCGCTGGATGCCGGCGCCTGGCGCCTGAGCTTCGACAACGCGCCGGCCGATGCGGTGATGGACTGGTTACTGGGCAATCCCCGTTCGTTTTCCCTGGAGGTGTCCGAGGCGCGCTTGCAGCGTAGCGCGGACGCTATCGACAACTCGGCCGGCACTGTGTCCGGGACCGTTCGCATGGATCAGGCGCTTGGCGCTAAGGAAGCTTCATGAAGTGGTCAGTCCCCAACCCTGCGCCTTTTCGCAAGGTCGCGCCGCTGCTGTTACTGGCCTTGAGCGCGTGCAGCAACACCCCGTCGCCGACCAAGCCGTTGCAGGTGGACAGCGAACTCGGCCAGCCCCTGGCCGACACCCGGCGCAGCAGCGAGAGCGTGCTGGAGCGCCAGCGCGAGCCGGCGCCCAAGCCCCGCGTCCAGCACCCGCTGACCAACAGCGCCCGTGGCCACGCGCCGGCTGCGGTCAAGACGCGCAACCCGCTGGGCGATCAGCCGGTGCAGTTGAATTTTGTCGATGCCGATATCCAGGCGGTGGTGCGCGCGCTGTCCCGTGCCACCGGCCAGCAGTTTCTGGTCGACCCTCGAGTCAAAGGCAACCTGACCCTGGTCAGCGAAGGCCAGGTGCCGGCGCATCAAGCCTACGACATGCTGCTGGCTGCGCTGCGCATGCAGGGCTTCAGCGTGGTCGACGTCGGCGGCGTGGCCCAGGTGGTGCCGGAGGCCGATGCGAAGTTGCTCGGCGGGCCGATCTACAGCGCCGGCAGCAGCGGCATGCAGACCCGCACCTTTCGCCTGCAATATGAAAACGCGGTGAACCTGATCCCGGTGCTGCGCCCGATCGTGTCGCCGAACAACCCGATCAACGCCTACCCGGGCAACAACAGCATCGTCATCACCGACTACGCGGAAAACCTTGCGCGGGTGGCGCAGATCATCGACAGCATCGACACCCCCAGCGCCATCGACACCGACGTGGTGATGGTGCAGAACGGCATCGCCGTGGACATCGCCGCCATGGTCAGCGAACTCCTGGAAACCCAGGGCGCCGACCAGACCCAGAAGATCAACGTGATCGGTGACCCGCGCTCCAACTCGATCATCATCCGTTCCGGCAGCCCCGAGCGTACCGAGCTGGCGCGCAACCTGATCTACAAACTCGACAATGCCCAGAGCAACCCGAGCAACATGCACGTGGTCTACCTGCGCAACGCCCAGGCCGGCAAGCTGGCGCAGTCGCTGCGCGGCTTGCTCACCGGCGAGAGCGAGTCCGGCGTCAGCGACGAGGCGCGGGGCAAGCTCAGTGCCATGGGCGGCAATGCCCAGAGCACCCAGGGCAACAGCACCGCGCAGAACAGCAGCGGCACGCCCACCGGCAGCGGCGTGCAGGCCGGGTATGGCCAGGACAAACCGGCGACCGGCAGCAGCCCCAGCGATCAGAACACCGCGTTCAGCGCCGGCGGCGTGACGATCCAGGCCGACGCCACCACCAACACCTTGCTGATCTCCGCGCCGGACCCGCTGTACCGCAACCTGCGCGAAGTGATCGACATGCTTGACCAGCGCCGCGCCCAGGTGGTGATCGAAAGCCTGATCGTCGAAGTCAACGAAGACGACGCCAGCGAGTTCGGCGTGCAGTGGCAGGCCGGCAACCTCGGCGGCAAGGGCGGTTTTGGCGGGGTGAACCTGGGGGGCAGCGGGGTGAATGGCACGTCGACCAGCAAGACCAGCATCGATGTGCTGCCCAAGGGCCTGAATATCGGCCTGGTCGATGGCAGCGTCGACATCCCCGGGATCGGCAAGGTGCTCGACCTCAAAGTGCTGGCCCGCGCCTTGAAGAGCAAGGGCGGCACCAACGTGCTGTCGACACCGAACCTGTTGACCCTGGACAACGAAGCCGCGAGCATTTTTGTCGGGCAGACCATTCCGTTCGTCACCGGCAGCTATGTGACGGGCGGCGGCGGCACCAGCAACAACCCGTTCCAGACCGTGCAGCGCGAAGAAGTGGGGCTCAAGCTCAACGTGCGCCCGCAGATTTCCGAAGGCGGCACGGTGAAGCTGGATATCTACCAGGAAGTCAGCAGCGTGGACGCGCGGGCGTCGGTGGACGCGGGCACGGTGACCAACAAGCGGGCGATCGATACCAGCATCCTGTTGGACGACGGGCAGATCATGGTGCTCGGCGGGTTGTTGCAGGACGGCTACAGCCAGAGCAATGACGCGGTGCCGTGGCTGTCGGATATCCCGGGGTTGGGCGCGTTGTTTCGCAATGAAAAGCGCAGTGTGAACAAGACCAACCTGATGGTGTTTTTGCGCCCTTACATCATTCGCGACAGTGGCGCGGGGCGCAGTATCACGTTGAACCGCTATGAGTTCATGCGCCGCGCCCAGGGAGGCTTGCAGCCGGAGCGCAGTTGGGCAATGCCGGATGTGCAGGCGCCGCAGTTGCCGTCGGTGGAGAAGGCGATTCCGGGGGCTGGGCCGAGGGCGGTGATCAGGGCGGTGCCGGCTCGTGATTGATGTTGAGCGAGTGCATATCCGGGGCTTCGGTAACGGCGGCTTATGGTTCCGCCCTTACGGCGGGTCACTTTGGAAAAGCCCCAAAGTAACCAAAGGGCCCTTGCCCCACCACTCGGCACCTCGCTTGGGCTCGGTGTGCCCGAACGCAGGCTTGCGTGGTTTAAGATCAAAAGCGGCTCGCTTCGCATCGTGTTTACGCGGGGGGGCGGTGTTTTTTCATGGCCTGGATTTGTGCCACAACCCCGCTGCAATCAATGCAGTGCCCAGACGGGTGCAGTCGGATTTGACTGAGAATTCCTGGGCACTCACCGCTTCAAAATGTGGGAGGGGGCTTGCCCCCGATAGCGGTGGTTCAGTTACAGATGAATTGACTGACACACCGCTATCGGGGGCAAGCCCCCTCCCACATTTACAGTGCGCGGCGGCCCGCCGTGAGGGCGGAACCATAAGCCGCCGTTACCGCAGCAACGGATATGTACTCAATCCAAAAGGGTCAACCCCATGAGCCTGCTGCCCTACGCCTGGGCCAAATCCCAACGCATCCTCCTGCGTCCCGGCGAGGCCGGCCTGCTGCTGACGGTCTGCCCGTCGACCCCCGGCTGGTCGATCAGCGAAGTGCAACGTCAGTTCGGCCAGAGCCGCCTTGAACAGGTGCGCGATGATGAACTCGACGGCCTGCTCGCCAGCGCCTATGCCGACACCGGCAGCGCCGCTGCGGTGGTCGGTGCCGCCGAAAACGAAGTCGACCTCGACCGCCTGATGCAGGACATGCCCGAGATCACCGACCTGCTCGACACTCAGGACGGCGCGCCGGTGATCCGCATGATCAACGCCTTGCTGACCCAGGCCGCCCGCGATGAGGCCAGTGACATCCATATCGAACCCTACGAAACCCACTCCGTGGTGCGCTACCGCGTCGACGGCACCCTGCGCGACGTGGTCTCGCCGCGCAAGGCGCTGCATGGCGCGCTGGTGTCGCGGATCAAGATCATGGCCCAGCTCGACATCGCCGAAAAACGCCTGCCCCAGGACGGCCGCATCGCCCTGCGCGTGGCCGGGCGGCCGATTGATATCCGCGTGTCGACAGTGCCCACCGGGCATGGCGAGCGCGTAGTGATGCGCTTGCTGGACAAGCAGGCCGGGCGCCTGCAACTGGAGACCCTGGGCATGGAGCCGCAACTGCTGGCGCGCCTCGACACGCTGATCCGCCAGCCCCACGGCATCGTGTTGGTCACCGGGCCCACCGGCAGCGGCAAGACCACCAGCCTCTACGCCGCGCTGGCGCGGCTGGATGCGAGCACCAGCAATATCCTCACCGTCGAAGACCCGGTGGAGTACGACTTGCCGGGCATCAGCCAGATCCAGGTCAATGCCAAGATCGACATGACCTTCGGCCTGGCTTTGCGTGCGATTCTGCGCCAGGACCCGGACATCATCATGATCGGCGAAATCCGCGACCTGGAGACCGCCCAGATCGCCGTGCAAGCCTCGCTCACCGGCCACCTGGTGCTCGCCACCCTGCACACCAACGACGCGGTGTCGGCGGTCAACCGCCTGATCGATATGGGCGTCGAACCGTTCCTGCTGGCGTCTTCACTGTTGGGCGTGTTGGCCCAGCGCCTGGTGCGGCGCCTGTGCCCGCACTGCAAGCAGGCAGACCCGGCCGTGCCGGGCACCTGGCGCCCGGTGGGCTGCGCGCAGTGCAACCAGATCGGCTACAGCGGGCGTACCGGTATCCATGAATTGTTCTGCGTCGACGACGAGGTGCGCAGCCTGATCCACCAGGGCGCCGGCGAGCAGGAACTGCGTCTGGCCGCACGCCGCGCCGGCATGTTCAGCATGCGTGAAGACGGCGAGCGCTGGGTGCGCAGCGGCACCACCGCGGCCGAAGAAATCCTGCGCGTAACACGGGACGCCTGATGAATCGCTATCGCTATGAAGCCGCCGACGCCAGCGGCAAGGTCGAGGCCGGGCACCTGGAGGCGGACAGCCAGAGCGCGGCGTTTGCCGCGTTGCGCAGCCGTGGCCTGACCGCGCTTCTGGTGCAGGTCGAAGGCGGTCAACAGGCCGCGGGCGGCAGCAGCCTATTCAGCGCCAAGCTGTCGGACAACGACCTGGCCTGGGCCACGCGGCAACTGGCGAGCCTGCTCGGCGCCAGCCTGCCGTTGGAAGCGGCGCTGAGCGCGACGGTGGAACAGGCCGAGAAAAAACACATCGCCCAGACCCTGGCCGCCGTGCGCGCCGATGTGCGCGGCGGCATGCGCCTGGCCGATGCCCTGGCGGCACGGCCACGGGACTTTCCGTCGATCTACCGTGCGCTGATCGCGGCGGGGGAGGAGTCCGGCGACCTGGCCCAGGTGATGGAGCGCCTGGCCGACTACATCGAGGAGCGCAACAACCTGCGCGGCAAGATCCTCACCGCATTCATCTACCCCGGCGTGGTGGGGCTGGTGTCCATCGGCATCGTGATTTTCCTGCTCAGCTACGTAGTGCCCCAGGTGGTCAGCGCGTTCTCCCAGGCGCGCCAGGACCTGCCGGGGCTGACCCTGGCGATGCTCAACGCCAGCGACTTTATCCGCGCCTGGGGTTGGCTGTGTTTTGCCGGGATCGTCGGCAGCTTCTGGGGCTGGCGCCTGTACCTGCGCAACCCCGTGGCGCGCTTGAACTGGCACAGCCGCGTGCTGCGCTTGCCGCTGATCGGGCGCTTTGTGCTGGGCCTGAACACCGCGCGATTTGCCTCGACCCTGGCGATCCTCGGCGGTGCTGGCGTGCCGCTGTTGCGCGCCCTCGAAGCGGCGCGCCAGACCTTGTCCAACGAGCGTCTGAGCCAGTGCGTCAACGACGCCACCGCCAAAGTGCGCGAGGGCGTCAACCTCGCTCCGGCGCTGGCGGTGGAGAAGGTGTTCCCACCGGTGCTGATCCACCTGATCGCCAGCGGTGAAAAAACCGGCTCACTACCGCCGATGCTCGAACGCGCGGCGCAGACCCTGTCGCGGGACATCGAACGCCGTGCCATGGGCATGACCGCGCTGCTCGAGCCACTGATGATCGTAGTGATGGGCGCCGTGGTGCTGGTGATCGTGATGGCGGTGCTGTTGCCGATCATCGAGATCAACCAACTGGTGACCTGAATGTGGGAGGGGGCTTGCCCCCGATTGCGATGGGTCAGTCTATGCGTCTTTGGCTGACACTCCCTCATCGGGGGCAAGCCCCCTCCCACATTGGACCCTACCTGTTCAGTTGATTTTGGGGTGGGCCGATACCGCCAGCCCGCAACCTCGGGTTCATCGTTTCGTCACAGCCAAGCCCCTCGCCGCAGCCTACGCCGCCTTGACGAAACCCCCACTGAAACCGCGCTGTCACCTGCCTCCAAACCGCTCAAAACCATGACCAAAACACCCGAGAATCTTTTTAAAAATCAAGCTCTTCCTCCCGAGGTTTTTTCCCATTGCTGTCATCGGAAACTGCGAAATTCTCTAGCCATGGCCTCACCCCAGTCACCCCCGAGACACGGCTTGGGACCGGAGCCATGGCGTCATGCAAGAGCCATCTACCTCAAACGTACAAACACGACGAAAGGAGATTCTTCATGTTTAAGCGCAACGTTCTCGCGGTATCCATGACCCTCGCCGCACTGTGCTCGGCACAGGCTGCAATGGCTGACATCAACGGCGGTGGTGCAACCCTGCCTCAGCAGCTGTATCAGACTCCCGGTGTACTGACTGCCGGTTTCGCCCAATACATTGGCGTGGGCAGCGGTAATGGCAAGGCAGCCTTCCTGACCAACGACTACACCAAGTTCGTGGCCGGTGTGAGCAACAAGAACGTGCACTGGGCCGGTAGCGATTCCAAGCTGAGCGCGACTGAACTGTCGACCTACGCCACTAACAAACAACCGACCTGGGGCAAATTGATCCAGGTGCCATCGGTGGCTACTTCGGTTGCCATTCCGTTCAACAAGGCCGGCACCGCTGCCGTTAACCTGAGCGTTAACCAACTGTGCGGCGTGTTCTCCGGTCGACTGACCAACTGGAACCAGATCACCGGTTCCGGCCGCACGGGTGCGATCAAAGTCGTTTACCGCAGTGAATCCAGCGGTACCACTGAACTCTTCACCCGCTTCCTGAACGCAAAGTGCAGCGAAGCCAAAGCGTTCGCCATCACCACCACCTTCTCGTCGAGCTACGGCAACGTGGCCAATAGCGTACCGGCCGGTGCCGTTGCCGCGACCGGTAGCCAAGGCGTGATGACTGCGCTGAACGCTACGGACGGTGGTATCACCTACATGAGCCCGGACTACGCCGCGACTACTTTGGCCGGTCTGGATGACGCCACCAAAGTCGCCAAGGTCGCTGGTGTTTCGCCTGCGCCTGCCAATGTGTCGGCCGCTATCGGTCAGATCCCTGCGCCAACCGAAGCCCGCGCCGATGGCTCGTTCATCGATGCCACCAACCAGGACAACTGGGTGCCGGTATTTGCGGGCACCGCAAGCGGTTCAGCCACCTTCGCTTACCCAACGACCGGCTACCCGATCCTGGGCTTCACCAACCTGATCTTCAGCCAGTGCTACGCCAACGCAACCCAGACCACCCAAGTGCAGGACTTCTTCCTGCGCCACTACGACAGTGCTGATAACAACGACGCCGCCATCAACGACAACCGCTTCGTACCGCTGCCAAGCAACTGGAAACAAGCGATCACCGACACCTTCGCTACCGTTTCCAGCGCTCAAGGCATCGGCAACACCAGCGTCTGCAACGGTATCGGTCGTCCGCTGTAACCCACGCTTTCAACGACCCGCAACACCCGATCAGCAACGGCCTGTGCCGTTGCTGATTTTTTTTGCATTGCGATTTCTTCTGTAGGAGCGAGCTTGCTCGCGAAGGTCGTCAACGATGACGCGGGCTTGCTGAATGCCTGCGGCGTCCTCATGTTTTTCGCGAGCAAGCTCGCTCCTACAGAAACTGTGCGTCGTCCTTATCGGGCTGTTACCAGTCCTTTATGAACTTTGCATGACAGAAGTTCAGTCGCGCCCCTCGCCAACCGCCTAACCCTCATACGTGAGCGCGTCTTGCTCCCTGCGTGATAACAAAGAAGGAAGATCCCCGATGGTCCGCTGCAAATCGCCGGTTAACCTGAAAGCCCAAGAGACGATCCTGCGCCTCAAGCCCCTGGCCCAGGCCATTGCCCTGTTGATGGTGGCGGGCAATGCCCATGCCGCTACGGCGTTCAGTTCCAGTTGGTTTGCCGACAAGGGCGCGACCCAGGCGGCGACGGCGGCGCGGATCAGTGCCGGGCAGGTGCCGGGGATTCCGACGTTGAACCAGCAGGCGCAGGTCAACCAGCGGTTGGCGCGTTCCATCAGCACCTTGAACACCAGCGTCGCGGCGATTGCGGCGCAGCAGGCAGCACAAGCGGCGGGGCGTCAGGCGGCGTTCGGCCAGGTGTCGACGATTCCCGATGGTTTGGGCAAAGGCGGCCTGCAAGTCGACAACAGCCTCACCCAAGGCTGGACCAACGCCAAGGCGCCGACCCAGATCCAGGCAGGCGGCAAGACCACGGTGAGTATCGAGCAGACCGCTGACAAGGCGATCCTCAACTGGGAGACGTTTAACGTCGGACGCAACACCACGGTGGATTTCCAACAGCAATCCAACTGGGCCGTGCTCAACCGCGTCAACGACCCCGATGCGCGGCCCAGCCAGATCCAGGGCCAGATCAACGGCGCCGGCACGGTGATGATCATGAACCGCAACGGTGTGGTCTTCAGCGGCACCAGCCAGGTCAATGTGCGCAACCTGGTGGCAGCAGCGGCGAACATCACCGATGAACAATTCACCCAGCGTGGCCTCTACGTTGATACCACCGGTACGCAACCGACCTTCACCGACGCGGCAGGCAAGGTCGAAGTGCAACGCGGTGCCCTGATCCAGACCCACAACGCCGCCACCTCCACCGATGCCGGCGGCTATGCCTTGCTGCTCGGCACAGAGGTTGAAAACGCCGGCACCATCGTCACCGCCAAGGGCCAGACGACTTTGGCGGCCGGCGACAGTTTCTACATCCGTAAAGGCGTGGGCACAGCGGGCAACGAACGCTCCACCACCCGTGGCAATGAAGTCGCCACAGCCCTCAACGCCGACAGCACTGCGGGCAAGGTCACCAACAGCGGCCTGATCATGGCATCCACCGGCGACATCACCCTGACCGGCCACCAGGTACAGCAAAACGGCGTGGCCCTGACCAGTACCTCGGTCGACACGCGCGGCACCCTCCACTTGCTCAACGCGGCCAGCGACACTACCGGCAGCGTCACGCTGGGCGAGGGCAGCACCAGCGCGATCCTGTTGGACGCCAGCGGCAGCACCGCCCTCAATACCCAGAAAAACAATGGCCTGATCGCCCTCGATGGCAAGCCCGCCAACCTGATCACCGAGCAATTCAACCACTTGAGCGCTGTGGCCGACCGTACCGACCAGTCGCGTATCGAGATCGTCAGCGGCGGCACCGTGGATTTCCAGAAGGGCTCGATCACCCTGGCCACTGGCGGGCAGGTCGCCGTCAGCGCCGCTGGGCGCAGCCTGGTACGCGATGGGGCGATGATCGACGTGTCCGGCGCGGTTGGCGTCAAGGTGTCGATGGAATCCAACAACATCAAGATCAACGTGCAGGGCAACGAGCAGCGTGATGCGCCGGTCAACCGCGATGGCGGCAAGCTGATCAACAACGATGTGTGGGTCGACTTGCGCGAGCTGGTGTTCGTGCCTGCAGGCACCAACGGCTATGCCACGGATCGCTGGTACACCGCCGGCGGCTTGTTGGAGGTCGGCGGTTACCTCGGCACTCAAGGTCACTCGGTAGGCGAGTGGATGGCTCAGGGCGGGACCGTGACCTTTACCGGCAAGGATGTGGTGACGCAGAAGGGCGCACAGATCAACCTGTCGGGCGGTACCGTGGACGTGCAGGACGGTTATATCCAGCAGACCTGGCTCAAGGGCCCGGATGGGCGCTTGTATGAGCTGTCTAACGCGCCGGGCGACATCCTCTATTCCGGGTTCTACAAAGGTTATGAAGACACCAGCAAGCGTTGGGGCCAGACCGATTACTACTACAACCCGATGATCGCCAAGCAGCGCCGTTACGAGAGCGGTTACACCGTGGGCCGCGATGCCGGCAAGCTGGTGGTCGGTACCACCAGTGCGGTGCTGGAAGGCCAACTGATCAGCGATGTGTTCCAGGGCGATCGCCAGACCCAGGCGCCAAACATCAACCTTGACGGTTACCAGCAGTCGCAGAAGGCCATGGCCCAGCGCGCGCAGTTGATCATTGGCGGCTACACGCCGGTCTATAACAAGACCACCGGCACCCTGCGCTATGCCCTGACCGGCAATGCCGACCAGGTGCTGATCGACAGCAACACCCAGAAAATCGCCGATGGCCTGGACCTCACGACTGTGCTGCCGACGGATCGCCAAGGCCAGATCGTGCTCGACAGCGACTCGCTCAACGGTTTCCAGTTGGGCGCAATCAAGGTCGCCGCCAACCAGCAGGTCAGCGTCAACGGTGCGCTCAATGTGACCGACGGCGGCAACATCACCCTGTTCGGGCCCGGCGTGGAGGTCAACGCCAACCTTACGGCCCACGGCGGCAGTATTCATGCAGGCAACATCCTCAGCCAGGTCGATCCGCTGAAAGATGGCGCGGTGGAGGATACGTACCTGCCGGGCGGCGGCAGTGTGACAGTCGCCGCCGGGGTCAAGCTGGATGCCAGCGGGCGCTGGAATAACCTGCTGCTGGACGCGGCCAACAACACAGGCGTGGCCTATGTGAACGGTGGCAATGTGTCGCTGCGCAGCACGGTCAATGTGAACCTGATGGCTGGCAGCGTGGTGGACGCCTCTTCCGGCGGCACCCTCGGCGTGGATGGCCGGCTCACAGGCGGCAAGGGCGGCAACGTGACCCTGGGCGCGCTCCGCGCCCTGGGGCTGGACGGCGAGGTGCGCGGCTATGGCGTCACCGGCGGCGGCACCCTGGCGTTGCAGGCACGCAAGGTGCAGATCGGCGACAGCCCCGTCGTGGCGGATGACGACACCCTGAAACTGGCCGGCGGCTTCTTCAATAAAGGCTTTTCGGCCTACGACATCACCGGCAACGAGGGGTTGATCGTTACCGACGGTACGCAAGTCGATGTCACGGTCCCGGTGTATCGGTTTGGTGCGCAGGCGTCGTCGATCGTCACCGGCAGCGACCCGGCCAGTGCGCTGGAACGCTGGACGCCCATGCTCTATCAGGAAGATCCGACCAAGAGCCTGCTGACCCAGCGCCGTGGCGCCGGCTTGAGCCTGAACGCCGGCGACGTCAATGCCACCGCCGAACAGTTGGCAACCACCGCCCTGACCGTGGGCCGAGGCGCGGTGATCAACGTCGACCCAGGCCAGGCCATCAACCTGCGCAGCGTCGGCCAACTGAACATGGACGGCACGCTGAACGCCTGGGGTGGCAGCGTCGCCCTGGGTGGGGTGACGGCGGGTTCTTCAAAAGACGTGAATCCCATCGGGCATGGTCGCTCGATCTGGGTCGGCGAACATGCGCTGATCGATGTCGCGGCGCGGGCTGCCACGGCGGTTGACGTCCTTGGCCGCACTTATGGCCTGGTACGCGATGGCGGCAGCATCAATATCGGCGGCACGCTCGATCTGCGGACCGGGGTTGCTACGGCCAGTGATTTGTTTGTGGTGGTGCGTGAAGGGGCGCGGCTGGACGCCTCCGGCACCCAGGCCCTGCTGAATATTCCGGGGCAGGGCATGGTACGCCAGGCCAGCAATGGCGGCAGTATCAGCCTGGCGTCCAATAACGGCCTGTACCTGGACGGTAGCTTTGTGGCCCGGGCAGGGGGCGCAGGGGCTGCGGGCGGTAGTCTGGCTGTCGCGTTGGAGAGCCCCGACTATGACCGCTTTATCGCCGTTGATCGGGTGCTCAAGGGCCGTGAATTGCTGATCAGCCAGGTCCATCAGCGCCACGACTTGGCGGCGACTGCGCAAGAGGCTGCTGACAGCTTGGAATACGGCCACGGGCGGTTGGGTGTGGATCAAGTCAGCGCGGGTGGTTTTGACAACCTGGCGCTGATGAGCAACGGGGTCATGAGTTTTGACGGTGACGTCTCACTGAATATGGGCCAAAGCCTGCGGTTGTTCGGTACGGCCTTCGGCCTCAGTGAAAATGCCGCTGACAACTCCCGGGTCAACCTGGCTGCACCGTATCTATTGCTGGCTGGCGTCAACACGTCAGGCCGGGACGGATATGTGCGTCCGGTGATCGTGCTGCCTGTCCCGTCCCAGCGTGAAACCGCCGCTCAGTTCAACGCCCGCGCTAACCTGATCGATGTGCGCGACAGTGTGTTGTTTGGCGTCAAGGGTAGCCTGAGTCAGGCGGATGGCAGCCTGCTGGATGTCGAACGGCGTGGGTTTGACCAGGTCAACCTGACCAGCGATGGCGACCTGCGGTTTCTGGCCGGGGCCAATGAGAACGGAGTCTCCACGGGTATCAGCACCCAATTGCTGACCCAGGGCGACATGACCTTGCGCGCGGCGCAGTTGTACCCCGGCACACAGGTCGGCGCGCGGGTGATCGCGGGTTACCTGGGCCTTGGGGGGGAAATTAACAACGATATCCTGTTCGACCCGTTGCGTACGCTGACCATTGGCCGTACCGGCACTGCCGACGCCGCCATTCCCTATTCGGCGTTCGGCCGCCTGCAACTGGGCGCAGCCACGGTTCGCCAGGGCGGTGTGGTGCGGGCGCCGCTGGGGCTGATCGATATCGGCAGCATGGGCAGCAACCTGGTGCAACTGTTGCCGGGCAGTATCACCTCGGTCAGTGGCAAGGGGCTGGTGCTGCCCTATGGCGGCACGCTGGATGGCCAGGAGTACCGCTACAACGGTCAAAAGGTGACGTTTATCGGCCAGGGCGGGGTGGTCAGCGTGAACAGAGACTTGAGCGTCGGCGTCATTCTGGGCGGTACGACCGTCGCTGTGCAGCCGGATGCGACGCTTGACCTCTCCGGCGCTGGCGAACTGCTGGGCGCCGGCTTCATTTCCGGGCGCGGCGGTTCCACCGATGCGCGCTACAACCCGCTGGTGCAGTTCGGCGCCAACGGCGGGTTTGTCCTGCCGGGCCTGTCCACTAACCCGATCTATGCAATTGTGCCCGGGGTACAGCCAGGTGCGGCGCCAGTGGCGGCGGAGGGCGGTGCCGTGGCGCCATTGATCGGCCAGCAGATCACCATCGGCGCTGGTGTGCCGGGGTTGCCGGCGGGCACCTACACCCTGATGCCGTCGACCTACGCCCTGATGCCGGGGGCCTTTCGCGTCGAGATCAATGGGCTGGCCGGGCTTGGCGGCGATGGTGCGACCACGCTGATGCGCAATGGCTCGTGGGCCACCTCCGGGCAGCTGTCGATTGCCCACACGGGGATCAGCAACAGTGTCGCCAGCCAATTGATCCTGACCTCGGCCGATACCCTGCGCCGTTATTCCCAATACAACGAAACCAGCTACGCCCAGTTCGCCAGGGCCGATGCGGCCCGGATCGGCGTGCCACGGCCAATGCTGGAAGCCGATGCCAAAACCTTGAAACTGTGGCTGCGCCCCGGTGCGGGTGCGGATGCCTTCTCGTTCGAGGGCATCGGCCGTTTCGATGCCGCGCCAGGCGGCTACGGCGGTACGGTGGCAGTGCTGAACCCAACCCGGCAGGGTATCGAAGTGGTCGGCGCGGGCAAGTCCGCCACTGCGGACTTCGCCGGCATCACTCTCAAGGCCGACACCCTCAATGCCTTGGGCGCATCGCGGCTGGTGGTGGGCGGCATGACGGTGGTGGAGTACGGCCAGTCCGGTAACTTTATCAACCTGGCATCCGGTTTGAATGGTGCCAACAGCACGGTGACGTTGCGCGAAGGGGCAACACTGGCGGCCCCTGAAGTATTTCTGGTGAGCGACACCGGCGCGATCGTGGTGGAGCAGGGCGCCTCGATCAACACCCTGGGACGCGGCAAGGCCAGTTACGACGCACGTGACGGGTTTATCTATCAGGTTGCCAACATGCTGGCGGTGTCCAACGGGCTGCTCAATGTGATCAGCGCGCGTGTATTGGACGGGACGTTGAGTCAGGGGATTAACATCGGCGCCTGCGACGGCGGCACGTGCAGCGGCCAGACCGGCCTGTACTCCGATGGCAGCATCGTGGCGCTGACCAACAGTACCTTCCAACTGGGCGACCAGGTGCGCTATGGCACGCGTCACCTCAACCTGGGTGTCAGCACCATCAACCTGGGCAGCGCCGAAGCCCTCGCCGCTGCCGGAAACCGCGTGCCGGCCGGCCTGACCCTGACCCAAACGCTGCTCGACCGCCTGCTGCGCGGTGACACGCAATTCGGCGCGCCGGCCCTGGAAACCCTGCAACTGTCGGCCCGTGACAGTTTCAATTTCTACGGCACCACGTCCCTGGACACCTATGACCCCGTCACCGGCAAATCGCTGCTGAACAACCTGATGCTGTCCACCCCGGCGATGTATGGCGCCGGGGCGGCCAACGATGTGGCGACGATCCATACCGCCAACCTGATCTGGCTGGGCGCCACGAACACCCCTGGCGCGGTGGTGATGGGCGGGGCTGGCACCGGCAGCGGACGCCTGGACATCAACGCCGAGCGTATCGAATTTGGCTATGGCGAGTTCAGCCAGCCGAGCAATGTGAAAAGTTTCGACCGCCTGGCCTTGGGGTTCGCCAACGTCAACCTCAACGCCAGCGAACGCATCACCGCCAACCACAAGGGCAGCCTGTCGGTCTACCAGCGCCAGGGCGCGTATGACCCGGTCAACGGCTTCCAGTACAGCGGCGGCAACCTGACGATCCGTACACCGCTGATGACCGGTGAGGCCGGCTCGGTGAACACGATCAAAGCCGGCGGTGCGATTGATATCGGCGCGTCGGCAGGCCCCCGTGGCACGGCCAACGGCCAGGGGGCCGAGCTGTCCCTGCAAGGCGACAGCATTCGCGTGGCCGCTGCGGTGGTGTTGCCCAGTGGCAAGGTCAGCCTCAGCGCCCGGGGCGATGTGGTCTTGACCGATGACGCCTTGATCGACGTGGCCGGCCGCGCCATTGCCTTCAACGATGTAACCCAATACGGCTGGGGCGGCGACGTGTTGCTGGACAGCCGCAGCGGCAATATCCGCCAGGCGGCGGGCTCGACCATCGACCTGTCGGCCCAGCACAACCAGGCCGGTAAATTGCGTGCGGTGGCCACGGATGCGGCGGCCGGGACTGTCGACCTGCAAGGCAAGATCCTTGGCAGCAGCAGCGGTTATTACGCGGCTGGCGGCACCTCGATGCCCTACCAGGCCGCCACCATGGAACTCCAGGCCCAGCACCTGGGTGGCAGCGGTTCCCTTGACCAGCAGTTCGCCGACCTTAACCAGCGCCTCAACCAGGGCGCGGTCTTCGGTGCCCGCAGCTTCCAGCTCAAGCAGGGCGACTTGACCATCGGCAACGGGCTCAAGGCCAGCACCATCAGCGTGTCCATGGATAACGGCAGTCTGCGCGTGAACGGCCTGGTGGACGCCAGCGGTGAGCGGGTGGGCAGCATCAACCTGGCCGGCAAGCACGGCTTGACCCTCGACGGCACGGCGGTGCTCGACGCCCATGGCAGCAAACTGCGGGTGGACAGCTACGGCAAGATCATCGACTCGCCCAACCGTGCCATGGTGGTGCTGGGCTCCGGCGACGGCCAACTGACCCTCGCCGATGGCGTGCGCATCGACCTGCGCCACGGCACCGATGGCGCTGCCGGTAACGACGGGCGCAATCGCGGCACCCTGGAGCTGAATGCGCCGCGCCTGTTCAATCCCGACGGCAGCAGCAATGACATTGCCATCGACGCCAGTGGGCGCTTGAGCATCCAGGGCGCGCGCTCGATCACCCTCAACGGCATGGCCACCTACGACGATGCCCCGGAAAAAACCGACCCTACCGCCAGTGGCAAGCCGTATCAGGAAATCACCCAGGATTACCTGAAGAAAAAGGACGAGCTCAGCGTCAAGTTCATCGACGCGGCACGGCTTAACACCAACCTGCTGCAAAACAAGCTCGCCGGTCTGAACAACGCGACCTACGCAGATGCTTTTCACCTGCGGCCTGGCGTGGAAATCATCAGCAAGGCCCCCGACGGCGACCTGGTCGTGCAGGGCGACCTGGACCTGTCCGGTTTCCGCTACGCCAGTCTCAACCCCCACAGCCGCAAGGAGGACAACGTTAAGGGTTCCGGCGAATCCGGCAGCCTGACCCTGCGCGCCGGCGGTGACTTGAATATCTACGGCAGCATCAACGACGGCTTCGAAGCGCCGCCGCCGTCTGCCGATGACAAGGGCTGGGTGCTGCTGCCGGGTATCGACTACCGTGGCGGCACGGTGGTGGTGCCTGGCAACGGCGTGACCCTGGCCGATGGCACTGCCTTCCCGGCCGGCGCGACCCTTAACTATGACGTGCCGATCAAGGGCCTGACTGTCGCCGCCAATACGCGTTTGCCTGTGGCCGCGACGTTGGGCCAGGACCTGGTATTGCCTGCGGGCAGCGTCGTCGCGGCTGATGTGCGCGATGCCGGCGGCACTCTGTTGTTTGCCGCTGGCACCTTGCTCAGCGAGGCGCAGACCTTGGTGGCGGGTACGCAACTGGGCGCCGGTACGCTGTTGACCGAGGGTACCCTGCTGCAAGGCATGACCTGGCCAAAGGGCGTACCGCTGCCAACCGTGGACCAGGCAAGCCTGACCACTAACATTGTGCTGCTCGATGGCCTCAAGGACTTGCCCAAAGGTGCGTTGATCCCTGCCGGCACGGATGTCAAGTTGCCTGCTGGGGTCAAGTCGGTCGCGTTGCGCGCCGGTGCGGCCGGGCAGCTTTGGGCGATCTCGCCGATGCTCGCCGAAGGCACCCAGTCGTGGTCGCTGCGCCTGGTCGCGGGCGCCGATACCGAGGCTGCCGACAGTCGCATCCTGCAGGCCCACCCGCGCAGCGGCGACCTGCATCTGGCGGACACTCACTACGGCATGTTCGCCAAGGCATTACCGCCCCGTGGCGTGGAAACCTGGACGGCTGCTGGGGTCACGTACCTGGCGGGCGTCGGGGTGACCGTCAAGGCCGGTGATCCGATTGATCAGCATGTGCTCGACGGTCTGAATAAGGGCTCAATCGATGATTTCTGCGGTGCATCCCCGCAATTCTGCAAGACCACGGGTGCTTATATATTCACTCCGGCGGCAGTCGCTCGATTCGCGAGGAAGGGCATCATCGTAAAGGCGGGGGACGAGGTCACCGAGGCGCTTGCGTTCAGTTTCAATCAAATTACCGTGGCGCAACTGTGCGCCGGCCCCACGTATTGCCAGATGAAAAACCCTCAGGAATACGCGGCTGCGCCGGCAAGCACGCGCTTCAGCGTGATCCGCACCGGTACCGGCGATCTGGAGTTGCTGAGCGCGGGCAACCTGAGCATGGACTCGTTGTATGGGGTGTACACCGCCGGTACGTCGTCTACCGCTACTTTTGAAGGCGATCCCTACAACCAGCCCAAGGCGAAGCAGGGAGCCGCGACCCAGTTGGTTAAAACCGTACTGGGCGATACTGGCAGCCTGTTCGAAAAATTCGTCAACGGCTCGTCCACCAGCCTCTACCGAGCCTGGTATCCAGAGGCCGGGGGCAATCTGACCATTAATGCCGGGGGTGACCTGACCGGTGATATCACCAGTTTCGCCCAGAGCAACATCGGGCGACCCAACCCCAAGGATAACGGGGTCGACTCGGCGAGCGTCGGCAACTGGCTATGGCGCCAGGGCAGCGGCGATGTGGCGACGGGTGGGCAGGCTCAACCGACCGCCTGGTGGATCAATTTCGGCAGTTACACCGCAACCACAGGTGCAGACAAAATGCTGGGTTTCACCGGCTTCGGCACCTTGGGCGGGGGCGATCTGGATGTCAATGTCGGTGGCGACGCAGGCGTCTTGAACACGCTGGGTTATGGCTTCAGCAACGGTGCCGTAAACCCCCATAGCCAAGGCCTGGTCCTGGCAGTGGGCAGCACGGGCAGGGTCGCCAGCGATGGCAGCCTGCAGTTGACCGGCGGAGGCGATTTGCGGGTACGCATCGGTGGCAGCATGAACCCTGCCAGTGTTGTCGTTGCTAATGCGGACCATCGTGACGGCATGCTGGTCAATCTTCGCGGTGACGTGCAGTTGCGCAGTGCCAGCGTGGGCAACGTCGATTTGCTGTACGGGGCAACGTCTTTCGAACAGAGCCCGGGCGAGGCCCGTGCCTTCGACCCGCTGGTGTCGACCCGTGGCGTGGCGCGCGGTGGGCTGACCCTGGTGCCGGGGGATGCCACGTTCAACGTGCAGACCCTGGGCGATCAGGTGGTGAACAATGTTGAAGACCCGGGCCGGGTGCCGGTTAGCCATTCTTCGCCTTTTGCACAAGGCACCACCCTCGGCACCGGCACCAGCTGGTTTACGCTGTGGACCAAGGACACGGCCATTGATCTGTTTTCCTTGGGCGGTAACCTGACCCCCGTCAGCCTACCCGGCATGCCGGGTGACCTGGCCGTGGCTTACCCGTCAATCGTCAGGGCAACGGCGGCTGGCGGCAATCTGTATTACGGAGCGGCCGCGCAGGACAGTGGCTCTGATGGGAAATACACATATCCCTTGATGTTGGCTCCCGGGCCGGCCGGCCAGTTGCAGTTCCTCGCTCAGGGCTCGATCTACGCCGGTGGCATGGCCGTGAGCCAGTCCGGGGCGGCAATGAGTGCGATGGCAACCCCCTGGAACCCTGCGTACCAGGCCCGTATTGGCAATGCTGTGGTGGTCAGCAACCTGTCGCCCAGTGGTAGCCTGGTCAGCCAGTCGCTGTTGGCATTCGGTTCCGGAACGGCAGCCGCGTCATCCGCTGGCAGTGCTGAGCCGGCGCGTTTTTATGCGATAGATGGGGACCTGGTCGGGGTGAGCAGTGGCCGGATAATCACGTTCAGTAGTACCCCTGGATGGTTGCATGAAGGTGAGACCTGGTATGAAGGGAATGGCGCGGTCCGGATGATGGCCGGGCGGGATATCGTCAGCAGTGGGCGTAGTTTTGGTGTGGGCAGGACTGACGCGCCTTCGATCAATAATCTGTTCCTTCACAAAAACGCCAACGACATTTCCATCGTGTCGGCCGGTCGCGACATCCTCTACAGCAACTTCGAGGTGGCCGGGCCTGGCCTGCTGGACGTGTCGGCGGGCCGCAATATCCTGATGACGGGACCTGCGGGCGAGTACAGCGTGACCAGCCTCGGCGGGGTATTGCCGGGTGACAACCGCTCTGGGGCGAGCATCGTGATGCAGGCCGGTGTCGGCGCCAACGGGCCGGATTTCCAGCGGTTTGTCGAGCGCTACCTGAACCCTGTCAACCAGGCACAAGCGGGCGAGTCGTTGCAGGGGGCCAAGGTCGCCAAGACTTACGAAAACGAACTGGTCACCTGGCTCGCCGAGCGCTTCGGTTTTGTCGGCGACACCGACCAGGCGCGTGCTTACTACGTGGCACTGCCCGCCGAGCAGCGACGGATCTTTGCTCGTGACGTGTACTTCGCCGAACTCAAGGCTGCCGGCCGCGAGTACAACCAGGACGGCGGCGTGCGCCAGGGCAGTTACTTGCGCGGTCGCGCGGCGATTGCGGCGCTGTTCCCGGACAAGGACGTGGCCGGTAACTCGATCACCTACCAAGGTGACATCACGTTGTTCAACGGCTCGGGTGTACACACCAATGCCGGTGGCTCGATCCAGATGCTCACCCCAGGCGGCAGCCAGACCTTCGGCATCGAAGGCGCGGCGCCGCCGTCGACAGCGGGTCTGATCACCCAGGGCTCGGGGGATATCCAGCTGTATTCCCTGGGCAGCATCCTACTTGGCCAGAGCCGCATCATGACTACCTTCGGCGGTTCGATCATGGGCTGGACCGCCCAGGGCGATATCAACGCCGGTCGCGGTTCCAAGACCACCGTGGTGTACACGCCGCCCAAGCGCGTCTATGACAACTGGGGCAACGTGAGCCTGTCGCCGGCGGTGCCGAGTACCGGCGCGGGGATCGCCACGCTGAACCCGATCCCGGAAGTGCCGGCGGGGGACATCGACCTGATCGCGCCACTGGGCACCATCGACGCGGGCGAGGCGGGCATTCGGGTATCGGGCAACGTCAACATCGCCGCCTTGCATGTGGTCAACGCGGCGAACATCCAGACCCAGGGCAAGTCGTCCGGGGTGCCGGTGACCGCCAGCGTCAACACCGGCGCCATGAGCTCGGCCAGCGCGGCGGGGGCGGCGGCGTCCCAGGCGGCGGAAGACGCGGCGCGCAGCCAGCAGGCGGCGGCCAAGCAGGGCAGGGCGTCGATCGTGACGGTGGAGGTGTTGAGCTTTGGCTCCGAGCCGGTGCAGCGCGAACCGCAGGAACAGCCGAAGACCTCGGGGTACAACCCCAACAGCCCGGTGCAGGTACTGGGCGCCGGGCCGCTGAGCGAACAGGCGCGTGCGCGGTTGACGGATGAGGAGCGCAAGCAGATCACGTTGTAGGTGGAAGGACCTCTCGATGTACGTTTGGGGCAATCAGTGATTGCCCCGTTTTTTTGCTGTTGGCGCGGCGGCCTAATAGCAGGCTGGTGTTTCATGGCTAACTCGGCTGGAAGGGTGGGAGGGGGCTTGCCCCCGATGGCAGTGTGTCAGTCACTACATGCATGACTGATCCACTGCCATCGGGGGCAAGCCCCCTCCCACATTTTGATCTCCATAGATCAGATATCTCCATGGATCAGAACCCAAAGAACCGGACATGTAGCCGATCACCCCCTCCCCAAAAAATGCCCCCCACTCAATCCCAAATGAAGCTTTCGTGACAAAAGTTCGGTAGTGCCCGGCCACGCCCGTCTTGCCTATGTAACGCGCTGGAGGCGGCCACAAGTCGTCTCCCCAGCCGTCAGCAGGACGCCAGGAGTGGGGCACATGGGAACTATGGAACGTTACTCGAAAGTCGGCATGCAGGAGCTCGATCAGCGCCTGTCGAAGATCGTCGAAGCCGCGCGCAAGAAGCCGGTTTCGGTGTACCGCTACGGCGCGCCCTGGGTGTGGATCGTTTCGCAGGACGATTGGCAGGGCGCTTTGAAGGAAGTCTCCAGCTACATCCCCGCCGGCCATTCGCTGGTGTTGTTGCGCCCGCAGATCGATGCGGTGTTCGACCGGCACCACGACCTGCTGCAGCCCGCACCCGGGATGCAGATCGCGCCGCGCACCGTGTTGCAGATCCTGCTGCTGCAATTGCTGTACTCCGTGCCCAGCGAACAGCAACTGCACGAACAGCTCAATTACAACCTGCTGTTCCGCTGGTTCGTCGGCCTCGACCTGCACCAGAAGGTGTGGGGCATCCAGGTGCTGCAGCGCGATATCGCCACCCTGTTGAGCAACCCGCGGGCGGTGCAATTGATCCAGACCGTCATCGGTGAAGTGTTTTGTGGCGCCTTGCTGCACATGCCGGAGTTCTCGTTGAACTTCGCCTTGTTGCACACCTGGCTGGCACGGCACAGCCAACTTTCGACAACCCGCAATTGAGCAGGCCAAACGCCGTGCAATCGGCGAGGGCGCAACATTTTAGATATTTAGGGGGCTGTGTGGAGCATCTGTTCAAGTCAACGCTGGCGCTGTGTTGCCTGGCGCTGGGCACCTTGGTGCAGCCGGCGCTGGCCGAAGAGGGCGATGCCCCGGCGCGCCGGGTGGATGTCAACGAGTACTTCGTGCGCGGCAATACCGTGCTCGATGCGGCAACGATCGAAGAGGCGGTGTACCCGTTTCTCGGCCCGCAAAAGACCCTGAACGATATCGAAGGCGCCCGCGACGCGCTGCAGAAGATCTACCAGGCGCGTGGCTACCAGTCGGTGTTTGTGGAGCTGCCGGAGCAGAAGGTCGATGACGGCATCGTCTACCTGCAAGTCAGCGAAACCAAGGTCGGCCGCGTGCGGGTGGTGGGGGCCAAGCATTACTCGCCGGTGGAAATCCGCGAGGAAGTGCCGGCGCTCAAGGAAGGCGCCGTGCCGGATTTCGCCAGCGTGCAAACCCAGCTGGCCGGGCTCAACCGCAGTGCCGGGCGCCAGGTCACGCCGCTGGTCCGCGAGGGGCAGCGCCCCGGCACGATGGACGTCGACTTGCAGGTGGAGGACCAGAACCCATGGCACGCCAGTATCGGCCTGAACAACGACTACAGCGCCGACACCGAGAAGCTGCGCTCGGTCGCGACCCTGGGCTACGACAACCTCTGGCAACTGGGCCACAGCATCTCGCTGACGTATTTCACCGCGCCCCAGGACAGCTCGAATGCCAAGGTCTGGTCGGGTTCCTACAGCGCGCCGCTGGATGAGCGCTGGACCGTGCAGTTTTCCGGTTATCAGTCCGACAGCAACATCGCCACTATCGGCGGCAGCAACGTGTTGGGCAAGGGCCACTCCTACGGGGTGTCGGCGATCTACAACCTGCCGCTGGACGGGAACTGGGCCAACTCGTTCTCCTTCGGCATCGACTTCAAGGACTTCGACGAACAACTGAAATTCGGCGCCAGCAGCGACCAGGTGCCGCTCAAGTATGCCCCGTTCACCTTTGGCTACAACGGCTACCGCTACAGCGAAAAATCCCAGCTGGGCCTGGGCTTGAACCTGGTCGTCGGCACCCGCGCATTCTTTGGCTATGGCAGCGACGCCAAAGAATTCGACTACAAACGCTACAAGGCCAGCGCCAGTTTTGCGGTGCTCAAGGGCGACCTGAATTACACCTACACCTTAGCCAACGACTGGCAGTCGGCGTCCAAGGCCGGCTTCCAGTTGGCCTCGGGACCGCTGGTGTCCAACGAGCAGTATTCCGCTGGCGGCGCCACCTCGGTGCGCGGTTACCTGGCGGCGGAGCGCACCGGGGATGAGGGGTTGCTGCTCTCCCAGGAGCTGCGCACACCGTCTTTGGCCAAGTTTCTCGGCAGTTATGTGCAGGAGTGGCGCTTCTACGCGTTCGCCGAAGGCGCGCGCATGCGTCTGCACGACCCGCTGCCCGAGCAGGAAGACGAGTACAGCCTGGCCAGTGTCGGCCTTGGCACCCGCGCCAGTTTGAGCAAATGGTTGTCCGGCAGCCTGGATTGGGGCTACCCGCTGCTCGACGGACCAAACACCCAGAAACAGGACTCGCGACTGCACTTCAGTGTGCAGGCGACCTTCTGACCTTTTTCCCCGGAGATTCTTCCCATGCAACGCCTATTCCTGAGCCTGTTGATCTGCCTGGGCTTCGCGCTCCCGGCCACCGCCCATGCCTGGTGGCAGGACGATTGGCATTACCGCAAACAGATCAGCGTGGACACCACCGCCCAAGGCGCCGCGATCAACCAGGCCCTGGGCCGCACCGCGCTGCTGGTGCGCCTGCACACCGGCAACTTCACCTTTGACGGGGTCAAGGATGACGGCAGCGACCTGCGCTTTGTCGGTGCCGATGACAAGACCGTGTTCAACCACCAGATCGAAAGCTTCGACCCGCTGATGGGCATGGCGCTGATCTGGGTCGATGTGCCCAAGGTCGAAGGCGGCCAGCGCCAGGACCTGTGGATGTACTACGGCAACCAGAAGGCCCCGGCCACCGCCAACGGCCAGCTGACCTTCGACCCGAATTACACTGCGCTGTATCACTTTGACGGGGCCAGCGGCACACCGCCACGGGACACCACCGCCTACGCCAACACTGCGCTGAATGCCACCGGCAGCAGCATCGACGGTGTGGTCGGGCGGGCCTTGCAGTTCAGTGGCCAGCCCTTGCTGTTGCCGGCCAGCCCGTCGCTGCAACATGCCGCCGGTGGTGCCTTCACGTTCAGCGCCTGGCTGCGCCTGGACCAGGCCAGCGGCGAACAGATCGTCCTCGCCCGGCGTGAGGCTCCGCATAGCCTGTTGCTCGGGTTGAACCAAGGCATGCCGTTCGTGGAAATCGACGGCCAGCGCGCCGTCTCGACCCAGCCGCTGAACCCCGGCCAATGGCAGCACCTGGCGTTCACTGCCGAGGGTGAAAAAGTCACGCTGTATGTCAACGGCCGCGAAACCGCGAGCCTGGCGGTGGCGATGCCGGCGTTCAATACACAACTGGCGATCGGTGCCGATCTGCCGGAAGCAGCCGGCCCGCACTTGCCGTTTGCCGGGGCGATGGATGAGCTGCGCCTGTCCAAGGTGGCCCGCCCGGCGACCGTGTTGCTGGCCGATGCGAGTGCCCAGGGCGCCGAGTCGAAACTGGTCGCTTACGGCGTGGATGAAGAACAGTCGGGCTACGGTTTCGGCAGCCTGGGCTTTCTGCTCAACGCGGTGCCGATGGATGCCTGGGTGATCATCCTGGTGCTGGTGGCGATGATGTTTCAGTCGTGGGTCATCATGATTCGCAAGAACCGCATGGTCAGCCGTGTGAGCAGTGCCAACGAGGCGTTTCGCGAGCAGTTCGCGCAGATCGGCACCCGCCTGGAAATGTTCTACGACGACAGCGTACTCGCCGAACGCCTGACCCACTCTTCGCTGTGGCGCCTGTACTGCGTGGCGGTCAAGGAGATCCGCACCCGCCGCGCCCAGGGCGCCGACACCTCGTCGGTGTCGGCGGCCACCATCGAAGCCATCCGTTGCTCCATGGACGGCGTGCGTACCCGCGAAAACCAGGCGCTCAGTTCCAAACTGTCGACGCTGTCCAACGCCATCGCCGGCGGCCCCTACATCGGCCTGCTGGGTACGGTGCTGGGCATCATGGTGGTGTTCCTCGGCACGGCCATGGCCGGCGACGTGAACATCAATGCGATCGCCCCGGGCATGGCGGCGGCCTTGCTGGCCACGGCCATGGGCCTGTTCGTCGCGATCCCCGCGCTGTTCGGCTACAACCGCCTGATCACGCGCAACAAGGAAGTCAGCGCCGACATGCGCGTGTTCGTCGACGAGTTCATCACACGCCTGGCGGAGATGCACGGCGAGAGCCAGTTCAGTGAAACGGCGCACCGCGTGCCGCACCACGCGCCGGTTTCGGCCTGAGGAGAATCGCCATGGCTTCCGTAAATGCCTCCCACGACGATGACGACGATGCCGCCGTCGACAGCATCAACATCACGCCCCTGGTGGACGTGCTGATGGTGGTGCTGGTGATGTTCATCCTCACCGCCACCGCCCAGGTCTCGGGCATCCAGATTCATCTGCCCAAGGCCAGCGCCTCGGTGTCGCTGTCGGAGGCCAAGACCAAGGCCATCTCCGTCAACGACGGCGGCCAGGTGTTCCTCGATGCCTACCCGGTCACCCTCGGCGAGCTGGAGGAGCGCCTGCGCATCGAGAAAGCGCTGAACCCGGATTTCCCGGTGATCGTGCGCGGCGACGCCACGGTGCAGTACCAGAAGGTGATCGAGGTGCTCGACCTGCTGCGGCGGTTGGAGCTGTCCCAGGTCGGGCTGGTCACCGGCAAACCGAGCCAGGGCTGAGTCATGACCGCACAGATCCCGATGCCGCCGTTGCCCGTGAAAAACAAGCCGCCGCTGCGCCCGCTGAAGTGGGGCGCTGGCCTGCTGCTGGGCGCCGTGGCCGCCTGGTTTCTCTGGCAATGGGCCAATGACATGAGTGGGGTACGCCGCGAAGCACCCAAGGTGCCGACCATTATCCCGTTGCCGCCACCACCGCCACCGCCGCCGGAAAAACCCAAGGAACCCGAGCCCCAGGTGGAAGAAAAAGTACCCGAACCGGTGCCCACGCCCGAGCCCGAAGAGGTGAAACCGGCGGAAGAAGCGCCGCCTTCGCCGGCCGACGACTTGGCCAACCCGATGCAGATCGATGGCGATGCGCAGTCCGGCAATGACGGCTTCAACATCGGCGCGGGCAAGGGCGGCGGCATGGCCGGTTCCGGCGGCGGTGGCCTGGGTGCCGGCACGTACAAGCAATACCTGGCGGGGGTGTTTCAACGCCTGCTGAGGGAAGACCCGGAGTTACGCAAAAAGGCCTACGCGGTACAGGCGGATGTGTGGTTGAGCGCCGAGGGCCAGGTCACGCGTGTGGAGCTGGCCAAGTCCAGCGGCGACCGCGAGACCGACGCCCAGGTGCTGGCGGCGTTGCGTGTACCGCATGCCGCGCAACGCGTTCCAGCCTCGGTGAGCATGCCGGTGCGCCTGTCCCTCAAGGGGCGGCGTCCGGATTGATCGAACCCATTTTTTGCAGTTTTTTACAGGAGTTGCTTACGAATGATTTCCCCCGTGAATCGCCTGACCCTGGCGGTCGGCATGGTCATCGCGACCCTGGTCGGTCAGGCGACGGCCGCCCCGGTCGCCCCTTCGGAAAACGTCACGATCAACCTGATCCGCCTGCTGGTACAGCAAGGCGTGCTGACCCAGGACACCGCCAATGGGTTGATCGCCCAGGCAGAAAAAGAAGCCCAACAGGCACGCCAGGCCAATGCCGCGCCGGTGGTCGCCAGCGGCCCGACGGCGGCGCCTGGCGACGTGCGCGTGCAGTATGTGCCGCAAGCGGTGCGCGACCAGATCCGCGATCAGGTCAAGGCCGAAGTCATGGCCACCGCCAAGCAGGAAAACTGGGCCCAGCCCAATACCTTCCCGGATTGGGTCTCGCGCATCAGCTTCGATGGCGATATCCGCCTGCGTGACGAGTCGCGCTATTTCTCGGGTAACAACAGCAATGAGTTCACCGATTTCGCCAAGCTCAATGATACTGGCCCTTATGACGTCAACAAAAACTCGAACACCAAGTTCCCGCCGTTGATCAACACCACCCAGGACCGCGAAAACCTGTTCCGTCTGCGCGCACGCCTGGGCATGAAAGCGGTGATCTCGCCGGAATGGACCGCTGGCATTCGCCTGGGCACCGGTTCTGACAATAACCCGGTGTCCACTACCCAGACCCTGGGCGGTGGTTTCGGCAAGAAGGACATCTGGCTCGACCAGGGTTACCTGAGGTGGAAAACCACCGACTACATGACCTTGACCGGCGGGCGAATCGCCAATCCGTTCTACGCCACCGACATGTTGTATTCCAACGAGCTCAATTTCGACGGCGTGGCCGCGATCTTCAACCATAAGCTCAGCAGCGAGTGGGGCCTGTTCGGCACCCTCGGCGCATTCCCGGTCGAATACACCTCGGATGCCGCCAGCAGCAACGGCATCGACAAGGAAGACAGTGAGACCAAGTGGCTGTTCGGCGGGCAGATCGGTGCGGATTGGAAGATCAACCGCAGCAACCGCCTCAAGCTTGCCGCTGCCTACTATCAGTTTCAGGATATCGAGGGCGAGCGCTCCAGCCCTTGCTCCCCGTGGAAGGGCGCACCCGGTTGCGACACCGACGGCACACGTGTGGCCTTTATGCAAAAAGGCAACAGCGTGTTCAATCTGCGCAACAACACCACCAACCCGACGGATCCTGCCAAAACCCCGGACCCACAATACGTAGGCCTGGCGTCCAAGTTCAATGTGCTGGACCTCAACCTGGTGTGGGACAGCGAACTGCCGAGCGACTTCAAGCTGCGCACCCAAGCCAACTACATCCGCAACCTGGCCTACGACAAGAGCGAGATGCTCAAGCGCAGCGAAGGCGAGATCGTCAACAACATCAATTCCAACGGCCAGTTTGAAAGTGGCGGCAATGCCATGATGGTCTCGTTCACCCTCGGTAGCGCGCTGGAGATGCACAAGCGCGGCGACTGGAATGTGTTGGCCGGCTACAAGTACATCCAGCCTGATGCGTTGCCCGATGGTTTCAACGACTCCTCGTTTCACCTGGGCGGCACCAACGCCAAGGGCTACTTCATTGGCGGCAACTACGGCATCGACAAGAACATCTACGCCAGTGCGCGTTGGTTGAGCGCGTCGGAAGTGTATGGCGCGCCGTTCGAAGTCGATGTGATGCAACTGGAACTCAACACGCGCTTCTGATGCGCAGGGAGATGCCCCATGAACACGCGAATATGCGCGCTGCTGTTGCTGCTGGTTACCACCGGTGCTTCGGCCGAAGGCATGGAAGAGCGCCTGCGCACGCAACTGCGCAGCACCACCCAGCAGTTGCAGGCGCTGCAAAGCGAGCAGGCCCAGGCCAGTGCCGCGCGCCTGGCGGCGGAAAACCAGGCCAAGCAGGCCCAGGCGCAAATCAAGCAATTGACCGCCGAGCTGGAAAAGGCCCGTGGCGTGGCCGAGCAACTCGCCGGCCAGCAACAGAACCTGCACAGCCAGGCGCAAGCCCAGGCGGCGGCGAGCAACGAGCAGATCGGCAAGTTCAAGAAGGCTTATGACGAACTGCTGGTGTTGGCCAAGGGCAAAGAAACCGAGCGCGCACGCCTGCAGGCGCAACTGAGCGAACGTGACACACAAGTGCAGCAATGTTCAGCCAAGAATCAGCAGATGTACGGCGTGGCTCAGCAGTTGCTTGCGGCCTACGAAAAAATCGACGTGGCCGAGGTGATGAGTATTCGCCAACCCTTCGCCAGCGGTGCGCGGGTCAAGTTCGAGGAACTGGCCCAGGGTTTTGGTGACGATCTGTACAAGACCCGCTTCGATGCGCCCCAGGCGGGCGTCAATCATTGATCCACAAGGAAGAGCAGACCATGAACGAATTGATCATCAGCGTCACCGCCCAGAGCCTCACCGAGTTGCTGCAAGAGGCCGGCTACCGGGTCAACCAGAGCGAGCAGAACGGCATCGTGCAACTGCTCAGCGCCAGCCAGGGCATCGGCTTTGCCGTGCGCTTCGGCAACCCGGCGACGGAGCCGGGCAGCTACGTGGATTTCACCTACAGCTGCGCGCTGCGCGTGCAGGGCGACCTGCCCGAAGGCCTGGCCCAGGTGTGGAACGCCTCGCGCCGTTTTGCGCGGCTGTCGGTGCAGGGTGAATTTCTGCTGATGGAAATGGACGTGGTGGTGGCCGGTGTCGGCGCCACGCACCTGCGCAGCCAGTTGGAACTGTGGGACCGCCTGCTGCAGGAATTTATCGTCTACCTGCGTGAGTACAGCCAGCACGCCGCGCAGTTGCAGGCCCAGGCGGCGGCTGAACCTGTGGCTGAAGAGGTACCGGTGCTGTGAAGAAGCGAACCGTGGTTGTCGGCGCGGGGGCGCTGACGTTGCTGGTGGTGGCGGTGGGGTTGAGCTTGCGACCGGGCAGCGACCCGGTCGCCGCTCAGCAACCGGCGCCTGTCGTCACGTCCTCGCCCGACGAGCGTGGCGCGCCGGCGGTGGCACGCCTGGGCAACCAGCAGATCGACGTGCCTGAACTGAAAAGCGTGCTGGCGAGCCTGCCGGCCGAATCCCGTGAGCAACTGCGCGGCAACCGTGGCGCCCTGGAGAGCTGGCTGCGTTCGCGCCTGGCGCAAAAGGCCGTGCTCGAACAGGCCGACGCCCAGGGCTGGCGCCAGCGCCCGGAGGTGGAGCAACAGACCCGCGCCGCCACCGAACAGATCGTGTTTCGCGACTACATGCTCTCGGTCAGCCAGGTGCCGGCCGACTACCCCAGCGCCGCTGAATTGCAGCAGGCCTACGACGCTGGCAAAGCACAATGGATAACGCCGCCGATGTACCGAGTCAGCCAGATCTTCCTGGCGCTGAATGACCCGCAAAGTGTCGACGCGGTACGTCGCCAGGCCCAGGAACTGAGCCGCAAGGCCCAGGCCGCGCCGGGGGATTTTGCCGCCCTGGCCACGCAATACTCGCAAGACCCGGACACCGCCCAGCGCGGTGGCGACTCGGGCTTGCAGCCGTTGCGGCAACTGGTGCCAGCGGTGCGCGAAGCGGTGTCGCGGCTCAAGGTCGGCGCGGTCTCGGAGGTGGTGCAAAGCCCGGCGGGGTTCCATGTGCTCAAACTCACCGCCCAGCAACCGGCGCGCACCGCCACCCTCGACGAACTGCGCGAGCGCCTGACCCAGGCCCTGCGCGCGCAACGCCAGGAACAGATCGCCAAGGCGTACCTGGAAGGCATGCTCAATACCGCGACCTTGAGCATCGACGGCGCGCAGTTGAACCAGGTGCTGGAGTAACCCGCGTCAACCGCATTGGATGCACAAGACCTACAAGACAGGGAGTCTCCCATGGCATTTCTAGAACCGTCTGGCCCCCAGGGGCCTGCACCCTATCGCGAGCCGAGTCAGTCCCGTAGCGCCTGGTTGGCCCTGGCCAACGACATCGAGCCGGAGGTCGCGCGCTACTTTCTGGTGAGTGCGCGCTGCGGCTGTTTCATGCAGGCGGCGCGCAGCCTGAATATCAAGGCGACGCTGCTGCGCAAACGCCTGGCGCAACTGGAGGAACAGCTGCGCCATGTGTTGTTCAGTTTTCAGGGCAACGGCCTGGTACTCAGCCGCGATGGTCAACTGCTGCAGGCGCAATTGATTGCCCTGGCCCATGCGCGGCGCCTGCCGGTGGTGGAGCAACCGCTGATTCGCCTGGCCGTGGCCGAGCCGATCCTGCACGACATCCTCGGGCGCGACCTGATCGCCTTGCTGCGCCGCAACGCCAGCGTGCGCCTGGAAATCATCTCCATCGACAGCCAATTGTCCCTGCAAGCGGTGGACGTTGACGTGGTGCTGTGGCTCTCCGACGCCGATGGCCCCACGCCCGGCCCGAGTTTCCCCACTGCGCCGCCTCAAGTGCTGGCGCGCTTGGAGTACCTGCCGCACATCGCCAAGCGTTACTCGCGGCTGACAACCCGCCCCGACAGTGTCGAAGACCTGGATGACTACATGCTGGTGCAGTGGCAGCCGGATGGGCAGGTGAACGCCTTGCAGCCATGGAACACGGTGGTGGCACAGCGCCTGGCCGCGGTCGTGCAGGTGCATGCCTATTCGTTGATGCTCGAGATGATCCGCTGCGGCGCCTGCATCGGTTTGCTGCCGCGCTACATGGGCAGCTTCGACCGTGGCCTGGTGGCCTTGCCGGGATTGCTCGCCGAGCCCATGCAGCGCCAGGTGTGGCTGGCGGTGAAAGCGCAGGTGCAGCATGCCGAGGCGGTGCAGATGATCGTCGAGTTGATCACCAGTACGTTCGAGGGGCGGCGGGAGTGGTTTGATTAGTGCAGGATCCGGCCCCGGACGTTGCGTGATCGCCCCAACTGCGCCAGTCTTGGCGGCCTCATCCTTCCTGTAGCTGCGATCCGCGATGCAAGCCACCCGTTTGACTCTGATCTGCCATGCCGTCACGCCGTTGCAAAAGCGCGGCTGCTTTGCCGATGACGAATCGTTGGTGATGGATTGGCAAAACGCGGCGTTATCCCTGGCCGGTCGCTTCAAGAAAAACGTGCGGCTGCGCTGTGGGCCCGAGGCGCGAACCCGTCAGACGGCGAGCTTGTTCGGCGATCAGGCGCAGATCGAAGAGGCCTTGCGCGATGGCGATGTCGGGCACTGGAAAGGCCAGGACATCGCCGCGCTCGACAGCGCCGAACTGACGACCTGGCTCACCGACAGCGCGAGCGCACCCCACGGTGGCGAGTCGGTGGATCGGCTCTGCGCGCGCGTCGCGCAGTGGATGCAGTCGCTGCAGACCGAATCCGGCCATGTCGTGGCCATCACCCACCCGTTTGTCATCCGCGCCGCGTTGCTCTACGTCATGCAGTTTCCCGTCGCGATGTTCTATCGCATCGATGTGGAGCCGCTGTCTTGCACGGAGCTGCGTTTCAACGGCGTCTGGCGCCTGCGCCTGGAAACTCACGCCTGAGTACGTGAACATGGCAAAATCCACGCCCCGCAATGAGAGCAACCCATGAAACGCATCCTGATCATCGGCATTGGCGCCGGCAACCCTGACTACATCACGATGCAGGCCGTGAAGGCGCTGAACCGCACCGACGTGTTTTTCCTGATGGACAAGGGCCAGAGCAAAGACAAGCTGATCGACCTGCGCCGTGAGATCTGCGCGACCTACATCACCGAGCCCGGCTACCGCTTCGTCGAGGCCGATTGCCCCGAGCGGGTGCGCGGGGACATCGACTACACCCGCGCCGTGCAGGACCTCAACCGCGATAAGCAGCAGACCTTCGAGCGCATGATCAATGAAGAAATGGCCGACGGCGAAGTGGGGGCTTTTCTGGCTTGGGGCGATCCGGCGTTGTACGACAGCACCATCCGCATTCTGCAGGCGATCCTGGCCAGTGGCCGCTGCGTCTTTGAATTCGAAGTGATCCCCGGCATCACCAGCGTGCAGGCCCTGGCGGCCCAGCACAAAGTGCCGCTGAACCGCATCGGCCGCTCCATCGAGATCACCACCGGGCGCCGCTTGGCGGCGGGGCAGGCGAGCGATGCCGACACCCTGGTGGTGATGCTCGACGCCGAAGATTCCTACCGCACCGTGGTCGATCAGGATCTGGACATTTATTGGGGGGCCTACCTCGGCACGCCGGATGAAATCCTCATCAGCGGCAAGGTGAGTGAAGTCGCTGAAGACATCCAACGGGTGCGCAAGGCTGCGCGTCTGGCCAACGGCTGGATCATGGACACTTATTTGCTGCGCAAACCCTGAGGTCGATCTCCATGTTCAAACTGTTCGCGCTGGTGCTGACCCTGGTGGCCGGTGCCGCCCACGCCGATTCCGACCTGCACACCGACTTGCCGTTGTTGTACCTGGAACAGACCCAGGGCGATGCGCGCAACCAGCCGCTGGTGATTTTCCTGCACGGTTTTGGCAGCAACGAGGAAGACCTGTTCGGCATCAAGGATGCGCTGCCGTCCACCTGGACCTACCTGTCGGCGCGCGCGCCGATGCCGGTGGACGCCCAAGGGTTCCGCTGGTTCACCAAGACGCCGGGTGACGGCGATTACGATGGGATGACCGACGACCTGCAGAGCAGCGCCACGCTGATCAAGGCGTTTGTCGCCAAGGCTACCGTCAAATACCACACCCAGCCTGACCGGGTGTTCCTGGTGGGGTTCAGCCAGGGCGCGATCATGTCTTACGAGGTGGCGTTACGTGACCCTGAGTTGGTGCGCGGGATTGCGGCGCTCAGTGGCAGCGTGTTGCCGGTGCTCAAGGCGCAGCTCAAGCCGGATGAGCGATTGGGCCAGCTGGCGATTTTCATCGGCCACGGCACGTTGGACCAAGCGCTGCCGTATGCCTCGGCGACGCGGGCGAACGAGGTGTTGTCGGGGTTGGGGCTCAAGCCGCAGTTTCATACTTATCCGGGCATGAACCACACCATCAGCGCAGCGGAAGTGCAGGACTTGAAGGCCTGGCTGGAAACCAATGTGAAGTGAACACCGCTAAAAATGTGGGAGGGAGCTTGCTCCCGATAGCAGTGTGTCAGCCAACACATGCATGACTGATGCACCGCCATCGGGATGCAAGCCCCCTCCCACAGTTGATCGGTGTGGTTTTAACGGTCGGTTTACTTGCCGCCGGTAATCAGTTTCACCAACTGTGCATGCCCCTTCACATCATCCGCCCGCGAAATCGCCTGGATCACCAGTAAGTGATTGCCGGAACCGCCGAGGAAGGTGGAGTTCAAGGTTTTGCCGCCGCCTTGGGTGGCCGTGCTGTCCACCTGGCGCAGGCCGAGGCCCTTGAAGGTCAGTTTCTTTTCGTTCTGTTTCTTGAAGTCGGGCAGGGCGGCGCTCTGGTCCTTGACGAAGCCGGCGACTGCGCCGTCGAGAAACTGCGGGTCATTATCTTTAATGGTCACCCCGTCGTTGCGCACGGTTTCGGCGACGATGACCACACTTTTCGTGGTTTGGTTCGCGTACATCGTACCTTGGGTATCCCCGGTGCCGTCTGCTGCCTTGCCGGCTGGCAGGGTGTCGGCGACATAGGCCTTGGGCAGGTCGAAGCTGAACTTGCCGCCCAAGGTGGAGATGGTCTGATCCGCCGGCTTGGCCGCGGCGAATACGCTGCCGGCGCTAAGCGCCAGGGCCAGCAGGACGGCGGTCTTGGTGAAAGTGGCCATGAAGAAGCGCTCCGGTAGATGAACGAAATTGCGCCGTATTCTGTCAGAAAATTCGCAAGATCGTTCATCCGCACCATCACACCTTGTCGGACTCTTCCTCAAGACGGTCCATTTCAAACAACCGCGCCAGTTCCGCACGGGCTTCCTGGGCGGTCTGCATGACCTTGGCCGCGTCGTCGTACACCGCGTGCTGGGCGGCGAGGACCTGCAGGTCGTGGTTCTTGAACCGGGTGATGCGCGCGTCGGCCTGGGCTTGGCTCAGGCCGAGACCCACCAGGGTGCGGCGGCTCATTTCCAGGCTGGAATAGAAGGTTTCGCGCACCGGTGACGCGTCGAGGTCCACCAAACGGTGGACGTGCTGGCGGTTACGGGCGCGGGCGATGATCTTCATGTGCGGATAGAGGCTGCGCACCAGTTCGGCGGTTTTGATGTTGATCTCCGGGTCATCCATCGCGATGACGAAGAACTCCGCCCGGTCGACCTTGGCCGCGTGCAGGATCTCCGGACGTTGCGGGTCGCCGTAGAACACCGGCATGCCGCCGAAACTGCGGGTCAGCTCGATGGTTTCGACCGAGGTGTCCAGGGCGATAAACGAAATGTTCTGCGCGCGCAGGATTCGCGCGACGATCTGCCCCATGCGGCCCATGCCGGCGATGACCACGCGCGGCGCATCGCTTTCGATGGTGCGGTATTCCTCGGGGACTTCCACGGGTTTGACCTTGGGCTTGAACAGCTTCGGGCAGACCAGCAACAGCAGCGGCGTCACGGCCATCGACAGGGTGATGGTCAGCACCAGGATGTCGTACAGGTGCGGTTCGAACAGGCCCTGGTCGCGGCCGATCTTGAACACCACGAAGGCGAATTCACCGCCTGCCGCCAGCACCACGCCCAGGCGCAAGGCGCTCTCGCGGTTGAGATCGCCCACCAGCCGGCCGACGGCATACAGCAGCGGCAGTTTCAAACCGATCAACAGCAGGGTCAGGCCGATCACCACCAGCGGCGAGCTGAGCAGCAGGCTGAGGTTGGCGCCCATGCCCACGCTGATGAAAAACAGGCCGAGCAGCAGGCCCTTGAACGGTTCGATCTGGGATTCCAGTTCGTGGCGGTATTCCGAGTCCGCCAGCAGCAGGCCGGCCAGGAACGCGCCCAGGGCCATGGACACGCCGACCAACTCCATCAGCCAGGCGGTGCCGATCACTACCAGCAACGCGGTGGCCGTGGACACTTCGCGCAGGCCGGTCTTGGCGACGACGCGAAACACCGGGCGCAACAGATAGCGCCCGCCGATGATCACCACGGCGATGCTGCCGAGGATCTGCAACACGTGCTGCACGCCCTGGGCCTGGGTGCTTGGGTGATCGCCCCCGGCCAGCAACGGCACCATGGCAATCAGCGGGATCGCCGCAATGTCCTGGAACAGCAGAATCGCAAAAGCCAGGCGCCCGTGGGGCTGGTTCAGCTCCTTGCGCTCGGCGAGGCTTTGCAGGCCAAAGGCGGTGGACGACAGCGCCAGGCCCAGGCCCAGCACGATTGCGCTGTTCCACGACTGGCCAAACAGCCACAGCGCGACCCCGCCCATCACCAGGCCGGTGAGCAGCACCTGGGCCAGGCCGACACCGAATACCGCCTTGCGCATCACCCATAAACGTTTCGGCGACAGCTCCAGGCCGATGATGAACAGCAGCAGCACCACGCCCAACTCCGAGAACTGCGCGACGCTTTGCGGGTTGCCGATCAGGCCCAGTACCGACGGGCCGATGATCACACCGGCGAACAGATAGCCCAGCACCGCGCCCAACTGCAGGCGCTTGGCCAGGGGCACGGTCAGCACGGCGGCGAGCAGGAACACCACGGCTGCTTGTAACAGGTTGCCTTCATGGGGCATTGCGAACTCCAAAATCTTTAAAGCCAATCAACAGGCGGCTATTAGAGCGCTTTTTACATGTCGATAATTGTGTTTTTGCAGTGTGGGATCGTGCTGGGCGCGGTTTTTTTTGCTGGGCGACTGCGTTCTCGCGGGCGTGTCTTTCACTGGCTGAGTGTTTTTCCAGGCGCACTGGCGGGCGCGCGGTACAACCCCACGGCCAGCCCGGTGATGATGAGTGCGATCGAGAGCAGGTTGGGCGTGGATATGCGCTCGCCGATGATCAGCATCGAACTGGTCATGCCGAACACCGGAATCAGCAGGGACAGCGGCGCTACGGTGGATACCGGGTATGCCTTGAGCAGTGAGTTCCAGCCCCAGTAGGCAAAGTGCGTGGCCAGGTAGACCTGGAACAGGATGGAACCCGCCGCCGTCAGGTCGAGGTTGGCGCCCACGTTGGCGAACGCTGCGCTGCCGTGCAGCCACCAGGCCATGAGCCACAGCGGAATTGGTGGGAACAGACTGGCCCACACCATGAACGAGAAGATCTCTTTCACGCCCGATTGCTTGATGATCACGTTGCCGACACTCCAGGCCAGCGCGCTGAAGACGATCAACAGAATACCCAGCAGCGCGTGGTCGCCGTGTTGCGTCGCGATAATCCCCGCCAAGCCGGTCACCGCGAGCACGGCGCCGAGCACTTGGGCCCTGCGGATTTTTTCCTGGAACAGCACATAGCCCCAACCCATGCTGAAAAACACGCTGAGTTGGATGATCAGCGAGGCGATTCCCGGGCTGACACCGACCTGAATGCCATAGTTGATCACGCCCCACATCCCCAGCCCGAAGATAAGCCCATAAGCCGCTACATAGTGGAAGCCCACGGCGGGGCGCTTGATGAAAAACACCAGCGGCAGGGCGGCGAGGGCAAAGCGTATGCCGGTAAGGACAAAGGGGTCGATTGCACGCAGGCCCAATTTTGTCAGGGGGAAGTTCACCCCCCAGACCAACGTAACCAGCACAGCAAGCACCAGGTGTTTTTTCTGCATGGGGTTTCCTTTTAGGCAGAGTGCAGCTTCAAAGGCGTCGATGTTAGGCGGCAGGGCAATGGCCCGCTTGCTATGTCAGGTCAACTTTTGACAGAATCGGGCCATGATGCCGACTTTTGATGCCGACAGCCCCGACGCGCTGGTGACGCTGCGCGAATACCCCTCTGGCACCGTGTTTGCGCGGCACACGCACCCGCGAGGTCAGTTCGCCTACGCTTCCACCGGCGCGCTGAAAATGTTTACCGACCTGGGCAACTGGGTGGTGCCGCCGCAGCGGGCGATCTGGGTGCCCGGCGGCGTGCCCCATGAAATGCAGATGCGCGGCGATGTGGTGATGCTCAATACCTACCTGGACGCCGGCGCCGCCGCACGGGCGGGGTTGCAGGCACGCTGCCAGGTGTTTGAAGTGTCGCCCCTGCTCAGGCATCTGTTGCAGGCGGCGCTGGCCATCGAGCCTTCGACCTTACCCAATGCCAGGCAGGCCTGCGTGCTGACGCTGCTGATCGATGAGATCGGAGCGATGCCCGAGTTGCCCCTCAGCGCGCCGTTGCCCCGCGAGCCACGGCTGGCGAGCGCCTGCCAGCGTTTTCTGGAGGCCCCTACGCAACACACTTCGATTGACGAAATGGCCGCGTGGTCGAGCATGAGCCGGCGCACCTTTACCCGCCATTTCCTTGAGAGCACGGGCATGACGTTCGTCGCCTGGCGCCAGCAAGTCTGCCTGCTGGAAGCCACTGCCCGGCTCAGCCACGGCGTGTCCGTCACCGAGGTGGCGTTTGAGTTGGGCTTCAGCAGTGCCAGCGCCTTCACCGCGCTGTTCCGGCGCAACCTGGGCGATACCCCGGCGCGTTATCTGACTAAATCAAAGGCCGCGTCGTTGTTCTGAGGGGGTTGTGGCGTCCGCGCCCGTCAGGATTCACCTTCCTGCGGCTCGCCCTTTGTTACTATCGGCGTCCTTCGTCACCAGGAGTCACCGGCCCATGCAGCACCAGTGGGATGAAATGCACCGTACCCGCAAGCCTACGTTCGTACTGTGCGGCGAGCCTCAGGGGGACGTGCTCAATCTCTATGTTCACGGTTACTCGGCGTTCTTCAACCGGCAGCAACTGGGCAACTTCACGGCGCAACTGGCAAGTATCGAAGGTTCGACCAACCTGATGCTGTTTTGGCCGGCCGGGCATTTTCTGGAAAACCTGTTCGCACCGTTCAAGGACGTGATCACCGCGATGCTCGGCGGCGGCGGCCTGGGAGCGGCGACGGTAGGGGTGGGCAAGGCGATCGGGTATTTTCTCGACCATTACAAAAGTGTCGAGGCGCGGGTGGATGAAGTGGCCCGCAGCCTGTTGCCGGAATTGGCCGAATTCCTCCACGGCGAGTCGCTGCAGGTGCGGCGCATCAACCTGATCGGGCATTCCCTCGGCGCGCGCATCCTGGTCAAGAGCGTGTTGGCCAACCCCGACACTGCGCGCGAACTGCCGTTGAACCATTTGCTGTTGATGGGCGGGGCGATCTGTACGTCGAGCCCTTGGGATGAAGTGTGCGCAGCGCTTTCGGGGCGGGTGATCAACTGTCACTCCAGTAAGGATTGGGCCCTGGCGATGAAACCGGATACCGAGCGTTGCATCGGTCGCTACGCCATCCCGATCACACCCGCGCTCAAGGCCAAGGTGACCAACGTTCACCTGGCCAGCTTCGATCACGCGGCCTATTGGCCGCAGTTGCAGACGGTGGTGCAGTACACCGACCTGCTGCAGGAGCGACGCGGCATGATCCGCGCCGACCAGCGCAGTAGCGAGGTGCGCTTTGCCGAAGAAGATGACGAACTGTTCCCGGTGCTGGTGCGGGCGCGCCCGGACGAGCTGAAATTCCTCGCCGAATTGATCGCGCAAAAGCGCAGTGCCTCGATTGATGCCACGGTGCGCGAGCCGCTGAAGTTGGCCATCGAGTTGCAGCGCATGGGCGGCGACAGCTTCATGAACCTCGCCCGGGGGCACGGCGTGGGGTATCGCCAGATCGCCGAGGATGTGGCGCAGCGGCTGGGGATCAAGTTCGATGAGCCGATGGAGACCGTCGTGCTGGCGGACATCGAAGCGCAGGTCGCGGAAAAACTCATCGAACAATACAAGGACAAACTCAGCCACGCCGACCGCCAGGCGTTCGACGCCGAGCTTCAGGCGGCGGCGCAAAAGGAGCAGGGCCTGTTCCATCGCATCGATGTCGGCCGTTCGGCCGCCACGGCGTTGAGCGGTACGGCGTTGGCGGGGCTGACTGGGTTCATCCTGCGGCGCGGCGCGGCCACGGCGATTCCGCTGGTGGGCCAGGCGCTGGCGGCGGCGATGTTGCTGGTGAGCGGGGTGCGTGCGTTTTCCGGCCCGGCTTATTCGATCACGACCTTGGCGGTACTGGTGATCGGGGTGATCCGCCAGCGCATGGAGCGCGAAGCGTTGAACCAGGAAATGGACCTGGTGGTGCAAGTGGTCGAAGCGTTTGACCTGCCGCGGGACACGGTGATGCGAACGGTTGCATCCGACTGATAAGCTACGGGCTTGTCTAGAGTGTTTGCCTGGGATACTGCGTGAAATTCAGCCTGCCGAAAATCGCTACCGCTCCGTTTTGCCCGCCGGAAGTGGCTGGCTCTGTCATCGTCGACCCCAAGGCGTCGTTTTTCAAACGAATGCTGATGTTTGCCGGCCCCGGCTTGCTGATTTCCATCGGCTACATGGACCCGGGCAACTGGGCCACGGCGATCGAGGCCGGCTCGCGCTACGGCTACAACCTGCTGTTTGTGGTGCTGCTGGCCAGCCTGGCGGGCATGGTGGTGCAGTGCCTGTGCTCGCGCCTGGGCATCGCCACCGGCAAGGACCTGGCGCAACTGTGCCGCGAACGCTACAGCCAACGCTCGGCCCGCACCCAGTGGGTGCTGGCGGAAATTTCCATCATCGCCACCGACCTCGCCGAAGTGCTCGGCTGCGCCCTGGCGTTTCACCTGCTACTCGGTGTTTCGTTGACCACCGGCATTGTCATCACCGCGTTTGACACGCTCTTGGTGCTGGCCCTGCAAAATCGTGGTTTCCGTCGCCTGGAAGCAATCATGCTGGCGCTGGTCGCCACCATTGGCGTGTGTTTCTTCATCGAACTGGTGCTGATCAAGCCCTATTGGCCGGACGTGTTCAGCGGCTTTGCGCCGTCGTTGTCGGCCATCAGCGATGCCGCGCCGTTGTACCTGGCGATTGGTATCCTCGGTGCCACCGTGATGCCGCATAACCTCTATCTGCACAGCTCGATCGTGCAAACCCGGCTGATCGGCAAAGACCTCGCCAGCAAGCAGGACGCGGTCAAGCTGGCGCGTATCGACACCATTGGCTCCCTGGCCCTGGCCTTGCTGGTCAACGCCGCGATCCTGGTGCTTGCCGCCGCTGCGTTCCATAAAACCGGGCATACCGATGTGGTCGAGATCCAGGACGCCTACCATTTGCTCGATCCTCTGGTCGGCGGCGCCTTCGCCAGCATCCTGTTCGGCATCGCCTTGCTGGCTTCCGGGCAGAGTTCCACGTTCACCGGCACCATCGCCGGGCAAGTGATCATGGAGGGCTACCTCGACCTGCGCATTCCTTGCTGGCAGCGACGCCTGATCACCCGTGGGCTGGCGCTGATCCCGGCGTTCGTGGGCGTGTGGCTGATGGGCGACGCGGCCATTGGCAAGTTGCTGATTCTCAGCCAGGTGGTGCTCAGCTTGCAGTTGCCGTTTGCGTTGTATCCGCTGATCCGCATGACCGGCGACGCGCGACTGATGGGCCCGTTCGTCAATCGCCTGCCGACGCGCTTGCTCGCGTGGTTTCTGTTTGCGCTGATCAGTGGCGCGAATGCGTGGTTGATCGGGCAGTGGTTGTTTTGATCCAAGGCCCGCGGTGCTGGGGCGCTCTACACCAGGACCGCCAGCGATGTGTATTGGGCAACCTGCGGATCGGCCGTCAATAGCTTCATCGGTTCGCTCAGGGCGGTTGCAGCGATGAGCCGATCGAAAGGGTCTTTGTGATGAGGCTTGAGATCCTTGACCGCAATGGCGTGTTCTGACGTGATGGGGAGTTCGACGAAACCGCTTTGCAGGCAGCACTCACGGATTTCATCCAGATCGACAGTGAGTTTCCCCAGGCCGACCTTGATCGCCAGTTCCCAGAATGTGGCGGCACTGACATAGATCTCTGCGGCATGTTCAATCAGCTTTCGGGCTTTGCTGGAGAGCTTGGGGTCATCGTTCAACGTCCACAATAGGATGTGGGTATCCAGCAGCACTCTCATGAATGAGTGCCCTGGAACGCCGCGATGAGGTCGTCGGACAAAGGCGCGTCGAAGTCATCCGGAATCACCAGCTTGCCTTGCATGGCGCCAATTCGGCGACCTTTGGATTTTCCAACAGGGACAAGCTGCGCCATCGCTCGCCCATGCTTGGCGATGGTGATGATTTTGCCGGCAGCTGCCTCATCAACCAGTTTTGACAGCGTGTTTTTGGCTTCGCCCAACGGCACTGTAATCATGGGGCTCTCCGCATATTTTGGCCAAATATAGCCAGAACTGCTGGCGCTATCAAAGACAGCCTGACCGCTGGTTGACGCCAACCGTTTTGAGCGCGACGGGTTGCGGTATATGACATCCATGGCATTGCTCCAAACAAGGGTTTCACCGAAGTCTGTCGCAGCGTGCCGGGCTTAGGAATAGTGGCCCGAAAAATCGGAATGGACCTACTTTTACCGCGAGGCGTTTTCCCCATGAGCGTGCTGATCGACCATTTCGGCTGGCTGGGCCACCCGGCCATCGAACTGTCGGGCAGCCGGATCGTGGCAATGGCCTGCCTGGCGCTAGCGCTGGTGTTCAGGTACCGCAGCAACACCCGCACCGACTGACTGATGGTAGGAACCATCCGCGCCGGCCCGCAGTCACTGCTAAAGGTGTCGGCGCCCGCCGCACCGGGACGACCATGACGAAGGAGTCTGACCATGCCAGATACAACCTGTGCCTGCCCACACTGCAAATGTGTGCTGGGAGTGGAGGCGGTGATGAAAGACGGTAAGGGCTATTGCTGCCAGGGCTGTGCCGAACACCATGCCCATGGTGAGCCGTGTGTGGCGCCGACGGGCTGCGAATGCGCCAAGTCGGCTAAAGGCTGAGCGCAGTAAAAATTCGCTCGGCTTGTCGGGCGCTGGTCATTACCATGGCCGCTCACCCTTGCCGGATGTGTTCCCCATGGCCCTGGCCACGCCCCCCGACCTCAGTGATCACGCCGTGCCCGTGCAGCCGCTGGCGCGGACCTACCCACGTGGTTGGTACGTAGAGCCCCATCGGCATGACTGGGGCCAGTTGCTCTATGCCATGAGCGGGGTGATGTGGGTCGAGACGCCACGCGAAGCGCTGGTGGTGCCGCCCCAACGCGCCGTCTGGCTGCCGCCGGGCGTGGAACATGGGATACGCGTGGTCTCGGATTTGCAGATGCGCAATATCTACCTGCGCCCGGCGCTGGCCGCGACGCTGGACAGCCAGGTGCAGGTGATTGACGTCGGCGGGCTGCTGCGCGAGTTGATCGTCACCCTGGTGGAGCAGGGCGACAGTGGCGATGCCGGCTATTACGACGCGGTGGTCGGCCTGGCCCTGCTGGAGCTGCAGCGCGCACGCCGCGCGTCAATCCGCATCGCCATGCCGCCGGAGGCCGACCGCCGCCTGGTCAATGCCTGCCAGGCGGTGATGGCGGCGCCATCCCTGGCGATTCCCTTCGAGCATCACGCGGAGGCCGCCGGTGCCAGTGTGCGGACCTTGGCGCGGCTGTTCCAGAACCACCTTGGCATGGGCTTCGCCGAATGGCGCCGCCAGGTGCAACTGGCCACGGCGGTGGCCGAGTTGATCCAAGGCCAGTCAGTCAGCGCGATCGCACGGTCCCTGGGTTACTCACCCAGCAGTTTCAGCGACATGTTCCGTCGTGAACTCGGCGTGGCACCGTCGCAGTATCGCGGTTGAAGGTTTGGCCGAAATCCTGAAGCACTTGGCCGATGAGGTGGGCGGCGGCTTCCTACACTAAGCGCCATCCAACCACCAGGCGCCGCCCCCATGAGTTACTTGATCTCCCTTGCCATTGGCCTCTTCGTCGGCGTGATCTACGGTGCGCTGGATTTCCGCTCGCCCGCGCCGCCGGCCATCGCGCTGGTCGGCCTGATGGGCATGTTGCTCGGCGAAAAACTGTGGCCGATGGGGCGTCAGTTGGTCAGTGGTTGGTTGTCCTGAATGTCCTTTCCCCTTTGATGGATGCCGCTCATGAAAGCGCTGCAATTTTCCGCCACCGGCGACCTCTCCACCCTGCGTTTCGTCGACGTCGCCACCCCGGTGCCCGCCGCCGGGGACGTGCTGGTACAGATCAAGGCCGCCGGTCTCAACCCCAGCGACGTGAAGAATGTGCTCGGTCGCTTTCCCTACACCACGCTGCCGCGCATTCCCGGTCGCGACTTCGCCGGCGTGGTGGTCGAAGGCCCGCAGGAATGGGTCGGGCAGGCGGTCTGGGGCACCGGGCGTGACCTCGGTTTCTTCGCCGACGGTTCCCACGCCCAGTACCTCACTGTGTCGGCCAAGGGCCTGGCGCACAAACCCAGCCACCTGAGTTTTGTCCAGGCCGCCAGCCTCGGTGTGCCGTACACCACCGCGTGGGACGCCCTGCAGCGCAGCGCGGTCGGCGAGGGCACGCGGGTGCTGGTCATCGGTGCGAACGGGGCCGTCGGCAGTGCGGCGTTGGCCTTGGCGAAAATCCTTGGGGCGCAGGTACTGGCGGCGGTGCGACGCCCTGAGCAGGCCGAAGTGTTGCAGGCGCAAGGTATCGCCGCGATTACCCTGGGCCAGCCGGAGGATTTGGGCGCGCAGGTCAATGTCGTGTTCAAGGGCGGCGCCGATGTGATCTTCGACACCACGGGGTTCTGGTTGCCCGCCGCCGTGGCGGGGCTGGCGCCGTTCGGGCGCATCGCGATCATCGCTGCGCCGGTCGACGGTCAGGTGCAACTGCCGGCCCTGGCCCTGTATCGCAAGGGCGGTTCGGTGGTGGGGATCAATTCGTTGCTCTACAACTGCGAACAATGTGCGGTGATGCTGGAGCAGTTTGGGCACTTCTTTGACGAAGGGTTGCTGCCGCTGCCGAGCGGCCTGCGCGAAGTGGCGTTGGCCGAGGGTGTGAAATGCTTCGAGGAGGTGAATGTGGGCAGCGCCGATAAGATCGTCTTGCTGCCCTGACGCGCTTGAACAGGTGGGAGCAAACCCGCTCCCACCGGTGGTTTTTGACTAGGCGTCGGGCACGCCTTTTTCCCACGTCGACCAGTGCTTCAGGATCGCCTGGACCAACGGGTTGCCCGTGCGGTACAGGTTCTCCAGCGCCGGCACGAAGCCGCCCTGGTCCGCATATTTGAGCAGGTTATCCACCTCGCTGTAGCCCGGATAAGGTCGGTCGAAATCCGACCCGGCGCGCACCACCGCCAGGCGCTGGATATCCACCAGCCCTTCGCGACTGGCGCGCAGCAGGGCTTCATAGGTGGAGTTGTCTTCCTGCTGGGTGGTGCAGTATTCGCCTTGGTTGTCGGTGAGCAACCGCGTCCAGACTTCGGCGCGCTCGCTCAGGCGCGTGCCGGAGAACCAGGTGTTGCCCGCCAGCGTGTCGCAGCGGGTGACTTGCGGCGGTTGGTTGGCCGGTGCCGCAGGGTAGTGTTTGCGCCAGGCGCTGGATTCCGGGCTTTCCGTCAGCTCAACCTTCTGCGACAGGGCAAACGCCTTGGCCTGCAGTTTCGGGTTCAGCTCGAACACTTCGGTCTTGTAGTCCAGCGGCGGTTTTTCGTTCGGACCCTTGGTGTTGATACCGATGTAGCCGGTCGGCCAGTCTTTGGGCGCGTCCCGCGAATCGATTTCCCACTGGGTGCCGAACTCCACCAGGTAATGCGCCCAGGCGGTGGTGCCGAGGGTGCCGTGCTTGGGGCTGATGCCGGCAATCCCGGCGATCAGAAAGTAGCTCTGGCGCAGGTCGAACTTGGGTGACAGCGCCAACGCCAGGGTGGAGGCGGCGGCGTTGGTCTGGCCCATGCCGGTCACCAGCAGGCAGACGTCTTCGGTATTGCAACGAATCACCGGGTATTCGGCGGACAAGCCCGGCACGCGGACTTCCTGCTTGAGCGCCAGGCGATCGATCCAGGTTTGCGCCTCGGGGGCGAACATGGTGATCAGCATCACCTTGGGCTTGATCGGCGCAGGCGCCTGCGCCAGTACCAGGTGGGGCAGCAGCGCCAGGCCGACGGCCAGCGAGACACGGGTAAACAGACTCATCTAAAACTCCTTGATCAGAATTGGTAGCCTACGCCGGCGTAGTATCCCCAGCCGTTGGAGCGGGCGCGGAAGTTACCGTCGCCGAAATTCAGCTCGCTGCCATCCTCCCAGTTACCGCCGTTGTGAAAGTAACGACCGACCAGAGTGAGGCGCAGGTGGGTGAACGAGTACAGCAGCACGTTGGTCGCCACCAGCGCGTTGGCGGTGCGCGCCGGGTTGTCTTTGTGCAGGTCCGAGCCGAAATCGTAGTTGGTGAAGCCGATATAGGTCAGCGAGGCGCCATTGTCGAACGTGTCGATGGGCACAATGTACTTCATCTGCGCGCGGTAGCCGTCCCATGCGTATTCATTGCTGGCGCCATAGTTTTCCCATTGGTAACGCCCATAAAAGTTCGCCGACAGGTTGACCCGCGAGTGGGTGTCGATGTCGGTGCCGAGGCCGCTGTATAGCGTGTTGGCACGGTTGGCGGTGTTACTGCCGTGGTCGTAGATCCAGTCAAAGGCCACGTACCATTCCTTGAACGGGCCGATGGCCAGGCTGCGCCCCGCCAGGTAGTCGATGGAGATCCGTGGCTCGTGCTCCATGAACAGCGGCGAGCCATGATCCCATGCGCCTTTGTCATTACTGTTACCGATGCCGAGAATCTTCGGCACGTCGATATAACCGTACAGCTCGAAGGGGCCCTTGCGGCCGAAGTACTCGTATTCCAGGTAGACGTCATCGGCCGGCTTGGGGCCGAAGCTGATGTCTTTGCTGCCGATCAATGTCAGGTCCTGGTTGAACCAGTCCGACAGGTACACGCCTTTTTTCGCCGGGCTGGCTTCAGGGCTCAGGGTTTCGCCCTGTGCTGAGTCATCGACGGGTTGTTCCTGCGCCAGAATGGGCGGGCTGAGTACTCCCGTAACGGCGCTCAATAGCAGGGAAACACCAAAGGAAGCGGAATGCCTTGAGGTGGAGTGCATTGAAAATCCCTATTCAGTTGCGGTTTAGACCCGATTCTTCGGGTTGAGGTGAACTTGGCGGCCAAGTTCGTTCCGCAAACGTTTGCACAAGCTGTACCAACTTTACTCAATGGGCTGAATAGCTTGGGAAAAATCCTAATTAATCGACCATTTGGTCAGTATTGACGCAGTGTCATTTTTTCGCTGCGCTGGAACAGGTGCATGGCCGTTTCGCGCCGATATTCACTGGGCGTCTGGTGCATCTCGATGCGAAAGTGCCGGTTGAAATTGGACAGGTTGGCGTAGCCCACTTCAAAGCAGATCGCCGCCACGGACAGCTCGCTTTGCAGCAACAGCCGGCACGCCCGCTGTATGCGGAACTTGCGCATCAGGTCGATAAAGCCGTGGCCGGTGTTGCGCTTGAAGAAGCGTGAGAAGCCCGCTTCGCTCATCTCCAGTTGCCGGGCGATTACCGACAGGCGCACATCGCCGGTCAATTCGCGCATCAGGTAGTCGAACGCCTTGTTGATGCGTTCGGCGCTGCGCGCGTCCAGGGTCGGCGCATAGCACGGGCTGGCCAGGGCCTGCACCTGCGGCGGCGGGGCGTTCTTGAGGGTGTCGAGCAGTTGCAGGAACAGGATCAGGCGTTGCAGGCCGTGGGCGTTGCCGATGTCTTCCAGCAGGCGGGCCGCTTGCGCAGCGGTTTCGCCGCTGAATGCCAGGCCGCGCCGGGCCTGTTCGAACAACGGCTGCACGTCGCCGAGTTCCGGCAGGGTCTTGCGCAGGGCGAGGAGGGCGCTGCCGTCGAATTGCAGCACCACATCGCGGCCGTTCAGGTGTTCGCCGGGGGCCAGGTCGCCGATCCAGTCGTGGGGCAGGTCCGGGCCGATCAGCGCAACATGCCCGGCACCGAATGCGCCGATGTAATCGCCCGCCACCAACTTGCCGCTGCCTTGGCGGATCAGGTGGATCTCGAATTCCGGGTGGTGATTCCAGCGCGCCAGTTCGTAGGGGTAGTCATGTTCGAACCAGCGAAAACAGTGTTCCGGCTCGGGCAGGATCACTTCGAGTTCCGCGGGGCGGTGTTCGAACAACTCGGCGCGGCTGATGGGCATGGTGATGCCTCTTGTACTTGGGGAATTGCGCCAAAATACGCGTGTTGGCGACAGCCGCGCTACCGAAGCTTTCGCCCGGTACTGATACTTTTTTGATCCCGGGCCTGCGGTTAAAAAAGTATCGGTCGGGCATTCGCCACGGGTTTGTGAGGGCCCGGCCAAGCTGCTGTAATCGGCCCTCGACCATAAAAACAAGCGGTGGACACCGCCGAGCACGAGATCAACCGCGCCGGTTATCCCCCATCAATGCCCGAGGGACACGCACCCCATGAAACGACTGGAAGGTAAGAGCGCGCTGATCACCGGATCGGCGCGAGGCATCGGTCGCGCCTTTGCCCAGGCCTATATCCATGAAGGCGCCACGGTTGCCATCGCCGATATCGACCTGCAGCGGGCCCAGGCCACAGCAGCCGAACTGGGCCCGCAGGCTTACGCGGTGGCAATGGACGTCACCGACCAGGCGTCGATCGACGCCGCGATTGCCGCCGTGGTGGCCCATGCCGGCCAGTTGGATATTCTGATCAACAACGCGGCGCTGTTCGATCTGGCGCCGATTGTCGACATCACCCGCGAGAGTGTCGAGCGGCTGTTCTCGATCAACGTCGCCGGCACCCTGTTCACCCTGCAGGCCGCGGCTCGGCAGATGATCCGCCAGGGCCACGGCGGCAAGATCATCAACATGGCCAGCCAGGCGGGGCGGCGTGGCGAGCCGCTGGTCGCGGTGTACTGCGCGAGCAAGGCGGCGGTGATCAGCCTCACCCAATCGGCGGGGCTGAACCTGATCAAGCAGGGCATCAACGTCAACGCCATCGCCCCGGGCGTGGTCGACGGCGAGCATTGGGACGGGGTGGACGCACTGTTCGCCAAGCACGAAGGCCTGGCGCCGGGCGAGAAGAAGCAGCGAGTAGGCGACGAGGTGCCGTTCGGACGCATGGGCACCGCTGAAGACCTCACCGGTATGGCGATCTTCCTCGCGTCGAAGGACGCCGACTATGTCGTCGCCCAGACCTACAACGTCGATGGCGGGAACTGGATGAGTTAGGCCATACACCGATCAACATGTGGGAACGAGCATGAGGCTGCGATAGCGGACGGTCAGGCAGCAAAAAAGTCAGCAGTACCGGCCCCGTCGCAGCCTCGCCGGGGCTCGACACCTCCCACACTAGATCGCCATGTCCGCCCGCAGCGCGGTCTCCTTGTGGGAGCTGTCGAGCTTCAGCGAGGCTGCGATAGCGGACGGTCAGGCGCCAAAAATGTCAGCAGTACCGGCCCCGTCGCAGCCTCGCCGGGGCTCGACACCTCCCACACTAGATCGCCATGTCCGCCCGCAGCGCGGTCCCTTTGTAGGAGCTGTCGAGCTTCAGCGAGGCTGCGATAGCGGACTGTCAGGCAGCAAAAAGTCAGCAGTACCGGCCCCGTCGCAGCCTCGCCGGGGCTCGACACCTCCCACACTAGATCGCCATGTCCGCCCGCAGCGCGGTCCCCTTGTAGGAGCTGTCGAGCTTCAGCGAGGCTGCGATAGCGGACGGTCAGGCAGCAAAAAAGTCAGCAGTACCGGCCCCGTCGCAGCCTCGCCGGGGCTCGACACCTCCCACACTAGATCGCCATGTCCGCCCGCAGCGCGGTCTCCTTGTGGGAGCTGTCGAGCTTCAGCGAGGCTGCGATAGCGGACGGTCAGGCAGCAAAAAAGTCAGCAGTACCGGCCCCGTCGCAGCCTCGCCGGGGCTCGACACCTCCCACAGTAGATCACCATGTCCGCCCGCAGCGCGGTCTCCTTGTGGGAGCTGTCGAGCTTCAGCGAGGCTGCGATAGCGGGCTGTCAGGCAGCAAAAAAGTCAGCAGTACCGGCCCCGTCGCAGCCTCGCCGGGGCTCGACACCTCCCACAGTAGATCGCCATGTCCGGCCGCAGCGCGGTCTCCTTGTGGGAGCTGTCGAGCTTCAGCGAGGCTGCGATAGCGGACGGTCAGGCAGCAAAACTGTCAGCAGTACCGGCCCCGTCGCAGCCTCGCCGGGGCTCGACACCTCCCACAGTAGATCGCCATGTCCGCCCGCCGCGCGGTCTCTTTGTGGGAGTTGTCGATTTCCATTTCAACCCATGCCGGGGTTTCCTCGCTGGCGAGCAGGTGCCCGGCGCGAGGTTCAGTGTGATGTGCCTTCGGCAAATTCGACTTTGTTGCCCACGTTGTACTTGCCCGACGGTTTGTTCATCGGGATGCGCTTGATCTCCTTGAGTGTCTGGCTGTCATAGACGATCAACGCCCCATCGTTGGCCCAGATGCTCAGCAACAGGTAGCGGCCGTCGCGGGTGAATTCCACGTGGGCGGCGGTCTTGCCCGGCATTGGGCGTAGGGTGTGGGCGATTTCCAGGGTCTGTTTGTCGATCAGGTGAATCGCATCGTTGTCCGGCCCGAAAAACACATCGCTCCACACATAACGCGAATTGGCATGGCTGCGCATGAAAAAGCCCGGGCCGAGGGTGGGGATCTGCTTGATCAGCGTCCAGGTCTTGAGGTCGATCACCGAGATTTGCCCCTTGCTGATATTGGGCGTGGCAAACACCCACTCACCATTGCGCTGCCAATACGTCCCCGAGCCCAGGTGCGGCATGCCGGACAGGGGGATGTCGGTGACCACGTGGCCGGTGTCCAGATCGATTACCTGGCCGCCGCCGGCCTTGCGTGAGGTGGCGACCAGTTGGCGATAATCCGGGGAAAACGAAAAGTCATCGAGCACGTCCTGGGCCTGGATGCGCCGGGGTTCGAAGCTGGGCCGGGCGGCGGCATAGGACAGTTCCCATACTTCATTCACGTCCTTGAGTGCCACGATAAAGCTGTTGCGCGGAGGAGCGGTGTACACCGCGCTGACCCGCGACGCGGTGTCGAGGGTCTTGACCAGCGACAGGTCCCGGGCATCCAGCACCACCAGATTGCCCGGCAGGTAATTGCCCACCAGCACCCAGCGTCCGTCCTTGCTCACCGCGAGGTTACGGGTGTTGAGCGCCACGCGGGTTTCGGCGATCAGCTTGAGGTTGTGCAGGTCGTACAGGCTGATCCAGCCGTCGCGCGAGGCGAAGTACACAAAGCGCCCATCGGGGGAAAATTTCGGCCCGCCGTGGACCGCGAAATGGGTCGGGAAGCGGTCCAGCACGGCAAAGGTATCACCGTCGAGAATGTCGATGTGATGGTCGCCGGACTCCACTACCACAAACAGGTTGAGCGGGTCGGCATGATGCTGAGGCGTAGTCGGCAAGCGGCTCAGGTCTGCCAGCAGGGTGTGGCTGTTATGGATGTCCTGCTCGTTCCAGGTCGCCGGTGTGGCGGGCGGTTGCTGCAGGAAATTCGCCAGGCCGTCGATCTGCGCAGCACTCAACTGTGGCGCAAACGCCGCCATCTGACTGGCCGGGCGCCCTTGCTCGATGACCTTGCGCACTTCCTCCGGCTTGATCCGTCCCAGGCTTTCCGGCAGCAACGCCGGGCCGCTGGCACCGATGCGGTTGACGCCATGGCAGCTCGCGCAGTGACGCTGGTAGTCCTCGGCCGGCGTGCCGTGGGCGGCGGCGGCCCAGAGCAAGGGTAGCAGTAGCAGGCGTTTCATACCGCCACCGCTTCGCGGGCCGGCGACAGGCTGGCGGGGAAGTGCAGGGCGGCTCCGGCGAACAGGTTGACCACATGGCCGATCACCGTCAGGGTCGGCACACCGGGTTCGCAGTCGGCGGCCATCGTCGGCAACTGGCGCAGGGTGCCACGGGCCACCTGCTGGTCGGCTCGCGCGCCGTTGCTGATCAGCGCCGCTGGGGTGTCCGCCGGCAGGCCCGCCGCCACCAGGTGTTCGGCGATCAGCGCGAGGTTCGACAGGCCCATGTAGAACACCAGCGTCTGGCTCGGCTCGGCAAGGCTGGCCCAAGGCAGCTTCAACGCGCCGTCGCGTTGCAGGTGCCCGGTGACGAAGCGGCAGGAGTTGACCAGATCGCGGTGGGTCAGGGGGATGCCGGCATAGGCGCTGCACCCGGACGCGGCGGTGATGCCCGGCACCACCTGGCAGGGCACGCCTCGGGCCAGCAGGTATTCCAGCTCTTCGGCGCCACGGCCGAAGATAAACGGGTCGCCGCCCTTGAGGCGCACCACCCGTTGCCCCTGGTCGGCCAGTTCGGCCAGCAGTTCGTTGAGTTGATCCTGGGGCAGGCTGTGACAGCCGCTGGCCTTGCCCACGTAATGGCGCGCGCAGGTCAGCGGGATCAGCGCCAACATCTCGGCGCTGATCAACCGGTCGAAGACCACCGCATCGGCCTGCATCAGCAGGCTCCAGGCCCGCAGGGTCAGCAGGCGCGGGTCGCCGGGGCCGGCGCCCACCAAGGCGACTTCGCCGGGGTGGAAGGGGCTGTGCAAACTGGCAGGTAAGGTGGTCGGAGTGTGCATGAGACGTCCTTGATACATCATCAGGTAGGCTGCCCCCGGTTGTGTCACCGGGTGGTCGAGCAAGGGATCAGGTTGCGAGGCTGCAGGGCGATCTCGGCGTCGCTGAGGTGGCAACCCGGATCGGGGCCCCAAAGGTCGCCGTTGGCCCAGGCGCGGGTGCGTGTGTTGCCGTTGCAGATCGGCAGCCAGCGACACTCGGCACACCGCCCGCCGATGGTCCGCGGGTGTTCGCGCAGGCGCAGCAGCAACGGGTCGGGCCGGTCCAGCCAGAGCTGGCGGAACGTGGTGTTGCGCACATTGCCCACCGAGTGCTGCCACCAGTACGTGTCGGGGTGTACCTCGCCGGTGTTGTCGATATTGGCGATGCCGCTGCCCGACGCATTGCCGCCCCAGCCGTGCAGCAGGTGTTCCAGCTGCGGATAATGCTCGGGCAGATGCTGGTGGACCCACTGCAGCAACAGCACGGCGTCGGCGTCGTTGTTGCCGCTGACGAAGTCACTGTCGACGCCGTTCTCGATGTCGTGCCAGGCCTGCTGGAAAATCAGCGTCATCGCATCGCGGCTCATCTGCCGGTGCGCGTCCAGCTGGCGGCTGCGTTTGCCGCGCCCGCTGTAGTTGAGGTGCGACAGGTAGAACTTCTGCACATCGTAGTCACGCATCAGCGCCAGCAGTTGCGGCAACTGCCCATGGTTTTCCTGGGTCAGGGTGGTGCGCAGGCCCACGCGAATGCCGGCCTCGCGGCACAGGCGGATGGCGTGCATCGAGCGCTGGAAGCTGCCCTGCAACTGGCGAAACGCATCGTGGGTCGCCTGCAGGCCGTCGATGCTGATGCCCACATAGTCGAAGCGCGCGTCGGTGATCTGCTGGATATTGTGTTCGTCGATCAGCGTGCCGTTGCTCGACAGCGCGACGAAAAAACCTTTGTCCCGGGCATACGCGCTGAGCTGGAACAGGTCTGCGCGCAGCAGCGGTTCGCCGCCCGACAGAATCAGCACACGCACCCCGGCCGCGTGCAAATCGTCGATCACCTGGAGCGCCGCCGGGGTGTCCAGTTCATCGCGGAACACGCTGTCGGCGCTGGTGGCGTAACAGTGTTTGCAGGTGAGGTTGCAACGCCGCAGCAGGTTCCAGATCACCACCGGCGGCCGCTCCTTGCCGGGCGGCGAGGTGCGGGGCGGCGGGCATTTTCCGGCCAGGGTACGCAGGTACTGACTGATCCGTAGCATAGGACGCTCCTTCTAAGGTGCCGGCGTCAGGCGCAGGCCGGTTTTTTTCAGGATGCGGCTGCTCACCAGCATCTCGTCGCCGCGGCAGGCATCGCCGAGCAGGAACCGCAGGTGTTCGCGGTAGCTGTCGATTTCCTCGCGGCTACGCCCATGCACCATGGCGAACAGGTTGTAGGGCCAGTCGGGACGGCGCGGGCGGCGGTAGCAATGGCTGACAAACGGCTGCGCACCGATCAATTCGCCCAGGCGCGGCATCTGCACGTCGGCCACGTCCCACACGGTCATGCCGTTGTGGCGATAGCCCAGGCGGTAATGGTTGGGCACGGCGGCGACACGCCGGATCGCGCCTTCAGCCTGCAGGTGCTTGAGCAAGTCGAGGGTCGACTCGACGCTGATGCCCAACTGCTCGGCGAGCCAGGCCCAGGGATCGTCCAGCAGCGGCAGGCCACCCTGGGTGAGGGCGACCAGGCGCAGGGCCAGGTGGTGGTCAGACCGGGAAATACAGACCGACATGGTAGGTTTGCTCCTTCGGCAGATTGAGCACCGCCAACCCCGTCAGGGTCTCGATGCGGGACAGCGTGGCGGCCAGTTCGGCCTCGGTGCCGCAGGCCAGCACGAACCACATGTTCCAGCGGTGTTCGCGGCGGTAGTTGTGGGCCACCTGGGGCAGCGCGTTGAGTTGTTCGGCGACCGCGTCAAAGCGCGCGTCGGGTACGGCCAGCGCAGCCAGGGTGAAGGCGCCGCCGAGGCGTTCGACATCGAACATCGGACCGAAGCGCGTCAGCACCCCGTCTTCGAGCAGGTCGTGCAGGCGGTCGAGCACTTCACTCGGGTGGCTGTGCAGTTCCTGCGCCACCTGCCGCCAGGGTTCGCGCACCAGCGGCAGGCCGTGTTGCAGGCGATTGATCAGGCGCCGGTCGAGATCATCCATGGGCCCATACCTGCGACGATGGCGGCGTAAAGCGCCCGCCGCATTGCTTGAAGGCGTGGGTGCTGAACAGCAACTGGTGCGGCAGGTCACTCAGTTGCTGCTGTTCCAGCATCCGCTGGATATGCGCCGTGACCTCCTCGCGTTCGCGGCCATGCACCATGCAGAACAGGTTGTAGCGCCACTGCGGCAGGCGGCGTGGGCGCTGGTAACACAGGTTGACACCGGGCGCGCGGCCCAGGCGGTTGCCCACTTCGTCCACCAGCGCATCGGGCACGTCCAGCACCAGCATGGCATTGGCGACAAAGCCCAGGGCGCGGTGATTGAGCACCAGGCCGACACGGCGGAACAGGCCCTGGTCCTGCCATTGCTGCATCTGCTGCAACACCTGGTCGTGATGCGCGCCGATCTGTTCGGCGAGGTTGTCGTAGGGCCGCGAGACAAGAGGCAAGCCGCGTTCCAGGCATTGGCGCAGGTCGAGCATTTGCTCTTGGCTCAGCGGGATGATCACGGATGCGCTCCCAGGGAGAACCCGAGGTCGATGCGATAGGCGGTGAGCATCGGCAGATCCAGGGGAATGAGGCCGGTGTCTTGCTCCAGCTCGTCGAGGATCTGTCGCAGGTGCTGACGGTGTGGGCCGGTCAACACGAACCACAGGTTGTACTGATGCTCGCGCGCATAGTTGTGGTTGACTTCCGGGTACTGGCTGACGCGCCGTGCCACCTGTTCCAGGCGTTCGACCGGCACCGCCAGGGCAGCCAGGGTGCTGGCGCCGGCGCGGGTGTGTTCGAACACCGGGCCGACCCGCGACAGCGAACCGGCCAGTTCCAGGCGGTGCAGGCACGTCATCAACTGGGCCTCGCTGCAGCCCAGCACCTGGGCCATTTCGCGATAAGGTTCGGCGCACAGCGGCATGCCGTGCTGGTAGCGTTCGATCAATTGACGGCTAAGCAGGTCAAGGTCCATCTCAATACCCCATTTTTTGCGCGCGGCTGCTGAAGAAAATTCCACTGGGACTCAAGGCCGGCAAGGTCTTGAGCAAGGTCATGCGGTACGGGTCCCAGACCTGCACCTGCTCACCGTCGCGCACCGACAGCCAGAGCTGTTCGCCACGCCCGGTGAACTCCATGTGCAGCACCCCGGGACCGGGGCGCAGGTCGGCCACCACTTTGTGGGTCTCGGTGTCGATCACCTGTACGCGGTCGTTGTCCGGGTAGGCGAAATTGACCCACAGCTGGCGCCCGTCGGGGCGTGCGGTGACGAAAATCGGTTGGCCGGCGACGTCGATGGCGGCGGTCTGCTGCCAGCTGCGTGCATCCATCACCAGCACCTGGTGATGGCCGACGGCGGGCACGAAGGCTTGGTTGTCGGCCACGGCCCAGCCTTCGAGATGGGGCATCTTGTACACCGGCAGTTTTGCCTGGCCGCGCCCGTAATCCGCGAGCACGCGTTTGACCCCGTGCTCGGGATGCCACAGGTCGAGCTGGGCCATGCCGTCCTCACCGAACAGCCCGGCCATGTAGTAACGGCCATCGGCAGTGATCAGCGCGTCGTAGGGTTGTTCGCCGATGCCGCGGAACCGGGTGATCTGCGGGGTGTTGCCCTGGCTGAAGTCGGCGCTCCAGATCTCGCCGGTGTCGAACAGGCTGAACACGAAGCGCTGGCCGGGCGCATCCACCAGGCCCACCACCCGCGAGCGTTTGCCGTCGGCCAGGGGCGTGGCGGGAATGTCGGCCACCTGGGCCAGGGTCTGCGCATCGAACACCTTGACCCCGCCGGGTTGGTAGTTGGACACGGCAATCAGGCGGCCATCCTGGCTGATGGCGCCGCCGATGCTGTTGCCGCCCTGGATGATGCGTTTTTCAACGCGTTGGCGCAGCAGGTCGACTTTGCTCAGGCCGCCATCGCGGCCGAAAATGTAGGCGTAGCGCTGGTCGCGGGAAAACACCGCCGAGGCATGGGACAGGTCGCCCAAGCCGTCGATCCGGCTCAGCTCCGTCATCCCGCTGGTCTCGATGATTTGCACACTGGCGCTGGCGCGTTCGATCACCAGGCCCAGGTCGCCAGTACCGCGCAGCGGCGGTTGGGCACAGGCACCGAGCAGCAGGCACAGCGATAGAAGAGTGGGGCGCATCATGGTGCGGGGCTTCCTTGCAAGAGGCGTTCGACCAGCCAGGCGATCTCGCTGGAACTGAGCAACGGCGCCCAGCCGGGCATCGCGCGGGCAGGGCGGCCATAGGTAATGGTGGCGGTCAGGCTGTCGCGGCTTTGCCCGGCGAGGGCCGCCGGGGTGAGGGGCGGACCCAGGCCGCCGGTGAGGTACAGGCCGTGGCAGGCGCCACAGTCCTGGGTCAGCAGGTGTTCGAGGCGGGCGGCGTCCGGTGTGGCCAGCGCCCACGTGGGAATCAGCAGGAACAGCGCCATGGCCGTACCGATCATCGATGCATTCATGGCGCGCTCCTTGTGCTTATTTCAAGGTCAGGACCCATTCGGCCAAGACCTTGGCTTCGTCTTCCGTCACCATATTCGGTGGCATCGGAACCGGCCCCCAGTTGCCTTGGGTGCCGTTTTTGATGTGGCTGGCGAGGGTCACGGCGGCGTCTTTCACCCCGGCGTTCTTGGCCGCGACGTCCTTCAAGGCCGGCCCCACCAGTTTGCTGTCAACCATGTGGCAGCCGACGCAGGGTTTGCTGCTGAACAAGGCCAGCCCGTCTTGGGCGAAGGCCGGTTGCAGGCTGAATGCGGCGGCACAGGTCAGCAGTGCGAGGAGAGTATTTTTCATCGGAAGTCCTTGTGTTGATGGGGCTCAATAAATGTCGTGTTGGGTGTTGTAGACGTTGAATTTTCCGGTTGGGGTGATCAGGCGCTTGTCCTTGATAACAGCTTTGAGCTTCAGGGACTTGTCGTCGATCACAACCAGCGCCGATTCCTCGGTCTGGCCGTTCCACACCGAGAACCACACCTCGTCGCCGGCCTTGTTGTATTCCGGCTGCACCACGCGCAGCGCGCCTTGCTTGATGCCGGCGTATTCGGCGATCGGCAGCACCGTGTAACCCTTGTCCAGATGGTCGATGTCAAACACCGCGGCCGACTGGCTCAGCTTGGCGTCGGGGTTGAGGGTGGTGTCGACATACAAATGCCGGGAGTTGGGATGGGTCTTGATGAACAGCGAGCCGCCGCCCTGGCCCTTGAGCGATTCCACCTGTTTCCAGGCGTATTGCGGGTGTTTGATCGGGTCGGTGCCGATCACCGAAATACCGCCGTCGCCCAAGTGGCTGGTGGCCCAGACCGGTCCGTAGGTAGGGTGTACGAAGTTGGCGCCACGGCCTGGGTGCGGGGTCTTGCCGACCTCGACCAAGGCAGTGAGCTTGCGTTCCTTGGAGTCGATCACCGCGACCTTGTTCGAGTTGTTGGCCGCCGTCATGAAGTAGCGGTGCGTGCTGTCCCAGCCACCGTCATGCAGGAACGGCGCGGCGTCGATGGTGGTGATGGTGAGGTTCTTGATGTCCTGGTAATTGACCAGCATCACCTTGCCGGTTTCCTTGATGTTGACGATGAACTCCGGCCATTCGTGGGAGGCGATGATCGCCGCGACACGGGGCTCGGGGTGATATTCCTGCTTGTCGACGGTCATGCCGCGGGTGGACACGATCTGTTTGGGCTCCAGGGTCTCGCCGTCCATGATGGTGAACTGTGGCGGCCAGTAGGAACCGGCGATGGCGTACTTGTCTTCGTAGCCCTTGAATTTCGAGGTCTCCACCGAGCGCGCCTCGATGCCGACCTTGATCTCGGCGACCTTGGTCGGTTCGGCGGGCCACAGGTCGATCATGTCGATCTTGGCGTCGCGGCCGATCACCAGCAGGTAGCGGCCCGAGGCGGAGATCCGCGAGATGTGTACGGCATAACCGGTGTTGATCAGTTTGACGATTTTCTTGCTGTCGCCATCGATCAGCGCAATCTTGCCGTCGTCGCGCAGGGTGACGGAGAACAGGTTTTCCAGGTTCAGATCGTTCAGCTGTTTCTTCGGACGGTCTTCGGGCTTGACCAGCACTTTCCAGGTCTTGAGGGTTTCGGCCATGCCCCATTCCGGCGGGGTTGGCGCGGTGTGCTGGATAAAGCTGGCCATGTGGCTGATCTGGGTTTTGGTCAACGCATTGGAGGTGCCCCAGTTCGGCATGCCGGCGGGGGAACCGTAGGTGATCAGCGCTTCCAGATAGGCCTGGCCACGGGCCTGGGTGATGTCCGGTGTCAGCGGTTTGCCGGTGGCACCCTTGCGCAGCACGCCGTGGCAACCGGCGCAGCGCTCGAAGTAAATCTGTTTGGAGGTGTCGAAGTCGGCCTGACTCATGTCCGGCGCGCCGGCGGTTTTCACTTCGGCCGGCTGGGGTGCGCCATGGGCGCTCAAGGGCAGTGCCAAGGCCAACGCGCAACTCAGTGCGGCGAGGCTCAGGGTGAAGGGTTTTCTGTTGCGAGTCAGCATTCCATTTACTCCTCAGGCGGGACCTTTGCGTTGCCTCGCAACACGGTGCGGGGCGCAGGTTCTTCGTGCGGGGCCAGACTAGGGGGCAGCACCGCAAACTTCGCTTGATCACGATCAAGTTTGTCTCGGGCGGTGCTTGCCAGGTTGTCGCAGGCGCCCTTAGCGTGGCCATCAAACCCGCTGTGGATGCCTGTCATGACTGAGCCCTTCTACCAACCCCTGGACAATGAACACCTGCTGTTCGAACACGCCTGGCGCCACCGCATGCCGGTGCTGATCAAGGGCCCCACGGGCTGCGGCAAGACCCGTTTCGTGCAGCACATGGCGCATCGTCTGAACTTGCCGCTGTACACCGTGGCCTGCCACGACGACCTGAGTGCCGCCGACCTGATCGGCCGTCACCTGATCGGCGCCGAGGGCACCTGGTGGCAGGACGGCCCGCTGACCCGTGCCGTGCGCGAAGGCGGAATCTGCTACCTGGACGAAGTGGTCGAGGCGCGCCAGGACACCGCCGTGGTGCTGCACCCGGTGGCCGACGACCGCCGCGAGTTGTACCTGGAGCGCACCGGCGAAGTGGTCAAGGCGCCGCCGTCGTTCATGCTGGTGGTGTCCTATAACCCCGGTTACCAGAACCTGCTCAAGGGCATGAAACCCAGCACCCGCCAGCGTTTCGTCGCGATGCGCTTCGATTACCCGGCCGTCGAGGGCGAAGCGCGCATCGTGGCGCGCGAGGCCCAGGTGGACCTTGCCCTGGCGACCCAGGTGGTGCGCCTCGGCCAGGCCTTGCGCCGCCTCGATCAACACGACCTGGAAGAAGTGGCCTCCACGCGTCTGCTGATTTTCACCGCGCGCCTGATCGCCGCCGGCATGCCCATTCGCGAAGCCTGCCTGGCATGCCTGGCCGAGGCGCTGACGGACGACCCGCACACCGTGACCGCCTTGATGGACGTGGTCGATGTGTACTTTGCCTGAACCGCGCCGCCTGCCGGGCGACCTGGCGATGTGGTTTTTCATCCTTGCCGAGTTGTCGGTGTTCGCGATTCTGATCCTCGCGTTCGCCGTGACCCAGGTGCTCAAGCCCGAGGTGTATGCCGAAGGGCGCGCGCAACTGGACACCTCCACCGGGCTGGCGATGACCTTGAGCCTGTTGACCGCCGGGCTGCTCGCGGCGTTGGCGTTGCAGCAGGTGCGATTGCAGCGCTGGCGGCGCGGTGCCGGCTTGTTCGTCGCGGCGCTGTTGGTGGCGCTGGTCTACGTGGCGATCAAACTCACCGAGTACGCCCACCTCGGCGCTGCCGGGTTGGGCCTGGAGCACAGCACGTTTTTTACCTTGTACTGGCTACTGACCGGGTTCCATTTCCTGCATGTGCTGCTGGGCATGGTGATTCTCGCGTGGCTGGCGCTGGGCTGCTGGCGCGGCGGGCTGTCGGTCGGCGGGCTGGAGTCGGGGGTGCTGTATTGGCACATGGTGGACCTGGTGTGGGTGGTGCTGTTTCCGTTGGTTTACGTGATTGGATGAGGTACCGATGTCCATTTCCCAAGGGCTGATCGTGTGTTGGGCCACGTTGGTGGTGCTCAGCGTCGGCACCGTGCTCGCCGGCGGCTCCGGGCTGTGGCTGGCGGTTTTGCTGCTGGCGGTGGTCAAGGCGTGGCTGATTGCCGATGGGTTCATGGAGTTGCGGCATGCTCCCAGGTTTTGGCGTCGGCTGGTGCTGGGTTGGCCGGTGGTTCTGGTGTTGGTGGTGGGGCTTGTCTAGGCTCGGGGCGCCCAAGATCAAAAGCCAAAGCGAGGCGGCCGTATAGCCGACTTGATTCTGGAAGCCGGGCCCGGTCACCAGTGGGAGCTGGCTTGCCTGCGATGGCATCGCCTGGGTGGACCTGATGGACTGAGATGTCTGCATCGCAGGCACCTCCGCTCCGCCTGCTTTGGGAAAATTCTTACGCCTCCCTCGGAAAGTCTCACCTGAGCAACACGTTAGTCGCGTGATTTGATTCCGGCCTTTTCAGGCAGGGATTGCTGGTCATGACTGACGCGTTTTGGGCCGCCCGCGAAGGCGACGCGCTGCTGCACGCCTCAATGATGGCCGATGTTCTCGGCGGTGTGCTGGAAGTCGCCGCCTATGCCGCCATCACGTCCGTGGGCTGCCTGGCCGCTGGCGCGCTGATTGCCGCAGCGACCGGCGTGACCATTGCCACAGGTGGCGTTGGATGCGTCGCCCTGGGACTGGCGGTCGGCGCGGTGGTGGGGATCAGCGCCGGGCTCTCGGGGGCTGACGTGAAGATCTCCAGTTGGTGCGAAACCGCCGCCAACTGGGTTTTTCCGCCGGTGATCGAGGCCTTTATCACCAGCGGCTCAAACGACGTTTTCATCAATGGCAAACCAGCGGCCCGGGCCGCCGGACAGATGATGGCTGTGCCGATCGCGCCCAGTGAGCCACCGGCCCCCCGTTTTCTGGACATCGCACAGGGATTTTTCTCACAACTGTGGCGCCCGACGGTCGCCACACCCGCTGCCGGTACCGTGCCGTGTCCGCTGGACACGGTCGCCTGCACCAAGCACCCGCCCATGCCCGAGCAATTTATTGCCGAGGGTTCCAGTTCGGTCTTCATCAACGGGCAACCGGCCGCACGCAGCGGTGACCGCAGCACGTGTGACGCCAAGATCGGCAGCGTCGAGGGGCTGATTTCTGCCGATGTGCGTATCGGTGGCGACCCCGTCGTGGTGCGCGAAATTCGCAGTGGCAAGACACCGGGCGTCGGCTTGGCGATTGCCGCGCTGCTTGCGCTACGCGGCAATGTGAAAGGCTTTTGGAGCAAATTGCCGTGCCTGGCCGGCGGCGCGCTGGCGGGCGGGGCCGTGGCGTATGGAACCGGCAAGCTCACCTCGGCACTCAACAGCGCGGTCAACGGTTCGCCCAACCCGGTGCATAGCCCGACCGGGGCCAAAATCCTCGGCGCCGAAGAAGAACTGGACTTCGTCCTGCCAGGCCTGCTCCCCATCGACTGGCAGCGCTTCTACAGCAGCCTCGATCAACGCCACGACGGCCTTTTCGGCGCCGGCTGGAGCGTTGCCTATGAGGTCGCCGTCGAGATCGATCAAGATGAACACCTCACCTACATCGACGAACAGGGGCGCCGCGTAGACATCGGCTACATCCCGTTGTCAGGCGGCGCCTTCAGCCCCGGCGAAGGCCTTGCGGTCAGGCGCAGCGCCGACGGCGCCATCCTGATCGAAAGTATCGACGGCCTGTATCGGCTCTTCGAGCCCGACCCTCTGAACTCCTTGCGGATGCGCCTGTATCTGCTGGGTGATCGCAACGAAGGGCGCCTCTTTCTGGATTACGACGCCCAGGGGCGCCTGTGTCGCCTGCGCGACAGCCATGCGCTGATGCATGTCGACGTGAGCTACACCGTCGAGCATCCGCGGCGCGTGAGCCATATCGAGCGCCGTTACCTGCATCGGCAACATTTTGCTGGGCGCAGCGACGTGCTGGTCAGCTATCGCTACGACACCCACGGCGACCTGGCCGAAGTCCTCGACGCACAAGGCACGAGCCAACGACGTTTTGCTTACGACAGCGCGCGGCGCATGGTCGAACACCAACTGCCGAGTGGCTTGCGCTGCTTCTACCAATGGCGCGCAGTGTCTGGCCCGCAGGGTGAAGAATGGCGGGTCAGCCGGCATTGGACCGACGCCGGCGATGAATTCACCTTCGATTACGACCTGGATGCCGGTATCACGCGCGTTACCGATGGCCTGAAACGGGTCAGCACACGCTATTGGAACCCGCAGTACCAGATCATCCGCTACGTCGATAACCTGGGCCATACGTGGCAGTTCGAATGGAGCGAAGATCGCCAATTGCTCGGCGCGATTGATCCGCAAAACGGCCAGTGGCGCTTCAGTTACGACGAATCCGGCAACCTGAGCGCAGTGACCGATCCACTGGCCAGGATCAGCAACACCCAGTGGCTGGCGCATTGGGCATTGCCCGAAGTGGAAACCGACCCGGCGGGTAACCGTTGGCATTACCGCTACGACCGGCATGGCAACTGCATCGAAGAGATCGATCCGCTGGGCAACCGCACCCGTTATGTCTACGACGATTTCGGCCAGCCGGTGCAGATCATCGATGCCACCGACAAAACCCGGAAGCTGCACTGGGACGAGTGGAGCCAACTGATCGAGGAGGTGGATTGCTCGGGCTACGCCACCGCCTACCAGTACGATGCGTTCGGCAATGTGGTGGTGCACACCAATGCTGAAGGTGAGTCGGTGCGCTATCAGTACAGCCGGCAAGGGTTGTTGCTGGAATGCCGACTTTCGGACGGGCGCCTTGAGCATTTCCAGCGCAACGCCAGTGGTTATCTGACGGGCTATGTCGACCCCGCCGGCAACACGTCCCGCTATGCCTACGACCGGCGCGGCCAGGTCAAACAACGCTGGGACGCGCACAACCGCTGCGTCACCTTCGACCACGACGCCTACGGGCGACTGCTGAAACTGACCAATGAAAACGGCGAAAGCTATCGCTTTGAGTGGGACGCGGCCGATCGCCTGGTGCAGCAACAAGACCTCGACCACAGTCGGCGCTGCTATGCCTATGACCCGCTGGATAACGTCGTCGCCGTCGGTTACCTGCCGGGCACCGAAGGCGAGCCGGTAGACGCCCTGACACACCAGTTCCAACGCGACCCGCTCGGGCGCCTGGTCAGCAAAGTCACCGCCGACGGCACCACCGTTTATAAGCACGACCTGAACGACCAACTGGTCGCGGTCACCTTCACCGCTCTCGACGGTCGCGAGCAAGCACTTGGCTTTAGCTATGACGCGCTGGGGCAACTGTTTGAAGAACACAGCTCGGCGGGGTGTCTGCAACACCATTACGACGAATTGGGCAACCTGACTCAAACCCACTTGCCTGACGGACGCTGGCTCAATCGCCTGTACTACGGCAGCGGCCACCTGCATCAGCTGAATCTCGACGGCCACGTCATCAGCGACTTTGAACGCGACCGCCTGCACCGCGAACTGCAACGCACCCAGGGTCAACTCAGAACAAATACCGACTACGACCGCAGTGGCCGGGTCCGCTCACGCCAGCGGCGCAGCATCGACCAGCCGTGGCAGTTGCCGCCATTGGTCGAAACCCACTACAGCTACGACCCCAGCGACAACCTGATCGGACGCCGCCGTACCGATCGCCAAGAGCACCTGGCCTACGACAGTAGCGGACGTATCCTCGTCAGCCAACAGATAGGCCGGATCGAAACCTATGCCTACGATGCGGCGGCCAACCTGCTCGACGGGCCACAACAAGGCGGCCTGGTACGGCATAACCGGCTGCTGACGTATCAAGACAAACGTTACCAATACGACGCTCTTGGGCGAATGATTGAAAAGCGCAGCGTTGTGCGAGGTTTGCAGCGTTTTGCCTACGACGCCGAAAGCCGGTTGGTTGAAGTGCGTAATGAAAATGGCAGCGTGGTCAGGATGGCCTACGACCCGCTGGGGCGGCGCATTGAAAAAACTGAACACGGCAGCGATGGCTATCCGCGGGGCGAAACCCGGTTCACCTGGGATGGCCTGCGGTTGTTGCAGGAGCATAAACACAGCCAGACCAGCCTTTATCTCTACGACGGCGACAGCTACGAACCCCTCGCCAGAGTCGACGGCGAAGGTGAATACCAACGCGTGCGGTATTACCACAACGACCTGAACGGCTTACCGGAGCAACTCACCGAGGCCGACGGCCATGATGTCTGGCGAGCGACTTATCGGGTGTGGGGCAATACGCGGGAGGAGGTGCGCGAGCCTTACTTCATTGAAGAGCAGAATTTGCGGTTTCAGGGGCAGTATCTGGATCGGGAGACGGGGCTGCATTTTAATACGTTTAGGTTTTATGATCCGGATGTAGGTCGCTTTACAACAACCGACCCTATTGACTTGATGGGTGGGTTCAACTTTTATCAATACGCTCCTAATCCTTCGGGATGGATAGACCCATTGGGTTGGGCATGCTCTGCTGCACAACGACGGCAGAATAAGGCCAATGGTTTAGCAGCGGAGAACCTGGTTTATCAGAGACTCATGAAAAACCCTAATGTTACCGTGCTCGGTAGGCAGGTTTATGTAAGAACGCCAGGCGCAGGGCGGGGCCGCTACGTAGATATTTTAATAAGAAATAACAAAACACAAAAAATCATTTCTGTCGAAGTTAAATCAGGCCGTGCGATACGCTCTAAAGCCCAGCTTGCAAAAGATAAAGTCATCACTAATGGGCAGGGGGTATTTGGGCATTCCGGGAAAAAAGCAACAGGTGTTACTGTGAGTGAGGCTAGGGTGCCACTATGGAGGTTGCCGTAATGATTGAAAGTGTCGAGAATATGTTGAAATTACTAATCTCAGGTATAGCTGAGACATTTGAAAACCATGGGTTCACGCAAAAAAAAGACCGTTTTTTTGAAAAAACCGACAATAAGGGTCGAATCAGGCGCTACTCAATGGGGCTTTCCAAGCAAAAAGGATGGTTTTCTCTCCACTTGACGCTGCAGCTTCTCGATCCGACACTGATGGTGCATGTGAATACAGTCCTTGAAAAGGCACTGAGAGATGACAAGTTCGAGTATCCGGAAAGTTGGTCAAAATCAATTATAGAGAAATCTATAAAAACTCGCACATCCAATCAGGTTGTCGCCGAACTGACCGATTGGCGGATACTGAAGGAATCCAGCGAATCACTTCAGCACTTCAATGAGAGGTTTTCGATATGGCTATATTCATTCGAAACTCCGGATGAAAAGCCGGGCTGGAAAGAGCAGTTACTGACCAGCGTTGAGTTAGCACTCAAGTGGTTTGATGAAGTAGATTCAAATGAATGGATTCGCTCCAATACCGTGTACCCTGCTCTATACTTACTCGCTACTGAGGGGCTCAAGCAGAGAGTTGAGGAGCACTACAAGGCGGCGTTAAAATCGCTTGAAGATCCGCATGAGGTCGAGCTTTTTTATCGATATTTAGTTTAAAGGTAACACAAGCACACCCAGACCAGCCTCAATATTTACGAAGACGAAGGCCATGTCCTCCTGGCTCGCATCGACGGTAGTGGGGCGCTGCAGAAAGTCCGCTACTACCCACCGATCTCAACGGGCTGCGTGAACAACTGACCGAGGTCGACGGCCACGACATCTGGCGGGCGACTTATCGAGTGTGGGGCAATACGTTGGAGGAAGTGCGTGAGCCATATTACATTGAAGAACAGAAATTGCGGTTTCAGGAGCAGTATCTGGATCGGGAGACGGGGCTGCATTTTAATATGTTTAGGTTTTATGATTCGGATGTGGGGAAGTTTACCACAATCGACCACATTGACTTGATGGATGGGTTAAATTTTTCCGACAAAAGGAAAGGTGCATAATACAAATATGCTATTTTTGACTTCTTCACACAACACCAGGGGCTAAAGTAGTGACTCAGTTCTTAACCATTGCCTACAACTTAAGCGCTATAGATAATCACGCGTACTTTTTTGATGGAGCACCTGATAGTATTTTTTGCAAAATCTGTGGTTGCTGCATTGATCAAAGCTATCTGCCTAGAGAACTGAAAACACCAAACAAGGCTGATATTGGTGCAACTTATGATGGGCGCTTCATCGCGTCGCTACGTTTCAAGGAATACATCGAAAATTTAAAATTGAGTGTTGAATTTTCATTGGTCAATGAAAAAAATCAGCTATTCATGATGCAACCTCAAAAAATTATCAAATACAGTGTTCAACAGTTGGAAAACCTATGTAGTACGTGTGGTCAATATTTTGACTGTGTGGTTCCCATCCCGAGTTTCTATCAAGAAACTGGAAAGCCTCTGGAATATGGCATGTTTTTCACGAGTATTGGCTTCGGTAGCGGGAAAGAAAAAAGCCCGGCCATTATTCTCGGCATCGAAACCGCATTTGAAATAAAGAGCGCAATAAAATCATTGAAATTAAGAGGCGCTGATATCAGTGAGGTTCTTATGCCTAATGACTAAGACTATCACTCAGCGCTTATCGCCCAGGCGCGTAAGACGGGATAGGTCTATTTGTTATTTAGTCTGTTTATTTTTCGGCCACTTAAGCGAGTGCAAAAAGGCATAAATAAGACGGTTCTGAATTGCATGAATTCCTCACGCGCATGCTCGAAGGCAAGGCGCTGGCAGGTGTGCGGATCAGCAGCCGGGAAAACGAACTGCACTACGACTTCAGCGACACCGAATAACGACTGTTGGAATGCAATGCAAATGTGGGAGGGGGCTTGCCCCCGATGGCGGTGAATCAGTCACCACATGCATCAACTGAAACACTGCTATCGGGGGCAAGCCCCCTCCCACATTTGTTCAGCTATTAGGGTACTTCGATGCTATTCAACCAAACCTCACGCCTAGCCAAAATCACCAGCCCCCTCGGGCCGGACGTGCTGTTGCTCAATCAAATGGGTGGCGGCGAAGAGTTGGGTCGGCTGTTCGCCTATGAGCTGCAACTGACCTCCCTGGACGCCAACATCGACCTCAACCAGTTGCTGGGCAAGCCGATGAGCGTCGGCGTGCAATTGGCGGACGGCGGCGAGCGGCACTTTCACGGCATCGTCGCGCAGTGCAGCCAGAGCATCGACCAGGGCCAGTTCGCCAGCTACCAGGTGACGCTGCGCCCGTGGCTGTGGCTGCTGAGCCGCACGTCGGACTGCCGGATTTTCCAGAACCTGAGCATCCCGCAGATCATCAAGCAGGTGTTCCGCGACCTCGGCTTTTCCGACTTTGAAGACGCCCTGAGCCGACCGTATCGCGAGTGGGAATACTGCGTGCAGTACCGCGAGACCAGCTTCGATTTCGTCAGCCGCTTGATGGAACAGGAAGGCATCTACTACTTCTTCCGCCATGAACAGGACCGCCACGTGCTGGTACTGGCCGATGCCTACGGCGCCCACGCCACGGTGCCGGGCTACGTGTCGATTCCGTACTACCCCAAGGACGAGCAGCAACGCGAACGCGACCACCTGTACAACTGGCACCTGGCCCAGCAAGTGCAGCCGGGCTCGCTGGAGCTCAACGACTACGACTTCCAGCGCCCCAGCGCGAGCATCGACGTGCGCTCGGCGATGCCGCGCCCGCACGCCGCCGGCGACTACCCGCTGTACGACTACCCCGGCACCTACGTGCAAAGCGCGGACGGCGAACACTACGCGCGCACCCGCATCGAAGCCCTGCAAACCCTGCATGAACAAATCGAATTCAACGGCAACGCCCGCGGCCTCGGTTCCGGCCATCTGTTCAGCCTCACCGGCTTCAGCCGCCAGGACCAGAACCGCGAATACCTGATCGTCGGCTGCCGCTATTACATCGTTCAGGAAAGCCTGGAAAGCGGCGGCGGTTCAAGCTCGGCGCAGTTCGACAGCAGCCTGACCTGCATCGACGCCCAACAAAGCTTCCGCCCGCTGGCCAACACCTATCGCCCCATCGTCAAAGGCCCGCAGACCGCGCTGGTGGTCGGCCCCAAAGGCGAGGAAATCTGGACCGACCAGTACGGCCGCGTGAAAGTGCATTTCTACTGGGACCGCCACGACCAGTCCAACGAAAACAGCTCGTGCTGGATACGCGTATCGCAATCCTGGGCCGGCAAGAACTGGGGCTCGATGCAGATCCCACGGATCGGCCAGGAGGTGATTGTGAGCTTTCTGGAAGGCGACCCGGACCGGCCGATTATTACTGGGCGGGTGTACAACGCGGAGCAGACGGTGCCCTACGATTTGCCGGAGAACGCGACCCAGAGCGGCATGAAAAGTCGCTCGAGCAAGGGCGGCACGCCGGCCAACTTCAATGAAATTCGCATGGAGGACAAGAAGGGGTCGGAACAGGTGTATATCCATGCCGAGAGGAATCAGGACGTCGTCGTCGAAGTGGACGAAAGCCACTCGGTGGGGCATGACCGCAACAAGCGCATCGGGCACAACGAGACGGTGACGATTGGCGCTAATCGCCTGCGCGTAGTACGCAACAACGACACCCTGCTGGTGGGCGGCGCCAAATCCGACAGCGCCGCCACGCGCTATACCATCGAAGCTGGAGACAGTATTCGCCTGGTGTGCGGCGACAGTGTGATTGAGCTCACGGCAGACGGAGCCATCAACCTGACCTGTGGCTCGTTCAATCTGTTTTCCTCCGGCAGCAGCAAGATCCAGACACAAGGCAAACTGGATATCAACCAGGGCAGTGACAAGGGCACATCACCCGGTCAGCAGGGGGTGCGAACCACTATTCATAACGCCGTCGAATCAACATTTGCGGACAAGCCGGGCGCCGGCCAATAACGAGATGCTTGCACCATGAACTATTTGATCAATGAAGCCCAATTCACCTTGCCCGATGCAGCCGTACAGGATGCCTCGATCAATATTCTCAAGTTCGCCCACCTGGGCACCACGCTGGTCGTCAGCCGTAGCCCGCTGGCGGACGGCGAAACGTCGCAACGTAACTTCGAAGCGCAGCTCAAGACGCTCGAACAACAGGAGAAGTCCCTTCGTTACTCGCCAATGCAAGCCATAAAGGTGGGGGCCGCACTGGATGTCGATGCCTATGAAGTGCAGAACAGTTTCAACAAAGGCAGCGACAGCTTTTACCAGTACCAGTTGGCGCTGCAACTACCGGGCACACGCCGCCTGATCGCGTTGAGTTACGTCAAGACCCAACCCCTCGGGCCCGCCGAAGCGGCTCACTGGGCAACGCTAAAGAGCACGCTTAGTTTCTTCGCCACACCCTGAATCACACGGAGCCAAACGGGACGGATTTATTCAATATTTTTGAGCCAATGAAAACCCGCTTTAAAAAGGCACTGTCACCGCCGCAACCGACCCAGACTCAATTCCCCAAGAATACTTGACCACCCCGATCAACAATTCTTGATCGCCATCAAGCGGTTTTCACCCCCCACCTTCCTATCATGACCCCCGCCAAGCCATGAGGAAGCGACCATGTCAGAGACCTTCACCAAGGGCATGGCCAGGAACATCTATTTCGGAGGAAGCGTGTTCTTCTTCCTGATTTTCCTGGCCTTGACCTACCACACCGAACAAACCTTTCCCGCCCGTAGCAATGTCGACCAGCTCACTGAATCGGTGATCCGCGGCAAAAGCGTCTGGGAGCGTAATAACTGCGTCGGTTGCCACACTCTGTTGGGCGAAGGCGCGTACTTTGCGCCGGAGCTGGGCAATGTGTTCAAGCGTCGTGGGGGTGACGAAGGGTTCAAGCCGTTCCTGCACGCCTGGATGAAAATGCAGCCCCTTGGGGTGCCGGGGCGTCGCGCCATGCCGCAATTCAACCTCAGCGACCAGGAGGTGGACGATATGGCCGAGTTCCTCAAATGGAGCTCGAAGATCGATACCAATAACTGGCCACCCAACAAGGAGGGCTGAGCCATGCGCAGCGCCAATCCCTATCTGAAATTCCAATCCCAGGCCGTGGCCAAACCCTACTTTGTGTTTGCCTTGATCCTGTTCGTCGGCCAGGTGCTGTTTGGCCTGATCATGGGCCTGCAATACGTGGTGGGCGACTTTCTGTTCCCGTTGATCCCCTTCAACGTGGCGCGGATGGTCCATACCAACCTGTTGATCGTCTGGCTGTTGTTCGGCTTTATGGGCGCCGCCTATTACCTGATACCCGAGGAGGCCGACCGCGAACTGCACAGCCCCAAACTGGCGATCTTGCTGTTCTGGGTGTTTGCCGCAGCCGGGGTGTTGACCATCCTCGGTTACCTGTTGGTGCCCTATGCGGCACTGGCCAAGCTGACCCATAACGAACTGCTGCCGACCATGGGCCGCGAGTTCCTCGAGCAACCGACCATTACCAAAATGGGCATTGTGGTGGTGTGCCTGGGCTTTCTCTACAACATCGGCATGACCCTGCTCAAGGGCCGCAAAACCACGGTCAGCATGGTGATGATGACCGGCCTGATCGGCCTCGCGGTGTTCTTCCTGTTCTCCTTCTACAACCCCGGCAACCTCGCACGTGACAAGTTCTACTGGTGGTGGGTGGTGCATCTTTGGGTAGAAGGCGTGTGGGAACTGATCATGGGCTCGATGCTGGCGTTCGTGCTGATCAAGGTCACCGGCGTCGACCGTGAAGTGGTGGAGAAATGGCTGTACGTGATCATCGCCATGGCTTTGATCACCGGGATCATCGGCACTGGGCACCACTTCTTCTGGATCGGCGCACCCGAGGTGTGGCTGTGGGTCGGCTCGATCTTCTCGGCCCTGGAGCCGCTGCCGTTCCTGGCGATGGTGATGTTCGCCTTCACCATGGTCAAACGTCGGCGGCGCCAGCACCCGAACCGCGCGGCGACCTTGTGGGCCAAGGGCACCACGGTGACGGCGTTCTTCGGCGCCGGGGTCTGGGGCTTCCTGCATACGCTGGCACCGGTCAACTTCTACACCCACGGTACCCAGCTCACGGCGGCCCACGGTCACCTGGCGTTCTTCGGGGCCTACGCGATGATCGTGATGACCCTGATCAGCTACGCCATGCCACGCTTGCGCGGCCTCGGCGAAGCGCCCGATGCGCGTTCGCAGACCATTGAAATCTGGGGCTTCTGGCTGATGGTGCTGTCGATGGTGATGATCACCTTGCTCCTCACCGCAGCCGGTGCAGTGCAGGTGTGGTTGCAGCGCTGGCCGGCGGACGGTGTGGCCTTGCCGTTCATGGCCACGGTCGAGCATTTGACCGTCTTGTTCTGGGCCCGGTTGGCCAGTGGCGTGGTGTTCCTGCTGGGGCTGCTCTGCTACCTGTACAGCTTCCGCCAACGCCAAGCCGTCGCCGGTGCGCCGGCGCCGATTGTGTATTGATCGTCAATCCCTAAGACGGCGGCCCGGCTGGTACAGCGGGCCGTTTTACGTTTGGAGCACGGCTCATGGCCTTTACCCTGGAATTGGAAGAGTGGGTCGGCAGCGTCTGGCACCGCTTCATCACCCGCCGTGCCAATGTCGATTTCCCCGAGGCGCAGGTCGCGCTGACGGACCATCAGCGCAGCCTGGCCCTGTTGTTCCGCGCCCTCGGCGGCGCTGGCGGGATGGCGCTGGAGGCGGCCTGCGAGCGCGACCTGTTGCTGCGCCGCAACCTGTTGATGCGTATCGCCGGCACCTGCAAGCAAGCCCCCCTGGCGTCCTGCGACGGTAACCGCTTGCGCTTGCCGGCACGCCTGGCGGTGTTTCCCGACGCGGCGCTGAATCACGAGTTGTACCGCTGGCTGGCGCTGCTCGCGGCCCACTCCGGGCCGATGAGCCACTGGGCGCGCGACAACCAACGCTGGACCTGGCTGCTGTTGCAGCGCTACCCGGCGATGCTGCCGCGCTACCAACGCCTGGTGGAGGCGCACCTGCAACTGCGCCCCGACCCCGCCAGCCTCAAACCCGACGAAGCCGCCCTGGAGCGGGCCTTGCGCAAGGCCCTGCGCGAACCCGGCAGCGTGCGTCACTTGCCGCGCAGTTCACGGGCCGCCTGGCCGTTGCCGTTATGGCTGTACCCGGCGCTGCAGTTGGACACCGCGCAAAATACCGACCTGGAAGAGGAGGGCGACGACCTCTCAGCCCCGCCCGGCGAGCAGCAAGGCGGGCCCAAGCGTGCCACCCGCGTTGACGACGCGAGCCGCGATGGCGGCCTGCTGGTGGTGCGCCTGGAAAACCTGTTCAGTTGGAGCGAACACGTCGACCTCGATCGCTGGTCCGACGATAGCCAGGACCCGGACGCTGCCCGCGTCGCCGAAGACCTCGACCAGTTGAGCCTGTCGCGCCAGCGCGTGCGCAAGAGCGGCGGGCTCAAGCTGCACCTGGATCTGCCGCCCGCCGATGTCGACGATATCCCCTTGGGTGACGGCATCAAGTTGCCCGAGTGGGACTATCGCCGGCAGTGCTTGCAGGAAGGCTTCGTCAACCTGCAATTGATGCAGCCGCGTTGCGACGCCCCGCAACCCTTGCCCGCGCGCTTGCAGGCCCAGGCCCAGCGCTTGCGCCGGCAATTCCAGAGCCTGCGCACCGACCGCCAATGGCAGCGCCAGCAGCCCCAGGGGTCAGAGGTCGACCTGCAGGCCTGGCTGGATTTTCATGTGCAGCGCCAGCAGGGCGCCTGCGCCGAGCGTGGGCTGTTCCTTGAACAACGCCACACCCACCGCGACCTGGCGTGCCTGTTGCTGGCCGATCTGTCGATGTCCACCGATGCCCATGTCAACGATGAGCAAAAGGTCATCGATGTGATACGCGACAGCCTGCTGCTGTTTGGTGAAAGCCTGGCCGGGGCCGGGGATCGCTTTGCGTTGTATGGGTTTTCTTCACTGCGGCGGCACCAGGTGCGCTTGCAGGTGCTCAAAACGTTCCAGCAAGCCTATGACGACCGCACGCGCGGCGCGATCCAGGGCCTCAAGCCGGGCTACTACACGCGCATGGGCGCGGCTATCCGTCAGGCTACCCAGTTGCTGGGCGCCTGCCCGCAGCGGCGCAAGTTGCTGTTGTTGATCACCGACGGCAAGCCCAATGACCTGGACCTGTATGAGGGACGTTACGGCGTGGAGGACACGCGCCAGGCGGTGGTCGAAGCGCGGCGCCAGGGCCTGATTCCGTTCTGCATCACCATCGACAAACAGGCCGGCGACTATCTGCCGTACATGTTCGGCGCCCATGGTTTCACCCTGATCCATCGCCCCGAACAATTACCGCAACGCCTGCCGCAGCTGTATCGGCAGTTGACCGAGACTCAGTAAAAGTCCCTGGGCAACCAGAAGAACATCACCACGCAGAACAGCGTCAGGCCCAGGCAGAACCACTGGAAACGCTTCAGTCGGCGCGCCTGGGTGCTGGCGTGGGCCTCGGGCAGCGGTGTGGCGCAACGCTCGCACAGGTCGCGCTCCACGGCATTGCCGTGCTGGCAGACCAGGCAGGTTTTCACTCGAATTGCTCCAGGCGCGGGCGGTCGAGAATTGCGATCTGCCGGCCGTCCTGGGTGATGATTTTCTCGTCGATCAAACGTCGGATAATCCGCGAAAACGTCTCCGGCTGGATCGACAGGTGCCCGGCAATCAGTTGCTTGGCCATCGGCAGCTCGAAGCTGCAGTCGGTGGTGCTTTGCAAGCGCACCAGTTGCGTGAGCAGGTAGCGCACCACGCGGTGGGTGGCGTTTTTCAGCGACAGGGTTTCGATCTCGTTGACCCGCTGGTGCAGGCGCACGCACAACTTGCCGAGCAGGGCGAAGGTCAGGCGGCTGTTGCTCTGCAGCAAACGCATGTAGGTGGCATTGGACAGCCGGTACAACTGCGTGGGGCACACCGCTTCGGCGCACGCTACGTAGTTGGGCGTATCCATCAGCATCATGGCTTCGGCGAAGGTCTGCCGTTCGCCGATCACCTCGAACACCTTCTCCTGGCCGTCCGGGGTGAGGCGGTAGATTTTCACCGCGCCGGCGATCACGAAGTAGAACGCATCGGCCGGTTCGCCCTGGCGGAACAGCGGTTCGCCTTTGTCGACACTGAGCAATTGGCTGCTGCTCATCAGCTCGTTCAACTGCGCCTCGTCCAGGGGTTCGAACAAGTGGTGGCTGCGCAGGATCTGGTGATGAACACGATGGAGCACCATCTTGACCTCGGGGAATATCGGGAAGGGATACCCAAGGTTAATCCTGTTGGCGTCGGCCGTACTTGATCTACGACAAGGGCAGCGCACAGGCAACGCTGCACGATCGTCGCAGTGAACGCTTGCGAAAGTGCGCTATGCGCGGGCCGCGGCGAGGCTGGGCGCGGCCCGGGCAAACAATATGTCGTTCTCCAGGCGGATGTGTTCGCGCAGGTCGGCATGAAAGGCGCTCAGCTCGCGGTACAGGCTGCGCCAGGTATTACAGGCCTCGGCCGGCGGGGTGATCTGGTTCGTCAGGCTCAACAACTGCTCCAGGGCCTCGGCGTGTTGGTCGTGCTCGTAGCGCATCACCTGGATCGGCGTCGACGCCTGCGGCCCCATGCCCATTTGCAGCATCGGGAACAATACCTGTTCCTCCTTGAGCATATGGCTCTCCAGTTCCTGCTGCATGTCGAGCAGCAGGTCGGCCAGGCCGTTGGGGCATTGCAGGTGCTGACCGTGGACCTGTTCGACGCGGCTCGCCATGCGGACCAGTTCCGGCAATTGCTCGCGATGACGTGCGTGGTAGCGCGCCAGCAGATGGTCGATCAAGTGGTCCTGGGTTTGGGTGTTCCAGTCGCTCACGGTCATCGGGCTTTCCTCATCGGCAATACGGGTATGAACCAGTGATTGCAGGCAGCGTGCCAATTTTAACGCATTGAAAAGTAACGATTTATCCCGGAGTAAGGTAATCATGACCACACGCTTCCAGGGTGCTCTGAACCCCAGGAGGGTCGAAATGACCGCGCCGCTCGACGGCATCCTCGGCCAGAGCGCGGTGTTGCAGGAGTTGCTCGACGAGCTGGCGCTGCTGGCCGAAACGCAGTTGCCGGTGTTGTTGCTTGGCGAAACCGGGGTCGGCAAAGAGCTGTTCGCGCGGCGCCTGCATCGTCTGTCGCAACGCGGCAACAAACCTCTGGTCCAGGTCAACTGCGCGGCGCTGCCGGAGGCGTTGGCCGAAAGCGAGCTGTTCGGTCACGTCAAGGGCGCCTTCTCCGGCGCCACCCACGACCGCGCCGGGCGGTTCGATGCGGCCAACGGCGGCACCTTGTTCCTCGATGAGGTCGGCGAATTGCCGTTGAGCATCCAGGCCAAGCTGCTGCGCACCCTGGAGAATGGCGAGATCCAGCGCCTGGGCGCCGATCGGCCATTGCATGTGGATGTCCGCATCATCGCCGCCACCAATCGCCACCTGCCCGACCGCGTGCGTGACGGCCTGTTTCGCGCCGACCTGTATCACCGGCTGTCGGTGTACCCGCTGCCGATCCCGGCGTTGCGCGAGCGTGGCGAGGATGTGTTGCTGCTGGCGCGGCATTTCGCTGAGCTCAGCCGCGAGCGCCTGGGCTTGCATGACCTGCAACTGTCGCCGACGGCGCAACAGGCGCTGCTCGAGTACGCCTGGCCGGGCAATGTGCGTGAGCTGGAGCATGTGATCAGTCGCGCCGCGTTGAAGCAGCTCAGTCGTGGCGAACCGCGCACTTCGGTGATCCGCCTGGAACCGCACGCCCTGGGCCTGGATACGGCCGCCGTCGCGGTGGAGCGAGCCATGCCCGCGTCATCGATCGAGGCCTTCCAACCCTTGGCGGTGGCGGTGGACGAGTGCCAGCGCTGGAACATTCGTCACGCCCTGGAACACTGCGCCGGCAATTGGGCGAGTGCTGCGCGCCTGCTCGGCGTGGACGCGAGCAACCTGCACAAGCTGGCGCGGCGCCTGAAGCTCAAGTAAGAGGTGCGACAACGCGCCAGCCGTGCGTATGCGCCGCACCCTCATCGGACTCGACTTGATTTCGATCAAGGGCCACTTGCCATCGTCGCCCCACTATCGGGGCCCTCTTCAGCCCGACGCCTCAAGGGACTCCATGACTCGCTCCGCGCGCTTGACACGCCACTGGCTGACGCTGCTGGTGGTGTTGCTCATCACCAGCTTCAACGCCCAGGCCCGGCCTTACGGCGACATCGAACAGCAGCGTATCGAACGCGCTTTCCCCGCCCAGGATGCGGTCTCCGCACCCGACGGTCCGTTCAAGGTGCGGACCATTTCGACTGCCGGCAAGCCCATTGGCTACGTGTTCCAGAGCCTGGATGTGGTGGCGATCCCGGCGTATTCGGGCAAGCCGATCAACACCCTGGTGATCCTCGACGCCGCCGGGGTGATCCGCGATGCCTACGTGCTGGAACACCACGAGCCGATCCTGTTGATCGGTATTCCCGAGGTCAAACTGCACGAATTCACCGCGCACTATTCCGGCGTCGATGTGCGCCAGCGCGTGGTGGTCGGGCGTTCCAGCGATCCGAAGGCGGTGACGGTGGACGCGATTGCCGGCGCGACCGTGACCGCGATGGTGGTCAATGAAGTGGTGATGCGGGCGGCCCATGACGTGGCGGTGTGGCTCAAGCTGATCGACGGCAAGGCCGCGACCGCGCAGAAAGTCGCGTTGATCCGCACCGACCGGTTTGACCCCGCCACCTGGGCACAATTGACCGGCAATGGCGCGATCCGCCGCCTGCATTTGACCCGGGGCCAGGTCGACGCGGCCTTCAAGGACACCGCCGCCGAAGGCGCCGAGGCCGCGGATGAGACCTTCATCGACCTCTATGTGGCCGACATCAACCCGCCGAGCATCGGCCGCAACCTGCTGGGCGAAGAGCACTACCGCAACCTGATGCAGGGGCTCAAACCCGGCGAACAGGCCATCGCCGTGCTCGGCCGTGGGCTGTTTTCGTTCAAGGGTTCGGGTTATGTGCGCGGCGGGATTTTCGACCGGGTGCAGTTGCGCCAGTTCGGCAACGTGATCAGCTTCCGCGACCTCGACCACCAGCGCATCGACGATGTCTACGCCGAGGGCATCCCGGCCTTCGACGAGATGTCGGTATTCATCGTGCGCCCGCAGGCCGGCTTCGACCCCGGCTCGCCCTGGACCCTGGAACTGCTGGTGCGGCGTCAGACCGGCCCGGTCAGCGGCACGTTCAGCAGCTTCGAACTGCCTTACCAGATGCCCGAACAGTACCTGGAACGGCCGCTGCCCACCGCCGCCGAACAAGCCGCGCTGGATGAGGCCAGCCGCCCACTGTGGTTGAGCATCTGGTACCAGAAACAGGTGCAGGTCATGGTGCTCGGCGTCGCGCTGCTGCTGCTTACCGCGATCCTGTTCCTGCAGGACAGCCTGGCCCGGCGCCCGCGCCTGCTGCACTGGCTGCGCCGCGGCTACCTGGTGTTTACCGTGGGGTTCATCGGCTGGTATGCGCTGGGGCAGTTGTCGGTGGTCAATGTGCTGACCTTCGTGCATGCGCTGGTCCAGGACTTCCGCTGGGAACTGTTCCTCACCGACCCGCTGATCTTCATGCTCTGGGTCTTCACCGCCGCCAGCATCCTGCTGTGGGGGCGCGGGGTGTTCTGCGGCTGGCTGTGCCCGTTCGGGGCCTTGCAGGAACTGCTCAACGAGGCCGCGCGCCGCCTGAAGATCCGCCAGTTCGAATTGCCCTTCGCGGTGCATGAACGACTGTGGGCGATCAAGTACCTGATCCTGCTGGTGCTGTTCGGCCTCTCCCTGGAATCCATGGCCACCGCCGAACGCTTTGCCGAAGTGGAACCGTTCAAGACCGCCATCACGCTCAAGTTCGACCGCCAGTGGTGGTTCGTGCTCTACGCCGTGGCGTTGCTGGTGATCAACCTGTTCACCCGCAAAGTCTACTGCCGCTACCTCTGTCCCCTCGGCGCCGCCCTGGCGATCCCCAGCAAATTCCGCCTGTTCGATTGGCTCAAGCGGCGCCAGGAATGCGGTAACCCGTGCCAGCTGTGCGCGAAGGAATGCGAGATCCAGGCGATCCACCCGGACGGCCATATCAACGCCAACGAATGCCACTACTGCCTCGACTGCCAGATGACCTGGCACAACGAAAACAAATGCCCGCCGCTGATCAACAAACGCAAGAAGCGCAACAAGGCGGCGCCCGAACAGATTCCCGTAGTGCAGATAAATCCCAACGCTTGAAGGAGCAACCCATGAACGATACAGACGATAAACATGACGGCCTGACCCGGCGCAGTTTCCTCGGCACCGGTGCGGTGACCGGCGCCGTACTGGCGGGTGCGTCGGCCCTCGGCGGCGCGGTGTTTACCCGTGAATCCTTCGCGGCGGCGGCCAAGGACGCCAAATCGAAAATCCATGTGGAACCCGGCCAGCTCGACGATTACTACGGCTTCTGGAGTGGCGGTCACCAGGGCGAAGTGCGGGTGATGGGCGTCCCGTCGATGCGCGAGCTGATGCGTATCCCGGTGTTCAACGTCGATTCGGCCACCGGTTGGGGCCTGACCAACGAGAGCAAGCGCATCCTCGGCGAGGGCGCCAAGTACTCCAACGGCGATTGCCATCACCCGCACTTGTCCACCACCGACGGCCACTACGACGGCAAGTACCTGTTTATCAATGACAAGGCCAACAGCCGGGTGGCGCGCATCCGCCTGGACATCATGAAGTGCGACAAAATCCTCACCGTACCGAACGTCCAGGCCATCCACGGCCTGCGCCTGCAAAAGGTGCCCTACACCAAGTACGTGTTCTGCAACGCCGAATTCATCATCCCGCACCCCAATGACGGCCGAAACTTCGACCTGCAGGATCGCAACAGCTTCACCATGTTCAACGCCATCGATGCGGAAAAAATGGAGATGGCCTTCCAGGTGATCGTCGACGGCAACCTCGACAACGCCGACATGGACTACACCGGCAAGTACGCAGCGGCCACCTGCTACAACTCGGAAAAGGCCACCGACCTGGCCGGCATGATGCGCAATGAGCGCGATTGGGTGGTGGTGTTCAACATCCCGCGCATCGAAGCGGCGATCAAGGCCGGCAAGTTCATCAATGTGGACGGCGTCAAGGTGCCGGTGGTGGACGGACGCAAATCCGAGGACGGCAAGGACAGCGAGTTCACCCGCTACATTCCGGTGCCGAAAAACCCCCACGGCTGCAACACCTCGCCGGATGGCAAGTACTTCATCGCCAACGGCAAGCTGTCACCGACCTGCACCATCATCGCCATCGAAAAACTCGACGACCTGTTCAGCGGCAAGATCAGCGACCCGCGCGGTGTGGTGGTTGGTGAACCGGAGCTGGGCCTGGGCCCGCTGCACACCACCTACGACGGACGCGGCTTTGCCTACACCACGCTGTTCATCGACAGCCAGGTGGTCAAGTGGAACATCGCCGAGGCCATCCGTGCCTATGGCGGCGAGAAGGTCAACTACATCAAGCAGAAGCTCGATGTGCAGTACCAGCCCGGTCACAACCATGCGTCGCTGACCGAAACCCGCGACGCCGACGGCCAGTGGCTGGTGGTCTTGAGCAAGTTCTCCAAGGACCGCTTCCTGCCCACCGGCCCGCTGCACCCGGAAAACGACCAGTTGATCGACATCTCCGGCGATGAAATGAAACTGGTCCACGACGGCCCGGCCTTCGCCGAACCCCATGACTGTGTGATGGCGCGCCGCGACCAGATCAAGACCAAGAAAATCTGGGAGCGCAACGATCCATTCTTCGCCGAAACGGTGGCCATCGCCAAGAAGGACGGGATCAACCTGGAAACCGACAGCAAGGTGATCCGCGACGGCAACAAAGTGCGCGTGTACATGACCTCCATGGCCCCGGCCTACGGGCTTTCGGAGTTCACCGTCAAACAGGGTAATGAAGTCACCGTGACCATCACCAATATCGACATGATCGAAGACGTGACCCACGGCTTTGTCATGGTCAACCACGGCGCGAGCATGGAGATCAGCCCGCAGCAGACCTCGTCGATCACGTTCATTGCCGACAAACCCGGGCTGCATTGGTACTACTGCAGCTGGTTCTGCCATGCCCTGCACATGGAAATGGTCGGGCGGATGAAGGTCGAGCCCGCCTGACACGCTGTTTGAGAAACGACACAAGGCAAATGTGGGAGGGACGGTGCGACGATTCGACTTGCTCCCGATGGCGGTGAATCAGTCACAGATGCATCAACTGACACACCCTCATCGGGAGCAAGTCGAATCGTCGCACCGTCCCTCCCACTTTTAGCCGCATTTCCTTTAAGAGGACATCATCGTGGCTCGATCACTCGTCATCCTGGTGATGCTGATAGTGGCTTCGGCGGGATCGGTCGCCGCCGTTCGCCCCATCACCGATTTACCCCTGCAAGCCGACGGCCCCAACCGTTGGCGCTTGCCTGCCGGCGAGTACCGGGGCTCGTTCCGCATCGACCAACCGCTGCAATTGACCTGCGCCCCCGGCGCCATCTTCCAGGCCGAAGGGCAGGGCAACGGCCTGCTGATCAGCGCGCCGGATGTCAGCGTCCAAGGCTGCACGTTCCTCGATTGGGGCGACGACCTCACGGCCATGAACGCCGCTGTGTTCATCCAGCCCCAGGCGCGTGGCGCGCAAGTGCTGGGCAACCGCCTGCAAGGCCAGGGCTTTGGCATCTGGGTCGATGGCACCCAGGACGTGAGCGTGATCGGCAACCGCATCCAGGGTGACACCTCGGTACGTTCGCAGGACCGGGGCAACGGCATTCACCTGTACGCGGTACACGGTGCCCGCGTCATCGATAACCACGTGCGCGACACCCGCGACGGCATCTACATCGACACCTCCAACGGCAACCTGCTGCAAGGCAACATCCTGGAAGACCTGCGCTACGGCATCCATTACATGTTTGCCAACGACAACCAGGTCCTGGGCAACACCACCCGCCGCACCCGCACCGGCTATGCGTTGATGCAAAGCCGCAAGCTGACGGTGATCGGCAATCGCTCCGAGCAGGACCAGAACTACGGCATCCTGATGAACTACATCACCTATTCGACCTTGCAGGACAACGTCGTCACCGATGTGCGCGACGGCTCCACCGGCGACACCATGATCGCCGGCGGCGAAGGCAAGGCACTGTTCATCTACAACTCGCTGTTCAACCGCATCGAAAACAACCGCTTCGCGCGCAGCGCGGTGGGCATTCACCTGACCGCCGGCTCCGAAGACAACCGCATCGCCGGCAACGCCTTCATCGACAACCAGCGCCAGGTCAAATACGTCGCCAGCCGCTTGCAGGAATGGTCGGCGGACGGCCGGGGCAACTACTGGAGCGACTACCTCGGCTGGGACCGCAACGGCGATGGCCTTGGCGATGTGGCGTATGAGCCGAACGACAACGTCGACCGCCTGCTGTGGTTGTACCCCCAGGTGCGGCTGTTGATGAACAGCCCCGGCATCGAGTTGCTGCGCTGGGTGCAACGTGCGTTTCCGGTGATGAAGTCGCCGGGTGTGATGGACAGCCACCCCCTGATGCAAGCCCCCACTCAGAAGGAACCTGCATGATGAATGTCGTCGAGATCGAAGGCGTCAGCCAGCGCTATGGGCGTGCCACGGTGCTGCACGACCTGAACCTGAGCCTGGCCCCCGGCGAAGTCCTGGGGTTGTTCGGGCACAACGGCGCGGGCAAGACCACGGCGATGAAACTGGTGCTCGGCCTGCTGCGCGCCAGCGCCGGCGAGGTGCGGGTGTTCGGCCGTGCGCCGAGTGATCCCCACGTGCGTCGCTGGCTCGGTTACCTGCCGGAAAACGTCACGTTCTATGCACAGTTGAGCGGCGTCGAAACCCTGCGTCACTTTGCCCGGCTCAAGGGCGCGCCGATGCATCAGGTCGACAGCCTGCTGGACGACGTCGGCCTGACCGCGGCGGCAGGGCGGCGGGTCAAGACCTATTCCAAGGGCATGCGCCAGCGCCTCGGGTTGGCCCAGGCCTTGCTCGGCGAGCCGCGCCTGTTGCTGCTCGACGAACCCACCGTGGGCCTCGACCCGTTCGCTACCCAGGACTTGTATCGCCTGCTCGACCGCCTGCGTGCGGCCGGCACCAGCACCATCCTGTGCTCCCACGTGCTGCCGGGCGTCGAGGCGCACATCAACCGCGCGGCGATCCTGACCCAGGGCCGCCTGCTGGCCTTGGGCAGCCTGGCGCAGTTGCGCGCCGAGGCCGGCTTGCCGACGCTGATCCGCACCTGCGGCTTGCAGCGCGTCGAATCGCTGCAACAACGCTGGAGCGCCGCCGGCCATGTCACCCGACGCTGGGGCGTCGAAGGGCTGCAAGTGGCGGCGCACAACGGCAGCAAAGTGCAACTGCTGCGCCAACTGCTGGCCGAGGACAGCCCCAGCGACGTGGAAATCCTGCCGCCGTCCCTTGAAGACATCTACCGGCATTACATGGACAGCGCGATGGTCACGGCACAGGAGGCGGCCTTATGAACCCGATCTGGAACATGGCCCGCAAAGAGTTCTGCGACGGCTTGCGCAACCGTTGGCTGTTGGCGATCAGCCTGTTGTTCGCGGTGCTGGCCATCGGCATCGCCTGGCTGGGCGCCGCCGCCGCCGGGCAACTGGGCTTCACCTCGATCCCGGCGACCATCGCCAGCCTGGCCAGCCTGGCGACGTTCCTGATGCCGCTGATCGCGCTGTTGCTGGCCTACGACGCGATCGTCGGCGAAGACGAGAGCGGCACCTTGTTGCTGTTGCTCACCTATCCGTTGGGGCGCGGGCAGATCCTGCTCGGCAAGTTCGTCGGCCATGGGCTGATCCTCGCGCTGGCCACGGTCCTCGGCTTCGGCTGCGCGATGCTCGCCATTGCGTTGCTGGTCGACGACGTGGACTTCGCCATGCTGCTCTGGGCCTTTGGCCGGTTCATGCTGACCTCGGCCCTGCTTGGCTGGTGCTTTCTCGGGCTGGCTTATGGCCTGAGCAGCCTGTGCGCGGAAAAATCCACCGCCGCCGGGCTGGCGCTCGGCGTGTGGTTCTTCTTCGTGCTGGTCTTCGACCTGGCGCTGCTGGCCTTGCTGGTGCTCAGCAAAGGCCAGTTCAACCCGCAGGGGCTGCCCTGGTTGCTGCTGCTCAACCCCACCGACGTGTATCGGTTGATCAACCTCTCGGGTTTCGGTACGGGCACCCAGTCCGTCGGGGTCATGGCCCTGGGTTCGGACCTGGACGTGCCGCCGCTGGCCCTGTGGGCGTGCCTGCTGGCATGGGTGGCCGTGCCGCTGGCACTGGCCTACGGGCTGTTCCGCCGCCGTGCGGCGTGAGGATTTTTTATGACTGCTGGAGTGAGTGAAATGGGTTTCAAGACACGGGTAGTGGCGGCCTTGTTGGTCGGCTTGTTGATGACCGCCTGCGACAAGGCGCCGGAGTCGAGCTTCAGTGACGCGCCGGTGGCGTTTCATCCCAACGACGAGTGCCACGTGTGCGGTATGGTGATCAACGAATTCCCCGGGCCCAAGGGCCAAGTGGTGGAGCGGGGCGGGGTGAAGAAATTCTGCTCTACCGCCGAAATGCTCGGCTGGTGGCTGCAACCGGAAAACCGGCACGACGACGCGAAGCTGTACGTACACGACATGGGCCGCAGCCAATGGAATGCCCCCGACGACAAGCACCTGATCGACGCCCGCACTGCGTACTACGTGATCGGCACCGGGCTCAAGGGCGCCATGGGCGTGGTACTGGCTTCGTTTGCCGATGAGGCCAAAGCGCAGAAAGTCGCGGCGGACACCGGTGGCCGGCTGTTGCGTTTCGAGCAGATCGACCTGGCGCTGTTGCAGCAACCGATGCCGATGATGCACAGCGGGCATTGACCGCGAGGGGGTATCAACCGGCTTGATACCCCATCAACTGTTCTGCGTTCAGGATTCGAATGGTGCGTTGGCGCACCTCAATCAACCCGCCTTCCACCAGCCGATGCAGAATCCTCGAAAACGTCTCCGGCTGAATCCCCAGCTTCGACGCCACCAGGCGCTTGGGCACCTGCAACACCACCTCACCGCTGACGTCGTCGCGCTCCTGGAACAGGAAATTGATCACCCGGCGACTGGCATTGGCCAGGGTCAGGGTGTCGATGTCCTGGAGGCGCTGATGCAGGTGAATACTCATGCTCGCCAGAATCGCCAGGCAAATGGCCGGTTGGTCTTCCAGGGCGCGGCGATAGTGTTGGCCTTCGATACTCACCAGCACGCTGTCCTTGAGCGCGGTGCCACTCACCGGGTACGCCTTGGCCTGGGTGAACAGCAGCGCTTCGGCAAACGTCTGGCCGGGGCGGATGACTTCCACCAGATGCTCCTGACCTTCGCCAGTGACCCGGTGCAGCTTGATCTGGCCGCTGACCAGCAGGAAGAACCGATCGGCGGGATCGCCCTGGTGCATGAGCGGGGTGTGATTGGGCAAACGCTTGAGACTGGCCAGGGTGCAGACATCCTGGAAGGTTTTTTCAGGCAGCCGGCTGAACAGGTGATGCCTGCGCAGGGTTAGAACGATGTTGGGATGGGTGAGCATAAGGGCCTCCGCGGTTCATCAGGGTAGGGCGGCCCGGGGTTTGGGGATATGCCTCGAAGGGGGTACCTCTTCCCACGTTCGGTCAGCTTGGGTTAAAGAGGCGGCCTTAATGTGGGAGGGGGCTTGCCCCCGATGGCGGTGGATCACTTATGCATGCAGTGGCTGACACACTGCTATCGGGGCAAGCCCCCTCCCACATTTGGATCTCCATGGGTCAGATAGACCTCATTCTGTATTTGCTCTTGCTCTTAGGGGCGGACTTATAGCCGAGCTGATCCTGGAAGCTGGACTCGGTCAAAAATGTGGGAGGGGGCTTGCCCCCGATGGCGGTGGATCAGTCATGCATGTAGTGACTGACACACTGCTATCGGGGGCAAGCCCCCTCCCACATTTGGATCTCCATGGGTCAGATAGACCTCATTCTGTATTTGCTCTTGCTCTTAGGTGCGGCCTTATAGCCAACCTGATCCTGCAAGCCGAATGCGGTCAAAAATGTGGGAGGGGGCTTGCCCCCGATGGCGGTGGAGCAGTCATGCATGTAGTGGCTGACACACTGCTATCGGGGGCAAGCCCCCTCCCACATTTGGATCTCCATGGGTCAGATAGACCTCATTCTGTATTTGCTCTTGCTCTTAGGGGCGGACTTATAGCCAACCTGATCCTGCAAGCCGAATGCGGTCAAAATGTGGGAGGGGGCTTGCCCCCGATGGCGGTGGATCACTTATGCATGCAGTGGCTGACACACTGCTATCGGGGGCAAGCCCCCTCCCACATTTGGATCTCTATGGGTCAGATAGACCTCATTCTGTATTTGCTCTTGCTCTTAGGTGCGGACTTATAGCCAACCTGATCCTGCAAGCTGGACTCGGTCAAAAATGTGGGAGGGGGCTTGCCCCCGATGGCGGTGGAGCAGTCATGCATGTAGTGGCTGACACACTGCTATCGGGGGCAAGCCCCCTCCCACATTTGGATCTCTATGGGTCAGATAGACCTCATTCTGTATTTGCTCTTGCTCTTAGGCGCGGTCTTATAGCCAACCTGATCCTGGAAGCTGGACTCGGTCAAAAATGTGGGAGGGGGCTTGCCCCGGTACAGACCGGAGACATCCTTTACGTTTGAAACCGGAGACATCGTTTACATGTATTAATCATGGCCAGGAGGTAACTGGCCATGTCATGGAATCGAGAGTCCCCTATGGACCAAAAAGTCAGATTGATAGGCGACTGGCTGTCCGGCGCCTATTCAAAACGTCAACTGGCATTGAGCTACGGCATTAGTCGACCGACCTTGGACAAGTGGCTGCAACGGTACGCCACTGCGGGCTTGGACGGACTCAAGGAGGCTTCACGCCGTCCACTCTCAAGCCCTTTTCAAACGTGCGATGCACATATTGCTGCTCTAATTGAGCTCAAGCATCAACACCATGACTGGGGCCCCAAAAAGCTGGTCAAGGTCCTTTCCAATCGCTATCCGGAATGTCATTGGCCGGCACCCAGCACGGCGGGGGAATGGCTCAAACGAGCGGGACTGGTCCAAGAGCGGCGCAAGCGCAATCGTCCGCCTACCGGCCCCGTCAAACTTCGCCCGGCAGACCTCCCCAATCAAACGTGGGCCGCTGACTTCAAAGGTGACTTTTTAATGACGGATGGCCGACGCTGTTACCCGCTGACACTCACGGATCAGGCCAGCAGATTCATATTGTTGTGTCGTGCTCAGCCCAGTGTGGCTGGGGCCCGCGAGGGTTTTGACTGGGCTTTTCGCGAGTATGGTCTGCCTGACGTCATCAGGACTGACAACGGTTCACCCTTCGCTTCAACCGGCCTCAACAGGCTCTCGAGTCTGGCCGTATGGTGGATACGACTGGGTATCTACCCAGAGCGTATTCAGCCGGGGCGACCCGATCAGAACGGGCGGCATGAGCGTATGCATCGCTCACTCAAGGCCGCGTTACTGAAGACGCCAGAAGCCAATATGGTCCAGCAGCAGTTGGCGTTTGAACGATTTCGACAGGAATTCAATCATGATCGGCCGCACGAGGCGTTGGGTATGAAAGTGCCGAACGATCTGTACGATAAATCGCCAAGGATCTATACAGGCTGGGTACCTCCTGCCGAATATGGAGCGGATATGGAGGTACGCAAAGTCAGAACAGACGGATCAATGAAGTGGAGGGGCAGGATGATCTTTTTGAGTGAGTCACTGGTAGGAGAGTCCGTTGGACTGCGAGAAGTGGACGACAACGTGTGGGACATGTACCTATGTAACTATCCACTGGGTAGGCTAGACAGCGGTGCAAGCCGGCTGTCCAGCACCCAGAAACGTAAAGGATGTCCCCGGTCTCGTTTGTAAAGGATGTCTCCGTCTGTACACCCCGATGGCGGTGGAGCAGTCATGCATGTAGTGGCTGACACACTGCTATCGGGGGCAAGCCCCCTCCCACATTTGGATCTCCATGGGTCAGATAGACCTCATTCTGTATTTGCTCTTGCTCTTAGGTGCGGACTTATAGCCAACCGATCCTGGAAGCTGGACTCGGTCAAAAATGTGGGAGGGGGCAAGCCCCCTCCCACATTTGGATCTCTATGGGTCAGATAGACCTTGCTCTGCTTTTGATCTGTTCTTGCCCTTGCCCGAGCATTAGTGAGGTGCCGAGTGTTGGGGCAAGAGCGGAGCCACCAGCCGCCGCTACCGAAGAAACGGATATGTACCCAACCCCCCGAAAAACCATCAACCCGCCTGCCGCAAGTGCTCCATCGCCCAAACCGCCGCCTCCACCCGTGACCGCAACCCCAACTTATGCAGCAGATTCTTCACATGCACCTTCACCGTCCCCTCGGTAATCCCCAACTTATGCCCGATCACCTTATTGCTGTAGCCACTGGCAATCGTGCGCAGCACCTGCCGTTCCCGCTCCGTCAAGTCCACTGCCGCATGGGGTTGCGGCGAGCGCAGTGCCTGGGCCAGCACCCGCGTCAACCCGGGGCTGATCACCAGCGCTCCGTGCAACGCATCACGGATGAACTCCACCACCAACTCCGGCTCCATGTCTTTGAGCAGATACCCGTTGGCATCCAGGCGCAGTGCATCGCGAATGTCATCCTCGGCATCGGACACGGTAAACAGCAGCACCTTGCCCGCATAGTTCATGGCGCGCAGGCGGCGCAGGGTTTCCAGGCCGTTCATCTGCGGCATGTTGTTGTCCAGCAGCACCAGGTCCGGTTGCAGGGTTTCGATCTGGTCCAGGGCTTCCTGGCCATTGCCGGCTTCGCCGACCACCTGCAGATCGTCTTCGAGTTCGAGTATCTGACGCATGCCATGGCGCATCATCGGGTGATCGTCGACCAGCAAAATGCGGTGGCGGGGGAGTGTGCTCATGGGAGGTTACCTTGTAGAGGTTGCCCGAGAAATTCCGGTTGAAAACGTAAATGCACCCGCGTGCCCTGGGGCTCGCGGGGGCTGATGTCGAGTTGGCCGTGCAGGCTGCGCGCGCGTTCGTCCATGATGGTCAGGCCGTGGTGTTCGCGTTGGTCGACGGCGCCGCAAAAGCCACGGCCGTCGTCCTCGATGCTCAGGCTCACGGTCTCGCCCTCCTGGCGCAGTTGCAGCCAGGCGTTTTGCGCATGGGCGTGGCGCAGGCAGTTGGACAAGGCCTCGCGGGTGACCTGCAGCAAGTGGATCTGTTCGCTGGCCGACAATTGGAAGGCGAGGGCGTCGACGTGCAGGTGGACCTGGAATTCGCCGCGCCGGGAGAACTCTTCGGCGGTTTCCGATAGCTCCTGTACCAACCCGGCATCGTGGATTTGCAGGCGGAAGGTGGTCAGCAGTTCGCGCAGTTGGCGGTAGGCGTTGTTCAGGCCGTCGCGCAGTTCGGCGGTGACGGTGGCCAGGGTTTCCACGGGTTCGCCCCGGCGGATCAGGGTTTGCATGCGGCTGACTTGCAGCTTCATGTACGACAGCGCCTGCGCCAGGGAGTCGTGCAGTTCCCGGGCGATGATGGTGCGCTCGTCGAGCAGCAGCAAACGATGGTCCTGTTCGCGCTGGCGTTTGAGCGACAGCGAAGTGCCGATCAGGTTGGCCAGGGCCTGGATCAATTGCTTTTCCCAGTCTTGCGGAGGGTGGCCATCGTCGAAGTGGGCCTTGAGTTCGCCCAGTTCCGAGCCCTGGTTGCTGATGCTGAATATCTGCGGCGGCGCCACTTTGTGTTTATGGCAGCTCGCGCAATCGCCGATGGCGCAGATGTTACGGCTGTCGCCGCCGTGCAAGGCGAGCATCTGCTGGGCCGGTGCGAGGAAGTGGCCTTGCAGGCACAACGACAGGCGCAACCCCGGCAGGCGTTTCTGGAAGCGCCGGATCAATTCGTCCAGGCCCTCGGCATTGGCCAGGCGCGTGGCCAGGCTGCTGCTGCTCTGGTACAGCAGTTCGAGGGCGGCGTTGGCTTGTTGCAGGTTGAGGGTCTTGAGGCGCACCTGGCTTTCCAGGGTGCGGTGGGACGCCTCGATGGTCTCGGCCATGGTGTTGAAGCTCAGGGCCAGTTGCCCCAGCTCATCGTCGGAACGGTGGTTGACCCGGGTCTTGAAATCGCCGTCGCGAAAGCGCCGGGTGGCCTGTACCAGTTCCTGCAAAGGGTTGACCACGCCGTACTGCAATTCATACAGGCCGATCAACAGGATGATCAACGTGCTGAACAGCGCCAGGCCCTGGATGCCTTGCTGCCAGCTTTGTTTGCGTTCGCTCTGTTGCTGCAACAGGCTGACGAATTGATTCATTTGCTCGACGAATGTCGGCGCGCTGGCCTGGAATTGCGCCGTATCACCGCGCGTCAGGGCCGGGCGCAGCTCGTCGTTCCAGCGTTGCTGGATCTGTTGGTAGCTCTGCAGCAGGGCGCTGTTCGGGCCGTCTTCCAGCACCGCCTTGAGCGAGTCGCTGTCGAGGCGCCTTTGCAGGCTCTGGGTGATGGTGTTGATCTCTTCGGCCGGCGCGGCGGCGGCGAGCCGCCAGCTGAGGTGGTAGGTCTCCATACGCACGGAGCCGGCGGTGTTGATTGCGGCGGCGTCGCCCTGGCTGAACCAGGCGATCAGCCCCGCACTCAAGGAACTGGCAAGGGCCAGGATAGCGATCAGGATCACAGCCAAGCCGGCGCGTGCGGGCAGGGAGCTGCGTAGCCAGTTAAACATCACGGCGTAGTCGGAGGGGGGAGAAAGCCTGCATGGCGGCACCTGAAAAGGAAAAACGAGCTGGAAAACGGCGATCCCTGGCGCACTACCTCTAAAGAGTTGCCGGCAAACCCTCCCACGGGAAAACGCCGGCACAAGAGATCAATCCATTGATAAATAAAGACTTTCTCTTGTTATAGGGACTACCTCCTTAGAGGTATATGGGATCAGCATAGCCTTATACCCCCCTGGCCGACGTTGATCTGCGTCAAGTTCCAAGGGGGTGTCGCCCCTAACCTGCGCTCATGAAATCACCTTTCGGAGCGCATACCGTGACTCAACCCCGTATAAGACAAGGCTTGGTGCTGGGCATGAGCACGCTGGCCTTCACCGTCTGCTTTATGGTGTGGATGATGTTCGCCGTGTTGGGCGTGCCCATCAAAGAGCTGCTGCAACTCAACGAAACCCAGTTCGGCCTGCTGGCCGCCACACCGGTCTTGACCGGTTCCCTGGTGCGCCTGCCACTGGGCTTGCTGACTGACCGCTTCGGCGGGCGCATCGTGTTCTTCCTGTTGATGCTCGCCTGCGTGCTGCCGCTGTACCTGATCACCTACGCCACCGCTTATTGGCAGTTCCTGGTGCTGGGCCTGTTTGTCGGCCTGGCCGGCGGTTCGTTCTCGGTGGGCATCGCCTACGTCGCCAAGTGGTTCGACAAGGACAACCAGGGCTTCGCCATGGGCGTGTTCGGCGCCGGTAACGCCGGGGCCGCGGTCACCAAGTTCCTTGCCCCGGCGCTGATCGCCCTTGGCACCTGGCACCTGGTGCCCAAGGTGTTCGGCGCAATCCTGTTCATCACCGCGCTGTTGTTCTGGTTCCTCACCAGCGAGAACAAGGCCCACCGCAGTGCCGGCGGCGCCACCTTGCGCGAGCAACTGCGGTGCCTGAAAGACCCGGCCGTGTGGCGCTACTGCCAGTACTACTCGATTGTCTTCGGCGGCTACGTCGGCCTGGCATTGTGGATGACCAAGTACTACGTACAGGAATACGGTTTCAGCCTGCAAAGCGCGGCGCTGCTGGCCGCCTGTTTCTCCCTGCCCGGCGGTGTGCTGCGCGCAGTCGGCGGTTGGATGTCCGACCGCTGGGGCGCCCAGAGCGTGACCTGGTGGGTGTTGTGGGTGAGCTGGGTCTGCCTGTTCCTGCTCAGCTACCCGCAGACTCAATTGCAGGTGCAGACCGTCAACGGTCCCCTGGATTTGCACATCGGCCTCAACCCCACCCTGTTCACCGTGCTGCTGTTCGTGATGGGCATCGCCTTCGCGTTCGGCAAAGCCTCGGTGTTCAAGTACATCGCCAATGACTACCCGCAGAACATGGGCGCGGTGTCCGGCATCGTCGGCCTGGCCGGTGGCCTGGGGGGCTTTGTGCTGCCGATTCTGTTTGGCGCCCTGGTGGACCTCACCGGCGTGCGCTCGTCCTGCTTCATGTTGATGTACGGCGTGGTCTGGGTGTCCCTGACCTGGATGTACCTCAGCGAAATCCGCAAACAACCGCTGCTGGGCAACACCGCCCAACGTCTCCAAGGAGAATGAACATGTCCATCGCGCAAAAGCCCGATTCGGGCCCGGTGATTCACGACTGGCGCCCCGAGGACCCCGCGTTCTGGGGGGCCAGCGGCAAAAAAACCGCTACCCGCAACCTGTGGATCTCGATTCCCGCGCTGCTGCTGGCCTTCGCCGTGTGGATGGTGTGGAGCACGGTGATCGTGCGCCTCAACGCCATCGGCTTCAGCTTCACCACCGACCAGCTGTTCTGGCTGGCGGCGTTGCCCGGCCTGTCCGGCGCGACCTTGCGGGTGTTCTATTCGTTCATGGTGCCGATCTTCGGCGGGCGTCGCTGGACAGCCCTGAGCACCGCGTCGCTGTTGCTGCCGGCGCTGTGGATGGGCTTCGCGGTGCAAGACCCCAACACCCCTTACAGCGTGTTCGTGCTGATCGCCTTGTTGTGCGGCTTCGGCGGCGGCAACTTCGCCTCCAGCATGTCCAACATCAGCTTCTTCTACCCCAAGGCGCAGCAAGGCACGGCCCTGGGCCTGAACGCCGGCCTCGGTAACCTGGGCGTGTCGGTGATGCAGTTCTGCGTGCCGCTGGTGATCACCTTCGGGGTGTTCGGCATGGTCGGCGGGCAAGCGCAAACCCTGCCCGACGGTAGCCAGCTGTGGCTGCAGAACGCCGGGTTCATCTGGGTGCCGTTCATCCTCACCGTCACCGTGGCGGCCTGGTTCGGCATGAATGACCTGTCCAGCGCCCGCGCTTCGTTCAGCGAGCAGGCGGTGATCTTCAAACGCAAGCACAACTGGCTGATGTGCTGGTTGTACCTGGCGACCTTCGGTTCGTTCATCGGCTTTTCGGCGGCGTTCCCGCTGCTGATCAAAACCTCGTTTCCGGACGTAGTAGCGTTGAAGTTTGCCTTCCTCGGCCCGCTGGTTGGCGCCCTGGTGCGCCCACTGGGCGGCTGGCTGGCGGACAAACTGGGCGGCGCGCGAGTGACCCTGTGGAACTTCGTGCTGATGATCGTGATGGTATTCGGCGTGCTGCACTTCCTGCCGCAGAACGGCCAGGGCGGCAACTTCTACGGCTTCCTCGGCCTGTTCATGTTGCTGTTCATCACCACAGGCGTGGGCAACGGCTCCACCTTCCGCATGATCCCGGTGATCTTCCGCACCCAGCACGAGAAAGCCAGCGCCGGTAAATCCGCCGCCGAGCGCGAGCAGGCCATCAAGAATGCCGGCAAGGAATCCGCCGCCGTACTGGGGTTCAGTTCGGCCATGGGCGCCTTCGGTGCGTTCTTCATTCCCAAGTCCTTCGGCACCTCCATGGCCGCCACCGGTAGCCCGGCGATGGCCTTCTACATGTTTGTCGGTTTCTACCTGAGCTGCATTGTCGTGACCTGGTGGTGGTATGCCCGCAAAGGTTGCGCCACCCCCTGCTAGTCCGACCTGAATTCGCGGGGCAACGCACCCCGCAGCACGCCTGATGAGGAAAGCACCATGAGTCATTTGTTGGATCAACTGCGGTTCTTCAACCGCAAACAAAACGAATTTTCCGACGGCCACGGCGAGACCCGTAAAGAGTCCCGCGACTGGGAAAACGTCTACCGTTCGCGCTGGCAGTACGACAAGATCGTGCGTTCCACCCATGGCGTGAACTGCACCGGCTCCTGCTCGTGGAAGATCTACGTGAAGAACGGCCTGATCACCTGGGAAACCCAGCAGACCGACTACCCGCGCACCCGCAACGACCTGCCCAACCACGAACCCCGTGGCTGCCCGCGCGGTGCGAGCTACAGCTGGTACATCTACAGCGCCAACCGGCTCAAGTACCCGAAGATCCGCAAGCCGCTGCTCAAGCTGTGGCGTGAAGCGCGCCAGACCCTGGCGCCGGTGGAAGCCTGGGCGAGCATTGTCGAGGACAAGGCCAAGGCCGACTCCTACAAGAGCAAGCGCGGCATGGGCGGTTTCATTCGCTCGAACTGGGAGGAGGTGAATGAAATCATCGCCGCCTCCAACGTCTACACCATCAAACAATACGGCCCGGACCGCATCGTCGGCTTCTCGCCGATCCCGGCCATGTCGATGGTCAGCTACGCGGCGGGTTCGCGTTACCTGTCGCTGATCGGCGGCGTGTGCCTGAGCTTCTACGACTGGTACTGCGACCTGCCACCGGCCTCGCCGATGGTGTGGGGCGAGCAGACCGACGTGCCGGAATCGGCCGACTGGTACAACTCCAACTACATCATCGCCTGGGGTTCCAACGTCCCGCAGACCCGTACCCCGGACGCGCACTTCTTCACCGAGGTGCGCTACAAGGGCGCCAAGACCGTGGCGATCACCCCCGACTATTCGGAAGTGGCCAAGCTCACCGACCTGTGGCTCAACCCCAAGCAGGGCACCGACGCCGCGTTGGCCCAGGCTTTCAACCATGTGATCTTCAAAGAATTTCACCTGGACAAGCCGAGCGCCTACTTCACCGACTACGCCAAGCGCTTCACCGACTTGCCGGTGCTGGTGATGCTCAAGCCGATGACCGGTTTCGCTCCCGGCGCAGGCTTCCAGCCGGACCGCTTCCTGCGCGCCTCGGACCTCACCGGCAACCTCGGCCAGGACAACAACCCGGAATGGAAAACCATCGCCCTCGACGAGAGCGGCGAACTGGTCTCGCCGCAAGGCTCCATCGGCTATCGCTGGGGCGAGAAGGGCAAGTGGAACATCCTCGCCAAAGAGGGCGGTGAAGGCCGCGCGATCGACCTGAAACTCAGCCTGATCGGTGACGACGTCGCCGAAGTGGCGTTCCCGTACTTCGCCGGCGAAGTCCAGGAGCATTTCCAGCACGTCGCTGGCGAGGCGGTGCAGTACCGCCGCGTGCCGGTCCACAACGTGACCCTGGCCGACGGCAGCGTGGCCAAGGTGGCGACCGTGTTCGACCTGTCGGCGGCCAACCTGGCCATCGACCGTGGCCTGGGCGGCCACAACGTGGCCAAGGACTACGACGACGCCAGCGTGCCGGGCACCCCGGCGTGGCAGGAAGCGATCACCGGCGTCAGCCGCGAGAAAGCCATCCAGATCGCCCGTGAGTTCGCCGACAACGCCGACAAGACCAAGGGTCGCTCAATGATCATCGTCGGCGCGGCGATGAATCACTGGTACCACATGGACATGAACTACCGCGGGCTGATCAACATGCTCATGCTCTGCGGTTGCGTCGGCCAGACCGGCGGCGGCTGGGCCCACTACGTCGGCCAGGAAAAACTGCGTCCGCAGTGCGGCTGGCTGCCCCTGGCCTTCGGCCTGGACTGGAACCGCCCACCGCGCCAGATGAACGGCACCAGCTTCTTCTACGGCCACAGCTCGCAATGGCGCCACGAGAAAATGAGCATGCACGATGTGCTCTCGCCTCTGGCCGACAAGTCGCAGTTCCCCGAACACGCCCTGGACTACAACATCCGCGCCGAACGCGCCGGCTGGTTGCCCAGCGCGCCGCAGCTCAACACCAACCCGCTGCACATCTGCCGTGAGGCGGCCGCAGCCGGCATGACGCCGAAAGATTACGTGGTCAAATCCTGGCAGGACGGCAGCCTGCGTTTTGCCTGCGAACAGCCGGACAGCCCGGTGAACTTCCCGCGCAACATGTTCATCTGGCGCTCCAACCTGCTCGGTTCGTCGGGCAAGGGCCATGAGTACATGCTCAAGTACCTGTTGGGCACCAAGAACGGCGTGATGAACGAAGACATCGGCCACAGCACCGAATGCAAGCCCACCGAGGCCGAATGGGTCGAGGACGGCGCCATCGGCAAGCTCGATCTGGTGACCACGCTGGACTTCCGCATGTCCTCCACCTGCGTGTATTCCGACATCGTCTTGCCGACCGCCACCTGGTACGAAAAAGACGACATGAACACCTCGGACATGCACCCGTTCATCCACCCGTTGTCGGCGGCTATCGACCCGGCGTGGGAATCGCGTTCCGACTGGGAAATCTACAAAGGCATCGCCAAGGCGTTCTCGGCCATGTCGGTCGGTCACCTGGGTGTGGAACAAGACCTGGTCACCGTACCGCTGATGCACGACAGCGTCGGCGAACTGGCCCAACCGTTTGGCGGCACCGACTGGAAAAGCGCACGCGTGGCCCCGGTACCCGGCAAGAACGCGCCGAACATCGCAGTGGTGGAACGCGACTACCCGAACATCTACAAGCAGTTCTCCTCGCTGGGCCCGATGCTGGAAAAACTCGGCAACGGCGGCAAGGGCATCAACTGGAACACCGATGAAGAAGTCGAGTTCCTCGGCGAACTGAACCATCACGAAAACGATGCCGGGATCAGCCATGGCCGGCCGAAAATCGACACCGCTATCGACGCGGCCGAGGTGATCCTGTCCCTGGCTCCGGAAACCAACGGCAAGGTCGCGGTGAAAGCCTGGGCCGCGCTGTCGGAATTCACCGGCATCGACCACAGCCACCTGGCGATTTCCAAGGCCCATGAAGCGATCCGCTTCCGCGATATCCAGGCGCAGCCGCGCAAGATCATCTCCAGCCCGACCTGGTCCGGCCTGGAAGACGAACACGTGAGCTACAACGCCGGCTACACCAACGTCCATGAAAACATCCCATGGCGCACCATCACCGGCCGCCAGCAGTTCTACCAGGATCACCCGTGGATGCAGGCGTTCGGCGAGCAGTTGATGAGCTACCGGCCACCGGTCAACACCAAGACCATCGAAGGCGTGAAGGGCAAGCGCAGCAATGGCGAAACCGAGATCGTGCTGAACTGGATCACTCCGCACCAGAAGTGGGGCATCCACAGCACCTACAGCGACAACTTGCTGATGCTCACCTTGAGCCGCGGCGGGCCGATTGTGTGGCTCTCGGAGATCGACGCCAAGCGCGCCGGGATCGAGGACAACGACTGGATCGAGTGCTTCAACGTCAACGGCGCACTGACCGCCCGTGCGGTGGTCAGCCAGCGCGTCAAGGAAGGCATGGTGATGATGTACCACGCTCAGGAACGCATCGTGAACGTGCCGGGTTCGGAAACCACCAAGACCCGCGGCGGCCACCACAACTCGGTGACCCGCGTGGTGCTCAAACCGACCCACATGATCGGCGGCTATGCCCAGCAAGCCTACGGTTTCAACTACTACGGTACGGTCGGTTGCAACCGCGACGAGTTTGTCGTGGTGCGCAAAATGGCCAAGGTCGACTGGCTCGATGGTTCCACCGGCGATGACTTGCCGCGCCCATTGCCGACTGATATCGAGGAGAACTGAGATGAAGATTCGCTCACAGATCGGCATGGTCCTGAACCTGGACAAATGCATCGGCTGCCACACCTGTTCCATCACCTGCAAAAACGTCTGGACCAGCCGTGAAGGCATGGAATACGCCTGGTTCAACAACGTCGAGTCCAAGCCCGGCATCGGTTACCCGAAAGAATGGGAAAACCAGGACAAGTGGAAGGGCGGTTGGGTGCGCAACGCCAACGGCTCGATCAACCCGCGCATCGGCGGCAAGTTCCGCGTGTTGGCGAACATTTTCGCCAACCCTGACCTGCCGAGCCTGGACGACTACTACGAGCCGTTCGACTTCGACTACCAGCACCTGCACACCGCGCCTTTGGGCGAGCACCAACCGACCGCGCGTCCGCGCTCGCTGGTGTCCGGCAAGCGCATGCAGAAAATCGAGTGGGGCCCGAACTGGGAAGAAATCCTCGGTACCGAGTTCGCCAAGCGCCGCAAGGACAAGAACTTCGACCAGATCCAGGCCGACATTTATGGCGAGTACGAAAACACCTTCATGATGTACCTGCCGCGCCTGTGCGAGCACTGCCTCAACCCGGCGTGCGCGGCCTCGTGCCCGAGCGGTGCGATCTACAAGCGTGAAGAAGACGGCATCGTGCTGATCGACCAGGAAAAGTGCCGCGGCTGGCGCATGTGCATCAGCGGCTGCCCGTACAAGAAAATCTACTTCAACTGGAAGAGCGGCAAATCCGAGAAGTGCATCTTCTGCTACCCGCGCATCGAAGCCGGCATGCCCACCGTGTGTGCCGAAACCTGCGTCGGCCGGATTCGCTACCTCGGTGTGCTGCTCTACGACGCCGACCGCATCAGCGAAGTGGCGAGCACCGCCAACGAGCAAGACCTGTACGAGAAACAGCTGGAAATTTTCCTCGACCCGAATGACCCGGCGGTGATTCGCCAGGCCCTGGCCGATGGCGTGCCGCAGTCGGTGATCGACTCGGCCCAGCGCTCGCCGGTCTACAAAATGGCCGTCGATTGGAAACTCGCACTGCCGCTGCACCCGGAATACCGCACCTTGCCGATGGTCTGGTACGTACCGCCACTGTCGCCGATCCAGAACGCTGCCGCCGCCGGCACTGTGGGCATGAACGGGGTGATCCCGGATGTCGACAGCCTGCGCATTCCGCTGCGTTACCTGGCCAACCTGCTCACCGCCGGCGATGAAAAACCGGTCAAGCGTGCGCTCAAACGCCTGTTGGCGATGCGTGCCTACAAACGCTCCCAGCAAGTCGATGGCGTGCAGGACCTGCAAGTGCTCGAAGACGTCGGCCTGAGCGTGGAACAGGTGGAAGAGATGTACCGCTACCTGGCGATCGCCAACTACGAAGACCGCTTTGTGGTGCCGAGCGCGCACCGTGAAGACGCCATGAGCGACGCGTTCGCCGAACGCTCCGGCTGTGGCTTCAGCTTCGGCAGCGGTTGCAGCGGCAGCTCCGACACCAACATGTTCGGTGCCAAGAAGGCCAACCGTCGCGACGTGTTGAAAACCGTACAGATCTGGGAGGACTGAGCATGCGTATTCTCAAAGTGATTTCGTTGCTGCTGGACTACCCCACCGAAACCCTGGTGAGCGGCCGCGACGAACTGGAACAGGCGATCATCGAGTCGCGGGAGATCAGCCCCAAGCAGCGCGGCGCGTTGTTCGAGTTGCTCGAGCTGATCTGCGCCAATGACCTGATGGACGGCCAGGAACACTACGGCGCGCTGTTCGGCCGTGGGCGCTCGCTGTCGTTGCTGTTGTTCGAACACGTCCACGGCGAGTCCCGCGACCGTGGCCAGGCCATGGTCGACATGATGGCCCAGTACGAAGAGGCCGGGTTTGCCATCGGCGTCAAGGAGCTGCCGGACTATATCCCGCTGTACCTGGAGTTCCTCTCGACCCGCGAAGACATCGAGGCCCGCGAGGGCCTGGCGGATGTCGCGCATTTGCTGGCGCTGCTCGCCGCACGCCTGGACGAGCGCGAGAGCGCCTACGCCAGTTGCTTCCGTGCGTTGCTGCAGATCTCGGGTGCCGAGCCGCACCAGGCCGTGGCCGAACTGCGCGCGCAGGTCGCCGCCGAGCCGCGTGACGACTCCCTCGAAGCCCTGGACAAGATCTGGGAAGAGGAAGCGGTGGACTTTATGCAGGCCGAACAACAAGACCGTTGCAGCTCGATGCCCAGCGCACCGGGCAAAGCCCGCGAAGAAAGCGCGGTGCCGTTGCACTGGGTGGATTTTCAGCAAGAAGGGCAGGCCGCAGTGCCGGCCACGGAGGTGGGTAATGTCTAAGTGGAATTTGCTGGTATTCGGGGTGTACCCCTATGTCGCCCTGGCGATCTGCCTGTTGGGCAGTTGGGCGCGGTTCGACCTGTCGCAGTACACCTGGAAGGCTGGCTCCAGCCAGATGCTCAACAACCGTGGCATGCGCGTGGCGAGCAACTTCTTCCACATTGGCGTGCTGTTCGTGCTGGCCGGGCACTTTGTCGGCCTGCTGACCCCGGCGTCGGTCTATCACCATGTGATCAGCACTGAACACAAGCAGTTGCTGGCGATGGTCTCCGGTGGCGTCTTCGGCCTGCTGTGCCTGGTGGGTTTGCTGATGCTGGTCAAGCGCCGCCTGGGCGACCCGCGTGTGCGGGCCACGTCGAGCCCGTCGGACATTCTGATCCTGCTGGTGCTGCTCGCGCAGTTGGTGCTCGGTTTGCTGACCATCGTCGCGTCCACCGGGCATATGGACGGTTCGGTCATGGTGATGCTCGCCGACTGGGCGCAGAACGTGGTGCTGTTGCGGCCAGTGGACGCGGCGGCGTCGATCGAGCCGGTCAGCCTGATCTACAAGGCGCATGTGGCGCTGGGCTTGACCCTGTTCGTGCTGTTCCCGTTTACCCGCTTGGTGCATATGGTCAGCGCGCCGATCTGGTACCTGGGGCGTCGTTATCAAATCGTGCGGCAGAAGTATTGAGGAGAGCGTCATGACAACTGGATGCGGATGTGGTGGCGGTAATGGCGGCAGCGGCGGTTGCGGCTCGTCGGTCAAAGAACCGGTGGTGGCCGAGGTTGCGGCCCCGGCTCTGTTCGAGGAACTGAAGGCGCCTGAGTTGATCGCCAGCAGTGAACAGGAATGGCCGATCATCAGCGTCAACGGCGTGCCCGTCACGCCGGAGGCCATGGCCCTGGAGTTGCAATATCACCCGGCCGAAAGCCGCGAGGAGGCGGTGTATCTGGCCGCCCGTGCGCTGGTGATCCGCGAGCTGTTGCAGCAGCGGATCGCCGAGCTGGGCCTGGCGGTGGAGATCGCCGCCGGCGAGAACGAAGAAGAAGCCGCCACGCGCTTGCTGCTCGAGCGTGAGGTCAAGGTGCCTGAGTGCGACGAGGCCACCTGTGTGCGCTACTTCGAGAACAACCGCGGGCGCTTTCACAGCGCGCCGTTGCTGGCGGTGCGGCACATTCTGCTCGAATGCGCGCCGGACGACGCCGAGGCGCGCCATCTGGCGCACGGCCAGGCGGAAGTGCTGCTGCAGAACCTGAACGAGCAGCCCGGCCAATTCGCCGAGCTGGCCCTGCAGTATTCGGCGTGCCCGTCCAAGGCCCAGGGCGGTTCGCTGGGCCAGGTGAGCAAGGGTCAGACCGTGCCCGAGCTGGAGCGTCAGTTGTTCACCCTCGCGCCGGGCCTGGCCGGCAAGCCGCTGGAGAGTCGTTATGGCTGGCATGTGATCTATGTCGATCAGCGTATCGAAGGCCAACCGCTGCCGTATGAAGCGGTGGCGGTGGCGATCCGCACCCAGTTGCAGCAAGGCGTGTGGCAAAAGGCATTGGTGCAGTACCTGCAAACCCTGATCGGCGCGGCGGACATTCGTGGCATCGCGCTGCAGGGCGCCGACTCGCCGTTGGTGCAGTGACATGAGCCTGGTGGATGGGGTGGGCCGTTCGATCGATTACCTGCGCTTGTCGGTGACCGACCGTTGTGATTTCCGCTGTGTGTACTGCATGGCGAAAAACATGACGTTCCTGCCGCGCCAGCAGGTGCTGACCCTGGAAGAGCTGGAACGCCTGGCCGCGCTGTTCGTCGGCCAGGGCGTGCGTAAGATCCGCCTGACCGGCGGCGAGCCGTTGATCCGCCCGGGCATTGTCGGGTTGTGCCGCAATATCGCGGCACTGCCGGGCTTGCGCGAACTGGTCATGACCAGCAACGGCTCGCAGTTGGCGCGCCTCGCGCAGCCGCTGGTGGACGCCGGGGTCAAGCGCATGAACATCAGCCTCGACAGCCTGGATGCGCAGCGCTTTCGCGCGATCACCCGCAACGGTGATCTGCGCCAGGTGCTGGACGGTATCGAGGCGGCGCGAGAGGCCGGGTTCGAGCGGGTCAAGCTCAATTGCGTGGTGATGAAAGGGCGCAACTTCGATGAAGTGCCGGCGCTGGTGCAGTACGCGATCGACCAAGGCATCGACATCAGCTTTATCGAGGAAATGCCCCTGGGCGACGTGGGCCGCTCCCGCGGCGAGACGTTCTGTGCCAGTGATGAAGTACGCAGCGTGATCGCCCGTCACCATGCCTTGCTCGACAGCACCGAAAACAGCGGCGGCCCGGCGCGCTATGTGCGCCTGGCGCGGCATCCGGGCACGCGCATCGGCTTTATCTCGCCCAACTCCCACAACTTCTGCGGCAGTTGCAACCGCGTGCGGATGACCGTCGAAGGGCAGTTGCTGCTGTGCCTGGGGCAGGACAACGCGGTGGACTTCCGCGCTTTGCTGCGGCGTTACCCGTTGGACGACGCGCCGTTGATCGAGGCGTTGCACAAGGGATTGCGGGGTAAGCCGCTGCGCCATGATTTCACCGGGGCAGGGGAGGTGCAGGTGGTGCGCTTCATGAATATGAGCGGCGGTTGAATGTGGCAGGGGACTTGCTGTAGCAGGGAACTTACTGTGGGAGGAGGCTTACTGTGGGAGGGAACTTACTGTGGGAGGAGGCTTACTGTGGGAGGGGGCTTGCCCCCGATAGCAGTGTGTCAGCCAATACATGCATGACTGATCCACCGCTATCGGGAACAAGCCGAATCGTCGCACCGCCCCTCCCACATTTTGATCTTCGTTCAGACTTGACCTTGATCAATGGCAGCCCAAACGCTTGACCGTAATATCACTGCATATTGTGTTTCAAAGATTTATTAAATCTATATGTAGTGTCTGGAGCCTTCCAATGCAAAGCATGCTCAGCCCGCTGGTCAGTAACCGCCTGCACAAACGCGACGGTAGCCTCGTTGCCTTCGACGCCGAAAAAATCCGTCAGGCGCTGATCGCCGCCGGCAATGCCACCGGCGAGTATCGGGAGGCCGAGGTCGACCTGTTGCTCGGTGCGGTACTGGCGCGGCTGCGCGGCATCGAACGGCTGGATGTGGAGCAGATCCAGGACAGTGTCGAGCGGGTGTTGATGGACGCCGGTTACTTCCTGTCGATGCGCGCGTATATCGTCTACCGCGAACAGCACGGTCGCTTGCGCCGTGACCGCAAGACCCTGGTGGAAGTCGCCACCTCGATGAACGAATACCTCGACCGTGAAGACTGGCGTGTGCAGGCCAATGCCAACCAGGGGTATTCCCTCGGCGGGCTGGTGCTGAACGTGTCGGGCAAGGTCACTGCCAATTACTGGCTGGACGAGGTCTACAGCCAGCAGATCGGCCGCGCGCACCGTGAGGCGGATCTGCATATCCACGACCTCGACATGCTCGCCGGCTACTGCGCCGGTTGGTCGCTGCGTTCGTTGCTGCACGAAGGCCTCAATGGCGTGCCGGGTCGCGTCGAAGCGGGGCCGCCCAAGCATTTGAGCAGTGCCCTGGGGCAGATGGTCAACTTCCTCGGCACCCTGCAAAACGAATGGGCCGGCGCCCAGGCGTTCAGCTCGTTCGACACCTATCTTGCGCCTTATGTGCGCAAAGACCAGTTGAGCTACCCCGAGGTGCGCCAGGCGGTGCAGGAGTTCATCTACAACCTCAACGTGCCGTCGCGCTGGGGCACCCAGACGCCATTCACCAACCTGACCTTCGATTGGGTCTGCCCGGAAGACTTGCGCGAGCAGGTGCCGGTGATCGGTGGTAAGGAAATGCCGTTTGCCTATGGCGACCTGCAAACGGAAATGGAGCTGATCAACCGCGCCTACATCGAAGTGATGCAGGCCGGGGATGCCAAGGGGCGGGTGTTCACCTTCCCGATTCCGACCTACAACATCACCCATGATTTCCCCTGGGACAGCGAGAACGCCGACCGCCTGTTCGAGATGACCGCGCGCTATGGCCTGCCGTATTTCCAGAACTTCCTCAATTCGGACATGCAACCCAACCAGGTGCGCTCCATGTGCTGTCGCCTGCAACTGGACGTGCGTGAGCTGCTCAAACGCGGCGGCGGGCTGTTCGGTTCGGCGGAGCAGACCGGCTCGCTGGGCGTGGTGACAATCAACTGCGCGCGCCTCGGTTACCTGTTCAAGGGCGACACCAGCGGCTTGCTGCAACGTCTGGACAGCCTGATGGAAATGGCCATGGAAAGCCTGGAGGTCAAGCGCAAGGTGATCCAGCACCACATGGACGCCGGGTTGTACCCCTACACCAAGCGTTACCTGGGGACGTTGCGCAACCATTTCTCCACTATCGGCCTCAACGGCATGCACGAGATGCTGCGCAATTTCACGGATGACACGCAGGGCACGCACACCGAAGAAGGCCGCGCGTTCGCCCTGCGCCTGCTCGACCATGTGCGCGCCACCTTGCTGCGCTTCCAGGAAGAAACCGGTCACCTCTACAACCTCGAAGCCACACCGGCGGAAGGCACCACCTACCGCTTCGCCAAGGAAGACCGCAAGCGCTACCCGGACATCCTGCAAGCCGGCAGCCTGGATGCGCCGTACTACACCAACTCGTCGCAACTGCCGGTGGGCTTCACCGAAGACCCCTTCGAAGCCCTCGAGCTGCAAGACGAACTGCAATGCAAATACACCGGCGGCACCGTGCTGCACCTGTATATGGCCGAACAGATTTCCTCGGCGCAGGCCTGCAAGCAATTGGTGCGCAAAGCGCTGGGGCGTTTCCGCCTGCCGTACCTGACCGTGACCCCGACCTTCTCGATCTGTCCGGTACACGGCTACCTCGCCGGCGAACACGAGTTCTGCCCCAAGTGCGATGAGATCCTCGCGCTTGCCGCCCAGTCTTGAACCTGTTTTTCAACCCGCAAGGAGATTCACCATGCAAACATCCCAGCCACAACGTCAGCGCTGCGAAGTCTGGACCCGGGTGATGGGTTACCACCGGCCGGTGTCCGCGTTCAACCCCGGCAAACAGTCCGAACACAAGGAGCGTGTTCACTTTACCGAAGCGGCTTGCGCGGCCGGGCGCCAATGAGTCGAATGCTACGGGTTGGGGGCATGGTGCCCCTGACCACCCTCGACTACCCCGGCATGCTCGCTTGTGTGCTGTTCTGCCAGGGTTGTGCCTGGCGCTGTCGTTACTGCCATAACCCGGACCTGATTGCACCGCGCGGTAGCGCGGAGATCGATTGGCGCCGGGTTTTGCTGTTTTTGCAGCGCCGCCAGGACCTGTTGGACGCAGTGGTGTTCAGCGGCGGTGAGCCGACCTTGCAGGAAGGTTTGCCAGCGGCGATGGACGAGGTACGCGCCATGGGCTTTCGCGTGGGCCTGCACAGTGCGGGGATCAAACCGGCAGGCTTTGCCAATGCGCTGCGCCATGCCGACTGGGTGGGCTTCGATGTGAAGGCCCTGGTCGAGGACTATCAACTGGTCACCCAGGTCAAAGGCAGCGGCGTCGCCAATTGGCGCAGTTTGGAGACCTTGCTGGCCAGTGGCGTGGACTACGAGTGCCGCACCACGGTGCATTGGCATCTGATTGATACGTCGCGCCTGCTGCGCCTGGCCCAGCGTTTGCAAGCCAGTGGTGTCAAGCGCTTCGCCGTGCAGATGGTCCGCACGGCAAGCATGCTCGATGAGCAACTGCCGATTGCCCCGGCACAGATGGCATTGCCGGAGTTATGGGGCTGCATGCGCGAGTTGTTTCCGGCTTTTGTATTACGAGGGTGACCGATCGCCCTCCCAGGATTTTTAAAGATGCTGCCCGTTTTGGGCAGGTATTCATCAAGGAATGTTTAGAATGACGCAGTTAACCACGGCACAACGCATTGTCATCGGCTTCGCGATTGCGCCGCTGGCTCTGGTCGGTTTGGTGTTTTACGCCTTGCATGACCTGGCAACCCTCAAGCAACAGTCCGAACAGATCGTGCAGCAGGACTGGCCGAAAATCGCACCGATCATGGTGATCGCCACCGGCGTGCGCGATAACGGGCGCAACACCCGCGACCTGCTGATCGACCAGGATAACCAGCAGGCCCAAGAGGCCATTGGCACCACCCGGCAGCGCATTACCCAGGCGTTCGCCACCCTGGAGCCACTGTTCGATACCACCGAAGGCAAGGCGGCCTATGCCGCGTTGAAAACCCATCGGGAAACCTACGTCGCGGCCTTTACCCAGGTGCAGGCGCTGATCAAGCAGGGCGCCCGCGAGCAGGGCCTGGCCCAGCTCAAACAGCAGGTGGTGCCGGCCGAGCTTGAGGTGTTCAAGAGCCTCGATGCGTTGATGGCCATGCAAGGCCGACTGTTCGTCGAGCGCGAGCAGGCTGCGCAAATTCTCTACGACGATGCGCGCCGCACGATGATCGGATTATTCCTGCTATGCGTGAGCCTGGTCGTGGCGGCCGCCGTGATCGTCACGCGCAGCGTCACCCGGCCTTTGGGCGGCGAGCCGGACGAGGTGGCGCGGGTGCTCAGCCATATCGCCCAGGGCGACCTGACCATCGAGGTGCCGCTGGGCAACAGTGCCGACGGCAGCGTGATGCGCAACCTGCACCAGATGCAGCAGAACCTCAACCAGATGGTCCGGCAGATCGCCGCTTCGGTGGATGGCGTGGCCAGTTCATCCGAAGAGTTGAGCGCGGTCAGCAGCCAGACCAGCAGCAGCCTGCAGTTGCAGGGCCAGGAAATCGAACAGGCCGCCACCGCGGTGAACGAAATGACCGCCGCCGTCGATGAAGTCGCGCGCAACGCGGTGAGCACCAGCGAAGCCTCGCGCCTGTCGGAACAGACCGCCCAGCTTGGGCGGGCGCAGGTGCAGGAAACCGTGGCCTCGATCAACACCCTGGCCACCGGCGTGGTGGAAACCTCCGAACGCATCCAGCAACTCGCCGGCCGCGTGCAAGACATCAGCGGCGTGCTGGATGTGATCCGCAGCATCGCCGACCAGACCAATCTGCTGGCTCTCAACGCCGCGATCGAAGCGGCCCGTGCCGGCGATGCCGGGCGTGGTTTTGCGGTGGTCGCCGATGAAGTGCGCGCCCTGGCCCATCGTACCCAGACCTCGACCCAGGAGATCGAGCAGATGATCGGCAACATCCGCCAGGACACCGAACACGCCGTGGCCGCCATGCACAGCAGCAGCGAACGGGTGCAGGCGACCTTGGGCGTAGCGCAACGCTCGGGGGAGGCGCTGGATGAAATCACCCGCTCGATTTCGCAGATCAATGAACGCAACTTGATGATTGCCAGCGCCACCGAAGAACAGGCACTGGTGGCGCGGGAAGTGGATCGCAACCTGGTGGGGATTCGGAACCTGTCGCAACAGGTATTGCAAGGGGCCTTGCATACCGAAACGGCGGGGCATGATCTGGCAGGGATGGCGGGGGAACTGCATCAGACGGTGGCGCGGTTTAAGGTTTAGGTGGTGTAGCGATGCGTTTCTTCGGTAATGGCCAACCCGAGAAGTAACCAACGCGCGGCGGCCTTATAGCCGACCTGATCCTGAAAGCCCAACGCGGTCAAAAAATGTGGGAGGGGGCTTGCCCCCGATGGCAGTGTGTCAGTCACTACATGCATGACTGATCCACCGCCATCGGGGGCAAGCCCCCTCCCACATTTTGATCTCCATGGATCAGATAGAGCTCGTTCTGCTCTTGCTCTTGGGCGCGGCCTTATATCCGACCTGATCCTGCAAGCCGAACTCGGTCAGAAATGTGGGAGGGGGCTTGCCCCCGATGGCAGTGTGTCAGTCACTACATGCATGACTGATCCACCGCCATCGAGGGCAAGCCCCCTCCCACATTTTGATCCCCATGGATCAGATAGAGCTCGTTCTGCTCTTGCTCTTGGGCGCGGCCTTATATCCGACCTGATCCTGCAAGCCGAACTCGGTCAGAAATGTGGGAGGGGGCTTGCCCCCGATGGCAGTGTGTCAGTCACTACATGCATGACTGATCCACCGCTATCGGGGGCAAGCCCCCTCTCACATTTTGATCTCCATGGATCAGATAGAGCTCGTTCTGCTCTTGCTCTTGGGCGCGGCCTTATATCCGACCTGATCCTGCAAGCCGAACTCGGTCAGAAATGTGGGAGGGGGCTTGCCCCGATGGCAGTGTGTCAGTCACTACATGCATGACTGATCCACCGCCATCGGGGGCAAGCCCCCTCCCACATTTTGATCTCCATGGATCAGATAGAGCTCGTTCTGCTCTTGCTCTTGGGCGCGGCCTTATATCCGACCTGATCCTGCAAGCCGAACTCGGTCAGAAATGTGGGAGGGGGCTTGCCCCCGATGGCAGTGTGTCAGTCACTACATGCATGACTGATCCACCGCTATCGGGGGCAAGCCCCCTCTCACATTTTGATCTCCATGGATCAGATAGAACTCGTTCTGCTCTGGCTCTTGCTCTTGGGCGGGGCCTTATAGCCGACCTGATCCTGCAAGCCGAACTCGGTCAGAAATGTGGGAGGGGGCTTGCCCCCGATGGCAGTGTGTCAGTCACTACATGCATGACTGATCCACCGCCATCGGGGGCAAGCCCCCTCTCACATTTTGATCTCCATGGATCAGATAGAACTCGTTCTGCTCTTGCTCTGGCTCTGGCTCTGGCTCTGGCTTTTGATCTTGATCTTAGGCGCCCCGTCAACCATGTGTCCGGTCCGTACAGGCTTTTCCAAAGTGACCCGCTGTAAGAGCGGAACCAATAGCTGCCGTAACCTAAACAACGGATATGTACTCAACCCCACCCCCAAAACTGCAACCACCATCCACCCCCCACCAACCCAACACTCAACCCCACACACAACCACCCACCCCAACGCCGCAGCCCCCCAACCCCCCGAAGCTGCCGCCACCCCAACCACAAACACCACCCAACCGCCGCCATCAACAACACGGCCCGCGCCGATTGCACCCAAGCCAACCCCAACCCCTCATACCGCAACAACTTCACCGTGGTCGCCGACAACCCCAGGAACAAACCCGCACCACCGAGGGGCGTCAGCGTCAGCGCCAAGGGCCGAAACAGTGCACGATCACCCGCCACCCACGCGGCCAACCGCAGCAGCAGCCAGCAGCCGCCCCCCAATACCAACGAACTCCCCCCCAGATACAACACAATGCACAAGCCATCCAACCAACTGAAGCTGTCATTGAGCTGCGGATAATGAGTGAGCAGCCACCATGGCGCGTTGTCTTGCAGCGGCCACAGCCAGTCATGGCCGACCAGCCACGTCGCCAGGGTTTGTTTGAGCGCGATAAACCACGGACTGACGGTCCATTGAAACGCCCCCATCGCCAGGCCGATCACACCAAACAGCAACAGCCGCGCGTCCCACACTGAGCCGGGTTGCCGCGGCGCCTGCAGGATCTCCTGATTGCACGAGCGGGCGATCAGTTGCACCGCGCCGCGTTGCCCGCTGCAACGGCCGCAGGCATGGCACTCGCTGGCCCCTTGCAGGCGGCGGATATCCAGCAGCGGCGCGCAGTTGGGCAGCGGCAGGCGGGGCGCGTCGTTGGCTTTCCAGCGTTGCTCATCCACCGCGAAATGCACTGGCGCCAGGCGGGCGAGCAGGGCGAAGACGCCGCTGACCGGGCACAGGTACCGACACCACACGCGCTTGCCGCGCACGAACAACAGGCCGACGATCACCGCGCCGAGGGTCGAGCCGCCGAGAATCAACAGGGCCGCCTGGGCGTAGTCATACACGCTGATCAATTGGCCATAGAGGGTGGTCAGGCAAAAGCCCAGCGTCGGCCAGCCGCCCCAGCGCAGCCAGCGCGGAATACCGAGGCCGCGCCCGTGCTGGCTGGCCCATTCGCTCAGGGAACCTTCCGGGCAGAGCACGCCGCACCACAGGCGCCCGAACAACACCATCGACAGCAACACGAACGGCCACCAGAGGCCCCAGAAGATGAATTGCGCGAGCAGCGTCAGGTTGTTCACCAGGCGCGCCTGGCTGTCCGGCAACGGCAGCAGCGCCGGCAGCACCAGCAGCACGGCGTAGACCAGCACCACCGCCCATTGCACGGCACGGATCAAGCGCCCATGGCGGCGCATGCCATCGCCCAGGCGCTGCAGCCAGCTCATGCCGCGTGCCGCGAACGGCGCAGGCCGTTGCCCACCCACAGCCAATAACCGAGCAGCACCAGCACGGTGACCAGGCTCGGCGCGGCGCGGTAGCCGACAAAGTCAGCCAACATCGCGCCCAGGCCGTGGCTGTCGCTGAGCAGGGTGCTGCTGTCCCAGCGGCTTTCACCGAAGCTTGAATAGACCCACTCGGGCATGTCCATCGCCAGCAATTGCCCGCTGATACGGTCCACGGCCGCCACCAGCAAAGCCCCGCCGAGCAGCAGCAACAGCGCTTCGCTGAGGGCGAAAAACAGCGACCAGGAAATGAAGCGCCGCGTACTGCGCAACAACAGCACCGTGAGCCCCGCCAACACCAGGCCCAGCACGCCGCCGATCGCGAACAGGTTCAGCGCCGGGCCCTGCAGACGCGCGCCGGCACCGTACAGAAACACCACGGTTTCACTGCCTTCGCGGCTCACCGCCAACAGCGTCAATAGCAACACGCCCCAACCGCCCTGGCGCGCCAGGCGTTCATCGGCTTCGCGTACCAGGGTGTTTTTGAGTGTGGCCGCGTGACGATGCATCCAGAACACCATCTGCACCATCAGGCCGCTGGCCAATAACGTCAGCGCCGCTTGCAGCCATTCGCCCTGGGGGCCGGTCATGGCCTCACCGGCCCACAGCATCAAGCCGGCCAGGCCGGCCGAGCAGAACAAGCCCAGGACCACCCCGGCCCACAGGAAACGCCCCAGGCGCGAGTGCGCGGTCTGGCGGCTGATCCAGACCTGCAGAATGCCGATCACCAGCAGCGCCTCGACGCTTTCGCGCCAGACAATAAACATCGATTGATTCATCAACGGCTCCCGGGGCTATTGGGCGAGGATGCTGCCTTCGGGCAACTGTGGGTTGAACTCGTCAAAGAATGGATACAACCCCGGCGTGAGCGGGTGGATCACGACGAAGGTGGTCACGCCGGGCGACAAGACTTTCTCCACGCGCAGCGGCGTGCTCTCGAATTCGGCCGGGCCTTGGCCGAGGTTGTGCAGCACGATCTTGAAGCGCTCGCCGGCCTTGACCGTGAGTTGCGGCGGGATGAAGTGGCCGTCCTGCAAGGTCAGTTCATAGGTCGGCAACGGCGCCGCCAGGGCCGCGCCGCTCAGCAGCAAGCTGCCCAGCAGCAAGGCGCGACGCATCAGTAACCGCCTTTCTTGCCGATGCCGGCATAGACGAATTCGTAGTGGACTTCGCAGCGTTCGAACCACGGTGCGACCCCGGTTTCCTTGTCGGTATGGCGGCCCAGGGACTGGTGGCCGCTGGGCGGCAATACGCTGAAGGTCAGGGTGTATTTGCCCGGGCCTTGCAGCTTGACGTTGTCGCCGTAGTGCGGCCCGTCATTGGCGACCATGGCGTGGAAATCACCGGTGATCGGCGTGTCGCTGCCTTGCTTTTTCAACGTAAAGGACAGGTTCAGGTACGGCACGAAACTGCCTTCCTGGAAGCCTTGGGCATTGTCCGCCGTGGCGCGCACATCGGCTTCAAGGTGGACGTCGGAGTCGGCCGTGGCGCGCATCATGCCGGCGGGTGCCATTTCGATCGGTTGCAGGTACACCGCGCCGATTTCCAGGCCTGGGCAGTGCTGCGGCTCGCCGATCGGGTACTCCTTGGCGAACGCCGCAGAGGTGGACAACAGCAGGACCAGGGACACAGTAGAAGGAATACGCATGGAGGCTTCCTGACGGGTGAGGGGAAAGAACCCGAGTCTAGGAAGGTTGATCGTAAATAATAATGATTCTTGTCAAGTTTCTGCGATATTTCATGTTGGCCAACCTTGACTGCAGTCAAGGCCATGCCCCCTCGAGCAGGTTAGGTTGACTCTATTGTTCGCCGGTAGGGAACCTCATCATGGCCAAGCCTTTTCCGCTGCACCCCAAGCACCCCGAACGCATCTGCTGGGGCTGCGACCGTTATTGCGCCACGACCGATCTGGCCTGTGGCAACGGCGCCGACCGTACCATGCACCCGGCCGAGATGATCGGCGATGACTGGTACGAGCACGGCGACTGGGGACTCACCCCCGAGCCACCTGCCACGGACGAGCCGTCAGCGGCCTGATCAATCAACGCAATGGCTGGTTGTACGGCGGATGGGCGGTTACTCTTCCTACTCAGTTCAGGGAGAGGTGACGCAGATGTCGTTGATCACAACCATCGAAGACTTACGCAAGCTGGCGCAAAAACGTGTTCCAAGGATGTTTTACGACTACGCCGATTCCGGCTCTTGGACTGAAAGCACTTACCGGGCGAATGAAAGCGATTTTGCCCAGATCAAATTCCGCCAACGGGTGGCGCGCAATATCGATAAACGTTCGATCCGCGCCACCATGATCGGCCAGGACATGGCCATGCCAGTCGCCCTGGCGCCCACCGGCCTGGCCGGGATGCAGCATGCCGATGGTGAGATTCTCACCGCTCGTGCCGCTGCTGCCTTTGGCCTGCGCTACACCTTGTCGACCATGAGCATCTGCTCCCTGGAAGACATCGCCGAACAGGTCGGCCAGCCGTTCTGGTTTCAACTCTATGTGATGCGCGACCGCGCCTTTATCGAGCAGTTGATCGAGCGCGCCAAGGCCGCCGGTGTCGATGCGTTGGTGTTGACCCTGGACCTGCAGATCCTCGGCCAACGTCACAAGGACCTGATCAACGGCCTGTCGGCGCCGCCCAGACTGACCCTGCCGAATATCCTCAACATGATGACCAAGCCGCGCTGGGTGATGGGCATGCTCGGCACCAAGCGTCATGGCTTCGGCAATATCGTCGGGCATGTCAAAGGTGTGGCGGACATGAGTTCGCTGTCGGCATGGACCGCCCAACAGTTCGACCCGCGCCTGAGTTGGGACGATGTGGAATGGATCAAGAAATGCTGGGGCGGCAAGTTGATCATCAAGGGCATCCTCGATGTGGAAGATGCGCGCCTGGCGGCGAATGCCGGCGCCGATGCGTTGGTGGTGAGTAACCACGGCGGTCGTCAGTTGGATGGCGCGCCGTCGAGCATCAGCCAATTGCCGGCGATCGTCGAGGCGGTGGGCGAGCGTATTGAAGTGTGGCTCGACGGCGGTATCCGTTCCGGCCAGGACGTGCTCAAGGCCATGGCATTGGGCGCCAAAGGCACCCTGATCGGTCGCCCGCATTTGTACGGTTTGGGCGCGATGGGTGAAGCGGGGGTGACCAAGGCGCTGGAGATCATCGCCCGCGAGTTGGACGTGTCGATGGCGCTGTGCGGGTATAACGATATACGCGATGTGAATCGCGAAATTTTGCTGCCTGGCACCTTTCCCCAAGGCGCGGGCTGAGCAAAAAAATCGTAAAAAAATAAAAAGAGTTGTCCACGAAAACCGTGGGTATCTCTGTGGATAACTTTGCGAGGGCCCGGCAGGGGTTGGCGATTCAACCCAAGATCAATATTTGATCAACTTCTGGCGCGGGCCAGCATAGGCTGGGTTTACGCTTGACAGCCCCGCGCGAACCCAGTGCCGAAAACACATTTTATGAGTCGTTGGCGCGCCCGGTTGAGTGGGTGACAACCTGTGTCGGCATCTTCGCTTGCATCAGGTTGTCCAGCGCTTTGCGATAGCTGCGCCCGGCCAGGCTCATGCTGTTGTTGTGGCTGGCGCCGGGCACCAGCAACAGGCGCTTGGGTTCCTGGGCGGCGGCAAATAATTGCTCGCTGAACCGTGGGGGAACGTAGCGGTCGTCCAGGCCGTGGACCACCAGCAGCGGCATATGGATGTCGGCAATCTTGTCGATGGAATCGAATTTCTGCGACAGCAGCCAGCGCACCGGCAAGGCGGTATCCGCCACGGAATGCCCGTAGATTAGGCGTTTACTGATTGCTTGCAAAGTATTGCGGCATTCAAGCGTCGTCCGCTCAGGCGAGCGTCACCACCTGCACGCGATTGCGTCCATAGGCCTTGGCCTGGTACAGCGCCTGGTCGGCTTGGGACAGTAAGTATGAGAGGTCGTGGCCTGCCGCCGTGGTGGTGACGATGCCGATGCTCACGCTCAAGAACCCCGGCGTCAGCAGGTCCAGTTCGGCAAACCCGCGACGGATGCGCTCGGCCACTTCAAACGCCCCGGCCGCATCGCTGTCGGCCAGCAGGCAGGCGAACTCTTCACCGCCGATACGCGCAAACACATCACCGCTGCGCAGCATGGCCCGCGTCATCTGGCTGAAGGCGATCAGCGCCTGGTCGCCCATGGGGTGGCCGAAGCTGTCGTTCAGGCGCTTGAAGTGGTCCAGGTCGCACAGCAGCAGGGCCGCGCTGCGCTGGCGACGGCTGCAGTCGGCCAGCAGTTTTTCGCCCTTGAGCATAAAGGCGCGGCGGTTGCCGGCGCCGGTCAGCGCATCGCTGAAGGCGGCGGCCTTGAAGCGCAACTCGGCACGCTCCTTGACCATCGCCAGGGTGATGTAGGCAATGCCGATGGCATACAGCATCGATTCAAACAGCATGAACGAGAAAAACGGCACGCCTTCACCCCCCGAGGCCTGGGCGTTTTTCAGCGGCAGGCCGGCGTCGGTGATTGCGCGTATGCCATAGAACGCGGTGTGCCAAAGGATCAGCGCCAGCGCGGGAGCGTAGGCGACTTCCAGGGTCGCGCGGTTGCGCCACAGCTCCAGGGCCGACAGCACGCCATAACCGGCCGCCAGCAGCGAATACAGGGTGACCCGCGCCGACAGCGAACCATAGAACTGCGGCAACAGGCACATCAACAGCCACACGCCACACCCGGCAAAGATCCCCGGCAGGCTCGGCTTGCGCTGCACGAAAGCGCGCATGGCGGTCCAGTTCATCGCGGCGCTGAGCAACAGCACGACATTGCCGAGGATCAACGCGACAAAATCCAGGCCCACGCCGCGCACCGCGATCAGCCCGGTGCCCAGGGTGGCGAGCAGCAGCATGATGCCGAGATAGCCCAGGGTCGGTTCACGGCCACGGCTCCAGGCATGCACGGTGAGCAGGCCCATCAGGCAGAACACGAACACGGCGACTATCAGTAGCGTCGGGATATGCAGCGACATTGCCTTGCCCTTGCAGAGACTTTTTATGGGGCCCGATTGTAGCGGTATGCGACCGGCTTGACGTTGGCGTTGCTGGCGCGACATGCTCCTGCTCCTTTGAGCAAAGGCCCGACCATGGACAACAGCCCCGTTCGCATCACCGCCGAAGAGACGCTCTCGGAGAATTGGTACCTGCTGAAAAAATACAGCTTCGACCTGCGCCGCCGCGACGGCAGCTGGCAGGCCCAGACCCGCGAAGTGTACGACCGGGGCAACGGCGCGACCATCCTGCTGTACAACCGCGCCCAGCGCACTGTGCTGCTGATCCGACAGTTCCGCATGCCCACCTTCGTCAACGACTACCCGGGTTACCTGATCGAAGCCGCGGCCGGGTTGCTGGACAACGCCAGCCCCGAGGAACGCATTCGCCTGGAAGCCGAAGAAGAGACGGGCTATCGCGTGGGGCATGTGGAGAAGATCTATGCGGCATTCATGAGCCCGGGATCGGTGACGGAGCGGATTCACTTTTTCCTCGGCGAATACCAACCGGAGGATCGGGTGGGAATGGGCGGCGGGATCGAAGAGGAAGGCGAGGACATCGAGGTACTGGAACTGGGGTTCGAGCGGGCGTTGGCGATGGTGGCGAGCGGTGAGATCGTGGATGGGAAGACCATCATGCTGTTGCAGCATCTGGAATTGCGGATGTTGAAAGAGGGATGGTGAGAGTGGGGCGTGTCGATATCCGTTTTCTCAAAAGTAGCCAAAACTAGGCTCGGTGTGCCTCAGATCAAAAGCAAAGCGGCCTTGTAGCCGACCTGACTCTGCGAGCCGAACCCGGTCAAAAATGTGGGAGGGGGCTTGCCCCCGATGGCAGTGTGTCAGTCACTACATGCATGACTGATCCACCGCCATCGGGGGCAAGCCCCCTCCCACATTTTGATCTCCATGGATCAGATAGACCTCACTTTGCTCTGGCTCTGGCTCTGGCTTTTGATCTTAGGCGCCCCGTAAAACCACGCTGGCCGAACGCAGGCTTGAATCCGTGGGCAACCCGGCAGGACGCCGGGTTAGCCGTCCTGGGCCAGGGATGGCCCATGACGGCGGCCCACGGATTCAAGCCGGAGTGAGGGCATGCCGAGCCTAGGCGAGGCACCGAGTGGTGGTGCAAGAGCACTTTGGTTACTTTGGGGCTTTTTTTCCAAAGTGACCCGCTGTAAGAGCGGAACCAATAGCTGCCGTTACCTAAATAACGGATATACACACAACCCCAACCCCAACCCCCGACTACCGGCACTTGTCAGAAATTTCCCACAAGAGTACAAATGTACTCCATGACAACCCTAACCCCCCGCCGCACCGCCATCCTGACCTTCATCCGCGACCGTATCGCGCAACAAGGCCAATCCCCCAGCCTCGCCGAGATCGCTGAGGCATTCGGCTTCGCCTCCCGCAGCGTCGCCCGCAAACACGTTGTGGCCCTGACCGAAGCCGGCTTCATCGAAGTCAACCCCAACCAGGCCCGTGGCATTCGCCTGCTCAACCCGCCAGCGCGGCCCGAATGGCTGGACGTCCCGGTCCTGGGCCGTGTCGCCGCCGGTTTGCCCATCGGCGCCGATGCCGAAGTCCACAGCCGCCTGCAACTCGACCCGGCCACTTTCGCGAAAACCCCGGACTATCTGTTGCGGGTGCAGGGCGACTCAATGATCGAAGACGGCATCCTCGACGGCGATTTGGTGGGCGTGCGCCGCAGTGCCGAAGCCGTGAACGGGCAGATTGTGGTGGCGCGCCTGGACGGTGAAGTCACCATCAAACGTTTCGAACGCAATGGCGACAGCGTGCGGCTGCTGCCGCGCAACCCCGCGTATCAACCCATCGTGGTCGGGCCCGATCAGGACCTGGCCATCGAAGGCGTGTTCTGCGGCCTGGTGAGGCAAGGCTGATGGGCGCCGTCGTTGCCCTGGACGCGCTGTTCAATGGCGGGCGCGTGTGGAAGGGCCGGCCCGCCGCGCCACCGGCCAGTGTTCACCCCACGGGGCTGGCGGCGCTGGATGCGGTGCTGCCCACGGGCGGCTGGCCGGAGTCGGCCCTCAGCGAAATCCTCATGGCCAAGGACGGCGTGGGCGAACTGCAACTGGTGTTGCCGACCCTGGCACGTTTGTCGGCGGCGGGAGAGCGCATAGTGCTGGTGGCGCCGCCCTACACGCCGTACCCCCACGCCTGGCAGAACGCCGGGGTGGATTTGCGTCAGCTCGCGGTGGTCCGGGCCGAGGAGCGGGATGCGTTGTGGGCGGTCGAGCAGTGCCTGCGTTCGGGCAGTTGCGGTGCGGTGTTGTGCTGGCCGCGCAAGGCCGATGATCGTGCCTTGCGGCGCTTGCAGGTGGCGGCGGAAACCGGGCAGACCCTGGCGTTTGCCTGGCGCGCCCTGAGTGACGCGCTCAACGCCTCGCCGGCCGCTCTGCGCCTGGCGGTCGACGCCCGGCCCGCGCAAGTGCGGGTGCTCAAGTGCCGGGGCGGGCTGGCCCACCCGGCGCCGATTGCGCTGGCCGGGCACTGAGGTTGGCATGCGCTGGGTGTGTATTGTCTTCCCGCAATTGGCGCTGGACGCGGTGCAGCGTATGCATCCGACGCCGCACGAGCCGCTGGCGCTGCTGGCCGGCACGCCGCAGCGGCGCGTCCTGCAAACCGTCAACGCGGCCGCGCATGCCTTGGGCCTGCGCTCCGGTCAATCGCTGACGGCGGCGCATGCGCTGGTCAAAACCTTTGCCTGCGCCGAATACGACCCCGTGGAGATCGAACGCTGGCAGCAGTTTCTGGCGGCCTGGGCCTACCAGTTCAGTTCCCAGGTCAGCGTGTTTTACCCGCGCGCCTTGCTGTTTGAGATCGAGTCGAGCCTGGGCCTGTTCGGGCCCTGGCCGCGCTTCGAGGCCCGCCTGCGCAAAGAGCTGAGCGAGCTGGGCTTTCGTCATCGCATCGTCGCTGCGCCCAACCCGGCGGCGGCGCGGGTGCTGGCGAACCGCTACGATGGCCTGGCCGTGGCCGATGATCACGCGTTGATGCAGGCCTTGGCGCCACTGCCCATCGACCGCGCCGGCCTGGACCCGCAGGCCGCTATCGCCTTGTCGCGCATGGGCTTGCGCAGCCTGGCCCAGGTGCAGGCGTTGCCCCGGCACACACTGGCGCGGCGCTTCGATGCGGCGTTGCTCAAGCATCTGGATGCCCTGAGCGGGCAGCGGCCGTTGGCGCTGGGCTTCTATCAGCCGCCGGACCGCTTCGATGTACGCATCGAGCTGAACTACGACGTGCAATCCCACCAGGCCCTGTTATTCCCGCTGCGCCGCCTGACCGGCGACCTGTCCGCCTTCCTCTGTGGCCGCGACAGTGGCGTCCAGCGTTTCGCCCTGCACCTGGAACACGCCCAGGCCCCCGACAGCGTGATCCCGGTCGGCCTGCTCAGCGCCGAGCGTGAAGCGCCGATGCTGTTCGAACTGGCCCGCGGGCGTCTGGAGCAGGTGCAAGTGACGTCCCCCGTGCGCGGTGTTCGCCTGGTGGCCCAGGACCTGCCGGTGTTCGTGCCGCAACGCCAGGACCTGTTCGACGACCGCCCGCAACAGACCCTGCCCTGGGCGCAACTGCGCGAACGCCTGCGCGCCCGGCTTGGCGATGAGGCGGTACACGGCCTGCGCTTTCACGCCGACCACCGCCCCGAATGTGCCTGGCAAGCGGCGACCGATAAAAACCCGTGCCCTACTTTGAACAACGTGCAACGCCCCGGCTGGCTGCTCGCCGAGCCGACCTTGCTGGCCGAGGCGGGCGTGCAGATCCTGAAGGGCCCGGAGCGCATCGAATCGGGCTGGTGGGATGGCGCCGATATCCGCCGCGACTATTACCTGATCCAGACCCGCGCCGGCCAGCAAGGCTGGGCCTACCGCACCGTGGGACAATGCGACGGGTTGTGGCTGCAAGGCTGGTTCGCATGAGTTACGCCGAGCTGCATTGCCTGTCCAACTTCAGCTTCCAGCGCGGCGCCTCCACGGCGCTGGAGTTGTTCGAGCGGGCCAAGCGCGAGGGCTACAGCGCCCTGGCGATCACTGACGAATGCACCCTGGCTGGCATCGTGCGCGCCTGGCAGGCGGCGAAAGCGGTGGGTTTGCCGCTGATCATCGGCAGTGAGATGCGCGTCGAAAACGGCCCGAAACTGCTACTGCTGGTGGAAGACCTCAGCGGCTACCAGCACCTGTGCCGCTTGATCACCCTGGCCCGGCGGCGGGCGGAGAAGGGCCGTTATCGCCTGCTGCCAGAAGACTTCGACCAACCGCTGCCCGGCCTGTTGGCGCTCTGGATTGCCGAAGACAGCGACACCCAGGCCTCGATCCAATGGCTGCGCCGTACCTTCGCCGAGCGCCTGTGGCTGGCGGTGCATCTGCATTGCGGGCAGGACGATGCGCGTCACCTGGAGCAACGCCTGGCCCTGGCCGCCAGCCTGCAGCTCCCGGCGGTGGCCTGCGGCGATGTGCATATGCATGCCCGCGGCCGCCGCGCCCTGCAAGACACCATGACCGCCATCCGCCATCACGTACCGGTGGCCGAAGCCGGCACGCGCCTGCATCCCAATGGCGAGCGGCATCTGCGCAGCCTGTCGGCGTTACAGGCGTTGTATCCGCCGTCGTTGCTCGACGAAACCCTGGCCATCGCGCGCCGTTGCACCTTCGACCTCAGCCAACTGCGCTACCACTATCCGCGTGAGCTGGTGCCCGCCGGCCATGACGCCCGATCCTGGCTGCGCGCCGTCACCGAAGAAGGCATCGCCCGGCGCTGGCCGCAAGGGGTCGGCGCCAAGACCCGGCAGCAGATCGACCGCGAGTTGGAACTGATCAGCGAGCTGGGCTATGAAAGCTATTTCCTCACGGTGCATGACATCGTGCGCTTTGCCCGCAGCCGTTCGATCCTGTGCCAGGGCCGGGGTTCGGCGGCCAACTCGGCGGTGTGTTTCGCCTTGGGCATCACCGAGATCAACCCGAGCCTGATGAACATGCTGTTCGAGCGCTTCCTGTCCCGGGAGCGTAACGAGCCGCCGGACATCGACGTCGACTTCGAACACGAACGCCGCGAAGAGGTGCTGCAATACGTGTTCCAGCGCTACGGCCGCACCCGCGCAGCACTGACGGCGGTGGTCAGCAGCTACCACGGTGCCGGCGCGGTGCGCGATGTGGCCAAGGCCCTGGGTTTGCCGCCGGACCAGGTCAATGCCCTGGCCGAGTGCTGCGGGCGCTGGAGTGACCAAGCGCCGCCCCTGGAACGCCTGCGCGAGGGCGGTTTCGACCCCGACAGCCCGGTGCTGCGCCGCATACTCGCGCTGACCCAGCAACTGATCGGCTTCCCCCGGCACCTGTCCCAGCACCCCGGCGGCTTCGTGATTTCCGAACACCCGCTGGACACCCTGGTGCCGGTGGAAAATGCGGCGATGGCCGAGCGCACCATCATCCAGTGGGACAAGGACGACCTCGACGCCGTCGGCCTGCTCAAGGTGGATATCCTCGCCCTGGGCATGCTCAGCGCGATCCGCCGCTGTTTCGACCTGCTGCGTCGCCACCGTGGCCACGACCTGTGCCTGGCGACGATCCCCAAGGAAGACCCGGCCACCTACGCAATGATCAGCAAGGCCGACACCCTCGGCGTGTTCCAGATCGAGTCGCGGGCGCAGATGTCGATGTTGCCCAGGCTCAAGCCGCAGACCTTTTACGACCTGGTGATTGAAGTCGCCATCGTGCGCCCGGGGCCGATCCAGGGCGGCATGGTGCATCCGTACCTGCGGCGGCGGAACAAAGAGGAGCCCACCACCTATCCGTCGCCGCAGCTTGAAGCGGTGCTCGAACGCACCCTCGGCGTGCCGTTGTTCCAGGAACAGGTGATGCAGATCGCCATGGTTGCCGCCGATTACAGCCCCGGTGAAGCTGATCAGTTGCGCCGTTCCATGGCGGCCTGGAAGCGTCACGGCGGCCTTGAACCGCACCAGCAACGCTTGCGCACCGGTATGCTCAAAAACGGCTACAGCGAAGCCTTCGCCGCGCAGATCTTCGAGCAGATCAAGGGTTTTGGCAGCTATGGCTTCCCGGAATCCCACGCCGCCAGTTTTGCCTTGTTGACCTACGCCAGTTGCTGGCTCAAATGCCATGAACCGGCGGCCTTCGCCTGTGCGTTGATCAACAGTTGGCCCATGGGGTTCTACAGCCCGGACCAGATCCTGCAGGACGCGCGGCGCCATGGTTTGCAGATCCGCCCGGTGGACGTGCAGGCCAGTGACTGGGATTGCAGCCTGGAACCCATCGCTGGCGCGCAACCGGCGATTCGCCTGGGGTTGCGCATGATCGCGGGGTTTCGCGAAGAGGATGGGCGACGGATCGAAGCGGCGCGCGAGCACCGTGCATTCAGCGACATTGCCGACCTCGACCGACGCGCCGGGCTGGATCCCCGCGCCCAAGCCTTGCTGGCGGATGCCGGAGCCTTGCGGGCGTTGGCCGGCAGCCGGCACACGGCGCGCTGGGAAGTGGCGGGGGTACACAAACAACTCGGGCTGTTCGCCGGCCTGCCCAGCCCCGACGAAGCGCGGGTGGAGTTGCCGACACCCACGGTGGGCGAAGACCTGCAGGCCGATTACGCCACGCTCGGCACCACCCTGGGCCCGCATCCATTGGCGTTGTTGCGCGATGAATTGCGCAAACGGCGCTGCCGCAGTTCCCGCGAGCTGATGGCGGTGGAGCATGGCCGCACTGTCAGCGTCGCCGGCCTGGTGACCGGTCGCCAGCGCCCCGGCACCGCCAGCGGTGTGACCTTTGTCACCTTGGAGGATGAATTCGGCAACCTGAATGTGGTGGTCTGGCGCGACCTGGCAGAACGTCAGCGCCAGGCCCTGGTCGGCTCGCGCCTGCTCAAGGTGGACGGGCGCTGGGAGGCGGTGGGCGAGGTGCGGCACCTGATCGCTGGGCGCCTCACCGACCTGTCGCCGTTGCTGCAAGGCATCGCCGTGCGCAGCCGGGATTTTCACTGAGCGCAGTTGCCCCGGCCTGCGTGGATAAGCTATATGCAATGAAACGAAATCCCGCACCTGCTGAGCCCGACATTCATCTGCTGAGCAAGCCCTATAACCCCGAAACCCAGACGCATCGGGTGCGCCGCGTGCTTGCCGCGCCACAAGGTTGACCATGACTTCATCGCGCAACATCCCTCAGATCACCACCCAACACCTTGGGTTCGTCCGGGTTCGCGGCGCTCGCGAACATAACCTGCGTAACGTCGATGTGGATATCCCGCGGGATGCCCTGGTGGTGTTTACCGGCGTGTCCGGTTCCGGCAAGTCGTCCCTGGCTTTTTCCACGGTGTATGCCGAGGCCCAGCGGCGCTATTTCGAATCGGTGGCGCCCTATGCGCGACGCCTGATCGATCAGGTCGGCGTGCCCGATGTGGACTCCATCGAAGGCCTGCCGCCTGCCGTGGCCCTGCAACAACAGCGCGGCACGCCGAGTGCGCGTTCGTCGGTGGGCAGTGTCACGACGTTGTCCAGCCTGATCCGCATGCTCTATTCGCGCGTCGGCAGTTATCCGCCGGGGCAGGCGATGCTGTATGCCGAGGACTTTTCGCCGAACCTGCCCCAGGGCGCCTGCCCGCAATGCCACGGCCTGGGCCGCGTGTATGAGGTGACCGAGGCGCTGATGGTGCCCGATCCCTCGCTGACCATCCGCCAGCGTGCGGTCGCGTCCTGGCCCTTGGCGTGGCAAGGCCAGAACCTGCGCGACATCCTGGTGACCCTGGGCTATGACGTCGACATCCCGTGGCGTGATTTGCCGAAAAAGCAGCGCGACTGGATCCTGTTCACCGAAGAAACCCCGACCGTGCCGGTGTACGCCGGTTTCACCCCGGAGCAGACCCGCGAGGCGCTGAAGCGCAAGCTGGAGCCGAGCTACCAGGGCACGTTCAGCGGCGCGCGGCGCTATATCCTGCACACCTTCAGCCACACCCAAAGTGCGCTGATGAAAAAGCGTGTCGCGCAGTTCATGCAGGGCAGCGCCTGCCCGTTGTGCGACGGCAAGCGGCTGACCCAGGCGGCGTTGTCGGTGAAGTTTGCCGGGGTGGACATCGGCGAACTCTCGCAACTGTCGCTGACTCAATTGGCCGAGCTGCTGCGGCCGGTGGCGGCGGGGCAAGACACGATGAAACTGTCGCTGGAAAAGCGCCTGGCCGCCCAGCGCATCGCCGAGGATCTGCTCGAACGGGTCAGCACCCTGACCGAGCTGGGGCTGGGCTATCTGTCCCTGGAGCGCAGCACGCCGACCTTGTCGTCTGGCGAGTTGCAGCGCTTGCGCCTGGCTACGCAACTGGGCTCGCAGTTGTTCGGCGTGATCTATGTGCTGGATGAGCCGTCGGCGGGGCTGCACCCGGCGGATGGCGAAGCGCTGTTCACTGCGCTGGCGCGTTTGAAAGCCGCCGGCAATTCGTTGTTTGTGGTGGAACACGACCTGGAAACCATGCGCCGCGCCGACTGGCTGATCGACGTCGGACCGGCGGCCGGTGAACACGGCGGGCAAGTGTTGTACAGCGGACCGCCGGCGGGTTTGGCGCAGGTTGAAGCGTCGCAGACCCGTGAGTATCTGTTTGCCGAACGGCGCCCGGCCAATCCCCGGCGCCGCGAACCGACCGGCTGGCTGAGCCTGGAGGGCGTCACACGTAATAATCTCAAGGATTTGAGTGTCGATTTCCCGCTGGGTTGCTTCACTGCGGTGACCGGTATTTCCGGCTCGGGCAAATCCAGCCTGGTCAGCCAGGCGCTGCTGGAGTTGGTGGGCAGCGGCCTCGGCCGCGTGCCGGAAAGCGACGACGAACCGAGCCTGGAAGACGATGCCCCGCCCACCAGCGGCGGGTGCATCAGCGCCGGGCTGGAACGGATTCACCGGCTGGTGCAGGTGGACCAGAAACCCATCGGCCGCACCCCGCGCTCCAACCTGGCGACCTATACCGGGCTGTTCGACAACGTGCGCAAACTGTTCGCTGCCACAGCGGCCGCGAAGCAGCGTGATTACGATGCGGGGCAGTTTTCTTTCAATGTCGCCAAGGGCCGCTGCGCGAATTGCGAGGGCGAAGGGTTCGTCAGCGTTGAGTTGCTGTTCATGCCCAGCGTGTATGCGCCGTGCCCGACCTGCCACGGGGCGCGCTACAACCCCGAGACCCTGGCGATCCAATGGCAAGGTTTGAACATTGCCCAAGTGCTCGGCTTGACCGTCGAGCAGGCGGTGGCGGTGTTCGCCGAGCAGCCGGGGGTGCTGCGGTCGTTGCTGGTGCTGCGCGACATCGGCCTGGGCTATCTGCGCCTCGGCCAACCGGCGACGGAACTGTCCGGGGGCGAAGCGCAGCGCATCAAGCTGGCCACTGAGTTGCAACGCAATGCCCGGGGCGCCACCTTGTATGTGCTGGACGAACCGACGACCGGCCTGCACCCACGGGATGTGGACCGCTTGCTCCGCCAGTTGAACCATCTGGTCGACGCCGGGCATACGGTGGTTGTGGTGGAGCATGAAATGCGCGTGGTGGCCCAGAGTGACTGGGTGATCGATATCGGGCCGGGCGCTGGGGACCTGGGCGGCAAGGTGGTTGCCAGCGGCACGCCGCGACAGGTGGCGAAGAGCAAGAAAAGCCGCACCGCGCCGTTCCTCGCCCGAGAGCTGGTCTGACCATCAATGGGGCGCACTTCAGTGGTTCAGGTACTCATGCAGTGACTGACACTCCGCTATCGGGGGCAAGCCCCCTCCCACATGGGAGAGTGGGGCTCACCGCCGGCACCCGAGCATGAGCAAATGCCACTAACCCCGCCGATCTACCAAGGGAATGCGGTCAATGTGGGAGGGGGCTTGCCCCCGATAGCGGAGTGTCAGTCACCGTTGTGATCAATGTTCCTGCCGTTGGATCTGTTGCTTGGCCAGCTTCACCATATTCTCCACGGTAAACCCGAACTTCTCCTGCAACTTGGCCAGGGGCGCCGATGCGCCAAAGCTGTTCATCACCACTTTGGCGCCGGTCTGTCCGACATAGCGGTCCCAGCCCAAGGGGCCGGCCTGTTCCACCACCACCCGCGCGGTCACCGCTGGCGGCAGTACGCTGTCGCGGTAGGCGGTGGGCTGCTCTTCGAACAGCTCCCAGCTGGGCATCGAGACCACCTGCGCGGCAATGCCTTCGCCTTTGAGCTGTTCATACGCCGCCACCGCCAGGCTGACTTCGCTGCCGGTTGCCAGCAGGATGACCTCGGGGTGTGCGGCGCCGGCCAGCACATAGGCTCCCTTGGCGGCACCGGACGCGGCTGCGTACTGCGTGCGGTCCAGAGTCGGCAGCGGTTGGCGCGACAACACCATGCAGCTCGGCCGGTGAGTCTGGGCCAGGGCAACCTTCCACAGTTCCAGGGTTTCATTCGCGTCGCCGGGACGCAGGGTCAGCAACCCCGGCGTGGCGCGCAGTTGGCTCAGGTGTTCGATCGGCTGGTGCGTCGGGCCGTCTTCGCCGACGCCGATCGAGTCATGGGTAAACACGAACACCACCGGCAATTCCATGATTGCCGCGAGGCGGATCGGCGGCTTCATGTAGTCGCTGAACACCAGGAACGTCGAGGTGTACGGGCGCAGGTAGGACAGCGCCATGCCATTGGCGATCGCCCCCATGGCATGTTCACGGATGCCGAAGTGCAGGTTGCGTCCGCTGTAGTCGTCGGCACTGAAACGTCCGGCGCCGTCGAAGGTCAGGTTGGTTTTGGTCGACGGCGACAAATCCGCCGAGCCGCCCAGCAGCCAGGGAATCTGCCGGGCGAAGGCATTCAGCACCGCGCCGCCGGCGGCACGGCTGGCCACGCCCTTGGCGTCGGGGTCGAAGCTGGGCAGTTCAGCTTGCCATTGCTCGGGCATGTTCCCGGCGCGCATGCGTTGCAGTTCGTCGGCCAGTTGCGGGTCGAGGGACGCCAGGGTTTGCTGCCACTGTCGGTACAACGGCTCGGCCCGCGCGTGCAATGCATCACGCAACACCGTGCGCGCCTCCTCGGGCACCAGGAAGCTGGCGTCTTCCGGCCAGCCATACGCGGCCTTGGTCAGGCGGATCTCCGCCTCGCCCAGCGGCTCGCCATGGGCGGCGGCGGTGTTGTGTTTGTGCGGCGAGCCGTAGCCGATCACGCTGTCGACCACGATCAGGGTCGGCGCACCGGTATTGCGCTGGAAGGTCTGCAGCGCCGTGCTCAGAGCACTCAGGTCGTTGGCATCGGTCACATGCAAGGTGTGCCAGCCATAGGCCTGGAAACGCTGGATCACGTCCTCGCTGAAGGCCAGTTCGGTGTGGCCTTCGATGCTGATGGTGTTGTTGTCATAGATCCAGCACAGGTTGTCCAACCGCAAATGCCCGGCCAGGGAGGCGGCTTCGCTGCTGATGCCTTCCATCATGTCGCCGTCGCCGCACAGGGTGTAGACGTTGTAGTCGAACAGCACCTGGCCGTCGCGGTTGAAGCGCTCGCCCAGCCAGCGCCCGGCCATGGCCATGCCGACGCTGTTGGCGCACCCCTGGCCGAGGGGGCCGGTGGTGGTTTCTACGCCGGTGGTCATGCGGTACTCGGGGTGGCCTGGGGTCTTGGAGCCCATCTGCCGGAACTGCTGGATATCGTCCAGGCTGATCGCCGGCTGCCCCGAGCGCTGGCCCTGGGCATCGATCTCGACCACGCCGGCCAGGTGCAGCAACGAATACAGCAGCATCGACGCATGCCCCACCGACAACACAAAGCGGTCACGGTTGGGCCAGTCGGGATGCTCCGGGTGATAACGCAGGAAGCGACTCCACAGCGTATACCCCACCGGCGCCAGGCCCATGGGCGTGCCGGGGTGGCCGGAATTGGCCTTCTGCACGGCATCCATGGCCAGGGTGCGCAGGGTGTTGATGCATTGGGTGTCGACAGCGGTGGCGGCGTGATTCATGAAACCGGTCTCCCTCGGGTGGCGATCTACAGTGGAGGGCAGGGCGCGGCAAAGGTTTGATTCCATCGCCGGTGTAGCGACGAACGGAACTGGTTTGCCCGCAAACATGACAAGACCCCCTGGAATGGGCTAGCTTCAAGGGCGTAATCATTGATCAACTTGCGGAGGTAGGCCATGCCAGTGAAACACGACCTGTATCAGGACTTGGGTTTGAGCAAGGACGAAGTCGATGGACACCGGGCGAAAAATCCGCGTCTGAACGCGCTGTTTGATAAATACAACGCCGTCGACGAACTGGTGGTGAGCGCTGAAAAGGCGGCCGGCAGCGATGAGGAACTGAAGAAGTTAAAGGAAAAACGCTTGTTGGTTAAAGATGAGATCAAGGGTTTGCTGGAGTAAAGCGCGCGATCCATTCACCCCGCAGGGAGCGCGTCAGTCGCTCCCTTGCACATTTTTTCAGATTTGGCTGAACGACATCCTTCCCGCCGATACTTATGATGCCCGCCGTCCACCCGGCTCTGGGGGATTATAGGGCGCGAGGATTGCGCTGCTGAGCCGGGCGGGCAGTTTGTTTCAGGCCAGTAGCGTGTGAGTGCATTCATCCATCGAGCGTTGTTGCGTCTCGGCATACAGCGCCAACTCATCAAGGGTCTTGCGCCCCAGTGCCTGTTCGAATTCGGCCTGGTTCGAATTGGCTGCGTAGTGACTTTGCGCTGCATCCCCCAGGTTCGACTGGAAAATCCCCGCGGCACTCACCGGCAGAAAATCCTCATACACCAGCGGTTCTACATCGACGTGACCGGCGGCGATCAGCGCGTCCAGCGTGCGCGGTTGGTCGGCTTGGCCGCGTGCCGCGAGGCCTTTGTCGGTGGCGAAGTAGCGGAAGTAGGCCAGGCCTTGTTCGCGCATTTGTGTGTGGTCGTCCGGGAAGGCCTGGAAGTGCTGTTCCATCAAGTGCATGTAATGCGCGGCGTTGGCTTCGTTGGGGAAGGCGCCGAGTGCGTCGCGGGCGGCATTCAGCAGTTGGTCGTACAGCGCGCGGCCTTTGGGTGTGAGGGCGACGCCGCGTTGTTCGATTTCGCCGAAACGTGCGCTGTGGCTGCCTTGGGCGTCGGTGAAGGCGATGGTTTCGTCGAGGGCCTTGAAGCTGGTCTGGCGCAGCAGGATCGGGCAGTGGCGGCGCGGCGGGCCTTCGATCACGGCTTTGGGGGTGATGCCTTTGCCGGGCATGGCGGCCTGGACCTGGTCGATATCCAGGGTGCGCGGGGTCAGGTGGTTGATGTGCGGGCCCTTGAAGGCCACCACGTCGGCGATCAGGCGATGCTGGTCGCTCAGTTGCCGGTACTGCGCGGCGGTGACGGTGGCGGTGTGGTGCCAGCGGAAGGTTTCCAGGGCCTGGCGGATGAATGCCTCGGCGTCGTCAGCGTTGAGGCCGCCATCGCGTTCCGCTTGTTCGATCAGGGCGAGGGCGCCGGGGGTGAAGATCGAACGCTTGGCCAGGGCGGCTTCGGCGAAGGCGCGCAGTTCGGGGTTCTCGATCAGTTCCAGGCGCAGCAACGAGGTGAACACGCGGAACGGGCTGGTTTGCAGCGCGAATTCATGCACGGCGCGAAATGCGGTGGAATGCACCGGCACGCCGGCCGGGGTCAGGTCGTAGTAGCCCACCGGTTGCATGCCCATCACCGCGAACAGGCGGCGGATGGTCGCCAGTTCGGCGGCGGTACCCAGGCGAATGGCGCCGTGGCGTTCCATGTCCAGGCGCTGGATTTCGCCGGTCCGTTGCAGCTGTTGCGCCAGGCTCGGGTCGGCGTCGAGCACGCGGCGGTTGATGTCGGCCACCAGCCCCATCAGCGCGCCGTACAGGGGCACTTCATCGCGGTACATGTCGGACATGGCCTTGGAAAAACCTTTGCGGATGTCGTCGGGGCTGATAAACGCGGTGCTGGGCATAGAAAAATTCCTGGCTGCGGTAAGAGTAATGAATGCCGTTACCCCCGATTCTGTTGGGCGCCGCAGGCCCGCGCAAACGAAGATTCCTCTGGACTTCATTCTGCAAACGAATGAGTGGGGTAAAACCGTCTTCATGTGCATCCCGCCGGGAATGGGTTCTACACTGGCCTTACGCGATGGCTGAGGGAGGATTGGATGAGCGCCACTATTGTGCAAACCACTGAAGGCCAGCGCCTGGCCGCCGATTCCGCCGAGTGCTGGCGCGAGTGGGGCCCGTACCTGAGCGAACGCCAATGGGGCACGGTGCGCGAGGACTACAGCGCCGACGGCGATGCCTGGCGTTACTTCCCGCACGAACAGGCGCGCAGCCGCGCTTACCGCTGGGGCGAGGATGGCCTGGCCGGGTTCAGTGACAAGGCGCAACGCTGGTGCCTGGGCCTGGCGCTGTGGAACGAGCGTGACGCGATCATCAAGGAGCGCCTGTTCGGCCTGAACAACGCCGAGGGCAACCACGGTGAGGACGTCAAGGAACTGTACTTTTTCGTCGACGGTGTGCCGAGTCATGCCTACATGCGTATGCTCTACAAATATCCCCACGCGGCGTTTCCCTACGCCGACCTGATCGCCGAAAACGCCCAGCGCGGGCTGGCGGACGCCGAGTACGAAATCCTCGATACCGGCGTGTTCGAAGACAACCGGTATTGCGACGTCAGCGTCGAATACGCCAAGCACCAGCCCGACGATATCTTCATGCGCGTCAGCGTCCACAACCGCTCCGACCAGCCGACACGCCTGCAAGTGCTGCCGCAGGTGTGGGCGCGCAATGATTGGAGCTGGACCGTCGGCGCGCCGAAACCGCAGTTGCGGCTGGACGGCGAGCGCGTGCTGGCGCGGCATCATGAATTGCCGGACCGCCACCTCAGCGCCTGGGGCCAGGACGGCGTCGAATGGCTGTTCTGCGAAAACGAAAGCAACGCCCCCAAGCTGGACGGGCAACCGGCGCCGGGGCCGTTCAAGGATGGGATCAACGATTACGTGGTGGCGGGGCAGGAAACCGCGATTCGCCGCGACAGCGGCACCAAGGCGGCCGCGCGTTTCATCCTGGAGTTGGCGGGTCTGGAGCGCAAAGTCGTGTATCTGCGCTTTGCGCCCAAGGACGCGCCCGAGGTCAATGCGCGCAAGCTGTTTGAACAGCGCCGCCAGGAAGCCGATGACTTCTACGCCGCGTTGCAACAGGGTATTGCCGATGCCGATGCGCGCAATGTGCAGCGCCAGGCCCTGGCCGGTTTGCTGTGGTCCAAGCAGCTCTATTACTTCGACGTGAACCAATGGCTCGACGGCGACCCGACCCAACCCGCGCCGCCGCCCGAGCGTCTGCAACGGCGCAATAGCCATTGGCGGCACCTGTCCAACTTCGACATCCTCTCCATGCCCGACACCTGGGAATACCCGTGGTACGCCTCCTGGGACCAGGGCTTTCAGGCGGTGGCCATGGCGCTGATCGATCCGGGGTATGCCAAGCAACAACTGTTGCTGCTGGTGAAGGACCGCTTCATGCACCCCAACGGCCAGTTGCCGGCCTATGAATGGCGCTTCGACGACGCCAACCCGCCGGTGCATGCCTGGGCCTGTTGGCGGGTGTATCAGCAGGACAAGGCGTTGACCGGCGTCGGCGACATGGATTTCCTGGAGCGGATCTTCCACAAGTTGCTGTTGAATTTCTCCTGGTGGGTCAACCGCAAGGATGCCGAAGGGCGCAACCTGTTCCAGGGTGGGTTCCTCGGCCTGGACAATATCGCCTTGTTCGACCGCTCGGCCGCACTGCCGCCGGGCTACCAACTGGATCAGGCCGACGGCACGGCGTGGGTGGCGGCGTATGCGCTGGACCTGATGCGTATCGCGCTGGAACTGGCCAAGCGCAATGTCGTGTACGTCGATATCGCGGTGAAGTTTTTCGAGCACTTCCTGTATATCGCTGGCGCGATCAACCGTGTCGACGACAGCGCCGAGGGCCTGTGGGACGAACAGGACCTGTTCTTCTACGACGTACTGCACCGTCCCGACGGTCAGAACGAACCGGTGCGCCTGCGTTCCATCGTCGGCCTGATGCCGCTGTTCGCCGTGCTGGTGCTGGAACAGCGCGAGCATGAGGGCCTCGAAGGCTTGCGTGAGCGGTTGTTGGGCTTCATGCACCACCGGCCGGACCTGGCCAAGCTGGTCTCGCGCTGGAACGAACCGGGGCAGGGCAATCGCCTGTTGCTGGCGTTATTGCGCGGCGAGCGCACCAAGGACTTGCTGCGGCGCATGCTGGATGACGATGAGTTTCTTTCGGCATTTGGTGTGCGCTCAATGTCCAAGGCCTTTGCCGAGCAGCCCCTGGCGCTGAAGATGAACGGCGACACGTTGTGCGCGCGCTACCAACCCGGTGAATCCGATTCGCGTTTGTACGGCGGCAATTCCAACTGGCGCGGGCCGTTGTGGATGCCGGTGAATTACATGCTGATCGAATCGTTGCGCGAGTTTCATCGGTACTACGCGGATAACTTCTCGGTGGAGTACCCGACGGGCAGTGGTTATCTGTCGTCCCTGGAGGAAGTCGCCGACAGCCTCAGCCAGCGTCTGAGCCGATTGGTCCTCAGGGATGACAATGGCCTGCGTCCGTCGATGGCCGGGTATGCGCAGTTGGAGGCGGACCCGGCCAGCCGTGATCTGGTGTTGTTCCATGAGTATTTCCATGGGGAGACCGGGCGCGGGTTGGGGGCGTCACACCAGACGGGGTGGAGTGCGTTGGTGGCGTTGCTGTTGCATGTACCCTCCACGCCTTGAATCGGGTAAATTCGCCGCCCCGAGTTTTACAAGGATGTAGATCATGGCGAACGCTGCCATCCCCCACCAGATTTGGAGCAGTTCAAGAAAGTCGACGCCGCTGATCGCCGGCCGAGAAACGACAAATCCCGCCATTGGCGGGATTTGTCGTTTCAATGCGTGCGTTACAGCCAGCGTTCTCAGGAAGGGAACAGATCGCTCAGCTTCATCGCCAGCATCATGTCGCCTTCGGTGCGCAGGTTGCCGCTCATGAAGGCCTGCATGCCGTCGGTTTCGCCGCTGACGATGCCTTTCAGTGTTTCGCCGTTCATGACCAGGGTCACCAGGGCGTCTGGGTTTTCGCCTTTCTGCAGTTCACAGGTGCCGTCTTTGACGATCAGCGAGAAGTGTTCGCTGTCATCGATACAGAAACCGAATACCAGGTCCAGGCCGGCAGCAGCGGCTGGGTTGAATTTGGCTTTCATTGCTTCTACGGCTTTAGCTACGTCAGTCATGGTTTCGATCCTTTAGGGTAGAGTCCAGCGACCTTGGGGTCACGGTTGGCCGCACTTCATCGGAAAGTGATGAGCTGCGGCGCCTTCAACAGTTGCAAGTGGGTATGACTGTTGAAGGAAGCCAGTGCCACCTCGCGACCGCGGAATTTCAGCTGGTTGAGCGAGGTGTTAACAATTTGCCAGTTCAGTTCGAAGGCCTGGGCGGCCGGCATCCGGGTAATCAGGTGGAGCAGGGCAGTAATAGTGCCGCCGGAGGTAAACACGGCGATCTTGTGCGTGTTGTCGGCCGCTTCCAGCAGACGCTGCAGGCCACCCTGGACGCGCTCGACAAACCCCAGCCAGCTTTCCAGCCCCGGCGTATCGTAAGTGCCGGCCACCCAGCGCTCGATGATCAGGGCGAAGATGCGCTGGAACTCGCTGCGGTTCTGCGCGGCGTTGCGCAGGATGTCCAGGGCGTCGGGTTCGCGGGTGAGCAGGTCGGGGAGCAGGGCGCGGATGATCGCGTCGGCGTCGAATTCGTTGAAGGCGCTGTCGACTTCCAGGGCTGGAACCGCCAGGCCGAGGGCGCTGTATTGATCGAACGCGGCCGTGGCGGTGTGCTGCTGGCGGCGCAGGTCGCCGGCGACGCAGCGGTCGAACGTCACGCCCATGTCTGCCAGGTGGCGACCGAGGATTTGCGCTTGTTCCACGCCGACGGGCGACAGGACGTCATAGTCGTCTGCACCGAAGGAGGCCTGGCCATGTCGAATCAGATAGATGCTGCCCACGTCCGTTTTCCCGGTACGTTGAAAGTCTGGCGAGGTTATGAGGATGCCTGCGAGCTGTCAATGAAAAAACATACGCTTGTTTTAAAAGCGTGTTAGAGCGCCTGCCTGCTGGCGGTTTGAGCACTGGCTCCCCGGCGGTCCCGTCGGTATGCTTGGGCGATCCGCGCCTGGCGCCGTGCATTGTTAAGGAGACACATGGATTTTTTGGCTGAATACGCGAGCTTTCTGGCGAAGACCGTCACCCTGGTGGTCGCGATTCTGGTGGTACTGATCAGCTTCGCGGCACTGCGCAGCAAAGGTCGTCGCAAATCGGCTGGCCAGTTGCAGGTCAGCAAGCTGAATGATTTCTACAAAGGCCTGCGCGAGCGCCTTGAATCGACCGTGCTCGACAAGGATCAGCTCAAGGCCCTGCGCAAGTCTGAAAGCAAAGCCGAAAAGAAGAACAGCAAAAAGAAACCCGAGGCCAAGCCACGGGTGTTCGTGCTCGACTTCGACGGCGACATCAAGGCCTCGGCCACCGAGAGCCTGCGTCATGAAATCACTGGCTTGCTGAGCCTGGCCACGCCCAAGGACGAAGTGGTGCTGCGCCTGGAAAGCGGCGGCGGCATGGTTCACAGCTACGGGTTGGCGTCGTCGCAACTGGCGCGGATTCGCCAGGCGGGCGTGCCGTTGACCGTGTGCATCGACAAGGTCGCGGCCAGCGGCGGCTACATGATGGCGTGCATTGGCGAGAAGATCATCAGCGCACCGTTCGCGATCCTCGGTTCCATCGGGGTGGTGGCGCAGTTGCCCAACGTCAACCGCCTGTTGAAAAAGCACGATATCGACTTTGAAGTGCTGACCGCCGGCGAATACAAACGCACCCTCACCGTGTTTGGCGAAAACACCGAGAAGGGCCGGGAGAAGTTCCAGGAAGACCTGGACATCACCCACCAGTTGTTCAAGAACTTCGTGTCGCGCTATCGCCCGCAGCTGGCGATCGACGAAGTGGCGACCGGGGAAGTGTGGCTGGGTGTTGCAGCCCTCGACAAGCAACTGGTCGACGAGCTGCAAACCAGCGACGAATACCTGGCCACCAAGGCCAAGACCGCCGAGGTATTCCACCTGCATTACTCTGAGCGCAAGAGCCTGCAAGAGCGCGTGGGCCTGGCGGCCAGCGGTTCGGTGGACCGCGTGCTGCTGACCTGGTGGAGCCGGTTGACCCAGCAGCGGTTCTGGTAAGCCTTTTTGGGGTATAGGTAATACCTGTGGGAGGGAGCTTGCTCCCTCCCACATTTAGTTCTGTGTGGGTATCGGCTTGCGCATCAGCCTCCCCACCACCAGCGCTCCGAGCAATCCCAATAACCCTGCCACCCACAACACCCCGCTGAACCCGTCCACAAACGCCTGCCGCGCCAGCGGTTGCAGCCTCACCCGCGCCGCCTCGGGCACCAGGTTCAGCGCCGCCGGCATATCACCCGCCACCACCCGCGAAGCGATTCCCGCCACCTGCGCCTGCCATTGCGGGTCGATACTTGCGCGCAACAACTGTTCGCTGTGGCTGCTCAGCAGTGCCCCATATACGCCGATGGCCAACATGATCGCGCTGAAGCGCATGGTGGTGCTCATGCCCGAGGCCATCCCCGCACGCTCCCGTGGCACGCAGGCCATGATGTTTTTCTGCGTATCGCCGTTGAGCAAACCGGCACCGGCCCCGGTGACTGCAATCGCCAGGGCAAAGGGCAGGTAGCCGCCGACATTCAGCGCCCAGGCGCTCAACAGGTTGCCGCAGCCGACGAGGGTCAAACCGCTGGCCATCATGGTCGCCGGCGCCAAGCGTTGCGCCAGGCGTGCGCCGATCCGTGGGCCAATCAGCATTGTCAGCGCGAACGGCAGCATGCCCAGGCCCGAGGCAATCGCGGAAAAGCCCAGGCCGTTCTGCAGGTAAAACGGCAGCAACGTCATCATCACCTGGGCGCAGCCGGCGTAGGCGAACATGCCCAGCAGGGCGCCGATAAAGCGCGGGTGACGGAACAGTTGCAGGTCGACCATCGGCCGCTGCTGCAGCCGCTCGACCAGCACGAACACGCCCAGGAGCAACCCGCCACCGAGCAGGCGCGCGTAGGTCAGCGGGTTGTCCCAGCCGATGCGGTTGGCCTCGATCAACCCCCAGATCAAACACAACAGGCTGGCGCTGAATGCCAGGCTGCCCCACGGGTCGAGCCGCGCAGCCAGGGTATCGCGGGACTCGGGGATGGCGTGCAGCACCAGCGCCATCAACCCCAGGCCCACCGGCAGGTTGAGGTAGAAAATCCAGCGCCAGCCCAGGTACTCGGTGATCAAGCCGCCGAGGGTCGGTGCGGCGGTCATTGCCACGCCCATGCACGCGCCCCAGAACGCCCAGGCCTTGGCCCGTTCCACTTCGTCGTGGAAGGTGTGGCCAATGGAGGCGAGCGCCGAGGTGAGCAGCAGCGCGGCGCCGACGCCTTTGACGGCGCGCGCGATATCCAGCCACAGCGCGCTGGGCGCGGCGCCGCAGCCGAGGGAGGCGAGGATGAAAATACCCAGGCCCCAGATCAGGCTCTGCTTGCGGCCGAAGCGGTCGGCGACGCTGCCGGCGGGCAACAACAACGCGGCGAAGGCGAGCATATAGGCGCTGACCACCCACTCGATATCCGCGAAATTGGCCCCCAGGTCGCGGGCGATACTCGGCAGGGTGACGGCGACGATATTGGTGTCGAGCACGATCAGCGAGCAGACGCCGGAAGCGGTCAGCAGTGTCAGGCGTGGACTGACCCGGCTCATGCTGTAATTACCCTATAGGCAATATGGAAAAGGCAGTTGACGGACATCGCAAGGGCTCTCTACTGTTGAAGTACCTTGAGCTTATCCCCGCACGCTGCTGCCTTTGTTAGCCACGGCGAAGCACTTCATTACCTTTGAGCTAATCCTCGTATGGACATCCGCCATTTTCGCTACTTCCTGGCCGTGGCCCGACAGCGCAACTTCACCCGCGCCGCCGAGCAACTGGGCATCGCCCCGCCGACCTTGAGCCGGCAGATCCAGGACATGGAAACCAGCCTGGGCACGCGCTTGTTTATCCGTCAGCAGCGCGAAGTCAGCCTGACCGAAGCCGGCGCCGCGCTGTTGGTCGAGGCCGAAGCCACCGTGCGTCAATTCGAATTTGCCCAGCGCAGTGCCCAGCGTGCCGGGCGTGGCGAGACCGGCCACATCGAATTGGGCTACGTGGCTTCGGCGGTGTATTCCGGGCTGTTGCAGCGACAAATGCACGGGTTCAGCCAGGCGTTTCCCGACGTCAGCGTGAACGTGCGCGAATGTGCGATGGCGACCTTGCCCGGCGCGGTGGCGGATGGGCGCTACGACATAGGCTACATCCGTTCGCCGATGACGTTGCCCGACGGCGTGGAGGCGGTACGCCTGCACCGCGAAGGTTTCGTGCTGGCGCTGCCCCAGGATTCCTGGTTACTGGGCTTGAAGGGCATCGGTTGCGAGCATCTGCAAAACGAGACGTTTATCCTGCCGGAGCAGATCAGCGGCACGTTGCACGTCGCCGCCCAAGGCGGTTATGCGCCGCGCCTGGGGCCGCAGCCGGGCGGGTTGGTCGCGGTGGTGGCATTGGTGTCGTTGGGGCAGGGCGTGGCCGTGGTGCCGGCATCGGTGGTCGGGCATGTGAGTCTGCCGGGCGTGGTCTATCGCAGTATCCAGGGCAGTGAGGCGGCGTCGTGGCTGTCGTTGATTCACCGGCGCTTCGAGCAAGCGCCGGCGGTGGCGCGGTATATCCAGCAGGTCAAGCAAGCGCCAGCCTGAGGCGTTACACCAGCCGCGGCTGCACGGAATCGGCCAGGCGGGTGAGGATCAGGCAGCACGACACCGCGCCGGCATCCAGCACGCCCAGTGAGCGTTCGCCCAGGCGGCTGGCGCGGCCGATCTTGGCCACCAGGTCCTTGGTCGAGTCGCGCCCCTGTGAGGCGGCGGTTTTCATCGCGTCGAGCGCATCGCCGAAGGACGCCCCCTGCGCATGAGCCCGCTCGAACGCTTCGACCGCCGGGATCAAGGTGTCCATCAGGCACTTGTCACCCACGCCGGCCTCGGTGATGTCCTGCAACGAGGTCAGGCCGCCGCGCAGCAGATGAGCGAAGGTGGCCGCATCGATGTCTTCGCAGCCGCGCACTTCATCGGCCATGCCGATAAACAGGCTGCCGTACAACGGCCCCATGGAGCCGCCGATGCCTTCCATCAGGCTCAGGGTCAGTTCGTCCAGGGCTTCGGCCAGGCTCAGTTGGCGGCCTTCGATCGCACGCCCGCAATGGGCGAAGCCCTTGGCCATGTTGATGCCGTGGTCGCCGTCGCCAATCGCGCCGTCGATTTCGCTGAGGTACTCACGGTTGGCCACGATCACGCTGACCAGGTCGGCGACGATGGCGCTGCCGTCGCGGGTGGGAAAATGCTCGCTCATGGTTCACTCCGCCTGGGTCATGCCGATGGAACGGCAGGGTTGGTCGATCAGGGTTTTCAGCTCGGTGTCGAGGCCGAGCAGGGTCAGGGTCACGCCCATCATTTCCAGGGACGTGAAGTAGTTGCCCACGTAGCAACGGTGGATCTTCAAACCCTTGGCGGTGAGTTGGCGTTCCACCTCGGCGTAGAAAATATACAGCTCCATCACCGGCGTGGCGCCGAGGCCGGAGACCAGCACCACCACGCTGTCGTCCTGGCTGAAGTCGCGGTCGGCGAGGATCGGCGCGAGCATGCGCTCGGCCATGGCGGCGGCGGGTTCGATCGGGATGACTTCGATGCCCGGTTCGCCGTGATGGCCGATGCCCAGTTCCATCTGGCCGTCCGCAATCTCGAAGTTCGGCTTGCCCACGGCGGCAATGGTGCAGGGGGTGAGGCCGATGCCGATCGAGCGGCAGTGGTCGACGGCTTTCTGGGCGACGCGGATCACACCGTCCAGGTCGTAGTGCTGGGCAGCGGCGGCGCCGCCGATCTTCCACATGAAGATTTCCCCGGCCACGCCGCGCCGCTTGGCGATCTCGGCCTTGGGCGCGGACGCCACGTCGTCGTTGGCGACCACGGTGCGGATACGCATGTCTTTGCTGGCGGCCATTTTCATCGCCAGCTTCACGTTCATGTTGTCGCCGGCATAGTTGCCGTACAGGCAGGCCACGCCGGCGCCGTGGTCGGCGGCGCGGAACGCATCGAAGAAGCTCTTGGCGGTGGGCGAGGAAAAGATCTCGCCGATGGCCACGGCGTCGACCAGGCCGGGACCGACGTAGCCGAGGAAGGCCGGCTCATGGCCCGAGCCGCCGCCGGTGACGATGCCGACGCGGCCTTGGCCCGACGGTTTGGCTTTGACGATGACCCGTGGATTGGTTTCGTACTGGCGCAATTGCGGATGCGCGACCAGGATGCCGCGCAGCATGTCCTCGACCACGTGGTCCGGATCGTTGATGACTCGATTCATAACGCGGGTTCCTGTGTTCTTGTTTTATGGGTTCACAGCTGTTCAGTGTGGGAGGGGGCTTGCTCCCGATGGCGGCGTGACAGTGAGCTCATCAATTACTGAGCCACCGCTATCGGGGGCAAGCCCCCTCCCACATTGGGATGTGTGGTGTGCTTAGGGTTCGAGGACGACCTTGAGTGATTTGTCGCCTCGTTCCATCACCGCAAACGCTTCCTTGAAGTCCGCCAGGGCGAACTTGTGGGTCACCACGTCACGCATGTCGATCTTGCGGTTGCCGATAAAGTCGATGGCGCGCGGGTACATGTACGGCCCCAGGTGCGAGCCGAGGATGTCCAGTTCCTTGCGGTCGCCGATGATCGACCAATCCACCGTAGCCTCGTCGTTGAACACGCTGAACTCAACGAATCGCCCGAGTTTGCGCAGCATCGCCAGGCCCTGGTTGACGGCCTTGTGATGACCGGTGGCTTCGATATAGATGTCGCAGCCGTAGCCGTCGGTGATTGCGCGGATCTTCGCCAGCACGTCCACCTCGGCCGGGTTCCACACTTCGTCGGCGCCCATGCGCAGGGCGAGGGCGGCGCGTTCGGGTTTCATGTCGAGCACGATCAGTTTTTTCGGATTGCGCATGCGTACCGCGCCGATGATCCCCAGGCCCAGCGTACCGGCGCCGGCGACCACCACCACGTCGTCGAAATCCACATTGGCGCGCTCCGCCGCGTGCAGCGAGCAGGCCAGCGGTTCGATCAGGATCGCCTCGTCCGGCGCAATCGAGTCCGGCACTTTATGGATGATGCCTTCCTTGGTGAAGATCATGTACTGCGCCATGGCGCCCTGCACATTGTTCTGGAAGCCATACAGGTCGTGTTTCTGGCACATCCAGTACTGGCCGTGGTTGCAGAAGCGGCAACCCCAGCACGGCACGATCTGTTCCGAGATCACCCGGTCGCCGACCTTCACCCCGCGCTTTTCCGCACCGGGGCCGAGGGCCACCACGCGGCAGACGAATTCGTGGCCGGGGATCATCGGCGGCTTGACGTAGCGCGGTTGCTCGGCGTCGCCCCAGAACGACGGGGCGCCGCGATAGGTCTTGATGTCGCCCATGCAAATGCCGCACAGCTCGACCTTGGTGAGGATTTCATCGGGGCCGGGGGTGGGCACGTCGACGGTTTCCAGGCGGTAGTCTTCCGGGCCATGGCAGACCACGGCCTGCATGGTTTTCGGGATGATCGGGGTGAGTTGCTCGGGCGTGCGTTCGGTAACGGTGGACATGACAAAACCTCACGACAAATAGATGAATTATTGAATGCTGTAGCCGCCGTCGATCACCATGTTGGCGCCGGTGATCATTTGTGCCGCGTCGCTGAGCAGGTACAGCGCCAGCCCGGCGATTTCTTCCGGCTGGGCAAAGCGGCCCGCCGGGATCTGCAATTTGGCCCGTTCGCCGACTTCGCCGGCCCAGGCCTGTTTGCCCAGCGCGGTCTCGACGATGGTGGGGGAGATGGCGTTGACGTTGATCTGTGGCGCCCATTCCATGGCCAATACCTTGGTCATGCCGACGATGGCCGCTTTGCTCGCGCAATACGCGACATGCCGGTCCAGGCCGATCACCGCGGCCTGGGAGGCCAGGTTGACGATGCGCCCGCCGCCCTGGGCGAGCATGTGCCGGGCGCAGGCCTGGGCGACGAAGAAGCTGGCTTTGAGGTTGATGTCGAGGGTGGTGTCCCAGGCGTTTTCGCTGACGTCGATGGCCTTGTCCAGCAAGGCCACGCCAGCGCTGTTGATCAGGTAATCGAGGCGTTGGAAGTGGGCGAAAACCCGGTCGACGCTGTGTTGCACCTGGTCGATCTGGCTGAGGTCGACGGCAATGCCCAGATGCTCGGCGCCGAGGCCGGCGGCCACGGCCACCACCGCCGGGTCGCGGTCCAGCAGCGCCACCCGCGCGCCGCGTTCGACCAGCAGGCTGGCGCAGGCCAGGCCGATGCCGGCGGCACCGCCGGTGATCACCGCGCAACGGCCGGTGAGGTCGAAGGCTTGGTTCCAGAATCCAGACATGAATGACTCCTCTTTTAATAGCACTGGAGATTCAATGTGGGAGGGGGCTTGCCCCCGATGGCGGTGTGTCAGTCACCTGATCTATCACTGGTGCACCGCTATCGGGGGCAAGCCCCCTCCCACATTTGCTCCCACACTTGAGTGTGTTTCAAGCCAGTAGTTACTTGCCGCCGCTGACTTGTTGGTACAGCGCGTCGGCATTGGCGTTGGTCACCGGCACCCACGGCAGGATGTAGGTCTTGGCGGTGCCGTCGGCCCATTTCACGTCCTTGGCATAACGTTCCCAGATCACCGATTGCGGTTTGTAGTCCTTGCCGGCGAGGGCGCGTAATGCCACGTCCAATGCGCCTTGGGACTGGGCCTGGGCGTCCTGGAGGAAGGTGGTGACTTCGTCTTTCTTCGCCGCCTGGATCGCATCCGGCATGCCGTCGATCGAGGTGACGGGCACGTCCTTGGAGGTCAGTCCGTGGGACTTCAGGGCCTGCACGGCGCCCAGGGCCATGTCGTCGTTCTGCGCGATCACGCCGTTGATGCCTTTGGGGTGGGCGTTGAGCCAGTCTTCAGTCAGCGCCAGGGCTTGGGCGCGGTCCCAGTTGGCGGTTTTTTTCTCGATGATCTTGATGCCGGGGTGTTTGCCCAGCACTTCCAGCTCGCCTTTTTCCCGGTCGATCTGCGCCGACTGGCCAATCGGGCCCTGGATGATCACCACATTACCCTTGCCGTTGAGCTTGTCGACCATGGCCTGGGCCTGCAGGCGGCCGCCTTCGACGTCGTCGTTGCCCACATACGGCACGGCGGCGTCGGCCACTTTGGTGTTGGAGGCGATCACCACCACGTCGTTGCTCATGGCCTGCTTCACGCTGCCGACGCCGGCCTTGGTGTCGATGGGCACGAACAGGATCGCGTCGTAGTGTTGGGTCACCATGTTTTCAATCTGGTTGTTCTGCGTCAGGGCGTCGTAATTGCCGTCGAACACGGTCAATTGCACGGTGCCGTCCTTGACCGCCGGGTGTTCCTTGAGCTCGCGGACCCAGTTCTGCATGAACTGGCCCTTGAGGCCGTAGACGGCTGCGCCGACCTTGTAGGTCTTGCCGTCGGCGGCCACGGCGATACTGCTGGCGAGCAGGGAGAGGGCCGCCACGGCGGCCAAGGTGGTACCAAGTTTCATGAGGGGAACTCCGTTATTGTTGTAGTTGGGTCGTTCTCTAGCGTTTTTTCTTGCGCCACACGTCGATCAGTACTGCGAACACGATGATCAGGCCCTTGGCGACCTGCTGGTAATAGGACGACACGCCGAGCAGGTTCAGCCCGTTGTTGATCACGCCGATCAACAGCGCGCCGAACAGCGTGCCGACAATGCTGCCGGTGCCGCCCGACAAGCTGGTGCCGCCGATCACCACGGCGGCAATCGCGTCCAGCTCATAGGACACCCCAGCCTGGGGCAGGGCGGAAGTGGTGCGTGCCGACAACACCACGCCGGCCAGCCCGGCGAGCAGGCCCGAGACCACGTACACCGAAAACATCACCTTGCGCACGCCGATGCCGGAGGTGCGCGCGCTCTTTTCATTGCCGCCCACCGCGTACACATAGCGGCCGTAAGTGGTGTAGCGCAGCACCATCCAGAAGATCAGCGCGACCACGGCAAAGATGATGATGGGGATGCCGATCGGGCCGATCTTGCCGATACCCAGCGCCAGGTAGGCATCTGGCAGGTCGGTGATCGGGCTGCCGTCGTTGAGGATGAAGGTCATGCCGCGCGCAATGCTGAGCATGCCGAGGGTGGCCACGAACGGCGGGATCGACAGGTTGGCGACCATGAAGCCATTCACCACGCCGAGCATCGCCCCGGCGAACATCCCGGCGCTCACCGCCGCCAGCAGGCCGTAACCCTGGGTCGCGACCATCGCGCTGCACAGTCCGGCAAACGCCAGGATCGAACCCACGGACAGGTCAATGCCCTTGGTCAGGATCACGTAGGTCATGCCCACGGCGAGGATGCCGTTGATGGAGGTCTGGCGCAGGATGTCCATCCAGTTGCGCCAGGTCATGAAGTATTCGCTAGAAAACGCCATCACCACGCACAGCAGGATAAACACCAGCGGCAGGCCGAAGCGGTCGAGGGACAGGCGCAGGCGGTTGCGCGGCGCGGCGGTGATGGAGGTGGCGGGGGTGGACAGGGTTTTGGCATTCATGAGGCAAGACTCAACAAGGCTTCCTGGGAAAGGGCGGTGTCGGTGCTGATGGTCACCAGCCGGCCGCCTTTGAATACGGCGATGCGATCGCTTAAATGCAGCAGTTCCGGGGCTTCCGACGACACCACGATGGCGGCGCCGCCGGCACGCACGAACTGGTCGAGCAGGTGGTAGATCTCCTGCTTGGCGCCTTCGTCGATGCCGCGAGTGGGCTCGTCGCACAGCAGGCACACCGGTTCGGTCGACAGGCATTTGGCGAGCACGACTTTCTGCTGGTTGCCGCCGCTCATGGAGGCCACCGGCAGTTCCAGGGAGGCGGTCTTGATCTGCAGGCGCTTGACCATGTCCTGGGCCAAGCGGGTTTCCTTGCGCGCGTTGATCAGCGACCAACTCGACAGGCGTTTGTAGGCCGACAGGGCGATGTTCGACAGAATGCTGCCGGTCAGCACCAGGCCGCTGTCTTTGCGGTCTTCGGTGACCAGCGACATGCCGGCGTCGATGGTTGCCTTGGGCTGCCCGATCGGCATGGGTTTGCCTTGCAGGGTGACGTTGCCGGAATCGGCCACCGTCAGCCCGTAGATGCAATTGAGGAACTCGCTGCGCCCCGAACCCATCAGGCCATAGATGCCAAGGATCTCGCCCTGGCGCAGTTGCAGGCTGATGTCGTGGAACTCGCCTTTACGGCTCAGATTGTCGACCTGCAGGCAGGTGGCGGCGGCGCATTCGCGGCCGACCTTGTGGTCGATGCGCGTCAGTTCCTGGCCGACGATGCCGCGCACCAAATGGTCGCGGTCGATATCTGCCATGCGCCCGCTTTCCACGAAGGCGCCGTCGCGGAAGATGCTGTAGTCATCGGCAATCTGCGCCAGTTCGCTCAAGCGGTGCGACACATACACGATGCCGGCGCCACGGGCGGTGAGGCGGCGGATCGCCTTGAACAGGGTCTGCGCTTCGTGCTCGCCGATGGCCGAGGTGGGTTCGTCCATGATCATCACTTGGCAGTCATGGCTGAACGCCTTGGCGATTTCCACCAGTTGGATCTGCGCCACGCTGAGGCGGTGCATCGGGCTGCTGGCGTCGACGTCGAACTCCAGGCTTTCGAGCAGCTCGCGGGTGCGCCGGTTCAGGGCCTTGTTGTCGACGATGCAGCCGGCGCGGCGTGGTTCTCGGCCCAGCCAGATATTTTCGGCGACGGTCATGTAGGGGATGGGTTCCAGCTCTTGGGTGATCATTGCGATCCCCGATGCCAGGGCTTCACTCGGGCGGTTGAACTGCACCGCTGTGCCGTTGAGCAGGATGGTGCCGGCGTCGCGCGGGGTGATGCCCATCAGGATGCTCAGGAACGTCGACTTGCCCGCGCCATTACCGCCGCACAGGGCGTGGACGCTGCCGGCACGCAGAGAGAGGCGCCCGTCACGCAGGGCAGGGATACCGGCGTAAGCCTTGGCGACGTGTTCAGCCTGGAGCAGTAATGGCGTGGCCATCGGCGTGTCCTCGTGCTGTGAATTCTTATTAGGTCGCACAGTCATGTTTCGCTGTGAGCATATGTGTATCAAATGAAATTCTGATCAGTCAATCTCTTTCATGTAAAAGCTGGGATTCTGATGTTTTTCGCCAATAACGCCTTTCTAGACCGCTTTGACTGCCGGGTCAGTTAAATCATGCTTGACAGAGAGGGGGTGATGCCCGCGAAATGACTGAACGATATTTCACTGAGTGATCATCTGATCAGTCATAAGTACGACCTCGGCAGCGGAGCCAGACGCCATGAACACACCTTTCCCGGTGGCTATCGGATGCGATGAAGCGGGTTTTGAGCTCAAAGAGCTGTTAAAGCGCCATATCGAGACGCTGGGCTACCCGGTGACCGACTTCGGCACCCATTCCACCGCGCCGGTGCTCTACCCGGACATCGCGCTGGCCGTGGCCAATGCCATCAATGCCGGGCAGCAGCGCCTGGGCGTGCTGGTGTGCGGCACCGGGATCGGCATGGCCATCTCGGCGAACAAGGTGTTGGGGATTCGCGCGGCGCAGGCCCATGACACCTACTCGGCGGAGCGCGCGCGCAAGAGCAACGATGCACAGATCCTGTCCATCGGCGCACGGGTGATCGGCGCCGAGCTGGCCAAGAGCATCGTCACTGCGTTCCTGGCCTCGGAGTTCGAGGCGGCGCGTTCCGGGGCCAAGGTCGCGCGCATCAATGCGATCGAGCGCGATGGGCATCAGTAGTGGACGTGGCGGGGCAAGAGTCGGGAGAATGTGCCTTTGACGCCGAAACGGAAGCCCGTCCCCATGAGTGACAGTAGCCAGCGCATTGCCAGCGATATCGATCAGATGACCGAAGTGGCGATGCTCTATTACCTCGAAAACGTCACTCAGGAAGCCATCGCCAAGCGCTTTGACCTGTCGCGGGCAAAAGTCAGCCGCCTGCTCAAACGTGCGCGCGATGAAGGCATTGTCGAAGTGCGCGTGTTGCAGCACCCGGCGATGAACAATGAGCTGGAACGCGCCTTGGTGGAGCGCTTCAAGCTCGACCGTGCCCTGATCGCCGTCGACCACAGCGACCCCGACACCCAGCGCTCGGCCGTCGCCAGTCTGGTGGCCAATTACCTGAACAAGACTTTGAGCGACGGCATGATCGTCGCCGTGGGCATGGGGCGTAATGTTGGCGCGGTGGCCGATAACGTGTTCCTGCCGGTGACGCGCAATTGCACATTTGTCTGCGCCATCGGCGGTTCGCTCAAGGCTGGCGAATACATGAACCCCGACCATATCTGCCGGCGCCTGGCCCTGCGCTTTGGCGGCGAGAGTGAAAGCCTGTACGCGCCGGCCCTGGTGGCCAACCCGGAGCTGCGCGGCGTGCTGATCAATAACGACACGGTGCGCTCGACCCTCGATCGGGCGCGGCGTGCCGACATTGCGCTGATCGGCATCGGCGACATGAGCGAGAACAGCAACATGGTACGCATGGGCTGGTTCTCGCCCCAGGAGATTGCCCAGGCGCGGTTGTCCGGCACGGTGGGCGACATGATGGGGTATGACTTTATCGATATCCACGGGCAGCCGGCGGTCAACGCCATCCAGGGGCGGGTGATCGGGCTGACGGTGCAGGAGTTGTTCCGGATTCCGGATGTGGTGGCGATTGCCAGCGAGAACACCAAGGCGGCGGCCACGTTGGGGGCGTTGCGGTCGGGGGTGATCAACACCCTTGCGACCACGGTCACGAATGCTCATACCATATTGGCGCTGGATGAAGCGACCCGTAAAGCCTGACACGCCACAGGTCAAGGTGTGGGAGGGCGGTGCGACGATTTGACTTGCTTCCGATAGTGGTTTTTCAGTTACTCATATGCTGGCTGATACACCGTCATCGGGGGCAAGCCCCCTCCCACATGGGGTTTGGGGACAGGTTTTGTAATGGTTTTGTGTTGTAGGGAATTTGTATTTCGAATGTAGGATTGAGGTCCTTTTGTTATTTCAGGACTTGCATGAACGCCCTTTCGGAGCCCCCCAGTCGTCTTTCTCCAAGACAACCGCTGTCGCTGTTCCCGCTGAAGCACCTCGTATTCCAATGGTTAACCCTTTCCCGGTCCCCTGACCGCGCTTTGCCGTGCCCGGCATTCTGAACACCGATAAAGAGACTCTATAAATGGAATGGTTAGCGGACCCTACGGCCTGGCTTGGCCTGTTGACGTTGATTGTGTTGGAACTGGTGCTGGGCATCGACAACCTGGTGTTTATCGCGATCCTGGCGGACAAGTTGTCGCCGGAGCAGCGCGACCGTGCGCGGTTGATCGGCTTGTCCCTGGCCTTGCTGATGCGCCTGGGCTTGCTGGCGAGTATTTCCTGGTTGGTGACCCTCACCCAGCCGTTGTTCGAGGTGTTCGACAAGAGCTTCTCCGGGCGTGACCTGATCATGCTGTTCGGTGGTGTGTTCCTGTTGTTCAAGGCCACCATGGAATTGCATGAACGCCTTGAGGGCCATGTGGCGCAACGCTCGGGCAATGTGGCCTATGCGATGTTCTGGCCGATCGTCGCGCAGATCGTGGTGCTCGACGCGGTGTTCTCCCTCGACGCGGTGATTACCGCCGTGGGCATGGTCGATGAGTTGGCGGTGATGATGACCGCGGTGATCATTTCCATCGGCTTGATGATCGTCGCGAGCAAGCCGCTGACCCGCTTCGTCAACGCGCACCCGACGGTGATCATGCTGTGCCTGGGCTTCTTGATGATGATCGGTTTTGCCCTGACCGCCGAAGGCCTGGGCTTTCATATTCCGAAAGGCTACCTGTACGCGGCGATTGGTTTCTCGATCCTGATCGAGGTGTTCAACCAGATTGCCCGGGCCCGGCGCAAGAAGTCGGCGCAAGGCGTGTTGCCCGTGCGGGAGCGCACCGCCCATGCGGTGATGCGCTTGCTCGGCGGGCGCAACCTGACGGAGGACGAGGTGGGCGAAGAGGTGGCTGATCTGTTGGGTGAACCGGATGTGACTCAGGGCCCGCTGTTCGACCGACGTGAGCGCGTAATGATCAGCGGCGTGCTGCAACTGGCCGAGCGGCCGATCCGCAGCTTGATGACGCCGCGGGCCAGGGTCGACTTTATCGATTTGGCAGACGATCGCGACACTATCCGCCTGAAACTGATGCGTTCGTCCTACTCGCGCCTGCCGTTGATCCGCAACGGTGCTGTCGATGAGCCATTAGGTTTTGTGCATAAGAAGGAATTGCTCAAGGATTACCTGGCGGGCAACGAACCGGACCTTGAGCGGTTGGTGCGGCGGGCGATCAATTTGCTGGAGAGCTGCTCGATCCTCAACGCCCTGGAGCAGATGCGCCAAGCCTCGACCCACATCGCGTTCGTGATCAACGAATACGGTGATTTCATCGGCGTGTTGAGCATGACCGATATCCTCGAATCCATCGCCGGTGAGCTGCCGGACGCCAGTGAGATCGAAGGGCCGGGCATCGTCAGGAACGGCGGGTGATACACGTGACGTTGCGCCCTAGTGCGGGGCGTAGCGCTTGAAGAGGTGCTCGACGAACTGTGTCTGTTCTGTCTGGGGGCCAAACCCCTTGGCTTTCTCCACCATCTGGCCGTTGAGGTAGATCAGCAGGGTCGGAGTGCCTGTGACTTGCGGGTGCTTCGGCGTCTCTGCGCAATCGAGTACCAGGCTGACTGTGTCAGGGTGTTCCCCGGCAATGCGCTTGAACAGCGGCACCGCGTTCGAGCAGGCGGCGCAGTGGCTTGAGACGAACAACAGGAATACTGGACGGGATGTACTCAGCACCCGTTGATAGTCCTCGGCATTGGCAATAATCGCGTTGGCATACCCCATGATGGCTTTCCTCCTGGACAGACACGGTTGTTTGCCAACGCTAAGCGCGGCGTGCGCCGTCGTCTACTGTCAACCTTCACAGGTCTGCTTCATGCCCCGTAACAGTGCGGGGTAACGCTGGCGTGGTGCGCTCGGTTGAGCCTGTCACCGCCGTGTGGGGCCTTGGGTAGCAACGTGATTGCCACTGCTGGCACTGCGCCTTGTCGCTTCTCAAGACTTATCCGTCTGATTTAGAACGAGTTTATTCCCTGCATATTTTTCCGTTGCTGCGTATGGCACACTTTCTGCTGTCTATTCCGTTGTTACATACTAAGTTCCGGTATAGCGGAATACACAATTCCTGGAGTGCTTGTCATGCATCACCGACCTTCCGTGTTCAAAGCGTGTGTTTTTCTCTTCGCCGCATCGGCTTCCCTCGCAAGCACTGTGCAGGCGGCGGGTAGCAAGCTCGATGATGTGCTCAAGCGTGGGCATCTGATCGTGGGTACAGGCAGTACCAATGCGCCGTGGCACTTCCAGGGAGCGGATGGCAAGTTGCAGGGGTTTGATATCGACATCGGTCGCATCGTGGCCAAGGGCTTGTTCAATGACCCGAGCAAGGTCGAGTTTGTGGTGCAGTCCTCCGACGCGCGGATTCCCAACCTGCTGACCGACAAAGTCGACATGAGTTGCCAGTTCATTACCGTCACCGCCAGCCGTGCGCAGCAGGTGGCGTTTACCCTGCCGTACTACCGCGAAGGCGTCGGCCTGCTGCTGCCGAACAACAGCAAATACAAGGAAATCGAAGACCTGCAGGCTGCTGGCGACGGCGTCACCGTGGCCGTGCTGCAAAACGTCTACGCCGAAGAACTGGTCCACCAGGCGCTGCCCAAGGCCAAGGTCGACCAGTACGACAGCGTCGACCTGATGTACCAGGCGGTGAACTCCGGCCGCGCCGATGCCGCCGCCACTGACCAGTCTTCGGTCAAGTACCTGATGGTGCAGAACCCTGGGCGCTACCGCAGCCCGGCGTATGCCTGGAGCCCGCAAACCTACGCGTGCGCGGTCAAGCGTGGCGACCAGGACTGGCTGAACTTCGTCAACACCGCACTGCACGAAGCCATGACCGGTGTGGAATTCCCCACCTACAAGGCCTCGTTCAAGCAATGGTTCGGCGTCGACCTGCCGGAGCCGGCGATTGGTTTCCCCGTCGAGTTCAAGTGATTCGTGAAAACCGGGGCGCCGCGAACGGCGCCCCCATCAGGTACTGTCGACCATGAACTATCAGTTGAACTTTGCCGCCGTGTGGCGCGACTTCGACACCTTGCTGGCGGGGCTGTGGCTGGGCCTCGAATTGGCGCTGCTGTCGATCGCCATCGGTTGCGTGATCGGCCTGCTGATGGCGTTTGCCATGCTGTCCAAGCACCGCGCGCTGCGCCTGTTGGCCTCGGTGTATGTGACGGTGGTGCGCAATACGCCGATCCTGGTGCTGATCCTGTTGATCTACTTCGCCTTGCCCAGCCTGGGTATCCGCCTGGACAAGATCCCGTCGTTCATCATCACCCTGTCGCTGTACGCCGGTGCCTACCTGACCGAAGTGTTCCGCGCCGGGCTGCTGAATATTCCCAAGGGCTTGCGCGAAGCCGGGTTGGCCATCGGCCTGGGCGAGTGGCGGATTCGCGCCTATATCACCGTGCCGGTGATGCTGCGCAACGTACTGCCGGCGCTGTCGAACAACTTCATTTCGCTGTTCAAGGACACCTCGCTGGCCGCCGCGATCGCGGTGCCGGAGCTGACCTATTACGCCCGCAAGATCAACGTCGAAAGCTACCGGGTGATTGAAACCTGGCTGGTCACGACCGCGCTCTACGTGGCCGCCTGTTACCTGATCGCCATGCTGCTCCGTTACTTGGAACAGCGTCTGGCGATCCGTCGTTAGAAGAGGCTCGCATGTACCAATCCCCCAGCTGGCTGCATGAGTTGTGGATCGCCCGGGACACCCTCTGGGCCGGGTTCCAGGCCAGCGTCTATGTCTCGGCGCTGGCGATTATCTTCGGCACCCTGATCGGCATCGTCGCCGGGTTGATCCTGACCTACGGCAGATTCTGGATGCGCCTGCCGTTTCGTCTGTATGTCGACCTGATCCGTGGCACGCCGGTGTTTGTGCTGGTGCTGGCGTGTTTCTACATGCTGCCGGCGCTCGGTTGGCAGATCAGCGCGTTCCAGGCCGGTGCGGTCGGGCTGACGCTGTTCTGCGGCTCCCACGTCGCGGAGATCGTGCGCGGCGCGCTGCAAGCCATTCCCCGCGGGCAAATGGAAGCGGGCAAGGCGATTGGTCTGACGTTCTACCAGTCCCTGGGCTACGTGCTGTTGCCCCAGGCGCTGCGGCAGATTTTGCCGACCTGGGTCAATTCCTCCACGGAAATCGTCAAGGCCTCGACCCTGCTGTCGGTGATCGGTGTCGCCGAGTTGCTGCTCAGCACCCAGCAGGTGATCGCGCGCACCTTCATGACCCTGGAGTTCTACCTGTTCGCGGGTGTTCTGTTTTTTGTCATCAACTACGCCATCGAGTTATTCGGGCGCTACATTGAAAAGCGGGTGGCCTTGCCATGAACCAACCTCAAACGACCCAACCGCTGCTGGACATTCGCGGCCTGCGCAAACAATACGGCACGGTGGAAGTGCTCAAGGGCGTCGACCTGTCCATGCAGCGCGGCAACGTGGTGACGTTGATCGGCTCCAGCGGCTCGGGCAAGACCACGCTGCTGCGCTGCGTCAACCTGCTCGAAGAGTTCCAGGGCGGGCAGATCAGCCTGGATGGCGAGTCCATCGGCTACAGCGACATCGCCGGCAAGCGCGTGCGCCACCCGGAGCGGGTGATCGCCCAGCACCGCGCCATGACCGGCATGGCCTTCCAGCAGTTCAACCTGTTCCCGCACCTGACGGCGCTGCAGAACGTCACCCTGGGCTTGTTGAAAGTTAAGAAAATGCCTAAGGACGAAGCCGTGGCCTTGGCGGAAAAATGGTTGGACCGTGTAGGGCTCCTGGAACGCCGCAATCACTTCCCCGGCCAGTTGTCCGGCGGCCAGCAACAGCGCGTGGCCATCGCCCGTGCGATTGCGATGAACCCCAGCCTAATGCTGTTCGACGAAGTCACCTCGGCCCTCGACCCGGAACTGGTGGGCGAAGTGCTCAGCGTGATCAAGGGCCTGGCGGAAGAGGGCATGACCATGTTGCTGGTGACCCATGAGATGCGCTTTGCCTACGAAGTCTCGGACAAAATCGTCTTCATGAATCAGGGGCGCATTGAAGAACAAGGCTCGGCGAAGGACATCTTCGAACGGCCGCAGTCGCCGCGCCTGGCGGAATTCCTGAAGAACATTCGTTTTTAACTGTCAGTCAAGGAGCACTATTTATGAGCATTACTCGTTACGGCACCGGCAGCACTGCCGGCGGCGGCCAGCCTCGGCCTTTCGCCCGCGCGGTGGAAGCGGACGGCTGGCTCTACGTCTCGGGCCAGGTGCCAGCGGTGGACGGTGAAATCATCAGCGGCGGTATCGTCGAGCAAACCCGCCAGACGATGCGCAACGTGGTGGCGATTCTCGAAGAGGCTGGCTACGCCTTGAACGACGTGGTGCGCGTCGGCGTGTGGCTGGAAGACCCACGGGATTTCTGGAGCTTCAACAAAGTCTTCGGCGAATACTTCAGCCCCGAACACGCCCCGGCACGTGCCTGCGTGCAGGCCAACATGATGGTGGACTGCAAGGTCGAGATCGATTGCGTGGCCTACAAGAAAAAGGGCTAAATGCCCCACTCTCAAGACCACATCAAATCCAATGTGGGAGGGGGCTTGCCCCCGATAGCGGTGTCTCAGCAACAGATGTGTCCACTGGCACACCGCCATCGGGGGCAAGCCCCCTCCCACAGTGGACCTGCGCCAGCCCTACCATTTCGAGCGGACCGAAACTTCCATGACCGAAGACACCATCAAACGCCGCGCCAAAGGCCTGGACCGTGCATTCGACATCCTCGATTTCCTCAAGGAAGTCGGCCAGCCCCTGCGCCCGAATGATATCGCCAGCGGCATCGGCAGCCCCAAGTCCACGGTCTACGAGTTGGTCGCCTCCTTACTGGAACGCCGCATCCTGGAAACCGTGGGCAAGGACGGGCACGTCTACCTCGGCCGTCAGCTGTACTTCCTCGGCCAGGCGCACCTGCGCCATTTCGACCTGACCCGCGAGGCCGACCACGCCTTGCAGGCAATCGTCAGCCAGACCCACGAAACCGCGCAGATGTGCCTGCTCAACGGGCGCAAATACACGGTGGCGCTGATGCGTGAAGGCGAGCGGCATTTCCGGATTTCCTCGGACATCGGCGAAAACGCACCGATCCCGTGGACCGCGTCCGGGCGCCTGTTGCTGGGGCATTTGAGCGACCAGCAGATCGTCGAGCTGATCGACCCCGACGATTTCGTCCTGCCGGACGGCCAGCGCTTGCCGCTGGAGACCTTCCTCGCTCAGATCCGTCAGGCCAGCGTCGATGGCTTCTTTTCCTTCGACAGCGTGGCCGACACCTTTACCCATTGCTTTGCCGCCCCGGTCCGGGACGCGCAGGGCGTCAGCATTGCGACCCTGTGCATCGTCGCGCCCCGCGCCGATGCCAGTAAAAACTACAACGACTACCGCCGGGTGTTGATCGAAAGCGCCAACAACCTGGCCCGTCGCATCAACGAATAGGAGCAGTTCATGCCTGCCATCAACGCCGTTGCAAAGGGCGCCGCCGCTGTCGGCGCCCATCTGGTCCGTGACGTCAGCCTGCCGGCCCTGGTGCTGCACCGCGACGCCCTCGAACACAACATCCGCTGGATGCAGGCCTTTGTCAGCAACAGCGGCGCCGAGCTTGCGCCCCATGGCAAAACCAGCATGATGCCGGCCCTGTTCCAGCGCCAGATCGCCGCCGGTGCCTGGGGCATCACCCTGGCCAGCGCGGTACAGACCCGCGCCGCCTATGCCGGCGGTGTGCGCCGTGTGTTGATGGCCAACCAACTGGTGGGCGCGCCGAACATGGCGTTGATCGCCGACTTGCTGGCCGACGCAGACTTCGACTTCCACTGTCTGGTCGACCACCCGGACAACGTCGCCGACCTGGGCCTGTTCTTCGCCGCCCGTGGCCTGCGCCTGAACGTGATGATCGAGTACGGCGTGGTCGGCGGCCGTTGCGGTTGCCGCAGCGAGCAAGAGGTGCGCGACCTGGCCACGGCGATCAAGGCCCAGCCGGCGCTGGCCCTGACCGGTATCGAAGGCTACGAAGGCGTGATCCACGGCGAACACGCCATCACTGGCATCCGCGACTTCGCCGCGAGCCTGGTGCGCCTGGCGGTGGACCTGCAGAACAACGGCTCGTTCGACCTGGCCAAGCCCATCGTCACCGCGTCGGGATCGGCCTGGTATGACCTGATCGCCGAGTCCTTCGAAGCGCAAAACGCCGCCGGGCGTTTCCTCAGCGTGCTGCGTCCCGGCAGCTACGTGGCCCATGACCATGGCATCTACAAAGACGCGCAATGCTGCGTGCTCGACCGGCGCAGCGACCTCAGCGAAGGCCTGCGCCCGGCGTTGGAAGTCTGGGCCCACGTGCAATCGTTGCCTGAGCCTGGCTTCGCGGTGGTCGCCCTGGGCAAGCGCGATGTGGCCTACGACGCCGGTTTGCCGGTGCCGCTCAAGCGCTACAAGGCTGGGATCGTGCCGGCGCAAGGCGATGATGTGAGCGCGTGCAAGGTCACCGCGGTGATGGACCAGCATGCGTTCATGAGCGTCGCGCCGGGGGTTGAGCTGCGCATCGGCGACATTATTTCCTTCGGCACTTCCCACCCGTGCCTGACGTTCGACAAGTGGCAGGTCGGTTGCCTGGTGGATGAGCAACTGCAGGTGATCGAGTCACTGCATACCTGCTTCTAGACCGCGTCGCCTCCATCGTGAGCAAACCCGCTGCGCCCTTTGGATGTGTGAACACATTCAAAGGTAGGAGCGGGCTCGCCCGCGAAGGGGCCATCAGCCGCACCGGAGACAACAGGCATGAACACCACACCCCGCATCGCCCTCATCGGCGAATGCATGATCGAACTGCAACACCGCGCCGACGGCAGCCTGCACCAGAGCTTCGGCGGCGACACCCTGAACGCCGCGGTGTACCTGCGCCGCGAGTTGGGGGCGCTCGGCCACGTCGACTACGTCACCGCCCTGGGCGATGACAGCTTCAGCGACGCCATGTGCCAACAGTGGACCGACGAAGGCCTGGGCCTGAGCATGGTCCAGCGCCTGCCCGGGCGGTTGCCGGGGTTGTACTGCATCCAGACCGACGCCAACGGCGAGCGCAAATTCCTCTACTGGCGCAACGAAGCGGCCGTGCGCGACTGCTTCACCACGCCCGCCGCCGCACCGATCCTGGCAGCGTTGCCGGGCTATGACGTGGTGTATTTCAGCGGCATCACCCTGGCGGTGCTCGGTGAAGTCGGGCGCGAGCGCTTGTTGCAGGCCTTGATCGAAACCCGTCGGCGCGGCGGCCGGGTGGTGTTCGACAACAACTACCGGCCGCGTTTGTGGGCGAGTATCGAGGCGGCGCGTGCGGCCTATCACAAAGTGTTGGCCGAGGTGGATATGGCCTTGCTGACCGAGGATGACGAGCGCGCGTTGTTTGGTCATGCCGACAGCGAGCAGGTGTTCGCAGCGTATCCGGCAGTCGCGGAAGTCGTGCTCAAGCGCGGCGCCGAGGACTGTTTGCTCCGTTGCGCAGGCCAGCGTTTTGCGGTGCCGGCGTTGTCGGTCGAGACGGTGGTGGACACCACGGCGGCGGGGGACTCGTTCAGCGCGGCGTACCTGGCCAGTCGGCTCAAGGGCGGCTCGCCGCAAGAGGCGGCCTTGGCCGGGCATCGGTTGGCGAGCCGGGTGATCCAGGTGCCGGGGGCGTTGATTCCTAGATAGGGGGTGAATGGCCGCCTGCGGCGGATCGGGGGCAAGCCCCCTCCCACAGTGAGCGCAATGCGGTTGAATGTGGGAGGGGGCTTGCCCCCGATAGCGGCCTAAAGCCAACCCCTCAATCCCGATAAAACACCTGCACCAAGTGATACCCAAACTTGCTCTTGACCGGCCCATGCACCACCCGCAGCGGCTTCTTGAAGATCACCGCATCAATCGCGCCGACCATCTGCCCCGGCCGGATCTCGCCCAGATCGCCGCCGCGCTTGCCGGACGGGCAGGTGGAGTACTTCTTGGCCAGCACATCGAACGCTTCGCCCTTGGCGATGCGCTGCTTGAGCTGTTCGGCTTCTTCACTGGTTTTCACCAGGATATGGCGGGCTTGGGCTTTCATGGTTCTCTACCGGGGTGTGCGACGGCGCGCGATTATGCCTGAACTGGATCGTCGACGCTGATCATGCTGCGGATTTTGGTGGCGAGCACGTCGATGGAAAACGGCTTGGCCACCATGTCCATGCCGTCTTCCAGAAAGCCCTGGCGTTCGGCGGCTTTTTCCGCATAACCGGTCATGAACAGGATGCGCAGGCCCGGGCGGTGCTGACGGGCGATTTCCGCCAGTTGCCGGCCGTTCATGCCCGGCAGACCGACGTCGGTCACCAGCAAATCCACGCGCAAGTCCGATTCCAGCAGCGGCAAGGCCGTGCGTGCATCCGCGGCCTGGTGCGCGGTGTAGCCCAGTTCATCGAGGACATTGACCACCAGCATGCGTACCGCCGGGTCGTCCTCGACCACCACCACAGCCTCTCCGGCCAGGGCCACGGGCGCGGCCTCACTGAGGCTGGCCGGCAAGCTGCTTGCCAGGGAAGTGCCGTGCAGGCGCGGCAGATACAAGCGCACGCAGGTGCCCTGGCCCGGTTCGCTGTGGAGGGTCACATGGCCGCCGGATTGCTGGGCGAAGCCATAGATCATCGACAGCCCCAGGCCGGTGCCCTGGCCGATGGGCTTGGTGGTGAAAAACGGATCGAAGGCTTTGGCCAGGATTTTCGGCGCCATGCCGGTGCCGTTGTCGCGCACGCCGAGCATCACGTAATCACCGGCTTTGACCGGTTCCGGGGTGGTGATGTCGGTGCCGTCGAGGTAGCTGTTGGCGGTTTCGATCAGCAGTTCGCCGCCATCGGGCATGGCATCCCGCGCGTTGATCACCAGGTTGAGCAGGGCGTTTTCCAGCTGGCTGGCGTCGCTGTTCACCGGCCAGATATCGTGGCCCAGTTGCACCTTGAGCGTGATGTGCGCGCCCTTGGTGCGCTGGAACAAGTCTTCCAGCGAGGCCACCAATTGGTTCGGGTCGAGCGGGCGGCGGTCCAGTGACTGGCGCCGCGAGAACGCCAGCAGGCGGTGGGTGAGGGCGGCGGCGCGATGGGCAGAGGCCACGGCGGCGTCGGCAAAGCGGCCGATGTCGTCGCTGCGCCCGGCGGCGATGTAGCGTTGCATCAGGTCCAGGCTGCCGATGATGCCGGTGAGCATATTGTTGAAGTCATGGGCGATGCCGCCGGTGAGTTGGCCCACCGCTTCCATCTTCTGCGCGTGGCGCAGGGCGTCTTCGGCGCGTTCGCGTTCGACCATCTCGTTTTGCAGGCGCTGGTTGGCCTCGGCCAGTGCCAGGGTGCGCTGGGCCACACGCTCTTCGAGGTTTTCGTTGAGGTGGCGCAGGCGTTGCTCGGTGCTTTGCTGGGCTTTGAGGCTGGCTTCGGAGCGCTGTTGCAGTTCCTGGGTGAACTGGCGGCGTTCGTTGGTTTCGATGGCGGTGACGAGGATGCCGGCGACGCTGCCGCGTTCATCGCGGATCGGGCTGTAGGTCAGGTCGAGCCAGATCTCGGTGTCGCGCTGGTTGCGTTGCAGCACAAAGCGCTGCTCGCTGAAGGCGCGCACCTGGCCGCTGAAGACCGCGTCATAGATCGGCGCGGTGAAACTGTGCAATTCCGGCCAGGTCTGGTGCGCCGGCTGGCCCATCGCGTCGGGGTGCTTGTTGCCCGCCAGCAGGGCGAAGGCGTCGTTGTAGAGTTGGATGAGTTCGCGGCCCCACAACAGCTGCATCGGCATCGGCGAGTGGACGACGATATCCACGGCGGTACGCAGGCTTTGCGGCCAATCATTGGCCTCACCGAGCGGGTTTTTGGCCCAGTCCAGCCGCGCAATCAATGCGGCGGCTTCGCTACCGGTGGATGTTTCCTTCATAAAAAGCCCTGAGCGTAACGCTTTGAAAAATGACAACAGCGATTATCCGGTGGGATAACGGTGGGTGACTACCCCCGAAAAATAGCATGCATTGGGCTTTTTTCTGCAAATGAGTGCGTTTTCGCTGAAACCTTTCATCTTAAAGCGCCAGCTCAGGTCGGTCGCGAAACTGTGCCAGGGCCTCCGGGTTGGCCAGCGCGTCGGTGTTTTTCACCGGTTCGCCGTGTACCACATTGCGCACCGCCAGTTCGACGATCTTACCGCTGATGGTGCGCGGGATATCGCTGACAGCGAGGATCTTCGCCGGTACATGGCGTGGTGTGGTATTGGCGCGGATCACCTGGCGGATCTGCTGTTCGAGGGCGGCATCCAGTTCGACGCCGTCGTCGAGTCGCACGAACAGCACGACTCGCACATCGTCTTGCCAGCGTTGGCCAATGGCCAGGCTTTCCAGCACCTGCGGGACTTTTTCCACCTGCCGATAGATCTCGGCGGTGCCGATCCGCACGCCGCCAGGGTTGAGCACCGCGTCGGAGCGCCCGTGAATCAGCAGGCTGCCGTTGGGCCGCTGTTCGGCGTAGTCGCCCTGGGCCCACACGCCGGGGAATTGGCTGAAATAGGAGGCGCGCAGCTTTTTCTGCTGCGGGTCGTTCCACAGGCCGATGGGCATGGCGGGGAAGTGCCGGGTACACACCAGTTCGCCTTTTTCACCGAGCAACGGCCGCCCCTGGTCGTCCCACACCTCGATGGCCATCGCCAGGCTCTTGCATTGCATTTCGCCGCGGCGTACCGGCAGCACCGGGTTGCCGATGACGAAGCAGGAGACGATATCGGTGCCGCCAGACATCGATGACAGGCACACCTCGGCCTTGATCTCGCGGTACACGTAGTCGTAGCTCTGCGGCGACAGCGGCGAGCCAGTCGAAATCAGGCCCTTGAGGCTGCTCAGGTCATGGCTCAGGCGCGGCTGCAGGCCGGCTTTTTCCAGGGTGGCGAGGAACTTGGGGCTGGTGCCGAACACGCTGATCCGTTCCGCGTCGATCAGGTCGATCAAGCGCTCGGGGCCTGGGTGAAACGGCGAGCCGTCGTACAGCACGGCGGTGGCGCCGAGCGCGAGTACCGAAACCAGCCAGTTCCACATCATCCAGCCGCAGGTGGTGTAGTAGAACAGGCAATCCTCGCGGGACAGGTCCGCATGCAGGCCGTGCTCCTTGAGGTGGGTGAGCAGCACGCCGCCGGTGCCGTGGATGATGCATTTGGGCACGCCGGTGGTGCCGCTGGAATAGAGGATATACAGCGGATGGTCGAACGGCACCGCGACGAACTCAGGCGTGCCGCCGGGTTGGTAGAAGTCACTCCACAGCGCGACATTGGCGTCGCTCCGATAGTCCTCGACCCGCGCCTGGGGCCGGGCATACGGCACGACGATCAGGTGCTGCAGGGACGGCAGGCGTTCGAGGATCTCGTTGAGCTTGGCGCTCTGGTCGATGGTTTTGCCGGCGTAGCGGTAACCGGCGCAGGCGATCAGCACCTTGGGCTCGATCTGGCCGAAACGGTCGATCACGCCTTGGGTGCCGAAGTCCGGCGATGAGCACGACCAGATCGCGCCCAGGCTGGTGGTGGCCAGCATGCCGACCAGGGTTTGCCAGGTGTTGGGCATGCACGCGGCAACCCGATCGCCCAGCCCGACCCCGGCCGCCCGCAGGCTGCGTTGCAGGCCGGCGACGTGGGCGGCCAGTTCGGCGTAGCTCAGTTGCTCGCGCTGGCCGTCTTCGCTGATGGCGACCACGGCGGGGTGAGCGTCGCGACGGCGCAGCAGGTGCTCGGCAAAGTTCAGGGTTGCGCCGGGGAACCACTCGGCGCTGGGCATCGCGGCGCCTTCGATCAATACCGCGCTGGGCGGGCGGCGAAACTGCACGTCGAAAAACGCCACGATCGCCTGCCAGAAGTCGGCGCGCTGGTCGATGCTCCACTGGTGCAACGCCGGGTAGTCGTCGAGCTGCACGCTATAGCGGTCATTGATAAAGCGCCGGAACTGGTCCATCCGGGTGTGGCGGATGCGTTCGGGGGAGGGTTGCCAGAGGATCTCGGACATAAGCACGTCTCTTATTCTTGTACAGTTCTTCCAAACAGTGGAGTTCGAATGTGGGAGGGGGCTTGCCCCCGATGGCGGAGTATCAGCTAGCACATGCGGTACTGACCCACTGTCATCGGGGGCAAGCCCCCTCCCACATTGGATTTTCTGTGTTTTGTCTATTGGGCCAGCCAACCACCATCGATGTTCCATGCCGCGCCGCGCACTTGGGCACCGGCCTCGCTGCACAAAAACAATACCAGCTCACCCAGTTGCGGCGGGGTGACGAACTCCAGCGACGGCTGCTTCTCTGCCAGTAAATCATGTTGCGCCTGCTGCGGGTCGACGCCGTTGGCCGCGCGATCATCGATCTGCTTCTGCACCAGCGGCGTCAGCACCCAGCCGGGGCAGATCGCGTTGCAGGTCACGTTGCTGGTGGCGGTTTCCAGGCCGACTACCTTGGTCAGGCCGATCACGCCATGCTTGGCCGCGACGTAGGCGGCCTTGCCCACCGAACCCACCAGGCCATGCACCGAGGCGATATTGACGATGCGCCCCCAGCCCTTGGCCTTCATGCCCGGCAGGCTCAGGCGCGTGCTGTGGAACACCGACGACAGGTTGATCGCGATGATCGCATCCCAGCGCTCCACCGGAAACTCGTCCACCGCCGCCACATGCTGGATGCCGGCGTTGTTGACCAGAATATCCACACCGCCGAATTCGCGCTCGGCGTAGGCGAGCATGTCGGCGATCTGCGCCGGGTCGCTGACGTCCGCCGGGTGATGCCCGACCTTGCCGCCGAACGCCTGTACCTGGGCGATCACCGCGCTGGCGTCGCCGAAGCCGTTGAGGATCAGGTTGGCGCCGGCCTCGGCCAGGCTCAGCGCTATGCCCAGGCCGATACCACTGGTGGAGCCGGTGACCAGGGCGGTCTTGCCGTTCAAATTCGTCATGAAAACCTCACACAATGCCGGTGGCGTAGAAAGTACCGATCACCACGAACACCGCGAGGGTCTTGATGATCGTGATGCCGAAGATGTCCTTGTAGGCTTCGCGGTGGGTCAGCCCGGTGACCGCCAGCAAGGTGATCACCGCGCCGTTGTGGGGCAGGGTGTCCATGCCGCCGCTGGCCATGGCCGCGACCCGGTGCAGCACTTCAAGGGGAATATTCGCCGCATGGGCCGCCGCAATGAAACTCTCGGACATCGCCGCCAGGGCGATGCTCATGCCGCCGGACGCCGAGCCGGTGATACCGGCCAGCAGCGTCACGGTAATCGCTTCGTTGACCAGCGGGTTGGGGATGCCCTTGAGCCAGTCCGCCAGCACCAGAAAGCCCGGCAGCGAGGCGATCACCGCACCGAAGCCGTATTCCGAGGCGGTGTTCATCGCCGCCAGCAGCGCACCGCTGACCGCGCTCTTACTGCCTTCGGCGAGCTTGCTTTTGATCGCTGACCAGCCGAACACCAGCACCATCACGATGCCCACCAGCAACGCCGCCTGCACCGCCCAGATCGCGGTGAGTTTGGCGATTTCGGTGGTCACCGGCGCGCTCATGCCCGGCAGGCTGAGGCTGTGGGTCTTGCCGTACCACTGTGGGATCCAGTGAGTGAACAGCAGGTTCATCACGCCCACCAGGAGCAGCGGCGACAGCGCGATCCAGGGGTTGGGCAGGCTCAGGTTCTCGGCGGTTTCCGGCTCGTTGCGCAGTTCGGTGCCGTAGCCTTCACCGGCCCGTTGCGCCTTGTTGCGCTGGCGCGCCAGGTAGAGCATGCCGCTGCAGAACACGAAGATCGTGCCGATCAGCCCCAGCCACGGCGCAGCCCAGGCGGTGGTGTTGAAGAACGTGCTGGGGATGATGTTCTGGATCTGCGGCGTGCCGGGCAGCGCGTCCATGGTGAACGAGAACGCGCCGAGGGCGATGGTCGCCGGGATCAGGCGCTTGGGGATGTCGCTCTGGCGGAACATCTCCGCCGCGAACGGGTACACCGCAAACACCACCACGAACAGCGACACGCCGCCGTAGGTGAGCAGGGCGCAGACCAGCACGATCACCAGCATCACCTGGCGCGTGCCGAGCAAGCGGATTGCGGCCGCCACGATCGAGCGCGAGAAACCCGACAGCTCGATCAGCTTGCCGAACACGGCACCGAGCAGGAACACCGGAAAATACAGTTTGATGAAACCGACCATTTTCTCCATGAACACCCCGGTAAACGCCGGGGCGACCGCGGACGGGTCGGTGAGCAGGACAGCGCCGAGGGCGGCGATGGGGGCAAACAAGATGACGCTGTAGCCACGGTAGGCAGCCAGCATCAGCAGCGCGAGGGCTGCCAAGGCAATGATCACACTCATGGTGTGTCTCCATCAGATTGTTATTTTTGTGGGGTGATGCGTTGGAGGAGGGCTATAGCGAGATGCGTGCCATGTTCATAACCTATTGAAATACATAGATATTATTGTATCCATGAACAAGCTTTTCAGATCTGGTCTCAATTCAGAGACAAAAACACATCAAAGGTGGGAGGGGGCTTGCCCCCGATAGCGGTGGGTCTGTAAAGAATAGGCTGACTGAGGCACTGCCATCGGGGGCAAGCCCCCTCCCACAAGGATTGTCTTTGTTTTGAGAATTTTGTCTCTTTATTGAGATATGGCCAGGCCCAGCGCGACCATTTTCTTGTACAAGGTCGACCTGCCCAGCCCCAAGCGCTGGGCCGCGGCCACCACATTCCCGCCGCAGGCCTTGAGCGCCGCGGTGATCAGCTGCCGATCGAAGCGCTCCCGCGCCGCCGCGAACGTCTCGCCTTCGAGCGTTTCCATCGCCTCGTGCGCCACCGGGCTGAACGTGCCGATCGCGGCGCGAATCTCAGCCGCGCCCAACACCCGGTCATCGCTCAACAACGCCGCGCGTTCCAGCACGTTGCGCAGTTCGCGGATATTCCCCGGCCATGCATGCCGCGCCAACAACGCCAGGGCCTCGCGGTCCAGTTCGTGGTGGCTGCGCAGGTCTTCGAGGATCGCTTCGCTCAGCGCCGGAATATCTTCCAGGCGTTCGCGCAACGGTGGCACCTGGATCGGCAGCACATTCAGCCGGTAATACAGGTCGGCGCGAAACTCGCCGCGTTTGATCGCCGCTTCCAGGTCCATGGACGTGGCGGCGATCACCCGCACGTCGCTGTACCGCATCTCGTTGGAGCCGACCGGTTCGTATTCCTTCTCCTGCAACACCCGTAACAGCTTGCTTTGCAGCGGCAGGGGCATGTCGCCGATTTCATCGAGAAACAGCGTGCCGCCCTGGGCGATCTGCAACTTGCCGGGGCGGCCTTTGCGGTCGGCGCCGGTAAACGCGCCGGGCGCGGTGCCGAAGAACTCGGCTTCGAGCAGGTCATGGGGAATGGCCGCGCTGTTGATGCTGACAAATGCCTTGTGCGCCCGCGTCGAGGCGCCGTGGATCGCCTGGGCCAGCAACTCCTTGCCGGTGCCGGTTTCGCCGAGCAGCAACACCGGCGACTCGGCACTCGCACTGCGCCGTGCGCGGCGTTTGACTTCGAGACTGGTGGCGCTGGTGCCGATAAAGTGCGCAAAGGTGTACTTGCTCTGGCGTGAACGCAGCAGCGAGCGGGTGGACGCCAGTTCTTGCTGCATGCTCAGGTAACGCTCGATCAGCGGCGACAGGTTGCGCAGCTCATCGAACAGCGCAAAGCCGATGGCGCCGATCACCGCGCCGGCGTCGTTGTGGATCGGCAGGCGCATCACCACCAGCGGGCCTTTGGGCGTGTCCTGGATATCCAGCAGGATCGGCTGGTCGTTGCGCACCACCTGGCGCAACAGGCTGTTGGCGATGACCTGTTCGCAGGGTTGGCCGATGGCTTCGTCGGCGCTCTTGAGGCCGAAGCGCTTGGCGTAGCGCTCGTTCATCCACACGATGTTCGCGTCGCGGTCGACAATCACCGTGCCTTCGCTGGACTGCTCGATGATCTCGAACAGCGACTGGATGGCCAGGCCGCGAACCTGTTGGTAGTCCTTGAGGCTGGTACTCATGCGTGCAGAATCCTGTAGGAGCGAGCTTGCTCGCGAAAAACGTTAACGATGACGCGGCCTGCTGGTTGAACGCGGTGTCCTTGCGCTTTTCGCGAGCAAGCTCGCTCCTACAAGGGGATGTGTGCGGCGGCCAGCAGTTCCTGGGTGTACGGGTGTTGCGGCGATTCAAATACATCATGGCTGGCGCCGCGCTCCACCACCTTGCCGTCCTTGATCACGATCATGTCGTGGGCCATGGCGCGCACCACGGCAAGGTCATGGCTGATGAACAGGTAGGTCAGGCCGTACTTGTCCTGCAGCTCGCGCAGCAACGCCACCACTTGCTTCTGCACTGTGCGGTCGAGGGCCGAGGTGGGTTCGTCGAGCAGCATCAGCGCCGGCTTGAGCACCAGCGCGCGGGCGATGGCGATGCGCTGGCGCTGGCCACCGGAAAACTCGTGGGGGTAACGATACCGGCTGGCCGGGTCGAGGCCGACGTCCTTGAGCACCTGGATCACCTGCGCGTCACACTCGGCGAGGCTGCACGGTGCGTGGACTTCCAGGCCTTCGCTGATGATCTGCTGCACCGACATGCGCGGGCTGAGGCTGCCGTAAGGGTCCTGGAACACCACCTGCATCTGCTTGCGCCACGGGCGCATCTGTTTGTGGTTGAGCGCGTCGAGGGCGACGCCCTGGAAGCGGATGCTGCCGGTGGAGTCCAGCAGGCGCAGGATCGCCTGGCCCAGGGTGGATTTACCCGAGCCCGACTCGCCGACGATGCCCAGCGTCTTGCCGCGTTGCACGCTGAGGCTGATGCCGTCCACCGCGCGCAGGTAGGTCTTGCGCTGAAACAGGCCGCCGCCGAGGGGGAATTGCACGCTCAGGTCGTCGACCTGCAACACCGTTTCGCGCGTTTCGCCGCACAGCACCTCGCCCGCCGGTTCAGCGTCGAGCAGCAAGCGGCTGTAGGGGTGTTGTGGCGCGTTGAACAAGGTTTCGCAGTCGGCCTGTTCGACGATCTCGCCGGTATGCATCACACACACGCGCTGCGCCATGCTGCGTACCAGGTTGAGGTCGTGGCTGATCAGCAGCAGCGACATGCCCAGGCGTTGCTGCAAGGATTTGAGCAGCAACAGGATCTTGCGCTGCACGGTCACATCCAACGCGGTGGTGGGCTCGTCGGCGATCAGCAGTTCCGGCTCGCAGGCCAGGGCCATGGCGATCATCACGCGTTGGCGCTGGCCGCCGGAGAGTTGGTGCGGATAGGCCTTGAGCCGTTCCTGGGGGTTCTGGAGGCCGACCAGTTCGAGCAGTTCAATGATGCGCGCCTGTGCTGCTTTGCCGCCCATACCTTTGTGCAACAGCAAGGTTTCGCCGATCTGCTTTTCGATGCTGTGCAGCGGGTTGAGGGAGGTCATCGGCTCCTGGAAGATCATGGCGATGCGGTCGCCACGCAGCTTTTGCAGGGTGGCCGCCGGTGCGCCGATCAACTCTTGGCCGCGATAGCGCACGGAGCCGCTGGTTTGCGTGCCGGCTTCGGGCAGCAGTTGCAGAATCGAAAGGGCCGTCACCGACTTGCCCGAGCCCGACTCGCCGACCAGCGCCAGGCACTCGCCGGGGCGCACATCCAGGCTCAGGTTGCGCACCACGGTCTGGCCGCTGAAGGCGACGCAGAGGTCGCGGATCTCGATCAGGTTGTCGCTCATACAGACTCACTCATGCACGGGGGTCGAAGGCATCGCGCAACGCCTCGCCGATAAATACCAGCAGCGACAGAATCAGCGCCAAGGTGAAAAACGCCGTCAGGCCCAGCCATGGCGCTTGCAGGTTCTGCTTGCCCTGGGCGATCAACTCACCCAGCGACGCGCTGCCCGCCGGCATGCCGAAGCCGAGGAAATCCAGGGCGCTCAAGGTGGAAATTGCGCCGGTCAAAATAAACGGCAGGTAGCTCAGGGTGGCCGTCATGGCATTGGGCAGGATGTGTCGGCGCATGATCTTGGCGTCGCTCAAACCCAGGGCCCGCGCCGCCTTGACGTACTCCAGGTTGCGCCCGCGCAGGAACTCGGCGCGCACCACGTCCACCAGGGCCAGCCAGGAAAACAGCGCCATGATCCCCAGCAGCCACCAGAAGTTCGGTTCGACAAAGCCGGACAGGATGATCAGCAGGTACAGCACCGGCAACCCGGACCACACTTCCAGCACCCGCTGACCGATCAGGTCGACCCAGCCGCCGTAGTAACCCTGCAACGCGCCCGCGGCGATGCCGATGCTCGCACTGATCGCGGTGAGCGCCAGGGCAAACAGGATCGACACCCGCGCGCCGAAGATCACCCGCGCCACCACGTCGCGCGACTGGTCGTCGGTGCCCAGCCAGTTCACCGCCGAGGGCGGGCTGGGGGCAGGGCGGGTCAGTTCGTAGTTGGGCGTGTCGTCGCTGAACGGCACTGGCGGGAACAGCATCCAGCCGCCGTCCTGCTTGATCAGCTTCTGCACGTAGTCGCTGCGATAGTCGGCCTGGAACGGTAATTGCCCGCCGAACTGCTGCTCGGTGTAGCGCTTGAACACTGGAAAATACAGCTCGTTCTTGAAGCTCAACACCAAGGGCTTGTCATTGGCGATCAACTCGCCGCCCAGGGTCAGGATGAACAGGCCGATAAACAGCCACAGTGACCACCAGCCGCGGCGGTTCTTCTTGAACCGCTCGAAACGCCGACGGGCCACGGGAGATAGATTGAACATCAGGCGTTCCTCGCGGCGAAGTCGATACGCGGGTCCACCAGGGTGTAGCAGAGGTCGCCGATCAGTTTTATCAAGAGGCCGAACAGGGTGAAGATAAACAGCGAACCGAACACCACCGGGTAGTCGCGGGACACCGCGGCTTCGTAGCTCATGCGCCCGAGGCCGTCGAGGGAAAAGATCACCTCGATCAGCAGCGAGCCGGCAAAGAACACGCTGATAAACGCCTGGGGAATCCCCGAGATCACCAGCAGCATCGCATTGCGGAACACATGCCCGTACAGCACCTGCCGTTCGCTCAAGCCTTTGGCGCGGGCGGTAACCACGTATTGGCGCGTGATCTCATTGAGGAACGAGTTTTTCGTCAGGATGGTCAGGGTGGCGAACCCGCCGATCACCAGCGCCGTGACCGGCAAGACCAGGTGCCAGAAATAGTCGGCGACCTTGCCCACCGTGCTCAGTTCGTCGAAGTTTTCCGAGACCAGGCCGCGCACCGGGAACCAGTTCAGCGAGGTGCCGCCGGCGAACACCACGATCAGGAACATCGCAAACAGGAACGCCGGCATCGCATAGCCGATCACGATGGCGGTGCTGCTCCACACATCGAAGTTGCTGCCATGGCGCACCGCCTTGCGGATCCCCAGGGGGATCGACACCAGGTAGGTGATCAGCGTGGCCCACAGGCCGAGGGAGATGGTCACCGGCATCTTTTCCAGGATCAGGTCGGTGACGGTCGCGCCGCGAAAGAAGCTGTTGCCGAAGTCCAGCCGGGCGTAGCTCTTGAGCATCAGCCACAGGCGCTCCGGCGCCGGCTTGTCGAAGCCGTATTGTTTTTCGATGTCCTTGATCAGTTTCGGGTCCAGGCCACGGCTGGCCCGCGAGCCGCTGCCGAGGCCTTCGCCGGCGGAACCGCCGATGCCGCCGCCGCCGATCCCTTGCAGGTGGGCGATCGCCTGTTCCACCGGCCCGCCGGGCGCGGCCTGCACGATCACGAAATTGACCAGCAGGATGATCACCAGCGTCGGGATGATCAACAGCAGGCGCCGCACGATATAGGCAAACATCAGCGCATCCCTCCGCGTTTTTTAAGCTCCGCACTCATTTGTGCGTTCGTCAGTGGCGTGGGGCTGATTTCCCACCAGGTTTCCAGGGCTTCGTCATTCTTCGCCTCGATCGCCGGGCGGCCGAAGCGGTTCCACCACGCGGCGGACGTGCCGGGCGGGTAGTAATTGGGGATCCACAGGTAGTTCCATTGCAGCACCCGGTCCAGGGCGTGGGCGTAGGTGAGCATCTGCGCCTGGGTGTTGGCTTTCACCAGGCCCTTGATCAGGCTGTCGACGGCCGGGTCCTTGAGCACCATGTAGTTGTTGGCGCCCGGGTCGAACGCGGCGCTGGAGCCGAAGTAGTTGTACAGCTCCATCCCCGGCGAGGTGGTGACCGGGAAGCCGGTGACGATCATGTCGTAGTCCCGCGTCATCAGCCGGTTGACGTACTGCGAGGAGTCGATGCGGCGGATAATCAGGGTGATGCCGATCTGCGCCAGGTTGCGCTTGTACGGCAGCAACAGACGCTCGAGGCCGAGTTGGGCATAGAGGAAGGTGAACTCCAGCGGCTCGCCCTCGGCGTTGACCAGCTTGTCGCCGTTGGGGTTCCAGCCGGCTTCTTCCAGCAGGGCCAAGGCTTGCAGCTGCTTGTCGCGGATCATGCCGCTGCCGTCGGTGACCGGGGCTTTGAAGACCTGGCTGAACACCTCGTCGGGCACCTGGCCGCGCAGAGGTTCGAGGATCGCCAGCTCTTCCGGGGTCGGCAATTCGCTCGCGGCCAGCGGGCTATTGGAGAAGTAGCTCTGCTGGCGGATGTACAGGTTGCGCATCATCTGCCGGTTGGCCCATTCGAAATCCCACAGCATCGCCAGGGCCTGGCGCACGCGGCGGTCCTGGAACATCGGTTTCTGCACGTTGAACACATAGCCTTGGGCCGGTTGCGGCATCTCTTTGGCCAGGTGCGCGCGTTGCAGGCGCCCGTCGTCCAGTGCCGGGCCGTTGTAGCCGATGGAGTAACCGGTGGCGGAGAACTCGCGGTTGAAGTCATACGCGCCGCCACGCAGCACCTGGCGCGCCACTTCGGTGTCGCCGAAATATTCCAGGCTCAGGTGATTGAAGTTGTACAGACCGCGGCTGACCGGCAAGTCCTTGCCCCACCAGTCAGGGTTGCGGGTAAAGGTGATGGTGCTGCCCGCGTCGATCTTGCTGATTTTGTACGGGCCGCTGCCCAGCGGCGCTTCGTAGCCACCGCCGTTGGCGAAGTCGCGGGTTTTCCACCAGTGCTCGGGGAACACCGGCAGGGTGGCGATATCCAGTGCCAGGGTGCGGTTTTCATCGCTGGAAAAATCGAAGCGCACCTGGCGTTCGCCTTCGACTTCGACGTGTTTGACGTCGGCGAACAGCGTGCGAAAGCGCAGGCTGCCTTGGGTCATCAGCAAATCGAAGCTGTAGCGCACGTCTTCGGCGGTGATCGGTGTGCCATCGGCAAAACGGGCCTTGGGGTTGAGGTAGAAGCGCAGCGACAGGCCGTCGTCCGCGCGTTCCATCTTCTCGGCGACCAGGCCGTAGACCGTGTACGGCTCGTCCAGGGAGCGCAGGGCCAGGGGCGAGTAGAGCCAGCCGTCGATCTGGGACACGCCGATGCCTTTGTCGATATAGGGCAGCACATGGTCGAAGCGCCCGATCTCGATGGCCGAACGCCGCAGGCTGCCGCCCTTGGGCGCGTTGGGGTTGGCGTAGTCGAAATGGCTGAAGCCGGCGCCATATTTGGCCGGTTCGCCATACACGGTCAGGTAGGTTTGCGGGGCCGCGATCACAGCGGTGCTGGCCAGCAGCAGAGCCAGGGTGGAGCTGAATAGAGTCGAAAAAGCCAGTCGCATTATCTGCCTTGAGCGCCGGGTGAAGGAGAATAGGGATTTGTACGCTAACGGCCTGAGCATCGCCAGTCATCCCATGCACAACGGCCCACCAAAAGGCGGGCCGTTGTTTCAAGCATCAGCGTGGACTGAATCAGTCCTGACGGCTGGTGACTTCCAGCAGGTGATAACCGAACTGGGTTTTCACCGGGCCTTGCACGGTGTTGACCGGGGCGCTGAACACGACGGTGTCGAATTCTTTAACCATCTGGCCTGGACCGAACGAGCCCAGGTCGCCGCCTTGACGGCTGGATGGGCAGCTGGAATTGGCTTTGGCGACTTCTGCGAAATCGGCGCCGCCTTCGATCTGGGCCTTGAGTTCGTTGCACTTGTCTTCGGTGGCAACGAGGATGTGACGGGCGGTGGCTTTGGCCATGGGAATTAACTCCTTGAGTAAAAACGCTGAGCGTACCGGATTCGGGCGGTTATTTCCTGGCAAAGTTCCCCTGTCCGTGGCGGGCGTGCTTGATCTACGACAAGGGCAAAGCGCAGGCTGCAGCGCAAGATTGTCGCATTCATCTGTTTAGGAGCCGTGCTATGCAAGTGCTCGATCGACGCAAGGCCATGGCCATTCCCCCATTGTTTCGCCTGGCATTCCGCCCGTTTTTCCTCGGTGCCTGCCTGTTGGCGGTGCTGGTCATTCCTCTGTGGCTGTTCGCCCTGGGCGGCGCCACCGGTACTTGGCAACCGGCCGGCGGCTGGCTGGCCTGGCACCGGCATGAGCTGCTGTTCGGCTTTGGCGTGGCGATCATCGCCGGCTTTTTGCTGACCGCGGTGCAGACCTGGACCGGCCGCCCCGGCCTCAGCGGCGCGCCCCTGGCGTTGCTCGCCGGGTTATGGCTGGCGGCGCGCCTGGGTTGGTTGCTGAACCTGCCGTGGCCGCTGCTGGCGGTGCTGGAACTGAGTTTTCCGCTGGCGGTGGCCGGGGTGATGGGCTGGACGCTGTGGAAGGTCAGGCAAACCCGTAACTACCCGATTGTACTGGTGCTGGGCCTGCTCGCCGTGGCAGACGCGTTGGCGTTGTATGGGTTGCTGCGCCATGACGAGGGCGTGGAGCGCCAGGCGGTGCTCACAGGGTTGTGGCTGGTGGCGGCGATGATGGGGCTGATCGGCGGTCGGGTGATTCCATTCTTCACCCAACGTGGCCTGGGCCGGGTCGATGCGGTCAAGCCGTGGCCGTGGCTGGACCGTGTGTTGCTGGGCGGTTCGATCCTGGTGGCGTTGCTTTACGCCAGCGGGCTGGCGGTGTTCCCCAGCCGGTGGAGCGGCGTACTGTTCGCTGTGCTCGGCCTGGGCCACTTGCTGCGCCTGGCGCGCTGGCATGACCGTGGCCTGTGGCGCGTGCCGCTGCTGTGGTCGCTGCACCTGGCCTACGCATGGTTGGCCGTGGCCTGTCTGGGCATGGCGCTGTGGCATTTCGGTGCGCCGCTCAACCCGAGCCTGGCCGTGCATGCGCTGACGATCGGCGCCATGGCCGGGCTGATCCTGGCGATGGTGGCGCGGGTCAGCCTGGGCCATACCGGTCGGCCGTTGCAGCCGCCGGGGGGGATGACCCTGGCGTTCGCCCTGTTGAACCTGGCGGCTGTGTGCCGGGTGGCACTGGTGTTGATCTGGCCCGTGGCGGCCTTGTGGCTGGCGGGGCTGTGCTGGTCGGTCGGCCTGGGCTTGTACCTGTGGCGATATGGCCCGATGTTGTGGCGGGCGCGGGTCGACGGGCACCCCGGTTAGGAGCATTGCATGCTGTATTCGTGGTTGTTGATCGTGCATCTGCTGGCGGCGATCGCCTTTATCGGCACGCTGTTCTTTGAAGTGGTGATCTGGCACAGCGCCCGCGAGGAGCTGGCCTGGTCGGCGCGTTTCACCGCGGAACACGCGATCGCCCGGCGTTCGCGGCGGGTGCTGCATGGCGTGGTGGTGCTGCTGTATGGCGCGGGTATCGGCCTGGCCTGGCATTACCGCGGCCTGCCATGGAGCAGTCATTTCGGACTGTTCCTGAGCCTGAAAATCTTCCTCGCCCTGAGCATCATCGGGCACTACCTGCTGCTGGCCTACTGGCTGACCCGCGAGCGCCTGAGCCCCAAGCGTGCGCTGTGGATACGGCGCAGCATTCTCGCGCACATGGTGGTGATCGTGGTGCTGGCGAAGTCATTGTGGTGAGCCGCCTGCGGCGCCATGACGCGGCGGATTGTTGATCGCGGTCAAGGGCTAAAACCTGCGCAGTTCCCACACTGTGGCGAATTCTCTGGAGGTTCGTCCCATGCCCCTGTCCCTCGCGCAACTGCGCCGCAACTACACCCTCTACGGCCTGCGGGACGACGGCGAGCAAGACGATCCGCTGGTGTTGTTCGGCCAGTGGCTGAGCCAGGCGCGCAAGACCGAAGCGCCTCCCGCCGAGGCCAACAGCATGGCCCTGGCCACGGTCGACAGCGAAGGGTACGCCCATTGCCGCATCCTGCTGCTCAAGGGCTTCAGCGCCGAAGGTTTTGTGTTTTTTGGCAATTACCAGAGCGCCAAGGGCGAGGAACTGGCGAGCAACCCCCATGCCGCGATGACGTTTTTCTGGCCCGGCCTGGAGCGCCAGGTGCGTATTGAAGGTGCGGTCGAGCGCCTCGATCCGGCGCTGTCGGACGCCTATTTCCTCGACCGCCCGGCCGCCAGCCAACTCGGTGCCTGGGCCTCGCCGCAGAGTCAGCCGCTGACCCACCGCAGCGAGCTGGAAGGTTTGCTGCGTGAGGTCACCGAGCGGTTCGCCGGCCAGCAACCGCCACGGCCCGAGCACTGGGGCGGGTACTGCCTGCAACCGCGCCGCATCGAGTTCTGGCAAGGCCGCCCCGACCGCCTGCATGACCGCCTCGACTACCGCCTGCGAGACGGCGCCTGGCAGCGCACACGGCTGGCGCCCTGACGAGGTACCTCCTTCGAGGAATAGGCCCTGCGCCCGTTGCGGCGCAGGCTGAGCGCATCTTTTTACCTGCCTGGAGCCTTGATCATGGCCCATTTGACCCAACGCAGTTTTGTCTCCCTGAACATCGCCGTACTGACCATCAGCGACACCCGCACCTTTGACACCGATACCTCCGGGCAGACCCTGGTAGAGCGCCTTGAAGGTGCCGGCCATGTGCTGATCGACCGTGGCCTGGTGATGGACGATATCTACCAGATCCGCGCCCGTGTTTCGCAGTGGATCGCCGACCCTCAGGTGCAAGTGATCCTGATGACCGGCGGCACCGGCTTCACCGCTCGCGACAACACGCCGCAAGCGGTGTTGCCGCTGCTGGATAAACAAGTGGACGGGTTCGGCGAGCTGTTCCGCCAGGTGTCCCTGGCGGAAATCGGCATGTCCACCTTGCAGTCCCGTGCCCTGGCGGGCATGAGCAATGGCGTGCTGGTGTGCTGCATGCCCGGTTCGCCCGGCGCGTGCCGTACCGCCTGGGACCAGATTCTGCTCAGTCAATTGGACAGCCGCACCGGCCCGTGCAACTTCGTTGCGCACCTCAAGCCTCAGTTCGAACAAGCGCTCAGCGCCTGCGAGGCGCGGTCATGAACACCCGCGTGTGCGACAGCGGGCAATTGATGCCGGTGGACGAGGCGATCGAGCAACTGCTGGCGCAGGCGCCACCTGCGCCGCCCACCGAAGTCATCCCCCTCGGCCAGGCCGCGGGTCGGGTGATCGCCGAAGAATTGTTTTCACCTCTCGACCTGCCGTGCTGGGACAACAGCGCCATGGACGGCTACGCCCTGCGCGCCGCCGATGTGCCGGAGCAGGGCGGCTACTTGGTGCTGGCCGGGCGGATTGCTGCCGGGCACAGCAGCGATGAGCTTTTACAGGCCGGGCAGACAGTACGGATTTTCACCGGTGCGCCGCTGCCGCCCGGCGCCGACAGCGTGGTGCCCCAGGAGCGTTGCCGCGTCTACGGCCAGCGTATCTGGTGCCCGCCGCTGCGCCTGGGCGAACACGTGCGCAAGCGCGGTGAAGAAATGCAGCGCGGGCAGCGCCTGTTGCGTGTCGGCCAGCGCCTGCGCGCCCAGGAAGTCGGCCTGCTGGCGTCGGCCGGCATTCCGTGGGTCAAGGTTTATCGCCCCCTGCGCGTGTGCCTGCTGAGCAGCGGCGATGAACTGCGCGAGCCGGGCGAGTCGCTGGCGCCGGGGCAGATCTACAACAGCAACCGCCACCTGGTGACCGCGTTATTGCGCGGTTGGGGCGTGGAGGTGCTCGACTACGGGGTGATGGCCGACGCGTTGGCCGCCAGCCGCGACGCGTTGATCCTCGCGTCGTCCGAATGCGACCTGCTGCTGACCACCGGCGGCGTGTCGGTGGGCGAGGAGGATCATCTCAAACAAGCCATCCAGGAACTCGGTCGCGTGGATTTCTGGCGCCTGGCGATCCAGCCCGGCAAGCCCCTGGCGTTTGGCGAAGTGGCGGGCAAACCGTGGATCGGCCTGCCCGGCAACCCGTCTGCCGCGCTGATCACTGCGTTGGTGGTGGTGCGCCCGTTCCTGTTGCGCGCCCAGGGCGTCGAGCGCGTGTTGCCGGTGCCGGTCCAGGTGCCGGCCGGTTTTGAATGGCCTACCCCCAACAAGCGCCGCCAGTACCTGCGCGCGCGCTTGAGCCCCGGCGCGGATGGGCAATTGCGCGCCGTCCTGCACCCCCAGCAAAGCTCGGCGATGCTCACCGCCGCCTGCTGGGCCGATGGCCTGGTGATTGTCGAGCGCGAGCAACTGCTGCTCAAGGATGCACCGGTGCCTTTCTTGTCTTTCGCCGAGTTTCAATGAGGAGTCTCCATGCAACTGGTCTGCCCGGCAGGCAACCTGCCTGCGCTGAAAGCCGCGGTGCGCCAAGGCGCCGATGCGGTGTATGTCGGTTTTCGCGATGACACCAATGCCCGGCATTTCGCCGGGCTGAACATGGACGATAAGCAGTTCGACGCCGCCGTCGCCCATATCCGCCAGCACCAGCGCAAGCTGTATGTGGCGGTCAATACCTACCCGCAACCGAAGATCTGGTCACGCTGGCAACGCGCCGTCGACCGTGCGGCCGATCATGGCGTGGATGCGCTGATCGCCGGCGACCCGGGTGTGCTCGGCTATGCTGCCGCGCACCATCCGCAGATGGCGTTGCACTTGTCGGTGCAGGGCTCGGCCACCCATGCGGCGGCGCTGAAGTTCTACGTCGAACGTTATGGCATCCGCCGCGCGGTGCTGCCGCGGGTGCTGTCGCTGGCCCAGGTCAAACAGGTGGCGGCGAGCAGCGTGGTGCCGATCGAAGTGTTCGGCTTCGGCAGCCTGTGCATCATGGCCGAAGGGCGTTGCCACTTGTCGTCGTATATCACCGGTGAGTCGCCCAACCTGTGCGGCGTGTGCTCGCCGGCCAAGGCGGTGCGCTGGAGCGACGACGCCGATGGCCTCAGCGCGCGCCTCAGTGAAGTGCTGATCGACCGCTACACCCCGGAGGAACCGGCCGGCTACCCGACCTTGTGCAAAGGCCGCTTCCTGGTCGGCGGCAAGCGCTTCCATGCCCTCGAAGAACCGACCAGCCTCGACACCCTGGACCTGTTGCCCGAACTCAGCGCCATCGGCGTGGAGGCGGTGAAGATCGAAGGCCGGCAACGCAGCCCGGCCTATGTGGAACAAGTCACCCGAGTCTGGCGCGCCGCCCTCGACGCCCACCGCAGCGCCCCGGCCAATTTTGTGGTCAAGGACCAGTGGCGCCAGGTGCTGGCCGGACTTTCCGAAGGCAGCCAGACCACCCTGGGTGCTTACCATCGCGCATGGCAATGAGGAAACACAGATGAAGCTCAGCCTGGGACCGGTGCTGTTTTATTGGGATAAGGAACACTTGGGGCGCTTCTATTCAGACATGGCCGGCTTGCCCCTGGACGTGATTTACCTGGGGGAAACCGTGTGCTCCAAACGCCGCGCGTTTTCCCTGGATCAATGGTTGGGCCTGGGCCGCGAGTTGCAGTCGTGCAGCTCGGCGCAGATCGTGCTGTCGAGCCTGACCTTGATCGAAGCCGCCTCTGAACTGTCGAGCCTGCGCCGCCTGTGCGACAACGGCGAGGTGCTGGTCGAGGCCAACGACATGGGCGCGGTGCAGTTGCTGATCGAGCGCAAGTTGCCTTTTGTCGGCGGCCCGGCGCTCAACCTGTACAACGGCCACGCCCTGGCGCAATTGCTCGATGCGGGCATGCAGCGCTGGGTGCCGCCGGTGGAGTGCTCGCAAAGCCTGATCGCCGATGTGCTGGAACAGGTGCGCGAACTCGGCCGGCCGCTGCCCGAAGTGGAGATCTTCGCCTATGGGCATTTGCCCCTGGCGTACTCGGCCCGTTGCTTCACCGCCCGCGCGGAAAACCGGCCCAAGGACGATTGCCAGTTCTGTTGCATCAACTACCCCGACGGCATGGCCCTGACCAGCCAGGAAGGGCAACCGTTGTTCACCTTGAACGGGATTCAGACGATGTCGGCCGATGTCACCAACCTGCTCGCCGATTACCCCGGCCTGGTCGCGTGTGGCGCTGACCTGTTGCGCCTGAGCCCACGCGCCGAAGGGATGGTCGGCGTGGTCCAGGCGTTCGACCAGGTGCGCCAGGGCGCGATGCCGCCGTTGTGCGTCGACGGCTGCAACGGTTATTGGCATGGCCAGGCCGGCATGCTGCGGGTCGAGGAGGTGGGCCTGTGTTGAGTCGCAAACAATGGCTGCTCAAGGGCGCCGATCGCTTGTTGCCGCTGGTGCGCCACGTGCCGTTCCGGGTGCAGCGCCTGGCCTTGCAGCAAGGCCTCAACCGCTGCCTGGCCGAGCCGTTGCGCGACGGTGGCTTCGACCTGCTGCGCGGGCGCTGGATGTGCCTGCGCATCCCCGACCTTGGGCTGTGCTGGTACCTGACGCTGGCGCGGGATGGCTTGCGCATCGCTGAAAAAGCCGAGGCCCAGGTGACCATCAGTGGTAACTGGCGCGAGTTCTTGTTGCTGGCCAGTCGCCAGGAAGATCCGGACACCTTGTTCTTCCGGCGTCGCTTGGTGATTGAAGGCGACACGGAGTTGGGGCTGGGCTTGAAGAACCTGATCGACAGCCTGGACCCGGACGTATTGCCGGGCTGGTTGTGGCGCAACCTGGAGCGGGCCGGGCGCGGGCTGGCGGCCTGAGGCGAACGACCTATCCTTTCGCGCTGAACGGATAGGTCACGGCCCTGGGCTAAGGCGTCGGCACCAGAAACGCCGCCTCCAGCAACTGCCGGGTATAGGCATGCTGCGGGTTGGCGAAAATCGCCGGCGCGTCGCCCTGTTCCACCACCTGCCCATGCTTGACCACCATCAACTGGTGACTCAACGCTTTGACCACCGCCAGGTCATGGCTGATGAACAGATAGGTCAGGTTGTACTTGGCCTGCAAACCGCGCAGCAATTCCACCACTTGGCGCTGCACCGTGCGGTCGAGCGCCGAGGTCGGTTCGTCGAGCAGGATCAGGCGCGGCTTGAGCACGAGGGCGCGGGCAATGGCGATGCGTTGGCGCTGGCCGCCGGAGAACTCGTGGGGGTAGCGATGCCGCGACTGCGGGTCGAGGCCGACTTCCTTGAGCGCTGCGATGATCGCCGCTTCCTGCTCCGCCGGGCTGCCCATCTTGTGAATGCGCAGGCCTTCGCCGACGATCTCACTGACGCACATGCGCGGGCTGAGGCTGCCGAACGGGTCCTGGAACACCACCTGCATTTCCCGGCGCAACGGGCGCACCTGTTGCTGGCTCAGGCGGTCGAGTTGCTGGCCTTCGAAGCGAATCCCGCCTTTGCTCGCGATCAGGCGCAGGATCGCCAGGCCGAGGGTGGACTTGCCCGAGCCGCTTTCGCCGACGATGCCCAGGGTTTGCCCCTGGGGCAGGCTGAAGTTGATGCCGTCCACCGCCTTGACGTAATCGACGGTGTTGCGCAAAAAGCCTTTCTTGATCGCAAACCAGACTTTCAAGTCGTCCACTTCCAGCAACGGTGGCCCGACGGCGGTGGCGGCCGGCCCGCCGCTGGGTTCGGCGGCGAGCAGCTCCTGGGTGTAAGGGTGCTGCGGCGACTGGAACAAGGTTTCGCAATCGGCTTGCTCGACGATGCAACCCTGTTGCATCACGCACACACGGTGGGCAATGCGCCGCACCAGGTTCAAGTCGTGGCTGATCAGCAGCAGGGCCATGCCCAGGCGCGCCTGCAGTTCCTTGAGCAGCTCGAGGATCTTCAACTGCACCGTCACGTCGAGGGCGGTGGTCGGTTCGTCGGCAATCAACAGCTCCGGCTCGTTGGCCAGGGCCATGGCGATCATCACTCGTTGGCGCTGGCCGCCGGACAGTTCGTGGGGCAGCGCCTTGAGGCGTTTATGCGGCTCGGGAATGCCCACCAGTTCGAGCAACTCGAGGGTGCGCCGGGTCGCGACTTTGCCGGTCAGCCCTTTGTGCAGGCCGAGCACTTCGTTGATCTGCTTCTCGATGCAGTGCAGCGGGTTCAACGAGGTCATCGGCTCCTGGAAGATCATCGCAATGCGGTTGCCGCGAATATGCCGGATGGTTTTTTCGTTGAGGGTCAGCAGGTCCTGGCCGACGTATTCGATGGTGCCGGCGGGGTGCCGCGCCAAGGGGTAGGGCAGCAGGCGCAGGATCGAGTGGGCGGTCACCGATTTGCCGGAGCCGCTTTCGCCGACCAGCGCCAGGGTTTCGCCGCGCTTGATGTCGAAGCTGACGTGGTTCACCACGCGGTGGTGATGCTCGCCGGTGACGAACTCGACGCAGAGGTCGCGGACTTCGATCAGATTGTCCTGATTCATCTCATTTCCTCGGGTCGAAGGCATCGCGAGCGGACTCGCCGATAAACACCAGCAAACTCAACATGATCGCCAGCACGGCAAAGGCACTCATGCCCAGCCACGGCGCTTGCAGGTTGGATTTGCCCTGGGCCACCAGTTCCCCCAGCGACGGCGAACCCGCCGGCAGGCCGAAGCCGAGGAAGTCCAGGGCGGTCAGGGTGCCGATGGCGCCGGTGAGGATGAACGGCATGAAGGTCATGGTCGAGACCATGGCATTGGGCAGGATATGGCGGAACATGATCGCGCCGTTCTGCATGCCCAGCGCCCTGGCCGCACGCACGTATTCCAGGTTGCGCCCGCGCAGGAACTCGGCGCGGACCACGTCCACCAGGCTCATCCACGAGAACAGCAGCATGATCCCCAGCAGCCACCAGAAGTTGGGCTGCACGAAACTGGCGAGGATGATCAGCAGGTACAGCACCGGCAAGCCCGACCAGATCTCCAGGAAGCGTTGCCCGGCCAGGTCGACCCAGCCGCCATAGAAGCCCTGCAGGGCCCCGGCGATCACGCCGATGATCGAGCTGAGCACGGTCAGGGTCAGGGCAAACAGCACCGACACGCGAAAGCCATAGATCACCCGCGCCAAGACGTCGCGGCCCTGGTCATCGGTGCCCAGCAGGTTGACCGAAGACGGCGGCGCGGGGGCCGGCACCTTCAGGTCGTAGTTGATGCTCTGATAGCTGAACGGGATCGGCGCCCACAGCGTCCACGCGCCCTTGGCCTTGAGCAGCTCCTGGATATACGGGCTCTTGTAGTTGGCCTCCAGGGGGAACTCGCCGCCGAAGGTGGTTTCCGGGTAGCGTTTGAGCGCCGGGAAATACCAGTCGCCGTCGTAATGCACCACCAGCGGTTTGTCGTTGGCGATCAGCTCGGCGCCCAGGCTCAGGCCGAACAGGATCAGGAACAGCCACAGCGACCACCAGCCGCGTTTGTTTGCCTTGAACCGCTCGAACCGGCGGCGATTGAGGGGGGACAGATTCATCTCAATGCTCCCGGCTGGCGAAGTCGATACGCGGATCGACCAGGGTGTAGGTGAGGTCACCGATCAGTTTCACCACCAGCCCGAGCAGGGTGAAGATAAACAGCGTGCCGAACACCACCGGGTAGTCGCGGTTGATCGCGGCTTCAAAGCTCATCAGGCCGAGGCCGTCGAGGGAGAAGATCACTTCCACCAGCAGCGAGCCGGTGAAGAAGATCCCGATGAACGCCGAGGGGAAACCGGCGATCACCAGCAGCATGGCGTTGCGGAACACATGGCCGTAGAGCACGCGGTGGTTGGTCAGGCCCTTGGCCTTGGCGGTAACCACGTACTGTTTGTTGATCTCGTCGAGAAAGCTGTTTTTGGTCAGCAGCGTCATGGTCGCGAAGTTGCCGATCACCAGCGCGGTGATGGGCAAGGCCAGGTGCCAGAAGTAGTCGAGGATCTTGCCGCCCCAGCTCAGCTCATCGAAATTGTTGGAGGTCAGCCCGCGCAAGGGGAACCAGTCGAAGTAACTGCCGCCGGCAAACACCACGATCAGCAGGATCGCGAACAGGAACGCCGGGATCGCGTAGCCGACGATGATCGCCGAGCTGGTCCATACGTCGAAGTGGCTGCCGTGTCGCGTGGCCTTGGCGATCCCCAGCGGGATCGAGACCAGGTACATGATCAGCGTGCTCCACAGCCCGAGGGAGATCGACACCGGCATCTTTTCCTTGATCAGGTCGATGACCTTGGCGTCGCGAAAGAAGCTGTCGCCGAAATCCAGCCGGGCGTAGTTCTTGACCATGATCCACAAGCGTTCCGGTGCCGACTTGTCGAAACCGTACATGGTTTCGATTTCCTTGATCAGCGCCGGGTCCAGGCCTTGAGCGCCACGGTAGCTGGAGCCGGCCACCGCGACTTCGGCGCCGCCGCCGGCAATGCGGCTGGTGGCGCCTTCGAAGCCTTCGAGCTTGGCGATCATCTGCTCCACCGGGCCACCCGGGGCGGCCTGGATGATGACGAAGTTGATCAGCAGAATCCCGAACAACGTGGGGATGATCAGCAACAGGCGGCGAATGATATAGGCCAGCATTTAATCGCCTCCGCTCGCCGGGTCGGCGCTCGTTTCCAGGGTGGTGGCAGGTTTGACGTCGGGTTTGGCCCACCAGGTGGCGGTGCCGACGTCATAACGCGGTGGCACTTTGGGATGACCGAGATGGTCCCAGTACGCCACGCGGAAGGTCTTGATGTGCCAGTTGGGGATCACGTAGTAGCCAAATTGCAACACGCGATCCAGGGCCTTGGCATGGGCGATCAGGCTTTTGCGCGAGTCGGCGTCGATCAGTTCTTCGACCAGTTGGTCGACGGCCGGGTCCTTGAGGCCCATGTAGTTGCGGCTGCCGGGCTTGTCGGCACTGGAGGATTTCCAGAATTCGCGTTGTTCATTACCCGGCGAGGTGGACTGCGGGAAGCTGCCCACCAGCATGTCGAAATCCCGCGAGCGCAGGCGGTTGACGAATTGCGAGACGTCGACCCGGCGAATCACCAGGTCGATGCCCAGGTCTGCCAGGTTGCGCTTGAAGGGCAGCAGGATGCGTTCGAACTCGGTCTGCGCCAGCAAAAATTCAATGCTCACCGGTTTGCCGGCGGCGTCGACCATCTTGTCGTCGACGATGCGCCAGCCGGCTTCCTGCAACAGCTGGTAGGCCTCGCGCTGCTGGGTGCGGATCATGCCGCTGCCGTCGGTCTTGGACGGTTCGAAGGCCTGGGTGAAGACTTCGGCGGGGATCTTGTCGCGCAGCGGTTCGAGGATCGCCAGTTCGTCCGGGCCGGGCAGGCCGGTGGCGGCCATCTCCGAGTTCTCGAAGTAGCTGCGGGTGCGGGTGTAGGCGCCGTTGAACAGCTGCTTGTTGCTCCATTCGAAATCCAGCAACAGGCTGATGGCCTTGCGCACGCGCACGTCCTGGAACATCTGCTTGCGTGTGTTGAACACGAAACCCTGCATGCCGGTGGGGTTGCCGTTGGGGATCTCTTCCTTGACCAGGCGCCCGTCGGCCACCGCCGGAATGTTGTAGGCGTTGGCCCAGTTCTTCGCGCTGAACTCCAGCCAGTAGTCGAACTGCCCGGCCTTCAAGGCTTCCAGGGCTACCGTGTTGTCACGGTAATAGTCGGTGATGCGCTGATCGAAGTTGTAGAAACCTTGGGTGATCGGCAGGTCCTTGGCCCAGTAGTCCTTGACCCGCTCGTAGCGGATCATGCGCCCGGCCTTGACCTCGGCGACCTTGTACGGCCCGCTGCCCAGCGGGATTTCCAGGTTGCCCTTGGTGAAGTCGCGGGTGGCCCACCAATGCTTGGGCAATACCGGCAGTTGCCCGAGGATCAGCGGCAATTCGCGGTTGTTGGTGCGCTTGAACTTGAACAGCACTCGCAGCGGGTCTTCGGCGACCACTTCGTCGACGTCGGCGTAGTAAGTGCGGTAGAGCGGCGAACCTTCCTTCATCAGCATCTGGAAGGTGAACACCACGTCTTCGGCGTGGATCGGGTGGCCATCGTGGAAGCGTGCTTCGGGGCGCAGGTAGAAGCGCACCCAACTGTTGTCCGGGGCTTTTTCGATCTTGCCGGCCACCAGGCCGTATTCGGTGATGGGTTCGTCCAGGCTCTGCATGGCCAGGGTGTCGTAGATCAGGCTGATATTGTCCGCCGGCACGCCCTTGCTGATGTAGGGGTTGAGGCTGTCGAAACCGCCCATGCTCGACTCGCGAAAGGTGCCGCCTTTGGGCGCGTCGGGGTTGACGTAGTCGAAGTGCTTGAAGCTGGCGGGGTACTTGGGCGGCTCGTTGTAGAGGGTCAGCGCATGTTGCGGGGCGGCGTTGGCCGCCGTGCAGAGCAACAGACTGCCGAGCAGTGCTGTACGCAAAGACATCATTGGGCTTTCTCCGAAGCTTTCAGCCACCACGCGCTCAGGCCCAGGCTGTAGGGCGGCGTGGTGACAAAGGCGAACCGGTTGCGGTAGGCCAGGCGATGATAGTTGAGGTACCAGTTGGGAATGCTGTAATGCTGCCACAGCAGGACCCGGTCCAGGGCCCGGCCGGCGGCCAGTTGTTCGTCGCGGGTCTGTGCCGCCAGCAGTTGTTCGAGCAGGCGGTCGACCACCGGGTTGGCGATGCCGGCGTAGTTCTTGCTGCCCTTGATTGCCGCCTGGCTGGAGTGGAAGTACTGCCACTGCTCAAGGCCGGGGCTGAGGGTCTGGTTGAGGGTCATCAGGATCATGTCGAAATCGAACTGATCGAGGCGCTGTTTGTACTGCGCCCGGTCGACCGTGCGCAGGTGCGCGTCGATACCGATACTGTTCAGGTTTTCCACGTAGGGCTGCAAGATGCGCTCCAGGTTCGGGTTGACCAGCAGGATCTCGAAGCGCAGCGGCTGCCCGTCCTTGTTGAGCAGGCGCTGCCCGGACAGCTTCCAGCCGCCTTCGCCGAGCAGGGCCAGGGCACGGCGCAAGGTGTCGCGGGGGATGCCGTGCCCGTCGGTCTGGGGCAGGCTGAACGGTTGGGTATAGAGATTGGCCGGCAGTTGGTCGCGGTAGGGCGAGAGCATCAACCATTCATGGCCGACCGGGACGCCGGTCGCCGAGAATTCGCTGTTGGGGTAATAGCTCAAGGTGCGTTTATAGGCGTTGCTGAACAGGGTGCGGTTGGTCCATTCAAAGTCGAACATCAGCCCCAGGGCTTCACGCACCTTGGCCTGGCTGAACGTCGGGCGCCGCGTGTTCATGAACAGGCCCTGGCTTTGGGTCGGGATCTGGTGGGCGATCTGCGCCTTGATCACGTCGCCGCGGCTGACCGCCGGGAAGTCATAGCCATTCGCCCAGTTTTTGGCCTGATGCTCGATATAGATATCGAACTCGCCGGCCTTGAAGGCTTCGAAGGCGACGTCGCTGTCGCGGTAGAACTCCACTTCGACCTTGTCGTAGTTATAGAAACCCTGGTTGACCGGCAGGTCCTTGCCCCAATAATCCTTGACCCGCTCGAACACCAGTTGCCGGCCCGGGGTGACCTTGCTGAGGCGATAGGGCCCGCTGCCCAGCGGTGGTTCGAAGGTGGTGGCCTTGAAGTCGCGGTTTTTCCAGTAATGCTGGGGCAGCACTGGCAGTTCGCCCAGGCGCAGGATCAGCAACGGGTTGCCGGCGCGCTTGAACACAAAACGGATACGGTGGCGGTTGAGGACGTCGACCCGCGCGACTTCCTGCAGGTTGGTGCGGTACTGCGGATGACCTTCGGTCAGCAGGGTGCGATAGGAAAACGCCACGTCATACGCGGTGATCGGCTTGCCATCGTGAAAGCGCGCTTCCGGGCGCAGGTTGAACACCACCCAGCTGCGGTCCTCGCTGTACTCCACCGATTGGGCAATCAGCCCGTAGCTGGACGTCGGCTCATCGCCGGACGGCGCGTACTGGCCGGTGCCGACCATCAACGGTTCGTTCAGCTCATTGACGCCGTATTGCAGGAAGTTCGGTGTGGAAACCGGGCTCGAACCCTTGAAGGTATAAGGGTTGAGGGTGTCGAACGTGCCAAACGCCATGACCCGCAACGTCCCGCCTTTCGGCGCTGCAGGGTTTACCCAATCGAAGTGGGTGAATTTGGTCGGGTACTTGAGCGTGCCGAACTGCGCATAACCGTGGCTTTCGGTAATCGTCGCGTGCGCAGCAAAGCTCAAGGCCAGACTTATTAGTAGAAGGAGGGGACGCGTCAAGTCAGAGATCCGATCCAGGCAGCTTGGGCTTTATGATCGGTACAGTAACAGCTTGTTCCCGTTGGAAAAAGGCTGTTGGGAAGGGTGGCAGGAGGCTGGCGAGGTATTGAGCGGCGTAGAGATCAAATGTGGGAGTTGGCTTGCCTGCGATGGCATCACCCTGATGTAACTGATACACCTCGGTGTCTGCATCGCAGGCAAGCCAGCTCCCACAGGAGCGCGCTTGCCTGCGGTTTATCTTGGCCCGGAAACCACCAGCATCTGCCCAGGCTTGAGCGCCATGCCAGTGCGTGGGTTCCAGCGCTTGAGATGTTGCATCTCGACGTTGAAACGCTTGGCGACGATATACAGCGAGTCGCCTTTCTTGACCTTGTACTGCACCGGCTTCTTGCTGTCGGCCTTGGCCACCAGCTTGCGCGTGTCCTGCATCACCAGGGTCTGGCCGACCTTGAGTGCCTGGCCGTTGAGCTTGTTCCAGCGCTGCAGGTCATGCACGTCGACCTTGTTGGTCTTGGCGATCAGCGTCAGGTTGTCGCCGTTGCGCACTTTGTAGCTACGGCTGCGGCCGGCCACGGATTTGCTCTCGACTTCGTCGAAAACCGGCTTTTTAGGGCGTAATGCCAGCAATTCTTCAGGCTTCATCGCCGAAAGGCTGCTGGTCAGCAGTTGCGCCTTGGAGCTGGGCACCAGCAAATGCTGGGGACCGTCCAGGGTGGTGCGTTGCTTCAGGGCCGGGTTGAGCTGGAACAGTTCGTCTTCGTCGATCTCGGCCAGCGCGGCGACCCGTGACAGGTCCATGCTTTGCTTGACTTCAACCATTTTGAAGTACGGCGTGTTGGCAATCGGGTTCAGGTTGACGCCGTAGGCATCCGGGGCCAGCACCACCTGGGACAGCGCCAGGAACTTGGGCACGTAGTCCTTGGTTTCCTGGGGCAGGGGCAGGTTCCAGTAGTCGGTCGGCAGGCCGAGCTTTTCGTTGCGCTCGATCGCCCGGCTTACGGTGCCTTCGCCAGCGTTATACGCGGCCAGGGCCAGCAGCCAGTCGCCGTTGAACATGTCATGCAGACGTGTCAGATAGTCCAGGGCGGCGGTGGTGGACGCGGTGATATCGCGACGACCGTCGTAGGCGCGGGTCTGGCGCAGGTTGAAGTAACGCCCGGTGGAGGGAATGAACTGCCACAAGCCGACGGCATCGCTGCGCGAATAGGCCATTGGGTTGTAGGCACTTTCAATCACTGGCAGCAGCGCCAGCTCCAGGGGCATGTTGCGTTCTTCAAGGCGTTCGACGATGTAATGAATGTAGAGGCTGCCGCGTTCGCCGGCGTTCTCCAGGAAGGACGGGTTGCTGGCGAACCACAGGCGTTGTTGCTCGATACGCGGGTTGACGCCGAGACCGTCCTGCAATTGAAAGCCCCGACGCATGCGTTCCCAGACATCCTGGGGCGCTTCGGGGCTCGGCTTCTCTGAGAGCCAAATAGGTTTTTGCTTGATCTTGGCAGCAAGATTCGGTTTGGGTTGCACGGTGGATTGTGCAGCGAAATTTGTCGATTGGCAGCCCGCCAGAGTTGCGGAGACAGCCACCGCCACGGCTTGAGCCAGGCGGGTCAATGCGTCTGAATGATTGGATTTACGAGTAGATGACGACATTGGCTGGAAGTAAGTTCCGGGCAAAAATGTCGGGCGATTCTAGAAAGCGCTTTGGTTCCGGTCAACCATTCAGAAATTACGTATCAGATTGCGTCACGTTAGAACTTATCTTTCCAAGCCCTCAAGCTAGCAAATACCTCGTCCCCAGAGCGGTTGTCGCGGCCGTTCCGTTCGTCCGCTTTTTGTTTAACGGATGTTTCAGCGGTACGCAGGAACGGGTTGGTGCGTTTTTCCAGGGCCAGGTTGGATGGCAGCGTGATCTCGCCACGGGCGCGCAGTCGGTTGACGTTTTCCACCCGTTCGGCGATATCGGCGTTGTCCGGTTCCACTGCCTGGGCAAACCTGAGATTGCTCTGTGTATATTCATGGGTGCAGTACACCCGCGTGTCGGCGGGCAGGGCGGCCAGGCGTTGCAGCGAGGCATGCATTTGCGCCGGCGTGCCTTCGAACAGGCGGCCGCAACCGGCGGCGAAGAGCGTGTCGCCGCAAAACAGCACGCCTGGGTGGTAAAAGGCGATATGGCCGAGGGTGTGGCCGGGGACGGCGTACACCGCGAAGTCCCAACCCAGCACGCTGATGCGCTGGTTGTCCTGCAGGGCAACGTCCCGCGCCGGGATCGTTTCGTGGGCCGGGCCGTAGACCGTGGCGCCGCTCACGCGTTTCAGCGCTTCGACGCCGCCCACATGATCATGGTGATGGTGGGTGACGAGGATGTCGCTGAGCGTCCACCCCGGGTTCTGCTTGAGCCAGGCCAGCACGGGGGCGGCATCGCCGGGGTCGACCACGGCGCAGCGGCGGGACTGGGGTTCCTGTAACAACCAGATGTAGTTATCGGTGAAGGCGGGCAGGGCACTGATCTGTATCATTCTTCGATTCGCCAAGCTGAACACATTGGTGCATCTTAGAACGTCTAGGCGAGTTGGAGAATGCAATGACTGATAAAGCGTTCGCCCAGGCCGATCCTGAATGGCTGGCCCTGATCAGCGCGGCCCGTGACTGGCTGTCCGGGCCGATCGGGCAATTTTTGCTGGATGAAGAACGGTGCATGCTCGAAGACGAGCTGGGCCGGTTCTTTGGCGGTTACCTGGTGCATTACGGCCCGTCGGCCCAGACGCCGCCGTCCGCGCCGCAGGTGCAACGCAATGTGCGCCTGGGCGCGCCGTTGCCGGGGGTGGAGATCGTCTGCGAAGAGCAGGCCTGGCCGTTGAGCGAGCACGCCGCCGATGTGGTGGTGCTGCAGCACGGCCTGGATTTCTGCCTGTCACCCCATGGTTTGTTGCGCGAAGCCGCCAGCAGCGTGCGTCCAGGTGGCCATTTGCTGATTGTCGGTATCAACCCCTGGAGCAGCTGGGGCCTGCGCCATGTGTTCGCCCATGACGGCCTGCGCCAGGCCCGTTGCATTTCGCCGTCGCGGGTGGGGGACTGGCTGAACCTGCTGGGCTTCGCGCTGGAGAAACGCCGCTTCGGGTGCTATCGTCCGCCGCTGGCGTCGACCAAGTGGCAGGCCCGTCTGGCCGGCTGGGAGCGTCGGGCGGGGGCTTGGCAACTGTCGGGTGGCGGCTTCTATTTACTGGTCGCACGCAAGATCGTGGTCGGGCTGCGGCCGGTGCGTCAGGTGCTACGCCAACCCATGGGCAAGCTGGTGCCGATGCCGATGGCCAAGGTCAACCGCAAGCAAAGCCAACCGTAGAACCCTCTTTTTGATTTCAGGCCGGATCAGTCGGCCTCGGGATACTGCCGGCCTAAGCCCGGCAACCCGTTTTGATGGATGTAACCGATGACCGATAGCGTTGAACTCTTCACCGATGGCGCCTGTAAAGGCAACCCTGGCCCCGGCGGCTGGGGCGCCTTGCTGGTGTGCAAGGGCGTGGAGAAGGAACTGTGGGGCGGCGAAGCCAACACCACCAACAACCGCATGGAGCTGATGGGCGCCATTCGCGGCCTCGAAGAGCTCAAGCGGCGTTGCGACGTGCTGCTGGTGACCGACTCGCAATATGTGATGAAGGGTATCAACGAGTGGATGGTCAACTGGAAGAAGCGCGGCTGGAAGACGGCGGCCAAAGAGCCGGTCAAGAACGCCGACCTGTGGCAACTGCTCGATGAGCAATGCAACCGCCACAACATCACCTGGAAATGGGTGCGCGGGCACATCGGCCACCATGGCAACGAGCGTGCCGACCAGTTGGCCAACCGTGGCGTCGACGAAGTGCGGGGCTACAAGCAGGGCTGATGCCGGCTGACGTGTTAAGATTGCGCCCCTTGAAATACACCACACCGTTGAGAGCTGAACCCTGATGGCCATCCGATCTGTTGTACTCGATACCGAAACCACCGGCATGCCGGTGACCGATGGTCACCGGATCATTGAAATCGGCTGTGTCGAACTCATGGGCCGTCGCCTCACCGGTCGTCACTTCCACGTCTACCTGCAACCGGACCGCGAAAGTGACGAGGGCGCGATCGGCGTCCACGGTATCACCGACGAATTCCTCAAAGGCAAACCGCGCTTCGCGGAAGTCGCCGACGAGTTCTTCGAGTTCATCAACGGCGCGCAGTTGATCATCCATAACGCGGCGTTCGACGTCGGCTTCATCAATAACGAATTTGCCCTGATGGGGCAAACGGATCGCGCGGATATTTCCCGGCACTGCTCGATCCTCGACACCTTGATGATGGCCCGTGAGCGTCACCCGGGCCAGCGCAACAGCCTGGATGCCTTGTGCAAACGCTATGGCGTCGACAACTCCGGCCGTGAGCTGCACGGCGCGTTGCTCGACTCCGAGATCCTGGCCGACGTTTACCTGACCATGACCGGCGGGCAGACCAGCCTGTCCCTGGCCGGCAATGCTTCTGACGGTGCCGGTTCGGCGGAAGGTTCGGGCAATCGCCCTTCGGAAATCCGTCGCCTGCCGGCGGATCGCAAACCGACGCCGATCATCCGCGCCAGCGCGCAGGACCTCGCCGAGCATGCGGCGCGGCTCGAAGCGATTGCCAAGTCGGCGGGCGCGCCGGCGTTGTGGACCCAACTGACCCAGCAATAATCTGGCTGAGCGCAATCCAGCAATGTGGGAGGGAGCTTGCTCCCGATAGCGGTGGATCTGTGGCATCAATGTCGACTGGCCCGCCACTATCGGGAGCAAGCTCCCTCCCACATTGGTAAGTCGCTGCTTTCAAAATCTTCATTCGCTACATCCGCTCACAGCTTCTACCCTGAGTGCATCATCCTCAGGACTCAAAGCCCCCATGTACAAAGACCTGAAGTTCCCCATCCTTATCGTGCATCGCGACATCAAGGCCGACACCGTTGCCGGCGACCGGGTTCGGGGTATCGCTCAAGAGTTGGAACAAGAGGGCTTCAGTATCTTTTCTGCGGTGGACTACGCCGAAGGCCGGCTGGTGGCCTCGACCCACCATGGCCTGGCCTGCATGCTGATCGCCGCCGAAGGTGCTGGGGAAAACACCCATCTGCTGCAAAACATGGTCGAACTGATCCGCCTGGCGCGACTGAGGGCGCCCAACCTGCCGATTTTCGCCCTGGGTGAACAAGTCACCCTGGAAAACGCCCCGGCTGATGCGATGAGCGAACTCAACCAACTGCGCGGCATTCTTTACCTGTTCGAAGACACCGTGCCGTTTCTCGCCAGGCAAGTCGCCCGAGCCGCGCGCACGTACCTCGATGGCCTGCTGCCGCCCTTCTTCAAAGCCCTGGTGCAACACACCGCCGACTCCAATTATTCCTGGCACACCCCCGGTCACGGTGGCGGCGTGGCCTATCGCAAAAGCCCGGTGGGGCAGGCGTTTCATCAGTTCTTCGGGGAAAACACGCTGCGCTCCGACCTGTCCGTGTCTGTGCCGGAGCTGGGCTCGCTGCTTGATCACACCGGGCCGCTGGCCGAAGCCGAAGCGCGTGCTGCGCGGAATTTCGGTGCCGATCACACCTTCTTTGTGATCAATGGCACCTCGACCGCCAACAAGATCGTCTGGCACTCGATGGTTGCTCGAGATGATCTGGTGCTGGTCGACCGCAACTGCCACAAATCGGTGTTGCACTCGATCATCATGACCGGCGCGATCCCGCTGTACTTGTGCCCGGAGCGCAACGAACTGGGCATTATCGGCCCGATTCCCCTCAGTGAATTCAGCCCCGCGTCGATCCGCGCCAAGATCGAGGCCAGCCCATTGACCCGCGGGCGGCCGGCGAAAGTGAAGCTGGCGGTGGTCACCAACTCCACCTACGACGGCCTGTGCTACAACGCCGAGCTGATCAAGCAGCAATTGGGCAACAGTGTCGAGGTGCTGCACTTCGACGAGGCCTGGTACGCCTACGCGGCGTTCCACGAGTTCTTTGCCGGGCGCTATGGCATGGGCACGTCGCGCACGCCGGACAGCCCGCTGGTGTTCACCACGCATTCCACGCACAAGTTGCTGGCGGCGTTCAGCCAGGCCTCGATGATCCATGTGCAGGACGGCGGCGCGCGGCAGTTGGACCGCGATCGGTTCAACGAAGCGTTCATGATGCATATCTCCACCTCGCCGCAATACAGCATCATCGCCTCGCTGGACGTGGCGTCGGCGATGATGGAAGGCCCGGCGGGGCGCTCGCTGCTGCAGGAAATGTTCGACGAAGCCTTGAGCTTCCGCCGTGCCCTGGCCAACCTGCGCCAGCACATCGCCGCCGAAGACTGGTGGTTTTCCATCTGGCAGCCGCCGTCCGTGGCCGGCATCGACCGGGTCGCCACGGCGGATTGGCTGTTGCAGCCCGAGGATGACTGGCATGGCTTTGGCGACGTGGCCGAAGATTACGTGCTGCTGGACCCCATCAAAGTCACGTTGGTGATGCCCGGGCTCACTGCCGGCGGCGCGTTGAGCGACTGCGGGATTCCCGCTGCGGTGGTCAGCAAATTCCTCTGGGAGCGTGGTCTGGTGGTGGAGAAGACCGGCCTGTATTCGTTCCTCGTGCTGTTTTCCATGGGCATCACCAAGGGCAAATGGAGTACCTTGCTCACCGAATTGCTGGAATTCAAACGCAACTACGACGCCAATGTCAGCCTTGCCAGTTGCCTGCCTTCGGTATTTGCCCAGGGCCCAGTGCGTTATCAAGGCCTGGGGCTGCGCGACCTGTGCGACCAATTACATAGCTGTTACCGTAGCAACGCCACCGCCAAACACCTCAAGCGGATGTACACCGTGTTGCCCGACATCGCGATGAAACCGGCCGACGCCTATGACCAATTGGTCAGGGGCGACGTCGAGGCGGTGTCCATCGACGCCTTGGCTGGGCGCATCGCCGCGGTGATGCTGGTGCCTTATCCGCCGGGCATTCCGTTGATCATGCCGGGTGAGCGCTTTACCGAGTCAACGCGTTCGATCATCGACTATCTGGCCTTTGCCCGCACGTTCGATAGCAGTTTCCCCGGCTTTGTCGCGGATGTTCATGGGTTGCAACACGAAGACGACGGCAGTGGTCGTTGTTACACCGTCGATTGCATCAAGGGATAAGGATGTTTATGCAAGCTGTAATGAACCCGAAGTATCCAGGGCTCAGTGTGCGGGTCGCCGACGAGGGCTTCGACGCCTACGTGTGGGGCAATGATTTCAGTTTTGAGGTCAGCGCCTATGGCGTGCCGGAGCTGGGCAAGCGGGTCGAACAGTGGCTCGTGGAGCGCATCCTGCCGTACCGCAAGTGCTACGGCATCGACCCGGAGGAGTTCGCCAGCTTTCGCGACGCGCCCGACAGCGCGGTCTTCATGGCCTTTCTGGACGACAGACCGGTCGGGCATGTCGTGGTCAGTACCAATTGGAATGGCTTCGCGCACGTCGATGAGCTGGCCGTGGCGTTGCCCGCGCGCCGTCACGGCGTGGCCAAGGCGCTGCTGGACGTGGCGCAGTTCTGGAGTCGCAAGAAAAACCTGCCGGGCATGATGTTGGAGACCCAGAACAACAACCTCGGCGCCTGCCGCCTGTATGAGCGTTGTGGGTATGTGGTGGGCGGGATCGACCACCTGCGCTATCGCGGGATCGACCCGCAAACCCGTGAGGTGGCGATTTTCTGGTATCGCTTGTTCAAGACGGAAGTCGAGGCGGTCTGACGCGTTCAGCTCGCGAGCAGGCCTTCGGCTTTCTGCGTGACAATCTCCAGCAGTGCATTCAGTGCCGGTGAGGTCACGCCCTCCCGGAGGGTCAGCGCATACAGGCTGACCATGATCGGCGGCGATACCGGGCACGCGTCCAGCCCGGCCTCCCGGGCGCCGAACGCGGTGAACGGATCGACGATCGCCAGGCCTTCGCCGGCCTCCACCATGCTGCGCATCATCTGGTAAGTCTGCACCCGCGTCTGCACCACCGGCAGCGGGCGCAGGGCTTGCAGTTTGGCGTCGAGCAGGCGACTGAGCGGGTCCTGGCCCTCCAGCCCGATCATCGACTGCCCGGCCAGGTCCTGCAGGGCGATGTACTTCTGCTTGGGTTTGAGCCAGCCATGGGGCGCGAGCAGTTGCAGTTTGCCCTGGGCCAATACGCTGCTTTGGATTTGCGGATGTTCTGGGTCATGCAGGCTCAGGCCCACGTCGGCCTCGTGCAGCAATAGGCTCCTGACGATCTCGCGGGTCGGCTGGCTCGACAGGTTGCACGGCGTGTCCTGGAAGCGTCGGCGCAGCACGGCGATGCTTTGCGGCAGCAGTTGATTGGCCAGGGGCGGCGTACACAGGGCACGCAGGGTTGGCGCGTGATGGTGCTTCAGGCGGCTGGCCAAGCGTTGTACCGGCTCCAGCGCTTCATACACATGGGCGATTTGCGCCTGTAACTCCAGGGTTTCCCGTGTTGGCTGCAGGCGTCCGCGCACGCTGGCGAACAACATAAAGCCCAATTGCTGCTCGGCGTCCTTGAGCGTCGCGTCCACATCGCCCACAGAAAGCTGCAACCATTCGGCGGCCGTGCCGAGGTGTCCGGTCTGCAAGATGGCCTGAATCACTTCGATATGACGTAAACGCATGGCCGGAGTCTAGGGTCAGCAGGGCCGGGATTCAATGGCCTGGAAAAAAACAGCGGGAGCGTTGATTCGCATCGACTTACGTTAGCCTTGCGCAACTGCAACAAGCAGGGCATATAACGAGCGTATCAACCGAGCGACAAGGGAGCTCAGAATGTCTGCACCAGTCATAGTCGGCAACCGGCGCACCCACGGCGGCTTTACGCGGTGGGCGGTGCTGGTGGTACTCGTCGTCATCGGCGTGTTGGCCCTGGCATTGTGGCCGCGGCTGTTTGGCGAGATGACCCTGACGGAAATCGCTACGGCCAAGGCCCAGGTCGCCGAGCTGGGCAAGGCCGTCGAGCACTTCCATCAAGACACTGGCCGCTATCCGACCGATGAGGAAGGCCTGGAGGGGTTGATCAAGCCGCCTGCCGCCGACGCGAATTGGAAAGGCCCCTATGTCAACGAGGAGCTGCTGACCGATCCGTGGGGTGTTGCTTATCAGTATCACTTTCCGCCGAGCCAACCCCAGGTTCCGTTCGACCTGTTCTCCTTCGGCAAGGATCGGACGTTGGGCGGTGTCGGGGATAACAAGGATATTACCTACGGCGACAACTGATTCATCTGGCATTACCCATCGACCTGTTTAGAATGGTTCGTCTGATCATCAACGACCAATGCCGGTTACCCGGTACTTACAACAAAAACAGGTCTGGTCTCAAATGCCGATGCCCGCGAACTTCTTCGGGGTAACGGCCAGGCAACTGCTGGTCCTGGTGACCGTGGGAGGCGTGGCCGCTTATCTCTTGAGCAATCCCGACGACACTACGTCCGAAAACCTCGCACTCGATGCGTTCATCCGTTCCCAGGAACAGGTGGGCGCGCAGGTGGGTGCGGTGTTGGGCATCACGCTGGTCAGGCAGGTGGTGGCGTATCCCGCGTATGGTACGCCGGGCTACAAGCGCTTGATGTATGACGTCGAGGGCGAGAAGGGGCGACTGATGGTCACGCTCAAACAGGTTGAGGGAGACCCGGGGATTGAAGTGACGGAGGTTCGCCGCCCGTGATCGCCCGGCCCAGTCAATGCCGTCAATGGCCAGGACTGAGCAGGTACGCTCGGGGGCTCAAGCTTATTGCGCGCGGACGGTTTCCGATTCGCGGACGATAATGGTCCCGGACTGAATCAATTTGAATTCATCGCCTTCCAGTTTTTCTACACGGTCGCCAATGGCCAGCTTGTAGGTTGTGGTGGGCGGCGAGCCAGCCAGGCCGTCTAGCGGCGGGGTGGATTCCTGGAACTCATGCACCGAATACACGCGTCCTTCTGCGTCTCTGGCATGGAACTGTCCGACAAGTACTGCTGCCATCTGTTTAGAACCTCTGGAGATAAACACTCGATTTGCGGTTCTGTAGACCGTCATGGAGCGGGGTAGTTTACCTATGGAAAAAAAATACTATTCGTTGATGTTTTCAGACGCTTCCTACGCGGGTGGTCGCGAGGCAGACGCCGGGGGAATTATCAAAACCTTCTGGTGAACGCGTCGCGAAGGCTCTATAACTACAAGCTCCTTTAGTCAGACGTCGGGAAACCTCAATGAGCAAGGTCTACACGATTGCCGTCCTGGTGGGCAGCTTGAGAAAAGAGTCGATCAACCGCAAGGTCGCCCTGGCGTTGGCCGAACTGGCCCCCGCCAACCTCACATTGAACATTGTCGAAATTGGCGATTTGCCGCTCTACAACGAGGACATCGACGGGGCATCACCGCCCGCAGCCTACAGTACTTTCCGTCAACAAGTGCGTTCATCCGACGCAGTGCTGTTCGTGACCCCCGAATACAACCGCTCCGTGCCCGCCCCGCTGAAGAATGCCATCGATGTGGGCTCGCGCCCTTACGGGCAAAGCGCCTGGAGCGGCAAGCCGGGGGCGATTATCAGTGTGTCGCCGGGGGCTGTCGGCGGCTTTGGCGCCAACCACCATCTGCGCCAGTCCCTGGTGTTCCTCGACGTGCCGTGCATGCAGCAGCCGGAAGCCTACCTGGGCGGCGCGGGCAGTGTGTTCGACGAGGCGGGCAAGCTGTCGGAGAAAACCAAGCCGTTCCTGCAGGCGTTTATCGATGCCTACGGCAAGTGGGTAGAAAAACAGAACGGCTGATCGCCGATGTGGAAACGGGCTGGCTCGCGATGGCGATGTATCAGTTGAAGATGCGTGCACTGAAGCCGCGCAATCGCGAGCAAGCCCGTCAGCCTGTGTTCACATCAGCGTAACCAGTTGGTGCGCGCCAGCTCGATCACTTCATCCCCGCGCCCGCTCATCACTGCCTTGAGCATGTACAGGCTGAAACCCTTGGCCTGTTCCAGCTTGATACTGGGTGGCATCACCAATTCCTGGGTCGCCGTCACCACGTCCACCAGCACCGGGCCGTCATGGGCCAGGGCGCGGCGCAGGGCCGGTTCGAGGTCTTCGGATTGCTCCACGCGAATGCCCAGGATGCCCATGGCGTTGGACATGGCGGCGAAGTCCGGGTTTTTCAGCTCGGTGCCGGCCTCAAGGTAGCCGGCGGCTTTCATTTCCATGGCGACAAAACCGAGTGATGCGTTATCGAACACGATGACCTTCACCGGCAGTTTCAGCTGCGCCAGCGAAATGAAATCCCCCATCAACATGGTAAAACCGCCGTCGCCGGACATTGAGATCACCTGTCGCCCGGGGAAAGCCGCCTGGGCACCGATGGCCTGGGGCATGGCGTTGGCCATCGAGCCGTGGTTGAACGAGCCGATCAGGCGCCGTTTGCCGTTCATTTTCAGGTAGCGCGCCGCCCACACGGTGGGCGAGCCGACGTCGGCGGTGAAGATCGCATCGTCGTCGGCCAGTTCGCTGAGCAGGCGCGCCACGTATTGCGGGTGAATCGGCCGGTTGGCCTTCGACGCTTGCGCCAGGTCATCGAGGCCCTGGCGGGCTTTCTCGTAGTGTTTCAAGGACGTTTCGAGGAAGCTGCGGTCGGCCTTGCGGGTCAGGCGCGGCAGCAGTGCATCGATGGTCTCGCTCACGTCAGCGGCGATGCCCAGGTCCAGGGTGGCGCGCCGACCCAGTGCCTGGGGGTTGCGATCGATCTGGATGATCTTCGCGTCGGTGGGGTAGAACTGGCGGTACGGAAAATCGGTGCCGAGCATGATCAGCGTGTCGCAATTGAGCATGGCGTGGTAACCGGAGCTGAAACCGATCAGGCCGGTCATGCCCACGTCGAACGGGTTGTCCCATTCCACGTGCTCTTTGCCGCGCAAGGCGTGTACCACCGGCGCGCCCAAGGCATCGGCCAGGGCCACCACTTGGGCATGGGCGCCAGCGCATCCGCTGCCGCACAGCAAGGTGACTTTCTGGCTGCTGTCGAGGATTTCGCTGAGGCGTTGCAGGTCCTGTTCCGCCGGCAGGGTGCGCGGCGCATGCAGGGTCGGCCAGGGTTTGAGCGTGTCTTCCACTTCCAGCAGCGACACATCCCCGGGGATCACCACCACCGCCACGCCGCGATTGAGGATTGCCGCGCGCATGGCGCGATGCAGCACTTGGGGCATCTGCTCGGGGTTGGTCACCAGTTCGATGAAGTGGCTGCACTCTTTGAACAGTTCCTGGGGGTGGGTTTCCTGAAAGTAGTTCAAGCCGATTTCGGAAGACGGGATTTGTGCGGCGATGGCCAACACCGGTACATGGTTGCGATGGCAGTCGAACAGGCCGTTGATCAAATGCAGATTGCCCGGCCCGCAACTGCCGGCGCACACCGCCAACTCGCCGGTGGCGGCGGCTTCGGCACCGGCGGCGAACGCGGCGACCTCTTCGTGGCGCACATGCATCCACTCGATGCTGTCCATGGTGCGCAGTGCGTCGGTGAGGCCATTGAGGCTGTCGCCGGTCAGGCCCCAGATGCGCTTGATGCCCGCCTGTTCAAGGGTGGTTGCCAATTGCTGGGCCAGGTTGATTTTCGCCATGAAGAACTCCAATCGTCAGTGAGGTTAAAAGTGGCTGATCAATAGAGGACAGTTCGATCACGGCGAATGCTCCGTGCTTAATGTGAAGATTGCGTCATGGTTGCGCGGTATTGGCGAGTGCGCCGGGCGATAAACCATTGATCGCGGACCAGTGCCATGCACGGCGCAACCTTGGGATTGGGGCGATGGCCGCGGCTCAGGCAACGCATCTGGTGACGCACCACGGCGAGGGCGGCGAGGGGCTTGCGCTTCCAACTGATCGATGTGAGTTGCGGGTTGGGGTCGCGACCTTCGCGCCAGTGTTTGATCAGTTGCGGTTCCAGGGTCAGGGCGGTGGCGATACCGGCCATGGCGATGCCGCTGTCGAGGACTTGCTGCACCACCGGCAAGCGGCGAATGCCACCGGTGACCATCACCGGCATGTTTGCGAGGGTCGCCAGTTCGCGGGCCATTTCCAGGAAATACGCTTCGCGGGCCAGGGTCCGCCCGTCCCGGGCTTCGCCCTGCATGGCCGGTGCTTCGTAGCTGCCGCCGGACAGCTCCAGCAGGTCGATGGGCAGGGCATTGAGCAGCTCAATCACGGCACGCGCGTCGTCCGCGTCGAAGCCGCCGCGCTGGAAGTCTGCCGAGTTGAGTTTCACCCCCACGCAAAACGAGGGGCTGACACTGGCGCGAACGGCCTTGATCACTTCCATCAGCAAGCGTGCGCGGTTCTGCAGCGAGCCGCCCCAGTGATCGGTGCGCCGGTTGCTCAAGGGCGAGAGAAACTGGCTGAGCAAGTAGCCATGCGCTGCGTGGATCTGCACGCCTGTAAACCCGGCTTTCTCGGCCAGGCGCGCGCTGGTGGCAAAGCGCGTGATCACGTTCTGGATCTCGTCTTCGGACATAGCTCTGGGCTTGGCGAACATCTTCGAAAAAATACCCAGGTCGAGGGCCACGGCGGACGGCGCCAAGGCTTGCTGGCGCAGGTTGGCCGGCGTCTGGCGCCCCGGATGATTGAGCTGCACCCAGAAGTGCCCGCCGTTGTTGCGTCCGAGGGCGGCCCATTCGCGAAAGCTGTCCAGTGACCGCTCGTCCTCCAGCGCAACGCCGCCGGGGCCGGTCATGGCGCGGCGGTCGATCATCACGTTACCGGTCAGCAGCAAGCCGGGCTCGCCATCCGCCCAGGCCTGGTACAACTGCTTCAATTCACGGGACGGCGCTTGTTGGGCGTCGGCCATGTTCTCCTCCATCGCAGCCTTGGCGATACGGTTGACAAGGACTTGGCCGTTGGGCAGTTGCAAGGGTTCGAAAGGTGACATGGTTGACTCCTGAAGGGGGGAGGCCTCAGGCTAAGCTTAAAGTTAACTTTAATGTCAAGCGGGCATGGCGATGAATATTGGTGAACTGGCGAAACAGAGCGGGCTGGCGGCGTCGCGTATTCGGTTTTATGAGGCCGAAGGGTTGATCAGCCAAGTGGGCAGGCAGGCCAACGGCTATCGGCGTTATGCCCCTGAGGCCCTGCAAACCCTGCAACTGATCCAGAGCGCCCAACAGGCCGGGTTTACCTTGCAGGAACTCAAGGCGCTGATGCCGGCGCCGGGCGAGCACAAGCGCGAGGCGCTGATTGAGGCGTTGGAGCGTAAGGTGCAGCAGATCGAAGGGATGCAGGCGCAATTGGCACACAGCAAGGCGCAGTTGCTGGGCGTGATCGCGGCGGTGCGCGCGCAGCCGGAGGGGGTGCCGTGTTCCATGGAGCAGAAGCAGGTGCTGGCGTCGATCAAAATCGATGTATAAAAAAGCCCTGGCATGCCAGGGCTTTTCACGATGCTAACGCTTAACGGCGACGGAACAGCGGCAGCGGCTCGTCCGTTGCAGCCTGGTACGTCACGGAAAAGTCCTTGAGGCTTTCCAGCGCTTCATACGGGTCTTTGTCGGGGCGCAAGGCGAAGGCATCGAACCCGCAGCGGTGCAGGTAGAACAGTTGGTCGCGCAGCACGTCGCCAATCGCGCGCAATTCGCCTTTGTAACCGTAGCGGTCACGCAGCAGGCGCGCATTGGAGTAGTTGCGCCCGTCGGTGAAGGCCGGGAAGTTCAGGGCGATGACCTGGAAGTGAGCCACGTCGTCACCGATCTCTTCGGCTTCTTCATCGGCGTCCAGCCACACGCCCAGGCCGCCGTCACGGGCCTTGAGCGCATGACCGTGCTCGCGCCACAGCGCCAGCGGCACGATCAGGTCGTCGCAGTTGGAGATGCCGTCGAAGGTCGCGTCCTTGGGCAGCAGGTGCCAGGTTTCGTCGACGACTTCGTTGTTCTTAATGATTCGCTGCATAGACGCGCTCCTTGAACAGGTCAATGCCGATGCGCTGGTAGGTGTCGATGAAACGCTCATCTTCGGTGCGCTGCTCGATGTACACATCGATCAGTTTGCCGATCACCTCGGGCATGGCTTCCTGGGCGAAGGATGGGCCGAGGATCTTGCCCAGGCTCGCATCGCGGCTGGCGCTGCCACCCAGGGACACTTGGTAGAATTCTTCGCCTTTCTTGTCCACGCCCAGGATGCCGATGTGGCCGACGTGGTGGTGACCACAGGCGTTCATGCAACCGGAAATGTTCAGGTCCAGCTCGCCGATGTCGAACAGGTAGTCCAGGTCGTCGAAACGGCGCTGGATCGATTCGGCAATCGGGATCGACTTGGCGTTGGCCAGGGAGCAGAAGTCGCCGCCCGGGCAGCAGATGATGTCGGTCAGCAGGCCGATGTTCGGCGTGGCGAAACCCCCTTCGCGCAGTTCGCCCCACAGGGTGAACAGTTGGCTCTGCTCAACGTCCGCGAGAATGATGTTCTGCTCGTGGGAGGTGCGCAGTTGACCGAAGCTGTAGCGCTCGGCCAGGTCGGCCACGGCGTCCAGCTGCTTGTCGGTGATATCGCCGGGGGCGACGCCGGTAGGCTTGAGCGACAGGGTCACGGCGACATAGCCCGGCTTTTTGTGCGCCAGGGTGTTGCGCACACGCCAGCGGGCGAAGCCTGGGTGCTGCTGGTCGAGCGCGGCGAGTTCGGCGTCCTGATTGCCCAGGGCTTTGTACTCGGGGTCGACGAAGTGTTTGGCCACGCGGTGGACTTCGGCGTCGGTCAGGGTGGTCTGGCCGCCGCGCAGGTGTTCCATCTCGGCGTCGACTTTCTGCGCGAACACCTCAGGGGTCAGCGCCTTGACCAGGATCTTGATCCGCGCCTTGTATTTGTTGTCGCGACGGCCATAGCGGTTGTAGACCCGCAGGATCGCGTCGAGGTAGCTCAGCAGGTCCTGCCACGGCAGGAACTCGTTGATAAACGCGCCAACCACCGGGGTACGCCCCAGGCCGCCGCCTACCAGTACACGGAAGCCCAACTCGCCGGCGGCGTTGTAGACCGGCTCCAGGCCGATGTCGTGTACTTCGATCGCCGCACGGTCCGATGTCGAGCCATTGATGGCGATCTTGAATTTGCGCGGCAGGTAAGCGAATTCTGGGTGGAACGTGGTCCATTGGCGGACGATTTCACACCAGGGGCGCGGGTCGATCAGTTCGTCGGCGGCAACCCCGGCGAATTGGTCGGTGGTCACGTTGCGCAGGCAGTTACCGCTGGTCTGAATGGCATGCATCTGCACGGTGGCCAGCTCAGCCAGGATGTCCGGCACGTCTTCCAGCGCCGGCCAGTTGAACTGCACGTTCTGGCGGGTACTGATGTGGGCGTAGCCCTTGTCGAAGTCGCGGGCAATCTTGGCCATCATGCGCGTCTGGCGCGAAGTCAGTTGGCCATAGGGCACGGCCACCCGCAGCATCGGCGCAAAGCGCTGAACATAAAGGCCATTTTGCAGGCGCAGAGGGCGGAACTCTTCTTCGCTCAGTTCACCTGCTAGGTAGCGTCGGGTCTGATCACGGAACTGCTTGACGCGGTCCTCGATGATGCGCTGATCGTATTCGTCGTATACGTACATATAGGTCCTGTTCTCGGCAAATCTGCGCGCACGGCCGCGCACTCCCAACGGAGCCGGGGCACGATACCAGTTTGCGTTTATGCGCAAAAGTGATGTTTGAATATATGCAAAGAACCAAATCGACTAATGGGAACGATTGTCGGTATACACGCATTTGTCATGCGGGCAATCATCGACTTTACTGTGGGCGAGTCTGAATGCAATCACCTATAAAACCGACAAGAGGCGATGCGATGAGCCATCCGACAAAAGCCCGTAAACCCGACAGTACCGTGGATGCCTGGGCCATTCTATTTCTGATCATTCTCGTGGTAGGGACGGCGGTGTTCTGGGTCGGCCACCAGTAAACAGCGTTGACTGAGCCTCGAATGACTGTCCGATTGCCAGTATCATGGCGGTCAATGTTCAAGGCTTGAATAACCATGGTGAAGGTTCTGTTTACGTGTGTGTGGTTGCTGGGGCCAGCATTTTGTGGCGTGGCCCAGGCAGCGTCGGTGGTGTTTCTCAACCCGGGCATGTCGACGGAAACCTTTTGGGTCAGTTACGCGCAATTCATGCAGGCCGCGGCCAAGGACCTCGGCCTGGATTTGCGCGTGCGCTATGGCGAGCGCGATCTTCACACCACATTGGTCCAGGCCCGGGAGGAACTGCAAGGCCGCGAGCGGCCGGATTATCTGGTGCTGGTCAATGAGCAGTATGTCGCCCCGCAGATTCTGCGCATGGCCCAGGGCAGTGGGGTCAAATTGCTGGTGGTGAACAGCGCGCTGACCGCCGACCAGGTGCAGTTGTTGGGCGCCCGCACGGGCATCGATCTGATCGGCAGCCTGGTCGCCGACGACGAAGAGGCCGGCTACCTGATGCTCAAGGACATGTTGCGCCAGCACGGCCGTGTTGCGCCCGGCGAATCCCTCGACCTGCTGGCGTTTTCCGGCATCAAGACCACTCCCGTTGCCCTGTTGCGAGAGCAGGGCATGCGCCGGGCGCTGGCCGAACACCCCGAGGTGCGCCTGCGTCAGTTGGTTTATGGCGAGTGGAGCCGCGAGCGCGCCTTCGAGCAAGCGACGCAGCTGTTCAAGCGTTACCCGCACACGGCGCTGGTGTGGTCGGCCAACGATCAGATGGCGCTGGGTGCCATGCAGGCGTTTCGGGACAGCGGGCGCGTGCCTGGCAAGGACGCGCTGTTCAGTGCGGTCAACAGTTCGCCGGAGATCTTGCAGGCGCGTCTGAACGGGCAGTTGTCGTCCCTGGTCGCCGGGCATTTCACCGTGGGCGGGTGGGCGATGGTGCTGATCAATGATGATGCCAAGGGCGTGGACATCGTCGCTCACGGCGGGCGCGACCGCCAGGAGGCGCTATTCCAACTGATCGATTCCGCCCAGGCGCGGCGCTTGCTGGGGCCCATGCCGACGGTAAATTTCCGCGCACTGTCCGCCCTGGGCAAGCCTGCGTCCTATGGTTACCCCTTCAGCATGCGTCTGTTGCTGCACTAGACCCCGGCCAGCAGCAACACCAGCTTGACGATGCCGAACAGCGTCAAGGCAAACACCACTGTGAACAGAATGCCCAGGACCACAAAGTGGCTGGGCTTGCCATGGGTAAAGTCGCGGGCGCGGTTCTTGCCGCTCTGCACGCCAAAGGCGGCGGCGACGACGCTGTGCAGCATCTGCCACAGGGTAGGTGGTTTGTTGTTGGCTGGATCGTCCATACGTGCCTCGACACAAGATGTGTGAGGCAAGCATAGACAATCTGCGCGTGCTTAGTTGTCGTAACCCAGGTTCGGTGCCAACCAGCGCTCGGTCACGGCCAGGTCCTGGCCTTTGCGTGCGGTGTAGCTCGCCACCTGGTCTTTGTCGACCTTGCCCACGGCGAAGTACTGCGCCTGCGGGTGGGCGAAGTACCAGCCGCTGACCGCAGCCGCGGGGAACATCGCGTAGTGCTCGGTAAGGAACACGCCGCTGCGGCCGGCATGCATCTCGCGGGCCTCGGGGTCCAGCAGTTGGAACAGGGTGCCTTTCTCGGTGTGGTCGGGGCACGCCGGGTAGCCGGGGGCAGGGCGGATGCCGCTGTACTGTTCCTTGATCAGCGCATCATTGTCCAGTTGCTCGTCCTTGGCATAACCCCAGTAGTCTTTGCGCACCTGTTGGTGCAGCCATTCGGCGCAGGCTTCGGCCAGGCGGTCGGCCAGGGCCTTGACCATGATCGAGTTGTAGTCGTCGCCCGCGTCCTGGTAAGCCTTGGCCACTTCCTCGGCGCCGATGCCCGCGGTGGTGATAAACCCTCCCACGTAGTCGGTGATGCCGCTGTCTTTGGGCGCGACGAAGTCGGCCAGGGAGAAGTTCGGCTTGCCGTCGGTCTTGATGATCTGCTGGCGCAGGTGGTGCAAGGTTGCCAGGGGCTGGCCGTCGTCGCCGTAGACTTCCAGGTCATCATCGTTCACCTGGTTGGCCGGCCAGAAGCCAAACACCGCGCGAGCGCTGATCAGCTTCTCGTCGATCAGCTTGGCGAGCATTTCCTGGGCGTCGGCATACAGCGCCGTGGCGGCTTCACCCACCACTTCATCGGTGAGGATGCGCGGGAACTTGCCGGCCAGGTCCCAGGAGATGAAGAACGGAGTCCAGTCGATGTATTCGGCGAGCACCTTGAGGTCGATGTTGTCCAGCACCTTGGCGCCGGTAAAGGTCGGCGTGACCGGCGTGTAAGTGCTCCAGTCGAACTGCGGTTTCTTGGCGATCGCCGCCGGGTAGCTCAGGCGTTCGGTGCGTGCGCTGCGGTTCGAGGTGCGCTCGCGCACTTCGATGTATTCCAGGCGGGTCTTCTCGACGAAACCGGCCTTCAATTCCTTGGACAGCAACTGCGTGGCCACGCCCACCGCGCGCGAGGCGTCGGTCACGTAGATCACTGCATCATTGCTGTACTTGGGTTCGATCTTCACCGCCGTGTGCGCCTTGGAGGTGGTGGCGCCACCGATCATCAGCGGCAGGTGGAAGTCCTGGCGCTGCATTTCGCGGGCGACGTGGACCATCTCATCGAGGGACGGGGTGATCAGGCCGGACAGCCCGATGATGTCGCACTTCTGTTCCTTGGCCACCTGCAGGATCTTCTCCGCCGGCACCATCACGCCCAGATCGACGATGTCATAGCCGTTGCACCCCAGCACCACGCCGACGATGTTCTTGCCGATGTCATGCACGTCGCCTTTCACCGTGGCCATGAGGATCTTGCCCTTGGCTTCCGGCTTGTCGCCTTTTTCCAGTTCGATGAACGGGATCAGATGGGCCACGGCCTGTTTCATCACCCGCGCCGACTTGACCACCTGCGGCAGGAACATTTTGCCCGCGCCAAACAGGTCGCCGACGATGTTCATGCCGGACATCAGCGGGCCTTCGATCACTTCGATCGGGCGCGCGAACGACTGCCGGGACTCTTCGGTGTCTTCGACGATGTGCGTGGTGATGCCCTTGACCAGCGCGTGTTCCAGGCGCTTGTTGACCGGCCAGCCGCGCCATTCCTCGGTTTCGGCTTCCTTGACGCTGCCGTCGCCCTTGTACTTGTCGGCGATGGCGAGCAGGGCATCGGTGCCGTCCGGGGTGCGGTTGAGCACCACGTCTTCCACCGCGTCGCGCAGTTCGGCGGGGATCTGGTCGTAGATCTCCAGCTGGCCGGCGTTGACGATGCCCATGGTCAGGCCGTTGCGGATCGCGTACAGCAGGAACACCGAGTGGATCGCCTCGCGCACCGGGTTGTTGCCGCGGAACGAGAACGACACGTTGGACACGCCGCCGGACGTCAGCGCATACGGCAGCTCGTCGCGGATGTAGGCGCAGGCGTTGATGAAGTCGACGGCGTAGTTGTTGTGCTCTTCGATACCGGTGGCGACCGCGAAGATGTTCGGGTCGAAAATGATGTCTTCCGGCGGGAAGCCGACTTCATTGACCAGGATGTCGTAGGAGCGTTTGCAGATCTCTTTCTTGCGCGCTTCGGTGTCGGCCTGGCCGGCTTCGTCGAAGGCCATCACCACCACGGCGGCGCCGTAGCGTTTGCACAGCTTGGCGTGATGGATGAACTGCTCGACGCCTTCCTTCATGCTGATGGAGTTGACGATGCCCTTGCCCTGGATGCACTTGAGGCCGGCTTCGATCACTTCCCACTTGGAGGAGTCGATCATGATCGGCACGCGGGAGATGTCCGGCTCGCCGGCAATCAGATTGAGGAAGGTCACCATGGCCTTCTTCGAATCGAGCATGCCTTCGTCCATGTTGATGTCGATCACCTGGGCGCCGGCTTCCACCTGCTGCAGGGCGACTTCGAGGGCTTCGGTGTAGTTGTCTTCGCGGATCAGCCGGGCGAAACGGGCGGAGCCGGTGATGTTGGTACGTTCGCCGACGTTGACGAACAACGACTGGCGATCAATGGTGAACGGCTCCAGGCCCGACAGGCGGCAGGCCTTGGGGATGTCCGGGATCTGGCGCGGCGCGTAACCGGCCACGGCCTTGGCGATGGCTTCGATATGCCCCGGCGTGGTGCCGCAGCAGCCGCCGACGATGTTCAGGAAGCCGCTCTGGGCGAATTCTTCGATGACTTTGGCGGTTTGCGCCGGCAATTCGTCGTATTCGCCGAATTCGTTGGGCAGGCCGGCGTTAGGGTGCGCGGACACATAAGTGTTGGCCTTGTTCGACAGCTCTTCGAGGTACGGACGCAACTCGCTGGCGCCCAGGGCGCAGTTGAGGCCCACGGAAATCGGCTTGGCGTGGCTGACCGAGTTCCAGAACGCTTCGGTGGTCTGGCCCGACAGGGTACGGCCGGAGGCGTCGGTGATGGTGCCGGAGATCATGATCGGCAATTCGAAGCCCAGCTCTTCGAATACACCCTGCACGGCAAAGATCGCGGCCTTGGCGTTGAGGGTGTCGAAAATGGTTTCGATGAGGATCAGGTCTGCGCCGCCTTCGATCAGGCCCTTGGTGGCCTCGGTGTAGTTCTCCACCAGTTCATCGAAGGTCACGTTGCGGTAGCCGGGGTTGTTCACATCCGGCGACAGCGAGCAGGTACGGCTGGTCGGGCCGAGCACGCCGGCGACGAAGCGTGGCTTGTCCGGCGTCTCCAGGGTCTTGGCGTCGGCCACCTTGCGCGCGACGCGGGCACCTTCTACGTTCAACTCGTAGGCGAGCGACTCCATGCCGTAATCGGCCTGGGACACTTGGGTGGCGTTGAAGGTGTTGGTTTCGAGGATGTCGGCGCCGGCATCCAGGTACGCCTTCTCGATGGAGGCGATGACGTCCGGACGGCTGAGCAGCAACAGGTCGTTGTTACCCTTGACGTCGCTCGGCCAGTCGGCAAACCGTTTGCCGCGGTAGTCCTGTTCTTCCAGCTTATAGCTCTGGATCATCGTGCCCATGCCGCCGTCGAGGATCAGGATGCGTTCCTTGAGGGCTTGGTGAAGGGCTTGCAGACGAGCGCTACGATCGGACATGGGACTACTCTGTTCAGGCATTACGGAGGGCGTGGATCATAGCAAACCTGTGTGGATTTGGAGCATGTGCAGGTTTTGCATGAATATCGTTCATGTTGGTGCGCGTGTTAGATCGGTAGAATCCGCGGGATTTTCAATTTTGGCTTCATATCGGGACCAGGCTCATGCCGTATCGCATCATCATCAGCTTCGTTCTGTTGCTGATTGGCAGCACTACACAGGCCCAAGATCCCGCTCCGGCGCTTTCCTACACCCGTGATATCCAACCGATCTTCACTGAGAAGTGCGTGGCGTGCCATGCCTGCTACGACTCGGCCTGCCAGTTGAACCTGGGCAGTGGCGAGGGCGCGGCGCGGGGGGCGACCAAGGTGCTGGTCTACGATGGTGATCGCAGTCAGGCGACCAAGCCGACGCGTCTGTTCTACGACGCGTTCGGCAAGGCTGCCTGGCGGCACGAAGGCTTCACTTCCGTGCTCGACGCCCAAGGCAGCCAGGCTGCGTTGATGGCGCGCATGCTCGAACTGGGCCACAGCCGCGCGCCGTTGCAGCCCAACGGCAAGCTGCCGGAGGACATCGTGCTGGGCCTGAACCGCGAGAACATGTGCCCGCTGCCAGAGGAGTTCGACACTTACGCCGACGTGCACCCCAATGAAGGCATGCCGCTGGCCGTGACCGGCTTGAGCGACCAGCAGTACCAGACCCTGCGACGCTGGCTGGCCTCCGGTGCGCCGATTGACCAGCAAGGCGTGGCGCCAAGTGCCCAGGAAGCCGCACAGGTGCTGCAGTGGGAAAACCTGCTCAACGCCCCCGGCGCCCGCGAAAGCCTGGTCGCCCGCTGGCTGTTTGAACACCTGTTTATCGCACATCTGTATTTTGAAGGCGGTGAGCCGGGGCATTTCTTCCAGTGGGTCCGCTCGCGCACCCCCAGCGGGCAGCCGATCGACCTGATCAATACCCGTCGCCCCAACGACGATCCCGGTACCCGGATCTACTACCGGCTGTGGCCGATACAAGGGGTGATCGTCCATAAGACCCACATCACGTACCCGCTCAGCGCGGCGAAAATGGAACGGGTCAAAGCCTTGTTCTACAGCGGCGACTGGCAGGTCAGCGCCTTGCCGGGCTACGGTCCGGGCCGTCGTGCCAACCCGTTCGAGACGTTCGAGGCGATTCCGGCCCAGGCGCGCTACCAGTTCATGCTCGATAACGCCGAGTACTTTGTCCGCACCTTCATCCGCGGCCCGGTGTGCCGCGGGCAGATCGCCACGGACGTGATCCGCGACAACTTCTGGGCGCTGTTCCAGGCCCCCGAACACGACCTGTACATCACCGATCCGCTCTATCGCGGCCGAGCCACGCCGTTGCTGGCAATGCCCGGGCAGAACGACGACGTGGGCAGCGTGCTCAGCCTGTGGCTCAAGTACCGTGACAAGCGCAACGAGTACGAAGCGCTGCGTCGCTACCGCTATGGCGAGTTGCCGGCGCCCGGTTGGTCGACGCTGTGGGCCGGCAACGACAATGCGTTGTTGAGCATCTTCCGTCACTTCGACAGCGCGTCGGTCAATAAAGGCCTGATCGGTGAAGTCCCGCAGACGATGTGGTTGTTCGATTATCCGTTGCTGGAGCGCACCTACTACCAATTGGTGGTCAACTTCGACGTGTTCGGCAACGTCTCCCATCAGGCCCAGACCCGCTTGTACTTCGACCTGATCCGCAATGGCGCTGAACAGAACTTCCTGCGCCTGATGCCGGCCAATTCGCGGGACGATTTCCTCGACGATTGGTATCAGAACGGCGGCAAGGTCAAGTTGTGGATGGACTATGAGTCGATCGACGACGATAAACCCACCGGCCTGAAACTGAATGAAAAAGACCCGAAACGCGATTTCGTCAACCAGTTGCTGGCCCGTTATGGCGACCTCAATGCCAGCCCGGACCCGATCAATCGCTGTGTCGGCGCCTACTGCTCGCGGCCGGGCCTCGAACCGGTGCTGCGCGATGCCGAGCAGGCCCTGAGTCGCCTGACGTCACGCCCGGCGGCGGGGCTCAAGGTCATCGACCAATTGCCGGAAGCGACCATGCTGCGCATCGAAACCCGCACCGGTCATCGTGAGGTCTACAGCCTGCTGCGCAACCGTGCCCACAGTAATGTCGCGTTCATGCTGGGTGAGGCTTCTCGCTATCAACCGGGCCTGGACACGTTGACGGTCTACCCCGGCGTGCTGAGCAGTTATCCGAACTTCATGTTCAATATCCCGGCCGAGCAAGTGCCGGCGTTCGTCGCGGCCATGGAAAGTGCCCGCGACGCCCAGCACTTCGAGAAGATCGTCGATCGTTGGGGTGTGCGCCGCAGCCATCCGCAGTTCTGGGAGTACTTCCACGATCTGTCGACCTACATCCGCGAAACCACACCGTTGGAAGAGGGTGTGCTGGATATGAACCGCTATGAAAACCTCTGACGGTGATGGCGAGGCTTTTCCGACAAAATTACTGGGGCTTTGTATCTGCGTAATATTTTGGCGTAAACTGCCAGCAAGCCTGTGAGGAGTTTCCATGACTGCCATAACCATTACCGACGCCGCCCACGATTACCTGGCTGACCTGCTGTCCAAGCAGAACACCCCGGGTATCGGCATCCGCGTCTTTATCACCCAGCCTGGCACCCAGTACGCCGAGACGTGCATCGCCTACTGCAAGCCGGGCGAAGAGAAGCCGGAAGACACCGCGCTGGGGCTGAAAAGCTTCACCGCGTATATCGATGCCTTCAGCGAAGCGTTCCTCGACGACGCGGTGGTCGACTACGCCACTGACCGCATGGGCGGCCAATTGACCATCAAGGCGCCGAACGCCAAGGTGCCGAACGTCAATGCCGACAGCCCGGTCAACGAGCGCATCAATTACTACCTGCAAACCGAGATCAACCCTGGGCTGGCCAGCCACGGTGGGCAGGTCAGCTTGATCGACGTGGTGGATGACGGTATCGCCGTATTGAAGTTCGGCGGCGGCTGCCAGGGCTGCGGCCAGGCGGATGTGACCCTGCGTGAAGGCATCGAGCGTACCTTGCTGGAGCGCATTCCGGAGCTCAAGGGCGTCCGCGATGTGACTGACCATACGCAGAAAGAAAACGCCTACTACTGAGTCAGGTGTTCGCTGCGAGCAAAAAAACGGCGCCCCGTGAGCGCCGTTTTTTTATGCTTAAAATTCAGCCGCTTACGCGACCTACCTAACGCTGAACATTAAGTGTGGGAGGGAGCTTGCTCCCGATAGCGGTGTATCTGTCGATTGATAAGTCGACTGACCCGCCGCTATCGGGAGCAAGCTCCCTCCCACATTTTATTTTGTATTTGTTTAGTTAAATCAGTGTTTTATGTTTGTTTTTTGATGTTTTTGATTAGGGGCGGTACAGGTGTGCATGCCCGGCCCGATACAGCGACGACGCGCTGAAACTGTCACTGGCCAGCACCCGACCCACCACAATCAGCGCCGTGCGCCTGAAGCCCTTGGTCGCGACTTTTTCGGCAATGTCCGCCAAGGTGCCGACAGCCCAATCCTGATCCGGCCAGGTCGCGCGGTGTACCACGGCAATCGGGCAATCCGCGCCATAGTGCGGCAGCAGTTCGGCGACGATCTTCTCCAGGTGATTGACCCCCAGATGAATCGCCATGGTCGTGCCGTGGCGGGCCAGGCTGTCGAAGTCTTCACCGGCGGGCATGCGGGTTTTATCGGCGTAGCGGGTGAGAATCACGCTCTGGGCGATGTCCGGCAGGGTCAGTTCAGTCTCCAGCAGCGCCGCGCAGGCGGCCACGGCGGTGACGCCGGGAATGATCTGGAACGCAATGCCCAACTCGCGCAACAGGCGGATCTGTTCGCCAATTGCGCCGTACAGGCTTGGATCGCCGGAGTGGACTCGCGCCACATCCTGGCCCTTGGCATCGGCGGCCTTGATCAGCTCGATGATCTGTTCCAGGTGCAGTTCGGCGCTGTTGACCACCTGTTCGGCCTGATGCCCCTCCAGTACCGCCGCCGGCACCAGCGACCCTGCATAGATGATCACCGGGCAACTGCGGATCAGCCGCTGGCCTTTGACGGTGATCAATTCCGGGTCGCCGGGGCCGGCGCCGATGAAGTAGACGGTCATGGAGAAATCCTGTGAAAAAACGCGCGAGCATGAGGAACGCTCATGATCGGAAGCGGCGATTATCGCGGTTTCAGTCGACGCAGGCCAATGCCAAGGTGGCCCGGGCGGATTTTTTGCGCGGGACCAACAGGCGCGCAGGGGCGCCGCCGAGTTGTTCGGCCAGGGCCAGGGCGGCGCTTTCGGCGATGCCGTAACAACCGGTATGGGCAAAGGCGACGGCGGACCTGTGGCTCAGACGGTCGTCATACATCGCCAGGTGCGCCGCGCTGAAGCAGTGCAGCGGCAGGTTCAGCCATTGGGCCAGGGCCAGCAAGCCCGGTTCATCCTGCTTGCGATCAAGGCTGGCCAGGGCGGTGATGCGATGGCGCTCGATACCGCCCTCGGCGAGGGCGGCGTTCAGCAGGTCCAGCAGGGCTTGAAACTCGCAGCCGCGCTGGCAGCCCAGGCCGACCACGAGGGTCATGCGGTGTATCGATCGTCGCGGTTGCGGCGAAACAACCAGGCGCTGATCAGCCCCAACGCCAACCAGAACGCGATGTTGGTCAGTTGCGAGGCGATCTTGAACTGTGCTTCCAGAGCCTCAGGGGCCAGCATCGAATGCACTTCAGGTTGCGGAGCGCCAATCACATGAGGCACCACGAGGATTGCCGCGCCCAGCGCTTTGAGCAGCCAGTTGCCACCGAATACCAGCAGCGCGATACCGGCCGCGGTTGAGGCCGCCGTGCCGATCCACCAGATCTGCCGTTGTGCCAGGTCGGCGGCGGCAGTGCCCGGCAATTCCGGCGGCAGGCCCAGGGTTGGCGCCAGGACGAAGGTCGCGTAACCGGCCAGGCCCCACAGCAGGCCTTGAGCCGTGCGAGTCGGCGCGCGCAGGGTGTAGAGCCCGGCGAGCATCAAGGCGAAACCGACCGCCACCACCAGATTGCCGCCGGTGGTCGACAGCACGCGCTGCCAGCCGTCTTCCGGCTCCCAGGCTTCGGCGTCATGGGCGTGTGCAGCGGTGCCGGCGGCGTGCTCGTGTACCACTTGCGTCGCGGCCGGGGCTTTTTCAAAGGTTTCCGCCTGCATGATTAGCGGGGCGACCCAGAAACTTTGCAGCAAGGTCAACAACAGGGCGGCCAGCAGCCCACTGAAACCTGCGGTTTGCGCAATACGCTTGATCATGTCGGCAGGTCTCAATGGCACGGGAACGCGGCGCTGTGGCGGGTATCGTGGGCGGCGTTGTGTACCGCTTCGATATGCGAGAACCCGGCGAAATACACCAGGCACGCGCCGAGGATCGACGCGCCGATGGCGGCGCCCAGACGTTGGCTCAGGGTGGCGGTGCTGCTGGTGCTAGACGAGGTGCTGCTGATGATCGACATGGCGCGTCCCTTCAGGGGTTCAGGGTGACACGAGCGCATGCAAAACCCGCGAGCCAGGCACGCAGGGTTCAAACAGCGCCCGCCCACCGCGGGTTTGTTAGATGATTTTTTTCGGGCCGGTCTCCGGGCTTGCGAGGGGGCTCTTGAACTGAGTCCTGAAAGCATCGCCTTCCCATGCACAACGCACAGTGGCCGTGACGCTTCGCTCGCTTACCGTTGCGGGGGCAGCACCGGACTGGTCATATCGCTATGACGCACCGGTTTCCCGTTTCACCCTGTGAAGGGCACCCGAAACAAGGTGTGTAGGAAAGCATGCAGGGCGACGGTAGTCAAATTGACTGAGCCCCTGTAGCCTTGCACCCTCGAGGTTCTTCGGCCCAGGCCGAAGCTAAGAAGGGAACGCGGTTCAAGCCGCGGCTGCCCCCGCAACTGTGAAGGGTTTATCTGACTGCCACGCCACTGCCATCAAGGCGGGAAGGCGCAGCCAGCGCCGGTCGCAAGACCCGCAAGCCCCAAGCCAGGAGACCTGCCTCGCAACCGATTTTTCAATTCAACCGGGCGGGGTGATCCGGTGACGAAATCTGCTGCTGCGCGTCGCGCAGGGCCTATCGTCCCGTATGCCCGCCCCCAAGGGCATCCGATGAAAACACTGGCCAAACTCCCCGTCACCATCGTTACCGGCTTTCTCGGCTCGGGCAAAACCACCTTGCTGCGCCATATGCTCGATAACGCCCAGGGCCGTCGCATCGCGGTGATCGTCAACGAATTCGGCGAGCTGGGCATCGACGGTGAAATCCTCAAACAGTGCTCCATCGGCTGCACCGAGGAAGAAGCCAACGGCCGCGTGTATGAACTGGCCAACGGCTGCCTGTGCTGCACCGTGCAGGAAGAGTTCTTCCCGGTGATGCGCGAACTGGTTGCCCGTCGCGGCGACCTTGACCATATCCTCATCGAAACCTCCGGCCTGGCCCTGCCAAAACCCTTGGTCCAGGCGTTCCAGTGGCCGGAAATCCGCAACGCCTGCACGGTCGATGCGGTGATCACCGTGGTCGACAGCCCCGCCGTGGCGGCCGGCACCTTCGCCGCCTTCCCGGATCAGGTCGACGCCCAGCGCAAACTCGACCCGAACCTGGACCACGAATCACCGTTGCATGAACTGTTCGCCGACCAACTGGCCAGCGCCGACCTGGTGATCCTCAACAAGTGCGACCTGATCAGCCCCGACGACCTGGCCCGCGTGCGCCTGGAAGTCGCCGAAGAGTTGCCGCCGGCGGTGAAGATCATCGAAGCCAGCAGCGGTCGGGTGCCGCTGGACGTCTTGATCGGCCTGGGCGCCGGCTCTGAAGAGCACATCGACGGTCGCCACAGCCATCACGATCATCATCACGAAGGTGAAGACGATCATGATCATGATCACGATGCGTTCGACTCCATTTCCATCGACTTGCCCCAGTCCGACGAAGCCCTGCTGCTCGACGCCCTGAGCCAATTGGTGGTGCAGCACGGCATCCTGCGCGTCAAAGGCTTCGCGGCGATCCCGAACAAGCCGATGCGCCTGCTGATCCAGGGCGTGGGCACGCGCTTCGACAAACACTTCGACCGCGCCTGGAGCGCCGACGAAGCGCGCATCACGCGCCTGGTGCTGATCGGCCAGGACCTCGACGCGGCGGGCCTCGAAGCGCAATTGCGCGCCGCCCTCAGCGTTTAACCCGTGCACCTGCTCAGGACCCAGCCCGGCGGTTTCGTCGCGGACGACAACATTGCCGACCTTGGGCAAACCCCCGCCGAGCTGGTGATCCTGTGCAGCGGCGACTCCAGCCTGGCGCTGCTGGCCGAAGCGGCCCAGCAGTTGCCCGAGGATTACCCGAGCCTGCGCCTGGCCAACCCGATGCAGGTGCAGAACCATGCATCGGTGGACCTGTACGTCGATGAAGTGCTGCGCCACGCCAAGGTCATCCTGATTTCCCTGCACGGCGGCATCGGCTATTGGCGTTACGGCGTCGAGCGTCTGGTGGCGTTGGCCGAGCGCGGGGTCACGCTGATCCTGGTGCCGGGGGATGACCGCCCCGACCCGGAACTCAGCGGCCTCAGCACCGTGGATGCCGCAGCGCGTGACCGCCTGTGGCAGTTCCTGCGCCAGGGCGGCCTGGGTAATGCGCTGGATTTTTATCGCTGCCTGGCCAGCGCCTACCTGGGCCGCGACTATGCCTGGGCCGAGCCGCAAACCCTGGCGCGCAGCGCGATTTATCACCCGCGTAAGGCCAATGCGTGCCTCAACGACTGGCAGTTGGATTGGAATCCTGAGTGCCCGGTGGCGGCGGTGCTGTTCTACCGCTCCCATCTGCAAGCGGCCAATACCGGTTTTATCGATGTGTTCTGCCAGCGTCTGCAGGCGGCGGGCCTGAATCCGTTGCCGATGGCAGTGGCCAGTCTGAAGGAGCCCGGCTGCCTGACGGTGGTCGAGGACTGGCTGGATGAGGTCGGGGCGGCGGTGATTCTCAACACCACCGGCTTTGCCCAGTCCAGCCCCGAAGCGCCGCATTTGCGCCCGTTTCGCCGCAATATCCCGGTGATCCAGGCGATTTGCGCCCAGGACAACCAACCCGCCTGGCAGGCCAGCGAACAAGGCCTCGGCCCGCGCGACCTGGCGATGCACATCGCCTTGCCGGAACTGGACGGGCGCATCATCAGCCGACCGATCAGCTTCAAGGACCTGGCCTGGCGCAGTGAGCGCAGCCAGTCGGACGTGGTGTGCTACCGCGCAGCGCCGGAACGCATGGACTTTGTCGCTGAACTGGCGCGCCGTTGGGTTGAACTGGCGCGGGTGCCGAATGCCGACAAGCGCATCGCCCTGATCCTGGCCAATTACCCGACGCGCGACGGCCGCATCGGCAACGGCGTCGGCCTGGACACGCCAGCGGCGGCGCTGAATATCCTGCGGGCCTTGCAGGCCGAGGGTTATCCGCTGCCCGAAATCCTGCCGGAAAGCGGCACCGCGCTGATCCACGAACTGCTCGGTGGCGTCACCAACGACCTGGACAACCTCGACCTGCGCCCGTGCCACCAAAGCCTGGGCCTGGACGACTACGAGGCGATGTTCAAGCGCCTGCCCGAAGCCAACCGCCAGGCAGTGCTGGAACGCTGGGGCACGCCGTACAACGACCCGATGTGCCGCGACGGCCGCCTGATGATCGCCGGCCTGCGCCTGGGCTTGACGTTTATCGGCATCCAGCCGGCCCGCGGTTATCAGGTGGACGCCAGCGCGGTGTACCACGACCCGGACCTGGTGCCGCCTCACGCTTACCTGGCGTTCTATTTCTGGTTGCGCCACACCTACGGCGCTCACGGCGTGATCCACGTCGGCAAGCACGGCAACCTGGAATGGCTGCCGGGCAAGGGCGTCGGGCTGTCGGAAAATTGCTGGCCCGACGCGCTGCTCGGGCCGCTGCCGAATATCTATCCGTTTATCGTCAACGACCCGGGTGAGGGCGCCCAGGCCAAGCGGCGCACCCAGGCGGTGATCATCGATCACTTGATGCCGCCGCTGACCCGTGCCGAAACCTACGGGCCGCTGCGCGACCTGGAGCTGTTGGCGGACGAATACTACGAAGCGCAACTGCTCGACCCGCGCCGCGCCCGCGAGCTGCAAAAGGACATCCTCAAGCTGGTGCGCGAAACCCGTATCGACCAGGAGCTTGAGCTGGACAGCGAGGCCGACGCGGCGATCTGGCTGCCGCGCCTGGATACCTACCTGTGTGACCTGAAGGAATCGCAGATCCGCGACGGCCTGCATATCTTCGGCGAGTCGCCCCAGGGCCGCTTGCGTATCGACACCTTGCTCGCGTTGCTGCGTATCCCGCGTGGCGACGGCCGAGGCGCGCAATCGAGCCTGTTACGGGTATTGGCCAAGGCCTTCGAGCTGGGTTTCGACCCGCTGGACTGCGCCCTCGCCGAACCCTGGACCGGACGCCGCCCGGCGGTGTTGCAAACCATCGATCCACAGCGGTGGCGCACCGCTGGTGATACCCGCGAGCGCCTGGAACTGTACGCTGCACGGTTGATCGAGCAGGCGCTGGCGGGGCCGCTGGAACAGCTGGAAGAGCCCGGTTGGGAGGGCGTCAAATCCGTCATCGAAAGCCTGCGCAGTGTCGTGGCGCCACGCCTGGATGGGTGCGGCCCGGCGGAAATGCGCGGCCTGCTCGATGCCCTGGGCGGCCGCTTCGTGCCGGCGGGCCCAAGCGGCGCGCCGAGCCGGGGGCGTCTGGATGTGCTGCCCACCGGGCGCAATTTTTTCAGCGTCGACGTGCGCAACCTGCCGACCACCACCGCCTGGCGCATCGGTTTCCAGTCGGCCAACCTGATTCTCGAGCGGCACCTGCAAGACCACGGCGACCACCTGCGCCAGCTCGGCCTGTCGGTGTGGGGCACCGCGACCATGCGTACCGGCGGCGACGATATCGCCCAGGCCATGGCCCTGATGGGGGTACGCCCGGTGTGGGCCACGGGCAGCCAGCGGGTGGACGACTTTGAAATCCTGCCGATCAGCCTGCTGGACCGCCCGCGTGTCGACGTGACTTTGCGCGTGTCCGGGTTCTTCCGGGATGCCTTCGCCAACCTGATCCGCCTGTTCGATGCGGCGGTACAAGCGGTGGCGGCGCTGGACGAGCCTGACGATATGAACCCGCTGGCCGCCAAGGTCCGTTGCGAGCGCCAGGCGTTGCTTGAGTCCGGCCTGGACGAGGCCGCGGCGGCGAAACAGGCGGGCTGGCGTATTTTCGGGGCCAAGCCGGGTGCCTATGGCGCGGGCGTGCAGGGCGCGATCGACGGTCGTTTGTGGCAAAGCCGCGAGGACTTGGCCGAGGTCTACCTGAATTGGGGTGGCTACGCCTATGGTGGCGCCGACGAGGGCACCGCCGCCCGCGGGCAATTCGCCCAACGCCTGAGCCAGGTGCAGGCGGTGCTGCAAAACCAGGACAATCGCGAGCACGACCTGCTCGATTCCAACGATTACTACCAATTCCAGGGCGGCATGCTCGCCGCTGTGGAAACCCTGAGCGGCGACAAGACCGCCAGCTACCATGGCGACCACAGCCAGCCGGACGTGCCGAAGATCCGCACCTTGAAGGAAGAGCTGAACCGGGTGATCCGTGCCCGCGCCGCCAACCCCAAGTGGATCGAAGGCGTGAAGCGTCATGGCTATAAAGGTGCGTTCGAGATGGCGGCAACCGTGGACAATCTGTTCGCCTTCGACGCCACCACCGCGCTGATCGACGATCACCAATACGCCTTGCTCGCCGACGTCTACCTACTCGACCCCGACACCCGCGCCTTTGTGCAACAGCACAACCCTGATGCCCTGCGGGACATGACCGAGCGCCTGCTCGAAGCCCAGCAGCGTGGCATGTGGCAAGCGCCGGGGGCGTATCGCGAGGCGTTGGAAAACCTGTTGCTGGATATAGAAGAAGACAGCTGATGACTGATATTCCCCATTTCCCGCTGTCGGCCGTGGTCGGTGCCGACGACCTGAAACTCGCGCTGTGCCTGACCGCCATCGACCCGAAGATCGGCGGCGTGCTGATCGAAGGCCCGCGCGGCATGGCCAAGTCCACCCTGGCACGTGGCTTGGCGGACCTGTTAGCCAGCGGTCAATTCGTCACCTTGCCGTTGGGCGCCACCGAAGAGCGCCTGGTCGGCACCCTGGACCTGGATGCGGCATTGGGCGAAGGCCGCGCGCAGTTTTCACCCGGCGTGCTGGCCAAGGCGGATGGTGGGGTGTTGTATGTCGACGAGGTCAACTTGCTGCCCGATCATTTGGTGGACCTGCTGCTGGACGTGGCCGCCAGCGGCACCAACCTGATCGAGCGCGACGGCATCTCCCACCGGCATGCGGCGCGATTTGTGCTGATCGGCACGATGAACCCGGAGGAGGGTGAGTTGCGTCCGCAGTTGCTCGACCGCTTCGGCTTCAATGTGGCCTTGAGCGGGCAAACCGTGCCGACCGAGCGTGGGCAGATCATCCGCCGGCGCCTCGACTTCGACAGCGACCCCGTGGCCTTCTGCGCGTTGTGGGCCGAACCGCAGGCCGCCCTGCGCGAGCGTTGCACCCGGGCGCGCGCCTGTCTCGAGGCCATTGCATTGGATGACGAGGCGCTGGCACAGATCACCCAACGCTGCTTTGCCGCGGGCGTGGATGGTTTGCGCGCCGACCTTGTCTGGTTGCGTGGCGCAAGAGCGCATGCAGCCTGGCGCGGCGCGACCGCCATCACCGAGGAAGATATCGAAGCCGTGGCCGAGTTTGCCTTGCGCCATCGTCGCCAGGCGCAGTCCCCGCCGCCCAGCCCGCCCAACCGTGAGGGCCAGGCGCCTCAAGCGTCCGACACTTCACCCGGCCAAGGCCAGTGGGGCGATATGCCCGCACCGGCCTTGCCCACGGGCGCTCGCCGAGACGTGCCCGCCTGGCCAAAAAAGCCTTAGGCATCCGCCCCCGACCTGACGCGAGGGCGGATGCCCGGCCCAAGGCGGGGCGACTGGATAAAGGCAGGCACGGCAAGTCGCGCGGCGCGCAGCAGGGCTCGATCAATTGGCCGGGCACCTTGCTCGGCGGGCGGCCGCAGTCTCGTGAGGACCTGCGTTTCCACCTGCGCAGCCGCTCGGCCCAGGAGTTATGGTTGGTGATTGTCGACGCGTCGGCGTCGACGCGGCGGCATCGTGCATTGACCGATGCCAAAGGGTTATTGGCGCAACTGTTGGATGACGCCTACCGCCAGCGGGCGCGCATGGCATTGCTGACGGCGAGCGGGCAGTCGCCGAAGTGGCAGGTGCAGGGCCTGAAAGCCGCGAAAAGCCTGGCTGGCTGGCTCGATCAGCTCGGCGCGGGTGGCGGTACGCCGCTGTTGGCCGCGCTGGGCGAGGCGGCGCAATGGCTGGCGGCACGCAGAACGCGTTTCCCCACCGAACAGCAGCGGTTGCTGGTGGTGACCGACGGGCGGCTCAAGGAGATTGCCGCGCTGCCATCGCTGGAGTGCCCGGGGTTGCTGGTCGACATCGAGCGCGGGCCGATTCGGTTGGGGAGGGCGCGAGAACTGGCTCAGCGCCTGTGCTTGGATTATCAACATATCGATAGTTTTTAGGCTCTAAAACCAGATCGGGAAGTGTCGCTCTTGTAAAGTCGAATCTTCCGACATTAATCACCGATAACAAATCTTTACTCTCTGGGCTTTCGCGTCCAGGAGTAAAGGGAATGACTTCCAGCGTACTGCCGAGGGTTCTTTTCGATCATGGCCGGCACACCCTGAGTGTGCGCAACATCGAAGCCCGTCTCGACGTGTTGGCCTTTGAAGGCCATGAACACCTGAGCCAGCCCTTCACCTATCGCGTGGAATTCACCAGCACCGAACGTGACCTCGCCGCCGAAACCCTGCTTGGCCAGGACGCCCGTTTCAGCCTGCACGCCGCCCCGCAAAAACCACCGGCCTCAGGCTTCAGCGCGCCCGCGGTCAAACCGCTGCGCACCTTGCACGGTGTGGTCACCGGCTTCAAGCGTCAGTCCGGCTCGAACGACCAGGCCCGTTATGAAATCACTCTGCAGCCGCGCCTGGCCCTGCTCGGCCAAGGCAGACAATTTCGCATCTACCAGCATCAATCCGTGCCGCAGATCGTCGAAAGCATCCTGCGCAGCCGCCACGACTTTGAAGGCCAGGATTTTCTGTTCAGCCTGAAACGCGACTACCCCAGGCGCGAGCAGGTCATGCAATACGGCGAGAGCGACCTGGCCTTCATTGACCGCCTGCTCGCCGACGTCGGCATCTGGTACCGCTTCACCAGCGACGAACGCCTGGGTATCGATGTGGTCGAGTTCTGCGACGATCAGCGCCTCTACCAGTTCGACATCGCGCTGCCGTATCGCCCGCAATCCGGGTTGGGCAGCAGCGGGCAGGACGCGGTGTGGCACCTGCAATCGAACCACCAGGTGGTCGAACAACAGGTGCATATCCGCGCCTACCACCCCCGCGACGCCGGCGCCCACCTGAGCGGCGAGATCGACCAGAGCCGCGGCGCCAGCGGCACCTACGGCGAGGCCTACCACTACGCCGAGCCCTACACGACCCTCGGCGACCGGCTGGATCAGGACGAAGACCTGCTCAGCGAAAGCGGCTACTTCTACGCACGCCTGCGCCACGAGCGTTACCTCAACGCCCAGACCCAACTCAGCGGCATCACCAGCAGCGCCACGTTAGCGCCGGGGCAGGTGCTGCACATCACCGGCGGCGCGCCCGAAGCCTTCACACCGGGCGCGGTGATCACCGGCCTGACCACCACCGCCGCCCGCGATAGCAGCTTGGTCGCGACCTTCCAGGCCATACCCTATTCAGACACCGTGTGCTTTCGCCCCGCACTGCAGCCCAAACCCCAAATCGCCGGCACCGTCCCGGCCCGCGTCACCAGCCCACAGGCCAACGACCCCTACGGCCACATCGACCTCGAAGGGCGCTACAAGGTCAACTTCCTGTTCGACCGCGACACCTGGAAACCCGGCGAAGAAAGCCTATGGCTACGCCTGGCCCGACCCTACGCCGGAGATACCCACGGCCTGCACCTGCCGTTGATTCCCGGCACCGAAGTGGCCATCGCCTTTGAACAAGGCGACCCAGACCGGCCCTACATCGCGCACGCGTTGCACGATAGCCAGCATGTCGATCATGTGACCTTGCGTAACTACAAACGCAACGTGCTGCGTACCCCGGCGAATAACAAGCTGCGGATGGATGACACGCGGGGGCGGGAGCATATCAAGGTCAGTACTGAGCACAGTGGTAAGAGCCAGCTGAATCTTGGGCATTTGGTGGATGGTCAGCGTAAAAAACGTGGGGAAGGGTTTGAGCTACGTACAGATGCTTGGGGGAGCATTCGTGCAGGCAAAGGGTTGTTCATCAGTGCGGATATACAGGCCAAGGCTTCTGGTGATGTGCTCACCATGGCGCCAGCCACCGATCTGGTCGCGGGAGCCACACAACAAATCGCTGACTGGCAGGCAATCGCCCAGTCTCATCGCAGTCGCAAACCCGCCATTGATGGTCTGCAACAGTTCCAGGACAACGCCAAAGACCTGAACGCCTCGGCCATCCTACTCAGTGCGCCCAAGGGCATTGGTGCGGTAACCCCTGAAAGCCTGCTGCTCAAAAGCGGCGAGGCGATGTATGTGCAAAGCAACGATGAGATCAACCTGGCTGCCGCTCAACGGCTGTCCGTCCATGCGAATCAGGCCATTTCCCTGCTTGCCCAGCAGGAAGGCATGCGCCTGGTGTCCGGCAAGGGGCCGCTGGAAATCGAATCCCACAACGACGTGTTGAATCTGATTGCCCAGCAAGACATCACCCTGCAGACCGTACAGGGGCATCTGCAACTGACGGCTAAAAACGGCATCACCTTGGCGTGTGGTGGCGGGTATATCCGCATCACACCCGGCGGCGCTATCGACATCCACACCCCGGGCAAGCTCAACCTTAAAGGCCAACACGTCTGGGAAACCACGACCAGCCAGCGCTTTCCTTTGCGTGAGTTGCCGCAGTCGGTGTGCGAAGAGTGCCTGAAAATTGCTCAAACGCAAGCAGCGGGCGCGGTCATGCGCGCCACCGACTGAGGGTAGAAAAATGCAAGAACACTACACACGCTGGATCGAGCAAATAGAAAGCCTGTGCGGTTCCGCGAACGTGGGGCATGTCGATGTCGTGGTTGATCAAGCCGCCTGGGATGTATCCCTATTGCCGGCCCTTCGCCTTATGGAACCGGGCATGCGCTGGTTTTCTTTATTCAGTGCAACACCAGAAGAGGCACTGTTGACGCAGGCGCCCATTTTGATGCGAATCAACCTCGACGACTGGCGGCACAAAGCCTGGCTGGAAGAACTGATTGAGCAAGTCGGGCATCTGCCACGCCTCATGCTGTTGATTTCACCTATGCCGTTTGATGTTTTGGCTAAGTCCCTTCAGGGGCTCTCGCAGCTTGAGTGGGGAGGCCAGTCGGGATTGCTGCGCTTCTATGACCCCCGCGTAATGCCCGAAGTGTTGGCCAGCGTATTGAGCCCAGAACAGAAAGAGCAATTTCTGCGCGTGACCCTGTTCTGGAGTTGGCTGAACCGGGACCAGCAGCCTGTCTGGCAGCCTGGTACCTATCGGTCGAATCAGCCCCTGGCTGAAACCTTTCCTCCCATCAACTTGGCTGACGCTCAATTTGACCGGTTGGGCAGCATCAGTGACGCACAGAATCTGTTCGAAGTTGCCAGGGCGAGGTTTTCGGAACTTTCCCATGAGCAGTGTTTTGCATGTTGTTATCGCGTAGTGCTGCAAGCCAGTCAAGAAAACTATTTTGGTGACTTGAAATTATACGCAGAGTTGCATTGGAGTAGGGCGGATGTTGTCTAGCTGATAGGCCTTAGTTGTCTGTTGAGCAATACAGGGGGGGCATGCCGGACTTTGGTGCGAATAGGGGTAGAGGATGAGCTATTTAAAAAGCAGCGCTATGTACCAATGGGTGGGCGGTTGTTTGCTTGTTTTACTCGCCGGATGCTCGGTGGGGGAGTCCAAGTTTTTAGCGGGTAATTTGAATGGAGTGAACCACACATCAGCGGCTATTAATCACTTTTCGGTGAATGGCTATGGTGGCGCCAATATATCTCCCCATGGTTATGGTGGTGGGATGTGCTGTGCGATGTTGCCAAGGCAGTGGCAGACAGGCTTGAAGCTTGAAGTGGAGTGGGAAACTGATCCGAACCCCTATGCAAAATCTCCGCCTTTAGGTTCGGATGCATTTCGAACTTTTATGGCTAAACATAAAACCAACTACCAACAACACAGTGCCATAGTAGAGCTTCCTCCTTATGAGGATAGATTGTGTGCGTTGGAAGTGCATTTTTTACCCTGTAATCAAGTCAAGGTATCCACCTCCTGTTGGCGCTATCCATCACCCAATAGCCCCATCAAGGAACCATTGGAAATGAATGAACCAGCCATATGTCCGAAGTGAAGAGCGCCGAATCGGTTTATGTGTCTGACTTTTCCAAGAAAGGATGTTTATCCAGTGAGTCGCCGGAGGTTCTGAATGAAAGAGGTTTGGCGCAGGTATTTTTCTTACAGAGCTTAAGTGTGAATAAGGAGCATGAGATGAACTATTTAGAAGGCAGTGCTATGTGCCGATGGCTGGGCGGTTGTTTGCTTTTGTTACTGGCTGGGTGCTCGGTGGGGGAGTCTAAATTTTTAGCGGGAAATTTGAATGGAGTGAACCACACGTCAGCGGCCATTAATTACTTTTCGGTGAATGGCTATGGTGGCGCCAATATATCTCCGCATGGTTATGGTGGTGGGATGTGCTGTGCGATGTTGCCAAGGCAATGGCAGCCAGGCTTGAAGCTTGAAGTGGAGTGGGAAACTGATCCTAATCCTTATGCGAGGCTTAAGCGAAAAACATCCGGGTACGGTCCTGATGAAGAAGCTTATGCCAAGCATAAAGCGAACTACCAACAACACAGTGCCATAGTAGATCTCCCTGCTTATGAGATAGAAAAGCTGTGTTCATTAAAAGTTCATTTCTTGCCGTGCAATCAGATCAAAGTCACAGCTGCCTGTATGGCTTATGGCCAACCTGGATATCCGATTAAAGAACCATTGGAAATGAAGGAGCCAGCCGTATGTCCGAAGTGAAGGGCGCCGAATCGGTTTATGTGTCTGACTTTTTCCAAGAAAGGATGTTTATCCAGTGAGTCGCAGGAGGTTCTGAATGAAAGAGGTTTGGCGCAGGTATTTTTCTTGCAGAGCTTAAGTGTGAATAAGGAACATGGGATGAACTATTTAGAAGGCAGTGCTATGTGCCGATGGTTGGGCGGTTGTTTACTTTTGTTACTGGCTGGGTGCTCGGTGGGGGACTCCAAGTTTTTAGCGGGTAATTTGAATGGAGTGAACCACACGTCAGCGGCCATTAATTACTTTTCGGTGAATGGCTATGGTGGCGCCAATATATCTCCGCATGGTTATGGTGGTGGGATGTGCTGTGCGATGTTGCCAAGGCAATGGCGGCCAGGCTTGAAACTTGAAGTGGAGTGGGAAACTGATCCGAGCCCTTACGAAAAAATTAAGCGTAAACCTGATGGATTTAATTTTGATGAGGTTGCGTTGGCTAGGCATGAGGCAAACTATGGGAGATATAGCACCATAGTAGAGCTCCCTCCTTATGAGGGCAGGTTGTGTGCGTTGGAAGTGCATTTTTTACCCTGCAATCAAGTCAAGGTCTCCACGTCTTGTTGGCGCTATCCATCACCCAATAGCCCCATCAAGGAACCATTGGAAATGAAGGAGCCAGTCGTATGTCCGAAGTGAAGAACGCTGAGTCGGTTTATGTGCCGGCCATATTTCCCAAGAAAAGGCGCTTGCCCAGCGATTTGCAGAGCGTAAGTGCCAACTACGATCTACAAATGATCGAGGTGGAACAGTACCGCCAAGAATTGAATGCCCTGCGTGGTTTACGTGGTGCTTCTACCTGCGCACATAGCTTGCATATCAGCTTGTTCTTTGACGGTACTAACAACAACGAACCCTACGACACCCATAAGGCCACGCCGCCCCATCCGACCAATATCGCTCGGCTCTACCACGCCACTCTGGAGCAGCCGGAAAGTGGCTATTTTCGTTATTACATCCCCGGTGTGGGCACCCCCTTTCCTGAAATTGGCGAGCTGGACTTCAGCATGCGCGGGTTGGCCTTCGCCAATCGAGGGGAGGACCGGGTTAATTGGGGGCTATTGCAAATTGCCGATGCGCTGTCCTTCGCCCTGAACAACAAGCAGGGGTTGGATCTGCCAGTCGTCCAGGCCAAGCTCAAAGCCATGGCCACCACCTGGCCGCTGACTGCGCAGGGTAAAAGCAGCCGGCGCCAGGTCATGGCCTCGCTGCTGGAGCCCTTGCGGACCAGGGTCGCGACCGTGCAGCCCAAGGTGCTGGCGATCAAGCTGTTCGTCTATGGTTTTTCCCGTGGGGCGGCCGAGGCTCGGACCTTCGTTACCTGGTTGAGTGAGCTGTTCGATACCCCGCAAGGGGCCGAACACCCAGAGCAGGCATTATTGGGACTGCCGTTGACCATCGAGTTTCTTGGCTTGCTCGACACCGTGGCTTCGGTGGGCAGCGCCCATGCCGCGCCCTTTGCCGACGGGCATATGGACTGGGCCGATGGCACTCAGAAGTTACCCGATGTCAAGGCATTCCCCGAGTGGATCAAGGTCTGCCGGCATTTTGTCGCGGCCCATGAGCAGCGCTTGTGCTTCCCGTTGGACTCGATCCGTTATGCAGATGGCCTTTATCCCCCTTATGCCCGGGAGGTGGTCTACCCCGGTGTGCATTCGGATGTGGGCGGCGGTTACCCACCTGGGGATCAGGGCAAGGCCCGAGGCGGTTCGGGCGAGTTGCTATCGCAGATTGTGCTGCATGACCTGTATGCGGAGGCCTTTGCGGCCGGTGCGCCGTTGACGGTACCTGAGGCGGTGCTGCCGGATAAACTGCGTCAGATTCAGCGGGCGCGCACCATGTCGACAGACAACTTAAAAGAGTTTGCGTTAGATGATCAGCTCATCGACCGCTTCAACGCCTGGCGCAACACCCTGGGCCTAACCGAAGAAACCACCCCACCAACCCCGTCTAACGGCCCATCCCTACGCCTGGGCCACTCCCTCGAAGACGCCATGGCCGCGCAATTGGCCTGGCTCACTGGCTGGCGCATCGAGCGTCTGGGCCGTGGCAGTTACGTCAATCAACCTTTTTACGGCCAAGCCACACAGACCAATGCATCGCTGGAAGCGGCGCAAAAAGCCAAACGTGAGGCTGAGATAGCCATCGCCAAAGAAAAGCGCAAGGCGGCCCGGGGTCAGGAGAACGAAGCACAGCTTCTGTTGGGAACGGCCAGCCCGCCGGCTTACGAACCGGTAAGGGATCAGCAGCAGATCCGCGAGGCCGCTGTGGAGTTCGAACACGACTACCAAGGTTGGCGGCGCGATCAGACCAGCGTGGCAGGCTGGGTCGTCGATGTGGCGCTTAGGGACACGGTGTACCTGCTCAATGACGACGACGAGCAGCAGGAGTATGAGCGGATCAAGGCCGAGGGTGAAATGCGCGCCAAGGAGCTGTTTGTTGAGCTCGGGAACAACAGCAATAAGTTTCGCGTCAGCGATTCGCCGCAGAAAGCTGCGCTGGTCGCGCTATTTGACGACCAGATGCATGACTCGCGTGCCTGGTTTATGCACGACGCTACGAGTTCACGGGAGTTGTGGGGGGATTATTTTCGTTACCGCATGGTGTATTTCGGCGACGAGACCAACAAGCGTATGACCCCGGTGGTGGTGGCCGGGCGTGTGGTGGGCATCGCATTGGTACTGGGCGGGGTGTACAGCATCCGTCGTCATGGCTGGAAAGGTCTGGCAGGCACGCTGGCTGGTGCATCAGTGGGCTACCAGGTGATCGATGTCGTCAGTGGCAAAGTGGAGCCTTTCCTGCCCGGGGCGGAGAAAATCCTGCAACCGACCTTTGCGATCGGTGAGGTGGTGGCGCAGCAAACGCAAGCCATTATCGAGGGTGAAGAGGCCCTGCGCAGGCAGAACATGTTGGACTATCTGAAACGCACTGGCGGGTTGGTCGAACAGGTTAAGGAGCTGGTGTCATGATGCCCCTGGTACGCATGGGCGACCCACTGCACCCGTTTGGCGGTGAGGTTTTGTCGGGGCACTACGAAGCCTTCGGCAAACCAGTGGCCTGCGTGGATGATCAAGTTCGCTGCAACCTGCATGGCATTACGCACATTATCGAAGGCGCTTCGGGTTCAACCATGGACGGCAAACCTGTGGCGCTGCACGGCCATCGTTGCGCGTGTGGTTGCCAGTTGGTTAGCAGCCTGCCGGCCACTTCAATGGTGGTTGTGCCATGAACCGTCCGCCTGAGTACCCCGACGTTATCGAACCGGGCGAGCCGCGTTGGCGCAGTTGGTGGTTGGGGTTGGCACTGCCGTGGGGAGTGCAGTCGGCCGTTTTGCTGATGCTGTGGCCCCAGGAGCAACCGCGCCTGGAATGGTGGCTGTGGAGCGCGGTGCTGCCGCTGTGCTGGGCGCTGATTTTGGCGGTGCGTGTGTTGGTGTGGCAGATCGAGCTGTTCAACCGCAAGGTGTATCTGCGCGCGCTGGAGGCCGCCATACAGGCTTGGTGGCAACGGCGCTCGCTGGGTTTACCGGTGCAGGATGTGTTGTTGCTCGGCCCGGCGGGTGACATGCAAGAAGACTACCTGAACTTGATGACAAGCGTCTCGCCACCCTTGGCGATACCCGGCGCTACACAGCCCATGTTGCGTTGCCCACTGTCGCTGAGCTTGATCAGCGAGCGTGAACCTGCACTGGCACGGCATCTCACCCGTTTAACCTTGGCCCTCCCGGGGTTGTCCGAGTGCTGGCCACAGCTGCGGGCAATTGCCTGGGTGGGGGATGAGAGCGGCCAGGCTGCTTTCGTTGAGGCGTTGGTCCGGGCGGGAGTGGTGTTGCCCGAGGCCCGTTTGCTGCTACAGAACCTGACTGATTTGGATGACCTGATCGATACCTTCCATCGCGATTGCCGTGGCGAGGACGACTGGTTGTTGTGCGCCGGCGTAGCGTCGGTGGCAAGTGCCGAAGAGGGCGAGCTGGGGGGTGAAGCGGGTTTCTTCTGGCGAGTGAGCTGGCAGGGGCGGCAGTTGGTGCATCGCGGTGAATACCTTGCAAGCCAGTCGCCCGTCGAGCTGTGTGCACAGATGCAGCGTTACGCCGGACTGCAATCTGCGCCGACCACCTGCCTGGCACTGGATCGAGCCAGCCAGGCTGCGTTTGTAGAGGGCGGCTGGTCGGCGGTCGAACATCAACTGGCCGGGCAATGGGGCGTGCTGGCGCACCTGGCGCCGTTTATCGGGATGTCCCTGGCATTGCTGCAAGCGGGGGCGGCGGGTCAGCCCTGTGGTTGGCTGAGCCAGGATGGAAACCAACGATTGGCGATTGGAGTGGCGGTGCCTTATGGCAACAGTTAAGGACGTGGGTAAGGGCTCGTTGGTTCGTGTGGGGTTGGGCTATCTGCTGATCATGACGCTGCTGGTACTGCTCGGTGGTCTGTTGTATGGCTTGTGCAGCGGCTATCTGGGCTGGCCGAAAATGCCGCTCAAGCAATTGCTGCTGTGGGGGCTGGGGGTGTGGTTCGCGCTCTGCTGGTTCTGCCCGGTCATTTTGCTGGCCTGGGATCGTCTGGCGCTTCGCCAGGCACAGCAGGTCGTGAGGGCGGTCACCGAAACGCCGAACTCGCGATTGAACCGGGAACCCGCATCGCCAGATGCGGTAAAAGTGCGCGAGCACCTACGCGAGCACTACGGCCTCTTCTGGCGCCACAAAACCCGCCTGCTGCTCATCATCGGCGAACCCGCCGAAATCGAAGCCATCGCCCCCACCCTGGCCGCTCACCAATGGCTCGAAGGCCAAGGCACCGTCCTGCTGTGGGGCGGTAGTGCGCAGGCCGCGCTGGATCAGTCTTTCCTCAAGCAATGGAGCGGCCTCAGCCGCTGGCGTGCGCTGGACGGAGTCGTCTGGGCGCTGAACGAAACCCAGGCCGCCGACGATGTCGCGATGGGCAAAGGTGTACGCCAGGTGCAGCGCCTTGCCCGTGACTTGCGCTGGCAGTTGCCGTTATCCCTCTGGCAGGTCTGCGGCAGTGCATGGGCGCAGGACACGCGCAAAGCGCAGCCGGTGGGCTGTCAGTTGCCCGCACGCTTCTCGGCGGCGGCATTGGACGCCGCGCTGAATCGTTTGCTGGAGCCTTTGCGTCGCGCGGGTTTGGCGCAGATGAACGCGGTGATGAAGGATGATTTTCTGCTGCGTTTGTCGCGAGATTTAAAGGGCGAGGGCATTGATCGTTGGCGTCACACCTTGGCGCACCTGGCCGGCGAATTTGCCCGTGGCGTGCCGTTGCGGGGGGTGTGGTTCAGCCTGCCGGTACAGCGCTCGCCGCATGATCAACAACAGGCGTGGTCGGTGGCCCCGGTGTGGCACGGTGTACTCGGCGATAACGCCCGTGGCCGCCGGCTGGGCTGGAGCGTGCCGCGAGTTGGCTACGCGTTGGCTTTCGGCCTAGCCATGCTGTGGAGCGCAGGACTGCTGCTGTCATTCATCAGCAACCGCACGCAGATCGCCCAGTTACACAGCTCGTTGTCGACCTTGCAACGCGCATCACAAGGCGACGAACAGCTCCTGGCCCTCCATGAACTGGTCCGCGAATTGGCGCGCCTGGATGATCGCGTTCAAGGCGGCGCTCCGTGGTATCAGCGCTTCGGCCTGAATCAAAACCCAGCGCTGCTTGAAACCGTGTGGCCGCGCTACGTCGAAGCCAACAACCGCCTGATCCGCGACCCGGCCGTCGCCGCTTTACGCCAACAGCTCACGGCCCTGGTCAAGCTGGCCCCGGACAATCCCGAGCGCGCCGAACGCGCCCGTGCTGCCTACGACCAGCTCAAGGCCTACCTGATGATGGCGCGTCCGGCAAAAGCCGACGCCAGTCTGCTGGTGAAAACCCTCGGCGAAGTCGAGCCTTCACGCGCGGGCCTCTGGCAAGCCCTGGGCCCCACTCTGTGGCAGTTTTACGCTGAACACCTGGCCGCCAATCCAACTTGGCGCATCGACACCGACGCGCGGCTGGTCGCGCAAGTCCGGCAGGTCCTGCTCGGCCAACTGGGTCAGCGCAATGCCGAAGCCAATCTGTACCAACAACTGCTCGATGACGCCGCCCATCACTACCCGGCCCTGGGCCTGCCGCAACTGGTCGGCGACACCGACGCCCAGGCCCTGTTCACCACCGAGGCCAGCGTGCCCGGCGTGTTCACCCGCCAGGCCTGGGAAGGCTCGGTGCGCCACGCCATCGATGCGATCGCCGAGGCGCGCCGCGAGGAAATCGATTGGGTGCTCAGCGACCAACCCGCCGACGTCGACACCCGCCTGAGTCCTGAGCAACTGCGCGCCCGCCTCACCGAACGCTACTTCCAGGACTACGCCAGCGCCTGGCAGGATCTGCTCAACAGCCTGCGCTGGCAGCAGGCCGCGAGTCTCGATGAGTCAATCGACCAATTGACGCTGATGAGCGACGTGCGCCAATCGCCCTTGATCGCGCTGCTGAACAGCGTGGCCTACCAGGCGCAGGCGGGCAGCCGCCCCCAGGCCCTGGCCGACTCGCTGGTGCAGTCTGCGCAAAAGCTGATCGGGCCGGACAAGGCCGCCGCGATCGAGCCGTTGGCCCAGGCCGCCACGGGGCCGCTGGCGGCGACCTTCGGCCCGTTATTGGCGCTGCTGGACAAGTCCAACACAGACGGCCTCAGTCTCCCGGCCTTCCTCACCCGCGTGACACGGGTGCGTTTGAAACTGCAGCAGATCAGCACCGCGCCCGACCCGCTGGAAATGACCCAGGCCCTGGCACAAAGCGTGTTTCAAGGCCGCAGCATCGACCTCACCGACACCCAATCCTACGGTGCCCTGCTGGCCGCCAGCCTGGGCGCGGAGTGGGGCGGGGCGGCGCAGACGCTGTTCGTGCAGCCGCTGGAACAGGCCTGGCAACGCGTGTTGCAACCCTCCGCCGCCGGCCTCAACAGCCACTGGCAGCGCTCGATCGTCAGCCATTGGAACGCCGCCTTCGCCAGCCGTTACCCGTTTGCCGCCACCACCAGCGATGCGTCGTTGCCGATGTTGGGGCAGATGATCCGCGCGGACTCCGGGCGCATCGCACAGTTTTTACAGCAGCAATTGAGCGGCGTGCTGCGCAAGGAAGGTAGCCGTTGGGTAGCCGATCCGCGCCACAGCCAGGGCCTGCGTTTCAACCCGCAGTTTCTTAGCGCGATCAATCAACTGAGCGAACTGGCCGATGTGCTCTACACCGACGGCGGCATGGGGCTGAGCTTTGAACTGCAAGGCAAACCCGTGCGCGACGTGGTGCAAACCACCTTCATCCTCAACGGCGACCGGCACCAGTACTTCAACCAGAAAGAAAGCTGGCAGCGTTTCAACTGGCCGGGGCGCAGCGACTATCCCGGCGTGAGCCTCAGCTGGACCAGCGTGCATGCCGGCGAGCGGCTGTTTGGCGACTACCCCGGCACCTGGGGCCTGATCCGCCTGCTGGAAAACGCCCAGGTCACGCCACTGGACGACGGCAACAGCCGCTACCGCCTGGCCCTCAAGGCGCCCGACGGCCTGAACCTGACGTGGCACCTGCGCACTGAATTGGATGCGGGGCCGCTGGCGTTGCTCAAGCTGCGTGACTTCAGGTTGCCGCAACAGATATTTCTCAATGAGGGCGCCGCAGAAGAACCCTATGCGCAGAACGGGAGTTTCGAACTCCGGTGAATCACTGTTCCATCGGCGCGCTGACGTAACCAAGGAACACCCTTAACAGGTATTGGATACAAAGGATGTGTAATGCAAAAAATTAAAACGTATCTTCGAGACCATGGCCACGCTCCATTCAAATTCGGCGAGGGGCGTATCAGCGGTTATATCTGCGCTGCGCTCGGGCTGTTGAGTCTGCTGGCCGTGTTGTGTTTTTTGCTTCCCGAGTGGCTGACCACGACCGAACTGCGCAAGGTTTACAACGAACAATTGGCGCGTAGCCTGCTACTGCTCGGATTGGCGCTCCTCATCTCCGCGGCGGTCTTTATTCCGCTGGAAAAGCTGTATGCCAAGAATGCGGTGCCGTGGTTATGGCGTTTCCATGCGGTGCACCATTCGAGTACGGCGATGGATTGGCTGACCGGCTCGCGTGTCCACTTTGTCGAAGTGCTATTGACGTGCACCGCCGTACTGATGCCGCTGATGTTGCTGGGCTTTTCTGCGCAGGCATTGAATGCCTATGTGGTGCTGGTCGGCGTCCAGGCGGTGCTGGCTCATGCCAATGTGTGCATCAAAGGTGGTTGGCTGGAATACGTATTGGTACTTCCACGCTACCACCATTGGCACCATGCCCGTCATCCAGACTACCGCTACAAAAACTATGCGATTCACCTGCCGCTGATCGATAGGGTATTTGGAACATTCAAATTGCCCGCAAAGGACTGGCCAACGCGCTACGGAGTGTTTGGCGAACCGTTGCCGGACGGCATTCTGCGTCAGCATCTATATCCATTCCAAAAGCGTGTGCAGACGCGCGGCAAGCATGAGGGTGTAACACAGCCCGCTGGCATGAGTGAGGGGGCCGAATGAGCCTGCGCGCCTTGATCGCCCGCTGCCTTGGAGAGCGTGACGCACTGTCTGTCGCACACGAACACGCCGCCCACTGGCAACCCTGGCTACACCCCATCAGCACCGAATCCCCTGTCGGCGACGACCCCGGCTACGACGATGACTTCCAACGCATGCGCGAAGAAGTCAACAAACTGTCGGGTGCCGATGCCGAGCAGGTTGCCCAGCTGGCGCAGAAGCTGCTGACCCAGCGCTGCAAGGACCTGCGCGTCGCCACGTACTACCTGTGGGCGCGCTTGCACAAGGACGGCGAACTCGGTTTGGCGGATGGCTTGAGCCTGTTGGCCGCGCTGGTGGAGCGCTTTGCCGACGCGGTGCTGCCCAGCCGTCCGAACAGCCGCAAGATGGCCCTGGAATGGTTGGCCAGTGGCAAGGTGTTGGACACGCTGTCGCTGTACCCGGAAGTGGTCAAGGCCGAAGCCGAGCGCACCGCCGCCGCGCTCGCCTGGCTGGAGCGCGGCTTGAGTGGGTGGGCGCCGGAGCAGCGTCCGGATCTGCAGCCGCTGTACGCGGCATTGTCGGCGCGACTGGCGCAGTCCGGCGGGATGGACGCATTGGTCCCGCAACACACCGCCAGCCTTGAGTCGACTGTGCATGCCAACGCGTCGCCGCCGACGATGATCAAATCCGGGCGGGACCTGTTGGACAGCGGCCGGGCCCTGGCGAGCTACCTGCGCGAGCAACCCTTGGGCTGGCTGGCCGCTCACCGACTGATGAAGAGCTTGCGCTGGGACACCGTGCATCAGACGCCGCCTCAGGAGGCCAACGGCAACACGCGCCTGGCGCCGCCGCGTGCAGACTATCGGGCACAGCTCAAGCGTTTGTACCTGCAACAGAACTGGGCGGAGTTGATCGAACAGGTCGAGCGGATGTATGCCGAAGGCGTGAACCATTTCTGGCTCGACCTGCAATGGTACCTGTATCAGGCCTTGAGCAAACAACCCGCACCGCAGGACCGCTGGGCCGCTATCACCAAACGTGACCTGGGCATGTTCCTCGAGCGCCTGCCGGGTCTGGAGGTGCTGTGCTGGAGTGACGGCACCCCGTTCGCCGACGAAACCACCCGCGAGTGGATTGCCCAGCACGTCAGCGGCAACCAACCCCAGCAATGGCTGCCCGTACCCTCGGCGGCCGTGGCCAGCAGTGATGCGGACATCTTGTCCCTGGAAGGTGAGGCCGTGGCCCAGGCCGACAGCGACGGCGTGGATCACGCGCTGGCGTGGCTGGCTGCGCGGCCCGGTATCGACAGCGGGCGCCAGCGCTGGCTGCTGCGCCTGCTGATGGCGCGGGTGGCCGAACAGCATGGCAAGAGCGACCTGGCCATTCACCTGCTGGGGGAACTGGACGCCACCGCGCAACGCCAGGCCCTGGCCGACTGGGAGCCGGCGCTGTATTTCGAGGTCAAGGCGCGCCTGCTCAAGCTGCTGCGCGTGAAAGCCCAACGCAACGACGCCGACAAACCCAGCCTAGCGCGGCGCATGGAAACCCTGCTGGCGGCGCTGGTCGCCATCGACCCGGTACGCGCCGCCGTGCTGTGCGGCTAACCCTTATCTATCAGGAGTCGTTCTGTGAACATGGACAATCTCACACTGCGCTATTTCGATGCCGAAATGCGCTACCTGCGCGAGGCGGGCAAGGAATTCGCGGAGGCCTTCCCGGATCGGGCGGCACAGCTCAACCTGGACAAACCGGGGGCGCAAGACCCCTATGTGGAGCGCCTGTTCGAGGGCTTCGCGTTCCTGATGGGCCGCCTGCGGGAAAAACTCGACGATGACCTGCCGGAATTGACCGAAGGCCTGGTCAGCCTGCTCTGGCCACACTACCTGCGCACCATCCCGTCGCTGTCGATCGTCGAACTGGTGCCGGAACTGGCGCAGATGAAGCACAGCGAGTTGATCGCGCAGGGCTTTGAAGTGCTGTCGCAACCCATCGGGCCCCAAAGTACCCGTTGCCGCTACACCACCACCCAGGACCTGGCCCTGCGCCCGTTGGCCCTGGCCTCGGTCGGGCGCAGCTTCGCCCCGGATGGTCGCTCCGTGTTGCGCCTGCGTTTTGCCTGCGGCGCGTTGACTGACTGGAGCCAGATCGACCTGAGTCGCGTGCCGCTGTACCTGAATGCCGAAGCCCCTTTGGCCAGTGCTTTGCATCAGGCGCTGACCCTGAATGTGCAGGCGATGTTCGTGCATTGGCCCGGCCAGACCGAACGCCAGCCGGTGGCCGGGCATTTTGCACCCAGGGGGTTTGCCGATGAAGACCGGCTGTGGCCCAAGGGCGACAGTGCGTTCAGCGGTTATCAGTTATTGCTGGAGTATTTCAGTTTCCGCGAAAAATTCATGTTCGTGACCCTGTGTGGCCTGGAGCATCTGCAGATTGCTCCCGACGCCGCCTGGTTCGAGCTTGAAGTGGTGTTACGTGAACCCTGGCCGGCCGATTTCGACCTGAGCCGCGAGCATATCCGCCTGCATGCGGTGCCGGTGATCAACCTGTTCGCGCTGGAGGCCGACCCGCTGACCCTGGCACCGTTGCAAAGCGACTACCTGCTGCGCCCCATGCGTTTGCAGGACGGCCATACCGAGATCTATTCGGTGGACCGCGTGACCGCCTCGCGAAACGCCGAGCGCCAGGACTATGTGCCGTTCAGCAGCTTTCGCCACAAGGGCGGCATGTTGCGTGACGAGGCTCCCGAACGCTACTTCCATACGCGCCTCAAGCGCGCCGCCAATGGCTTGCATGACACCTGGCTGATCCTCGGCGGCGAGGGCTTCGACAGCGACCGCCTGCGCACGCGTGAAAGCCTGTCGTTGCGACTGACCGGCACCCACGGCCAATTGCCGCGCAAGGCGCTGCAAAGCACCGTGCTCGACACGCTGGTGCAAAGCCCCCAGGCCGGTTTGCGGGTGCGCAACCTGTGTGCGCCGAGCTTGCCCTGCTACCCGCCGAACCGCGACCGCTTTCACTGGCGGGTGCTGAGCCACCTGGGCTCGAACTTCCTGCCGATGCTCGACAACGCCGAGGTGTTGCGCGGCACATTGGCCTTGTACGACTGGACGGGCAGCGAACTCAACCGTCGTCGTCTGGCGGCGATCGTCGAGGTCCGTCATCACTTGGTCCAACGTTTCGAGAAAGGCTTTTTGCTACGCGGCGTGGATATCGAGATCACCCTCGATGCCAACGGCTTTTCAGGGGAGGGCGACATCAGCCTGTTCGGCGAGATGCTCAATCGCTTCTTCGCCTTGTATGCCGACATTCATGTGTACACCCAGCTCACGCTGATCCTGCAACCTACTGGAAAGTGCCTGCGATGGAACGAGAATCACAGTCAGCGTATTCCCGGCTGAAAGCCAGCGGTTTGCTGGATGCCTTACAGGGCCAGGTGGCCGAGGCCAATCTGCAGCGTTTTTGCCAGTTGCTGGAACAGGCCTTGCCCGGCCATCCGCCGCTGGGCAGCACCGCGCACCCGGCGGATGACGCCGTGCGCTTTCGGCCCGATCCGGGCATGGGCTTTCCGGCCGGCGAGTTGAAGTCGATTGAAATCGATGAAGCGCACCCGGAGCGAGCGGCGACGGTACGCACGCGCTTGCTTGGGTTGTACGGGGTCGATTCGCCGATGCCGACCGTGTACCTGGATGACATCGCGCAGCGTCGGGAGGGGCATGAAGCGCTGGAAGCCTTCCTGGATATGTTCAATCACCGGATCTTCACCCAGTTCTACCGGATCTGGCGCAAGTACTCCTACCCGGCGACGTTCGAAGCGGGCGGCACCGATGCCACCTCGCAATGCCTGCTGGGCCTGATCGGCCTGGGCATTCCCGGCACCGCGCAACAGGTCGCCACGCCGGTCTCGCGCTTTCTGGCCTTGCTCAGCGTGATGCGCCTGCCCACGCGGAATGCACAAGGCATCGTCGCACTGGTCAAATTGCTCGCCCCCGACACCCAGGTGCAGGTGACTCCGCATTGGCCGCAGAACATTACGTTGGCGGCGCCGGCCAGCCTGTCCCGGCAACGTCCGGTGAGCCTGGCCCAGGGCACGCCGCTGGGGCGTATCGGCCGCGACGCCAACAGCCAGTTCGGTCTGACGCTCTATACCGAGCACGCGCAGGAAGCCCGTGGCTGGCTCCCCGACGGCCAGCTACACCGCGACCTGCGGGTGCTGTTGCGCGTTTACCTGGGGTGGCGTTGCACGGCGAAACTGCGCTTGTCGCTGCCGTTGCACAGCCTGCCTGCGCCGGTGTTGGGGCTGGCCACCCTCCGGCTCGGCATGACCGGTGTACTGGGCTTGGGAGACAGCGCCTGGCGCACGACGGAACACGAGACCCTCACGATCAACCTGGGGCGCTACCAAGGCCTTTCGATTAACCCGCGCAACAGGGAGACACAGCATGTCGCGTACCGTTTTTAATCTTGTGCTGCTGGCGGCTTTCACGCTACCGCTCGGCGGTTGTGGGTTGGCCCAGACCGTGGCGGATGGCACGGCATCCACCGCCAAGGCGATCTTCTACAAGCAGGTCAACACCCTGCATCTGGATTTCAGCGCGCGCACGGCGCTGAACACCGATGCCACGGACATGCGTGCGTTGTCGGTGCCGACCCTGGTGCGGGTTTACCAATTGCGCGACAGCAAGGCGGTGGAGCTGGCGACCTACGAAGGCCTGCTGGGCGACGACGAGCGCTTGCTCGCGCGTGCGTTATTGGACAAACACTCGGTGGTGGTAAAGCCCGAAGAAGGCGCTCAGTTGAACGTGCCGATGGACAAGGATGCGCAGTTTGTCACGTTGGTGGCGTTGTTTCGCGACCCCGATACCCGGCAGAACAGCTGGCGCCTGACATTGACGCGTGACGATCTCGACCCGGATCGCGCACGGGTGATCGAACTGGGCGATAACCGCTTGATCCTGCGCCCATTGACGAAGGATTGAGCCATGACCGAGTACGCCCCTTCGCTCTACGAACGCCTGTTGCAGAATTTCGCCGGTGAACTGGACCTGCAGCGGGTCTGCGAGGCGGACCAGCACGCCCTCTCCGTGCTGGACAACCTGCAGCGCATCCTCAACAGTCGAGCGGGCGCGCTCAGCCATCTGCCGGATTACGGGCTGCCGGACATGGGCCTGATCCTGCAAGGGTTGCCCGCCACGGCCCAAGGCCTGATCGGCGTCATGACCGACACGTTGCTCAAGTACGAACCGCGTCTGGCGGCGATCACCATCGAGCTGCTGCCCCAGGTGCTGCCGGGGCATCTGGAGTACGCCCTGGACATGCAATTGAAGGATGGGCAGCACGTGACCTTCGGCACCCGCTTGACACCCGAAGGCCGGGTGCTGGTGCGTCACTTGAAGCGACAGCATTACCTGTCGAAGCCTTGAACCGATAACGCAAGGGAAACCCGATGACGGCGTTGTTTGAGATGCGTATTCAAGTCGGCGGTGATCCGCGCGGCTTCAGTGAGTTCATCGCTTTGCGCGAGGAATTGGCCAAGCTCAGCCATCCCGCCTGCCCGGATGTGGACTGGGCCAAGGTCGAGCAAGGCTGCCTTGCGCTGTTCCAGCAAAACGGCGCGGAGTTGCACAGCGCGTGCTTTTACACCTTGGCTCGCGGCCAGCGTCATGGGGTCGAGGGCATCACCCAAGGTGTGGCGTTGATCGAGGCGCTGGGCGGTGAGTGGGTGCGCCTGTGGCCGCCGATGGCGTCGGCGCGCGTGGACTTGCTGGGATGGTTGTTCGAGCAACTGCAACTGTTGCTGCGCAGCCGGGCGATGACCGCCCACGGCGTGCCCGCGCTGGTTCAATTGGACCTTGAGTTGGCCCGTTTGCAGGTGCGTTTGCGGGCTCATCTAGACCACCCTCTACAACCGCTGCACGCCCTGCGCTATCAGGTCGGCGGCTTGATCCAGCGCCTGGAGCAAAGCCCCGCGCCGGACGGCACGATGCTCGCGCCGCTCAGGTTGCCGGCGCCGGCGCTGGTGAGCCCCGTGGTGATCCTGCCGCCACCCGCAGTGGTGGCGCGCCGGCCACGCATCGCGCTGTGGGGGCTGGTCGGGGCGCTGATCGTTGCCTTGCTCGCAGGGATCGGTTGGCGCATGTGGTTGGCCGGTCCAGGCACTGAACCCCTTATGCCCGACCCCGTTCGACTGGATAGCCTGTCGCTGTTCGATGCCGGCAGTGCCACGCTCAAGCCAGGCTCGGCCAAGGTGCTGATCAATGCCCTGGTCGACATCAAAGCCCAACCCGGCTGGCTGATCGTGGTCGCCGGGCATACGGACGCGACCGGTTCCGTCGAACAGAACCTGGCGCTGTCCCATGCCCGCGCCTCTGCCGTGCGCGACTGGATGCAGCGCATGGGCGACATCGCCGACAGTTGCTTTGCCGTCCAGGGCTTCGCGGCCAGTCAGCCGATTGCCAGCAATGAAACCGACGTCGGGCGCGCCGCGAACCGTCGCGTGGATATTCACCTGGTGCCGCAGACAGGGGCCTGCGGCGAGGCCACGGTGGCCGTGGACTGAGCGCTATTTCATCGCATGCTCGACCACCTGTGTCGCACGCGGCGCAGCCCGCAGACACTTGGTCAAAGCCTGCTGCACATCCGCCAGCAGGTCGGCGATGTCCTCCAGCCCGACCGACAGACGCACCAACCCCTCGCTGATCCCGTGGGCTGCCCGCTCCTCTGGGGTGTAGGTGGAGTGGGTCATGCTCGCCGGGTGTTGGGCCAGGGACTCCGCATCGCCCAGGCTGACCGCGCGGCTGAACAGCTTGAGTGCGTTCATGAAGCGCCGGCCGGTCGCGATCCCGCCTTTGAGCTCGAAGGCAATCATCCCGCCGGGCATCCGCATCTGCCGCGCCGCCAGTTCGTACTGGGGAAATGAGCGCAACCCCGGGTACGTCACGCGCTCGACGGCCGGGTGGGCCTGCAAGGCTTCGGCCACTGCCTGGGCGTTGCTGCAATGGCGGTCCATGCGCAGGGCCAGGGTCTTGAGGCCGCGCATCAGCAGCGATGCGTCCTGCGGGGACATGACCGCACCGGTCAGGTCTTTGAGCCCTTGCAGACGAATGCGCTGCGCCAGTGCGTGGTTGCTCACCGCAATGCCGGCGGTGATGTCGCCATGTCCGCTGAGGTACTTGGTGGCCGAATGCACGACCACATCGGCGCCCAACTCCAGGGGCCGTTGCAGGTACGGCGTGCAGTAAGTGTTATCGACCACCACGATGACGTTGGGCTGCTGGTGCGCCAGCGTGGCGACGGCGGCAATATCGACCAGTTGCAGGTTGGGGTTGGCCGGAGTTTCGCAGTAGATCATGCGCGTGGCCGGGGACAGCGCGGCGTGCAGTGCATCCAGGTCGGTGAGGTCGACATGGCGCACCTTGATGCCGAACTCCGCGATGCCATGGTGCAGTAGGGCGAAAGTGCAGCCGTAGAGTGTCTGGCTGACGATCACCTCATCGCCGGGGCGCAGCAGGGTCCAGAAGGTGGCGGCAATCGCGCCCATACCGGAACTGAAGGCGACGGCGGCCTCGCCGTTTTCCAGGGTCGCCATGCGCGCTTCCAGCAGGGCCAGGGTCGGGTTGGAAATGCGTGTGTAGAAGTGCCCGCTTTCTTCACCGGCAAAACACGCGGCGCCGTATTCTGCGGTGGGGAAGGCGAACGTGGCGCTGAGATAGATCGGCGGTACGAGGGCGCCGTGGTGGTCCTTGGGGTCGTAACCGTGGTGGATGGCACGGGTGGAAAAGCCGAATGCATTGTGTTTATTGTTCATGTCGGACACTCCTTATTTCCTACAATGCTATGCTCATAACCACAGCTGAACTTTGCAATATTTGCTGACAAATCCCGCGCAATGGGATGAAACCTTTCTAAAAATAATGATTAGAGGCACGTTATGCCCCTCAGTCTGGATCGCACCGACAAGGCGCTTTTAAACGCACTGCAAGGCAACGCCCGCTTGACCGTGGCCGAGCTCGCCGAGCGCGTGTCCCTGACCACCTCCCCGTGTTGGCGGCGGGTCAGGAACCTGGAAGAGAGCGGGGTGATCAGCGGTTATCAGGCGATCCTGTCGCCCAAGGCGTTGGGCTATGGGGTGACGGCGTTTGTCAGCATCATGATGGAGAGCCATACCCAGGAAATTGCGCGGGCGTTCGAGCAGCGCTTGCTCGACATTCCGGAAATCGTCGCCTGCCATAACGTCTCGGGGCGCTATGACTTCCTGCTAGAAGTGGTGGCCAAGGACCTGGAGTCGTTTGGCGAATTCGCGCGGGAGGTGTTGCAGACATTGCCGTGCGTCAAAGAGATCTACTCGAGCTTTTCCTACAAATCGGTGCGGCCTTTGCGCGTGATTCCGCTGCCGCGCTGAGGGGCTGAGCCCGTGGGCACATTGGCTACCTGATCTTTGCCGGAATTGGCTATTTCTCCTGAGTGCTGCGCTGACTAATCTGGCCACCAATTTCCAGTGTTCAGGAGCTCTACCATGCAACCCCGTACCGATTTCTACACCGCTTCCCCAGACGCCATGAAAGCCATGCTCGCCCTGGAAACCGCAGTGGGCAAACTGTCCATCGAACTGCCCCTGCTGGAACTGGTGCGCCTGCGCGTGTCGCAGATCAATGGCTGCGCCTTCTGCCTCGATATGCACACCGCCGATGCGCGCAAGGGCGGTGAGACCGAGCGCCGCCTGTACACATTGTCGGCCTGGCGCGAAACGCCGTTCTTCACCCCGCGTGAACGCGCCGCCCTGGCCTGGGCCGAAAGCCTGACCCTGGTCAGCCAGACCCGCGCCGCAGACGAAGACTACAACGCACTCGCCGCCGAGTTCAGCCCCCAGGAACAGGTCGATCTGAGCGTCGCCATCGCCACCATCAACAGCTGGAACCGCCTGGCGGTGGGCTTTCGCAAGATGCCCAAGTAAGCCCGGGGCCGTGCGCGGTCAGAAGTTGACCGAGGCACTCAGGCGCGCTGTCAGCGGCGCGCCCTGGAACAGGTAGTCATCGCCCATGTACTCGCCCGCGTCGCGCCAGTAGCGTTTGTCGAACAGGTTGTCGACACTCAGGCGAAACACCGTTTCATAGCCATCGACTTTGGTGGTGTAACGGCTGCCGACGTTGACCACCGCATAGTCCCCGACCTCGACATTGCCACTGCGGTTGGCGTACTTCTTGGCGCTGTATTGCACGCCGCCCAGGACCGCCAGGCCGTTGACCCACGGCAGCGCATAGTCGGCGTAGACACTGGCGCGCAGCTTGGGCACGTTGATCGCCTGGTGGCCTTCGTAGTCCGGCGTGCCGCTGCCGCTGACCCGCGCCCGAATCGCCGCGACGCTGGTGGCGATCTGCAGGCGGTCGGTGGCCCAACCATTCGCCGACAGTTCCAGCCCAGTGTTCTTCTGCTCGCCTTGTTGCACGTAGGTGAAACTCCCGGCGCCATCCGGCTTGGCGTACTGGTAGGCCTGGCGCGTCTGGAACACGGCCGCGGCGAAGCTGATGCGGCGCCAGTCGTATTTCACGCCGGCTTCTATTTGTCGCGACACGGTCGGGGCCAGGGTCTCGTCCGGGTTGTTCGCGAACCACGGCGCCGTGCCGCCCAGGGACAGGCTCTTGCTGTAGCTGGTGTACAGCGAGATGTTTTCAATCGGCTTATAGATCAGCGAGGCCTGGGGCAGGAACACGTACTGCTGGGTATGGCGCGCCTGGTCGCCATTGCTGTCAAAGGCTTGTTCATCGAGGCGCACTTCGCGACCGCCGAGGAGGGTTTGCCACTGCTCGTTGAAGCGGATGCGGTCGGTGACGAACACGCCGTACTGGCGGCTGTCGAGGGTGCGATGGCTGTCGTTCAGCGGCACGTTGGTCGGCGCAAACGTCGGCGCGTCCTGATTGATATTGCCGCTGCCGATGTACTCGTTGACCGCCTCGCGCTTGTCGATCACCCGGCGAAACGCGCTGGTGCCGAAGGTCAATTCATGGCCCAGGCCGGCGGTGTCGAACAGCCCGGTCATGGCCGCCTGCACTTCATCGTCGCGGCGGGTGTCGTCGGGGCTGCGGTAGTCGTAGATGTCGTAGTCACCCTCGGGGCTGAACGTGTTGGCGTTGCACGTGTTCACGTAGAAACAGCCCCAGGCGAACGAACTGTAGTCATCGATCACCACCTTGCTGCGCGCCGCGCTGACACTGCCTTTCCACTGGTCGCTGAAGCGGTATTCGAACTTGCCGTTGAGGTTCAGCGAATCAATACCGACCTGCTTGGAACCGCTTTGATGGCCCAGCAGCTGTTTCGGCGATGCATCGTGGGGCACTTCACTGCCGCCCAGCAGTTGGTAGCCCGGCACCGAGCGCTGTTGTTTGTTCTGGTATTCGGCATCCAGTTGCAGCACCGCGTCGGGGCTGATGTTCCAGTCGAACGCCAGGGACAGGAAGTCGCGCTGGCCGTTGGCGTGTTCCACGTAGGAATTGAGGTCTTCATGGGCCACGTTGGCGCGCAGGCCGAACTGCCGCTCGCTGCCGAACCAGCCGCCGACGTCGGTGGCGATATAACCGCTGCCGCGGTCGTCGGTGGACACCGTCACCGAACGCACGTCTTGCGGGCGCTTGGTCACGTAGTTGATCACGCCGCTGGGCTCGGAGATCCCGCTTTGCAGGCCGGCCAGGCCCTTGAGTACTTCCACCTGCTGTTTGTTTTCCAGGGCGACGTTCTGCTCGCCGGTGATGGTGCGCCCGTTGATCTTGTAGCTGCTCGCCGCGTTCAGCGAGAAGCCGCGCACCACGAAGTTTTCGTAGTAGCCGATCGGTGCGTAGCTGTCGCCCACCGAGGCGTCGTTGCGCAGCACTTCGCTGAGCAGGCGGGCTTGCTGGTCCTTGATCAGGGCGGCGTTGATCACGCTGATCGAGGCGGGAGTGTCCAGCAGCGGCGCTTCATTGAAACCGCCGACCGAGGCGGTTTCACTGCGATAACCGGACTCATCCTGGCCCTGGACCTGTACCGCCGGCAGTTCAATTTCCGCAGCCAGGCTGCTGCCGATGCCACCGCTGAGCAGCAGGCCGAGGGCGAAACGTGACGTGACGACGGGGCGAAAACGCAGAACCATGGGGCAAGGCCTTAAAGCGCAGGACGGGGGGCGCATAAGCTAGGCATAAGTGCGCGCATTTACAAGGATTCGCGCATTGAGACATCCGGTCTCAGCGCGCACGCCGATTCATGTGCGCCTCGACAGCCCTGGCGTGCATCTGCGATAGACGAGGCTTCTCTCATCGTTGCAGGAGGTCGTCATGAGTACCGCTGGAAACCTCATCGCTGGAAAAGTTGCGCTGGTGACTGGCGCCGGGCAGGGCATCGGCCGCGCCATCGCCCTGCGCCTGGCACGGGACGGTGCCGATATCGCGCTGGTGGACATCAATGGCGCCAAGCTCGAAGCCGTGGCTGCTGAAATCGTCGCGGCAGGGCGCAAGGCCTCGGTATTTATCGCCGACGTGTCCAAGCGCGAACAAGTGGTGGCCGCCGTCGAACACGCATACCAGACCCTCGGTGGTTTCGACATCATCGTCAACAACGCCGGGGTGGCACAGATCGATTCACTGCTGGACGTCAGCCCCGAGCAGGTCGAGCGCACCCTGGGCATCAATGTGCAGGGTGTGTTGTGGGGCATCCAGGCCGCCGGCAAGAAGTTCAAGGCGCTCAAGCAGAAGGGCAAGATCATCAACGCCTGCTCGATCGCCGGGCATGAAGGTTTTGCGCTGCTGGGCGTGTACTCGGCGACCAAGTTCGCCGTGCGCGCCCTGACCCAGGCGGCGGCCAAGGAACTGGCCAGCGCCGGGATTACGGTCAATGCTTATTGCCCGGGCGTGGTCGGCACCGATATGTGGGTCGAGATCGACAAGCGCATGGCCGAGATTACCGGCGCCGAAGTCGGTGCGACCTATAAGAAGTATGTGGACGGGATTGCCCTGGGCCGTGCGGAAACGCCTGAGGATGTGGCCGGGCTGGTGTCTTACCTGGCGGGGCCGGATGCGGACTACATGACCGGCCAGTCGCCGTTGATCGATGGTGGGATTGTGTACCGATAACGCGGTTCAAAGGTGGGAGTGGGCTTGCCCGCGATGGCGGCGGTTCAGTCACGGCATCGGTGGCTGATACACCGCCATCGCGGGCAAGCCCGCTCCCACATGTTTGACGGTGCTGGGTCAGATATGTTTGCCCGGCATGTCGATGCCCAGTTGGTTGACCCGGCGATACAGGGTCGCCCGCGAAATCCCCAGCGCCTGGGCCGTCGGCGACGGCTTCCAGCGATGCCGGATCAGTGCATCCAGCACCACCTGGCGTTCCGGGCTGACACGTTCTTCCACGTCGGCCTCGATCTGCTCGCCGCGCACCTCCACGGGCAGGTTAGCCAACTGGATGGTGCCGCCGTCGCACACCGCACAGGCATACGCCAGCACATGGCGCAGTTGCCGCACATTGCCCGGCCAGGCATAGCCGAGCAGTACCTCCAGCGCGGCGGGGCCGATGCCCACGGAGATTGCGCCGCTGTGCGCCTCCTGTTCCAGCAGCCGATTGATCAAGGCCAGCTTGTCGCTGCGCTCGCGTAAGGGCGGCAGGCAGAACCGTGCGCAGCCCAGGCGAAAGTACAGGTCTTCGCGAAAGCGCCCCTCGCTGACCAGCACCGCCAGGTCGCGGTGGCTGGCGCAGATCACCTGGATATCCACCGCACGGGTTTTTGCCGCACCCAGCGGTGCCACTTCACCTTCGGCCAATACCCGCAGCAAGCGCGTCTGCAGGGCCAGCGGCATATCGCCGATTTCATCGAGGAACAGCGTTCCGCCATCGGCCTGCAACAACAGCCCGGGCATGCCCTTGTTCGACGCGCCGGTAAAGGCCCCGGCGACATAGCCAAACAGCTCGCTTTCGATGAGGTTTTCCGGGATCGCCGCGCAGTTCACCGCCACGAAGGGCCCGTCGCGACGAGCGCTGCGCTCATGCAGTTGGTGCGCGAAGACTTCCTTGCCGGCGCCGGTTTCACCCTGCACCAGCACCGGCAGGTTGCGGTCCTTGACCCGCAAGGCCAGGCGCAGGTGTTCTTCCACCCGGGGGTCGACCTGATTGTTTACGGCCTTCGCTGGACGCGCCGGCTTACGCCGCGGCGCGCTGACCCGCACATGCAATGCGCCGGGCTCGCCCAGCCAGTGCAGCTGTTGCGCCGATTGATCGGTGACCGCGCGCAACGCATCCAGGTCGAAGACCTCGCCGATATGCGCCGGCACCTGGCCAAAGCGCCGACGCAGGGCCTGGCGCGCCTTGCTGTTCAACGCATGCAGGCGCCCATCCTGGTCCCAGGCCAGCAGCAGGTCGGGCTGGCTGTCGACATAGCCGGGCGTACTGTGGGCCTGGAGCACCCAGTGCTGACGCGCGCTGTGCATGAAGAAGGCATTTTCGATGGCTTGTGCGCTCTGCGCCACCATCTGTCTTACCAGATGCTGGCTGCGCCGGTCATCCGGGGATTTGAGCGCCGAGGCGTCCATCACCCCCAGCAGGTTGCCCTGGGGGTCGAAGATCGGCGCGGCGGAGCAGGTCAGCCCGATAAACGCTGCGCGAAAGTGATCGCGCTTATGCACCGTCACGGCAGCCTTGCTGGTCAGCACCGTGGCCACGCCGCAGGTGCCTTCTTCGGCTTCCGACCAGCAGGTGCCCAGGTACAGGCCGGCCTTGCGGCAATCGGTGCGAATCGCCGTGTCCACGCGGTGGTCGATGGTCTGGCCCTGGGCGTCGGTAAGCATCACGCAGTAGTCGGCATGGCGCACGCGGTGGTGGAGTTGGCCGACTTCTTCGCTGGCGATGTGCATGAACAGTTCGGCGCGCTCACGGCATTCCTTGAGCAGCGGTTCACTGAGAATGCGTGGCCCTTGCAGCGAGCCAGGGTCGAGGTGGTGTTGCTCCATGGAACGGCGCCATGAATCGAAAATCAGCGACGGCACCGGAGCCTGGGGCAGGCGATCGGCATTGCGGACCACGCGACTGACGCAGTCGACATGGTCTTTGGAGTTCGCGGCGAGCATAAGGCCTCCGGTTCTCGATCTTTTGTTGTTATGCCCGCCATTAAGCGCGCATGCGCGCAGGGGGACAAGGGCGGTCTGACCAACTGCCCGGTGTGAGACGCAGCGTCTCATCCGGCCGCGCACGCCACGGGCAGGTTGCAATGGCGCGTCTCATTCTGTGGTTGGCGGTCGCCGCCGCACAACCGCGTGGCACTGCTCTGAATCAAGCCTGTGCGAGGTTTTTCGAGGCGTTGGCACAGGCTGTGCTGAAGGTCTTGCAACTGGCTGCAGCCAGCCTTTTGTGTGTCGAGACAACCTGGAGAACAACAAGATGTCCACTCACCTGTCTACTGATCAACTGCTCCATGCCTACACCGTGATGCGTACCATCCGCGATTTCGAGGAACGCCTGCACGTGGAATTCGCCACTGGCGAGATCCCTGGTTTCGTCCACCTGTATGCCGGCCAGGAAGCCAGCGCCGCCGGGGTCATGGCCCACCTCAACGATGAAGATTGCATCGCCTCCAACCACCGTGGCCACGGCCACTGCATCGCCAAGGGCGTGGACGTGTTCGGCATGATGGCCGAGATCTACGGCAAGAAAACCGGGGTGTGCGGCGGCAAGGGCGGTTCCATGCACATTGCCGACCAAGAGAAAGGCATGCTCGGCGCCAACGGCATCGTCGGTGCCGGCGCGCCCTTGGCGGCCGGGGCGGCGCTGGCCTCCAAGCTCAAGGGCAGCCAGGGCGTGGCCGTGGCGTTTTTCGGCGACGGCGGCTCCAACGAGGGTGCGGTGTTCGAGGCCATGAACCTGGCCGCAATCATGAAACTGCCGTGTCTGTTCGTGGCTGAAAACAACGGCTACGCCGAAGCCACCGGCTCGGGCTGGTCGGTAGCGTGCAAAGACATCGCCGAGCGCGCCGTGGGCTTCGGCATGCCGGGGGTGATCGTCGACGGCAATGATTTCTTCGCCGTCCACGCGGCCCTGGGGGTAGCCGTGGAACGTGCGCGCAGCGGCCAGGGGCCGACGCTGGTGGAGGTCAAGTTGAGCCGTTTCTACGGCCACTTCGAAGGCGACGCGCAAACTTATCGCGGCCCCGACGAAGTGAAGAGCCTGCGTGAATCCCACGATTGCCTGGTGCTGTTTCGCCAACGCTGCAGCGCCGAAGGCTGGCTCGATGCGGCGCAGTTCGAGCGCATCGACGCGGAGGTCGCGCAACTGATCGAAGACGCCGTGCGCCTGGCCAAGTCCGATCCCAAGCCCCAGGCCGCAGACCTGCTCAGTGATGTCTACGTCGCTTACCGCTAATCGCCACCCACTACAAAAATAATCCGTGGAGAATTGATCATGGCTCGCAAAATCAGTTATCAGCAGGCAATCAACGAAGCCCTGGCCCAGGAAATGCGTCGCGACCAGAGTGTGTTCATCATCGGCCAGGACGTGTCCGGCGGCACCGGCTCCCCCGGCGAGCAGGATGCCTGGGGCGGCGTGCTCGGCGTGACCAAGGGCCTGTACCCGGAGTTTCCCGACCGCGTCTTGGATGCGCCGTTGTCCGAAATCGGTTACGTCGGCATGGCGGTCGGCGCGGCCACCCGCGGCATGCGCCCGGTGTGCGAGTTGATGTTCGTCGACTTTCTCGGCTGCTGCCTCGACCAGTTGCTCAACCAGGCCGCCAAGTTCCGCTACATGTTCGGTGGCAAGACCGCCACGCCGCTGGTGGTGCGCGCCATGTACGGCGCCGGCCTGCGCGCCGCCGCGCAGCATTCGCAGATGCTCACCTCGATGTGGACGCACATCCCCGGCCTCAAAGTGGTGTGCCCGGCCACGCCCTATGACGCCAAGGGCATGCTGATCCAGGCGATCCGCGACAACGACCCGGTGATCTTCCTCGAACACAAGATGCTCTACAGCCTGCAGGGCGAAGTGCCGGAAGAGCTGTACACCGTGCCTTTCGGCGAAGCCAATTACGTGCGCGAAGGCAATGACGTGACCCTGGTCACCTACGGGCGCATGGTGCATATCGCCCTGGAAGCCGCTGCCAACCTGGCGCGCCAAGGCATCGACTGCGAAGTGCTCGACCTGCGCACCACCAGCCCGCTGGACGAAGACAGCATCCTGGAAAGCGTGGAGAAGACCGGCCGCCTGGTGGTGATCGACGAGTCCAACCCGCGCTGCTCGATCGCCACCGATATCAGCGCGCTGGTCGCGCAGCGCGGGTTTTCGTTCTTGCGCGCGCCGATCGAAATGGTCACCGCGCCGCACACGCCGGTGCCGTTCTCCGATGCGCTGGAGGATCTGTACATCCCCAACGCAGCGAAGATCGAAGCCGCGGTGTTGAAGATCGCCGATAAGAGGACTGCCGCATGATCCATATCTTGACCATGCCCAAGTGGGGCTTGTCGATGACCGAAGGCCGCGTGGATGTCTGGCTCAAACAGCCGGGCGACCGGGTGGAGAAGGGCGAGGAAGTGCTCGACGTGGAGACCGACAAGATCTCCAGCAGCGTCGAGGCGCCGTTCAGTGGCGTGCTGCGCCGCGTGCTGGCGCTGAGCGACGAGACCTTGCCGGTGGGCGGGCTGCTCGGGATCGTGGTGGAGGGCGAGGCCACGGAAGCCGAGATTGATGCGGTAATCGAAGGTTTCCAGGCCAGCTTCGTGTCGAGTGCGGCCGAGGCGCAAGCATCCGGGCCCAGCGCGCAGAAAGTCGAGGTGGGCGGGCGGCTGTTGCGTTATCTCGATCTCGGTGAGGGCGGCACGCCGTTGGTGTTGGTTCACGGGTTTGGCGGCGACTTGAACAACTGGCTGTTCAACCACCCGGGGTTGGCGGCGCAGCGCCGGGTGATCGCCCTGGACCTGCCGGGCCATGGCGAGTCGGGCAAGCAGCTGCGCAGCGGCGATGCCGACGAGTTGAGCCAGGCGCTGCTAGCGTTGCTCGATCATCTCGCGCTCGACCGCGTCCACCTGGCCGGCCACTCAATGGGTGGCCTGGTCAGCCTGACCGTGGCGCGCCAGGCCCCCGCGCGGGTCGCCTCGCTGACCCTGATCGCCAGCGCCGGGCTCGGCGAAGAGATCAACGCGGACTACTTGCACGGCTTCACCGACGCGACTAACCGCAACGCGCTCAAGCCGCACTTGATTCAACTGTTCAGCGACCCGGCGCTGGTCACGCGGCAGATGCTGGAGGACATGCTCAAGTTCAAGCGCCTCGAAGGCGTGGATCAAGCGTTGCGCCAGCTCAATGCCCAGCTGTTCGAGGGCGGGCGGCAGCGCCTGGATCTGCGCAATATTGTCGGGCAGCAGCCAAGCCTGGTGATCTGGGGCAGCGACGACGCAATCATCCCGGCCAGACATGCTGAGGGGCTCGAGGCCCAGGTGGAAATCCTGCCGGGGCAGGGGCATATGGTGCAGTTGGAGGCGGCGGAGCGGGTCAACCAGTTGATGGCAACCTTCCTCAACTCCCAGCCTTGATGCAGTCCAATGTGGGAGGGTAACGAGTAGTTTTCAATGCCACCAAACGCGAACGGATTGCGACCGCTTACCACTGATCTCAGGCCGACGAATATCTCAATGTGGGAGGGGGCTTGCCCCCGATAGCGGTGTCTCAGTCAATATTCCTGGTGACTGACCCATTGCCATCGGGGGCAAGCCCCCTCCCACCATTTAGAGTGTATTTCAAAAGTTGGAGGCGGCGGAGCGGGTCAACCCGTTGATGGCAACCTTCCTCAACGTCCAGCCTTGATGCAGTCCAATGTGGGAGGGGCGGTGCGACGATTCGACTTGCCCCCGATAGCGGTGTCTCAGTCAATATTCCTGGTGACTGACCCATTGCCATCGGGGGCAAGCCCCCTCCCACCATTTAGAGTGCGTTTCAAACGGCGCGCTTGAGGGTTTCGCTCGGCAGCTCCTTGAACAACGCCCGGTAGCTATTGGAAAACCGCCCCAAATGCCAGAACGACCAGTTCATCGCCACTTGCGCCACTGTGGCCGCGGCTGAACTCAACAACTCCCGCCGCGCCCCGTTCAAGCGGCGCAAACGCAACCACTGCGCCGGGCTCATTCCGGTGTAGGTCTTGAAGCCTTGTTGCAACTGGCGCAACGGCACGCCGGCGATCTGCGCCAGCTCCAGCAGGTTGACGGTGTCATCCGGTGCATCGACCGCCCATTCGCCGATGCGCGTCATCAGCCGGCGCTCTTCGCTGCGGCGCTGCAATGACTGGCGGTCCAGGCATACGCAGGCGTTGTCGAGAATGAACAGGCAATCGTCGAGCAACTGCTGGGTGAGGGCATCGCGGCTGATCGGGTCGGTGGTGCCGGACAACCGTGTGAGCGTGCCACTGAGCCAGCGGCTGAACAACGCATTCTGCTGGCAGGTCAGCGGCGCCATGAACAACCCTTCGAGTTTCGCCACATCCAAGCGATGGCGCTGCACGAACTGCGGCCCGAATACCACCGCCACTTCACGGTAGTTCTCCGGGGTGATCCAGGTGTTGCGGCTCTCGCCATTGAGCAGGTACAGCGTGTTGTCGCTGCCGTCGAAACAGAACGCCAGGGCCCCCGGCGGCGCGTTGAAATGCTGCTCCACCCGGGTGTTCATGCTCTCTTCGTAGACCTCCACGCCGTGCAGGTCGAGGTAGCGGATCTGCCCGGCAAAATGCCCGGGGGACATCTGCTGGTAGTGCTGCACCCAGCCGGGTGTCGCACGGCATTGAGCGGCCACATCACCGGTGGTGAAGGCCTGTACGCGCAAAGCGGTTGCCTGTGTCATAGGGGGAACCTGCTCGCACTCTATTGGTGCGTTGTGTTCGGAGCAAAGTGGATAGATGCCGTGGCGCGGCGAGCCCAAGATAGACCTCAATGCGCCGGGAGTACAAGCCGGTGCAGTCTCCCACCCATGACGAGGTCCTTATGAACGCCCCCTTCGATCAGCTGTCCGCCTGGCTGAAAGAACACAAGATTACCGAGGTCGAATGCGTGATCAGTGATTTGACTGGCATCGCACGCGGCAAGATTGCGCCCACCAACAAGTTCCTGCATGAGCGAGGCATGCGCCTGCCGGAAAGTGTGTTGCTGCAAACGGTAACCGGGGACTTTGTCGACGACGATGTCTACTACGACCTGCTCGACCCGGCCGACATCGACATGGTCTGCCGCCCGGTGGCCCACGCCACCTACGTGGTGCCATGGGCGATTGAACCGACCGCCATCGTGATCCACGACACCTTCGACAAGCAGGGTAACCCCATCGAGCTGTCGCCGCGCAACGTGCTGAAAAAGGTGCTGCAGCTCTACGCCGAGCAGGGCTGGCAGCCGATTGTCGCGCCGGAAATGGAGTTCTACCTGACCCAGCGCTGCGATGACCCGGACCTGCCGCTGAAAACCCCGGTCGGCCGCTCCGGGCGGGCCGAAACCGGTCGCCAGTCGTTCTCCATCGACGCCGCCAACGAGTTCGACCCGCTGTTCGAAGACGTCTACGACTGGTGCGAAGCCCAGGGCCTGGACCTCGACACACTGATCCACGAAGACGGCCCGGCGCAGATGGAAATCAACTTCCGCCACGGTGACGCCCTGGATCTTGCCGACCAGATCACCGTGTTCAAACGCACCCTGCGCGAAGCCGCGCTCAAGCACAACGTCGCCGCGACCTTCATGGCCAAGCCGGTGGCCGACGAGCCGGGCAGCGCCATGCACCTGCACCAGAGCGTGGTCGACATCGCCACGGGCAAGCCGGTGTTCGTCGACGCCGACGGTCGGATGAGCACGCTGTTCCTGCACCACATCGGCGGCCTGCAGAAGTACATCCCCAAGCTGCTGCCGATGTTTGCGCCCAACGTGAATTCGTTCCGCCGCTTCCTGCCGGACACCTCGGCGCCGGTCAACGTGGAATGGGGCGAAGAAAACCGCACTGTCGGCCTGCGCGTGCCGACATCGAACCCCGACGCCATGCGCGTGGAAAACCGCCTGCCCGGCGCGGATGCCAACCCGTACCTGGCGATCGCCGCCAGCCTGTTGTGTGGCTACCTGGGCATGATCGAAAAGATCGAGCCGAGCGCGCCGGTGGAAGGCCGCGCCTATGAGCGGCGCAACCTGCGCCTGCCGATCACGCTCGAGGATGCGCTGGTGCGTATGGAGGAGTGCGCGACGGTCAAGCAATACCTGGGCGACAAGTTCGTGCGCGGCTACGTCGCGGTCAAACGCGCCGAGCATGAGAATTTCAAGCGGGTGATCAGTTCCTGGGAGCGTGAGTTCCTGCTGTTGAGCGTCTAAACAATCATAAAGGGGTGTCGATATGCGTCTGATGAAAAAACTTCTCCCGCTGGCCCTGGTGGCGGCATTCAGCAGCGCCGCGCAGGCGGAGCCGACGGTCAGTGTCTACAACTGGACCGACTACATCGGTGAAACCACCTTGGCCGACTTCCAGGCCAAGACGGGGATCAAGGTGATCTACGACGTATTCGACTCCAACGAAACCCTGGAGGGCAAGCTGCTGGCGGGGCGCACCGGGTATGACGTGGTGGTGCCGTCCAACCACTTCCTGGCGCGCCAGGTCAAGGCCGGCGCGTTCCTCAAGCTCGACCGCGCGCAGTTGCCCAATTTCAAGAACCTCGACCCCAAGCTGCTCAAGCTGCTGGAGAAAAACGACCCGGGCAACGCGCACTCGGTGCCGTACCTGTGGGGCACCAACGGCATCGGCTACAACGTCGACAAGGTCAAGCAGGTGCTCGGCATCGACCATATCGATTCGTGGGCGGTGCTGTTCGAGCCGGAGAACCTCAAGAAGCTCAACCAGTGCGGCGTGGCCTTCCTCGACTCGGCGGATGAGTTGTTCCCGGCGATCCTCAACTACATGGGCAAGGACCCGCGCAGCGAGAACCCTGAAGACTACAAACAGGCGCAAGCCAAGCTGTTGACGCTGCGGCCTTACATCACCTACTTCCATTCCTCCAAGTACATCTCGGATTTGGCCAACGGCGATATCTGCGTGGCGTTCGGTTATTCCGGCGACGTGTTCCAGGCCGCCAACCGCGCCAAGGAAGCCAAGAACGGGGTGAACATTGCCTATTCGATTCCCAAGGAAGGCTCCAACCTGTGGTTCGACCTGCTGGCGATCCCCGCCGATGCGAGCAACCCGAAAGCAGCCCATGCGTTTATCAACTACCTGCTCGACCCTGAAGTCATCGCCAAAGTCAGCGCCTCGGTCGGCTATGCCAACGCCAACCCGGCAGCCAATGCCTTCATGGACCCGGAATTGGTGAACAACCCTGAGGTGTACCCGTCCCAGGCCGTGCTCGACAAACTCTATATTTCCACCACGCCGACCCCGGCGACCATGCGCCTGATGACCCGCGCCTGGAGCAAAGTGAAGACCGACAAATGATCCAATCGAACGACCACGCCCGGTCCTATTACCGGGCCTCGGCCAATGCCATGCCCGAGCGTCCGGCCTTGGCCGCCGACTTGAGCGCGGATGTGTGTGTGATCGGCGGTGGGTTCACCGGGGTCAATACCGCCATCGAACTGGCCCAGCGCGGGCTGTCGGTGATCCTGCTGGAGGCGCGGCGCATCGGTTGGGGCGCCAGCGGGCGCAACGGCGGGCAATTGATTCGCGGCATCGGCCACGACGTGTCGGGCTTTGCCAAGTATGTGGGCGAGGAGGGCGTGCGTTATCTGGAGCGGGCCGGGATTGATTCGGTCACGTTGGTGGGGGAACGCGTTCGCACGCAGGGTATCGACTGCGACCTGCGCTGGGGCTTTTGCGAACTGGCCAATACCGCGGCGCAGTTCGCCGCGTTCAAGGGCGAGCAGGAGCGCCTGTTGGCGCAGGGCTACAACCATGAGGTCCGTGTGGTAGGTCCGCAGGATATGCACCAGGTCGTCGGCTCGCAGGTCTATGCCGGCGGCCTGGTGGACATGGGGTCCGGGCACCTGCACCCATTGAATCTGGTGTTGGGCGAGGCGCGGGTCGCCGAGTCCCTGGGGGTGCGGATTTTCGAGCACACCCCAGCGTTGGAACTGCTCCACGGCGACACCGTGCAGGTACGCTGCGCCGGCGGCACGGTGCGTGCCAGCAACCTGGTGCTGGCCTGCAATGCACACTTGGAGGCGTTGGAGCCGCGCTTGAGCGGCAAGGTACTGCCTGCCGGCAGCTACATCATCGCCACCGAACCGTTAACGGAAGGGCTGGCCGAGCAATTGATCCCGCAGAACCTGGCGCTGTGCGACCAGAAAGTCGGCTTGGACTACTACCGACTGACCGCCGACCGACGCCTGTTGTTCGGCGGCGCCTGCCATTATTCGGGGCGTGATCCGCAGGACATCGCCGCGTATATGCGACCGAAGATGCTCCAGGTATTCCCGCAACTGGCCAATACCGCGATCGAGTTCCAGTGGGGCGGCAAGATCGGCATCACCGCCAATCGCTTCCCCCAGGTCGGGCGGTTGAAGCAGTACCCGAATGTGTTCTACGCCCAGGGTTATTCCGGGCATGGGCTGAATGTGACCCATTGGTGCGCGCGGCTGCTGGCTGAAGCCATTCATGCCGGGCACAGTCAGGGCTTGGAGGTGTTCAGCCAGGTCCCGCACATGACCTTTCCGGGCGGCAAACTGTTGCGCTCGCCGTTGTTGGCGTTGGGGATGCTGTGGTTCAAGTTGCGCGAGCAACTTGCCTGGTAGCTGGGGGCGCGTTGTGAAAGGGCCTTGCCAGCTTTTATCGAATCGTTGACAGGCAGGGCAAAACGGAAGAGCGCAATTGCTCCTTTTCGTACTGCTTGAGGCTAGCCCCTTTCCGCAATAGGTCCGGGGCGGCGTGTTTCGCTATGCAGCTCAGGTACGCCTGTTTTTTTCCATCGGCTAACGGAATGGCCATCGCATCCGCAGCCAACGTGCTAGCTATTGCAAATAACATTGCGACCGGGAATTTTGCCGGTAGTCTGTGAGACATCACGCACCTCCAACTTAACAGTCTGTGCCAGGCCACGCCGCAAAACGGGCTCCTTGTTCAGGGCAACGTAGCTCCCACCGCATTGAAATCGTTGGAGGTATCCGTCGCCGTACCAAAAATAAATACGCCGCTAGGCGAAATGCCGCTCGACTCGCTGGACGTTCCGCCAAGACCCACCACGGATACGGTGCCTCCCGAGGGCGTCCAACTGCAGGCAGTGGGGTATTGGTTACTGTTCAGGCAAGTCATGGCGACGCTGTCGTTATCCCCAAAACCTGCAAAGTTGGTCTGATTACTGCCCGGCAATGGCTGGATGGGCGCTACGGTGAAAGAGTTGGTGGGGTCTGGCCAGAAGAGAAGTGTCAGGAGGCCCAATGGGTTCCTGCCATAGGCCACCACATGCCCACGGGCATTGATTGCCATTGCCACGTTCTGTGCATTCAACGGCATTGTCAGCAGCAACGGTGTGCTAGTTGCAGAGGCCCAATAGGCGGTCTGGAGCGTATCGGGGGACGAACCGGGGAACGTGCAGGTGCCGACGAACTGACCTGCATCGTTCATGTCCACGGCCTCACAGTAGCTGGCGCCTGCCGGAAGCGGCGGCGTCACGAGGGAAAATCCACTCCCGCTCCAACTGGCCGAGGTGATCTCAGGCGTACCGTTCGCTCCTGGGCAATTCATGAGGATGCGTGGCCAGCCATTCGTCAAGGTTTCAGTCAGGTCGACACCGGAGCAGTTGTTACCCCAGCCCGATACACGCTGTGGCGTCGCGCTACCCGCAGCATAGACCACCACCGTTGCCTGTTCGTTTGCACTCAGGCTCTGTGCGAGCACCATACCGTTCTGATTTTGCGCAGTAGGGACTGTCTGCTTGTCGGCGGGGCGTAGCGGCGGCAACAGCAATGAAAAAGGCAGCGGAGCCATGGCGGTCGGCGGGTTGCCGGGCGTCGCCGCGTTCCAATACACGCCCAAAGCGACATTGCCGACATTGGCGCACAGCCCCACCATCCAGCCATTGTTGGCAATTGCGCTGACGCTGCACGGTTGTCCCGTGACCAATGGCAACAGCACTTGTTGGGGACCTGCCAGTGTCGATGAGAACCACGGGTTGGGGTTGGTACTCGGCGTCGCCGAGTTGCAGTTACCGACCGCCTGACCATTGTCGTTGATCCCGGAGGTCGCGCATTGCGGTCCGGCCGCGTGACCTGAACTGACGAATGTGGCTGCGTTGGCGCTTGCGCTATGTCCGCAAAACGATACGCCAACACTTAACAGCACTGGAACCATTAGCTTCTTGAATGTGCGCTGCATGGGCTGTCCTTCCCTGGTGGGTGAAACCATCTGCGGGGGACAAGGACGCCCCGCAGGCCTTGCGTAACAGTGAAGGCCGCCGTCAGCAGGCCTACAACTGTCATTTTTAACAGGTACAGAACGAGTTGCTGCACCGCACATGGGCAGCTGTTTGGGCTGTTTGGCGGCTCTGGCGTGCGGGTTTCAGAACGAGGCTACGCAGAGTGTCTGCGCCGGGCCTGAAAACAAGGCGACGAATGGTCAGGAGCGCAGGGGCTTATCGAGCCTCCGTCGCACCACGAATCTGGGTGAAGTGACGAATCGGCTGGCGTACAGTGTTTAACCCCGATCGCCAGCGACTGTCGGTGCGATGGATCTGGCGATCTGAATTTCTATTGTCTGGAGTATTGATTGTGCCTACAGCTTCTTCTGTCATTGAAGTTCCGGTTTCGGCCGATCAGGTGTGGCAATTGGTCGGCGGTTTTGACGCGCTGCCGGACTGGCTGCCATTGATCGTCGAGAGCAAGCCGGGCGACGGCGGGCGCGTGCGTCACCTGAAGACCGCCGATGGCGGCGTGGTGGTGGAGCGCTTGCAGACCTTTGATAACGTGGCCCGCACTTACAGCTACAGTATCGAGGAGTCGCCGTTTCCGGTGAGTGCCTACCTGGCGACGTTGCGGGTCGAAGCCCTGACGGAGTCGTCGGCGAAGGTGACGTGGTCGGGCGTGTTCACCCCGGCGCCGGGCACCACCGACGAGGCGGTGGAGGCTTTGTTTGCCGGCGTGTACCGCGGTGGGCTTGAGGCGCTGCGCGCCAACTTCCCGGCTTGACCTGATCGATCGGGCAAGCGACACCCAATGTGGGAGGGAGCAAGCCCCCTCCCACCGTTTCGATCGGTGTCGTGTCTGGTTTATTTGGGCATCAGTTGCTGGCGACACTCCAGCACCAACCGCGCACCGCCGCGTTGGCTGGTGCCGACGTCCAGCTTGAAACCGTGCAGGTTGATGATCGCCGCGACAATCGACAAGCCCAGCCCAAACCCACCTTGCTGGTCGCTTTCATCCACGCGATAGAACCGCTGGAACACTGCCTTGCGTTCCGCTGTTGGGATGCCGGGGCCGGAGTCGTGGACTTCGATACGCGTGCTGCCCGCATCGTTGACCGCGCGCAAAATCACTTCGCCGCCCGCGGGGGTGAACTTGATCGAGTTGCTCAGCAGGTTGGCCAGGGCCTCGAACAGCAAGGCCCGGTCGCCAGTGATCCAGGGCAGGGATGGCGGGGTGTCGAGCACCAGTTGCAGTTCGCCTTCCTCGGCCAGGGGCAGGTAGAAGTCGTGCAGTTCGCGCAGCAGCGGCAGTGGGTCCATCACCAAGAAGCCCGAGCGGCGTTGGTGGTCTTCCAGCTCCGAGATCCGCAACAACCCGCGAAAGCGCGCCATCAGCGTGTCGGTTTCCGCGATGGCGTCGTCCAGTTGCACCGCGTGGGCCGAGTCGTGTTCGGCTTGTTGCTTGATGCGATAGAGCTGCGCGCGCAAGCGGGTGAGCGGGGTGCGCAGGTCGTGGGCGATGTTGTCGCACACGCCTTTGACCTCGTTCATCAGCTTCTCGATGCGGTCGAGCATGGCGTTGACGATGGCGGCGAGCATGTCCAGTTCGTCACGCCGGTTCGACAGCGGCAGGCGATGGGTGAGGTCGCCGGCGACGATGGCCTCGGCGCTGGCCTGGATCCCGCGAATCCGTCGCAATGGGCGGCGGCGCAGCAAATGCCAGCCGGCGGCGCCGGGGATGATGGTCAGCGACACCGCCCACAGCAGCGCGTGCCAGATGATCCGGGTTACGCCGAACAGCGAACCGTTGGCGCGCACCAGCACCAGCCAGCGGCCATCGGCGGTGTGGGTGACCACGGCGTCGCAGCTGTCTTTGGGCAGTTTCGGGTCGTCGGAGTCGACGCAATTGGCCAGGGCGTGGATCTTGCCGTCCAGGGGCAAGTCGGGCGGTATCGCCTGGATCGGTCCGTTCAATGGGCGAAATTGCTCATCGAACAGACCATAGGCGTCCACGCCCTTCATGTCGAAGGTCATGCTGGTGGTCAGGGCTTCCAACAGTTCTTCGCCGTCGAACCGCTGGAACAGGTGCTGGCGCTGCATCAGCGAATGGCGCGAGAGGTCGCTGAGGTAACCGGACACCTCGTAATACAGCACCCCCATGAGGATGCAGCTCCAAGCCACGAACAGCGAACTGTACAGCGCCAGCAAGCGGCTGCTGGAGGAACGCCAGCCCTTAGAGGGGTTCAGCAATGACATACCCGGAACCTCGTACCGTGCGGATCAGCGGCGTGAGGCCCGGTGGATCGATCTTCTTGCGCAGGCGACCGATGTGGACATCGATCAGGTTGGTCCCGGGGTCGAAGTGATAACCCCAGACTTCCTCGAAGATCATCATCCGCGACAGGATCTGCCCGGTGTTGCGCATCAGGAATTCCAGCAGTTTGTATTCGGTGGGCAGCAGGCTCAGCGGCTGCTCGGCGCGGCTGGCTTCACGGCTGATCAGGTTCAGCTCGAGGTCGGCCACGCGCAGCGCGGTTTCGAATTCCTTGACAGTGCTTTTGCGCCGCAGCAGCACTTCGACGCGGGCGGCCATTTCATCGGAGGCGAACGGCTTGGTCAGGTAGTCATCCCCACCGGCGCGCAGGCCGCGCACCCGCTCGTCGACATCGGAGAGTGCGCTGATCATCAGGATCGGCGTCGACACGCCGATGGTGCGCAGGGTGGTGACGATGGCCAGGCCATCGAGTTCCGGCAACATACGGTCGAGGGTGATCAGATCGTAATCACCACTCACGGCGCGGACCAGGCCTTCGCGGCCGTTGTCCACCCAATCAACATCCAGTCCATGGCTACTCAGCTCGGCGACGATCTCGCGGGCCGTTACGGCGTCATCCTCAATGGTCAAAATGCGGGTCATAGGATTACCTGGTGAGCGATTCACACTAGAAGTGTGGGCATTTTGCCAAGAAATGGCTGAACGCTTCCTAAATAAAACTTCATGTTGGCAAAACTGACACAGTTTTCATAAACCCCGCCTACTCCGATGTGCGGGTTTGCCTGCGATGAAGGCGTGTCAATCGGCGGCTCCGGTGACGGATCCTCCGTCAGTCGTCGAAGCCCACCTGCTCATGAATCTCATCCACCTTCAACTCCAGGCGATACGCCACCGCAATGAACAGCGCCTGGCACAGGCACAACGTGGCGCTCAACGAACGGAAGGCAAACGACGAGCCTTCATTGACCAACAGCACTGCGTTCGCGCGCTTGGCCAGGGGCGACAGGTTGCTGTCGGTAATGATCAGGGTCTTGGCCTGGTGGTGCTGGGCGATACGCAGGCAGTGCTGGGTTTCTTTGCCGTAGGGCGTGAAGCTGATGGCGATCACCAGGTCATTGGCGCGCACGCTGCGCATCTGCTCGCGGTAGCTGCCGCCCAGGCCTGAGATCAGGTGGATGCGCTTGTTGGTGTGCTGCAGGTTGTAGACCAGATAATCAGCCACCGCAAACGAACGGCGCACGCCAACCACGTAGATGTTGTCGGCGTTGACCACCAGGTCGACGGCTTTTTCGAACGCCGCGTCATCCAGTTCCAGGCCCAGGCGCTCGATGCCCGAAAGCGTGGCATTGACACACTCGCGCGCCAGGTCGCCGCCGCTGGCCTTCTGCGACTTGTTGGCGATCATGCTGCGGATGCGCTGCTGATAGTTCTGCACCGGCGTGGTCTTGTGGGTGTACGCCTCGCGAAACAGCGCCTGCATCTCACTGAACCCGCTGAAGCCGAAACGCTGGGAGAACCGCACGATGGCCGACGGATGCACTTCGCATTCGCGGGCGATGTCGCTGATGCGGTCGACCATGATCCGGTCGCTCTGCTGGCTCATGTAGCTGGCGATGCGCTTGAGCTGGCGTGGCAGGCTTTCGTATTCGTCGGTGATCAGCTGCAACAGGCGTTCGGCATTGATCGCAGGGCTGGCGAGAGTGTCTTGGGAAGCGGTCTCGGGCGTGGCCGGCTGATCGGTGCGGGACATGGGCAATCCTTCTGGCGGGTTCATCTGGTGCGCTGATAGTGGGCGCAAGTCTACAGGGTAGGCGCAAAAAAATACCCCGGCATGCGCCAGCGAGTGGGCGGCTGAAACGATGCACTGTCGCTGGCGTGCCCCTATGCTGACGTATTGGAAAAAATATTCTACCAAAAATAATTATGGAATAAATATTGATTGGGCTCGCTGAACGTTCTAGTCTGCTCCCACCAAGAGCGTGTGCCGTCGCCACGGCGGCACAACGCAGGCTGATAAAAATAACAGGAGCCAGCATGGGCCAGACTCGTTTTGCCAGTGGGCGTCAATTGGATCTGATTTGCCTCGGGCGCCTGGGCGTCGACCTCTATGCGCAGCAAGTCGGTGCGCGGCTTGAGGATGTGTCCAGCTTTGCCAAGTACCTCGGCGGTTCTTCCGCCAACATTGCCTTCGGCACCGCGCGCCTGGGCCTCAAGTCGGCGATGTTGAGCCGGGTAGGGGACGACCATATGGGCCGGTTCCTGACGGAATCCCTGGCCCGTGAAGGCTGCGATGTCAGCGGCATCAAGGTCGACCCGCAACGCCTTACCGCGCTGGTGCTGCTGGGCCTCAAGGACCGCGAAACCTTCCCCCTGGTGTTCTACCGCGAAAACTGCGCCGACATGGCCCTGCGCGCCGAAGACATCAGCGAAGCCTTTATCGCCTCGAGCAAGGCCCTGTTGATCACCGGCACGCATTTCTCCACCGACGCTGTGTACAAGGCCAGCGTCCAGGCCCTGGATTACGCGGCCAGACACAACGTCCAGCGCGTGCTCGACATCGACTACCGCCCGGTGCTGTGGGGCCTGGCGGGCAAGGCCGATGGCGAAACCCGGTTTGTCGCCGACCAGAGCGTCAGCCAGCACGTGCAGAGCATCCTGCCGCGCTTCGACCTGATCGTCGGTACTGAAGAAGAATTCCTGATCGCCGGCGGCAGTGAAGATTTGCTCGGCGCCCTGCGCACCGTCCGTGAACTGACCCCGGCGACCCTGGTGGTCAAGCTCGGCCCGCAGGGCTGCACGGTGATCCACGGCGCGATCCCGGCCCGTTTGGAAGAGGGTGCGATCTACCCCGGCGTGCGCGTTGAAGTGCTTAACGTGCTGGGCGCCGGCGATGCGTTCATGGCCGGCTTTCTCAGCGGCTGGCTGAACGATGCCAGCGACGCGCGATGCAGCCAGTTGGCCAATGCCTGCGGCGGCCTGGTGGTGTCGCGCCACGCCTGCGCACCGGCCATGCCGACGCCGGCCGAACTGGATTACCTGTTCAACAGCCCGGTGCCGATCACCCGTCCCGATCAAGACGTGACCCTGCAGCGCCTGCATCGGGTCACGGTGCCACGCAAGGCCTGGAAGCAACTGTTCGTGTTCGCCTTCGACCACCGCTGGCAATTGGTCGACCTGGCGCAACGCGGCGGCCAGGACCCGAGCCGCATCAGTACGATCAAGCAGCTGTTTATCCAGGCCGTCGAACGCGTGGAGAAGACGCTGCGCGGGCAGGGCATCGAGGCCGATGTCGGTTTGCTCGCCGACCAGCGCTTCGGCCAGGACGCGCTCAACGCCGCCAGCGGTCGCGGCTGGTGGATCGCACGCCCGGTGGAGGTGCAGAACTCGCGGCCCCTGGCGTTCGAACACGGCCGCTCGATCGGCAGCAACCTGATCGCCTGGCCCCAGGAGCAAATCATCAAATGCCTGGTGCAATACCACCCCGATGACGAACCGCTGCTGCGTCTGGAACAGGAAGCGCAACTCAAGGCGGTGTACGAGGCTTCGCTGGTCAGCGGGCATGAACTGTTGCTGGAAGTCATCCCGCCCAAGGATCACCCCTCGACCTACCCCGATGTGCTCTACCGCAGCCTCAAGCGCCTGTACAACCTGGGGATCTACCCGGCGTGGTGGAAAATCGAGGCACAGTCGGCCGAGGACTGGACAAAACTCGACGAACTGATCGAGGAACGCGACCCGTACTGCCGCGGCGTGGTGCTGCTGGGCCTGAATGCCTCGGCCGAGTGCCTGGCCGAGGGCTTCCGCCAAGCCAGCCAGAGTCGCACCTGCCGTGGTTTTGCCGTGGGACGCACGATTTTCCAGGAGCCGAGTCGCGCGTGGATGGCGGGGGAGATTGATGACGAGACCCTGATCCGCCAAGTCCGGGCCACTTTCGAGCAATTGATCAGCGCCTGGTGCAGTGCCAGAGGCTGAACGCAGTTCTTAATTTGAAATGTAATCCAATGTGGGAGGGAGCTTGCTCCCGATGGCGGTGGTGCAGTTACAGAAGTGTTGCCTGACACACTGCCATCGGGAGCAAGCTCCCTCCCACATAATGCAGATCTCAGTGATACCTGAAAATAATAAAGGTGCAGCCATGCCCGCAATCCGAATTGGCATCAACCCGATCTCCTGGAGCAACGACGACCTGCCGGCCCTGGGCGGCGAAACGCCCCTGAGCACGGCGTTGAGCGAAGGCAAGCAGATCGGCTACGAGGGTTTTGAACTCAACGGCAAATTCCCCAAGGACGCCAAGGGCGTCGCCGATGTGTTGCGCCCCTACGACCTGGCGCTGGTCTCCGGTTGGTACTCCAGCCGTCTGGCCCAGCGGTCGGTGGCGGAGGAAATCGAAGCCATCGCCGCTCACGTCGAGTTGCTCAAACACAATGGCGCCACGGTGTTGGTCTACGGCGAAGTGGCCGATTCGATCCAGGGCTCCCGCATCCGCCTGATCGAACGCCCGCGTTTCCACAGTGAGCAGGCCTGGCAGGACTACGCCGACAAGCTCACCGAACTGGCGCGCTTTACCCTGTCCCAGGGCGTGCGCCTGGCCTACCACCACCATATGGGCGCCTATGTCGAATCGCCGGAGGACATCGATCAACTGATGCGCCGCACCGGCCCCGAAGTCGGCCTGCTGTTCGATTCGGGCCATTGCTACATGGGTGGCGGCGAACCCCTCGACGTACTGCGCAAGCACATCGACCGCGTGTGCCATGTGCATTTCAAGGACGTGCGCAAAGCAGTGGTGCAACTGGCGCGCAACCAGATGTGGAGCTTCCCCGACTGCATCGTCAACGGCACCTTCACCGTGCCGGGTGACGGCGATATCGACTTTGCCGCGTTGCTCGACGTGCTGCTGGCCGCGCATTACCGAGGCTGGCTGGTGGTCGAAGCCGAGCAGGACCCGGCTGTCGCGCCGAGCTATATCTATGCGAAAAAAGGTTATGACACCTTGCGTGCGCTGCTGAACGAGAGGACGGGGCAATGAGCTTGCTGGTCAAGAGCAATAAGCGCGGGCAAACCATGGTCGCCCTCGAAGCGGGCCGCCTGGCCTACGTCGGCTTTGCCGCCTACCGCCTGAGCCTGGGCGAAACCCTGCCAGTCACGGCCGGCGACCAGGAGCTGTGCCTGGTGCTGCTCAGCGGCCGGGTGACGATCGAAGGCGAGGGGTTCAACTGGCAGAACCTCGGCGATCGTCAGTCGGTGTTTGAAGACAAATCGCCCTTTGCCGCTTACCTGCCGCCGGGCACCGACGCCCAGGTGACGGCATTGAGCGACGTGCAGCTCGCGGTCTGCGCCGCGCCTGGCGCGACGGGTTTCGCGCCGCGCTTGATCCGCCCCGAACAGTGCAAGCGCAGCGTGCGCGGCAAAGGCGCCAACACCCGTTACGTGTGCGACATCCTGCCCGACAGCGAGCCCGCCCACTCCCTGCTGGTGGTGGAAGTCCGCACGCCGTCCGGGCATTCGTCGAGCTACCCGCCGCACAAGCACGACACCGACGACCTGCCGCACCAGAGCTTTCTCGAAGAAACCTATTACCACCAGGTCAACCCGCCCCAGGGCTTCGTGTTCCAGCGGGTGTACACCGACGACCGCAGCATCGATGAGGCCATGGCCGTGGAAAACAGCGACCTGGTGGTGGTGCCCAAGGGGTACCACCCGGTGAGCGTGCCGTATGGCTACGAGTCCTACTACCTCAACGTAATGGCCGGCCCCAAGCGCGCCTGGCATTTTCATAACGACCCGCAGCACAGCTGGCTGCTGGACCTTTAAGGGGCGCGACATGACCACCACTCGTTTGACCATGGCCCAGGCCCTGGTGAAATTTCTGGATAACCAATACATCGAAGTCGATGGTGTGCAGAGCAAGTTCGTGGCCGGGGTGTTCACCATTTTCGGCCACGGCAACGTGCTCGGCCTGGGCCAGGCGCTGGAGCAGGACAGCGGCGACCTGGTGGTGCATCAGGGCCGCAACGAGCAAGGCATGGCCCACGCCGCCATCGGGTTTGCCAAACAGCACCTGCGCCGCAAGATCTACGCGTGTACCGCGTCGGTCGGCCCGGGGGCGGCGAATATGCTGACCGCTGCCGCGACCGCCACGGCCAACCGCATTCCGTTGCTGCTATTGCCTGGCGATGTCTACGCCAGCCGCCAGCCCGACCCGGTGCTGCAACAGATCGAGCAGTTCCATGACCTGAGCATCAGCACCAACGACGCCTTCCGTTCGGTGAGCAAATACTGGGACCGCATCAACCGCCCCGAGCAATTGATGAGCGCGGCGATCCACGCCATGCGCGTGCTCACCGACCCGGCCGAAACCGGTGCCGTCACCCTGGCGCTGCCGCAGGACGTGCAAGCCGAGGCCTGGGATTACCCGGATTACTTCCTGCAAAAACGTGTCCATCGCCTCGACCGGCGCCCGCCCACTGAGGCGATGATCGGCGATGCCGTGGCGGCCTTCGAGGGCAAGCGCAAGCCGTTGATCATCTGCGGCGGCGGGGTCAAGTACTCCGGGGCGAATGCGGCCCTGCAGGCATTTGCCGAACGCTTCGAGATGCCCTTCGCCGAAACCCAGGCGGGCAAGAGTGCGGTGCTGTCCAGCCATCCGCTGAACGTCGGCGGGATCGGCGAAACCGGCTGCCTGGCCGCGAACCTGTTGGCCGCCGAGGCCGACCTGATCATCGGGATCGGCACGCGCTACACCGATTTCACCACGTCGTCGAAGTCGTTGTTCAAGCACGCCGAGGTGCGGTTCCTCAACCTCAACATCAGCCCCGGCGATGCGTTGAAACTCGATGGCGTGCAAGTGCTGGCGGATGCACGAGTCGCCCTTGAGGCATTGGCCGCAGCGCTGGGCGATTATCGCGCCGGTTGGGGCGAGCAGGTGCGCGATGCCAGGGCGCAACTGGATGCTGAAGTCGACCGGGTGCATCAGTTGGAATACGCCAGTGACGACTTCGTCCCCGAGGTCGACGACCACCTCGACCGCGGCGTGCTGCGCGAATTTATCGAGCTGACCGGTTCGTGCCTGACCCAAAGCCGGGTCCTCGGCGTGCTCAACCAGGCGCTGGCCGACGACGCGATCATCGTCGCCGCCGCCGGCAGCCTGCCCGGCGACCTGCAGCGCAGCTGGCGCAGCAAGGGCGTCAACACTTACCACGTCGAGTACGGTTATTCGTGCATGGGCTACGAGATCAACGCCGCCCTCGGCGTGAAACTCGCCGAGCCGACGCGCGAGGTCTATGCGCTGGTCGGTGATGGCTCCTACATGATGCTGCACTCGGAGCTGGCCACCTCGATCCAGGAACGCCGCAAGATCAACGTGGTGCTGCTGGACAACATGGCTTTCGGTTGCATCAACAACCTGCAGATCGGCAACGGCATGGACAGCTTCGGCACCGAGTTCCGCTACCGCAACCCCGAGAGCGGCAAGCTCGACGGCGGCCTGGTGCCGGTGGATTTCGCCATGAGTGCGGCGGCCTACGGTTGCAAGACTTACAAGGTCAGTAGCGTCGAACAGCTCGAAGCGGCGCTGGCCGATGCGCGCACGCAAACGGTGTCGACGCTGATCGATATCAAGGTGCTGCCCAAGACCATGATCCACGGCTACCTGTCGTGGTGGCGGGTGGGTGTGGCGCAGGTCTCCACCAGCGAACGCACCAACGCGGCGGCGAAAAAACTCAATGAACAGCTGGCCAAGGCCCGGCAGTACTAATAACAAGAGGAGTGAATGTATGTCGTTGAAGCTGGGTGTTATCGGTACGGGCGCTATCGGCCGGGACCATATTCGTCGTTGCAGCCAGACCTTGCTCAACAGCCAGGTGGTGGCGGTGACCGACATCGACCTGGAGCAGGCCGCCAAGGTGGTGGCGGATCTGAAACTGGACGCCGAGGTGTATCCGGACAGCCATGCGCTGATCCGTTCGCCTCAGGTCGAAGCCATTCTCGTCACTTCCTGGGGCCCGAGCCATGAGGCATTCGTGCTCGCCGCCATCGAGGCGGGCAAACCGGTGTTCTGCGAAAAACCCCTGGCGGTCACCGCCGAAGGCTGTCGCAGGATCGTCGAGGCTGAAGTGGCGCACGGCAAGCGCCTGGTGCAAGTGGGCTTCATGCGCCCCTATGACGAAGGTTATCGCGCCCTCAAAGCGGTGATCGACAGCGGCCGGATCGGCGAGCCGCTGATGCTGCACTGCGCGCACCGCAACCCGCGGGTGGGCGAGAACTACAAGACCGACATGGCGATCACCGACACCCTGATTCACGAGCTGGATGTGTTGCGTTGGCTGCTCGACGACGACTATGTGTCGGTGCAAGTGGTGTTCCCGCGCAAGACCAGCAAGGCCCTGGCCCATCTGCGCGATCCGCAGATCGTGCTGCTGGAAACCGCCAAGGGCACGCGCATCGATGTGGAAGTGTTTGTGAACTGCCAGTACGGCTACGACATTCAGTGCGAAGTGGTGGGGGAGACCGGTATCGCCAAGCTGCCGGAACCGTCGCAGGTGCAATTGCGCAGCGAAGCCAAGCTGTCCAATGCGATTCTGATGGACTGGAAAGACCGCTTTATCGGCGCCTATGACGTCGAGTTGCAGGCGTTCATCGACAGCGTGCGCGCCGGGCAAGTGGGCGGGCCGTCGGCGTGGGATGGGTTTGCGGCGGCAGTCGCGGCGGATGCATGTATCGAGGCCCAAGGCAGTGGGCAAATTGTCCAGGTCAGCCTGCCTGAGCGTCCGCGCTTCTACGGCTGACACGCGGTCAATGTGGGAGGGGGCTTGCCCCCGATAGCAGTGGGTCAGCTAATGAATCTGGATCTGATCCACCGCCATCGGGGGCAAGCCCCCTCCCACAGTTGGATTGGGTGTGCACTTCAATGAAGGAGTGAATGTATGCGAATCGGACTAGTCGGCTATGGCCACGGAGGGCGCTTCTTTCATGCGCCACTGACTGCAACCCTGCCTTCTGCGGCTAACACTCGGTCAATGTGGGAGAGGGCTTGCCCCCCCCACAGTTGGATTGGGTGTGCACTTCAATGAAGGAGTGAATGTATGCGAATCGGACTAGTCGGCTATGGCCACGGAGGGCGCTTATTTCATGCGCCACTGACTGCAACCCTGCCTTTTGCGGCTAACACTCGGTCAATGTGGGAGGGGGCTTGCCCCCGATAGCAGTGGGTCAGCTAATGAATCTGGATCTGATCCACCGCCATCGGGGGCAAGCCCCCTCCCACAGTTGGATTGGGTGTGCACTTCAATAAAGGAGTGAATGTATGCGAATTGGACTGGTCGGCTATGGCCACGGAGGGCGCTTCTTTCATGCGCCACTGATTGCAACCCTGCCTTCTACGGCTAACACGCGGTCAATGTGGGAGGGGGCTTGCCCCCGATAGCAGTGGGTCAGCTAATGAATCTGGATCTGATCCACCGCCATCGGGGGCAAGCCCCCTCCCACAGTTGGATTGGGTGTGCACTTCAATAAAGGAGTGAATGTATGCGAATTGGACTGGTCGGCTATGGCCATGGAGGGCGCTTCTTTCATGCGCCACTGACTGCAACCCTGCCTTCTGCGGCTAACACGCGGTCAATGTGGGAGGGGGCTTGCCCCCGATAGCAGTGGGTCAGCTAATGAATCTGGATCTGATCCACCGCCATCGGGGGCAAGCCCCCTCCCACAGTTGGATTGGGTGTGCACTTCAATGAAGGAGTGAATGTATGCGAATTGGACTGGTCGGCTATGGCCACGGAGGGCGCTTCTTTCATGCGCCACTGATTGCAACCCTGCCCGGCGCTACTTTTGTTGGTGTGGTGACTCGTTCACCCGAGCGCCGTCAGCAATTGAGCACTGATCTTCCAGGGGTTAAAGCCTTTGACAGCATCGGCCAGATCGTCGAGGCCGGCGTTGACGCCCTGGTGATTTCCACCACGCTTAAAGGTCGCCCGGCGCTGGTGCTGGAGGCCATCGAGCACGGCGTCGCCGTGGTCAGCGATAAACCTTTCGCCGCCAACGCCGAGCAGGCCCGGGTGCTGATCACCGCGGCTGAACGCCAGGGCGTGTTGCTCAGCGTCTACCAGAACCGGCGCTGGGATTCGGATTTCCTGACCTTGCGCAAACTGATCGACGCCGGCGCCCTCGGCGCTGTCACCCGGTTTGAATCCCGCGTCGAGCGTTTCAGCCCGCAATCGGTGGGCAATGCCAGCGGCGGCGGCTGGCTGCGCGACCTGGGCAGCCATCTGGTGGATCAGGCGCTGCAACTGTTCGGCCCGGTGGATCGGGTTTTCGCGCAACTGCACTACAGCGCCGAACACCCCAGCATCGACCACGGCTTCTTTGTCTCCCTGACCCACGCCAACGGGGTGATTTCCCACCTGTGGGGCAACGCCTTGCAGAACAGCCCGGCACCGCGCTTGCGGGTCAGCGGCACCCTGGGTTGCTACACCGTCGACGGGTTGGACGGCCAGGAAGACGCACTGATGGCCGGCAAGTCGCCCAAAACCGAGGGCGAGCACTGGGGGGCCGAGGAGCACCGCCGCTGGGGCTGGTTCGAGCAAGGCCCCGAGCGCGAGCGTGTGCCGTCGGAAAAAGGCTGCTGGACCCAGTTCTATCGCCAGTGGCAGGCCGCCGTGCAAGGGCAGGGGCCGCTGCCGGTGGACGCCTACGAGGCGCTGGAAACCACAAGGATATTGGACGCCGCACGCCTGAGCGCCGAGCGCCAGCAGGTGGTTTCGACAAAAATAGAATAAAATTCTAAAACAGGTTGATATAGAAATTATTTTCCAATAAAGTCTTTTCCAGGTTGCATAAAGTACGTTCCGGACTCGATCCCGACGACTCAACAAAAACAAGATCAAAAACAACCAGGTACCGTCAGATGAAAATCTTCAACGCTGTACTGCGAGTTTTACGCCCAGCCCTTGCGCCACGCGGTCTGCCCCGCACCCGGCCGTTTTACTTCTCCTTCCTCAACGTGCTGTGCGTCGAAAACCAAGGCGCCCTGGTGTGCTGCATTCCGGGAGCACCGCTCGTCCGCCTGCCGTCATCCTCGCTCTGAAAAACGCAACGTCCAAAAAACCAACAAGAAAGTGGAGACAGACCGTTCATGAAGACCCCGATCCGTTTTACCGCGCTGGCGTTGTCCCTGCTGCTGGCCAGCGGTTTTGCCATGGCTGCCGATCTGAAGATCGGCGTGAGCATGTCGCAGTTCGATGACACCTACCTGACCAATGTGCGTGAGTACATGGACAAGCAAGCCAAGGCCTACCCCAAGGGCGATGGCGTGCAACTGCAGTTCGAAGACGCGCGCGCCGACGTGGTCAAGCAATTGAGCCAGGTCGAGAACTTCATCAGCCAGAAGGTCGACGCGATCATCGTCAACCCGGTGGACACGGCGTCCACGGCGCGGATCAGCAAGTCAGCGCTCGAGGCGGGTATTCCGCTGGTCTATGTCAACCGCCGACCTGATCAGAAAGACCTGCCCAAAGGCGTGGCGGCCGTGACCTCCGATGATGAAGAGGCCGGCAGGCTGCAAATGCAGTACATCGCCGAAAAACTGGGGGGCAAGGGCAAGGTGGTGATCCTGCTCGGTGACCTGGCGAACAACTCCACCACCAACCGGACCAAGGGCATCAAAGAAGTCCTGGCCAAGTACCCGCAGATCAAGATCGAGCAGGAACAGACCGGCATCTGGCTGCGTGACCGCGGGATGACCCTGGTCAACGACTGGTTGACCCAGGGCCGCGAATTCAATGCCGTGCTGGCCAACAACGATGAAATGGCGATTGGCGCGGCCATGGCGTTGAAATCGGCCGGCACCAAGCCGGGCAGCGTCTTGATTGCGGGGGTCGACGGCACGCCGGACGGCTTGAATGCGATCACCAAGGGTGAAATGACCGTGTCGGTGTTCCAGGATGCCAAGGGCCAGGCAGTCGGCTCGGTGGAGGCGGCGCGCAAGATGGCGAAGAAGGAAGCGATCGAGCAGAACATTGTCATCCCGTTCAAGCTGATCACCCCGGACAACGTCAAAGACTTCAAGTAGCCCTTACATCACAACAATAAGCCGGCAGGGCGGTCGTGCCCGCCCTGTCGATGGAGTACCGCCCTATGCTTGCTCAAGCCACTGTCTCGCAGCCGCCCGGTATCCAGCCGTCGCTGCTGGAAGAACCGTACCTGCTGGAAATCCTCAACATCAGCAAAGGCTTTCCCGGTGTGGTGGCCCTGGCCGATGTACAACTGCGTGTGCGCCCAGGCTCGGTGCTGGCGCTGATGGGCGAGAACGGCGCGGGCAAGTCGACCCTGATGAAAATCATCGCCGGCATCTACCAGCCCGACGCCGGGGAAATCCGCCTGCGCGGCAAGCCGATTGTGTTTGAGACGCCGCTGGCCGCGCAAAAGGCCGGGATCGCGATGATCCACCAGGAACTCAACCTGATGCCGCACATGAGCATCGCCGAGAATATCTGGATCGGCCGCGAGCAGCTCAACAGCCTGTGCATGGTCAACCACCGCGAAATGCACCGCTGCACCGCCCAATTGCTCGCCCGCCTGCGCATCAACCTCGACCCCGAGGAGCAGGTGGGCAACCTGAGCATCGCCGAGCGGCAGATGGTCGAGATTGCCAAGGCGGTGTCCTACGATTCCGACATCCTGATCATGGATGAGCCGACGTCCGCCATCACCGAGAAGGAAGTCGCCCACCTGTTTTCGATCATTGCCGACCTCAAGGCCCAGGGCAAAGGCATCGTCTACATCACGCACAAGATGAATGAAGTGTTCGCCATCGCCGATGAAGTGGCGGTGTTTCGCGACGGCCAGTACATCGGCCTGCAGCGCGCCGACAGCATGAACAGCGACAGCCTGATCTCGATGATGGTCGGCCGTGAACTGAGCCAGTTGTTCCCGGTGCGCGAAACGCCCATCGGCGAGTTGCTGCTGTCGGTGCGCGACCTGGGCCTGGACGGCGTGTTCAACAACGTCTCGTTCGACCTGCATGCCGGCGAGATCCTCGGCATCGCCGGGCTGATGGGCTCGGGCCGCACCAACGTGGCGGAAACCCTTTTCGGCATCAGCCCAAGCACTCGCGGGCAGATAACCCTCGATGGCAAGGCGCTGCGTATCACCGACCCGCACATGGCCATCGACAAAGGCTTTGCGCTGTTGACCGAAGACCGCAAGCTCAGCGGGCTGTTCCCGTGCCTGTCGGTCCTGGAAAACATGGAAATGGCCGTGTTGCCGCATTACTCGGGCAACGGGTTTATCCAGCAGAAAGCCCTGCGTGCGCTGTGCGAAGACATGTGCAAGAAGCTGCGGGTGAAAACCCCGTCCCTGGAGCAATGCATCGACACCTTGTCCGGCGGCAATCAGCAGAAAGCCCTGCTGGCGCGCTGGCTGATGACCAACCCGCGCCTGCTGATCCTCGACGAACCGACCCGTGGCATCGATGTCGGCGCCAAGGCCGAGATCTACCGTTTGATTGCGTTCCTCGCCAGCGAGGGCATGGCGGTGATCATGATTTCCTCGGAGCTGCCTGAAGTGCTGGGTATGAGCGACCGGGTGATGGTGATGCATGAAGGCGAACTGATGGGCACCCTGGACCGTGCAGACGCGACCCAGGAAAAAGTCATGCAGCTGGCCTCCGGTATGACCGCGGTCCACTGACGAACAGCCGCGCGGGCCTGCGGTTGGCCTGCGCCATAGAATAAAAAGGTGATTGGCTATGAACGCAATAACAGACAACAAGCCTGCCACGGCAGCGGTCAAGCACCGTCGGCGCTTGCCCACCGAGCTGAGCATCTTCCTGGTGCTGATCGGCATCGGCCTGGTGTTTGAGCTGTTTGGCTGGATCGTGCGAGACCAGAGCTTCCTGATGAACTCCCAGCGTCTGGTGCTGATGATCCTGCAAGTGTCGATCATCGGCCTGCTGGCCATCGGTGTGACCCAGGTGATCATCACCACCGGGATCGACTTGTCTTCCGGCTCGGTCTTGGCGTTATCGGCGATGATCGCTGCCAGTCTTGCGCAAACATCTGATTTTTCCCGTGCGGTGTTTCCGTCCCTGACCGACCTGCCGGTGTGGATTCCAGTGGTGGCGGGGCTCGGCGTGGGGCTGCTGGCGGGCGCGATCAACGGCAGCATTATCGCGGTGACCGGTATCCCGCCGTTTATCGCAACGCTGGGGATGATGGTGTCGGCCCGTGGCCTGGCGCGTTACTACACCGAAGGCCAGCCAGTGAGCATGCTCTCGGATTCCTACACGGCCATCGGGCATGGCGCGATGCCGGTGATCATCTTTCTGGTGGTGGCGGTGATCTTCCATATCGCCCTGCGCTACACCAAGTACGGTAAGTACACCTACGCCATCGGCGGCAATATGCAGGCGGCGCGCACCTCGGGGATCAACGTCAAGCGCCACCTGATCATCGTCTACAGCATCGCCGGGCTCCTGGCGGGCCTGGCCGGTGTGGTGGCCTCGGCGCGTGCCGCCACCGGCCAGGCCGGCATGGGCATGTCCTACGAACTGGATGCGATTGCCGCCGCGGTGATCGGCGGCACCAGCCTGGCCGGCGGAGTAGGGCGCATCACCGGCACCGTGATCGGCGCGCTGATCCTTGGGGTGATGGCCAGCGGGTTTACCTTTGTCGGGGTCGACGCGTATATCCAGGACATCATCAAGGGCCTGATTATCGTGGCGGCGGTGGTGATCGACCAATATCGCAACAAGCGCAAGCTAAAACGCTGACGCAGTGCAAAATGTGGGAGGGGCCTGCCCCCTCCCACATTCAGGCCTGTATTCGTCAGATCCAACCGTTTGTCTTCTATATAGCTCCACAACACTGAATTTCTTGCTATAAACGCACTCCGATGACCATTCGCCAAGCCCGTCCTGGTGCCTTTGGGGGTTATCTTGGAAAAAATGCCTGTCTTTTCAGTTGCTGCGCCCTCAAGTCGGCCTTAGACTGCCGCCCCTCGTAAATTGAGTGCCGGGTGGCGCTTGGAATGGATGGCGCCTTTCCGAGACCTGCAGAGGTTGACCGGAACGCTCCCTTATTCGCCTTAATGCACGTATTTTTTATAGAGAAATCAATGACAAAGGAAAAGTTGCTGGCCATGCCGGCGGATGACTACATGAATGCCGAACAGCACGCTTTTTTCGAGCAGTTGCTGCAAGACATGAAAGTGGAACACCACGAGCGCATTGAACAGAACCGCATCGCCATTGAGAGCCTGGACACCCCGGCCGACCCGGCGGATGCCGCCTCCGTGGAAGAAGAGCGCACCTGGTTGGTGAATGCCATTGATCGCGACCAGCGCATGCTGCCGCAACTGGAGCGCGCACTGGAGCGCATCAAGGAAGATTCCTTTGGCTGGTGCGATGACAGCGGCGAGCCTATCGGCCTCAAGCGCCTGCTGATCAGCCCGACCACCAAGTACTGCATCGAAGCGCAAGAGCGCCACGAGCAGATCGACAAGCACCAGCGTCAAGCCTGATGCGCTGAAGCTGGGGGGCGAGTACTGCGCTCCCCAGGGAAAATATCCGTTACGCCCGCTATATTGATCTGTTGCAAGCTCCCCCACTAAAGGCCCATAGATAATGGCCTGATAGTGGCGTTTAATGCAGAGACAATAATGACAAGCAGTGGGGTGACGAAGATGGCTGGAGACGGATCTCTGATGGGCGCAGCAGTGCCACCGCACGCGGTGGTGCGCGGGTTGCCCGGCTGGCTGACGCCGCTTTTGCAGAGCACCGCCGTGGTGCTGGTCCTGCTCGGCCTTGCGTTTGCCAGCCTGCCGATTTATCTCTGCCTGACACTGGCCTTGCTGGTGATCTGGCTGCCCCGTCTGAAAAAACGCACGCCCAGCGCGGCGCCGTCCGAAGCGGTCGATGCGATTGGCGACCTGACCCGCGACCTGTCCTATACCACCAGCCATAACGCATTGTCGGCGGCCGGCGTGGCCTATTCGGTCAAGCAACTGGCTGCGCGCCTGCAGTCGCAGTTGAGCGCTGCCCAGCAGATCGTCAACAGCGCCGAAGTGATGATCGGCACCGAACAAGTCACCTCCCAACTCAGTCACCAGGCGCTGGGCGCCGCCAGCCAGGCGCATCAGCGCAGTACCGAGGGCCGCGAAGTGCTGGCCCAGTCGATCACCCGCATGCACCAACTCAGCCAGCGCGCGAATGCCAGCCGCGAGATGATTGAAGCCCTGAGCCAGCGCAGCGAGGAAATCCAGCGGGTGACCCTGGTGATCCAGTCCATCGCCAGCCAGACCAACCTGCTGGCCTTGAACGCCGCCATCGAAGCCGCGCGTGCCGGCGAGCATGGGCGCGGGTTTGCCGTGGTGGCCGATGAAGTCCGCGGGCTGGCCGGCCGTACCGCTACCGCCACCGAGGAAGTCGGGGTGATGGTGGCCGATATCCAGCAACGCACCGGCCAGGTGGTGGAGCAGATTCGCCAACTGTCGGCGGACCTGCACACCGGCGTGGAGCAGGTGGAGCACGCCGGTGAGCAACTGCAGAACATCGCCAGCCTGGCCGCGGATGTCGAAGGGCAGGTCAACGAAATCGCCCAAGGCACCGAGACCAATCGGGCGCAACTCGACAGCCTGTTCCATGCCGTGGAGCAAATGCGCAGCGACCTGACGGTGAGCGACGAGCAAACCCGTCAACTGGCCGATGCCGCCGTGCAAATGGAAGGGCAGGCCGAAACCATCAGCGAACGCTTGGCCGCCGTCGGGCTGGATGACTATCACCAGCGCGTCTACGACCTCGCCCGCGAAGGCGCGAGCCGCATCGCCGAACAGTTCGAGGCCGATGTACTGCAAAGCCGCGTCAGCCTGGAGGATCTGTTCGACCGCAACTACGCGGCGATCCCCAACACCCACCCCAGCAAGTACCACACGCGTTTTGACAGCTACACCGATCAGGTTTTGCCGGCGATTCAAGAGGCGCTGCTGCCGCGACACGAAGGTTTGGTATTTGCCATCGCCTGTACGCAACAGGGGTATGTGCCGACACACAACAAGGCGTTTTCCCAACCCTTGACCGGCGATGTACAGGTGGATGCGTTACAGAATCGCACCAAGCGCAAGTTCGACGACCGTACCGGGATTCGCTGTGGCAGCCATCAGCAAGCGGTACTGTTGCAGACCTACACCCGCGATACCGGTGAGTTGATGCACGACTTGTCGGTGCCGATCATGGTCAAGGGCCGGCATTGGGGCGGGTTGCGCCTGGGCTATAAACCCGAAGGCACGAAGGCCAGGCACTAGAGATTGTTGCTGTTTGCGCAATAGAGCTATCCAGGGGATAGCTTTTTCTGAGGGTAGGAAAAACGTAGCATGGCCGCCGTTGTTAGTTAGCTAACGATTGTTGCGGAGAAGCTCCATGCAAAACAAAGTCGATGTCGCTGTGATGATTGGCAGTGGCGTACCCGAAACCCTGCGTGCGCTGGGTCAGAAGGCTTGTTGGGTCGTGCTGCTCAACGGTGAGCAGCGTGGCACCGTCTTCGCCAGCCGTGATGAAGCCGAGGAGTGCAGGGCCGCCTGGCAAGCGCTGTTGCGCATGGAACAGTCAGACAGCCTGCATTGAGGGGCGTTATTGCGCTTGGTGCAGACGCTGGTTCAGTTCATCCACGGCCATCGCCCATTCAGCGTCTTCCCGAAGTTCTTCCTTGAGAAACTGAGCCTGCTGGGGCGTCCAGAAGGGCGCGTCGATCAGCTTGACGTCGTCGGCCAAAGGATGGGCAGCGATAAACGCGTCGATGTCCTTCGGGGTGGAATCCAGGCCCAGTTGATCAAACAGGGTTTCAAGGGTTGGTACTGGCGCATCCATATCGTTCTCCATGCCGGTTTTGGGGGGGGTATGCATCGGAGGCTTGTCGCGCAGTAGAGTTCTATCGGATTCTCAGGAGGTCAACGCCCCTGAGTCCACCGCTGTCTTGAGGGCCCTGGCGGCTTCTTTTGCCGCGACGGCGGCGGCGTCCGCGGTCTTGAACCAACGATCTTTTTCCACTTGGTGCATTGTGATCGTGGTCAAGGGGGGCTTGGCACGCATTACGATAACTGCTTGGAATTCTCCGTCTACTTCCTTGGCTTCGCCATGGATAAAAAATTCGCCAATATCAAATTCCGTCACGTATAACCTTCCCTTCAAGGTAACTGCACTGATGAAACCTGACCCGCACGGGGCAAACTTCAATGGACGGGCCAGTATGGCAGTTGTTGAGGGGCGACGGCGCGGTAAAGTCATCCAGGTGACGAAACGATCCCGCCGTGCGGGGCGTGCAGGGCGGCCTCGAGGGTTTTTGCCAGTTCGCAGGCGCGGATATGGTTGCTGCGAAAGCCTTTGATCCTGCCGCTGGTGACTTCCAGAATATGAAAGAAGTTGCGTCCGGCTGGTACAACTTGATAAAGCACGGAGTTTGAGTACCCATCATGGCTGTGCAAGCAGTAGTATTGGCGCTCGTCTTGATAGGATGAGTGAGTGCTGGAAGACGTAGCGTTGTGTTGACGTCGTTGCATGGTCAGCTCCTGTCGATCGATCTGGTTGGCCCGCCAGCAGCGGAACGGGTGGTTTTGACCCGTGTTGCTGTTTTAATATTGTCGTCGGCAATCGGTACTCGGTTCCATTCCAGGTGTTTTGTTTTGTGCAGGTTGTCGGAAACTGCGCTTTTTAATTGGGTTATTCTCTGAAGCTGGTCGACCCGTCTTCTCGGGCTGTTAAACCTGTGATTTGCTGTGAAGATCGATGGCCTGCATAAGGCTCGTCGTGTATGCCTGTATTAGTCTTACGGCACCGCAGGGGCGTTTTTTCAGGGTTTTTAATCAATGCGTTGTGTCAGCGTGCCGGTATGGCCGCTTTTTTGTGCTGCCCGTTCCGGCGGACAGTGCTTTTTTTGATCTGGGGGCGTTTCCTTGGCAGTCAGTAATCTGGATATGCACGCGTTATTCGTGCTGGGTGATTTGCGCGCAAAGTTGGTCAAGCAGTTTCAATCCCGTTTTGTTTACATCACTGAACAGACACCGGAAGGCATCTATATCGCCGAGATCGATACAGAATCGGCATTGGTCGTGGATGACAAACAACGCCTTGAACTCAAGGTCGGTGATCATTTTCGTGCCGCGGTATTGCCCAGTCGCGAAGGTGGCAAGTTTGAATTGAAGTTCCGCGATATCAAGTTGACGGTGTATGGCTTGGGCGACTATGCCTTTGTTTCCTCGGCCGAAGGCCAGGGCATTGTGTTCAAGGAAGGTCACAGCGTGATGCTGGTGTTTGCCGCCAACGAACAATTGCAGGAAGGCTTGACCAAAACCCTCAAGGCCGTGACCGGCAAGGCCGCCAAGTGGCGCAAGGGTGAACTGGTGACCTTCAAGGCCAGCGAATAACCCGCTCGTACAGCAAACAGCCTTTATCTCCCGGAACCTCTACTACAGTTGAGTTGACTTAACTATTCAGAGGCTTCGCGCAGTGGCGGCCAAGCCGTCCGTTATTGCAGCGAACACGTGAGGTGCAAAGGCATGAAAGGATTGAGATCCCTGTTGGCGGCGTCCCTGGCGAGCCTGAGTCTGTCGGTGGCTTCGTTGCCGGTTTCGGCTGCACAGGCGCCTGTGCATTTTGCCGACCTGAACTGGGAAAGTGGCAGTCTGATCACCGAAGTGCTGCGCTATATCGTCGAGAAGGGCTATGACCTGCCCACCGACACCTTGCCCGGCACCACCATCACCCTGGAAACCGCACTGGCGAAGAATGACATCCAGGTGATCGGCGAAGAATGGGCAGGCCGCAGTCCGGTGTGGGTCAAGGCCGAGGCCGAAGGCAAGGTGGCCGGGGTGGGCGATACGGTCAAGGGCGCCACCGAAGGCTGGTGGGTGCCGGAGTACGTGGTCAAGGGCGACCCCGCCAAAGGCCTTAAGCCCCTGGCACCAGACCTCAAAAGTGTCGCGGACCTGGCACGTTACAAGGACGTGTTCAAGGACCCCGAATCCCCAGGCAAAGGGCGCTTTCTCAACAGCCCCATTGGCTGGACTTCGGAAGTGGTCAACAAGCAGAAACTCAAGGCCTACGGCCTGGACGACAGCTATGTGAACTTCCGCAGTGGCTCGGGGGCGGCGTTGGATGCCGAGATAACTTCCTCGATTCGTCGCGGTAAGCCAGTGCTGTTCTATTACTGGTCGCCGACGCCCTTGATGGGGCGCTACAAATTGATCCAGCTGGAAGAGCCGGCGTTCGATGCCGAGGCGTGGAAGACGCTGACGGATGCGGACAATCCCGATCCGAAGCCGACACGGTCTTTGGCGTCCAAGTTGAGTATCGGCGTGTCCACGCCGTTCCAGAAAGAACATCCGCAGATTGTCGGGTTCTTCGAGAAAGTCGAGTTCCCGATCGAGCCGCTGAACAAAGCCTTGGCGACCATGAGCGAGAATCACACCGCGCCACGCGACGTCGCGCTGGCGTTCCTCAAGGCGCATCCTGATGTGTGGAAGGCCTGGTTGACGGAGGATGTGGCACAGAAGGTTGAAGCCAGCCTGAAATAGCGTCCCATCCTGCGGCAGAACGCGGGGCAAGAATGTGGAAGCGGGCTTGTCAGCGTGTGCCCGCTTTCACATTGGCTAGCATTCCAGGCTCAGAAGCGGGTTTGCACCGCCACTTCAAACGTGCGCGGCGACCCCAGGTAATACGCCGGCGACACATGGGCAAATTCGGCATACACCTCGTTGGTCAGGTTGCGCACGCGGCCGGTCACCGAGGTGTGGGCGTCCACCTTGTAGCGCAGGAATGTGCCGAACAGGGTGTAGGCCGGCACTGTCTGGGTGTTGGCGTTATCCGCATACACCTGGGCCACATACCGCGCATCCACGCCGCCTTGCCAATCCTCGGAAAAATCATAGGTCAGCCACAGGTTGCCGACGCGCTTGGGCACATTGGTCGGCGTATTGCCCTTGCGCGAGACCACCGCGCCGCTGGCGATTTTTTCGTTGAACTCGTCGTACTCGGCGTCCACCCAGGCGAAGTTGCCTTCGGCGAGTAGTCGCGGTGTGATGCGCAACGAACTGGCCAACTCAATGCCCTTGGACGACTGTGCGCCTACCGGGATGCTGTTGGTGGGGTCCAGCGGGTCGGTGACGGCAAAGTCCTTGCGCTCGATTTTGTAAGCCGCGACGGTGGCCGAACCGCGACCGTCCAGGTAATCGAATTTGCTGCCCACCTCCCACTGTTTGCCGGTCGATACGTCGAATACCTGGGTGGTGGTACTCGGCTGTTCGGCGGCCGTGCTGTATTGCACGTACACGTTGGCCGTCGGGATGAACTGGTAGGTCAGGCCCGCGCGCCCGGTCACCGGCTCCCAACTGCGCGTGAAGTGCCGTGGACTGCTGGCGGTTATCGCGCCATGGTTGGTGACATCCAGGTCGATAGCGTCGTAGCGCAGGCCCGTCAGCAATGTCAGTTTATCGGTCAGGCCCAGGCGATTTTCCACGAACAGCGCTTTGGTGGTGACCTCGTTGGTCTTGTCGCTGATAAAGCCCGGTCGGGTGCCTGGGATGTCGTAAAAGTACCCCGGGTCGTAATGGTCAGGATCGACCGTGCTGTTGCCTGCGGCTCTCAGCGGGCTGTTGGTCGTGCTGTTGACCTTGTATTCGAAGCCGCCGGACCAGGTGGTGGCGAGGCCGAAGACGCGGTCGTCGTGGCGCAACTCGAACTGGTTGCCGTTCTGCTCACCCTGATGACGCACCTGGTACGCGGTCGAGCGGTTCACCGCGCTGTTGTCGGCGTTGTACTGGTAGGTCTCCAGGTTGCGGTAATCGCGCTGGCTGTCCAGGTGATACAGGGTGTTTTTCAGTGTGGTGCTGTCGTTGATCCGGTAGTCGATGATCGAACGCGCCCAGAGCGTGCGCTGTTCGTAACGACCGTCGGCGACGTTGTAATTGTTGAAACGGTTGTGTTTATCGATCTTCAGCTCGCCGGCCTTGGGGTTCAGCACCGGCGTGCCCCAGTACGGGCTGTCTTCATGTTCGTCCTGGTATTCCAGGGCCAGGGTATGGGACAGGTTGGGGGTAAGGTCGCTGAGCAGGGAAAACGCTACGCTCCAGGCGTCGCGCTGGTCGCGGTCGATGTAGCTGTGGTTGGTGTTGCGGCTGACGTCCAGGCGTGCGTAATGCTGCACGTCGGCGCTGGGGTCGGTCAGCGCGTGGTTCAGACCGAATGCCATGCCGGCGGTGTCGTAGCTGCCGTAGGTCAGTTGGCCTTCGGCGGCCTGTTCTTCGCGGGTGGCCAGCTTGGTCACGTAGTTCAGCGAACCGCCCACGGAGCCTGCGCCGTTGATCAAGGATGAGGGGCCGCCGACCAGTTCCACCCGATCATAGATCCACGCATCCACCGGCCGGGCCAGGCCGGTGGCGACGTTGATGCCGTTGAACATCTGGGTGATCTGGCTGCTGGTAAACCCACGATACGAGACAAAACCCCCAAACCCCGGCGGTGCGCTGGCGTTGACACCGGGCAAGGTATTGGCTGCATCCCGGAACGTCTTGGCGCCATGGCGCTCGATGTCATTGCGGTTGGCGATCGCCACCGAGGCGGGCGTTTCGCGCACGCTCAACCCCAGCCGCGACGCCACGCCGCTGGACTGGTCCAGGGCCAGGCCGGGTTCGTGGGAGGGTTCGCCATCGATGGTGGTCGGGGCCAGTTCGAGCGCCCAGGCACAGACTGGCAGACAGCCGAACAGGCCTGCCAACAGAGGTAAATGTTTCATGCTTGAATCCTGAAAAACCTGCTTGAAAACAACGCACAGTCGCCCGTACTTCCTTACGGAAACGGTGTCAGTGCAGATCAGAAAGCGCGAGGATCAGGCGAGGGCGGGAGGCGCCCGTGGGTGGGCCGTGGGCCAGGTGAAGCGGGCAGGAATGTCAGCCGCCAGTACGATAGCCGGCGGCGGTGCGTGGGGTTGCGGCAACACCGCGACGTTGAGGCTGGAGTTCAGCGCCGGGCCCATGCCGCCGGTCGAGCACAGCGGGCAACCAAACGCCTTGGACAGCGTCGGCAGGCTTTCATCGGCGGGGGTGGACGGCTTGGGCGCCTGGGTGCGCGGGTCGACGGTACAGAACTGCCCGCCGATGCCGTTGAGCTGCATGCCCACCATCTGACCATGACCAATGCTGCACGCGAACACATTGAACAGGACGCTGCAGTAGAGCATCCAGGCAATGAGCGAGCGGTCGGCACGGGTGATTTTCATGGGGTGGCACTTTACCATCGGCCGCCGACGAAATGCCTGCAAAAAATCTCAGGGGGACTATCCTACTTCGCACAAATTCCGGGAGAGGCCGCCATGAGCTTTATCGTCGCACGATGGATCGTCGGTATTTTCACCTTTGTCAGCATGGTGCATTTGTACTGGGCCGCCGGTGGCAAGCTCGGCAGCCTCGCCGCCATCCCTCAACTTCCCGGCGAATTCGCCAGCGGCCCCCGCCTGGCGTTCAAGCCTTCGGCATTGGGCACCTTGCTGGTGGCGATGGGCCTGGTGGCAATCGCCTTGCTCGTTTGCCTGCGGGCCGGGCTGTATTTTTCGCCGGTGTCCCATGGCGCATTGCAATGGGGCATCAGCGCGATTGCCGTGATCATGTTTGCCAGGGCAATCGGCGATTCGGAGCTGGTGGGTTTTTTCAAAAAGGTCGGTGGTTCGCGGTTTGCACGGTGGGATACGTATTTTTATTCGCCGTTGTGCCTGTTGTTGGGCGCCGGGTTGTTGGTGGTGGCGTGGAGTTGATCGCCTGATCGCGCAGCGAGCTTTCACCCGCCTGCAGACCCGCCCCGTGGATTTGGGCGCTTACCGATAGGCGTTGATCCTGCCCACCTGTCAGGCAGCGACCGTTATCCGGATCGTAGTAGCGGTGGCGATGGTAGTGCAGCCCGCTTTCCCGGTCGAAGTATTGACCTTGGAAGCGCAGCGGGTTTTCGATTTTTTCGACGTCCAATCGTGTGATCCGGCCATCGGCGCGGTAGTGCGCGGACCACACGATTTCGCCGTCGGGCGTGGTGAGTTCCTGCGCGGTGCCAAGGTGATCCAGTTGGTAGTGGAAAGGCGTGGTGTGCTGTGGGCCGAAGCCTTCCAGCAGGGCCAGTGGGCGGACACTGTCGGGTTCGTAGACGTAGCTGCGATGCCGTTGCGCGTGGTGCTCGGCGATCAGTCTGTCGCCTTGCCAGAAAAACTCGGTGGTCGTGCCGGCGACGGTTTTGCTGATGCGGCGACCAAACGGGTCGTAGCGGTAGTGGACAGTTTGGCCGTTGGGGCGGGTGAGGCCGATCAGACGCTGCTGGCAGTCGTAGCGGTATTCGGTAACGACAGAGTGGGCCTGGCCACGCCGTTCGCGGATGAGATTGCCAAAGGCGTCGTAGTCGTAGTGGCGGTCATCCTGGAGCGTCAGACGGTTACCCGCCGGCGTGTAGGCGAAGCGTTCCTGTGGGGCCTGGGAATGATCAGCGCGGACCAGGCGGTTTAGCGTGTCGTAGTGGTAGCGGTGCTCGCCTTTGCGGGTGTCGAGCAAGTACCTGAGGTTGCCGGCTTTGTCGTAGCTGTACTGGCGGCGGTAGCGAGTGCCTTCGATATCGCAGATGCCATGGTTGAACAGGCGTGCATGCTCATCGTATTGGTAACTGCTGAGCAGTTTGCCTTGGGCGCGTTGGTGTTCTCGGCCGGCGTCGAACAGGTGAGACGTCAACAGCGCGCCATTGAGTTCAACGGTCGCAAGGTGGCCGCCCTTGTCATGGTTGAACCCTAGCTGGTTGTTGTCCGGCAGGCGCAGGTATTTGAGTCGGCCGCAGGCGTCGTAGCCATAACGGAGTGTGCCCCAGCCCTGGTGTTCGGCGATCAGGCGGTTTTGCGGGTCGTATTCGTAGGTAAGCGGGCGGTAGCCGTCGTCGACGCTGAGGAGGTTGCCCTGGCGGTCGTAGGTATATTCAACAATGCCGCCATCGGGCAGGGTTTTCCTGACCAACCGGCCGGCGTGGTCTCGCCGGTAACGGGTGACGAGCTGACTTCCGTCGGTGCCGTGTGCGGTTTTTTCCAGCAGCTGACCGTTGAGGTCGTAGGCATAGGCGGTGCGTCGGCCGTCGAAGTCGATTTCCTGCTGGAGCCGGCCGTTGGGGTGATAGTCGAAGCGGTAGATTTCGCCGACTTCGTTTTCGATTTCGGCGAGCAACAATCGCACGTGGTCGTAGCGGTAGTTGACCTGGGTGCCGTCCGCATTGATGCGCCGGCTGATCAGGGGCAGACCGTCGGTGTATTCGTAGCGAGTGACGTGCCCCAGTTCATCGCGTTCGGCGGTGATTCTTCCGTAGGGGTTGTAGCTGTATTCCCGCGTGCCACCGCCGGGCATGACCACACGAACCAATCGTCCGACACCGTCCCACTGGTACTGGGTCGCCACCCCATGCTTGTCCTCCTGCGCCACCCTCCGCCCGAGATCGTCATAGCGATAGCGCTTCACACTGCCGTTTGGCCAGTGTTCTTCAAGCAACTGCCCACGCTCATTCCACCACCGCCGCAGGCAGCTATGGTCGGGAAACCAAACCCCGATCAGTTGGCCATACTGGTTGTAGCTATAGTCGGTAACGTTGCCATCGGGGTCGGTCTGACGGATGACATTGCCTTGGTCGTTATGTGCGTAGTTCCAAACTGCCTGGCCACGACGTACAACTCTTAAGAGTCCATTGTCATACTCGTAGGACATTGGCTCATCTTCCCCCGGAAAAAAAGCGACCAAGCATCCAGCGTCGTCGTACTGATACGCCGTTACCGCGCCGAGGGGGTCTTGCTCGACTGTGAGACGGCCCTTGTCGTCATAGGATCTGAAATGCTTGGCGCCATCCGGACCCACCCGCTGCACCCGCCGTGCCCGAACATAGGTTGCCTGGCTCCCATCGGCGTTGTGAAGGGTCACGCTACCGTCGTCCCCCCAGGCATACCGCGTGTCCATCTGCAAGAAACTCGCCCAATGCCGGACACATCGCGCCGCCTTGCCAGCCCGTTCCCAAGCCCAAAAGAAGCGCGCGCCGCCGGCTAACTGGCGTTCAAGGATCAAGTGTTGCTCGTCGTACCGATAGGTCTCGCTTTCCCCTACGGCATTGGTCGCCGAAACCAGTCTTCCAATGTCGTCATAGGTGTAGGAAACCACGGTCTGTTCGGTCATCCAATCCCCTGCCGCACCGCCCTCGGGCCGCTGAACCTGGTAATCGAGGGCCACCAAGCGGCCGCGCTCATAACGGAAAAACAGCGAGCGACCGACACCGTTATCCAGGCGTTCAATGTGCCCCAACACATCGCGGACAATTCGCAGCCGGTTGCCGTAGGCATCGCTGATCGCGGTCAGCACACCGTGGCAGAAGTGGTAGAAGCGCGATGCCTGGCACAGCACCAGCTCATCCGACCGCGCCCCCCGGTAGATCGCGGCGTCGGCCTGGCGATTGCCGGTTGTCGGTCGCGTCTCGGTCGGCAAGGGCAGGGCGGTCGATCGGTGCTCATGGTCGATCCACACCGCCGAGGCGTCTGTCAGCGTCAGCCGATGCGCCAGCGAGTGGCTCCAGCCAACCCCCAATCCGCAGTCCACATCCACCGCACGGGGGTGATAGCACCGCGTCCATTCGAACGGCAGGAGCCCGTCCAGTGCGGCATCGGTCAGCCTCAGCGAATCCAGTGCGCCATACCCGGCGTTGACCTGCTGGGGATACTCGGCCCGGCGTTGATGCACGCCATCCAGCTCAGGTGTGATAAAGGCAATGTGGGAAGCGTTAGTCATCCGTGACGTCTCGGCAAAGGGTAAGACGTCGGAGTCTGCCGCGGAAAAAAGACGCTGGACGAACGGCTGGAAAAATCAGAAGGGGCTGACACGCCCAGGGAAAATCCCGCGAAAAAGCAATTGAAAGGGCTACCCAAAAAGTCGATCCGACCGATTGCGAGACCGCCCGTCATCGTTCGCGCAAATAAAACCACTCGTCTTGCCGCCCGGTTTCCAGATATCGGCCGGCGAGTTGAGCCCGCGTTGTGGCGATCCTTCAATCCGTGCGATAAGGCAATTTAGTGGCCCCTTTGTAACAAAATTCTCGCCAGAATCGCTTTTATTTTCAGCTGGTTAGGTGAGGAAGCAAATGCGCAATGTAGGAATCATGCTGATCGCCTGTTCCCTGGCCGGCGGCGCGGCTGCCGTACAGGCGCGGGAGTTGCGCGAGGGCGACAAGTACATGTGCAGTTGGGGCGCGGGTACGGCCGCCAGGGCACAGGAACTCAAGCTGTCGGGCGTTTCACTGTATGCCGCGCGGCAGAAGATCCAGACCATCAAGTTCAACAAGTCATGGATGCGGATGATGGCCATGGGCATCACCGAGCAGACCTATGACAGCCGTTCACGGCTCAAGCCCGAGGCGATTCGCCAGAGTTTCTATCAGGATTGCGTGCGCTACAAAGTGGCGCGCAAATAAGGCGCTTCTTGCTGGTCGAGCAGCGCGGTTTACAAATCCACGACAATCTCAGTGTTTCTATTTGCATACAATTGCCCCCGTCATTGAGGAGGTTGGTATGCAAACGCTTTTTCCCGGGGCGACGTCGGATGATGTCGCCGCGCTGTTCCTGATCGCCGACGTTCGCTGCCAGAAGAGCAGGGCGCATTAAAATGATGACCCCTCCGGAGCCCCGGTCGCCCGACAGCTTGCGCTACTTCGCAGTCGCGGTGTTGTGCGTTGCGGTGTTGCTGGGGATCTATTTCGTACAACTCAATGCCAAAGTCGACCGCCAGCGTGAACAGACCGTCGAGTACCTGGCTCTCTGCAGGCAAGTGGAGCGCGTGGCCAGTGCCGCCTCGGCAAACAGGATTGAACTTAGCGATACGTGCAAACAGTTGAGCGGACAGTCATCGAAAAGTCTGACGCCGAGATCGATTGATAACCCTTCTTTATAAAGGGAAATAATACTTCAAAGTCGCGATGGTATTTGCACCAAAAAGTGGCACTTATATACCTCCATACCTTGATAAATGTGTGGTTATTGAAGGACTTACGATTGTTTTATTCCGACGAAAGGATTAAAACCATCTTGTTACGGAATTAGGCAATCGGTACTATAGCCGGGCGTTCACCTCCCACGGTTTATGCATTTTTTAAATCCCAAGTTTCCATCAGCTACTTGGGATTTTTTTTGCCTGGGATTTGTTGTCGGCATCAACAAGCTCCGCGCGCATCCGACCATTGTGCTTGGCTTGGTACGAGCAACTCGTCGATGTTCTCGGCAAACTCGAGCATCACACTGTTCCATCCAACTCGCTGGATGAGATTACCGATTTCGGTGGCGAGCAAGTCGATAACCTGCCTGAGCACATTCGAGTGAAGCGCCCTGACGCAGAATCTGCACAGGTCGCCGGACAGAGCGCGGAACTACAGGCGTCGCAGAAAGGATTTGACGATGTGCCGGGTGGTATCGGTAGTGTCCAGCTCGTCCATCGCACTGTAGGCGTGCCAGCGGCAATCGATGATTTCGTTGCACGGCCGTGCTTGCGCGATGTTCACCACCGATGCCTCGAACACATGGTGCAGCGTGTCGCGCGCTTTCAATTCCTGCAGGTACAGCAGTCCGTCGACGTTCAACCCGGTTTCTTCTTCCAGCTCCCGTTCGGCGGCGCCGACCGGGCGCTCATCGCGTTCGACCTTACCGCCCGGCAACGCCCATTTCGATCTGGCTTTGCGCACGAAGAGGATATGCCCCTCGTGTTCGCAAATCACCGTTGCGCGTATTTTCATCGTCTGTGCCCCGCAGCGAGATGTCTGTCATAAAAGTGTAATGCAAATGTCATGCTGGGTGGTGGTGGCGCATCTGCGTGAGGATATAGATACTGGTCGATTGACGACAACGCACGAGGGGAGCAGATGAAGACGGTACGTTGGGGCATGATCGGCTGTGGCAGCGTCACTGAGTTAAAGAGTGGACCTGCTTTCTACAAAGCGCCAGGTTCGGCCCTGGTGGCCGTGATGGGGCGCCGCGAGGAGGCTGTGCGCGATTATGCGGCACGCCACGGCATTGGTCGTTTCTATACCGACGCCCAGGCATTGATCAACGACCCTGAGGTGGACGCGGTGTACATCGCTACACCGCCCGACAGCCACCTCGAATACAGCCTGATGGTCGCGGCCGCCGGCAAGCACTGTTGTGTCGAAAAACCCATGGCGCTGAATGCCGAGCAGGGTGCATTGATGCAGCGCACCTTCGAACGTGCCGGGCTGCATTTGTTTGTGTCCTACTATCGCCGCTCGCTGCCGCGCTTCCAGCAAGTGCGCGACTGGTTGCGCGATGGACGCATCGGCCAACTGCGTCACCTGACCTGGTCCCTGTGCAAGCCGCCAGCCATCGAAGACACCAGTGCCGCCAATTGGCGCACCGACCCGGCCATTGCCGGCGGCGGCTACTTTGCCGACCTGGCCAGCCACGGCTTTGATCTGTTCCAGTACCTGGCCGGCGACATTGTCGAGGTTGCCGGGTTTAGCGCGCGACAGGCCGGACAGTATGCGGCGGAAGACGCGGTGACCGCCTGCTGGACTTTCAGCTCCGGCGCGCTGGGCATGGGCTGCTGGAACTTTGTCGCGGACCGCCGTGAAGATCGCGTCGAGCTGATCGGCACTCTGGGGCGGATCACGTTTGCGGTGTTCGACGACCAGCCGTTGCGGCTTGAAGGGGCGGTCGACGAAGTGCTGGAGGTGCCTTGCCACACGCATATCCAGTGGCACCATGTGCTGGGCATGAACGCCCATATTCGCGGCGAAGCCGAGCACCCCTCGCTGGCGATCGAGGCATTGAAGACCGACCGGATTCTGGACAAGGTGCTGCAACGCAATCCCTATCATCCTGAGTAGTTTTCCTGGCGCCGGCGTTGCATTCACCACTTTCGCCGGACCCTGGCCTGCACTCACAATGCGGGCTTATTTTTTTCAAGGAACAGACGGATGAAATACAAGGCAGCCTGGCTGGCCGTGGGGTGGGTACTGGCAAGCATGGCGACGCAGGCGGCGCCACGTGAGCAACGGCCGGCGGGGGACTTTGATTTTTATGTGCTGTCGCTGTCGTGGTCGCCGACGTTCTGCCTGGCGCACCCGAACAACGAGCAATGCAGCGGCAAAGGCTACGGGTTTGTATTGCATGGGCTATGGCCGCAATACGCGCGGGGTGGCTGGCCGGCGTCGTGCGATACGCAGTCGCGGCTGTCGGCGGATGAGTTGGCCAAAGGCGCGTTGATATTCCCCACGCAGGCATTGCTCAAGCATGAATGGTCCAAACATGGCACCTGCAGCGGCCTGGAAGCCACGCGTTACCTGCAAGCCACCGATGCGGCCTTGGCCACGGTGCAGATCCCGCAGCAATTGCAGCCGTTCAACGTGCCGGGTTACCTGGAGGCACGGGAGATCGAGGCGCTCTTTCGCGAGAGTAACCCGGCCATGGGCAACCATGGCGTGGCGGTGATCTGCAAGGGCAAGGTGCTGTCCGAAGTGCGCGTGTGTCTGAGCAAGGAACTGCGTTTTGCCGGCTGCCCCAAGAGCGTGAAAACCCAGTGCCGGGACGGTGATATCCGCATTCCGGTTCAGCGCTGATCGGGCGCCTGGAGCGAGTGCAATGCGATGGCCGCCGGGGCCTCGGTTGACGTCGACACCCCGACGCGGCCCGCCAGGTAACGCGCTGGCGGCTGGCCCACGGCCTTGCGGAACATGGTGATAAAACCGCTGGCATTTTCATAGCCCAAGTCCAGGGCGACCCGCTGCACGCTTTCGCCCCTGGCCAGTCGTTGCAACGACAGGATCACATGCAACTGCCGACGCCAGCGGCCGAAGCTCAGGCCTGACTCCTCCAGCAACAAGCGCGTCATGCTGCGCTCGCTCATGCCGATGCGCGCCGCCCACTGGCCGAGCGTGGCCTTGTCGCCGGGGTTGGCCAGCAGGCTGTCGGCCAGGCGACGCAGCCTCGGGTCCTGGGGCATCGGCAGGTGCAGGCCTTCGATGGGCGCCTGGGCCAGCTCGTCCAAAAGCGTGTCGATCAAACGCCCCTGCGCACTGTTCACGTCGTACAACTGCGGGAAGCTCACCGCCTTGCTGATCAACTCATGCAACAGGCCGGATACCGACAGGGTGCAGCATTGCGAGGGCAGGGCGCCGGCAGCCTCCGGGTCGATCAGCAGGCAATACAACTCAGCTTCGCCGGCGCCACGCGCGGCGTGGGGCATGCCGCCGGGAATCCACAGCGCACACTGGCGCGGCACAATCCAGATGCCGGCCTCGATTTCGCAATGAATCACCCCGCGCAGCGTGTACATCAACTGGCCTTTGCGGTGGGTGTGCTGAACGTGCTCCCAACGCTCGGACGTACTGGTCGCGCTCACGGCCACCACCGCACGCGGGACCAGATCGGCATCCTTGGCTAACAACGGATCATGCAGGTCCAGGCGATGGCGTTTCATGGTGAGCTCGCAGCTTGGCTGAATTGCGAAACATTCTGGCTATTCTGTGCAATGCCGTCCAGCTTCGCCAGCCTTATAGTGAGACTCCCTCTCATTAAGGAACTCTGCCATGCGACTCGACAGTTCAGCATTTCCCGTGGTGAAGATCGTTTTTGATGCGCCGAATGAAGGCGGGTCGCAGGACAGCTTCGTGATGTTCGAAGGCCTGCTGGCACGTCAGCAATCTTTTGTGTTGCTGTATGAAAAAGCCTTGGACGAACTGAATCACGCGCACTCCTACGAAGAGCGCGGGCACGCCTCGCACTGGATGAAGACACACCGGCAGGCCCTGCGTGCGTATGTCAAAGGCATGATCCAGGTGGAGCCCTGCGCGGCCAAGCGCCGGGCACTCAAGCCGTTCGCCGCGACGTTTGGCAATGCCTGGGGTTATCCGCTGCTGATGGTGGCGTCCAATGACCAGGCGTGGGCGCTGGCGCGGGATGTGCTGGATGAGCAGGTGTCGGATGTGACGTATTTCTAAGCCATACACCGCCTCCCGCCAGTGGGACTGCCGAGCGCATTGAAGTATCCTCCGCGCCCCGCTTACCACTGATTCAAAGAACGATGACAGGACAAGACATGCAGGCGCTGTTGGAGTCGATTCTCGACGAAGTTCGTCCACTGATCGGCCTCGGCAACGTCGCCGACTACATTCCCGCGCTGGCCGACGTGCCCGCCGATCAACTGGGGATCGCCGTGTACGGCAACGACGGCGCAGCCTACTGCGCCGGAGATGCCGATACCCTGTTCTCGGTGCAGAGTATTTCCAAGGTGTTCAGCCTGGTGCAAGCCATCGACCACGGCGGCGAAACCATCTGGGAGCGCCTGGGCCACGAGCCCTCGGGGCAACCGTTCAACTCCCTGGTGCAGCTGGAATTCGAACGCGGCCGCCCGCGCAACCCCTTTATCAATGCCGGCGCGCTGGTGATCTGCGATATCAACCAGTCACGCTTTGCCGTGCCGATTCTGTCGATGCGCGACTTTGTGCGGCGCCTGTCGGGCAACCCGCAGATCCTGGTCAACAGCGTCGTCGCCGAATCGGAAGCGCAACACGGCGCACGCAACGCGGCCATGGCCTACCTGATGAAGTCGTTCGGCAACTTCCATAACGACGTCGACGCGGTGCTCCACAGCTACTTCAACTACTGCGCGTTGCAGATGAGCTGCCTGGACCTGGCCAGGGCGTTCAGTTTCCTGGCCAACGAGGGGGTGAGTGCCCACAACGGCGAGCAGATCCTGACCGCGCGCCAGACCAAGCAGGTCAACTCGATCATGGCCACCAGCGGGCTATATGACGAGGCGGGGAACTTCGCCTATCGCGTGGGTTTGCCGGGCAAGAGCGGGGTCGGCGGCGGTATTGTCGCGGTGGTGCCGGGGCAGTTCACGGTGTGCGTGTGGTCGCCGGAGTTGAACGCGGCGGGGAATTCGCTGGCGGGGATCAAGGCGTTGGAATTGTTGAGTGAGCGGATTGGGTGGTCGGTGTTTTGAGGCCGCTCCCGTGTGTGCAGGAAGCATCACGAATCCAAATGTGGGAGGAGGCTTGCCCCCGATTACAGTGTGTCAGTCAATACAGCTGTGACTGATCTACCGCTATCGGGGGCAAGCCCCCTCCCACATTTTGGTTCGGTCTGCTATCGCCTATCAGGCAATCGCATCCCAGGCCCGATCGCCGTGCTCGTCTTTGATCCGAGTCGGCAGGCCCATCACGTCCAGCGCTTTCAGGAACGGCTCAGCCGGCAGTTCCTCGACGTTGGCCATGCGCTTCACATCCCACTCACCACGCGCTACCAGCAGCGCAGCGGCGACCGGCGGCACGCCGGCGGTGTAGGAGATGCCCTGGCTGTCGGTCTCGGCGTAGGCTTCTTCATGATCGGCCACGTTGTAGATGAACACCTCGCGCGGCTGGCCGTCCTTGGTGCCTTTGACCAGGTCGCCGATGCAGGTCTTGCCGGTGTAGCCGGGGGCGAGCGAAGACGGGTCGGGCAGCACGGCCTTGACCACTTTCAACGGCACCACTTGCAGGCCTTCGGCGGTGGTGACCGGCTTTTCGGAGAGCAGGCCGAGGCTGTTCAGCACGGTGAACACGTTGATGTAATGCTCGCCGAAGCTCATCCAGAAACGCACGTTGGGCACGTCGAGGTTTTTCGACAGCGAGTGAACTTCATCGTGGCCGGTCAGGTACAGGTTCTGCGAACCGACCACAGGTAGGTCGTCGGTACGTTTGACTTCGAACATGGTGTTGCTGGTCCACTGGCTGTTCTGCCAGCTCCACACCTGTCCGGTGAATTCGCGGAAGTTGATTTCCGGGTCGAAATTGGTGGCGAAGTATTTGCCATGGGAGCCGGCATTGACGTCGAGAATGTCGATCGAATCAATGCGGTCGAAATGCTGTTGCTGCGCCAGCGCGGCATACGCGTTGACGACACCCGGGTCGAAGCCCACGCCAAGGATGGCGGTGATGTTCTTCTGTTTGCACTCTTCCAGGTGGTTCCATTCGTAGTTGCCGTACCACGGAGGGGTCTCGCAGATCTTGCCCGGCTCTTCGTGGATGGCGGTGTCGAGGTAAGCCACGCCGGTATCGATGCAGGCACGCAGCACCGACATGTTGAGGAAGGCGGAGCCGACGTTGATGACGATCTGCGATTGTGTCTCGCGGATCAGGGCCTTGGTCGCTTCCACGTCCAGGGCGTTCAGCGCGAAGGCTTGGATGTCGGCGGGTACTTTGAGGCTACCCTTGGCCTTGACGCTGTCGATGATGGCCTGGCATTTGGAGATGTTGCGCGACGCAATAGCAATACGACCGAGTTCGTCGTTGTGCTGCGCACACTTGTGGGCCACCACCTTGGCGACACCTCCTGCACCAATGATAAGAACGTTCTTTTTCAATTGCTTTATCTCTCCTTTATCCGCCAGCTTACGAAAGGCTGGACAGGTAGTCGTCGTAACCAAATTCACGAACCACCTCGACTGTACCGTCGAGTTGTTTCACTACGATGGACGGCATTTTCAGGCCGTTGAACCAGTTTTTCTTGACCATGGTGTAGCCCGCGGTGTCGATGAACGACAGCCGATCGCCGATGGCCAACGGACGATCAAATTGATACTCGCCGAAAATGTCCCCGGCCAGGCAGGATTTGCCGCACACCATGTAGGTGTGTTCACCCGTGCTCGGCGCCAGCTTGGCATTGAGGCGGTAGATCAGCAGGTCCAGCAGGTGGGCTTCGATGGAACTGTCGACCACGGCCAGGTGTTTGCCGTTGTACAGCGTGTCGAGCACGGTGACTTCCAGCGAGGCGCTGTTGGTGATCGCCGCTTCGCCGGGTTCCAGGTACACCTGCACGCCGTACTTCTCGGAGAACGCCTTCAAGCGCGCACAGAATGCGTCCACGGCATAGTCTTCACCGGTGAAATGGATGCCGCCGCCGAGGCTGACCCACTCGACCTTGTGCAGCAGCGCGCCGAAGCGTTCTTCGATGGTGCCGAGCATCTTGTCGAACAGGCTGAAGTCGTCGTTTTCGCAGTTGTTGTGGAACATGAAACCGGAGATCTGCTCGATCACGCCTTCGATCTTCACCGGGTCCCATTCGCCCAGGCGGCTGAACGGACGCGCCGGGTCGGCCAGCAGGTAATCCGAACTGCTCACCTGCGGGTTGACGCGCAGGCCGCGGGTCTTGCCTTCGCTACGTTCGGCAAAACGCTGCAGTTGGCTGATGGAGTTGAAGATGATCTTGTCGCAGTTTTCCAGCATCTCTTCGATTTCATCGTCGGCCCAGGCCACGCTGTAGGCGTGCGCCTCGCCTTGGAATTTCTGGCGACCGAGCTTCAATTCATACAGCGACGACGACGTGGTGCCGTCCATGTATTGCTGCATCAGGTCAAACACCGACCAGGTGGCAAAGCACTTGAGCGCCAGCAACGCTTTGGCGCCGGACTGTTCGCGCACGTAAGCAATCTTCTGCATGTTGATCAGAAGTTTCTGTTTATCGATGAGGTAGTACGGCGTTTTGATCATTTTTGAGAGCCTGCGGCGGTGCCTGCCAAAAAAGGACACGCATTGTGCCCGCACTTGGAGCAGATCGAAAGGTTAGCGGGCGGATTTTGCGCGTCGGGTTTCCAAGCATAGCCCCGGAATATGACTCTCCAACGGCATGCATCGACCCAATGTGGGAGGGGGCTTGCCCCCGATAGCGTTGTGTCAGACGCCCGATAGGCCAGCTGATCCACCGCCATCGGGGGCAAGCCCCCTCCCACATTCGGATCGCGGTGTGTCCAGGGCGCTGACATCAAACCGTCATCTGTCCACCACGTTCCTGCCACATTGCGCCGCTAATGTCCTCGCCAATGAGATCGATCTCAAGCGAGTGACCATGACTGATTTGAAAGACGTTGCACGGCTGGCCGGGGTCTCCCGTGCGACCGCTGCCCGCACCTTTGCCTCTCCCGACCAGGTACGCCCGGCGACCCGCGAACAGGTGTTCGCCGCTGCCCGCGAGCTGGGTTTTCGGCCTAACTTGCTCGGTCGCCAACTGCGCCTGCAAACCACCAACCTGATCGGCGTGGTGGTGCCCAATCTGCTCAACCCGGTCTTCGCCGAGCAATTGCAGGCCATGGAGCGAGCGGCCCGTTTGCGCGGCTACAGCCTGTTGCTGGCAACCACCGACTACAGCAGTGAGCGCGAAAGCATTGTGGTGGAAGAGTTGCTGCGCCAGCGCGTCGACGGTCTGGTGCTGACGGTGACGGATGCCGAAAGCAACAGCGTGCTACACAGCCTGGCTACCGAGCAGACGCCGTTCGTGCTCGCCTACCACCAACCGAGCAACCCCGACTACAGCGCGGTGTCCGTCGACAACCGCGCCGGTATGGCCCAGGCAACGCGCTATTTGCTCGAAGCGGGGCATCGGCGCATCAGCATGGTCGCCGGCCCCGCGTTGCAGTCCGACCGCGCACGTCTGCGTTACGCCGGTTATTGCGATGGGATGAAAGAGCATGGCCTCCAACCCCGCCCGGTGATCGAAATGCCGGCCCATACCCAGGCCGAATTCGCCGCCATCGCTCCGTTTCTCAACGGCCCTGATGCCCCGACCGCGCTGGTGTGTTCCAACGACTTCCTGGCGATCAGCCTGATCGCCGAGCTGCGCCGCAACGCCTGGAACGTACCCGAGCAACTGTCAGTGATGGGTTTCGACGGCATCGCCCTCGGCACCCAGATGCACCCGACGCTGTGCAGCGTGGTGCAGCCCATCGCCTTGCTCGCCAGCACCGTGATTGACCAGTTGCTGGCGCAGATCGCCGGCAACGCCCCGATTTCCCATTGCCTGCCTTGCCATATCCGGCCGGGTGAAAGCACTCAACCCCATGAGGAGACCCTTGATGCGCGTATTCAGTAAAACCCTGGCCGCCGTGCTGCTGTGCGGCATGGCCAGCCTGGCCCAGGCCGCCGACACGGCGATTTGCTACAACTGCCCGCCGGACTGGGCCGACTGGGGCACCCAGCTCAAGGCCATCGCCGCCAGCACTGGCGTGCAGGTGCCGCTGGACAACAAGAACTCCGGCCAGTCCCTGGCGCAGTTGGTGGCGGAGAAAGCCGCTCCGGTGGCCGACGTAGTGTATTACGGCGTGACCTTCGGCCTGCAGGCGCAAAAGGCCGAGGTGGTCGATGGCTACAAACCCAAAGGCTGGGAGCAGATTCCCGCCGGCTTGAAAGACCCGACCGGCCACTGGTTCGCGATCCACTCCGGCACCTTGGGCATCATGGTCAACGTCGATGCGCTGGGTGGCTTGCCGGTGCCGCAAAGCTGGGCCGACCTGCTCAAGCCTGAATACAAAGGCATGGTCGGCTACCTCGACCCGTCCAGCGCTTTCGTCGGCTACGTGTCGGCGGTGGCAATCAACCGCGCCCTGGGCGGCGACCTGGACAACTTCGCCCCGGCCATCGACTACTTCCAGAAACTGGCGAAAAACGCTCCCATCGTGCCCAAGCAAACCGCCTATGCGCGGGTGTTGTCCGGTGAGTTGCCGATCCTGGTGGACTACGACTTCAACGCCTACCGCGCACGCTACAAAGACAACGCCAACGTCGCGTTCGTGATTCCCCAGGAAGGCAGCATCAGCGTGCCCTACGTGATGAGCCTGGTGGCCAACGCACCGCACCGCGCCAATGGCGAAAAAGTGCTGGATTTCGTGCTGTCCGATGCCGGCCAGGCGCTGTGGGCGAAGGCTTACCTGCGCCCGATACGCCCGGTGCAGATGCCGGCCGAAGTCGCCGCGCAGTTCCTGCCCGACAGCGATTACGCCCGCGCCGGCGTGGTGGACTACCAGAAAATGGCCGCCGTGCAGGAAGCCTTTGCCGCTCGTTACCTGAACGAGGTCAAGTAAGTGGCCGCATCGGCAAGACATACCGCCTGGGCCCTGGCCCCGGCCTTTGCGGTGCTGCTCGCGTTCTGGCTGTTGCCGCTGGCGCACCTGATGGTGCTCGGCGCCGAGAGCCGCGACAGCAACGGCAGCGGTTACTGGCAGGTCCTCAGCAGCGCGCAGTATCTAGGCAGCCTGGCGCAAACCTGTGCGCTTGCGGTGTTCGTCACACTTGTGGCGTTACTGATCGGCGGCATCAGCGGAGTATTCCTGGCGCGCCAGCAGTTCTTCGGGCGTTCGGCGCTGGTTGCGTTGCTGACGTTTCCGTTGGCATTCCCGGGTGTCGTGGTGGGCTTTTTGGTGATCCTGTTGGCCGGGCGCCAGGGCCTGCTGGCGTCCCTGGGGCTGCAGTTGGCCGGTGAGCGCTGGATCTTCGCTTACTCGCTGGCCGGGTTGTTTATCGGCTATCTGTACTTCTCGATCCCGCGGGTGATCCTCACGGTGATGGCCGCCTGCGAAAGCCTCGACCGCAGCCTGGAAGAAGCCGCGCACTCGTTGGGCGCAGGGCATTGGCGCGTGGTGTGCGATGTGATCGTGCCGGGCCTGGCACCGGCGTTGGCGTCCTGCGGGGCGATCTGCTTTGCCACGTCCATGGGCGCCTTCGGTACGGCGTTCACCTTGGGCACGCGGCTGAACGTGACCCCGGTGGCGATCTACAACGTGTTCACCAACTACGCCAACTTTGCCGTCGCCGCGGCGCTTTCCGTGGTGTTGGGCGCGCTGACCTGGGCAGTGTTGCTGCTCACCCGGCGCTGGGTGAAAAACGCGGGGACCGTCCTGTGAAGCGCTCATCGCTGTTCGTGATGCAACTGCTGTTTACCCTGCTGGTGTGCGCCTTCATGTTGGTGCCGGTGTTGATGTCGTTGCTGGCTGGGCTCACGCGCAATTTCTTTGTGGGCCTGTCCAGTGGCTTGACCTTCGATTGGTTGATTCAGGTCTGGCAGGCCTATTCGCCGACGGTGTGGTTGTCGCTGCAACTGGCCCTGGCCTGCGCGGTGTGCGTCTGCGTGATCGGCGTGCCGGCGGCCTACGCCCTGGTGTGCATGAACAATCGCTTCAGCCGCGCCTTCGAGGAACTGATGGTGCTGCCGGTGGCGATGCCGGGGCTGGCCAGCGCGCTGGCCTTACTCTTGACCTACGGCCAGTTCGGCGCGTTTCGCAGCAGTTGGCTGTTCATTTTGGTCGGCCATGTGCTGTTCACCTTGCCGTTCCTGGTGCGCCCGGTGATGGCGGTGATGCAACGCCAGCAACTGCCGGTGCTGGAGGAGGCGGCGGCGAGCCTGGGGGCAGGTCCCATCAAGCGCTTTTTCAGCGTGGTGGTGCCCAACTGCCGGGCGGGCATTCTCGCCGGTGTGCTGATGGTGGTCACCTTGTCGCTGGGTGAATTCAACCTGACCTGGATGCTGCATACGCCCATGACCAAGACCCTGCCGGTGGGCCTGGCCGACAGCTACGCCTCGGCGCGCCTGGAAATCGCCAGCGCCTACACCCTTATCTTTTTGCTGATGATCGTGCCGCTGCTGATTGCGTTGCAGGCCATCAGTGCTCGTTTGTCCCGTGGAGAGCGTCGATGACCGCTATCACTATCCGCCTGCAAGGTTGCCGCAAGGCGTTCGCCGACGGCACCGTCGCCGTGCATGACTTGGACCTGACCGTCGAAGGCGGCGAAACCCTGGCCATCCTCGGCCCGTCCGGTTGTGGCAAAACCACGACGTTGCGCTTGATCGCCGGCCTGGAGCGCCCGGATGTGGGCCAGGTGTTCTTCGGCGACCAGGACGTCACGCGCCTGCCCATCGAGCGCCGCGATGTGGGCATGGTGTTCCAGAACTATGCGCTGTTTCCCAACCTGGATGTGGCCGGGAATATCGTCTATGGCCTGAAGATTCGCGGCGTGTCGCCAGCGGAGCGCAACAAGCGCTGCGAGGAACTGCTGGAACTGGTCGGTTTGCAACACCACGGCAAGCGCAGCATTCATGAACTGTCGGGTGGGCAACGCCAGCGCGTGGCCTTGGCCCGTGCGTTGGCGCCGCGCCCCAAGGTGCTGTTGCTGGACGAACCCCTGGCCGCCCTCGATGCGCAATTGCGTGAGCGCCTGCGCAGTGAGTTGAATCAACTGTTGCGCGGCCTCGGTATCACCTCGGTGTTTGTCACCCACGACCAGGGCGAAGCCATGGCCCTGGGGGATCGCATCCTGGTGATGGAACACGGCCGCGTCGCGCAACTGGCCAGCCCGCGGGACATCTACCAGAAGCCGGCCAACGCCTTCGTCGCAGGCTTTGTCGGCAACCTGAATGCCTTCCAGGTCATTGAGCCGTCGCCCCATGGTTTGAAAGTCTGCGGCGGCGAATTGCCGTGGCATGCAGCGCAGTTGCCCGGCACCGTGTACTGCCGCCCCGAACACTTGCGGGTGATGGAACACGAAGGGCATCTGCACGGCCATCTGCTGGCGCAGTTTTTCCAGGGCGCGCAAAGCCGCCTGCTGGTGGATGTGGGCGGCCCGCAACCGTTGCTGGTCGACAGCAGCGACAACCAGCTGTACGCCGTCGGCGCGCCAATTGCCTTGGCCATCGCGCCGCACATGTTGTTCACCCTGAATGCGTGAGAGTTGCCTTGTGAACCGTCCGTTTCTTGTTGCGCAGATCAGCGATCTGCACCTTAAAGCCGGCCAGCGCCTGACTTACGGCGTGGTCGACACCTTGGGCGCGCTGCGCCGTGCCGTCGACCATCTGAACGCCAGCCACCCACGCCCCGATATCGTGGTGATCAGCGGCGACTTGGTGGACTTCGGCCGCGCCGATGAATACGCCGTGCTGCACCCTGAACTGGCGCGCCTGCAGATGCCTTGCTACCTGGTGCCCGGCAACCATGACACGCGCGGGCCGTTGCTGGATGCGTTCCGCGATCACACCTACTTGCCGAGTTCGGCGGCGGGCCCGTTGGATTGGGTGGTCGACGCCCACCCCCTGCGCCTGATCGGCCTCGATTCCACCATCCCCGGCGGCCATGGCGGCCAACTGCTGGACAGCCAGTTGCAGTGGCTCGACCAACAGTTGGCACTGCGTCCGCAAGCGCCGACCGTGCTGATCCTGCATCACCCGCCGTTTATCAGCGGCATCGGCCATATGGACCGCGAGCACTTTATCAATGCCGCCGCCCTCGAAACCATCGTGGCGCGCCACCCGCAGGTGGAACGCTTGCTGTGCGGGCATTTGCACCGGTCGATGCAGCGGCGTTTCGGCGGCAGTTTGAGCTGTGTATGCCCTGGCACGTCCCATCAGATCGTGCTGGACCTGCAAGACGCCGCACCGGCGCATTTCAACCTGGAACCGGCGGGTTACTTGTTGCATCGCTGGGATGCGCAACAAGGGTTGGTCAGCCACAACGGCGTATTCGGGGACTACCCGGGGCCATATCCGTTTTATGACGCTCATGGATTGATTGACTGAGGTTTTACGGAGGTTCACTTCACCCAACCAAGTAACTGAACGTTAGTTAACGCAACGGCCAACTCACGTGTGGCCGTGTGCTTCCTGCTGTCCATTTTTAGCGCCCGGAACTTGGATTCCGCGCCGGAGTTCGTCCTGATGAAAGCTACTTTGAATGTATTAAGCCTATTGACCGGCAGCCTGGGCATCGCCCTGAGCCCCCTGGCGTCGGCCGATTTCTTGAGCGACAGCAAAGCCAACTTGAGCATGCGCAACTTCTACTTCAACAACGACAACCGTGACGGCAGCGCCGCACCGTCGAAGACTGAAGAGTGGGGCCAGGCGTTCATACTCAATTACCAATCGGGCTTCACCGACGGCACCGTCGGCTTTGGCCTGGACGCGGTCGGCATGCTTGGCATGACCCTCGACAGCAGCGCCGGCCGCCATGTGGGCAGCTCGATGATCCCAACCGACGACGGCAAGGCCGTGGACAACTGGGCTCGCGGCGGCGCCACCGCCAAGGCACGCTTCGCCAAGACAGAAGCGCGCTACGGCTACCTGCGCCCGAACCTGCCGATTCTGGTGAGCAACGATGGCCGCCTGTTGCCGCAATCGTTCGAAGGCGGGCAGGTCACCAGCAAAGACATCGACAACCTGACCTTGATCGGCGGTCAGCTTCAACACACCACCGGGCGCGGCTCCAGCGACCGCAGCGGCCTGGCGGCGGCGGGCGGCACCCAGGAAAGCAATAAATTCACCTACGCCGGTGCCGACTACCAACTGACCAAGGACCTGATGGTCCAGTACTACTACGCCAACCTCGAAGACTATTACCAACAACACTTTGCCGGCTTGATTCATGTATTGCCGCTGGGCGACTACGGTTCGTTGAAAACCGACCTGCGTTACTTCAAGACCACCTCCGACGGCAAAAACAGCAGCGCCGCCGGGCGCGCCGAAGGCTACAAGTTCAGCGGCTATACCAAAAACGGCAGCGGTGAAATCGACAACAACACCTGGAGTGCGGCCTTCATCTACTCCCTGGGGTCTCACGCGATTACTGCCGGTTACCAGCAAGTGTCCGATGACAGCAACTTTGCCCAACTCAACCAGGGCGGCCTAGTGAACAAAGGGGAGGGCGGCTCCAGCCTGTACCTCTACACCGACCGGACAGTGCAAACCTTTATCCAGGCCGGCGAACGCACGGCCTTTGCGCAGTACGCCTATGACTTCGCGGCGTTGGGCATGCCGGGCTTGAAGGCGTCGATGATGTATTTGAAAGGCGACCATATCCTCACCGCCAGCGGGAACAACGCCAGCGAGTGGGAACGGGATATCTCGTTGGATTATGTGGTGCAGAGCGGCACCTTCAAGAACGTCGGGTTCGGCTGGCGCAACGGTATGTCGCGCAGTGAGGTCGCGCGGGACCAGGATCAGAATCGGCTGTTCGTGAGTTATTCGATTCCATTGATGTAACAGCCTGTAGGAGCGAGTTTGCTCGCGAAGAACGCCAACGATCATGCGGGCTGCCTGACGGTACGCGGCGCACTTGGGTTTTTCGCGAGCAAGCTCGCTCCTACAAGGGTCAGGTGTTCAGGCGCCGTGAACGCGGTATTAACATGAGTAGATCTTGTGATCATCAGGAATAAAATGAGTTTGTCTCACTATCGTCATCTGCCGACAATGGCTGCCATTACTACCTACAGTGGAGTTGTAAGTCATGGCAGTCGCTCATTCCCTCGGATTTCCGCGCATTGGACGCGATCGTGAACTGAAAAAAGCGCAGGAAGCGTTTTGGAAGGGCGAACTCGACGAAGCCGGCCTGCACGCTGTCGGCCGCGATTTACGCAAGGCGCATTGGGCCTTGCAAAAACAGGCTGGCATCGAGCTGTTGCCCGTCGGTGATTTTGCCTGGTACGACCAGGTACTCACCCATTCGCTGATGTTCGGTGTGATCCCTGAGCGTTTCCGCCCGGCCGATGGCAAAGCCACCTTGCAGACCTTGTTCGGCATGGCGCGTGGCGTCAGTGACAATTGCTGCGGCGGGGCGCACGCCCAGGAAATGACCAAATGGTTCGACACCAACTACCACTACCTGGTGCCTGAGTTCAGCGTCGACCAGCACTTCCACCTCGGCTGGGACCAGCTCTTCGACGAGGTCAAGGAGGCGCTTGACCTGGGGCACACCGTCAAACCTGTGGTGATCGGCCCGCTGACCTACCTGTGGCTGGGCAAGGCCAAGGGCGGCGATTTCGACAAACTCGAGCTGCTCGACCGCCTGCTGCCCCTGTACGGCCAGATCTTCCAGCGCCTGGCTGACCTGGGCGTGGAGTGGGTGCAGATCGACGAGCCGATTCTGGTACTCGACCTGCCGCAAGCCTGGAAAAACGCCTTCGAGCGTGCCTACAACCTGATCCAGCGTGACCCGCTGAAAAAGCTGGTCGCGACTTACTTCGGTGGCCTGGAAGAAAACCTCGGCCTGGCCGCCAACCTGCCGGTGGATGGCCTGCACATCGACCTGGTGCGCGCACCGGAGCAGTACCCGACCATTCTCGACCGCCTGCCGGCCTACAAGGTGTTGTCCCTTGGGGTCGTCAACGGGCGTAACGTCTGGCGTTGCGACCTGGACAATGCCCTGGCCACCTTGCGGCACGCCCATGAAAAATTGGGCGAGCGTCTGTGGGTGGCGCCGTCCTGCTCGTTGTTACACAGCCCGGTCGACCTGGGCCGTGAAGACCAGCTCGATAACGAGTTGAAAAGCTGGCTGGCGTTCGCCGTCCAGAAGTGCGCCGAAGTGGCCGTGCTGGCCCAGGCCGTCGACCAGCCCGACGCGCCGAACGTGCTCGCCGCACTCGCCGAAAGCCGCGCCGTACAGGCGGCCCGTGCCGCATCGCCGCGCATTCATAAACCGGCGGTGCAAGCCCGCGTGGCGGCGATCACCGCTCAGGACAGCCAGCGCCAGTCGCCGTTTGCCCAGCGCATCGAGACACAACGCGCCGGTCTCAAGTTGCCGCTGTTCCCGACCACCACCATCGGTTCGTTCCCACAAACCGCGTCGATCCGCCTGGCGCGTCAGTCCTACAAACAAGGCAAGTTGAGCGAAGCCGAATACGTCGAGGCGATGCACAGCGAGATTCGTCACGCCGTTGAGGTGCAGGAAAACCTCGGCCTGGACGTGTTGGTGCATGGTGAAGCCGAGCGTAATGACATGGTCGAGTACTTCGCCGAGCAATTGGACGGCTACGCCTTCACCCGCTTCGGCTGGGTGCAGAGCTACGGTTCACGCTGTGTGAAACCGGCGGTGATTTTCGGCGACCTGAGCCGCCCGCAGGCGATGACCGTGGCGTGGATCCGCTACGCCCAAGGCCTCACCCGCAAGGTGATGAAAGGCATGCTGACCGGCCCGGTGACCATGCTGATGTGGTCCTTCCCGCGTGAAGACGTGAGCCGTGAAGTGCAGGCGCGTCAACTCGCCCTGGCGATCCGTGACGAAGTGGTCGACCTGGAAGCCGCCGGCATCCAGATCGTGCAGATCGATGAAGCCGCGTTCCGTGAAGGCTTGCCGTTGCGCCAGGCGCAGTGGCAGCACTACCTGGACTGGGCCACCGAAGTGTTCCGCCTGTGCGCCTGCGGCGTGCGTGACGAAACCCAGATCCATACGCACATGTGCTACAGCGAGTTCAACGATGTGATCGAGTCCATCGCGGCGATGGATGCCGACGTGATCACCATCGAAACCTCGCGCTCGGACATGGAACTGCTGGACGCGTTCGAAGCTTTCGCCTACCCGAACGACATCGGCCCGGGCGTCTATGACATCCACTCGCCACGGGTGCCGGACGCCTCGGAAATGGCCAACCTGCTGCGCAAGGCCGCCAAACGCATTCCGGCAGAACGCTTGTGGGTGAACCCCGACTGCGGCTTGAAAACGCGCGGCTGGCCGGAGACGGAAGCGGCCCTGATCCATATGGTCGCGGCGGCGCGGCAACTGCGCGCCGAACTGGCGTAACACGGCCTGACAAGGTGGGAGGGCGCTTGCGCCCTTTCACCGCAGGCGCAGTGACCGGTCACAGGTATTTAAGCCACGCCACATCCCGCCGCCGCGCCTTCAGCCCGGCAAACCAGCGCACCGGCCAATACAGCGCCATCGGCAAGAGCAGCGCGACCAGCCATACCGCGCCAACATCGTCGAAGCCGAAGTAGGCGCCATGGTTGAGGCCCAACAGCGCCACGCACGCGACATAGAGCATCTTCAGCACATACAGGTGCAACAGATAAAAGAACATCGGGGCTGCGCCGAATACCGCGAGCACGCCGATCCAGCGCCGCTGCCCCACGCGTTCAAGCGCCAGCAGCAATAACAGGCCAATGCCCAGCGTCAACGCGAGGAACAACAGCGACGGCGGATACTTGGTGACATTGAAAAAGCTCATCAACGTCAGCACGCCGCTGTCATACGCGTGCCACGGCTGCTCGCCATAGCCATTGGCCGCCCGCAACACCACGAATCCCAGCAACGCACCGAGCCCCGCCCGCAACAGGTAACGCTGGCGCAGGGCCGGCGCCATGGCCGTGGCAAACCATGGGCCCAGGCCGTAACCCAGCGCGATCACACCGATCCATGGCAACACCGGGTACGTGATGCGCAATCGCAGGTGATCGGACACCTCAATCCAACTACGCTCATGCAGGAGCGCCCACACAGTCTGCAGCGCTGTCCCTGGAGCGAAGTGCAGCGCGTCCAGCAGGTTATGCCCGGCCATGATAACCAGTGCCAAGCTGATCAGCAGCGGGCGCGGCAACCACAGCAGCGCGGCGAGGGCGATCATGCTCAGGCCAATCGCCCAGATCACCTGCAGGTAGATGACGCTGGGCGGCAGTTGGAAGGTCCAGGCAAAGTTGACCAGGCTGAACTCCAGCACGATCAAGAACAGCCCGCGCTTGAACAGAAAGGCCGACACATCGCCACGGCCCTGGTATTTTTGCCCGTACAACCAGGCGGACAGCCCGGTGAGCAACACAAACACCGGCGCACACAGGTGGGCGAGGGTACGGCTGATAAACAGCGCGGGCTCGGTGCTATCGAGGCTCATCGGGTCGCTGACCTGACGGTGCAGCAGGAAGGTTTCGCGCACGTGGTCCAGCAGCATGAACAGGATCACCAGGCCGCGCAGGGCGTCGATGGAAAGCAGGCGTTGGCGCAGGGGAGCAGCGTCGGTCATGGGCGTGGATCACAAGGGCAGGATGGAAAACGGATGTTATCCTATAACGTATGCGCGCGCCGCTGCGCGAAGTCATCGAGAGCGAACAGGTTCGCGCCTGGCATCGGGAGAGGCTGATCATGAGCAAACCACACAACGACACCCCGCACGCCGTCGTCGATTTCTGGACGCAGGCCGGCCCCAAGCGTTGGTTCGCCAAGGACGCCGCGTTCGACGCGGTGTTTCGCGACACCTTCAACGCAACTCATCTGCAAGCGGCGCGGCGTGAGCTGGAGGGCTGGCTGGACTCGGCGCAAGGTGCGCTGGCCTTGCTGATCCTGCTCGATCAGTACCCGCGCAACGCGTTTCGCGGCACGGCGCATATGTTTGCCACGGACCCGTTGGCGCGCCTGTATGCGCGGCGCATGGTGGATGCTGGGCTGGATCAATTGGTCGAACCGGCATTGCGTGCGTTTTGCTATCTGCCGTTTGAACATTCCGAAGACGCGCAAGACCAGCAACGCTCCCTGCTCCTCAACCAGCAGTTGGATGCCAACACTTACCGCTGGGCCAAGGAACACGCGCGGATCATCGAACGTTTCGGGCGCTTTCCCCACCGCAATGAGGTGCTGGCCAGGACGACCACGGAGGCGGAACGGGCCTTTCTGGAGCAGGGCGGGTTTGCCGGTTGAGGCGCTATTCCGCCGGGGAATGCCCCCATAAAAACTGCGCATTGTCTTTATCGCCGCCGATCTCGTAGCGTGGGGTTTCACTCAAGGAGATCCACCATGAACCAAGCTGCGCTGCGCCTCTACGTTGATTCGCTGTTCACCAGCCCCTACGCGATGTCGGTGTTCGTCACCCTGCGCGAAAAAGGCCTGGCGTTCGACACCGTGCCCCTCGACCTCGACGCCGCGCAACACCAGACGGCGGGCTTTGCCCAACTGTCCATGACCCAACGCGTGCCGACGCTGGTGGACGGCGATTTCTCCCTGTCGGAGTCCTCGGCGATCAGCGAATACCTCGATGAGGCCTACCCCGGAACGGCGGTGTACCCGGCCGATCCGAAGCTGCGGGCGCGGGCGCGGCAGGTCCAGGCGTGGTTGCGCAGCGATTTGCTGCCGATTCGCCAGGAGCGTTCGACGTTGGTGGTGTTCTATGGGCAGAAGATGCCGCCGTTGTCGCCATTGGCCGAAGCTGCCGCCCATCGCTTGATCAGTGCGGCGCAGGTGCTGTTGGCGGGGAATCCGGCGTACTTGTTCGGGGAGTGGTCAATTGCCGATGTGGACCTGGCGGTGATGCTCAACCGCCTGATCCTCAACGGCGACCCTATGCCGGCCGACTTGGTGAGCTATGCGCAGCGCCAATGGCAGCGGCCATCAGTGCAGGAATGGGTCAATCTGCCAAGGCCCGCGCTTTAGGCCATTCCTGCGCGACGCGTCGGTCCAGCTCTTCCCAGTCCGCCATGCCCAGCACGCGGGTGGTGTTCAAACCGCGCAGGTAACCGAGCAATTGCTGGGCGATGGCGTAGGCCTGGTCCGGGTCGGCGGCCTCGTCCAGCAGCACATCTTCATAGACAACCAGGTAATCGGCGACCCGATCGCGAAAATCCGGCAATACGGCTTCGCGGATGCGGTCGAAGGTTTTCTGGTGGGGTTTCATAGCGTGGTCCTTATAGATTTTATGTAAGCACTATTGATTCAGATAATAGTCAGCATCAGAGATTGCAAGTTCTGTTTTTTCCACAAAGGCGGAAAATCTCCCCATCAAGACGCAGTTCAAGGAAATCGCGCGATGAGGACGTTTATTCAACTGGCTTTAATGACCCTGATGATGAGCACTGTGGTCATGATCAACCCGGTAATCGCCGATGAACTGCGTGCAGGCCATTTGCTGTCACTCGGCGCTAGCGTAGACTCGCTGCGGCACGAGCAGTCAGTGGGGGTGCTGTACAGTGAAAACACGGTCGACAACCTCAGCTACCTTGAACGCTACCACGCCACAGCCTTGAATGGCGCCAGAGATGCCCTTGATGGGCGCATCCGGGCGGCGTTCGTCAACAGTTCCGACCCGGAGTTGGCGATTGACTGGTTGATGAATTCGTTGCAAGGCACGTTTTTGTCGGTGACCGTTTACGACACGCTGGATGCGCTCGTGCAGGCTCACCCCGATGTGGTGGTGATGCTCGACACCCATAACCAACTGTTGACCCCGCGTAACGACCTGGTCGAAGCGCATTTTATCGCGCGCTTCTATGACGCGGACCTGCAGTACATCGCCAAGGCCGAAGGCTCGGTGCATAAGCAAGTGCCGTCGGTGTGGACGCATGACAAGGCGGCCCCGGAGATTGCCGCGCAGATCGAGCAGCAGCGCGATGTACAGCTCGATGCCTTGAAACAATTTGATGCGTCGCTCAAGGCATTAGTCCGAGCGGGTTGATGTGAACTTTTCCTTTTATATATTCAGGATTTCTATGCGCTCTTTTTTTGCCCCGGCCCTGGCTGTCGCTTCTTTGTTACTGGCCGGTTGTGTTTCCGCTCCGAATGCGCCGACATTGACCCTGCATACCGCCAAGACCCCCGAAGGTTATATGCAATGCGTGTTGCCCAAGCTTGAAAAACACAACCTCACCTCGACCGTGACGCAGAATTCGCGCCACGCCAAGGTGGTGTTGACCAGCAAGGTTGCCGCCGATGATGTACTGGAGGCCTACAAGAGCCAGGACGGCACCAAGGTGTTCCTGTATGAGCGCAAGCCGCTCGCGTCGACCATCACGCCGTCGCGCCTGGAATTGACGGCGCAAGAGTGCAAGTAACCGCAGGCCACCCCTAACTCGGTGGGCGCGAGGGTTGGCTCAAGGGGTTGCTTCGTGGCTGAAGCTGTCGACAACCTTGACCAACCCTTGAGCCGCCAATGCCACCAATTCAGCGCCTTTCTCCACGGTCGCCAGGGCCGGGTCCGAGCCCATGCGCCCGTCGGGGAAGCGCGCGCGGAAGTCCAACGCTTCACGGATCGGTCCGGTGTTGGCGATCTGCGGCGAATAATCGGCAGACTTGATCGACTCCGGATAAGCCCACTGCGTCACGGCAATTTCCGACGGCGTGGCATGGCTGCCGTGGCCGACCGGGAACTGCCGGTGAGCCAACTCGTTGACGCCTTCCAGATCCCACCAGTTCACCAGCTTCAGCGCAAACCCGGCCGGTTGGCGGGCGAAGCTGGCGGCGGCATACAGCTCGGAAAACGCCGCTTCGATCGTGGCGATGTTGCCGCCATGGCCATTGAGAAACAGGATCTTCTCGAAACCATGCCCGGCCAGCGAACGCACCCAGTCGCCAATCGCGGCAATAAAGGTGGAAGGGCGCAGTGAAATGGTGCCGGGAAAACCCAGGTGGTGCTGGGCCATGCCGATATTGAAGGTCGGGCCGATCAGGATGTCTGCGTGTAGCTGCGCTTGGTGGGCGATGATTTCCGGGCACATCCAGTCGGTGCCCAGCAGGCCGGTGGGGCCGTGTTGCTCATTCGAGCCGATCGGGATCACCACCGTGCGGCTGCGCTCCAGAAACTGCCCGATCTCGATCCAGGTGGACTTATGTAGAAGCATGCGACGCTCTCTTTATCGGTGGGGACAGGCTAACCGCCACGGATTGTACGACTACTCGCCACCTGTTGGGGTTTGCAGTTGAGGTAGGTCGAAGACTTCAGCCAGCGCTGGTCCGGGTACCACGAGAACATGAACTGCCCATCCTTGAGTTTGTCCACCACCTGGCGCGCCACCTGCGGACGCACCGCCGGGCAGCCCTGGCTGCGGCCGATACGGCCTTCGCGCTTGCTCCACAACGGGTTGACGTAGTCGGCGGCGTGAATCACCAGGGCACGGTCGCGCGCCTGATCATTGAAGCCCGGCTCCAGGCCGTCCATGCGCAACGAATAGCCATGGGTGCCCAGGTAACTTTCCTGGGTACGGAACAGGCCCAGGCTGGACTGGTGGCTGCCTTCACGATTGGAGAACTGGGTGGCGAAGTTTTCCCCGGACTTCGCACCGTGGGCCACCAGGTCGCGCAGCACCAGGGTCTTTTTGCGTAAATCGAAAATCCATAGCCGACGAGCGGTCGAAGGCTGGGAATAGTCAATCACGGCCAGGCGCTCGGAACGCTCTTCACCATTATTGACCGCGCACTGCACCGCGTTCAGCGCGCTTTTGAGTACAGTGGGATTGAGTTCTGGAGCCGAGCGCGCCAGGCTGCTATACAAGGAAACAGGGTTGCCGTCGGCGGCGAGCACAACGGTGCTCAGCGTAGCCACGGTCAAGGTCATCAGGCCGAGGCGGCACATAAAAGTCAGCATCTACAGTACATCCCCCCACTGTGGATTGGAGCAAAGCTATTGTTCAAAAAACACGCATGTTACTTGAGCATTTGCTTGCTCGTTGCACCGCTGGTCGCTACAGCCGACGAAGTACCGATGGGCACGTTACCGGTGATTCCAGCCAGCCCGGTCCAACAGGCCCTCGCGCAGTTGCCCAGCGTGTGCCCCAGCCTTGCGTCGCGCATCGACGCGGCGACATTGGCGCGTCTGCAGGCGTTCTATCGGCAGCAGGGCGATGTGCCGCTGTGGGTCGCCGAACGCCGCCAGGCACTGCAAGCGCAGTTGCTGATGCTGGCCGACGACGGCCTGGACCCCACCCACTATAGCCTGCCCCCGGCGAACGCCACGGACAACGTGCTGTGCAGCGATATCGGCAGCAGCGAACAGTACCTGCAAGCCCTGCAGGATTTGCATTACGGACGCCTGCAGCAATCGCGCTTCGAACCGCTGTGGCATTTCCAGCCGCCCACCCGCGACCTGGATACCGAGGTGCTGGCCTTCGCCGCCACCGGGCTGCACGACATGGCGCAAGCCTTCGACCAGGCCCGGCCCAGCACGGATTTATACCGCAGCCTGCGCAACGTCTATTCCACGTTGCGTAAGCAGCCATTACCGCATTGGGACGCGGTCGCCGGCGGGCCGCTGTTGCGCCCCGGCATGGAAGACCCGCGCGTGCCGGAACTGGCGCGGCGCCTCTACCGTGGTGGTTATCTCGCCAGCGAACCCAAGGACAACGGCAAGCTGTACCGCGACGAACTGGTCAAGGCGGTCAAGGCCTTCCAGGTCGGTCACTCATTGCAATCCGACGGCGTGATCGGCGCCGGCACCGTGGCCGAACTCAACATCAGCCCGGCGGTGCGCCGCGAACAGTTGCGTATCAACCTGGAGCGCTTCCGCTGGCTGAGCCAGGACCTGGAGCCTGAAGGCGTGGTGGTCAACGTCGCCGCCGCGCAATTGAGTGTCTATCAGAGTGGCATCCCGGTGTGGCAAACCCGCTTGCAGGTCGGCCGCGCCGAACGCCAGACACCGCTGCTCAAATCACGCATCAACCGGTTGACCCTCAACCCGACCTGGACCGTGCCGCCCACCATCATGCGCGAGGACAAACTCCCGGCCATCCGCCTCAACCCCGAATACCTGCGCCAGCAGAACCTGCAAGTGCTCGATCCCGAAGGGCGCCCGCTGGCCCCCGAACACATCGACTGGGCCCGCCCCGGCAACATCCTGCTGCGCCAGGAAGCCGGCCCGCGCAACCCGCTGGGCAAGATCGTGCTGCGTTTCCCCAACCCGTACTCGGTGTACCTGCACGACACGCCCAGCCAACCGCTGTTCACCAAAGGCCCGCGTGCGTTCAGCTCGGGTTGTGTGCGGGTCGAACAACCGTTGCTGCTGCGCGACCTGCTGGTGAGCCCGGCGGAGCGCGTTCGTACCGATGAATTGCTGGCCACCGGCGTGACCCATGAATTCCGCCTGGCGACGCCGGTGCCGGTGTTGCTCGGGTACTGGACCGTGGAAGTGGATCGCCAGGGCGAGTTGGTGTATGCGCCCGATATCTACGGGCGCGACCCCTTGTTGATGAAAGCCATGGGGAGCGTGCTCTGATTTGTCACCGCTCACAGAACACGCCATGACGCTGTCTTTCGTGAAGATGCACGCCCATGGCGACGACTTCCTCATCATTGATCGCCGTGGTCTGGATGATCCGATCAGCGCGCAGGTCGCTCGCCGTCTCGGCAATCGTCACACCGGCATCGGCTTCAATCAGTTGGCGGTGGTGCTTGATTGCGCAGACGCTGCCGCACGGATCAAATTCTGGAACCCCAATGGCACGCCGCTGCAAACCTGCGGCAGCGCCACGCGCGGTGTAGCCGAGCGGCTGATGCATGAAGCCGGCACCGATTCCATCGTGCTGCGTACCGACCGCGGTTTGCTGACCTGTGTGCGTGAGTCGGGGCAGCGGGTGTCGGTGAATATGGGCGCGCCATCGCTGGCCTGGGCCGCGGTGCCGCTGGCCGAGTCGATGGACACACTGTACTTGCCCCTCGAAGGCGACCCGGCGGCGTGCAGCATGGGCAACCCCCATTGCACCTTCTTTGTCGCGGACCTCGGCGCTGTCGACGTGGCAACCCTGGGCCCGGCCCTGGAAACCCACGTGCTGTTCCCCGCCAGGACCAATGTGCATTTTGTCCAGGTCATCGATCGTGGGCATATTCGCCTGCGGATCTGGGAGCGCGGCGGCGGCGTGCCGCTCGGGTCCGGCTCGTGCTGCTGCGGCGCGGTGGTGAATGGGATTCGCCGCGGCTTGCTCGACGACCGCGTCGAGGTGCAATGCGACGGCGGCACAGTCACCGTGCAGTGGGACGGGCAGGGCGGCGTGGTGTTGACCGGGAGCGTGGAGCCGATCATGCAGGGCATCGTCTATGTGCCCATAGGGTAAATCGAGTTTCGGCAGCGGTTCATCCGGTGCCGACGGTTGAGCGTCGGCGGAGCGGGTAAAGCCGGTTCACGCCAGCACAATGTAGTCGTTCTGCTGGAGCACCGGCCGGTGCGGGGCTTGGACGAGGTGAAGGTAACGGCCGTCGGCCAGATCGATGGGCAGGCAGTCGTCGATGTCCAGCACGCCGTCGGTGTGGGCCTGTGACCAGTGACGCAGCAGTTGTTGCTTGCCTTTGCCCGTCGCTTCCTTTTTGTCGCGGGCAACCACCAGCAGGTAGTGATGCGCCTCGCCAAAGCGGTTGGTCTCATAGCCGCCCAGGTTGATGAAGTACAGGCGCTGCGCGCCGGCCTGGGGCGCCAGGTGGCTGAGTTCGACTTTCCAACCGTCGACGCCATCGACCGCCATCCACGAATCGATATGCACGCCCTTGGGGCTGCCAAACCAGGCATCGCGTAACTGTGGGTAGGTGGCTTCCAGCGTATCCGCCACGGCGAATACCACGTCATGGACTTCGATCCTGGCCCGTGGGTGCTTGCCCCCGAGCATCACGACAAACAGCATTGCAGGCCCTTCCGGCGATTTGGCAAAAGGCAACCATACTTCGATTGAACCCGTTTGTCCGGTGAATGCCACACTGTTAACCCGCGAACGCATCAGGAGGTTGTCATGCGAACCATCGATCTGGCCGGTGTTCCGGTCCCTGTCATCGGCCAGGGTACCTGGCGCATGGGCGAAGACCCGGAGCGGCGCCGCGCCGAAGTCGCGGCGTTGCAGTGCGGTATCGACGAGGGCATGACCTTGATCGACACCGCCGAAATGTACGGCGAAGGCGGCGCCGAAAGCGTGGTCGGCGAGGCCATTCGCGGCAAGCGCGAGCAGGTGTTCCTGGTGAGCAAGGTCTACCCCCGCAACGCCAGCCGCCGGGGCGTACCGCGCGCGTGCGATGCCAGCCTCCAGCGCCTGGGCACCGATTACATTGACCTGTACCTGCTGCACTGGCGCGGTCAGTACCCGCTGGCAGAAACCGTCGAGGCGTTCGAGCGCTTGCGCGAAGCCGGCAAGATCGGCCGCTGGGGTGTTTCCAACTTCGATGTGGCCGACCTGCAGGAACTTGCGTCACCGGCCTGCGCGACCAACCAGGTGCTCTACAACATCCAGGAGCGCGGCATCGAATTCGACCTGCTGCCGTGGTGGCAACAACATCACTTGCCGTTGATGGCTTACTGTCCGATCGCGCAAGGCGGCGAATTACTGTCCAGCCCGACCCTCAAGCAGATCGCCCATCGGCATCAGGCGACGCCCGCGCAGGTCGCGCTGGCCTGGGTAGTGCGTCAGGACGGGATGATCGCCATCCCCAAGGCCGTCACGCTAGAGCATGTGCGGCTCAACGCCGCCGCCGCGCAACTGGTGCTGGACGAACACGACCTCGACGCCATCGACCGGGTGTTCGGAGCGCCCAAGCGCAAGCATCCGTTGGCGATGGTGTGAGGCGATAAAACCAGCATGGGGCGTGCCGCGTCAGTCGCTCACGCCATGCAACTCGCAGTATTCGTCCCAACTCATCCCCGCCATCTGCGCCACTTCCTTATGCACTTCGAGGCGTTGCGCTTCGAATGCCTGGGCGGATTCGGCCGTCAGCTTGAGGGTCAGCTCCCAGGCAAATAGCCCCAGGCGCTCGGCTTCGGCTTCGAACGCCTCATGCAGGCGTTCGGCGCGGTATTGCGCAAGGGTTTCGCCTTTGGCCTGGGCGGCCAGCGGGTTCAGAGTGTCCAGTTGGGTGAGGACATCCGGGTGTGCCTGCAGAAATCGGTCCAGCGCGAGTTGATGGGTATCGCCGGGTTGGGACACAGGTGGGTTCCTCGAAAAAAAGTCAGGCATCTGCGCCGGCGTCTTGGCAAGCCTGTCTACGCCGGGCGCGTTTGCGCATGCGGCGGTTTATCCGGGTGCGTATGGGGTCGAGGACGAAAAGTAACAGGTACGCGGTCAGCACCAGTGTCAGGTCGATCCAGGTTTCGCTGATCGGCCCTAAAAACAGCTCCATAACCGCCTTGGCCAGGTAGAGCAAGGCAACCCCACATAACCACAGCAGTGCGTTAAACATCAGTGGGTGCATAGTATTAGACCGTTTGTGTTGCATCTCAAGCCAAGCTCCTTGCTGCTGGCGATTTCAGCGTGTTTCCCTTGCTGCGCGATCCGGGAACCCTGAAAAAGTCGCAGATATTACATCTTGAAACAGGCTTAGGGGCTGCTTCTTATCAGAAAGTTCCGTCGCTAAAGCGCAAGCGCGCACATGAGCGTGCTGAGGAACCTGAAAAATCAACTGGGCGACCGCAACGGCTTTTCGCGCCGTGCCTGGTCATGTGTGGCGGTGGCCGGTGTGTTCCCGGCCCTGTCTTCGAGGGGCTGCGCGCCGGCCGCGAGGGCGCTCTGTGTGTTATTCGGCGTCAGCGGGGTGCGCCTCGACGCCGACCCGAGCACCCACGGCGATCACGGTGGCCGTGGTGCTGTACCAGGTTGCGTGCGCGGCGGGTCTAGGCCTGGGCCGATTGGTATTCGCGCTGGGTCTGTTCGATCTCTTCGACCAAGCCCTCGATCCTCGCCAGGCGTGCACGGTTGTCGTGGTCCCACGGATGAAAGCCCGGCTTGAAGTAGTGCAGCCACGGCCGCAGCATCCGCGGGAACACGCCCTTGGGTCCATACAAAAACTTGAGCATGCGCCAGAACCCTTGCACATGCCCGCCGGCCTTGCGGTCGGCAATCAGCAGGCGCAGGTGGAAGTCGAACACCACCAGCCAGAAGAGCAGCGTCGTGGTCAGCATGCTCCCGGTGCGCAGCAGGTAGCGCAGGGGGCCCGGCTTGATCACGCGGCTCCACACGTCAAACGCCACCGCCTTGTGCTCGGTTTCTTCGAGGGCATGCCAGTACCACATCTGCTGGTAACCCTTGAGTGAATCGCCGAAGCGCGAAGGGTCGCTCAGGAGGATTTCCGCGAGCATCGCGGTGTAATGCTCCAGGGCGATGGTCACCGCCAGGTTGAACGCCGGCGGCAGGTGTTTTTTCTGCAGGTCGAGGAAGAATTTCAGGCGCCGGTCCAGGCGATGTGCCGGCAGGCCTGCGGCTTGCAGCAAGTCGTTATAGGCGAGGTGTTCGCGGCTGTGCATGGCCTCCTGGCCGATAAAACCCTGGATCTCCTGTTTCAGCGCCGGGTCATCGATGCGTTGGCGGTAGTGGCGCACGCTGTCCATGAAAAACAGCTCGCCCTGGGGAAACAGCAGCGACAACGCATTGAAAAAATGCGTGATGAACGGACCTTGTTCGTGCCAGTCCTTGATGCGTTCGGCCGGCAAGGCAAAGCGGATATCGCGACGGATCGGTAGCATGGGGCTTGCTCCTGTTCAGAGACGGCTCTCGTCGTTGCTGTCAAACAGCGGCGTTGGGCGTTTGGGGGCCATGCGCTTGCTGGCGAACACCACCAGCGCTTGATAGGCCGCCGGCAGGCAGCGGGTGAGCAGGTCGAGAACATACGCATCGCGGCCGATGAGCACGCGGCGTTTATTCTTGCGCACGCCCTGCAGGATCACTTTGGCGGCCTGGTCGGCGTCGGTGATGAACAGCTTTTCGAAATCGGCGCGGGCCTGCTGTTCGCTGTGGATCAAAAAGCCGGTCATGTTGGCGTCGATGCGGCTGCTACGGCAGATATCGGTGCGGATGCCGCCGGGGTGGACACAACTGGCCGAAACGCCGCAACGTTGCAGGTCCAACTCCTGGCGCAGGGCTTCGGTAAAGCCGCGCACCGCGAATTTGCTGGCGTTGTAGCCGCTCATGCCGGGCTGGGCAAACAGCCCGAACACGCTGGACGTGTTGACCACATGGCCGTCGCCGCTGGCCTTGAGATATGGCAGGAAGGCCTTGGTCCCGTACACCACGCCCCAGAAGTTGATGCCGATGATCCATTCCAGATCGCTGTAGTCCACGCCTTCGACGGTGCTCGACAGCGCCACTCCGGCGTTGTTGAAGATCAGGTTGACCTGGCCGTGCTCGGCAGCGCAGCGCGCCGCCCAGTCTTGCATGGCGTGCCGGTCGGACACATCCAGCACCTGGGTGGTCACCCGCACCGGCGCCAGGGTGGCGGTTTGAATCAACGCCACGGTCTGGTCCAGGCCTTGGCTGTTCTTGTCCGCCAGCGCCAGGTGGCAACCTTCGCGCGCCAGGGCCAGGGCCAATGCGCGGCCCATGCCGGATGCCGCGCCGGTGATCGCCGCCACGCGGCCGTTGAATGACTTCATGACAGGCTCCCTTCTGCGGTGGAATGTGGCGCGGCCATTGCGCGGGGCGCCGCGTCAATCGGTGCCATGCTGGCGACATAATCCTTGAGTGCAAAATGCCGGGTGATCTGCTTGAAGCGCCAGGTCGAGCCGGGCCACAGGGTGGTGTTCTTGCCAGTGCGAGGGTCGAGGTACCAGCTCCGGCAGCCGCCGGTGTTCCAGATGGTGCGCGTGAGTTTGTCCTGCAATTGGTGGTTGTAGGCTTGTTCCACCGCGGGTTTGACCTCCACCGTGGCAATGCGGTGGCGCTGCATTTGTTGCAGCGCATCGAGGATGTAAGCGACCTGGGCTTCGATCATCAGGATCATCGAGTTATGCCCCAGGCCGGTGTTGGGGCCGATGATCAGGAACAGGTTCGGGTAGCCCGGCACCGTGCTGCCTTTGTAGGCATGGGCGCCGTCGTGCCAGGCGTCCATCAGGTCGACGCCGTGACGCCCGATGATGCAGTCGCGGGGCAGCGGGTCGGTGGCCTGGAACCCGGTGCCGAAGATCAGGCAATCGGCCGGGTGCTTGACGCCGTCGGCGGTGATCACGCCATCGGCTTCGATGCGCAGCACGCTGTCGGTCACCACCTGCACATTGCTGCGCGACAACGCTGGGTAATAGTCGTTGGAGATCAGCACGCGCTTGCAGCCGAGGGTGTAGTCCGGCGTCAGCGCCTTGCGCAGGGCAGGGCGGGTGACGTGTTTGTGCAAGTGGCGCAGGGCGACTTTCTGCACCATTTTCATCAGCCGTGGGTGCCGGGCAAAGCCCACCACGCGGCCTTCCAGCGCCCAATACAAGGCGCCGCGCACCAGCCGTTGGGTGAAGGGCAGGTGCTTGAATGCCCAGCGCTCAACGCGGGAAATCGCTCGGTCGGGCTTGGGCATGATCCATGGCGGGGTGCGCTGGAACAGGTCCAAATGGGCGACCTGCGGCGCAATCTGCGGCACGAACTGAATGGCACTGGCGCCGGTGCCGATCACCGCCACGCGCTTGCCCTTCAGGGCATAGGCGTGGTCCCACTGCTGGGAGTGAAAGCGCTGGCCCTTGAAGCTGTCCAGCCCCGGGATATCCGGCAGCGCCGGGCGCGACAAGCCGCCCATGCCCGACACCAGCACCCGCGCGCTGACCTGGCGCCCGTTGCTGAAGCTCAGTTGCCAGCGTTGTTGCTGCTCATCAAACACCGCACGTTGCAGGCCCATGCCGAAGCGCAGATACGGCGCCAGCGCGAAACGTCGGGCGCATTGCTCCAGGTAGGCGCGGATCTCCGCTTGCGCGGCGAATTGGCGGGTCCAGTCCGGGTTGGGCGCAAACGAAAACGAATAGACGTGGGACTGCACATCGCAGGCGCAGCCAGGGTAGTGGTTGTCGCGCCAGGTGCCGCCGAGTGTCTCGGCCTGTTCGGCGATAAAGAAGTCGCTAAAGCCGGCTTCCTTGAGCTTGATCGCCATGCACAGGCCGGCGAAGCCTGAGCCGATGATGGCGATGTCGATGGAATCACTGTGGGCATTCATAGGCGGGCCTGCGTGGGCATCGGATGTGCTCCTGTTTTTGTTTTGTCTTTTTAGATAGAACACCATTGCAAAGGAAAATTGAATTACTTATTTTAAAAAAGATTTTAAATAATCTACCTGAAAATATCGCCTAGGCTAGTCCCTGGCTCCTTATGTGCGACGGTATGCACGAAGTTTAGGTCCAGGGTGTGGGCGATGGCTGAGGCCTTGATCAATTCCGGTCGGGCGGTCGGCAGCAGGGAAGCAGAGGACCGAGCTATGGTTGTCGAATGGGTTATCGCTGCGGGTGTGCTGGTCGGTGCGAGCGTGGTGGCATGGGGCTTCAGTGCCTGGATGACACGGCGCATCGAAGCGGCCGTTCCAAGTAACGGGCGCTTTGTGGACGTCGATGGCGAGCGCTTTCATTATCTCGACGAGGGCAAGGGCCCACCGCTGGTGATGATTCACGGGCTGATGGGCAGCAGTCGCAACCTGACCTACGCCTTGTCGGGGCAGTTGCGCGAGCATTTCCGGGTCATCACGCTTGACCGGCCTGGCTCGGGCTATTCGACCCGGCATCCCGGCACGGCGGCGGACCTGCCGGCCCAGGCCCGGCAAATCGCGGCTTTTATCCAGGCGCTGGGCCTGGATCGACCGCTGGTGCTGGGGCATTCCCTCGGCGGCGCGGTGGCCCTGGCGCTGGCCCTCGACCATCCCCATGCGGTCTCCGGGTTGATCCTGGTGGCACCGCTGACCCATCCCCAGCGCCTGTTGCCGCTGGTGTTCCTGTCATTGGCGGTGCGCCCGGCGTGGCTGCGTCGCTGGCTGTCGCACACGCTGACGATGCCGATCGGCCTGCTGACCAAAGGCTCGGTGGTCAAGGGCGTGTTCGCCCCCGATCCTGCACCAGCGGACTTCGCCACACGCGGCGGCGGGCTGCTCGGCATGCGCCCGGCCAACTTCTATGCGGCCTCCACCGAGATCAACCAGGTCAACGATCACCTGCCGGGCATGGTCAAGCGCTACCCGCAACTGACCCTGCCCATCGGCCTGATCTACGGCGCAAAGGACAAGGTGCTGGACTTTCAAAAGCACGGCCAGGCCCTCGCGAGCCGGGTGCCCGGCCTCAAGCTGCAACTGGTGGAGGGGCGCGGCCATATGTTGCCGATCACCGCGACGGAGCGTGTTGTGGCGGTGGTGGAACAGGTGGCCAAACGGGCCCGATCACCGCAAAACACCACCGTCCTGCATCCACCGTTGGCCCTGGCGAACAAATAATCGGGCCATCCGAGTCGCGGCACAACGGCGTCAATGCGCGCTCTAGACACCTGACCAGCCAGCTGAAAAAGAGACTGCTCGGTCACGCAAAAAAGGGCTCGATAAACTAGTTGACGACCTAACGATTCCGCGTTATTTATTTAAAAAAATATTTCAATGTTTGTTTTGAAATGATTTTTGAAATGCCTAAGAGCGAATAACAATGAAAAAAACGTCTTTTATCGCATGGTTGATTTCCCGGAGCCTTCCGCGCTCCTCGAACCTGTTTTGCACCTGCCTCGTCCGGAGGTTGCCATGAATCAGACTCTGGCCACCCCGCAGGTCTGGGCCGACGGCAAACGCCACCTGTGGTGGCTCGGCATCCTGCCCCTGGCAACGCCTTTACTCGCCGGCACACTGGCAATCACCAGCGGCGTGCAACAACTGTGGTGGGTTGGCGTATTGGTGATCTTCGGCCTCATCCCGCTGATCGATGGCCTGTTGGGCGAAGACGTGAGTAACCCGCCCGAGTCCGCCGTCAACCACCTCGAATCGCAACGCTACTACCGCTGGATCATCTACACCGGCGTGCTGTTCGTCATCGCTTCGGTGGTGATCACCGGTTGGCTGGCTGCCGGGGGTATCGACTGGATCATCAACGGCGGTTTGCTCCAGGCCACCGCCGCGCTGGAACCTTCGAGCTGGCTGGCGAAAACGGCCGCCTATCTCACCTCGCGCACCCAACTGCACGGCCAGGTCAGTGCCTTCACGTACCTGGGCATGGCCATGTCCACGGGTGCGGCGACTGGCATCGCGATCAACACCGCCCACGAGCTGGGGCACAAACCCAAGCCGCTGGAAGTATTCCTGGCCAAAGTCACTTTGGCGCCAACGTTCTACGGGCACTTCTATACCGAACACAACCGGGGTCATCACGTCCGTGTCGCCACCCCGGAAGATCCGGCCAGCTCGCGGCTGGGGGAAAGTTTCTGGGCTTTCCTGCCGCGCTCGGTGTGGTTCAGCGCACGCTCGGCGTGGAACCTGGAGCGCGAACGCCTGCGCAAACTCGGCCTGCCGGCCTGGCACTGGAAAAACGCCGTGCTCAGCGCCTGGCTGTACAGCGTGGTGTTGTGGGGCGCGATGATTGCCTGGTTGGGGGCGGCGGTGATTCCGTTCCTGATCATCCAGGGCATCTACGGTTTCTCGCTGCTGGAAGTGGTGAACTACGTCGAACACTACGGCCTTAAACGCCAGAAGTTGCCCAACGGCCGTTATGAGCGTTGCTCGCCGCGACACTCGTGGAACAGTAACCGGATCGTGACCAATATCTTTCTGTTCCAACTGCAACGGCACTCCGATCATCACGCCAATCCGACGCGCAGTTATCAATCGTTGCGTCACTTCGATGAATCGCCGCAACTTCCCTACGGTTATGCAAGCATGATTGTCTGGGCTTACGTGCCATATTTGTGGCGACGACGGATGGACCATCGGGTGCTCAGGCATTATGCCGGGGATATCACCCTGACCAATCTTCAACCGTCCAAGCGTTTGCACTATCTGAAACAATACGGCGGCAATAGCAAAACGTTCTGAGATGAACTGAAAAAGTTACCTGGCGTGCTCGGGATCTTTGTCTCGCGCGGTTTCTTATCGCCCAGCGTTTATCGATTTCATTGCAAGAGAGTTGTTTGACCCCACAAAAATAAAAGCAAGGGAAGGACGTTCACCATGCAAACACCTGCCAAGTTCACCGCCCATATCTTATTGGCGGCATTGGGTCTGATTGTCTATCAGCAAGCCCAGGCTGCCCGCATTGAACCTGCCGGTAGTGCGTTTACTGCCCAAGGGCCCATCAGTTTTTCCAAAGGCAAGCTGATCAGTGCCGACTGCACCATCAAGGTGGCGGGCAAGGTTGCCGCCGACGGTTCGTCCGTCAATGTCGACAAGGTCGAATTCGACGGCGGCCTCAAGTGCAGCCGGGTCGAAGCGATCAACCTGCCGTGGATCTTGGTGGCCAAAGACACCCAAAGCGGCTCGATGTCGAAGATCAGCGTGGACGTCCACGCCTTCGGCCTGGGCGGCAAGTGCGGCCCTTCCACGGCCGACGGCACCTGGGATAACGCCACCGGCAAGTTGGAAGCCGTCAATGTGCCGATTGGCGAAGACTGCAAGATCAAGACGGTGTCGATCAAGATGCCGGCCAACTTCAAAGTTGTCGAATAGATATATCCGATAGTTGCAGTGGTAATTGAATTGAAATTTGGCTGGAAAGGGAAGTTCTGCAGTTTCTCCGTGACCTCTCGTTCATGGCCATTACCCCTGGCGAATGACTCGCCATAACATGTGAGGAAAAATAATGAAAAGTTTGAAAACTCTCGTGTCGTTGTCTGCTTTGGCCGTGTGCATGGGTGCGGCCTCGATGGCTAATGCTGTCAGCATTAGCCCAGATGGAGCTTTCAGTACCTCCAGCGGTACTATTGTAGTGAAGTCGCCATCTTCATTTGGTGCTGCAGTGACTTGCGGTATTACCTTTAAAGGGAACGTTACATCTGGCGTGGCGACCATCAACGACGCGAAGCTCACCGGTGGGGGGCTTTGCGATTTGCCGGTACTGAAGAATATCCCCACCCCTGGCTGGGTATTGACTGCCACTAGTCTTTCGGGCGGCACAGTAACCAACGTTGGCTACACCATCACCAAGCCACTGATTCCGCTAACTGATTGCGGCCCTGACACTATCAACGTGACTTGGAACAACAGTACTCACGCATTGACCGCAAACAACCAGACGTTGACTGGCCACACATCCGGCACTAGTCCGAACTGCGTTGTGCAGTCTCTGACTGTGACGGCGCCAAGTCTGACCATTGTTCCTTGATGCAGTAACTCCATAAAGGGCTGATCACCCGTAGAAAGTGGGTGCCTTTTACCGGGCACCTACCGGGCGGTGACGCAAAGGCAACGCGTAGAGCGGCAGATAATAATAAGGATTGGAGCATGAATAATAAGAAACAACAGGTGCGGGTGACCGCTGGGTTTGCTCTTCTGAGCAGCTTGATCGTGGCCGGCTCTGTTCAGGCCGGTGGCTTTTCAACTCCAACTTATGGTGCTCCCGGCTGGGGGAGAGCGTTCGGGGGTGGTTCGTTGTTCAAAAATGACCCCAGTTCGGCGTACAACAACCCCGCCGCGATGGCGTTTGTGGACCAGAACGTCGCACAAATGACGGTCGACTACGCGCGCATCAAAATCAAATATAAGGGCGCGGCTAATGATTATCTGGGTAACCCTGTCTCGAACAGTCCAATAGGTGCGGATGGTTTCCCTGACCTTTCATCGCCAACGGTCAACAACAATGATGGTGGCGAGGGTGGTTTCACTGCCTGGTTGCCGACCGGGTTCATGGTGATGCCCCTGGGGGACCGATTCGCTTTTGGCTTGAGCCAAGTGGTGCCACAAGGGATGCGCTCAACTTGGGACGAAGACTCCAAACTTCGCGATTTTGCTGTAGACACCAAGATCGAAACCGTGGGATTGACCGGTTCGCTTTCGTTCAAAGTCAATGATCAGTTCGCCATCGGCGGTGGGCTTATTGTTCAACACAGTAAAGGGTTTGTGAGTCAGAACATCGATTTGTTGGCGGCGGCTGCCAACTCCCAGGACCCATTACTGGGCAGTATTGACTTGCCGGCAGGTGTCGGAGGCGCGCTGATACGGGTCAAGGTCGACAATATCTCCACCGGCTGGTTTACCGGTATTACCTGGAAACCCACTGACCAAGACACCTTGGGCCTGAACTATCACGCCAAGATCAAGAACAAGATGACGGGCAAGTACAACATTCGTTCAGACTCGTACAGCTATGCCCTGATGACTCAACCGAACCCGTTCACTGGCACTGGCACGCTGGTTGGGTCGGCTTATCCTGGGCTGGCGTTGTACCCGGATGGCGCACATGCCAGTACCCAACTGGATATTCCCGCGACTGCGGGCTTTGACTGGGTGCATCAGTTCAATGACCGATTCACCTTGGGCGCAAGTGTGAACTGGACGCAGTGGTCGTCGTTCAAGGACCTCACGCTCAAGTCCGGCGATATCACCATCGTCTCAATCCCCTACAACTACAAGGACTCCTGGATGTACTCCCTCGGCGGCGACTTCCGTGCCACCGATGAACTGACGCTGCGTGCCGGTGTGGCCCTTGACCAGACACCAACCCGCAACTCGACCCGTGACCCCCGTATCCCGGATGGTGATCGTACGTTCTTGTCGTTCGGTGCGGGTTACGAGGTAAAGGCTGTAAAGGGCTTGAGTCTTGACTTGGCGTATTCCCATCAGTTCGTGCAGGAAGTGAAGCTGAAAACCAAAAACGTTGACCGCTTGGGTGGCGCCAGCCTGGACGGCAAGGCTGAGTCGTCAGGCGATGTGGTCAGCGTATCGGCCACCTACAAGTTTTAACAGATATCGAGGGCTATGGAGGAAGGCACTAAGCGCATCTGAATGCCTTCTTCCTGCTGTTTGCCCTCATTTACGGGTCGCCATGTGACCTATTCCGATTTTCGTATTCGTGACCCAGGCTGACGTGCTCAGCCCAGTATTTTTTTGCCCAGGAGTTAAATAAAAATTTCAAAACATAATTTGAATCTGGCTTTCCAAATTTGTAGTGTTGCCCTACGCCGCAGTTCATATCGATCTGCGCCAGCGTTTGCTACGCCCTGAATCGAGTAGAGGTATCCCCATGGTGATCTGGTTATTGGTGGGTTTCGCAGCCGCGATTGCCCTGGCGTATCGACAAGCCGCCGCTGTCCACTGGCTGGGCGCTGGCCTGGCCTGGCTGGCGGCCGGCTACCTGTTCAACGTGGTCGCCGTTTTCGGCACCACCGTCGTGGCGCTGCTGGTGGTGTTGCCGGCGTTGCTGATGACAATCAAACCGCTGCGCCGCAGCCTGTTGACCAGCAAGGCTCTGAGCCTGTTTCGTACAGTTATGCCGGCAATGTCCGACACCGAGCGCGCGGCCATCGAGTCTGGCACTGTGTGGTGGGATGCCGAACTGTTCAGCGGCCGACCCGACTGGCAGCGCCTGCTGCAAGCCGCGCCGGCCAGCCTGAGTGCCGAGGAACAAGCCTTCCTCGACAACGAAGTCGAAACCCTGTGCGACATCGCCAACGACTGGGAAACCACCCAGGTCTGGCAAGACATGTCCCCCGAGGGCTGGCAGTACACCAAGGACGCCGGTTTCCTTGGCATGATCATTCCCAAGCAGTACGGCGGCAAAGGCTTCTCCCACTACGCGCATTCGCAAGTGGTGATGAAGCTGTCGACACGCTGCTCGGCGGCGGCGATTTCGGTGATGGTGCCCAACTCCCTGGGCCCGGCGGAATTGCTGCTGCATTACGGCACCGATGCCCAGCGTAATTACTACCTGCCGCGCCTGGCGCGTGGCGAAGACATCCCGTGTTTCGCGCTGACCAGCCCGTATGCCGGTTCCGACGCCGGGGCGATTCCGGACCTGGGCATCGTCTGCAAAGGCCTGCACGAAGGCGAGGAAGTGCTGGGTTTCAACGTGACCTGGGACAAGCGCTACATCACCCTTGGCCCGATTGCCACAGTGCTTGGCCTGGCGTTTCGTGCGCAAGACCCGGACGGTCTGCTCGGCCAGCCGGGTTCGCTGGGCATCACTTGCGCGTTGATCCCAACCTCCCATCCGGGCGTGAACAGCGGTCGTCGGCACTGGCCGCTCAACGCGGTGTTTCAGAACGGTCCTACCACCGGCAAGGATGTGTTCATTCCCCTGGAGTGGGTCATCGGCGGCCGCGAACAGGTCGGCAACGGCTGGCGCATGCTGATGGAATGCCTGGCGGCCGGTCGGGCGATTTCCTTGCCGTCGGCCAACGTCGGCCTGGGCAAGGTCGCAGTACGCGGCACCAGCGCCTATGCGGCGATGCGCAAACAGTTCGGCCTGCCCATCGGCAAGTTCGAAGGCGTGCAAGCCCCGTTGGCGCGCATGGCCGGGCATTTGTATGCCTGCGACGCGGTGCGCAAGGTGTCGGTGGCATCGCTGGATGCCGGCGAGAAACCTTCGGTGATCTCCGCCATCGCCAAATACCACGTCACCGAGCGCGCGCGGGTGATCGTCAACGACGGCATGGACATCGTCGCCGGCAAGGGCATCTGCATGGGCCCCAACAACTTCCTGGCCCGTGCTTATCAACAAAGCCCGATTGCGATCACGGTAGAAGGCGCGAACATCATGACCCGCTGCCTGATCATCTTTGGCCAGGGCCTGATCCGTTGCCATCCCTATGTGTTGCGCGAGATGGAAGCGGCGCGCAACCCCGATCGGCGCAAGGCGCTTGAAGCGTTTGACAGCGCAATGTTCGGCCATGTGAGCTTTGTGCTGGCCAATACGGTGCGCGCCGCAGTGCATTCGCTCACTGGCGGGCGCCTGATTTCCGCACCCGCCAAGACCGAGCCGGCGTTGGCGTCCTACTACCGTCAGGCCAATCGACTGTCGGTGGTGTTGGCTTTGATCTCGGACGTTTCGATGGGTGTGCTCGGCGGTGCGCTCAAGCGCAAGGAAAGTATCACCGGGCGCCTGGGCGATATTCTTTCGCAGTTGTACATCTTGTCCTGCGTGCTCAAGCGCTTTGAAGATGACGGCCGGCCCCAGGCGGATTTGCCGCTGGTGCATTGGTCGGCCCAGGATGCGTTGCTGCGCGCCCATGAAGCCCTCGCCGAAACACTCGATAACTATCCGTCGAAAGCCGCTGCGGCGGTGGTGCGCGGCTTGAGTTTTCCGTTCGGTATTCCCCTGCGTAAACCCTCGGACCGGCTGTTGGCCCAGGTGGCGGATGTGGTGCAGACCTCCGGCGAAACCCGTGAGCGCTTGCTGGCCAATTCCTATATCCCACGTCCGGAAATCGACAAGCTGGCCTACGGCGAATTGGCTTTCCGCCTGTTGCCGCAGGTGGAGCTGATCGAAGCACGGCTCAAGCCTGCGATCAAACAGGGCTTGCTCGAACCGATGCCGATCGCCGCCACGGCCTTTGCCGCCTGGCGCGTCAAGGCGCGGGCGCTGGACTTGATCAGCAGCGATGAAGACGCCTTGCTCGCGCGCTATGTGGAATATGCCGACCACGGTATCCAGGTCGACGACTTCCCGCAGGACTTCGGTCTGCTCGAGGCGTTGCAGCAGCGTAAGCACGTGTTGCAACCATCTACCCAGCGTCGTACCAGCCAGGGCGAGAATGCTTCGGTCAATTGAGTGGCACTGAATGAACGCGCCTACATGGCTCGGGCGTTCATACCGATACCGTATCGTGAGTGGATGTTTATATGAGTGACAGCTACCTATCGTTCGTCAATTCTCCCTGGGGCCGACGCCTGGCCCAGGCCATCGGCCTGCCGCAACCGTTGCTGCTGCAACGTCATCGCCGTGGCCAGCAAGGCCTGGCCAACCCGGTGATCGTCGCCGGGGCAGGGCGCCTGGCTGTGCAAGTGCAACAGATTTTCAGCGCCACCGACACGGTCGCCGCCACTGCAGCGACCCTCAAGGCGCCGTCTACGGTCAAGGTGCAGGGCGCGGTGTTCGATGCCACTGGCGTCGTCGACCTGCAGCAGCTCGATGAGCTCTACGTATTTTTCCACGCCAACGCCAAGCGCCTCGCCCAGCATGGCCGCGTGGTGGTGCTCGGCACTGCTCCCGAAGACTGTCGGGATTTGCCCCAGGCCATCGCCCAGCGCGCCCTCGAAGGGTTGGTGCGTTCGCTGGCCAAGGAACTGCGCCGGGCGATCACCGTGCAATTGATCTACGTCGCACCGGGGGCCGAAGACGCCCTGGAGAGCAGCCTGCGCTTCTTTCTGTCGCGTCGTTCGGCCTATGTGTCGGGGCAAGTGGTGCGCCTGGAAAAACCGCTGGACGGCCCTGTCACGGTCAACTGGGACACCCCCTTCGCCGGCCGCCGCGCGCTGGTTACCGGTGCCTCCCGTGGCATCGGCTTGGCGATTGCCCAGGTATTGGCCCGCGACGGCGCCCATGTGGTGTGCGTGGATGTGCCCCAAGCCGAGGACGCGCTGCAACATGCCGCCGCCAGCGTCGGTGGCTCGGCGTTGCCACTGGACATTACCGCAGCAGATGCGGCCTCGCTGTTGCAGGCCCATGTCAGCCAATCCGGCGCCTTCGACGTGGTGGTGCATAACGCCGGGATCACCCGCGACAAGACCATCACCAAGATGACCGAAGCGGCGTGGCGCAGTGTGCTGGCGGTCAACCTGCAAGCGCCGCTGCAACTGAGCCATGCGCTGCTGGAATGCCAGGGCCTGAACCCGGGCGGGCGTATCGTCTGTGTGTCGTCGATTTCCGGCATCGCCGGCAACCTCGGGCAAAGCAACTACGCCACTTCCAAAGCCGGGGTGATCGGCCTGGTCCACGGTCTGGCACCGCTGGCGGCGGCGCAGCAGGTCACGGTGAACGCGGTGGCGCCGGGGTTCATCGAAACCCAGATGACCGCGAAGATCCCGCTGCTGATCCGCGAAGCCGGGCGGCGCATGAATTCGCTGTCCCAGGGCGGCCAGCCGATCGACGTGGCCGAGACCATCGCCTGGCTGGCCCACCCGGCGTCCGGCGGCGTCAACGGCCAAGTCGTGCGCGTGTGCGGCCAAAGCCTGCTGGGAGCTTGAGCCATGGACTACATGACGCAGATCATCGACCCGCCGCCGTCGCAGCCCCAGTTGTTGCTGGACGGCCTGCGCGCCTTGCGCAAACCCAAGCTCGACGGCGCGCCTGAGTTGCCCAAGGCGCGCCTGGTGCGTTCGGCGGTGGAATTGTCGGCCACCGGCATCGCCGCGTATGGCCGCGCCTGTGGTTTCCGGCATGAGCAGGGCATGCCGCTGTCCTACCCGCAGGTGCTGGCGTTCCCGTTGCACCTGATGCTGCTGACCCGGCCGAGTTTCCCGTACCCGGCCAGCGGCATGGTCCACCTGGCCAATCGCATTCGTCAGCACCAGCGCTTGCACGCAGGCCAGGCCCTGCGCCTGGAGGTGTATTGCGAGCGTTGGGTGGCGCACCCCAAGGGCCAGGCGCTGAGCATCGCCACCCGGGCCTACGGTGCGGACACGCTGCTGTGGGAAAGCGACAGCCTGTACCTGCGGCGCGACGTGAAAAACCCGGTGGGTGAGCCATGGGCGGACGTGCTGCCCTTGCAGGAAGAAGGCCTGTTGCGCACCCAGCGCTGGGTGCTGCCCGCTGACCTGGGCCGGCGGTTTGCCAAGGTCTCGGGGGATTTCAACCCGATTCATACCTCGCTGATCGGCGCAAAACTCTTTGGCTTTCGCCGCGCCATCGCCCACGGCATGTGGACATTGGGCCGCGCATTGGCCGCCGAGCAACCGCCGGGCGGCCTGGATCAGGCGCAAGCGCACTGCGACTTCAAGCTGCCGATCTTCCTGCCCGGCCAGGTCGCGCTGTGGCGCCGCCCCGTGAGCGGCCCGCGGCGTGAGTTCGAAGTGCGCAATTTCGCCGGTGACAAACCGCACATGCGCGGGCTTTTTATCTGGAACGAGCGTCTTAAATGAATGACTACAGCTTCAACCCGGCCCCGACCCGCCGCGTGGCGATCATCGGCGGCAACCGCATTCCGTTTGCCCGCTCCAACACGGTGTACGCCCACGACAGTAACCAGGATTTGCTGGTGGCCGCGCTGCAAGGCCTGGTCGACCGCTACAACCTGCATGGCCAGCGCCTGGGCGAGTTCGCCGCGGGCGCGGTGATCAAGCACTCGCGGGATTTCAACCTGGCGCGTGAGTCGCTGTTATCGACCACGCTGTCTGCGCAAACCCCGGCCTACGACTTGCAACAAGCCTGCGGCACGGGCCTGGAAGCGGCCTTGCTGGTGGCGAACAAGATCGCCCTCGGCCAGATCGACGTGGGCATCGCCGGTGGCGCCGACACCACGTCCGACGCGCCCATCGGCCTCAATGAAGCGCTGCGCCACACCTTGCTTGCGGCCAATCGCGCCAAGGCCATGGGCGACAAGGTGAAGGCGCTGCTGAAGGTGCGTCCGTCGATGTTCTTCAAGCCGCTGCTGCCGCGCAATGGCGAACCGCGCACCGGTCTGTCGATGGGCGAGCACTGCGAAGAAATGGCCAAGCGCTGGCAGATCAAGCGGCTGGCCCAGGATGAATTGACCCTCAGCAGCCACCAGCGCCTGGATGCCGCCTATCAACGCGGTTTCTTCGACGACCTGATCAGCCCCTATCGCGGCCTGGCGCGGGACAACAACCTGCGCGCCGACACCAGCCTGGAGAAGCTCGCCAGCCTGTCCCCGGCCTACGACCGCCAGAACGGCACGCTCACGGCGGGCAACTCCACACCGCTGACCGACGGCGCCTCCGTGGTGCTGTTGGCCAGTGAAGCGTGGGCCGCCGAACACGGCTGGCCGGTGTTGGCCTACCTGCGCACCGGCGAGACCGCGGCGGTGAACTTTGTCGACGGCAGCGAAGGCCTGCTGATGGCGCCGGCCTATGCCGTGCCGCGCATGCTCAAGCGTGAGGGCCTGGGCTTTGCCGACTTCGATTTCTTCGAGATCCACGAAGCGTTCGCCGCCCAGGTGCTCTGCACGCTCAAGGCCTGGGAAGACGCCGACTACTGTCGCGAACGGCTGGGGCTGGACGCACCGCTGGGCACCATCGACCGCGCTAAGATGAACGTCAACGGCGGCTCCCTGGGCTGCGGGCATCCCTTCGCCGCCACCGGGGGCCGGCAATTGGCGGCGTTGGCCAAGGCGATCCACGAGCGTGGCGGCGGGCGCGGCCTGATTTCGATCTGCGCGGCGGGCGGGCTGGGCATTACCGCCATCGTCGAAAAGTAGCGCTATCCAAAACAACAACAAGGAAATTGCCATGAACGCTATCAGCCTGGAACACACCGAACGCATCTGGTTGAACGCCTACCTGCCTGGCGTCCCGGCGGACATCGATGCCGGTATCGAGGACTACCCGTCGCTGCGCGAGGTGTTCCTGGAGCACCTGGAAAAATTCCGCGAACGGGTGGCCTACGTCAGCATCGGCACCGAAATGACCTATGCCGACTGGCACATGCAGGGCATCGCGTTTGCCGCCTGGTTGCAAGGCCAGGGTGTGAAGACCGGCGACCGCGTGGCGCTGATGATGCCCAACTGCTTGCAGTACCCGATCTGCCTGCTGGGAACGATCCTGGCCGGTGCGGTGGTGGTCAACGTCAACCCGCTGTACACCGCCCATGAACTCAAGCATTTGCTCAAGGACAGCGGCGCGGAGACGGTGGTGATCTTCGAGAACTTCGCCCACACCCTGGAAAAAGCCATGCCCGGCAGCAGCGTCAAGCGCGTGGTGGTGGCGGCCATCGGCGACTTGCTCGGCACCTTCAAGGGCGCGGCGATGAACTTCATCCTGCGCCGCGTGCAGAAACAGGTGCCGAGGTTCAACCTGCGCGGTTCGGTACGCTTCAATCAGGCGCTCAAGCAAGGAAGGGCGCATACCCATTTCCCGGTGGACATGCACCTCGACGACCTGGCCTTCCTGCAATACACCGGCGGCACCACGGGTGACGCCAAGGGCGTGATGCTCAGCCATCGCAACATCATCGCCAACCTGCTGCAAGCCAAGGCCTGGGTCGGCAACCAATTGGACCAGGACAAGCAGGAAACCAACGTCACCTTGTTGCCGCTGTATCACATCTTTTCGCTGACGGTGAACTGCCTGATGTTCATGTGCCTGGGCGGGCGCAACATCCTGATCGCCAACCCACGGGACGTGAAGCGCGTGCAGATGATCCTGCGCAAGGAGCGCTTCAACGGGATTGCCGGGGTCAACACGTTGTTTAACGGCTTGCTGGAGAACCAGGAGTTCTGTGCGCGGGACTTTTCCGACCTGCGCATGGTGATTGCCGGTGGCATGGCCACGCACACGGCGGTGGCCAAGCGCTGGAAGGAAGTCACCGGGCTGCCGATCATCGAAGGCTACGGGCTGACCGAATGTTCGCCGGTGGTGAGCATCAGCCCCATCGACATTTCCCGCATGCGCGAGATGGAATTCACCGGCAGCATCGGCGTGCCCTTGCCGTCGACCTGGGTGCGTTTCATGCGCGAAGACGGCGAATTGGCCGACCTCGGCGAGCAGGGCGAATTGCAAGTGCGCGGCCCGCAGGTGATGCAGGGCTACTGGAAGCGGCCCAAGGAAACCGCCGAGGTGCTGGATGCCGAGGGTTGGCTGTCGACCGGCGATATCGGGGTGATGGATACGCGCGGTTATATCCGCCTGGTCGACCGCAAGAAGGACCTGATCCTGGTCTCGGGCTTCAACGTGTACCCCAATGAAATCGAAGACGTGGTGGCGCTGCACCCCGGCGTTGCTGAAGTGGCGGCAATCGGTGTGGAAGATGGCGTGACCGGCGAGAGGGTGAAGATCATCGTGGTGCGCAAAGACCCGAACCTGACCCAGGAACAGATCCTGGCCCATTGCCGGGAATACCTGACGGGGTACAAAGTGCCCAGGTACGTGGAGTTTCGCAGCACCGAGCTGCCCAAGACCACAGTGGGCAAGGTGCTGCGCCGCGCGCTGCGCTAACTTGAATCTCTAGGTGATCTAAAAGTGGGAGGGGGCTTGCCCCCGATAGCGGAGTTGAAGTCACCGAGCCTATCGACTGATCCACCGCCATCGGGGGCTTGCCCCCGATAGCGGAGTTGAAGTCACCGAGCCTATCGACTGATCCACCGCCATCGGGGGCTTGCCCCCGATAGCGGAGTTGAAGTCACCGAGCCTATCGACTGATCCACCGCCATCGGGGGCAAGCCCCCTCCCACATTTCAGACCGAGTTCACATTGACCCAGCGCTGTTCGCGAGCCGCCACCCGAATCGCCGTCGCCAGCCGCTTGAGCGCCCACGCCGCCCAAGGAAACCGCCGAGCTGCCCAAGACCACAGTGGGCAAGGTGCTGCGCCGCGCGCTGCGTTAACTTGAATCTCTAGGTGATCTAAATGTGGGAGGGGGCTTGCCCCCGATAGCGGAGTTGAAGTCACCGAGCCTATCGACTGATCCACCGCCATCGGGGGCAAGCCCCCTCCCACATTTCAGAGCGAGTTCACATTGACCCAGCGTTGTTCTCGAGCCGCCACGCGAATCGCCGTCGCCAGCCGCTCGACCGCCCACGCCGCCCAAGGAAACCGCCGAGGTGCCCAAGACCACGGTGGGCAAGGTGCTGCGCCGCGCGCTGCGTTAACTTGAATCTCTAGATGATCTAAATGTGGGAGGGGGCTTGCCCCCGATAGCGGAGTTGAAGTCACCGAGCCTATCGACTGATCCACCGCCATCGGGGGCAAGCCCCCTCCCACATTTCAGACCGAGTTCACATTGACCCAGCGCTGTTCTTGAGCCGCCACGCGAATCGCCGTCGCCAGCCGCTCGACCGCCCACGCGGCCCAAGGAAACCGCCGAGCTGCCCAAGACCACAGTGGGCAAGGTGCTGCGCCGCGCGCTGCGCTAACTTGAATCTCTAGGTGATCTAAAAGTGGGAGGGGGCTTGCCCCCGATAACGGAGTTGAAGTCACCGAGCCTATCGACTGATCCACCGCCATCGGGGGCAAGCCCCCTCCCACATTTCAGAGCGAGTTCACATTGACCCAGCGTTGTTCTCGAGCCGCCACCCGAATCGCCGTCGCCAGCCGCTCGACCGCCCACGCGGCCCAAGGAAACCGCCGAGCTGCCCAAGACCACAGTGGGCAAGGTGCTGCGCCGCGCGCTGCGCTAACTTGAATCTCTAGGTGATCTAAATGTGGGAGGGGGCTTGCCCCCGATAGCGGAGTTGAAGTCACCGAGCCTATCGACTGATCCACCGCCATCGGGGGCAAGCCCCCTCCCACATTTCAGACCGAGTTCACATTGACCCAGCGTTGTTCGCGAGCCGCCACGCGAATCGCCGTCGCCAGCCGCTCGACCGCCCACGCGGCCCAAGGAAACCGCCGAGCGGCCCAAGACCACGGTGGGCAAGGTACTGCGCCGCGCGCTGCGTTAACTTGAATCTCTAGGTGATCTAAATGTGGGAGGGGGCTTGCCCCCGATAGCGGAGTTGAAGTCACCGAGCCTATCGACTGATCCACCGCCATCGGGGGCAAGCCCCCTCCCACATTTCAGACCGAGTTCACATTGACCCAGCGTTGTTCGCGAGCCGCCACCCGAATCGCCGTCGCCAGCCGCTCGACCGCCCACGCGGCCCAAGGAAACCGCCGAGCTGCCCAAGACCACGGTGGGCAAGGTGCTGCGCCGCGCGCTGCGTTAACTTGAATCTCTAGGTGATCTAAATGTGGGAGGGGGCTTGCCCCCGATAGCGGAGTTGAAGTCACCGAGCCTATCGACTGATCCACCGCCATCGGGGGCAAGCCCCCTCCCACATTTCAGACCGAGTTCACATTGACCCAGCGTTGTTCGCGAGCCGCCACGCGAATCGCCGTCGCCAGCCGCTTGAGCGCCCACGCCGCCCAAGGAAACCGCCGAACTGCCCAAGACCACGATGGGCAAGGTACTGCGCCGCGCGCTGCGTTAACTTGAATCTCTAGGTGATCTAAATGTGGGAGGGGGCTTGCCCCCGATAGCGGAGTTGAAGTCACCGAGCCTATCGACTGATCCACCGCCATCGGGGGCAAGCCCCTTCCCACATTTCAGACCGAGTTCACATTGACCCAGCGTTGTTCGCGAGCCGCCACCCGAATCGCCGTCGCCAGCCGCTCGACCGCCCACGCCGCCCAAGGAAACCGCCGAGGTGCCCAAGACCACGGTGGGCAAGGTGCTGCGCCGCGCGCTGCGTTAACTTGAATCTCTAGGTGATCTAAATGTGGGAGGGGGCTTGCCCCCGATAGCGGAGTTGAAGTCACCGAGCCTATCGACTGATCCACCGCCATCGGGGGCAAGCCCCCTCCCACATTTCAGACCGAGTTCACATTGACCCAGCGTTGTTCGCGAGCCGCCACGCGAATCGCCGTCGCCAGCCGCTCGACCGCCCACGCCGCCTCGAAGTCGCTGCCCTCCGCGCCCTGGCCGGTCACTGCCAGAATCAACTCGTGCACTTCCAGCGTCTTCAATTCGTTGTAGCCCAACTGATGGCCGGCGGCCGGGCTGAACGCCGCGTAGCCGGGCAGGGCGGGGCCGGCCAGCAGGCGTTGGAAGCCGTCCTGGCCCTTGCGGCACAGGCGCAGTTCGTTCAAGCGCTCCTGATCGAAGGCCAACGTGCCTTGCGTCCCGCTGATCTCAAACGCCAGGTGGTTCTTGTAACCGTGCTTGAGCCAACTGCTGCTCACCGTGCCGCGCGCGCCGTTGGCGAAACGCAGCAGGGCGTGTACCTGATCGTCCACGGCAATCGACTTGAGTGTGTCGCCGCCTTTGACGGCGGGGCGCTGTGCATGCACGGTCTGCGTATCGGCGCACACGCTGACCACATCGCCCACCAGATAGCGTGCCATCGACAGCAAGTGGCTGCCCAGGTCTGCCAGGGCGCCACCGGCATGTTCCACGTCACAGCGCCATGACCAGGGTGACGCCGGGTCGGCCATGAAGTCTTCGCTGAACTCACCCTGGAAACTGATGATTTCGCCCAATTCGCCGTTGGCGATGATCTGCTTTGCCCACCCGATCATCGGGTTGTGCTGGTAGTTGTAGCCGACCCGCGTCACCACGCCCGCCGCACTCGCGGCGTGGCGCATGGCGTCGGCCTGCGCCAGGCTGACCGCCAGCGGTTTTTCGCAGTACACCGCCTTGCCCGCCGCGAGCGCGGCCATGGCCATGGGGTAGTGCAAATGGTTCGGTGTGGTGATCGCCACCACATCGACCGTGGGGTCGTTGACCAGCGCTTGCCAGTCGCCATGGGCCTGGGCAAATCCCCAGGCCTCGGCGCAGCGCTGGGCGCGTTCGGTGTCGGCATCGGCCAGGGCGGCCAGCTTGAGGCTGACCGGCAGCTCGAATACCGTGCGGGCGTTATTGAACGCCAGGGCATGGGCGCGGCCCATGAAGCCTGTGCCGATCAGGCCGATTCCGAGTTTGCGCATAGCCGTGGTCCTTTGGATTATTGTTTTCAGGGAGGCTATTAATGGAATATAAATTCTCATAATTCAATATGTGGAAAAAATAATTCATTTCTGCGGCGATATCATTGCAGTTGATGTGGTTATATTCAGCGCAGGGTTAAAAGCCGCCAGTTAACAAAAGATAACGTAGCGCCGATTGTCAGACGATTCGAAAGCCCGATAGGATGGCCCCTACTTCCTCCAGGCGCTCTAGATTGCAGGTTTCAGAGCCCGGGAAGGTAAGACGACCTAACAATAATAAATGGGAGAAAGGTCTATGAGTGAGCCTGTCATGGGTTGGGTTGTTTGCCGCCCACGCGCCGCACGCAGGGTTGCGTTGCTGGCCACAGCGCTCTCGTTGCTGGCCGGTGCCGCGTTGTCGCCACCGCTGTTGGCAGCCAGCGATACCGCCGCACAGCCGGTGTTTGCAATTGAATCCCCCAAGGCCGCCAAGGGCCTGATGATCGACGTGGTCCACGCGGGCTCGCGCCTGGTGGCGGTCGGTGATCGCGGGCACATCCTCTATTCCGATGACCAGGGCAGCACCTGGACCCAAGCCAAAGTCCCCACCCGCCAACTGCTCACGGCGGTGTTTTTTGTCGATGACAAACACGGCTGGGCCGTCGGCCACGATGCGCAGATCCTCGCCAGCGTCGACGGCGGCGCCACCTGGGCCCAGCAATACCAGGACCTCAAGCGCGAAGCGCCGTTGCTCGACGTCTGGTTCAACGACGCCAACCACGGCCTGGCCGTCGGCGCCTACGGGGCGCTGATCGAAACCACCGACGGTGGCAAAACCTGGGAAGACGTCAGCGAACGCCTCGACAACGAAGACCAGTTCCACCTCAACGCCATCGCCCAGATCAAGGACGCCGGCCTGTTTATCGTCGGTGAGCAGGGCAGCATGTTCCGCTCCAGCGACGACGGCCAGACCTGGGAAAAACTCGAAGGCCCCTACGAGGGTTCACTGTTCGGCGTGATCGGCACCGCCCAGCCGCACACCCTGTTGGCCTACGGCTTGCGTGGCAACCTGTACCGCTCCACGGATTTCGGCAGCACCTGGGAGCAGGTCGAACTGAATGCGGCGCGCGGCGCCCTGGAGTTCGGCTTGTCCGGGGCGACCTTGCTCGATGACGGCGCGCTGGTGGTGGTCGGTAACGGCGGCAGCGTGGTGGTCAGCCATGACGACGGCCAGACCTTCAGCGTATTCAATCGCCCGGACCGTATTTCACTCTCGGCGGTGACGGCGGCGGGCAATGGCAACTTGATTCTGGTCGGGCAGGGGGGTGTTCGTGTTGCTACGCCAACCGGCGCCGAACCCACAAAACAATAAGAAGGCGGGGAAAGAATGAGCAGTCATCACAACGATAAAGCGACCTTTCTTGAGCGCCTGATCTTCAACAACCGCCCGGCAGTGATCGTCATCTGCCTGCTGGTGAGTATTTTCCTGTTCTGGCAGGCGACGTTGATTCGCCCCTCCACCAGCTTTGAAAAGATGATCCCGCTCAAGCACCCCTTCATCGAAAAGATGATGGAACACCGCAACGACCTGGCCAACCTGGGCAACACGGTGCGTATCTCGGTGGAGGCCAAGGACGGTGACATCTTCACCAAGGACTACATGGAGACCCTGCGGCAGATCAACGACGAGGTGTTCTACATCTCTGGCGTCGACCGCTCGGGCCTCAAGTCGCTGTGGAGCCCCAGCGTGCGCTGGACCGAAGTCACCGAGGAAGGCTTTGCCGGCGGGGAAGTGATCCCGCAGAGCTACAACGGCTCGCCGCAAAGCCTCGATCAACTGCGCAACAACGTGCTCAAGTCCGGCCAGGTCGGGCGCCTGGTGTCCAACGACTTCAAGTCGAGCATTGTCGACATCCCGCTGCTGGAGTCCTACCCGGACCCGCAGGACCAGGGCAAGTTGCTGGCGCTGGACTATCGGCAGTTCTCCCATGAACTGGAAGACAAGATCCGCACCAAGTTCGAAGCGCAGAACCCCAACGTCAAGATCCACATCGTCGGTTTCGCCAAGAAGGTCGGCGACCTGATCGACGGGCTGGTGATGGTCGTGTTGTTCTTCGGCGTTGCCTTCGTCATCACGCTGGTGCTGTTGCTGTGGTTCACCAACTGCCTGCGCAGCACCGTCGCGGTGTTGAGCACGACGCTGGTGGCGGTGGTCTGGCAACTTGGCTTGATGCACTTCTTCGGCTTCGGGCTCGATCCGTATTCGATGCTGGTGCCGTTCCTGATCTTCGCCATCGGTATTTCCCACGGCGTGCAGAAGATCAACGGTATCGCCCTGCAATCGAGCGACGCGGACAATGCGCTGACTGCCGCACGGCGTACCTTCCGGCAACTGTTCCTGCCGGGGATGATCGCGATTCTGGCGGATGCGGTGGGTTTCATTACCCTGCTGATCATCGACATCGGGGTGATCCGGGAACTGGCCATCGGCGCGTCCATCGGCGTGGCGGTGATCGTGTTTACCAACCTGATCCTGCTGCCGGTGGCGATTTCCTACGCGGGCATCAGCAAGCGCGCCGTGGCCAGGAGCAAGAAAGACGCGAATCGCGAACACCCGTTCTGGCGCCTGCTGTCGAATTTCGCCAACCCGAAGGTCGCGCCGATTTCCGTCGCCCTGGCGCTGGTCGCGTTCAGCGGCGGCCTCTGGTACAGCCAGCACCTCAAGATCGGCGACTTGGACCAGGGCGCGCCGGAGCTACGCCCGGATTCGCGCTACAACAAAGACAACAACTTCATCATCAGCAACTACTCCACCAGTTCCGACGTGCTGGTGGTGATGGTCAAGACCAAGGCCGAAGGCTGCTCGCGCTATGAAGCCATGGCGCCCATCGACCAGTTGATGTGGAAGATGCAGAACACCGAGGGCGTGCAGTCGGCGATCTCGCTGGTGACCGTGTCCAAGCAGATGATCAAGGGCATGAACGAGGGCAACCTGAAATGGGAAACCCTGTCGCGCAACCCGGATGTGCTGAACAACTCCATCGCCCGCGCCGATGGCCTGTACAACAACAACTGCTCCCTGGCGCCGGTGCTGGTGTTCCTCAACGACCACAAGGCCGAAACCCTCGACCGCGCCGTGCATGCGGTGCAGGACTTCGCCAAGGAAAACAACAAGGACGGCCTGGAGTTCATCCTCGCCGCCGGTAACGCCGGGATCGAGGCCGCTACCAACGAGGTGATCAAGGAGTCGGAGCTGACCATCCTGATCCTGGTGTACCTGTGCGTGGCGACCATGTGCATGATCACCTTCCGCTCCTGGGCGGCGACCCTGTGCATCGTGCTGCCGCTGGTGCTGACCTCGGTGCTGGGCAACGCGCTGATGGCGTTCATGGGCATCGGCGTCAAGGTCGCGACCTTGCCGGTGGTGGCCCTTGGCGTGGGCATCGGCGTTGACTACGGCATTTACATCTACAGCCGTCTGGAAAGTTTCCTGCGCGCTGGCCTGCCGTTGCAAGAGGCGTACTACCAGACGCTCAAGTCCACAGGCAAGGCGGTGCTGTTCACCGGGTTGTGCCTGGCGATTGGCGTGTGTACCTGGATCTTCTCGGCGATCAAGTTCCAGGCCGACATGGGCCTGATGCTGACCTTCATGCTGCTGTGGAACATGTTCGGTGCGCTGTGGCTGCTGCCGGCGCTGGCGCGGTTCCTGATCAAACCGGAGAAGTTGGCCGGGCAGAAAGGCAATTCGCTGTTCGCCCACTGAGTGCGGCGGTGGGGGCGGTTGCGCCCCCACCGGCAACGTCACGCTGCGCTCACCGGCTTGCGCGCGGTGTGGGCGCGATCGCCAGGAACAACTGATCCACCGGCGGCGTGATCAATACGTAGACAATCCGCCTGATCGGCTCGGCGCCCGGCTCCTGGGGGTTGCGCAAGCTGCTCTGGACGTGTTGCTTGAGCAAATCCTTCTGCGTGTATTTGCGCTGCTCCGCCAGTTTCAGATGGGCGCGGGTATAGCGCGCGGGCGGGGCGTCGGCGCTGGCGTAATGGAAGTGGGCATACCACAGTACCGTCGGCGGTTTTTTCGCTTTGTCATACACCGCGTATTCGGTGAAGAAATCGCCACTGAGGGTCGGCCGTTGCGGGTCGGCCAGGCTGGTCAGGTTGATATCGATCTGCTGGTGTTGCCACAGATACTCGAGGCTCTCCTGGGTCGGCCATTGACGCTTGTAGCCCTCGCTGCACACCCGTTCCGCCAGCCGCAGCATATCGCGGGCCTGGGCCTGGTACTCATCGATCAGGTCCTGGGCCGAGGGTTTGTCGAGGTGGTCGCGCTGGATTTCCTCGGCCAGCGCGGTGAGCTTGTCCGCGTGCCCGCTGAGCAGCTCATCCCAGTCGCCCGGGTTGACCTGTTGGCGTGTGCGCGGCGAGTCGAGCTTTTGCCGGTCGGCGGTAATGACGCGTTCAATGTCGCGGCGCTGTTCGATCAGCGTCTGGGCCAAACCTTTGAGGGTCGCCAGCGTGCGGCCTCGCGGGGGCTGCGTGGGGGCTTGGGAAGGCGGTTCGGCGGTGGTCGCCCAGCCGTCCGCGTGCTTGTTGAAAGAGGCAACGGCTTCACCGGTCAGCGTATCGGTGAGGGTGAAGTGCTCCTCGGCGTTCTGCGCATCGGCCGGCTTGAGTTCGCCGATCAAATACTCTTTTTTGCGGGTCTTGAACACGCGCTTTGTCGGCGCCTTGGCGCGCAGGGTTTTCGACAGCGGCAGCACCACCTCCAACGCTTCCTGCTTGCGCACCACCGATTCCAGCTCGCTGTTCGCCAGCGCCTGGGCGTATTCGAGGCCCGCCAGCAGACGTTCGGCCTGCTGGCGCAGGCGGCTCGGGTTGAGCGCCTTGAGTACGCGGATCGCCTCTTCATAACGGCGGTACTTTTTCAGCACGCTCTCGTACACCTGCCGTTGTTCGACCAGGGTGTATTCGGTGCTGCTGCGCACTTCGACGTGAGACAGCAGCGCCGCGCTCAGGTCGGTTTGCTCCAGGCGTTTGACGTACAGCTCTTCCTGCGGTGGCAGGCGTACATCGGTCATCTCCACGCTGCTGACGGCCAGGTAGTCGAGGGCATTGAGCCGCAGGTTGTCGGGGAAAAAGTTCTGCGGGTATTCGATCTGTGCCAGCAACTCCTGGCGTATCGTGCGCCCCGCCAGCGAATCGTTTTCCAGCTGTTCCAGGGTGGTTTCCATGGCAACGGAAACCTCGGCCATGTGCTGGCGGATGTTTGCTGACTCGGTGGCGTTGCGCACGTATTCGTCGTAGACCGTCGAGTCGCCGAGCAAGTTATTCACGAACATGCGGCGCGCCATTCGTGCCATGGGTTCGCCCGCGCCGGAAAAACGCATGGCATTCAACCGGCCCAGGAGCATCTCGTGGATAAACAGTTGTTGGTCCCAGACCGTCTTGAGGATTTTCGCGCGGTCATGCACATGCACGCCGGCGCCGCCGACTTTTTCCAGTTCTACGCCGAGCTTGACCATCTCCAGGCGCGGGGCGAGTGATTGGGCAAACAGCAATTCCAGGTTCTCCAGCAGAATCTGGAATTCGGTGCGCAATTGCTGATGCTTGAGGGTTTCGCGCTGATGCCGTGTTTCCAGGGCGGGCCTTTGCTGGTCGCTGGCTTTTTGCAGCAGGTTCCACACCAACTGCGCGGTTTTGCGTTGTTTGACCAAGGCGTCCAGGGCGGGTGATATCTGCGTGCTCGCTGCCTGGAATGGCGCCATCAGGTGCTGCATGTCTTCACTGAGCACTTGCACCCGGGCGAGCACTTCTTGTTTCTTGCGCAGGTTTTCTTCGCGCAAGGCGGCCAGGCGCTTGGGCCCGCCACCCAGCAGTTTGAGCCCGCGGTCCAGCGACCAATGGCCGTTGCCATCGGTTCTCAGCAAAATCCCGGGATGTTCGGGTTTTTGCGGATGAACGATGAACACGTCAGCAAAACCCGGGACGATGCTGACCCTGAATAACAGCCCGGCCACCGAGGCATGCCACAGGCCGTTGATGCGGTACAAGCCTTGGTGAGGCCCGGTGTCGAGTGGCGCGGGAGCGGGCACGGGCCACGGCACGTTGACGGCGCGCAGTTTCTCCAGCAGCGCGGCCGCGGCGGTGTCGCCGGCCAACGAATGGTCGAAGTCCAACGGCGTGCGGCCACCGCCGGGTGGTTCGCTGGGCAGGCCGATGACGCCGCGTTCGACCGCCGCTGCATGGCGGGTCGCCAGGCCGGGCGGGCGTCGGAAGGGCGTGCGCGTGATGGGCTGTTCGTCGAGCGGCGGGCTGGCACTGTGCGCGCTGAGGGGGCCTTGATGCACCAGCAGCATGCCGATATTGAGCAGCAGGTCGACCCACGCCAGCTCTTTCGCCGTAGGGTCAGGGCTCTCCAGCGCCGGCAGGTCCTGGGTCAGGCTTTGCGTCGCCTGGATCAGCCAGCCGATCGTCGCCAGGGGCCCGCGCACGGCCATCAACAAGGTGTTGAAGCCCAATTGCATGCCTTCGAGGATCAACGCCCAGCGGCTTTGCGCATTCGAGGTCGATTCGCGCTCGGCCTGGTCCAGCAACTGGCGGGTTTCGCAGCCGAACAGATAGTCCATCAGGCTGCCGTGGTTGAGCGCTTGGAGGATTTCGTCGCCGCTCGCATCGCCGGCCGGCGCCAATTCTGCGGGTTTGGGCACCTCGGGCAGCCGGTCGAACTCCGAACCGATGCCGATGCGCAGGATGTGCGGCTGGCTGAACCCGCCGTTGCTGTAGATCGCCCTGGCCGGGTCGGGCAGCCAGGTCAGCACGCTGTCCTGTAGCGCACCGGGTTGCACAATGGCCGCCAGCAGGTGTTCGCGGCTGCTGAACTCGAGCAGCGCGTCGCGATAGGCCGGACGGTACAGCAGGTGCGGCCCCAGCCGGGTGTCGAGCGGTTCGATGATGAACATGTTCTGCGCCACGTCCGCCGTGGCTGCCGGCGTGCGCAGAAAGGCCAGGGGGCGGATGACAATTTCGTCGCCATCGACCCGGCGTGCCAGCGGGTTGGTTGCGAGCAGTGCCCGCACACAGCGCGCGCCGCGCGCGGTCAGGCCGGCTTCGCCGCGGAGCGCGTGCTCCAGCGCCTGGGTTTTCAGGTGCAGGGGCCGCTGTTGGTTGAACAGCCGCTGGCGTTTGCGCGCGGCGGCGGTGTCGCCCATCAGTTCCCGGCGCAGGTAGGCGGGATAGTTGTTGCCGATGTCCACACGCTGGACCAGTTGCAGCACGTAGGCGGGCGTCAACCACGCTTCGAGCGCCCGGCCGCTGCGATGGCTGAGCGTCATGCGGCCTCTGGGGCTTCCCGACAGGTTCTTCAGCGCCAGGTCCACCAGGCTCATGGATACCGGCGCGAGGTAACCACCTGCAAGGCTGCCCACCGCGACATGAAAGGTCAGGGTCAACTCGTCGGCCCGGTAGCCGGCAGCGCGTGCCGCGTCGTTGCAGGTACGCTGGCCGCCCAGGGCGACAGCGCGATCCAGGCACAGTTGATGGTTCAAGTGCTCGGCGGCATAGCTATGCAGGCTTTCCAGGCCATCGAAGTCGGAATCGCCGAGGGTCTGGCGCTTGATCCCGGCCTGTTCAAGCAGGCATTCGCGGTAAGCCAGGCGGTCGGCGGCGCTGGCGCGTTGCAGCCAGTCGGGCAGGGCGGCCTGGAGGGACGCCAGGGTGACCAGCGCCGTACCGCGGGCGCGGGCGAAAAACCGCGCCGGTTGGGTGATGGCGGCAAACTGTTGTTCCAAGGCCTGCACCGTGCTGTTGGCCGGGAGTTGCAGGGCGGCGAGGTCCTCCAATTGCTGGTTGAGGATCAGCGCGGCCTGGACCTCGAAAATATTGCCGTCGGGTTCGTACTGCTGCCAGGTGATGCTGTCGACGCTGAAGCACTGTTGCAGGCGGTCGGCCCAGGCCTGGCCGAAGGCGTCCAGGTCAGGGTAGGTCTCGATTGCGCCGGATAGACGGCACAGCAACACCTGCTCGCGGCACACCACCAGCAGGTCGCTCGCTTGCAGCGTGAGCAGGCTGCCTGCGCGCGTCAGGTGCGCCTCTAGCGTATAGGCATGAATCGCGTTGTCGGGGGCCGGGCGGCGTGCGCGGGTGGCACGGTCTGGGTAGCGCGCCAGGGTATTGAGGATGTCCAGCGGTTGGGCGTGGCGTGCGGCGGCGTCGAGCAGCGTGCCTTGCAGCACGTCGGCCAGCCATTTCCAGCGGCTGCCGCCGGCGTCGCTGTCTTCGCCCCAATAGGTGGCCATGGCGTCTTGGAAGCCGATAAACAGCAGCGACGGCAGTTCGCGAATGACGGCTTCGATGACGTCAAGATCATAGGCGTGGGTGCCATTGGCCGGATAACCGAGCCGCGTGCCGCTGGCATCGCTCAAGTAGCTATCCAGGCCGTGGCGCGTCGACACATCGGGAAAGCTGCCGTCGGCGAGATGGTTCAGCGCGACCTCCAGCAACGGCAGCAACGCCCGCCCGCCACCGTCACGGGGTACGGCCAGTCGCAGGTCGGCGAGGGGGTGTGTCAACGGCGGATATTTCTCCGCCAGGTTGCGCGCCAGCATCTGCGCGGTGACTGAGCGCAGTGTCGGGCGCTTGAGAAACTGGGCTTCAAGCGCTTCCCGCAGCGGGTCGGCGGCGAGGGGGGGATTGCGGTCTGGCATGGGTATTCCTTTACGTTGAATAAAGACGTGCCCTTGCACGGTAATCCGCGGTGTGGCGCCGATGCGGTAGCCGGTTATGGTTTTAGGTCCTGGCGGCAAAGTGGCCTATCATTAGCCCTTTGAACCTGATGAAAGACTGTGATGACTACTACTTTGACGGCCGTCCTTGCCACCAGCGACATGCTTGAAATCGACGGGCTGCATGCCTTCGAGTTCGCACTGGATGAAGAAAAGCTGCTGATCATCGCCATGGATGGCCGTGCGCAAAAACGCTGGAGTTTCAGTCTGGAACAGCTGCAGGCCGCGGTCTTCGATGAGACTCTGCAAAGCTGGACGCTGACCGGTGATGTGGGCGAGCACCGCCTGGTCTGCGTGAATGCCTTCACCGGCAATAACAATGACGAGGATGAAGCGGATGCTGATGCGTAAATTCTGGCCCTTGTTGATCGCGGGCAGCGTCGGGGCGATGTCGGCACAGGCCGCACCGGCCGACACCCATGAACTGTTGGTCGGCAGCTACACCGCCGGCAGCAGCGAAGGGATCTATCGCCTGCAATTCGACAGCCGCACCGGGCGGTTCCAGGGCCAGCCGGTATTGGCGGCAAAAACGGCCAACCCGTCCTGGCTGACCGTCTCCAAGGATCAGCAGCATCTGTTTGTCGTCAATGAAAACGGCCCCGGCCAACAGGACGCGGTCGGTCGCGTCAGCAGCTACCGCATCGACCCGCAGAACCATCAGCTCACGCTGATCAACCAGGTACAAAGCCTGGGCAGCGAGCCGACGCATTCCAGCGTGGCCGCCGATGGCCGCTACCTGTTCGTCGCCAACTATTCGGTGCTTGAAGACCCGGGCGGCAGCCTGGCGATTCTGCCGCTGGACGCCCAAGGCAAACTGGCGGCGCCCGTGCAGTTGAGCGGGCACCCGGCGAGCCGGGTCAACCCGCAACGCCAGGCGTCCAACCATGTGCATTCGGTGGTGCCGGCGCCGGATGGCAAGTATGTGTTTGTGCAGGACCTCGGCGCGGACAAGGTGTTTGCCTACCGCTACGATCCCAAGGCCAACCCTGAGCAGCCCCTGACCCCGGCCAACCCGGCATCGGTGCCCTTGCCGCCGGGCAGCGGCCCGCGGCATTTGCTGTTCAGCGCGGACGGCAAGCATGCCTGGCTGACCACCGAGATGAGCGCTCAGGTCGCGGTGTTCGATTACCACGACGGCACGCTCAGCCAAACCCAACTGGTGGACTTCGCCGCCGGGCAACCGGTGTCCGACAAGGCCGGCGCGGCGCTGCATGCTTCCAGCGATGGCAAGTTCCTGTACGTGAGCAATCGCGGCACGGCCAATCAGTTGCTGGTATTCAGCATCGATCCGGCGACCGCGCATCTCAAGGAACTGCAGCGCCGTTCCGTGGACGGCGACCATCCGCGCGAGTTCAGCCTGGACCCGAGCGGCAAGTTCCTGCTGATCGCCAACCAGAAAAGCAATGAAATCGTGGTGGTCGAACGCGACCCACACACCGGCCTGCTCGGCAAAACCGTGCAAAAACTACCGATCGATGCGCCCAGCGACCTCAAGTTCCTGGTGCGTCAATAAGCCACAGGCCCCGCACGTCGGGGCCTGATCCTCTTTATTAATTCGATTAATAACAGCTACTGTTTCAAAGCATTTCTAAGGCCCAACCCTCGGGCGTAAGTTGAGCTCCAAGGCCTCCCCGGCCACTCAACCAAACGAACACAAGGGTTACCGACATGAACTTCAATCTCTTCTCGATCATCGCCGCCTCCGCTGTTTCCGCCACTGTTGCACTGCCAGCTGCGGCCAGCGTGAACATCATCGGCAAACAATCCAGCACCAGCGCCTACACCCAGAAATACCTGCAACAGAGTGCCAACTTCTACGCCGCACTGGATCACAAAACCCAGTACTGAGCGCCCTGTGGGAGCCGGCGCGCCCGCTCCCACATCGATTCAGGCAGATTCAGGCTTGGCCATCACCGCGATAAACAGCGGCGAGTCCAGAAACCACTGCAACCACGCCTGCACCCGTCGATATGAGGTGCGCGCAAACCACTCCCGATCGACATGGGCAAACTGCCGCACAAACGGCGCCACAGCCATATCCGCAAGGCTTGGATGATCGGCGAGCAAATACGCGCGGTCGGCCAGCAATGCCTCCAGCTTCTGCAAAAACACCTCACCGTCGGCCCGATACGCTTCCATCGGCCGCTCCGGGTAGCGCTCGGCATACTTGTAGTGATTCAAGTGATGTTTGAAGCCCAGGTCATTCTCGGCAATCAGCGCCTGCACCGCGGGATCACCCTGTAGCAACCAGTCTTGCGGATCGTTTTGCGCCAGGGCCCAGCGCATGATGTCCAGGCTTTCGTCGATCACCCGACCGTCGACGCTCAACACCGGCACCGTGCCTTTGGGCGACAGCGCGAGCATCTCGGCCGGCTTGGCCTTGAGGCTGACTTCGACAATCCGCACCGGCACGCCGCAATAGCGCAGGGCCAGGCGGGCGCGCATCGCGTAGGGGCAACGGCGAAACGAGTACAGCAGCGCCTCGCTCACTTCACCTCCACGGTGCTCAAACCATTGCCCTGACGCTTGACCTGGATCTGCACCGGAATGCGCTCGTGCATTTCCTGTACGTGGGAAATCACCGCCACCTTGCGGCCCTGGGCTTGCAGGCCGTCCAGCGCGTCCATGGCCAATTGCAGGGATTCCGGGTCGAGGCTGCCGAAACCTTCGTCGATAAACAGCGACTCGATCTTCAAGGTACTCGAGGCCATCGATGCCAGGCCCAGCGCCAGCGCCAGGGATACGAGGAACGTCTCGCCGCCGGACAACGAATGCACCGAGCGCAGTTCGTCGCCCATTTCCGTGTCCATCACCAGCAGGCCGAGCATGCTGCCGCCGCGTTTGAGGCGGTAGCGGCGCACCAGTTGGCGCAGTTGCACGTTGGCGTGGTGTACCAGCAAATCGAGGTTGTAGGCCTGGGCGATCTTGCGGAAGGTGTCGCCGGTGGCCGAGCCGATCAGCGCGTTGAGGCGCGCCCAGCGTTGCCATTCTTCATAAGCCTTGGTGATCTGTTCGGCCAGGGCGTGGTTGGCGTCCTGGCGGCGCTGGTCTTCGGATTGCCGCGCGCGCAGTTCGGCGCAGTGTTTTTCGCCCTCGGCCAGTTGCTGGTTGAGCGTGGCCAGTTGGGCGTCCAGTTGTTCGGCGTCGAGGTTGCCGTTGTGCAACGCCTGGTGCTCGGCCAGGCGTTGTTCGCGCTCTTGCAGCAGAACCCGGGCTTGCTCGACGGCTTTTTCGCTGTTGTGCAGTTGCTGGCGCAGTGCGCTGGCATGGGCCTCGTCCAAGGCCAGCAGGCGCTTGAGCCCGGCGTCGTCCAGGTCGGGGTGCAGGGCGCGCCACTCGCCCAAGCGCGTCGCGAGCGCGTGCTGTTCGGCGTGCAGCGTGTGCTGGCGGTCTTGCTGGGCCTTGAGGTCGGCGGCCAGTTGGATCAAGGCGTTGCGGATGTCCTGCAGCTGTTGATTGGCGTCGGCTTCGCTTTGCCGAGACTGCGCCACGGCCTGTTCGAGTTGCTGTTGCCAGTCTTCGGCGCGTGGGTGTTCACCGAGCAGGCGGGTGAGTTTTTCCTGGGCCGCGTGTTGCTGGGCGGCCAGTTCGCTGACCTGCTGGCGCAATGCGTCGAGTTGCTGCTGGCGATGTTGCTGATGGGTGTGTTCTTTCTCGATCGCCTGCTGACGCGCTTGTTGCTCGGCCAGTTCATCGCGCTGATGGGCCAACTGTTCGAGGCGCTGACCAACCTGTTGGTCCAACTGCATGAAGGTCGCCGCCGGTTCGCTGCGCAGGCCCTCGAGTGTCTCGGTCGGCAACAGGCTGGCGAACGCCTGCAGTTCTTCGTCGAGGCGTTCGCGGTCGTTGGCCAGTTCGCGTTGCTGGTCGATCAGCAACTGGCGGGCTTGCTGGCTGGCGTCCTGGGCGGCTTGCAGCTGTTGCTGCAGGCGCCCGGCGTTTTGTTGCAGGTTGAGCAGGGCGCCTTGGCGTTGCTCGTCCTGGGTGATGTTTTGCGTCAGTTGACTGAGCTGCTGGGCCAGCCAGGTGCTGCGCCGGGCCGCCTCCTGATTGAACAGCGCGGCCGCCAGCGGGTGCGCGTCCAGGCTCGGCGCCAGGGCTTGCTGTTGGATTGCCAGTTGCTCCTGTTGCTGCAGGAATTCCTTTTGCTGGGCGATCAAACCGCCGACTTCACCGCGCAGCTCGGTGAGTTTTTCCTTGAGGCTGTCGACGGCTTTCTGCGCCATCGCCTCTTCGTTTTCGTCGTGGCGACCGAGGCTGTGCAGCAACGCTTCGGGTTGGTGATACGGATGCGCTTGGCTGCCGCACACCGGGCAGGGCTGGTCATCCTGCAATTGCCCGCGCAACTCCTCGACACTGGCACTGCGGGCCAGGCGCTGGCGCTCCAGCAGTTGCTTGGTCACCGTCAGGGTCTGTTCGGCGCGCGTGAGTTCGGCTTTGGTGTGCAGGCCGGTCTGGTTCAACTGATCGCGTTGTTGTTGCGCGTCCGCGAGTTTTTGCGTCAACACGCTGGCTTGCTGGTCCAGCTGTTGCTGGTTGTCCCACAGCCGGGTCAGGTCTTCGAAGGCGCGTTGCTGCTTGCGATTGTCTTGCAGCAGGCTGGCGAGTAACTGGATCTGCTCGGCGACGGCGTGAGGTTCGGCGCCGGCCTCCTGGTACAGCAGGTCGAGGGCATCGCGTTGTTGGGCGAACTTCTCGGCGGCGGCGGTGGCGCGCTGTTCAAGCTGCGGCAGTTCGGCCTGACCTTTGTTCAGGCGATTGCCGATCAGCATCAGTTGTTGCAGGCGGTCGCGGTAGGCGTTCCAGGCCTCGCTCAACGGCGCGAGGGCGGCGCTGCGTTCCAGGCCGGCGGCCAGGCGTTGCAGGCGCTCGGCGACGTGGGTGTGTTTTTCCTGCAAGCCCTTGAGCAAGGCCTGACCTTCGGCGCAGGCCGTTTCGTGCTGTTGCTGGTCCTCGTTGCGCTTGGCCAGTTCCTTGTTCAGGTGGGCGAGGGTGTTTTGTTCCTCGAAGGCCTGGCGCAGCAAAGGCCCGGCGTCGGCCTGAGCTTGCAGGGCCGCGGCCAGCGCTGTTTGGGCCGATGCCTGCTGTTGTAGGGCTTGCTCCTGGCGGCCATGCAGATCGGTTTGCTGCTCGATCTGCGCTTGAATGTGCGCGGCCAGCGGCGTGAGCAAGGTGTCGAGCTCAGCCTGGCGCGCGAAGTGATGGCGCTGCGGCGCCAACTGTTCCAGGCGGCTCAAGTCCTCGCGCTGCGGGCCTTGGCTGTCCCAGTGTTGCTGGGCTTGCTGCAACTGTTCGACGGCACTGAGCTTGCGCTCCTGCCATTCGCGCAGTTCCTTGAGCCAGGTGTGCTGCAGCTCCAGCTGCTTGAGCTGGGCTTGCTCGGTCTTGAACTGTTGCTGCGCATGGGCCAATTGTTGGTCCAGCTCGGCGCGGGCTTGCGGGGCCAGGGGTTCCACGCCGGTGGCCTGGTCCTGCAGCTGTTTGTGGGCGTCCTTGGCGTCCTTGGCCTTGTCGAAGGCGCGACGGCCGAGTTGGGTGTAGAGCGCGGTGTCGGTGAGCTTTTCCAGCAGTTCGCTGCGCTCGTTGTCGTTGGCCTTGAGGAAGGCGCTGAACTCGCTCTGCGCCAGCAGCACCGCGCGGGTGAACTGCTCGAAGTTCAGGCCCAGGGCCAACTCCAGCTGGGTCTTGTATTCGGTTTTCTGGCTCGCCAGCAACTGGTCGCTGTCCAGGTCGATCAGGCTTTGCCGGCTGTTCTGCAACTTGCCGCTGGCTTTGTCGCGGGCGCGGTTGGCTTCCCAGCGCGCACGGTAGCGGCGGCCGTTGACGCCGACAAAGTCGACCTCGGCATACCCGCCGCCGGTGCCGCGTCGCAGCAACGTGCGCGGGTCGCCGATGGAAATATCGCTGTCGGCGTCGGGCATCTTGGCCTGGCCGGTATCGCCCAGGCGTGGCACGGCACCGAACAGCGCCAGGCACAGCGCGTCGAGCAGAGTACTTTTGCCGGCGCCGGTCGGCCCGGTAATCGCGAACAACCCGGCGCTGGCCAGGGGCTCGGCGGTAAAGTCGATCTCAAACGGGCCCGCCAGGGAGGCGAGGTTTTTCAGGCGGATGGCGAGGATCTTCATGGCTGTTCGCCCTCCTGTTGCACTTCCTGGAGCAGCACCGCGAAGTCCTTCAAGGTCTGTTCATCCACTTCACTGCCGTAGTTGTCCTGCCAGGCGCGGCTGAATAGCTCCTGGGGGGTGAGCTGGTCGAGTTCGATCAAGCGCTCGTTGTCGGTGTCGTCGCTGCCGCGTTTGCCGGCGTACTCGGCAGCGATACGCACCAGGCGCACGGCCTTGCCTTGCAGGGCGGTTTCGATTTGCTGGCGCAGGTCGGGTTGCGGCTCGTCGAGGCGCACGCGCACTTCCAGCCACGGCTGGCGTTGGGTTTCGGCGAGCAGGTCGATGTCCGGCAAGTCGCCGAGCTGCTTGAGGATATCGGCCAGCGGTGCGGCTTCCAGGCGTTGCAGGTTGACCGCGCGCGGGATCAGGCGCGGTTCGACGCTGAGCAGGGTTGCGCCGTCGAACGTCACGTCGAGAATCTGGTGTTGGTAGCCGATTTCGGAAAACGACAACGGGATCGGCGAACCGCTGTAGCGAATGCGCTCCTCGCCGTTGACCCGTTGTGGCTTGTGCAGGTGGCCGAGGGCGACATAGCTGACGCTGGCATCGAACAGGCTGGCGGGCAGCGCTTCGGCGTTGCCGATGATCAGGCTGCGCTCGGAGTCTTCCGACACCGAACCGCCGGCCATATGTGCATGGCTGATGGCAACCAGCGCCTGGCCGGGCTCGCGTTTGGCGTTGGCTGCGGCAATCAGCCACTCATGCACCTGGCCGATACCGCGCAGGTAATCGTCGCCCAGTTGCGCCCCGGTGACTTCCGCCGGGCGCAGGAACGGCAGCGCCAGGCACCAGGCGGCGATCTTGCCGTCGGCGCCGGGCAGCGGGATCAGCAAGCGCTCGGTATCCAGTTGCCCGTCATCGAGCCACAACACCCGACCCAGGGCATGGGTGCGCAAACGGCGCATCAACGGCGCGGGCAGTTCGATGCGCGAGCCGGAGTCGTGGTTGCCGGCGATCATCACAATCGTGAGGTTGGGGTTTTGTTCGTGGGCGCTGATGATGAAATCGTACAGCCGCTCCTGGGCCTTGAGCGGCGGGTTGACCGTGTCGAAGATATCGCCGGCGATCAACAGCACGTCCGGCGCGTGCGCGCCGAGCTGGCGCAGCAGCCACTCGAGGAAACAGGCGTGTTCGAAGTCGCGCTCCTGGCCATGCAGGTTTTGCCCAAGGTGCCAGTCGGAGGTGTGAAACAGACGCAAGGCGAGCTCCGTGGAGAAGATGAAAAGGAGGGGAGTTTACCTGTATTGCTAACACGCTGCTCCAGACGACGCAGATCCAGTGTGGGAGGTGGTTTGCCTGCGATGGTGGTGGTCCGCTTGAGCAGTGTTGTCTGGCCCATCGCTATCGGGGGCAAGCCCCCTCCCACAGGGGTATGCGGTGTGCGTTATGCCTTGGCGGGCAGGCAATCCAGGGCGCGGAAGGACAGGTTCGGGCTATGTCGACCAGACGACGCAGGTGCAGTGTGGGAGGGGGTAAGCCCCTCCCACAGGGGGACGCGTTATGTCTTGGCTGGCAGGCAATCCAGGGCGCGGTCGGACAGGTTCGGGCTATGTCGACCAGACGACGCAGGTCCAGTGTGGGAGGGGGCTTGCCCCCGATGGCGGCGTGTCAGTCGACATCATAATTGACTGATACACCGCTATCGGCGTGGTGGGTCCGCTTGCTCGGTGTTGACTGGCCCACCCCCCGTCCCGACTCTCGATTCGTGACGTATCAGGGGGGCTATTTGGGATACAACGGCGGCAAGCTGGTGGTGTCGGTCGTCGGGTCTTGCTCGCGTTCGGCCATTGGAATGGCTTTTACCGCACGCCACAGTTCTTCACCCAGCCAATAATGGCCGCTTTCGCTGTACAGCGCGCCGTTCAACCCATCCAGCGCGTCGGACAGCGGCACGAAGCGCGCCGCCATGTCGGCCAGGGTTTCCGGTTGTTGCCGGGCCCAGGCGTCGAGGGCCTGGCGCGTGGCCTGGGGGTCGTTGGCCTGGGTCGCACGCTTGAGGTCGTCGAGTAGGGTGCGCGGGCTCGGGCCGGTTTGTGCCGCGCGTTGCACCGCCGGTTGGCGGCGTGCGCGCCACCACAGGCCGAAACCCAGCAACGTGGTGCAGGCAAGGAGCAGGGTGCTCAGTTGCCACAGCCACAGGCGGCTATCGTCGGGGGCGGTGATCACGGTCGGTGTCGCGGGCGTGTCCACCACCAGGCTCGGGTTATTCGCCACTTGCAGCGTGCGGGCGGGCAGGCGGGTGCGTTCGAGGTGGTCCTCATGGGTGTTCCACCACACCACTTCCACCGCTGGCAAGTCCAGCGCGCCGGCGCGTGTGGGCACCAGGGCTTCGCGGTCTTCTCGGCTGCCGATCAGGCCACGGTCGTTGTTCTGGTTGCCGACTACCGGCTGGTCCGGATAGCGGCGCAGGCCATTGATTTCGGTGCTCGGCAGTGCCGGCAGTTGTGCGCTGGAGAGGCCCTCGGCCTTGACCGTCAGGCTGCGGGTCAGGGAATCGCCGACCTGCACGTGGTCCGGCTCGGGGTTCCAGTTTTCGCTCAGGGTCAGGCTGCGTGCCGGCAGCCACGGCGCCTCGGCGGGGTACAGCTCGGGCTTGGGTTTGACCGTCAGCTCGAGGGGCGCGGAGCTGACGTGGATCAGCTTGCCCGGCTTGGTGCCCTGCAGCGTGTTCTCCTGCGGCGGGCGCGATTCCACCAGGGTCGCGCTGAAGGTCTGGGCGGCAATCGTCAGGCTGCCGCTGTGCTGCGGGTAGATCGCGTAGCGGGTTTCGATCACGCCGTGGCGAATGCTGTTGATGACCTTCTCGTAGGTGCGTGATTCGCCCAGTTGCTCGATGCGCGCATCGGGAATCTGCAGCGGCGTGAGGCTGCTGTCGTCGTACAGCGACACCGAGTGATACACGCGTACCGTCAACAGGGCCTGGGCCTGCACGTACACGGTGTTCTGGTCGAGGTTGGATTCGACGAACACCGGCGCGAGTTCGGCGTTGGTGTCCTGGCTGGTGGTTTCCAGCACTTGCAGGCTGATCGGCTGGGTCGTGTATTCGCCCACTTGCAGCGGCGGGATCACCACGGTGCCGTTTTGCTTGGGCAGCAGGGTAATGATCCAGCGCGTGGTGGCGTGGTTATCGCCGCCGAGGGTGGTGAGTTGGTTGATCTGGCGCGTGCCGCTGACTTCGAACTGCGCCTCCAGCGGCGACAGGTCGGGTTTGCCGAACTGCGTGACGTCGCCGGATTCCACCGTCAGCTCCACCGTTTCCCCGGAATTGAGGCGGCTGCGGTCGACGCTGGCGACCAGGTTCGCCGCCTGGGCGTGGCTTGCCGACAACGCGAGCAGAAGCAGAAGGGTGGTGCGGCGGCTCATCGAGTCTTGTCCTGATGCTGTTGCTGTTCGTACCAGAATTTGCGCCGCAGCAGTTCGCCGGGGTTGTCCGGGATCTCCTGCAGCCATTGTTCCAGGGCCTGGCGATGTTCGTCGTCCAGGCTGGCGCCGCTGGGGCGCAACGGCGGGGTGGTGGTTTGCTCGTCCTCCAGCTCGCTGCCCGGCACGTCATTGCCGCCCGCTTGTGGCGTGGCGCCGGCCTGGGTATCGGCGGTGCCGGCTTCGCCCTGGTTTTGCGGCGATTGCTCGCCACCCGTGGCACTTTGCGCGCTGGCGCCCGGTTGCGCAGTTTGGCCGGGTTGGGTGGTTTCGTCATCTTCGTTTTTTGCGGGCGGGGCCGGCTCGGGCTGCGCCTGTTGTTGTATCAGGCTTTCCACCAGGGCCTTGTTTTTCAGGGCCGGCAGCAGATCGGGCTGGGCTTCCAGCGCCTGTTCGTAGGCATCGATGGCTGCTTCCAGCTCACCGGACCTGGCCAGTGCATTGCCGCGATTGTAGTGAGAGTAGGCGTCACTGCCCTCGGCAAAACGCTTGATGGCTTCGGCGTAGTTACCCGCTTCGTACAGCGCCACGCCTTGCCATTGCGGGTCTTGGAAGCGTTCGGCGGCTTCGGCGGGGCGTTTTTTCTTCAGCAGGTACTGGCCTTGCTGGTCGGGGCGCAGCCACAGGTCCTGGAGTTCGAAGGCATAACTGGGCTGCGGTGCGCCAAGCAGCAGCAACGGCAAGCAGAACAACCAGCCACGCCGCCCGGCGCACGCGGCCAGCAGCAACAACGGCAGTAGCAGCCAGTAACCCTGGTCGGCCCAGGTGTCGAGGTGCAGCAGTTGGCCGTCGTTGCGCAGGGCTTGCGGCGCGTCGAGCATGCCCAGTTGGCGCAGGTCCTTGTCGTCCAGGCGCGCGGCACGGTAGCGGCCACCCATTTCGCTGGCGAAGGCTTTGAGCGTCGGGCTGTCGAGGCGCGGCACGAGGATGGCGCCTTGGTCGTCCTTGAGGAATTCGCCGCTCTCCAGGGTTACCGGCGTGCCTTCGCGGCTACCGATGCCGAGGATCGACAGGCTTGGCGCCTGGCCGCCTTGCAGCAGCAAGCGGATGCCCTGGCGTTCCTGCTTGGACAGCGATGAACCGATCAGCAGCAGACGCCCCTGGCCGAGGCCGCCTTGCTTGAGCAGGCCGAGGGCTTTCTCCACGGCCAGGTCGGCGCGGTGCCCGGGCTCGGGCATCAACGAGGGGCGTAGCGCTTCGAGCAGGTTGCGGCTGGTGGCCAGGTCGTCCGACAGCGGCACCAGGGTGTGGGCGCTGCCGGCATACACGACGATGGCGGTTTGTGCGTCGCTGCGCGCCTGCAGTAAGTCATACAGCTTGCGCCGTGCCTGCTCCAGGCGGCTGGGCGGACTGTCGGTGGCGAGCATTTCCGGGGTCAGTTCGAGCAGCACCACCAAGGGGTCGGAAGGCTTCTGGCTGGTCTGTTCCACCCGTTGCCAACTGGGGCCGAGCAAGGCCAGTACTGCCAGCAGCCAGGCAATACCGAGGAGCACCCACGGCGATTTGCTTTCACGGCCATTGCCACCGCTGAGCAGCACGGCATGGAACGCCGGCGGCAGGATCATCTGCCAGCGCCCGGCGCGCTTTTGCCGGTGCCACAGCTGCCACAGCAACCAGCCGAGCAGCGGCAGCAGCAACAGCCACCAGGGACGGAACCAGTGCGGCCACAGGTCGATCATCGACGCCTCCGCAAACGCAGGCGTTTGAGGCGCTGGCGCCATTCTGGGTGCTGTTGCAGAAAATGCCCCTTGGTCGACAGTTTGTTGAACAGCCGTTGCAGCGCGTTGTTCGGCCAGCGCTCCTGCACCACCAGCAACAGGCTGAGGATCAGCCCCAATGCCAGGGGGCCGCTGTACAGCGCCTGGGCCGGGCGCGCCTGGGTCGGTTGCTGTTCGACCGGTTCAAGTTGGTCGAGGGTTTCCTTGACCGCTTGCAACTCTGCGCCATCGCGGGCACGGAAGTAGCGGCCGCCGGTGGCCTCGGCGATGGCCTTGAGCGCCGGTTCGTCGAGGTCCAGGCTCGGGTTGACGCCCAGCACGCCAAGGGAACCGGTTTGTTCCGGATCGGCGCCGATACCGATCGGGTAGATCTTCACGCCTTCTTCAGCGGCCAGACGCGCGGCGGTCAGTGGGTCGATCCGGCCGCCGTTGTTGGCGCCGTCAGTCACCAGGATCAGCACGCGGCTTTGCGCCGGGCGCTGGCGCAGGCGTTTCAAGGCCAGGCCGATGGCGTCACCGATGGCGGTGTTCTTGCCGGCGATGCCGATGCGCGCTTCATCCAGCCAGGTGCGTACCGTGTGGCGGTCGAAGGTCAGCGGCGCTTGCAGGTAGGCTTGGCTGCCGAACAGGATCAGGCCGACGCGATCGCCTTCGCGCCCTTCAAGGAAGTCGCCGAGCAGGTGTTTGACCAAGGTCAGGCGGCTGACGTCATCGTCCTCCCACTGCATATCGGGAAAATCCATGGAGCCGGACACGTCCACCGCCACCAGCAAATCGCGGCCGCTGGCGGCAATCGGCAGCGGTTCGCCGAGCCATTCCGGGCGGGCGGCGGCGGTCAACAGCAGCAGCCACAGCACGACGAAAGGCGCCTGTTGCCGCCAGCCGGGCAGGTTCGAGCGTGCGCGGCGGCCCGCCAGGCCTTCGAGGTCGCTGAGGTAGCTGACTTTCAGCGCGGGCTCGCCGCTGTCGGCCGCCGGCAGCACCAGGCGCATCAACCAGGGCAACGGCAGCAAGGCGAAGATCCACGGCCAGGCGAACTCAAACATGTTTGCGAATCCAGGTGTCGACGGCCTGGGTCAGGCCGGCGATGGCTTTGTCGTCGAGTTTGCATTCGGGCTTATAGGCGCCTTCCACCAGCACCATCCAGCGTGTGAGGCCGGCGGCGGGGCAGCGGTTATCGAGAAACGCCAGCCATTTGCGGCCGTTGAGGGTGTGGCTCTGGCTGTAGGGGTAGTCGTTGCGGCACAGGCGCTTGAGCAGGCCGTTGAGTTGCTGCAGCCAGGCCCCGGCGGGCGCGCCGTCGTAGGGTCTGGGCATCAGCGCCAGTTCGGCCAGGGCGGCGATGCGCAGCGGGTCGAGCGGTTGTTCGGCGCGGGACACGGGACGCCGCGTGGGCAGGAAACGGCGCAGCCACCACACGCCCCAGCCCAGCAGCGGGATCACCAGCAGCAACAGCCACCAGCCTGGCGCAGGCGGCCAGAAGCCGATCGCCGGTGGGGCGATCAGCGGTTGGAGTTGGTCGAGGCTGCTCATTGCTTTTTAACCGGGCGTTGCGGGTTGAGGTATTCGCGCAGTTGCTCGACCATTTCGCTCTGGGTGCTCAAGGGCATCAGCAATACCCGCAGTTTCTGCGCGAGCAGTTCCCAGCGGGCGCTGCGCGCTTCGGCCTGGGCCTTGTAGGCCTGGCGCAAATCGAAGTTCAGCGTGTCCAGTTCCAGTTGCGCACCGCGTTCGGCAAAGCGCAGCAGCCCGGCGGCGGGCAGGGCGTGGTCGAGCGGGTCGGAGATCGGTAGCAGCAACAGGTCGCAATGGCGTGACAACAGGCTCAGCTGTTGTTCGGCGCCTTCGGTCAGTGCGCGTTCGTCGCAGATCACGATCACCAGGCTGCCGGGGCGCAGCACTTCACGGCCACGGCGCAGGGCCAGGCCCAGGGCGTCGGTTTCGGGGCCGCTCTCGGTGCTCAGGCTCTGGTTGACCCGCACCAGGCGGTTGAGCAGTTGCAGCAGGCTCTGTTTGCTGCGCCGCGGTTTGATTTCGTAGTGCTCGTTGTCGCCGAAGACCAGCCCGCCGACGCGGTCGTTATGCCCAAGCGCCGCCCAGCCGATCAGGCTGGCCGCCTGGGCCGCGAGCACCGACTTGAACATCTGCCCCGAACCGAAAAACAGCCGGCAGCTTTGCTCCACCATGATAAAAATCGGGCGTTCGCGCTCTTCGTGGAACAGCTTGGTGTGCGGTTCCTGGGTGCGCGCGGTCACGCGCCAGTCGATGGTGCGGACATCGTCGCCGGCCTGGTAGACACGCACCTGGTCGAAGTCGACCCCGCGCCCGCGCAGCTTGGAGTGGTGCAGGCCGATCAGCGGGCTGCGCTGGCTCGGCGTGGAAAACAGCTGCACTTCACGCACGCGGTGGCGCATCTCAATCAATTCGCTGAGCGTGACGCGCACTCCATCGCTGGCGTTCATCGATTTCAAGCGACGGCTACGACGTCGAGAATGCGTTGTACCACGCGGTCCTGGTCGATCCCGGCGGCTTCGGCTTCGAACGACAGAATGATGCGATGGCGCAGCACGTCGAACAGCACCGCCTGGATGTCTTCCGGGCTGACAAAGTCTCGCCCGGCCAGCCAGGCGTGAGCGCGGGCGCAGCGGTCGAGGGCGATCGAGCCACGGGGGCTGGCGCCATAGGCGATCCACTCGGCCATTTCCGGGTCGAATTTGGCCGGGGTGCGCGTGGCCATGACCAATTGCACCAGGTATTCCTCCACCGCATCGGCCATGTACAACCCGAGGATTTCCTTGCGCGCGGCAAAGATCGCCTGCTGGCTGACGCGGCGTTCGGGCTTGGTTTCACCGTTGAGCGCCTCGCCACGGGCCTGCTGCAGGATGCGCCGCTCGACGGCCGCGTCCGGGAAGCCGATCTTGACGTGCATCAGGAAACGGTCGAGCTGGGCTTCGGGCAGCGGGTAGGTGCCTTCCTGCTCGATGGGGTTTTGCGTGGCCATCACCAGAAACAGCGGCGACAGCTCGTAAGTACTGCGGCCCACACTGACCTGGCGCTCGGCCATGGCTTCGAGCAAGGCCGATTGCACCTTGGCCGGGGCGCGGTTGATTTCGTCCGCCAGCACCAGGTTGTGGAAGATCGGCCCCTGCTGGAACACGAAGCTGCCGGTTTCGGGGCGATAGATTTCAGTGCCGGTGATGTCGGCGGGCAACAGGTCGGGGGTGAACTGGATACGATGGAACTGCGCTTCGATGCCTTCGGCCAACTCCTTGATGGCCTTGGTCTTGGCCAGGCCCGGCGCGCCTTCCACCAGCATATGGCCGTCGGCAAGCAAGGCAATCAGCAGGCGCTCGATGAGTTTTTCCTGGCCGAGAATCTGCGTAGAAAGAAAGGTTCGCAGCGCAAGCAGCGCTTCACGATGTTCCATCGATGACGGTTCCTGGAGAGATGAGCCCGAGCGTCGAGAAAAAACGCCGGGCCTGGGGGGCTTACTTTAATGCATCGGGGGGGGCGGCGACTAACGGCGCGCGGGGTATTTTTCGCAAAACGTGTAGGAATTTTGTGTGTCAGTAGCCTCAGGCACGGATATAAGTGCCTGTGCCCCTGAGAATGTTCTGCAGGGTTTCTTCAACTTCAGCCATATCCTCAGGGGCGGTGCTGTGCAGAATCTCCAGGTGATCCTTGCCGCCCAGTGCATCGGCATCGCCTGCCGCCAGCTCAATCAGCAACGTGCTGTCACTCAGCGTGACCTTCAGGCCCTCGAGGGTCGATGGTTCGTCGTCCCAGGTCAGCTCCACCTCGTCTTCATCCGGGTAACGGGCCAGTATGAACATCTCGCCCTTAGCGCTATGGCAGCAGAGCATGGCCATGTTGTCTTCTTCTTCGTCACATGGGTTGGCGATCAGGTTGGTAGTGATCAATTGCATGGCAGTCCTATGGGTTTATTGGCCGCAAAAGGGGGATTTTGCCACTGCCGCCATATTTATGTCGGTGTGAATTTCATCAGTGCGTCATGGCTTGAGCACAACGATTTTGCCTTTTTTATAGGTTGACTATCTAAACGGCGGCACGCCTGTCGGCTGTGGCCTGGGGGCCGCCTGGTTATATTTATCCCATTGCGCAGAATATACGCCGCTGTCGGCGAACGAAATCGGCGGATTGATGTTATCCGGTGACGAGGTGGGTTGCGAAATGATGGGCGAGGGGGCTGTTGGCGTAATCATGACGGGCCTGCATAGATGACAGTCGGTTAACCACGCTCCCTGTGTTTTTTTTGATTGGCGGTTGGCGCAGGAAAAGTTCCCTGATGTTTGAGGTCCCTTGCTTGATGTGCCGTAGGTATGTGCCGACGGGCTTCGCGTGTGTTAGCTATCATTGGCTTGAAATCAGCGCCGGTGACCGGCTTTTTTGTCGTTCGGTGTGTGTGGTTGCCCTTTGTGCAACCCTTCGTTGCCAGCCGATGACCGAATATGTCGCAGCGCCGCAAGCAGCTGTCTTCCTACACTCGTTAAGCTGCGCAACGGATGTGCTCACTGCTGGGAGCCTGACCTGCCCGTCACACCGTCGCCTGGCAAGGTGTATGTCCAATGGAAGTTGTATGTGACCTGATCGTCTTGTCCAGCTTCACCCACCTGTCACCCTGATTCGTTTATGGTGCTTGTATCGTTACCTGCGAACAGGGCTGACGGTCTCCCCCAAAGGGGATAACACGCGACGCTTCCATCAATAACAAGCCCAAGCGGAGTACCACAGATGGCGTTCTTCACCGCAGCCAGCAAGGCCGACTTCCAGCATCAACTGCAAGCGGCACTGGCGCAGCACATCAGTGAACAGGCACTGCCACAAGTGGCGCTGTTCGCTGAACAATTTTTCGGCATCATTTCCCTGGACGAACTGACCCAACGTCGCCTTTCCGACCTGGCCGGTTGCACCCTGTCTGCCTGGCGCCTGCTTGAGCGCTTCGACCACACCGAACCCCAGGTGCGGGTCTACAACCCCGATTACGAACGTCATGGCTGGCAGTCGACCCACACCGCGGTCGAAGTGCTGCACCATGACCTGCCATTTCTGGTGGACTCGGTGCGTACCGAGCTGAACCGCCGCGGCTACAGCATCCACACCCTGCAAACCACCGTGCTCAGCACGCGCCGTGGCAGCAAGGGCGAATTGCTGGAAATTCTGGCCAAGGGCACCCAGGGCGAAGGCATCCAGCAAGAATCGCTGATGTACCTGGAAATCGACCGCTGCGCCAACGCCGCCGAACTGAACGTGTTGAGCAAAGAGCTGGAGCAGGTACTGGGCGAAGTGCGCGTGGCCGTGGCCGATTTCGAGCCGATGAAAGCCAAGGTCCAGGAACTGCTGGTCGGTATCGACGCCAGCCGGTTCAGCATCGACGGCGAAGAACAAGCCGAGATCAAGAACTTCCTGGAATGGCTGGTGGGCAACCACTTCACCTTCCTCGGCTATGAAGAGTTCGTGGTACGTGACGAGGCGGACGGTGGTCATATCGAATATGACGCCGGCTCCTTCCTCGGTCTGACCAAGCTGCTGCGCGCCGGCCTCACCGCCGACGACCTGCGCATCGAAGACTACGCCGTGTCCTACCTGCGCGAGCCGACCGTGTTGTCGTTCGCCAAGGCCGCCCACCCGAGCCGCGTGCATCGCCCGGCTTATCCGGACTACGTGTCGATCCGCGAGATCGACGCCGACGGCAAGGTCATCAAGGAATGCCGCTTCATGGGCCTGTACACCTCGTCGGTGTACGGCGAAAGCGTGCGGGTGATTCCTTATATCCGCCGCAAGGTCGCGGAAATCGAACGTCGCTCGGGCTTCCAGGCCAAGGCGCACCTGGGCAAGGAACTGGCGCAGGTGGTCGAAGTACTGCCGCGTGACGACCTGTTCCAGACCCCGGTCGACGAGCTGTTCAGCACCGTGATGTCGATCGTGCAGATCCAGGAACGCAACAAGATCCGCGTGTTCCTGCGCAAAGACCCCTACGGGCGTTTCTGCTACTGCCTGGCCTACGTGCCGCGCGATATCTATTCCACCGAAGTGCGCCAGAAGATCCAGCAAGTGCTGATGGATCGCCTGAAAGCCTCGGACTGCGAATTCTGGACGTTCTTCTCCGAGTCCGTGCTGGCCCGTGTGCAACTGATTCTGCGGGTCGACCCGAAGAACCGCCTGGACATCGACCCGCTGCAACTGGAAAAAGAAGTGGTGCAGGCCTGCCGCAGCTGGCAGGACGACTATTCCAGCCTGGTGGTCGAAAGCTTCGGCGAGGCCCACGGCACCAACGTGCTGGCGGACTTCCCGAAAGGCTTCCCGGCCGGCTACCGCGAGCGTTTTGCTGCGCATTCGGCGGTGGTCGACATGCAGCACTTGCTCAGCCTCACCGAAGCCAACCCGTTGGTGATGAGCTTCTATCAGCCGCTGGGCCAGGTGTCCGGCCAGCGTGAGCTGCATTGCAAGCTCTACCATGCCGACACCCCGCTGGCGCTGTCCGACGTATTGCCAATCCTGGAAAACCTCGGCCTGCGCGTGCTGGGTGAATTCCCGTACCGCCTGCGTCATGCCAATGGCCGTGAGTTCTGGATCCATGATTTCGCGTTCATTGCCGCCGAAGGCGTGAACCTGGATATCCAGCAGCTCAACGACACCCTGCAGGACGCGTTCGTGCATATCGTCCACGGCGATGCCGAGAACGATGCGTTCAACCGCCTGGTACTCACCGCCGGCCTGCCGTGGCGCGACGTGGCGCTGCTGCGTGCCTACGCGCGCTACATGAAACAGATCCGCCTGGGCTTCGACCTGGGTTACATCGCCAGCACCCTGAACAACCACACCGACATCGCCCGCGAGTTGACCCGGTTGTTCAAGACGCGCTTCTACCTGGCGCGCAAGCTCACCGCCGACGACCTGGAAGACAAGCAGCAACGCCTGGAACAAGCGATCCTCAGCGCCCTGGACGAGGTTCAGGTGCTCAACGAAGACCGCATCCTGCGTCGCTACCTCGACCTGATCAAGGCCACCCTGCGCACCAACTTCTACCAGACCGACGCCAACGGCCAGAACAAGGCGTACTTCAGCTTCAAGTTCGACCCGCGGGCCATTCCCGAGCTGCCCAAGCCAGTGCCGAAGTTTGAAATCTTCGTCTACTCGCCACGGGTCGAGGGTGTCCACCTGCGCTTCGGTAATGTCGCGCGCGGCGGCCTGCGCTGGTCCGACCGTGAAGAAGACTTCCGCACCGAAGTGCTCGGCCTGGTAAAAGCCCAGCAAGTGAAGAACTCGGTGATCGTGCCGGTGGGCGCCAAGGGCGGCTTCCTGCCGCGCCGCTTGCCACTGGGCGGTAGTCGCGACGAGATCGCGGCCGAGGGCATCGCCTGCTACCGCATCTTCATTTCCGGCCTGTTGGACATCACCGACAACCTCAAGGACGGCGCCCTGGTGCCGCCGGTCAACGTCGTGCGGCATGACGGCGATGACCCGTACCTGGTGGTCGCGGCCGACAAAGGCACCGCGACGTTCTCCGACATCGCCAACGGTATCGCCATCGACTACGGCTTCTGGCTCGGCGATGCATTCGCCTCCGGCGGTTCGGCCGGTTACGACCACAAGAAAATGGGCATCACCGCCAAGGGCGCGTGGGTCGGTGTGCAGCGTCACTTCCGTGAGCGCGGCATCAACGTGCAGGAAGACAGCATCACCGTGGTCGGCGTCGGCGACATGGCCGGCGACGTGTTCGGTAACGGCCTGTTGATGTCCGACAAGCTGCAACTGGTCGCGGCCTTCAACCACCTGCATATCTTCATCGACCCGAACCCGAACCCGGCGACCAGCTTCGTCGAGCGTCAGCGCATGTTCGAGCTGCCGCGTTCGGCGTGGAGCGACTACGACACCAGCATCATGTCCGAAGGCGGCGGTATCTTCTCGCGCAGCGCGAAGAGCATTGCCATCTCGCCACAGATGAAAGAACGCTTCGACATCCAGGCTGACAAACTGACCCCGACCGAACTGCTGAATGCCTTGCTCAAGGCGCCGGTGGACCTGTTGTGGAACGGCGGTATCGGCACTTACGTCAAGGCCAGCACCGAAAGCCATGCCGATGTGGGCGACAAGGCCAACGACGCGTTGCGCGTCAACGGCAACGAACTGCGCTGCAAGGTGGTGGGCGAGGGCGGTAACCTCGGCATGACCCAACTGGGGCGTGTGGAATTCGGCCTCAATGGCGGCGGTTCGAACACCGACTTCATCGACAACGCCGGCGGTGTGGACTGCTCCGACCACGAAGTGAACATCAAGATCCTGCTCAACGAAGTGGTGCAGGCCGGCGACATGACCGACAAGCAACGCAACCAGTTGCTGGCGAGCATGACCGACGAAGTCGGCAGCCTGGTGTTGGGCAACAACTACAAGCAGACCCAGGCCCTGTCCCTGGCCGCACGCCGTGCCTACGAGCGTGCCGCCGAGTACAAGCGCCTGATGAGCGACCTGGAAAGCCGTGGCAAGCTGGACCGCGCCATCGAGTACCTGCCGACCGAGGAGCAGCTCACCGAGCGCGCCGCCACCGGCAAGGGCCTGACCCGTCCGGAGCTGTCGGTGCTGATCTCGTACAGCAAGATCGACCTCAAGGAAGCCCTGCTCAAGTCGCAGGTGCCGGATGACGAGTACCTGACCCGTGACATGGAGACCGCGTTCCCACCGAGCCTGGTGGCCAAGTTCGGCGAGGCGATGCGTCGCCACCGTCTGAAGCGCGAGATCGTCAGCACCCAGATCGCCAACGACCTGGTCAACCACATGGGCATCACCTTCGTGCAGCGGCTCAAAGAGTCGACCGGCATGAGCCCGGCCAACGTGGCGGGCGCCTATGTGATCGTGCGCGACATTTTCCATCTCCCGCACTGGTTCCGTCAGATCGAAGCCCTGGACCACCAGGTCTCCGCCGACGTGCAACTGGAGCTGATGGACGAGCTGATGCGCCTGGGCCGTCGTGCCACGCGCTGGTTCCTGCGCAGCCGTCGCAACGAGCAGGATGCCGGGCGTGACACCGCGCACTTCGGTCCGCACCTGGCCGCACTGGGTCTCAAACTCGACGAACTGCTCGAAGGCCCGACCCGCGAAGGCTGGCAGACCCGTTACCAGGCCTACACCGAAGCCGGTGTACCGGAGTTGTTGGCACGCATGGTTGCAGGCACGACGCACCTGTACACCTTGCTGCCGATCATCGAAGCCGCCGACGTGACCGGGCATGACGCCGCCGAAGTGGCCAAGGCCTACTTCGCCGTCGGCAGCGCCCTGGACTTGCCATGGTACCTGCAGCAGATCAGCGATCTGCCGGTCGCCAACAACTGGCAGGCCCAGGCCCGCGAAGCCTTCCGCGACGACGTGGACTGGCAGCAACGGGCGATCACCATTTCCGTACTGCAAATGGCCGAAGCGCCACAAGACATGGAAGCCCGCGTGGCCCTGTGGCTTGAGCAGCACCAGGACATGGCCGATCGCTGGCGCGCAATGATGGTGGAAATCCGTGCCGCGGTCGGCACGGACTACGCCATGTACGCGGTGGCCAACCGTGAGTTGCTGGACCTGGCGTTGAGCGGTCAGTCGGTGCTGGCATCGGTTTGATCGAGCGGTAAACAACTGTGGGAGGGGGCTTGCCCCCGATAGCGATGGATCAGTCAACACCGGTATGACTGATCCACCACTATCGGGGGCAAGCCCCCTTTTTCATTGTGAGCACCATCGACTTGGGATCAGTGGTGCCTTGAGTAGTCGGGTCTCCAGGTGATCCAGGTGCCGGGTCATCAAGTTCACCGCAATGCCAGAGGCCCGTTGCTCGATGGCATCGACAATCGCCACATGCTCCTGCCACGCACAATAGCTGCTGGCTTGCGCCTCGTACTGGGCAATGATCAGCGACGTCAACGGCACCAGGCTGTTGAGAAACTGCGCCAACGGCGCATTCCCCGCCATCGCCGCCAATTGCAGATGAAACTCCCCCGACAAGCGAATCGCCGGCCCACGCTGGTCGCGTTCAATACAATCACGCTCGCGGGCAATCAACTCGCGCAACTGGCGGATCTGCATCGGTGTGGCCTGGGCGCAGGCCAGTTGTACCACCGTGATCTCCGTCAACCGCCGCGCTTCCAGAATCTGCCGCGTCTGCTGGGCATCCGGTGCGGCTACCTGGGCGCGCTGGTTGGGGCGCAGGATGATCACGTGCTGGTGCGACAACTTGGCCAACACCCGGCGAATCACGCTGCGGCTCACTCCGAAGGTTTGGCCCAGGCTTTCCTCGGTCAACCGGGTGGACGGGGCGATGCGCTGTTCGAGAATGGCGTCGAACAGCCGTGGGTAGATGTCATTCACCGAGGGCTTTTTACCGGCCACCAGGCACATGGCGGGCAGGCCGGTGATGGGCAGGTCGCGTGGCAAGGCGTGGGCGGTCATGGCCGGTCTCCAAAAATCAACTGCCCAGATGGTCGTCCGGGATGGTCAAGCGAATGCCCATGCGCAGGCCTTCCTGGAGGATGTGCTTGCGCATTTCGGCACTGGCCAGGGCGCTGTTCTTGTTGCGGATGGCGCGCACCACGGCATCGTTTTCCTGCAGGCGTTCTGCCAGGTGTTCCGGGGAGTTGCGCAGCACCTGTGCGCTTTGTTTGAGAGCGTTGCTGGTTTGTTGCACCACGTTCTGGAAGATCGGGTTGGAGGTGAGGGCGAACAGTTCTTCGTGGAAGGCAATGTAGGCATTCATCCCGGCTTCGGCGTCGCCAGCGTCGAGGGCTTCGCGCATGTCCATCAGGGTCAGGCGCAGTTGGCCAACCTCTTTGCTGCTGATGGATTGGGCCACCAGGCCGACAATAAACGGTTCGAGGGTGTAGCGCAGTTGCAGGATATCTTCGAGGCTGGCGTCGGCCACGGCGTCGCTCGATTGCGCCTCGTTGACGTGGGTTTCGAGCACCACCACGCCTTTGCCGGGCATCGAGCGCACCAGGCCGAGGGTTTCCAGCACGATCACGGCTTCACGCAGGCTGGGGCGGCTGATGCCCAGCTGTTCGGCCAGTTCACGCTGACCGGGCAGCATTTCACCGCGCCGCCACTGGCCCCGCGCCAGGGAGGCGCGGAGTTTTTCTACGACTGAATTGACGACGGTTGAGGGGGTGACCACGTCGATTGCTCCTTGATCTTGCGAATACAATTGCCACAAAGGCGACGATTAAGTGTGGGAGAGAGCAAGCCCCCTCCCACTGGTGATCTGTGTCGCTCATGCCAATGGGTCAGAACTCCTGGTGCGCGGGCACTACCGGCTTTTTAGCCTGGAACGCATAACCCTGCTGGCCGGCGAGTACCTTGTTGGCGCGCTGGATATCGATGTCTTTTTCCCAGCGCGCAATGGCCACGGTGGCGACGCAGTTGCCGATCAGGTTGGTCAATGCACGGCCGATGCCCATGAACCAATCCACCGCCAATACCAGCACCAGGCCGACCACCGGAATCGCCGGGATGGCCGTGAGTGTCGCCGCCAGAATCACCAGCGCCGACCCCGGAATGCCATGGGCGCCCTTGGAGGTGATCAACGATACCAGCAGGATGGTCAGCAAGTCGGTCATCGACAGCGGTGTGCCGGTAGCGTTGGCGATAAACACGATGGCCAGGGTCAGATAGATCGAGAAACCGTCGAGGTTGAACGAATAGCCTGTCGGAATCACCAGGCCCACGGTGGAACTGCCGATGCCCAAGTGTTCCAGTTTACGCATGATCTGTGGCAGCACCGCGTCGGAGGAGGCGGTACCCATCACGATCAGCAGCTCTTCGCGCAGGTACTTGAGCAGCGGCAGCATGCGCAGGCCGGACAGGCGCATCACCAGGCCGAGGATCACCCCGACAAACATAAAGCAGGTCAGGTAGAACAGGCCTACCAGGCTGCCCAGGTGCTGCAGTGAGTCCAGGCCGTAGGTGCTGGTGGTAAAGGCGATCGCGCCGAACACACCGATCGGCGCCAGGCGCACGATCATGCCCATGATGCGGAAGATCACGTGACTCAGCTCGTTGATCAGCCGCGAAATGCCCGACGCCGCTTCACCCACCAGGTTCAAGGCGCTGCCGAACAGCACCGAGAACAGCAGCACTTGCAGCACGTTGTTGTCGGCAAACGCACCGATCACCGAGTTGGGGATCAGGTCCATCAGGAACTGGCTGGTGCCCTTGATGTGTTGGCCCTTGTCGGCCAGTTCATGCAAGCCGGCGGAGGACAATTGCTCCAGGTGGATATTCGCACCGCTGCCGATGCCGGTGCTGAAGGCCATGAGCAGGCCGATCACCAGGGCGACGGTGGTCAGCACTTCGAAATAGATCACCGACTTGAGGCCGATGCGCCCGACCTTTTTCAAGTCGCCGGCGCCGGAGATACCGCTGACTACCACGCAGAACACGATCAGGCCAATCAACATCTTGATCAGTTTGATGAAACCGTCACCCAGGGGTTTGAGTTGCGAGGAGAATTCGGGAAGGGCCAGGCCGCAGAGGATGCCGAGCATCAGACCGATCACGACTTGCAGGAAAATCGAACGCGAGCACCATCTGAACATGGGAGGGATCTCTATTCGGTGCCCTGGTGGGTCCAGGGCTTAATTGTTGTGGTCATACCGGTAAGTCCAGTGCGTGGCCAGTCTACGCTGGGTTTTTTCCAGGTCACAAGTGATTTTCGCGGCTTGTCCGGTTGCGGTCTGACCAGTTGCTCTGCGAGGGCGGTGCTTGAGCGGTTGACGGGGCGCAAATTTTTTCGCTTATCATCCGCCGCTGAGTACGCGAGGTGACGGATGGACAAACCAGGACTGAGCACCAACGACGCAGGGCTGACCCATTGCAGTTGGCGTACCGCTGCGCCGGAATATCCGCACTACCACGACCATGAATGGGGCGTGCCGGTGGCGGATGATATTCAGTTGTACGAGAAGATTTGCCTGGAGGGGTTTCAGGCGGGCATGGCGTGGATCACCATCCTGCGCAAGCGCGAGCATTTTCGGCGGGCGTTCGACGGTTTTGATTTCCGCCGTGTGGCGCAGTACGGCGAAGCGGATATCGAACGCCTGATGGCTGACCCTGGCATCGTGCGCAACCGCGCGAAGATCGTCTCGACCCTCAACAATGCGCGCAGGGCGTGCGAGTTGGTGGCGGAAAGCGGTTCGTTGGCGAAATGGCTATGGTCGTTCGAACCGACGCCAGACGAGCGCCCGGCGCGGGTGGATCTGGCGTATTGGACCGCCAACCCGACATCACCGGCTTCGGTGCGCTTGTCGAAGGCCTTGAAGAAACGCGGGTGGACCTACGTAGGGCCGACCACGATGTATGCGTTGATGCAGGCGACGGGGATGGTCAATGACCATCTTGAAGGCTGTGCCTGCCGCGAGCCGATCGAAGCACTGCGCCGTCGATTCAATCGCCCTTGAGTCTCGCAGCGGTGCTATTCGTGCGCCAGAGGGGTGAGCACCTCAGCCTTGTCATCCAGCACCATCACCACCAGCAGTTTCGCCGGTCGGGTCTGGCTGGCATTGCTCGACTCGAAGTGCCGCGAGCCCGCCGGTTCGTAGAATGACTGGCCGGCCGTGTAGGTGATCGCCGGTTCATCGTTGACCCGCGACGTGATCGCGCCCTCCAGCACGTAAGCCACGGCAGTGCCGGTATGGCTGTGGGGCACGGTGGCCTGGCCCGCGGCGTAATCGACGCTCAGCATGATGGTTTTCTTACCGGGCACGTTGCTCAGGGCGTGCTCTTGCAGAACCTTGATCGACTCCTGGTTGTACACCGGTTCATGGGCGAAGGCACTGAACGAGGCCAGTATCAGGGCGGTTGCGAGTGAGCGTTTCATGGCGAGTTTCCGAGTCGTTCGAGAGGTCTTCACCCTACGCCGCGTGCTCCCGCCGACCAATGACCAATCCAGCCGAAAAACCTCTAGCCAATCTGCTGGAGAATGTCGCGCACCTTGTCCAGGGCCGGGTCGATGTCCAGGGTTTCGATCGCGCCGAAACCGATGATCAGGCCCGGGCGTACCGGCGTGTCGTGAAAAAACACGTCGAGCGGGTACAGGCCCACGTCGACCTGACGTGCCAGCTGCATCAACAACGCAATATTCACCGGCACCTTGCACAGGGCCGCCATATGAAAGCCGGCCACGGTGGGCACCGCTTCGAACCACGGCGCCAGGTCGCCCGCCAGGCGCTGCAGGATGCGCTCGCGGCGCCCGGCATACACGCTGTGGCAGCGGCGAATATGCTTGAGCAGATAGCCTTCGCTGATGAACTTGGCCAACGCCCATTGCGGCAATGTGGAGCTGTGTTGATCGGTCAATTGCTTGGCCTTGAGCACCGCGCCATAAAGGGCTGGCGGCAGTACCGCATAGCCCAGGCGCAACTCCGGCAGCAGGGTTTTGGAGAAGGTGCCGACGTAAGTCACCACGCCTCGGGTGTCCATGTTTTGCAGGGAGTCGGTGGGACGGCCTTCGTAACGGAATTCGCTGTCGTAGTCGTCTTCGATAACCATCGCCCCCAGCTCGAACGCACGGGCCAGCAAGGCTTCGCGGCGTGCCTGGCTCATGGGCATGCCGAGGGGGAACTGGTGGGACGGTGTCACATAGATCAGCCGCGCACCGTCGGGGATCCGCTCGACCTGAATGCCCTGATCGTCGACGGGCACCCCGATGACGTTTGCCCCCATCGCCATGAACAACTGGCGCGCCGGGGTGTAGCCGGGGTCTTCCATGGCGACGATGCTGCCCGGCTCCAGCACGACGCGGGCGATCAGGTCGAGAGCCTGCTGCGCGCCGTTGGTGACCACGATGTCGTCGGCGCTGCATTTGACCCCACGGGAAAACGCAATGTGCCCGGCGATGGCGCTGCGCAACGCCGGCAGGCCTTCGGTCTGGCTGTAGAGGCCACTGTTCTGGGCAATACGGCGCAGGGCGTCCTGGGTGCAGCGTCGCCATTCGTCCTGGGGGAATTGGTGGCGGCTGGTGGCGCCGCCGAGGAACTCGTAGCGCAGGGCACTGTCGCGCGTGGGGTGATGCATGGGCGAGGGCAGTGCCTGCCACTTCGCCAGGTTGGCGGCGCAGGCCAGGTCGGTGGCGGTTTGCAGGCGTTCGGTCGGCGGAGTGCGGCTGTTGACGAAGGTGCCGCGTCCGATCTTGCCCACCAGCAGGCCTTCGTAGGTCAGGGTGGCGTAGGTGTCGGACACGGTCTTGCGTGACACGCCCAGTTGCGCGGCCAGCAGGCGGCTGGGCGGCAATTGCGCCCCGGCGGCCAGGCGGCCGGAGTCGATGGCTTCGCGCAGTTGCTGGTAAAGCTGTTCGGCCAGGTCCTTGCGGCCGTTGATGATCACGTGCAGTTCCATGTTTTTCCTGAGGGGCTGAGTCGGTCCAAGACTACTCGCTGGCGACGTTTGCTCCAAAGGGGCTGTATGACAACGCGATAAAAAAAGTGGGAGCGGGCCTGCTCCCACCTGCGGATTGTGCTGCTTATGTGGTCAGGACAGGAAACCACCGTCCACGTTCAGCGACACCCCGGTGGTGTAGCTGGATGCATCGCTGGCCAGGTACAGCACCGCGCCGGCCATCTCACTCGGGTCCGCTACGCGCTTGAGCGGGATCTGCGCCAGGGCCATTTTCAGGATCGCGTCGTTCTTCACCAGCGCCGAGGCGAACTTGGTGTCGGTCAGGCCCGGCAGCAGGGCGTTGCAGCGGATGCCGAATTCGGCGCATTCCTTGGCGAACACCTTGGTCATGTTGATCACCGCGGCCTTGGTCACCGAGTAGATGCCCTGGAACACGCCCGGCGAGATGCCGTTGATCGAGGCCACGTTGATGATGCTGCCGCCGCCGTTTTCGCGCATCAGCTTGCCGGCTTCCACCGACATGAAGAAGTAGCCGCGAATATTCACGTCCACGGTTTTCTGGAAGGCGCCCAGGTCGGTGTCCAGCACGTTGCAGAATTGCGGGTTGGTCGCGGCGTTGTTGACCAGGATGTCCAGGCGGCCGAACTGCTCGCGGATGCCGGCGAAGACCTGGCTGATCTGCTCCATTTCACCGATATGGCAGGCAACTGCAGTGGCCTTGCCGCCGTCGGCGATGATCGCATCCGCTACGTGCTGGCAGCCTTCCAGCTTACGGCTGGACACGATCACGTGGGCGCCTTGCTGGGCCAGCAATTTGGCGATGGCCTCACCGATGCCACGGCTGGCGCCGGAGACAAAAGCGATCTTGCCGTCGAGGTCGAACAGGTTGGTCTTGGACATGGGGGTTCCTTGTGGGTCTTGGCTCGGTCGATCAGAGGGCGGATTTGCCGATGACATTCAGGCTCATCTGCTCCAGCAGCTTGTTCATCTGAATGAACTGCGCAAAGCGTTTGTCCTGGGTCTGTCCATGGAAAAAACGGTAGTAGATCTGCTGCACGATGCCGGCAAGGCGGAACAGGCCGTAGGTGTAGTAGAAGTCGAAATTGTCGATATCAAGGCCGGCGCGCTCGGCGTAATAGTCGACGAACTGGCGACGCGTGAGCATGCCCGGCGCGTTGCTCGGTTGGCGGCGCATCAGTTGCACGGGCGCCGGGTCGGCGGCTTCGATCCAGTAGGCGAGGGTGTTGCCCAGGTCCATCAGCGGGTCGCCGAGGGTGGTCAGCTCCCAGTCCAGCACGCCGATGATCTGCATCGGGTTGTGCGGGTCGAGGATCACGTTGTCGAAGCGGTAGTCGTTATGCACGATGCTGGAAGTGGGATGGTCGGCTGGCATCTTGTCGTTGAGCCAGGCGCGCACGGCCTCCCAGCGAGGTGCGTCGGGGGTCAGGGCTTTTTCGTAGCGGTCGCTCCAGCCGCGGATCTGGCGTTCCACGTACCCCTCGGGCTTGCCCAGGTCGGCCAGGCCGCAGGCGTTGTAGTCCACTTGGTGCAGTTCGACGAGCTTGTCGATAAAGCTTTTGCACAGCGCTTCGGTCTTGCTCGCGTCCAGGCCCAGTTCGGCCGGCAGGTCGGAGCGCAGGATGATGCCGTTGACGCGCTCCATCACATAGAACTCGGCGCCGATCACCGATTCATCGGTGCAATGCACGTAGGCCTTGGGGCAGTAGGGAAAGCCGTCTTTCAGCTGATTGAGAATGCGGAACTCGCGACCCATGTCATGGGCCGATTTGGCCTTGTGCCCGAACGGCGGGCGGCGCAGCACGAATTCCTGGCCCGGGTATTCCAGCAGGTAGGTCAGGTTGGACGCGCCGCCGGGGAACTGGCTGATCTTGAGCGTGCCGCTCAGGCCCGGGATATGGGCCTTGAGGTAGGGATCGATCAGGCTGGCATCAAGTTCTTCGCCTGGGCGGATCTGGGTCGATTGGTCGTTCAGCGCCATGCTTATCCCTTCTGCTTATTCTAAAGGCCTCGGACTATTGGCTAATCTAATGCGCCCAGCCGCCCGGCCACAAGGTCGGGGCGGCTTAATAGGTTCGCGTGTTGGATGATGATCAGCGTGCCTGATCGGTCATTTTTCGGGCGGGGGCAAGGCGACCGGCGTCAGCACCGGCCGGCCGGCGAAGTACTCCAGCAGGTTGTCGGCCACCCGTTGCACCGTATCGTGCGCGGCTTCCGGCGACAGCCCGGCCACATGGGAGGTCAGCACGGTATTGCTCAGGCGCTTGAGGGCATCGGGCACCTTGGGCTCGTCGTCGAACACATCCAGTGCCGCGCCGCCGATACGGCGCTGTTCCAGGGCGGCGACCAGGTCGGCGGTCACCACCACGCTGCCACGACCGATATTCACCAGGTAGCCGTTCGGCCCCAATGCATCCAGGGCATGCCGATCGATCAAGTGGCGCGTGCCCGGGCCGCCGGGCGTGGCCAGGATCAGGAAGTCCGAGGTGTGTGCCAGCTCTACGGCGGTCGAGCAATAGATGTAGTCCACGTCATCGCGCGGCTGGCGGTTGTGGTAACTCACCTGCATGCCGAACCCGAGGGCGGCGCGCTTGGCGATCTCCAGGCCCACCGCGCCGAGGCCGAGAATCCCCAGTTGCTTGCCGCCCAGGGAAGGGCGCATCACTTTGGGCCACTCGCCGTGGCGCACTGCCGCGTCCGTTTGCGGAATGCCGCGCACCAATGACAGCAGCAAGGCCATGGCGTGGTCCGCCACCGAAGGCGCGTTCACCCCGGCGCCGTTGGTCACCACGATCCCGCGGTTGCTTGCCGCCTGCAGGTCGACATGCTCATAGCCGGCACCGATCACGCAGATGATCTCCAGCAACGGCAGCGCGGCGATTTCTTCGGCATACAGGCCCAGCGGGCCACGCGTCAGTACAGCCTTGATCTGCCCGCCGTGGGCCTTGATGGCCTGGGCGCGTTCGGCGGGCGTCGGTGCCAGGATCACATGAAAGTCATTGCTTTCGATGATGGGCAGGTATTCGTTGATGGTTTCGACCAGGACCAGAACAGTGGTTGTCATCGGACGGCTCTTCCTGAAGGTTTTGAGAGCAAGAGTATGCGGGATTTGTCAGCAAAATCGCTTTGCCGTGGCAGAAAAATCGTCGTAGGGCCGAGCTTGCAGGTGTTGGGGGCGACGCGTGCCCCCTACGGTATTTGCGTTGTCAGAAACTGATCGCGGCGGCGCTCACGCGTTGCACAAACGCCCCGGCCAACGTGGCATTGTGATGTTCGATGATCGCCGCCGCCGACAGCGTTGCAGTGTCCATGCAGGTGTGGCCGTCTTCGGGCAGTATCACCGAGAACCCCAGTTCGACTGCGACGCGGCAAGTGGTATCGATGCAGAACTGGGTTTTCATCCCGACAATCACCAGCTCATTGAGCTGCATCGCGCGCAGTCGCTGCGCCAGATCGGTGCCGAGGAAACAACTGGGCCGGGTTTTGTTGAAGAACTGGTCACGCGCCTCATCGACATCCAGCTCATGCCACACCTGCCAATACGGGCTGCCCGCGGCAATCGCGGAGCCCGCCGGGCCCGTGTGGCGGGCGACGAAGATCGGTGCGCCGGCGTGGCGCGCGCGCCCGATCAGTTGGTTGATGGTCTGCAGCACCCGTTCGCGTTCGAAGGGGTGCTCCGGGCCAGCGTACAGGCCGGTTTGCATATCGATGATCAGCAGGGCGTCAGCCATGGTGTTGCTCCTTTCGCGTGCCGGATGGCGGCGCAATAAAAAAGGCCCCGTCCATTGCTGGCGGGGCCTTGGGTTGAATCCGTGAGGTGTCTAGTTCAAGCACCCACAGCAACCGCACGACCCGCCAGAAGCGGTCGTGGTGGTGGTGCGGGTGAGGTGCTGCTGAAAAAGGTTCATGGCCGATCATGCTGGGGCATAAGTTTGGCTGTCAAGCGTCGCGGGCAACTTCTTATAAGGCGTGACGATGTTTCGGGCATCCACAAGGGACTCGTCTGACACGCGAATACCCAGGGGGCTCTTCACGCCAAATGCGCAAAAAATAGCCGACAACCTCGTCCTTGAGCCTCTGCACCGCTTAACCATTCCTCAGCTAAGCCTTTGCTTATTTAAAAGAATCCCGGACAATCGCGCCCCTGTTATAGCCGGGGCGCTGCCTGTCAGGTTTTTCTGACTCGTGCCGGCTGTGGAAATGCGGAGATCCGACCGGATGAATGATCAGGCCAATAGCGTCGACGAACGCTATGTCACGACACCTGTAATCCTTACAAGCTGGAGTCGTCAGGACACCACCTGGATGCTTGGCTTGTTTGGCACGGCGATTGGTGCCGGCACTTTGTTTCTACCTATCAACGCTGGCCTCGGCGGCTTCTGGCCGCTGGTGATCCTGGCGCTGCTGGCCTTCCCGATGACGTTCTTTGCCCACCGTGGCCTGACGCGTTTCGTACTGTCCGGCCGTGAAGGTTCCGACATCACCGACGTGGTCGAAGAGCACTTCGGCGTCAAGGCCGGCGCGCTGATCACCTTGCTGTACTTCCTGGCGATTTTCCCGATCCTGCTGATCTACAGCGTGGCGCTGACCAATACCGTCGGCAGCTTCATGGAGCACCAGTTGCACATCATGCCGCCGCCACGGGCGATCCTGGCGTTTGTGCTGATCCTCGGCCTGCTGGCCGTGGTGCGTTGCGGTGAGCAGGCGATCGTCAAGGCCATGAGCCTGATGGTGTACCCGTTCATCGTCGCCTTGCTGTTCCTGGCGGTGTACCTGATCCCGCACTGGAACGGTGGCATCCTCAGCACCGCCAACGTGGTGCCGGCACCTTCGGCGTTGCTCAACACCTTGTGGCTGGCGATTCCGGTGATGGTGTTCTCGTTCAACCATTCGCCGATCATCTCGGCCTTTGCGGTGGACCAGAAGCGCCAGTACGGCGCGCATGCCGATGAGCGCAGTTCGCAGATCCTGTCGCGCGCCCACCTGTTGATGGTGGCGATGGTGCTGTTCTTCGTGTTCAGTTGCGTGCTGACCCTGTCGCCGGCGCAACTGGCTGAAGCGAAAGCACAGAACCTGTCGATCCTGTCGTACCTGGCCAACCACTTCGACAACCGGACCATCGCCTTCGCCGCGCCGCTGATTGCGTTCGTGGCAATTGCCAAGTCGTTCCTGGGCCATTACATCGGCGCCAGTGAAGGCCTCAAGGGCCTGGTCGCGAAAACCGGCCGGCGTCCGGCACCGAAGACCCTGGACCGCATGACCGCCGCCTTCATGTTGGTGGTGTGCTGGATCGTCGCCACGCTCAATCCGAGCATCCTTGGCATGATCGAGACATTGGGCGGGCCGATCATTGCGTCGATCCTGTTCCTGATGCCGATGTACGCGATCCGCAAGGTGCCGGCGATGGCCAAGTACCGCGGGCAGGCGTCCAACGTGTTTGTCACGGCGGTCGGCCTGGTGGCGATTACTGCGCTGATTTACTCGCTGCTCTCCTGACCGCACGCTGCACCGAACAGGGCCGATTCGCACGCGTGGCGAGTCGGCCTTTTTTTCGCTCGGAAAACCTGACGCGGCGCAACCGCCGCGCGGCAATGGGCGCTAAGCTGGAACACATTTTTAGCCAGGATGGATGGGGCCGATTGAACACTGAAACCGATACGCCCGTTGTCGTTGCGTCGAAGCGAACCCAGGACATAATTGCCGGCTTATCGATTGCCGGTTTGCTGTTGCCGGAGGCGGTGGCCTATTCCAGCATTGCCGCGCTCCCGCCCCAGGCCGGTGTGATTGCCTTGTTTGCCGGGCTGGTGTGCTACGGCCTGTTCGGCACCAGCCGTTTCGCGATCGTCTCGGCGACTTCGTCGTCAGCGGCGGTGTTGGCGGCGGCAACGGCCAGCCTGGCGGGGGATGACCCGGCGCTGAGGCTGTCCCTGGCCTTCGGGCTGGTGCTGATCATTGGCGTGTTTTTTCTGCTGGCCGGGCTGTTCAAGCTCGGTGGCGTCACTTCGTTTATTGCCAAGCCGGTGTTGCGTGGGTTTGCCTTCGGCCTGGCGCTGACCATCATCCTCAAGCAACTGGCCAGTGTGGTGGGCGTCCACCTGACCGATAACAACCTGATCCGCTTCCTGCCGCAGTTGCTGGAGCAGCTGCCGCACTGGAACTGGCCCGCCGCGCTGGTGGCTGCGGTGGCCTTGCTGGTGTTGTGGTTATGCGCCCGCGTTCCGCGCCTACCCGGCGGGCTGGTGGTGATCGTGCTCGGCGTTATTGCCGGCCAGGGCCTGAACCTGCAGGCCCACGGCGTCGCGCTGATCGGCCTGATCGACCTGCGCCTGGAGCTGGGGCATTTGCCGGTACTGCCGTTTGCCGATTGGCTGCGCCTGGGCGAGTTGGCGTTTGCGTTGGTCATGATTTTGTACGCTGAGTCCTACGGGTCCATCAGTTCGTTCGCTCTCAAGCACGGCGACCGGGTGTCGTCCAACCGCGACTTGCTGGCGCTGGGCGCGGCCAACCTGGTGTCTGGGTTGTTCCACGGCATGCCGACGGGCGCCGGGTATTCGGCGACCTCGGCGAATGAGGCGGCTGGCGCCTATTCGCGTTTGGCGGGGATCGTCGCGGCGCTGGTGATCCTGGCGATTGTGTTGACGGTGCTGCCGTATGTTGCGCTCACGCCGGAGCCGGTGTTGGCGGCGGTGGTCATCTATGCCCTGGGCCGGGGTTTGAGCCTGCAGCCCCTGGGGCGTTACTTCCTGTGGCGACGCGACCGTTTGCTGGTGGTGTGTGCGGTGGCGGCGGTGCTGGTGCTCGGCGTGCTGGATGGCTTGTTGTTGTCGGTCGGGATCAGCGTGGTGTTGATGTTGCGCCAGATGTCGGCGGCGGATATCCAGGTGCTTGGGCGCCTGGGCGACACTCATGACTTCGTGGACCGTCAACACCATGCCGATGCGCTGACCGTTCCCGGCGTGTTGATCATACGGCCAAGCGAGGCGCTGTTTTTTGCGAATGCCGAGCGCATCCTCGGCGCCGCCCTGCGCCTGATGCGTCAGTCATCCGCGCAGACGGTGGTGTTGAGCCTGGAAGAGTCCCCCGACCTCGACGGCACCAGCGTCGAAGCGCTGGCCGCTTTTTTTGCCCAGGTGCGCGGGGAGGGCAAGCAATTGGTGCTGGCGCGGGTGCGCCATGACGCCCATGAAGTCTTGCAGGCGCTGCCCGAGGCCCAGGCGCCCGAGGTGTTGCTCAGCGGCTTGAGCGTCGATGGTGCGGTGCAACTGGCGTTGCACAGCCATCCCCAGGCATAAAAAAACGCCGCGTATCTTGCGATACGCGGCGTCCTTTACATCAACACACCCTTAGGCTTGCAGCACCGGGATGTTGGCGTTTGCAGCGCTTTCACGGAACTCGGCGATCTGATCGAAACTCAGGTAGCGATACACATCGCTGGCCATGGTGTTGATCTTCGCGGCGTATTCCATGTACTCCTCGACGGTCGGCAGGCGACCCAGGATCGAAGCCACCGACGCCAGCTCGGCCGAAGCCAGGTAGACGTTGGCGCCATCGCCCAGACGGTTCGGGAAGTTACGGGTCGAAGTCGACACGACGGTCGAATTCGGTTCTACACGTGCCTGGTTACCCATGCACAGCGAGCAGCCCGGCATTTCCATGCGCGCGCCAGCCTTGCCGTAGATGCCGTAGTAGCCTTCTTCGGTCAGTTGGTGAGCGTCCATCTTGGTCGGCGGCGACAGCCACAGACGGGTTGGCAGCTGACCCTTGACCTGATCCAGCAGTTTACCGGCAGCGCGGAAGTGACCGATGTTGGTCATGCACGAACCGATGAACACTTCGTCGATCTTCTCGCCAGCAACGCTGGACAGCAGACGGGCGTCGTCCGGGTCGTTTGGCGCGCAGAGCACAGGCTCCTTGATGTCGGCCAGGTCGATCTCGATGATTTCGGCGTATTCCGCGTCGGCATCGGCCACCATCAGCTCCGGGTTGGCAACCCAGGCTTCCATCGCTTGGGCGCGACGTTCCAGGGTACGTGCATCGCCGTAGCCTTCGCCGATCATCCAGCGCAGCAGGGTGATGTTGGAGTTCAGGTACTCGGTGATCGACTCTTTCGACAGCTTGATGGTGCAACCGGCAGCCGAACGTTCAGCCGAGGCGTCGGACAGCTCGAAGGCTTGTTCGATGCTCAGGTTGTCCAGGCCTTCGATTTCCAGGATGCGGCCGGAGAAGGCGTTCTTCTTGCCTTTCTTCTCTACGGTCAGCAGGCCAGCCTGGATCGCGTAGTAAGGAATGGCATGAACCAGGTCACGCAGGGTGATGCCAGGTTGCATTTTGCCTTTGAAGCGCACCAGGATCGATTCCGGCATGTCCAGTGGCATCACGCCAGTGGCTGCGGCGAACGCTACCAGGCCGGAACCGGCCGGGAACGAAATGCCCATTGGGAAACGGGTGTGGGAGTCACCACCGGTGCCGACGGTGTCCGGCAGCAGCATGCGGTTCAGCCAGCTGTGGATGATGCCGTCGCCTGGGCGCAGCGACACGCCGCCACGAGTCATGATGAAGTCAGGCAGGGTGTGGTGGGTGGTCACGTCGATCGGCTTAGGATACGCCGCGGTGTGGCAGAAAGACTGCATCACCAGATCGGTCGAGAAGCCCAGGCACGCCAGGTCTTTCAGTTCGTCACGGGTCATAGGACCGGTGGTGTCCTGGGAACCCACGGTGGTCATCTTAGGCTCGCAGTAGGTGCCTGGACGAACGCCAGTCACGCCGCATGCCTTGCCGACCATCTTCTGCGCCAGGGTGAAACCCTTGGTGCTTTCGGCCGGAGCTTCCGGCTTCTTGAACAGGTCGGACGGTGGCAGACCCAGTTCGGCACGCGCCTTCTCGGTCAGGCCACGGCCGATGATCAGCGGGATACGGCCGCCGGCACGGACTTCGTCCAACAGCACCGGGGTCTTCATTTCGAAGGTGGTCAGGACTTCATCGGTACCGTGCTTGCAGACTTTGCCAGCATGCGGGTACAGGTCGATCACGTCGCCCATGTTCATGTTGGTGACGTCGAATTCGATCGGCAGTGCGCCAGCATCTTCCATGGTGTTGTAGAAGATCGGAGCGATCTTGCTGCCGAAGCAGAAACCGCCAGCACGCTTGTTCGGCACGTAAGGAACGTCGTCGCCGAAGAACCACAGTACGGAGTTGGTGGCCGATTTACGCGACGAACCGGTACCGACCACGTCACCGACGTAGGCGATCGGGAAGCCTTGGCCGCGCATTTCTTCGATCTGCTTCATCGGGCCGGTCTTGCCTTGCTCGTCCGGCACGATGCCGTCGCGAGCCATTTTCAGCATGGCCAGGGCGTGCAGCGGGATGTCAGGGCGGGACCAGGCGTCCGGCGCAGGCGACAGGTCGTCGGTGTTGGTTTCGCCGGAGACCTTGAACACGCGCAGGCTGATCTTGTCGGCCAGGGTCGGACGGTTCTTGAACCACTCGCCGTCGGCCCAGGACTGGATCACGGCCTTGGCGTGTGCGTTGCCGGCCTTGGCTTTTTCAGCCACGTCGTGGAACGCATCGAACATCAGCAGGGTGTGCTTGAGTTGAGCGGCGGCAACAGGCGCCAGTTCGGCGTTGTCGAGCAGCTCGACCAGGGTCACGATGTTGTAGCCGCCTTGCATGGTGCCAAGCAGTTCAACGGCGCGTTTCTTGTCGATCAGGGGAGAAGTGGCTTCGCCCTTGGCCAGGGCAGACAGGAAACCGGCTTTGACGTAGGCAGCTTCGTCAACGCCTGGTGGAATGCGGTTGGTGATCAGGTCAACGAGGAATTCTTCTTCGCCAGCCGGGGGATTTTTCAGCAGCTCGACCAGGCCTGCGGTTTGTTCGGCATTAAGCGGCTGGGGAACAATACCCAGGGCTGCACGCTCTTCGATATGTTTGCGGTAGGCTTCAAGCACAGTTATTACCCTCATCAGTGGTCCCACGGGACGCTCATCCAGAAATGAACGGCACGCATGCGCTCGGGGGCTTTTTGGGCCGCAAAGCCAGCGCTGCCGACATTCCTCACAGAAGCTGCTTTCAAAGTTTTACGCCTGCAGAACGGAGCTGATGAGGGTTGGCGCTGGCTTGACCTGCCGGGTCATTGACCATCGCCAACACCGTTCTGAAGGAACGACTGTGCTCGTGACGCTTTGAAAACAGCTTCCAGCGGATTATTGGCGCCTTATAAGGCCGGATGATTCTACGGCAAAAAAAATCTAAACGTAAGTTGCCAAGCCAAGTTTGCTGGGTGATCAACCTTAGACAAAGGGCTAACATGGCGCCCTGTTTCGCTGATTTGCGTGTTGCCGCCCATGTCCAACCAAACCATCAAGACCCCCTGCGTAGGCCTGTGCTCCACGGTTTACGGTGACCTCGTGTGTCGCGGCTGCAAGCGTTTCCACCACGAAGTAATCCAGTGGAACGGCTATAACGAAGAAGAAAAACGTGCGGTGTGGCTGCGGCTCGAGCAATTGTTGGTGCAGGTCATGGCCGGCAAGCTGGAGGTTTTCGACCCCAAGACCCTGCGCAGCCAGCTGGAGCAACGCAAGATCCGCTTTGTGCCGCACCAGTCCGAGTACTGCTGGGCCTACCAGTTGATCGCCCGCGGGGCACGGGTGATTTCCAACCTGGAGGCCTATGGCATGGTGCTGCTGCCGGAGTTCCGCGAGTGGAACCTGCCGCAGCTGCGCGATGCCATCGACCGTGAGTTTTTCATCCTGTCCGAGGCGCACTACCAGCGCTATATTGCGCCGGGGTTTCTCAAGGATGTGTTGGGCGCCTGATGATCAGGCTTTGTTGGCCAGCTTTTCCAGTTGATCCGTCAGTGCCTGGGGCTTGAGCACCAGCACATCGCTTTCCAGCGCATCGAGCACCACTTCCGCCGTATTGCCGATCAGCGCGCCGGTCAGCCCGGTGCGTGCCACGGTGCCGATGATCGTCACTGCGGCTTTCAAGGTGTAGGCGGCATGGGGAATCAGCACATCCGCCGGGCCTTCTTCGATATGCAGGTGGGCGTCGTCGATATCGAACGTGGCCTGGAATGCCTTGCACTGCTCGCGATAACGCGCCTCGATGGTTTCCTTGAGCTGAAACACCGGGTCGCCGGCCGAGAGCATTGGCGATGGATGGGCGCTGATGACATGCAGTGACGCCTTGGCCAGGCTGGCGATGTCGAAGCCGTAGTCGATGATCATGTGGTGCAGCGCACGATGCTCGGTGTCGGTATTGCCTACATCGATGGCGGCGAGAATGACGCCGTCGTTCCATGGGGTTGCTGTCTTGACCAGCAGCACCGGCACCGGGCAGTAGCGCAACAGCTTCCAGTCGGCCGGGGTCAGCAGCGCCTTTTTCAGCGGGCTGTCGGGGTAGTGCTGCTTGATCACCAGGCCACAGCCTTCGGCCTGCTGCACCTCGATGATGGTTTCATGCAGGCTGGTATTCCACGCCTGTTCGGTGGTGACGCTGTAGCCGTCTTCGGTCAGGCCGGACTTGAGCAGGCTCAACAGCGCCGAATGCTCATGTTTCTTGTCGCACACCAGCAGGTGCAGGCGCGCGCCGGTGGTCCCGGCGATCAGTTTGGCGCGTTTGAGGGCCAGGCTTTCCGAATGCTCGGGCTCAAGGACCACCAGGATGCTGCGGATGGCTTGCATGGTCGGGACTCTCCAGAAAGGGGGCGTTGAACAACTATAGTTGCTGCCCGCCAGACGTCATGTTGATGCACATCAAGGCCAGTGGCTGGTGGTCTGCGGCGTGGTCGGTATAATCGGCGACCTTTTGTGATCCTTTGCCCGTGAGCCCGATGAACCTGCCCGAAATCCACGAATTCCTCGGTTGCCCCACCCCTGACGCCTGGGTCCAGGCCGCGTTGGCCGATCAGGAAACCCTGCTGATCGACCACAAGAACTGCGAATTCAAGGCCGCCAGCACTGCCTTGAGCCTGATCGCTAAGTATCACAGCCATGTTGACTTGATCAATATGATGTCGCGCCTGGCCCGGGAAGAGCTGGTCCATCACGAACAGGTCATGCGCCTGATGAAGAAGCGCAAGGTCGCGCTGCGTCAGTTGCACGCCGGGCGTTATGCCTCGGGCTTGCGCAAGGTGGTGCGCAGCCACGAGCCGGTCAAACTGGTGGACACCCTGGTGGTCGGCGCCTTTATCGAGGCGCGCAGTTGCGAGCGTTTCGAGGCGCTGGTGCCACATTTGGACGAAGAACTCGGCAAGTTCTACTTCGGCCTGCTCAAAAGCGAGGCGCGGCACTACCAGGGTTACTTGAAACTGGCTTATCAGTATGGCGAGGCCAAGGATATTGCCCAGGTGATCGAGCGGGTGAGGGCGGCCGAGCAGGAACTGATCGAGTCCCCCGACGTCGAGTTCCGCTTTCACAGTGGCGTGCCAGCCTGAGGCGACGGCTGCGCATACAACGCTCGGTGACGGCGTTAAAAATTGCAGGCTATTTGTTAAAAACTCTTAAAAGCATGAAGCTTCATCGCGTGTGGCCGGCCAAGCGCTGCCGGCGGGCAACTTGCCACCTATAATGCGCGCACTTCAATCCGCGTTGTGCACTGAGAACTTATGGAAAACCTGGGGCTGGGCAAGGTATTGCTCGTTGAGGACGATGAGAAGCTGGCAGGGCTGATCGCGCACTTTCTGGCACAGCACGGTTTTGAGGTACGGGCGGTGCATCGCGGTGATGCGGCCTTGGCGGCCTTTCTTGACTTCAAGCCCAAGATTGTCGTGCTCGACCTGATGCTGCCGGGCCAGAGCGGCTTGCATGTGTGTCGCGCGATTCGCGCGGTGTCCGACACGCCGATCGTGATCCTCACCGCCAAGGAAGACGACCTGGACCACATTCTCGGCCTGGAGTCCGGCGCCGACGACTATGTGATCAAACCGATCAAACCGCCGGTGCTGCTGGCCCGCCTGCGAGCGTTGCAACGGCGCCAGGCGCCGGAGCCGACGGTGCGCGGCGCCATCGAGTTCGGGCGCCTGGTCATTGATCGCAGTTGCCGGGTGGTCAGCCTGGGCGGCGAGAAGATCGACCTCACCACCATGGAGTTCGAACTGTTGTGGTTGCTGGCCAGCAGTGCCGGCAAGATCCTCTCGCGCGATGACATCCTCAACCGCATGCGTGGCATCGCCTTTGATGGCCTGAACCGCAGCGTCGACGTGTACATCAGCAAACTGCGCGGCAAGCTCAACGATAACCCCCGTGAACCGGTGTGCATCAAGACCATCTGGGGCAAGGGCTATCTGTTCAATCCGTTTGCGTGGGAGGTCTAGATGCTGCGCCTGTTTCTACGCCTGTATGTGATTCTGGCCCTGGGCCTGGCGGGAGCGATCTGGCTGGTCAACTACACGTTCGACGAGTTGTTGCCCGACGCTAACGAAACGTATAGCCGCGAGATCCTGCGCGGCCCCGCCTATGGTCTGGTCGAACAACTGCGGCCGCTGCTCGGCGAAGCGCGGCAAGCCCGCTTGGCTGAGTTGCAACGCCATTATGGGCTGCACCTGAAGCTGATTGAAAAGGACGCTCTGGCGCTGACCGAGCGTGAACAAAAACTCCTGACCGACGGCTCGCTGTTGGTGCGTGGTGACTTTAGCGAGTTCATCACTCCTATCGACGGTGGCGCGCAGTTGCTGGAAATCAAACTGCCGCAAGAACCCAAGATATACCTCTGGGCCTATGTTCTTCTCGGGCTGTGCCTGGCTATCGTGCTGTATTTTTGGGTGCGCCCGCATTGGCGCGACCTGGAGCATATCCGCCTGGCCGCCCAGCGCTTCGGCGATAACGACCTCGGCTCACGCATCCTGTTGCCGCGTCGCTCCACCGTGCGCGAACTGGCCGGGCACTTCAACCAGATGGCCGAACGCATCGAGAGCCTGATCGCCAACCAGCGTGAGTTGACCAACGCGGTCTCCCACGAACTGCGCACGCCCATCGCGCGCCTGTCGTTCGAGCTCGACCAGCTCAAACAACAGGCCGATCCCCGGCAGTGCCTTGCACTGATCACCGACATGTACGCCGACCTTGGCGAGTTGGAGGAAATGGTCTCGGAATTGTTGACCTACGCCAGCCTGGAGCGCGGCGCCACCCAGGTCACGCAGGAAAATATCGAGGCCCACAGCTGGCTCGACAGTGTGATCGGCAGCGTGGCCCTGGAGGCCGAGGCGGAAGGCGTGCAGTTGTCCTTGCGTACCTGTGAAGTCGATTTTATCCAGATCGAACCGCGCTTCATGGCCCGTGCGGTGATCAACCTGCTGCGCAACGCCATTCGTTACGCCGAGCGCCGCGTGGAAGTGTCGCTGGTCAAGTTCGGCAGTGGTTATGAAGTGCGGGTGTGCGATGACGGCCCCGGCATCCCCGAGGAAGGCCGGGCGAAGATCTTCCAGCCGTTCATTCGCCTCGACGCCAGCCGCGACCGCCGCACCGGCGGCTTCGGCCTCGGCCTGGCGCTGGTGCAGCGGGTTTGCCAATGGCATGGCGGGCAGGTCCAGGTATTCGATTCGGAGTGGGGCGGGGCGTCGTTTCGGATGAGTTGGGCGTATACCGAATAAGGCTTTTTGGGGGTAATGGTTAAAAAACCGGAGACCGCTGTGCAGTCAACCGCAGCAAGCGCCCTCGCCACGGTTGGCTCCTTCTGTCGTTTCAATCGGGTTGTCGGATCAGAAGCTGTACTTCAGCGAACCCATCACCGATGTCTGCAACCGCCGCTCCACGATCGGGCTGTTGCCCGCTTCATTCGCCAGGTACTGCACATCCAGCAAGGTCGAGAACTGGGTGTGCTCACTGATCGGCACGCTCCATGTCAGGCTCATGCCGTTGCTGATATTGCCCCCGTCCGCGTTGTAGGCCTTGAAGCGGCTCTGTGCCGCCTGGCCGGTGGTCACGCCATACCAGGTCTGCAGGTAGTCACGGTCTCCAAAGTGGCTGCTGAGGCTGGCGTCGATCACGCCATAGCGCCCGTCATACAGGTTGGTGCCAACGCTCAGTTCCAGATGGGTAAATGCCTTGCCGCTGTCTTTGTGATCATCTTCCTTGAGTGCATGTTCCAAGGTGGCGCCGACAATCACGCCGCCCAAGTTATAGCTGGCACTCACGCCCAATTGCGTGCGTGATTTGATTTCGCCCATGCCCTTGAGCCGTTTCGAGCCGGCGCGCAGGCGTTCGTTTTTGTCCATGCGTGAGGCGCTCGCGCCGACGTATGCGCTGAAGCTCAGGGCATCGTCTTTATAACGCCAGCCCAGGCCCTTGTCGGAGTCGAGGAAAATCCCCCAGGGGCTGACGATGGCGCCGCCGAGCAGCGGTTCGGTCCTGCGTTCATCGCTGCCGCTATACCGGGGCATGCTGGCTACGCCGGCTTTCAAGCTGTATGCCCAGTCCTGTGCCAGCACCGTGTCGGCGCCTGCCAACAGGCACACTGAGGTGATGGACAGGCAAAGGTGTTTCGAGCGCATAAGGAGGTTCATCCGTGGTTATAAAATCAAGGGTTTACGGGGCGCGTGCGTGCGTTTGAAGGCGTAGCCCGAGGCACTGAGGCCGTTGACCTGGCGGCTGACGGTGTCGCCCAGGCCATAGCCGTTGCCGGCAAGCACGGCATGGGCGTTGTCCACGGGCAGCAGGATGTAATCGGTCAGCGGCTCGTCGTGCAGTTGGCCGCGAATCACCAGGAAGCCTTCTTCCAGGCGCACGCTGATGCCGCTGAGTGGCGCGTCGGGTTCGTGGGTGCTGAGCACTTGATAGGTGCCGACGGTGTCGGCCCAGGCCAGTGGCAGGGGCGGTGGGTCGATGCGTTCGCCCACGGCCACCCGCTGGCCGTGACTGCGCGCGGTGAGTATCTGCCGGCCTTGCACCGTCACCACGTCCAGTTGCACGCGGCCCAGCCCGCCGAGATCCTTGAGCCAGAACCCCAGGACTTTTTGCTGCGCGCGCAACCAGCCGTCTTCATCGCGCAGCAGTTCGAAGGTGTATCCGGCCAACTCACCGGACAATCGCGTAGGGGTATCCCTGATCCGGAATACGCCCCAGGCCGTGGCGTAGAACCCGGCCAGGCGCTTACGGTCGATGGCGGCGGGCACCTGGCGCAACTTACCCCCGTGCTTGGGCGCCTGGCAGTCGTCGGCGCATACCGGCGCGCCGGTTTGCGCCTGGAGCATCAGGCGCAGGGTGTCGGTGCTCAGCGCGACCACCATGTCTTCGGCGTTGCTGTCGTTGGCCATGATGATCACTGCCAACTGCTGGTCCGGCAGCACCGTCACCTGCGCGGCAAAATCGTCGCCCCCGCCGCTGTGCTGGAACGTGCGTATGCCGGGGCTGACCGGCTTGTCGCCACAGGGCGAGAGAAACCAGCCCAGGCCCATCTGGCAGTCGAAGTCCAGCACGTTGCCGATATTTTGTTGGGTAAACATCTGCTCGATGGAGGCGCGGTCCATTACGCGGGTGTCGTTGTAGAGGCCTTGGGCGAACAGCATCTGTACGTAGCGGCTGAGGTCCTTGGGGCTGGTCCACAAGCCGCTGGCGGCGAGGTCGCGCACCTGGGCGTCGGTGCTGGCGCTGCCGTCCTGATAGCCGAGCGCGCGGTGGGCAACGTGTGCGCCGACGCCGACAAAACTCGATTGGTTCATCTTCAACGGTTTGAACAGGCTGTTTTGCAACTGGGTCTCGAATGCCTTGCCGCTACTGCGTTCGATAGCCGCGCCCACCAGCGCATAGCCGAGATTCGAGTAGGCCACCTGCGAACCCGGCGGGGTGCTCAGCCACACGCCCGACATACGCATTGGCATCTGGCCCATGGCGAAGGTGTTGCGCAGGCCGCGCAGGTGTTCGCTGGGCAAGCCCGACTGATGACTGAGCAAGCGGCGCAGGGTGATGGCGCGGTCGGCGTCGGCCTGCTCGTCATGGAAGCGCGAGCGCACATAGAACTCGCGCAAGGTTTGCTGGATCGGTGCGTCAAGCGCCAGTTGCTGTTGTTCCACCAGCTGCAGCGCGGCGGCGGCGGTGAGGAGCTTGGAGATCGCGCCAGCGCGAAACGCCGTATTCGGCGTCACCGGTACGCCCCGGGCCTTGTCGGCCACGCCGAAACCACTGGCCCAGATCAACTCCTGGCCATTGACCAGGGCGATGGACAGCCCGGGCACCTGCTCCCGGGCCATCTCCCACGGAATGCGGGTTTGTAGATAGCGAATGATCGCGTTGTAGTCGCCCTTGGGGATCGGCGGCGGGGCAGGCGGTTGGCCATGGCAACCGATACTGCCGAGCAGGCAGCCCAGCAGCGGAATACCGCGCAATGTGCGAAACATGAAGAGCACCCAGATGGCTGTTTGGATGCTCGAATGCTAGGGAAGGGCTGTCCGACAATCTTTGCAAGCTTTGTCGGAAAACTGTCAAAGACTGTTAACGCACCAACCCCAACCGCTCATGCCATTGCGCGATCGATTCCTCCGGGTATTCATCGAACTGCAGGTCGCCCTTGCGCACGCTGACTTCGACCCAGGGCGCCTTGGAACCGAGCATCAGGTGCGTGTGCTGCGGCGGCACCGGCAACGGTGTGTCGATGGCTGAGGCAAACGGATGGATCAACTCCGGCCATTGCGGGCTGAACAGCCATAGCGCGCTGCCGCATTGTGAACAGAAATGCCGCTCGGCGCTGCTGGCATGGGCGCGGCTGGCGCCTTCGGGCTTGAGCCTGGCGTGGTAGATCGAGATCAGCTTGCGCCCGCGCACTTTCAGGCTGTTGCTGTCGCCCGCGAGGTTGATCGCGTAACCGCCGCCACCCTGGGTCTTGCGGCAAATCGAGCAATAGCAGCGCTGGTAAGGGTAGGGGTGGGCACTGGTCAGGCTGAACGTCACAGCGCCGCAATGGCAGGAACCTTCGAGTTGCATGGGCAGTCTCCTCTGGCAAGGTGACTCTGGAGTCTAGGCGCTTTGTGGCATCAAGGTCGCGATCAGGGCACGAATGGTCCCCGGCAGCGCTTCCAGCTCGCGCACCAGGATACTGCGCTCGCGAATCGCCCATGGCTCATTCAGTTTCACCGCCACCAACTGCATGGTCCGGCTGTGCCGCAAGGCGGCGGATTCCGGGATGATGCCAATGCCCACGCCCGCCTCGACCATCCGGCAGATCGCCTCGAAACTCGACATTTGGATGCGCAGCGACAACTGCTTGCCGACCCGCTCGACGTGCTCGCGCAGGAAGCTCAGCAAGGTGCTGCCTTCGTGCAGGCCGATGTGCTGGTAGGCGAGGGTCTGTTCCAGCGTCACCGAGGGTTGGTCCGCCAAGGGGTGGCCCACGGGCACCATCAATACCAGTTTATCGGTGCTGAAGTGCAGCACCTGCAGGCCCGCGGCTTCCACGGGACCGGCGATGATGCCCATGTCGCTGGTGCCATCGAGCACGCCGCGCACGATATCGCGGGACAGGCGCTCCTGCAGGTCGACAGTGACACCGGGCCGCTGGGAGAGGAAACCGGCCAACACTTCGGGAAGAAACTCAGTGACCGCCGTGGTGTTGGCGAAGATGCGGATATGTCCGGCAGAGTCGACGCCGTATTGGGTGAACTCACTTTTCAGGTAGTCCACCTGACGCATGATCAGCCGCGCATGGTGCAGCAGCCGCTCGCCTGCCGGGGTGATCTCCACGCCGCGGCTGTCGCGGTACAACAGACGTGTTTCCAACTGGCCTTCCAGGGCCTTGATGCGCGCACTCGCAGCCGCCGGCGAGAGGAAGGCGCGCTTGGCGCCCTGGGTCAGGCTGGGTGATTCGGCGATATGGATAAACAGGCGCAGGTCGGCGAGATCGAAGTGCATGGCGGCTCCGGGGTGGACAGGGCTGTTCGGTGCAACGGCGGTGCGGGGCTTGCCTGCGCTGACAGTGTGCCGGCGATGAAAATGCCAACCAACCGAAGCAAGCCCGTTGCCCATCAATGCGTGGCGTTCAGCATAGCCGAACGCTGGCTTATTGAAATGCAAATTCTCAGAACGGTCGGGCGCTTGCATGATCCGGGGCACACATTCACAGCCCGAGGACCTGCACCCGATGAGCGCCACTGATTGGATCGGCCGAAACGAAACGGCCCACGACCACCTGAGCCACAACCTGCTCACACGCATCGCCGCGACATTCGGCGAGCCCGTGCCCGAACACGGCGCGGCGGTGCCGCTGTTGTGGCAATGGTGTTTCTTCCAGGACCCGCTGCCGGAATCGGCCCTGGGCACCGACGGCCACCCGGCCCGTGGCGGCTTCCTGCCGCCGGCGGATAACCGCAATCGCATGTGGGCCGGTGGGCGTCTCGAGTTCTTGCATCCGCTGCGCGCCGGCGAGGCGGCCAGCCGTGTGTCGACCATCACCCAGGTCGAAGAAAAGACCGGCCGCACCGGTGCGTTGCTGTTTGTCACCGTGCGCCATGACTACACCCAGGACGGCCGCCTGGCGATCCGCGAAGAACAAGACATCGTCTACCGCGAACCGACCCCACCCAAGCCGGGCAACGGCGCGGCGCTGGCGGCGGGTGAGTGGTGCGAAGTGATCGAGCCGACGCCGACCCTGCTGTTCCGCTACAGCGCCGTGACTTTCAACGGCCACCGCATTCACTACGACTATCCCTACGTCACCGGCACGGAAGGCTATTCGGGCCTGGTGGTGCATGGGCCGTTGATTGCCACGTTGAGCCTGCGCGCCTTTTGTCGGGCCCATCCCAGCGCCACGGTGCGCCGTTTCGACTATCGCGGCGTGCGCCCGCTGATCGCTGCGCAACCGTTTGAAGTCGCCGGGCGTATCAGCCAAGCCGGCGTGGCAGAACTGTGGGCCGGTAATCACGATGGCGTGGCCCAGCAGGCCCGTGTGCATTTCGAATAACACCAGAACAACAGGCGGAGAGCCGTTAATGAACCCGAATGACAATGAAGCACTCAATGCCATCCGCGCGGGCGTGCGCGCCTTGTGCGCCGAATTCGATGCGGCGTACTGGCGTCGGATCGACGAAGAAAAAGCGTTCCCCGATGCCTTCGTCAAGGCCTTGACCGCTGCCGGCTGGCTGTCGGCGATGATCCCGGAAGAGTACGGCGGCTCCGGCCTCGGCCTGGCTGAAGCGTCGGTGATCCTTGAAGAGGTCAACCGTTGCGGCGGTAACTCCGGCACCGTCCACGGCCAGATGTACAACATGTTCACCCTGCTGCGCCACGGCAGCGCCGCGCAAAAACGCTTCTACCTGCCCAAACTGGCCAGCGGCGAATTGCGACTGCAATCGATGGGCGTCACCGAGCCCAGCACCGGCACCGACACCACCAGGATCAAGACCACCGCGATCAAGCGCGGCGACAAGTACGTAATCAACGGCCAGAAAGTCTGGATCTCGCGGGTGCAGCATTCCGACCTGATGATCCTGCTGGCGCGCACCACGCCGCTGGCCGACGTGAAGAAAAAGTCCGAAGGCATGTCGATCTTCCTCGTGGACCTGCGCGAGGCGATCGGCAACGGCCTGACCGTGCAACCCATCGCCAACATGGTCAACCACGAAACCAACGAGCTGTTCTTCGACAACCTCGAGCTGCCTCTGGACAGCCTGATCGGCGAAGAGGGCAAGGGCTTCAAGTACATCCTCGACGGCCTGAATGCCGAGCGCACCCTGATCGCCGCCGAGTGTATCGGCGATGGCCGCTGGTTTATCGAAAAGGCCAGCGCCTATGCCCGCGACCGTGTGGTGTTCGGCCGGCCCATCGGGCAGAACCAGGGCGTGCAGTTCCCGATTGCCGAAGCGCATATCGAAATCGAAGCGGCCGACCTGATGCGCTGGCGTGCCTGCGAGGAATACGACCGTGGCGCGCCTGCCGGGGCCAGCGCGAACATGGCCAAGTACCTGGCGGCCAAGGCGTCCTGGGAGGCGGCCAATGCGTGCCTGCAAACCCACGGCGGCTTTGGTTTTGCCTGCGAGTACGACGTGGAACGCAAATTCCGCGAGACCCGCCTGTACCAGGTGGCGCCGATCTCCACCAACCTGATCCTGTCCTACGTGGCCGAGCACTTGCTCGAGCTGCCACGCAGTTTCTGAGGGCCTGAACATGAGCCATACCCAAGCCCTGTGTCGGTTCCTCGCCGAATTGACCTATGCGCAGTTGCCCGAACCGGTGCTGGCGCGCACCGAAGACCTTTTTCTCGATTGGCTGGCGTCGGCGCTGGCCAGCCAGGGCGCGCACCCGATCCCGCTATTTGAACGCTACGCGCGGAAAATGGGGCCGAGCAGCGGCCCGGCGCAGGTGATCGTCAATGGCCGCAGCAGCAGCGCGTATTTCGCCGCGTTGGTCAACGGCGCCTCGTCGCACCTGGTGGAGCAGGATGACCTGCACAACAGCTCGGTGCTGCACCCGGCGACGGTGGTCTTTCCCGCGGCCCTGGCGGCGGCCCAGGACCTCGGCAAATCCGGCCGTGAACTGCTGCTGGCCGCGGTGGCCGGTTATGAAGCCGGAATTCGCATCGGCGAATTCATGGGCCGCTCCCACTACCGCATCTTCCACACCACCGCGACCGTCGGCACCTTGGCGGCGGCGGTGGCCGTGGGCAAATTGCTGGGGTTCGATCAGGAGCAATTCATCAACCTGCTCGGCAGCGCCGGCACCCAGGCTGCCGGGCTGTGGGAGTTTTTGCGCGATGCCGCCGACTCCAAGCAATTGCACACGGCCAAGGCGGCGGCGGATGGCTTGCTCGCCGCGTACCTGACGGCGGACGGGCTGACGGGCGCGCGCAATATCCTCGAAGGCGACCAGGGCCTGGCAGCCGGAATGTCCAGCGATGCCAAACCGCACAAGCTGTCCGCCGACCTCGGCCGGCGCTGGGCGCTGCTGGAAACCTCGTTCAAGTTCCATGCCTCGTGTCGCCACACCCATCCTGCCGCCGATGCGCTGCTGCAGTTGATGCAGCGTGAAGGCCTCGATGCCGCCGCGATCGCCAAGGTGCAGACCCGCGTGCATCAGGGCGCCATCGATGTGCTGGGGCGCGTCACTACGCCAGCCACTGTTCACCAGGCCAAGTTCTCCATGGGCACCGTGCTGGGCCTGATCGCCGTGCATGGCAAGGCCGGGCTGGTTGAGTTCCACACGTTGGCACTGAGCGATCCCGCCGTCTCGGCCTTTCGCGACAAGGTCAGCATGACCCTCGATCGCGAAGTCGACGACGCCTATCCGCAGCGTTGGCTGGGCCGCGTCACCGTCACCACCGAGGATGGCCGCACGCTGCACGGCGCTATTGACGAGCCCAAGGGCGACCCCGGCAACAGCCTCAGCCGCGCCGAGCTGGCGGATAAATTCCTGCGCCTCAGCCAGTTCAGCGGCGCACGCACCCCGGTCGAGGCCGACGCGTTGATCGCCAAGGTCTGGCAGTTGCGCAACACCCCGTCCATGGCCCACTGGCTTTGAGGAATCGTCATGACTGCTAATCAACGACCGCTGGACGGTATCACCGTTGTCAGCCTGGAACATGCGATTGCCGCACCCTTTTGCACACGCCAATTGGCCGATCTCGGCGCGCGTGTGATCAAGATCGAACGCCCCGGCAGCGGTGACTTCGCCCGTGGCTATGACGAACGCGTGCGCGGCCTGGCGTCGCATTTCGTGTGGACCAACCGCTCCAAGGAAAGCCTGACCCTGGACCTCAAGCAAGACGCGGCGGGCGCCATTCTCGACAGCTTGCTCGCCGACGCCGATGTACTGGTGCAGAACCTCGCACCCGGTGCGGCGGCGCGCATGGGCCTGTCGTTCGAGACACTGCATGCGCGCTTCCCGCGCTTGATCGTCTGCGATATTTCCGGCTATGGCGAAGGCGGGCCCTACGCGCAAAAGAAGGCTTATGACCTGTTGATCCAGAGCGAGGGCGGCTTTCTGTCGGTGACCGGCGGGCCCGCTGACGACCAGATGGCCAAGGCCGGTTGCTCCATCGCCGACATCGCCGCCGGCATGTACGCCTACAGCGGCATCCTCTCGGCGCTGTTGTTGCGCGGCAAGACCGGCGAGGGCAGCCGTATCGACGTGAGCATGCTGGAAAGCCTGGTGGAGTGGATGGGCTACCCGATGTACTACGCCTTCGACGGAGCACCGCCACCGCCGCGTGCCGGGGCGGCGCATTCGACGATTTATCCCTACGGACCGTTTCCCACCGGCGACGGCGGTACGGTGATGCTCGGCTTGCAGAACGAGCGCGAATGGGCGGCGTTCTGCGACAAGGTGCTGCTCACCCCGGCGTTGGCCACGGACGAGCGCTTCTGCGCCAACTTCAAGCGCTCGGCCAACCGCGAGGCGCTGCGCCGGATCATCGTCGACAGCTTCGCCCGACTCGACGCCGAGGCCGTCATCCAGCGCCTGGAACATGCGCAGATCGCCAGTGCCCGCGTCAACGATATGCACGGCGTGTGGGACCACCCGCAACTCAAGGCTCGTGACAGCTGGCGCGAAGTCGCGAGCCCGGCCGGTCCGCTGCCAGCGCTGTTGCCGCCAGCGCGCAATACGGCATTCAGCCCGCGCATGGATGCGGTGCCCGCGTTAGGCGAGCACAGCCAGGGCATTCTCGATCAGCTCGGTTATTCGGGCGAAACCATCGACGACCTGCGCGCGCGCGGCGTTATCTGACAAGGAGTGTGGTGATGCCAACGCCTGTAGTTCGTTCAGCCCTGTTCGTTCCCGGCAGCCGCCCGGAGCGGTTTTCCAAAGCGCTGGCCAGCGGTGCCGACGCGGTGATTGTGGATTTTGAAGACGCAGTGGAAGAGCCGCTCAAGCGGCAGGCGCGGGAGAACCTTGGCGCGTTTTTGCGCGCCCACTCCGACGCCCGGGTGTGGGTGCGGATCAACGCGCCGGAGCACGCCGAACACGCTGACGATGTGGCGTTCTGCAACGCCCATGCAAACGTGGCGGGCGTGCTGCTGCCGAAAGTCGAAAGTGCCGCCCAGGTCGCGGTGGTGGCCGCCGCCGGCAAACGGATCTGGCCGATTATCGAAAGCGCCAAGGGCCTGCTGGCGGTGGCCGCGATTGCCCATGCGCGGCAGGTGGAGCGCCTGTCGTTCGGCGGCCTGGACCTGGCGCTCGACTTGAATTTGAGCAGCCCTTCGCCAGCGGCTGACTTTGCCCTGGACCAGGCGCGCCTAGCGCTGATCGTGCATTCCCGCGCCGCCGGCCTGGTGGCCCCGCTGGACGGCGTCCACCCGTCCATCGACGACCCCGAAGGCCTGCGTCGCTCGATCCGGCATGCCTATGAAATGGGCTTTGCCGGCGCGCTGTGCATCCATCCCCGGCAGGTGGCGGTGATCCATGCGGCCTTGGCACCCAGCGCCGCAGACCTTGCCTGGGCCAAGCGCGTGGTGGCGGGCGGAGCCCACGGGGCAGGCGCGTATCAGATCGATGGGCAGATGGTGGATGCCCCGGTTCTGTTGCGCGCACAACGGCTGCTCGCCGCCCAGCGCTGACCGCAGCCGAAGCCAGAGGCGAGAGAGGATCTGCATTTTCGTTCGGGTTGGCGTTCATCTAGGCCGAACGCAGGTATCAAAAATTCGAAATTCACTACACGCGCCATATCAGGCACCTTGCCCTACAACACAACAATAAGAAGGTGATTTCCCATGCTCAAGCTCTCCCGGGCGCTGTTCTGCGCCGCCACCTTGTTCGTCGTGGGCCTGGCCCAGGCGGCGGACCCGATTGTGATCAAGTTCGCCCATGTGGTCGCCGAAAACACGCCCAAAGGCCAGGGCGCGTTGCTGTTCAAGAAACTTGCCGAAGAACGCCTGCCGGGCGTGGTCAAGGTCGAGGTGTACCCGAACTCGTCGCTGTTCGGCGATGGCAAGGAAATGGAAGCGCTGCTGTTGGGCGATGTGCAGATGCTCGCGCCGTCCCTGGCCAAGTTCGAGCAATACACCAGACAGGTGCAGATCTATGACCTGCCGTTCCTGTTCAACGACCTGGCCGCCGTCGACCGCTTCCAGGCCGCCCAAGGCAAGCAGTTACTGACCTCGATGCAGAACAAGAACATCCTCGGCCTGGCCTATTGGCACAACGGTCTCAAGCAGTTGTCGGCCAACAAAGCCCTGCACGAACCCAAGGACGCCCGTGGCCTGAAGTTCCGCGTGCAAGCCTCCAGCGTGCTTGAAGAACAGTTCAAGGCGATCCGCGCCAACCCGCGCAAGATGAGCTTTGCCGAGGTCTACCAGGGCTTGCAGACCGGTACGGTCAACGGCACCGAAAACACCTGGTCGAACTATGAAAGCCAGAAGGTCAACGAGGTGCAGAAGTACTTCACCGAGTCCAACCATGGCCTGATCGACTACATGGTGATCACCAACGCGAAGTTCTGGAACGGCCTGCCAGCGGATGTGCGCAGCACCCTGGAGCAGATCATGGCCGAGGTCACCGTTGAGGTGAACAAGCAGGCCGAGGCGCTGAACCAGTCGGCCAAACAGAAGATCGTCGACGCCAAGACCAGCGAAATCATCGAACTGACCCCCGCGCAACGCCAGCAATGGCGCGAAGCCATGCGCCCGGTCTGGCAGATGTTCGAAGGCGAGATCGGGGCTGACCTGATCAAGGCGGCGGATGCGTCCAACCTGTAATGCCGGGGCATACCGAGATCCCTCCCACAGGTTGATCCGGTTTCCACTCTGAAACCTATTCCCGCTTCGCGAGGTTTTGCCATGCAAACGCTCAGGCGCGTCTGGGAGCACCTGGAGGAAGGCGTCATTGCCTTCCTGCTGGCCGCCATGACCCTGGTGACATTCGTCTACGTCATGCTCAACAACATCTACACGCTGTTCTTTGCCCTGGCCGACCAGTGGGCCTGGAGCAGCCATTTTTTCAACGCCCTGGGCGACGGCGCCATGACTTGGGCCCAGGACATGACCTGGAGCGTGGCGCTGACCAAGGCCATGTTCGGCTGGCTGATTTTCTTCGGCATTTCCTACGGCGTGCGTACCGCCGGCCACCTTGGGGTGGATGCGCTGGTCAAGCTGACCGGACGCCGGGTGCAGCGCTTGCTTGGGATGCTTGCCTGCCTGTGCTGCCTGGCCTACGCCGGGCTGTTCATGGTCGCCAGTTACAGGTGGGTGAGTGCGGTGATGACAGCACACATCGGCGCCGAAGACCTCGACCAGTTCGGCATCGATGTCGGCGACATCGTGCTCATCGTGCCGGTCGGTTTTGCCCTGGTGTTTATCCGCTACCTGGAAATTTTCTATCGCCTGTTCACCCACCGCCAGGTCGGGTTGGGGCTGGCCGACGAGGCCGGTGAGGCGAGCAAATTGGCCGGCGGCCATGAGGAGCGTCACTGATGGCCGTGCTCTGTCTGTTTCTGCTGTTGTTTGTGTTCATGTTCCTCGGCGTGCCCGTCGCGATTTCCCTCGGATTGTCTGGCGCGGTGTCGATCCTGATGTTCAGCCAGGACTCGGTGAGTTCCCTGGCGATCAAGCTGTTCGAAACCTCGGATGCCTATACCTTCCTGGCGATTCCGTTCTTCCTGCTGTCCGGTGCGTTCATGACCACCGGCGGCGTGGCGCAGCGGCTGATCGACTTCGCCAATGCGTGTGTCGGACATATCCGTGGCGGCCTGGCGATTGCGGCGGTGTTGGCGTGCATGTTGTTTGCCGCGCTGTCCGGTTCGTCACCGGCCACGGTGGCGGCCGTCGGTTCGATTGCGGTGGCCGGGATGGTGCGCTCCGGTTACCCGAAGGCGTTCGGCGCGGGCATCATCTGCAACGCCGGCACCCTGGGCATCCTGATTCCGCCGTCGATCGTGATGGTGGTGTATTCGGCCGCCACGGAAACGTCGGTCGGCAAGTTGTTCATGGCCGGGGTGATCCCGGGGCTGCTGCTGGGCCTGATGCTGATGGTCGCGATCTATATCGTGGCGCGCATCAAGAAGCTGCCGGCGCAGCCACGGGCGAGCTTTCGCGAGTGGCTGGCCTGCGCGCGCCGTGCGTTCTGGGGCTTGCTGCTGCTGGTGATCATCCTCGGCGGCATCTACAGCGGGATGTTCACCCCGACCGAAGCCGCGGCGGTGGCAGCGGTGTACTCGGCGTTTGTCGCGCTGTTCGTCTACAAGGACATGAGTCTGCGCGACTGTCCCAAGGTGCTGCTGGAGTCCGGGCGGCTGGCGATCATGCTGATGTTTATCATCGCCAATGCGATGCTCTTCGCCCATGTGTTGACCACCGAACAGATCCCCCAGGAAATCACCGCCTGGGTGCTGTCCGAAGGGCTCACGCCGATTGGCTTCCTGATCATGGTCAACGTGGTCTTGCTGATCGCCGGCAGTTTCATGGAGCCGTCGGCGATCGTGTTGATCCTGGCGCCGATCTTCTTTCCGATCGCGATGAAGCTGGGCATCGATCCGATTCACTTGGGGATCGTGATGGTGGTGAATATGGAAATCGGCCTGGTCCACCCGCCGGTGGGCTTGAACCTGTTCGTGACCTCGGCGGTGACCGGCTTGACGCTGGGGCAGACCATTCGTGCGGCGATGCCGTGGCTGATGATCCTGTTGGTGTTCCTGATCATGGTCACCTACCTGCCGTTCATCTCGCTGGCGCTGCCGCACTGGCTGGGGATGTAGACCTCACGATGTGGGAGCCTGGCTCCCACCTTGCTCAGTGATCCAGCGCGCTCAGGATCGCATGGGCGACCTTGACCCGCTCGGCATTCGGATAGTTCTTGTTCGCCAGGATCACCACGCCCATGTCCTTGCTTGGCACATACGCCACATACGCGCCAAAACCTGCGGTTGAGCCGGTTTTGTTGTACAGCACGTTGGCCGGTTGCGCTTGCGGCGTCGCCAGCCAATCGGGGCGGTTAGGTTCCATGGCCATCGGTGTCGAGTTGCCGTCAATCAGCGCTTGCAGGGCGATGGGGTAGGGGTAGTACTCCCAGCCCAGGCCCTGGGTCATGCCGTTCACGCGGTAATAACCGGCGTGGGTACTGGCGATGGCTTGTTGCAGCGGCTTTTCCAGGGTTTGCGGGTGCAGGTTGGCGATCACATAGCGCGCCAGGTCGTGGGTGCTGGTCTTGATGCCGTAGGCTTCGTTGTCCAGTGCGCCAGGGCTTACACGGACGGGTTTCTGCTGCTTGTCGTAGCCTTGGGCGTACTCGCCGGATTGCGCGGTGGGCACGCTGAGGTGGGTGTTGCTCAACCCCAGCTTGGGCAGCAGGGTGTGCTCCATGGCGACATTGAACGGCTGGCCCAGGCTTCGCGCCGCGAGGTAGCCAAACAGGCCGATGCTCGGGTTGGAATAGAGACGTTGCGCGCCTGGGGCGTAGCTGGGTTTCCAGCGCTGGAAGTAGCCGAGCATGGCGTCGGCGTTGTCGGCGGCATCCGGAAACTGCAGCGGCAGGCCGCCGGGGGTGTAGGTCGCCAGTTGCAGCAGGCTGATGCGGTCAAAGGCGCTGCCGGCCAACGCAGGCCAGTATTGGCTGGCCTTGTCCGACAGCGTGAGCTTGCCGATGGCCTGGGCGTAACCGCCCAAGGTTGCGGTGAAGGTTTTGCTCACTGAGCCGATTTCGAACAAGGTGTTTTGGTTGACCGGTTGCTGCGCTTCTTTCGATGCCATGCCGTAGTTAAAGTATTGCACCTTGCCGTTCTGCACCACCGCCACCGCCAGGCCGGGAATGGCCTGTTGCTGCATCAGCGGTTTGACGCTGGCGTCTACCACGGCCTGCAGGTCGGTGGCGGCCAGGCACTGGCCTGCGCCGAGAAACATTGCCAGCGCCGTTAAATGACGCACTCCAAATACCGCTTGTTGGGGCATGATATCGCTTCCATGAGTATGATCGATTGAATGAACAGCCTGCGCGGGCGTGCCAAAGGTAGACAGTTCGCCGGGCCTGGGCAAACGATGATATTTCGCACCAGCCATTAGAAAAATTAGGGGCAAGCATGCTGCGTTCCCATCTGCCTCTCAATGCCCTGCGCGCATTCGAGGCCTCCGCCCGGCACCTGAGTTTTACGCGGGCCGCCATTGAGTTATGTGTCACCCAGGCGGCGGTCAGCCACCAGGTCAAGAGCCTGGAGGCGCAACTGAACGTCACCCTGTTCAAACGCCTGCCGCGTGGCCTGATGCTGACCCGCGAAGGCGAGACGTTGTTGCCGGTGCTGCGCGAATCCTTCGACCGCATTGCCCACACCCTGGGCCAGTTCGAAGGCGGGCACTACCGCGAAGTGCTCAGCGTCGGCGCGGTCGGCACTTTTGCGGTGGGCTGGCTGCTGCCGCGGCTGGCGGACTTCCAGCACCGCTACCCGTTTATCGACCTGCGCCTGTCGACGCACAACAACCGTGTCGATGTCGCCGCCGAAGGCCTGGATTACGCGATCCGTTTCGGCGCCGGGGCCTGGCATGGCACCGACGCCTGCCCATTGTTCGAAGCGCCGCTGACGGTGCTCTGCGTGCCGTCAATCGCCGAGCAGTTACACACGCCGGCCGAGCTGTTGAAGCACACAGTGCTACGCTCCTATCGCGCCGATGAGTGGAACCTGTGGTTCCAGGCCGCCGGGCTGCCTGCCGACACCCTGGTGCCGCGCAGCATCGTGTTTGACTCATCGTTGGCGATGATGGAAGCAGCGCTGCAGGGCGTCGGCGTGGCGTTGGCCCCGGCGCTGATGTTCTCGCGACAACTGGAAAGTGATGCGATCCGCCAGCCCTTCAACGTGGGCATCAGCACCGGCAGCTATTGGTTGACGCGCCTGCAGTCACGCGCCGAAACCTCGGCGATGCTGGCGTTCAAGGCCTGGCTGACGGTGATGGCGGCGCAGGGCTGAAATTTTCATCAAGAAGCAAAATGAAACAGTTGTCGGCGGCTAACCTCTACACATTCAGAGGCGGTCAGGCCAGGTATTTGTTGAACCACCCCAGCGTGCGCTGCCACGCCAGGTTCGCCGCCGCCTCGTCATAACGCGGCGTCGAGTCGTTGTGAAAACCGTGGTTGGCGCCCTTGTAGATATACGCTTGATAGGTAGTGCCCGCGGCCTTCAGGGCCTTTTCATAGGCCGGCCAGCCTTCGTTGATCCGCGTATCCAGTTCGCCGTAATGCAGCATGATCGGTGCCTTGATGCGCGGCACGTCCTTGGCCTCTGGCTGCCGCCCGTAAAATGACACGGCGGCGCCCAGTTCCGGGTAGGCCACGGCTGCTGCATTGACCACGCCGCCGCCATAGCAGAAGCCGGTAATCCCGACTTTGCCGGTGCTGTTGTCGTGGTGCATCAGCCACTCGATGGCGGCGAAGAAGTCGTTCATCAGCTTGGTCGGGTCGACTTTTTGTTGCAGCGCTACGCCTTTTTCATCGTTGCCGGGGTAGCCACCCACGGATGTCAGGCCATCCGGCGCGAGGGCGATAAAGCCGGCCTTGGCCAGGCGGCGGGCGACGTCTTCGATATACGGGTTGAGGCCGCGGTTTTCATGCACCACGACCACGGCGGGGACTTTGCCGGTGGTCTTGGCCGGGCGCACCAGATAGCCGCGCACCGTGCCGTTGCCCTTGGGCGAAGGGTAGGTGATGTAGTCCGCGACGATGTCCGGGTCGGTGAATTTCACTTGCTCGGCCAGCGCATAGTTGGGGCTCAGGGCGGCGAGCAGCGCCGACGCGGTGAGCCCGCCGAAGGTGAACAGTGCGGCGCGGTCGAGAAACTCGCGGCGGTTGATCTTGCCGTGGGCGTAGCCGTCGTAGAGCTCCAGCAGTTCGGGGGCGAAGTCTTTCGCGGTGAGACGAGTCATCGGTGCAGTCCTCGATTAGCGGTGCCAGTCAATGTAGACCAGGATCACGCGTTGCGAGCGTGGGCGGCGGCGGCCAGTTGCCCGGTATCGACGCGCACGAACACCGAATCGCCGATCGCCGTGAGCACATCGCCGGCGTATACCTCGCAGACCACGCGGCTTTTACGCCCCACATCGCCCTCGACCCGGGCACGCAAGGTCAGCGTGACACCCAGGGGCGTGGGCTTGATGAATTTGATCCCGAGATGCCCGGTCACGCAGTCGATACGCGGCAGGCTGCCGGGTTCGCGTTGTTCGGCGCGGTAGTGGTAGGCCATGGCGGTCCAGTTCGAGTGGCAGTCCACCAGCATGGCGATCAGGCCGCCGTAGACCAGATCCGGCCAGCCGCTGTATTTCGCTTCCGGTTGGTGCTCGGCGACCACGTGAACGCCGTCGGCATCCCAGCGGCTCTTGATATGCAGGCCGTGGGGGTTGCTGCCGCCGCAGCCGTAGCAGATGCCTTCGGGGGCGGTGGTGTCTTGCAGTGACGGGGTGTGCATGCCAAGTCCTTATTGTTCTGGGAGGGGACTGTCCTGTTTAACAGGACGCGCGCCGGATGGGAATAATGCCATCGCCGCAGACGCTAGCGCGCAAACCGCTTGGCTCCGGCCACACAGCCGATCACCGCGACTGTCACCAGCACCATGCCCAGGCTGACCTGCTCATGCAGCAGGCCCGCCGCCAGCGCCAGGCCGAAGAACGGTTGCAGCAACTGCAACTGGCCGACCGCGGCGATGCCGCCTTGGGCCAGCCCGCGGTACCAGAACACAAACCCGATCAACATGCTGAACAGCGCCACATAGCCCAGGCTCAGCCACGCCGGCAGGCTGATGCCGGTGAAGGTCGGCGGCGCGAGCATCAGGCTCAACGGCAGCGCCACCGGCAACGACACCACCAGCGCCCAGCAGATCACTTGCCAGCCGCCCAGGCTGCGCGACAGCTTGGCGCCCTCGGCGTAACCCAGGCCGCACACCAGCACCGCCAACAGCATCAGCAGGTCACCGGCCGGGGCGGCGCTCAGGCCCTGGGCGACGGCATACCCCATCACCAGCGCGCTGCCCAGGATCGAAAACAACCAGAACACCGGGCGTGGCCGCTCACCGCCGCGCAGTACGCCAAAGAGCGCCGTGGCCAGCGGCAACAGGCCGATAAACACGATGGAGTGCGCGGACGTCACGTATTGCAGGGCCAGCGCCGTCAGCAAGGGGAAGCCGATGACCACGCCGAGGGCGACGATTACCAGGGGCAGCCATTGCGCGCGTGTTGGGCGTTTTTCCTTGAAAAAAACCAACAGGCACAACGCCAACACGCCGGCCAGGGTGGCGCGCAGCAGGGTGAGGAACACCGGTTCGAATTCCATCACCGCCAGACGCGTCGCCGGCAACGAACCGCTGAAAATCACCACGCCGATAAAGCCATTGATCCAACCCTGGGTGCTGTTGGCCAGGGGATTGAGCGGTGAGGTCTGTTCCATGAAGGGGGCCCGAAAAAAGGAGAGGTTGCGTGCGGGCCATGCTAGGCAGGAAGATTAAGACAATCAAAAAATTGTCATGGATACATCGCCCATGCCCCGCGCCCGTTACAAAAACCTGGTCGACACCTTCGCCGAGGACATCCGCAGCGGCAGGCTGTCGCCCGGCGAGCGTCTGCCCACCCATCGGCAATTGGCCGCGCGCCACGGCCTCGCGCTGGTCACCGCGAGCCGCGTGTACAGCGAGCTGGCGGCGATGGGCCTGGTCAGCGGTGAAACCGGTCGCGGCACCTTCGTGCGCGAGATCTCGCTGCCGCCGGGGCAGGGCAGTGGGCAGATGAGCGTGGCACCGGGCATGCTGGATCTGAATTTCAATTACCCGTCATTGCCGGGCCAGGCCGAGCTGCTGCGCACGGCATTGCGTCAACTGGCGCTGTCGGGCGATCTGCAAGCGTTACTGCGTTACCAGCCCCACGCCGGGCGCCAGCATGAACGCGCGGCGGTGGCGCGCCATCTGCTGAGTCGAGGGCTGACGGTCGAGGCCGATCAGGTGCTGCTGGTCAGCGGCGCGCAACATGGGTTGGCCGTGACGCTGATGGCGCTGCTCAAACCGGGGGATGTGATTGCCGTCGACGCGCTGACCTATTCAGGCTTCAAGGTGCTGGCCGAGACCCTGCACCTGGAAATGCTGGCGATCCCGCTCACCGCCAGCGGCCCCGACCTCGATCATCTGCACAGCCTGTGTCGCAAGCATCCGGTCCGCGCGGTGTATAGCATGCCGACCGTGCATAACCCGCTGGGTTGGGTGATGAGCCTGGAGCAGCGCGAGCAGTTGGTAGCCATCGCCCGTCAGCACAACCTGATGATCGTCGAGGACGCGGCCTACGCATTTCTGGCAGAACACGCGCCACCGCCGTTGGCGACCCTCGCGCCGGAACGCACGGTGTATGTCGGCGGCTTTTCGAAAAGCGTCGCCACCGGCCTGCGGGTCGGCTTTGTGTCAGCCCCGGCGGCGTGGGTGAAGGCCCTGGAACGCAGCATCATGGCCACGACCTGGAATGTGCCGGGGGTAATGAGCGCGATTGCCGTGGCCTGGCTCGACGACGGCACGGTGGCTCAACTGGAAGCACAGAAACGCCAGGATGCCCGGGCACGCCAGGCATTGGCGGCGCAGGTGCTGAAGGGGCTGACGTACATCAGCCATCCTTCGTCGTATTTTCTCTGGTTGCCCCTGGCGGAAGAGGCCCGCGCCGATCAGATCGCCATGACCTTGCAGCGCGAAAATATCGCCGTGTCCACCGCCGAACCGTTTGCCGTATCGGCCCATGTACCGCATGCGCTGCGCCTGGCGTTGGGCTCGGTGGACATGACGGCGCTGCGCGAGGCCTTGCTGGCGGTACGCAAGGTGGTGGCGTGGTGACGCTATCCGGCACTTCCTGCTTAAATGGCACATCGCTATGCTACGGCGAAAACAACAAACCGCCTTGTGAGAAAACATGGACTTTAATTGGCACAGCGACCCCATCACCCGCAGCACCCCGATCACCCCGCGCTACAAAAACACCCAGAACGTGCGCCGTTTCATGCTCGAACACTGCGGCCCGGGGTTTAAGTTCGACCGCGCATTCATGGCCTGGATTCGCAACGATACGGCCAAAACCCTGGGCGATATGGTGGATGAGTGGCAGCGTCGAAACGCCGGCTTATGATTACTCAAGGCATGGTGGCACTGGTTAACTACAGCATCCATTTGACGCCAGGCCTGCTGCTGTTCGGCGCGTGGTTCGCGCTCACACCCAGGTCGATGACGGCGGTCCGCATCCTGATTCTGTTGGCGGCGTTTGTGCTGATGCGCGATGCGATGACGCCGTTGCGCATGTGGGCGCTCAGTGACGATGTGCAGATTGCATTCACCGCCAACACCTTTGTGCTGGCGGCGCTGGGCGGTCTATCGCTGTTGCTGGTTGCCGGGCTCGCGTGGGTAGCGCCGGACTTGTCGCGGCTGGTCTTGTGGTCCAAGGGCAATTGCGCCGTCGGACTGGCGAGGGGCCTGGCGGTGGGCTGCCTGATCGGCGTACCGCTGCGGCTTTACCAGGGCGTGGATACGCAAGCGATCCACGATTACTGGGTGTGGCTGCCAGGCATGGTGGTATTGGCCTATGGCGCCAATGCGTTGGAAGAGGTGTTGTTTCGCGGTTATCTGCAGGGGTATCTGGAACAACAACTGACGCCGCTGCGGGCGGCCTTGATCAGCGGCGTGGCGTTCGCGGCCTGTCATGCGTTCCTGGCCCTGAGCGTCACTCAATTGGGCTGGCCGGTGTTGCTGTTTACCCTGATCGAAGGGCTGGCCTGCGCGTTGTTGCGCATGCGTCATGGTGTGTTGGCCGCGACGCTCGCCCATGGCACGGCGATCCTGTTGATTGCCGTGCCTCTCGTTGCCTGAGTGAGCAGCGCAACCAGGTGGGAGCGGTGGCTCCCACCGTTGGACCGCGCGTCAGCGTGGCGTGAGCGCCGGCGTGCGCGGCGGAATCAGGCGTTTGCTGCCGGTGGCTTCATACGCTGACGCCAGCTGCAGCAACCTGGAGTCATCGTAGGCGCGCCCGGCAAAGGTCAGCCCGACCGGCATGCCGATATCCGCCATCACGCCCATCGGCACGGTAACGGTCGGCACGCCCAAGTGGCGGATGGCAAGGTTGCCGTTGGCCACCCACACGCCATTGCTCCAGGCGATGTCGGCGGACGCTTCGTTCACATCGGCATCGGCAGGGCCGACGTCGGCGACGGTGGGGAAGATCACGGCATCGAGGCCGAGCTTATCCATCCAGTCTTCGAGGTCGATGCGTCGGGTCTGTTCGAGGCCGCGCAGGCCGTCGGGCAGGGTGCTGATCTGGTTCCACGGGGTGATCCCGCGTTGGGCCATCCGCACGTATTCGTCCATGCCGGCGGCCAGTTCGTCTTCACGGTTGGGCAAGGTGCCGGGGTCATGGGGGAAAATCTTCGGCCCGTCGACATCCGCCAGGCGGTTCAGGTTCGGGTCGTTATTGGCGCGCAGGAAGTCATCGAAGGCCCATGCGGACAGTTCCCACAACTCATCGTGGAGGAACTCCTTGGACACCAGGCCACGGGTAAACACCGTCGGTGCGCCCGGGCGGTCGCCTTCGCAGTTGGACACCAGGGGGAAGTCCACTTCGATGACTTCGGCGCCGGCCGCTTCGAGGGCCTGGCGCGCGGCTTGCCACAGGGCGATGACGCTGGCGCGGGTGATGATCTTTTGCCCGGTCGGGCCACCGATGCCGGGTTTCTCGCTGGTGCCGGCGTCGGGGTCGGCGTTGATGTACATGCGCGGTACGCCAAAGCGTTTGCCGGCGAGGGATGCGGCGGTCGCGGCCAGTTCAGCGTAAGCCGCCGGGCGCACCGAAGCGACGCTGGGGATGGGCACCCAAGGTTGCAGGCGCCACAGGTCGCCGCGGGTGTCGGGGTCTTCGGCGACCACCACGTCGAGTACTTCCAGCAGGTCGGCCATGGTGCGCGCATAAGGCACCACCACGTCCATGGTGGGGGTCAGCGGCCAGTTGCCGCGCACCGAAATCACCCCACGGGACGGGGTATAGGCACACAGGCCGTTGTTGGACGCCGGGCCACGCCCGCTCGACCAGGTTTCTTCCGCCAGACCGAATGCCGCGAAGCTCGCGGCAGTCGCGGTGCCGGCGCCGTTGGACGAGCCGGAGGCAAACGGTGCCGTCAGGTAGGCGGCGTTATACGGGCTTTCCGCGCGGCCATACACGCCACGCTGCATGCCGCCATTGGCCATCGGCGGCATGTTGGTCTTGCCCAGGCAGATGGCACCTCCGGCCCGCAGCCGTTCGATGCTGAAGGCGTCGCGCTGGGCAACCAGTTTGGCGAACGCCGGACTGCCGGACGCCGCCGTGAGGCCCTTGATCAGGTAACTGTCCTTGGCGGTATAGGGAATGCCGTCGAGCGGTCCCAGCGTTGCGCCCTTGGCCCGGCGCGCATCGGACGCCTCGGCTTCGTCCAGGGCCGCGGGGTTGCGCACCACCACGGCATTCAGCGCGGTCGCGGTCTGCGCGCCGTCGTAGGCGTCGATCCGCGCCAGATAAGCCTGGACCAGTTCGACGGCCGTGGTCTGGCCGGACTCAAGCGCCGCGCGCAATTGGGCAATGGAGACTTCGGTAACTTGCATCAGGTTTTTTTCGCCGCCTTCAAGTGGGGGTATGGCGGCAGTCTACGGACAGATATTTCACAAAACCAGCGCCGCATAACCTTCGAAAGCGCTGCGCATGACCTGCCATGTGAAGTCGTCGGCGGGAATCAGATGCTCGATCCGCAGCGAGGTGAGGGTAATGTCCTGGGGCATGCCGAAGGTGGTGAAGGTCGATAGAAAGTTCAGCTCGCCCTGGGTCGAGCGCACGCGGGTCAACACCAGTGGCGGCATGTCGCTGGGCAGTTCGGTGTGGGCGGGCACCGGCAGGCTGGCCAGCAGCGCCGCCAACGATGGGTTGGTCAAGGCCTCGCGGGTTGCCCGTTGCCAGGCGAGGGTGCGGATCTCTTCGGCGTTGATCAGGTGATCGCCCAGGCCGCCCGATTGCAGCAGGGTGCTCAGCAGGTTCACGCCATCGGCGGCGCCCGGGTCGATCCCGACCAAGCCAAAGAGCACGGCAGTGCTGGTGTTGGCCGTCAGCACCTGCCACTCACTGCCGAGCAGAATCGCCGGGGCGGGGTTGTTGGCGTGCAGCACATGGCTGACCGCTTCGCGAATGGCCGCCATGGCCGGCGAGGCGAGGGGGGTGGCGGCATAACGCGGGGCAAAGCCGGCGGCGAGGAATACGCGGTTGCACTGGTCGAGGGGCACCTGCAGCGCGCTCAGCAGATTGTGCAGGGTGCCGGGGCTCGGCTTGGCGCGGCCGGTTTCCAGGCAACTGAGATGACGCTGCGAGACTCCGGTGATCAGGGCCAGGTCGAGCTGGCTCAACTGTGCCTGGCGGCGTAGCCGGCGCAAGTGTTCGCTGGCGGTAGCAGGATTGTCCATGGCGTGACCATGACCTCCGAGGTCATTGCGAGGGGCTGAACCTTATCACTATCGTGGGCCTCGATCACTTCAAGGAAGAGACCATGCACAGACCCTTTATCGCCCTGGCCGGTTTGCTCGGGTTTTCGCTGTATACGCTGATAACGATGCTGACCGCGGAGCAGTCGCTGCTGGCGTTTGGCCGGCAATTGCTGTCACGCCCGGACACCGCGCAAGTGGTGATCGACCTGTACCTGATGGCGCTGCTGGCTTGTGTGTGGATGTACCGCGACGCCCGGCGGCGAGGGCGGTCGGTGGCGTCGGTGCTGCCTTACTGGGTGCTGACGGCGCTGTTCGTTTCGGTGGGGCCGCTGCTCTATATCGTCATCACGGGGTTGCGGGATGAATGAGCTATTGCGTGTCTACGCACTGTGCGTGTTGATGCTGTGCCTGAAGATGCTGGCGATTTCCTGCTATCAGGGCTTCTTCCGCCTGCGCGCGCGGGCATTCACTAATCCCGAAGATGCGGCTTTCTTCAACCGTGCGCCGCAGCCAGACGAACTGCCGCAAGTCGGCCGTGCCGCCAGGGCGTGGGCCAATGACCAGGAAAACATTCCGCTGTTTTTTGTCCTCGGCGGGCTGTGTGTCGTGGCGGGCACCGCTTCGGTAGCCACGGGAGTGCTGTTCGGGGTTTTTACCCTGGCGCGGGTGGCACACACGCTCATGTACCTGATGGCGTGCCAGCCCTGGCGCACGCTGGCCTATGGGGTGGGCGTGGCGTGTCTGATCGGGTTGGGCGCGATGCTCGTGTTGAAAATGATATGAAGGGCACCGGCGTCCTCAAGCGCTAGCTGTAGGCGCCGGCCCCGTGCGATCGAGCCGCCGGATGCCCCGGCAGGCTCAACCGATCAAACGCCTTTGGTCGACGGCAACAGAATCGTCAGAACCCCCAGCAACGGCAGGAACGAGCACAGCGTGTAAACGTACTCGATGCCATGGCTGTCCGCGAGCAACCCCAGCAATGCCGCGCCGATACCGCTGAAGCCGAACATCAGGCCAAAGAACACGCCGGCGATCATCCCGACATTGCCTGGCACCAGCTCCTGGGCGAAGACGACGATGGCGGAGAACGCCGACGCCAGGATGAAACCGATCACCACGCTGAGCATCGCGGTCCAGAACAGGTCGACATACGGCAGGGCCAGGGTGAACGGCGCCGCGCCGAGGATGGAGAACCAGATGACGGTCTTGCGTCCGATCCGGTCGCCGATCGGCCCGCCAAAGAAGGTGCCTGCAGCCACGGCGCCGAGGAACAGGAACAGGTAAAGCTGGGAACTGGCGACCGACAGGTTGAATTTCTCGATCAGATAGAAGGTGAAATAGCTGGTCAGGCTGGACATGTAGAAGTACTTGGAAAACACCAGCAAGGCCAGCACCACCAAGGCAAAGGTCACGCGGCCTTTCGACAGGCCGTGGGTGGCTTTGCTGCCTTGCTTGAGCTTGAACAAATTGAGGTGGTTGCGGTACCAGCGGCTCAAGCCATACAGCACCAGGATCGCGAACACCGCAAACAGGCCGAACCAGGCGATATGCCCCTGGCCGTAGGGAATGACGATCGCCGCCGCCAGCAGTGGGCCGAACGCGCTGCCAGCGTTACCGCCGACCTGGAAGGTCGATTGCGCCAGGCCGTAGCGCCCGCCGGAAGCCAGGCGGGCCACCCGCGACGTTTCCGGGTGGAAGGTCGAGGAGCCGACGCCGATCAGCGCCGACGCCAGCAGGATCGCCGGGAACGTGCCGACAAACGCCAGCATCAGGATGCCGATCAAAGTACACACCATGCCCGCCGGCAACAGCCAGGGTTTGGGGTGGCGGTCGGTGTGGTAGCCGATCCACGGTTGCAGCAGGGAGGCGGTCAGTTGGAAGGTCAGGGTGATCAGGCCGACCTGGGTGAAGCTCAGCCCATAGTTGGCCTTGAGCATTGGGTAGATCGAGGGCAGCACGGCCTGGATCAGGTCATTGATCAAATGCGCCAGGGCGCAGGCGCCGAGGACGCGCATGACCAAGGGGCTGACTTGGGGCGGGCTGGAGGTGGCAGCGGGAGACGCGGTCAAGGTCGACATGCAGGCATTCCATACAAGGCAGTGAACGACGGGGACGGGCAGCGATGATTTAAACCGCCGCTCCATGGATGAACTCGGCGTTTATGCTAGATTTGTCGAAAACGCCTGTCTCGCGAAATTCGGGCAGCAAACATCGCAAAAGAGGCGAAGCCATCAAAACACTGGATAAATTTCTGCGGGATATCGATGAGGGCGAGTGGGCCGTCATCAGCTCGGCCACCGACTATCCGGAGAGCTGGGTGATCCCCGACCATAGCCACGAGAAGCATCAACTGCTGTACGCCACCGAAGGCGTGATGGTGGTGCATTCGGCGCAGAATCAGTGGACGGTGCCACCCAATCGCGGCTTCTGGATGCCCAGTGGGCATGTGCATTCGCTGCGCTGCGTCGGGGCGTTGAAAATGCGCAGTGTGTTTGTTCGCCCCGCGAGTTTTCCGAACCTGCCGAGCGAAACCAAGGCCGTCAGCATTTCACCGCTGCTCAGCGAACTGATCAAGGCATCGGTCAGCTTGAAGCCGCCGTATGCCGAGGATTCGCGCGACGCGCGGATCATGCACCTGATCCTCGACGAACTGGCGCTATTGCCGGCCTTGCCGTTGTCCTTGCCCCAGCCTGCAGACCCGCGCATCCGCCGGATTTGCCTGGCGTTGCAGGACGACCCGGGCGATGCCTCGACCGTGGCGGATTGGAGCGAGCGCCTGGGTCTGGACCAGACCACCATCCAGCGCCTGTTCCGCCGGGAAACCGGCCTGACCTTCGGCCAGTGGCGCCAGCAAGCGCGGTTGCTGCTGGCGCTGGAGCGCATAGCCGTGGGCGAGAAGATCATCGATGTGGCATTTGAGCTGGGCTATGAAAGCCCGAGCGCCTTTACCAGTATGTTCAAGAAACAGTTCGGCAAGACGCCGAGTCATTTCTTCCGCTAGCGCAAGGCGCTGTCGAGCGCTAACACGGCGGGGTGCTCGCGCACACGTCCAGCAGGCCGTTGAAGGCGTCGATGTCCAGCGGTCGGCTGAGGAAGTAGCCTTGGCCTTCGTCACAGGCCACCGCCTTGAGCAGTGCCAGGTGTTCGGCGGTTTCGATTCCTTCCGCGGTGACTGTCAGCGACAGGGCGCGTCCCAGGCCGACAATCGCCTGCACAATGGCCTTGTCATCGGCGCTGTCCTCCAGCCGGTTCAAGAAACTGCGGTCGATTTTCAACCCGTCGAACGGGAACGCGCGCAAATAGCTCAGTGACGAGTAGCCGGTGCCGAAGTCATCCATGGCGATGCGGATACCCAGGTGCTTGAGGGTGTGCATGACTTCAAGCGCGCCGACGGCATCTTCAAGCATCACGCTCTCGGTGATTTCCAGCTCCATGCGCGTTGGCTCGATGCCGGACTTATTCAGGGCGTACCGCACGCGCTCCACCAGGTTGCCGCGCTTGAATTCGGTGGGTGACAGGTTTACCGACACAAACAGCTCATCCGGCCACTGCGCGGCGCACGCGCAGGCGGTTTCCAGCACCCAGTCGCTCAGCGAGAGGATCAACCCCGATTCCTCGGCAATCGGGATGAACGTGTCCGGTGCGATCAGGCCACGCTCCGGGTGTTGCCAGCGCACCAGCGCTTCGGCGCCGACCATTTGCCCGTCGCTGATGCGGTAGCGCGGTTGAAAGTGCAGACGCAGCTCTGCGTGCTTGATCGCAAACCGCAGGTCGCTTTCCAGGCGGCGCCGTTCGATGATCCGCGCGTTCATTTCGCCGGAGTAAAAACGCCAGGTATTGCGCCCGGCGGCCTTGGCTTCGTACAAGGCAATATCGGCGTAGCGCAGTAACTCGGTGACGCCGTTGGCGTCATTGGGCGCGAGGGCGATGCCGATACTCGCGCTGATGAACACGTCCTGCTCGTCGACCCTGATCACCCGCTCGACGGACTCGATCAAGCGCCGGCACAGGGCTTCGACTTCGTCCTGGGCGCCGGCATCGATCAGGATCAGTACAAATTCATCGCCGCCGACCCGAGCGACCAGGTCACCGTGGCGCACGCAATCAGAGAGGCGGCTCGATACCTCATTGAGCACCCGGTCGCCGGCGGCATGCCCGAGCAAGTCATTGACCGGTTTGAACCGATCCAGGTCCAGGCTGAGCATGACCAAAGGGTGGGTGAGGGTGGGCAAGGCTTTGAGTTTACCGTCCAGAAACGCTTGCAGGCGCGTGCGATTGGGCAGCCCGGTGAGGGCGTCGTGCTGGGACAGGAACTCGATGCGGCGACGCGCCTCGACTTCTTCGGTGACGTCAGTGGCCGTGCCGCGAAACCCGCCGCAGGGCATCTCGCGCGCCGACAGCCGGGTGGTGCGCTCCCGTCCCCGGGCGTCGACGTAGCGACACTGCAGGCTGATATCCGCGAGCCGCCCGGGCGTGGTCAGCCACTGAGAAAGGGCGCCGGCATCGGTGTCCAGCAGGTCGTACAGCGTGGCGCCGATCCAGGCCTGGCGGTCCAGGCCGGTGACGCTTTCGAAGCGCTCCGACAGGTAGGTGAAACGCCACTCGCCGTCGATTTCCCAGACCCAGTCCGAACTGGCTTCCACCACATCGCGAAAGCGTGCTTCGCTGGTGGCCAGCGCGTTTTGACTGTCTTGCAGCGAGGTGTGGCTGCTGTCGAGGGCCTGGGCGTCCGCCGTGGTGCGGCGCACAATCAGCCAGGTCATCAGGCACACCAGCAACGCCGCCAGGCCCAGCAGCGGCAAACCGACAGCCATCAAACGCATACCGGGCCGCTCGGGGTGCCAGTGCAGGCTGCCGGCGGCACCGTTCTCACCAAGGGCGAACAACAAGGTCTTGCCGATTTCATCGGGTGTGGCGATGTGCAGGTGATCGACGCCAAAGTCGTTGCCGATTTCGGTCAGCTTGGCGCTGTCGAGGATGTTGATGAAGAGCAATACCGAGGCTTTTCGGTCATCGGCGATCACGCTGGGGTCCGTGCCGGGCGTTATTGCCGCTGCCGCCACCAGCGTGGGGTTGCCGCGCACGTTAATGAACGTCGTGACCGGTGTGTCCGTCGCGGCGCCTGCGCGCGCTTGTTCGAGTAGCGCCGCGACGGGCTGGTCGAGCCATTCGGTCAGCTCAATCGGTTGCAGCTTGCCCTCGACCAACGCGTATACCGTGCGGTCCAGGTCGTTGACGACAAACACGCCTTGGAAACCGAAATCATGAAACAGCGTGGGCCCGACGTTTTCGCGGGTATAGGCCCAATCCGTGTCCACGGAAACGTGCAGGTGTTTGTAGGCATCGCCCCAGAATGCGTAATCCTTGACGGTCAGGCGCTGGGATTTTTCCAGGGACTGCACCGCCTTGCGCGTGTAGAAGGCGCTTTCGCTGTCTTCGAATCGGTTCAGTTCCTGGGCGAGGTACACCAGCGAATAGCTGGCCGCAGCAAACACACAGGCGAGCAGCACCACGCACTGGAACAACGACGTGCGCGCCATCGACAGGCTGGTGCGTTGGGAAAGGTTACGAATGATCGGGGCGAAGGTATTTGGCATTGATTCCCGCAGGGCGTCGCCGCTTGTCAGGGTGATGACAGGCTATCGGCAGCCTTACGCAGAAAATGAGCGTTTGAGGCGCGGCGCGCCCATTCTCCCGGTACCTGGCTCAAGTGTGGGCGGGTGCCCTTAGTTGATTCGAGGCATGGAACCTCATCCCAACAGCCGCCATTCGATGTTTTGCTCATTGACTGTGATGATGTCGGGCGGCAAAAACCGCGGCTTAACGGCCGCGGGAGAGGCGGGCGTGGGTCTGCCGGTTGCAGGTTCAAGGAGTTTGGCTTTGGCCAACTGCTGGATCAGCGCTTCGCTGGGCTTTTCTGGTGGGACGTTGGCCAGGCGTGCTTCCAGCCATTGCAGTTTGCCGTCCCAGGTGGGGAGTTTGGCGGGAGGTAAGGGGAGGATGTCGTTGATTTCGGGGACTTTGGGGGCAGCATAGGAGTAGTTTGCGAGAATTCGCCAGATTTTCTCATAGCGTTCGGCGCGCTCAAGGTCTTCCTGTTGACCAATGTAGTACAACTGGTCATCAGGCTGAGGGCCACGAAAGCCTTTGCCCAAACGAGAGGCCGAACTTTCGTCGCCGGCAGCCACCCCCATCTGTAACACTTCGAGTGCCTGCTGGAAGAGCCCCATATTTTTTAGGTTGATGCCGAGGGCGCCAGCTGCATCACCGTGCCCCTGCTCAGCGGCACAGCGCCGCATTTGTCGAGCAATGTCAGGGGCGATATTAATGGGTGCCAGCTTGTCGCCTACAAAGGCTTGGGCCAGGGCACTCCCCTGATCAGAAGCCTTGCGGAAGTAGCGCAGAGCCATTTCCGGGTCCTGTTTTAGCCCAGCCGAACCGCTTTTCAGAAAGAGGCCGATAAAGTAGTACCCCGTTGCCACATTCACGTCGATCAGTTGCTGACTCAGGCGCAGGTGTTCGGCACCACTGAGCGTGAAGTGGCCGCGCATGGTGCCGTTTTGCAGGTTGATGTTGGCTTTGTAATGGCCATTCTCAGCAGCAATCCGGTACAGGCGCTCGATCTCGGCGTCGACGCTTTTGTCCTGCTTGAGCAGGTTGTTTTTCTGGAGCCAGCGAGCGTATTGGAACAGCTCATCGGCCTCGGCGGACGGCGAAGGAATTTGCTCGTGTACACAGGTAAAGGCCAGCTTGGCTTTAATCTCGGTCAGTGGGTTCACGGCAGGGTCCTGAGTAGGGTGAGTAGGGGCGCTGCCGTTATCGCAGGCAGCCAGCAGCAGGCTTGTCAGCAATAGGCGTCTGCGCATCAGTCAAGGTCCTTCACGATCTTTCCACCCTAATAATGTCGACGCGACCGATAGAGCTATACCGCCGCCGGTTGTCTTGTCGCCGACGCGAAAGATGCCTCACCCCAACAGCCGCCATTCGATGCTTTCCTCATTGACTGTGATGATGTCGGGCAGCAAAAAACGCGGCTTGTGACTCTCAACCTGCAGGGTGGGCATGATCTCGTTCTTCTCGAAACGGCGGATCACGCCATCGTTGAACCGCGCGTAAACATCGCGACTCAGGCTGAATGCCCGCCAATAGCCAGTCTGGGGGCAGGCCTGGCCGCTGGTGCAGGTCGGTTCGGGGTAGTCGGCCTTGATGAACGCGGGGGAGTCGGGCGTGGGTCTGCCGGTTGCCGGTTCAAGGAGTTTGGCTTTGGCCAACTGCTGGATCAGTGCTTCGCTGGGCTTTTCTGGTGGGACATTGGCCAGGCGTGCTTCCAGCCATTGCAGCTTGCCGTCCCAGGTGGGGAGTTTGGCGGGAGGTAAGGGGAGGATGTCGTTGATTTCGGGGACTTTGGGGGCGGCATAGGAGTAGTTTGCGAGAATTCGCCAGATTTTTTCATAGCGTTCGGCGCGCTCAAGGTCCTCCTGCTGGCCGAGGTAGTCCAATTTATCGGAGGGAGGAGGACCACGGAAGCCATCTTCCAACCAACCCGCAGAGGTTTCATCACCCGCCATCACGCCCAATTGAAATGCCTCAAGTGCCTCCTGGTACTGATCATTGCTTTGAAGGTTTACGCCCAGAGCGCCAGCGGCCTTACCATTGCCCTGTTCTGCTGCACAGCGGCGCATTTGCCGAGCAACGTCCGGCGCGATGTCAATCGGCGCCAGTATGTCCCCCACTTCGTATTGGGCTTGCGCGCTGCCCTGATCGGCGGCCTTACGAAAGTAACGCAATGACATGGCCGTATCCTGCTTCAGCCCAGCCGAGCCGCTTTTCAGAAAGAGGCCGATAAAGTAGTACCCCGTCGCCACATTCGCGTCGATCAGTTGCTGACTCAGGCGCAGGTGTTCGTCGCCACTGAGCGTGAAGTGGCCGCGCATGGTGCCGTTTTGCAGGTTGATGTTGGCTTTGTAATGGCCATTCTCGGCAGCAATCCGGTACAGGCGCTCGATCTCGGCGTCGACGCTTTTGTCCTGCTTGAGCAGGTTGTTTTTCTGGAGCCAGCGAGCGTATTGGAACAGCTCATCGGCCTCGGCGGACGGCGAAGGAATTTGCTCGTGTACACAGGTAAAGGCCAGCTTGGCTTTGATCTCGGTCAGTGGGTTCACGAAAGTGTCCTGGGTCGGGTGAGTAGGGGCGCTGCCGTTATCGCAGGCGGCCAGCAGCAGGCTTGTCAGCAATAGGAATCCGCGCATCAGTCGAGGTCCTGAAGGGTCTTTTCGTCGTAGTAAAACTCGACGATCGGAGCGTATGGCGTCAGTTTTTGCGATTGGCGATCTTTGTTCTTATTGATGATCTTCTGCCAAGCCTTGAATGCTTTCGCGACATCATCCTGCGCCCCCCTCCCATTCGTATGCAGATCCCACAACCTGCGCCGCAACGCCCGCGTCACACTCATCCATTCATGCGCAATGTTCAGCTCGCTATCCACCTGCATGCTGCGCGTGTTGATATTCGCCGAGCCGTGGGTGGTGAACACGTCATTGACGATCATCAGCTTGGAATGGATGTACACCGGCATCCACTGCTGCCCCGCCGGCGAATCAGGCGCGACCAGTGAGCACACGTGGATTTTCAGGCCTGGGCGCGACTCTGGTTCAAGCGTGCTTTGCTCAATCGCCGCGATCTGGGCTTTGAGAGCTGTCTGTCGAGACGCATTGTTTCTGGCGGCGTCCCGTTGGGCTTCACCGGCCTTATCGCTTATCTCGCCACCCCCCAGTGCGTCGGTCAGGCTGGTCAACGTGAGCAAGGCTTGTCGCTCAAGCAGTTCAGCCAAGGTCGGCGTCTGCGCGTTGGCTTGGGCTTTGGCCTGTTCAATGCGCTGCAACTTGGTGATTTCAGGAATGGTATCGCCGCGTCCGAGGCTTTCGAGCATGCGCTGGGTGTTCAAGCTCCCCGGCCCCACGCCGTCTGGGCTGGCATTGGTGATTACAAACAGGTGTAAATTTCCATGCAGACCCGGATCACGCCCAGCGCCGGTTTGGACTTCGGCCGCCGCTTTGATCGCCTCGGCCAATGGCGGCCAGCGAAAGTACTGGTTCTCGATGTAGATGAATTGGGTCGCGTTGTTGACCGCCTTCAGGTAGATCTTTTCGATATCGCGCTTGCCGTCTTGTGCCTGGGTACGCACGATTTGGGCCAGCTGGCGGGTGACGCCGGGGGCGCATTGCAGTTGGGGGGCCACCGCCATCGCTTTGCGCGATGCGAGCAGGTCTTCACCGGTTTCCTTGCGCCAGGCAGTGGCGAAGTTATGGTGCAGGTGCTCTAGAATCGGCCCGCTGATCTGGCTGGAAATATCCTGGCGTGGTGTGTTGCCACGCGGCCCGCGATTGGGTGCAGGCTTGCTGCCCTCGGTGCGGTTCAGTGCTGAGTGCTTGTCGGTGTCCCAGTACTCGTCGAGCATGTTGTGGCCCATGACAAAACCAACGGCGCGGTCTGTCTGTTCATAGTCGATCAGGACGGTCTTCTGATGGTGGGTCGCAGTGCTGGCCAGCACGCCCAACGTGCTGAGGCTGAGCTGTGGGTCGAGGCTTTTGTATTTGGCCTGATAGGCAATTTCAGCCCGTTCATACATGCTGAAACCGCGGCCGACAAACACCGGCACATTACGAGCCACTCGGATCGCGGGCGCTAAGTGATCGGCGAATGCACATCGGGAAAACCATTTCCGATCTTCGGTATATTGGTCAGCGGTGGAGCTCTGCATCGCCCGATCCTTGATACGAAGCGGTCCTTTACCGGGAAGGTTGGCCTCGCCCCCTGCGCCCGCAGCATTGAACGGCATCTCCCAACCGAGCACCCGAACCTCGATCCCTTTCCCGGCTTTGGTCATCAGCAGTTCGCCAATGCTTGGGGCACTGCCATCGCGGATAAAGTACATCGACGGTTGAAACCCCCAGCAGATGATGTCGATGGTTTTAGTGGCTTGGGCGATAGCCAGATGCACGGCCTCGAAGGCTTCTTCACCGTTGATCAGCGGCTTATAGGTGGCTTTCGCAGGAGGGTACTCGGTGTTCGGCACGTACCAGGGCGCGGAGCAGGTCACCTGCTGTGTGTGTTGCAGGGCGACGGGGGCGACGATATCGGGTTCAGTCATGAAGTTTTCCCTTCCTGGTCATTGATCACGGCGGCATACAGGGCACGGTGATCCGTGTGCGATGTGGGTTGGCTCACCTCGGTGTCGGCTCGCGAGAGGTGGTTGTGCATGCCGCCATTGGCCAGGTGTGCTTGTTCGGCATTGCGATAGTCAGTAGGCACCGGGATCTGGTAGCTCACCCCGTTGGCCAACACCATTCGGTACTGCTGCGTCACGACCGCGTGGTCGATCGACACTTGCCCGGACTTGTCCAATACGCCGTGATTGAGCACTGCACCATCGGCGTAGAGCGTGTAGGGCATGCCTGCCCAGCCTTGATCAGGGGCATTGGGGGTTTGCGGCACGTTGAACCGCAACGCTTGTTTGAACAGGCTTTGTGGGTACTCCGGATCTGCGGCTTTCTGGCTGGCTGGACCGAGGGCTTCGAAGTACGCCGATTTGATCAGGTAGTCGCCCAGGGTCCCTGACTCGATGCTGCTCGCATCGAGGGTGATGTAGCTGCCGCCGGCATTGAGGGTGATTTTCTGCTTCGCGACGATACGGATTTCATCTTCGCTGCTGATGATCTCCAAACCATGGCGGGCCATCAGTTGCAGCGCGTCGTTTTGTGCCTGGATCTTTACCGGGCCCTGGTTGGCGATCAATTGGATGCCCAGCTTGCGCACGAACAGGCTTACCCCTTGTCCCACGCCGATGAACAGGCGCTTGACCACACTGATATCCGCCTCGGCTCCGGCGTTGATCATCAGGTTGTCCTGAGCGGCCAATTGCAGGTGTTGGCCGCTGGTGACGGCAACGCCTTGGGGGGCGCTGAGCAATACGACCGAGGCCTTGAGTTGATCGAGCTGGTCTCGCATCAATTTTAGTTGCGCTTGCACATCCGCTGGACCTGCGTTGGCGGCCTGGGCATCGGTCGATAATCCTTCCAACTGGTCACTCGCCTGTTGCAACCGGCCCAGCGCGGCGCTCATTTCCAGCATGTGTCCCTGAGCCTTGGGTTGTGCGTCGGCACTGATCAAGATCCCACTGCCGGCACGAATGGCGGCATGCCCATCGGTCCGCAACTCCGCGCCCTGGCCTCGCGGTTCGCGCTTGGCATCAACCAAATGCCCCAGGTTGAGCTGGCTCTTACCGCTGTGCTCAGTACTGAGCTTCACGTGCTCTTGCCCTCGCGTGTCGTCCATGCGCAATTTGTTATTGGCGGGGGTGCGCAAGACGTTGCGTTTGTAGTTGCGCAAGGTCACATGGTCAGGATGCTGGCTGTCGTGCAGGGCATGGGCGATGTAGGGCCGGTCGGGGTCGCCTTGTTCAAAGGCGATCGCCACTTCGGTGCCGGGGATCAACGGCAGGTGCAAGCCGTGGGTGTCGCCGGCGTAGGGCCTGGCCAGGCGGAGCCAGAGGCTTTCTTCGCCGGGTTTCCAGGTGTCGCGGTCGAACAGGAAATTGACCTTGTAGCGGCCTTCGATGTCGATGTGGCCGTAGGGGTCGTGCTCCTGCGGGCTGGTGACGCGGGCCGGGACGGTGCCGGCGATCCGAGGTTTTGGCGGCAGTGCTGGGCGAAAGCACACGGTTTCCGAGTAGGGAATGGCTTCAAAGTTGATTTCAAAACTGCGATCGCGGGCGGCGTGGGTGGTCAGTTGCGTGATCACCGCGCCGGGAGCAAAGGCCTGCGGCGCGCCGCCGGAGATGTTCAGGACCTGGCCGGGCGCCAGGGCGGCGCTACTGCTGACGCCGCTGAGTCGGGTCTGGCCGTTGAGGTAACGCTCGTGACGCAGGCGAGCATAGAAGTAGCCACTTTCGCTTTGCAGGTCTTCGTCATGGGCGTATCGGTCGCCTATCCCCGTGTACGCTTCGGCGTAGTGATAAGCCTCGCCGTAGGTACCGCTGGCGCCACGCGTTTGGTCGATCTCGCCATTCAGGTGAGCGTTGGCCACGCGGTGATGGTAGGTGCGGATGTTGACGCGTTTTTCCACCACGTGGTGGCTCGATTGCAGGCCCCACGTGCTGTCTTTTCCGCCGCTGCTGAGCCCGGATTGCGGACGGTAGGCCAGCTCGACATCGAACGTGTAATGACGCTGGTCGTCGTGAAATTCCACCACGTCGATGTTCAACCGCTCATCGTGGGTGAAGCGATACCAGATGCCCACATCGGCCAATAAGTGCGAGATAAAGGCCAGGTCGCTTTCGCCATATTGCATGACCTGTTCGCGCCTGGGGTATTCGCGCACCAGCTTGAAGAGGAAGTCCTGGCCTTCAAAGTCGTGGCGGCTGCGCAGGATGCTTTCGACGATCTGCGGGACAGATTGGTGTTGATAAATGCGGAACTGGCGGCCTCGCCCAAGCAGGGCCAGGCGCGGTTGCAGAGTGATTTCGTAGCGGGCTTCATCAACGGAGCCGGACAGGCGTTTGAAGCCGGTAACCACGCCGTGCAAGACACGCAGCGGTTCGCTCGAGGGCACGCTCAGGCCGCGAAAGGGCGGAGGCTGCGGCGCCCCGTACAGACTGAAGCAGGCGTTTTGGCCGAGCATCTTTTCAGCGGCAATGTCGCCGTCGGTGCTGGTGAATTCCACAGCATAGTTGAATGGTTGGCTCAGGCCTTCTGTGCCCTCGAAGGCCAGGACGTCGAGCGACTCGTCAACATCGCAAACAGTGAGCGTGTGCCGACGATGGTCGAAGAAAACGCTCGGTAATACGCTGGAAGCCATTCCTTTTACTCCTAGGCGCGAAAGCCCGAAGAGTAAAGATTTGGTCTCGGTGATTAATGTCGGAAGATTCGCCTTTACGAGACAGCCACTTCCTGAACGTGTTTTTGCGCTCCCTCTCACACAGGGAATGCGGCGTGCTCGACGACGTCCTCAGTGAGGCGCCGAACTTGGCGATTTGGCGTGTCATCCTACAACTAGGGTTTTCATGGCCAGCGCTGTATCCGCATAACCCCCAGATAAACGGCAATCTTTCAGATTGACAGCGCAGAGGGCGCCCGCTATAAAAGTCACAGTTGTACGACGACATATGACGTTACATATGTCTTATCTAACAAAAATAAAAAGTGATGCCATGAACTTGAACGAGCCCATCAACGCCCATCGCGTGGGCCAAGCGGTAGGCAACTATCGCTGGACCATCTGCGCGATGCTGTTCTTCGCCACCACCGTCAACTACCTCGACCGCCAGGTGCTCAGCCTGTTGGCGCCACAGTTGTCCACGCAATTTGGCTGGAGCAACACCGATTACGCGAACATTGCGGCGGTGTTCCAGTTTGTTTATGCGATTTCCATGCTGTTCGCCGGGCGGTTCGTCGACAAGATCGGCACCAAGGCGGCCTATGTCGTGGCAATCGGCATCTGGTCCACCGGCGCCATCATGCATGCGTTCGCGGTGCCGATGGGTGAGGGGATCGCGGCCGTGAGCGGCGCGATTGGCCTGGCGGTGATTCCGGTGTCGATCGCGGGCTTTATGCTGTCCCGTGCGGTACTGGCGATCGGCGAGGCGGGCAACTTCCCGATTGCGATCAAGGCCACCGCCGAGTACTTCCCCAAGAAAGAACGCTCGCTGGCCACCGGCATTTTCAACTCGGGCGCCAACGTCGGCGCGATCCTGGCGCCGATCTGTGTGCCGCTGATCGCCGGGGTGTGGGGTTGGGAAGCGGCGTTCATGATCATCGGCATGCTCGGCTTCATCTGGGTCGCGGTGTGGGCCGCGCTGTATGAAAAGCCCGATCAGCAAAAACGCCTGTCGGCCGAGGAGCTGGCCTACATCCGCAGCGATCAGACGGTCCAGCCGTTCACCGCGCAGGCTGCAGGCGCGGTGTCGCAAAAAGTCTCATGGTTCAAGCTGCTGACCTATCGCCAGACCTGGGCCTTTGCCTTCGGCAAGTTCATGACTGACGGCGTGTGGTGGTTTTTCCTGTTCTGGCTGCCGACTTACCTGTCGGCGCAGTACGGCATGAAAGGCGCCGATATCGTCATGCCGCTGGCGGTGCTGTACAGCATGACCATGGTCGGCAGCATCGGCGGCGGCTGGTTCCCCAGCTACTTCATGGCGCGTGGTGATGCGCCCTACGACGGCCGCATGAAAGCCATGTTGGTCATCGCGCTGTTCCCGCTGGTGGTGCTGCTGGCGCAACCGTTGGGCTACATCAGCTTCTGGGTGCCGGTGTTGCTGATCGGCGTGGGAGCGTCGGCGCACCAGGCGTGGTCGTGCAATATCTTCACTACCGTGTCCGACATGTTCCCGCAGAAAACCGTGGCCTCGGTGGTCGGTATCGGCGGCATGGCCGGTGGCCTGGGCGGGGTGGTGATGACCAAGGTCGGCGGCTGGGTGTTCGATTATTACAAGTCCATCGGCGATATCCACACCGGCTACATGATCATGTTCGCGATCTGTGCGCTGGCGTACCTGGTGGCCTGGAGCGTGATGAAGACGCTCGTGCCGCGCCACAAGGAAATCACCGATCTGTAAACCAGGCGGGGCTTGAGTCGTGCCAGCCCCGCATCACAACGCACGCGCCCAGGTCTGGCTGACCAATGGCTTGCCGAAACTGAGGGTGGGCTCTTCTTCAACCAGCTCAAAACCGGCTTTCTGGTAGAGCCTGCGTGCGTCGGTGAGGGCGCTCATGGTCCACAGCATCATGCGCGTGTACCCGGCATGTCGGGCAAAGCGCAGGCATTCGTCCACCAGACGCTGGCCGATGCCCAGGCCCCGCGCACTCGCGTCGACGTAGAGCATGCGCAACTTAGCGGTGCTGTCGTCATGGCGCACGACGAACACTGAGCCCACCACCGCGCCGTCTTTCTCCGCGATCCAGCAGCGCTCACGGGTCGGGTCGAACTCGCGCAGGTACTTGGCGACAATCTCCGCCACCAACGCTTCGAACTCCCAATTCCATTGGTATTCTCGCGCATACAGTGCCGATTGCTGCTGCACCACCAGGCCCATATCGCCGGGTTGTGGGTCACGCAATACGTAGCTCGGCGCGCTGCCTTGCAGCAACGTCTGAATGCGCTGCATGGCTGCGGTCAATTGCTGTTGTTGCGGCTCGGGCAAGGCACTCAATAAGGCCATGACTTCTTGCTGGGTTTTCTCTTCCAGCGGAGCCAGGACTGACCGGCCGAGGTCGCTGAGGTGCAGTTGCACCGCGCGCGCATCGGTGATCGAGCGGACTTTCTGGATCAAGCCCTTCTTCTCTAGCCCGCTGATCAACCGGCTCAAATAACCCGCGTCGAGACTGAGCATCTGACACAAGTCGGCGCTGGTCAGGTCGCCACGCGAGGACAGTTCGTACATCACCCGGATTTCGGTGAGGGAGAAGTCGCTTTGCAGCAGGTGTTCCTGCAGCACGCCGATCTGGTGCGTATAGAAACGGTTGAAGCCGCGCACGATACCGGCGCGCTGCACAAGCAGGGGAGTGGACATGATGTGCGCTCTAATAGTTGCCTTGGGCAATTATATTGTTGCCTTAGGCAATCATGTCAATATGTTTAATTCAGCCGAACAGCACCTTCATCAGCGCGGCAACGATGGCTTCCGGTGCGTCTTCCTGCACCAGATGCCCCGCGTGCGGGACGCGAATGCAGGTCGGCTCCGCCAGCCGGCTCGCGAGTGCATCGCCTTGCGCCACGGCGAGCCACTGATCTTCCTCGCCCCACAGCAGCGTCACCGGGCAGCGGATCTCGGCGAGTCGCTGTTCGATCGCGTCGGTGTAGCGTTGATCCATCTGTGCGATCTGTCGATAAAAGGCCATCTGGCCTGTTTCGCCGGTCCACGGTGCGACATAGGTTTGCAGTACGTCGGCTGGCAGTGGCTTGAAGGCGGCACCTTGGATGTAGGCGCGCACAATTGCCTCGTGGATATATGCCGGTGCTTCGCTGAACGCCGATTCGTGCAGGCGCACGTGCTAGATCAACGGGGAGCCCCAGGGCGCCATCGCGACGGGATCGACCAAGGTCAGGCTGGCGTAGTTGCAGCCATCCAGCAGATGGGCGCGCAGCGCCGTGGCACCGCCGAAATCGTGGGCGAGCACGTGCGGGCGGTCCAGCTGCCAATGCTTGAGCAGCGCCGTGAGCAGGGTGTTTTGCATGCCGAGGGAGACGTCCTGGCCGGGGGCTTTTTCCGACTGGCCGTAGCCGAGCAGGTCGTAATAGAACACGCGACACCGTTGCGCGAACAACGGCGCAATACGCCGCCAGACCTGGGACGAGAGGGGCGTGCCGTGAACCATCACCAGCGCCGGTCCCGCCGTGCCGATGTGCCCCCAGCGCACGGCCTGGCCGTGAAAATAAAAGGTGTCGGGTAATGCAATGGCGTCACGCGCGATGGTCATCGATGAATCTCCTGTGAGGATGATGCGAACGGTTATGAACACGCCGCCCGACACCGGCGAATGTTGAGGAGTGTGCAGCGGTCATCAGGCTTATCCATGAGGCCGTGCCTGCATGGTGCATAACCCCGATGCTGTGCTACAAACGAGTTCTCGGCCCTGAACGCATAACTTCAGATTATGAATATGTTCGGCAAGACCTTACCGCCGCTCGCCAGCTTGTTGCCCTTCGAGGCGGCGGCGCGCCTGGAGAGTTTCTCCAGGGCCGCCGATGAGCTGCACATCACCCAGGCCGCCGTCAGTCGGCAGATCCGCGGGCTTGAGGACAACGTCGGGGTGAAGCTGTTCTGCCGGCGCAATCGCGCGGTGTTTCTCACGCAAGAGGGGCGTGAACTGGCGCAGGTGGTCAGCCAGGCACTGCTCAGCATCAGCGAGAAGGCCGCCGCTCTGCGTGCGACGCCCCAGCGCAACCGTGTGGTCCTGCTCTGTCAGTTATGCGAAGCGTTTTACTGGCTGATGCCGCGGCTGTCGAGCTTCCACCAGCAATACCCGGCCATCGAAATCCAAGTGGTGACGTCTACCCGGCCACTCGCCGAATTCAATGACCACTTCGATGTGGCCCTGCAAAGCACGCGGCGCGCCAGCGGGCCGCATGCGTTGATGTTCTCTGCCGCCGACGAGGTGTTCCCGGTGTGCAGCCCGGCTTACCTGAGTGCGGAACGACCGCTGCACCTCAGCGAGCTGCAGCCCTGTACGTTTTTGCACCACAGCTCCGAGCCGCCCCATTTGATGGAGTGGGACAGCTGGTTGCAGGTGTTAGGTCAGACGCTGGCCAGCGACGCGCGCAGCGCCACGTTCGACAGCTACCCGCTGATGCTCCAGGCCGCTGTCGAAGGGCATGGGATCGCCATGGGCTGGCGGCGCACCGCGAGCCGGCTGATTGAAAGCGGGGCGCTGGTAAGGCCGTGTGTCGAGAGCGTGCATTTACCGCAGGCGCTCTCGGTCTATCGACAGCAGGGCGGCGGCAACCGCCCCGAGGTGATGGCGCTGTTGGCCTGGCTTGAGGCGCAGTTGCAGAATGAGGGCTGACGGGAGCGAAACCGCTTGCGCCAACCATGTGGCAATGTAAGCGTTCTACGCGTATTTCAAACATCCTTCGACAGCGAAAACGGAGCCTTTCCTTATGCCCACCCTGCACCTGCTGTGCGGCAAGATCGCCTCGGGCAAGTCGACGCTTGCCAAGGCGCTCGTCAGTGAACACGCCGCCATCTTGCTCAGCGAAGACCTGTGGCTGGCACAACTCTATCCCGGTGAAATACTCGCGGTGGCCGATTACGTGCGCTGCGCCCAACGCATTCGCGGGGTCCTGGGGCCGCTGGTGATCGATCTGCTGCAGTCGGGCGTCAACGTGGTGCTGGACTTCCCGGCGAACACCCTGGCCAGTCGCGAGTGGTTGCGTGGCCTGGCCCAGGCCGCACAGGTGGAACATCGCCTGCACTATCTGGAGCTGGATGACGACACCTGCCGCAGCCGCCTGCATGCTCGCAATGCCCAGGGTGAGCATGACTTTGCCGCGACCGATGCCGAGTTCGAACTGATCACCCGCCACTTCTGTGTGCCGAGTGAGGACGAGGGCTTGGTCATTGAGGTCCATCGCCCATGAGCATGGAATGGCCAGCGGGATTTCAGCGCTGAAGTCATCGGTCACGCCGACACTGACGCGGCGTGACCGTTCTGTCACGGCTCAGTAGACATCGCGCAAGTAACGCTTCTGCTCACTCATCCGCCGCCAGTAATCGACGGCGCTCTCGACGCCCAGCCCGCCGTGGCGATGGGCAACCTGGCGCAGGGCCTGGTCGACATCCTTGGCCATGTGGCTGGCATCCCCACAGATATACAACTGCGCACCTTCCTGCAGCCAGCGCCACAGCTCGGCGCCGTGTTCGCGGATGCGATCCTGCACGTAGATCTTCTGCGCCTGGTCGCGGGAAAACGCCAGGCTCAGGTGGCTGAGCAAACCGTCGCGCTGCATGCCCTGCAGTTCATCCTGGTAGTAAAAATCGCTCGCCGCATGTTGCTCACCGAAAAACAGCCAGTTGCGGCCCTGATGCCCCAGGGCCCGACGTTCCTGCAAAAACGCGCGGAAGGGCGCCACGCCGGTGCCGGGGCCGATCATGATGATCGGCACATCACCGTCGGCGGGAAGCCGGAAGTGCTTGGAGGGCTGCACGAACACCGGCACTTCGCCGTTGCCGGCACGGTCGGCGAGGAAGGTGGACGACACGCCCTTGCGCTTGCCGTAGCGCACGGCCGCCACGGTGAGGTGGACTTCACGCGGGTACGCCTTGGCGCTGGACGCGATCGAATACAAGCGCGGTTGCAGGCGCTTGAGCGTGCCGAGCAGTTCGTCCGCAGAGCAGTCGATGGGGTATTCGTGCAGCACGTCCGCCAGTTGCCGGCCCCACAGCCAGTCTTTCAGTTCGGCTTTGCGCTCAGGTTCGAGCAGGTGTTTCAGGCCTGGCTTGGCGCTGCGTGCGGCAATGAAGGCCAGGGTCTCGCTGTTGGGCCGGGCAATTTCAAAGTGCTCGGTCAGGGCCTGGTGCAGCGGCACGTCGCCGAGTCTGTCGATGTTTACGAAGGTGCTGGAACCCAGGCGCGTCAGCTCGAGCAACTCGCTGACCAGTTCCGGGCAGTTGCGTGGCATCACTCCCAGGGCGTCGCCGGCTTCGTAGGTCAGCGCGGAGTCCGCCAGGTCCAGGGAGAACTGGCGGGTTTCCTTGTACGGGCTTTGCTGGTTCAGGTGCAGGTTGAGCAGCAACCGTGACGCATGAGGCTTGGGTTTGCCGCTCGGCGTGGCGAGCGCGACGGGCGTTGCCGGGTTGAGGGTGTGTAGGAACTGCGTGAACCAGGCATCGGCGCGCTCTTCGAATTCGGTATCGCAGTCGACGCGCTCCAGCAAGCGCGTGGCGCCCAATTCGAGCAGGCGCCGGTCGAGTTGTTTGCCGTGCTGGCAGAACTGGTCGTAGTTGGGATCGCCCAACGCCAGTACCGCGAAGCGCAGCGACTCCAGGCGGGTTTCGGCGAGGGTCAGGCTGTGCCAGAAACCTTCGCCGTTGTCCGGCGGGTCGCCGTCGCCGAAGGTGCTGCTGATCAGCGCGAGGTTCTGCGTGTGCGCCAGTTTGCTCGCGGGGAAGTCCGCCATTGCGCTCAGTTCCACCGCGATGCCGCCGGCGCGCAGGCGTTGGGCAAAGCGCTCGGCCAAGGCTTCGGCGTTGCCGGTTTGCGAGGCCCACAGCAAGGTGACGGCCGGGGTGTCGGCAGCGGGCGCCAGTGCCACGGCGCTGGCCTCGGTGCGGCTGAACAAACCGCCCAACAGGCCGTCCAGCCACAGCCGCGCGTCCCTGGCCACGGGCGCATTCGCCGGCAGCGTCGGAACACCGCTGGCCTGGCGCGCAGCACTGGATTGCAGGCCACTGAGAAAACCGGCGAGGTAGGTGCGCTCATTGTCGCTCAATGACGGCGACGGCAGGTTGCGGATGCCGACCAGGTCGGCGAAGGCGTCGAGGCGCGACATGGCGAGTTCCTCTGTTAAGGGGGATACGGGGTGGGCGGCCGGTGCCGATACATCGAGGAACTGGTGCTCGATCAGTTCGACCCGTTGCAGGGCGACCGCACAGAACTTGAACTCGGGCTGCAGCGAAATCGGGTCGACCGCGTCATGGGTCACGGCGTTGATCGCCAGGTTGTCGCCGAACACATCGTTCCAGTGAAACGGCGCAAAACAGTTGCCCGCCCGCACACGGTCGCTGATCACTGCGGGCAGCACGGCGCGGCCGCGTCGTGAGCGCACCTCGACCGGGTCTTTGTGCTTGATGCCCAGGCTGGCGGCGTCATCGGGGTGGATTTCCACGAAAGGGCCGGGGTTGAGTTTGTTCAGCGTGGCGACCTTGCCGGTCTTGGTCAGGGTGTGCCACTGGTGTTGCAGGCGGCCGGTGTTGAGCACGAACGGGAACGCTTCATCGGGCATTTCCGCCGGGGACAGGTGCGGGCGTGGGAAAAACCGGGCTTTGCCGTGTTCGGTGGCGAAAACGATCGTCGGCTGGCGGCCGTCGGCGTCGGTCTTGAGGGGCTGGTTGATGCCGTTATTCAGGTAGCGGATCGGGTTGCGCTCTGCGGCCTCAATCGACGCGCACGGCCATTGCAGCGGTCGTTCGCGCAGGCGCGCATGGCTGGCGCCGCGGATGTCGTAGCCGGTGGCGGGGTTCCAGGCGCGCTTGATCTCGTCGAACACCTCGGCGGCGGACGCATAGGTGAAGGCGTCGGCGAAGCCCATTTCGCACGCGACCCTGGCGATGATCTGCCAGTCGGCCAGCGACTCGCCGGGTGGCTCCACGGCTTTTTGCATCAGGGTCAGGTTGCGCTCGGAGTTGATCATCACCCCTTCGGCTTCGGCCCACAGCGCGCCGGGCAAGAGGATGTCGGCGTAGCGATTGGTCTCGGTATCGAGGAACGCATCCTGGGTGATCACCAGTTCGGCGCTTTGCAGCGCCTTGATCACGGTCTGGCGATTGGGCGCGCTGGCCACCGGATTGGTGCAGATGATCCAGCAGGCTTTGATCTGCCCGGCCGCCATTTGTTCGAACATGCCCACGGTGCCACTGCCGGCCTGGCGCGGCAGGCTGTCGACGGGCAGGTTCCACAGTGCTTCGATAAATGCGCGGTCGGCGTCGACCAGCACCGAGCGCTGCCCAGGCAGGCCGGGGCCCATGTAGCCCATTTCACGACCGCCCATGGCGTTGGGTTGCCCGGTCAGGGAGAACGGCCCGCTGCCGGGGCGGCAGATCGCGCCGGTGGCCAGGTGCAGGTTGCACAGCGCGTTGGTGTTCCAGGTGCCGTGGGTGCTTTGGTTGAGGCCCATGGTCCAGCAGCTCATCCACTCGGCGGCCTGGCCGATCCAGTCGGCGGCTTGGCGGATGTCGGCTTCGGCCAGGCCGGTCAGTTCGGCGACCCGCTGCGGCGGGTAGTCTTCCAGAAAGCCGGGCATGGCCTCCCAGCCTTCGGTGAACGCGGCGATAAAGGCCGGGTCGGTGTGCCCGTTTTTCACCAGCAGGTGCAGCAAACCGTTGAGCAGCGCGAGGTCGGTGCCCGGTTTGATCGGCAGGAACAGGTTGGCCTTGTCGGCCGTGGCGCTGCGCCGCGGGTCGACCACGATCAGTCTGGCGCCGGCCTTGACCCGGTCCATCATGCGCAGGAACAGGATCGGGTGACAGTCGGCCATGTTGGCGCCGATCACGAAGAACAGGTCGGCGCGGTCGAAGTCTTCATACGAGCCGGGCGGCCCGTCGGCACCGAGGGAGAGTTTGTAGCCGCTGCCGGCGCTGGCCATGCACAGGCGTGAGTTGGATTCGATATGCGCGGTCCGCACAAAGCCCTTGGCCAATTTGTTGATCAGGTACTGGGCTTCCAGCGACATCTGCCCGGACACGTAGAACGCCAGGGCGTCCGGGCCATCGCGGTCGAGGATGGCGCGCAAGCGGCCGGCGGTCTCGCTGATGGCCTTGTCCATGCCGATCCGCACCGGGTCATGCTCCCGCGCCTGGCGCAGGTAGGCGTTTTCCATGCGGCCGGACTCGGCGATGGCTTGCCCGCAGGTGGTGCCTTTGGTGCAGAGCCGGCCGGCGTTGGTGGGGTGGGCCTTGTCGCCGATCACCTTGACCACGCGGTTGTGCTCGACCTGCATGACGATGCCGCAGCCCACGCCACAATAAGGACACACGCTGCGTACACTTTGGTTTGCCATCGGTAACCCTCGGATCATTTCTGCCGCCCATAAAAAAACGCCCTGCAACCCTCCGTTGGAAACGGGGATTACACGGCGCCTTTGTCGTGAGTGGCAGTCTGCGTTGACTGCTTGGTATGCGTATTCCTAGCAAGTCACGCGCCAGGTTTTTCACACGCCGCTGTGACGGGCCTGGTTGCCCCCAGCGCGGGCCCGTCACGCGCAGAAATGCACTTTTATGACGCCGGAGCGCACCAGTTGGAGGCACAACCAGCGGTGTCTGGCAGGGTTGAGCACCCTTTGCAGCCTTTGCGACGGGCATGGCGGCTGGTTGGCACAGAGCCTGCAAGCACTCTGTACAACCCACCTCGGTCAACGACGATCGACAGGCCATACAGGTCATGGGCACCAGCGGTAGAACCGGCGAAGACGTCCGGATCGACCCCGCATCAGAACAGGCAAAGGCGCCTGGAACCGCAAGGTTTCAGGCGTTTTTTTTTGCTTTTTAAACCGTGATGAGCTTTGTCGGGTGCTTGATATGAATTCCACTCTCGCCAGTCTGAAACAGCTGAAAACCCTGATCGTCGTCGGCAATGGCATGGTCGGCCATCATTGTGTGGCGCAACTGATCGAGCGCGGCGCCCTGGAGCACTATCGCCTGCATGTGTTCAGCGAAGAGCCGATGCGTGCCTATGACCGCGTGCATTTGTCCGAATACTTCACTGGCCGTGATGCCGAGTCGCTGGCGTTGTCGCACGCTTCGCTGTACCAGACGCCGGGCGTGACCCTGCACCTGGGGGCGCCGGTACTGGAAATCGACCGCGCCCGCCGTGAGGTGATCACCGCCACAGGCAGCGTGGCGTATGACAAATTGGTCCTGGCAACCGGCTCTTACCCGTTTGTGCCGCCGATCGACGGCGCGCAAGGCGATTCGCGGCTGGTCTACCGTACCCTTGAAGACCTCGATGCCATCCGTGGCGCCGCCGCGAATGCGCGGCGTGGCGTGGTGGTCGGCGGTGGCCTGCTCGGCCTGGAAGCCGCCAACGCCCTGAAAAGCCTGGGCCTTGAAGCCCATGTGGTGGAGTTCGCGCCGCGCTTGATGCCGGTGCAACTGGATGACTTCGGCGGGCTGGCGCTCAAGGCGCAGATCGAGCGCCTGGGCGTGGGCGTGCATTTGTCCCGCGCCACTCAATCGATCAGCGCGGGCGAGCAGTACCGCTATCGCATGAACTTTGCCAATGACGAATTTCTGGAAACCGACCTGATCGTGTTCTCCGCTGGCATCCGCGCCCAGGACGCACTGGCCCGCCAGGCCGGCCTGGAGATCGGCCCGCGCGGCGGGGTGGTGATCAACGATGAATGCCTGAGCAGCGACCCGGACATCTACGCGATCGGCGAGTGTGCGTCGTGGAACGGCAGCCTGTTCGGCCTGGTCGCGCCGGGTTACCAGATGGCCCGAGGGGTGGCCGCCCTGTTGTGCGGGCAGACCTCCGAGCCCTTTGTCGGCGCGGACATGTCGACCAAACTCAAACTGCTGGGGGTGGACGTGGGGTCCATCGGCGACGCCCATGCACACACCCCCGGTGCGCGCAGCTACCAGTTCATCGACGAGGCCAGCGCCAGCTACCGGCGCCTGGTGGTGGACGCCAGCGGCAAGCAGGTGATCGGCGCGGTGCTGGTCGGCGACAACAGCTATTACGACACCTTGCTGCAGTACATGCAGAACGGCATTGCGTTGCCGTCCGAACCGGCCGGCCTGATCTTGCCATCGTCCGCCGGCGCACCAAGTCTCGGCCCTGGCGCGTTGCCGGAGTCGGCCACCGTCTGCTCCTGCCATAACGTCACCAAAGGTTCGATTTGCGCGGCCATCGACAGCGGTTGCGCCGACCTCGGCCTGCTCAAGGCGCAGACCAAGGCCTGCACCGGTTGCGGCGGCTGCGCCGGTTTGCTCAAGCAGGTGTTCGAGCATGAACTGGTCGCCCGTGGCGTCAGCGTCGACAAGAGCCTGTGCGAACACTTCGCCTACACCCGTCAGGAGTTGTATGCGCTGGTACGCGTGGAAGGGGTGATCACCTTCGAAGAGTTGCTGGCCAAGCACGGCCGTGGCCACACCGGTTGCGATGTATGCAAACCGGCGGTGGGCTCGATCCTGGCGTCGTGCTGGAACCAACCGATCATGGACGCCTCGCTGGTGCCGTTGCAGGACACCAACGACACGTTCATGGCCAATATGCAGAAGAACGGCACCTATTCGGTGGTGCCGCGTATTCCGGGCGGCGAAATCACCGCAGAAAAACTCATCGCCATCGGTGTGGTCGCGCAGAAATACCAGCTCTACACCAAGATCACCGGCGGCCAGCGTATCGACCTGTTTGGCGCGCAACTGCATGAGTTGCCGGACATCTGGGCCGAGCTGATCGACGCCGGGTTTGAAACCGGGCACGCCTACGGCAAATCCACGCGCACGGTGAAGTCGTGCGTCGGCAGTACCTGGTGCCGCTACGGCGTGCAGGACAGCGTGAAAATGGCGCTGCTGATCGAGGACCGCTACAAGGGCCTGCGTTCGCCGCACAAGCTCAAGTTCGCGGTGTCCGGCTGCACCCGCGAATGCGCCGAAGCGCAAAGCAAAGACGTCGGTGTGATCGCCACCGAGAAGGGCTGGAACCTCTACATCGCCGGTAACGGCGGCATGCGCCCACGCCACGCCGAGCTGTTCGCGACCGACCTGGATGACGCCACGCTGATCCGCTACATCGACCGCTTCCTGATGTTCTACATCCGCACGGCCGACAAATTGCAACGCACCTCGGTGTGGCGTGAAAGCCTGGAAGGCGGCCTGGATTTCCTCAAGGACGTGATCCTCGACGACAGCCTGGGCCTGGGCGCCGAACTCGAAGCGCAAATGCAACTGGTGGTCGACCGGTACGAATGCGAATGGGCCAACGCCCTCAAAGACCCGGAAAAACTCAAACGCTTCCGCACCTTCGTCAACGACAAACGCCCGGATCCGGACATCCATTTTGTCCACGAACGCGGCCAGCGCCGGCCGATCATGGCCGCCGAACTCAACCTGATTCCCGTCATCGAGGAGCTTGCCTGATGAGCCAGTCCAACACTTTGCGTAACCTTGCCACCTGGAAAAGCGTGTGCAGCGAAAGCGACCTGGTGAACAATTCCGGCGTGGTGGTGTGGTACGACGGCGCACAAGTCGCGCTGTTCTACCTGCCGGACGCGCCGGACCAGACCCTCTACGCCATCGACAACCATGACCCGGAATCCGGCGCGAACGTGATCGGCCGCGGGCTGGTCGGCAGTATCAAGGGCGATCTGGTGGTGGCTGCGCCGATCTACAAACAGCATTACCGTCTGGCGGACGGCCAATGCCTGGAGGCACCGCAGCAGCGCTTGCGGGTATGGCCGGTGCGGTTGAATGCGGGGGTGGTGGAGTTGGGGGTGAGTTGAGGCGAGGTCGGCCGAAGGCGCCCATCCTCCAGCTGCCTGCGGCATGTGGAGAATGGGCGCGTGCCTATCCGCCGTCAGCGGTTGAAACGTTCAACCAGTGCGTATTGGGTGGACGCGGTGTGGGTCAGTTCCTTGCTCAGGTCCGCGGATTGATGGGCCTGGACCGACGTCTGGTCGGCCAGTTCGGCGATGGTGGTGATGTTGCGACTGATCTCTTCGGCCACCGCGCTTTGTTCTTCGGTGGCGGCGGCGATCTGGGTGGTCATCTCGGTGATGTGGGACACCGCTTCGCTGATGCCGACCAGCGCCTGGTCGGCCTCAAGTACCCGGGCCACGCCTTCCTGCGCCTGGCGCTGGCCGTGTTCCATGCTTTGTACAGCGTTGCTGGACGACGCCTGGAGCTTGGTGATCAAGTCATGGATCTGGGTGGTGGAGTGCGACGTGCGTTGCGCCAATTGGCGGACTTCGTCGGCGACTACGGCAAAGCCGCGGCCCATATCCCCGGCACGCGCCGCCTCGATCGCGGCGTTGAGGGCGAGCAGGTTGGTCTGGTCGGCGATGCCTTTGATCACGTCGACGACAGTGCCGATTTCGTCGCTGTCGCGGGCCAACTGCGCCACGGTGACACCGGTTTCGCCGACCACGGCGGAGAGGCGCTCGATGGCTTCGCGGGTATCGCGGGCCACCTCGCGGCCACGCCCGGTCAGCACGTTGGCTTGCTGGGTGGCATCCGCGGTGCGCTGCACATGGCTGGCGACTTCCTGGGTGGTTGCGGCCATCTGGTTGACGGCGGCCGAGACCTGCTCGGTTTCGACGCGTTGACGGTCAAGGCCGGTCGAGCTGGCCGTGGCCAGTCGGTTGGATTGCCCGGCCAGCGCGTTGAGCTGCTCGGCACTGTCCTGCAGGCGGGTGAGGCAGGTCTTCAACCGGGCGTTCTGGCTGAGGAACGCGGTTTCCAGGCGGCCCTGGGGGCCGTGTTCATCGCTGTACATCTGCGCAATCAGCGCATCCGAGGTCGACGGTTCGACGCCCGAAAGCAAGCGTAACGTTGCACGCCGACGCACCTGCGCGCCGATCATGCTCACGGGTACCGCAACGGCTACCGCCACGGCCATGGCCAGCGGCGCACTGAGGAACAGCCCGCCCACGGCGCCGGCAAGCCCGGTGGCGACGTAGGGCACGCTGTCGAATAACGTCGACAGCCAACTGTCCCGGCGCGAAACCGCCGATTTGTCCTGGCTCAAACGCCGGTAAAGCGCCTGGGCACGTCGAATCTCATCGGCGCTCGGCTTGACCCGTACCGACTCGAAGCCCACCACGCGGCTGCCTTCGAAGATCGGTGTGACGTAAGCATTGACCCAATAATGGTCGCCGTTTTTCGAGCGATTCTTGACGATACCCATCCACGGCAGGCCTTGCTTGAGCGCGCACCACATATGGGAAAAAACGGCTGACGGGACGTCGGGATGGCGCACGATATTCTGCGGGGCGCCGATCAGCTCGGCGCGTTCAAAACCGCTGATATCGACAAAAGCATCGTTGCAGTAAGTGATCATCCCTTTAACATCGGTTGCGGAGATGAGCTTCTGCGAAGGCGCGAGCGAAATCTCGCGCTGTGTCACGGGTTGGTTATTGCGCATTCGACTACTCCCAGAATTGCCTTTAGGACATCGGCAAGTATTCAGATAAGTTGAAGACCGATTGTCTGACAATCTCAAACAGCAACATTGCAGCGGTCTAAATCAGGTATTCAGTCCTGTCAGTCGGCGGCCGAAACGCGAAAGCACAAGACTTCAAACGCAAATACCGGATAATGGCGGCCAATTTGAAGTTCGCTATTTTGGTAATCCCGTATGGAAATTAAGGTTAACTTTCTCGACAACCTTCGACTTGAAGCCAAGTTCGATGACTTCACGGTGATCGCCGATCAACCGATTCGCTATAAAGGCGACGGGTCGGCGCCGGGGCCATTCGATTACTTCCTGGCTTCGTCGGCATTGTGTGCGGCGTACTTCGTGAAGTTGTACTGCGAGACACGCAATATCCCCACGGACAATATCCGGTTGTCGCAGAACAACATTGTCGACCCGGAAAACCGCTACAACCAGATTTTCAAGATCCAGGTGGAGTTGCCGGCAGATATCTCCGACAAGGATCGCCAAGGCATCTTGCGCTCTATTGACCGTTGCACGGTGAAGAAAGTGGTACAGGCCGGCCCTGAGTTCGTGATCGAAGAGGTGGAAAACCTCGACGCCGACGCCCAGGCCCTGTTGATGCCCAATTCCACTTCCGAGGCGGGCACCTACATCGTGGGCAAGGACCTGCCGCTGGAGCAGACCATCGCCAACATGTCGGGCATCCTGGCCGGCCTGGGCATGAAGATCGAGATCGCCTCGTGGCGCAATATCGTGCCGAACGTGTGGTCGCTGCATATCCGCGATGCCCATTCGCCGATGTGCTTCACCAACGGCAAGGGCGCGACCAAGGAAAGCGCTTTGGCCTCGGCGTTGGGCGAGTTCATCGAGCGCCTCAACTGCAACTTCTTCTATAACGATCAGTTCTGGGGCGAAGAACTGGCCAATGCGCCGTTCGTGCATTACCCGGACGAGCGCTGGTTCCAGCCTGGGCGCAAGGATGAACTGCCAGCGGAAATCCTCGACGCCTACTGCCTGAACATCTACAACCGCGACGGCGAGTTGCGTGGCTCGCACCTGTTCGACACCAACTCGGGCAATGAAGACCGCGGGATTGTGGCACTGCCGTTTGTGCGCCAGTCGGACGGCGAGGTGGTGTATTTTCCGTCCAACCTGATCGAAAACCTGTACCTGAGCAATGGCATGAGCGCCGGCAACACCCTCGCCGAAGCCCAGGTGCAGTGCCTGTCGGAGATCTTCGAGCGGGCGGTCAAGCGTGAAATCATCGAAGGTGAATTCGCCCTGCCGGATGTGCCGGCTGACGTGCTGGCCAAGTACCCGAGTATTCTGGCCGGGATCCAGGGGCTGGAAGCCCAGGGCTTCCCGGTGCTGGTCAAGGATGCCTCGCTGGGCGGCGAGTTCCCGGTGATGTGCGTGACCTTGATGAACCCGCGTACCGGCGGTGTGTTTGCCTCGTTCGGCGCGCACCCGAGCCTGGAAGTGGCGCTGGAACGCAGCCTGACTGAATTGCTCCAAGGCCGCAGTTTCGAAGGCCTGAACGATCTGCCGCAGCCGACGTTCGAAGGTCACGCGGTGACCGAGCCGAACAACTTCGTCGAGCACTTTATCGACTCCAGCGGCGTGGTCTCGTGGCGCTTCTTCAGTGCCCGCTCGGATTACGAATTTGTCGAGTGGGACTTCTCCGGCCAGGGCGAAAACTCCAACGCCGAAGAAGCCGCGACGCTGTTCGGCATTCTCGAGAACATGGGCAAGGAATCGTACATGGCGGTGTATGAGCACCTCGGTGCCACCGCCTGCCGCATCCTGGTGCCGGACTACTCGGAAATCTATCCGGTGGACGACCTGATCTGGGACAACACCAACAAAGCGCTGTTTTTCCGTGCCGACATCCTCAACCTGCATCGCCTGGATGACGCGCAGCTCAAGGCCCTGGCCGAACGCCTGGTGGAAAGCGAACTGGACGACTACACCGATATCACCACCTTGATCGGTATCGAGTTCGACGACAACACCGCCTGGGGCCAACTGACCATCCTCGAATTGAAGCTGCTGATCTACCTCGCCCTGCAGCAATACGAGGAAGCGAAGGAAGCGGTGGAAATGTTCCTGCAGTACAACGACAACACCGTCGAGCGCGGCCTGTTCTACCAGGCGGTGAACGCGGTGCTGGAGATGGAACTGGATGAAGACCTGGAATTGGCGGACTACGAGGCCAACTTCCGGCGGATGTTCGGTAACGAGCGGATGGATGCGGTGATCGGCTCGGTCAACGGCAGTGTGCGCTTTTATGGATTGACGCCGACCAGCATGAAGCTGGAAGGGCTGGACCGGCATCTGCGCTTGATCGAGAGCTATAAAAAACTGCACAGCGCGCGGGCCAACGTCACGTCTGCCTGACGCAGCATCCAGTGTGGGAGGGGCGGTGCGACGATTCGACTTGCCCCCGATAGCAATCTGTCAGTCACTGAATCAGGAGACTGGCCCACCGCTATCGGGGGCAAGTCGAATCGTCGCACCGCCCCTCCCACATTAGATATAGGCCAAGGCTTGCGCGAGGTCTGCGCGCAAGTCCTCCACATCTTCAACCCCCACCGACAACCGCACCAACCCATCGCCAATGCCCAATTGCGCCCGCGTCGCTGCCGGGATGCTGGCATGGGTCATGATCGCCGGGTGTTCGATCAGGCTTTCCACGCCGCCGAGGCTTTCGGCCAGGGCGAAGAGTTTGACGTGTTCCAGGAAACGCCTGGCGCCGGCCAGGTCGCTGTTCAATACCACCGAAATCATCCCGCCAAACCCGCGCATCTGCCGGCGTGCCAGGGCGTGCTGGGGGTGCGAGACCAGGCCCGGGTAGTGAACCCGCGCCACCTGCGGTTGGTGTTCGAGCCAGCTCGCCAGGTCCAGTGCATTGCTGCAATGGCGCTCCATGCGCAGGGCCAGGGTTTTCACGCCGCGCAGGGTCAGGAAGGCGTCGAACGGCCCGGCGATGGCGCCGACCGAGTTCTGCAGGAAGCCCAGGCGCTCGGCCAGTTCGGGGTTGTCACCGACAATTGCGATGCCGCCGATCACGTCGGAGTGGCCATTGAGGTATTTGGTGGTGGAATGCACCACGATGTCGCAACCCAGCTCCAGCGGGCGCTGAATCCACGGGCTGGCGAAGGTGTTGTCGGCCACGCAGAGGATGCCGCGGGCGCGGCAGATGCGCGCGATGGCGCTGAGGTCGGTCAGGCTCAGCAGCGGGTTGCTGGGCGTCTCGACCCAGACCATGCGCGTGTCGTCCTGCAACGCGGCTTCAAACGCTTGCACATCGCTCAAATCGACAAAACTGAAACGGTGCCCGGCGCTGCGTTGGCGCACCTTGTCGAACAGGCGGAAGGTGCCGCCATACAGGTCGTTGCCGGAGACGACATGGCTGCCGGCATCCAGCAACTCCAGCACGGTGGAAATCGCCGCCAGCCCCGAGGCAAAGGCAAACGCCTGGCGGCCGCCTTCCAGGTCGGCCACGCAGCGCTCCAGGGCGAACCGCGTGGGGTTGTGGGAGCGGCCATAGTCGAAGCCCTTGTGTACGCCGGGGCTGTCTTGCCGGTAGGTGGAATTGGCGTAGATCGGCGGCATCAGCGCGCCGGTGGTCGGGTCGGGCGATTGCCCGGCGTGGATCACACGGGTGGCAAACGCGCTTTTATCGGGCTGACTCATGCAAGGGATCTCCGCAGGTGATTGAGCAGGTCGACACGGGTGATCAGGCCATGGAAGCCCGACGCATCGGCGATGATGGCGACCAGGCCGCGATCCAGCTCCGCCTGCAACTCGGCGAGGCTGGCGCTGGGGTCGAGGGTGTGCAGGGTTTCGGTCATGGCGCTGGCGACGATCATGGAAAAGTCCGCGGCGTCGTGGTGCAGGCCCAGCAGGATGTCGGATTCGTCGATCACACCCACCAGTGCCTGGCCATTCACCAGCACCGGCAATTGCGAGACATCGGCCAGGCGCATGCGCTGGAAGGCGGTGAGCAGGGTGTCGTCGGGGCTGACGCTGATCACGCGGCCGTCTTCAAAGCGCCGGGCGATCAGGTCGCGCAGGTCGCCGTAGTGCTTGTAGTGCAGCAAGCCCGCGTCGCTCATCCATTGGTCGTTGTAGACCTTCGACAGGTAACGCGTGCCAGTGTCGCAGACGAAGCTGACCACGCGCTTGGGCGCGGTCTGTGCGCGGCAATAGCGCAAGGCTGCGGCGAGCAGGGTGCCGGTGGACGAGCCGCCGAGAATGCCTTCGGCCTTGAGCAACTGGCGGGCGTGGTCGAAGCTCTCTTCATCGCTGATGGAGTAGGCGTGGCGCACGCTGGACAGGTCGGCAATCGAGGGGACGAAGTCTTCGCCGATGCCTTCCACCGCCCAGGAACCCGGGGTGACCAGGGTGCCGCTGCGGCTGTATTCGGCCATCACCGAACCGACGGGGTCGGCCAGCACCATCTCCAGCGCCGGCTGCACCCGCTTGAAGAAGCGCGTCAGCCCGGTGAGCGTGCCGGCCGAACCGACGCCGACCACAATCGCGTCGAGGTCATGCTCGGTCTGCGCCCAGAGCTCCGGCGCGGTGCTGGTTTCGTGGGCGAGCGGGTTGGCCGGGTTATTGAACTGGTCGGCGAAGAACGAGCCCGGGATGTCCTTGGCCAGGCGCGCAGCGACGTCCTGATAGTACTCGGGGTGGCCCTTGCCGACATCGGAGCGGGTGATATGCACTTCGGCGCCCATGGCCTTGAGGTGCAGCACCTTTTCGGTGGACATCTTGTCGGGCACCACCAGCACCACCCGGTAGCCTTTCGCCCGGCCCACCAGCGCCAGGCCCAGCCCGGTGTTGCCGGCGGTGGCTTCGACAATCGTGCCGCCGACGCGCAGGCGGCCGTCGCGCTCGGCGGCGTCGATCATGGCCAGGCCGATGCGATCCTTGATCGAGCCGCCGGGGTTTTGCGATTCGAGTTTGAGAAACAGCGTGCAGGGGCCGGTGTCGAAGCGGCTGATCCGCACCAGCGGAGTGTTGCCGATCAGTTCAAGCACGGCGGGGCGGGCAAGCGTGGGCATGTCGTCACCTGGGTGTAGGGTGGGGGGACAGCAAACGGCAAAGCGTGGCTTGGAACATAGGCCGCTATTGCACGGGTCGCAACTGCGCGGTCGGCCGGCTGTCTTTTTTTGGCGCATGAGCGAAGGCTCGGTGCGCCATCGGTGGGCAGTCTTGCCGCGCCGCCTGGGCGCGAACCCGCGCAATCGTTGGGTGTGCGCAGCTGGCCTGGGGTTTGCTAGAAACAAATCCAAACTTGGATACAAGATGGAGACCCTTATGCAGAGCGTTATCGGCTGGACCCTCGGCGAATGGCGTGAGGCCTATCGCAACGGGACGATCACCCCGGACATCGTGCTGACCCTGGCCGCGCAACACGCCGCCGCCGACAACGCCTGGATCGCCCGCGCGCGACCTGAACAACTGACGGCGCAGTTGGCGCAATTGAGCGAGCGGCTGGCGGCGGTCGGTGGCGATATGACCCAGTTGCCGTTGTATGGCGTGCCGTTTGCGATCAAGGACAACATCGACGCGGCCGGTTGGGAGACCACGGCGGCGTGTCCGGAATTTGCCTACGCCCCGGCGTCGGATGCGAGCGTCGTCGCCAAGCTGCGTGCGGCCGGTGCGATCCTGATGGGCAAGACCAACCTCGATCAGTTCGCCACCGGCCTGGTGGGCACACGCTCGCCGTATGGCGCGGTGGCCAACAGCTTCAATCCGGCGTATGTCAGCGGCGGTTCCAGCTCCGGTTCCGCCTCGGTGGTCGCCCGGGGTTTGGTGGCGTTCTCCCTGGGTACCGACACTGCCGGCTCCGGTCGGGTGCCGGCGGGGTTCAACAATATCGTCGGGTTAAAACCCAGCAAAGGCCGCCTGTCCAATACCGGCCTGGTGCCTGCGTGCCGCACGGTGGATTGCATCTCGGTGTTTGCCCTGACCGTGGAAGACGCCGAATCCGTGGCGCAAGTGGCCGAAGGCTACGACGCGAGTGACGCCTATTCCCGCGCCAACCCCCATACCGCGCCGGTGGCGGTGGGGCGTGCGATCAAACTCGCCATTCCGGCGACCCTGGAGTTCTTCGGCGATACCCAGAACCAGGCCGTATTCGAGCAGGCCGTCGAGCGCTTCAAGGCGTTGGGTGCGCAGATCACCCCGGTGGATTTCAGCCCGTTCAAGGCGCTGGCGGACCAGTTGTATTTCGGCCCATGGGTCGCCGAGCGCACGGTCGCCCTGCACAGCATGCTTGAACAGCAGCCGGACGCGATCAACCCGGTGGTGCGCGGCATCGTCGAAAACGGGCTTGAGTACAGCGCCTGCGACGCCTACAAAGCCGAATACCTGCGCGCCGACCTGAGCCGGCGCATCAACGACACGCTGGCAGGCTTCGACGCATTGCTGGTGCCGACCTCGCCGACGATTCGCACCCAGGCCGAGATGGCGCTGGAGCCGGTGCGCTACAACTCGCAATTCGGCTATTACACCAACTTCACCAACCTGGCGGACCTGTGCGCGCTGGCGCTGCCCGCCGGCTTGCGCGCAGATGGCTTGCCCAGCGGCATCACCTTGTTGGCGCCGGCCTGGCACGACACGGCCCTGGCCCACTTGGGCAAGCGCTGGCAAGCCGGCCTCGGCCTGCCGCTGGGCGCCACCGCGCGCGAGTTGCCCGCACCGGCCGCACCAACCCCCGCGCCCGGCAGTGTGCGCCTGGCGGTGGTCGGCGCGCACCTGAGCGGCATGCCGCTGAATTTCCAACTGACCACGCGCAATGCGGTGCTGGTGGAGCAAACACTGACCGCCGACAGCTATCGACTCTACGCGCTACCGGGCACCGTGCCGCCCAAGCCGGGGCTGGCCAGGGCGGACAGTGGCCGCTCGATCATCGTCGAGCTGTGGGACATGCCCATCGCCCGCTTTGGCGAGTTCGTCGCCGAAGTCCCCGCACCGCTGGGCATCGGCAACCTGAGCCTGACCGACGGGCGCAGCGTCAAAGGCTTTATCTGCGAACCCTGGGCCCTGGCCGATGCGCTCGACATCACCGAATTCGGCGGCTGGCGCGCCTTTATCGCGAGCCGGGGCTAAGCATGCCGGGCTCAACCCTGAAAAATCCCAAGGCGCGCCCCGACAGCCTGGCCGAACGCATCTACGCGCAGCTCAAGGCGGATATCTTCGACTTTCGCCTGCTGCCGGGCGACCGCTTCAGCGAAGGCGAAGTGGCCGAGCGCATGAACGTCAGCCGCACCCCGGTGCGTCAGGCGCTCTATCGTCTGGAGAAGGAAGGTTACCTGGAGGTGTACTTCCGCAGTGGCTGGCAGGTGAAACCGTTCGACTTCACCTACTTCGAAGAGCTGTATGACCTGCGGATCATTCTGGAACTGGCGGCGGTCAACCGTTTATGCCTGATGGATGAACCGCGCCCTGCGCTGTTGCAAGGGTTACAGGCGATCTGGCAGGTGGAGGAGGGCGAACGCCAGCAGGACACCCAGGAGGTGTCCGCGCTGGACGAGCGCTTTCACTGCGCCCTGGTGGAAGCCACCGGCAACCGCGAAATGGCGCGCATGCACTACGCCATTACGGAAAAAATCCGCATCATCCGCCGGCTCGACTTTACCCAGGCATCGCGGATCGCGGCGACCTACGAAGAACACGCGCAGATACTCGACGCTATCCTGCAACGGCGCGGTGAAGAGGCGCAGCAGCTGCTCAAGCGGCATATCGAACTGAGCAAGCAGCAGGTGCGCAACATCACGTTACACCGGTTGCAGGTGGCGCGGGACACTCAATCAACCGGCTTCACAGCAACGCTTGCAGACGGCTGACGGTGGCATCGCCGGCCCGCTGCATCGGTGCGCGTAATTCACTGCCGATCAGCCCCTGCACGGCCAGCGCCGCCTTGACCGGTGCCGGGTTGGGCTCCATAAACAACGTATCGATCAACGGCAGCAACTGGAAAAACGTCTGCCGCGCCTCGCTCAACTGGTTATCCCGCACCTGCTGCCACAGCGCCACGAACCGCTCGGTGTGTACATGTGCCGACGCTGCGATCGCCCCACTGGCGCCAAGGCACAACGCGTTAAAGATCTGGATGTCCTCGCCACACAGCACATCCACCGCCCCACTGGCCAGCAGCGCCAGGGTATTGCCCAGGTTGCCGCCACAGTCCTTGACCGCGACGATGCGTGGATGGGCGACGATGTTCAGCAGCGTGGCCTGTTCGAAGGTCGCGCCGGTGCGATAGGGAATGTCATAGAGAATGATCGGCACACCGGAGGCATCGGCCACCGTGCGGAAGAACGCTTCAAGGCCGCTCTGGGACGGACGGATATAGCTGGGCGCCGGCACCAACAGCCCGGCCACCGGGCGTTTGAGGATTTCGCCCTGGAACTGCAACAGTTCAATCTGGTTATATCCCGCCAGGCCCATCACCACGCGGTGCGCCGGCACCCACTGCAACACCGCATCCAGCACCGCCAGTTGTTCCTGGCGGCTCAACGCCGCGGCTTCGCCCGTGGTGGTGCAGACCATGATCCCGGCCACGTGCTTTTCCAGCAGATGCTCAACCAGCCGGCGCAAGCCGATAAAGTCGATGGCGCCGTCCTGAAACGGCGTGACCACGGGAACCCAGATACCTTGAAACGCTGACATGCACTCTCTCCTGATGATTGACCGATTAAGTCACCGTCAGAAGGGCAGAAGGAATTGTGCAAGGGCAGGGTGTCCGTCGCGCTCAATGTCCTGTCAGCTCATCTGACGGGACAGCGCGCCCCGGTCACATGAGCGACTGTTTCTTCGATTTGAGGGCGCGCGCAACGCAACCTTGCGCCTTGGCGATCAAGCCAATGACGGAAAGGTTAACGAAAGACGTTGCAAGCATGAGCTGACACACCCTGAATGAGGGCTCCATCTTCAGGGGGTGTGAGTAAATGTGTCAAGCCCTGCGTAGTTACCGGCAGGTTGCACGGCCCAGGCACTTGAACAGTGCCTGGGCGGTGAAACGATCGTTGTCGGTCAGGGATTAGCCACTGCGGCCTCAATCGCGGCAATGTCGATCTTGGTCATGGTCATCATCGCCTCGAAGGCTCGCTTGGCCGTCGCCGGGTCGGCATGGGTCACGGCGGCCGACAACACACGCGGCGTGATCTGCCACGACAGGCCCCACTTGTCCTTGCACCAACCGCAGGCACTGGCCTGGCCACCGTTGTCGATGATGGCGTTCCACAGCCGATCAGTCTCGGCCTGGTCATCGGTAGCCACCTGAAAGGAAAACGCCTCGGTGTGCGGGAATGCCGGACCGCCATTCAGGCCGAGACACGGGATGCCCAGCACGGTGAACTCGACGGTCAGAATGTCGCCCTGTTTACCTGCGGGATAATCCCCCGGCGCGCGGTGTAACGCCTTCACCGCACTGTCCGGGAAGGTCTTGGCATAAAACGTCGCAGCGTCCAGGGCGGTGCCGTTGTACCAGAGGCACAGGGTGTTTTTGTTGTTCATGTTCGGTCTCCACGGTGAATGGGTGTGTGGAGTTTAGATCAGGGAGATGGCGCCGCCTCGTGCAGCACTACGTGGATATCCGCTTGTCCTGTGGTGAGGGAAATCCGCAGCAGAACACCGCGCAGATGATTACGAGTTATTCCAATTTCGTATTAAAAACTGTCATTTATCACAGGTTATCTGCCGGGTGTTTAACCCTACTCTGGATTACGAAGTTTCTGAGAAAATGGGCGGTTTATTAGTGAATTGACCTCCATGAATATCGTTGGGTATTTGCTATTAATCAAAGGTGATAACTCTTATGGTCAAGTCAAACGGTAAAACTGTGCTCCTCTGTGGTGTGATCTTGATTGGTGTTACCACCTCTGCTTTTGCGCTTGAAAAAATGGTTTACAAAACGGCTGGCACCTACGAATACACCGCTCCTGCTTTTGGAACGATTCACAGCATACAGGTCACGATGGTTGGCGGTGGAGGTGGTGGTTCTGGTGGTGACCCTGGTTTTGGCACTGGCACCGATTCCGGGAGCATGTACGCCAATATGCTCGAACCAAATTTGTCCTCCGGTGGCGGCGGTGGGAGTGGTGCAGTCAAAACGTGCAACTTCTATCCGCCGTCAATGGATAACCAAGTCCTGGCCATCAAGATTAATGTTGGTGCGGGAGGTAAGGGAGGCATGGGAGGTGCTACCGGTAATCCCGGTGGAAAAAAAGGCGAAAATGGAGGTGATACCAGTATTACCACCACTGATACAGCCACCGCATCGCGTAATCCAATATATGGCAGTCAGAGCGGTATGATGGCCGCTGGAGGTTCAGGGGGTACAGGGACTTCTTTTGAGTTTTCAAAACGCTCTGAAATAAGAACGGGGGGCGCGGGAGGGGGGCTCAGTGTGGCATGTCGATTTCCTGACGCTAATCCAATCTCAGAGGCGCCTGGACTTTCCGGTGATACTGGAACGTGGAGAACACCTGGCGCCGGCGCAGCGGGTAGTCTCTTGGAGGCGTGTACAGGGGCGGGCGCAGGAGGTAAAGGAGGTTTAATGGGGCTCATGTCCAATCCGCATGATATCATCAAAGGTTTGCCGGCGGATCCTGGACTCCCTGGGGAGAGCGGGACGGATGGATGCGTTATCCTAGAACTCGTACCTTGGTAGGGCAGAATGTTGGTTCATCATCGCGAATACGCAGACTAGTACATAGCCGATGGAAAAGACTTTTACGATGCTATCCAATGGAACATATAGCACGCCCAAGCCGATCATTACCGGTCAGATGAAGGCGGCGGACACCAACTTGTAGAAAGCGTTTGCGCCTTTTCCAGTTTTTTGGGCAGAACGCGGACGTATTTAAAGGGTACAGCAGCCAGAATCAGCATGATGGGGCCAGGAATGCCTACGACTTTCTCAAGCAGACCTCCAAGGACGAAGAATACGCAGATGACCAAAACGTCTGCCCCAACGCCACAGTCACGAATCACGTCGCTCATCAACAGGCGCATGCTGCGCCATCAGCTGCGCGACCCAATCGATGAACACGCGCACCTTGATGCTGATATGCCGGTTCGGTGGAAATGCCACGTAGATCGGCATCGGATCGAGACGCCAGTCCTTGAACAGGGGCACCAATTCGCCGCGTGCTTCGTAGGTCGTGGACATGTACTTGGGCAGCCAAAGCACACCCAGCCCGGCCAGGCCGGCCGCGAGGTAGGCGTTGCCATCGTCGACTGCCAGCGCATAGCGGCCTTTGACCTGGAGGCTCTCAGCGTGGTTGCGCATGGAGTAGGGCAGGGCTTTACCGGTGCGCGCCCACAAGAAGCCGACGATACGGTGTTGCGAATCTTCCAGCTCCCGCGGATGCGCGGGGATACCGACGCGGGCCAGGTAGCTCGGTGCGGCGAAAACGCCAAGCTGGAGGTCGCCAACCTTCCGGGCCATCAGCGACTGATCCTTTATCTCGCCGCCGCGCACCACGCAATCGATGTTCTCACCGATCATATCCACGATCCGGTCGCTGACGCCCATGTCGATCTGGATGTCCGGGTAGCGCAGGTAAAACTCGGGCAATGCGGGGACTAGAATCATGCTGGCCAGCGGGCTTGGCACATCCACTCGCAATCGCCCCCTGGGCAGTGTCGAGGCGCCGGACAGGCTGGTCTCGGCGTCGTCCATGTCGGCCAGCAGCCGTAACACTCGCTCGTAATAGACTGCACCGTCGGCCGTGACGTTGACTTTGCGCGTGGTGCGGTTAAGCAATTTAACCCGCAACCGTGCCTCCAACTGCTGTACCAGTTGTGTCACGGTGGTCTTGCTCATGTGCAGTGTTTCGGCCGCTTTGGTGAAGCTGCCAGTTTCCACCACGCGAGCAAACGCCTGCATCGCATCAAAACGGTCCATTGCTAACCCCCGCTCTCGATTGGATTGTTTGGATTTTACAAACAGTGCTGGCTAAGGTTGCGTGTTTATCGCCCAGGTACAAGTCCATACAGTCTCTGCATCGTTAGTTCCGGGTCGGCTTTGACCCATTGATGGAGGCACCTATGACGCAGCGTGATGTTGTTTTTCCACCTGGACGCCAGGCGCTTTACGAGCGCAATCGCTATTCGCCGGCGATCAAGTCCAATGGTTTTTTATTCGTGTCGGGGCAAGTCGGCAGTCGCGAAGATGGCTCGCCCGAACCCGATCTGGAGGCCCAGGTCCGACGCGCGTTCACCAACCTGAATGCAATCCTGGTCGCTGCCGGTTGCACCTTCGACGATGTGATTGACGTCACCGTCTTCATCGTCGATCCCGAGTCGACGTTCGAGACGATCTGGAAGGTTGTGCCGGAGTTCTGGGGCCGGGCGCCACACCCGACGCTGACCGGCGTGGGTGTCACGTGGCTGTATGGTTACCAGTTCGAGATCAAGGTGATTGCCAAGCTGCCGGAAGGCACCGGGGGATGATCTGGCCAGTGATTACGCAAGGGCGCGGTACCGAAAGCGGTTCATCCTGAACCGTTGGGCTGTGACAGCGCGCACGTCACACCACCGCAGTTGCGAGCGTTCTGGAACGCCAGGCAAAAGCCAACACCATCAGCAGCCCCAGCCCCGCCATTGCTGCTCCGGCCAGGGAAATCGCCGGATAACCCAGCCCGGCATTGATCACCGCTCCGCCCAGCGCCGCACCAATCGCGTTGCCTAAGTTGAAGGCACCGATGTTCACCGCCGAGGCCAGATTGGGCGCGTCCTTGGCCGCTTCCATGACGCGCATCTGCAGCGGCGGCACCAGGGCGAAGCTGGCGATACCCCATATCAGGATGGCAACGGCGGCCGGCAGCGGCCAACGCATCAGTACGGTGAACGCGAGCAAGACGAGAATGAGCACGCTCAGCGAAACGATCAGGGTGCGATCTATCGAGCGGTCGGCGGCCTTGCCGCCCCACACGTTGCCCAGCGTCAACCCCACACCGAACAGCACCAGCATGGCGGTGATGTAGGCGGTGGACGCGTGGGTCTCGCTGCTGAGGATCGGCGCGATGTAGGTGAAGACGGTAAACATTGCCCCCGAGCCGACGACAGTGAGGGCCAACGCCCCCAGCACCGGGCCACGGCCCAATACCCGAATTTCGGCCAGTACACCGCCGCTTTGCGGCGCCGGCAGGTTGGGCAGGGCGAACCATAACGCAGCCATGGCCACCACACCGAGGCCGGTAATACCCCAGAATGCGCTGCGCCAGCCGAACAGTTCGCCGAACCAGGCGGCCAGTGGCACACCGCCGATGGTCGCCAGGGTCAGGCCCATGAACATGGCCGCAACCGCTCCGGCACGTTTCTGCGGGGCAACCACGCTGGCGGCGACGATGGCGCCGACGCCAAAGAACGCGCCGTGGTTCAGTGAGGTCACCACCCTGGCGACCATGAGGCTGTAGTAATCGGTCGCCAGGGCTGACATCAGATTCCCCAGGGTGAAAATCGCCATGAGTCCGATCAGCAGATAGCGCCGTGGAATCCTGCCGGTGGTCAGGGTCATCAGCGGCGCGCCGAGCAGTACGCCCAGGGCGTATGCACTGACCAACAGACCTGCGGCGGGAATGGAAACACCGAGATCCGCCGCGATGCTCGGCAACATGCCCATGGGGGCGAACTCGGTAACGCCGATGCCAAAGGCACCCATGGCGAGTGCGACAAGTGGTGGATTGATACGCATGGAAGGCTCCTTATCTATGCCGCCAATGCTACGATTCAGTCTTTCCAGGCGGTAGATAGCATTTTTGGCAATCACCTTTGCGTAAGGGGCACAAATGGACTTCAACGGCAGATCGGGTGAAATGGGCGTGTTCGTCAGCGTGGCGCAGGAAGGCAGCCTGTCGGCCGCCGCGCGGACATTGGGGCTGACACCCTCGGCGGTCAGTCGGATCATCGCCCGTACTGAACAGCGTCTTGGCACTCGGCTGCTGTTGCGCACCACCCGATCGCTCACCTTCACCGCCGAGGGTGAGGCGTTCCTGCGCGGTGCCCGGCGCATCCTGGCCGACATGGCCGAGGTCGAAGAAGCCATCGCCGACCAGGGCGTCCCAAGGGGGCGATTGCGCGTCAGCGCCGCGCTTGGTCATGGGCGGCTGGCCATCGTGCCCTTGGTGGCGGCATTCAGCGCGCGCTACCCGAACATCGTCGTCGACCTCACCCTCGGCGACGAAGTGGTCGACATTCTCGGCGGCCAGGCCGATGTGGCGGTACGTTTTGGTTATCTGCCCGACAGCCCGCTGACCGCACGCAGGATCGGCGCCACCGGCCAGGTAGTGGTGGCATCGCCCGCGTATCTGCAGCGCCACGGCATCCCCCTGGAACCGGAGGATCTACTGCGGCACAACTGCCTACGCTTCAACTTCCGACGTGCCGAACCCAACTGGCCATTCATCCGCGACGGAAAAGCGTTTTCCCTGAAGGTCAGCGGCAACATCGAATGCAGCAGTGGCGAAGCGCTGGCCCAACTCGCGCGAGTAGGTGCCGGCATTGCGCGTATCGGTGAGTTCAGCGTGAGCGAGGACCTGCAGCGTGGCGATCTGATACCGCTGCTGGAAGCCTGGAACCCCGGCGACGAGGAACCGATTCACGCGGTGTTCGTGGGTGGCTCGGCAATGCCGGCGCGGGTGCGGTTGTTCGTGGACTTCCTGCTGGAACAGCATCGGATGTAGGTGCTGGCGTTAGCTGATCCTTGCGGGTACTCGCGCGATGCTGTTTGCATTAAGCAAATAGTGAGCAACACCCGAATCCAAACTCATTCGAGTGCTAATAGAATGCTGCGCAGCAGCTGGCGAAGTACCGAACATGAATTGTATTCGACCGCCGAGCAATAAATTTATTGGCTCGGAATTGGTCGTTCTGGGTGAGATGCCGGGGCTAACCGCGAAGCACTGTTTTAGCTGCGCTTAAGCGTGACTTTGTTGTCCGACTTACTCACTATCTTATAGTTGCCTCTTAACTTTTTTAAGACACTAAGGCTTCTCACCGAAACGGCCATGGATATAGCCGCCGAAGTTGCTGCGGCCCCTAGAACGCTGAGGGCTCCGCCTGACCCGGCAACCGCTGCGAAGCCAGCAACCGGTGTGGCAACACCACCCGTACCGACGGTGGCTATGACGCCATAAAAGACTATGCATATAGAACCAATGGCCACAGCCCATGCAACCGTGCCGGTAGCCTTTATCCGAATGGTTTTTTTTGCAAGATCGCCTTCAATCACGATGGTGTCTTCATTGCGGTTTACCGCGTCGGCTAGTTCCTTCTCTGTCGTTACGCTCATTGCTTGTCCTTCGTTTTTTTATTGCCGGCAATAATGAACCCGATGATTAAAAAAAGAATAATGATCGGTGGAAAAGCTACGCACAAAGCGATTGCGCCAAGTAGCAGCAGCCCGCCGATTATCACGCCTACCATTTCCCCTAAAAGTGGAAGCAATAGCTTGAACATAACGACGGCTAAAATAATTCCGGCTATTACGACAATAATCATGTGCGGCCTTATGTGGGTTGTGTTGGTTTTTAGAATATGTTTGTCGGGTCTGCACTAAAGGCCGTACCCCGGAATGATCCGGAAAGCGTCGATTGAGCATCCATGTCCGTCGCGTGAGTTGCTGATCTTCCAGTTTGAAATCCCATCGCGATCCTGCGTACTTTGCTTGTCTGATACTTGGTTGGGCTTCTAAAATCCCCCTTCGCACGCTCAGGTTGTCGGCTGTCGCCCACCATTCTTTAGTTTTAAGGCCTCCTTGCCTGACCGCGTATGCCCTGCCAGTCATTCCCAATCCCCTCAATGATTAATGATCTGCACTTCGCGGTACTCAAATAACAGTTTGAGGTGTCGAGGGCGAGGCACAGCCATTGAGCACGCTAGGGTTAGAGCAGCCCTTCGTTATTCAGCTTCAAGCGCGCATAGAAGAGAATCGCAACCGCGGGAATCAAGGCCGAGTAGCCGGGCTTGACTGCACTTTTCAGGTTCGTAACCGCCGCCTTGATGCGCTCGGTCGAAACCAGATGAGTGAGGGAGGGCAGTCGCGTTGCAGATGCCAGCGTTAACTCCTTGTTCTTACTGGTCAGCGTTGAGTGCGCCTTGCGATACACAGGGGCCGGTGCGCTAGGGGTCGAGAAGTAAGACGTAACGGTCAGGCTTGCCGCCAACGCATCGACCTGCTCAAAGTAAGCTTTCTCGGACATGACCTCCAAATGCTGGGCAATGTCGTGTTTTGACGCGAGTACATGACCCTCACCGAAAGAAGAGTGGAAGCATTTGCTGATGAGCAACCCCTCCATCTCAATCACCCGAGCACAATCGTGCAACTCGTCTACCAAGTCGTAGTGTTCTGTCAGCATGAGCAGGATCTGTAGATACTTGAGACCGCGTCTACGCGCCAGGTTGGCCAAGCAGTGGCCGCCCAGTAGTTGGAATTCCTTGGTCAGCAGATACAGTGAATGGTCGGTCTCAAGGGTCGTCCAACTGCTGCTACGCAGGTGCTTGGCGACTTGATTGCGGATTCGATCGCTGGTCAGTTCGAGCAGGTCATAAATGAAATGGTCGGTCACGACCGGATCGGGATTCTTGATGATCAGTTGGGGCTGATTCGACGCCGGCAGGCCACTTTTGTAGCCATGGAAGCCTGATGCCCTGAGTACTTGCTCCAGACGCGGCCAATAGTCTGTATGACCGAAGGACTCCATCCGAACGTTTTTGCAGTTACCGATTGGCTGGCGACCCGCGCTGCTTTCGCCCATATTCAACCGCAGAACGTCGTCATCTTTTGAGTAAGCATTGTACAGCCTGCAGTTTGTGCGCTTGCGGATGGCTCGAGCCTCGTCTCCCGACAATTCGGCCGCCGCCGCCATCAACAACACATCGCCAATTTCAAGATCGTGATCAGTTGGCCTGTCGAGTAGATCGAGTAGCGCACTCACGACGACCCGCCCGCCGAGCGAGTGCCCGACCAGATTGACCTTCGACACGTAGGGGTGATGTTTGAGCAGGTAGCCCTCAAGTTGCGAGAGCAGTGTCTTGCCCATGGCGGTGGCGCGCTTGCGGCTGGTGTTGAAGTGGACGGCGCGATCGGCCACTGCTGCCGCGGTACCCGCGAAGATGTTCAACCGAGCCATTGCCGCCACGCTACTGCTGGATAACTTATCGAACTGGCTCCAATGACCGGAAGGCCAGAACGCAAAGATGTTGATGCACTCGTGGAGGGATGACGGGATACATTTGCTCAGCGCGCACCGGTCTTCTATATCGTGGCCGGCTGAGTAGCCGTGGATAAAGATGTTGGCGACCTCGCCGGAGCGGTGGGGCAGGGTCAAGAACTTGAAGTTGTGGCTCACGCGACGTCCTTGTAGCAAATCGTAGATGAGCGAATGGTGGCATTTGGCTATTGCTGTTGTAAACGGATGTTTAGGCACAAAGGCGCGGGGCTAGACCTCGACTCAGTAGGGCCTGAACGTGGCTTGCTGCTTATTCGTCCCGAAAACGCGGTGTTGGTGTTTGAAGAGCAACCCATGAGGCCGACAGGCAACACCGCGCGCATCCCGCCGCTTTGAGAACGCCATTCAAGCCCGCCGCGCCATCAGCAACACCGTCGCCGCCGCAGACAACAGCCCCGCGCAGCAGCGATTGAACAACCGCTTGCCCCGTGGCTCGGCGAACCAGCGGCGCATGTGCAGGCCCATATAGGCGTAGAGGCTGATGGCGATCCATTCCAGCACCAGGAACAGTGCGCCGAGCAGGGCGAACTGTGGGGTGATGGGCTGGCCGGGCACCACGAATTGCGGGAGAAAGGCGGTGAAGATCAGGATGGCTTTCGGGTTGCCCGCGGCTACCAGAAACTCCTGACGCGCCAACGCCCATGTTCCTACCTTGGCCGTAATCGATTCGCTCTGCGCCTGCGGATCGGCCCGCCACAGTTGCAACGCCAGATAGAACAGATACGCCGCACCGACGATCTTGATCGCGTAGAACAACAACTCCGACGTTTGCAGCACCACCGCCAACCCGGCGGAGGCGAGGGCGATCATGCCGGCGAAGGCGAGCAGGCGGCCGATGCCGGCGAGGCAGGCAGTGCGGTAGCCGTAGCGCGTGGCGTTGCTGACGGACAGCAGGTTGTTGGGACCGGGTGCCATGTTCAGGGCGAAGCAGGCGGGTAGGAAGAGGACGAGGGTGGTGAGGTCCATGGCGGTTCCGGGTTCTGGCGGGGAGGGTCGAGGATAAAGGGGCTTGAGGGGGGAAGACAATCCATGTCCTAAAGTTTGCCCCCTTGACGTCGATAACCGCTGTGAACCACTCAATCATGGACCGATGAAATGGTACTTACCCTCAGTTCTACCTATATCCCGCCCGCCAATACCACCTTACGCCTGCCGACCAGATACTCGTGGCCTAGCCTCTGACGGACCTCGCGAAGGACGCCGTGGCCAGCGCCGGCCCGGCGGCTGTCTACCATCCCAGCGCAGACGCTGAACCAATGCAGTCGCTGGAGGCTATCGATACGTGGGTCGGCCGCTCCGCATCACGAGCGCTTCCTCGGATCATCGAGATCGCCAAAGGCGCGCAAAGCGTGCTGAACGCCACGTTCAAGACATTCCAGTCAACGCTGGCGGCGACTTATCCGGATTTGGCCGGCACGAAATACGGCTTTACGGTGGAGGCCGATGGCGCGTTGAAGGTGCTCAATGAAGCCGGTCAGCTCAGCAGTTCGCAGAGCACGGATGAAACCCGCGTTCGTGCGTCTTTTGCGCCTGCCTGAAGATCGAGAACGGCTACCCGAGCGGCCTCATCAGCGTCAGAAACTGTACTTCGCCGTTACTCCAAAGCTGCGCGGGTTGCCGTAGGTGTCGGTGGAGCCCCAGATCGTGCTGTTGCCGATCGCCGAGTAGTAGGTGCGGTCGAAGATGTTGTTGGCGTTCACTTGCAGGTCCAGGTGCTGGTTCACTTGGTAACCGGCCATCACGTCCGCCACCGCGTAGCTGCCTTGCTCCAGGCGATAGCTGCCGTTGGTGAGGGCGATGTCGTTGTACATGCGGCTCTGCCAGTAGACGTTGCCACCGATGCGCAGTTTTTCCAGCGGGCCCTGGAAGCGGTAGGACGTGGTGAGTTTGAACAGGCGCTCCGGTGTATCGGAGCTGAAGCGCTGGTTGTCATTGGCCGGGTCGCTGTCCTTGATGAAATGCGCGCGGGTGTAGGTGAAGCCGCCGCCGACTTGCCAGTTTTCGGTGAGGGCGCCTTGCAGTTCCAGGTCGATGCCCTGGCTGCGCACCAGGCCGGCGGCTGCGTAGCAGGTGAGCACCGGGCAACCGGCCTGGGTGGCGGCGGTGGTGGCGCGGTTTTTCTGGTCGATCTGGAACACCGCCAGGCTGGCGTTGAGCGCACCGTTGAAATATTCGCCCTTGATGCCGACTTCGTAGTTTTCGCCCACGATCGGTTCCAGCACCTTGCCCGAGAGGTCCTTGCTGCTTTGCGGGTTGAAGATGTCGGTGTAGCTGGCGTAGACCGAGTGGTGCTCGTCGAGGTCGTAGATCACCCCGGCGTAGCGCGTCAGGTTGCGGGTGACTTTGTAGTCGCCGTCCTGGCTTTGGCGGTCGTCATAGTCGTACCAGTCCAAGCGTGCGCCGAGGATCACCTTGAGCGGGTCGGCCAGGTTGAGGCGCGTGGTCAGGTAGACGCCGTCCTGGGTGGTGAGGGTGTGGGTTTTGCCGTTGCGTTGGAAGTCGGGTTTGGCGCCGTTGAGCGGGTAATTGGTGTCGTAAGGGCTGTATTCCTTGGAGGTGGCGTCGTAGATGCGTTTGCTGGTGCCGACCACCACTTCGTGGGTGCGGCCGAAGGCGTCGACCGGGCCGCTGGCGAAGGTGTCGAAGGCGTACTGTTTGTCGTCCTGATGCGACTGGTAGGCGGTGCGCGCCAGCTCGGTCTGGTAGCGCGATTGGTAACTGCCGGTGAACACGCCGTCCAACTGCGACGCGGAGCCGGCGACGTTGAGTTTCCAGCCATTGTCGAAGCGGTGCTGGACGTCGCCGAATACAGTGTTGATCGTCAGCTCCTTGTTTTCCCAGTCGCTGCCGGGGTTGGTGGAGCGGGGCAGGTTCAGGTGATGGCCATCGGTGCCGATGGGCAGGCCGCCCCAGAAGAAGTTGGTCTGGTCTTCCTGCCGGGAGAAACCGAGGGTGGCAGTGGTGTCTTCGCTGAGGTCGGCTTCGCTGATCGCGTAGAACAGGCCGTGGTCGCTGGTTTCGTTGTCGCGGAAGCTGTTGGCGTCGCGGTACGAGCCGACGACGCGGCCGCGCAGGGTGCCGCTGTCGTTCAAGGCGCTGGAAGCATCGAGCTCCATGCGATAGTCATCCCAACTGCCGGCCGCGCCGGTGATCGACACCTGCGGCGTAGCGGTGGGGCGCTTGCGCACGAAGTTGATCGCCGCCGAAGGGTTGCCGGCGCCGGTGACCAGGCCGGTCGCGCCGCGGATCACTTCGACCCGGTCGAACATCGCCAGGTTGGGCTGCACGCTGTTGGCGTAGCCCGAGTAGGCGCTGGGTAGACCATCGAACATCATGTTGTCGATGTCGAAGCCGCGCGAACTGTAGGTCTGCCGGCCGGGGCCGCTGGACTGGCTGAGGAACAGGCCGGGGGTGTTCTTGACCACATCGTTGACGCTGGTCATGGCCTGGTCGTCCATGCGCTGGCGGGTGATCACGGTCACGGCCTGCGGGGTTTCGCGCATGGTCAGCGGCAACTTGGTGGCTGTGGCCATAGCACCGGTGGTGTAGGACTGGGTGCCTTCGGTGGTCTCGCCGAGTGCCTGGCCGCTGATCTCGGTGGCGCCCAGTTCAAGCGGTGCCGCGGCCTTTTCGGTATCGGCCGCCAGCGTTGTCTGGGTGCCGCCGAGGCAGATGGCCAATGCCAATAGACTGGGTGAAAAACGCGTACCGACAGGTTGTTGAGCGGACATGAATCTGAGCCTCCCCCGAGCGCCATCCATGGCGAATAATAAACGTATTGATAATTATTCGCGTGAGTGTGGCAGATTGAATCCGCGCAAAAAAGACTTGGGGGAGAATTACTTAACAAATTTTTCACATCTGTCGGGGGGACAGATCACCCTCCCAGCGCGAAATCATCCGCCGCTGCGTGGGCTAGCGGGTGCCAATGGGCTGGCGCTCAAATCGACGGCACCGCGAAAAAAATCGCCGTCAGAATTCCATTCGCAGGCCCACGGTGCCTTGTCGGCCGTTGAGCATCTGGCTGTCCAGGTTGCGGTTATAGCCGACTTCGCTGTACAGGCTGACGCCCTTGGCCACCTCCAGCGTGGCGCCCAGACTCAGGCCCAGGGTGGTGGATTTCTGTTCGGTGTCGATGTCTGTCACATGGTTAAAGGTGACGGTGTTCTGCCCGGCGGCGGTGTGCCAGATATTGGCCCGCGCGTAGGGCTGCAACGGCAGGCCACGGACCTGATAGTCGCCGCGCAGGCGTATGCCCAGGCGCGTGGTGACGTTGGTGTCGGCGTTGTAGGCCACGTCGGAGATGCCATCGTTCTGACTGTCCAGTTTGGTTCGGCTCAGGATCAGTTGAGCCTGGGGCTCAACCACCCAATCGGCGGTCATCTGGAACGGCCTGCCGACCTCGACGGATGCGGCGACGTTATGCCCGCGGGTTTTCATCTTCACCCCACGGTCCGATTCGTTATTGCCATCGAAACGGGTGCCCATCAGCACCAGATCGAGGTAGGCCTGGTTGGCGCCGATCAGTGTCCAGTAAACGCCCAGGCTGTCACCGCGCAAGGTGGTGTTGCCAGCGGCCTTGTCTTGCCAGCCGCCGTTGAAGCCTTTCACGTCACCTTTCAAGCGGCTGTGGCCGACGAAGAAGCCGACTCGCTGCACCGCGCCGTTGGCGGTAGCGCTCGCGTACACGTCGGTACCGATCTGGAAGGCGGAGATCGAACTGTCCAGCGTCGGGCTCACCGTGCCGGCAAAGCTCTGGCGGCTGCTGTTGCCATACACACGCCCCCAACCGGCAGGAAACGCACCGGTCTGCTGTTGTTGGCGCTGATCGCCCATGCGTTCGTGATAGGTGCCGAGCATGGCCTGTACGATTTGTTGCGCGGCAGGAAACAACACCGCGTAGATCGGTACTTCCGGGCGATAGATCGGGATCGGCGTGAGGCCCGGATTGGTCGGCAGTTCAGGGGTGCCCACCACCGGTTCGGGGAGCGGCGTCACCGGGCCCGGCAGCGGCGCCACCGGCACTGAAGAGCGCAGGTAGTAGTTTTCGCCCGTGCCCGCGTTGTCGCCCCCTTTGAACAGGTAGTAGTCGAAGGCGCCTGCGGAAACCCGGTTTGCCAGGGTGAACTGGGTGCCGGCGCCGCTGGCGCCGTTGATTGCGCGGACCACCTGGATGCCGTCCTGCACGGTTTCGGCCCCCGGCCCGGCGAGATTGGTCACGCTGATAGCGGTAGTGCCGCTGATCTGGCCCGTGCCGATCACCAGCAAATCGCTGGGTGAGCCGTCGTTGCCCAAGACGCTTTGCAAGGCGAGTCGGCCAGTGTTGCCGTTGTAGTTCCCGTTCACCGTCAGGGTGTCGGTGGCGCTGGTACTGCCGGTGGTCATGTCGATCAGGCCGCCGTTGTTCAAGGTGACGGATTGGCCGGCGGTAAAGGGGTCGATCGAACCGTTGGTGACAGTCAATTTGCTCGAACCGTCGAGGCTCATGATGCCGCTGCCGGTTGCGCTGTCGCCCAGCACGAAGGCACCGCCCAGCTTGAGGTCCGAGCCGTTATCCAGCAGCACCTGTTCCCAGCCGGTATAGCGTGCGGGGACGTCGGTCTGGGTGTTGTCGAATGTGAGCGTGTCGTTACCCAGGCCACCATCCACCAAGGGGTTGGAGGACAGCGACGTTTCGTTGAGGTTTTTCAGCAGCGCGGTGTCGTCGTCGGCGCCCATGACGATCAAACCGTTGACCTTGCCGCCATCGTGCCAGATCAACTGGTCCTTGCCGAAACTGGCGAGGATTTGCCCGTTGACCGTGCCGCCGCTGACTTCAATCAAGTCATCGCCGCCGCTGGTGCTGATGTTGCCGCCGATGTAACTGGTGCCCGAGACGAGAATATGGTCATTGCCGAACCCGGTGACCAGATTGCCCAGGATGGTGCCGCCTTGCATGTCGAACACGTTGTTATCGAGCTTCATATCGACCCGGCCAATGGTGCCGCTTCTCATCGTGGCTTGGTCGCCATCTTCAAACGCCCCGGTGATGACCCCGCCGCTCATGTTGAAGGTGTCCAGGCCATCGCCCTGGGCCAGGGAAGCGATGGTGCCGCCGCTCATGGCAAAGCTGTCGATGCCGCCGCCTTGGCTTATTGCACCCGCCTGCCCACCGGTGATCTGTACCACATCCGCGCCTGCGCCTTGGGTGACCGAACCGCTGACGGTGCCCAGGTTCAGGCGGAAAATATTCGCGCCGTCGCCTTGGTTCAGCGCACCGTTGAGCGCCGCCGTCGGCCCGTTCACGTCCACCAGGTCGTTACCCGCACCAAAGGTGACATTGCCGTTGATGGCGCCGCTGCCGCTGATATTCAGGGTGTTGTTGCCACCGGTGTCGGTAAACCCCGGTGCCGAGGCACTGTCGCAGGTGGAGATGTCGTCGCCGGCGCTGTTGTTGATCGTGCATGCGCCATAAGAGGGGAGTGGCCACGCCGTCACGGCGATGATTGAGCTGATGCCCAGGTACAACAAAGAAGATGTTGGTGCGCGCATGACCCGTCCTCGTTCGAAGGGAACATCTCCCGGCACCTGGACAAGCAGGTGCGTTCGGACCATGGCAACAACGAACGATACGGATCAGGGAGTACCGGTTACCCGATTCTGAAAACATCGGCCAATGCAAAGGGTTGGCATGGCTTTCTCGACTGCGCCTTAAGCAGTGCAGGTTTTTTGCACCTTAGTCGCACATCAAACGGGCCGCTACTGTCAGAAATAACAGGTATAGACGAGTGGGCTTCTAGACGAACACGATCTCATAGGGCTCGCGCATCCGCTCCAGCAACACCTGGGCGAGCATCGGCGCGAGCCCGATCTCCGGGTCTCCGGCCAGTTGGCTGGCATAGGCATGGGCCGCATGCAGCTTGCGCGCCACGCTCCAGGTGTCGAGGCGCACCTTGCGCGCACGCTGCCAGGGGATCATCGAACCTTCCCGCGCCGTCCAATGCCAGGCCCAGATCGGCAGCTCATACAGACGCGCCCCGACCAGGCTGCATGCCTTGGCGCTGGCACGGCCGACGGCGTCGTGGTCGGCGTTGCCGTCGTTGCGCCAGGTGCTGAAGACCACATCGCCGGGCTGTAGATATCGGGCGATGAGTTGGCTCATGGGGTGTTCGCTGGCGGCCAGCGCGTCATCGCGAAAGCCGCCGCGAATCCACTTCAGGCTGTGCAGCGGCATGCCCAGCCGGCGCAGCGCTTCGACGCTTTCCTGGGGCCGCACCACGCTCAAGCGCCTCGCCGGCCAGACATTCGAGCCGGGGTGGCTGGCGCTGCCGTCGGTGATGGAAATCAACAGCATCGGGTGTTCGAGGGTGCTCAGCCGTTGCAGCAAACCGCCACAGGCCAACACTTCATCGCCGGGGTGGGGCGCGATGATGACCACCCGCGCACCCGCAGGCACCAGCGAGTGAGGATGAATGGCGGGGATTTGCGCCAACTGCGGGGCACTGTTCCAGATCTGCGCTGGACCGCGGCGGCTTTCGCTGAGGGAGGCGGGTTTCATGGCGGGCACGTCCTTGTCAATTGATGCTGGGTCGTAGCCCGTGGACGGGACGACGCTCTTTTTAGTCGCCGCAGGCTCCGCTGCAGCGATTGCTCGGCATTTCAATCCTGGATTGCCGGCAAGGCGTCCTCAGCATAGACAAGGATTCGCTGCTTTCACATCTTGTAACTTCGATTTTTTTTAACGGGCCCGTTTCAGGCCGCTCAACGCAGGCCCTCATGGGTGGCGACCGATGTACCGTCGCGGCTCCAGAGGTCGAGCAGGAAGTCACTGTCGTGGTGCCGCGCAACACACGGCATGGCCAGCCGTTGCTCGAGCAGCGCATGCACTTGGGCGGCGGTTTGCGGGCAGCCGTCGATCGGCGCGCGCCAGTGACAGGCCAGCAGTTGACCGTCGTCGCTCAGCGCGGCGAGGGCGCAGTCGATCAGGCGGGTGAGGTCATCGGCGTCGAGGTAGTAACACAGCTCGCTCAGCACGATCAGGTCGAAGCGGCCGTCAGGCCACTGTGCGGGCAGGCGACTCTGCTGCACCTGGGCATGGGGAAATCCCATCAGACGTGTCTTGGCCAGGGCCACTGCCGCGGCCGCGGTATCGCAGCACACCAGGCGGTCACAACGCGGCGCCAGTTCGACGCTCAGTTCACCATTGGCGCAGCCGGGCTCAAAAATCGCGGCGTAACGCGGGCGGGTCAACAGCGCCAAGGTCAGCGCGCGCTTGCGCCGCTCGTACCAGCGTTGACGGAAGGCCCAGGGGTCATCGTTGTCGGCGAACAGCCGATCAAAATACGGTGTCGCTACGCTCATACAAACACCACTTCAAAAGGCTGCAGCAAACGCTCGACGACATACGGTGCCAGCACCGGCGGCAAGCCGATCTGCGGATCGCCCTCCAATTGGCTGGCGAACGCGTGGATGGCATGGCGCTTGCGCGCGACGACTTGGCAACTCAGCGGGAGTTTGCGCGCGCGATGCCACGGTACCTGACTGTCTTCCGGGGTTGCCCAGTGCCAGGTCCACACGGGCAACTCGTACAGGGTCGCGCCGACCGCCAGTGCGGCACTGGCACTGGCGCGGCCGACGGCTTCATGGTCGCAGTGGCCGTCTTCGCGCCAGGTGGTGAACACCACGTCCCTGGGTTTGAGGTGGCGCTCAATGAACGCGGCCAACTGCGCTTCGCGGGCGGCGACCTGGCTGTCGGTAAACCCGGCGCGCAGCCACTTCAACCGGTGCAGCGGCAAGCCGAGGCGGTGCAAGGCCTGGGCCGACTCCTGCGGGCGCACCACGCTGAGGCGCTCCACCGACCAGCGCCGCGAACCGGGGTGACTGGCGCTGCCATCGGTGACGGAGATCAACTGGATCGCCCGACCCAGCGCGGCCAAGCCTTGCAACAGGCCGCCGCAGCCCAGCACTTCATCGTCCGGGTGCGGTGCGATGATCACTGCGCGATGCCCTTCGGGTACCAACTGTTCGACGCTGATCGGCGCCAGTTCAGCCATGTGGGACGAGGTCTGCCACTGATGCAGCGACGTGCCCTGGCCCACGATCGGATTGGCTTTCATAACTGCCACCTCCCAGGTGGCTCGGCGGCAACCTGTTCACCGAGGGCGGCCAGGTCACGCTCGGCATGGCTTTGACGTACATACACCGGCAGGTCCGCCATCAGTTGGGCAAAGTGCGGATCTTTGCAAAAAGGCCCCGCACCGGCGGCGCGACCGACGTGGCGCATGACCTGTTCAACCGTGTCTTCGAGAGACGCGCGTACCTGTTGGGCCAGTTGCCTGGCATCGGCCAGCGGGGCGCGGTCGATCTGCCGCGCACTGGCACGCAGCACGCAGGCGGCACTGTTCAACGCGCTGTCGACCGCGCCGAGGTGGGCCAGGGCATGCGGTTCCGCACGCCTGTTGCACTGCTCGCGCAGCACTTCAGCCAGGCGTTGCGCCGCGCCATACCAGCACGCTGCGATACCGACGGCGCCTTGCCAGAAGCCGGGGCGGGCGAGGTAGTCGCCGGGCCTGCCGATGCCAATCCCGCTGGCCGCCTCGAACAGGACATCGACACTGCCGGTGGCCGCCATGCCTACCGCCTGCCACCCCTCATCGGTCACGCAGATGCCGGGCTGGCCCATCTCCACTGCGACCAATTGCTGGCGATCCTCCTCGTCCCAGGCCGTCAACAACCCATGGCTGACCACCGTCGCTCCCGAACACCAGGCTTTACGCCCCTGCAGCACCAGACGATGGCCGTTGCGCCGCGCCCGCACCCTGGCCGTCGGCGGTTCTGCCGCCCACATGCCCCAGAGGCTGCCCTCCGGCGGCAAGGGGCTGCGCAGCTCGGCAATGATCGCCAAGGCATCGGTGTGACCTTCGAACAACTTGCACAAGCGCAGGTCGTGTCCGGCGACCTGGGCCAAGCGGCTGAACCGTTCGAGGGTCTGGCCGCTGCCGGGGAGCGGCAGGCGGTCCAGCCCCTCGGCCTGCAGCGCCTTCAAGGCCGCGCCCAGGGCCTGCGTGTCCGCATAGCCTTGGTAGCCTTGAAGGAATCCATGCAGGCCCATGTCACACCTCTTCGTCGTGCTGCAGTTCAAACAGCAGCAGCGAGCGCCCGGTGACCGCGTACTCATGGTGGAAATCAAAGCGTTCCTGCCCGCGTATCGTCGTGTCATGGGTGTCGAGCATGCAGGTCCAGAACTGGCCTTCCGGCACGGGGGGCAGGCGGAAATTGACCAAGTCGTGATGGGCGTTGACCACCAGCAACAACGTGGCATCGCCACCCGGACGGCGAATCCCGGTCTCCTGGGCGCGGCCATCCATCAGCATGCCCAGGCAACGGCCGTGACTGTCTTCCCACTGCTCGGTGCTCATCTCGTTGCCATCCGGCGCGAGCCAGGTGACGTCCTTCACGCCGATGTCTTCGTTGTAGTCGCCCACCAGGAAGCGGCCACGGCGCAGGATCGGGTACGTCATGCGCAGTTTGATCACGCGCTTGACGAACTTGAGCAGCGCCTTGCCGTCATCGTCCAGCTCCCAGTTGACCCAGCCGATCTCGCTGTCCTGGCAGTAGGCGTTGTTGTTGCCGTGCTGGGTGCGCGCGAACTCATCCCCGGCCACCAGCATCGGCGTGCCTTGGGCGAGCAGCAGGGTGGCGAAGAAGTTGCGCATCTGGCGCAGGCGCAGGGCGTTGATTTCCGGGTCGTCGGTGGGGCCTTCGACGCCATGGTTCCAGGACAGGTTGTTGTTGCTGCCGTCCTGATTGTTTTCGTCGTTGGCTTCGTTGTGCTTGTCGTTGTACGACACCAGGTCATGCAGGGTGAAACCGTCGTGGGCGGTGATGAAGTTCACTGAGCTGTAAGGCCGGCGGCCACGGTGGTTGAACATCTCGCCGGATGCGGTCATGCGCCCGGCGAAGTCCGCCAGCTGGCCGTCATCGCCTTTCCAGAAGGCGCGCACGGTGTCGCGGAAGCGGTCGTTCCATTCCACCCAGCCCGGCGGGAAGTTGCCCACCTGATAGCCGCCGGGGCCGCAGTCCCAGGGTTCGGCGATGAGTTTCAACTGGCGCAGCACCGGGTCTTGACGGCAGGCGACGAGGAAACTGTGGCGCTCGTCGAACCCGTCACGATAACGGCCGAGGATGGTCGCCAGGTCGAAGCGGAAACCGTCGACGTGCATCTCGGTGGCCCAGTAACGCAGGGAGTCGGTGACCATCTGCAGCACGCACGGGTGGCTCAGGTCGAGGGTGTTGCCGGTGCCGGAGTCGTTGATATAGAAGCGCTTGTCGTCCGGCATCAGGCGGTAGTAGGAAGCGTTGTCGATGCCGCGCATGGACAGGGTCGGGCCGCGCTCGTTGCCTTCGGCGGTGTGGTTGTAGACCACGTCGAGAATCACTTCCAGCTTGGCTTCGTGCAGGTGCGCGACCATCTCCTTGAACTCGGCGATCTTGCCGCTGGCCAGGTAGCGCGGGTCCGGGGCGAAGAAGGCGATGCTGTTGTAGCCCCAGTAGTTGGTCATGCCTTTTTCCAGCAAATGCTGGTCGTTGACAAAGGCGTGTACCGGCAACAGTTCCACGGAAGAAATACCCAACTGGCGGATGTGCTTGAGCAGATCGTCTTCCATCAGCCCGGCGCAGGTGCCGCGCACGGCCTCGCCGACCGAGGGGTGACGCATGCTGATGCCGCGCAGGTGGGTTTCATAAATGATTGTGCGGTCCCATGGCACGCGCACCGGTTGGTCGTCGCCCCAGGTGTGCGCCGGGTCGATGACCTTGCACTTGGGCACGAAGGGCGCACTGTCGCGTTCGTCGAAACTGAGGTCGTCGTCGGGGTGGCCGATGGTGTAGCCAAACAGCGCCTCGGACCATTTGAGCTCGCCCACCAGCTGTTTGGCGTAGGGGTCGATCAGCAATTTGTGGTGGTTGAAACGGTGGCCGTTGGCCGGGTCATACGCGCCGTACACACGGTAGCCGTAAATCAGCCCGGGGTGGGCGTCGGGCAAGTAGCCGTGGAAGATTTCATCGGTGTATTCGGGGAGTTCGATACGTTCCAGCTCGACCACGCCAGCGTCGTCGAACAGGCATAACTCGACTTTGGTAGCGTTGGCCGAGAACAGGGCAAAGTTGACACCCAGGCCGTCCCAGGTCGCCCCCAGGGGGAAGGGCAAACCTTCGCGAATCCGCGATGGTTCGTGGGCCGGGGGGGCCTGTTTTTTATCGGCTTTGCTCATTGTGTTGCTCCTGCATGGGTCTTTTTTTGGGCCGAACGTAGCCCTGCTGACGAGGGGTCAGCTAATAATCGGGCAAGTGGCTGACCTCCGGCCGGGGTTGCCGGCCGGAGGTTCATGACGGCACAGGGCTTACGGCTTGGGCTTCTTTGTGGCCGCCGGCTTTTTAGCCGCTGGCGCGGCCGGTTTGCCTGCGGCCGCTGCCGGCGGCTTGGCTTTTGCTGCCGGCTTGGGCGCGGTTTTCGGTTTGGCGGCGGGTTTGGGCTTGCTGGGTGTCAGTGCTTCGGCTTCTGCCAACTTGCGGGCCATTTCCCAATGGCGCGCATCCTGACCTTGCGGCTTGCCCTCCGATTCCCAGATCTGATACGCGAATTCGCGAACACGTTTGTCTTCAGTACTCATCACAATGTTCCTCGCAGAAAATTTCAGCTTGATTGATCATCAGGATCGATAAAGACGTTGACCGGGAAATCCCCCAGCGCAGTGCTGATCAACAGCTCCTTGTCTGGTGTGACTGCGCGTGTATGAAAAAGTCCCTTCCAGTTTTCGGTTGGCGCGGCGAACGGTAATTTCACTCGGGTATCGCCCCAAACCCGCGCATTGACCTGGGGATGCACACCGTTTTCCAGCAGGCGATAGGGCCAGCGCGGCACCACCACCAGTGCGCGTTTGCCCTGGTATTCGCGGCAGAACGCGACCACGTGCTCGGCATGTCGACCGACCACGTCCAGGGGCGTGTAGCTGCCCCGATGGAACAGTTCAGGATGGGCCTTGCGCAAGGCCAGCACCTGGGCGATCAAGGCTTGTTTGATACGCCCGTCCCGCCAGTTGAACAACAGCTTGCCGATGTCCGGTGGGGTAGCCAGCGCGTGCTGCCGTGCGTTGAAATCCACCGGGCGGCGGTTGTCCGGGTCGACCAGGCTGAAGTCCCAGAACTCATTGCCCTGGTACAGGTCCGGCACACCCGGCACTGTGACTCGAAGCAAGGATTGCGCCAGCCCATTGAGCGCGCCAGCGGGGGCAATCGCTTGGGCGGCGGCGCCGATGGCGGTGCGCAGTGCGCGGCCTGCGTCGCTGAGCAGCAGGCGCGTGAGAAACGTTTCCACGCCCTGTTCGTAAGCCTCGTTGGGCGCGCTCCAACTGCTCTGCAACTTGGCTTCGCGCAGGGCCTTTTGTTGCCATTGCCAGAGGCGTTGTTGATAGGCTTCGAGTGCCGGCCGGTCGTCCAGGTGCAGGTCCAGCGGCCAACTGCCGAGCAGTACCTGATAGAGGATCAACTCATCGCCTGCCGATGGGCTGCTGGCGTCGTTGCGCAACGGCGCGGCGAGGCGGCGCCAATGCGTCACCTGTTCGGCATACCACCCTGCGCACTCACTCAACACGGCGAGGCGGGCGCGGCTGTCTTCACCGCGTTTGTGGTCGTGGGTGGCGGTGGCCAGCAGGTTGTCGGGGAACGCCTGCAAGCGGTGCTGATTGGCCGCGTGAAAATCGGCCAGCGGTGCGCTGAACTGTTCGGTACTGAAGCCCACGTCGTTGCGCGACAGCAACACCGCCGAGCGATAGAACGCGGTGTCTTCCACGGCTTTGGCGGCGGCCGGCGAGGTCAATTGCTGGAAGCGCACGCAGGCGTGCTTGAGCAGCTTGCGCTCGCGGCCGAGCGGGCGATTGCGCCACGGTTGGCCGCCCAACCATTTTTCCAGGTTGTCCAGCACCGGCCAGTCGCCTTCGCTCAAGGTGCTGCGCGCGCCCGCCAGGGCTTGCAGGAAAAACGTGTCGTCGCGTTCGCTGCGGCCACAGGCGCTGATGTAGGTGCGGTACACCGGGAAATGCACGATCAGTTCCTGCAGGGCGCGGCGGATCGCGCCGAGGGTCAGGTCGCGGCTCATCACGTCGTCGCGGGCCACTTGCAGCAGGGCCTGGGCCACGCTTTCGAAGTCGCCGGCAAGAGAACCGTTGAGGATCTGCCGGCGCGCCAGCCAGGCTTCTTCGATAAAGGCCGACGGCCGTTCGCTGTGCCGGGTCCACAGCTCGGCCAGCGTTGCGAAGCCTTGCGGGCGGTGTTGCAGCAGCGACAGCTGGTTCATGAATTCGTAGCCGGTGGTGCCGTCCACCTGCCAGTCCTCGCGCAGGGTTTCGCCTTCGCCGAGGATTTTTTCGACGAAAATTGGCAGGTGACGCTCGGGCGACAGCGTATCGACCCGCCGCCGCAGCTTGCGGCAATACCCGCGTGGGTCGGCCAGCCCGTCGATATGGTCGATGCGCAGGCCATCGACCAGCCCCTGGCTGATCAACTCGAAGATCTTGCCGTGGGTGGCTTCGAACACGGCACTGCGTTCTACGCGCAGGCCGCCCAGATCGTTGACATCGAAGAAGCGCCGCCAGTTGATATCGTCCGCCGCGGTGCGCCAACTGGCCAGGCGATAGGCCTGTTGCTCCAACAGCCCGTGCAGGCGCTGGAACCCGTCGGGCTGGCGTGCGTCGAAGGTGCCCAGCCGCTGTTCGATGGCCTGCCGCACGGCGTTGTCGGTGGCGCGTTCGGCCAGGGCTTGTTTGAGCCAGGCCGCTTCGGCGTAGGCATCGCTCTGGTAGGCGAGGGTGCTGAAGCGGTCGGCGAGGGGCTTGAGCAGTTCATCGGCGCCCAGAATCGTCGCGTAATCTTGTGGGCAGATCGGGAAGCGGTGTTCGTAGTGCTCGACGGAAAAACTGCCGTGCGCGGCGTCGAAGTGCAGGGTCAACGTGCCGGTTTGCAGGGCTTCGCCGTAGTCGCTGGCGAGGAACGGCATGAGCAATTGGCCCTTGAGCAGCGGGTCGGGCGAGTGCCATTGAATGTCGAAGAATTCGCAGTAGGGACTCAACCGGCCCCATTCCAGCAGGTCGAGCCACCAGGGGTTGTCGGCGCCGCCCACGGCCATGTGGTTGGACACGATATCGAGGATCAGCCCCATGTCGTGTTGGCGCAGGGCGGCCACCAGGCGGCGCAACGCCGCTTCGCCGCCCAGCTCCGGGTTGACGGTGGTGGGGGCGACCACGTCATAGCCATGCATGGAACCTGCGCGGGCACTGAGCAGCGGTGAGGCATACAAATGGCTGATGCCCAGCCGGGCAAAGTACGGCACCAGAGCCACCGCGTCATCGAGGGTGAACCCTTTATGAAACTGCAGGCGCTGGCTGGCGCGCAGGGGCAGAGCCTTCATCGGTCACGCTCATGGGCTTGATTGCGCGCCACCGCCAGCAGTTCCAGGCGGCGCGCGGCACCCGCATTGTCGAGCAGGCTCGCCGCCTCGCCTGGCAGGCGGCGGCGCCAATTGGGGTGGGTGTCGATGGTGCCGGGCAGGTTGGCTTGTTCTTCGAGGCCCAAGGCATCTTCCAGCGGCAGCAGCACCAGCGGCGCGCGGGTGTGGCCGAGGTAGCGCACGCTGGCGTCGATCATGTGGTCGGTTTCATTGCGCACTTCATCGACGAAGTTCTGCGGGTCCTGGCTCAAGGCCTGGCGCAGTGCCTGGCGTTCGCGCAGGCGGTGCTCGCGCCATTGCTCCGTGGTGGGCGCATCGATCAGGCCGAGCTGGACGTTCCAGTCGATGTCGCGGCTGTGCCACCAGCCATTGAGGGTTGGCAGGTCGTGGGTGCTGGTGGTGGCCAGGGCGTTGTCCGGCCAGTCGAGGATCGGCTTGAATTGGCCATCATGACCCTGTTCGAACAGCAGCACGCGCATGCCCAGAATCGAGCGGCCGATGAGTTTGTCGCGCAGGCCGTCGGGCACGGTGCCGAGGTCTTCGCCGAGGACGATGGCCTGGTGGCGGTGCGATTCCAGCGCCAGCAGACGCAACAGATCGTCCACCGGGTAATACAGGTAGGCGCCGTCCTGGGGCGAGGCATCCATGGGCATCACCCACAGGCGTTGCAGGCCCATCACATGGTCGATACGCAAGCCGCCGGCATGGGCGAAATTGGCCCGCAGCATCTCGATAAACGCACGGAAGCCGTGGCGCTTGAGGCCTTCCGGGGCGAAGGCGGAGATGCCCCAGCCCTGGCCGGCGCGGTTGAGAATGTCCGGCGGCGCGCCGACGGTCAGGCCGGCGAGCAATTCATCCTGGCGGCTCCAGGCCTGGCTGCCGCCACCGTCGGCGCCGACGGCCAGGTCGGCGATCAGGCCGATGCTCATGCCACTGCCTCGGGCGGCTTGTTGGGCGCGTTCCAGGCAGCGCGCGATCAGCCATTGGCCGAAGGCGTAAAAGCCGATGTCGTCGCGGTTTTCCTCGGCGAAGCGCAGGAGTGCCGGGCTTTGCGGGCTGCGCCATTGCTCTGGCCAATGGCGCCAGTCGAGGTCTTCGCCCGCGGCGGCGCGCGCGGCCTGGACCGCTTCGAAACGGCAGTGGTTCTCCAGGGCTTCACCGCCCGCTTGGCGGAAACTGAGGAAGTCGGCGTGTTGCGGGTGTTGACCGTGGCGGAAGTCGTCGTACAGGGCACGCAACAGGCGGTGTTTGGCCTTGGCTGCGGTGGGCCAGTCGATCAGGGTGTGTTGTTCGAGGGTGTGCAGCTCGTCGGCCAGACCGCAGGCCTCGATGGCATTGCGCACCTGGCGCTCACCCAGGATGCAGCCGGGCGATGCGTACAGGCTATTGAGAAACAGGCGGCTCGACGGCGAGTACGGGCTGTAGCGCTCGGGGTCGGCGCTGAACATCGCGTGCATCGGGCTGATCGCCAGGGCGTCGGCACCGCGTTCGGCGGCCGAGCGGGCCAGGTGTTCCAGCGCCAGGGTGTCGCCGAACCCGCCGTCGCCGAGGCGGCGCAGGGCGTACAACTGGGCGCTCAGGCCCCAGGCACGTGGGGTTTGACTGTCGACGGCATCGGCGACGCTGTAGCAGTGACGAGGGGCCACGGCCAGGGTGAAGGCCTGGTCGGCGATATGCACTTGGTGGTAGCCGAGGGCGATCACGCCGGGCAGTACCGCGTTGCCGTCGAGGCGTAATTCGAGGACTTCGCCCTCCTCGAGGCTGACCCGGCAGACGGTGTCGGGCGCGAAGTAGCGCGCCAGGTCCAGGCCTTCGCCACTGTCGACGGTGAGCAAGGGCGGCAGGTGTTTGTCCTGTTGCACTTGCTCCAGGTCTCGCAGGCTGGCGTCAATCTCGGCATCGCTGTCGGCCGGGTGGCCCAGGCCTTTGAGGACGGCGCGCAGGGCGTCCGGTTTGACACGTTGCGGGCGGCCGTTTGCGTCGATCCAATCGACCGCCAGGCCCGCTCGGCCGGCGAGGATTTCCAGGTTCGCTTCGCTCAAGGGTGCTCTCCAACAGGGGATAGGGTAACGCGTGCGCTGAAGGGCGCCAGGTGCGCGTGGTCATGCGCCGGCGTTTGGAACAGCACATGCTGCGCAGCGGGTTGATCCAGGGCCGTGGCACTCAGGTTCAGGTCGATCTGTAACAGGCTGCCATTGCCCAGGCGCCAACGCGCACTGACGGCGCGGTCTGCCAGCACCTGCGCACCGAGGGCCACGCTGCCGGGCAGGTGCGGCACGATATGCTGGTGGCGCAGGCGCAGCAGGTGGCGATAGAACTCGGTGTGTTCGTTGGCGGCGAACGACGGCGCCGATTGCTCGAAGGTCGGCAGCGCGTTGGGATCGGGAATCCGCTCGCGCCGCTCGGGGTCGTGGAACGCGGCGAAATCGGCGAATTCATTGCGACGACCTTCGCGTACCGCTTCAGCCAGTTCGCCATGGTGGTCAGTGAAAAACAGAAATGGCTCGCTGGCGTTGACTTCATCGCCCATGAATAGCAACGGGATCATCGGCGACATCAGTAGCAAGGTAGTGGCCGCCTTCAGCGCCTGGGGCGAACACAGTTGGTGCAGGCGTTCGCCGAGGGCGCGGTTGCCGATCTGGTCGTGGTTCTGCAAGAACGCGACGAAGGCGGTGGGCGGCAAGCCGCTGCTGGGTTCGCCGCGTGCATGCCCGTGGCGCGTGGTGTGGCCCTGGTAGACAAAGCCGTCGCTGAGGCAACGTGCGAGTTTGGCGGTAGGCGCTTGGGCAAAGTCGCTGTAGTAGGCATCGGTTTCGCCGGTCAGCAGCACATGCAATACGTTGTGGAAGTCGTCGTTCCATTGCGCATCGAAATCGTGTTTCAGCAGGCTGGCCTGGTTCAGTTCGTTTTCCAGCACCAGCCAAACATGACGGCCGATGTCGACCTGCTGGCGCACCCGGTGCGCCAGTTCCCGCAGGAAACCGGGGTTGTCGATGGCGTGTACCGCGTCCAGGCGCAGGCCGTCGAAGCGGTAGTCGAGCAGCCACATCAGGGCGTTGTCCAGAAAGAAGTCCCGCACTTCACGCCGCTCGAAGTCGATGCCGGCGCCCCATGGCGTATGCACATCTTGCTGGAAGAAGTCTTTGGCGTACTGGCCCAGGTAGTTGCCATCGGGGCCGAAGTGGTTGTAGACCACGTCGAGCAAGACCGCGAGCCCGTGTTCATGAGCGCTGTCGATCAGATGCTTGAGCTGTTCGGGGCTGCCGTAGGCGGCGTGCGGCGCGTAGGGCAACACGCCGTCGTAGCCCCAATTGCGCTCGCCGGGGAATTGCGCCAGGGGCATCAACTCAATCGCGGTAACGCCCAGTTCGGCCAGGCGTGGCAGGTGCTGCTCGACGGCTGCGAAGCCGCCCAGCGCGCCGACATGCAGCTCGTAGATCACCGCTTCATGCCAGGGGCGGCCCTGCCATGGGTGGTGTCGCCATTCATAGGCGAGCGGGTCGACCACCAGGCTCCAGCCATGCACGTCCGAGGCCTGGGCCCTGGATGCGGGATCGGGGACATCCGTTTCCCCATCGATGTTGTAGCGGTAGCGCGTGCCTGCGGGGCACTTTATCTCCGTTTCGAACCAGCCATTTGCCTGGGGCAGCATGGCGACCGAGCGGCCATCTTGCAATTCAACGCTGACATAAAACGCGTCTGGCGCCCACAAGGCGAAACGCGTGTGTTGCGCGTCCAGCATGATTGCGCCGTGGGGCCAGGTTTCCAGAGTCCGTAACGGCATCTATGAAGACCTCCCTTGATTATTTAGTCGATTTCCCCAGCGCCTTGGCCACCAGTTGTTCATACAGTTCGGCATAGGGTTCGACCGCCTGGCACCAGTTGAACGGTTGGGTCATCGCCCGGCAGCGCATGGCGTTGAGCAGGCCTGGGTAGGCGAACACTTTGAACGCACGGTTCAGGGCTTCGCGGTAGCTGTCCACGGTGGACTCGTTGAACAGAAACCCGGTGACGCCGTCTTCGATGGTGTCCGCCAGGCCGCCGGTGTTGCGCGCCACCGGCAGCGAGCCGAAGCGCTGCGCGTACATCTGGCTCAAGCCGCACGGTTCATAGCGCGACGGCATCAGCAGGAAGTCGCTGCCGGCAAACATGCGACGGGCGTCGGTTTCGTTGAAGCCGATGCGTACACCGACCTGGCCCGGGAAACGCAGCGCCAGTTCGCGCATGGCCTGTTCTTCTTCCGGCTCGCCACGACCGATGATCGCGATCTGGCCGCCGTTCTCGACGATAAAGCTGGCGACCGCTTCGGTCAGGTCCAGGCCTTTTTGATAGACCAGCCGCGAGACCACGGCGAACAGCGGGCCGGTGGAGTCATGCAGGCCAAACAGGTTGCGCACGTGGGCGGCGTTGACTGCCTTGCCTTCCCAATCGCCGATATTGAAGTTGTGGGTCAGGTGCGTGTCGGTGGAGGCTTCCCAGCTTTCATCGATGCCGTTGGGAATGCCGCTGAGCAAGCCTTGCTGGGTCTTGCTGGCGAGGAAGCCGTCCAGGCCGCAGCCGAATTCCGGGGTGGTGATTTCCTGGGCGTAGGTGGCGCTCACGGTGGTGATGTGGCTGGAGTAGGCCATCCCCGCCTTGAGGAACGACATCTTGCCGTAGAACTCCATGCCTTCCTGTTGCAGCGCATGGGGCGGAATGCCCAGCTCCGGCGTGGAGGCCAGGCTGACCACGCCCTGGTATGCCAGGTTGTGGATGGTGAACAGGGTCGGTGTGCGTGACCCACGCCAGTGCATATAGGCGGGGGCCAGGCCGGCGGGCCAGTCGTGGGCATGCACCAGGTCCGGGCACCAGTGGATCTGGGCGAGGTTGGCGGCCATGTCGGCAGCGGCCAGGCCCAGGCGCGCGAAGCGGATGTGGTTATCCGGCCAGTCGCGGCCGTTGTTGGCGCCATAGGGCGTGCCTTCGCGCTCGTACAGTTCGGGGCAGATCAGTACGTAGATAACCAGGCCATCCTTGAGGTCCATGCGCCCGATCTTGCATGGCGGCAGCGCGGCGTGGCCACCCAGTTCGCCGATGATATGGATCGGGTTGTCGCTTTCCATCACCTGCGGGTAACCGGGGATCAGCACGCGCACATCGTGCAAGTGCCCCATGGCGCGGGGCAGGGCGGCGGAAACATCGCCTAGGCCGCCGGTCTTGACCAGGTCGGCAAATTCGGAAGTGACGAACAAGACTTTCTTTCGATTGGGGTTATGACTCACGACCGGCCGCACAGCATTGGGCAGATCGACCAACGATGTTGGCCCCCCTGCCGATTTACTAAAACGCTCTCCCTGAGTTTCTACTGCGGCACTGATCATAGTTCTCTCCCACATGTTGGTTGGCTGGTGGCCCGCTGCCACTAGCTCCGAAGACCGCTTCCTGCGGCCAGACGCACAAGCGCTATACAAACTGGCAAGGCTTGTGCCAGTTGCACGGTTAGCTGAAATAGATTGGATGGACGGGCATTCGGTCTGAACCGCTTATGCACGCCTTACCCTAAACCTGACCTACGGCAGAGTTTGAAAGTTTCGATTTTTTGCGGGGCTTTTGTTTTTGAACGGACCCATCGAGCTTGAGTCTAGGACAAATCCTAAAGACTGTAGGGTTTATGTGGAAATTTTGTAGGACAAAAAACTTGTAACGATATGCGACGTTAGAAAACGGTGTGGGCGCCTGGCGATCGGTGGATAGCGCGTGGCGAGGGCGCGCGGTCCGGTTGGTGGGCTGGCGCCCCGCTTCAGGGGCGTTTCGGGAGCAGGCGCCTCGTCACAGCAGTGCGCGCGCGCTGAATTGGTGCGTCAGCCGAGCACGCGAATGGGCGTGCCCGCGGCCCAAGACTGGATATCGGCAATCATCTGCTGATAGAACTGCCGGTAATTCTGCTCGCTGACATACCCGACGTGGGGAGTGGCCAGTACGTTTGGCAAGCGGCGCAACGGATGATCGACCGGCAGTGGCTCCTCGGCATACACATCCAGCGCGGCTCCCGCCAGGCGGCCGTTGCTCAAGGCCTCCAGCAGCGCCGGTTCGTCCACGATCGGCCCGCGTGCCGTATTGACCAGGCGTGCCGTCGGCTTCATCCAGCCGAGCGCCTCGGCATCCACCAGCCCACGGCTACGCTCGCTGAGGACCAGGTGGATGGTGAGAATATCGGCCTGTGCGAACAAGTCGCGCTTGCTGACCCACGTCACCCCGGATTCCGCCGCGCGTTGCGGTGTAAGGTTTTCACTCCAGGCAATCACCCGCATCCCGAACACCTGGGCAAATTGCGCGACCTTCTGGCCAATGCTGCCCAGCCCCAGGATCCCCAGAGTCTGGCCATGCAGGTCGCCGCCCAGGCCCACCTGCCAGTGACCGGCGCGCAGGGAATTGGCTTCGGCCAGCAGGTTGCGCGTGGACGCCATGATCAACGCCCACGTCAGCTCCGGTGCCGCGTGTTTATAGCTGTCGGTGCCGCACACCTGGATACCCAGGGCTTTGGCGGCGGCAAGGTCGATGGCGGCGTTGCGCATGCCACCGGTCACCAGCAGCTTGAGGTTGGGCAGGCCTTGCAGCAACGGGCTATCGAAGGTCGAACGTTCGCGCATCACGCAGATCACGTCGAAGCCTTTCAGGCGCTCGACCATCGTGGCGGTATCCGCCGGGTAATCATGCAGAAAATGCACTTGGCCGAGCGCCGCCAGGGCTGACCAGTCCACCACATCTCGGGCGACGTCCTGCCAATCATCAATGACTGCAATCTGTAGCGACATACGCGGGCGCCTCTTATAACGTTGGATTAAAGGTGGTCGAGCCCCTGCAGCAAGGCCTTGTGGAACTGCGCCGGTTCTTCCATCTGCGGTGCGTGACCCAGGCCGGGGAATTCCACCAGGGTGGCGCGGGGGATCAACTTGGCTACCTGTTTGCCCAGCACCGCGTAGTGCCCGATCTTTGCCTTCACCGCCGGCGGCGCGAGGTCTTTGCCGATGGCGGTGGTGTCGCTGGTGCCGATCAGCAGCAGCGTGGGCACCTGCAGGTCCTTGAATTCGTAGTACACCGGCTGGGTGAAGATCATGTCGTAAATCAGCGCCGAGTTCCATGCCACCTGGGTGTGGCCGGGGCCTTTGTTCATGCCGGCGAGCATCTGTACCCAGCGCTCGTATTCGGGCTTCCAGTGGCCGGCGTAGTAGGTGTCGCGCTCGTAGCTGCGGATGCCGTCGGCGCTCACCTGCAATTCGCGTTCGTACCATTGGTCGACGCTGCGATAAGGCACGCCGAGGGCTTTCCAGTCTTCCAGGCCGATCGGGTTGACCAGCGCCAGTTGCTCGGTTTGCTCTGGGTACAGCAGCGCGTAGCGGGTGGCGAGCATGCCGCCGGTGGAGTGGCCGAGCAGGGTGACCTTCTGAATGCCGAGTTTTTCCAGCAGTTGGTGGGTATTGATCGCCAGTTGCTGGAAGCTGTACTGGTAGCTGTCGGGCTTGCTCGAGGTGCAGAAGCCGATCTGGTCGGGTGCGATCACGCGGTAACCGGCGTCGCTCAGCGCCTTGATCGAACCCTCCCATGTGGCGCCGCAGAAGTTCTTGCCGTGCAGCAGCACCACGCTGCGACCGTTGGCTGTGCCGCTGGCCGGGATGTCCATGTAGCCCATTTGCAGGGATTTGCCCTGGGACTGGAAGTTGAAATGCTCAACCGGGTAGGGGTATTGGAAACCTTGCAGCTCGGGGCCGTAGGCCGGGCTTTCGTCGAAAGCAAGGGCGAGAGGGGGGCCGCTCACCAACAAGCTGGCCATGCAAAGGGTGCGGATTGACGGCATAAGTAAGACTCCGGAGACGTCGCCGGATGCTGGCGCAAATGGATTAAACGCAGGTTAACGCTGTGTTAAACGTAGGCGCAAAAAAAAGGCGAACTTATTGGTTAATAAATTCGCCTTTCGTTTTTTCAACGGACTCCGTTTGGGGGGTCAGATAATCGCGTAACCCGGAAATTGGCCGGTACCCCAATTAAGATACGGAGGAAGGCCACCGCCAGTGGCGACATTGACCGTGTAATGACTTGATGGAGATATTGGAGGAATACCTTCGTTAACCCAAACCTCCTCACTGCGAGGGAATCGGTTGCTGAATCGCCCCCTCAGGCTAGAGGCCGTATCGTATCTGAGCATTATGCCACCGGTACTGGCGATGACACTGTTCATATAGTTCCAGTCTCCAACCCCAACATAACGACATCTCCTGCCGGAGCCGGTGACCTGGATGTTGTAGCTTTTTGACTGGTTCGCCTGATCTCTAACGGTAATGGTTGTGATCCCAGGCCCCGTGAACGTCAGTCGTCCGCGATTGGCATTATCAACGATGGCCACTGATGTGTTACTGGAGCTAAACGTCAGGGCTCCCACGCCCCCGCTGGCGCCACGACCGATATTGCCCGTATACGCGACATCGGTGAACCCGAAGCCTTCCAGTATCCATCCTCCGAGATCCACAAACATCGTAGAGGTATCGAGACCTATTGCAGGTAGTGTCCTGACGACGTAGTTCGTCTCCGGGAAGTTGACAATCTGCGATTCCTTGTTTGCCCCGCTGAAGGCTACCCTGAAGACCACCCTGATCCGGGTGTTATCCGCCAGCGCCGCGAACCAGCTCCGCAATACCGCTATTCCAACCAGGCCGTTCGCTGCTTGCGTTGTGTCGATAAGGTCACCATCGATCACAGTCAGCGAATTTTCACCGGCTATGCAGTACATCCAGACTTGTTGATCCTTGGCACTCAAGGCCCATTTCGCCACGCTTGCCAGTGGATTGCCGGTGATGTTTTGCAGATTGATCACACCGCCTTCCTCGATGTTGTTGATCCGCGGTGCAGGCAAGTCTGCGATGGGAATAGTGTCGACCCTCACCGTCTGCACCTCGGACGGAATGGGGTCGGGGAAGTCCGGGTTCTCCACCCAATACATCAGTTGAATGGTCGTGTTCACGCTGTAATTCAAAAATCCAGCGCTGGTCAGGTTGAACACCACTTCTCCGCCGTCCAGGCCGTTCAGGCTTCTTTCTCCTTCGCTAGAATCGGCGAAGATCCACTTCAGCGTAATACGGTGACGGCTTGTCATACCGTCATATTTAACGCTAACGGTGACGTTGTGTTCATTGCGCAACGGGTCATACGTTACGTCAGGCCCGACGCCTGATGCGCCATTGATCACCGGATGTGGCAGGGTGCCGGGAACTGCTTGAACTATATATTCGCGCACGCGGAACAGGGTAGCCTGGCTCCTGTCGGCGCTGCGATCAAAGCTGACCCAGAAACTGATCGTCAGGTGCGAGCCGTCCTCGAGTTTGCGCAACTCGTCCACTGGCGTCGGCGGCATAATGCCCAGTCTCGCGCCCTCTTCGGTGACCAGGTTCGCGGAGTAGGTGGCTTCAAAGTAAGACGCACCACCGGTATAGGTGCCGCTATATTCCAGCCACATCTGCTGGAATTGGTGAATAAATGCCCACAGATTGATCAGCGTGCGCTCCTCGCCGTTGAGCTGGGAGATATTCAGTACCGGCCGGTCCTGACCTTCGATAGTAGGGACCGGTAACGTGGTCAAGGGCAGCAACTGCAGAAACAGAGTTGGTGACGGTATTCTTCGTGTGCCTCGCAGCACAAAGTACTGCACTTCAATCAGGCGGCCTTCGGGGAGAATATTGGCCCCAACGGTATCGCTCGGCACGTCGAAATGCACCGTTTTCGACGTGTTGCCGTTCTTGATTTCTTCGTGGGTGCCGATACCGGGCACGCCACTCCACACGGCCATGATTCTGTCATTGGGCGACATCGTCAGGAACGATATTGCAATGGTTGCCCCCGTTGTTGCGGACTCCGGCCGCAGTTCGTCGGGGTGCCTCGACGCTTCGATGACTTCCGGCCTTGGCAATTCGCCGATCGCCTTGCCAACAGTCACTTCAAGGATTTCGGAGCGTAGCGTGGTCGAACCGCGTATGAGCGTATAGCTAAACCGAATCGTGCCATCGTTGTTCAGGTCGATAAATTCGCGGTCCACCGGGAACGAAATTTGTCCCGCCACCACCACATCAATTTCGCCTCCAGTGCTGCCGCCCACACCCGAGCCTACCCAGCGCCAAACGACTTTGTCGCCCGGTGCAAAGCGAGTGAAGGGCAGCGTGGTATCGACCTGAAAGATCACATCGTTCGGGTCGATGTTGCCATTCGCGTCGACTCCGTCAATCAGCGGTGCCGGCAGGTCGGCGATACGTTCGCCAATCTCAACCACCCGGTGCTCGGACTCACGGACTGTCAGCACGCCGGCGTCCAGCACTGTGTTGACGCCGTCGTTGACGCGATAAAACACGGCAACAGGACCGAGGCCGATGAACCGCGCAAAATTGGCCGCAGTGACAATCCTGAAGCGCGTAGGCGGCGGCGGTGTGCCGGCTTGCTGGGTTTGCTCATAAAACACTACGCCGCCACCCGCTTGCTGCGCCTCCATGCGTAACGTAACGGGGAAGTTCGGGTTATAGGGGGTGTAGACCGGGAAGTTGATTTTGAGGTAGGGCACGGTCGGATCGATCAATCCCCCCTCATCTTCCTCGATATCAACGGGCGGCATGGTGGAAACGGTACCAAAAATCGTGATAGTCGAACGGCGGGACTCACCAATGACGGTGCCCAGTGGGAATTGCAACTGGTAGGTGATTTGCATCGAGCCGTTGATCAGGTCTTTGAGAATACTGTTACTGACGTCGGTTGTTGCCGACCGACCGGGTCGTGCAGCAAATGGCGGTAACTGAACCGTGATCTCCGTACCGTCGAAGCGCGTGCCGGGCAGGGTCACCAGGATCTGAGCGCCTGTGGGGATCGCGGAGCCATTGGGAAGCCGGGTGGGCACAACCACTTCGATCTGGAAATGGCTTTCTGCTTGTGTGTCGAAGTTGACATCGGAAATGTCCTCGCCATCCACCAAGAAGTAAGGTTGTTCGAGCAAGTCCGGGTTCAAGTCACTTTTCAGGCGCACCGCTTGGGACCACTGCTGCAGTTCCCCGGAGAAGTTCAGTACGACGTCATACACCCTGAACCTGATGATGACTAGGCCGCTGCCACCTGGCAGTAGAATGATCTGCGGTGGGACAAATACCTCAATAGGCGCGAGCCCGTCCGCCTGGGCCTCGCTCAGCACATGTGTCACCAAATGCCCGTTCCAGTAGAGCTCGATGGTGTCGCCCTTTAATGCCTCAGGGTAATGCTCGATGGTAATGAGCACGCCTTCATTTGCGCGGTCAGGGTGCAGTACGGCACCCGGGCCACTCAAGTCGGCGGGCAGATGAAGAATCAACGCTGAGTGGTAAAACTCTCCTGGGTCCTGATCGACCCCTCCAGGGCGCGTTGCTTTGATAAACCAGGTTTGCTCGTCTGATGTACTGACCGTGTTGCTCCCTATTCGCCTGACCAATCCAAAGCAAGGGAACACAATACCCAGCGGCACAAGTTCGCGTGGTACCGAGAGCTGGAAGCGGTTCTGGCCAACCTGGTTATCGTCCACTTCGCCCCACGCGACAGGGAATCGCCTATCCGCCATGTAATATTCGAAGACGTCGTGGGCACTCAGCGACGTCCAGCGTTCAAAGGTAATCAGCAAACGGTTTTCGATACTGCGGATGCCAGCTCCTACATCAGCAGGAGGATCTATCAGGGGGCGCACAGTGTTGTCGTTGTAGGGTGGGGGTTCGAGGTCCGCGATGCGCGTGGCGTAAAGAACCGGGAGGCTGTCGCTAGTTTCGTCGGACATGGAAGTGCTCCTTGTAGGCTCATTTTTAAAGTGCCGTGCAAGGTCAGCAGACATCAGGTGCGGGCCTGGGTCTAGCTGTGAGAAATGACAGTGGCGACCAGCGGTTATGTCGCTAAAGGTCTACCCATTGTGTGTCGATCAGTAGTGTCAGCGCACCATACCGGGCGGCTTTCGCCAAGGTCACCAGGAGCAGGAATCGCCACAGCGGCTCGCGCATCACCCCGGCGATCAAGGTCAGCGGGTCGCCGATGATCGGCACCCAACTGAGCAATAACGTCCAATGCCCCCAGCGTTCGTAGTGGCGGCGCGCCTTGTCCAGTTGCCGGGCGTTGACCGGAAACCAGCGCCGCGCCTTGAAGTGCTCGATCGAGCGCCCCAGCAGCCAATTGACCAGCGAGCCGAGCACGTTGCCCAGCGTCGCGATGCCCAGCAGCCACCACAGGCTGTAATGCCCGCTGAGCAGCAGGCCCACCAGCACGGCTTCCGATTGCAAGGGCAGGAGGGTGGCGGCGCCGAATGCCGCAAAAAACAGCCCCAGGTAACCCGTCAGCATCGATCAGTGTGCCGGGTAGTCGGCTACCACCACATCTTTACCGTCGCGGGTCAGGCCGATGACTTGGTAGGCGTCGCCGTGGCCGTCCATTTCCATGCCGGGCGAACCCATGGGCATGCCCGGCGCGGCGATACCGAGCAGATCATCGCGCTTGCGCAGCGCCAACACGTGCTCGGCGGGTACGTGACCTTCGACGAACTTGCCGTCGATCACGGCGGTATGGCACGAGCCCAGGCGCGGCGCGACGCCGAGGCGTTGTTTGACCGCGCTCATATCGGCTTCAACGTGATCATTGACCTTGAAACCGTGGCTTTCCAGATGGCGGATCCATTGCTTGCAGCAACCGCAGTTGGCGTCGCGGTGTACGTCGATGGGGATCAGCTCGGCCGCCTGGGCCAGGCCGGTGGTCAACAGGGCTGAAAGCAGGGCCAGTCGCAATGGGGTTTTCATGGGGCGTCTCGCAAGTCAGAGAAGGTTGTGGGATGGGCGCTATCATGCCAGTTTACGTCCACCGCCAAACCCCCTTCAGGTGCTGGGTTGACCTGCGTCCTGTGGTTTCAGCGAAACTCGAACCGTTCGCTGTGCAGGTTGGCCGGTGGAATCCGGTGGGCGTTCATCAGCTCGCGAACCTTGACCAGCAAGCCTTTGGGGCCGCAGAAGCTGATATGCACTTTGTCGGGGTTGGTCTCGGCCACGGCTTGGCGCAGGGTGTCGGCCAAGCGTTCGAGGCCGCCGGCATTACTGACGAATTGCGCACCTCGTAAGCGGGCCATGGTCTGCACCTGTTCGGCCGGCGGGAAGGCGCGCGCGGGCGTGAAGCAATAGACCAGCGTGGCTCTGTCGAAGTCTTTGGCGGCAGGGTCTTGCAGCCAGGAAATAAACGGCGAAATACCCACGCCGGCGCCGATCCAGATTTCCCGTTCGGCCTGCACGGCACGCTTGAAGCGCCCGTAAGGCGCATACAGATCGGCGCGCATGCCGACCTTGGCGCAGTCTGCCAGGGCGTTGGTGTAATCCCCCAACCCTCTGATCATGAACGCAATCTGCCCGTTTTCACGGTTGGCGCTGGCGATCGTGAAGGGGTGCGGCTCGCGCAACCCTTTGACCTGCATGGCCAGGAACGCGAATTGCCCGGCCTTGAAGTCAAACCCTTTGTGAATTGGCGCCAGTGTCAAATGCAACGCGCCGTTGGCGCGGTTGACGGCCGTCACCCGGTATTCGCCGGCACGCCCAACCCAGGGGTAAAGCACCAATTTATAGAGGGCTCCGATGACGCCCAGGCTGCAGCACAAGGTCAACCAGACGCCCGATGGCGCGGTCAGGGTGATCGGCGATTTGAAACTCAGCCCGTGCAGGATCACGATCAGGAACAGCGGGCCAGACAACTTGTGCCACCAGCGCCAGACGTTGTAAGGAATATTGCGGTTCAACGCCAACAGCACGATCAGGCCCAGCGCCACGTAGCTCAGTTGACGGACGAGGCGCGTCCAGTATTTGGGCAGCTCCAGGATGGGCACGCTGTTCCACACATCCAGGTTAGCTTTGAACACAAAGTGATACGTGGCGAACACCAGCGCCCAGATGCCCAACCACTTGTGTACTTCATAGACGCGATCCAGGCCGCCAAACACGTTCTCCACCACCGACCAGCGACTGGCCAGTACACAGGACGCCGCCATGTACACCAGCGCGCAAGTGCCGAGCAGCAAACTGAGGGTCGCTGAGGTCAGCCACGTCTTGACCGGTATATCCATGAGTAACGTCAACGTCGTGATCAGGAAGAGGACGACGAGGCAGTGACGGGTTTTCAACGGGTGCTCCTAGGGTTTCTTCGGGGGAGTGAATACTCATCTCACATTTTTAGGCTACCCGGTTACGTGAAGAGCGGCCTTGACGTCGGTCATGCGCAAGGGCACAGGCCATGGCCTGGCCCCGCGCTGAAGTCGACCGAGGTTTTTCGCTCAGTTCTTGAAGGTCGAGTGTTTACGGCCCTGGTCGCACAAGGCGAACACCACCACCAGCAGTGCCGCAATCGCGAGGATAATCACCACCCCGCCTGTGGCGTGGGTCGGTGACGCGGCCACCAGGGACAAGGCTCCCAGCGGTGCCAGGCCGCCGGCGATAGCGGTACCGATTTCGCGGCCGGTGCCGAAGCCCGAGGAACGCGTCTGGGTCGGGAATTGACGGCTTAAGAACGAGCCCTGGGGCGCGAACATCATGGGAGCGAGCAGGCCGGTGCCGACGCCGATGGCAATGTAGATCATCAGGCTGTCGCCAGTGTCGAGCAGGGCCAGGAACGGGTAGGCAAACAACAGCGAGCAGACGCCGCCGAGTACCAGCACTTTTTTGCTGCTCCATTTGTCGCACAGCCAGCCGAAGCACGGCACCGCGACGATGGCGATCAGGCTGGCAATGGTCACCGACAGCGACGTGACGTGCACATCGACGCCTTTGAATTGAGTCAGGTAGGCCAGGGAAAACGTCTTGAAGATATAGCTCAGGGCGTTGTAGCCAATGGCTACGAAGAACACCACCGCCAACCCCTTGAGATCGTTCTTGAACAGCGCTTTGAGCGGCGAAGGCTTGGCGACCTTGGGTGCCTGGCTCAGCTCCTTGAACTCCGGGGTTTCCGGAATGCTGTTGCGCACCCACAGGCCGACGCCCACCAACGCGATACTGCAGATGAACGGGATACGCCAGCCGCCTGCCAGCATGAAGTCGTTGCCATTGATGGTCAGCAGGTACACGGTCAATGACGACAGGAGCAGACCCAGGTTCAGGCCCAACGCCGGCCAGGCGCCCTGGCTACCGCGCTTGCCTTCCGACGCGTGCTCGTAGGAAGTGACCGCCGCGCCCGACAACTCGGCCCCGGCGCCCAGGCCCTGGATGATCCGGATGAACACCAGGATGATCGGCGCCCAGATGCCGATGGAGGCATAGCTGGGGATCAGGCCGATCAGCGTGGTACACACGCCCATCATGCAGAAGGTCAATACCAGCACCTGCTTACGGCCGAACTTGTCCCCCAGGTAGCCGAACAGAATGCCGCCGAAGGGTCGGGCGATAAAGCCGATGGCGAAGGTGGAAAAGGCCATGAGCGAGGCGGTTTTCGGGTCACTGTTGTCGAAGAAGATCTTCGAGAACACGATGGCCGCCATGGTGGCGTACAGGTAAAAGTCGTACCACTCCAGCATCGATCCGAAGATCGTGGCGGCGGCGACTTTGCGCAGGCGTTTTTTGCTTTGTGCCGGCGTTTCCGGGGCAGCGGTATGCGGTGTTGCCGTCATTCTGTACTTCCTTCTGAGTCATTATATTTATTGTCAAAGTGACGCTTGTGGCGATGGCCCGGGAAGGGCCGGGGATGCGGTGTCAGCCGGGTGTGAACATGCGATCGGCGATCATTTCGCCGATGGGAATCGCCGAGGTGGCGGCGGGTGAGGGCGCGTTGCAGACATGGAGCATGCGGGGCGTCTGGGCGAACAGAAAGTCGTGGACCAGGCTGCCGTCGCGCATCACGGCCTGGGCGCGGATGCCTGCTTCGTAGGGCAGCAGATCTTCGCGGTTCAACGACGGGCAGTACTTGCGGCATTGCTCCAGGTAGCCGGACTTGAACAGTGAGTTTTTCATCTCGACGCTGCCCGAACCCAGGTTCTGCCAGAGGGTTTTCCAGAAACCGGGGAAGCTGGCGTACTGCGCCACGTCGCGCCAGTTGATCGAGAACTTGCGGTAGTTCTCCCGGCCCAGGCCCAGCACGGCGTTGGGGCCGACCGTGATGCTGCCGTCGATCATCCGCGTCAGGTGCACGCCGAGGAACGGCAGTTCCGGGTCTGGAATCGGGTAGATCAGGTGGTTGACGAGGTTGTTCTTCGAGGCCGGCAGGCGGAAGTATTCGCCGCGAAAGGGGATGATCTGGTGGTCGATCTTGACCCCGGCCATCGTCGCCAGCCGATCCGACTGCAGGCCGGCGCAGACCACCAGGTGCCTGGCTTGCCAGGCTTCGCCGCGGGTGTTGACGGTGACCTTGTCGGTGTCTTCCGAAATGGCGGTGACGGTGCGCTCCAGGCAGATCTCACCGCCTTGTCGGCGAATTACCTGGGCCATGGTTTCGCAGACTTCGCGGTAATCGACAATGCCGGTCGCATCGAGAAACAAGCCGCCCAGACCGATGATGTTGGGCTCGCGCTGGCGCAGTTGGTCGGCGTCCAGGCGTTCGACCTTCAGCTCATTCAACTGCGAGCGCGCATAAAGTGCCTCCATGCGCTGCATTTCCAGGGGCGTGGAGGCCACCAGCAACTTGCCGCACACCTCGAACTTGATCCCGTGTTCGCGGCAAAACCGTTTGGTGGCCTCGGCGCCGCGTTTACACAGATCGGCCTTGAGGCTGCCGGGGGCGTAGTAGATGCCAGCGTGAATCACCCCACTGTTATGCCCGGTCTGGTGCTTGGCCAGCGAGGCTTCTTTTTCCAGGATCACCAGTGAGGCGTTGGGCTGGCGTTTGAGCAGCTCCATCGCAGTGGCCAGGCCGACGATGCCACCGCCGATGATGCAGAAGTCGTAAATCATGGTTTGGAGTACCTAAGGGCTGCACATTTCAGTCTGCTTATCAGGTTGTCAGACTAATGTTTTTGTTAAAAAAATGGCGTGCCTGAGGCACGCTGCACAAAGCTTGGATCATTCAATTCGTGGCAGGCAGCTCAAGTTGCAGGCGTTTGGCCGCTGCGCGCAGGTGCGCTTCGGCATTGGCTGCGGCCGCTTGGGCATCCCCGTCGGCGATGGCCTGGTAAAGCGCCTGGTGTTCCTGGGTGGCGTCGGCCGAGCCACTGGCAAAACGCGACGCCGAGTTTTCCCAGGCGGTTTTGCGCGCACTGGCCAACTGGCTGCGCAGAAAGTCGTGGAAGGCGACAAAGTAGTCATTCTTGCTGGCTTCGGCGATGGCGCGATGAAACTCGACATCGGCGAGGGCGGCGGCCTCGAAGTCGGCGCGCTGGTCGTGCATTTCCCGCAGCGCCTTCTGCATGCGCTGCAGGTCGTCGGCATCACGGCGTTGGGCGGCGATCGAGGCGGCCTGGGTTTCGATCCACAGGCGCACTTCGAACATCTGCGCCAGGTCCGGACGACGACCGTTTTTTTCCGGGAAGCGAAACACCGTACCCGCAGGGGTTTGCGAGATAAATGAGCCCAGGCCACGCTTGGCTGTCAGCACACCATCGGCCTTGAGTTGGGCAATCGCTTCGCGCACCACCGAGCGGCTGACGTTCAGTTGTTCAGCCAGTTGCTGTTCAGTGGGCAAACGCGACTCGGGCGCCAATTGGCCAGAATCGATTTCGGCGCGGATGGCGCTGACGACCCGTACAACGAGCGAGTCAGGGCGCTGGAGCTCAAGCATGGAAAAAACCTTGGTAGTCAGGTTGTCAGACAATAGAGGTTACGCTTTTGCCTTGTCAAGATGTTGCCGGAGATGTTTGCAGGCTGTCCGGTCGTTGGGTCGATAGGCTCGCCGTCGAGACTAAGGCGCATCGCGGCCGTGCGGAAGCTCGACGGTATGTTGGCTCATTCGACGAAGGCGGGGTTTTCCAAGCGTTGCTTGAGCTGGTCCAGCGCAACCGTGGACAGCTCCACCATGCGCTCGTGCAAGCCGGCCAGTTGCAGTTCGGTTTCATAGGTCAACACGCGCTTGAACAGCGTGCCGTCACGACAGGCGTGCAGGCTGTAGTGAATCGAGCCGTCGACGGCCAGGGAGGTGAATACCGCCTTGAATTCTTCCGGCGGCCGGGCGATCTGCACGCGGTAACTCATCGGCACCCGCACGCCCAGCAGGTCGATCACCTCGGTAAAGCGCGTGCCGGCGGAGAGTGAACCGGTGGTGCCGGTGTCGGCACTGAGGGAGGTCGGGTGCCATTCGTGCCAGCGATCGGGCTGGGTTACATAGTTGTAGACAGCCTCGATAGGCGCTTGGATAAAGCGTTCCTGACTGATCCGCTCCAGGCGGACCGACTGCTCGACAGCGCGCATGGAACACCTCCTGTGTGGTGAAACTCTGCACCCGGAGCTGTCAGGATAGACCTACTCCCATGCATTGCACGGGAGTGTCTCATTAATTTATCACTGCACCTTGAAGCGGCTCATCAGCGCGATCACCCAGGCATTGGCGTTGAGCAGGCTTTGCGTATTGGTTTCAGTGGCATGGCCGCTTTGCACCCGCTCTTCGACCATATGTCGGATATGGACCATGCTGCGGTTGATCCACTCGGTCACAGCGCTTTGCTGCTCGGCAGCCGTGGCGTTCTGGGTGCTGAGGTTGTTGATATGGCTGACCGGCTGGCGTGTGAAGGGTGTACTAGAGACCGTCCCCCTGAGCACTGAGATCAAATCGGTAACTTTTCCTAAGCGGTTTACCCATTTCTTCGAGCAGACCGTTCTCAGTGAAGGGTTTTGGATTAATGGTGCTTGGTGGCGTGGCGGGGTCGTTATCGAGGTCAAAAGGTTCTGCATCGCTGGGCAGGCCAACGACTTGGTGTTCTAAATGCGGGACGACGTCCGTTCTGCCTGATTCCCGACGTTGGGTACTCTCACCCGCCAGGAACGTGCCGGTGGCGCCATTGTAGGCATGCCCAATCTCGTGAAAGAGGCCGGTTACGGGAAACCCTGTAAAGGTACCGTCAGCTCGCTCCCGGGTAGACTGGGGGTCATAAAAAATGTGGGCACTATTGGCGCCCAAACCGGCCACACCATTTTGGATGATTCCCTGCTCCGATGGGGTGAGAGCTTCGTATGCCTCAGGTGTCAGCTCGTCCTGATCAGTTCTCCAGAAAATGTATGACGTGTTGCCCGAGTCACCTCGTTCGATGGTGACTTTGCCGCCGTTCAGCACGGCGAGTTCATCCATTTTGGCAAGGGTCTGTTGGCCTAGCGGCGAACTGCGCAGGAATTCGAGGTCGTCGGTTACCCGTTGTTTGAACTCCAGGTGCCCGTCTTTCACGATGAACGCCTGCTCGCCGGCGTTGCTGGGTTTGACCTCGGTGAAAGCCGAGCCTTGGGTACGGTCGAAATGATCACTGGCGTTGGCGTAGATACGGTCCTTGCGCTGATTATTCAAAATGGTGTCGTGGCCTTTCCCTGTATAGAAGGTGGTACGGTCGCGCCCTATAAGAAGGTCATCGTCATTGCCGCCATGTGAAACCGTATGCCCGCTGCCTGAGACGAGTACATCTTCGTTGTCGCCACCGTCCAGATAACTCTGCTTGGTGGCGGGACCGTCGCCGGCAATGAGCAGGTCCATGCCCTTATTGCCATACATCACGGCATGGCCGCTTCCCCCAAGGATGGTGTCGTCGCCGTCATTGCCCTCGGCATAGCCGAGACCACTGCCCAGTTGCAGGAAGTCCTTGCCGTTCCCGCCATAGAGTCTGCTCCGGCCTCCGCCTGCCCGGATGTAGTCGTTGCCATCGCCCCCTTCAACGTCAACACGAAGCTTGACGTCATCGTCGATTATTACCGTGTCATCGCCCCCTTGGGTTTCGATCCAGAGGTGCTGCTCCGGGCCCTGTTTTTCTTTGATGTCGAAAAAATAGGGCTTGTCGTTGATCAGGATTTGCAGCTTGTCGCCGGGCCAACTGCGTACATGGATACGGTCCGAATGGTTACCGCTTTCCACTAAAAGCCAATTGTTCATAATCTCCGGCTTTTCAGGGGTCGATGTATCCCAGTCAATGAGTCGACTGATTGTCACGTCGCCGTTAGTGTGCAGCGGGTGTTTTCTGCGGTTACTGCCGTCTGGCGTCAGATCGGATGGGGGATCGTAAGGCGAGGGTTTATCGCGAGGGGCAGGTTGTGGCGTGTGGGTATGAGTGGCTGCGAAATAAACGAGAGGAAATAGCATCGGCGGGGCCTTCACATTCAATGAGGTGAGCATCTGATTGCGCATCAGGGCTGCCCATTCCGTGGTGGGTTGGCTGAAAGTGTTCCGCAGGATGGCGAGAAGCTTGGTGCAAAATGTTTCGTGCCGGCGGTGATCGGCGGGCCAAACGCGCCCTTTGAAGGCAGGTGGATAAGCGACGGCTTGAGCGGTCTCGCTCTGCGCAGGGAGAGCGAGACGCACGTGTGATCAGCGGTGGTAGTAACCCGGGCCGCCACCGTAGTAACGGTGGTCATGCCAGCCACCACCGTGTGGGAAAATGATGCAGCCGCTCATGCTCAGGATGATCAACAAGGGAATCAGCAGTGTGATTCGACGGAACATTTCAAAATCCTCTAGGGTACTCATAGATTGAATCAGGAGACGGGCAAGCCAAAGTTTTTCATCGCCTGTAACATGAGACCCTGCCGACCCGATTCCATCCCCGCCAGCGGGTATGTATTTGGCATGTTCGGCGATACAAAGTGGATACATTCTCAAGGTTCAGGAACCCGTCATGACGCAAAAGCAACGTTTGAAATACTCGATTCTGATTTCCCTGGTCGTACTGGGGACGATGTTTGGCCTGTCCTACTTGCAGAACACCGGGGTTATCAGCGAAAAAACGTTCCAGTACATCGCCATTGCGGTGGCGGTCACCGTGGTCGTGATCAACGGTGTGATGCGGCGCAAGGTCAAGCCCAACTTCTGATTCAGCTGCGTGGGTCAGGCGCGGCCTTCGAGTACTTTGGCAGCCTCTTCATGGAGGCTGTAGCTTTTGTCGGCATTGAGGGTGATCACGCCCTCGCTGCACAGGCGCTTGAGTACCTCGCGCACGCTGAGAAACGACAACGGGATGCCCAGCTCCAGCAAATGGCTGTGTACCCCGCGTACCCCAAGGGTGCGCTGGTTGTCGGCGGCGGTGAGGAGGGCGTCGATGACCTTCAGCCGGATCAGGCTGGTGCGCAAACCAAAACACTTGAGCAAATGGCGGATGCGCTGATTGCCGTGCTGTTCAGGTGCGCTGCCGAACGCTTGGGCGCCTCTGCCATGAGCGGCCTCGGCGGTCGGTGAATGTCCGTCCGTGGGCAGTTGCGAGTTGTACATGCAAAAAACTCCTTATCAGAGCCTGATCAGGAAAATGATGGCGCTGTTACCTAATAAGACGAACGAGCGATGCAAATCATGAAGTGCCGGATGTAGAAAATTTGTCGGTATCCGCTTTGTCACATTGCAATCGCTCTGGATAGACGTCTTCTGGCTGCTGTTCCCGTCACACCGGCCACACTTCGCCGGCGAAAATCTGCAGGTCGCCGGTCAAGTCATCCGCAGGGGTGAGGGTGCCCGAGGGGCCGGGGCGTGGGTCCGCCGAGCGAACGCCGTAGTTAACGCGTCCGGCTCTTCCATACACGGCGATGCCGGTGGCGCCGGTCAATTCGGAGAGGCCCAGAACATTCTGGGTGGTATTGAGATGATGGCGCCCTACCAGGGCAACCCACTTGTCCTCGCCTGCGTGTTGCTCGATGGTGCGGGTGGCGTAGTAGTTGAACTCTTCGAGTCGTCGTTTGGCCTGCGCAGGCGTCTTGATGGGGCCGCCGAACAGGTGGCGTTCGTCGTTATGCCGCGTCAGGTAAAAATGGTCAAGCGGTACGATTTCGATCCCGTTGTCTTCGAATTTCTTCAACAGTTCGCCCAGGGTCGGGCGTTGGTTGGGAGGGCGGTATATGAGCCCGATCCGGCCCATGCCATCGTCTTTCCAGCGCATGATTTTGTCGTACACCAGGCCTTCGACGAATAGCTTTTTTACCTTGTTTTGAACAAACACATCGACGTTGTCATACAAAGTTCGGAAAGCCGCCAAGCTGCTGTGGGATTCGCCGAATACCAGGCCAGGCGCCGTGCGAAAAGCATCGGCAATCACATCGCTCGTTTTCTTTGGCGCGGGAATGTTTGGAAACTCGGGGCGGGGGGGCAGCCCGTTTGCGGCCATGTGCGTATAAAAATCGCGCATTTCCTGGGCGAATTTCTCATGGGTTGCCTGCTTTCTGCTGGGGGTGAAATGGCCCTCGATGGGGCGGCCACGAATGCTGCTCACGTACTCGGCGTCGGGCAAATGGTCGATTTTACGCACCGGCTCGACTGGCAGCCCAGCCGGCGGTTGACTGAGTGGCGGACGTGACGGTCGGCTCAGCGGGTTGAAGCGATGATCGCGAGCCGATCGCCCCGGGTGTTGGGCAGTGGGTGAGGGCGGCATCAGCGTATGGACAGGGGTGAATGCGTCGAGTGCGGGCCCATAAGGCTGCATGGCGTCTGAATCGAAGGCATACCATTTACCGTATTGGCGTATGGCCGAGCCTTCCACTTGCTGCGTACCCACCTGTAAAACGCCTGTTGCGGCGGCCTCGTAACGTTGGCTGGCGATGACCAGCGACTGGCCGTTGGCCGTGCCGCGCAGCTTGCGGATGCCTTGCGCGCTGGCGCTGATGCCATCCGTGACAAGTCTGCCCGCACCCACCGCCAGGTCAACGCTGCCACGCAACGGGTTGAAGGCGTTGAGTGCGGTGACCCCGAGGATTTTGCCGCCGCGTGCCAAGGCACCCAGGGTTGAACCCGCGTTTGTCACTGCCTTGCCGAGTTTTGCGGTAGCGCCCAACCCGGCTGTCACAAAGCCAAATATATCCAGCGCCAGGTCAATCGCGCCGTCCTTGTAGTGACCGTTGCGCAAGTGGGTGATGGCCGAGCGGAGGGGGATCAGGTTCAATAATGCGTCCGTTGTTGAACTCACCCATTCGCGTCGCGCCTCGTCCGGGGTTTCGCCTGCGGCGTATTGCTTGACGGCAGGCTCATCAAACCCCAACGCCTTGATCAGTGCGTCGGCGATGTAGTGGGTTCGCGGACTTTGGAACGTGTTGAAGGTGGGGTATTGCGGTTCCTTTTCTTCGGCGTCGTAGTTGTGGGTTGAACGATTGGGATGAAACGCTTCGATTTTGTTGACTTCGTCCGACACGTATTGGTGGGGCCGGCTGATCCTGCCCGGGTCAACCTTGGAGATGCTGCCGGTTGTGGTATCGAATTCGTATGTCTGATGGCTGTTTTGATATTCGCTGTGTACGAGGATCTTTGGGCTGGTGTGGAAGAGCTTGTCTTGGGCGAAAGGAATCAAGCTGGTGCGGTAGTCGTTTTCCTTGAAAAAACTGATTTTTCCATAATTGAGGCGCGTTCGATCTGCCAACGGCAGGCGGTCAATGGCACTGATGAGTGAGTATTTTTTTACCTGTTTGATAGTGTCCAGCGCGTCGGTAAATGCCGTGTCGAACGCCTGCGGGATATTGAAAGACGGGCTTCGGGTGAACTGCGCAAACGCCTCAAGATCGATGTCGGCGCGCGCGCCTCTGACCAGCCAGCTATGCGTGTCGATTTCCAGCCCCTGCTGAGTGATGTCGAGCATCGAATAGGCTTGGCTGAAGCGCGGGGCCTTGGGGTCGTTGGATTTATAGTTGATGTGCAACACGCGATCCTCAAAGTCATCGCGTTCGCCGAAGGTGGCTTTCAGCAGATCCAGCGCCATCTGTTTGCGGCTGGGCAGTGTCGCGCCGACTTCTTTGGACGCGGCGCTCAATTCGCTGTGTTGGGTATTGAAGGCTTCGCGGGTGTACTCGATTTCTGCGTTGTTGTACGCCGCATCGTCTTTGGCGTAGAGAAAACCGTTCACCACGCCCCAATCGATCAAGGCGGCCTTCTGCGCCGCTTCACCCGCCGGTGCTATTGAGTCGGCATGGCGCATGACTTCGGCAAAATCCATGTGCATTGCCTTGCCGGGTGCCTGGGCTTCAATCGCAGCCACGGCGATGCACAAGTTGGCCCATGCCTGGCTGCCGTACACCACCGTGGCGGGAATATCCTTGACCAGATATTGCGGCGCCACCCGTGCCAGCAGCAACCTGGCGCCGAGATCCGCGCTAGCGAGGGAAGTCTTGCCGCTGTCGCTCAGGTGTTTGGCCAGTGCGCTGATCACACTGGCTGGCGACATGCCCCAGTGACTGTCGGCAGCGAGGTTGAAGCCCGCGACGGTATTTCTGCCAGGCTGTTCGATGGATTCGGGGTCCAGCCCCAAGTGGATCGCGCTCAGTACATAGTCGTTTGCGCTGGTATCGGTCGCGATGCCGCCGACCTTGGCCTGTATCGCCTGGCCCAGCTCCTGCGCCTTGGGGGTATCGAGGAGTTTCTCCAACGCCTTGGCCGGGTCCTGTAGCTCGGTACCGGATAGCGGATTACCTTCCAGCAGATACCCCAATGCTCCGCGCCGAGGGTCGAAAAGGGGCAGGCCCGGCAGTTTCTCGGTGTTGTCGGCAACGACGTCGCGCACCACGCGCTGGTGTTCCACGCTCAGCGGCAATGCCCAACTGAGCCCGCCGCCCAAGTTGCCCAATGGGTGCGACAACGAATGATTGATCAGTGCGTCGGCCATGTCGAAAAGGTCTTCACGCGTGGCCGGAATGTACGTGCCGTGGTGTGTGATGAAACGCTCAAGGCTGATTTTCTGCGGCGATTGATGCTGAAGCGCCGAGTCTGGATCGACGTCCATCAGGGTTTCTTGCAGTGCGCGCAGCACTGCTTCGGCGCTGGCTTGCGGTACCAGTGACTGGGCGGCCTGTTTGAGTTGGCGGGCGAGCGTTTGCAGGTTGCGCCTGTGCGCCAATGCGGTTTTGAGGGCCTGGCGGTTGTCATTGCTGTCGACTTCTTGCTCTGTAGGCGGGTCTGCGACCGGAGCCATGTCGTCGGTCGCTAAAGCCGTGGGCAGCAGCGGGTAAACAGGTTGCTGGGACGAGCCGGAGGTTAGGGTGACGGATGTCATGCTGAGTACCTTCTTTCACACGGTGAGGCAGTCCTTGCCGACGAACGCCTTTGAATGAAGGCGCTCGTTTGGGTGTTGAAAGCAGGTGCTTGTGTTCCGCTTGCGGGCGGTGCGGGTTGTCAGTATGTGTAACGGAGGCCATCGGCATTTGGACTGGTCACCCTCGTAGCGCAGAAAATGACGCGGCCGCATTCGTACCTAAATTATTCGCGGGCTTTTGCGTTCTTACGTTGGGGTGATTGCCCTGTGAGGCGGTTTAATCTGACGGTGGGGTCTGCGTGATTATTTGTAACGGGTTGTCCAGGGTGTGTGTGACGGCGCTATTGCTGGGCGTGAGCCTGGCCGCATCCGCGCGCGAGGCGGTGGTGCAGGCGGTGGCGGACATCCGACGCACCAGTTTCGGTGTGCCCCATATCCGCGCCAGTGATGAGCGCGGCCTGGGCTTCGGCATCGGTTACGCCTATGCCCAGGACAATCTGTGCCTGCTGGCCAACGAGGTGGTTACGGTGAGCGGAGAGCGCGCCAGGTTCTTTGGCCCTGAACAATCGACCCTGGAGGAGCGCAACAACGTTACCAGCGATGTGTTCTTTGCCTGGCTGAATACGCCAGAGGCGGTGGCCTCGTTCTGGGCGGCGCAGAGCCCACCGATCCAGCAGCGTATCGAAGGGTACGTCGCCGGCTACAACCGTTATCTGACAGAGCAGGGCGCTCCGGCCCAGTGCCAGGCGGCGTGGGTACGGCCGATCACGCCGCAGGATGTGATCAAGCTGACGCGCAGGCTGCTGGTGGAAGGCGGCGTCGGCCAATTCGCCGAAGCCCTTGTCGGCGCCACGCCGCCCAACACCACCGCCCATCGACTGGGCGACGCCAAGGCCTTTGAGCTGGCCGCTGCGCATCAACAGCGTTTCACTCTGGACCGAGGCAGCAACGCCGTCGCCGTGGGCCGTGACCGCTCATTCAACGGGCGCGGCATGCTACTGGCCAATCCGCATTTCCCCTGGATCGGCGGCATGCGCTTTTATGAGATGCACCTGACCATCCCTGGCCAGCTGGATGTGATGGGCGCTGCACTGCCGGGCTTGCCGCTGGTGAATATCGGCTTTAACCAGCATGTGGCCTGGACCCATACCGTCGACACGTCCAAGCATTTCACCGTGTATCGCCTGACCCTCGATCCCAAGGATGCCACGCGCTACCTGCTGGACGGTAAATCCATCCCGCTGGATAAAACCACGCTGACGGTGCAGGTCAAACAAGCCGATGGCAGCCTCAAAGAGCAGGCACATACCGTCTACCGTTCGCAATTCGGCCCGGTGGTGCAATGGCCTGGCAAGCTCGATTGGGACAACCGTTACGCCTTCAGCCTGCGCGATGCCAACCTGGGCAACGACCGTGTGCTGCAACAGTGGTACGCGATGAATCGCGCCGGCAGCGTCAAGGAGCTGCAAGCCGCGGTACACACCCTGCAAGGCATCCCGTGGGTCAATACCCTGGCTGCGGATGACCAGGGGCAGAGCCTGTTCATGAACCTGTCGGTGGTGCCCAACGTCAACGCGGCCAAACTCGCGCAATGCAGTGACCCACGGGCCGGCCTGCAATTGATCGTGCTCGACGGTGCCCGCAGCGCCTGCGCCTGGGACGTCGACCCGCGCGCTGCCCAAGCCGGGATCTTCGCGGCCGACCAGTTGCCGCAACTGGAACGTACCGACTACGTGCAGCATTCCAACGATTCGGCCTGGATGGTCAACCCCAAGGCGCCCCTCACCGGTTTTTCCCCGGTCATCAGCCAGGACAGCACCGGCCTCGGCCCCCGCGCGCGTTTCGCCGTGCAACGCCTGCAGTCGCTGGACAACCGGCCGATCAGCGTTGCCGACCTGCAAAACATGGTGATGGACAACCAGGTCTACCTCGCCAGCCAGGTGATGCCCGATTTGCTCGAATTCTGCGCCAAGCACCTCGGCGCCGACACCGCCACGCTGCAACCGCTGTGCGCCAGCCTGCAAACCTGGGACCAGCGCGCCAACCTCGACAGCGGCCTGGGCCTGGTGCATTTCATCAACCTGATGCAACACCTGCAGCACAGCCCTGACGCCTGGCGTGTCGCCTTCGACCCGGCCCAACCCCTCACCACCCCTCGCGGCCTGGCCATCGAGCGAGCGCCCGTCGCCAAGGCCCTGCGCGAAGCCATGCTGGCCTCGACCGTCGAGGCCGGCCAACTCGGGCTCACCGCCAACAGCCGCTGGGGCGACCTACAAGTCTCCGGCCAGACCCCAATCCACGGCGGCCCGCAACAGCTTGGCATCTACAACGCCATGCAAACTGTGCCCCGCGCCGATGGCAAACGCGAAGTGGTCAGCGGCAGCAGCTACCTGCAAATCGTCACCTTCGACGCCAACGGCCCCCGCGCCCAAGGCTTACTGACATTCTCCCTGTCCAGCAACCCTGCATCGAAATACGCAAAGGACCAGACACACGCATTCTCCGAAAAAAACCTCCGCCCGCTGCCCTTCAGCGAAGCGCAGATCAAGGCCGATCCGCAGTACCAATCGCAGGTCATCAAAGAGTAGGGCGCGCACGCAACCCCTTGATGCCAGGGCAGAATATTTTTTGAAATCAAGGGGTTGCAGGCAAAAGCAAATGAGTACATAATGGCGCCCATCGAACGCAATGAAGCATTAAAAACTTCAATGTATTCAATGAGTTAGAGTAGAGGCACGCTTCACATAGCCCACTCAAGTTTGTATGCGGTGAGTGCCAGCAACCAGGGTACTGATCGTTTGAGGCCGAGTAGCAAAATGGTTATGCAGCGGATTGCAAATCCGCCTACGCCGGTTCGATTCCGACCTCGGCCTCCACTCTTAAAAGCCCCGTAGATCGATAGTCTACGGGGTTTTTTTATGCCTGCGATTCAGGAAGCGTTCCGCAACTTTTGGTATCCGTTCCGCAACCCCATGGTTTCTGTGTGTCGTGTAGCGAATTTGAGTTAAGGGATCTGGAGTGGTCTCCATACTCGAAACATCTACTTCAAGGGCTATTCACGCAAGAGCGATAGATAGCTAGTTCCGGTTTTTTTCCCAAAAAAAGAGGGGCGGTAGCCGCACCCTCTGAGCAATAAAATGTTCGTTACTGGAAGATCTCAGCCCAACGAATATAAAAGAGTAAGTACGGGTCCCTAACGTCTAAAACGTCGTTTTCTCCATCCCATTCAATAATACTTTCTCCGGCGGAATCATTCGCGATTTTTGCCATATGACTGCAAGCGCCTGTGATGCTCGAGCCGCTTGGCGGTGATGATGAGCATAGAGACTTTACCCTCAGAACCAAGTCATCATAACGCAGAGTGAGCTGTGGGGGGTCGAGGGCTAGACACCTGATCAAGAGTGTATAAACGTCCCCATTACTGCCGTCTTTGAGTGAGTGGCTTATCCGGTCAGAGCCCCTAATACGAGGGCCGTCAATCATTTTCTCTACCACCGAACTGTAGTCGGTAGACAAAACTGTGCTCTTACAAATGGTCTCGAGAAGAGGCTTATTCATCGGCAATGAATTAGCTCCGGAAGTCCGTTCTCTGACTCCGATTGCATAACATGCATTGAGGCACAGATACTGCATCAATTGCGGTGAGCCAGCAGCTTGCTCTGCAAACATTTGAATCATTGAATGATCAAACGTAACGCCGAGAGCTAAGAATCCTTTCTCTGCGATTTTTTTGAGGTGGTCTTGATGCCAGTAACCAAAGTCAATTGAAACAATTCGTCCGCGCAAATCTGGATTGCTTCTAATTACGTCATCGGCGTGATAGGGGACTGATGCAACGATAAATTTTACATTGCTGCGGATAGCTTCTTTTATTTGTTTAGCAATTTCAGATTGTGTTTCGCGTGAAATATAATGGAAGTCGTCAATAAATACCGTAAGTTCTTTGTCTGCAAGCTCGGATATAAGTAGCTGCAAGTAATCAGTTGATGTATCTGTGGTGACAGCCTCTGCATCTGTGGATAAATGGCTGGCGGATAATTCTGCACTTGCTTTTGCTAATATAACGCTGCCTGAAGCAGTCGCCTTTCCTGCAAAACCGTTCGTGGTGCCGGCGGTTTGAGTCTTGGAAGTAGGTATATCTGTGCCTAGGATGTCAAATACCCTTCGCCACAGGCCGGCGACAGACGTGATACCCGCTCCGGTAACTTGAATTATTTTGTCCTTGCCTATTGACTCTTCTATGAATACGGTCTTGCCGGATTTGGATGGGCCGGAAATTGAAATCAACATCGAACCCGTATCTAGGGCGTTCTCGAGAGTTGTTTTCTTAGCAATCAGGTGGTCGTCTACGAACGTATGACTTGGAAACCGTCCTGGAGTGAAAATATCTCTAGCTTTCATGTTTGATCCATGCCGAGTTGATAGGCGAATAATCACCGCGGGCCACGTCACCTGTCAAATTAATACGGTGTCTTTGGCGGTAGAATGGAGGCTGTTTGAGCTATTTCATCTAGTAGGTTTAACGATTTCGCCGACTCGTCGATAAACCTTTTTTGTGATCTCTTCTGTCGAATGGCCAAGGAGGCGGCTGGCATGTGCCAGTTCAATCTCGCTGGCGGCCTTCGGACGGATGTCCTTAAACTGAAACTGGCGAATCAGCACCGCCAAGGCAGAGTCTCCCTCAGTGCCGGCTTTCGTAGCAGCTTTCTCGCGAGCTTCATCCCAGCGATTGCGCAGCATCTGCTGGCTCATCCGAAGACCGGATGTGTTTGTGATCAGCCTCGATGTCTTTATGCCGCAGAGAGCTCGGCGCTCTTGGAGGTCATTTATAAAGGCGCTCAGCCCTGACTGAACGCCTTCGTCTTCCAGCCGTAGGCGAAGCTTCTTCGCGGTCTTGCCCTGATTGACCATCAGGAACTCGGCGTTCAAATCTGTGGTAGCCACTTTCAACACATCCGCGGGGCGCTGGCCAGTCAGGTAGGCCAGATCCATAGCGTCCTTCAGCTCTTGTACGGCCGCCTCGTACACTGCATTCCACACAATATCGCCGGCGTAATAGTCTCGTGGTGTCTCCTTGTTGCGGCGCACACCGAAGCACGGGTTGGCGTTGTTTGTCAGGCCCCACTCGCGCGCGATCGTGAACATGTGCGACAGCAGAGCGATTTCCCTGTTGGCCCTGACTTTTGCGGTCCTTGCGTCGCGGTACTGCGCGACCACTTGGGGTGTGATCGAATCAATGGGTGCCTTCTCAAATGCTTTTCTGAGCTGCTTGAGTTCCTTCATGTTGTCAGACTGGGTACGCAAGCCCTTGGTAGGAATGATTTCTTTCACGTACCTGTCGAACAAAGAGCCGAGCAGATGGCTGGGTTTTGGGGGCGCTCGCCGTTCCAGCCTGGCCCATTCCACTTTGGCCTGGTCAAGGTCACCGCCCAGGGGAATCTCTTTGCGTTTGCCGTCGGCGTCCCTTCCGTTGTAGTAGTACGCGACCCAGGTCTTTCCGCTCTTACGTTTGTGGCTCCGTCGGATCATACGCGGTGGCAGATCCCGGTTTGCTGGTGATTTCTGGCGCATTGATTAGCTCACGTTCGCCAGGTCGAGCGTCCAGGTTTCAGCCGCTGGATTCGACGCGGAGGGTTTGACGCCCGCCAGTTTCATTCGGGCATACACTCGACCAACTATCGGGCGGCGGGCACCGGTCAGAACAAACTCCCAGTGGTTGCAGGTTAGCCACTGGATTTGCTTGGATGGGATCTGATAGCCAGTGATGGTTGCCAGCTCTTCGTCGGTCAGGGTTTCGCTTTGGAATTCCATCATCGCGCCTCCGCCGCATAGGTTTTGTCGGTGGCGGGCAGCGATAGGAGTTCGTCACCCGTCGGCGCTATGCCAGCGTGTAAATCAACTTCTCTGCCTGCCAACATGCCCGCGATCTGGGCGTCAAGGTCGAGTTCGATGTCCGAGGATTTGCGTGATTTTCCGATGACAATGTTTGATAGGTATTCAGCTATCAGCGCCTTGTCCTGGCACTGTACTGTCACCAGCTCACGCCCATCAGGTTTTGCGTCCGGGTCGTCATCGCTTTGTGGGACCAATGCCAGAAGCTTTCCGTAGACCTGGGCAACCCATGCCAGGGCAAAATGGTCACCTGCTGTTTCTGCGGAATACGAGCTGCGGTACTTGCCTGAACGGACTCCGGCGACGTATTGCTTGCGCGCCAGCTTTAGCTTGGTGAGCAGGGCTTCGTAGGCGTATAGGGCAATGTGCTGAGAGGGTGTGACTCCGATGAATGAAGCCCGCTCCACCACTCGATGCTTGGTTTTGCACCAATCTCTAACGCGCAGTGAGGAGCAGTTAAAAGCCGCAGCAACAGACGCACTTAGTTGTTGGTCCCACGCTGGTCGACGCTCGTTGCGCGAAAACTGAGACTCGACTTCCCCGACGTCGCTGAGCTTAACGTCCGTCTCGGTCAAGCGGTATTCGCGCATCAGGGCCTGAGCCTGACGAAGGGCAGTAGCCGCTTCGTTTTCATTGGCGCTTTGCGATAGGGCCAAACAGTGCTTGATTTTGCGGATAGCACGTTCAAGTTTCTTTTCGTCAATGTGATCGCTGGTCATGCTGCATCCTCCGCACTGAGTGGTGCAGGGTAGGCCGCTAACCACATCTTCGCGGCGAAGGCGGTTAGCTGGCGACGTTGTTTGTTCACCCGGGCAACCATGATTTCTGTGCCTGGGAATGCCTGCCAGGTTTCCACGGCAAGCCCCAGTGACGTAGTGATCCTCGTCATCAGTTCGTGGTCGTCGATGGTGCAGGCAGGCGAAGCGGCATGCTGCTCGCGGGCCAGGTTGACGCCACGATCAAAGCCGCGCACAAAGGCTTTCTTGCTCGCTTTGATCAGGAAGAAAGCGGTCGCAATCCAGCCTACGAGCAGGCCGGCGACGATGATGTAAGTTTCGATTTGCATGTGCTGTATGCCTCGTTAGAGCCCGCCGCCGGACAGTTTTGGTGAGAGGACGGCGACGGGGTGTTGCAGGGAGTTAGTTAGAACGTGGCTTCATAGAGCGGCACGTTGGTGATGTCGCCTTCGATCTTGGCGCGCACGGCGTTGTAGGCTTCTTCGAGCACCTTGTCGGCGCGCACCAGTTCGTACCACATGACCAGGCGCCCTTCCTGAATGCGGTAGCGAAAGCGGGCGGGCACGCAGAAGGTGTCGCCGCCGAGGAACGGCTTGAGCGCAATGAAGAACTCTTCGGGGATACGCAACTGGCCAGCTTCGCCAGCGCGCCCGTCGATCTCTTCGTTGTAGGTCAGTTGCACCTGGCCGTTGTCGAGGCGAGTGCCTTGGCGGAACGTGATGTTCTTCTTGGCTTCCAGGGTGCGGCTGATTTCGAGCATGTCGGCAGCGCTTGGGGTGTTCTCGTGCTCGGGGTGGTGGGTGATGTCCTTCACGTTGTCTTCGATGAATTCGGCGAAGGTGGCCTGATCCATCCGCTTGCGATCCTTATCCTTCCAGTTGCCCCATTCAACGGTGGTCGGGCAGCGGTACGTCGCGACATGATCGCGCCAGGCTGGTGCGGCCGGATCGTGGTAGTCGATCACCGCTGTAAAAGTGCGTCCCTCGGGGCCGTTGCAAAATACAGCCGTGGCATGGGTGGAAAAGCGATTCACGTAGCTGATGAACGACTCGGCATCGAGCACGGTGAGCTTCTGCTTGATGCGCGAAGGCGCGGGCAGCAGATGCTCCAGGCTTTCGATTCTGACGTCGGTCGGTACAAGTGCCAGCGGCGCAGGGATGCCCGGGACCTCGATTGGTTTGCCGAGGGACTGAGCCATGGTGACCAGGTGCTGTAGGGCTTGTTGCATTGGATGTGCTCCAGTGGGTGACGATTTGGTGAGAGGTCGGTGGGGCGGGTGTTACTGGCTGACCTGGCGCAAAGCTCCAGGCCCCGGTTCGTCCTCGACACTACGCAGCGGGATTTCCTGCTGGCGGGGGTCGCGACGGGTGATGTTGCCTTCGGGCGTGAGGAAGAAGAGGGACGTGCCGCGAGCCAGAACAGGCTCTTTGGCTTTAACGTCTGCCTTCACAGTCATCTGGCCGCCGCCATCGGGCTTGTAGGTGAGCTTGATGGTCAGGTCGCCGCCTTTGCCGGTCATGCGGATGGCGTCGATCAGGCTGTGCTGGGCCTCGGTGAGTTCGTCCAGCAGGCCGCCGGCCTCGATGTCGCGCAGGGTGTCCATAAAGGGACGTGCTTTGGTGTTCATGTGCTGTGCCTCATTGGCTATGTCGCCCCTGGTCGGCAGGGGCTACCGTTTGAATCAGGCCGCTTGCTTCGTCGCTTGGGCGTCGAGGTAGTCGGCCAGGTCGTGCAGGTAAACGACTGGCTTGGCGCGGGCCGAGCAGTGCAGCCGCTTGACCACCAGGGCGATCCGACCGGCCTTGATTTCGCTCAGCAGGTAGCGGTCGGTGCGGATGTGCGTGAAGTACTGTTCACGCACCGCGGTCAAGCTTGGGCACGGCGTGGCGAACTGGCGCCGGAGTTGTTCCAGGGTGGTGGTCACGCGCGTTCCTCCCCATGCCCCTCCTTTCGGGGCACCAGCTTGAGGCGGATCAGTTCGGCGAGACCTTCTTTGCTCTTGCCCTTGGCCGCTGCCAGGACGTTGCCCTCGGCGTCTGCGACGACGGCGCCGTATGGGTATTCCGGGCACTTCACTGGGGTCACGTAGGCGACTTGACCGTCAGCAATCACTGCGTCGACGCAGCGGAACACTTCGGCCAACTCGACCGACACGCAGGGCAATGACTCCAGCAGCGCGATAGCTTCGGACGCGGCGCCAATCAGCGTGGCGCGGCTGATCACCGTTGGGTGGTTGAGGTACATCGGCACCAGTTTCAGGGCGCCTACAGCGGAATTGATGGCGTTCGGCGTCTTCATGCTGCTGCGTCCTTCTTGGTGATGGAGATGTCCAGCTTCTTGGCGATCCACTCAACACCCGCTTCCTTGACCAGCACCACGGAGTAGTGGGTGTAGTTGCGGAGTGTTGGATTCCAGCGGCTGCGTGGGTCGGAGAACAGGTAGCCGCGCTCGCGGTGTGCGCTGGCTAGATCGCCGGAAGAATTCAGCACGCCGAGTTCCCGCAACCTGGTGCGGAAGGCGCGGGGCTTGAGCCCGAGCAAAGCGGCTGTTTGATCCAGGGTGCGGTTCATGGCGCTGTCCTCAGGCCGCTGCCGGCGCGTTGGCGGCTTGCTGGATGAAGTCGCGCAGGTGCAGGTGGTTGGCTGGATCCTTGCGCTTCAACTTGAGCTGCTGGGTTTTGCCCGCAACATCCACGGTGACGACCGCATGCTCGGTGGTCAGCTCAACCTCAAAGGTTGCGTGGATGGTTTGCTCGGGGCGGGTCAGCCCGCACACAGCGCTGCCGCCGACCTGCAACACGTGGTGCAGCAACTCTTGGCGAGCCAGTGGGATTAGGTAGCTATTCATGCTGCGTCACCGCCCCATGGGCCTTGGTCATCGGTGGCGATGGCCACGGGGGCTGGGGCGGGTGCAATGGTGGCGCGACCCAGATTGACGATGACCAGAAGGCCAGTGCTGCGTTGGATGCGTTCCACAGCGGCGGGGCTGGTTGCCGCCGCCGGATGAAGGTAGACCGGGCAGCGGGTGTTGCTGTGCTGTGTCGTTTGCATGGCTCGTACTCTTTGGTGAGAGGGGTACGAGACTCAAATTACAATCAAAACACGTTTTCAACAAGATAATTTTTAAAAGACTTATTTGTATGGCACAAAAAAACCCGCTAGGAGCGGGCGTTTTTTTGACGAATGGACTGGCTATCTGTATGCGGAGTGCCAAAAAACTCGGCCGATGATTATCACCCGCTGCTCCCTGATTTGCTGGGGGCTGTACTCTTCGTCAGGGTGCTCCTCTCGATTGTAACTACGAAGTCGTATGCCTCCGGACGGAAGACGATATAGAAGGCGAACCCTCAAGTGATCGTTATGGATAAGTGCGTAAATTTCGCCGTCCTGCACAATACTTCTGGCTTTATCTACGCCGACAACACAGCCATGAGGAAGCGCTGGCTCCATGCTATTGCCGTAGACCGTGACGCAGATGACGTTGGCGGGAGAAACGCCAATCTGTCTGAGTTTGCTTGATGAAAAACGAATGTCTGTTTTCGATCGCTCTCTTATCTCAGTGCGACCGGGCTCGTTGGGTAAGTCGTGCTGTTCCAGCAGACGCGCCACGAAGTACTCATCTTCTATATGAGCCTCGGGCTGCCCCTCATGATCAGCTTCTATACCGTTGTGAGGGGGAGGTGGAGGTGGCTCCATTAGCTCCGCGAACATAATCCTCGAGACCTCGTCCCAGCTCAGGCCGAGAACAGTTGCGATCTGCATCATATGTCGTGATGTCTGGGATTTGCCTCTTTCGTAAGCGGCGTAGGACTGTTGTGACAGGCGGTCTGGAGGGTTTAGGCCCTCAGAAACTTTGCTCGCCAGTTCTTCCTGGGTGAGATTCATCGCAAGGCGTTTCGCCTTGAATAATTTGGCTACGGGGCTTGGTGTCATGGGCTGATCGATCATCCCTAGAGGCTACAAACTGTTTTGTTAATTTTCAAACGTAAAAAAGACGTTTATTTTCACAAACAAAAGACGTAATCTTGGGTGAAACACAAATCCTGAGGTCATGATGGATAACTTCACAACGTCGCGGGAGGCATTTGCAGAAGCAATTGACCGTGCAGGTGGTCAGGTCGCATTCGCATCGCTTGTATCAACAGAAAAACGCCAGGTGTCTCAGCAGGTTGTTTCTTGCTGGTTCAGAAAAGGAAAGCTACCTGCTGAATTGGTGTTGAGGGTTGAGCGGCTTACTGGCGTTGCGCGCGAAGCATTACGGCCTGATGTCTTTTTGTTACCCGAAGATTTGAAGGCTGCCTAAAAGGGTGCCGGGCTGGGGCCTCTCACCAAAGATCCCCCAGCCCGGCTACGACGACACACAGCACATGCACATCGGTCGTGGTCGTAGGATAGGGCGTGCCCGTTTCTATGGCTAGGCCGTAAATGGAGTATTTACGGTTATGAGTCGAACAGATCAATTACCGGCCGCAGGGCCGGTTCTTTCTCTCCGCAAAGCGATCTACCGCGCGGCCCATGATTACCGGGGCGGCGTGACTGCTTTGGCACTTGATATGGTGCTCGATTACGACAGCCTGCAGAAGAAGGTCAAGCACGACGAAGAGCGGCGCTGGCTGGACCCTGATGAGCTGGAAGAGGTGATCAGGCTGACCGGCGATCCTTGCTTGCTGGACGCGCTGGTCAGGCCGGCCGGAGCGGTTTGGTACAAGCCAATCCCGGTGCCAGCAACTGCTGATGCATTGAAGGCTGTCGGCAAGATGCTTGAGGAGTCGGGTCAGTTCGTGGCCTGCATGCACGACGGCGCCGCCGACAATATCTGGGAGCCGCACGAAGTCCTCCTGTTGGAGCAGCGCGGCATGGATGTTATCCGTGAGGTGCTGGGCATCATGGCGGGTGCGCGCAAGGCGATGGAGGGCGCTGATCATGTCTGATGATATCGATATCGCCAACGATGCCGCCGAGTACTTCCGCCAGCTCGCATTGGCGAGCCGTCCGCGCCCTACATGCTCCGTCAGCGCGCAATTCTGTGAGGATTGCGACGAGCCTATCCCGTTACTTCGTCAGCAGACGATCCAGGGTTGTGCTACCTGCGTCAGTTGCCAGGGGTTGCGGGAGCGGCGGCGATGAGTGACGACAAGATCCCGCTGCGGCTATCCGATCTGCCTCATCTTCTTCAATACATCTCTCCGGACTCACGTGAAACGTGGGTCGAAGTTGGTATGGGGTTGAAGGCTGAGTTCGGCCAAGAGGGCTATGGCCCCTGGAACATCTGGAGCCAAAGCAGCAAGAATTATGATGGCAAGGCGGCGTTGGCGGTATGGAAGTCATTCAAAAAGGCCGGTACCGGAATGGGTACTGTCATCAAGCAGGCGCTGGACGCTGGTTGGCGGCCCGAAAAAACCGAAATGACCGCAGAGGAAAAGAAGCGGTTTGCTACGGAGTCGGAGCTGCGGCGCAAGCAGCGGCAGGCCGAGGTCGAGGCTGATGAGGCGTTACTCAACGAGATGCGCGCCTTGGTAGCCGAAAGCTGCCAACGTATTTGGGATGAGCATTGCCAGCCGGCCGGAAAGAGTGCCTACCTTGAACGAAAACATGTCGATGCCTTTGGTATCGGCTTTTTTAGCACGACAGTAGTTTTGTCCATCGATGACCACAACAAGCGCTGCCAGGTTTGGTCGGGTAGTAGCGCTATGCAGTTCTTCAACAATCTACCCAAGCCCCGTCCGCCATCACTGAGCTTTCTGATGTTCAAGCCTGGCAGCATTGCCATTCCCCTCCGCGATGCTTCCGGAAAACTTTGGAGCTTGCAGGCCATAAACGGGCAGGGTACCAAACTCTTTCCGAAATACGGCCGGAAGTCCGGGTGCTTCCATGTGCTTGGCCCTGTAGATGATCCCCTGGATATTGCCGTTGCTGAGGGTTATGCGACGGCTGCAAGCGTACATATGGCCTTGGCTTGGCCGGTGGCGATGGCCGTTGACTCGGGCAATTTGCCGGCGGTCACGCGGGCTTTGCGCAGTCAGTACCCCGACGCGCGATTGTTGGTTGCCGGTGATGATGATCCCGATACCAAAGGCAATCCTGGCCGAACTAAGGCAGAGGCCGCCGCCGCTGCAGCCGGTGGGTTTTCAGCATTTCCGAATTCCGTGGAGCAGGCATAAATGGCAATTGATTGGAATGACCTGCACTGCAAGTCCGGTTTGGATGTGGTGCGCGAGCAGCTGTTGAGTTCAATGGTGCCGGTGGCACCTGGTCCAACGCTTGATGAGGTAGATGATCTAATCGACGGTTCGGTTGATCTTCTTCCCCGCGCCCCTTCTTCTGAGTGCGAAGTGCCAGAAAATGAATCGCTCGCTCACACACTCGGGGGAGGAGGGGGATTTCGCGTCAGTGAGCAAGAGCTGCTCAAAGATTTTGTGGTGATTTATGGGTTGGACGTCGCATGGGATTGCGCGCGCGCGCGGATGGTCAAGCTGTCGGCCGTGCGCGAGGCTGTCGGTCGAACGCGTTACAAGTGGTGGCAGGAGAGCGAACACCGTCGCATGGCACAGGACGTTGTTTTTGACCCAACCGAACGCTGCAGCCCGTTGATGCTCAATTTATTTGATGGGTTTCATGCAGAGCAGGACGAGCGCGGTGCGGCGGGATGTTTGCGCATCCGCAAACACCTGGGCCTGCTGTGCAACGATCGGGAGGATGAGTATCTGTTTTTGCTCAAGTGGATCGCCTATCCATTGCAGAATCCCGGTGCGAAAATGGCCACTGCCGTTGTGATGTTCGGTACTGAGGGGCCGGGTAAGAGCCTGTTGTGGGAGCAGGTTGTGCGCCGCATTTATGGTGACTATGGCACCACCATCGGCCAGGCGCAGTTGGAAAGTCAGTTCACCGGATGGCAGAGCCGCAAGCTCTTTGCCTTGGCGGAAGAGGTGGTGAGTCGTGAAGAAATGCGCCACTACAAGGGTGTGCTGAAGCACTTGGTGACCGGCGAGACACTGCAAATCAACGAAAAGAACATGCCAGTGCGCGAGGAGCGCAATCACCTCAATTTTGTTTTCCTATCGAACTCGACGGTGCCACTGGCACTGGATGATGGCGATCGGCGCTACCTGGTGCTGTACGTCGATCGAGTTCCACCGGGTGAGTACTTCTCGCAACTGGTCGAGGAAATCAATGGCGGTGGTATCGAAGCGTTCTATCACTACCTCATGAACCTGGACCTCAAAGGCTTTGGGCCTCATACGAAGCCACCGCTGAACGAAGAAAAGCAGGGTTTGATTGATGGCAGCCTGGCCGCGCCCAGATATTTCGTGCGGCGGTGGCTTGCTGGAGAAACAGAGTTTCCTGTTACTGGAGCCGTGACTCAAGACGATCTATGGCGAGCGTTCTGTAAGTGGTGTGAAGGAGCGAACGAGTTCAAGCGACGACAACGCGACTTCACCCAGGAGGCTGTGCGGGATCTGAAGCAAGCTCGGCCAGATATTCGATACCCAACGCAGAGCGATGATTTCAAGACCACGCGGGTGTACGTCACTCCGGCGTTCATGGCGGAGAAGCAATCGCTCGGCCGAGACTGGGCGAGCAAAGCGGGGTTGGAATGTCGCAAGTTTGCTACCACATTCGACAAGCGTTCGTTGCCGATGCCGGGTGACTTTTGATTCCGACAATCCGACACTATTCCGACAACACCGAAAAACGAATTTCGACCAATGAACGCGGGCTTTCCGACATTCCGACACATATTTAGTGATTGCTCATGTGCGCGTATATACAGGCGAGAATTGCTATAAATACCTGTCGGATTGTCGGAATCAATACTTAACTAACTGTTTTTGTTGATAAAAAGTATTCCGACAGAATTCCGACAGTAATCCGACAAACCGACATCACCAGAAAAGGGATATACAAATGGCTGTTTACACATTCAGTAACGGTGTTTTCAAGAAGGATGCTGACACGCTGGAGGAACTCTTGCCTGCGCATCTGGTGGATTGGGACGTGCTTGAGGAGCTGCTCAGCGGGCTGGGATTTTCAAAGTTTGACCAAATTGATGGGGTCTATACGAGCTGGGTGCGTGAAGGGGATGAAATTGATGCTCAGTGGTTGCCGGCGTTGAAGTGGGTAATCGACGTTGAGACGTACGCCTCGTCCTTCGATCTGGTGTTCATCGAAGACAACCTGCCGGATTACCTAGGGGCAATGGCGACTTTCCAGCCTCTCATTCAGCGTAGTAAAGACATCTTGATTGACATCGAAAAAGAGCAGCTTCTACGGGCGAGAGGGGAGTTGTATGGTCGAGGAAATTGAAGAGCTGATGCAGCATTGGGGCAACCAGTTCAACCAGGTAGGTGACGGCGGTGGTCTTGGTAGCCCGATGGCGACAATTATGGAGTGGGGCGGCTCTGCCCCTCGTGGCACTCCGGGATCTCGCGACTTGATGATGGCAACAGGCGGTGGGATGGATCACGCAGCATCGGAGGTCGCTGCGGCACTTGCGCAACTTGAGCGGCAGTCGGAAAAAGGGGCGGTGCTCGCGAAGCTGGCGCGTAATCGTTATCTACCTCGCCCTGCGTGGTCGGTACGCTCTCAGTTGCCCTTGCTGGGCTTGGGTGATGATGCGGATCGGACGTATAGAAACTGGGTCCACGCTTTGCACCAGCAGGTGCAGCTGATTTTGACAGTGCGTAGTGCGCCAGGTCGTGCGCGAAATATGCGGGTGAAGTCGCCGGCGACCGATCTGATGCGGGCGTCTACGGTGGGTCGTGTCAGGTCGTGCTGATCGCCGTTCGTCTGGAGCAGTTACCTCAAAGTTGCGTCAAAGTGAGTCAAAGGTGCGCCGAGCAGTTCAACCTAAAAACACTCCTTTCCGGTTTTTCCGGAGAGGGGTAAAAAGTCCCCACGATATGGAATTTGCGCCTCGGCGCTGACCTCGCACGTGCTGTGCAGCTTTACCCGGTTTCCCTAGACCGGTCACTTAACCCCGCTTCGGCGGGGTTTTCTTTTTCTGCCCGATGGGTGTCTGCAATGGAGTTATCAGCATGGGCGAGCCAGCGAGCACGGCTGCAACTGTTGTCGTGGCCGGCGGTGCCGGTGCTGCTGTAACGGGATTGTTTACCGGAATTGATGCGCTCGCTGTGATCGGCGCTCTTGCTGGTGCGCTCGTGTTCTTCACCACCACCGAAGAACTGCCGGTCTGGAAGCGGGTGGTATTCCTTTTGGTGTCCTTCGTCATGGGCTATCTGTTTGCCCCAAGCCTCGGCGAGTTGGAGTTGTGGGGCATTCGGCCGTTCAAACACTCCGGGCCAGCTGCATTCGGTGCGTCGGTACTGGTGGTCACGGTCGCACTCGCCATCATCAAGCGACGCGGTATCGATGCCGAACCGCATGGGAGGCAGGATGGATAGTCACGTGATTCAGGAAGTGCTGACCCAGTTTACGTTCTGGTTGTGTGTGGCACTTTTCGTTCGACTGTTCACGTTCCGGCGCCGTGGTGCCCGGTTCCGCCGTGATATGAGCTGCCTTGCCTGGTTGGTGATGGTCGCGTCCGGTGCGGTGATCGTTTACATCGGCAAGGGTCAGTTGATCATGCCGCGCAACTCTTGGCCGCTGGTGGTGCTGCTGGCGGTGTTCGTCGGGTCGGTCTGCCAGAGTTCGGGCAACCTGGCCCGGGTGTGGAGAGTTGGCTGATGAGCAAGGTGTCGGATGATCGGCGGGGCAGCAGCACTCAGCGTGGTTACGGATACAAGTGGCAGAAGTCTCGCGACGGTCACCTGCGGGAACATCCGTATTGCACCATGTGCTCGTCGGATCAGCGGCCCGTTGCCGCGACAATCGTCGACCACAAGATCCCGCCCAAGCTGAAAGAGGCTAAGGACAGCGGAGATCCGGTGCGGCTCAAAGCTGCATGGAAGCTGTTCTGGAATCCGGCGAACTGGGCGAGCCTCTGTAAGTTCTGCCACGACTCGACGAAGCAACGGATGGAGCGGACCGGCACGGTCCCTGGCTGCAACGCTGACGGCCGCCCGGTGGATCCAGGGCATCACTGGAATCGGTGACCTCGGCCCGAAAACGCACCAAAAAAGCGCGCCCCGGAGGGTAGGGGGGGTGAAAAACCTTTTTGCGAATTTCTTCTAGACCGCTCGCCCCCCGTCGTGTGCAACGTCGGGATAAATGAGGGAGGGGGGGTATCAACAAAGTAGGGGTATTTATGGCCGGAAACGGAAACTCGGGTCGCCCTGGAACGCCGGCGGCGCTGAAATTACTGCAAGGAAATCGAGGGCGCGAAAACGTCAGCGATCTGCTGGCTCAAGTCGCGGCGCCGCCAGTGCCTGTTGGCGCTCCACCTATGCCGGACGTGCTTTCTGCTGATGCAGTCGCCGAGTGGGGGCAACTGGTGCCGGCGCTGATCTCCCTGGGCATTGTTTCTAAATTGGACTCGATGGCGCTGGCGACCTACTGCCAGGCGACCGCCGATTGGCGCCGGTACCAGCGGCTGATCACGAAGCGAAACGATGCCTCCGATGATGACCTGGGCGGCGACATCCAGACCTTCAAAACCGGTGCGCAGCAAATGCACGTCCTTCGCCAACTCGCGAACGACGCCGAAAAGCGCGCCAACGCCGCCGGGGCTCAGTTCGGCCTGTCGCCTATGTCCCGGCGCAATCTGAAAACGTCACCGGCGCCGCAAGGTGAGCTATTCCCCAATGAGCAACGAGACGCCGCAGACAAGTACTTCAACTGATGATCGCGTCAGCGCGTTTGCCCTGGCAGTGCTGGCTGGCGATATCGTCGCAGGTCCTGATGTCCGCAATGCCTGCAAGCGGCACCTGCAGGACCTTAAACACGGGCCGTCTCGCGGTCTGATCTGGGATCTGGGCAAGGCCAACCGAGCCATCGGGTTTTTCGAAGAGGTGCTTTGCCTCAACGGTGGTGACTACGAAGGAATGCCATTCCTGCTGGCCCCGTGGCAAGCGTTCGTCATCGGCAGTTTGTTCGGCTGGATGACGGTCGACGGGTTCCGCCGCTTCCGGCTTGGTTACATCGAAACCGGGAAAGGCTCCGGTAAAAGCCCATTGGTGGCCGGCATCGGCCTGTATGGGCTGGTGTCTGACGGCGAGCAACGCGCTGAGATCTATGCCGCTGCAACCAAGCGCGACCAGGCAATGATCCTGTTTCGTGACGCCGTGTCGATGGTGGACATGTCCACCAAACTCCGCACGCGCCTGGTGCAGTCGGGGCGCGACGAAAAGGTGTGGAACCTGTTCTACCCAAACACCAATTCGTTCTTCCGGCCGATCAGTGCCGACGAAGGAAAGTCAGGCCCGCGGCCCCACATTGGCCTGCTTGATGAGGTGCACGAACACAAAACCGCTGCCACCGTGAACATGATGCGCGCCGGTACCAAGAACCGCCGCAAGGCCATGGTGGTGATGATCACCAACAGCGGCTCCGACAAGAAAACGGTGTGCGGTCAGTATCACGACCTGGGCGTGCGTATCTGCGCCGGAATCGAGGATGACGACAGCTTTTTTGCCTTCATCTGTTCGCTCGACGATGGCGACGATCCATTCAAAGACGAAAGCTGCTGGGCGAAGGTCAACCCCTCGCTCGATCACATCGCAGAGGGCCAGGCCGACGGCATCCCGGGTCGCAAGTACTTGCGAGAGCAGGTGAAGGCTGCCCGGGGGCTGCCCGCTCAAGAGTCCGTGGTACGGCGCTTGAACTTCTGCGAGTGGACCCAGGCCGATGCCCCATGGATTTCATGGGCAGTTTGGAAGCAGGCGGAAGAGCGTGTGCCGATGCGGATGTTGCGCAACCGGCGCTGTGTCGGGGGCCTCGACCTGGCAAGTACCACCGACCTGACGGCGTTCGTTCTGCTGTTCTGGCCGGCGCCGCACGATCCGCACTGGCGGGTGCTGCCGTACTTCTGGATCCCGGACGACGATCTGCAAGGCCGTGAGGACCGTGACAAGGTGCCTTATGCGATGTGGGTCAAACACGGACATCTTGAAACAACGCCTGGTCGAGCCATCAGCAAGCTGCATGTGTTGCGGCGCCTGGTGACGATAACCACGTACTTCGGCGTAGAGCGCATCGCCTATGACCGTTGGCGGATCGAGGACCTGCTGCAGCTCATGTCCGAATACGACATTACGCTGCCCGAGATGGTGGGGTTCGGCCAGGGCTTCAAGGACATGGGGCCAGCCGTTGATGAGTTCGAGCGTCGGCTACTGGGTCTTGCTCCCGAGGAAGAGGGCGAGGGTGTCATTGACCTCGATCCCAGTGAGTGGGAACTGGTCGAAAGCGAGACGGTAGAAACCCTGCGGCATGACGGCAACCCGGTCATGACCTGGAACGCTGGTAACGCGGTGATCGTTTCTGACCCGGCCAACAACCGCAAGGCCGACAAGGCAAAGGCGACCGGCCGCATCGACGGCATCGTCGCCGCCATCATGGCCACCGGCATCAGCGGCAAAGCCGCCGGCGTAGGTGGTACATCCATCTACGACGAAGGGGTCGGTATATGAAATTGGTCATCCTGTCCTGGCTGTCCGGCCTGCTGGGCTTCTGCCTGTTGGTCGGCGGCGTGGCGATGGTCCACGTGCCTGCCGCGTGTGTAGTGGCGGGTGTTGGGTTAATGGCCTGGTCCCGGCTGGCGGATCGCGCAGCTGCTGCAATGAAACCCAAAGGAGGTTGAGCATGTTCTTTTCTAGCGTGCTCGGCGAAGGGCGCGGCAACCTCACTGAAACGGGGAGCGGCTTCTGGCGCGGCCTGATCGGTAGTGGACGCAATAGCACCGGGGTGAAGGTCACACCGGAGTCAGCCCTGGGTCTGCCGATCCTGCAAAACTGCGTCACGCTGCTGGCCGAGACCATGGGGCAGTTGCCCTGCGAGATGTACAAACGGTTGGACAAAGGCCAGCGCGAAGCGGCTATCAACCACCCGGCGTATGACGTGCTTCGTTACCAGCCGAACGGCTTCCAGACTCCGTATGAGTTCATGGAGTGTATGCAGGGCGCCGCTGGCTTGCGCGGCAACGGTTACAGCTTCATCGACCGGCGGGACGATGGCAACGTTGTGGCGCTTTGGCCGCTGCGCAACGACAAGGTGCAGGTGCTCAAGGGTGGCGACATGCTGCCGTACTACCGGATCGGCGGGGGGGAAGCTCTACCGATGCGGATGGTCCACCACGTTCGGTGGTTCAGCACGAACCACTACGTCGGGCTTTCGCCGATTGAGGTGCACGCCGAATCCCTCGGGCTTGCCCAGGCCGTAAGGCAGTACACGGGCAAGAGCTTCGCCAACGGCGTGACCGTCTCCGGCGTGATCGAGCGGCCGCGTGAAGCACCCGCGATTAAGGATCAGAGCAGCATCGACAAGATCGTCGATCAGTGGGGCCAGAAGTTCGGCGGCATGGACAACGCCAAGAAGGTGGCCTTGCTGCAAGAGGGCATGACCTTCAAGCCCGTCTCCATGAACAACGTGGATGCCGAGGTGCTGGGTATCCTCAAAACCACCGGTACCGATATCGCCCGGATTTACAAGATTCCATTGCCCATGGTCAACGATCTGGAGAAGTCGAACTACAACACCCTCGAGCAACTGATGATTCAGTTCGTGGTGTTCGCGTTGCTACCGTGGGTCAAGCGTCACGAACAGTCGATGATGCGCGACTTCCTGTTGCCTGCCGATCGGCGCAACTACTTCATCGAGTTCAACCTTTCCGGGTTGCTACGTGGTGACCAGAAGAGCCGCTACGAAGCCTATGCCATTGGACGGCAGTGGGGCTGGCTGAGTGCCAACGATATCCGTCGCCTGGAGAACATGCCACCGGTGACGGGCGGTGACATCTACATGCAGCCGCTGAACATGGTTGACGCGGGCAAGAGCGGCGCCGACTTGACCAACCCTGCGGTGCGCGCGCAACTCGAAATGCAGCACGCACAAATTGAGAGGATTCTGGCGCAATGAAAAACTACCTGAGAGCCTCCAGCCTGCTGTTCAACCAGCCGCTGTTGGTGATGCCTGATATGTTGGACCTCGGCGTGCGATGGGCCAACCAGGCAATGAGCTTGAACATCGTCAATATCGGCGGCCAGGGCGTTGCGGGCCTATGGTTGGATGACGGCATGGATCGCATCGCCCAGCGCGAAGAAGAGCGCCGCACTGCGATTGCACGCACAGGAATAGAGGTGATTCCGGTCAGCGGTGTGCTGGTCAGTCGTGGCAGCCATGTCAGCATGTGCGAGACCATGACCAGCTATGAATCGCTGCGGAGTCAAATCCGAAACGCGGTGGCGGACCCGATGGTCGAGCAGATCGTTCTGGACATCGACAGTCCCGGCGGTTCTGCCGTGGGAGCGTTTGAACTGGCTTCGGATATCCGTGCCATGGCCCAGCAAAAGCCCATCACCGGCATTGTGAACTTCATGGCGTACAGCGGCGGCTACTTGATCGGTTCGGCGTGTAGCGAGTTGGTGGTGAGCCAAACCAGTGGCGTCGGCTCTATCGGCGTCATCGCCAGCCACATGGACCGCTCCAAGATGGAAGAGGGCATGGGCGTCAAGGTGACCACCGTGTTCGCAGGTGCCCACAAAAACGACCTCAGCCCACACGAGCCCTTGAGCGATCAGTCGCTTAAGTACCTCAACGATGTAGTGCAAGAGAGCTACCAGCTTTTCGTCAACGCCGTTGCCGAGTACCGGGGGCTATCTGTTCAACAGGTGATGGCAACCGAAGCGGGGCTTTATCGCGGCCAGGCCGGCATCAGCGCCGGGCTGGCGGATCGAATGCAGAGTCCGCAACAGGCCGTTGATGATCTTTCCCATTCTGTCGCGGTGAGCCGTGCGAATCGCCAGGGCGGCCGCATCGCGGTTCGTGCTTCGGCACTGAGTTTTCAAACACTGATCTGACCGCGTTCGCGGCAGTCGTCGAAGCCCGTCTTGTGCGGGTTTTTTAATGCCCAGGAGGCACCATGTCCCTTGTACTTCAAATGCGTAGCGAACGCGCCCAACTGGTGACCCAGGTCCAGGCACTTGCCAAGATCGAGTCGGACGGCGGCAGTTTGTCCGTCGAGCAGTTGGCGCAATTCACCCAGCTGGAAACCCAGATCAACGAACTGACAGCCAAGCTGGCCCGCGCCGAGTCGACTGAACGTCTTGTCGCTGCCAGTGCTGTACCGGTTGCAGAGAGCGCTCAGGGCATCGCCAGTCCGCCGACGCATATCTCTGGCCCGTATGCGCAGAAACTTGAGCCCGGTGTGCGAATGGCTCAAATGGTTCGTTTGCTGGCTGCCGCTCAGGGTAACCAACATCAGGCGGCGCAGATGGCGCAGCAGGGTGGATACTCGCCCGAGGTAGCGATGGCGCTGAGTACGGTCACGCCGGGTGCTGGCGGGGTTCTGGTACCGACGAATTTTTCGTCCGAAATTATTGAAGCGCTTCGGCCAATGTCGATCGTTCGCAAGATGGGTACCCGCAGCCTGCCACTGAATAACGGCAACCTGACTCAGCCGCGAATCACCGGGAATACCGTCGTCACCTACATCGGGACCGAACAGGACATTCCAATCACCGGTATGACGTTCGCTGACACCAAGCTTTCCGCCAAAAAAGCTGCGGCGATTGTGCCGATCTCCAATGACTTGATTGCAAACGCAGGGATCAACCCTCGCATTGACGGCCTGGTAGTGGAAGACCTGGCGGTTTCGATGGGGCTTTCCGAGGATCTTCACTTTATTCGGGCCGATGGCTCCGGCTCGCTGCCGAAGGGGATGCGCTATTGGGCGTTGCCATTCAACGTTTTGACGGCACCTGCGGTTGCAGATCTCACCCTGGAGAAGATTGATCTCTTCTGCGGCGGGATGATGCTTCGCATTGAAACCGCGAACGTGATGATGAAGTCCTGTGGTTGGTTGATGCATCCGCGCACGTTGCGTTGGTTGCAGACCCTTCGCGACGGCAACGGCAACAAGGCATACCCAGAAATCGAGACGGGCTACTTCAAAGGCTACCCGGTCGGTCTGAGCAACCAGATCCCAGTAAACCTTGGCGCTGGTGGTGATGAGTCGGAGTTCTACTTCGTGAACTTCGCCGACATGATGATCGGCGAAGACATGGACCTGACAATCGCGTTCAGCAATGAAGCGTCTTACAAGGACGCCGACGGCAACATGGTCAGTGCCTTCCAACGTGATCAGACCCTGGTGAAAGTCATTGCCAAGCACGACTTCGGCCCTCGACATGTGGAGTGCATCGTCGTCGCAGTCGGCGTCAAGTGGGGCGCCGGCATGTAATCCCTTGCCCCGCCACGGCGGGGCTTTGCATCTCTGAGGTCAAATGCGATGAGCGATAAAATTGTGGTGCGTTTCCTGAAAGCCTGGCGTGGCTATTCAGTCGATGAGCTGGCGGGGTTCGATCCGGCGGTTGTTGAAGGGCTTGAGAAAAAGGGATTTGCCGAGGTCTACGAGGGCGCGGGTACTGCGTCAAAAGCGAGGGCTCCAAAGAAGGCTGCCTCGAAACCCTCTGATAAAAAAGCCGCTGGCACTGGCAGTGAAGCGGATCCGCCAGGCGGTGCTGGCGAAGAAGGCGGTGAGGGCGGCGCGGAAACCGGCGGTGGTGCTGGCGCTGATGACGACGCCGACGACGCGAAGCCATAAGTCATGGCTCGCCGAATCGAATATACCGGCCCGCCGGTTCTGACCCTGGCCCAGGTAGCGTTCCAATGTCGTGTTGAGCCGGAAGATATGGCGCCGGAGCTGATCGAGCAAATCATCATCCCTGGCGTCACCTCACAGTGTGAGTCGAAAACGGGCGCTGCAATCCGCAGCGCTGTTTACGAAGAAGAGTGGCCGGCGGATCGGCAGAGCGGGCATGCGCTCGATGTAGGCCAGGCGAGCGATGTCGTCTCGGTGTTCTCCCAGCAGGCCGATGGAAGCTGGGTAGAGCAGGTCGGGCCCTTTGACCTGCGCCAGGACCTGCGGGAAAGCTTCCTGCACTTCCTAGCAGTTCGGCCTGTTGGCCGGCTCCGCATCCGCTACAGGGCTGGGTTAGATATTGACCTTCACCCCGGCGTGCGCAATTGGCTGTTGATGGCAGCGGCGACAATTTACCGGTACCCGGAAGTGTTCCTGGTGGGGCACACGCTGGCCGAGTTTCCATCGACGTTCCTAGATCACTTGGTGGCAGAGATCACCGTGCCGCCGAGGTTCTGACTATGGCAATGCTTGAACCCAGTGCCGGCGAGCTGGACCGGCGTATCACTCTGCGGTTGCGGTCTGACATTCCTGCGTCTGATCTGGGTCTGGACTCGCAGTTCACTGACCAGAAAAAACGGTGGGCAAAGATTGAGCCGGTCGGGACTGCGGTATACGCCAACGGAGTTCAAACCGATGTGAAGATCACCCACCGTGTGACCCTTTACTACCTCAAAGGCATGAGCGATGCACATGAGGTCGTGCACGGTGGTTCGATTTACCGGGTGCGTCGGGTCGCCGATATGAACGGCGGTCACCGCTTCACGTTGCTGGAGGTCGAAGAGCTGGGCGCGGCCCAGGCGGGAGGCGGTATCTATGGCTAACTCAGTTGGCGTTGACGGTTACATTCATATCGAAGGCTTCGAAAAATTCGAACGCGAAGCCTTCGACAAGAAGAAGATCCGAGCGGCCATGCGCAAGGCCGGCAAACTGGTGCGGCAACGGGCACAGATGAACATCGCTCTGGCCCGAGGCCAAGACAGCTACCCCCTAAACCGGACTGGCGCGTTGCTGGGTTCGATCAACTTCAAGGTTTCCCGGTCTGGCTTCATGGTCAAGGTCGCGCCGTACAAGACCGGCGCCATGAAAGATTATTACCCGGCGTACCTACACTACGGTGTGCGCCAGGGCAGCCGTATCAAGAAGTTGGCGCCCGGTGAAGGACGCGGCAAAAGCAACCGTCGGCGAAGTGGTGCAAGGGCGGCGTTGGTCGAAGCGCGTAAAAGCAATGGATGGCGGATTGAACCGCGCGCCAACTACATGTCCGACGCCCTGCAGGATTCCGGCTCGGAAGTTCGGGCGATCTTGAGCCGGGCCTTTGCTGATGCTCTCGGATAGGGCGCTCATCTCCCATAGATAGACCGGCCCGCGGCCCTTTACACCTGGACTTTTTCTATGCGAGTTACCCCAATCGTTGCACAACTACGCCAGTACTGCCCTGGCTTCGCAGGCCGTGTTGCAGGCGGCATTGATTTTGAAGCCGTGGCGGCAAGCGCCAAGCTCAGTCGGCCTTCTGCCTACGTAATTCCCATCGGCGACAAGGCCGGTGCGAACACGATCCAAACCGGCGTCCAGCAGGACATCAGCGACAAGTTCGACGTGGTGCTAGTCCTCGACACCCAGGACGAACGCGGTCAGGAAGCCGCCGACCTGGTGCACGTTTTCCGCGCCGAGTTATGGCGTGCCCTCATCGGCTGGAAGCCTGGGCCGGAATACGACCTGATCGAGTACGAAGGCGGTGAGCTGATCTCGATCAACCGCAACCGCACGATCTACCGGTTTACGTTCGCCTCTGACTTCCAGCTGGGTCGCAACACGTCGGCAGAGCCCGCCGAGACCTGGCACGAATACGAACTTGACGGCTTGCCACCGTTCACCGGCATGACCATCAACATGGACTGCATTGACCCGGCAGACCCCAACTTGCAATCCCCCGGCCCTGATGGGCGTATCGAAGCAAAATTCTCAGGAGATGTAACACCATGACCAAGCGCATCAACGTGGTGCCGGCCGCAGGCCGGGCCGTACCTGATCCTGAGGCGGGCGACCTGTTGCCGGCAGTGGGGCGGGATGTTCCAGACAACGCCTGGTGGCGCCGCCGTCTGGCGGATGGCGACGTGACAACCAAGGCTGTGAAAGCGGCGAAACAAGAGGGGGCAAAATAATGTCCATCGGATTCAGCAACATCCCGGCAGACCTGCGTGTTCCGCTGTTCTATGCGGAGATGGACAACTCGGCGGCGAACAGTGCGTCTTCTACCATGCGCCGGCTGATCGTCGGCCAGGTGAACGGCAACGCCACAAGCGACAATATCGGCTCTCTGGTGCTGGTGCCCAGCGTGGCCCTCGCCAAAACCATTGGTGGTCAAGGTTCGATGTTGGCAGCTATGTATGATGCCTGGCGCAAGACTGACCCCGTGGGAGAGGTCTGGTGCCTGCCGCTGCTTGCAACCGAAGGTGTGGTATCCAGTGCAACCGTGACCCTCGCGGGCGTGGCTACTGAGGCCGGGTTGCTGAACCTGTATGTGGGCGGTGTGCGTGTGCAGGCCACTGTCGTGAGTGCCGCAACTGCTGCGCAGGCCGCATCGGCGCTTGCGGTTCGAATCAATGCCACACCGGACTTGCCGATTACAGCGACTGCCGCCGAGGCCGTGGTTACGCTCACCTGCAAATGGAAAGGGGAAAGCGGCAACGACATCAGCTTGCAGCTCAATCGGTTGGGAAAGACCAACGGCGAGGTTCTTCCGGCTGGGCTTACGGCCACCGTCACCGCGATGGCGGGCGGCGTTGGGGCGCCTGATCAGGTAGAGGCGTTGGCCGCCCTGGGCGACGAGCCTTTCGAATTCATCTGCATGCCCTGGTCTGATACGACCAGTCTCAATGCCTGGAAGGCTGCAATGGATGACAGCGTGGGACGCTGGAGCTGGGCCAAGCAGTTGTTCGGCCACGTCTACAGCGCCAAGCGTGGCACCCTCGGTACGCTGGTCGCGGCGGGCCAGGCGCGCAACGACCAACACATGACCATTCAGGCCATGGAAGTCGGCGTGCCGCAGCCGTTCTGGGTGCAGGCTGCATCGTTGGCGGCGCGTACATCGGTATTTATCTCGGCAGATGCCAGCCGTCCAACCCAGAGCGGTAGTTTGCCTGGGCTGGATCCGGCGCCGGCGAGCGAGCGGTTTACCCTAACTGAGCGTCAATCGCTGCTCAGTTACGGGATTGCAACGGCTTACTTTGAAGGCGGTTACGTGCGGATTCAGCGCGCTATCACGACCTACCAGAAGAATGCTTACGGCCAGTCGGATAACTCCTACCTGGACAGCGAGACGATGCATCAATCGGCGTTCATCATCCGCCGACTGCAAGGTGTGATCACCAGCAAGTACGGTCGGCACAAGCTGGCAAATGACGGTACCCGCTTCGGCGCCGGCGCGCCCATCGTGACGCCGAGCACAATCCGCGGTGAACTGATCGCCCAGTACGCCAAGCTGGAGTTGGAAGGCCACGTCGAAAACGCTGAGCTGTTCGCCCAACACTTGATCGTTGAGCGCGACGGCAACGATCCCGGCCGGGTAAACGTGCTGTTCCCGCCGGACTATATCAACGGTCTACGCGTCTTCGCGTTGCTCAACCAGTTCCGCCTGCAGTACGACGCTGCGGCTTAACGTCGACCTTGAACACCCAGCCCGCACGCGCGGGCTTTTTTATGCGCGGAGATAAACCATGGGACAAAAAGTAGCGGGCACGGCCTACGTCAAAGTAGACGGTTCCCAGTTGACGATCACCGGCGGCTGTGAAGCGCCGTTGATGGAGGTCAAGCGCGAGACGGTGGTACCGGGCTTCTACAAGGAAGAAGACTTGGCGCCGTGGGTCAAGGTCACTGCGGTGCATACCTCGGACCTGGACATCAAGAAACTGGTCAATGGTACGGACATGACGGTGACTGTCGAGTTCAAGAACGGCAAGGTCTACGTGTTGGCTGGCGCCTACCTCGTCGACGAGCCTAGTTCCAAGGGTGACGACGGCACCATTGAGCTGCAATTTGATGGCATCAAGGGGACATGGCAATGAGTGATCCGATCAAACTGGAGCAGCCGATTGAGGCTCATGGCGAGCAGCTCACTGAGCTGACTTTGCGTCGGCCTACGGTGCAGGAAGTCAGGGCAATCAAGGCGATGCCTTACAAGCTCGACAAGAATGAAGATGTTTCCTTGGACATGGATGTTGTTGCCAAATACATCGCGGTTTGTGCGGGTATTCCACCGTCGTCGGTCAACCAACTGGACCTCTCAGACCTCAACTCTTTGGCTTGGGTGGTCTTTAGTTTTTTCACGACGTCGGCGTCACCTCAGCCGAAGACCTGATAGCCGTTAGTTACGACCTGGCCTGGTACTGGAGGGTCGACCCCGAACAGATGATGTCCAGATCGCTGGACCTCATCATCGAGTCGCAGGACCAGGCGCTGCGAATAAATGCATACCGGCAGGAACAATAATGGCGGACAAATTTCAGCTCAAGGCGTTAATCACTGGCGTCGACAAGTTGTCGCCAAAGTTAGCTGGCATTCAGAAGAACGTGGGCTCGTTCAGGAAAAACCTTGAAAAAACCGGCCTCGGAAAAATTGGAATAAAGGATCTAGTGACCGGCGGGGCGATGGCTGCGCCGTTTGCTGTCGGGATCAAATCAGCTGTTGCCTTTGAATCCGAGATGGCGAACGTCAACAAGGTTGTCGACTTCAAAACCCCTGAGCAATTCAAGCAAATGGGTGATGACATATCCCGGATGTCGGAAGTACTGCCAATGGCTGCCGGCGATATCGCCAAGATTGTCGCAGCCGGTGGCCAGGCAGGTTTTGCACAAAACGAACTGCTTGGGTTCGCGGAGGCAGCGGTCAAGATGGGCATTGCCTTTGATCAGACCGCCGACCAAAGCGGCGACATGATGGCAACGTGGCGGACATCATTCAAGATGACCCAGGGCGAAGTGACTGATCTCGCTGATCGGATCAACTACCTGGGCAACACTGGGCCGGCGAACACCAAGAAAATCTCTGACATCGTGACCCGGATCGGCCCTCTCGGTGAGATTGCCGGTCTCGCATCAGGTCAGATCGCGGCGCTGGGTGCAACGATGGCAGGGGTGGGGGTCGAACAGGAAGTTGCGGCTACTGGCATCAAGAATTTCATGTTGTCGATGACCAAGGGGGCGTCCGCGACCAAGGCTCAATCGCAGGCGTTCAAGTCCATTCGCCTTGATTCCAAGCAGGTCGCGAAGTCGATGCAGACGGATGCGCAGGGCACGATCCTGAATATCCTTGAACGTATCGGCAAGGTCGATGCTGCTTCACGTGTTGGCTTGTTGACTCAGTTGTTCGGTTCTGAGTCGGTAACCTCGATTGCGTCGCTGCTCACAAATCTTGATTTGCTCAAGGGTAACTTGAACAAAGTGGGGGATTCGACTCTGTACGCAGGATCTATGCAAAAGGAGTATGCCTCCCGCGCTGCAACAACAGAGAACAATCTCGGGCTTCTTCGCAACGCCACTAGTAACGTCTCAAAGGCGATTGGCAATGCTCTTCTGCCTGCACTCAACGGCGTAGTCGATGTCGTGCGGCCATTGGTGGTTCAGTTTTCGAAGTTGATAGAGGCCAATCCCAATGTCGTCCGTGGTGTCGCCGCTGCGGGCATTGCGTTTACCGCGCTACGGCTTGGGATCGTCTCGACCATCGTGGCGACCAAACTGTTGTCGTTCGCCATGAAAGCCAACCCCATCGGACTTGCCGCCACCGGCATTGCCCTGGCGGCGGGGCTGATCGTGTCGAACTGGTCCGCCATTGCGCCATACTTCAACGCGATGTGGGACAAGATCCGAGGTCCTACGCTGGCCGCGTGGGAGGTGTTCAAAACCTTCGCTTCGTATACGCCGATTGGACTTATTGTCGCCAACTGGGGGCCGCTGACGGAGTTCTTCAAGGCGTTGTGGGGCGTGGTGGTTGCTTTGTCGACGCCGGTGATGGACTTTCTTAAAACCATGTTCGATTGGTCACCCCTTGGCTACATCGTCAAAAACTGGGAGCCGATCAGCGCTTGGTTCCAGAGCCTCTGGGAAAAACTGCGACCGATCATTGAGCCGATGATGAAGTTCTTCGGTGGTGGCGAGGGCGGTGACGGTCTAATTAAAACCGCCACGGCTAAGGCTAATAATTTTGCCGAGGCGCAGCGGTTACGCAATGCGGGAGAGGGCGGTGGCACTGGTGAGTTCCTGCAGGTGAATGCTGCAGAGATAGTTCGCAATCAGCAGACGCTGCGCAACGTCACCCAGGGCGGTGCGGATGTTTCGAAGTTGCTGCGCCGCCCTGATCAGTCCACACCTGGCAGCGTACTCACGGCCGGGTCGCCGGTCTCGCTGCTGGCCCGGCCGGGGCAATTGGCAGCACCAGGGAGCGTGCCGCAGCAAGCCGCCCAGAACAACCGCACGCAGTTGAACGGTGAAATGAACATCCGGTTCACCGACGCCCCACCCGGGTTACGGGTGGATCCACCGAAAACCAATCAGCCCGGCCTGAGCGTCAAGCCCAGCGTGGGATATCGCACCGTGGGCTCTGGAGGATCGCAGTGACAAAGACCTGGCGCGATGACCTGCTGCCTGCGTCGTTCAGGGGAATCAAATTCCTGATCGAGCAGGCAGCGGTACCGGTTGGCCGCAAAGGCCAGTTGCACGAATACCCCCAGCGGGATGAGCCGTTCTTTGAGTCCCTGGGCAAGCAATCCCAGGTGCACAAGGTGAGCGCCTACGTCATTGGCGACGACTGTTTTGAGCGGCGGGATAAGCTGCTGGAAGCGCTTGAGAAAGAAGGCCCTGGCGAGCTGGTGCACCCCTGGCTCGGCCGGATGTTGGTTGATGTCGGCGAGTGCGACCTGACCCATAGCCGTACTGAGGGGGGCATGGCTCGCCTTGAGCTGACTTTCTACCCCAGCAAACCCCGCAAGTTTCCCACCGGCACTGCGAACACCCAGCAACAGGTGGTCAAGTCATCGGAAAGCCTGCTGGGCTCGGCGCTTCGCCGTTACAAGGCCGCGATGGCAGTAGTGGATAAGGCCAGGATCAACCTGATCGGCTTGCGCAACGGTTTGTCGAATGTGTACACGATCATTCAGCGGCAGTTCGCACCGTTCCTGGGGATTTTCACCAACCTCAGCGGTTTTATCCAGTCGCTGGTGAATTCGCCTTCTGCGCTCAGTGCGTTGTTTTCCAGCTACTTCAGCGACTTCTCTACCTCGGGCTTGTTCCGTACCGGCGTGAACCGCACCAGCAGCTCCACCGGGCAGGCCGGCAATGCAGCCGGCGCGGTGACGGCGCCCAGCTACCGCAGCTCGGTCGCGGTGGCGTCACAGCACGTCGAGGCGGTGACCAGTATCAACACCATTCCGCAGGCCAGTGGAGCTGATACCACCGCAGCGGCGCAGGCGGTGGCGAACCTGGTGCAGGATTCGCTGCTGGTACAGGTGGCGCTGATCATCAGCGAGATGCCGGTGGCTACGCAGCCGGTGTCGGTGGAATCCACGCCGTCGATTGATCACCAGGCGGTGCAGCCAGTCGAGCGGCCGGAGGTTCCAGTGGCTGACGATGTGATCGATCTACGCGATGCGCTGAGCGAGGCCATCTGGGAGGCGTCCCTGAAGGCCGATCCGGAGCATTACCAGGCGCTCAATACGCTGCGTCAGGCGTTGATCAAACACCTGACCGCTGTAGCGGCCTCAGGCGTGCGCCTGGTGAACATCACGCCCGCTGAAACCCTGCCGGCGCTGGTCTTGGCCTACCGTCGATTTGGTGATGCCACACGGGCCGGCGAGGTGGTGCAGCGCAACCGCATTCAACACCCGGGCTTCGTGCCAGCGGTACCGCTGAAAATCGCTCAGGAGTAACCCATGCTCGATACCGCAAACGCCGTCAGCCTGACCGTTGACGGCCTGGATTATGGCGGCTGGAAATCGGTGGAGATCTCGGCGGGCCTGGAACGCCAGGCCCGGGACTTCAACCTGAGTATTACCTGGCGCTGGCCTGGGCAAACCATTTCGATCCCAATCCGCCAGGGTGCCAAGTGCCAAGTGCGAATCGGTGGGGATTTGATCCTCACCGGCTGGGTGTTCTCCACGCCGATCAGCTACGACGACAAGCAAATCACTTTGTCGATCGCCGGCCGCTCGTTGACCGCTGACCTGGTGGACTGCGCGGCGGTGAACAAGCCGGGGCAATGGAAAAATCAGGGTGTGCTCAACATCGTAAAAGCACTGGCGGCGCCTTATGGGCTGGCCGTGCGCAGTGAGATTCCGGAAACGGGCAAGCTGTCAGACCATACGATCGAGCCCGGGGAAACGGCTTTTGAGTCCATTGATCGGTTGCTAACTCTGTTCCGTGTGTTCTCCACCGATGACGCCAAGGGGATGGTGGTACTCGCTAAACCGGGAAGTGAGGGTAGGGCGGTGGACGCACTCCAGCTCGGCAAGAATGTGCTGGCAGGCAACACGCAGTTGGACTTTTCCACTGTGTTCTCGGAATACCAGGTACTTGGGCAGCGCAGTGGCACCGATGACGACTTCGGCGAAAAGACGGCAGAGGTATCTGCCTCGGTCAGCGATGATCGGACCACACGTAAGCGCGTGTTGATCATCCATGAAAGCGGCCAGATGACGACCACGCTGGCCCAGAGCAGAGCCAATTGGGAGCGCGGCCAGCGCATGGGCAAAGCCTTGAGCACCACCTACAACGTGCAGGGCTGGAGGCAATCGAACGGCGCGCTGTGGCGTCACAACATGCTGGTGCGCGTCGTTGATCCAGTGATCGGTTTTGACCGCGACATGCTGATTGCCGAGGTCACTTATTCACTGGGGCCTGAAGGTACGATCACCACGATGGTGGTGGGGCCGCCGGATGGGTTTGAGCCTGAACCCCATGACCCGCACAAGGACAGAAAACTCAAGAAGGGCGGCAAGGCCGACAACTTCGAATACTTGCTGCCCGCTGATTGGAAACCCACCGAATGAGCCTACTCAACCGAATGCTGGTGCGCGGTACCGTCGTCCTGGTGGATTCCGCCAAGAAGCTCCAGGCCCTGCAAATGCGTCTAACCGCAGGTGAGGTCAAGGACGGTCTCGAACATTTCGAACCCTATGGCTTTACCAGCAACCCGTTAGCCGGCGCCGAAGGCATTGCTGCATTCATCGGTGGCGATCGCTCCCACGGCGTGCTGCTGGTGGTCGCTGATCGCCGGTACCGGATTCAAGAATTGAAACCGGGGGAGGTGGCCATCTACACGGATGAAGGCGACAAGGTGCACTTCAAGCGTGGCCGCATCATTGAAATCGAAACCGAGACGCTGAACATCAAGGCCAGCACGGCGGTGAATATCGATACACCGCTGCTGACCCAGACAGGGCAGATCGTGTCGCAGGGCGACCAGGTGGCGGGTGGTATCAGTCAGATTCAGCACCGTCATGGCGGCACCCAGCCCGGCAATGGCCAGACTGGTGTCCCTGTGGGGGGTGGCGGATGACCATCGAACCGAGTCTTGAAACCTCATTGGTTCGCGCCGTGGTGATCAGCTTGTTCACCTGGCGGCGTGCCGCGACCGATGACCCCGTGGATGACGATGAACGCTTCGGCTGGTGGGGTGATAGCTATCCCACAATTGCTGATGACCGGATCGGATCCCGGTTGTGGTTACTGCGTCGGGTAAAGCTCACGACGGATACCCAGCGAGACGCCGAATTCTACGCACGCGAGGCACTGCAGTGGTTGCTCGATGACAACCAGGTACTGGAGGTCGAGGTGATCAGCGAGCGCGCCGACAGCTACCGTCTGAACCTGCAAGTGATCCTCACCGTTCTTACGGGCGCCCGCCTGAAAATCAACTCAAGCCAACTGTGGCAGGTGATCTATGCCGTTTGAAACTCCATCACTTCCCGTGCTGGTCAGCCGCACGCAGAGCGACCTGGCTGGTGATGCACTGCGGCGCTCAGATGCTCAGGTGCTGGCCAGGGCGTTGAGCGGTACAGCGTATGGCCTGTATGGGTACCTTGATTGGATTGCTGACCAAATCCTGCCTGATACTGCTGATGAAGAGACGCTGGAACGTATTGCCAGTCTGCGCCTAAACCAGCCACGCAAAGCGGCTCAGCCAGCGTCAGGGCAGGTGAGCTTCATGGCCGCGGCCTTGGCCGTAGTGGATGTTGATGCGGTGCTACAGGCCGGTGATGGCCGGACCTACAAGGTCACTGTTGGTAAGACCACTGTCGCAGGTACCAACACCGTCACCGTTGAGGCCGTAGACGCGGGTGTGATTGGAAACGCTGACCCAGGCCTGGTGCTGACACTCGTTCAGCCCATTGAAGGGGTGGCGGTTACCTTCACCGTGCTGGCCCCAGGGCTGATCGGAGGCATCGCACTGGAGAGCATCGAATCGCTGCGAGTCCGGGTAGTTCGCTCATACCGAGTTGTTCCCCACGGGGGTTCGAAGGACGACTACGAGACCTGGGCTTTGGAGTGTCCTGGCGTCACCCGCGCCTGGTGCCGACGAAATTATATGGGGCCCGGTACCGTCGGGGTGTTTTTTATGCGCGACGGTGATGCCGACCCTATTCCTGATGCTGCCCAGTTGGCGGAAGTACGGGAATACATCGATCTATTGCGGCAGGTAACTGCGGAGCTTTATGTGCTTCCTCCCACGCCCGTCCCTGTGATTTATCGCATTCGCCTAACGCCAGATACGGGGCCGGTTCGTGCAGCTGTAGAGGCTCAATTGATTGATCTGCACAGTCGAGAGGGCGGTCTTGGTGAAACGTTACTGTTAACGCACATAAGCGAGGCTATTAGCGGTTCTACCGGTGAGAATGACCATAAGTTGATCGCTCCCCTTGCTGATGTCCCGGCGGCGGCTAATCAACTGCTTACTTACGGGGGCTGTGTATGGCTGGCGTAAGAGATGCGGCGCAATACCGATCACAGCTGCGAGCATTGCTGCCGTCTGGGCCGGCGTGGGATCCCGACTTGGTGCCGGAGCTTGAAAAGATTCTGATGGGAATGTCGCTTGAGCTGGCCCGGATTGATGCGCGGGCGTTCGACCTGATCAATGAGATGGACCCGTCCAGTGTGAACGAATTGGTTTCCGATTGGGAGCAAGTAATGGGGCTGCCAGACCCGTGTCTAGGCGCCGCTCCCGCATTTGAGGATCGGCGGCTGGCAGTACGCCAACGCCTGGTAGCCGTCGGTGGCCAGAGCACGGCCTACTTTGTTGAGCTTGCCATCCGACAAGGATACCCGGAAGCGACTATTACGGAACACAGAGCACCGCGTTTTGGTCGTTCGCGTTTTGGCCAAGCTCATTTTGGTACTTGGGCTGCGCAATTTATGTGGACGCTCAATTCCGGGCCGCGCAGAAGGTTGGGGCGGCGATTTGGGGCGAGTTTCTGGGGAGAGCGCTTCGGTACCAATCCTAGTGGTGCCCTCGAGTGCGTTATTCGTCGCGGGGCACCTGCTCATACAATCGAACAGATCAACTATGGGGTCATTGATTAATGGACTTTCCAAAAAGTGTTCCAAATATCGGTCTCGTTAACGGGGAGTTCGTTGACGAGAATACTGCAACGGGACAGCCGGGGTCATTAATTCCGGCTGAGTGGGGTAACGCAGTAACACACGAATTAATTAATGCGATAAAAGCTGGTGGGCTGGAGCCTTCGGAAGGTAATGTCAGTCAGCTGGCCGATGTGGTGGAAGCAAAGGTGAATGGAGACTTCATAACTGATGTGGGCTTTATTTCGGATGATCCGAGCTTACCCTACTTTCGTCGTAAAACAGATGGTTTGTTGTACCGATTGCAGAGAGCGTTAAGTGCGGCAAGCGAGAGCGTTCTTGGATTTATCGGAATCGCAACCCAGGAAGAAGTAGCCGCGGGCACAAATGATACCAAGGCTGTAACTCCTAAGAAGCTGGCGCAGAAAACTGCCGGATATCTTTTTGGCGATACTGCTACTTCTGCAGGCTTCGTATCGGGGTCAAAAACTGCGCCGTATATCCTGCACTCCGACACGACAATCGTGAGGCTTGCGATTCCGGCCACTACTCTGTCCGGATATGGGATTACTGACGCATATACAAAGTCGCAGATTGATGCATCCCTTTTGCCAAAGGCCAATAGCGCTACAACTTTGGGTGGCTATGGTATTACAGACGCCTATACGAAAGCTCAGTCAAGCGCGACGTTCCCGTTTTCTGACAATGCACTTACTATAGGGTTTGTTTCGGCGGATGTAACAAAGCCGTACATTCAGAGCCGTACAGATAACAATGTTTATCGCCTGCAACCGTTGCTCGGACAAGCTACGGAGTCGGCTCAAGGAACCGTAGCAATTGCAACGCAGGCGGCGACTAACACTGGCACTGATGATGCTGGGGCCATTACAGCTAAAAAACTTAAGTTTGGTTTTGCATCCCTGTTTGCTGCAAACGGCTACCTGAAGTTTCCGGATTGGCTTGGTGGTTTTATCATTCAGTGGGGCAATGCGAGCATTGGAGATGATACGATCGTAGATGTCACGCTTCCTATTTCATTCCCCAATTCATTTTTTGCTGCAATCGCAACGGCTCAAATTAATGCAGCAGTAACAGGCTCAAACTCGTTGAGCGCAACGGCCTATAAGAAAAGTCTGTCTACTGTAACTGTTGGCATGAATCAGGGGTCGACTTCTACTCCGGCGACGTCTGGCGTTGATTACATCTGCATAGGAAGATAAATAAATGCTTTATTATAGCCCTGATACATGCGGCTTTTATGATGACGAGATAAACTCGGATATTCCGAAAGACTCAATTGAGGTTACAGGCGAAGAAAGGTCGGCGCTATTGGCTGGCCAGGGATCGTTGAAGGTAATCGCCATCAACTCAGAAGGGCGTCCAGTACTCGTGGATCGTACAGTTCCTCCAGAGCAGGTTGCGGCGCGCTCCGATATAGAATTGGAGAGCAGGAAAACGACTGCGAACGCGAAAATACTGCTGCTCGTCGGGCGGCTTGATACCTTGAATTATCTCTTGAGCGACAAAAGCGAACAGCCATCCGCCGCAGAGATTGCTGAGCTGCCTGTGTGCGAGGCCCAGCTTAAAGCCTGGCGCCAATACAGCGTCGCACTGGGGCGTATTACGTCATCTGATGGCTGGCCTCAGGCTCCTGCATGGCCAGACATCCCATAATAGTTCCGCGCTGTATCAATGACGCCGCGCTGAGCGGTTTTTTTTCGCCTGGAGAAAAGCAATGGCACGACTTTCCGAATCACTCGCCGGCGGCCGTAACGCGCTGGCGTTCCTCGACATGCTCGCCTGGAGCGAGGGCACCAGCACATCTCCGGCCACTGCCATGGATGGTTACGACGTGATCGTCACCGGCGCCGATCGTAAGCCCGAGGTCTTCAAGGACTTCACAGATCACCCGTTCGCCAAGGAGCGCGCGTCGAAGGTCATCAACAGCAAGGGGCTGACGTCCAATGCTTCCGGTCGATACCAGCAGATGCTGAAGGACTGGCCGCACTACAAGGCGCTGCTCAAGCTGCCGGACTTCAGCCCGATCAGCCAAGACCTTCTGGCGCTGCAGCACATTCGTGAGTGCCGGGCTTTGCCCGACGTGGTGGCCGGGCGGATCGAAACGGCTATCGCGAAGTGCCGGAACATCTGGGCCAGCCTGCCCGGCGCGGGATATGGTCAACGCGAGCATCGGCTTGAGGATCTGCTGAAACAGTACCGGCTGGCGGGCGGGGTGCTGGCATGAGCGGCACCGGCTTCACCAGGTTGTCACGGGTATTAGCTCAGGCCAAAGAGGGGGACCTGTTCTTCGAGTGCCCGGGCTGTGACATGGTCCACGGCATTTCCACCGGTACGGGCCCCGGCCCTCGCTGGGGTTACAACGGAAACGCCGAGCTACCTACCTTCACGCCGTCAGTGCTGGTTCGTTACAACTGGTCGGACGGTCCACGGGTTTGCCATTCGTTCGTGACCGACGGGCGCATTCAATTCCTCAGTGACTGTACGCACAAGTTGGCTGGACATACCGTTGACCTACCTGACTGGGAGGATCAGCAATGATGACGCCTGGGCAGATCCTGGCCGCCATCCTGCTGGCAATTGCCATCGGTTTTGGAGGCGCCTGGCAGGTGCAGGACTGGCGAATGGGCAAGCAGCTCGCCGCGCAGGAAGTTTTGCACAAGGATGACTTGACCGCGATCAGCAATGCCGCCGCCGCCCAGGCCCGTACCCAGCAGGACAAGCGCCTGGCCACCGAGCAGAAGCTCGCCACCCAGGACCAACAACACACGAAGGAATTGTCCGATGCCCAACGTACCCAGGCTGCTCTGCGCGATCGCCTTGCCACTGCTGGTGTGCGGTTGTCAGTCCTTATCGACGCAGCGGGGTCAGCCAGTGCCTGCAACGTGCCTGCCGCCGCCGGAGCCGTCGGCATGGTTCATGGAGCCAGTCGAGCCCAACTTGACCCAGCGCATGCTCAGAGAATTATCGCCATCACCGGCGATGGGGATAATGCCTTAATAGCGCTGCGGGCCTGCCAGGCCTACGTGCGAGCTTTGAGGTAGGGGTGCCAGATCAGTGCGTATACCTGTAATATACGGTTACCACCTCTAAAAATACTTATTAAGGCATCCAGTGGACATTATCAGCACCGCAGCTGCGCTGGTCGTCATTCTATTAGCACTGCTCACTACTTCTACCATTTCAAAAACCTTAGTGCCTCCTGCAATGCATGGACGGTTTTTGACAATTGATGGGCTTAGAGGCTATTTGGCGGTATTTGTATTTTTGCACCACTCCTACATATGGTTTCAGTATATAAAAACTGGCGCCTGGTCAGCGCCAGCATCCCAATTATTTGTACATCTGGGGCAAGGAGGGGTCGCACTTTTCTTTATGATTACCGGCTTTTTGTTCTTCTCGAAAATTTTGGATTCAAGAGGCACTGGAGTCGATTGGGTAAGACTTTATGTCTCCAGGTTTTTGCGTCTAACGCCCTTATATATTTTTTCAATGCTTTTGCTTTTTGGCGTTGTCGCTGCTGTCACGTATGGGCAGCCAGTGGAGCCGATTCAAAAAACAGCAATTGACACACTGAAATGGTTAGGCTTTACAATATTTGGTAGCCCCGATTTAAATGGTTTAGATAAAACCATTATCGTTAATGCCGGGGTTACTTGGTCACTGCCTTACGAATGGTTTTTTTATGTGTCTTTGCCCGTTCTTGCTTTGCTTGTGGGTATGAAGGTTCCTAAGGTCACCCTATTAATTAGCTCTATTTGTGCAGTGGCCTTCGGTATGTACTACCTGCAGGAAGAGTACCAGTGGCTGTTTTTAGGCGGCATAGCGGCTGCTGTTTTTGTGCGGGCGGAGAGGTTCACAACGTTTGCAAAGGGTAGGTTAGCTTCTTGGATGATTTGCATTTTGTTGATCTATATTGTTGTCCGGTATCCGTACCTTTATACAAAGACCAAGCCTACGTATATGCTTGTGGTTGTGTTTTGTTTGATTGCGGGCGGGAATACCTTGTTTGGATTATTGTCAAATAGGATTTCTCGCGCATTGGGGGAAATGGCCTACAGCATCTACCTACTTCATGGTTTATTTCTGTATGTTTTGTTCAAGTTTATATTGGGCTTCTCAATTGCCATGGAGTTTTCTGCCATACAACATTGGTTGTCAATTGCGTTTATAACTCCTATCATGATAATAGTTTGCGGTCTGACATTTCGTTTTATAGAGAAGCCAGCGATGCGCTATACAGAGGTTTTAGCTGCGCGGCTGACTGGGTCTACACAGTCGCGCAGCATCCAGAGGGATGCAATCCGTAGTGACTCGCCAACTCGGTAGTAGAACTGGAGTAATAGATATATTTTTCAATCCATACATTCATTCAGGTGTGGATTTTAAATCCCATGTAACTCCGTCGAGTTTGCATCGATTGAATTTAATATGGGGGTTAGCTGACTTTTTATCAGAAGTGCTGGTTTTTTTAGCGGTTTCGGTATTTAGCGAGTCATGATTGTGGCGGTATCCAAAATATATTTCTTTTATTGCACGGGGCGGTATCGAGATATCCTCATGAGATTTTCCTTCCGTGAGGCTTGCAAGGACGGTAAAATTTGGATTGATCACTTTCACTACCCTTACTTCTTCTTCATATGCCCAGTGAGTAGATTTTTGAAGATACATTTTTTCTAAAATCGAGCGATCTGTTTTAGAGTCTATTTTTGGTGGTATCTCTATATCTAAAGCAGAAGGGCGTACTGAGGTATAAATGACTGAGCCGTTTTTAGCGTTGATTATGAATTGGCTTTCGTCTTCCAGGCCAGCTATTCCCACATCAATTCCGATGACTGCACCTGTATGATCTGAGCAATAGTGCGCCCACATTAAAATATTGAGTGGGTTTCTAGTAAGGCATAATACTCCGCACATGTTTCTATGTTGATTCATTTTGATTGCGTTAGTTATTGCTGCTGATCTATGTTTGGTAGACCAATCGGGCCCCATCTCCTCATGAAGCGTCGCACCACAATCAAATGGATCATTGAATAGTGTGGGGTTTTTAAGGCGAAGTGTGTGTTTTGAAAGAATTATTTCCAGCGTTTGGAAGGTTACATACTTATATAAAATCATAAATGTTTTCGCCGGTATGTGCTGGTTGTGTTTTGGTGGGGAGCGACGCTCGCCTGGTTCGAGAAGCCACAGAGCAGGTTAAGTGTACTGCGGTAGGTGAGAGAGTGGACAGCGTAGAGCGGCTCAGGAGTAAAAAACAGTTCCGCAACTAGAATATTTACCCTTGCAGATATTGAGGTTCAGCGGAATTAATCTCGTGGATGTGCGGAATTAAATATCATGTAAGCTATTGATTAATAAAGAGTTAATCGCGGATTGCAAATCCGCCTACGCCGGTTCGATTCCGACCTCGGCCTCCACTCTTAAAAACCCCGTAGATTACCGTCTACGGGGTTTTTTATACCTGCGATTTACGATCCCTTCCGCAACGCTTCAGATGTGTTCCGCAACTTCACTGTTCTGACCGGATTACGTACTGGATCACCTCTTCAAGGGTGCCTATGTCTGGAGCGTTGCTCGCTAATGCTTCTGGGCGGCACCATGGATAGTCCAGGCGGGATACCCACTCCATGATGGTGTGAAGATCGGTAGGTGGCAGGGTTTTCATATGCTCGATGGTGATAGTGAGCCGCTCGACAAGTCCCGACTCGGGATTGAACTGCCATCCATATTGACCACAACCGACTCGGACCTCGCCGGAGTTTTTATCGGACATAGCGACCAGCCATTGGCATTGGAACGTTTTGCTATCCGGCTCCGGTGGGTGTCCCAGACAAAAGGTATAGACGTTTTCGAATGTCTGACCGAAGCGACTGACCAGCACGTCGCCGATGGACTCGAGGCCTTCAACGTGGGGTGGAAACGAGATAGACCCCGTGTGTACCACCATCTCCAGTTGTGCATCCGGCATAAAAGCCTGGCGCAGCAGATGCGGGCGGTTACTGTCCTTGGCGTTTATGTACTGCTGAATCGACCGTTGAGCTGTGTTCATTGTTTGTCCATTGCATCCATTCGTTGTTGTTGAGGGCAGTGCCGGCATCCAGGAGCGGTTGTTCGAAGGAAAACGAGCAGCCGATGGTGAAGGCAACCAGGTCATCCTGCCACAGGGGCACTATGTCTAGCAGTTCTTCGCTCATGCGCTAGGGCGGCAAAAATTTCTGAAGGAGCCCCGCTTGGTTAACTGTATCGACCAGTCGACCGGCTGTGTGGGGCAGATGTTGCGTGGACGTCGGAGCTTTCACCCTTCCTGGGAAGGGCGCCTCGCGTAGACGGCCAAAACAATGCGTTCGGAATGAATGAGGTATTCAAGCATTGCGTCGCGAGCTTTGGCCATCTCGTTGCGTTCAACGAGTTCAAGAATCTGAAAGTTCATATCGACGTAGGGCTCATGCAAGAACTCGGCGTCCTGCAACAGCCCAAAAGTCAGCCGTAGCTCTGCAAGTATGCGTCGGAACATGGCGTTCAAGCGTTCACTGTCTGCAAGTTCAACGACGGCCGTATGGAAGTCCATGTTAGCTGTGCCCACTGCCAGCCAGTCCCCCGCGTCCCGTGCTCGTTGGGCCTGTTCTGCCGCTGCGCGCATGTTTTTCTTCGCCGGGTGGCGCGGGTAAGCCTCTGCCAACGCCTGGCATTCGATGAGGCGTCGCACGCGGTAGATGTCGATGACGGCCGCGATGCTGGGAACCACCACGAATACCCCACGGTTGGGCTCGTGTCGTAACAGGCCGTCTTTAGCCAACGTCCGGAACACTTCGCGCAGGGTGTTTCGCGAGATGCCGAGGTTTTCGCTGAGCACCTGCTCGGACAGCCGTTGCCCAGGTGTGAATTCGCCTTGGGTGACTTGCTGACGCAACTGTTCGGCGATCCGCTCGTTTAGCGTCTGGGCTACGAATGAAGGGGAGGCGGGAAGGGGCATCGAGCGGACTTCTGAGTGGCAGGGGCGATTGGATTCTAGCAGGTTTTGCCCTACTCGCAGTGTCGCTTTTTCCTGTAGGGCTGAAACGGATCCATATTTTGGCATGCATATTGCTTTTTATTATCCGTGTTGGATTGTTGAACAATTCTGTTGAAATGATCATTCAATCGGATGAAGATAGTTGAGTGATCTAAGAAAATAACTCAAACAACTTGGAGAAACGCCCGTGCCCACTGACATCAACTTGTGGCCCTTGCTGGGGGTCGTCGTCATCATCGTGGGCTTCGTCCTGCGCTTTAATCCCATGTTGGTCGTGATTGTCACGGCCGTCGTCACCGCCTTCGCGGCGCACTTTCCGGTCGACAGGATTCTTGCCGCCATCGGCACAGGCTTCATCAAGACGCGTAACCTGCCGTTGATCATCCTGCTACCGCTGGCGGTGATTGGCTTGCTCGAGCGTTATGGTTTGCGCCAGCACGCCCAGCGATGGATCAGCAGCATCAAGTCCGCGACTGCGGGCCGCTTGCTGATTGTTTACCTTGGCGCACGCCAGATGACCGCAGCCATCGGTCTTACCAGCCTGGGCGGCCATCCACAAATGGTGCGACCGCTGCTCGCGCCAATGGCAGAAGGTGCTGCCGAAGCCCGTTTTGGGGCACTGCCGGAGAAGGTTCGCCACAAGCTGCGAGCGTATGCCGCAGCGACCGATAACGTCGGCCTGTTCTTCGGCGAAGATATCTTCGTGGCTTTCGGCGCGATCGTGCTGATGACCACGTTCTTGCGTGAGGCGGGCATCGAAGTCGAGCCGATCCGCGTCGCGCTCTGGGGGATTCCGACAGCTGTTTGCGCATTCACCATCCATGCTTGGCGCCTGCGCCGGCTTGACACTTGGTTGATGCGCGAAATGGCCGGCGGCGCCGCGGCTGCAACCGTCACAGTCGAAGGCAAGGAGTCCCGACCATGACGCTCACGATCACGCACCTGTACTACCTCGTCGGTGCCATCCTCGCCATCACCGCGGTGATGACGCTCATGGATCGCCAGCACTCAAAGCGCTATTCCAGTGCCTTTTTCTGGGGCCTTTATTCGCTCGTCTTCTTGCTCGGCGACCAGTTGCCGCCGGTCTGGGTCGGCGTCGGTGTTGTGGTGATGGCGCTGATTGCAGCCTTCGGCGGTGTCGGCATTGGCCGTCACGTGGCCCGCTCGGCGGCGGAGTACTCGGCCAGCGCCAATCTGCTGGGCAACAAACTTTTCATCCCCGCCCTGGCGATCCCGGCCGTGACCATGATCGGCACGCTGTCGGCGAAGTACCTCGTGGTTGGCGGCATACCGCTGCTCGACCCGAAGAACACCACGATGGTAAGCCTAGGGCTGGGCTGTATGGTCGCGCTTGCGCTGGTCTGCAAGATGACGAACGAAACGCCGATGCAAGGCATCCGCGAATCGCGTCGGCTGACCGATGCGCTCGGTTGGGCGCTGGTACTGCCGCAGATGCTCGGCATGCTGGGCCTCGTATTCTCCGACGCCGGTGTGGGCAAGGCCGTGGCGCATATCACCACCAGCTACATCAACATGGATGTACGTTTCTTCGCGGTGATGGTGTACGTGGTTGGCATGGCGCTTTTCACCATCATCATGGGCAACGGTTTCGCCGCCTTCCCCGTGATGACAGGGGGCGTCGGGGTGCCAGTCCTGGTCGGCATGTACGACGGTAACCCGGCCCTTATGGCAGCCATCGGCATGCTCTCGGGTTATTGCGGCACCTTGCTTACGCCGATGGCAGCCAACTTCAATATCGTACCGGCGGCCCTACTCGAACTGCCCGACAAAAACGCGGTGATCCGCGCGCAGGTGCCCACGGCGCTGGCCTTGCTGACTTGCAATGTTTTCATCCTGTATTTCCTGATGTTTCGCTAAAGGAAAGAAAACAACATGAAGATAGACCTCAATAGTGACTTGGGTGAAAGCCTGGGCGCCTGGTGCATGGGTGACGACCACGCGATGCTCAGCATCGTGAGCAGTGCCAATGTGGCCTGCGGCTTCCACGCTGGCGACGCCGCCGGTATCCTGCGGACGCTACGTCAAGCGGCGGAGCGCGGCGTGGCAGTAGGCGCGCACGTCGCCTATCCCGACCTCGTCGGTTTCGGCCGCCGCCAAATGGACGTGGCAAGCGCCGACCTGCAGGCTGACGTGATCTACCAGATCGGCGCGCTGAAGGGGTTGGCTGCGGTGGCCGGCACGTCGGTACGATACGTCAAGCCACACGGAGCGCTCTACAACACCATCGCGCACGATAAGCGCCAGGCACACGACGTGATTGCCGCCATCCGCGCAATCGACCCGTCGCTGGTGCTGGTCGGTTTGGCCGGCTCGCCGCTACTCGGCTGGGCGCAGGCAAGCGGGCTGAGCACTGTGGCTGAAGCCTTTGCCGATCGCGCCTACATGCCGGACGGTTCGCTGGTCTCCCGCCGCGAGAAGGGCTCCGTGCTGCACGATGCGCAGGATGTTGCCGAGCGCATGCTTCGCCTGGCGACCGAGGGTGTGGTCACGGCCATTGACGGCAGCATCGTGCGCCTTAAGGCCGATTCGGTCTGCGTGCATGGTGACAGCCCCGGCGCGGTGGAGATGGCGCGGCAAGTGCGTGCGCTGCTTGAGCGTTCGGGCGTCAAGGTCGCTCCTTTCGTCGACATGGGAGTCGTACCGTGATGCGATTTCTGCCCGCTAATCTCGACGCCCTGTTGGTCGAGCTGGATGACTTGTCGCAGACGCTGGCGCTGCTTGCATCACTACAGGCCGAGCCCATCGATGGCATCGTCGAACTCGTGCCGGCCGCGCGCACGGTCATGGTTCACTTCCGGCCTAACACGGTGACGCATGATGAACTCGTCACGCGCATCAGCCGCCGCGACCTCACGGCGCAGATCGAGCGTGCGACCACTCGCGTGGAGATTCCGGTCTCCTACGAAGGAGAGGATCTTGACGAGGTCGCGCAGATGCTTGATCTCTCGCGCGAAGAGGTGATTCGCCGCCATACCGGCTGCGACTACACCGTTGCCTTCACTGGCTTCGCACCTGGGTTCGCCTATCTGAGCGGCGGCCACCCAAGCCTCAACGTGCCGCGTCGCACTACGCCACGCACGCGCATCCCCGCGGGCGCCGTGGGGTTGGCCGGCGCTTTCAGCGGCGTCTATCCGCAGGCCAGTCCGGGGGGGTGGCAGATCATCGGCGTGACTGCCACGCCGATGTGGGACCTAAGCCGTGACGTGCCCGCGCTGCTGCAACCGGGCTTCAAGGTACGTTTCGTCGATGTTTCAGGGCGGCAGGTTTCAGCTTTGCCAGCGCCGTCGCCTGGCCCCGTCGAGGTTCCGCTCCACAATGGTCCGGCGCTTGTTGTCCGTAGCACCGGCCTGCAGGCGCTGTTCCAGGATCTCGGGCGCGAGGGTCTGGCCGGGCAGGGCGTATCCGCCTCAGGGGCGATGGATAAGGGCGCACTGCGCGCGGCCAACCGTCTGGTCGGCAATGCGAGCGACATGGCCTGCGTCGAGATCGTCTACGGTGGTTTCCAAATCACGAGCCGCGCAGACACGGTGGTGGCCTTCACCGGTGCCGATGCGCCGATCGAACTCACGCGTGCGAACGGCGCTCGATATCGTGTGCCAGGCCATGAAGCCATCGCACTTTCTGATGGCGACAGTCTGTCGCTTGGCGACCCGCGTGCCGGCATCCGCAGCTACCTGGCGGTGCGCGGTGGCTTCGCGATCGCGCCCGTGCTCGGAAGTCGATCGACGGACACGCTCGCGCAGGTCGGTCCGCCGCCCATCAAAGCCGGTGACATTTTGCCGGTACCTGTGGTCACGCATGGCTCCATCGTCGGCGCGCCCGAAACGCCTCGTGCCGATCTCCCGACAACGACGCAGACCGTGGTGCTCGATGTCGTGATGGGGCCGCGCACCGACTGGTTCACACTGCAGGCCATTGCATTGTTGGCGAGCCAATTGTGGACTGTGACGCCGCAATCGAACCGCGTCGGCCTGCGTCTGGCCGGTGAAACGCCGTTGATGCGCGCACAGATCGCCGAACTGCCCAGTGAAGGCACCGTGTTGGGCGCGATTCAGGTGCCGCCAAGCGGCCAGCCCGTGCTCTTCCTTGCCGACCACCCGCTGACCGGTGGCTACCCAGTGATCGGCGCTGTCGCCCCTTACCACCTCGACCGTGCGGGGCAGATCCCCATCGGTGCGCAGGTGCGCTTCAACCCCATACGCGCGTTCACCGCGGCCCTCTCTTCCGACCTGCGAGAAACCCCATGAAGAAAGTTCTTATCGCCAACCGCGGCGAGATCGCTGTACGCATCGTGCGCGCCTGTGCCGATTATGGTGTGAAATCCGTCGCGGTGTATGCCGACGCCGACATCGACGCGATGCACGCTCGCATGGCCGATGAGGCCTACGGCCTTGACGGCCAGCGCCCGGCCGACACCTACTTGAACATCGAAAAGCTGCTCGCCGTGGCCGACCGCTGTGGCGCCGACGCGGTACACCCCGGATACGGCTTCCTTTCGGAAAGCGCAACTTTTGCCAGGGCCGTGATTGGCGCGGGCCTGAAGTGGATCGGCCCTTCGCCGGCAGCCATCGAGGCACTGGGTGACAAGGTGCAGGCGCGCAAGATCGCCCTGGCTGTCGGTGCGCCGTTGGTGGCTGGCACGTCGGAGCCCGCGCGCGATGCGCAGGAGGTCGTGGCCTTTGCCGAGAAGAACGGCCTGCCGATCGCCATCAAGGCGGCGTTTGGCGGTGGCGGCCGCGGTATGAAGGTCGCATGGCGGCTCGACGAAGTTGCCGAATTGTACGAGTCGGCGGTGCGTGAAGCGGTCACTGCTTTCGGCCGTGGCGAGTGTTTCGTTGAACAGTTCCTCGATCGGCCTCGTCATGTCGAGGCGCAGGTGATCGCCGATACGCACGGCCATGTCGTCGTGCTCGGCACGCGCGATTGCTCGTTGCAGCGGCGCAACCAGAAGCTGGTGGAAGAAGCCCCCGCGCCCTTCCTCAGTGATGAGCAGCGTGAGCGCATCCATCAATCGGCGCGCGATGTGTGCGCGAAGGCAGGCTACGTCGGTGCGGGGACTGTCGAGTTTCTGTTGAGTCCTTCCGGAACAATCTCGTTTCTGGAGGTCAACACGCGCCTGCAGGTCGAGCATCCAGTGACCGAAGAGACAACGGGAATCGACCTCGTCGTCGAGCAACTGCGCATCGCCGATGGCTTGCCGCTGTCGGTCACCGAGACGCCGAAGCCGCGCGGTCATTCTTTCGAGTTTCGCATCAACGCCGAGGATGTGGGGCGCGGCTTTCTACCCGCGCCGGGGTTGGTGCATCTGTTCGAGGCACCGTCGGGGCCCGGCGTGCGCGTCGATACCGGCGTGCAGTCGGGTTCTACCGTCCCAGGTACATTCGATTCGCTGATGGCCAAGTTGATCATTACTGGCGCCACCCGTGCCCAGGCTATAGCCCGCGCGCGCCGGGCGCTGAAGGAGTTCCGAATCGAAGGGGTGCCGTCGGTGCTCCCGTTTCACCGGGCGGTGATGGCGCACGCCGATTTCACATCAGCCGATGCTTTCAGCGTGCATACGCGCTGGATCGAGACAGATTTTGCCGACACGCTGGCGGCCGCTGTACGGCCTGAACCGCTGGCCGATATCGCGCTGGTACGCACGGCCGTGGAGATCGATGGCCGAAGGATTGCGCTCGGGTTGCCGGCTGAACTGCTGCGCGGGCTACATTCCACTGCGCCGTCTGCTGAGCGCGAGGGGGCTGATGTGTCTTCCATTTCGACGGATGCCGCCGCCGTTGTAGCCCCGATCTCGGGCACCCTGCAGTCCTGGAACGTCGCCGACGGCGACAACGTGGCTGTGGGCGACACCCTCGCATCCATGGAGGCGATGAAGATGGAAATGCAAGTCACGGCACACCGCGCAGGACGCATCACCCTAACGGTGTCCGTGGGCTCGACCGTCGCCGCAGGCATTGCAATCGCAAAAATTGTGAGTTGATGAGAGTCGACTCGTTCGCCCTGGGCTCGGCTCAAGACGACTGAATTATTCGCTGTTGTAAATGGACGTTAACCGGCAAGAAAACAGATACGGCTTATAACGAGCTTTCAATTTTGGTTGAAGGTTGTGATTTTTTAGGCGGGGTGAATAAATGATTGATGTTGCAACTCAAATGAAACGGACAGCTTTGGTTGCTTTTATGGCAGTAGCATCGGGGTGTTCGTCACCGCCAGAGCGCAGCGCTGATTTCACCAAACCTACTGAGCCACTCGCGGATTCTCACTTTCATATTTCCAACTATGCCTTCCAAGGCACAACGCTGCGCAATCTGGTAGACAACTACATGTCGACGGGTATCACGCGCTCGGTCGTGATGCCACTGCCACTGCAACAACGATGGGACAGTTTTGAGGGGTACCAAGCAAATTCCGGAGGGGATGCGTTCGGGCCGAACTACTATATTGGGCCGAAGTCAGATCTTTATTACTATGCATTCGCCGATGCCATGTACGCCAAGGAATATCTTGAACTGCCCCGGGAGTACCAAGAACGATTAGATCTCATGATCACGGGATTTAATCCCATGGATCGCTATGCCGTTCAGCATCTGAAACGGGCGATACTCACGTACCCCGGGGCATTTGTTGGGATCGGTGAGTTTACAATTCATAAAGAAGTCGTCTCCAAGAAAATCGCGGGTGAGCCAATCAGCCACACTGCCGCAGGCGATATTCCATCGGACGTTCACAGCGCTGACGAGACGATGTCCCTGACTTCAGAATCACTCTCCAGCCTTCTCCAGGAAGCTGGCGAAATAGGGCTCGTGGCGACGCTTCACAACGATGTCTATGATTCGGATGTTACACACACCGGTGAAGTAAAAGCTCTCCACCCTGAACGGAATTATGAGGCAGAACTGAAATCGCTGTGCTCAACGGCCCCCAAAACGGTCACTATTTGGGCTCATACCGGTTTGGGGCGATTCGTCAAACCTACAAAAGATCACTTGGCAATCGTTGGTCGAGTCTTGGATAGTTGCAATAATTGGCTGGTCGATATCTCATGGGATATCGTACAGGAAACGATTCTTCATCCTGGCTCAGCAATGCCATCGACTGAAGAATGGATTGCATTTCTAGATAAATATCAGGACCGGATTCTTTGGGGCTCTGATACCGTTATTTTCGGGCGCAACAAGTTCGAGGCTCTTCCAGGTGCCGGAATGACCGTTGCCCCCGGAAAATTAATGGCCGCCCAAGACTATAAGAGTGTTTCTAAGATCCTGGATCCGGTGTTTGCGACATTATCGCCTCAGGCTGCGGCGAAGATAAAATATGAAAACTATGTGCGCGTTTTTAACGGGGCTCGTCTAAAAGTTCGTGCGTGGGAACAGCTTCATCGAGACGCTAACGTCTGGGACATCAAAACGCCCAAGACTCCCGATCTTCGCCCTCAGTGAGTCGCACCGCTATCAGCCTATAGCGACCAGGTATTTGTAGCCTTTCCAATACATTCAATACCATCAAGTTACACGATAGGCGTGACGCACTTCATTTTGAGCGGTCTTATCCATCGAGCATTAAAGCTTGTGACTAGAGAGTGTTGTGATGAAGTTGAACAATCTAACTAAGGCGGCACTGATTGTCGCGTTGTTATCGTCCCTGTCGGGCTGCTGGATATTCATGCCGCCGGGTGGTGGTGGTGGTGGTGGTGGTGGTGGTGGTGGTGGTGGTGGTGGTGGCCACGGTCAGGGCGGTGGCCATGGCGGTCCGGGCGGTCCCGGTCTGCGTTAAGTAACGGCTTATTGGGGCAAGCCACGCTATTCATCTTGATGAGGCGTGGCTTGCCTTTTTTTGCCTGGCTTAAATCACAGGCAAAGAAAAGCCCGCGATGGGGAGAGCGGGCTAAAAGGTGTTTCTCTAGGAGCTGAAACAACACTAGGCGTTCACCTGTGAAAGCTTTGTGAAAGGCTTGAGCCAATGTGTCGATGGCCAGTTTGCTGGTGCTGTCGCTGTACCCGAGGCTGTTTTCGCGTTGAGTGCCGGGGCTGCGCTGACGTCAAACGGGCGAGATGGTCGCCAGCAGACCGATGCCAATGGTTAGCACCAAAAAGCCAAACAGGAAAATTGCCATCTTGGTCATAAGGCCTCCGAAGGGAAGGGGGCGGCAGGAACATTCCTGTCGCGCTCGACAAGGGTGTCGGGAGTGGCCCTATTGTCCGCCTCGATGACATTTCGATACAGGCGCAGATAGTAAAGAAAAAACCGTATCAGATGCGCGCGCAACGCTTTGGCCCGGGGGGTTGGAGAGGGCTGGGTTTATCAAGATCAGCAGGTGAACCATGTCTTGAGGGTACGGCGCGCCACCTGAGACAGCCGCAGCATTTCCCCCTAAGATGGCGCCCACAGCCTCAACAATAAGAGAGGGCCGACCCTCGATGGAAAGACGTCAATTCAGCGGTGGCATGAAAGGCAAGAACCTGCGCTACCTCAATGAAACACCCGGCCAGCCAGCGTCAGCCACCCGCGTTGGCTTCCTGCTGCTCGAACACTTCTCCCTGCCGGCCTTCACCCAGACCCTCGACACCTTCGTCACCGCCAACCTGTTGCGCCCCGAGTTGTTCGCATCGCGCACGTTCGGCTGGGGCGACGGCGAAGTCATCAGCGACCTGGGCCTGGTGATCCGCCCGGATGCACGCCTCGACGTGGCGGCCCTGCAAACGCTGGAGTTGTTGGTGATCTGCGGCGGCTTTCGCACCGAACTCAAGGCCAGCGACGACTTCATCCACCTGCTGCGCAACGCCGCCGAGCAGGGCGTCAGCCTGGCCGGCTTGTGGAACGGCGCCTGGTTCCTCGGCCGCGCCGGCCTGTTGCAGGGCTACCGCTGCGCCATCCACCCCGAACATCGCCCGGCACTGGCGGAAGTGTCCAAGGCGGCCCACGTCACCAGCGAACCGTATGTCATCGACCGCGACCGCCTGACCGCCTCGAGTCCGTCCGGCGCTTTCCACATGGCGCTGGATTGGATCAAGGGCCTGCACGACAAGGCCTTGGTCGAAGGTATCGAAGATATCCTGGCCTTTGAGGAGTCCCGCTACCGGCGCATCAAACCGACGGAAAACATCTGCGTCAGCGCGCCGTTACGCGAGGTGGTGAAACTGATGGACGCCAACCTCGAAGAACCCTTGGAGCTCGACCAGCTCGCCGTCTACGCCGGCCGCTCCCGCCGCCAGCTCGAACGGCTGTTCAAGGAACAACTGGGCACCACGCCGCAGCGCTATTACATGGAACTGCGGGTGACCGAGGCGCGCCGGCTGTTGCAACACACTGAGTTGTCGCAGGTGGAGGTGCTGGTGGCGTGCGGGTTTGTTTCGCCGAGTCATTTCAGCAAGTGTTATAGCTCGTATTTCGGCTACAGGCCGTCGAAGGAAAAGAGGTTGGTCAAGTAGCGTGGAGGTTGTTGGATTTTTCGTGTGACGAGTCATGATCACGGAGTGCTGATTCTCATCATACGTTTCAGAACCGCGCCAACCGATACCCCTCCAACTCCGGCAAACCCGACAGCCGCGGCCGCGTCGAAGCCAGTTGCGCGATGAGCTCCGCAGTCACCGCCGCCTGCGTCAACCCCAGATGCTGATGCCCGAACGCAAGCAACACCTTGCCGTCGGCGACCCGATCGATGATCGGCAGCGAGTCCGGCAGGGAGGGCCGGAAGCCCATCCATGGCGTCGCGTCCTGTGCATTGAGGTCTTGCCGGAACAGCCCTTTGCTCAGGCGATGCAGCTGCCAGGCGCGTTGCATATTCGCCGGGCGCTCCAGGCCGGCGAATTCCACGGTACCGGCCAGGCGCAGGCCGCCGCGCATGGGCGTCATAATGAACTTGCGCTCCAGGGAGGTGACGGCGAAGGGCAGGCGTTCATGTTCGTGGGGCAGCATCAGGTGGTAGCCGCGTTCGGTGTCGAGGGGGACGTGCTTGCCGGTCAAGGCGGCGGTGAGTTTCGCCGAGTGGGCTCCGCAGGCGATCAGCACCTGGCGTGCGGCCAATGGGCCTTGATCGGTGGTCAGCGTGACGCCCTGGGCGTCGACTTGCCCACCCAGCACCTGGCGGGTGAGAAATTGCACGCCGTTGGCTGTGGCGGCGTTCACCAGTTCGCACACCACTTGATAGGGGTCGAGAAAGTGCCCGGTGCCCGCAAAGAACAGCCCGCCCTGGATGTGCTCGCTCAACTGCGGCGCGGCCTTGCGAATGGTGTCAGCCGACCAGAACGCCACCGGCACGCCTTGCTGCGCCATGCGTTGCTGCAGCGCGTCGATGGCCCCTCGCGAATCCGCACGCTCGAACACCAGCAACGAGCCGTCTTCGCGCAGCAGCTCCGGCCGGTCGATGCCTTGCAGCAGGCGCTGCCATGCGCCCAGGCTGCCTTCGTTCAGTGCGCGAATGCCGGCGACCGTGCGCCGGTAGCTGGCCGGGCGCAGGTTGAGCAGCAAACGCGCAAACCAGGGCAGGGCGCGGGGCAGGTATTTCCAGTCCAGGCGCAGCGGGCCCATGGGGTCCATCAGCATCGTGGGCAAGCGCTTGAGGATCGACAGGTCGGCGATGGGGAACACTTGTTCGCTCGCCAGATGGCCGGCGTTGCCATAGGAGGCGCCCATGCCGGGGGGCTGCGCGTCGATGACGACGACCTGGCGCCCTTGACGTGCCAACTGCAAGGCGCAGGCGACGCCGATGATGCCCGCGCCGACCACGGCGATGTCGGCGCTAGGGGTTTCAAGCGACATTCTGTTCAGCCGACCAGTTCGCGTACCACTGGCGGAACAGTGTGTACTGGCTTTCGGCATAACGACGCTGGGCCGCGCTGAGCTGGTCGCTTTCGTTGAAGTGCAGGGCGTAGCCGTGGTCGCCATTGAGCACCATCAGGTGCTTGTAATACAGCACCAGATCGCAGCCTTCGTCGAAGGACGACAGCACCGCCAGCGCGGCCTCCAGCTCAAGGGCCTGGCGACGTGCCTTGGCATCGCCCTTGGCGGCTTGCTTGCTTAGCGCCACCAGTTGCAGCACTTCCCGAGGTAGGGCGTTGCCGACGCCGGTGATAGCGCCGGTGGCGTTGCAGTTGACGAAGCCGTGTACCACCTGGGTATCGACGCCGACCATCAAACTCACGTTATCGTCCTGGGAGGTGATGTGTTCGGCGGCGTAGCGCAGGTCGGCGGCGCCGCCGAACTCTTTGAAGCCGATCAGGTTCGGGTGCTCGCGGCGCAGCTCGAAAAACAGCTCGGCGCGGGTGGCGAAGCCGTAGTAGGGGCTGTTGTAGATCACCGCCGGCAGGTGAGGCGCAGCGTCGAGGATCGCGCCGAAGTGGGCCTTTTGCGCGGTGGCCGAAGCGCCACGGGACAGCACGCGGGGAATCACCATCAACCCCTGGGCGCCGACCTTGGCTGCATGCGCCGCGTGGGACACTGCTTCACGGCTGTTGACCGCGCCGGTGCCGACGATGGTCGGCACGCCGGCGGCGGCCAGGCGCGCCACGCCCTCCTGGCGCTGGGCTTCGGTGAGCAACGGCCAATCGCCCATGGAGCCGCAATACACCACGGCGCTCATGCCGATATCGATCAATTCGCGGCCCTTGGCGACGAGGGCGTCGAAGTCCGGCTTGCGCGCGGCGGTACACGGGGTCATCAGTGCGGGAATGCAGCCGGTGAAGATGGTGTCGCTCATGGGGCTAACTCCTTGGAATATTCAGTCAAACCATGCAGGGCTCAGATGCCCCAGGCGAAAGGGTCCTGCGCATCGATCAGCAGGGTGCTGTCGGCGGTCATGTAGGCGCGACCGGTGATGTACGGGCGCACGCGTTCGCCGTCCCATTCATAGCGGCCTTCGAACTGGCTGCCGGTGATGCTGGCTTGTACCCAGGTTTCACCCGGCGCGAGTTTGTCATCGGCGGCCAGGCAGGCGAGCTTGGCGCTGGTGCCGGTGCCGCAGGGCGAGCGGTCGTAGGCTTTGCCCGGGCACATGACAAAGTTGCGGCTATCGGCATGGGCATCATCGGCGAACAACTCGATATGATCGATCAGTGCGCCGTCTTCGCCATAGATGCCTTGGCGTTCGAGGGCCTTGAGCATCGCCCAGGTGTAGTCGGTCAGGGCGTCGACGTTATCCATCTGCAGCGCCTGGCCGTGCTCCGACACCAGGAAGAACCAGTTGCCGCCCCAGGCGATATCGCCATGGACCACGCCATGGCCGGGTACTTCCACCGCTACCCGTTGGCGAAAACGGTAGGCGGGCACGTTGCGCAGGGTCACGGCGCCGTCTGCATGCAGTGTGGCCGCCACCGGCCCGACGGGCGTGTCGACGGTGTGTACGCCCGGCTCGATGCGTCCCAGATAGTGCAGCGAGGCAACCAGGCCGATCGTGCCGTGGCCGCACATGCCGAGGTAGCCGGCGTTGTTGAAGAAGATCACGCCGCAGGTGGCGCCCGGTGTGACCGGCGCGCAATACAAGGCGCCCACCAGCACATCGTTGCCCCGCGGTTCCAGCAGGCAGGCGCGGCGCCATGCGTCGTGGTGGGTGCGCAGGTTGTCGAGTTGCGCGGCGATGCTGTTGCCGGCCAGTGCGGGGAATCCGTCCATCACCAGGCGCGTGGGTTCGCCGCCGGTGTGAGAGTCGATGACGTGCAGTCGTTTCATGACACGCTCCGTTCAGGGGTGAGCCTGGCCGATGGGATAGGCATGCAGTGGCCATATCGTGAACGCGTCAGCGCTGCGACGATTGATGTTTTGCGCCGGGCTGGATGACGAATTCAGCACAGTTTTCTACGCTCGACAGCATCCCGTGCATGGGGCAATCTGCTGGACGTCGAGGCGCAAAGAGGGGGGCGGAGTGATGTTGCAGAGTGCGTTTGCAGCCCTGTGCCAAGGGCGCGAGGCGAATCGCCCGCAGAGCATCGAGCAGTTATTGGCCGGCGTCATGCAACTGCTGCCGATGCTCGACGTGATCCCCAATGCCGCGATTTTCATCAAGGATCTCGACGCCCGCTATGTGCTCGCCAACCGCACCCTGGTGCAGCGTTGCGGGCTCAAGCAACTGCAACCGTTGCTCGGCAAAACCAGCGCCGAGGTGTTCCCCGCGCAATTGGGGCCGGGTTATACCGAGCAGGACCGGCGCGTGCTGGAGCAGGGGTTTGTATTGGAGGATCAGCTCGAGTTGCATCTCTATGGCAGCCGCGAACCGGGCTGGTGCCTGACCCACAAGTGGCCGCTGTACAACCACGTCGGGCAGATCATCGGCCTGGCCGGCATTTCCGTCGACCTGCAATCGGCCAGCGAAACCCACCCCGCCTACCAACGCCTGGCCGCCGTGGACGCGCACATTCGCACGCACTTCAATCGGCGTGTGACCTTGGGCGAACTGACGCGTATCGCCGGGATCTCGGTGGCGCAGCTGGAGCGCTACTGCAAGCGCGTGTTCCACCTGACGCCGCGGCAGATGATCCAGAAAGTGCGCCTGGAGCACGCCCATCGCTTGCTGCACAGCGACCTGCCGATCACCGACGTCGCGCTGCAGTGCGGTTACACCGACCACAGTGCGTTCAGCCGCCAGTTCAAGGCATCGACGGGATTTACCCCGAGGCAGTACCGCCAGTTGGGCTAACCGCCGGCATTGCGATGCAACGAATAGCCCCGCTCGCCGCTCCTATGCTTACGAGTAACCTTTTCACGACGACAGGTAATGGGCTTATGACGGCGGCTGACAACGATCATGTGAACTGGCTGGTGCAACAGTCGATGCTGCACGCGGCGCGCCAGCGCGCCAAGCTCTATTCGGGGCAAGGGCGCCTGTGGCAACAGCCGTATGCACATACCCGGCCGCGTGATGCTTCGGCCTTGTCGTCGGTGTGGTTCACCGCGTATCCGGCGTCGATTGTCACCCGTGAAAACGGCACGGTGTTCGAAGCGCTGGGCGATGAGGCGCTGTGGCATGCCTTGTCGAAGATTGGTATCCAGGGTATTCACAATGGTCCGCTGAAAAAGTCCGGCGGCTTGGCCGGGACGGAACACACGCCGACCATCGATGGCAATTTCGATCGCATCAGCTTCGACATCGACCCGCAGTTGGGCACCGAGGCGCAGTTGCAGGCGCTGACACGCATGGCGGCGGCTCACAATGCGGTGATCATCGACGATGTGATCCCCTCGCACACCGGCAAGGGCGCGGATTTCCGCCTGGCCGAGATGGCCTACGAGGACTACCCGGGGCTCTACCACATGGTGGAAATCCGCGAGGAAGACTGGCCGTTGCTGCCGGAGGTCGCCGACGGGCGCGATGCCCAGAACCTCAGCCCGCTGCAGGTGGACGCGCTGCGCGATAAACACTACATCGTCGGCCAGTTGCAGCGGGTGATTTTCTTCGAGCCTGGCGTGAAGGAAACCGACTGGAGCACCACGCCGGTGGTCATCGGCGTCGATGGCAAGCCGCGGCGCTGGGTCTACCTGCATTACTTCAAGGAGGGCCAGCCGTCGCTTAACTGGCTCGATCCATCCTTCGCCGCGCAGCAGATGATCATTGGCGATGCGCTGCACGCGATCGATGTGATGGGCGCGAAGATCCTGCGCCTGGATGCCAACGGTTTCCTCGGTGTGGAGCGCAAGCTCGACGGCACGGCCTGGTCGGAAAGCCATCCGCTGTCGATCACCGGTAATCAATTGCTTGGCGGCGCGATTCGCAAGGCTGGCGGTTTCAGCTTCCAGGAACTGAACCTGACGCTGGACGACATCGCGTCGATGTCCCACGGCGGTGCTGATCTCTCCTACGACTTCATCACGCGTCCGGCCTATCAGCATGCGTTGCTGATGGGTGACACCGAGTTCCTGCGCCTGATGCTGCGCCAGATGCACAACCTCGGCATCGACCCCGGCTCGCTGATCCATGCCTTGCAAAACCACGACGAACTGACCCTGGAACTCGTGCATTTCTGGACCCTGCATGCCCATGACAGTTTCCTCTACCAGGGTCAGACATTTCCCGGCAACATCCTGCGCGAGCATATCCGCGAGCAGATGTACGAGCGCCTGGCCGGCGAACATGCGCCGTACAACCTCAAGTTCGTCACCAATGGCGTGTCCTGCACCACCGCCAGCATCATCACGGCGGCCCTCGGCATTCGTGACCTTGCGACGATCACGCCGGCCGATGTCGAGCAGATTCGCCAGATCCATTTGCTCCTGGTGATGTACAACGCCATGCAGCCCGGCGTGTTCGCCTTGTCCGGCTGGGACCTGGTCGGGGCATTGCCGTTGGCGGCGGATGACGTCGCGCACCTGATGACTGATGGCGATACCCGCTGGATACACCGCGGCGCCTACGACCTGGTGGACCTGAACCCGCAGGCCGAGCTTTCGGCGGGGCAGATGCCGCGTTCGAAAACCCTGTACGGCAGCCTCAACCGCCAATTGCAGGATCCGGACTCGTTCGCCTCCCAGTTGCAGAAAATCCTCGCCGTGCGCCGTGCCTATGACATCGCGGCCAGTCGCCAGATCCTGGTACCGGACGTCGAATATCCTGGCTTGTTGGTCATGGTCCACGAACTGCCGGCCGGTAAAGGCACGCAAATCACCGCGTTGAACTTCGGCAGCACGCCGATCACCGAAACCCTGCACCTGCCCAATATCGCGCCGGGGCCGGTGGTGGACATCATCAATGAACGGGTCGAGGGCGATCTGACGGCCGAAGGGGCGTTCACCATTACCCTGGACGCATATGAAGGGTTGGCGCTGCGGGTGGTCAGCAGTTCGCCGATGCTTTAGCGCAGATCAAGTGATGACCGGCACCGAGCCGCCAAACTGGTTGGGTGCAGGTTGGCACACGGGTTGAGGGCAACCCGACACGACGCTCATCCAGCCATAAAGGAAACCCGACCATGTTGTTTGATGCATATGCTGAAGAGTCGCTGAACGGTATCGGACCTGTCGTCCAGGATATCGAGCAAGTCGCCAAGTACACTGAAGGCCTGCGAACGCGTCTTTCTGAACTCTTCACATCTACGCACAGCCGTTTTGGCGTGAGCTTTACCGTTCCGCCAGAGGGTTACTTCCAGCTTGAAGGCCATTTCGGCCTGATCAGAGCGAATCTGCTTTATGCCAATGAGGGCAGCGGCACCTTTGGTCGCGTGGTGCTTCGCAAGCACACGCTGGACGAGCAGGGGAGAGAGGCGTGGCCAGAAATCTGGGCGTTCCGCATTCTGAAAGATGGCGATGTCTGGGTGAGTGACAAAGGCCCGGTGCTCTACAACGAGTGGAATACGCCAAGCGAACACAAGTTCCTCGCTGCTCGGCGTCTCGTTGAATCAATCGTGCTGTCTGCGATGAAGCCACGCTAGACCGCGCAGGTAGTCAGCAAGCAACCCCTGCGGGAGGCGATTGAACGCGTTTACCGCTGCGGGTTGCGTCTCGCAAGCGCCACGGCCGCAGTGATGGCAGCGCGCGCTTGTGGGCTGTTCTTCCAGCACGTCGAGCCCAATGCCGCAGAGGCTTGGGCGAGGATGTCCCCCACGTTGGATTGGCTGAGTGTGTCCAGCGATTCAATGCCCATCTGTTCAAGCCGGGTAATCACCGTGGGGCCTACCCCCTTGAGTGCGAGCAACGCTGTTCTTTCTTCCAATGAGAATGGCATCGGTGAATTCCTTTTTCCAAGAGTCGCGGGAGTGTGCCGGATACTGGAGAGTGCCTCAATAGGTCGTTGTTGATTGGGTATATCGAACTTCCCGGCTATCGACCACAGCGCCACGCGGGACTCCTGTTTTTGTGCGCTGAAGAGCCATATAAAGAACGTTACATTTTTGACTGTTAAATCACTCACCATTAAAAAATAAAATAGCTGACTTTGGAGTTAATTCGAAAAAACAGGATCATATTTGAAGTAGGGAAATAAATTCCCTCTTAGAAAGGTGAGCCAATTGGAATATACGTATAAAAACCAGTTTCACGAAAAAGCCAATGTAAAAGCGGTTCTCGTGGGCGACAATAAAGTCATTAGTCCATCCGAGTATATTGAGATCTTCTTAATAACCAGAGGCTATGACACGAGCCCGGAAAATAGACTCCGAGTCGCGGAAAGCCTGGCCCACGTGCCCGCGCGCGAACGCCATTCCGCCTCTGAGCTGGACCACTGGCTTGATTGTCACTTCAAAAGCTGAGGGGCTCCGTCGCGGCACATTCAACGCAAGAGTGATAATCAAAGACAATGCCAGGTACTTATGCAGGCAGATTACGAGATACATTATATAAAGAGCGACCACAAGAAGGTCCGACGCGTCAGAGTCCAACAGATGATGGATCTTGATGCGTGGAAATTCGCAATTATTGCCGAAGGCGGCAGCCGTGAAGAGACTTCGCCGTTAGTTTGTTTGGCGCAGGTCAAAACACTTGCCGCTAAATACGATGTAAGTTCAGTCAGGTGGAACAAGGCGATCCATGTCAACAACTTGGATACCGGCGTATCGAATAGGCGGATGGCGTTGGAGGATACCGGAGACCGTAACTTAGAGCAGGCTCAACCTCGGGATGACGTGACACCCGATCAATCTGGCTGACAGCACGCAATCGAGTGTTGTTCGACTCGAAAAAGGCCTGGACGTGTTCCAGGCCTTTTCATCGAGCAGCGCCGCTTCAGCAGTTGGCGCTCCTTGGGCTTGGCTTGGTTTTGTCGGCGCATAAAAAACCCCGCACTGGGCGGGGTTAGTCTGCATCACCGATGCAGAGGGCGGGAAATAGTGCTGGGAACTTCCCCCAGCTTGCCCCAGTGGGGCGTTTTAACAAGCCTGCCATCAGGCAGGCTTTGTCGGGACTCTGTTAGCCGTTGGAGCAACCGTTAGCCATGACACTGTATTGCATGACATGTTCGTGACCTTGGTGGTCCAGGTAGGTCATCTGGACAGGGACTACGGCACAGACATTGTCAGGGATGGAGTCCATGTGAACCACTTTGGCGATGTCGAGGTGCGAGCTGTAGCTGTATTGCTCAACGGCAGGCTCATCGGCAAACGCCATCTGGCTACCCAGCATTACAAAAGAAGCAGCAATCAACATTTTAAACAGTTTCATTTTTTCAGTGTCCCAACGATGCAAACGATTTACGTCTTCAGTCGGATTGGCTATGGCCGAAGGCTCTACGAGGCGCGGGTGGGTGGTTTGCTTGGACCCTATGGATTCGCGCTTCGTCGCTTTGTTTGGAAGCTGGGTTTAGTTTATGCCTATGGCGATTTTGATAAATCCCAAAGACTGGAAAGCATTGTTGTTGAAAAAGTAATAATTCACTCCGGCGCCTGGTAGCCACCCCAGCCAATACACTCGGTTCTGCTCCTGTCGATGACGCGAACTTGCGCTTGTTTAGTGCCGTGAGAAAGCATGGGGTTGGGGGTAGTACGAATCTCAAAACCGAGCGTCTCAGCAGTAAGTGACGGTGGTTTGAATTAATACTATTGGCATGCTATTTCAATATTTAAGCGTTCTGGTTAAAGCACTCATGAATAAAAATAATTGAGAGTGTTTCGCAGACTTAAGTTTGTTTCGGTACGTTGCTTTTGCACTATCCCTGTCGGCGGATCGTGTTGCCGGCGTCGCGCCAGGTTAATGATCAAGGTCGGGGCGGTGCCAGGGATCTACATGCGTCATAAGATTCAAAACACGATGAATCTGCATCACATTTTCCCTTGCGCAAACTGCAATGGCATGACCTTCCTCAACGGTAATTGAGGCATCCACTTCGATATGAGCGTCGACAATGATCATGTCCCCCATTTTTCGAGTGCGTAGATCATGTACACCTTTAATGCCGGGGGTATTTTTAAGCGTATTGCGGATAGTTTCGACTTCCTGCTCATCAGCCGATCGGTCCATCAGGTCGTGCAATGAATCCCAAGTGAAACTCCAACCCATCTTGGCGATCATGCCTCCAACAACCAGCGCAGCAATCGGGTCAAGAATCGGGTAGCCCGCCAGATTGCCCACAATACCTATGCCGACAACCAAGGAGGAGGCGGCGTCGGACCTTGCGTGCCAGGCATTGGCAACCAACAGACTAGACTTAACTTTTTTGGCCACCCGCAGCATAAAGCGAAACAGCAGCTCCTTGGCCACCAGCGCTGCGATGGCAACCCATAAGGCCGCAATGTGTACCGTTGGAATCGATTCAGGGGTTTCAAGCTTGAACACTGCAGAACCGATCATGCCCACGCCCACGATCAACAACAGTATGCCCAATACCATGGATGCGGCGGTCTCGAAACGCAGATGCCCATAGGGGTGACCTTCGTCGGCGTCCTCCTTGCTTTTGTGGCTGGCGAACAGCACTACGAAATCGGCGATCAAGTCTGATAGCGAGTGAATACCATCGGCTACAAGCCCCTGGGATTTTGACATCACGCCTACGACAATCTGTGTGCACGACAGCGCGATATTGACGATGACGCTCATCCAAGTGCATCGCGAGGCTGCCGCCGCGCGGGCGACTTGACTATATTCCTCGTCTTCAGATTGTTCAGAGATCTGTTGATGATTCATGTGTATTTCTCTAATTGAAATTGATACTCGTCTCGCGCGGCAAGACGCGCCACTACTTAGTACTGGTTGCGCTTTTTATCGGGGTTGGAGGGTAAGGCGTCTGCCTTAATTAAAGCAAGGTGCGATGAGTTATAAAAGTGCCTATTTATCGGTATTTAGGTCTGATTGTAATGATGTAAATGCTAATACTTCGCGTAACTAAGTTTTCCACCTTGCTGCAGGGTTTGTAAGTCAAATAGGGATGACTCTCAACTTCACTAAAGAACAGGTGGGCCGGTGCGGTGGGGTGGGTTTTATCTCTCGAGCCGAAGCGGTCAGGCGCAAGAAAAATGCACGGAAGAATAATGTGATTGTCGTGGGGTGTTTGTTTGTAATAGATGTATTGGGCGGTAAGTTCAGAACCTTGCGCTACAAAGTCCCAGGACGAACTGGTTAGCGGCGATTTTTTAGGGGGGAGGAGGATCGCGGGTCTGAGTTTTGCCTCGGTGTGCCTGCGTAGCGTAAGCAGCATGGTAGTAGATTCGGCAGGAAGCCGGGGGAGAGGGGGAATTGCGGGGAGCAAAGCGCCTCGGTCATCCTCCGGTGATTGGTGACGGTAAGATTTGCATCGTCATTTCGTAACGAGACGATGGGCAAAATATGTCACGCACCTCAATCGAGTACTAAGCCTGCGCTTGCTTTACCGGTTAGAGCTGACAGCGTTTTTGATATCAAGGATGGATATGCTGACGCGGTGGCTATATCTGCTGGCTGTTTCTGTACTGTCACTGTTGTCGATGGTATGCAACGGTCAGGTTCGAGACGTCGTGATGGATCTCGGCGCACCAGATGCAGCGCGGCCAATACGCGTGGCTATCTGGTATCCCGAAGGCGTATGTTCCCCAGAAACGTCGGGGCTGTGCCTTGATGAGTCAGCGGTTGCTCACAAGGTCATCGTCGTTTCACATGGCAGTATGGGTGCGTCAGACGATTACGCCTGGATCGGTGACGGCTTGGCAGCCAAGGGATATATCGTCATAGGTCTCAATCATTTCGGTGAGTCCCGGGTCTACGGGGAGCAGACACAGACCTTCCGAGCGACCGGTATGGTGTGGGAGCGGGCCCTGGATGTGTCGCGCGTATTGGATGCGCTGAAAAAGCTGAGCCCCTTTCAAAAACAAGTCTCCTGGGACGATGCCATCGTCATTGGCCACTCCGCCGGTGGCCAGACGGCTGCATTGCTGGTGGGAGCACGCTTTGACCTTCAGGCGTTCGCGCAGTATTGCGGTACCGGGCAAGCAGAGGGCGACCGTTCGTGTTCTTACGCCCACGACATCAAGCGCGCGCCAAGTTCATTTATCTCATTGTTCAACGGTAACTATCGCGACTCCAGGGTCAGGAAAATCGTTCTGCTGGACCCCGCCCTAGGGCCAGCATTACTTGAGCAATCCATGGCGGGCTCGAGAGTTCCAGCGCTGGTGGTGGGGGCTCTCCACGATGATTTTTTGCTTTGGAACAGTCAGGGTGCCCGTTATGCGGCCGCGATTCCTTACGTAAAAACATTGTTGTTGGAAGGCGGCGAGGGGCACTTTGTTTTTCTCTCCGTTTGCCATCATGACGCCAAGGTCAATGACGTTCCGCTCTGTGTGGACAAGGCCGGTGTGGATCGCCAAGCGGTGCATGAGCGCTTGTTGTCCACGCTCGTTGCGTTCATTGCGCCTGATGACGAAATCCCGCTATCCGGACAACCGACAACGCCCGCGACTGCCAATGCCAAGGTTGCGCAACTGACTGTGATGGAAATCCTCAGCTACACGCCGCGATGGGTCTTCGGTCTGTTTTTTGTGCTCTGCGCGTTGGGGCTGATGCAAACACGCACACGACGGGTGCGATTCAGCCTCGCCTTGCTGTTGCCCATTGGCATGCTCATGTTGTCCCTGTTGGGAGTTTTTCAGTACACCCGGTATTGGATCGCCGCAATTGGGTGTTGGCTCGTGGGGCTTGTCGCCGTCTGCATGATCGCTTCGCGGATAATGGATGGCGGTTTCGTGAAGTGGGATGACAGTTCGGCTCGACTGATAGTGCGAGGGAGCTGGGTGCCGCTGTTGGTAATCCTGGGGATTTTCATCACGCGCTATCTGTTAGGCGTGGCCCGTGCGCTGCAGTTCCAACCACTCGATCAATGGCCGCTGCAGATGTTGGTGGCCGGCGGGTTGGGAGCTTGGAGTGGCTATTTCGCGTGCCGGGCCCGACGGTGCTGGCAAGCATCTCGTTCGTAGCCTTGCGCGTGAGGGTTGAGAGCATTCTGCTCGGCGACTTCTTGTTTTAAATTGAAATCATCGGCGTCAACATCAAGATACTTTTCAGCCGCTCAGGAGTCGCTTCTAACTTGTTAGCGGGGAGCTCTTGACCCAGTACAATTGTCAATGCGTTGAGCCAGTCTCTTGAGTTTTGAGAGGCGCATTGGTCTGTTGGTAAATGCTCATCAGCTACATCCCATTTCTGTACAGGCCAATCCACCAGGGACGCTAGGAGACCATCTCTCAGAAGCTGAAACTGCTCGTAAGAGTCGTTTGGTGTCTGATTGAGTGCAGCTTTCAACTTCGCGAGGCGATGTGGCATTACCGTTCCTTGGCATTTCAGATAGGCACAACGCTACTACGCTGAGAGCATTGTCGGTTACTGGCATTCCGTCCACGCTGGATGCCTGGCCAGGCGCGGGGTACAGTCGACACTTTCCTGGGGAGGACCACAATGAAAGCTTGGCTGACGGTTTTGTCTGCGCTAATTCTCGCGGGCTGTGCGGACAGTGGGCCGATGAAGGTCGGGCCTGATACGTACACGATTTCAACCCGGGTACCTTTTGGCGGACCTGCGTCCGCGAAGGGGCAGGCGCTCAAAGAGGCGAACACATTCTGCGAGTCCCAAGGCCGAGAAATCCTGCTTGATCACATGCAGGCCAGTGAATGTGCATTACACGGCGGTTGCGGTGAGGCCGAGATTTACTTCTTCTGTCTGGCCAAGGGTGATCCGCAGTTGACGCGCCAAAAATACAGCCCCGATCCCACGCAGAAGATTGAAATCAATCAGCGCTGATCAGCCACGGCTTTTTGGTCCGGCAGCATACTTCGGGCTACAGTCTCGCCAAACCAACGAGGGAACGACATACGGATATTGATAACGGTGTGTCGGGCATCGTTCATGTGCTGTGTGGAAGATTGCGCTGGATGCTCAGCCCCTAGGCCTGCGGCCTCAAGAACGCCACTGCATCTGGTAACCCGGTACCGCTCTGCTACGGCAAGCGGTGGGTAGGCGGGGCATTATGCCTTCGCCAGCGTGACCAAGCGTCTAGGCCATCAATGCGCTCAAGCACGCCGACCGGAGAGCGGAGTTGCGAGTCGATGCGTCAATGAGGGGGTTGTGTTTGGTCGGCAGGACGCAGGGAGAGGGGAGTTGCGGAGCAAGGCCTAAAATTGCGGAGCGCAAACATTAAGGGCCTGCACGAAGTTCATCATGCACGCCCTTGATATTCATGGTACCCGAAGCCGGAATCGAACCGTCACGCCCTTACGGGCGGGGGATTTTAAGTTCGCATGAGGGCACGCGTCGGACGTGAACCTTTAAGCCCGGCGCCATCCGTAATTAACGGCGGAAGCGGAATTTTTGCCAGCCATACTTGAACCTGAAAGTTCCGGTATCTCCTCGTAGAACGTAGAGGCTGACCCTGTAAAAAGCAGTAAAACGAGAGAATCCAAGGTGTCTGATTTTTCTGTAGACCCAAACCCATCCGTGGCGATTGGTAGTTTTGGCGGGTCTCAACACAATTAACACGCTCCTTCTGCTATGCGTAATTTGGCGCAGATGATAGCGATGTGCCCCATCTAGAGGCTGTCAAATAATAACGGTGCGGGAACTCGTTGTCGCAATAGCTGTATTGCCAATATTCATCTTGGTACTGCACCGCGTGCCCACGTAAACCAAACTGCTTTTCACCTCTAATCTCCGCCGTTGTGCGGGTTTTTTCGTAGGGAGAAAAGTATGACTGCAACCGGAACAGACCGGGATATCTTGGCGCGCCCCCCTTTGGCGTGAGGCCCGTGGTGCAGGTCTGGACGGACAGATCGCCGTGGCCTGGACCATCCGTCACCGAGTGCTCAACGAATTCTCGCCATCACCGGTGACGGCGCTCAAGGATTGATCGCGCTGCGGGCGAGCCAGGCGTATGTGAGGAGTGTTTCAAAATAGGCGTTGGTGTTCGGTCGGCAGGACGCCGGGGAATGGAGAGTTGCGGAACAGGTCTGAAAATTGCGGAGCAAAAAAGATAAGGGCTCGCATGAAGTTCATCATGCAAGCCCTTGATATCTATGGTGCCCGAAGCCGGAATCGAACCGGCACGCCCTTACGAGCGGGGGATTTTAAGTCCCATGCGTCTACCAGTTTCGCCATTCGGGCGGCAGCGCGGTGCAGCAGGGTTGGGAATATATAGATCCGGGCGTCAGGGCGCAAGGTCGGAGGTTGCCTTTCTTGCACAAACACCGGGATGAAAAAGCTCGATAGATCAGTGATCTACATCGGCTTTTGAGCACAAGCCGAAGATTCCCAGGGCCGGCGAATACGCCTCATAAATGACAGGTGCGGCAATACGCCGTCACGCTGCTTCAGAGTGGACGACTCAGCAGTGGCGGCCTTGGGCATAAGCCGCTGCGACATGTGGTTCGCAACGGCGCTGGATGCAGGTGTAAGGTAGGCCGTGCAACGCTTGGAAATCTCAGGAAAAGCGAGGTGACTATGAGCGCTCCAACACTCAAGAAGCTGCATCTGAATGGGTATGACATCGTGCAGGTCAATTTCGGGCCGTGGCGGGTGTGTACGGCTCAGGACCGGTTGGCGTCCTTCGATTCCCGCGAGCAGGCGCTGGCCTATGCGGCCACGCTGTCGGTGCGCAAGGCGCGTGGCAGGCCGGGGTCCAATGATGACTGAGTGATTGATTCAGCAGAACCAAGCCCCGGCGCAACCGGGGCTTCTGCTGTTTGGGACTACACGAAGGGCTGACCACTGAAGCCGCGTGGCAGGCGCTGCAACCCTGGCAGGTCGGTCAAGTGTTGCGCCCAGGCGCTGCGCCAGTCGCTGGAGGTGTGGGTCTTGGCTGCGCGCGAAGCTCGGCGGGCGGCGTTGCGCTGGGTGCGGCGCGCTTCCTTGTAGGCCTCGGTGTTGCGGCAGGTTCGGCATTTGACGCGGTTCAGCTCGGTGCTGGAGGGGAGGCTGCCGCCGTGATGGCCGCAGGCTAAGTGCCCGGCGACCTTGAAGTGAATGACCATGTAAGCGTCTCCTTCTTGGGTGTACGCGCATCTGCAGATCCACAATGCACGCGGGGAGGGCGGGCTGCGATTGATCCCGACACCTACAATTACGACCCCGCGCTGGTCGCAGCGTTCGGTTTACGGGCCTGGCCCTTCTCAACAGCAAGGCTCGACGTTACTCTGCCTCAAGTCCAGTCATAAAAAGGAGTGAGTGATGAGCGTCGAAAACCTGCCACGTGAAGGCAGTTGCCGTTGTAACCGCGTGCGCTTCAGTGTGAGCCAGCCCCCCGTGATCACCATGGCTTGCCATTGCACCGGTTGTCAGAAGATGACCGCCAGCGCGTTCTCCCTCAGTGCGCTGATTCCCGCCAGCGCGTTCACCGTGACCCAGGGTTGCCCGGTGATCGGCGGCATGCATGGCGTGGACCGCCATTACTTTTGCCCCCATTGCATGAGCTGGCTGTTTACACGGCCCCATGGCATCGATGAGTTCGTCAATGTGCGTGCGACGATGCTGGAGAATGCCGAGGATTATCCGCCGTTCATGGAAACCTGGACCAGCGAGAAATTGCCTTGGGCCACGACGCCGGCGGTCGAGCATTTTGCACAATTGCCCGGGCCGGAGGATTTTCCGCGTTTGTTGCAGGCTTACGCCGAGTTCAGCGCCCGCTGAGTTCAGTCGATCAGCGCGAGCAGGTCGGTATCGCCCACATCGTGTCCGGCCTGGGTCAGCAGTGTTGTCAGCTGGCCCCGGTGGTGGGTCTGATGATTGAAAAAATGCACCAGCAGGCCGAAGAACGGCTTGTCTGCCGCGACCCCGCGCATGTTGTGGTAATGCAGGCGCAGGTCGAGGTCAGGCTCGCGCAGGCTTTGCGCCCAGTCGATGATCAGTCGATCCAGCCAGGCGCGGTGGGTGGCCAGTTCGTGCAGGTCGGCGAAGGCCAGTTGCTTGAGATCGGTGGGGGCGGCAATGCCGCTTAACGGTGCCAGCGCCGCATGGCTGGCGGGGTGCTGGGCAAAGCGTTTGAGCCACACGGTGTCGCCCAGTGTCAGGTGGTTCAGCGTGCCGAGGATCGAGCCGAAAAATGCGCGGCGGTCCATCCGTAGTTCGGCGTCCGTCAGCTTCGCGGCCGCGTCGTAGACTTTACGGTTCATCCACTGGTTGTAGGTCGCCATCAGGGCGATCTGTTCGATACGGTTCACGGGCTTTCTCTCTGTCTGGGCGGCGCGATGGCGCCATCATAAGGCGTGCTCACCCCGCGGTCATCGGGTTCCGCCAGAGGACGCCATCCCTGCGAAGGCGTGACGCCTAGAAACGCAACGTGGCGCCGGTGGTCAACCATTGCGCGCGTTCAGCGACCAGGCTGCGCCCAACCACCACGTCGACGTCGATCAACGGCCCAAGGTGGAACCGCGGCCCCGCTTGCCAGGCCTGCTCAGCGTCTTTTTGGCCGTAGCGCTCGACAATCAGCGTCAACGAGTGCGCTACCCGATATTCGGCGCCGGCGCCCCATGTTAGACGCTGGTTTTGCTCACCGTCGTCATACGCGTGGGTCCAGCCGACATTCAGGTTCAGTCGCAGGGGCTCCAGCGGTTGCCACGTCAACGGCACGTTGAAGTCCGCGCCATCAAACGCATGTCGCCGGTCCAGGGCAACGTGGGCGCTGGCGGACACGGCTATCTCCAGGCACAGGTCCTGACGTGACATTACCTGCGCCTTCACTTGCGGGCTCACTTGCGTCTCGCGGTTGGCCCGTGACAATGCCGCGCCCCATTGCACGGCGGGCAGGGCCTCGAAGGTGCAGGCAGGCGACAGTGTCTCATTGTGCGTGCCGCCGTCGTGTCGGTGGGCGCTGTACCAGGCGTCGACGTTGCATTCGCCGGGCGCATTGATCGCGCCGTCGTCGACTGCATAAGCGCCCCCTGCCGCGAAGGCCTTCGAGAATAGGCTGATGAGCAGGATGACGCTGAGTGTGAGCCCGATAAACATCAGGTTGCGCCGTAACGCCCGCCGTTTGGCTGGCGGTAACAACAAGAGGGTATGGCGAGCGCCTCGATAGCGGGTAACCCTGTCCGAGGGTTGGCGGTGTTTTTTGTACATGTTGTGCCTCGCTTGAATTCAGCTTTCTACGGTTAGCACCGAAATGCCGCTGGCTTTGGCCTGACAGACCAGCTCTGACGTGTCATCGCCACCGGGCAGGGCGATGACCACATCAGGGCGGCTGTCGGTCAGCATGAAATGGTTGCGCTGGCGTTCCGCCTGCTTGCCATGGCGTTGCCAATTGGGCGGATAACGCACCACGTCGATGCCGATTTCCCGCGCCCACTCCTCAATCTCGCTGCCGAGGAACTGGTTGCCGCCGTGGATCAATACCTGCACCGGGCGCAGGCGGTGGTAAGCGTCCAGCACGTGGCGGGAACGTTGGGTGTCGGCGTAATGACGACCTGCACAGATCAACACGCGCATGCTTGAAATCCTTGTAATGCACGGTGGCAGCCGAGCGACCGCCACCGTCTGAACGGCGGGAGTGATCAGTACCACTGCTTGAAGCGGCGGATGTAGATCGTCTTCATCAGTTGAGCCACGCAGCAGTAGCTGAGCAAGGTGCCTGCCAGCCATGGGAAGTACGCCAGCGGCAGCGGTTGCAGACCCACCAGGGTGCCGAGCGGCGAGAACGGCACATAGATCCCCAGGGCGATCACCACACCGGTCATCAGCAACACCGGCCATGCCGCGGTGCTCTGGAAGAACGGGATCTTGCGGGTGCGCAGCATATGCACCACCAGGGTTTGCGAGAGCAGGCCCTCGATGAACCAGCCGGACTGGAACAGGGTCTGCATCTCCACGCTGTTGGCGGCGAACACGTACCACATCAGCGCAAAGGTGGTGATGTCGAAGATCGACGAGGTTGGCCCGATCCACAGCATGAAGCGGCCGATGTTCTTCGCGTCCCACTTGCGTGGCTTGGCCAGGTATTCCTTGTCCATCTTGTCCCACGGCAAGGCCAGTTGGGAGATGTCGTACATCAGGTTCTGCAGCAGCAGGTGGATCGCCAGCATCGGCATGAACGGAATGAACGCACTGGCCACCAGCACCGAGAACACGTTGCCGAAGTTGGAGCTGGCGGTCATGTTCAGGTACTTCATGATATTGCCGAAGGTTTCGCGGCCCTTGAGCACGCCTTCTTCCAGCACCATCAGGCTCTTTTCCAGCAGGATGATGTCGGCCGATTCCTTGGCGATGTCGGTGCCGCTGTCCACCGAGATCCCCACGTCGGCATCGCGCAGCGCCGGCGCATCGTTGATACCGTCACCGAGGAAACCGACAGTGTGGCCGTTGGCTTGCAGGGCCTTGAGCACCCGCGACTTCTGCAGCGGTGTCAGCTTGGCGAACACCGTGCGCTCTTCCACGCGGCGCTGCAGGGTTGCATCGTCCATTGCTTCGATGTCCACGCCGAGCAGCGGCTGGCCTGGGTCGAGGCCGACCTGGCGGCAGATCTTGCTGGTGACCACGGCGTTGTCGCCGGTCAGCACTTTTACCGCTACGCCGATCTGTTGCAGCGCCGCAATCGCCGGGCCTGCGGTTTCCTTCGGTGGATCAAGGAAGGTCAGGAACCCCTGGATCACCAGGTTGCGCTCATCGGCGGTGGTGTACTGCCGGCGCGCCAACGCGTTCGGGATATTGCGGGTGGCCACCACCAACACGCGAAAGCCGTCTTCGTTGTAGTCATTGGCAATCGCCAGCAACGCCTCGCGACGCCGCTGATCCAGCGGCACCGCGGCGCCGGCTTCGATCACGTGGGTGGCAATGCTCAGCATCTCTTCCACGGCACCCTTGCACACCAGCAGATGGTCGCCGGCGGCGTCCTTGACCACAATCGACAGGCGACGGCGTACAAAGTCGAACGGCAATTCATCGACCTTGCTGTAGGCAAACGGCGCCTGGAACTTGGGGTTTTGTGCCGAGAACTGCACCACGGCCTGGTCCATCAGATTCTTCATGCCGCTTTGGTGATAGCTGTTGAGCCAGGCCAGCGACAGCACCGCGTCGTCACGCTGGCCAAAGGCGTTGACGTGGTGCTCGAGGATGATCTTGTCCTGGGTCAGGGTGCCGGTCTTGTCGGTACACAGCACGTCCATCGAGCCGAAGTTCTGGATCGCGTTGAGGCGCTTGACCACCACTTTGCGCTTGGCCATGGCGGTGGCGCCCTTGGCCAGGTTGGCGCTGACAATCATCGGCAGCATTTCCGGGGTCAGGCCGACGGCGACCGCCAGGGCAAACAGGAAGGCATCGCCCCAGTCACCCTTGGAGAAGCCGTTGAGGAAGAACACGATCGGCACCATCACCAGCATGAAGCGGATCAGCAGCCAGCTGACGCTGTTCACGCCGCGATCAAACGCGGTCTGCGCCCGGGAGCCGACAATCGCCTTGGCCAGCGAGCCGAAGTAGGTGCGCGGTCCGGTGGCCACCACCACGGCTTTGGCGCGGCCGCTGACCACGTTGGTGCCCATGAAGCAGATGTTCGGCAGGTCGAGCAAGTTGCCCTGGTCGGCGGCAAGGGTACTGGCGGACTTTTGCGTCACGTCCCCCAGCGTGTCGTATTTTTCCACGGGCAAGGCTTCGCCGGTCAGCACCGCCTGGCTGATGAACAGGTCACGCGATTCGATCAGGCGGATGTCGGCCGGGATCATGTCGCCGGCCGATAGCTGCACGATATCGCCGGCCACCAGTTCGCGCATCGGCACTTCGCGCAGGGTTGGCTGGGCGCCGACCTGTTCGCGGCGTAGTACGGTGGCGGTGGTGCGGACCATGGCTTTGAGCGTTTCGGCGGATTTGGCCGAACGGTGCTCCTGCCAGAACCGCAGCAGGCTGCTGAGCAGGACCATGGTCATGATGATGATGACTTTGGTCAGGTCGACTTCTTCACCGGCCTGCAACGGCAACCAGTAATCGGTGACGAAGCTGATCGCGCCCAGCGTCAGCAGCACATAGATAAACGGATTGTTCAGCGCCTGCAGGAACTGGATGAATGCGTGAGGCGGCTTGTCATGGGCGACTTCGTTATGGCCTTGCTGTTGCAGGCGTGCAGTGGCATCCAACTCGGTCAGGCCATCCAGAGTGGCTCGCACATTGGCCAGGGTGGCCGACAGGCCGTTATGGGCTTCGCGGGCGGCCCGCATTGATAGCCGAGCGTCGGCGTCGGTGCGGTTTTTGTTGGGCTGTGGCGGTTTTTTTACGGCGCTCATGGTGTGTACTCCTGTCGCCAGTTCTCGACAAAACATACCCGGTACTGACCTGATGACAGGCGAGCGAAAGCATGCCGAGCCGCGGACTTCGCGATCGGTTCAAATAAGGTGTTGAATAACTTTCAATGGGCCCGCTAAGTGCGCGTTAGTTACTGCGCGCGCAGCGGGCTACTACTGGAAAGGTTCATAAAAGAACTCCAGGGTATTGATCAGAAAGTTGCTGTTTCCAAGCGGTTAAGCGGCGCGAGTGCCCAGGTAAAGAGCGGGCATCAGGCGGGCTTCAGCCAGGTTGGAAACGTTACGTCTCTGTGGGTCTTGAGGGGCGGCGTGAGCCCAATGCTGCTGCAGTCGGCCAGTCGTCGGGCAGGCACGCCAGCGCGCCAGCGGATGGGCCGGGCGCATTCGAGGGGAGGGTACGGCAAAGGCCGGGCGGGCAACACAAACGCCTGCGGGCGCTCGGCACAGCTTGGCCCGCAGGGTCGCGGCCAGCGTTCGTACATCTTTTACAACAAAGGTTTGGAAGGTCATAACACACCTCGGGACCGGACGGGCGACCGGCGAGGCAGTTACGGTGGAGCACAAGCTCTAGCGCAGCTTACCGGACCGGAGAGGCAAGTCCTGTCATCTTCTGGGTTGGGCGCCCGATGCCCGCCAACGCGGTGCTCGGACAGCGACTAGATACTGTGTCCATTGGCTTCTTTTGTGAGGTTTAAAAAAGGCCCCAGTTGCGGGCAGGGGCAATCTACTCAGCCAGTTGCGGAATGTCAACGCATGATTAATTAAATTGCCAAGTGTTCAGAGTCTATTCAGATAAAACATATTCACAAGTTACCGGGCATATATAACTTCATATGCCTTGCGCGGCGAGAACGGCGAGATAGATCAAGACTACACCGCACGCCGCGTAACTGATGCGTTGCCAGGTCGGCGAGGCGTTCTTGCGCAGCAGATTGACCAGTGCGGCCGTCAGAAAACACGACAGCACCGAGGCCAGCATGAAACCGCCGAAAAACATCAGCGTCTGCGTGTGGCTGGGCGTAGCCCCGACGATGCCCGACAACGCACTGCCCAGCGCCCCCCAGTACACAATGTTCTTCGGGTTGGCCAGCGAAATGGCTGCGCCCACCGCCAGCGCATTCGTGCCGGAGCCGGCTGGTGCGCTGTCGGCTGCGGGCAAACGCCAGGCGTCGAGCAGGCTGCGCACGCCGAGCCATGCGAGGTAGAGCGCGCAGAGGAGGGTCAGCGGCACGCGCACGGCGTCATGCTGGATCAACAGCGCGATGCCGGTCAGGCCGATCACGGCCCACACCGCATCGCCGACCAGCGAACCGACCTGCACCAACAACGCCGGGGTGAAACCGTGTTGCAAACCACGGCGCAAGGTCTCCGCCAGCACAGCGCCGGGGGACAGGCAAAACACAAAACCGAATACCAGTGCGTAAAAGAAGATCGCCAGCATCCCTATGCTCCATCAAGTGATGGCGGGCAGTGTGCTGGCGCACGCACGCGTTGTCTTGGACCAGATTGTGCTGTTCAGCGTTTCGCCACACTCTGATAGCGGCCAGGCGTGAGGCCATAGGCGGCGCGGAAATGCCGGTTGAGGTGGCTCTGGTCGGCAAAACCGAGCTGATGGGCGACCTCGCCGGCCGCCATCCCATTACGCAACAGGCCTTTGGCGCGGCGCGTGCGCAATTGCATGGCCCATTGGCGAGGGCTGAGCCCGGTCTCTTTTTGAAAGGTGCGCAGCAGGTGGAACTTGGACAACCCCAGCGCCTCGCCGAGGTGGTCCAGGGGCAGCGATTGATGCAACTGTGCGGCGAGCAATTCCTGGGCGCGGCCGATCAGGCTTTTGCCGGCTGCCGCGTTGCCGGGCAAGCGCACGCCGCTGAGGCCGACCACTTCTCCCAGCAGCACAACCAGGGCGTCTTCGTTCAGCTCGCGGACCAGAACGTCGCCGCTAGATGCGCCTTTTGCCACAACCGCCAGGCGCAGCGCCAGATCCGGCTGGAAACACAACGATCGATCGAATTCGACATGCGCCAACCCCAGGTCGGCGGCCAATTGCTCGGCGCTGACGTACAGGCTGACAAACTGCCACGGCGCGCCTTCCGCCGCACCGCCGCCCTGAATCTGCCCGGGGTTGTACAAGGTGATGGCGCCTGGCCCAGCCACGAATTCGCGGCGGTCCAGCCACACGTTTTCTTCGCCCACCAGGTTCACGCCGATCACGCATTCGTCGTGGCTGTGGCGGGCAAAGGTCAGGCCGGAGCAGTGGACGCTGTTGATTTCGTAGTCGCCCAGCCAGGCGTGTTGCAGGGTGCTCATGGGGTCGGCTCAGTCATGGGATGGACGTGAGCATACGCCGTCAGCCAGGCTCAGATCGACCGTTGATTGACCCGTTGCGACAGTTCTTCGGCGCTTTCCCTGCGCTCCGAGTAGCGGTCGACCAAATCCGGACGATCACGCAGCAGCACGGTGAACTTCACCAGTTCCTCCATCACGTCGACAACGCGATCATAGAGCGCCGAGGGTTTCATGCGGTCCTGATCATCGAACTCCATGAACGCCTTGGGCACCGAGGATTGATTGGGGATGGTGAACATACGCATCCAACGCCCGAGTACGCGCAGTTGGTTGACCGTGTTGAAGGACTGGGAACCGCCGCACACTTGCATCACCGCCAGGGTTTTGCCCTGGGTCGGGCGGACCGCGCCCAAGGACAACGGCACCCAGTCGATTTGCGCTTTGAACACCGCCGACATCGAACCGTGTCGTTCAGGGGAACACCAGACCTGGCCTTCCGACCATTGCATCAGTTCCAACAGCTCCTGCACCTTCGGATGCTCACGCGGGGCATCATCGGGTAATGGCAAGCCGCTCGGGTCGAAAATGCGCGTTTGTGCGCCGAAGTGCTGCAAGAGGCGCGCGGCCTCTTCCACCAGCAGGCGGCTGAACGAGCGTTCGCGGGTTGAGCCGTAGAGCAGCAGAATGCGCGGCGGCCGACTCGAATCGAGCGGGCCGGAGGTGATTAACGACGCGTCCAGATTGGGCAGGGTACTCATGGTTACTCCGCCTGCAACAGCGCAATGCGCTCGAGTTCGGCTTTCAGTTCGCCAGGGTTGAGGTCGGCAAAGGGCAGCGCGAAAAACGCCCGGCAGCGTGTGGCGATGGTGCGCAGCGTGGCGTCGAATGCGGCTTGGATGCTCGCCTCGTCGCCGTCGACATCCGAAGGGTCTGCCAACCCCCAGTGCGCCTTCAGCGCCGGGCCGAAATACACTGGGCAGGCTTCACCGGCGGCCTTGTCGCACACCGTGATCACCACATCCGGCGGGCTGCCTTCAAAGGCGTCGTTGCCCTTGCTGTACAAGCCCTGTGTGCGGATGCCCGCCGCCTGCAAGGTGCTCAGGCTGCGGGGCAGCACCTGACCCTTGGGGAAGCTGCCGGAGCTGACCGCCTCAAACCCTTCTGGCGCCAGGTGGTTGAACATCGCTTCGGACAAAATGCTCCGGCAGCTGTTGGCGGTACACATGAACAAGACTTTCATTGGCGTATGTCCTTCAGAGGCTAAGACGCAAGGCGAGGGCGGCGAGAGTGACCAGCAACACCGGCAAGGTCAGGACGATGCCGACCTTGAAGTAGTAACCCCAGGTGATGGTGATGCCTTTGCGCGCCAGGATATGCAGCCACAGCAGGGTGGCCAGGCTGCCGATGGGGGTGATTTTCGGGCCGAGGTCGCTGCCGATCACGTTGGCGTAGATCATCGCGTCCTTGACCACGCCCGCGGCATGGCTGGATTCGATGGACAGCGCACCGATCAACACGGTCGGCAGGTTGTTCATTGCCGAGGACAACAATGCCGTCAGCACCCCGGTGCCCATCGCCGCGCCCCATACGCCATAGGTGGCGAAGGTGTCGAGCCAGGTCGCCAGGTAAGTGGTCAGCCCGGCGTTGCGCAGCCCGTAGACCACCAGGTACATGCCCAGGGAAAAGATCACGATCTGCCAGGGCGCTTCCTTGAGCACTTTGCGCGTGGAAATCTTGTGGCCTTTGGCGGCGATCACCAGCAGCAACACCGCGCACACCGCAGAGATCGCGCTGATGGGAATCCCCAACGGTTCCAGGGCAAAGCAGCCGATCAGCAGGATACCCAGCACCCACCAGCCGGCGCGAAAAGTCGCGTGGTCGTGAATGGCGCTGGCCGGGTCCGCCAGGTCGGCCGGGTCGTAGGTCTGCGGAATATCGCGGCGGAAAAACCACAACAGCACCGCCAGGGTGGCGGCGACGCTGACCAGGTTCACCGGCACCATCACCGCTGCGTATTCATTGAAGCCGATCTTGAAATAGTCCGCCGAGACAATGTTCACCAGGTTCGACACCACCAGCGGCAGGCTCGCCGTGTCGGCGATAAACCCGGCGCCCATGACGAACGCCAGGGTCGCCGCCGGAGAAAAACGCAACGCCAGCAGCATCGACATCACAATCGGCGTGAGGATCAGTGCCGCGCCGTCATTGGCAAACAGCGCCGACACCAACGCGCCCAGCAGCACCATGTAGGCAAACAACCGCCGGCCGCGACCACGGCCCCAACGGGCCACATGCAGCGCAGCCCAGGCAAAGAACCCGGCCTCGTCCAGCAACAGGCTGATGACGATCAGCGCGACAAAGGTGCCGGTGGCATTCCAGATGATGTGCCACACCACCGGGATGTCCGCCAGGCTGATCACGCCGCAGGCCAGTGCGAGGATCGCGCCCATGGTCGCGCTCCAGCCGACACCCAGGCCTTTGGGCTGCCAGATGACCAGGATGATGGTGAAGATAAAAATCGCAATTGCGACAAGCATGAATAAACGCTCCGGTGGCTCAACAGCAGGTGCTGGCTCGTTGTGGTCTGTCGCCCATTGCATCAAGACGCAGCGCGTCGTTTTGCAACCATGGCTGGTTGGCTTGCAGGGTGGTGTCCAGCACGTGAGTCACCCAGTCGGGCAGTGCCGGATTGATGCGGTAGTAGATCCATTGCCCTTGGCGACGATCCAGCAGCAACCCGCTGTTGCGCAGTTGCGCGAGGTGGCGGGAGATTTTCGGCTGGCTGTCGTCAAGTGCATGGATCAGTTCGCACACGCAAAGTTCGCCTTCGCGCAGGATCAGCAAGGTCATTCGCACGCGAGTGGCATCGGCCAGGCATTTGAATAGGGTTGGAGGTGAGAAAGGGACTGACACGGTCAAGGCCTGCTCGTATAGGTATATCCGAATATACGTATTTCCATATGTTTCAGTCAAATCCTGTTTCAATTGATATGGATCAAATGTCTGGAAACACGCCACAAGTGATTGAAATTAAAATGAAACACAAATGTCCTAAAGTGCCTGCCCATAGCTGATGAAGGAATACCACGCGTGACCCGTGCCACTCGCAATCTGCGCAAGACCCTCGATTCCGTCGCGGAAAATAACGAAACCGCGGCGTTCGATCTGATGCGTGCCGTCGAAAAACTCGGCGATGAAGTGCTGCGCCAGCGCTTGCTCAATACCATCCACCGTCTCAACCAGGACGCCTATGAACTGCGCGAAGCGCGGGACTCGGTGGAACTGGTGTCGGTAAGGCTCGCCTGAGCAAGATCGTTCAAGACAACCTGCATATTGCGCTGGCATGCTTGTCGACTGTCTGTCGATGAGCGGTTCCCATGCCTACTGCTTTACCTCACTACGCCTTCGCCCGTGGCGCGATTGCTGTCATTCCGTTGTCCCTGGCGTGCGCGCCCTGGGGCTTGCTGGCTGGCTCAATGGCCATCGAAGCGCACTTTTCCCCGCTCGAAGCCCAGGGGCTTTCCGCCATCGTGTTTGCCGGTGCCGCGCAACTGGTGGCCATCGGCATGGTCAAGAGCGGCGCCAGCCTGATCTCCATCTTGCTCACGACTTTGCTGCTGACCTCACAACATCTGCTGTACGGCATGCACCTGCGCCCCACATTGTCCGTGCTCAAACCGCGCTGGCGCATGAGCCTGGGTTTCCTGATGACCGATGAGTTCTTCGCCCTGGTCAGCCAGTACGACCGCGAAACCTTCAATCGCTGGTACGCGCTGGGTGTTGGCCTGACGTTCTATATCGCCTGGAACCTGTTCACCCTCGCCGGCATTGTCCTGGGCAAGAGCATTCCAGGGCTCGAACACCTGGGCCTGGAGTTCTCGATTGTCGCGACCTTTATCGCGTTGATCACGCCCGTGGTGCGCGATGTGCCCACCGTGGTGTGCGTGGCGGTGGCGCTGTTGTGCTCGGTCTGCTTGAGCTTCCTGCAGTGGGAGTCGGCCGTGGTGGTATCGGGTGTGTTGGGCATGAGTGCAGGGTATGCCTGCAAACGACTGGGAGTCGGGCAGGCATGATTTTTGTGATGATTGTTGCAATGGGCTTGATCGTATTTTTTAACCGCTACCTGTTTATCGAACCGCGCCTGCCCGTGCGGCTCACCCGCGGTGCGCGGGAGTTTCTCGGGTTCGCGGTACCGGGCATGCTCACGGCGATTTGCGGGCCGATCATTTTCTTTGCCGACCACCGGCTCAACCTGAGCCCGGCCAACCCCTACCTGCTGGCCGGGATCTGCGCGGTGGCGCTGATGGTCTGGACGCGCAATGTGCTGCTCACCGTGCTGTTGAGCATGGCGTTGTTCTACCTGTTTCGCTGGTGGTTCTAAACACACCGGCGAAAAAAAGCCCGCGGGAGGGCGGGCTGAAGGAGACTTCTAAAAATGAGCCCGGCCATTATCGGTGGCGCGTTCTCCTGTCACAGTGAAACTAAATTCATTCGGTGGGCGGCGTCGCCTTCTTTTTCGCCTTGGCCTCGGCCGCCAGGCACTCCAGCGCGAACTGCTCGGTGTAGGTCATCTGGATCGGCGTACTTTCGCCTTTCACCGTGCGCTCGCCGTCGAGAATGTAGCGAATGCGCTTGTCCGTCACGCCAATGCGCTTGGCGATCCACGTGGGCGTCTGGCCGATGCGGCTGATCAGCTTGTCGGCATAGTCGGTGGATGGGTTGTAGCGTTCGGCATTGGGTGTCATCGGTTTTCCAGGTAGAAGCGAACTCGCAAGTAGGCGACAGGGTGACGTAATAATCCGTGAGTGTCGCCTGCTAATGGTAGAGTCGCGTTTTTTTCCAAGGAGCGATGGCATGCGGAAACTGGTAATTGGCGCATTGGTACTGGCAGCACTGGCCGGCTGCGCGGGCTCGAAAATGAACGCGGCACGCACCGGCACGCCCTACAAGACCTTGGCGTCGGACAAGGCTGCGCTGGTGGTTGCCCAATGTATCCAGTTCGGCTGGCAGGACGAGGCGGTGTTTGGTGTCGACGCCGGCGGCTTCAAGGAGCCGATCGGGGCGGGCGGTTTCACGGTGTACACCACCGGCGGCGATTACTTTGCCGACGTGCGCAGCGCAGGGGCCGGTTCCTCTGTCGATTACTACACCGCTGAAGACTCCATGGTCGCCAAGCGCCGTTTGGCCGCACTTGCGACTTGTCTGTAATCTGTTGCCGTAGTGCTTTTAGGAAATGCCCTGCGGGACAGTCGCAGGGCATTGTCCTATGATTCCCCCGCTCGCTCGACGTAATAGCTCTTTACCAGTACACGGATGTCGAGGCCGTCACGTCGGGCGAGCCTCCCAGGTCATCAGCGCGGCATATAACCCAAGTGCCAGCGCCGGGGGATCTTCAGTGACACCAGACCCAAAACCGCAGCCAGCGCCCCGCTGACCAGCAGCGCACCCAAGCCCATGCGGTGCTCGAGCAACGCCCCGATCACCGCCCCGATGAACATCCCCGTCCAGGGGACCAACTGCACGCGCCACCCGTTGCGGCGCTCCCCCAGCAGCCAGCGTCCCAACCCACGACCAAAGCGTGACAGCGCGCCGGTGACATAGGTAAGCCCCACCGGCAAGCCGTTGACCTCTTCGACCGCGGCATTGAGCATGCCCATCGCCACAATTGCCGCGAGCAAGGCGGGCAGCATATCGGCGAACGGCCACAGCGCGCCGCCGCAGAGCAGCGCCGCGATGCACAGCAGCAGGGGCAGGGCGTGACGGCCGCTCATGCGGCTGACCACGATACCCAAGGCGTTGCCGACCACGAAGGTCGCGACCAGCAACAGCAGGCGCCCGGTCAGGCCCAGGTCACCTTCGCTGATTGCTACCGCCAGGCGCGTGGTGTTGCCGCTCATGAATGAGACAAAGTCGCCGCTGGCCATGAAACCAATGGCATCGGTCATGCCCGCCAGCACAGACAGGCTGGCCACCAGCATCATGCCGACACGACCCCGCCATTGCTGTTGACGGGCGAGTACGACGTTGGCGTAGGGCTTTTGGGACGAAGGCAGCATCGGGCTGGGTTCCTCGGTGAGATTATGCGGCCACTACCGTAAGGCGCTTTGATGTCTGGCGCAATGACCTCAGGCAGCTTCCAGCCTCCAGCCAGCGTCATGCCAGACCAAAGTATGAGAGGACTCGATCGCCTGTAAAAAACTCGAGGTGTGACACTCCCATTGCGTAGGTAATGTCCTTGCAGGTCGCGGGGCAGGTCGGCGGACGGCAGGTTACAAACAGATCAGGCCGGTCTGTCTGATTGACTGCAACGCAAGACGCTGCGGCCACAAGATTTCGCGGCTACGCCAGCACCGCCACCGCCTTGATCTGCGCCCATAGCGTCTGGCCGGGGTGCAGTTGCAACTGGTCGCGGGAGAAGCGTGTGATCCGTGCCAGCAACGGCGTGCCGCCGGCATCCAGGCGCACCAGCACATGGGCGCTGTTGTCCGCCGCAATCTCCTGGGTGACCGTCACCGGCAGGCGGTTGAGGATGCTGCTGTGGGCTTCGGCCTGTAAGTTGAGGCTCACGTCCCGCGCCTGCACCTTGACCCGTAGGGCTTTGCCCAAGGCCAGCGGCGTATGGGCGACGCGCATCTGCAAGGCACTGCCGGGCAGTTGCAGGGTCAGCAATTGATAGTGCGCGTCGTAAGCGCTTACCGTGCCGTTGATCACCACACCGGCGTCGTCGCCCAAGGCCAAGGGCAAATCCAGCCGCGCCAGGGTTTCACCGATGGGGCCGCTGGCCAGGGCCTGGCCGTCGCGCAACAACACGATGTGATCGGCCAGGCGCGCCACCTCGTCCTGGGCGTGGCTGACGTAGAGCACCGGAATGTCCAGTTCGTCGTGCAGGCGTTCCAGGTAAGGCAGGATTTCACCTTTGCGTTGGCTGTCGAGTGCCGCCAGCGGTTCGTCCATCAATAACAGGCGCGGGCTGGTCAGTAGCGCGCGGGCGATACCGATGCGCTGGCGCTCGCCGCCGGACAAGTGCTGCGGATGCCGCTCAAGCAAGTGGCCGATGCCCAACAGTTCGGTGGCCTGGGCCATGTCGACGCGACGTTGCGCACGCGGGATGCGCTTGAGGCCGAATTCCAGATTGGCGCGCACCGACAGATGGGGGAACAGGCTCGCTTCCTGGAACACATAGCCCAGCGCACGTTTATGCGGCGGTACGAACAGCCCGTTGCGGCTGTCTTGCCAGACTTCGTCGTTGACCTGGACAAAACCGTCCTCGGCACGTTCCAGCCCGGCAATGCAGCGCAGGCAGGTGGTCTTGCCGGAGCCGGAATGCCCATACAGCGCGGTGACGCCGCGACCGGGCAGTTGCAGGTCCACTTTCAGGGCAAAGGCGGAATACGTGAGGTGCAGGCGTACATCGATCATCGGCATCAGCTCCAGCCCATCTTGGTTTTACGGCTGGAGTAGAGCGCCAGCAACACGAGGAACGCGAACACCACCATGGCGCCGGCCAGCCAGTGCGCCTGGGCGTATTCCATGGCTTCGACGTGGTCGTAGATCTGCACCGAGACGACCCGGGTCTTGTCCGGGATATTGCCGCCGATCATCAGCACCACCCCGAACTCGCCGACGGTATGCGCAAAGCCGAGAATCGACGCGGTGATAAACCCCGGGCGGGCGAGGGGCAGGATCACGCTGAAGAACGTGTCCCAGGGGTTGGCGCGCAAGGTCGCGGCCACTTCCAAGGGGCGTGTGCCGATGGCGGAGAAGGCGTTTTGCAACGGCTGCACCACGAACGGCATGGAATAGATCACCGAGCCGATCACCAGCCCGGCGAAACTGAAGGTCAGGGTGCCCAGGCCCAGCCATTGGGTGAACTGGCCGAAGTAACCGTGCGGCCCCATCGTCAGCAGCAGGTAGAAGCCGATGACCGTGGGCGGCAGCACCAGCGGCAGGGCGACCACCGCGCCGATAGGCCCGCGCCACCAGGAGCGCGTGCGCGACAGCCACAGGGCAATCGGAGTGCCGATGACCAGCAGGATCACCGTGGTCAGTGACGCCAGTTTGATGGTCAACCAGATTGCGGAAAAATCGGCACTCGATAGCGGCATTTAGAGCTCGTAACCGTAGGACTTGATAACGGCAGCGGCTTTCGGCCCTTTCAGGTACTCGACCAGCGCCTTGGCAGCGGCGCTGTCTTTGCCCTTGTTGAGGATCACCGCATCCTGTTTGATCGGGTCATGCATGGACGCCGGGACGATCCACGCCGAACCGCTGGTGACTTTGCCGTCTTTGTAGATCTGCGACAAGGCCACAAACCCCAACTCGGCATTGCCGGTGGAGACAAACTGATAGGCCTGGGTGATGTTCTGGCCCTCGACGAGCTTGTCCTTGAGCTTCTCGGTCAAGCCTTCCTTGGCCAGCACTTGGGTGGCGGCCAGCCCGTAGGGCGCGGCTTTCGGGTTGGCGATGGACAGGTGCTTGAACGCGTTCTGCTTGAGCACATCGCCCTTGGCATCGACATAACCTTCCTTCGCCGACCACAGCGCCAGGGTGCCGACCGCGTAGGTAAAGCGCGAACCCTTGACGGTATCGCCTTCGGTTTCGAGTTTTTGCGGGGTGGTGTCGTCGGCGCTGAGGAACACTTCGAACGGCGCGCCGTTCTTGATCTGGGTATAGAACTGCCCGGTGGCACCGTAGGCGGCGATCAGCTTGTGACCGGTGTCCTTCTCGAAATCGGCGGCAATCGCCTGGATCGGTGCGGTGAAGTTGGCGGCGACGGCCACCTGGACTTCATCGGCGTGGACCGCAGCGGCGGTGACAAGCGCAATGACGGCCGCCAGGCCGGGGCGAATCAAGCGTGGGAGGCTGAAGGTCATGGATAGCTCCGTAAGAGAAGGAAAAAAGCCAATATTGAGCGCTGCCGGACCAGGGGGGCGGTCAAGCGGTGTATGTATAGGTATATAGCGAAAAAATGGCAAGGGGAATCCGCCGGCCCCGCGCTGACATTTCCCGGCGGCAACGGCCCGCCTCCTGACAGCCAATGCACGGGAACCCGTTGATAGTGCAGCTCCTTTAGCCGGCAAAGGAGCAAGTGCCATGCAAAGGGAATATGCCTATATCAACGTCGGTGCACCGAACAACCTTACCAGCGAGGCCGCCGTGAAAGCCTGGCTGGACCGCGTACTCAGCGCTTCGGCACTGGAACCGCAGGCCAAGGCGCTGATCACCACGCAATCGTTGATACCGGTGGAGTTTTCGATCCTGGAGGAGGGGGCCGAGCCGGGAAGTCCTGCGTTGATTGTCGAGCGCCAGGAAATGCCCCTGTGGAAAATCCTCGACAAGCGCTTCACCTGGCGCGCCAGTGTCGGAAAAAACCAATCGACTGACAGCGTGCAGGTCAATGTTCTGTTTCCCAAGTTTTACGGGGCATTGGCCCAACGCTTGACGGCCCATCGATACTTTCTCGACAGCCTGCGAGTGTCAGGCCAGGCCCAGAGTGTCGAGTGGGAAGAGCGTGGCCTGGCGATCGCGACACGGCCTTTGCTCAAGACCGAGGTGGTGCTGTTTTCCGTGTGGGGGGCGAGTAAGCGCCTGCTTGCGGATATCTGGTTCGATCTCCCGCTGATTTCCCTGGGGGCCGGGCAATGGCCCAGGGCGATTGGCACCGGTTGGCCGGGGATGCGTATTGGCGCACGCAGCGGCGATCACATTCGTTATTCCGATGAGCCCGGCAAAAACACGCTGTGGGTCAAGCCGTTCGGCGAGGCGGTACTCGACGCCGATTTCAGCATTTTCCCGCGCTGGACGCCCCGTGCCGTCCTCCTCGCCGACCAAGCGCTGAAGGCCGACGAAGTGATCGAGGTGACTCTGAGCGCAATGCCTTATCAGGCCGATGAGGAGCGCTACATCATAGAGGTTCCGGCCTCGCGCCGCGCCGCTGCGGATTGGCACTACTATCTCAGCGTCTACATGAGTTACCGCTGCCCCTGGGTCAACTGCGGCGTCTTGCAGGAAGACGGCGGCATCCGGCTGCAGAGCGAGCGGCCCAATCAATGGTTCGTGCGCTGCGATGCCGCGCGGCTGTTTATAGCGGTCAGCATTCAGCCCCGCGAACGTACCGGCTGGAAGGCCCCCACCGCGCCCCCGACGCCCGAGGCAACCACGACCCAGGCCTGGCAAAAATGGGATGGGCTGAGGGAGAGCGTGGGCAATAACAAGATCGCCAAAGACTATATCGAATCGTTGATCGATCGCTGCCTGAAGAAGTCCGGTTTGTCTCAAGACACCCAGCAACTGTTCAAAAAAGAACGCCAATTCAAGTTCAAATACCTGATAGGCCACCCCACATATTCTCCTGGCGTGAGTGCATTCGTGCCGCCACGCTACAAGTACTTTTCCTTTGAACAAGTGCTGTTGGGTGAGCCGCAACGGCGTGCGTACTTCCAGGAAAAACTCAGTGCCGTGCATGTGCAGGGGCAAGCCTTGCCAGCGTCGCAAGTCGCGACATTGACCGGGATGCGCGACGTGTTGCTGGCTGACGTCCTGGCGGATATCGATGCGCTGGCCGCCAGCGACGACTACCAGAAACTGTTCGGCGAAACCTGTGACGCCCTCGCCAGGGTGCGGGTCGCACGCTACCTCGCGCAGGTCGATGCAGCCGACGAAGACTTGCGAGGGTGTGCGTTCCGCTACTTGAAAGGCGAGTTGAAACCGCGACTGCTGCTATTCAACGAAGCGGTGGTGCCCAATGCGATTGTGCTCAAATTCAACTCACAGAAGGCATTGCTGATATCCCTCAACTTCACCGAGCTCAAGTGGGCGGTCTGGGCACCAAGCACCACCGCCGGGCAACCCTCGGAGGTGTTGATGCGATTTGTCGCGGAACATTCCCCTTTCCCGCAGAAAATGAACCTGGTGCCTCAGGATTTTTTTCCGCAAAAAAAACGCTATGGCTACCATTACCGGCGTTTCGCCCCGGAGCCGGTGTCCTTTCGTGATACCCAGCACATCAACGCGCAATTGCAGTTGGCGGCCATCGCGGATATCAAGGGGCAGGTCGACTACGCAGTGTTTTCGTCCGACGAAGAGCGGCGCCGGGTAAAACTGGCGATGTTCAAAAGTGTCGCCCGTGCGGTGTCCGGCCTGGTGACGGCGGCCGTCGGGCCCTTGAGCGGGTTGGGCGCGCTGCTGCTTTCCGGCATGGCGCGCTTCATCGCCAATGTCGGTGATGTCGGCCTTACGTATGCGTTGGCGCAAAATACCGATCGTCCCGAGGACTACGCCCACTACATCCATGAGTGCAAGCTGGGGGTGCTATTGGCGATGGTCGACCTGGGGGCCGACCTGCCCAGCGCCAATGCCAAGTTGCGCATATTGCTCAAGCAGTCGACGCTCGGCGGTCGGACCGTGGCGCCGATTCTGAATGCGCCCATAGACTACGACGCCCCGATAAAGTTGAAACAGACCAGTGAGTCCGAGACTTTTGTCTCCACGCCATTCTGGTTGATCGACCTGCGCCAGCGCATGGAAAAATCCTTCGACGAACGGGGCAAAGGCGCCGAACTCAAAGGTTACCTCCAGGCAACCGCCACCTGCGGTTATGCCGAGGCGAAAAGCTGTTCCGACTTTTTGCGCAGTCAACGCTGGGAGACACAGGCCGTCGGCGTGCTGATTTTCTCCGAACTCGGCGATCAGCGCCCGCAAACGCATTTTGCGTTGTCGATTCGGGATGCGACGGACACCGCGATGGTCGATTTCAGCCTGGGCGACCTCGATGCCTCAATGAACGGTCGCGGCTATTTCGGTACGTTGAAAGGCTGGGAGGACTGCGTGCGCGGGTTGCCGGCCTTGGAGGGCGCGTTGGTGATTTACAAGTTTTATCCGGATTTTGCCAACGCAAGCCTGGAGGTTGACGGGGCGTTTGCGCTGGGCATCAGTTGGAGCCCCTTCGTCAATGGCGGCGATTACAGCGTGCTGTCGTTTCCCCTGGATTTCGTCTGCGGGGTTCGCGAGCAGTTGGAGCGTGTCTGGGCCCAGGTCTTTCACCAGTTGCCGATCAATGCATCGCTATCGCTCAATGAACCGGCGACCTTCAATCAGTCTGAACTGCTGGCGCAAGTCAGCAACCTCAGCGGCCTGGTCGACGAGGCGGAAGGGCTATTGCGGCGCACCATTGGCGTGCAGGCGATCGGTGAGTTGCGGGCCTTGATGCTGGGCTTCCTTCAGGCATGGCGTAACGAACCGCGGGGCGGCTATCGAGAACTGATGGAGGGCGTGATGGCTGAGGAGGCAGACTTGGTCAACCAGGCATTGATCCACCTCGAAGCCCTGCAGGCCGGTTTGCCAAGCACGCTCGCGAGCGCGCAAAACGCGCTGGTCGATTGTGTCGACTGGGTCGCGGTGCGGGCCGGAATCGACGACGATGCGTGGCGACTGTTATTTAAACAACAACTGGAACTTCATGTGTCAGGCGAGCAGGCGACGGTGGATTTATACACCGCCGCTGAACTGGACGCGCTGTATGAACAGCTCGCCCGGGGCCAGCAGCGTGAGTGTCATCACCAGCGCAGCTCCGGTTATGAGCGACTGACCATGACCAGTAGCCGGGCGTTGCTGGGGATAGGGTTGGGATTGATCCGCAAGATGGCCCAGGAGCGCCAGGCCGAATGCTGTTTCGCGCTGATCATGGCGAGCCAGCCCTACGACGACAGCAACGAACACTTTGCCCGAGTCGTATATGGCATCTGTGCGTTGCGTCAACAGCGGTTTACTGTGTTGACGCCGCTGCACGAACGTCGGCTCAGCGGCCTTCCACCCGCAGAGCCGATACTGATCTGACGTGCGTTACCGAGACAGCCGGCTCAAGGCTTGTTCTGCCAGCCAGGTGGTCAGCTCGCGGGTTGCGAACGGATGCCGCAGGCCCACCGCCTGGCCCGCCCACAGGTTGCTGAAGCCGGCTTCATCCTTGGCCTTGAGTGGCAGCAACGCACCGCCGGCCCTGGGGAAGGCCGGGGCCAGCGGGTTGATCGCGCCGAGTTCTCGCATCACCCGGTTGACGATGCCGCGTGCCGGTCGGCCGGTGAACAGGTTGGTCAGCGCGGTTTCGCTGGCCTGGGCGTGGCGCAATGCATGGTGGTGCGAGGGGCTGACCGTGGCTTCGGGGGTCAACAGGTAGGCGGTACCGATCTGCACCGCCGAAGCACCCAAGGCAAAGGCGGCCGCGATGCCGCGCGCGTCAGCGATACCGCCGGCGGCGATCACTGGCACGCTCACGGCGTCGACGATCTGCGGCACCAGCGCCATCAAGCCGATCTGGCTGTTGAGGTCGTCGCTGAGAAACATACCGCGGTGGCCGCCGGCTTCAAGGCCCATGGCGATGATCGCATCGCAGCCATGCTGTTCCAGCCAAATCGCTTCTTCGACGGTTGTGGCCGATGAAAGTACCTTGGCGCCGGTCGCTTTGACACGGTCGAGCAAGGACTTTTCCGGCAAGCCGAAATGGAAACTGACCACCTCGGGACGGAACGCTTCCACCACTTCACAAGCCGCTTCGTTGAACGGCGCACGGTTGGTCACCGGCGTCGGAGCATCAAAGTCGGCGCCCAGTTCGCGGTAGTAGGGTTGCAGCAGGTCTTTCCAGCGCCGATCACGGGCGTCGTCCGCCTCGGGCGGTTGATGGCAAAAGAAGTTCACGTTGATCGGCCGCGTACTGGCCTGGCGGATAGTGCTCAACGCATCGCGCAACTGCTCGATACTCAGCGCCGCCGCCGGCATCGAACCGAGCGCGCCGGCCTCGTTGGCGGCGATGACCATTTGCGCGGTGGTTGCACCGGCCATGGGCGCCTGGATAATCGGTACCTCGATGCCCAGCAGATCGAGAATGCGCGTGTCTGGCCAGGTGCTCATGGGATGCGTCTCCAGCGTTGGTAAGAGTTTTCGCTGTTTTAGCAGGGCCCTTGGCATCCGGCCAGTCTGTTTTATTCACTGGACGCAGCCTGGGTTTCGTGTAGTGGCGCGGGCTGTTTTAGCGGTCGCGCTCGCGTTCCAGCAACTGGCGCTTGCGCTCCACACCCCATCGGTAGCCCGACAACTCGCCATTACTGCGCACCACGCGGTGGCAGGGAATCGCCACTGCGAGGCGATTGGCGCCACAGGCCTGGGCCACAGCGCGAAAGGCGGTGGGTGCGCCAATCCGTTCGGCGATCTGCGCGTAGCTGGCGGTGCTGCCCACCGGGATGTCGCGTAAGGCCTGCCATACCCGTTCCTGAAAGGCCGTGCCGCGCAGGTCCAAGGGTAAGTCCAGGCCCAGGGCCGGGGCTTCTATAAACCCCACCACCTGGGCGACCAACTGTTCGAAGGCCGGGTCGGCGCCCAGCAGTTCGGCGTTGGGGAATTGGTCCTGCAGGTCGCGCACCAGCGTGTCCGGCTCGTCGCCCAGCAGAATCGCGCACACGCCGCGATGACTTTGCGCCACCAGAATCGCGCCGAGGGAACATTGGCCGACGGCAAAATGGATGTGAGTATTCGTGCCGCCGGCTTTGTAATCGCTTGGCTTCATGCCAAGCAGTTGGTCCGCCGATTCATAGAAGCGGCTGTTGGAATTGAAGCCGGCGTCATACAGCGCGTCGGTGACGGTGTTGCGACCTTTGAGCCCCTTGCGCACTTTGCGTGAGCGCTGGGCGCTGGCATAGCCCTTGGGGGTGAGGCCGGTGACAGACTTGAACACGCGGTGGAAATGGAACGCACTCAGCCCGGCTTGCTGTGCCAGTTGGTCGAGGCTGGGCGGGGTTTCGGCGTGTTCGATCTGCCGACAAGCGTTGGCCACCAGTTCGGCGTGGCGTGCCGCGCGTTGCGTCTGGTCACCGGTCGCGCGTTTGCTTGGGCGATAGCCTGCCGCCTCGGCCTGTTGAGGTGTCTCAAAGAATTCGACGTTTTCCGGGCGCGGCAAGCGCGAGGCACTGCTGGGACGGCAATACACACCGGTGGTTTTTACCCCATAGACAAACAGCGCGTCGGCCTGAGGATCACGGGCGAGGATCGCTGCCCAGCGCGGGTCATGTTCGTTATTCATTGCCTGCTCTCATGACGGATCACGGCCAGATTAGTCGTGTCGCGGCGGCCTGGCACTCTGAAGCTTGCGGTCAAATCAGCCGGCGGTGCGAAAGGTCAGGTTGATGCGTTGCGGGCCCATGACCGGATGCGTGCCGTCCTTGACCGGCATGACTCCGTGGAAGCGCAGACGATCGACCCCGCCCCACACCACCACATCGCCATGGAACAACGAAATTTTTTGCGGCTTGTCGCTGCGTGCATGGCCGCCGAACAGGAAGATCGCCGGCAGCCCCAGCGACACGGAAACCACCGGCGCGGTATAGCAGCGTTCGTTCTTGTCCTGGTGCAACGACATCTTCGCCCCCGGCACATAACGGTTGATCAGGCAGGCATCGGGCACAAAATCGCTGAACCCGGCGTCGGCCGCCGCGTGTGCCGCCAGTTGGCGCAACGTTTCGGGCATGACTGGCCAGGGGTGGCCACTGCGCGGGTCAAGCGCGGTGTAGCGGTAGCCGCTGGGATCGGTGGTCCAACCCAGTTCTCCGCAACTGCTCAGCGCGGCCGACATGGTGAAACCACCAGGCGTGACCATTTGCCGAAACGGCGACTGAGCCAGCACGCAGCGCAACGCTGGCAGAAGATGCTCAATCCAGGGCAGGGCATAGCCCCTCAGAAGGTGGGACTGTTCGCCAATCTGCTCACGCCCTGCGGGTTGTTGCAGGGCGTCGTCGGCGAACAGGTCGACGGTCGGGCCAGGCATGGGCTTACAGCGCCTTGCTCACGTTGATGTCAGTGATTTCATCGCTGGCGTCGTGAATCTTCGCCAGTACTAGCTTGGCTTCTTCGACGCTGTTGCTGTGCAGTTGGGCAAACTCAAAGCGGCGTTCGCCGTTGAGTTTGTACTTAATGACGTATTTGGTCGTGGTCACAGCTTTTTTCCTGTCGAGTGTTCGGATCAGCTCAATTTGCTGTTGGTGCGACGAACGATGCGGATCTTGTGGGACAGCGCAGGTTTGCGGGTAACGCTGATGGCGCGGCGCGTCACAACGTCCAGGGTGATGTTCCAGAAACCGGTGCTCGGCGCGGTGATTTTCGCCGGGAACTTGTCGAACGCGCCGCCGTGGTAGGTGTGACGGCCGCCATTCTTGAAGCTGCGAAAATTCGCATCGCTCATCAGACGGATATTACAAGTCTGTGAGCATTCGATGACGACAATATCTCCCTCGTTGAGGTGCTCACGCTGGTGGATGAATTTCATGGGCGGGTGTCTCCAGAAGGGCTTTTTCTGAAAAATCAGAACGATACGTAGGTTAAGATAGAGTTTATCAGCCCCAGCGCGTTTATTATCGGGCCGTCGTCGACGACTTCGACAATTTAAAACAGTTATTTACCGAGTTATCAGGGATAAATCCTACGTGGGCGGGAGAAAATTACCATCCCCGCTGTCCTAGGGTCTTTATCGGAGGTTTTATATGAAGTGGAGTGTGTTGGTTCTGGCCTTGGCGATTGGTGGGTGTGCTTCGGTTGCAGATATCAAGCAGACCCCCCCGACCTTGGCGGTCATTTCAGGGAAAAAACCGCAGGAATATGCCGCCTGTGTGGTACGCAAATTGTCGACTACCCGCCGGCCGCCGCAGATCGAGCCGCATAAAGACGGCGTGCAGGTGATTGTGCCGCAGAAATTCTCCGCTGACCCGTCGGCTATTTTCGAGATTGACGAGCGCTCCAGTGGCAGCAGCATCAAGCTCTACGAGAGCATGTCCAATGTGCCGATCCGCCCGGGCGATGTGAAGAAGGCCGGGGAGGACTGCATTTCCGGCTGAGGCCGAGCGTTTACACGGTCCGTTTGAATCCGATAAAAAAGCCTGACCTGCCATTGCGGTGTCAGGCTTTTTTTTGCGTGCGTTTTCGCAGTTGTCGTGACGGGAAGGTTCTCCTACCATTTGTAGGCTTATGACATAAACGCCTAAATATATAACTATAAAAAATGGAGCCGTGATGATGTCTCTGGAACGAGTACTGATAGGCAGTGCGCTGATGTTGCTGCTGGGCAATGCCCACGCGCTGGATGGGAAGAAGATATTCACCGAGGGCGGCTCGCAGCCGGGCGCCATGCCTTGCGTAGCCTGCCATGGCGCCGATGGCGCGGGGCTCGCCGCCGCGGGCTTCCCCAGGTTGGCGGGGTTGCCGGCCCTGTATGTGCGTAAACAGTTGGAAGACTTCAAGCGCGGCACGCGTGCCAACCCGGTGATGCAACCCTTGGCGAATGCCCTCACTGACGCTGAGATCGACGCTGTCAGCCAGGCGCTGGCGGCGATGCCAGCCGCCGTCCCTCAACCGATCCATCGCAGCGAGATGCCTATCGGTGCTGCGCAAAAGCTCGCCCAGCAGGGCGCGTGGGAACGGCAGATTCCGGCATGTGCAAGTTGCCATGGTCCTGCCGGTACGGGTGTCGGCGACACGTTCCCGCCTCTTGCCGGTCAGCCTGCCACCTACCTGGCAGCACAGTTGACGGCCTGGCAAAACGGCACCCGTCACAACGACCCGAATGATCTGATGGGCCACATCGCAAAATCCCTGACGCCGGATGAAGTACAGGGCGTGGCCCAGTATTTCGCCTCACTGAAACTGGAGGCCAAGCCATGAGCCCGTTTGTTTTAGTTCTAGGACTGTTGGGTCTGCCGTCCGCCCACGCCGCTACGATCGCCATGGAAGACCAGTCGCAGTTGCGCCCTTCTGCCGGCCATGCGGCTGTCAGCCAATTCCAGCCGCCCCAAGAGAGCGAGCTGCCTGACAATGCCTACGGCAAGCTGGTCAAGGAGGGCTACGCGTTGTTCGTGGATACCAAACGCCTGGCGCCGACATTCGTCGGTAACGGGCTCAACTGCAGCAATTGCCACCTGGATCAGGGCCGCCTGGCCAACTCGGCGCCGCTGTGGGGCGCCTACCCGATGTATCCGGCCTATCGAAAGAAGAACGACAAGGTCAACACCTTTGCCGAGCGGTTGCAGGGGTGTTTCCAATTCAGCATGAACGGCGGTACGCCGCCGACCGCTGATAGTCGCGAAATTACCGCGCTCTCGGTGTACGCCTACTGGCTGGCCAGCAAAGCACCGTTGGGCGTGGAGTTACCAGGCCGTGGGTATCCCGACGTGGCCCAACCGGCCAAGGGTTATGACCTGTCCGGGGGCGCGCAGGTTTACAAAGGGCAATGCGCCGTCTGCCATGGCCCCGAAGGGCAGGGCCAGAAGGTCGGTGACAGTTACGTGATGCCACCGTTGTGGGGGAAGGACTCCTACAATTGGGGCGCCGGCATGCACCGCATCAATACTGCGGCGTCCTTCATCAAGCACAACATGCCGCTGGGCAAGGGTGGCAGCCTGAGCGACCAGCAAGCCTGGGACGTAGCGGCCTACGTCAACAGCCACGAGCGACCGCAGGACCCGCGGCTGGTTGACGGTTCCGTGGAGAAAACCCGGGTCAAATTCCACGCCAACGATGGGGTCAATCTCTACGGCCAAACCGTAGAAGGCGTGTTGATTGGGCAGGGCATCCGTTAGACTCACGCCCAATCAACGCAAAAATGCCGCGCAAACCCTCGGTTTGTGCGGCATGTGTCTTTTTTGGGAAGTCTTTCATGAAGCGTGAACACGTCAGGGCTCGCCAGGCCGAAGGTCAGATATCGGCCACTCACATCATCCAGAACCCGGCTGACCTTGGGGAATGGATCGTATTCTTCAAGAAAAGCGGCGGTCGCAGTTTTTTCCTGGTGGACGATCAGGATGAAGTCGAATCTTTCTCGCGCCTGGATGAGCTGGTGGAGACCGTCCGTGGCCTGGGTATCAAGTTTGCCGATATCCAGCTGTAGACGTAACGCTTACTTGCAGACCACCACCACACTGCGGCTTTTGAAGTTGCCCACGTCCTGGCCCAGGGTCTTTTCACTTTCCTTGAGCGAAGGCGTGCCTTCGGTACCGACGATACGGTAGCCGGTGCCCGCACAAGAGGCGTCGGCCTTTTCGTAGCAACTGGCCCAGGAATTGGCTTCGCCCGAGCAGTCGATGGTCAGGCCTTGTTCGCCGTTTTTCAGGTAGACATCAGACGTGGTCGTGCAGCCGGCGAGCGCCAATACTGCAGTGAGTGCCAGAATCTTGTTCATGTGTGTTCATCATCGAGGGTGTTGGAGGGCGCGCTGACACTGTCGTGGGGCGTTTCGACGAGACTATAGCGAACTGCCATCTACGTATAGACATGTCTCGTCCTGAAAGTCAGGTGTAAGCCTATTCCAGGGTTATACAAAAGATACAAAAAAGCCCCGTTCACCGGGGCTTTTTTACGCAGCTTCCAAGGCTTACTTGCCCTTCGGTCGCTTGCTCGATGCGTGGCCCGCTTCATCCACAAACACTTCTGCAACCGCAGTTGCCTGGCTCTCGGTCGCGAATGCGCCAGCGACGCTGTCGCCGTGGAAGTTGATCAGGTGCCAACCGTCCGCTCGCTTAGTGATCAGGTAGCCGTTCACGCCTTTGGGTTCTGACATCTATTAACAATCTCGTAGTCTGGTTCAAGGGCGTAATGATAGCGCCAATTGTCGCGCCACCGCCCAAGTTATTCCAGGTCAATGTTTGCGGCGCCAAAGCGTGCTAAAAGGGTTGCAGCCCTTTTCAAGCCACAGGGCTACGCTGTTTTTGTCGGGGTATTGGTGAAGCTCTTTGTAGGATTAGCGGAACTTACGCCGACATTTTTTCTCTATGATGACATCGCAACGCCAGCAGGACCCATTGTAAGGTGACTGCGGCCTGATTAGACTGCGCCGAATTCCGTACGCACAGCCCTTTGTAAGGACCCATATGATCAAGAAATGCTTGTTCCCAGCAGCCGGTTACGGCACTCGCTTCTTGCCAGCGACCAAGGCCATGCCCAAAGAGATGCTGCCGGTGGTGAACAAGCCACTGATCCAGTACGGCGTCGAAGAGGCACTGGATGCCGGTTTGAATGAAATCTCTATCGTTACCGGCCGTGGTAAGCGCGCGCTGGAAGACCATTTCGACATCAGCTACGAGCTGGAAAACCAGATCAAAGGCACCGACAAGGAAAAATACCTGGTTGGTATCCGTAAGCTGCTCGACGAGTGCTCGTTCTCCTACACCCGTCAGACCCAGATGAAAGGCCTCGGCCACGCCATCCTGACCGGCCGTCCGCTGATCGGTGACGAACCGTTCGCCGTGGTACTGGCCGACGACCTGTGTGTGAACCTGGAAGGCGACGGCGTACTGACCCAGATGGTCAAGCTGTACCAGAAGTACCGTTGCACCATCGTCGCGGTTCAAGAGGTCGATCCTCAAGAAACCAACAAGTACGGCGTGATCGCCGGCGACGACATCGGCGATGGCCTGATCCGCGTGCGCGACATGGTCGAGAAACCAGCGCCTGAAGATGCTCCGTCGAACCTGGCGATCATCGGTCGTTACATCCTGACCCCGGATATCTTCAAGCTGATCGAAGAAACCGAGCCGGGCAAGGGTGGCGAGATCCAGATTACCGACGCCCTGTTGAAGCAGGCCAAAGACGGTTGCGTGATCGCGTACAAGTTCAAGGGTCGTCGTTTTGACTGCGGTGGCGCCGAAGGCTACATCGAAGCGACCAACTTCTGCTACGAGCACTTCTACAAGACTGGCAAGGCTTACTGATTCACGGTTGCCCGCCTGTTGTAAGAGAAAGCCACCTTCGGGTGGCTTTTTCGTTTTTCGCCCCCAACTAAGTCGGTATGCTGATTGCCTGCCGAGGAGAGTGAAATGGCCTACGATTTTGACCTGTATGTGATTGGCGCCGGTTCCGGCGGTGTTCGTGCTGCGCGCTTTGCCGCCGGTTTTGGCGCCAAGGTGGCCGTGGCGGAAAGCCGCTACCTGGGCGGCACGTGTGTGAACGTCGGCTGCGTGCCGAAGAAACTGCTGGTCTACGGCGCGCATTTTGCCGAAGACTTCGAGCAGGCCAGCGGTTTCGGCTGGTCCCTGGGGGAGGCGAACTTTGACTGGGCGACCCTGATCGCCAACAAGGACCGCGAGATCAACCGCCTCAACGGCATCTATCGCAACCTGCTGGTCAACAGCGGCGTGACCCTGCATGAAGGGCATGCGCGACTGGTCGATCCGCATCAGGTGGAAATCAATGGCGAGCGCTTCACGGCCAGGCACATCCTGATCGCGACCGGCGGCTGGCCGCAGATCCCGCAGATACCGGGGCATGAGCACGCGATCGGTTCCAATGAAGCGTTCTTCCTCAAAACGCTGCCCAAGCGCGTGCTGGTGGTTGGCGGTGGCTATATCGCCGTTGAGTTCGCCGGAATTTTCCATGGTTTGGGTGCGCAGACGTCTTTGCTGTATCGCGGCGACCTGTTCTTGCGCGGTTTTGACGGCGCGGTGCGCAAGCATCTGCAGGAAGAGTTGACCAAGCGTGGCCTGGATCTGCAGTTCAATGCCGATATCGAACGGATCGACAAGCAAGCTGACGGCAGCCTCAAGGCCACCCTCAAAGACGGGCGCGTGCTGGAAACAGACTGCGTGTTCTACGCCACCGGCCGTCGGCCGATGCTGGATAACCTGGGCCTGGAAAACACCGGGGTCAAACTGGATAAGCGCGGTTTTGTCGAAGTGGATGACCTGTACCAGACCGCCGAATCGTCGATCCTGGCGATTGGCGATGTGATCGGTCGCGTGCAGTTGACCCCAGTGGCCCTGGCCGAAGGCATGGCCGTGGCGCGTCGCTTGTTCAAGCCGGAGCAGTATCGCCCGGTGGACTACGCGATGATCCCGACAGCCGTGTTCAGCCTGCCGAACATCGGTACGGTCGGTCTGAGCGAGGAAGATGCGAAGGGCAAAGGCTATAAGGTGAAGGTTTTCGAAAGCCGTTTCCGGCCGATGAAGCTGACATTGACCGGCTGCCAGGAAAAAACCCTGATGAAACTGGTGGTCGACGCCGACACCGACAGGGTCCTGGGTTGCCATATGGTCGGCCCGGACGCCGGGGAAATCGTGCAGGGCTTGGCGATCGCGCTCAAGGCGGGCGCGACCAAGCAGCATTTTGATGAAACCATTGGCGTACACCCGACGGCGGCCGAAGAGTTCGTCACCATGCGAACGCCCGTGGCCGACTGATCAGGTGCTGGGCGTTGCCTCGGCGGTCGCTGCAACGGCGGCTGTCAGACGCAACGCCTCGATGCTGGCCTGAGCCTTGATCAGGTCCAGCTCCAGCGCCTTGTTGGCCTGCTGGAATTCGCTCAGCGCGGCTTGGCGTGACTGACTGTCTTGCACCGCGACCCGCAGGCGTTCCTGGAGCAGGGTGCGTTCGCTGTCGATCTGCTTCAACTGTTCGCTCAGGTTGAGTTGCTGCGCCTGGTCCTTGCGCACTTGCTCCTGCAGTGCCGCCAACTCCTTCACCGTCACCCGATGTTCGATCAGCAGGCGCTCGTTGTCGCGGTGCAACTGGGTGATCTCGTCCTGGCGCACCATGGCGCTCTGCTGGGCCTGGCGCAGTTCCGCTTGGACCTGTTGCACCTGGCCTTCGTGGCGTCGCTGCTCCTGTTCGCGCTGCTCTTTGATGGCGTTGCGGTAATGCTCCAGGGCATCCCGAGCGTGCAAGTGTTTGTCTTCCAGCGAGCGAATCTGTTCGTCCTTGTCGCTGATGCGCAGCTCGTAGTCACTGCACGCCTGGCTCAACCCGGCGTTACGGGTTTGTTCGGTCTGCAGGCTGGTGCTGGCGGTTTGCAGGGCTGCGCTTTCTTCGGCAAGGGCCGCGGCCTGGATATCGAATTGCTGTTGCAGTTGGTTGTGGGCTGCTTGCAGCGTTTCGAGCTGGGCGAGCAGGGCGGTTTTCTGTTGCTCGAATTGCGCCAGGGCCAGGTCGATGGGCTCTTGGGCTTTCTCTTTCAGGCGCTGGGCAAGCCGTGCCACCAATTCGCCGAGTTCATCGTCGATGGGCGCTTCGGTGATGGTCTGCCGCGTTTCGCTCTCGTCCAGTTCCTTCAAGTAGCGATGAATCGTGGTTTTCGAGCCGGTATTGCCCATTTCGATGCGTACCGCATCGATGCTGGGGTTTTCGCCGCGGGCGAGGATCGCCAGGCGTGCCGTTTGAACGACTGCTTTGTTTATGCCGCCACGAGCCATGGGGTCTCCGTCGATTTAGTACTGTGGTACATGGTATGTATTTACATATCATATCATGAATAAAAACGAGTTAAAAATCATGATCTAACAGATGGGATATTGGCGTATTATCCCGTGTCAGCGCGGTTTTCACCGTGAGTGCGCCCTATCAGTAGTACGAAAAGGCTTTCATGAGCGATCTGGATCGTTACCTAAACGCCGCTACCCGCGATAACACGCGCCGCAGCTATCGCGCAGCCATCGAGCACTTCGAGGTGAGTTGGGGCGGATTCCTGCCCGCCACCAGTGACAGCGTGGCGCGTTACCTCGTGGCCCATGCCGGGGTGTTGGCGGTGAATACCTTGAAGTTGCGCCTTTCGGCATTGGCGCAATGGCATACGAGCCAGGGTTTTCCCGACCCGACCAAGGCGCCGGTCGTGCGCCAGGTGCTCAAGGGAATTCGCGCCGTACACCCGGCGCGGGAGAAGCAGGCGCAGCCGTTGCAGCTCAAGCATCTGGAACAGGTGGTTGCGTGCCTGGAAGGGGAGGCGCGCGCAGCGAGCGAAGCCCAGGACCCCGCCCGGCTGTTGCGCGCCAAACGCGACAGTGCATTGATCCTGCTCGGCTTCTGGCGCGGCTTTCGCAGTGATGAGTTGTGCCGATTGAGCATCGAGCACGTCCAGGCCGTGCCCGGGGCCGGCATCAGCCTGTACCTGCCACGCAGCAAAAGCGACCGCGATAACCTCGGCAAGACCTACCAAACCCCGGCATTGCTGCGGCTGTGCCCGGTGCAGGCTTACAGTGAATGGCTCAGCGCTTCGGCGCTGGTCCGCGGCCCGGTGTTTCGCGGGATTGACCGCTGGGGCAACCTGGGCGAGGCGGGGTTGCACCCCAACAGCGTGATCCCGCTGTTGCGCCAGGCCTTGGAGCGTGCGGGCATTCCGGCCGAGCACTACACCAGCCACTCCCTGCGTCGGGGCTTTGCCACGTGGGCCCATCGCAGTGGTTGGGATTTGAAGTCGTTGATGAGTTACGTCGGCTGGAACGACATGAAATCCGCCATGCGCTATGTTGAAGCGACACCCTTTCTAGGCATGACCCTGGCAACTGCGCCGCTGATTTGAGGTTTCTTCTATTAATACTGTCGGCTGATAGAAAAAGCCAATCGCGAGCATCAGGTTTGCCAATGAGCCATCGGCCAAGAGAGTGGGTAGGATTCACTTCATCAACTTACCAACCCCTGACGGAGAGTCAACGATGCCTATCATCAACAGCCAAGTAAAACCGTTCAAAGCGACCGCCTACAAAAACGGCAACTTCGTAGACGTGTCTGACGCTGACCTGAAAGGCAAATGGTCCGTAGTGTTCTTCTACCCGGCCGACTTCACCTTCGTTTGCCCGACCGAGCTGGAAGACCTGGCTGACAACTACGCCGAATTCCAGAAGCTGGGCGTCGAAATCTACAGCGTTTCCACCGACACCCACTTTGCCCACGCTGCCTGGCACAACACCTCGCCAGCCATCGGCAAGATCCAGTACACCATGATCGGCGACCCAACCCTGACCATCTCCCGCAACTTCGACGTGCTGATCGAAGAAGCCGGCCTGGCAGACCGCGGTACTTTCGTGATCAACCCAGAAGGTCAGATCAAGATCGTTGAACTGAACGACGGCGGTGTTGGTCGTGACGCTTCCGAGCTGCTGCGCAAAATCAAAGCCGCTCAGTACGTCGCTGCCCACCCAGGCGAAGTGTGCCCAGCCAAGTGGAAAGAAGGCGAAGCCACCTTGGCTCCGTCCCTGGACCTGGTCGGCAAGATCTAAGTCTGTGACACATCAAGGGCGGGATTCCGCACCTAAGTAAGCTGCAACCGCCCTCAAAAACGCCCGGGCGAGATTCGCTCGGGCGTTTTTTTTACCAAATTCAAAGGAATCGCCCGTATGTTGGACGCCAATCTTAAAGCTCAGTTGAAGTCATACCTGGAACGGGTCACCCAGCCGATTGAGATCGTCGCCTCCCTCGATGACGGCGCGAAATCCCAGGAAATGCTTGCACTTTTGCAGGACGTAACCAGCCTCACCACGCTGATTACCCTGAAAACCGAGGGTGACGATGCACGCAAGCCCTCGTTTTCCATCAACCGCCCGGGTGCCGAGATCAGCCTGCGTTTTGCCGGCATCCCCATGGGGCATGAATTCACTTCGCTGGTGTTGGCCCTGCTGCAAGTCGGTGGCCACCCGTCGAAGGCCAGTGTCGAAGTGATTGAACAGATTCGCGCGCTCAAAGGCGAGTTCAGCTTCGAGACTTACTTCTCGCTGTCATGCCAGAACTGCCCGGACGTGGTCCAGGCGCTGAACCTGATGGCCGTGCTGAACCCGAACATCAAGCATGTGGCCATCGACGGCGCGCTGTTCCAGGCCGAAGTCGATGAGCGCCAAGTCATGGCCGTGCCAAGTGTCTACCTCAACGGTGTGAACTTCGGCCAGGGCCGCATGGGCCTGGAAGAAATCCTCGCCAAGCTCGACACCAGCGGTATCGAAAAAGCCGCCGAGAAGATCAGTGCCAAAGCGGCATTCGATGTGCTGGTGGTCGGCGGTGGCCCGGCCGGTTCGGCGGCGGCTATCTACGCTGCGCGCAAAGGTATCCGTACCGGTGTGGCGGCCGAGCGTTTTGGCGGCCAGGTGCTGGACACCATGTCCATCGAGAACTTTATCTCGGTACAGGAAACCGAAGGGCCGAAACTGGCCAGCGCGCTTGAAGCTCATGTGCGTCAGTACGACGTGGACATCATGAACCTGCAGCGTGCCAGCAGCCTGGTGCCGGCGAAAAATGCCGGTGACTTGCACGAAATCCGTTTTGAAAGCGGTGCGACGCTCAAGTCGAAGACGGTGATCCTGGCTACCGGCGCCCGCTGGCGTGAAATGGGCGTTCCGGGCGAGCAGGAATACAAGGCCAAGGGCGTGTGCTTCTGTCCGCACTGTGATGGCCCGCTGTTCAAGGGCAAGCGCGTAGCGGTGATTGGTGGCGGTAACTCCGGCGTCGAAGCGGCCATCGACCTGGCCGGCATCGTCAGCCACGTTACCTTGCTCGAGTTCGACAGCAAGCTGCGGGCTGATGCTGTGTTACAACGCAAGCTGTTCAGCCTGCCGAATGTCGACGTGATCACCAGCGCACTGACCAGTGAAGTTAAAGGCGATGGCCAGAAAGTCACCGGCCTGGTGTACAAGAATCGCGACAATGGTGAGTTCACGACCATCGGCCTGGAAGGCATCTTTGTGCAGATCGGTTTGTTGCCCAACACCGATTGGCTCAAAGGCACCGTCGAACTGTCGCCCCGGGGCGAGATCATTGTCGATGCGCGTGGCGAAACGTCACTGCCGGGTGTATTCGCTGCCGGTGACGTGACCACCGTGCCGTACAAGCAGATCGTGATTGCGGTGGGCGAGGGCGCCAAGGCTTCCCTGAGCGCGTTCGATCACCTGATCCGGACCTCGGCGCCGGCCTGAAGTCCGCGCCGTAAATAAAAAACCCCGTGTGTAAACATGGGGTTTTTTATTTCAGGATGGTTTCGGTAGCGTATTTTGCTGGGCTACGCCACTGCCCGATACACAAGGTCTGCACCTTCAGTGCGGGTTTTATTTCTGAGACATCACCTCAAACGCTGCCGGGTATCGGTCGCCCGAGATGTTTTCGGGCGAGAACGTCGCTTCGAGCCAGGTGCATTCCTCTTCGGTCAATTTCAGGCGGGTCGCAGCGACGTTCTGCTCCAGATGTTCGAGGCGTTTCGCGCCGGGGATCGGAATGATGTCGTTGCCCTGGGCCAGCACCCAAGCCAGGGCGACTTGCGCGGCGCTCACTCCTTTTGCGGCGGCGATTTCTTCGATCACGCTCACCAACTTGCGGTTTGCCTCGACGTGCCCAGGCTGGAAGCGCGGCAGATTGTGTCGGAAATCTCCCGCTTCCAGCGTGGCGGTAACGGGCGCCTTGCCGGTCAGGAAGCCGCGGCCGAGCGGGCTGAACGGCACGAAAGAAATGCCCAGCTCGCGGCAGGTGTCGAGAACGCCATTGGTTTCGACATCACGCGTCCACAGAGAATATTCGCTCTGTAACGCGGTGATCGGGTGGATGGCGTGGGCTCGGCGCAGCGTCTCGGCAGAGACTTCGGAAAGGCCGATCGCGCGAACCTTGCCCTCGGTGACCAGTTCGGCCATTGCTCCGACACTCTCTTCGATGGGCACCGCTGGGTCGACACGGTGCAGATAGTAGAGATCGATGACGTCGGTATCGAGGCGCTTGAGCGAAGCGTGCGCGACGGCCCGGGCATTTTCGGGACGGCCATCCGTTCCGGTGATTTCACCGAAATCGTTCCGATCCCGGTTGTAGATGAAGCCAAACTTCGTCGCGATGACCACGCGTTCCCGATACGGCTTGAGCGCCTTGCCCAGAAGAATCTCGTTGCGATACGGGCCATAAACCTCGGCAGTATCGAAGAAGGTTACGCCAAGTTCGACTGCACGATGCAGTGTCTGGATTGAACTGGCTTCATCTTGGACGCCATAGGCCTGGCTCAGTCCCATGCAGCCCGAACCGATGGCCGAGACGTCGATTTTGCCTAATTTGCGATGTTCCATAACGTGTTCCTCTGTGAAGTTAGCCGGAATACGAACAGGGTAGTGCGAGCGACTAGCACTGATAATCCGTGCAAGCGAGATTGTGTTGATCTAAAATTTAGAACAATGGACAGAACACAGCTTTCCCAACTCGTCGTTTTCGTCGCCGTCGCCAAGACAGGCAGCTTTCGCGCGGCGGCCGATCAACTCGGCATCGCGCCTTCTGCGGTCAGCCATGCGGTCTCCACGTTAGAGGGCGCCTTGGGGCTGCGCCTATTGGCAAGGACCACGCGCTCGACACGCCCGACAGAGGAGGGCGAACGCCTTCTGGCACGGGTCACAGGCCCCCTCGCCGAAATCGAAACCGGGTTCGCGGAAGTTACGGAGGATGCTGTTGCGCCTTCTGGTCCCTTACGGATCACGATGCCGCTCCTCGCTGTCCAGGAAGTCATCATGCGTCGACTGCCGGCATTCGTGGCGCTCTATCCTGCTATTGAGCTCGACATTCGCGTTTCGGATACGTTTGAGAACATAGTCGAGGAAGGGTGTGACGCCGGGATCAGGCTCGGGGAGAGCCTGGAGATCGACATGATCGCGGTACGTGCTGGTGGGGCACGGCGCGGCATGATCGTTGGGGCCCCGGCTTACTTCGCCGGGCATCCCAAACCTCTGCACCCCCGCGACCTGGCCGCACACAACTGCATTCGCCGCAGGTTCCAGAGTGGCCGTATCTACCGCTGGGAATTGGAGCGCGACGGGCATGCCGTCAGTGTCGGGGTGAACGGCAATCTGATCCTGCCACAGCAGGAACTGATGAGGCAGGCCGCCCTCGACGGCATTGGGCTGGCTTTTTTGTTTGAGGAAAGCGTTTTGGCCGATGTCCGCGCAGGCAGGCTGATTTCCGTCATGGAAGAATGGTGTCCACCCTTCGATGGCTTTTATATCTACTATCCTTCCCGGCGACTGATGCGTCCTGCGTTGCGGGCCTTCATAGAATTCTTTCGTTATGGAGAGTCTGCGTAACACGCCATTCGTGGCACGCTTGGGGATTGCGCGATGACGTCCGCCGGCCTGGGTCGTGTCATTGCGATTGCCGGGGCCTGGTTCTGACATGCCCACGCGTGCAACCGCTGCACACCCATATGGCCCCCAGCCCACCAAAGCGCCAGTGCTTCAGTGAGCGGAGGGCTGCGCCGTGTAGGTTTTCTTGGCGTCTCATGTCCTCACGCTAGGCGTGGCATCGGACATTTTGATGGCGTCGGATTTTTACAGCGGCGTGGGCTGAATGATCTCAACCCAGTAAGCGTCCGGGTCCTTGATGAACGCCAGGCTTTTCATGCGGCCATCGCTCAGGCGCTTCTGGAAGTCGCAGCCGAGGGCTTCGAAGCGCTCGCACGCGGCCACGATATCCGGCACCGAAATGCAGATATGGCCAAAGCCGCGTGGGTCGGTGTTGCCGTTATGGTAGGCGAAGTCGGCGTCGTTTTCGGTGCGGTGGTTGTGGGTCAGTTCCAGGACGCCTGGGATCGAGTTCATCCACTGGGTACGCTCGGTGGCGTCTGCGGGGATCAGGGCCTTGTCCACCAGTGCGAGGAAGTACAGGCTGAATTCGGCTTCCGGGAAGTCGCGCTTTTCGAGCAGCGAGAACCCCAGGACGCGGGTGTAGAAATCCAGGGATTTGGTGATGTCCTTGACCCGCAGCATGGTGTGGTTGAACACGAAGTTCGACGTGGCGGTGTCAGGCTGGGCGGTGACGCCCGGGAAAGTGTTCAGATCGTGCAGGCTCATGGGCCCTCCAGAAAAAAATGGGGCAAACGCGGCGTGAGATGAGCGGTGCGTTCCCTTGGCTTGCGGCAAGCATTCGTGCGGCTGGGCCATGATACGCAAGGCCCGCCCGCCGCGCCAAATGAAAAAGCCCACGCAGGCCTTGCGAGCCGCAGGGGCTGGGCCGCAAACTTCGGCGCTTGAACCTGGGATGTTTTTGTAATGAGCGAATGTCGTACAGCGTTGTTGAGCACGTTGTGTTTGTTATTGGGTAGCCCTTTGGCGCTGGCGGCCGAACCGGAAATTCACTGGCCCAGCGGCTGGCAAATCGAGGAAGTGGAGCCTGCCGGGGAGACGCCCGCCAACACTCAACCGGTGTCTCGGCAACGGGCAATCAAGAATGATGAAAATGGCGCGACAGTGATGGTCATGGAGTTGACGGGCACGCCGATCGAGGCCGGGCATGCCGTCAATCTTGAGGGCGTGTTACTGGAAATGCGCAAGTCCATCCAGAAAGACTTTGCCCAGGGCGGCTATCAAAGTGTGTGCAGCAAGATGCATCCTACAACATTGAGTCGTCTTGAGGCGCTGGAAACTACTTGTGTGATTACCGAGAACGGCCGCCACGTACTCTCGCAAACATTGGTGGGCGCTGTTGATACCGATAAAGCCTTTGTTTTTTCATACGCAGGCCAGGCGCAAGCATACGAAGCGAGCAAGGATGAAGTCCGTTCGGTGCGCGACAGCCTGAAACTTTGAAAAGGCCCCACGGTAAGCGTTTTTGAACAAAGTGAAATGTTATTTAAGTTCGCATTCGAACGTTTAAACAAAAAAAGCCCCGCTGTTGCGGGGCTCTTTGCAAGTGCGTTGTCGATCAGCCGCGAAGCCAGGAATCTACAGTGGCAGCGCCGTACTGTTCTTTCCAGGCTTTCAGGCCGCGGTGGTTGCCGCCTTTGGTCTCGATCAGTTCGCCGGTGTGCGGGTTCTGGTAAACCTTGACCACGCGTGCGCGACGCTGTTTTGGTGCGGTGGCGACCGCTGCGGCCTTGCCTGGGTTAGGGTCAAGGATGGAAATGATATCGCGCAGGCCCTTGCCATAGCTCTTCATCAACGCTTGCAGCTTTTCTTCGAATTCGATTTCTTTCTTCAGGCCAGCGTCGTTCTTCAGGGATTCCAGCTGGGCAAGCTGCTCTTGAAGGGCTTTTTCTGCTGCGCGAAATTCGGCGAGTCTGGACAAAATCTTTACTCCAATAGTGTATTTGGCTGATATCAACTGCAGATAACGCTATAAGCCAAGAGCTGTAAGGCGACTCAAGAAAGAAGCCTTCCTGCGAGTTCTGCACAGGTATGAAAAATTGTAGTAGTTAATCCGTCACGAGTAAATCATGTCTTTAGCTAATTAACACTCTTTCATCGGCGCGGTAGATGGCTATTCAATGGCTGATCAGGGATTTAATGAACTCATCGCAGGGCAGCGGGCGCCCGAACAGGTAACCCTGCAGGAAATCCACGCCTTGTGCCGCCAGGTATTCACATTGCTCGATTGTTTCCACGCCTTCGGCAACGATGCCCAAGTCGAGCTTGCCGGACAGCTCTATGATGCTGTCCAGAATATGCCGCGAGAGTGCATCTACACCGATCATGGCGACAAAGCTTTGATCGATCTTCAAGTAGTCGACATTGAAGTTGCGCAAGTAGGCCAGGCTGGAGTGACCGGTACCGAAGTCATCGATTGCAATCATCACGCCCAGTTCATGCAGTGCATCGAACAGGCGGCGGGTGATGTCCGTAGGGTTGATCAGCTCGCGCTCGGTCAGTTCCAGCACCAAGGTTACCTGGCCAGGCGGGAAGGCCGCGAGAAACTCGCGACAGTCCTGCACCAGGGCCAAGTCCTGGCAATGACGCGCGGTGATATTCACGCCGATATGGAAACCACGGGGAAAACGCTCGGCATGCGGCGCCAGTTGCGCTGCCGTCTGGCGCAGCAGCGCGCGCGTCATGGGTACGATCAGGCCGCAATCCTCGGCCAGCGGAATGAACAGGTCCGGCCGCACCAGGCCTTCCTTGGGGTGGTTCCAGCGCATCAAGACTTCGCAGCCGGCCCACTCGCGCGTATCGCCGCGTACCACCGGCTGGAAATAGGCGACGAACTCATTGGCACCCAGGGCCCGTTGCAGCTCGTGGGTCGGGGCCGACGAGCGTTTCTGCAGCCAGTGAGCCAGCACGCCCGCCAGTACACCGAAGAACACCACCAGGCTGAACAGCGCCGGGTAACGCTCCTGCATATAGCGCCAGGTTTCCCCGGCCGGCATGCCGGCGTCGACACTGTAGTGATAACGCGGCGACACCAGATGGTGATGGGCCACGGCAAATACCGGTAGCGCCGTGTCCTGCACCTTGCCGTCAGCGCCCAGCCAGTGCGGCCCGACCTGCAGGACCAGCTCTGCGTGGCGGCTGATCAGGCGTAGGGCGTTGGTCAGGTGGTAGCCGTCAATCGACGCAAAGGCGCCTTGATCGCCGTCGACCAGGCGGTATACCAGCAGCGCGGTATCCGGTGTGACCGGGTTGCCATCCATCAACCACAAGCGCCCATCGACATAATCGCCCGGGTTGACCAGCGATTCATAACCGCCGCCGAACAAGGAACTGCAATAGATGTTTTTCTGCCAGGACAAGGTGGTTGCCCGTACAAACGGCCGGCGCGTGACTTGCTCGCGCAGTGCCAGCTGCACGCCGCTGTCACAGGGCTGACCGGCCAGTGGCAGCAAGGCCTGGGCGGCGAGGGCGGTGTTGTCGAGCATCAGGTCGAACTGGCGCACCGCTTCCTGGGCCATCTGCGCGGTACTTTGTTGCAGCGTGCGTTCAGCCTGCCAGTGCAGGATGAGTATGCCCAGGCCGATTGGCAGCAGCGCGCTGAGTGCGCTGATCAGGTAGCGGGTGGCGCGTTTTTGCGGGCCGTTGACGGTCAGGGGCATGGGGCGAACGGTCTGTGGTGGGAGGCGGAACGCCGCAAGGCGCAGGATTAACTCGATGATAGATGGCCGGGCTCAATTAAGCTCGCCGCGGCAGAGAAATCCACGCTTTGTGCAACTTGAATAAAGGCCAGGGTCGCCGGCGTCGACTGGCGTTGATCCAGCACCGCCAGGCCAACTTCGCGGCTGACCGGCGGCGACAGCGGGCGCACGGTGTAGCGCGCATCCGGCGTTTCGGGCAGCGACGCCTGCGCCACCACGCTGACGCCGTCGCCGCGACTCACCGCCTCCAGGGTGCTGAGCAATTGCGAACAGCGATAACGCACATTCGGGGTCAACCGGGCGCTGTCGAACAGTCGCGAAACCAGTTCCAGCGAGCCGGCTTCGGTGAGGATGAACGGGTCAGTGCACAGCGCCTTCAGTGCCACGCAAGGGCGTTCGGCCAAGGGGTGGGCGGCGGGCAAAAGGGCGACCATCTGGTCTTTGAACAGCGCAAACGTATCGAATCGCTCGTGCTCCAGTACCACAAACCCGACGTCGATACGCCGCTCATCCAGCCATTGGATCACTTGGCGATCCGGGCCTTCGTCGACATGCACTTCAATGCCCGGATGCTGCAGCCGATAGCGCTTAAGAATGCGCGGCAGCAGGCGATTGGATGAGGTGGGGCCGAAAGAGCCGATGCGCAGCGTACCGCGTTTCATCCCGCGCGCGTCGCAGGCTTCCTGCTGCAAGGTGTCGGCCACGCCGAGCAACGTGCGGGCGCGCATCAGCAGTTGCCGGCCGATATCGCTGAGCTCGATTGGGGACTGATGGCGTCGAAACAACTCCACCCCCAGCTCTTGCTCCAGGGCTTTGATCGCATGGGACACGGCAGACTGACTGATCCCCAGGCGAAGGGCCGCACTGGTGAAACCTTGCAGTTCGGCGACCCGCGAGAATATTTCCAATTGCGTGAGAGTCATGAGTATTTACTCATTTTACGATGATTGATCATTAGCTGGAGGATACGCCAATCCTACAGGCCACAGAGCAACCCGCCGATGACATCTTCCTCCGACCGCTCGACTTATCTGAAGCTCACCGCTGTGACCATGATCTGGGGCGGGACCTTTGTGGCCGGCCGCTACCTGGCGACCGACCTTGACCCGCTGCTGGCCGCGACCCTGCGTTTTCTATCGGCGAGCGTTGCACTGTTGCTGTTCATGGCCTGCGCACGCGTGCGCCTGACTCGCCCTGACGCCAGGCAATGGGCGCGCCTGGCCGTGTTGGGTTTTTTCGGCATCTTTTTCTACAACCTGTGCTTCTTTTACGGCCTGCATTATATCAATGCATCGCGAGCCTCCTTGATCGTGGCCCTAAACCCCGCAGTGATCGGCGTGGCTTCATGGTGGCTGTTCAAGGAGCGCCTGGGCGCGGCCAAGTGGCTGGGGATTGCCTTGTGCCTGGTCGGCGCGGGCACGGTGATTGTCAGCCGCAATCCCCAACTGCTGCAGGCCGCAGCCAACGCGTGGGTCGGCGATGTGCTGATCTTCGGCTGCGTGGTGGGGTGGGGCGTGTACTCATTGTGTTCCCGTGAGCTCAACCAGAGCCTGGGCGCGTTGCAAACGGTCACGTGGTCGATTCTGCTGGGGACAGTAATGCTGACGGCCACCACCCTCATCAGTGGCAGGATCAGCCTGAATGCGCTGGCCGCCGTGCATTGGCCGCAACTGTTCAGCCTGTTGTACCTCGGGGTGCTGGGCTCGGCGCTGGCGTATATCGGCTGGTACGACGGCATCCGCCGAATCGGCGCGACCCGCGCCGGTGTGTTTATCGCGCTGAATCCGCTGACCGCCGTCATTTGCGGCGCGGTGTTGCTGGATGAGCGACTGACTCTGCCGATGCTGTTGGGCGGCGCGGTGATCCTGCTCGGTATCTACCTGTGCAACAAACCCCTTGCTCCGAGCAGGCCAATGGGGATTTGATAAGAGTGCGGACAAACACTGTTACGCTGTGTAGAATCGATTTACGCATACAAGAATATGGACTTGCGCTCACGCAAGCCTCAGCCGTCAGAGACTGATGTACCCATGAAGCTACTCGGCTCCCCCCTCATCTTCGGTGACTTCCTCGCCCGCAGCGTGCGAGGTCTCTCGTGTGCGCCTCCCTCCCACTTCATCCTTGCTGGCAATTGACATCCGTTCATCCCAAGAATGAAGAGGCGCCGAAAATGGCTGACCAATACGAAAACCCAATGGGCCTGATGGGCTTTGAGTTCATCGAATTCGCATCACCCACCCCAGGCACCCTGGAGCCGATCTTCCAGATCATGGGCTTCAGCAAAGTCGCGACCCACCGTTCCAAGAACGTTGACCTGTATCGCCAGGGTGAGATCAACCTGATTCTCAACAACGAACCCAACAGCATCGCCTCCTACTTCGCGGCCGAGCACGGCCCATCGGTGTGTGGCATGGCGTTCCGTGTGAAGGACTCGCAAAAGGCCTACAACCGCGCCTTGGAACTGGGCGCCCAGCCGATCCATATCGACACCGGGCCGATGGAGCTGAACCTGCCGGCGATCAAGGGCATCGGCGGCGCGCCGTTGTACCTGATCGACCGTTTCGGCGAAGGCAGTTCGATCTACGACATTGATTTCGTCTACCTCGAAGGCGTAGAGCGCAACCCGGTCGGTGCCGGCCTCAAGGTCATCGATCACCTGACCCACAACGTGTATCGCGGGCGCATGGCCTACTGGGCCAACTTCTACGAGAAACTGTTCAACTTCCGTGAAGCGCGCTATTTCGATATCAAGGGCGAGTACACCGGCCTGACCTCCAAGGCCATGAGCGCCCCGGACGGCATGATCCGCATCCCGCTCAACGAAGAGTCGTCCAAGGGCGCCGGGCAGATCGAAGAGTTCCTGATGCAGTTCAACGGCGAAGGCATCCAGCACGTGGCGTTCCTCACCGACGACCTGGTCAAGACCTGGGACGCATTGAAGAAGATCGGCATGCGCTTCATGACCGCGCCGCCGGATACCTACTATGAAATGCTCGAAGGTCGCCTGCCGAACCATGGCGAGCCGGTGGACCAACTGCAAGCGCGCGGCATCCTGCTCGACGGTTCGTCCATTGAAGGTGACAAACGCCTGCTGTTGCAGATTTTCTCGGAAACCCTGATGGGCCCGGTGTTCTTCGAATTCATCCAGCGCAAGGGCGATGATGGCTTCGGCGAGGGCAATTTCAAGGCGCTGTTCGAGTCCATCGAGCGTGACCAGGTGCGCCGCGGTGTACTGAACACCGACTGATCACCTTCTTGTCACAACAAGCCCGGTCGAGGTCGCCTCTGCCGGGTTTTTTTGTACGCCAGGTGTGAGGAACCGTATTTCGAGCCGCGTCCACAAAGATGGCAGGGCCGCAGGAAACCTCCTGTGCCTTGATGCAGGGATGCCGAACTTCAGTAGTCACGTCGGGATACACTTTATGATCAATACATCCTATGCAAGCCAACATCCGCTTACCCCTTACGCGCAAAACGAGCCCGCAGTGTCCACTCGCCGCATCCGCTCGACCAGCGACTCGGACCCAGTCGACCAGGCGTTTCAAAACTACATGGACCGCATACAGTCAGAGTTCCGCGACGGTTCGCTGAGTGCCGGCGGGCGAGCGCTGGCGACTGCCGTCGTAAGGCCTGGCAAACCGGGAGCACCCGGTGTGCAGGTGTCGACCTTTGGCGTCGATGGCGTACAAGCCAAAGACATCGTCATGGCCAAGCGCACGCCGGCGACCGCCGAAGGGCCGAACTTTCTGATGTATTTGCCGGAGCAAGAAGGTCAGTCGTTTCACGCATTCAACACCCGTGAAGAAATGACGGCCTCGCTCAAGGCGGCGCTCAGAGATCCAAAGAAGGTGGACCAGCTTGCCGCACACTTCTCCAGTGACGCGGCGCCAAAGCAAGTGGAGCGGGTCAAGCAGGTGCTGGGGAAATTTGCCGCTGGCGATCCCAATGCGGTGGTCGGCAGTTATGGGTATGAGAAGGGGGACATCTTTACGCGTCTGGACAAAGACGCCAGCACCCCGCCGGTGCCGGTCAACGGCCTGACCGACACGCGCCTCCACAACCTATCGCCGGACGGCACAGCCACCTACGTCGGGACGCGCGCGGATGGCAATAAGGTGCTTTATTATTATGACGGTTACGGCAACCTGCATGGCGGTAGCAAGGATGGTCCCTACTTAGTGCGTAACGGGCTGAACAATAACGACCCGCTCGTATTGATGACGCCCAAGGAATACAAAGCGGATCTCGGTAATCTTCTCCTGAGCAATGCGGGCGCCAATGATCTGAATGGGCTCTACGACGAATTCCTCAAGCAGCTCAGAAACCCAGGCCATGGCCTGGGGACGGCGCTGGAGGCGTTGGGCGTTCCTGAAGACGTGGCTTATTCTATCGAAAAAATCGCCAAGAACCCGGTCACAGGCACGTTGCTCGAGCTGAACCAGGGCAATCGACTGGGCAATCTGTTTGGCGTCAAGAAAGAAGTGATGGATGCCTCCCTGGAAGAGGTAGGCAATCAAGTGCAGAGCGACATCCCGATTTACGGCTCAAGGCGCGAGCAACTGAACGCCGTGGCCGACCTGTTGGAAAAGCAATTTGGCACGCCTGTTCAGCCAACAGTCCAGGTGCAAACCCGCTGAATGGCGGCGCAGCCCTGAGCAGGAGGGCATGGATGCCCCCCACGCTCTCGCGCTTATGCCCTGCGTTGGCGCACCAGGTGCTTGAAGCCTTCGTACACCAGCACCATCACCGCCAGCCAGATCGGGATGTAGGTCAGCCATTCGCCCGTCTTGATACCTTCACCCAGCAGCAACGCCACCCCCAGCAGCAGGACCGGCTCCACATAACTGAGCAACCCGAACAGGCTGAATGCGAGCAAGCGGCTGGCAATGATATAGCTCACCAGCGCCGAGGCACTGATGACGCCCAGCATCGGGATCAACGCGTACAGTTTCGGATGGGCCGCCATCACCGCAAAGCCCTGTTCGCCGCTTTGCACAAACCACCAGGCCACCGGCAGCATCAGCGCCATGTCCAGCCACAGCCCGCCCAAATGGTCGGTGGTCAGGTATTTGCGCACCACGAAATAGACCGGGTAGCCGATGATCACCACCAGCGTGGCCCAGGAAAAACCACCGGCCTGATACAGTTCGTTAAGCACCCCAAGGGCTGCAAAAAACACCGCGATCTGTTGCAGCCGCGACAAGCGTTCGCCGTACACCAGGCGTCCGGTCAGCACCATGGTCAGCGGCAGCAGGAAATAGCCCACCGACACATCCAGGCTGCGCCCATTCAGCGGCGCCCACATGAACAGCCACAATTGCACGCCGAGCAGCGCCGAGGACACCACGATGCCGCCAATCAGTCGCGGCCTGGCCGCCAGCATCCGCAGCACGTCCCATACCCGTCGCCATTCGCCGCTGATGAGCATGAACACCGTCATGCACGGCACGGTGAGTAACATGCGCCAGCCGAAAATCTCCAGGCCACTCAAGGGCGTCAGCAGCGACGTGAAGTAATACATCACGGCAAACAACACCGAAGCCAAGACCGATAACACAACACCTTTAGACACGCTGTCCTCGCGAAAACCGTTGGATACAAAAGAGGGGGGATTTCAGCAGGGGAATATAGTGCTTTTGGCGTCAGAGGGTGGCTCTGTTTTGGGGCGTTTCATCCAGGTTTTGCTCACTGCCCTCGGCAGAAGGGCAGTGAACTGCGATTTTCCGGGGGTTACGTGCGTGCCATGCGGCCCGACACAAAATGACCGACATCATTGAAGCCCGGGGTGGACGAGTGCCCCGGCGTCACCAGCGAGTCGATAAAGGCCTCGTCCTCAACCGTGAGCTTCACATCCAGTGCGCCGGTGTACGCATCCCACTGTGCTTCGGTGCGCGGGCCGACAATCGCAGAGCTGACGGCCGCGTTGTTCAGTACCCAGGCGATTGCGAATTCGACAATCCCCACGCCACGTTCTTTGGCGTATTGCTGGATTTGCTGGGCAATGCGCAGCGACTCGACCCGCCATTCGGTTTCCAGAATGCGCTTGTCCTGCCGCGCGGCGCGGCTGCCGGCCTCGGGCGTGGCATCGGGTGCGTATTTTCCGCTGAGTACGCCACGGGCCAGTGGGCTGTAAGGCACCACGCCCAAGCCATAGGCGGCTGCGGCGGTGATCTGTTCGATCTCGGCCTGGCGATTGACGATGTTGTACAGCGGCTGGCTGATCACCGGCTTGTCCACGCCCAGGCGCTCGGCCACGCGAATCACTTCGGCAATGCGCCAGCCGCGGTAGTTGGACAGGCCCCAGTAACGGATCTTGCCCTGGCGAATCAGGTCGCCGATCGCCGATACGCTGACCTCCAGCGGGGTGTTGTGGTCTTCGCGGTGCAGGTAGTAGATATCCAGGTAGTCGGTGTCGAGGCGGGTCAGGCTGGCTTCCAGTGCATTGAAAATACGCTTGCGGCTCAAGCCGCTGCGGTTGGGCAAACCGTCCGGTGGGCCAAAGCCGACCTTGGACGCCACCACCCAATCCTGACGCTGGCGGGCGATGGCTTCACCGACCAGCTCTTCCGAACGTCCGCCTGTATAAACGTCGGCGGTGTCGATGAAGTTGATGCCCTGGTCCCAGGCCTTGTCGATGATGCGCAACGAGTCTTCGGTGTTGGTCTGTTCGCCAAACATCATGGTGCCCAGGGTCAAGGCGCTGACCTTCAACCCGGATTGGCCCAACGTGCGATAAATCATGCAAAGCTCCTCAAATCAGGAAAACGTGTGCCATGCAATACCAGACTCGCAGGCTCTGGGACAAGCCCTGGGCGTGTTTCTTCATACGCTCAGCAGCGTCCGGCAACGTGTCTGGAGGAAGCGATGCAACACTTTCACCCGTTCCGACACTTGCAGGCGATGGGGGCACATCAGATTGAAGGGCGTGGGTTCGCCCTGCCAGTCGGTCAACAGCGGCACCAGGCGTCCGGCCTGGATGTCGCTGGCGATATCCAGGTTGGCTTTATAGGCGATGCCGTGCCCGGCCAATGCCCAGCGCCGCACGATTTCGCCGTCATCGCTCAAATAGTCGCCCGTCACCTCGACTTCCTGCAGCTCGGCGCCTTGGCGGAAGTACCAGGTGTTGTTGGCCCGCCCCTGGCGCATGTAGCGCAGCGTGTTGTGTTGCGCCAGTTCTGCCGGCGTGCTCGGTGCGCCATGGCGCGCGAGGTAGGCGGGGCTGGCGCAGGCGATGCGGCGGTGGTCCGGCACCACCGGCAACGCCACCAGGCTGGAGTCACGGGGTACACCGAAGCGCAGCGCGATGTCGACGGTTTCGCGGAACAGGTCGGCGTTACTGTCATTCAGCAACAGTTGAACGCGGATGTTCGGGTGCTCCAGCTTGAACTCATCCAGCCAGCCCAGCAGCACGTTGCGCCCGAAATCCGAAGGCGCGGCCAATTGCAGCCAACCGCTGAGGCTTTGGCCTTGTTGCTTGATCGCCTGTTCACCCTCGGACAGGGCTTCCAGGGCCACGCGCACGCTGTCCAGATAGCGTCGGCCTTCCTCGGTCAGGCGCATGCTGCGGGTGGAGCGCGCCAGCAGCCGTATGCCCAGGCGGGTTTCCAGGCGCTTGAGCGCAATACTCGCGGCGGCCGGCGTGAGACTGAGGCTGCGCGCGGCCGCCGACAGGCTGCCGGTGTCGGCGCTGCGCACGAAGACTTCCAGGTCGAGAATCGAGCTCATTTGTAAAAATCCTTTAAATATCTTGTCGTTTTACCGGGATTTTTCGCTGATTGCCAAGCTGGGAAGATGAACGCTCATTTTTTGACCCAGGATCTTTCCCCATGACCCATTCCCTCAGCGGTAAAACTGTCATCGTTATCGGCGGCAGCAGCGGCATTGGCGCGGCAGTGGCCAAGGCGGCAGCCGCGCGTGGCGCACAGGTGGTGCTGGCCGGACGGCGTGTGTCCTCAGGCGTCGATAACGGCGTGCGCAGCGAACCGGTGGACGTCACCGACAGCGCCTCCCTGCAACGCCTGTTCGAAGCCGTGGGGCACTTTGATCATCTGGTCTATACCGCCGGCCCGTCGGTGCGCGCCAAGAACCTGATCGACACCGACCTGGACGAAGCCCAGGATAATTTCAACGTTAAACTCTGGGGTTCGTTGCGCGCGATTCAACGGGCGCTGCCGTTCCTCGACGAGCACGGCAGCATCAGCCTGACCTCCGGTCAACTGGGGCGCAAATTGGCGCCCGGTCAGTTCATCAAGACCGGTATCAATGCCGCCACCGAAGCGCTGGGCAAGCAATTGGCCAAGGAGCTGGCACCGCGTCGGGTGAATGTGATCAGCCCTGGCGTGATCGACACGCCGGCGTATGCCGGGTTGGACGACACGCAGCGCCTGGCGATGTTTGCCAAGGTGGAGGGCGCATTGCCAGTAGGTCGCGTCGGGGAGGCCGACGAAGTGGCGGCGGGGTTTGTGCTGGCCATGGAAAATGGCTTTATGACCGGCGCCGTGATCGATATCGACGGCGGCGGCCAGTTGTAAATCCCCAACCCAGAGTAGGAGCAAGCCTGCTCCAACTGTCAGACTTTGAGGGTGCGGGTCATACGCAGTGCCAACACACTGCCGCCGACGATCACCGCCGCCAGCAGGTACAGCGCGATATCCGTGGACCCGGTGGCATCCTTCACAAAGCCGACGATGTACGGGCTGAGGAAGCCGGCCATCTGGCCCATCGAGTTGATCAACGCCAGGCCACCTGCCGCCGCGCCCGCACTGAGCATGGCGGTGGGCACCGGCCAGAACATCGGCAGGCCGGTGAGGGCGCCCATGGTGGCGATGGTCAGGCCGAGAATGGCGATGGCCGGGGTGGTGGCGAAATTCACCGCGATCACCAGGCCCAGCGCGCCCATCAACATCGGCACCACCAAATGCCAGCGCCGCTCCTTGCGCAAGTCGGCGGAGCGGCCCACCAGCAACATGAACACCGCGGCCAGCAGGTAGGGGATCGCGCTGAGCCAGCCGATCACCAGGTTATCGCTGAACCCCAGGTTCTTGATGATCGACGGCAACCAGAAGTTGATCGCGTAGACGCCGCTCTGAATGCAGAAATAGATCAAGCCGAACGCCCAGATCGCCGGGTTCTTGAACACTTCGGCGAGGGAGTCGGTGGTGGTTTTCGGCTTGTTCGCCAGGTCTGTCGCGTGGTCGGCTTCCAGCATTGCGCGCTCATGCGGTTGGAGCCATTTGGCGTTGGCAAAACTGTCGCTGAGCAGGAAATAGGCGAGGGCGCCCAGGATTACGGTCGGGATACCTTGCAACAGGAACATCCACTGCCAGCCGGCGAGCCCGCCTTGGCCGGCGCCGAAGTGGTTGAGTATCCAGCCGGAAAACGGGCTGCCCAACAGGCCGGACACCGGAATCGCCGACATGAACAACGCCATGATCCGCCCACGGCGGAACGTCGGGAACCACTGCGAGAGATACAGCACCACACCGGGGAAGAAGCCGGCTTCGGCGGCACCGGTCAACAGGCGCAACGTATAGAAATGCGTCGGCGTGGTGACGAACAGCAGGCAGGTAGACAGCGTGCCCCAGACGATCATCATCAAGGCAATCCAGCGCCGCGGACCGAACTTGGTCAGCGCCAGGTTGCTCGGCACGCCACACAGCACGTAGCCGATAAAGAAGATCCCGGCGCCCAGGCCGTACACGGTTTCGCTGAACTTCAACGCATCGAGCATCTGCAACTTGGCAAAGCCAACGTTCACCCGGTCAAGGTAGTTGAACAGGTAGCAGATAAAAATGAAGGGGATCAGGCGCAGGGTAATGCGCTTGTAGATGGCGTTTTTATCGTCATCGGTGGCCAGTGGTGCAACGGCGCTCTGTGACATGGGAGTCTCTCTTTATTATGATTTTTTGCGATGCGAGGGTAACGTTGATCGCCCCATGAGTCTCGGCCACCTGGCGGGGTGCTGTCTTTGTGCTCGCGCACAGTGAAGCATCCTTTGCGCTGTGCCGATGAACAACCGCCGCTTTCAAGGAAATTAGCCCCATGTTCGAGCTGGATCATGACCTGGCGCAGGATATCGTCGATCGCACCATGGCGATCCTGCCGCATAACGTCAACGTCATGGACAGCCAGGGCCTGATCCTCGGCAGCGGCGAGCCGGAGCGCATCAACACGCGGCATGAAGGCGCGCAACTGGTGTTGGCCAACGGCCGCGTGGTGGAGATCGATGGGCAGACCGCCAAGCACCTCAAGGGCGTGCAACCGGGCATCAACCTGCCGTTGATGCACGACCAGCGCCTGATCGGCGTGCTCGGCATTACCGGCGAGCCGGAGGGGCTGCGCACGTATGCCGAACTGGTACGCATGACCGCAGAAATGCTGGTCAGCCACCGGCATCAGCAAGCCGAGCAACAATGGCGACGCCAGCGCTGCGACGATCTGTTGGCGTTGCTGCTGGCCGACACCGGCGACTCGCCACGCCTGGTGGATGAGGCGCAGCAACTGGGGCTCAAGCCGCAGATGGCGCGCACGCCGTATCTGTTCGAGTTGGGGGCGGGGCAGACGGCGGAAGCGTTGAGTGCCTGGTTGACGTCGCGCTATCCGGACAGTTGGTGCGTCAGCTCCGCGCAGTATTCGCTGCTGTGGTGCCGGCCGGCGGCGGTGCCGGTGGACAATCCGCGCCTGCTGGAAAAGCTCGAAGGCCTGGGCTGGACGATTCTGCGGGTGGCGGTGGGCGGGCAAGCCGATGGCTTGGCGGGGTTGCGTCGTTGTTATCGACGCGTGGGCGACCTGCTGGCCTACGGCCGCGATGTCCTGCCGCATTCACGGCTGCTGACCCTCAACCGCTATCGCCTGCCGGTGATGCTCTGGCGGCATCGCAACGACGATGCCCTGGACGAATTGCTCAACCCGCTGCGAAAAGTGCTGGCCAAGGACAACAACGGCCAACTGCAGGCGACCTTGCGCAGTTGGTGCGAACACGACGGGCAAAGCCAGGCATGCGCCGATGCGTTGGGCATTCACCGCAACAGCCTGCGCTACCGCATGGAGCGCATTGCCGAACTCAGCGGAGTCGACCCGTTGACGCTGGATGGCATGCTCGCGCTGTACCTTGGCGTCCAGCTGCTGCCCCAGGTTTTGTCGGAATGACCAACAAGCCGGGTTCGCACTTGTGCATCGGACCAGCGTCATTGCCGCTGCCAACTGGCAGCATGGGCGGCATAAAAACCGGAGAACGCCCATGAAAATCATCATCGCCCCCGATTCGTTCAAGGACAGCCTGAGTGCCGAAGGCGTCGCCCAGGCCATTGCCGACGGCTTGGCGCAGGTCTGGCCGGATGCACACGTGGTCCAGTGCCCGATGGCGGACGGTGGTGAAGGCACGGTGGAGTCGGTACTCGCCGCCTGCCAGGGCGAACTGCGGCACCAATCGGTGAAAGGCCCCTTGGGCGCTACGGTTGACGCGCATTGGGGCTGGCTGGCCGACAGCCACACCGCACTCATCGAAATGGCCGAAGCCAGCGGCCTGCAATTGGTGGCGCCGGGGCAGCGCGACGCGTGCTCCACGACCACCTTCGGCACCGGCGAGCTGATTCGCGCGGCCCTGGACGCCGGTGCCCGGCGCATCATCCTGGCGATTGGCGGCAGTGCCACCAACGATGGCGGCGCAGGCGCGATGCAGGCACTCGGCGTGCAGTTGTTCGATGCCGAGGGTCACCCTCTGGCACCGGGCGGCCTGGCTTTGGCCCGCCTGGCGCGGATCAGCCTGGAACAACTCGACCCGCGCCTGGCCCAGGTGCGCTTTGAAATCGCCGCCGACGTGAATAACCCGTTGTGCGGCCCCCACGGCGCCTCGGCGATTTTCGGCCCGCAAAAAGGCGCCGATCCGCAGCAGGTCGAACAACTCGACGCGGCCCTCGGCCATTTTGCCGACCATTGCGCCAAGGTCCTGCCCAATGACGTGCGCGACGAACCCGGCAGTGGCGCCGCCGGCGGCCTGGGGTTCGCCGCCAAGGCCTTCCTCGGGGCGCAGTTCCGTGCGGGGGTGGAGGTGGTCGCCGAACTGGTCGGCCTCGACGAAGCGATACGCGGCGCCGACCTGGTGATCACCGGTGAAGGTCGTTTCGACGCCCAGACGTTGCGCGGTAAAACACCCTTCGGCGTGGCGCGCATCGCCCAGCGGCACCAGGTCCCGGTGATCGTGATCGCCGGCACGCTGGGTGAAGGCTACGAGCAGATGTACGCCCACGGCGTGGATGCAGCCTTCGCCTTGCCGTCCGGGCCGATGAGCCTGGAGCACGCCTGCAGCGAGGCACCGCGCTTGTTGCGCGAGCGAGCGGCGGATGTTGCGCGGCTGTGGCGCCGCGCGGCGGGGTCAAGAACCTCGGCTTAGTCCCGTAACGCGAACGCCACCGCTGCCTGCGCATGCAGCACCGTGGTGTCGAGCAGCGGCAGGTTGCTGTGTTCGGGTTTGATCAGCAGGCCGATTTCCGTGCAGCCCAGGATGATTGCCTGGGCGCCGCGTGCGGCCAGGGAGGCGACCACGCGCTGATAGACCTGGCGTGACGCCTCGCTGATCACGCCGACGCACAATTCCTCATAGATGATCCGGTGGACGGCCTGGCGCTCGTTCGCATCGGGCACCAGCACGTTCAGGCCGTGGGCGGCCAGGCGCGAGGTGAGAAAGTCCTGTTCCATGGTGAACGCGGTGCCGAGTAAACCCACGGTCAGGGTGCCGGCGGCGACGGCCGCGGCACCTGCGGCATCGGCAATATGCAGAAAGGGAATCGACACCGCCGCTTCGATCCGCGGCGCCACCAAATGCATCGTGTTGGTACACAGCACCACGCATTCGGCCCCCCCGGCTTGCAGGCGGCGCGCGGCATCCTCGAGGATCAGCGCGGCGTCGTCCCAGCGTCCGGCATGCTGGGCCTGTTCCACCGGACCGAAGTCCACGCTGTACATCAGCAGTTGCGCCGAACGCAGCGGACCGAGCTGGTCGCGCACGCGCTGGTTGATGATGCGGTAGTACTCGGCGCTGGACTCCCAGCTCATGCCGCCGATCAGGCCGATGGTGTGCATGCGATGCTCCTGACAAGAAATATCGCATCACCTTACCCATCGGCCGCCGAATAGTCATACGCAGTTGCGCGCCAAATCAGCGGAGCAGTTTCACATATCCAGATTGCCCCAGCCCGGCCTGGCTTGCTCCGCTGCCACCGCGTGGATCTGTTTGCCGGTGGCCAGCTCCACCCGGCGCGCCACCTCCGGGTCGTCGGCGAACGGAATCAAACTGGCCTCATCCAGCGTCTCCTCGGATTGACCGCGCAAACAGTACTCCACCGCGCCATACAGGCACACCACCATCAGAAAGCTCCACATCAGACGATCCTCGCGTCAAGCTGCGCAACCCGCAAGTCGGCGACCCGCACCGTGCGCCAGGTGTTGTAGGCCATCAGCAGCATGCCGCTGAGAAACAACACGCCACCGGCAAAGCGCACCACAAACCCCGGATGGCTGGCCTGCAAGGCCTCGACAAACGAGTAGGTGAGGGTGCCGTCATCGTTGATCGCACGCCACATCAGGCCCTGGGTAATGCCGTTGACCCACATCGAGGCGATGTACAGCACGGTGCCGATGGTCGCCAGCCAGAAGTGCAGGTTGATCAGCGTCACGCTGTGCATCTGCTGGCGGCCGAAGACTTTCGGGATCATGTGGTACAGCGAGCCGAAGGTGATCATCGCCACCCAGCCCAACGCGCCGGCATGGACGTGGCCGATGGTCCAGTCAGTGTAGTGGGAGAGGGCGTTGACGGTCTTGATCGCCATCATCGGCCCTTCGAACGTCGACATGCCGTAGAACGCCAGCGACAACACCAAAAAGCGCAGGATCGGGTCGCTGCGCAACTTATGCCAGGCGCCCGACAAGGTCATCATGCCGTTGATCATGCCACCCCAGCTCGGCGCGAGCAGGATCAGCGACATCGCCATGCCCAGCGACTGCGCCCAGTCCGGCAGCGCCGTGTAATGCAAGTGATGCGGACCGGCCCAGATGTACAAGGTGATCAGCGCCCAGAAATGCACGATGGACAGGCGATAGGAATACACCGGCCGCCCGACTTGTTTCGGCACGAAGTAGTACATCATCCCCAGGAAACCGGTGGTCAGGAAAAAGCCCACGGCGTTATGCCCGTACCACCATTGCACCATCGCATCGGTGGCGCCGGAATACACCGGGTAGGACTTGAACCAGTCCACCGGAATCGCCAGGTGGTTGACCACATGCAGCATGGCGATCACCAGGATGAACGCGCCGAAAAAACCAGTTGCCCACGTAGATGTGCCGGGTCTGGCGGCGTACCACGGTGGTGAAAAACACAATGGCGTAGGCCACCCACACCACCGTCATCCATACCGCGCCGGAGAATTCGATCTCGGCGTATTCCTTGGTGGTGGTGTAGCCCAACGGCAGGCTGATCAACATGATCACGATGACCGATTGCCAACCCCAGAAGGTAAATGCGGCGAGTTTGTCGGAAAACAGCCGCACCTGGCAGGTGCGCTGTACCGCGTAATAACTGGCGGCGAACTGCGCGCTGCCGGCGAACCCGAAGATCACCAGGCTGGTGTGCAACGGTCGCAGTCGGCCAAAAGTCGTCCAGGGCAAATCGAGGTTCATTTCCGGCCAGACCAGCTGCGAAGCGATCCACACGCCCATGGCCATGCCCACCACGCCCCAGACGATGGTGGCAATCACGAATTGGCGGACGACCTTGTAGTTATAGGCCTGTCCGATTGTTGCTGTGCTCATGCTCAGTCCTCCCACGGTTCCAAGTGGCGGGCACTGTAGGAAGTGTGGGTAAAACAAAACAGACTCAGAAAAAGCTGATTACTACGGATCAGTTTATTCGGCGTGAAAGCACGGCTTATAGCCCATCTGATCCGCTTTTTAAGCCTGCACCTGAATCTTTAATGCCCTGCGCCGCAGGCGCATAGTCGCCCCCCTAGAAGTCGCGCCCTGGGACGCGGCCAACCCTGATGAGGCGGTGATATGTACCAGTATGATGCATACGACCGGGCGCTGGTGTTCGAGCGCGTGGCGCAATTTCGTGATCAGGTCGAGCGTTTTATCGCCGGCGACTTGAGCGAAGAAGAGTTTCTGCCCTTGCGCCTGCAGAACGGCCTGTACCTGCAAAAGCATGCCTACATGCTGCGGGTGGCGATTCCCTACGGCACCTTGAGCGCCGAACAGATGCGTACCCTGGCCAGCATCGCCCGCGACTACGACCGTGGCTACGGCCACTTCACCACCCGGCAGAACCTGCAGTTCAACTGGATCGAGCTGCACCAGGTGCCCGACATCCTCGAACGCCTGGCCCAGGTGGACATGCATGCGATCCAGACCTCCGGTAACTGCGTGCGCAATATCACCACCGAAGCCTTTGCCGGGGTCGCGGCCGACGAGCTGCTGGACCCGCGCCCGTTGGCGGAGATTCTGCGCCAGTGGTCGACCATCAACCCGGAATTCCTGTTCCTGCCGCGCAAGTTCAAGATCGCCATCTGCTCGGCCCGCGAAGACCGCGCGGCGATCATGATGCATGACATCGGCCTGTACCTTTACCGTGATGACCAAGGCGAGATGCTGCTGCGCATGATGGTGGGCGGCGGCCTGGGCCGCACGCCGATCCTCGGCTTGCAGATTCGCGAGGGCTTGCCGTGGCGGCACCTGCTGTCCTACGTCGAGGCGGTGTTGCGCGTGTACAACCGGCATGGCCGGCGGGACAACAAGTACAAGGCGCGCATCAAGATCCTGGTCAAGGCGCTGGGGATCGACGCGTTTTCCCAGGAGGTGGAGGAAGAGTGGCAGTACCTGCGCGATGGCCCGGCGCAGTTGACCGATGCCGAATACGCGCGCGTGGCGTCGGCCTTCGTACCCCCGGCGTATGCGTCGCTCAGCGATACCAGCCTGGCCTACGGCACCGAACTGGCCGACAACCCGGGCTTTGCGCGCTGGGTCAGCCGCAACGTCATGCCGCATAAAGTCGCGGGCTATGCCAGCGTGGTGTTGTCCACCAAACCCGGCATCAGCGCGCCGCCCGGCGACGTCAGCGCCCCGCAAATGGAGGCCGTGGCCGAGTGGGCGGAGCGGTTCGGTTTTGGCGAAATCCGTATCGCCCATGAACAGAACATCGTGTTGCCGGATGTGCCCAAGGAGCATCTGCATGCCGTGTGGCGCCTGGCCTGCGAACACGGCCTGGGCGCGGCGAATATCGGCCTGTTGACTGACATCATCGCCTGCCCCGGCGGTGACTTCTGCGCCCTGGCCAATGCCAAGTCGATCCCCATCGCCCAGGCGATCCAGCAGCGCTTCGATAACCTCGACTACCTGCACGACCTGGGTGACATCAGCCTGAACATCTCCGGCTGCATCAATGCCTGCGGCCATCACCACATCGGCAATATCGGCATCCTGGGCGTCGATAAGAATGGCAGTGAGTGGTATCAGATCACCCTCGGCGGGGCCCAGGGCAAACACAGTTCACTGGGCAAAGTGATCGGCCCGTCGTTCAGCGCCGCCGAGATTCCGGATGTGATCGAGCGCGTGATCAATACCTTCGTGCGCTACCGCGAAAGCGAAGAGCGCTTTGTCGATACCGTGCAGCGCATTGGCCTGGAGCCGTTCAAGGAGCAGGTGTACGCGGAGCAGCCGGCATGAACAATCTGTTGAAGCTTGAGCAGGGGCAGGCGCGTCTGGTGGCGGATGATCCGTGGGTGTTGGTGCGTGACGAGGTGCCGGAGGGCGCTGCACTGATCCTGCCGCTGGCGTCCTATGCGCCGGGGCATGGCGTGTGGCTGGGCCCGGATGATGAGGTCGAACAGCTGCAGCCCTGGCTCGCCACGCTGCCGCTGATTGCCCTGGATTTCCCCAGCTTTCGTGACGGCCGCGCCTATAGCCAGGCCTATCTGTTGCGCACGCGTATGGGCTGGCGAGGCGAGTTGCGGGCGATTGGCGATGTGCTACGCGATCAGCTCAGCCACATGCGCCAGTGCGGGTTCGATGCGTTTGCGGTGCGCGCGGACAAATCGGCTGAAGACGCCCTGAAAGGGCTGGCGGGGATGAGCGTGCAGTACGGGCGTAGTGTGATCGAGCCGCGCCCGCTGTTTCGCAGGCGTTAATCATACGGTGAGTTGCCGCATCTGCCATGATCGCGGTTCGCACTACGGCTCACCCGAGGAAAACCGCAATGGATGATGTACAGCAACTGGGCGAGATGCTTCGTCATTACGCCGATAGCGAAGCGCACAAAAAACAGCAGTTCGAGGTGCAATCGGCGCGCTGGGCGCTAAAGCTCGGCGAGCTGTTCCAGCAGATCGAACAATGGCTGGAACCGGTCAATACCGCTGGTTTGCTTGAAGTCCACCGTGAAGCGTATGTCGCCAGCGGCCCGAGCGTTCCGGTGGAGACATCGCCGTTCAAGAGCGAAAAACTCACCGTGCAGATCACCGGCAAGAATGTGGAGTTCGTGCCGGACGTGATGGGCGTCGGCGGCTTGATTTCGGTGTCGGTCATGGGCCTGACGGCGGCACGGCACGGCAGTGTTTCACTGGTGCTGCCGGCGGACAAAAACGACTGGTTGTGGAAGAAAACCAACGGTTTGAAAGACCCGGACACCTTCGCCTTCAACGCGAACTTCCTGGCCGCACAGTTGCAGAGCCTGATTCCGCGCGAGCGCGGCTGAGCTTTTCAGCGCTTTTTCCCAGGATTGGCTATACCTACAGCTCAACGTTCTGATGATGACTGCCAAGGAGTTCGATGATGAAACTAAGGCTAATGATCAGCACGCTCTGCATCGCCACGATCGGGATGGTGGGCTGTGCCAGCCAAGTCACGCAACCGGATGAGTATTCAGGATTCCTGTCCGATTACAGCCGCCTCAAGCCGGCCAAGTCGCCTTCGGGCGTCGAGGTGCTGCGTTGGGTCGATCCGAAACTGGATATGAGCCGCTACAACGCGGTGTATATCGAACCGACGCAGTTTTACCCCAGGCCCCAAGCCACCGCGAAAATTCCTGAGAGCACGTTGCGTGGCATCAATGACTACTTCAACCAGGCCCTCAAGCGCGAAGTCGGCAAGTCATTGCCCCTTGCCCAAGGGCCCGGCGCCGGAGTGTTAGTGGTGCGTGCGGCGATTACGGCAGTCAGCAGCAAAACCCAGGGTCTGAAACCTTATGAGTTCGTGCCGGTCGCCCTGGTGGCCGCTGCGGTGAGTAGCGGCACCGGCATCCGCGACCAGGACACGGTGCTGGGCACCGAGGCGCAGTTTCTCGACGGCGCCAACGGCAAGGTGGTTGCCGAGGTAGTACGCAAGGGCACCGGCAAGCCGTTGGAAAACGACTCGCAGGTGATGACGCCCAATGACGTGAAAAGCGTGATCGACGGTTGGGCGTCGGATTTGCATCAGTCGTATCTGAAACTGAAAAAGCGGTAAGTCGCTTGCCGTATCACTTCAGTGGCGTCAGCGGCGGCAGCTTCCACTGGCCGTTGTTCGCCTCGGGTTTGGGCAGGTACAGGCGCAACACCGCGTAGAACGGGCCGGGCGGCGCCGGCAACCAGTTGCTCTGTTCGGCTTTTGGCGGTTCGTGGTGTTGCAGCGCCAGGGTCAGGCCGCCATCGGCGTCCAGTTTGAGGTTGGGTAACATCCGCGAATTGATCACATAGCGCTTTTTGTGGTTGGGCACCAGCAACTTGGTCTTGGCGTTGTACAGGGTCAGTGACCAGAAGGCGTCGGCCGGCGGCAGTTGGTCCTTGGCGAAGTGGACGGTGTAGCTATGGCGCGCGCCGTTGGCGGGCTTGCCTTCACTGTCGACGACGTAATTGAAGTAGGTGGCTTCATCGGCAGAGTTGCCGAAAAGCCCCACCTCGGCACCGGCATAGCGGTACAGGTCGTTGTTTTTCAGGTGATCGCGGTTGCCGAACAGGTCGCCTATGGCGACCTGCTGGGTGTCGAGTTTGTCTTTTTTGAACGCCGCGAACTCAGCCTTGGCGTCGGCGATCCCGTCTTCCAGCGCTTTACGCTGTTCGGCGCTCAACTGGTTGACCTTGAACGGCGCACCCGGTGCGATGCCGATGGTGGCAAAGCGTGCGAGCTGGTCTTTCTCGCTGTCCTGGGGGGCAGCGAAGGCGAGCATGAAGTTCAAGTAGCGAAACAGTTGCGGGCCTTCGGTCATGTTGGCCAGCGGCTTGGGCCAATCGATCTTCGGCGCTTTGGCCGGGGCGGCCTGTTTCACATAGCTGCTGAGCGACTGCACTTTGTAGCCATTCTGGATCTGCTTGACCTTGTTCAGGTCCTTTTCATCAAACAACTGCGTGCGGTACAGCGCATAAGCGAGGTTACTTTCGCTATACACCACGCGATCCACATCGACCGGCTGCTGACCTTTCCAGTCGGGTCCGGCGATCATGTAGTGGCCGCCATTGTTGCCGGTGCTGCGCGTGCCCAGGTACGCGAAGTTATGCGTATAGAGGTCGACCAGTTGCACCGAGTAATAGCGGTTGTCTTCGATCTTGGGCAGCGTCAGCACCAGCGGCTCGCTACGCAGGTCCATCCAGACGAAGGAGTAGGGCGTGTCGGGGTTTGGCGTGGCCAGTGTGGTGTCTTTGGGGGTGAAGACCTGGGCGGTGTTGCCAATATGGTTGAACGGCGCCTTGAAGTTGACGCCGCCCTTGTCGACCGCCTGGGTGTAGAGCGTTTTGTACATTTCCACGACCGGGTAACCATACAAATAGGCTTCCTTGGCGATTGCCCGAGCCTCAGAGGGGGTGGCCGTGAAGTCGGCCCAGGCGCCAGAGCTCATGAGTATCGAGAGGCTCGCCAACAGCAGGCGCGTCGGTTTTCCAATCATGTTGTTGCGTCCTTCCAGAGGGCTTGTGAGGAGTACTATTGAATGGTGTGGCAAAGCGGCGAGTTTCCAACTTTATTGGCCGAACGTCACGTTAATCCCGGTATGACGTAGAGCTTGACGTAAAAATGCCGCCCCTGTGGGCGGCATTGGACAAAAACGCAACGTCAGGCTGCGTCAAGCATTTGCTTAACCTTATTGCGCAATTGATCGATGGAGAACGGCTTGGCGATCGATTGCATGCCCGGCTGAACCTCGATGCTCTCGGGATAACCACTGGCAAACAGGACCGGCAGTTGCGGGCGCAGGTTACGCGCCTGGGTGGCCAAGTCCCGGCCATTCATATCCGGCAGGCCGACATCGGTCATCATCAGATCAATGACTTTATTTGTGTCCTCTACGAATTCAAGCGCCGATTTGGCGTCTTCAGCCTCCAGCACACCGAACCCCAGCTCTTCGAGTACATCGACGATCAGCATACGCACAATGGAGTCGTCTTCGACTACGAGAATGGTTGAGGTGGGTGCCGACATAGTGAACATTCCTGAAAAAGTGAAGGTGCTGGGCGCGACAGGTCTAAAGGCAATCCACTAGTGAGTAGCGACAAGGCCAGCAAGTTCCGAAAAATTGCTGGCATTGTGAGCTTCGCGCCGGAGAATGTCGCGTCAGGGGCGGAAAAACTACAACGGGACCGACGCGATACGGTGGACCTGTGCGGAATCGCGGTAGAACTGCATGTCACCGGACTCAAAATAACTCACTTGATACTCAGGCGTGCCCGGATTCGTACCGTAAGCCCGATGCTGAAACGGGCTGGTGCCGCGGTTCAGGGTACGTTCCAGGCCATTTTTCATGGCCTCGGCCGAGTCAAATTGGGCCATCCCGAAATTCGGATCGAAGTAGAACCAGACGGGTTTGTCGTCACGCACCATGACGCCGGCCAGCAGGGCGTGATCCTTCGTTGCAATCCTCAGGCTCCTTGGCGGGCTCGCATCGGTCAGCTCGGTGGCGATCTGATGATAGGGAATCTGCCTGGGCTGCTTGCCCATATGAAAGGTATCCACGTGTTTGACTGCTTCATGAAACGACCTGAGGGTGCGGATGAACTGCGTCGCCGCAGGGTCCTGTGGATCGGCGGCCGCCTTGAACATATTGCCCAGGTAGGTCGTCTCTCGGCCCGATTGCATGGACAGTGCCAGGGTATTGGCGATACCCGCACATTCGCCTGGTGAAGCCAGATTGACTTGGCTGAGGTAAAACTCCTGGGGCATCGGGGTCAAGGTGCCGCCGACGGCGTGGATATCCCGCTGGAACAGGGTAAAGCCTTCCTGGATCAGTCTGACTTTCTTGCGTTCGATCTGTTTGACCAGCGTGCCGACGTCTTCGGCGCCCAGCCACCCACGGGAGATCAGCATCTGAAGCTCGAGAATCGTCGAGTCTGATGAGAAACCCGGCACCTTGTGCGGGTCACCGTTCGCATAGCCGGCGTTGAAGTCGGAAACCTTCTCGGGGCGTTGCGCGCGTTTCAACTCGTTTTCGAACTCTTTGGGTGCATATTGACCGAGTACGGTCGGCGGGCCCTCCGGCGACTGTATTTCGCCCGCCAGCTTCTTGTAGAGCCAGTCGGTGAAGCTCTGGTTGATCTGCCCCTTCGCCGACACCGTGGTGGGTGCGAAGCCCTGGAGTGGCCCGCCGTAGGCGCGCATTTTTTCCGCATCGAAGGCATACCATTGGCCATTTTTCAGCACCGCGGCACCGTCGATACTGTGTTCGCCGATCTTCACGGTGCCTGTGGCGACGACGCCATGCTCGTTGCTGGCGGCTTTGAGCAGGTCGTAACGGCCCGACGCGCCACGCAATGCGTTCACACCTTGCGCGCCTTTGGCGCCGAGGAACTTGAGCCCGCCACCGGCCAGGCGGGCCCCGCCAACCGCCAGGTCGCCTGCGCCGCTCAGCGGGTTGAATGCGCCGAACGTTGCCATGCCGATGACTTTGGCCGACCGTGCCACCTTGGTCGCCGCCGAAACGGTGGTCCCTGCGATCTTGACCACTTTTCCGGCCGCACCCACACCCGCCGTCACGATGCCGAACGCGTCCAGGCTCAGATCGATCAAGCCTTCAGCAATGTTGCCGTTGCGGAAGTGGTTGATCGCGGAGCGCAAAGGGACCAGGTCCAACAGGAAGTTTTCAATCATGTCGGACCGGTTCCGAATATTGTCGTCTGTGGTGAGGCCACGCGCCTGTTGCTTGATCGCCGGATCATCGAGGTTGATATGTTCAACGAAGGCATCGGCGATCAGTTGGACGCGGGGCGAGGCGAAGGTATCGCTGGGTGAATCGCCAGGCGGTGTCTGCTCTGTGTCAAGCGTGGCTTGACCGGCGCTGGGGGTGAACACCTTTGTTTCGGAGACGATATTCGCCTTCCTTGAAGAGCCAGGCTGTGCCTGCCACTGCGGAATACTGCGGATAGCGCCGGCGTTGAAGTCGATCTCATAGGCCGTGGTCACCCCACCGCGCTCGATCCTTACCAGTAGTTCTTCGCCTTTGGGCAGCTCGGTTTTGTCACTGAACAAACCCAGCCCAAGTTTATGGGCGTGATTTTGATAAAAAGTGACGTTGCCATATTCAAAGTTTTTTCGGTCGTCTGCCGGCAACTGGCTGATCAAGTGCTTGATATACGTGCCGACGGCGTTCTTCTTTTCCTCGATCACCTGCTTGAATTGCGACTCGAACGCCGTGGCCACCCCAAACTCGGGATTGGCGTTCAACGCCCCCACGGGGATACGGCTGTCACGGGAGCCGTAGACCGCGTCGGGTCCAACGTCCATCATCGCGACATCCAGCAGCGAGTGCACGCCCGGCACCTGATTTCTACGCCGGATATCCCCGCCCGGCATATGGGTGACGCGAATCAAGGGTTCTTCGAACAGCGCCTCCTTGTCGGGAAAGCGTTGTTTCAGCTCGGCCAATGCCATCGCTTTACGGGACGGGATGTCTTTGTCGAAGGCCTCTGAGGCGGCCAGCATCACGGACTGGCGTTCGCTGAAGCGAGTCACCAGGTTGTTCAGTTCATCGGACGCGTACAGATGCTCGGCTTTTTTCTCCAGCAGGCCATTGGCCGTGCCCCAATCGATCAAGGCGTTGCGTTGAGCGGTGTTCGTCATGTTCACGTCTGCGCCGCTGGCGTGTTCGGCTTCCAGCATGACTGCGGCGAAGTTCATATTGGCGACCCGGCCGGGTATGTGCGCGTCGACCATCGTCGCGGCGATTGCGAGGTTGACCCAGGCCGGGCTGCCAAAGGTCACGCTGTCGGGAATGTCCTTGACCAGAAATACCGGCGCACGACCCGCCAGCAGCAGCTGAGCGGCTGCGCCAGCCAGTTCTGGGCTGGTTTTACCCTGAGCCACCAGGTGTTGGCGCAGGGCATCGACGATCTGGGCGGCCGACTTGCCCCTGAGTGAGTCGTCGGCCAGGTCGAAGCCGGCCACGTTGTTGCGTTGGGGGGCGGTGATGGACTCTGGGTCCAGCTGCAGTATCACGGCCGCGAGCAGGTAATCGAGGCTGCTGCTATCGGTGGCAATGCCCTGCATCTGTTCCTGAAGCGCGTGGCCCAATGATTGTGCTTCTGGCGAACTGACAAGGGCGTTCAACGTCGCGCCCGGGCTCGTCAGCGCTTCGGCCGCGAGAGGGGTTCGATGCCGCAGGAACTCCAGTACTCCGCCAGTGGTGTGCTTGAGCGGCTGTTTTTGCCCAAGAGGGTCGGTGTAATCCTGGGTGCGGGTGCGCAAGCGTTGTTGCTCATCGGCGCTCAAGGGCACCGGCCAGCTGAGGGCGCCGCCCAGGTTACCCAACGGGTGCGCCTGGGATCGGGCGGCCATGGCGTCCGACAGCCCGGTCAGGGATAAATGGCTATAGGGTGAAAGCAATCCTCCCTGGCGATTGATAAAGCTATCCACGCTGGTGCTGCCGCCGACTTCGCTGTGATAAACCGAGTCGGGGTGAACGTCCATCGGCGTGGTCTTGAGGGCTGCCTGCACGGCCGGGGTGGACGCGTCAGGCCCAAGCCGCAGGGCGATTTCGTTGAGTTTGTCGGCGAGTGTTTTAAGGTTGTGATAATGCCCCAGCTTCGCCTTGAGGCTGGCGCTTTGCGCGACGGTGACGCTGGCTGGCGGCTGCACCGTTGGCGCGGGCGAATCGTGGCTGGGGACGGGTGTCAACGTCGGCGGTGTAGCGGCGGGTATTGCGGGTGGCGTGGAGAGCGGCATCAATGAAACGCTGGGGAGGGTTTGCAAGGAAATAGTCATACGAGCACCGTTTTGTTGAACAGAAGGTGAGCGCCTTTCTCGCGGAGTTTCCTTATTCCCAAGACGCTTTAGTCTGTGGAAAGGCTGATCAACCAGGTTCCGGTTCAGCACGGGCGGAGTGTGAGCAACTGAAACTGTGACGGGATATGGGCAGCGTTCAGGGTGCCGTTGCCCGATTGCGCCGTTTCGGGTTGCAGCGGTTCATGGCAGAAAAATAGCGTTCAACCGCAACTTTGGGGCAAACTCCCGGTTTTTCCGCATTTGGCAAAGGCATGCCCATGACTCCCGCGTCGACCGTCGATGAAAAGAGCTTTCGTAAGCTGTTGAGCCGCAACGTCGCACTGCCCCTCGGTGTGGGTGTGCTCAGTGCGGTGTTTTTTGTGTGCCTGATCACTTATTTGTTGTCGGTGATCCAGTGGGTAGAGCACACCGATCGGGTCATCAATAACCTCAACGAAACGTCCAAGCTGACGGTTGACCTGGAAACCGGCATGCGCGGCTTCCTGATCACCGGCGACGAGCATTTCCTCGACCCCTATGAAGTGGCCAAGCCGCGGATCATTGCCGACTTACACAATTTGCAGGAACTGGCGGCGGACAACCCCCAGCAGGTAGATCGCCTCAAGCGTCTGGAAAGCCTGCAACTGGAGTGGAACAACTACGCCCAGTCGATGATTGATATGCAGCGCGAGAACGGCGACTACCGCAGCGCGGTGAAAGCCGGCCGGGGTAAACGCCTGACCGATGAGATTCGCAATGAATACGACGACGCGGTGGCGATGGAGCAACAGTTCCGGATTACCCGCAACGCGGAAGTCACCCGTACCACCCTCATCAGCGTCACCCTGTACTTGGTGTTCGTGCTGGGGCTGAGCGGCTTTCTGGCTTACATTGGTCGTAAAAATTTACTATCACTTTCAGATAGTTACAGTGCGAACTTCGCGTCGCAACAGAAGATCGCATTGCGTCTGGAGCAACAAGCTTGGCTGCGCAATGGCCAGACCGAACTGGCCGAACAGGTGCTCGGTCAACTGACCCTGAACATGTTGGGACGCAATATCCTGCAGTTCTTTGCCCAGTACATGGGCTCGGTGGTGGCGGCGCTGTATGTGCGTGAAGAGCACGGCGGCCTCAAGCGCGTGGCCACCTATGGTTTCTCCCGCGAGCAGGAGCAGCAGGAGCAGGCGATCTACAGCGACGAAGGCATCGTGGGGCAGGCCGCCCAGCTCGGTCGCCTGATTCGCCTGGACGACGTGCCGGTGGATTACTTCAAAGTGAGTTCCGGCCTGGGCGAAGGCACGACCCGCAGCGTGCTGGTGGTGCCGACCAGCGATGACGACCGGATCAACGGCGTGATCGAACTGGGTTTCCTGCGCCCGCTGCAGGAGCGCGACATCGAACTGCTGGAACTCATCGCCGGCAATATCGGTACCTCCATCGAAGCCGCCCGCTATCGCCAGCGCTTGCAGGAAGTGCTGGCCGAGACCCAGCAGCTCAACGAAGAGCTGCAAGTGCAGCAGGAAGAGCTCAAGACCGCCAACGAAGAGCTGGAAGAGCAATCGCGCATCCTCAAGGAGTCCCAGGCCCACCTGGAAACGCAACAGGCGGAACTCGAGCAGACCAACGAGCAATTGGCCGAGCAGACGCTTACCCTGGCCGAGCAGCGCGATGCCATGGACCGCAAGAACGTCGAGCTCAACCAGGCCCAGCTTGAGCTGGAAGACCGCGCCGACGAGTTGCAACGCTCGAGCAAGTACAAATCAGAATTCCTCGCCAACATGTCCCACGAACTGCGCACGCCGCTGAACAGCTCGCTGATCCTGGCCAAGTTGCTGGCGGAGAACCCTCAGGAAAACCTCAGCGCCGAGCAAGTCAAGTTTGCCGAGTCGATCTATTCCGCCGGCAATGACCTGCTCAACCTGATCAACGACATCCTCGATATCTCCAAGGTCGAAGCCGGCAAGCTGGAAATGCGCCCGGAAAACTCCAGCGTGGCGCGTCTGGTCGATGGCCTGCGCGGGATGTTCGAGCCGCTGGCGGCCGATCGCAAGCTGGGGTTCCAGGTGCAGGTGCAGGAAGGTACGCCGACCATGCTCTTTACCGATCGCCAGCGCCTGGAGCAGATTCTCAAGAACCTGCTGTCCAACGCGGTCAAGTTCACCGAGCAGGGCCAGGTCAGCCTGTCGGTGTCCCGCGCGCCGGGGGAGGGCGTCGCCTTTACCGTGCGCGATTCCGGGATAGGCATCGCTCTGGACCAGCAGGAGAGCATCTTCGAAGCCTTCCGTCAGGCCGATGGCACCACCAATCGCCGGTATGGCGGCACCGGCCTGGGGTTGTCGATTTCCCGCGACCTGGCCGCGTTGCTCGGCGGCTATATCAGCGTCACCAGCGAACCCGGCCAGGGCAGCACGTTCACCCTGGTCATCCCGGAGCAGTACGTCGAACGCGAGGAAGACGCTGCGCCTATCGAGCAACCGCGCCAGGTGATTGCCGCCCCGGCGCCCAAGCCCATCGCGGTCTCGCCGCTGCCGGTGGCCGATGCCACACAGATCCCGCGCTTTGCCGACGACCGCGAGAAAGCGCCGTTCGCCACGCGCTGCATCCTGGTGGTGGAAGACGAACCGAACTTCGCGCGCATCCTGTTCGACCTCGCCCATGAGTTGGGCTACCACTGCCTGGTAGCCCATGGCGCGGATGAGGGTTACAGCCTGGCCGAGGAGTACATCCCCGACGCGATCCTGCTCGACATGCGCCTGCCGGACCATTCCGGGCTGACGGTGCTGCAACGCCTCAAGGAACACGCCAATACCCGCCACATCCCGGTGCATGTGATCTCCGTGGAAGACCGCGTCGAAGCCGCCATGCACATGGGCGCCATCGGTTACGCGGTGAAACCCACCACCCGCGAAGAGCTCAAGGATATATTCACGCGCCTGGAAGCCAAGCTGACCCAGAAGGTCAAGCGCGTGCTGCTGGTGGAAGACGATGACCTGCAGCGCGAGAGCATTGCCCGCCTGATCGGCGACGATGACATCGAGATCACCGCCGTCGGCTTTGCCCAGGAAGCCCTCGACCTGCTGCGCACGAACATCTACGACTGCATGATCATCGACCTCAAGTTGCCCGACATGCTCGGCAACGAGCTGCTCAAGCGCATGGCCACCGAGGATATCTGCTCGTTCCCGCCGGTGATAGTCTACACCGGGCGCAACCTGACCCGCGACGAAGAGGCCGAGCTGCGCAAGTATTCGCGCTCGATCATCATCAAGGGCGCCCGTTCGCCGGAGCGCCTGCTCGACGAAGTCACACTCTTTTTGCACAAAGTCGAATCGCAGCTGTCCCATGAACGCCAGAAGATGCTCAAGACCGCGCGCAGCCGCGACAAGGTCTTCGAAGGGCGCAAGATCCTGTTGGTGGACGACGATGTGCGCAACATCTTCGCCCTGACCAGCGCCCTGGAGCACAAAGGCGCCGTGGTGGTGATCGGGCGTAACGGCCATGAAGCCATCGCCAGGCTCAATGAAGTCGATGATATCGACCTGGTGCTGATGGACGTGATGATGCCGGAAATGGACGGTTACGAGGCCACCGCCCTGATCCGCCAGGACCCGCGCTGGAAGAAGCTGCCGATCATCGCCGTGACGGCCAAGGCCATGAAGGACGATCAGGAGCGTTGCCTGGCGGCCGGCTCCAACGATTACCTGGCCAAGCCGATTGACCTGGATCGCCTGTTCTCGCTGATTCGCGTCTGGTTACCGAAGATGGAACGTATTTAAGTGGAACGCAGTTTTTTGGAAAAAAGCAGTGATATTGAGCTGCGCCTGCTGATTGAGGCGATCTACCTCAAGTACAGCTATGACTTTCGCGACTACTCCGGTGCGTCGGTCAAACGCCGTGTGGCCCACGCCCTGCGCCAGTTTGAATGCGCGACGATTTCGGCGTTGCAGGAGCGCGTCCTGCACGATCCGGCAGCGTTCATGCAATTGCTGCAGTTTTTGACGATTCCGGTCAGCGAGATGTTTCGCGACCCCTCGCACTTCCTCGCGATCCGCCAGGAAGTGGTGCCGCTGCTCAAGACGTATCCGTCGATCAAGATCTGGATCGCCGGTTGCAGCACGGGGGAGGAGGTGTACTCCATGGCGATCCTGCTGCGCGAAGAAGGGCTGTTGGAACGCACCATCATCTACGCCACCGACATCAACCCGGCATCGCTGGATAAGGCCAAGCAGGGGATTTTTTCCCTGGAGAATGTGCGTGCCTATACCGCCAACTACCAGCAGGCCGGTGGGCAGCGTTCCTTTGCTGATTACTACACGGCGGCTTACGATCATGCGATCTTCGACAAGACGTTGCGCGAGAATGTCACGTTCGCCGATCACAGCTTGGCAACCGACAGTGTTTTCTCAGAAACTCAATTAATTTCATGTCGCAATGTATTGATTTACTTCAATAAAAAATTGCAGGATCGGGCGTTTGGATTGTTTCATGAGTCGCTGTGTCATCGTGGCTTCCTGGTGCTGGGCAGCAAGGAAACCCTGGATTTTTCCGCCTACAACAAGCAATTCGAGCCCTTGGTCAAACAGGAACGGATCTACCGGAAATCATGAACGACGCTGCCGCCAACCCCATGTGTGGGATAGAAGCCATTGTCGTCGGCGCGTCCGCCGGCGGCGTTGAGGCGTTGCTGAGTATTTTTAGCGATCTGCCGCAGGCCTTCGGGCTGCCGATCATTGCCGTGCTGCACCTGCCGGACGAGCGCCGTAGCCAGTTGGCGGAAGTGTTTGCGCGGCGTTTGCAGATTCCGGTACGCGAAGGCCAGGACAAGGAAGTGATCCAACCGGGCACCTTGTACTTCGCCAGCCCCGGCTATCATTTGTCGGTGGAGCATGACCGCAGCCTGTCTTTGAGCCAGGAAGACCGGGTACACCATTCCCGGCCCGCCATCGATTACCTGTTCGCCTCGGCCGGTGATGTCTACGGCAAGCGCCTGCTGGCCATACTGCTGACCGGTGCGAACCAGGACGGCGCCCAAGGGCTGGCCCACGTCAAGCAATCGGGCGGTATCACTGTCGTACAGGACCCCGACGAAGCACGGATTGCCGTGATGCCGCGGGCGGCCCTGGCCCTGCACACGCCTGACCATATTCTGACCTTGAGCCGCATTGCCTCATTGCTGGCTTCCCTGGAATCTTCCCCATGTTAAGTACTATCCAGGCCAAACTGCTGATCGTCGACGATCTGCCGGAAAACCTGCTGGCCCTCGAAGCGCTGATCAAGCGCGAGGACCGCCAGGTCTTCAAGGCCTTGAGCGCCGACGAGGCCTTATCCCTGTTGCTGGAGCACGAGTTCGCCATGGCGATCCTCGATGTGCAGATGCCCGGCATGAACGGTTTCGAGTTGGCCGAGCTGATGCGCGGCACCGAAAAGACCAAGAACATCCCGATCGTATTCGTCAGCGCCGCCGGCCGCGAACTCAACTATGCCTTCAAGGGTTATGAAAGCGGGGCCGTGGACTTCCTGCACAAGCCGCTGGATATCCATGCGGTGAAGAGCAAGGTCAATGTGTTCGTCGACCTGTACCGCCAGAGCAAGGCGATGAAGCAGCAGGTGGAAGCGCTGGAGCGCAGCCGCCGCGAACAGGAGTTGCTGCTGACACGCCTGCAGGCCACTCAAGCAGAGTTGGAGCAGGCGGTACGCATGCGCGATGACTTCATGTCGATCGTCGCCCACGAAGTCCGCACGCCACTCAACGGGCTGATTCTCGAAACCCAACTGCGCAAGATGCACCTGGCCCGGGACAACGCCGCCGCGTTCACCCTGGAGAAGATGCGCGCCATGGTCGACCGCGATGAGCGGCAGATCCAGAGCCTGATCCGGCTGATCGAAGACATGCTCGACGTGTCGCGCATCCGCACCGGCAAACTGTCGATTCGTCCGGCGCGCTTCGACCTCACGCAACTGGTGCGCAACCTGCTGGAAAACTTCGCGCCGCAAGTGGCCGCCGCCGAGTCGTCCATGCAACTGGAGGCGGAAGGCCCGGTGGAAGGCAGCTGGGATGAATTCCGCATCGAGCAAGTGGTGTCCAACCTGCTGACCAACGCCTTGCGCTATGGGGCCAAGAGCCCGGTGGGCGTGCGGGTGTACAGCGAACACGGCGAAGCACGGCTGGAGGTGCGGGACCACGGGATCGGCATCAGCGCCGACAATCAGAAGCGCATTTTCCAGCAGTTCGAGCGCGTGTCCGCCAGCCATGTGGCCGCCGGTCTGGGCCTCGGGCTGTTTATTTCCGAACAGATCGTCGCGGCCCATGGCGGTACCATCGAGGTGGAGAGCCAGATAGGCGAGGGCGCCCTGTTCCGGGTGTGCCTGCCCCTGGACGCGTCGGCGTGAAAACAATCGTCACTTCGACGCAACCTCTGCGTGACTGCATGGTCGTAAGTGCAGCAATTGACCGGACAAAGGCTTCCCATGAGTGAAGATGCACAAGATGTCGTTCTGATCGTCGAGGACGACGAATCGATTATGTTTGTCCTGGATGAATACCTCAAAGGCCTGGGCTATCGGGTATTGAAGGCGATCAATGGGGAGCAGGCTTTTGAAATCCTCGCCAGTAAACCGCACCTGGACCTCATGGTGACGGACTATCGCCTGCCTGGCGGCGTCACCGGCGTGCAGATCGCCGAGCCGGCAGTGAAGTTGCGCCCGGAGCTGAAGGTGATTTTTATCAGTGGCTATCCGCAGGAAATTCGTGACTGCGACAGCCCGATCACACGCAAGGCGCCGATCCTGGCCAAGCCGTTCGACCTGGATACCCTGCAAGAACATATCCTGCGGTTGTTGGCGTGACACCTGCATGTGTCAGTCCAACAACCGCTGATGCCCCTGGCCGGTCAGGATTACCAGGCAAGCACCTCGTCCTTTGCATGTGAATCAAGTACCCGTGCGGGGTTGGTTCCCTCGAAGAGCTCAAACGATCCATCGGGTTTTATGTCAATACGGTTGGCCGTTGCGATCGTAGTGGACGCCGGGTATTTGTTTGCGATGTTGAACAGCACTTGTTCACCGGCGTCACCTTGTTTCAGAGCGATGCCTAATCCCGGAATGGTCCGGACATAATCGCCGCCCACATAAATCACTTTGCTTGTCTGGTCTAACGATCCCTCCAGTTGTTTCAGCACGCGCTGTTGTTCTGTCGTCGGCACGCCGCCTTGGAAGTGCATTAATGTTCGTTTCTGGTAGACACCCTCTTTCAAGTCGGTAAGCACCGCCAGGGCCGTACAATCACTGATGCCACGGGTGCTGATGATTGCGGTCGGGTCAGTGACGGTGACGTCCTTGTAATCCGACATAGTGATGTGGTGGGTCGGGGCGGGGGGCTTCAGGTGAGTAACCGTCGTCGGGATGGATTCTTCATAAAGCCGTTTGACCGGTCTGTCATGAAGACTCGCGGTGCTTATCCACGACTCGTGATGGTCGCTGATCTTGAATTCAAGTTTTTTGGGGTCATTGCTATAAGTTTTGTATTGGACCGGCAGCTTCTTGTCATTGAATATTTTTTCGAGACCACGCCTCATCATGGCCTCGCTTGAAAACTCGGCCACCCCAACATTCGGGTCGTAAAAAAAGAACTTCTTACCGTCGCCATCCGGCACGGACCCGGCCACCATCGCATGGCCGGGAGAGTCGATCATCACGGTCTTGCCCCCAGGCGCATTGGCCAGTTCCGTAATCATGTCCTGATACGTTACCTGGCGCTGTGGGTTACCGGCGTGAAACATGGTCGGTATACTGATGCTTTTTTGCACATCGTCTAATGTGCGAGCAAATACTCGCGACCCCTCAGCCCGCGGATTGGCGGCGGCAACGTACAGGTTGTCAATAAATACGCGTTCTTTTCCTTGCGCCTTGGCCGATGCGAACGTACGCGAGAGAGCGGCGCACTGCCCATCGGAAAGGCGGTTGACCTGGCTAAGGTAGAAGGTCTGAGGTACGGGGGTGAACGTTCCTCCGACGGCATTTACGTGGGCGTTGAAATGCTGTGTGCCGTTGAGCCCGTGCTGGACAGCCAGCCTTTCCTGCTGGCGGACCAAGGTGCCCACCTCTTTTGCTGTTTTGTCCGGGCGTAGCGCCAGTTTCATCACGTCTTCTGATTTCATGCCCTTGGCATAGCCTTTAATCAGTTCCGGCGCGCCGTCCTCATAGCCACTCATAAATGCTGCGCTGGGCGTCACCCCATCGCCCTGGTAACGATCCAGTAGCTTTCCCCAGTCTTTTCGAATTTGAATCGACTCCGGCGAGAGCGCGCGCTGCGTGTTTTGCCACGCATGAAGCTCCTGAGTACCGCCTCGTATTGACGGCTGGAAATCGTCCAGTGCTTTGCCAAACGGGCGTCGGGTCGTCGTATCAAAGGCATACCATTTACCGTCCTGAAGAACCGCGGCACCTTGCAAGGTCTCGCCGGACGTCTTGAAGGTACCCATCGCTGCTGCGTCGTATTGTTTGCTCGCGGCGACCAGGTCGTAGCCAGTGTGGGTGCCGCGTAGGTGCCGGATGTCTTGAATCGTGTCGGTGATGACGCGTTTACCGACGCTTGCCACGCCGCGACCGGTAGCGCGCAGTAAATCCGCCGCGCCGTCCAACGGATTAACCAGGCTGATCGCGCTCAACCCCAGGGTCTTTCCTATATGCAAGGCCTTGCTACCGGCAGACAGGGTCTTGGTTGCAACGTTAGCCAGTTTCCCTACGGTGGAGGCTCCAACGGTCATGATGCCAAACAGGTCGAGTGATAAGTCGATGATCCCTTCGCCGAGGTTGCCCTCCGTAAAATGCTTGATGGCTGACCGTAATGGGATCAGGTTAAGAAGCAACTCATTTAACTTTTTGTAAAAGGGTACCTCGGACTCAACCGTCGTCACCCCTCGAGCCTCGGCCTCCAGCGCGCCCCATACGCTGCTGACCTTGGCCACCGTGGCACCGATGGCCGCGCTCCGGGGGCTGGCGAAACTGTTCAACGGCCCGGCGGTGTCGGTGTTTTCTTGTAGCAGCTGTTGCCGTACCAGCGGGGAACCTTCATCGGGAATGGACAGTGTGACGGGGACCATGTCGGTATACGGCGTGTTGTTATCGCGCGGTTTTCCGTCTTCTATATGAGCCCCAGGCTGATAACCGGGCTGGAAATCGCCGAGGTCCCCGCGTTTGGTGAGCGTGTTCTTCTGGACATTCAGTTCATAGGTATGGGCAATCCCGTCGCGCATCACTTTCAATAGCACAGGGTTGCCGTCGGCAGCCGGGACCCGGACGATACCGCTGAGCTGATGTTCGCCCTTGAACTCCTTGAAGATCGAAAGGCTTCCGTATTCGATATTCTGCCGGTCCTCCAGCGGCAACTGGGCGATCAGGTGCTTGACCTGCGTGGCGACGCTGCTGTCGAGGGCGCGACCAAACTGTTGGAACTCACTGACGAATTCCCTGCTGATATTTTTCAGGTTTTGCGTCTTGCTCAAGACCTCCTCGAGGGTGAAGTTGGGCGTGTTGGCAGCAGAGCGTCCGGGGCCCCTGCGCGGTGGTGTGTAAGGCTCGATCACCCATTGATTGGGGTGTGACGCGTTGTTGTGCCGGGCCGGGTGGTAGGGCACATTGGGCGGGTTGTGCAGCATGTTCTCCATGTACAAGTCCAATATCGAATAGGGCCCGGGTCGATCTTTATCGTAAGTGTCCAGTACGATGCACTTCAGTTCCAGGCGCGCGTCATCGCCCAAAACTTCGCGCAGTTCGGCCAGGGCCATCTCCTTGCGAGACGCCGGCGCGGGCGTGCGCTGTGCTTCGGAAGCTGTTCGCAGTTCGCCGACCTGCTGGTTAAAGGCGTCGGCGATGGTTTGCATATCTGCGGGCGACGTCACACTCGTGACGATGCTGTTGGTCAGGCCCCATTCCTTGAGCGCGTCATGCTGGGCGACATATTCGATCTGACGCTGAGCCTGGGACACCGGGGCGATATCCGCGTACAACATGACCTCGCCGTAACTCATGGTGGATGCCCGGCCCGGCGTCTCAGCCTCTATGCGCGCCACCGCGGTACTGAGGCTGACGTGGGCGGGGGAGCCGTGAGTGACCGTGGTGGGGATATCCTTGACCAGCAACTCTGGCGCCTTGGAGGCCAGTTTCAGGTTGGCCTGGATATTGGCTTTTTCCGGTGACGAAGCCTCTTTCGTGACGTAGTACAAATGGTCGGCCACACGCTGGGCCGTCTCTGATAAAGGTTTGCCTTTAAGCTGCTGGCCGGCCAGGTCAAAGCCTGAAATGTGCTTCTGGGGCAAGGTTGCCTGGGTGAATGCATCGGTGTAATTCAGGTTCAAGGCCGCCATTAACCAGTCATTGACGCTGCCTTTGACCGACAGTGTGTTGAACTTGGCCTGGATGGCCGCCCCCAGCGCCTGGCCCTTGGGCGACTGGATGATGCGGTCGAGCAGTTGCCGTGGGTTGCGAAGCTCGTGGGCTTCGACTGCTACACCTGGCATCAACGCTTCCAACACATTGCGGTTGCTCCCCAGGTTCAGGTCACCCACATTGCCGTGCTGCAAGAACGCCAACAGTTGGCGCTGGGTGTCCGTGTCAATCGGCTGCGGCCAGGACAGGGCACCGCCGTAGTTACCATGGACGGGGCTTCGCGGTGTGGGGGTGAGGAGGAATCGCCTGAGGTTCTCCACGTCCTGTGCGGTGCCGGGTTTTTCAAAGCCGTGGTATTCAAGAAAATCAGCCAGGCTAGCCACGCCTCCTTGCTGCACGTCTCGGTCCCGTTCGTATGAGGAGTGGGGGTTCAATTCGAAGGTGGTTTCACGCAGATACGCGGGGACCTGCGACAGCTGAAGGCTGCCTGAGGCAAGCACTGTCCCCAGATGCTTCAACAACACAGTCGCTTGGTGCCGGTTGTTGATGTTCCCCAGCAGCGTCTGCTGCTGCTCGAGTGCGTCCTCGCTGCGCGTTTCCTGGAGCCCAGGGAATACAGCGGGGTCAAGCGGGGCAAAGGTTTTATCGCGCTCCAGCTCGGCGGCACGTTGCTGGAGCTCGGAAGGGGCGATTCGCGTCGGCTCTTTGTAGAACTGCCCAACCAGCCAGGCCGGCGCACGGTTGGTGCTCTCGGACGACGGAAGGGGAAACGGCCTGTTCCTGTCGGAGATGACCCCTCCGATATTCATTAACGGTTCTCGCACCGCCGACCAGCGCTTGTCCTCGCTCGCACGCAACTGTAAGGGCGCATTGAGCGAAACATCTGGGGTTACACGGTAGGTGACTTGACCACTTTGCGGCAGGATTTTGATCGAGTCGGGCAGGGCTCTGACCGTGAGCCGCCAGTCGAGGAACTCCGGCGACCGAGCGGCATTGCCTAGTAACTTCCACCACTGGCCAAATGTTGAATTCGGCGGAATATCCACCATGATCGCGTTGTCGTGGGCGGGAACGCCGCTGAAGCCCTGCAATGCCTTGCCGTAGTTCTGCGCCAACGCACTGTCGCCCCTGGCCCGGGGGGAATCGCCAGGGGCAGATAGGTGGGGGCTTTCGCGGTCAGGCTCTACAGCTACCTGTTCGACTGGCTCCAGCGTGTCGCTGGCAATGGAAGAATGCGGGGGAAAAGCGTGGGCAAGGCTGTTGGAAATCGTCATGGGTGGCGGCTCTATCATCAGGATTGAGGTCCACTGGGTGAAAATTCCAGGTCCCAGTGGTAATCCTTCGTACCCAAGCCCCTTGACCGATTCCATTTTCGAACCGTGGCTTTATTGCACCTTGTTGCCGATTGCCTCCGCTTGGCTGGCGGCTGCGCGGATCATTTCCCTGACTTTCGCCGTCAAGAGATCAAACGTGAACGGCTTGGTAATCAACTGCATCCCAGGGTCCAGAAAACCACCGCGCACCGCCGCGTGTTCGGCATAGCCGGTGATAAATAGGACCTTGAGTTCCGGCCGAATCTGCCGGCCGATTTCCGCCAGTTGCCGGCCGTTCATGCCCGGCAGCCCGACGTCGCTGATCATCAGGTCAATGCGCTGGTCGGACTCGATGATCGGCAGTGCGGTGTTGGCATCGCTGGCCTCGACAAAGGCATAGCCCAGTTCCTTGAGCACCGCGCTGACCAGCACCCGTACCGCCGGGTCGTCCTCGACGATCAACACTGTTTCACCGGCATTGGCAAAGGGCAGCCGCGCGGGGTTCGCCGCTTCGGCCACGACCATTTCACCGACGAAACGCGGCAGGAACAGGCTGACGGTAGTGCCTTTTCCGACTTCGCTGTGGATCGTCACATGGCCACCGGATTGCCGTGCAAAGCCGTAAATCATCGACAGGCCGAGGCCGGTGCCCTGGCCGATCGGTTTGGTGGTGAAGAAAGGGTCAAAGACACGCCCCATAACACTTTCCGGGATACCGCAGCCGCTGTCGCTGACGCTCAATTCAACGTAGTCACCGGGTTGCAATGTGCCGTAGGCGGCGGTGAACACGCTGTCGAGATGGCGGTTGCTGGTTTCCACGGTGAGGTTGCCGCCGTTCGGCATGGCATCGCGTGCGTTGATCACTAGGTTGAGCAGCGCGCTTTCCAACTGGTTGGGGTCGGCTTCGGCGGTCCAGAGCGGGTCGCTGAGGCGCATGTCCAGCGCAATGCTTTCATTGATGCTGCGTTGCAACAGTTCGCCCATGGAGGTCACCAGTTGGTTGATCTCGACGGGTTTTGAATCCAGCGACTGCCGCCGGGAGAACGCGAGCAGGCGGTGGGTAAGGCCGGCGGCCCGGTTGGCGGAGGTGACGCCCAGGTCGATCAGGCTGTCCAGGTCGTCCAGCTTGCCGCGGGAGACGCGCCTGCGCAGTAACTCCAGGCTGCCGATGATGCCGGTGAGCATGTTGTTGAAGTCATGGGCGATGCCGCCGGTCAACTGGCCGACGGCCTCCATCTTCTGCGATTGACGCAGTGCTTCTTCATTGCTGCGCAGCTGCGCCGTGCGTTCTTCTACTTGCTGCTCGAGCGTCTCCAGCGTGCGTTGCAAGCGCAGTTCGCTTTCGCTCAGGTCGATCAGCCGGTCGCGCGCATCGTATTGTCGGCGTCGTCCGCGCAGTGCCGCCGTAACCAGGCTGATCAACGTCACAGGATGGAAAGGCCGCTCGAGGAAGGTGACATTGCCCAATAACCCGCTCAGGTGCGAGGAACCGTTCTGCTCGGCGCCGCCGTGATGGGTCATCAATACGATGGGCAAATCCGACCACGCAGGCTGTTGGTGCAAATACTCGAGCAGCGGCTCCAGATCGACGCCGCGCAAGGCTTCGGCAGCAATAATCAGCAGGCCGGCCCCTTCTTCCAGTGCGTTGCACAAGGCCGTCAGGCCCGTGGCGATCACTCCGCTGTAACCGGCCTCGTTGAGCATCATCAGCGCCAACGCGCCGTCGCGGCCCATCGGCGCAAGTACGATGGCGCGCTCGGAGACGGGGGATAGGCTCGTCACTGGCCCTCATCCTTGAGCAGAGGAGAGCCGGCGCCCATGTACGTGGGGATACCGCGCAGTACGCCCTGGAAATTATCGAGCGGCTCGCCGACAGTCATGCCCTGGCTGCTGATGCGGTACTCGCGAATGGTCGATTCATGGGCACCGGTGCGTTTCTTGATGATTGAAATGGCGCGGCGCACCTTGCCCAGCGCTTCGAAATAGCGCAGCAGAATGACCGTGTCGGCGAGGTAGGTAATGTCGACGGGCGCCTGCATGTCACCGACCAGGCCGTGCTGGGCGACGGTCATGAACGTGGCGGCGCCGCGGCGGTTGAGATACAGCAGCAGTTCGTGCATGTGCAGGATCAGCGCATTTTCTTCCGGCATGGCGGCCTGATAGCCGTTGATGCTGTCGATCACCACAGTCTTGATCCCGCGCTCATCCACGCAGCGCCGCACGCGGTGCGAGAACTCGCCGGGGGTCAACTCGGCCGCGTCGACTTGTTCGATCAGCAGGTTGCCGGTGGCTTGCAGCGCGGCGAGGTCGATGCCCATGTTTTTCATGCGCTCGAAGAGCAGGCCCAGTTCCTCATCGAAGATGAACAGCGCGGCTTTTTCGCCCCGCGCCACGGCGGCGGCGGCAAACACCATCGAGATCAGCGACTTGCCGGTGCCGGCGGGGCCGAGGATCAGGCTGCTGGAGCCGGTCTCGACTCCGCCGCCCATCAAGGCATCCAGTTCGCGAATGCCGCTGCTCAGGGTCTCGCGCACATAGCCGCCGCGATGCTCGGCCGCCACCAGCCGCGGGAACACATGCACGCCATCGCCCATGATGGTGAAATCGTGGAAGCCGCCGCGGTACTTTTGGCCGCGGTACTTCACGACCCGCACGCGACGGCGTTCGGCGCCGTAATTGGGCGTCAGTTCTTCCAGGCGAATCACCCCGTGGGCGACGCTGTGTACGGTTTTGTCGAGGGATTCGGTGGTCAGGTCGTCGAGCAGCAACACCGTGGCGTCGTAGCGCACGAAATAGTGCTTGATCGCCAGGATCTGTCGTCGATAACGCAGGGAACTTTGCGCCAGCAGGCGGATTTCGGAGAGGCTGTCGACCACCACGCGGGTCGGCTTTACCCGTTCCACCACTTCAAAGATCTGCCGCGTGGCCTCGCCCAGTTCCAGGTCGGAAGAGTACAACAGGCTTTGCTGCTGTTCGGCATTGAGCAGGCTTTCCGGCGGGGTCAGCTCGAAAATATGGATATTGTCATCCAGATCCCAGCCGTGGGATTTTGCGCCCTGGCGCAATTCACGTTCGGTTTCGGACAAGGTGATATAGAGCGAGCGTTCACCATTTTCTGCTCCTGCCTTCAGGAAGTGCAGGGCGACGGTGGTTTTGCCGGTCCCTGGTTCGCCTTCGAGCAGAAACAGATGGCTGCGGGACAAGCCGCCGCAAAGAATGTCATCAAGACCTTCAATACCGGTGGCCGCCTTTTCGGATAACAGCGCGTTGGACATAGACAAGAAGTGCCCTCAGGTCACATACGAGTAAGGGGTGCGCGTTCGTTCGAGCGCGCTATACCTTCTTGACCCTGGCGTATGAGCGGGGTTCCACCTTTTTGTCTTTTGCGCGCAATGTCAGCGCCTGGGCGGCGATGCGGCGCGCCTACAGGCCCTGTTGCAGCGCCGGATCATCCGGGTTTTGTTGCTCCAACTGCGCCAGCAGCACCTGAACGTTCTGCAATTGACCGCTTTCTTTCCAGTAGCTGACCAGCAGCACTCGCGCCTTGCGATTGGCCGGGTGGCGCTGGATGATTTCTTCCAACTGGCGCTGGGCGGCTTCGAGTTCTTCCTGAGCGTGCAGGGTGGTGGCCAGGTCGTAACGGTAATCCTGATTGCTCGGTTCCAGTTCCACTGCCTTGGACAGGCCGAGCAAGGCGTAAGCACGCTCGCCATGGTGCAGCAACCACATGCCCAGGGCGTGTTGCAGGTACGCGGATTCGGGGTGCGCCGCGAGCTGGCGGGCCAGCAGTTGGCGGGACTCGTCGGTCTTGCCTTGTTTATCCAGCAGTTCGATTTGCGCAACCACGGCTTGCAGGTTGTCCGGCTGCAGGCGCATCGCTTGCTCCAGGGCGTTCTGCGCCTCCGGCAACAGCGCGCTGTGGATGTACAGGCGCGCCAGTTGGAGCCAACCTTCGGCGGTTTCAGGTTGCGCCTTGAGCTTCTTCACGAACTCATCGAGTACCTGCTGCAAGGGCCCGAAATACAGGCCGAGGGTGTCGGGCGAGAGGCCGAGCAATGCGTTGGCGGCGGCAAAGCGCACGTCTTGTTGCGGATCGTCGAGCAACGGCCCGAGCAGCAGCGTGCGCTGGCCCGTGGGCACCAGGCCGACGATGCTGTGAATCGCCGCTTCACGCACCTGCGGCGAGTCATCGGCCAGGTCCTTGTCGGCGAGCTTCAGTGCCTGGGGGCTGGGGTAATTGGGCAGCTCGGCGTGCAAGGCCACACGACGCTCGTCGGACAAGTCCGGCCGGGCCAGTTGCTGGTACAGCACGCGGGCGGCGCCCGGTTCGCCGTTGCGCGCCTGTTTCAAGGCTTTCGCGTAGCCATGGGCAATGGCGGGCGGCACGGCCACCGGGGTGGAACGGGAGAAATACCAGGTGATCAGCACAATCAACAACAGGGCGCACAGGCCGATGATGGAGTAACGGCGTGACTTTGACATGCAGGCGTCCGAGAGCTTAGGCAGCTAGGGCAAAGCTCTCAGCTTCGGTCAGACCACGGCGAGTGTCAAACCTGTATCAGGTCAGCACGTATTCCACCGGCTCCAGGGCAGGCGGCAAGGCCGTTTCGCCGAGGGCCGCCAGGATCTCGCGCTCCAGGGTCTGCACGATCGCGTTGCAGGGCAGGTCGTTCTCATCGAAGCCGAAGGGGTCCTCCAGGTCGTCGCCGATTTCGTCGAGGCCAAAGAAGGTGTAGCTGACGATTGCGGTGAACACCGGTGTCAGCCAGCCCAGCGGTTCGGCCATGGCAAACGGCAACAGAATGCAGAACAGGTAAATGGTGCGGTGCAGCAGCAGGGTGTAGGGGAAGGGCAGCGGTGTGCTTTTGATCCGCTCGCACGCTGCCTGCACCTGGGTCAGGCTGACCAGTCGGGTTTCCAGCTGGGTGTAGCGCCATTCACTGATCACGCCCCGTTCGGCCAGCCCGGAAAACCGCGCGCCGAGCTGTTGCAGGACCTGGTCCGGGAGGTTGGGGTGGCCTGATTCGACGTCGATCCAGGGCTTCACCGCTCGCGCCTCATCTTCCAGGCGCAGGCGCGCGATCAATCCATGGGCAAAGCCGCACAGGCCGCGCAGCAGGCCGGCCCGCTCCAGCGGGTCGCTGAATACCTGGGTTTCACGGATCAGTGAGCGCACTTCAATGGTCATCTGCCCGAGTTGCTTGCGGCCTTCCCACCAGCGGTCGTAGCAAGCGTTGTTGCGAAAACTCATGAAGATCGACAGCGACAGCCCGAGCAAGGTGAACGGCGTGGCATTGACCTTGGAGAAATAGGCCGGGTGCAGGGTTTCCACCAGCACGATGACCGAGGCCAGCAACGTGACCAGCAGGCTGCGCAGGGCGATGCGCTTGGCGATCGAGCCCTTGAGCGAAAACAGAATGCCCAGCAGGTTGGGTTTGGGGCGAACGATCATCGGGAGGGGCTTCTTCGGTGGCGCAGGCCATCAGGTTAGAAGCTGGCGGCCGGCGCGTCCAATCGCTTGGGCCGACCGCTTGATCGGCGGGGTCTATGATCAAGCGGCATTGGCCAAACCAGTCAGGCATGTTGGTGGCTTTGACCATTGCTGCTGCAGCGCTCTAGAGCGACTATTTCCGCGGCTCTCGTCCGAAAAAACGTCCTGAAAATAAAAATACTGAAGGATTTGAAGCGATGCGTGACTATTTGGCTGCCACTACCGAGTTTGATTACCAACACACCGTCGACAGCGCCTTGGCCGGTAACCTGCAAGGCCTCAATGCCTGCGTGGAATGCTGCGACCGACATGCGTTACCAGGGCGCATTGCGCTGTTCTGGGAAGGCAAGGATGGGCGCAGTGCCACATCCACCTTCAGCGACTTGCAAGACCAGGCTGCACGCTTCGCCAATTTCCTGCTGGCCCAGGGCGTCAAACGCGGCGACAAGGTGGCCGGCCTGTTACCACGCACCGCCGAATTACTGGTGGTGGTCCTTGCGACCTGGCGCATCGGCGCCGTCTACCAACCGTTGTTCACCGCCTTCGGCCCCAAGGCCATTGAGCATCGCCTGAACAGTTCCGGCGCGGCCGTGGTGGTCACCGATGCGGTGAACCGGCCCAAGCTCGCGCAAGTGGAGGGCTGCCCGACGATCGTCACGGTCACTGGCGCCAAGGGCGAAGGCCTGGTACGCGGTGATTTCAGCTTCTGGGCCGAGCTGGCCACCTATTCCAACCACTGCGAGCCGGTGCTGCTGGGCGCTGACGACCCGTTCCTGCTGATGTTCACCTCGGGCACCACCGGCCCGTCGAAAGCGCTGTCGGTGCCGCTCAAGGCCATTGTTGCGTTCCAGAGCTACACCCGCGACGCGGTGGACCTGCGCCCCGAAGACGCATTCTGGAACGTTGCCGACCCGGGCTGGGCCTATGGCATCTATTTCGGTGTGACCGGACCGTTGTCCATGGGCCACCCGATTACTTTCTACGATGGCCCGTTCACCCTCGAAAGCACCTGCCGGGTGATCAATAAGTATGGGATCACCAACCTGACCGGCTCGCCGACCGCGTATCGCCTGTTGATTGCCGGCGGCGAGCAATTCGCCCGCTCGATCAAGGGCAAGCTGCGTATTGTCAGCAGCGCCGGCGAGCCGCTGAACCCGGAAGTGATCCGCTGGTTTGCCGACAACCTGGGGGTGACCATCCATGACCATTACGGCCAGACCGAGTTGGGTATGGTGCTGTGCAATCACCACGGCCTGGAACACCCGGTGCATGTCGGTTCGGCGGGTTTTGCCTCGCCGGGGCATCGCATCGTGGTGCTGGACGACGATCACCAGGAATTGCCCGCCGGCCAGCCGGGGATTCTCGCCGTCGACCGTGAGCAATCGCCGATGTGTTGGTTCGCCGGCTATGACGGCGTGCGGACCAAGGCGTTTGTCGGCAAGTACTACCTCAGCGGCGACACCGTCGAACTGAACCCTGACGGCAGCATCAGCTTCGTCGGGCGCAGTGACGATGTGATCACCACTTCCGGCTACCGCGTCGGCCCGTTCGATGTGGAAAGCGCGCTGGTCGAACACCCGGCGGTGGTGGAAGCGGCGGTCGTCGGCAAGCCCGACGCGGAACGCACCGAACTGGTGAAAGCCTTCGTGGTGATCAACGAACAGTTCCGCGCCACCCCCGAGCTGGCCGAGGAATTGCGCCTGCATGTACGCCAGCGCCTGGCCGCGCATGCCTACCCGCGGGAAATCGAATTTGTCAGCGACTTGCCCAAGACCCCGAGCGGCAAGCTGCAGCGCTTCATTTTGCGTAATCAGGAAATCGCCAAGGCGCAAGCCGTGTTGGCCTGATCCACTTTTCAAGGAAACAACGATGCAGATTGCAAACAAGGTTTTTCTGGTCAGCGGCGGCGCGTCGGGCCTCGGCGCAGCCACCGCTGACATGCTGGTCGCCGCTGGCGCCAAGGTGATGCTGGTGGACCTGAACGCCGATGCCGTCGCGGCCAAGGCCAAACAACTGGGCGACAACGCCCGCAGCGCGGTGGCGGACATCAGCCAGGAAGCCGCTGCCGAAGCCGCCGTGCAGGCCACCGTTGCGGCCTTTGGGGGCTTGCACGGGCTGGTGAACTGCGCCGGTGTGGTACGTGGCGAGAAGATCCTCGGCAAGAACGGCCCCCATGGCCTGGCCAGCTTTGCCCAGGTGATCAACGTCAACCTGATCGGCAGCTTCAACCTGCTGCGCCTGGCCGCTGCGGCCATCGCAGAAACCCAGGCGGACGCCGACGGTGAACGCGGCGTGATCATCAATACCGCGTCGGTGGCGGCGTTTGACGGGCAGATCGGCCAGGCGGCGTATGCTGCGTCCAAAGGTGCGATCGCCAGCCTGACCCTGCCCGCCGCGCGTGAATTAGCACGCTTCGGCATTCGGGTGATGACCATCGCCCCCGGCATTTTCGAAACCCCGATGATGGCCGGCATGACCCCGGAAGTCCGCGATTCCCTGGCCGCTGGCGTGCCGTTCCCGCCACGCCTGGGCAAACCGAGCGAATACGCCGCGTTGGTTCGGCACATTATTGAAAACAGCATGCTCAATGGCGAGGTGATCCGTCTCGACGGCGCCTTGCGCATGGCAGCCAAGTAAGAGAGGAAGCGTCATGAGTGACCCCATCGTAATTGTCAGCGCCGCACGCACCCCCATGGGCGGGTTCCAGGGCGATCTCAAAGGCCTGACCGCGCCGCAACTGGGCTCCGCGGCGATTCGCGCCGCCGTCGAGCGTGCCGGCATCGCCAGCGATGCCGTGGATGAGGTGCTGTTCGGCTGTGTACTGCCGGCCGGCCTCGGCCAGGCCCCGGCACGCCAGGCCGCGCTTGGCGCCGGGCTGGACAAGGCCACCCGCTGCACCACCCTCAACAAAATGTGCGGCTCGGGCATGGAGGCGACGATGCTTGCCCATGACTCGCTGCTGGCCGGCAGCGTTGATGTGGTGATTGCCGGCGGCATGGAAAGCATGTCCAACGCGCCGTACCTGCTGGACCGCGCACGCAGTGGCTATCGCATGGGCCACGGCCGCGTGCTCGACCATATGTTCCTCGACGGCCTGGAAGACGCTTACGACAAAGGCCGCCTGATGGGCACCTTTGCCGAGGACTGCGCACAACATAACGGCTTTACCCGCGAGGCCCAGGATGCGTTTGCCATTGCATCCCTGAGCCGCGCACAAGCGGCGATCAGCAATGGCAGCTTCGCGGCCGAGATCGTCCCGGTGCAGGTCACAGTGGGCAAGGAGCAAAAAACCATCCTGCATGATGAGCAACCGCCCAAAGCCAAGCCGGAAAAGATCGCCAGTCTGAAACCGGCGTTCCGTGAAGGGGGCACAGTGACTGCGGCCAACTCCAGTTCGATTTCCGACGGTGCGGCGGCCTTGCTCCTGATGCGGCAGTCCGAGGCGCACAAGCGCGGGCTGCAACCCTTGGCGGTGATCCGTGGGCATGCGGCGTTTGCCGATGAGCCGGGCCTGTTTCCGGAGGCGCCGGTGGGGGCGATCCGCAAGTTGATGAGCAAGACCGGCTGGAACCTGGGCGACGTGGACCTGTTCGAAATCAACGAAGCCTTTGCCGTGGTCAGCCTGATCACCATGAGCAAGCTGGAGATCCCCCACGACAAGGTCAACATTCATGGCGGCGCCTGTGCCCTGGGCCACCCGATCGGCGCCTCAGGCGCGCGGATTCTGGTGACGCTGCTGTCGGCCCTGCGCCAGAAAGGCCTCAAGCGTGGCGTCGCCGCGATTTGCATCGGCGGCGGTGAAGCCACGGCCATGGCAGTCGAATGCCTGTATTAAGGATTGAACATGCTGCCCAATGACGAACAACTGCAAATCAGCGACGCGGCCCGACAATTCGCCCAGGAACGCCTGAAACCGTTCGCGGCCGAATGGGACCGCGAGCACCGCTTTCCCAAGGAGGCCATCGGCGAAATGGCCGAACTGGGCTTCTTCGGCATGCTGGTGCCGGAACAGTGGGGCGGTTGCGACACCGGCTACCTGGCCTACGCCATGGCCCTGGAAGAAATCGCCGCCGGTGACGGGGCCTGCTCGACCATCATGAGCGTACACAACTCGGTGGGCTGCGTGCCGATCCTCACGTTCGGCAACGATCAGCAGAAAGAGCAGTTCCTCAAGCCCCTGGCCAGCGGCGCGATGCTCGGCGCCTTCGCGTTGACCGAGCCGCAGGCCGGTTCCGATGCCAGCAGCCTGAAAACCCGGGCGCGCCGCGAAGGCGACCACTATGTGTTGAACGGCTGCAAACAATTCATCACCTCCGGGCAAAACGCCGGCATCGTGATTGTGTTTGCCGTCACCGACCCGGCGGCGGGCAAGCGCGGCATCAGCGCGTTTATCGTGCCGACGGATTCGCCGGGCTACACAGTGGCGCGGGTCGAGGACAAGCTGGGCCAGCATGCGTCGGACACTTGCCAGATCCTGTTCGAAGACGTCAAGGTGCCGCTCGCCAATCGTCTGGGGGAGGAGGGCGAAGGCTACCGCATCGCCCTGGCCAACCTCGAAGGCGGGCGGGTCGGCATTGCCTCGCAATCGGTGGGCATGGCCCGCGCCGCCTTTGAAGCGGCGCGCGACTATGCCCGCGAGCGCGAAAGTTTTGGCAAAACCTTGATCGAACACCAGGCCGTGGCCTTCCGCCTGGCGGACATGGCCACGCAAATCGCCGTCGCACGGCAAATGGTGCATTACGCCGCCGCCCTGCGCGACAGCGGCAAACCGGCGCTGGTCGAGGCGTCCATGGCCAAGCTGTTCGCCTCGGAAATGGCCGAGAAAGTCTGCTCTGCCGCCTTGCAAACCTTGGGCGGTTACGGTTACCTGAGCGACTTCCCCTTGGCGCGGATCTACCGCGATGTGCGGGTCTGCCAGATTTACGAAGGCACCAGCGATATTCAGCGCATGGTCATCTCACGCAATCTTTAAGGAGCCACTACATGAGTTACGAAACTATTTTGCTCGACGTGCAGGGCCGTGTCGGGTTGATCACCCTCAACCGCCCGCAAGCCCTGAACGCGTTGAACGCACAACTGATCAACGAGTTGAATCAGGCGCTGGACACCCTGGAACGCAACCCTGAAATCGGCTGCATCGTGCTGACCGGCTCGAAAAAAGCCTTCGCCGCCGGCGCCGACATCAAGGAAATGGCCGAGCTGACCTACCCGCGGATCTATATCGACGACCTGTTCAGCGAGGCCGATCGCGTGGCCAACCGTCGCAAGCCGATCATCGCGGCCGTCAACGGCTTCGCCCTGGGCGGCGGCTGTGAGCTGGCGCTGATGTGCGACTTCATTCTGGCGGGCGACGGCGCCAAGTTCGGCCAGCCGGAAATCAACCTCGGCGTGCTGCCGGGCATGGGCGGCACCCAGCGCCTGACCCGCGCCGTGGGCAAGGCCAAAGCCATGGAAATGTGCCTGACCGGGCGCTTTATCGATGCGGTGGAAGCCGAGCGTTGTGGGGTCGTGGCGCGTATTGTCCCGGCCGATGAACTGCTCGAAGAGGCGCTGAAAGTCGCCACGCTGATTGCCGGCAAGTCGGTGCCGATCAGCATGATGGTCAAGGAAAGCGTGAACCGGGCGTTTGAAGTGAGCCTGTCGGAAGGCGTGCGCTTTGAGCGTCGGGTATTCCATGCGGCGTTTGCGACGCAGGATCAGAAGGAAGGCATGGCGGCATTCGTGGCCAAGCGCGCGCCTGAATTCAAAGATCAGTAAGCAGCTTATAAACGCCACAACCCCCCTGTGGGACGCTCCCACAGGGGGGTTGTGGCGTGTCAGTCAGAGCTGGTAGTTCTTCAGCTCCCGTGCAATTACCATCCGCTGAATCTCGCTAGTGCCCTCGTAGATCTGCGTGATCCGCGCATCGCGGTAGTAGCGCTCCACCGGATAATCCTCCAGATACCCATACCCGCCATGAATCTGCATCGCCGAGGAGCAGACCTTTTCGGCCATTTCCGAGGCGAACAGCTTGGCCTGGGACGCTTCCGACAAGCACGGCTTGCCCGCACTGCGCAGGCGTGCGGCGTGCAGGATCAGTAAACGTGCGGCATTGAGCCGGGTTTGCATGTCGGCCAGCAGGTTGGCCACGCTCTGGTGCTCGATGATGGCCTTGTCGAACTGCACGCGGTCACGGGCATACGCCAGCGCCGCTTCAAACGCAGCACGGGCGATGCCCAGGGCTTGAGCGGCAATGCCGATGCGCCCGCCTTCCAGGTTGGACAGCGCAATCGCCAGGCCTTTGCCGCGCTCACCCAGCAGGTTGGCCTCAGGCACGCTGCATTGGTTGAGGGTGACGGCACAGGTGTCCGAGGCGCGGATGCCCATTTTGTGTTCGGTACGGTCGACCACGAACCCCGGCGTGTCGGTCGGCACCAGGAAGGCAGAAATGCCGCGCTTGCCCAGTTCCGGATCGGTCACCGCAAACACAATCGCCAACTTGGCGCGCTTGCCGTTGCTGACAAACTGCTTGGCGCCATTGATCACCCACTGGCCGTCGCGCAGTTCGGCACGGGTACGCAGGTTGTGGGCTTCGGAGCCGGCCTGCGGTTCGGTCAGGCAGAAGCAGCCGATGGCCTGGCCGCTGGCGAGGTCGGCCAGCCAGGTTTGTTTCTGTTCAGGTGTGCCGTAGTTGAGGATTGGCCCGCAACCCACTGAATTATGGATACTCATCAGGGCGCCTGTGGCACCGTCGCCGGCGGAAATCTCTTCCACGGCCAAGGCATATGCCACGTAATCGACATAGGTGCCGCCCCATTCTTCCGGCACCACCATGCCCAGCAGGCCCAGTTCGCCCATCTTCGCCACCAGGGCATCATCGATCCAGCCGGCTTTTTCCCAGGCCTGGGAGTGAGGGGCGATTTCGCCACGGGCAAAGTCGCGCGCCATGTCGCGAATCATGATCTGTTCTTCAGTATATTCAATATCTTGCATGGCTTATCTCGCGACCTGCGTGAAGTTGTGGAAGAAGCTTTCCACGTGGCTCGGGTCCAGTCCATGGAGCGTCGACGGGTTCCAGAGCGGGCTCTTGTCCTTGTCGATGATCAGGGCGCGGACGCCTTCAATCAGGTCGCCACGCTCGAACCACTGGCGATCCAGATGCAGTTCCAGGGCGAAACACTGCTCCAGCCGCAAACGGCGCCCGCGCCGCAGCATTTCCAGGGTCACGGCCATGGCCAGCGGCGAACGGGTTTGCATCAGGTTGGCCGTGGTCAGCGCCCATTCATGGCTGTTGGCGACGGTTACCTGCTGCAGTTGTTCGACAATGCTTGGCACGTCCGGCAGGGCAAAGAAATGATCGATGGCGGGGCGCAAGGCGGCGAGCGGGGCGTCCGGCAGTTGTTGCACGGCCAGCTTGGCCAACACGCCTTGCAGGTCCTTGAGAGGGGAGTCTTGCCACGACAGTTGGTCGAGTTTCTGGTCGAGGTCGGCCAGCTTGGTGCTGTCCAGGTACCAGTCCGCCAGCCCGCAGTACAACGCATCGGCCGCGCGAATCTGCACGCCGGTGACGCCCAGATAAATGCCCAGTTCGCCAGGAATGCGCGGCAGGAAGTAGCTGCCGCCGACGTCGGGGAAGTAACCGATCGCCACTTCCGGCATCGCCAGGCGGCTGCGTTCGGTGACCACGCGCAGATCCGCGCCTTGCACCAGGCCCATGCCGCCGCCTAGGACAAAACCGTCCATCAGGGCCAGTATCGGCTTGCGGTAATGGTGGATGGACAGGTCGAGGGCGTATTCCTCGACGAAGAAATCCTGGTGCAGGCTGTCGCCGTTCTTGAAGCTGTCGTAAAGCGAGCGAATATCGCCGCCGGCGCAGAAGGCTTTTTCACCGGTACCGCGTAGGACCACGGCGTACACATGGGGATCGTCTGCCCAGGCCTGTAACTGTTCGGTCAGGCTGCGAACCATGTTCAGGGTGATGGCGTTCAAGCCGGCGGGGCGATTGAGGGTAAGGTGGCCAATATGGTTGCGAACGTCGGCCAGAACCTCTTGCTGAAGCCTGTCGGCGTGGCTTGCCTCGGATGAAACCTGAGCAGTCATCTGTAACTCCCTGCTTTTATTGTTCTTTATCAATATGTTCGGGGACGAACGCTCCCGCGATCGTACCAGTGCAAATTTGCCCAGTACAACCCGGAATCATGCAGGTCGTTTTTGCATTTATGCAGAACCGGCGATCAGGCCGCCGAAGGATGAAAATAGCCGGCCAGAGCCTCGGCGCAGAGCAGCACGGCCCGCCTGGCCGCAGGCTCGGCAGCGGGGTGGTTGATAAACCCGTGGCGCATGCCTGGGTACTCTTTGTGCCGCACCGGCACCCCGGCGGTTTTCAAGCGTCGCGCGAAGGCGCGCCCTTCATCGCGCAGCGGATCGCAGCCGGCGGTGATGATCAAGGCCGCAGGCAAGCCCTGCAGGCACGGATCGCGGGCGGGTGAAAGCCAAGGATGCGCCCGCGGCGTATCGGCGGGTACGTAGTGGCTCACGTACCACTCCAGCAATTCGGCCGTCAGCCCGAAGCCTGTGGCGAAGTCATGTCGGGAACGATTGCGCGCCAGGCAGTCGAGAAGCGGGTAGAGCAGTAATTGAAAACCGATGTGCGCCTCGCCCAGGTCCCTGGCCATTTGGCCGATCACCGCGGCAAGCCCGCCGCCCGAGCCACCGCCCGCCACGGCGATACGCCGAGTGTCCAAGCCCAGGCTGGCACCGTGGCGGGCGATCCAGACCGTGGCGGCATAACAGCTTTTTACCGCGGCGGGGAAGCGTTGTTCCGGTGGCCTCGGGTAGTCCACCGCCACCACGGCGCAGCCGGCCCACTCCGCCATCACCCGGCAAAAGCTGTCGTGGGTATCGAGGTCGCCTGTGACCCAGCCGCCGCCGTGGAAATACATCAGCACCGCGGCCGGCGCAGGACGGGCCGGCCGGTACAGCCTCACGGCCACCGGCTGCCCCGGTGTGGCCAGGGTCAGGTCGCTGACATCCATCACCACCGCATCACGCACTTCCCGGCGTGCCTGCTCGGGGCTCATGGCCTGGCCTCCGGTGCCTGTGCCTGGGCTTCGATTTCCACCAGGTAGTCCGGGGTTATCAGCGCCTTGACGCCCAACAACATGGTGGTCGGTTCGCAGCCCTCGAAAAACTCCTTATGCGCTTGGGCGATTTGCGGCCACCACTTCACGTTGGTGGTGTACATGCGTGTGGCAATCACTCGGGTGCGATCGGTGCCCAGCCGTTTAAGCGCCGCTTCGATGATTTCCAGGCAGCGACGGGTCTGTAAGTACACATCGTCGCTGGCGTAGGGGTTGCCCTGCTCGTCGAAGGCTACCGTGCCACTGGTGACGATGGTTTCACCGACGCGCAAGGCACGGCAGTAACCGCCATTTTTCTCCCAGGGGGCGGCGGAAAAGCAGCGCTGGATCGATGCGCCCTTTGGAATCGGTTCAAGTTCGACGTGGAGGGTCTTCAAGCCGCGGAACTGCAGGTTACTGGTACGCCACACCGGCGGCTTTTTCTCCTGCAGGCGCAGGTTCGGGAAGCGCTTGAGCAGGCTGCTGAACACCACCTCGGCCTCCAGCCGGAACAGCGCCGGGCCCAGACAGAAATGCACGCCACGGCCAAAGGCCAGGTGGTCGTTTTTCGCGCGTTGAATGTTGAAGCGGTCCGGGTCGGCGAAGTGCTCCGGGTCGCGGTTGGCAGCGGCACGTATCAGGTACACCAGATCGCCTTTGCGCAGGGTCTGGCCTCTGAGCTCGATATCTTGCGTCACGACGCGATGGCTGAACTGCCCCGACGGATCAATGCGCAGCATTTCTTCGATCGCGGGTTTCATCAACGAACCATCGGCCAGCAGTGCGTTCAACTGGGCAGGGTTGGTCAACAAGTACCACAGGCCGATGCCCAGCATATCGGCGCTGGTGGTGTAGCCAGCCACCAGAACAAAGGCCACCTGGGCCAGCAGATCATCTGTGCTCGTGTCGGGGCCGGCGGCGGCGATGACACGGCTGACCAAGTCGTCACGCGGGGCCTGTCGGCGTCGCTCGATCAGGTTGCCGAAGTACGCATACATCTCCTCCAGGCCTTGCGCGGCGGCGCCGGGAGTATTCGCCGGGTCAAGGTTGCCGACCAGAAACATCAGGATCACATCGGTCCAGCGCCGCAGCTTGAGCGCATCTTTTTTGGGGATGCCGTAGAGCATCGCCAGCACTCTGGCCGGCACCTGATTGAACAGGCGGCTCATCAGTTCGGCGGAAGGGCCCACTGTGGCGAGGAGTTCATCGGTAACCGCCTGGATGTCTGCCCGCCGCGCTTCAATCGAGCGCGGCGTGAATGCGCGGCCGAGCAGATGGCGGCTGGCCTCATGGACTTTGCCATCCTGGGCGTACATCCAGCGCGATGCTTTTTCAATAAAGGGCTCGTACATCGCGCGTTTTTCGGGCGGCAGTTGCGCGTTTACCAACTGGCGTATCCGATCCGAGGAGTAGAGCGCGGCGTCGCTTTGCGCCTTGAAGACGTCATCGAAGCGAGTCAGCATCCACGCCTTGTGCTGGGAACTCCAATACACGGGATGATGGGTGCGTAGAAACGCGTAGGCCGGGTAGGGATCGCGAACCGTGTCGGGGTCGCGGAAGTCGGGTTTGCCTTGAGGGTTCATGGTTATTGATCCTCATACAATGCGCGGGTGAACTGCTGGATGTAGTCGGCTTTCGCGATAGGCGCGTCGACCAGTTCGTCAGGCGGCTTCAGCCAGTCGCCGAGCCAGGCAATGCGCGCAATGCTGGCGCACGGTTCGTCATCGTGAGCGAGCCCCCAGCGGTGCAAATAGGCGACAAACACTGCGATCAAGTCGCGCAGCAGGCCCGGTTCGAGCGGCTGGCCTTCGAGCGCCTGAATGATCAGATCGAGGGCGCGGGCGTAAGTCAGCCCCACCGCTTGCGGGTGGGAAAAATCACCGGCGTCTCGGCACTGCCGGACAATGCTCCGCTCGATTGCCTGGCCCGGGTTACAGGGCGCGACCCGGTCAAATCGCGGACGGGACAGCGCATCCTTGATCACTTGGTAGGCCATCACGCTGTTGTCCCCGGCGAATGTCGGGCTGATCTCGAAGTCCATGCGCAGGGTGACGATCTGGTTGTAGTGGTGAAACCCTTGTGAACCACACAACTCACGGCACTGGGCGATCACTTCCAGGCCCATCCAGGTGCCGATGCATTTGCTTAATGCCGCGAGAATGTGCAGGTCTTTGCGCCGTTCGGTCTGCGGCCATTGCGCTTCGAAGCGTTCTAGGATGGCTTGCTCAAGATACTTGAGGGCCAATGCCTTGAGCTGGACGTTGTACAAGCGCTGGCGAAACAGCGGGTTGCCCAGTAGCGGGCCGGCCTGTGTCAGGCGGTGACGGGCGAATTGATAGGCCAGGTGCGCGCTCAATCCTGCACCAAGGCGCGAGGCGGCCATCAACAGCAGGCGCTCCTGGAGGAATGTCTCCAGTGCATTGATAAAACGTTCGTTTTTGGGCAGGTCGCTGACGAACTGGCCGTTGCGGGTAAACCTGGCGTGGCGTTGCAACAAGGCGTCGGTGTCCAGCTGCATCTGGCAAAAGCGCAAACCGCCGACCTGATTGGCGTGAATGCCGCCCTTGGGGTCGCAAGCCATGACCTTGACACCCGGGCGCAACGGACCGTTCTCCGTGTCGCGAATCACCACGCGAAACCAGTGGTGCCCCTGGTCTTCGCCATTGACCTGCAATCGCGCGAGTACCATCGCCACCTGGGCGGCATACAAACTGTTGCCGATCCAGTATTTACAGGCGCCGGCGCACGGAGAGTCGAGCACCAGGCAGTGCCGGGCAGGATCGTAGGTAACGGTCGTCTTGAGGTTACGCACGTCGGTGCCGCTGGCGATTTCAGTGCAGCCAAAGGCATACACAGCGCGCATCTGAATGACTTCATCGCGGTAGCGCGCCACTTGCTCCGGGCTGCCCTGGGTCAGTAAGGCGTTGGCGGCAATCATGTGGTCGACCAGCGAGGAATACAGTGCGTAATCGTAGGCGCCGATCACGCCGATCTGTTCGCACAGCGCCCTGAAATGTGATTCGTCCGGTTGGCCGAGCCACATGTCATTGTTGATCACTCCGGCATTGAAAATGGCGTGCATACGCCTGATGGTCAGGTCCATGTAGGCCCTGAGGGGGAGGTGGTGACGTTCTCGAGCAGCAAATAACGGGGTGCGAAGCAGGTGTTGCAGACATTCGTTCATACCGTAACCCTCAGCCAGACTCTGCATGTCTTCGCTACTGGGTTACGGCGTTCCAGACCTCAAGTGAACCACTGACATAGTTAGAACTTTAGCCGCCGTGTACTGCGTCGCAACTCTGTGGACACGCCACTCGTCGTGCGCCATACATGGGCTCAATTGACACGGCTTGCCAGCACCTCACCGATACTGCGGCGGCGCGCGTGGGTTTCTGCGGCGTGGATCAACTGTTCCAGTTCATTGGGTTCCACATCGTAGAACTGTTCCATCTCGGCCAATGCCAGCTTCAGGTCGGCGGCGGTAATCGCCGGATCGCGTGCGGCCCTGGCATCCTTAAAGATCGCTGTCGGCGACTCGCTGGCACCTTTGGGATAGCGCGTGCGGGTGGCATTGTTGTAGGCCAGTGCACAGGTCAATAACGCTCCGGCGCCGAGCATCACCACCGGCAGTTCCTGCCAGCCGAGCGCCGCCGAGGCCGGATCGGCCAGTACCAGCGTCATCGCCAGGCCTCCCGCGGGCGGGTGCAGGCAGCGCAGCCAGCAGATCAGGATCACAGTCATGCCCGCAGCCAGGCAGGCGCTGCCCAAGGTGCGCCCCAGGACCCGCGCGACCAACAGCGCGACCACGGCCGCACACAGGTAGCTGCCGATGATCGACCACGGCTGGGCCAGGGCGCCGGATGAAACGGCAAACAGCAGCACGGCCGACGCGCCCAGCGGGCCGAGCAGGTGCAGGGCGACCTCCATGCCAAACACTTGGGCGCAGAGCCATACGCTGAGCAGAGTGCCCAAGGCCATGCCGATCGCGGCACGGCTCCATTCGGCGGGGCGGGTATTGATGGCGGCGGGTAACCAGCGAGCGAGCATCGACAACTTCCATAAACAGCGGGCAAAAAAAAGGCTTGTCTGGTTTCCCGGAAAAGCCCTTGAAAGTTCCTGCATTTGGGGGAGGAACCTGCGTAGTGTGCCGAGCGCGATGCAAGGTCGCCAATGCATATTAATGCAGGTTAAATACAAAAATAATGGACTCAACTGGCCGGCTGCCGCCGGCGCGGTCAAGGTTGGAGGGGCTTGTCCAAGTGCAGCAGCACGTAGGGATTCTTGTCGAACGTGCCGGTGAGCGTCGGTGTGATCGAGCGCAATCGCGGGTCTTGCAACGCTTCGAAGTCGTCCTGGCTCATGACCAGCCACGCCGGGCCTTGCAACGTCGCCAGGTCGGCGGGCTGCTGTGTGAACAACGGCACTCGGTCGCAATCGAGGTTGACGATGAACTTGATGGCTTTGGCATCTTTGCCCAGCGCATGCAGCACGACGGGCGCCGGTTGCTGGTTGACCTGGGCCTGGACTTGCAGACTGAAGGTACGCGTGTCATAGAGGCTACGCTCCAGTGGCTCGACCACCCAAATATAGGTGGTCCATACTGCCAGCACCGCGGTCAGCGCCGGCGCCAGCATGCGCAGGCGTGCCTGGAACACCCCCACCAACGCCAGCACTTGAAGCACGCCAAGCACGCCCAACACCCAGCCGATGTGCGCCAACTGCTCCGGGTAACGCGGGCGCGCCATCCAGAGCCCGGCGATCAGCAACGCAGGTAACACGGTCCACAGGCTCAGCATCAAACCGCGCAGCCAGCCGAACAACCGGCCGTGGGCGACTTGAAACGGATACGCCGCAATAATGGCCGCCATCGGCAGCATCGGCAGCACGTAACGCGCTTTCTTCGCCTGGGGCACCGACAAGCCGAGCATCACCAGCAAGCCGGCCGCGGCGCAGTACAGCACCAACTGCAACGCTGGATCAGGTGCGCGTCGGCCGCCCAGCGCTATCGCCAGCAGCACCAGCAACGCCAGCGGGTAAGCCAGCGCGTAATTGCCCAGGGAACTGCTGAAGTAATACAACGCACCGCTGGAGCCTTCACTGCCATCCATCCGCCCGAGGAACTGCATGCGGATCACGTCCTGCATGAACGCTTCGCCGCCACTGAGCTTGGCCAGCAGCAACAGCAGGCCGACGCACGCCCCCAGCAGTGCCAGGGCCAACAGGCCGAAGCTGAACAGTTGGCGCCATTGGCGGTTGATCAGGAAGTAGCTGCACAGCACGCCCGTGGGAATCACCAGGCCAATCGGCCCACGGATCGCAAAGCCCACGATCAACAGCAGGTACAGCCAATGCAAGCGCTTGGCGGCGCCGAAGTGATCATGTGCATAACCCAGGTAGAACACCGTCAGGGCCACGGCCGCGAGCATCTGGTCCAACGACACAGCGCGGGTTTCGCTGATAAACGTGCTGCTGAGCAACAGCAGCGCAACACTCAGCAGGCCCCAACGCTGGGAGTAGGGCGCCGTCAGGCGATACACCAGCATGACGATCAGCGCCGAAGCGATGGACGTCGGCAACCAGGCCGTGAAGCTGTTGACCTGGCCCAGGGGCAAGGACAGCAGCCACGTCATCAGCGTCGAGGTCGCCAGGTAATCGGCATACGGTTGCCCGTAGGTCGTGGGAAAGAAGCTCGGCCCATGGCGCAGCATCTCCTGGGCGAATACCACGAAGCGCGAGTCAAACCCGATGATTGCCTGGTGCCAGTTACCGGCGATGAATAACAGCAACGCCAGCAGCGCCAACCCCAGCGACTGGCGCCGGATCGCTGCGTTCATCAGCTGGGGCATTTGATCTTTCACTTGTCAGGCTTCCCCTGCTTGCGGCACCCACTGTTGCTGGGGAATCGGCAACTGGCAGGAGTCGCCACGGCCCATCGGGAAGTACTGGAAGCCTTTGCGCGCCAGACGCTCGCCGTCGTACAGGTTGCGCCCATCGAAGATCACCGGAGTGTTCAGGCGTTGGTGGATCAGGTCGAAGTCCGGTGCCTTGAACTGCTGCCATTCCGTGCAGATGATCAGCGCATCGGCGCCGCTCAGGGTGGATTCCGGAGTGCCCATCAGCATCAGCCGTGGGTCGTCGCCGTAGATCCGCAGGGTTTCCTGCATGGCTTCGGGGTCAAACGCGCGCACATTGGCGCCGGCTGCCCACAGCGCTTCCATCAACACGCGGCTCGGGGCATCGCGCATGTCGTCAGTGTTGGGCTTGAAGGCCAGGCCCCACAGGGCGAAGGTCTTGCCGCGCAGGTCGCCCTTGAAGAAGGCGTTGATGCGCTCAAACAGCTTGCTCTTCTGGCGCTGGTTGATCGCTTCGACGGCTTCGAGCAGGTCGCTCGAGCAATGGGCCTGCTTGGCGCTGTGGATCAGGGCGCGCATGTCCTTGGGGAAGCACGAGCCGCCGTAGCCGCAGCCTGGGTAGATGAAGTGATAGCCGATGCGCGAGTCGGCGCCGATGCCCAGGCGTATCGCTTCGATGTCCGCCCCCAGGTGTTCGGCCAGTTCGGCGATCTGGTTGATGAAGCTGATCTTGGTGGCCAGCATGCAGTTGGCGGCGTACTTGGTCAGTTCGGCGCTGCGCAGGTCCATGAAGATGATGCGATCGTGGTTGCGGTTGAAGGGCGCGTACAGGTCGCGCATGACTTCGCGCACTTCTTCACGCTCGCAGCCGATGATGATGCGGTCCGGGCGGCGGCAGTCGGCAACCGCCGAGCCTTCCTTGAGGAATTCCGGGTTGGAGACGATATCGAACTCCAGGTGCCGGCCGGTCCCGTGCAGGGCCTTTTCGATATGGGCGCGCAAAGTGTCGCCGGTGCCGACGGGTACAGTGGATTTTTCCACCAGGATCACCGGCTCGATGCGATGGCGGGCAACCGCATCGCCGACCGACAGCACGTATTTCAAGTCCGCCGAACCGTCTTCATCCGACGGCGTACCTACCGCGATAAACAGCACTTCGCCATGTTCGACGGCGAGCTTTTCATCGAAGGTGAAGCTCAGTCGTCCGCTTTCAAGGTTCTCCTTGACCATCGCCGCCAACCCTGGCTCGAAAATGCTCACATGGCCCTGCTGCAATTGCCTGACCTTGTGTTGATCAACGTCCATGCAGATGACATCGTGACCGACTTCGGCCAATACAGTGGCCTGTACCAGACCGACGTAACCACTACCAAATACACTGATTTTCATGGGGCATTCCTGGGGCTTGCTGTGCTAGCACGACGAGAGTTAATAACCAGTACACCGAGGATGACCAAGGCCACCCCCAGGGTTTTTGAAAGCGAAAAATGTTCGTTGAACACCGGCAGGCTGGCGGCCAACAGGTAGACCAGCGCGTAGCTGATGCTGAGCAGCGAATAGGCGCGGCCCAGGGGCAAATCCTTGAGCGCACAGAGCCAGCACAGCATCGACAGCGCATAAGCGAGGATTGCCAGGCTCACCACGCCGAGGGCGCCCAGGTCGATGGTGTTGCTGCTGAATGCGCCGAGCCATTCGTCCGGCAGGGGCAGGCGCGTCATGCTCCAGCGCATCCCCAACTGGGCGGCGCTGACCAGGCCGACACTGCCCAGGGCGAAGGCAAACCCGCGAGCCCGGCTCATACCTGGCGCCCCAGCAGCACGACGCCGGCAATCACCAGCGCCACACCCAGCCAATGCCGGGTGTCGATGTGCTCCTTGAATACGAAGCGCGCCATTAACGTGACCAAGACGAAATTGAGGCTGAGCATCGGGTAGGCAATCCCGACTTCGAGGCGCTGCAGCACCAGCAACCAGACCAACAGGCCAAAACCCAGGCACAACAGCGCGGCCCACAACCAGGCAGAGCGCAGTTTCAGGGCCCAACCGTCAGGCTGGTCGCGCCAGCTTTCCACGGCGAACTTCTGAGCGACCTGGCCCATGCAAGTGAGCAGGCAGGCGGCCAGTAACAGGAACAGGGTGATCATGGCGCAACCTGCGGGAAAATCAGGATGACGATATTGCCTTGCTCATAGCGCTTGCCGTCCGGGGGCAGCAGGTTCACTTCGGCGATCTCCTCGTCACCCTTGACGCGCATCACCACGCCCACAGAGCCTTGCCGGCGGGCCTCGTTCATCCATTGCTGGACCTGGGTCATGTCGACCTTGCGCTGGGCGGCGTCCGGGTAGGCGAGGCCGTATTTCACTTCGCCGATGGTGTTATAGAGGGTGATGTCGGTGCGTTGCAGGCGCCAGGCCAAGGCCGATGCGGCGCCGAGGTCATTGCTGAGCAGGGCGGATGTCGGTTGCAGTTCCTGCAGGTGGTCGACGATGAATTGATCCGGCGTCTTGTTGTACACCACCGAATGGGGCAGTGCGGCCGGGGCCAATGCCAACAGCAACCAGCTGCCCAGCGCCGGTGCGGCCCACAGTTTCAGTGGGCGTGCAACCTGCAACAGGTTGGCGATGATCCAGCCGAACAGGCCGGTGAATACCAGCACCAGGCTGAGGGTTTCCTGGCCGTGTTCGTACAGCGGTTTTTTCAGTTGGAACCACGTCAGCGCGAGCAAGGCCACGACACCGAGGATCAGGTTCAGCCAGCCGTTGATGCGCAAGGCACGGTCACGCGCCTGGGCCAGTTTGTCGGTGAGCGCGTTACCCATGAGCAACGCCAGCGGCAGCAGGCACGGCATGATGTAGGACGGCAGCTTACCTTTGGCCAGGCTGAACAGTGCCAGCGGCATCAGCAGCCACAACAGCAGGAATGCGGTGCCGGGCGCGCGCTTCTGCTGCCAGGCCTGCTTGACGGTGGACGGCAACAGCGCCACCCACGGCAGGCTGAATGCGACCAGCAGCGGCAGGTAGTACCAGAATGGCTCGGCGTGCTGCGCGTCTGCGCCGGCAAAGCGTTGGATATGCTCATGCCAAAAGAAGAAGTTCCAGAAATCCGGCTCCTGGCTCTGCACCGCAAGCGCCCAGGGCAGGCTGATGACAATCGCCACGGCGACGGCGACCAGGCCGTAACCGAGCAGCTCGCGCAAGCGCTTCTGCCAGATCGCGTAGGGCAGGGCGATCAGCACCGGCAGCAGCCAGGCGAGGAAGCCTTTGGTCATGAAACCCATGCCACAGGCAACCCCAAGCAGCGCCCAGGACCCGACGCGACCGTTGCGGGTGGTGCTGTCGAAGCAAAACCACAGCGCCACGCCGGTCAGGTTGACCCAGAAGGTGAACTGCGGGTCCAGGTTGGCATAACCGCCCAGCGCCACGACGCTGAAAAAGCTCATGTACAGCACTGTGCTGACCAGGCTCTTGTGCGGGTCATTCCACAACCGGCGCGACACCCAGTACACCAGCAGAATGCTGAGCCCGGTGCTCAAGGCCGACGCAAAGCGCACGCCGAACAGGTTTTGCCCGAAGAGCGCCTGGCCCAGCGCGATCATCCAGTAACCGGCAGCCGGTTTTTCGAAATAACGAATGCCCATAAAGTGCGGCGACGCCCATTTGCCGGTCAGCAGCATTTCCTGGCTGATTTGTGCGTAGCGGGTTTCATCCGGAATCCACAGGCCATGGGTGGCCAGGGGTAACAGATAAAATGCGCCAAATGCCAACAGCAGCAGGGGCAGCGCCCAACGGCGGATCATGCCTGCTGCACTCCGAGCCAACCCTCACGGCCGCTCAGGGCGCCGCGCACCAGTTGTTGCTGGGGCAGGGTGGAGACGTCCGCCGGGAGCAGATCGCCCAGCGGTTTGAAATGGATGCCGCGCTGCCCTGCCTGGGCGAGCAACTGGCGAAAATCGTTGGCCATCAGAATCCCTTCTACTTCTGCGTGGATCGTGTAGACGTTCAGCTTCGACTCTGCGAAGCGGTCGAGAATGAACCCGTTGAAATCCTTGGCAGCCACCACCGGCCCGACGACTTCGTCGAAGGTCGGCAGGTCTACCGGAATCTGTGGGGTGCCCGCGCTGCCATCGGCCAGGGTCGGACGAAACAGGCTGGTGCCCCGGCAATCGCTGTTGTAGCGAAAGTTGAAGGCTTGCTTGGCTTGCACCACGCGTTCATCGGCGCGCCAACCGGCGGCCGCTGAACAGTCGATACGTTCACCGAGGATGTCGCTCAAGGTGTCCACACCGCGTCGGACCTGCTCGATCAACTGTGCGTCGCTCCAACGTCCGGCGTTGGCCTGCCAGCCATGGTGATCCCAGGCGTGCAGGCCGACTTCATGCCCGGCGGCCTTGGCCTGGCGCATCAAGTGCCCCAGGTCGCGGCCGATCGGCTTGCCCGGCCAGGCGGTGCCGGCGAGCAAGATATCCCAGCCATACAGGCCGGCGGCGTTGGAACGCAGCATCTTCCACAGAAATTGCGGGCGGATCAGGCGCCACAAGTGGCGCCCCATATTGTCCGGCCCGACACTGAAGAAGAACGTTGCTTTTACCCCGGCTTCATCCAGGGACTCGAGCAACCGTGGCACGCCTTCGCGGGTGCCGCGGTAGGTGTCGACATCAATGCGAAGACCTGCCTGCATCAGCGCTTGTCCGCGATTTCGAGCATGGCTTCACGCAGGAAGAAATCCAGGGTGTTGCCGATGGTTTGGCTCATCTCCACGGTCGGCTCCCAGTTCAGCAGGCGCTTGGCGTTTTCGATGCTTGGTTTGCGGTGGGCCACGTCCTGGTAACCGGTGCCGTAGAACGCCTTGCTTTCCACGTCGCGGAAACCGGCGAACGGCGGGAAGTTGCTGCGCAGCGGGTGAGCTTCGAACTGACGCAGCAGTTCTTCGCCCAACTGGCGGATGCTCGCTTCGTTTTCGGGGTTGCCGATGTTGATGATCTGGCCGTTGCACACATCGTTGTCGTTATCGATGATGCGCGCCAGGGCTTCGATGCCGTCGGCGATGTCGGTGAAGCAGCGTTTCTGCTCGCCACCGTCGAACAGGCGGATCGGCGTACCTTCCACCAGGTTCAGGATCAACTGGGTGATCGCACGGGAGCTGCCGATACGTGCCGAGTCCAGGCGGTCGAGGCGCGGGCCCATCCAGTTGAATGGACGGAACAGGGTGAACTTCAGGCCCTTGGCGCCGTAGGCCCAGATCACGCGGTCCAGCAGTTGCTTGGAGACCGAGTAGATCCAGCGTTGCTTGTTGACCGGGCCGACCACCAGGTTGGAGGTGTCTTCGTCGAAGTACTGGTCCTGGCACATGCCATAGACTTCAGAAGTCGACGGGAAGATCACGCGCTTGTTGTACTTGACGCAGTAGCGCACCAGCTTGAGGTTCTCTTCGAAGTCCAACTCGAACACGCGCAGCGGGTTGCGGGTGTATTCGATCGGGGTAGCGATGGCCACCAGCGGCAGGACCACGTCGCACTTCTTGATGTGGTACTCGATCCACTCGGTGTGGATGCTGATATCGCCTTCCACGTAATGGAAGTTCGGGTGGCTGCGCAGGCGCTCGATGGCGTCGGAGCCGATGTCCAGGCCGTAGACTTCGTAACGGTCGTCACGCAGCAGGCGTTCGGACAGGTGGTTACCGATAAAGCCGTTCACGCCCAGGATCAGCACACGGGTGCGACGTGGCTTGCGGCCGGACTCGGCGCCGCGCAGGACGGAACCGTCTACCAGGCCCAATTCGTTGGCCAGGGACGGGCCGGCCAGGTACAGACCGTTGTCGTTGCGCTGACCGAACTTGATCACCAGCGAGTCTTCACCGCACGCGATGCGCAGCGGGTTGACGCTGATCACGCGGCCAGGCGCCAGGCCTTCGTTGCCCTGGACCACTTCGGCTTGCCACACGATCAGCTTGTGCTCGCCCACGGCGCAGAAAGCGCCCGGGTACGGTTGCGTCACGGCGCGTACCAGGTTGAACAGTTCTTCAGCCGGTTTTTGCCATTCCAACTTGCCATCCGCTGGAGTGCGGCGGCCGAAATAAGTGGCCTTGCTTTCGTCCTGGGCGGTTTCCGCCAGTTTGCCCGCGGCCAGTTGCGGCAAGGCGTCGCGCAGCAGGCTGCTGGCGGCGTCACGCAGTTTGGCGTGCAGGGTCAGGCCGGTGTCGGAACGCTCGATCGCGACTTTCTGCTGGGCCAGGATCGCGCCGGCATCGGCACGCTTGACCATGCGGTGCAGGGTCACGCCAGTTTCGGTTTCGCCTTTGACCAGCACCCAGTTGGCGGGCGCGCGGCCACGGTATTTCGGCAGCAGCGAGCCGTGCAGGTTGAACGCGCCTTTGCGGGCGGTGGCCAGCAGGGGTTCGCTCAGCAGGTTGCGGTAGTAGAAGGAGAAGATGAAATCCGGGTTGAGCTTGGCGATGCGCTCGATCCACAGCGGGTGGTTGGCGTCTTCCGGTGCATGCACCGGAATGCCTTTGCGGGCGCACAGTTGCGCGACGGAACCGTAGAAATTGTTTTCCTTGGGGTCATCGGCATGGGTGAACACGGCAGCAATGTCGTAACCGGCAGTCAGCAGGGCTTCAATGCCAGCACAGCCAATATCGTGGTAAGCGAAGACAACAGCTTTTGAATTCATGACGAAACCTGATCGGAAGGGGAAGTAGTGGTGGTATGGGAGGACACCATGCCGTCAACGACGACCACGGGTGCCGGTGCTGCCGGTTGGTTGCGCAGCACTTTTTCAATAAAGAACCGGGGGCGGGCGCGCACATCGCTGTACATGCGGCCCAGGTATTCACCCAAGAGGCCCATGCCGATGAACTGGCCGCCGGTGAACACGAACAGCACCGCGAACAGCACGAACGTACCGCCGCCGGCCCATTGGGCGCCGAAGGCCAGGCGCAGGACGATCAGCGCAACGGCGAACAGCACGCCCAGGCCCGCCAGGCTGAAGCCGACGATGGACAGCAGGCGCAGCGGGGTGGTGGTCATGCAGGTCAGCAGGTCGAACATCAGGCTGATCAGGCGCATGGCGCTGTATTTGGATTCGCCGTGTTCGCGCTCAGCATGGTGTACGAGGATTTCAGTCGTGTGACGGGCAAAACCGTTGGCCAGGATCGGAATAAACGTGCTGCGTTCGCGGCAGGCGAGCATGGCGTCGACGATGGTGCGGCGGTACGCGCGCAGCATGCAGCCGTAGTCACTCATGGCAACGCCGGTCGAACGCTGCACGGCCAGGTTGATCAGGCGCGACGGCCAGCGGCGGAAGGCCGAGTCCTGGCGGTTGTTGCGCACGGTGGCAACCACGTCGTAGCCCAGCGCGGCTTGTTCCACCAGGCGCGGGATTTCTTCCGGGGGGTTCTGCAGGTCGGCGTCGAGGGTAATCACCACATCGCCCCGGCACTGCTCGAAACCGGCCATGATTGCCGCATGCTGACCATAGTTGCGATTGAGGATCACCGCGACCACATTGCTGCCGTCTTCGGCGGCGGCGTCTTCGAGCAATTGTGCGGATTTGTCGCGGCTACCGTCATCCACCAGGATGATTTCGTATTCGTAGGCCAGTTGCTTGCAGGCTGCCGTCGTGCGACGCAGCAATTCAGGCAGGCTTTCTTGTTCGTTGTAGACCGGGATGACGATCGACACACAATGAATAGGGTAGGGTTTCAAAGATTCATGACCTCGGGGTTTGAGCAACTTGGAGCGTAAAGACAACAGTCACTGGCCGAAAAGGCGGGTGTCTGGTTGAACCTGCTGTGGAGTTGGTGTGTTCATCCGACCATCCTGATGGGTTATTGAGATCTTCCATGTGCCGCCGAGAGTAAAGATCAAAAATTACAAAGATAAAGACGAATCAACAAGTTACTCGGCACAGTGCGGTTCGTTCTCAAGTCCTGCGGCCAAGATTAAGCGTAAAAATGTTCAACGAATATGAAAGCCGCATGAAAAACTCGTTTATTTGACAGGTAGACAGCTAGGGTTCAGCTACACAACTAAGGCACTGAGGGCGTTGTTTATTTAGCGTAATAGGAACGTTTTACATGACGCCGGGCTCCACTGAGTAGGCGCGGATCTGCGTGGTGCGTGGCGGCAGTGTCTGCTACGTGTGTTTATTGAAGAATCTTCTCTGCATTGCGCCTCAAGTGCCGGTAAAGTAAGCCATCTCTTGCCAGGGTACTCGGATGAATAGCGTGCAGCGTTTAGGCGGCCAATGGCGGCCGGTGTTGATGGGATTGTTGATGAGCGCAGCCTGCGTCACCACCGCATGCGCCGATGACGCAGTGGCGCTGACCACGGTGGTCCAACTGCCGGAAGGGGTTGAAGTGCGCGGCAAGGAAGTTGCCGCCTACACCTGGGACGACCGCCAGGGCAAGAACCTGCTGGTGTTGGCCGAGCAAATCAGCGAACGCGAGGATGACGGCACCCAGTCGGCGTTTGTCTACGCGGCCCAGTATCTGATCGACGGTGACCGCCCCAAGCGCATGTGGATGCTCTACGACGACGTGCAGCACTGTGAATTCGATGCCGCGCTGCGCTTCGACATGGCGGCGACCAAAGTCACCGACCTAGCCGGCGACGGCACCACCCAGGCTACGGTGGGTTACACGCGCACCTGCACCAGTGATGTCAGCCCCAATGAATTCAAACTGATCATGCATGTCGGCAAGGCGCAGAAGTACCGCCTGCGCGGGGTCGACCGGGTCGGCGCCGCCTGGTGGGACGAAGAGGCCGGGGCACTGCGTGGCATGCCGCTGCCCAGGGATTGCAGCGTCGCCGGGCAACAAGCGTTGGTCAGCCAGTACAAGGAGCAGGGCACCGAGTTGCCTTTGCCGGGTTGCTACAGCGACGAGAAAGACTTTGCCAAGGCGCCGGAGGCCTACCTGACGTTCATGCGTCAGCACTGGTTCGCGCTGATGCAGAAACAGGATGCTGAATGGGGCCAGGCGCAGACCCCCTCCCAGGAGCCGACCGAGGACGAAGAGACCGCCCCGTGATTTGGCGCCAGGGCCGATCGTGCGTTAGACTCGGCCGTCGCCAATTCAATAAATACCTCGAATAAACAATTGGTTACTCGAGGTATTTAATCCAAAGGCTGATCTACCTTGACTGAGTCTATCCGCAACCCTCTGACCCTCTACCTCACCCGCCTGGCGCCCTCCAGCCAACTGACCATGCGTTACGTGCTGCAGGATGCCGCCGACCGCCTGGGCTTCGAGGACATCAACCTTGAGGAGATCGACTGGCACCTGCTGCAACCCGAACAGGTGATCGCGCTGGTTGCGGCCTTGCGCGAGGACGGCTACGCGCCCAATACCTCATCGCTGTATGTCAACGCTGTGCGCGGGGTCATGAACGAAGCCTGGCGCATGAGCCTGATCAGCCAGGAACACCTGCTGAAAATCCGCACGGTCAAGGCTGCGCCCGGTACACGCCTGAGCCAGGGGCGCAATCTGCGTCGCACGTTGATCCGCGAAATGATGGATGTGTGCGCTGCCGATCCGCGCCCCCAGGGCCTGCGCGATGCTGCAGTGATCGGCATCTTGTATGGCTCAGGCATGCGCAAGTCGGAGTCGGTCAACCTCGACCTGGCGCAGATCAACTTTGGCGAGCGCAGCTTGCGCGTGATCGGCAAGGGCAACAAGGAACTGATCAAGTACGCGCCGGGCTGGGCCTTTGCCAAATTACAGGCCTGGCTCGAATTCCGGCGCGAACAGCTCAAGGAAGGCGAGCCAGACGATGCGTTCCTGTTCAACCGCATTCGCCGGGGCAGCCACATCACCCGCGAACGCATCACCAAGCATGCGATTTACTACATCGCCCGCCAGCGCGGTCAGCAAGTCGGGGTGACGATCATGCCCCATGATTTCCGGCGGTCTTTCATCACGCGGGTGATCGAGGAACATGATCTGTCGATTGCACAAAAACTTGCGCACCACACCAATATCCAGACCACCGCCAGCTATGACATGCGCGACGACAATGAGCGCCGGCGCGCGGTGGATCGGTTTGACCTGTAGCCGCCGGCGAGCGCGGCCGCCGCGTTCCATCCTCGGGCATGGCTCAGGAGGAAGGCGGAGCGCCGGGCAGCAAGTGCGCCGGTAAACGGCGCAAGGTCCACAATGTGGTGAGCATCGCCGCGACCGCACACAGGGCGATGCCAATCAACATCGGCGCCGGGGTGTGATCGGCGAAGATTCCCACCAGGGTCATGGAGACCGCGGCCGTGATCATCTGGATCGCGCCGAGCAGTGCCGACGCGGAACCTGCCACCGCACCATGATCCTCCAGGGACAACACACCGGCCGCCGGTAACAGCAAACCGAGAAACCCGAAACCGATAAACAGCAGTGTCATCATCAAGCCCAGGTGACTGCCCCACAGCGTGGTGGCGGCCAACACCACCATGACCGCCGCCACGCCCACCACCGACCAGCGAATCAGCGGCGCCAGCCCGAAGCGTGCGCTCAGGCGGGCGGTGAGCTGGCTCATGGCAAAAAATGACGCTGCGTTCAGCGCAAAGCACAGGCTGAATTGGGTCGGGGTCAACCCGAAGTACTCGATGTACACGAACGGCGCGCTGCCGATAAACACAAAGAACGTTGCCAGGCCGAACCCGCACACCACCGATAAACCGATGAACACCGGGTCGCGCAACAACGCCCCATAACTGCTGAATGCATGCCCCAGGGTCTTGCCCAGTCTGCGCTCGGCGGGGTGGGTTTCAGGCAATTGCACGATGGTCATGCCCAGGCACAACACGGCCACCACCGCCAGCACGGCAAACACCTCGCGCCAACTCCAGAGCGCAATCACCAGGCTACCGGCCAATGGCGCGAGGATCGGCGACACACTCATCACCAACATCAGCAAAGCCATCAGGCGTGCCGCTTCATGGCCGGTATACAGGTCACGCACAATCGCCCGCGGAATCACCATCCCCGCGCATGCGCCGAACGCCTGCACGGCGCGAAAACCAATCAGCACTTCGATGCTCGGCGCCAGGGCGCAGCCGATACTGCCCACGGCGAAGATCACCAACCCGGCATAGATCGGCGGCTTGCGCCCGAACACATCACTGATCGGGCCATAAAACAGCTGGCAGACGCCGATGATCATGAAGAACACCGTGAGGCTCATCTGCACCGCTGCCGGCGAGGCCTGCAGGCTGGCGCCCAGGGTCGGCAGCGCCGGCAGGTAGATATCGATGGCGAAGGGGCCGACGGCCGTGATCAGACCTAGCAGCAAAGCAAGGCGGGCGATACGTTTAGGCATGGGCAGTTCCGGGTGAAGCAAAGGTCGGTCAGCTTAAAGAACCGCCCCCGCGCAAACACGGCGGGCAAGGCTTTGAGTTTATCTGCGCAGATCTGCGCAATTGAGCTTCAATAACAGGGAGCCTATGCCGATAACAGTATCAGTGACGCTCTAGCGGTTGGGTTCCCAACCGGCTGTCCAGGCTACGGGGATGACCAGCATGACGATCAAATTACGCTTGTGGCTATTGATTGCGACCGGGTTGCTCACCGCTTTGATCATGAGCCTGGCCGGTTACCTGGGAAACGTCCGGATGGCCGATGCCGTGCAGGATAACGAGATCAGCATGACGGTGCTGCGCAACCACATGGAAGCCGACATGATGCACGACGCCCTGCGCGCCGATGTGTTGTCGGCGATGTTGGTCGGGTTGGGTAAAAGCACCAGCACCAAGGCCGAGGTCGGCAACTCGCTCAAGGAGCATGCCGAGCACTTTCGCCAGGTGCTGGAGGACAACCTCAAGCTGCCGCTGGGCGATGCGCTCAAGACCAGCCTGGAAAAAATCAAACCCAGCCTGGATACCTATATCAGCGCTGCTGAACGCATTGCGGCACTCGCGCTGGACAACCCGGAGGCCGCTCGCGGCGAACTGGAGACCTTCAATACAGCCTTCAGCCAGTTGGAAGGTCAGATGGCGAGCCTCAGCGAGCTGATCGAAAACAATACGCAGCAAACCAGCATCGGCACCCGACAAACCATCAGCAACGCCAACTTCACCTTGGGCGTGGTGTTGATTGCGAGCCTGCTGCTGCTCCTGGCGCAGGGCCGCTGGGTTTCGCGGAGCATCATGGGGCCGTTGCAGGCCGCAAGCCGCATCGCCGACAGCATCGCCCGTGGCAATTTGAGCGAAGCGATTGTCGAGCCCCAGCGCAACGACGAGGCCAGCGCGCTGATACGCAGCCTCGGCACCATGCAGCGGGACCTGCGCGGCATGATCGAAGTGGTGCGCAGCAATGCCCATGGCGTCAATGGCATGAGCGAGCAACTGAGCCAGGGTTGCCATGAGGTGGCGGGCAGCAGTCAGCAGCAAAGTAGCGCCGCCAGCACCATGGCGGCGGCGGCCAGTGAAATGACCGCCAGTATCGAGGAAATCACCCAACATGCGGCGCGCGCACTGAACATGGCCAACCAGGCAGAAGCCTTGGCCAAGGACGGCGGTCGGGTGATCCACCAAGTGGTCAGTGACATGGCCGGCATTGCCCGTTCGGCGCAGCAGTCGGCTCACGTCATCCGCACGCTGGACAAGGAGTCCGAGGCAATCTTCAGCATTATCCAGGTTATCAAGGGCATTGCCGATCAAACCAATCTGCTGGCCCTGAATGCCGCGATCGAAGCCGCCCGCGCCGGTGAACAGGGGCGCGGTTTTGCGGTAGTCGCCGATGAAGTGCGCAGCCTGGCCGGACGCACCAGCGCCTCGACCCAGGAAATTGCCAGCATGGTCGGCCGTATCCAGCAAAACACCCGCGAAGCGGTGACCAGCATGGAGGAGGGCGTCACACAAGTGGACAAGGGCATGGCCGTGACCGCCGAAGTCGAGCGCGCCATCCGCGAGATTCTCCAGGCTACCCTCAACACCACCGAGTTGGTCAACGACATCTCCCGCACCATCAGCGAGCAAAGCCTGGCCAGTAACGAAATTGCCCATCAAGTGGAGATGATTGCCAGCATGTCGCAGCGCAACAGCCAGGTGATCGGCACGACGGCCTCGACGACGGACGAGTTGTCTGCATTGGCGGGGAAATTGTCGCAGTCGGTGGATCGATTTCGGCTCTGAGCATCACCGCTGATTTAGACAACTCGACTCAATCCTAACGCCAGCAGCCATCGGCAATTCGTGATGGCTGAGGGATGAGGTTTGGCTGTTTGGTAGGCTGGCGGCTAGGGATATACGATCGTGACAGTCGCCATGGCAGCATTGAATCGGTGCTGTCTCGTTACTCAATCAAAGACTCTTTGTAAGGTTGCCTAGCATCTCTTTTGCGGTAGAGACAACTTTGGAGTTCATTTCATAGGCTCGTTGAGTGGTGATCATGTTGACCATCTCTTCAACGGTACTCACGTTTGAGGTTTCCAAGGTGCTCTGCAATGTTGTGCCGATACCATTGACTCCTGGAGTGCCGACTTGAGGAGCCCCGCTGGCGGCGGTTTCCAGAAAGAGGTTGGCGCCTTGTGCTTGCAAGCCTGCCGGATTAATGAAATCGGCTATCTGCAGATTGCCAATCACCTGCGAGGCAGGGCTGCCGGCGACAGTGATCGATACAGTCCCGTCCTGGCCCACGGTGAATGTCTGGGCGTTGTTGGGGACAACGATCGCCGGTTCCAGGGCGAACCCATTCGCGGTGACGATCTGACCGTTTGCATTTAAGTGGAACGTACCGTCCCTCGTGTAGGAAAGGCTGCCGTCGGGTTGCAGTATCTGGAAAAAACCACGGCCGTTCAGCGCCAGGTCCAGAGGTTGACCGGTCGTTTGCAGGCTGCCGGCAGAGAAGTTTTTCTGGGTGCCGACGACATGCACCCCGGTGCCTAGTTGCAGGCCAGAGGGCAATGCACTGTTCTGGGTTGACTGTGCGCCTGGCTGTCGTTTGATCTGATAGACAAGGTCTTGAAACTCGGCGCGATCACGTTTGAAGCCGGTAGTCGAGACGTTCGCCAGGTTGTTGGAAATAGTGGTCAGGTTAGTGTCCTGGGCAGAAAGCCCGGTTTTTGCGACATACAGTGCAGGCAGCATCCAAATCTCCTTGGGGGCGGTGGTGCGGGGTCAGGATCTATCGGGTGGAGCAAACAATGGACTTCCGACCACGCCTCACGTCATCTGGAGCAACGTTTTGTTGATGGTGCTCTCGGTCGAAATCGTCTTGGCGTTTGCCTGGTAGTTGCTCTGGGCCTTGATCAGGTTCACCAGCTCGGTGGTCAGGTTAACGTTGGAGTTCTCCAGAGCATTGGCGACGATCGATCCCAGCGTTCCGGCCTGAGGGACGTCATAACCCGGCTGGCCTGACGCGAAGGTTTCCTTCCAGGCAGTGCCGCCTGCCGGCTGCAGGCCTTGCTCGTTGTTGAAACTGGCCAGCGATAGCTGGCCGATGGCTTTACTTTGCTGGTTGCTGAACGTGGCGAACATCACACCGCTACCGTCGATTTTCAGGCCGGTGATTTGCCCCGTCGCGTAACCATCGGTGATCGGCGGGTTGCGATAGCTGGCTGAGTTGTACTGTGTAATGTTGGCCATGTTGATCGCAACGCCGGCCGGGTTGGCGGCAGCGCCGTTATATTTCCATGCGCCATTGACCAGCGCGCCCGGCTTCCAGTCGGTAATCGTCAGGGTGGTCTTGGACGTGGTGGAGGGCGGTACTGTAATAGTCGAAAGGGTGCCCGACGTATCAAATGTCAACAGTGAGCCGCTGGGCGCGACACCGGCGGGGCCACTGATCGCCGTGCCGTCTGGATTGCGTCCATCGATCAGCGTGTAAGACATCCATTTATTGGCGTCCGTCTTCACCATGTACTGCACCATAGCGTGCGAGTTGCCTTGGGTGTCGTACAAGGTGGTGCTGTATTGGGTCGTGAAGCTGCTGGTGTCGGTTGGGTCGAACGGCTTGGTGGCTTGGTTGATCGCCGGCGCAGACGCGTTCAGGTTGCTGGTGGAGTCCACCTTGCTGGAAGCCTTTGGCGGCAAGTTCGATAGGTTCAGCCGCAGGTCGGTCAACCCGCCTTTGATGATCTTGCCGTCGGCGTCTGCGGCGTAGCCTTGCAGGCGAGAGGTGCCCGTATTGTTGGTGATGTAGCCATCTTTGTCTGCGCTGAAGGCACCGTTACGGGTGTACTGCAGAGAGCCGTCGCTGCCTTTCTGCACAAAAAAACCACCGCCTTGGATCGCCATATCCAGTGTGCCGCCACTGCCGTTGACATCGCCTTGAGTGAACTGCTGGGACACAGCGGACAGGTTCACACCATTACCGATCGCGTTACGCCCAGTACCCAGCTTGGCAGCCGCATAGATATCAGCAAATTCTGCACGGGATGATTTGAAACCGGTGGTGGCGACGTTGGCGATGTTATTGCCAGTGACATCCAACTGTTTGTTGGCCGCAAACAGCCCGCTGAGCCCAATATTAAAAGACATAGCCACTCCTTATTTTGCCATTCGGTTTGAATTTGAAGCAGGGGGCTGATCTGGCCGGGATTGAAGCATGGGGTTGCTGAGATACCTTTGGAGTATCTTTTTCAGGCCGTCAGTTAGTCATCCAAGCGCCCACCGCTTAATCGGCGATGACTTTAGAGATGCTGATTGTGCGCAAAGAATGTCGGGTTTTATGGGAGGAACCATGGAGGAATGATGGAGGCGTCAGATTTCTTGTGGGAGGCATAACTTAAACGGTGATCTGATGACCGAGGTTACAAGGTACATTGTGTTTGCACTCTTCCAAGGACAGACAATGCTTATCGTATTCAGCGGCCTTCCGGGCACTGGAAAAACCACTATCGCCAAGGCCCTCGTCGCTACGACAGGCGCCCTCTACCTGCGGATCGATACGATCGAACAAGCGATTCGAAACTCCGGTGCTCTTGCGCAAGACGTGGGGCGCAGTGGCTACATGGTCGCGAATGAACTCGCCCTGAGTAATCTTCGTCTAGGCCGTATGGTCATCGTTGATTGCGTAAATCCAGTCATCGAAAGCCGAATGGCGTGGAACGAAGCCGCCTCGAAAGCGGGTGTTCGGTTGGTAAATATTGAAGTGATTTGCTCGGATAAAAACGAACATCGGCGCAGGATAGAAACGAGGTTGGGTGATATTCCCGGGTTGATTCCACCAACCTGGCAATCTGTGTTGGATCACGAATATGAAGCGTGGGCCGAAGCGCCGTTTTGCATAGACACCGCGCTGACTTCGCCGGAGCAAGCAGTATCGATGCTCACCGAAGGCTTATTGCCCAGTGAGTAGTGGCGGCTAATGGGAGCTTAGTCTGCGGTGAGGGCAGGGGAGTTTGCGCACTTGCCTGCGGCGCGGCGCGAGCAACCGCTGTTTTCGCTAGCGAAAACGCTCGGCAGCGGGGTCAGCCAACAGCTCGTTCACCAGGTTGAATACGGTGTTCTTCACCGGACTGTCCAGATCAACCCAGGCAAGGCCGGTCGTTGCCCGGTAATCGCCCAACTCCAGGGGCTTGGACATCACGTTGGCGGGCAGGGCACGCCCGGCACGAGCCGGCAGTAACCCGACGCCGAGCCCGGCGGAAACCAGCGCGAGCATGGTGGTGAACTCGCCGAGTTCCGATGCTATTTCCAGCTGCGCGCCGTGGGTGCTCACGGCATGCATTAGGCCATCGTAAAATCCGGGTGCATAGCGTCTGCCGAGGACGAAAACGGGTACGTTTGCCAGCGCTGTGGGGTGCAGCGTGCCGCACACAGCCAGAGGATGATCGCCGTGCAAAGCCACTATGAAGGTCTCCCGTAGCACTTCCAGGGTTTGAATGCCCGGGGCCACGGCCGGCAAACGCATCAAGCCGAAATCGAGCTGGCCATTTTTCAGCGCCGCTGTCTGATCCGGGCCCGGCATGTCCTTGAGTTCCAGTTCAATCCGCGGGAATCGTTGATGCAGTGAGCGGATCAAGGTGGGCAGCAATTCGGGTAATACCGAGGAGACGAAACCTAAACGCACGCGACCTATTTCACCGCGCCCTGACGCCCTGGCCACGTCCGCTGCATGGGCCGCTTGATGCAAGGTCGCGCGCGCCTCTGGTAGGAAAATCAGTCCCACTTCGGTCAAAGCGACCGAGTGCCGACTGCGCTCGAACAGGCGCACCCCCAGTTCTTCCTCGAGCAACTTGATCTGCATGCTCAGCGCCGGTTGAACGATCGACAGTTGCTGCGCGGCTCGACCGAAGTGAAGCTCCTGAGCCAAGGTCACAAATGCTCTCAAATGTTTGATTTCCATCTGAATACTCCGAGCTTTCAGGGGCTGTTTCGCGCTTATCATGAATTTTGATCACGATATCATTAATGACGATTGGACGTGACCGCTGGGCTGCGATGAAGTGACGGCAAGGCCGAAAAAAACAAATGGCCATTTGTGGAGAACAGCATGTCATTCAATACCAGTAGCTTCCAGCTTAACGGGCGCAGGGCCCTGATCACCGGTTCGGGCAAAGGCATCGGGCTTGAACTGGCCAGAGGCTTGGGAGCTGCGGGCGCCACTGTGGTGATCAATGATCGTAATAGTGACAGAGCGAAACTCATCGCAAGTCAATTGCGTGACGAGGGTGTAAGCACAGAGATCGCGGTGTTTGATGTCACCGATCAGGCTCAGGTTTTCGAAGTGATCAATAGCTTTGAGGCGCAGACCGGAGCCATCGATATCCTGGTGAACAATGCCGGCATTCAGCGGCGGGCACCGCTGGAAGATTTTGCCGCGAACGATTGGCACGAATTGATGCGGGTCAATCTAGACGGCGTCTTCCATGTGTCCCAGGCAGTCGCCCGGCACATGATTGCCCGGCGTCGCGGCAAGATCATCAATATCTGCTCGGTTCAGAGCGAATTGGCCCGGCCGACGATCGCTCCTTATGCGGCGTCGAAAGGTGCCGTGAAGATGCTCACCAAGGGCATGTGCGCCGAATGGGCGTGCCACGGTATTCAGGCCAATGGGTTGGCACCTGGCTATTTCGCGACGCAGATGAACCAGGCGCTGGTAGACAATCCGGAATTTTCCCAATGGCTGTGCAAACGCACGCCCGCGGGCCGTTGGGGGCGCGTCGAGGAGTTGTGTGGTGCCGCCGTATTTCTCGCATCCGCTGCCTCGGACTTCATCAACGGCCAAACGATCTTCGTCGACGGAGGCCTGACAAGCGTCGTTTGAATGTTACTCCCGCCGCAAACAACAACAATAACAGGGGACATCCATGAGCAACCTCAAAGAGCAGGTAGCGTCGCTGGTCGATATTGCCGGGCAGGCTACCGACGAAAATCGTCAACACGTCAAAACCAAAAGCTTCGCACCCAAGCGTTGGCGGTATCTGATTCCGCTAATTTTCATTACCTACAGCCTCGCGTATCTGGATCGCGCCAATTATGGCTTTGCCAGTGCCGCGGGCATCGAGCAGGACCTGGGTATCACCAAAAGCATGTCCTCGTTGATCGGGGCCCTGTTCTTTCTGGGCTACTTTTTCTTTCAGGTTCCGGGCGCTATCTACGCGCAGAAATACAGTGTGCGCAAATTGGTGTTCTGGAGCCTGATCTTGTGGGGCATCTGCGCGATGGCCACGGGGCTGGTGACCAATATTCCGATGTTGATGGTGATCAGGGTGTCGCTGGGCATCGTCGAGGCCGCAGTGATGCCCGCCATGCTGATTTTCATCAGTAACTGGTTCACCCGCAAGGAACGCTCGCGTGCCAATACGTTTCTGGTTCTCGGCAATCCGGTCACCGTACTTTGGATGTCGGTGGTCTCGGGCTATTTGATTCACGCATGGGGCTGGCGCGAGATGTTCGTGATTGAAGGCGCGCCAGCAGTGTTGTGGGCGTTCATCTGGTGGCGGCTGGCGCGGGACAAGCCCGAGCAGGTCGACTGGCTGACTCAACAGGAAAAAAACCAGCTGGCCGCGACACTGGCAAACGAACAGAAAGGCATGAAGGTGGTGCGTAATTACCGCCAGGCGTTTACCAGCCCGGTGGTGATCCAGTTGTGCTGCGTCCACGCGCTGTGGAGCATCGGGGTTTACGGATTCATCATGTGGCTGCCGACGATTATCAAACAGGCCGCGGCTGCGGATATTGTCACGGTAGGCTGGTTGAGCGCTGTGCCTTATGTCGCGGCCGTGGCCGCCATGCTTGCGGTGTCTTGGATGTCAGATAAATCCCAGCAGCGTAAACATTTTGTCTGGCCGCTTCTGGCGCTGGGTGCGCTGGCATTTTTCTGCTCCTACTTGCTTGGCTCGAGCCATTTCTGGTTGTCGTTTGCTTTGCTGAGCATCGCCGGGGCGGCTTTGTACGCGCCTTACGGACCGTTTTTTTGCGTTGATCCCGGAAATTCTGCCCTCCAATGTTTTCGGTGGCGCAATTGGTTTGATCAACGCTTGCGGGGCATTAGGTGCCTTTGTGGGCTCATGGATTGTCGGCTACCTGATCGGCCTTACCGGCAACCCCGGAGCGGCCTATATTTTCATGACCGTCGGCGTACTGTCCTCGGCGTTGCTCATGGCTTGGGTGAAGGTGCGGCGATGAGACACAAAATTGACTGCGCGGCTGTCAGCGATCCTGGCAATGCGTCAGTAGCCGTTGTGGTGATCCGCGATCAGTGCCGCCCTCAAAATCCTTGAGCAAGGCAGCGGTGTGGCTCAAGCGTTGATGGACAAGATTTGCGGGGGGGCAGGGGAGACAACGGTGAGGATTTCCGAGTCGAACTGACGCAGATTGGCTACGGCTTGGCCCCGCCATTCGTCAGCAAAATGTTTTGACCCTTATTGACAGCCAAGCGGTATGGGGAAATACTCACCTCTATATTCATATATATGACTAGATAACAAGGTGAATAAAGTCGATGAATGCTCTTTCCAGTGATGTTCGCCTGCCGCTTTACCAACGCCTGCGTGACCATTTGGCTGAACAGATCGCCAACAATCGCTGGCGTCCCGGGGAAGCGATTCCCACCGAAGCTGCGCTTTCAGCGGAATACCAACTGTCTACTGGCACCGTGCGCAAAGCGGTCGATGCATTGGTCAGTGAAGGTATCCTGGAACGTCAGCAAGGTCGAGGCACTTTCATTCGCCGGCCTCAGTTCCAATCTTCGCTGTTCCGATTCTTCCGTTTTCAAACCGCTGCCGGCGAGCGCCGGGTGCCAGAGAGTCGCATCCTGTCGATCGAACCGGTGACCGCGCCCTCGGCGGTGGCCCAGGCGTTGGGGCTGCCACTCGACGCGCCGGTGATCCGCATTGTTCGTGTGCGTCTGCTCGATGTTCAGCCGGTGCTCGCCGAAGAAATCTGGTTGCCCCGCAACCGCTTTCAGCCGCTGCTGGAGATCGACCTGAGTAGCAAAGGGCCGCTGTTGTATCCGATCTATGAAGAGGTCTGCGGTCAGGTCGTCGCCTCGGCCGAAGAAACGCTGACCGCTGAATCGGTGAATGACGTGCACGCGCGATTGCTGCAAGTCCCGGTCAACAGCCCGGTGGTGGTGATCGAGAGGCTGGCGCGTGATTACGCCGGCACACCGCTGGAGTGGCGTCGTTCTCGCGGGCATGCCGAGCACTTCCGTTACCGCGTGGATATTCGCTGACCCGTGCCTGGGTAGCGTTTCGTTCAGCGGCGAGTCGGTCGCCGCTGGTTTGATCGTTTTGTCTGTTCTGACTGGCCTCGTAGCGGCGCGGTTCGCTCTCGGCTGCCTCACGTTCCACCTATAAGGATAAGAATCATGTTTAGCTGGTATCGCCAAGTCACTCCTCGGGAGCGCAAGACGTTTTGGGCCTGCTTCGGCGGATGGTCGCTCGACGCGCTGGAGGTACAAATGTTCGGCCTGGCGATTCCGGCGTTGATCGCCGCGTTCGCCCTGACCAAGGGCGACGCGGGGCTGATCAGTGGTGTCACCCTGGTCACTTCAGCCATTGGTGGCTGGGTAGGGGGGACGTTGTCCGACCGCTACGGCCGGGTACGCACACTTCAGTGGATGATTTTGTGGTTCTCGGTCTTCACCTTTCTGTCCGCGTTCGTGACGGGATTCAATCAGCTCTTGATCGTCAAAGCGCTCCAGGGTTTTGGCATCGGTGGCGAATGGGCTGCCGGCGCAGTGCTGATGGCTGAGACAATCAACCCTCAATATCGCGGCAAGGTCATGGGAACGGTGCAAAGCGCCTGGGCCGTAGGTTGGGGCCTGGCGGTAGGGGTGTTTACGCTGATTTACTCCTTTGTACCGCAGGACATGGCCTGGCGTGTGATGTTCCTGGTCGGATTGCTGCCGTCGTTCCTGATCATCTGGGTACGTCGCAACGTCGAGGAGCCCGACAGCTTCCAGCGCCTGCAAAAAGAAAACGCCATCCCGCAAAGTTTCTTCAAATCCCTGGCCGGCATTTTCCGCCCTGAACTCATCCGCGTGACGCTGTTCGGTGGCCTGTTGGGCCTCGGCGCGCACGGCGGCTACCACGCAGTGATGACCTGGCTGCCGACGTTCCTCAAGACAGAGCGCAACCTGTCGGTGCTGAACTCTGGCGGCTACCTGGCGGTGATTATCTTCGCCTTCTGGTGTGGCTGTGTGGTCAGCGGATTTTTGATCGACCGTATTGGCCGTCGCAAAAACATCGTGTTGTTTGCGTTGTGCTGTGTCGTCACCGTGCAGTGCTATGTGTTCCTGCCGCTGACCAATACCCAGATGCTGTTCCTGGGGTTTCCGCTCGGCTTCTTCGCGGCTGGCATTCCGGCGAGTCTTGGTGCGCTGTTCAACGAGTTGTATCCAGCGGACGTGCGCGGCGCCGGTGTCGGTTTCTGCTACAACTTTGGTCGAGTGCTTTCCGCGGTGTTCCCGTTCCTGGTCGGCCACATGAGCGACTCCATGTCCTTGGGGTCTGCAATTGGCATCGACGCAGGGGTCGCCTACGGTGTGGCGGTGATCGCGGCACTTTGCCTGCCGGAAACCCGTGGGCGCAGTCTCGTGGCCTCGACTGCGCCGGTGCAAACCACGGTCGACGGCAACGAGACCGCCCGGGCCTGATGACCATTACCTTCGATAGATGAAATCCATGCCTGATACCTGTCCTGCGCCGATCACCGGCATCGACTCCCACGCTCATGTGTTCAGCCGCGAGCTGAACCTGGCCGCTGCACGACGCTATACCCCTGGCTACGACGCCACACTTGCGCAGTATCTGAAGCACTTGCAAACCCATGGTCTGAGTCATGGTGTATTGGTGCAGCCGAGTTTTCTCGGCACCGACAATAACTACCTGCTGGCGGCGCTGAGGCAGGTGCCGGAGCGATTGCGAGGGGTAGTGGTGCTGGAGCGAGGTGTCAGCCGCGTCATGTTGAACGACATGGCTCGGCTGGGCGTGGTCGGCATTCGCTTGAACCTCATGGGCAAAGCCTTGCCTGACTTTCACGACGCTGCCTGGAAGGACTTCTTCGGCCACATCGCTGAACTGGACTGGCACGTGGAGTTGCACCGCCAGGTGGAGGATTTACCGAAACTGATTCGTCAGCTGATGCCGTTTGGGATCAAACTCGTCATCGATCACTTGGGGCGTCCGGACGCGCGTTTTGGCCTTGATCAGCCAGGTTATTCCGAGGTGCTGGAACTGGGGCTGAGCGGGCAAGTGTGGATGAAGGTGTCCGGTATCTATCGACTGGAAGGTACGCCACAACAGAACCTCGAGTTTGCCCGGATGGCGTTACCGCTGCTGGAGCAGAGCTTCGGCCGTCGCCGTTTGGTGTGGGGCAGCGACTGGCCGCACACGCAACATGAAGAAGGCGTCGGTTTCGATACGGTGATCGATCAACTTCAAGCACTGGAGTGCTCGACGGAGCTTATGCGTGCGCTGCTAGTGGACTCGCCACGGATGTTATTCGGGTTTGCAAAAGGCGAAAGTTGAAACTTACGCGTAAATTTCTGGCTACTTCAGACCTTTCTTAGTTGTAGAGAGGGAGGAGGGAAGGAGTATATTAATAACTCAACTAAATGACTATTTAGTTGAGTTATAACTAGCAGTCATGAAAGAGGGGGCTGGAGTAGGGTATACGCTCACTTTAACGAGGACCTGAACAACGATTTTATGTGCTGTAACGAAGTCTGGTCTGAGGGTTCAACTGTCACGAAATGCTGGAGTTGCCACCGCTGAGTCTGTAACGCTTGCTTGGCAATAGGTCGGCTCCAGGGCGGATACACACGTAAAGCACGCTTGCCACCGACGCCATTTATGGACATCACGCCATGGGACAGCAACGTTGCACGGTCAAATACAAACTGACCACTTTGTTCGGTGCCAGTCGCGTGGATCACAACGAAGTCGATATTATCGTTGCTATCCAGCGGAGTAATCACACTCGTTGCACAGGGTCGTTTCCACAGGGTCACGAACTGACCAATCTTGGTCGGCGTGGTTTTGGCGACACGGAACACAACCTGGCGAGTACCCAGCATGAATCGACAACCGCCATACTCTCTAGCCTCAACGTCAGGAGAAATATCTTCCGAGCATTTCAAGCCAGCCGGCAGATAAACCGCATCAATCGCAGCAAACAAACAACTCGGTACGACTGACGTGCCCATGGATGGAACCTTGATGGATTGGATTGCAGCAGATGCGAACGTAGCGAGAAGATGTGTGTATTGCAGCGAACACATCAACAGACGCCACTGGTTCTAAAAGAAGCGTACCACCCACCCAAAGTCAGAATCTAATGCTACGCATAATGTATATTATGTTAAACGAGGTGCTATGTTAAAAATGTTCATGAGTCTCGTAAGGCACTGATTCGACATATCTGCTTCTGGCATCCATTCTCTCAACGGGCCATGTCCTTCGTGTTCATGGCGAGTCATTGAATGAGGTGGCTGCCGATGAAACTGATTCAGTGCCGTTTCTCTTCAGGTCAGCGTGTTCCGCTGCTCGTGCACGCTGGCAACGCGGAGCCGTTGCCCGTACTCGTTCCGTTCATCTACGTCCAACTCAGACTCAGGCACCGGGCTTACAATACGGCGGCGGCACATCTGCGCGCGATCCAGGCTTTCTATAGCTATGCCAAAAGCCGTGACCTCAATATTGATGACGCCATCTTGGCCTGCCAATTCGAATCGATTTTGACTTTACTGGACGGTTACGCCATTTGGCTCCAAAGCGGCCGTCAAGCCGACAACCTGGTCGCCCGAATCGGCAAAGCTGAAACGGCACCTTTTCCACAGATCGATCCGCGTACTCGTGACCAGTACCTGCGTTTGCTGAAGCTATACCTGTCCTGGTGTGTCACCCGATACATCCCGCGCGCTCGTCAAAATTCAACCACCCAGGCTAACATCGAGGTTGTATTTGCAGATGTCGCCGACGTCATTGAGCGGCGCTTTGAGAGCCATATCATCAACGTTCGGCAGGACCGCGCTCGTTACCGCAGCCTGACGGATACGCAACTCCAGATCATTCGCACATTGATTCGCCCCGGCGCTACGGAGAATCCGTTCCCGGAAAGGCTGCAGCTGCGCAATTGGCTAATGATTGAATTACTACTGGAGACCGGTATGCGCCGAGGGGAGCTTCTCAAACTCTACACCACCGATGTCAATGAGGGTTCTCAGCATGCCTATGTCAGCATCAATGACCGCGAACATGATCCCGGCGACCCGCGCGCTGAAGAGCCTGCGCTGAAAACACACGGACGGACAGTAGGTATCTCCGCGCAATTGTATGAGGTCTACGAGCGTTATATCCAGGGCGAGCGACGCCCCCTGCGTAATGGCAAACCAATGAAATTGCTGTACCGCTATTTGTTCATCTCTGACCGAGGTCGCCCGCTGTCGATCCGCGCGTTGTCTAACGTCCTTGATCGGCTGTTTCTGACCATTGAACTGGCTCATCCGGGGTTGTTGCCTACACTTTCCGCGCATGACTTTCGCCACACCTTTGCCGACCGGTTTTTGGCTTACCTGGTCGAGAAGCGTGGGTATGACCTCGAGCGGGCCACTGACGAACTCCGGCGAGTCTGCGGTTGGTCTGACACTTCGACGATGCCACGCCGTTATGCAAGTCGTTATCTAGCCGAGTCGGCCAACCTCCACAACGCCCAGCGTGCCTCGGCAGCCTGGAGCCGACTTGACAGTTAAGGAGGTTCGCCGTGACCAAATCAGCCGATCAAGAACACGCTTCACCCTCCTCCTCTTTTCCGGCCTACGTGTTCGAGGGCCCGGCTCAGGTTGCGATTCGAACTCGCACCAATGACCAGCCACGATACGTCGATACCCGGCTGCCGGTGTGGACGTGGTACGACGGTGGGGTCGCACTGAAAATTGACTGGGCCTCGCTTGACTTAACTCCAGAGCTCAATGAAATAGCCAAAGGCTTTATGGCATATGCGTTGGAAAAATATGCTCCGCAGACAGCATTCATGTTTGTAAGATCTCTTGTCTATTTATCAAGCACCGCGCTTGCCCGTTACTTTCCTTGGGATTATCAAAATTTAATCGCTGAATTAAATGGTTTCAAACAATCTAGGCAACATCTAATTGGATTCCGCAGACTTTATCGCTGGGCAGTTGATAGAGGGATTAAAGGTTTTGAGTCAAACATCTACCTTAAAATCAAGGATGTGAAATCAGATCGGGTTGACCCATATGCTCGAATTTTTCTCTCGCAGTCTGGTTTAGAACTTGATGAGGAAATTCGATTGCTCAAGCGTATAGAGCGAAAAGCTTCTTCAAGTGACTGGGTAGCTGCTCAGTTCAATATGATGCTCCACCTGGGTTTTGAATTGGGGCCGCGTTCGATTCAATTTCATTCGCTAGACATTGCGGATTTTGAGTTCATTGAAAGCGCTGATCATGAGAAGTACTACACCCTATGGCTACCCATGGCCAAAAAGGTCGGCCAGCGCAGACCTGAGCGGCGCCCCCGTAAAATAACTACCCGCCTGGGTGAGAAAATCTCACGGCACGTTTCAGAAATTCAGCGCCGTTTTGGTAGCGACTGTGAACCATTATTTGTCAGTCCTCGTGGAAGGCGCCTTTCGGTTAATGAAATCGGTCCAGGCCTCAAACACGAGCTACGTGAAGCCGGGATAGACAAGCCGAACCAGGTAACCATGTTGTTGCGTCATCACCTCGGGCAAGGTTTGGCGGACCAGGGAACTCCGGCAGACATGATTGCCGAACTGCTCGGGCACAACAGCACGGTTGCGGCGCGTGCTTACGTAACGGCAACCCCCAACATTGCCCGGATCAAAGAGAAAGCACTGGGTAAGAGCCCGGCCTATCAACGCATCATGCGCAGCTTATTAACTGGGGAAATCGTCCAACGCCGCGATACTGTGCCGGAAAGAGCCATCCGCGGCGTCATCGATACGCAGTACATCGGGGACATTGGTGCCTGCGCCCTCCCAGTTCATACCCACTGCCCCTACAATCCCGTCTACGCCTGCTACACCTGCAAGAAATTTCACCCCTTTGCTGACGGCCGCCATGAGCAGGTGAAAGAGGCGTTGCAACGGGAAGCGCAACGGTTCATTGACATGGCAGAACAAGCCGGTGACCTCATTCACAACCGGCCCCTCGCCCAACATCAGACAACCATCCTGGCAGTAAGCGCTACGATCGAACGCTGCCGGCAGCACACGGAGGATGCCGCAGATGACGCTGTCTAGGGCAAGGCAGAGCCTCGAAGGCTTCATTGCACAGGAACAAAAGATTTTTCAGTCGTTGCCAATTTCAACGCCGTGGGCGTCACCGGTATGGGACGTCGGAAGTTGGTTACCACAACGGGATAACCAACATGCTCTTACGTTCGAAACACATCGACAAGCCCTCGAGAAGACAGGCTATTCCGCCCCGCCTAAAGGACCACTCCCCTCCACTTTCCAAGATTTTAGCAAAGCCTTGATTGTGTATTTGCAACGCACCCGGAATCTGAAGTTTTCGATGGCGGCTGCATACAATATTGCCGTACGCCGGCTTTACAATCCCTTGTTTGAACGCGGCGTATCCGATCCCACACAGTTGACGCGAGGCGATTTTGATCGCGTCGTAAGATTTCTCCGCGAGAGTGGCTACAAGAATCTCTACGACGCGACCTCTCATCTTCAAGTAGTAGCGGATACGATTGATAGTCAGCAATTAACCGAGATCGCCATCCATTTTGAGCATGATGCAAAACCAGAAAAGCGCCGTCACGATTACATTTCATTGCACGATCCTGATCGCGCGGTAAAACAACGTAAATCTGATGACAGGTTGCCTTCTCGCGAGGCGATGGAGGCCTACGCCTTATGTTCGAACAACCCACTTAATGAGGGCGAAGAAATCTTGCTGCGCGTGATCGATTTGCTGATCGCGACCGGGCAAAGGGGCAATGAGGTAGCAGTAATACCCTATGACTGTTGGGTCGAGAGACCAATAAAGGGGCCGACAGGTGAGGTGGTTGTAGATGCCAATGGCAGGCCTCTGGTCGAATGCGGGATCAGGTACTTTGCGGAAAAGCAATTTCAATCCCGTGTTCATTGGTTCGCAGAAAGCGACGTTCCTTTAGCCAGGCGTGCGGTCGAACGTTTGAAGGTGCTGACGCAAGAGCAACGAGAAATCGCTAAGTGGCAAGAGGCCCATCCAGGCCGTCTCTGGGATTACTCTCCGCAGACGGCAATGTCAGAGGTTGAAGTTCTGCGTTGGCTCGGGTTTAGCCAAAACCGAGACACAGCTAGGAATCTACGTGTGTATTTCGCTCGACACGGAATTCATCCTCATCGATCCAAGGAGATTAACCGCAGATATTTGGCAGGTGATATTGAGCGCATGCTCGTTCCGAAGCTTCATAGCCATGCAGTATTAACAGAAAATGTGGGGGGCACGCTTCATATTGTCCTTAAAACCAGCGAGACGCTTGCTATCGCTTTTGATGGTCAATTCCGCCTGGGTGGACGGGAAGCAAATGTGTTTCGTGCGATCCCGCGTCGGGTGACCCTTTTGGATATCAATCATGCACTAGGTAACGATGAAAAGTACGCGTCCATTTTTTCACGCCGATCATTAACAGAATCCAACGGCGCGCCTATTCGACTGACTAGCCACCAACCTCGACACTGGCGGAACACGATCTACCATTTGACGGGCATGAGCGATGTTCAGCAAGCGCTGGCCTTGGGGCGAAAACGTCTCGACCAAAATACTTATTACCAACACACAAGCGTTGAAGAAAACACCGCTGCCCACCAGGAGTTCTTGGCGTTCAATAGTCATCACGAGCGCATCGATTTCTTACATACAGGCATAAGAGATAAACGCATTCAGGGCGCTTTGACAGACAGTTACCATGCTTTGCTATCAGATAAAGGCACAACCACTGCAGAAGCATTCCTCACCGTGCATGCCACGGCGCTGCACGTGACACCCTTTGGAGGTTGCATTCACGATTTCTCCCAAGCGCCCTGCCCTAAGCATCTTCAGTGCTGGAATGGCTGCTCGCATCTCCATCTGATGGGCACTCCATCGGAACGGGCCAACCTTGAGAGACAAGCCGAGAATCTGACGACCGCAATTACTATCATGCGCGATGCCGGCGCTGGAGAGGCAGGCAGCGATGTATGGCTGGCGGACCAGGAAGACAAGCTCAACAATTTAAAATCCGTCCTCGCACGCGATACCAATGTAGGTGTGCAACGCGTGTTTCCAAATGGGCATCCAATGACGGTTGCGGACACGGATAAGCGGCACAGTTCGGTTTCGGATGATTAGAGGCAACCATGGCGCAACGACAGACCTTGAGGGGCGGAACCTTGGACGAGGCGATCGACGCCCTCCTCGCTCAAATGATTAGCTTAGGGCTGGAGCTCGCGCCTATTTCACGCCCCGAAGTGCAGCGTCGATTGGGCCTGACTAGCCGAGCTACCTTAGTGGGGGACCGTGGGAGGCGAATCGAGTCCGCCCGTATTGCACAACTCAAAGAGAGTGGCAGAGATCCAGACGGTGCCCGCCGCCGAAGAAGCCTCGAAGAACGTATTGCTAATCTTCAGGTGGAGAATGCTGACTTGATAAAGCAGCGAGACCAGCTCTATGAAGCACTTTCGGCAATTGCGCACAATTGTCTGCTGAAAGGACTGGATGTCGAAAACATACTAACTCCATTGAGAAAGCGGTAAGAGGCAGAAAGGTTGCCAACGCCGCTAACTGACGCGGCGACCAGGCAAGATTGCCTAACGCGCTAGCGCATCGAAGCTGCTGTTAACCGTTCGAGCGTGTTGGTCTCATGCTCGCCGAGATACTGGTGTGGCCGAAAAAATGATACGAAAATTTTGTAGATCGGATGTGCTGGCCCCCAGAGCCTCAGTGTAGATATGCCCTCCCTCCAGGCTATACACGTAGGCCGCCTCCTTGCTGAGGTCATCCACCGTTTCGCGCACCTCTAACAGCCTCTCCATCTTCCACCCATCACTTCCGTTCAGATAAGTCGGTGAAACCAACTGTACATCCAACACCCGGATGTCTGCTCCTTGTTCATTAAGTAACTGCTCAAGCGCTGAAATGCTGGGAAGCATAACCATGCTAGTCAACGCTTCACTGCCTTGTCGTCGACCTACTTTGACGTAAAACCAGGGGCAATGAGTGGTCTGCTCAACGTACTGCCAGCACTGGATAGAGTCATCCCCCAGGTACGCGTCGAGGAAAATCTCTGCTTGTTTGTGAGTGATGAACATAGCGCCACTCCAAAAGTGAACACTATAGATTGTAGCCCTATAGAGCTCTAAAAGGCTTCATCGTTCCTTTTGCGAGATTGGCAATATGGAACTGAAACAGGCATTTGGCTCAGCTCTGAAACAGCTGAGATCGAAAAGGAAGCTTTCGCAAGAGGATTTTTCCGACGTCAGCAGTCGTACTTATCTCAGCACCCTAGAGCGCGGTCTGAAGAGCCCTACGATCGAGAAGGTAGACGAACTGGCATCTGTATTGGACGTTCATCCGCTGACCATCCTCGTAGGCTGTTACCTGCTTCAGGACAATCCGATCTCCCTCGACGAACTGTTTTCCCGTATTCGAACGGAACTGCCAAATGAGATGAAATTAACATCTGATACATGACGTTCCTTCTGCAAAGGGGATCAACGGAAGACTACGGGTTGTAAGGCCTGTGCTAGCATCCAATTTGATCCGAAGATCGAGGTGAGCAGCGATGAAGCACCCAATTCAACCGGAAAATAGCTTCTCTGAAATTTTGGAAGGTAAACGGAAACGCCGTGACGCGTTAATGCTTGCGATTAGCCTTGCGTCGCCGTCCGAGCTTGAAGAATCTGCCCAACGTTTGAAAGAAGCGATGAAAAAGTCCGATGGATCACGTCGTAGCCGCATTCTCCCCCCCGAGTTTTCCCGATAGGCAAACATTACCCCTGCGTGGGTAGAGCTATGGAAGGCTTAACGGGTGAGCTGAGAGGGATCAGCTTTTGTCAGGCGCAAGTCATCCAAGCACTCGAGTAAGTTTATGCCGAAGGCGGGCAATCGATAGATGTCCCATTTCTTATCGCCAGTAGCGCTTTCCACCGCCAGCAGTACCTGCTGACCTGAGCCTACGGCGTGAAATTTCCCGTAACCTGGTATCAACGATACTTCGGCCAGGGTCATAGCATCGTGCAAGGCGACGCCCTCACTCGTTTGCACAAGGATGAGACCTTGCTCGCTGAGGTCGACAATCTGACTGGCGCCCGGACGCAAAGGGGCCTGCTGCAAAAGCGTATTGCCATCGGCAGACATCTGTAACAATCGGTCGTCACGAGTAGCTACCAGCCAGCCTTGCGTCTGGAAAACCGCAGATTTTATTGCGAGATCCCGAGTCGCCGGGTTAACAGTTGGTTGTAGTTGGTGCGCGTTGATGAGCCCCCATCGACCTTTGGTATTGAACACCAACGTGGTGTGGCCATCTGTGGAGAATATGAGACCGGACTGCGACTGGTCTCGAACGCCAAACCAAGGGGATTCGCCAGGGTCTACGGCAAAATATGCCGAGCTGCCTTCAATCTCTATAGCGCTTCGGGCTTCAGCCGGCAGGTAGGTCAATAAGTGTCTATCCAGCGAACTGCGAGTCCACACCTCGCCGGTCGATTCGTTGAACAGATGTTCGCCGGCTGGTGCGGGTAATACCTGCAATTGGTCGGACTTTAGATTGATACGTGTCAGCACATCGTACGTCTGACCGTAGATGTCGCCTTTCCAGGGATTATCAAGGATCGGGGTGTGCCACGAAATGCCGTTTTGTCTCAGACTCTGAGCCAACAAGCGACTCATTCCGTCATCGGTCGACGGCGAGCGCTCATTGAACGACACACGGCTGAGAACATTGTTAATTGTTGCTTCATTTAGCGATGGGCTCAGCTCACGCAAAACCTCACCGTTCTGGTTCAGAAGCTGATAAGCCTCACCACTATAGGATCGGACCCAATGCTGATCCGGTGCGATGTCAGTACCAAGACTAATCGCGCGTATGCCATCAGATGAAGCAAATAACATTGAGGTCTTTCCAGAGGCCGTGTATTTCCCTTTCAGCGTCTCTACAAAGAATCGGCCTTGAGGCCAAACCTTAAGCAGCTTTTCGTTGTGAACCGCGTACCCGTCGCCGTTGGGCGTCATGGCAGCATGCGAATAAGGCACCTGAGCGATCCGCTCGAATCCTTCATCGGTGACCTTGACCCACTCACTGTCATTACCCTGCGAGAGGACCAACTGCCGTGCTTCTGGTATGTAATCGAACCATGTTGCGGCACTGGCATAGGTGCCCACGAGGGTACAACCTTGACTTTCGCGACGATATAACCATAGCAAGGCAGGAGACTCGGTTTGCACCAGCAACTGTTTTGCAGAGATGGGGTCGGCCTGAATCACTTTTCCCGCTGCAATCTGACAGCGCCATAAGGGCTTGAGCTTTTCGGTCTCGAGCGTCACCACTGACGTGCCCGCTGCGGAAATGTCGGCAACGCTCAACAAACCACGACGCGATCCCATGACAAAATTGCGATTCGCATTGATGCTCTGTCGAACTTCCATCTGAGCATCTCGATAGCGCTCGATAGCCTGCCCCTGGTCATTCAGATAAACATCACCGGTATGATCGTCCCAGTCAGCGACGCTACGGCCGCTAATCACTTTCCATTCCCCGGCGGGACGCCGGAAGGCAACGTACTTGGATTCTCGACCGAACTCGACAATCAACTGCCCGCCCACCCAGTAAATTTCGAAGTCTGTTCGTTGATTGTGTGGGATACCCGAAAAGTCACGTTCCTGAGCAAGGTCCAGTAAATCCTGAAATTTCCCGCTATCCATATCGAAGGTAAATAGCTGATTTCTGATCAGCAGGTATAACTTGCGACCCTGCGTGTCGGCTTCGACACTTTGTCCCTGTAGTGCCAATGGCAGGTCTGCGGTACTCAGTCCTTGCTGAAGGAAATGCTCAATAACTGGCGTCATGTCGATGTAACTCAGCACACTTAAGTCGGCGCTGTTGATCAGTGCTGCACGTGATCCTTCTAAAGAAGCCAACAGCAGTGAGCCCTGCGCAAGACTTTGCAAATCGTCTTTTGTCGTCATTGCGCTAATTGGCACGCTGACCCGCTTATTCAGCAGTGTCCGGTAGATGACTGCCAATTGCTCCGATGAGGGCCCCTGCCCCAGCGCTTGGCGCACCTTAATCGAGTCTTGCAAATACTCACTACCGCCGTCGTAATCAAGGCGACGAAAACGCGCGTCGGCAATAGACAGCAGTTCAACCGAATGACGTTCGGCACTGTCCTTCCTGCTTTTTTCTCGCTCATAAAGGCTCCAGACAAATAACATAACCGCCGTGAAGATCAATGCCGAGATAGCTATCAGCCTTTTTCGCTTACGTTCACGGTCGCGCTGTTTTAACGTGTCAAAACGCAGCTGCAAAATGCTTGCTATGATCTTGAGCAATACATCCTGGCGACTATGACCATCGCGTTCACGCATATCGGCGGCGGCAGGCTCCTCCCTAAGGCTTGTATCAAGCTCGCCGTCTTCCCCCAATGGATGACACAATGCCGGACAAAAGTAATCTTCACTTGCCGCCGGCACACGATTCCTGCTCTTTGAATAGCTATCGACTATTACGGTAAAAATCCGGTCGGCTCGTCCAGTACGTTTGAAATGCAGAACCTCTTCGTTTACCCATTTAGATGCTGCTGATTCAGGTGAACAAAACACGATCAAAGCATAGGATTCGTCCAGCGCTTGAATGAGTGAATGCCCAAGATTGGGGGAGCTTGAAAGCTCCTTGCTGTCGAGAAACACAGGGGAAAGACGATGTATATTTCCCATTTGCCGCCGAACCATTTCACGAATATATGTTGGTAGCGTCCAAGCCTCCAGGGCACCATGAAACCATTTTGCTGTCTTGCTATCAGCATGGGAATAGCTGATGAACGCCCAATACTTTCGATCATTGATGGGGGAGCTGCGTACTTCGTCCATGGCTTACTCAGATTGTTAGAGCGTCCAGCGGGCACGAAATCCAAACTGAAGTGCCTACTGGTTGTCGCGACATAATTCGATGCAGTGATTTTAATATGGTATTTCAGTACTAGGCTATCGTTCATTAGCATATGCCAGAGGTTGCCTCGATATTTTGAAACCACGACCGCCGTTAGTTTTCAGTTACTTGAATTTATGGTTAGCGCCCAAACGTTTCGCGTATTTATGAGAATGCCTTACCCTTGCATACGACCAAGCAGAGTGCTCATGAGAATCCCTTTATCGAACGGCGGGATAACAGCATTTGAAATTTCCTTGCCATTCGAGGCGCGCGACATAAGACGGTTAGGTGAAGTACGCCCAAAATGAGAATGGATATAATGCAGAGTCTGTCAAAGTCACATGTGCTGGCTGGCGATGCGATAGACTCAAATCCTTTGGATTGCGACGCCATTCGATACGAACCTCAAATCAAGGTGCCCAGCTGAACCATCAAATGAGCCTCCTTGAGCAAATCTTCGGATGGCACCAATATTGATGGCAATTTGTCTTCATCTCGGTAATATCGCCTGCGAGGCGCTACGGACGAGATCAAAGCTACTGAATATTCTTTCAGCGAGCGGTTAGGAGGCAGGGCATGCACATTGCTGGTGGTCTTTATCGTGAGCTTTGCGACATACCTTTTTGGGACGCAACCCTTGGCTCCGGGGGACGCGCAGCTGTCGCAATTGCAGGAAAATGCCCGAGTGTTGAACTACACACGTATGCTTCTTCTGCCGATAAGCCGACCTTGGTAGCGCTGCGAAGTCAGGGCATAAAACTCAACATCAGCTTACGGCCATCGCCAATCGCTTTTGCCTATTTCCATTCCCTTTCGGTTCCGCACGTCCAGCCTGTCTATTCCGATATTGAACGGCAAGCCTCAATAACCGTTACGGGTGATGCCGTCTTGCGCTTTGGTTTTCTGGAAGGCGATGCGGTTGTGATTGCCAACAAGGCGGTATATGACCCCCAGACCTGGCGAAATCCCGCAGCTTTTACAGCCAATGGATCGAAGGCCAATGAATTGGCGCTGGTCTTGAATGAGCTGGAACTGCAGCATGCTTCAGGCATAACGGAGCTTGAGCAGGCTGCAGAACACTTGATACGTGTGCAAGACGCGGCCGTTGTGGTGGTTAAAAGGGGAACACGAGGAGCATCAGTTTACGAACGTTCTGGGCAGGTTTCTTACGTCCCAGCCTATCGCTCCTCGACGGTTTTCAAGATCGGAACAGGAGATGTATTCAGCGCTTTGTTCGCGCTACATTGGGCAGAGCGAGGGCTTTGTGCAGCGAAGGCAGCTGATTTGGCCTCACGCAGCGTCTCAATGTATTGCGCCACTCGAACCTATGATTTTAACAAGCGCGTGATGCTTGAACTACAGCCGGTATCCTCCGCAGTCGGTGCTGTGATTCACCTGGAGGGTTCTGCGCAATCATTGGGCCAACGGTTCGCACTGGAGGAAGCCAGATACGCGTTGGGTCAACTGGGAATGGAGGTTTACTGCCCTGAGCTGGAAGTTGATTCGAGTGTACGAAACGCCGATGCCGTCTTGGTCATTGATGACGACCTGAGAGAAGACGCACTGTCTCGAATTGCCCTCGCCTACACTAGCGCAATTCCTGTTGTGACGCTGCATGAGCGCATCAGCACTAAGCTTTCTATACCTGAAAGCACCTGGATCACCGACGACTTCACGACGGCTATGTACCTGGCTGCATGGTCAGCAGGTGACCGACTCGCGGCAGACGAGCGTAGAGAACAATAAAGGCATCCCCTAGCGGGCCATGCAATGGAATGTAATTAGTCGAGGCCTGATCACCCCATGTCTGACGTGTATATCGTTTACCCAAAAGAAAATCTTGCTACGACTGAAAGACTGCACGAACTCCTCTCTCCACAATGGGAGGTCTGGTGGGATGACAACATCGTCGGCGATTGGCGGCCGGCCATCGAGGAAAACCTCGCAAATACAAAATGCATTGTCGCGCTAATCTCAGCTTTCTCGGGAAAGGCAACAGTGACCGAAGAGCTCAGAATTGGTCAGCAGCACACCTCAAACATTATCGCTTTGTCGTTGGATGGTACAGCCGCGCCCTATCCGTTTGGCAGTGTTACAAGTATCGACTTTCGTACTTGGCAAGGTGAGGCCGATCATCCGGGCTTTCTGCAGTTACAACGAAAAATTGGACGGGTCGCAGCTCCAAGAGCGAAACCAGATCGTCTTCAAGTAACTGCGGCCGGAAGGCTGCCCATTCCAAACGTATTCATGTCCGTTTCGTCACACGAGACACAGTTCGATCCAGCGGATGCCCTGACGGTACTCAAGGTACACAACACTTCCTCGATTCTGGTATCGGCGTACGATCTTGTGAAGTCTCCCGATCGAGAAAACATGATTAAAGAGATCAAGACCTATCGGGAAAATGGAGGTTTTGTGCTCATGGACTCGGGCAACTATGAAGCGACCCGTTTGAATGACGAGGATTGGAAGCCCTCTCACTTCAAACAAGCTTTAGCTGAAGCTCTCCATGACTGGGCTTTCATTTTCGACACCAAGCCCAGCAAAGATCCACAGGTCGCCATTAGGCAGGTCATCAGAGCAGTAAAAAGGGATTCGAAACACTCAACTGTGCCTGTAATCCCAATTGTTCATGTCGAACAGAATGAGCGGGGCCTCGCTCAGTTGCCTGAGATCGTCCGGGGCGTCTCCGAGCAGCTCAATCCACCGGTAATTGCTATTGCGGAAAGGGAATTGGGAGCTGGGATGGCAACACGGGCGAAAACGATGAAGCGAATCAGGGCTGAGCTCAACGAGTTGCCCTACTATCAACCCATCCACCTGCTCGGAACTGGCAACCCTTGGAGCATCGCAGTGCTTGTCGCTGCCGGGGCGGACACATTCGATGGCCTAGAGTGGTGTCGATTTGCAGTTGACCCCGCCCACGGACGCCTGCACCACTTTCAGCATTTTGATTTTTTCAAAAATAAGGGGGAGCGTACCCCTTTCCTCGACATGGTGGATGCTGACCATGCAATCAAATACGCGGGAAGAGTCGCGTTTTACAATCTGGAGTACTATGCCGAGTTCGGCCGACTCATGCGCGAAATGATCTCAACAAAAGATGCGGAGCTTTTTGCGACTGGCACCATGCGGGGTATAGGCTTCCAAGAGCTGAGAAAGCTGTTCCCGGAGATTTTCCCATGACCCATTACACACCAGAAGCCCTGTCGAGGGCAGTGGCAGCGGTATGCCCAGACATCCGCTTGCGCATCGATACTGGTACTGTCTCTGATGAGCGACACCTGTGGTGGGAATTGTCATGCTGCATTCTGAGCAGCCAAGTCCCCTACTCTCTAGCGATGGCCGCCGCTGACGCGATCGACAAACACGGCTGTCTGCACCAGGACGGCCAGGATTCTCAAGGATTGGCTGACCGGCTTTTTGACCTACTCAGCGCTCCTTTGGATGTTGAAGGCAAAACACGCCATTACCGATTCCCCAAGGCACGAGCTGGACATCTGGCCGCAACTTGGACCGCTGTCACCACGGCTGCTGGCTCACTCAACTCACTGATTAGTGGTTTGACCGCAAACGATATGCGTACTTGGCTGGTTGCTCACGCGCCAGGCGTTGGACCAAAGCAGGCCAGTATGTTCTTGCGTAACTGCGGCATAACTTACGACTTGGCGATTCTGGATCGTCACGTGCTCAATTACATGTCCGCCCAGGGTATTTATTCTGGCGGACAAGCGTCGATATCCGGACTGAATCAGTACGGCAGACACGAGAAAACGCTTAGGGATCATGCGCAAGAGTTGGATTGTCCGGTAGGCCTACTTGATTGGGCCATTTGGATTGTCATGCGCGTCGCGAACAGAAAGCAGGAGGCTAGTTCAATATGAGCATCGTAACACTCGTTTCCGGAGGCTTGGACTCCACACTGGTTGCCAAACTGGCGCAGGAGGAAGGGCTGCACATTTTTCCGCTTTTTGTCGACTATGGCCAGCGTGCACGCGACCGCGAGCTGGCTGCCTGCCGACTAGCCATGAAAAAACTGGGACTGCCGGAACCTGAGATCGCAGGTCTGCCGGGATTTGGGCAGTTGATACGTTCGGGCCTGACCGATTCAACTCTGCACATCGTAGATGACGCGTTCACCCCCGGTCGAAACATGCTTTTCCTGCTGACAGCGGCTGCGTACGCCTATCAGAAGAAAGCAGATGCGATTTCGATTGGCCTGTTACATGAAAGCACCAGCTTGTTCCCGGATCAGACCTCTCGCTTCCTTAGAGAGGCTGAGCGCATGATATCTTTATGCATGGGAAGAACGATCAAAGTGCTTGCTCCTCTTTCCTCGTTTACCAAACCCGATGTTGTTGCTCTGGCTGCAGAAAAAGGCATTTCCGAAACTTACTCATGCCATATGGGTGAAAAAGAGGCCTGCGGAAACTGCATTGCCTGTAACGAATTCAAATTTGAGGTGGCCGAAGATGGGCGGTAGCAGCACGGGGGGATGGAGCCGGCTTGGTGATGTCAGATCTTTGGAACAGAAAGCCAAGGCCGCTCTTCAGGAAGGCAAGCGTAACGTCTTTATCAGCTTCGCCACAGAAGACATGAACGACGTCAACCTGTTGAGAGCCCAGGCTAAGAACGAAAACAATGACATTGAGTTTAACGATCATTCTGTGCGTGAGGCTTATGACAGTGAACAGGCGGAGTACATACGGCGCAAAATCGCTGAGCGCATCAATCGCTCGTCAGTCACCGTGGTGTACCTTTCTGATAGCGCTGCAAAAAGTGATTGGGTGCAGTGGGAAGTACAGAAAAGCCTAGATCTGGGCAAAAAAGTGGTAGCGGTTTACAACGGTCAGAAGTATTCCGGCACAGTACCCAAATGGGTAGCCGAAAACGGCATCAAAACCGTGGCTTGGTCGAAGCTGTCAGACGAACTGAAATAATACCTACAAGTGGATCAAGGTGCGCCCAACTCTGAAATCAACACCTTGATCCACCAGGGTACAACCTAGCCAAGCCGGTCTAATGTCAGACCAAGCTGCGGAAAATTTCAATTGTCTTTACGAGCAACCCACTGGGTGTGTTCACGCGAAAACGCATTCTCGGCATCGCCAACAAACAAAGACAGGCCATCATCAGAGACAAGGTCATCAGCTTGCTCGCGTATGATCCCGATTTCATGGGCCGTTAGCGCGTACGATGCCGACAACTCAGAAAAGCGCTTGGCTTGCATCCAAGTCAGCAGACTGGCGGCAAAGGCGATGAGTATGTCCGTTGGAAAATACTGGTATTGCACATTCGCGATCTTGATTAAGGCGCAAATGAACGCTAACGCATTGATAAAAATCAGGGCAGCAAAAAATCTTTCCGAAGCTTTTCTGTTTAACTTGGCTTTTTTCTCATACCACGCCAACTGATCATTGATTCTGCATTTTATATAATTATCCCGCCTTGCATCGAAAGAACCCTCCCTGAGCTGAACCATTGTTGCCGAAATCTGTTTTTCCGAGATGTGGCTGGTCAGCTTGTCCGACACCCCCTGGTTCTGACTTATGACCGCCTTAAGTTTTACAAGGAACAGCTTTTTGGCAACAGGATCCGCCTCATGAAAAGGCTCTGCTCTTGAGACGTAGCGCCATGTCAGTGTTTTGATGGACTCAGCAACGGCGCGTCCTGAGTACCAAAGGCGCTCGGGCCTTACCAGGGCCAGGTAAACCGAACTTGCTGTTGCGCCAGCCAGCAACACTGCTTGGATAACCGCAGCCCCCCAATGCGGGTAATTGATAACTGAAACAGCGGCCGCTGAAACCAAAAAAATCAGGTTCAAGATCAAGGCGGTGAAGAAGCTTGACTGCGCACCACCGGAAAGGGTGTCAGCAGACTGATATAGTCCTGGAAAATCTGTCTCTTTCATCACTTTCCCTTTATGTAAACCGATCCTAGGTAGCTGCGATTACCAAACGGTATCTAAAGTAAAATTTATTTAACTTCTGGAGCCAGTGCCGACAACCGTTCTGCACGGATTGCCAAGAGTTCATCCTTGCCAAAATAATAGGTATCAATTTCCCACTGAGCGGTTGCTGCTCCCAGGAATTTCTGCTCATAAATGAACCCTGTATCAGGTTCTTCACAGGCGAAGTGGCAGTTGGCCAACGTCGCATACACCCAGCGTTTATCTGGCCTATCAAAAAAGTCTGGGGACGCTTCAATCGCCGACAGAGATTTCGCAATCGACCGGCGTATTTTTTGGGCGCTCATAAAGTCGTAAATTTTTTCCGCCTGATCAGCATGTTGTTGCGCACGAAATTCGAAGCACAATGCGAAATTCTCGCCATTGTAGTAATCACGTCTAACTTCAAACCCTCTCCCATACAACCGTATCGCGACGTCCAATGCCGCGCGATCGCGCTGTAGAAGCCAGAGCCGCTTGTTGATGGCCCCTGCAATCCCAAGAGTCTCAGGATCGTTTGAAAGCGTGGGTTCAAGGGGCGCAAGTACAGACAGGGCTGAGTAGAGCGCCGCAACTTCATCGGGCGACTTCGATTTGTAAGTGCTCAGAGCCAGTTTTTGCAAGATGTCGGGCTCTTCGGGCTTCATGTCACGCGCAGCTTGAAAGTGTTCCATGGCGGCGGAGTGGTCACTCTGCCGCATAAATTTTTCTCCCTCATGCATGTGATGGGACAGTTTCTTCTGCGCCGCCTCTGCCTCATCGATCAGTTCCTTGAACTGGTCATCCGACATCCTTGGAGAAACTAGCTTAGGCAGGAAGGTGTAGACAGGGCTGTCGACTGTCGGGGCAGTCATGGCCGCTTCAATGAGATCTCCCAGAGCTTTTGTTGCCCTGATCGCTTCGCGCCCCATGATGTCTTCACCGAAATGCGCGTACCTAAAAGTGCTCACGTGGTTAAGATCAAAATGCAGCTTGCCCTGATCCTCATTCATGATGATCGTAGAATTCGGACGCAATGCATGCCGAACCCCCAACTCATAAACAGCGTTTACGTTGCCTGTTGAGATGTCTGCGATGACCAGGTCTGCACGCAGAAGCATTTCATACATCTGGACATCGATAATGCCCGATTGCTGAATCTCATCCGCTCTCACGCACCGCATGCCCTTGCTAAGAACTGCGGGCTGAATGATCGTCTCATACGTGGCATTAAGATCCAGAGTGCGACCTGTTTCGTAATCCGTTTTTTTACCAAAGCCCATTACTACAAAACATAGCTGCATCTGTGCACTCCCTTGATAAACTCGACATGACGGATGAGCTTAAGCACTAAGTTGCAGGCCGCATGGAATGACGAAGACGGCGATACTTGTGCGTGATCCCGGACAGCCAACTAAGGCTGGGCGGCGATATGCTATCACGACACTCCGATCACCATTGAACGTAAACGGCTCTGCATTAACAATCAGGTGCTATGTCAGATATGTTCATGAGCCTCGTAAGGCATTGATTCGCCGAAAACATCGTCGCCGTGTTCCTAGGCAATGCGGTGGGTGGCGCGATCTTCGTCGGATTGCGTATTACGCATTCTACGGTATATCGGCTGGCCTCGCCGCTGAGCACGCCGCGCGGTAACGCGGTCAATTCGGCGACACGTCAGCCTCGTTGCTGCTCTGATAGATGTTGATGCTCCGTACCACCCCTTCCAGCACTGGCTGGTAGGTTTCCAGTTCCTTTGCGTAGGACGAGAAGGTAATCAGGATAGCCACTTGCGCAGTGAACGTAGCCAGGTAGTGCGTGCGATAGCCGATCACCTCGCTGTTGAGGTGAGTTCCTTCGATCCAGGTACGGCCATTGATCACCAAGCGCTTAACCTGCTCGACGATTGAAGCGACTTCGTTGGAGTGTGTAGTGGGCGTTTTCAAATGGGCTTCATAGGCGACGAATGTGTCCATTTGTGGGTTTCGATACTTCATCGTCGCAATCAACATGGCGTGATACGGCTTTGGCCCGGGTGGTGTGCAGACCAATTCGGAGCTTTCCATTCCGCACACCCATCCCCCGGGAAGCGTAATGTCGTACACCGACATGCGGTATATGTTCGCCGGTGCGGGCATCAGGAAATTCGCAACCGCAAGGCCAGCAGCGGTCAGTGCGACGAAGACCAGGGCCGCGGTGGCAAACGCCGTCAACAGGTTGCGCATCTAGTTGGCCTTCAGCGCAGTCGCCGATTCGGTGCTTGAGATGCGCTGAGCGAGGAAGACTTTTTCTCGTTTCAACTCCTCCCGCTGCGCCTCGCTCACGTCAAGGGCAAGCAGCTCGTCGGTAATGGCCAATCCACGCCTGTCTGCCGCCATGCCTTCTGTCTGGCGACCCGCCGCAAACAGCGCAGTAGCGCGTACTTTTTGGACCTGTATTTCCTCCATGCGCAAGGCGAAATAGTGCTCGTCCCCCTTCTTCGTCAGGCCGAGTCCTTCGTTCACTAAGGCCAGGGCTGACGATGTCACGGTAAGCGAACCGGCGTTGTCTCCGAGTTTTTCGGTTCGCAGCCAGCCCAAACGGCGTTGTAACGACACCGCCCGTTCAAAACCTAATTGCTGCCGGCGTTTCGCCCCTTCATCGGTTTCGCTTTTCATGTCTGGTTTTTTCTGGGCCATCGCTTCTAATAAAACGGCGGCGGCCTCGAGCACCTGTGCCGAATCCATAAAGCTGTCTGCCTTTTCCAATGCCTCGCTCAACCAATCGACACGGCTGGAATAATCATCGGCCAGCTCTAGCGTGAGGTGCGCCTTGAAAATCTCGCCTTGCTCGCGTGTGTTGTCGCGTACAACGCGCAGTTGCGCGGTATCGTCTTGTGCGGACAAGAGGTTGATCCTGAGTTGCAGATTTAGTAGGGATGAGACGGCTTCGGCCCAGTCGGCGTTGGATTTCTCGGCGTACCTTGCTCGCACCCGAGCTTGTGTCGCCTTCAGGTACGTTTGCGCACGTTCGAGGTCTGGCAGTTCTATCAGGGAGGTGATGCGGTCGACGTCGCAGTTGAGTCTTTCGAGCCCGAACTTCTCCCGTGCGGCTTCATCCGCCATGTTGTCGAACAGGTCGCATGCCATCATCAGCATGGACCGCCTTTGCCCCTCATGCGCCGGGTCAACGCTCAGCGCGCTTGCCCCTTCGATGATCCGGCTGGCGGCGAACAGGCTGTTGTCGAGGGTATGCTGCGAGGCCCGCTGCTGGCTCAAGGCATACCAGGACAGCGCCACGGCGAACGCGATCGCACCGGCACTACCTCCCAACACAATCGCCAATACACGCTGTTGAGCCAACTCCTGCTCGCGCCTGAGTCTGGGCATGTCGGCGGTTGGTACATCAAACAGGGGCGCGACCAGTTTTATCCATTCATCCGCCAGGCGCGAGGTATGCAGGGGCGACATCATCGAAAAGAAACCCGAGCGCCTAAGGTCGATGATCTGGATATTGGGCGCGGTGACGTCAAGATCAGCCGGCAGCGTCTCGAAAAGCTCGCCTGCCGCGCGTACCACCAGGATGTTCTCGGCACCACGATGGGCACGGAAGTCCTGGACCTCACGCTGGATCCAGTCATCAGCACCCGGTCGGGAAATAGCGTCCGGTGTGGCCAGCACGATCAAGCGCCGTGAGGACAATAGCGCTGGCCGGATATTGCGCTCGTAGAAGTCGTCAGCGCCTCGCTCGTAAACCGTGTCGAGGAATACTTTGAGTTTTTCCCGCCGTAGATGCTTGAGCCGGCTGTGAATGTCATAGCGCTGAAGCTTTTGTCGCAGGCGTCGTGCAGCCTGGGTGCCATCGGAGCGGCGATAGGATATGAAAATGTCAAAGGCGAAGTCTGCTGGCAGTTGCTCGTTCAACGCAGGGGTTGGAGGTTGAGAAGGGGCAATCATGTTCATTTTCTCCCACCTGCGATAACAGAAGTCATCGCTGCGACACTTCAAACGGTTTCTGATTTTTTATAGTTGTTGAATAACTCATCCAGGTATTTCGCCAGGCGAACGTCCTTGTAAGACAACGTGCTGCCGATATCCCATGTCGTCAGGTAGACGTTCAAGTTAATCCATAGGTTTTCCCAGCGCGGGTGGTGGTCCATCTTCGAAATGACTCTGGACGCCGTCGTCATGAAATGTACGCAGTCATCGAACGAGTGGAATGCGTAATTCCGGTGCAGTTCCTTGAGCTCGACGGTGCCACTGTCACCCTCCTCACTTGACTCCCTAAGCTCCCAGTCGGGCAGCTCTTTGAGGCACTGATTGATCTCCAGCTCTGTCAGGCTTGAAGATTTGTCCAGCGCCGCGGGGTAAATATTTTTAACCCGCCGTTTAAGTGGAGAAAGTCCATGCCCCTCAAGTACCTTGAACAGCACTTGCATATCCCTTTTGCAGTGGGCGTCCGAAATCTCGTAGTTTTGAATTCTGGCGAGTCCGGCCAATGCGTCGGGCAGGCTTTCCTTTTCCATGGGTCTGGCGCCCTGGACCAGTACCGGTATGACGTGTGCACTGGATGATAGGCCATGCAAAACTTCGTTCCTGACCCAATCGGATTCGTTATCTATTCGTCTGCGCCCATGTTCGTCATGTGCACGTAACCAGTTCGGGCCAATGATCGCTATCAGAATGGAGGCGTCACGCAGTGCATCATTTATTTTGTCACCCCAGTGGTCACCCATCCTGATCGAATCGGTATCGATAAATATTGATTTTCCCCCAAAGCGGTGAGCGCACTCGGCAGCGATGTACCGCGCGCTCGGGCCACTGTCCTGACGACGATAAGAGATAAACATACTTGTCATAGGTCACTCTCCATGACGCCTATGGTGATTTTTGAAATAGCCCAAATCATTACTAGCCATTCATGGCGACGCCGACCTCTTGGCCTTGGCGCTCAACGTTTACTCTAGCTCAGAAAAAACAAGGAAACGGCAAGGCGTTAACGGTAGATGCGAGCACGCTACGTCGCGTCGAACTAAACTTTGCCCACCCGACACCTTCATTGCTAAATAACCAGGTTCTGCGAGTGAAGCACTTTGCGCACTACATTAAGCGTACAGTAGTAACTGCGGGGGGGAGCAGCCCAGTCCGTGGCCTCCCCTTTGCAGAGCTTCAATCTGAAGACCAGGGCTTCAGTTCGCCGATCTATCATTCGGTACCCTTGAACTCTGGCGTCGCTTCACGGGTCAGGGTTGGCGATACGATCTGGTTGTTTTCCCAGCTCGGTAGCCCTTGGGGTTCCTTGCCTCCTGCGCTGGACGGCAAGATCGAGGTGGGGGAAGTCGCCAAGAGTCAGGGGAAGGCCGGTCGGTATCGATTTGGCGCAAGCGGTAACTCGAAGTGGTATCCGTTGTTCAGTGCAATTGAGTTGGCGGGCGAACTGAATGCCATAGATGCCCAGGGCCATTCACGCCATTTACTGAACACACCACGCACCGCGATTGGCCAGGCGTTGCAGTTTCTTCGCGAAATCGCCGACCCTGCCCCTTTGTTCAAGCATGCCGCGCGCGTGGAAGAAATGGCACCTGATTTCATCAGTTACAGGATGGTCGATGGCACACGGATGGCATTCGAACTTGCCACTCGGCTGCTGGATAACCAACGTGCCGTTTTCTGGGACCGCTGGTCATTGCCGCGTCGGCTCGCCGAGCGCGACGAGCACGTCGCAGCCATGGCGCTCGACGCGCATATCACGGCGACGATCGAGCACGCCCGAATCGTTTGGGGTGTGCATTCAGAGCGTTACGCCCTGGCGGGGACGTATTCGAAACTCGAGAAAGATTGGGCGGAAAGGCTGGGCAAGTTCCGGGCTTACCCTCCCCTGGCCGAAGACTGATCTTTTCCCCGTCCACCCCGTAGAGATTTCAGGTATTGGCCCTTCCAGTGCAAGCGGGCGGCGGGCATTGAGCTGGCCAAACCGGTACCTGAAGGAAAATGTCGTCTACAGCCTCAAGGCCCTTTGAGCGCGATCTCTCCTGGTGCCAACCACAACTCGTAATGACCTGGGCGGATGTTCTCGCTAGCGCCGTAACGTTTACTCAGATCCACAAGGTTCACCGCAGGTCGAACAAACAGCTCATTAATGTCCCTGACCAGCAATTGACCCACCTCGCAGTCTGCTGCCTGGAAGCAACGAAGCTCCGTCACACGCGGTACTGCCTCGACAATTTCAATGCCAGGCACCATGACCGGCAGGTTGGCTAACTGAAGTGAAGAAATTTCCAGGCCCAGCGCCAGAGCCGTGCTGCGTTGCCGCTCATCACTGATCTGGATGTAGACACGCGGACTCAAGGTCTTGGTGAAGATCTGGGGAGACTCTGCTATTGAACCGGATTTGTCGAGGATGCTGACCTCATTCCCAAGCTGGGCGTTGGCTTTATCCAATGTTTCCGCCAGGCCGGACGTGGAATTGCTGTTCTTCACTTCACGCTGGAGCTTTTCGAGTGAGTCTTGTACCTCACGCAGCGATTGTGCAGATTGTTGGTTACTCTGCGTCAACACCTCAGTGCGGTCTCGAGCAGCGTTGGCCAGCGAAAATTGAGTTTTCGCCTCTTTAAGTGCCTTCTTGGCGCTTTCTGACTCTGCTTCAGCAGTTTCTCTGGCTTGCTCTGCGTCATGCCATTGCTTGAGCGCCAGAATACTCACTGCCGCGATAGCGAGGGCAAATACGATTAAAATTCGAAATCGAGCGCGCTGGGTACCTAACTGATATTCCTGTCGCTGCAATTCTTCCTGCCGATCACGTTCCGCTGCCTCTTGGGCGACTTCTCGATCACGCGCCGCCATGCTTGCCGCAATCAGCTCCTGCACCCTGCTCCAACCACCCCCATAGCGCTCGGCCCAAGCAGAATTTCGGCGTTGCATCCAGCGTTCACGTCCTCCAATTGCAACGCTGCTTAACACATTACGATTATCTTTTTCATAGCTGTCTGCCTGTACCAACAAAGAGCGCCATACCTGACCTGTCCTGAACTCACGACTCACCCAACCTTCAACAGGGTCTGCGATCTTGCTCCAACAGCGGATCAAGGCCTCATGGCTCACATCTATCAAATCGTTCAGCGCAATAGGATGGGTTCCATAAGGCCGGAGAAAGGAAGTCCCTTCAGCGCGAAAATGATCGATGACACCACGAAGACGTGCCTCGTCGACGCCGGTCACCTCGATGAGTGTCTCTAGGGTGCATGGGCGACGAATAGCCTTTCCTTCGGCGTTCATAGCCGTCACCGCACGGAAAACGTCTTCGACAACGCGGCTACCTGGCTGCAAATACTCACGCTCGGCTTCTGCCTGTACGCTGTCGGCATGAGACGACAGTAAAGTGTCGATACTGCTTTTTTCCTGGTAATTCTCAACGTCCAGTTTCCAGGTCGCCCGATCCGAAGGTTGTTTGTCGTCCAGTGCTGCGCGTATTTCGTCCTGTTCACGGCAGAGCACCATCAATGCGTGTTGTATGAGTGGCAGTTGATCCTGGCTACCTTTTGTATCAGCGACCAGGCGATCAGCCAACGCTTTAGTGATTTCGCCATTGAACATCTGGGCGGGCTCACAGATTGCACGCATCAGATCTTCATGACCCATTCGCGGAAGTAAATATTGGGTGGTGTTCACCGTTTCGGCGAATCCTTCGAAGCGAGCGCAGGCGCCGAGAAACTCCGAGCGCATGGTCAGGATTGCATAGAGCCCCTCAGGCTGACTTTCGAGCAGCGATACCAGGAACTCAGTGAGTAACTGGGCCTCTTCCGGCCCATGACGATGGGTGTACTCGAAAAGTTCTTCGAATTGGTCAATGAGAATGCAAACGCGGTTGTTCGGGCCTGTGTTCAGAAGTCTGGCTAGTTCTGCCGGTCCACTTCGGCCGTAATTAAGTACTCGCCGGTATTCAATGATGTGTTGCTCCCGCTGGTCTTCCTCGGAAAGCTCTGCCAGCGCCTCGGCTAGATTCCATAGAGGGGCCTCCTGTGGGACAGCTACGCATGTTCTCCAACGTACGCCGCCAAGCGCACTTTCGTGTTCCAGCCGCGGCAACACGCCGGCGCGGATCAGTGAGCTCTTTCCACAGCCTGAATCACCGTGGATGACCAACAGCTGTTTCGTGAGCAGTAGCGAGACGATTGCATCGGTCATGCGCTCGCGACCAAAAAAAATCGGCCACTCTGCCTTTTCAAATGGTCGCAGGCCAGGATATGGCTGCGTTGGCAGCGTGACGATGAACGAGGCGCCGGTTTCGCCCGCGATACTGCTCATGACCGCTGCCTCAGGATGTCGCTTTTCTCGTCCAGCCAGTGCTTGATATTGTCCGTCCAAGGTTCCTGAGTAGCGTCAAGCCAGTCCGTTTGCAAAATTCGCGCTGTCGCTTTACGTACGGGGGTCGCGATATCTGTGCCGACGGTATCGAGCAGTCCACAAGGCAACAGTCGGTTGCAGCGCGCACGCGCCGACTGACGATCATGCTTACCGACGACAACCAAGTCGGCGTCGAGCGCATGATTGTCCTGGGTGCCAATGATTAGCACGGCGTCACTGGCTGACATCAACTCCACGCGTTGTTCACGAATATCCTGAAGGTCGCGCAGGTCACGTCGAAGATCGAGTTTCCCTGGGGTTACACTGAAACCAGCATCAGTCAGTGCAAGTGCCATTTTTTGCCAAATAGCAAAATGTTCCGCTCGACCATGCAGGTAGATAGTCTGCCCCATTTCGTCGGAGAGTTTGCCAATTTCCATTTTGAGCCGAGCGTGTTCATCCGCCCGTTGTTTGAGCGCGTCAAGTTTCGGATAAATCCTTGCGACGATATTAAGAATCTCTTTTTTGAAATCGCTACCGAATGCGGGCATCTCAACCCAGCCCAAAGGTCGCTCCTTGCCGAAAACCGGAGCATGAAAGTGAAACCCGACCAGAGAATGGCCACGATTATCGGTGAGTAACTTGGGCCAAGGGTCGTCGTCAGTCGGCCAGATACGAACGACAGCTATCCGCTCGTCACAAGTCGAATCCAGACCTGACTGGTGGCGATACCACCAATCGCGCTCGTCGGCGCACCAGGCTGATTTAAGATAATCCGGCGACATCAGAATCACCAGGAGCGCTGTACGCCCTATCTGCTCACACAACTGCTGGGTCAGAGGGGCCATGGGGTCAACGCCATGGCCGAGGCGATAATCACCATCGCGGAAGATGGCGAGATGGTTTCGGATCTTGGGCTCGGCGCGCAGTTCCCGCTCCAATTCTTTCGCGAAAGCAGCCGACCAGGGTTGCAGATGGCCGATGCCTAGCCCTTCGTCATACCCATGGCTGTAGCTTATAAACAAGTCATGGATAAAGGGATCACCTACATAGGACATAACGATGCATCCTTGAGTACAAGCAGAATGAAGATCTACTTTTCCGACATTGCTCAAAGACGCCCGATGCACCGTGACTCATGGGCATAAGCAGCGGATCCAATCATGTCCAATGACAGTAGCAAAGTGCCAGAAAAATGCACGGAATGCAGGCACAAATCTTGGTTTACCAACGGATAACAGCACTTGCAGGCTGGCCTAGCTTCAAGGGTCTTACGATACCTGAGGAAAATCACCCTTCCAGCCATTGCCGATCGAACGCAGCGTGATACCTTCGTTCGCCTCATAGAACCCTGATCCCGATAATCGCGGACAGATCTGCGATCCGGCATGGTGCACAGCGACGACTTCCCAATATTTGTTGAACACGGGGCTTCCGGAGCTGCCTGGATCCGTGGGTGTACGGTAGTGCATGAGTCGTTGTTCACTACAGACATCGAGAAGGACGCTGTCCTGCAGTGAAAACTGCAATTCTCCGGCTCGAGGGTGACCCACGACAAAAGCTTTAGTTTTGGGTGAAGGCAAGGGGATGTTTGCTGCTGCGCGAAGGCCTTGCGCGCCATCCGGTGTTCGACTCAGTCGACAGATCGTTACATCCAGCTTGCCCGGTGCCTCCGCCACGCTCCCGAGTTGGCCAGGCTCTGAGCTGTACAGGGTTCCCTGCACGACACAAGGTGACAAACCGCTGTCTGCCTCCACCTCGAATGTGACACGCGCGTCGGCGCAGAGGATGGCTCTCGGTACAGAGTCACTGATCACATGTGCATTGGTCACAAACAACAGGCCCTCTTCTCCGAAGACCGAGCCCTGGATCAGAAAACCGGTTCCCAAACGCACGCCCTCCTTGTTCGTCACGCACCCGATGTTCGGGGCGAGCTCGACCATTTTGCGAATGTCACTGACCGTAAATGACTTTTCGCCGGAGAAATTCTTTTCCAGTTCCTCAGGATTTTGCTGCAGGCGCCGTAGTTGGTGAACGTCCACGGACCAACGACGCTGAGTGTGCAGCACATGGCGTTCGAAGATCCGGGCCAGACGCCCCGCACACGTCGATTCATCGAGCGGCGACCCCTTCCAGATTTCGCGCAATTGACGGGAATAGCTTTCCATCTCGAACGGACCGCACTTCGGATGGTACAGAAACCGGTAGAGCCACAGTTCCGCCCAGTCACACCATCGTTCCTCAGGCTGGAATCGATTCAGCGCCAGACACGCTTCGGATGCAGCCGCCAATGCCCATAGGTCACCAGGATTGCTGCGGGCTGTCGCAGTTGCCTGATCAAGGATGTCACGCGCCAGGTCAATCAGTTCCTGAACCTGCTGCGCAATCCTGTCGTGCAGCCGCGTACGCAGCGCGAGCACGTTCACGCTGAGAAAGAAACTCGGCGCGACACTCAACTTCTTCTCATAGCACATGATCGATTCCGCGAGGTCATTCACGTCATCTGTCAGCACAAATCGTTGCTTGCGAATGCGCCCACGCAGGGCATGGAGATCGCTTTCCTGTGCCTTGTATTCCAAGTCTTTTGGGCAAGTAGCGCTTGCGTTTTCAGCTTCATTCAGAAGTTCATCGGCCCGCTCCAGGGCGCCGAGTTCTACCAGTGCTTGAGCGAGCAATCGCTGGATTATGGGATCACACCCCCGGATGTCGTGCCAGGTCATGCCGATTTCATGAACATGCTCGAACTGGCGGTGTTTACGCAGCACATCCATGGCTTGACGAACTCCGTGTTGAGGCAACTGATTGCCAACGCGCACAAGCTTATCCGCGATAAGGTGCACGGCACTCGCAAGGAGCGGCACAGATGCCGCCGGGTATTCGCCGCGCATGAGCGCATTGGCAAGTTCGGACCCGGTCTGGGCGATCATGGATGTTGCAGCCCGAGTGCTTGCGCCAGCAGCTTGCGAAACAGCCTGCCGGCAAAATAGTGGGTGACGGTGTGACGCCAGCTTCCCCAGTTGCTTTCGCGAACGTCTTCGACACTGCGACCCTCGAAAGGGGCGTAGTCATCCATCCTTGGGTCTGCTCCACAGATTGGATCGAGTGGGTCATAGATGTTGATCCAGCGTCTGAGCGCCGGCGGGAAGTCGACGTGCTTGCCGCCGCCCGCCGACAGTTGTTCCTGCACCTCGGTAATTCCGAGCGGTGAGCCGAGCGTGAACAGGACATCCACGTTTGGGCATTCCTGGCAATTGCGTATGACGTCGTAGGCGATCATCGTCCCCATACTGTGCGTCACTAGAACGACTTTTTCCGCCTCTTGCCTGGCAGCCTTCAGATCTCTGATCAGGCGGTCGCGCAGCTCCTTGCGGACTTTGAATCTGGCACCGTCAGCTGGCCGCACGTAATCCTTGTCGAACAGGTAGTAATACGCTTCCATGGCAGCTTTTTTGATGACGGCTTGCTTGACGGGGCTTGGGAGCCACGATGCTATCTCGAATTGCGCAGGCTCATGTGCCGCCGGCAACGCTTCCAGGCCCGGCGGCTCGTCGGGTGAAGGCGCTTGCTGCATCTTGCGCTCGACTTCTTCGAGGAACTTCACTTCCTCAGCGTTGGAGGGTTCCGGCGTTACGAGTTCTCCGGCCACCTCATCGAAGTTTTGTTCCTGAACAACAGCGTCGCTTTCGGACTCATAAAAGGAATCAAACTCCGTTTCATAGTCTTCGCCGTAGAAAACGTCCGCATAATAGGTAAAACGGGCCGGCACACCCCGGACATCTAGATCTATGCCCGGGTTATTGCCAGCGAATGGCGGCGGCGGATCGGAACGATCCAGGCCCCAGCGCCAGATTTCTTCGAGCTTTGCCGGTGAGGGCTTCTTCGCTAGTCCATGCACAAAGACAACAGCATATTTCTTCATGACCATTCCTCCCTACATCAATCCTGAAACAACGACTGGGCCTCTCCGCCGAACTCCTGGGGAACCGGTGTGCCCGCTCTGGTGGCGTTCAGCTGCACTCGCGCGTGGTCCATGTCTGCCATATAAAAACGAACCGTCTTGCCATGCTTGCGTCCTGCCTCAAGTTCATCCCTGGCGATCGTGCCGCCGCCGATGCCTATCATTTATAGCTTGCGATGTAGAGGATAGGCGTCCAGCCGGGATTGGATTGGATTGGATTGCTATTGGATCGGCGCGGATTAAGCTCTTATGCGCTGGTTAGCAGTTAGGGCCATGAGTGCGGCCGTTGTTCAAGGATTTATCCTTCGGTTTGATCGTACCAATCATATGCGCGTGCTTCAGGTTGGCGTCGGTGAGCTCGCAGCCCCCAACCCTGTCAGGATGGCTGCTGTGCAGCCTCAAGAGCTTTGAAGCCCTGGATGATGGTGCCTGTCGAGAGCGCCAAGCGTAGAGGGCTTGTTTTGGTCGCTACAAAGTCCAGGTCGCGATAGTAGCTTGCTGCCTTTTTGTCCTTGGCATCGACGAGGATGAAAGCCACGCCAGTATGCTTGGAGATCGCGTACACACGTCGAAAGAAATCGGCCATTAGACGTTTACCGACTCCTTTGCCTTGCTGGCTTTTGTCAACAGCCAGGCGGCTGAGCAGCACTGCCGGCATTGGGTAGCGGGGCATTTTTTTCATCTGCTCGTCACTGAGGTCGGACTCCACAACGGAGGCGTTGGCCAGCGTGTAGTAGCCTAATAGCTGGCCATCCTCAACAAGCATGAACGTCCTGGAGACATTGCGCTTTTCGTCCTGGGTGGCCTGTTGGGCGATATAGGTGTCAAGGGCAGGGTGAAGACCGCAATCAAAAGCTTTGCGGTCTATCGATCTGTCGTACGGGATAGTGCTGAATTCCATTTCCTATAGCCTTAGCGCAGTGCGAGCAAGGCCTGGAGTTTGGCGTTTGGCGGAGGGGGATTGTCGAGCATTTCATGTGCGACAGCCGAATTCATAACGGTGAGGCCTTCCAGATCCACCAAGTCAACGACCACGGCTTCTTTGGTACGCTCAACAACGCTGTTCATCACGGCCTTCATCTGTTGCTGCAGCTCCTGGATTTCCATCTGCATCGCAGTAACGGACGGCTTGTCTACACGAACCAACAACCCATGCTTGAACTTTAACGGGCGCCGGAAAGATTTGACTCGCTCGAAGGTACCTAACTTGAACACTTTGTACTTCGAGGGGTCACCAGAAATTGTGAGCGTCACACGACTACCGCTGGCAACTTCCTGGAGCACAGGATGGCCTTTTGCGGTTGGTTTATCGATCGCTGTGTTGGTCATGTGAACACCTCATTTGTGCGAAGAATATCACATAAAGCTTGACATCGCTTTGCCTGAGGAGGCTACGAGTGTTGACGCCGACTCCGGATTGACCCAGCTGCTGACGCAAGACTGAACCATATCCAAACATGCAAAAATCCAGCGCAGACATTGATTTATGATGAGCCAGAGTGGGTCAGTGAAATTTCGACGACTGGGTCGACTCCGCATCAGCGCCAACAGGCCAAGTAATCCATGGCAATCAGGTAGTAAGCCTCGGGGCGCCGGAGCTGCGCAGCAGACTAACGATGTTGTGACCCTACCGCCAGTATATTCAAGCTGTGATCGCGTTAGCCGCCGGCCAGAATCCATCCCTTGGCCCGCATAGCCGGAATCCAGACTTCCTCATAACCCTTCCAGAGCGAACGCTTACGCCCAACAAGCGAAAGGACAATCAAGCATGTAACTGGATTCTGTAATGGTCACGGGGTAAATTTGTAATTTGAAAACAGCCTGAAGATCAGCCCGTACACATGCCTGCCTCAAAATCCCTTAAATCAGAAATCGAACGTCTCTCGCGTCAGCCTGGGATTCCGGACAAGGCCTATTACCGGCTCACACGCCTTGCGACCGATGACGGCCTGCTACTCAAAAGCGCTCATACTGAATGGGTTGGGTTTACTGAGTCAAAACCACGGCGTGAAATCAGAGAAGCGTCGCTTTTGGATGGCCCTAAATGCCGCTCAATCCTTCATTCCATGGGGCAAACTTGCTTACTTATCAATTGCGAAGAGGAGCTCAAACTCTGGTATGCCTTCGGAGGGAATGCTGTAATCGTTGAAGATGTGGCTCAAGCTCGGCTTTCCTCAGAAATTGGGCCGCGCGAGACTGCGACAGCTTCAGGTGCCTTTGGATTTGTCGACGTTTCAGCGCTCTCTGCGTCCCAATGCCAACACGCACCATCCAAGAAATTGCGGATGAAGGTGCTCGACCGTGATGGCCGACGCTGCTTCATTTGTGGTCGCTCGCCCGCCAACTATGTCGACCTTGAGCTTCATGTTCACCACATCGTCCCTTGGGGAAACGGTGGAATCACCGAGCAAGAAAATCTCGTGACGTTATGTGGAACGTGCCACGACGGCTTGGATCCTCACTTTGACTGGGGACTGGTGTTCGGTGTCAAAGAGAAGCACTACCCTAAAGAACCGGATTATTCCAAGCAATTGCAGAATTACCAGAAGTGCATCCGTAAGCTCATGCAGGCAGAAAATAGAAACACCTCAGCCTCCGGCTCATGACCTCTGCCATCATCGCCTACATTGACCTAACGGAAACGACTTCGACATACCGGATTTTTCCTGGCGCCTTTTACCGCCCCCTGCTCTGCCAACAGCTTACTCACTTGTCGGTCACTTGATTGACCGCTTGGAATTTTAAATTCTTCGGTGTGACGCGGGTTGCTCGTAGCACCTCCTAATTGGCCTCAGTTTAAGGCAAAGAGGTTTCTACGAAACCCGGGGCGATTCATGGCTGTCATGCCGTCAGAGGATCACTCCAGGTTCATTGACCTCAAGAGATGGCTGCTCGGAAAAGATCACAGGCCGGGTTTTGGCGGATTCGGGCCAACCATGGAGTGGATCATCAACGGTCCCACAAATCCCGATCAGATTCGGTGCATTGTGGCTCGTGCAAAAGAGCACTGCAGAGACAATGTGTTTGAGTACCAGTTGATATTTCGCTTCGGAAACTTTCAGTACCAACTCGTCATTCCGCTTTCCGACGAAGCTGGCAAAGAAAAATATTATGTACGAGCACCGTTGCTGATGCCTGACGAGCATTTTCTTGTTTATGGTCTGTCGGATTTCAAGGATAAGAATTTCGAGTCCTGCGAACGGGTAGAAAATGAAGAGGTCTGTTTGCAAATACAGTACGAGAAAGATTAATGAGTGATACGGGCTTCGTATCAGCTGATCGCGCGAACAGCTTTTGAAACTCGTGCCAGTAGATCAGATCATGCCTTTAGGCTTAGCAGTCGCGCTGATGACAGCGTCCTTCTCTGTTACAGTCTGGACAAAACCTCTAGTTTGAAGAGCGTTGACCAGCCTCATGTTGAGATCGGTGTGTGGCACTTCAATTTTTTTGACATGTGGTGAAAGCTTTGTGAAGCCGCTCTCGCTCAGCATGCCAAGGACGGAGGCTGCTTCTGCCCAGTTGCTTGATGGCAAGCATTGGATCAGCACTTCAGAGCGCTGAGCTAGGGTCAGCCCCTGCCCACCTGCGAACTTCTTGAGCGCGGGGATAAACGTCGGCGGAAAGCTTACCGAGTGTCGATTAGCGACGCGGCAGGTTTCAGCGACCTCTTTGACGGCCTCGCTGTTGGTGTCGAAGGCTTCAATCGGTAACGCCGTCCACATTTGGATTTTTTCATTCAGCTCAAGCGCACCGCTTTGACTGAGTGGTAACGCCATGTCGATCGATATTTGGGATAGATCAATTGGGTCGCGTGCCTGTACCCAGTGTGCTGCGAGATACGGAGCTTCCAGATCTGCACTGAACGTCCTGATGCTCTCGCGGATTTCAGGGCTGTACGCCAGAAACGGCGCGCTTGCGAGCAACTCCCAGCGCTCCCTGGATTGCAGCCCCTTAAGGATCCCGGGGTCGCTCAAGACGACGTTCGCGAAGAGCACCTCAAGTGTCTCGTTAGACAGTTCTGTTGTTGCGAGAATGTACTTCTGCAGCTCTTGATGCGTGGAGGTATTGAAGTCCCAGAGATCATTACCTAGCTCCTTAGCATGGCGCTGGATAAAGCTTGTGAAAGCCTCCATATCCGAGGTTTCGCTACCTTTGTGCTCCAAAGCGGGTACGAGTATGTCTTTGAAGAATGTCCACACCGCGCCGGCCTTCAATTTCACCCGATCAGACAGCAGCATTTTCGCCCACAACGGTGGGGTTGTGTCTTCAAGCCGGTCGAAGGTGCATGTCGTTCGATCAAACAGTTGATCCACAGCATCTGAATCATCCGTATCTTTCAAGATGGCCCGTAGCAGTACTTTAAAGGAATCCGCAGACTCGTCCAGCATGCCAACTTGAGCTAAAAGCGTGGTCGTAAATTCCTCTGGAAACTCAAGCAAGAGTTTATTCAGGCCCTCAATCTCAAGGGCCTGCAGTCGACGATAGGAAATGATGCTTACACTGTTATCAGATTTGCTTGCACGAACGAGTTCGGCTTTTTGGCAAATCAGCGTGAGCATGTTCAGGTTTACCTCAACACAACCCCATTTGATCAGCTTTTTGAGGTCGTCTAGGAGGATGCTGTCATTTAGCGCTGAAAACCGCATCGGTAGCTCTTTCAGCCAAGGCCAGCCTTTACCTCCTGCTTCGAGTCCAGGCATCAAGCGAGATACGTCTTCGAGACTCGCAATAGCATCATAAATTCTCTTGCCCGGCATAGAGTCAACCTGAGTGAGCTGGGCAACCTCCAATCCATCCATGACTGCGCTGATCAGTGCTTGCCTCAGCACTGCTGACTCGAATCGCTCAGCGTTCAACAACGCTTGGAACAACCCAGGCTCCAGTACATAAACAGCCTGAATGAACTTTTGCGATGCCGCGGTCGATATCAAAATTTCGGTGGCTTGCGCCATTCTGTCCAGGTGCCCATCAAGCCCACTCCCAAGAATAGTCGCGAGCTTACTGCGCTCATGGCTCATGCCGGAATCGTTGTATGGACAGCTAGAAAAGTACTCGATCAGCGCGACAATAATTCCTCTGCCATCGCTCAAATCATCAGTATCCAGTTTTTCGGCGGCCTTTTTCGGGGCACTGATCACAGTCGCGATGTCCACAGAGACACCACGTCTCAGCTCAAGGATCAGGTTTTTGTCTTCGGATGTGAGGGATCCTGCGTAGAAGTAGCCGAAGTAGTCCGTGTAATCGGCATCGAAGTATCCGTGACGCATCAGGTAAACGACGATGTCCAAGCCGTTCAGTTTTTGAGTGATGACATCGCCGTAGGCTTTTTTTGCAGCAGTTCGGAAGGTTTGGTGATTAATTCGGCTTGCCTCAATTCGGAGTTCGGCCATTTCATCATCGATATCAGCAAGGGTTCGCTGAAGCAGATCATATCTTTTTGAGTATGACGTCGATGTCAGTAGTTGCTTTGAGTCAAAAGGTGCTGCGGTCTGGTTGGCATTCCCGTACCTGTCGTTGATGGCCATTGTTAAATGAATGCTTTGAGAAAAAATCGACTCAAAAACATCATCCTTAACAAAGTCAGTCAACGAAAATTGACTGCCACTTGGTATCCAAACATGGGTTGCCGCAATGCCGGATTTTTTAACAAGCTCTAGCCATACGTACGCCCGCAGCTCTGCCACACTCCCAGCGATTTCCTGTACCCGCTTTTCCCTCTTCTCTCGCAACGCCTGGTAGGCATCTTCAGCCTGCTTGGACTGCTGGAATCGCCACTCGCTGAAACCTTGGATGGTCTCGTAAATGGCTCCACGTCGTTTTACCAGGTGTGCGTATTCATCAGGATGCAGATTGCGAATCGCGATGATTGAAAACAGCTTGTTCGGATCAAGCTTTAGACCGGAGCCACCGCTGAGAATGCTGGAGAACATGTCGAATTCGTTGACGATATTCTTGATCAACCGCATGTCATCGATGAGGTAACAAACGGTTTCGACCAACGTCTCATTGAGCCCAACGTCCAACGCTGCCCCTTTGAACTGTCGCTCACGAAGCATGTTGAACATTTGCTCGCGAGAGTTCTCGGAGTTGACCACGGGAATAATCGGGATGATCAGGTCGAAAAATTTTGTTTTCTCACCGACGGCGAACAGCTCATCCCGAAGCGCATAGATGAAGTAAACCGGTCGTTTGATCTGCGGGGACTGCTTGATGATGAAATTGATTTCCCGCAGGCGCGTGAAAACGTCATGAATTCCGAATCTGTCGAGATCCTCGATCACCACGATGTCGATTTTGCTGCGTTCAAAGCAGTAGACGATTTCATCAACATTTTTGTGCAACACGGAGCCGTGGTGGGTCGTTTCCAGTTTTCCGCCCTTGATCGTGAAGCCGTCAATGCTGAACAGGGACAGCAGCTTCAGCGCCGAGAACAACATGAAAATGCCACCACCCACCAGCATCCCGACGGCAATCCCCCCCGGGATCCATAGAAGCCATTCGACCAGCCAATCCGGGTCGATTTTCGGTAGCTTCTCGACTGTTGGAACGTAAAGCCTCAGGACGCTTACGATCATCAGCACGTAGAAAATTGTACGCATCCAGATGCTGGACGAAGACGCCTGGATGATGCGCTTCAATCGACTCTTAGGCAGTTCATCTGACGGTACCGCGTACAGCAATTGCTGAACGATGGTTTCCTCGATGCGCGTCAAAATATCCGATTCGGTTTTTTTCTCAGCGCCTTTGGGATCGGTGGTGTTTGAACTGGAGTTAGCGGGAGCGACTGGAGCATCAGTCGAGGTCACCTTCCCTGCCCCACCGTTGTTTAGATCTTTGCCGAAGGCAGCCAGCGATACGAATGCGTAGGTGAGTTCAGGGTGACGATCGACAAACGTACGGATTACGCTGCTTTTGCCGGCGCCATACTCACCAGTAATCGCGATATTGCGAATCTGATCGTTGCTAAGTGCGCTCAGCAGCTCACTCTCGTAACGCTGTGATCGATCCACCTCCAAAAGTACAGGCGTTAGTGGCTCAAAAACATTTTTACCGCTGGGCACAGCTAGGTATTCACGTGCGGCGGCGACGGCTTTGTCGGCAGCTTTTCCGTAGCGTTTGTACTGTCCCATCGCATGATTCACGAGCGAGCTGACGTACTCGCACTTCGAAGAAAGCACCTGCGCTATACGACGGAACATCCCTGTCTCCTATGCCGCTGGAAGGCTGTCCGGGGGAACCGCCCAAAAAGGTATTGCTTAAAATCTACAGTCAACGCGATACGTATTTATAAAAGTATTCCGGATGATAGCGCACCGCCATCTCGGAATGCGACAAACGCGCTGTAGCTTCCTTATTGCGCTCTTTCTGGGGGGTATACTTACCTCCTCGCTGGATGTGTTCTCACGAGGCAAGACGTTCCAAGCCAAGACATAACGGAAAAACGTTTTACCGGCCTTCAGATTTTTGCAGGCATGTTGAGTAGTCAGAGGTCGGGTCGGCGAGACTAAGACGGGCGGGAAAAACGAAGTCTATGAACATAAATCGATGAGCCGTCGCACTGATTCGACAAATTCGATTCTGGCATCCACTCTCTCAACGGGCCATGTACTCCGTGTTCACGGCGAGTCATTCAATGAGGTGGCTGCCGATGAAGCTGATCCAGTGCCGTTACTCATCTGGTCAGCGTGTCTTATAGGGAAGCCCGATGCGTTTCTGCTCCCCTGACCGGCCTGCCTCGCGGTAATCAATGGATACGCAAGATTGCATATCCATACCGCTGGAAGCGCTTTTCATAGTCGTCACCTCTCAATGATTCAGTGTCATTTAGGGACTGGGGTTCTCTTCCAAAAATCGGGCGAGTTCATCTTCGAGAGACTCGACGATCGCTGTGGCCGCAGGGAGTTGATACTGGCCGGCTAAGTTCCGAATCAGATCAAGCTTCGCCTGTTTTTTCTCGATTGAAGAGGCATCATGAAAATTCAGGAAAAACTTCTCTGCCGCCTTGTTGTTGCCAACAAAATGATCTGCAAGCCTAGCGGCGTTGAGCTTGTGTATCTTGCAAACCTTTAAAGTTTCGGGGCCCTTCGTGCCTGGCTTAGCGACCACACGCTCGAAGTCATCATAGTCAAAATGTTCATACCACTCATCCAAATGCGGGTGGAGGATGGAATAATCCTCAGAGTTTGGTGGCACCGCGGCGGGCGTGTTAGTACTGGTCAGTACCCAAGCTTGATCCTTCGCATTGTTACACGGCTTACATGCCGCAGCGAGATTGCTTGTCTCAAACATGAACTGGGGATGAACCCCTTTATCAATGATATGCTCGGCATCATACGTGTTTTGAGCCTTGGCCAGTTCGATACTGCAATAGCAGCAGCGCCGGAGCTGCTGGTACCAGTAATATTCTTTTACTTCGGCCTTGAATTTTGCTATGAGCTTCTTATCTGCCGCAATCTTGGTGCCCCAATAGGAATCTTCAGTCAGTGCGCGCCCCTTTAAAAGGGCTACCTCGGCCGTAGTACATTTTGTCACGGCCGGAAGAACCAAAGCTTTTGTTCTATAAGACATGTGCTAATCAATCCATTTCCAGTACATGAATAGCGGTGTCGATGATCTTCCGGTCTTGATCCATTCCGCCATTTTGTCTCGCATAGATTCGCTTCAAATCCAAAAGCTTATCGAGATAAACTTTCTTTTGGGCGCGTGGAGCATTTTCACCATTCGAAACCGCGTCAAAGACCAAGCTGGCGAGCTGTACGCTGTCTTCGATTGGGGTTTCAAAGATATCTATGAGCGCGCTTTCAACTGACAGATCCCGGGTATTCAGATCAACTTCGGACGTATGAGGATCAAGTTTTATGATCGAGGCGCCATGACTTACTCCGCTCTGAACCAGCAATGGTGAGTGGGTTGCAATGACAACCTGGCAGTTCTCAAATGGCATCAGCGTAGACGACAGGAGTTTGAAGTAAAGCTGCTGCCATTTCGGATGGAGACTTAACTCCGGCTCGTCAATCAAAACCAGAGAGTTATCGGAAAGCGTCGTGATCAAACTCAGTACGGAGCATATTAGCTGCTGCTGGCCTGAACTGGCTGTCGAAATATCTAGCCCTCCATAGTCATGCCTATCACTTAGCCTACACTCGACAAGCCTCATAAAACCAAGCTTCTTCAGCAGCATTAGCGACTGAAATATGGGGAATTCACTGCTCCTTTTCTCGAAAAAGTCAAACTTGAAAATATATCCTTCTGGATACCATTCGAGATCATGTATCTGATCGACTGCCGTAAATATGAGTTCGGCCAATGTCGCTTTGTCGCTCTGACGAGCCTCTCTCACCAGCCTCGGGTGTGGACGACCACTAAAAGCCCGTCCCTCGGAGGCGAGCTCAATCATCTCGACTATCGCCCCATTCACGTCGCCCGAGCTACGAATTCTCCTCAATGGCGCAAGTGGGTTATAGCGCATGTGAAGTATTCCACCCATACCCGCTTCTTTAAAGAAGTCTGAGGCTACCCTGGCGTGCAGGGCTGAAGAACTCATCCCTTCGAGCGCTTGCTCCAGTACTCGCTTAGAAAGACTTGCACCGGTGAGTCGTGACGAACGGCTAAGACCTGCACATACGTATGAGGCCTGAACAAGCGTTCCAGCAGCGTAGATATCCACCATGGATCCCTCTGGATCTTTGGACGGGTAAAAGCGCGTATAGGGGCTGTAGGTTTGCGCAATGGTACGAGATGGTCTAACAGGATCACGGCCGCCCGAATTGAATTCGCGATCGTCGACTTCCCAACGAATGTACTGCCGGTCAATATTCACGTTCCGACCGAAGTAATTCGCGAGCAACCCCAATCTTGCGGATTTTCCAGACCCATTCTGACCAGTGAAAACATGAACCTGATTCGTCCCGAAGCCAGTGGACTCATGAAACTGTACCGATGGGCCATCGGTCTCTAAAGTGATAAGCCTCATGCAATCTCCCTATAGCATTTATTGGTCGAACGGATCTGCCTTCAGTGGTTCTGAAGTCATCCGATCCAGGTCAGCCAGAAATGCCATGATTGTGCCAGAGCAATACGGCACGAAGCGATAGCTCCATGTTTTTTAACAATGTTGAAAACGATGATTCTGACGCTGCATGCCAGTGTCGAACGCACCGTACCTAGGCACCCGCGGTGACCAGGTTGGTGGCGCCAGGGCCTAGGGTGGAGAGGCTGACTCCGGTTTTGCCGGTCAGTCGGCCGTAAGTCGCAGCCATGAAACCTGCGGACTGCTCATGCCGGGTGAGCACCAGCTGGATTGGCGATTTTCGCAGTGACTCCAGCAGGTCTAAATTTTCTTCGCCTAGGATGCCGAATAAGTATTTGACGCCTTCGTTCTCCAGGGACTGCACGATTACGTCACAGGCCTTGGCCATTGCTTGTTTCCTCGATGATGGACGTCGAACACGTGAGTGTTTGCTCTGAATGACCCTGCCAGCCCTACTTTGCGACTTCCGGGCTACCATTGGTCAAAATGCCTGGCTGCATTCTTCCAAAGCATCCTTAAGGGATAAATGAGCGTATTGGGACAGGACTGGTATTTAGATCGAAACAAAGACCTATCGAGGGGGCGAAGTGCGATTAGCTCCGTAGGGTATGATCATTTCTGAAACGGTGTTGCCGCGTTTGCGCAACTTGGGAGCTGTCGATGCTGCAGATCAATACGGGAAAGCTGTACACCACAGGGATTGGCAGGACGAATCAGCTCCGCGGTGTTCTCTACACAAACCTGAAGCTCCCTTGGCGTGACGATATCGTAACCACATGCGGGACGCTACGAAGTACCGATGGCAGGAAAGGAAGCCAAGCGCTGGTCTATGAGCTGGAAGAGCATATGGAACAGGGCGAGGAGGCACCTGGGATCATCGTCTCGCACTCGGTTGAGCCCTACCTGCAGGATTTCTCAGCTGTCGCTTCATTTGCGCTGAATGCAATCGTCACACCTGATCCAGAGCTGACTGCTCAGCTGGTTAGCGGACAACCTGGGCTGAGTTCCTACCACCCGCCCGCCCAATTCATTCGACGATGCTTCGACCCTGAGCTCTACGTACAGGAAATCGAGGCTAAGGAGCTGGTTGATTTTTGTGAGCAACTGGTTGGCCTTGAGCGCCGCGTTTTCCTCGCTGCGATGCGGGCGATCAAAACCTATGTATCTGGCATTCATCGAATACGTGACGATTTGGGTCTTGCCTACACCCTGATGGTGTCTGCAATCGAGTCTCTCGCACAGGATTTCGACGAGTACAGTTCGTCTTGGGACGACGTAGATGATCGCAAACGCCGACCCATTGACGCGGCGCTCGAATCCGTAGCCAGTGACGCAGCAGATACCGTGAGATCTGCGATCCTATCGGTAGAGCACCTTTCGATCGGGCGTCGCTACAGAGAGTTCGTTCTGAGCCACATCGACGAGAGCTATTACCGAACGGGTGATGCCTTGGTGGGGCATCCGATCGCTCAATGCGAGCTCGTCGAAGCCTTGAGGCAGGCTTACTCTTTGCGATCAAAATACGTGCATCTACTCCACACGCTCCCCAATGAGGTGATGCTCCCGCATGGCCATAGCGAGGTCAGCTACGTCGACCGTCAACCTACACTCACCTTCCAAGGCCTTTCGCGGCTTACCCGGCATGTGATCAGATCATTTGTACGTCGAGGCCCTAAGCTGGAACGTGAAGTCTACGACTACAGCCTTGAGCGATCAGGAGTGATACTCGGAAAGTTGTCTCCGCAGTACTGGGTGGGGCACCGAATGGTTTCTTCTAAAGAAATTCGAAGACGTCTTGAGGGCTTTCTGCAACAGTTGGTGGCCAGGGAGACACATATTCCTGGATCGCAGCTGACCGACCTATCACCGCTGTTGGCTGACGTTGAGCGTCTCATAGCGCAAGCACCCAAAGCCGACCGTGCAGCAATGGCGGTGCTTCATATCTTGTTCAACATAAATGTCCATGCCGATGACCGCACGCCCAACTGCGATCAGGTGCACGAGACGTTAGGAAAATATATCGAGGCGCCGTCGGGCGAAGCACTAGTACTGCTGTGCTATGCCATCGATCCATCAGCACATTGGGATCTTCAGAAGCACCATCAGGGTCACGATGATTTCTTCAAAAAGCGATCGAAACCTAGTGGTTTACAGATACCCAGGCTATTTGAAGCGGCAATTACTCTCACGCTTGCTGAACGTTATCGAAGCACGGGCAATATGGAGCAAAGTCGTGCCCTACTGAGTTTCGCGGTCAGTAATAATCCAGGACATCAAGGGCTGCTATCCGCTGAAAAATCCTTCAAAGGTGATGACGCTTTGCAATGGCGAGAAATTCTGATCCCTCGACTTGTAGACGACCCTTTGGACGGTCAACAAACTAGCCAGCCATAGGTTCACACCGGGTGTTGGCCAGAGTCCACAGGAATTCATGCGGTAGATAGCACCGCGTGGGGGGCAGTGCCCCTGCAGCTTGCTCGTTCGAGCAAGTGCGCGTAGCTGGATTCAGCCACACCAGTTCAATAACGGACTGCCACCAGCTCAGTCCGAAAAAGACTTAACATCGTGTCCGGGATCAGTTGACCACTACATTGTGGTACAGAGAAAGCGTTGGAGGGTCAGCCCTGCTTCCCTTTAAAACTCGATATACGCCAGGTGCGTTTTTCCTTTTGAGGCAGCGATGCCAGTGCTTCGCTCGAATGAGACAAGTCATGCCTCATTCGAGAATCTTCAGCGTTTTAGAGTGCCTTGCGCAGATGACAAGCGGCGCTTAGCCCTCTGAGGGCTGCGCTTGAGGCTGTGTTGGGGTTACGGAGGGCTTGATAAGCTTGAATAGCCGATGCCCCACTACCGTACCAATAATTTCCTTATAGCGTTCTTTCTCTACTCCGTCTTCATCCTTCACTTTAACTTTCGCTTTTCTCGCCTTTAACCCAGCCACTCCAACAATATCAATCCGCTGCTCAACAGTAAGCGTAGGTTTATAATTCCTAATCTCCGGATTGGCTCTGCAGGTAAATGTATTGATCCGCCCGTACATACCTGAATCCACGGCCAAAAGCCTTATATTGTCAACAGTCTCGCCGCTATTAGTATTGTCATCAAATATTAGCAACCAGTTCTCCGACTTCAATTTTTGCTTAGTGTCCTGGTCAAGAGTCTCATCGCAGGAAATTGATGAGTATGGATAATCTGACAGATTGGAAAACGAATTTGCATTCCTCACATCATAGATCGAATACACCAATGCGCCGGTGTTCGCGAGCAACTGACCCCCTGGGGCCATTCTGGTGAAGGTATGTTTGGCGTACAGCCCAACCAGTGCCCCACCATAATTAACACTCATGGTATGCAACACGTCACGCTTGGGAATATATCCATTCCGCTGTATTAAGCTCATTGCTTGCTGAGCAGTCAACACCATTACTAACGGATCATTTTCCTCACGATAAATTCGAATTAATTTGGCCCAAGCATCTCCCCTCGCGTGGTCATGGACATCGGATCTTGTGAACGGTTTGTTACGAGTGAGGTTTTTTGCATGTCTGTTGAGTTGTTTTGCCTCAAAAGCTGCATGATAAGTACTTAAGAAGCTAAAAAAATTCCCCATGAGCGTAATCGAGTCTCTCAACTCAATAGGGCTAGGACCGTATGTGTCAGCAGTCAAAAACAAATTCTCAGACGCGCGCAAACCGGCAATTCTAAGATAGCTAGCACTGTTGTCATTCAACATCACATCCATGTATAGCGCAGTAAAATCCTCAAGCTCCGCCAGCAAACTTAAATTCCGCCCCTTCCCTCGAATCGCCTCTTGAGCCTCTTTAAACTCGCGAAACTCATTTTGGCATTCCTTGCTCATGTGCTTCACAACGTCCTGTCTGAAGACAAGACTTCCGGGGAACGCAACGTTCAAAAAATCAGGGCTATATAAAATCTGCGAAGCATTTTGATTAAATGCCAGCACATTAATTTTTGCATCCAGCAACCCCAGCAGCAGCTTTCTATATGGCCTACTAAGAGTCAGCTTCACATGCTTATTGAAAATCCCATCAACATCCACACCAAAGATAACCTTAGCATGACGTATCGCTGAACTGCGGTAAGTCAGGAACGTAACTACGTCGTCCAGCTCATTGCTTGTGCCTTTTTTACGATAACTGTCGACAAGCTGCCGTAAGCTATCGAGGTCTTCAAGAACCTGATCCCACTGACTTTTAAAAAAGCGGTCTGTGTTGTCGTGGCCAACGAAATGACCTCCCCCTGTAGCTTTTTTATGTAATGCCTTTAACTTTTTTGGAGCCAGTTTGTTAAGCAACTCTCTACATAATTGGTCTTTTGCCTCTACGATTCCTACCGCCATGGCATGTATCAGGTGGCGCGCAACAAAATTAATCGAATCATTGATATCAATATAATGCTTTAGCAAATTTCTTGCGAAGAGAGGGTAGTCCAATCCTACAATATCGTAGTCATTGATCGAGGAAAATCTCGACTTCATATCTACTCTTATACCATCGAACATAAAGTGATAGCTCGGCCCTCTGAATATATACTCGCGAGCTATGGGATACGCAAAGGCAGACAAAATGCGGTCAATTTTTTTCCTGGCAAATTTTGTTGAAATGTGATCCCCGTAGCTCAACGAAGCCAGCTCACCGATTTCGCACTCGCTAAGTTTCACAGCCCCATCAACATGGAATGAACTACCCAGAAGTGCAGAGATTTCGGGAATTTTGAGGATGCCCTTTAAGTGATCCTTGGCCCCAAGTATTTCCTCCAACTGCTCATCGTAACTGAAGTCCGTGTGTTCTCTCAGGGTTTTCACCAACTCGATATTACCGTCAGCATGTATCGCCAACATACGAAATAGTGATTTTTCATCCACCCAATTTTGGCCAACCGGCGCACTTGGCGGCTGCACTTTTATCCCCCACTTTTTCGCCATGCTCATGATCTCTTCCCTTAGCCTTTTCTCATCAATATCTACATCCATGCCTTTTTCCCTTGTTCAGACCAACCAGACCGAAAGTCAATTTGCCATCATCAATTAAGCACATCATATTCACAACAAACATGGAGAATCGCTACAAATTACTCCCTACTGACAGACCATCCCTCACGCTTTGTGCTCCATCGACCTTTTATGCAAGCAGTAACAAAAATGGAAGTAGGTTACAAAAAAAGACCCTATATGGAATTTTCCAGAGCGACACGCTTCAAGACGGGAGTCACTCGAATAGCAGACATTATTACAAATAATGTCTCGCCTCGCGGCAACCTTTGGATGGCAATTGATTCACCATCGCTGGAATATTTTCCATCTGTGTTTGAGGTATAGAATGAAGGCTGTAGGGTACGAAAAACGGGTTATGTTTAAGACTTAGTCGACGTCGAGATTCCGAAGCCTACACTAGGGCCGGGCGACTTGCTGGTTGCTGGTTGCTGGTTGCTGGTTGCTGGTTGCTGGTTGCTGGTTGCTGGTTGCTGTAAAAGCTATCTCAATCAATCCAGTGGATGCCAAAGTTAGAGCAGGTATGGCACCAGCCGCAGCCGGGCCGAAGATTCTGGGATACGACGCTGCCGGCGTTGTAGAAGCCTTAGGCTCGGAGGTCTCTCGGTTCAAGGTAAGTGATGAGGTCTACTATTGGGGGGCGTTTGATCGCCCTGGCACCAATGCCGAGTATCACCTATTCGATGAGCGCCTTGCTGGGCGCAAACCCTTTTCGCTCACCTTTGCTGAGTCAGAAGCCCTCCCCTTTACAGCCTTGACGGCCTGGGAGCTTCTCTTTGACAGGCTTCGTATTCTATCCAAGGACGATACGGAGCGTCGCACGCTATTGGTCATCAACGGCGCGGGCGGTGTTGGATCAATCCTTCTGCAGCTCGCGCGATAGCTGACCTCTCATGCTCACGCCCCTGCGGCAACTAGTGAACGGCTTGATCACTGCAAGGGGGAGGAGTACTGCACCCACCTAGCTTCATAGTCACCAAGCTCAGGTAGGCCATAGCCTTCACTTGCGAAATCGCCAACATGCATAGCTGGCTCTTGGTGGCGGCTATGCTTCAACAAAACCCAATAGCGGCTATATGCCATATTCAGTCACGAAACACCACGCAAGCGCTCCGTGCCGCCGTAGAACATGCCTCCACCATCACTGGTTGGACGGATAGAGGTCGGGGCGACGAGACTAAGGCTGGCGGGAAAGCTAGGTCTATGAACACCAATCGATGAACAGTCGCATTCATTTCAGGACCACTGAGCCACTAACTGGGCCTCCTTAGCTGCTTATGAACATCTGACATCGCCCATAAGTTAAATCCTGTGCCAGGTTAGAAAGCCGCGGATTCGACTGTCCATTTCCATTTACCCCTGGTCGCTTTTCCACAAAACCCCGTTTGCTGAAAAATCAGCGCTGTTGGCGCTCCATCCTCACACCCGCCCTTAGGTCGCCCTGTCACGGAATCTCCGTTTCCGTATCTGAAGCTTTGGTGACTGGCTAGCACCCAGTACGTCTGCTAAACGTAAATGCACCACGCAAAGATTCTAGCGCGGGTTCACCAATGACGCGGCCATTCATCCCATTCCCAATCTTTCCACCCTACAGTCATTGGCGGCCTATTTGCATCCAGGGGCTAGAAAAGATGCTCAACTATTGATAGCGGCAAATGTGGACTAGCAGATACATCGCCGATACCGGCCTCTTTCGGCTTACGGCAGAAATTATTTACCTTGCACCACTCGAACATGTGCATGGCTGATGGCTTTGTAGACACGAATCAATCTTAAAAGCGGCCACCAGTCATATAGAAAAATCTGCAGCGGTCGCCACATTGCCACCCAGCCAACGATCATCAGGCTTTCGCGCGCTGTGCCGACTACAGCGCCAGTGCCCAGTTGGCCAATGACATCGACTGCAATCAGGCAAAGGGTAACAAAGGCGATGCCGATCACCAGGCTGATGCGGCCATCTCGAAGGAGGTGTTTTAACTCACTGCGCGTGAGGCCTGCCTTATGATCAAAGTAATTGTGGATTGCCTCGATCATGATCGCACTTGGATCGCCCTCTGCTGGTAGGTGCTCAAGGTGGATTGTGATACGAAGCCGGCTGTCCGACGAAAATTCCGCCGCCCAAGTCTCAATGAACGCTTCAGCTTCGCGATCGAGATCCTTGTTAAGAAAAGGTGTCGGATCCATCGAGTTAAACAACTGCCCAAGCTCGCGTACTCGAAGTTGAAGGTGATGCTCTGGTTTTTTTCTCATGGCACTTACCGATTGTTATGCATTGGCAGTTTCGAGTTGCGCGACTCGCTTTCGCTGCGCCTCAGTCCTTACGCAGCGCTCTGATCGCCGCCGGCATCACCGTCAAACCCAAGCTCCCATTTAAACAGCCTGCCGATGAACCGCCGGCGAGGATGGCCAGCCTCCAAGAAAGCTGAGTTTAGTTTTGCCGAAATAAACCGACTCGGGGAGATTGCACTCTCGGAATCATGACCACAGCAACACCTGCTTGCCGAGCAACCGCCTTGCTGCCCAAGCGCACCCAAAAACCCACTTACCTGATTGAGGTCAACTCTGCGACTGCCTGGGTGTCTACACTGAAACAAACAGGGTCTAACAGGCCCGTGGAGCACGTCATGTATTGGTTCCGTCATCACTACCGCAATCTTTTGCGACTCACCCTAGGGGTGTGGGTGTTGGCTATGATCGTGACGGTATTTCACGGCTGCCTGGTGCAGCCGCAGCACAGCCTGAGTGCAACGCACGAGACTCCTTCCACGCTGCAACAGGTGGATGAACATGCGCTGCATGCCAGCGGCTGCCTTAAGCATTGTGCCGATGCAGCAAAGGCGATCAGTCCCACATCGCAGATCCCGACAGTGGATCTCGCCACTTTAGCGCTTGCCTTGCTGTTACCTGCGATGCTGCTGCTTAACCCCGCTCAAACAATAACCTTCGCTGCACTCGCACTGAAGCGCCCCGCTCCACCGGGGCCGCCAGCCCGCCTTATATTCGTCCGCTTCAACGATTAATTCGCCTTTCAGGGCGGTCACACCGTGGCCGCTCTGCGTCATTGCGCCGATTCGGCGCGGCTTAGTAGTCCCTGCTTATCTCTAAATACCCGGAGTTCACCATGCAAACACAATTGAAACTGGTTCTTGCCGCCATTTTGGCCAGCAGCGTCTTCATGGCTTCTGCCGAAGATGAGCATCACCCTGTCGACGCACCTGCCAGCGCAACGGCTGCCAGCGCACCGTCCGAGTCGGCGATGAATAAAGCGATGAGCGAGCAAATGCAGAAAATGCAGGCCGCTCATGACAAAGTCGCCGCCGCGAAGACACCAGCCGAACGGCAAGCAGCCATGCAAGAGGGCATGAAAACGATGAAGGACAGCTTGGCCATGATGAGTAAGCAGCAAGGTGCTGCTGGTTGTACGGGCGCGGAGATGGGCTCAGGCATGGGAATGTCTGGCTCCAAGGACGGTATGGGTATGGGTAAAGGAATGATGGAGATGATGATGAAAATGATGGATCAGCAGTCGTCGATGATGGATATGCCAATGAAGAAGTGACGACCGCTATCCACCGAGGATTGCGGCGCTGGCAATGCAACGGCGGTGTCGCCATGGCCTGCATGGCTAGAGCGACACCGCCGTACTACTCGATAGCACTCCCTTAGGAGTACAAAATCACGATGGCCTGCGCCAGGCTTCCATTGATTGAGTGATAACGACCGCTTGACCTTGCCATCGCAGCAAGGTTGAAGATAAGCCAACGTCGCAGAAAAGCCGAATGCCTCAGCCTTTGCATGATGCATTTTGTTATGAGGAGTCACCGATGAAAACCGTTGAACTGCAAGTCCAGGGCATGAGCTGTGGCTCATGTGTCAAACACGTCACCGAAGCGCTGCGCCCACTTGAAGGCGTCAGTGACATAGCAGTGGATCTACAAGCTGGCCGGGTGAAGGTCAGCGGCGATTCGGACAGCCATGCGCTGCTTTCAGCCCTGCAGGAGGCTGGCTATCCAGCACAGTTGGCGACAATGGAAAGCGTACCGAGTAAGAACGCCTCGGGTTGTGGCGGGAACGGCGGCGGTTGCTGCTGTCGGTAAGCGATATGTTTAAACGGCAATTGATGACTACGTCAGGGCTAACCTGACACGGCCTATCACAACAAGACAACTCTATCGATGCTGCCCTATCGCAGCGCAGCCAAATTGCCGCCGCCAACCTGACGGAAATGTAATCACGCGCGGGCTGATGATGTGACATCTTGCTCGCAAAATGGCGGCTGGCACCGACTCTCTGAAGCGAGCCATGGCCCTACTGTGGCAGCGCTTTCGTATCTGCCTGGACTCCGACTGACTGGATACCCCTCCATGCATTCCAGAACATCAAGACGCACTTTCGTGAAAGCCTTGGCGGCAGGCGGGGTACTCGCAGGCTTTGGGCTGTGGCGCAGCCCGGTGTGGGCAATTACCAGTCAGGGGCAGCCGAATGTGCTCGCGGGCACTCATTTCGATCTGACTATCGGTGAAATGGGGGTGAACTTCACGGGCACGCCCCGCTCCGCCATGACCATCAACGGCAGCCTCCCCGGCCCGATACTGCGCTGGCGCGAGGGCGATACGGTGACGTTGCGGGTCAGGAATCGGCTCAAGGAAAACACCTCGATCCATTGGCACGGCATCATTCTGCCGGTGAACATGGACGGTGTACCGGGTCTGAGTTTTCACGGCATCGAACCGGGCGGCCTGTACGTTTATTCGTTCAAGGTCAAACAGAACGGCACCTACTGGTATCACAGTCATTCCGGGTTCCAGGAGCAGGTCGGCGTCTACGGCCCTTTGGTCATCGATGCAAAGGATCCCGAACCCTTCAGCTATGACCGCGACTATGTGGTGATGCTGTCCGACTGGACGGATGAAGACCCAGCGCGGGTCATGAAGAAACTCAAGAAACAATCCAGTTACTACAACCTGCACAAGCGCACCGTCGGCGACTTCATTGATGACGTCAGCAAGAACGGTTGGTCTGCCACCGTCGCGGATCGGAAAATGTGGGCTGAAATGAACATGAACCCCACCGATCTTGCCGACGTTAGCGGCGCCACCTACACCTACTTGCTCAACGGACAGGCTCCTGACAGCAACTGGACAGGCATTTTCAAGCCCGGCGAACGGCTGCGCCTGAGGTTCATCAACGGCTCGGCGATGAGCTACTTTGACGTGCGTATTCCTGGGCTGAAAATGACTGTCGTCGCCGCAGACGGGCAGTACGTGAAACCGGTGAGCGTCGATGAGTTCCGCATCGCCGTGGCCGAAACCTTTGATGTGATCGTCGAACCCACTGAAAATGCATACACCTTGTTCGCCCAGTCGATGGATCGCACCGGTTTCGCGAGAGGCACATTGGCTGTACATGAAGGGCTCTCGGCCCCTGTGCCGCCCCTGGATCCACGTCCGTTGATCACGATGAGCGACATGGGCATGGGGGATATGGCCGGCATGGATCATGGCGATATGACGGGTATGACCCAGGACTCGATGCAAGGCATGGAGAGTATGGATCACAGCCAAATGGCGGCCGGCGAGGACAACGGCATGCAGGGTATGACGGGCATGGACGGTGGATCGATGCAGAGCATGGATCACAGTCAGACGCCAGGCTCGGCAGACACGTCGGGGCACTCGATGCCGGGCATGAGCAGCATGGACTCGATGGAGCCTCACCCGGCCTCGGAAGCGAATAACCCGCTGGTCGACATGCAGACGATGAGTCCCACACCGAAACTCAACGATCCTGGCATGGGACTGAGAAACAACGGTCGCCGGGTGCTGACCTACTCAGACCTGAAGAGCACCTTCCAGGATCCCGATGGCCGGGAACCCAGCCGCACCATCACGCTGCACCTGACCGGACACATGGAAAAGTTCTCGTGGTCTTTTGACGGCGTCAAATTCGCGGATGCCGAACCACTTCATCTCAAATATGGAGAGCGCATCCGAGTGGTTCTAGTCAACGACACCATGATGATGCATCCCATTCATCTGCATGGCATGTGGAGTGACCTGGAGGATGAAAACGGTGATTTCATGGTTCGCAAACACACCATCGACATGCCGCCCGGCACCAAACGCAGCTACCGCGTGACCGCCGACGCCCTGGGGCGATGGGCGTACCACTGCCACCTGATGTACCACATGGAAATGGGCATGTTCCGCGAAGTCCGTGTACAAGAGTAGGAGCCAGACATGAACTTCGATAGAACCGCTAAACCGCTACTCGCCGGCCTGGCCATCCTCGGGATGGGTGTCATGACGCTTGCTTATGGGCAGACCGAGCCAATGCAAGGTATGGACGGCAACCAGATGCAGGAGATGGATCACTCCCAGATGCAGGGTATGAAACCCGCAGCGCTCCAGCAAAGCCGTACACCCATTCCGGCGCTCACCGATGCCGATCGCGCGGCGGTGTTTGAAAGCCATGCCGGCCACCAGATGCACGACAGCGCCATCAACTCATTTTTCCTGATCGATCAACTCGAATGGCAAGACGCTGACAAGGGCAGCGCATTACGTTGGGAAGCCAACGGCTGGATTGGCGGCGACACGGATCGTCTCTGGCTGCGTACCGAAGGCGAGCGAACCAATGGCGTGACCGAAAGCGCTGAGCTTCAGGCACTCTGGGGACACGCCGTCAGTCCCTGGTGGGACGTGGTCAGTGGTGTGCGACAAGACTTCAAACCTGGCGCACCGCAGACCTGGGCGGCGCTGGGGCTGCAAGGCATGGCGCTCTACGACTTTGAAACTCAAGCCACCGCTTACCTGGGCGAGGCCGGCCAGACCGCGCTGCGGCTCAAGGGTGACTACGACATTTTGCTGACCAACCGTTTGATTCTGCAACCCACTGCGGAAATCAACCTCTATGGCAAAAACGACCCGCAACGGGCCACAGGCTCAGGGCTGTCGGACACCGAGGTCGGCCTGAGACTGCGCTATGAAGTACGCCGCGAGTTCGCACCTTACATCGGCGTGACCTGGAACCGAGCCTACGGCAAAACGGCGGATTACCGCCTCGAAGAAGGCGAAGACCAGAGCGATACGCGCTTTGTCGTCGGTGTGCGAATGTGGTTCTAAACCTGACCGAAAGATACATCCATTCTAACAGTAACACCCCACCCACGGCCCAGGCCGTCAGGAGCCTTGCATGTCATCGTTTAAAACCCTCGGTGTTGTCGCTGCACTCAGCATCGGTTTGTTGTTGAGCACTGCCGCCCAGGCGCATCCAAAATTACTGTCCTCCACCCCGGTCGATGGCGCCACCGTGGCTGCACCGGCAAAAATCGAACTGAGTTTCTCGGAAAAGCTCACCACCCAGTTTTCCGGCGCGAAACTGATCATGACCGAAATGCCGGGCATGTCCGCCCACTCCCCCATGGGTGTCAAAGCGAGTGTCGCGGGTAGCGACGATCCGAAAATGATGGTCATCACTCCGGCAGCGCCGCTCACACCTGGCACATACAAGGTCGAGTGGAGGGCGGTTTCTTCCGATACCCACCCGATCACAGGTACCGTGACCTTTAAAGTCAAGTGATCCATGGACGACTCCATCTACATTAGCCTTCGCTTCGCGCTCTATATCGACTTGATGCTGCTCTTCGGGCTGGCACTGTTTGGCCTGTACAGTCTCAGAGGAAAGGAACGTGCAGACGGTGCCGTGTTGAATTTTGGGTCGTTGCTGGTGGGAACGGCCCTTATCGGCATACTGCTATCGATGGTGGCCATGCTACAGATGGCCAAGACGATGAGCGGCGTGTCCAGCGTCATGGAGCTGCATCACCACATCCTGCAGATGATGTTGATGGACACTGACGTCGGGTTGACCTGGATGGTTCGAATAGCCTCATTGACCTTGGCGGTCATCGCCGCGACTCTCAATCGACGAAGCCCGGCATTGAGCCTCTGGCTGGCCACATTGTGTGGGGCCATCGCCCTCGCGACGCTCGCCTGGACGGGACATGGCGCCATGGATGAAGGCAGTCGACGCTACCTGCACTTCACCAGCGATATTGTCCATCTTCTGGGTGCAGGCAGTTGGTTGGGCGCTCTCGCTGCATTTGCGCTGTTATTGCGCTCAACCAACCTCACAGGCGATCTGCAGATACGGTTGCTGGCTCGAACGCTGACTGGTTTCGAATCAGCGGGGACGCTTATCGTCGCAACCCTGACTATCACCGGGATCGTCAACTATCTGATGGTTGTCGGGCCAGCATTCGAGACATTGACCTCCAGCACGTATGGGGCCCTGCTGTCTTTGAAGGTCTTCTTGTTCGCGGGGATGCTGGTATTTGCGGCGGTAAACCGCTTTCACCTGAGCCCGCTGCTTGAGCGATCCATTCAGGCAGATACTCACACCGTCGCGATCAACGCTTTACGGCGCAGCATGATTCTAGAATTCTCGGTCGCGGTGATCATTATGGGCCTGGTTGCCTGGCTCGGCACACTCAGCCCAGAGATGGAGATGTCCGCTGAGTCCCCATGAAGTGAATGATGAGCGACCAGCTCCGGGACAAACCACACTGCTCAATTCTGAGCCTGCCAAGTTCTGCCAGATTTTCAACCAGGTCCCAAAGCATGTTTTTTTGAACTAGCATCCATCAGCCTCTCATGCATGCTGATAAAGCGGCACCGTTCATTCATTCTTCCAGAAGCTGCTTGCGGATATCCAGCAGTTCTTGGTGACGCTCCTCACTGGTCTTTGGATATGACATTTTCAGCCCATCCAGCACATCTGAAAATATCTGAGATACGATCAGTCGGGCATTTTTCTTGTCATCGGCAGGCACAACATACCAAGGCGTCTCAGTCGTGCTCGTTGCACTAAGGCATTTTTCGTAGGCCTGCATATAGTCTTTCCAATACTTGCGTTCCTCGATATCCGCAGCACTGAATTTCCAGTTTTTTTCCGGCTTGTCGATGCGGTCCAGGAAGCGTTTTCGTTGCTCTTCTTTCGACAGATGGAGAAAAAATTTGATGATGCGCGTTCCGTTACCTGTCAGGTGGCGCTCCAAATTGGAGATTGAACGATATCGCTCCCGCCAGACAGTACTATTGTTTTCAAGAGCATCCGGGAGGCCCTCGCTTCGGAGAATTTCCGGATGGACACGGGCTATCAGTACCTCCTCATAGTACGACCGATTGAATATGCCAATCTGTCCGCGTCCCGGTAGGTTGCGTGTGGTTCGCCATAGAAAGTCGTGCTCCAACTCAGCCGCGCTGGGATGCTTGAAGCTGAATACCTGGCAACCTTGCGGATTCACACCTGACATCACATGCTTGATGGCACCGTCTTTTCCTGCGGCATCCATCGCCTGGAAAATCAGCAGAATGGCATGGCGATTGGACGCGTAAAGCAGCTGCTGCTGCGCGCTGAGTTGCGCAACATGCGTTGTCAGAAGCTGACGATATTGCTGTTTTGACTTGTAGAAAGGTTCCACCTTGGTCGGCCACTTATGGAGATTGACCTCGTCGCCTTCCCGTACTCTAAAATCCGCCGAGTTTATTTTCATATTCCGCCTTTCGGTGCCGCTGGCGCGGTGACTGGTTGTCTTGAAGCTGCATTGGCAACTCGCCATCTGATCAATGCAACCTTCAAAGTGTCGTTCAGGATTAGACAGGAGACTAGCGCATAACCGAATAATGCGATCACCCGCCTTCCGCGCAATACGCTGGGCCTGGTGATCAACGCCCTGCCCCTTCGCAGGCCTGCCCCACCCTACCCCATCGGCCCGCGACCACTGAGCAAGAGCACAACGCCGGTTATTGATCCTCTCCAAGCAGACCTAGCCGATAAGCCCACTGGGTCATATCGGCAGCGTTGTGTGCGTCCAGTTTTTTCATCAGGTTGAGCCGATGAGTCTCTACGGTTTTGAGGCCGATACACAAGATCTCGGCAACGTCGCGATTACGTGCGCCTTCGGCGACCAGCTTCAAGACCTGGCGTTCTCGCCCGGTCAGGCCGACACCGCTGGCCGTGTGCCCAGCGCCGCGTAGTGCCATGACTTGAGCGGCATCGAGACCGGCATCGATATAGATTCTCCCCGCGCGCACCTGGGCGATCGCCTGGAGCAAATCCTCCCGGCGGCTTCGCTTGAGCACATAGCCGACCGCGCCGGCCTCCAGCGCCAGCGCGGCGTTATGCTCGGAGACCGTGGAAGTCAGGGCGATGATCAGGATGGCCGGCCAGCGCCTGGCGATCAGGGTCAGGGCCGAGACGCCATCGAGCAACGGCATATTCAGGTCCATCAACACCAGATCGGGTTGCAAGGCGCGGCACATGGCGACGGCCTGCTGACCGTCTTCAGCCTCGCCAGCCACGTTCAGCTCAGGCACATCGGCCAGCAGCGCACATAACCCTTCGCGAATCATCGCGTGGTCATCCACCAGCAGTAAACGGCACTCAGGCATCGTCAGGGTTTCCAGTTTTTTCAGAGAGGCCGGGCTGACGCGCAGCCAGGGTCAGACCATGCATTTCCAGTTGCAACAGCGCAGCGACCATCGTGGCGGTATCCGCGTCAGCGGCGGCCCGTTCCATCAACGCAGCCGACGCCTCCAACGCTGCTTCAGCGAATTGCCCGGCGCTCCCCTTGAGGCTATGGGCGATACGCGCAGCTTCGGCATGATCGACCTGCGCGACCGCCTCCTTGAGCCGAACCAGCAAGGCCTGGCAGTCCGCCATGAACAAGCGCTGCAGACGAGGGGCGCGGAGTGGATCTTGTTCCTGGAGAGGCGTCAGCGGCGGCACGGTCCGTGCCAGTCTCGGTGCGGTGGGCTCTACGCTGCGCAACTCCATCCCGCGTGCCTGCTGGCGCACAATCACCTGCGTGATCGCATCGAACAGCTGCGTCGGTAGCACGGGCTTGGCGAGATAGTCATTGGCGCCGGCTTCGATGAAACGTTCCCGGTCACCGCTCATGGCATTGGCGGTCAAGGCGATGACGTAAACATCCTCATCCAGCACTGGGCGCTGCCCCGAACGCAATTGACGAACCGCCTCCATGCCATCCATTCGTGGCATTTGCCCGTCCATCAAGACCGCATCGAAGATCTTCCGCCCGAGTAATTCCAGGGCCTCGACACCGTCGCGGGCATGAGCGACGCGATGGCCGAAACGCTCCAGGAACAACTGCGTAATCTCGCGATTGGTGGCGATGTCATCGACCACCAGGACATCCAGGCTGACGTCATGCCGCTCCAGGCTGCGCAGCGGCGAGGCTGTTTCGCAGAGCGTCGGCGTTGCGCCGCTCTGCACCTCGCACAAGGTGCGATAGAAATGCTGGCGACGCAGCGGCCTGACAACGCACGCAGCCAGGCCATGGGCACGCAGTTCGTCGGCGGACGGCAGTGATTCGACCTGCGAGGCCATCAGCACGATACGCGCGGTTGCCAACGCCGGGGCTGCACGGCACAGGTCGGCGAACTCGACACCATCGACCCTGGGCAGGCGCCAATTGACCAATACCAAGTCGAACCGGACACCCAATTGCGCCTGCTCGTGCATCAGGCTCAGTGCTTCTTCGGCAGACGCCGCTTCCTGGCACAGCATCTGCCACTGGCCGAGCATCTCCATCAATGCCCCGCGCTCATCGGCGTGCTCATCCACCACCAGGGTCCGCAGCCCCCACAACCTCGGGGCGTCGGCCGCGCGCGCCGGGCACTGCGGCAAGGGCAAGGTCAGTGCAAAGGTCGAACCCACTTCCGGTTGGCTGTGCAACGCGATACCGCCGCCCATCAAGCCGGCCAGACGCTGGCTGATGGACAAGCCCAACCCGGTACCGCCGTAGTTTCGGGTGGTGGAGGCATCGGCCTGCAAAAACGCCTCAAACACCGAGCGCTGTGCGGATGGCGCGATACCGATGCCGGTATCGATCACCTGAAATCCGAGCAGGTCGCCATCCCCCCGCCAGACCAGCAGGCGAATCGAGCCGCTGGCCGTGAACTTGACCGCGTTACTCAGCAGATTGAGCAGAATCTGCCGCAGTCGCCACGGATCGCCGATCACCTGCCCCGGTACATCGGTGGCGATATGGCAGATCATGCGCAGGCCCTTTTCCGCTGCGCGCGGCGCCAACAGTTCGGTGACATCTTCCAGCACTTCGGTCAGATCGAACTCGACCTGCTCGATATTCAAGTTGCCCGATTCGATTTTGGAAAAGTCCAGGATGTCGCTGATCAGCGCCAGCAAGGCTTCGGAGTGCTCACGGATGGCCGTGACAAAATGTTGTTGTTGCGCCGTGAGCAACGTATCCGCCAGCAAGTGATTCATGCCGATGACCGCGTTCATCGGGGTACGGATCTCGTGACTCATATTGGCCAGGAACTGCCCCTTGAGTTGGTTGGCCTGGTTGGCCATATCCCGGGCGCCCTGTAGTTCCTGGGTGCGGACCTCCACCAGGTGCTCCAGCCCGGCCTGCTCGGCCTGCAATGCATCGAGCAAGCGGTTGTACGCCCTGGCGAAGCGTCCCAGCTCATCGGTGCGTGCCTCTGGTAAACGACGCGACAGGTCGTCGCCGCGAGCGGTCTCTTCGATTTCCCGCGCAAACCGGGCCAGCGGCTGCGCCAACTCGCGATGCAACACCCAGAGCAAACCAAGGGCCAGCAGGATAAAGCCGACAATCGCAAAAGGTACCTCGGCAAGAATCAGGCCCAACGCGCCGGCGCGCAGTTGCGCTTGCGGATACAGCGTCAACAGATACCAATCCGGTTGCGGCAGGTGAGCGACGATCATCGGCGTGTCGGCGTCGAAGCGGCCGATCTGCGGGAAGCCGACTGCGGCAGGCAAATCCGCGATCAGCTGCTTGAGCCTGTCGTGGGAAACCGCCTCCAGCGTATTGCCGGAAAGGTCGGCAATGCGCTGACCCTGTGCATCCAGCAACAGGCTGGGATAGCCATTGAGCAGCTGCCCGATACGGGCCAATCGCTCATCCAGCTTCAGTTCATAGCCGGTCATGAACAATGGCTTGCCCGATGCATCCCGGGCGACCATCGCAACGCTGATCAACTGGCGGCCCAGCAACGGCTCGTAATAGGGGCCGTCCCACACAACCTCGGGCCCACCTGCCGGCAGCCCCTCGAACAGCGCCCGCAAATGGGTCGCCCGGGCCTGGGCGAAGCCCGAAGGAATATCGACTTGCGTGGAAAAAGCCGCCCCCGCGTCGGGAAAATAGAAAAACGTATCGACGGTCATTGCCTGGCCGGCCGTGCCGAATGCTTCGGCTGCGGAAGCGGCGCGGGCCAACCACTCAGTGGCGGCGGCAGTGTCCGTGGCGCCCTGCCCGGGCGGGTTGAGCACCCAATGCAGGGTGCTGCGCTGGAAAATATTGCTGCCGAACTCGTTTACCGCGCCGCCGTTCCAGCGTGACATGAGTCGTCTGGCGCCCTCCTCCGCATCGCGAAAATCGTCATTGTCGACACTGGAGAGCAGCGCCAGGCGCTGGCTGAGATCGTCCAGCGCCTTGCCTTGCAGCTGTTCATATGTGCGCCAGGCGCTAAGCCCGGCGGCCACGCACCAACTCAACGCCAGCACCAGCGCCAACACACAGGTAATGCGCAGCGCCAGTGACGCGCGCCACCCCTTCATCACAGGTCGACCTTACTGGCGGCGGCACTGTCGAGCGTGGCGGCCACGCCCATTTTGCGCACAATATCGCGGATCGCCCGTTGCGCAGCCGCGTCGTCACGCAGCGCCACCACCAGCAACCGCGTCACCTTGTCACCCGTTATCGCCTGCGTGGCTTCGCGCCGGCTGGTCAAGCCGAGGATACGCAGCTGTTCCTCAAGGTTCTTCAAGCGCGTCTCGTTGCCATAGGTGCCAAGATCCAAGCGCAGCCCTTCACCTGCCGACAGCCCCGTTACCACGGGCCGGGGCGTCCAGCACCAGGCAATCTGGGTCGGCGGTTGAATACTCGCGACCCCCTGTTCGACCGGTGAACCGAGGGCAGCCAGTCGCACATTCGTCGCGGCGGCCTGGGTATCCATCGCCGCCAACTGTTCGGCGGTGGCACTCAAGCGTGCATCGATGAGATTGGCCTGGCGCTGCATTTGGTCGGCCTGGTCGTACTTGTCCAGCAACACCTGTTCGCCTTCCTGGCGGTACGTCAGTTGGATGCCGATGAGATTCTCACTGCCCATCAAATTGCGCTGGCCGGGGAAATCGTCGGCGCTGAAGGTGTGTTGCCCACCGTTGAACAGCCGCAGGAAGTCCACGAACGCGCGGTCTCCGGTCCAGTGCCGGGTCAGCTTGAAGTTGGCGAAGCTGATCTCCAGGGCGACATCGGCACAGGCCCCCGGCGCCCAGACGAAGCTGGCGCTGGTGGGGAAGTTGAAGTTGTCCAGTACCGTCGAACGGCCACTGCATTGCAGCGTCAGGCGCGTCTGCTGGGGCAGCGAACGGGCACCGAGGTTGACCTGCGACGGCGCGGCGGACAGTTCCACCACCGCCGCGGTGGCCTGCAGTATGGCGATGCTCTGCTTGAGCTCCGCCCGTTGCGCCACAAGGCCTTTTTGCTCGGCTTCCAGTGCCTGTCGGCTTTGCTGCTCCGTGGCCTGCTGGGCCTGACTCTGTCGCTCGGCACCGAGCAGATCGTTGCGCGCATGCTGCATGCGGCTGACATAGGCGTAGAACGCACCGGTCAGCGGAATTTGCACACCCAGCGCCTCCCGTCCGCTGTAGCGCAGGACATCGCGTTGCACGAAGGTTTTCACCGCTCCGCTCATAAAGGCCGGCAGTTGACCGCGCTCGCCGTACAGCAGCTCGTTGAGCATGACCGGGTCCTGCACGCCCTGAATCGAGCTGAGCAACTGCCCGCTCCAGTCGCCTTGCAGGCGGCAGGCCGCCACTTCGGCGGCGTAATGCGAGGAGAAATCCAACTGGCCGGTGGCCAACGCCCAGACCGCATCTTCACGCGGGTCCGGTCCCTTCAGCGCCTGGATCAAGGCGCTGCGCACGCTGTCGGCTTCCCAGAGCGGTGCGGACTTCACCGACGGATCGGCGCCGAAGCCCCAAGTCTCCACGGCCACCTGGAACGCTTGCGCATCGCTTTTCTGCAGATCGGCCACCACACCTTTCATCAACTGTTGGAACCTGGCCAAGGCACGGGCTTGGGTCAACTCGTCGCGCAAGCCGTTGACGCCACTCTCGATCGAACCGCCACTGGCCACGCCCTTGAGCATATCGCCGCCCAGGGCATTGGTGATTTTCAGACTGCCCAGCGCCCCCGCTTCGGCATGCAGATCGTTGTTACTGGCCAGTTCAAGCAAACGATCGAGCGACACCGCGCGGCTCGCCCAAGGTGCCCGCTGCTCGGGCGGGATCAAGGCAAACCGTTCGGCACTGCGATGCAACAGCTTCAGGAACGGATCATTGGGCGTACCGACCACACTCAGGGCCAATTGCCAGTCACTGCGCGTCTTCAAGCGTGTCTGTGCACTGAGCAGGCTGCCCTGGATAAACCGATACCAGGCGTCCTGGGTATCGCTTTGGTACTGATCGAGGAATTTCACCCGTTGTGTCTTCCACAACGCGCTGTCACGGCTGGCGAGGCCGAGTTCATCCATGAACGCAAAAATCGCGCTGTGCCCTTGCAACGTATAGGCACCGGAAAGACTCAACCCCGGGTTATCGCTATCGCTCCAGTATTCCGTCAGCCGGATCGGTTGCAGATTGCCCTGCAGTTCCGCCCAGGCTTTCAGCCACGTCAGGGGGCGTCCTTCAAGCCCCATGCTCTCCAGTTGGCCCAGCAAGGCGGCGCGTTGGCCCTGCATCTGCGCCATATCGGTTTGCCACTCCAGATAGGAGCGATAGCTGCTCCCCAGGGTGACCAGTTGCCCGGCGCTGGTCGCTTCCTTGGAACCGTAGGTCAAGTTCAGGAAACCCACCTCGGAACCCGGCAGCGGCAAGTTATCCATCGACTGGTTATTCAGGCGGGCATCGAGCAGGTTGATCCGGCGCACGAGGAATTCGGCATAAGCGGCAATCAGCCGTGGATCGCCGCTGTTCAACGCGCCGCGCAGGTTCTGCGAAATGAAACCATCGAATACCGGCGTGCGTATTTCGCTGTCGAACAACCTCACGTAGTCAGAGCGGTAGTGCTCCTGGACCTGTTCGATATGGCGTGAGAACGGCAGCAAACCATGCCATCCGCCTTGCTGCTGGTCAGATAAGCTGATCAACGCTTGGCGAAACCGACGCAGCGCATCCAGATCGCTCTCCAGCCCACCGTTGAAGTCCTCGGCCGCTGGCGGCTCGTCCAGCGCGTCGGTGAGCACGGCTTGAGTGTGGTGGTCGGCATACACCAGCAATGCGCCAAAGCCGATACACAGCCCCAGCCAGCCGATGACTGCGGCGTGGGCCAACAGCCTGCGCCAGCGATGCCAGCTATCGATGGGTTGATAGGCGTGGCGTTGCGCAGGCAAAAGCCTGCCCAGCAACTCATGACTGAACCAGCCTTCGCTTGTGCCGTCTGCCTCTTGCCCTTGCGCGGTCAGGAACAGCCCGCAGAGCAGCGGCAACTCGCTGTAGGGGTTGGCGTCAAACGCGGGTAACAGCAGATGCTGGAGACGCGAGCGCAGTTCAACGATGCGCTCCGGCAGGCTGAAAGCTTCTTCATCCGGCAGGCCACGCACGCCCAACTCGATGCGCAGGTCGAACAGACGCTGGCCAAGCCCGCTGAACATCTCTTCGAGAAACACCTGCGCCGCCCCCGTGCGCTGTTGGCTGAGCAGGCCAAACGGTTGCTCGCGTTGTGGCGGCGTGAGAGCGCAAGCCCACTGGGTGAAACCCGGCAAGGCTTCGGCACCGGTAATGATGAAATACACCGGCAGACGGGCACCAAAGACCTTCACCAGATCATCCAGGCGGCGGCGCAGATTGTGTCCCTGCTCGGCCAGGCGCGCATCGGAGTCGCTCAACAAGCGCTGGCAGTCGATCACCAGCAGTACACCGTTGAGGGGTTCGCGGCGCCGCGAACGCAACAGCCAGTACAGCAACCGTCGCCATTCCGGGCCGGCGTCGCTGTTGCCCTCCGCCATGCGGCCGGCGGGGTCAATGATCACGCCACGCTCAAGGAACCACCAATCCAGAGTGCCGGTCGAGGCCGCCGGCTTTCCACCGCGGGTCGAACGCAAGGCCGAGGTCAGCCCGCTGTTGCCCAGCAACCGCCGGGTGCCGCTGCCACTCTCGCCCAGCGTCAGGAACCAGGGCAGCACATACAACGGTGAACCCAATCGACTCAGGCGCGACTGGCGCAACATTTGCACGCCGCTGTTCCAGTCCTGATCAAGCGCCGGCGCTTCATCGCGACGACTCTGGGGCAACTCGCTGTTCATCCGGCGACGCAAGCGCCAGGCATACCAGCGTCGCCCGACCCCGCGCAGGCAAAAAACCACCAACAGCATCACGATGCAAATCAGCGGCACGTACCACAATGGCCAGCTTTTGTAGAGCGCCAGGCCCCAGAGCAATAGCACGATGCACGCCAGCAGCAGCACCCAGAGCAACAACACCCCTGCTTTCTTCAACATCAGCGCATCTCCAGCAATTGGCTGACTTGTCGACCCAGCGAGAGATCGAAACTGATGTAAAGCACGGTCAACAGAATCAACGGCACCCCGATCAGCAACAGCAGCGAAAGACCGGGCAAGCCCCGGCGCACCACACGCAGGCGCGTTGGCAGGTGGTCCTCGGGTTGTTCGAAGAGATGGCTGTTGGCGTCCAGCGGCACCATCTGCCGATCGAGAATGATCCGCTCCAGGCAAAGCCGGCGGTATTGCATCAGTTCACCACCCGGGCGGGTCGCGTAACGCCCCTGGAAACCGCCGAGCAAGGCCAGGCCGAAGACCTCGCGGGCACCGACCGCCGCCTCGGGCAAAGCCTCCAGGCGTTGGAAGAACTCGACACCGGCGCGACTGGTGGAAAAATAGTGGCGCTGCAACGGCGCCCGCCGCCATTCGGCCGCCCCGGGCCATTCGCCGGACATGGCCGCTTCGTCGATCCAGGCGACCACTGCGAACAGCGCCTCGCGCACTTCGGCTTCGGCAAAGTGCAGCTCGCGGGCCCGATTGGCGGCGCCATCGAGCTGCACGATGAGCGCCGGCGCAAGTGTCTCATAGGACTGTGCCGGATCAACGAAGCCGCGCTTGGCAGCCTCGAAACTCGACATCCAGCAGTCAGCCAGGCGGGGATTGATCATGTGCGAACCACCACCAGGTCGATACTCAGGTCAGCCGGCGGCTGGGGCAGGAAGAACGCCGCCTGACGCTCCTGCTGCAGCGTTTCCCAACCCTCGCTCAGCGTTTCCAGGCGGAAGTACAACGCGCCGGCCACCCGCGGCAAGCCCTGGGGCGGAACCTGCAGATAGATCAACTCAACCCCGGGCAACGCGCGGTTGACCAGGCCTTGCATGACGCTGAGAGCTCCCAGCTTGCCATCCAAGGGCAGGCACTCGGCCAGCCACACCGGATCGACCAGACTGCGCGCCACCAGATAGTAACGATGCCGCGCGCCGAAAAACGCGTCCGGCAATGGAGCCTGATAAAACCCGTCCTGCAGTTGCAGGTGGACCAGCAACTCTGAGCCGATGCTGATCTCATTGAGCTGCTGGCCGATCAGGGCCACCAGTGCGATCGTCGCCGCGCCCGCGTCCTCATGCTTGTAGGCCGGCACCAACAGACGGCCATCCGGGGTTTCGCCGAGCATGTCGCAGACATCGGAAAACAGACTCAACTCACCAACAAGTTGGCGCAGGGTGCCGTAAAGCTGCCATGGCGACACCTGCGGGGTTTCCAGCAAATGCGTCAGCAACGGGCCATAGCGATTCAGTACCGCCAGGGCCATCAGGTGGTTGACCTGGGCCGCGTCGAGATCGCCCCGCCGCGACTCCCCCGGCTGCTTGTACACCGACAACTGCCGCGCCCGGCCGACCAGTTCGTCGCGGACTTCGCGCAAGGTTTGCAGGAGCATCGGCGATGCCGCCAGATTGACCGACGGCGGCACGTAGCGTTGGGCCGGCCGGAGGCGATCACCGTCCAGCTCAAGCCGTGCAATCGGCAGCAGCTCGTAGGCGCTCAGATGCTCCAGCTCATCGTCCCAGAACAGCCGCAACACATAGGACATGGGCCGCACCCGCGCTTCCGGGGAATCGCCGAGACGGTCACCGATCACTTCCGGGTCGGCCGCCACGATAAAGCGTGCTTCCGCCCGGGCCCCGGCAGACAACGTCTCGAACACTTGCGCGTTGGCGTCGCCTGGCAGCAAGCGGCGTAGCCCCACAAACAGCGTGCGGCCGCCACTGAATTCGCCGAGGTCAAGGGTGCGCGACTCCAGCATCGCATTGCCCGGATATTCAGCCAGCGTGCCTTCGGCGAAGCGCACCGACAATTGCTCCAGCAGGCACTGTTTGGCAACCAGCGCGGGCTCGTTGATCTTCAGCGAGATCAAACCCCACGGGTACGGATGGTTCAACTCTGTGGTCCGGGTCAGACGATGCTCGATACGCGCATCGTTCTGTTGAAAATGCTGAGGCTGGAGGAACAAGCCCTGGTGCCAATACAACAACTGATCGATATTCATAGGGCTCGGTTTCAGGCAAAAAATTGAAAAAGCGTGGCCACTGCAACGCTCACGGCAAGCAGCTCAGTCCTGTGCGCCGGGCAGGCGCACCTCACCCTCTCGGGGCTGCACCGGCTTGGGCAACGCCAGGCGACTCTCCTTGCCACGCAACAGCGCATCGGGCCCGACGAGCAGGTCAATGGCGATGGGGCGCGGGGTGGCGGTCCAGGTCTTGCTGAAAAACCCTGTCGACGTCACGTCGACGCCGATCTGATAGAGCTTGACGCTGCGCGTCGGGTCCAGGTGCGCGTAACCGGCGGCGATACCGACCATCTTCGCGCCCTCCAGTCGCGGCAGGCTCAACTGGCGGGTCTGGCCCGGCTCGATAAACAGCCGCGTCAGCCCGATCATCCCGGGCGGCGCGCTGTTCATCAGCAGCAGGCTGCTCAGTTGCTGGGAACTGCCGGTGTAGGCGGAAAACGCACTGATCTGATCGAACTGCGTGACCACCACCAACAGGTTATGCGCCTGGCCGTCGTACTGATTGAGGTCGTTGTCGGCGGTGAAGCTCAGCTCGATGGCGTTTTCGGTGTAGTCCCATTTGAGCGCAGTGAGGGCCTTTTGCTCGGGGGTGAGGTCCTGGCTGCTGCAGGCGGCGAGCAGGATGCACAGGGCCAGTCCGCCCATGGAAAACTTGATGGAGGGCGCACGCCCCGCGCTGCTCACGCCATCACCAGCACAGCAGTCTGGCTCGGCTGCGAAACCGTCCCCATGGTGTTATTGGCGTTGTGCATGGTCTGGCAGGTGACACGCACGGCGGGCTTACCGGCGACCATCACTTTGGTGCTGCCATCGATGAAGATCATTTCACCCTTGACCTTGCCGCTGGTGACGCCACCGGCCACCCCCGCTTCATCGCCACTGGTCATCAACACCTTGCTCGACATATTCATCGCTGGCATGCCGTCCACCAGCACGTCCATCACCAACCCACCCGGGTCCGCGGCACTGGTATCGGCAGCGTTGGGATAAGGCAATGGCACTGGCCCGGCGGGCGGAACGGGCGTCTTGCAGATATCGGGCACCGTGGACAGCGCCATCGCACCGCCGTTATTGAGCATATACATAATCGATCTCACCCCAGCTTGATGCTGTCGCCATCAATGGCAACGCTACGTTGTGCATTCAGGTCCAGCGTGTCGGCCTGCACGCTCCAGTCATCGCGCACACGCTGGCGCAAGGAGCCGGAATAAAGTTCTTCATGGCCTTCGACGCGACGGCGGCTGTCAGCAAAATCCGCCTCGTGGCGCACGGCCTTTTCGCGGTGATACACGCTGCTGTCGTGGCGCTCGACCCAGTGGTTCTGAAGATGCTCGCCACTCATGGCCAGGGTGCCGACAGTCAGATGGGCACGCTGCATCTGCACACTGCCCTGCTCGGCGCACACCCGTAATGCGATACCGGCGTCAAGGCTCACGCCGTCGCGGGCCTGAATGCTCAACGCGCCGGCGGGCAGGCTCAAATGCAGGTCACCCTCCAGATGCATACGCGCCGGTTGAGCGATGGCGCGTTCCAGCACGCTAAGGATGTAACCGCCTTGCGCGTCCAGGCTGACCAACACCTTGTCCCCCACTGCCGGACGCACCAGGCAACCGAATGCGGGTTTTAGCCAATAGCGGCGGCCATCGTTGCTGACCACGCCGAAACGCTCGCCATCCAGTGCGTTGACCTGCGCATGACGCAATTGAGCAGCGGCATCGCAATACTGCGGGGCTTCATTCATCTCGATTTTCCTAAAGAGGCAGGCTGCCATTGCTCGGCGGCGAGGCGTTCGGTATCTACGGGCTGGATGGCCTGGGGGTTGCTCTGCTGCCAGTCGGCCTGGGTGAAATCAGCGGCATGGGCATTCATGCCGGTCACGTCGGCGGCGACGAACGAGGCGCGTGGCGCAAGCAACGCGGTGCAATCGGCATAACGCAACAGAGCGCGGTCAAAGCGCGCGCCTGGCATCTGGGCGTCGATCAGGATGGCCATCTCCAGAACGGCATCACTGAAATCGACCGAGTCAAAATGGCTGGCATTGAACAGAGCGCCCTTGAGATGGGCACCGGCAAACATCGGCGCGGTTCCCTTGCTACGGTAGAACGAGGCACCCTCGGCCTGCGCGGCATGAAAATCGGCGCCGCTCAACGACGATTCGTCGAAGGCACACTGCTGCAACGACGCCAGGCCGAAGCGCGCCTGATCGAGTTGGCAATCGATCAACCGTGCCTTCGCAAAATGCGCCGACTGGGCATCAAGGCCCGTCAGATCGCAGCGGTTCCATTGGGATTTGCTCAACTGGGCGGCTGCCAGCCTGATACGCGGTACGCGGCACTCCGCGAGTGTAAACGCCTGTAGCTGCGCGCCCGACAGATCCAGATCCTCGCCGTGGCATTGCGCCCAGCTGGTCTTGTTCCAACACACATTCGTGAACAATGCGCCCTGCAATGAACACCCGTTCATGTACAACGAGTCCGCGGTGCTCTCGGAAAAATTGGCGCCGTCCAGGCGGCAGTCTTTCCAGTGGCTTTGGGTCAGCATGGCGCCATTGAATTGCGCACCACGCGCATCCACTTGTTCCAGCCGCGCGTTGCTCAAATCGACACCGCGATAGTCGCCCCCGGCCAGATTCAACGCGCGCAAGGGCTGCCAATCAGCCAGCAATGCCCTTAGACGCTCGGCACTTAATACCTCAAGCATGAGTCAGGCTCTCCTTGAGTCGGCAGCGCGTCATCAATGCCTGCTCCAGGCGCACACCGCTGCCGTGTACAGCGTCACTGGCCAAGCCATGCAAGTTGCTGCCACTGAGGTTGGCCTGCTCCAGGCATACCTTGCGCAAGCGGCCGTTAAGCAGGTTGGCGCCAGACCAATCAGCGCGACTCAAGTCACATCCCGACAGGTAGGCACCTTGCGCGACCAGCCCGACACCGTCGGAATCCCTCAGGTCGCAACCGCTCAGCAGCGCGTCGTTAAGCCGTGCGCCGCGCAGGCTGGCGTGATTCAGATCGGCGTCTTGAAAACTGGCAGCGGTCAGGTCGGCATCGTCCAGGCGCACACCCGGCAAAACGCAGTGAGCGGCCAGGCGCAGGTTCTGCAGGTTGCACTCGCGCAAGTCCAGGTCGCGGCCCACCACCTTGGCGAAATCGGCTTTGCTGAGGTTGGCGCGGCGCATGTCCGTCGCGTCCAGTGTGCAGTCGTAGAGCTTGGCTTTGTGCAGGTTGCTGTCGGTGAGTCGTGCGCCGCTCAGGTCGCACTTATTGAGGCGTAGTTTGCTTAGATTGGCGTTGCTCAGTTGAGCCTTGTCGAGGCTGCATTCGTTGAGTTGGGCTTGTTGCAGGTTGGCTTCGGTGAAATCAGCAGCGGAGAAATCACAGTTCTGAGCGCGGATATCGATCAAGCTGGTGCCGCAGAACGAAGCGCCTTGGCATAGAACCCTATGAAACATTGCGTCCTGCAAGCGCGCCTTGCTCAGATCCGAAGCCCCCAAGTCGCAGTCGATGAACTGACAGTGGCTCAGATCGGCGTTCTGCAGTCGAGTGCCATTGAGCTTGCAGCTCATAAAAGTGGTATTTCTCAGGTCAGCGCTGCTCAGATCGATTTCGCAAAGATCAAGGCTCTCCAAACTGAGGTCTTGCAGCGTCTTGCCTGCCGCGTGCAATGCCAGCAGCCGCTCACGGGTCAGACTGCAGTATTCAGGAAGCGGGAGAATGGGGGCGAATTGGATTCGATCAGCCGCCAGCGCTTTGTTCATGGCGCTTAAAACACGGTCTATCTCAGCTTCCACGGCTTGAGACTCTGCTATGGCGGCAGTCAGTTTTTCCTTGGCTTGCGCCTGCTGGTCTGGAGGCAGCTCCAGGCGCTCAAGCATGTCCATGATATCGACCTTCGGTGCTGGCTGTTTAGCACGCGCCAACGCTTGCTCTGCATCTATGCCCAGCCGGGTCATCATCTGCTGGGCATACTCCATGCCTTGGGCCTTAGCCTTGGCGATTTCCGAATCAATTTCCAGCGCCAATGCCTCGGGGTCAAAGGGCTTGAGGGGGTGCATCGGTTCGCGCATCAGAACCGTAAAGTCCGTTTTCGCTGGTGGTGGGTAATCGGTGGGGTTGAAAGGCAGGTTCATGCGAGTCGCCATCATCTGAGCGTATTGCATGCACTGCTCATGAGTTGCGCTTAACTCTGCATATTGCGCATCCGCAACGGCCTGCAAACTGGCGACTATCGGCCCGGAGTCGAACGGGGTTGGTTCGACAGGCGCAACCTTGACCGACTCGACGGGAGGGCGTGGCCAAAGCCGCTCAATCCAGACTTGCGCGTCCAGCACTGGATCACCCGCTCGCTCGAGGGCCATAGCCAATTTGACGATATCTTGCGCATCTATATCGAGTACCGGTACTTCGACGCGGTACAGCAGAAGAGCACTTTGCGCATCAGGGAACAGCCATACCGTATCCAGGTCCATCGACATTTCGGTAACGGGTACACGCTTATCCGCACGCTCAATAAACAGCCGTGGCCGCAGGCCCGGCAATCGCCCGGCGACCCTGGCCTCGGTAGGGTGCATGCCTGAGATCGACCAGGCTTCGTCGCCACGCCAAAAACCGGCGTTGCATTGGTCCTGCGCCACTTCATCGAACCAGCGCGCATCAGTATCCGTAGGTAAGAATGGGGCGCGATAAGCAGTCCAATGCTCGTCAAGGGTGCCCATATACTGGCGGCGCTCAGCGCTTTGTACTGGCAATGGCAAAAAACTCGCCAGGGCTGGCCGATCATCGGGGTCAACAACTGTGGCATTCGCCACTTCCAGTTGTGCCAACGGCATTCCTTGCGCGGCGTCCACCTCCGGATAATGGCCTTTGCCTGTCGGATTATCTGGCCACTTATTACCGCCATAAGCGCTTTCAAAGTCCAACGGCAGGTTATCCAGTTGACCGCTCACAACGGACGTCCAACCCAGAGGCCCTTTGCGCCATTGCCGCGGCGCGAGTACATGCAATGTTTTTTCCATATCCCCCAGACGCACCCGCACCGCCATGCCACCCCGTTGCACATCGGTCAACGGATAAGCCTTACCCTGTACGGCAAATGTGCCTCGACTTTTCTTTAAACCCCGATCAAGCATCTGCTTGCCAAGTCGCTCGGTTAACCAGGCCCAAGTTTCCCCAGCGGCCATTACCTGATCTTCAGCGTCCACCAGCAGACCCAGGGTGACGACCACGCAATGAAGGTCCAGTGGTTTGGCATTGGCGAGCAATAAAAGGCTGGCCTGTTCACATTTGAGCTGCATCGGACTCTCCGAATAGGAAACTTACGCCTCTTTTTTTCCGTATCACGGCGCGGCAGCGGGCGGTGCAGCAGCATCGCCCGCTGCCGCGACCGCATCGGCGGCGCCATCAAGCAGGTCAACGGCGCCGTTTACAACCGCATTGGCTCCGCCCGCGGCCACTTTCACTGCAGCAAGACTTGGGCGTGATGCTAGCTTCAGACTTAACAGGCTGGGGCTGGGGGCTAGTTCAAAACACGGAAACTCCTGTACTTGATCCGAAGTGATCGTTGATCCCACTATAGTGCCGCTAACTCTCATGAACTTATTAAAAAAGGCGTTACCGCAAACTTCTAAATCCCCATCCACAAGAACATCACCAGTAACATGCACCTGGCCTTCAAGATGTATAATCTTGTCCGACTTTATGACAATCCCTGCCGCATTGATAAGTATGCTATTCCCACCCAGCTTAATCTCGTATGAGGTTACATTTTCATGGCAGTAAATATCTGTATTCTTCAACTCCATCTTTGAGTTGGATGCTCGAACTATATGCATTCCTTTCAGATATTCTGAATTTTTAATACTCGCCTTATGATACTCCCAGGCACTGTTGCCAACGCTTTTCTTATACAAACTGTAGTCGGCCGAAAGCGAAACCAATCCAAGTTTCACTGACACGCCAACCCCGTAGAGAGAGAGACTTCCGCTGGCTATATTTACGTCACCCTTCAATTGAAGCATTGAAGTTGTAACGTCTAATTTTGTGCTCAGCTTTGGGTTGGTTATTGCGTCTTTGAAATTATCAAATCCGCTTTTCTCTGATGCGCTATTTGTTGTGCTTGGCGCGGAGGCAAGCTTGCTGCTACTTGCGGGAGTGGGAGGCCGATCTTTAAAGTTGGCACCCATCAAACTCTCTGAAGAGCTCGTCCCCGCCACCGGGGCCGGCGCATGCCCTCCCCCTATGGATTGCCAATAAACACCTGGCACCTGATGCTTATACGAACTAGACGCCAGCTGCATATGCTTGTCCGTGCGCAAATGCGCCCCACTGACATCGCCCTCACCCAAGGTAAAACTACAACCGGTGGACGCCCCCATCTTCATCATCGGCCCGGACGGGCTGTCTTCCATCGCAAACAAATGCCCACCGGGAGTGCTCAAGCCACTTTGGGTCGCGTTTTCGCCGGTGACCACATTGGGATTCTCGGAGTTGGGCACACTACCGGTGATCACCGGGCGGTCCGGGTCGCCGCCCAAGAACGAAACCAGCACTTCCGTGCCTTTGAGCAGTGGGAAATTCATGCCGTGGCTCGAACCACTGGACAGCGTGGCCATACGCAACCAGGCCGAACCACGCGTCGCATTCTTCTCACCGCGAATGAACGGGAAACTCACCCTGTAGCAACCATGCTCATTGAGCAGCGGCCGACCGGTATCTTCATCACCATCCACCACCGCACTGAGCACGCCCTGCACATAAGGCCGCGGTGTCACACAGGGTGCGCGGTACTGCACGTCGCCGGGCAAGGCGATAAACCGCGTGTTGATCCCCTGCCCCGGCCCTTCCCCCTCCGCCCCCAGGCCCGGCAACGGCTGATAACCGTCGTGGTGAACTTCAATCACCTGATAACCGGCATTGAACAGCGGACGCGGGTGGCCGACTAACAGCATCGGATAACCGGCGCGCAACCCCGTGGCTCGACCGCTGCCATGAAACTCCCGCTGACGGCAACCGATGGCCTGGGCGCGGCGATTGGCCAACCATTGCCCCTGTTCGAGCGAACCGAAGTGCTCGCCATACAACCCTTGTCCGCCGATAAATACAGACGAACCAGAGACGGCCTCTCGTTGTGCGGTTGAGGCATCTGCGCCAAGGCTGGCAGCTGCCACCGAAGCATTGACCTCTAACTTCAACTGCGCGTTACTCGCGGAAAAGTCCTGGAGCGTGACCCCCGCCGCTTGCCGCACGAGTTTGCGCTCGAAGGTCCGCGCCACCGCCAGGACCCGGCCTACATCCAGTTCCGAATCTTGGCGGCGATAGGTCAGCAGGCTGGGGAGTTGCGGCTGGTACAGTCGGTCGCCACAGAACACCAGCGCCTCGCCGTCAGGCCCCTGTTCAAAGAAGTAATACACGCCGAAATATTCAAGAAGACGTGAAATAAAGGCGAAGCTGGTTTCTTCGAACTGGCAGGTAAACGTCGCCTGAGTCAGCGGATCATCGGCCAGCGGCAGGCGGATATCGAAGTCATACGCCGAACCGGGCAAACCGTTCATACCCGGCCCTTCGACAGTCAGGTCGGCCAACTTGAGCACGTCGCGAATCAGCTCCGGCAGACTTTTGTCCAGCCAGATTTCCGAAAAGCGGAAATGCCGCAACTGCACGAAGCGCGGTTCCAGCACCACGCGGTAGTAGTAATACAAGGAATCGGCGTCGAGATAATCCACCTCCGTGACCACGCCCTGATAGGGATGCGGCTGCCCCAACGCATCGCTCAGGGTCAATACTGCCCGGTTGCCCAGCAGCGCTTCGTCGTCGAACAATGGATTGATCGTGGCCAGCCGAACCTCGAAGCGATAGGGCTGAGAGAGCTTTTCCTCGCCCTGCCACTGCTGCACCCATAATGTTTCGAGCAGCAGCGAGGGGGCCAGGCTGGCGAAAGTGCAGAGCGCATGATCATTGAGAGCCATCAATCAATCCTTGTTCTTCAGTCGGTAAACGAGCGGTCACTCTAGGGGCTCAAGCAGCGCTTCACGCTCGGGTAAAGACCTGATCGCATCGACGTCTTGCGTGGTAATGATCCACTCGCCGCGCGTATCCACCGCCACATGCAAGCCGGCCAGGGGCCGCTGATCGGCAATCGCCCCGAGCAACACGTCAGACAAACGCGGCGTCAGGCTTTTGCGCAGGATGAAGTCGATATTGCGCGCCCCGCTCTCCACTTCCGTGCAGCGCGCGGCGATGGCGTCGGCGACCTCTTCTGCAAACGTCAGACGGACTTTCGACGAAGCCAGCAGGCGCTCGCTGAGCCGGCCCAGCTTGAGGCGCACGATGCCCGCCAGTTGCGCGCCACCCAGGGTGAAGAACGGCACGATGGTCATGCGCGCCAGCAGCGCCGGTTTGAAATGCCGGGACAGGGTCGGGCGGATTTTTTCCGCGAGGGTGTCCGGGTCGGGCCGCCCGTCGACGCACAGGTTTTGGATTTCTTCGGTGGCCAGGTTGCTGGTCAGCAGCACCACGGTGTTGGAGAAATCGATCTGCCGCCCTTCGCCGTCGGACAGGCTGCCCTTGTCGAAGACCTGATAGAAAATGTTCACCACGTCCAGGTGGGCTTTTTCCACTTCATCGAGCAACACCACCGAATACGGACGCTTGCGCACCGCCTCGGTCAACATGCCGCCCTCGCCGAAGCCGACATAGCCGGCGGGCGAACCCACCAAGCGGCTGACGGTGTGCTTCTCCTGATACTCGCTCATGTTCACCGAGATCATCGCCTGTTCGCCGCCGAACAGATGTTCGGCCACAGCCAGAGCGGTTTCGGTCTTGCCGACCCCCGACGGCCCGACCAGCAGGAACACACCCAACGGCTGTTGCGGATCGCGCAGGCCGGATTGCGCGGCCTTGAGGATTTCCGCGATCTGCTCGACGGCGGTGTCCTGACCGCGAATGCGCGTCTTGAGGTTGTCGGCCAGGGCCAATACGCCGCCCGCCGCATCGCGCAGCACTTTGCCCAGCGGCACGCCGGTCCAGTCGGAGACGACCTGGGCAATCGCATCGGGGCTGACTTCGGTGAACAGCAACGGCGCATCACCTTGCAGTGCGGCCAGGGCTTCACGGGCCTGATCCAGCTCGGCCTGACGTTCCTCCAGCGAGGCCAGTACCTGCACTACCTCGCCTTCGGCCGGAACCGGCAGGTCCTGTGCTTGCAGGGTCAGTTGCTTGCGTGCTTCAAGGACGCGCAGCGCCGCGTCGCGCTCGGCCAGCCAGCGGACTTCCAGCGCAACCCGACGCGCGTCGATGTCGGCCTGTTCGTCGGCGATATCTATCAGGCGCTGGTCTTCTACGGGGAAACCATTGCCACGGTCGCGCTCCAGCGCGCTCTGTTCACGCGCCAGACCGGACAACTGCCGCTCCATGCGCTCCAACTCGGCAGGCTTGATGCCCAGGCCGATGCGTACCCGGGCGCTGGCGGTGTCGAGCAAGTCGACGGCCTTGTCCGGTAGCAAGCGCCCGGTGATGTAGCGATCCGACAATTCGGCGGCGGCGACGATGGCGTCGTCACGCACGCTGACCCCGTGAACTTTTTCGTAGTGCCCCTTGAGCCCGCGCAGGATCAACACCGCGGTTTTGACACTCGGCTCGTCCAGCTTGACCAGTTGGAAACGACGCGCCAGGGCCGGGTCTTTCTCGAAGTATTTCTTGTACTCCGACCAGGTCGTGGCGGCGATGGTGCGCAACTCGCCACGGGCCAATGCGGGTTTGAGCAGGTTGGCCGCATCCGAGCCACCCGCCGCGCCGCCGGCGCCGATCAGCATGTGCGCTTCGTCGATGAACAGGATCACCGGCGTGGTGGAGGCCTTGATCTCTTCGATGACGCCACGCAGGCGGTTTTCGAACTCGCCCTTGACGCTGGCGCCCGCTTCCAGCGCACCGAGATCCAGGCTGAGCAAACGTGTGTTTTTGAGGAAGTCGGGGACTTCGTCCTGGCTGATCAACAACGCCAGCCCCTCCACCACGGCGGACTTGCCCACACCCGGTTCGCCCACCGCGATTGGGTTGTTTTTACGCCGCCGGGCGAGGATGTCGATCATCTGGCGAATCTCATCATCGCGCCCGAAAATCGGGTCGATGCGCCCCGCCGCTGCCTTGGCGGTCAGGTCTTCGCAAAAGCGCGCGATATTGTCTTCGGCTGCGGGCGCACTGCCGCCGGCGCCGGCCAACGAAGCACAGGCCGCGCCGGTCTGCAGGCTGTCCAGCGGACCTTCGCTGGAGCCGCCCAACAGTTGAGCGAACTCTGCGGTCAGGGCATCGGTGGAAATCGGTTTGAGCAGTTCGCCGTAACGCGTGCCAGCGCTGTAGTAGCCCAGGCGCGATACCAGCGCCAGCAGCAGCGAACCGCCGCGAATCCGCCCGCTGCCGACCACCAGCGAGGCAATCAGCCAGGCGTCCTGAATCCATTCGGTGAGCAGGCCAGCGAACACCGGACGTCCTGGGTTGCCGTTTTTCAACTGCGCCAGCCCCTCATCCAGCAGCGCACGCAAGCGCATCGGATCGATCTCGAAGCGCGCGAGAATGCGCGTCGTATCGGCATCCGGATCTTCCAGCAACTGGCGCAGCAGGTGCTCCAGGGAAATCTCGTAGTGAGCGCGCGCCAGGGTCTGGCCCGCCGCGTTCTCCAGGGCCTTGGTGCTGTACACATTGAGCCGTGCGAACAGCGGTTTGAGTTCTACCTGAATCATCTAGCGAGCCCTCTCTTCGAGCATTGGTCCGTGTTCGGCCGTCAGCATGAATACAACGTCGTCCTGTGTGTCTCCGTCACCGAGCCAGGTATCCAGGCCCAGCCGCTGCCAGCCGCCGCCCAGCGAAGCGCACTGCTGCTTATCTGCCGCAAGACGCATGACCAGACGGCTGCGTAGCGGTGTCTGCAAATACAATCCCACCAAGCGTTCGAGCTTTTGATACAGCGCCTGCCCCGGCAATAACCCGTGAAAACGCTCGGTACTCAGTGCCGTCAGGCGGATATCCAGGGTGCCGCTGCGGTCCATGACTTCACGACCGAGCAGGCTGTTTTCGCCCAACACCCCGCACTGCATGCCCAGGTAAGTGCGTGCCGTGCGGTCGATCCGCAGGCGCGTCTCGACACACGGCACGACTTCCACCGTCACATCGCTGAGTACCGCCTTGACCAACTGCTGCAGACCCAGGGCCGAGCGCGGGTACTGGTTGAACAACCCGGCATACCGCAGCAAATCGGTGGATTGATCGCGCTGCTCCGGACGTGCATCCGCAATGCCGATCAGCGCCTGCAATTGACGCAGGCTCTTGACGTCGCGCCGCTCGGTAATGTCGATCCAGATCCGGTGCTTTTCCCAGGCACGGAACAGCAACGGATAGAGCGAGGCATGCAGGATGTCGAGAAAGTCACGTCCCGCCGAATGGCCCAGCAGTTGCTCGTCGATCAGGTCTTCGGTGTAAAACGTCGGCAACGGCGAAGTGACGCCATACAGCCCGAAGAAGTTGGCCTCGATCCGATAGCGACCGTCGTCGTCCTGCTCGATCCCTTCGATATCCCGCAGCGGAAACCCGAGCCCAAGCCGCGGCCGGACCCGCACGTTGTCGACGAAGTGTTTTTCGCTCGGAAAACGTAGGCGCAACAGGCGCAAGGCCTGGAAAAACCCGAACTCGCCGCCGTCATCGAGCAGCGGATCGATCACAACAGGCGTTGGTGCCCGATCTTCGCTGGCCATTTCAAGGTCTCGTGGTTGACGCTGTCGAACAGCGTGAAGGCGGTAAAGCTGTTGATGGCCGTACAGCCGGCGAAAAACTCATCCAGCACGCAACCGAACAGGTAGAAATTGCCAGGACTGAGGAAATAGTCGCCCCGGCACTCGACCCGGACCACACTGCCTTCGATCGGCAGCCCGCGAATAAAACGCCGCTCGTGGCTGACGGTGACTTTTTCGATGGCATCGATGCGCCGCTGGTTGGCGTCCTGGGCCCCTTCGCCGACGCTCGGCAGATACAGCGCGAGCAGGCCGCGCAGGTAGTCGCGATCGGCCAGGCGGAAGTGGTTGGCATTGAGCTGCGAGAGCATGCGCCACAGCAACTTGTCGTCGAACTTGGGCGGCTGGCACGGTGTGATGCCACGGATGCTCTTGAACTCGACCCTGGGCGGCGTGTTGTCGGTGGGCTGGTTCAAATCGCCCAGGCGCAGGCTTTCCGGCAGCTTGCCATTGGTGCAGAGCAAGCCGATGGACAAGGTCATCTCGCCCGGCACTTTGCCTTCGCTGTAGGGCAGGCTCAGATAGTGGTCATAACCTTGGGCATCGATGCTCGAGGCGCGGATGCGCAGGTTATAGGTGTCGCGCTGCGAGAAGGTATTGAACGGCTCCAGCAGCCGCTCCCCGCCTCCAGCGGAATAAGCACTGACCTTGAGCACCGAATGAATCCGCATGCTCATGCGCTGGCCATGGTCGGCAGGCTGGATGCGATAGTCGACTTGCTTGTGGTCGATGCGCAGCGGGTGTGCGTCCTGGGCGAACAGATTGATCGCCGGCGTCACCCCCAGCAAAAAACTGTTGACCGACAGGTTCGGTGTCCAGTCCGGCAGGTTTTCGAACATCAGGCGCACGCTGAAGCGCCCGTCTGCGCCTCTGGCTCGCCACTGTTTGAAGCCGCGAAGCTCGATAAACAGGAATTTCTCGGGCAGCGCGAAGTATTCCTGCAGGCACCGATAGGCCGGGTGCGCGGTATCGGGAAACGGCAGCAAGGCGTTGCTCGCATCGAATCCCAGGCCACGCAAATGGCTGGCCGGCAATACGGTCATGGGCTGCTCTTGCGCAGAGATGCGAATCTCGCGCAGGTTGAGCTGCAACAGACGCAATAACTTGGAGCCATCGACCAGGCCATCCCCCAGATAGAAACGCAGGCTGTCGGCCAGCCAGCTATTCGGGTCAGCGGTGGTAAAAGCGAAGTCCAGGACCAGGCTGCGCTCTTCACCGGCGCCGCCGTCCCAGCGGCTGCCGAGCAGTTGCAACGGTTCCAGGTCGACCGCCGCGGTACTGCTAAAGCGCACGCGCTGGCCATCGACCGGTACCGAGGCAATTTCGCAGCCGGGCTCGATACGCGTAACCTCCTGCAATGCCGTGCGCGGCTGAAATTGCAGCAGCGTCAGGCAAGGCAACGGTTGCAGGTAATGGGGATAGAGCAGCTGCGCCAACTCTTGAATGAACTCGGGAAACTCGTCGTCCAACCGTTGGCGAACCATCCCGGTGAGAAACGCCACGCCTTCGAGCAAGCGTTCGACGTCCGGGTCATTGGCCGAGTCCACCCCCAGCAGCGGCGCCAGGGCCGGGTTGCGGCGGGCAAACTCATCGGCCAGACGCCGCAGTTGGTTGAGTTCACTTTGATAATGGCTGTTGAGCATGACTTAGTGCATCGCCAGGGACACGCGACCGTCCGAAGACACACGCGTTGCCAGGTGAATAGGAATGTCCCGATCGTCGATCGACACCACGCCCTCAAGACTGAAACTCAACGACAACACTTCCTGGGCACCTTCGGCGACCAGGATGCGCGGCGATTTCAAGCGAGGCTCGTAGCGGGCGATCATGCGCGTCATGTTCTCGATTATTTGCGTGGTCTCGCCGGTCGCAAACGAACCGGCCAGATTGGTGAAGTCGGGTACGCCAAACTCGGCGTCAATCGGCACGCTGCCGCGCCGGGTATTCAAAATGCGTTGCAGATGCTGGACGATCGACTGCGTCAACACTTCAGCCTGGGTCAGGTGCGTGCGACCGGTTTCGGCCTGCAGGCTTGTGATGCGCTCCAGCAATCGCTTTTCTCTCAACGCGGTGTACCTTCTGCAATAACAAGAACACCGCCCTGGACCAGGGCGGCATTGAACCGTCGAGCCGGGCTTACGCTTTTGGCGCCAACCACGAGTCTTCGGCTTCGATACCGTCCGGCACCCAGGTCCAGACGATTTTTTCGTAGGTGATGCCGATGTCTTCCATATGGCCCATTTGCTTGAACTCAGGGCTCAACACGTTCGGCACCCAGGTGCGGGCCGAAACGAGCACGGCATTGCTCAGGGTGATGGTGTAGTACTTTTCTTCGGTGCCTTTAGGCGAGATCCGATAGAACTCCAACACAACAGACTTGAGCTGCTCGCCGGAAGTCAGGGCTTGCAGCAACTTTGGAGAAGACTTATCGATTTCCTTGGTCAGGGTCATGCCCTGGTGGACACGCTTGCCGGCCGGCAGGCCGGTCTGCGGGTTCTTGGGAATATCGATCAGGTGTTCGACGGCCTGAACAAGGATCTTTCCTTCATGACCGGTAACCGTGCTGGAACCTTCGATCTTGCCTTGGTTCTGGCCTTCGATACTCAAGTAGCATGGCATTGGCATAACGTGTACTCCGGGTTTAATCAGTGAGTTTTCAGGCATCGATCAGCGCCTCTGGCCCTGTCTCGCTGCGTTGAATCCATCTTATGGAAACGCCGAGGCAATGACCCTCGGGTGAACACCTGAATGGGCAACGGCGGCGTTGCCCATTCGCGCTACCGATCAGCTCTTGTCGAGCTTGCCCACCAGCGACAGCGTGAAAGACGCGCCCATGTACTTGAAGTGCGGACGGACTTTCAAACCGACGCGGTACCAGCCTGGATCGCCTTCGACGTCGCTGACGGTAATCTCCGCCTGACGCAGTGGGCGACGGCTGCGCACACCGGCGGCGGGGTTATCCATGTCGGCCACGTACTGGCGAATCCAGGTGTTGAGTTCGGACTCCAGGTCGCCACGCTCTTTCCAGGTGCCGATGTTTTCGCGCTGGATGACCTTGATGTAATGGGCCAGGCGACTGACCACAAAGATGTACGGCAGTTGGGTGCCCAGCTTGTAGTTCAGCTCGGCTTCCTTGCCTTCTTTGTCATTGCCGAAGAACTTGGGCTTCTGGCACGAGTTGGCGGAGAAGAACGCCGCGTTATCGGTGTTCTTGCGCATGGTCAGTGCGATAAACCCCTGCTCGGCCAGCTCGAATTCGCGGCGCTCGGAAATCAGCACTTCGGTCGGGATCTTGGTCTGGGTTTCGCCCATGGCCTCGTAGTTGTAGATCGGCAAATCACCGACGGTGCCGCCGCCCTGTGGGCCAATGACGTTGGCGCACCAGCGGTACTGGGCAAAGCTGTCGGACAGGCGACTGGCAAAGGCAAACGCAGCGTTGCCCCACAGGAAGTCCTGGTTGCCGCCACCGACGTTCTCGTTGTAGCGGAACGTCTTGGCGGGGACCGTGTCTTCGCCATAGGGCGTGCGCAGCAGGAAGTGCGGCAATGTCAGGCCAACGAAACGCGCGTCGTCGCTTTCACGAAAGGCATTCCATTTGGTGAACTGCGGCCCCTCGAAGACGGCTTGCAGATCCTTGAGATTGGGCAGGTCGGCAAAGCTGTCGATGCCGAAGAACTGCGGGCCGGCCGCGGCGATGAAGGGCGTGTGGGACATGGCCGAAATCGCGGCGACCGACTGCAGCAACTTCATGTCCTGCGGGCCGGGGTTGAACTCGTAGTTACCGATGATCGAGCCGAACGGCTGGCCGCCGAACTGGCCGAACTCGGCGGTGTACACCGCCTTGTACAGACCCGAACGGGTGATCTCCGGCGCATCCTCGAAATCTTCGAGCAGCTTCTCTTTGGACACGCTGAGGATTTCCAGCTTGTTGTTCTCGCGAAAATCCGTGCGGTCGACCAGAAACTTCAGCGAGCGCCAGGACGACTCCAGCTTCTGGAACTGCTGGTGGTGAATGATCGCGTCGACCTGCCGGCACAGCTTGGCATCCAGCGTGGCGATCATGTCGTCGATCAACCCGGCGCTGACCTTCTCGGCCTGCCGGGCCGGCTCGAGCAGTTCGGTGACAAACGCTTCGAGGCCCTGACGGGTGACGGCATACGCCTCGTCGCCTGGCTTGACGCGCGTCGCTTCCACCAACTGATCCAACAGGGAAACCGACTCGACCGCCTGGCCGGTCGTGCTCGCTGCCTGACTCTTTTCTTCGCTCATGGGTTATTCCTTGTCCTTTACGCCAAGTTCCGAGAGCAAACGCTCGCGGGCCCCGTCATCGTTCATCAGGGCCTGCAGCTGCTTGCGAAACTCCGGCAAGTTACCCATCGGCCCTTTCAAGGCCTTGAGCGAATCCCGCAGGGCGATCAGTTGCTGCAACTCGGGAACCTGGGCCACGATGGCATCCGGCTCAAAATCGCGAATGGACTGGAAGGTCAGCGAGACCGGGATCTGCTCGTCCTCCGGCGCGTTTTCCGCCAGATGATTGGGCACCGCCAACTGCAGGCTCAGGTTCTGGCCCTTGAGCACATCGGTGAAGTTGTCTTTGTCGACGCGGATCGGTTTGAGGTCTTCAACCGGCGTGTCGTCTTCACGCAAGGTGAAGTCGCCGATCACCAGTTGCTTGAGCGGCAGCTCGACCTGTTCCTGCGCGCCGCCGGTGTCAGAGCTGTAAACAATATTGACGCGCTCTTTAGGCGCGACCGAACCTTCACTAGACATTAAATCTCACTCCTGTTTACCGGACTCGCTCAACGCAGCCGTTAGAAAACTCATGGCATGGATATGCACACGCCTGCCAGGTATTGCCTGTTGCCCATTCAACTTGCCGGCGGGCTGGCCAAACGCCAGAACGCCGGCAAATCCATTGCAGCCAACTGTTGCGCCCACAGCGCTCTCGAACCGCCGTCCTCATGCGTCAGTGCCAACTCCAACAACGGCCGGACCAGCTCCGGCTCCCAACGATCGAGGCCCTGCTCCGTCGCTTCCTGGAGCAACACATCCAAGGCAACACCCAACTGCGCCCGCGGGTCGAAACGCTGTAGCAGATGGCATTGGGCAGCGCGCAGGCGAAACCGCTCGCGGCCGCTGCCGGCCTCTCGCACGGCGACCTGCAAACGCGCCAACGCTTCGTTCAAACGGCCTTCGGCGGCATCACGCGCGACTTCATCGATCAGCGTTTGCAGCCCATCCGTGGCGCCGCTGCCGGCCGCCGGTGCCAAACCTTCGAGCCAACTGCGGGTCGCGCCGTCGGCGAACGGCTGGCCGTCGGCGAATGTCAGCTCGACCAGCGCCGGCAGGCGCGCCAGAAAATGACGGGTTTCCAGGGCCAGGCTGGCAGCACCGGCCTGCGCCGCCGAACCGAGCCTCAAGAGCGCGGCATGACTGGCCCGATTGAGGTCCAGCCAGCACGGATAACTCGGCAACCGACCTTCGCAAAAACGCACGATGTCCAGCGGCTCGCCAACGCTCTGCAAGCGGCTGAAACTTTCGAGTTCCGCGTCCGAAGGCGGCGGCACGCGCGTCGTGTAGCCTTGCGCAGGAGGGACCTGCTCCAGGGTCGTCCACGCCAATTGGCGATTGAGGCGAAACAGCAACGGCAACGTCGCCCGAGACTCCAGGCAAAACCCCAGCAGCGGTGCAAGCGAGGCAAACACGCTATTGACCGCGTTCTCGATGGCTTCATCGCTCTCAAGACGGCCCAATGGCGGAGCCGGCACAAGGGCCGGGAGCGGCGCCGAAGGGGCGTGCGCAACCGGCGTCGGGAGCGCTGTAGGCGCATCGACTGCCGCTGGAACCTCTTCCGCCGTCACCGCTATTGGCTCGACACCCGCTTGCACAGGCAACTGCGATAGGCGACGACGCAACGCAAAAAAACTCGGGCCGTCGGCGTCCCGGTCGCGCCAATGGCGATCGATGGCGTCCCAGTCTTCGAGCAACTGCGCCAATTGTTCTCCGGGCACCGCTTCGAAGCTGCCTTCAAGCTTCACTGCAAGCCACTCGAGCATCCACTCGGCCTGGTTGCGGCGGGCACGCAATCGAGCCGGCGGCGGGGTCAGGGTCTCCCAATACAGCTCAAGCATTTCGCGCACTATATGCACGCCGGTCGCCAGGCCGGAAATGCCTTGCAGAGTGGTCCAGGCACATAACAACCAGACCGCGGCATTAAAGTCCTTGCCCTCTTCTCGCAGCACTTTTACACAGGCATCGGCGACTTTCTGCCAATCCACTCCGGACTCGGCGTGGATATTGTTCAATTTATCCACTTCGATTTGCGCGAGGGAAAAAGCCAGCCCTTCCCGAGGATTAACGCCAGCAGGATGAGTCAAACTGATCGCAAACGAACCGACTTCCCGGTCGAGGCAACTCATCCGTTACTCCTTACTTCAATAGGTTGTTTGATACATCGTTGCCGCGTAAAAAAATCGCCGCCGATGCCGGGTTGATTTATGCAGCGGTGACGATCTTCATTGATTGATCCAAGGCCCGATATTCCGCCCACCGCGGCTGTAATCCGCCAAGCCAAAGCCCCGCGCGTTGAACCGTCGGACAAGCATGTGTCAGCCAAGGCGCCGGGGCCATCGGGTGAACACCTGAAGTACTCGCCGGTTTAACGTACCCGTTCAGATCATCGCGCCGAAAATAACAAGGCCAATACCCAGCGCACTTTGCTTGAGAAACAAGCGCACGCGTTCACAGCGTGGAAACACATAAACGCTGTCAAATTCGAATTCGCGTCAATCTATCAAGCGCCTTGCAGATGGCTTGACCCTGCGTTGCAACTTTTCAATTATTTTCAGGCGCCCGGCCCCGCTCTTGCCGCCGCCAGAAAGTGCGCAACAAGTTGGATACAAGAGGGATTGTCATTACTTTCATGGAGAAACCGGTTATAAGGAGCACAACAACCCATTCTGACTGGCTGCCGCTAGGCAGCACGGACGTACAGTGGGAAGATGCAACGCCTGTTCACGGGGCGTGAACATAGGCTTTCCGGGTTGTAGTGAATCCATGAACAAACCAGCCTCACTGATATGCGCCCCTAAACACGTCGGCTCCAGGCACGCCCATGATCACTTCGAGGTCAGCGCCGAGCCGGTTGCCAACCAACTGCTGGCCTGGCGTGATCGGGTCGGACACGTCATCGACGTCCTGCCTACATCCCACGCAACCACCACGCCCTTCAACGCGAGCATTGACCGCTACAAATTGGGTGATCGCGTCTTCACCGACTGCTCAAGCGACGCCTTGTTGCTCGACCGTTCGATTGCGCGCATCTCTACCGACAAGGTCCGGGACTATGTTTTCCAGGTCTTCACCCAAGGCGCAATGGAGTCCATTCGAGGCGGCCCTCAGGAACATGGCGCGTCCGCCAGGGCGAGCATCGTTGCCATGGACATGAACCAGCCGATCAAAATGAGCCGGGGGCGTTGCCGCGTATTGACCTTCTTTGTCTCGCGCCCGGTGGTGGAAGCGGCGCTGCCGCATGCCGAGTCGATCCACGGGCGTGTCTTCGAGAATACGACGCCTATGACCCAATTGATGATCGAGCACGTCGAGGCGTTTTCCAGAAAACTGCCGGTTATCAGCAGCGCCGAGGCCGCGTCGACATTCGATACCGCCGTTCAACTCATGCTCGCAGCCTTCTCGAAACAGGCCAAGCTGGGTGGGCACGTGCGGGCGGCGGCGCGCAGTGCGATGTTCGATAAAGCCAGGCGTTATGTGCAGAACAACCTGTATCAACCCTGGCTGACGCCAGAGTACGTGCTGATGGCCATGCAGCTACCTCGCGCCACGCTCTACCGTCTGTTCCAGCATGAAGGAGGGTTGGGTCGTTACATCCTCAACTGCCGCCTGCGTGAAGCCGCGGACGAACTGGTGCGCTATCCTGACCGCCAGGTGATTGAGATCGCCTACAGCCTGGGCTTTAACAGCGCATCGGCGTTTACCCGCGCGTTTCGTCGTCGCTATGACCTGGCGCCGCAGGACCATCGCCTGATGGCTGCACAGCGAATGGGCAACGCTATGCCGGGGCACCGTAACGTCGCTGGCCGAATCGATCAGTGAGCCGGCTGGCGCGCTGGAAATTTCAGCAGTGCGAACAGGCTGACCAATAGCGCGCCCAGCAGATACCAGGAAGGCGCCATTGCGTTCTGGGTAACTCCGATCAACCACGTCACAAAAAACGGGCAGAACGCCCCGAAAATCGTCACGCCGAAACTGTAGACCATCGACATCCCCGTGGCCCGGTGATGCGCCGGAAAAGCCTCCATGATCATGACGGTAGCGACGCCGTTGTTGCCCATCGCGACAGCCGAATAGATGCCGATGATCAGCAAGGAAGCCAGCTCGCCGACCCCATGGGTCAAGGCCAGGAACACCGGATAGACCAACAGGATGCTGAGGATCATCGTCACGTATTGGGTCGGCTTGCGTCGCGGCAGCCGGTCGGCGAACCGCGCAAACAATGGCGCGGCAATGAACAGCATCGCGCTGGAAAAGCACGCCGAAAGCAAGCTCATGCTCGGCGACAGGCCTAACGTGCGGACCAGATAGGTCGGCATGTAGAGCACCATCAGGTAGATGCTTGCGGTGGGGGTTGCCATCATCAAGATCCCCAGCAATAGCTGGGGGCGGTGGTTTTTCAGCAAGACACGCAGCGACGGCGACTGGATACCACTCCGTGTTGTCTCCACCATATTGCGCCGAATGAACCACCCAAACGGCGCAATCAAAAGCCCAAGCACGAAAGGAATACGCCAGCCCCAGGCCAGCAACTGTTCGGGAGTCAGCAATGCGGTCGTGGTGGCACCGACAACCGCCCCCACCAAAACCGCGGCCGCCTGGCTGGCAGAACGCCAACTGACCAGATAGCAGCGTTGATTGCGCGCCGCCAGCTCCATCAGCACCACGGACGACACGCCGATCTCCCCTCCGGTCGCGAACCCTTGCAGCAACCGCGAGAGCACCAGCAACACCGTTGCGGTGACGCCGATCGATGCATGCGTCGGCATGAACGCGATCAAGGCGGTACCGGCTGCCATCAATAGATTGGTGACATTCAAGCCGGCTTTTCGCCCTTTGCGATCGGCGAGGTTGCCGATCACGATTGCGCCCAGCGGGCGCATCGCGAAACCGATGCCAAACGTCAACAATGCCATCAGCAACGAGGCGAACGAACTGTCCGATGGGAAAAACAGCTTGCCGATGATCACGGCAGAAAAGCTGTATACCGTGAAGTCGTAGATCACCAGGCCATTGCCAACGACTGTCGCCAGTATCACCTTCTTCGATTGCCTGAAGGTCACCGGACAATCGCCAGATTCAAGATAAGACATTTAGGCCGAGGTCCCGTCGAGTCAATCAAAGCGCGCTGGGTAGCGAACACGTGGGCCCAAAAGGCCCCTCATGGGCACGTTGGGCGCTAACAGCTCGATCGACGGGCTATTGATTTGTAGTAGCGTCCTGGCGGGAGCATCCTACGGAACAATATCAGGCTTGTATGTACCCCTTTTATAACGCCAGCAGGCGCGCACTCACTGCGGCTCCGCGCCGCACGCTTGATGTCGGAAGATCACGAGCGCTCGCACTGATTGACCCGTTGAGCGCCTTTGACGATCGCCCAACCTATCAATCAGCCCGCCGCTCTTTCCCCCACACGGTGACGTGACACATTCAACGCCACCAACGACGCCAGGATCGCCATCACCATCCCCGCAAGAAACCCACCGCTATACCCCGCCTGCGCAGTCAACCCCACCAGCAAGGTCGAAGACAGCATTTCCCCCAGATCACGCGTGCTTTGCACGGCGGTCATGTCCGTACCGGCCTGGTCGCTTTGCGCGGCGAAGGCCATGGAGGCAGTCATGATCACCACCGAGGTGGCGCCGGTCGCGAACGAGCCCAGGCCCACGGCCAACCAGATCAGTCCGGTTTGCGTGGCAAGCATGCCGTTGGCTTGCAGCAGCCAGGTCAACGCGGCAGCGCCGGCCATGCCTACCGCCAGGATGAACGTCGGCCACAGGCCCAACACCCGGATCAACCATGCACCACCGCCGCAGCCGAGGACGATGGTGACCACGCCGCCGCTCATGCCCAGTTGGCCGATAGCCTGCAAGGACCAACCGGCGTCATTCAGGAACAGCTTTGACAAGCCAAAACCCGACACTGACGTCATGGCCGACAACAAGGCCAGCACCACCAGCGCCAGCGCCTTCGGCCGCTTGATAAACCGCCATAATGAGGCATGCGCCACATCTGGCTGTTTTTCCTTGGCCGGTGCCACGTGCAGCCAGCCGACGCACACCAGACTCAACAGCGGCACCAAAGCCAGCAGACTGAACGCGCTGGTTTGCCCCAGGTAGCCGCTAAGCAGCAAGGTACCGGCGCCGCCAACGAAGAAGCCGACCATGGTGCCGCCCACTTGAATGGCGTTAATCCGCGCGAGCATGTTGCCGCTAAAGTACTCGGCCGCCATGCCGTCGGTGGCGATGTCCTGGGTGGCGCTGGCCAGCGAGGCAACAATCAGCAGGCCCACGGCGATGCCTGCCGTCTCGACGCGCAGGCCGATGCTTGCCAGGCAGGCAATGCACAGCAGCACCAGTATCTGCATGGGAATGATCCAACTGCGGCGCCGTCCCAGGCGTGGGCTCCAATGGTTATCCACCTGGGGCGCCCAGAGGAACTTGACCACCCACGGTATCCCCACCAACGGCAGGAAGGCCAAGGCGTGGAGCGCCGCGCCGTCATGACGCAGCAGGGTCGGCAAGGCGTCCATGGCGATGCCGAAGCAAATGCCTTGGGACAGGTACAACAGTGCAAAGGTCAGCACCATGCGCCAATGTTTCAACAGATCCAGCATTACAAGTCTCCCCTCAGGCAACATTGGCGGCGGCAGCCCGTGCCGCACGCGTAAAAGAAATCAGGCGCCGCAATGCCCACAGGGCACTGGCCGCGCACAGCAGCAACACAAGATCGATGGGCCACAGCGGCACGCTGCCTTGTTTCAGGCTGCCGGCCAGGTGCAGCAGCGCCGCCGCCAGGAAGCCCAGGCCCGTCACGGCCAGCAGCAGGTGCAGCGGTTGACGCCTGGGGGGCATCAGGCAGGCCAGCAGCAGGCTGGCAAGCCAACCGCCCCAGAACCACCACGCCAGGTTGGCACTGCCCAGCGCCCCCGCGCAGAGCAATACCGCCGTGGCCGCCAGCAACCCGCCACCGCCGCCGATCACCAGGCGCAGTAGCACCTGCCAACCGCCGCCGGCCTTGAGGCGCCGACGCTCCAGCCACAGGTACAAGCCGCTGAGCACCAACCCCGCCGCCGCCAACGCCATGCCGAAATGCACGGCACGCAGCAGTGACCCGCCAACAGGCACCCAGCGGTAGTCGGCAAAGTGCAGCGGCTGCACCGCAATAAACGCCTGCAACCACAGACCGCGCCCGCTGGCGCTGCTGGAACCGACGGCGAGGCCGTCAGCGGCGCGATAGGCATGTCGTTCAAAGACGGCCGTACTGGGCAGGCCTTGTTGGATACCGCTCACTTCCACCCAGGCATCCGGCTCACCCCAGTGGTGCAAGGCGACGTTTTGAGCAGAGAACCCCGGATGGGCGACGGCGTCCTGGCGCAGCAACTGATCCAGATCGACCGCCGGCGCCGAAGCCGTTGTTCGGTCGACCTGCGGCGGTGCCCCCAGCAACTGCATGAACGCTTGCTGCGGCGCGCCCGGGAACGCCTGCGCGGCTAGCCCCAAGGTGCCGAGCGCCCCCAGGCCGGACAACGCGCCAGTGATACCAAACAGCAGCAACCAGGGCCCGCACCAACGGCCGATCAGGCTGTGCAAGTCATGGGCGAACACCCGTGCCCCACGGTCGCGCCGCAGGCGCTTGAGGTCTTGCAGGCGCCCACTGTGTAATGCACTGCCTGCCCAGATCATCAGCAACAACACCACGCCCAACAAGCTGATCAAAATCCGGCCGGGAAAACCGATGAACAGACTTTTGTGCAGGTTGAACAGGATATCCGCCGCGTTGCCTGACGCCAGCTCACGGCCGCTGACGGGGTCCAAGGCGACCGTGCAGTCCTTGGGCGATGCACACAACTCGACCACCGAGTGGCGGCTGTCCGGCAAACGAATGCGCAATTCACCGAGCGCCAGGCCGCGCTCGCGAGCGATAGCCGGCCATTGCGCGACCGGTAGCGCTGGCCCGTGAGCCAACGCCGCCGGGCCGCGAAACCAGGCGCGCAAGTCTTCATGGGCCATGCTCCACGCCCCCGTCAGCAGGATCACGAACAGCAGTACCCCAAACACCCCGCCTGCCCCGGCGTGTACACGCTGAACCAATGCCCTCGGTGCGCCCATCAGGTTCATCGCCAGGCTCCATCCCAAAGCAGCCAGGGCGTAAACAGCAGCAGCCAGACGCTGGAGCGACACACCACGCGTTTGCGATCCGGCGCCAGCAACGACCACAGCAGTACCGTCACCAGAAACCCCAAGCCCAGGAACACGCCGGCATACAGCCGCTCCAGCCCACCGCCCCACGGATAATGTCGCGCCAGCAGGACGGCCAGTTGCAGGCTGCTGAGCACACTGCCCGCCAGCGCCAGACAAATGCGCAGCGGCCAGGAACCGAGGGCCGGCGCGGCCATCAGAACGTACCTCGCAGGGTCAGATTGAGGCTGCGCGGTTCGCCATAGCGGTTGTTCCAATTGACGTTGGACAGGCTCTGGTAGTACTTGCGGTCCGCCAGGTTGTTGCCGTTGACCGCGGCAGTCCAATGCTCGTCGATGCGGTAGGCGACCCGCGCATTGAGTAAGGCATAGCCGCCCTGCTCCAGGGTCACAGCGCCGGATTGGGTGGAGTAATCACTTTGTGCCTGCACGCCGGCACCGACGCTCCAGCGGCGGTCCTGCCACGGCAACTCGTACTGGGTCCACACCCGCGCCATGTGGCGCGGCGTGAAGCTGGCATAGCGCTCACCCGAAGCGTTGGTGTCCTTGAGGTACTCGGTGCTGGTGTAGGTATAACCGGCGGAGACGTTCCATTCGGGGGTGATATAACCGCTGCTCTCCAGCTCGAAGCCCTGGCTGCGCACCTTGCCGCCGCTGATGTAATAGGTGGTCGGCCCCACACCCGGATGGTCCGGATCGACCTGCGGATTGTTCTCCAGGTCGATCCGGAACACCGCCAGCGACACATTCAAACGCCCGTCCGCCAACTCGCCCTTGATCCCGGTTTCATAGGTCTTGCCCTCCACCGGTTTGAGCAGGTCGCCGCTCCAGGTTTGCCCGGTCTGCGGCTGGTAGACCTCAGCGTAGCTGGCGTACCACGACCAGTTCTGCGCAAAGTCCCAGATCAAGCCGCCATACGGGGTTATTTCCCGGCCGGGGGTGAAGTGGCTGGTCGGCGCGTTCTGGTCCCACCAACTGGCCCGGCCGCCGATGACCAGGGTCAGCGGATCGAGCAGTTTGTAGCGGGTCAGCGCGTAGACGCCCTTGGAGGTGGTCGTCGTGGACCCGGGCGACGTGTAGGCGCCGATCCCGGGTTTGGGCACACTGCTCGGGTCCCAGCGATAGACATTCACCGGCACGTTGAGCGGCGTGGTGAACTGGGCGGTGCGCTGCTCGGTTTCGCCGTGGCTGTAGTTGGTGCCCAACAGCAACTCATGGCTGCGGCCAAACAACGAATACGGCCCATTGACCGAGGCATCCACGCTCTTTTGGGTGCTGCTGAATTTATACGCAGCGCCCATCAAGCCACCGCCATCGCCGGTGAGCGGGTCGATGGCGCCAAAAGCACCGGCATAGCGCAGGCTTGAGTCGGCATCCTGGTATTCGGCGGCGACCTTGGCTTTCCAGTCGTGATCCAATTGCTGCTCGAGAGAGCCGAACACCCGGCGCGTGGTCCACTTGAAGCGGTCCCAGTCCACGTCCAGATAGGTGGAGCGCGACAGGTTCAGGCTCGACCCGTCCTTGGCCATGGGCACGCCGGCCATGTTGGTCACCGAATCGATGGTCTGGTATTGCGCGCCCAGGGTCAGCAGGGTGTCGGGGCTCAGGTCGAATTCGGTGATGCCGTAGAGCAACTGGGTGTCTTGCTTGCCGACATCGTAGAAGTAGTCGCGATCCTCGTAGGCCGCCACCACGCGCCCACGCACGTTGCCAGTCTGGGTCAGCGGCCCGCCGACATCCACTTCGCCACGGTAACGGTCCCAGGTGCCGCCGCTGAGGGTGGTGCTGGCGGCGAATGCCTTTTGTGGGCGCTTGCGCACCAGGTTGACCGTGGCCGCCGGGTTACCGCTGCCGTGCAGCAAACCATTGGAGCCACGCAGGATTTCGACGCGCTCATACACCGCCATGTCCTGAGGCGAACCGGCGGTTTCACCGAGCATCGCCGGCACACCGTCCAATTCGAAAGAGTTGATCTTGAAGCCACGCACGTAGTACGCGGTGGTCAGCAACTGGAACGGCTGCACCGTCACGCCAGTGGCCTGCTGCATCACCTCATCGAGGCTGAACAGGTTTTGCTGCTCAATGCGCTCGTGGTCGATGACGCTCACCGACTGCGGCGTTTCCCGCAGTTTGAGCGGTAGCTTGCCGATGGTGGTCACGCCGGGCGGGGTCACCTCGCCCGAGGTGTCGTCACCCGCGACCTTGATGTCAGGCAATTGCACGGTCGCAATCGCCTGTGCCAACGGGCTCAGGCCCAGCACCAGCACCATCCCAAGTTGCGCCCCATTACGTTGGAAACCCCGCCCCGCCTTTGTTGCTCCCCGGTGTGACATTGCCCAGCCTCTTTATCGATAATAATTCGCATTAGTATCGTTTAAACGAACGCTGCGACTTTTCGATTAAGGGACTTTTTCAATGGCTGCCCGGCAGGTTTTGCTCGACGAACTGCGCATACCAGCGGTGCGTGGCCAGCAACTGCTCATGACTGCCGCAGCCACTGACGCTGCCGCCTTCCAGCACCAGGATCTGATCGGCACCGCGCACCAACATCGGGTTGTGCGACACCAACACCACGGTGCGCCTGCCATGCAGCGCCTGCAGGCTGCGATTGACCCGTGCTTCGCAGCGCGCATCGAGGCTGGCGGTGGGTTCGTCAAGCAACAGGATCGGCGCCGGGGACAGCAGTGCGCGCGCCAGGCCGACCCGTTGCCGCTGGCCGCCCGAGAGTAATGCGCCGCCCGGCCCTACCTCACTGTGCCAACCCTGCGGCAGGCTGCTGAGCACCTCATCCAATGCAGCATCCTTGGCGGCGTGTTGCAGTTGCGCAGGCGTGGCTTGCGGCCGGGCCATGCTGACATTCCACAGCAGGCTGCCGGCAAACAGTCCGCTGTTCTGGTACACTTGCATGAGGTGGTTGGCCAAGGTGTGTTCGCTTAGCTGGCGAATGTCCACCTGGCCGAGTCGTACTGCGCCGGTCTGCGGGTCCATGCCACGCCCCAGCAAGGCCAGCAGAGTACTTTTACCCGCGCCCGACGGACCGACAATCGCCGTGAACGTTCCCGGCGCGCAATGGATGTCCACATCCTTGAGCAACTGCTCGCCGCCTTCGCCGCAGATATTCAAGCCTTGCCCTTGCAAACTTGCATCCTGAGGCTGCTCTCCGGGGTGCGGGCTGTGCAGCGTCGGCACGGCCAACACCGCGAGCACTTGAGATAACGCCTGCCACGCCATACGCAAAGCCTGGTCCAGGTAAGCCAGTTGCGACAGCGGTTCGATGAAGCGCACCAGCAACACCAACACCGCCACCAACAGCGCGCCGGATAACTGCCCCGCCGCCACCGCCAGCACGCCACCTGCCAACACCAGCGAAAACATCACCTGCACCGCCGCCGCAAAGCCAAGCCCGCTGGGCAACGCGCGGCGGTTGAGACGGTGCGTGGCCTGGTGTTGCTCGTGCAAGGCCTGACGCAACGCCAACTGGCCCTGGCTGGCATCACCGGCGCTGCGGATCAAGGCCTGTTGCTGCGCGAATGTCTGCAACAGCTGCCCGGCGCGACGGTCGACTTGCTGGCGCAGTTGCTCCAGCGCCAGGCTACGTCGCCCGGCCCAACGCAGCAGGGCGAACAACGGCAGATAAGCCAGGGCCAACGCCAGCGCCAAACGCGGTTCAATAAAGATCAGCCCCAGCACCACCATCGTCGGCGTCACCAGCGCCGTTACCAGCGGCGCCAGCAAGTGCGCCGGGATGCCCATGCTGTTGAACACCGGCCCGCGCACCAAGTCTTCCAACTGGCCCTGACGCGCCAATGGCAAGCGCGGCAGCTGTTGCACCAGTTGCGAGACCAGGCCGGCCGCCAACCCGGCTCCCGCCAGATAACCACGGCGCTGGGCAACGTAGCTGACCAAGGCCTGCAACAACGTCAGCCCCAGCAACAGCAGCACACTTGGCTGCACACTCTGTTGATCGAACCAGGCCAGTATCAGCGGCACCAGCGCCAACCCCGCCAAGCCATCCAGCACGGCGGCCAGTAGCATCCACCCCAGGGCGCCGCGCAGTACGCGCCGGGCCTGGTCGGGCAAATGACGCAACGGCGAAAGTACACTCATGACACGAACTCCAGTTGATCGGCCGTCGACATTTGCTCGTCCCACAGCTGGCGGTACAGACCGTCCACGGCCAACAACTGTGCATGACATCCGCGCTGCACAATGCGCCCTTCGCAGAGCACCAGGATCTGCTCGGCATGGGCGATGGTTTCCAGGCGATGGGCGATGATCAGCCGCGTGCGCCCGGCCGCGTCGTCACGCAGTGCAGTACGCAAGGCGCGCTCGGTCTGCGGGTCGGTGGCGGAGGTGGGTTCGTCGAGCAACATGATCGGCGCCCGCGACAGCAGCGCCCGCGCAATCGCCAGGCGCTGCAATTCGCCGCCGGACAGCCGCACATCATCGTCCACCACGCTGGCGTAGCCCTTGGGCAACCCCATGATCCAGTCATCCAGGCAGGCCGCCTTGGCCGCGGCGCGAATCTGTTTTTCACTGGCGTGCGGCTGATACAGGGCGATGTTTTGCGCCAGTGACAGGCGCAATGCCCCCGCCTGCTGAAACACCAGCGCCAGATGCTGCTGCAATTGGCGGCTGGCGATCTGCCGAACATCCACCCCGCCCACGCGCACATGCCCGCTGTCGACGTCCATAAAGCGGGCGATCAAACCGGCCAAGGTGCTTTTCCCCGCGCCGGACGGCCCCACCAGCGCGGTGGTAGTGCCCGGCTCCAGGCGCAGGTTGATCGCCTTCAGTACCGTGACATCACCCTGGGAGAAGCTCACATCGAGCATCTCCACGCTGGCGTCCCGAGGCGATTGCGGCGCGTCGGGCTCGATCAACGGCGGTGTACTCAACACCTCCTGTAGGCGTCGGGCACTTGCGCGCGCGTTGTTCAGCGCATCAAAGCCGTGCCCCAGCGCCAATACCGGCGCCGCCATGGCGCGCACCAGCAGCAAAAAGCCGCACACCTGTACGGCGCCCACTTCGCTCACGCCGATAAATAGTGTGCCGAGTACCACCCAGGCCAACAGCCACGGTGCGCTGAGCAGGACCTGGATCAGCGCAGCAAGATGACCGGCGCGGCTCACCCAATGGCTGAAGCGCTGATCAAACTGCTGCACCGCCTCTTGCACACGGCGATGAATGCCCGCGCTGGGAAATTGCCGGACCAGGCCCAGGTTGCCGGCGAACTGGCTGTAGTCGCTGAACAACCGCTGGATTGCGCCATTGCGCTGGGCCACGTCCTCGCGGTAATGCGCCGAGCCCAGGCGCCAATAGCCCAACACGCCCAATGCCAACGGCAGCAGGCACCAGAGCGCCAGGGCACTGTTGCTCCACAGCAGGTAGGCCAGGGTGGCCATGGGAATCAACAGCAGGTTGACCAGGTCGGTCGGCGCATGGCCTACCAGTTGGTGCAAGGCCCGCACATCCTGCTCGGCGTAACGGGTGACGCCCTCGGGCCCCAGCCGTGCAAACCAGCCCAAGGGCAAGCGTTGCAGATGCTCGGCCAGGCGCACGCGCAGACGGTCACACAGGTCGGCGTCCACCTGATGGGTCAGGTGCAAGGCCAGGGTCTGGCCGCACAACCACAGCGCTGACGCCACCACCGCCACCACCACCCAGTTCAGTGCCGAAGACGCCAGCGGCGGCGCCTGGCGCAAGCTGTCCGCCAGTTGCGCCAAGGCTATCAGTGGCAGCAGCGAGCAGATCCCGGCGACGGCCTGCAACGCGATTGCCGCCCCTAAGCGCGCACGGAAAGGACGCAGCATTTCGCTCAAGTGGCTCATCGGACGTGCTCCAATGCCTGGGCCAGGCCGGCAGCCGGTAACGTCAGCGACGGCTGCTGCGGGAACCCGAGCGCCGCCGTCACCTGTTGCCATAGCCTCACCACTTCCAGGCTGCGCTGTTGCAGGCGCGCCAGCCCCACCCCCGTGATCAGCGGTTGCAATGCACTGGCCGCAGCTGTCGGCCAGACGCGGCGGTAAACCTGCGCCCAATCCGCCGCCGCGGCCTCCAACACTTCGGCGCAGGGCAGCGGCTCATCGGCCTGCGGCCCAAACAGGTCGAACACCCCGTCGGCATCTTGCACCGGCGCACGCACGGCCGGCAGCCACAGCAACGGTCCGTGGGGCGAGGCCAACAGCAACGTGCCGCTGTCAGTGGCGATGCTGATGCGCTGCAGCCTCTGCATGCGCCCGTCATCATTGGCGGCCAACTCATTGAGCACGCGCAACGACACCGGCACTTGCGCCATGACCAGGCTGATATCCCGCCAGGCCGACAGCGCCGGTGCCACGCAGTCCACCGACCATGGGCCTACCGACTCCAACAGCGCCGCCAGCACATCGAGGGTCGCGTAACTCACCTGCACCGCGCAGTCGGCGTCGATATGGCGAATGCCCTGTTGACGATGCAGCTGCCGCGCCAGCTCGATGAACCGCGCCACGCACGGCAACTGCGGGTAGAAACTGTTGAGCAGGCAACGCCGATGCAGGCGCGCCGCCGTGCTCAGCAAGTCTTGCAGTTCCTGGGGCAGCAACGGGTGCTCGATCAGCACATCAATGCCCCGCTCCATCAGCGCTTGCGCCAAGGCGGGGCCCTGTTCGCCCCTTGCTGCGCCGCCCACCGCTACGCAAGCCAGTTGTGTGTCGGCGGGTACGTGGGCCAAGGCATCGAAACACGGCACTTCGAGATAGCGAGCCAGTGCGCGGGAGCGACGACTGCCCAGCCCCAGCACCCCGACCAGTTCCAGGTGCTCGGCCGCAGCCACACCAACGGCGTAGAACTGGCCGAAGCGCGAGCCCACCACCAGGGTTTTCACAGGCATAGTCATGGGCGTTCCTCCAGCAGGTAACGACTCAGCCCGGCGTTCAAACACTCGAAGTGATTGCCGCGCAGGGTCTGCACAGTCAGCGGCGCCAACGACGCCGCCTGCCACCAGGCCTGCAGAGCGGCCTGGTGATCGGGGATCAACGGGTTGGCGACACTCGGCACAAACAGGCGGATGGCGCCCACATACGGCGCGCCGTCGCTGTAGTGGCTGGCGCGCACGGAATGAGCGAACACCCGATACAGCTGCTCATCGGCAATGCCCTTGGCCGCCGCCAGTACTCGGGATCTGAGCGCGGTGGCGTCCAGACCCAGGTGTTTGTCGAGCAACTGTTCAGCCGCCGGCAACCCCAGTGCAGCGGTGTCCAGACCCAGGGTGCCGGCGAAGCTGTAGAGCATCTGCATTTCATCCTCCACCAGGTACGGAATGCGGTAGCTCGATACGATGTCCACCCGACGCACCTCGGCGCCCAATTGCAGCAGGGCCTTGGCCAGCTCCAGCGTTACCAGCCCGCCGGAGCAGTAGCCCAGCAAGTCGAAGCGGCGCCGGCCGCTGTCCCACAGCGCCTGGGCATAGCGTTTGCCGAGGGTGGCGTTGATATGCTCCGGCGGCAGGCTCAGGTAATCGTCGCTGTCATGCACCGCCAACCCCAGCAACGGGCCGCTGCCGGCCAGTTCGGCGATCAACCCGCGATACGGCAGCAGCGTGCCGAGCCCTTCATGCACCAGCACCCGCGCGGTGCCTTCACCCGCGGCCAGTTCCGTCAGCGCATCCACCCGCCCGCGCCCACCCAGCGGCGCACGGCGGGTGTCCGTGGAGGGCACCACTGCGGGGGCTTCACTGCTCGACTCACTGCGCAAGCGCTGGGCCAGGCCTTCCGGGGTCGGCTGGCTGAGAGCCCAGCGCAACAGGCGGTCGAAGGGTTGCGCACGGGCCAATGGCTCTTGCTCGCGCAAGCCGGCGATCAATTGCGCGATCAGCAGCGAGTCACCACCGGCGCCGAAGAAATCCTGATCCGCCGACACCCCACTGCAATCGAGTACTCGCTCCCAATGCGCGATCAAGCGCTGCACCAGCTCATCCGCCACTTCCGTGCGCGCACGGCGTGCCGGTTCGAGGCGGCGTTGCTCGGCTTGGGTGGTCAGCGCGCGGCGGTCAATCTTGCCATTGGCGGTGACCGGCAAGCGGTCGAGTATCCGCACCTGCGCCGGCACCATATAACGCGGCACGCGCTCGGCGATGAAGGCCAGCAACGTCTCCTGGCTCAGTAATGGCCGGTCGGTTTTCACGCGTGCGACCAACAGGTCGTAGCCCAGCAGCTGCAGCACACTGTCGGCCGACGCCAGCGATTCGGCCTGGTCGCCGGCCTCGCTGTTCAGCCACGCCAGCCACTGGTCCGTATGCACAAACAGCTGCCCGGAGGTGGCGCGCACGTCCTGCGGCGTCTCCATCATCAGGCTTTGGCTGATGCTGATTTCGCGGTGTTCGCGGGTCAGTTCCTGGATCACCAGCCAGGCATCGGCTTGCAGCAATTGGCGTAACCCGGCGAGCAGGCGCGGTGTATCCAGGGCGTTGTTCAATGCGCCGGAGCTGAGCAGCAGGTCCAGGGACCCCGCGGCAAGCCCTTGTTCGCAGGCGGGTTTGTTCATGTCGAACGGCATGAAGCGCACCCACGGATACGCGGCAAAGCGTTCGCGCGCAGCGTTAAGGAAATAGCTCGACACGTCGGAAAATACATAGTCGATCTGCACCCCGTCCGCCACCAACGGCGCCAGCGCGGGGATGATCAGCGCACTGGCGGCACCGGTGCCGGCGCCCACTTCCAGGATGCGCCAGCGGCGCTGGCTCTGGCGCGCAACGATCGCGCAAACCGCCTCGGCCATGGCCCGATGCAGCACTTGGGCATGCTGGCCACGGCTGTACATCGCCTCGGCAATATGTGCCGAGCCCTGCGGGAACATCAGGCTTGCCGGGCTCAGGCGCCCGTCCAATTGCTCGGCCAGGCGGGTCGCGCTGGTGCGCAGGTAATCGACCAATTCCAGCGGCCAAAGACCGCTCGGCGCCAGGCGGGCGAACTGTGCCCAGGCATCGTGCTGATTCAGGTCAGCCGTGCTGACTTGGCAGCGCCAACCGTCATTGTCCGCACACAGGTAGCCGCTGTCGGTCAACAACGTCAGCCAATGCCGCAACAGGCGATGCTGACCCGCGTCGAGTTGCAAGGCCTGGCACAGCGAGTCGAATGCCACGGACTGCCCCGGGATCAGCAAGCCACTACCGCCCAACCAGTGCAGCAACGACACATCCGCCGCCCGATCCAGCGCCGCCAGTGCCGCTTCGATGGCGGCGCGCGGGCCGAAATCCGCGTGTTCAAGGGTGTGGCGTGCCTGGCGCAGGACTTCGCCCAGCTGCGTGCTCAGGTGAGGCGCAGGCGCGTTGGTGTGCAGGGTGACGAAGCTGCACAGCGAACGTTCGTGACGCTCGCCGAGCAACACTGTGGTACTCGCGGCGATCTGCGGATGGGCCAGCCAGCCCGCGTCGATTTCCGCCAGTTCGATGCGGTGACCGCGAATCTTCACCTGGTCATCCTGGCGCCCAAGAAACTCGATCAAGCCTTCCGCGTCCAGGTAACGCCCCTGGTCACCCGTGCGGTACAGGCGACGCCCGCTGGCATGGGTAATGAACCGCTCGGCGCTGCGTTGCGGGTCTTCGGCATAACCCAGGGCCAGGCCGAGTCCGCCGATATGAATCTCACCACGCACGCCCACCGGGCACTGGCGGCCCAGCGCGTCGAGCACTTCCAGGGTCTGGTGCTTGAGGGCCCGGCCGTAGGGGATGCTCGGCAAGGCCGTATCTTCGGCACGAATGGGATGCTCCACCGACCAGATCGCCGCTTCGGTGGCGCCGCCCAGGCTGAACAACTGGCTTTCGGGCCAGCGTTGCCACCAGCGCGTCGGCAGCGTGGTGGGAATCCAGTCGCCGGACCACAGCACACAGCGCGGCCCGGGGATTGCGCCGGGCTCGGTCTCCAGGTAATCCACCAGCATCTGCCCTTGTGCGGGCACCGAGTTCCACAAGGTGATGCCGTGTTCCTGCATCAATTGCGCCCAGTGCGAAGGATCGGCGCCGCGCTCGGGGTCGGGCAGCACCACCTGCGCACCGACCGCCGTGGCGCCGAAGAAGTCATACACCGACAGGTCGAAACTCAACTCTGCCAGGCCCAGCACGCGGTCATCGACGTTCACCGCGTAGCGCTGGTTGATGTCATCGAGGGTGTTGACCACCGCGCCATGGCTGAGCATTACGCCTTTTGGCGTGCCGGTGGAGCCTGAGGTGTAGATGATGTAGGCCAGGTCCGCGGCCTCTACCGCCAGCGGCTCACGGGGTGGCCAATGCGGGTCGGCGGCAAGCGTATCGATGGCGATGCGCGGAAGTTCAAGGGTGTCCGGCCATGCCTGGGCTTGCAGGACAATCACCGCGGCAATCCCCCCGTCGCGCAGGATCGCCTCGCGGCGCAAGACCGGTTGGCGGATGTCCACCGGCACATAGGCCGCGCCCATCTGGGTAATACCCAGCACCGCCATCAGTTGCCAGGCACTCTTGGGCAGCATCACCGCCACCCGCGCGCCCGGCTGCACGCCGAGCGCTTCAAGCGCCTTGCGCACCGCGGCGGCATGCTGGGCGACCTGACGATAGCGGTAACGGCCGTCGCGGTCGCTGATCACGAGGGCATCCGGAGTTCGCCGCGCCTGTTGGGCGAAGCCGTCGGCGATATTGCGCGCTGGGGCGCTGGCGTGGATCGGCGGGTTTGCCTGCTGCGCGGGCAGCACGATATCGCCACGCGCTTGCCACAATTGCGGGTCGCGGGCCAAGCGTTGCAGCAAGTCGACGTAGGCTGCGAACATCTGCGCGGCCATGCCTTCGGGCAACACGCCGATGCGGACATCCCAGCCGATCTGCAAACCGCCGTATTGGTCGCTGACCTGGCAGTCGATCCACACTTGCGGGGTTTGGCTGATCATGTAGCTGGGCGGCTGCAACACACGCCCGGCATCGCCGAGCATGCGTTCGACGCTGCCGATGCCACTGGTGAACACCACCGGCATCAGGTCGGCGCCACGCCCTCGCACACGGGCCAGTTCGCGCAGTACCTCAACGCCGGTGAAGCGGCTGTGGTCGAGGTCATCGAACAGCTGCGCGCCGATACGCCGCGCACGCTGGACAAAACTGGCGCCCTCGGTGCCGTCCACCGCGAGCAGGCTCAGCGCGGTGAAGTCTCCCACGACCTGGTCCAACTGCGGGTGCAGGTTCGGCCGGTTGAGCACGGTGAGGTTCAGGCAAAAGTCCGGGCTTTGGCTCCAGCGCCCGATCACCTCGACAAACGCGGCCAGCGTCACGCCCGCCGCGCTGAGGCCTTGGGTGCTGGCGAGGGCGCACAGGGCGTTCCATTGCCCGCTGCTCAACACGCCATGCTGGTGGGCGAAACGCGTGGAGCCCAAGCCCGCGTGCTCGCTCAGCGGCAGGTCCGGACGCCCGGGCAGGCTGTCCAGGCGCGCCAGCCACCACGCCTTGTCGGCGTGCCAGGCGGTGCTGCCGCGCGCTTGCTGTTCGTGCTCGAGGTAGTCGCGAAAGGTCGCTTCCAGCAATGGCCAGTGGCGCGTCGGTTCCAAGTAGCGCTGGGTGAGTTCTGCCAGCAGCAGTTGCAGGCTGGCGTAGTCGAACAAGGTGAAATCCACCGAGCAATGCAGGATTGCCTGCTCGCGTCCCACGCTCAGTTCGGGCAGCAGGATCGGCCATTGATCGAGCGCATGGCAGGCATGGTCCAGGCGCTTGCGCACGCTGTTCAGGTGCGCCTCGAACGCCTCGGGCGTGGCGTCGCGGCGGTCATGCACCGGCAGCTGTTGCCATGGCACCTGGGCTTGCACCCGTTGCTGATGGTTATCGACCACCGCGCGCAGCATCGGGTGACGTTGCACCACGGCGTTCCAGGCCTGTTCAAGGTGTCCGGTGTCGACGTTCGCCGGCCACGGGTATTCGACATACAAGTGGCAAGCGTTGCCGCCATAGTCAAAGGCCGGGTTGCGTCCCAGTACATAGGCGCCCTGTACCGCGCTCAAGGCGAAGGGTTGCAGCGCCTGCTCCGGCTGTGCGCGCCATTGTTGGGGCGCAAGATGCACCAGCAGCGCTGGCCGCTGGGCGCGAATACGCTCCGCCAGGGCTGAGTCCAATGCGCCTTGCGGCGCGCGAAAATGCAGCTTGCCGTCAGTGGCCCAGAGTTCGATCTGGCGTTCACGGCAGATGTGCAGCACATCATCCAGGCTCATAACACGCCCTCCTCGATAGCCACTTCGCCGCTGCGCACCAACAGCACGGCCATGCCTGCCAATGTCGGCTGCAGGTAGAAATCGCTCATGCGCAGGCTGGCGCCCAGTTGTTCACGCACGCTGGCCAGCAGCCGCGTCGCCAGCAGGCTGTCGCCGCCCAGGCTAAAAAAACTCGCCTGGGCGCTGCGCACCGGCCGTCCCAGGATGGCCTCCCAGCACGCTGCCAAGGGCTGTAGCTCGGCACTGAGTTCGCCGTCTTCGTTGTTTGCCGGTTGCCTGCGTTGCAACGCGGCGCTGAGGCTGGCGTGCAGGCGCGCGCGGTCGATCTTGCCGTTGGCATTCAGTGTCAGGCGCGGTACGGACCACAGATGTTCGGGTCGCATCGCCTGGGGCAAGCGTTGTTGCAGCCATTGGTCGAGGCTTTCAGCGGTCAGGGTTTCATCCGCCGCACGCGCACTCAACAGCAGCATCGCGGGGTTTTGCCACAGGCATTCCAGGTGGCGAAAACCGCTCTGGCCGAGCAGGTGCGCCAGTTCGGCAGCGTCAGGCAATACCGGTGCGCGCTCATCCAGCAGCGCCGCGCTGACCAGCCGCAACGGCGAGTCGCGCAGCAGGTCGGCCAGCAACAGGCGGCCTTGCGGCTTGAGCAGTGCCTGCGCCAGATTCAGCCCATCGCCGGGCTGAGCATAACTGTGCAAGGCCGCGAAGCTGATCACCACGTCGTACTGTGACCAGTGTTCAGCGGGCAGCACGCCCTCCACCAGCAGTTGGCTCGCCACGCGCCGGCGCTTGCCCACGCTGGCCGCCAGCAGGCCGGGGCTGCTCTCGAACAAAGTAAGTTGCACGTCGCGCGAACTCGCATGGTTCAGCCATTGCTCCAGCAACTGCCCGCCGCGCCCATCCAGCACCGCGACTTTCAGCGGTGTGCCGCGGTGTTGTTGGAGCGCCTGGCTCAGGGTGTCCAACACCTGGCGGCCCGCCGGCAGGTTCAACGCCATGGCCTGCGGTGCCAGCAACGGATCGAACAACACTTGCGAGGCGCCGTCTTCGGTGCGCAACAGCACCTGCAAGGCACCGACCATGCGGTGCAGATCCGCCTCGCGCCACCCTAAGTGCGCCAACGCGTCGTGCAGGCTGAGCGACTCGACATGCTCGGCCAGCCACTCGCGCCACGTGTCGAGCAGGGCGCTGGGCGGCGGGTCTTGCAGCAGGCGGCGCAACAGCTGCGCGGTGACCTGGTGTTCTGCGGCCAAGGTGTCGTCGAGCATCGAGACGGCCGGCAACGCCTGCGCCGATGCAGATTCAGGGCTGATCACCACGGCCGCGCCGAGGCTGCCGTTCAACACGGCGGCACAGGCGCTTTCAACCCGTGGGTGGGCGGTGAGCGCCGCTTCGATTTCCCCCAGTTCGATACGCTGCCCGCGCAGCTTGACCTGCTGGTCCATGCGCCCGAGAAACTCAAGGGTGCCATCGGCCCAGAAGCGCCCGCGGTCGCCGGTGTGGTACCAACGCCCATGCTCATCACTGCGAAAGCGCTGTGCGGTCAGCAGCGGGTCATTGCGATACCCCCGCGCCAGGCTTGCGCCACCGATCAACAGTTGCCCGATCACCTGGTCCGGCACATCGCGCCCGGTGGCGTCCACCACCCGATACGCCTGGCCGGCCAAAGGCTTGCCATAGGGAATCGACGGCCAGTGGTCGGGGACCTCATCAATGCTTTGCAGGTTCGACCAGATACCCGCCTCGGTGGCGCCGCCCAGGCCGTACACGCGGCACTGCGCGGTGGCGTGGCGCCGCAGGCGTGCGGCGAGGTCGAGGGCAATCCAGTCGCCCGACAGCAACACCGCCCGCAGGCTTCGGTAATCACAGGCATCGGCGCCGACGCCCAGGGCCATTTCCAGCAATGCCGGGGCCGAATTCCACAGGCTCACGCGGTGTTCGGCGATCAGTTGCGCCCAACGCGCCGCATCGCGGGTTTCTTCAGGTTGCAGCAGCACCAGGCGAGCGCCCTGCCCCAGCACGCCAAACAGGTCGTACACCGACAAGTCGAAATCCAGCGCCGACACGGCCAGCAGGCAATCATCCGGTGTGACCTGCAGTTCGGCCTGCACCGCGTCGATCGTGTTGATTGCGGCGCCATGGCAGACTTCAACCCCTTTGGGAATGCCGGTAGAACCCGAGGTGTAGATCACATACGCGCTGGCGCGCGGCGATAGCGTTTTCGGCGCGGCCAATGGCGCGGACTGCTCAAGCACCGCCGGGTCAAGCCATTGCAGCGCGTTGCCCGGCGGCTGATCGGCAATCACTCGGGTGATGCCCGCAGCCGATTCGATCAGGCTGCGCCGCGCAACCGGCTGTGCGGTGTCCACCGGTACGTAGCAACCACCGGCCGCCAGCACGCCGAATACGGCGGCGATCTGGCGAGGCCCACGCGGCAGGCAGACCTCCACTGCCTCGCCCTGACGCATGCCAGCCTCAAGCAAACCCGCCGCTATACGCAGGGCTTGGGTGGCCAGATCGTTATATGTCCAGCGTTGCGCGCCGCAGATCAGGGCGAGTGCGTCGGGTTGTCGGGCACTTTGGCGGAAAAAGTCTTCAAGCAGGCCACGCCCCGGCGCCAACGCCGGCAGGCTGTTCTGCTGGTCGCGGCACGCCTGTTGCGCCAGCGGCAACAACACCGGTTGCGGCTGGTTCCAGTCGCTGTCGGCGAGACGCTGCACCAGCTCGACATAGGCGCTGAACATCGCCTGCGGCACGCCTTGCGGGAACAGGTCGGCAACGCTGTCCCAGGCCAGCAGCACGCCGTCCTCAAGCCGATACAGTTGGTGGTCGAGCCACACTTGCGGGGTTTGCGAGAGCATGTCGTGCAGGTCGCCAAACACCTCACGAAAGCTGGCGGGGACAAAACCCGAATCGCTCAGGTTGCAGGAAAACACCACCGGCGCGGAACGCGGATGACCTTGGCGACGTGCCTCACGCAGCACTTCCAGCGCGGGAAACGCCGCGTGGTCGATGGTGGCGTGCAAGTCGCGCTGGTAGCGTCGGGCGCCTTCGGCAAACGGCAACTGCGGTGCGTCTTCACACGCCACCAGCAGCAAGGTGGTGAAGTCGGCGATCACCTGATCGATGGATTGCTGGTCATCGTGACGGTCGAACAACGGCACATTGAGCAGGAAGCTCGACTGTTCACTCCAGCGTGCCAACACCGCGTTGAATGCCGTGGCGAACACGCTGGGCAACGTCAGGCCATGGGCCGTCGCCTGGCGTTGCAGGCGTTCGGCTTCTGCGTGACTGAGTACGTAAGCCTGGCGGGTAAACCGTGGCGCACGGATCGATTCCGGGGCACAGGCCAGCGGCAGTGCGGGGCCGTCCGGCAACTGCGCAAGGCGTTCGCACCAATACTCACGATCTCGCGCATACGCCTCTGCGCGACGTTGGCGGCGCCGGCCCAGGTAGTCGGCAAACTGCACGTCCGGCGCGGGCGCAAGCGCGGCCGGCGCCTGATAGGCCTGGCCCAGTTGCGCCATCAACAGGCGCAGGCTTTCCACGTCAACCGCCAGCAGGTCGACACTCAACCACACACGATCACGGCCTTCGGGCAACTGCACCAGGCCGACCAGCAACACCTGCCCCGCGTCCACGGCCAGGCATTCATGCGATCGCCATTCACGCAGCGCGTGCCAGGCGTCTTGCGCAACCGCTTGAGTGTGGTGGCGCCAATCCTGATGGTCGAAAACCGGCAATTGCGTTGCGCCAAGAATGCGCTGACGGCCGTCGTTGAAACTGGCACGCAACATCGGGTGACGCGCCTGCACGCACTTGACCGCCGCTTCCAGGCGTTGCGCATCGATGCCCTGGCAATCGAATTCCAGCCATGCGTGGCAACTGATATTGCCCAGCACTTCGGCGGGCCCGCGCCCCAGCCAGTACGCCTGTTGCACCGCGCTGAGTTCAAAACTGTCGTCGGCTGCGCTCAACGGGGCGACATCAGCCACATCCACACGTCGCACCGCCTGGCCATGCAGCAGGCCAAGCCAGGCCGCGAGGCTGGGTTCGGCGCTGAGTTGGGCGAAGTCGACCCGCAACCCGTGGCTGCGCAGGCGCTCCTGCAAGTACATCAGGCGGATGGAATCCAACCCGCAGCCCAAGAGGTTTTCCTCATCGCCCAGGCTGTCGATTTCTTCCACGGTAGCGCCCAGCAACTGGGCAAGGTGTTCGATCAGCCATCTGCGCAGTGCGGTGGTGTCTGCTGTTGTCAGCTCGCTCATGAAAAGCTTCCTGTGACCCGTCTAGATAAAGTCCCTGGCTCACCAAGATGGAAGCCATTCTCAATTGGAACTCTATCGCAAGCGGTTTTTCAGAAAGCGCTCAGGGCTTTAGATAAACAGGCCTTTTCATTCGATTCAGAGACACCGTGCCGTGATCAACGGATTTCGCTGGGCGATACACCGTAGCGCTTGCGAAAGGCGATGGAAAAATGCGCCGGGCTGAATCCCACGCCGTAGGCGACGGTAGACACATTGCTTTCCTCGTCGCTGAGCATGCGGTGGGCTTCGTTGAGACGATGTTCGTGCAGGTAGCCGAACACGCTGGTACCGAACACTTTGCGAAACCCCGCCGTCAGTTTGCGCGGGCTCATGCCCACGTGGCTGGCCAGGGCGTTCAGGCTGGGCGGTTCGAGCAGCGAGCGCACCAGACGGTCCCGGGCGGCGTGTACACGCTCCACATCCGACGAGGTGATGCGCAGCTTATGCTCCGGCTGCCCGCGCTCACCGAGCAGGAACTGCGCGCTCAACGCGGTCAATTCCAGCGCCTTGCCACCCAAGTACAACGAGCGGCTCGGGCCCTGCATCGGGCATGTTGCAATTTGCGTGGCCAGTGCCTGCATCGCGCGCGGAGCCGGGCGCACCATCATGTACGGGTCGCCGCCGCCACTGCTGAGGAGCTTGCGCGGGGCCAGGCCGAGATGGCGGTCGAGGGATTCGAGGTCCAGCTGGACGATGGTGTAGCGCAGTGGCGTGGTGGTGCCGTAGATCTGCGACGAGGTGAACTCGCCGTCGTTGACGATGGTGCACAGGCTCGGCCCCTTGATCGACTGCTCGCTGTGCCCGGGGATGCGGCACGACAGCTCGCCACTTTGCACCAGAATCAACTTGAGGCCGCGCTCCAGCGGGTCCTCGACCCAGTTTTCGCTGTCTGACCACAACGTGCCGGTGACCAGGGTCATGTGCGGGTCCAGGTAGACCGTTCCGGGTTGGTTGCCCTTGGGTTCGGCCTGCGTCTCTTGTCGACTGGGGGCGATGATCGTAATAGTCATTGGGTTTTCCCTTGATCCTGAGGCCATTACGCGGGGCCTGACCTGAATGAGGAGGAGGCTTTTAAACCGTAAACCTCCCTGTTTATAGCCGCTGTGTATTTCATCTAATGAAAAAGTCACAGGTCCGAAAGCCTTGGCGTTGAGAAGCGCTCGGCGAAGGACAATGATAATAGATCTCATTTGGACGTTTGTAGCCAATTATTTCTACAAATAGGGGATTCCATGTCATTGCACACCTGCGCACCCGATTCAGACAGCGTTGGCGACGCGCCCGACTGGCCTGCCGCGTTCGCCGAACGCTACCGCCAGGCCGGTTACTGGCAAGACCAGACCTTCGCTCAGGCCCTCGATACGGTCGCCGCGCGCACCCCATCGGCCATCGCGATAACCGACGGCCCCTTGCACCTCAATTACCGCAGCCTGGCAGACCGCTGCCGGCGCCTGGCTGGCGGTTTGCACGCGCTGGGGATCGCAGAGGGCGACAATGTGGTGGTGCACTTGCCCAACGGCACTGCGTTTATCGAAGTGTGCTTTGCGTTGTTCCGCCTGGGCGCCCGGCCGATCCTCGCCCTGCCCGCCCACCGTCAACATGAGATCGGCGGCTTTTGTGGGTTTGCCCAGGCCTCGGCCTACATCGGCTGCGCTCAATTGGAGGGCTTTGATTGCCGCTCGATGGCGCGCCGACTGGCCGCTGCCAACCCGCTGTTGCGCCACGTGGTGATCGACGGCGATGCGCAGGAGTTCACCGCGTTGAGTGAGCTTTACAACAGCGCGCCGCTGGAACGGGACGCCGGTCGCGCCGACGCCGTGGCGTGTTTCCAGCTGTCGGGAGGCACCACCGGCACGCCAAAGTTGATCCCGAGGCGGCACGCCGAATACCTCTATAACGTGCGCGCCAGCAGCGAAGTCTGCGAGCTGGATGCGCGTACCGTTTACCTCACCGCGTTGCCCATGGCGCATAACTTCACCCTGTGTTGCCCGGGTGTGATCGGCACCCTGCTGGCCGGTGGGCGCGTGGTGTGTACGCGCCGCTCGGACCCGGAGTCCTGCTTTGCGCTGATCAGCGAGCAGCGGGTCACCGTCACCGCCTTGGTGCCGCCGCTGGCGATGCTCTGGCTGGACGCCCAGGACCAGCGCCAGGCCGACCTGTCCAGCCTGCGCGTGCTGCAAGTGGGCGGTGCGAAATTGCTCAGTAGCGCGGCAGAACGGGTCACGCCGACGCTGGGCTGCACCTTGCAACAAGTGCTGGGCATGGCCGAGGGGTTGTTGTGTTTTACCCGCCTGGATGACCGCCCGGATCTGCTGCTGCATACCCAGGGCCGTCCGCTGAGCGCCGATGACGAAGTACGCATTGTCAATGAACAGGGCCAACCGGTGCCCGAGGGTGAAGTGGGTGAACTGCAAGTGCGCGGCCCGTACACCATTCGCGGCTACTATCGCCTGCCCGAACACAATGCCCGGGCGTTCACCGCCGATGGATTCTATTGCAGCGGTGATCGGGTCAGGCGCACCGCCGACGGTTACCTGGTGGTCGAAGGTCGTGACAAGGACCAGATCAACCGCGGCGGTGAAAAAGTCGCTGCCGAAGAAGTGGAAAACCTGCTGATCGGCCATCCCCAGGTACACGACGCCGCGCTGGTGGCGATGCCGGATGCGGTGCTCGGCGAATCCACCTGTGCCTTTATCGTCGCCCGTGACCCGGCGCCCTCGGCCTTCGCACTCAAGCATTACCTGCGCGGCCACGGCCTGGCGGCGTTCAAGGTGCCGGACCGTATCGAGTTCGTCGCACACTTCCCGCACACCGGCGTGGGCAAAGTCAGCCGCAAAGACCTGCGCGAGCGCCTGCGCCAGGCCTGGCTGCAGAGTGCCGCTTCGTGAACCTGCACGACGAACGCTGGGTACGCGCTTATCGACTCACGCCCATGCCACGCTGGCGATGGGTGTGTTTCGCGCATGCCGGGGGCAGTGCAAGTTTCTTCCGCGACTGGGTCCATGCCCTGCCCGCCGACATCGACCTGTTGGCCATCCAATACCCGGGCCGCGAAGACCGTTTCAGCGAGCCGTGCCTGACCGACATGCAGCGCCTCGCCGACGGTGCCGCGCACGCGTTGTCGTGTTACGCCGACCGGCCGCTGGTGTTGTTCGGCCATAGCCTGGGGGCGGTGGTGGCATATGAAGTGGCGACGCGCCTGGAACAACGGGCAATCGCCGTCGACCACCTGTTCGTGTCCGCCCACCCGGCACCGCAGCGCCAACGCGGCGGGCAGTTGCACCTGGGCCCCGACGCGGCCTTGCTGGACGATGTGCGGCGCCTGGCCGAGCGCCCCAATGCGTTGCTGGAGAACCCGGCCCTGTGCGAACTGTTCCTGCCCGGCTTGCGCAACGATTACCGCATCGTTGAAACCTACACCTGTGCGCAACCGCGGCCGCTCAAGAGCCGCATCGGGGTGTTCTACCCCGAGCAAGACCCGGAAATCGAGCTTGATGAAGCCATGGCCTGGCAAGCCGCCAGCCACCGGCCACTGCACCTGCAGCGCTGGCAAGGCGGACATTTTTACCTGGTCGAGCAGCGCCAGGCACTCATCGACGCCATCGTCGCGACGCTGTCGACCCCATCGCCCTCCTTGAAGGAAACCTGTCAATGAAAACCCCCGACGCCTGTGATGGCCTGCAGGACATCCGTCACGCCATCGATTCACTGGACCACCAGATCATCGACCTCATGCGCCAACGCATGACTTACGTCAAAGCCGCCGCGCGCTTCAAGCCGACCGAAAGCAGCATCGCCGCGCCCGAACGCGTTGCCCAGATGCTCCCGCAACGCCGCGAGTGGGCCGAGCAGGCCGGGCTGGACCCGCACTTCGTCGAAACCCTGTTTGCCCAGATCATCCATTGGTACATCGGCCAGCAAGTGTTGCACTGGCGCGCGATGAGAACGCTGGCATGAGGGCCTTTGCACAGTTGCACGCCCATGCCGAGGGGATGACCGAGGTGTTCGAGCACGCCCAGCGGCGTGCCGTCGAACAAGGTGAACCGGTGTTGGCCAGCTACTCGATGAGGATCGCCCCGCTGGACTTGCTGGCGCTGTTTGGCAGCGTCGACCAACCTGGCGCCGAGTGCCTGTTCTGGCGGGCGCCGGAAGACGACAAAAGCCTGTTCGGCTGGGGGGTGGCGGCGGAGCTGAGCAGCGCGGGCCCTCAGCGTTTTGCCTCGGTCGATGCGCAATGGCGACACTGGCTGCAAAGCGCGGTGATACACGGCCCGCTGGCGCCTTCGGTGTGCGGCGGCTTTCGATTCGATCATCAGGTCAAGGCCAGCCCCGCCTGGCAGGGTTTTGGCGATGCGTCCCTGTGGCTGATGACGTTATTGTTGGTGCGCGACGGTGCAGACTGTTGGCTGGTGTGCCAACAGCGCATCGCGCCCAGCGATGCGGCGCGCTGCTGTTGCGAGCACGTACTGAAGGAGTGGAACACGCTGATGGATCGCTACGTCAGCGGCGCGCCCTCGACGGCTGCACGGCAGCACACCCGCGACCAGAGCCTGTCGCGGGCCTGCTGGGAAAGCAAAGTCGCGCATGCCCTGGACGTGTTGCGCGACACCGCGTTGAACAAGGTGGTGCTGGCGCGGGAAGTGGTCAGCGAATTTTCCCGGCCTATCAGTGCCGGGCGCACCTTGGCTGCCCTGGCGATCAACGACCCCACGGCGTACTTGTTTGCGTTTCGACGCAACCACGCGTGTTTTATCGGCGCCTCCCCGGAGCGCCTGGTCAAACTGCACAACGGTCACCTGCAAACCCTGGCGCTGGCGGGCACAGCCCGGCGCGATCCCTGCCCGGAGCAGGATGCGCAACTGGCGCAAACGCTGCTCGGCTGCCAGAAGAACCAGCATGAGCATGCCGTGGTGGTGCAGATCATTCAGCGTGACCTGGCGCCCTGGGTACGCCCGTTGCACGTTCCCCCGGCGCCGCACATCAAGCGGCTCAGCCGCGTGCAGCACTTGGCGACGCTGATCGAAGGCGCACTGCGCCCGCAGAGCAGTTTGCTGGACATGGTCGCAGTCCTGCACCCGACGCCCGCCGTCGGCGGCCATGAACGCGGCCAGGCGCTGGAGCATATTCGCCAATTCGAGGGCTTTGACCGTGGCTGGTACGCGGCGCCGTTAGGCTGGCTGGATGCCCACGGCAACGGCGAATTCATCGTCGGTTTGCGCAGCGCCTTGCTCAACGGCAACCAAGCCCGTCTATTTGCCGGCTGTGGCATCGTCGAACACTCCGACCCTGCCAGCGAATACGACGAAACCTGCATCAAATTGGCGGGCATGCGCGCCGCGTTGCAGGTATAACCCGCTGCCCGATGCTTGAATCAAGTCCGGCGCAGGCCTACCCTGCACACGGAAAATTCACCCTCTGAGTCAGGAAGACCTTACATGTGGGATGGCAACGTTACCTTTGGTGATTCATGGGCCGGCTACATTGGCCGCGCGGATCAGAACACTGCCCACTCCCATGTTGCCATTCAGCTGTGCATCGGCGTACACCAGCCCGTCACCCTGGAGTTGCCAGGCCAGTCGATCCGCGCGGCCGGCGTGATCATTGGGCCCAATGTCGAGCACCGTGCCGTGCCCGACATTCATCCGGTGGCCTTTGTCTACGTCAACCCGGATACCCCGTTGGGGCGTGCGCTCAACGCGTTGCTGCAAGACAATGGCATCGCCCTGGCCAGTGACGAACTGCTCGAGTGCTTTCGCCACTCCAGCTCCCTGTCTCAGTTTGTGGAAGCGCTGGGGCGCTTGCTGGCGATTACGTCGCCCATCGACCAACGCCTCTACAAGGCCTTGAACATTCTGCGCCTGGACCGCGACGGTCCGGGCTCCGTCAGCCGCGCCGCGAGTGCGGTCGGCCTGTCCAGCCCGCGCTTGCGCTATGTCGCCACGCACCAGATGGGCGTGTCGCTGTCCCAATGGATCATCTGGAACAAACTCGAGCGCGCGTCCAAATCCCTCGCTGACGGTTCCACCTTGTCGGATGCCGCCGCCGACGGCGGCTTTTCCGACCAGGCGCACTTGGCCCGCATCATGCGCCGCATGATTGGCATGACGCCCCGCACCGCTGCCAGGGTTTTGCGAAAGACAAGCGTTTCGTTCAAGACGCATTGATATCAAAAAGCCAATATCGATCGCATCTTATTCGCGAAAACGATAAGCGCTGATTGCCGGCCTCACACAGCACCTCAGCGCTACCGACAGTGAATGCAAGAGTGTTCGCCAGGGGTATCCGTGCCCGGGATTTGGCGGAACGCACCGTTAATTCTTTCGATGAGTCCGCAGGAAGCGTCCTACATGTCAGAACAGCAAAAATTAACCGTCCTTCTCACGGGTGGCTCAGGCGTACTCGGTGAATCACTGATCGACTGCCTGGCAGAGGACTTTGACCTGGTATGCCTGGCGCGTAAAAGCCGCATTCGCCACCCGCGCGTGGAGGTGCTCAAGGGCGATATATGCAGCCCGCGACTGGGGCTGGACGTCGGCGATTATGAAGCGCTGCTCAAGCGTGTTGATTGGGTGATCCACGCCGCAGCGGTGACCCGCATGGATGGCGATATCGACCAGATCTTTTCGGTGAACTACCTCGGCACCGAAAACGTCGTGAACTTTGTCCAGCAAGCCAACGTGCCGCTTTACCACATCAGCACCGCCTTCACCCATCCGTGCGACTACTACGAAGGCGTGCAAGCAGAAACGCCTTACGAAGTCGCCAAGCGCCAGGCTGAAACGCTGGTGCGCTCGGCAGGTATCGATGTTTCGATCTTTCGTCCCTCCATCATCATCGGCGACTCGGACAGCGGGCACATGCCCAACTTCCAGGGGTTTCATATGACCATGGGGCTGATGATGTCCGGCGTGCTGCCTATCGTGCCCTGCCCGCCTGCCGGGTATATCGACTTGATCGCCCGTGACGTGGCGGCGCGGGCGATTGCCAACGCGTTGCGCCAGCGCTTGATCGGCGCAGACTACTTTCTCACCAGTGGCCCGCAGGCGCTTGATCTCAACGGCCTGTTGGACCTGATGTGCCAATCCATGGAAGCCCAGGCCCAAGCCTTCACCCGGCCGCGCTGCATGGCGCCGGATATTTATGAGCGGCTGATCCGCCCAGTGTTCCTCCCGGCACTGACCGGCAATATCCAGGCCGCGCTGGGCCGCGCCAACCAGCTGTGTCGCTATGCCTGCCTGCGTACACCGCTGCCCACGTCACTCCCTGAGTTGCTCGGCGAACCGGCGTTCAGCGCACGGGATGTCAGCCGTGAGTTACTGCTCTCGCTCAACCACTTGGCGCCCAAGCTGGGCGCGTTGACGCGCATGCTCAAGCAGCCGATGCCAACCGTCGCACAGGCGTCAGTCGCATGAACCCGCTTCTTACCGAACCCGCAGCCGACGCCGCACAGGTCGACCAGTACTTCCGCCAGCATGTGAATTCAGGGTACGCGCGCCTTGCGTCGTTGATGAATTTGCCGATCGAACAGTCCAGCCATGGCGTTTATATCTACGACAGCCAAGGCCGCAAGTACCTGGATGCCGGCGGCTATGGCGTATTTTTCCTCGGCCACGGCCACCCGGTGGTGGTGGCGGCCGTCACCCGGCAACTGCAGCAAAACGCCCTGGCCAGCAAGCTGTTGCTCAACCCGCAACAGGCTTTCGCCGCGCAAGCCCTGGCTGCACATTGCCCTGGCAACCTGGACTATGTGTTCTTTTGCAACTCAGGTGCCGAGGCCACCGAAGCCGGCCTGAAACTCGCCCGGCTCAACGGCTGCCGCCGCACGCTGTCGACCCTCGGCGGCTTCCACGGCAAGACCCTCGGCGCACTCGCCGTCACCGGCCGCGAAAGCTACCGCGAGCCGTTCAGCGGCCTGCTCAGTGAAAGCACGTTCGTCCCCTTCGGCGACAGCGCCGCGCTGGAACACCAATTGCGCGCTTCGCCGGACAAGGCCTGTGTGATTCTCGAACCGATCCAGGCCGAAGCGGGTGTGATCCTCGCGCCGCCAGGCTACCTGACACGTGTCCGCGCACTGTGCGACCAGTACGGCGCCGTGCTGATCATCGACGAAATCCAGTCCGGCATGGGCCGTACCGGCCATTGGTGGGCATGCGACCAGGAACAGGTGGTGCCCGACATCATGCTGGTGGGCAAAAGCCTGTCCGGTGGCTGCGTGCCGGTCAGTGCCATGGTCGCCAGCGCAGCGATTTACGCGCCGTTCAACCGCAACCCCACGGTGCATACCTCGACCTTCGGCGCCAACCCGCTGGCCATGGCGGCCGTGCAGGCCACGTTGCAAGTGATGGTGCAGGAAGACCTCGTGGAACGTGCCCGGCTGATGGGCCAGGACCTGCACGCCCGCTTCAGCGCGCTGTTGCAGCAGAGGGGCCTGGCCGAGCGCGTCAAGTTGCGCAGTGCTGGCTTGTTGCTGGGCTTTGAATTCAGCGACGCCTCGGTCGCCGCGAACATGGTCATGGCCCTGATCGAACAGCAAATCATTGTGTGCCACTCGCTCAATGACCACCGGGTCGTCAGGCTCACGCCTTCCCCGCTGCTGACAGCCCAGGATTGCAATCGGTTGATCGAGGGGTTCGCCCACGCGCTGACCACCTCAATACCATCCCTTTGATTGGAGTTTCCCCCATGCAAGAAGTCAACGTACTGGCCCATATCCCCAGTGCCTGCGCTGATGAAGTCTTTGCCGTGATCAGCGACTTCAGCAACTACGTCGAGCTGTGCGAGTCGGTGCGCAATATCACGATCAATAAGGTCAGCGACCAGGTGTCGTTCACCTCCTGGGAAGTCAATTTCCACAGCGGCATTCTCAAGTGGCAGGAGCGTGACACGTTCAATACCCAGACCCGGGAAATCCACTTCGAGCAAATGAGCGGCGATGTCGATCACTTCTCCGGCACCTGGCAAGTACTGCCGGACGGCAAAGACGCGGTCATCACCTTCGCCTCGCGCTTTGACCTGGGCCTGCCGATGCTCGCCGACATGCTCGACCCCGTGGCCCACAAAGCCATCCGCGACAACATTCACTCGATCATCACCGGTCTGTTCCCGGCGAGTTACTTGAAGGCCTGAACCATGTCCCTTTCACTGTTGAATCGCTCGCGTGCCTTGCTGCACAGCTACGCCCCAGGTTTTGACGAACGCCTGGCGAGCATCGCATTCGCCGAACGCGAAGCGCCGCCTAGCGAAGTCATCGCCCTGTTCAAGCAACAAGGGCCGGTCGGCCTGTTGGTCAACCGTGCCGCGGGCGGGTTGGGCGCGGGCATCCTTGATGCCGTGCATGTGCAGATCGCCCTGGGCGCGCGTTCACCCTCGCTGGCGGTGGCCAGCACCATGCATCAGTTTTCCGTGGCGAGCCTGTTGGCCCTCACCCAGAACGGCGGCGGCGCCGAAGGTTTGCTGTTGGCGGCGGTCGCACAAAAGCGCTTGCTGCTGTCCTCGGGGTTTGCCGAAGGCAACTCGGGCGCCGGCATTCTCGATTCGAACATGCAGGCGCTGCAAACCCCTGAAGGTGTATTGCTCAGTGGCAGCAAAAAGCCCTGCTGCCTCGGGCAGTCGATGGACTTGCTCACCGCCAGCTACACCCGCCAGACCGCCGAGGGCGAAGAGCTGATGGTCGCACTGATTCCGGCGAATGCACCGGGCATCACGCGGTCGCCGTTCTGGCAGAACAGCGCACTGGCCGCCGCCGAAAGCATCGAGGTGCGCCTCAACGAAGTCTTCGTGCCCGAACGCATGTTGTTTTCCGCCGGCTACAAACACCTGTTGGGTGACGTGCAAACCGTCGGTTTCATCTGGTTCGAGCTGTTGATTTGCGCGTCCTACGTGGGGGTCTGCGCCGGTTTGGTCGAGTCTGTGATCGAGGCCGGGCGCTGGACACCCCATCACCGCGTGGAGCTGGCGGCTCAGCTGCAACTGGCGATCAGTGCGCTGGAAGGCGCGGCGCTGGATATCGAACGCAACCCGCAGGACCTGCCGAACGTGCTGGCCCGCCTGCTGCTGGTGCGCTACGGCATCGAACAACTGCTCACCGAGCTTTCGGACCAGGCCCACGCCATGCTCGGTGGGATGGCGTTTATCACCAGCAACCAGAGTTCGAACTGGTTGATGGCTTGCCGTGGCCTGCAGTTTCACCCGCCGGCGAAGATCTCGATGGCGAGCAACCTCGACACCTACTTGTCCCACTCAACCTTCAGCATCGCCGGAGCGCACCCATGAACCTGCTCGGAAAAATCGTCGTGATCACCGGAACCGCGCGCGGCCTCGGTTACGCGGCGGCCTGCACATTGAAAAAACAGGGCGCCACCGTGATCGGCCTGGACATTCTTGCGCCACAAGAGCCCGGGTTGCTGGATGGGTTTTATCAAGTCGACCTGTGTGACCGAACGGCGCTGGCGCAGGTGATTGGCGCCATCAGCACCGACTTCGGCGACATCGATATCCTGGTGAATAACGCCGGCACCCTGACCCTGGAACGCGGTGAAACCGGCGTCACCGACGCAGTCACCCGCGCGGTGGATGTGAACCTGTTCGCGCCATGGCAATTGGTGGCCGGGTTCCTGCCGGGGTTGCTGCGCAAGCGCGGCAAAGTGGTCAACGTGTCGTCGCTGTTTGCCCTGGTGAACGCGCCTTATGTGGCCGCATACGCTGCCAGCAAACGCGCGCTGAGTGCTTATTCGGACGTGCTGCGCATGCAATATCGCGGGCAGCTCGACGTGGTCACCGTGTACCCGGGCTTTATCGACACCGCCATTCACTTGCCCGCCCAGCGCGTGGGTTTGTCGGTCAAGCGCCTGGTGACGTTCATGTGGGGTGACAGGACCCTGCTGTCTCTCGAAGAGAAACTCGATGCCGCCGCCGATGGTCTGGTTCGCGCCTGCCAAAAAGACGGCCTGCGCAACCGCGGGCTGACCTTTATGGGCACGCTGGCCATGTACACCGCGCGTATCGCACCAAGTGTGGTCGACGCTTTTATCGCCCTGCGCCTGCGCACGCTGACCCGCGGCGGGCACCTCGCGCTCAAACCTGAACTGATCGAGTAACGCGTTGCCAATGGCCAGACAACTCCACAGCAAGCCTCAGGTCCGCCTCGATCGCGCCTTGTTCAAGGCCCGGTCGGGTGAGTCCCTGTTGATCATCGGTTACGCCTTGTGCCTCTTCCTGCTGCCCCTCGCGCTGTTTGTGTGGGTGGCGAACACGGCCGCCACCCTGTGGGTGTTGCTGTGCTCGCCCCTTTGGGTGCTGGCCGGGTACGGGTGGTTTCTGCAAGCGATCCTCGGGCATGAAGGTTTCCACTTCAACCTGAGCAGCAGGCCTATGCACAGTTGCTACCTGGGCATTTTCACCAGTTCGTTGCTGCCTGGATTCTGCGTGACCGGTTACTTCGTCGACCATTGGCAACACCATCGCTACAGCAACAGCGAACAGGACCCGGACTATCGGCACTTCTCGCGTTATCGGAGCCTGTTTAGCCGCCTTGCGCTGTCACGGTTGATGGCCACCTCGAACTATCTGCAGGCGACGTTGCGCCTGGCTTTCGGCCCGCCGGTCAGCCCATCGCCCTTGCCTTCGCCTTTGAGCGCAGCCCAGGTGCGACGACTGGCGCGCTGCAATATCGCGTGCCAGGTCGGCTGGTTGAGTGTCTACGCGGTCGCCCTGTGGCAGATCGACGGGCTGCTGCTTGGGTTTGCCTTGAGCCTGGCGGTTGCGTTCCTGCTCTCGGCAGTCAATGCCTATCAGGAACATGCCTTCAGCGAGGGCCATGAGCAGCCCCCTGCCCGCTCGCGTACCTCGCGCCTGAGCACCTGGCTGCACGCCGGCGCGAACTTTCACCTGGAGCATCACTTTTATCCAGCGGTGCCGTGCTGGCGCCTGCCCAAGGTCCACCGCCAACTGCTGGACGCGGGGTGGTATGCAGACCGGCAATACCTGCTGGAAACACGCTTCATACCGTCCTTCAAGTACGCCTGCGGTCGCCATCCTTACCGGGGCGACACGCTGAACGACTGAACGGCCCTCTTACTTTCCCCATGGATTTTGGCCTGAACCATCAGGCCGCAGGAGCTGCTATGCCTTTTGATATCGACCGCCACATTGAAACCGAGCGCGCCCAGTTATTCGGCCACCCGCTTTTCGCCAATATCCGCACCGTTGAAGATGTACGCACACTGATGGAATTTCATGTGTTTGCCGTATGGGACTTCATGACCCTGCTCAAGCGCATCCAGCGCGACCTCACCTGTGTGGAGTTGCCGTGGGTACCGCCAACGCATATCACGGCTGCGCGCTTGATCAATGAAATCGTGGTCGGCGAAGAAACCGACGAACACCCCGATGGCGGCTTTATCAGCCACCTGGACCTGTACCTGACCGCCATGGATGAAATCGGCGCCGACAGCTCGGTATTCCGCCGTTTCCTCGCTGCCATCCAGGCCAAGGAACCGCTGGCCAAGGCCCTCAGCGACCGCGATATCCCATTGGCGGCCAAAGTGTTCATGTGCCAGACGCTCGATGTGGCGCAACACGGCACCACCGAAGCGGTGTTGGCGTACTTCTTCTTTGGCCGTGAAGACATCATCCCCGACATGTTCGGACGCCTGCTGTCGCAATGGTCGGTCAGCGAAACCGAGGTGCCGATGCTCACCTATTACTTGAAGCGCCACATCGAAATGGATGGCGACGATCACGGCCCGGCCGCTAAACGCATCATCGCTGAAATCGTCACCACCCCTGTGCAGCACCAGCACATGGTCGAAAGCGCCAAGACCGCGATCAAATCGCGCATCGATTTGTGGGATGGCGTGCATCACTTCCTGCAGCACAAAGCGCAACATGCCACGGACCGCCCTGAGTGCCTAAGCCTCGCATGACCACAGGGAGCAGGACATGACCAAAGGTAAATTGATAAAACTGACACTGTGCGGCGTTGTGGTCGGTGGGTTACTGCTGCTCGGCTGGCAGCGTTGGCAGTATTCCAACGCTTACGTGAGTACCGATAACGCCGAGCTCGATGGCGTGATCATTCCGGTGCGCGCCAAGCTCTCGGGCGTGGTGATGAGCGTGCCGGTGACAGACAACGTCACGGTGCAAAGCGGTGATCTGCTGTTTCAGATCCGCGACAGCGAATATCAATACCAGGTCGAGCAGCGTGAGGCGCAATGGCAGGCGTTGCTTGCTGCCGCAGGGCGCGGCGGCGGTCCGGGTGCGTTGGACAGCCAGGTCCTCGGCGCGGTCGCAATGCGCCAGGCGGCGCAAGCGGCGCTGGCGCAATCCAGCGCCAATCTGGAGCAGGCGCGCAACGATTACGGGCGCGCCCGCCGCCTGGGCGCCCAAGGTGTGTTGAGCACCCAGGATCTCGAGGTGGCCAAGGCGCGTTTCGACGCCCTTAGCCACGCCCAGGAAGTGGCACGCGGCAATGCCCAGGCTGCCGCGCAAAGCACCTTGGCCAACAAAGCCGAACTGAAAGTGCAGGACTACCGGATCGCGGCGGCGCAAGCCGAACTGGAACAGGCCCGGATCAAGCTGCACGACACTCGTCAGACCGCGCCGGTGCGCAGCATCGTCTCGAAAAAAGAAGTCGAGCCGGGCCAATTCGTGGTCGCCGGGCAGAAGCTGTTGAGCCTGATTGCCACCGACCCGCTGTGGATTACCGCCAACTTCAAGGAAACCCAGGTCGGGCGCGTGCGGGTCGGCCAGTTGGCCAAGGTCACTGTGGATGCGTTTCCCGGGCAGGCTTTCGACGGGGTGGTCGAGAGCCTCGCACCGGCTACCGGCGCAAAATTTTCACTGCTGCCCCAAGAGAACGCTACCGGCAACTTCACCAAGGTGGTGCAGCGCGTGCAGGTCAGGATTGCCCTCAAAGACGTGCCGGATGACTACAAAGCCTTGTTGAGCCCCGGCATGAGCGCCTTCGTCGAAGTCGCCACGCAACAGCACGGCAGCCACACGTTATGAAGTCGCCGTATCTGATTGCGCTGACCGTGACGCTGGTGTCGATGATGGAACTGCTCGACGTGACCATCGTCAACGTGGCGATTCCCAGCCTGATGGGCACCTACGGGGCGTCGGTCGATGAAATCTCCTGGGTGTCCACCGGCTACGTGGTGGCCAACGTAGTGATCCTGCCGGTCAGCGGCTGGCTGTCGGCCTGGTTCGGGCGGCGCACTTATTACCTGGTCTCCACGGCAGTGTTCGTGCTGGCATCCGTGGGCTGCGCCTTTTCCGCCGAACTCTGGCAACTGGTGGCGTTCCGCGTACTGCAAGGCTTGGCGGGAGGCGGGTTGCTGGGGATTTCACAGGCAATCATTTACGACGTATTCCCCAAGGAGAAGGTCAGCAGCGGCATGGCGTTGTACGGCGTTGGCGTGATGATGGGGCCGACGTTGGGCCCCACCGTCGGCGGCTATCTGATCGACACCTTGTCCTGGCACTGGATATTCCTGATCAATCTGCCTATCGGTGCCGTGGCCCTGCTGCTGTGCTGGCTGTGCATCGGCGATTCCGCCAATGAAAGCAAACCCAGCAGCGTCGACTACAGCGGCTTCTGCCTGCTGGCCCTGGGCGTCGGCAGCCTGCAGATCCTGCTGGAGCGCGGCGAGCATTGGGACTGGATGGAATCGAACTGGACGGTTGCCTGCCTGTTGCTCAGCAGCTTCAGCCTAGTGGGGTTCTTCTGGTGGGAACGGCGCGCGACCAACCCGATCGTCAATGTGGCGTTGTTTCAGAACCGCGAGTTTTTGATGGGCTGCATCTGCGCGTTTTGCGTGGGTTTCGGGCTGTACAGCACGTTATTCATGGTGCCGCTGTTTTTGCAGACGTTGCTGGCACAAAGCGCGTACCAGAGCGGGCTGGTGATTTTCCCCGGAGCGGTGGCCAGTGCCATCAGCACCTTGGTGATCGGCAAGCTGTCCCAGGAAAACAAGATCGACGAGCGCGTGTTCGTGACCTTGGGCATCGTCATGTACTGCTATGCGATGTTCCTGCACACCCAGTTCACCCTCGACAGCAACCCGGACACGCTCTATTGGCCCCTGGTGATTCGCGGCCTGGGCCTGGGCATGATCTTCGTACCGCTGACCAACCTGGCCATGCGCCGTCTGCCGCTGACGTTGATCTCGGGCGCCTCGGGCGTGCTCAACCTGATGCGCCAGTTGGGCGGCAGCGTCGGCATCGCCATTGCCGCGACCCTGCTCACGCGGTTTTCGTGGGAGCGCTATCGCCTGCTGTCCGAGCATGTGACCGAGTCCAGCCTGGTTGCCAGCGGCTGGGGCGGCGTGGAATCCAACCCGCTGTTTCTGTCCCTGAACCTTGCAAGCCATCAACAAGCCTTGGCCCTGATGCCTTACCTGCAAGCGCGTGAACAAGCGCAAATGCTGGCGTTCAGCATGCTGTTCGGCACATTGGGCGCGGTCATGGCCATCGGCATTCCCATGGTGCTGATGATGCGCAGAAGCACCCTCAGCCGATAACTTCTCCAGTGGAGCACATCCCCTTGCGTATTCCAGGGCTGCATCTCGACCCGATCACACTGCTCACTTTCCTGTGCGGCCTCAGCCTCGCCTGCTGCCCGGCCAATGCGGCGGCGGAAGACTTGTACCAGCTGTACCAGAAGGCGCTGACCCACGACATGAAGTTCGCCGCCGCACAGGCGCAACAATTGGCCACCGCGGAAAAAGAACCGCAAAGCCGTGCCAACCTGTTACCGGACCTGTCGGTCACCGGCGGCGCGGCGTGGGTCGATGCCGAGGATTCGTCCGACTATCATCGCAACCGCAATAACACCAACGCCTATGCCGTGGTTCTCACCCAACCGCTGTTGCGCTGGCAGAGTGTGGTTGCCCACGACCAAAGCAAACTGATGATCAGCGCCAGCGAGGTGCAGACCGAACAGGCGCGCCAGGACCTGATGCTGCGTGTCGCCCGCGCCTACTTCGACGTACTGCTTAACCAGGAACTGCTGAACACCCGCACGCAACAGTTGCAAACCCTGCAGGAGAGCCAGGACCGCACCCGGCGTTTGTTGGCCGACGGCGCCAGCACCCACAACGCGCTCGAACAGGTTCAGGCCAAATACGACCAGGCCTTCGCGGAGCAAATCGCCGCACGCGGCGCGCTGGATATCGCCACCGAAGCCCTCACCCAATTGACCGCCGCCCAGGCGCGCCCATGGTCGGGCAAGGAGCCACAATTCAGCGCTCCGGTGCCCGCCGCGATCGGCGCCTGGGCCACCACCGCGCAACAAGGCAACCTCGCCGTGCAGCGGGCGCAGATTGCCCAGCGCCTGGCCGAAATGGACATCGACAAGGAACAAGCCGGCCACTTGCCGACCCTTGACCTGATCGCCGCCCATGGTCGTTTTGCCTCGGTCGGCGGCGATGTGTACGACGTCACCCTGCCGGAGAATCGTTATAACCAGACGGTGGTCGGGGTCAAACTGAGCGTGCCACTGTATGGCGGCGGCCGTACCAGCAGCCGCGTGCGCGAAGCCCATGCGTTGCAGAGCAAAGCCCTGGATGAACTCGAAGATGCGCGCCGCAGCGCCGGGCTGATGGCCCGCCAGGCCTACCTGCAAGTGACCAGCGGCATGAGCCAATACCAGGCGCTCAAGCAGGCGCTGAAATCCAGCCAGGTCAACCTCACGTCGGTGACCCACGGCTTCGAGGCCGGTGCGCGCATCAACACGGAGGTGCTGGACGCACAGCAGAAAGTCACGGACACCCAGCAACGTTTGGCCCAGCAACGCTACGCGATTCTGCTCGCGCAGCTCAACCTGCTGGCGTCGACGGGGAACCTGAACGACGTGCGTCTACGTGAGGTCAGTCGCCTGCTCGATTGAACCCGGTGCGCGCCCCATTCAGCCCATGTACCTGAGCCATTGAATTCAGGGTTCGATAATCGAACGAGTTCCCACTTCTGCCGTTCAAGTTCACTGCGTGAATGCGGATAGCACGATCACTATTACTTAAGTGGTCTGCGGAGTATGCCCATGTTTGCCCATCTGAAAATTCGCACCGGGATGATCGGGGTGTTGCTGCTGTTCGTTATTGCACTGTTGTTCTCTACCCTGAACGGCTGGCGGTCGGCGGTACGCAGTCACGAGCACATTGACGAGTTGGGGCGTACCTCGCGACAAATCGACGGGATCAACAACGCGTTGCTGCTGGCAATCCGTACCAGCGCCAACGTGTCCTCGGCGTTCATCGAGACCGTCGGCGGGCGTTTCGACGACGCGGAAGCCCGGCTGGTGCGCAGTGAGGCGATCTGGAGTGACGCCATCGCCAAGGTCAATGCCTCGACCACAGACTTGCGTGACCCGCAGTTGAAGGCCCTCGCCGAAGATCTCAAGCGTGCGTTCGCCGTATACGGCACGGCCATCGTCGGACAACGCGCCGCCACGCGCGCGCGCTCCGCCGAAGAGTATTTTCAAGTCAACATCGATGCCGGCAACAGCATGACCAAGCTTCAGGAGATTCGCGTGAAGCTGGTCGGCGCGTTGGATGCCCGTGCCCAGGAGATCAACACGGAGGCGGCTGCGCGGCTGCAGACTTCGCAAACCCTGGCCATTGCCTTGATCCTGCTGACCCTGGCACTCGCTGTCGTCTGCTGGGTATTCATCTCGGGCACCGTCCTGCGCCCATTGCGCGCGGCCGGCGAGCACTTCAAGCGCATTGCCGGGGGCGATCTGACCCGCGAAGTCGTCTCGCCTGGCCGCAACGAAATTGGCGAATTGTTCCTTGAACTGCAACGCATGCAGGCGAGCCAGCGTGAAACACTGATCCAGATCGCTGACTCAGCCACGCAGTTGGCCTCAGCCGCTGAAGAACTCAACGCCGTCACCGAAGAAAGCAACCGTGGCCTCCAGCAGCAGGACATGCAGCTGGAACAGGCCGCGACCGCGGTGAACCAGATGACCAGTGCGGTCGAAGAAGTGGCGCGCAACGCGGTGTCGACTTCGCAAGCGGCCACCGCCTCCAATACGCTGTCGGAAAAGAGCCGTCAGCAGGTACGCGAAAACATCAGCGGTACGCAATCGATGACCGCCGAAATTCAGGGCAGCGCCGAGCGTATCCAGCACCTCGCCAATGAAGTGCGCAACATCGGCAAGGTGCTCGACGTGATCCGGGCCGTCTCGGAGCAGACCAACCTGCTGGCCCTCAACGCGGCGATCGAAGCAGCCCGGGCCGGTGAAGCCGGTCGGGGGTTTGCTGTCGTGGCCGACGAGGTCCGCACCCTCGCCTACCGCACCCAGGAATCGACCCGCGAGATCGAACAGATGATTGCCAGCGTGCAGAGCACTGCCGAACACGCGGTGGATTCGATGCGCAGCAGCACGGCGCGGGCGCAAGGCACGCTGGAAATCACCCAGGCGTCGGGGGTGGTGCTGGAGGATATCTTCGCGGCCATCGGCCAGATCAACGAGCGCAACCTGGTGATTGCCAGTGCCGCCGAAGAACAGGCCCAGGTTGCCCGTGAGGTCGACAGCAACCTGTTGGCGATCCGCGACCTGTCGGCGCAATCCGCGGCGGGCGCCTTGCAGACCAACGCCGCGAGCCATGCGCTGTCACGCTTGGCTGCGGAGCTGAGCGGGCTGGTGGGACGCTTTCGGACTTGATCCTTGGCGGCCCCTTATCTTGAGCCGCTCCCAACTCGTTCCAACCGCAGCTGTATAAATTCCAGCAACGCCCGAACCCGCGCAGTCACGGAATGCCGGTGGCTGTACGCGCCAAGCAATTGCAGCGGCGCAGGGCGCAGGTCCAGCGACACTTCCCGCAATCGGCCCGCGGCAAGATCTTCCTGGCATGGATAGGCTGCCACTATCGCGAAACCGATGCCTTGCCGCGCGCCCGCCAACGCAAGTTCTCCACTGTTGACACGATAGCGACTACGCACAGATACCTTCACGATTTCGCCTGTGCCGTCGAGAAACAGCCAGGGCTGGCCCTTCAATGCGCTCAGTGTAGTAATGCACGGCAAGGACTCTAGTTCGCGCACTTGGCGCGGAGTTCCCGTTTTGGCTAACAGAGCGGGTGCCGCGACCACAATGCTGGGTAGCGTAGCGAGTTCGCGGGTGATGATGGTGCTGTCATCCTGGCGCCCACGATGGAAGACGATAGAGAGGTCCACGTCTTCCCGGAGCGCTTCTAAACCGGTCAGGCGCGTGTCGCACTCCAATTCGACGCCAGGATGGAGGCTACAGAATTCGGCCAGGATAGGGGCCAGTAGCCTTGGCGCTTCGCCTGGCATGCACATCCTTAAGGGCCCCCGCAGTTCACGCTGCACCGCGCCAAGTTCTTCCTCAGTGGAGAGCAAGGAATCGAGCAAAGGTTTTGCACGTTCGTAGAGAAGTCTGCCGGCTTCAGTCATGCGCAGGTGGCGAGTACTGCGCTCCAGCAAGCGGACGCCCAATCTGCGTTCCAGCGAGGCGACGTGGCGGCTGACGTTAGAGGATGGCAGGGACAGTAGGCGCGCCGCGCCGGAAAAGCTTTGTGCATCGACGACCGCCACGTATACACGGACGGTGTTCAGGTCGAGGGCATTGCGCATGATTATCCCGATTAAGGTATTAAAGTCGCCCATTTTTACATAATAGTTCTCCCCATTGACGGAATCTAAGATGCCGTCTCGTCCGATGGGTTGTCGCCGATGGCGTGTCGGGACGGATTGAATAGGAGATCCAGCGTGGAAATCGGAATACTTGGCGGCGGAATTGCGGGGTTGAGCGTGGCGCTTGCATTGCGCAAGCGGGGACACAGTCCCCGGGTATATGAGCGCCGGACGGGGCCAGCGACCATGGGGGCTGGCGTGACGCTCTGGCCCAACGCTGGCTTTGTGCTGGAGGAACTGGACCTCCTCCAAGACATCGCGGCAGCGGGTGGCCGGCCAGTGGTAGTGCGCCGCCAGGACGCTGCGGGCAATTCGTTGGGGGGCATCGATATCGCGCTGCTGGACCAGACAATGGGATATCCGACTCATACCATTTTGCGGAGGGACTTGCAGGCAGTGCTGCTCAAGCATGCGGCACAGAGCGGAATCCCGGTGGAGTTCGGGCATCGGGCGGTGGGGATCGATCTGGAGGCTAATGGCAAAGCGGTAGCGCGCTTCGAGAACGGGGTGAGTATCCGTCCAGATCTGCTTATCGGCGCAGATGGCCGCATGGGGTCGGTGGCACGCGGGTTCGTTGCGGGGGACAACATGCCGGTTTATCAGGGATTTGTGAACTGGATAGGTGTGGCGCAGGGGGAAAGTGCGTTGGTGAGCGATATAGCGATTCAGGATTATTGGGGGTCGGGCAATCGCTTCGGATGCGTGCCGGTCCGGCCGGAGTTGGTCTACTGGGCAGCGGCGCAGGCGCGGCCATTGTCAGGGGCGACGCCCGCAGCCGATATGCGCAAGGAGATCGAGGATCTGTTCGCGGGATGGCCGGAGCCTATCGCCCGTATCATCCAGGCGACGCCGGCGCACGCCATCCGGATGATTGCCGTGCACGACTTGGAGCCGCTGCACACGTGGAGCCGGGCTAATGTGCTGCTTGTGGGAGATGCGGCGCACGCGCCGTTGCCGACATCGGGCCAGGGCGCTTGTCAGGCGTTGGAAGACGCTTGGCACCTTGCTAGATGCCTGGAAGGAACGAACGGCCTTGATGAAGCCTTGCAGCGCTTCGCGGAGATCCGCGGGCCGAAGACCGCCAAGCTGGCCGAGCAGGGTCGAGTCTTCGCTCGCGGTCTGTTTGCCACTGATCCTGAAACCTGCCGCATTCGCAATGAACGCGCCAAGGCGTCCGATCCCTTGCGTGATGTGCAGGCCTTGGCGGCAGGATGGTCACAGGGTTTGCCGATGACAGGCTGCACGGACAGCACGCCGATGGATGGCGCTGACTTCGGCAGTCTGTACCGCCTCTGAAAGACTGTGGCAATCTGGACACCACATGGCGTCTCCGGCCCCGAGACGCCTCACTGTAAACCGAGCCCCATGACTTTACCCACCGCGCTGGAGCGCCAGGTCTAGCAGCTCACACTGATGCTCTTCAGATGTCGGCTTCTGGCCGATTCTGTTGAAAATGTAGCTCCCCTATCTGGCCTGCGGCAAAGTATCTGCATTGACCAGCAGGGAAGGATTTGGAATAGGAACGGCGTGTTGGCTGCATGAAATATCCGCTTAAAAGGTTAGAACTGGTGCCCACTTAAATGTAAGTGCACACCATGTCCTGGCTCTTCGGGGCTGGGCAGATGACTTGGCCGGACGGATACACGTTAGCTGCAAATTTGATGCTGAATTAACATAGAGACCTCGCCCAATACATTGCCACGTCCATGCAGACTCTCGAAAACACCTTGTTTTTATATGCCAGACAGCACCTGCCAACACTTCCGAAGATCTACATGTGGACGCTTGATACCACCCTTGTTCACCATTCATTCAAATGGGTCATTGGCCACGCATGAAGGCTCAGGCGATCTAACAAAGCTGGATTCGAATTGCAACGACCAGTGTCTACTCAACCTACATCGAGTTACTCATGAGCGTCTCCCGAAAACTTGACGTCGAGATAGGTGATCTGGAAATGCTGCTCTTTGCGAAAGCAGAAGACCTTGCACAAACGTTCAACACGACCTCCCCCTCTGCTTGAACGAGAAAAAGCTCATAGAGCTTGATCTACACCCGTATGTTTTTTTGAAAGATGGCCGACGCAGAGAGCGAGTGAGATTGACCAGTTGCTTGCGCACCAGTGGGTACTCGCTTGAGTAATACACCGTGACTTTGGCGCTCAGCGCTCTTCAATCACGCAGCGGCTTTGTCGGAACCTGGACTTTTCACGACGACTGTCCGCAACGCACGTCCCGAATACTTGACAGAAACCGTCTGGTTTGACGGTTGGATCGCAGACAGACGACGCGACATGTTGAGGGCGCCGTTGCCGCAAGCTGCCTCATCTTGGCACGCGCCGATTTACGGGTAGTCCACATGAAGTTGAAAAGCGCTAGAAGGTTCTTTAGCTGCTCTGGGCAATCCTCTGGAAGGTCGGGGCGAGTGCTACCACGCTGGGTCAAAGTTCTAAGAAACACACGCCAAAACCGAAGTACCGGCGTCCGATCAATCCATATTAAGAGGTCGGCTCTGGCAATACGGTTATCCCAGGTGGCCGAATGGCCACCTTCAAAAATCCACTGATCGCGAGCCTCGGCCTCGTGACAAAGGCGAGTCTTCTCATCAGCGTTTCGCTCAACCCATCCCGGTTGCCAATGGATCGTGTCGATATGGATGACCGGAAGACCTGTGTGCTTGCCCATCGCCCGAGCCAGCGTACTTTTTCCTGACCCTGGTTGGCCAATAATCATGACACGCTGCATAGGAGCCCCTGTGCATTGAACATCCTGATAATACTGAGCGACGCTGCTCCTCATTGGAACACTTCACAATCGAATCGTGTTGATTAGTGCTACGCGACGACGGGTGAAGTTCCAGGCAATAGGCGAAAGTAGAAGAACCGCGACAAGAAACGCCACCTGGGACAGGTAAAACGGCTCCAGCCACTGCTGGTTCAATGCAACGTAATAGGTGTTATGGGCGACGTCAGCCAGAATGATTACTGCTGTAAGGATGATGCCCACCCTTGGTTTTATGAAAAGGAGCAGTGCCGCCAGCGGGTCAAAAAACGTAAGCGCCCCCCAGAAAATACGGCTAGCCCAATAGGCGCTGGCCCCGTATCCGTAGTCCCAGAGCAACCCATGCTGAAAATCTGCTCGAATGTGATTGGTGGTTGCGACCAAAAGGCAACAGGCAAACAAAACTCGGATGGCGAATGACGACCTTGGCATAGCTGGATCTGCTCTCGTGAAGTAATCCTATGATAACGGGATCAACCAACGTCGCAGCAATGTAAGCGTATGGCAAACCCGTCTTGACCAGACGACTTTGGGCCGTGCGACAATTGGTTGCATATCGTTGGGCAAGAAATGTAGGTTGTACCGTCAACATAAATACATCGTTTAACTGGAGCTACATGGACGAGCTAAGAGTTTTCAGCAACACCCACTGGATAGTAACTCATCGGCGAGATTCACGTTACGACGGGTATTTGATAATTTCATCTGAAGAGACGGCTTCAGATCTCAGCGATTTGAGCGACGAAGCCATGTCATCTCTCGGTTTGGTGATGAAAACCTCGGAGCGTCTGCTGGCAAAGGTGTATTCCCCTTACAAAGTAATGTTCTACAAATTGGGATTTTCTCCTGACTTCAGCGCACATTTTCATGTCGTTCCAGTCTCGGAAGACTTGCTCGCAGAGATATCAAAACACCCCGGTTATTCCGACAATCCTGACGGTAATGACGCAATTGTTTTTCTAAGTCGAGAGTACTGTGAAAGACCTCTTACCGCTGGCGAAGCAGAAAAACAGCTCTCGGCGGTTCAATTGCATGGAATTGACATAAGTGTCCATTCAACACACATGTTGCGTGGTTAAACGCGCGCCCACTTAACTGTTGACTCTGATAGGAATAGGCAATGCTCTAAGACAAACCGGCATAGGTGACCGAGTTTTCGATAGATATCATGGCCTCGTCCCTACTTATTGGAAGTCGCCATGAACAGCAGAAAAACCATATTCATCACGGGGGTGAGCAGTGGCTTCGGCAACGCGCTGGCGCAAGAAGCTCTTGCAGCGGGCCACCGTGTCATAGGTACCGTGCGTAGTGAAGCCGCCTTGCGCGCCTTTCAGGCGCTCTCGGTGGATCATGCTCATGGGGTGATTCTGGATATCACTGACTTCGCCCGGATCGACAGCGTAGTAGCTGCTATTGAAGCAACCCACGGCCCAGTCGACGTGTTGGTCAACAACGCCGGCTACGGTCATGAGCGCATCTTTGAAGAGTCGCCGCTGGAGGAAATGCGTCGCCAATTCGACGTCAACGTGTTCGGCGCGGTAGCGGTGACCAAGGCTTTCGTGCCTTATTTTCGCAAGCGTCGCACTGGTCATATTCTTAATATCACTTCTATGGGCGGCACCATCACGATGCCGGGCATCGCGTACTACTGCGGGAGCAAGTTTGCTCTCGAAGGTATCTCCGATACGCTGAGCAAAGAACTGCTACCTTTCAACATCTTCGTGACCGCCGTGGCACCTGGTTCGTTTCGCACTGACTGGGCCGGTCGTTCGATGCAGCGCACCCCACGAAGCATTGCTGACTATGACGCCAGTTTCGACCCGGTACGTAAGGCCCGCGAAGAAAAGAGCGGCAAACAGCTTGGCGACCCGCGAAAAGCGGCGCAAGCGATGTTGCAGGTTATTGCCAGCCCGACACCACCGGCACACTTATTATTGGGCAGTGACGCGTTGGGACTGGTACGTGACAAGCTGAATCGCACGGCCAGGGAGATTGATCAATGGGAAGCGCTGACTCTTACCACCGACGGTTGAGCGGCCAGCAGAGGGGACATCAATGAATCGGGCCGACTCACGCACCTCGCGCATGGTGCATTTGATGGAAACCCTCGCGCCGGTCGAGGGCTACAACCTCAGCACGCTAGAGGATATCCGCTTTTTGCGTTCGAATCGGCCACTGACTCGCACTCCGGTGCTGTATGACCCGGGTATCGTGATCCTGTGTCAAGGGCGCAAACGTGGCTATCTGGGCGATGACGTATACGTTTATGACGCCCAGCACTATCTAGTGGTGTCCGTCCCAGTTCCTTTCACCATGGAGACCGATGCCAGCGAGGCGCAGCCAATGCTGGCGGTCTACATGCGCCTCGACTTACAAATGGCCAGCGAGTTGATACTGCAAATGGATGAAGCTCTCGGGCCAAGTGATGCCCAGCCCAAGGGCATGTATGCCTCGCCAATGGACGATTTGCTGCGCGCCTCGACGCTACGCTTTCTTGAGGCGATGAGCAGTCCGGGCGAAGCGCAAATACTTGGGCCGTCGCTGGTGCGGGAGATCTACTACCGCATCCTAACCGGCGAGCAAGGTGGCTCGATGCGCGCCGCGCTCAATCGCCAGGGTCACTTTGGTAAGGTCACTCGTGCGATCCGCAAGATCCATAGTTGCTACCAGGAGCGCCTGGATGTGGTGTCCCTTGCCCAAGAAGCGAGCATGAGCGTGCCCAATTTTCATCTGCACTTTCGCAGCGTGACGGACTCGTCGCCGATGCAATACCTGAAGTCGACGCGCTTGCACCAGGCGCGATTACTGATGCTACGCAACGCTATGACCGCTTCGACGGCGGCGTTCAATGTAGGCTACGAAAGCGCCTCGCAATTCAGCCGCGAATTCAAACGTTTCTTTGGGCGCACGCCCCAGGCAGAGATCGAATGGATGAAGGCGACCTACGCACTGCCTGCGCCGTCCACGCCATCTATGTACGTCTCGTCACATTAGCGATGAGCCGACCCGCTGCTCCGGCAACCCCAGTACCAGCGCTGTCCGCACCTGCCCAACATACTTTGGGCGGTTGAACGGGCGCCCATTTATGCGGCAGCAACTCGGTAATCTCACTTGCCCGCTGCGTCGGCAGCCGCGTCGGCACATCTTTGAGATAAGCATACGGATCATGCCCGCTGAGCCGCGCCGACTGGATCAAGCTCATGATCGCTGCCGCCCGTTTGCCACGGCGTAAAGACCCTGCGAAGAGCCAGCTCTTGCGCCCAAGAGCCCATGGCCTGATTTTCTTCTTCAGGTGCTTGTTAACGTCAATGTTGTTGAAGTCCTCTGCCCCAGTACTGCCCACGCTTTTTGTAGCGCTTGATGGGGGACCGGACGGTGATCGATAGCGCGAAAAAAGCAAGGCGTCTTGGGCAGAGATAACACGCGTGACTGGACGAACAGGCGCGCCTCACGCCCGCCAGGCTCGTGAGATAATCACGCGCTACGAGCGGACGACTCCGCCGAATAGATGACGGTTTGCGCGCTGTTCGCCGCAACGGTTTGCCGGGTGAAGTAGGTGTCGCCTTCGTCGGTCAGAATCTCATAATCGACTTTTTGCGTGCTGCTGGCGTGTTTGATGATTTTCAGCACGCGCTGGAATTTCACGCTTTGCGTGCCGTTCTGGTTGGGCCCGGTCAGTACATTCACGCTTTGAAACCAGCCGGCGTGTTTCTTGTTGCTCACCAGCGCGTTGGTCATCGCCTCGAACCGCTCCAGGCGGGTGAAGCCCCACAGCGTCTGCTCCTCGACGGTTGCGTCGGGGGTGGCGGCGCCGGTAAACACGAAGATATTGATCGTCGGGCTGTCTTCACAAAAGAAGTCATACGGGACCAGACCATCGACCATTTTCCTGCCGGGCACAAAGCCCTTTTTATGCACCTGAAACATCGCCACCTCCGCTCAAACAATGGCGACAAGTCTAATGAGCGGCGACGTACAGGGCGGTCAAGCCAATGTAATGTCGTGTAAAGATCGCGCGTTGTGCAGGTTGACCTCAACGGTCAGCCCGCCGCCTGACTCATTGCGAGCCACGATGCTGCCGCCGTGCATCTGCACTGCCCGCGCGGCGATGGCCAAGCCCAGGCCAAAGCCGACGCTGGCGTCCCCCGCGCCACGCTCGAACGGTTGGAAGATGCTGTGCAATCGATCGTTGTCGACGCCCGGCCCGTGGTCGCTGATCGCCACAGTGAGGCGGCTCGCGTCGGGATTGATGCGCGCTGAAACCAGCACCGTGGTGTCCGGCCGCGTGTAGCGCACGGCGTTGCGGATCACGTTCTCAAAGCAGCGGTACAGCAACTCACCGTTGACACAGGCGATAAACGGCGGGCAAGCCTGTAGGTGTACGCGGCAGCCTTTGATGCCGGCTTCGAACTGCGCATCTTCGACAATCATCGCCAGCAACTCGATGATGTCCACGGGTTCGCGCTCGATGCTTTCGGGCCGGCCTTGCAGGCGAGCCAGGGTCAGCAGCGCTTCGATCAGGGTGTCCATGCGTTCGGATTCATGCTCGATGCGTTCGAGCATTTCCATGCGTGCAGGGTCTTGGCGCAACAGGCCGATGGCCGCTTGCATGCGCGTCAGCGGCGAGCGCAATTCATGGGAGATGTCGTGCAGCAGATGCTGCTGGGCTTGCACCAGCACCTTGAGCTGGTTGGCCATGCGGTCGCAGTCTTCGGCGAGGTCGACGATTTCATCGCGGCGCTTGCCCATGGCGGGTTTGACCCGGGTTTCGAAGCGTCCTTGGGCCACATCGCTCATCGCCCGACGCAAGTAGGCCAGCGGCCAGGCCAGGTAGTACGCCATGTAGCCGCTGAACAGCGCACTCATCAACGTGCCGATGAGCAGCGGGATCTGGTGCCAGGGCCGGCCGGGGACGTTGCCGGGGGCGTGGGTGGACCTGATCGAAAGCGCCAGGCCTTCCTTGCTGGTGACCGCTCGTTCATAGGCCGGTTGTTCAACGGGCGACCCCACGATCAAGTGACCGTTGCTGTCATAGACGCCGATGTTCTCATCCGGCGGACGTTCCCAGACCGTGAGGAGCTGGCCTGCCGCGTCGACACCGACGCGCTCGAGCAGCCCGGTTTCCGCTGCCAGAATGGCTTCCACATACGGGTCGCTCGGGCGAAAACGGCTCAGTTCAAGCACGCCGATCCCGACCAGAAACGTCAGGGTGGTCGCCAGCCAGAAGGCCAGGAACAGTTTCCAGAACAGCAGGCTGGGCCGGGTCATTCGGCGATCAACAGGTAGCCAAGGCCGCGCACGCTCTGGATCCAGGCCTTGGTGTCCAGGCGCGGCCCCAACTTCTGCCGGATGCTGCTGATATGTACGTCGATGCGCCGGTCGTAGCGGGTCAGCGGGCAGCCCAGGGCGTTGAGGGACAGGTCCTTTTTACTCACCACTTGGCCGGCGTTGCGGGCCAGTTCTTCGAGCAGGCTGAATTCGGTGCTGGTCAGGCCCAGCTCGACACCGCTCCATAGGGCCTGGCGCTTGCCGGGCCACAACACCAGCGCGCCGGTCTTGATCACTTCGGTGAGCGGCTGGCCCACCGGCTGCACCCTGCGCATGATCGCGCGCAGCCGTGCCACCAGCTCGCCCGGGGAGCTGGGCTTGGGCACGTAATCGTCGGCGCCGAGTTCCAGGCCGGTGATGCGGTCGATGTTGTCGCCACGGGCGGTCAGCAGCACCACGGGCACTTGGCTGACCGCGCGGATGCGCCGCAGCACCTCGATACCCGAACGCTGGGGCAGCATGACGTCCAGCACCACAATGCTGTAGCGCCCCGACAGCGCCTCGACCTCGCCCTCCTCGCCCGTATGCACGGCCGTGGCCTCAAAACCTTCGCGCGCCAAGTATTGGCTGAGCATTTCCGTCAATTCCTGGTCGTCGTCGACCAACAGTACGCAGATCATCGTGGGCTCGTCAGTGTGGGGTTGTCCATTATCAGCCTTTGCGCAGGTTATCAGGCCCACCTTTACCTAACTTGACATTCGGTTAACCGCACCAAACGCCGCGCACTCTTATGCTGGCTGTTCACCGGTCGGCGAGTGAACCCAGCACGCCGGCGCTGCTTGTCGATGTGTTCTGGAAAAGATCTTGATGAATTTTTCGCGCCTGCTCTGCTCGGTTGCGCTGCTGCTCAATACCTCACTGGCACTCGCCCAAGGCTTCAAAATCTCGGATATTCGAATCAATGGCCTGCAACGCGTCTCGGCGGGCAGCGTATTCGGCGCATTGCCGCTGAACGTCGGCGACGAAGCGGATGACCGGCGCCTGGTGGATTCCACTCGCGCGTTGTTCAAGACCGGGTTCTTCCAGGATATCCAGCTGAGTCGCGAAGGTGATGTGCTGATTATCAATGTCGTCGAGCGTCCTTCGGTTGCCAGCATCGAGTTCGAGGGCAACAAGGCGATCTCCACCGAAGATTTGATGAAAGGCATGAAGCAATCGGGCCTTGCCGAAGGCGAGATATTCCAGCGCGCCACCCTGGAAGGCGTGCGCAACGAGTTGCAGCGTCAATACGTTGCCCAGGGCCGTTACTCGGCCTCGGTCGACACCGAGGTCGTGGCCCAGCCGCGCAATCGGGTCGGCCTGAAGATCAAGATCGATGAAGGCGAAGTGGCGTCGATCCAGCACATCAACGTGGTGGGCAATACGGTGTTCCCCGACGACGCGTTGATCGACCAATTCACGCTCAAGACCAGCAACTGGCTGTCATTTTTCAAGAACGACGATAAATACGCACGGGAGAAACTCTCCGGCGACCTCGAACGGCTGCGCTCCTATTACCTGGACCGTGGCTATATCAACATGGATATCACCTCGACCCAGGTCTCCATGACCCCGGATAAAAAGCACGTCTATATCACCGTGAACATCCAGGAAGGCCAGAAATACACGGTGCGTGAAGTCAAGCTGAGCGGCGAGCTGAAAGTCCCGCAAGAGCAGGTCCAGTCATTATTGCTGGTGCAAAAGGGCCAGGTGTTTTCGCGCAAGTTGATGACCACCACCTCGGAACTGATCACCCGCCGCCTGGGCAACGAAGGCTATACGTTCGCCAACGTCAACGGTACGCCTCAGGTGCATGAAGAAGACCACACGGTAGACATCACTTTCAGCATCGACCCCGGCAAGCGGGCTTACGTCAATCGCATCAACTTCCGAGGCAATACCAAGACCGACGACAAAGTGCTGCGTCGCGAAATGCGGCAGATGGAAGGCGGCTGGGCGTCGACCTACCTGATCGACCAATCCAAAGTGCGCCTGGAACGCCTGGGGTTCTTCAAGGAAGTGAACGTCGAGACGCCGGCCGTGGCCGGGCTGGATGACCAGCTGGATGTGAACTACGCCGTGGAAGAACAAGCCTCCGGCTCGATCACGGCCAGCGTCGGCTTCGCCCAGAGTTCGGGCCTGATCCTTGGCGGGTCGATTACCCAGAACAACTTTCTTGGCACGGGCAATTACGCCAGCCTGGGGCTGACCCGTTCGTCCTACCAGAGCAAGTACAACATCGGTTTCACCGACCCCTACTTCACCACCGATGGGGTTAGCCTGGGCTACAACGCGTTCTACAGCAAAACCGACTACAACAAATACTACGATGACGGGGTGTCCTATTACGCCATCAATAGTTTTGGCCTGGGTGCCAGCCTCGGTTACCCGATCAACGAGACCTCGCGCCTGACGTTCGGCCTGACCGCACAACACGACAGCATCGAGCCGGGCACCTACAGCGCCGACGAGATCTACGATTTCATCGAGCGCGAAGGCAAGGAATTCACCAACTTCAAGGCCAGCGCAGGCTGGTCGGAGTCGACCTTGAACAAAGGCGTACTGGCCACGCGCGGGCACGCGCAGAACCTCAACCTGACGGTGACGGTGCCCGGCAGTGACCTGAGTTTCTACAAAATCGACTATACGGGGCAAACCTTCCTGCCGGTCAGCAATACCACCGCCCTGCGCTTCCATACCAAGCTCGGTTACGGCAACGGTTATGGCTCCACGGACGGGTTGCCGTTCTATGAGAGCTATACGGCCGGCGGCGAAGGCACGGTACGTGGTTTTGAAAGCGGCACGCTCGGCCCGCGCAATACCCCGGCGACCGGGACCTATGCCAGCGCAGGTCAAGCGTACTACTCGGACCGGACTACGGAGGCGCTGGGCGGTAATATTCTGATTACCGGGGGCACGGAGTACTTGTTCCCTGTGCCGTTCATCAAAGACAACAAATCCGTGCGGACCTCCTTGTTCTGGGATGTGGGCACGGTGTATTCGGACAAGTGTTACCTCAGCACCACCCAAGGCTGCGGTGGTGTGGACCTGAGCCAGATGGCCAGTTCGGTGGGGGTTGGCGTGACCTGGTACAGCCCGCTGGGGCCGTTGAGTGTCAACCTGGCTTATCCGATTCGCACGCCGGAGAACGCGGATAAACAGGTGTTCCAGTTTTCCATGGGTCAGACGTTCTGACCATTTCAGCGGGTTAACGCGCTGCTCGCCGTCGCGGGATACCGGCGTTATGTTTTATCGCCTGGCTCCGATGGGGCCTCGGCGACGGTTGCGGATTCGCGAGGCACATACGGTTCTGGAATAGAGGGTGCGAGTGGGCGCCGTGTGAGGGCTGACCGGGACTTACCGCGAACCTTCTCTTCCCACTTGGCACGCTCCTGAGGGATGTCTTCGATCGGGATTTTCCTGTCCGTGCGTCTAAGTGCAATCAGTGCCACCACCAATACGGTTACGACAGCCGAGGATAGAATATCTAAAAGGTCCATGTTTCTTTCCGGTAGCCGTTGGCCGGCGATGGCTTGACTTCGCTGATGGTTGTTCGGCGAAGCAGAAAATTACTTTCCGATCGTTGTAAGAACACTATTCCAGGTTGTTTGTTTTCCTTAGTTGCGTAGGCGTTACGCCAAGTTTGCTGCGCAGGACACGGGTCAAATGCGCCTGATCTGAAAACCCACAATGATAGGCAATTTCCTTAATCGAAAGTGTGCCGCTGTACAGCATTCGCTTGGCCCGTTCGATGCGCTGTTCGGTAACAAAGGTGTGTGGCGAACAGTCGAACGATTCGCTGAATTTCCTGGAAAACGTCCAGACGCCCAACCCTACGGCATCGGCCATTTCGTCCAGGCGTATGGACTCCTCCAGATGAGCATCGATGAACTCGAGCAAGTACTTTTTTTGTTGTTGCGACAGCCGACCAGGCGCACTGGACTCTTTAAAGGTGACACTGGCGTAATGCCGTAGAAGGTGAATGGCCAACTGCATGCTCAAGGCTTCCACATACAATGCGCCACCAATCCCACGACTTCTTACTTCATTGGTAATTGCGCCGACAATAGCCGTGAGGATCGTGTCTTGGGTACGGAGCAGATCATGCAGGCGCACCTCTTCAATCGGACGCTCCATAACATCCATGGCCACACGAGACATCAGCGCATTGGAAAGATAGAGATGAGAAACATCAATGTCTTGCGTCCAGTTCCAATGGGAGTCCTGTGACATCGTAAGCAGGGAAATATCGCCCGGCGCGCAAGCGGTACGTGTCCAGCCCTCATCCACACAGCGATCCATCGGTGTACGGCCGCCAAAGTAATAAACGATCATGAAATGATCAAGGGGTGGAATGAGGACGTCCTGACCTTTATATCGATATGAGCGTTGCTGCATATCTTTCCATCCGAGTTCTTCGCTTGAGCTGAGAACTACGCCTGGCACCCACTTGAGAAGTTCCTTTGGAGTAATGACGGTCGGCATACTTGAAGTCTCACTTGAGGGCCGTCACCCTGGCTCTTATTGCGCTCCTACGCAAAGTTGAAAGCACTCGAGGATGGCCGTGGAGTATTGTTTTTATTAGTATTTACAGCTCACCAGAATACTAGCACGGGATGAGCAGTGTCGAAAAAAATATCCAACGTTATGCGACTTAAGTGATTATAAAAAAACCGAACACAGGGATTAAATGGGTATAAAGCGTGACCGAGATGATTTGCATGGGTTGAGGGTTGCGAACGTTTCCCGCCCCGCAAAAAAAACGGCCACCGCCGGGCGGCCGTAAAGGGGCTGCGAGAAGTGATTCTCGCAACGGAGCGACGCCTGTCAGGCCGCCGCCCTGGTGATGTCTTCGCTGATTTTCCTGGCGTAGCCGGCGTTGCTCAGTGACTTAGAATACGTAAAGCAATCGAAGATTGACGCGAGAGTCTTCCTTGAAGCCATTTTCAACTGAAAGGTCTCGCCCCAATGTCGCAAGCAACTGAGTTTTCGGCGTCACGAAATAAGACCCGCCCAGCATTATTTTTGCTTGACGGCTTTCATCTTCCAGTTCAGTTCCGTCAACTTTCCTCTGCCCGCCCCATAGCCGGGAATAACCGACATGCATAGCCGCGCGCTCACTGAACATGTACCTGATGAATCCTTGCATCTGATACTGCGGGTCCTGCTTCAGCGTCAGGTCGCGGGAGGAATAACGATCGTTGTCGCCGAAAAAAGTCACGTCAGCAACGAAATCCAGAATGACGCGGCTGCCGATGCCGTGCATGTATCCGCCCTGCAAGACATACTTCCATCGGTTCTCCCCAATATTCAACTCTTTATTCTTGTTGTAGTCGCCTATTGGCAAAAAAAGATATTGAGTGACGGCCAATGCGCGGTTTGTTGAAGGGTCCTGATGGATCCAGACCGCATTGGCCAGAATCGGATCGCCCATTCCGCTTTCGCTGCCCATGCCTTTTATAGCGCCACCGGCCGACAAGTGGCCAAAAGGCAATAGCAGTTGGATATTCGTCAGGACGCCTGCAAACGCTTGATAGCTGACCCCCCTCAGAATGCTGACATCCGAGTACAGGTTATATTTGTCGCTTAACTGATTGCCGCGCACGTAATAATCGTGACGTTCTGCATGCTGTAAATACAGCAGCCCGAGCTGTGTGCCGTCTGGCATTGGCGTATAGTCGCCAGGATCGATATCCAGTGCGTGGCACACAATCGGAAGTTGTAGGCCAAGCATTAAAGTCGCCAACTGAAACGCATGCATAATTCGGCAGTGGGTATTGTTTTTTCTCAGGCAGTCGACGCTAGCATCAGAACTCGACTTGAGCGTATTGGCCGCGCGCAAAGCATGTGCTGTTGTTATTATGTTCATCTTCAACCCTGTTTTTTTTAAAATTGTTCTGGGTCTAGCACAGGTGCCCTGTGCTATTTTTTTTGAAGCTTTTTTCAATGTGTCGGGGACGAAAGCAGCTCTGCCAGATGGGCGTCCAGTTGATTGAGCATTTGCGTATCGGTGCCAAAAAGTCCGAGGTGACCGTCGATTGATTGCAATGGCCTGAACTCGCTGTTCGGGATCATTTTCTGCTCCGACAGACAATCGTCCACGGTAAAGAACTGGTCATGTGAGATGGGCATGACATAGGTTTTCGCTCGGATTCGCCCCAGGGCCGCCGCAAGATCACCGCCCGTGTTTCGACTGACATCGCCCCGTTGCCATTTCCAGGCCATGGTCAGGAGGTTGTTAGGGTCCATTGCTGCAAAGTAGTTCGTCATAAAGCTGTCGACGAATACCTGCATCGACTCGAAACCCAGCGCCTTATGCCGCTCGGCGCGGAAGAACGCGGTACTCCAGCCCATCAATGTCCAAACTTTCGCGTGGCGCTTGAGCCCGGCCGCCACTGCCGCCGATGAGCCGTATAAGCCAGCCCGGAAGGCCGGATCGGTGGTTATCGCATCAATCAGTATTTCGCTGAACAGGAAGTCATGTTCGCTATTGCGCGCGGTGCCCGCTATAGCTGCGGCGCGTTTGACAAAGTCTGGATAGCGCACAGCCCACTCGTAGGTTTGCTGCGCGCCCATCGATCCCCCGACCACTAACGCCAGGCTCTCGATGCCAAAGTATTCGGTGAGCAATGTGTGCTGGGCACTGACGTCATCGCCAATTCTGACATTCGGGAACCCAGGGCCAGCCAATGAACCGCCGGTGTTACTCGCAGAGCTGGAAAGACCGTTACCGATCTGGTTGACGACGATGATGCAGTATTTCGCAGGGTCCAGCGCCCGCCCTTCGCCGATGTAGATCTGCTCCATCGCCTTGCTTGTGCCGGAATACCAAGTGGGAACCAGTATGGCGTTAGTCTTGTCGGCGTTCAGGGTGCCATGTACGGCTACGGCCAGCTGACATTCAGGAATGCACGAGCCTTCTTCAAGCTGAAGCGCTCCGATGTTGATCAGTTCAAAAGGACCGTGATGTTCCTGGGAGTAATAGTTGTTCATTTCAGGTTACCTCGAATATCGAGCTGTCACGGCGCAATAGAGAGTCGGAGTGACAGCTGCAATCAATGAGCAGTCGTTCGACCTCAAGCCATTTCAAAGCCTGGGTAACCCTGTGCGGCTATTTCGTCGCAGCGGCGATGATAATTACCGACGCCGCCGATATACGATACAAGTCGGCGCGGTTTTCCATCGACGTTGGAGCCCATGTACCAAGAGTCGGTTTTGACGACCAGGGTCTTCGCCGCCGTCTCGTCGTGATGCTGTACCCAGTCGTCCTCGAACTCTTTGGAAGCTTCCACGACTTGTTTGCCGTGCTGGATGGCAAACTCAATGCATCCGGTGATCCAGTCCACCTGCTGCTGCAGGCAAGTGGTCATGTTGCAAAGTGCAGCCGACGGTGCCAATGGCGCACCGGTGGTGAACAGGTTGGGGTAGCCATGGATCTGCAGCCCCATCGATGTACGGATTTCTTGTTTCCACTGCTCCCTCAGCGACCGGTTATCGCGCCCTCGAATGTCGATCCGGCTGAGTGCGCCGGAACCTGCATCGAAACCCACGGCCAGCACGATGATGTCTACCTCGTGAATCTTTCCATCTGCGGTCTGGAGCCCCTCCGGCACAATGCGCTCGATCGGCGACTGCTTGCAGTCGACCGCCTCGACGTTGGGTTGCAGATAGACTTCAAGGTACTTGCTTTCCAGCGGTACGCGATGGGTGCCAAAGCCATAGTCGGTCGGGATCAGCAGGTTGCAGAGATCTGGCCTCGACTGCAGGCGCTCACGCATCTTGATACGCACGAACTCCGACACGACTTCATTGACCTGTTCGTCAAAGAACATCTCGGGAAACGACGCCAGCCACATGGCCAAAGAGCCATCCTCCCAGAGTTGTTCAAGCACGGCTTGTCGCTCGTCGGGGGTTTTCTCGGCCCAGGGGCCGGCGTCGAAGTCATAGTCGAAACCGGCAAAGGTCTCTCGCACGCGCTTCTTGAGCTGGTGGAATTGGGTGCCCCACTTTTCCCAGTCTTCTTTGCTGTACTTAGGGTTCCTCATCGGAATCACATACTGCGGGGTACGCACGAAGACCTTCATCGATCCCACCGCCGGAGCGATGGTCTGGATCACCTGAATACCGGTGGCGCCAGTGCCTACCACGGCCACGCGCTTGCCGTTGAAGTCCACGGGGTCTTTTGGCCACAGGCCGGTGTGATAGATCTGACCGTTGAAGTCGGTTTGGCCGGGGAACCGATCGGACAGCGGAGCGGACAGCATCCCGCAGCAAGAGATCAGATATTGCGTATTGATCGTTTCGCCGGCCTCGGTTGTCACCCTCCAGTGCCCGCTCTCTTCGCAGAAGTGCGCGGCAGCGATGCGGGTGTTGAACTGGATATCTTTCTTGAGGTCGAGCCGATTGGCGACGAAGTTCAGCCACTGCTCTGTTTCGGGCTGAGCCGGGAAACGCTCGGTGGGTTGCCAGGACTTATAGAGTTCTTCAGAGAACCAGTACTGATAAATTTCTGCCTGAGAGTCAAACCGCGCACCGGGGTAACGATTCCAATACCATGTGCCGCCCACTCCGGAAGCCGTATCGTAGGCACGGACCGTCAAGCCCATCTCACGAAGTCGATACAACTGGTAGAGGCCAGCTACCCCTGCACCAATCACCATTGCGTCCAAGTACGTGACTTTGCCGTTTTCGGCAGACACAGCGGCGAGTTTAGATTGAGCACTCATTTTGAAGCCTCATATTGTTATGTTTATATTTGCCTTTACTTACTTGCTGCCAGGCAATGCTTAAGGCACGGATAAACGATAACAACCGAGGCGAGTTTTACTCTTGAAGGAAATGGTGAATAGCTTGAACAATCCGGTGCGATGAACCGGGCTTCGTCGAGGCCGACGACAGAGGGGCGCGACGCAACCCGACCGACGCGCTGAAGACGCGTAGGCCGGCGCGTCCAGGCATTAAAACCAGGTTTCCATCTGTATCCCGTATTGCCATACACCGCCGGCCTTGAAGTCGGTCTTGCCGAAGGCGTCAGAGGTCGCGTAGTTGTCCAGATCGGAAGACCAGTTCATCACGCTTGCGAACACTCGCAACTCGGGCCGCGTGAGAAGGTCGCCAACGTCAAGCTTGAATGTTGGCGCGACAGTGAACTTCCAGAAGTTACCGTCGACTGCATTACGTTGTAGATAGCCCTTCGGGTCGAGGTTCATGGTTTGCCAGCTCAATTCGTAGGCCATCTCAAAATTGCTGTTGATTTCATTGGCCAAACGCATGTTGAGGGTCATCCAGCGGTAGTCGTCACCCTTGACGTATCTATCCTTGCTCTGCTCGGCCAACAAGCTCGGGCCGATGCGCCAACCAGGCGCGATGGGCGTCTCGCCATACAGTGCCAGACGCAGAGCGCGGGCGTCGTCAATCAACTCACCGTCCGAGCCGACGTTCTTGACCTCCGCGCCCAGGCCTTGCCCATAGAGCAGCGCGGTTTTGAAGAAGCCTTCCCTGCCGAAAAAGTTTTTCTGGTGGTTGGCCAGCATGGTGTGTACACCGGAATTCGCAGGCCTGAACCCCGCTTCGTTGGTGCGGGTGGCGAAATCGTTTTTCTTGGCGCCAATGCCATTGAACATCCACTGCCACTGACCATTATCGAAGAACTGGTTGGAGGTCAGGATGTAGCTTTCCACATCGGCATTCACACCGTCTCGACTGAAATCGCCGTAGGTACGCCCGATCAACGAGTAATTCGAGCGCCAATTCTTGTTCATCTGCACATCGTAGATGCCACCCCCGGTGCCGGCCAGATAGACAACGTCCGAATCCATCCAGTGGATATCGAAGTTATCGCGATCAAATCGCTTACCGGCCCACAAGGTCGCGTTCTCGAACACTGAGTTGCCCTTGAACGCGGCGAGACGGTCGAGTTCCGTGAAGACCTGGCGCACGTTCAACTTGCTTTCTTCGGCGGTCCAGTCATTGGAACTTTCCACGCCGTCGGCGATGGAGACCGTGAATTTCGCGCGGGTACCGTTCTGCGCATAGATCTCTTTCGACAGGTCTATACGCATGTAGGTGTCGTCTTCGTTACCGAGGCGCCCAACCGCGCCACCGACCGAGCCGGCCGGTGTCGTATACGGCCCGCCGCGGCCACCGCCGAGTCCCTGGTCAATCAGCAATCCCGAGCGGGCATAGCCTTTGAAGCTGAAGCCGTCTGTGAGGTGTCCGGTACCGCCCGGTTTTTCCAGGCTTTCTTGGCGGGCTTCGAGCTTTGCCAGCCGGGTATCCAGCGTCGGTGCCGCCGTTGCTTGCGCCGTTGCTTGCGCAGTGGCGGCAGCGGGCTGCAAGGGCGGCGTGGCGAGTTTGATCTGTTGCAATTCTCTGGCGAGTGCCTGGGTTTGCTGCTCGGCTGCGGCGGCACGTTTCTCGGCGGCGCTGGCACGGGCTTCGAACGCGGCCATGCGTTCTTCCAGAGTCGCGGCCTGGGACGTCGCTGCCGAGGTGCTGAGCACGCCTGCGAGCAGCCATTGTGATGCTTTCTGCATGTGGATTTCCCTGTTTTGTTTTTATTGTTTTGTCCCAGCGACAGACGTGTTTTTCCGTGAGGTGTGAATTGCCAGAGTCGGCAAAAAAAAGGATGCCTCATCGAAAATACGCTGATACATTGAGCGTGTTAACGTTAACTTCTCTAAAAACAAAAATAAAGAGGGCTTTATGAAACAACTGAAATCGCTCCTTCCCGCAGCGCTGCTTACCCTCTGTGCCGGGCTTCCTGGCGTCTCGAGCGCAGCCGATCTGACGATCTCGTGCGGTGCAGTGGGTGCCGAGTTACAACTGTGCAAGGAGGCTGTCGAGGCATGGTCGAAACAGACCGGCAACAACGTCGAGGTGGTTTCCACGCCTAACTCGGCAACCGAGAGGCTGTCGTTCTACCAACAGATCCTCAGTGCGCAGTCCAGCGACATCGACATCATTCAAATCGACATGGTGTGGCCGGGAATGCTGGCCAAACACCTGATGGATCTGCGCGAGGTGCTTGCGCCGGACGCGACCCAAGGCTACTTCCAGGCCCAGATCGATAACGCCACGGTGAACGGACGGCTGGTGACGATGCCATGGTTCACCGATTCGGGCCTGCTGTATTACCGCAAGGACTGGCTCGAGAAGTACAACAAGCCGGTGCCCCAGACGTGGGAGGAAATGACCGCTACCGCCAAGGAAGTTCAACAGGCCGAACGCAACGCCGGTAACCCCAATGTGTGGGGCTACATATTTCAGGGGCGCGCCTACGAAGGTCTGACGTGCAATGCACTGGAGTGGATCAGCAGCCAACCGGAAGGCGGACTGGTCACCCCGCAAGGCGACATCGTGGTCAACAGCCCGGCTTCAAGAGCGGCTTTGACCCTGGCGAAAAGCTGGGTCGGCGACATCTCCCCGCGTGGCGTACTCAATTACACCGAGGAAGAAGGACGTGGTGTCTTCCAGTCGGGCAATGCGCTGTTCATGCGTAACTGGCCTTATGTCTGGGCCCTGGTGCAAAGCCCGGACAGTGCCGTCAAAGACAAGGTGGGCGTCGCTCCCCTGCCCCGCGGCGGCAGCGCCGGCAGCCATGCGTCCACCCTTGGTGGGTGGGGTCTGGCGGTTTCGCGTTACAGCGCCCATCCGAAACTTGCCGCAGAGCTGGTGAGTTACCTGACCAGCGCTCAAGAGCAAAAACGGCGTGCGCTGATAGGCGCCTATAACCCGGTGATCGAGGCGCTGTATCAAGACCCCGAACTGCTCGCGGCAATGCCTTACTACCGTCAGCTCCACAGCATCCTCAACGACGGGGTCATGCGCCCCGCCTCAGTCACTGCCGAGCGCTATCCACGGGTTTCCAATGCGTTCTTCGATCGGGTGCATGGCGTGTTGGCGGGTGAGTTGCCCGTCGATCAGGCGCTTGCCGAGCTGGAAAGCGAACTCACGCGCATCAAACGCCGGAACTGGTAAGCCACAAGGAAGGAAATCACCATGTCTGTCTCTACTCCCCACGCCTCCTGTGACGAGCCCTTGCTCGCCAGGGAGACGCCCATACAGCGCCGCCGCCTGCGCGCCGCCTGGCTGTTTCTGACACCGATGTTGCTGTGCCTGGCCCTGGTAGCGGCCTGGCCGCTATTGCGCACATTCTGGTTCAGCCTGACCGACGCCAACCTGGCGGACACGCGTGGCGCAACCTTCGTCGGCTTTAGCAATTACCTGTTCTACAACGGCTCCGGCTGGTCGGGCATCCTGGTCGATCCACAATGGTGGAACGCGGTGCGCAACACGCTGCATTTCACCGTAGTGTCGGTGGGCCTGGAAATCGTCCTCGGGCTGCTGGTGGCATTGCTGCTGAACATCAAGTTCACCGGCCGGTCCCTGGTGCGTGCGTTGATACTGATTCCCTGGGCGATTCCTACGATTGTCTCGGCGAAAATCTGGTCGTGGATGCTCAACGACCAGTTCGGCATCATCAATCACCTGATGCTGAGCCTCGGCCTGATTGACATGCCGTTGGCCTGGACGGCTGATGCAAGTCTGTCGATGTGGGCCGTCATCATCGTCGACGTCTGGAAGACCGTGCCCTTTGTCACACTGCTGATGCTGGCGGCCTTGCAGATGTTGCCAAGCGATTGCTACGAAGCCGCCAGGGTCGATGGCATTCATCCGCTGCACGTGTTCTGGCGTGTCACGCTTCCACTGTTGATGCCTGCATTGCTGGTGGCGGCGATCTTTCGCATCCTCGATTCGCTGCGGGTATTCGACGTTATCTATGTGCTGACCTCGAACTCGTCGAGCACCATGAGCATGTCGGTCTATGCGCGCCAGCACCTGGTGGAGTTCCAGGACGTGGGCTATGGCAGCGCGGCGTCGACGTTGCTGTTCCTGGTCGTCGCGGTGATTGCGTTGCTGTATCTCTACCTCGGACGCCGTCAACTGGAGGTGCGCTCATGAGCCCGCGTCTACTCAAAAAAGCGCTGTTGCGCCTCGGGTTCTGGTGCCTGATCGGAATTTTGCTGCTGTATGCGGTCTTCCCTTTCTACTACGCCATCGTGACGTCGCTGAAGCCATCCAGCACCTTGTTCGAGGTGAGCTACTGGATCGACCGTCCCGACTTCTCCAATTATGCGGCGGTACTCCATCAACCCTCGTTCCTGAAAGCTATCGGCAACTCGCTGGTGGTTGCGCTGTGCGTCGTGACGCTGGCGTTGTTCCTCAGCCTGACCGCCGCCTATGCCTTGGGCAGGGTGAAGTTCCGTGGGCGCGGCACAGTATTGATGATGGTGCTTGGCGTCTCGATGTTTCCCCAGGTCGCGGTACTGTCGGGGCTGTTCGAAGTGATCCGCGCCCTGGGCCTGTACAACACGTCCTGGGCGTTGATCCTGAGCTACACGATTTTCACCCTGCCCTTCACCGTCTGGGTGCTGACCACATTCATGGGCCAACTGCCCCATGAGCTGGAAGAGGCGGCAATCATGGATGGCGCTTCGCCGTGGGTCACGCTGACGCGGGTGTTGTTGCCGCTGCTCTGGCCCGCCCTGGTCACCACTGGCTTATTGGCCTTTATCGCAGCGTGGAACGAGTTCCTGTTCGCCCTGACCTTCACCCTCACCGACACGCAACGCACGGTACCGGTCGCCATTGCCTTGATTTCCGGCGGGAGCCCCCATGAGCTGCCGTGGGGACTGTTGATGGCCGCTTCGGTGCTGGTCACGGTCCCATTGGTGATTCTGGTGCTGATCTTCCAGCGCCGAATCGTATCCGGCCTCACTGCCGGCGCGTTAAAGGGTTGATGCCCAACAAATACAAGGAACAGCATCGTGATCAAATTGAAACTGGACAACGTGAACAAACAATTGGGCGGCGCGCGGATTCTTCGCGACGTCAGCCTGGAGATTGCCGCGGGCGAGTTCGTGGTGTTCGTTGGCCCTTCGGGCTGCGGAAAATCGACCCTGCTGCGACTGATCGCCGGGCTGGATTCGATCTGCGGCGGCGACCTGCTGATCGACGGACGACGGGTCAACGACCTGGAACCGCGTGAGCGCGGCGTCGGCATGGTGTTTCAGTCGTATGCGCTGTACCCGCACATGAGTGTCTACGACAACATCAGCTTCGGTCTCAAACTGGCCAAGACGGAAAAGACCAGCTTGCGCGAGCGCGTGCTGAAAACTGCGCAGATCCTGCAACTGGACAAACTGCTGCAACGCAAACCAAAGGAACTGTCCGGAGGCCAGCGTCAGCGTGTGGCCATGGGCAGAGCCATGGCGCGGGAGCCGGACATTCTGTTGTTCGATGAACCGCTTTCCAATCTGGACGCATCCCTGCGGGTGCAGATGCGCAACGAAATCGCCCGTCTGCATGCTCGACTGGGCTCGACCATGATCTACGTCACCCACGACCAAGTAGAAGCGATGACCCTGGCCGACAAAATTGTCGTGCTCAACGGCGGCCGCGTGGAACAGGTCGGCTCACCGCGCGAACTCTATGAACGCCCGGCCAGCCGCTTTGTCGCCGGTTTTCTCGGCTCGCCCAGAATGAACTTTATGCCGGCGCGCCTGCATGCCCCAGGCAAAACCAGCCTGATCGACACCCCTGTAGCGGGCATGACTGCCCTGCCCTTCGACAGCTCGAACCTGCCGGCAGACGCGCAGCTGAGCCTGGGGATTCGCCCGGAGCACCTGTCGCTCAAAGCGGCTGAGGGCGCCAACGGTGTCGTCGTGACCGGGGTCGAATACCTGGGCAGCGAAACCTATGTACACCTCGAATCGGGTCAGGACGAACCCCTGATCTGCCGTTGCGAGGTCAACGCCGGATGGCAGGTGGGCGATCGGGTCGAGCTGCAGCTGGACACTGACAACCTGCACCTGTTCGACGCCGACGGCACCGCTTTGAAACGCCATCCGGCCGCCGCCGAACACCTGCCCGATGACGTCGCTCTGCATTCATTCCGAGCACGCGCCCTATGACTTTGTCCTTGAATACCCTGAGCGAGCCAATGCCTTCAGCCCTTGACCTTGCGCAGCGCGCACTGCATGACGGTGCGTCTCGCGTCGTCGACGACTATCGCCCCGGCTATCATATTGCGCCACCGGCCGGCTGGATGAACGACCCGAACGGGGTCGTGTACTTTCGTGGCGAATATCACGTGTTCTATCAACATTACCCATTCGAAGCGAAATGGGGCCCGATGTATTGGGGGCACGCCAAGAGTGCCGACCTGGTTCATTGGCAGCACCTGCCCATTGCGCTGGCGCCCGGCGATGAGTGCGACCGTGACGGTTGTTTTTCCGGTAGCGCAGTGGTGTGTGGGGATACCTTGGCACTGATCTATACCGGGCACACCTGGCTTGGGGAAGTGGGCGACGAACGCTCGATCCGTCAAGTCCAGTGCCTGGCCACCAGTGTCGACGGCATCCGCTTCGTCAAGCATGGCGCAGTCATCGAGACCGCGCCGCAAGACAACATCATGCATTTTCGCGACCCCAAGGTATGGAAGGAGGATGACGCTTGGTACCTCATTGCCGGCGCACGCCTGGGCGACAGGCCGCTGCTTCCGTTGTACCGCTCCACCGATCTGCACACCTGGGAGTTCCTTGACTATATTGCCGCGGGCAGCGACGGCGATGGTTATATGTGGGAGTGTCCGGACCTGTTTCGACTGAACGGACGCGACGTGCTGCTGTATTCCCCGCAAGGCATGCTTGCCCAAGGGTACGAACGGCTGAACAAATACCAGACGGGTTATCGAGTGGGCCGGCTCGACAGCGCGTGGCACTTCACCGGCGGGCCGTTTATCGAGCTGGATAACGGCCACGATTTCTATGCCGCGCAGACCCTCGTGGCCGCCGATGGTCGGCGTCTTGTCTGGGCCTGGCTCGACATGTGGGAAAGCCCGATGCCGAGTCAGGCGCATCACTGGAGCGGCATGCTCGGATTGCCACGCGAACTTGAACTGTGTGCCGATCGTCTGCGCATGTTTCCGGCACGGGAGCTCACCGCACTGCGCGGGACGCTGCTGCCGGCTACCGCGTGGTGGGAGGCGTCGGGAAGCCGCTGGGTGCCGCAAGTGAATGGCGATATGCTGGAAATCCATGTGCATCTGGATTTACTCGGCTGCACCGACGGCCACTTGGGAGTCGCCTTGCGTTGCAGCGACGATGGCCAGGAACAAACCCTGCTCTACTACGATGCGGCGTTGCAGCGCCTGGTTCTTGACCGCAGCCGCTCGGGCGCGCAAGTCAGCGGCCAGCGCAGCGTGGCGATAGACCCGACACAAGGGCAACTGGCACTGCGGGTGTTCCTCGATCGTTCGTCCATTGAAGTGTTCGACGAAAACGGCAGCTTCAGCCTGAGCAGTCGCCTCTACCCGCAGCCCGGCAGTCTGGGGGTGAAGCTCTTTGCAAGCGGGAGTGGTGGGCGTGTCGCCATTCCCAAGGCATGGCCACTCGCCTCGGGATGGTTATGAACCGTGTCATTCGAGTCGCGAGAAGCGCAGGCCATGTGTCATGATTCGGCCTCAACCTGACCGGTCTCGCTTCGCATGACTTCAGTGAAAGACGTTGCACAGCTAGCCGGCGTGTCCCTGATGACGGTTTCCCGAGCGCTCAACAACCCGGAAAAATTGAGCCCCGAAACCTATCAACGGGTGCGCCGCGCCATCGACGAATTGCAATTCGTGCCCAGCCTGTCGGCGCGCAGGATTCGCGGCGACAACCTCCAGACTCGAACCATCGGCGTCTTCGCGCTGGACACCGCGACAACCCCGTTCGCCGTCGAACTGCTGCTGTCCATCGAACAGACCGCGCAGCAAGCCGGCTGGAATGTATTTATCCTCAACCTGTTAAGCAACCCGCCCACCGACCAGAACATCGACCTGATGTTATCGCACCGTCCCGACGGGTTGATCTTCAGCGCCATGGGGCTGCGCCAGGTGTGCATTCCCGAGCGATTGAAGAGCACCCGCCTGGTGCTTGCCAATTGCCTGGCGGATGACAGCCGCCTGGTCAGTTATGTGCCCGACGATGAAATGGGGCAGTATCGAGCCGTACATCACGCCTTGAGCCAAGGCTATCGGCGCCCTCTGTTGATCAATCTCCCAAAACAGAGCCTGGCGTGGGGGCTGCGGCAAAAAGGCCTGCAGCGTGCCTGTCAGGCATTCGGGCTGTTGCCTGAGGCACTCCTGCAATATGACCTTTCCGATCATGACGCCTATGGTGAAACCGCGACCATCCTCGACCGGCACATCATCGAGGGTCGCCCCCAATTCGACATTCTGATCTGTGGCAACGACCGGATTGCTTTTTGTGCCTACCAGGTGTTGTTGGGCCGCGGGCTGAAAATCCCCGATGATGTCGCCGTGCTCGGCTACGACAATATGATCGGTATCGCCGAACTGTTCATCCCACCGCTGACAACGGTACAACTGCCGTACTACGAGATCGGTCGCAGGGCCGCCCGACACCTGATCGACGCTGTCGAGGTATCGGGAGCCCAGTCAGTCGATTGCCCGTTGGTTGCCAGGGCGTCGCTCTAAGGGCAGCCATTGCCTCAACCACGCGCACTGTCAGTCAAGACCGAGGACATGCTCACAATCTCCTCACATGGGCGACTCTTGACCCACAGCCCAAACTCTTTCATTACCGTAACGACCGGTTCCAACCGTCGCCCGTCCACGGTGAGTTCGTACTCAACCGTCACGGGTACGGTGGGGAACACCGTCCGTTTGACCAGCCCGGCTTGCTCAAGGGCGCGCAAGTCGAGGGTCAGCATGCGTTGCGAAATAGCCGGAATGTCGCGCCTCAGCGCATTAAAACGCTTCGGCCCATCGAGCAGGTAGGACGCAAGAAGCAGGCGCCAGCGGCCACCCAACAAACGCATCGCTTCTTCGACCGAGCAGCCAGAGATGTTGTCTTTCATAGTCAGAGTCCTGGCCGGGTGTAGGTATATTTTTTGTACCTATACTACAAAATAGTGCGTTCTTCCTATTTTATACCGGGCATCTAGAATCAGCTGAAGCGCGCTCTCCATTGGATTGACAGCGCTCCCCCTGTTCTGGAGTTTGCCAATGAAGTTGTACTACATCCCCGCGTCTTGCTCGCTTTCGCCCCACATCGTTCTGAATGAATTGGGTCTCGATGCCACGCTGATCAAGGTCGATCACAAGACGCACCTTACCGACTCGGGCGCCAACTACTTCGAGGTCAACCGTCTGGGCTACGTACCCGCCATCGAGCTGGACGATGGCACGCTCCTGCGTGAAGGCCCGGCAATCGTGCAGTATTTGGGCGACCTGAAGCCGGCGCTTGGGCTGGTTCCCGCTCATGGCACCCTCGATCGATACCGACTTCAGGAATGGCTGAGCTTCCTGTCGTCTGAGATTCACAAGGGCTACATTCCGCTGTTGTACGCCACACTCGCAGGTCAATACGTCGAGACTGCCAAGCCAAAGCTGGAAAAGCGCTTCGCCTGGATCGACGAACAATTGAGTACCCGTCCATACCTCATGGGCGATGCCTTCACGGTGGCGGATGCCTATCTGTTCGCATTGACCGGCTGGGGCCAGGCCTCTTGGCTGACCAGCTATTACAAGGCCGACATCCACTTCGAGCACTTGCATAACCTCCGGGCCTGGTATGACCGGGTCAAGGCACGTCCTGCGGTGCGCAAAGCATTGCGAGACGAAGGCCTTGCGTGAAAGGCCTCACGTGCCGATGTTGCCCCGGTCGGCCTCATCGCTCGGTAACCGCTGCGCCTGCACCGCCAGCACATGCCGAATCGTCGCCAGCACCGCGTCCGGGCTGAGGCTCATTGAATCGATGCCAATCGACACCAAAAACTCCGCCATCTCGGGATAATCCGACGGCGCCTGCCCGCAGATTCCCGAGTGTCGGCCGTTACGCTTGGCGCCTTCTACCGCCAGGCGAATCATCTGCTTGACGCCCGGGTCGCGCTCATCGAAATCGAAGGCGACGATTTCCGAGTCGCGGTCCACGCCGAGCGTCAACTGGGTCAGGTCGTTGGAACCGATCGAGAAGCCGTCGAACAGTTTGGCGAACGCGTCGATCTGGATCACGTTGTTGGGTATTTCGCACATGATGTAGACCTCCAGCCCGTTTTCTCCGCGCTGCAGGCCATGGCTGGCCATGGTCGCCAATACCCTTTCGCCCTCCGCCACGGTGCGGCAAAACGGGATCATCAACTTGATGTTGGTGAGGCCAATGTGTTCGCGCGCCCATTTCATCGCCGCGCACTCCAGCGCAAACCCTTCGGCATAAGCCGGATGGCTGTATCGGGACGCGCCGCGAAAACCGATCATCGGGTTGTGTTCTACCGGCTCGAAATACTGCCCACCCAGCAGGGTCGCGTACTCATTGCTCTTGAAGTCGCTCATGCGTACCACGCACGGTTTTGGGTACACCGCTGCGGCAATGGTGGCGACGCCTTCGGCCAAGGTCTTGATGAAAAAATCCGTAGGGTCCGCATGCGCGGCGCTCAGCACGGCGATTTTTTCACGGGTGGCGTCATCCAGCTTTTCCGGGTGGACAAGGGCCATCGGATGGACCTTGATGCATTCATTGATGATGAACTCCATGCGCGCCAGACCGATCCCGTCGACCGGCAGCGAGGCCAGGCTGAAGGCCTGGTCGGGGTTGGCCAGGTTCATCATGATGTGCGTGTCGGGATGCCCGAGTTGGCTGAGGTCCGTTTCCTCCACATCAAAATCCAGGATGCCGTCGTAGACCGTTCCGATTTCGCCTTCGGCGCAACTGACGGTCAACAAGGCGCCGGTTTTGATTGTCGCTGCCGCATTGGTGGCGCCCACGATCGCGGGAATACCCAGCTCCCGTGCCACGATGGCCGCGTGGCAGGTGCGTCCGCCGCGGTTCGTCACAATCGCGGCGGCGGTTTTCATCACCGGTTCCCAATCCGGAGTCGTGGCTTCGGAAACCAGCACTTCGCCCGGTTGAAACTCGCTGAGCTGTTTCACATCGTTGACGATACGGGCCTTCCCGGCGCCGATGCGGGTGCCGACCGCCTTCCCCTTAAGCAGCACTGACGAGCGTTGCTTGAGGTGATAGATCTGCAGCACGCTGCCTTTTTTCTGCGAGGCCACCGTTTCGGGGCGCGCCTGGACCATATACAAGTGGCCATCGATCCCGTCTTTCGCCCATTCCATGTCCATGGGTTTGTAGAAACCGGCTTTGCTCGAATAGTGGTTTTCAACCTTGATGGCATAGTCAGCCAGGACCATGACGTCCCCGTCAGAGAGGCAAAAGCGCGTTTGTTCTTCGTCGGGTGTTTCGATATTCGCGGTGTACTCCTGCGCGATGTTCCCGGTATTGAGGGTGTCGGTAAACACCATCTTCTTTTCTTTGCTGCCCAGGCTACGCTTGAGCACGCCACGATAACCGGCGACGAAGCTGGGTTTGTGTACGTAGAAACTGTCCGGGGCCAGCGCGCCCTGCACCACATTCTCCCCAAGCCCCCACGCGGCGTTGATGAACACGACATCCTTGAAGCCGGTTTCCGTATCCAGGGAAAACATCACGCCGCTGGCCCCGAGATCACTGCGCACCATTTTCATGATGACGACGGCGAGATCGACTTTGAAGCAATCAAAGCCATTGTCGTATTTGTAATGGATCGACCGATCGGTGAAGTTGGAGGCCAGGCAACGCTTGTAGGCATCGAGCAGCGCATCTTCATTGGTGATATTGAGATAGGTCTCGTTCTGCCCGGCAAATGAGGCCTGCGGCGAGTCCTCGGCGGTTGCCGAGGAGCGCACGGCCAGTGAAAGGCTGTTGCCGTATTCGCGCTTGAGCTGGGCGTAGCTGTGCAGTATCGCGCTCTTCAGGTCTTCCGGCAGCGTACAGCCATACACAATCGCCCGCGCCCGTTTGCCGCGGGCTTGCAGGTCCTTGATGTCGTTGGGGTCGAGGCCGTCGAGCGCGGCATGCAGCGGCGCCCACGCCTTGTTGTGCTCAAGGACATAACGGTACGCGTCTGAAGTAACGGCAAACCCGTTGGGTACGCGGATGCCCTGGCCTGTCAGGTTCTGGTACATCTCTCCCAGCGAGGCGTTCTTGCCACCGACCTGTGCGACGTCGTTGATACCCAAGTCCTTGAACCAACGAATGTGCGGCTGTGAATGGGTCACGATATCTCTCCATTGAGTGAGGGGGCCGCCAGGGATACCCGATTGGCCTTCAGCAATCGCAGATACAGGGCGCTGTAAGGCTTTATGGCTTGGTGCCAATCGAACGGCTTGCGCATGGCGCGGCAACGCATTGCATTGAGCAACTCAGGGTTGGCGAACACCTTGATCGCCCGCGTCAGTGCTGCCGAGTAGCTTTCCACGGTGGGCTCCTCGAACAGAAAACCGCTCACGCCATCTTCGATCGTGTCGGCCAGCCCACCGGTATTACGGGCTACCGGTAATGAGCCGAAACGCTGCGCATACATCTGGCTCAGGCCGCACGGTTCATAGCGCGACGGCATGAGCAGGAAGTCACTGCCGGCAAACATGCGCCGGGCATCCGTTTCGTTGAAGCCGATAAGCACACCGACCTGGCCCGGGAAGCGCCGGGCCAGCTCCCGTGCGGCCTCCTCTTCCTGCGGTTCGCCACGGCCGATGATGGCGATCTGCCCGCCCTGCCTGACGATGTGCCCGGCAACGCCAATGGTCAGATCCAGGCCTTTCTGGAAGACCAGACGCGATACCACCGCGAACAGAGGCCCCGTCGACGGCTTGAGATTGAACAACTGGCGGACATAGTGGGCGTTCACCGCCTTGCCGAGCCAATCGTTAGCGGCAAACCGGCAGATCAAGTGCTCATCGGTTTCGGCGTCCCAACTGGCGTCGATACCATTGGCAATGCCGCTGAGCAGCCCTTGTTCGGCTTTGCTCTGCAGAAAGCCGTCCAGGCCGCAACCGAATGCTGGCGTGGTGATTTCCCGGGCGTAGGTCGCGCTGACGGTGGTGATGTGGTTGGCATAGGCCATGCCGGCCTTGAGCAATGAGAGCTTGCCGTAGAACTCCATACCGTCCGAGGCCAGCGCGTGCTCGGGGATGCCCAGTTCGCGCCGGGAACCGCTGCTGACCATGCCTTGATAGGCAAGGTTATGGATGGTGAAAATGCTCGGCGTGGCCTGCCCACGCCAGCGCATGTACGCCGGCGCGAGGCCGGCCGGCCAATCATGCGCGTGCACCAGCTCCGGACGCCACTGGCACTTCACCGCGCCTGCGGCGAAGTCGGCCGCGGCCAGGCCGAGACGGGCAAACCGGATATGGTTATCCGGCCAGTCACGGCCATTGTTATCCCCGTAAGGAGTGCCTTCACGCTCATACAGTTCGGGACAGATCACCAGGTAAATGACCAGGCCATCCGTCATGTCCATCCGCCCGATCTTGCACGCCGGCAATGCCGCATGGCCCTCCAGCTCGCTGATCACATGGACCGGATTTCCACTGTTGAGCACTTGCGGGTAACCCGGCATCAACACGCGCACATCGTGCAGGGGATGCAGGGCCCGGGGCAATGCCGCCGATACATCGCCGAGCCCGCCGGTTTTCACGAGGCCGGCCAATTCGGAGGTCACGAACAGGACCTTGGCCCTCGCCGCCACGCTGGTAATGGCCGGTGAAACCGGCGCTAGCGCCAGCGGATCAACAGTCGAGGTAACCCATTCACTGACCGGCAGATTGAAACGTTCAGCCTGCGGGGAAATGGCGGCTGCGCCCATGATCCTTTTCCTTTTTGTTGAGTCGAGAGTGCGGGAAGACGGTTAAGTCAGTCGCACGAGTATCTGGGGTTGCTCCCGATGCCCTCTGATCTTTATCAACAAATGCGCTTTGCTGCCGCGTGGGACAGCGCCCGTTGCGATAGGTGATGCTCTCGGTGTTCACCGTTTTTCTGCTGTTGGCCGCCAGGCTTTACCCCGGTTTGGCTCGCTGACAATAGGCGCATCGCCGCTCAACGCTGCCACGCAATCAATGGGTTTTCCGCTGGCAGAAAGGCATCCGCGTGCAAGGCGCGAACCCTCGGAGTGTAGTGCTCCAGCGGGCGCGTGGCGGCGACCGAAATGGAATAGATATAACCCTGGATGGCGCCCGGAATCACATCGACGGCTTTCATCAGCAAGCACTCTGCGGGGTACTCGTCGCACAGGCCGCCATAGAGTTCCACCTTGACCCACAGAGGCGAGATCTCACCCAAATAGACCGGCACGCGAACGCTCAGACAGTCGCCATCGCGATGCCCCTCGACCGCGCCGAAGTGAATATTGTCCCAGGCCGCCGTCAACGCCTTCTGCCAGGCATGGAGCGTGCGCGCCAGTGCCGCGTTATCCTCGCGGCGGCGTCGAAACGCCTGAATCGCCGGTTGGTAAAGATGCTCCAGGTATTCCTGCAGCATGCGATTGCTGCTGTAGTACGGCCCCAGCTGCGACATGCTGGCGCGCATGCGTTGCACCCAGTCGCGTGGAATACCCTGTGCATCGCGTGAATAGAACGTGGGGACGACCTCGTTTTCCAATAGGCCGTACAAGCGCTCGGCGTCGACGTCGTCATCGCTCGGCGCGTCATCCCCGATCGCCCAGCCATAGGCGGGCTGGTACGCTTGTGCCCACCAACCATCGAGTTCCGAGAGGTTCAACCCGCCGTTGACGAGCACCTTCATGCCACTGGTGCCGCAGGCTTCCCAGGGCCGACGCGGGGTGTTGATCCAGACATCGACGCCTTGCACCAGGTGTTGGGCCATTTCCAGGTCGTAGTCTTCCAGGAACACCACATGCCGGCGCAGCCCCGGGCGATGCACGAAGTCGAGCCATGCCTGGATCAGTTGCTTGCCCCGCTCATCGGCGGGATGAGCCTTGCCAGCGATGAGCAGTTGTACCGGATGCTGCTCGTTGGTTAACAGCCGCGCCAGGCGGTCGCTGTCGTGCAGCAGCAGGTTCGGGCGCTTATAGTCGGTGAAGCGTCGCGCAAACCCGAGCGTGAGGCAGTTGGGGTCAAACACCTGCCCGCCCTCCGCCACCTGCTGCGCCGATTCGCCACGCTGCTCGAGCTGCCAGGCCAGGCGCTTGCGCGCATAGTTCACCAGGTCGCGCCGTTGCTCGGCAGCCATGTTCCACAAGGCCTCGTCGTCATTGTTGGCGACCGTCGCCGGCAGCAACTCGACTGCGCCGCGCCAACGCTCCTTGCCGCAGCTTGTGGTCCACAGATGATCGGACCACATTGAGTCCCAGGACGGCACATGCACACCGTTGGTGACATGCCCCACCGGTATCTCTTGAACAGGCCAGCGGGGATACAAATCGCTGAATAGCCGTCGGCTGACCTCGCCGTGCAAGCGGCTCACGCCATTGGCTTGAGCGCACCCACGCAGCGCCAGAAAAGCCATGTTGAAGGGTTCATCCGCATCCGACGGATTGCGTCGGCCCAACGCCAGCAACTCGTGCGATGTGAGGCGGCAGTCGTCGAGATAGCCGCGGGCATACTTGAGTACCAGTTCCGCGGAAAACACATCGAAACCCGCAGCCACTGGCGTATGGGTCGTAAACACGTTGCCTGCCCGCGTCGCCCACCAGGCTTCCTGGAACGATGTGCCCTTCTGATGCATGAAGCGCCGGGCACGCTCCAGCACCAGCAGTGCAGCATGACCTTCGTTGAGGTGGCACACATCGACATTGATCGCCAACGCTTCGAGTGTGGCCCAGCCGCCGATGCCAAGCACCACTTCCTGCAGCAAGCGCATCTCCGAACCGCCGCCGTACAACTTCGAGGTGATGCCACGGTCGCTGGCGCCGTTGAGCAGGTCATTACTGTCGAGCAGGTACAGGCTGGTACGCCCGACGATGGCCTGCCACACGCGTAAATACAGGGTCCGGCCGGGAAGCGCCAAGGGGATTTTCAACCACGCGCCGTCCTGTCCAAACGTCGGCTGGATCGGCAGGCTGGTGGGGTCGTTATAGGGGTAGGCCTCCTGCTGGCGCCCCATCGCGTCGATGGATTGTCGAAAATAGCCTTCCTGATAGAGCAACCCCACCCCGAGCACCGGTACGCCCATGTCGCTTGCCGTCTTCAGGTAATCCCCGGCCAGCACACCGAGCCCGCCGGCATAAAGCGCCAGCGCCTCGCTCAGGCCGAATTCCATGCTGAAGTAGGCGATCCGCTTGGAATCGCCGGCGTTTGTCTGCTGCGCATACCAACCCGGCTCGCTGAGGTAGTGCCGATGCTCTTCGATGGCGTGCGCGAGGGTTTGCGAGAACGTCGCATCTCGGCAGAGTTCTCCTAGCCGGTGCGGCGAGGTGTTCTGCAGTATCAACCAGGGGTTGTGGGTACGCTCCCACAGCTGCGGGTCGATGCTTTTCCAGAGCTCGTCGAGCGCATGGTTCCAGGTCCAGCGCAGGTTAAGCGCAAGCTCGGTCAATGCGCGCAACTGCTCTGGCAGCTCGCGTGGCAAGAATGCATACACGTCGACACCTCAAGGCGATAGTGGCTAAAGCGCCTCGCTCGATGCCGGCGCCGGCAGCAAGGCCAGGCTGTGTCGAGCGATGACTGCATTTTCATCAGTGGCTATGACCCAGGCCGATACCGGGCTGTCCGGCGTCGTCAGGCAGGCTCCGGTGGGCGGGTGCTGGTTGCGGGTTACGCCTAACCAGGCGCAACCGTCGAGAATCCCGTCATGCACGGTGGGTGCATGTTCGCCAATGCCGCCGGTGAACACCAACGCGTCGAGCCCGCCGAGCAATGCGGCCAGCGCGCCGATCTCCTTGACGGCACGCCGTACAAACAACTCAACGGCCTGCGCGGCCCCTTCGGCGTGGCTGGCCAGCAGCGTCCGCATGTCACTCGCCACACCGCCAGAGACGCCCAGCAATCCGGACTCGTGGTACAGCAGGTGTTCGACCGCCGCCGCGCTCATGCCGCGTTCGCGCAGCAGGTACAGCACGATGCCGGGGTCCAGGTTGCCCGGGCGGGTGCCCATCAAAAGCCCGTCCAGGGTGGAAAACCCCATGGTGGTGCCGCAACTGATGCGGTTACGCATCGCGCACAGGCTGGCACCGTTGCCCAGGTGTGCGACCAAGGTGCGCCCGGCCGCCGCGCGCGGGTCGTAATCCGCCAGGACCCCGGCAATGTACTCGTAGGACAAACCATGGAAGCCGTAACGCCGCAGGCCCGCCTCGCTCAGTGCCCGGGGCAGGCCGTACAAGGTTTCCAGCGGGTTGAGCGTGTGGTGAAAGGCGGTGTCGAAGCAGGCCACCTGAGGCAGCTCGGGATGCTCGCGGGCCATATGGAGAATCGGTGCCAGGCACAAGGGCTGGTGCAAGGGCGCCATTGGAATCAGTCGTTGTATCTCGTCGATCAGCGCGCTATCGACCCGCGCAGCCACTTCCCGACGGGCGCCGCCATGGACCACCCGATGCGCCGCGCCGACAATCTGCCATTGGCGGTTGCTGCCCAGCCAACGCATCAGGTTGCCCAGGGAAACTGCGTCCATGCAACTGTCGGCGCGCCATTGCTCCTGATGTTCGGCCTCGGATCCTGGGGCCTGATACACCAGCGTTGCCCTGCCCTGGCGCACTTCAATCATGCCGCTGCCCAGGCAATGGACCGTTGGTGCCGTCACGAAGTAAAGGGAAAACTTGAGGGTTGAAGAGCCCGCATTCAGCACCAACAACGCCGGGCAAGGGGCATCCATCATGCGCGGCTCCACAACGCCGGGGAATCCACGGCCTGACGGGAGCCGCCAAGCAGTAACCGTAATGCTCGCATCATGGGCCGCCTCGACACTCAATGAGGTTACAGGGAACCTTGCCCCAGGTTGGCCTTATCCTGGCATCCACGGGGCGCGGCGGCTTGACCTTCCTCAATAAAATGTTCCCGTTACGGTTCGGCGCGCTCCTGGCGCATCAATATCATCGACGAACAACACTTTGGCGTTTAACGACGAAAACACCCGCGGGAAAATGTTTTTTGAAAAACAATTCAATCAGTTAAGTATTGCGACTGATCCGCAGACACTTACATCTGATCTAAATCAACCAGACCCAGCCCCTTCGCGCAGAAATTAGATGCAGCAGTCGCACCCTCGCATTCGACGGTGCAGATACTCACGTTTTCGTGGAGGCTCGTCATGGCTACGCATCTGCAAGGCTCTCAACCGATCGTCCCGCCGGCTGTCCAACCCGTGGCAGGCAGTCTGCGCAAGGTAGAACCCAAGCGCTTGTCGCTGAGCTTGTTGATTGCCCTGGTGGTCGGTTCGATGATCGGCAGCGGCATCTTCAGCCTGCCGCAAAACATGGCCGCCAGTGCGGGCGCCGGTGCGATTCTGATCGGTTGGTTGATCACCGGCGTCGGCATGCTGTCGCTGGCGCTGGTCTATCAGACCCTGTCCAACCGCCAGCCCGCGCTGGACAACGGTGTGTTTGCCTATGCGCGTGCGCTGGGTGGCGAATACCTGAGCTTCAACTCCGCCTGGGGTTATTGGATCAGTGCCTGGATCGGCAACGTCAGTTACCTGGTGATCCTGTTCGCTGCACTGAGTTACTTCTTTCCGGTGTTTGGCGAAGGCAATAACAAGGCGGCGATCGCCGGTGCGTCCGTGGTGTTGTGGGCGTTGCACTGGATGATCCTCAGGGGCTTGCGCACCGCTGCGCGGGCCAATGCGTTGACGACGGTCGCGAAGATCGTGCCGTTGCTGTTGTTCATCGGCCTGGTGATCGCCGCGTTCCAGCGTGAAACGTTCACTGTCGACTTCTGGGGCTCGCCGGCATTGGGCAGTACGCTCGATCAAGTCAAAAGCACGATGCTGGTCACCGTTTGGGTGTTTATCGGGATCGAGGGCGCCAACGTGTTTTCTGCCCGTGCGGCGGAGCGGGCCAATGTCGGGCGGGCCACGGTGATCGGTTTTGTCATCACGTTGTTGTTGCTGATTTCGGTGTCCTTGCTGTCGCTGGGGGTGCTCAAACAACCGGAACTCGCCGCCTTGAAGAACCCCTCGATGGCGGGCGTGCTGCAGGCCGCGGCCGGGCCATGGGGCGCGGTGCTGATCAGCATCGGCCTGATCGTTTCGGTCGGCGGCGCCCTGCTCGCCTGGACGTTGCTGGCGGCCGAGTCGGTGTTCACGCCCGCCAAGGAAAAGGTCATGCCTGTCTCGCTGGGCGTGGAAAACACCCAAGGCGCGCCAGCCAATGCGCTGTGGCTGACCAACGGCTGCATTCAATTGTTCCTGCTGCTGACCTTGTATTCGAGCGCTACCTATCTCGCGCTGATCTCCCTGGCCACCTCGATGATTCTATTGCCGTACCTGTTCAGCGGCCTGTATGCGCTGAAATTGACCTGGAAGGGTGACACCTATGCCGGCCACCGCGCCCTGCAATTGCGCGACATGGCCATCGCGGCGGTCGCCACGCTGTATTGCATGTGGTTGCTCTATGCCGCCGGGCCGAAATATATGCTGCTCAGCGCCCTCCTCTACGCCCCGGGCTCGTTGATCTACCTGGGCACCCTGCGCGCCCGTCAGGGACAAGCGCTCAGCGGCCCCGAGACCGGCCTGTTGATCATCATCTGGGCGGCCGCGGCCTATGCCGGCTGGATGCTGTGGTCGGGGACGCTGACCTTGTAACGATGGGCTTGCCCCCGTGTTCTGTCCTGGCAGGCCGCGCAGAGGCCGTTCTGCTGCCTGCCTTCTATCTGAAGAGGAGTACCGAAAGATGAGCAATTCCGCAAAAAAAATGCCGGTCACTACCGAACACAAATCCGACCAGCATCCCATGACGACAGACCTGTGGCGGCCGCTGGAAAAACTGCGGCAACAGGTGGACCACCTGTTTGATGACTTCAATCTCGGTTCCGGCCTGTCGCCCTTCAGCCGGGGGCTGTTCGACGTTGAACCGTTCTGGCGTCGCGAGCTGATCGGCCATGGCATGCCTGCCGTGGACATCACCGAGAAAGACAAAAGCTACGAGATCACCGCCGAAGTACCCGGCATGGATCAGAAAGACATTGAGGTCAAACTGTCCAACGGCAGCCTGATCATCAAAGGCGAGAAACAGGAGGACAAGGAAGAAAAACGCAAAGGCTACCACCTTAGCGAGCGTCACTACGGTTCCTTCGAGCGGGTGTTCAACCTGCCCAAAGGTATTGATGCCGATAAGATCGACGCGAGTTTCAGCAAAGGCGTGCTGTGCATCTCGTTGCCGAAAAAGCCAGAAGCCATGAAAGCGGATAAAGTCGTGCCGATCAAAGGCGAATGAATCCCAGGCTGCACTGCCCCTTGGCGGGAAACCGACAAGGGGCTTTTTTTATCTGCAGTGGTTCAACGCTTCATCCCCGGAAAATATCGAACAGCTCGATCTTCAAGAGCGTGCGAATGCACAGGTAACGCCTGCCGAACGTCAGCCTAAGCCACATGTTCAGCGGCAGTCCGTTACGCGAAGAGATGATAGTCGGGGAAAACCAAGCCAATGCTGTTGAGTCGACGCGCAGGTGCCAGATGTGCTGCCTGGCAGGGGTGGTTGCAGGCCTGCGGCTGTCTTGCAGCAAACCCGACGACGTGTCGGGTGCTGCAACCGTTCACTACTTGCGGCTGGCTTTTTCGAGCATCCGGCTGGCGCGCTCATTGGCCTGATCGGCAGTCTGTTGCGCCTGATTGGCCGCCATCGCCGCCTGCTCCGCTTTCGAGTAGGCTTCATCGGCTCTGGCGCGTGCCGACAGCGCAGTGCTTTGAGCAGCCTCCAGGCGTGCATCCAGTTCTTTGGCCGGTTTGTTACTGCAACCAGCCGATAACGCGAGGAGGACGCTGAGCAACACTACGGGTAAACGCATATTCATGGGTATTCTCCTTGAGGGTCGTAGCAGGAACGCTCCGGCTACGGTTCAAGTATCCGGCGCCGTCGGTGCGGGGCTCTGATTTTTGTCAACTTTCGACCAAGAATCAGACCGAACCGTCAGTTCCCGGCGCCTTGCGAAGGCCCGCCTGCCGTAGCGGCCAACAACGACTTCAGCGCGCTCAGCGAACGGGTATTGAGTACATCGCCCTTTTCCAGCCAGGCACGCCGGGCTTGCGCGACGCCGTAGCGCAAGTACGCAAAATCCGCGGTGCGCTGGGCATCCGAATTGATGTTGATCAGCACGTGTTGGTCTTTGGCGTATTGGCATTGAAGGTCGAACAGGTCCATGCGCTGGGGTTGCGCGTTGAGTTCCAGGCAGCAGCCGCGTGCAGAGGCGGCCCTGATGACGGCCGACAGGTCCATGTTCAACGGCGCGCGCTGATTGATCAGGCGACACAGCGGGTGCGCCAGTAGCGTGAAATAGCGATGATCCATGGCCCTGAGCAGGCGTTGCGTCTGTTGCCGCAGCGTCAGGCCGAAATGCGTGTGGACCGCGCCCACCACAAGGTCCAGGCGAGCGAGGACAGTGTCTGGCAGCCCCAGGCTGCCATCTTCTAGTATCTCGACTTCAACCCCCTTGAGCAAGGTGATGCCGCGCAGGCGGGCGTTGAGCGCATCGATCTGGTCGATCTGCTTCAGCAGCCGCTCGCTGTCCAGGAAATGATCGGTGATCGCCAGGTATTCCAACCCGGCTTGCTGCGCGGCCAGTGCCATCTGCTCCAGGGTATTGGCGCCATCCGCGTCGCAGGTGTGCGCGTGCAAGTCACCCTTGAGATCACTCACTTCCACCAGCCTGGGCAAACGCCCGCTGAGTGCCGCCGCGACCTCACCGCGATCTTCGCGCAGCTCCGGCGTGATCCACGGCAACCCCAGGGCCTGATAAACCGAGACCTCCGTGACACCCGCCAGGCGTTCCTGGCCCTTGAACACGCCATACTCGTTGAGCTTCAGGCCCTGTTCCCGCGCCTGCTTGCGAATCGCAATGTTGTGCGCCTTGCTGCCAGTGAAATACACCAGCGCGGCGCCCCAGTCCGCGGGTTTGACCACCCGCACGTCGACTTGCAGGCCGGAGTCCAGTACGACACTGGCCCGCGTGCGGCCTTTGACCAATACGGTGGACACCTCCGGGTGCTTGATCAGGTGTGCAGTGACCGCCACTGCGGGCTCTGCTGCCACCAGGATGTCGATGTCGCCCACGGTATCGCGCATGCGCCGCAGGCTGCCGGCCAGCCTCGCGTCCTCGACCCCGGGCAGTTGATGCAGATACTCGATCAACTGCAGCGCCACGGGCTCGACAACGCCCAGCGGCAACCGGCGATCCTTTCCGAGCCCCTTCTGCGCGGCGCTCAATAAGCGCGCCTCAAGCCTTTCGCCAAAACCGGGCACGTGGCGGATGTGGCCCTGCTCGGCGGCCTCGCACAGTTGCTGGGCGGTTTCGATCCCCAGGCCGTGATACAGGTGTTTGATGCGTTTGGGGCCGAGGCCGGCGATGGACAGCAGTTCAACCAGCCCAGGCGGCAATGTCGAGCGCAGGCGTTGCCGTAGCGCACAATCACCGGTGCTGGCGATTTCACTGATCTTGGCCGTCAGATCGACGCCGATACCCGGCAGTTTCGGCAAGGCTTCCCCACGTGCGATGAGCGGCGCCAACTCGACCGTCAGCGCCCTCAGCGTGCGCGCAGCAACCCGATAAGCGCGGATGCGAAACGGGTTGGCGTCATCGATTTCGAGCAGGTCGGCGATATCGTCAAACACCGCGGCAATGTCCTCATTACTCACCGCCCGCGAGCGCTTGACCGTCGAGGTCGGCGCGCTGGGCGCCTGCGGTACGGCCGTGAGCTTCATGGCCCCAGCCTGGCCATGTAATGCGCGACCGCCTCGGCATCGGCGTCCGACAGTGTGTGCGCAATCTGGCTCGTCAGGTCACCGCGCTCACGCAGGTCGGCCTGTTGAAACACCTGGATCTGGCGAACCATGTAGGCGGCATGCTGGCCTGCCACGCGTGGGGTCTGGCCATGGCCCCGGCCCTCGGCGCCATGACAGGCGCTGCACTGAGCGATGCCGGATTCCGGCACGCCGTGGCGAAAGATCAATTCGCCCCGCGCGTCAGGCGTTTCGGCTTCAGCCTGCATGGCCGGCTGTTTTGAATAGTAGTCCGCCAGTTCAGTGATCTGCGATTCGGTCAAATGGGTAAAGCCCCACATGTATTGAGTCGAGGCTTTATCCATGCGCGTATGGTTTTTGAAATCCGTCAACTGCTGCTTCAGGTAGTCTTTTTGCTGGCCGGCCAATTTGGGAAACAACGGCGATACCGACTCCCCCGTCAGCCCGTGGCACAGCGAACACACGTCGTTTACCAAGGCCAGCGCGGGCATGGATGCGGTTTTTTGCGATGCCCGGTCGCGGGTGTCGGTACAGCCCACAAGGGCCACCACACAGAGGGCAAGCGTCAGGTGTGATCGATTGATAGAGCACCTCATATCACAAGCCTCCATGAGCAGCGTCGGTAGCCGGCGCGTAACGGGTTCAGCCACCTTGGCTCAAGGCCGTGCAGGCTTTATTGACAAAACTCAATGATTCACCTGAGTCAGGGTGTAGGAATAGATAAACACTGAACGGGACGACGGCCGTGAGCACACCCGCCCAACGCATGCTGGATAAACACTATGGCGCGTCTCGGCAGGTCGATAGAGCCGCCATCGCGGCGGTCCTGCGCCAATTTGCCGAGCCTCTGCCGGCGTTCGATTCTGCGGCGTTCGGCGAAATGTTCGATCGCTACGCGGATGCGCGGGTGGTGCTGATCGGCGAAGCCAGCCACGGCACCAGCGATTTCTATCGCGCCCGGGCCGCCATCACGCAACGCTTGATTGAGCGGCATGGCTTCTCCATCGTCGCCGTTGAGGCCGACTGGCCCGATGCAGAGCATGTCGACAAGTACGTCCGAGGGCTGGCCCCGTCGGCCTGGAAACGCCATATCTTCAGCCGCTTCCCGACCTGGATGTGGCGCAACGCCGAGGTCAAAGCCTTTGCCCACTGGCTGCACCGCTACAACCATCAACGCGCCAGTGCAGACCGCGTGGAGTTCCGTGGCCTCGACGTTTACAGCATGCGCAACTCGATCCATGAGGTGCTGCACTATCTGGACAGCGTCGACCCGCAACTGGCCCAGGAAGCACGGCGGCGCTACGGCTGCCTGACGCCCTGGCAGGATGACCCGGCCTTGTACGGTCATTTCGTCGAACGCAATGGCCTGATGCCCTGTGAACCGCAGGTGGTCGAACAACTCAACGTGATGCTGGCCAAGCAATTGGCCGGGCTCATCCAGGATGACGAAGGGTTTTTCAACGCCACGCAAAACGCCCGCGTGGTGCGTGCGGCGGAACAGTACTACCGCGCCGTCTATCGCGGCTCGACCGCGTCGTGGAACCTGCGTGACCGCCACATGTTCGACACCCTGCGCGCCCTGCTGGAACACCGGGGCCCGCAGGCCAAAGTGGTGGTCTGGGCGCACAACTCGCATATCGGCAATGCCGCGGCCACGGAGATGGGCTGGAAGGGCCAGTTCAACATCGGCCAGCTGTGCCGCAGTGCCTATGGGCGCGACGCCGTGCTGATCGGCATGAGCACCGACCGTGGCCACGTGGCGGCGGCCGACGATTGGGACGCCGAGATGCTCATCAAGGCGGTGCGGCCTTCCCGTCCCGACAGTTGGGAGCATCAGTTCCTCGAAGCCGGCGTGCCGGCGTCGTTGACCGACTGGCGCGACCCGCAGCGCGCCGAGCTGCGCACGGTGTTGTCCGCCACCCTGCTGGAACGCGCGATTGGCGTGATTTACCGGCCCACAACCGAACGCGACAGCCACTACTTCGAAGCGGTACTGGCCGAACAGTTCGACGCCATGCTCTGGTTCGAGCAGACGCAGGCGGTAAAGGCCCTGGCACTGCCCAAAAACGAGGAGCTGGAAGCGGAAGACGAAACCTTTCCGTTTGGTGTGTAAGGCTCACCTGGCGCGACGCATCTACAGCGGGTGCGCTTCAGTCGATTCGCGTTGCCAGGCCCGCTGCAATAACTCAATGACCTCTGCATCGGTGGTCTGGGGGAAGTTCGAGTACCAGTAACCGATGGACATCATCCGCTCAGGAATCAGCGGGCAGATCACTTCATTGACGATGCAGCGCAGGGTTTCCACCGTATCCAGCGGCGCGACCGGCACCGCCACGACGATCCGCGCCGGGGCCTGCACCTGCACCGCCTGGATCGCGGCGAGCATCGAAGCCCCTGTGGCCAGGCCGTCATCGATCAGGATGACCACCTGATCCTTCAACTGCAGCGGCGCCCGCGTGCCCCGGTAAACCTGCTCACGGCGCGATAACTCGCGAGTTTCGCGGGTGACCACCGCGTCATAACTGTCTTGATCAATCGAATGAGCCCGCAGCACCTCTTCATTGCGGATCTGGATACCGCCACTGGCGATGGCGCCCATGGCGAATTCGGGCTGGGACGGCATGCCGAGCTTGCGTACCACTATCAGATCCAGGCGCACCTGCAGGGCCGTGGCCACCTCATACGCCACCGGGACGCCGCCACGCGGCAAGGCCAGGATGATCACGTCGGGGCGGCGGGCGTATCTGAGCAACGGCTCCACCAGGCTTTGGCCGGCCACCGACCGATCCTGCCAGAGCGTTTGCAGCGAAGGGCTATAACTCATGGGTCACCTCATCTGTGGTTTCATTGCACACCGCCTTTGCCGCGCTAGACCGCCAGTACGCCGCAAGGCACCTGATAGAGAATGTGTTCGGTGGTACTGCCCAGCAGCTTCTCGATGCCGTGATACTGGACCCGGCCCATCACGATCACATCCACCTGGTGTTCCTTGGCGAATTGACTCAACACCGCAACCGGATTGCCCAAAACGAAGTGATGACGATCGGAAGGCACGCCATAGTCTCGCGCCAGTTCGAGGAAGGTTTTTTCCTCCTTGCTCGCCAGGTCCTTACTGAGATTGGACAGGGCCATACCGCCCATGTCAGCCATGTAGATCGTCGACATGTCGCAGGCATACAGCAGGTGCAGCTCGGCATCGCATTGCAGCGCCAGGCTGGTGGCCTGCTCAATGATGCGCTGGTTCAACGCGCTGTTGGCCGGTTGAACATTCGACACGTCAACCGCTGCCACGACGATGCGCGGCAAGGCATGCCCACCACCGCCGACCAGATAGACCGGAATCGGACACTCGCGCAGCAACTGCCAGTCCAGCGGGGTGAAGAACGCGCGCTTGAACGCGGACTCTTGCTGAACCTGTTTGATCAACAGATCGGGCTGCGTCTCGGTGACGTAATCCAGGATGTCTTGCTTGAGGTTGGTGGCCCAGGTCACCTGGGCGGTCACGTTGAGCCCCAGGGCGTGGAGGTTCTTGGTTTGGGCGTTCAGCCAGTCGCGGTGGTCCTCGAGGTAGCTGGCCCGGGCCTTTTCACGCACGTTCTCGGCCAGTAGCAACAAGATATCCAACGGTGCTGCCAGCGCGACAATATGCAGGCTCGCGCCGCTGGCCTTGGCCAGGGCGGCAGCATGGCCGATTGCCGGGGAGTCACGCAGGGCGGGATTGATGATCAGTAACAAACACTGGTATTGGCTCATGATCTGGCTCCAGGGAGGAATGAAAAACAGCCCACGCGTCCGGGGTCTTAACGGATGGGGCCAGGCGGCGGCGTCGCGGGAACCATGCGCCATCCCTCAGGACACTGGCGTACGCTCGGGTAATAGCCCTTGGCGGAATCGCAGTAGTACCAGGCCGATGGCGCGGCCGTGACGGGCTGAGGCTCGACCACCACCGTCGGCGGGCTGGCCGGGTAGTAGTAAGTCGGGGCGGGATAGTAATAAACCGGATACGTCGGGTAGTAATACGGCGTGGCGATGCGCGCGGCTTCCCAACCCAGTCCCAGGCCGAAGCCAAACCCCCACCAGCCCGGCCCGCCCCCGTGCCCACCGCCATGCGGCCCGGCATGCGCCGGCAATGCAACGGCGGCAGCCAGCAGGATGAACCCTGTCAGCACGCACTGTTTTACTGAGTCACTGTTCATGATGTTTACCCAGGAGGCTCGCGAATAGCATTACGGTTGGCTGGTCGGGTTGAGCCCGCCGCACCCTTGCGGCCATGCCATGTGCATGGGCATGTGCATGGGCATTCGCCAACCGTCCTGATCGGCGATGCGGTGATGCATCACCGTCCAGAACAGATCGAAGATGGTTTTTTGCTGGGCATCGAGGGCATCGTAGAAGGTTTGGGTGCGTGCCTGAGCCGCGCCCAGACGGACCAGTTGCGCCTGCATCCAGCTGGTTTGCGTGCGCAGGCGCTCTATGCCTTTGGCCATTCTCTGCGGTGTTGTTTCGTCCTTCAGCGCTTGTCTGGCATTTGCCTTGTCAGTAGCGGCTGGGTTGTCGTTTTCCACTTGCTGATTGGCGTCTGCGATGACGCCTGCGGCCCAGGTTTCCCAGGCGGGCATTTGCTCCGGCTTGAGACTGAGCTTGCCCTTGAGTTCTTCCAGGGTCTGCTGCGTATGCTTGACCCAATCGAAATTCGAGGCGTGACGGAACATACCGCCCTGCCCTGGCCCTAGCCCTAACCCTGGCATCGCGGGGTTGGCAAATGCGCCGGTGGACGGTAACAGCAGAACACTTGCCGCGATCAGCAAGCACTGGCCAAGCAAGCGTGGCTTGTTCATTTCAGCTCATCTCAACGTCGTGGGTTCAATCCGAGCATAGGAGCCCGCCTGGCGGGCGATCTGATCCACGTCAGAAAACCGAGACACCGGTCAACCGCTGGATCAACGGTAGCCCTGCCTGGGGCATCAGCCTATCCAATGGATCTCTGGGGTCTTATGCACGATGGGCGCGGGCACAGACTTCGGGTGCCCCACGATAATCGGTGCCACGGGCATCCACTCGGCGGGCAGGCCGAGCGCCTGCTTACCCTGCGGCGTATTCAGAAAGCCCTGGGCGAAACCGATCCAGCACGTCCCGAGCCCCTCGGCATACGCCGCGAGCATCAGGTTCTCGGCCGCCAGGGCACAGTCTTCGACAATCCACTGATTGGGCGCGTTGCCCGAGATCAGCACCAGGACCGGCGCGTGGTAGAAAATCTGAAAACTGTCCTCGCTGAGCAACGCTTGGAAGTGGCTGGAGTGCGTTCCGGCGGGCGTGGTGGCGAGCATCCAGGCCCTGGCTTCGCGGGAAACCCGCTCCAGCAGCGCCTGGTCGCGGATCACCGTGAACGTCCACGGTTGTTGGTTCATCGCGCTGGGCGCCTGGGCGGCGGCATCGATCAAGCGACAAATGAGTTTTTCATCGAGCGGTTCTGGCGTGTAGTCACGTGTCGAGCGCCGGCCGGCGATTGCCTTGGTTACGTTCATGGGTGCATGCCTCCATCAGGGCGATTCAAATCGAAGCAAGGCGCGAGCAGGCGCTCAACCTTCAGGGAACGACGGTTGGGCTGGCGGTTCTTTTTCTGGGATATCGGTAATGGTCGCTTCGGTCAGCAGCAGGATACTGGCGACGGAAACTGCATTTTCCAGGGCAATACGCACGACTTTGGTCGGATCGATGATGCCGGCTTCGTACATGTCGACATAGGTATTGGCGGACGCATCAAAGCCAATGTTGCCCGGCTCCGCCAGCATGCGCGCAACGACCACGCCGGCGTCCACCGCAGAGTTTTCCGCAATGCGCCGCGCCGGTGCTTCCAATGCCCGACGCAGTATCTGCAGGCCGGTGCGGACATCGCCCTCCTGCCGGGCTTCCTCGGCGGCGATCAGCGGCACAGCTTTAAGCAGCGCGAGGCCGCCGCCGGGGACAATCCCTTCGGTGATCGCCGCGCGGGTCGCCGAGATCGCGTCATCCAGGGCGTCCTTGCGCGCTTTCATTTCGGCTTCGGACGGCGCGCCGACCCGGATCACCGCGACGCCGCCGGACAGCCTGGCCAGCCGCTCCTGCAGCTTTTCACGGTCGTAATCGCTGGTGGTAGCCGCCATTTGCCCGCGGATCTGCTGCAGGCGTGCGTCGATCGCTGCGCGTGTACCGGCGCCGCCGATCAGCGAAGTGCTGTCCTTCGACACCACCACCCGATGGGCCCGCCCCAACTGCTGCAGGTCGACCTGTTCGAGGCTGATCCCCAGTTCGTTGGAGACCACCGTGGCGCCGGTCAATACGGCCATGTCCTGCAGCATGTCCTTGCGCCGGTCGCCAAAGCCCGGGGCCTTGATCGCCACGGCCTTGAGCACGCCGCGGATGTGGTTGACCACCAGCGTGGTCAACGCTTCGCCTTCGATGTCATCTGCGATCAACACCAGGGGCTGACCGCTTTTGGCGACCTGTTCCAACAACGGCAGCAAGTCTTTGAGTGCGCCGATCTTGTGGTCACAGAGCAGCAGGCAGGCATCGTCGAGTTCGACCTGCATTTTCTCGGTGTCGGTGACGAAATAAGGTGAGACATAACCCCGGTCAAAACGCATGCCCTCCATGACCTCGACCACCGTTTCGGTGGTCTTGGACTCTTCGACGCTGACCACGCCTTCAACGCCGACCTTCTCCAGCGCGTCGGCCACCAGTTGACCGATGACCGCGTCGTTATGCGCCGACAGCGTCGCCACCTGGGCTTTTTCCTTGGGCGTGCTGACGGGACGGGACTGCGCCGCCAGCGACTCGACGACCAGCTGCAGGCCCCGATCCAGGCCGCGCTTGAGATCGATCGCGCTGGCCCCCGCGACCACGTTGCGGATGCCGTCGGCCAGGATCGCATGGGCCAGCACCGTTGACGTGCTGGTCCCGTCGCCGACCGCGTCACCCGTGCGTTCCGCGGCCTGGCGCAGCATTTGCGCGCCGAGGTTCTCCTCGGGGTCCTGCAGGTCAATGCGTTTGGCAATCGTGACGCCGTCATTGCAGACCGTCGGGTTGCCCCACTTGTTCTGCATCAACACCGACTTGGACTTCGGCCCCAGCGTCACGCGCACCGCGTCCGCCAATTGGGTGGCGCCGCTGAGGATCTTCTCGCGGGCAGCCGCGCGAAACACGATTTTACTGTGAGCCATCAGGGTGCTCTCCTCTCACGTCGACGGAACTTGCATGCTTCTCTGAAGTGCCTGCGGCGAGGTTGACTTTTATCAACAAACTCACACCCCTTGCCGACGCCCGCCGCGACGCTTACACCGGCGGTCGCCGGGCGCTCTGCGAGTTGACAAAAATCAACCCGCTCGGGCGGAAACAGCGTCCAAATCAACCTGTGAAATCCACCCGATCGTCAACACGCGGGTTTGCCCCTCTCGATGCGTCAGGAGAAACACCATGGACAAGTATCAGCAGAGTCAGAAAAACAAGCTGTTCAAAACGCCGCCCCATGATCCCTATTGCTTGCCGCGGGTTGAAGGTTCGGCGGTGTGCCCGCAGTGCGACGCGGTGTATCAGGCCGGGAACTGGACCTGGAACCGACCTGAAAACGCGGTGGTGCATGACGCCCAAACCGTCACCTGCCCGGCCTGCCGCCGCATCGCGGACAACATGCCGGCCGGCACCCTGATGCTATCGGGCGGCTTCTTGCAAAAGCACCATGATGAAATCATCCACCTGATCGAAAACACCGAAAAAACCGAAATGGCCGAGCATGCGCTGGAGCGCATCATGCGCGTGACGGAGGTGGCGGACGACCTGATGGTGACCACCACCGGCATTCATCTGGCCAATCGCCTGGCGCATGCACTGGAAGGCGCATTCAAAGGCAAGGCGCAGTACCGCTACGGCGATAGTCAGTACGGCGTGAACGTCACGTGGGCACGTAACGAGTAACCCCTCACGCCCCGCTACGGCGCAGCGCGAGCGCGGCTCAACCGCTGGCGACGGTAAAAGAGCCGCTTGACCCATTCCGCCGCGCCCATGTAGGCCAGGCTGATTGCCAGCACTGTCAGCAGGATCGGCAGTGGCAAGGGCACCAGGCCGAACCAGGACGCGATCGGGCTGTAAGGTAGCCCGACGGCCAGCAGGCCGATGGCCGCGGCGCTGAGCAACAGCAGTGTGGCCGGGCGGCTTTGGTAGAACGGGCGGTAGGTTCGCACGATGAAGATCGTCAGCAGTTGGGTCAGCAGCGATTCGACGAACCAGCCGCTGCGAAACACTTCCGGGCCCTTTTCCGCCAGCAGGTACAGGGCCGCGAACGTGAGCACATCGAACAGCGAACTGACCAGCCCGAACACCACCATGAAGTTGCGGATTTCCCTGATATTCCAGCGGTGCGGGGTGTTTTCCCATTCGCGGTCGACGTTGTCGCTGGCGATCCCCATGGAGGGGATATCAGACAGGAAGTTGTTGAGCAGTATCTGCTTGGCCAGCATCGGCAGGAACGGCAATACCAACGAAGCCAGGGCCATGCTGATCATGTTGCCGAAATTGGCGCTGGAGACGATGGAAATGTACTTCAAGGTATTGGCAAAGGTATGCCGGCCCTCTTCGATGCCTTCGCGCAACACGTCGAGGTTGTGCTCCAGCAACACGAAGTCCGCGGCCTGCTTGGCCACGTCGGCGGCGTTATCCACCGAGATCCCGATATCGGCGACTTGCAGCGCCGGGGCATCGTTGATGCCATCGCCCATATAGCCGACAACGTGCCCGGTCTTCTGCAGGGCGCGGATGATGCGTTCTTTCTGGTTGGGGTCGACCTCGGCAAAGAGCGTCGTCAGTGGCGCCAGGTGCATCAATGCTTCGTCTTTCATGGCCGCCAGCTCGGCGCCGGTGATGATGCGCTCTACGGGCAGACCCACGGCCATGCCGACATGGCGGGCGACCAGATGGCTGTCGCCACTGATGATCTTGACTTGCACACCCAGGCGCTCGAGGTTGGCGAGGGTGTCTTTCACCCCCGGCTCCGGCGGGTCGAAGAACAACAGAAAACCGCGGAAGGTCATGGCCTTTTCTTCATCCCGGCCGTAGTGCGGCTGGTCCGGCAAGACCCGCGTGGCCAGGCCCAAAACCCTGAAGCCCTGCTCGCTCCAGTCGGCGAAACGCTGCGCGATGGCGGCCCGCTCGGTGTCGCTCAGCGCCAGCAACTGTTCGCCGCGGCGCACCTGTGTGCAAACCTCAAGCACATTGTCCAGCGCCCCCTTGGTCACCATCAGCCGGGCGGCCTCAGGCGCATTCGCGACCACCACGCTCAGGCGCTTGCGCACGAAGTCATACGGCACTTCATCGAGCTTGCTCGCGCCGGGGCATGGCGCCAGGGTTTTGCCGGCCAGGGTGATCGCATCGTCCATGGCGTTGCGCATGCCGGTCTGCAGGCTGGAGTTGAACACCGCCAGTTGCAGGATCGTGGCATCGGCATTGCCCGCCAGATCCATGGCGCCGTCCAGCACGACGACGCCGCGGGTCAGCGTACCGGTCTTGTCGGTACACAGGATGTCCATCGCCCCGAGGTTTTCAATCGCATTGAGGTGACGCACGATGACCCCTTTGGCGGCCATGCGTTGCGCGCCTTTGGCCAGCGTGATGCTCAGGATCGCCGGCAACAGTTCCGGCGACAGCCCGATGGACAACGCGATGGCAAACAACAGGGTGTCGAGCGCAGGACGATGCAGCAGGATATTGATGCCGAACACCACAATCGTGATCACCAGCATCACCCGCAACAGCAAGCTGCCGAAGCGACGCAGGCCGCGCTCGAACTCCGTCTCGGGCGGGCGCAGCGTCAGGGTCTTGGCAATGCGCCCGATTTCACTGTCCGAGGCGTAGCGCGTGACCAGCACCTCGGCGGTGCCGCTGCGCACCGAGGTGCCCATGAACACGCAATTATGCCGCTGCCCGAGCGTGACATCGGCGGCGCAGTCGCCCGGCAATTTTTCCACCGGGAAGGTTTCGCCGGTCAGCAGGCCTTCACCGATGAAGCAATCGAGCGCCTGCAGGATCCGGCCATCGGCCGCGATCAGGCTGCCGGCGCTGAGTATCAGGATATCCCCCGGCACCACCTCGCTGGCGGCGATGTCCACGGCCTTGCCGTCGCGCCGCACCGTGGCGCGCAGCGCGATCTTGCTGCGCAGTTGCTCCACCGCCGTACTGGCGCGATTTTCATACCAGGCGCTGAGAACCGCGCTGATCAGCACGATGCAGCCGACAATCGCCGCATCCAGCCAGTCCCCCACCACCACGGCGACCAGCGCACCCACGATCAGGATCAGCACCAAGGGCGTCCGCATTTGCTCCAGCACCAGCCGGGCCAGGCCGCGCGGTCGGTCTTTGGGCGTGGCCGGCGCGCTGCGCACCCGCGCATTGGCGTCGGCCTCGCTCAAGCCCTGCGGCGTGCTGTGCAGGCTGCTGAACACCTGGCTGACTGGCGGGCTCCAATAGTCGCCGGTTGCCACGCGGGTGGGCGGCTTGACGTTGGATCGCCACTCACGATGGGCCAACCAGAGGCCGGGCAGCATCGGCAACCAGAACGTCAGCCCGCGGAATAACAACGTGGCGGAAAGCGCCACCGCAATGTTCACCCCCACCCAATGCAGCGTGACCACCGCCGCCGCTTCAAAGGCGCCGAGCCCGCCCGGCACAATGCCGATACTGCGCAGCACGCTGGCCAGCATAAAACCGGCAAACAGCCCCAACGGCGGCGCGGACACACCCAGCGCGCGCACCAGCACCCACAATGTGGCGCTGTCGAGCACAATGATCACCAATTCCAGCAAGGTAATGCGCCAGAGTAACCCTTGGCTACGCACCAGTTGCTTGTCGGCCCCGGTGAGCAATGACGCGATTCTGGCGACAATCGGAAAATGTCGCCCCGGCAAATGCGCGACCAGGCGCCGATTGCCGGCCAGCCTTGGCGTGACCACTGCCAGCAACAGGCTGACGGCAACGAACACCAGGCACGCCGTCACCACCGCAGGCGTGGCATGGCCCTGGAAGATCACCACCGGTAACGCCACGCCGACCGACACTGCATAGGCCAGGAAATACCCGGACAAATCCAGCACCAGGCTCGCCAGCACCAGCGGTTTTGCGAACCCGAGGCGGACGAAGGAGGCCACGACCGCAAAGGCGCCGCTGATGCCGGAGGACGGCAGGGCCTGATCGACAAACAGCTTCATCACGCTGAGTTTGCCTGCCTCCCAGAGTGAAAGCGGCTGCGTCCCGGCCCTGAGCACCACCCGAAAGACCTGCCCTTGCGCCATATACGTCAGGACTTGCAACGCCAGGGCGCCGACCAGCCACAGCGGCTCTGCCTGGGTCAGCAAGCGTGTGAAGGATTCGACGTCGGTGAATTGCAGCGCCACGCCGACCACTGTCGCAAACATCGCGGCGCCGAGCAGCCACGTCAGCCACAGCGCGGAACGGCTGTAATGCTGTTCCTCTTCAGGTACAGCCGGATCGATGAAACCAGCAGTGGGCGGTTTGACAGGCATGCCGTGCCCCTGAGCGAATCAGCAGAGAGTCCGATTCTGGCGCGGCCTGCGCGGGGCCGTTTGATCCAGGTCAACCTGCCCCTGGACGGTCTGTTAGTCCGCATCACGCTTTCTGACCTTGATCAATACGCCTGCCGCGCATCCCCCTCAGTGTGAACAGGGCCGTTCTTCGACCCCACTGTGCGCTGGAGCCCCCCATGCTAGCTAATCAACACACCGCTGCTCTGATTGCCGAGATGGATAAAACCTCGCCCGCCGAGCATTGGCTGGAAAAACTGCACGACGGAACGCATGTGCTTATCCGTCCGTTGTCGACGCACGATCACCTGGGCCTGCTGCATTTTTTCCAGCGGTTGTCGCCGCTGTCGTTGCGCTTCCGGTTTTTGGGCGCGGTGACCCATGTCGATGCGAGCGCAATCGATACACTGCTGAGCGAGTCGGCGCAGATCAGCCGCGGCTACCTGGCCTTGATCCACCATGACGGCGAGTTGCAGGTAATCGGTGTCAGCCGCTACCGGCGTGCCACCGATCAGGACGAACAGTGCGATTGCGCGGTCGCCGTCGCCGACCCGTGGCTGCGCAGGGGCCTGGGCCGTTTATTGCTGGGGCATCTGATCGATGCCGCCAAGCGTGAGGGGTTTCGCAAAATGTGCTCGACGGACCTGTCGACCGATTACCCGATTCATGGCTTGTACAAGCAATCGGGTTTTACCTCGGCCTATCTGGGCCGGGATTTTGATCGCATCGTTCACGAGCTGGAACTGTAGACGCGCACGCCGCCCGACCATTCACTGCGGTTCCAAGTGATAGCGCGATTGCACCAGGTGCGCGATCTGTTCCTGGGCATCCCGCAGCGGTACAGACGCATCGTTTTCAAGCAGACGGGTTTCGTTGGCCAGCACGTCGTCGCGGATCACCTCGCGAAACCAGTTGGAAAAGTCCCCGGCCTCGCGGTGTTGGCGGAACGCGGGATCGTCCAGGCGCGCAAGCGAAGACAAAAACTCCGCAAGGTTCGAGGCGCGCTGGTCAAGGCTGGGAAAGTAGAATGCATGCCAGGCGCCCACATCCCCGACCGCATACTTGCCGCTGTGGCGATGATGTTTCTGCTCGGGTTGCTGCTGCGCCATCAGCACCACGTCGCCGCCATGACGAACGTCCCACAGACAGAAATAGTCGGGCGCGGATGAGCGCGCCGGGAATTCGGGGCAGCGTCGCTGCGTATGCTGGGCGTAGCGTTGGACCAGTTCGCGGGCGGTGCTGCCCAGGGTCACCAGCACGTCTACCGCGTCCAGCAGCGACGGGCAGACCTGATCGAAGTCCAGGGCAACGATGATCGCCCCCATATTCGCCAGAAACCCCGGAGGCCACGCAGCGCAATGGGGCAGCATGTAGTGGGCCTCGTCCACGACCATCCAGTACGGGCGGCCGGTGCTGCTGCGTAGCTGCTGGATAAACGGCAGTAATTCGCCGAACAACTGCACGCGGGCGGCTGGGTCCAGGGCCAGGGTGCTCACCACCACGTTAAGCCGTGCCTGTAACAGGTGATGCAGCGACTCTTCGGTTGTCGGCGGAGTGGTCAGGCCACCGACCGTGACCGCACCGTCCAGCGACAGATAGTCGCCTTCCGGATCAATGATGCAGAAGCCCTGGTGGGCCTCGACCATGCGTTCTGTCAGCCAGGTCACGTAGCTCGACTTGCCGGAGCCTGAATTGCCGATCACCAGCAGCACCGATTCCGGCGGCAACCACACCTTGCGTGCATCGGCGGTTCGCCCCAGTTGCACGCCGATACGCTCGACCGGCACCAGCGCGGCGTCCTTTTGCAGCAGCATGTCTATCAGCTCGCAGACCCCGCGCCCGTGATCCTGGCTCAGGCAGATGTCCGCACGGGCCTTGATTGAGTCGATCGCGTTGTTCACCGCCGCCGCACAACCGCAGATCGCGAGAAACGCGTGGTCATTTTCGGCGTCGCCCACGCCGACCACGTTCAGTTCGCAGATGCCCAGCCTCAGCAACGCGGCACTCAGCCCCGAGGCCTTGTTCACCCCCGTTGGCAGGACCATGATCGCGTCCTTGTTGAACGTCATCTGCAGCTCCAGGCCCAGCTCGCGAATCGAGCTGATCACCGCGTCCTCGAACGGATGCCAGGTAGCGATAACGGACCTGCCGACGGACAAGGATGAAACCCCTTTGTCGCGCAGGCGCTCCACCAGTGCGGTCGAGGCCGAATCGGCGATGAGTTCCTCGGTGTCAGTGCGCGGGTCGTACAGGAGCGCGCCATTCTCCACGACCACCAGGTCAAACAGATCGAGCTGGGTAAAATGATGCTTGAGCGCCTGCAACTCCCTGCCGGTAATCAACAGCAACTTGCGACCGCTGGCCTTGAGGCTGGCAAGCGCTGTACAGACGTGTTCGGGAACATTGCCGTTTTCGGCAATGGTTCCGTCATAGTCGACCGCCAAGGCTAAGAAATGCATGTTCGCTCCATGACGGGTTGGGCTGTACAGGCCCGCGCTAAGAAGATGAAACCTTGCCATTGATTCCGGGCAGCGGCTCGCTGGGCAAAGGTTCCTTGTGCAGGTACTTTTCGAACCAATCGCCGGTCAGCCTGGCTACGTCCGCCAGTGTGCCCGGCTCTTTGAAAAGGTGCGTCGCGCCTTTGACGACCTCCAGGCTTTGCGTGCAGTGCAACGCCCGACTGGTCCGCACATTCAAGCGCAGGATCATCGGGTCTTCCGCGCCCACCACTTGCAACGTCGGCGCTTTGACCTCGCACAACGCCTGGGCGGCCAGATCGGTGCGCCCGCCTCGACAGACCACCGCCCGCACACCGCCCACGTGAGCCGCGGCGACCAGCACGGCGGCGGCGCCCGTACTGGCACCGAACAAGCCCATGGCAAGACGGCGTAATTCAGCGTCTCGGGCGATCGCGTCGATGACCTTGACCAGTCGATCGGCGAGCAATGCAATATCAAAACGCAGCACACCGGTCAGGTTATCCCAGCGCTGCTCTGTCCTTGTCAGCAGGTCGATCACCAAGGTGCCCATCCCGTGGCGCGCCAGGTACTCCGCGATAAAATGGTTACGCGGGTTCGAATGACCGCCGCCACTGGCATGGACGAGAACGACCAGGCTTTCGGCGCCTCGCGGCAATCGCAGATCACCGGCCAATTCATAGCCGGCAAAGTTAAACTTTTTGTATTGGAGCTCAGATACTGCAACACCGCAGTGAGAGGCCATTAGTTGAATACCTTCGTATATAACCTTTTCGAGGGGCAAGGTACTTCAAGAGTGGCTTCATCTTTCTTTTTGATTGTTCGTCAGGTCGATGGATTGGGCATGAGCGCCTATCAGGTTAAAACCGAAAAAAGCCCGGCCTGCTCTGTTGGATACACGACGATGACCTGAAGCCTCTGCGGGTTAAACTGCGCTTTTCCGGCAAAGCGTACTTGATAAATATCAAACGCACGCCCATCCACGTTTCAAATCGGACATTTGACGTGCAATACACCACTCGCCGACATGTCCACGGACAATCAGCCGTACAGTCGACGCAATAACCCAGGTAAAAGATTCGGCACGTCTTTGGCCAGTAACCCTGGGCCGAATTCGGCAGCGGCCACATCATGCAACCACACGCCCGCTGCCGCAGCCGGAAAGGCCGGCATGCCCTGGGTCCGCAGCCACCGAATAATGCCGCCCAACAGCTCGCCGGTGGCGGCCGAGGGCACACTGCAATGGATCACGGCGCGGCCATCGGGGCAGGCAATCACCGTGTCACTGCCGCGATGCACAACCACAGCCGAGCCGTGCTGGGCAGCGGCTCGAGTGCGGGTCAGTTTGTCGCCGACGAAGTCGAACATCCGCCGAAATTCGCTCTCGTGAAGGGTCAGCACCTGCGTGGCATCCGCCGCAACGACCGGTGGGTGCCCCGCGACGGTATCGAGACCGGCTCGCGGTAAATCGGGCAGCCACAACCCAGGGTGATTCTCAAATGCCTGGGGGACGATGGCGTCGAGCACCGCTTCGGGCGTGCCAATCTCGGCCACAATCACTTCGCCACACAGGTCGCGCCCCGGTAACAGCAGATGCCCCGGCTTTTTGCGAAAAAACGTCACCGTCAGCACCGCCGCCACGGCGCCCAACGACTCACCAGTATCGCCCATCACTCCGCTGGGCGTATCGACCGCGACAATCGGCACCGTGCCACGGCCAGCCGCAGCCAGGGTGTCCAACACCTGCCCCTCCAGCGCACGGGCGAGACCGGCGCCGAATACCGCGTCGACAATCAGCTCGGCCCCTTCAAGCACCGCGGGGCTCAGGGCTTGCACCTCGCCCGGCCAGCGCTGTGCATGTTGCCCGGCTTCGCCTTTCAGCGCGGCGCGACTGCCCCACATCGCCACCCGCACTGGCCAGCCCGCTTGCGCAAGCCGGTACGCGCAGACAAAACCATCGCCGCCGTTGTTGCCCGGCCCGCAGAGCACCAGCAGCGGCCGGGGTGTCCAGCGCCGCTGGATTTCGCGTGCCACCGCCGCGCCGGCATTGCTCATCAACTCGAAAGACGACACGCCGGCAACCACCGAAAGCCGGTCGGCTTCCGCCATCTGGCGCACCGTCAGCAAGGCCGCCTGGCGCGCGCCGTTATCGAGGTCGGGGCTCAACGTGTTCATGCTTTTCACACTCTCGATCGCTACTGAAGTCACTCACCGCCTGCGCGGTGACGTCGCCCCGCTTGGTTACCCCAAGCCTCTGACCGCCTCGATCATCTTGACCAGGACGGCCTGTGCATCGCCGTACACCATGTTGCAGTTTTCCGCATAAAACAGCTGGTTCTGAATACCAGCATAGCCCTTGCCCTCCCCGCGCTTGACCACGTACACATGATGAGCCTTGTCCACATCCAGGATCGGCATGCCGTAGATGGGCGAGGCTTTGTCGCTGCGCGCGGCGGGGTTGACCACGTCGTTTGCTCCGATCACCAACACCACATCGGTGTCGGCGAAATCGGTGTTGATGTCGTCCAACTGGAAGATCAGGTCGTAAGGCACACCGGCCTCTGCCAGTAGCACGTCCATTTGTCCCGGCATACGCCCCGCCACCGGGTGGACCGCGAATCGCACAAGCACGCCGTGGGCCTGTAACAACTTCACGAACTCATAGAGCTTTTGTTGGCCCTGCGCCACGGCCAGGCCATAACCGGGCACGATGATGACTTTATTGGCGTACCGCATGGCGACGCCGGCATCACTCGCCGCCGTCGGCTTGAGCTCACCCACGATCGCCGCGCCTTTGCGCACGGGTTGGCCGCCAAATCGGGCAAACAGCACATGCGCGACCGTGCGATTCATGGCCTTGGCCATCAGCAATGTGAGCAGCACACCCGCGGCGCCGACCAGCATGCCGGCGATCATCATGGCCGGAACCTGCAACACAAACCCTTCCAGGCCGACCGCCAGGCCGGTGAAGGCATTGTAGATGGAGATGACCACCGGCATGTCGGCACCGCCGATGGGCAATGTCATCAGCACACCAAACAACAGCGCGCAGCCGAAGAACACACCGATCAACCACAGCACGCCGTTCAACGAACCGTGTTCGGCGTGCATGACCACCATCAGCCAAGCGCCTACGCACAGCGTCACCAGCATCAGCAAGGCGTTGATCAGTTGCAGGCCTTTCATGTGCAGCGGCTTGTTGATGCGGCCATCCAACTTGGCCCAGGCAATCAAGGAGCCGGATAACGAAATCGCACCGATCAACGCGCCAAACAAGGTGCCGGCCAATGCCGAAAGGTCGAACACTCGGCCCCCGAACAACTCCATGGCGGCGATCGCGGCGGCGGCGCCCCCGCCCATGCCGTTGTATATCGCGACCATCTGCGGCATGGCGGTCATGGCCGCCTTGCGCCCGCTCCACCACGCTGCGCCACCGCCCAGCAGCAGCGCGACGAGCGCCAGGCTGACGTTGACAGGCAAATGTGGCCGGGCCGCCTCACTCACCGAAAATACGTAGAGAAAACTCACGATAACGGCGGCCGCCATGCCCCAACCGGCGACATGAATGCCACCGGCCGCCGTGACCGGCGAAGACATGCGCCACAACCCGAAAATCAGTAGAAAAGCGGCGAAGAAATACACCAGCCCTATCAGCCACTGCGACGTCATAATCAACATGGTCAAACCTCAAACCTTTTCAGGCTTCCGGGTGGCAGAGTGATGAGCTTTGCGCCGCTTGGGTTCCGGCGCGCTGGTCTGGAACATCGCCAGCATCCGGCCCGTGACGGCGTACCCGCCCGCGGCATTCCCCGCGCCCAGCAACACCGCGACAAAACCAGCCGCCTGTTCGGCCACGCTCGCCGCATCGAGCAGGCCGATAAGCCCGCCGATCACCACGATGCCATGGATAAAATTCGAGCCCGACATCAACGGCGTGTGCAGAATCGCCGGGACCCGCCCGATGATGACCCAGCCGGCGAACGCGGCGAGCATGAAGATATAAAGCCCGACGAAGCCAACACTGTTCATGAGGTCTTCTCCTGGGTTGCGGCATCCGCCGGGTTCAGCGAATGCATGAGTTTGCCGGCATGGGTGAGTACCGTTTGCGCCAGAATCTGATCGTCCCAGTCGATGCTGATGACGTTGTTCTTCAACATCAGCGCCAACAGGTTGAACTGGTTTTTCGCATACAGCAGGCTGGCGTCTTGGCTCAAGGATGAGGGCAGATTCAACGGCGCCATCAGGGTTACCCGACCGATCGTGACGGTCTGTCCAGGCACGCAGCCTTCGCAGTTGCCGCCGCCTTCGGCGCCAAGATCGACGATCACCGCGCCAGGTTTCATCCCGGCAAGCTGTGCGGCACTGATCAGGCGCGGGGACGGCCGCCCCGGCACTGCCGCCGTGGTAATGACCAGGTCCGCCTGTTGGATATGCTCCGTCAGCACTTGAGCGACTTGGGTTTTCTCTGCCTCACTCAGCTCCCGTGCATAGCCGCCCTTGCCTCGCGCATCGACCCCGACATCGACAAACTCGGCCCCCAGGGACCGCGCCTGTTCCGCGGTTTCCGGGCGCACGTCGTAGCCCTCCACCACCGCGCCCAGACGATGGGCAGTCGCGATCGCCTCCAGCCCCGCCACGCCCAACCCCAGGACCAATACCCGCGCCGGCCCCACGATACCCGCCGCGGTGGTGACTTTTGGCAGGATGCGAGACATCTGCACCGAGCCCAGTTGGACCGCATAGTACCCAGACAACGCCGATTGACTGGACAGTGCATCCATCGACTGGGCCCGCGTGATGCGCGGCAGGCGCTCCATGGCAAAACACGTGATTTGGCGCTCCAGTAAACGTTGCACCAAGGCCGGATTCTTCTGCGCATACACAAAACACAGGAGTACCGACCCGGGCTTCATCTTGCCTACGACTTCCAGCGAAGGCGCCTGCACCGCGAGAAGCACATCGGCCTCATGCAGCCACTGTCCGCCGCTGGACACGAACAGCACATCCGAATAAGCAGCGTCCGGCAAAAAACTCGCTTCACCCGCCCCCGTCTGCATATGAAGCCTTGCCCCCAGCGCGCATAACTTCGCGCAGAGGCCAGGCACGAGGGCCACACGTCGTTCGTGCGGGTGGGTTTCTTTCAGCACAGCCACATTGACGTACATCGCGCGCTCCGTTGAAGGCACCCGCGCATGGCCGGGCACCCGGAATGTAAACAGGACAAGGCTTCAGACCGGCGCCTGAGCCAACACGTAACGCACCAGTTTTTTATTCACGAACTGCTGGATACCCATGTCGCCCAACTCGCGGCCATAGCCGGAGTCCTTGATGCCGCCAAAGGGCAACTCGGCATCGCTCCAACTGATGTTGTTGATGAACATCATCCCGGTCTCGACGCGACTTGCCACACGACGCCCCCTGTCCAGGTCACGTGTGAACACCGAGCCGCCCAGGCCGAAGTCGGAGTCGTTGGCCAGGGCGATCGCGGCGTCTTCGTCCTTGACGCGGAAAAACAGCGCCACCGGGCCGAAGAACTCATCCCGGAACGCCGGGTTTTCAGGGGCGATGTCAGTGAGAATGGTCGGCGTCATAAAGGCGCCGGGGCGATCGATACGTGTGCCCCCGAGCAGAACCTTCGCTCCGTGATCGGTCGCCGTGCGAACCTGCCCGAGCAACTGCACCAATGCCGCTTCCGAAGACAGCGGGCCCAGGGTCGTCGCTTCGTCCATGGGATCGCCGGGTTTCAGCGCCGCGAGCCCGGCCTGAAAGCCCTTCAGGAACGCATCGGCGACCTTATCCACGACAATGAAGCGTTTTGCCGCGCAACAGGTCTGCCCGCAGTTGTACATCCGCCCCCAGATCGCCCATTTGACGGCCAGCTCCAGGTCGGCGTCTTCCAGCACAATGAATGCGTCGCTGCCGCCCAGCTCCATGGAGGACGGTTTCAGGTTCTGCCCGGCCCAGGCCGCCAGGCTGCGGCCCGCGGCGACACTGCCGGTCAGTGCAACCCCGCGAACACGCGGGTCATCGACCACCTGTCTGGACTGCTCATGGGAGATCGACAGGTTGGTATACAGCCCGGCAGGCGCGCCGGCTTCGAGCAGGATTTGCTCGAAGGCCATCGCGCATTGAGGCACGCAACCGGCATGCTTGATCACCAGCACGTTGCCTGCCATCAAATGCGGACCGGCCACGCGAGCCAACTGATAGAACGGAAAGTTCCACGGTTCGACCCCAAAGATAACGCCGATGGGACTGCTCTCCATGTGCGCCTCGCCTTGGCTCGGCTCCAGCGCTTGCGGGGCCAGGAAGCGTTCCGCGTTCTTGGCGTAGTACGCCATGATATCGGCGCTGAATTTGACTTCGCCTCGGGCCTCGTCGATGCGCTTGCCCATTTCCAGCGTGATCTTACGGGCCAGGGCATCGAAGCGCTGATGCATCAATTCACCGGCCTTCGCGATGATCGAGGCGCGCTGGGCATACGTTGTGTGTTTCCACGTCGCATAGCACTGCGCCGCAGCCGCCAGTTTGTGCTCCAGTTGCTCAGCCGTCAGCGTATCGAATTGTGCGAGCAACTCGCCGTTGTATGGATTGATCGTTGTATAAGCCATAACGGTTGCCTTCCCATGAGATTGAGTTAACCAACGTCAACCGGCTACCTTCAGCCGCCGTCCCCACGAACCGGCATTACGTTGGCCTGAATGCATTCAGCTGGCTAGCGTCGGAAACTACTTACGTCTCCCCTCTTGAGCCCAGGCCAGAGCCTGAAGAGCGGGCACTCTAACGGTGCCTTCGGCGCACTTCGTTGGCGCAAAGCGCGGTGATGTGAACCGAAAGGCGGCCTGAACAAGGCGCTCAGCGTGAACGGCCTGCTCGCTCGCGATCAACCGAGCGGTTTAGAACCGTCGGGGCTCGGTAAATACTTACATAGATCAATTAAGCCGCCTTACAAACTGCATAGGATTGCGCATCAGGCAATACGACTTTGCGTCTTGCCAGGAGGGGTAATCATGCAAGTCAAGCAATCCATGTCGGAAGAGGTGTTGCCACGTCAGGCATCAGGCCCGGCATCGGCCTACTGTCCCCTCCCCGCTGAACGGCTGGGCGGCATCGATCAGAAACTTCGCCAGACCGCGCAATTGGTTTCACTCATCGTCGGGCAGCTTGAGGCCTGTGAATTCGACCCCGCGACACCGGCGCGCAGGGTGCTTGAACAATTGGATGCCACGCTGGAGAAATTGTTGAGTCGATTCGGGCTCGACCAACCCGCCCCCGCGACAGACTATGATCGCCACGCAGCGGTGGATTTCCCCATACAGACCCTCTTCAAGGCATTGGCTCAAGACTTTTTGCCGTTGGCCGCCGCCCAGCGCCGCAACCTGCGGATCGTGCCGTGTTCGTCGTGGGTCAGGAGCCTTCCCGATTGCCTCAGGCAACTCTTGAGCGGTCTGCTTGCCAACATCATGGACAGTACCAGTACGCTACGCCTGACACTGGGCTGCAGGCGCCACGCGGAGTGGCTGAGCATCGAGCTGTGGTTCGCGGGCTGCAAAAGCCGCGACGACGCCTTGCGTATCGTGTCGATGCCTGTCTATGAGGCTTCGCTGCCGGGTGCCTGTGGCAAGCCTGCCCTTCGCTCGATAGCGGAACTCAGCGCGATGCTGGGTTTACAGCTACAGGTCAAAACCGCTGACGAACGCGCGACGCTGATTTCCATCAGCGCGCCGTTATCGCCGTCAGTCGTTCAGCCCGGCGCGCGCAGGCAACAGAACGCTCGAGCGCTGGGCATGGCTCGCACGTGCCTGCTGTTGATCGTGGAACCGGACGCCCTGCTAGGCGATATGCTCAGTTGCGGTTTGGGGGCGCTGGGCTATCGAACGGCAGCGGTGCGCGATAGCGTCGCCGCGTTGGAATGGATCGCGCGATCGGGCATTCAACCGGACCTGATCTTGACCGAGCACGTGCTCGAGCGGTCCTCGGACGGTGTCCAACTGGTGCAAAAGATTCGCGATCAATTCAGCCGAACCACACCCGCGGTCATATTGACCGCCGAGACGAAAAAGCAGGTTTCCCAGTCCGCCCTGACCGCCGACTGCATGCTCCTTCGCAAACCGGTGAGCCTGAACCTGCTGCGCGTCACCCTCGCCAGTGCATTGAGTACACACGCCGAAGTACACGCTGTTCACGCCATGCCTCCGTCGCGCCAACCCGTCATTTACGTGGTGGACGACGACGCCGCGCTGCGCAGCGACTTGCGCACGCTATTGGAGTCGGAAGGTTACCTGGTGCGCGACTACGGCGCTGCCGAGCAGTTTCTCGACAGTTATACCGCTGACCAACCGGGCTGCCTGATCATTGATGCGCGCCGCTCGGGCATCAGCGGGCTTGAGACGGTGGCCCGTCTTAAAGCACAGGGCGACGAGTTGCCCGTTCTGATGATCAGTTGCAACAGTCGCGTTGCCGATGTCGTCGATGCGATGAAGGCTGGGGTATGCGACTTCATTGAAAAGCCGTTTCGTTATCAGCAGCTGTTAACCAGCGTGAAGAAAGCGTTGGCCAGCCAAGTCGCAACCGAGAGTTCCCAGGTCCTTCGCAAGGCTGCGATTGACCATATCAACCACCTCACCGCACGGCAGCGCCAGATTCTGGCGATGGTGCTGGACGGTCATCCGAGCAAAAACATCGCTGCCAACCTGGGGATCAGTCAACGGACAGTGGAAAAGCACCGAGCGTCGATCATGAGCAGGACCGAAGCCAGGTCGATTCCCGAACTCGCCCGCATCGCCCTGGCGGCCGGCGAAAAAACACTCTCGGCGGCTGCCAATGACAAACGCAACGGGCTCATCGGCGGATGATCGCGGAAGGTTATGTCGAACCCGGCGATTCAAGGCCGCTGGGCGATACCATCAGATTGTCGACAACCTTCTGCACACCCGCAGTGCCCGATGCCGTCAACCGCGCCATATCCCGCTCCGGGAGCGATCCGACAACCCCCGAGAGCGTGACTTCCCCGCCCTCCACACGCACGTCGATAGCGTGGGCGTCGATGATCGCCTTGCGGCGAAACGCTGATTCGATATCGGTCTTGATGGTTTGCGCAGAGGCGTGGGCCTTGACGACGATATCGTTACTGATCCCCTTGATCCCTTGCAGATAGCGCACTGCGTAGCCGGCCGTCTGGCGCTGATGCTCAGAATCCACTTCTCCGCTGAGCACCAGCCAGCCATCGGTCACGCTGACTTTGACGCGGTGGTCCGCCAGCGAGGTATTCCATTGCAATGCGGAAACGGCGGCCGCGACGAGATCGCTGTCAGTCCGCACATGACTGGAAGGCAGCACGACATCGATCTGGTTGAGCAGATCCACGACACCGGCGACATGTGCGACCGCCTGTTCCGCGTGCCAGCGCTCGGCGTGACTGGCGACATTGCCGGAAAGCGTGACGATGCCATCGGACACTTGAACCAAAATCTGATCGGCTTTAAGTGCCAGGTCCCAATTCAGTTCTTCGATCACCTGTTGCCTAAGCTTTTCATCGGTATTCATAAAAAAGCTCCAGAGTTTTTCAAAAGTCTCAATCAGCCAAAGCGTATCCGGTTGCGATGTTTTTCAGCAGGTCGGAAAGTACCCATCCTTGGCGCGGGAGCGGTGATTCAGGCGCGTTTTTTTGGCGCTAGACCGGCAAAGGCTGCGCGACCGCCGGCAGTTCGACACTGTCCCGATACTCCGGCACCGACACCGACCAGCCCAGTTCCTGGCTGATGCGCCGCCGCAGCACGTCCGAGGCGTTCGGCTCGCCGTGTACGACGTAGGTGTGTTTCGGCGCACGCTTGAAGCCGCGCAGCCACTGCATGATTTCATCGGCATCGGCGTGTGCGGACAGGGTTTGCATCGGCACCACCTCGGCGTTGATCGGCACGTCCTGACCGTGGATACGCACCGACGGCACACCCGCGACAATCTGCGCGCCACGTGTGCCGCCGGCCTGAAAGCCTGGCACCAACAGGGTGTTGAGCGGGTTGGGCGCCAGCGCCTTGAGGTGGTGCAGCACCCGCCCACCGGTGGCCATGCCACTGGCGGCAATGATGATCGCGGGGGTGCGCTGCTGGTCCAGGTCAATCGACTGTTGCACGGAACACACAAAGTGCGTGCCATCGCACATGCCCTGGCAGTCCTCCAGCGACAGCCGATGCTCAGAGCGAAAACGCTGGTACAGGCGGGTGACCTCGGTGGCCATCGGGCTGTTGAGGTAGATCGGCAGGTCCGGGATCGCGTGCTGTTGTTTGAGTCGATACAGGTGATACATCAGCAGTTGCGCGCGCCCCACCGCAAACGACGGCACCAGGGTGATGCCGCGCCGCAGCGCCGTGCGGTTGATCACGTCCGCCAGTTGCTGTTCGGGAGGCTCAGCGGGGTGTCGACGATCGCCGTAGGTGGATTCCACCAGCAGGTAATCGGTCTGCTCGATGGTTTCCGGGGCGAACATCAGGGGATCGTTTGGCCGCCCCAGGTCGCCGGAACACACCAGCGTGACGCCATCGGCGACGACTTCGACCGTCGCCGCGCCAAGAATATGCCCGGCGTCACGCAGCAGGATGGTCAAGCCCGGCGCGATCGCGACCCGGTGGTGCAGCTCGATCGGCCGCAGCAGCTTCAACGCGCGCTCGGCGTCCTGTTCGGTATAGAGCGGCAGCGCCGGGTCATGCTTGGAGAAACCATGCCGGTTGGCGAATTCGGCCTCTTCTTCCTGCAGGCGGCCACTGTCGCGCAGGAGGATTTTCGCCAGCTCGCAGGTGGCCGGCGTGGCATACACCGGCCCGCGATAGCCGTTGCGCACCAGTACCGGCAGGTAGCCGCTGTGGTCCAGGTGGGCGTGGGTCAACACGATGGCGTGCAGGTCTTGAACCGGCAGCTGGAACGTGTCCCAGTTGTGCAGGCGCAATTGCTTATAGCCCTGGAACAGGCCGCAATCGATCAGTACGTGCAGGTCGCGATGCTCCAGCAAGTACTTGCTGCCGGTGACCGTACCGGCCGCCCCGAGAAATGTCATACGCATGGCTATGTCCTTGAGGTCTCATGGAATCGGTGGTTTCAGTCAACCCAGGGTGATGGCTTGACGATCATCAAACTGCAGGAGGTGCGGTTCAGCACACTCTCGGCGGTGCTGCCGATCAGCCGGTCAAGCTTGTCGCGATAGACCGTGCCAAGCACCACCACGTCGAATGCATTGCGCCGGGCGAACAAGCTGATCACTTTGTGCGGAATGCCGGTCAGCACATGTTGGCGTCCCTGCTCGACCCCATAGCGTTCGGCGAGCACATCGAAGGCTTCCACCTGCGCGTCATTGACCGCCTCGCCCAAACTGCTATCCAGGCTTTGGGTCGGCACGCTCGTGGGGGTATCGCCCACCACCGACCAGTTGCTGACATTGAGCAGGTGCAGATGGGCATCACACACATGCGCCAATGTCGAAGCCAGTTCGAGCACGCGCTCGTTCAGCCCGTATGTGAGTTCTTCGAGGTGCGACAGGTCAATGGCCGCGAGTACTTTCAACGGTTTGGGGTGCCTGGCGTCGGTGACCAGGTGCAGGCAGGCCGGACAATCGCGCAACAACAGCCAATCCAGGGGTTGATGGAAGGTCCGGTCAAGGGCCGAGACATGCTGGACGTCCTTGATCACCAGGTCGGCGTGAAAGTCGTTCACATACGCCAGCACGTGCGCCAGGTTGGGTTTGGCCCACACCACTTCACAGCTGACCGCCAGCCCCGCACGCCGTTGAAAGCGCACTTGCTGCTCCAACCAGTGGCGATGGACCTGCAGGTAGCCTTCCCTGGCCCGGGCCATCGCGTCATGGTCAAACAGGCCGGCCACCTCCAGCGATGCGACATAATCAAACGCCACAATGTGCAACAACGCGCCGGTTGCAATGGCCAGTGCCTGAGCCCGGTCAAAGGCCGGGGTGCGTGTCATCTCCGAGGGTGCAATCAATAAAATACGTTTGAGTGGCAGCATTAGATACCTCGGCCTGGGCGCATGTAATCACCTGACTGCAACCCGACGTCCTAGCGAGTAGCGTGGTGCCCTGTTGTTGTGACTGAAAACCGTCGGTCAAGTATCTGGCGCCATAGGGCCCGCGCTCTGATCTTTGTCAACTAATGGCTGGCTTTCAAACAATGAGTGAATCACTCAGGCCTTGTTGATATAGCTCAATGATTTTCCGTGGTTCGAGCGTAGAAACCAGTGACTGGCCACTCTCGGCCCGTCATCAGCCACGAATTCGATTGAGGACACCATCATGAGCGACTTGAGTTTGCGCAAAGCCATTATGGAAGAGCTTGAATTCCAACCGCAGATCGATGCAGCCAGCATCGGTGTTGCCGTGGAAAACGGCGTTGTCACGCTCACCGGACATGTCAGTAGCTATGAACAGAAGGTCTGCGCCGAGCGCGCGGTAAAAGGCATCAAAGGCGTGCGCGCAGTCGCCGAGGAGATCCAGGTGCGCCTGCACAAAGGCGCCGGAACCGCGGACGACACCATCGCCTCCCGCGCCCTGAGCATCATCAACTGGAGCGCCGACGTACCGGCGAATGCGGTTAAGGTCATCGTTCAGAACGGTTGGATCACCCTCGAAGGCCAAGTCGACTGGCAGTACCAGAAGGAAACCGTAGAGAAGGCGGTGCGCAAGCTGTCCGGCGTGCTTGGAGTGGATAATCGGCTGACCCTGAGCCCGCGGGTAGACATCGTCGATATCCGCAAACGCATCGAAGATGCGCTCAAACGCAATGCTGAAGTGGACGCCAAGGACATTCACGTCAGGGTCGACGGTGATGTGGTCCGGCTCGACGGCAAGGTTCACCTGTGGCGCGAGCGCAAGCTCGTAGAACGGGCGGCCTGGTCGGTGCCGGGCGTCACGCGGGTGGAAGATCACCTGCTGCTCGCCTGAGGTGATGCATGCTCCAGTGCGCCGACTGGGGCATCCAACGTTTGTGTCTGCCTTGCGTGCCCTTTTTTGAGTCAAGGTCATGAAAAAGAACCATCAGTGGAACCTGTCTTACTTTTTGACCGCGTTTGTCGTGTTCACCGTTGTGCAGTTTCTATGGACGGAACACCGCGTGGTGCAAAGCATCCCGTACAGTCAGTTTCTGCAGTTGCTGAACGAGCAGAAAGTCAGCGACCTGCAGGTCGAAAAAGACCAGATCAGCGGCAAGCTGCAAGTGCCGATCGACGGCCATAACCTGTTCACGACGGTGCGGGTCGACCCGACGTTGGCCACCAGCCTGGCGCAGTCGGGCGCGAGCTTCACCGGGGTCACTGACAATACCTTTTTAAGCGGCCTGCTGGGTTGGCTGCTGCCTTTTATGCTGATCATGGTGGTTTGGCACTTTTTGTTTCGCGGCGTCGCGGAAAAACAGGGCCTGGGCGGGCTGATGAACATCGGCAAGTCCCGGGCCAAGGTGTTTGTCCAGCGCGACACCGGGATCACCTTCGCGGATGTCGCCGGCATCGACGAAGCCAAGGCCGAACTGGTGGAGATCGTCTCGTTCCTCAAGGACAAGGCCAAGTACGCACGGCTGGGCGCGCATATTCCCAAAGGCACGCTGCTGGTCGGTCCGCCGGGCACCGGCAAGACCCTGGTGGCCAAAGCCATCGCTGGCGAAGCCGGGGTGCCGTTTTTCTCGATCTCGGGCTCGGAATTCGTCGAGATGTTCGTCGGCGTCGGCGCCGCGCGGGTCCACGATCTGTTCGAACAGGCGCGCCAAGCGGCGCCGTGCATCATCTTCATCGATGAACTGGATGCCCTGGGCAAGATGCGTGGCGTCGGTGTAATGGGCGGCAATGACGAAAAGGAACAGACCCTCAACCAGCTCCTGGCCGAACTGGACGGCTTCGATCCCCGCGAGGGCGTGGTGCTGCTCGCCGCAACCAATCGCCCGGAGATTCTCGACCCGGCGCTGCTGCGTGCCGGCCGGATCGACCGCCAGGTGTTGATCGATCGCCCTGACCGCAAGGGGCGGCAGGCGATTCTCAAGGTCCACCTGCAGAAAATCACCGTGGACAAGGCCCTCGACAGCGAGCGCATTGCCGACATCACCACCGGTTTCACCGGCGCCGACCTGGCGAACCTGGTCAACGAAGCGGCGATTGTCGCCACCCGCCGTGGCGCCGACACGGTCGGCCTGGACGACTTCACCGCGGCCGTGGAACGCCTGATCGCGGGCATCGAACGCAAGAGCAGCGTGCTGCGCCCCGAAGAACGCCAGGTGGTGGCGTACCACGAGATGGGCCATGCACTGGCGGCGAGCCACCTGCCGGCCATGGACCCGGTACACAAGGTGTCCATCGTGCCGCGCGCCATTGGCTCGTTGGGCTACACGCTGCAGCGCCCGACGGAGGACCACTTCCTGATCAGTTACCAGATGCTCAAAGACCGCATCGTCGTGCTGATGGCCGGCCGCGCCGCCGAATTTCTGATATATGCTCAGACGTCCACCGGGGCCGCCGATGACCTGGCCCGTGCGACCGATATCGCGCGGCAGTTGGTGACCCGCTTCGGCATGAGCGCCGAACTGGGGCAGTCGGTGCTGGAGCGACAAAACATGACCTACCTGGGTGAACAGATGCAGAGTACGGGGCAGAAAGATTATTCGGAACAGACCGCCAGGGAAGTCGACCTGTGTATACGCGGCCTGCTCGACGAGGCCTACGCCCGCGCCAAGAGCCTACTCCAGGCGCATCGCGCCGACCTGGAGGCCGGCGCGCACCTGTTGATGGAAAAGGAAAGCCTGACCCCAGAGGACTTCCCCGCGCTGCTGCCGATGAAACCCGTGCCGGTCGCCGCAGGTTGAGCGTCGCCCTGAAACCACGCACTGAGGCTCGCCATGCTGGCCGTCACGCTGATTAATACGCTGGTGGTCATCATCGCCGTGATCATTCATTACGAATGCCTGTTGCGCCTGAACGACTGGTTGCCGCGGCTCAAGGTCTGGAGCCGCTTCAGGATGGTCATCGGAGTATTCGGTGCCCTGCTCGCCCACGCGATCGAAGTCTGGTGCTTCGCCCTGGTCTATTACCTGATGACACGCGACGGCGAGTGGGGCAGCCTGTCGGGCCAGTTCGATGGCTCGTTCATGGACTGCGTGTACTTTTCCTTCACGACCTACACCACCATCGGTTTCGGCGACATCACCCCCATGGGCCACATCAAGTTCCTGACCGGCCTGCAAGCGCTGACCGGTCTGGTGCTGATCACGTGGACGGCGTCCTTTCTGTTCCTGGAAATGCAGAAGTACTGGAAGAACAAGTAGCCCCTAGCCGGCCGGGGTCCATTGCCAGTTCAGCACCTCGGGCAGGTCTTCGCCGTGTTCGATCAGGTACAGCTTGTGTTTCTCCATCATCGCCCAGTAGCGCGCCTGCGCGGTGTGGCGTTGCTCGTGCAGCCGGGGCACGCGCTCGATGACGTCCAACGCCAACCGGTAGCGATCCAGGTTGTTGATCACCGCCATATCGAACGGGGTGGTGGTGGCGCCCTCCTCGATGAAGCCGCGCACATGGAAGTTGTCGTGATTGGTGCGTTTGTACAACAGCCGATGCACCAGCGCCGGGTAGCCGTGGAAGGCAAAGATCACCGGTTTGTCGGTGGTGAACAACTCATCGAAGGCGGCATCCGCCAGGCCATGGGGATGCTGCGATGACGACTGCAGCACCATCAGGTCCACCACATTGATGACCCTGACCCGCAGATCCGGCACGTATTCGCGCAGCAATGTCACGGCGGCCAGAGTTTCCAGGGTCGGTACGTCGCCGGCGCAAGCCATGACCACGTCCGGCTCCTGATCATCGCGGCAGGCCCAGTCCCAGCGGCCGATGCCTGCCAGGCAATGGCGCACGGCCGCGTCGATATCCAGCCACTGCCACTCCGGCTGCTTGCCCACCACGATGACATTGATGTAATTGCGGCTGCGCAGGCAGTGATCCGCCACCGACAGCAGGCAGTTGGCATCCGGCGGCAGGTAGATGCGCGCCACGTCGGACTTCTTGTTCGCCACCAGGTCGATGAAGCCGGGGTCTTGATGAGAAAACCCGTTGTGGTCCTGGCGCCAGACATGGGACGTCAGCAGCAAGTTGAGCGACGCCAGCGGCTTGCGCCAGGGCACGCCGGCCGCAGTTTTCAGCCACTTGGCATGCTGGTTGACCATCGAATCGACGATATGGATGAACGCTTCGTAACACGACAGCAGGCCATGACGCCCGGTGAGCAGGTAGCCTTCGAGCCAGCCCTCACACACGTGTTCGCTGAGAATCTCCATGACCCGGCCATCCGCCGCCAGGTTCACGTCGTCGGCCTCCAACGGGTCCATCCACGCCTTGGCGCTGACCTCGTACACGGCGTCCAGGCGATTGGAGGCGGTTTCATCCGGGCCGAACAGGCGGAAGTTGGCGGCGCCCTGTGCGTTTTTCATCACGTCGCGCAAAAAGCTGCCCAATACCCGGGTCGCCTCGGCACGCAGGCAACCGGGGGCCGGCAGGGCTACCGCGTAGTCGGTAAAGCGTGGCAAGTCGAGCGTGCGTAATACCAGCCCGCCGTTGGCGTGCGGGTTGGCGCTCATGCGGCGGTGCCCGGTGGGCGCCAGCGCGGCGATTTCCGGGAGCAAGGCGCCGTCGGCATCGAACAGTTCGTCGGGGCGGTAGCTGTTCAGCCATTCCGCCAGCTGCTGCACATGCCCTGGCGCCTGAAAGTTGGCCAACGGCACTTGGTGGGCGCGCCAGGTGCCTTCGACCCGACAGCCATCGACAAATTTCGGCCCGGTCCAGCCTTTGGGCGTGCGCAATACCAGCACCGGCCACAGCTGGCGCTCCGGCGTCTCGGCGCGCCGGGGCTGGCGTGCCGCGTGCTGAATCTCGCGGATTTTCAGCAGCATGGTGTGAAGGGTGCGGGCAAGCTCCTGATGCACCTGCGCCGGGTCATCGCCTTCGACGAAGTACGCATCGTAACCATAGCCGTACAACAGCGCCGACAGTTCATCTTCGCTGATCCTGGACAGGACCGTGGGGTTGGCGATCTTGTAGCCGTTGAGGTGCAGGATCGGCAGCACTGCCCCATCGCGCGCGGGGTTGATGAATTTGTTGGAGTGCCAGCTGGCGGCCAGCGGGCCGGTTTCGGCCTCGCCGTCGCCGATCACGCAGGCGACGATCAGGTCCGGGTTATCGAAGACCGCGCCGTAGGCGTGCGCCAGGCAGTAACCCAGCTCGCCGCCTTCATGGATCGAGCCTGGGATTTGCGCCGAAACGTGGCTGGAAATCCCATAGGGCCAGGAAAACTGCCGAAACAGCCGCAGCAGGCCATTGGCATTGCGCTCCACCGAGGGATAACACTCGGTGTAGGTGCCTTCCAGGTAGGTCTGCGCGACCACCGCCGGCCCGCCATGCCCGGGGCCGGCGACAAAGAGCATGTTCAAGTCGTACTGGTTGATCAGCCGATTGAGGTGCGTATAGAGCAGATTCAGCCCCGGCGTGGTGCCCCAATGCCCCAACAGGCGCGGTTTGATGTGCGCCAGGGTCAAGGGTGTCTTTAACAACGGGTTGCTCTTGAGGTAGATCTGCCCGACCGCCAGGTAATTGGACGCCCGCCAATACGCGTCCAGCCCTTCCAGCTCCTCTGCACTCAAAAAATCGCTCATACACCCCTCCGTCAAGGCTCGACCCGTGGATTGTCGTTCGTCGATTCTGGGTGCCTCAACTGCGCGAGGCTTGATGTATATCAAGTCTTAAAGCCGGCGCTGAAGCTCAATTGAAACAGGAACTCGGGATATTGAGCAAAAGTCGAAGAAGCGCATTTTCCTCGTTCTCTCTATCACTCAGGCACATGCCTGGACGGAGCGCATGCATGAATGCCCATCACCTGCGTTTAGTCGGTCGCTCGACGGTGCTACCGCACACCTCCTGCCCCAGACCGGTAATCCCCCCCAAAACGGCATGTTCCGGTTGCGGCGTGTCGGCATGCAGCTTGCCGATCGGTCTCGATAGTCCTGACGTGTCCCACTTGGATGCGTTGGTGGTGCAACGCTTCAAGGTCAAAAAAGGCGCAGCTTTATTCCGTACCGGCGATCCCTTGCGTTCGCTGTATACGGTTCGCACCGGCTCGTTCAAGACCGGCATCGTGTCTGTCGATGGCCGTGAACAAGTGACCGGCTTTCAACTCTCCGGCGATATGCTCGGCCTGGACGCCATCAGTGACGATGCACACGCCTGCACGGCGGTCGCCCTTGAGGACAGTGAGGTCTGCCCCATCCACTTCGCCCATCTGGAGAGCCTGGCGCGCAACCTTCCGTCGCTGCAGCACAACCTCACGCGTCTGCTGAGCCGTGAAATCGTGCAGGATCACACCCTGCTGATGCTGATGGGCAACATGAGCTCGGATGAACGCCTGGCCGCGTTCCTGCTGAACCTGTCGCAACGCTTCAGCTCCCGCGGGTATTCGGCCAGGCACTTTGTGCTGAAAATGCGCCGTGAGGAAATCGGCTCCTACCTGGGCTTGCGCCTGGAAACCATCTGCCGCGGCATCGCGCACCTGCGCGACCAGGGGTTGGCGCAGATCGTCGGCCGCAACGTCACGATCCTGGACCTGGAAGGTCTCAAGCGTCTGGTCGCGGGCTGCCGCCGACCGATCTAGCATTACCGCCCGAACACCTGGAGATTCGTCATGCGTGCGATGGTTCTGCACACCCCCGGCCAGCCGCTGCAACTGGAGCAGCGCCCGATCCCGACACCCGGAAGCGGGCAGCTGTTGATCAAGGTCCTGGCCTGTGGCGTGTGCCGTACCGACCTGCACCTGGTCGACGGCGAGTTGCCGCAAGCGCAACTGCCACGGGTGCCAGGCCATGAAATCGTCGGTGAAGTGACGGCCGTGGGCGCCACGGTCGGGGCTGACTGGATCGGCCGCCGCGTCGGGGTGCCGTGGCTCGGCTGGACCTGCGGCGAGTGCGCCTTCTGTCGATCGGGCCGGGAAAACCTCTGCGATCAGGCGCTGTTCACCGGCTGCAATCTGGACGGCGGCTACGCTGAATACACGGTGGCGGACGAACGCTTCTGCCTGCCGATTCCCGACACACTGTCGGACGTTCAAGCCGCGCCCCTGTTGTGTGCCGGCCTGATCGGCTTTCGCGCCTTGCAAATGGCCGCGGACGCTGCCCACCTGGGGCTTTACGGCTTCGGTGCGGCCGCCCATCTGGCGATCCAGGTGGCGCTGGGCCGCGGGCAACAGGTGTACGCGTTCACCCGCCCGGGTGACAGCGCAGGCCAGGCCTATGCACGCTCATTGGGCGCCGTGTGGGCCGGGCCTTCGGACCAACTGCCGCCGCACCTGCTGGATGCCAGCCTGATATTCGCCCCGGTCGGAGCGCTTGTACCGCTGGCATTGGCCGCCACCGTCAAGGGCGGCTGTGTGATTTGCGCCGGGATTCACATGAGCGATATTCCGGCCTTCCCCTATCGACTGCTATGGGGCGAGCGCAGCGTGCGTTCAGTGGCGAACCTGACCCGACAGGACGGCACAGCGTTTTTTCAAACCGTGCAGCACACGCCGGTCCACTGCGACATCACCCGCTTCGCCCTGGAAGACGCCAATCAGGCACTCGCGCACCTGCGCAGCGGGCAGTTCAACGGCGCGATCGTGCTGACCCCATAACACGCAGCAGCGGCTATTTGCGGGTCGCGCTGGTCAGCATATGGATCGCTCTTTCGTTGGCTTCGTCAGCGGTGCGCTGGGCCTGGTTGGCCAGCGCCATCGCCTGCTCCGCCTTGAGGTAGGCTTCGTCAGCGCGCAGGCGCGCCGTGGCGGCATTGTTTTCCGCGGAGTCCAGGCGAGCCTCAAGCTCCTTGACATGTTGACTGCACCCGGCGGACGTTGCCAATACCAGCGCCAACAGTGAAACGGACAGGTAGCGGTTCATGGTGTTTCCCCTCGATTCATCGCGGTAAGAAATCAACAACGCACATTTTCAGTATCCGGCGTGGGCCCGCCCTGCCTCTGACCTTTGTCAATAAAGGATCAGAGCCCGGGCTAGCCCTTGACGTCGTTTCCCGGCTGGCGGATCGCTAAAATGCTGCCCGGCACCGAATACAGCGCCCGTTCGGTGTTGCTGCCGATCAGTCGGTCGAGCCCGACCCGGTGAGCAGTCCCCATGACCACCACGTCGGCCTGGAATTGCTCGACAAACTCCTGAATCACCGGCACTGGCTGGCCCATGACAAAGTGCCGTCTTTCCGGCGGTACGCCATAACGGTCGGCCAAGGTCACGAACGCCTGGTGCAACGACTGGCGCAGCTCTTCGGCGAAGTCCACGTTCCAACCGCCCATGGCCATCGGCGCATCACCGTTGAATGCCGGTGACAGGTCATAGGCGTACAACAGATGCAGCGGCGCATCGCATTGCAGGGCCATGGAGTAGGCGCACTGAATGATGGTGTCGTTCAGACCGCTGATCTGCGTGCCGGGCTCGAACGGATCGACGGCCGCCACCACGCGATGGGGCAAACCGTAGCGCGCCTGGCTCACCAGATGCAGGGGTGTCGGGCACTCGCGCAGCAGGTGGCAATCGAGCGGGGTGATGAATATGCGCTTGAGAACCGGCTCCAGCTTCACGTCCTTGATCACCAGGTCCGGGTTCAGATCGGCGATCGTGCGCAGGATCTCCAGCACAGGGTGGGTGGTGAAGAGCAATTCAACCGTCACCTTCAGCCCGTTACCGCCCAGGCGCTGGACTTCGTCGATCAGCCAATCGCGATAGCGGTGCAGGTAGTCCTGAAAAGCCGACTCATCGACGTGTTCTTCCCACAAATGAATGATCGGCGCAGGTTCGATAAACGCCCTGATATCGAGCGCCGCGCCGCTGGCCTTGGCCAGGGCCACCGCGCGCAGCAGCGCCGGGGAGTGATACAACGAACGGTCGGTGATCAGCAACAGACGTTGATATTGGCTCATTTCGCACCTCGTCGGGCACCGGTTGGTCCTGGCGCCAGGTTCAATCCTTCATCAACTGCGCGTCGGTTTGATCGCCCACATGCTGCACGGCGCGTGGTGCAACAGGCTTTCGGCGGTAGTGCCCAACAGCTTGTTCAAGCCCCAGTGCTGCACGGTGCCCATGACGATGATGTCGATCTGGTGATCGCGGGCAAAGTCGCAAATGTTGAAGAGCGGCGTGCCCTCGATAAAGTGCCGATGCTCGACGGGAATCCCCTGGCGCTCGGCCAACGCGGCAAACGCCTCATGCTGGGCTTCATTCAACGACTCATAGAGCCCGGCGGCCAGGGGCACCGCGCCGAAGCCCATGTCCTTGGCATACACCGCGGCCCAGTCGTACACATGCAGCAACTCGAGCTGGGCCTGGCATTGCGCGGCCAGCTTGACCGCCGCTTCAACAATCTGGTCGTTGAAGATCTGGTCCTGCTCCTCGCTGCGCAACACATCGACAATCGCCAGCACCTTGCGTGGCAACGGGTGGCGCGAGTCGGTGACCAGATGCACCGGCACCGGGCAGTCGCGCAGCAGTTGCCAATCCAGCGGGGTGAAGAACACCCGTTTCAACGCTGGCTCTTCCTCGGCATCCTTGATGATCAGGGCCAGCGACATCTCGTTGACGAAATGCAGGATTTCCTCATAAGGATGATGCACCCAGACTACTTCGCTGGTGACCTCGACCCCGCGCTGGCGCATCACCTCGGCCTGCTCGGCGAGCCAGTGGCGATGGGTGTCCAGGTACCCTTCCCGGGCCCGATTGATCTGTTCGGGCGCGAACAGCCCGGCGATCGCCAGGGCCTGCAAATAGTCGAATGCCACGATATGCAACGGCAACTGCATCGCGCGCGCCAAGGCAGCTGCACGATCGAACGCCGGTGTGCGGGTCATGGACGAAGGGGCAATCAACAGTAAACGCTGAGTCTGCAACATGGGGGCACCTCGGCACGCGGCCATCTGATTCGGTGGATAGGCCTTCAGATTGAGCGTTCCGGCTCAGCGGCTACTTGATCTTTATCAGTTGGTGCCCGCAAAAGTTGATTTTCATCAACAGCCGCCGGGCCCCTTGCCCCTAGCCTGCATCAAGACTTGCAGCGTCACCGGCTCCGTCGGAGGGCACCATGATCGAAGATGAGCAGCAAGTGTTGGTGAGGGCGTTGGACGCGGCGACAAACCCGGTGCTGATCACCGAGAGATCGGGTTGCATTGTGTGGATCAACCGAGCGTTCAGCCTGTTGAGTGGCTATTCGAAGCTGGAGCTGGTCGGTAAAACCCCGCACCTTTTGTCGTCGGGACGGCAAACCACCACGTTCTATCGAGAGCTGTGGATGACCATCATGGCGGGCCTGACCTGGCAGGGCGAGATGGTCGAGCGCCGCAAGGACGGCTCCAACTGTACGATCAATCAGGTCATTACCCCGGTGCTCGACCCGCAGGGCGTGGTCACGCACTTCATCGCGATCCTGCACAACTTCAAGGTGATGGACGAAGAACGTGCGCGCATGCAACAACTGGCGTTCCATGACGGACTGACCGGCTTGCCCAACCGCAGCCTGTTTCTGAGCCTGCTCAATCAAGCGATGAGTCATGCCACCCAGCAGCAACAGCCGCTGGCGTTGATGTTTATCGACCTGGACCGTTTCAAAGCGGTCAACGACACCCATGGGCATGCGTGCGGCGACAAGTTGCTGGTGGCGGTGGCCGAACGCCTCAGCCAGTCGGTGCGCAGGTCCGATGTCGTCGGCCGTTTGAGCGGCGACGAGTTTGCGATCCTGGTGACCGGCATGGACCACGCCAGGCAGGTCGAGGTGTTGGCCGATAAATTGATCGGCGCGATCAACCAGCCGTTCATGATCGATGCCCACCGCCTGAACACACACATCAGCGTCGGCATCAGCCTGTATCCATGGGACGGGGCAAGCGTCGAGCAACTGCTCGCACGGGCCGACGACGCGATGTACCAGGCTAAACGACGCGGTGGCAGCGCCTGTCATTTCAACCTGCTTAGCCAGCCTGCCGACTGAACGGCGCACACCTCGCGCCCACCGTATGTGCGGTGGGCATAGCCCATTCTCAAACGTCATAATCCTGGGTTTTGTGGCGTGGTAATCTCTGACGACTATGAATAGGCATTGATCGTCAGTCGACAATGACCAGAACCAGGAAAGATCATGCCCAAAGTGTCCCACTCAGCCCTGCGTCGTAATTTCCGTGAACTGCTTGCTACGCCACTGTGCGTTGAGACGGCCTCTGTGTTCGACCCGATGTCGGCGCGTATCGCCGCCGACCTGGGCTTCGAAGTCGGCATTCTGGGGGGCTCGGTCGCTTCGCTGCAGGTACTGGCGGCACCCGATTTTGCGTTGATCACCTTGAGTGAGTTCGCTGAACAGGCCACCCGGATCGGCCGCGTTGCGCAGTTGCCGGTGATTGCCGATGCCGACCACGGCTATGGCAATGCCCTGAATGTCATGCGGACCGTCGCGGAGCTGGAGCGCGCAGGCGTAGCGGCACTGACGATTGAAGACACGCTGTTGCCGGCGCAGTTCGGGCGCAAATCGACCGATCTGATTTCCATCGAGGAAGGCATCGGCAAAGTCAGGGCCGCCCTTGAAGCACGGGTCGACCCCGAGCTGTCCATCATCGCCCGCACTAACGCGAAGGTGTTGCCGACCGAGGCCGTGATCGAACGCACCCTGGCCTATGAAAAAGCCGGTGCCGATGGGATCTGCATGGTGGGTGTCAGCGACTTCGAGCACCTTGAGCAGATTGCGCAACAACTCACGGTGCCCTTGATGCTGGTGACCTACGGCAACCCGAAACTCAATGACAGCCAGCGCCTGGCAAGCCTGGGAGTACGCATCGTGGTGGCCGGCCACGGCGCCTACTTCGCGGCGATCAAGGCCACCTACGACAGCCTGCGCGCCCAACGTCAGCTCACCCACAGCACCTCGAACCTCAGTGCCACCGAGCTTACTCACACCTACACCCTGCCGGAGAGCTACGTGGCCTGGGCCAAAGAGTTCATGGATGTAGAGGAGTGAGACTGACCCCGGGTGCGCGTCTAGCCGACCCAGCCGACAGCGGTTTTCGGAACCACCTCCGACTCATCCAGCTTTGACGCAAACATGCTCACGGCTTGCACCGCATCGCTGGTGCTGGTGCGGATCTGCAGAATCACCGAACCCGCCTGGTCGGCCAGGCTGACGCCACGTTGCGCGCCTTCCTGGGTCGCGCTCATGCTGGCGACCGCGTCACGGGTTTCCGACAGAATCAGGCCGATCATCTCGGCAATCTCGGCAGTCGAACGGCTGGTACGCCCCGCCAGTTGCCTGACCTCATCGGCCACCACCGCAAAACCACGGCCCTGATCGCCCGCGCGCGCGGCCTCGATGGCGGCGTTGAGCGCCAGCAGGTTGGTCTGGTCGGCAATACCGCGAATGGTATTGACGATCGCAGTGATCTGCTCGGAACGATCGCCCAGTTGCCCCACCAGACGTGCCGAGGCGCCGATGTTTTCGGCAATGCGGCGCATTTCACTGGCGGTTTCGTGGATCACCTGGGTGCCATGTTCGGCGAATCGCTCGGTTTCCGAGGAGATATGGTAAGCGCGGGAAGCACCGCGTGAATCCTCCTCGAACTTCTCGACGCGCTCGCTGATGTCGCTGGCGAACTTGACGATTTTGATCAGCTTGCCGTCGCCGTCATACACCGGGTTGTAACTCGCTTCCAGCCACACCACGCGGCCGTGCTTGCCGATACGCTTGAATTGCCCGGTGAAGAATTCACCATTGTTCAAGCGCCGCCAGAAGTCGGCGTACTCAGGGCTGTTGACCTGGGTCGGTTCGCAAAACATACGGTGATGTTTGCCTTTGAGTTCCGTCAGTGAATACCCCATGACCGCGAGGAAATTCTCGTTGGCATCGAGCACTTGCCCGTTCAAGTCGAACTCTATCACCGCCATCGCCCGGTCCAGCGCAGCCAGCTTGCTGCGGGTCGCCGCCTCCTGCTCCACTTTGCGCGTGACGTCGAGGGCGTACTTGACCACTTTCACGACCTGGCCACGCTCATCCAGCACCGGGTTGTAGCTGGCCTCCAGCCAGATGATCTTGCCGTGGGCGTCCACGCGTTTGAATGTGCCCGAGACGAACTTGCCGGCCCTGAGTTCCTGCCAGAACTCGGCATAGGCAGGGCTGCTGGTCAGCGCCGACGGGCAAAAATCACGGTGGGTCTTGCCGGCCAATTGAGCGCTGCTGTAACCCAGGGTTTTCATAAAGTTGTCATTGGCGCGCAACACCTTGCCATTGAGGTCGAATTCGACCACGGCCATGGAGCGTTCAAGCGCAGCGATCAATCCTTGATATTCGGTGACTTCGGCCTTCCTGGCCGCCAGTTCTGTTTTTAGTGTGTGATTGAACATGACGTAGCCTCAGCCGTGCGTGGAATCGGGGGTTATCTCCTGCGCTATCGGCCAATAAATACCGGACTTGACCGATGAAAAATAAATATCATTTGACGTCAAATACTTGCCGCTCGCCACGCCTGCAACGCCGAAGAGTACTGATCCTCGCGCCCCCCCTGTGTTTAAATTGGCGGCCCTTTTCCCTGCCAAGAGAACGTCATGGCCAACCACGACCTGTCCTTCACCCCTGATCCGGATGCCGACTCGATTTCCTCCGACGTGATCGGCTTCAACGGCATCCTGGTCTCCACCCAGATCCCGACCCGCGCCGACGGCAGCCTGGAACTGGGCGACATCACCGCGCAAAGCGAATGCACGCTGCAAGCCCTGAAAGTTGCCCTTGAACGCGCCGGCAGTTCCATGGACCGGGTGATGCACCTGACCATCTACCTGACCGACATGGCCGACCGCGCGGCGTTCAACGAGGTCTACAAGCGCTTCTTCGCCAAGCCGTGGCCGGTACGTGCCGCAGTTGGCGTGGCGGCCCTGGCGGTGGAAGGCATGCGCGTGGAAGTCACTGCGATGGCCGCCAAGGCCTGAACCCGCGTCGATTGAAACACCCGTCATTGGCCTGGCACCTTGCAGGCCAAGCCCGCCGGCGGCCCTGCGGTAGGTGCCGGTCAGGCGTTTCACGGCTACAATGCGCGCCTCGACCGTGACAAGCCTGACTAAAAAAACTATGTCCTTGCCCAAGCATCACCTGGAATTGCTCAGCCCTGCCCGCGATGTCGCCATCGCGCGCGAGGCCATCCTGCATGGCGCCGACGCCATCTACATCGGCGGCCCAAGCTTCGGCGCCCGCCACAACGCCTGCAACGAGGTCAGCGATATCGCGCAGTTGGTCGAATTCGCCCGGCGCTACCACGCCCGCGTCTTCACCACCCTCAACACCATCTTGCATGACAACGAACTGGAACCGGCGCGCAAGCTGATCCATCAGCTCTACGACGCTGGCGTCGACGCGTTGATCGTGCAAGACCTGGGCGTGATGGAGCTGGATATCCCGCCGATCGAGCTGCACGCCAGTACCCAGACCGACATCCGCACCCTGGGCCGCGCCAAATTTCTCGACCAGGCCGGCTTCTCGCAACTGGTATTGGCCCGCGAGCTGAACCTGCAGGAAATCCGCGCCATTGCCGATGAAACCGATGCCGCCATCGAGTTCTTCATCCACGGCGCCCTGTGCGTGGCGTTCTCCGGGCAGTGCAATATCTCCCACGCGCAGAACGGCCGCAGCGCCAACCGCGGCGACTGTTCCCAGGCGTGCCGCCTGCCGTACACCCTCAAAGACGATCAAGGCCGCGTCGTCGCCTTTGAAAAGCACCTGCTGTCGATGAAAGACAACAACCAGAGCGCCAACCTGCGCGCCCTGGTCGATGCCGGTGTGCGCTCGTTCAAGATCGAAGGGCGCTACAAGGACATGGGCTATGTGAAGAACATCACCGCCTATTACCGCCAGCGCCTCGACGAGATCCTCGAAGACCGCCCCGACCTGGCCCGCGCTTCCAGCGGCCGGACCGCGCATTTCTTCCTGCCCGACCCGGAAAAGACCTTCCACCGGGGCAGCACCGACTATTTCGTCAGCGACCGCAAGATCGACATCGGCGCCTTCGACACCCCGACCTTCACCGGTCTGCCGGTGGGCGTGGTGGAAAAAGCCGGCAAACGCGACCTGCAAGTGATCACCCATGAGCCGCTGTCCAACGGCGACGGCCTGAATGTGCTGGTCAAGCGTGAAGTGGTGGGTTTTCGCGCCAATATCGCCGAGGCCAAGGGCGAGTTCGAGGAAGACGGCGAGAAGCGCTACCGCTATCGCGTCGAGCCGAACGAAATGCCGGCCGGCCTGCATCAGTTGCGCCCCAACCACCCGCTGAACCGCAACCTCGACCACAACTGGCAACAGGCGCTGCTCAAAACCTCCGCCGAGCGCCGGATCGGCCTGTCGTGGGTCGCCCGACTGCGCGAAGATCGCCTGGAACTGAACGCCACCAGCGAAGAAGGCATCACCGCCAGCGTCGCCCTGCCCGGCCCGTTCGGCGCGGCCAACAAGCCGGAACAGGCGCTGGACACCCTGCGTGACCTGCTCGGCCAACTGGGCACCACCGAATACCACGCCACCGCCATCGAGCTGGATGCGCCGCAGGCATTCTTCATCCCCAACTCGCAGCTCAAGGCCGCGCGCCGTGAAGTGATCGAAGCGCTGACAGCGGCGCGCATCGACGCTCACCCGCGTGGTGGGCGCAAGGCCGAAACCAGCCCGCCGCCGGTGTACCCGGAAGCGCACCTGTCGTTCCTGGCCAACGTGTATAACCAGAAGGCCCGGGATTTCTACCATCGCCACGGCGTGAAACTGATCGACGCGGCCTTCGAAGCCCACGAAGAAACCGGTGAAGTGCCGGTGATGATCACCAAGCACTGCCTGCGTTTCTCGTTCAACCTCTGCCCCAAACAGGCCAAGGGCGTGACGGGGGTGAAGACCAAGGTTGCGCCGATGCAGTTGATCCATGGCGATGAAGTGCTGACCCTGAAATTCGACTGCAAGCCATGCGAAATGCATGTGGTGGGCAAGATCAAGGGGCACATCCTCGGGTTGCCGCAGCCAGGCAGCGTGGTCGGCTACATCAGCCCGGACGATCTGCTCAAGACCATCCCGCGCGCGCCGCATTGATCGAACCGCGGGCGCGCTGCAACGGCGCGCTCGCTCTCGATCACTGCACTTGCACCACAGCTTTGGGGCGCCACCACCAGCCCCTTTGCAAACCGGCGGCAGCCAACAGAATCGCGGCGACGCCCAGCCATTGCAGCCAACCCAGGCGATGCCCAAAGGCAATCCAGTCGACCAGAATCGCCGCAATCGGGTAGATAAACGACAACGCGCCGGTGATGGCCGTCGGCAACTTCTGGATCGCCCCGTACAGCAACACATACATCAAACCGGTGTGTACCACCCCGAGCGTCAACAAGGCCGCCCAGGCGTTGTGCGCCACCGGCAGACTGTGCCACGGCACCAGCGGTGCCAGTAACAACGCACCGGTCGTAACCTGGATCAGCGCGATCAAATGCGGCGGTACTGCCTTCAGGCGCTTGATGATCAGCGCGGCAAGCGCATACAGAAACGCCGCGCCGAGGGCCAGGGCGATACCGGCCAGGTAATCGTCGCCGGTTGGCTGATTGCCATGGGCGCTGACAATCGCCAGCATCCCGAGGAACGCCACACTCAGCCACGCCAGCTTCGGCACGCTGAGCTTTTCACCGAGAAACAGCGCCGCCAGCATCACCAACATGAACGGCTGCACGTTGTACACCGCAGTGCTGATGGCGATGGACGCGCGGGAATACGATTCGAACAGCAGCAACCAGTTGCCGACAATGGCCACTCCGCTGAGCATCGCCAGGCCGAGCCCGGCCCAACTGAGCAAGTCCCGGCGCAGATACCCGAGCAGCGCGCACACCAGCAATAATGTCAGCGCCCCGATCACGCAGCGCCAGAACACCACTTCGAGCACCGATACGCCCGACACCAGTACAAACCAGCCAATGGTGCCCGAGATCAGCATGGCGGCGACCATTTCCCACGACCCGCGACGGATGGATGTGTCCATGATTGAGACTCCTCAAGTGAGGCTCAATTATGGCAAGCTGGTTCGCCGCGGCTCCAGCGCCTAAAAAAGGCGAAAAGCCTCAATGACCTTTATTTATTAGGCGCACACCATGATCGACACCATCGACCAACAACTGATCGGCGCTTTGATGGACGACTCCCGGCTGTCCCTCAAGGCCCTGGCCGGCATCACCGGCCTGTCCTCGCCCAGCGTCGGCGAACGCCTGCGCCGCCTGGAAGAGCGCGGCGTGCTGACCCATTACACGGTCGACATCGACCCCAAACACTTCGGCTACCTGCTGCAAGCCATCGTGCGTATCCGTCCCCTGCCCGGCCAATTGCAGGAAGTGGAGCGGCAGATCCAGGCCATCCCCGAATTCACCGAATGCGACAAAGTCACCGGCGAGGACTGCTTCATCGCACGCCTGCATGTACGCACCATGGACCACCTCGACAGTCTGCTGGATCGGCTCAACGTCTATGCCGAAACCAACACCGCCATCGTCAAGAAAACCCCAGTGAAGCGGCGCCTGCCACCGCTGACGGACTAACGCCGACAAACCTTAGGTGGGGATAGCAGTGGTTCAGGCACTTATGCAGTGACTGACACTCCGCTATCGAGAGCAAGCTCCCTCCCACAGGGCCGGATCAAGTCAGCCGTGCAGAGCCTTGGCCGCGCCCAACAGCCCCTGAAACTTGCGATAACGCGCCTCCAGCACCGGCTGTTGCGCCACGTCCGGTACATACCGCGCCTTGACCGGCATGCCCGCCGCGAGCAACGCCGCGCCCTGCCCGATGGCCAAAAAGCCCAACTTCGCCGCGCCGATGCACGCGCTCAGTTCACTGCCGTGCAGCGTGAAGATTTCCCGCTGCAGGATGTTGGCCAGTAACTGCGCCCAATACTCACTGCGCGCGCCGCCACCCACCAGCGCACAGGCGGTGACGTCGGCGCCGCTCGATTGCACCGCGCGCAACGCGTCGAGCAGGCCAAAACCCACGCCTTCCATCACCGCATACCCCAGCATCGCCGGGGTGCAGTCGTGGCCCAGGTTCATAAAGCCGCCGCGTAATAAAGGGTCGTTATGCGGGGTGCGTTCGCCGGCCAGGTACGGCAGGAACAACGGCGTATCCAGCGGCACCGATTGGCCGATGGGCAACTGGGCCTGGACCTGATCCAACAGCGCCTGTTCATCCGGCATGCCCGTCAGGCGCGTGACCCAGCGCAAACAACTGGCGCCGGCCAGCATCGCGCCCATGGTGTACCAACGGTCGGGCAGCGCATGGCAGAAGCTGTGTACCGCGCTGGCCGGGTTGCCCGCCGCATGGTCGGTGATCGCGACAATCGCCGCGCTGGTGCCCAGCGTGATGAAACCGTCGCCGGCATTGATCGCGCCGATGCCGACCGCCGCAACCGGGTTGTCGCCACCGCCGCCGGCAATCACCACCTCGACGCGCAAACCCAGCTCGCGGGCGGTCAGACACGCGCTTGCCGCACCGCCCTCCACCAGCCTGGGCATTTGTTCCGGCGCCAGGCCGGTGGCCCGCAGCATGGGGCTGAACCATTGACGATTGGCCACGTCCAGCCACAGTGTTCCGGCCGCATCGGACATCTCGCTGACGCGCTCCCCGCTCAAGCGCAGGCGCAGGTAATCCTTGGGCGACAACACGCAATCGATGGCCTTGAACACCTCGGGCTCATGCCGTTGCAGCCAGAGCAGTTTCGGCGCGGTCAAGCCGGCCATGGGCAAGCTGCCGGTGACATCGGCAAACCCTGGCCCAAGCTGTGCCGCTTCGGCCACCGCGCGCGAGTCGTCCCACAGAATCGCCGGGTATAACACGCGATCGTCATCCCCCAGCAATACCGCGCCGTGCATTTGCCCAGACAGGCCGATGCACGCCACACGGGCAAACGATTCATGAGCGCGCAACACATCCAGCGCCTGCAAACAGGCTTGCCACCAGTCTTGCGGCGCCTGTTCGGACCAGCCGGGGTGCCGGCGCGAGACGCTCAAGCGCACGCCGGCCTGAGCCAGCACCGCGCCGCTGGCGTCCATCAGGATGGCTTTGAGTTCCGAGGTGCCCAGGTCGATGCCGAGGGAAACAGCAGTGTTCATACGCGTGTCATTCCAATCAATCACAGCCACAAGAGTTACGTATTTGCAGGGTCGGCTCCAGACGCACACTGCGGGTCGGCGCATCGGGTACGGCCATGCGTTGCAGTAACAGGTTGACCGCACGAGCGCCGAGCGCCTGGACCGGCTGGGCGATCAACGTCAGGCGCGGCACAAAGAAATCCGCCCAATCAAAATCATCGAAGCCCACCAGCGCCATCTGCGCCGGCACTTCGATATGTGCATCGCGCAAGGCCTGCATGGCGCCGAGGGTCATCAGGTTGTTGCCGGCCATGATCGCGGTCGGTGGCGCGGCCAGGCCCAGTAACTGCACCGTGGCCTGGCGTGCCGGTTCGGTGTTGGAGCCGCCGTTGACCAGCAGTTGCGGATCGAACGCCAGCCCCGCGGCCGCCAATGCCGCGCGGTAACCGGCCACCCGTTCATCCGTGGTGCTGAACCCCGGGCGCCCGGCGATGAAGCCGATTCGGCGATGCCCATGGGCGATCAGGTGGGCAATCAGCGCCTGGGTGGGCTGGGTATTCGCCACCCCGACCTGATCGAATTGTTCACTCATCATCCGGTCCACCAGCACCGCCGGAATCTCGCTGGCCCGTAGATACTCCAGGGCCAGCGAGCCGTTCGAGGGCGCCAATACAATGCCGTCGACGCGCCGGTGATGCAGCGCCGTGACCACCCGCAGCTCCTGCTCCGGGTCGTCGTGGGTATCGACGAACAGCATCATGTAGCCGTGCTTGGCGCATTCGGTTTCGATCGCGTGTACGGTTTCGCTGAAGTAATGATTGGACAGCGCCGAGATCGCCACGCCGATGGTGTTGGTGCTCGAACGCGCCAGCGAACGCGCCAGGGTGTTGGGGATATAACCCAGTTCCTGGATCGCGCGCTGCACCGCTTGCACCGTGGCCGGGCTGACCTTGCGGGTGCCGTTCAACACATGGGACACCGTTGACGTCGACACCCCCGCTCTGCTTGCGACGTCATCCATGGTGACCACGGCGCTGTCCCCCCTCAATGACTCAGTGTTTACTCGACCAGCCGCTGTACGTCGCGACGTTGTCGCGGGTGATCAGTTTGGGCGTGAGCAGCGTAACCGTTTCGGCCGGCGCTTTGTCGTTGAGAAGGTCATTGCCGATGTTCACCGCCGTCTGCGCCATGGCCCATGGGTCCTGGCTGGAGGACGCCTGGATCTGGGTGTCGGTCTTCAGCGCATTCTCGATATCCGGTGCGCCATCTACCGAGGTGATGATGATACCGCTGCGTTTGAGCTGCTTGGCCGCCAGGTCGCTGCCGATGGCCTGGGGGTCGTTGATCGCGAACAGACCGTCGATTTTCGCAAAACGCGTGAGGTAGCCCTGCATCACGTTCAGACCGCCTTCACGCGAGCCCTTGCCGTCCTGGTCATCGGACAGCACCTTGATTTGCGGCGCAGCGGCCAAGGCGGCCTTGCAACCTTTGACGCGGTCGGTCACGGCAGTCACTTGCGGGCCGTTCTGGATAATCACGTTGCCTTTACCCGCGAGCTTGTCCACCAGGAATTGGCAGGCCAGTTTGCCGGCTTCGACGTTGTCGGTCTGGACGGTCGCGTTGACCCCCTTGGCGTCCACGTCCACCGCCACCACGACGATACCGGCGTCACGGGCTTTCTTGATCGCCGAGGCCATGGCGGAGGGGTCGACGGCGTTGATCAGAATCAGGTCGACCTTGGACGAGATGAAGTTGTCGATCTGCGAAAACTGCTTGCTCAAGTCATAGTCGGCCGACACCGACGTGACCTTGACGCCCGGGTTCAGCTCCTTGGCGCGGGCCGTGGCGCCGTCGGCCAGGGTCACGAAATACGGGTTGCCCAGCGAGCCCATGCTGATGCCCAGGGCTTTCAATTCACGCGCTTCCACGGCTTGGGACATCAGGGCAGCCAAGGCAATGACGGGAAAGATGTGTTTTAGGTTCATGTGGGTCTCTCTTGTGATTGTTGTAGGAGTGAACTCAGGTCCGCGCACCGGACTGGCGATAGCGATCCAGCGCGACCGCGCCGATGATCACGATGCCCTTGATGATGTACTGCCAGATATCCGAGACGCCCAGCAGCACCAGGCCATTGGTCAGTACCGCAATGATCAGTGCGCCGATCAGCGTGCCGCCGATGGTGCCGACGCCGCCGGTAAAGCTGGTGCCGCCGAGGATCACCGCGGCGATCGCATCCAGCTCGTAGGATTGCCCCAGTTGCAGGCCATTGGCGGCGAACAGGCGTGAAGCACTCATCACCGCGCCAAGCCCGGCCAACGCACCGGACATCGCGTAGACGAACAGCAGCACCTTCCACACCTTGATCCCGGAAAGCCGCGCCGCTTCCGGGTTGCCGCCCACCGAATAGATCTGCACGCCCATCACCGTGCGCCGCAGGATGAACCACGACAACGCCACCACCGCGACCGCGATCACCACCAACCACGGCACGCCGAGGATCGAGTCATTGCCGATAAAGGCAAACGGCAGGTCGGGGTTGAACACGGTCTTGTCGTCGGCCAGCAAACGCGCCAGGCCGCGCATGGCGGTCAGCGCGCCGAGGGTGACGATAAACGGCGGCAAGCGCATGAACGCGATCAACCCACCGTTGACCAGGCCCAGCAACAGGCCAAAGCCAATCCCGGCGGCAATCCCGAACATGCCGAACTGCGGCGACATCGAGGCCTGCAACGCCACCACGGCGGACGCTGCGAGGATCGCACCGACGGACAGGTCGATGCCGGCAGTGAGGATCACAAAGGTCATGCCCGCCGCCAGCACGACGTTGACCGAGGCCTGTTGCGTGATGATCGACAGGTTCTGCACCGTCAGGAAGTTTTCGCTGGCCAGGGCAAAGCCCACCAGCAGCAGGACCAGCACCGGCAGCATGCCGACGCTGCGCATCAGTTCCCTGAGCCGCTCGGCCTTGCCGATTGGCGGGAGGGTCATTGTGTTGTTCGAATCAGCCATGGGCAGCCACCTGATCGCCACCGGTGGCGAGGTCAATAATACGTTCCTGGGAAATGACGTGGCCCGAAGCCCCGCCGACTTCGGCCACCAACTGGCCTTCGCGCATGATCAGCACGCGGTCGCAGGTGCCGATGATTTCCGGCAACTCGCTGGAAATCACCACGACGCCTACACCGGCCTGCGCCAGTTGATTGATGATGCGGTAGATCTCGGATTTGGAGCCGATGTCCACGCCGCGCGTGGGTTCGTCGAGGATCAGCACATGCGGCTTGACCTCCAGCAGCCGCGCCAACAAGACCTTTTGCTGATTGCCGCCGGACAACGCGCCGACGTTGACCTTGCCCGACGCCACGCGAATCGACAGCGACTTGATCGCATCCTGCGAGCGTTGCGCGGCATGCCGTCGATTGAGCACGCCACCGGCATGGGCGTCCGGCACACAGGCGCAGACATTGATGTTGTCGGCCACGCTCATGTCCAGGAACAGGCCCTGGGCCTTGCGGTCTTCGGTGAGGTACACCACGCCGGCGCGGATCGCGTCGGCCGGGGTGCGCAGTTGGGTGACGGTCTTGCCCACCACTTCCAGGGTGCCGCCGGTGCGCAGGTCGGCGCCGAAGATCAGCCGCGCCAGTTCGGTGCGCCCTGCCCCCACCAGGCCGGCGATGCCCAGCACTTCGCCGGCATGCAGGTCGAAGCTGCAGTTGCGCACGCGTTTGCCATCGGCCATGTCGCGCACGCGCATCACCACCGCGCCAGGGTCATAGGCCGCGTGTTCCTTCTTGTAGAAACCGGAGAGGTCGCGGCCGACCATCATCTTCACCAATACCTCGGCCGACAGCGCGTCGCGGGTCAGTTCGCCGATGTACTGGCCGTCGCGCAGCACCGAAACCCGGTCCGACAATTCGTAGATCTCGGCCATGCGATGGCTGATATAGATGATCGCCAGGCCCTGGCTGCGCAGCTGTTTGATCAGCGCGAACAGGCGGTCGGTCTCGCGCGATGAGAGCGGCGTGGTGGGCTCGTCCATGACCAGGATCTTGGCGTGGGCATGCAGGGCGCGGGCGATTTCCACCAATTGGCGTTCGGCAATCGACAGGCTGCTGACCCGCGTCGCCGCGGTGAACTCGGCACCCAGGCGCTGCAGCACCTCCACGCAACCGGCCTGCATGCCCTGGCGGTCGATGGTCCAGCCACGACGCAGTTCGCGGCCCAGGTAGATGTTCTCGGCCACGCTCAGGTTCGGGCACAGGCTCAGTTCTTGATAGATCACGGCGATGCCGAGGGCTTTGGCAGTGGCGGGATCGAACGTGGCGACAGGCTGGCCGGCGATGCGGATGGTGCCGCCCGGGTCGGCCTGGTAAGCGCCGGAGAGGATTTTCATCAGGGTGGATTTGCCGGCGCCGTTCTCCCCCATCAAGGCGTGGATTTCGCCGGGGTAGACTTTCAGGCTGACATTCTTGAGCACGCGCAAACCGTTGAAGGTTTTGCTGATGCCCTGCATTTCAAGCAAGGGTTCGAGGCTCATGACTGAGCTCCTGAATTTATTATTTTTGTATTCGCGCTCCTTGGATCAGAGCCGATCACCACCGACTCTAATCAGATAGATTTGCTTACGCAAGCGCTTGCGTAGCCCGCTTGTCGCTTGATGAAACGTTTCATCAAGCGACTTAACCGCAACCTCAGCGTTCTTAACGTTTTGGCAGCATGCGCAGCAAGGTGTTGTCCCGCACCCAATAGTGGTGGAACAAACCGGCGGCGGCGTGCAGGCCGATCAGCCAGTAACCGGCGCTGCCCAACCATTCATGCCAGTGCTTGAACTGCCTGGCCAGGTCCGGGTCCGCTGCGACCAGGGTCGGCAAGGAAAACTCGAAATACGGCACCGGTTTGCCTGCGGCGTTGAGCATCAGCCAGGCCAGCAGCGGCGTGACGATCATCAGGCCGTACAACGCCAGGTGCATCAGGTGCGACATGCCCGTCTGCCAGGCCGGCGGGCGCGGCACGATCGGTGGGCGCGGCGTCAGGCGCCCGAGCAGGCGCAGCCAGACCAGCAGGAAAATCCCGATACCGAACAGCGCATGGGCGCCGAGGAACAGCCCCTTGAGTGCGTGCCCGCGGGGCAACAGACCTTTGATTTCGATGCAACCGTACACGCCGACAAACAACGCCAGCATCAACCAGTGCAGAATCATCGACAGCCTTGAATAGCGCGCTGTCATCAGGTTTTCGCTCATAGAAAAGGCACCTTGTGCAGGGGTTGGGGCCGAACCCGGCCTTGATAAAGTCGCGGTCACCCTGCCCGGCTAGTCTTAAGACAATCTGAAGATCGCTGAAACGATCATTTTCGCCACCTTCAGACTTCGTTAAGAAATGCCTTTGATACTTCTCCCAACTTCACTTGGGAGGCATAACGCCAATGCCCGGTATCGATTGGAAGATTCCCCTGCCCCTGCTATTCGGCCAAGCCGACAGCGCATCGCTGTGCCTTTCCCGAGCACTGCCTCAAGACCCCCAACGCCCGGCCTTCGAAGCCTTCATCCAGCAGCGCTTTCGGATTGCCCACGGTGCCGATATCCGTCATTTCATGCCGCAGCTGTTTGGCGTCAGCCAGGCCAACGGTGAACTCTGCGCCGTCGCCGGGGTGCGCCTGGCGAGCGACGAGCCGTTGTTCCTGGAGCGCTACCTCGACCATCCGATCGAGCCGCTGATCAGCGCCGCCGCCGCGCAACCGGTAGACCGCGGGGCCATCGCCGAAGTCGGCAACCTGGCCGCCAGCGACACCGGCAGTGCGCGCCTGAGCATCATCGCCATCACCTGGTTGCTGGCCATGGCCGGCCTGGAGTGGGTGGCATTCACCGGCAATATCGGCCTGGTCAACAGTTTCCATCGCCTCGGCCTGAAGCCCGTCACCCTGTGCGCCGCCGACCCGCAGCGCCTGGGCGATGAGCGCCATCACTGGGGCAGTTATTACGAAAGCCAACCCTGGGTGCATGTCGGCAATATCCGCGCCGGCTTCATCCATCTGCGCAACATGGGCCTGTTCTCGCGCCTGGGGTTGCCGACCACGATTGAGGATGCCTGCCATGTCGCCTGAAACCCGCCGTTTCCACGCTGTTCTTCGCGGCTATGCCGAACGCAATGACGGCGCCGTCGCCCTGTGGGGTGACACCTTGAAGATGGATTACACCGCGCTGTTCGCCGAGGTGACCGCTCGACAGGAACGCCTGCGCGATGAAGGCGTGAAGGTGGTGGCGCTGGCCCTGGACAATGGCATCGAGGCCATGCTGTGGGACCTGGCGATCCTGTTCGAAGGCTTGACCTGCCTGACCCTGCCGCCGTTCTTCAGCCCGACCCAGCGCGCCCACTGCCTGGAACAGAGCCACGCCGAGCGCGTGATCGCCGAGCCCTACCTGGACGCCGAATTGCACGCTGGCGGTTACCGCAAAACCGGCGACTTCTGGCGCCGCGCGTTCGACGGCCGCCCTTCAATGCCCCTGGGCACGGCCAAGGTGACCTTTACCTCCGGCACCACCGGCACGCCCAAAGGCGTGTGCCTGAGCGCCGACAGCGTACTGCGGGTGGCCCGCGAGTTGTACCAGGCCAGCCATGCCAGCGACCCGCGCCATCACCTGTCATTATTGCCGCTTGCCATCCTGCTCGAGAACCTGGGGTGCTACGCCGCGCTGTATGCCGGCGCCACCTTGAGCCTGCCCAGCCAGAAGAGCCTGGGCATCCAGGGCGCCAGCGCGGTGGACGCCGCGCAATTGCTCGGTTGCCTGGCGGTGCGCCAACCCCACAGCCTGATCCTGGTTCCGCAGTTGCTACTGATGCTGGTCATCGCCGCCGAGCAGAAAGCCTTCAACCCGCAAGGCCTGCGCTTTGCCGCGGTGGGCGGTGCGCGGGTCTCCAAGGCCTTGCTGCTGCGCGCGCAGCACTTGGGCGTGCCGGTGTTCGAAGGTTATGGCCTGTCGGAATGCGCCTCGGTGGTGTGTCTCAACCGGCCCGGCGCCCAGCGCGCCGGCAGCGTTGGCCAGCCGCTGCCCCATGTGGAGATCCGCCTCGCCGAAGACAACGAGGTGCTGATCAAGGGCTCGACCTTGCTCGGCTATCTGGGCCAGCCCGAACAGCCCGCACAATGGTGGCCCAGCGGTGATCTGGGCGCGTTCGACGACGACGGTTTTCTCTACCTCAAAGGCCGCAAGAAGCATCAGTTCGTCACCAGTTACGGGCGCAACGTCAACCCGGACTGGGTCGAGGCCGAACTGACCCAGGGCGGCGCCATCGCCCAGGCCTTCGTCTACGGCGAAGCCCTGCCGCAGAACCACGCGCTGCTGTGGCCTCATCGCGCCGACTGCACCGACGCCCAACTGGCCGCCGCCGTGGCCCTGGCCAACAGCGGCCTGCCCGACTACGCACAGGTGCATTGCTGGACGCGCCTGGAAGAACCGTTCACCGCCGCCAACGGCTTGCTCACCGCCAATGGCCGGCCACGGCGTGACGCCATCGTCGCGCGTTATCAATCCCAACTTGCCCCTGCACTCAACGAGGAAACTTCATCGTGAACTTTTTCGACACCCTGCAAGACGCTACCCAACAAGAACGCCAGGCCCTGTTCAGCCTGCCGATCATCCGTGATGCACTGGAAGGCAAGGTCAGCCTGGAGAGCTACCGTGAATTCCTCGCCCAGGCCTACTACCACGTGCGCCACACCGTGCCGTTGATGATGGCCTGCGGTGCGCGCCTGCCCTCGCGCCTGGAGTGGTTGCGCAAGGCAGTCAGCGACTACATCGAGGATGAATATGGCCATGAACAATGGGTGCTCGATGACATCGAGGCCTGTGGCGGCGACCGCGACGCGGTACGTGACGGACGCCCGGGCTTGCCCATCGAGTTGATGGTCAGCTACCTCTACGACCTGATCGCCCGTGACAACCCGGTCGGCCTGTTCGGCATGGTCAATGTGCTGGAAGGCACCAGCATCGCCCTGGCCACCCACGCCGCCGGCAGCATCCGCGATCATCTGCAACTGCCGGAGACGGCGTTCAGCTACCTGAGCTCCCACGGTGCCCTGGACATCGGGCACATGGAAACGTACCGCCGCTTGATGAACAGCCTGGACGACCCCGAAGACCAGGCCGCCGTGATCCGCGCCTCCAAAGTCGTGTACGCGCTGTACACCGACATGTTCCGCAACCTGCCGCGTAGCGGGGAGGCTCCCCATGCGCCTGTCTGAAGCCCGTGTGGTGCTGACCGGCGCCAGCGGTGGCATTGGCCTGGCGATTGCCACCGCACTGTGCGCCAGTGGCGCGCATGTGCTGGCCGTGGCGCGTCATCGCGAACCGCTGGAAGCCTTGTTGGCGCAATACCCGGAACAACTGTGCTGGGTCGGCGCCGACCTGACCTTCCTCAACGACCGGCGCAAGGTGCTGGCCGCCGCGCAAGCCATCGGCGGCGTCAACCTGCTGATCAACGCAGCCGGGATCAACCACTTCGCCATGCTGGAACAGCTCGACGAAAACGAGATCAACGGCATGCTCGCGTTGAACATCACCGCGCCGATCTGCCTGACCAAGCTGCTGCTGCCCATGCTCAAGCAAGCCGCGAGCGCGATGGTGGTGAACGTCGGCTCCACTTACGGCTCCATCGGTTACCCCGGTTATGCCACCTACTGCGCGACCAAGTTCGCCTTGCGCGGGTTTTCCGAAGCCCTGCGCCGGGAACTGGCCGATACGCGGGTCGGCGTGTTGTACGTCGCGCCGCGTGCCACCCACACGCGCATGAACAGCCCTGCGGCGCAGGCCTTGAACGATGCGCTCAAATCCAACGTCGACGACCCGCACAGCGTGGCCGCCGCCGTGATCAAAGCGATTGCCAACGACCGCCGCGACCTTTACCTGGGCTGGCCGGAGCGCTTTTTTGTGCGCCTCAACAGCCTGCTGCCGAACCTGGTCGACCGAGGCTTGCGCAAACAACTGCCGCTGGTCCGCCGCCTCAGCGATAAACCCGTGAAAAAGGATCTGAACCCATGAAACGCCTCTTCGCCGCGCTGCTGCTCACCGCCCTGAGCCCACTCACCTGGGCGCTGGACAGCGCCGACCAGCAACGCCTGACCGAGATCCAGACACGCTGGGCCCATATTCAATACAACTTGCCCGAGGAACAGCGCACCAAGGCCTTTGAGCAACTCGCCGCCCAGGCGACAGCCTTCACCCAGGCGCGCCCTCAAGCAGCCGAGGCCTGGATCTGGTCCGGCATCGTCAGCAGCAGCTGGGCCGGTGCCCAGGGCGGGCTTGGCGCGTTGAGCAAGGTCAAGGCGGCCAAGGTCGACCTGGAAAAAGCCCTCGCCCTCGACCCCAAGGCCCTGCAAGGCTCGGCCTATACCAGCCTCGCCGCATTGTATGATCGGGTTCCCGGCTGGCCGATCGGCTTCGGCGATGCCGACAAGGCTGACCAGTTACTCAAACAGGCCTTGCAACTGAACCCGACGGGCATAGATAGTCTGTATTTCTGGGGGGATCACCTGTACCGGCAAAAACGCTACAGCGAAGCCCGCGAGGCCCTGCAAAAAGCCCTGCTGGCCGCTCCACGGCCGGGCCGGGAAACCGCCGATGCCGGGCGGCGCAAAGAGATCGAAAGCGTGCTGGCCGACATCAACAAAAAACTCAACTGACGGGAGTCCGCGTGCGCCTATTACTGATCGAGGATGACGAAGCATTGGGTGAAGGTATTCACCAGGCGCTGGTGCGGGAAGGCTACACCGTTGATTGGCTCAAAGATGGCAGCAGTGCATTACATGCACTGCTCAGCGAAACCTTTGACGTGGCGGTGCTCGATCTCGGGCTGCCGCGCATGGATGGGCTGGAGGTGCTGCGCCGCTTGCGCGACAGCGGCTCGAACCTGCCAGTACTGATCCTCACGGCACGGGATGCCACCGAAGACCGGATCGCCGGGCTGGACGCCGGCGCCGACGATTACCTGATCAAGCCCTTCGACCTGGCCGAACTCAAGGCGCGCCTGCGTGCGTTGCTGCGCCGCAGCGCCGGGCGCGCACGGGTGATGATCGAACACGCGGGCATCTGCCTGGACCCGAGCACGCAACAGGTCAGCTACCACGGCGAACCGGTGCTGCTCACCCCCAAAGAATACCAACTACTGCACGAACTGCTGTCGCCACCGGGCCGCGTCATGACCCGCGACCAGTTGATGCAGTTGCTCTACGGCTGGAACGAAGAAGCTGAAAGCAACACCCTGGAAGTGCATATCCATCACCTGCGCAAGAAGTTCTCCAGCGAGCTGATCCGCACCGTTCGCGGCGTCGGCTATCTGGTTGAGGAGCGCGGATGACTTCTATACGACGGAGAACCCTGACCCTGATCATCGGCCTGCTGCTCGCCGGTCTGCTGCTGATCAGCGCGCTCAACCTGCATGACAGCAACCACGAAATCGCCGAAGTCTATGACGCGCAACTGGCGCAGAACGCCCGCCTGCTCCAGGGCGTGATGAGCATGCCGCTTGCCAGCCAGGACCAGGAAGACCTGTACCGCGCATTCAACAAAGCCTTGGGCGAAGCGATGCCCAAGGTGGATGGGCACCCCTACGAAAGCAAAGTCGCCTTCCAGGTCTGGAACCCCAAGGGCGAACTGCTGGTGTTCACCGCCAGCGCCCCGTCATTTGTCCCCGCGCCCACCCAGCCGGGCTTCAGCAACGTCGAAGACCTGAACGGCCGTCAATGGCGCGGCTTCGTGCTCAAGGACAAGGACAACGGCCTGCGGATCTGGGTGGGCGAGCGCGACGACGTGCGCGCCGACCTGGTGCAACGCATCGTGCGGCATACCTTGTGGCCCAACGTGCTGGGCAGCCTGATTCTCGCGGCGATGGTCTGGCTGGCGATCGGCTGGGGCCTCAAGCCCCTGGCCGACATGGCCGCCACCCTGCGTGCGCGGCATTCGGGCTCGCTCGAACCGATGCAACTGACGCCGCTGCCCACGGAGCTTGAGCCGATGCAGGCGGCGCTCAACCGCATGCTCGCGCAGATCCAGGAAATGCTCGGCCGCGAACGGCGCTTCATTGCCGATGCGGCCCATGAAATGCGTACACCATTGGCGGTATTGCGCGTGCATGCCCAGAACCTGCTGGAAGCCGGCACAGAAACCGAACGGCGCGAGTCCCTGGCCTTTCTGATCGCCGGCGTCGACCGCACCAGCCGACTGGTCAACCAATTGCTGACCATGGCGCGCCTGGAGCCCAGCGCCGGGCAACCGCCGGTACAGGCCATCGACCTGGCGACAACGGTGCGCGAAACCCTGATTCAGTTGACCCCATGGCTGTTGAGCAAAGGCCTTGAGCTGGTATTCGACGCCGAGGATGGCCCGTGCCCGGTGAATACCGACGCCGCCGCGATCAATATCGCCCTGACCAACCTGGTGACCAACGCCGCGAATTTCTCCCCGGAACACGGGGTGATCACCGTGGGCTTGCGCAAGAACGCCATGCGTTTTGCCCTTACCGTCGACGATCAGGGCCCTGGCATCGACGAAAACCAGCGCGAGCGCCTGTTCGAACGCTTCTACAGCCGTGGCAATGCCCAGGGCGCAGGCCTGGGCCTGACCATCGTACAAACCATCGCCCAACGCCTGGGCGGCCAGGTCAGCCTGGAAAACCTGGCGGCCGGCGGCCTGCGGGCGACCCTGGAAATCCCTGCCTGACGGAGCATCAGCCGGCCCATGTGACCAGCCACATCGCGCCGACCAGCAAGACCTGGCCGACGATCACATACACCGCGAAGTAACGACCGCCGCTGACCCCGGCCACCACGCACTTGCTCAGCGCGTTGCAACTGACCGCGAGCAACACCGGGATGGACGCGGCCTCCAGGGACAGCTGGCCGCTGGTGGCCAGGGCCGCGATCGAGGCGATGGACGCGTGGGCATCGGCAAAGCCACTCAGGGTGGCAGTCAATATCACGCCGACCTGGCCGAAGTGATGGAGCATCAGCGACGACAAGAAGGTAATGCCGGTCAGGGTCACGACCATGATCAGCGCCAGCTTGAGGTCGAATGCGCCGCCCACCTTGATGGTTTGGCTGGCCGCCGCCGTCGGCGCGTGCCACATCAGGCACACACCGTACAACGCGGTGGTGGCAAACCCGGCGAGCAGCGGCCAGGCCATCTGCGACAGCAGCGCCGGCTCCACGGTGCCGAGGATCAGAGCCGCCTGGGCCACCGTCGCAATATTCGAGAAAATGGCCGCCGCCGCGAGGATGCGCAGGTGCTCCGGCTCTTTGGCGACCATCTGGCCCATGGCGGCAACGGTCACGGTACTGGAGGCGAACCCCGAAGCAATGGCGCTCACGACGTAGCCATAACGTGGCCCCAGCGCGCGTACCGCCACGTGCCCCACCGCGCCGACCGCCATCAGCAACACCGTCAACGTGCAGATAGTGCGCGGGTTCAGCGCGCCGTAGGGGCCGATAAAGCGATCCGGCGCCAACGGCAGGACCACCAGCGCAACGACCAGCAGCAACAGGCCGTCGCGCATTTCCACATCGGTCAATTGACTGCGAGCAAAGTTGTGCAACTTGTCGCGATAGGCCAGCAGGCCGGCCACCACCACGCCGACGGCCGTGGCCAGTTCGGGAGCGACCCCACACCAGGCGCCCAGCAGCAGCACCGTGAGCAACGCCACTTCACTGGTGATCCCAGGGTCGTTGTCCCGGCTCTTCCAGTAAGCGGTACTGACGATCACAGCCAGACACCCGGCGATCAGGCCCAGCAACAGGCCACCGCCGACTTGCTGCGAGACGTAGCCCAATAACGCGGTAATCGAATAGGTGCGCAAACCGGCAAACGCGCGCAACTCGCCCTGGCCCTTGTGGCGTTCGCGCTCAAGGCCGATCAGCATGCCGATGCCCAGCGCCGCGGCGGCACCGGCCAGCCCGAGGGTTTGCGTCATTTACAGGCGCCTTCAGGGGGTGATCGCGACCTTCATGACACCGTCGCGCTGATGGGCAAACAGCTCATAGGCGGCCTCGATATCGTCGAGCTTGAAACGGTGCGTCACCAGGGGCGACAGATCCACCCCGCCGCTGGCCACCACGGCGAGCAAACGGCGCATGCGTTCCTTGCCGCCAGGGCACAGGGTCGACACGATGCTGTAATCCCCCAAGCCCGCGCTGAACGCGTCGTAGGGAATGTGCAGGTCGCTGGAATAGACCCCCAGGCTGGAGACCCGCCCTCCCGGACGCAGCACGCGCAATGCCGACTCGAACGTACCCTGGGTGCCCAGGGCCTCGATCGCCACATCGACCCCACGGCCGTCGGTGATGGTCATGATCTGCTCGACCACATTGCCTTTCTTGAAGTCGACGATATGGGTGGCGCCCAGGCTGCGGGCGACGTTCATGCGCTCGCTGACGCCATCGACACCGATGATCATCGACGCGCCTTTGAGCCGGGCGCCCGCCACCGCGCACAGGCCGATCGGCCCGAGGGCGAAGACCGCGACGGTGTCGCCGATGGTCACCTCACCGCGCTCGGCGCCGGAAAAGCCGGTGGACATGATGTCCGGGCACATGAGCACTTGTTCGTCGCTCAGCCCATCGGGGATCGGGCACAGGTTGGCCAGCGCATCGGGGACCAGTACGTATTCGGCCTGGCAGCCGTCGATGGTATTGCCGAACTTCCAGCCGCCGGCCGCGCGAAAGCCATGCCGGGTGTCGGGGCCGTCCTGGGAGCCGCAGCCGCACAGGCAGGCATAACTCTGCCCGCTGGGCGTGATGGCGCCGGCGATCACCCGCTGCCCCTCAACGAAACCACGCACCTGGGAGCCCAGCCGCTCGATCACGCCCACCGGTTCGTGGCCCACGGTCAGCCCTTTGGCCACCGGGTACTCACCGCGCAGGATATGCACGTCGGTGCCGCAGATGGTCGTGGTGGTGATACGCACCAACGCATCCAGCGGGCCGACTTCGGGGATGGGTTTGTCGTCGAGGACGATGCGGTTTTTTTCAACGAAGACAGCTGCTTTCATGGTTGCCACGGCGTGACCTCCTGCGTCTGGAAAAGCCTGAATGACATCCAGACTGCACCGCGATGACAACACAGGGGTTGATCATTATCAACAATCCTCTGATTGATCGAGACACCCGGCCGGATGTCGTTGAGCGTGCCCTGGCTCAAGGCGACTTGATGCAAGTCAAACCGGCGCCGGCGCCCGGCGCCATGATCTAGAGTAAGTATCATTGCCCGATGCTATATGCTGGTTACCCAAGGGAGATTGCCCATGTCTGCTCAAGCACGTTTCTTACTGCTGGTTTCGCCACTGATGGAACACAGCCCCGCCTTCGACCGGGCCGCCGCCCTGGCCAAGGCTGAAGGCGCCGCGCTGCACATCCTCGCCTTCGATTACCTGGAAGGCCTGGCTACCGCCGGCCTGGTCAACGAGCAGGCGCTGGAACAGATGCGAATTGGCTATGTAGAGCGCCATCACCAGTGGCTGGAGGATCAGGCCAGGCCCTTGCGCAACCTCGGCCTGACCGTCACCACCGAAGTGGCGTGGGTGGAGCGCCCGCTGCAGGAGATTCTGATTCGTCTTAAGGAAGAGCCCATGGCCGTGGTGATCAAGGCGCTGGAGCATGAGTCCCTGTTGTCGCGCTTGTTGTTTACGCCGCTGGACGTCCACCTGATTCGCGAATGCCCGGTGCCATTGCATTTTGTCAGCGGTGCGCCCCATGCGTTACCGCGCAAGATCGTGGCGGCCGTCGACCCGTTCCATCACGACGAGCACTACGACAGCCTTAACGACCGCATCCTGCATGAAGCCGTCAAACTGGCGACAGCCTGCGATGCCGAGGTCGAGGTAATTTATGCCCATGACCTTTCCGATCTCGGGGCTCAGGAGTATGGACTCGGCAGCGGTGCCGGGTTCTTCTCTTCGGTGGCCGCCAAACGGCTGTTCGACGAACAGGGGCAGGCCTTCAATGACTTGGCCGCGCGCAACGGTATTCCGCCGGCGCAGCGCCATATGATCTTGGGTAACCCGGCGAAAGTGCTGTCCAGCTATGCCGATGCCTACAACGTCGATGTGATCGTCATGGGCCGGGTCGGTCATCGCGGCCTATCGCGCCTGCTCGGCAGTACCGCCGAAATGCTGCTGTACAAAATGCCTTGCAGCGTGTGGATGGTTAAACCGGAAGTGCTCGACTGAGCGCGGTGATCGTATGCACACCCTCGCTGCACACTCGCAGCGAGGGCATGTCAAAGGCATTCATTGAGGGGGCATAACGAGACTCATCACACTCGAAAGCGATCAGCGGTCAAATATATGAAACATGCACCTATCTTTCTCCAATATTTGGATGTTAAGTAGGGGGAATATATATGTGTGTGTGCAAGAGGCTTTTGTGATGAAGTCAACTCCAGTTCTTGTACAAGTCCAACATTTAAAAACAACCTGCGCGAGCTGCAGCGTTTTAGAGTTGTGTTTACCCCTGGGTTTGACCGAGATCGAAGTGGGTCGCCTGGACACATTGATTCCACAACGCGTCAAAGTCAAAAAAGGTGCTTCGCTGTATCGCACCGCTGATCCGTTACGCTCGCTTTACGCCGTGCGTACCGGATTCTTCAAGACCTGCATACTGTCCATGGATGGTCGCGAGCAAGTCACCGGGTTCCAGATGGCCGGGGAAATGCTCGGCCTCGACGCCATCAGTGCCGATGCCCATGCCTGCAACGCGATTGCGCTGGAAGACAGCGAAGTGTGCCCTCTGCACTTCAACCAACTGGAGCGACTGGCCGGTCAAATACCGTCGTTGCAACATAACTTGAACAAAATCATGAGCCGCGAAATTGTGCGTGATCACGGCATGTTATTGCAGATGGGTAATATGAACGCCGATGAGCGGCTTTGTGCATTTGTATTGAATATATCAATGCGTATGAGTACGCGTGGTTATTCATCGCGATCTTTTATATTACGCATGCGACGAGAAGAAATCGGCTCTTATCTGGGCCTGCGCCTGGAGACGGTGTGCCGCAGCATTGCGCAGTTACGCAAACTGGGCCTGGTGCATATCAGCGCACGCAATGTCGAGATTCTCGACCTGGCGAAACTCAAGACGTTCATATCCGGCTGTCATCGGCATGGTCCCGAGTAACAGGGCCTCATCTGATCCAAATCAGCTTTATCTGTCGGCAAAGGCGTAGAACCGAAGCAACAGGGGGCCGCTCCTGTCGCCCCCAAACCTCGGAGCTCACACCATGCTTACCGTCGAAGAGCACAACAGACAAGCCGCCATCGCCTATAAAACAAGCCCGGAACCGCACTGGATCGATAAGCTCAATGACGGCCGCCATGTGCTGGTGCGCGCGTTGAGAATCGAAGACCGGGACCGCGAATATAACTTCATCAAGAGCTTGTCTCGCGAGTCCCGGCACGCGCGCTTCCTCGGCGAAATCAACGAGCCCGGCAAGACCCTGCTCGATCAATTGATGGACGTCGACAATCAGCAACGCGTGGCGTTTATTGCCCTGGTACATGACAACGGCAAACTGATCGAAATCGGCGTTGCGCGCTATGCCGCGGCCAAAGAGCACGAATGCGAATGCGCGGTCACCGTGGCGGACCCTTGGCAGCACCTGGGACTTGGGCACATTTTGATGCAACACCTGATGACCGCGGCGAAAAAAAACGGCTTCACGTCGATGTACACCGTGGATGAAGCGAGCAACACCCCGTTGCGTGAGCTGACTAACGCGTTGGGCTTCCACACCGTCACCAATCCGGATGACGCTACCCAAGTGATCAGCAGCGTGAAGCTCTGAGTAGCACTGCACGGTAAAAGGGCGGCGCGCCGCCCTTGCCTTCCATACACTCGTTCGAGTGTATTCATACCGAACCGAAAACGTCTGTTGCGCGAACGCCTGTAAGCAGGGTGAACCGCACCTGCGCCTGGCACTGCGCAATACCAGGTAACGGTGTTTTGGCTGAATGAAGGAATCAAGACCGCTTCTGTCGCTACACACGGTTAATGCCACGGGCACTGCCCCCCTGGCGTCATCTCGTAACCTCAGGCGACAGACCTCATGACCAGTGTTTCCACGCACATCACCGCACAACCCCAGCCATTCGCCCTATCCCACCTGCCACTCGCCAGACACAAACGCGAAGCCCCGGCCCCCACCGAGTCGGCAGGCGACGCTCGTACCGAAGGCGATCGCGCATTGGCGGCCGAATACAGTACCGCGTTGCTGCTGGCGGCCAATCGCGAGAGCAATATCAACATCCGCCCGATACCTGCCGATTCCTCATTCGGTCGGTGGTGGGGGCAGTTGCGTGCCGCCTTTCGATCACCTGACGTCGTTCAGTGGATGCGTGACAAAGGTATTAATGCTGAGTCGATAACACTCAAACCGGAATCGGGAACGATCACCTTCAAGCTCAAGCCTTCGGTTGATCCCGAGCAGAAACTGCATACCGTCGGGCAAGACGACAGGCGCTGGGGCGCGATCAGCGGCCCCATCCTCCAGGCCGCGCGTGTGATCAACGCGGGCCACGAGGATACGGCCTTCACGCCGCCGGCAAGTGATCTCAGTGAATCCGCACCTTGGTTTATGGTGGGGCGGTTTTATCAAGAGCGGCAAGACCTTACAGGGCCGGCGATGCGCAGGCGCGCTGAAGAGCTCGACCGGGACCAAGGTTTTTCACCTCTCGACCCGAGCAGCGCGGCAGGCTTGATTGAATCGCGTAGCGCGGACGCGCTCCAAAAACAGGAAGCCACGGTGGGCGATGTGCTGAATCGGCATGAGGCCATCAACGAGCTGCGGCACCTGGCAAAGTCCGTGGACATCCGCAATCCCGAGCAAATCCCGGGCGAATTGAAGAAGCGGACGCTCTCTCTGTCTTCCCCGAGCACCTACCAACCCATCAGTGCTAGCCAATCGAACAGGGTCAGCCTCGTGCAATTCCTGGAAGATCATGGCTGGCATATTCCCACCCATCACGAACAGCTGGAGAACCTCGCAACCGCCCTCTCAACCCCGGCGCCCAAGATGCCGGCACACGGTAACCTCGGCGGAGCGCTGGCTTGGCCTGTGCCGCTGGATCAGGGAGACCTGCAACAGCTGAAGGCAGATATTGGTACGGGCAAAATTGGCGATATTGACTTAGGACCGTCAAAAAATGTCCTGGACTACCTGCTGAGCGGCAGGACAATTTCCGCGGCGGAACAGAGTAACCCGCGACGGCTGATCGATACCTGGATCACATCGCCCAGAGGCAAGGCGCTGGGTGAGGCCATTCAAACTGCGTTCGAGGCGCGGGGTGTCAAAGGCAGTGCTTCTGACTGGCTGCTCACGGCCCTGAACAGCGAAAGCGCCAGCGTCTCTGGCGACGACGTCGATCACCAAGCCCCCGGTCAAATTGAAGGCTATCGGCTGGTCTCGGCGGAGAACTCGGGCAAATCACCGTCGACGGTTGTCAAGGAGCTGGAGGATCACCTGGTCGCCAAAGGCAAAGCCTCATCCCCGGAAAAAGCCACGATTCAGGCTCACCTGTTACTGGCCAGCCGGGCACCGGAATTCCTGATCAAGGACATCCCGGAAGGCGTCGTCGTGGGCACCCACAGCTGGGTCAGTCTTGCCACGGCGGTTGCCCGAATCGAAGCGAAAGCGCCAGGAAACACGGCGTCGATGAGCTACGCCGACGTTATGCTCGAAGCCAGCGTTGCGCCGATCTCTGACGACGAACGCACTGTCGAATATGTCGCCCAGACCGACGCAATCAAACACTGGAGCGTTGCCAACGGTATGGATTACCCGTCGACGGATGCCTCAATGACGACTGCCCGCGAGGCCTACAGCGCGCAGATTCGAGAGTTGAGAGAGGCTGCGCAAACGCACATCGGGCAAATGCCGACGACGAGGGGCATTGCGCTGGAACAGTTAAAAGTAGCGCTGCCTCACGTCGACCCGGAACTGTTCGAAGAAAAAACTATCACCCTGCAGCCTTCCAACCGGCACTTCCCCGGGCCTTATTCGATACTGGACATGTATATCGATGGTCGAGGACTCAAAGGCGCACCGGACTCAGCGGATAATTGGGGGGAAGCGGGCCGTGGTTTCGTGAACCTACTGACATTTGGCGGCGTCACTCTGCGGCCGGACGGTCGTCCCAGCGCATGGGTGTCCTCCTCGGACGGGTTCAGCATTAGCGATGTGCTGGAACGGCTTAACGAACTACCGCGCCCGACGGAGATATTCAACGAGACGTTCTCGGATTACTCCAGTGCCGTCAAAAAAACGACCGCCGCGCAGCTCAAGCACCTTATTTCGAAACAGCCGCTGGAGGATCGGCAGAATCTGGAGTTTGGCAAAATAACAATCCGCAAAGAAATGTCGTTCCACCGCGCCGATCAGCCCAGGCGTGTTTCAGACGGTGTTCTGCTGGTCGAGACCGAGCGCAATGGCCAGCGCATGAGCTACGAAATCGACCGACTAAAAGGGACGGTGACCAAGCTGCCGGACAAGACTTATCGGGACTATGAGCCGACGGTTCATTCTATAAAAGCAGGCAAACGTTTTGATGAGGTAAAACCCGCAGGTCACTATGCAGCGGGGATAACCCATGAAAACAAAGATGCACAAGGCGCACCCAATAGTTTCAGTAGCGCTAGAACCCAATACATCGTTGATGCATTGGTAGAGGATATCAACTTGCCTGCGGTGGAGAAGTACGCCAAGGGCAGAACCACCTTTGACTCTGAAGTACCGCTGCATGAGACCGTTGAGGAGATCGCGCTCAACCTGATCCCGTTACGGTCAGCCATTGTTAATTTTACCAACGGCAATGTTGGTGGGGGCGTTGTCGATCTTGCCTTCGATATCTTTGGTTTCGCCGTCGGCTTGGGAGCCGCGGCAAAAGGCGCGAAAGTCGCGGCGGCCGGCGCATCGACAGTTGCCAAGGTTGGTCAGGTCGCCAAGATTATAGGGCGCGCGACCGTGGGCGCACTCAATCCATTGGACGGGGTTGCCGACCTGGTTCGTGGCGTGGCGAACGGCCTGCATCGAGGCGTCAGCACAGCGATCAAGGGGGTCAAACATCTGCGCGGCTCTTACCGAGGTGTCGATCTACTTGAATTGGCGAAAAAAACCGATGTCGCCGAAGGCACACTCAAAACAGCTAATGGCACACGCGAAAGCAAAGCGCTGGGCAAATTCGATGAGGCGACCAATAAGTGGTACGCCTACGATCCGCTCGCGAAGCAGGCATACGGCAGGCCGTTGGACAATTTCAGCGTTGACACGCCGAGGTTGAATGACCCCAATAGCCTGCACTCGATCGGCAGTAATGATGTGGTGAAGACCGCCAGTCAGCAGCACGGCGTGGCAGCAACCGGCACATTCAGCGTGGGGCAAGAGACGGTCGAAGGTAACGTGGTTTTGTTTCAAGGTAATTGGCATCGCTACGACGCGATCAATAAACGTGCCTTCGGCCCGCCGCTGACAGATTTCAAACCGAGCCGGGTCGCGGCCAATGGTGACGTGAGGTCGATGGACGCCGATTTGTTGGGCTATGAGGTCAAGTACATTGCGCCCCAAGAGTTATCGACAAAAGGCTTACAGTCCAATGTGTACGTGGGTCGCAGTAAAAAAGAATATGTAAAAATCGATGATAAGTTTTATGAGTCACACCTCAAGGATGGCCAGCGAGTTATCCGGCATCCGGCGCGCACTGGGCCTGACCTACCGGTCAGGGATCTGGGGCTTTCCGGATGGGAACCGCTCTCCAGAACCGACCGCCTCCTGGGGGGCGCGGGCGGCAACCCCTGGAACCCCGGAGAAAATACCTACTTAATCCCGCTGGACGATATCCACCTGACGGGAAACCCGACACGCCCCTATTCGCTGAACCACAAGGGCGTAGAACATGATGTCACCTTCAACATCTATGCCGGTACGTGGAAATCCAGCAACCTCAAACCAGCAAGCGGTGCCCAAGACCAGGACTACTTCTGGAGGGGTGGCAAAGGAAAATGGCAACGGGGAACGTTTAGTGAGTTTAAACACGCAAAAAAAGTCGATGCCCGCGCGTTTAAATACGTTGATGTTTCCCCTCCGACAATTTTACGGGTTCCAAAAGATGCTCATCCTATCCCCAAACAGATTCACTATTTTTGGGCCGGCAGTGACATTCCGCCGAACCTGATAGAAAACATCGCCAACAACTCTGCCAATGCACCTGGGTATAAATCCATTATCCATGTAGATGCGGACAGCCCGGCGATGTTCGAAAAAATCAAAAGCAAATTGCACACTCAAGCGCCTGGCCTAAGCGTCATGAATCTGCACGAGGACGATTTTTTCAAACAATTGAAAGACACTGAAATGTACAACTATTTTCGACAGGGGCAAGGTAAAAATCTCGCCGCCACTTCGGATGTCGCCCGTTACCCACTGATGAATAAATACGGAGGCATTTACCTCGACACCGATGATGCGATTCCAGTCAATATTGGCGCTACCGCATTGAAGGCGGGCTCCAGCGACATTCTGCTTAACAGACCCGTCGCCCATACTATTACGGACTACAAACCCTTCTACAACACCAGTAACTTTGCGACACAGCCTGGCAATCCGGTTATTAACGATATGATCGCGGAGATGAACAAGCGATTTTCCGCTAACAAAGCTTACTTTGAAAGCAACCGCCCCACCGTCACCAGAGGGCCCGGAGGGGAAATCCAATACACCTCTGAATTTCGCACCTACGAAAGTAAGATTTTCAAGACGGTAGGCCCAACAATGTTTGATGACGTGCTCCAGTCAAAAAGACCTGACATGTACCATCTGGGCCTCGATGGGTTGGCTAAAGAATCGAAAATTGTCGACGGTAAGCTGGTCTCATCCGGACCGATAGTCGATATTGAACGTGAAGCGCGCCAATATTATGCGAGCAAGGGTATTACTCCGCCGGACCTGCTGGGTAATCAGATAAAAAAGATGAAGGAGCACTACCTATCACTTCTTCACCAACTCCAGATAAAGATTGGCGCCGAACACTCCTGGATAGGAACATGATCAACTAATGCTCATACCGGCAGCCGGCCAACGCTGGCAAGGTATGAACAATCAGTCTTGATGTTCACCGCTGCCAGGGTCCGCCGCGTCATCCGGTTCCTTGAGCGGCACTTCTGCATCATCCATCAACGACCCCGGGTCTTCGTTGCCGGGGTCGTTGAGGTCTTCTTCCGAATCTTTTGACATGACCGTCTCCTCTGATCGCCTTGACATAGCGTAGCTCTTTTGAAGAACGCGGCCTGCGTCAAGATGAGGCCCTGCGCGGGTCGTTAAAGTTCCGATGAATCCCTGGCCGGGCATTCAGAGACGTTCAAGTTCGCGTATGCACTGTTGTAGTGCGCGCGCCGTTCCCTTGTGGCGAGCAAACGCGCTCGCCACAAGGGAATAGAGACGCTTTGCCGGTTTCGGCACAGGCATTGCTTAGTCCATTCATCGTTCACCCGTCATGCCCGGATACAGGAGCATTCGTTACCCCCTGACCCAGAGCCGACCCCATAAGAAAGTAAGGACCTGGCCCGATGGCACCCTGCGCCACGGGCTCATAAAAAATGCGTTTTTCAAAGCGGCAGTGCCCCCCGCGCTTCCCTCGGCACTGACAAGGTACTGGAATGGCTCGATCTTTCTTTGATGAAATGAATGACGCACACGGTGTATGCCGCGCGCACTATCAGGAATTCTCCCGCTGGCTGGCCAATACGCCGCCAGAACTGCTGGACCAGCGTCGCCGCGAAGCCGACCTGTTGTTCCACCGCGCCGGGATCACCTTCACCTTGTATGGCGACGAGCAGGACACCGAACGCCTGATCCCCTTCGACATCATCCCGCGCAGCATCCCTGCCAGTGAATGGAGCATCATCGAGCGTGGCTGTATCCAGCGCGTCACTGCGCTGAACATGTTCCTTGCCGATATCTACCACGACCAGCGCATCATCAAGGCCGGGATCGTTCCGGCGGACCAGGTGCTGGGCAACGAGGGTTACCAGAAGGCGATGGTCGGCCTCGACCTGCACCGCGACATCTACTCGCATATTTCCGGGGTGGACCTGGTGCGCGATGGCGACGGCACCTACTACGTGCTCGAAGACAACCTGCGCACGCCCAGCGGTGTGAGCTATATGCTCGAAGACCGCAAGATGATGATGCGCCTGTTCCCCGAAGTGTTCGCCAAACAGCGCATCGCGCCAGTGGACCACTACCCCAACCTGCTGCTCAAAACCCTGAAAAGCGCCAGCCGTCTGGACAACCCCAATGTGGTGGTGCTGACGCCGGGGCGCTTTAACAGCGCATTTTTCGAGCATGCGTTCCTGGCCCGGGAAATGGGCGTGGAGTTGGTGGAAGGCGCCGACCTGTTCGTGCAGGATCTCAAGGTGTTCATGCGTACCACCGACGGCCCCAAGGCCGTGGACGTGATCTACCGCCGTATCGACGACGCGTTCCTCGACCCGCTGGCGTTCAACCCGGAATCGATGCTCGGCGTGCCCGGCCTGGTCGCGGCCTACTGCGCCGGCAACGTGGTGCTGGCCAACGCCATCGGCACCGGCGTCGCGGACGACAAGTCGATCTACCCCTACGTGCCGGAAATGATCCGCTTCTACCTGGACGAAGAACCGGTCCTGCAAAACGTGCCGACGTTTCAGTGCCGCAAGCCGGATGAGCTGTCCCATGTGCTGGCCCACCTGCCGGAACTGGTGGTCAAGGAAACCCAGGGCTCCGGCGGCTACGGCATGTTGGTCGGCCCCGCTTCCACGGCGGCTGAGATCGAGGACTTCCGCCAACGCATCAAGGCGCGTCCCCACGCCTATATCGCCCAACCGACCCTGAGCCTGTCCACCTGCCCGACATTTGTCGAAAACGGCATCGCCCCCCGGCATATCGACCTGCGCCCGTTCGTGCTGTCGGGCAAGGAGACGCGCCTGGTACCCGGTGGCCTCACGCGCGTGGCGTTGCGCGAAGGGTCGTTGATCGTCAACTCGTCGCAAGGCGGCGGAACCAAGGACACCTGGGTGGTGGAGGGCTGAGTATGTTGAGTAGAACCGCCGCAGACCTGTACTGGATGTCCCGTTACCTGGAGCGTGCCGAGAACCTGGCGCGCATGCTCGAGGTCAGTTATTCGCTGTCATTGATGCCCCAGGCCGGGCGCAGCGATGGCCTGGACGAACTGGCGATGTCGCTGCTCAGCAGCGGCACCCTGGACAGCTACCTGGAGCGCCACGGCCAACTGGATGCCGAGCGCATGCTGCACTTCTTCGCCCTCGACGAAGAAAACCCGGCCAGCATCTACAACTGCCTGCGCGCCGCGCGGGGCAACGCCCATGCCGTGCGCGGGCGCATCACCGCCGACATGTGGGAAAACCTCAACGCCACCTGGCTGGAAATGCGCAGCATCGCCGCCGGCGGGCTGGCGCGCCATGGCATCAGCCACTTCTGCGATTGGGTCAAACAGCGTTCGCACCTGTTTCGCGGGGCGACGTCCGGCACCATCATGCGCAATGACGCCTACCGGTTCATTCGCCTGGGCACCTTCGTCGAGCGCGCCGACAACACCTTGCGCCTGCTGGATGCGCGCTACGAGATGTTCGGCGAGGAATCGGAGGAAGTCAGCGACTTGTCGGCGCGCGGTTATTACCAGTGGAGCGCCCTGCTCCGCGCCCTGTCGTCATTCGAGGCGTACACGGAGCTGTATCCGAATGCGCTGAATGCACGCTCGGTCTCGGAGTTGCTGCTGTTGCGCAGTGATGTGCCGCGTTCGTTGCATGCCTGTATCGAGGAACTGAGCCACATTCTGGCGGACTTGCCAGGCAGTTATGGGCGCACCGCGCAGCGCTTGGCCGCCGAGTTCGAAGCGCGGCTGCGCTATACCGGGATCGACGAAATCCTCGAAGCAGGCTTGCACAGCCGCCTGACGGAATTCATCGACACGGTACGCGAATTGGCGCGGGCGATTCACCGCTCGTACCTGGAGGTGGTTTAGACACCGAGGGGCGCGTGCTTTCGCTCGCGGTATTCCCGCGGGGAGCAGTTCATCAGGCGCTTGAAGGCACTGCTGAACGCGCTGTCCGACTGATACCCGAGTGACTGGCCGATACAGGAAACACTCCTGGCAGACGTGTTCAAGGCCTGTAACGCCAGGTGCATGCGCCAGCGCGTCAGATACTCCTGGGGCGCCATTCCGACCCGCTGCTTGAAGTGCAGGGCAAAAGTCGAACGGGACTGGCTCGCGACACCGGCCATGTCGCTCAAGGTCCAGCGGCGTGCCGGCGCGGCGTGTATTTGCTGCAGTACCGGCGCCAACCGCGGATCGTTCAACGCCGCCAACCAACCGGTGGTAGTGGCGCCCATGGATGACTGATAGAGGCGCAGGATCTGCACCAACATCATTTGCGCCAGATGCTCGGTCATCAACGCCGCGCCTTGCATCGGGCTGGCATATTCCCGAGCCAGGCGATCCAGACACCAGCGCAACACGCTGGCCTGCTCGGACCTCGCACTGATACGCACCACCGGCGGCAACCCCTCCAGCAATAGACGGGCGTCGTCACCGTAGCTAAAGCGCCCGCCTATCAGGAACAGATCCACAGTCTCACCCAGGCGAGCGATCCCCCCCACGGCGTCACGATACACCGCGCGCGCGTCAACGCCCTCCAGTGCAAGGTTGCTGGACAACCTCCAGGGACGGTTCTGCGTCAACAAAAAGCAATCACCCTCGCTCAGGGGCATCGGTACGGGCATGCCCTCGACTTCCAGCCAACACTTTCCCTCCACCACGGCATTGAACTTGATGCCCTCCGGCGGTGGAAAATCCAGGGCCCAATCACCGCCAGCCTTGAGGCCGGCGAAATAGGACCGATGACTCTTTAACAGCGCCACCACGTCAGACAGGGTATCCATAAAAAAACTCCGGACGATCGCGACAGAAATACGGACTTTATGGTGTTTCGCGTCCGGCATCCAGGGGAGAACATAGCGGCTCCCCATGGAGAATTCCCTATGATCAATAAACAACGCCCTATCGAGAGTGGATTCGACGGCACGACAACCGCTATGCAAGCGTTGGCGGGTAAAGATTTGCACGGTATGACTGCCATCGTCACCGGTGGTTATTCAGGCATTGGCCTGGAAGCCGTGCGCGTGTTGGCAGCCGCAGGTGCGCAGGTCATCGTGCCTGCACGGGACCCGCTCAAGGCCGAACGCAACCTCGATGGCATAGCCGGGGTTGAGCGGGGCAACCTGGATTTACTCGACTCGGCGTCCATCGACTGCTTTGCACGCAATTTCCTGGCGTCCGGGCGGGCATTACACCTGTTGATCAATAGCGCCGGAATCATGGCCACGCCACTGCAACGCAACGGCAAGGGTGTGGAAGCGCAGTTCGCCACCAATCATCTGGGCCACTTTCAACTGACCGCCCGCCTGTGGCCGGCCTTGTGCGAAGCCGACGGTGCGCGGGTAGTGTCGGTATCGTCGCTAGGCCACCGGTTGAGCCCTATTCATTTCGACGACCCACAGTTTGAGCGACGCCCTTACGACAAGTGGGCCGCCTACGGCCAATCAAAGACGGCCAACGCGCTGTTTGCCGTGGCGCTGGATCAACGCGGTAAAGCACACGGCGTGCGCGCATTTTCCGTGCATCCCGGGGAGATCCTCACGGACCTGGTTCGCTACCTTGACAGGGACGACCTGGCGTTGATTGGAGCACTGGACGATTCAGGGAACATCCGTCCTGCCAAACATTACAAACGTCCCGAACAAGGCGCAGCGACGATGCTGTGGTGTGGCGTCAGCCCTTTACTGGAGGGTATGGGCGGCCTGTACTGCGAAGATTGTGAGGTTGCCGTGCTCTCTCAGGACGACACCAAACGCTCCGGCGTCCGCGCATGGGCCATCGATCCGGAGCAAGCCGAGCGGCTCTGGGCATTGAGCGCGCAATTGAGCGGCGTCACGCTTTAGTCGCTATCGCCCACCACCGAGGCAACAGCTGCCGCACCCGCGCTTCGCCGAACCGGTCATCGATCAACATCACCACGCCTTGGTCCTGCTGGCTGCGGATCACCCGCCCCGCCGCCTGCACGACTTTCTGAATGCCCGGGTACAAGTAGGTGTAGTCGTGGCCGGAGCCGAAGATCGCGCCCATGCGCTGCTTCATCTGTTCATTGATCGGGTTCAGTTGCGGCAGCCCCAGGGTTGCGATGAACGCGCCGATCAAGCGCGCACCGGGCAGGTCGATGCCTTCGCCAAACGCGCCGCCCAGCACCGCAAAACCGACGCCCTGGCTGTGTTCGGTGAACTGTTCGAGAAACGCCCGGCGCTCGGCTTCGGCCATGCCGCGTGACTGCTGCCACAGTGCGATGTGCGGGTGTCGCTCGGCGAGTAACAGCGCCACTTGTTGCAGATAATCGAAACTGCTGAAGAACGCCAGGTAATTACCCGGTTGGTGAGCGAACTGCTCGGCAATCAATTCAACGATGGGCTCCAGCGAGGTCTGGCGATGCACGAACCGGGTGGAGACCTCATCGACAATCCGCACCCGCAACTGCGCGGCATTGAACGGTGATTCCACGTCGACCCAGGCAGTGTCCGCCGGCAGGCCCAGCAGGTCGGCGTAGTAATGGCGCGGGCTGAGTGTGGCGGAAAACAACACGCTGCTGCGCGCCGCCGTCAATCGCGGGCGGATGAATTCGGCGGGCACCACATTGCGCAGGCACAAGGTGGAACTGCTGCGCTTGCCGCGCAACTGACGCAGGCTGATATCAAAGATGAAATGTTCGTTGAACAGCTCGGCGACCTTGGCAAATTGCAGTGCCTCAAAATAGAACGCCTGCAGATCGCCATTGAGTGCTTCGGGGTGGTCGTTGAAATAGTCGCCCATGGCGCTGGCGCAAAGGCTCAGGGCCTGGAGCATTTTGTCGGGTCTGGCCGCGTAGGCCTGATACGGCGCGAGTTGGTCCTTGTGCAACGCGTTCCACTCACGATTCAAGCGCTGCAAGGGTTTCTTCAACGGCTCCGGCGCCGTATCGCGCACGGTCTTGAGGGTGTACTGATCAAGGCTGGCGCTGTACATCGATCGTGCGCGCTCCACCAGGTTATGGGCTTCGTCCACCAGCACCGCGACGCGCCATTGGTTGAGTTGGGCCAGCCCGAACAACAGCGCGCCAAAGTCGAAATAGTAGTTGTAGTCGGCGACCACCAGGTCGCTCCAGCGCGCCATTTCCTGGCTCAGGTAATACGGACAGAGGCCGTGCTCCAGGGCGACCTCGCGCAAGTTGCGTTGGTCGAGCAGGCGCACCTTGGCGGCCGCGATACGCGCGGCGGGCAAGCGGTCGTAGAAACCCTTGGCCAGCGGGCAGGATTCGCCGTGGCAGGCCTTGTCCAGGTGTTCGCAGGCCTTGTCCCGCGCCACCAGCTCCAGCACGCGCAGCGGCAGTTCGGGACTGCTGGCATACAGCACTTGCGCGGCGTCGAGGGCCAGCTTGCGGCCCGGGGTCTTGGCGGTGAGGAACAACACCTTGTCCAGTTGCTGGGGCCCTATGGCCTTGAGCATGGGGAAGATCGTGCCGACGGTTTTGCCGATGCCGGTGGGCGCCTGGGCCATCAGGCAGCGGCCGGTGCTGACGGCCTTGTACACCGACTCTGCGAGGTTGCGCTGGCCGGGGCGAAAGGCGCTGTGGGGGAACGCCAGGGCCTGTGCGGCGCGGTTGCGGGCGTCGCGGTGCTGCATCTCCTGGCGGGCCCAACCGAGAAACAACGCGCATTGCCGGTTGAAGAAACATTGCAGATCGGCGGCCGCAAAGCGCTGGTTCAGCGAGGTTTCGCCCTCGCCGACGATATCGAAATACACCAGCGCCAAATCGATGTGCGCAAGCCCGAGCTTCTGGCACATCAACCAGCCGTAGACCTTGACCTGGGCCCAATGCAATTGCCGATGGTTGGCGGGCTGGGCGTCAAGGTCGCCGCGATAGGTCTTCACCTCTTCGAGGCGGTTGCTGTCCGGGTCGTAGCCGTCCGCCCTGCCCCGCACCTTGAGTTCCTCGTACTCGCCTTCCAGGGCCACTTCGTTCTGGTAGTGCGCGCTGCGCCGCGAGGCGACCGTGCGATGGCCGGCGATGCCTTCCTGGGCGCTGGGCGATGGGGTAAAACGCAGGTCGAGGTCGCCGACCTTGGCCGTGAACTCACACAGTGCGCGCACCGCCACGGTGTAGCTCAAGCGGACTGCGCCCAGCGCACATAGCAGACGGTGACCGGCATCTGGTACTCGCCACAGAACTCCAGCCAGCGCAGTTGGTTGTCTTGCAGGCGATCGCCGGGGCCTTTGACTTCGATCATGCGGTAGGTTTTCTGCGCGGGCCAGAACTGGATCAGGTCCGGCATACCCGCGCGGTTGGCGCGAATATCCAGTAGCAGCCGCTCGAACCAGCAACGCAAGTGTTCGGCGGGCAAGCATGCCAAGGCCTGCTCCAACAGTTCTTCACTGAGCAGGTTCCAGAAGACAAAGGGTGACTGGATGCCCCACTTGTCCACGTACCGTTGGCGGATGGTGTGTTTGTAGCGGTCATCCTGCAGTTGCTCGAGACAGGCGGCAAACAGTGACGCACGACGCTGATGGAAGTCTTCGCTGTGCAAATCCGCCGGCCCGCGCTGGAACGGGTGGAAAAATGCCCCCGGCAGCGGCGCGAAGATCGCCTCCCAGCACAGCAGGCCGAACAGCGAATTGATCAGGCCGTTTTCGACGTAGTACACCGGCGCATCGGGCTCGCTCAGATGGGCCTGCACGCAATACTCCACCGCCATCGAGGGCGGCGGCGGGGGCAGCGCCAGGTCCAGGCGCGTGACGTCCCGAGGCTTGGTCTTGGGCACGGCTGGCGCGCCCAGCTTGCGCCGCAGGCGCGGCAACACTCGCAGCAGGTGTTGCTGCTCGGCGGGGCTTTCCGGGGCCTCGTGGGCGGCACATGCCAGGGCCATGGCCTGGGCGTAGTCTTCCTGGCGCTCCAGCACGCGAATCAAGCGTGCGCGCGCGCCGGGATAAGCACAGGCCCGGTAGATCTGCTCGGCCAACGCCAACTCGGCACTGCGCTCGCAAGACTGGCCGACCTGGAACAACAGCTTGGCCCGGCGTTTTTCCAGCCAGGGGTTGTCGGTCTGCAACGTAGCGATCTGCGCCAGCACGCTGTCCAGCGCCTGCGCGGACTCAAAGGCTTGCTGGCACTGATGCAGGAACAGAAACCCCAGCACGTCATCGCGGCTGCGCAAACCACGGGACTGCGCGCAAAACTCGACTTTTTCGTAGGTATAGATGCCCAGGTCCGCCAGCACGAACTCCGACCAGTCCTGATGCAGGTTGCCGAAGAACATCAAGCGCAAGCGATCACACAAGTCCATCACAGTGACGCTGTAGAGCACGTCATCCAGCTCGGGGCACCAGTGGGCAAAGCAGCGACGCTCATCGAACTGCGGCGCCAGTTGCTCGAGCCAATCGGCCTTTTTGCCCTTGGGCTGCTCGATCCACGGCTGGAACACGCCCAGCAACTCGCCCTTTTGCAGCAACCCGAACAGTTCGTCAAAGCCCAGCAGGCACTGATCATCCACCCAACCCAAAGCCTTCAGCGGGCGCGCTGCCGCATGAGCGCAGCCGATCTCCGGGTAATTGAGCTTGCCCGCTCGAAAATGCACGCCCTTGCGCATCACCAGACGTACCAGTAATGCCTGGGACGCCTGCGGCAACCTGTCGAATTGCTGAATGAAATGCGCTTCTTCAGCATCGAGCAGATCGGCATAGCGTTGTGCCAGCCAATCCAGCACCTGACGGAAGTTATGCAGGTAATACAGGGGGTTTTCGAGGGTTTCGGGCATGGTCCGCAGCGATTAAATACTGGTTATGCATACAGAGTGCCGCCGCTGACGCGTTGTTGCAATCGGTAATAGATAAATGGCGCACGCAACTTTTTGCGTAAAAGTGATCAGATAGGGGAATTGATGGCGTAACATTTATGGCCCGCAGCCTCAGGCCGCGGGACTTTTCAGGGTTAAGGTAAGGGTTATGAACATGAAGAATTTGGGTCTGCCACTGGTTGCACTCACTTTTCTGGTATTGGCCGGTTGCGCGACGCAAACCGTAGTGACATTGCAGAACGGCACGCAGTATTTAACCAAAGACACGCCGAAGACCAAGACCGCCGACGGCTTCTATGAATTCACCGACATCGCCGGCAAGCGCATCCGCGTCAGGGCCGATGATGTGGCCACGGTTCGCAAGGAAGACTGATCCCGCCCTGCATCCCTCATCAAACATGTGGGAGCCCGCTTGCTCCCACCCTTTGAACCGCGTGCCAACGCGGTTTCAACCGATCACGACACCCTCCCCCGACCAGTTGCTCACCCCCACCAGCGTCACCGAGTCCGCGCCAAAACTGATCACCGTATCGCCGCCCACCGCCTTGGCGTGCTCGCGATAATCCAGGCTGCCCTGCACATCCGTGAACACCAGTTTGTCGCTCGATTGATAGCCGATCACCCGATCCTGGCCAAACGGCCCGCTGAACAGAAAGGTGTTATGGCCACTGTTGTCGCGAAGGGTGTCGTTGCCCTTGCCGCCTTCGATGAAGTCCGCGCCCTTGCCGCCCTGGATCAGGTCATTACCGTCACTGCCGATGATGAAGGTGTTGCCCTTGTGCGGCTCGGCATTGCGGTTGAGGTCCTGCACCCAGGTGGTAGCCCGCGCCGGGTCGGACAGGTTGGCGACGATCACCGTCGAGTCCCGGCTCATCTGGTCGTAGAACCCGGATTCGAGCACGCGGGTCATGCCGTCGCCATAGCCGCTGGGCAAATGCGACACCCAGGTCGGCAGGTTGGCAATGGAGAACGGCAGCACGTTCCACAGCGTCGAGGCGTAGTGATCGTTGAAGCTGACGATGTTGTCGGTGGTCGATTCATGGGGTTTGTCATGCACGCCCAGGGACGACAGGTTGAAGGATGAACCGTCCAGCGCCCGGAATACCGGGTCGTTTTCATAGCCGATGTTCAACACCTTGTCGCCGGCGCTCTGGGTCGGCGACGCGTAGGCCACATAGTTGGCGTCCTTGTAGAACCCCGACCATCGCTGGTCGCTCAACTCCGCCAGGCTGTTGACCGCCAGCCCGCCGAGGCTGTGGCCGCTGACCAGCACGTCGGAACCGCTCAGGCCATGGGCACCGGCATACTCGGCAACCGCCTTGAGCAAACCGCCGAAGGCTTCGCCGGCGTAGTTCTTCGCGTAATCCCTGGGGCCCAGGGCGGCGAGCAGATCGCTGAGCAGATCACCGATGGAATCGCTGATCAGGCTTTCCCGCGGCCCCGACGTGCCGCGAAAGCCGATGCCGATTTCGAGCAGTCGACCGGCGTCATCGTACTTGCCCAGCACTTCGGCCTGCGCGGTGGTGTAGCCAGCCTTTTCACCGAAAAACGTGCCCCGGGCGTCGACCTTGCCAGCGTAACCCAGGGTGCTCGCGCTGAGCGGCGTCCATCCGGCGTGTTGCAGTGCTTCCAGGGCGGCCTTTTCCGAATCGGGATTCCACGGGATACCGGGAATCACGCCTTGGGAGTCGGCACCGCCGAGCAATGCACCGACCAGCGTCGCCGGCAGGCCAACGCCCAAGCCGTGGTGCTGATAGCCCACCGCAAAGCCGTTATCCAGGTTGTGGTAGGTATACAGCGTGATCGCCATTGCATCGGCGAACAGCGCCTTGGAACCCTCGGTGCCAAGGTTTTTATAATCAAAGATTCCCATCGGTAGTGCCTCTCTGTTGTTGGAGTTGTCGAGAAAGCGCAATGACGTCCCAGGTGCTGCTACGGCTGCTTGCCCACCGGCCCAAAGGCCTCATCGACTTGCGCCAGGTCGGTATCGCGCAGGTTGCCGGCGTAGTAGTGCAATTTGGTCCAGGCCATCAGGTAGTCGTAACGCGCCTGGGCCAGGTCGCGCCGGGTGCTGTAGAGCTGCTGCTCGGCGTTGAGCGCATCGAGGTTGACCCGCTCGCCGCCGAGGATGCTTTGCCGGGTCGACACCACCAGCGCCTCGGCCGAGGTCAGGGCTTTCTGGTAGGCGCGCAGCTTGCTCACGCCCGACAGGCAGGCGCTGAACTGGCGACGCAGTTCGATCAGGGTTTCGCGGGTCTTGCCTTCCAGCTCGTATTCGGCCTGCTCCATGGCGCGGCTGGCCTGGCGCGTAGAGGCGGAGACAGCGCCACCGGCATACAACGGCAGGCTGACTTCGACGCCGATGGTGTTGGTGTCGTAGCGCTGGTTGTAGGTGTTGCCGCTGTCGGATTCCTGCTGGCGCGAACTGGCATACGCGGTGATCTTCGGCAAGTGCCCGGCACGGTTGCGCTCCACTTCATAATGCGCCACTTCCAGGGCCTGGCGTTGCGAGGCCAGCGTCGGGTTGTTGCTGATCGCCAGCGCGTGCCAGGTGTCGTAGTTGGCCGGCGTCAGGCTGAAGGCGGCGAAGCGCTGATTGAGCGGCGCGAGGTCGTGGATGTTGACGCTCTGCACGCCGATCAGCGCGCCCAACGCTCTTAACGAGGCGTCCTGTTCATCCAGCGCCTGGATTTCTTCGGCCGTGGCCAGCTCATAGCGCGATTCAGCTTCAAGGATGTCGGTGCGCGTGCCCTCGCCCTGCTGGAACAGGTGCTGGTTCTGCTGAAACTGCTGCTCGAAGGCGTTTTTCTTGGCGCGGGCGATCTCGATCTGGTCTTGGGCGAACAACGCTTGGGTGTAATAGCTCAACACCCGCACCAACAGCGCCTGGCTCTTGTCGCGAAAACTTTCATCGGCAAACAGCGCCTGGGCCACGCCCTTGCGGTAGTTGGCATAGGCTTCGTAGTCGAACAGCGGCTGCTGCAGGCTGAAGGTCGAGCCGTAGCTGTTGTAATTGCGCGCGTCGCGATAGCTGCCGCCACGCCCGTCAGGCAGGTGGGCTTCGGAATTATTGCGCCCCTTGTTGTAGTTGTAGGACAGCCGCGGCAGCAACCCGGCGCGGCCGATGGTGCGGTTTTCCAGGCCGGCGTCGCGTTCCTTGAGCGCGCCAAGGAACACCGGATCGTTGCGCAGAGCCTGCTCGTACACATCGAACGGGCCCATGGCGGCCTGGGCAGGCGCACAGCTCAACAGCACGGCAATGAACAGCGGTTTCATGTTCATTCCTCGGTCAACGCAGAGCCGGCGCGGTCGAGCAGCGGCTTGAACAGGTAATTGAGCAACGAGCGCTCGCCGGTACGCACGAACATCTCGGCGGGCATGCCCGGCTTGATCACCAGGCCGTGGAGTGTTTCCAGCGCGGCCTCGCTGACGCTGGTGCGCAGCACGTAGTACGGCGCGCCGGTTTTTTCGTCGAGCAGTTGGTCGGCGGAAATCAGGCTGACCTGTCCCGGCACACGCGGGGTACGGCTCTGGTTGAACGCGGTGAACAGGATGTCGACCGGCAGGTGGGTGCCGACCTTGTCCACCAGGTGGACCGGCAAATGCCCCTCGACTTCCAGCCGCGTGCCCTGTGGCACGATCTCCAGCAAGGTCTCCCCGGCACGCACCACCGCGCCTTCGGTGTGGACGCCGAGGTTGACCGCAATGCCATCGGCCGGCGCGTTGATTTCGCTGTGTTGCAGGTCGAACCCGGCGGACGTGAGCTGCTGCTCCAGGGTCAGGCTGCGCAGTTGCGCGTCGGCCAGTTGGCTGCGCACTTCCTTCTGGTATTCGTCGCTGTGCTGCTGCAGTTTGAGCCGCGATTCGAGGATGCCCTGCTCCACTCGGCCGCTTTCGCCGGTGTTCTGCGCCAGGTCCTGTTGCACCTGGGACAACTGGCGCTGGTACTCCATCAAGCGGTTGCGCGGGATGTAGCCATTGTCGGCCAGGGGCTGCAGATTGCTCAGTTGATCGCGCAGGGATTGAGCCTGGGCGCTCAGGTCGCTGCGTGCGCGGCGCATGCCATTGAGCTGCGCCGTGGCGCCGTCGATATTCGCGCGAATCCCCGCCTGTTCACGGGCAAAGGCTTCGCGGCGGCTGCTGAACAGTTGGCGCTGGCCTTCGAGCACCAAGGCCAGCGCAGGGTCCGGGGCGGTGCTGAGTTCGGCGGGAAACACGATGGCCGCGCGATTGTCGCGCTCGCTCTGCCAGCGCGCCACACTGGCCCAGGCCAGGCGGTACTGCGCTTGCAGCGATTGCACATCGGCCTGGTTCTGGGTCTGGTCGAGACGAAACAGCGGCTGGCCCTGTTTGACCGTCTCACCTTCGCGCACCAGGATGCGGCTGACCACACCGGGGCTGAAGGTCTGCACGGCCTTGCGCTTGCCCGAGACCACCACGGTGCCCTGCACCGGAATGCCCTGGTCCAGCGGCGCCAAGCTGGCCCAGAGGAAAAACCCACCGGCGCCGACCACCGTCAGCCACCAGCCCAGACGCACGAAAAAAGCGGCGTCGCGTTGTTCCACAGTGAGCATGCTCATGCGCCTGGATTCCTTGCGGTTTGATACTGACGACTGAAACTGACGCCGGTTTTTTCCTGCGTCGCCGCCTGCTGGCCGGACAACGCGCGCAGCACGTCCTGGCTCGGCCCAAACGCTTGCAGGTGGCCTTCGTTGAGCACCAGCAACTTGTCGGCCTGGGCCAGGGCCGAAGAGCGGTGGGTGACGAGAATCACGCTGCTGCCCTGGGCCTTCAACTGCACGATGGCGCTGGCCAGCGCGGCTTCACCGACGGTGTCGAGGTTGGAGTTGGGTTCGTCCAGCACGACCAGCCGCGGCCCGCCATACAGCGCACGCGCCAGGGCCACCCGTTGCTTCTGGCCGCCGGACAGGCCGCCGCCGTTGTCGCCCAACACGGTGTCGTAGCCTTGCGGCAGGCGCAGAATCAATTCATGCACGCCGGCCTGTTGCGCCGCCTGGACCACCTGCGCCGGGTCGGCATCGCGAAAGCGCGCAATGTTGTCGGCGATGCTGCCGCTGAACAGTTCGATGTCCTGGGGCAGGTAACCGATGTGCGGGCCAAGATCGTCACGGTCCCAGCGATGGATATCCGCGCCATCCAGGCGCACGGTGCCGGCCAGGGTTGGCCATACGCCCACCAGCACCCGCGCCAGCGTGGACTTGCCGGACCCCGACGCGCCCAGCACCCCCAGCACCTCGCCGGCGCCCAGGTGGAAACTGACCTGATGCAGCGTCGCCAGGCGTCGACCCGGCGGGCCGGCGCTGACCTGCTCGAAACTCACCTGGCCCTTGGGGGCGGGCAAGGCCATCGGCTCGACGTCCGGCGCAAATTCGCGCAGCAGTTGGTCAAGCCGCTGATAGGCCAGCTTGGCCGAACTCCACTGCTTCCACACGGCAATCAACTGGTCGATCGGGCTGAGCACCCGCCCCATCAGGATCGAACCGGCGATCATCATCCCGGCGGTCATCTCGCCCTTGATCACCAAGAATGCGCCCAGGCCGAGCACCAACGATTGCAGGCACAGGCGCAGGGATTTGCTCAGGGCGGTGATCACCGAGCCGGTGTCGCTGGCCGCGTTCTGCAAGCCCAGGAACTGCGAATGCACGGCAAACCAGCGCTGGCGCAATGCGCCGAGCATGCCCATGGCCTGGATGGTTTCGGCGTTGTGCAAATGGCTGGTGGCCAGTTGGCTGGATTGCTGGGAGTAACCGCCAGCCTCAGCCAGGGGCTTGTTGGTCAGGTATTCATTGAGGCAGGCCAGGCCGATCAGCAGCAAGGCCCCCGCCGTGGCCAGCACGCCCAGCCACACGTTGAACAGGAAAATCACCAACAGATAGATCGGAAACCACGGCGCATCAAAAAACGCGAACAGCGCCGGCCCGGTGATGAACTGGCGCAGATGGGTCAAATCTGCCAGGGACTGCCCGGCATGCCCCTGGCCGCGTTGCAGGTTGCGTTCGAAGGCAGCTTTATACACGCGCAAGTTGAAGCGCCGTTCCAACTGGCTGCCGATGCGGATCACGATAAAACTGCGGATGACTTCCAGGCTGCCGATAAAGGCGAAGAAACCGACGACCATCAGCGTCAACATCACCAGAGTGGTTTCATTCTGGGAGGACAGCACGCGGTCATACACTTGCAGCATATAAATGGATGGCACCAGCATCAGCAGGTTAATTAATGCAGTGAAACAGCCAACGCTGATCAAAATACTTTTATATTCACCCAGCGCCTTGAATAAAGGCGCAACAACAGGGGGCTTCGCCATGGTGTTTGATCTTCCTTGAACCCAATGACCGGCAATAGTTGCCCCAGCCCCTGAATAAGCGGCGGCCAACTATTAAATTCGAGTTATAGCGTTATAACTAAAAACTAAGGTATTCGTTGCAATGTCACGATTTCGCCAGATGGCGTGCGCGCCTGGTATTCACCGTCGCGCTGACGATTCAAGTGGGTAATCCCGGAACCTTCGGCATTCATCAACCAGATCCCGTCCGGCGTCGGCGACCATGTCAGGGGTTTGTCTCCCAGCCATTGCTCGACGCAGGCCACATCGCCCCCCACGGCGGTGGCTTGCTCCAGCAAATCCAGGGCACAGACCTGATCCTGTCGGTGCAGTTGCCAATGTCCGGCCAACTGCGCGGTGGTGGGTAAAACGAGACTGCTAGCCATTGCATGGGCTCCTGCCGACACGAACAACACCTGTAGGACACAGGCGATCAAATGCACAAAACGCGGCATGTGTATGCCCCTCCTGGAAGCGCGGCGCCACAACGCCGCGCCGGTGCATCAGGCCACGATGTCGCTGACCGCTGCCTGGCCCACGGTGGTGACGAGGAAATCCGCCACGCCGTGCCCGGAGAAGTCCACGGCCAAGGTACCCAGGTGGGTGCCCGAGGCATAGCTCAATACTGCGTCGCCGGCATGCCCGGTGAACGCGTTGACGAAGCTCAGGCCCGCACCTTTGGTGATGCCGCTCAGGTCGATCTTGTCGGCGCCGCTGGTGAAGTCAAAGATCTTGTCCGCCGCACCTGGCTTGGAATCGGAACTGGCACCGAACACAAAGGTGTCGTTGCCGGCGCCGCCCCACAGTTGGTCCGCACCGCCAGCGCCGTAGATGAGGTCGTTGCCGGCCCCGCCCTTGATCAGGTTGGCGGCAGTGTTGCCGATGATCAGATCGTTGCCCGCGCCGCCGAAGGCGTTTTCCACGGTGACGCCCTTGGCGATGGACACGTTGCCCACCAGGCCGCCAACGTCGGAGAACGAGGTCTCATTGAGGTTGATCTTCTGGTTCTGGGTGAAACCGGAAAAATCCAGGGTGTCGTTGCCGCCGCCGTCCCAGACCGAAAACACCAGCTTGTCGGCATTGGCGGTGGCGCTGAGGAAATCACGCCCGGTGTTGGAGTTGAAGCCGTAGGTGGTGTCGCCAGCGCGGGTGGCGTAGTTCGCGCCGTAAAGCTTCTGGATCGCCGCGATATCGTCGATCAACGGCCCGGAGGCATAGGCCTCGACCCCGCCCTTGCTGAAGTTCTGGTTGGTGTTGCTCTCGCTCCAGTAACTCATGAGGCTGTAGCCGCGCGTGTCCTGTCCATAGGTCGCGTCGTTGTAGGTCGGGTTGCCGTTCCCGGCGTTGTAGTCGCCGGGGTGAGCCAGGCCCAGGGTATGACCGATCTCGTGGGTCAGGGTCTGCCGGCCGTAGTTGTTCAGGTCCGGGGTCTTGTTGGGTGTGTAGCTGCTGTTGGTCAGGTACCACGAGGTGCCGTCGTAGCCCGCGCCGGTGCCGGGCAGGTAGGCGAAGGCCGCCGCGCCGTCCTGGCCGCCGCTGTAGTTGCCGAAGGTCATATGCCCATCGCCGCCGCTGGCCTTCTCGGTGAAGGCAACGTTGGCGACATCCGACCAGGACTGCATGGCCAGTGCGGCCTGGGCTTTCTGCTGGCTGTTGAACTGGCTGAAGCCCGAGATACCATGCTTGTTCAGCGTGCTCGAGGAGGCCGAGGTCAGAAAGGTGTAGGTCAGGTCGATCTTGCCGTTGCCGTCGACGTCCCGGTACGCGGCGCCGTCGCGCAGCAGCTGGGTGGCGGCCTGGTCAACGGAATAGGAGGGTTTGCCATTGATCGTGAGGTTGCCGCCACGGTCGTACAGATGGCTGAAACTATCGATTTGCGTATACGCAGTGCTGGCTTGCGCGGCAGACACAATAGCCTGGTCTTTTACTTTTGACATAAACGTACTTCCTTGTGTGCAAGTGCATCAGTCTTGGGTCGATAGGAACCCCGCTGGCGAGATCGTCCTATCACTCGCCTCTTTTGAAGGCGTCACGAAACTGACACAACTTGAAATCTTTCGTCTACATCTATTTACGCAGTGAAAACCGACAAGCCGGCAACTTAAGCAAGTCGCGTGCAATGTTTGTAGGGGGTTAGTTGCTTTTGTCCGACAAAAACCGCCGAGCCGTTATTTAAATATTAAATAGCGGTAAAGCCGCTCAACTTGAGCGGCGCACTTGTTTAGATGGATCCAATATATTGTCACGGTGTCATTCGCCGCATTAAAGAGCCAGCATCTTTATAAATACACCGGATTATCGGCAGCTGTTCCAGCCCGTCTCGCGCAATGCCTGCAACAGGGTTTCGCCGTCCAGACCCGGCACCCGCACCCCGTCGTCGGTGGTCATGCTCTCACCGGCCAGCATGGCGTTGACGATCGCCTCCTCCACTGCCTCCGCCGCGGCGAGGAACAACGGGGACATATGATCGTTATTGACCATCTGCACCGCGCTGCTGAACGCCAGGTCCTTGCGCCCATAGTCCGCCGGGGGCAGCGCCTGATTGCCGGTGGCGAAGGCCAGGAACAGGTCGCCGCTGGAATCCTCGGTGCCGCCGCCGGTGCGCGCAATGCCGATGGACGCGCGTTGCGCCAGGCGCCGGCATTGATGGGGCAGCAACGGCGCGTCGGTGGCCAGGATCACCACGATCGAGCCCATGCCCGGCGTGCCCCGCTCGGCGAACGGCGATGGGATCGTCATCAACTGCCGGCCCACCGGGTAGCCGTCAACCCGCAGTTCCTGGCGCTTGCCATGGTTGGCCTGCACCAGCACGCCGACCGTCCAGCCGCCCTGCTCCGCCGGCAACCGGCGCGACGCGGTGCCGATGCCGCCCTTGAATTCATGGCAGATCATCCCGGTGCCGCCGCCCACTGCACCTTCCTGTACCGGACCACTTTCGGCGTGCTCCAGCGCCTCGCGCACATGCGCAGGCTTGACGTGCTGGCCCCAGATATCGTTCAGCAGGCCGTCGTAGGTTTCCATCACCACCGGCATGCACCAGTACACGGCCGGGTCCGCCAGACGCTCGCGCTCCAGGGCAATCAGGGTGTCGCGCACAATGCCGAGGCTGTGGGTGTTGGTGATCGCCAATGGCGTGGTCAACAGCCCTGCTTCGCTGATCCACTCCAGGCCCGTGGCGTCGCCATTGCCGTTGAGCACGTGATACCCGGCAAAGCACGGCTGCTGCCGCGCCTCGCCGGCACGCGGCTGGACCACTGTGACGCCGGTACACACCTGTTTACCGTCGACGCGGGTCTTGAGCGTGCTGTGGCCGACCCGGACGCCGGGAACATCGGTGATGGCATTCAACGCGCCGGGCGTGCCCAACCCCAACGTGATGCCCAATTGACGTGCGCGCATAACCACTCCTTACAGTTTCTGATACGCCGGACTCAACCGGCCACTGATGCAATACAGAATCACCGACAAAGTGGCGCCGGACCCTTTCCGCCAGAGCGAATACTTCCTCAATTACCAAATGTGGGAGGGGGTTTGCGTCCTCCCACATCAGTTCTTCAGCGCCCGGTACGAATGGTGTTCCACACCCGCGTGCGAACCCGGTCGATATTCAGCGGCATCGCTTCCAGCGCGAACAACTTGCCCATCATTTCCGCGCTTGGGTAGATCTTGGTATCGGCCTTGATTGCCGGGTCCACCAGGCTGTCCGCCGCACTGTTGCCGTTGGCGTAATGAACGGAGTTGGTGATGTCGGCCATCACTTGGGGCTCCAGCAAGTAGTTCATGAAGGCATACCCGGCCTTTTCATCCGGGGCGTCGGCGGGCATGGCCACCATGTCGAACCAGATCGCGGCGCCTTCCTTGGGGATCTGATAGCCGATGTTCACGCCATTCTTGGCTTCCTTGGCGCGGCTTTCGGCTTGCAGCACGTCGCCGGAGAAACCGACGGCCACGCAGATGTCGCCATTGGCCAGGTCGCCGGTGTATTTCGAGGAATGAAAGTACGCCACGTAGGGGCGAACTTTCATCAGCAGCGCCTCGGCTTTCTTGTAGTCCTCCGGCTTCTTGCTGTGGGGTGGCAGCCCCAGGTAATTCAGAGCGATCGGCAACAATTCCGGGCCATTGTCGAGGATGGCCACCCCGCATTTGCTGAGCTTTTGCATGTATTCGGGCTTGAAGATCAGGTCCCAGGAATTCACAGGCGCGTTATCGCCCAGCACCGCCTTGACCTTGTCGACGTTGTAGCCGATGCCGGTGCTGCCCCACAGGTACGGGAAGCCGTGGGCGTTGCCCGGGTCGTTGTTTTCCAGGGCCTTGAGCAGCACCGGGTTGAGGTTCTTCCAGTTGGGCAATTGGCTCTTGTCGAGCTTCTTCAGGGCGCCGCCCTGGATCTGCCGCGCCATGAAGTGGTTGGAGGGGAACACCACGTCATAGCCGGAGTTACCGGTCATCAACTTGCCATCGAGGGTTTCGTTGCTGTCGTACACGTCATAGCTGAAACCGATGCCGGTTTGTTTCTGGAAGTTCTTCGTGGTGTCCGGCGCAATGTAGCTCGACCAGTTGTAGATCTTCACCGTCTCGGCGGCCTGACTGATAGCGGCCACCAACATCAAGGGCAACAGGGCAATGGCTTTCATGGTTCGATTTCCTGGCGGTTTTAGGGCTGTTTTTATGGCAGGCGATCAAGGATCAAAGCGTTACAGGATCAATACATAGGTCTTGCGCACGGTTTCCTGGATATCCCAGGTTCCGCTGCTGTTGGCCGGCAACATCAGTGCATCGCCGGCTTGTAGGTGGACGATTTCACCGTCGTCAGGGGTGAAGGTGCAGCGACCCTGGATAAAGTGGCAAAACTCCTGGGCTTTGATCTGCCGGCGCCAGCGGCCGGGGGTACAGGCCCAGATACCGGTTTCGACGCCGTCGCTGCGCTCGACGCTCAAGCTTGACGCCACGGCGATCGGCTCGCCCAGGGGCACGGCGACCGGTGACGAATCCGGCAGGTGGGCATTCAGCGCGTCTTTGAATTGAGTGATGCTCATGGGGCTACCTGTGTGAGTGGAACGGCTCAGTGCATGAAACTTTCCATGAACCCGGCCACGCCGATCGCCAACTTGCGGCGCCAGGGCGCGGTATTGGGGTTGGCCAATACCTGGTCCTCATGGACAAAACTGCGAATGATCGCGTTGTAGCCCAGCCAGCGGCACGGCTCCGGCTCCCAGGCCTTGAGCGCCTCCAGGCCACGCTCGCGGATCACCCAGGGTTGATGGGTCAACGGCGTCTCCTGGCCCAGGATCAGGTCGGCCAGGGTGCGACCGCCCAGGTTGGTGGCACCGACGCCCTCCCCGCCGTAGCCGCCGGACAGCGCGATGCCGGTGGCGCGATGGCAGAGCATGTGCGGTCGGAACTGGCGCGACATGCCAAGGTTGCCGCCCCAGGAGTGGGTAATCCGCACGTTTTTCAACTGTGGGAACAGCTCGCCGAACAGGTAGCGACGCAGCGCCACTTCGCTGTCGGTCAAATCGAAGTCGTGGCGCAATTTGCCAGCAAACTGATAACCGCCACGGGCACCGAACACCAGACGGTTGTCGGCCGAGCGCTGGCCATAGGTGACCTGGCGGCTGCTTTCGCCGAAGGCCTGGCCATGCCTCAGGCCGATTTCGTCCCAGGTGCTGGCGGGTAATGGCTCGGTGGCGACGATCAGGCTTTGCACCGGCAGTTGGTAGCGACCCAACGGCGCCAAGGTGGTCGCGTAGCCCTCCACGGCCGGCACCACCCAGGCGGCACGCACGCCGGCCTTTGCAGTGCGCAGGCGGCCGGACTGCCAATGGGTGACGGGCGAGTTTTCGTAGATCTTGACGCCCATGCGTTCCACCACCCGCGCCAGGCCGCGGACCAACTTGGCTGGGTTGATCGTCGCCACATGGGGCGCATAAACCGCGCCAAAGGGCTTGGCGATTCGCAGTTGCTCAGCCAGTTGTTGCGGGCTCAGCCAGCGGTAGTCGGCCTCGGTGAGGCCTTGGGCGTAGAGCTTGTCCAGATAAAGGCGCAGGCTGCTTTCCTGCTCGGGGTAACGCGCGGCGCAGTACAGGGCGCCGCCCTTGCGGTAGTCGCAGTCGATGCCTTCGCGGGCCAGCACCTGCGCCACTTCGTCGGGAATGCCGTGCAGCAGGTCAAACGAAGCACGCCGCTGCTCGGGCGTGAGGCCGGCGAGTAAACGGTCTTCCCCCAACAGGTTGCCCATCAACCAGCCGCCATTGCGCCCGGACGCGCCGAAACCGGCGGTTTGCGCCTCGATGATGGCAATGTTCAGCTCGGGCGCCTGGCGTTTGAGGTAATACGCGGTCCACAGACCGGTGTAACCGGCGCCGATGATGGCCACGTTGACGTCCAGGTCGTGCTCCAGAGACGGCCGCGCCAGCAGCGGGTCGTCCAACTGGTCCATCCATAAACTGATAGTGCGCCATGCCGGCATGCCAGGTTCCCCTACCTCGTTTCGATAGGCTGGATCCTAGAGCGGGATGTCAGGGGCTGTCTTGCGCGCGTGCACGCAGGGAAATGTTGGCGCGACCTGCTGCCCCGTCAACGCCGAATGATTGGCGCTAACCGACGCGGGCAGAGGCTGCGGGGCCGACTATTTATTCTACCCCTTGAAGGCGTACTGGACGTTTACGATAGTCGTTCGACCGTCAACACTGAACTCACAACTCACTACCCCGAATAACCGTTTAAGGGGGATGCTCCTGGTGAGCGACACCTCGCCTTTGTGAGCTGTATAGCTGTTACCGGTTTGATGGTCGACGTAAATAACATCTTTAACACTCTCCCCGCCCACCGGGTATGTACCCGTCGAAATGGTGGGCGGTGTGAGTTGCACTTGAACCGCTTCGAATTTATCCGGGTTCTCGTCAACGGTTCGGGCACCGAAAAACCTCAGCGCACCGTCTTGCTCATCCATATACACACGGTCCGCTTGAAAGGTGTGATCCGTTCCGTCGATGTTAATGATTCCGTCCATGCGGCCTTCACTCTCTGGACCGTTCGGGTGGGCGGATTTATTGTGCTTAGACATAGCGACACTCCAACTGAAAGAAAAGATGCCTGGGCATTACACTACGAATCCGCGAATGAAAAACCTGTCGAACATGACAGGTTTAACCCACATCTTTTTTATTGCCAGTTGATCTAGCCGACTCGCCCTCAAAGCGCTCTTTAATGTAAGCCTTCGGCGTCAGGCCGGTGTGCTGGCGAAAAGCGCTATAAAACGCCGATAACGAATTGAACCCCGCCGCATAGGCCAAGTCGTCCACGCGTATGGGCGGCCTGGCTTTATCCAGCGCAGCCAGCAAATGCACGAGCCGAGCCTGATTGACATAGCGATAGAAGGTTTGCCCGAGGACTTGATTGAGCAAGTAGGAAATCTGATTGCGACTGTAACCGCACTCCTTGGCAACCCGCTGCAGGTCCAGCTCCGGGTCCAGGTAGGGTTGTTGCTGCTGAAAGTAGTGCTGCAGGTCGTTGGCCATATGCCCCAGTTGCTGGGGCGACAGGCCCAGGCGGCTGACGCTCGGGCGCGTGGTTTGGGGGCTGTGCTCATGCACCAGTGACGCATATTCGTTGACCCGCCAGATCAGCCCGTCGCGCACGGTGATGGCCTCACTGGTACGGAACGACACCAGGCCCTGCCCGCCGCGCAGGGTGATGCGGTACTGGATGAACGCGGTGTCGCCATCGGCGCGAATGCGGTCCATGTGCTCGATGGCCTCGTCGGGCCCGCGCGGCATGCTGGCTTGCAGGTACTCGCGCAGCTCGGCGTAGCCGACGACGCGGTTCTGGAAGAAGTCGTGGTACTGGATGTGCGGATGGTAGTAAGACATCACGCCATCCAGGTCGCGATGACGCCAGCACAGGTGGTGGCGCGTCACTAGCTCGCGCGTGGCGTGGGTGTGCTGGCAATCATCGTCCGCGGCGGTGTGGGGCATGCATGGCTCTACGACGGGTAAAAGGTGGAGGTTGCCGAATTTCAGCGCTGCCATCAATGGCCGACGGCAACTTCTGACTAATGGCCTTTTGCCCAGCCTTTAGCAAGACATGACACACGTCAAGCTATAGGAAAAGAACCGCCGAACGGGGTGAAAAAACTGCCCTTGCATTTATGAACGAATGCTATTTTTACACTCTCACTCGCTGTGACCAGTGACGGTCATGGCCCCCTGCCGCGAGCTAAAGGAAGCGCTCAATGAACAAGGTGGGCAACATGAACAAAGTGACATTCCCCAACGCCTGCCAGCTGATGCGCTGGCATTTCCATCCCATGGGCTTCGAAGGGAGCATGGACGCTCCCGGCAGTATGGTCGCGCGTCTGTTCGACCGCGCCAGCGGCGAGACGCTGATCGCCATCGCTGGCATCCCCTGCGCCACCGTGATGAATGCTACCGATGTAGAGCGCATCATCGAAGCGGTGGAAGCGGAGCTGGAGTGTTTTGTGCCGCCGCATTTGTTAAGGGCTTGAACACGACCAGCGGTGCGCCAGTCGAGCGGTCTATCGACTGATGCACCGCTATTGCGGGCAAGCCCCTACATAGGGCCTGTGCCAGGCAGTGCTTAGCGCTGATCGTCAAAGAACGCTTTCCTGGCGTCGACCCGCTCCGAGGCCTTCGGCACATTCACGGCCTGGCCTTCGGGTTTTTCCACATACCAGTAGCAATGGCTGACCGCGCGGGTAATGCCGACATACGCCAGGCGCAGCACTTCGTCTTTTTGCGCGTTGTCGTAGGGTTCGGCGTCGCCGGCCTTGCCCAGGCCCGCCATGCGGTACACCTGGTTCTTGTACGGCGAACGGGTGACATGCTGGCAATCCCCAAGCAGGAACACCGCATCCGCCTGCAGGCCTTTGGCGCTGTGATAGGTCAATTGCTTGAGCCTGCGCGCCGCGGACGGCAAGTTAGAATCCACATTAACTACAGATTGAATATGTTCATTAATCAATAACTTATCGCTACTTTTTCGATACAGCATTAACACCGAATCGCCCTTTTGATAGTGCTCCTGCAGGCGCCGGCCCAAGGCCGCATCGTCGCGTTCCAGTACCGTAACGGGCACCAACGCCTTGGGTATGCCGCTGGCCTTGGCCTTCTTGCCGGGGATCGCCGGCGCGGCGCGCACAATGTGTTCGGCGGCATCGATGATGTGCTGATGGCTGCGATAGTTCTCGCCGAGCATGACGCGGGTGGTACTCGGTGCCGGGAATTCCTGGTTGAACTGCATGAAGTACTTCGGCGAACTGCCGCGCCAGCCATAGATCGACTGCCAGTCATCCCCTACGCACAGCAGTGACGAATGCTGGGCGCCGCGTCCTACATGCATGACTGGCCCACGGCTGCGGATTTCACGCAGGCTGGCGCGCAGCCAGGAGACGATCTGCGGCGAGACGTCCTGGAACTCGTCGATCATCAGGTGTGACAGCGGCCGCAACAGGGGGTCGCTGAGCAACTTGAGGTTTTCCGGGGTGTTTTCGCCAAACAGCGAGAACATGCGGTTGTAGGTCATGATCGGCGGCGACTGGTCGAGCAGATGATCTTCCAGAGCTTTCCAGAAAATGCTCAAGGCCTCAAAGAAGCAGCGGTCCGGATCGTCTTTGGCGAAACTCATCTGGCCCACGGCACTGGGCACGTCCAGACCGAGGTTCTCGATGAAACCTGCGGCCATGACAAAACAGTCCAGCAACGGCGCCGACGCCAGCTCGCCTTTGACCTTGTAATCGAACCCCGGCCCCGCACTGGCGTCACCGGCCAGGCTGCTTAAAAGACGCTTTGACGACTCGTAACTATCGATCCATATCAAAGGTTTACGGCAGAATGCTTGAAACAGGGTGCGCTTTACCGCCCATTCCGCACGCACCGACAGCTTGGCATTGGGGCGGCTGAGCTGGGCGTTTTCCCGCGAATCGAAGCCCAGCACGACCCAGGCATCCAGCTCGGGAATATAGCCATGGCAATGGAATTGCGCGCCATTGATCTCCACGGTCTGGCGACTCGGCTCGATGCCTTTGATCGGCCAGGCGCCCGCGCGAAACCACAGGTCTTCAATCACGTCACACAGCTCTTCATCGCGCTTGGCGGCCAGTTCTGTCACGGCCATGCGCTTCTGCACGTCCGGGTGATCACGCTCCAGCTCCTTGAGCTGCAAACCATGGCGCGCCAGCGGTGCAATCAGTTCGCGAAAGCGCGCGTGCTGGCCGTACAGCCGGTGGTAGCAGGCGTTCATCTGCTGGCGTTGCGCCTCGTTGAGGCGCAGGTCGAACGGGTTGCTGTCTGCGTCCTCGAAGCCCGCACTGAGGTTCTCGAACGCCTGCAGCCGCTCGAAGCCCGGCAGGCTGCGCACCATCGGCAGGATGCGCGAGTGAAAGGTCCGAACCACGGCCTGGGCTTCTTTGATATCAAGAGGTTGCCCCCATAAGCTGAGCACTTCCATGAGCTTGTTGATGAAGTCCTTGCGCGACTCACGGGTGAACGTCACCACGGTCATCGAGCTCAGCTCGAAACCCAGGTAATGGGTGAGCAGCAGGATACGCAACACCAGCGAGGTGGATTTGCCCGCACCGGCACCGGCGATCACCGAGGTGGACGGCGTGTCGCTGAAGATCATCTTCCATTGGGCGGCGCTGGGCTGCGCGTGAGCCGGCAGCAAGCGTGCCACATCGGCCTTGATGCGTTTTTTCAGATCGGCCGTGAGGGGCAGCCGCCAATCATCGAACAGGTTGTCATCCACCCCCGGCGCACGGTGTTCTTCCGGGCGGAAGTCGCGAATCAGCAGGACCTGCCGGCCTTCTTCGATGCCGTCGGCCTTGCCCTCGCGATAGCCGTACTCCACACCCGCCTCGTGCCCACTGCGAAAACCGTCGGCCTGCCCATGCAGCCAAGAGAACCGGTGTTGCGCGCGCAAGCGGGTCAAGCCATGCCCGAACAAGCGGGCGGCGAGCCGTTTCAACCATGGCATTTCGGCCAGGGGGCGCAATTCAGGGGGCAGATCAGGCTGTTGTTGCGGCACGCGGACTCCTGCGATGAGCTGGGTGTTGACGAGTGCGCCATGGTCGCCGGAATCGCCGCGCAGTTCCAGCCAATTGCTTTGCCGTCATGCAGTTAGGCGATGAAGTGAAAGTCAAAGCATCCGAAACCAATCCAATTGATCGATAGGAATAAGGCATTTTTTACGCTTTTTATCGATCATGCACTGTTGGATGATGACCCCATCAACTGGAGACGATCATGCTCGAATTACGACCTTTCACCGCCCTGGGCGGCGCCCATCATGGCTGGCTTGACGCCCATCATCACTTTTCATTCGCTGAGTACCACGATCCCCAGCGCATGCACTGGGGCAACCTGCGGGTCTGGAACGACGACATCATCGAGCCCGGCACCGGGTTTCCCCAGCACCCGCATCGCGACATGGAAATCATCACCTATGTACGCGAAGGCGCCATCAGCCATGCCGACAACCTCGGCAACAAGGGCCGCACCGAGGCGGGTGACGTGCAGGTCATGAGCGCCGGCACCGGGATTGCCCACAGCGAATACAACCTGGAAGCCACCCCCACCAAGATTTTCCAGATCTGGATCATCCCCAACGAAGCCGGCCTGCCGCCGTCATGGGGCGCCAAGCCGTTTCCGAAAGGTGACCGCGAAGGGTTCGTGACCCTGGCCAGCGGCAAGGCCGGTGACAGCGAGAGCCTGCGCATTCGTGCGGATGCGCGCCTGGTGGCGGCCAACCTGAAAGCCGGGGAAACTGCCGAATACCGCCTGGACAGCGGGCGTCGCGCCTACCTGGTGCCGGCGACGGGGGTGATTGAGGTCAATGGCTTGCGCGCGCACGCGCGAGACGGTGTCGCGGTGGAAGATGAACAGCTGTTGCGCGTGACCGCGATAGAAGACAGCGAGATCGTGCTGGTCGACCTGGCCTGATCTCGAGGCGAAATGTAGGCGCAGGCTGACCCGCGCCTCCATTGACTGAGGCGTGTCAGCCAGCGCTGATTGCACCGTCAACCAGTACCTGCGCCTCTTGCACCAGTTGCTTGAGGTGATCTTCACCGATGAAGCTCTCGGCGTAGATCTTGTAGATGTCCTCGGTGCCCGATGGCCGTGCGGCGAACCAGCCGTTTTCGGTCATGACTTTCAAACCGCCGATCGCCTGGTTGTTGCCCGGCGCATGGCTGAGGATCTGCTGGATGCGCTCCCCGGCCAGTTCGGTGGACGTCACCTGCTCCGGCGACAGTTTGCCCAGCAACGCCTTCTGCGCCGGGGTGGCCTTGGCGTCGACGCGAATCGCGAACGGTTCGCCCAAAGCGTCGGTCAGGCCACGGTAGATCTGGCTGGGGTCCTGGCCTTTGCGCGAGGTCATTTCTGCCGCGAGCAACGCCGGGATCAAACCGTCCTTGTCGGTGCTCCACACGGTGCCGTCCTTGCGCAGGAACGAAGCGCCGGCGCTTTCCTCACCGCCAAAACCCAGCGAACCGTCGAACAGACCGTCGGCAAACCACTTGAAGCCGACCGGCACTTCATACAGGCGCCGTCCGATGCGCGCCGCGACGCGATCGATCAAGCCGCTGCTGACCACGGTCTTGCCCACGGCCGCATCGGCGCGCCAGCCGGGACGGTTCTGGAACAGGTAGTCGATGGACACGGCCAGGTAATTGTTCGGCGCCAACAGGCCGCCGGACGGGGTGACGATGCCGTGGCGATCGTGGTCCGGGTCGCAGGCGAAGGCCACGTCGAAACGTTCCTTGAGTCCGATCAAGCCCTGCATGGCGTAGCTGGACGACGGGTCCATGCGGATCTGGCCATCCCAGTCGACGCTCATGAAGCGGAAGGTCGGATCGACTTCGGTGTTGACCACGTCCAGGTTCAAGCGGTAGTGCTCGGCAATCGCCGACCAGTAGCGCACCCCGGCGCCGCCCAGCGGATCGACGCCCAAACGCAGGTCGGCGCTGCGAATGGCGTCCATGTCGATCACATTGATCAGGTCGGCCACGTAGCTGTTGAGGTAGTCATGGCGATGGGTGGTGTCGGCTTTGAGCGCTTGGGCGTGGGTGATGCGTTTGACCCCGGCCAGCCGATTGGCCAGCAGCTCGTTGGCCTTGGCCTCGATCCATTTGGTGACGTGGGTATCGGCCGGACCGCCGTTGGGCGGGTTGTACTTGTAGCCGCCGCTTTGCGGCGGGTTGTGGGACGGCGTGATGACAATGCCGTCGGCCAGGCCGCTGGTGCGACCGCGGTTATAGCAGATGATGGCGTGGGAAATGGCCGGGGTCGGCGTGTATTCATCGCCCTCGGCGAGCATCACATGCACACCGTTGGCCGCCAGGACTTCCAGCGCGCTGGCCCCCGCAGGCGTCGACAATGCATGGGTGTCGAGGCCGACGAACAACGGCCCGTCGATACCTTGGGCTTCGCGGTACAGGCAGATGGCCTGGCTGATGGCGAGCACATGCCATTCGTTGAAGCTCAGTTCGAACGAGCTGCCCCGGTGCCCGGAAGTCCCGAACGCGACGCGCTGGGTGGAGATCGCTGCATCAGGCTGACCGGTGTAATAGGCCGTAACCAGTCGCGGGATATCTACCAGCAACTGGGCTGGCGCCGGTTTGCCCGCAAAAGGACTGATTGTCATGCATAAACCTCGGAAAGAAGGATTCGGAAAAAATGACAGTTTACTGAGAGTTGGACTGCCGCGCGATGTTATAGATCCCACGCCAGCAAGAGATTTTTCACACGCTAGGCGCTCTGCGCCTGCAACAAGGCCTGCGCCAGCGCATCCAATGCCGCGTCCAGGTTCGGGTGCCCGTTGAACGCATGGCTCAGCCGTAGTTGCTGATGATGCAAGCCACTGAGGCTGAACAATTCCCCCGGGGCAATCACCACCTGTTGCGCCAGCAGGCGCTGGAACACCTGGCGCATGTCCACCGGCGCCGACGCGTGCAGCCAGAAACTCGCCCCGGCCAGCGGCATGCGGTAAGTCACCCGCCCTGCCAGGCGCTGATCCAGGCGCTGGCTCATGGCGTCGGCCTGCTCACGCAGGCGCTGGCGCAATGTCTGCAGGTGCTGGTCCAGCCGCCCGCTTTGATACAGGTGGGCAATCGCGCGTTGACGGATCGACGACAGGCGAAACGAACGCAGCAGGAACTGGCGCTGCAGCTCACTGCTCAGGTGGCGTGACAGTACATAGCCGAACGGTGCTTCCGGGCCGAGTACTTTTTCGAACGACGAAAATACAATCAGCCGTTCGGGGTTGACCTGGTTGCGCAGCGCCGTGTGGTTCTGCGCAAAACCCAACTCGCCAAAGGTGTCATTCTCCAGCAGCCAGCAGCCATATTCTTCGAGCAACTGAGCCACCCGCAAGCGCTCATAGTTGAGCATGACGTTGCCCGACGGCATGCCCACCACCGACGACAGCAGCACCAAGTGGACGGGTTCATGGCGCAACAGGTGTTCGAGCCGCGCCAGGTCCAGACGACCGTCGACCTGCCAGGGCAACTCAATGACGCGCACGCCGGCAGCCTGCAGCAGGCGCAGTATTAACCAGTCGCAGGGAGACTCGACCAATACCGCGGCGCCCTTGAGACCCAGTACATCAATGAGTATTTCCAATACACCGCGCAGATCGGCACCGATGTAGACGTCATCGGCCTGCCAGCAGCGGGTCGGCGATGAGGTGTAACGCGCCGCCAACGCCGCGCGCAGCTCCCAGACGCCGCAAGGCTGCGACCAGGGTTGCAACTGGCGTGGGTGGCGGCGCACCAGTTGGCGTTCGAGCATCAGCAATGCGCCGTCCAGCGCTCCCAGCAGCGCCGGTTCATCGCCGCTGAGTACCACCATTCCGGGCCGCCGCGCCGCCGCATACAGGCGCTCCAACAGATCGGCGCCCGCCGCCATCAGCGGATTGGCTGCCACGGGCCAGGCGAAATAACCCGATTTGGCCACCGAATACACCCGCCCTTCCTTTTCCAGCAGGGAGTACGCGTATTGAATCGTCGAGATCGACACATTCAGGCGCGTCGCCAACTGCCGCAAAGAAGGCAGTTTGACGGGCATGTCCAGGCTGACTTCGTTGATCAGGTTGATCATGTAGCGGTACACCGCCTGGTAGGCGAAATCCGCCTGCCGCTCACCTCGCAGGTTCATGACTGTCTACCTGGACGCACACACCGACGCACCCGCCTAGCGCCCGAACAACTGAAACGCCCGCGCCTCGGCGTTGGTCTGCAGGCGTGCGGCCCGGCGCTTGCGCGCATCGGCGCCCTGTTCAACCGCCAGCGGGCGCTTGCGGTAAAGGTGCTGGAGCAGAGGCAGCGGCAAGCCGCTGGTGTCGATCGCCCATTGCTGCAGCATGTCGGCTGCCGGCTTGCCCTGGAGCACCTTGTGCAACTCGGGGAGTGCCACCAGCATGCCGGGATGGCATTGACGCAGGTAACCCTCCAACCGCTCACCATGATGGATGAAGGGCGAGAACAGCAAACAGGTCAATTGGGCCTCCTCCAGGCCAAAGAACTCTTGGGCGTAGGCCGTCGACTGCTCACGCCCTTCCCCACCGCAGGCCTCTGCGATCAAATGTTCAGGAATTTGCCGGTGACACAGGTAGTCCATCGCCTGGCGCAGAAAACCCGCCACGCCGTCCTCGTAGGACAGCTCGCGCAGGCACTGGGCCTGCACCCCGCGCAGGTGAGCCATCAGCAGCGGGTTGGGGTAGGCCGGATGACTGAAGTGAAAACCAAACGGATCGGGGACGTAGCCCAGGAAGTCGCTGAGCAGAGGGGTTGAAGCAACATCGACGTTGTTAAGCAGGTCGGCGATACCAATGTAGGCCAAATGGCGGTGCCCACCCCGGCCGGGGCTCTCGTGGGCAACGTATTGCTCGCCATAGAGGTCTTGATAACAGCCGTTGCTCCACTCCTCCATGCGCGCGAACAACCCGGTGAGCGAGGCCGGCTTGCCCGGCGCAGTGCTGACGCCGGCCGCTTGGGCCGCCTTTTTCAACCACGCCAGGTACTGGCTCTGCTTGCGCGGTGAATCACCGCTGACCAGCGCATGCACCCCTCCGTTCCAGGTGGTGACACGCTGGTAGAAATCCCCCAGGGACAGGTAAGTATCGTTACACAACGTCGCGCGAATATCCCCGGAGGTCAGGTGCCCCACCATCAGCATATTGCGCTGGCTGACCTCCCGGCCCGCACCTGAGGCCGGGCGCTGGTGGTTGAACGGCTGCACTACCTGGTTTTCCACCATCAGCAACTCGACCCGCGGGTCGTCGTGGAAAAACAGTGTGCTGTAGCCACGCTGCAGGCTATCCAGCGTGGCCTGGGTCATGCCGGCATGTCGGAGCGTCGCCACACGCAAGTTGAAAGTCCTGGGCGCGCGGCCCGCGATAGTCAGTTGCGCCGCACGCAGCAGTGCCAGGGTATAGCTGCTGACTTCGCCGCCCCCATGGGCAACCAACACTTTGTAATCGCCCACTTGTTCCATGCCGCCGGCAGCCACGACAATTCGCTGAATCAATAATTGAAGTGCAGTACGTTCGGCGCGCGTGAAGTGCCCGACCAAACGTTGCAGAACTTGCTGATAAACATAGTTCATGGCTTGTTCGTGAATTGCGCTCATAGTTCTACTACCTGAGTTGAAATATCAGTTCCAAGTAACTGCCGAGGTTATTTGCTCGACCCATTAGATGCGTAGGAATGTCGTCACACCGCGTGGCGTAACGATAAATAAACCTTAGCACGCCGTAACAATTCGACAGGGAACGCCAATTGTGTGCCCTTCGCGCCGCCTCTCCTTGAGACCCTTGCGCCAGGGCGTCCTGGCTACCCTAGGACCGTTCCGACAATGCCCTACACCGGCTTAAGCAGGAAACTAAGGATGCATCCGACATAAAGAAAAGATCCAGTTCAACCAATCAAACTTCAATAAATTGGAGTTACCTATCCCAACAGCCGCACCCTGTCTCGCAGGCAAGCATCGCGATAATTTAATTTCATATGTATCAGGCCGGAACGTCAGACATTCAATCATTGCTCAATCCTTGAGATGAGAGTGAAGTCACGATTATCGGCACTGGCATAATGATTAACAGATACAGAACGCCGCAAGAAACCAGTTCAGATGGCAATTGGGCAAGCCGTTGATTACGCGCGCGCACAGATGCCGCGCTGGAATACAGCGCGGCATCGGGGGGAAAGCTCGTGTTTTGCGGGGCCTGGCGCCCTGATGGCGGCTTAAACGCCGCGAGGGTTAAGCCCTGACAAATGGCGCATTTGCCCCATCCGTTCAGACGCCGGAGTATTCATTTGCGAATACTCCTACAGCTCAAACAGCTTCAACCTGCAATGCGACGCGCTCACGGCACGGGCATTCGTCCATGTAGCGGTGCGCTTCGACGAACTGGCTGAATGGAAACACAGTGGTTTTCAGCGGGACCAGCACACGGTCGGCGGTCATCTGGTTGATGTCGCGCAACGCGCGCTGCAATGCCACTTGGTCCTGGGCGATGCCCAGCTCCGGTTTGCCGGTGAAGTTGCCGATGCAATGCACAAAGAACTGAATATTCTTCTGGAACGCCGCACAGGCCGGGAATGGCGTCTGGTTGCCACCTTGCAGGCCATACAGCACCAGGCTGCCACGCGGCGCCAAGACATCACCGAGTAACGACATCTGCGGGCCGCCCAAGCCATCGAACACCACGTCAACGCCGCGATTATCGGTGAACTTGTTGATTTGCATGAGCAGGTCCTGCTCTTCGGTGACGATGACCTTTTCCGCCCCGAGGGACAGCAGGTACTCGCGCTCCGCGCTGTCCTTGGTCGCGGCAATCACACGCACACCCAAGGCCTTGCCCAGTTGCACAAAGGACGGGCCGGCGCAGTGGCTAGCGTCGGTCACCAAGGCAAACTGGCCGGGTTTGACCCGCGCCAAGTCCACATATGCAAAATATGCAATCAACAGCGGCGTGTAATGCACGCTGGCTTCGATCGGGCTCAAGACATCCGGATAACGGGTCAACGCCGAACGGGGCAGGACGATTTGTTCGCCATACACCGGGTAATCATTGGGGCTCTCGGCGGGAAAACTGGCGACTTTATCGCCCACGGCCAAGTCATCCACGCCGTCGCCCAGGGCTACGACCACCCCGGCCATCTCGTGGCCAAGGCCGGACGGCAAACGTGCATGGGAAGACGCCAGGTTCTGGCGCCACAAAATGTCATACCAACTGATGCCAATTGCCTCGACTCGTACCTGCACTTCGCCCGGTGCAGGCTGCGCGGCTGCATGCTCTTCGCACTTGAGCACCTCAGCCGGACCAAACTTGTGAAAACGGATCGTGCGGGACATCGCAAACCTCGTCAAAGTAACCTCTATTGCCCTGAACTCTATCTGGGCTTTCCGGGTAAGACCACCGGTCGCCGTTAATAGTCGACATGTCTGTCATTGATTCCGCGACTGAGGAATAGACCTCAACTATCGTAGGAAAACTCAATTAGCCGGTGCAGAGTACCAGCCTTTCCCCGTAAGATTCATGCCGGTCATGCTCCGAGCATGGAGATCATAGGGATCATGTATGGCCGCTCTCGTCAAGTTTACAGACTCATCCAGGACACAAGATGAACCGTAACGACCTGCGTCGTGTCGACCTTAACCTCTTGATCGTATTCGAAACCTTGATGCATGAGCGCAGTGTGACCCGTGCCGCCGAGAAATTGTTCCTCGGCCAGCCGGCCATCAGCGCGGCACTGTCGCGCCTGCGCGGTCTCTTCGATGACCCGCTGTTTGTGCGTACCGGGCGCAGCATGGAGCCGTCGGCCCGCGCCGTGGAAATTTTCGCCCTGCTGTCCCCGGCCCTGGACTCGATTTCCACCGCCGTCAGCCGCGCTGCCGAATTCGACCCGGCCACCAGCACCGCCGTGTTCCGCATCGGCCTGTCGGACGACGTCGAGTTCGCCCTGCTCCCCCAACTGCTCAAACGCCTGCGCGCCGAAGCCCCCGGCATCGTGCTCGTCGTGCGCCGTGTCAATTACATCCTGATGCCCGGCCTGCTCGCCTCCGGCGAAATCTCCATCGGCGTCAGCTACACCGCCGAGCTACCGGCCAACGCCAAGCGCAAGGTACTGCGCCGCAGCCTACCGAAACTGCTACGCGCCGACAGCGTGCCCGGTGCCCTCAGCCTGGACGACTTCTGCGCCCGCCCTCATGCGCTGGTGTCATTTGCCGGGGATTTGAGTGGGTTTATCGACGAAGAACTCGAAAAGCTCGACCGCAAACGCCATGTGGTGTTGGCCGTGCCGCAATTCAACGGCCTGGGCACCCTGCTTGCCGGGACCGACATCGTCGCCATCGTACCGGACTACGCCGCCGAGGCCCTGACCGCGGCGGGCGGCTTGCGCACCGAGGATCCGCCACTGCCGGTACGCTCGTTCGAGCTGCACATGGCATGGCGGGGCTCGCAGGACAATGATCCCGGTGAGCGTTGGTTGCGGTCGCGGATTCAGATGTTTTTTGGGGACCCCGATAGCCTGTAATGAAGCTCCACTAAACTCCATAAAACCTTTCTATAACAACTACTTATTGATAATTTAAGTCCACTGCCGCCTGTCTAAATCCAATGTGCTCGGTGTCCAACTGCATTTCAGCTCCATGACGAATGCTTGGCCAGTGGAATTTGCCCTGGTTCAACCGACGAGCAGCCAGCCAGACACCGAAGCCGTCATGTACCAGAACTTTCATGCGAGTAGCGCGGCGGTTGGCAAACAGATAAGCACAGTGCGGCTTCGCCGCACCGAACACCGCGATCACCCTGGCCAACGCGGTTTCGGTGCCCGCTCGCATATCCATCGACTCGGTAGCGAGCCAGATGAAGTCGATGCGGATGATCGCAGCAGGTCTCGAAGAAAGGTCGCGCAAGCAGCAGCATTTTCGGTTGGCCAGTTCACTTTGACGGTGCCGCGCGGGTGCTGGATCTCGACGTAGATATTCGACGATGTAGCTTGCGAACTTGCTCCGCCCAACTGCATGGGTAACGGAATAAATGCAGGTTGCAGCGCCATGCTTTTCTGCGCGTGCACCCGAATCCATTTGTGGACGAGGTTTGCGTTGAGGCTATGGCCGAGTGCGATGTTGGCAATAGAAGCGCCGGGCTGGGCACACTCTTGAATGACCTGGACCTTGAAGGATTTTGAATAGGAACGGCGTGTTGGTTGCATGAAATACCCGCTTAAAAGGCTAGAACTGGTGCCCACTTAAATTTAAGTGCACACCATGTCTTGGCCTTGCGAGGCTGGGTAGATGACTTGGCCGGACGCATACACTCCTGATTACTGGCCAAGTGAATCGCCCCAAATGGCCTCTATCGCGCAAACGTTGATTGAGAGGCACGTGTCCTTAGCTCCGGTAGGAGCGAGAATAGTGCCAGTACACCTAGGCCAGCGCCAACCCAAAGCGCCCCCTGTAGTCCCAAGCCAGCTGCAATACCCCAGCCGCCGATCCACGAGCCGGCCATAACGCCGAGCATGATGCATGCCGTATGTACGGAGTTGACCAGCATGTTGTTATGTCCAACACGTGCCCCTCGGGTAATTAGGGCTGGGTTCATCGAAACACCGGTCAGACCGATTACCACCAGTGCCACGATGGCGACGGCTTTAATTTGGCCGAACAAAGCAAAGATCACCATTGCGGCAATTGCTGCCACATGCTTCGCGGCCGCTTCCATCGTGAAGTCTTCATCAAAAACATCACAGGCGTATTCGAAGTCCACCTGCACATCACTATGGTCATCGAACTCCGACACCCATATCGCCAGTGCATCATGAGCATGGGTCTGCGCTACGGTTTCACAGGTTACGCCAGGGATCGAGACGGCCTTCGGCCAGCGCATATAGGAAATGGTGGTATCGAACAACGGCGCCGAGCCCTTGGCTACGTCCCCCAGCGGCACACGCTGATGGCGCAGCAACGTACGAATGCCTTGCCGCAATTGCGCAACAAACTCCTCGATGTGTTGGCCTGGAATAATCTCAACGCGCAACGGCAAAGTATTGGCGAAATGCCCAACCACCGCCTTGGCCCTGCGGTCAGCACGGTTCAGTACCGGAATCCCGAGCACGACCTCATTACGTTGGTGCACACGGGCCAGATAAAGCGCGATCGCGGCGCTGAGAAACAGGAACGGGGACTCGCCACGGTCTCTGATGGTGGCCAGCAGCGGCCGCTCCAGGGTGATAGAGTAACGAGCGTTACTCCGCGCGCCAGCAGCCAGCTTGCGGCTGAACAGGGCGGGCTCGACCCCACTCAATACTTGGGAAAAGTAGGCACGATCTTCCCTGTACGGTTCCAATTGCGTGTAGTCGTCGGCCTCAATGACCGCCAAAAAGGATGTCGCTTGGGTTTGCGTTTCCGTCACCGCATTTGCGGTCAATCTCAGGTATTCATCACGTACCTGACCCATGAAGTACTGCAAACCCCAGGCGTCGCATACAACATGGTGCGCCCGGACATAGACATACGTTGAATCACTTGCTCGAAGCAGGAACAGGTCAGCCAATTGGTTGCCGTCCAAGGCGTAACTGAAGCCAAACGCATTGCGCAACCAGGCCTGGATATCAGCGTCGGGATCATATTCATGCGTAAGGTCAAGGGTCGTTATCGAGACATCCAACTCGGCGGCGAGCCATTGAAAAGGTTCACCGTCTTCTTCCCCAAGGCGCAGGCCGAAGGCATCGGTGCGTCTGGCAACAGAGGCCATTGCGTGACGCAAAGCCTGTTCATCCACTTCGCCAACGAGACGGTCGTAGCAGAAGAGCGTGTACTGATTGCTTTCGGGGAACTGAGCAGCGGCAACCCAAATGTCGCGCTGATAAGGCGATAACGGCTTACGGATCATCCCTGTATCCTCTTGAAGAAACTCCAAGGCGTGGAAGCACGCAATGCGCCAACATGCCAATCAGGCATTTGGCTCGTCCTCATCCTGAGTACGACTTTATCCGTCAGAAGAGTAGGAAAAACTTCCACGTCTCTGTAAGAACATTTCGAGCTTAGAAGCAAATTTTTCCTTTGCAAGCTTGCTTCGCATATTTTTTTGAAGCTGCCCATCGTGACGGCGCGATGCATTTTTGTGTTGCACTTGGCTGAAACTCGGAAGATCTAACGGTGAGTTTCGTCGGGTCGATGGCTCACCAAGGTTCTAGCAAGATGCCGCCAAAGGCTTTGACTTACATCCGGCCGAACGCCTAAAGTCTCAACGGTTTACGATTCGGGAGCTGCTTATGCTCCCTTCGGCCAGAAGGCACGCCCGTGGATATGGTTTGCCTAAAATGGAACTTTGAATAGGTCTGGGAGACGCTATGAACACCGACGAACAAGAGCAGGACAACAAAGAACAACAGGGCGCCGTCAGTGCCAAATTGATGGAGTATGCGATCAAGGCTCGTAAGGTATTCATCACGGGAGTGGTGGATGAGCGGATGGCCAAGGACGTTGTGCAACAACTGCACATTCTTGCATCCATTAACGATGATCCTATTTACGTCTTCATCAATTCGCCGGGTGGACATGTTGAGTCGGGCGACATGATCTTCGATGCCATTCGTTTTATTGCCCCGCCGGTGGTCATGATTGGCTCCGGCAGCGTCGCGAGTGCGGGCGCTCTGATTTACGCCGCTGCCAAGAAAGAAAATCGCTACTCGCTTCCGAACACACGATTCCTGCTGCATCAACCGTCGGGAGGCTTTCAAGGGCCAGCGAGTAATGTCGAGATTTATATGAATGAAATTGTCAGGATGAAAAAACGCTTGGACAAAATCTTCGCCCAAGCCACCGGACAAACGACAGAAAAAATCAGCGCTGACACCGAGCGTGACTTCTGGCTCAATGCTGAGGAAGCATTGGAATACGGATTGGTCAACAGAGTCATTGTGTCGGAAAAAGAAATTACGCGACCGACCGCCTGACCGCCTGATTGTGCAAAGTGGATTAGCCCCCACGCCTTGGGCGGAACCTGTCTCGCACTGCGTACCAGGGGGTTAGTTTTTTTATCCCGTGTCAAGCTCGGCGTTTTGAGCCTCATGCAAGCTTTCACATCACGCCGCCTGACCACAACCTATTCTCAGTCTCTCATCAATTTTTATTGGGCAATCGCTGTTGCAAGCCCATTAATAGAATTGGAATGGAGAAAAATGAGAGGTGCTTAAGCTCGCGTTCAAAAATGCATCGGTGTGACCGCGGTAGTTATGCAGTTATTCGGCGACGCAGAGTGGGTCGAGTGCTGTGCTGATGCCGGAGAAATTACCACACCTAAAGCCCCAATTTACCTACGCTGCCAGCATCCTTAGCAGCTTGTCACAATCATCAAAACTGAATGATGAATGTCGTCCCCACCCTTGGCGGCAGATCTTCGAAGAGCTATTTACTGGCTGCTGCTAGCTTTGGGTCTTTCAAAGTTTCTTCGCCCAACGCCAGCATCACGCTAAGTAAAGTGAGACTGAAAACCATAACAAGCGTACGAATTACATTCTCAGCGCTCAACGAGTCCGGTTCGACCCAGTGCCAAACCGTCAAAAATCCCAGTATCGCTCCTAGACCCGTTCTGCCTGCGGTCAAAAAACTTCCACCAATGTCACCTAAAAAAAGATGCACAGCGTCGAGCCAACGCTGATACCGAACGGACATGAACCTCCACTTGTATTTAACAATTGCAGCCACCGCGAATGCTAAACACAGCCATGCGTAGTAGCCCATCAAAAAAGGTGCCGCGAGTAAAAGGTCCAGCATTGCCTTGAACTGTGCTGACGACTCTGAATTTAACAGAACTGGCACTCCTCCCAACGCGAAGGCGAGTGCCAGCTCCCGGGATGCCCTCACAACAACGTGCAACTTTGGACGTGTTTTTTTAACCTTGAACATATAAACCCTCATCGTGCGCAGTCGTTGGATCTGCGCTGGCTTTGCTCGGAGCGGCAACGATTAATGAAGACAACGAAAGCAGGCAACGGAGCTTACCGGGTTCATAACTGATATGTCCTGCCGAAATAGTCAAGCCGGCAGCTCGTTCAACCAGCAAGGTACGCCACCCCTCAAGGTCATATGACAGCACCTGCCACACCTGCCACAGGTAGCTGAGTTGGAACACTACCCAGGTCAATCCTGGCTATCCACGGCCGTCAAACATGGCGATAGTCACGCCCGGCCCTAGTTCGCTTCCTGACGCGGGGCACGGCCCAGCGACCAACCAAAATTCATGCCCGCCGCCGCCAGCAGGATCGCGCTCGCGCCAAGCACTTGCAGGGTGCTGAGCGGATGGGCGAAGGCAAACCAGTCGACCAGGATGGCGACGATCGGATAGATGAACGACAGCGCGCCAACCAGCGCCGTGGGGATTTTCTGGATGGCGCTGTACAGTAGGGTCGACATGAGTCCGGTATGGACCACGCCGATAATGATCAGATATGTCCAGGCGCCCTCGACCGTATCGACCCTGCTGAAATCCACGAACGGGGCCAGGACCAGCACGCCTACCACCATCTGGATCAGTACGATCAGGTGCGCGGGCAGGTCCTTGAGGCGCTTGGTGATCGCCGCCGCCACGGCATAGAAGAAGGCCGAAGCCAGGGCCAGGCAGACGCCGAGCAAGTAGTCGGCACCGGTGGCCTGCCCACTGCCCTTGGCGGACACGATCAGCATCAGCCCGGCGAAGGCCAACAGCAGCCAGCCAACCTTGGCGGCGCTGAGGCGTTCAGCGAAAAACAACACCCCCAGACCGACCAGCATGAACGGCTGAACGTGGTAGACCACCGTGGCAATGGCGATAGAGGAATGTTTGTAGGCACTGAACAGCAGCACCCAGTTGAGGATCAGCGCCACCCCGCCCAGGCATACCAGAATGAACTGCCGAGCGTTGATCCGGGAGCGGCGCAGCACCCCGAGGATCAGGCACGCAACCAGCATCGCCATCGCGCCGAACAAGCAACGCCAGAACACCACGGCCTCCGGGCTCTGCCCCGACATGATGACGAACCAGCCCACCGTGCCGGAGATGACCATGGCCGAGATCATTTCGAGCGTCCCACGGGATTGCGACTTCATCACTCACTGCTTCCTTGCTGTCGACATTGCCGTAACCTAAGCCGCCGTTCGCGGAGGTTGGTTCGGCAAATCGAATTTTATAACGAACTAACGATCTCGCACGCCGTTGGTACACATCCGCGTTGCCCGCAAAAAGTTGACGTAGTAAGTCTTTTTCAGAGCTTCCGTAACAGCGATCGCTCACCATTGTTGCGAAAACGGTAACTAGGCATTCCAGAAAGCGCGATGGTGCCACTGAAAAGCACATGCTAAGTTTCGCGCCGCGTAACAATTTGAAATATTTTTCTATGGCCTGAGTGCGTCTAGCTCGACCATCAGACACTCTTAGCTCAACTTTCCCGGCACTGCCATGCGCCAACTTGCACGGCAGTTGAAAGGCGCCCATGAATCGAAATGAACTGCGAAAATCCGACATCAACCTGATGGTCATTTTCGAAGCGCTCATGCAGGAACAAAACGTCACCCGCGTCGCCGAAAAAATGTATTTAGGCCAGCCAACCGTCAGCACAGCACTGGGACGGCTGCGAACGCTGTTCAATGACCCCCTGTTTGTTCGAGTAGGCCACCGCATGGAGCCCACTCGCCGCGCCGAAGAAATCATCCGGCATCTGTCGCCAGCGCTGGATGCCATGGCCACGGCGCTCAGCCTCGCGCACCAGTTCGATCCGCTGGAAAGCTGCCTTACCTTCAAGATCGGCCTTTCCGACGACGTCGAATTCGCCCTGCTGCCGCCCTTTCTGGCGGCGCTGCGCGATGAAGCCCCCAACGTGGTCGTGATCATCCAGCATGCCGACTATTGGCGCATTCCCGACCTATTGGCGTCCGGCGACATCACCGTCGGCATCACCGAGACCCGTGAACTGCCCGCGAATGCCAAGCGCAAACTGCTCAGACGCGTCGAACCACGCATCCTGCGCGCCGATAACGCTGACGCACCTTTGACCCTGGACGAGTTCTGTACCCGCCCCCATGTTCAAGTCTCTTACACGGCCAATATCCACGGTATCGTCGATGAATGCCTGGCTAAAATCGGCCGCGACCGCAAGGTGGTACTGTCGATTCCGCAGTTCAGCTCGCTGCCGGCGGCCCTCAACGCGACCAATCTGCTGGCGAGCTGCCCCGACTACGCGGCGAAGGCGTTGCTGGGGTGGGGCAATTTGCGCGACGAACCCTGCCCGTTCGAGGTGCCGGCACAGGAGTTGTCCATGGTCTGGCTGAGCCTGACTGACAACGACCCGGCCGAGCGCTGGTTGCGCACCCGGCTAGAGCAGCACATGGGCAACCTGGCCGCCACTGCTGCTTAGCCGGCAACTCAAGGTGCGCTGCCCAGCGTGTTGAAGTCACGCAATTTGGCCGGCTGGCGCGGATCACCAATCAGTAGCTGACCTCGCTGATAGGCCGGGTTGACGATGCTTTTCCACGGCTCGAACGTGTCGAAGCGCAGCCCTGCCAGATCCGCCCACGTGTGGATGAAGTGCGACGTGGTCCACTCGCGATGTAATGCATCGCGCAGATCGAGTGGGTTGTCCTCTTTCCAGCTCGGCGAGCGCCATACCAGGAAAGGCACGGTGTACATTGGCCGTGTCGGCGCCTCTTCATTGCGCCCCAGCATGTGCGGGGCCACCGGGTCGTACACCGACTCACCATGATCTGACAGATACACCAGGAAGCCATGCGGGTTGGAGCGCTTGAAGCGATCAATCAACGAGCTGACCACGTAATCGTTGTAGAACACGGCATTGTCATAGTCGTTGTATTTGCGCAGCGTCTTGTCCGTGATATAGCGCGGTACCTCGGCGCTGTCCTGGAACCGCGCGTAGCCGCTGGGAAACCGGTAGCGGTAGTTCATGTGGGTGCCCAGCAGATGCACGACGATCAGCTTTCGCGGCGCCTTGTCCTTGAGAACCTGGCTAAACGGCTCCAGCACGTCTTCGTCGTATTGGCTGGTGGAATTCTGATTCCGGTTGTTGTTCAGGTAGACCTGCTCGTCCGCCTGCTTGGAAAAGGTGGTGAGCATGGTATTGCGCTGGGTCATGGTCTGCTGATTGGTGATCCAGAACGTTTTGTAACCAACCTGCTTCATCATGCTGATCAACGAAGGTGTCGTCAGGTACAGGTCCGGGTGCTCCTGGTCGGCAAAAGTCAACACCTGCTGCAGCACTTCGATGGTATACGGCCGCGGCGCCACTACCTGATCAAACACGTCGAGTTCGGGCCGCAAGGCATCCAGCTGTGGCGTGGTCTGGCGAGTGTAGCCGTACAGACTCATGCGCTGGCGATCAGTCGACTCGCCGATAACCAACACCATTGTCGCTGGCTGCCCGGCATGGGCATCCACTTGATGCTGCAAGGGCGCAATGGCTTTCCAGCCCTCGAACATATTCGCCATATCGGCCAATTGCTGACGGTACTGCGTGTAGCCAATGACCATCTGCCAAGGCGATGCCGACTGCAGATTCTGCTGAAACTTACCGATGCGCATGTCCAGGTCGCCACGCTTGCGGTACTCATGGAGGGCTGAGTAGCCCACCGATGCAAAGGCAATCAGCAGGCACAACACCACCTTGGCACGCCCCGAGAACGCAACGGGGCGAACCCTGAACCATAACCCCAGCGCGATGACGGTATAGGCCACCAGCACGGCCAATTTAGACCAGGAGAAATACTGGGAAATATACTCACTGGACTCACTCATGTTGGACTCGAACATGATAAAGATCGCGCTTTGCGAAAACTCCTGGCCATAGATCAGGAAGTAAGCCAGCGCAGTCAGCGAGCACATCCACAACACCAGCCCTATCAACCCGACGATGGGCCGCGTCCAGCGCGGAAACAGCAATGGCGGGATCAGCCACAGCAGGCTTGCCGCGCTGGCTTGCCAGAAGCCGTCAAGGCCGGCGACATCGGCATGGTAGATCAACCATTGCAGGGGGCCGGAAAAATACCAGAAAAACAGGTACATGACGGCCAGCGAGCGGGCACTGGAACGGCGCAGGAGCGGCGTGCCAGAGGCATTCGCAAAGGGCTGGGCGCCGAGATGGGGCATAGATTTATTCAACGCGTGTAACCTGCGGTTCAAGAGATGAGGAAAAGCCCGGGGTCTCACTGACCAGTGTTTCGATGAGCTGACGGCAAATGGCATGCACCTGGGCCTGCGGCAAGCCCGCATCGACCTCGACCACCCGCGCCCCGGGGAACGTCAAGGCCGCGGTGGCGGCCACCTTGCGCTCGATCAGGGCTAGGTCATGGTCGGGCTTGCGCGCCCAGGCCGTGTGGGCGTCCACATTGAGCCGGATGACCAGCGTGGGCGGTATCTGGGCCATCTCGATGTAGAGGTCGCGCTCACGCCGGGCCAGCAACGCGGTTAACCAACCAGTGGCATGGGCGGCCGACAAGCCAGGGCCATCGTTGAGCCCGGCGATCTGCGCCTGCGGGTAGCGGTCACAGATCACCAGCCGCCCGCTCTCGCGCACGTGCAGCATGTGCAGGAAACGACGCCAGCGCAGCCTGCCGAACAGGTAGATGACCGCAGCCGTGACAGGCCCGGGAATACGCTCGCCGGGCGTTCGAGCCCGACTGGCCTTGGCGGACAGATGCCGCTCCAGCATCGCGCCTATCCACGGCAACTGCCGAATCTTCAACCCCAGCGCCCCGGAGCCCAACCCCAGGTAGGCATATTGGCTATTGGCAATGACCGAGCACAGGTAGTGCGCCGTGGTGGTCTTCCCGGCACCGTCCGGGCCGATGATGGCGACCAACGGCGCCAGGCGCCGGAAGGCGCTACGGCTGGCCATTACACGGCGCGCTGGCGGGCCAGGCATGCGTTGATGGCATGCTTGGCCTGGTCGATGACGGTATCCAGGGGCTGGGTACTGTCCAGATCAATGATCGGACTGCCCTGGTATTCCAGCTGCGGCACCAACGCGATTTTGGTGGCCAACGACGCGTAGCGGTGATCCGGTTTGCGCTTGTAGGCCGTTTCCAGATCGACATTGAGCCGAATCACCACGTCAGGGCGATAGCTCACCATGTAGCAGTACAGCAAGCGCTCGCAACGTGCCAGGCAGCGCACCAGCGCATTGCGATGCGGTACGCCACTGAGGCCCGGGCCATCGATCTTCATTTTGGCCACGGCAATTTGCGGAAAGCGATCGGCGATCACCGCAACACCCTGGCGTCGCAGCGACATCATCTTCTGATAGCGCCGCCAACGCCGTACGGACAGCAGAAAAATCGCGGCCGCCGCCAGGGTACTCGGCGCCTCGATCGAGGTTCGCGACGCTTCGCCTGGCGACACTGTTTTCGGCGAGTTTTTGGCAATCAGACGCTTGAGTACGCCCCCCACCATCGGCAAGCCCACCAGTTTCTCGCCCAAGGCCTTGGATTGGATGCCCAGATGGCAGCTTTCAACCTGTCCGGACTCGCGCATCCACGCCAGGATAGCGTCGGAAACAGTGGTCTTGCCCGCACCATCGCAGCCTACAAAGGCGATCACCGGTGCTAGTTCGTTCTCATGGTTCATCGACATCTCAGCGGCCTCCCGTGCCATGGCTCAGAGCAGGACGCGGCAGCGGCGCATGCCCACCTGTCACGACCTTGAATTTACCCTCGACCAACTCGACAACCTTGTCCGCCACCTCGATCAGGCGCGGACGGTGCGACACGGCGATAATGGTGATGTTCGGCGTCAACGCCTTGAGCGTGGCGCAGATGTCGGCTTCGGATTCGGCGTCCAGCGCACTGGTGGCCTCGTCCAGGATCAGCAGGCGGGGCCGGTGCGCGAGCGCGCGGGCGATAATGATCCGCTGGCGCTGACCACCGGACAGTTGGCCGCCCCGCTCCCCAACCCGCGTGTGCAGGCCGTAATCCAGGCCCTGGACGAATTCCCAGGCGCCGGCCTGACGCAACGCATGCTCGGCATCGGCTTCGGTCAATGACGGTTCACCGAGGGTGACGTTGGCCAGCACACTGTCGTGTAGCAGCAGGGTTTCCTGGGTCACGTAGCCAATCATCCGGCGCCAACTGCGCCGTTGCAGATCGCCCAACGCCCGGCCGTCCACGCGGATGCTGCCGTCTTGAGCCACCAGCAAAGCGCACAGCAGGTCAAGAACCGTGGTTTTGCCGGTGCCCGACGGGCCAACCAGCGTTGTCATGGTTCCCACCTCGAAACTCACGCTGGCCTCGTCGAGGACGCGTCGGCCGCCGTAGGTAAACGAAACCTGATCGAACACAATGTTCCGGGCCAACGTTGGCTGGAGGCTGCCGCCGGCGGGTTCGCGCTGGGCCTCGGCTTCTTCCACCGCCTCGCGCAGGGCCCAGAACGCGCTCTCCTGCCCGACCATGCGGTGATAGCGCTGCTGCGCCTTGTGCATCAGCCCAAGCACGCGCACGACCATGAATATCAGCACCATCACCGAGGACATCGGCAGCTTCCAGATCACCAGACCGGCGTACAGACCGCCTGCGGCCAGCAGCGCCAGCAGCGGCTCCTGCAGGGCGCGCAGGGTCTCGCGGCTGGTGACTTCCTTTTCCATGGCAATGTTGAGCTCGGTCGCCTGGCTGCGCAGCAGCGAATCGGCGATGTCCTCGCGGGCCATCGCCTTCAGCGGTTTGACCGAACCCAGGGTGTCGCTCAGGTTGATCAGCAGTTCGCGCATCAGCCCGGTCTGGCTTTTGCCGGCCTTGCGCGAGGTTTTCACCAGGCCTCGCAAGGCCAGTAAAATGGTCAGGCCCAGGGCAATACACACCAGGGCGGCCTGCCAGGACACCACGAAGGCAATAATGGCGTAGGCAATGGCCTGAATCGTCAGGGCCACCATGTTGGCGGCGTGCTCGTAGGCCGTCGAGGCACGGAACGCCTCGGTGGCCACGGCGTTGGCCAGGGCCCCGCCCGGCTGACGCAGGTAATGCTCCCATCGGCTGCCCAGCGTGGCATTGATCAGGTCGACACGCAGGTCCGTGGCTACGTGTGCCACGGTGTAGCCCACCTGACGGTTGGCCAGCAGAATCAGCAGGCTGGTCAAGGACATGCCGACCACGATGATAATCAACAGTACGGTGATGGAGGGCTCCAGCCCTACACTGTGCAGCACGCTGGCAACATGGCCGGCCACCATGCTTGAGTGGCCGCTGTCACCCAGCATGACCGACACCAGGGGCAGCATGGTGGTCAGGCTCGCGCCCTCCACCACACCGGCGACCACCAGACTGAGCAGCATCAAGATTGTGCGAAGGGGGTAGGATTTGCCGAATGCCAGGATGATTCTCATGCCACCGACTCCAGGATATCGCTGTCACGCAGGGCGGCGAAGGCCTCCACCATGACGTCGATTTCCTGTTCCGAATGGGCCGCGCTGACACTGCACCGCACCAGCGTGATGCCCGCAGGCGCGGCCGGCGGCAGCACCAGGTTCACGTACACCCCGTGCTCGATCAACGCTCGCCAGAAGCGCACGCCCTGCTCCTTGGTGCCGATCATCACCGGCACCACCGGACTGGCATGCGGGCCCACCTGGTAACCCAATGCTGCCAGGCCGTCATACAGGCGATGGGCGTTTTGCCACAGCTTTTCGCGCAACTCAGGGGCTTGTGCAATGGTCTGCAGCGCCGAACGCACGGACGCAATGGCCGATGGCGACGGCGAGGCGGTGAAAATATAAGGACGACTGGCATAGCGCAGCACTTCCATGCCGCGGTCATTACCCACCGCGAAGCCGCCAATGGCCGCGAGGCTCTTGCTGAACGTCCCGAGGATGATATCGACGTCCTGCTCCACATCCAGCGCCTGGGCCAGGCCACGGCCAGTCGCGCCCATCACGCCGAAGGAATGCGCCTCGTCCAGCAGCAGGTAACCACCCAGGCGGCGCTTGATCTCGACGATTGCCTGCAGCGGAGCCACGTCACCGAGCATGCTGTAGATGCCTTCGACGATGATCAGCGCATGCTTGGCCTGTTCGCCGAGGCGCACCATGCGTCGCTCGAGGTCCGCGGCGTCGTTGTGACGAAAGCGGATGATCTGCGCCCCTCCCAGGGCGCATGCATCGTAGATACTGGCGTGGCAATCGGCATCGAGCAGCACCACGGCCTTGGGCGTCGCCAGGGCGCTGATGATGCCCAGGTTGGCGACATAACCGGTGGAGAAGACAATGGCGGATGGCCGCTCGAAGAACGCCGCCAACTCCTGCTCCAGTGCCACGTGCCCGCCGTAACTGCCGTTGGCCATGCGCGAACCGGTGGTGCCAGTGCCCTGCTCGACCAGGGCAGCCTGGGCGGCGGCAATGGCCTGAGGGTCAAACGTCAGGCCCAGGTAGTTGTTGGTACCGGCCAAAATGACGCGACGATTGCCGATGCGTCCCTGGGTGGCGCAATGGACCTCATCGATGCAGGTGCCAAAAGGGTTGAGGCCGTCGTCCTGGAACGCTTCGCGCTCCTGTGCCAGGCGGGAAAAACTGTCATACAACCCCATGATGCTCCTCCAGGTAGATCATCAGTGCGTCGGTGAGATCGGCGGGTGTGCTGACATCGATCAGGATATTGATTGGGATAGACAGGTCGAACTGGTCTTCCAGCATCATCAGCAAATCCATGATCTTGATGGACTCAAGGCCCAGGTCTTCGATCAGGTTGCTGTGCAGGCCTACTGGCCGTTGCTTGTCGGCGGTCAAGCCGCTCAGGCATTCCAGGATGTAGTCGGTGACGACTTCGCGCTTCAACATAAAAAGAGTCTGATATCTGTATGAAAGTGGGATCAAAACAACCGTTCACGCAACGCGTGTTCAAGCTCGATGGCCGGGTACCAGCCCAGGTCCTTCGAGATAAGGCGGTTGCTGGATGACCAGTCGGGATGGATAAGCTCGTTGACCTTGCTCGGCGTCAGCATGGGCTCGCCACCTGCCAGGCGATGCCAGGCCAGGTTCAGGCGTGACAGCTGCAAGAGTAAGGCTGTGGGAACACCGATCAGACGCACCGGCCCGCCGCGTATCAGCGCCCCCATGGCGGCCAGTTGCTTCCAACCGTAGCCATCCTTGGCACCGTCATTGATTTCGTAGCGCACGGCATGAATGGCCTCCACGTCCAGCCAGCGCAGGGTGGCCTGGACCAGGTCTTCCACATGCAGAAAAGACAGCCGTGCATCGGCATGGCCAAGCCGGGGCAGCCAGCCACGCAGCAGTGCCGACAGTACCGGCTGCAATTCGCTGTCGCCTGGCCCATAGACGGCCGTAGGCCGGAAAATGCTGATGGGCATGTCGGCGGCCGCCTGGAGGGCAGCGACTTCGGCATCGAACTTGGACTCGGCGTACCACGACAGGTGCGGGTACCTGGCAGCCAGCGAAGAAAACAACAGGAAACGCTCGCAACCGGCAGCCTTGGCTGCCTGCACCAGGCGCTGGGTACCCTCGACGTTACAGCGCTGAAACACTACGCGGCTGCGACCACGCACCTGGCCAGCACAATGGATGACTGCACTGGCGCCGCTGACCAGCCTGGCCAGCGATGCCTCATCTTCCAGCGACCCGCGCACCCATGTCACGGCGTCCAGGCTCGCCACCGATCGGCGGGTCAACGCACGCACGGCGATACCGCGCGCCAACAGGGCCAGCAGAATGCGCCGGCCGATAAAGCCGGTGGCCCCCGTGATTGCCACGGTCAGGCTCATCAGGCGATGGCCGCGGCAGGCAACGCAAGAGCGTCGAGCATGCTCAGGTAGCGACGTTTGGCCTCAGCACGTGCCGGTTTGCCGGATGAGGTACGCGGAATGCTTTGCGGCGGTACCAACTGAATGTCGACGCTGACGCCGAACTCACTCTGGATGCGCCCCGACAGCGAGCGGACCATGTGCTCGCGCGATGCGGGCGAGGTCACCCGGCACTGGATCTGCATCACCACCACTGACTCATCACCGCGCGACGTCACGAAGGCGATCGCATCGCCCGGCCGCACGCCAGGCTCGCCCTCGGCCACGTGCTCGATATCCTGAGGCCAGATGTTGCGCCCGCGAATGATAATGAGGTCTTTCTTGCGGCCGGTGACATGTAGATTGCCCTCGAACAAATAACCCAGGTCGCCGGTGCCCAGCCATTGGGAGGCCTGCAGTTGCGAGTCAGGGTCGCGGAAATAGCCACTCATCAGGCTGGGGCCGGCAATGAAGATCTGCCCCACCTCGCGCTCGCCGAGCACCTCACCCTGGGCGTTGCGGATTTCCAGCCGGTGCCCGGGCAGGACCGCCCCGCAGTTCACGAACGTGCTGACGGCACGTGTGCGTGACGTGGGCGGTACGGCCTTGCCGCTGTGCTCCAGTACATCGCGATCGATCACATCGGCCCGCAGGCCTTTGGGGGTGTCGGCAAAGCTGACCGCCAGGGTGCTTTCCGCCAGACCGAAGCACGGCATGAACGCCTCTGTCGCGAAACCTGTTGCCGCAAAACGTTCGGCAAATTGCGTCAGCGCCTCGAACGGTACCGGCTCTGCGCCGACACCAGCAACCCGCCAACTTCTCAGGTCAAGCTCGGCCAGGTCCTTGTCACTGCAACGCCGCAGGCACAGGTTGTAACCGAACGGTGGCGCCACGGACACCGTGCCACGATTGCGGCTGATCAGCTTCAACCATTGCAAGGGGCGCATGGCGAAGTCCTGCGTGCGCAGGTAGTCGACCGACAGTTGAGTGGCGACGGGTGTGAGGACGAACCCCACCAGGCCCATGTCGTGATAGAAAGGCAGCCATGAAACGCAGCGGTCGCCTTCGCGCAGCTTGATGCCGTCACGACTGATAACCTGCAAGTTGGCCATGACCGCGCGCTGGGTAATCACCACGCCTCGAGGAAAGCGGGTGCTGCCCGAGGTGTACTGAAGGTACGCCACATCGTCCGCGCCAGGTGCCTGCAATTCGACCTCGGCCTCTGGCAGCGCGTCGATGTCGACACCACTGAGCAAGGGCATCGGCGGCATATCGGCAGCGGCCTCTCGCACCAGCGGCAGCCATTCCTCGCCACCGCACACCGCAGCCGGGCTGCAACTGTTCAGCAACCCACGCAGCTTGTCCACGTAGGATGAATGCTGGCCAACCCCCATGGGAATGGGCAACGGCACGGGGATCAGCCCCGCGTATTGGCAGGCGAAGAACACTTCGACGAACGTGGCATTGGTGTCGGCGATCAGTGCCACCCGGTCGCCCCGCACCAGCCCCAGACCGAGCAGGCGACGTGCGCCCATCAGGGCGCGCCGTTTCAGCATGCGGTACTCGAACGAACTGACCAACTGACTGCGTCGGTCATAGAAGTTCATGCCGGCATGACCGGTGGCGGCATAATCCAATGCTTCTACCAGACTTTCAAAGTTTGCGTGACGCATGGGTATGGAATGATTTGAGCTTGTTTCTGACATATACAGCACAGCCATTAGATGAGAACCTTCGGCCTGATCGCATGACGGCAAATCCACCCGCAACATTTCATTTGGCCGATGCATTTATCAGGTGACAATAAGATAGGAAACAGCGCATCTGCGCCGCAGCCAGCAAGCGATTGTTGCCTGCGCAGTGTTCAAATTCTGATTGAATCAAATTCGGCGCGAAGATTAACAGGAGTTGTTTTCTGAACGACTATTCATTTATCAGATACCCGTCATCTGAAACAGCGATGAAGATTTTATATACAAACTTAGTTAATAGCGGTTTCATTTACGCCGCATTTGCGGTGATCAACCGCGCGTTACGTTAGTTAAGTTAACACCCCCTCGAAGTTAGTTGGATTTAGGTCAGCCATGATTTCCATAGAACAGGTCAGCGACAAGGCTGGTTTAAAAGCCTTCATCTCCCTGCCCTCCCACTTGTACGCAGACGATCCCCACTGGGTCCAACCCCTGCATGTGGAACGTATCGAGCATCTGTCGGCGAAGAACCCGGCATCGGACCACATTCACTGGCAGGCCTGGATTGCGCGACGCGGCGGTGAAGTGGTGGGCCGCATTACCGCTCAGGTGGATTCACTGCATCGTGATCTGCACGGCATGGACACCGGCCATTTCGGCATGCTCGACGCCATCGATGACGAGGCAGTGTTCAGCCTGCTGACTCATACGGCGGAGACCTGGCTGCGCAAACAGGGCGCCCACCGAATCACCGGCCCGTTTGGCTTGAACATCAATCAGGAAAGCGGCCTGCTGGTCGACGGGTTCGATACACCGCCGTCGGCGCTGATGGAGCATGGCAAGCCCTACTACGCCGCACGCCTGGAGCAGCAAGGCTACGCCAAGGGCATGGACCTGCTGGCTTACTGGATGCGACGCACCGACCTGTCCTTCACCCCGGCGCTGACATCACTGATGGACTGCATGCGCGGTAGAGTCACCGTCCGGCAGCTTGACCGCAAGCATTTCGCACGGGAAATGCAGGTACTACGCGCCGTGTTCAACGATGCCTGGCAGAAAAACTGGGGGTTTGTACCGTTCACCGAACGTGAGTTCGACGAGATGGGCGCGCAACTGAAATTCCTGGTGCCCGAAGACATGATCTATATCGCCGAGGTCGACGGTGAGCCCTGTGCCTTCATCGTTGCCCTGCCCAACATCAACGAAGCCATCGCCGACCTGGATGGGCGCCTACTGCCATTGGGCTGGGCCAAATTATTGTGGCGTCTGAAAGTCAGTGGCGTACGCACCGCGCGGGTACCGCTGATGGGCGTGCGACAGCAGTACCAGTTCAGCCGAATGGGGCCGATCATCGCACTGTTGCTGATCGAAGCCTTGAAGGCGCCGTTCGAAAAACGTGACATCGAAGCACTGGAAATGTCCTGGATCCTGGAAACCAACACCGGTATGCGGACAATTCTGGATCGCATCGGTGCCGCCCCCTACAAACGGTATCGCCTGTATGAAAAAGCAATTTGAACCACCGCGTTTCGACGCGCTGGTGCTGGGTGCGGATCGCCATGGCCACGACCCGGTGGCTGCGCTGGGCTCGGCCGGTTGCAAGGCGCTGACGCCAATCGCAGGGGTGCCGATGCTGCACCGTGTGCTGGGCGCTTTGCACGACAGCGCCCAGGTTGGCCGGGTAACGTTGATCGGGCCTTCGCTGGCGCTGCTGGAGAAGGACCTCCATGTACGGTCGATGATCCTCAGCGAGCAGTTGAGCTTTCTGCAACCCCAGGCAACCCCGGCTGCAAGCGTCGCCCATGGCCTGGCCAGGCGACAACACTGGCCATTGTTGGTGACGACCGCCGACCATGCCTTGCTGCGCGGCGACATGGTCGACTACTTCCTCACCCAGGCAGCCGCCCTGGATTGTGACGTGGCGGTTGCCGTGACGCCCCTGGAGACAGTGCTGCAACGATTCCCCGGCACGGCCAGAACGGCCATCCGGCTCAAGGGTGGCCCGTATTGCGGCAGCAACCTGTTCGCCTTCCTCACCCCACAGGGTGCCAAGGTGGCGCAGTACTGGCGTGGCATGGAAGAAGCGCGCAAGCGTCCCCGACAAGTTGTGGCCCGTGCGCTGGGCCCGCTGGCTACCGTGCGCTACCTGCTGGGCGAACTGTCCCTCAAGCATGCGCTGAACCAGCTTTCCCGGGTGCTCGGCGCACGCGTGGGCGCTGTGGTCATGCCCTTCCCGGAAGCGGCGGTGGATGTGGATTCAGCCAACGACTTCGCGCTGGTGGAACGCACCCTGCGCGAGATGGCCAAGGACCACGGGCGCCCTGCGGCCTGACCGACTCACCCGCTTCATTCCTCTTTTTACTGTGCACGGCTGATGCCGCGTTGAAGGCTTGCGGTACATGCTTACGATTGAGCGCTACATCATTTCCGAAGTACGCCGTCCTGTGACGATGATGGTTGGCTTCCTGACCTTTGTTTTCGCCAGTTACTCGGCCGAACGCTACCTGACGGAGGCCGCCAACGGCACCCTGGCGCTGGGGGTGGTCCTCGACATCGTTTTCTACAAAGTGCTGATCGCGCTGGAGATGCTGCTGCCCGTCGGGCTGTATGCCTCGGTGGCCATCGCGCTGGGTCGGCTATACAACGACTCGGAAATCACCGCCATCCTGGCGTCCGGTGCCAGCCCGTTGCGTATCTACCGGGCCATTCTGATCATCGCCACACCGCTGGCCCTGGCGGTGGCTGCGCTGTCGTTCTACGGCCGGCCCTGGGCCTATACACAAACCTATCAACTGGAACAGCAATCGCGCTCCGACCTCGACGTCAGTCACCTGCAGGCCCAACGCTTCAACCTCAACGATGACAACGGCCGGATGATCCTGGCCCAGCACATCGACCCGGACACCAACCAGCTCACCGACGCGCTGATCTACGACCCGACCGAAGGCAAAAGCCGCGTGCTGCGCGCCAACGTGGCGACCATCACCGATCCCGACCCCACGACGCCGGCGCTGACCCTGCAACAGGGCACCAGTTATACGCTGGAGCATCGCGGCAGCAAGGACAGCACACTGAATTACAAAGCGTTGCTGCTACACCTCAAGCCGGTGGAACCGACCGATGAGTCAAAGCGCAAATCCACCCCCAGCGCGACGCTGGCCATGTCGGCCATGCCCCAGGACAAAGCCGAACTGCAATGGCGTGAAAGCCGCGGCCTGAATGCCATTCTCATGGCCCTGCTGGCCGTGCCGCTGAGCCGGACCGCACCACGCAAAGGCCGGTTCTCAACCCTGCTGCCGATCGCGATCCTGTTTACGGTGATCTTCTATGCCGGCAACCTGTGCCGCACCCTGGTAGCCAATACCGCCCTGCCCCTGATCCCGGGCCTGTGGCTGGTCCCCCTGCTGATGCTGGTTGGTCTGGGGGCCTTGATGGCTCGTGACCTGCGGCTGCTGCCGAGGTTTTCGCGATGAGCCTTTGGGGTCGCTACCTGGTCAGGAACGTGTTCGTGGGTTTCGGTGCTGCCGCTGCGCTGCTGATTCCGTTGTTCACGACTTTTGATCTAATCAGCGAACTCGACAATGTCAGCGCTGGCGGCTACCGCTGGACCCAGGCGGTGGCGGTGGTGCTGATGACGCTGCCCCGTCGCCTGATCGACCTGGGGCCCTTCATCGCCCTGTTGGGCGGCATCGTCGGCCTGGGCCAACTGGCGGTCAGCCAGGAGCTCACGGCCCTGCGCGCCGCTGGTGTGTCCATCGTGCGTATTGCCCTAGCGGCCGTCACCGCAGGCGTGCTGCTGACCGCCGGCCTGGCAGCACTGGATGAATGGGTGGCCTCACCATTGCAGCAGCGCGGCCTGCAGATGCGCAACGCCGCCATCACCAGTTCCGATGAGGCAGTCAATGCCAAGGGGACGCTGTGGGCCAGGCGCGGCAATGAAATCGCCAGGATCGACAGCGTGGCCGCGCACAACCGGCCCATGGGCATCGAGATATTCCACTACAACCCGGACAACACCCTGGCCAGTTACATTCACGCTGACAATGCCAGCGTATCCCAGGACGGCAGCTGGACGCTCAACCAAGTCAACTTCAAGCAATGGAGCAACGGCGAAGAAACGGTCCGCGAGTTGGATATCCTGCAATGGACGTCGATCTTTTCCAGTATTCATCTCAAGGAGCTGACCCTGCCCAGCGACAGTTTTTCCATCAAGCAGTTGAGCCGCTACATCCACTTTCTCAAGGCCACCGATCAACCGGTCGATCAGTACAGCATCGCCCTGTGGCAGAAGTTCGGCCGGCCGATCCTGACGCTGGCGATGATCCTGCTGGCGGTACCCTTCACCTTCGTGCAACAGCGCGACCCCGGGATGGGCAGCCGCCTGGCGGTGGGCGCTGTCGTCGGTCTGCTGACCTATGTGGGTAATCAGATCATCGTCAACCTGGGGCTGCTGTTTGCCCTGAATCCGCTGTTGACCACCTTGTTGCCACCGCTGTTTATTCTGGGCGCGGCATTGATGCTGGTCTATCGCTTCGACCGAAACGCCTAGGCAACGTCATGAACATCAACCCACCTTCAATTGCTAAGCCACGATGCATCGGCGTTTTGATCAACCCCCTCAGCGGCCGCGTCCGTCGCCAGCAGGCACGCATGTGCCGCCTGATCCATAGATTGCCCCGCGCCCGCGTCGCGCAGGTGTGCACCCCGGCCGAGGTCGAGACTGCCATCGCCAGCTGGGCGCTGATGGAAAACGACTTGTTGGTCGTAGTGGGCGGGGATGGCACGCTGCAGGCGGCGCTCACCAGCCTGCTGCAAACCCCGGGGGCGAAAGTCCCCAAGGTGTTCATCGTCCCCGCAGGCACCACCAACATGAGTGCCAATGCCATCGGGTTGCGTGGCAGCCCACTCAGGGCAATCAAGGCACTGACGCGCTGGCTGACCCATGACGACCACACCGCGCGGGAGAAACCCACGGCTGTACTGCAAGTGTCTGACTCGCACACCCGGCGAGCACAATGCGGCCTGTTCTTTGGCGCGGGTTCAATCGTCACCGGCGTTCGCTATTTTCATGAACGGGTTCGCCCCACCGGCCTCAAGGGGCTGGCAGGGCCATTGACCGCCTTCGTGCGTATGCTGCTGGCGTTGTTTTCCCGCACGGCCAGCCATCTGCTGCCGACCGTCAACGCCCCAATCACGGTGAACGGCACGACACGCGAGGCGCCATGGCTGCTGGTATTGGCCACCACCCTCGACAAATTGCTGCTGGGCAGCACGCCATTTTGGGGCGCCGAGCACCAGCCCATGCGCCTGACCGCCATTGCCCTGGCCCCTGCCCGCCTGTGCCGGGCCTTGCCCGCCGTACTGCGCGGGCGACCCAGCGCGGCCATGCGCCAGGATCCGGGCTACCTGAGCCACAACGCCCAGCACGCCAGCATTGACCACCTGCACGAATACCTACTGGACGGCGAGATATTCCCGGTGACCGGAACACTGGAAATCAAGGCCAGCCCGCCCGTGCGCTTCATCACCTTGTAAGGACATTCCATGATTGAGATTGAACGGGACCCGGCGACACTCCCCCTGTTCGAGTTGGTGAGCCGTGAACTGGCGCGCCCGGTGGACCAAGACCTGCACGCACTGACTGAAGCGTTGATGGCGCGGTTCGGCGCAGGCATCTCAGCGATCCTGTTCTACGGTTCTTGCCTGCGCACACGCACCACCGATGAGGGGCTGATCGACCTATACGTCCTGGTGGATCACTACCAGGACATCCACACCTCCCGGCTCAGTCAATGGGCCAACGCCCTGCTGCCGCCCACGGTGTTTCTGTTCACGGCCACTGATACCGCCGGCAAAACCCTGCGCGCCAAGTGCGCCATTCTTTCGGTGAGCGACTTTGAACAAGGCACCCATAGCTGGTTTCAAAGCTACCTGTGGGCGCGTTTTGCCCAGCCTAGCCGCCTGGTGTTCAGCCGCACGCCCGCCATCCAACGGCGCGTGGAGCGAGCGGTGTGCCGCGCGGCCTTGCGCATGATCAGCGAAACGGTCTCCCTGCAAGCTCCCTTGTTCAACAGCGACACGTTCTGGACCCGCGCTTTGAGCTTTACCTACGGCAGCGAACTGCGGCCCGAAAGCAGCAACCGCCCGGCACTGATTACCCAGCAGAATCAAGGCTACCTCGCCGCCCTCCTGGTCGCGGCCGCTCAGGTCGATGGCGTTGGCTTTGCCGGGTCGATGACCGACGAGCTGTATATCAACCACAGCACCGCTGAACAGCAGCGACGGCAGGCGCGGCACTGGCGGACCCGGCGCATTCAGGGCCGGGCATTGAACCTGGTGCGTCTGATCAAATCGCTGTTTACCGTCAAGGGCGCAGTGGATTACGCCATCTGGAAACTGGAGCGCCATTGGGGCGAGCCGATCAAACAGCCGGAACGGTTGCGCCGCTATCCGCTGGTGTTCTGCTGGCCGCTGCTGTGGAAGCTGTTGAAACAACGACCTCATACATGAAACCGACAGGATATTTCCCATGAGCACCAGGAAGACGGCTTTGACCCCCAAGAAAAAACGCAAACATCGTCCCAGCGTCGCCATCGGCCTGTGGATCATCAAACGCCTTGAAAATCTGATACGGCGCTGCTCTACGGTGGGTAACACGCCGTTCTTTGACCCGGCCATCTTCGCCTGGACCCGGGAGCTGGAATCCCGGTCGGCGGTGATTCGCGCCGAGCTCGATGCCGTGCTGCGCAACAGCGATGCCATTCCCAGTTTTCAGCAGATATCCAAAGACCAGGCCAGACTGACCCAGGACGACCGCTGGAAGACATTCTTCCTCTACGGCTATGGCTACAAGATCGACGGCAATTGCGCCCAGTGCCCACAAACGACCCAGGCCATCGAGGCCATCCCGGGCATGTACACCGCGTTTTTCTCGATTCTCAGCCCCGGCAAGCACATTCCGCCCCACCGCGGGCCTTACAACGGATTGCTGCGGGTACATCTGGGGTTGATCATCCCGCAACAGGCCGAACAGTGTCGTATAGAGGTGGGTGATGAGGTCCACCATTGGCAGCAGGACAGTTGCCTGGTATTCGACGACACTTACAAGCATCAGGTCTGGAACGACACTGACGAGCGGCGCGTGGTGCTGTTCCTGGATGTGCAGCGGCCCCTGACATTACCAGGCCGCTTGCTGAACCGGGTGGTGCTCAAGCTGATCCAGTGGTCGCCGTTCATACAGGACGCGCGCAGGAATCAGCAGAACTGGGATCGCGGGATCCTCAACCAGTAAATCATCGCCAATCAGGCTCCGGGGCCCCCCGACGCCTGATTGGCGCGGTATCACGGCTTGCAATCAGGCTTGAGGGTGTCGAATCGCGACGCATCAACCAAGCCCAGGTGCGCAAGCACATCACGCCCCAGTTTGACCGGCGAACCACCTTTGCTGTGGGTTTTCAGCATAAGGTCCTCGGCGTATACCTTGTCACCCAGGCACAGCGACATCCGCACCAACTGATGCTGAGTGCTGCCAAAGGCGCTTTTGGTTTTTTCGGTGCGCAGTACTTTCCTCTCCAGCGTCAAATCGGTCGTGCCCGTCAATGCGTGCATCACCGGTACACTGAAACGCGCCCAATTCTCGCCATTTTTCTGGAATAGAACGAGGTCATGAACCTCAATGGAAGACTTCGGCGAAGTGGGACTAAGTTCGACCTCCACACTCCCTTGCTCAGGTTGAATCAGTGCCTTTTCCTGCCAACCGAAAACGGCGGCCTGGGTCAATTGCGGAATAATCAATGCCAACATAAAGCTGCTTAAAACTGTGGTATAGCGACGCATTATTTCACCCGACGCAAATAGTAATTTCAGATAGTGCAACAATAAAGCCCAATAACAGGCGCGCTGTGTTCAGCGCACTTTATCATCCGCTCTTATTTTACAAAATTAAATTATACCTAGCGCTAAAGTACACACGCACTGCGGTAAATTATTAACTTATTCGAAATACACTCTTTCACTTCATTACATAGCTACTTCCATCGGCTGGCTGTTAACGTCATGCACCCCAGGCAAAGCCTCAAGCGCCAGACCTACATGGCGACAAGGGCCCCTGACAATGCCTACCGTGATGAGGAAACTATGGAACCTGGCAGCTACCAACTGAGCATGAGCGTGCTCATGACCCCCGACAAAGCCAACTTCTCCGGCAACGTGCATGGCGGCGCGTTGTTGAAAATGCTCGACGAAGTGGCGTTCGCCTGCGCCAAGCGTTATGCAGGCCGTTACGTGGTCACCCTTTCGGTTGACCAGGTGATTTTCAAGGAGCCGATCCACGTCGGCGAACTGGTCACCTTCCTGGCGTCAGTCAACTACACCGGACGCACTTCGCTCGAGATCGGCGTGAAGGTCATGACCGAGAATATCCATGAGCGTACCGTGCGCCACACCAACAGTTGCTACTTCACCATGGTCGCCGTCGACGCCGCTGGGCGCCCCAGCCCCGTGCGCCCCTTGCTGCCTGACACGCTGACCGAGCGCCGTCGCTACGCCCAGGGCCAGTTACGCAGGCAACAGCGTCAGGAACTGCAGGCTCGCTACGACGAGATACGCGAACTGGGCACGCCCCGTTAGGCCCTTCGCTCACCCGCAACCCCGCCCGGAACACCAAGGATCAACTATGAAAATATCGCTCCTGAGTCGGAGCGGCCCCGAGATCCTCCAGTCCATGCTGGAAGGTGATGAAGAACACGCAGCGCTCCATCGTCTAACAGCGGGTTAAAACAAGGCGGGTTCCACCGTGCGGCCGAGGGCTGGTCATCGTGCCCGGCACACCAGGTGGCCACCGCGCCTATCAAAACTTTCGACGTGATGCCCATCGGCGCCCAAGGCAAGTCCTTGAGGCGCTTGGTGATCGCCGCCGCCACGGCGTAGAAAAAGGCCGAAGCCATGGCCAGGCAGACGCCGATCAAGTACTCGGCGCCGGTGGCCTGCCCACTGCCCTTGGCGGACACGATCAGCATCAGCCCGGCGAAGTTCGGTTGTCTCAGCCTCACCCAACGGGAACCGTAGTGTTCAAAGGACGTGACGGGCCTGTTCGATCAGTTCATTGAGCGCCGGGAAAAATGTACCGTTCATTTCGGATTAGCGATGGTCTTTTTCATCTTGCCGGTGACCTCGACCGATAAGTCGCTGCCGGGTAAAACACGGCAGGCCAACACGATTCCATCGGACAGCTCGGCCGCACTGACATGGGCGCGGCTCATCACCTTGGCGACATACTCGCCGCTGAGAATGCGTACCTTGCACACCCCGCAACCGCCACCCCGGCAACCGACGGGAATGCCCCGCCGCCCCAGTCGCGCCATGCCTTCCAAAACGGACTCACGCTCATCACAGGGATACTGCTCGCCGGTATCTTCAATCACGATCTGGTATTTCATCGCGCACGCTCACGTCTCGGCGCGGCTTCCACCGCTAGCGCGCCTGTGTTCATTCGGCACCGCCTGCTTGCACTGCACGGTCGAGGATTTCCTGTTTGCGTAACTCAGCGGCATCGCGCCCGCCAATGCACCAATCCTGCGGGTCAACACGGATGCAGCGACCGCGTATCAGGCTGCGCTCGACCGCGAGCAGCTCGCTGAGCAGATCGGTGAAGCCGCTCATTAACGCTTGACGTTCATCCAGCGGGCGACCTTCCAGCACGATGAACTCAAAAAACGGCGCATGCACACCACTGACCTCAACCATCTCGCCGCCCACTGCACACTCGGCGGTCGCGTGCGACGTGATAAAGGCCCTGACTCGTTCAATGGGTGAATGCAGCAGCAGGCTGTAAAGCTGTGAAGCGTCCTTGAGCAAGCGCGCTTTTTGCTCGGCAGTGCAATGGCCGTCCACAAGGTGAAAGTTCACGACAGGCATAGGGGCAATCTCGCTGGCTATTCTTGGTTTTATTACCTGACAGGTCGATGCGCAGGACACTTACGGCAGGCCGCGACGCCGCCCGGAATCCAACATCAGCGACGAGCCGGTCATCGCATCGGCTTCGGGCGCCAGCAACAGGCTCACGGCCCAGGCCACTTGGGCAGGCGTGGTAAAGGCGCCGATAGACGACTCCGCGCACATCTCGCGCAGCACCGCCTCGGCACTGATGCCACGCTGCCGGGCACGGTCTGCCGCCACCCGGTGCAAGCGCTCGGTGTCCGCCGGTCCTGGAGCGATCAGGTGCGCGGTAATACCGCGCTCGCCATAGGCCAGGCTGAGTTGGCGCACGGCATTCACCAGCGCCGCATTGGCCACCCCGGCAGCGGCGGCATAGGCCGTAGGTTCAAAGCCGTAGTGACCACCGATGGCCACCAACCGCGAGCCTTTCACCAGGCGCTCATCCACCGCCCGCACCAGGCGCAACAACCCGCCGACCTTGATATTCACCGCATCCGTCAGCGCGGCGGTGGGCGCATCGAGAATTCCGCCGACGACCGCCACGCCGGGCCCATGCACAATCATGCGCACCGGCCGGTCCAGCGCGGCGCGGATGCTCGCCACCGCGCTATCGCTGGCGATGTCGGCCATGCAGGCGATCAACCCGGGATGTCGATCAACCAGTTCGTCGAGTGCGTCAGCACTGCGCGCCACGGCGACCACATCCAGGTGACTGGCGCTTAACCGCGCAACAATCTGCCGGCCAAACGCCCCCGTGGCCCCGACGACCACAGCCAATTCTTTTTGCGTATTCATGTTCAACCCTCGCATCGAGTCAGGGGCATGCAGCGCACGCCCCTGCGAGCCATCACGTCGGCAACAGAACGCCACGCTCTTTAGCCATGGTGAGGGCGGTGTCCTGAATCATGTCTTCCTGGCCACCGATCATTTTTTTGCGTCCCAGCTCCACCAGGATGTCGCGCGCCGGAACGCCGAACTGCAGGCCCGCGCGTTTGGCGTGCAGCAGGAAGGTGGAGTAGACACCGGCATAGCCAAGGGTCAGCGACTCACGGTCCACCCGCACGATGTGCTCCATCATCGGTACGATGATGTCCTCGGCCACGTCCATCAGCTTGAACAGGTCGCTGCCGGTTTCGATCCCCATACGCTCACACACGGCGGCGAACACCTCCAACGGTGTATTGCCCGCCCCGGCCCCCAGCCCCGCGACCGATCCGTCGATCCGGCTCGCGCCGGCCTCGATGGCGGCAATCGAGTTGGCCACGCCCATGCCCAGGTTGTGGTGGCCATGGAAGCCGATCTCGGTTTCCGGGTTCAGCACCTCGCGCAGCGCCCCGACCCGGGCCTTCACGTCTTCCGGCAACATGTAGCCGGCCGAGTCGGTGACGTACACCGTCTGCGCGCCGTAGGACTCCATCAGCTTGCCCTGCCGGGCGATGCCGGCCGCATCATTGAGGTGCGCCATCATCAGGAACCCGGAGGTATCCATACCCAGCTTTCGCGCGTAGGCAATGTGCTGCGGCGATGTGTCCGCCTCAGTGCAATGGGTGGCGACGTGTACGCTGCGCGCGCCGCAATCGTAAGCCGACTGCAGCTCTTTCATGGTGCCCAGCCCCGGAATCAGCAGCACGGAAATCTTCGCCTGCCTCATCAGCGGAGCTACCGCGCTGATGTATTCCTCGTTGCTGTGCGGAGCAAAGCCGTGCTGCAGCGAATTGCCACCCAAACCACCGCCATGGGTGACCTGAATGTAAGGCACCCCGGCATCGTCCAGCGCAGTGGCGACCTTGACCATTTGCGCCACGCTGATCTGCTCGCGCTTGGCGTGCATGCCATCGCGCAGGCACATGTCATGCAGGATCACTTTGCGGCCCTGCAGGCTCGTAGGGTTGGACTGGCTCATTACGCGACCTCCGGGGCTTTAAGGTGAAGCGTGCCGGCGAGAATTTCCTCGGCAAACATTTCGGCAGTGCGGGTGGCGGCCGCGGTCATGATGTCCAGGTTACCCGCGTAGGTGGGCAGGTAGTCACCCAGGCCGGCCACCTCCATGAATATCGAGACTTTCTTGCCGTCGAAAATGGGACCGTTGACCAGGCGATAACCGGGCACGTACTTCGTCACTTCGGTGATCATTTGCAGGATCGATTCTCGGATGCGCACACGATCGGGCTCTTCATCGGTCAGGCAATAGATGGTGTTGCGCATCATCATGGGCGGCTCGGCCGGGTTGATGATGGCCAACGCCTTGCCCTTGCGCGCACCACCGATTTTCTCGATGGCGCTCGAAGTGGTATTGGTGAATTCATCCAGGTTGGCGCGGGTGCCCGGGCCAATCGATTTTGACGCCAAACTGGCAACGATTTCCGCATATGCCACGCTTTGAATGCGCGAGACAGCGTTAACGATGGGAATGGTGGCCTGCCCCGCGCAGGAGATCATGTTGACGTTCATCTGCAGCGTCTTGGCGTGTTCGCGCAGGTTCACCGGCGGTACACAGAGCGGGCCGATGGCCGCCGGGGTCAGGTCGATCATCAACACGCCCAGGGCATTGAGCTTGCGGCTGTTTTCCGCATGCACATAGGCACTGGTGGCATCAAAAGCGATCTGAATGCCGTCCTCCAACACGTGCGGGAGCAGGCCATCGACGCCTTCGTGGGTGGTTTTCAAGCCCATTTCGCGGGCCCGCAACAGCCCTTCGGAGTTCGGGTCGATGCCCACCATCCATACCGGTTCAAGCACCGGGCTGCGCAGGATCTTGTAGATCAGGTCGGTGCCGATGTTGCCGGAACCGATCAGCGCACATTTGATCTTTTTCATTGGCCCTGCTCCCGCTGCTTGGCGGCGCGCTGGGCCATGTCCAGGCCGGCCACGTAAAACCCGTCGCGCGCGTGCTCGGTGATCAGAATTCTTACGGTTTCCGCGGGGCATTGCAGGCTGAGGCACACCGCTTCAGTGACCGCGACAGCCATACGGCTCTTTTGCTCGGCAGTACGGCCCTCGGCCAAATGCATTTCAATAATGGGCATGACTGCCTCCTGGGTGCTTGTGGTTATTCAACGAAGCGCATCGATACGCTGCCCAACTCTTGGAAGCGCGCCACGATGCTGTCGCCGGGCTTCACCGCGATCGCTTCGGTAATGCCGCCGCTCATCACAAAGCTGCCGGCGGGCAATGACTCGTCCATCTCGGCGAGGATATTCACCAACATGGCGATGGCCTCAGCCGGATGCCCCATCACCGCGGCGGCGGCGCCCATGGTCACGATCTCGCCATTCTTTTCCATCACCACACCCAGGGTCGGCAGGTCCAGATCCGCGACATAGCGGCTACGCCCGCCGCCGACGAAGCGCGCCGACGAACCGTTGTCCGCAATCACGCTGGCCAGGTCGAACTTGAAGCCGGAAAACCGCGAGTCGATGATTTCCACCGCCGGGAGTACATAGTCGGTCGCGGCCAACACATCGGCGGCAGTGCAACCCGGGCCGCGCAGGTCGGCCTTCATGACGAATGCGACTTCGCACTCGACCCGTGGATGAACCAGGTCGGAGGTGCTGATCGCCGAGCTTTCGGGGCGCGCCATGCGGTCGGTCAGAAAGCCGATCGAAGGCACGCTGACGCCCATTTGCAGCATCTTCGCCTTGGACGTCAGCCCGGCTTTCCAGCCGACTTGCCTGTGCCCCTGGGCGATATAGCGGCGACGCAGTTCGTTCTGCACCGCGTAGCCATCGGCGATGGTCATCTGCGGGTAGTCGTCGGTCAGTTTTGGAATGGCATAAGCGCGGGTCTGTGCGCCTTCGACCCGTTCGCACAGGCGCACGATATCTTCGCGGGACAGCGTCAGTTCGCGGCTCATACGGCACTCCTTCCAGAAAACTTCACCCGGCAACTGCCCAGGCCGCCGACCCGGCAGACCAACTCGTCGCCATCCGCCACCGGCACCAGCGCCGACTGCGAGCCGGAGAGGATCACCTCCCCCGCTTTGAACGGAATGCCCAGTTCACCCAGCGTATTGGCCAGCCAGGCCACGGCATTGGCGGGCGAGCCTTGCACGGCGGCGCCGACGCCGGTGGAGAACACTTCGCCGTTCTTCTCCAGCACCATGCCGGCCAGGGTGATATCCAGCCGGCGCGGATCGCCCTGGGTCGTGCCCAGCACAAACACACCACAGGAGGCGTTGTCCGCCACGGTGTCCTGGATCTTGATTTGCCAGTCGCGGATGCGTGAATCGACCACTTCAAAACACGGCACCACATAGTCCGTGGCCCGAATCACGTCCATGGCGGTGATGCCCGGGCCCTTGAGGTCGTGCTTGAGGACAAAGGCCAGTTCCGCCTCGGCCTTGGGCTGGATCATCTGGCCCAGGTCGAGGGTGTCGCCGTCGGCAAACACCATGCCCGAGGTGAGCATGCCGAAGTCCGGCTGGTACACCCCGAGAAAGTCCTGCACGGGCTTGCTGGTGGCGCCGATCTTCTTGCCGACGATGGTTTCCCCGGCGGCCAGGCGACGGGCAATGAACCGCTCCTGGATGCGGTAGGCATCCTCGATGCGGATCTGCGGTTCACGACTGAGCAACGGCGCGATGACGCGACGGGACACGAACGCCTGATACAGCTCGTCGCCATACTGCTCGATGGTTTGCTGATTCATGGGGGAGCCTCAGAGTTTCACGCAGACGTTGCGGGTTTCGGTGTAGAACTCCAGCGAATGCACGCCGCCTTCACGGCCGATCCCGGACTGTTTGGAACCGCCGAACGGCGTACGCAAGTCGCGCAGGAACCAGCTGTTGATCCAGGTGATGCCCACGTCGATGCGGGCCGCCATGCGGTGCGCACGCGCCAGGTTGCTGGTCCAGATGGTGGTCGACAGGCCGTACTCGGTGGCGTTGGCCTTGGCGACCACGTCGTCTTCGCTATCGAAGGGAGAGATGTGGCAGCACGGGCCGAAAATTTCCTGTTGCACGACCGTCGCGCTCTCCGGCAAGCCGGTCCAGATGGTCGGTTGCACCCAGGCGCCAGCTGCCAGGTCGGACGGCATCTGCGGCACCCCGCCGCCGGTCACGACGGTGGCGCCCTCCTCGACCGCCTTGCGGTAGTACGACAGGACTTTTTCCCGGTGTTCCTGGCTGATCAGCGGGCCGTAATTGGCGTGACGATCATCGGGGCGGCCGTACTTCACCGCCTCGGCCCTGGCCTTCAGCGCCTGCACGAAACGCTCGAAGATCGGCCGCTCGATATACACCCGCTCAGTGCCCAGGCACACCTGCCCGGTATTGAGGAACACCGAACGGGAGAAGCTCTCCACTGCCGCTTCGAAGTCGGCATCGGCGAACACAATGCCAGCGTTCTTGCCGCCCAGCTCGAACGACACATCACGCATGCCTTCGGCAGCGGCTTTCATGATGGCCGTGCCGGTACGCGTCTCGCCGGTAAAGGTAATGGCATCGACCTGCGGATGCCGGGTGACGAACTCCCCGGCCGAATCGGGACCGAAGCCATGCACCACGTTGTACACCCCCTTGGGAATGCCGACCGTGTTCATCACTTCGCCCAGCAAGGTGGCCGTCTGCGGTGACTCCTCCGATGGCTTGACCACCACGGTATTGCCGCAGGCCAGGGCCGGGCCGACCTTCCAGGTCATCAACATGAAGGGCGCGTTCCACGGGCAGACCACCCCGATCACGCCCTTGGGCCGGCGCGTCGTGTAGTTCAATGCGCCACGGCCGTCGGGGGTGTCCGTTTGGAACGACTCACTGGCGACGTTCTTGATCACGTCGGCGAACACTTTGAAGTTGGCCGCGCCGCGCGGGATGAACACATGCTTCATCACGTGCTCGGGCTGGCCGGTGTCGGACATCTCCGCTTCGACGAAGTCATCGAAGCGGCGGGTGATTTCGTTGGCCACGCCGTACAGCAGCTCCACGCGCTGGTCGGTGCTCAGGCGGCCCCATTCGCCCTGCAGGGCATTGCGCGCGGCGCTGACGGCCGCATCCACCTCGCCACGCCCGGCTTCGCTGACCGAGCAGATGACGCTGTTGTCCAGCGGGGAGTGTTTGTTGAACCGTACACCACTGGCAGCGTCGGTAAACTCACCGGCAATGAAGTGCTTGATCTGGCGCATGAGAGCTCCGTAGTTATTGTTCGTATGACGACCGCCTGTACCTGCCACGGCCAGTCCGGCATGAGTCACTGAGTGCGAGTCTAGAAAAGCCGGCAAATACCGACTAATACTTTATTTGGCCTCACTCGATACCCTTAAGGTATGTCTAAAACGGCTGGGCGGCAGGCCTCGTCCGCCCCTCTCGCATCGTTCGAGGGGCGGGGCCGGTGGATCAAATCGCTTTGAACAGGGGGCTGCGAACCTGCTGCGCATCCGCCGCCGAGATGAACTTCTCGATGTAGATATCGCGCTCGAACAAGCGTCCCTGCATCAAGGTACTGATACAGGCGTCGATCATCAGCGGCGGGCCGCACAAGTACGCCTTGTGTCCGCGGAAGTCGTTGTCGAAGTGGGCTTTGGCGGCCTCATGCACGAAGCCACGAAAGCCCGGCCACGATGAGCCTTCAGGTTCATGGGACAACGCCGGCACGTAGGTGAAGTTCGGGTATTGCTCGGCCATGGCGAGAAACTCGTCGTGGTAGTACAGCTCGTCACGGTTACGTTGACCGTAGACCAGAGTAATCGGCAGCTCAAAACCTTGCGCCAACAGATCGAGAATCATCGAGCGCGGGCTCGACAACCCCGAGCCGCCGCCCATGAAGATCACGGGCAGGCGCGCCGACTTTTTCACGAAAAAGCGCCCGTACGGACCGGTGATGCCCACCCGCTCGCCGACCTGCAATTGCTCGTGTACATACGCAGTGCCTCGGCCACCGGGCACGATGCGGATGTTCAACTCAATCTCGCTGCCGGGCGCCGGTGCGTTGGCCACCGAAAAGGCCCGACTGCCAATGCCGTCGGGTAGCTGCAGGTTGATGTACTGACCGGCCTGGAAGTGCATGCCTTCGGGCGCGTCGAGCTTGATCCACACGCCCTTGATGGTCGGCGTCAGGGTTTCAATGCGGCTGACGGTGCCTGCGAAATCACGCACCGGCAGGTTTTGTGCGTCGTCGTCTTCGTCGATTTGCGCCTCGATCACCAAATCACTTTCGGCGGTGGCACAGCAGGCCAGGCACTTTTTCTCTTCGCGCTCGAAATCCATCAGGGCAAAGCTGGAGGCTTCGCCATGCTCGATCTCGCCATCGACCACCTGGATTTTGCAGGTGGCACACAGCCCGTGGCAGCAGGCATGCGGCAGGTAGATACCGGCGCGCAACGCGGCGTCGAGAATGGTTTGGCCTTCTTCGATTGCAATGGTTTGACCCAGCGGCTCGATCGTTAATTCATAGCTCATGACTCGCCCCCTCAGTGGGTCGCACATAGGGTGTTGAGACCGGGCGTCTTGAAGCGCAACTGGTCTTTGTGGCCGATGCCGTTGGCAACCAGGCTGGCGTCCAGGTCGGGCACCCAGGGTTGGTTGTCCTTGAGCCATTGCACGTGCTGCCAGTCGATCAGCGCGGCATCCGGGTCGGCCTGCAGCAAAGGTGCAAGGGCCGTTTCCAGCAACTGGGCAAACGTGGTTTGCGGCGTCAGACACAGCAGGAACGGGGCTGCGAACAGCAAGTGGTGATCCCAGCTGGCGTACACCAACTGCTTGCCATTGAAGTTTTCAACGCGATCACGGGCAACGCCCACGTACTCTTTACGGGCGACTACAGGCATGGTGCTCTCCTTATTCTTGTTAGCGGGGCGTGGCCGCCGAATGCGTCGGCCACGCCCGTCGGGTTGTCACGTGGTTACTGGTTGGACGTCGCCATGCCGCGCCACATCTCGAAGTTGCGGCGGTCCTGGGAGTCGGCGAAGTCGCCGTTGTCCTGGCCGTCCTTTAGTGACACCCAGTCCATCCATGCGCCCAGGTCACCATGGGTGGGCGCCTGGAACAGCGCCGGCATCGGCAGCCAGGCCTGGATGTATTTTTCCGGCTCGTTGTTGAAGATGCCCATGCAGTGATCGGAGCAGAAGTGGTACTTGTCGCCCTTGTACTGCACCTGCCGATGGCAGATCAGGGTCGGGTCATCCGGCTCGGTGAACACCGTAGGCAACTGGCAGCACTGGCACAATTTGGCCAGGCCGTAGTTCTTGAACGGGGTGCCGGCCGCCGCCATTTTCTTGATGTGCTCCCAGCGCGGGCGGTAGTACTTGTCGAACGTGGTCGGGTACTTGGCGGACAGCCACTGCATGTCGTCATCCGACGGAATCCAGGCGTGGAACGCGGTCCCGAAACTCCACTGGTACAGACCCAGCATGAACTGGTGGGACATGTGGTCGATGCTGGCCTCGGCATCGTCCCAGCTCTTGGGTGGGCGGATACCGTAACGCGCCAGGTCCTTGAACAGCGCGCCGCCATTCTCGGCGCCGTAGATCTCCCAGGCCTCGCGCCACGACATCACGCGCTTGGGCAGCATGTAATCCATCATGGTGCTGACCAGGCCCAGCACGCGGAAGCCGCGCCAGAACCACTTGTCGATCCAGCCTTGGACGATCGGCAGGTTGGCCGGGTCTTGCTCGAGCATGAACTTGATGCACTCCAGGCCGAGGGTCATGTGCCGCGCTTCGTCCGACTGCGCGGAGAAGCCAAAGGTGACCGTGGCCATATCGCCGTTATAGGCGGCGCCGGACATGAACGGCACAAACAGCAGGTTGGTGAGTACGTACTCGAACGAAAAGCCGATGGCGATCATGAACTCGAACGGACCGGCAGACATCGCATCGTCAAAGAACGAGCGGGCCACCGAGGTGTACCAGATGCGGTCGCGCTGATCGGCAAAGGCATGGAAGCCGTTGTAGAACTTGTTGTAGTTGGACAAGGCGTGGATTTGCGTCTGCGCATGGCGAAGCTCGTCGATGGCCTGCATCTGGCAGGCCACTTGCGTACCGACGCCGCGAAACTCTCGACCCGCGCGCGCAAAGCCTTTGTGCGCGGCATACTCACCGGGGCTGATGGCCTGCAGGAAGATTTTCAGCGCCGACAGGTAGCGCGCATCGGTGATGTTGAGGTGGCCATTGTTCTGCGCGTGGGCGTCGATGATGGCGTAGAACTTGCGCTCCTTTTCGGCCTGGTATTTCCAGTAGGCGTCCATGGTCAGGCGGAACGGATCTTCCCACTTGTTCCAGTCATGGATCTTCAAGCCTTCATAGGCGATGTAGGGGAAAATCTCCTCCTCGGTGCGGTACGACGGCTCCCAGGCGAGGTCGCGCGTGAGCAGGCGGTATTTGTCTTTTGCATTGAGCTTTTTGTGAACGGTTTTCATGTCCATGCCAAATATCCTCGCTTAGTTGCCCCAGGTCAGGGTCAAGGCGTCTTCGTCTTCGTCGACATTGCCGGAGAGCGTGATCAGATTGATGTTCAGCTCCTGCATGTCGAAGCTGCGGCCCAGTTGCGCTTCGATGCTTTCGCGGCGAATGACCAGGCGGCCCGGGGCGTTGATCTTGACCATGGCCGGCTCGCGGTTGACCACGGCCTCGGGGTTATCCAGCTCGATCGCTTCGATGATCGGGCGGGTTTCTTCATTGGTTTGCAGTGCAATAAATACAGTCGACATAGCCGCTCCTCAGACCTCAACACCGGTTTTATCCAGGCGTACCCGGAAGGCAGCCAGTTGCTCGCTCATCACTTCATCCGCGTTGCCGGCAAACTCTTGCTCGATCACCGGCAGCAGGGCCGCGGCAGCGCGGTCGCGCCACTGGATTGTCCAGGCCTGCAACAGCGCGCGGTTATGTTCGGATTCGGCAGCCGCCACCTTCATCACCGCGTCCACCCACTTGCGCGTTTCATCGAACCAGTCGCTCATGAACTGGGTGAGCATGGCCACCAGCGATCCGCCAGCGGCGGCGAACTGATCGTCGACGATGCCCTGGTACACCAGCGGGTACAGCAAGCCGTCCAAAGCCACGTTCTGCGCGACAAACAGCTCGAACGGATCGCGCACCACCAGGCAGTCCTCGGTGTAACGACGCAGCCCTTGCCAGGCATCGCCCTCCATCCAGGCCGCCTTGCCGGCGTCCAGGGCTTCGGTTGCGCCCAGCAGCAGGCCGATGCGCGACAGGTACTGGGCGATGCCGAGGTTATCCATCGCGTGGTACATGCACGGCTGGGTGAACACCGTTCCGTAGCCATAGCTGCAGATGAACGTGTTGTTGAGGTTGGCGCCCCAGGCGGCATGGCGCAGCGGCACCAGCAGGTTGAGGACGCGTTGGCGCAGTGCGTCCGGCAACAGGTCCACCAGACCGCGGGTTTCCACGAAGTTGAAGTTGGCTTCGGTGGTTTCCTGCTGCCGCGCGCGTGCCAGCGTGTAGGTGCTGTAATAGAACTGGCGCGGGTCTTTCAACACGTACCAGTCGCTCATCACGATTTGGGTGACGCTGGCGTCGTAGAGGGTTTGATCCGGGTCCCAGGTCGGCCGGTAATGCAGGTTTTCCACCGGTTGAATGTCGTAGCTGCCTTCCTGGTACCGCGAGGAAGGTTTGTCGCCAAACCGACGGGCCAAATGGTCGAACGTCTGCCGCAAGGGCTGGATGCTGACCGTACGAAGATCGATGTGCATAGCTGACTCCCACGAACGCCTCACTCAGGGTGAAGCGTCAACAACGATTAGTTTTTGAAACGAACCTGAGTGGCATCCGCCAGACGCCAGTCCCATTGCCGGGCGTCGTCCTCATCCTCATCTGCGACCTCAGGCAACGCCGCCATGGGGCGCGCCTGGTTGGCTTGGCAGAACTCGGCAAAGGCCTCGTGCGTCAGGATCATTTCCACGAATAATTCGGGCTCGCCGATGGCAAAGTCGAATTCGACAAACTGGCTGCCACGACTGCCGGTGACACGCACGTAACGCTTGCGCGTGTCCATGTCGGCCGGCTGCATCTCGAGTGACTGATCAGGGAAGCTCATGGGAGCGCCCTCAAGTCACGACGGTCAGGAACGATTCGTGCAACTTGCGTTGCGGGTAGTCCAGGCCCTGGGCGAAGTTGTCGTAGGTCCAGGACAGCGGCTGGTAGTCCGGATAGGGGTGGTAGCCGCCCATGAAGGTCTCGAAGCGGTTACCGGAGGGGTCCCAGGCATAGATGGTGCAACCGCGGGTCACGCCATGGCGGGTGGGGCCGATATCGACGTTCACTTCGTTCATGGACATGATGTCGCCGGCACGCAGCACCTGCTCCCAGGACTCGAGCAGGAACGAACAGTGGTGCAGCTTGCCCTTCTCGGGATATTCAACGAAGGCGATGTCATGGACCTTGTGCGAACACGACAGCCAGATGCCGACGTCACCGTCGCCCTCCGGGTTGAGGACGCGTTCGACCAGGTAGAAGCCCAGGACCTCGGTGAAGATTTTCTGCACTTGCGCAATGTTGGGACCGTACAGCAGGCAGTGGTCCAACTGAATCGGCGCAATACCGTGCTCGCGCAGCGCATTCCACGGGGCTGGGTTGACTTCAGGAATACCGTTGCCGACACAGCTCTTTTCGGCGTACAGCTCAATCAGATGGCCCGAGGGCAATTCAAAGCGCACACGCTCGCCGGTTTCCAGCAACTCACCGGCGGGGATGCGGGTGGTGGCCAGCCCGTAGGCCTGCAGGTCGGCATCGAGCTTCTCCAGGGTGGCCTTGTCCAGTACCTTGAAGCCGAAGAAGTCGATACCGGCAGTGTCCGCTTCACGGATCACATAGCAGTTGTGATCGCGCTCATCCCAGCACTTGAAGTACACCCGTCCCTGATCGTCACGCCCGGTCTCGACCAGCCCCAGCACATTGCGATAGAAATGAACGCTTTCTTCAAGGTTCAACACGCGCACCTGGGCATGGCCCGGACGCAATACACCTGTCATCGCCATTTATTGTCTCCTTTATTGGCTGGATGAGGTTGGCTCCGTACCGCCTGGGCAGGCGGACAGGAGCCGGGTTCACACACTCAACCCTGCATTGCAGAGATGATGCCAATAAAGGTAAATGATTGATTTAAAACGACTTACCATGAAAAACCGGACACTGGACCCAGCCCCTGGACTGACGTTTATGTCCATCCCCCCTTCCAGCCTTACAAAAACGTCAGGGCGCTTGCGCAAAGGCCGGGGCACCGACCAACGAACGGCCGCGACGGTCAGTAAAACAGGCGAAAAAAAAGCACCGCAGGGTGCTTTAAGGCGAAAACGGCGCAGCCGCATCCTCCACTCGCGAGCCAAAACAACTGCAAGCGCAAAGGCGCAGTAGCGGCGCGCCGAAGGGGTGGCGGCTGTACGTTTTTGTCAGGCGCTCGCGGCCGGGCTGTCATCCCCCAATGCCTGTTTCACCCGGTACGCCAACTGCCGGCGGGTGATACCCAGCAGGCGCGCCGCATGGGTCAGGTTGCCATGCGCGCGTGTGACGGCAAGCTGCAGCAAACGCGCTTCATGGGCCTGCAGGTCGAAACCGTCGACCAGCAAGGTTTCATACAATTGGTCGGTCCTGGCCTCGTCGGCGTTGCCCACTTTGCCTTCGCGGTCTATCACCGCGCCTTGTGCGGTCACCGGCGCCACGCCAGGGAAAAGATGCTGCAATTCAATGTGCCCGCCAGACGGCACCAGCAATACCGCACGCTCCACCAGGTTTTCCAGTTCACGGACATTGCCCGGCCAGTCGTAGGCCATCAGGCCCTGCATGGCCAGATCGCTCACGCCTTGAATGGTCTTGTGGTACAGCGGCGTGTATTTTTCCAGCAGCACGGCAACCAGCACGGGAATATCCGACTTGCGCTTGCGCAGCGGTGGAATCTCCAGGGGGTACGTGGCCAGGCGGTAGTAGAGGTCAGCGCGAAAACGACCGTCGGCAATCGCCTGCTGCAAATTGACGTTGGTCGCCGCCACCAGGCGCACGTTGACCTTGCGCACTTTGTCATCGCCCAGGCGCTCGACCTCGCCGGTCTGGAGGACGCGCAGCAACTTGACCTGAGCCGCCGGCGACAGCTCGCCCAACTCATCGAGAAACAGCGTGCCGCCATCGGCGCGCTCGAACTTGCCGGGGCGCGAAACCTGGGCGCCCGTATAGGCGCCCTTCTGCACACCGAACAGTTCAGACTCGATCAAGTCATTGGGAATGGCGGCACAATTGACCGCCACAAAAGGCTTTTCATCGCGCCCGCTGTTTTCGTGCAGCCAGCGCGCGAACACTTCCTTGCCCACCCCGGTTTCGCCGAGCAGCAACACGGTGATGGGGCTGTTGGCGGCTTTGCTCAGCAGGCTGAAGGCGGCGGTAAAGGCCGGCGAGCTGCCCACCAACTTGCCCGGCGGGCGCTGTTCACGTTGCCAGCCGCGCAGTTGCCATAGCTCCTCCTGCAACTGCTCGAAGGTGGTTTGCGCATCTTCGGGGCGCAGACAATGCTGCAAAAAATCCGCATCCCCCCAGGCCTCGATTGGCCGTCCTTCCAACATGCAACTGGAGGCACCACAACAGACACATTGGGTTTCGCGGAAGATCACCACCCGATTGAAGAAGCGCGTGACATAGCCCGATGCGTAGCCGGCCAGGTTCCAGCAACTCGGCTCGGCACTGACTCCGAACAACTGCAAATGGGACTCGGCTTCCCAGGAGTTATCGCAATTGACCGTGCCAAAAAAGCTGCCGTCTTCCCAATCGATCTTGGCCTCTATAATGGTCGAGCGCACCAAACCCTCGAACGCGTGCAACTCGGGGCCGATCTTGAATACGTCGTAGTTGTCGCCTTCACCGAACAGTTTCTGGGCGAGATCGGCATCGTGCTGGCCGGCGGCGAAGCCCATCCGAAACAGCAGCCCTTTGGCGCGGCTGGGCCCAAGGGATTCGATCAGTTCCTGGCGTAAAGCGCCGAACGCCTTGGCATGCATCAAGAGCATGCGGTTCTCGTCGAGCCAGATTTGCCCGGTTTCGACATTGAAGCGCAGTCGTGAACGAAGATTGAAGCGCTCAATCAGAGGTTGCTCTGCCATGTAAATACCTAAAGCCCAGCCCATCGCGGACCAGTCGACTGGAAGGCCTGAGCCCTTGCCACGCCGCTGGCGTTTATTGTTCTACAAGCGATCCAGTGCCTTCGTCATGGGCCGAGTCTAAGCGGCTAATGCGGCGCATGCCTCCTTTACCACGTGGTAGGCCTGACGAACCAATGGCGTACCGCGTTCAAGCGCGTGCTCAAGCCTCCCACTTTGCGCGGCCTCCAGCAACTCGTCACGCACCTGCCGGTAGGCGTCCAGCGCTTTGCGCACGGCCAACAGATTGTCACTGCGCCGTGCATCAACCGGCTCGCATTCGGTTATCGCCTGCGCGAGCCAGGCATCGATCTCCCGGTCCAGCACGTGAATACGCTGAATATGCGCGAGCATCTGCGCTGTTTCGCGGGCATTCAACACCATGATGTTATGGGCACGGATTTCTTCGACAGCCTCCAGCATGGCGGCATGTGCATCGCGGCTGACGTCAATTTCACCGGCCAGGCTTTTGAGGTCGACCAGGCCCAGCATCAGCCCGCGCAGGCCGGCGTTGCAACCGTTGACGTTGTTGTCCAGTTCGGCGGCCAGGCGCGCCACTATGCTGGAGTCGGCCAGCACCTTGCGCGCCGTTTGCGTCTCGCTGCCGGCGCGTTCGGCAATGCCATGCACCGCCTGCTGCATGCTGTGGGACGTGGCGGCAATACCGTTCAACACCGCCGAGGCCTGGTTGGCACGCGTCACCCCTTGCGCGGCCCCTTGCCGGGTCTGGGCCAGGCGCTGGTCAAGGCGGTCGATGCTCTGGCCAATCAGGGAAATGATCTCGCCCACACTGAGGGTGGCGCTACCGGTGTTTTCGGCGAGCTTGCGCACTTCATCGGCGACCACGCTGAAACCGCGCCCCTGCTCACCGGCACGCGCCGCCTCGATGGCGGCATTGAGCGCCAACAGATTGGTTTGCCCGGCAATGCTCTGGATGATTGCAACGATTTCACCGACCCGCGCCACCTGCTCGCGCACGCAGTCGAACTCTTCGGCCACCGAGGCCACGACGTTGGACAGATCCAGCATATCGTCGGCGACCCGTTGCACCTGCTCGCCACCGGCGCTGACCTGGTCGCGTGCGCTGCTGCTCGCCTCCGCCAGAACCGTCGCTTCGGTGGCGGTCACGCGGGCCTGCTCGGCCATGGTTTCAACGTCCACCATGGCGTCGCGGGCCATCGCGGACTGACGGTCCGCCGTGGCCACCGCTTCGGTAAAGCCCGACACCAGCGTGCCGGTCGCCACGGTGAGGTCGCAGGCCAGGCTGCGCATGCGTTTGACCGCGGTCACCTTGTCATGCAGCACCGCCTGCAGGCGCTCGATTGAATCCACGGCGCCACCCGCCACCCGTTGCCGGTCGTCGAGCAGTGCACGGGTATGCGCCAGCGCCGCCACAACCCGTTGCTCGCGCTGGCCAATCCCGTGCAGCAGGCACACCCCCGACACGACCATCACCAGCAACCAGCCGGCCTGCCAGCCGAGGGCATCGACTCCGCTGGCGAACGCGGCAACCGCGAGCGACAGCAGCGCGAGCAGATCCCGTGGATGCAGGCTCAATTTACTCAGCATCGTAACTCCGTCCTTTTCACCGACGTGACGCTTATCCGGCGCTCCGCGGAGGGACCGCGCCGGCGTTGGCAATCATTCCACTCAGACGTGCGCAACCGCTGCCTTGGGGCGCAACAAAAAGTGCGCCAGGGCCGGCAGTAGAATCAGCGCGCCGAGCATGTTCCAGACGAACATGAAGGCCAGCAAGATGCCCATATCGGCCTGGAACTTGATCGGCGACCACGCCCATGTGGCCACCGCGATGCCCAGGGTGATACCGGTGAGCACCACCACCTTGCCGGTGAAAATCAGTGCTTTGTAATACGCCTGCGACAGCGTCATGCCCGCTTTCAAGTGCGTCAGGGTCACCGTCATCACATACAGCGCGTAGTCCACGCCGATGCCCACGCCCAGTGCGATCACCGGCAGCGTGGCGACTTTGACGCCGATGTTCAGCCCCACCATCAACGCCTCGCACAGCACGGAGGTGAGCATCAGCGGCAGCACCGCGCACACCACCGCACGCCATGAGCGGAACGTGATGAAGGCCAGTACGATCACGGCGGCGTAGACCAGGAACAACATCTGCGTGTTGGCTTTCTTCACCACGATGTTGGTCGCAGCCTCGACCCCGGCATTCCCGGCGGCATTGAGGATACGGATGTCGTCCGTGCCGTACTTGGCCGCGAAGGCTTCCACGGTATTGACCACACTGGTGAGCGTGTCGGCCTTGTGGTCTTTGAGGTAGGCGTAAAGGGTCAGCAGATCGCAGTTCTGGTTGAACATTTCCCGGGGCGCGCGGGTGATGATCGAATTGAGCATGTCCTGGGAGCGCGGCATCTCGAACCATTTGAGACTGCCCTCGTTCATGCCCGCATTGGCGGTCTTGGCCAACCCGGCGAGCGAACTGGTGGTCTCGACCCCCGGCAGTTGCTGCAACTCGCGCTCCAGTGCATCCACGGTGTGCAAGGTGCTGTAGTGGGCGCAGGCATATTGCGGGGTCTTGACCATCACGATGTACACGTCGCTGCTCGCGGCGTAGTTGGCGACGATAAAGGCATTGTCGCGGTTGTAGCGCGAGTCCGGCCTTAACTCCGGCGCGCCCGGGTCGGTGTCGCCGATCTTCAACTGCGTGCTCACCGCCAGGCCCACGCCCCCCAGGACCAGCCCGAGCGCCACGGCGACCGTGGCCCAGGGGCGACGGGTGAACAGGTCGAGGAACGCCCAGAACGGGTGTTTCTTGTGCGCCCTGTCGTCACGCTCCTGCCGCTCGTCCCGCAGGCTGCGTTGAGCCGCCGCCGGGCTGACACCGGTGTACGACAGCAGGATCGGCAGCAACACCAGATTGGTGAAAATCAGCACCGCCACCCCCATGCTCGCGGTGATGGCCAGGTCCTGGATGACCTGGATGTCGATCACCATCAGCACCGCAAAGCCCACCGCATCGGCCAGCAATGCAGTCATGCCGGCGAGGAACAAGCGGCGAAACGTGTATCGCGCCGCCACCAGCCGGTGGGTCCCACGCCCGATGTCCTGCATGATGCCGTTCATTTTCTGCGCGCCGTGGCTCATGCCGATGGCGAATACCAGAAACGGCACCAATACCGAGTACGGGTCCAACTCATACCCCAGCGTCGGCAGCAAACCCAGCAGCCACACCACCGCCACCATCGAGCACAACACCACCAGCAAGGTGCTGCGCAGGCATCGGGTGTACCAGAACAGCACCGCGGTGCAGATCGCGATGGCGGCGGCAAAGAACACCAGCACCTGCTTCAGACCGTCGATCAGATCCCCCACGACCTTGGCAAAGCCGGTGACATGGATGGCGACTTTGTCCGACTCATACTTGGCGCGCAGTTGCTCGATACGCTGGGACAACGCGTGATAATCAATGCGTTCGCCGGTTTCGGCGATCTTCTCCTGCAGCGGCACCAGGATAATGCTCGACTTGTAGTTGGCCGCCACCAACTGCCCGATTTCACCGGAGCGCTCGACGTTGATACGCACCTGTTCGAGGCTCTGGGGCGAGCCGTCGAAGTCGTCGGGAATCACCGGGCCGCCGTCCAGGCCGTCTTCGGTCACGCCGGTCCAGCGCACCGCCGGGGCCCACAGCGACTTCATGTAAGGCCGGTCGACGCCGGGAATCAGGAACACCTCATCGCTGAGCTGACGCACGGTGTCCAGGTAGTCGGCGTCGAAAATCGACCCCTCCTTGGCCTCCACCGCAATGCGCAAGGTGTTGCCCATCCCGGCCAGTTGTTTACGGTTTTCCAGGAAATTGGCGATGTACGGATGGCCGGTGGGGATCATCTTTTCGTAAGCGGCATTCAGCGAAAGCCCCAGGGCCTGGTAACCCAGCACCAGGGTGATCAGCAGGCAGATCAGCGTAATCGCCAGACGGTTGTTGAACAGCAGCCGTTCGGCGAAGGTGCCCGAGCGCTGGTCGAACTTGTTCAGATCGGCAATCACCGCATCGGCGGGCAGGGACGGCATATGGCTCATGGCTTGACTCCGGCTTCAATTGCCTCGGGCTCGATTCGCGACATTCCCCGCGAACTGGAGAGGATCAACGCGCCATCACTCGCTTGCACCAGACCGGTGATACCGGTACCGGGGTGCAGGGGCAACGTTGCAAAATCGGCGGCATGATCGGTACTGCGCAGCAGGCGACCGCTTTCGTCAGCCAGCAACAACGATCCATCGCGCAGGCGCAATCCGGCGCTCAGTGTCACCGGCTGGCCGATCTGCGCCTTCTGCCACGTCAGGCCATCGTCAAGGCTGCGCCAGGCGTTTCCGCGCAGGCCATAGGCGAGCAAGCCGTGACCGTCGAGCAGCAGCGCACCGAAAAACGTACCGCTGTAAGGGGTGCGGATTTCGGCGAAGCTGCGCCCGCCATCCGTGGAACGGAACAGCGCTCCCTGTTCGCCACACAGGAGCAGTTGCTGGTCGAGCACCTGCACCTGATACAAGTGCCGGCCGCGCGGATTCGGCACCCGTCCCATCAGCGATTGCCAATGGGTGCCGCCGTCGCGTGTTTGCAGTGCCAGTCCATAGGCCCCCACCACATACCCCTGCGTGGCGCTCACGAACGCCACATCGAGAAACGGTTTATCCGGGCCTTCCTCAACCAGCGCTTCGGCGCTACGCAGTTGCTGGTCTGCGCCTGCCTCGCCTGCTGCCGCGCGTTCACGGGCGTCCTGCACAACGATCTGCGCGACCTGATTGCCCTCCAACTGGCGTGTCCATGTCTCACCGCCGTCCGCGCTGTGCAGCACCACACCGCTGTGCCCCACCGCCCAGCCTTCGGTGGCGGAGACAAACACCACCGCCGTCAGCGCCACACTCACCGGCACGTGCCTGGCCTGGCGCCACGTGCGCCCGCGATCATCGGAAAGCCGCACGATGCCGCGCTCGCCCACCGCCACCAGGCGGTCGCCGGCACGGGTGACCGCAAGTTGCAGTGCCTGTTGGGCGCGTTGGCTTTCCAACGCGGGAAGATCCAGCAGATCAGGAACGGACGGGGTATTGGCAGACTGGGCAACGCTCGACAACCCGGCGATGAAGAGGACAACAACAGCGGACAACGAGCGCCGGAAAAGCAGATTCTGGGTGAGCATGGTACGTACTCGACTTCAAAACGTCCCCGCGACGTCGCCGCTATGCGCGGCGCCGACGGGGCGAGTCATGACAAAGGAACCGGCAACCGAACAAGCGCCGGATGCCGGAACTGCAGGTAGACAACGGCCTTAGCGCACGCCTTCGGCGGCGACCGCGTCCCCCGTGAAATGGGCCTCGGGATGGCGCGGGACAATCGTGTAGGTCGCGCCGTTGAGCGACTGCGTCGAGCTCATGGTGTTGGCCTGCAAGTTGAAGATATTCGCCGGTTTCATGGCCAGCATCGGCACCTGCGGCAACACGAACGGCGTCACCTGGCTGGTGCGCCAGAGCTTGCCTTCGCTGTCGTAGCCATCGACCAACAGCACCATCCACGAGTCTTCGTCGATGTAGAACTTGCGCTTGGGCACCGCGTGGCGCTTGCCGTTGGCAACCGTGGCTTCCACTTCCCAGACCCGATGCAGTTCCCAGCGCAGTTTGTCCGGGTTCAGGTGATGGGCGCCGTAGGCTTCATCCACCGAAGCGGTGACCAGTGCGTTGTCGTTGTACGGCACATACATCTCGCGCTTGCCGATCAGTTTCCAGTCGAAACGATCCACATGGCCGAGGAAGCCCAGCACCTCGTCAAAGTAGTTGGCGCCGGAAGCGACGAAGTCCGGAGTGTCATAGGCCACGGTGGGCGCGCGCCGGACCCGACGCTGCCCGACCAGGTACTGCCAGGCCTGGCGTGACTGCTTGACGTCGATGCTGTCGCGGAACACCAGGGATTCACCCGACTTGAAGGGCGGCGCGATGGTGCTGAAGCGCTGGAGGAAGTACTCGCCGTTCCATTTTTCCGGCGAACCGTCCTTGTAGTAATACGGGTACTGGTTGGACTGGTCGTTTTCCGTGGCGATGGTGCGCGAGCCGTCGGCGGTCAGAATGACGTTCTTGAAACTGGCGACGTCGGTGGCTTCGTTCTCCACGCGCAGCAAGTGGTTCCAGATGACTTCTACGCCTTCCTTGGGAATCGGGAACGGCACACCGCCGTAACAGCCCTGCATCGACTTGCCGCCATCCTTGATCTGGCACTGGGTGGCGTTTTTCGCGGTGTTGTCGTACACGAACTGCGGGGCGAGGCCGGTGCGGTGGGTCGGGTACACGTCGAGGCGAAAGCTCTGCGCATACTTTTTCAGCAGCGCCTGAGTGCCATCCGAGAGCTTGTCGGCGTATTGCGCCATGTTCTGCGCGTTGATCTGCAGCAGCACTTTTTCGTTGGCGAACACCTTGGTGGGAATATCGCCGATTTTGTCGCTGGCTGCCGCTATCGTCGGGGTCGCGCTCCACGCCGGGATGCTGCCGTCCTTGTTGCCGGCACGCTCGCCCCCCATGGGCGTCAGGGTGGTTTTCAAGGTCGCGGCCTCTTGGGCGCTGACCGCTGCCTGCGCACCGTTGGCGCTGAAGATCAAGGCCGTGAGGGTCAGATAAATCGCTGTTTTCTTATGCATTGTTATTGTCCTTAAACCAGGGGGGTCCAACTCAAAACGTGCGTTGAATCGACAGCGAAATGAAATCGCGGTCACCGTGGAAGTTTTTGTAGGAGAGCTCGGGCGCAGGGGTGTCGTAGCGGATGATCGAGCCAGCCGGACCGTAGTAGTGGGTGAAGTTCAGGCTGGCCTGGACCGTCTTCTGGTACTCGCCTTTGATGCCGAAGCTGACGTTGCCGCCATGCTCGGAAGGAAACAGCACCCCGTTGACCGACGAGCGCCCGGACAGCCCGTAACTCAAGCCAACAGGGAGTTGCACGTCGAGGCCCGGGAGGACCTGGAAGTACTCCGGCGAAAAGATGAATTGCAGGGCCGTGGCGTCACGGGTGGCCAGCGGATCGAGTTGGTCTTTGTTATCCGTGATGCTGAGGCGCCGGTTGAAGGCGATCTCACCGAGAAAGGAGGCGGCGTCCCACATCGGGCTTGCACTCAACACCGAAACGGCCGAGAGGTTCATATGCAGGGTGCGGCCGACCGGGAACGCGGCGTGCTTGTTGCCATCAGCCCCGGCGCTCTCGGGCACGATGACCGTGTTGCCGGACGCCACCAACGGCATGTTGTCGCGAAAGGACATCTCCGCCGCCACGTTGGTTTCGCCCACCAGCGTGCTCACGCTGAAGCCGACGGTACGAATGTCCTCACCGTAGACCTGCTCGTACACACCGGTATCCGGGTGCAGGTAAAACTGCGGCATCTTGTCGTGGAACTGCGCGGCGTAAAGGCCGTACTCGAAGTCACCCGACTTGACTTTCAACTGCAGGCCGCCCTGCCCCGAGTTTTTGGCATCGATGTCATCACCGCGCCGCGCGCTGACCCCCGGCCCCAGGATCAGTGTCTCGCCGCCTTCATCGACAAAGTCGGCAAAGCTGAAATAACTGCCGGCGCCGGGCAGCCGGCTCTTGCGCCATTCAAGTTGATAGTAGGCGCCGATCGACACATCGGGCGTGATCTGTAACTGGCCGGAAAACTGCCCCACCGGACGCAGAATTTCCTTGAATTGGGAGTTGGGCACCGACAGTGCCTTGATCAGGTCCAGCGAAGTCTGCGCCGCTGCGATGCCATTGCTGCCGAAGAACAGGCTTTCCCCATACAACTGGGTAAAACGCCCGGCCTTGAGATTGAGGCCCATGTCGCCGGGGGCAAAACTGCCATAGAGGAACGCATCCAGCAGTTCGGCCTTGCGACCGTGTAGTTTCTGGGTGTCGTCGGTGAATTGGTTGTATTTGACCGACCTGGAATTGACCAACGCGCCGTCCAACGCACCGGGGTTGTCGTTCGACTTGTTATAGACATCGTCGTACCAGGCCGCGCCACTCAAGCGCAGCCCATAATTACGCTTGTAGCGCAGGTCGAACTCGGAGAGCAGGTCGAAACGGTTGGAGATCAGCCCCTTGCCAAAGTTCTGATCGCCATCGTTGGTGTTGGCCTGCACCCCGACGGAATTGTCCGCCACGCTGCCTTTGGCGCCTTCGACACGCCAGGCCGCACTGTATTTAACGGTGTTGTCCAACGACATACGCAGGTCAGGGTTGCCAGCATCAATCTGGAATGCAAGAGCCGGTCCCGTGGCACAGGCGCTGGCAAGGGCGAGAAAGGTCGTCTTGAGGGGAAATTTGGGCAGACGGGCTCCATACAGCATGTTGAGATCCTCGACTTGTTATTTTTATGTGGGGGGTCACACACCTCGAAGACGCGTGGGGCGCCTGCTGGTATGTGCTCTCGAATCACAAATTATTACCGTCGAGGATTACCGTCCAATACCATAAAACCAATGGAGCAATACCTTTTAGGTATTTCTATAGGTAGGCTAAGAGGGCCGTTCACGGCGCTGATCGGTTCGCGTAGTCTGCTCAAAAACGCTCGCGCGATTGCCTGCAGCGCTCCCGATCCCCCCAGAAAAGGCCTGCCTGATGGACCTTCGTCACCTCCGCTATTTCGTCGCCGTTGCCGAGGAAAAAAATATCGGCCGCGCGGCCGTTCGCCTGCATATTTCCCAGCCACCGCTGACCCGCCAGATTCAGCAACTGGAAGAAGACCTGGGCGTGCAACTGTTCAACCGCACACCCCGCGGGATGGAGTTGACCCCCGCCGGCGAGCTGCTGCTCGAAGAGGCGCGCAACATTCGCTCAGTGGTGGAACAGGCCACCGAACGCACCCAGCGGGCGGGCCAGGGCAAGCTTGGACGGCTGGATATCGCCGTGTTCGGCTCGGGCATTCTTGACACGATCCCCAAGCTGCTGCTGACGTTCAGCAGCGCGTTTCCAGACGTGAAGGTGGTGCTGCACAACATGAACAAAGAGGCGCAGATTCAAGCCTTGCGGCAGAAGCGGATCGACGCCGGTTTTAACCGGTTCATCTCACCGTCGAACGACATCGCCAATGAGGTGGTCACGACCGAACGGCTGCTGCTGGCGGTCAACGAAACATCGCCGCTCGCGCACCGGGCCTCGATCCCGCTTCGAGCATTGGCTGACTATCCGCTTATCGTCTTTCCGTCCGGGCCGCGCCCCAGCTTTGTCGACAAGGTGATGAGCCTGTGTCAGCAGGCAGGCTTTACGCCAAACGTCGCTCAGGAGGTAGGTGACACGATAACGGGCGTGGCGCTGGTCGCCAGTAATTTCGGCGTATGCCTGGTACCGGAGTCCGCCACCGTACTGGCGCTGTCCGGGGTCGTGTATCGTCCATTGATTGACCTTCCGGAAAACGCCGGTGTTGACCTGAACTGTATTTATCGATTCGACGACCCATCACCGCTACTCAAGTCATTCTTGGACACCGTTCGAGCATTTCGCAGAGACAACTAGGCAAGATGTGACCCACTCCAAGGACGAACCCTGGCCAACGTTTCACGCCGACCTGATAAGCAAGGTGTCAATGATGGTTGAATCATGGACGCGTCTAGAAATGGCTCACGACGATGAAACCGGAACAGACGAAGAAGTTTTTTTCAGCAAACACTTCCGATTCCCCTGCTCAATACCTCGGCAAAGATGATGTCAAAAAGCCTCACCAGACTTCGCCACCCTCCCCGCTATAAGCCTCGAATTCCGCCGCCCCAAGGCTGACCAGCCGGTCACAAAAAGCCTTCTGACGCAATATTTACGGGCGTTTACTCAGAACAAAAACTTATTTAGCGCACTAAAAACCACCGAAATATTAATTTGCAATTTCCTACCCCCCCTACTATGTTTTTGAGTACCCAGCGCTCATAAGGATTGGCACAGGGTGCCAGTGAGCCGCTAGCCACCACCTCAGGGAAGACATCATGGCGACTCGCGATTTCGTTCGAGCTGTGCGTCACGCTTTTCTCACTCTGGCCGTACTCGCCCCCGTGGCGATCGCTCCGGTCCAGGCCGCCTACAAGACCCCCGACAGCAAAGCACTCAGTGCCGAGACCCTGACCGACATCAAGGCCCTGGATGCAGAAGTCAGCCCCGGCATCCCGCATCGCCTCGACCTGGCCAATCCGCTGCACTACCGGTACATCACCGAAACCTTCAAGCGCGCCGGGAAAACCCCGGAGAACTCGCCGCAGTTATTCCGCAGCCTGGAAAAGGGCCGGGACATCGGTGTCGCCGAGCTGAAGAAAAACGCCGCCCGCCCCAACCGCGCACTGGCAGTCAATGCCACTGCCACGGACGGCATCCAGAACCTCAACTTCATCGCCACCTTCTCCCAGGACAACGGTTCCAGCGCCAACAAGGCCAAGGCGACCCTCGCGGCCGCCCAGCCCGGTTACCAGGCCACGGGGATTTCCTCGGTGGTAGGCGGGACCACCTCCACGTCCATCGTCATGGAGCTGTACGAGGTGGAAACCGGCAAGGTCTACGCCACCCAGTCCAGCAGCCAGTTCAGCCAGGGCACGGATTTCCGCGTGCAGGTCTCCGGCCTGCTGCCCGCTGCGGACGGTAACCCGACCACCCAGGCCAAGGGCCTGTTCTACTACTACCCGGCCAACGCCGGTCCGATCGAACCGCCGGTGGTCTTCGTGCAGACCTTCCAGGACACCCTGAACCCCACCGGCGCCTGCCTCAACCAGCCGAACTACTGCGTGCGCAACAACGGCAACTGCACCGGCACCTACGAGACCACCTGCACCAACACCAAGGCCAACACCACGCCGATCAAATTGTGCTGGTACCGCGGCAGCCAGCAGGAATGCGACTACTGGAACGCCGACGCACACCCGACCAACTTCGTCTTCCCGCTGTCGGGCTCGGCCACTTTCGCCAACACCGTGGTTTCGCCACCGGCCGGGGTTACCTCGATCTATATCCAGAACCCCGCCGGCGGTGGCTGCAACGTGTACTTCCAGCAGGGCACCGTGCTCGAGCAGCAGTACTGGACAGCCAAGGACCAGACCATCTCGTGGAACTACCCGGCCTCGGCCTTCCCCAACACCGGCAACTGCATCAACTACTACAACGGCACCGCCGCCAACCTGTGGGTTACCGCCTATGTCTCGCTCAACGGCAGCCCGGGCCAGCAGCCGCCATTCGGCACCCTGAACTTCACCAGCGACCGCACCTACCTCGGCACCCCGGGGGTCAATATCATCCCGCCGCTATACATCATGCAGGGTTGCCTGGCCGAGGGCACCGAGATCACCCTGGCCGACGGCAGCAAGCGCCCAGTGGAAGCCTTTACCGGTAAGGGCGGCGAGTCGGTGAAGAGCGCCGACGGCAAGACCAACGACGTGTACGGCACCACCCTGGGCACCGAACCCCACCCGATGATCCGGATCAAGACCGATGGCGGGCAGAACGTCCTGGTCACCCGCACTCACCCGATGATCCTTGCCAACGGCCTGCCGGTACAGGCCCGCTACCTGCGGGTCGGCGATGAACTGAGCAGCATCGACGGCAAGGCCATGGTCACCGAACTGAACCTGGAGCAGTACAGCGGCAAGGTCCATAACCTGCTGACCCAACCCTACCCGACCGCAGGCACTTACTACGCCGGCGGCCTGCTCACCGGCGACGCCAATATGCAGCAGTCGCTGGCCTCGGTGGGTGAACGCATGCCACTGCGCAGCCGCGCCGAAATCCGCGCCACCCTGCCCAAGGAGTGGCTGCAGGACTTCGACAATACCCCCGACCAGTGACGCCAGCGGGGATGCGCCAGCGCATCCCCTGACGCCCCTCTATTCCGGCTTTCCTCTTTCCAGCCCTTCTTCCGGAGGCACGCATGGCCGTCCACGCACAAGTTCAGAACAACAGCAACGACCCAGTTATCCAGTCCGCCATCTACGACGGCAGCAACGTGCGGGTGATCTGGACCCCCTCGAGCGACACTGGCGTCACCGGCTACATCATCCAGCTGGCCTGGCTGGGCGGCGGCACTCCCGTGGTCGCCTACCAGAGCCCGGTCTTCCAGGGCCGGAACACCGGGATCGGCAACCTGCCCCTGAGCCAGCCACTGAACACCGACGTCACCTACCAAGTGGTGGTCCAGGCGCAGTGGGGCACCAGTTCGGGGCAGAACAGCGCACCGGTGATCCTGCCCACCGTGCGCCCCACCCTGGACGAGGCGCTGTACGACGGCCTCGGCCTGCGAGTGACATGGCAACCCTCGTCGCAGGCGGCGGCCGGCTATGAAATCGTCGTGGTGTCGCAGAGTATCGGCACCACCTACAACATCCCGGTCAGCGGCGCCCAGACCGGTTTCGCGGTGGTCGACAACGACAAGCTCGGCGGCGGCCTGGGCGACAACTCGGAGTGGCAGGTGTACGTCGCCGCAGTCGGCGAGAACAGCGCCAGTGCTCGCTCCAACGCTGCGAGTTTTCCGCCGACGTCGATGGTCCGCCCGGTGCTGGGCAAGACCAACCTGTACCGCGACGGCAATTGTATCGTCGCCCGCTGGACCGGTAGCGATGCCGGCGCAATCGTCGGTTACCGCCTGCGCGCCAGCAACCTGGCCAGCGCCACCGGCTACAGCGTCGACGTCCCCGGCGGCAATGCCAGCAGCGCCACCCTGGCCCTGCCCGCCGCCCTGGCCGACAGCCTGAACTTCCAGCTCTCGGTCACCGCCCTCACCGCCAGCGGCGCCGGCCTGGTCAGCCCGCTGACCGCCATCGTCTCGACGCGCCCGGTGCTGACTGCGGTCGACTATAACGGCAGCGCACTCAAGCTCGACTGGGTCATGCCCTACAACCCGGCCGTGACCGGTTACACCCTGCAGGCGGTGTCCTTGTCCAGCGGGCAGAGTTTTGCCGCGACGGTCAGCGATGCCAGCGCCACCTCGGGCAGCATCACCCTGAACACCGCACTGGACAGCGCCCAGGCCTGGGTCGCGCAGATCATCGCCCTCGGCACCGACGGCGGCGTCGGCGCCGAGGGCCAGTTGCTGCCGATCATCACCGGCAGCGCCAGCTTCACCAGCCTGGTGGTCAGCGCCGATAACGGTAGTATCGATGTCACCTGGCAAGCCCCGACGTCGCTGACCAGCCCCGCACTCACCACGGTCAGCCTGCTGCTCAACGGCGCGGCCATCAGCAGCCTCGGCGTCAACGGCAATACCGCACGCCTGGCCCTGCCGGTCAACGTCGACGGCGCGACCCTCAGCGTCGGCCTGGCGCCCGCCACGGGCGTGGTGCGCAACACCAGCACCACGGCCCTCGGCGTGCCGCTGACGATCCCGCAGATCAGCACCTGGGACACCGATGCGGTAAGTGGCAGCGGCACCCTGAGCTGGGCCGTCCTGAGCGGCGCTCCTGGCTACCGCCTGAGCCTGCCCGGCGGCCAGCACCTGGACCTCAGCGGCACCAGCACCACGCTTACCCCCGCCCAGTTGGCCAGCGGCGGCAATCCGGCGCGCGTCACCTTGCGCAGCGCCGGTGTGGTCAATGGCTGCACCCTCGTCGGCCCCGCCAGCGCGCCGTTCGCCCTGGCCACCACGCCCGTGCGGGATGTCGTGGTGGACTACGACGGCGCCACCCTCAGCGCCCGCTGGAGCGCCGTGAGTGAGGGGCAGAGTTATCGGATTTCGGTACTGAAAACCGTGACCGGCACGACCAGCGTGGACCAGGCCTTCACCTCCAGCGCCGGGGTGCTCGAACAAAGCTGGGCCTACACCCCAAGCAACGCCGAGGCCAGCCTGAGCGTGGTGGTCCAGGCCAACCAGCCGGTGCTCGGCACCCCCAATATCGGCCCGTCCAACCAGGCCTCGGCCTTGTACCGCAGCGCCTTCATTCCATCCGCGCAAGCCGCTTCGACCAGCTTCCCGCACCTGATCCCGGCGCAAACCCTGAGCACCGCCCTCAGTGGCAATGCACCGGCCGCCGCGCTGACCCTGTACCTGCCGCAGATCGGCAAGACCGGCAGCCTCAGCGGCCTGCCCATCAGCAACGGCCCATTCACCCTGGCGGCGGCCCCGGGTGCCACCTACCCCTACAGTCTCGCCATCGCCTCCAGCGGCATCGACTCGCCCTGGACCTTCGACAGCAGCCCCCTGCGCAGCGGCCTGCTGAAGGCCTACGTGGCCTTTCTCCAGGCCCTGGAAAGCGCCGGTGCAGCTGCGTGGGGCATCATCGCCGTGCAGGACGCCCTGGCCCGAGTGATGCCGCAGACCTTCGAGGAATCGCTGTACTACGGCTTCGGCCTGGCGTTCCCCTCCCCCGATACCGGGGCTACCCTCGGCTCGGTGGACCTGCGGCCGGGGATGATCCTGCGGGTGGCCGCCAGCCCCTTCCAGACTATCTCTTCGACCGCCTCGGACCTGAAGTGGAGCAACGGCTATGTCGCCGGGCCGACGGTGGACTACCCGGTCGGCCAGTTCGTCGACAGCTCGGGCAGCATCAGCACCGGCTGGGATTCCTTTATTGGTCAGTTGGTCAGCGGCGGCGCACTCTCGGTCAACCCGCCGCCGTCCCATGACAGCACCCAGCAGATGGGCGGGGTCGCCGATGCCGCCGACCTGTATTTCCCGGCTTTCATCGCCCCGTTCTACCGCCTGTTCTCGCCGTCTGCCCTGGCCAGCGCCAGCGACCCGGCAATCACTACCACGACCAACAACTTCACGCTCGCCGCAGCCGCCAGCTTCACCGCCCTGAACAGCGCCAGCAACGTGCCCGGCGGCACCGTGCCGGTGGCTTTTTTCCGCGGTCGCGCGGTGCCCAAGGCGTGCCTGCGGGTCACCCTCGACGGCACGCCGCTGGTGGTACCGGTGGGCACCACCGTGGCCAACCTGCTGGCCTTGGCCGGGCGCATGCCAGTGCCTGCGGCGCTGCCGGTGCATGGCGTGCGGGTGCTGCGCGGGCTGGGTGCCGCCGTGCTGGACCCAACCGCAGCCCTGGGCACCGGCGCCTGGCCGTTGCGCCTGGACTGGAGCGGGCTGGGCAACTATGCCCCAGGCTGGACACCGCTGGCTGTACCACTGCTGCCGGGTGATGCCGTTATCACCACCCAGCCCTGATCCATCAGCGCCTCGCGACAGGGAGCCGTCATGAGCGTACCGGTGTTCGAACACGTCACGGCGGGTCTTTACCGCCTTTCCACCCTCGCAGAGAGTGGCCTGGAGCACTATTGGGCAGGCTATCTGGCCAGCCCCGGCAGCGACCTCGGCGCCAGCGCCAGCCTGGCGCAGACCTGGGCCGACCAGGGCGGCGCCTATCTGTTCTGCGCGAACGCACCCGCCGATCCGGCGACGTTCGTCGCTGACCTGCGCGCACTGTGGCCGCGCCTGTCGCCCAAGGGCTGGCTGCGCCTGCTGTGGATCGCCAACCCGGCGGACAGCGCCAGCCAGTGGCAGACCCAGGGCATCGACGCGCTGCCCGTTGGCGAGCCGAGCGGCGGCTGGCGGGTAGTGCGCGATATGCGCTTCGGCCTCGGCCAGTACGCGGTGGCGATAAAGGGCGGCAGCGGCCTGGTCGCCGGCAGCGATAGCCTGCTGTTCGACGGCGCCGGCCTGTCCTTCTTCGCCCCGGGTGGCGTCTATGCCGCAACCCAACCCCAATGCCCACTGCCCTTGAACGGTACGCAGCTGGGTTGCCTGAGCTTCGGTATCCGCGCCGGCAATGGCCTCGACGAGGAGGCCGATGACATGCAGCGTCTCGGCGTCATGCTGCGCTACGGCGAAGCCGATATCGACAGCCCGGTGGGCGAAGTCAACCTGATCGACATGCCGCTGTTCCGCCAACTGGACGCCACGCCCTTCGACCTGGCCGTGGCCTTCGATCCGCTGAACCCCGAACTGCCGCAACGCAGTGCGCTGGTCTTCGCCACCGGGCAAGGCAGCGTGCCGACCCTGGGATTTGCCCAACTGAGCAATACCGGACACACCACCCTGGCCACGCCACGCGCCAGCAGCGGCGACCTGCCGGGGGCGCGCCTGAGCTTCGGGCGTACTCCATTGTTCGATGCCGCGGATGTCGCCAGTGCCAACCTGGTCTGGCACCTGGCGCCGGATGGCCTGTTCGACCTCGGCACGCCCCAACAGGCGCACAGCAGCGATGGCAACACACGCCTGATCCTCGGCGTCGCCGGTACCGAGACCGTGGTGCTGCCGCAGGACAGCACCTCACTGCTGCTGTTCCAGGCCAATGGCGCGGCCTATCTGCCGCCCGCCCGCGAGGAGGCGAACGGCGCAGCCCTGAGCGACCTCGGCACCACCGCCTGGGCCACCGTGCTGTCCGATGGCGGCGGTGGCCGCAGCTACGAAGCACAGCCGCCGCGCTCGCCGCTGTTCAACGCAGCCAGGGTGCCGGTGGCGGGTTTCCTCTCCTACCTGAACATGAACGCCGCCACCCTGCCGACCTTGCAGGCGAGCCAGCAGAGCACGCCGGTGGTCTGGCCCATGGGGGTCTATGCACGGATTGCACCGCAGGCGATCGACCAGGCCGCCCATCTGGAGGACACCGCCCTGGCGCCCATCCGGCGCAAGCTGATCGGCCTGCCGCCACTGGAAGCACCGCGCAGCGCGCCCACCGGACGCCTGCGCCTCGGCGTGCCGGCCGAGGCTGCGAATGCCGACACCCCACCGCTGGGCGTTACCCCCAGCGGCCTGATCGCCGTGCTCGACGCCGCGCAATCGGCATGGGCCGGCGTGCTGTTCGCCAACATGCCGCAGTCGGATACCGGGCAGTTGATCCTCACCGAGGTCAAGCCGCCCTTCCAGGCCGCGCTGCAATCCAACCAGTTGTTCATGGTGGTGGCCGACGTCGACACCTTCATGGACCAGGGCAGCTCGGTGGCCTATCAACTGACCGCCGCCAACGCCGTCTCGCGCCTGCTCGCCGCCGGGGTCCCGGCCGCCCAGGCCCAGGCGATCAACAATGCCCTGAAGGCACTCGGCTACCCGGAATTCCCCAACGAAGCCGCGTTCGATGCCGCAGTGGCGGCCAGCGCCGGCGACTACCTGGCCGCGGCGCAAGCGGCGGCGGGCCTACTGCGCGCCGATATCGAAGGCTGGACCTTCCAACTCTCGCCGCGCTCCTGGCGCAACGACGCCCTGACCCCGACGCTGATGCTGTTCAAGTACTGCGGCCGGGCCATCACCGACCTCGCAGCGGACACCGGCGCCTGGTGCTGGCCAGCAGTCGCGCAGGCTGCGGACGGCTCGCTGGCCCCGACCCAGGCCGCACTCGACGCGGTGATCAGCAAGGCGCGCCTGGCCGTTCTCGACCCGGATATCGGCGACAGCGATCCGCTGGTGCTGTTCTATCACGAGGTGCTGGACAACCCGCGCTGGAACGGCGTGCTGTTCCTCAATGCGCCGATCGACTTCCAGGACATGCCCTCGGCCCTGCGCTTCATGGCCGCCGGGGTCGACCGCTCGCGCTTCTACGCCCATCACGTCGGCTTCTCGCTGACCCCGTACACGCCGCAAAACGGCATCATCGACCTGGGCCAGACCGCCGTGTTCGGCCTGATCGATTACAACGACCCGGACGACCTGGTGGCCTCCACCACCATCCCCTTCGGCTACAAGACCCTCTCCATGCGCGTGCGCTTCGACAATGCGCGGGTGGTGGACTTCTCCGCCGAAGCCGAACTGATGGTCAACCGCCTGTTCGCCTCATGGCTGGCCAAGGTCGATCGGGCCCGTGGCAACAACCTGATCCTCACCGGCAGCTATCAGCGTGTTGGTGGCCAGCCGAGCTATTCCTTCAGCCTGCTGGGCAACAACGTGTTCCAGAGCAATGGCGCGGCCCTGGCCTCCATCGATATCCGCGACTGCCGGCTGGAGACCGCCGCCGCCCCGGTGGACGGCCTACTCACCGCCAACTTCGTGCTGGCGGGGCGTCTGGCCTTCGTCGAGATTCCCGAGTTCGACCTGTTCGGCTATGGCCCCGGCGACGCGGTCAACGGCTACCTGAGTTTTCAAGGGCTGGTGGTGGCCATGTCCTTTGCCATGGAGGATCCGTCGCAGCAACGCTTCACCTCCGGCGAGGCCGGGGTCGGTTTCAACACCGGCCCCGGCGCCTCACTGGCGCGTCCGGCCTCGTTGGTGGAGAACTTTCCGTTGCGCCTCGACGGCCTGGTCGCCGCCCCCGACCTGGCCCCCGTCGGCCAGCCGCCGCAAGGGGCCACCCCGGAAAGCCTCGGTTTCACCTCCATCGGCGCGCCCCTGGACCAGCAACCCCTGGCGGCGCCCTGGTTCGGCCTCAGCCTGGCCCTGGACATGGGCACCCTCGGCGCCCTCAGCGGCGCCATCGGCCTGAAGATCACCGTGCTCGCCGCCTGGGGCCCGGAGCCGGTGGCCGGCGACCCACCGGTCTACTTCGGGATCAAGCTGGGCATGTCCAATGCCATCAATGGCAGCCTGCCGTTGCAGGGCGTGCTCAAGCTGGGCTTTCGCACCTTCCTCTTCGAAACCTGGCGCGACAGCGACAACCGCCTCAACTACCTGCTGCGCATGCGCCGCTTCGCCCTGTCGGTGCTGGCCTGGAGCTTCCCGCCGGGCAATGCCGACCTGATGCTGTTCGGCGCTCCCGGCAGCCCGAAGACTTCGTTGGGGTGGTACGCGGCCTACCTCAAGGATGAGGACAAGAAGAAACAGCAAGCCGTGCTTGCCGCCCCGGCACCGCGCCAGGTGGCCCGGCGAACGCCGGACAGCAAGCGCCTGGCGCGTTCCGGACGGCGCACGCCGCCGGTTATCTGAAAATCAACAGCAAGGGACGCTGCCCATGAGCAAACAACGCCTTTACTGCCTGGATGTCGGCCAGGGCATGTGTACCTATTTCGAAGGGTATGACGACGACGATAACGTCATTGCCAACGCCCTCTTCGACCTCGGCTCGACAAAAACCCGCCGCCGTGCGGGACGCCCGACCATCCAGTTTCTCAAGCAGCGGATCATCGCGCGCAGCGATGACGACGAAGGCTACCTGGACGCGGTCTTTCTTTCGCACAAGGATGCCGACCACATCAACCTGATCCGCGGCCTGCTGGAAGAACTGCCGAACATGAAGATCGGCCACGTATTCCATAGCGGTCGCTACAAGTGGTACGCCGGCAAGAAAACCAAGAATGTGCTGGGCGAACTGGGCAAGCGTACCGAGGATGCCAGCACCCACGTCTTGAACTTCGCCGTAGGCACCAGCAGTTTCCCCACGGGCGACCCGCAGCACTGGCACTCGATCTGGGGCAACGAGAGCGTCAATGCCTATGTGATCGCGGTCAATACACCGATGGCCGATACCAAACAGGGAGTAGACGTCGATGTTGCCTACGCAGCCTACGATGAGCCCGACGGCAACCTGGCCAACTCGACCTCGCTGGGCATCTACCTGCAGATGTTCAACGTCGGCGCGGTGATCTTCGGCGACGCGACCTTTTCGACCTTCCAGTTCGTCAATCGGCATTTCCTCGAACACAAAGTCTGGCTGTCCAATTCTTTCATGCTCCAGGCACCGCACCATGGCAGCCGCTCTACAACCTTCGGGCTGAAGGTGTCCAACGCGCTCATCAGCAAGGAGGCCGCGCAAGTGGTCAGGACCTTCGCCTCGCTGACCTACGGCGCGACGATCATCGTCAGCGCAGACACCAGCCATGACCATCCCTCCCTGGACACCATCAACGCGTTCTTGCCGTTCGCCGACCATCGCGGCCCCTGGTGGGCCGATGAACATGTCCAGCCCAATCACCTGGTCTCGACCTACTTCGACGTACCGCTTTCCAACACCCAGGGCGCGCTGAATACCAATTACACCTACCAGACCGACCAGAACTACTACACCAACCTGTACTGGGGGCGGGAAACCAAGAAAGGCAACTTCAGCTTCCCTCCGGCCAAGGAGTTGACGGCCCCGACCGCCGCGTTCGCCGAAGGCATGAACTGGGGCTACGAGGTGACTGCGCAATCCTCTGTGGACCAGCGCAACATCCGTTTCATCGGTTTTTCCAGCAACCGCCTGCCCAAGAGCAGCAAGCAGCTCGCCGAGGCCTTCGCCAGCGTTCCTCTGGCCGACGAGGTTGCCAGAACCAGCCCGCCGCCAGCACCTGCGCCCGCCAACGGGGCCGCCCGCGCGCCTGCACATGCACAGCGCAACCTGCGTCGTCTGACCCCGCGTCCCTGATGGGTCGTGCTGAAGCTCCAGTTTTTTCTCCGAGGTAATCTATGTCTGTCGCCACCGTTTACTCCGCGCTGAACGCCTCGATCCACGACGGCGTCATCGACCTCTGGCAAGCCTCGACACAATCCGTGCTGGCGCCGCTACGTGGTGTGCTGGAACTGTTCGGCATCCATGATTCCTGGCTGTTATCCAGCGCCAGCCTCAGCCAGGGGCTCGACCGGGTCACCCTCAGCGCCAGCGGCCATTTCGGCCAGCCCGGCGATCCGCAAGGCATGCGCTTCGCGGTCCATGGGCAATTGCTCTATACCCAGACCGACGCTAGCAGCGGTCTGTTCCAACTGAGCCTGGCCATCACCTCGACGGGCTGGACCTTCTCGGATTTCTTCAATCCCTACTGCCTGCCACAGACCCAGGGCGAGCCCGTCGATGGCGGCGACTCGGTGGTCTGGAAGCCCTCTTTCCTGCAAGGACTGGTACTGGAGGCCCCCGTGTTCCAGGCTGATAGCCGGACCGATGCCAGCTTGACGCTCTCGGGACGCCTGCCGGCCAACGACGCCTTTTCGGCAGCGCTGGACATGCTCGCCCCATGGCCGCTGGCCTTGAGCGGCACCTTGAAGATGCCGGCCACCTGGAGCGACGTACCGGTCATGGACCTGTTGGCCAGGGCCGCCGGTTCACCGGCGCTCAACGTCGGCTCGCCGGCACCAACTGGCGGCGGCCCGGCGGGCCTGGCACTGAGCAATCTCGGCCTGGAACTGCTGGTGCGCGATGACCTCGATGAAGCACTGTGGAACCGTACCAGCTTCTCGGTCATCAACCTGGTCGGCACCGTCAGCCTGGGCCGCGACAACGCGGCGCTGGTGGCCAACCTGTCCACGCCATTGCTGGTGGTGGGGGCGCAATGGCGCCTGACCGCCGTATTCGACCCGGCCCACGCCTCGATCGTTCGCGGTATGGCGCAACTGAGCACCATCTTCGGCCTGCCCGCCCTGCCCCTGCCGGACAATTTCCCGCTGCTGGAAACCTTCAAGTTTCGCGAGGTCGACCTCACCTTCACATCGCCGACCGGTGGGGGGCTCCCGCAATTGCAGGCATTGGGCGTGACCATCGGTTCCGACCAGCAATGGTCGCCGCCGGTCCCTTTTGTCACCCTGCACAGTGTTGGTACTCGCTGGGTCTGGGGCTGGGGCGCAATCAGCGTCGACGGTGGCGCAACACGCTATACCGGCACCGTCAGCGGCGCGGTGTTCGGCACCCTGCGCTTCGGCGACAACGCCAATACCGGTAAGAAAGTCGACATCGATGTCTCGGTCAGCCTGCCGCAGTTATACATCCAGGGCCAGATGCGCAATGGCGACTACATTCCCATCGGCCAGGCCTTCAGCTATTTCTTCGGCGCTCCAGGCCCAGCCGTGGGAGGCCTGCAAAGCGCCGTGGTCAGCGAGTTGGGGTTCGCCGCCGATCCACTGCTGCAGAATTATTCCGCCGAGACCCTGGTGGTATTCGGTGACCCGGACAACGACACACCCAGCGCCGACCAGGGCTGGGACATCAACCTGGTGGTGATCACCCTGCGCCTGGAGGAAATCGGCTTCTGGATCGCCGCACAGAACGGCAAGATCGGCGGCGGCCTGAATGGCGTGTTCTCGTTCTTCCCCGCCGCCGCGAACGACGACTACGAGAGCCCGCGCCTGGTGTTCAGCGCCGATTACCCGGTGCAGGACCCGGACGCCCCCGAGGGTTGGCGCTTCGCCGGCGGGCTCTACCAGGGCACCAGCATCAACCTCACCGACCTGGTCGCCCAATTCCTCGGCCTCGGCCGGGCTCCGGCCTCGGTACCCGTGCTAATGGTGGACCGCCTCGACGTCAGCCTCTCCACTGGCGACAAGTCCTATGAACTGGGCGGCACCATCTCCATGCGCTGGACCCCGACCCTGTTCGGCACGGAATTGAAGATCTCGGCAGCAGCCAGCATCGATATCGCCCGAAGCGGCAGCACGCCGGCGGACAAGCCGGCCTCGGGGCGTCTGAGCGGCGAGTTCTCGATCAACCGCATCGGCGTGGAAGTGGGCATGGACGTGGGCGTCGACGAGCCGACCTACCTGCTCAAGGTCTACGTCGATACGATCTGGGTCCAGGCCATTACCGCCTGGCGCGGCGACAAGGACAGCACCACCAACCCGCGCCACCAGGTGGTCTCGGTGCAACTGGGCGGCACCACCCTGGGCGACATGCTCGAGTACCTGGTCAACCTGGCTGCGCCGACCCTGGGCTTTACCCTCGACTCGCCGTGGGACGTGCTCAAGCGCATCGAGCTGTCCAGCTTCGTCTTCACCCTCGACCCGACCAACAACGTGGTCGAGTTCGTCTACAAGGCCAAGGTCGACCTGGGCTTCGGCAGCCTCTCGGCAATCGGCGTGCGCTATACCCGCGCCGGGGCCGGCAAGGTGGAACTGATTCTCGAAGGTTCGCTGCTCGGCAAGTCCTATACCGGCGACGATGCGTTGGCCTGGGATGTGGTCAACGACCCGCCGCCCGCCGTGCCGGGCACCGGATCTTCGCTGGTAGAGCTGCGCTACCTGGGTATCGGCCAGCGCATCCGCCTGCAGAACCCGGTGGACACCGTGGCCGGCAACCTGGCCCTGCTCAAGCAGTTCATGCAGCCGGTGGAGAATCCCGGCAACCTGCCGAGCACCGGCAGCAGCGGGGTCGCCTTCTGCGCCGATAGCCAGTGGCTGATCGGCCTGGATATCGGCCTGATGGCCAATACCGTAGACCTCGGTTTCCTGTTCAACGACCCGATCCTCTACGGCCTGTCGGTCGGCCTCAACGGCGAGAAGGCCGGCAGCCTCGCCGGGCTGCGCTTCGAGATCCTGTACAAGAAGATTTCCGATGACGTCGGCATGTTCCGCGTCGAGCTGCGCCTGCCCGATGCCTTCCGTACCTTCCAGATCGGTATCGCCTCGCTGACCCTGGGCACCGTGGTGATCGAGGTCTACACCAACGGCAATTTCAAGGTGGACCTGGGCTTCCCCTACAACCAGGACTTCAGCCGTTCGTTCTCGGTCCAGGCCTATATTTTCATCGGTCGCGGCGGGGTCTATTTCGGCCTGCTCGACGGGGTCACCTCAACCCAGGTGCCACGCATCAGCAACGGTACGTTCTCGCCGGTATTGGAACTGGGCATCGGCCTGGCGGTGGGGGTGGGCAAGGAGATCCGCGCCGGAATCCTCGGCGGCGGTGCCTATGTCGAAGTGCAGGTGATCTTCCAGGGCGTGCTCGGCTGGTTCAACCCGTCCAGTGCCGGGCTGCCGTCGGCCCAGTATTTCCGCGCCCAGGGCATCGCCGCCCTGCACGGCAAGGTCTACGGCTACGTGGACTTCAAGGTGATCAAGGTCTCGCTCAGCCTTGAGGCCTATGCCCAGGTCAGCGCGCTGTTCGAGTGCTACCGACCCACCGAATTCACCCTCAAGGTCTCGGTGCGCGCCGAGGCCAAGGTGAAGATCCTGTTCATCAAGATATCCTTCAGTTTCCATGTCTCGCTGGAGCTGTCCTTCACCCTCGGCTCGGTGCAGCAGACGCCATGGATCGTCGCGCCGGGCGGCGACCCCAAGGGCTTCCAGAGCAGCCGCCTACTGGCCGCGCCGGGACGGGCCGGCAGCCTGTCCGGCGGCTACGGCCCTCGGGCACGGCGCAATCGCGCGCAGCGGGTAGCGGTGCTCAGCGCCCAGCATCTGCACCAGGTGCTGCTGCGCAAGCGCGCGAGCAATGCCCTGGCGCTGGTCGAGGGCAGCGATTGGGACTGGGACCCGAGCCGCAGCCAGTGGCCCGACGGCCAGCCGCGCAGCGCCCTGCTCTATCTGCTGCCGAGCATCTCCATCGGCGATTTGCCGGTGTCCTGGAGCGGCCCGGCCCAGGCCGATGCAGCGCCCAACTACCGCGCCGCGTTCATTCTCTGCGCCAACTCCGGGGTCGACCCACAGGCACCGACCGCCCGCGCCGAAGCCCGGCGCTCAGCACTGCACCACGCCCTCGCCGCCAGCGCCGAGGACACGGCGAGCCTGACCCCGGACCTGTGGGTGCGTACCGTGTTGCTCTATGCGCTGTACGCCATTCCCGATGGCCCACGGACCGAGACCGATCCGCTCACCGCCGGCCAACTGGCCCTGCTCACCGCCGTCCTCGACGACCCGCAAAGCGCCGATGTGGCCTTTGCCTGGAGCCATCTGGAGACCCTGTTCGCCACCAACCTGCACCTGCTGCTGGGTGCCGATCCGGGCGCAGTCACCGAAGTCGGCGGCATGGTCGCGCCGCTACCGCCGGGCCTGACCCGCAGCGGCACGCCAGGCGGAACCCTGAACTTCGCCGAGGTCAATCCGGTCGGTCCCTGGTACGAATGGCAACTGGCGCAGTACATGGGCCAGTACCTGCCGGTGGGCGGTGCCAGCGGGCCGCGTCCGGCCCTGGACGATCCGGCGACTTACGAGTCCTTCCCGACCTTCATCTTCCGCGACTACTGCCTGATGTTGGCCAAGGCCGCCGTGCAGGAAGCCGGCGACCTGCTGGCCAGCACCACGCTCAGCGTCGCCGACAACGGCAGCGGCCAGGGTCAGTCCCTGGCGCAACTGGCGGCAGGCTTCGCCAGCGCCACCGTCGACTACCCGGTACGCGCCGGGGATACCGTCGAAAGTGTCGCCCAGGCCCTGGGCGCCAGCAGCGCCGAGTTGCTATTCCTCAATCCCGCTCTGGAGCGTCAGTTGGCCAGTGCGCCGGTGGGCAGCCGCCTGCCGGTGAACCTCGGCATCGCGCCGGAGGTGCTGGCCGAGGACAACGCCAATGAAGCCTTCGCACTGCACAGCGTCGAGCTGGGCACCCTGATTCACCAGGCCGCCAGCGGCGAAACCCTGGACGCCATCGCCAGCCTGTTCAACCTGGCCAGCAGCAGCCTGCTGTTCGAGGCAGACGGCAGCGGCCTCGGCGAATCCGCCGAACTGCTGGACCCGGCGATGCCCTTCGACCTGCCGCTGCGGACCTGGAACAACGGCCCAGCCGACGCGTTGCTGGCCGCCGCCACGGCCTATGTACGCTATCGCCGGCCACCCCTGCTCGCGGCGGACTGGTACGCCCAGGCGGTATTCGACGGCAATGCCGAACTGATCGCGCAACTGAGCCGCAACGACCTCAGCCTGAACAGCCAGGAACTGCCGCCAGGCCAGACCCTCCGGGTGCCCCAGGGCTTCAATGCGCTGGAGCCGACCAGCGCCTACATCACCCAGCCCGGCGACACCCTCGACCGTATCGCCGCGACCCTGGCCCTGGTCCAGGTCTATCCCACGCAGTCGCCACCGGAAGCGCCGGACTGGCAGGCCTTCCTCGGTGCCGTCAGCGACCTCGGCGACCACACCTATGTGCTGCCGCTCACCCATGACCTGTATGCCGTCGCCGGGGAAAGCCTCGACGACCTGGCCCGGCGCTTGCTGCTGGATGTCAGCTGGACTTCCAGCAACGACCCGGCGCTGGGCACCTGGCAGTATGCCTGGGCGAACATCCTCGCCTGGGCCGGCCCGGCCGCCTTCCTCGCGCCCCTGGCCCTGGTACCGGTGCCGAATGCCGTGGCCAAGGTCGGCGAAGACCAGAGCCTGAGCTTCACCCTGCTGGCCAACACTTACGGACTGAGCATTGCCGATGCCGCCGTGCGCCTGGAACATCTCGCCGGCCTCTACGCCATCGACACCGTACTGAACGTGACCCAGGTGCCGGTGATCAGCATCGACCGACTGCTCGATCAATTGCTCGGCGGCGAAGCCCTGCCGCGTATCGTCAACCAGGGCTCGCGCTCGCTGATGGCCGGCCTGCGCGCGCCGAAGCCGGTGACCGACGCCCAGGGGCATGCGGTCGCCGACCCGCAACAACCCACCCCGCTCTACGACCTCACCGGCCAACAGTTCGACCTGGCGGTGGACACCTCGCCGGACAAGGCCGACGAACCCGCGCTGGACATGACCCTGACCGTCCAGAGCAGTTGGATCAGCCTGGTGGACAGCGCGGTCGCCGCTGCCAACACCCGGCCAGCCAGCCGCTTCCTCGCCCGCAGCGAGATCCCCGTCGGCATGGCGGTGCCCACCGAGGTGGTGCAGAGCCTGAACTACCGCTACAGCAACGCGCAGATCATCGCCATGGGCCCGGCCACCAGCCTGAGCCTGCCGGTGGTCAAGGCGCCAGCGGCCATGGCCCTGGCCGGACGCTCGCCGAAAGCCTACGGCCTGACCCAGCGTATCGAACTGCAAACCCCGGTGGTCCTGCCGATTCCCGGCATGGACGCCCCGCCCGTGGGTGCCCAACCGACCCTCTGGCCGCTGCCGGCGGATCTGCGCGCCAAGGCCCTGAGCGGTTCCAGCGTGGCCTACGACCTGCTGACCACCGCCGAAGGCGCCAGCGCCGGGCGCGATGCGGTCGCCGTCGAGAGCGCCACCTGGGCCTGCCGCATCCCCGTGGCGATCAAGCAGATCAACGACACCCTGACCCTGTTCGCCCTGCAAGGCGTGGACGAGGCCGAGCGTCCGACCTTGCTGGCTTTACGCGCCTGGCTGGCGGCCGGCGAAAGCGCCGGCACGGTGGTCAAGGTACTGGCCCTGCCGGCGCCGAATGCCGGCAATGCCGCCGGGGTCAGCGTGCTCGACGGCACGCCGGAGCAGACCTGGCTGATCCAGGCCAACCTGTCCACGGAAAGCGTGCCGCGCGCCCCTGACGTCACCCTCGGTCGGGTCCACAGCCTGGCCCGTGACGGCGATCCGGCCCCGGCCGCGTCGCTGAATGAGCTGGAGCGCTTCGTCACCCTGCTCTGGGAAGGCAGCGTGGTCGGTGGCTCCGGTTACACCCTGGGCCTGGAAAAAGGCCTGCCGGCCAGTGCCCTGGATGCCAATGGCGTCGCCACTATCGATCTGCTGGTGATCGCCGGCACCCAGCAGGCCAGCGCGCCGCAGGGCCGCAGCCTGTTGCCGTTCAATACCTGCGCGCTGGTCGCGCCGGGGCTGGATGCAACCATCGGCACCCTCTATGCCGAGGACCATAACGAAGAAGACACCATTCTGCAGGCCCTGGTACCGGCGGGCAGCGTCGGCTTCAACCTGACCCTGGACGCGCCGCCGGAACAGGCCGAGAGCACCGCCCAGTTGCAGGCCCGCAGACTCTTCAGCCTGCTCGGTACGCAGATTCCGGCCAGCCAGGATTCGCCCTTCGCCATGGCGGCTTCGGGCATGCCGGCACCGCCCACCCCGGTGGACAAGGACGCGCCCCCGGCGTGGAAACGCGAGCGCCTGATCCGTCGCGGTGTGCTGCGCGACAAGCGCCTGGCCGAAGAGGCCGATGCGTACTGGCTGTATGAGCAGATCCTGCCGCTGTACCGCTTCGCCACAGCGTCGCCACTGCCGCGTGTGCTCGGCCTGCCGAGCCCGGACGACGACCCGTATCGCGGCTTCGGCTGGGCCACAAGCCTGCCCTCGGCCCTGGTCGAGCTGAACTTGCAGGACATCTTCGGCAACCAGACCGGCGCCAACCCCGCTGGCCAGGGCCAGGTCAGCCTGCCCAGCGGCTATACCGATCCATTGCTGGGCGTCGGTGACTGGCCGGCGCAGGTCAGTGCCTGGGCGGTCAGCGTCAGCGATGCCCAGGTGACCCTGAGCATCAGCCTGGAGGCGCGCCCGGCCACGGTGATGCCGTCGCCAAGCCAGCCCGGCGATGCAGCCGCGCAAACCGCCGAGCGCCAGGCCGAAGCCTACGCCAAGGCCTACTACCAACTCGGCCAGCCGCTGAGCGCGGCGGTGGAAACCAGCCTCGACATCAGCGCCGCCCACGGTATCGACCAGCAACCGCTGTGGCGCTTTGCCGCCGCGTCCCAGGCCTTCAGCGCCAGCGCATCGCGCCTGGGTGCCGCACGTGCCCCGGCCAATGCCACCCTCGCCTCGCTGGCCGAGGACTACAGCCTGCGCTACGCGGAAATGGCCCTGGCCAACGCGCAAGTGCCAATGCAGGCCCTGTTCGGTGTCGGTGCCCTGCTGAAGGTCCCGGCCTATGCGCTGTTCGCCGAAAACGACACGGCGCAGAGCATCGCCGCTATCACCCGCCCCAGCGGCTGGCCGAGCATCACTGCCGAGGCGTTGCTTGCTGCCCGCGAGAACGGCGAGCTGCCGCTGCGCAGCGGCGCGGTACTCAAGGTGTCGCCCGCACTGACCCGCAATACCGCCGACGGCAGCGCCAACCTGGCGACCCTGGCCAATCTCCTCGGCACCCTGCCGGGGTTGCTGGCCGGGGATAACGCCAGCCTGACCATCCTCACCCCGGGCATCACCTTCTCGGTCGCGGTGTCCGAGGCCGAGCAGGTGTCGGTCACGGTGACCGAGGCCGATGCACCGGCGCCGATCCGCTCGCTGGCGCAGGTCTGCACCGCCTTCGCCGCCCTCGGGGTGAATATCAGCGTCACCGACCTGGGCCAGAGCCATCAGGCGCTGCCGGCGATCTTCCAGGCCAACCAGCTGATTTCCAGCACGGTCTGGGTCGCGGGCAACGACGACAGCCTGGGGCACAACGGCAGCGGTCTGGACCAGGCAGCCCTGGCGGCGCTGAATACCCGCTCGGTCAATCTGTTCGAGATGGGCACGCTGTTGTATCTGGGCGACTTCAACGCCGGTGCGGGGATCAGCGCCGACGGCGCACAGACGCTGCACCAGTTCGCCGATGCCCACGCCTGCCCGGCGGAACTGCTGCTGGGTGCCAACCCGGATCTCGCGGTGCCGGCGGACGGCGCCTTCGCCCTGCCAGGCCGGGTGAGCTGGCCGAGCGACGCGGCACAGGTGCGGGTGCCCTACACGATCCAGGGCGGCGACAGCCTCGACACCATCGCCCCGCGTTTCGCCCAGAACACCCTGGACCTGGCCACGGCCAACCTGGAGATGCCAGTGGTCGTGGCCGGTGGCGTGACCCTGAGCATCCGTGTCGGCGGCCAGTCCTACAGCCTGACCACCGCCGCCAGCGGGCAAAGCCTGGCCGTCACCCTGAGCCAGCTGCAACAACTGGCGCCTGCGGCGACCCTGGCGGATCTGCTGGCAGGCATGGGCGACGATAGCCAGGCGCTGAACCCGGGCGCCCTGCTGATCTGCGCCCCCGCGCAATTCGCCAGCGCCACCGCACCATCGGCGATTGTCGGGCTGCTGGGGGTCAGCGCCGGAGCCTTCGCCCTGGCCAACGTCGGTACGCCAAACCTGATCGCCAGCGGTATCCGCCTGGATGCCCCGCAAGGCCAGGCCAGCGTGGTCACCCAGGCCAACGACTGCCTGAACAGCCTGATCGTGCGCTTCGCCGAAGCCGGGGTGCAGGTCAATGCCCAGGAAATCGTCGAAACCCCGGCGAACGCCGACAAACCGTTGTTCGCCGCCGCGGCACCGGCCCTGGTACCGCCAAGCGGGATGCGTATCCGCCTGCCGATCGGTGCCAGCGGGCCTTATCCGGGGCCGGCCTTCCCGCTCAATGTGAGCCTGACCCTGAGCCGGCCGACGGCGCTGATCAACCCGGACTTCGCCGCCGATAACAGCGCAGGCGTGTCGCGCAGCAGCAGCCCGATCCCGGCGCCGCTAGTACCTGCGGCCGAGGACCAGGGCGGCGGCCTGGCCTTCAATGCCTTTATCGCCGCCATGCGTGCGGCCCTGCCCGACCTGCGTATCGCCACCGGCCGCGCCCTGGAGGACAGCCGCGATCTGTGGGCGGTGAACTTCGGCGACACCGGGATCCGCTCCCTGAGCATCGCCGGGGCCACCACGGTGCCCGGTGCTCCGGGTCCGCAGCCGCGCTTCTTTGCCCTGACCCCGCTGTACAAGAGCCTGGTCAGTCGCCAGGGCGTCGGCCTCAACGTTTTGCTGCCCGACGGCACGCTGTCGCAAGCCAGCAGCCAGCACGACTTCCAGGGCATCGACGTGGAGCCCTGGGCCGGGCGTTTCCTCTCGGACATGGACCGCATCCTCGGCGCCAGCAACGTCGCCGCGCTGTACCGTACCCCGGATACCCGTCAGACCCTCAGCGACCTGGTGGCGGTCAAGCGCCAACTGGCCGGAGCTATTCCCGAGGGACTGGAGCCGGTCCTGGCAATCAGCGACCCGGATGCCGTCGCCGGCCAGGCGGCTGCGGCCACCACCCTGCAACAGCAACTGGGCGTCAACCTGTCCCGGGCCTGGAGTGCCTCGACCCTGGTGCAACTGAACCGCGAGGTCGCGTCGGCCTGGCAAGACCCGCACAGTGCATTGCTGCCAGCGGACATGTACGGCGGCATCGAAGTCACCAGCGGCGGCGAGGAACGCTCCTGGAGCATGAGCGCAGGCAAGTGCTGGCTGACTGACTTCTCGCCGTTCATCACCCTGCTGCTGACCGAGTCCGATCCCGCCAGCCACCGCACGGTCACCGCCAACATGGCCTTCGGCATCACCGACCTGGAGCGCAATATCACCAGCGCTGGCCTGCCCGACGGCTATGCCGCGTCGCAATGGCTGACCTTCGTCCCGCCGCTGGGCGGTAGCGACCTTCCAGCGGCGTTGAGCGTCGACCTGGGTGAAGTCTCGGTGCCGATTGCGCTACGGGATTTCCCGGCGCTGCCGGTGATCGTCGAGCAACGCGCCAGTGCCACCGCGCTGAACGCCGAACTGCGCCAGCGCCTGCGCAGCGGCCGCGCCCTCAGTACCCTGCGCGCAGACAGCGAGGTCAGCCTCGCCAGCCTGGCGCGGTGGGACCACCGCTTCACCTACTCCCACGAGCATGCCGAGCAGGACGACGTCAGCCTGACCCTGAGCTACAACCTGCGCCCCGACCCGATGATGCGACTGGCCGTCAGCGACGTGGATCTGTTCGTCGAGTTGGCGCGCTATATCGCCGTGGCCGATGGCCTCTGGGACATCCTCGGCGACCTGCCGCAAAGCGGCGCCCTGACGCCGGTGCAGAGCAATGCAGCCAATACGCTGCGCGATCTGGCCCGTGCGGTCGCCGGCAGCTGGAACGTGCGCCTGGTCGACAGCCGCCCGGATGCGCGCCTGCAGGCCCCGGACACCGATCAGTTCAGCTTCCAGGCGCGGGTCACCGACCGGGGTGGGCCGCAGACCAGTCGCGAAGTCGCCAGTCTCGGCTTGACGGCACTGAGCGCCGGCGTCGGTCCCGACGGGCAATGGCCGCAGGTCTGGGCATTGACCGCAGCGGGCTTGATGGTGCAATTGGAGCGCACAAGCGTCTCGGCCAGCGAGTCCCGTTACGAGGTGGCGCCGGGTGTCCATGTCCCGGCGTCGTGGCCGACCTTCAGCCTGGTCTTCGCTGGGCTCAACGTCGCCCGCTGGCAGAACGCGACGGGCTCGATCCTGGTCCAGCGCAACCAGAAACTGCTGGGTGCCGACGGGCCCTCGACCAATCCGGCGTTCGTGTTCCAGACCGACCGGGTCGAAGCCGCCAGCGTGGCCACCCCACTCAATGCCTGGGACCAGCGCGTGCCGCTGGCGACTGCCCCTGCCACGATCAGCGCAGCCCTGCAGGCGGCCTTCGACAGCCTGTTCGGCGACGCTGCGGAAAATGGCGGGCTACGCATCACCGTCGGGGTGGCCTATGCCTACGAGCTGGCCACCGACCCACTCGAACCGAACCATGGGTTGGTCGGGGAAACGCCGGTGTACCTGTATCCCAACCAGACGCTCGACAGCAGTACGGCGGGCAATCTGCAAACGGCGGTGGATACCTGGCGCGAGCAGGCCAATCCGCAGCGGGATGGCGGGGAATGGGTGTTTTCGTTGACCCTGTATTCGTCGCTGGTGGAGGACCGGCGACCGTTGCTGGTGATCGGAAATATGTATCTGCCGATGCTGCTGGAGCAACGTTGACGCCGCTCAGAGGATGATGTGCGGCGTGACGGCTGCACATCCGAGGGGGCTCTCACCGTCCTGCCGTTTGTCAGCCTTACCCCCTGCCGACTTGGCAGGGTTGTGGAACGCATGGCGGCAACTGGAGGATGCCGCCGTTCGTTGCTGACTCAGGGCTTCAGGGCCTCAGCAGATTCTTGGCAGCTGTTCGCCCGACAACCAGTCCACCACCCTGCGCCCGCCGAATCGGGTCTGCATCTGCACGAAACCGTGGGCGTCTTCAAGGACCGTGCCGATACGCACCGCATGTTCGCCCAACGGGTTGAGGCGCATACAGTCGAGCAGCGGCTGGGCGTCTTCTTCGGCGCAGATTGCGATCAGCTTACCCTCGTTGGCGATGTACAGCGGGTCCAGGCCCAACAGTTCGCAGGCGGCTTCAACCTGCGGCAGCACGGGAATCGCCGCTTCGTCCAACAGCATGCCGACTCCGGACTGACCGGCAATTTCGTTCAGCGTGGTCGCCAAACCGCCTCGGGTCGGGTCGCGCAGTACGCGCAGGCCGGGAGCGACCGCGAGCATCTGCGCCACCAAGCCATGCAGCGCCGCACTGTCAGACAGGATTTCGGTCTCGAACGTCAGCCCTTCTCGCTTGGACATGATCGCCACACCGTGTTCGCCGATGCTGCCGGACACCAATATCGCATCGCCGGGGCGTGCGCGATGCCCGCCCGTGTCGACCCCGTTGGGGATAATGCCGATGCCGGTGGTGCTGATGAACACGCCGTCGCCACTGCCGCGTTCCACGACTTTGGTGTCGCCGGTGATGATCGGCACCCCGGCATCGCGGGAGGCGCGGCCCATCGACTCAACGATGCGCTTGAGGTCAGCGAGGGCAAAGCCTTCCTCGATGATGAAGCTGGCTGAGAGATAAAGCGGCCGCGCGCCGCCCATGGCGACGTCGTTGAGGGTGCCATGCACAGACAAGCTGCCAATGTCGCCACCGGGGAAAAACAGCGGCGACACCACGTGTGCGTCGGTGGCCATGACCATGCGTTCGCCGGGTTTGAGTTCCGGGCTGAAGGCGGCGCCATCGTTGCCCTGGCGCAACCACGGGTTGTCGAAGGCGGCGACAAATAGCTCTTCGATCAACTGCGCCGAAGCGCGCCCGCCAGCACCGTGGCCCATATCGACCACGCCGTCGCGAAAATTGAGGGGGCGTACATAACCGCGTTTTACGGGGGAACGGCCGGTCATACTGCAACAACCTCGATGTCTTTATAGCGCCCGTAGGCGTAATGAGCGGCGCAGGCGCCTTCGTTGGAGACCATGCACGAGCCCATGGGGTTTTCCGGGGTGCATACGCTGCCGAACAGGCGGCAGTCGGTGGGCTTTTTCTGGCCGCGCAGGATCGGCCCGCATTCGCAGGCTTTGTTATCGGCCACGGCGCGGTAATGCAGGTCGAAGCGTTTTTCTGCATCGAAGGCGGCGAATTTCGCGCGAATGCGCAAGGCGCTGAACGGCACCTCGCCAAGCCCGCGCCATTCGAAGCTCTCACGCAGTTCGAAGATCTCGTCCATCAAGGTCTGGGCGGCGCTGTTGCCATTGCGGCCGACGGCGCGGACGAATTCGTTTTCGACCTCGGCGCGCCCGTCGTTGACCTGGCGCACCAGCATCAAAATCGCCTGTATCACGTCCAGCGGTTCGAAACCGGCAATCACCACCGGCTTGCGGTATCGGCGGGCGAACTCGGCGTAGGGTTCGGAGCCAATGATGATGCTCACATGCGCCGGGCCGACGAAGCCGTCCAGCTCCACCGCCGCCGGATCTTGCCCGGGGGCGGCAAGGATATGCTCGATGGCCGCCGGGGTCAGGACATGGCAGCACAGCACGCTGAAGTTTTTCAGGCCGCGAGCGGCGGCGTCGCGGATCACCAGGGCGGTCGGCGGCGTGGTGGTTTCGAAGCCAATGGCCAGGAACACCACTTCACGCTCGGGGTTGGCCTCGGCGATTTTCAGCGCATCGCTGGGCGAGTAGATCATGCGGATATCCGCGCCTTGTGCCTTGGCGCGCAGCAGCGAGAGGCCACCGGACGCCGGCACGCGCAGGGTGTCGCCATAGCTGCAGAGGATCGCTCCGTCCTCCAGCGCCAGCTTCACCGCCAGGTCGATACGCCCAATCGGCAAGACACACACCGGGCAGCCGGGGCCGTGGATCATGCGGACATTGGCGGGCAGCAAATCGCTCACGCCGTAACGCGATATCGCATGGGTGTGGCCGCCACAGAATTCCATGAAGCGGTATTGGCGTTCCGGCCGGACTTCGTCGCGGATGCGCTCGGCAATGCGTTGTGCCAGTTCGCCGTCGCGGTATTCATCGATGTACTTCATAGGGCTTCCGGTTGCAGGCGGTCCAGCTCTTCGAACATGGCCAGGGTCCGCTGGGCTTCTTCGGGATCGATCAGGCCGAGGGCGTAACCGACGTGGACGATCACGTAGTCGTCGACCTGGGCTTGCGGCACCAGCGCCAGGGAGATTTCCTTGCGGATACCGCCCAAGTCGACGAGTGCGTTATCGCCGGCGCGCAATTCGATCACGCGTGCGGGAATGGCTAGGCACATGCTTGGGATTCCTTCAATGGCAAAGCGGGTTGGCGCTGCGGGTCGCGCCAGTGCGCGGCAACCCAGGCTTGACCCAGGGCCAGCCCGGCATCGCCGCACGACACAGCCTGCGCGCTGAAAACCGGTAAGCCCCTGGCGCTCAATCGTTGCGTGAGCCGGGCACTGAGCAGGCGATTGGCGAAGCATCCGCCCCCGAGCAGCACCGGCAGCGTGGTGGATTGGTGCTCGACCCAGTCAGCGAGAGCGGCGGCCAGCGTCAGGTGAAACAGCGCCGCGCCTTCTGCGCTGCGTGCGCTGTCGGCGAGTTCGAACAGGCGGGTCAGCAGCGGGAGCAGATCGAGCACGCCGTCAGCGCGGAGATGCCACAGGCCGTCGATGACGGGCTCGGCGTGGGTTGCCAGGTATTCAGCGGCCAGACGCTCCAGGGCAATGGCCGCCTCGGCCTCGAATTGTTGACGCACGCTGATGCCGAGAATCCCCGCAGCGGCATCGAACCAACGGCCGGCGCCACTGCTCGGCGGGCAGTTGAGATTGCGCGCGAGCATCTGCGCGACAGTGTTCGCGCTTTGTTCGCCGACCAGCGGCCCGAGCCGCCTGAGGATTTCATCGTCGCGCCCCAGCAGGTGCAGCGCCGCGGCGGCCAGGCGCCAGGGTTCGCGGGCGGCCACATCGCCACCGGGCAGCGGCAGCGGCAATAGATAGCCAAGTCGGCGCCAGGCATCGTTGGCCACCCAGAGCAACTCGCCGCCCCAGGCTGCACCATCGCTGCCAAGGCCCACGCCGTCCAGCGCCAGCCCGAGTACCGGGCCGTCGAGGCCATGTTCGGCCATCAGCGCGGCAATGTGCGCGTGGTGATGCTGCACGGCTACGGCGGGCACGTTGAGTTTTTCCGCCAGCGTCACCGCCAGTTGCGAGCTATAGAAATCCGGGTGCAAGTCATGGGCGATGGCTTGCGGCGTGACTTCAGCGCACGCCAACAGAGCGTTCAACGACGCCGCCAGGTCCAGGCAGCTTTGCGGGTCGCCCAAGTCACCGTGGAGTGGCGACCACAGCACCTGATCGCCCTGCAACAGGCAGGCGGTGTTCTTCAGCCACGCGCCACAAGCCAGCACCGGCGGCCAGACCTGCGCGCCAGGCAGTTTTTCGCTACGCATGCGGGGCCTCCACCTGAGCTTTGAGGCGGGCCAGTTCAGCTTCCAGTTCGGCGATGCGCGCGGCGCGTCGGTCAACCGCGGGGGCGCCGGCCAGCAACCAGTCGAGCCAGGCATCCAGCCCGGTGCCGTCGCGGGCGCTGAGCTGGATGATCTGGATCTGCGGGTTGACCTGTCGCGCATAGTCCAGGCAGCGCTGCACGTCGAAATCCAGGTGCGGCAACAGGTCGATCTTGTTGAGGATCATCAGGCGCGCTGCGGCGAACATGTCCGGGTACTTGAGGGGTTTGTCTTCGCCCTCGGTCACCGACAGGATCGCCACTTTGCCCGCCTCGCCCAGATCCCAGAGCGCGGGGCAGACCAGATTGCCGACGTTCTCGATGAACAGCATGCCGGCCGGCTCACCGCCGTCATGGGCGTGATGGCTGTGTTGATGCTGTTGAGTCTGTACGTGGGCGTGCGGCTGCTGATCAACGTGGCTATGCACAAACGGCTGATGCGTGTGACCGGCCGCGTGCAGCGCGTCGTGCAGCGGCAGGCGGCTGTAGGCTTCGGTGATCATCCGGGCATCGAGGTGGCAGCCTTTGCCGGTGTTGATCTGGATCGCGGGTACGCCGGTTTCGCGGATGCGCTCGGCGTCGTGACGGGTTTGCTGATCGCCCTCGATCACCGCCAGCGGCAAGTCGGCGCGGCGTTGGCGCAGGGCCATGAGGGTGCTGCACAACAGGGTGGTCTTGCCGGAACCGGGGCTGGACACCAGATTGAGGGCCAGTACGCCGTGGGCGGTGAAGTTTTCCCGGTTACGCGCAGCGTGCCGGTCGTTTTCGCCGAGGATGTCTTGCTCCAGGCGGATGGTGCGGGCCTGGCTCATGCCGGGCACTGAAACCCGCGCCTGACCCGCGCCGTAATGCAGGTCGCCGGTAGCGTCGACCTGCACATCGCTATCGGTGGCCGGAGCTTCGGTCTTGTCGTGTGAATGTCCGGTTCCGCAACCGCAGACGACGCACATGGTGTACCTCCAAAATCAAACGATTAATGATCCTCGACCTGCAGGTCGAGGATGCGCAATTCAGTCCCGCCGGTGGGTTGCAGCCAAAAGCCGCCGCATTGCGGGCAGCCGGCGCCGCGCTCGATCAGCGGCACGCTGATGGCGCAATCCAGGCACCAGGCCTGGCCCGGGGGTTGTTCAATGTCGATTTGCGCGCCGGCCAGCAAGGTGCCGGGCGCCAGTGCTTCAAGGGCGAAACGCAGCGCCTCGATTTCAACGCCGGCCAGCGTGCCAGCCTCCAGGCGCAGGCGGCTGACCCGCACGAACGGATCGCGCCTGGCCGCCGCCTCGACGGCGCTGAGAATGCCGCCCGCCAGACTCACTTCATGCATGAATAATGTCCTCGTTCGATGCTGCTTCTAGCTCGAGGGTGAAGCCGATGCACGGGTCGAAAGCCGCGATCAACAGCTCAGCGCGACGTCGCGTGGCCGGATCGCCGGCTGACATCGTCGCCAAACCCTGGGCCAGCGCGCCGTGGGGATGAAGGTTCCATTCGGTCGGCGCGATGACCTGATAGTCGCGGATCAACACACCGGCATTCATTCGCTCCAGACAGACCCGGTGCAACAACAGGCCGCGCGACGTTTCGCTCCAGGCCAACGCCTCGTCGGGCCCCAACGCCAATGCGCCGAGTGCCAAGCCAGCGGGCCGTGGCAGCGAGAGCCGCGCCAGTTCGGCGAGGCGCGCGCCCAGACGCAGCCAGACGCTGGCGTAGCGTTGTGGGTCGGCCTCACGCGCGCGGGTCCAACTGCCCGTCTCACAGGGTAGCCCGAAGGCCACCGGATGCAACGCAAAATCGCTGGCCTCTCGCAGTTGGGCGGCCACCACCTGCAGCGCTTGGGTGTTGCCGGCCAGTGACAGGGCATGCACCGGCAGTTGCAGGGCGTGGGCATCCTCGCGGCAATCGGCCAGGGCGTGTGCCAGCCAATGATCGCTGCGCTGGCTCCACTCATCGAGCGCGCTGAACGGCTCGGCGTCCCATCGTTCAAGCCATTGCGCCACCGATTCGCCCAACCAGGCGGACATCGCCTGTTGCGGGGCGTGTTCCCAGGCATGCAGTTGGCTGAGATCGGGGCGCACCGACGGGTTACCCAGCAACCGCGGCCATTCGAGCAGCATACGCCGCACGTGCTCGCGGCGGGTTTCGGCCTCCAGCATGCGCTGGGTGTTGGGGTCGATGGGGGTTTCGCCGTGCAGTGCGGTGTTGACGGCCAACGCTGCGGTCAAGCGGTGCGCTTGCCCGCACAGGCTATAGAGCAACGGCAAGTGGTGCGCGGCGGTCTGTGGCGGCTGGCCGCGCAACAAGGTGGCGGCCAGCGCCGGACGCCCGCCGACAATCGCGGGCTGCTGGCCGGGACGCACCCGCAATGAGCCGCCGAGCCGCGCCAAGCTTGCCATGGCGGTCATTGCGCTCCCCCGGAGACGCGTCCGAACAGCAAGCCACGGCGGCTGATGGCCGGGCGTTCGGGTGCGCGTTCGGGCGCATCCCGCAACAGCGCCAGCACCTGTTCGGCGGTTTGCCGGGCCGCGTCCTGATCGGCGAATTCAAACATCGGTGAAAACAGCGAACAGCTCTCGTAACCACCGATGCCTTCGCCGTCTGCGCCAATGAAGGTCAGGCACTGCCCGCCAAATTGATGTTCGCCTGACGCCCCCTGAGCCAGGAGTGTGTCGCGGTTCTCCGGCAGCCAGATCAGGTTCATGAACCAAGGGCTGATCAGAACACCCAGCACCCCGGTTGCCGCGTTTTCCCCGGCGATTTGCGCGCTGAAGCCCACCGCCTCGACCACCAGCTGTTGATTGAGAAACGGCAACCCGCGCATGCGTGTCTCGGCGATGCCCTGGAAGTGCGCGCACAGGGTTTGTGCCTGCTGCGCCGGGCCGTCTTGGCGCTCAGACAGGTTCATCGATCACCATGAACTGCTCGGCATCGCCATCGCAATTCGGGCAACGCCAATGTTCCGGCAATGCGGAGAACGGCGTACCCGGCTCAATCTGCCAGACCGGGTCGCCGTCGCGCGGGTCATACACCCACCAGCAGATTTTGCATTCCAGGCGGGTGGCGTCGCTGATCCGGGCGTTGTCGCCACCGTAGCTGCCTTCGAAGCCGGTTTTTTCGTTCATCGTGACCTCACTGCCCTTCGAACCACTGGATAACGTCTTCGAAGCGCTCCAGTGAGTCAGCCAGGTCTTCGGGGGCGGCGCAGATCACTTCCGGCAGGTCGGTGATTTCGATGGTGTCGAGGATTTGCGCATCCTGTGAGTTGAAGTACGTGATGCGCCAGCAGTTCTGGATCCGGGTCGCGCTGATCAGGCAATTGCCATAGCCACGGGCCAAGGCGCGCACCGGGCCGGCGGGCAAGTAGGCGTCGAGGAAGGCGATGTCCTGTTCGGACAACGGCAGCAAGGTCAGGTTGATGACATGCACCTGATCGCCGGGTTGCCAGTGTTGGCTGCGGTCTTGTACCTCGGTCAGGATCGCCGGGGCGTTCATGACGCCAAGCGGCAACGCTGACGACAAGTCGAAATCCGCCGGTCGGGCCGCCGCGCGGGCATTGCCGCGCAGTTGCGAAGGCGCGGCGCCCACTTCGACGTGATCGTAGCCCTGGCCGTAGATGCGCCATACGCCGGCGAAGATCGATTCCTGGATACGCAACGACGGCTGCGCGGCAATGATCGCGCTGACCTCGCCTTCGCCCAGCAATTGGTCGAGCAGCTTGCGGTCGCCTGTTTCCAGGCCACTGAGGTCGACGCTTTGCGTGGTCAGGCCGTTATTGCAGTCGCGCAGGCATTGCAGCAACGCTTGCAACGCGTGCCGCGCACCGGGCAGCGCCGCAAGCTCTTCAGGTTCGGGCAGCACCGGAATGCTATGGGTATACATGCCCTGAGGCATGCTGATGTATTCGAGCACGTCCTCATCGTCGGGTTGCGAGCCGGGGCCGATATCCACCACGGGGATGTAGTTCAGCGGATCGAACTCCACGGCGTGGCTTTGTGCATCGCGGTGATTGGCATCGTGGTTCATTGGCAACCTCCGGGGGCGCTGACTGGGGCACCGGCAAGCAATGGAATGCGCGCGTTGCTTTGGCTCACGGCAGCTTCCGCCAGGCGCAGGTATTCGTCCCAGTCGAGCATGCCGCTGAAGGTGCTGACGTAACCCGCATCGCGCAGCCACACCAGCGACGGCCAGCGGCGCACGGCAAAGCGCGCGGCGATGGCTTCTTCATCGGCGCGACCGACCACGCCCAGGCGCAGGCTCAATTGGTGGCGGCGCGCGATTTCCACGCGCAGTTCCGGCAACACCACGGCCACGTCCAGGCATTCGGGATGGCGTACCGGGTCACCGCACAGCAGCAACAGGCAGTCGCCCCCTTCGGCAAGCCAGGCATCGAGGTTGTCGGCGTCGATCCAGGTCGCGTCGAATTGCTCCACCAGCCGGCTGATCAAGGCCGGGATGGCGGGTGTCACGGGAATGGGCGCCATGAAAACAGCGGAGTCGCTCATGTGGGGTCCTTGACTGACGGTTGAGGTGGGGTGAGCGCGGCAAGCGCAAGGGGTGGCGACGCGTGGCCCAACAAGGCCGCCAGTTGCTCGGCGTTCATGGCCGAGGGCAGGCTGAAACCCGGCACGCTGTCGGGCTGCGGGGCCGTGCCGAACAGGGCCGCTTCGAGCAGGCGCAGGGTGGAGTCGATTTCGCTGGCGCGTTGGGCGTCGAGGCGTTCACGGGCGGCGTCGAGAAAGATCAACAGCCAGTCGCCGACCGCACACGGGCCGACCAGTGACAGGTCGATACGGCGCTCTTCGCCGTGGCGGTCGCGGCAGCGGGCGAAGCCCAACTCGGCCGCGATCACTTGCATGGGCAATCCGATGCACATATCAGGCGCGCCTGGCGAGGATGCGTTCGTCGCCGATCCGGCAGGCTTGCTGTTCGGACGGGCGTTCGTTTTCGTAGCGTTGCAGTTCGAGGTGCGGCAGGGTCACCGCCTCTTCACCCGCGAGTGGCGAAGCGCGCTTGTGCGGTGCCGCGCCCCAACCCTCGAGCACACGCAGCGCCTCATCCAGCGCACCTTCCATGGCGGCCCTGACGCTGGGGCGCAGGCTGCCGCCGTAGTCCATCATGTTTTCCGGCTGGCAACCGATCAGCAGCACGCGTGTCGGGTAATGGCCGGTCAGTTGCGCGAGCATCAGCACCTCCTGAAAGCCGGTCTGGTGCAGGCTGAGCTTTTTGATGCCGAGGAATTTGGGGACATCGTCGTCGGCGATGAACTTCAGTTCGCCAGGCGCGAGGTTGTAATCCACGGCGTCGAAAATCAGCAGGTAATCGGCTTGCTGGACATGCTGGATCAAATACAGGCCTTGCGTGCCGCCATCGATCAGCGCCACGTTGTCGGCGAACTCATAACGCTGTTGCAAGGCTTCGACGCAACGAACGCCGAAGCCTTCGTCGGCCCACAGGAGATTGCCGATGCCTAGCACAGTGATCTGCGGCAGTGTCGGTTGGAGAGGACTCATGGCGGTTTCTACCAATCTGGTCATTTTTTAAAGGTCTTGTAGCCGGAAATCATTGCCCCGACCAAGCTCAGGCGCCCGTTGATTTCTTCGCGCACGGCGGCATAGATGTGGAACATGACGAATAGCACAATCACCCACATGCCCAAGTGATGCAGGACATGCACATTGTTGGATTGCCCCAGCAGCGGCAGTACCCAACCGAAGGTGCGTTCCTGCCAGGAGCCCATTTGCGCGCCTTCGCCATACAGCGCGAAGCCGGTCAGGATCATGAACAGCGAGGACAGCAAGAAGATGAAAAACATCGCGAAACGCGACAGCGGGTTGTGGCCGAACATCGGTTTTGGCGTCGGCCCGATGAACAGGTAGTAGCGCACCCAAGCGAGCATGTCGGTCCAGTAGACCTTGCTGGTCAGCGGCACCGAGAACAGTTCGCGGGCGTGATGATTGCCCACCAGCGCCCAATAGGCGCGCCCGATCATGGCGATGGTGAAAATGTACGCCGCGCTGAAATGCGCAAAGCGGATGTAGCCCATCACGAAATGGTCGCTGGCTTCGCCCGGTTGGGTCGCCAGCGGCGAACCGATCAAGTAGCCGGTGATGGCCAGCACCACAATGCAGGCGGCATTGATCCAGTGCCACAGGCGCACGGGCGCCTCGTACACGTATTCCGACGCGTCGAGGGGACTTTGAGTAGGTTGAGTCATAGCGTCACCTTTGGATGGGCAGGCGCCGTGGCGCCTGCCGAATGCAGCGTTGAACAATCGATCAACTGACCTTGACTGTGCTCAGCTCCGCGCCGTCCTCGCTCATCACGTGGGTGGCGCAGGCCATGCAAGGGTCGAAGGAATGCAGCGTGCGCAGGATTTCCACGGGCTGATCGGGGACGGCCACCGGCGTGTTCATCAGCGCGGCCTCGAAAGCACCGATCTGACCCTTGGCGTCACGCGGGCTGCCGTTCCAGGTGCTGGGCACGACGCACTGGTAGTTCTCGATCTTGCCGTTCTTGATCCGGATCCAGTGGCCGAGTGCGCCGCGTGGCGCGGCAACGATGCCGACCCCTTTGGCCTCGGCAGGCCAGGTGGACGGGTCCCATTTTTCGACGTTGGCGGTGGCACGGTCGCCGTTGCGGATATTGGTCATCAACTCGTTCCAGTCGTCGACCATCATTTCTGCGCAGTACTCGGCTTCCAGGGCGCGGGTCAGCGTTCGGCCGATCGTGCTGGGCAACAGTTGCTTGGCACTGAGGTTGGTTTCTGCCAGGCCCAGGGCTTTTGGCAAGTCGAGGTTGACGGCTCGCAGCGAACCTTCCAGTTGTTCCTTGACCCGCTGGCAATGCGGGTTGCCTTTGAGGGCATGGGCATAGCCCAGGATGTAACGCGCCAACGGCCCGACTTCCATGGCATGACCGCGCCAGCGCGGCGATTTGACCCACGAATATTTGGCGCTTTCGTCGACTTCTTCGATGTTGGTGCGGGTGCCCTTGGTCTTGGCGCCCAGCTCGTAGTTCGGCTCGGTGATGCCGTCCCACGGGTGCAGGCCCTTGTCGTTGTCCGGGTAGTTGTACCAGGAGTGGGTCACGAACTCTTGCACTTGCTCGGGGTCGCGCGCGTCGACAGGCAGGATTTCGTCCCAGTTGCCGTTGAGGATCGCCCCGCCCGGCAATTGGTTGGTGCTGTCGTCGTAATTGACCTTGGCGTAGGTGCCATAATCCATCACGTTGGTCGCCGACAGACCGCCGCCGTGCAGCCAGCCTTTTTGCTTGTAGATAGTGCCAATGGCCAGCACGTCCGGCACATACACGTTGCGGCAGAAGGTCAGCGCTTCGTCGATGCGCGCCCGCACGAAGTTCAGGCGTTCCATATTCAACGGCGCACCGGCGGCCAGGTCGCCATCGATATTGATCGCGCAGGGCACGCCGCCGACCAGGTAGTTGGGGTGCGGGTTCTTGCCACCGAAGATGGTATGGATCTTCACCCACTCTTTCTGCAGGTCGAGGGCTTCAAGGTAATGGGTCACGGCCATCAGGTTGGCTTCAGGCGGCAGTTGGTAAGCCGGGTTGCCCCAGTACCCATTCATGAACGGCCCGAGCTGACCGCTTTCGACGAACTTCTTCAGACGGTTTTGCACGTCGCGGAAATAACCCGGCGAAGACAACGGGTGAGCCGGCGAAACGGTCTGCTGCAATTCCGAGGTGCGCTTGGGGTCTGCCTTGAGCGCAGACACCACGTCCACCCAGTCCAGTGCATGCAGGTGGTAGAAATGCACGGCGTGGTCATGGACTTGCAGGGTCTTGGCCATCATCTCGCGAATCAAGTGCGCGTTCGGCGGGATGCGAATGCCCAGCGCGTCCTCTACCGAGCGCACCGAGGCCAGCGCGTGGCAACCGGTGCAGACGCCGCAGATGCGCTCCACGAATGCCCAGGCGTCACGTGGGTCGCGGCCCTTGAGGATGACTTCGAGGCCGCGCCACATGGTGCCGGTGGAAACGGCGTTGCGGATAACGTTGTTGGCATCGAGGTTGACCTCGACGCGCATGTGGCCTTCGATACGGGTCACAGGGTCGACAACGATACGTCGGCCTGTGTTGTTGAGGTCGAAACCCTGAGTCGAATAGGTGCTCATTGGTGCTTATTCCTGTCTTGTCGCTGGGGCGTCGGGCGAGGTGGTGGGCGCTTTGCCGTTGCTGGCGCGTTTGAGGGCGGTGACGGCGGCATGGGCAGTGATCGCTGCGCCGACGGTGACGCCGGCAACCAGGCCGATTTCGTCCGCGTTCGCTTCAACGCCAAACTGGTTGATGCCGCTCAAGTGCTGATAGAACGAGCCCTTGTCCCAGAACCCCTCCTCCGAACAACCGATGCAGCCGTGGCCGGACTGAATCGGGAAGCTGGTGCCGCCATTCCAACGCACGGTCGAGCAGGCGTTGTAGGTGGTCGGGCCTTTGCAGCCGACTTTGTAAAGGCAGTAGCCCTTGCGCGCCGCGTCATCGTCCCAGGACTCGACGAACTGACCGGCGTCGAAGTTCGGACGGCGGTAGCACTTGTCGTGAATGCGCTGGCTGTAGAACATTTTCGGCCGGCCCTGACGGTCCAGCTCAGGAATGCGGTCGAAGGTCAGCATGTAGGTGATCACCCCGGTCATGACTTCGGCGATCGGCGGGCAGCCCGGCACTTTGATGATCGGTTTGTCGGTGATGACCTTGTGAATCGGCACGGCCTGGGTCGGGTTCGGCTTGGCGGCCTGTACGCAGCCCCAACTGGCGCAGGAGCCCCAGGAAATGATCGCCTTGGCATCGCGTGAAACGCGCTTCAACTGCTCGACGAAGGGCTTGCCGCCAATGATGCAACTCATACCGTCCTGGTTCAGTGGCGGGTTGCCCTCGACGGCCAGGATGTAGTTGCCCTTGTACTTGGTCATGACCTCGTCAAGGATCGCCTCGGCCTGATGCCCGGCGGCGGCCATCAAGGTGTCGTCGTAATCCAGGGAGATCATCGACAGCACCACGTCCTTGGCCAGCGGATGCGCGGAGCGGATGAATGACTCCGAGCAACAGGTGCATTCCAGGCCGTGCAGCCAGAGGACTGGCGTGCGTGGCTTGTTCTCCATGGCCCAGGCGATTTTGGGCATGAATGCCGGGCCCAGCCCCAGCGACGTTGCGGTCAAGGAACAAAATTTGAGAAAGCTGCGGCGCGAGATGCCTTGTCTGCGCATCACCTCGTAAAACGTTTCCATTACTTTATTTCTCCTCCCCGAGAAGGTGCTTCAACGGGGGCTGCACTCGGTGTGTTGGAAATCTGTGCCCGACCAGGTGAGTCAGGCGCCATGCCGTCGGCTACAAAGGCCATCAGTTCTATGGGGTGTTGAGGCTGCAGCCTGGGCATGATTGCGACGGCTGCTGGAAACATGCGGGTAACCCATGACGTTCAGTTATCTGGTAAGTACAAGACCTGTGCCATTTCGCCGCGGTGTAGATAAATTGCTTACTAATTAATTTATCTACATGTTTTTAAAGGACTTTTACTTTTTCACCGAGCGCATTGAGACACCTTGTAACAAACCCGAACTGGAATGTTTGTTTCCACTATTTATGCAGCCTGGAAACCATGTGTCCGGCTTGGCAAGTGGCTGGCGAGAGAACCTCGCCAGGCGCTGAAAGGAAGAGAAGGTTCAGGCGAGCGTCGCGTCCAGGCGGTCGTAACCCTTGAAGCGGTAGAACAACACGGAAACGGCCCAGGTCAGGATGAATATCCCGACGATCAGGTAGCCGATCATGCCGAAGTTGTCGGTCAGCGCAGTGATGAAATCCCACACACCGCCGTGCAGATCCCAGCGCGCCGCGACCAGCCCGAGCACTTCCACCCCGCCCACCAGCAATGCCACCAACACCGACATGGACGTGATGGTCAGGTTGTAATAGAGCTTGCGTGCCGGGTTGACCAGTGCCCAGTGGTAAGCACCGGTCATCATCACGCTGTCGGCGGTGTCGACCAGCGCCATGCCGGCCGTGAAGAGCGCCGGGAACACCAGAATCGACCAGATCGGCAGGCTCTGCGAGGCTTGCACCGCAGCGATCCCCAGCAGGCCGATTTCCGTGGCGGTATCAAAACCCAGGCCGAACAGCAGGCCCAGCGGATACAGGTGCCAGGGACGGCTGATCAGGCGGAACAGCGGGCGCAACAGTCGGGCGATGGGGCCACCGCCGGTGAGTATCGCGTTCATTTCTTGCTCGCCGATCCGTTCGCCGCGCCGCACGCGGCCAAACGCCTGGTACACCGAGCGCAGGATGAGCAGGTTGATCAACGCCACCAGCAACAGGAAGGCGGCAGACACCGAGGTGCCAATCAGCCCGCCGAGGCCGTGAAAGGCTTCGATTTCGCTTTTGAACGCCGTGGCCGTCAGTGCGATGCCGAGCGAAGCCAGGATCACCACGGTGCTGTGCCCGAGCGAGAAAAACAGGCCGACACTCGCAGTCTGCCGGCCTTCCTGGATCAGCTTGCGGGTGGCGTTGTCGATGGCGGCGATGTGATCGGCATCCACGGCATGGCGCAGGCCGAAGCTGTAGGCCAGAAAGGCGGTGCCGAGCAACAGCGGATAGTCATGGAAGGCCGTGAAAGCCCAGGCCCAGGCCAGCAGGTTGGCAGCGACCAGGCCGGCGAAAATGGCCAGGACGCGATGTTTGAACGTCAAAGGCGCACGAGTCGGTGAAACAGGATGCAAGGGCATGCGAACTCCAGAAAGATGGGTTCAAGTATGAAGAAACGAAAAAACCTCATACAAACCCTGTGCCAGTTTGCGTGCCGAGTACCATTCAGGCGTGGTCGGGCGCTCGCAGAACATGGCGGCTGGACAGTGACTGTCCAGCCGAGCCGATAACTGGACAATGAGCTTCCAGCGCCGCTGCCGGATTATCGGCTCAGGCGGGCCCGGCTTCGGGCAGCGTCACGGTGAACTGCGCACCGCCCTCGGGGTGATTGGCGGCCACCATCCGACCGCCACAGCGTTCGATGATGCCGTAGCTGATCGACAGGCCCAGGCCCGTGCCTTTGCCCACGGACTTGGTGCTGAAGAACGGGTCGAACACCTGGCTCAGGTGTTTCTCTGCGATACCCGCACCGTTGTCGCGTAAACGCAGGGTGACCCAGCCCGGCTCCTGGGTCACCTCGATCCAGACTGTCGGCAAGGCCTGGTTGGCCGCTTGCGCGGCATCGTAGGCGTTCTGCATCAGGTTCATCAGCACTTGCAGCAGTTGCCCGGCATTGCCGCGCACCGGCGGTGTGTCAACGGCCTGCCAATGCACCTGCAGATCGGGCGCGACGCCACGGCAGACCCAGTGGATGGCGCGCTCGATGACGTCATTGAGGTCGACCTCGCCCAGCGCTTCACGATCCACCGCCGAGAAGCGCTTCAGGGCGCTGACGATGTCGGCGGTGCGTTGCGCGCCTTCCATGCTGCCCTCGATCAACGACGGCAAATCGCTCAGCAGCGGATCGATGCGTAGCTGTTGGCGCAAGGCTTGAAGACCGGCGTGCGACTCGCCGCCGTGGACCGCTTGCAGGTACTGCTGCAGGCGTTTGCCATAGCTGTCGAGCACATGCGCGTTGGCCAGCACGAAGCTGATGGGGTTGTTCAGTTCGTGGGCGACACCAGCCACCAGGCGCCCCAGCGAGGCCATTTTTTCCGCGTGCAACAGTTGCTGTTGAGTGCGCTTGAGCGCCTCGTGGGCCTCGTGCAGTTGGCGATACGCGTGCTGGAGTTCGCCCAGCGGTCGCCCCACCAGCACGTGCCCGATAAAGCGTCCATTGCCCGTGCTGCGCACGGTGCAACTGACGTCCACGGGCACCGGCGCGCCGTTGACATCCTTGAAGTTGACCTCCAGCGAGGCGCTGGCGTTGGGATGGCGCAGGCTGGCGAGGGTCTGGCGCAACTGGGTTTCACTGTGGGGGTCGGCCAACAAGACATAGGCCGGGCTGCCGGACAATGACTGTTCATCACGGCCGACCAGCGTGCGCAGCGCGCTGTTGCTCTCCTCGATGCGCCCTTGCGGGTCGCAGGCCAGCAACACGTCGGACATCGACGACAGTAACCCGGCGATGAACTGCTGCGACTGCTCCAGTTCGACGTTCTTCTCTTCCAGGGCGATTTCATCTTGCACCAGCTTGGAATAGACCTCGTCCATCCTCGCGATGACTTCGATCCAGGCGTCTTCGTCGAGGCTGCCGGGTGGCGGTTTACGGGCCATGGTCGTCAGCTTTTAGGGTGCAGATGCAGGTGACTGTGGGCCTGCTCGTGGCTCGCGCCCTGCTCCACCGGGATCAGGTTCAGCGAGCCATGACGCACGCCGCGTTCGGCGCACACGCGATGGGCAAAATCGCGCACTTCATCGGACGAGCCCTTGAGCATCAGGCTTTCCAGGCAGTTGTCGTGATCCAGATGCACATGCTGGCTGGCAATGGTCAGGTGATGATGCGCGTGCTGCAGGTCCATCACCCGTTCGGTGAGGGTGCGCGAATGGTGATCGTAAACGAAGCTCAGGTTGGCCACGCAATGCGGCGCCTGGCCTTGCTCCAGACGCGCCTGTTCGATATGCCGCCGCAAAATGTCGCGCATGGCCTCGGAACGGTTGTGGTAACCCTGGTCGCGAATCAGCGCGTCCAGTTCCTCAGCGAGGCCACGGTCCAGGGAAATGGTCAGGCGTTCCATGGGATTTCCTTTTCAATGCACCGTGCAAACCATGCACGGGTCAAAAGAACGAACGATATGTTGCACCGCTACCGGGCTTTTTTCGCCGGGTAACACGGGAGCACCCTGCAAGGCTTGTTCCAATGCCCCGGGCTGGCCCTGGGCATCGCGTGGCGAGAAGTTCCAGGTGGTCGGGGCGATGATCTGGTAGCGGGCGATTTTCCCGTGCTCCACCTCCAGCCAATGCCCCAGTGCGCCACGCGCCGCTTCGGTCAGGCCGACCGCGCGGCCTTTGTCGGGTAATGCTGCGGCGCGGTAATACGGCTCGCCGGGGCGCAGGGCAATCAACCAGCTTTCCATCAGCGGCACCACCTGCGCCAACTCCAGCAAACGCGCGAGCAGGCGGGTATAAACCGTTGCCGAACAGCGTGCCACGGCATCGCGCAGCAGCGCTTGGCCGGCAATCAACTGACGCGCAATGGCGCCGGTTTCCAGCACCGCGCCGGCCAGGCGCGGGGCTTTGTTCCAGGTATACGCGTCGGTTTTTTCCATCAACGGCTGGGTTTGCCCATCGGCCGGGTGGCGCGGGCCGCCAGCGTCGTCGAGCCAGGCATGCGCGCTGTCTTCGCGGATATCGTCCAGGTCCAGCGCTTGTGCACACTGGGTGACGCCATTCCACAGGCCGCGCGGGAACACCATCGAGCCGTCGGCTCGCGGATACGCCCCGTAGGAAAGATACAGCCCCGGCCCCGGCCCCAGATGCTCAAGCCCGGTGTCCAGGGCGATTTGCAGAAATTGACGGAAATCGCCCTGCCCCAGCGCTTCGGCGTGCCATGCCCAGAGCTCGCTTTCGCTGGTGAAACCATTGATACGCTCCAGCGGCGCGGCGAACAGCTCGCCTTCCAGAAACTGCCGGAACTCGCGAACGCGGGTCAGCAGGCGCAGGCGCTCGGCGGCATCGATGGCGCGGGTCGAGCCACCCGGTTGGATCGAGCCGGTGTGCGGCCACTTGCCGCCCAGTGTGCCGATCAAATCCAGCCAGCGTTTACGCGCAGAAATAGCCAGGCGCTGCTGGCTGCCCTGAAGCGGGGTAAAGCGCGCCACCGCGTCTGGATACCAAGGGCGCTCGGCGTACACCGGGCGCACGAAATCCGGCATGAAAAACAGGTAGAAATGGCTCAAGTGATCGGCGAGGTTTTCGGTGGCGGCCATCAGGTTGATTGCCAGCAGGCCGTTGTCCGGCGGCTGTACGCCGGCCAGCCCGGCCAGGGCGCGGGCGGCGGCGATCGATTGCGACACCGAGCAGATTCCGCAGATGCGTGGCGCGTAGGTCAGCGCATCGAGCGGTGCGTGTTGCAGCAGGATTTGCTCGAAGCCACGGTACATGGTGGCGTTGACCCGTGCCGAACGCACATGACCATCTTCCACGTCCAGTTGTACTTCCAGATCGCCTTCAACCCGATTGAATGGGCCGACCACCAAACGTGACATGCAAACTCCTAACGGCGGGGGGTGCGTACCGACGGCGCGATCAGCGGGTGATCGGACGTCGCATTCTGTTTGACGCGCTTGGGGGTGGCTGACTTGGACAGCGCCGACAGGGCGACGAACCAGGCCTTGGGCATGTCGATGGGCAAACCGATGGGAATGCCCGCCAGCTTCGGCGTGCGCTGAAACGCGTGCCCCGGTTCTTCGAAGCCCGGGGCGGTGCAGTTGATGCAGGCAAACCCGCCACGGGTACACGAGCCCTCGCCGTTCCACAGGCGGGTATTGCAGTCGCCGTGGGCCTGGGTGCCTTTGCAGCCGAGGTTTTCCATCATGCAGCCCAGGTCCGAGGGCTTTTCCGCACTGGCTTTGTATTCGTAGAACTCATTGCGCGTGCAGCCCTGATGCACCAGTTGGTCGGCGTAGAAACGCGGGCGCCCGATGACGTCCAGATCGGCCTCGGCGAACAGCCCGGCGGCCAGCGCCATCAAGGTGTCGGTCACCCAGCCGGGGTGCGTCGGGCAACCGGCCACGTTGATCACCGGCAAGCCGCGCAACGACCGATAATCGGCACCCAGCAGGCCGCCGCGATGCTCACCGTCAAATTGCAGGCCGCAGGCGTCGGTCGGGTTGCTGCCCGCAGCGGTGATGCCTCCGTAGGCCGCGCAAGTGCCGATGCCCAAGGTGTATTGGGCCACCGCCGCGAGTTTGCGCACCCAGTCGATCATCGGCGCATCGGTGCCCGCCAGCATGTGAAAGCGCCCGGTGCCGTGCGGGCCGCGCAGCAATGAGCCTTCGATGCACAAGGCATCGAGCCGGGTGCGACCTTGCAGGCAGTCCTCCAGGATATCCAGCACCTGATCACCGCTTTCAAGGGACAGCGATGGATGCCAGAGCAACTCAATCCCCGCACTGCGCCACATCGCGGAAAAATCCTGGGTATCGGCGCACAGCAAGGACATGTTGCAACCACCGCAACCGCCCGATTGCAGCCACAGCACTCGGAATGGGGTGTTCATCGGGCTTCCTCCAGGCCAAGACGGCGCAATTTCTGGCGCAGGCCCACGCGCGACAAGCCCAGTTCACGGGCCGCATGGGTTTTGTTCCAGCGGTGACGCAGCAGCGATTCCTTGAGTATGGTCGCTTCGATAGCGTCCAGTTGTTCTTGCAACGTACCCGTGGGGGGCGACAGGCGTATGTCGTTGGTGTTGCGTCCCTGGCCCTGCATGACGCGCCAGGAAAACGAATGAGCACCGATTTGCGAGCCTTCCGACAACGCAGCGGCGCGGTAGATTTCGTTGCGCAACTCGCGAATATTACCGGGCCATGGGTAACCGATCAGGCTCGCCAGGGCGTCGTCGGCGAAGTGCAGGTTTGGCAGGTCCAGTTCCAGGCGGGCATCGTCGAGCAGCTTTTTGGCGATGGGCATCAGGTCGGCGGTGCGCTCGCGCAACGGCGGCAAGCCCAGGCTGACCGTGGACAGCCGGTAATAAAGGTCGCTGCGAAAACGTCCGGTGGCGACATCCTGCTCCAGATCGCGATGGGTCGCCGCGATCACCCGCACATCGACCCGTACCGTGCTCGAGGCGCCGACCGGGCGCAGTTCGCCCTCTTGCAAGACGCGCAACAACTTGACCTGAAAAGCCGGCGAGGTGTCGCCGATTTCATCGAGTAGCAAGGTACCGCCATTGGCACGCTGGAACAGCCCGATGTGATCCTGATGCGCGCCGGTGAAGGCGCCGCGCTTGTGCCCGAACAGCTCGGACTCCAGCAAGGTATCGGGCAGCGCCGCGCAGTTCTCCATGACAAAGGCATTACTCGCACGCGGGCTGGCGTAATGGATGGCGCGGGCCAGCAACTCTTTGCCCGTGCCCGATTCGCCCAGCAGCAGCACCGACAAATCATAGCGGGCGACCCGGGCGGCCAACTCACAGACCGCATCCAGCGGGCCGCCGGGGCTGCGCACGATGCGCGAGAAATCGAAGGTGTCGCGTACCCGCTCCAGGGTTTCGCGGCTGCGGCGACGCAGCGCTGGCGTACCGGCGCGCAGTTCCAGGTCCAGTCGCTGCATATGGTTTTGCAACGATTGGCTCTCGACCGCATTGCGCACGGTGTTGAGCAGGTTTTCAGGCAGCCAGGGCTTGAGCAGGTACTGATAGATACCGGCCTGATTGACGCCCGCGATGATGTCTTCCGAATCGGTGTAGCCCGACAGCACGATGCGGACCACCCCCGGCCAGCGCTCGCGCACTTCCTTGAGAAATTCGATACCGCTGACATGGGGCATGCGCTGGTCGCAGAGGATCACCGCGACCACATGCTGTTCCAGCAGTTCGCGTGCTTGCCCGGCCGACTCGGCCAGCAGCACCTGGAATTCCTGATCGAGTACCCGGCGTAACGATTCGCGCGAACGCAGCTCATCGTCCACTACCAGGATCATGGGCAAGTCGGATTGCGAGTCGAATGGGGAGGTCATGAGTCAGCGAAAGGCCGATTATTGAAGTTCATTGCAACATTATGTTGCTGCAAGTCATGGCGTCGATGGTAGCACGGTGCCAAAAGCAGACGAGGGTTTTCCTTCTGAGGAGGCCGCCCTGTTCAATTGTTTTCTGGTCTGCTTCGTCGTCCTCGCCAGCAAATTCCCAGGAGGCTATGGCGCCGGGCGCGGCGCAGCGACCAGCCGAAATTCATGCCCACAGCCGCCAGCAGGATGGCGCTGTACAGCAGGGTCGACATGAGATCACACCGATAATGGCCAGGTAACTCCAGGCGCCCTCCCCGGGCGCCTTAGAGCACGTGGTGCTGTGCAGTGGCGCAAATCCTAGCCCGATTCAGGACACCTTCGGCTGTCCATCAGACGCCGTCACGCCCCCATCCACCGGCAAGTTCACCCCATTGACGAAACTCGCATCCGGGCTGGCCAAAAACGCAATCGCTGCCGCCACTTCGCTGGGCAAGGCCTCGCGCTGCATCGGGATGCGCTCGTTGAATTTGTCACGAATAGACTGTTCCCAATCCCAGGTCATTGCCGTACGCGTCAGGCTTGGGCATACCGCGTTGGCACGCACACCCTGGGCGCCATGATCCAGCGCCAGGGCCCGGGTGAAGTTGACCACCGCGCCCTTGCTCGCGCAGTAGAACGCCGCGCCCCAGTCGCCGCCCAACCCAGAAACAGAGGCGGTGCTGACAATATTACCCTTGCTTTGAATCAGGTGCGGCAACGCCAGCTTCGAGCAGAAAATCACCCCGTCGATGTTCACCGAGGCGATCTTGCGCCAGTCGGCTTCCGTGGTTTCAAGGGTGGTGCCGGGAATATGTACGCCGGCGTTATTGACCAGCACATCCAGCCGACCGAAACGCTCGATGGTTGCGTCGATCATCTGCTGTACCGAAGCCATGCTCGACACGTCGACCTTCACCGCCAGTACCTTGTCGACTGGTAGCTCGCTGGCCACCGCTTGGGCTTTTTCAAGGTTCCAGTCGGCCAACACCACATTCGCACCCTCATCGGCAAAACGCCTCGCGGTGGCTTCGCCGATGCCGGCTGCGGCGCCGGTGACCAATACGACTTTGTTCTGAAAACGTTGCATCGCTGCTTCCTTCTGCGGATGAACAATCGCGGCTCCAACACTCCGGAACCGCTGTCTTTTACTGATGCAGAGCCTTGCCACTGGCGGCCAACACCGCTTCGTGCATAGCTTCGCTCAATGTCGGGTGGGCGAAGATGACCTGGCTCAAGGCCTGGGCAGTCGCCTCCAGGCTATGGGCGATGCCAAAACCCTGGATCTGCTCGGTCACTTCCGGCCCAACCATATGTGCCCCCAGCAACTCGCCGCTGTCCGCATCGAAAATGGTCTTCACAAACCCCTTGGCCTCGCCCAACGCCAGGGCCTTGCCGTTGGCCTGATAGTCGAATCGGCCAATGTTCAGGTGCTTGCCGCTGGCCCTGGCCGCCGCTTCTGTCAGGCCCAGGCTGGCCACTTGCGGACGGGCGTAGGTGCACCCCGGAATAAAGGCTTTGTCCAGCGGGTGAACCCCGTCCACCCCGGCCAGTTTCTCGACACACAACACCCCTTCATGGCTGGCTTTGTGAGCCAGGCACGGCGCGCCAGCGACATCGCCGATGGCGTAGAGCCCGGCGACATTGGTGCGGCACCAGGGGTCTGTCTTGATAAACCCGCGCTCAATCTCCACCCCCAGCGCCTCCAACCCCAGGTCTTCAGTGTTGGCCTGAATCCCGGCGGCCAGCAGCACACGCTCCACCGCCAGCACCTCTTCGCGACCATCGGCCAGGCGCAAGGTGCAGCGCGCCTGATCGGCCTCACTGAATACTTCGGTCACAGTGGCCTGGGTCAGCACCCGGATACCGCGCTGTTCGAACTCGCGCTGCACCAGGCTGGCCACTTCCTGGTCTTCGACCGGCATGATCTGGCGCGCCACTTCCACCAGGGTCACGGCGCAGCCCAGGTCGTGGTAGAGGCTGGCAAACTCCACGCCAATGGCTCCCGAACCCACAATCAGCAAGGACGCCGGTACGGTCTGCGGCACCAGCGCCTCGAAGTAGCTCCAGATGCGTTGCCCGTCCGGCACTATCGCCGGCAGCGAGCGCGGCCGGGCGCCGGTGGCGAGGATGATGTGCTTGGCCCCAAGGGCCCGCTCACCCTCGGCCGAGGTGACACTGACACGCCCCTTGGCAGTCACGCGGGCACGGCCGTCAACCACCGTCACACCGTTTTTCTTGAGCAAATAGGCAATACCACCGGTGAGCGTTTTCGACACGTCCCGGCTGTGGGCCACCAGTTTCTGGATATCGAACTGAATGTTCTCGGCGCTGAAACCAAAGGCCTCCAGGTGCCGCAAGGTATGGGCCACCTCCGCGCCCTTGAGCATGGCCTTGGTGGGAATGCAGCCCCAGTTCAGGCAGATACCGCCCAAGTGCTGTTTTTCCACCAGGGCGGTATTGAGCCCCAGTTGCGCGGCACGAATCGCCGCCACATATCCGCCAGGGCCACCGCCGATAATCAGCACATCAAATTGATCGCTCATGGCAACTCCTAGACCAGCATCAGGGTGGGGTTTTCCACCAGGCGCTTGAGTTCCTTGAGGAAGGTCGCCCCCAACGCACCGTCGATAACCCGGTGGTCGCAAGACAACGACACGCTCATTTGCGTGCGTACCGCAGGTTGTCCTTCATGGGCCACCACGCGCTTTTCTCCGGCGCCGATGGCCAGGATTGCCCCTTGGGGTGGGTTGATAATCGCGTCGAACTGGCGCACACCGAGCATGCCCAGGTTGGAGATGCTGAAGGTGCCACCCTGGAACTCCTCGGGTTTCAAGGTACCGGCCTTGGCCCTGGTCGCCAGGCTGAGCATTTCCCCGGAGACTTCGGCCAGGCTCTTGCGGTTGGCCTGGCGGATGATCGGCGTGATCAGGCCACCGGGCAGCGCCACGGCAATGGAAATGTCTGCATCGCGGTAACGCCGTACTTCCTGGCGCTCGTCGTCGTATTGCACATTGACGTCGGGCACCTTGACCAGCGCCTGGGCGCAAGCCTTGATCAGCAGATCGTTGACCGAGATTTTCACCCCCGGCACCGAGGCGTTGATCTCAGCGCGCAATGCAAGCAAGCGCTCCAGATCAAAATCCGCATGCAGGCGAAAGTGCGGCGCATCACGTTTGGAGGCTTGCAGGCGCGCGGCAATGGCCTTGCGCATGCCGTTCATGGGCAGGGTTTCAAACGCCTCGCGACTATCAACCGTCGGCGCGGCCTGGGCCTGTGGCACCGCATCGGCGCCCCGGGCTTGGAGCACATCGGCCTTGCACACCCGACCGCGAGTGCCTGTAACGCGGCAGTCGTGGAGGTTGATGCCCCACTGCTGCGCCAGACGCCGGGCCACCGGTGTGGCGAGAACCTGGCTGTCATCGAGGCGCGAAGGTGCGGCCTGATTGGCTTTTTGCGCAGCCGCTCGGCTGGCGACTTGCCCGCCCTCGGCGCGCACTACGGCTTCAATATCCGCCACGCTGATGCGCCCTTCACGGCCCGAACCAGGCACCCGGCTCAGGTTGATATTGAGCTGCGCCGCCAGTTTCAATGCATGGGGCGTGGCGAACAACGCTTCGTCACTGGCGCCCAGCAACGCCTGTGGCACCTGCCAGGCGCCCGGCGTCTTGACCGACGGTTGCGACGCAGCGGCCGGCGCGCTGGCGGCCAACTTGACCAGCGGTTGTGCCGTGGTCTCAGCGGGTACAGATTCAGAAACTGGCGCCGGCTCAGCGACGCCACGCTGCGCCAGATACGCATCGATCTCGGCATCGCTGACCGAAGCGTCGGCGACAATCCCCAGCACACCGCCCACGGGAATGGTTTGCCCCGGTTGCGCCACTTTGCGCCGCAACACACCGGCAAAGGGCGCCTGCATCACGTTGGAAATCTTGCTGGTTTCAATCTCGCAGACTTCCTGCTGCGCGGCGAAGCTGTCGCCTTCCTCGATCAGCCAGTCAGTCAGCGTGCCCTCTTCCATCGACAGTCCCCATTTGGGCACTTCGATTGCGCGGATATCACTCATGGTCAGCCCTCCATCACTTTGCGAACGGCGGCTTCAATGCGTTGTACGCTAGGGATCCACGCTTGCTCCAGCACCGGTGAGAACGGAACCGGGGTGTGCGGCGGCGTGACCATGATGATCGGCGCCTTGAGGTGGTAAAACGCCTGGGACACGATCAGCGCGGCAATGTCATGGGCAAAGCCGATGCGCGCGGCCGACTCGTCGACAATCACCACGCGCCCGGTAGAGGCCACGGATTCGAGAATGCCCTCTTCGTCCAACGGCGACACGGTGCGCGGGTCCACTACCTCCACAGAGATCCCTTCAGCCGCCAGTTTGTCCGCCACCTCATTGGCTTTGTGCACCATGGCTGCCAGGGCAATGATGGTGACGTCGGTGCCTTCGCGGGTGTAGTTGGCGACGCCAAAAGGGATGGTGTAGGCGTGCTCGGGCACTTCGCCCTTGATGTCGTAGAGGATCTTGTGTTCACAGAACACCACCGGGTCGTCATCGCGGATCGCCTGAATCAGCAGGCCTTTGACGTCGTAAGGGCTGGACGGCACCACCACCTTGAGGCCCGGGGTGGTCGCGAAGATGTTGTAGGGCGACTGCGAGTGCTGGGCGGCCGCGGAGAACCCGGCGCCAATCATGCCGCGAATCACCAGCGGGGCCTTGGCCTTGCCGCCGAACATGTAACGGAACTTCGCCGCCTGGTTGTAGAGCATGTCGTGGCACACGCCGAAGAAATCCATGAACATCAACTCGGCCACCGGCCGCAGACCGGTCACCGCTGCGCCTGCGGCCATGCCGACGATCGCCGACTCGGTGATCGGTGTGTCGATCACCCGGGACGAGCCGAACTGGGTCCACAAGCCTTTGGTCACCCCCAGCACGCCACCGAAGGCTTCGCCCTTGCTGCCGACCTCGGCGGTACCGGCCTGGCCGCCGCAAACGTCTTCCCCGATCAACACGACGCGCGGATCGAGTTCCATCTCCTGGGCCAGGGCTTCTTTGACTGCTTCACGAAAAGTACGAATTGCCATATTCCAAATCCTCAGTAAGAGACGTAAACGTCGGTCAGCAGGTTGTCCACCGATGGGTAATCGGCGATGCGAGCCTTGGCCACCGCGTCATCGACCTGGGCCTGGACCTCGTCATCGATGGCTTGCAGTTCCTCTGCGGATATTTGCCCCTCGACTTGCTTACTGAAAATTTGCAGCGGGTCGTTGTCTCGGCGCAGGCGCTCCACTTCGCCGTCGGCGCGATACAGCATCGGGTCGCCTTCGAAATGCCCGTGCCAGCGGTGGGCAACAGCCTCGATGGCACTCGGGCCTTCACCATTGCGTGCCCGCTCCACCGCGACGGCTACGGCTTCGTAGACGGCAAAGAAGTCGGTACCGTCGACCTTCACCGCAGGCATGCCGAAGCTGGCGGCGCGGTTGGCGATATCCCGGCCACCGACCGCGTAATCGTGGCCGGTGGCTTCGCCGAAACCGTTGTTCTCGAACACGAATACCGTTGGCAACTTGAGCACCACGGCCATGTTCATGGCTTCAAATACCAGGCCTTGGTTGGAGCCACCGTCGCCGGTGAACGACACCGCCACATTGCGCGTGCCCAGGGTTTTCGCCGTGAGTGCGGCGCCAATGGCCAGGGGCGGTGCGCCGCCGACGATGGCGTTGGCGCCCAGCATGCCCTTGCTCAGGTCGGCAATGTGCATGGAGCCGCCCTTACCCCGGCACAGGCCCGACTCCTTGCCAAAGATCTCCGCCATCATGCCGTGCAGGTCACAGCCCTTGGCGATGCAGTGGCCGTGACCACGGTGAGTCGAGCCGATATAGTCAGCGTCTGTCAGGTTCTCGCAGACGCCAACGGCGATTGCTTCCTCGCCGCTGTACAAGTGGATGAAGCCGGGGATATCCCCAGTGGTGTTTTCCTGGTGCAGCCGCTCCTCGAACACGCGAATCTCGCGCATCTTGCGATAGGCCTGAAGCAGTTTTGACTTGCTAAGCGACATGGGCTCGCCCTCATCTCTGGTTTTTTATAGGGGGGTCGATGACCTGAATCAGGCGACCGACGATGGCGTGGCGGTACGGTAAGAGGCTCTGGCCGATGCCATAACTACCCGGATGGGGGGGCGGTAATTGCCGCTTGAGGGGATTAACCTTGCAAAACGAGGGTCTACAAAAATAATGATCGATACTCGACCACACCAAGACGACCATCCATGGAACACCTGACATTGCCTGCCTACAGCCAGGGCGCGTTCAGCCTCCGTCATGGCTTGCCGCTGATCAGCACCAAGCTCGGCCCGCCCCGCGCGGCCGGCACCCTGCTGAGCCGCTCGCGCCTGCTGGAAAAACTCGACCTATTGCACGAACGCAGTCTGGCACTGGTGTGCGGCGCGGCCGGTTTCGGCAAGACCACCCTGCTCAGCCAATGGCGCCAGTGCCTGCTCGACCAGGGCCACAGCGTGGCGTGGTTGAGCCTGGACGAGCAGGACGATAGTCCCGAATACTTTCGTCGTTATCTGCTGGCCGCCCTGCGCAGCGCCGACCCGGCCTTGGCCGATTTGACCGGCGACCTGCAGCCGTCCGCACAAGGCTTTATGCGCGCCTTGATCAACCAGCTCAACCTGCGCCAACAGCCGCTGTATTGGGTGCTAGACGATGTGCATCTGGTCCGCCATCAGTTGATAGAGCAAGACCTGCTGGAACTGGTGCTGCACGCCCCCGCTTGCCTGCACCTGTTGATTGGCAGCCGTAACGCCGCGCAATTGCCCTTGAGCCGCCTGCGCGCACGCAACCAACTGGTGGAAATCGACGCCAACGCGTTGCGCTTCAACCTCGACGAAGCAGCGGGCTATTTTTCCCGCACCACCGATCTCAAGCTGGACACCGCCGACCTGCAACGCCTGCTGAGCCTGACCGAAGGCTGGATCACCGGGATCCAGATGGCATCCTTGGCACCGCCCACCGGCAGTGACCCGGTGCGCCGCTGGGCACATCTGGAACGCGGATCGCGGGTGATCGGTGGTTATCTGCAAGACGTGGTGCTGGAGCCTCTGCCGCCCCGGGTGCAGAGCTTCCTGCTGCACACCTCGATCCTCAATCGCTTCACCGCGTCTTTGTGCAACGCCATTACCGGGCGCGAGGACGGCGAACAGATGCTAGGGTTCATCGAACAGCACAACCTGTTCATTTGCTCCCTCGATCCCCAGGGGCATTGGTTCCGCTACCACGCGCTGTTTGCCGAGACCCTTCACCAGCGCCTGTCCGCCAGCAACACCGATGTTGCCCAACTGCATCAACGCGCCAGCAACTGGCTGGCCGCCCATCAATACTGGGCTGAAGCCATCCGCCATGCCTTGGCCGCCGGACAACTGGCCAACAGCACCACCTGTGCCGACAAGGGTGCCCAGTCCCTCGCCGAAGAAGGCGATATCGACACCCTGGTGCGCTGGCTGCAAAACCTGCCGCTGAGCGCCTTGTCGCCCCTGGACGAGCAACGCATCGACCTGCAACTGAACCTGAGCTGGGCCCTGGCCCACCACTTTCGTTTCGACGAATCACGGCAGTTGCTGCTCGACCTGCACCCATTGCTGGAACAGCCCGGCGTCAGCCCGCGCCTGCTGATCAAACGCCAGGTGATCTGCGCGATCAACGAGTCCTTCGCCGAACGCATCAGCCAGGGCCTGGAGCATGTGGAACCGCTACTGGCGCAGTTGCCCAGCGGGGATCGCTGGGTCGATGGCCTGGTGTGCAACATCCTCAGTTACGACTATCTGGTGCGCGGGCGTTATCAGGATGCGCAAGCCGTGCAACGGCACATGCCATGCCCGGCGACGCCTTCGGAGAACCTGTTTGTCAGTGTCTACCGCGCTTTTATTCTGGGCCTGAGCCATGTCCGCCAGGCGGACCTGGAGAGCGGCGAGCACTATTACCGCCAGGCCCTGGTACACGCCGAGCAACTGACAGGGGCGCAATCGAGCGGCAGCGCCACCCTCACCGCGCTGCTCGCCGAACTGTGGTACGAACGCGGTGACTGGCAGGCCTTGCACCGCGAACTGCAGCCACGGCTGCGTCAGGTGGACGCGATTGCGCCGCTCGATGCCCTGTTCAGCGCCTACCGCGCCCTGGCCCGCAGTGCGTTACACGCAGGCGACTACAGCCAGGCGCATCGTCTGCTGGAACACGCCCAACAACTGGCAACGCTACGGCGCTGGCCACGCCTGCAAGGGTTGCTGCTGGCCGAACAGATTCAGGCGCACCTTCACAGCAACGCCCCGTCCCAGGCCCGCCACTTGCTCCAGCAACTGGCCGACTTGAGCAGCCACCACCGGGCCGAGGCACCTTTGCACCAGGCCCTTGAGCGCAACCATCGAGTCAGCCATGCGTGTGTATTGGCCAATGACGGCAAACATGGCGAAGCCGCCCGCACCTGGGCACTGCAAGTGGATGAGGATGAGCGCGGCGGGCAAGTCCTCGATGGCTTGCGCGCACGTACGCACTGGGCGCTGAGCCTGTGGCGCGATGGCCAGGGCAAACAGGCGATGGAGGTGTTGCTGCCGGTGCTGGATACCGCACGCCGCCAACATATGAAACAGACATTACTCGACAGCGGCGCCGAGCTGACGGACCTGCTCAGCGCCCTCAAGGATCTCAAGGCACCGTTCAAAGACTACATACAACGCCTGCTGGACTCGACGCCCATCACCGAGCCTGACCTGGGCTGTGCCCTGAGCGAGCGCGAAAGCCAGACGCTGTTGCTGGTGGCTCAAGGGCAATCGAACAAGGAGATCGCCCGCAGCCTGGACATCTCCAGCGAGACCGTGAAATGGCATTTGAAGAATCTCTACGCCAAGCTCCAGGTCACCAGTCGCATCCAGGCCATGAGCCGGGCCCGGGAGCTTAGTCTGCTCGATTAGGCGCCGGGCGCTGGCCTAGAAGTTCGCCGGCGTATTCGCGCTGATGATTTCCGCCTCATCCTGCCCGATATTGCGGAACCTGTGGGGCAAGGTGGTGGGGAAGTAATACCCATCCCCTGGGTTCAATATGCTGACCTGGCCATCGACAGTGAGTTCGACGGTGCCACGGGTGACGAGGCCGCACTCCTCGCCTTCGACATGCACGATCGGCTCTTCGCCGGAACTGGCGCCGGGTGCGTACTGCTCGCGCAGAAAGCGCATCTGGCGGCTGGGGATCGGCGCGCCCACCAGCAGCAGGCGCAGGCCGTCGCGACCCAGGTCGGGCTGTTCGTTGGCGCGGAAGACGTATTGGTGTTCGCGTGGCGGCTGGTCGAAGGTGAAAAAGTCCGCCAGGGACATGGGGATGCTTTCCAGCAGCTTTTTCAGGGAACTGACAGAGGGACTGACGCGATTCTGTTCGATCAGGGAAATGGTGGCGTTGGTCACGCCGCTACGACGGGCCAGCTCGCGCTGGGAGAGTTTGTAGCTTTCGCGAACGAGTTTGAGTCGGGTGCCCGTGTCCATAGCTGCCTTATATAAGGGGTGAGTGTCGTGATGTTTATTGGTTGCGATAGCGCTGCAGGAGCTGGGGCGAGCGCGGGCAGGCAATGTTGCGAAATTCGCCGATTACCCGACCCGGAAACCTGAAAGGCGGCTATTAAATCACGTTTGCGGGTGGAGCTGTAGCGCTGCTGAATATGCCTGCATGCGCAAAAAAAGCAAGCCCGCGGCCGCGGCCGAAGGTGGCGTGGGCCGGGGGCTCGCGGCGCGTGTGTGGCTGACCGGTCAAATACCGAGTCGGTCGCGCAGGGCGTAGTAGGCGGCGCCCATGGCCGTCAGCGGGGCCTGGAAGGTGCGGCCGCCGAACATCGGCATGTGCGGCAGCGAGGCGAAGGCGTCGAAGCGTTCGGCGTCACCGCGGATCACTTCGCTGATCAGCTTGCCCGCGAGGTGCGAACAGGTGACGCCGTGGCCGCTATACCCTTGCATGTAGTAGGCGTTCTTTTCGATACGGCCGAATTGCGGCATGCGCGACATGGTCAGCAGGAAGTTGCCGGTCCAGCGGTAGTCGATCTTGACGTTTTTCAACTGCGGGAAGGTCTTGAGGATCTTCGGCCGGATCAGTTGTTCGATGTCGTCCGGCTCGCGGGCGCCGTAGACCACACCGCCGCCGTACAGCAGGCGGTTGTCAGCGGTCAGACGGTAATAGTCGAGCAGGTAGTTGCAGTCTTCGACGCAGTAATTGTGGGTAATCAGGCTGCGTGCCACTTCCTCCGACAGCGGCTCGGTGACCACGATCTGCGAGCCGCAGGGCATGCTTTTGCGCGTCACCCGTGGGTCGAGATTCTGCGGCAGGTAGGCATTGCCGGCGATCAGCAGGTACTTGGCGCGAACCACACCCTTGGCCGTGCGTACCACGTTGGGTTCGCCGTAGGTGATTTCCTCGGCCGCCGATTGTTCGAAGATCTTGCCGCCCAGGCCGATAATCGCGCTGGCTTCGCCCAGGGCCAGGTTCAGCGGATGGACGTGGCCGCCCTGCTTGTCCAGCAGGCCGCCGATGTAATTTTCACAGCCCACTTCGTTTGCCATGTCTTTGGCGTCGAGCAGTTGCAGGTTGCGGTTGCCATAGCGCTCCCAACTGCTTTTCTGTTCGACCAGGCCCTTGAGCTGTTTTTTGTTCAATGCGGCGAAGATCCCGCCCGGGCGGTAGTCGCACTGAATGTCGTAGTGCTGGATGCGCTGGCGAATGATCTCGGCGCCTTCGAACATCATGCTGCCGAGGATTTCGGCGCTCTTTTCGCCGTAGCGCTGCTCGATGACATCCACGTCACGGCTGTAGGAATTGACCAGTTGCCCGCCGTTGCGCCCGCTGGCGCCAAAGCCGACCTTGGCCGCTTCGAGCACGGTGACGCTGTAGCCGGCTTCCGCCAGGAACAGCGCCGACGACAGGCCGGTGTAGCCGGCGCCGATGACACAGACATCACACTCGACCAACTCTTCAAGCACAGGGAAGTCGCCGGTGTGGTTGCGGGTCGCGGCGTAATAGCTGTTTACATGGGGTTGCATGGTTAGGACTCCCTGGCGACTGGCCGGCACGCGCCGGCAATCGCCGTTGTTATTTGGGCTTAGAGCTTGATCCAGGTGGCTTTGAGCTCGGTGTACTTGTCAAAGGCGTGCAGCGACTTGTCGCGGCCATTGCCCGACTGTTTAAAGCCGCCGAACGGCGCGGTCATGTCGCCGCCGTCGTACTGGTTGACCCACACGCTGCCGGCACGCAGGCCCCGGGCAAAGCGGTGGGCGCGGCTGAGGTCGGCGGTCCACACTGCGGCGGCCAGGCCGAAGATGCTGTCGTTGGCGATCGACAGCGCTTCTTCTTCGGTGTCGAAGCTGATCAGCGACAACACCGGGCCGAAGATTTCTTCGCGGGCGATGGTCATGGCATTGGTCACGCCGTCGAAAACCGTCGGCTCCACGTACTGGCCACCGGTGTCTTGCAGGGTGCGCTGGCCGCCAACCAAGAGTTGGGCGCCCTGCTCTTTGCCGATCTCGATGTAGCGCAACACGTTGTCCAGTTGCCGCTGATCGACCACTGCACCGACCTTGGTCGCCGGGTCCAGTGGATGCCCCGGCTTCCAGGCCTGGAACGCCTCCACCAGCAGCGCAATGAAGGGCTCGCGGATCGACCGTTGCACCAGCAGGCGCGACCCGGCCACGCAGACTTCGCCCTGGTTGAAGGCAATCGCTGCAGCCGCAGCGGCGGCTGCAGCGCGCAAGTCCGGGGCATCGGCGAACACCACATTGGGGCTCTTGCCACCGGCCTCCAGCCACACCCGCTTCATATTGCTCTGGCCGGAATACACCAGCAGTTGCTTGGCCACCGCGGTGGAGCCGGTAAAGGCCAGCACATCCACATCCCTATGCAAGGCCAGCGCCTTGCCGACGGTGTGACCGTAGCCCGGCAGCACGTTGAACACGCCTGCGGGAATGCCGGCTTCGAGGGCCAACTGGGCCAGGCGAATGGCGGTCAGCGGCGACTTTTCCGAAGGTTTGAGGATGAACGAGTTACCCGCCGCCAGGGCCGGCGCGAACTTCCAACTGGCCATGATCATCGGGAAGTTCCACGGCACGATGGCCGCCACCACGCCGCAAGGTTCGCGGGTGATCAGGCCCAACTGGTCGTGGGGCGTGGGCGCCACTTCGTCGTAGAGCTTGTCGATGGCCTCGGCGCTCCAGCGGATCGCGTTGGCGGTGGCCGGTACGTCGATGGCCATGGAGTCGCCAATCGGCTTGCCCATGTCGAGGGTTTCCAGGAGCGCCAGTTCTTCCTGGTGTTCGAGGATCAGATCGGCGAAACGGATCAGCACGCGCTTGCGCGCCGCCGGGGCCTGCAAGCGCCAGATCCCGGATTCGAACGCCTGGCGTGCAGCGATTACCGCGGCGTCGGCGTCGGCCTCATCGGTGCTGGCGACCGTGGCCAGAAAACGCCCGTCCACCGGGCTGATGCTGTCAAAGGTTTCGCCGCTGGCGGCCCAACGGTATTCGCCGCCGATAAAGGCCCGGCCTTCAAGGTTCAGGGACTGGAAGTACTGCTCCCAGTCGTTGCGATGCTTGGTCATAGGGTGTGCTCAACGCAAAAAGTGGGAGGGCCGTCAGACCGTGTGCAGGTACCAGTTGTACTCAAGGTCGGAGATCGAGTTTTCGAACTCGGCCAGTTCGCTTTCCTTGCACGCGACAAACACGTCGATGTACAGCGGGTCGATGTACCGGGCCATGACCTCGCTGTCGTCCAGCTCGCGCAGGGCGTCGCGCAGGTTGTTGGGCAGGCTCTGCTCGTTCTGCTCGTAGGAGTTGCCTTCGACCGGCGCCCCCGGCTCGATCTTGTTGGTCAAGCCGTGGTGGATACCGGCCAATACCGAGGCCATCAGCAGATAAGGGTTGGCGTCGGCGCCGGCCACCCGGTGCTCGATACGCACGGCATCCGCCGCGCCGGTCGGCACGCGCACGGCCACGGTGCGGTTGTCGATACCCCAGCTCGGCGAGTTCGGCACATAGAACTGCGCACCGAAGCGGCGGTAGGAGTTGACGTTCGGGCAGAGAAACGCCATCTGCGCCGGCAGGGTTTCCAGCACGCCGCCGATGGCGTGACGCAGGGCGTCGTTGGTCTCGGGGTCTTCGCTGGCGAAGATGTTGTTGCCCTGTTTGTCGAGGATCGAGATGTGTACATGCAAGCCATTACCGGCCTGGCCCGGGTAGGGCTTGGCCATAAAGGTGGTGTCCATCTCGTGGTCGTAGGCGATGTTTTTCACCAGGCGCTTGAGCAGTACCGCGTAGTCGCAGGCTTTGATCGGGTCGCTGACATGGTGCAGGTTGACCTCGAACTGCGCCGGGGCGCTTTCCTTGACGATGGCGTCGGCAGGGATGCCCTGCTCTTTCGCGCCTTCGAGGATGTCCTGCAGGCAATCGACGTATTCGTCGAGGTCATCGATCAGGTAGACCTGGGTCGAATGCGGGCGCTTGCCGGAGATTGGCGAGCGCGGCGCTTGCGGACGGCCGTTCACGTTGTCCTGGTCGATCAGGTAGAACTCCAGCTCGAACGCGGCACAAATGGTCAGGCCCAATTCGTCGAACTTGCTCACCACCTGGCGCAGCACTTCCCGTGGGTCGGCGAAGAACGGCTGGCCCTCGAGTTCATGCATGGTCATCAACAGCTGCGCGGTGGGACGCTTCTGCCAGGGCTCGATGCTCAGGGTGTCGGGGATCGGGTAGCAGATGCGGTCAGAGTCGCCGATATCCAGGCCCAGGCCAGTGCTTTCCACGGTGGAGCCATTGATGTCCAGGGCAAACAACGACGCGGGGAGGTTGATGCCTTTTTCATACACCTTATGCAAGGCGGTGCGTTCGATACGCTTGCCGCGCACCACGCCATTCATGTCTGCAATCAGCAGATCGACGTACAGGACCTCCGGGTGTTTTTTCAGAAAGGCGTTGGCTTCGTTGAGCTGAACGGTACGCAGTGGGACCGACATGATGCACCTATGTGTTAATTATTATGTTCAAAGCTGTTTCGTGGCAGCAGTCAATCCGAAAGCCAAAGTGAAGTCAATAGCGAGAACGGGCACCGTTCGTTAATTATATTGGTAGCTATAGCACCAAAATTGGGCGCCAACCCAACCAATCAACACGAACACACTCGCAAGCGTTTAGTATTTTTTACATTGAAGTTGTTAATTAAAATCAACGGAGATAAGCTCTGGAAAAACTCGTTCCAGCGTGAATTTCGAGGTGATAAAAATGGCACTCAAGCCATTGATCGGTGTTACAGCGTGCGTCAAAGAGATTGGCTTGCACCCCTACCATGTCAGCGGCGACAAGTATTTGCGTGCTGTCAGCGTCGCGGCCCTCGGGCTGCCGGTGATCATTCCTTCCCTGGCGGACCTCTGCGAGATCAAGGACCTGCTGCACTACGTCGACGGCCTGCTGTTCACCGGCTCGCCGTCCAATGTCGAACCCTTCCACTATCAAGGCGCTCCCAGCGCGCCGGGCACCGCCCATGACCCGCAACGCGACGCCACCACCCTGCCCCTGTTGCGGGCTGCGGTGGCGGCCGGCGTGCCAGTCCTCGGCATCTGCCGCGGTTTCCAGGAAATGAACGTGGCCTTTGGCGGCAGCCTGCACCAGAAGGTGCATGAACTGCCGGGCTTTATGGACCACCGCGAAGCCGACGACCCGCGCCTCGACGTCCAGTACGCCCCGGCGCACCCGGTGGCGATCCAGCCCGGCGGCGTGTTCGAGGCCATGGGCCTGGCCGGCGAGATCCAGGTCAACTCGATCCACAGTCAGGGCATCGACCGCCTGGGTGACGGCCTGCGGGTCGAGGCCCTGGCCCCGGATGGCCTGATCGAAGCCGTTTCCGTGGAGCACAGCCAGGCGTTTGCCTTTGGCGTGCAGTGGCACCCGGAATGGCAGGTCCTGTCGAACCCGGCCTACCTGAGTATTTTCCAGGCCTTTGGCGATGCCTGCCGGCAACGTGCCGCGCAGCGTCAGCGCCTTTGACACCAGGCGGCCCGCACCGGGCCGCCAGCACTCGTTTTACCGATTGACACGCCCTGCCCACGCGGCGCGCGCACCTGTGTGCGCCTGCCGTGCGGCGTGAACGGCAATACCCGAACAACAACAAGCAAGGCCAGGCAGCCAGGACGGCGGTGCCGAATAAACCTGCATTGCACTGAGGGTGCAGGTTTGCAATCAACCTTATTACGTCAGGCCGCATTGGCCCGACGACCTGTTGGGAGTTTCACATGGCAAACGCCTCCAGCATTTATCGCAAGGCACTGGAAGGTCATCAGCAACCGCAAAAGGTGCTGGTGAAGATCGACCGCGTGACCAAGAAGTTCGACGAAACCGTGGCCGTGGACGATGTGTCCCTGGAGATCCACCAGGGCGAGATCTTCGCCCTGCTCGGCGGTTCGGGTTCGGGCAAATCCACCCTGCTGCGCATGCTCGCCGGTTTCGAACGGCCCACCGAAGGCCGCATCCTGCTGGATGGCGTGGACATCACCGAGATGCCGCCCTATGAGCGGCCGATCAACATGATGTTCCAGTCCTATGCCCTGTTCCCGCACATGACCGTGGCCCAGAACATCGCCTTCGGCCTCAAGCAGGATCGCCTGCCAGCCGGCGAGATCGAGGCGCGGGTCGAGGAAATGCTCAAGCTGGTCCACATGACCCAATACGCCCGGCGCAAACCCCACCAGCTCTCCGGCGGCCAGCGCCAACGCGTGGCCCTCGCCCGCTCCCTGGCCAAACGCCCGAAATTGCTGCTGCTCGACGAACCCATGGGCGCCCTGGATAAAAAGCTGCGCTCGCAGATGCAACTGGAACTGGTGGAGATCATCGAACGCGTCGGCGTGACCTGCGTGATGGTGACCCACGACCAGGAAGAAGCCATGACCATGGCCCAGCGCATCGCCATCATGCACTTGGGCTGGATCGCCCAGATCGGCAGCCCGGTGGACGTTTACGAAGCGCCGGTGAGCCGCCTGGTCTGCGAGTTCGTCGGCAACGTCAACATCTTCGACACCCAGGTGGTCGACGACGCCGAAGGCCATGCGGTGCTCAAGTGCGCGGACCTGGACCGCAACATCTACGTCGGCTACGGCATCGCCACTTCGGTGGAAGACAAGTCGGTGACCTACGCTATCCGCCCGGAAAAGCTGCTGGTCACCACCCAAATGCCGACCTGCGCGCACAACTGGTCCAGCGGCAAGGTCCACGACATCGCCTACCTCGGCGGGCACTCGGTGTTTTACGTCGAGCTGCCCAGCGGCAAGATCGTCCAGTCGTTCATGGCCAACGCCGAACGCCGTGGCTCCCGACCGTCCTGGGGCGACACTGTGTACGTGTGGTGGGAAGACGACAGCGGCGTGGTACTGCGGGCATGAGTACATCGACCATGAGCACTTTCCATCAAGCGTTGATCCGTGTGCTGCCCAGCGGTCGCAAGCTGGTGATCGGCATTCCCTTCCTCTGGCTGTTCCTGTTTTTCATGCTGCCGTTTTTCCTGGTGATGAAGATCAGCTTCTCCGAAGCGACCCTCTCGATTCCGCCGTATTCGCAGATCTACGGCTTCGTCGACCAGAAACTCCAGGTGCTGCTGAACCTGGGTAACTACAGCCTGCTGGGCGCCGACGAGTTGTACATCTCGGCCTACCTGGGCTCGCTGAAGATCGCCCTGCTCAGCACGCTGATGTGCCTGCTGATCGGTTTTCCCATGGCCTATGGGATTTCCAAGACCCGCAAGGAAATGCAAAACGTATTACTGCTGCTGATCATGATGCCGACCTGGACCGCGATCCTGATCCGCGTCTATGCCTGGATGGGCATCCTCAGCAATAACGGCCTGCTCAATGCGTTCCTGATGGGGTGCGGCCTGATATCTAGCCCGATTGAAATCCTCAACACCAACACGGCGGTCTACATCGGCGTGGTCTACGCCTACCTGCCGTTCATGGTGCTGCCGCTCTACGCCAACCTGGTCAAGCACGACCAGAGCCTGCTGGAAGCCGCCTCGGACCTGGGTTCGAGCAACTTCAACAACTTCTGGAAAATCACCGTGCCGCTGGCCAAGAACGGCATCGTCGCCGGCTGCATGCTGGTGTTCATTCCGGTGGTCGGCGAGTTCGTGATCCCGGAATTGCTGGGCGGCCCGGAGACCCTGATGATCGGCCGCGTGCTGTGGCAGGAGTTCTTCAACAACCGCGACTGGCCGGTGGCGTCCGCCCTGGCGGTGGTGATGCTGGCGATCCTGATTATTCCCATCGTGCTGTTCAACCGCAGCCAGGCCAAAGAAATGGAGGCACGGGCATGAAGCGTTTCAGTTTTTCGACCCTGATGCTGGTGCTCGGCTTGTTGTTCATCTACCTGCCGATGCTGATTCTGGTGATCTATTCGTTCAACGCCTCCAAGCTGGTGACGGTCTGGGGCGGCTGGTCGCTCAAGTGGTACCTGGGGCTGTTGGACAACACCCAACTGATGGGTTCGGTGGCCCGTTCCCTGGAGATTGCCTGCTACACCGCCGTCGCCGCCGTGGCCCTGGGCACCCTGGCCGCGTTCGTGCTGACCCGGGTCACCCGCTTCAAGGGCCGGACCCTGTTCGGTGGCCTGGTGACCGCGCCCCTGGTGATGCCGGAAGTGATCACCGGGCTGTCGCTGCTGCTGCTGTTCGTGGCGATGGCGCAGATGATCGGCTGGCCCATGGAACGCGGCCTGGTGACGATCTGGATCGCCCACACCACGTTCTGCGCCGCGTATGTCGCGGTGGTCGTCTCGGCACGCCTGCGCGAGCTGGACCTGTCCATCGAAGAAGCCGCCATGGACCTCGGCGCGCGGCCACTCAAGGTGTTTTTCCTGATCACCATCCCGATGATCGCGCCGTCGTTGGCAGCGGGCGGCATGATGTCGTTCGCCTTGTCCCTGGATGACTTGGTGCTCGCCAGTTTCGTCTCCGGACCCGGCTCCACCACCCTGCCGATGGAGGTGTTCTCTGCCGTGCGCCTGGGGGTCAAGCCGGAGATCAACGCCGTGGCCAGCCTGATCCTGATGGCGGTGTCGCTGATGACGTTCATGGTCTGGTATTTCAGCCGCAAGGCCGAAGCCAACCGCAAGCGGGCGATCCAGGAAGCCATGGACCAGACCGCCAGCGAAACCTGGCAGCCGCAACGCACGCCCGCGACGGCCTAGGCCGTCGTGTGTCACCCCAAATGAACCCCTGCGCACCTTCACTCGGCGCGCCCCGCTTCCGTTCCCGTCGCGCCTTACCACCGCGACCATTGCTGTGAACGGCTTCACCCGGCTCCCTCGGTCAGGGTGAACCCCTTGGCGCCTTCGGGCGCCTTTTTTGCGTTCAGTGGGCCGACAAAGCGCCTGATCCCCTGGGTTTTTCATTGGTGCGCGGCACTGAGCAATTAAAAAGCTTGAGGATGCCCTGCACTTTCTGGCCCACTTGATCCTGCGCTCGTGCGAACCCGGCACCTCGTGGAACCCAAAATGACAACGCCCTACCCACCCTACATGGCCTTCGGACCCCCCTTATGAACGCCAGCGTCAGCCACTGCGCTCTCCCGCTCGACTCAAGTATTGCCCGCCATGCCACGGGCGCCAGTTTCATCGATTGCCAGAGCACCTTCGCCGATGACCGCGAGCGCAGCGCGTTGCGGCATGGGCTGCGGCTGATGGCCCGGACACCGGTCTGGATCGACCGATTGATGGCGCTGCGCAATCGACTGGTGCAGGTGTTTGGCCTCAAAGACCTCGGCAGGCTGACACGCATCGACCTTGAGCGTGCGGACGCCGACTATCGGCCCGGCGACCGAGTGGGGATTTTCACGCTGGTGTCGCAAACCCCCGACGAAGTGCTGCTGGTCGACCAGGATCGGCACCTGGATGTGTACCTGGCCATCAACCTTATGCCACTCGACGCGCAAGGGGCGCGCCGGGTGGTGCTCTCCACCGTGGTCCGGCCGCACAACTGGCTGGGCCGCCTGTATATGCTGCCGGTGGCGCCGTTCCATCGCTTTATCGCGCCACGCATGCTGGCCATGCTCAATCAGCGCTAGCGTGGCGTTCGGCGCGGGGCAGCCTCAACGAGGGAGATCGGTCCAGCCGGGAAAGCCCTCTTCCAGGGTAGCGATACTGCCGTCATGCATGTACGCCGGCCCAACTCGACTTTGACCATGGAGCCCCCCGCAACGCCTGACGAACCTCCGTCAACAGGCACAAGCGGGCTTAGACAAACGCGGTCATGCGCGATCCGCAGCAACCAGCCGCCTTCAAAGCCTGAGCTGCTCGACCTGCCCTTCCAGCACCCGTGCCAACTGCCGCAACGCGTCGCTGGAATCACGCGTGCTGACGCTGGACGCGCCGCTGACCGTCACCAGCGTATGGATGCGCGCCAGGGTGCGGCTGATTTCATCTGCCGTCACCGCCTGCTGCTCGGCCGCACTGGCGATCTGCAAGGTCATGTCGCTGACGGTCGCGGCCGACTGGGTGATCCGCTTCAAGGCGTCGCCCGCCCGCGCCGAGATCTCGACCGGCACACGTGCCGTTTCGACGTTTGCGACGATGCGCTCCAGCGCCCCACGGGCACCTGACTGCACCTGCTCGATGATCTGCTTGATCTCCACCGTGGAGGCCTGCGTGCGCTGAGCCAAGGTCCGCACCTCATCGGCGACCACCGCAAACCCCCGCCCATACTCGCCCGCCCGCGCGGCTTCGATCGCCGCATTGAGCGCCAGCAGGTTGGTCTGCTCGGCAATCGCGCTGATCACATCCAGCACACTGCCGACTCGGCTGGAGTCAGCCTCCAGTTGCTTGACCAGTGCATGGGTGCCGAACAGCGCTTCGACCAATTGCTGGATAGCGTCGATGGTCGACTGAACGATGTGCTGCCCATCGCTGGCCTGCCCTTCGGCCAGCCGCGTGGCATCTGCCGCCACGGCGGCGTTGCGTGCGACATCCTGCACGGTGGCGACCATTTCATTCATGGCGGTGACCAGGCTGTCGGTTTCCAACAGTTGGTGATCGAGGCTGGTCTGGGTAGCCGCTGTGACCTCGCCGAGGTCGTCACTCAGGCGCAACACCTGCCCGCTGGCCACTGCCGTGCCTCGACTGACTTCATGGGCGGCATGGATCAAGCAGTTGACACTGCGTGACAGTTGCGTGAGTTCGTCATTGCCAACGGCGGGCAGCCGTATCGTCAGGTCGGTTTGCCCGCTGACCGCGGCCCCCAGCACCTCGACCGTCTCACGCAGCGGCCGGGTAATGCTGCGGATGATCATCCAGGCAAACAGCATCAACCCGAGCAGCACCACGGCGCTGATCCATGCCGGCGCCACCAACACGCGGTTGACGACCCGTTGCACATCGCTGGGGTAGATGCCGCTCGCCACCACCCAGCCCCAGGGCTTGAACAGGCGCGCCTCAGACAGCTTGTATTCGGCCGGCGCGCCATTGGCACGGGGAAAGTAGTAATCCACCAACACCCGCCCCTGCTCGCGCGCGCCCTCCACGAACTGGCGGGAAAACGGCTTGCCGTTCTGGTCCTTGAAGTCGCCCAGTGCCTTGCCCACCAACGCCGGCGCCGTCGGGTGCATGATCATCCGATAATCCAGGTCGAGGATCAGCAAATAGTTATCGCCCAGGTAGCGCAGGGTTCCGACCACCTCGGCGGCCTGGCGCTGGGCCAACGCCAGGCTCATGTGGCCGTTTTCCACTTGCCCGGCGTAGTACGCAAGGATCGAATTGGCGGTGTTCAGCGCGGTGTCGACGCCCGCCATTTTTTCTTCGAGCAACGAGCGCTGCAGCAACAGGCCCAGCCAGATGGCCAGACAAATGATCAACACGCCCAGGCCAACCACCAACGCGCCAATACGCGTGGTGATGCGCCATTTTCTAAGATTCAGCACGCAAGCCTCTCAGGATTCTTGTTGTTGGACAGGCAAGCAAACCGGCGGCCTCGGGGAGCCGCCTGATTCACCTGGCCTGGGGGCACGCACGCTAAAAACGCGCACGGTCAGGCTCTAGACGAAGGCGTCGGCATAGAAGTCGGCCGCCTCCAGTTGCCGCAACTCGACGTAGTCGCGCCGCGCTGAATCAACCACGATCGGCGCGCCACAGGCATACACTTCAAACCCCTTGAGGCTCTGGAAGTCGCTCAGCACCTGGCGGTGGACGAAGCCGGTCGCGCCCTGCCAATCACAGGCCGGGGTAGGATCGGACAGCACCGGGGTGTAGCGCAGCCACGGCAACTGGGCCTCCCAGGCCAGCAACTGTTCATGCCGATACAGATCCTCACGGCGCCGGCCGCCCCAGTACAGGTAAACCGGACGCCGGTTGTGCCCCTGTTCGCGCAGCTGTTCGAGCAAGGCCTGGATCGGCGCAAAACCGGTGCCGCTGGCCAGGAAGATCATCGGCCGCTCGCTGTCGCGCAGGTAGAACGAGCCGAACGGGCCTTCCATGCGCAGGATGGCCTTGGGTTGCAAGGCGTTGAACACATGCCCGCTGAACACCCCGCCGGGCATGTGCCGGATGTGCAGCTCCAACTGGTTGTCCCGTGGGGCGTGGGTGGCCATCGAATAGCTGCGCCGGCTGCCATCCTTGAGCAACACCTGCACGTACTGGCCCGGAAAATAAGTAAACCCGGCGCCCGGGGCGAGTGTCAGCCGCAGCACTGCAACGTCACTGCTGACCTTGTCGAGGCTGGCCACACGCACGCCCATCTGCTGGATGCCGATACCGCGCAACGCCGTCACTTCCGGCGCCTCGATCACCAGGTCGGAGCGCGCCGTGGCGCAGCAAAACAGCGCCAACCCCCGCGCCCGCTCGGCCGCGCTGAGCACCTCCAGCGGGCTGTCGCCGTGCTCCACTTCACCGCTGAGCACCTGGCCCTTGCAACTGCCGCACGTGCCGGTGCGGCAGCTGTGCTTGAGCATCAGGCCGTCGGCCAGCGCCGCGTCCAGCACGGTTTGTTCAGGCAGTAGCGGACAACTCAGGCCGACCGGAAGAATCTGCAGTTGATAGCTCATGCGCGCCTCCTCAGTGTGTGTGCTTGCCAGCGGCCAGCAGGTCCAGCGCGACGTCGACGATCATGTCTTCCTGGCCGCCGACCATCCGGCGTTTGCCCAGCTCGACGAGGATGTCCACGGTCTTCAAACCGTACTTGGCCGCAGCGATTTCGGCATGGCGCAGGAAGCTCGAATAGACCCCGGCATACCCCAGCGCCAGGGATTCGCGGTCGACCCGCACCGGCCGGTCCTGCAACGGCCGCACGATGTCATCCGCCGCGTCCATCAAGGTGTAGAGGTCGGTGCCGTGGTTCCAGCCCAGGCGTTCGGCGGCGGCGATGAACACTTCCAGCGGCGCGTTGCCGGCCCCGGCGCCCATGCCGGCGAGGCTGGCGTCGATGCGGTCGCAGCCTTCCTCGACCGCGGTGATCGAGTTGGCCACGCCGAGCGAGAGGTTGTGGTGGGCGTGCATGCCGGTTTCGGTTTCCGGCTTGAGCACGGCCTTGAACGCTCGGAAGCGATCACGGATGTCCTGCATGTTCATCGCGCCGCCGGAGTCGGCCATGTACACGCAGGTCGCGCCGTAGCTTTCCATCAGCTTGGCCTGGGCGGCGAGCTGCTCGGCCGGGATCATGTGGCTCATCATCAGGAAACCGACGGTGTCCATGCCCAGTTCGCGGGCGTATTCGATGTGCTGTCTGGAGACGTCGGCCTCGGTGCAATGGGTGGCGATCCGCACCACGCGGGCACCGGCGTTGTACGCCGCCTTGAGGTCATGCACGGTGCCGATGCCGGGCAGCAACAGCGTGGTGATCTTGGCGTGGCTGATCACGTCGGCGGCGGCTTCGATCCATTCCAGGTCGGTGTGCGCCGCGAAGCCATAGTTGAAGCTCGAGCCTTGCAGGCCGTCGCCGTGGGCGACTTCGATCGAGTCGACCTTGGCCTTGTCCAGGGCGCGGGCGATGTCCTGCACGTTCTGCAGCGAATACTGATGACGCACCGCATGGCTGCCGTCGCGCAGGGTCACGTCGGAGATGTAGATTTTCTTACCGTTCATGTCGCTCTCCTCAGGCCTGTTGCATCGACTGCGCCATGCGCTCGGCGGTAGCCAAGGCAGCGGAGGTCATGATGTCGAGGTTGCCAGCGTAGGCCGGCAGGTAATGGGCGGCGCCTTCGACTTCGAGGAACACCGAGGTTTTCAGGCCGGAGAATTTGCCCAGGCCAGGAATGTTCAGCGGCGCATCTGCCGGGATCACGTCGAACTGCACGTTTTGCTTGAGGCGATAGCCCGGCACATAAGCCTGCACGGCCGCCGCCATTTCGACGATAGAGGCTTCGACCAGCGCCTGATCCGCCGCTTCGGACAGCACGAACACCGTGTCGCGCATGATCAACGGCGGCTCGGCCGGGTTCATCACGATGATCGCCTTGCCCTTGGCCGCGCCGCCGATGACTTCGATGGCCTTGGACGTGGTTTCGGTGAATTCGTCGATGTTGGCGCGGGTGCCGGGCCCGGCGGATTTACTCGCGATCGAGGCGACGATCTCGGCGTAATGCACCTTGGCCACGCGCGACACCGCGGCGACCATCGGAATGGTCGCCTGGCCGCCGCAGGTGACCATGTTGACGTTGAGCTGATCGAGGTTCTGCTCCAGGTTCACCACCGGCACGCAGTACGGGCCGATGGCTGCCGGCGTCAGGTCGATCAGGCGGATGCCGGGCTTGATCGCGCGCAGGAACGCATCGTTCTGCACATGCGCGCCGGCCGAGGTGGCATCGAAGACGAAATCGATGTGCTGGAACACGTCCATGCGGGTCAGGCCTTCGACGCCTTCGTGGGTGGTAGCCACGCCCATGCGCTGGGCGCGAGCGAGGCCGTCGGAGGCCGGGTCGATGCCGACCATGACCGCCATTTCCAGATGTTTGGCGTTGCGCAGGATCTTGATCATCAGGTCGGTGCCGATGTTGCCGGAACCGATGATGGCGACTTTGAGTTTTGCAGGGTTCATACGGCTTCTCCGTAGACTTCAGCGAGGAGGATGACGCTGGGCTCGAGGCTGTCGGCGTACAGCCGCGTCACGGCCTCGGCGCGCAGGCTCAGCGCCATGCGCTGGTTGATGTAGCCTTTGTCGGTGATTTCACCGTCGTTGAGGCTGGGCGGCGAGTCGAGAATCACCAGGCGCATGGCATGCTGGGACGACGCCGGGAATTCCTTGGCCAGCGCCAGCAGCCCCGAACACAAGGCCAGGCGCACCTCGGACTGCATCGCCAGTTGTGCGCCGGTCATCTGTTGTCCGGCGGCACCGAGCAGATCGCGCAGGGCCGGGCTCGGGTAGATCAGCGCACCGATCACGTCGCGATCATGCCCACAGATCACGCAATCGCTGACGTAAGGCGCCAAGGCACTGACCAGGCGCGGACGCAGGGTGCCCACCGATACCCAGGTGCCGCTGCTGAGTTTGAAGTCTTCAGTCACCCGACCGTCGAACTGCACCCCCAACTCCGGCCGCTGCGGGTCGACCAAGCGCCCCGCGTCGCCAATGCGGTAGAAGCCCTCCTCATCGAACGCGGCCAGGCTGCTGACCGGGTCCTTCAGGTAGCGCGGGAACACCGACGGCCCGCGCACGCGCATCTCCAGCTTGTCGCCGCAGGGCACGAACTTGAGCTGCGTGCCCGGCACCGGCAGGCCGATGATGCCGGCCTTGTCGGCGGCGAAATGCACGTTGGTGACCACCGGCGACGTCTCGGTCGAGCCCCACTCGGTGGCAAAGAACAGCGGGGTGTCGCGGACCTTGGTGGCACACGCCGCCAGCCGGCCCCAACTGCTCTGGGGCAGCGCGGCAGCGGCGTAGAACAGCATGCGCAGGCGCCCGAACAAGGCGCGCGCCAGTACCTCGTCGCGCTCGAGGTACGGCAGCAAGACCTCGTAGCCGCGCGGCACGTTGAAGTACAGGGTGGGTCGCACCGACTTGAGGTTTTCCACGGTGCGGTCGATTTGCCCCGGCAACGGCAGACCGTCATCGATGTACAAGGTGCCGCCGTTGCGCAGTACCAGGTTGAAGTTGTGGTTGGCGCCGAACACATGGCTCCAGGGCAACCAGTCGAGCACCACCAGTTCTTCGTGTTCAAGAAAGCGCCAGCACTGGGCAATCGCCTGCTGGTTGGCGCAGAGCATGCCGTGGGTATTGACCACCGCCTTGGGCGCACCGGTCGAACCGGAGGTCATCAGGTAGCGCGCCGGGGTGTCGCCGTCGAGCCGTGCAAACGCTTGCATCACCGCTGGGCTTTCGGCCTTGTACAACAGCGGCAAGGCCAGCGCCCCGCGAATTTCCTGGGCGTTGCGCGCCGCCACCACCGGGCAATCCGGGTTGACCAACTCGATGGCACGGCAATAGGCATCGCCGTCGTTGACGAAAATCAGCGCCGGCTTGAGCACCTCGACAATCGCCTTGAGTTTGCTGCACCCGCTGCCGGTGTTGCGCGAGTACGCCACGGAAATCGTCGACACCGGGATGCCCACGTGCAGCGCCGCCAAGGTCAACAGCGCCTGGTCCAGATCGTTTTCCGAGAGCATCAGCAGCGGGCGCCCGGCCGGCAAGTCCAGCTCGAGCAAGCCCTGGGCCAATGCCCCCACGCGCTGGCGCACCTGGGCATAGTTCAGGCTGAACCAGCCGGCGCCGCGCCGCTCGGCCAGGTAGGCACGCTGCGGTGTCTGCACGGCCCAGTGTTCGAGCCACTGCCCGATACAGCGCGCATAGGGCTGCAGGGGTTCGGGGGAACTCAGCACGAAGCTGCCGTCGGCTCGTGCCTCATACAGCACCTTGGCAGGGGCCAATTGGGTCGGATCATTGAAAAAATCGTACATTGCACGCCCTCGTGAATACGGCAGGCCATCAGCCCGCTGCTCACTCGTTTTATTGTTGTAATCGCCACCGGGTCGTCAGCCCGGTAGCAGGGTTGTTGCCTGCCGGCCTCAGCCGAAACGACAGCTCACTTCACCCAGGCGGGTGAGGCGCAAGCGCACGCTGTCGCCCGCCACCACCGGCACCATAGGCCCGAGCGCGCCCGACAACAGCACGTCGCCCGCCTGCAACGGGCGCCCGGTCAGGGCCATGGTGCGCGCCAGCCACAGCGCCGCGTCCAGCGGGTTGCCCATGCACGCGGCCCCCACGCCGATGGCCGCCTGGGCCGCGTTCTTCTCCAGCAGCATGCCTTCGAGCGCCAGGTCCAGGCCGCGCAGGCTCACAGGGGTCTTGCCCAGCACGTAGAGGCCCGATGAAGCGTTGTCGGCCACGGTATCGACCAGGGTGATCTTCCAGTCCTCGATCGCCGAGTCGACGATTTCCAGGGCCGGCAGCACGTGGTCGACGGCGCGCAGCAATTCGCCCAGGGTCGTATCGGGGTGAGGGAGATCGCGCCCCAGGACGAAGGCGATTTCGCCTTCGACCTTGGGCTGGATCAGCCGGGTGCTGTCGATGGTCTCGCCATCGCGGTATTCCATGTCGGCAAACAGCATGCCGAAATCGGGCTGATCGACGCCCAACTGCTGCTGTACCGCCAGGGACGTCAGGCCGATCTTGCGCCCGCTCAGGCGCCGACCGGCAGCCAGGGCGGCCTGGGTGTTGATCTCTTGCACGGCGTAGGCGTCGTGCAACGACTGGATGTCGAAACGCTCGGAAATGCGTGGGCAAGGGCTGCGGCTCGACCGCGCCAGGGCCAGCGCAGCGGCGGCGGCCTGAAGGTTTTCGTGGTGCATGGGGTTGCTCCTGAACGGTTCTGGATGGCTCACAACTGACGTGCGCGGCTTTCGCGATAACCCTGGTGCAACTCGTCCACCAGTTGCGCCACGCTGTAGGTGCCGGTGATCTGGCCTACGCCCTGGCCGGCCGACCACACGTGTTTCCAGGCCTTGTTGGCAGTGGAGATGTCACCGGAAAAGTCGATGCTGGCGCGGTTTTCGGCGCTGGGGTCGATACCGGACTTTTCCAGCGACGGCCGCATCCAGTTGGCAAGCACGCCGCTGACCGCCTTGGTGGTGGTCACGTCATCCAGCGAGCAGGCCACCAGCATGTCGCGGTAGGCGGCTTCCACCAGGCTTTCATGGGCGGCAATCAGGCGGGTTCCGACCAGCGAGAAATCGCAGCCCAGTACCTGCGCCGCATGGATGTCGCGGCCGTTGGAAATCGCCCCGGCCAAGCCCAAAGGGCCGTCCCAGAACTGGCGCACTTCGGCGACGAAGGCGAACGGGTTGTAGCTGCCGGTATGCCCGCCCGCCCCGTTGCACACCAGGACCAGGCCATCGACGCCAGCGGCCACCGCCTTGCGCGCCAGTGCCGGGCTGATCACGTCGGCGATCACCACGCCGCCATAAGCGTGTACGGTTTCAAGGACGCGCTTGGGGCTACCCAGGGCTGTGGACACGATGGGCGGCTGATAACGGCGCACCAACTCAAGCTCAGCGTCGAAGCGGTCGTAGGTGCTGTGTACGATCATGTTGAGCATCCATGGCGCCCACTGCTCGCCGCGTTGCTGCGCCAGCTCACGCTCGCGGCTGATCTGCTCCAGCCATTCCTGCAATTGCTCGACCGTTCGCGCATTGGGCGCCGGAAGGCTGCCGACGATGCCGGCCTGGCAGCAGGCGGCCACCAGGCCCGGCCCCGACACCAGGAACATCGGCGCGGCGAGGACCGGGAGGTTGAGCCCGGCAAACAGGTTCAGGAGTTGCTGTTGCGGTGCACTCAGGCTTGTTCTTGTCATCACGCATCTCTCTTATTCTAGTTATCAAGGCGTCGGCCTGGCTCAGGCCTTGCGCGGCTTGGCTGCACCGGCACTGCGGATCTCCCAGCCGCCATCACTGTGGATGATGTTCGCCGTAGTCAGGCCGGAATTTTCCCGCGAGGCCAACAGCACGTAGTGCCCGGTGTGGTCTTCGGGCTCGGCAATCCGTTGCAACGGCACCGCCTGCGCCGCACCGGCTTCGAAGCCCGGGATCTGGTTCAGCGGCACACTGCGGCTGTTCAAGCCTTCCAGGCTTTTCATCGGCGTGTTGGTCGCCCCCGGAGCCACGCCGTTGACGCGGATGTCCGGCGCCAGCTCGTAAGCCAGTTGGCGAATCATGCCCACCAACGCATGCTTGGCGGTGACGTAGAGAATGCCACCGCCGCCGGCATAAAAGGCACTGTTGGAGAGGGTAAAGATCATGCTGCCCCGGGTTTCGCGCAGTGCCTCGATCGAGGCTTGCGCGCCCAGCAGATAACCCTGCACGTTGGTGGCGAAGAGTTTCTGGAAGGCGCCCTCGAACTCTTCCGGGGCAATACGGTCCAGGCGCGTGAAATAATCGAACACGGCAGCGTTGCCGACGAAGGTGTCAAGCCTGCCAAACGCCTCGAGGGTCGCCGCCACCGCACGCTGATTGTCCTGATACCGCGACACATCCCCCTCAATCGTGATGACCGCGTCGCCAAGCGTGTCAGCCAACGCGGCCAGTTGCGCCGCATCGCGGCCCATGACCGCGACGCGCGCGCCCTCGGCCACGTAACGACGGACGATGGCGCTGCCAATCCCGCCGGTACCGCCGGTGACCAATGCCACCTGCCCTTTTAACCAAGCCATATGCCAGCCCTCAGAGGAAGGTGTTGATGTTCTTGCACAGCAACATCGCGTTAGGGATCAGGATCTTGCGCTTGAGCAACTTGAGGCCGTCGGCCTCCAGGCGCAGTACATCCTCGCGCCGGCCGGCGATCTGGTGATGCTCGTCCAGGCCGCGGCTGCGCACGTTGATAAAGCACGAGTAGGCCAGGTATTCGTCCGGCGCCGGACCGGCATACACTTCGATGTTGCTGATCAGGTGAACGTTGCGCGTCGGCGGGTTCTCGGCCCAGGCCGACGGCTGCTTGAAGCGTGCCACGCGGCGCTTGAGTTCGCGCATGCCGTCATCGAAGAAGGCCATGTGTTCCAGGCGATAGGGCCCGGATTTGTCCTCGCGGCGCCGGTTCTCGATGCCCGGCATCCAGTAGTGGATGGCTTCGCTGAGACCGTGCAGCCACGCGTCCCAGCATTCGCCGTCGAGCAGGCGCGCTTCGCGCAGCAGGAACTGTTCGACGCGGCGGGTTTCCTCGACTGAAACGAGGCTGTCCTGTTGTTCGTGTGTCATCTGGCCCCCTCAGCGCAGCGTGCCGTTGCGGTCCGGAACATCGGCCCAGGTCGGAGCCTGCAGCAGGTCCTTCCAGCGCTGATAGAACGCCCGCGCATTACATTCGTTGAGCTGGCCCTTGAACACATTGCCGGGCAACTCGCTGTTTTCGAGACGGGTATGCATGCCCAGGCCGACGTACAGGTCCTGATAACGCGTGACCACGCCACGGCTGCTCTTGGTGCAGTACTCCCAGTTCTCGCCGTCGTCCATCTCGAACACCCCGGTGGGCGAGAACGTCATCATCGCGCCGCGCCGCCACTTGTCTTTGATGTCCTGCGGGGCGTTTTTGTTGACGATCACCCAGGTGAACAGCTCGATCTTGTGCGGGCCGCGCGGCTGCCAGATGCGAACGGTGTTTTGCCCCGGCAGAAAGGAAAAGTTGGGGAACACGGTGAACGAGGAAATCGCCCCGATCAGCCGCGAGCGGAATTCGCCGAGGCGGTCCGCCACCTTGGGACGCAGCACGTGCAGGTATTTGTTGATGTCTTTCTCGCCCAGGGTCGCGGCGTTGCCGACCACGTCGGTGGCGAACTCATAGCCGTGGCCATTCCAGTTCACCGAGTACGACTCGGGCAACTCGCCGACATTCGCCACCGGCCCGCCGAGCATGGCCTTGGCCGCCGAATCGTGGGTCCAGCCGCCGTGCAGGATGTCACCGACGAAGTTCTCGGCGGCGATCTTCCAGTTGCACTCAATGGTGGAGCGGATGCAACCACCGAGAAACTCGCTGCCGCCTTCATCCATGTCGAGCATCACGTCCATGTACCAGGTCATCGGCCCGAGGTATTCCTCCAGGGTCGGCGCATCGCTGGCAAACGTGGCGAAAACCAGGCCTTTATAGCTGGCGACCCGCGCCTCGCGCAGGCCGTGCCTGGACTTGTCGAACTGGCTTTCTTCGTAGCATTTGGACTCGTGCATGCCCATCAGCCGGCCGCCATCGGCACCGAACGACCAGCCATGGTAGTTGCAGATAAAGCCGCGGGCGTTGCCGGCCTCGGCAAAGCACACCTTGTTGCCACGGTGCGGGCAGGCATTGAGGAAGACCTTGATCGAGGCGTCCTTCTGGCGCACCACCAGCACTTCGTCTTCACCCATCGAGGTGGTCAGGTAGTCGCCGGACTTGGGCAACTGGGACTCGTGTGCGACGAACAGCCAGCAGCGCGCGAAGATTTTCTCCAGCTCCTGCTCGTAGATCGCCGGGTCCCAGAAGACCTTGCCGGACAGGCGCCCTTCCTCCATGTCGCAGATACGGTCGAGGTTGCCCAGGGCGGGCGTGCTTTCAATGGTTCTGAGCGGTATGTGTTTGTTGTTATCCATGGTTCAGACTCACAGGAATACGGTTGGACAGCGGCCCGGTCACACCGGGCTGTTGGCGGCGGCCAGCGCCTCGTCAGCCTCCAGGGCGATGTCGGCGAACACCTCGCGGTCGGTGACGATGACCTTGTAGGTGCGCAAGTGGCGCTCGCAGGGAAACGTCACCGCTTTGCCGCTGGGCACATGGAACTGGCCCCAGTGGACCGGGCAGGTAATCAGGTCGTCTTCCAGGTCGCCCTCGGCCAGCGAAGCGGTGGCGTGGGTACACATGTCGGTGGTGGCGTAGAACGTGCCCCCCAGGTTGTAGACGCAGATGGCGTCACCCTCGCGGTGGGCAACCTTCTTCAGCTCCCCTGGCGCCAGCTCATCACGTTGGCAAAGTAATACACGGCTCATGCTCGGCCCTCACACTCAGTTGCACAAAGCCCAGCCCGGTGACCCAGGCGGGTACGGCTTCATAGGCAATCACTTCGCCCTGCGGGCGCTCGATGGCGGCCAGGGCGCAGGCGAAGTTACGGATTTCCATCGCGCCGTTGCCGGCCCGACGCAGGATCTCTTCGTCGCTGTAGGCGCACAGCGCTTGCAGGTCGCCATTGACGCCGAGGGCGAGAATCTCGCGATCGAAGTCTTCGGCCACCCGGCCCATCTCGGCGGTGCCGACCCAGTGGCTGATACCGCCACTGCCGATAATCACCACACGCTCGTCGGCATCGAACGCTTCGACGGCCGCCCGCAGCTGCCGGCCGAGGTCGGCCGACCGCTGGAGCGAGATGTACGGGTCAACGCCGCACGCCAGGTACACCGGAATGCTCGGCAACTCACGCCCGAGCAAGGCCTCGGCCGGCTTGACCACCAGTTGGTGCGGAATGGAAAAGGAATGGTCGACGGTAAAACTGCGCGCCACGGTCCAGTCCACGCCCTGCCCATCGCCGTGCTCGACAATGTGCGCGGCCAACGCTTGATGGTTGCGCACCGCGCCACGTTCCAGGCCCGGCAGGCGATCGATGGGGCCATCCACATCGCCGGTGCCGATCACATAGCGCGGCAGGCAATGGGTGCCGAACAGAATGTAATGGTCGCAACCGACGATGATCACCGAGGTCGGCTGCAAGGCCGCCAGGCGTTCGGCGCAGGCTTCGTATGCAGCCCATACCGCCTCACGTTGCGCCAACGGCGGCGCGTCGGGTGCCACGAACATTACCGGGTCATGCGGCATCCAGAAGCCGCCTACTATCTTGCCCATCGGTTCACCCCTTGAGCGCGGCGGAAAATCCCGCGCTGTGTTCGTCGGTAGCGCCCAGGCGCTGTTTGTAGAGGCTCATGTTGCGGTCAGGGGCAAGCTCCTGCCAGAAGCCCATGGTCAGCATCGGGTTGACCCCGGCCGCCTGCAGCCCGGCAACATCGAACTCGACGATCATGCGGACCTCGGCCTCCTCCAGGGCAAAACGCCCGAGGAACCCGACCGCGTCCTGCCGAAAGCGCTCCTTGGCGACACGCTCGACGCACAGCTGCCAGAGCGCACGCTCCATAACGTTTCTGCTCATACCGGCCTACTCGCTGAGGAAATCGCGGACCAGCGCGGCAAAGCGGCGCGGCTGCTCGCTCTGCACCCAGTGCCCGCAGCGCCCGAACAGGTGCAGGTCGGCATCGGGAATGCTGTTGGCGATCAGCAGCCCGCACTCGGGCGGCACCACGCGGTCTTCACGGCCGTGTACCACCAGCGTCGGCGCGACGATCTTGGCTAACGCGGCCGCGGGAAAACCCTTGACCAGGGTCGGACCGTCGGCGGCCGGCTGCGGGATCAGTTTGCGTAGCGCCTGCTGGGCACCAGGGCGCGCACTGGCTTCGTAACGTGCCTGCACCATCGCCTCGGTAATCAGCGACACGTCATAGGGGAACAGCTTCATCAGCTCGCGCATGTTGTCCAGCGATGGCTCGTATTCCCAGGCCCCGCGCAAGCCTGGGGTCTGCACGAACTCACCGGCCGGGGTGCCGAGCAACACCAGCTTGTTGACGCGCTCCGGTGCGAACACCGCCAGGCCGATGGCCAGCGCGCCGCCAAACGAATTGCCGACGAACGAGGCTTTTTCGATGTCCAGGGCATCCATGATGCCGAGCAGATGGTTAACCCACAGCTTGATGTCGTACTTGGCGTCGTCCTTGAACTCGGTGAAGCCGAAGCCGGCGATGTCCGGCACGACCACGCGCCAGCGATCAGCGAACACCGGCACGGTATTGGCCCAGTTGGCCCAGCCCGATACACCGGGGCCCGAACCATGCAACAGGAACAAGGCCTCGCCCTGACCGGCTTCGTGGTAGTGAGTCTGGTGCCCTGCTGCAAGCAGAGTCTTGGGATTTGCGCTCATGTCGGCCTCCGGTTCTTATTCTTAACATACAGATGTGTATCTGTATGCTATTTACCGATTTGACCTGCGTCAATTAAAAAAACGTGGCTTTGTGCAAATAATCTAAAAGCCAACCTACACACATGTACTCTAGAATCCGAGCACATGCAGACCCCATGCGCGGGCCACAGTCGGTGCGCTGGCAATAGCTTCGTCGTTGCGCCGGGCGTTAGAATGGCGGCTCGCTGCCAAGGCGGGCGTCGAACGCTGCTGTGCCCTGGCGCTTATCCAGCTTGTTGGACAAGGCCCCTAGACAATGTCATCACGCACCAACCTCACGCGGGAAGATTGGATTCATGCGGCACAGGAAGTCCTGGTTACCAGCGGCGTCGACGCTGTGCGGGTCGATACCCTGGCCAAGGAATTGAAGATCACCCGTGGCAGCTTCTACTACCACTTCAAAAGTCGCGGGGAACTGCTCGAAGGCATCCTCGGCAACTGGCGCGCACGCGCCACCGAAGATGTAATTCTGCATCTGCGCAATGCCCACAGCTCGCCGCTGCAACAACTGCATCGCCTGCTCGAACTGCCCTCCCACGGGCAGACCGCCAAGGACGCCGCCTCGATCGAGCTGGGCATTCGCGGCTGGGCCCGCCGCGACAAGCAGGCACGCCAGGCCATCGACGAAGTCGACAGCCACCGCCTGAGCTACATCGAAGGCCTGCTGATCCAGGCCGGCGTGCCCAGTGGCGATGCCCAGGACCGCGCCTACCTGATCTATGCCTACCAGATCAGCCTGTCATTGCTGCACAGCGAAGACACCCCGCAACAACGCCTGGAACGCAGCCAGCGCATGGCCGGCATCCTGATCCCCGAATCCTGCACCCTCCCCGCCTGAGCCCGGATGCCGACCTGCGTCGGCATTCATAAAAATACATAAATGTATCTTTCAAAATCACAAAGCAGCACGCGCACTGGGTGCCGAGCTTTTCAGATGAAAAAGATTATTTTATTTTTTTATCTAAAAACAACAACATAGATCAGAACCCCGCCTTTAAACAAACCGTTACAGCGGCGCCTATTGACAAAGCGCCCACTCTCCCGCGTAGTCTATACATACACATTCACATGTGTATTTTAAAGCTGTGTATGGCGCTCCCTCAGGCTTATCCACACGACAATAAGAATAGAAAACGGGTACCTCACTATGCACTTGCATGCACCCCTGCGCACGGCCACTCCCTGCGCGCTTGACACCTCGCCCTCCCGACGACAGCACCCCGGCACGGCATTGACCGACGCCCGCTGGCGCACACCTTCGCCTCCCTTTCCTACCGCTCGCTGAGGGCCGCTTATGGATATCTCGATACTGGCGTTTCTCGCCCAGGACGGCCTGACCACGGGCGCGATTTATGCCTTGGTGGCGCTGGCCCTGGTGCTGGTGTTCTCGGTGACGCGCACCATCCTAGTGTGCCAGGGCGACTTCGTCACCTACAGCGCCCTGACCCTGGCCACCCTGCAACTGGGGCTGATGCCCGGCACCCTGTGGCTGCTGCTCGGCTGCTCGCTGGCCGCCTGCACACTGGACAGCATCGCCGCGTTGCGCCGTGGTCAATCGCGCCGGGTGCCCGGCCTGCTGGCACGCTACCTGGGCTTGCCGACGGTGCTGTGGGTGGTGCTGGACACCTTCGAGCTGGCCGGTTTGCCGGCCGTGTTGCAGATCCTGCTGACCCTGGCGCTGGTCACGCCGCTGGGGCCGCTGCTGTATCGCCTGGTGTATCAACGGGTGGCCGAGACCTCGGTGCTGTTGCTGCTGATTGCATCGGTGGCCGTACACATCACGCTGGTGGGTATCAGCTTGCTGATGTTCGGCGCAGAAGGGGTTCGCACCGATGCCCTGGCCGAAGCGGTGTTCATGCTCGGTGAGCTGCCGGTGGGCCTGCAAAGCCTGTTGGTGATCGCCAGCGCCCTGCTGCTGATCGGCCTGCTCTACGCGTTCTTCAGCCACAGCCTGTATGGCAAGGCCCTGCGCGCCACGGCACTGAATCGCAAGGGCGCGCAACTGGTGGGCATCCCCACACAGCTGGCCGGCAAGGCGGCGTTCGGCCTGGCGGCGTTGATCGGCGCCATTTCCGGCGTGCTGATCGGCCCGCTGACCACCCTGTACTACGACTCGGGCTTTCTGATCAGCCTCAAGGGGTTTGTCGCTGCGATCTTCGGCGGCCTGGCCAGTTACCCGATTGCCGCCGCCAGTGCGTTTTTCGTCGGTGTCCTGGAGAGCTTCGCCAACTTCGGCGCCTCGGCCTACAAGGAGGTGATCGTGTTCACCCTGGTGATCCCGGTACTGCTGTGGCTCTCGTTGAAGCACCCTCACCTTGAGGAGCAACACTGATGATCCGTCGACTGATCCCCCTGTTCGCCCTGCTGCTGGCGGGCCTGGCACCAGTGCTGCTGCCGACCTTCCATGTCACGCTGCTGAATTACATCGGCCTGTACAGCCTGGTCGCCCTGGGCCTGGTGCTGCTGACCGGCATCGGCGGCATGACCTCGTTCGGCCAGGCCGCGTTCGTCGGTATCGGCGCCTACGCCAGCGCGGTGCTGACCACCCAATATGGCCTGTCGCCCTGGCTCGGTTTGCTTGCGGGCCTGGCGATTACCCTTGGGGTTGCCACCAGCCTGGGCCTGTTGACCCTGCGCCTGGCCGGCCACTACCTGCCCATCGGCACCCTGGCCTGGGGCCTGGCGCTGTTCTATCTGTTCGGCAACCTGCCCGGGCTGGGCGGCTTCGGCGGCCTGCAAAACCTGCCGAATATCAGCCTGTTCGGCTGGCAGGTCCGCGACCCGGCCGACTTCAGCCTGCTGATTGGGCTGCTGTTGGCGATCAGCCTGTGGCTGCTCGACAACCTGCTGCACAGCCGCCAGGGCCGCGCCATCCGCACCCTCAAGGATTCCGCCGGCATGGCTGAGGCGATGGGCATCGACACGGCGCGCAGTCGCTTGCAGGTGTTCATCATCGCGGCCCTGCTCGCGGCGTTGTCGGGCTGGCTGTACGCGCACCTGCAACGGGTGGTCAATCCCACGCCGTTCTCGGTGGTGATGGGTATCGAATACCTGTTCATGATCGTGCTCGGCGGCGTTGCCAGCCTCTGGGGCGCACTGCTCGGCGCAGCCCTGCTGACCCTGATCAAACAGGTGCTGCAAGACGTACTGCCACAGCTGTTCGGACACGCCGACAACGTCGAGATGATTTTCTTCGGCGTGCTGGTGATCCTGGTCCTGCAATACGCCCGTGGCGGCCTGTTGCCATTGCTGAGCGGCCTGTTCCCGAGGGCACAACCCCGTCCGCTGCCCGAGCACCCGGCCCATGCGCTGCCCCGCCGGACGATGCCCGCCAACGGGCAGCCGTTGATGGTCGCAGAAGGTCTGCTCAAGCAGTTTGGCGGACTGGTGGCCAACAAGGACATGGGCTTGACCGTCAATGGCGCCGAAATCACCGCGCTGATCGGTCCCAACGGCGCCGGCAAGTCGACCCTGTTCAATCTGTTGTCCGGGGTGCTGGCGCCCAATGCCGGCCAGATCGTTTTTCTCGGCCAGCGCATCGACGGCCTGTCGCCGCGTGCCATCGCCCGACTGGGCGTCAGCCGCACCTTCCAGCACGTGCGCTTGTTGCCGGACATGAGCGTCCTGGAAAACGTCGCCCTCGGCGCCCATGCCCGGGGCAAAGCCGGGCTGCTGCGCTCGATGCTGCATCTGGAGCGCGAAGAGGAAGCCGCCCTGCTGGCCGAAGCCCGGCGCCAGATCGAGCGCGTGGGCCTGGGCGCCGCCCTGCACACCCCCGCCGGCAGCCTGCCGTTGGGCCAGCAGCGCATCGTCGAAATTGCCCGGGCGCTGTGCAGCGATCCCCTGTTGCTGTTGCTCGACGAACCCGCCGCCGGGCTGCGCCATGGCGAAAAGCAGGCACTCGCCCACCTGCTCGAACAACTGCGCAGCGAAGGCCTGGGCGTGCTGCTGGTGGAGCACGACATGGAGTTCGTCATGGGCCTGGCCGACCAGATCGTGGTGATGGAATTCGGCCAGCGCCTGGCCGGTGGCACGCCGCTGCAGATACAGCAAAACCCTGCGGTGCTTGCCGCCTACCTTGGAGGTGTCGAATGAGTCGCCTGCTGGATGTACGCAACCTGACGATCAGCCACGGCAAGGTCGAAGCGGTACGCCAACTCAATCTGAGCCTGGAGGAAGGCCAGATCGTCAGCCTGATCGGCCCCAACGGCGCCGGCAAGACCACCTTGATGGCGGCGCTGATCGGCCTGCTGCCAGCACAGGGCCAGGTGAGTTACGCCGGCCAGCCGCTGCTGGCGCACCACGACGTCGCCCAGCGCATCGACAAGGGCATGGCGCTGGTGCCGGAAAGCCGCGAACTGTTCGGCCTGATGAGCGTCGAGGACAACCTGCGCCTGGGGGCCTTCAGCCGTCATCGGCGTGGCTTTCGCGACCACCAGAAGACCCTCGACGAAGTTTTCGGCCTGTTCCCGCGCATGTACGAACGGCGCAGTCAGCCGGCCTGCACCCTGTCGGGCGGCGAGCGCCAGATGCTTGCCATCGGCCGCGCGCTGATGGCCAAGCCGCGCTTGCTGATGCTCGACGAACCCAGCCTGGGCCTGGCCCCGCGGGTGATCGGCGAAATCTTCACGATCTTCGAGACCCTGCGCCAGAGCGGCGTGTCGATCCTGCTGGTCGAGCAAAACGCCCGCGCCGCGCTGAAGATTTCCGACTACGGCTACGTGCTCGAAGTCGGGGAAATCGTGCTTGAAGGCAGCGCCCAAGCCTTGGCCAACAACCCCCAGGTGGCCGAAATCTACCTGGGCCGCCCACCCACCCCAGCCGCCATGGAGGTCACCAGCGCTACCGGCACGTAGCGCCCTGCCACAGCCTTTGCCACACCATAAAAAAAATATCAGGAGCGTGTATGAGATCGATTTTTCCCTTGCTGTTGCTGGCCTCACTGTCTGCCGCCGCACAGGCGGACATGACCGTCGGCGTGATTCTCTCCACCACCGGCCCCGGTGCCTCGCTGGGTATTCCCGAGCGCAATACCGTGGCCCTGTTGCCCAAGGAAATTGCCGGCCAGGCGGTGAAATACGTGGTACTGGACGACGGTAGCGACAGCACGGCCGCCGCCAAGAACGCGCGCAAACTGGTGAGCGAAAACCGTGTCGACCTGTTGATCGGCTCCACCACCGTGCCCACCTCGGCGGCCGTGGCGCAAATCGCCAAGGAGAGCAAGACCGCGCAGATCGCCCTGGCCCCATTCGCCCCGGCAAGTGGCGAACAGACCTGGATTTTCACCGTCGCCCAGACCAACACCTTGATGGCTGAGGCGCTGATCGAGCACATGCAAAAAGCCGGCGTAAAAACCCTGGCGTACATCGGCTACAACGATGTGTGGGGCGAGGACTGGCACAAAGTGCTGAGCGAGATGGCGCCGGCGGCAGGCATCCAATTGGTGCGAGACGAGCGCTTCAACCGCACCGACTCGTCGGTCAGCGGCCAGGCCCTGAAGGTCATGAGCAGCAAGCCCGATGCGGTATTGATCGGCGCCACCGGCACACCCGCGGCCCTGCCCCACACCGAACTGCGGCGCCTGGGTTACAAGGGCACCATTTACCACACCCATGGTGCGGCCAACAGCGCGTTCCTGCGCATCGGCGACAAAGCCTTGAACGGCGCGATCCTGCCCGTGGGGCCCGTGGTGGTGTGGGACAAACTGCCGGCCAGCCACCCGTCCAAAGCCATCGCCAGCCAATACGCGCAGGATTACCAGGCCCAGTACGGCGCCAACAGCCTGTCGCCATTCGGCGCCTACCTGTACGACGCCATGCGCCTGGTGGAGGCCGCCGTGCCGGCCGCGCTCAAAGGCAGCACACCGGGCACGCCAGCGTTTCGCGAGCAACTGCGCGACCAGCTAGAGCAGACCCGCAACGTGGTCGGCACCCACGGCGTGTACAACCTGAGCGCCACCGACCACTTCGGCCACGACCAGCGCGCTCGCGCACTGGTGACGGTGCAGGATCAACAGTGGGTCCTCTTGCATGCCCCTGAATAACCCCGACAACAATAATAAAAAGGCAACGTCCATGAGTACTCTGAAACGGGTTCACACCACCCTCGCCCTCGGTACGCTGTGCAGCATCAGCCCCGCGCTGCTGGCCCAGGGTTTTATCGAAGACAGCAAGGCCACGCTGACCTCACGCAACTACTACTTCGACCGCGACTACAAAGGCGACTCGGCGCAATCGGCCACCCGTGAATGGGCGCAGGGCTTCATCCTGCGCTTCACTTCCGGTTATACCCCTGGCACCGTGGGGTTTGGCCTGGATGCCCAAGGCCTGCTCGGTTTGAAACTCGACTCCAGCCCCGATCGCACCGGCACCGGCCTGCTGTCGTACAACCCGGTCACTCGCCAGCCGAACGACAGCTATTCAGAACTGGGGCTGACCGGCAAGGTCAAGGTATCGAAAACCGAACTGCAGGGCGGCACGCTCGCGCCGAACCTGCCCATCCTGTTTGCCAGCCCGACGCGCCTGCTGCCACAGACCTTTCGCGGCGCCCAGCTCAAGTCCCAGGACATCGACAACCTGACGCTCAATGCCGGCTGGCTCGACCGCATGAACCAGCGCGATTCGACCAACTACCAGAAGATCACCCTGGCCTCGCCCAACCGGCGCTTCAACGGTGCGGCCGAATCGGACAGCTTCAGCTTTGCCGGCGGCGACTACAAATGGTCCGACGCTCTCACACTCAAGTACTACCACGCGGAACTTGCGGACATTTATCGCCAGGACTTCGTCGGGTTTATCGACAATCGCCCACTGGGCCCGGGGCGGGTGAAAACCGATGTGCGCTACCACATCAGTGGCGAGGACGGCCCCGCCAAAGCGGGCAAGGTCGACAACCGCACCTTCGGCGTGATGAGCACCTACAGCCTGGGCGCCCACAGCCTCGGGCTCGGTTACATGCAACTGAGCGGTGACACGGCAATGCCCTACATCGCCGGTTCAGAACCGATGGTGGTCAGTGAAGGCGCCTTGAGCAGCGAGTTCCTCAACCCCAAGGAACGCACCTGGCAGGTCCGCTACGACTATGACTTCGCCGCCCTGGCGGTTCCCGGGCTCAAGGGCATGCTGCGGTATCTGGACGCCAGCCATATCGAACTACCGAGTGCATTGGGCGGCAGTGATCGCAGCGAGAGCGAAAAAGACATAGAGCTGTCTTACGTGGTGCAGAGCGGCACCTTCAAGAACGTCGCGTTCCGCTTGCGCCATGCCTGGTACCGCAATGACTTCGCCCCTACCGCTTCGTTTCGCGATGACAACGAACTGCGGGTGAACATCGATTACACCTTGGCGCTCTGGTAAAGCCTCAATAGGTTAACCCGTTGCGAAACACCCCGGCTTTCCGGGGTGTTTTGCATTGAGGCTTACTCGGCCGCGCAGTCGCGCGCCGCGATGCCCTTCTCCTGGGCATACGCGGCAGACTTGGCCTCGATCAACGGGCGCAAGGTGGCGCGGTCGGCCTGGACCCAGTCGGTCACCAGCACCCATTTTTGCCCGTCCCACTGCTGCACCCGGGCTGAACCGCCGCCTTCGTGGTCGGCGCAGGACAGTTTCAACGGCGCGAGCAAGCCTTCGAGACCCAACGCCTTGATGCGAGCGGCGTCGATGTCCAAATGCTCGAACGCCCAGCGCGTTTCCTCACCGTTCAGCCCACGATTGCCGAACTTGGCCTGGCCGGTGCGCAAGGCTTCGACTGCAATGGCCGCGTTGATCAGGCCGATGTTGTAGTAGACCTTGCCGAAGTAACTCGGGTCTTTGAGGTTGCTCTTGCCCGGGTCCAGGATGAACTGCTTGAGTTTGCGGTGGATCTCGAAGCTGTCGCCACCGGGGAACGGCGCCAGCGCCTGGTAGCCTTTGGCGGCGGTGCCCGCGGGGATCACATCGGCTTCGGAGCCGGCCCACACGTCTCCGATCAGGCGGTCCACCGGGATGCCAAAACGCACGGCGGTCTTGATGCCGACCGGGGTGGACACGCCCCAGGTGCGCAGGAACACCCAGTCCGGGTTGATCTGACGGACCTGCCGCCATTGGGTCGACTGCTCGTTGCCGGGGTCCGCCACCGGGATCTGGATATTCTCGAAACCGTACTTTTGCGCGAGCAATTGCATCGCCGCCTGGGTTTCGCGGCCATAGGCGGAGTCGTGGTAGACCGTGACGATCTTCTTGCCCTTGAGTTTGTCCAGGCCGCCTTCGCGCTGGGCGATGTAGTTGATCCCCACCGACGCCTGGCCGTAGTAGTTGAGCAACAGCGGGAAGGCGTAAGGGAACACGCGGCCATCGGTCGATTCGGTACGCCCGCCGGCACCGTCGATCAGCGGGATATGGTCGACGGCGGCGCGGTCCATCAGCGCATAGGACGCCGGCGTGCTGTGGGTGAAGAAGAAGCCGGTCGGCGCGCCGTCGAGGCCGGCCTTGTAGCGTTCGTAGCATTCGATGATACGGTCGGTCTTCCACTCGGTCTCGCACTCTTGCCAGACCAGTTTGACCCCGTTCACGCCGCCTTCGACCTCATTGATATAGCGGAAGTAGTCGATCTCCCCCGCCCACCACGGGATGCCGCTGGAGGCGTAGGCGCCGACCCGGTAGGTCGCCAGCGGGATGAACTGTTGATCATTGGCCGCCTGGGCCGCGGCCGGCAGCAGCCCGCCCAAGGTGCCGATTGCCAGCAGGCCGGCAATAAACGTGCGTTGCAAGGTGTTGTGCATGGGTGTGGTTTCTTTTGAAAAGTGGGGGTTATCCCTCCCGTTGTCGGGTCAGTGCCTATCGACTGACAACACAATTCATGCCAAACCCATAAGCCTTTAAATTCAGCACCTTACGCAGAACCTAAGCCTGCGCGATCGCACAGTTTATTGAACTGCTGTTGCCCCACCAACAGCCTGAGCACGTCCCGTCAGCCGATAAACCGCTGCAGCGCAAACGGCGCCATCGCCGCCGACATCTCCCCCGTCAACACCCACTGCGCGATCGCCTGTCCGAACAACGGCGCGAACTTGAAACCATGCCCGCTCAACCCTGCCGCGACCATCAACCCCGGCACGCGCGGGTCCGGGCCGAGCAGCGGATTACCGTCCGGCGTGTCGTCGAAGAACGACACGCGGCGCCCGATCGGCTGTGCGCCCAGTAGACGTTGCACGCGTTGCGCGGCGCGGTCACGGTAGGCCAACACCTGAGTGTCGCTGAAGGTGCCGTCGAAGGCATCCGGGTCGATGGGCGCCCCTTCGGCGCCGCCCAGCGCGCCGATCACGTAGCTGCCGGGGCGATCCGGGCGCAGGTAGAAGCCGACGTCGCGGTCGCAGTAGCCCGGCATCGGCTTATCCGCGCCGCAGACCTCGAGAATGCCCACGCATTGCCGTGTGGCGTGAATCGGCAGCGGCGCGCCGCACTCGGCGGCCAGTGCGGCGGCCCACGGCCCGGCGGCGTTGATCACATGGCTGCTGGCGATAAACCCGCAGTCGGTCTGCACGCCGATGACGCGGCCGGCCTGGCGCACAATCCGCCGCGCCGCCCGGCCCTCTTCGATCACCGCGCCCAGGGCGCTCGCACCGGCGGCAAAGCTGCGCGCGGTAAGACGCGGGTCGCAATAACCGGCGTCCGGTTCGTAGACCGCGCCCGCCAGGCCATCGGTGTACAGGTCCGGCACCCGTTCCCGTATCTGCTCGGGGCAGAGCCATTCAAGCGGCGCGCCCGCTGCCCGCAGACGCGCGACATTGGCCTGGGTGGTCGCTTGCGCGTGCCCGGCAATACCGGTCAGGAACCCCGTGCGCTGGTAGCCGCATGCGCCGGGATAGTGCTGCGGCCACTCGCGATAGGCCCGCACACCTTGCGTCGCCAGGTAGCTGAGGGCGGGGTCGGCATAGTAAGCCCGCACGATCCCCGGCGATGCGCCCGACGAACCGCTGGCAATCGCGCCTTTATCGAGCAGCCTGACCGACGCCCCGGCCCGCGCCAGGTGCCAGGCTGCGGCGGTGCCGGTGGTGCCGGCGCCGATCACGATAACGTCGGCGTATTCATGCATCGCTGGTGGCCCCGGCAAGCACCACGCTGGCCGGCAGGCACGGCGCCAATGCGGCCGGCGACAGCGGCGCAAAGCGCGGGCGCGCCGAGGTCTGCGGACGTGGCTGCGAGGCAGCGTGCAGCGCCTGGATCAGCGGCAAACCGTCATGCCCCAGGCGCTGCCACAGGTACTCGGCCAGGCGCGGCATGATCGGCGCGGCCAGGTACGCCAGGCCCTTGAGCCACAGGTAGGCGTGGGCGGGCTGCGTGACGTCCAGGTCGGGGCGTTGCATCCATTGATGCAGCACGTCCCAGGCTTCGCGCACCGACACCGCGTCCAACCGGAAGGCCTGCCCCAACCGCGTAACGGCCAGCTCCAGGGCCGGCCACAGCGCCGGGGCGATGGACTGCGGCCGCGTGTGATCGAGGGCGGCCAGCGCCAGGTCGATGCGACCGTCGAGCGCACCGGCCAGGTCCACATTGACCACCTCGACAAACTCCTCCACGGCGAAGTTGGTTTCGCCCTGTTCGGGGCTTTCGCGGCTCAGGAAGTAACGCACCGCGTCGCTGGTCGCCGGGGTCTTTTCGACGATATCGGCGGCCCACACCACATGCAGGCGGCTGGTGGAAAACTTCGCGCCTTGCAGGTTGTAGAAGTAATTGGTCAACACGTAATCGAATGAGCGGTGATCCTGCAACGCATCCATCACCGCGACACTGCCGGCCAACAGCAGCACCGCGTTGTCGATGCCAAAACTGACCAGCGTCGTCACCTCGCTGCTGCGCAGCATGGCATGGCCGTGCTCGGGCGCCTGTTCCTGGGATCGGTCGGCGCAGGTCAGCGCATACTCCCAGCCCGATTCGAACAGCACGCGCGGGTTGCCGAAGCGGTCCGGGCTCCAGGCAACGCCCCATTCGCCCGGCGCGGTCAGCCGCACCCGGCCGTTTTCCCGTTCCAGGAAGCGCGCAATCACCTCGACGATCGACGCCGGCGCACCGGAGGTCGCCATGCGCTGCAGCAACTGCTCGGGGTGGGCGACGGTCAGAAACAGGCTTTCGACCTCAACCCAGTGCAGGGGGCTGTCGCCCATGCGCGGTTGCGGGTCAAGCATGGCTTCCGGGCGAAACAGTGCGCCGCAGGCTTCGCAAAAATAGCCGCCCGCCCCCGCCCGGCAATACGGGCATTGCCCCAGCAGCCAGGCCCCCGCCATGTAGCGCCGGGTGTCCGGGCAATACAGCACGCGTTCGACCACGCTTTGCGTCACCCCGAGCGCCACCAGGCGCTCCACCGTGCGCTGGGCATTGCGCGCATGCTGCTGCGCATAGGGGCCTTGCACCAGATCGAGGAAGTCATCCACCTCGACATCCAGCGCGCGCAGGTCATGGGCGATTTGCCCGTGATAGTCGCGCACCACGGCTTCGGGCGTGCGCTGCTCTTGCAGGGCCTTCCACAGCACATAGGAGTCGAAGCCGTCGACCGCCGAGACCACGTCGACACGATGGCCCTGGCTGCGCAGGTAGCGCCCCAGCATGTCCATGCGCAAGTACGGCCCGGCGATATGCCCCAGGTGCAGCCTGCCGTTCGGAGTCGGCGGGATGGGCATCAGGAAGAAGGTTTGCGCGGCGATAGCGGTCATCTTTTCAATCCATCGAAACAGTAGAAAGGGTGGGTTTGGCGGTAGCGGGCGCATCGGGCCACTGGGCGACGAGCAGGTCCACGGCTTCGCGGGCAATGCCCGGTGCCAGGCGGAAACCGGCGCCGCTGCCGGCGCCGGCAAACACCAGGTTCTGCCCGGCGTCGAAGCTCACCTGCGACTCTCCGCCGGGGCTGTAGCTGTCGCAGAACACCCGGCCGCCGCGACAGCGGGCTACCAGCTCGGGCAGGTAGTGCGCCAGCGTGCGGGTGGCCACCTGCACATCGTGGCGGTTGATTTCCAGTGCATGTTTGCGCGGCGCAACGTCCCATTCATCGCACCGGAAGCTGAACAACCACTGGTTACGCGCCGCCAATGGCATCAGGTAAGCGTCGGATTGCGGCAAGAACAGCGCCGCGGCGTTGCTCGGCGGTACGCCGTCGATATGCAGGGCCACCACCTTCTTCACCCGCAGCCCATGGCGCGCGGCAAGCGCGTCGAACGGCGGCTCGCTGACCCACGGCCCCGTGGCAACCAGGGTGCGGCGGGCGCGCAGCGTGGCGCCGTCGGCCAGGGTGATGCGCGTGCCGCTGCCCAGCGCATCGATCTGCTGCACGCCCACGCCTTCGATGCAGCGCACATGGGCACTGGCCAGGCTGTGGCCGATCAGCAACCGCGCCACCAGCGGTGGCTCATAGCTTTCGGCGGTGCCGCCACGCAACAGGCTTTCGTTCGCGCCAACGTTGAGTGAGGCACCCAGGCGTGGGCCCAGGTCCGCCACGCACAAGTCGGCGGGCTGAACCGGCGCATCGACCAGGGCCTGCTCGATGTCTGCGCTAAAGCTGCGTTCGGCCAGCCAGTACACCGGCGCCTGGGTGGTGCGGATGCCCAGGCGATCACGCAGGGCCCGATACAGCTCGGCGCTCTCCCCGGCCAGGCGCCGTTCACGCGGCGAGCGGCCGGTGGCCAGCAGCACACCCGCCGAATGGGCGGTGGCCCCGTCGCCGATGCGGTAGCGGTCGATCAGCAGAATCTGCCAGTGGGGATAGCGTTGCGTCGCATGATGCAACGCCCAGGCACCGATAATGCCGCCGCCGACAATCACCAGGTCGAAGTGCTGCTCCATGCTCATGCCCACCACACCGAAAACACCTGGACCTGGGTCGTGCCGTTGTTGCGCGCGAAATGCGGCCGCCAGGGCGCGAAATACAGGCTTTCGCCATTTCTGACCGCGTGCCAGGTGCCGTCGTAGAAGACGTCCAGTTCCCCGCCGCTGATAAACCAGATTTCGTTCACGGCGTGCTTGTCTTCGTCCGTCGCGCTGTGTGGCTCGAGAGTGAAACGCGATGACTGGATCGGCGCATTGGCCAGTTTGCCGGCAAAGTGGTGCAGGTACAGGCGCACGCCTTCCGGCGCCACGGGCTCCTCGGTTTCTCGAATCACCGGGGCATTGCCGTTGGGGGCAAGTGTGATGGGTTCCATGACCGGGCTCCTGGGTCTAGTTGGCGAGAGCGGTCAGGCGATCGAAACGCGCATCGCCGACCTCGTCGAATACTTCGTTGGCGCCCCATTGGACGAACGCCTCGGGCTCATCCAAGTCGTACAGGGCTTGCCCGCTGACGCTGTTGATGATGTTCGCGCAACGCCAGGGGATCAGGCCCAGGTTCGGGTCGGCGATGCCTTTCTGGCTGCGCGCGGCGTTTTGCACATAGATGGCCGAGCCCTGCGGCCCATCCCAGGCGACGGAATAGTCATCGTTGAAGACATACTCGCCGTTGCATCGGGTAATCCGTGATTCGAGCGCCGCCAGGCACGCCGGCATCTGGTAGGCATAGCCTGTACACAGCACCGCGGTGTCGGCACTCAGTTCCTCCTGCACCTGGCTGTGCCCGTGCGCCATCGACAGGCTCCAGTGATGGGGGCGCTGCTGAATCGCGGTCAACTCGCGCCCGGGCAGCAGGCGAATGTGACAGGGGTGCTGCAAGACGTGCTTGAGCTCGTACAGGCGGCGATAAATCGACTGCAACAACGCTTGGGAAATGCCGTCGCTCGCCAGTTTCTGCTCGACCAGCAATGGCCGGCGCACGGCCTCGGGCTGAGCGAAAAAGTGGTCGCTGTACTGCGGGGTGTAGAGCTCGTTGGTAAACGGCGACTCATCCAGCGGCGAAAAATTCCAGCGCCGCGAGACCCAGGTCACGCTGGCGGGCAAGGCGGCGGTGTCGGACAGCAGGTGCTGGATGATTTCGGCCCCGGTCTGGCCGCCACCGATCACCACCACGCGCTGGTCTTTGAAGCTGCGCTTGCGGGTCATGTACTGCGAGGAGTGAAACAGCGTATCGCCCAGATGCGCCTGCGCACACGCCGGGATCGACGGTTGCTGCCCGGTGCCCAACACCAGGTGGCGCGCCGGTTGCGCCCAGGTATCGCCCTGGAGCAGGAACAGGCCGTTATCGAACGTCACCGAACGCACTTCGCTGTTGAAATGCAGATTCGGCAGCTGGCTGCACGCCCAGCGGTAGTACTGGTTGAACTCGCGGCGCAGCACCTGCTCGAAATGCGCGTTGATAAAACTGAGCAGCTGTTTTTTCTGCGCCAGGTAAGCGAGGAATGACAGCGGGTTGGACGGGTCCACCAGGCTGACCAGGTCCTTGAGGTAATGCACCTGCAGTTTGGCCTCGGGCACCATCATCCCCGCATGCCATTGAAATTCGCTGCTGCGCTCGAAGAACGCGGCGCTAATGCTCGGTTTGGGCTGGGCCAGCGCCGCCAGGCTAAGGTTGGCCGGACCGATGCCGATCCCCGCCATATCGACAACTGCAGGTGCAGAACGCAGATTCATGATCATTATCCCTATTGATGATGTTTTTCAGGTGCAGCGACGCCTCGCGAATGTCACGAAAACGTGCCGGGCAATCGCCTTTACAGGTGCAGGCCCATCAACTTTCCACGGGTTGCGCCGCCGGCGCTTTCAACACCAGGGCGGCCATCAGCATGGCGAGCAACGACAAACCGATGGCGACGCTGACGGCGACGTCGATGGCATCGCCCAGGGGCTGAATCGAGGTGAGCAAGGCGCCGAAGATCGCCACGCCGAAGGCGGAGCCGCTTTGGCGGCTGGCATTGAGTGTGCCCGCCGCCACCCCGGCCTTGGCGCGGTCGACCACGCTCATCAGCACGGAGGTGGCGGCCGGGGTGATGATCCCGGCACCGAACCCCACGGCCGGGTAGCACACTGCGATACGCCAGTACGGTGCGTCACTGGCCAGGGCGAACAGGCCGATAAACCCCACGGTGTACAGGCCGAACCCCGCACACAGCACGGCGCGCGCGCCATACGCACGGGTCAGCCGGCCGCAGGTGAAGCTGCCCAGGGTGACCATGGCGGTCAGTGGCAGGAAAGCCAGCCCGGTGTCCAGCGGCGACCAGCCACGCTCGCTCTGGAAGTACACGCTGAGCAGGAAAAACAGGCCATAGAACACCAGGGCCGACGCCAGCGACAGCAGCGTCGCCCCCGAGAACACCGGGTTGCGGAAATACTGCAGCGGCAGCATCGGGTCCTTGTGGCGGCTTTCGGTCACAAAGAACACGCACCAGGCGATACAGGCCACGAACACGCAGGCGTACACCCATTCGGAGTTCCACCCCAGCTTCGCCCCTTCAATCAGCACCGCCACCGAGGTCGCCAGCGCGATAATCGCGGCGACTTGCCCGGTGACGTCCAAGTGCCGGTTTGGCGCCAACGGTGCCGAAGACGGGATGCGCGAGGTCAGCCACACGCCCACCAGGGCGATCGGCACGTTGATCAAGAAGATGCTGCGCCAGCCGAACAGCTCGATCAGTACGCCGCCCACCAGCGGTCCGGCCGCCATGGCGATGCCGCCGCACCCGGCCCACACGCCAATGGCGCCGGCGCGCTGGTGGGTCTGCGGGTAAGCGCTGTTGATCAACATCAAGGAACACGGCACCAGCAACGCGGCGCCCAGCCCCTGCAGGACCCGCGCACCGACCAACTCCGGCAGGTCGGTGGCCAGGCCGCACAACGCCGAGGCCAGGGCAAACAGGCCGAGGCCGACGGCGTAGATTTTCTTCGCGCCGAAACGATCGCCCAGCAGGCCGCCCGTCAGCAGCAGGCTGGCGAAGGTCAGGGTATATGCGTTGATCACCCACTGCAGCCCGGTGATACCCGAGCCAAAGGTGCGGGAAATCGATTCCACTGCCACGTTGACAATCGAAGTGTCGAGGATAACGACCACATAGCTCAGACTCGTCGCAATCAGTACTTGTCGTTGGTAGCGGGTGTTGGAGGTCATGACCGCGAGCGTCCTTTAAGGGGGCGGCTCGACTATATGCAGCTTTCTGGGATAAACGCTTCGAGCTGTGTCGAAGTGTTTATGTTTATGTCATCCTGAAATCCGATTTCACCTGGCACAGCACGGAGTTCGACGGAATGACCCAGCCAAAAATCTCATCCATCGCCTACCTGATCGCCGAACCCGTGCGCGCAGTGATCCTGATCACCCTGGCAGATGGCAGTTCGATGTCTGCCAGCGCCTTGGCCGATGCCGCTGGCGTGACGCCGCAGACGGCCAGTTCGCACCTGGCGAAGCTGCTCGACGGCGGCTTGCTCACCGTGGAGATCAAGGGCCGCAACCGCTTCTATCAATTGGCCGGCCCCGATGTGTCCCATGTGCTGGAAAGCCTGGCGGCGGTCGCACCGCAAACCAGTTCGTGGCGTAGCCTGCCCAACCGTTCGGCCCATGAATTGCGTTTTGCCCGTTGCTGCTACGACCACCTGGCCGGCCAGGTCGGCGTAGCGGTGACCCAAGGCATGCTGGAGCAGGGTTTTCTCCTTGAAAGCGACGAGCGCGAATACGTGCTCACCCGGCGTGGTACCGAGTGGCTGCAGTCACTCAACCCGCAGGCCGGCGAGCCATGCTTGCACGACCACCTCCAGGCCCGCCGCTGCCTGGATTGGACCGAACGGCAACATCACATCGCCGGGCCGCTCGGCACCCACCTGCTGGAGACTTTTTGCCAGTTGGGTTGGCTGCGCCGAACCGCCGGCTCGCGCGCGGTACATGTGACCGGCTCGGGCTGGCGGGCATTCAAGCTGCATCTGGGGATTGAGCACCTGCGCCATCTCGAAGCACCGCTGCATGCCGTGACCCCGGCCAGGAAAACCCTTATGCCGGCACCTGTTGCGAGCTGAACAAGCGCTCGATTTCGGCGATGCGGCGCTCCTGGGCCACCCCGCTCTGCTGCCAGGCGAGCAGCGCATTGATCCGTGCGTACCAGGCCGCCACATGGGGATACTCCAGAAACGGCGCCTGGGTCCGCGGGATATGACTCAGCGGGGCCGCCAGGTCGATGTCCGCCAGGCTCAACGCGTCGCCCACCACAAAGCGCCGGGTGCGCAAGTGCCCGTCGAGCACCGCCGTGTAGCGGTGGATCGCCTGCAGCGCTTCGGCCACCAGGGTCGGGTTCTCGGCGCGGCCTTTGAGGCGGTCCATGAACCGCTGCTCGATCAGCACCGTGGGCCCGCGACGAAAATGCTCGGCGGCCCAGAACATCCATTTGAGCGTTTCGTACTTGGCATTGCCCGCGGGCAGCAATGACGAGCCGGCCCGTTCCGCCAGGTAAATCATGATCGCCGAGGCTTCGAACAGCACCACGTCGCCGTCGACCAAGGTCGGGATCGTGCCGTTGGGGTTGAGCGCCAGGTACTCCGGCGTGCGGTTTTCGCCACTGAACAGGTCGAGGAAGACGAATTCGACCTCAAGCCCCAGGTAAGCGGCGGTCGTCAGTACGCGCCGGGTATTGCTCGAACCTCTGTCGCCATACACTTTCATGCCACTGCCTCGGTTGCGTGTTTGTCCATGAATGAAGGGTGCTCGGCGAGCAGCATCACCACCTCGCGGGCCTGGCGCACCGATTGGTACACCGAATTGACCATCGGCGCCGCCAGGTACGAGGCCATGCCCAGCAGCCAGATGTCTTCCGGCGCTTCGGCGCCGGGCAGGCTGACCTGCAACTGCGCTGACACATAAGGCGGCGTACACGGCGTTGCCGGCGGCACCTGCAGCTCAAGGCCGTTGCGCGAGGCATGGAAAAACTGTTTATGAAAACCGCTGGCGCACACCACCGCATCCACCGCCTCGATACGCCCCTGGGCATCGTGGACCCGCCATTGACCTTGCCACTCAAGCTGTGTCGGCAAGTGCGCGGCCAGTTGCAGGCGCCCTTCGTCGATCAGGCGCAGCAGCGTGGTTGCGGTCTGCAACGGCACCGCGAACAGGTAACGCCCGACCGCTTCCCAGCAGTTTTGCAGCGCCGCCACGCGCACCGAGGGCGGCGCCGCGCGCAACTTCCCGTCGGCCAGGTCCATGCACTGCACCAACAGGTTCTGCCAGTCCGTCGCGCCCCGTCGGGCCAAGGCGACTTCGCCGCGCAGGCGCTGGATGGGCTCCGCGCTGCGATCGACTTGTTCGCGCAGCGAGCGGCCATTGATCGCCTTGGTCGCCCGCGCAACGATGCGCAGCAAGTGCCAGTACAGCTTGGGGTTTTCCAGGTCCAGCCGGGCGAATCGCGCTTCATCCAGGGCCACCGCGCCACGCCGGGGGGTGGCGGTACGCACGCCCGGCAAACGCCCGGAAGGCGACGCCATCAGCACCTGGTGCCCTGCGCCGCAGAGCAGCAACACACTGTCGACCGCCGACAGGCGACTGCCCAGCACCAAGACCCGTGACGGTTTATCCAGGCTGTCCAGCCAGGCCTTGGCCGGGTATGGCGTGGAGAAAATGCCCGGCGCACCGGCATGCGGGCTGACCAGCGGCGGCACGAACGGCGCGGCACTGCCGGTGCAGACCAGCACGGCACAGGCGCGCAGGTCGCCGCCGTCATCCAGCACCAGGCGATAGTCGCCGCGAGCGACCGGCTGGATATGCCGCACCGTCGCCCGCACGATCCGATGCGCAATGCCCCGGACCTCGGCCACATCGCGGTACTCGGCATAGCGTTGCTTGAGATAGCCCGCCACCCAGGTCCGTGGCACAAACGCGTCTTCGCCGACGTCGATGCCCTGCGCCTGGAGGTAACGCTGAAAGTCGTGCGGTTCATCGTCCAGTATCGACAGGGTCTGCACCGAGGTATTGCATAACAGCACGTCCTCGCAGACGCCGAAGGCAATCGAGTCCGCCAGCCCCTCGGGATCGATGATGTCGATACGCTTGGCGTTGCCGGCGCGCACCAGTTGGATAAACGCCGCAACACCGGTCACAGACCCACCAATGATCGCAACCGCCGCACGCGGGTTCACAGCGCTTGCGCCTTCGCCAGCACTGGCGCCAGCAAGCGCACGCCATACCAGCCCCAATACACGCGGTGGCAGGTGATCAAGCCGTTTTCTATCTCCATCATTTCCATCAGGTCGACCTGCTCCCCCTTCGGCGTCTTGCGCGGGTATTCCCACGTCAGGTTGCGGCCGTTGATGAAGGCTTTATCGCTGCGATACCACTCAGCCAGGTCATTGGGAAAGCGGCGCTTGCTGTCCTCCATGAACCGCTGGATCGTCTCCCGGCCGACCAGCACGCCGCTGCCGTGGTCGGGGTAGATCGCCAGCACCAGCGGCGTTTCGAACACCGCCTGCTCGGCATACAACGCCGCCGTCGCGGCCAGGTCGCCGGCACAGACGCTGGCGTGCCAGGCTTCATAGATAGCCAGCAGGCCGGGATCGATGGACGCAGTCATGAGGTTTCCTCGCGTGGCAGCACCGCTGCTAATAGAAGCCGCAATTGTAAAAAATTGCCACCCCGCCATGCTTCGACCTGGCCCGAAGTGTCAGGCACGCGATGCCTCTCAAGGATTACAGGGCACCCAACTGTTTCATCAAGGTGAGGTTGTCTTCGATGTGCCAGTTGGCGGCGATCTTGCCGTTGTCGATCTGATAGATATCGGTGGCGATAAAGTCCACGGGCTGCCCACCGCCCTTGAGCTGGCCGAAGGTGCCGGTGAAGTGCCCGCGAAAATGCAGGTGAACCACCACGCGGTCGCCGGCGATGAGCATGTGTTCGACCTCGCAACGCAGGTCCGGCACCGCTTCACGAAACGCCCGGGAGGCGAGCAACGGGCCTTCGGGGCCTTGTTTACGTCCGGCCGGTGGGGTTTTGTCGATGAAATCTGCGGCCAGCACCTCACGGGCCAGGCTTTCGTCGCCGGTGTCCCAGAAGGTGTCATAACGGCGGGCGGCGGTTTCCATGAGCGCCAGTTGCGCAGGCGGGAGGCTCTTGTCCACCACCAGCACACCCGGCTTGACCAGTTCAGTGCTGGCCGCCAGGACGGCGCCGGAAAAGGTCGAGGTCAAGAGTGTGGCGATGAGGCAAACGCGCGCTATAGGTGAGGGTTTCATTGAAAAATCTCCTTGGGTGATGGGCTCAGAGGGTCTCGTGTTCGCGCAGGCTAAGCGGGCTTTTAAGGGTGTACTGCGCGATAGCGTCCTTGCGCATGAAGGCCACGCCGGGGTGGCGGTTGGCATAGCGCAAAAACTCATCCCAGACCCGGACCATTTGCGGCGTACCGCTGATGCGATCGTGGGCGCTGATCGACATCATGCGGCGCCGGCTGCCGGCCTCTTCGTACAGCTGGTCGAAGTCCAGCTTCACCTGTTCCAGGAACTGCGACGGTGAGTAGTTGCGGCCTTCGATCAAGACGATGTCGTTGTTGCGCAAGGTGTACGGAACCACCACGAAATCCTGGCCGTTGACCTGCTCGATAAACGGCTCATCGCGACTCACATCGTCGATGTGATAGACGTAGCCAAGCTCTTGCAGCAGCGCCAGGGTGTTGGGGCCACGGCGCAGCCAATTGCAGTTGTAGCCGCTGACCGGCTGGCCGGTGACGTCCTGCACCATGCTCGCGGCCTGGCGCAGGAACGTGCGTTCTTCATCGCGGCTCATGGCAAATTGCGAACTCCAGCGCGGGCCATGGCCCGCCGCCTCGTGTCCGCGCGCGACGATTTCCCGGGCCAACTGCGGATGCCGCTTCACCGCATCGCCGATCATGTGGCTGGTGACCTTCACCCCATGCCGGTCCCAGAGGTCGAGCAGCCTGGGAATGCCTTCGCGGTAGCCATAGGCGAACCAGGTATTGGTGGCCGGGTCAGCGGGCACGCTGTCGGGGAAGTCCACTTTGGGAAACGGGCTGTCGGTGCCCTTCAGCGGTTGCCCACCGGCCTCGAACTGCATCGAGATCGAGACCACAAGCCGTGTGTCGCCGGGCCAGAAACCACCCTTGGCCTGGCGCGCAGCCGGTGCCGCCCCACTCTGCCCGGCCTGCGCCGCGCTCGCGTTGGCGCTGCCGAGCAGCGATCCGGCGGTCAACACCGCGGCGCCCGCGCCCGCCTGGGCCAGGAAGGTACGCCGTTGCAGGTTCACAGATGACATGACGGTAACTCCGTTGAATAAACACGGATGCAACGCTAGTCCTTTAGGTTTATTTTGATAATTGAGCTGAAATCAAAAATCACTTTCGGAAAAACCGAATAATGCTGCTGAAGAACCTTGAGCTGTTTTTGCTGATCGTCGAGAAAGGCGGGCTGTCTGCCGCCGGCAGGGAACTGGGCTTATCGCCGGCCTCGGTGTCGGAACGGCTGGCGCAGCTGGAGAGTTTTTACGGCGCCAGCCTGCTCAAGCGCACCACCCGCGCGATCAACCTCACGGATGAAGGCCGCCTGCTGGTCGATGGCGCGCATCGCCTGTTGGCAGACGCCGACGAGTTGCACACCAGCATTCGCCTGGGCGCCGACACCCTTTGCGGGCCGATCCGCCTCAGCGCCCCGCAAGACTTCGGTCGCCAATACATCGAGCCGATCCTTGCGCAGTTCATGCAGGAGCACCCGCAGGTCAGTATCGACCTGAACCTCAGCGATGGCTATGTCGACCCCGTCGGCCAGGGGATCGACTTCGCCGTGCGCTTCGGCGCGCTGGCCGACAGCACCCTGCATGCCCGTCTGATTGGCGAAAACCGCCGAGTGGTGTGTGCATCACCGCTGTACCTGGCGCGCCACGGCACCCCGCAACACCCCGAGGACCTGGCCGCGCACGAGTGCCTGGTGATGCGCTTCGGCGTCAATATTTCGCGGGAGTGGGCGTTCACGCAGCACGGGCAGACCCACCGGATCATGGTGCGTGGCCGCCGCGTGGCGAACGACGGCGCGCTGGTCCGCCAATGGTGCCTGGCCGGCCACGGAATTTGCTTGAAATCGGTGTGGGACGTGCGTGCCGATCTCGACGCCGGCCGCTTGGTCGAGGTGCTCGAGGATTACGACCTGGGCCGCACAGCGCTGAACATCGTCTACCCGCCCACGCGCATTCAGCCCAGACGGGTGAGAATGTTGATAGAACGCATCGTTGCGCAGCTGGCGAGCGACAGTGCCAGGTAGGCATTGCGGCGTTCCTTGCAGCGCGCGCAACATGCCTTTGTCATCAAGCATATTGATAGCTGCCTAATGAAACCCGCAGACTAGAGGGCTCACTCCGCGCTTATATCATTCCGAATGATAGTTATCTTTGCTTCATTCGATTCGTGACCTAGCAGCTCCCCGCGCATGATCCGCCCATCTCAAATACATTGGCGGATACACCTCATGGAACAGACACTCAAACACTTACGCTTGCCCCTGGCGATTCTGGCCGTGGCGGTGATGAGCGCGTGCGGCAAAACCCCGGAACAAGCGGCCGCCATGCCTCCTGCAAAAATCAGCGTGGCCAAGGTGCTTGAGCAACCGGTCAACGAGTGGGACGAATTCACCGGACGCCTGGAAGCACCGGAAACCGTGCAGATCCGTCCACGGGTGTCCGGCCAGATCGATCAGGTGGCCTTCACCGAAGGCGCCCTCGTGAAGAAAGGCGACCTGCTGTTCCAGATCGACCCACGCCCGTTCCAGGCCGAGGTGCGCCGCCTCGAAGCCCAACTGCAACAGACCAAAGCCGCCGCCACCCGCAGCGATAACGAAGCGCAACGGGGCGAACGCCTGCGTCAGAGCAACGCGATCTCCGCCGAACTGGCCGACTCGCGCACCACCGCCGCCCAGGAAGCCCGCGCCGCTGTCGCCGGCATCCAGGCGCAGTTGGACCTGGCCAAGCTGAACCTGAGCTTCACCCGCGTCATCGCGCCGATCAGCGGCCGTGTCAGCCGTGCCGAGATCACCGCTGGCAACCTGGTCACCGCCGACGTCACCGCGCTGACCAGCGTGGTCTCCACCGACAAGGTCTACGCCTACTTCGACGCCGATGAGCGCGTGTACCTCAAGTACACCGAACTCGCCCGCCAGGGTCGCCGTGGCGCGACCACCCCGGTGTACCTGGGCCTGTCGAATGAAACCGGCAACCCGCACCTGGGCCAGATGAACTTCGTCGACAACCAGGTCAACCCGGCCACCGGCACCATCCGTGGCCGCGCGGTATTCGACAACAGCAAAGGCGAATACACCCCTGGCTTGTACGCCCGCCTGAAACTGGTCGGCAGCGGCACTTACTCCGCCGTGCTGATCAACGATGAAGCGGTCGGCACCGACCTGGGCAAGAAGTTCGTGCTGGTGATGGAAGGCGACAAGCCGGCCTACCGCTCGGTGGAACTGGGGCCAAAGATCGAAGGTTTACGCATCGTGCGCAGCGGCCTGAACAAGGACGACACCATTATCGTCAAGGGCCTGCAGCGTGTGCGCCCGGGCGCGCCGGTCGCCCCGGAAACCATCCCGATGGCCAGCAAGGAAACCCTCGCCGCCTTGGCCCAACAACGACAAGCGCTTGAAGCCAGCAACCTGGAGCAAGTGGCGCCGGCAAAAACCGCGCCCAAGCTCGCAGCCGTCGCGACTCCACGCGGTTAAGGGATACGACTCAAGATGAATTTTTCCAAGTTCTTCATTTCGCGGCCGATCTTCGCAGCGGTGCTCTCGCTGTTGATCCTGATCGCTGGCGCGATCTCGCTGTTCCAACTGCCGATCAGCGAATACCCGGAAGTGGTGCCGCCGACCGTGGTGGTGCGTGCCAACTTCCCTGGCGCCAACCCCAAAGTCATCGGCGAAACCGTCGCCGCGCCGCTGGAACAGGCGATCACCGGCGTCGAGAACATGCTGTACATGTCCTCGCAGTCGACCGCCGACGGCAAACTGACCCTGACCATCACCTTCGCCCTGGGCACCGACCTGGACAACGCGCAGGTGCAGGTGCAAAACCGTGTGACGCGCACGCAACCCAAGCTGCCCGAGGAAGTGACGCGCATCGGTATCACCGTGGACAAGGCCTCCCCCGACCTGACCATGGTGGTGCATTTGACCTCCCCGGATCAGCGTTACGACATGCTTTACCTGTCCAACTACGCCTTGCTCAACATCAAGGACGAGTTGGCGCGCCTGGGCGGCGTGGGTGATGTGCAGCTGTTCGGCATGGGCGACTATTCCCTGCGCGTCTGGCTGGACCCGAACAAGACCGCTTCGCGCAACCTGACCGCCACCGATGTGGTGACCGCGATTCGCGAGCAGAACCGTCAAGTGGCCGCCGGTGCGCTGGGTGCGCCGCCTGCACCGAATGCCACCAGCTTCCAGTTGTCGGTGAACACCCAGGGCCGCCTGGTCACGGAAGAAGAGTTCGAGAACATCATCATTCGCGCCGGCGATAACGGTGAAATCACGCGCCTCAAAGACATCGCGCGGGTCGAGCTGGGTTCGAGCCAATACGCCCTGCGTTCGTTGCTCAACAACCAGCCGGCCGTGGCGATCCCGATCTTCCAGCGCCCAGGCTCGAACGCGATCCAGATCTCCAACGAAGTGCGCGACAAAATGGCGGAGCTGAAGAAGAGCTTCCCCGAAGGCATGGACTTCAGCATCGTCTACGACCCGACCATCTTCGTGCGCGGCTCCATCGAGGCGGTGGTGCATACCCTGTTCGAAGCGCTGATCCTCGTGGTGCTGGTGGTGATCCTGTTCCTGCAGACCTGGCGCGCCTCGATCATTCCGTTGGTGGCGGTGCCGGTCTCGCTGATCGGTACGTTTGCGGTGATGCACCTGTTCGGCTTCTCGCTCAACGCACTGTCCTTGTTCGGCCTGGTACTCGCCATCGGCATCGTGGTGGATGACGCCATCGTGGTGGTGGAGAACGTCGAGCGCAACATCGAGCTGGGGCTGGAACCGTTCCAGGCGACTGAAAAGGCCATGAGCGAAGTGACCGGGCCGATCATCGCCACGGCACTGGTGCTGTGCGCCGTGTTCATTCCCGCAGCCTTCATCAGCGGCTTGACCGGGCAGTTCTACAAGCAGTTCGCCTTGACCATTGCGATTTCGACGGTGATCTCGGCCTTCAACTCGCTGACCTTGTCCCCTGCCCTGGCTGCCGTGTTGCTGCGCAGCCATGACGCGCCGAAGGATCGCTTCTCCAAGGTGCTCGACAAGCTGTTGGGGGGCTGGTTGTTCCGGCCGTTCAACCGCTTCTTCGAAAAAGCCAGCCATGGTTACGTCGGCACCGTGCGCCGGGTGATCCGCGGCAGCGGCATCGCGCTGTTCCTGTACGCCGGCCTGATGGTGCTGACGTGGTTCGGGTTTGCCCACACCCCGACCGGTTTCGTACCGGCCCAGGACAAGCAATACCTGGTGGCCTTCGCCCAATTGCCGGACGCCGCGAGCCTGGATCGCACCGAAGACGTGATCAAGCGCATGTCCGACATCGCCCTGAAACAGCCGGGCGTGGAAAGCGCCGTGGCCTTCCCGGGCCTGTCGATCAACGGGTTCACCAACAGCCCGAACAGCGGCATCGTGTTCGTGACCCTCAAACCGTTCGACGAGCGTAAAGACCCGAGCATGTCCGCCGGTGCGATTGCCGGTGCGCTGAACGGCAAGTACAGCGACATCCAGGAAGCCTACATGGCGATCTTCCCACCGCCGCCGGTACAGGGCCTGGGCACCATCGGCGGGTTCCGCCTGCAGATCGAAGACCGTGGCAACCTGGGTTACGAAGAGCTGTACAAAGAAGTGCAGAACGTCATCACCAAGAGCCGCACCACGCCGGAGCTGTTCGGCCTGTTCACCAGCTACACGGTCAACGTGCCCCAGGTCGATGCCGCCATCGACCGCGAAAAGGCCAAGACCCACGGCGTGGCGATCAGCGACATCTTCGACACCCTGCAGATCTACCTGGGTTCGTTGTATGCCAACGACTTCAACCGCTTCGGCCGCACCTACCAGGTCAACGTGCAGGCTGAACAGCAGTTCCGCCTGGATGAAGACCAGATCGGCCAGCTGAAAGTGCGTAACAACAAAGGCGAGATGATCCCGCTGGCGACCTTCATCAAGGTCAGCGACACCTCCGGCCCGGACCGCGTAATGCACTACAACGGCTTCATCACCGCGGAAATCAACGGCAACGCTGCACCGGGCTACAGCTCCGGCCAGGCCCAGGCCGCGATTGAAAAACTGCTGAAGGATGAACTGCCCAACGGCATGACCTACGAGTGGACCGACCTGACGTATCAGCAAATCCTCTCGGGCAACACCGCGCTGTTCGTGTTCCCGCTCTGTGTGCTGCTGGCGTTCCTGGTACTGGCCGCCCAATACGAAAGCTGGAGCCTGCCGCTGGCGGTGATCCTGATCGTACCGATGACGCTGCTGTCGGCCATCACCGGGGTGATCATCTCGGGCGGCGACAACAACATCTTCACCCAGATCGGCCTGATCGTGCTGGTGGGCCTGGCCTGTAAGAACGCGATTCTGATCGTCGAGTTCGCCAAGGATAAACAGCAGGAAGGCCTCGACCCGCTCGCCGCGGTGCTGGAAGCCTGCCGTCTGCGGCTGCGGCCGATCCTGATGACCTCGTTCGCCTTCATCATGGGTGTGGTGCCCCTGGTGCTGTCCAGCGGTGCCGGTGCCGAGATGCGGCATGCCATGGGCGTGGCGGTGTTCTCCGGGATGATCGGGGTGACCTTCTTCGGGCTGTTGCTGACACCAGTGTTCTACGTACTGATCCGTCGCTATGTGGAGCGCCAGGACGCGCGCAAAGTGGCTAAGGCCTTGAAGCTGGAGACACAGCAATGAGTGTGAAAGTCTTTCTGCCGAGCTTGCTGGTCCTGGCGCTGAGCGCCTGTGCCGTGGGCCCGGACTACACAACCCAGACCCCGGAGGCGGCCAATATCACGGCTGCCGCCGATGCCAAAAAATACGACCACGGGAAATTCGAAGGCATCTGGTGGCAGCAGTTCGACGACCCGACTCTGAACCAGTTGGTGACCCAGTCGCTGAGCGGTAACCGCGACCTGCGTGTGGCGTTTGCCCGCCTGCGGGCCGCACGGGCGATCCGCGATGACGCCAGCAACGACGCGATGCCGACCATCACCAGCCGCGCCAGCAGTGACCTGGCCAAGGGGCAAATCCCTGGCCAGACCACCAAGCGCGTCAACAGCGAGCGTTATGACCTGGGCCTGGACATGGCCTGGGAGCTGGACCTGTTCGGCCGCATCCAGCGCAACCTGGAAGCCACCGACGCCGACCAGCAAGCGGCCGAAGCCGACTTGTACCAGCTGCAAGTCACGCTGATTGCCGAACTGGTGGACGCCTACGGTCAACTGCGCGGCGCGCAACTGCGTGAACGCATCGCCCTGGACAACCTGAAGAACCAACAGGAGTCGCGCACCATCACCGTCAGCCTGCGCGATGCCGGCGTGGGCGACCAACTCGACGTGGAACGTGCCGACGCGCGCCTCGCGGCGGTGGAAGCCAGCGTGCCGCAACTGCAGGCCGAACAAGTGCGCGAGCGCAACCGCATCGCCACCCTCCTCGGCCAGCGCCCCGACAAGCTGAGCGTGGACCTGAGCCCGAAAGACTTGCCGGCGATTGCCAAGGCGCTGCCGATCGGCGATCCAGGGCTACTGCTGCAACGGCGCCCGGACATTCTGAGTGCCGAACGCAAACTGGCATCCGCCACCGCGCGCATCGGCGTGGCCAAGGCCGACCTGTTCCCACGGGTCAGCCTCAGCGGCTTCCTCGGCTTCACCGCCGGGCGCGGTTCGCAGATCGGTTCATCCGCGGCGAATGCCTGGGCCCTCGGCCCGAGCATCACCTGGGCCGCGTTTGACCTGGGCAGCGTGCGTGCGCGCCTGCGCGGCGCCGATGCCGAGGCCGATGGCGCCCTGGCCAACTACGAGCAGCAAGTGTTGCTGGCGTTGGAAGAATCCGAGAACGCCTTCAGCGACTACGGCAAGCGTCAGCAACGCCTGGTCTCGCTGATCCGCCAAAGCGAATCCAGCCGCGCCGCCGCCGACCTCGCCGCGATCCGCTACCGCGAAGGCACCGTGGACTTCCTCGTGCTGCTCGACGCACAACGCGAACGCCTGGCCGCCGAAGACTCCCAGGCCCAGGCCGAGGTTGATCTGTATCGCGGGATTGTTGCGATCTACAAGGCGCTGGGTGGCGGTTGGCAGCCGGATACGGTGGTCGCTACGGCCAAGTGATGTAAAGAGCTCCTTTGGTTGGTCGCATCCAGCCAATTTTTAGCCCCGTGGTCCGTTTGGTCATGGGGCTTTTTTTTGTGTCGCAGTTACTGATGTAGCCACTTATACAAGATGTCAGCGGTGGCGCTCATTAGAAAAAGCACTCCAACAAGCAGGGTTCCCTGAAGCAATCGCTTGAGGTTACGAGGAAAGGCTTGTACCTGCTGCCAATCCACTGCACCTCGTTTTACGTTCCACTTTGGTAGAACAACCGCTGCGGTGACGGCAGATAGTCGAATCATTCTTCCTCGAATCGAATTACCCCAAACACGTTGATTGGGTGTGATAAGACTGCATTTGTTTAGAAGATATTCCATTTCGTCGAGTCTTCGATAAGCCAGGTATATCAAAACCACAAAGGCGATGAAGACCAAAAAAAACAGAGTCAAATCAAACCAGAGCTTCAGCGGATGATAAATAAAACAATCAATACTCATATAGTTTCTCTCCTAAATGCTCGCCCAGATCCCCTCCACGACTGCCCATGACAGCGCCTACGGTCCCGCCGCCGATCAACAAACAACTTAATGATAGCGGTCCTGTAGTGGGCCCCAACACAACGAAACATAACGTGGCCGCCGCATAGCCCCCCACTAAACCACCAGCAACCCCGCCTACTAACCTACTCGTTTCCACATACTTAGCCTTCGTACACTGCTCCTCCCTCCCCGTGGAACAGGCTTCCTTGATCTCCAGCCCAGTGGACGCAGCGCTCAAAGCAATCCCCAACGGCGTCCCAGCCTTGAGCACTTTCGCCACCCTGGAAATCCGCGCAATCCTCTCGGCATACCGGCTGATCTCTCCAGTATGCAAATAACTCTTGGTGGAAATACCGAGCATTTTCTTGATCGAGCCTTCATTACGCAAACCCGTGCCGTAACGGGCAAACCCGCGCAGTTGTGCTTCCAGTTTTTTGAACAGGGTTTGGCGACGCGCCAAAAACTCCTCCCGCGCTGCGCCACCGCCTCGGCGCAACGCCTGTTTATGCAGGGCATCGATTTCTTCCAGGGTTTTGACGATCGCCTTCAAGTGGTGATTCCACGCATCTCCCGCCGTGCCGATACCGAGCGACGTGTAGCCGAGCAGTTTCTGCAACAAATCGTAGTTTTGCAGGGCAAAGGCGTCGCCCCCTTCGGCCATCACGCTATGGCGGATACGCCAGGCGGATTGCATCAGCAGATGCTCTTCCGGCTTGCACAACGCCGTGGAGTCATCACCGATGATGACCAACTGCCCCGGCAGCACCACAACGTTCCGGATATGGGTATTGAGCATGTCGAACTTAGCTTCGGCGTGCTGGCTCAAGCGCAATCTTGCCTTGAGTTCAACTGAGGTTTGTTGCCAATCATTGATAAACGCGTAGGGCTGAGACATTAAAAACCTCTCAGCCGCAGTGGGCGAAGGGAACCGGTTGATGTGAGCCTGTTGCTTGCAATGCATGCATTCCTGATTGAATGAAGATGGCGTCGTAATCTAATTAACGGCTCAAGCGTTGTCGCGGATTTACCAGATAAATTCGCGCATCGTCGATCAACTTTGGAAATGGACTTCCCCTCGCCTACCAATAGCTGCCAGACACTTCCTAATAGCTATTCCAATGGAATAATTTCGTTAAACAATATGACTGCGGCAACGTAACTGACGCGAAATACCAGCAGCACCAGATGATGTAAAGAGTTTCTTTGGTTGGTCGCAACCAGCCAGTTTTTGCCCCGCACTCCATTCAGTCACGATGCTTTTTTTGGCTCCTCAACTGAAAAAAATAGTCCTACTGAACATTGTTTCATTTATGCAGCCAAAAAACGATGCCGTACATAAAGACAACGACGATGACGAAATAGATACCACGGAACAAGTTTTTCAGACAGCGAGGAAATTCCTGGACTTGCTGCCAGTCAATGACACCACGTTTTAAGTTCCGCTTTGGCAGCAATACTGCTACTGCGACCGCGCCGAATCGCATCATTCTCCCTCGCGGTGAGTTGCCCCAAAACTGGGCGTGAAACACAACGAAACTGCATTTATTCAGAAGGCGCTCCATGTATTCCAAACGCCGATAGGCCAGAAAAACATAGATCAGCAAGGCAACGCCGAGTGAAATACACAACGCTATTTCAAACCAGAAAATGATATGAGAACTTAGGAAATCGTTAATATTCATAGAGCTTTTCACCCACTAATTCCCCACCCCTACTGCCAAGCGCGCCTCCTGCGACGCCGCCCGCCGCGCCACCGATTAATAGACAAGCCAGCGAACCTGGACCCGTTGTTGGTACCAGTACGGCAAGACACAAACTCGATCCAATCAACCCTCCGGCAGCGCCTAATGAAACGCCTCCTGCCAGCTTCCCCACCTCCACATACTTAGCCTTCGTACACTGCTCCTCCCTCCCCGTGGAACAGGCTTCCTTGATCTCCAGCCCAGTGGACGCAGCGCTCAAAGCAATCCCCAACGGCGTCCCAGCCTTGAGCACTTTCGCCACCCTGGAAATCCGCGAAATCCTCTCGGCATATCGACTGATCTCCCCGGTATGCAGATAACTCTTGGTGGAAATACCGAGCATTTTCTTGATCGAGCCTTCATTACGCAAACCCGTGCCGTAACGGGCAAACCCGCGCAATTGTGCTTCCAGTTTTTTGAACAGCGTTTGGCGACGCGCCAAAAACTCATCCCGCTCTGCGCCACCGCCTCGGCGCAACGCCTGTTTATGCAGGGCATCGATTTCTTCCAGGGTTTTGACGATCGCCTTCAAGTGGCGATTCCAAGCATCCCCCGCCGTGCCGATACCGAGCGACGTGTAGCCGAGCAGTTTCTGCAACAAATCGTAGTTTTGCAGGGCAAAGGCGTCGCCCCCTTCGGCCATCACGTTATGGCGGATACGCCAGGCGGATTGCATCAGCAGATGCTCTTCCGGCTTGCACAACGCCGTGGAGTCATCACCGATGATGACCAACTGCCCCGGCAGCACCACAACGTTTCGAATATGGGTATTGAGCCTGTCGAACTTGGCTTCGGCGTGCTGGCTCAAGCGCAATCTTGCCTTGAGTTCAACTGAGGTTTGTTGCCAATCATTAATGAACGCATAGGGCTGAGACATTAAAAACCTCTCAGCAGCAGTGGGCGAAGGGAGCCGGTTGATGTGGGCGTATTGCTTGCCATACGTGCATTCCTGATTGAATGAAGATGGCGTCGTAATCTAATTAACGGCTCAAGCGTTGTCGCGGATTTAGCCGGTGGATTTGCACGCGGTAGATCAATTTGGGAAATGGACTACCCCTCTCAAGCTAATCGCTGTCAGACACTTCCTCGCATCTATTCCAACAGACTGTTTTCGTTAAATAACATGACCACAGTAATGCAACGGGCACGAAAGCCATCAGCGCCTTCTGATGTAAAAATCTCCTTGGATTGGTCGCCTCCAGCCAATTCTTTGCCCCACGGCCCATTCGGTCACGGCACTTTTTAAAGTAGGTACAAGAGTGGCCCGATATAAAAGTGTACGTTTCGACTAATGGAGGATTTCACTATGGCCGTTTTATTGACTGCGAAACAAATGAGGTACACCAAAGCGTCTAACCCGTTCCAGATAAAGAACCCGGAACAGGTTGTCAATACATTCACGATAACGGAAGAATCAAAAGCTTCGGACACGTTGAAGCTTCGAAAACAAGAGTCGATTGATGATCTGAAAGCATTTTTGAAAGACTACGACATGACATCGATCACCACCAACGAACTAAAAAAGTCGGCAGACGGTTTTATGAAAACGACGTAATTGATGGCGAGGCGTTTCATATGTTCATATCTGGCCTGGGTGCTTTTGATACCAACGGCCAGCAAGCTGAAACTGACGTAAAATACAAGGCAATCGCCTTATTTAACGAAAGCTGGACGATTACCTTTCATTTTTTGAAAGCCATCCCAACGTGAAGTGGTCACAAGGCATCCCCGAATATGTTCAAGGCATGTTCGCTGCCAATCATGCAATCAATGCACTGGCATTTTTTGTTAATTCTTCCCGCAGTGATCTCTCGATAGAGGAGCGTGCCTGAGTTTGGCTCTTTATCCCGTACACTCACTCCATCACAGGCGATTTGTCTCGTTCAAAATCAAACTACGATAATGCCCCGGATTCGACCCGACCCATTTACGAAACGCCTTGTAGAACGAACTGGCATCGGCAAATCCCAATCGCGTGGCAATTTCGGCAAAGCTGATCTGCGGTTCGGCCAGCCAGACAATCGCCAACTCTTTGCGCACGCTGTCCTTGAGCCCCTGATACGTTTGCCCCTCTTCCGCCAAGCGGCGGCGCAGGGTCGAGGCGGAGATGCACAGGTTGGCAGCCAGGCCGTCGGTTTCCGGCCAGGTGTCGGGCGGCATCTGGCGCAGGTCGTGCTTGATGCGCGTGGCCAGGCTGTCGGGGTCGCGGTATTTGACCAGGATATTGGCCGGTGCGTGGCCAAGGAAACGCTTGAGTTCTTCGGCGCTGCGCTTGATCGGTAGGTCGAGGCAATCGGCGGAGAAGATCATGCGCGTGCGCGGCCGGTCGAAACGCAGGTTGTCGGAGAACATCACCCGGTAATCGTCACAAAAATCCGGTTGTGGGCAGCGCAGTTCGATGGCCAGGATCGGTATACGCCGCCCCGCGAGCCAACAGGCGACGCCGTGGACGATCATCCAATAAGTGAAATAGCTGAACGCCCGGCGTGGCTCGGGCTCGGTTTCGAGCAGCACGATTTCCGCCAGGCTTTGCTGGCGCACCAATTGGGCAGGCAGATGCTCGAGCATCAATGACAGGAACGCCAAGCCGGTTTCCAGCCCGGCCGCCACCGTCGGTTGTGCCATGGCCACGCGGCACAGAAACGCCAGGCTGCCGGACTTGAGCGGGCGCGGGTCCATGCCAAAAAACTCATCGTCCAGGCGCCGCGCCAGCAGGCGCCACAACCGAGCGTAGGTCGTGGCCGAGACACGTGCACCAGGCTGCAACAGCAGCTCGGGAGCAATGCCCGCCTTGCTCAAGGCCTCAACGCTCGCTGCCTCCGACGCGCAGCTCTGCAACAGGGCTTCGCGCACAAGATGGATGGAGATGGTGTCTTTTTCCGACATGGGTGTGGGGCAATCCAACGGCACAAAAGGTGGGGTGCATCATAAGGGCGCTTGAGCTTTGCCACCACCGTTCAGCCGCCGTTCAGTAAAGGTCAATGTTTCTTGTTTGGCAATGAGTATCATTATGTTACAACTTAGCTTCCTATCCAGTTTCCCTGCGGTGTCGAATGCTTGTTCCCTTTCTCATCATGTTGCGCGAAGGCATTGAAGCCGCATTGATCGTTGGCATCATCGCCAGTTACTTGCAACAGACCGGCCGTGGCCAGTGGATGCCCGCCGTGTGGGTCGGTGTCTTCCTCGCCGCGGCCCTGGCCTTGCTGGTCGGTGGCGGCCTGGAACTGATGAGTGCCGAATTTCCGCAAAAGCAGCAGGAATTGTTCGAAGGCGTGGTCGGCCTGGTCGCCGTGGGCATTCTCAGTTCCATGGTGTTCTGGATGCGCAAGGTCGCACGCTCGATCAAACATTCGCTGCACCAATCCCTCGACCATGCCCTGGCCGGCTCGCGCCACCAAGTCACCGCGCTGATCCTGATGGTGTTTTTCGCCGTGGCCCGTGAAGGCCTGGAAACCGTGTTCTTCCTGTTGGCGGTGTTCCAGCAGAGTGAAGGCCCCGGCGCACCGCTGGGTGCCCTGCTCGGCCTGGTGCTGGCGATCATCGTCGGGTTCCTGATCTACAGCGGCAGCATGCGCCTGAACCTCGGCGCGTTTTTCCGCTGGACCGGCCTGTTCATCCTGGTGGTGGCCGCCGGCATCCTCGCCAACTCCGTGCAGGCCCTGCATGAAGCCGGCATGTGGAACCACCTGCAAAGCGTGCTGTTCGATGTCAGCGCGACGTTGCCGATGGATGGCCCGGTGGGCTCGGTACTCGCCGGGATGTTCGGCTATCAGGATGCGCCGACCGTCAGCACGCTGGGGGCCTACCTGATCTACCTGGTGGTGGCCCTGGCGATGTTCTTCCTGCCCGCGGCACCCGCCAAGCCGGTCGCCGCGCCCTCTTCCGTTTCTCACCCGTAAGGACCGTCCCTTGTCCAACCCAACTCCTCAACCGGCCTCGCCGCCACGCGCCCTGCGCTGGGCGGTAGCCGGCTCGGCGATCGTGATGATCGCCGCCGGCGGCCTGTTCTACTATGCCTCGCAGCTGGCAGCGACCAAGCGCCAGACCCACCAAGATGAAACCGTCGTGACCATTCACGGCCACGCCTGCGAACCCAACGCACTGACCGTTGCGGCCGGGCGCGCGAGTTTTCGCATCATCAACCGCTCCGACCGCGCGGTGGAATGGGAGATCCTCGACGGCGTGCTGGTGGTCGAAGAACGCGAAAACATCGCGCCGGGCCTGAGCCAGGTGATCAATGCCAATCTGTTGCCCGGCGACTATGCAATTACCTGCGGCCTGTTAAGCAACCCGCGCGGCACCTTGCACGTAACGCCGACGGCGGCATCCGACGCCCAAGCCAAGGCCAAGCCGTCGATGGTGGCGTTTATCGGGCCGTTGTCGGAATTCCGGGTGTACCTGAGCAGCCAGGCCAGCGCTCTGATCAAGGCCACGACCGCCTTGCAACAAGCGATCGACGCCGGTGACCTGGCCCAGGCTCAGGCGCTGTATGTGCCGGCCCGCGAGGCTTATCAGCGTCTCGCCGCGGCGTCGCAACGCCTGGCGCAACTGGACAACGCGATCAACGCCCGCGCCGATTATTTCGAAAAACGCGAGCAGGACCCAGCCTTCAGCGGCTTCCACCGCCTCGAATACGGCCTGTTCCAGCAACGCAGCCTCGATGGCCTGGCCCCGCTGGCGCAGCGCCTGGTGAGCGACGTCGGCACCCTCAAACAACAGTTGCTGGCGCAGTCGCTGCCACCGGAACAACTGGTGAGCATCGTGGTGCGCAACCTCAATAGCCTGGCCGACGTGCGCGCCGTCAGTGGCGAAGAAGAGCGCTACAGCCATATCGACCTGAACGGTTTCGCCGCCAACCTGGATGCCGCGCGCAAGGTGGTGGACCTGATGCGTCCGCTGCTGAGCAAGTCCGCCGCCGACCTGTTGCCGAACATCGACACGGCCCTCGCCGCGTTCGAGACGGCGCTCGATGGTTTGAAAGTCGACGGCCAGTTCAGCCGCTACGACCGTGTTACCGCCGATCAGCGCAAGCAGATCGCCGACAAGGCCAAGGTACTGGCCGCCGCACTCGATGGAATCGACCCCGCCCTTGGCCTCTCCGGCCTACAGTGAAGACGACCGCATACATGAGTGATTTACCACCGTTAGACCTTCAACGCCGTCGCGTCCTGCTGGGCATGGCCGCCACCGGTGCCGCGCTTGCCGGCAGCACCTTGAGCTGCCCGGCCATGGCTGCTGCCGCCGAGCAAGTGACCACCGCTCCGCGCAGCGACAAGACCCAGGACCATCACGATTTTTTCGGCAAGCACCAAAGCGGCATCGTCACCCCGCGCCCGGCCTGCGGCATGCTGGTGGCCTTCGATGTCCTGGCTGGTGATCGCGACGACTTGGAGCGGCTGTTCCGCACCCTCAACGAGCGCATCAGCTTCCTGATGACCGGCGGCAGCGTGCCGCAGGTCGACCCGAAACTGCCGCCCACCGATTCGGGCATCCTCGGCCCGGTGGTTACGCCGGATAACCTGACCATCACCGTATCGGTCGGCGAATCGCTGTTCGATGAGCGTTTCGGCCTCAGCGCAGCCAAACCCAAGCGCCTGATCCGCATGGTCGGTTTCCCCAACGATGCGTTGGAAGCGGCGCAGTGCCACGGCGACCTGAGCCTGCAATTTTGCTCCAACACCCCGGACACCAATATCCACGCCCTGCGCGACATCGTGAAGAACCTGCCCGACCTGCTGCTGGTGCGCTGGAAGCAGGAAGGCAGCGTGCCGCCGCAGGCGCCCGCCCGCCCCGGCGAGCCTGCGCAGAGTGCGCGCAACTTCCTGGGCTTTCGTGACGGTTCGGCCAACCCGAATTCCAACGATGCCAAGACCATGGACCAAGTGGTCTGGGTGCAGCCCGGCAGTGACGAACCGGCCTGGGCGGCCAATGGCAGCTACCAGGCGGTGCGGATCATTCGCAATTTTGTCGAGCGTTGGGACCGCACGCCGCTGCAGGAACAGGAAAGCATCATCGGCCGCATCAAGCCCACCGGCGCGCCCATGGGTGGCCAGCACGAAGCCCAAGTGCCCGATTACAGCAAAGACCCGCAAGGCAAGCTGACCAAGCTCGATGCCCATATCCGCCTGGCCAACCCGCGCACGCCGCAGACCCAGGCCAACCTGATCCTGCGCCGGCCATTCAACTACTCCAACGGCGTCAACAAAAACGGTCAGCTGGACATGGGGCTGCTGTTCATCTGCTACCAGGCCGACCTGGAAAAAGGTTTTATCAGCGTACAAACCCGGCTCAACGGCGAGCCCCTGGAGGAGTACCTCAAGCCAGTCGGCGGCGGGTATTTCTTCACCTTGCCGGGGGCAACGGGACCGAAGGATTTCATCGGGCGCACGCTACTTGCTGCAACGCACGTTCAACCCCCTGCCAACACTTAAAGCGGAAACCGTCCCATGAACAAGTCGACTCTCGCGCTCTCGCTGTTAATCACCCTCTCACCTCTGGCGGCCTTCGCCGCCACGGCGCCGCTGGACCTGGTAGGCCCGGTGTCGGACTACAAGATCTACGTCACCGAACAAATCGCTGAGCTGGCGACCCAGACCCAGGCGTTCACCGACGCGGTGAAAAAAGGCGACCTGGCCACCGCCAAGCAGCTTTATGCGCCGACCCGCGTGCATTATGAGGCCATCGAACCGATCGCCGAGCTGTTCAGCGACCTCGACGCGGCCATCGACTCGCGGGTCGACGACCACGAAAAAGGCGTGAAAGCCGACGACTTCACCGGCTTTCACCGTATCGAGTACAGCCTGTTCGCCGAAAACACCACCCACGGCCTCGACGCCTTGGCCGACGGCCTGAACAACAACGTCAAGGACCTGCAGACGCGCGTGGCCGGCCTGACCTTCCCGCCGGAGAAAGTCGTGGGCGGCGCCGCAGCCCTGCTCGAAGAAGTCGCCGCCACCAAGATCTCCGGCGAGGAAGACCGCTACAGCCACACCGACCTGTATGACTTCCAGGGCAACATCGACGGCGCGAAGAAAATCGTCGACCTGTTCCGCGGCCAGATCGAGAAACAGGACACGGCCTTCCTGGCCAAGGTCGACAAGAACTTCGCCAGCGTGGACACGATCCTGGCCAAGTACAAGACGGCGGACGGCGGTTTCCAGACCTACGACAAGGTCAAGGAAAACGACCGCAAAGCCTTGGTCGGCCCGGTCAATACCCTGGCTGAAGACCTGTCGACCCTGCGCGGCAAACTGGGTTTGAACTGAGCCCTCTAGGTCTCGCTCAACGGTCGGTACCCTTCCAACGGCGTACCGACCGGCAAGCCGCTTTCAGGATTGGCCGCATACCAATGCGCGCCCATCTGCACCGCTCGAATGGGCACGCCTTGATGGTGCCCATTGTGCGTTGCCACCGCGCGATCTATTGCCGCGTGTACGCCGAAGAATGTGCGCAACTTTTCCTGCGCCGCGAGCATGTTCGCGAACGCCGACACGTTGGGCGCGCTGTTCAACGCGCGAGGCAAGGCGAGCACGCCTTTGGCACTGTTGACCAACAGATCGGCAGCGCCATCTACCGGATTCAAAAACGCGCTGACCACGCTCACGCCCTTTTCCAGCACGCGGAATGCCTTGGCGCCAAAAGGCGCGACGACCTTGGTGGATTTGACCAACGAGCGCACCGCCGTTCCCGCGCCACCTAGAAACGCACCGGCCGTATCGATCAACAAGCCCCGCGTACCCTCGATGATATTGCCCTTGGCCAGGTCCACGATGGCCCCGACAAACGGAATCATGCTCAGCAAAATACTGTCGTTGCGTTGCGACACTTCTCGTTGTTGCTCAAGGGGTAATTGGCCCTGGGCATACTTGAGCACACTGTCGCGGTGATGAATGAAATTGCCCTGCAGGATCCGGTCGACAATCGCTTGGCTGCGGGGCGATGCAAAGCTGTTGGGCACCGCCGCGCTCACGCGGCCATTCGCAGCCGCGGGAGCGGCCGGCAAGGTATCACCGAGCTTATCGATAATGATGCCGGCGGACGAAACGTCCGATCGCGGCAAGGCATCGGAGGTGTAGGCGGTGAAGTCGAACGGCTCCACTGCGCCGTTCTGCAACAGGACCGTCGAGGGCGCCCAACGTCCGTAGGTGCGCTGCGTCTCTTCGAGGGTGCCGCCCAGCACCAGTTGCTCGGGTAAGTCCGTGCGCTTAACGATCATCATCTTGGCCGGGAACACTTCAAAGTAGCTGATCTGCCCGTTGTAGTCACAGCGGATCAGCGTGCCTTTGCGCCCTCGTCGCGCTTCGACTTGCGCGGATGTCTGGTCCAGCGTGGGCACCCCGTCGATCTGTTCGCGCAGGGTAAACAGCTCGACGGCGCCATACTCCAGGGCCTGGCGATCAGCCAGGGGCAAGTTGGCGATCATGCGCTTGGTGGTAATGCCCAAGCCTTGCTTGAGGCTCGCCAGGTAGCCGTCGACTTCGCTCACCACTTGCCCCAGCAGGCTGGGCAAACGCTTGATCCTGGCATTCAGGGCACGCACGTTTTTGACGATGGCGGCTTGTTCGGTGCGACTTGGGCGTGCGTTTGAAAAGGGCGTTCTTGCAGCGCCAGTGGCGCCGGGAGTGTCAGCCTCCAGCAGCATCCAGCGATCCCTGACCAGGTCGCCGGTCATATAGGTCTCGATCAGCGAACGGATCTTGGGTTCCGAGACCTTCATGTTGCGGCGCTCGTCCGGGTCCGCAACGTAGACCTGCAACGCTTGCAACTGGGGCCCGCTGAGTTCCGGGAACACCTTCTGCAGGTTCGCGACCGCCTGGTCCCGGCGTGTCGGCAGCGGCGTCTTGAACGCCATCAGGGCCTGCAGGAGTTGCTCGCGCTGGGCCTGAAAGGCTTCACTGGCCTGCTGGTAGTGCTGCGGTGTATAGCGACCGTCGGCGGTCTTGGCGTAAACCCCTTGCATCAAGCCCCAGTCCAGCAACACGTCGACGCCGTGGTTATCCAGCACTGCCGCCTCGTCCACAGTGCGTGCATCCAGTCGGGCAAGCGCCATGATTTCCGGGTAACTCATCGCCCGCGAGCTGCCCGCGCCGCCTTGACGTTCGGCAAAGGTCACGCCCAGGCGCAAATCCGCCCATTCCGCAGACCCCATGCGCAGCGTGGAAGGAACCTCCCGAATCAGAAACTCAGGGGCGGCAGCGGCCAGAAACAGGTGGGCCAACAGGGGCGCGACCTTGGGGTCCAGTGAGGTTTTTTTCCACAGGTGCGTTTCGATATCCGTGCGTACCGAGGCCAGCGTCCGCCCATTGTTGGCAGGTTGGTAGATGTCATAGCCGGCAATGGTCCCGGGGCGCCCCGGTGCGTCGGGATCGATTTGCAGCATGATGGCCGCCAGCACCCACTGCTTGGCTTCGAGCGTCGAGAGTTGATCGCTGCCGGACGCGCCCTGGAACTGGCGATTACGCGCCACGGCCCTGCCCCAGTTCAACGCCACGGGGCTGCTCAGGACCTGCTCGAGGAAGCGATCAGCGTCGGCGCGCAAGGTGCCTGCGCTGTTGAGAGCAAGCACCCCGCGGATATCCAGGACACGCAGCAGGTTCACCGCAGGCTTGTTGCCAGGAGTATCGTCATCGCTCAACTCCGCCACGAAGCGTTTGTCGGCGTCGGACAAGACGCCAGGGGCCCACTGACGCGCGATCAACTGCGTATAGTCCCCCAGCGCCGGCGCTGGCGGCAGCGCAGCGTCGAGCCAGCGCAGGATATTGCGCACCTCCCGCGCCGTCTTCGGCACCGACAACCCATGGGACGCCAGCACCTCGCTGACCGCTGCCTGCTCGGCGCCGTCAATCGCCAGCGACGAGGTGCGGCTGATCGGCGTTTGCACGCCGGCCAGCAGCACCTCGTCTTCATCGGAGAGGTGCCGCACGCGCTCACTCAAGGTGCCCGCCAGATGCACGCGCTCGTCCATCACGTCGATGACTTTTCTAGCCCTCAGGTTGCGCTGCTCCAGGCGCCCCTTGACCTCCGGCGACAAGGCAGACCAGTCCGCCGTCGAGAGTGCCTGGCGCACAGTCTGCAGTTCGTCGGCGGTGTGCGGCGGGGGAATACCATACCCCTGCAACACCGCGTTGCGAGACAAGCCTTCGCTCTCGGGATGCACATACGCAAGCCCGTTGCCGGCCACATCCAGGGCGGCAGCGGCGGCGCGCAGCCTGGCGCTGACCTGCCACCATCCCGAGGTGTCGTTCAAGGTGAAGGTCTTTTGTGTCGCTACCCCACTGTCGACGACCCAACCACTGACCGAGTCGGGTTTGACCACGACGGTATCCAGGGCCATCCCTTTGCTGGCGACCCAGGCCCGCATCTCGGCGGTATTGAAGGCACTGCGCAGCGCCTCGAAGCCTGGACGAATCGTGGCGCCATGGGGAATCTGGACGCTCGAGTCTGCTAACTGACGCAGGGCCGAGGTGCTCAACGCCGTGTGTAACTGATGATCGGCCTCCGCCGACGTGGCCGGCGCTGGCCGCAAGGTCCATGGCGGCGCCGCGCTGGCCGGTAGATCGGATGGCGCCGCGCGCCGGTTGCGCACAACGGTTTCGGGGATGATGCTGCCAATCGGCGCCGGCGCGGCGCTCAGCGCCAGCGGAATTGGCGAACGGGCATGAAGGATTGGGGAGACGGGCGACATTTCTAGTTCCTCTCTACCAGTGAATGGCAAGAGTTCTTGTCCTTAAGAACTGTCGAGAGAAAACATACCCGCCTGGGCCAGCGCTGCGTGTAGGCGAACTCTCAAGGCTTTGAGGGCAGCAAGAGAGTTCGTTGCGCGATGCCCGCGTTACAGAATGCGATACAGCAACCGCTCGATCCGCACGCGGCTGACGCGGCGCAGGAACTTGCCGACTGCCTGCGGGTAATCCACCAGGGTCTGCAACTGCTGATAACCTTCGATGCGCGTGGTGTGCTGGAAAATCTGCGCCAGCTCGGTGCGCCGGGGTTCCAGCCACTCGCTCTTGGGGTCATCGATCAGCAAGGCGTTTTCCAGGTCAAGGCGGAACGCGCGTGGGTTGAGGTTGTTGCCGGTCAGCAACGTATAACGCTGGTCGACCCACATGCCTTTGAGGTGGTAGGTGTTGTCGCCGTCGCGCCACAGGTGCAGGTTCAACTGGCCGCTGTCGATCATCGGCTGATGGCGCTTGGCAAAGCGGCGCAGGCTGATTTCGTAGAGGTACGGCAAGGCCGCGATCACCTTGAACGGCTCGCTGGGCGAAATGTAGAAGTCGTTGGCGGTCTTGTCGCCGACGATGATGTCGATCTTCACCCCGCGCGCCAGGGCGCGGTTGATTTCCCGGGTCACCGGCAGCGGCAGGTTGAAGTATGGCGTGCAAATGGTCAGTTGATGCTGGGCGCTGGCGATCAGTTCGAGGATCACCCGGCTCAGGGGGTTGTTCTTACCGACGCCGAGCAAGGGGCTGACAGACAGGTGGCCGTTGGGCAACTGGCCGCTGGTGGTGTCGTAGGCCGCGTGCTTGAGGCGGCTGCGCAGGTCGCCGATATCGTTGCGCAAGCTGCGGGTCGTCGGCGGGTTGGGCAAGTCGAGGCGATGCACGGCCTTGGATGCCATCAGCCCGTGCTCCACCAGGTGTTGCATCGAATCCGCCAGCGGTGCGCTGTGGATCAGGTGGTAACGGTCGAAACGGTACTTGTCGAATTTGTGCAAATACACGTTGTTCAGGCTGGCGCCGCTGTACAGCACGCTGTCGTCGATCACAAAGCCCTTGAGGTGCAACACGCCGAACAGTTCGCGGGTCTGCACCGGCACGCCGTAGACCGGCACCTCGGTGGCATGGCTTTGGGTCATGGCCTGGTACCAGGCGCTGTTGCCCGGCTGTTTACCGGCGCCGATCAGCCCGCGCTGGGCGCGCAGCCAATCGACCAGCACCACGATGTCCAGCTCCGGGCGTGCGGCTTTGGCGGCGTGCAAGGCGTCGTAGATCTCCTGCCCCGCCTCGTCCTGCTGCAAGTACAGCGCGACGATATAGATGCGTTGGGTAGCCTGGGAAATTTTCTCCAGCAGGCAACGACGAAACGCAGCGGCGCCGGACAGCACCTCAATCGCCTCGATGGAGAGTGGGAAAGCGCGCAGTTTGGGCAACAGGGAACGTTTGAAGAACGACGGCATAAGGCTCGCAATGGGTCGAATCCGAAGAGGCCCAGAGCTTACACCATGGGGGTGCTCAGGTCTCGTTGCCAGTCAGTGAAAAACCTTGTTGCGAAAGAAGAACGATCGTTCTACTGTATGACACATGAACGATATTACCCGCGACATTATCCTCGACGTCACCGAGAAGCTGATCTATCGCCACGGCATCGCCGCCACTGGCATGGACTTCCTGGTGAAAACCGCCGGTGTCTCCCGAAAGAGCATCTACCGCTATTTCGCCAATAAGGACGAACTGGTGATCGCGGCCCTGCAACGTCGCGACGCGCGCTGGATGCACTGGCTGCGGGCCGAGGTGGAACGCCGTGAAGACAGCGGCGAGCGCCTGCTCGCCGTGTTCGACGCGCTCAAGGCCTGGTTCGGTTCGGCGGACTTTCGCGGCTGCGCATTCATCAACACCAGCGGCGAAACCGGCGACCCGCAAGCCCCGGTACGCCTGCTGGCGAAGGCGCATAAACACAAACTCTTCGAGTACCTGCTCGAACTGTGTCAAGCCCATGGCACGCCCGAGCCGCAACGGCAGGCCGCGCAACTGCTGATCCTGATCGATGGCGCCATTACCGTGGCCCTGGTGACGGGCGATGCCACCGCGGCGGATACGGCGCAATCCATGGCACGAACGTTATTGGGGCTTTAACCCCACAGGCATCGCAACTTTCGATCAACCCTTATTGTTTTAAGGAGCCGCCCAATGTCATCCCCTGCAGAAACCCGCCCACCCCTGCCGCCGTTTACCCGCGAGTCGGCCATCGAAAAAGTCCGCCTGGCCGAAGACGGCTGGAACTCCCGCGACCCGCATCGGGTGTCCCTGGCCTACACCCTGGACACCAAGTGGCGTAACCGCGCTGAATTCGCCTACAACCGCGAACAAGCCAAAGACTTCCTCAGCCGCAAATGGGCCAAGGAGTTGGATTACCGGTTGATCAAGGAGTTGTGGGCGTTCAGCGATAACCGTATCGCGGTGCGCTATGCCTATGAGTGGCACGACGACTCGGGTAACTGGTTCCGTTCCTACGGCAACGAAAACTGGGAATTTGACCAGCACGGCCTGATGGCCAACCGTTTTGCCTGCATCAACGACATGCCGATCAAGGACAGCGAGCGCAAGTTCCATTGGCCGTTGGGACGGCGTCCGGACGATCATCCGGGGCTGTCGGAGTTGGGACTCTAGCCTGTAGCCGCAAGCGTGAAGCTTGCGGCTTATTGCTCAATCCTGGTTCAGACCCACTCGGTACAACACCCCATCATCCTCATCGGTCAATACATACAAAAAGCCATCCGGCCCTTGCCGCACGTCGCGAATCCGCGCATTCAAGCCGCCGAGCAAGCGCTCTTCATGGATCGCCTTGTCGCCGTCGAACTGCAGGCGAATCAGCTCCTGGCTGGCCAGTGCGCCAATGAACAGATTGTGCTGCCATGCCTGGAAGCGGTCGGCATCGTAGAATGCCATGCCACTGATCGCTGGGGATTTCTCCCACACATGGTGCGGCGCCACAGTACCGTCCACCACCTTGCCCTTGGCCTCGGGGATCGGTGTCAGCGAATAGTTGATGCCATGAGTCGCCATGGGCCAGCCGTAGTTCTTGCCGCGTTCGATGATGTTGATTTCATCTCCGCCACGCGGCCCGTGCTCGTTTTCCCAGAGCGTGCCGTTCCACGGGTTCAACGCCAGGCCCTGCGGATTGCGCTGGCCGTAGGACCAGATTTCGGGGCGCACGCCCGGCTGCCCGACAAAGGGGTTGTCATCCGGCACGCGGCCGTCCGGGTAGATCCGCACCACCTTGCCTTGCAGCTTGTCCAGGTCCTGGGCGGTGGGCCGGTCGTTGTTTTCACCCAGGGTGACGAACAGGTAGCCGTCGCGGTCAAAGGCCAGGCGCGAGCCGAAATGATTGCCGGTGGAGAGCTTGGGCTCCTGGCGCAGGATCACCTTGAAGTCGCGCAAACCGCTCAGGTCATCCGCCAACCGCCCGCGACCGACCGCAGTGCCGGCTGTGCCGCCCTTGCCGCCGCCTTCGGCATATGACAAGTACACCAGGCGGTCCTGCTTGAAGTCCGGCGACAGCACCACATCGAGCAAACCACCCTGGCCCTTGGCCCAGACCTCAGGCACGCCGGTCAGCGGCGCCGACAATTTGCCATCCAGGCTGACGACCCGCAGGTGGCCGGGACGTTCGGTGACGAGGTAGCCCTGTTTGTCCGGTAAAAACGCCACGGCCCACGGATGATCCAGGCCTTTGGCGATCGGCGTGGCGCTGATGCTGCCTTGTTCGCTGGGAAACTGCTGGGCTTCGGCGGCATACAGCGTTGTCAGCGGCAATAAGGCGCTTGCGCAACATGCGGCAAGCAGGGTTTTGCGTAGAGACATAAGACGGGGTCCTTACCGGCGCTCAAGGCCGGCGATTGCCGTTGGCGTCAACCGTGGGGGCTTTGATTTCCGTCGCCGGGCGGCTGGGCGCAGCCTGGCGTTGCGGATAGCGATTGCCGATGCCGCCGTTTTCCAGGGTCGGCGTGCGCGTGGTCGGCCCGGTCTGGATGCCCCGAATCGCCGGTGCATTGGGCTGGGTGCCCTGCATACTGTTGGGATTGGCCCGGTGGATCGGGCTATTGTTGGCGTCATTGCTGCCGGGCAGGTTTTGCGCCTGGGCACTGGCGCAAAGTGCCAGGCCTAGCGCCAACGCTGCAAGATGTCGCACACAGGTGATCATGACAAAGCCTCTTGGGACGAGGAGTACGTGCTTTCGATACCACGCTACGCTTTGGGTTCGCCTTTGGTAACTAAATAGTTTCTCATCAGATGTAACACGTTCTGTCCGAGCATCCGCACACCGCAACTTCCACGCCCGCGATCGCACGGGTGCAAGGTGTGTAAAAAGCCAGCGAAAAGGCCTCTTGAGCCGACCAAGGTAGGGAGCACGATATGGCAAAGCCCCTGAGCGAATACAACCGCAAACGCGACTTCAAGATCACCGCCGAACCTTCCGGCGCCGCGTCGGGCGCGCAGCGCAATGCATCGGCGCTGACGTTCGTGATCCAGAAGCACGACGCACGCAATCTGCACTACGACTTGCGCCTTGAGCTCGATGGCGTGCTCAAGAGCTGGGCGGTGCCCAAGGGCCCCAGCCTCGACCCCAGCCAGAAACGCCTGGCGGTGCAAGTCGAAGACCACCCCTTGAGCTACGGCAGTTTCGAAGGCAGCATTCCGGCCGGCCAATACGGCGCCGGCGATGTGATCGTCTGGGACCGTGGCATTTGGCACCCCCACGACGATCCACAAACCGCCTACGCCGCCGGCAAACTGGAATTCACCCTGGCCGGCGAAAAACTCTCAGGCGATTGGGTCTTGGTACGCACCCACCTCAAAGGCAGCGGCGACAAGGAACGGTGGCTGCTGATCAAGGAAAACGACCGGCACGCCCGCCCGACCAGCGACTACGACATCACCGAAGCCCAGCCGCAAAGCGTGCTCAGCGGTGCCTGCGTGGCGAACGCCAGGCCCACGCCCGCGCCGCAAAAGACCGCCGCGTCGGTCACCCTCGCCGGTGTGCAGATCACCCATGCCGAGCGCGTCATCGATCTCGCCAGCGGCACCCGCAAGCTGCAACTGGCGCAGTTTTACCAGAGCATCAGCGAATGGCTGCTGCCCTTCCTGCGTCACCGCCCCGTTTCCTTGCTGAGGGCGCCGGAGGGCATCGACGGCGAGCAGTTTTTCCAGAAGCACTCGGAGCACCTGGCGATTCCCCATATCAAGCAACTGGACCAGCGCCTGGACCCTGACCATGCGCGCCTGATGCAGATCGACAGCCTCGCCGGCCTGATCGGTGCGGTGCAGATGGGTACCGTCGAACTGCACACCTGGGGTGCCACCTCGGACAAGATCGAAACCCCGGACCTGTTCGTCCTCGACCTCGACCCCGATCCGGCCTTGCCGTGGAAAGCCATGCTGGAGGCGGCGCAGTTGACCTTGTCGGTGCTCGACGAGTTGGGCCTGCAAGCCTTCGTCAAGACCAGCGGCGGCAAAGGCCTGCACCTGATGATCCCGCTGGCGCGCCGCGATGATTGGGCCACCGTGAAAGCCTTCGCCAAAGCGATCGCCCAGTTCATGACCCAACGCCTGCCGGAACGCTTCACCGCCACCTCCGGGCTGAAGAATCGACAGGGCAAGATCTTCATCGATTACCTGCGTAACGCGCGCGGTGCCAGTACGGTGGCGGCCTATTCAGTGCGCGCACGCCCCGGCCTGCCGGTGTCGGTGCCGGTCAGTCGCGAGGAGTTGAAGGGGTTGCGCGGTGCCCAGCAGTGGACGGTCGCCAACCTGCAACAGCGGTTGCAGGGTTTGAAGGGCGACCCGTGGGCGGGTTATGCCAACAGGCAGAGGCTCAGCAAACAGATGTGGGATACGTTGGGCGCGACGCCACCGCAGTGAGTCGCGCCACGTCGAGATTCAGATCAGGATGAAGATCAGCGCAAGCACCGCGAAGATCGCCCACTTTTCCAGGTAGTAGCGCGTGCGGTTACGCTTCTTGAGTTCCTTGCCGCGCAGGCGGATTTTGTACAAGCGGCTAAACGCACGGTTCAGGCCGCCGGTCTTGTCGCCCGCGTCGTTCGGCGCGCCGGCGGCGGCCATCACCGTGCGGCTGAACCAGCGGTTGAACGCGGCCGCCCAGCGGTACTTCATCGGCCGCTCGACGTCACAGAACAGAATGATGCGGTTCTTCTGGGTGGCGTTTTCTGCGTAGTGGATATAGGTCTCGTCGAACATCACCGGTTCGCCGTCGCGCCAGGAGTAGTTCTCGCCGTCCACATTGATGTAGCACCCCGGATCGTTGGGGGTATCCAGGCCCAAGTGGTAGCGATAGGAACCGGCGTAAGGGTCGCGGTGGCGCACCAGCTTGGAGCCCGGCGGCAACTCGGCGAACATCGCGGCCTTGACCGAGCCGATGCTCTGCAGCAACTCGGTGGTGCGCGGGCACAGCTTCATCGCCGAGGGGTGGCTGTCGCCATACCATTTCAGGTAGAAGCGCTTCCAACCCGACTTGAAGAACGAGTTGAAACCAACGTCGTCGTATTGGTCCGAACGCTTGATCGCGCCCGCCTGCATCAGGGTATGGGCTTCCTGGCGGATTTCTTCCCAATGCTCCTGCAGTGGGCTCAGGTCCGGGAAGTCGCTGGGTGAGAGATACGGTCGGCTGGGTAGCTTGGAGAACAAGTAGAGAAAGCAGTTGATCGGCGCCAGGAACGTAGAGTGATCGCTGAGCTGGCGTCTCAGTTTATGCCGCACCCGGCCACGCAGGTGGACATACGCAATAGAGGCAACGTAGAGGAAAACAATAATGAGTTTCAATGGATTTCGTCACAAGTCAGGAGAAAACAGGCTGCTCCTGCGGGCCCACGACGGCCGAGGTTGGATAGCAGCACATGAAATCACAATTCACATATAGGCGGCACGACCGGCGGATAGCCCTTCGGTTCATAACCATCGCCCGATATTTAGCCACAATTTGTAACTAAAGGTTAACTAAGAATTGTGAAAAGCTGTCCACTGATTGTAATTGGAGGGGGCACGGGGGCTTGTCATGGGACAAGCCCTTGCGCATTAAACGTTACGGCAGCGGCTGATCATCCTTGCGCTCACGCCGGGAAAAGCGCCCGTCTTCCAAGCTCGAATAAGGCACGGTTTCGCGCCGGGTCAGCACAAAATGGCGGACCAGTGCGACGAACAAGCCGAGGATCAACCCCGCGACCAGGCTCAAGGCGATCACCAGGGCTTTTTTCGGTTTGATCGGCGCCAGTGGCTCCTGGGCGCGGCGGTCGACGGTGACCAGCTTGAGGTTGCTCATGTCGATGTTGAGGTTACGCAAGCGCGCAACTTCAGCACGAAGCGGTTCAACATCCTGCAGGAAGATGTCTTCATTCCCACGCTTGCGCAGCACTTCAACCTCACGGTTGACCTCCAGCAGTTGCAACTCCTTGCCGATCTCGGCGACGCGAGGGTTGGTAAAGTCGTCGCTGGTCCGCTGTTGTAGCGCAACGCGCTCGGCCTCCAGGGCCTCGGTGCCGAGGAAGTAAAGCGGGATCTTCTGGTTGTTGACCTCGGTACGCATCACCTGGCTCGAACCGCCTCGTGCGGCATCCGCCATGGACGATGGCGTGGTCGGCGTTTTGATACCCATGGACTTGGCGATGGCAATGGCTTCCGACAGCTCTGCCAGGCGGTTGGTACGCTCCATTTTCATCTGCAGGCGCAGGGCACTGAGTTCATCTTGCAACTGGGCGCGCTTGAGTCGGTCATCTTCCAACAGCTTGGCGATCTTCGATTCCTTATCGGTATCGTAGTTGGCGCGCGCAGCGTCGATCTTGCCTTTGAGTTCATTCAGGCGGTTGTTGACGATCACCTTGAGGTCCGCACCGACTTGTTCGCGCTCCGCCGCAATGGCGTAGTCGACAAAGCCGTTCAGAATCGCCACACCGTCCACATCGTTCGGGTACTGCAACTCCAGGCGGATATAACTGCTCAACGAGTCTGACTTTTTCGGGTCCGGCAGAATCAAGTTGACCGAGTTGCGGTTGAAGTCTTCAAAACTCTGCTCCAGGCTTTGCCCAGGCTTCTGGAACGCAGTGAACAATTGCTCATGGGATCTGAAAAAGCCCAGCCTCGCCTCATAAGAGTCCAACTGCGCGCCCACCTTCGACAACGCATCGGCCGGTGGCAACTTGTAGACTTCGGAACGGTTCAATGCATCCAGTTCATTGATCGCCGCCGGGCGCAAGACACTGCTGACCTCATATGTCCGCGGCGCCAGGAAGGCATAACCGACGCCGAGCACGCCCGCCAGAATCGTACACCCCACTACCAGTTTTTTTTGCTGCCAAATCGAGTGAAACAGTTCAAGCAGGTCGATTTCATCTGAAGAGCTAGAAACAGTATGCGGGGAAGTTCGATTCAAAATGAAAGCACCTTAAAAATGATACTAAACGGCCACCACCGTCAAAAACCTGAATACCCCAGTAAAGAATCAGGGACAACGCCCTGAAGCCCACAGAGCAGGCTAACCAATCGCTATCTGACCACTCAGTCAGCCGAAAAATCCCACGCTATTAAAGTTTGTTTCCCTTCATTCAAGCGATCATTGCCACTGGCGTTCATCAAGTAGGAATATTCTTGTCACAAGAGTAGTCAAAAGTTTGTTAAATAGCTGCTCTCACTCGAAAAAATCGCGATAAAAGCCTGATAACACGAAGCTTCCTACAGATAAACCTGTATATACCCGGCTTTTTCTGACCGTTCGGTCGCGCTATTCAGTGCTATGCGCCTCAACAAAAAGGAATTTGTATGACATCCATTTCCGACTCGGACTACCAAGCCCTACAGGGCACATGGCAGCAGGTCTCGCTCGAAGACAGCGGCGTGCTCAACCCACCCGACGCCCACAGCGCCCCCGGTGCAATCACCACCATTACCGACGACCACTTTGAAGTGCTCACCGTTGATGGCAAACGACTACTGGCCGGCCGATTCTTCCTGGACAGCACCACCCATCCCAAAAGCATCACCTGGATCGATGCCATGGGGGATGACGCGGGCAAGCTGCTGCCGGCCAGCTACCGCCTGGAAGGAGACGAGTTCGTATTCATCGCGGCGGATGAAGGCATGCCGCGACCGTGTGTATTCAGCACCGGCCCCGGGCAGACAATGCGTACATTCGTGCGTCGATCCTGAGCCCCGCGCCCATCTGAACTTGCGACAGGATTTTCACAAGGCATTCACCTTCCGGTCTATAGGGTGAAGCCTACCTACTCCAGTGAATCCCTTAGCCCGCCTCCCCCGGCGGGCTTTTTTTACGCGCAAAACAGCTCAGGGCAGGCGCTTGGTCGCCGTCAGGGTAAAACACAGCGGCAACTGGGCCGCCTGATCCTCGTACTGGTCGTAGAGTTCTTCGCGATTTGAATGCGGGTACTCTTGCAGATGAGCGATCTGCAACCGCGCCGCAATCGCTGCGCTGACCACACTGCCCAGCGTGTGTACAAACCAGTAGGACGTCGGCCCCGCGACTGCGCTCTGCCCTTCATAGACGATCGACTCTTGCAGCACAAAAGGCTCACGCTGGAAGTACGAACTGGCAGGCAGCAGCGGATTGGCTGCCAGCGGGTCGAACACTTCCAGGAACGGGTGGGTTTCGTACATCACCAGAGTGCCGCCGGGCTTCAGCGTTGTGGCGACCTGGCGCATGAACCGCGCCACATCCGGCATCCAGCCCAATACGCCGATGGTCACCAGGGCGATATCGAAGCGTGCGTGCAAGCGCTCGGGCAAATGGTGGATATCGGTTTCGATGAGTTCCGGGCTGTAGGGTGAGAGCGCCGCGAGTTCCCGAGCCTGATCGAGAAAGGCACGGGATTGGTCCACGCCGACGACCGTGCGTGCGCCCAGGCCGAATAACGACAAGCTTTCGCGGCCGTTATTGCAACACAGCTGCACCACGTCTTTGCCGGCAACACCGACATCTTGCAACAAGGCGGTGAGAGTCGGGTCCAGGCACGAAAAATCCGGTTCGGCGACCGAGGCCAGCAGCGTCCTCCAGGTATCCGTGTCTTTGTGCAGCCGGGCGGATTCGTCCCAGGCGTCCTTGTTACTGGCAATCGCCTGTTGGGCTGAGGGCATGTCCATTGCGTCTCCAGAAAGTCGGTTACAGTGAGCTACGGAAAATAAGCCAATTGCCTGTCAGATGAAACCCTCGCCTGCGGCCGAACTTATCTCCCGGCCCAGGTCACCAAACCGCCGACCTCGGTCATCTTCGTACCCTCACAGGCACAGACGACGGGTCAGGTCATTCAACAACCATCGGCCTGCGTTGCCTAAATACGGGATCTAACGGACACCCCGCTGACCTTCATGACAGCCCCCTGGTTACAGGCTTACTTCACCCCCGCCCCCCAACATTCGCCTGAAATGAAAGCGGTGTTGCAACTATCCGATGAACTTACGGCCGAGTTGCTGGAAACCGATCACTTGGTTATTTCAACACCCGTCTACAACTATAACGTCCCTGCGGCACTCAAGGCCTGGGTCGATCATGTGGTGCGTAAAGGCCTGACCCTGGGCGTTGATGGCAAAGGACTGGTGACCGGTAAAAAAGCAACAGTGCTGCTCGCCTCGGGAGGTGTATATACCGACGACTCGCCGATTAAAGACCGTGACATTGCGACCCACTATTTGAAACTGATCCTGAACGTCCTGGGTATCACTGACATAACCTTTATCGCGGCCGGCGGCGCTAAAACCGTAGATCTCGGAGAACTCAGCATGCACGACTTTCTAGAGACATTTGATCATCAAATTCAAAAGTCGCTGGTTTAGCCAGCCATACGACTCTGTTCTATCGACTACGCGTGGTTAAACGTGGATTCACTTATGCGGCAGCAATTGAGCGATCCGCATTTCGTCCAGCCAACAAGTTGCGGTTCCGACTGGAGCTTTTATCCGACCGATAATTACTGATCTCCCTCAACTTAGGCGTGGCAACCGACCAGGCTCACCGTCAAGGGCAGCGATAAACGTTTCCTGAAAGGGTTACGTTGGTTTGCTCCAATCGCTTGTCCGAACCGGTTTGGCCCGCTCGCTCAGTGAGCAGATAAACCCGATTGCCCCCCATCGCTGCGGCTTTATTTTTCAGATCGTTACGGGCTCCAGTTTCCAGGTTCGCGTTCCCAGTGATGCTGCCAAACAGAAAGTCGCCCTGACTACCCGTAACATCTCCCAAGAACTGGCACTCGGCGCCAGGTTCGTTATGAGTGACGCGCACGGTGTTGGCGGCGGGCCCCACTATCGCCGTCGGTGCGCAACCGATCAGTCCAAGCAACACAGTGGACAAACTGACACTAATGAGGATACGAGGGAGATGCATGGACATGGTTCCTGTCTTACCAAAATGACATTGCCCTTTTGGATAACCTGCCAGGGCTTTAAGCCTGTGCAGTATCAAGTTTTGCTGGAACAGGAACTGTATTAATAAGTAATTTTTGCGTGTGAATCTGTAAACAATCGCTGTACGAACGGAGCCCCAGCCCTACCCTCACGGCGCCCTCCCCCTCAAATACGCGAAGCGCACGGATATCTGCTTGGACGGTGCGTGAAACGCCGTTGGCTTTTCCCGCCATCGACGCACTCGCAGAGCGTGAAGCAGACGACCGACCTGCACCGTAGTGGGTTCCAACACCGAAAGCATTGAACATCCGTCGTCGACCGCCATACAACTGTCGTCACACCTATGCGACAATATGCAGTATGTCTGGCATGAACCCCGCCTTCATTTCCCAGCAGCTCGGCCATCGTGCGCAGATGCTGCTCTCGACTTATGCGCGTTGGATCAACCCAAGCTCGGACTGGAGCGAATCGGAAGAGCTCCAGATTGGTCCCAAATTGGTCCCAGCTCAAATAAGCGCACCCTAAGCTATTGATAGGTAAAGTAATTGATCTCCACAGCTAACATCACCATGCAGTTCGGCGCCAAGCCGCTCTTCGAGAATGTCTCGGTCAAATTCGGCGCCGGTAACCGTTATGGTTTGATCGGTGCCAACGGTTGCGGCAAGTCGACCTTCATGAAAATCCTCGGTGGCGACCTGGACCCGTCCGGTGGCCAGGTCATGCTGGAACCGAATGTGCGCCTGGGTAAACTGCGCCAGGACCAGTTCGCCTACGAAGAATTCACCGTGCTCGACACCGTGATCATGGGTCACGAAGAACTGTGGAAGGTCAAGGCCGAGCGCGATCGTATCTACTCGCTGCCGGAAATGAGCGAAGACGACGGCATGGCCGTGGCCGAGCTGGAAACCGAGTTCGCCGAGATGGACGGCTACACCGCCGAATCCCGCGCCGGTGAACTGCTGCTGGGCCTGGGTATTCCCCTGGAACAGCACTTCGGCCCGATGAGCGAAGTGTCCCCCGGCTGGAAACTGCGCGTATTGCTGGCCCAGGCGCTGTTCTCCGACCCTGAAGTGCTGTTGCTCGACGAACCGACCAACCACTTGGACATCAACACCATCCGCTGGCTGGAAAACATCCTGACCCAGCGCTCCAGCCTGATGATCATCATCTCTCACGACCGTCACTTCCTGAACAGCGTATGTACCCACATGGCTGACCTGGACTACGGCGAGTTGCGCCTGTTCCCGGGCAACTACGACGAGTACATGACCGTGGCGACCCAGTCCCGCGAGCAACTGCTGTCGGACAACGCCAAGAAAAAAGCGCAGATCTCCGAACTGCAATCCTTCGTCAGCCGCTTCTCGGCCAACGCCTCGAAAGCCAAGCAGGCCACTTCCCGTGCCAAGGCGATCGACAAGATCCAGCTGGCCGAGGTCAAGCCTTCGAGCCGTGTGAGCCCGTTCATCCGTTTCGAACAAACCAAAAAGCTGCACCGCCAGGCGGTCATCGTCGATCGCATGGCCAAAGGCTTCGACGGCAAGCCGCTGTTCAAGGACTTCAGCTTTCAGGTTGAAGCCGGCGAGCGCGTGGCGATCATCGGCCCGAACGGTATCGGCAAGACCACCCTGCTGCGTACCCTGGTCAACGAACTGACCCCGGATGCCGGCAGCATCAAGTGGACCGACGCCGCCGAACTGGGCTACTACGCCCAGGACCACGCCCACGACTTCGAAGACGACATGAGCCTGTTCGACTGGATGGGCCAGTGGACACAGGGCGAGCAAGTGATCCGCGGCACCCTGGGGCGCATGCTGTTTTCCAACGACGAGATCCTCAAGTCGGTCAAGGTCATCTCCGGTGGCGAACAAGGCCGCATGCTGTTCGGCAAGCTGATCCTGCAAAAGCCCAACGTGCTGATCATGGACGAACCGACCAACCACTTGGACATGGAATCCATCGAAGCGCTGAACCTGGCGCTGGAAAACTACCCGGGCACGCTGATCTTCGTCAGCCACGACCGTGAGTTCGTATCGTCCCTGGCCACCCGCATCATCGAGTTGAGCGCCAACGGCGTGATCGACTTCAGCGGCACCTATGATGACTACCTGCGCAGCCAAGGCGTGGTCTTCTAAGCACTGCGATCAGCTGTTAGCGACAAGAAAAAGCCCCGTCCACTGCGACGGGGCTTTTTTGTATCTGTCGGCCAGCCGGGTTGATAGTTAGGGTGCTTTCTTTTCCCCCGAGCCCTTGCGATGATGCCCTCACCGCCCGCCCGCGAACGAGTGCTCATGTCTGCCGCCGCCCCGAGTTCACTGTCGATCACCCTGCAGATCGTCTCCATCGTCTTCTACACCTTTATTGCCTTTATCTGCATCGGCCTGCCGATCGCGGTGATCCCAGGCTACGTACACGAGCAACTGGGTTTCAGTGCGGTGGTGGCCGGGCTGACAATCGGTTCGCAATACCTCGCCACCCTGCTCAGCCGCCCCATGGCCGGGCGGATGTCCGATAGCGTGGGCACCAAACGTGCAATCGTGCTCGGCCTGGGCGGCATCCTGGCCAGCGGCGGGCTGACGCTGCTGGCAACACTGCTGCAAAGCCTGCCGCTGTTGAGCCTGGGCATCCTGATCGTCGCTCGTTTGTTGCTCGGCGTGGCCCAGGGCCTGATTGGCGTGGGCACCATCAGTTGGTGCATGGGCAAGGTCGGCGCCGAGCATACGGGGCGCTCGATTTCCTGGAACGGCATTGCGTCCTACGGCGCCATCGCGATTGGCGCGCCGCTGGGCGTGGTAATGGTCGCCGAATACGGCTACAACAGCCTTGGCATCGCCCTGTCGGTGCTGGCGGCGCTGGGCCTGGTGCTGATCCGCAATAAACCGTCAGTGCCGGTGGTCCGCGGCGAGCGCCTGCCGTTCTGGGCGGTGTTCGGGCGTATCGCCCCGTTTGGCGCCAGCCTGTGCCTGGCGTCCATCGGCTACGGCACCCTGACCACCTTTATCACCCTGTACTACCTCAATCGCGGCTGGGCAGGCGCGGCCTATTGCTTGACGGTATTTGGCGTGTGTTTCATCGTTTCGCGCCTGGTGTTTATCTCGGCCATCAGCCGCTTTGGCGGCTTCCGCGCGGCGATTGGGTGCATGATCATCGAGACCCTGGGCCTGACGCTGTTGTGGCTCGCGCCGTCTACCTGCGTGGCATTGATCGGTGCAGGGCTGACTGGCTTCGGCTTGTCGCTGGTGTACCCGGCGCTGGGCGTGGAAGCGATCAAGCAGGTGCCCAACAGCAGCCGTGGCGCGGGGCTGAGTGCCTACGCCGTGTTTTTCGACCTGGCCCTGGCGATTGCCGGGCCCTTGATGGGGGCGGTGGCGTTGAACCTCGGCTACGGCTGGATCTTCTTCTGCGCCGCACTGCTGTCGCTCAGCGCCTTGGGCGTGACCGTGCTGCTCAAACGTCGCGCTTACTGATCCGCCGTCTGCAGGCCGGCACGGGTGGATCGCCCGAGGGTGTGAGCGAAAAAGCGCCCGGCTTCGGAGGTCAGATCGCGGTGAATGCCTTCGCGGTCGACGCCATCGGCATCGGTGCAGATCGCCGGCATCAGCGCCAGTTGATCGCTGTCGCAGGGCGCCATGAACACGAAATGCCCGGCCCCGGCCAGCAATTTGAAGTCCGGCGGTTCGGGCAGCTTGCGCGCCAGGGCGGCGGCATTCTTGTCCACCGCCACCAGCTTGTCGCCATCACCGCTATAGAGCAGCACCGGCACGTGGACGTCGGCCAGGGTGTGGCGACCGAACATCAAGCTCAGCGGCGCCATCAACATCAACGCGTGAATACGTGGGTCGGCTTGTGGCTGCAGGTCATCACGGTCCACCACCAGCTCGCCTTTGGTGGTGCAGGCGTCGCGGTCTTCCGGACGCTCCTGGCAATAGCGGCGCAGGCGGTCGAAATCGGGCTTGGCGCCCGCCAGGATCAACGCGGTTTCGCCACCGGCCGAGTAGCCGATGACACCCACTTGGTCGACGTTGACGAACGGTGACAGCATCGGGTCGCCCAGGGTCGCGGTGATCGCTTCGGAAATCTGGATCGGCCGCCCATACAGGTTGCTCAACGTGCCCAGGCGGCTGTGATCCTTGTAGTTGTCGCCGGGGTGCAGCACCGCCACGACTACAAAGCCCTTGCGCGCCAGGGAGGTCGCCAGGTCATGCAGGGCCAGCGGCGTCCCTGTGTTGCCGTGGGACAGCATCAGCATCGGGAAACGGCCGATAGCGATCTTCGAATCTTCCGTGGCGGCCACGTGATACCCACCCACCCGGGTGGTGTGCTCAACGTCGGTGGACGGATAGAACGCGATGGCATTCATCGGCTGCAGATCCAGCGGGTCGAGAAAACTCATGCGGTGGAAGCCCACACTCCAATGCGGGTGCGGTGCAGGCGCGGCGTGCACTGAAACCAGGCCGCCAAGCAGGGAAAGAACCAAAACAGCACAAAGACGCATCATGAGGATGTCCACCTTTGCTGCGCGATAACCGGCATGTCTATTCAAGATGTCCATGGTTCAAGGTACTCGCACCGAGTGATAAACCCATGCGTGCATAACCTGGGCCAAAGTAAAAACAGCGGGCCAACGAAAAAACTCCGTACTCCGGTCGCGTTCAGGCGAGCAGAATACAGAGTTTAGGCGCCCGGCTTCAGATTGAAACCGAGCAACAGCGAAATTTACACAAGCCTTACGCGGCGACGAACAATTGTTCGTTGATGACAGCGTTGGCGTCGCTCAGGGACTTGCTGCGGAACTCATCGCCATACGCCAGGCCCTGGGCGCGGACGAATTCGATGTCGGTGATGCCGAGGAAGCCCAGCATGACTTTCAAGTATTCCTCGTGGGCCACGCCGGTTGCCTGGCCAACATGCAGGCCGCCGGACGTGGAGACGATGATGACTTTCTTGTTGCCGCACAGGCCTTCCGGGCCGGCTTCGGTGTAGCGGAAGGTCTGGCCGGCCACTGCAATGCGGTCGATCCAGGCCTTGAGCTGGGACGGGATGGTGAAGTTGTACATCGGCGCGCCCAGCACCACGGCGTCGGCGGCGAGGAACTCAGCCAGGGTCGACGCGCTGAGGTCGGCTTCGTGCTGCTGCGCGGCGTCGCGCAGTTCGGCCGGCGTACCCAGCGCAGCCAGGGTGGCGCCGGAGAAGTGGTTGATAGCTTCGCTGGCCAGGTCACGGTAAGTCACTTCCACACCCGGCTCGGCCGCTTGCCAGGCCTTGACCACGCCGGCACTGAGCTGGCGCGAAGCCGAGTTGTCGCCGAGGATGCTGGAATCGATGTGCAACAGTTTCATGGGTAAGCTCCAAATAAGATCAGCGGTGCGAATCAGATGGTGTTAAGCCTACGCATGAAACCAATAGCCGATAAGGTAGTTGAAATGCGATAGTTCGTCCTACTGACAGGACAATAGGCCGAGCATGCAAGACCTCAATGACCTCTACTATTTCGCCAAAGTCGTGGAAGCCGGCGGCTTCGCGGCGGCCGGGCGCCTGCTGGGGATTCCCAAGTCACGCCTGTCGCGGCGGATCGCCGAGCTGGAAGAACGCCTTGGCGCGCGTCTGCTGCAGCGCACCACCCGGCAACTGACCCTGACCGCCGTCGGCGAGCGTTACCTGCGCCATTGCCAGGCGATGCTGCTGGAAGCGGAAATGGCCGACGAGGCCGTGGCCAGCATGTCCAGCGAACCCCGCGGGCGGCTGCGGGTCAGTTGCCCGGTGGGCATGGCCCAGCACATCCTGCCAGAGCTGGTCGCCGGGTTTCTCGCCGCCCACCCCCAGGTGCAGCTGGAAATGACCCTGGTCAACCGCCGCGTCGACCTGGTGGCCGAAGGCATTGACGTAGCGCTGCGTGTGCGCGAGCTCGGCGATGAAGACCCGCTGCTGGTCACCAAGCGCCTGCGCCAGGCCCAGACGCTGCTGGTCGCCAGCCCGGACTTCATGCGCGGCCGACAGGTCGACAACCTCGACGACCTCAAGCAATTGCCGGTGCTCGGCGCCCTGGAAGCCGACCGCATGGTCCACCTGCGCCTGCTCGACCCCCAAGGCAACGCCGAAGACCTGGTGATGGAAGCCCGCCTGGGCATCGATGATTTCATCGTGCGCAAAGCCAGCGCACTCAAGGGCCTGGGCTTCACCGTGCTGCCGATGATGTATTGCGAAGAGGAACTGGCCAGCGGCCAACTGGTGCAACTGCTGCCGCAATGGTCGCTGCCGGGGGGCTGGTTGCAGGCCGTGTACCCGCATCGCCGTGGCGTGCTGCCGGCGATTCGCGCGTGGATCGATTATCTGGAAGAAGGCTTTAAAAGCTGTGGAGACCGCCTGTTATGAGCATGACCGAAGAACAAGTCGCGCACTTCTGCCTGAGCCTGCCCGGCGCGCGGGAAGACTATAAATGGGGTGGCGTGCGAGTGTTTTCGATTGCCGGCAACAAGATGTTCGCCTTGCAGAACCTGCGGGGTGACTCGTTGGCGTTCAAGGTCGACAAGGAACTGTTCCTCGGCCATGTGGACCGCCCGGGCATCCACCCGGCGCCGTACCTGGCGCGCGCGCAGTGGATCATCATGAACACGCCCTACCCGCTGGGCACCGAGGAGTTGCGTGGCCTGTTGCAGCGCTCTCACCAGTTGGTGGTGAGCAAGTTGCCCAAGCGCACGCAGGTCGGGTTGTTGCTAGAGGACTGACCCCAGCGTGCCGCTGAGGAACAACTGGTCAAGCCAGAACACCTGATGCAACAGCACGATTGCCCAGAACAGCACCTGATACGAGACCTTGCGCGTCTTGTGCCGGAACACCTGCTGGGCAATCAGCGCCCCCGGCCATCCGCCCGCCAGCTCGACGGCGTGCAGGATGTTTTCGGGAATGCGCCGAGCGTCGGTGCGCGCCTTGTGCTTGTCGCTCCAGTACAGCAAAAACGCGATCACGCTGACCACGCCATAGGCCGCCAGCGGCAGCACGGTCTCGCCGCGATGCCACACCAATACCGAGCCCAATAACGGCGCCGCGCACAACAGCGCAAAGATCAGCGCCTTCAGGCGTGGGTGCTGAATCATCATGCCTTGGCCGCGGACCAATCGATCCAGCCAAACTGCCAGGTCGCCAGGATCAGCAAGCCGAATGCAATCCGATACCAGGCAAATGCCGCATAGCTATGGCTGGCGATGAACTTGAGCAGGCCCTTGACCGCAATCATCGCGAAGATGAACGAGGTGACAAACCCGATGGCGAACACCGGCAGGTCAGCCGGCTGGAACAGGTCGCGGTACTTGTAGCCCGAATACACCGCCGCACCGACCATGGTCGGCATGGCCAGAAAGAACGAAAACTCGGTGGCGGTCTTGCGCGACAGGCCGAACAGCAGGCCGCCGATAATGGTCGAGCCCGAGCGCGAGGTGCCCGGGATCATCGCCAAGCACTGGGCAAAACCGACCTTGAGCGCGTCCTTCCAGCTGATCTCATCGACGCTCTCGGCATGCACTTCATGCTCGCGCCGCTCGGCCCACAACATCACGATGCCGCCCACCACCAACGCCGTGGCGACGGTGATCGGGTTGAACAGGTAATGGTGAATCAGGTCGGCGAAAATCACCCCCAGCACCACGGCCGGCAGGAATGCGATCAGCAGGTTGACGGTAAAGCGCTGCGCATTGCGCTGGGTCGGCAAACCGGTCACCACGTCGAGGATCTTGCGGCGAAACTCCCAGACCACCGCCAGAATCGCACCGAGCTGAATGATGATGTTGAACGCCATGGCGCGTTCGCCACCAAAGTCGAGCAAATCGGCGACGATAATCTGGTGGCCGGTACTGGAGATCGGCAAAAACTCCGTCAGCCCTTCTACCACGCCGAGTATCAACGCCTGTGCGGCGGTCCACAAATCCATACGTCCCCCAAAGGTCTTGTTCTAAGACAAGCCTCGTTAGTCTTTTTAATGGTTCACTGACGACGAGCGCACAAAAAGGCCCGGTGCTGATAATCAACGCCGGTCTGCAAAAATTCCGTGAAAAATCAGGCAGTACTCAGGTTTTTCGATTTCAGGCCGAAAGCCTATCAGACAAGGCGTAAAAGTCGATGCAGCGCCGACAATTATAAAAAGCACGGAGTGACAGGACGATGAACAGTTTACGCAATATGTCGATCAGCCGCCGTCTCTGGTTGATCCTGGTAGTTGCCGTGTTGATGCTGTTGGCCCTGGGTTTGCTGATGCTCAAACAGATCCATGACGACCTCTATGAAGCCAAAAGCCTGCAGACCCGACACGTCGTACAGACCGCCAGTGGAATCCTGACGTTTTATCACAGCCTCGAAACCAGCGGCGTCATGCCCCGTGAAGCGGCACAAAAACAAGCCCTGAGCGCGGTGCGCGGCCTGCGCTATAACAAAGACGAATATTTCTGGATCAACGACCTGACGCCGGTGATGATCATGCACCCGGCCAACCCCAAGCTCGATGGCCAGAACCTCTCGTCGATTCGCGACCCGGACGGCTTTGCAATATTCAACGAGTTCGTGAGCCTGGCCAAGGCCAAGGGTGCCGGTATCGTCAATTACCGCTGGCCGAAGCCGGGTGCCGATACGCCGATAGAAAAAACCTCGTATATCCAGTTGTTCGAACCGTGGGGCTGGATCATCGGCTCCGGCGTGTATGTGGATGACGTGCAAGCCGAATTCAACGCGCAAGTGTGGAAAGCCTCGGGTGTCGGCCTGGGCATCGCCGTGGTCATGGCCCTGCTGGTCTCGTTGATTGTGCGCAGCATCGTGCGCCCGCTGCAGGCCGCCGTGAATGCCATGGCCAATATCGCCAGCGGCGAGAGCGACCTGACGCGCAGCCTCGACACCCATGGCCGTGACGAAGTCACTCAACTGTCCCAGCACTTCAACAGCTTCACCGCCAAGCTGCGCCACGTCGTCGGCCAGTTGCAGATGTGCGCCAATGCGCTGGGCCAGTCCTCCACTGAGCTGGGCAACAACGCCAGCCAGGCCCACGACCGCAGCCAGCAACAGTCGCAACAGATGGAACTGGTGGCCACCGCGGTCAATGAAGTCACCTACGGCGTGCAGGACGTGGCCAAGAATGCCGAGCACGCCGCCAGCGAAATGCGCGATGCCCAGGCCCAGGCCGAGCAAGGCCAAGTGAACATCGACAGCAGCTTGCAGCAGATCGACCAACTGTCCACCACCATCAGCCAGGCCGTGGAAGTGATTCGCACCCTGTCGAGCGAAAGCACGCAGATCGGTGGCGTGCTCGAAGTGATCCGCTCCATCGCTGACCAGACCAACCTGCTCGCCCTCAACGCCGCCATCGAAGCCGCGCGTGCCGGTGAGCAAGGCCGCGGGTTTGCGGTGGTGGCGGACGAAGTGCGGCTGCTGGCCCAACGCACGCAGAAATCCACTGCTGAAATCCAGGTCATGATCGAGCGTCTGCAAGGTCACTCGGAAGCGGCCGTCAAGGTCATCAGCGACAGCCACAGCGCGTCGCAACTGACCATCGAACAGGCCGGCCAGGCCGGGGCCAGCCTCACCGCCATCGGCCAGGCCCTGCGCAACCTCAATGGCCTGAATGCCTCGATCGCCAGCGCCACCCTGCAACAGGCCCACGTGGTCGAGGACATCAACCAGAACGTGACCCAGGCCGCCGGGTTGTCCCACAACACGGCAGTGGCGGCCGAACAGTCCAGCGTGGCCAGCGCACACTTGCGCGGGTTGAGCGAGCAGCTCGACGGCCTGCTGCGTCAATTCAAAGTCTGACGCCACTCAAACTGTGGGAGGGGGCAAGCTCCCTCCCACATTTGCCTTCCTGTGTTTTGAAGATTGGTTACAATCCCCGCCCTTTCCCTCTCTCCCAAGGAACCACCATGTCCGGGCTTGAACTGTTCGCCGCCGCGCTGGGGGTGATCGCTGTCTGGCTGACGGTCAAACAAAACCCCTGGTGCTGGCCCATCGGTCTGGTGATGGTGCTGCTCTACACCTGGGTGTTCTACGACGTGAAACTCTATTCCGACATGCTGTTGCAGGTGGTCTACGCCGCTTTGCAAGTCTATGGCTGGTGGCAGTGGACCCGACGCGCCGGGGACATCAAGCCAGGTCGCCAAGTCACCAGCCTGGGCTGGTCCGCGATCCTTACCAGCCTGGCTATCGGCGCGGTCGGCAGCCTGTTGCTCGGCGCCGCCATGGCTCACTGGACCGACGCCGCCCAACCCTGGCTCGACGCCGCCCTCACCGGTTTCAGCCTGGTGGCGCAGATGTGGATGGCGCAAAAGCGCGTGCAGTGCTGGCCATTGTGGATTGCCGTGGATGTGATTTTCGTCGGGTTGTTCCTCTATAAAGGCCTCTACCTCACCGCCGCGCTCTATGCGCTGTTCACCGCGATCGCCGTGCAAGGCTGGCGCGAATGGCGCGCCGACCCGGCGTTGCGCGCATGAAGGTGGTGGTCCTGGCCGGCCCCGAATCCAGCGGTAAAAGCTGGTTGGCCGCGCAGTTGCAAACGCAGTTCGGCGGGCTGATGGTGGGCGAGTACGTGCGGCACTTCATCGACCACCATCAGCGCGACACCACGCTGGCCGACATCCCGGCCATCGCCCGCGGACAACTGGCCTGGGAAGATACCGCCCGCGCCGAGCGCCCTGCGCTGCTGATCCTCGACACGCACCTGCTGACCAACAGGCTCTGGAGCCAGACCCTGTTCGGCGACTATCCGACATGGCTTGACGACGAACTGCTGGCCCGCCACTACGACCTGCACCTGCTGCTGTCCCCCGACGACGTGGAATGGACCGCCGACGGCCAGCGTTGCCAGCCGGAACTGGCCGACCGCCAGGCGTTTTTCCAGCACAGCCTGGATTGGATGCAGCAACATCGACAGGCCCTGGTGGTGATCAGGGGAAATTGGGAAGAACGCCGCGCCAAAGCCTTCGCAGCCGTCAAACAGATACTGTAGGAGCGAGCTTGCTCGCGAAAAACGCAAGAACACCGCGTTAATCCAGAATGCCCGCGTTATCGTTGACGCTCTTCGCGAGCAAGCTCGCTCCTACAGTGAGTGGCAGCGCTTAGTAGCCCAGGGACAGGCCGGTATTGCGACGCGGGTCGTTGGCCCCATAGAAACGGTTGTTGCCGACCGGCTTGCCGTCCAGGGATGGCGCGCCCACCAGGATCGCCGCCAAGTGGTTGGCATCCTGTGGCCCGGCAAACTTGTGACCCCAGCTCTCAAGGATCTTCTGCGTATCCGGGCTGACCGCGAAGGTCTCGAGGTTGGTGGTGTCCGGCATCCACTGCTGGTGGAAACGCGGCGCGTCCACGGCCTCTTGAATGTTCATTTTGTAATCGATGACGTTGAGAATCGTCAGCAAGGTCGCGGTAATGATGCGACTGCCGCCCGGCGTGCCGACCACCATCACCGCCTTGCCATCCTTGGTCACAATGGTCGGGCTCATCGACGACAGCGGCGCCTTGCCTGGTGCGATGGCGTTGGCTTCACCCTGGACCAGGCCGTACATGTTCGGCACGCCGACCTTGACGGTGAAATCGTCCATTTCATCGTTGAGGATCACCCCGGTCTTGCTCGCCATCACGCCGGCACCGAACCAGTCATTGAGGGTGTAGGTCACCGAGACCGCGTTGCCCCACTTGTCGACGATGGAATAGTGGGTGGTGTTGTTGCCTTCATGGGGCGCTACGCCCGGTTTGATCGCCTGGGAATCGCCGGCCTTGTTCGGCTCGATGGCGTCCCGCAGTTTCGTCGCGTAGTTTTTGTCCAGCAGGTGTTCGATCGGGTTCTTGACGAAGTCCGGATCGCCGAGGTAGCTGTTGCGGTCCACATACGCGTGGCGCATGGCTTCGATCTGGTAATGCAGGCCCTGGGCCGAGTGGTAGCCCAGGTCGGCCATCGGGTAGCCTTCAAGGATGTTCATGATCTGGCAGATCACCACGCCACCGGAGCTCGGCGGCGGTGCCGAGACCACGTGGTAGCCCCGGTAGTCGCATTCGATGGGCGCCAGTTCACGGGTCTTGTATTTGTCGAGGTCGGCCTGGGTGATGATGCCCTTGCCGGCCTGGCTGGAATCCACCAACGCCTTGGCGACCCAGCCTTTATAGAAACCGTCGCTGCCCTTGGCGGAGATTTCCTTGAGGGTCTTGGCCAGGTCTTTCTGCACCAGCTTCTGGCCGACCTGCAACGGCTGGCCGTTGTGCAGGAAGATTGCGCGCAGGTCCTTGTCTTTTTCGAACTCGCCGGTGGCGGTGTGCAGCAGGTCGATATCACCCTGCTCCAGCGCGAAGCCGTTTTCCGCCAGCTTGATCGCCGGGGCAATCACCTGGGCGCGCTTGAGGGTGCCGTATTTGCTCAGGGCCAGCTCCATGCCGGACACGGTGCCGGGGACGCCGACGGCCAGGTGGCCCTTGGCGCTCAGGCCTTCGACGACGTTGCCGGCCTTGTCCAGGTACATATCGGCGGTGGCGGCCAGCGGGGCTTTTTCGCGGAAGTCGAGGAAGGTCTTGCGCCCGTCGGCCAGTTGCACGGTCATGAAGCCGCCGCCGCCCAGGTTACCCGCCGCCGGGTACACCACTGCCAACGCGTAGCCCACGGCCACGGCGGCATCCACCGCGTTGCCGCCGGCCTTGAGTACATCCACACCGACATGCGTGGCCAGATGCTGGGCCGTTACCACCATGCCATTTTCACCGGCCACCGGGGCCTGGGAGGCGGCTTGCACACCGCTGACCGTCAATACCAGCGCAGTGGCAATCAAAGTACGGCTGAAGGGTTGGTATTTCATCCTTGGCTACTCGGGTGATTGAGATGCACCAAAATAGCCCGACTTGGATGCAATCCCCAGCGCAGTGGCGTTTTTATGACAGAACCTGTCGGTCACGGAACGATTCAGCGCTGGCCTCGACGGCCAATGGCGCTAGAATCGGCGCCATTCTTCACCTGACTCTCCGACACGAGCCTCCCCATGAGCTTTGATTTCGACACGATCCACCCCCGCCTCGGCACCGGCAGCACCAAGTGGAACCGTTACCCGCCCGACGTGTTGCCGATGTGGATCGCCGACATGGACATCGCCGCGCCACCCGCCGTGCTTCAAGCCCTGCACCAGCGCCTCGACCAGCAGATTCTCGGCTACAGCGTGGCCGGCCCGGACGTGCGCGCGGCCATCGTTGCCGACCTGTGGGCCAAATACGCCTGGCGCGTGCAGCCGGACGAATTGCTGTTTCTGCCTGGGGTAGAACCCGGTTTCAATATGGCGCTGCATGCCTTCGTGCAGCCCGGCCAAGCGGTGGTGCTGCAAACCCCCAACTATCGGCCGATTCGCCTGGCGCCCGGAAACTGGAACCTGCCGCGCATCGAAGTGCCGTTCAAGCTGGTCAACGCGCAGTACATCACGCCGATGCCGCTGCTGCGCCAGGCGCTGACAGGGGCCGGCGCATTATTGCTGAGCAACCCGCACAACCCGGTGGGCAAAGTCTTCCCCCGCGAAGAACTGCTCGCAGTGGCCAATGCCTGCCTGGAACAGGGCGCGCTGATCATCAGCGATGAAATCCACGCCGAGCTGTGCTTCGACGGCCGTCGCCACATCCCCACCGCCAGCCTCAGCCCGGAAATCGCCCAGCGCACCATCACGCTGATGTCCGCGAGCAAGGCCTACAACGTGGCCGGCCTGAAGACCTGTTTTGCCGTAGTGCAAAACGCCGAGATGCGCGAGCGCTTCAACCAGGCGCGTTGCGGCATGGTCGACAGCGTCAGCCCCCTGGGCCTGGAAGCCACCCGCGCGGCCTACAGCCAATGCAGCGACTGGCTCGAGGCGTTGCTGCAGTACCTGCAGGCCAACCGCGACTACCTGCTCGACGCGGTAAAAACCCGCCTGCCCGGCGTGGTCATGCATGCGCCTCAAGGCACCTTTCTGGCGTGGCTGGATTGCAGCGCCCTGGGCCTGGACGACCCGCAGCAGTTCTTCCTGGAACAGGCCAAGGTCGGTTTGAGCGCGGGGATCGAATTCGGCGATGACTGCCAGCAGTTCGTGCGCCTGAACTTCGGCTGCCCGCGGGCGTTGCTGGAAGAGGGTCTGCAGCGGATGGAACGCAGCTTGCTCACCCGTTAAAACTGACTGGCCCCTTCCCGGGGCCAGTCGTTCGATGGTGTTGGCCCACCCTTGGGCGTGCGTCAGGTTTGAGGGTTACCAGTTTCAACCTTCACGCTGCTCACCTGCACAGTCCGGATGGATGAGCCCGCTTGGCGTGGCGCATTTATCACCATAGTCACACCGTCGTTGGTGATGAACATTGGTCGTGCCCGATCATCCTCCGTATCGCTGGAAAAGGCATTATTGAAGACAAGTGCGCGGCTATTCCACGGCATATCGCCGCTCGTATCAACGGATAAATCACCGGTGGGCGAAACACGCCAGCCAGAGTTGACCGTTGAGCGTGAACATATGGTTCTCATCATCACCCTGGATAAAACTTTGCAGTCGTTCAACCGTAGTCACATTGGAAAAAGATTGGAAATGCGCGATTTTCTTCACCCCTTCCGTATTTGATTCCTGGGTTTTTATCGAGATCGTATTCGTCTTGAAGTTAACGACGTGCCCCGCGTATCGCGGCTACTTTGTCCGCTCCATCTTCTTTATAGGGGGTCGTTAGTATGATATTATCGACTTAACCTCCCTGTATAGATGAATGCCTTGATCGGAAAACACTTGCAAAGCAAAAAGCATTCAACTGTCAGACTTATCTGCTTACCGTCATTATCGTTTGATAACAATATATTTCGACTGAACGCCTGAAACTCAAACACTAAAGAATACGCGCGACCAATGCCCTTGCCCCCTTCCACCCAAGATCGGTACGCAGCTCCATACGCGGCTCAAAAACAGCGCCAACAGTAAGAAGGTCGAAACCCACAACGACACTCCCAAACTGTTTGACTACCGGCAGCGCCCCCTTACTTAGTTCCAGGCATTTATCTTATTTTATGCCCTGCACCAACGCTCATAAAAACCATGCACCCTTTGAATACTCCGACAGGCTCAACTCAGCCAGGACTTCGAGTCCCTCTGCGGCGTCGTTGCCAGCCAGAACGCCGGCGACCAGAGCCTCGGCGTCAACAGCGCCGCCATCGCCGGCAAGCGGGCGCCTACAGTGAATTACGCAAGTCTTTAGAGTTTGGCGATGGAAACTTCAGTCGATTTCACAAAGGCAATCACTTCACTGCCCACCTTCAACTCCAGGTCACGCACCGAGCGCGTGGTGATCACTGAAGTAACGATGCCGGACGCGGTCTGCACGTCGATTTCCGACACCACTTCCCCCAGCAGAATCTCCTTGATCACGCCCTTGAACTGATTACGCACGTTGATCGCTTTAATGGTCATGTCGGCTTTCCTTCTGGCTGTTAGGTCGATCTGCACGAATGTGCAGAGCCTCAAAGTGCGCCACCCACAAAAACATTAAAAGGAATATATAACTATTTATTTATTCCATACGGGTATATAAAGGCTGTTTCACCGCCAACAGTCGATCAACAGCTTGCCCTCCCCGCTACAGCTTTCTCCGCTCGAAACCACGTAAACATGCGTGGGCCGGCCTTGCAACCACGCGAAGCCGTCAGCCTGCTGGGCCCCAGTGTCTGAAACCTTCCGTCGAAACGAAACAAAACAAAACAACTGCCACATTTTTGATCGCCAGTGTCTTCAAGTGAGTGTGACCCAATACCGCGTCCGCGCCTGCACCTCGAACCCTAGACTCGAGGCCAGCAGGCTGAGGATGCGGTCGGTGTCATCCAGGCGAAAACTGCCCGTCACCCGCAACGTCTCCAGGTTCGGCGCCCAGCGCAACACGCCTGGGCGATAGCGCGCCAGCTCGCGCAGAAAATCCCCCAGCGCCTGGTTCTGTGCGGTCAGCACGCCGTCGCGCCAGCCCAGTTGCAACACATCGAACGGCACCCGCGCACCGAGCCCGCCGGCGCTTAATGGCGCTTGCTGGCCGTCCTGCAACGTCGCCAGTTGCCCGTTCACGTCGCGCACCTGCACGCGGCCCTTGAGCACCGACACCCGGCAGCCGGCGGCCAGTTGGCGCACGCACACCTCGGCCTGACTGACCCGCACTTCGCCGTAGCGCGTGCGTAGCGTCATCGCGTGTGCGCCCGGCACGTTCAGCGCCAGTTCGCCGTCCACCAGCGTGATGCGCCGTTGCGCCGGGTCCACATCCACGGCCGTGGCGGTGTTCAGTTGCAGGCTGCCGCCCTCGGCCAACGGCAGGCGCCTGCGCTCGCCGGTGGCGGTGTGCAGGTCGGCGCGCCAACTATCTATAGGTAACTGGCGACTGATCAACCAGGCCGTCGGCACCAGCGCCGCCACGCCCAACGCACGCTTGAGCAACGCCCGCCGCCCCACTTGCGGGCGGTCGAGGCTGGCCATCGCCAACGCCTGGGGCAGCGCGCTGAAGCGCTGGCGCAGGGCCTGGGCTTTCTGCCAGGTGTGTTCGTGCTGCGGATGACTGTCGCGCCAGTGCTGCAACGCGGCATGATCGCGTTCAGTGGCCGCCCCCGATTCCAGCAGCGCAAGCCATTGCGCGGCCGCTCGCGCAACCTCACGGTTCACAGGTCCACCAGCAGGCAATGTTCATAGGCTTGCGCCATGTAACGCTTGACCGTGCGCTCCGACACCTCAAGCCGCTCGGCAATCTCTCGATAGCCCAGGCCCTCCAGCTGACTCCAAAGAAACGCCCGGCGCACCAGTGCAGGCAAGCCGTCGAGCAATTCATCCAGGGCTTGCAGGGTTTCCAACACCAGCCAGCGCTGCTCGGGAGATGGCACGCAGGCTGGCGGCAGGTTACCAAGAGCCGTCAGATAAGCCTGCTCAAGGCTGCGACGCTGATGAAAATTGACCAGCAGGCGCTTGCCCACCGTCACCAGATAGGCCCGCGGTTCCTGCATCTGCGCGAGCGGCTGCGCACTGGCGAGCACCCGCACGAAAGTGTCCTGGCTCAGGTCAGCCGCATCCCAGGCATTGCCCAGGCGCCGCCGCAGCCAGCTTTCCAGCCAACTGCGATGGTCGCGATACAGGCTCGACAACGTCGGTTCGGCGGCGTGCGAAGGGACAACAGCATCATTCATGGCAAGCAACCTGCGCAGCGCGATTGAGTCTCAAATGAGATTAATTCTAATTAATATCGCGGCGAGACACCACGTTCTTTTCAACGGGGCGTTCATACGGGCATCAAAGGCCAGTGAACCCAGGCTTTGCCACCACAGGTGTGCCTGGCAGCGACCTAAAACCGCACACGTTGTCCGTTGACCATGCTGATCACACCCCATATAGTGTGCCCACGCCAACAAACAACCACTACATAGTGTGCGAACTCGTAAAATGCTGACCACACTATGCGCAGTATTTCAATGCCTTGAAGCCTGCAAATCACTTATTTTTGGACGGGTTCACACACCGTCAGCACAGACCAGGAAGGAGTATTTCAATGCTGAGTTGGGATGAAGTCGACAACGAAGACACCGGTGCAGCGGTGATCAGAGGCGCCAACGCCGGCCACGCCACCGAAGCCAACATGGACCGCCTCGACGGTGCCGGCGCTGCTGCCGCCATCGAAGCCCGCGCCGTCACCGCCAACGACTCCGCCGCGATCATTCGCGCCAAGGCTGCCCTCGACAAACTCGACATCGCCGAAGGCCTCGCCGAACTCGAAGGCGCCTCCGCCCGCGTCGCTGTCGACGAAAAGCGCATGATCAACTGCCGCGCCGACCTCAACCAGCTCGTGCCCTTCAAGTACGACTGGGCCTGGCAGAAATACCTCGACGGCTGCGCCAACCACTGGATGCCGCAAGAGGTCAACATGACCGCCGACATCGCGCTGTGGAAAAACCCCGAAGGCCTGACCGACGACGAACGCCGCATCGTCATGCGCAACCTCGGCTTCTTCTCCACCGCCGACTCGCTGGTCGCCAACAACCTGGTCCTGGCCGTGTACCGCCTGATCACCAACCCGGAGTGCCGCCAGTACATCCTGCGCCAGGCCTTCGAAGAGGCGATCCACACCCACGCCTACCAGTACTGCATCGAATCGCTGGCCATGGATGAAGGCGAAATCTTCAACATGTACCACGAGATCCCATCGGTCGCGAAAAAAGCCGCCTGGGGCCTGAAATACACGCGCTCCATCTCCGACCCGAAATTCGAAACCGGCACCGTCGACACCGACAAAGAACTGCTGCGCAACCTGGTCGCCTACTACTGCGTATTGGAAGGCATCTTCTTCTATTGCGGCTTCACCCAGATCCTCTCCATGGGCCGCCGCAACAAAATGACCGGCGTGGCCGAGCAGTTCCAGTACATCCTGCGCGACGAGTCGATGCACCTGAACTTCGGCATCGACGTGATCAACCAGATCAAAATCGAAAACCCACACCTGTGGGACGCCGAGATGAAGGAAGAAGCGACCCAGATGATCCTGCAAGGGACCCAGCTGGAGATCGAATACGCGCGCGACACCATGCCACGCGGTGTACTCGGCATGAACGCGGCGATGATGGAGGACTACCTCAAGTTCATCGCTAACCGTCGTCTGTCGCAGATCGGTTTGAAGGAAGAGTATCCAGGGACGACTAACCCGTTCCCATGGATGAGCGAGATCATGGACTTGAAGAAAGAGAAGAATTTCTTTGAGACCCGTGTGATCGAGTACCAGACTGGCGGTGCGTTGAGCTGGGATTGATTGAAAAAACGGCCCCTTCAGGGGCCGTGTTGTTTCACCTGTCGATGTTTTTTTATGCCCAATCAAACCATCAAGACCCCCTGCGTCGGCCTGTGCTCCACCGTTTACGGTGATCTGGTCTGCCGCGGCTGCAAGCGTTATCACCATGAAGTCATCCAGTGGAATGGCTACAACGCCGAGGAAAAACAGGCGGTGTGGCTGCGCCTTGAGCAACTGCTGGTGCAGGTGATGGCCTCCAAGCTGGACGTGTTCGACCCACAGCGCCTGCGCCAGCAACTGGAAAGCCGCAAGATTCGCTTTATGCCGCACCAGTCGCCGTACTGCTGGGCCTACCAGTTGATTGCCCGGGGTGCGCGGGTGATTACCAGGCTGGACGCCTATGGCCTGGTGTTGCTGCCGGAATTTCGCGAGCACAGCCTGGCGGATTTGCGCGATGGAATTGATCGCGAGTTTTTCCTGCTGTCCGAGGCGCATTACCAGCGGTATATCGCCCCCGTGTTCTTGAAAGAGGCCTTTGGGCCAGCCCTGATCGCCACGCTCTAAATGTGGGAGGGGGCTTGCTCCCGATAGCAGTGTGTCAGTCAGCTTATGGCGCACTGACCCGGCGCAATCGGGGGCAAGCCCCCTCCCACATTTAGATCCAGGACGCTGCACGCTCCGCCTGGAAGCCATAGCGTTCAATCGCCTGCTGGCATACCTGCCGATCCAGACTGCCCTGCTCCGCCAATGCCGTCAGCGCGGCCAGCACGAGGTGATGGCGATCCACCTCAAAAAAATCCCGCAACGCCGCCCGCGTATCACTGCGACCGAAGCCGTCGGTGCCGAGCACGGTGTAGGGGGAATCCAGATACGAAGCAATCATCTGCGGCACCGCCCGCACGTAGTCCGACACCGCAACCACCGGGGCGCCCTTGGGCAGGCAATCATTCACATGACTGACGCGCTGGATCGCCTGCGGATGCAAGCGATTCCAACGCTCCACCTCCCGCGCCTGCCGTGCCAGTTCGCTGAAGCTGGTCACGCTGTAGACCTCACTCGCCACCTGCCAATCGTCCGCCAATAGCTGCGCAGCCGCCTGGGCTTCACGCACCAGCGTACCCGAACCGAGCAGGCGCACCTGGGCGTCAGGCGCGCCCTGCAAGCGGTACATACCTTTGATGATCGCCGCTTCCACCCCCTCGGGCAGGCTCGGCTGCGGGTAGTTTTCGTTCATCAGGGTCACGTAGTAGAACTCGTCGACATCATGCTCCAGCATCTGGCGCATGCCGTGGTCGAGGATCACCGCAAACTCCCCGGCGAACGCCGGGTCGTAGGCACGGCAGTTGGGGACGCCGGCGGCGCTCAGGTGGCTGCTGCCGTCCTGATGCTGCAGGCCCTCGCCGCCGAGGGTGGTGCGGCCGGCAGTGGCGCCCAGCAGGAAGCCACGGGCGCGCTGGTCGGCGGCGGCCCAGATCAGGTCGCCCACGCGCTGAAAGCCGAACATCGAGTAATAGATGTAGAACGGCAACATGCGCAGGCCATGCACCGAATAGCTGGTGGCCGCCGCGACCCAGGAGCTGATGGCGCTGGCTTCGCTGATGCCCTCTTCGAGGATCTGCCCGTCGGTGGCTTCGCGGTAGCTGAGGATCGAGCCGATATCTTCCGGCTCGTAGCGTTGGCCGACGCTGGAGTAGATGCCGATCTGCTTGAACAGGTTGGCCATGCCGAAGGTACGCGCCTCGTCGGCGACGATTGGCACGATGCGTGGCCCCAGGTGCTTGTCCTTGAGCAGGTTGGTGAGCATACGCACGAAGGCCATGGTGGTGGACATCTCCTTACCCGCGGCAGCCGTGGCAAAGCCGGCGTAACCGGCCAGAGGCGGCACACTGACCGGCGCGGCGGCCTGGCAGCGACTGGGCACATAGCCGCCCAGGGCGTTGCGCCGTTGATGCAGATAGCGCAACTCCAGGCTGTCAGCGGCCGGTTTGAAGAAACTCAACGACTCGGTCTGCTCATCCGTCAGCGGCAACTGGAAACGATTGCGGAAGGCGATCAGCGCCTCGCGATCGAGTTTCTTCTGCTGGTGGGTGGTCATCTTGCCCTGCCCGGCTTCGCCCATGCCGAAGCCTTTTTTGGTCTGGGCCAGGATCACCGTGGGCTTGCCCTTGACCCGCCGCGCCGCGTGGTAGGCGGCGTGGATCTTGACCATGTCGTGGCCGCCGCGCTTGAGGCGGTCGATCTGTTCGTCGCTCATGCCCTCGACCAGCTTGGCCAGGGACGCGCTCTGGCCGAAGAAGTGCTCGCGGTTGTAGGCGCCGTCCTTGGCGGCGAAGGTCTGGAACTGCCCGTCCACGGTCTGCGACAGCGTATTGACCAGGGCGCCGTCGCTGTCCTTGGCGAGCAAGGCGTCCCAGTCCGAGCCCCACACCAGCTTGATCACGTTCCAGCCAGCGCCGCCGAACAACGCCTCCAGTTCATCGATGATCCGCCCATTGCCACGCACCGGGCCGTCGAGGCGTTGCAGGTTGCAGTTGACCACCCAGGTCAGGTTGTCCAGGCCTTCGCGGGCGGCCAGGGTCAGGGCCGACATGCTTTCCGGCTCGTCCATTTCGCCGTCGCCGAATACGCCCCAGACGTGGCGCTCGGTGGTGTCCTGCAAGCCGCGGTGCTGCAGGTAGCGCATAAAGCGCGCCTGGAAAATCGAGCTGATCGGGCCGATGCCCATGGAGCCGGTGGGAAATTGCCAGAAGTCCGGCATCAACCAAGGGTGCGGGTAACTCGACAAACCGCGCGCGCCGACCTTGGCCCCGCCGATTTCCTGCCGGTAGTGCGCCAGGTCCTGCTCGCTCAGGCGCCCCTCCAGGAACGCCCGCGCATAAATGCCCGGCGCGGAATGCGGCTGGTAGAACACCAGGTCGCCGCCAAAGCCCTCGTGGCGGGCACGGAAAAAGTGATTGAAGCCCACTTCGAACAAATCCGCCGCGCTGGCGTAGCTGGCGATATGACCGCCGAGCTCGCCATACGCCTGGTTGGCGCGCACCACCATGGCCAGGGCGTTCCAGCGCACCAGCGAGGCCAGGCGCTCTTCGGTGGCCAGGTCGCCGGGAAACGCCGGCTGCTGCTCGACGCTGATGCTATTGATATACGGAGTGCCGTGACGGGGTTTCCAGTCGATGTGCGGGGCGCCGCCTTCACGGGCCAGCACGTCGAGGATCTGCCGCGCCCGCGCGGGGCCGGCGTTGGCCACCAGCGAGGCCAGGGCGTCGCGCCACTCGTCCTGCTCGATTTGATCACCGGCGAGCTGATCCGTTGTGGTGTGATTCACTGCGCTCGCAAAACCGTTCATGGGCACCTCCAGGCTTTTTTTCCAGTTTATGTCGATGACTGAGGATTTTTTGCCTGATGTCAGGCGTACCAAAGCGTATTTTGAGCATGAATCGCTGCCAATCAGACGTTTCCCAGCACGTTGTGCTCTAACCCCCCGAAACCTCACCATTGTGTTTAAAATGCCGCCCGCTCAACGAACGACGCTCAACGATGAACCCCGACGCCCTCGCCACACTGCACGCCCACCTGCTGACCGCCCTGGCCACGCCACCGACCGAAACCCGGCGCCTGTTCCACGGGCGCGGCCGTTGCTGGCCGGGCCTGGAGCAACTGACCGTGGACTGGCTGCAGGGCGTGGTGCTGGTCGCGCTGTTCAAGGAGCCGGAGGCGGCGCACCTGGACGCGCTGAAACAACTGCTGGTTCAGTTCGAATGGGCGCAGTCCGGCGCCCACACGGTAGCCCTGCAGCACCGCTACCTGCCGCAAAACACCACCGAATGGCTGGTGGGCGATGCGATCGATGAGCTGGCGATTACCGAAGGCGGCCTGCGCTACCTGATCGACCTCGGTAAAAAACAGAACAGCGGGCTGTTTCTCGACATGCGCTATGGCCGCAACTGGGTGCGCGAACAGTCCAAGGGGCTGCGGGTACTCAACCTGTTCGCCTACACCTGCGGGTTTTCCGTGGCGGCCATCGAGGGCGGCGCCGAGCATGTGGTGAACCTGGACATGGCCCGCGGCGCCCTCAGCCGGGGTCGCGACAACCATCGCCTGAATGGGCATGACCTGAGCCGCGTTACCTTTCTTGGCCACGACTTGTTCAAGTCCTGGGCCAAGGTCATCCACAGCGGCCCTTATGATCTGGTGATCATCGACCCGCCGTCCTTCCAGAAAGGCAGTTTCCTGCTGACCAAGGATTACCAGCGCGTGCTGCGCCGCCTGCCGGATTTGCTCACGCCACAAGGCACGGTGCTGGCGTGCATGAATGACCCGGCGTTCGGCGAGGACTTCCTGATCGACGGCGTGACCCGCGAAGCACCGGGCCTGCGCTTTGTCGAGCGGCTGGAAAACCCGCCGGAATTCCCGGATATCGATCGGCAAAGCGGCTTGAAAGCCTTGGTGTTCCTCCAAGGCTGATGCCGAAACGTCCGACGCTTGCTACGCTAAGCAATCACCGGGGTGGTGAACCTTATCCTCCCCTTCCCGGTCGATACCTGCATCCCCTGGCCAGACTCGACGCTGCCACAGCGTCGGCTGCCCCGTTTCACCCTTTGGAGAACCGCCCGTGATATCGACCCTGCATGTAGCCAGACTGAAAGCCTGGGGCGCCCACGGCTTCACTGCCACCGGAGTGGTGTTGGCCTTCCTGGCCACGCTGGCCTTGCTGGAGAACTCACCCAAGGCGTGCCTGCTGTGGCTGGGCCTGGCACTGGTGGTCGATGGCGTCGACGGTTCCCTGGCCCGCCGCGTGAATGTCAGCACGGTACTGCCCAGCTTTGACGGCTCGGTGCTGGACCTGGTGATCGATTACCTGACCTATGTGTTTATCCCGGCACTGTTTATCTACCGCTATATCGACCTGCCGGACTTTACCCACCTGTTCACGGTGTCGGTGATCCTGGTGTCGTCGCTGTTCTGCTTCTGCAACGTGAACATGAAAAGCAAGGACAACTACTTCGTCGGCTTCCCTGCCGCCTGGAACGTGGTAGCCCTCTGCGTGTATATCATCCAGCCCGACGCGTGGGTGACGTTGCTCACGGTGATTGGCCTGGCGCTGCTGACCGTGACGCCGATGAAGTTCCTGCACCCGTTCCGGGTCAAGCGGTTCATGCCGATCAACATCGCGGTGACCACGCTCTGGTTGCTGTGCAGCTTCTTGATGGTGGTGGATTACCCGAACACCAACCCGTGGACGTTTGGGTTGTGGTCGCTGATGTCGGCGTACTTCCTCGGGATCTGCATCTGGCGCACCGCGCTGGAGTGGCTGGGCACCCACAAATAGCCAGGCCGGCACCGTTTGAATGTGGGAGGAGGCTTGCGTCCTCCCACATTTGGATTTGCGTACACCGGGCAGGTAAGATGGCCGCCTTTCGCATAGCGCCCTGCCAACCATAAGCCCTGCCCATGCCCTTCGAACTCAGCGTAGACCTCACTACCCTCGCCATCCTGGCCGTCGTTGCGTTCATCGCCGGCTTCATCGACGCCATCGCCGGCGGTGGCGGCTTGCTCACCACCCCGGCCCTGCTCACCGCCGGCATGCCGCCCCATTTGGTACTGGGCACCAACAAACTCAGCTCCACCTTCGGCTCGGCCACCGCCAGTTTCACCTTTTACCGACGCAAGCTGTTTCACCCGCGCCAGTGGGTACATGCCATCGTCGGTACGTTTATCGGCGCCCTGGCCGGCGCCATCGTCGCCCACTACCTGCCCGCCGAAACCCTGAACAAGATGCTCCCGGTGATCGTCTTCGGTTGCGGCCTGTACCTGTTGTTCGGCGGCACGCCCAAGGCGCCGCTGGAGGGCGACGCACCGATCAAGAAGAAATGGCAGGCCACCCAAGGCTTCGGCCTGGGCTTCTACGACGGCGTGGCCGGCCCCGGCACCGGCGCGTTCTGGACGGTGAGCACGATGCTGCTGCACCCCATCGACCTGGTCAAAGCCAGCGGCGTGGCGCGCAGCATGAACTTCGTCAGCAACGCGGCAGCGCTGTCGGTGTTTATCATCAACGGTTCGGTGGACTGGATCGTCGGGCTGGCCATGGGCGTGTCGGTGATGGTGGGCGCGTTCTTTGGCGCACGCAGCGCAATCAGCGGCGGCGCCAAATTCATTCGCCCGGTGTTTATCACCGTGGTCCTCGGCCTGACGGTGCGCCTAGCCTGGCAGCACTGGTTCAGCGTGGCCTAAGCGGCGGGCCACGTAGAGGTCGATCAGGTAACGCGCAATCGAGCGTGACGCCGGCAACGGCGGCAAGTCGTGGATGTTGAACCACTGCGCGTCCTCGATCTCATCGGCCTGGGGCACGATATCGCCACCGGCGTACTCGGCATGGAAGCCCAGCATCATCGAATGGGGAAACGGCCAGCACTGGCTGCCCACGTACTGGATATTGCGGACTTCCAGCTGCACTTCTTCGTGAACTTCGCGGATCAGGCAGTCTTCGGCCGACTCACCCGGCTCGGCAAACCCCGCCAGCGTGCTGTAGACCCCGGGGACAAAGCGCGGCGACCGCGCCAGCAGGATCTCGTCGCCACGGGTCACCAGCACAATCATGCTCGGCGAGATGCGCGGGTAGCTGCGCAGGTCACAAGCCTCGCAGAACATCGCCCGCTCCCGAGGCACCTGGACCATGGCCTGGCCGCAACTGCCACAAAAACGGTGTTCCCGCGCCCAGGTGCCGATCTGCGCGGCATAGGCCAGCACTTTGTACAGCCGGTGATCGCCTTGCAGCATGAAGCCGCGCAGGCCTTGCCAACTGCATCCAGGCACGTCGCTGGCGGCATTGAGTTCGAGCAGGTACACCGGCTCGCCGTCAAGATGGCCGATACCGTGTTCGGCGAACACCGCCAGGTCCTGGCGCTTGAGCCATTCCCGCGGGAACAGCGCGCCATTGGTGTCGTGTAAAAAACCCTCGCGGCTGCGCGCGACGGCCCAGCCGCCGGGGGTTTGGTTGTCCAGCAGTGTGGTGGTAATCCAGCCTGGGGTCATATCAGTCAATCCACGAATTCGGGTTTCTGCTTGCTCATATGGGCCGCGATGGCCACGCGCAAGTCGTTGGATTGCAACATAGCCGCGTTCCAGGTGGCAACGTATTCCAGACCGTCATTGACTGTATGGTCACGCATGTAGCTGATCATGGCCTTGGTGCCGGTCACGGCAATCGGCGATTTGGCGGCGATTTCCCGGGCGATGTCCAGTACGCCGGCCAACAGGCTTTCCTGATCGGGATACACGCGATTGACCAGGCCGATGCTGCGCGCTTCCTCGGCGCCGAACTGGCGACCGGTGTAGGCCAGCTCGCGCAGCATGCCATCGCCGATGATGCGCGGCAGGCGCTGCAGGGTGCCGACGTCGGCCGCCATGCCGATGTCGATTTCCTTGATGGAAAACTGCGCATCCTCGGCGGCGTAACGCATGTCGCAGGCGCTGATCAGGTCGATGGCACCGCCGATGCAGTAGCCCTGGATCGCGGCCAACACCGGCTTGCGGCAGGTGTCGACGGCGTTGAACGAGGCTTGCAGTTCGAGGATCTTGCGCCGCAACAGGCGTGCATTACGGCCCACGTCCTTGCCAAAATCATTGGCCACCGAGGCCAGCATCATCAGGTCGATGCCGGACGAAAAATGTTTGCCGGCACCGCTGAGCACCACGGCGCGCACGGCGTCGGTGTCGTCGACCCAGCGGAAGATATCGATGATCTCGGTCCAGAACGCCGCGTTCATGGCGTTGATCTTTTCCGGGCGGTTGATCTGCACATGGGCAACGCTGCCAATGAGCTCGACGACGAAGGCTTGGTATTCGGACATGGCAGTGATCCCTGACTGGCGAGTAATAAGAGCCGAACTATAACAAGGGTGAGCCACGGCGCATCAGCCAAAAACGGGACTGCTAAAATTCATCCGGGACGGGCCGTCGGCCTTGGAAAAGGCTGGATAAAAACCGCCTCAGGCGCCATCCTTCGCGCTTTAAGCCGCTGCCGCAGCGGCGCTCGACGTTTAAAGGATACGCCCCATGCTCACCCAACCTCTGGCCCCCGCCGATTTCGACCTGATCGAAGAAACCCTGCTCAAGTACGGTGACGACCACTCGGTGCTGAACCTCGCCGAACTCGATGGTTACTTCTGCGCACTGGTGTCCAGCCCGGCACCGGTGGATATCGCCGAGTGGTTCCCGGCGATCTGGGGCGGGCAGAACCCGCAGTGGGAAAGTGCCGAAGAAGCCAAGCAGTTCCTCGAACTGTGCGTTCGCCACATGAACGCCCGCGCCGCCCAACTGGCCACCGACGCCAAAGGTTTCCGGGCGCGCTTCGACGACACGGAGCATCAGGGCCAGACCCTGACCCTCGCCGAAGAATGGTGCTTTGGCTATATCCGTGGCGCCGCTATCGGCAACTGGCCTGAACTGCCCGCCGAACAGGCCGCACTGCTGGAGAAAATCTCCTGGTGCGCCGAACAGGACAACTTCGAACTGCCGGCGGACCTCGATGTACAGGCGCATCAGCAGCGCGTCAGCGAGATCGAACCGGCGGCGCGGGCGCTGCATGATTACTCGCTCGCCCAGCGCTAAGCCTCGACAAGCGTGACGTCTATGCCCGATTATTCGGGTCCGCCCGTCGGCCACTCCGTGCCACCTTGCCTTGAATCAGGAGCCTTGTACCTTGAGTTCGCAGAAAACCGTGACCGTTACACCGCCCACTTTCCCCCTCAATGGCAAGGTCGCGCCCCCCGGCTCCAAATCCATTACCAACCGCGCGCTGTTGCTCGCCGCCCTGGCCAAGGGCACCAGCCGCCTCAGCGGCGCATTGAAGAGCGATGACACCCGGCACATGTCGGTGGCCCTGCGCCAGATGGGCGTGATCATCGACGAGCCGGACGACACCACCTTCGTGGTCACGGGCCAAGGCCAGCTGCAATTGCCTGCGCAGCCGCTGTTCCTCGGCAATGCCGGCACCGCGATGCGTTTTCTCACCGCCGCCGTCGCCACCGTGCAAGGCACCGTGGTGCTGGACGGCGACGACTACATGCGCAAACGCCCGATCGGCCCGCTGCTCGCCACCCTCGGCCAGAACGGCATCCAGGTCGACAGCCCGACCGGTTGCCCGCCGGTTACCGTGCATGGCGTGGGCAAGGTCCAGGCCAAGCGCTTTGAGATCGACGGCGGTCTGTCCAGCCAATACGTATCGGCCTTGCTGATGCTCGCGGCCTGCGGCGCAGCGCCGATTGAAGTGGCGCTGACCGGCAAGGACATCGGCGCCCGCGGCTATGTGGACCTGACCCTCGACTGCATGCGTGCATTCGGCGCGCAGGTCGAGGTGGTCGACGACACCACCTGGCGCGTCGCTCCCAGCGGCTACACCGCCCATGACTACCTGATCGAACCGGACGCCTCCGCCGCCACCTACCTGTGGGCGGCTGAAGTGCTGACTGGCGGGCACATCGATATCGGCGTCGCCGCACACGACTTTACCCAGCCGGACGCCAAGGCCCAGGCGCTGATCGCACAGTTCCCGAACATGCAGGCCACAGTGGTGGGTTCGCAAATGCAGGACGCGATCCCGACGCTTGCCGTACTGGCCGCATTCAACAACAGCCCGGTGCGCTTCACCGAACTGGCCAACCTGCGGGTCAAGGAATGTGACCGCGTGCAGGCGCTGCACGACGGCCTCAACCAGATCCGCCCAGGCCTGGCCCGCATCGAAGGCGATGACCTGCTGGTGGCCAGCGATCCGGCACTGGCAGGCACGGCCTGCACTGCACTGATCGACACCCACGCCGATCACCGCATCGCCATGTGTTTCGCCCTGGCCGGGCTGAAGGTCTCGGGTATTCGTATTCAGGACCCGGACTGCGTGGCCAAGACCTATCCTGACTACTGGAAGGCACTGGGCAGCCTGGGTGTCGCCCTGCGCTACTGAGTCCGCGGCGTCGAGATGGGGAGGGCTTGATCATGAACATTCGCCAACCCTGCCCGCCCGGCGCCTGTGTCTGTGACCGCGAACAGCTGCTGCAAACCCCAGGCGCCGACCTGCGCATCCTCAACCTGACGCGCCAGGAAGAAAAACGCCTGATCGAACGCCTGGAAGACCTGCAAAGCCTGCAAGACCTCGAACACATGCAGCAGCGCATGTACGCGCTATTGGGTATCCGCGTGCAGGTCGCGCCGGGGCACACCGAGGTCAAGAGCATGCGCGGGATTCAGATCGTCATCGACGAACTGCCCGGCCTGTGCCGCAAGACCCGGCAATCGATCCCGGCGGCGATTCGCCGAGGCCTGGAGAAACGACCGGAGATTGCCTACCGGCTGCTGGATGCACATGACCTGCTTGGACTCTAGTCGGTCCTTTCAGTGCATCGCCACCAAGCTGCTGCTCCAGGCCTGAGGCGTGCCGCAACTAACGTAGTTACCAGATGAAATTATCGCCGCCTTTCACGCCATGCCCATTAAGCACGTCCCGGTAAGTCATAGTGGGATACTTGATAAGCCTGTCCACTTGCTCGGAGTTCAAATCTTGAACTTCTCTAGGCGATATATTTGGAAACTCTTTCCCATGTGCATCCACCACTTGCTGAAAGTTCATATTGGGATATTTATCGAGCGTATTGTGTTGGTCAAAGGTCAAGTTTTGCAGGTCGCCATTCGATAGATTTGGATACGGACTGTCTTGGTTCGCATTGTTTTCCTGCTCTTGTCTCACTTGATCTTGCGTGGGTTTTCCCTGGGATGTGTCAATGGGAGGAGCAATCGGTGCGGATCCAGATGCAGCAGAAATTGAAGTCATTATCAAATCTCCAGTGATTGTGAACGCCTTGATTGGTTGTCCAACGGCTTCTGGTTCCCTGCTCGCAACGAAATCATCCGGCGACCGTCTCGGTTTCGAACAGACCCTGGCCCACTGCCTTGGCGTGATCCAGATGCACCTGCACCTGGCCGCTTTCCGACTCCAGCAGCAACGCTGACGTCAGCACCTGCGCGCCACAGTAATCGAAGATCCCGTAATCGATCTGCGTGTGCATGGCCTTGGCATAACCATGGCGCTCAAACGCGCTTTGATCGGCAGCACCGAGGGCCAGCAGGTGAACCTGCAAGTGCCGCAGTTTCTTCACCACCGGAGTGTCGGGGCCGTAGTCGATCGCCCAGCCGTTGACGAACACGCGGTCGATCCACCCCTTGAGCAGGCCTGGCAGCGACCACCAGTAAATGGGGAACACCAAGACCAGGGCGTCGGCGCGGTCGATGCGGGCTTGTTCGGCGGCGACGTCAGCCGGCGGTTCGGCGCGGGTGCGATGTACGCGCTGGTCGGCAGCGTTGTAGCGCGGGTCGAAGCCTTCGGCGGCAAGGTCGGCGATTTCGAACGTATGGCCAGACGCGCTCAGCCCGGCGGCGACTTGCGCGGCGAGGCTGTGGGTGAGGGATTGCGGGTCGTGATGAGCTACAACGATCAGTGCGTGCATGACAGTGACTCCCATTGGGTTTATGCTGGGCTTAAGTTACCTTTGGTAAGTTACTTTTGGTATATAAGCATGTCAAGCAGTGAATCCCCTGCCCCGCGTCGTCGCCTGTCGCGTGAAGATCGTCTGCGCCAATTGTTGGACGTGGCCTGGCAACTGGTGCGTGAAGAAGGCACCGAAGCCCTGACCCTCGGCCACCTGGCGGAACGAGCGGGCGTGACCAAGCCGGTGGTCTATGACCATTTCGTTACCCGCGCGGGGTTGCTGGCGGCGTTGTACGAGGATTTCGATGGGCGCCAGAATCAGGTGCTTGCCGACGCCCTCGAAGCCAGCAGCCCGACCCTGGAAGATCGCGCGTGGGTGATCGCCTCATCCTATGTCGACTGCGTGTTGTTGCAGGGCCGGGAAATTCCGGGGGTGATCGCGGCGCTGAGCAGCTCACCGGAGTTGGAAAGCCTCAAGCGCAAGTACGAAGCACTCTTTCTCGATAAGTGCCGCGACGTCATGGCCCCCTTCGCGCCGGGCGGCAGCGTGTCCCAGGCAGGGCTGCGGGCCATGCTCGGGGCGGCGGAGGCCTTGTCTCATGCGGCGGCCAGCGGTGAGCTCAGCCGTGAAGAGGCGCAACAGGAGTTGCTGGCGACCATTCTGGCAATGGTCAATCGCGGGGCGCGCAGCGCCCGTTGAGAGGCGTTTTTCAGCCTCGCTCCTGCACAAACAAGCGGACCTTGTGCGCCAGTTGATCCAGGTGCCGGTCACGTTGCTTCTCGGCATCTACCATGGCGCGCTTGCCATGTTTTTGCAGCAGGTAGGTATGAATCTGCCGCACTTCCAATGAGCTATAGATAGCGGCCACATCCAGCACGCCCATCAAGCCATCGGTGGCGTAGGCGCGGGTGTTCATCAGCACCTGCGTGCCGCGGGCGCCGCGCACCTGAAAGCCCATCGCCGCGAAGGCCGGCACTTTGTCCACGGCGCAGGCCAGTTCGGCGTGAGGGTAACGTGCCAGCACCTCTTGCATCATGCCCCGCGCCACGCCCTGGCGCCGGTTGCCTGCCTGTACGGCCATGAACGCCACACCGCAGGCTTCTGGGTCGTCCTTGACCGGCAAGTACAGCAAAAACCCAATGACTTTTTCCGGGTCTTGCGCAGACGTCGCGACGATCAGTTCGACCGCGATCCCCTTCGACCCGTCCAGCGCCTGCAGGTACAAATGCACCTCAAAGCCGATGGCATATTGGTAAATGTTGTAGAGCAGGTTACTCGGCGGCAGCGCGACGCTGCTGATGTCGGTGAGGTTGTCGACCACCATCTGCAGGATCTGGCTGTTGACCGGTTCGGGGCACGGCGTGGTGTAGCGGGTAAGGCTGAACATGCAAATTCCTGGGGTTTCGCGTCAAGGCAGGTGGGATTGTACCTGTTGCAGCAGGTTCGGGATCGATAGGCATACCCGCCACGCTCTGCACGCCTGGCGGCTCGCATGCACATCGCCCCGGGGACGGGCCGCACTGTCATCGTCCGCACACCTCGCGCAAACACCCGCGCAACCAACGATGGGCCAGATCGGCGTCCAACCGTGGGTGCCAGAGCATTGCCACGGTAAACGCGGGTAACGCCACCGGCAGCGCAAAACAGAACAGGTCGCGCCGGTCTGGGGTATAGCGCTCGGGCACCGAGGCAATCAGGTCGGTGTTGCGTGCCAGGGCGATGGCGCTGGAAAAACTCGCGACGATGCTGCCGATCTGCCGCGTCAGGCCCTGGGCTTCGAGGACGTCGTCGATCTGGCCGCGGTCCTGGCCGCGCCGCGATACGTAAAGGTGTCGGCCCTCGGCAAACCGTGCAGCGCTGATCTCGCCTTGGCTCAGGGGATGGCCGCTGCGCACCACGCCGATCAGGCGATCGCGAAACAGCGCCTGGGTCAGCACTTCAGGGCTGGCCGTGGGGTCGACCACGCCGATGTCCAGGTCGACGCTGCCTTCGCGCAGTTGCGCAGTGTCCTTGTCGGTCTTGCTGACGAAGCGCAGGCGCACGCCGGGGGCGTCCTCGGCGAGACGGGCGAGCAACGCCGAACCGAAGCCTTCGACAAACTCCTCGCTGGTTCGCAGGGTGAAGGTGCGGACCACGTGGGCCATCTCCAGCGCCTGTGCCGGGCGCAACACCGCCTGGGCGCCCTGCACCAGTTGGCTGACCTGTTCGCGCAGTGCCAACGCCCGGGGCGTCGGCACCAGGCCGCGGCCAGCGCGGACCAGCAACGGGTCGCCGGTGGTCGCACGCAAGCGCGCCAACGCCCGGCTCATGGCCGAAGGGCTCAACCGCAGGCGCTTGGCCGCACGGGCGACACTGCCTTCGGCGAGCAATACATCCAGGGTGATTAGCAAATTGAGATCAGGCATCAGCGCTCCATGGCAGGCGTCATATGCAGATATTTAGTGCAACTCATGCGTCTTCCGCCATGTTAGGCCACGCCGTAGATTTGCGACAGTTGCGTTCATTCAAGGAATCTTCCATGCATACCTCTTCCCGTGGCGGTCTTGTCAGCCTGTGCCTGTCCATGTTGCTGGCCGCCCTTGGCACCAGCATCGCCAATGTCGGCCTGCCCAGCCTCGCGCAGGCCTTCAATGCATCCTTTCACGCGACGCAATGGGTGGTGCTCACCTACCTGCTGGCGATCACGGCAGTCATCGTCAATGCCGGGCGCCTGGGCGATCGGCTGGGGCGACGGCGGCTGTTGATCGCTGGCTTGCTGCTGTTCGCCTTGGCCGGCGGGCTATGCGGTGTCGCGCCTGGCCTGCGGTGGCTGATTGCAGCGCGCAGCCTGCAAGGTTTGGGCGCGGCGATCATGATGGCGATGACGTTAGCGATGGTCGGCGACACCGTCCCCCAAGCGCGCATTGCGCGTGTCATGGGCTTGCTCGGCACGATGTCAGCCGTCGGTACCGCCATGGGCCCCGGCGTGGGCGGCCTGTTGCTCAGTGTGTGGGGGTGGCGCGCGCTGTTTCTGGTGGGGATGCCGCTGGGCTTGCTCGCGGCCGCCCTCGCCTGGCGCTACTTGCCGGTGGATCAGCCACCCGCGCCACTGGCCAGCGACACCGGCATTTGGCGCTCATTGCAGTCGACCTCGTTGCGCGCCGGCCTGGTGATGAGCGCGTTGGTGTCGGCGGTGATCATGGCCACCTTTGTCGTCGGGCCGTTCTACTTGTCCCGAGGGCTTGGGCTCGATCCGGCCGGGATGGGCCTGGCAATGGCCGTCGGCCCTGGTGTCGCGGCGCTCACCGGCATTCCGGCCGGTCGTCTGAGCGAACGCTTTGGCAGCCACGTCATGACACTCGTGGGACTGGCTGTCTGCGGCAGTGGCGCCCTGTCGCTGTGCCTGGCGTCCGGGCTGGTCACTTATCTTGCCTCACTGATTACGCTGACGGCGGGCTACAGCCTGTTCCAGGCCGCCAACAACACTGCGGTGATGAGCGAAGCCGATGCGGCACGCCGAGGCACGATCTCAGGCCTGCTGAACCTGTCACGCAACCTGGGGCTGATTTTCGGTGCGTCGGCATTGGGCGCGATGTTTGCCTGGACCACTCCCGATGTCACCCACGCCACACCGCAATCCGTGGCTGACGGTCTGCACGCAACCTTTACCGCGGCATTCGCTTTGATCCTGCTCGCCAGCGCCATGGCATGGCGGCGGCAGCCCGCGCGTCAGCTGGCGTGAGCCGAATATCCTCGCTCATGACGGGTTGATCAGCCTCGCCATGCCGGCGCGGCGGGTGGTGGCGTTTGCCTTGTATGACCAGGGCCGTGAACATCCGGCATTCAAAACCCGAGGAAAAAAGTTCGGACCAACGGGTGCATGGACGCCCCTACATCGCGCATCATGGGCACTTTCAAGTTCAAGGGTAACGTCCATGCGCGTGCTGTCATTGATGATGGGTCTGACGACGCTGGCCGCCAGCCTGGTGTTCTGCGCCAGCGCGATGGCGAATGAAGAAAGTCAGTTGGTGCAACAGATCAACGCTTACCGCAGCCAGGTGCAACGCTGCGGCGACCAAGGTTCCCAGGAACTGCCACCGCTGGCCAGCGATACACGCCTGGTGCTGCCGGCCAGTAATGTCGGCGACTTGCAGCAGGCCCTGGCCCGCGCGGCGTACCCGATGGTCAACGTGCAGGCAATCAGCCTGTCCGGGCCCAAGGATGCCCAGGCGGCCATGAAAGCCGTGCGCGAGAGTTTCTGCCGCGTGGTGCTGGATCCGCAATTCGTCGACATCGGCGTGAGCAACAGCGGCCAGGACTGGCGCATCGTGCTCGCCCGCCCACTGCTGTCCAGCGGCCTGGGCGATTGGCAGACCGAAGGCAGGCAATTGCTGAACCTGATCAACGCCGCCCGCACACAACCGCGCCAATGCGGTCCCCAGGCGTTCACCGCGACCACGCCACTGTCGTGGAACGACACCTTGGCCAGTGCCGCCAACAGCCACACACGCAACATGGCCAACGGCAATTTCTTCGACCATCTGGACCACGACGGCCGCACCCCGGGCGACCGTGCCGAGCTGGCCGGGTACAGCGCGAAGAACATCGGCGAAAACATCGCGGCCGGCCTCGACACCCCGCGCAAAGTGGTGGACGGCTGGCTCGCCAGCCCCGGCCATTGCGCCAACCTGATGAACCCGCAATTCCGTGAAGTGGGCGCCGCCTACGCGATGGACCCGAAGAGCGATGCAGGCATTTATTGGACAGCGGTGTTCGGAACACAACAGTAAGTGAACACCCGCGATGAGATCTATCCCAGCGGGTGAAGCATCAAAGTGCCATCTCATGGATAATTGCGCTGAACCGGCAGCAATCATTTCTGTCTGTTGCTTATTGGCCTGACGCATCAGGCATCCAAACAGACCGTGGCAAACAAGGTGTTCACCCGATGATGAATTGGCTGCAAAGCAGCAGCGACATGGCCGAGCGGGTACGCCAGCACGACTGGGCCAGTACGCCCCTGGGTCCGCCGGAACACTGGCCGGATGTGCTCAAGACCACCGTGGCGCTGTGCTTTGCTTCAAGTTTCCCCCAAGCCATCGTGTGGGGGCCTCAATTGACGACCCTCTATAACGACGCGTTCATTCCGATACTGGGCAATAAACCCTATGCCCTGGGGCGTCCGTTCAGCGAGATCTGGAGCGAGGTCTGGGACGACATCAGCCCCATCGCCGACGCGGCTTTCCAAGGCCATGCGACCTATATCGAAAACTTCCCGCTGGTGATCGAACGCGGCGCGGCGCCGGAACAAGCGTACTTCACGTTCTGCTATAGCCCGATCCGCGACCCGCGGGGCCACGTCGTCGGCATGCTCGACACCGTGACCGAAACCACCGCCACGGTGTTCCTTTCGCGCCGCCTTGCGGTGCTGGATACCATCGGCAGCACGGTCGCCAATGCCACCGATGCCGAAGCCATCATGACCGCCACCACGCACCTGCTGGCGCAGCACCTGCAAGTGTCCATCTGCGCCTACGCCGATATGGACGCCGATGAAGACGGCTTCACCATCCGTGACAACTGGACGGCTCCCGGCTCGCCCAGCATCGTCGGCCACTACCGCCTGCAGGCCTTCGGGCAGACCGCGGTCAAGTGCCTGCGGGCCGGTGAGCCGCTGGTGATCGGCAACAACCGGCTCGAACTGCCCGCGCAGGAAGCCGCGGCGTTCCAGGCCCTGGGCATCACCGCCACGATCTGCATACCACTGATCAAACACGGTCGCCTTACGGCCTTGATGGCGGTTCACTGCACAGCAGAGCGGACCTGGTCGCCGTATGACCTGGCACTGTTGGCCGAAGTCACCGAGCGGTCCTGGGCGCACATCGAACGGGTGCGCGCCGATGCCGCCGTGCGCGAAGGGTTGGCGGCCTTTACCGAATTGAACGCCACCCTCGAGCAGCGTGTGGAAGAACGCACCGCTGCGCTGGCCCAGGCCGAAGCGGCGTTGCGTCAATCGCAGAAACTCGAAGCCATCGGCCAATTGACCGGCGGCGTGGCCCATGACTTCAACAACCTGCTGACCATCATTCGTTCGTCGGTGGACTTTTTGCGTCAGCCCGGGCTGCCCGAAGAACGGCGCCAACGCTACATGCGCGCGGTATCCGACACCGTCGAGCGCGCCAGCAAGTTGACCAGCCAGTTGCTTGCGTTCGCGCGCCGCCAACCGCTGAACCCGGAAGTCTTCGATGTGGCGCAGCGGGTCAAGGACATTGGCGAGATGCTCGAGAGTGTCACCGGTGCGCGCATTCATGTGCAGGTTCAATTGCCCGAGCGGCCGTGCCATGTCCGGGTCGACTCGAGCCAGTTCGAAACCGCGCTGATCAATATCGCACTCAACGCCCGCGATGCCATGGACGGCCAGGGCACCCTGACCCTGCGCGTGGGCACGGTGGACGCGATGCCGCGCATCCGGGGCGATGCCCAAGCCTGCCAGCCGTTTGTCACGGTGGCCCTGGCCGACACCGGCAGCGGCATTCCGGGGGAAACGTTCGAGCGCATTTTCGAGCCGTTCTTTACCACCAAGGCCGTGGGCAAAGGCACGGGCCTGGGGTTGTCACAGGTGTTCGGCTTCGCCAAGCAGTCCGATGGCAATGTCGACGTGGCCAGCTGTCTTGGCCAGGGCACGGTGTTTACCCTGTACCTGCCCGAGGTCGAGCCGGAGGACGCCCGCCACGAGCCCTCCCCTAGTGACCCGGCACCGCCCCACGACACGAGCCTGCGCAACATCCTGATCGTGGAAGACAACCTGGACGTAGGCCGTTTCGCCAACCAGATCCTCCAGGACCTCGGTTACCAGACCACCTGGGCGACCGATGCCGAACAGGCGCTGGCGCTGGCCGGTCCGGATGCTGCGGCTTTCGACGCGATTTTCTCCGACGTGGTGATGCCGGGCATGACCGGCGTGGCGATGGCCAAGCTCCTGCGCCAACGTCGCGCCGACCTGCCGGTGGTGCTCACCTCCGGCTACAGCGAAGAACTCGCGGAAAGCGGCTACGAAGGGTTCGAGTTTCTCGCCAAGCCCTACTCCGCCGACCAGGTGGCGCGGGTGCTGGCCAAGGCCATGTTCAAGGACTGAGCCCTACTCCGCCACGACCACTTGATTGCGGCCGAGGGCCTTGGCGCGGTACAGCGCCTTGTCGGCGGTGTTCATCAACGCGTGCAGGTCGCCATCCAAGGTGCAGGTCGACGCCACGCCGAGACTGGCGGTCATGCCCTGCACAGGTTCGGAAGCCATGCAGGAGATGGCCTTGATCAACTGCTCAGCGATACCCCGGGCGGTTTCCAGCGAGGTATTGGGCAGCAACACCGCAAACTCCTCGCCCCCCAGGCGACCGTACACATCGGCCTGGCGAAACGACGCGGTGATCACTCCGCCGATCTGCCGCAATACCTGGTCGCCGGCCTGATGGCCGTAGGTATCGTTGATTTCCTTGAAGTGGTCCATGTCGATCATTAACGCACACAGCGGCTGCCGGTTGAGGCGGCACTGCGCGTACAGCAATTGTGCATGTTCGAAAAACGCGCGACGGTTCATCAGCCCGGTGAGTTCATCGGTCTGTGCGGCGCGCGCGGAAATAGTGTGGGCGCGTTCCATCTGCCTGGTCAGGCGGAAGGCTTTTTCCAGGGCGCCGGACAACTTGCGCGTGGCACTGACCACAAACGAGGAAAACACCAGCACCGCAATCGCCACGCCGACCTGCATCGATGACGGCTGAAACAGCAGCCACAGCGTACACGGCAGCAACACCAGGCCCATGGACACCATGGTCATGTAGCGATAGGCCGAATAGCACGAGACAGCGCTGACGGACATGCCCACGGTAAACAACATCACCAGTACTTGGGACATCCGGTCGTCGCTGGGCATTACGGCAAAGGCGCCGGCGCCCCAGATGCTCGCGGACAGTATCAAGGTGAGCCAGTAACGGCGCTCCCAGCGTTCCGGCGTGCGCTCGCTGTGGGGGCTGCGAAACCACTCGAGGAACATTTTCACCCGCAGCAGCGATGACGCCGCCAGCACCGCCAGCCATACCTGCATGACCTGGTGGTCAAAACGGTCCCAACACAGCCAGCAAAGCATCGCCGCCGCGAAATAACTGCCGAAAATGGCGGCAAATGACTGACGAAACAGCTGATGCAAACGGTCGGTTCGCACCTGCCCCTCAATAACGCAATCCTGGTCTTGCTCATGCCCAAGGCCATTCATGAAAACCGCCTGATTCAACTGCCGCGACAAAGGTGCCATTGTGGCACCCTGCCACTAGCGCGGACAATAGACGCCAGCACCTTGGCGCCGTTAACTGTCTTGCGGACGCAAAATCAGCACGCCCAATGGCGGCAGATTCAACGACAGCGATACCGGTTGACCATGATGCGGTTCATCCTCGGTGAAGACCCCTCCGCCATTGCCATAATTCGAACCGGCATACGTGTCCGCATCGCTGTTGATCACCTCGCTCCAACGCCCGGCGAACGGTACGCCGACCTTGTAGGCTTCACGCGGCACCGGGGTGAAGTTGGCCACCACCAGCACCGGCCTGCCGTCCTTGCTCCAGCGCAGCCAGGCGTAGACGCTGTTGATCGCATCGTCGCCGATCAGCCACTGGAAGCCCTGGGGCGCGTCGTCCTGTTCATACAGGGCCGGTTCCTCGCGGTACAGGCGATTCAAGTCACTCACCAGCTTCTGCACCCCACGGTGTTCGGGGTATTGCAGCAGGTACCAGTCCAGTTGCTGGTCGTGGTTCCACTCGCGCCATTGGCCGAACTCGCAGCCCATGAACAGCAGCTTCTTGCCCGGGTGCGTCCACATGAAACTCAGGTAGGCGCGTAGGTTGGCGAATTTCTGCCAGCGGTCGCCGGGCATCTTGTCGATCAGCGAGTGCTTGCCGTGGACCACTTCATCGTGGGAGATCGGCAGGATGAAACGCTCGGACCAGGCATACACCAGGCCAAAACTCAGTTCATTGTGATGGTGGGCGCGGTACACCGGGTCTTGCTGGATGTAATGCAGGGAATCGTTCATCCAGCCCATGTTCCACTTGTAGTTGAAGCCCAGGCCGCCCTGTTGGGTTGGCTGGCTGACGCCCGGCCAGGCCGTGGATTCTTCGGCGATCACCAGCGCGCCGGGGGCTTCGAGGGCGACCACGTCGTTCAAGTGCCGCAGGAAGTCGATGGCTTCGAGGTTCTCGCGGCCGCCATGGCGGTTGGGCACCCATTCGCCGGCCTTGCGCGAATAGTCGCGATACAGCATCGAGGCCACGGCATCGACGCGCAGGCCATCGACGTGGAAGTGTTTGAGCCAATGCAGCGCCGAGGCCAGCATAAAGCCATGTACTTCGGTGCGACCCAGGTTGTAGATCAGCGTGTCCCAATCCTGGTGGAAGCCTTCCAGCGGGTTGGCGTATTCGTACAACGCCGTGCCATCGAATTGCGCGAGGCCGTGGGCATCGGTGGGAAAATGCGCCGGCACCCAGTCGAGGATCACGCCGATGTCGGCCTGGTGACAGGCATTGACGAACTCGGCGAATGCCTGCGGCGAACCGAAGCGCGCAGTCGGCGCGAACTGGGACAACGCTTGATAGCCCCAGGAACCGCCGAACGGGTGTTCCATGATCGGCATCAGCTCGATATGGGTAAAGCCCAGCTGTTGCACATACGGAATCAGCCGCTCGGCCAGTTCACCCCAGCCGTACTGGCGCGAAACCTCTCCGGCCTCGTCCAGTTCGCACTGCCAGGAGCCCAGGTGCAACTCATAAATCGACAGCGGCGCCGTGGGCTTCTGCTTTTGCGCACGCGCCTGCATCCACGTGTGATCCTGCCAGTCGACCTGCAACGGCGACGCGACTTTCGATGCCGTGTCGGGCGGCATCTGGGTGGCCAGGGCCATCGGGTCGGCCTTGAGCGGCAAAATGCCGTGGGCCCCGAGAATCTCGTATTTGTAGGCCGCGCCCGCTTGCAAGCGTGGGATAAAGATCTCCCACACACCAGCCGGATGGCGCAGGCGCATCGGGTGGCGGCGGCCGTCCCAAATATTGAAGTCACCGACCACCGACACGCGCCGGGCGTTCGGTGCCCACACGGCGAACCGCACGCCCTGCACGCCATCGACCGTGGTCAACTGGGCGCCCAGGCAACTGCTGAGGTCACGGTGATTGCCTTCGGCAAACAGGTACAGGTCCATTTCCCCCAGCAGCAGTTGCTGGAAACTGTAAGGGTCTTCGGTGATCTGTTCGCCACCGGCCCATTGGATCTTCAACAGGTAGGCCTGGCGACTGCTGAAATGCCCGATAAACAGACCCGGCACCTGGGTCGCGTCGAGGCTGCCGATCGGCTCGCCAGTGTCGCGACTCAGCAGTTGGACGCTCAAGGCCTCCGGCAGGAACGCACGGACAAACTGGCCGCCCTGCTCGTCATCATGGGGCCCGAGAATCGAGAACGGATCATGGTGTTCGGCGCGCACCAGCGCTTCGACGTCGTTGGACGCCGGCATTGCTGTCAGTTTCGGCTGCAGCGGTTCTTTATTCGTAAAACTCATGACGTCTCCCCACCGCGTACAGATTTCGATCCAGGTATGAGCCCGCTGAGCAAACCGTGCAAACCCTGCAAGGGCACCGGCAGCCAGGTCGGGCGGTTTTCCGCTTCATAAGCCACTTCATACGCGGCCTTTTCCAGGCTGAACAAGGTCAGCGCTGCGTCCTGGCCTTTGGCATCCTGCCAGTCATGCGCCAGTGTAGCCGTCGCCGCGTGATAAGCCTTGATAAATGCCAGACGCGCCTCAATCAGGTAGCGCTCGGTCACACGCTGGCGCGCCGCGTCCGCTGCGGGTGAGTGGTCCACACCTTGCACATTCAGGGCCATGGCCGCCGCGTAATCAAACGAACGCAGCACGCCGCTGACGTCTTTATAGGGGCTGTGCTTGCCGCGCCGTTCGTGCAGCGGCCGCGCCGGTTCCCCTTCAAAGTCGATCAGGTAAGCGTCGCCTTTCACTACCAGCACCTGGCCCAGGTGCAAGTCACCGTGGACGCGAATGCGCAAGCCGCCCAACGTGGCCTGCGCCAACGCCCGGACCTGAGCGCCGATGGCTTTTTTCTGCTCCAACAATTCACTGACCCGCGCCTGATCGGCCGGGTTCAATTGGTTTTGATGCAGTTTGAGCAATTGCAGGGCGCGCTCGATCTGCGCCGCAATGTCCTTGGCCCAGGCCTCGGCATCCTTGGCGGTGGTGACTTCGGCTTGGAAGTCTGGGTTGGCCGTCGGCGCCGCCAGCACGCCGTGCATTTCACCCAGGCGCTGCCCGAGCAAAGCGGCAAAGTCGGCCAGCTCGCCCAAGGCGTTGTAATGCTGCTCCTGTTCGGACATCGCTTCGGCCTGTTCGTCGCGGATCGCGCGCTCCAGGTTGTTCTGGGTCCAGCCCCAGGCGTCGCCCTGGTTGCTCAGGTAGCCCTGGGCAATCATCAACAGGTTGTCCTGGCCCTGGCCGTCACGCCGAATCATCGAACCGAGCAACGGCGAAATGTTCGGGTAACCGGCTGCGGTCAGGTAGGCGCTCATCTCCAGCTCCGGATGGACCCCGGCGCTGACCTTGCGGATCAACTTGAGCACCAGGCTCTCGCCCACCACCACCGAGCTGTTGGACTGCTCGGCAGCCAGGTAGCGCACGGGCGACTCATCGGTCAGCGGCAGCCTGGCCAGTTGCGGCGTGGCTTCAAAGCGCAGCTCGCCCTCGCTGCTGTTCAACACGGTGCCGGCCTGCAAGGCCTGGATCACCGCGCGGATAAAGTGTTCCAGGCTGAACGCATCGGTCACCAACCCCACCTGACGCACGCGCCGCACACGGGCCAGGGCCAGTTGTTGCGGCAAGGCGCTGGTGAACTGGTCTTCGCCGAGAAAGCCGAACGGCAACTGGTAACGGCTGACCTGCCCCCCGGCGCTCACCTCGATTTCGCTGAGCAGCACCGGGTGCTGCAGGTCGCCGAACCGCACGCCGTAAGCGATATGCACGCTGTCGATGGCCGTGTCCTTGCCGGCGAACCAGCGGCGCTTGGGCAGCCAGGCCGGCAGCGAGGTGTGCTCCAGGACGGCGCGACACGGTGCGTCGAGCAGCTCCTCCATGCGTTTTTTCAGAACCAGGGTGGTGAAGTCCGGCATGCTTTGCACCGGTTCCACATGCCAGCTGGGCATCTGGTTTTCCGCCGCCAGCACGAACCAATAGAAGCCATACGGCGCCAGGGTCAGCAGGAAATTCAACTGGCCGATGGGCGGGAACGCATTACCGCCGAGCATCTCCACCGGCACCATGCCGGCGAAGGCCGAGAGGTCCAACTCGGCCGCCTGGGCGCTGCGCGAGACGTTGGCCACGCACAGGATGATCTCGGTGCGGCCGTCGTCCCCGGTGAATTCGCGGGTATACGCGAGGATGCGCCGGTTGCTCGGCGAGAGCATCTTCAAGCTGCCGCGGCCGAAGGCCTTGGACTGCTTGCGCACCGCGAGCATGCGGCGGGTCCAGTTGAGCAGCGAATGCGGGTCCTGGGCCTGGGTTTCGACGTTGACCGACTGATAGCCGTATTGCGCGTCCATGATCGGCGGCAGCACCAGGCTGGCCGGGTCGGCGCGGGAAAAGCCGCCGTTGCGGTCGATGGACCACTGCATCGGCGTTCGCACGCCGTCGCGGTCGCCCAGGTAGATGTTGTCGCCCATGCCGATTTCATCGCCGTAATACAGGGTCGGCGTGCCCGGCATCGACAACAGCAGGCTGTTGAGCAGTTCGACGCGACGCCGGTCACGCTCCATCAGCGGCGCCAGGCGCCGGCGAATGCCCAGGTTGATCCGCGCGCGACGGTCGGCGGCGTAGTAGTTCCACAGGTAGTCGCGTTCTTTGTCGGTGACCATTTCCAGGGTCAGTTCATCGTGGTTGCGCAGGAAGATCGCCCATTGGCAATTGGCCGGGATTTCCGGGGTCTGGCGCAGGATGTCGGTGATCGGGAAACGGTCCTCCTGGGCCAACGCCATGTACATGCGCGGCATCAGCGGGAAGTGAAAGGCCATGTGGCATTCATCGCCGTCGTCGCCCTTTTTGTCACCGAAGTACATCTGCGTGTCTTCCGGCCACTGGTTGGCTTCGGCCAGCAGCATGCGGTCGGGGTAATGAGCGTCGATCTCGGCGCGGATCTGCTTGAGGACGTCGTGGGTCTCCGGCAGGTTTTCGTTGTTGGTGCCGTCGCGCTCGATCAGGTACGGGATCGCGTCCAGGCGCAGGCCGTCGATGCCCATGTCGAGCCAGAAGCGCATCACCGACAGCACGGCTTTCATCACTTGCGGATTGTCGAAGTTGAGGTCGGGCTGGTGCGAATAGAAACGGTGCCAGAAGTACTGGCCGGCCACCGGGTCCCAGGTCCAGTTGGACTTCTCGGTATCGAGGAAGATGACGCGCGTACCGTCGTACTTCTGATCGTCGTCGGACCACACGTAGAAGTCCCGCGCCGCCGAACCGGGCTTGGCCTTGCGTGCGCGCTGAAACCACGGGTGCTGGTCGGAGGTGTGGTTGATCACCAGTTCGGTGATCACCCGCAGCCCGCGCTGGTGGGCTTCGGCGATAAAGCGCCGGGCGTCGGCCATGGTCCCGTAGTCGCTGTGCACGCCGCGGTACTCGGCGATGTCATAACCGTCGTCGCGACGTGGCGAGGGGTAGAACGGCAGGAGCCAGATGGTGTTCACACCGAGGTCGGCGATGTAGTCGAGTTTGGCGATCAGCCCGGGAAAGTCACCGATGCCGTCGTTATTGGAGTCGAAATAGGATTTGACGTGAACCTGATAGATCACCGCGTCCTTGTACCACAGCGGGTCTTTGATAAAGGTGGCAGCCTTGGGTTTCTTCGCCATTGGAAACTCCTGAAAACTCGAGGATTCTTGCGGACTGAAGCGGGTCGATGTGCGGGGGGCTTGCGCCCGATAGCGGCAGGACAGTCACTTGATCCATTGGCTGGCATAGCGCTTTCGGGAGCTAGCCCCCGCCCACATGTCGATCCTTAGTACGTGGTAATGCGCCAGATCCCGAACGGCATCTGCGGCTCCAGCCGCATCCATTGGGTCTTGCCGTACCACGTCCAGCGATGGCCGTTCATCAAATCTTCGCCCTGGGTGTGGGCGTCGTCCGGCAGGCCCAGCTCCCACAGCGGCAATTCGAATTGCGCTTCCTGGGCATTGAATGGGTCGAGGTTGACCGCCACCAGGATGAAATTGCTGCCGTCTTCGCTGCGCTTGCCGAAGTACAGGATGTTCTCGTTCCAGGCGTTGTAGAGCGTCAGCCCCAGATGCGTGTGCAATGCCGGGTTTTGCCGGCGGATGCGGTTGAGTTGGGCGATCTCGGCGATGATGTTGCCGGGTGCGGTGAAGTCCCGCGGGCGGATCTCGTATTTTTCCGAGTCCTGGTACTCTTCCTTGCCCGGCACCGGCGCGGCTTCGCACAGTTCGAAGCCGGAATACATGCCCCACAACCCCGAGCCCATGCTCGCCAGCGCGGCGCGGATCAAGAAACCCGGGCGCCCGGACTCATGCAGGAAAGCGGGGTTGATGTCCGGGGTGTTGACGAAGAAGTTCGGCCGGTAGCACTCGCGCCAGGGCGACTCGTTCAATTGCGCCAGGTACTCGCTCAGCTCGGCCTTGGTGTTGCGCCAGGTGAAATAGGTGTAGCTCTGGGAGTAACCGACCTTGCCCAGGCGCGCCATCATCGCCGGTGTGGTGAATGCTTCGGCGAGGAAGATCACCTCCGGGTACTTGGACCGCACATCGCTGATCAGCCATTGCCAGAATGGCAGCGGCTTGGTGTGAGGGTTATCGACGCGGAATGTCTTCACGCCCTCCTCGACCCAAGCGAGCACGATGTCACGCAGTTCGGTCCACAGGCTGGGGATCGCATCGGCGGCGTAGAAATCGACGTTGACGATGTCCTGGTACTTTTTCGGCGGGTTTTCCGCGTATTTGATCGTGCCGTCCGGGCGCCAGTTGAACCAGCCCGGGTGCTGCTTGAGCCACGGGTGGTCCTGGGAGCACTGAATGGCGAAGTCCAGGGCGACTTCCAGGCCATGGTCGGCGGCGGCCTTGACCAGGCGCCGAAAATCGTCGCGGCTGCCCAGTTGCGGATGAATCGCGTCATGGCCGCCCTCCTCGCTGCCGATCGCGTAGGGGCTGCCCGGATCGTGCTGCTCGGCCCTCAAGGCATTGTTTTTGCCTTTACGGTGGCTGCGGCCGATGGGGTGGATCGGCGGGAAGTACAGCACGTCGAACCCCATGTCATGGATCATCGACAGCCGCGAATGCACGTCGAGGAACGTACCGTGACGCGCTGGATGGTCGGTGATAGAGCGCGGAAACAGCTCATACCAACTGGCAAACTGCGCACGCTCGCGCTCCACGTCGAGCGGGTACGCGGGACTGATGCTCAAATAGGCGCGGTGATCAGCCCGGGTCATCAGGTACGCACTGTCTTCGTGCAGGAACAGCGCAACCTGCTCGGTTTCCAGCAGGCCGGAGAGCTCGTGGTGCAAGCGCATCAGGCGCTCGCGCAGCTCACTGTCACTGCGCTCGGCGGCCAGCAGCACCAGGCTGCGGCCTTCCTGCAACTCAAGGCTGACCGGCACGCCAGCCTCATGTTTCTTGCGCAGTTCGTAGCAGAAGCTGGCAAAGGTATCGATCCAGGCTTCGATGCAATATTCATGGGGCCCTTGGGCGGTGACGGTAAACGCGCCCTCCCAACCGTCGTTGCCGATATCGGCCATGACCTCGCTGTGCCAGCTTTCATCGTGCAAGGCGCGCCAGCGGATCAGCACCGCAAGCGTGTCGTGGCCGTCGGCGAACACCTTGCTGGTGACATTGATGCGTTGGCCCACCACGGCCTTGACCGCAAATTCGCCGCCGTCGATCACCGGCATGGTGCTTTCAATCGCTATGCGAGGCAGCAATAACGCCTGGGACAGCGGCAATACACAATCGTCTGGAGTCAGTGTTTCAGCAGTCATCGAGCATCTTCCCCTTACGCCCTGTGGACGCTCTTTGCTTGATCCGAATTCTGATACGGCACCGCTCTCCCTGAGCAGGGCCACATAAGGTCCGAGCCCGGGGCCGGGTGAAAAGTTCAGGTGGATGTGCCGCCATCGACGGGGGGAATCAATTCCCCCGGGCGGCTGTCCACCGATAGAGCAAAGCACAAAGGAGGCCACACCGATGAATATCCCGATTCCCGCGCAAACGCCCGATCCGAATATCGACAAGCCGACCCTGCCGCCCACCGAACCGGCTGCGCCTCCTGAGGAGGAACCGCCGCAAGACCCGCCCGTGCGGGTGGAGGAACCCTCAGCCCAATGCTATCCCCTCACCATCACCAGACGATGACAAGGAGTTCACCATGCCTGTACGTATCGAAAACCAGATCTGCTACTTCACGGTCGATGACAACGGCCAGGAACAAAGCCTGCCGGCGTCCCAGGTCACCGTCAGTACCGACAGCGAAAAATCCATGTCTTTTGTGGCGCTGAACGACGACCGGATCTACATCACCGAGGTCGAGGCCGACGCGCTGACCGTCGCCGGCGCCCAGGATGGGCGCAAACACCTGAAGGCCAGCGACAGTGATTCGGTGATTTGATTGATCTGTATCAGCACACGCTGAATCGAGCTGCGCCCCAGGCGCCACGGGGTGCAGCACATTGTCGCAGCAGGGCCTTTGCAGCGCATCTGATCCGCTTTTTATCGCCACACCTGAGTCTGTTATGCAAACAGCACGACGAGCATAGTTCACCGGCCTGATGGAGGCTGATGAGCAAACGACCATGAGCGAAATGATCCCCGTCCGAACCGTGGAAATCCACGAGCCTGCGCACCCGAAGAAGGTGACGGCCAAATCCAGCGATAACCAGATCCATACCCGTAGCTTCACCGGCCTGTACCGCACCTTGCGCGTGGCTGGTGCAGGCTTTCTGTTCCTGGCGTTTTTCGGCACGGTGTGGCTGAACTGGGGCGGGCGCCAGGCCGTACTGTGGGACTTGGCCGAAAGCAAGTTCCACATATTCGGCGCCACGTTCTGGCCGCAGGACTTCATCCTGCTGTCGGCGCTGTTGATCATCTGCGCCTTCGGCCTGTTTGCGATCACCGTGTTCGCCGGCCGGGTGTGGTGCGGCTACACCTGCCCGCAAAGCTCGTTCACCTGGCTGTTCATGTGGTGCGAAAAAGTCACCGAAGGCGAGCGCAACCAGCGTATCAAGCTGCAAGCGGCACCCTGGAGCCTGAACAAACTGGCACGGCGCTCGGCCAAACATACGCTGTGGCTGAGTATCAGCGTGCTGACCGGGTTGACCTTTGTCGGTTACTTCACACCCATTCGCCCGCTGGCCAGCGAACTGCTGACCTGGCAGATGGGCGGCGTGAGCCTGTTCTGGGTGGTGTTTTTCACCGCCGCCACTTACCTCAACGCCGGCTGGCTGCGCGAAGCGGTGTGCATGCATATGTGCCCGTATGCGCGGTTCCAGAGCGTGATGTTCGACAAAGACACGCTGACCATCTCCTACGATGCGGCCCGTGGCGAACACCGCGGCCCGCGCAAGCGTGAAGCCAAACCGGCGGACGTCGGCCTCGGCGACTGCATCGATTGCCAATTGTGCGTGCAAGTGTGCCCCACCGGCATCGATATCCGCGACGGCCTGCAAATGGAATGCATCGGCTGCGCGGCGTGCATCGATGCCTGCGACTCGATCATGGACAAAATGGGCTACGCCCGCGGCCTGGTGAGCTACACCAGCGAACATCAACTGCAAGGCGGCAAGACCCACCTGCTCAGGCCACGCCTGATCGGCTACAGTGCGGTGCTGCTGGTGATGATCGCGGCGTTGGTCGTGGCACTGGTGCAGCGGCCGATGGTGTCGCTGGACGTGACCAAGGACCGCGGCATGTTCCGCGAAAACAGCCAGGGCCTGATCGAAAACATCTACAGCCTCAAGGTCATCAACAAGACCCAGCAACCCCAGGACTACCGCCTGGAACTGGTGGATGGCGAAGGCTTCCAGCTGCAAGGCAAGACCCAGATCAGCCTGGCCCCGGGGGAAATCAGCGACGTGCCGGTGTCGGTGGCGTTGCTGGCGGACAAGCCGGCGAGCAGTTCGCAGATCCTGCGCTTCAAGGTCACCGACGTCGACGAACCATGGGTCTACAGCGCTGCCGACAGCCGTTTCGTGGCACCGTTGAACCGCTGAGGGTTGGCCAGCATAAGAGATCAAATGTGGCAGCCGCTCAGCCGGCGGCCACATTTCGCCCTGCGTACATCTTGAGAAGAATAATTTGGCTACCATGAAACGCTACGAAAAATTCGCCGACGACATCGCAGAACTGATCCGCTCCGGCGTGCTCGGCCCTGGCCAGCGAGTGCCTTCGGTGCGCTATGCCAGCCAGACCTACGGCGTCAGCCCGTCCACGGTGTTCCAGGCGTACTACCTGCTGGAACGCCGCGGCCTGATCCGGGCACGACCGCGTTCCGGCTACTTCGTCAACACCCATGCGCCCAGCCCGTTCTCCGAACCGGTGGTGAGTGAACACGTGCATGAATCCACCGAAGTCGATGTGAGCGAATTGGTGTTCTCGGTGCTCGAGTCCATCAAAGACCCGAATACCGTGCCGTTCGGCTCGGCCTTCCCCAGCCCGATGCTGTTCCCGCTGCCCCGCCTGGCCCGCTCCCTGGCCAGCGCCGCCCGTGAGATGGACCCGCGCCTGGTGGTCACCGACATGTCGCCGGGCAACCCGCAACTGCGCCGGCAGATTGCCCTGCGTTATATGGTCGGCGGCCTGATGTTGCCGATGGAAGAGCTGCTGATCACCAACGGCGCCCTCGAAGCCCTGAACCTGTGCCTGCAGGCCGTCACCGAGCCGGGCGATCTGGTGGCCATTGAAGCACCGGCGTTTTATGCCTGCCTGCAAGTGCTCGAACGCCTGAAACTCAAAGCGGTGGAAATCCCCGTGCATCCGCGTGACGGCATCGACCTCAACGCCCTGGCGCAAAGCCTGGAGCGCTACCCGATCAAAGCCTGTTGGACCATGACCAGTTTCCAGAACCCCATGGGCGCCACGCTGCCGGAAGCGAAGAAACAGGAATTGGTGGAGCTGCTGCGCCGCCATCAGGTGCCGTTGATCGAGGACGACGTCTACGCAGAGTTGTACTACGGACAACAGGCACCGAAACCCGCCAAGGCCTTCGACACCGAGGGCCTGGTGATGCACTGCGGCTCCTTCGCCAAGAGCCTCGCACCGGGTTATCGCATTGGCTGGGTGGCGGCCGGGCGCTATGCGCAGAAGGTCGAGCGTTTGAAGCTGATGACCTCGTTGTGCCCGTCGATGCCCGCCCAGGCGGCGATTGCCGACTACCTGCAACATGGCGGCTATGACCGGCACTTGCGCAAATTGCGCTACGCCCTGGAAGAACAGCAAAGCGCCATGCTTGCGGCCATCGCCCGGTATTTTCCGGCGCAGACGCGGGTCAGCCAGCCGGCCGGCGGGTATTTCCTCTGGCTGGAATTGCCGGAGCAGACGGACTCATTGAAGTTGTTCCAGATGGCCTTGGCCCAGGGCATCAGCATCGCGCCGGGGCCGATTTTTTCGGCGACCCAGCGTTTCAGGAACTGTATCCGCTTGAACTACGGCAGCCCGTGGTCGGAAGCATCGGAAAAAGCGATGGAGACGTTGGGACGCATTGTGCGCTCGTTTTGACGCGGAACCAGATCGACGCACGTACCACACAGGACACTCACTATTCCTGGTTCGAACCAGAGGTTTCCTATGAGCGTTTCTGTCCCCCCAAGGCTTGCACACCTGCCCATCCCGCCCAACTACATGCGTGCCGTCGAACAAAAGCAGGTTCGCGAGATGTACGCTCCGCTGGACCGACCGGCCGGCGACCTGCGCTCGGCACAGCAGATCATCGACCAGAGCCCGGTCATGACGCACTTCCTGCAAGGCCGCGACAGTTACGCGATCGCTGATGATCTTAAGCAGCAGGTCGGTGACTGGACCCCATCCAACGCAGACCCGGATGCGCGTGCTGACGCGGCTTACAACCTGGAAAAAGTGCTGCAGTTTCTCGACAACCTTGACGACCGCACCTTGAATGGCAGCCATGCCCGCAACGGGCGTATCGATGGGTTCTTCAACGACGGCTACAGCACCCTGGATAACTCCGAAGCCAGCCGGCTCAAGGCGTTTTCCTTTAAAGGCTATGAAGTGCTGCGCCATCTGCCGAGCTGAAGGCCGAGGGCCTCAACGACCGCCGCCCAGGTCGACGAACGTCCCGGTGGCATAGGACGCCTTGTCCGACAACAACCAGACAATCGCCTCCGCCACCTCGTCCGGCCGGCCGCCACGGGCCATGGGAATCCCGGACTCCAGCTTGCTGACCCGGTCCGGATCACCGCTCAGGGCATGGAAGTCGGTGTAGATATAGCCGGGGCGCACCGCGTTGACACGAATGCCCTCGCCCGCCACTTCCTTCGACAGCCCGATGGTAAAGCTGTCCAGCGCGCCCTTGGAGGCGGCGTAGTCGACATATTCACCCGGCGAACCGAGGCGCGCCGCCACCGACGACACATTGACGATGCTGCCGCCCTGCCCACCATGCCGGGGCGACATACGCAGCACCGCGTGCTTGGCGCACAGAATCGGGCCGAGCACGTTGGTCTTCATGATCTTCAGGATGCGGAACTCGGACATTTCATCAACACGGGATTTATGCCCCACGGTGCCGGCATTGTTGACCAGTGCCGTCACCCGCCCCAACTCGTTGTCAACACGATGGAACAGCGCGATCACCTCATCCTCGATGCTCACATCGGCGCGCACCGCAATGGCCTGGGCACCCAGCGCGCGGACCTGGTCGAGCACGCGATGAGCGGCCTCTTCGTCCGACTGGAAGTTGATGCAAATGCGATAGCCCTGGCGAGCCGCCAGCAATGCCGTCGCGGCGCCAATCCCACGACCGCCCCCGGTGATGATGAGGACTTTGTCCATGCCTACGCTCTCCTGAATCAACCAAATGTTTAGAGTTGGCCCCAAGAATACCCGTCAAGCACGCTGCTTGTCAGGCGCCAGCGCTGCTTGTGCCCGCAGGATGTCGGCCATGAAGCCATCCGCCGGTAACGGATGCCCGAGCAAATAGCCCTGCAACGCGTTGCACCCCAGACGGGTGAGGAAGCTCTGCTGGACATCGGTTTCCACCCCTTCGGCGACAATCCGCAGCCCAAGGGCCTGGCCCAGGGCGACGATGGCCGAGACGATGGCGGCGTCGTCGACGTCATGTTCCAGGTCTCGCACAAAGCCACGGTCGATCTTCAGTTCGTTGGCCGGCAGGCGCTTGAGGTACATCAGGCTGGAATAGCCGGTGCCGAAGTCATCAATGGACAGATCGACCCCCATTTCCGACAGCTGCTGCAACACCGTCATGCTCGCATCGGCATCGCTCATGGCGGTGGTTTCGGTAATCTCCAGCGTCAGGCTGTTGGCCGGCAACTGGTGGCGATCCAACGCGGTGGCGACACTTTTGACCAGGCCGGCGTGGCAAAACTGCAACGCCGACAGGTTCACCGCGATTCGCCAGTCTTCATAACCCTGGGCGTACCACACGCGCATCTGACGGCAGGCTTCGTCGAGCACCCACTCGCCAATCGGAATGATCAGCCCGGTCTTTTCCGCCAGCTCGATAAAGGCCGCCGGCAGCAACAAGCCCTCTTGCGGATGCTCCCAGCGCAGCAAGGCTTCGGCGCCTATCGGGGCACCGCTGACGGCGTCGAACTTGGGCTGGTAGTACAAGCGGAACTGCTGCTGCTCGACTGCGTTGCGCAAGTCCTGCAACAACTGCAGTTGCTTGCGCGCGTTAGAGTTCATCGACACATCGAAGAAGCTGTAGCCATTCTTGCCCATGCCCTTGGCGTGGTACATCGCGGCGTCGGCGTTCATCAGCAGTTCCTGGGGCGTACTGCCATTGCCCGGGAACATCGCGATACCGACGCTGGCTGAAATTTTCAGCACGTGTTCGGCCACCTGGAACGCGCGATTGATCAGCACCACCTGGCGTTCGGCAAGGCCCAGGGCATCATTGGGCTGCGTCAGTTGCACCAGCAGCACAAACTCATCACCGCCGATGCGCGCCAGGGTGTCCTGGCTGCGCAGATCTTCACGCAGGCGCTGACTGACTTCGCGCAACAACTGGTCGCCCATGTGATGGCCGAAGGCATCATTGACCGGCTTGAAGCCGTCCAGGTCGATAAACATCAGGGCCAGGCAACCGCCCTGCTCTTTCACCGCCTGCATGGCTTGCTGAATCCGGTCGGCGAGCAGGGTGCGATTGGGCAGGCCGGTCAGGGTGTCGTGCAGGGCCAGGTGGGTCAGTTCCTGATTGGCCAACGTCAGCGAGTCGGCCAGCACCGCGGTACGCGCCTCCAGGCGCGCGTCGAGCAACGACGTGAGCAGCGCGATAACCAGCACGGCCAGGCTGGTGACCAACACCAGGTTATCCAGGCCCTTGCCGCTCAAGCCGGTCAGCGCGGCGCCGCAGAAACTGTCGTCGGCAAAACGCGCCGCCGCCATGCCGGTGTAGTGCATGCCGACGATGGCCACGCCCATCACCACGGCGGCGCCACCGCGCGCCAGACGCACATAAGGCGTGTTGCGCCGCAGATTGAAGGCGATCCACAGTGCCGCGCCAGACGCCGCCACCGCGATCAGCAACGAGGCGCCAAACAACGCGGGGTCGTAATCGATGCCCGGCAGCATCCGCATCGCGGCCATGCCGGTGTAATGCATGCTGCTGATGCCGGCGCCCATGATCAGCGCGCCAAACCCCAGTTGCCACATAGGCAGGCGCTGCTGGCTGACCAGCCACAAGGCAAAGCCGCAGGACAACACCGCGATCAACAGCGACAACGCGGTAATGTCCAGGTCAAAACCCAGGGCGAACGGCAGCCTGAGCGCCAACATGCCGATAAAGTGCATGGACCACACGCCCACGCCCATGGCCAATGCCCCGCCCAGCATCCACAAGTAGATGGCGCGACCCTTGGCCGTGGCGATGCGACCGGAGAGGTCGAGCGCGGTGTAGGAAGCAAGCACCGCGACGAACAGGGAGATCACGACCAGAGAGGGAGAATAACTACCGATGAGCATGGAACTTCTCGAGAGCGACGGGTTGTAAACACCCGCCCCGGGTGGCAAAGCCGCGGATTGTAGCGAGAATAATTATTGAACAGGCGATTAATTATAATAGGACCAGCACCGGCATTTTGAGGTCAATCTGCCCATTCAAAAAGGCCCGGACTTCACTCCTTTTCCGCCACTTGAGTCTGCCCATCCCAACCACCGCCCAACGCGGCGATCAGTTGCACGCTGGCCACCAATCGCGTCTGCAGCAAGGTCAGCACGGTGCGTTCGTTACTCAGCGCCGTTGCCTGCACGGTAACCACATCCAGGTAAGCGATCAGCCCCGCTTTGTATTGGTTCTGGGTCAGGCGCAGCGATTCGCGAGCGGCCTCCAGGGCTTCGTTGCTGACCACGGCTTCGTCTTCCAGCACCTTGAGCTGGACCATGTAGTTTTCCACTTCGCGGAAACCATCCAGCACGGTCTGGCGGTACTTGGCCACGGTTTCATCGTAACTGGCCACGGTGCGGTCGACTTCCGCCGAGCGCTGGCCGCCGTCGAACAGGGTCATCGCCAGTTTCGGCCCGACCGACCAGAAGCGGTTCGGCAGGCTGATCCAGTCTGAATAGGTGCTGCTGGAATAACCGCCAGCCAGGCTCAGGCTCAGGTCCGGGTAATAGGCGGCCTTGGCCACGCCGATATTGGCGTTGGCGGCGATCACCGAGCGTTCGGCCGAGGCGATGTCCGGGCGCCGTTCAAGCAATTGCGAGGGCAGGCTCACCGGAATCTGCGGCAAGGCCGGGATGTCCTTGCTCACGGCCAGGTTGAAGTTGGCCGGCGCCTCGCCGATCAACACGGCGATGGCGTTTTCCAGCTGGGCACGCTGCCAGATCAGGTCGATCAGGCTGGCCTGGGTGGACTTGAGCTGGGTTTGCGCCTGGGCCACGGCTTCCTTGCCGGAGACGCCGGCGCGGTATTGGTTTTCGGTCATTTGCAGGGAGCGCTGGTAGGTGTCCAGCGTGGCTTGCAGCAACCGGGTCTGCTCATCCATGACGCGCAGTTGCAGGTAGCTTTGCACCAACTCCGACTGCTGGCTCAAGCGCATCGCGGCCAGGTCCGCCGAGCTGGCTTCGGCGCTGGCCTCTTTGGCTTCCAGGCCCCGGCGCAACTTGCCCCAGACATCGGCTTCCCAGCTCACGCCCAACTGCGCGTTGAGGGTGTCGCGGATGCCGCTGCTGGAACTGCTGAGGCTGGCGTTGCTGCTGCCGGTGCCCTGGCTGGCGCGGGTTTTCCCGACGCTCAGGTCCACCGTCGGGTAAAACGCCCCACGGGAACTGCGCACCAGCGCCTGGGCCTGGCGGAAGCGCGCTTCGGCCTGGGCGACGGTCTGGTTGGCGTTGTTCAGCCGGACCACGAGGTCATTGAGCTGACGGTCGCCGTACAGCTCCCACCAGGCGCCACGGGCCAGCGCATCGCTCGGCGTGGCCTGGCGCCAGCCCTGGGCTTGCTTGAACTGCGCCGGTTCGATGACCTCCGGGCGCGTGTAGTCGGGGCCGACGGCGCAAGCGCTGAGCAACACCCCGCAGAGCACCAGGCTGGCGACGCGGGAACCACGGGGCATGGCCAATGTGGCGAAAATTGAATCGGTCATAGCGCAGTGTCCAGGGCAGCATCGGTACGCACGCCGCGCCAAGCGTTGAAACGATGGCGCGCGCGGTCGAGATAAAGGTAAACCACCGGGGTGGTGTAAAGGGTCAGGATCTGGCTGAAGACCAGCCCGCCGATAATGGTCAGGCCCAGGGGCTGGCGCATTTCCGCGCCTTCGGCCCTGCCGAGCAACAACGGCAAGGCACCGAGGATCGCCGCCAGCGTGGTCATCAGGATCGGCCGCAGACGCAACAGGCAGGCGCTGCGAATCGAATCCAGCGGGCTCAGGCCATCATTGCGCTCCAGTTGCAGCGCCAGGTCGATCATCAGGATCGCGTTTTTCTTCACCACCCCGATCAACAGGAACAAGCCGAGCAAGGAGATCAGGCTGAACTCGCCGCCCAGCAGGTAGATGGAGAGCAAGGCTCCGACGCCGGCCGACGGCAAGGTCGAGAGGATCGTCAGCGGGTGGATATAACTTTCATACAGAATACCCAACACCAGGTACACCGCCACCAGCGCGCCGAGGATCATGAACGGCTGGCCCTTCTGGGTCGCCGCAAAGGCATCGGCGGTGCCGGCCATCTTGGCGATGACGTCCTCCGGCAAGCCCACCTTGGCAATCGCCCGCTCGATGGCCGCAGTGCCCTGCTCCACCGTCACGCCGGGCGCTATGTCGAAGGCGATGTTTTCCGAGGCGAACTGGCCTTCATGGCTGACCCGGTCGTCCGCCAGGCTGTTCTCATAATGGGCAATGGTCGACAACGGCACCCGCGCGCCCGTGGAGGTGATCACCTGCATCTGGTTCAGGGTGATCGGGTCCTGGGCGTATTTCGGGTTGACCTCCATCACCACCTGATACTGGTTGAGGCTGTCATAGATCGTGGAGATCTGCCGCTGGCTGTAGGCGTTGTTCAGCACCGCAGTGACCATGTTCATGTCGATACCCAGGCGCTTGGCCTGGTCGCGGTCGACGACCAGCGTCACCTGGGCCGCGCCCCGGCCTTCGCGGGCGTCGATGGCGGTGAGTTCGGGTAACGCACGCAGTGCGGCCACGACCTTCGGGTACCACAGGCGCAGTGCAGACAGATCACCGCTTTGCAGGATGTAGGAATACTGCGCACTGGTCTGGTCACGCCCGCCACCGAATTGCAGGTCCTGGTCAGCCATCAGGAACAGCCGCCCGCCCGGCACCAGGGGCACGTTCTTGCGCAGACGCTCGATCACCGCCTGGGCGGAGACCTTGCGTTCGCTGATGGGCTTGAGTCGAACCAGCATCACCGCGTTGTTGGTGCCGCTGTTGCCGCCGATGAAACCGGCCACGCTGAGCACCGCCGGGTCTTGCAACACGGCCTTGCGGAAAATCTCCATCTTCGGCTGCATCACGCTGAACGACAGCCCATCGTCGCCGCGCACAAAGCCGATCAATTGCCCGGTGTCCTGCTGGGGCATGAAGGTTTTCGGCACCACCACATACAGCGCGATATTCACCCCCACCGTGATCAGCAGGCTGAGCAAGGTCAGGCGCCGATGGCGCAGCACCCAGTCCAGGCTGGTGGCGTAGGCCGAGACCATGCGGTCGTTGACCTTCTGGCTCCAACGCTGCAAACCGGTCAGTTGGCCTTTGATATGAGGCTTGAGCCAACGCGCGCAGAGCATCGGCGTGAGGGTCAGCGAGACCACCAGCGACACGATGATCGCCGCCGACAAGGTGATGGAAAACTCACGGAACAGGCTGGTGACGATCCCGCCCATGAACAGGATGGACAGGAACACCGCCACCAGCGACACGTTCATCGACAGCAAGGTAAAGCCGACTTCCTTGGCGCCCAGGTACGCCGCCTTCATCGGCGGCACGCCCTCGTCGATATGCCGGGAAATGTTCTCCAGCACCACGATGGCATCGTCCACCACCAGGCCGGTGGCGAGGATCAGCGCCATCAGCGAGAAGTTGTTCAGCGAGAAACCGAACAGATACATCACCGCGAAGGTGCCGACCAGCGACACCGGCACCGCCAGGGTTGGAATCAGCGACGCACGGAAGTTACCGAGGAACAGGTAGACCACCAGGATCACCAGCCCTACGGCAATCAGCAAGGTCATCTCGGCCTCGTGCAGGGTGGCGGTGATCACCGGCGAGCGATCCATCGCCAGGCTCAGCTTGACGCTGGACGGCAGCACCGCCTGCAATGCCGGCAACTGCGCCTTGATCTGCCGGACGGTCTCAATGATGTTGGCACCGGACTGGCGGTTGATCACCAGCAGCACCGCCGAATCGTTGTTGAAGAAGCCGCTGTTGTAGCGGTCTTCCACACCGTCGCTGATCTTCGCCACATCGCCCAGGCGCAGGGCCGCGCCGTTCTGGTAGCGGATCAGCAGCGGTTCATAGTCCTTGGCTTTTTCCAGCTGGTCGTTGGCCTGGATCTGCCAGTTGCGCTCGGCGTCTTCCAGGGAACCCTTGGGCCGACGCTGGTTGGCATTGGCGATGGTGTTGCGCACATCGTCGAGGGCCACGCCGTACTGGTCGAGGGCCTTGGGTTCGAGTTCGATCCGCACCGCCGGCAGGGAACTGCCGCCGATCTGCACTTCACCCACGCCCGGCACCTGGGACAGGCTTTGCGACAGGATGGTCGACGCCAGGTCGTACAGCTGGCCCTTCTGCAATACGTCCGAGGTCAGCGACAGCACCATGATCGGCGCCTGCGACGGGTTGATCTTCTTGTAGGTCGGCATGCTGCGCATACCGCTGGGCAGCAGGTTGCGCGAAGCGTTGATCGCCGCCTGCACTTCCCGCGCCGCGCCGTTGATATCACGGTCGGAATCGAACGCCAGGATCACCCGGGTCGAACCCTGGCTCGACGAACTGCTCATGGTGGTAATACCGGCAATCGCGCCGAACGAGCGCTCCAGCGGCGTGGCCACGGTGGACGCCATCACCTCGGGGCTGGCGCCGGGCAGGCTGGCCGACACCACGATCACCGGGAAGTCGATCTGCGGCAGCGGCGACACCGGCAGCAGATTGAAGCTGACACCGCCCAGCAACATGATCGCCAGGCTCAACAGCATGGTCGCGACCGGGCGGCGAATGAAAGGTCCGGACAGGTTCATGACTCAACCGGCTCCAGGCGTTGCGGCTCTTTGCGCCAGCGCCGCCCCAGGCGATCGAAGTACAGGTAGATCACCGGCGTGGTGAACAGGGTCAATACCTGGCTCACCAGCAAACCGCCGACCATCACCAGGCCCAGGGGTTGACGCAGCTCAGCACCGGAACCGGTGGCCAGCATCAACGGCACCGCGCCGAACAGCGCGGCCAGGGTGGTCATCAGGATCGGCCGGAAGCGCAACAGCGCCGCCTGATAGATCGCAGTCTGCGGGTCAAGGCCCTGGTTGCGTTCGGCGTCGAGGGCGAAGTCGATCATCATGATCGCGTTCTTCTTGACGATACCGATCAGCAAAATGATGCCGATGATCGCGATCATGCCCAGGTCATTGCCGCTGAGCAGCAACGCCAGCAACGCCCCCACCGCCGCCGAAGGCAGGGTCGAGAGGATGGTGACCGGGTGGATGTAGCTCTCGTAGAGCACGCCGAGCACGATGTACATGGTGACCACCGCCGCCAGGATCAGCAGCAAGGTGCTCGACAGCGAGGCTTCGAACGCCTGGGCCGCGCCCTGGAACTGGGTCTGCACGCCGACCGGCATGCCGATGTCTTTCTGGGTCTGGTTGATCAACTCCACGCCCTTGCCCAGTGCGACGCCAGGGGCCAGGTTGAACGACATCATCACCGCAGGGAACTGGCCGATATGCGCAATCGCCAACTGCGCCTGGCGCTGTTCCACATGGGCCAGGCTCGACAGCCGCACCTGGCCGCCGTCGGTGGTCTTGACGTGGATCTGGTTCAGCGCATCCGGCCCCAGGGTCTCGCCCGACTGGGCCTGCAACACCACGCGGTATTGGCTGGCCTGGGTGTAGATGGTGGAAATCTGCCGCTGACCGAAGGCGTCGTACAGCGCATCGGTGATGGTCGACACGTTGACGCCCAGGCGCGAGGCCGCATCGCGGTCGATCACCAGGTACACCTGCAGGCCCTTGTCCTGCAGGTCGCTGGCGACGTCGGTGAGCTGCGGCAACTGGCTCAAGGCATGGACCAGCTTTTCACTCCACAACGCCAGCAGTTCGGCATCGGGTGACGACATGCTGAACTGGTACTGGGTGCGGCTGACGCGGTCTTCGATGGTCAGATCCTGCACCGGCTGCATGTACAGGCGGATGCCCACCAGTTTGTCGATTTCCGGCTGCAGGCGGGTGATCACCTGGGCCGCGCTCAAGTTCCGCTGCCCATGGGCCTTGAGGTTGATCAGCAAGCGACCGCTGTTGAGGGTGGCGTTGTCGCCATCCACACCGATGTAGGACGACAGGCTTTCCACCGCCGGGTCGGCCAGGATGATCTTCGCCAGCTCCTGCTGGCGCTGGCTCATGGCCGCGAAGGAAATCGACTGCGGCGCCTCGGAAATACCCTGGATCACCCCGGTGTCCTGCACCGGGAAAAAGCCCTTGGGCACCACCAGGTACAGCACCACGGTGAGGCCCAGGGTGGCGATGGCCACCAGCAACGTCAGCGGCTGGTGCTTGAGCACCCACTGCAACTTGCGCCCGTAGGCCGCGATCAACCAATCGATCCAGGCGCCACTGGCCTTGTAGAAACGGCTCTGTTCTGCTTCCTCGGGCTCACGCTTGAGCAGGCGCGCGCACATCATCGGCGTCAGGGTCAGGGACACCACCAGGGAAATCAGGATCGCCACCGCCAGGGTGATGGCGAACTCGCGGAACAGGCGCCCGACCACATCGCCCATGAACAGCAACGGAATCAATACGGCGATCAGCGACAGGGTCAGGGAAATCAGGGTGAAGCCGATCTGTTTGGCGCCCTTGAGCGCGGCGGCCAGCGGGGTTTCACCTTCCTCGATATAACGCGAGATGTTCTCCAGCATCACGATCGCATCGTCGACCACGAAGCCAGTGGCGATGGTCAGGGCCATCAGCGTCAGGTTGTTGATCGAGAAACCCGCCAGGTACATCACGCCAAAGGTGCCCACCAGTGACAGTGGCACAGCGATCGACGGGATGATCGTCGCGCTGACGCGGCGCAGGAACAGGAAGGTCACCATCACCACCAGGGCAATCGCGATCAGCAATTCGTGCTGCACGTCGGTGACCGAGGCGCGGATGGTCTGGGTACGGTCGGTCAGCACCGTCACATCCAGGCCGGCCGGCAGGTTATCGGTGATGCTCGGCAGCAGGGCCTTGATACGGTCGACTACCTCGATCACGTTGGCACCGGGCTGGCGCTGGATATTCAGCAGCACGGCCTGGTTTTCGTTGGCCCAGGCGGCGAGGCGTTCGTTTTCGGCGCCGTCGACGATCTGCGCGACGTCCTTCAGACGCAGCGGCGCGCCATTTTTGTAGGCCAGGATCAGTTCGGCGTATTGCTGCGGCGACACCAGTTGGTCGTTGGCGTCGAGCATCGACACGCGGGTCGGCCCGTCGAAGTTGCCCTTGGGCTGGTTGACGTTGGACGCGGTAATCAGCGTGCGTACATCCGACAGGTTCAAGCCGTTGGCCGCCAGGGCCTCGGGGTTGACCTTGATACGCACGGCCTGGCGCTGGCCACCGGCAATGCTGACCATGCCGACGCCGCTGATCTGCGCGATCTTCTGCGCCATGCGTGTGTCGACCAGGTCATTGAGCTTGGGCAGCAGCATGGTCTTGGAGGTAATCGCCAGGGTCAGCACCGGGGTATCCGCCGGGTTGACCTTGTTGTACACCGGCGGCGCCGGCAAGTCCTTGGGCAGCAGGTTGGTCGCGGCGTTGATCGCGGCCTGCACCTGTTGCTCGGCGACATCCATATTGATGTCGAGGTTGAAGCGCAGGGTCAGCACCGAGGCCCCGCCGGAGCTGGTGGAGGCCATCTGGGTCAAGCCGGGCATTTGCCCGAACTGGCGCTCCAGGGGCGCGGTGACTGCGCTGGTCATCACATCCGGGCTGGCGCCGGGGTACAGGGTCATCACCCGGATGGTCGGGTAGTCCACCTGGGGCAAGGCCGAGACCGGCAACAAGCGGTACGAGATGATCCCTGCCAGGACAATCGCCAGCATGCTCAGCGTGGTAGCGACCGGGCGAAGGATAAACAGCCGCGACAGGTTCATGAACCGACCTTTTGCGCCTTGCCGGCGTCAGCGCCGGTCTCCCCTTTGGCCGCGGGCTTGCCTTGCAGGTGCTCGGTCGGCGTGGTCGGGACTTGGCTGCTGTCGTTGACCACTTCGACTTCACTGCCGTCCTTCAGGCGGTCGGTGCCTTCCAGCACCACGCGATCGCCGGCGACCAGGCCTTGCTTGATCACGGTGTTGTCGCCGTCGCTATCGCCGACCACCAGGGGCTGGACCTTGACCTTCTTGTCGCCGTCGAGCTTGTAGACAAAGGTGCCGGCGTTGCCGAACTGGATGGCGGCGGACGGTGCCAGTACGACGTTGTGCAGGGTGTCGGCGAGCAGATGCACGTTGACGAACTGATTGGGGAACAGCGCCTGGTCTTTGTTATCGAAGCGCGCCTTGAACTTCAAGGTGCCGGTGGTGACGTCGATCTGGTTATCCAGGCTCTGCAGCACGCCGGTGGCTTGGCGCTTGGCGTCGCCGCGGTCCCAGGCTTCCACCGGCAGCTTGTTGCCGGCGTGGTAACGGGCGAGCACGGTTTCCAGGCTGTTCTCCGGCAGAGTGAAGGCCACGCTGATCGGCTGGGTCTGAGTGATCACCGCCAGCGCCGTGGTGTCGTTGGCGGCCACCAGGTTACCGACGTCGAGCTGACGCAGGCCGACGCGCCCGGTGATCGGCGCGCGGATCTTGGTGAATTCGAGGTTGAGCTTGGCGTCGTCGACCGCGCCCTGGTTGGTCTTGACCGTGCCTTGGTATTGCAGGACCAGCGCTTCGGCGGTGTCCAGGGTTTGCTTGGCGATACTGTCCTGGGCATACAAGCCGCGATAACGCTCGACATCGACCTGGGCGTTTTTCAACTGGGCCTGGTTCTGCATCAGCGTGCCCTGGGCCTGGAGCAAGGCGTTCTGGTAACTGCGCGGGTCGATTTCCGCCAGCAGGTCGCCGGCCTTGACCATCTGCCCTTCTTCAAAGGCGATCTTCACCAACTCGCCGCCCACCCGGCTGCGTACATTAATAGTGTTGAGCGCGGTGACCGTCCCCAATGCCTTGTAGTACACCGGGAACTCCCCCAGCACCGCCGGCGCCACGCGCACCGGCACCGGGCCGGTGGAGCCGCCGAAACCAGGGCGCGCCATGCCCGTTTTACCGGTGCGGCCGGCTGGCGCTTCTGGATGGGGCGCGCCGGTGGGCCAGAATTTCCAGCACAGGCCGGCGATAACCAGCAGCACGAGCAGGCCGAACAGCCAGCGACGGGAGTTGCGGGGGGAGGATTGCATGGAGTGATCAACCATTGGGCGCGAGGGCTTCTTCTTTGGGAGGCTGAAAGATAAGCACTGGGGCGCGTTAAGAAAAGCGCCTTTACCGGCTATTTACCTTGGGCTTACAACTTTTAACTTTTGAGCTTAGTCCACCGGCTATTTCGCTAAACATCTGACCAGCAAATAAAAACGGCCTGGACTAGGCCAGGCCGCAATTATGTACCGCGCAGTGTTACTGCATAACGACAGTAATGCGCAGAAACAGTTACTTCAAAACAGCCAGGGCTGCTTCGTAGTTTGGCTCTTGGCCGATTTCAGGGACCAGTTCGCTGTGCAGCACATTGTCGTTTTCATCCAGCACAACGACGGCACGGGCGGTCAGAGCCCGGAGCGGGCCGTCAGCAATCGAAACGCCGTAGTCAACGGCGAAATCAGCGTTGCGGAAGTCCGACAGGCTCTGCACGTTGTCCAGGCCTTCGGTGCCGCAAAAACGCTTCTGGGCAAACGGCAGGTCGGAGGAGATGCACAGCACCACGGTGTTGGCCACTTTGTCGGCCTGGGCGTTGAACGTGCGTACCGACGTGGCACAGGTCGGGGTGTCGACGCTTGGGAAGATGTTCAGCACTTTGCGCTTGCCGGCGAAGGTGGCCAGGGTCACGTCCGACAGATCGCCGGCGGTCAGGGTGAAGTCTGGCGCCTTGGAGCCGGTTTGCGGCAGTTCGCCTTCAACTTGGACGGGGTTACCACGAAGGGTGACTTGAGCCATGAACGGAATCCTTATGCTGGGTTTGGTTAAACGAATTCGAGAGGCGGAAGTTAACCACAAAGTGCCGTGGCGACCTACCGCCAGACACAAATTGTCATGTCTCGCCGGGCACGCGGGCGGTTGTGGTTTAATTGCGCGGTTTTCGTCCCCGCTCAAGGAATCTGTTGTTGATGAATCAGCCCGCCACCAAAGTCCTGGTCATTGGTTATGTCTGGCCGGAACCGCGCTCCTCGGCTGCCGGCGGGCATATGATGCAGATTCTCGAAACTTTTCTTACACAAGGTTGGGATATTACCTTCAGCAGCCCGGCGACCATCGGCGAGCACAAAGCCGACCTGCCGGCACTCGGTATCACCGAGTGCGCCATCGAACTCAATAACAGCAGTTTCGACGACTTTATCCGCGAACTGGCCCCGGACATCGTGCTGTTCGACCGCTTCATGATGGAAGAACAGTTCGGCTGGCGCGTCGAGAAGCACTGCCCCGCAGCGTTGCGGGTGCTGGAAACCTCCGACCTGCAAAGCCTGCGCGACGCACGCCAGCAGCGGCTCAAGGACGACCTCAAGGCGCAACCGGGCAACGATGACTTCAGCGCCTTGTTCGCACCGGGCCTGGAAGACGAGTTCCAGCGCATGGCCGACACCGACCTGGCCAAGCGCGAGATCGCGGCCATCTATCGCTGCGACATCAGCCTGATGATCTCCGACGTGGAAATCCGCCTGCTCACCGAACACTTCAAGGTGCCCGCCGCCCTGCTCCACTGGTGCCCATTGATGCTCGAACCGCCAACCGAAGCATTCGCCCCCTTTGACGAGCGCGCGCACTTCCTCAGCATCGGCAACTTCCGTCACGCGCCGAACTGGGATGCCGTGCTCTGGATGAAGAACAGTGTGTGGCCGTTGATCCGCCAGCAACTGCCAGGCGCCCAACTGCATATCTATGGTGCCTACACCCCGCCCAAGGCGACGGCCCTACACAACGCGGCCCAGGGGTTTCATGTGATGAACTGGGCCGAGGATGCCCTGCAAGTGATGACAGCGGCGCGCATCTGCCTGGCGCCGTTGCGCTTCGGTGCGGGGATCAAGGGCAAGCTGGTGGATGCCATGCTCTGCGGCACGCCGAATATCACCACACCGGTCGGCGCCGAAGCCATGGGCGACGAGCAACCGTGGCCGGGGGCAATCGCCCACAGCGCCATGGCGTTGGCCGATGCCGCCGTGAGCCTTTACCAAGACCGCGAACGCTGGACCCAGGCCCAGGAGCACGGGCGCCAACTCCTGGCCCGCCGGTATGACCAAAACATCCACGGCCCCGCGTTGGTGGAATGCCTGGAGCAGTGCCGCAACGACCTCGCCGCCCACCGCCGAAATAATTTCACCGGCGGCATGCTGCGCCACCATGCCCACAAAAGTACGCAATACATGTCGCAGTGGATCGAGGCAAAAAACCGTAACCTTTAGCGCATCAGGAAGCGTGAATATCGTAACTTCGACGTGCCGCCGCTGCGCGGCACGCCACTCGGGGCATCCCTAAACCTTAACGGCCCCAAACATACCTCACCTCATCCAGCGACACGCCACCACGGACCAGCGTGCGACGGCTGCCAGGCTCTTCTCTTCCGCCGAGCCCCTGATAAAAGCGAACAGCTCTTTCGTTTGCAGATAAAACCCATAAGGTAATATTTTTATAACCTTGATCAAACAAACGGTTTAAACCTGACTCCCACAATTTGGCACCGATTCCTTTACCCCAATACTCTGCCAAAATATAGATAGCCATGACCTCTCCCGACTCCGCTGCGGGCTTGTCTTCATCACGGCAACGGCCCACTGAAATCCAACCGACAACGTTTCCATCCACCTCTGAAACTAAAACGTCAGAGTCTTTGCTTTCGATTGCCTGAGCCCAATAAGCCTCCCTTTTTGGCAATGTCGCAGTCAGCGAGGCCAAAAAATCAGCCGGCATCAGATTCGCATAAGCGTGTTGCCAGCTACTGACATGAACATCAGCAATGCTCTTCGCGTCCTTGGGCAGTGCATCACGAATCATAACCAACTCCTTGTTCGTGTTCTGTTTCAGATAAAACGCTTCTTTGCTCCTAGCGACCATGCCCTCTCGATTAGCACGACGCCTGCTCGTAAACGCTTTTGTTAATAGCACAGGCCAGTGAAATATATTAAGTCGCCGATAACCCAAAACGGCCTTCAGGGATGCTCCAACCAACTTGCCGCTGGCAGCGACAGCACACAAGGGGGCATTATTGCGAAGCACAACCACAATAAAGCGACGGCAGCATGACCCGAGCAACGCGAATCACCGACCCTTCCTACGAGCTGATGGACGATCACAACGGTCTGTCCATCATCTATCGCCAGCACGGTTTCCCTTGCCCGTTGGTGCGCTGGCATTTCCATAAGGAATACGAGTTGCACCTGATCGTCGCCAGTTCCGGCAAGGTGTTCATCGGCGACTACATCGGCAACTTCTACCCGGAAAGCCTGTTCCTTACCGGCCCCAACCTGCCTCACAACTGGATCAGCCAGGTCGAGGAAGACGAAGTGGTGCCCAAGCGCGACATGCTGGTGAATTTCACCGATGAGCTGCTTGAGAACGGCAGTCACATTTTTACTGAGCTCAAGACCCTCGCGCCGCTACTGGAGCGGGCGCAGTCCGGCATCGAGTTTCGCTGCAAGAAGACCATCGCCCAGGCCATGACACTCATGCAACGCATCGAGGACGCCCAGGGCATGGCGCGCCTGGGGCACTTCTTTATCCTGCTGGACGTGTTGAGCGCGTGTGAGGATTACCAACTGCTGTCCGGCGTGACCACGCCGCAACTGGCCGACGAACACAGCATCGACCGCACCAACCGGGCGGTGGACTACATCTTTGCGCATTACGCACGGGAGTTGTCACTGGAGGAAGTGGCCGATTACCTGGGGATGAAACCGACGTATTTCTCGCGGGTGTTCAAGCAGGCCACCGGGCGCACGTTTATCGAATTCGTCAATCGCCTGCGCATCAGCAAGTCCTGCGAACTGCTGGCCGATGGCGACAAGGCCGTCACCGATGTGTGCTTCGAGTCGGGGTTCAACAACATTTCCAACTTCAATCGCCGCTTCCAGCAACTTAAAGGCATGACGCCTTCCCACTACCGGCGCCTGGCGGTGCAGCGGCTCACCGAACAGAACCTGGCTTAATCGTTTCGGCTTTTGGTGAGCGAGTACAAAAAAGTATCAGTCCCAGTGCGCCCAAGGATTTGTCACACCCCCCATTTGAGGGCTGTAATCAACGCACACTCTTCCTGGCTCCGCGTGGGAAGACACAACAACAATAACTGTCCTTCTGCAGCCCCTGGGCGCAGAAAAGGAGTGCGCGATGAAGTTCACAGCAAAAACACTGCTTGCCTGTTCTTGCATGACGGCATGCATGACCCTCAGCGCCGTCAGCCTTGGCGCGCAAACCCTGACCATTGCCACCGTCAACAACAGCGACATGATCCGCATGCAAAAGCTCTCGAAGACCTTCGAGGCCGAGCACCCGGACATCAAGTTGAATTGGGTGGTGCTCGAAGAAAACGTCCTGCGCCAACGCTTGACCACCGACATCGCCACCCAGGGCGGGCAGTTCGACGTGTTGACCATCGGCATGTACGAAGCCGCACTCTGGGGCGCCAAGGGCTGGCTGGAACCGATGAAGGACCTACCGGCGTCCTACGACCTCGACGATGTGTTCCCTTCTGTGCGTGACGGTTTGTCCGTCAAGGGTTCGCTGTACGCCCTACCGTTCTATGCCGAAAGTTCGATCACCTATTACCGCACCGACCTGTTCAAGGACGCCGGGCTGAGCATGCCCGAGCACCCGACCTGGACGCAGATCGGCGAATACGCAGCAAAACTCACCGACAAAACCAAAGAACAATACGGCCTGTGCCTGCGTGGCAAAGCCGGTTGGGGTGAAAACATGGCGCTGATCACCACCCTGGCCAACGGCTATGGCGCGCGCTGGTTCGACGAAAAATGGCAGCCTGAATTCAATGGCCCCGAATGGAAGGACGCGCTGAACTTCTACGTCGACAACATGAAGAAATCCGGCCCGCCGGGCGCTTCGAGCAACGGTTTCAACGAAAACCTCGCCCTGTTCAACAGCGGCAAGTGCGCGATCTGGGTCGACGCCAGCGTGGCCGGCTCGTTCGTCACCGACAAGACCCAAAGCAAGGTGGCGGACCACGTCGGCTTCACCTTCGCCCCCCACGAGAAGACTGACAAAGGCACCTCGTGGCTGTACTCCTGGAGCCTGGCGATCCCGACCAGCTCCAAAGCCAAGGACGCCGCCAAGCTGTTCACCAGTTGGGCGACTTCCAAGGAATACGGCGCCCTGGTTGCCAAGACCGACGGCATCGCCAACGTCCCACCAGGGACGCGCAAGTCGACCTACAGCGACGCGTACATGCAGGCCGCGCCGTTCGCCAAGGTCACCCTGGAATCGCTGAAAGTCGCCGACCCGACCCAACCGACGCTCAAGCCGGTGCCGTATATCGGTATCCAACTGGTGACCATTCCTGAGTTCCAGGCGATCGGTACACAGGTCGGCAAGTTCTTCTCGGGTGCGCTGACCGGTCAGCAAACCGTGGATCAAGCCTTGAGCGCCGCGCAGACCACCACCGAGCGTGAAATGAAGCGGGCCGGTTATCCCAAGTAACCCCCGATTCTGTAGGAGCGAGCTTGCTCGCGAAAAAGGTACATCCGACGCCGACATGCGCCTGAAATACCTTCGCGAGCAAGCTCGCTCCTACAGGAGTTTTGCGCACCTGCCTCTAATCGGTCTTGATCACCATGAATACAACACGCAAAAGCCGCCTGGCCAACCCCGGCTGGTTTCTCGTCAGCCCCTCGGTAGCCTTGCTGCTACTGTGGATGATCGTGCCGCTGGGCATGACCCTGTACTTTTCGCTGATCCGCTACAACCTGCTCTACCCCGGCGAAAACCAGTTCGTGGGGCTGGAGAACTTCACCTACTTCATCACCGATTCGGGCTTCCTGCCCGGCGCCACCAATACCCTGTTGCTGGTGGGCAGCGTGCTGCTGATCAGCGTGGTGTTCGGCGTATTGATCAGCGCCCTGCTGGAGGCCAGTGAGTTCTTCGGCCGCGGCCTGGTGCGGGTGTTGTTGATCTCGCCGTTCTTCATCATGCCCACCGTCGGTGCGCTGATCTGGAAGAACCTGATTTTCCACCCGGTGTCGGGGATTCTCGCCGCCGTGTGGAAGCTGTTCGGCGCGCAGCCGGTGGATTGGCTGGCGCATTACCCACTGCTGTCGATCATCATCATCGTCTCGTGGCAATGGCTGCCCTTCGCGATCCTGCTGCTGATGACCGCCATGCAGTCCCTCGACCAGGAACAAAAGGAAGCCGCACGCCTGGACGGCGCCGGCGCCATCGCGATCTTCTGGCACCTGACCCTGCCCCACCTGGCGCGCCCGATTGCCGTGGTGGTGATGATCGAAACGATCTTCCTGCTCTCGGTGTTCGCCGAAATCTTCACCACCACCAACGGCGGCCCCGGCTACGCCTCGACCAACCTCGCCTACCTGATCTACAACCAGGCGCTGGTGCAGTTCGACGTGGGCATGGCCTCGGCCGGCGGCTTGATTGCCGTGGTCATCGCCAACATCGCGGCGATCATCCTGGTGCGGATGATCGGCAAAAACCTGACTGACAAGCCTTGAGGGCCGCGCCATGACGCTTCAACAATCCCGCCGCCTGCAAAGCCTGCTGCTCGGCACCCTGGCCTGGGCCATCGCGATCCTGATCTTCTTCCCGATCTTCTGGATGGTGCTGACCAGCTTCAAGACCGAGATCGACGCGTTCGCCACGCCGCCGCAGTTCATCTTCACGCCGACGCTGGAGAACTACCTGCACATCAACGAACGCAGCAACTACTTCAGCTACGCGTGGAACTCGGTGCTGATTTCGTTCAGCGCCACCGCCTTGTGCCTGCTGATCTCGGTGCCGGCGGCCTACTCCATGGCGTTCTACGAGACCCAACGCACCAAGGGCACCCTGCTGTGGATGCTGTCGACCAAGATGCTGCCACCGGTGGGCGTATTGATGCCGATCTACCTGCTGGCCAAGAGCTTTGGCCTGCTGGATACGCGTATCGCGCTGATCATCATCTACACCCTGATCAACCTGCCGATCGTGGTGTGGATGGTTTACACCTACTTCAAGGACATCCCCAAAGACATCCTCGAAGCCGCCCGCCTGGACGGCGCCACCCTGTGGCAGGAAATGGTCCGCGTGCTGCTGCCGATTGCCAAGGGCGGGCTGGCGTCCACGGTGCTGCTGTCGCTGATCCTGTGCTGGAACGAGGCGTTCTGGTCGCTGAACCTGACCTCGTCGACTGCCGCGCCGCTGACCGCGCTGATCGCCTCCTACTCCAGCCCCGAAGGCTTGTTCTGGGCCAAATTGTCGGCCGTGTCGACCCTGGCCTGCGCGCCGATCCTGATTTTTGGCTGGATCAGCCAGAAACAGCTGGTGCGCGGGTTGTCCTTCGGCGCCGTGAAATAACGGCTTCTCTCTAACAAAAACGAATTCAGAAGCGGAGGCCCATCCCATGGCCAACCTGAAAATCAAGAATCTGCAAAAAGGCTTCGAAGGCTTTTCCATCATCAAGGGCATCGACCTGGAAGTGAACGACAAGGAGTTCGTGGTCTTCGTCGGCCCGTCGGGTTGCGGTAAATCCACGCTGCTGCGGCTGATCGCCGGCCTGGAAGAAGTCAGCGAAGGCACCATTGAGCTTGATGGCCGCGACATCACCGAAGTCACCCCGGCCAAGCGCGACCTGGCGATGGTGTTCCAGACCTACGCGCTGTACCCGCACATGAGCGTGCGCAAGAACATGTCGTTTGCCCTCGACCTGGCCGGCGTCGACAAAAAGCTGGTAGAGAGCAAAGTCAGCGAAGCGGCGCGCATCCTCGAACTGGGCCCGCTGCTGGAGCGCAAGCCCAAGCAGCTGTCCGGCGGCCAACGCCAGCGCGTGGCGATCGGCCGGGCGATTGTGCGCAACCCGAAGATCTTCCTGTTCGACGAACCGCTGTCCAACCTCGACGCCGCGCTGCGCGTGCAGATGCGCCTGGAACTGGCGCGCCTGCATAAAGAGCTGCAAGCAACCATGATCTATGTGACCCACGATCAGGTCGAAGCCATGACCCTGGCCGACAAAGTGGTGGTGCTCAACAGCGGCCGCATCGAGCAGGTCGGCTCGCCACTGGAGCTGTATCACCAGCCGGCCAACCTGTTTGTCGCGGGCTTTCTCGGCACGCCGAAAATGGGCTTCCTCAAGGGCAAGGTCACGCGGGTCGAGGGCCAGGGCTGCGACGTGCAACTGGACGCCGGCAGCCTGATCAGCCTGCCGCTGAGCGGCGCCACCTTGAGCGTGGGCAGCGCGGTGACCCTGGGCATTCGCCCGGAACACCTGGAGATCGCCGCGCCGGGCCAGGCCGGCCTGACCGTCACCGCCGACGTCGGCGAGCGCCTGGGCAGCGACACCTTCTGCCACGTCATCACCGCCAACGGCGAGCCGCTGACCATGCGGATTCGCGGCGACATGGCCAGCCAGTATGGCGAGACGCTGCACCTGCACCTGGACCCGGCGCACTGCCACCTGTTCGACACCGACGGCGTGGCCGTCACCCGCCCACTGCGCGCCGCCGCCTGATTTCGCGAGAGTTATGATGAAACTGAATAAACACAACCTCACCCAATTGGCGCCGGAAGTGAAAATCCCGACCTACGCCATTGCCGATACCCGCCAGGGCATCGCCCATATCGGCGTCGGCGGTTTCCACCGCGCGCACCAGGCGTATTACACCGATGCGCTGATGAATACCGGCGAGGGTCTGGACTGGAGCATTTGCGGCATCGGCCTGCGCAGCGAGGACCGCAAGGCCCGCGACGACCTGGCCGGCCAGGACTACCTGTTCACCCTGTATGAACTGGGCGACAGCGACGACACCGAAGTGCGCGTGATCGGCTCGATCAGCGACATGCTGCTGGCCGAGGACGGCGCCCAGGGGCTGATCGACAAACTGGCCAGCCCGCACATCCGCATCGTCTCGCTGACCATCACCGAAGGCGGCTACTGCATCGACGACAGCAACGGCGAGTTCATGGCCCACCTGCCGCAGATCCAGCACGACCTGGCACACCCGCAGGCGCCGAAAACCGTGTTCGGCTTTATCTGCGCCGCACTGACCCAACGTCGCGCCGCCGGCACCCCGGCATTTACCGTGATGTCCTGCGATAACCTGCCGCACAACGGCGCCGTCACGCGCAAGGCCCTGCTGGCCTTCGCCGCCCTGCACGACGCCGAACTGCATGACTGGATCCAGGCCAACGTGACGTTCCCCAACGCCATGGTCGACCGCATCACGCCGATGACCAGTACCGCGCATCGCCTGCAATTGCACGATGAGCACGGCATCGACGATGCCTGGCCGGTGGTGTGCGAGCCGTTTGTGCAATGGGTGCTGGAAGACCGCTTCGTCAACGGCCGCCCGGCCTGGGAAAAGGTCGGCGTGCAGTTCACCGACGACGTGACGCCCTATGAGGAAATGAAGATCGGCCTGCTCAACGGCAGCCACCTGGCCCTGACTTACCTGGGGTTTCTCAAGGGGTATCGGTTCGTTCACGAGACCATGAATGACCCGTTGTTCGTCGCGTACATGCGCGCCTACATGGACCTGGACGTCACGCCGAACCTGGCGCCGGTGCCGGGCATCGACCTCACGCAGTACAAGCAGACCCTGGTCGACCGCTTCTCCAACCAGGCGATTGCCGACCAGTTGGAGCGCGTGTGTTCCGATGGCTCGTCGAAATTTCCCAAGTTCACCGTGCCAACGATCAACCGCCTGATTGCCGATGGGCGTGAGACCGAGCGCGCAGCGTTGGTGGTGGCCGCGTGGGCGTTGTACCTCAAGGGTGTCGACGAGACTGGCGCGGTCTACAAAATTCCCGACCCGCGTGCCGAGTTTTGCCAGGGCCTGGTGAGTGACGATGCGCGGATCAGTCAGCGCCTGCTCGGCGTGGAGGAGATTTTCGGCACAGCTATTCCCAAGTCGGCTGAGTTTGTGGCAGCGTTCGAGCGGTGCTATGCGAGCCTGCGCGACAACGGCGTCACAAAAACACTGCAGCAACTCCTGAAGAAACCGGTTTAAACCTGTGGGAGGGGGCTTGCCCCCGATAGCGGTGGGTCAGTAAAGAACATTTACACTGAAACACCGCCATCAGGGGCAAGCCCCCTCCCACATTTGAAGCGCATTTACAATCCAACAACAATGCTGAGCAAACCCTCATGACCCAGCAAAACCTGTTCCTCGGCATCGACTGCGGCACCCAAGGCACCAAAGCCATCGTCCTCGACGCCTCCAGCGGCAAGGTGCTGGGCCTGGGCGCCGCGGCACACACACTGATCAGCGGCGCCAACGGCCGGCGCGAGCAGCACACCCAGGAGTGGCTGGACGCCTTTACCGAAGCCACCCACCGCGCCCTGCAACAGGCCGGCGTGGACGGCCAGGATATCCTCGGCATCGGCGTGTCCGGCCAGCAACACGGCCTGGTGTTGCTCGATGACAGCGGCCAGGTGCTGCGCCCGGCCAAGCTATGGTGCGACACCGAAACCGCCGCCGAAAACGAGCGCCTGTTGCAATACCTGGGGGGCGAAAGCGCTTCGCTGGAGCGTCTCGGCGTCGCGATCGCGCCGGGTTACACCGTGTCCAAACTGCTGTGGACCCGCGAGCAGCACCCCGAGGTGTTCGCGCGCATCGCGCATATCCTGCTGCCCCACGACTACCTCAACTACTGGCTCACCGGCCGCGCCGTCGCGGAATACGGCGATGCCTCGGGCACCGGCTACTTCAACGTGCGCAGCCGTACCTGGGACGTGGCGCTGCTCCAGCACATCGACCCCAGCGGCCGCCTGCAGGCTGCCTTGCCGACGCTGATCGAAGCCGACCAAGCCGTCGGCACGATCCTGCCGGCCATCGCCGAACGCCTGGGCATCAACCCCGACGCCATCGTGTCCAGCGGCGGCGGCGACAACATGATGGGCGCCATCGGCACCGGCAATATCGCCCCCGGCGTGATCACCATGAGCCTGGGTTCATCGGGCACCGTGTATGCCTTCGCCGACCAGCCCAACGTCAGCCCCCAGGCGTCGGTCGCGACCTTCTGTTCCTCCAGCGGCGGCTGGTTGCCGTTGATCTGCACGATGAACCTGACCAACGCGACCGGGGTGATTCGCGAACTGTTCGACCTCGACCTCGACGCCTTCAACGCCCTGGTCGAGCAGGCGCCGATCGGTGCCGACGGCGTGAGCATGCTGCCGTTCCTCAATGGCGAACGCGTGCCCGCCCTGCCCCACGCCACCGGCAGCCTGCATGGCTTGACCATGACCAACCTGACCCGCGCCAACCTGTGTCGCGCGGTGGTCGAGGGCACCACCTTCGGCTTGCGTTACGGCCTTGATCTGTTGCGCCAGACCGGCCTGCACAGCCAGAGCATCCGCCTGATCGGCGGCGGCTCGAAAAGCCCGGTGTGGCGGCAGATGGTTGCCGATATCATGCACACCGAAGTGATCTGCACCGAACAAAGCGAAGCGGCGGCCCTGGGCGCGGCGATCCAGGCGGCGTGGAGCCAGTCCGGCGAGTCCCTGGCCAGCCTGTGCGAAAAATGCGTGAGCGTCGACCCGGCCAGCCGGACCCTGCCGGTGGCCGACAATGTCAGCGCCTATCAACACGCCTACGAGCGCTATCAGCAGCACGTGGCAACCCTTTAAGAGCGAACGACTATGTATCTGGTGTGCGGTGAAGCGCTGTTTGATTTTTTCAGCGAGGACGATCCCAGCGGGCAAGCCTCCAAACTCAATTACAAGGCGATTGCCGGTGGTTCGCCGTTCAACGTCGCCGTCGGTTTACGCCGGCTCGGCATCGAGGCCGCGCTGTTCGGCGGCGTGTCCACCGACTTCCTCGGGCAGCGCTTGTTGCAGGTGCTCAGGGACGAAGGCGTCAACCCGCAGTTCCTGGTGGAATTCGCCGCGCCGACCACCCTGGCGATGGTCGCCGTGGGCGCCGATGGCTCCCCGCAATACAGCTTTCGCGGCGAAGGCTGCGCCGACCGCCAATTGACGCGCGCACACCTGCCAACCCTGGGCGATGAGGTTCGCGGGCTGCATGTAGGTTCGTTCTCCCTGGTGGTGCAACCGATTGGCGACACCCTGCTGGCCCTGGTCCAGCGCGAAAGCGGCAAGCGCTTGATCAGCCTCGACCCCAACGTGCGGCTCAACCCGCAACCGGATATCCAGCTGTGGCGCGAGCGCGTGGCCGAACTGGTCAAGTACGCCGACCTGATCAAGGTCAGCGATGAAGACCTGCACCTGCTCTACCCCGACCAATCGCCGGAAAGCGTGCTTGAGGGCTGGTTGCAACACCGCTGCCAGTTGGTCTTCCTCACTCGCGGCGGTAACGGCGCCAGCGTGTTCAGCCGCCAGCACGGACACTGGTCGCAACCGGCGGTGAAGGTGGTGATGGCCGATACCGTGGGTGCCGGGGACACCTTCCAGGCGGCGTTGATTGCCTGGCTGACCGAGCAGCAACTGGATTCGGTCGAGGGCCTGCAGCAACTGACCCGCGCCCAGATCGACGCGATGCTGGGCTTTGCGATCCGTGCGGCCGCCATGACCTGCGGCAAAACGGGCCCGGACCTGCCCTATCGGCAACAGTTGGGGTGAACAAACGATCACAGGCTGCGGCGTTCAGCATGGATTGACGGGTAGCAACAGCATCGGGCCTGGTATTTACCAGGCCCGCAGATCGGTGAAAGCAACGCTCGCTATCTAGTAGTGGCCGCGCCCTGCTGCTCTTTGCAGTGCAGGCCCCTGCGATTGCTTGAGGTCTTCGCGCAACCCGGTGATCAGGTTGCAAATGGCTCGACTGCTGTCGAGTTTGTCAGCATTGATGCCTTTGACTTCCAGATCCACCCGGTCACGGTCGCGATCGTCATAGACCTTGATCGTCAACGAGGCATCTTCAGCTTTGGTGCATTCACACCGTTTAGGCAGGAAACTTCCTTCAATGATACTGCGAAGTTCTAATTCCGAAAGCATGGTCAACCTCTCCTTTCTTGAGACGGCCAATCGATTGTTATAAGTCTTGCAGGCACTCGCCCGCCACGTCCTGCCAGCCCTGGAAGACGTTTACAATCAATAAGCCTACTCGGCAAAATCCGTTCTCGTTGTAACCTTTCCTCATAAGCAGTACCCAGTCTTGTATAACTTTGTTCAACTCAAATTCACTCGACGAACATCATCGCCGAACAGCTTCGATTAAACGTTTAACCCTGGACTTTGCGTTAACCGGCACTGTGTGCTGCGGCTCTTTCAGCAACATGTCGCAAACTATCAAAGTTGATATTGGCCCCTGAGTTGACCGCCACCAGCGTCTGCCCGCGCACGCGGTGTTGCCCCACATAGCGGCGAATGCCCGCCACAGCCAAGGCGCCGGACGGCTCGACGATGGAACGCGTATCGTCGTAGATCAGCTTGATGGCACTGCACAGTTCATCGTTGCTGACCGTGATGACGTCATCCACCCAATCCCGGCAGATCTCAAAGCCATAGGCGCCGATCTGTGCCACCGCCGTGCCATCGGCAAACCCGTCCACACTGGGCAGCACCACACGCTCACCGGCGCGCAAGGCTGCCAACAGGCAACTCGAACCTTCGGCTTCGACGCCGACGATGCGTACCTCGGGCCGCAGGTACTTGACGTAGGCGGCGATCCCGCCGATCAGGCCGCCACCGCCCACCGGCACGAAGATCGCGTCCAGCGCGCCCTGCTGCTGGCGCAGGATTTCCATGCCCACCGTGCCTTGGCCAGCGATCACGTCCGGATCGTCGAACGGCGAGACAAACGTACAACCACAGGCTTCGGCCAGTTGCAACGCATGGGCCAGGGCAAACGGAAAGCTCTCACCGTGCAGCACCGCTTGCGCCCCTCGCGAGCGCACACCCAGCACCTTCAACTCCGGCGTGCTGCACGGCATGACGATCGTGGCCTTGATCCCCAATTCCCGCGCCGCCAGCGCTACGCCTTGCGCATGGTTGCCGGCCGATGCGGTGATCACGCCGCAGGCCTTCTGCTCGGCGCTGAGTTGCATCAGCTTGTTGTAGGCGCCACGGATCTTGAAGGAAAAGGTCGGTTGCAGATCTTCGCGCTTGAGCAACACCTGGTTGTCGAGCAACAGCGACAGCGCCGGGGCGACCTGCAATGGGGTTCGCACGGCCAAATCGTAGACCGGCGCGGCGAGGATCTTTTTGACGTAGTGCTCAAGCAGTCCCGAGACAGCGGTAGATGGGACGGGGCAAGTGCTCATGGGAGTCTCCTGGCTTGGGTAAGGGCACCTGGAGACGGAAAAACAAAACCCGCCTCTAGGGCGGGTTTGGGTGCAGCCGAGCGCTATCCCGCCAAATGAGGAATGGCGGTAATAATAATTGGCTGGCAACGCAGGGTTTGAAATGTCATGTCACGAAATTACCCGGCGGTGGCCGGTCAAGTCAATGGCAAGGGGCCATTTCGCTGACGGGGCTTTACGATGGATATACGAAACGTATACGATCCGTATATTCATCTGACACAGTGAAGCACATGGGCATCGTCAAGATCACCGACCAACTGCATGAACAACTACGCCTGGCCAGTGCGGCCATGGACCGTTCCATCAACGCCCAGGCCGAGTTCTGGATCAAGATCGGCCTGCTCGCCGAACTCAACCCGCATTTGCCCTACAACGAGCTGATCAACAAGCTGTTGCTGGACAAGCCGGACCTGATCCGGGGGCGCAGCTGATGATCAAAACCGCCGCACAACTCGCCGTGATGCGCGAATCCGGGCGCCTGCTGGCCCAGGTGTTCAGCATGCTCGACGGTTTTGTCGCCGCCGGACGCTCCACCCTGGAGCTGGACAGCGCCGTCGAAGCCTTCATCCGCCACGAGCTCAAAGCCCGCCCGGCGAGCCTCGGGCAATACGACTACCCCTTCTCCATCAACACCTCGGTCAACGAAGTGGTGTGCCACGGCATGCCCAGCGCCACGCAAGTCCTCAAGGACGGCGACATCGTCAACATCGACATCACCCTGGAAAAAGGCGGCTTTATCGCCGACTCGAGCAAGATGTACATGATCGGTGCCGTCTCGCCGAAGGCACGCCGCCTGGTGGAGATGACCTTCGAGGCGATGTGGGCCGGTATCCGCCAGGTCAAGCCCGGCGCCCGCCTGGGCGACATCGGCCATGCGATCCAGCACCATGCGCAGGCCAATGGTTACAGCGTGGTACGCGAATACTGCGGCCACGGCATCGGCCGGCAGATGCATGAAGACCCCCAGATCCTGCACTTCGGTCGCCCCGGCACCGGGCTGGAGCTGCGCGAAGGCATGGTGTTTACCGTCGAGCCAATGCTGAACCAGGGCAGCGCCAAGGTGCGCAGCCTGAAGGACGGCTGGACGGTGGTGACCAAGGACAACAGCCTGTCGGCCCAGTGGGAACACACCGTGGCGGTGACGGCGGACGGGTTCGAGGTGCTGACCCTGCAAGCCACGTCCTGAGCCGGCCCCCCCAGGGATGGGGGGTCACCTCCCATTCGCGCCGCCTGCAATCCGCTTGAGCCCCAGCACCATCAACCCCGCGCCCAAGCCCATCGCCAACAAAAACAGCGGGTACGACACCCACCACGGCGTACCCGCCGTCATCATGCTGAACTCCGACATGCCGCCAATGCTGGCGATCAGGTTGAGCGGCAGAAACACCACGTTGATCAACGTCAGCTTGCGCAACAGGTTGTTCATGCTGTTGTTCATCAGGTTGCCGCGCGCGTCGATCAGCCCGGAGAACACGTTGGAATAGATCTCGGCCTGTTTGTAGCACTGGTGGTTCTCGATGATCAGGTCGTCGATCAGGCCGAGAATCTCGGCGCTGAAATGCTCCTTCTCGCCGTGGTTGCGCAGCCGCGACAGCACGGCGCCATTGCTGTGCAGCGCGTTGATGTAATAGATCAGGCTTTCGCTGAGGTTGAACATCTGCATCAGATGATGGTTGCTCATGGACGCGTTGAACTGTTGCTGCAGCTCCCGCGCGACCAGCTTGATCACTTTGAGGTGGCCGAGGTAGTGGTGAATGTTGTTGAGCAGCAGGTCGAGCAGCACATCCAGCGGTGTGTGCAATGGGCGACGGGCGCCGAGCCCGGACAGCGGGGTTTCATCGGTGGCGATCACCAACAGCCGGCCAGGTGAAAACAGCAGGCCGCAGGACGACACCTCAAACACCAGGGTGCCCCCGCCGGAGTAGTTCTCCGGCCGCTTCCAGATCAGAAACAGGTTGTCGGGGTGAAATTCGATGCGTGAGACTTCATCCGGGTCGAGCGCCGAGGCCAGGGCATGCTCGTCCAGTTTGTGGTGCTCAAGCAGCCAGTTGCGCTCGGCATGGTCAGGGTTGCTGAACAACATGATCGGGGCCTCGTCACTGTCCCCGCTGCGCAACTTTCCATCGATCAATTCAAAGCGCTGGATCATCGCGACTCACCAGACCTGGCCCTGACGCTTCAACTCCAGGCGTCGGACGAATTCCTCCAGCACCAGGCCATACAAGTCGTCCTGCAAGTAGGCATCTTCGATACCGGCATCCAGGTTGGGGTTGTCGTTGACCTCGATCACTACCACCTTGTCGCCCGATTGCTTGAGGTCCACGCCGTAGAGGCCGTCGCCGATCAGGTTGGCGGTCTTCACCGCCAGCTCCACCACGGCCTTGGGCGCCTCGTGGACCGCCAGGGTGCGGCATTCGCCGTTGATGTCCGCGCCGATGGCCTTGTGGTTGTAGATCTGCCAATGGCCTTTGGACATGAAGTATTGGCAGGCAAAGATCGGCTTGCGGTTGAGTACGCCAATGCGCCAGTCGTACTCGGTGTAGAAAAACTCCTGGGCCAACAGCAGCACCGAATGCTCGAACAGTTCGGCGGTGGCCTTGAGCAACGCTTCCTGGCTTTCGACCTTGATCACCCCGCGGGAGAAACAGCCGTCGGGGATTTTCAGCACCAGGGGGAAGCCGAGGCGTTCGCCGACCCGTTCGAAGTCTTCCGGTCGTTCCTTGTAGAGAATCTCGGTGGCCGGCATGCCCAGTTGATGGCTGTTGAGCAGGTCGGTGAGGTAGACCTTGTTGGTACAGCGCAGGATCGACGCGGGGTCGTCCATCACCACCAGGCCTTCGCTTTCGGCTTTCTTGGCGAAACGGTAGGTATGGTTGTCGACGCTGGTGGTCTCGCGGATCAACAAGGCGTCGTATTCGGCCAGGCGCGCGTAGTCCTTGCGCTCGATCAGCTCCACATCGATACCCAAACCCTTGCCGACCCTGATGAAATTTTCCAGGGCCCTGGCGTTGGACGGCGGCAATTGCTCCTGGGGATCATGCAGGATCGCCAGGTCATAGCGGGCCAATCGGCGTGAGCGCGGCTGACGCCAGATCTTGCGGCTGAAGTTGTCGAGGGCGTGGGCGAATTGGTCTTCCTGGTCATCGCGCAACTTGTGCAAGATGCCAGACTTGACCCCTTCGATATGCCAGCCGTTATTCTTTTTGAACTCAACTAACAAGATCGGGCACGGGAACGCTTCAAACAGTTGGCGGGCCAACTCCTGCAACGGCTCTATATTGGTTCGACCAAAATAAAGTGCCAGCGTAAAGCCTTCGGTATTGCTGTAAAGATGATGACTCAAGGCTTTATCGAGGGTTTTATCCAGGTCGTCCAGGGCCAGCCCGTACAGTGACTTCTTGGTCAGTTCACTGATGGTCCGCACCGATGGAATCACCTTGTGCCCGCGAGCCTCGGCCAACAGTGAGCAGTAGTAACCGTGCCCCAGGTACTTGTAGCCGCGACACAGGTTGATCACCTGCACACGCTTGCCGGTCTCGCTTTCACGGGTTTGTTCGAGATATTCCTGGGCCGTGACGATGTCTTCGCTGGGGAAGTAGGAGGCCCAGTCTTCCTTGCGTTCGACAATGATCACCACTTGGCTCGTGCCTCTGGGCGGAGCAGAAAAATAACCTTTGGAAGTTATTGTCGCCGCGACTGTTTGCTCGGATACTTCACGCCAATGACTTTGTACCGCCGACATAATATTTGATCCGCTTTAGAGAACTCGACCTTTTCTATTAAGCACGATCTTTTAGAGAAGTCCCGTTTCATTACGCAACTTTTACGGCGGTCATATGGCTCTTTTCTTTCGCGTTGCAACCCCCAGCGATGTGCCGACATTGGTGGCACTGGAACAGCACTGTTTCACCACCGATCGACTGTCGCCGCGCAGTTTTCACTGGATGATCAGCCGCGCCCATGGCGAGTTGCTGGTGGCTGAACAGGACGGCCAATTGCTCGGGTATGCGCTGGTGTTGTTCCATCGCGGCACGTCCCTGGCGCGGCTGTACTCGATTGCCATCGCCGAACACGCGCGCGGCCTCGGCCTGGGCAAGCAGTTGCTGAGTCGCATCGAGGCCTGCGCGGTGGAGCACGACTGTGCGTACCTGCGCCTCGAAGTGCGCAGCGACAACCCCGGCGCCCTCGCCCTGTATGAACGCAACGGCTACCGGCGCTTTGCGCTGATCAACGATTACTACGAAGACCACGCCCCGGCCCTGCGCCTGGAAAAACGCATCGTCCAGCACCAGGACGCGCGCGTGGAGCGTGTGCCGTATTACCCGCAAACCACCGACTTCACCTGTGGCGCCGCCTGCCTGCTGATGGCCATGGGCGCGTTGGTGGCGGAGCGCGTCGCCACACGCCGCGAAGAACTGCAAATCTGGCGTGAAGCGACCACCGTGTTCATGACCGCCGGCCATGGCGGTTGCAGCCCTCAAGGCCTGGCGCTGGCCGCCTGGCGTCGGGGCTTTCGTGTGCGGATGCAGGTGAATGTACGCGGGCCGTTGTTTCTCGACGGCGTGCGCGATCAGCATAAAAAGGACGTCATGCGTTTAGTGCATGACGCCTTCGAGGAAGAGTTGGCCACCAGCACGGTCGAGCAAGTGCTCGGCGGCGCGCTGGATCTGCCCAGGGTACTGCGCGACGGCGGGCAGCCGTTGGTGCTGATCAGCAGCTATCGGCTGACCCGCTCCAAGTCGCCGCACTGGGTGATGGTCACCGACTGCGACGACGACTTTGTCTACCTGCACGACCCGGATGTGGACCACAGCCAGCACCGCCAGCCCCTGGACTGCCAGCACCTGCCGGTCAGCCACGCGGAGTTCGAGCGCATGTGCCGGTTCGGCAACAACAAATTGCGCGCGGCGGTGGTGCTGTTCAAGCCGCCGGCTTGATCGAGGCGGTGAGCAGCGGCAATACGCGACCGCGTACCTTAGAAAGCCAGCTTATAACCGATGCTCATCAACATGATCGCCAGACACGGGCGCAGCACGCCGTCCGGGACTTTACCGGCCATGTGGCTACCGATGTAGATACCCGGCAGCGATCCCATCAGCAAAAAGCCCAGCAGGTGCCAATCCATATTGCCCATGCCGGCGTGGCCCAGGCCCGCTACCAGCGTCAGGGGTACGGCGTGGGCGATCTCGGTGCCGACCAGGCGCCGCGTGGCGAGGAACGGGTAAAGGATAAACAGCGCCACGGTGCCGAGGGCTCCGGCGCCGATGGAGGTCAGTGCCACCATGGCGCCGAGGACCGCCCCCGTGACCACCGTCAGCGCGTTCAGGTTGCGCGGGTGCATGTGGTAATCGTCGCCGGCATGGCGCTGGGCGAAGGCCAACAGGCGATGCTTGAACAGAATCGCCAGGGCGGTCAGCAGCAACACCACGCCGAGCGCCTGTTTGATCACCGCGTTCATCGCGCTGGGGTCGGTGTGCAGGCTGGCGAGGAACCACAGGGTCAGCAGCACCGCGGGCACGCTGCCCAGGGTGAGCCAGCCGGTGATGGTCCAGTCGATATTCTTGTTTTTGCCATGCACCAGCACCCCACCGGACTTGGTGATGGCGGCGTACAACAAGTCGGTGCCCACGGCGGTGGCCGGGTTAATGCCGAACCACAGCAGGATCGGGGTCATCAAGGAGCCCCCGCCGACACCGGTCATGCCGACGATAAAACCAACGATCAGGCCTGCAACTACGAAACCAACGTTACCCACATCCATCACAGCTACCTGCGGCCTTGTAAAATTCTGGCCGCAGGATAGCGATTTTTCTTATAACCACTTATATCAATATGATCTGACTTTATGCCTTTTACGTCAGTCGCTGGCAAACGTAGGCCTGGGTCTGATAGGGAAAGGCCACGGTATCGCGGCCTTTCAACGCCGGGTGAGTGGCGATCAGGTTGCGTAATTGCGCGGTGACCTCGGCTTTTTCAGCGGCGGGCAGTGCCGCGATAAAGCTGACGGAGAGGAAGCGATCCATGATCACTTCCTGCGGACTGCCGACGTGGTTGTAGGGAAAACAGGTCATCTCGGGGGCGGAAAAATACTCGCCGGTGAACGCCTCGCGCCATTTTCCGCTGTGAAAGCGCGGCGTATCGCCCTCGTAAGGCGTGATGATCGCGGTGATCGCTGCCACCCAGTCCACCGATTCATCCCGCACATTCCACACCAGCCCCAGACGCCCGTCGGGCTTGAGCACGCGATGAATTTCCGCCAACGCGGCCTGGGTGGAGAACCAGTGGAAGGACTGGGCGCAGACCAGCGCATCGGCGCAGGCGGACGCCAGGGGGATGGATTCAGCGGTGCCGTTGACCAAGCGCACATCCGGCAACAACCTGGCCAATTGCGCAGCCATCGCCTGCACGGGTTCGACGGCAATCAGCGTCGGCGCCAGGGCGTTCAGCAGGCGCGTGAACTTGCCGGTGCCGGCGCCCAGGTCGATCACCGTCGACTGCGCGTCGATGCGCAGTACGTCAGCCAGCCAGCCCGTGAGTTGCCGCGGATAGTTCGGTCGGCCCTGGGCGTAAGTGACGGCCTGGGTCGAAAAACCCTGTTGCGCAGACGTGTGAACACCGGTCATTGCCAATCTCTCCTCGGGTAAAGCGGGGACACAGTGTGCGCCTTCCCACCCGGTTTTTCTAATCCGTCACACTCGGCAACCACACACGAAACCGCGCACCGCCGAGCGGTGAAGCCTGCGCGGTCAGGGTGCCGCCCTGGGCTTCGAGGGCGCGTCGGCTGATCGCTAGGCCCAGGCCAAACCCGCCGGTGGAGCGGTCGCGGCTGCGGTCCAGGCGATAGAACGGCTCGAAGATACGTTCGCGCTGGTCCGGCGGAATACCGATGCCATCATCGTCCACGCAGATTTCGCAGCCCGTGGGACATACCTTGACCCCCACCTGGATGCGTTTGTCGCAGTAGCGCGTGGCATTGCGCAGCAGGTTTTGCAGGGCGCGGGCGGTCAGGCGCGGGTCGAGGCTGAAGCGCTCGACACTGCAGTCGAGCGCCACGTCGATCACAATCTCGGGGTGCTCCAGTTCGTCGTCGACGCTGCCCAGCACGCTGTCGACAAACTCGTCGAGCACCACCTCGACCCGCTCCGGTAACTGCGCAGGGTTTTGCAGGCGGCTGTAGGAAAGCAACTCCAACACCAGCTCATCCAGCTCACGGATATGCGCCACCAGGCTTTGCAGGCGCTCGCGGCTGGCCTGGGGCAGGTCTTCGGACAACGCCAGGGCCAGGCCGAAATCCAGGCGTGTCAGGGGGGTGCGCAGTTCGTGGGAGACCGCGTTGAGCAAGTCACGCTGCTGGTTCAACAGGTGTTCGATATCGTCGGCCATGGTGTCGAACACCGTCGCCAGGCTGCCGATATTGGAACTTGGCGGAATGCGCGTGCGTTCGCCAAAATTCCCCTTGCCCAACTGCGTGGCAGTGCTTTTCAGGCGCTCCAGGTCGCGCCAGTGCGGGCGCAGCCATACCAGTAGGCAGGCGAGCAGCGCGGCACCGATCAGTACGTTCATCGACCAGTACAGCAGGTTCATGTCCAGCGAGTCCGGCGGGATCGTCAGCTTGACCGCAAACTGCGGGTTGATCGGTGAGCTGACCTCGGCCATCCACCCCCACTCGCCCAGGCGGATAACCGGCTTGCCTTGGGCCAGCAGCTGCTCTTCTTCGGGGGTGTAGCGCGCGTCCTGGTGCAACAGCAGTTCAACCTTGAGCGGCGCGAAGTCACGGCCCAGTTGCTCGGTGACCTGGGACCAGCGCTCCACCGGCGCCCGCTGGTATTGCTTGACGATGAGTTTCTGCAGGCCGCGGGACTGTTCGACGTTGTAGTCCACGTAGCGGTGCTCGAACACCTGGATCACCAACTTGGGAATCAGGAAGATCGCCGCGCTGTAGGTGACGATCGTGATCAGATAGAGACGCAGCAGCACACGAAACATGACTCAGCATTCCCACTCGGATCGGCTGAACAGATAGCCTTTGCCCCACACCGTCTTGATCTTGCGCGCTTCCCCGGCGTGGTCGTCGAACTTGCGGCGCAGCTTGGAGATGGCCACGTCCACCGAGCGGTCGGTGCCGTTGAACTCGATCCCGCGCAGGCGTTGCAGGATCTGGTCGCGGCTGAGCACTTCACCGGCATGCCGCGCCAGCACCACCAGCAGGTTGTATTCGCCGCTGGACAACTCCACCGCCTGTTCGCGCCAGGTCGCGGTGCGTTCCGACAGGTCGATACACAGGTTGCCGATGACGATCTGGTCGTTGGCCACCTGCGGTTCGGACAAGCTGCTGCGGCGCAACAGCGTGCGGACCCGGGCCAGCAGCACGCGGGGCTCGCAGGGTTTGGTGACGTAGTCGTCGGCGCCCATTTCCAGGCCCAGCACCTGGTCGTGGCTGTCATCGCGGGCGGTCAGCATCAGGATCGGCAGGCCCGCCGAATCGGCGCGCAGCAAACGGCACACCTGCAGACCGTCGAGGCCGGGCAGCATCAGGTCGAGGATCACCAGGTCCGGCGGGTTGAGCCGCGCGCGTTCGCGAACATGGTCGCCCCGGCTGAGCACGCTGACGTGGTAGCCATTGCGCTCCAGGTAGCTGGCAATCAGCTCGGAGAGCGCGGCGTCGTCTTCGACCAGGAGGATGTTGGGCATGGTGTTTCCAAATAATGCAGTTATGGGTCTTACACAAATCCCATGTGGGAGGGGACTTGCTCCCTGCCACATTTGATCTTCAGTGTTTGCAAGGTTGTGCAAGGATATACGCCCGCGGCCGAACGTGGGCTGCACCTTACATTTCTTCACAGACGACCTACACAGCTTCACAGCAGCGCAGTGCCGGCGACATTAGGATGCACCAGTCAATATTGGGATAAGAGCATGTCGAAGAATCTGTTTGCGCCGTTTTGCTTGCTGGCCCTGACACTCGCCCTGAGTGCGTGTGACGAGTCGTCCGCCGAAGCACCGGAAATGCCCCTGGCCACAGTCCGCATCGAAACCCTCGAGGCCAAACCCCTGTCCATCAGCAGTGAACTGAGCGGGCGCATTGCCGCGCCGCGCATTGCCGAAGTGCGCGCGCGGGTCGCCGGGGTGGTGATGCAGCGGGTGTTCAAGGAAGGCCACGACGTGAAACAGGGCGACGTGCTGTTTCGCATTGACCCGGCACCGTTCAAGGCCGACCTGGACAGTGCTCAGGCCAACCTGAGCAAGGCCGAGGCCAATGCGTTCCAGGCGCGCCTGCAAGAACAGCGCTACAGCCAGTTGGTCGAAGGCAACGCCATCAGCGGCCAGGACTACGACAACGCCCGCGCAGCCCTGCGCCAGACCAACGCCGAGGTCGCCGCGAACAAGGCCGCCGTCGAACGGGCCAAACTGAACCTGGGCTACGCCACCGTCACCGCGCCGATTTCCGGGCGCATCGGGCGTGCGCTGGTGACCGAAGGCGCGCTGGTCGGCCAGAACGAGGCCACGCCGCTGGCGATCATCCAGCAATTGGACCCGATCCACGCCGACCTGACCCAGTCCACCCGTGAGTTGAACGAGCTGCGCCGCGCCTTCCGCGCCGGCAGCCTGAAACAAGTCGGCCAGGACCAGGCCAAGGCCACGCTGATCCAGGACGACGGCAGCCTGTATCCGCTGCCGGGCAAATTGCTCTTCGCCGAGATCAGCGTCGACCCCGGCACCGGGCAGATCATCCTGCGCAGCGAGTTCCCCAACCCGGACCTCGACCTGCTGCCCGGCAGTTTCGTGCGCGTGCGCCTGGAGCAGGCGGTCGACCGCCAAGGCATCAGCGTGCCGCAACGCGCGATCACCCGCGACAGCGCCGGCATCCCGATGGTGCTGTTGTTGGACGCCGAACAAACCGTGAGTTTGCAACCGGTGGAATTGGGCGCGGTGATCGATGACCGCTGGGTCGTCAGCGCCGGGCTCAAGGCCGGTGACCGCATCGTCGTCGAGGGCGTGCAACACGCGCGTCCCGGTGAAAAAGTTCAAGTGGATGACAGCCCGCCGCCGCCCGCCCAGGCTTCCGGCCAATAAGGATCTTTGACCATGCCGCAGTTCTTTATTGACCGCCCGATCTTCGCCTGGGTGGTCGCCCTGTTTATCCTGCTGGCCGGCGCGCTCGCCATCCCGCAGTTGCCGGTGGCCCAGTACCCCAACGTCGCACCGCCGAAAGTCGAGATCTACGCGGTGTACCCCGGCGCTTCGGCGCAGACCCTGGATGAAAGCGTGGTCAGCCTGATCGAGCAAGAGCTCAATGGCGCCGATCACCTGCTGTATTTCGAATCCCAGAGCAGCCTCGGCTCGGCCACCATCACCGCGACTTTCCAGCCGGGCACCAACCCGGAGATGGCCCAGGTCGATGTGCAGAACCGCCTCAAGGCCGTGGAATCGCGCTTGCCCCAGGCGGTGACCCAGCAGGGTTTACAGGTGGAGAAAGTCTCTGCCGGCTTCCTGCTGCTGGTGACCCTGACCTCCAGCGACGGCAAGCTCGATGACGTGGCGCTCAGCGACTACCTGGCGCGCAACGTGATGAACGAGCTCAAGCGCCTCGACGGGGTGGGCAAGGCCCAGCTGTATGGCGCCGAGCGGGCCATGCGGGTGTGGATCGACCCGCAGAAGCTGATCGCTTTCAACCTGACCCCGGCCGACGTGAATGCCGCGATCAGCGCGCAGAACGCCCAGGTTTCCGCCGGCAGCATCGGCGACTTGCCGGGCACCAAGACCCAGGAAATCACCGCGGCGATCCTGGTCAAGGGCCAGTTGTCCACGCCGGCCGAGTTCGCCGACATCGTACTCAAGGCCAACCCCGACGGTTCCACCGTGCGTATCGGCGATGTGGCACGGGTGGAAGTCGGCAGCCAGGAATACCAGTTCTCCACACGCCTGAACGGCAAGCCGTCCACCGCCGTCAGTGTGCAACTGTCGCCGGGCGCCAATGCGCTGAGCACCGCGAACATGGTGCGGGCGAAGATGGATGAGCTGTCGCGCTACTTCCCGGCCAATGTCGAATACAAGATCCCGTATGACACCTCGCCGTTCGTCAAAGTCTCGATCACCAAGGTGGTCTACACCCTGCTCGAAGCGATGGCGCTGGTGTTCGCGGTGATGTTCCTGTTCCTGCAGAACGTGCGCTACACGCTGATCCCGACCCTGGTGGTGCCGATTGCGTTGATGGGCACCTTCGCCACCATGCTGTTGCTCGGGTTCTCGATCAACGTGCTGACCATGTTCGGCATGGTGCTGGCCATCGGTATCCTGGTGGACGATGCGATCGTGGTGGTGGAGAACGTCGAGCGGATCATGGTCAGCGAGGGCCTGTCGCCCAAAGAGGCCACGCGCAAGGCCATGGGCCAGATCACCGGGGCCATCATCGGCATTACGTTGGTGCTGGTGGCGGTGTTTCTGCCGATGGCATTCATGCCAGGCTCGGTGGGGGTGATCTACCAGCAGTTTTCGCTGTCGATGGCCACCTCGATCCTGTTCTCGGCGTTCCTCGCCCTGACCTTGACCCCGGCACTTTGCGCGACCCTGCTCAAGCCGATCGCCAAGGATGAGCACCACGCCAAGGGCGGGTTCTTCGGCTGGTTCAACCGGCGTTTCGAACGGCTCACCGACCGCTACGAAGGCTGGGTGGCGTATGCCCTCAAGCGCAGCGGCCGTTACCTGTTGATCTACCTGGTGCTGCTGGTGGGCCTGGGGCTGATGTTCAGTCGCCTGCCCTCCTCGTTCCTGCCGGTGGAAGACCAGGGTTACACCATCATCGATATCCAGTTGCCGCCGGGCGCGAGCAAGAACCGCACGGTGCAGGTGGCCGAACAGATCGAAGCGCACAACGCCGAAGAGCCCGGGGTTGGCGACACCACCATGATCATGGGCTTCAGTTTCTCCGGCTCCGGGCAGAACGCGGCGCTGGCGTTCACCACGCTCAAGGATTGGTCGCAACGCAGCAGCGACGATTCGGCCGCCGCGATTGCCGACCGCGCCAACATGGCGTTCACCGAACTGAAAGACGCGATTGCCTATGCGATCCTGCCTCCACCGGTGGACGGCCTCGGCACCAGCAGCGGTTTCGAGTTCCGCCTGCAGGACCGTGGCGGCGTCGGCCACGCGGCGTTGATGGCGGCGCGTACCGAACTGCTGGACGCTGCGGGAAAAAGCCCGATCCTGGCCAACGTGCGTGAAAGCGCCCTGGCCGAAGCGCCGCAAGTGCAACTGCAGGTCGACCGCAAGCAGGCCAACGCGCTGGGCGTGTCCTTCGCCGATGTGGGCAATGTACTGTCGTCGGCCATCGGTTCGACCTACGTCAATGACTTCCCCAACCAGGGCCGCATGCAGCGCGTGGTGGTGCAGGCCGAAGGCGACCAACGCAGCCAGGTCGCGGATCTGTTGAAGATCAACGTGCGCAACAAGGCCGGCGAGATGGTGCCGCTGTCCGCGTTCGTCGTAGCCAAGTGGACCCAGGGGCCGACGCAGTTGACCCGTTACAACGGCTACCCGGCCATCGCCATTTCCGGTGAAGCGGCACCGGGGCACAGCACGGGCGAGGCGATGGAAGAAATCCAGCGCCTGGTCAACCAACTGCCGGCGGGCCTGGGCCAGGAATGGACCGGCCTGTCGTTGCAGGAACGCCTGTCCGGCTCCCAGGCGCCGCTGTTGCTGGGCCTGTCGCTGCTGATTGTGTTCCTGTGCCTGGCCGCCCTGTATGAAAGCTGGTCGATCCCGACGTCGGTGCTGCTGGTGGTGCCGCTGGGCGTGCTCGGCGCGGTGTTGGCCGTGACCTTGCGCGGCATGCCCAACGATGTGTTCTTCAAGGTCGGGCTGATCACCATCATCGGCCTGTCGGCGAAGAACGCGATCCTGATCATCGAGTTCGCCAAGGACCTGTACGAGCAGGGCGAAGACTTGCTCGACGCAACCTTGAAGGCCGCGCGGCTGCGCTTGCGGCCGATCATCATGACCTCGCTGGCGTTCATCCTCGGCGTGGTGCCCCTGGCGATTGCCACCGGCGCCAGTTCGGCGAGCCAGCAAGCGATCGGTACGGGGGTGATCGGCGGGATGATCACTGCGACGCTGGCGGTGGTGTTTGTGCCGGTGTTCTTTGTGGTCGTCATGAAGCTGGTGCGCAAGCGTCCATAACCCGCGCAAAAATGCGCTATGGTGCTCACAACCGCCCTTGTTGTGAGCACCCATGCCCTTCCTCGCCCGCACCCACCCTCGCCTCTCTTGCGCCGCCGTCCTGGGCCTTGCCGTTGGCATCCTGGTACCCGCCGATACACTCGTGAGCAAAATCCTGATCGGCTGGAATGCCGGCGTCTGGATCTACCTGGTGCTGATGCTGTGGCTGACCATCCGCGCCAAGGCCGAAGACGTCAAACGCATCGCCGAGATCGAGGATGAAAACGCCGGCCTGGTGCTGTTCACGGTGTGCATCGCAGCCATCGCCAGCCTGGCCACCATCACCTTCGAACTGGTCGGCAGCAAGGACCTGAGCACCGCCGAGCGGCTGTTGCACTACGGTTTTACCGGCCTGACGGTCATCGGCTCATGGTTGTTGATCGGGGTGATCTTCAGCGTTCACTACGCCCGGCTCTATTACACCTGGGCCGGCAAAGAGCCGGCGCTGCGCTTTGCCGAGGGGTTGTTGACCCCCAACTATTGGGACTTCCTGTACTTTTCCTTCACCATCGGCGTCGCCGTGCAAACGTCGGACGTGGGCGTTGCCACCCGCAGCATGCGCAAGGTGGTACTGGGACAATCGCTGATCGGGTTTCTGTTCAACACGGCGATCCTCGGCTTTTCGATCAATATTGCCGCGGGACTGTTCAATTGACGCCGCACAAACCTTCTAGACGCCCACGACTCGATGGGCGCTAGATAGCATCGTCTATTCCGCCTCGGTGTTGTGATGGCCGCGCACAATTGGATCGATCTGTCCCAGGACGCCGACACCGGCATCGAGACCCTGCGCGCGCATTTCGAAGGCCATGCCTACGATCCCCATTGGCACGACAGCTACCTGATCGGCGTGACCGAACAAGGCGTGCAGCAATTCAACTGCCGCCGCACGCGCCACAACAGCGTGCCCGGCCAGGTGTTCCTGGTGGAACCCGGCGAGTTGCATGACGGCGACGCGCCCACGGCCGACGGTTTTACCTACCACATGCTCTACCTCGACCCGCAGTGGTTGACGCGGGAAGTGAGCGCGGTCTTCGAAGAGGCTCCCGTCAACAGCCAGCTGAGTTTTGCCGCGACCTTGACCAACGACCCACGCCTGGCCCTTGCCACCAGCCAAGCCTTTCGCACCCTGCACAGTAGCGAATTGCGCATCGTGCGACAACGGGCCATGGACCAGTTGCTCGAACGCCTCACCGGCCAGCTCCACTGGCGCAGCCGTTACCGTGACGACCCACGCCTGCCGCTGGTCGCCCACAAAGCCCGGGAATACCTGCATGCCCACCTGCATCACGATGTAGGCATGGACGCGCTGGCGCTGGCCTGCGGCGTCGACCGCTTCCGCCTGACCCGTGCGTTCAAGAGCGCGTTTGGCCTGCCGCCCCATGCTTATCTGGTGCAACTGCGCCTGGCCCGCGCGCGGCACTTGCTGGCCAAAGGTGAACAACCGGCCGATGTGGCGACCGCCCTGGGTTTTGCCGATCAGAGCCACCTAGGCCGCTGGTTCGTGCGCGCTTATGGCCTGACGCCCGCCGCCTACCGCAAGCGCTGCTCAAATCTTCCAGACAGGTGATATGAACGCTGGTCAAGATCGACTCCATCAATGGGTTTACCGGAGTCCACCGCCATGTTGTCCAGCTTGCTGCCTTTTATGCTGTTTGCCTTCGTCGCAGCCATTACTCCCGGCCCCACCAACATCCTGGTGCTGAGCAACAGCGCGCGCTATGGCTTCAAAGCGGCCCTGCCGATCATCCTGGGGGCCTGCACTGGCGCGGCGGGGATTGTGTTGCTGGTCGGCTCGGGCGTCGGCCAGTCCCTGGTGCAACTGCCCAAGGTGCAAACGGCCATGCAATGGGCCGGTGTCGCGTGGTTGAGCTACCTGGCCTGGCAGATTTTCAACTCGCGCCCCCAGGCCTTGGACGCGCAATCAACACCTAAGCGTCTCGGCTTGACCGGCGCGGCCAGCCTGCAATTGATCAACCCCAAGACCTGGATGATGGCGTTGGCGGTGGTCAGCGTGTTTGCCGGCAACGGTGCGGAACGCCAGAGCCAGGTGGTGTGTCTTTCCCTGGTGTTTTTCCTGATATCGCTTCCATGCCTCGGCGTCTGGGCGTTACTGGGCGCTGGAACAAGCCGTGTTTTCACGTCGCCTCGTGCAATGACACGCTTCAACCAATATATGGCGCTATTGCTATTGACTGCGACCTGGCTGAGCGTAATTGTCTGACGGTGCCCATGCCAACTTACGTTAGTACAAAACCGAATTAAAAAAGACCTATTTAGATACTCATACCTGACAAGAATCTCCGTTTCAGGGCACCCCCTAATAACATCAAGCACGCCGGCAAATCAGCCTCATGATCACGCATAAGTCGCACCCGCCGTATACTGTTACTTCTGACAGTTTACAGCGCAGGTACTCTGCTATTACATGGCTCAGACAGAGCCATCGATGTCTCTGTGACTCGCACAATCATCAGTGATGGAGAAGCGATCATGACCGCACAAGCGCAAACTTTAACCCCCGAACAACAAAAGGCATTGCGTCCCAAACGATACCTTGCATCTGGCACTTTCCATGCGCGCATCGATTTGTCAACCGTGGTCTTTCAGACCCAGACCCTGGCACATGACTTCGAACAGGCGGTCTACAGAATCACTGGACGCCACGCCGATAACTCAGTGACCGTAAAAGAACTATTTATTCAGGTGCCGGATACTCTTCGTGTCGGCCAGGTAATCAAACTGGAAGAACAGCAGAATACCAGCGTCCAAGTTTGGTATTCGGTGAAGTCTCCCACGGCGCATTATACGGTGAGTGGCATTGAAGGCACATTGATCATTGAGGGACTGGCCGCGGGCGTCATTAAAATCAAAGGTTCGCTGCGTGCAACTACCGATGAAGATGTGAACGGAAACCCGCATATTCTGGAGGTCGATTTCGACCTGACCAGTTGATGGAATATACCAAAAAAAACGCCCGTATCTTTCGACACGGGCGTTGTTGTATGTCTCGCATTTACCAAGTGTAACGAACACCTACGTTGGCGCCCCAAGGCTGTTCGACCTTGCCGCCGCTGCTGTGCTCGAGGTCAGCATGCAGCTGCAGGTTTTGCGACAGTTTCACCGCAACACCCGCGCCGAATTCAGCACGAGAACCGGACAGGTCGTTGTTGAACACATTGTTGTTCACCGAGACCTTATTGTTGTTGGCAAACTCATGCACCATCGCCGCCCGCAGGTAAGGCTGCACCACGCTGCCACTGTCGAGTTGGATGTCGCGCCCTACCGTCGCGCCGGCCTTGGCCATGATCGAACGGGTTCGCTCACCCTTGGCTTGCAAGCCGTTGTCCAGGTTGTAATTGGCCCCCTGAATCACCACGGTGGAGACCTGGGCATACGGCTCGACAAAGAAGCCGTCGTCCAGCTTGATGTTGCGACCGAACTCTGCCGACAAACCGCCACCGGTGTTGTTGTACTTGCCCTTGGACGAGGTGCCGTCACTCAGCCCGACCTTGGACTCATTCTGGAACCGGTTGACCTTGGCGACCGCATCGAAATACAGCCCGCTTTCCTCTTCCAGCCAAGTCGCGTAAGCCCCCAGGTAGTAGCTCTTCACGTTACCGGAAGTACCGCGTTTGAGGTTCAAGTCCGAGCTGCTATGACCAGCCATCACCCCCACCATCCACTGGCTGTCAGCCAACGGCGTGTCGGCACCCAGGGTGAAGCCCTGCTGGTTCTGGCTGTAGCCAACACCAGTACTGTCAGACACTTCGTACTTATTCCCGTAACCGCGAACCCACAGCCCCGCCTGACCCGGCTCGAAACGCAACTCACCCATGCGAGTCCGCAGCGAAGTCGCCTCGCCGTACCACACGGTCGGTGCGGTGTTGAACAGCGCCAGTACCGAGCGAGTGCCTGGGCTGATCACACGGTTGTTCGGGTCGAGGAACCAGTCGGTGCCTTCTTTTTTCAGGGCGTAGGAATAAGCGCCAACGTCAACCATGTCGCCCACCAGCGAGAAGTGTGCGTCACCGCCGCCCGTGTGAACGATACGAATACCATCGGGGTTGACTGGCTCTGCGCCGCTCGCCGCGAGCAACAGATGGTGGTTGCCTTTAGCTTCGCCCTCGATGTTCAGGAAGTCCGTGATACCACGCGCGAAATCGGTGCCCATGACAAAGGTGCCGTTACCGTCGAGGCTGTCCAGGTCCAACTGATAGAACGCGTCGGTATGGCCGAACTTAACCGTGCCGCCCGCCAGGCTCAAGGCGCCGACTTGACTGTGGCCTGTCAACTCCCAGAAAGACCGGTCGCCGACGTTCAGGCTGGTGACATTCTGCAATTGACCGGTCAGGCCGGCGTTGTTCTGCAGGTTCAAATGCGCCGTACTGCCCGTTTCTACGATGACATTCCCGTTCAATCGGCTGTTGTCGACATTCATAGTGGCCATGGCATTGCCGTTGACTTCCAGCAACGTGCCGTTGCCGCCAGTCAACGTGGAGCCATTGCGCACATCAATTTCAACTTCCGGGGTCGAACCGTACTCGCCATTGACCACGAGGGCGGAACCGCTGCGACCTTCAACGCTGGAGTTGTCCAGGATCAGTTTGCCAACGCTACCGTTATCATAGTCATCGGTGAACAACACACCGTTCTTACCACCCACGATGCTGCTTTGGCTGGCAGTGACCGTTGCGCCGTCGACAAACACGCCAAAACTGTCGGCGCCGGTGCCTTCGACCAAGGTATTTTGACTGAAGTGCAGCTCGCTGTTGCCAGTTGTGATTGCCCCGCCGAGGAGGCCGCTGATGGTGCTGTTAAACACCGTGGCAACGCCCCCCTTGTCGGAGTCGTGGCTCTGGAAGGCTTGCAGGCCTACCGTGGTATGGCTGGTGATGCTGCTGTCGCGAATGAGCGCATCGCTATCATCCAGTCGCACCGCACCGAACACCGTATGGTTTGAATCGACGGTGGCACCGTTCAGGCTCACGGAAGAACCCTGGGTGGCACGGATGTCATCGATCCGGCTGCCAGCGTTTACAATCAGTGCCGAATCGTTGACCAGAATATGGTGTGTGCGGGCGCCGTTGACGGTCAACTCGGACTTCAGATCCAGTTGCCAGTCATTTTGCAGTTCATTGGCCTGAATGGTTTTTGACTCGCCAATCAGTTGGCCCGCTTGTGCGGTAGTTTGAACAGCCGTAAACATAAGAAAAGTAATAGTTGGAACTTTCATCATCTTGCTCAGTGGTTTGAGCTCGAAGTTAGTTAACACAGACATAGGGTTCTCTCTCTGAGGTAGAGCCTTTGAAACGGTTTGGCTCGTTCCCTCGGAATGGAGCCTTACCTGTACGGCGCAGAGATTACGCAGCGAACATAACTATGACTGTAGGATTAATCTGAACGAGCTGTGATGCTCACAAGGGCTAGAAGTGCTGGATAAGGCGCACAAGAATGCTCGCCTGGAGAGGACAATTCGCAATGCCTAATGCGCCCAAAGGGAAGCCATGCTTCCCTTTGGGAGACCCTACTTGGAGCGGCGTCAAGGTCTGACGATTTGCATCCCATCACAGTATGTGTCCGGGTTGGAAAATACTGTGTACACCTCGGCCAACTCGCTGTGACCGGTTGCCCCTGTATTTACAATCGTGCTGTAGGTGACTTCACAAGGCCCAAGAACAGACTGTGTCAAGAATGGACGATAAGGGATCTCGACATTAAAGCCATTAGTCACATCCTCTGGGCGCAACGAAGGATAGGTAAAGTCTTGCGTGAATGGACCCGGTGGAAAACCAAAGGCCTCGCAGGAGATAGTAACGGTTACCGTCACGCTGTTACCCGCCACCAATCTCGGGTCGGCTGGAATGAACACCTCGGCATAATAAGTCGGCGGAGAACCGGGCCCACGAGTTTGCAGGGATTGGCAGCTCCACTCGTCGTTGGCATCAAGATGCAAGAATTCGGCAGCCGGCAGTACCACGGTCACCGCATCGATCACGTTGACCTGGGTAACGCCCGACGGGTTTTCGTTAGTGGTGCCAGGGCCGGTGACAACGTAACTGACAGGCTGCATGCCATTGCCATGCCGGGCGACTACCTCCCAGGGGATGTTGAACGTCGCGTCGGCGCCGGGCGTTGTCGTGCTGAGGGGAAAGGGCCCTACCCGCTCTTTTGAAAGTCCCCAGAACAAGAAAAACCTATTTTCGGCATGGGGCAACGCAGCAATGTCCCAGAGTGGAATCACAATCCTGACGGGTTGATCCGCATCGCCAATGCGCAGGGTATTCAGTTCATCTGAAACCGCACCATACACTTGCGCCAGGTTCAGCGCGGGGTTCACATCGCCGGGTTCCAGGGTGCCTGGTAAAACCGGTCCTTCCACCGACAAGTCAAGTCGCACGGTCTTATCGGGAGATTCGAAAAACACGCCATTTCGGTCGATACGGTAGCGCACACTCACCGTCTGTGGGCCAAGCGCCTGGGTATAGGCAGCCTTGATCGCCGCATTCATATTATTGAAAACCACCGGAAAAGCCCTGAGCTCGGTGGTTTGCGGGCCAAAAGGCTGTGCTTGCCATTGCACCTCGAACTTGTCCAGTCCTATAGCGTGATCAAGATACTCTTCAATGTGCGTTTCAATACCTTGTACAAAATCCGGAATATCGAGCAGATCATCGGTGCTGCCGTCCCGCGGGGCCGGCGCCAATGGCAGGAAGAGCGGCAACGGCACGGGATCGTCCAGCAACGCGACGGTGCGAAAATCATTGAACGAAGGGCGACTGGTGTTACCCGCCCGATCCGTGATGGTGTAGAAAATATAGTACAGCCCACTCAGAATAATCTGCGCCCTGGGTAGGAAGAATGTGCCGCCTATAGGCAGCATCGGTATGCCGTCACCACTCACCAAATACTCGGGTCGCGGGTCCATTACCGGACTGAAGTACACGTTAATCCTATCTCCCGCTTCATATCGCCCAGGTTGTGGGCCATAGGTGTTCGCGGGGATGCCAATCTCCAGGCCGCCTTCAGCTATCAGGAACGCATCGTTGATCACTGTACCGGGCGGCACATTGTTGAAGACTGGAACAGTCGGCTGTTCACGTGACGTCTCTATGGCATAAGGCGCAATGGTATCGACCCGGAACGCGCCTGGGTTGGAGGTATCGAGGGAAGGGCCCGGCACGCCACCGTTATTACGGTACTGAATATTTCTGAGTTCATAAAAACCATGTCGAAACTCAGGTACTGGCGCAGGCACAAACCTGCTGATGGTCGGAGGAACCGGCGTGGGCAGGTTGATTTGATAAGGTGCCACGAAGGTAGTCCAAGTAGGCGGAGTCACCGTGATGTCGCGAATTTCGACGCTCATCCAATCGTTGCCCCTCGTAACGTTCCCTGTGTTCAATTGGAGGGTAATGCCCACAGATGCGACGCTCACTGGAATAAGGCCGGTCGCATCATCCAGCGCCTCGCTAATCGTGGGTGCATTGAGAACCAAAGGTGCAGATGCAGTAGGCGAACTTTTTTTTCCACTCATTTCAGTCTCTCCTTGCTGTTTTAAATAGGCACCGCGCACAGGGTCGGGCCCTAATCGCTCGTTCAGTCGTTTGAGTTACTGCCAGGAGACTGAAACCGGGACACACTCTCGCCAGCCGAATGACTTTCGACCAACTACGTTCACTTCAAAAACTGCCGTCAGGACGTCACCGGACCTTTCGGTTCAGGCCGGCGCCGAGGGTGCGAGATAATCGGGCCTAAGGCTCTGGGCCGTTGCCGTCAATCCAGCAATAAACAGGGCTGGGCGGTGGTGGCGAAACAGGCACCACACGATCGAACTGCACGACCCTGGAAGCTGAGCGGCCCACGATGGCGCCTCCTCTGGACACCATGTAGCTTGCCTCGCCACCGGCATTTTTTTTCAATGGCCGGATCAGGCGCTCGACATCCCGAATCCAGAAGACATAGCCCGCGGCATCCTCCGCCTCGTCCCAATAGTGGTCGAGGGTCTCCACGATGTCGGGATTTGGATCGAGATCCGGGTACCTGTCGTAACCCTGGAACCTCAGCGTGATCAAATCGCCATGAAGAATGTTCGCATCTGGATCAATGAGAACCTCGACCCCGAACCATATCGGCGGCTGGGTACTGCACGTCATGTAGCGGTTGGGATGAGATTCCGACTGGGGAAAGCGAGGCCGAGGATAAGTGACGGGGGGAAGGTCAGTGCGAAGCCCGACCTGGGCCACCTGTGAAAACAACGGGTTCACATTACCGGCACGGTCCTTCAAACGATAAAAGCAAAAAAGCCACAGCGCCCCTGGATACCTGCGGAACACCTCGCTGGGCACGTCAACGATGATCGGGCCGCTATCGTTGGCCAGCGGCAATGAAATCAGGGTGGGCATGCCCGTTGGTAGTGCGTTCATATCAGAAAAATACAACAACACTTCATCACCCACCTCACGCCCCAGATAGCCCTGCGGGATTTCCATCGGCACCAAGGGATTGGCGATGAGGTAAGCCTCGGTGATCGGATCGATCGGGAAAATAGCCGGTGGCAGCAGCGCGCCACCACCCGGGGCATCTCGGTCGATTCTGATCGTCACGAACTCCGAGTTGTCGAAGCTCGGGCTATCCGGTGTGGTGTGATGAATTCGAAACCTGAGATCCACGATAGCGCTGCTCAAGAGGAAAGCCTGGGGAATCGTCAGCGCTAAAGGGAAATCAGCATCTGTCAGCGGCCCGCGCAATTCATGGGGAGGTGTATCAACGGGCCTGGCACCCCGGACATGCCACTCGAAAATCACATACTGGGATCTATCGGTATCGGGTAAAACCGCCCAAGGCGTTTCAATCAAAAGCCGTAGATCGGAAAAATTGAATTGAGCCGGGAGCAAACCATCCGGTAATACGTCGCGCACTGTTGGCGCATCAAGCACCAGAATGCCCCCCGAGCCCGAACGCCCGTTCGTGTTTGGTTGACTGCTGGTACCCATAGAAACCTCCCGCCACTCAGATAGATTCCACGTGCAATCGCACTGGCCGCTCGCCGTGCTTGATGGGGCACTGTCGGGGTTATTGAACAACGCTCCGTCCACGGCCGATACTGTCAGAACTAACAGGTAGAGACGCCATTCGTCGGTTTGGAGGCTTCTAACGGCGGCTCGGCCTGGCCAAAATAATCTTGACGAAACCGATCGGCTGGTGTTTTCTGAAACCGGTTTCAGTGCAAGAGGTACTGTTGCCTCAATTCCAATAAGAAAGGTTCTACCGTGACCTCATTTTCCGCCGCCCAGCGCAGCCGCGTGACCATGCTCGACGTCGCCCAGCGCGCCGGCGTGTCCAAAGCCAGCGTGTCGCGCTTCATCGGCGACGACCGCGCCCTGCTCTCCGATGCCATCGCCCTGCGCATCGAGCACGCCATCGCCGAACTCGGCTATCGCCCCAACCAGATGGCCCGTGGCTTGAAACGCGGGCGCACGCGCCTGATCGGTATGCTGGTGGCCGATATCCGCAACCCCTATTCCATTGCCGTGATGCACGGTGTCGAAACCGCCTGCCGCCAGCACGGCTACAGCCTGGTGGTGTGCAACACCGACCGCGATGACGAGCAGGAACGCCAGCACCTGGCGGCGCTACGCTCGTACAACATCGAAGGGCTGATCGTGAACACCCTCGGCCACCACCTCGAACAACTGCTGGAACTGCAACGGGAAATGCCCCTGGTGCTGGTGGATCGCAAGGTCGCACCGTTGCGCAGCGACCTGGTGGGTTTGGATAACCCGGCCGCGGTACGCATGGCGCTGGAACACCTTGAGCAACAGGGCTATCGCGAGATAGTGCTGGTCAGCGAGGCCACCGATGGCACCAGTTCGCGCCTGGAGCGCCTTGACAGTTTCACCGCCGAGATTGCCCGCCGCCCGGCGTTGAGCGGCACGGTGCTGGAACTGGACGGCGCGCTGGAAAAGCGCCTGCGCGCCTTTCTGGCCAAGCCCGGCGCCAAAGCCGTGTTCTGCGCCAACGGCATCGCCGCCCTCGCTTGCACCCGCGCGCTCAAGGCGCTGGAGTGCGACCTGTTCGCGGACGTCGGCCTGATCGCCCTGGATGACCTGGACTGGTACCCGCTGGTGGGCACCGGCATCACCGCCCTCGCCCAACCGACGCAGGCGATTGGCGCGAGTGCCTTCGACTGCCTGCTCAAGCGCCTGCGCGGCGATACGGCGCCGGCCCGCACCCTGGATTTCCTGCCCGAACTGATCGTTCGCGGTTCCACCCAACCCACCTCGTAGCCGCTGTCGAGCCCTCGCGGGCGTCAATTCAATAGGTTGCGCATAAAAATGAAACCGGTTTCAGAGGTACACAATCATGCATGAATACCCCGTCTCCATCAGCCTTTCCAGCTACGGCGCCGACCTCGTCCGCCAGCAGGGCCAATTGAGTTTTGTCGCCCTGCTGGCGGCGGCCGGTGCCCGGCGCATCGAGTGGCGCGAAGAGCTGCTGACCATTGAACAACCGGCACAACTGGCCCGGGCGGCGGCCGAACAAGGCCTGGAGTGCGTGTTCTCTTCGCCGCTGGAACTGTGGGTCGCCGGCCGCGCCCAGCCGAATGCCGAGCTCGCCGCCACCCTTGATCGCGCCCAGGCCTTTGGTGCGCGCTGGCTGAAAGTCTCCCTCGGCTACTTCACCGACACCAACGACCTGCACAGCCTGCACGCCCTGCTCAACCGCCACCCGGTCAAGTTGCTGGTGGAAAACGACCAGACCCTGCATGGCGGCCGCATCGAACCGCTGCAACGTTTCTTCAGCGAAGTCGAGCGCATTGGCCTGCCGGTGAAGATGACGTTCGATATCGGTAACTGGCACTGGCAGGACCAGTCCGCGCTCACCGCCGCGCGCCTGCTCGGCCGGCATGTCGACTACCTGCACTGCAAGGCCGTGGCGCGTCGCGCGGACGGCAAGCTGGTGGCACTGCCGCCCGGCGCCACCGACCTGCATCTGTGGGAACAACTGCTGGGCCACATGACTCAAGGTATTACCCGGGCAGTGGAATTCCCGCTGCAAGGCGACGACCTGGTCGAAGTCACCGCCCGGCAGGTCGCCACCCTCGCCCTGCTTGGCCAACCCCGTGCGGAGTACGCCCATGTCTGAGATCGATATCCTGTCGTTCGGCGAAACCATGGCGATGTTTGTCGCCGAACAGAGCGGCGACCTGGCCCAGGTGGGCCACTTCCACAAACGCATCGCCGGGGCCGACAGCAATGTCGCCATCGGCCTGTCGCGCCTGGGCTTCAACGTCGCCTGGCTGAGCCGGGTGGGCAACGACTCCCTGGGCCGCTTTGTGCTCGACACGCTCAAGCAACAAGGCCTGGATTGCCGGCACGTGGCGGTCGACCCGCTGCACCCCACCGGTTTTCAGCTCAAGTCCCGCGAAGAAGCCGGCGATGATCCCCAGGTCGAGTACTTCCGCAAGGGCTCGGCGGCCAGCCATTTATCCATCGCAGCCATCAGCCCGGCGCTGCTGCAGGCGCGCCACCTGCACGCCACCGGCATCCCGCCGGCCTTGTCCAAGGCCACCGGCGAGTTGTCCCGCGAGCTGATGACGCAAATGCGCAAGAGCGGGCGCAGCGTGTCGTTCGACCCGAACCTGCGCCCGGCGCTGTGGCCCAGCCAGCAGCAGATGATCCGCGAGATCAACGCCCTCGCAGGCTTGGCCGATTGGGTCTTGCCGGGCTTGAGCGAAGGTCGCCTGCTTACCGGTTTCGACGACCCGGCGGACATCGCCGCGTTTTACCTGGACCAGGGCGCCGAAGCCGTGGCCATCAAGCTCGGCCCGGACGGCGCGTATTACCGCACCCAACTGGACCAAGGCTTTGTCGCCGCCGTGAGCGTGGACAAAGTGGTCGACACCGTCGGCGCCGGTGATGGCTTTGCCGTCGGCATGATCAGCGCCCTGCTGGAAAACCTCAGCTTCCCCGAGGCGGTACACCGCGGCAACTGGATCGGCAGCCGTGCCGTGCAGAGCCGCGGCGATATGGAAGGCTTACCCACACGCACGGAGCTGCCGACCCGATCCGTTGCTTGACCCACTCCCTGTTGCCACAACTACAACAAGCTCAGGAGCAACCCCATGGATACCTTGAAACTCGCCACCCGCCGTTGGTGGTACATCATGCCCATCGTCTTTATCACCTACAGCCTGGCGTACCTGGACCGCGCCAACTACGGTTTCGCCGCCGCCAGCGGCATGGCTGAAGACCTGATGATCACACCCGGCATGTCGTCCCTGCTCGGCGCACTGTTCTTCCTCGGTTACTTTTTCTTCCAGGTGCCGGGCGCGATCTACGCGCAAAAGCGCAGCGTGAAGAAGTTGATTTTCGTCAGCCTGATCCTCTGGGGCGGCCTGGCCACCCTGACCGGCGTGGTGTCCAACGCCTACATGCTGGTCGCCATTCGCTTCATGCTCGGCGTGGTCGAAGCGGCGGTGATGCCGGCGATGCTGGTGTACCTGTGCCACTGGTTCACCCGTGCCGAACGCTCGCGGGCCAATACGTTCCTGATCCTCGGCAACCCGGTGACCATGCTGTGGATGTCGGTGGTGTCCGGCTACCTGGTGCAGCATTTCAGCTGGCGTTGGATGTTCATCGTCGAAGGCCTGCCGGCGGTGCTGTGGGCGTTTATCTGGTGGCGCCTGGCCGATGAGCGGCCCAAGGATGCCCAGTGGTTGAGCGACAGCGAAAAGCACCAGCTGGAAACCGCCCTCGCCGCCGAACAGGTGGGGATCAAAGCGGTGAAGAACTACGCCGAAGCGTTTCGCTCGCCCAAGGTGATCATCCTTGCGCTGCAGTTCTTCTGCTGGAGCATCGGCGTGTACGGCTTTGTGCTGTGGCTGCCGTCGATCCTCAAGGCCGGCTTGCAGATGGACATGGTCGAGGCCGGCTGGTTGTCGGCGCTGCCGTACCTCGCTGCGGTGATCGGCATGCTGGTGGTGTCGTGGGGTTCGGATAAGCTGCAAAAACGTAAGCGGTTTGTGTGGCCGCCGTTGTTGATCGCCTCTATCGCTTTCTATGCGTCCTACGTGCTCGGCGCCGAACATTTCTGGTGGTCCTACACCCTGCTGGTGATTGCCGGCGCGTGCATGTATGCGCCCTATGGACCGTTTTTCGCGATTGTCCCGGAGATCCTGCCGGCCAACGTCGCCGGCGGCGCCATGGCGTTGATCAACAGCATGGGCGCGCTCGGTTCGTTCGGCGGTTCGTACCTGGTGGGTTACCTCAATAGCAGCACCGGTTCCCCCGGCGCCTCTTACCTGCTGATGAGCGGCGCGTTGATGGTCTCGGTGGTGCTGACGATGTTCCTCAAGCCCGGCGCCAGCGACCGCGAGCGCGCGCCGTTGCAGTCCCTCGAATTAAAGGTGAAGACCTGATGAAAAAGTCTGTCGTTCTGTACAAAAAACTCTCCGCGCCGCTGATGGCCCGGCTGCATGAGCACGCCGAGGTCACGCTGATCGACGCGCTCGACCCGCCCGGCCTGGCCAAACTGCGCGACGCCCTCCCCGGCGCCCATGGGTTGCTGGGCGCGAGCCTGCGCCTGGACGCCGCGTTGCTGGACCTGGCACCGCAACTGGAGGCGGTGGCCAGCGTGTCCGTCGGCGTCGACAACTACGACATCGAGTACCTGACCCGGCGCGGCATCCTGCTCAGCAACACGCCCGATGTGCTGACCGAAACCACCGCCGACACCGGCTTCGCGCTGATCCTCGCCACCGCACGCCGGGTGGTCGAACTGGCCGATATGGTGCGTGCCGGCCAGTGGCACAAGAACATCGGCCCGGCGCATTTCGGCAGCGACGTGCATGGCAAGACCCTGGGCATCATCGGCATGGGCCGCATTGGTGAAGCGCTGGCCCAGCGCGGGCATTTCGGCTTCGGCATGCCGGTGCTCTACCACAGTCACTCGCCCAAGCCACTGGTGGAAGAACGGTTCGGCGCGCAGTACCGTCGCCTGAACGACTTGCTGCAACAAGCGGACTTCGTCTGCCTGACACTGCCGCTCACCGCCGAAACCGAGCGGTTGATCGGCGCGCAAGAATTCGCCCTGATGGGCCCGGAGACGATCTTTATCAATATCTCCCGCGGCAAGGTGGTGGATGAAGCCGCGCTGGTCGAGGCCTTGCAGCAGCGCACGATTCGCGCGGCGGGGCTGGATGTGTTCGAGCGCGAGCCGCTGCCCCACGACTCGCCGTTGCTGCGCTTGAACAATGTGGTGGCCACGCCGCATATCGGCTCGGCGACCCATGAGACGCGGGAAGCGATGGCCGAGTGCGCGGTGGATAATCTGCTCGCGGCGCTCGCCGGTCAGAAGCCGAAAAACCTGGTGAATCCAAGCGCCTGGATGCAATAGCTTCTGACACAACATAGAGCAAATGTGGGAGGGAGCTTGCTCCCGATGGCGCTGGATCAGTCAGTAGATGAGTTGACTGACCCATTGCTATCGGGAGCAAGCTCCCTCCCACATTGGGATTGCACTGCAAAGTGGCTCAGATAACGAACCTGGCCACCATCGCATTCAAATCCACCGCCAGGCGCGACAGCTCATGGCTGGCCGCGCTGGTCTGGTTGGCGCCCGCCGCCGACTGGGTCGCCAGGTCCCGGATGTTGACCAGGTTGCGGTCTACTTCACGGGACACCTGGGCCTGTTCTTCCGAGGCGCTGGCGATCACCAGGTTGCGCTCGTTGATCAGGCTGATCGACTGGGTGATCTGCTCCAGTGCCACGCCGGCCGCGCGGGCCATTTCCAGGGTGTTATGGGTGCGCTGGTTGCTCTGTTGCATGGATTGCACCGCTTCACCGGTGCCGTTCTGGATACCGGCGACCATTTTCTCGATTTCCTGGGTCGACTGCGCGGTGCGATGGGCCAGGGCCCGCACCTCGTCGGCCACCACCGCGAAGCCGCGCCCGGCTTCACCGGCGCGGGCGGCTTCGATCGCCGCGTTGAGCGCCAGCAGGTTGGTCTGCTCGGCAATCGCCCGGATCACGTCGAGGACCTTGCCGATGTCGCGCCCCTGAGTGGCCAGACCTTCGATCAGCAACGAGGTGTTTTGCACATCCTGGGTCATGGTCTGGATCGCGCCGACGGTCTCAACCACCCGGTCGCGGCCTTCCCGTGCCGCCTGGTTGGACTGCGTGGAGGCTTCGGAGGTGGACACGGCGTTCCGCGCCACCTCTTCCACGGCAGCGGTCATCTCATTGACGGCCGTGGCGGCCTGGTCGATTTCGTTGTTTTGTTGCTGCAAGCCTTTGGAGGCTTCTTCGGTCACGGCGCTCAACTCTTCCGCCGCCGAGGCCAATTGCGTGGCCGAACCGGCGATGTGCTGGATGGTCTGGCGCAAGTTGGTTTGCATGGCCGACAACGCACTGATCAAACGCGCCGGTTCATCCTTGCCATCGTCTTCAATGACTTTGCTCAAGTCGCCGCCGGCAATGGTTTGCGCCACTTCCACGGCTTTGCGCAGCGGCGTGACGATGCTGCGGGTCAGCAACCAGGCCAACAGTACCGTGAGCAAGGCGGCGGCCACGGCCACCACCACGATCCCGCTGATCGCGCTGTCATAGCTGCGTCCGGCCTGCTCGTTGGCCTGCTTGGCGCCAGCGGAGTTGAGGGCGATCAGCTTGTTCAACTGCTCGCCCATCTGATCGGTGCCGTTCTTGATCCGGGTATTGATCAAGGCGCGCATCTCATCGACCTTGTTTTGCTGGGACAGGGCCAGCATCTCGGCCTGGGCCGTCAGGTAGTTGTCCAAGGTGCCGACAAACGTCTTGTACAGGGCCGCTTCCTCTGGCACGGAAGGTAACGCTGAGTAACCGGCCTGGGCGGCTCTGACCTTGTCAATCAGCGCGGCGATGCGCGTTTGCGCCTCTTGCAACGCGGCCGGTTCACGGTTGACCAATACGCGGAACGACAAGATACGCATGCGCAACACATTTTCCGTGAGGCTGCCCAAGTAGGCCACGCTGGGCAGTTGGTTGCTGCTCATATCCACCGACGCCTGACGGATCAGCGTCATGCGGTTGACTGCAAACACTCCCAATACAACCACCAACAACGCAATGAATGCGAAACCGAGAGACGCTCGAGGGGCAATATTCAGATGACGAAGAGACATAGAGGTATTCTCAAGAAGGAGTGTCTGCGCGCATCCCTGCAGCGGAATGATCAGCTGGCGTCAACACGCTGCTCTGACCTTGGTCACCACTTGTTGTCATTGTTGGGTGGGCCTATAAAAGATATCGGCAGGCCCAGCGGTTTTCGCAGGGCCTCCATAAATATTTTTTTACACTTCTGACGATCTCCGGTTTCTGGCATCCTGCGCCTCCATTTTCTGTCCAGAGCCCGCATTTTGTCTGACGCTCAAGCCCCGCGCCCGCGCTATAAATCCGACCTGATCTATGGCCTGGAAGACCGTCCGCACTTCTCTGCCGCAATGTTTGCCGCCTTGCAGCATGTGTTGGCGAGCTTTGTCGGCATCATCACCCCTACGCTGATCGTCGGCGGCGTGCTGGGCCTGGAAAGCGAGGTGCCGTACCTGGTGAGCATGGCCTTGTTCGTGTCGGGGCTCGGCACTTTTGTGCAGGCGCGCACGTTCGGCCCGATCGGTTCGGGGTTGTTGTGCCTGCAGGGCACCAGTTTTTCGTTTATCAGCGTGATTCTCAGTGCCGGGTTCATGGTCAAGGCCCGGGGTGGCGGCACCGATGAGATTCTCTCGACGATCTTCGGCATCTGTTTTTTCGCGGCGTTTATCGAAGTCGTGCTCAGCCAGTTCATCGGCAAGTTGCGCAAGCTGATCACCCCGGTGGTGACCGGCACCATCATTACCCTGATGGGCCTGTCGCTGATCAAGGTGGCGGTCACCGACATGGCCGGTGGCTTCGGCGCCGACAACCTCGGCGCCGCGAGCAATATGGGGCTGGCCGCGCTGGTGCTGCTCACCATCGTGGTACTCAACCGCTTCAACAACCCGTTCCTGCGCCTGGGTTCGATCGTGATCGGCCTGACCCTGGGCTTCATCGTGGCCTGGTGGCTGGGCCGTGTGGATATGGCGGCCTTGCCCCAGGTGCCGTTGATCAGCGTGCCGGTGCCGTTCAAGTACGGCTTCTCGTTCGACTGGGTGGCGTTTATCCCGGTGGCGGTGATCTTCCTGATTTCGCCCCTGGAGGCCGCCGGTGATCTGACGGCCAACTCGATGATTTCCCAACAGCCGGTCAAGGGCCCGCTGTACATCAAGCGCATCAAGTCCGGCCTGCTGGCGGACGGCCTCAACTCGGCGATGGCCGCGACCTTCAACAGCCTGCCGATGGTGACGTTCGCCCAGAACAACGGCGTGATCCAACTCACCGGCGTAGCCAGCCGTTATGTGGCGTACTTCATTGCCGGGCTGCTGGTGCTGCTGGGGCTGTTCCCGATGATCGGCGCGGTGCTGCAACTGATGCCCAAGCCGGTATTGGGGGGCGCGACGCTGATCATGTTCGGCACCGTCGCCGTGGCGGGGATCAAGATCCTCGCCGAAGCCGGTCTGCACCGCCGCAATATGCTGATCGTGGCGATCTCCCTGGGCATGGGCCTGGGTGTCGCCGCCGTGCCGGAAGTGTTGCGCGACCTGCCCAAGGCGCTGCACAACATCTTCGAATCGCCGATCACCGTAGGCGCGTTCTGTGCAATCCTGCTGAACATTTTCCTGCCGGAAGAGTTCTTAGAGCTGGAAGAAGATGAATTTGATCCGGAGTCCTCAACCCTCAAAGTGATGCAAGACCCGGACGTCACGCACTAGGAGCACCTTCGTATGCGCAAGCTCATGGTTCTATCGATACTGCTGCTGACCTTGAGCGCTTGCGCCCTGTTCCCCAATCGCGACCCGGTCACTATCAACGTGGTGGGCATCGAGCCGCTGCAAAGCCAGGACCTGGAAGTGCGCTTCGCCGTGAAGCTGCGGGTGCAGAACCCCAATGAAACGGCGATCGACTACAACGGCGTGGCCCTGGACCTGGAGGTCAATGGCCGGCCGCTGGCGTCGGGGGTGAGTGATCAGCGCGGAAGCATCCCACGCTTTTCCGAGACGGTTCTGATGGTGCCGGTCAGCGTTTCAGCGTTTTCCGTGTTGCGGCAAACCCTCGGCCTGAGCCAGACCCAGAGTTTGAACAACCTGCCCTACGTATTGCGCGGCAAATTGGCCGGCGGGCTGTTCGGCACCATGCGGTTTGTCGATCGTGGAACACTGGACCTGCCGAATACCGCCACTTGGTAACCCCCCATGCAACCGACCTTGGTCACCCAACGCCTGATTCTGCGCCCGCTGACGCTCGACGATGCCGAGGGCATCCAGCAACAGTTCCCCCATTGGGAAGTGGTGCGTTATCTCAATGCCCTGGTGCCGTGGCCCTACCCGGCTGACGGCGCGCGTCACTACCTGGAACACATCGCGTTGCCCGCCATGGCCCGGGGCGAGGAATGGCATTGGGCGATCCGCCTGCAAAGCGCGCCGACGAAGGTGAGTTTGTCGAGGGCATTTTTCCACGGGACATCTGGGAAATGACCCGTGAAGAGTGGCTGAATCGCCGCTCTTTCAAGCGATAGACATCAACCGGTGGGAGTGGGCTGACTCCCACCTGTTTTACCGCACTCAGTCCGTGATGTAGCGCACGCCCGGCTTGGCCCGCTCATCGACCACCAGCTCGAAAACATCCGGCCGGGCGTAATGCCCCACCACGTCATAGTCATACCGTGCGCGCACCAGATCGTCGGTATTGATCTGCGCGCTCAAGAGCCCGGCCTCACCCAGCAGCGGCCCAGCCAGGATGTCGCCCATGGGGCCGACAATCACACTGCCGCCTGCAATCAACGGACGATCTGAAGGCCAGTTGGCCACCTCAACGCCCAGCGCCGCGGGCGATGCCTGCACCTGGCACGCACTGACCACAAAACAGCGGCTCTCGTGGGCAATGTGGCGCATGCTCACCTGCCACATCTCGCGCTCATCCACCGTGGGCGCACACCACACCTGCACGCCCTTGGCGTACATCGCCGTTCGCAGCAGGGGCATCATGTTTTCCCAGCACACCGCGCCGCCGATGCGCCCGACCGCCGCGTCGATCACCGGCAGTGTGGAACCATCGCCCTTGCCCCAGATCAGCCGCTCGGTGCCGGTGGGCATCAGCTTGCGGTGCTTGGCCACCAGGCCGTGCGCCGGCTCGAAATACAGCATGGTGCAATACAAGGTGCTGGCGCTGCGCTCGATCACGCCCAGGACCAGGCTGGCACCGGTTCGCGCCGACAAACCGGCCAACGCTTCGGTTTCGGCGCCGGGCACGTCGATGGCGTTGGCAAAATATCGCGCAAAGGCTTCGCGACCTTCGGGCAGGCGATAACCGAGTTGCGTGCCGAAGCCTTCGCCTTTGGGATAACCGCCCAGCAGCGCCTCGGGCATCACCACCAATTGCGCGCCACTGCGCAGGATCGGCTCTTCATACGCCAGGATTTGCGCCAGGGTGTCGGCCTTGCCGCCGGGCAAGGAACCGATTTGCAAGGCGGCCACAATAGAAACAGGCATCAGGATCACTCCGAACAATGAGGGGTTGCCCATTCTCCAGCCAGCCCGGATCATGAATAAAGCCCACCTCAGTGCTGAATGATATGAGCCAGATAAATATCACCCAAGTCGACCTCAACCTGCTGAAAACCTTCGAAGCCCTGCACGACGAATCCAGCGCCAGCCGCGCAGCGTTGCGCCTGGGCGTCACCCAATCGGCGATCAGCGCGGGCCTGCGGCGTTTGCGCGAGGTGTATGGCGACCAACTGTTCGTGCGAACCGGCCGTGGCCTGGCGCCGACCTTGCGGGCCAACCAGTTGAAGCCGGTGATCAGTGAGGCGTTGGACCGCTGCCGACAGAGCCTGGCAATGACCCACCCGGACACCCAGCAGTATCAGGGACGCTCCGTGGTGCTGGGTTTATCCGACGACTTCGAGATTGCCTACGGCCGCCGCCTGATGGCGGAAATTGCCCAGCGGTTGCCGAAATTGCGTGTGATTTTCCGTCAGACACACAGCCAGATCGTCGCCGCCGCCCTGCTCGACCGCAGCCTCGACCTGGCGATTACCGCCGGCGGCTTTGCCGAACGCCGCCTAAGCCGGCAGGTGCTGGGAGAAGGTGATTACCGCTGCCTGGTCGACCCGCACAGCCTGGCGCCAGGCCAGCAATGCATCGACCTGCACGCGTTCGTTAGCCGCGAGCATGTGCTGGTGTCATCCGGCGGTTTTATCGGGATCACCGATGAAGGGCTGGCGGCACAAGGGCTGAGCCGCCAGGTATGTGCCTCCACCAGCCACTTCGCCGCGTTGCCGTTTCTGCTCAAGGGCAGCCAGGCGGTGGCGACCATTCCCGGGCACGCCGCCGAAGCCATCGCCGGCATGACCGGCTTGCAGGTTCTGCCGTGCCCGCTGGCGCTGCCGCGCTACCCGGTGGAACTGGGCTGGCGCACCCAGGCTCAGCTTGATCCGATGTTGCTGAAAGTGCGCGAGGCGATTGTCGCCAGCTTTACTTCGCCGCCGCCATCAGCTTGTTGACTTCGCTGCGCACCATGTTGGAGAACTCCGGCGGCGACATGCCGTCGAGTTCCGCGCGAACCCATTCGGCCCACTTGCCCTTGCGTTTGGCGCGCTCGCCGAACAGGCGCGCGGCTTCGCCCTTGGCCTTGCCCAGGTTGCTTTGCCACAGGTCGTAGAGACGGGACTTTTCATCTTCCAGCTCGGCGCGTTCGGCGAGGGTCTTGTTGGCGAGATTGAAGCTCATGTTGAATTTCCTGCTGCACAAATAGGTGACATCTTACACTGTAGGTCTAAGTTTCCTGATTCGGATTTCGCATACCCACGCCGGCCGGCAAAAAACTGCAACTTTTGCCGCCGCCCGACACTCCATTGTTCACTGTCACATTTACCTGCAAGGAGTCACACAATGGCCCGTAAATCTGCCGCCCAAGTCGTCGAAGATCAAATCAAGGATCAAGCGTTCAGCGAACTGACTGCACTGATCGAAGAGTCGGACAAACTGCTCAAAAACAGTGCTTCCCTGGTCGGCGAAGAAGGCGAAACGCTGCGCGAGCAGGTCGCTATCAAGCTCAAGCAAGCGCTCGACTCGGTGTCCAATGTGCGCGAGCGCAGCAAGCCGGTGGTGGATGCCACCGAAACCTACATCGGCGGTCACCCGTGGCAGACCGTGGCGATCTCGGCAGGCTTTGGCCTGGTGGTCGGCCTGCTGCTCGGTCGTCGCAACTAATACTGTAGGCCTTGCGTAGCCACTGCCGAACCCTGGCGAGGTAGCGGCTACGCGGGTTTTCAGACGGCCCACTCACGTAGTTGATTCAACGCCTGCGCGTCCACTTCAATGCCTGCCGCCAACGACTTCGCCCGCGTGCGATGACGTCGATCCCCCGGCAACCGCCGCAACCCCACCGCGTGCATCTGCCGCACCAGTTCCTGGCTGCGCTCGGCGAAGTTTTGCCCGGCGGTTTTGCTCGGGTCGATCAGGATCAACAACTGGCCGGTCCACGGCGTGCGGGCGCCAGGGTGATCGGCCCAGTTGAACTCAAACGAGAAGTTGCCGCCGGTCAGGGCCGCGGCCAGCAACTCGACCATCATCGACAGCGCCGAGCCCTTGTGCCCGCCGAACGGCAACAACGCACCGCCTTCGAGGATGGCCTTGGGGTCCTGGGTCGGCTGGCCCAGGCTGTCGACGCCCATGCCCGGCGGCAGGCGCTCGCCGTTGCGCGCAGCAATCTGCACGTCACCATGGGCGATGGCGCTGGTGGCCAGGTCGAACACAATCGGCGCGCCGTCCGCCCGTGGCGCAGCAAACGCGATCGGGTTGGTGCCGAACAGCGGGCGATCGGCGCCATGGGGCACCACGCAGGTCATGCTGTTGACCACGCTCAGCGCCACCAGGCCTTGCTCGGCGAAGGGTTCGACATCCGGCCACAGCGCGGCGAAGTGATGGGAATTGTGTATCGCCAGCAACGCAATACCGGCGCTGCGGGCCTTGTCCACCAGCAACGCACGGGCCGCCGCCAACGCCGGTTGGGCGAAGCCATTCGCGGCGTCGACCCGCACGAAGCCGGAAGCGACATCCGTGACCACCGGCGTGGCCTTGCCATCGACCCAGCCGCTCTCCAGCGTGCTGATATATCCGGGCATCCGAAAGATGCCATGGCTGTGGGCGCCGTCGCGCTCGGCGCTGGCGCAATTGTGCGCGAGGATCTGCGCCACTTGCGGCGACGTGCCGTGCTTCACAAACACCGCGTGCAGCAACCCCACCAGGTCGTTGAAACCGATGAACGCTGAAGAATCGTCAACTCTCGGGGACTGGGCAGACATCTGTAGCTCCGATTTTGTAATTGGAAGAGACAACAAGAATCCAGACCGACGATTAAACAACGCCTCCCGTGCCTGCTGTCAACGGGCGCTTGAGTTATCTACTGCCTGACGCGCTTCGCCGTCCATTACGGTGTGTCGCGACTCCATCACCAGCCTGTTTGGGCGTGCCCCAACGAGAATAAAAGTTCAATTGATGCGCAATTGCCATGAAGGCTGTTCTCGCCCCCGGTCTCGGGAGGTTAGAATGTGGGAAATCAGGATGAATTAATGACCGAAAAGTCTGCTTTAGAAGCCGAATATGACGCCATCACCGACGCCGCCGCGCATTGGTGCATGCGCTTGCATGCAAGTGATTGCACGGCGGACGAACGACAGGCCTTTCAACAATGGCACGATGCTCATCCGCTGCATGCCTTCGAATACGCGGCGATGCTGGAAATCTGGGACGTGGCCGATCACTTGCCACGCCATGCGCCGCTCGTAGCGCCGTTCAGACCGCGTCGCCGGCTGCGCGATTACGCGGTGGCTGCCGCAGTGTGCTTGGCCGCGCTGCCCCTGGCGGCGTTCACCGGCTGGGAAGCGGGCTGGTTGCCGACTGCCTATGAACGGTTCGAAGCCAGCAATGGCCTGCGCCAGGTCACCCTGGCCGATGGCAGCCAGGTTGAGCTCAACCTGGGCACCGAACTGGTCTACGCCGATTACAAGGACCAGCGCCGGGTCACACTGAGCAAGGGCGAGGCGTTTTTCAAGGTCAGCCATGACAGCACCCATCCGTTTGTCGTCAAGGCCGGTGAAGGACAGGTGCGCGTGACCGGCACCCAATTCAACGTGTGGAAATACGAAAATCAGGTGCGGGTGATGCTGCTCGAAGGCTCGGTGCAGATTTCCAGCGACCCGGCACACGGCAGCGTGCCGCTGACTCCAGGCATGCAAGCCAGCTATCAACCAGGCGATGCCACCCCAAGCGTGCGCCCGATCAACCCCAACGACAGCGCCCTCGCCTGGCGCCAGGGCAAATTGGTCCTGGACAACCTGGCCCTGGCCGACGCGTTACCATTGATCAACCGCTACCTGAACAAACCCGTGATGCTGGCCGATATCGGCACCGGAACGATCCGCATCGGCGGCATCTATAACATCAGCGAGGTCAACAACCTCGTCCCCTCCCTGCCCAAGGTTTTGCCGGTCTACCTGACCCAGAACCAGGATGGCAATCCCGTCCTCAACTCCATCCCACGTAAAGCGCCCAAGGGCTGAAGCTTCTGCCTGTCCCTGCGGGCCTGATTGCGCCCGCAGTGTCCATTTCTGAAACACCCTCCTCCTCTGAGCGGCCCTGACAGCGCGGCTTCATCGTTTTGTCATACGCAGTGTTACATCACTGATACAACCTCCCGAAAGCATGACCTGCGGGCCGGCCATCGGGCTGGCATCGGCGCGGTGTATCAGCGCTGAAACAGCATGGCCATCACTTAGCCTGCTATGTTTCATATCTATCTGATTAACAACAACAAAACAAAAGCGGCACGCCTTCTGCTCTATTCCTTACAGCGCTGTTTAGGGTCAGCGCAACGAAAAAGGAATGCCGCCGTGATCACACTCACTCAAGGTTCGATGAATGTACTGCTGGTCAGCTGTGTACTCAGCATCGGCGTCAGCGTTCCGAGCTTTGCTGCCGACGGTGTCATCGTGACCGGGCGTGAAGTGCAAGGTCATATGTACGGTCGCGCATCGTTCGGTCCGGACCCCTACCCCACCACCGCCAACGCCAATCCCAGCAGAGAAATCAACAGTGCCACCTCAAGTGAACTCAGCGATTTGGATATCGGCGGCATCAGCAGTGGCTCGAGCATCGCCCGTTCCATACAGACTGCGGGGAACTTGTCTGGCGTGACCTCCACGCAAAGCAGCATGTCGACACTGGGTACCGGTGCAACGGCCGGCCACGGCGCGGGCAGCAGCATGGGCGGCCAGATCAGCAACTCGATCCAGCGCGGCATGGCCCCCCTGAACAACATTGGCAACATGATGGGGGGCAAGTAATGAATCGCACTCTTCTGATCCTCGCCCTGCTGAGCAGCGCCACTGCATGGGCAGACGACTCCGCGGTGATCAACAACAGCGGAAAAAACTACAACGGCAACTTCTCGATCAACCAGTCGGCCGGCATCCAACAGCAAACAGCCAACAACCGTGCCATCACACTGGGTGGACAAGCCACCACCGTCAATATCCAAAACCTGAACGGCAAGGTCGACCCGTCGCTGAACGCCAAGGCCGCGATCGCAGGAACCTCTTTTACCAATGGCAACGGCATGCTGGGCATCAACCAGACAGCCGGGGCGAATAACCAATCAATCAATGCCGTGCGGGTCAGCATCAACCCTGGCCCGCAAAGCATCGACGACAGCGTCCTGTTGCAGCAGAACACGACGACGCTGGCAACCGACTCAGGGTTCACCCCTACCACTGGCAGTCGCCAGGTCGTCACAAGCGACCAGGCCTTCACAGGCAGCCGAGGAGTGATTCAGGTGAACCAGAGTGCAGGGGTGGGGAACCGAGTGGCTAACACCCTGGGCATCACTATCAAGTAAATGCTTGGTAGTACTCGCTAGACCGTACCAACACTTAACCAACTAAATTAGAAGCAAGGAGAAACACCATGAAACCTCAAATGGCTCTGAAACCAATGGTTTTCGCTCTGGCCGCGCTGATGGCTGCTGCTGCACAAGCAAATGGTGGTGGCTGGCATCCGGCCCCTCAACCTACCGGGGTTGTGGCCGCTGTTGTGACAGACGTACAAAATAGCGCTGGCAACAAGTTCGACGACACCAAAACCGAAAACAACGCTTCGGCCGATGGCTCGGTAAACAGCAACAGTGGTAACACTGGGGTCAACGTCCAGGCTGGCAGTGGCAACCAAGCAGACAACTCTGCTGCCATCTCCAGCGCCAAAGGCGACTTCGCGTCGGTATTCGCCGTGGTCGATGTCAATCAAAACAGCTTGCTGAACACCTACTCCAACAAAGGCACGCAAAACAACGCCTCCCTGGACAACTCGCTTAACAGCAACTCTGGCAACCTGGGTTACAACGGCCAGGCCGGTCAAGGCAACCAGGGTAAAAACAACATGGCAATCACTACCGCTGACGGCAAAAATATCGCGGCAGCGGCCAACACCGAGCAAAACTCGCTCGGCAACAGCTACCTGAACACTGCGGCTACCAGCCACGGTTATGGCCATGGCTATGGCGGCAAACCTCAGTATGTGTCCAACAACTCGAGCCTCGACAACTCGGTTAACAGCAACTCCGGCAACGTAGGCGTAAACCTGCAGTCGGGCTTGGGCAACCAAAGCAGCAACAGCCTGTCCATCGGTCAGGGTTGCAGCAGCTGCGCCAGCGGCGTTCGCTTCTGATCCAACGGGGCCTTGGCAACAAGGCCCTTTTTAATTTCCAGTGTCCAACAGGTCATTCGATCATGCGCCTCGCGACCCTCACCCTCCTGATGTTGCTCACCGGCCCAACATGGGCAGGCACGATGGCGATCTCCGCCATGCCCGGCGGTGCAGTCATCTATAAAAAGGTCGAGAGTATCCGTGAGCGTCGGTTCGCCAACCTGGTGGAACAGAAAACCGATTTCAGCTGCGGTGCTGCGGCACTTGCCACCATCCTGCGTCAAGCCTACTGGCTGGACGTCGACGAAGAACACATCATCAAAGGCATGCTGGTCAACGCCGACCAGAACCTGGTACGCACCCAGGGTTTTTCCATGCTGGACATGAAGCGCTATCTCGAAAGCATCGGCATGCGTGCCCGGGGCTACAAGATCGCACCAGACACTCTGGTGACCGTGAAGATCCCTGTGGTGGTGCTGCTGGAAATCCGCGGCTACAAGCACTTCGTGGTGATGCAACGCGCAGACAAGGACTGGGTATACATCGGCGACCCGGTGCTGGGCCACAAACGCTATTCGCGCGACGATTTCGTCAAGGGTTGGAATGGCATCGTATTTGCGGTGTTGGGCGAAGGTTATGACAAGGCCAATGTCCTGCTTGACCCGCCTACCCCTCTCAGTGCCAAGAACAAACTGAATGAATTCAGACCCGTGGGCGATGCCGAGCTGATGGACTTCGGTTTTATCCAAAGCGACTTCTTCTAAGAAGCGCCATTAGGGGCAGGAAGCTCCAGGAGCGAGAGATGAACACTTCCCGTTGGCTGACGGTCTTGTGTCTGGCAGCCTCAATGCCCGCTTATGCTTCATCGGGGTTCAAGCCTATCGAACTGAAAGACTCGGAAATGGCCGAGTTGCGTGGTCGTTATGTGATGCCGGGGCGGATCATCAGCTTCGGCATCGTCATGAGCAGCACCTGGACCAACTCGGTGGGTGACTCGATCACCGGCAAAGCCAGCATGCAGATCGACAAGACGACCATCACCCCGCAGTTTTACGTACAGACCGTCGGCGTCAAAGGCACGGGCACCAACCAGACCACAGGCACCGGTTCGGTAGTCGGCGGCGCGGGCCTGGGCAGCGGCCAAGGCGTGACCCAAAGCGTGCGTGCGGCCGGCGATGGCAACACCGCTTACAACAATGTCGGCATCAACGTCACCGAAAACGGCCTCGCACCGGGCAACCTGGTGCAATCAGGCCAGGTGCTGGTCGCCGGAGGCGTGGTCACCGGCAGCAGTGCGGCAGGCGATGTTGCCGTTTCGGCCAGGAACGGTGGCTTGCAAATGGTCATTCAGGCCAATAACAACCAGGGCAACAGCCTTCAACAGATCGGTGCTGGCAATGTACTGCAAGGTACGGTGCTTACCGGCAACACGAATTTTGTCAACAATATGACCCAGCTCAACATTGTCATGGGCAACAGCCTGAACAATGGCGCGCTGAACTGCAATCTTGACCAACTCAAAGGCCTACGCACTCTCGGATATTGAACTACGCTGAGCCTCGACACTTTACGCATTAAAAAAGGACGGCTTATTTCATGCATCGATCGCTATCATTACGTGCGGTTGTTTGTTTAAGTACGCTCTTACCTGCGTCCATGTTGTATGCCGCGCCGGACGCCGATATCGAGACGCTCAAACAAGAACTCTTGGAACTCAAACAGCGTTACGACGTGCAGCAAAAGGCCCTGGCGGTGCTGGAACAGCGGGTGCGCCAGGTCGAAGACCAGCCGGCGACTCCAGCGCCCAAACGTCTGGCAAAATCCCCGTCGGACTTCAAAAAAGGTGGGACCACCGTCGCAGGTACAGGCGCGGCAGCCGCCTCCGGGGGAGCGGGTGGCGGCGGCAGTTCCTATGGACAGTCGCTTAAGGATGACTCGGCGCCTGCGCAAAGCGTCAGCAACCTTTACAACGAAGCCAGCGGCTTCTTTGGCAACGGCAAATTCAGCTTCGAAACCGGCATAACTTATGCGCGCTACGACGCCCGTCAGTTGACCGTCAACGGTTTCCTCGCTCTGGACTCGATTTTCCTGGGTAATATCAACCTTGACCGAATCAAGGCGGATAACTGGACGCTGGACCTGACCGGACGCTACAACGTCGATAACCGCTGGCAATTCGACGTCAACGTGCCAGTGGTCTACCGCGAGTCCACCTACCAATCCGGCGGTGCCGGCAACAATGCCCAGGCCACGTCGGAAGCGTCAGTGACCCGCGACCCGACCATCGGCGATGTCAACTTCGGTGTCGCTTACAAGTTCCTCGACGAAACCGCCAACTTGCCGGATGCAGTCGTGTCGGTGCGGGTCAAGGCGCCAACGGGTAAAGAGCCGTTTGGCATCAAACTGGTCAAGCAAACCACCAACGACAACCTCTACGTACCGGAAAGCCTGCCCACCGGCAATGGCGTCTGGTCGGTCACGCCGGGCATTTCCCTGGTCAAGACGTTCGACCCGGCGGTGTTGTTTGGCTCGCTCTCCTATACCCATAACTTCGAGGACTCGTTTGACGATATCAGCAGTGACGTGAATCAGAAGGTCGGCGGCAAAGTCCGCCTGGGTGACAGCTTCCAGTTCGGCGTCGGTGTCGCCTTCGCCCTCAACGAGAAGATGAGTATGTCGTTCTCGGTTTCCGACCTGGTCCAACGCAAGAGCAAGCTCAAGCCAGACGGCGGAGATTGGCAATCGGTGGTCTCCAGCGACGCCAACGCCGGTTACTTCAACGTGGGCATGACCATCGCGGCGTCGGATAACCTGACGATCGTGCCGAACCTGGCCATTGGCATGACGGATGATGCGCCGGACTTCACCTTCAGCCTGAAATTCCCGTACTACTTCTAAACCGCGCACAGGGAAAAGCCCCGCAACGATAAGGGTCGTTGCGGGGCTTTTCGGTTTACCCGCCCTAGCGGATCTGGTGTTTGTGCAACAACCGGTAGAACGTCGGCCGGGAAATCCCCAGCACACGGGCCGCGACACTCAGGTTGTCGCTGTGCCGGTTGAGCACATCGCACAGCGCCTGGCGTTCGGCGCGGTGTTTATAGTCTTCCAGTGTAGCCATCGGCGACGAAATTGCCTGCTGACTCTGCAAACCCAGATCAACGGCTTCGATTTGCCGCCCTTCGGCCAGCACCAGGCCTCGGCGCACGCGGTTGGCCAGCTCACGCACATTGCCCGGCCAAGGGTGGTGCCCCATGGCCACCAGGGCGTCTTCGCTGAAGCTGCGGGGGCGGCGCCCGGTTTCCTGGCTGTAGAAGCGCGCAAAGTGGTTGGCCAGCATGGCGACGTCACCGTGGCGCTCGCGCAACGGCGCCGTGACCACTTGCAGCACATTCAAACGGTAATACAAGTCTTCACGAAACGTACCCTTCGCAACGGCCGCTTCCAGGTCGACGTGGGTCGCCGCCAGCACTCGCACATCCACCGGGATCGGCTGGCTGCCGCCGACGCGTTCGATCTGTTTTTCCTGCAGGAATCGCAGCAGGTTGGCCTGCAGCTCCATCGGCAAATCGCCGATCTCATCAAGAAACAACGTGCCGCCATTGGCCGCTTCGATCCGCCCGACCTTACGCTGGTGGGCGCCGGTAAACGCGCCCTTTTCGTGGCCAAACAGTTCGGATTGGATCAGGTGTTCCGGGATCGCGCCGCAGTTGATCGCGACAAATGGCTTGGCATGGCGCTGGGATTGGCGGTGCAGGGTTTTGGCCACCAGCTCTTTGCCGGTGCCGCTGTCGCCGCGGATCAGGACCGGGGACTCGGTGGGCGCCAATTTGGACAATAACTTGCGCAGCTCGCGGATCGGTCGGCTGTCGCCCAGCAGTTCATGTTCGGGCTCGTCCACCGCGGTGTAGCCCTTGCCCCGCAGCCGTGCCATGCCAAAGGCGCGGCCGAGGGTGACCTGCACCCTGGACACATCGAACGGCAAGGTATGGAAGTCAAAAAACCATTCGCAGACAAAATCGCCGACGTTCTGCAAGCGCAACACCTCTTGGGTGAGCACCGCGATCCACTCGGCGCCGCTGCGGCTGATCAGTTCCTTGACGGCTTCGGGCCGCTCCAGGTGATACGGCTGCAAGCGCAGCAAGCCGACATCGCAGGATCGCTCCCCCACGGCCGCCAACGAACAACTGTCCACCTCCCACCCCGCCGCACGCAAACCCGGTAACAACTCATAGCAGTCATCACAGGGGTCGACCACGAGCAAGCGGCGCTGCACAGGTGTAACAATCATGACTATTCCTTGGCGCCAGAATTGCTAAAGTTATTTATAAACAAAGGTTTGTGACGCCCGGCAATTACAGTATCAAAATCTTGACAGTTGCCTTGTATCGTTTTGCTATATGTCTTGGCAAAAAGCCACTCGACCGTCACATCCCAGCAAAAAAGTTGTACCTGCCGAATCGCGTATTCAGCTTTCAAAACAGCCGCTTACATGACGCCAATCACGGAAAGTTGAAAATTGTTGCTCTAACATGTGACCCGTACCCCGCCATCGCGCATCAGTACAAGTAACTCGCCGCACGGTCAGCCCAGCCGACGGCACTCACTTGATTGGGCATTTAGAGAGAAGACCCACATGAACGCCCCGCTCCGCATCAACGAAGCTCTTTTGATCGCAGACCGTGCTTTCCAACCCTTCCAGTGCGTGGCCTGGCACGATGGCAACGGTGCCCTCAGCCTGAGCGTCATCGACCGCACCAATACCCGCATCGGCACTAAACAACTGTCGTCGAGCGCGTATACCGACCCGGCACAACTGGAAGATTTGTTGTTGCAGGCGCGCGCCGAGCTCGATAAAGATGGCTACCAGTTGCAGTCCTGGGCCATGCCGAAGTAATCCGAAACTGCAACTTGCGAGCACTGTGTTGTAAAGGACAGGGCTCGCAAGTTCAGTATTAAACGCCGATGGTCTAACTTGGCGTATCGAACACTTTTTGTGGCACCTTGAGAATAAACCGCTCGATCGCTTGTGCCGCACCGTCTTCGAGATTGCTGCCGGTGACCACATCGGCCTGGCGCTTGACGGGCTCTTCAGCCTGGCCCATGGCAATCGACAATCCGGCCACATGAAACATTGCCGGGTCGTTGCCACCATCGCCGATCACTGCGGTCTGTGCCAACGGCACTCCGAGGTGCGCGGCCAAGGCTTTCAAGGCCTCGCCTTTGTTGGCTTTCATGGCGGTCACATCCAGGTAGATCGGTTGCGAACGCGAGACCTGGGCCAAGCCCTGCACCTTGGGCTGCAATTGCGCTTCCAGCTCCATCAATAATTGCGTGTTGCGACTGGCGGCGACGATCTTGTCGACCCGATCCAGGTACGGTTCAAAACTCTCCACCACCAGCGGCCCATAACCCAGGCCAGCGGTTTCAACCGCCACCATGGGCCCAGGCGGATCGCGCCGCAGCCATTCACCATCGGCAAACAGCCAGACTTCCACGTCCGGCTCGCCGGAAAACAGCGCCAATGCCACCAGCGCCGCCTCCGCCGGCAGTCGGTGCGCGACCAGCACGCTGCCGTCAGGGTTGACCAGTGTGCCGCCATTGAAACCCGCCACCGGCACGTCGATGCCAAACGCTTCGACCATGTGCATCATGGCCTTGGGCGGACGCCCGCTGGCCAGGCTGAATAACACGCCGGCTTCACGCAAGGCGCGAACCGTTGAAAGGGTGCGTTGGGTCGGGGTGTGATCCGGGCGCAACAAAGTGCCGTCCATATCACTCAACACAAACCGGATGGGATGCTTCGCAGTATCACTCATCCGAGCGAGTGCCAGGCACGGCCATCGCGGGCCAGCAACGCATCGGCCGCCGCCGGACCATCTTCACCGGCCTTGTAGGCCTGGATCCCGTCGTCTTCCTTCCACGCATCGAGAAACGGCTGCACCGCACGCCAGCCGTTTTCGATGTTGTCGGCGCGCTGGAACAGGGTCTGGTCGCCGGTCATGCAGTCGTAGATCAAGGTTTCGTAACCCGTCGACGGCTGCATTTCGAAGAAGTCTTCGTAGGCAAACCCCAACTCAATGTTGGCCATGTCCAAGGTCGGCCCAGGCCTTTTCGCCAGCAGGTCGAACCACATGCCTTCGTTGGGCTGGATCTGGATCTTGAGGAACGTGGGCCGCAGCTCATTCACTTCGGTGTCGCGGAACTGCGCATAAGGCGCCGGCTTGAAGCAGATCACGATCTCGGTATCGCGAATGCTCATGCGTTTGCCGGTGCGCAGGTAGAACGGCACACCCACCCAGCGCCAGTTGTCGATCATCACTTTCAGGGCGACAAACGTTTCGGTGCTGCTGTCGGGCGCGACGTTGGCTTCGTCGCGATAACCGGGAACCGGCTTGCCACCAATCTCTCCGGCGCTGTACTGGCCACGCACCGAATTGGCCCGCGCATCCTCTGCGGACCAAGGGCGCACGGCACCGATCACCTTGGCCTTTTCACCCCTCACAGCGTCGGCGCCAAACGCCGCTGGCGGTTCCATGGCGACCATTGCCAGCAGCTGGAACAGGTGATTGGGCACCATGTCACGCAGGGTGCCGGTTTTTTCGAAGAAATTGCCCCGGGTTTCCACGCCGACGGTTTCGGCGGCGGTGATCTGTACGTGGTCGATGTAATGGTTGTTCCAGAACGCCTCGAACAGCACGTTGGAGAAGCGGCTGATCAGGATGTTCTGTACCGTTTCTTTGCCCAGGTAATGGTCGATGCGATAGATCTGCTTCTCGCTCATCACCTTGAGCAAACAGGCGTTCAAGGCTTCGGCGGTGGCCAGGTCGGAACCGAACGGCTTTTCGATCACCACGCGGCGGAAGTGATCGTCGCTCTCCGTCAACAAACCGGCACTGCCCAGGCGCTGCACCACGTCACTGAAGAAGCGCGGCGCGGTGGCCAGGTAGAACACCGCATTGCCGGTGCCGCTGTCGGCGATTTTTTCGGCGATGTCCGCGTAGGTGCTGTCGTCGAGGAAATCACCCTCGACGTAGCTGATACCTTTGGCCAACTGCGCCCACAGCTGTGGGTCCAGTGCGTTGTCGGCATTGCCCTTGACCTTGCTCGCGGCTTCGGTGCGAATGAAGTCCTCGAGTTTCTTGGCAAAGTCGGCATCGCTGATGGCGTTGTGATCAACGCCGACAATGCGCAGGCCCTCGCCCAGCAGCCCGTCACGACTCAGGTTGTACAGCGCCGGCATAAGCAGGCGCTTGACCAGGTCGCCATGGGCACCAAACAGAAACAGCGTGGTGGGAGGAGCGGGTTCGGCCTTGGGTTTCTTGCCGTTGGCGGTCATTTTTTGGACGTCTCCACGTGACCACCGAAGCCAAAGCGCATGGCAGACAACATCTTGTCACCGTAGGTGCTCTGCTGGCGCGAGCGGAAACGCGCAAACAACGACGTGGACAGCACCGGCACCGGCACGGCTTGTTCCATGGCGGCTTCGATGGTCCAACGGCCTTCGCCGCTGTCGGCAACCGAGCCGGAGTAGCCCTCGAGTTTCGGGTCGGTGGCCAGGGCGTCGGCGGTCAGGTCCAGCAGCCAGGACGACACCACGCTGCCACGACGCCAGACTTCGGCGATATCGGCAACATTCAGGTCGAAACGTTGGTCTTCGGCGAGGTTTTCCGAGTTTTTGGTCTTGAGGATGTCAAAGCCTTCGGCAAACGCCTGCATCATCCCGTACTCGATACCGTTGTGAATCATCTTCACGAAGTGCCCCGAACCTGCAGGGCCGGCATGAATGTAACCGTGCTCGGCGCGGGGGTCTGCGGCGGCCGAGCGGTCCTTGGTACGCGGGATGGAACCCAGGCCCGGCGCCAGGCTGGCGAAGATCGGATCAAGGCGCTGCACGGTCGCGGCGTCGCCGCCGATCATCATGCAGTAGCCACGCTCCAGGCCCCAGACGCCGCCCGAGGTGCCGACGTCGACGTAGTGCAGGCCTTTTTCCGACAGGGCCTTGGCACGACGCACGTCGTCCTTGTAGTTGGTGTTGCCGCCGTCGATGATCACGTCACCGTGGTCCAGCAGGTCGCTCAGTTCATTGATGGTGTTTTCGGTGGGGTCGCCTGCCGGCAACATCACCCACACAGCGCGGGGCTTCTGCAGCCCGGCGACCAGCGCCTTCAAATCGGCAACGCCGGTGGCGCCCTCTTCGCTCAGGCCTTTGACAAATGCTTCGTTACGGTCGTAAACAACGGTGGTATGCCCATTGAGCATCAGGCGCCGCGCAATGTTACCGCCCATGCGGCCTAGTCCAATAATCCCCAGTTGCATGTGCTGATGCTCCTAACTACTAAAAAATGTGTGACATAGTTTATAGCGCAATGAGGCTAATGAGGGTTAGTTCAGAGCGGATCGGTATAGTTTCATGAGAAAAAGTAGCCAGCATTTCACCATTACCGCCGCAAAAGTCACACGACCGCCAAAAATAAAAAAGTTCCCTTGATACATAAAAGAATCCAGAATTGCTTCCGACTGATGCCCAGAACCTCCAATCATGCGTTCTGGCACCGCGATCTACCGGCTATTTGCGAGGTAAGCAATGAGCACAGCACAGATGACCCGCCCGCCACAGACCCTCTACGTCAGCATCCGTCGCGACGAGTTGCGCCAATTGAAGGCCGAACGCGACCAACTGCAACAGGAAGTCTTGCGCCTGCGCTCGCACCTGCAAGGCCAGCTGGATCAGCCTTCCAGCACACAGCCCGCCCTCTGCTGAGCGGTTTTGTAAGGTAACTCCTACAAAAAACTCACAAAGTTTTCACATCTCCTTCACGATACTCGCGCCCGAAGGGCCGCCTTACACAAGGGCGGCCTCTGCTGCGTGCGTCCCTGCGCGTCAGCTGAAAAATTATCGGGTTGGAGCGCTGGATGGCGATGTTCAAACGCAGCACTACGTCTGCGAAAGGTTTTGATTGGGCCGGCCTGGGTTGGCTGTTCCTGTTCTTCTGGTACTTCTCGGGTATTACCCAACTGCTGATTCAACTGACCGGCACTTCCGGTTTCAGTGGCTTTCGCCAAGCCTTCTTCATGAGTGCGCTGTGGTTGGCGCCGATGTTGTTATTCCCGCGCCGTACTCGCCTGCTGGCCGCCTTGATCGGAGTGGTGCTGTGGGCTTGCTCCATGGCCAGCCTGGGTTATTTCTTCATCTATCAGCAGGAATTCTCCCAGAGCGTCATCTTCATCATGTTCGAGTCGAACATTTCTGAAGCGGGCGAATACGCCACCCAATATTTCGCCTGGTGGATCGTGCTGGCATTCATTGCCCACACCGCCTTCGCCATCTTCCTGTGGACGCGCTTGCGCCCGGTTTACCTGCCGCGCGGCCAGTCGATACTGGCAGCGGTAGCCATTGTGCTGGCCGTCGTCGGCTACCCGTTGGTCAAGCAGATCGCCACGAGCGAAACCATGGAACTGGCCATCGACCGCTTCGAAACCCGCATCGAGCCGGCTGTGCCGTGGCAGATGATCGTCGCCTACCGCCGCTACACCGAGCAACTGGACAACATGCAAGGCATGCTGACCAGCGCCAGCCAGATCCCGCCGTTGAAAAACCTCAAGGACAGCATGGCCGGCCAGCCTTCGACCCTGGTGCTGGTGATCGGCGAGTCCACCAACCGCCAACGCATGAGCCTCTATGGCTACCCGCGCAATACCACGCCGGAGCTGGACAAGCTGCGTGACCAGTTGGCCGTGTTCGACAACGTCATCACCCCGCGCCCCTACACCATTGAAGCGCTGCAACAGGTGCTGACCTTCGCCGACGAAGAGAACCCGGACCTGTACCTCAAGACGCCGTCGATTGTCAGCGTGATGAAACAGGCCGGTTACAAGACCTTCTGGATCACCAACCAGCAGACCATGACCAAGCGCAACACCATGCTCACGACCTTTTCCGAACAGGCCGACGAGCAGGTCTACCTGAACAACAACCGCAACCAGAACGCCCGCCAATACGACGGTGACGTGCTGGCGCCCTTCGCCAAGGCCCTGACCGACCCCGCCGAGCGCAAGCTCATCGTGGTCCACCTGCTGGGCACGCACATGAGCTACCAGTACCGCTATCCGCCAACCTTCGAGAAGTTCACCGATCGCCAGGGTGTTCCGGACGCTATCACCGATGCCCAGTTGCCGATCTACAACAGCTACGACAACGCGGTGCTGTACAACGACTTCGTGGTGTCGAGCCTGATCAAGGACTACGCCAAGACCGACCCCAACGGTTTCCTGCTGTACCTGTCGGACCACGGTGAAGACGTATTCGACTCCGCCGGCCACACCACCCTGGGCCGCAACGAAGGCAAGCCGACGGCGCCGATGTACACCATCCCGTTCATGGCCTACGCCTCACCGAAGTGGCGCGAAACCCACGACTGGAAATTTGCCGGCGACCTGCAACGGCCCTACAGCAGCTCGCAGCTGATCCACACCTGGGCCGACTTGGCCGGCCTGAATTTCGATGAGCTGGACCACAGCAAAAGCCTGGTCAGCGACAGCTTCAAACCGCGCCCGTTGTTGATCGGCAACCCCTATGAGCGCCAGCAGAAAGCGCTGATCGACTTTAGCCTGATCAAACCGAAGACGGCCGAAAACGCCGACGTGGTGCTCAAGTAAATACCGCCTTGTAACAGAACGATAACAATCATTCTCGTTTACACCTAAAGTTCCACACCTCCTTTCGTCTTTGAGCCAAGGCCTTTTCATATTGAGAAGGCCGCAAAGACGACAAGGAGTCTTCCGCGATGTTCGCGCCCTTTACCCGTTCCATGACCGTTACCCTCGGCCTGTTCAGCCTGGCGCTGAGCCCGGAACTGCTGGCTGAAACCGACCCCGAACAGACACCCGCCACCGCGCTGGAGCTGGGCAGCACCCACATCAGCGCCGAAGGCCTGGGCGCCAATACCGAGCACACCGGGGCCTATACCACCGGCTCGATGAGTACCGCCACCCGGCTGAACCTGTCGATCAAGGAAACGCCTCAATCCATTTCGGTGGTCACCCGCCAACAGATGGACGATTTCAATCTCAATACCCTGACCGACGCTTTGCGCCAGACCACCGGCGTGACGGTCCAGCATCTGGATTCGGACCGGGCCGGGTATTCCTCCAGGGGTTATTCGATCAATAACTTCCAGGTGGACGGCATGCTCAATACGTTCGGGCGCATGAAGTCCGACTCGGACACCATCATCTACGACCGTATCGAAGTAGTACGCGGCGCCACCGGCCTGACGACCGGTGCCGGCGACCCCTCGGCGACCGTCAACATGATCCGCAAGCGCCCGACCGCGCAATGGCAAGCCAAGACCGGCGTCAGCGGCGCCAGCCATGACAACTACTACAGCTACCTGGATGTGGGCGGCCCGCTGGCGTTTGACGGACGGCTGCGCGGGCGCACGGTGATGGCTTACCGTGACAGCCAATCCTTTCGCGACAACTACGCGCTGCAACGGGAAGTCGGCTACGGCATTCTGGAGGCCGACCTGACGGACGACACCGTGGTAGCCGTCGGCTTCGACTACCAGAACAAGCACGTGCAAGGCAGCTCCTGGGGCACCCTGCCCTACTGGAACAGCGACGGCAGCAAGGCCCGCCTGTCGCGCTCGGCCAACCTCGCGGCCGACTGGAGCTCCTGGCCCCTGAAGGACAAGACCACCTTCGCCTCCATCGATCACACACTGGCGACGGACTGGCGCCTGAAAGCCGCCTACACCCATCGGCAAAGCGATACCGACGGCAAGGTGTATTACGGCGGCGCCGGTTTTCCGAATGCCGATGGCAGCGGCATGACGGCCTGGACCAACCAGATGGTCGGCACCTCGAAAATGGATGTGGTCGACTTCAACCTGGCGGGCACCTACGCGCTGTTGGGGCGCGAGCATGCGTTGATGCTGGGTTATGGCGAATCCGAGCAGCGCGACACGTCACCCTTCCAACGTTTTTCAACGCCCCAAGGCTACGAGACCATCGAAGACTGGAAACACATGGGCGGCATCGGCAAATTCCCCGACCGCACCACCGGCCTCAAGGGCGAACACAGCAGCAAAAAACAAAAGGCCGGCTACCTCGCCACACGCTTGAGCTTGACCGACACGCTGCATGCGGTACTGGGCAGCCGCTATGGCAGCTGGGAAATCGAAAGCGCCTCGCCCACGTACAACCTCGACAATCAATTGACCGCCTCAAGCAAATCCAGCCAGACCCACACAGACATGTGGACACCTTACGCGGGCCTGCTCTACGACCTGACGCCGGAATACACGGTGTACGCCAGCTACACGGACATCTTCAACCCGCAGGACGAGCGCAACGCCAGCAAGCAGTACCTCGAACCAGTGGTCGGCAGTAACTACGAAATCGGCCTCAAGGGCAGCCTGCTCAACGAACGTTTGAACCTGGCCACCGCGTATTTCTGGAGCACCCAGGATAACGTCGCCGAACTCGACAATGCGGCCCCGCCGGACCCGATCACCCGCGAGCAGTTCTACAAATCCGGTGGCAAGGGCAACAAGGTGCAGGGCTTTGAAGTGGAGGTGTCCGGCGAAGTCATGCCGGACTGGAACCTCACGGCGGGCTACACCTACACCCATTCGCTCAACGGCGATAAACAACGCAACAACACTGGCCAGCCGATGAATATGCTGAAGGTGTCGACAGCCTATCGTTTACCGGGCGAATGGCGCGGGTTGACGGTGGGCGGCGCGGTGAACTGGCAGAGCGACTTCTACGACTTCGCCGAGCGGCCGATCGGCGGCCGGGACCAAGAGGGTTACCTGCTCACCGAATCCACCAAGATCACCCAACAGGCCTATACCGTGGTCAACCTGATGTCGCGCTACCAGTTCGACGAGCATGTTTCGGCTTCGGTTAATGTCAATAATCTATTCGATGAAAAATATTATGAACGCGTCGGCTTTTATAATGGCGTGTACTGGGGCGACCCGCGCTCGATAACCTTGGCACTCGACTGGAAACTCTAACCACCCTCCACCGAAGTTAACAACATTGTTAACTTCGGGAGTTCCCCACGTTAATACCCACTTAATAAGCTGCCCGCACAATCGCCCCATGAATCTGATCAAGGACCGAGCGGATACCGACCACACTGAATGGGAACACCTTGATGAAACCCTCGATTTTTATGCTTGCCGGCCTGCTGACCCTGACTTCCGCGGCGGCTTTTGCAGAAGGCGGCTCGGAGCGCTCGAAGGAGTTCTACAATAACTTCACCTTCACGCAGCAGAAATTCCACGGCAGCAATGAACAAACTGCCTCCGCTGACGGTAAAACTTTAAAGCGCGACACAGCTGATCAATCCAGCACCGAGGCACAACCTAAAAGTTAAGTTAACTTTTATTTAACTCGCATCACCCTGTGCCAATCCGCTCTGTTGGCAAAGGTTAACTTGGCGCCATTCAATGGCGCCTTTTTTTGCCTGTGCCTTATTACAGTGGTTTGTTCCAGAACAACATACGCCCATGGGCCGGATCAAATACCGAGTCGTCAAAACCGAACTTGCGGTACGCCGACTGCGCCACAGCATTGCCCTCGAGCACTTCCAGGGTGATCTTGCAGCAGCCACGCTGACGGGCGATTTCCTCGACCTTCTGCAGCATTTTCTGGCTCAGCCCCAGGCCCCGGAACCGATTCATCACGGCGACATCGTGGACATTGACCAACGGACGACAGGCGAAGGTGGAAAACCCTTCAAAGCAATTGACCAATCCCGCAGGCTCGCCGCCCACGAATGCCAGGACACTGAACGCATGCGGGCGCTTGGCCAGTTCAGCCGGCAGTTGTTGCAACAGGTCGGCGGGCAGGCTGTGGCCGCCCCCCATTGGGTCTTCAGCGTAATGATTGAGCAGCAGGGCAATGGCCTCGGCATGCACAGGATTGGTGTAGCTGGCTTGCAGCACCAGGATTTCAGGGGTATCCATTTCCGTCCTCGATAACGACAAACAAGGGAATCAGTTCCCTTTGAGGAGGACGATTGTAAGCGTGGAGCAGGCGCTAGATGAAGGAGATTAACTACAAATAGCTGCCAGAAGGCGCGAAGGTTACCCACATCAAAAGCAGCCATAGGACTTGCACCAGGCTTTTTCCTACCCCCCAAAGCGCTGCAATTGCATTTCCTGCAAGCGACTCAAGGTTCGTCGGAAAGGGAATTCCAGATAGCCTTCGGTGTAGAGGCTTTCCAACGGCACTTTAGCCTCGATGAACAGCGGCACCTTGCGGTCGTAGCATTCATCCACCAGAGCGATAAAGCGCCGCACGCTGTCATCGTGTACTGACAACTCGGGCAATTCGCGATCACCGGCCGCTACTCGCTGGACACCGTCCTCGGTGCCTCGGGCAATCCGTCCCGGTCGCTTTTGTGCACTCAGGTTGGGGACCTCACCCAACAGGATCGCCTTGAAACGATCACACAGCAGCATGAAATCCATCGCTGCCAAAGGTTGCTCGCACAGGTCGGCATACCGGCACCACAACACCGTGTCGCTGGCCTGCACCGCCACGATGCAGCGATGACCGACACTGATCGGGCCATGGCGCACCGCTTGGCCTTCGCTCAATTGCTCGAACACCGCCGCCAGCGCATCCGGCTGATCGACCCAATAACGTTGCACGCCGACACCCGGGTGCAAGCGATGGTCTTCACCACCGTCCACCGCCACCACGTGCATGTGCTGCTTGATCGCCGCAATGCCCGGCAGGAAACGCTCGCGATTGAAGCCACCGGCGTAAAGCTGTTCGGGCGGTTGATTGGAGGTGCAGACCATCACCACGCCTTCTTCGAACATCACCTGGAACAAACGGCCAAGGATAATAGCATCACCGATGTCACTGACGAACAACTCGTCAAAACACAGCACACGCACCTCTTGGGCCAGCTCACGGGCGAGCGCTTGCAACGGGTCATGGGTGCCGGTGAGCTGGAACGAACGCTGGTGTACCCAACCCATGAAGTGATGGAAATGCTGGCGCCGCGCAGGCACGCGCAGGCTCAGGTAAAACTGGTCCATCAGCCAGGTTTTACCCCGGCCCACCGGGCCCCAGAGGTAAACCCCGAGAATCGGCGAGCGCCCCTGGTGCAAGGCTTGGTGGCAGGTCTGCAGGGCATCCACCGCACGGCGCTGGGCATCGTCGGCGACGAAGCCCAGTTGGGTGGTGGCGTATTGATAAGCGGCGAGCGGCGAGTCGAAAGTCATGCGCGCCATTATGACTTACAAGGAGATATCCAACCGTGAAATCTTGCCCTGTTCGTTCAAGCGAAAGGTGTAGCGCAGCTCCAGCGGGCTGCCGGGGAAGTTGCCGGAAACCACATTGCTGACCAATACCTTGCCGGTGCGATGCTGCACGTTGAGCACTTCGACCCTGGGCTGATAACGCTGCGCGGTGTCTTCCATCCAACGTGCGATGGCGGCGGTGCCGACCTGATGCGCGCCCTCATCGAACACGTTGGCGTCGTCAGCAAAACAATGGGCGACGGCCGAAGTGTCGCAGGCATTGGTTGCCGCAATGTAGGCGGCGATGGCCGGGGCCAGATCAGCGTGGGACATGGCACAGCTCCTTTGTGATGATTTATGACGCCATGCTAAACCAGGGCTGTGTCAGTTTTTGTCAGGAGTGAACGGCGAGGAATGCTGCTGCTCCATCAACTTGCGCCAGCCCCGCAACCAATCACTGCGGCGCCCCGGATAGCGCTCGCCGCGGGACTCAGCGGCAGCCACGCGATCGGTGCGAAAGGTGCGATACGCGTCACGCAGTTCGCACCAGGCTACGATCACCCGCACCTCATTGAGAAAACCCAGCGCCAGGGGCCAGATCAGCCGCTGGCTCTGGGTCTGGCTCGCGTCGGCGTAATCGATGTGCAGCTTGGCCTGGTTGCGAATGGCTTCGCGAAACACATTGAGCGGTACGCGGTTTTCCGGGTAGCCGAACCCTGGCGGGCCAGGTAGCAGCGTCGGGTTGCGTAACGCTTCCTGGGCGGCGGGGTCCAGCACGTCGGCAATTTTTGCCAAGGCGTTGGCCGCGGCATGGCTCAAGACATCGTCGCCACGCTGATCCACATAGCGCAGACCAAGCACGATGGCTTCGGTTTCCTCGGCATTGAGCATCAAGGGCGGTAAAAACAGCCCGCTGCGCAACACATACCCAACTCCGGCCTCGCCAAAAATAGGCGCGCCCAGCGCGGTCAATTCGGCGATGTCGCGATACAGCGTGCGCTCGGACACCTCCAACTGCGCCGCCAGTACGGCAGCGGTCACCGGACGCTTCTTGCCCCGCAGAGCCTGGAGCAAAGTCAGTAGACGAGTGGTACGCGACACGTTGAGCCCATCAAAAAAAGAAAGTGGCACAGCTTATCAGAGCACCCTGTCAGAAAATGTCAGCAGCCGCTCGGCCGCCGATTATCCGGGACGAAAAAAAACGGCCTGTCGGCCGTTTTTTTTAATTGCATGGTTTACGCAAGGCTCTTGCTGACCACCTCGAACACATCGCTCGACAGCTCACCGGAAGCTCGAATACGTTCCAGTTCCGCCTTCATCAGCGCCTGCCGCGCGCTGTCGTATTTGCGCCAGCGGGTCAACGGCGCCAATTGGCGCGAGGCGATCTGCGGGTTGAAGCCGTTCAACTGAATCACCAGGTCCGCCAGGAAACGATAGCCCGAGCCGTCCGCGGCGTGGAAGTTGATCAGGTTCTGCCCGGCAAACGCGCCCACCAGTGCACGCACTTTGTTCGGGTTCTTGATGGTGAACGCCGGATGTTCCATCAACGCCTTGACCCGCGCCAGCCCGCCCGGCAACACGCTGCCGGCCTGCACGCTGAACCACTGGTCCATGACCAGCGGGTTGTCCTTGAAGTTCTCGGCAAACACCGCCAAGGCCTTGGCTTTTTCCGCCTCGAACGGCGAATTCACCAACACCGCCAACGCGGTCAGGCGTTCAGTCATGTTGTCGCTGGTGTCGAACTGGTCCAACGTCGCCGCCAGCACTTGCGGCTTGCCGCTGAGCATCAGGTACGACAGCGCAATGTTCTGCAAGGCACGCCGGGCAAAGTGCTCGGCAGCCGCTACATACGGGGTTTGCTTGGAGAGTTCGCGGTTGGCCTGGTAGCGCAGCCACAAGCCGTCGAACAACTGGTCGGCCAGTTGCTTGCGGGCGAATTCACGGGCGGCATGAATGGCGTCGACGTCGGCCACTTCGCTGATTTCCGTCAGGTAGGCCTCACCCGGCAACGAGAGCATTTCGGCGACCATCGCCTGGTCCAGGCTTTCGTCGCTCAATACCGTGCGCAGAGCGTCGATCAGGCGCTGATCCAGCTTCAGCGGCTGACCCGCCTGGTACTGGCCGATCAGCTCCTGCAACACCTGCACCGACAGTTGCTGGCCGGCATCCCAGCGATTGAACCCGTCGCTGTCGTGCTGCATCAGGAACATCAACTGATCACGGGTGTACGCAAAGCTCAGTTTCACCGGCGCCGAGAAACCGCGCAGCAGCGAAGGCAGCGGCTGTTCGTTGATATCGACGAAGGTAAAGGTCTGCTCGGCCTCGGTCACCGAAATCACGCGGGACGTGCCGGCAGCACTTGCCTCACCGGCCAGGCGCAACGCGACAGCAGCACCCTTGCCGTCCAGCAGGCCCAATGCCACTGGAATCACGAACGGCAGCTTTTCCACTTTGTCCGGGGTTTCCGGGCAGCTTTGGCGGAAAGTCAGGCTGTAGGTTTTGGCCGCAGCGTCGTAGGAATCACTCACCGCCAAGCGCGGCGTACCGGCCTGACTGTACCAGCGCTTGAACTGGCTGAGGTCGGCACCGTTGGCGTCTTCCATGGCCTTGATGAAGTCGTCGCAGGTCACGGCCTGACCGTCATGACGCTCGAAATAGAGGTCGCTGCCTTTGCGGAAGCCTTCGGCGCCGAGCAAGGTGTGGATCATACCGACCACTTCCGAGCCCTTTTCGTACACGGTCAGGGTGTAGAAGTTGGAGATCTCGATAAAACTTTCCGGGCGCACGGCGTGGGCCATGGGGCCGGCGTCTTCGGCGAACTGGTGAGTGCGCAGGTACGCCACATCCTGAATGCGCTTGACCGTGGCCGAGTTCATGTCCGCAGAGAAGCCCGAGTCGCGGAACACGGTGAAGCCTTCCTTGAGCGACAGTTGGAACCAGTCGCGGCAGGTCACGCGGTTGCCCGACCAGTTGTGGAAGTATTCATGCGCGACGATAGCCTCGACCCGCTGATGCGCGGCGTCGGTGGCGGTTTCGGCGCGGGCCAGCACGGCGCTGGAGTTGAAGATGTTGAGGCCCTTGTTCTCCATGGCACCCATGTTGAAGTCGTTGACCGCGACGATCATGAAGATGTCGAGGTCGTACTCGCGGCCGTAGGTTTCTTCATCCCAGCGCATGGATTTTTTCAGGCTGGTCATGGCGTGCTGGCACTTGTCGATATTTTCCGGCTCGACATAGATACGCAGCGCCACGGAACGGTTGGTCATGGTGGTGAAGCGGTCTTCGACACACCACAAATCACCGGCCACCAGCGCGAACAGGTACGCCGGCTTCTTGAATGGGTCTTCCCAGGTCGCCCAGTGGCGGCCGTCTTCGCCAGGACCGCTGGCAATCGGGTTGCCGTTGGACAGCAGCACCGGGTAACTGTGTTGCTCGGCGATCACGGTGGTGGTGAAGGTACTCATCACATCCGGACGGTCGAGGTAGTAAGTGATCTTGCGGAACCCTTCGGCCTCGCACTGGGTGCAGAACATGCCGCCGGACTTGTACAAGCCTTCGAGGGCCGTGTTGGTTTCGGGGTGGATCTTGACGCTGGTGTCGAGGGTGAAGGTCTCACTCGTGGGTTGCACGGTCAGGTGGCTGTCGGTCAACTGGTAGTCAGCGTCCGTCAATTCCCGGTCAGCCAGGTTCACGCTCAACAGTTCGAGCTGCTGACCGTCCAGCACCAGCGGCGGCAAGCCGGCGCCACGTGCGGGGTTACGGCGCATCACCAGTTGCGCGTGGACCAGGCTGTGGTCCTCGAACAACTCGAAGGTCAGGTGCGTCTCGTCGATCAGGTAGTCCGGCGCCTGATAGTCCTTCAGGTAAATCATCTTCGGTTGTTCGGTACGCATGGGTGGCATCCTTTTACTGATGCACGGCGAGCTGGTAGGCCGTGTACTTGCGAATATTGATGACCCCGGTGTCGAAGATCAGGTATTGGCCCTTGATCCCCAGCAGCGTGCCTTCGGCAATCGGGTTCTTGTCCAGGTTGAAGCTGACGATCTTGGTCGGATACTGCTCGATCGGGTAACGGATTTCGATCGGTTCGATGTCGGTAATCGTTTGGATGGCTTGTAGGCCAAAGCGTTCCTGCAAACTCGCCAAGCCCTCGGCGCAAGACGCGAACAACTCATCGCGCACCTGCTTGAGGTCAACCGATTGTGCATCGCCCTTGAGCAAGGCCCGCCAGTTGGTCTTGTCGGCGACCTGGCTGCGGAACAGGTCTTCGACGAAACCGGACTGCTGGCGCGTGGACACCCGCACGATCGGCAGCGCCTGGCTGGCGCCCTGGTCGAGCCAACGCGTGGGCAATTGGGTGGCGCGGGTGATGCCGACCTTGATCCCCGACGAATTGGCCAGGTAGACCACATGGTCGGTCATGCAGAACTGCTCGCCCCACGCCGGATCACGGCAGGTGCCGGCGGCGTAATGACAACGCTCGGGACTCATGATGCACAGGTCGCACTGAGCCAGCTTGGTCATGCACGGGTAGCAATAACCCTGGCTGAAGCTGGTCTTGGTCTTGCGGCCGCAATGGCTGCAATGGATCGCACCCAGGTACTCCAGGCGCACATGGGTACCGATCAACGGGTTGACCGGCACCTCGGTATCGCCCAGACGAAACGCATATTGAACGGTCGGCTCACCGAGTTGCGCCGACATTTTGCTGACTGCACCGCGACCGATTTCAATCAATGGATCGCGTCCGACTTGAACAGGATGTTCGGCACCGTGGTCGACTTCGATTCACACTCCTGCGTTCCCATGTAGCCGGTGCGCTGGTCTTCCGGCAGGTTCTGGATCTCCCAGGCGATCATCGCTTGCAGCGACAGCTCCCGCTGCTCGGCGGTGAGCTTGCGGCCATCAGACCATTTGCCGATTTCCACGGCGAGCTTGAGGCTCCGGTAGATGTCCGGGGTGATGTTTTCGATCATTTCAGCAAAAGAGGACATTCAGGCTCTTCCTTAACGAATAGTGGATTTGCGACGACTGTATAAACCGCCCAACAAGCCGGTCAGGCAACCGATGACCAGGCCGCCGACATGGGCGGCATTGGCGATTTCGCCGAAACCGATCATCGAGACCAGCCCCGACAGGCACAGCACCAACCACACCAGCATCATCACCAGCACCCCACGGGGCAGGCGATAAGCCGGGTTGGGCGAGATGAGTTGATAGATCCAGCAATGCCCCAGCAGCCCATACAAGACGCCGGACAAGCCACCAAACAGGCCGGCGCCGCCATACAGGTATTGAGCAAAATTGGAGGCCAGGCTGAATAACAGCGTCAGCCCCAGCAGGTTGATACTGCCCTGGCGCGCTTCAATACGCCGCCCCAGCTCCCAGTACCACATGCCATTCATGGCCAGGTGCAGGATGCCGAAGTGGATCAGCATCGGCGTGACCAGCCGCCACCACTGGCCCGAGGCCAAGGTGTCGGCCAGCGGCGTGAACTGGATGTACTCACCCATCACCCGGAACGGCAGGAAGGTCAGCCAGCTCATCGCTTGCAGGTTTTCACCGAGCAAGGTCACCGCGCCGACGATCAGGCTCGCCAGCAGCACCAGCGCTGTCACCGGGCTATGGCGCACTTGCTGAACAAACCCCGGGCGCGTGACCGCCGCCTGCTCCGGAATATCCAGTTGCTGGTCCGGATCGCCGGCCGGAAAACGTTGATACAAGACGCGCACGTCGTCGCTGATGGTCTCGGGCACCCACAACACCTGCTCGCCCGCTTCTTCACTGACGCGATGGGGCACCTGCATGCGTTGCAGCAGTTTGACGAAACCGCCCAGGTCGACGCTCAGCGGCAAGCGTAATACGGGCACGGCACTCATGTAATCACCTCGGGGCGCTCAACGTCGACCCATACGAATTTATGCGGATCGAGGCGGGTTTCCTGATCCAGTCGGTACGCCACCAGCTTGCCGTACAGCACCGCGCTGTAGTCCAGGCAGGCCAGGTTCGGACGGATCGGCGCCGGTTTGCCGCTGCGCCAGTAATGCCCGACGAACAGCACAGGCTCGTCGACGCCGTAGCGCAGCAGGGAGTTTTTTTCAGAAGACGACAACGGTGTGCGCGCCACGGGCTCCGGCAATGCGTCGGGCTGGAACACGATGTCGCCGTAGGTTTTCGGGTCCTCTTCCCAGAACTTGGTGCGGAAGAACGAGCGTGTCAGGCCGTCGCCGCCGGTCAGGGTCAAACCGTCCGGCAGACGCATGTCGGTGCCGCGCAACAGGCGATCAAAGGCATTGCAGGCGAAGCTGCCCGGCACGGCGGCGGCCTGCAGGAAATGCTGATCGATACAGCCATCGGGAAAAGTCGCGCGCAGCGGCTGGATAAACCCGTCATCCCAGCACGCATGCACCACACGGAAACGCCCGGCGTCGACGAACAGCGGCATGTCATAGAACCAGCCGAGGAAGTCGTGCCAATCGGCCGGGTGATCCTCGAATTGGGTCAGGGTCTCGTGGATCAAGCGCTCATGCCGCGGGGTGTGCTCGCGCACGAACTGCTTGCCGCTGCCCGGTGGCGCGGGCGTGGCCCAGCCCAGGGCGTTGAACTCGTGGTTGCCCATGATGCACAGCGCCTGCCCGGCCTCGGTCATGTCGTGGACAATGTGCAGCGCCTCGCGAATCCGCGGGCCACGGTCGATGATATCGCCGAGGAACACCGCCATGCGCGACGGGTGGCGCCAGGTGCCAGCGTGCTTGTGGTAGCCCAACTGGTCGAGCAGGTGCTCAAGGGTGTGGGCGCAACCATGCACATCACCAATCAGGTCGTAGCTACGCGCGGGATCGAGCATCAGTCGCCTCCACCCCCCAAGCGGCTGCCCCAGCCCAACTTGGTGCGGCACACTTCATAGTAATTGTGGTCCAGCGGGTGGATCAGCCGCAGCTTCTGCGCCTTTTTACTCACGGTGATGGTGTCACCGGGGGCGCAGGTGAAATGGTTCTGCCCGTCGCAGGAGACTTGCGGGTAAATCTGCATGTCTTTGGAAACCACGATTTTCAGCTCACTGTTGCCATCGACCACAATCGGCCGGCTGGACAACATATGGGGGTACATCGGCACGATCACAATGGCGTCGAGCTTGGGGTGCATGATCGGGCCGCCCGCCGACAGCGCATAAGCGGTGGAGCCGGTGGGCGTGGCGACGATCAGGCCATCGGCCTTTTGACTGCACACGAATTGGCCGTCGATATACAGCTCGAATTCGATCATCCGCGTGGATTTGCCGGGGTGCAGCACGACATCGTTGAGGGCGTCGCCCTGGCCGATGGCTTCGCCGTGGCGGCGCACTTCAGCTTGCAGCAGGAAGCGGTTCTCCACCAGGTAATGGCCGTCGAGCACCTTGGCCACTTCGACTTCCAGCTCATCGGGACGAATATCGGTCAGGAACCCCAGGCTGCCACGGTTGATCCCCAGCACCGGCACGTTATGCCGCGCGAGCGCCCGGGCGGCGCCCAGCAGGCTGCCGTCGCCTCCGACCACAATCACCATGTCACAGACTTCACCGAGCATCTTGCGCGACGAGGTTTGCAGGCCATGGCCCGGGAGGATTTCGGCGATGGTGTCTTCGAGGATCACATGCAGGTGGCGCTCGAGCAGAAACTTTTTCAGCCGGCGGACGGTGTCCAACACCTGGGTACTGCCCAGGCGACCGATAATGCCGATATTGCGAAATTGCTCCATGGGGCTCCTGCGGGATTGGGGTGTGGCAAAAAAGAACGATTATGGGCGAAAGGCCGCGTCAGGCAAAATCCTTTGTCGCCGTGAAGCCTTGATGACAACGCTTCTCAGCCACCCTCCCCTGTGTAAAAGGCTATGCTCGGACCATGACCGTGTTCCCCGACTTGCACAACCTGCCCCGCCAACTGCGCCATCCCGAGGTGCGCGACCTGGCGTGGGTGATGCTCGCCCCGCCGATGCTCGCGCAAACGCCGTGGCCGCAACGCCATCCGCTGGCCGGCAGCGACTGGGTACAGGCGCCCGACCGTCTCGAACACTGGCTGCGGCAATTGGACCAGGACAGCAGCCCCCTACAGCATTGGCTGAACCTGGCGCGCACCCGACGCCTGGGCCTCTACTACGAACGCCTGTGGCAGTTCGCCGTGCAGCATGCGCCGGGCGTGGAACTGCTGGCAGCCAACCTGCCGATCCGCCGCGCCGGGCATACCCTGGGCGAACTGGACATGTTGCTGCGCGACCGCGAGGGCGTGCATCACCTGGAACTGGCGATCAAACTCTACCTCGGCCCGCAGGACGGCAATGGCCAGGACACCGCGCAGTGGCTGGGGCCGGGCTGTCATGATCGGCTGGATCGCAAGCTGGCGCACCTGGCCCAGCATCAGTTGCCGATTTCGGCACGACCGGAGAGCCGCGAGGTGTTGGCCGCGCTGGGCATCGCGCAGTTCGATGCCCACTTGTGGCTCGGCGGCTATTTGCTTTACCCCTGGCCTGGCCAGGCTGAACCGCCCTATGGCGCTCACCCGCAGCATTTGCGTGGGCGCTGGCTGCATCAGCGTGATTGGCGGGACTTTGTCAGCGCCAGCGCGCCCGGCCGCTGGCAGCCCTTGCCCCGACATGCGTGGCTGGCGCCAGCGCATTACCAGGCAGAAGCGGTGTGGAGCGAAGAACAGATGCTGGAATGGCTGGCGGACCTGGCACCGATGGCACCGGCTCAGTTGCTGGTGCGACTGGTTCAGAACGGCGAGGAGTGGGAGGAAGCCGAGCGGTTGTTTCTGGTGGCGGATCTTTGGCCGAATGTACCGGGCACTCCCTGACCTGCAAGGAGCGGTCTCACCGACTCGAAGGCTCAGCCCTCATTGAGAAATATCTGTTGCGGCAACCTGAAATCACGCAGCTTGAGCAACGCCAGCGGCCCCGCATCCAGTTCGGTGCGCAGGTGCCACGTCAGGTTCAGGCCGTCGGGCGCCTTGAGGGCCAGGCGGTAGCGGCTGTTGCCGTCGTCCAGTGGCGTGACCTGGGCGTTTTCCAGCAGGCGGATCAGGCCCCAAGTGCCGGGGTAGTCGCCAAATAGCCGCTCGCCGGCATGCACGCTGGTCCAGCTGAGGCTCACGCCGGGATAGTCGCTGCGCCCCGGCCAGTTGAAACGCTGCCAGCTTTCTTTCTGGTTGAAGTACTGGTGCCGGTCGCCGTTGAGGATGAAGGTGGTTTGCACCACGTCGCGCACGGGTTTGCCTTGCAGTTCAAAGCTCAGCCCCATGCCGCCGTCGGTGTAGAGCACATCGGCCAGTTCGCTCAGTTGATTGATCGCGCTAAGAAACTGCGGGTTGAAACGCAGGCCCTGGCTGTGGCGCGGATCGGCTACCCAACGGCTACCTTCCTTGCGCAGCACGCCGCTCAATTGCTGCTGTAAAAACTGTGCGATGCGCCCGGAGTCCGCGCGGATCATCTGCCCCAACATCGGCAACGACGCATCGCTGGTGGTGGCGGCAAACGGGTAACGGCTGGCGAAGGCGGCGTTCCAATGGCTGACGATCGAGCGCTGCCAGTGGCTGTTGAGGCCGGCGGCGGAGGGTTGCAACACGCGTTGCCAGGCCTGTTCCAGCGGCTGCACGAACAGCGTCTGCGCCGCCCCGCCCCACTCCGCGCCCAGGCTGGCGGCCAGCAGGGCGCCATAGGATTGGGTGTCGGTGAGGTCGATGCTGCGGCCTTGAAACACGCGTTGTGCCAGGGCCTGGGTCATTTCCAGCGGGTCGGGCGCGGTGCTGATCTGCTGCAGTTTCAAACGCACCCGTGTCACGCGGGTGAGGAAGGCCGGGAGACTGAGGCCGTCCGTGTTGGACTTGTCCAGCAGCGCCAATAACGGGCCGAAGGTCGCCGCCAGCGGCCCCGTGGCGGCCTGGGCCAACGGCTCGATCGCGGCGGCCTTGTCCGGCCCGATCAGCTTTTGCGCAGACTGCACCAGCGAGTCGGCCAGGGCCTGGGGGCGGCTGCCCGCCTGCGCCTGGTAGGCCACGCTGTTCAGCAGCGCGATCAAGGGCGATTGGCGCACGTCGCTCATCAGCGTCAATTGGTCGATTGACTCATCGAGACTCGCGGCCTGCTGCCAGCGCAGGCTGTTGAGCAGATCCTGCCAGGCGCTGGCGTAGTCCTGGAAGTAGCGTTCGGTGAGGCGGGCGCGCAGTTGCTCAGGACTCAGGCGGGTGTCGACGTCGGCGGGTTGGTCGCTGAGCACCCAATCGATTTCCTCGCGGCGCGCCTCGGCGATCGCATCGATGGCGTGGCGCACCGAGCCTTCCCAGGCCTGGCGGGTGAACACGCCGGGCACGCTGGCCTCGGTGGTGAACAGGGCCTGGGCGTCGGTGTCGCCGACCAGTTGCGGCAGGCCCAGGGCCGGGTAGTGATGGGCGGCGTCATCGAGCAGTTGTTGGTACAGATTGGCTTCGGCATTGCGCTGACCCAGTTGGCCGAGCAGGACCTGCCGGACTTGCGCGACCAGCCGCGCGTCGGTGTCGATGCGCCAAGTTGGATTGGCGGCCAGGTGTTCAGCGTAAAACTGCCACAGAGTGGGGCCCAGGGCTTGCCAGAGGCCCGCGCGTGAAGGCTCGACTTCGCCGAGGGTTTTCACCAGCAGACTGGCGTCGGCTTTTGCCGGACGCGCCATCATCAGGTAGGCCTTGAGCTGGTCGTAGGCAGCACGGGCGCGTTCGGCGCGCTCGGGATTGTCCGGGGCCAGCTTGACCAGGGCCGTGAGCTGTTGGCGTAAAGCGGCGACGGCCGGGTCGCGGATCAGGCGGTTGTTGGCTTCGACGTAGCGCGGCCACACGGTTTCAAGCAGCGCTGGGTTTTGATTCAGGCCGAAGCGCTGATACCACGGAGCGCCGCCTTGAACGCGATCATCCAGGCGCGCCAATTCGCGGACCAGTTCATGGAGGGCCAGGAGCTGTTCGTCGCCTTGTGATGCGCGTTGCAAGGTCGACAACGAGCTGTGTAACTGGGCGATCTGCGTGCGGTTGCTGATGAATGACAGCAGCAGTCCTGCGCTCCACAGCATGGCTAGGCCGAAAGCCAACGCGTAGCCAACTCGCGGCACGCTCCAGCCCAGCCGGCGGCCACGGGCGTTATCGCCGAGTACACCGTGCCACACCGGGGCCACCGACCACGCCTGTTGTTGATCATGCGGCGAGCGCTGTACCGGCAGGCTGAACCACACCCCCCGCAACGGCACGCCACGGGCAAATTCGCCGGCCAGGTGCGCCAAGGTGTGACGCCAACGATCAATGCCCTCGCCCTTTAAATCTCGCGACAAACGCAGCAGAAAATCATCCTTCATCACCGCGTTCATCTGCGCCAAACCCGCGCGACGCAAAGGCTCCAGCAAACGATTCAGCGCGGCGTCCAATGCCGCCGCCGAGAAGCGTGCGGGCAACTGACAGCCCACCGGCTGCGCTTTGCGCGTGTCCTGCGCCCATGCACTGCCGCAGACCTGCCAGAGGGATAACGGCAACTGCCAGCGCAAGTCACGGGCAAGGCGCTGCACCTGGCGTACACCTTTGCCCATCGCGACATCGTCGGCGGCCTGGGTTTCGTTCAGCGCCCAGACGACTCCGTCCAGCGCACGCCAGCGGCTGAGGCCGCTCCATTGCTTGAGGAAAGACTGATCCAGCGCGGCCTGCGCACTACCGCCCCACAGCAGGACGGTGCCTTGGCCTTCGAGCCATTGGTGAGCGGCCAGGGTGGGGGCGATGGCTTCGATTTCGGCGGGTTCGCCGATGATGAGCAGCAGGCGGGTTTTGTGGCGCCAGAAGAGGCCGTAGTGCTCGCGTAGGTGCTCGCGCACTTTTACCGCATCTGGCGATGCGGGTTCCCGGTTCAATCGCGAGTTCGGCGTTTCGGTGACCGCCCTCACGACCTGCTGTGCCTGGCGAAGCGCCAGACGATCCCAGGCCAGCAAAATGACCGGGCAGAACCAGCAGAGCGCGAACCACACCCCCAGCCCCCACAGCAGCAATTGCTTGAGCGGCATTTTCGGCCAGCCCAGATAGCCGCTGCACAAGCCATACAACAGACCACCGAGCAGTACCAGCAGCGTCATGATCAGCAGATAGCCCAACCCCACACGAACCAACGAGCCCTTACCCACGTCCTTAACTGTTGCCATAAGGCACCGCCACTCCAATCGCCAATCGTTGGTTTCCATCCTGGCTCAGCCAACCACAGGGCTGACCCGCCGCCCCCGCTTGCAGCAATGCCAGGGACATCCCGATAAACGGCGCCAGGTGCGCCAGCACGCCCCATTGCCCGGCCAGTTGATGTTCGACCGCCGACCAGCCGCCCTCTACAAACGCAGCCTGGCTGGCTCGATCCAGTGCCAGGCAGGTGGTCGGCGCAGATTGCAGTCCGGCGTAACGCTGCATCTGTGCACACAGCTCGACGGGCGACTGGCTTGCAAGGTATTCACCGCGATGCACCAACTGCCGCCCCTGCCAGCTCACTCGCCAGAAGAAACCCGCTTCACCCCCCAGCTCGCCCTCTTCGGCACTTGCCACCGACGCTACGCCGGCGCACAACAACCAGTCGTCCTCGCCACGGCAATCGCGATGGAAGGTATCGATCAGGTCATCCAAATCAGTCAGGTTCTGTAGCAGCAAACGGGCCTCGGGCAACACCACTCCCGCCCGGACCAACGCCTCAACGAAAGCAGCCTGGCCGCTCTCATCCCCCACCCAGGCAATTGCCCGCAGCTGTGGCCAGCACTCGGACAACCCCGGGAGGGCCAAGGTTAAACGGGTGAGATGCCGTGCCAGTGCAGGTTCACGCTCGCTGATCAAGCTCAGCGACAGTGGGCAACGCAACATGGGCTGTGTAGCGCCGGGTATCGCCAAGGGTGGCGAGACGCTTGTCATCAAGTTCAGGTAGTCTTCTTGCATGTCACCCGCCGGGCCGAGCAACAACACATCCTGCACCGGTAAACCCAGCGAGCGCCGTTGCCACCAAGCCTGCATGGCGACCTCCAGCGCGCGCAGATACACCTTGTGGTTGAACAGCTCGATCTGCCACACCAACACACGCACCGCCAGGATCAGCGCCCAGCACAGCGGCAGCACCGCACTCCACAGCCACCATTCCAGGCGCGGTTGCTCCTGGGGCCACAGCATCAGCAAAACGGCCGACTGCACTCCCCACGGCAGTGCCAACCCCAACCACCAACTGCGCCAACGCGGCTCGCCCGGTTCGATAACGTCGGGGTACTCAGGCGGACGGTTCATGGCGCAACCACCATTGAAGTGGCCGGCAGGGTGCTGACCAACTGGCAACCACACGCGCAACGATGGCCGTGCAGCGCCACAGGCTTGCCGTCCATGGTTGAACCCGAAGCGCCTTCGATAATGTGCGTAATGCCATGCAGGTTGCAGCGAACTTGATCATCCACGCAGGCCACTGGTTTGCCGAAGGATTTGTAATGCCCCGACAACACCTCACCGCCAAACGGGTGCAGTGGGTCGCCCATGCGTACGAGAGGCAGCATCAAACCACCTCGCGCTCAAGTTCGAAAAGACTGCCCGCCTCGCGCAACATGGCGCTGGTCCGCTCAATCCGTTGCCGATAATCGTCCAGCGCGATCTGGCGCTTTAGCTCGGCCGCCACCTGCCCCACGTGAGCGGTCGGTTGCAGGAGCTTCTCGGCACCCGCCAAGAACGGCAACGCCACGCCCCGCGCCTTGTCGATGACCTGATAACCGATGGTCGCCCCACCGATGCCGACGGCCAATCCACCCAGCCCTCCCGCCACGCCTTTTCGCTTGATACCGTATACCGTCGCCCCGGCTATCATCGCCACACCCAACACTCGGCCGGCTACCACCACCGGCGAAAGATACCGACTGTTGTCGTTGCCGAAATAAGTCATGCGGTAAAAGAAATAACCCGCCCACATTTCCCGCGTTTTCAAGGCGTCGTGCATGAACCAGGCCCGCGAGTCGTGAATCTGATCATCGAACAACGCTACCAGCAACGCCATTTGCGGGTCTGCGCTGGGGGTGCCGCGAGCGTCCCGAAACAGTAGCTTGCAGCGCTGCTCACCCGCCGCCTTGATGGCGGCGTGATCCTGGGTCTCATCATCGGAATTGAGCAGATATATCGCGTCGCGCAACAACACGTCGGTGATAGTGCCTGCCAGGCTGCTTTGCTCACGCTTCTGCCCGAGGTAGTCGCTCTTGAATTCGGCAGCGGCCTGGCTGAGCTGGGTCTGGTCGACCTGCGGCTCATAGATCGGCGGGCCGGGGTAGTTCGTCGCAGCTTCGGGGGTTTTCAGCCGCAGGTTCGCGAGATTTTTTTTATGTTGGTCGTAAGCCTTGCGCTCCTCACTGGCCTGATAAGTCGTAGTTTCCCTGGCCTGACTGAAAAAAGGCTGATGTTTGTAGCTGTCGTTACCGCCGTCGCGATCATTGGCAAACCGGCCTATGCGCCAACCGGTGATCCAGCCCAGTTGATCGGCCAGTACGTCTTCCACGGGCGCATTCAGCCGCAGTGGCTGGTAGAGCCAAGGGGAGTCATGGGTGGGTTCGTCGGCGTTGATGCCGGGTAGGGTTTTGCGCCAGGCGTTGAAGCGTTCGGATACCAAACGATCTATATCAAACTCCGTGATGTTAGCCTCCGACATAACGCGCCACGACTTCTCTAACTGCAATGTTTTTGGCAATACTAATTCCGGCACCTGCAGGGGGGCACCAGCAGCGAAGGCAGCTGCATAAAGGTCATGCAAAACGACCTGCGAAACCAATTCCTGAGTACCGCCGCGGGCCTTACCTTGGTCGTTTTGCGGATAACCGCCGCCAACATCGGAATGCACACCGGGATACACCACTTCATAGGTGTTGTCCGGGTATTGGCCATCCTCGTTACGGATCGAGTCGAGCGGGAAACACGAGCGCTGCTCGAAGCCTGCGACAAAATGTCGGCAACACTTGACCAGGCCAGGAAAACGCTGGGCATCCGGGATGAGTTGGGTATCATCGGCCCAATCCATATGCCCGGCGAAAAAAGGTGCCGCATGGGCGATGCCCACCGAAGCAACGGTGTCCAGTAACCCGAGAAATTCGACACTTACCGGCAAGCCAATCAGACATTGCAAGGGCTGTTCGGCCCCCGTCGGTGTATCGAACAACTGGCTTAGCCAAGTGACAAAAGTGCGTGCTTCTGCCGCTCCGCGCGAGAAACCGTACACATACAATTTGACCGCCAGTACGCGGGGCTTGGCCAACTCTACTCGCGCCTGCAAGGGCTCGAGCAACTGGCTCATCGTTCGCCGTCGATTGCCCAGACCCAGGCCGCTCATCAGTGGTGCTTTCCAGTTGCTCATGGCCTCGACGGCACGCTTCCTTTCAGCGTTAGACACATCCTGATCGGCCAAAGCTGACTTCAGAGCATGTGCCAAAGAAACCAGCGCCCAGTTGATTCGATCTTCACCACCCGTTGCATATTTCAATCCACCCTCGCTGTAGTCCAACTCACCTATCTCCGGAAAAGCGGTTCCAACTCCCGGCATGTAATAAGAGAAATAGCCATTTTTTTCTGCAGCTTCGCCTCTCAGGGCAGCATGAAAGAGCTTGGCAACATTGCTGGGGTGTTTTTTCTTGGTGTCGTTATTATCGTTATTATTAGTACCGTCGAAAAACAGACTAATATGGAGGCTATGGCAACACTCAAAATACTGCTTCCGCCCATTACGATTGACCAGTTGACGAAATCGATTTTCCTCTGCGGTCTGCATCTCATAATTAGCAACCACCTGGGTGATATCACAAGGCAGACGCCCTTCCGAGGGGAACCCTGGCGGCGCCCAAACAGCTGCCTTTGAAATTTTTTTCATTTCGGACATACAACTGGCTCCTGTAGACCCTTAGGAACTTTAATCGGATAATTTGATGAGCCATGAGCCCAACATGAAGTAGTCACCTCCACCTGATTACAAGTTAAGAAATGGACCTTAAGATCGCAGGACTCCGTACCAAACCACTGCGGAATATCCACTACTACTCTGTTACGCTGGTAATTTTCTCTATGCTTAGCTTGGGACAATCGGTATCCATCAGTACCTAGAGGAGGCCACTTTGAATATGCATACGGATCAGGATCAACCTCCCACTCGATCGTGGCTTTCAAACCAGGCCTCCATACAACTGGCATAATAATGCAACACGACCGCCCACCTCCTCCGTCTGCCCGATAACCATTCACCGAGAGCCAGTTGATAGCCCCCGTAGTATGGTTAATCGCTTGTATATTTCCTCCCACCATCTGACTATCCGCGGAGGAACACCCGAACAACATCAAGCCCAAAAAAACAGATAAACATTTAAATAGCTCTTTCCAAACTATAAACCTCATAACACCCCCTCTCAAACAGCATCAGGCTTATACGCCAAGCTCATCAACCCTACACACAGCCAGGAAGTTTTCATCACGCAGATATCCGACACACTAATAATCTCTGATAACTTTATTTTGATGATCGTTACACAACATCACGGTATCGAACAAAAAAAAACCTACCAGCATGCTGAACATGGCAAACTCTCTCAAAGCAATTTTTTAAATAATTTCCCGATCTTGCGGGCACGTCGAACAGTCGATACGCCTTCATAGCTCATGATTTCCTCTTTACGCACTCAGTCAAACTCCCAAAGTAGTTTTCCTGACTAGCCTGTACGGTGACCGAATACAAAGTAGCGAAACGCTGTTCCTGGCTGGTTTCCAAGTAATTAAAGTTCCCACCATCCAGCAGTTTCTGTGCATCACTGATACAACCAATCAGTTCACATTGCTGATCATCAAGGTCGATCCAGGTCGGTATTGCGATAGTATTTTTCTGCGGCTGCGCAATACCCTCTATCCACTGCGACTGATCATCCCGATCCAGCCAACCCCAGTAGCACGCAACTTTTAAGTATTCGACGCGCTGGACGTCTGTCAGGATCGAAGACATCAACAAGGGAAAGATTCGTGGGTCGTAATAACGCAACAAACCAGACTCCCCACCCCACTTCATTTGCGACAGGGCTTGCAGTGCATGACTCAATGACTTGAACGATAACGGTGAGATCACCACCAGCAAGCGAGCATCGGTGGCGCAGTGGATCATCAGTTCTTCCAGCCAGGCTTTGTGTTGCCAATGTGCCAAATCAAGACGCATTAACAGCGGTGCCTGATCCAGCAAGTTCTCTTCCGGAGTACCGCTAAATAATGAAAACCACGGGACTTCAGGCCTCAACGTCTTCAGCGCGGGTACAGCACAGTTGTTCCAATCCGATTGGTCGAGCAGCAAGTCGACCTGTAGTAGACCCAGGCTGGCACATACCTGCTCGATCTGATCTTGCCATTCCGTTGGTGTTGCCATCTTCATATTCCCCATCAACCTTCGCGCATAAGTAAACCGACCGCATTTTTCCGAGCCTTTTCCAGGCACGCCTTGCACACCGACTGCGGCAACTCACGCAAAGGAAAGCGCTGGCTGGTCGTGGTTTCCCAGACGTGTTGGCCTTTAAGGTTGAGCTTGCCCGGGGTGTGGATGTCGATAGCGCCGCCGGGTGTGATGCGGATATACCCGCCACCACACGCCAAGGTGATGCCGTTTTTAGCCGTCAGTTGCAGATGCCCCTGTACGGTCTGCAGGGTGATGTCTTGCTGGGCAATCAGATTCAACACGTCGTTGTGGGATTCGATTTCCAGCGGCCCCTTGCCGGACACCAGGCGCATGCCTTCCTGCTGGGCAAGCAGGGAAATGGCCTGATTCGCATGGACGGACAGCCGTTGAGCGGCTGCCAGGTTGATCTCATCGTTGCTTTGCACATACATCGCCTCGCCGCTTTTGAGCAGCAGGCTTTCAGGGGTTACCGCACCAATGCCCTTGGGCGCACTGAGTAGGATGGCCGAGGCGTTCAGGTCTTTGGCGTTGTCCTGGAACTGTTGCAGACCATCAATGGCGGGTTTGCGACTGCGATGAGACTGGGCGATTGCCTGCCAGTCAGCGATTTGTTGTGTGGCTCCCGCGACCAGATCGGTGGCTGGCGCCATGGTGAGCACATCACCAGAAGCCTTGGCCTGTATATCCGCACTGATGAACAACCCTTTGCCTGCACGAATACTCCCCCAAGCATCTGTACGTAGCTCAAACCCTTCCCCACGTTTTTTACGCTGACCATCCACCAAATGCCCCAGGTTCAGCTGGCTCTTACCTCCATACTCAGTACTGACCTTGATATGCTCCCGCCCCCGCGTGTCATCCATCCGCAGCTTGTTATTCGCCGGGGTACGCAGCACGTTGCGTTTGTAGTTACGCAAGGTCACATGATCGACATGCTGGCTATCGTGCAACGCGTGCGCGATGTAGGGCCGGTCCGGGTCGCCTTGTTCAAAGGCAATCGCCACTTCGGTGCCGGGAATCAACGGCAGGTGCAGGCCGTGGGTATCTCCGGCGTAGGGGCGGGCCAGGCGTAGCCATAGGCTTTCTTCGCCGGGTTTCCAGGTGTCGCGGTCGAACAGGAAGTTGACCCGGTAGCGCCCTTCGAGGTCGATGTGGCCGTAGGGGTCGTTGGCCTGTGGGCTGGTGACGCGGGCCGGGACGGTGCCGGCGATTTGGGGTTTGGGCTGCAGTGCGGGGCGAAAGCACACGGTGTCTGAATAGGGTATGGCCTGGAAGGTCGCGACCAAGCTGCTATCGCGGGCGGCGGTGGTGGTCAGGCCGGTGATCACCGCGCCCGGTGTGAAGGCTTCGGGCGCGCCGCCGGAGATGTGCAGCACCTGCCCCGGCGCCAACGTGGCGCTGCTGGTGATGCCGCTGAGTTGGGTCTGGGCGTTGAGGTAACGCTCATGGCGCAGGCGTGCGTAGAAGTAGCCGCTTTCACTGAGCAGGTCTTCGTCCTGATCCAGCCGGTCGCCGAGGGTCGTGTAGGGTTCGGCGTAGTGGTAGGCCTCGCCGTAGGTGCCAGTGGCGCCGCGGCTCTGGTCGATCTCGCCGCTCAGGTGGGCGCCGGCGTCGCGGGGGTGGTAGGTGCGGATATGCACCTGTTGTTCGACCACCCGGTGGTTCGATTGCAGGTGCCACACCGCGTCCTGCCCGCTGCTGCCCAACCCGGATTGCGGGCGATACGGCAGCGCGATGTCGAACTGGTAGAGGCGCTGATCGTCGCAGAACTCGACCACATCGATACCCAGGCGTTCGTCGCTGGTGAAGCGGTACCAGATGCCGACGTCGGCGAGCAGGCGGTCAATGAAGGCCAGGTCGCTCTCGCCGTATTGCATGACCTGCTCGCGCCTGGGGTAGTCGCGTTTCAGGCTGAACAGAAAATCCTGGCCTTCAAAGTCGTGGCGGCTGCGCAGGATGCTTTCGACGATCTGCGGCACGGATTGATGCTGGTAGATGCGAAATTGTCTGCCTTGGCCGAGCAGGGCCAGGCGCGGCTGCAGAGTGATTTCATAACGGGCCTGGTCGTTCGAGCCGGACTGACGCTTGAAGCCGGTGACCACACCGTGCAAGGTGCGCAGCGGTTTGACCGCGGGCGCGCTGAAGCCTGAGGCCGGTGGTTTTTGCGGGGCGGCGTGCAGGCTGAAACGGGCGTCCTGGCCAAGCAGGGTTTCGGCGGCGAGGTCACGTTCGGTGCTGGTGAATTCCACGCGATAGGTGAAGGGTTGGCTCAGGTGTTCATGGCCGTCAAAGGCCAACACGTCGAGACGGGCTTCGATGTTGTGCACACTCAAGGTGTGCCGGCTGTGGTCGAAGAAAGCCTGCAATCCGCTCAGCACGTTCACACCTCCAGGGCGACGGCCTGCGCCGTGTCTTGAACATCGCTGAAATGCAGACTGATCCCTTCATCTTCGCTATAGCCCAAGCTCACGCCGTGGGTGCGCAGTTGCGCCGCTCGACGCGCCAACAGTTGTTGACTGAGGACCGGCAGGAGCTGCTCGTTAAGCAAGCTGTCGATGTTGCGTGCGCCCGAATCCGGTAGCAGGCAGGCAGCAACCAAGGCGTCGTTCAGGGTGTCGTCGATCCGGCAATCCAGGCCGTAATGACGCTGCAGGCGCTTGGCGACCTGGGCCAGCTTGATCGCAACAATGCATTTGAGTGCGTCGGCTCGCAGCGGGCGATAGATCAGGGTTTGAAAGCGCGCCAGCAACGCTGGCTGAAAGTGTTCGCGCAGGATCGGACGCAGTCGTTCATGCAGCACGCTGTCCGGTATCTCCGGGTGTTCCTGCACGCTGGTGTGCAGTAGATCGCTGCCGAGGTTGGAGGTCATCAGAATGACCGTGTTACGGAAGTCGATCTCGCGCCCTTCGCCATCGCGCATAAACCCACGATCGAAGACTTGGTAGAACAGGTTAAGCACATCGCGATGCGCCTTTTCCACCTCGTCGAGCAACACAACGCTGTAGGGCCGCTGGCGCACGGCTTCGGTCAATACACCGCCCCGGCCGTAGCCGACGTAGCCGGGTGGCGAGCCTTTGAGTTGACTGACTGTGTGGGCTTCCTGGTACTCGGAAAAGTTGAGGGTGATCAGCGATTTTTCGCCGCCGAACAGGCTGTCGGCCAAGGCCAGCGCCGTTTCGGTCTTGCCTACGCCGCTGGTGCCGACCAGCAGGAACACGCCCAACGGCGCCTTCTCATCGGTGAGCCCGGTTTTGGCCGCACGCAGGCGCTGAGCCAAGGCACTCAAGGCCGGAGCCTGGCCGATCACGCGCGCTTGCAATTGCTGTTCGAGCAGCAGCAGATTGGCCTGCTCGTCCTTGAGTAAGCTGCCCAGCGGCACGCCGGTCCAGTCGGCGATGACTTGCGCCACGCTACGTGCGTCGACATCCAAAGACAGCAGTGGCTGGCTGCCTTGAATGTCACTCAACTGCCGTTGCAACTGTGCACAGGTATCCCGCTGCGGTGGCTGCGCCTGGCGCGCAGCAATCAGTTGTTGGGCCAGATCGAGTTCTTGGCGGTATTGCTGTTCCAGATCGGCGTGTTGACGTTGCAGATCGGCGTGTTGCGCGGCAATCGTCGCCAGACGCTCATCCACGCTGTGGCCGCCAAGCCGCTGATCCTGCTCCAGCGCTTGGCCCTCCAGTTCCAGGGCCACTTGCAGGGCACTCAGACGGCGCAACGCCTGCGGTTCGCAGTCCAGGCTCATGCACACGCGGGCGCTGGCGGTGTCCAGCAGGTCGACGGCTTTGTCCGGCAACTGGCGCCCCGTCAGGTAGCGCCTCGACAGGCTGACCGCCGCCTGCACTGCCGCATCCTGGATATGCACACCGTGATGGCTGGCGTAGCGCGCCTTGAGCCCGCGTAACATCAGGCAAGCATTCGCGTCGTCCGGTTCCTCGACCTTGACCATTTGAAAGCGTCTTTCCAAAGCGGCATCACGCTCGAAATACTGCTTGTATTCACTCCAGGTGGTCGCGGCGATGGTGCGCAACTCGCCACGGGCCAGAGCGGGCTTGAGCAGGTTGGCCGCATCGGCGCCGCCGGCCTGGTTGCCGGCCCCGACCAGGGTATGGGCCTCATCGATAAACAACAGCACCGGTTGTTCGCACTGCTGTACAGCGTCGATCACGTTTTTCAGGCGTTGTTCGAACTCGCCCTTGACGCCAGCGCCGGCTTGCAACAATCCCAGGTCAAGGGTACGCACACTGACTGTTTTGAGACTGTCCGGCACCTTGCCTTGGGCAATGCTCAACGCCAGGCCTTCGACCAGCGCCGTTTTGCCGACACCAGGCTCGCCCACCAGGATCGGATTGTTTTTGCGCCGACGGCTGAGGATGTCGATGACCTGACGGATTTCATCATCGCGGCCGAACACCGGGTCGATCTTCCCTTGCGCGGCCTTGGCGGTCAGGTCCTGGGTAAACCTGTCCAGCAGCGCCGCTAACGCATCGTCTTTCGACACGCTGGGCGGGAGTATGGCGAGTTCACTTGAAGGCACCGCGATCACTGACGTCTGCACCGCGGGGCGCTCTTCGGAGGTTTGGTCCAACAACACCAGCAGCCGCTGCAACTGCGCCTCACTGAGACTGAGCAAAGGCCATACGGCTTCGCACGCCAGCAGGTTGGGCGTCTCCATCAACGCGCTCAGCAGATGTACGGAACGCAGGCTGTCGTTGTGCTCGTCCAATGAGGCACGTAACCAGGCATTTTTGATCAGTTGCTGCAATGGCGCCGACAGCTGCGGCTTGCTCTGCACGCTACGCGGCAGACGATCGATGTGCTCCAGCAAGCCATACCACAACGTCTCCATATTCCACTCATAGCGACGTGCGATCACGGTCAGGTCGCCTTCACCTTGCCCCAGCAACTTGAGTAGCCAGTGTTCGACGGTAATCTGCGCGTGGGCACGGCTTTGGCACAGCGTGGCCGCTGCACTCAACGCCTGGGCGCAGTAAGGGTTGAGACGACGAAGCAAGCGCGTGGAATTCTGGGCCATACGGCTACATCCTTGTTCGGTGATGGTGGTACGCGATCGTTAACGCCAGTCGCGGGCCGGAAACTCGATGTGTTTGGCTGAACGCCCGCGAACGGACGCTCAACCCAGCACACCGGAAGCCAGCAGGCAAAGACCCACCTGCTGCTCCGGGCGTATCAAGCGCTTTGGCGTTCATTCCACGAATCGGAGTGGATGATGTTGCCGTCCTTGTAGGTCCAGGTAACCTTCTCGTAACGCAACTCCACCTGCTCGAGGTGGTTGTGCTTCTCTTTGCTGGGGTCTTTGACGTCGTGCATTTTCGGCGCGACTTTCACGACCTTGACCTCTTCGAGTTTGGTGATGAAGTACTCGACCTCCTGCCCCGCATCATCGATGCGGTACCACTTGAACTCGGCACTCTTGAGGGTTTGCCCGGTGGTGACCGCCTTGTAGAGATAGGGGCTGGAGGCATCGATTTCCTTGGAAAACAGAAACGGGGTGTGAACCCGCGTACCGGTCAATTTCCCGGTGTTGTTGTCGGTGGGGATGTACAGACTGTGATCCTGGGCAACCACCTCGATGCTGCCCTCGCGTTGTTGCACGTTCACCGAACCCTTGATAGTTGCGCCGCCGTCGTCTTGCAGCCAGAGGTAAACGGGAATTGCCATGTGAAGCTCCTTTTTCTCGTAGATTTAAATGTCGCGGAATGCGACCGGGGGTTGCCTGTCCGGGCTTGCAACGGGAAGCGCGCAGGCCCCCGCCTCAGGCACCAGACGGATATCAACGCGGCGGTTGGCTGCACGCCCCGCCTCGGTGTCGTTACCGGCAATCGGCTGGCTGGCGCCGAAACCCTGCACAGCAAAGCAGCTGTCGGGAATGCCGCCCATGCGTTGCATCCAGTCGTGCACGGCAGCGGCGCGGGCGCGGGACAGTCGAAGGTTGTTCTCGGGGTCGCCAGTGGCATCGGTATGCCCCGAGATCACGATCAGCCAGCCGGGCTGGGCCTTGATATCGACCAGCGCATTGATCAGGATCTTGGCTGAATCCGCCTTGAGCTGGGCACTGCCGCTGGCGAACAGCGACAGGCTGTCCAACCGCACCGGGCTGGCAGCCCGCGCAGGCGATGCGGCCGGTGGCGGCTCAACGTGAGCAGCCAGTACCGCCAGCAGCGCAGCGCGCAGGCGTTCGCCGCGATACAGGCCCAGGCCGAATGCCGGGGGCGCACCGTGCCGGTAGTACGCGTCCAGACGCTGGGCGTCCTGGCGCAACACGCCCACGGCATTTTCACGCCCAAGAAACTCGCGCTGATTACGCTGGGTCGGTTGCGGGATCGCCGAATAACGTCGCAGGTCATCACTGACTTGGCGCAGCAACAGGGCGTTCTGCCACGCCGAACTGGCAAGTGCGACAACACCGGCGACGGCGAACAACCACAGCGCAACAACGCTCGCGCGTTGCATCGGGGAACGCAGCGGGCCGAGCGGCAGCAGGTTGAGCAAAGGGTCCGGGAACGGCAACACAGCATCGGCCACAACCGCCCTGTGATCCGCCAGCGCCACTTTGCTGCGTAACCATTGCTGCCACAGGTTCCCGTTCACGGCATGCGCCAATGCCGGCACCCACGTAACTGCGCAGATCGCCGCCAGGCCAGAAGCGCTACGCATGACAAGGTGCGGCAGTACCGCTTCGTGAAGCCAGGCCACAGCGCTGTTCAGTTGAATGCTGGCGTGCATCCGAGCGGCCTGCCTGGGCGAGTCAGCGGGTTGCTGTTGCCAGTCATCCAGGCTGACGCAAGCACCCGCATCACACACACGGACCTCGGCCTGCCCGCTGCCCCAACAGAACCAGGGCGCCTCGTCCTGCAGGGTTTGCAGGTAGCTCACCAGCAACAGCGGCAGCGCAACCCCGCGTTTGCGGGCCAAGGCCAGTTGATGACTGAAGGCGCGCATCTGACCGGCGAGTATCGCCCCATCACTCTGCGCGCCGGGGCTGACGCTGAACATCACGCCCAGTTGCCCGGCCCAGCCAGGACGCAAGGCCAGAAGGTGATCGGTGATAGCCGGCAGTTGCTCCAGGCTCGGTACGCGCACGTAGCACCCTTGCTCGGTCACCCGCAGGGCCAACTGCCCGGCGGCAACCCCGCCGAACAGCCCATCCAGGCCATCACCGCAGACCAGCACCACCGGCTGACGAAACCCCGCAGCGGGCAGCACCATGCCCTCGGCCAACCTCACCGACCCACGCTGCCGCTCGGCGCGCAGGCGCAGCGATACCCAGGCCCATGTCACACAGCACACCGCGATCAGCACGCCGAGCACACGCGCCCACATCGCCAGCGGAATGATGAGCAGCAACGCGAGGACGAGGACACCGGCCCACAGGTAAAGGATGCGATGCAGATTGAAGGTCATCCGCACTTACCCCTGATCAGGCAAGAGCGAGGCAATCGCATCGCTCAGCAGATGATCCAATCCCCACCACGTCGCAACCAGCAACAGGGCCACTGTCAGCAGATGAATCAAGGGCGAGCGCAGCCAGCCAAAACCCGCGCTGAGTTCGCCACCGACCACCTGCGTCGGCATGTGTTGGCTGACCTTGAACGGCGCCACCTGTGCGTTGAGAGCAGCCAATAGTTGCTCGCGTCCGGGGTCGCTCAAATCACGATAGCGCCCGCGAAAACCCAACATCAATACGCGCTGAAATACCGTCAACACATGCCGGTCCGGCGCGGGTTCGCTCAACACGTCACGCATGGCCTCGTACAGAAACTCACCGGCCTGATGACGATTGAAGAACTTGGCCTGCAGCGGTTCGCTGGCCCAGGCAGCGCGGGCATCTGCGTCAGCGCAGGTCAGCACCGTTTCGTCGAGTAGCGCGCATTGAGCATGACTGATGTGGTCGATGTTGCGCTGACTCAGGCCCGCCCGTTCAAGGTGCTGCCGAGCTTGCTCAACCTGTTCGATACAAAGCTGGCCCAACTCCCGGCCAGGTTGCACCGAGGCGCCCTGGCGCAACTCGACCACCAATAGGTAGGTGTCCTGTAACAGCGCATCGATATCCACCGCTGCTGCGGCTTGCTCGTTGGAAGGCGTCGGTTTCATGAGCGCAGCACCGCAAACAGTTCCAGCTTGACGTCGACCAAGCTGCTGGGAACGTAGAAAGCACAGACCCCTTCGTCCAGCACCGCCTGCCCCTTGGAATGCCCGAGATCCAGCGCGAAGTACTGATTTTCCAGGCGCAATGGAATCGCCGCCGGCACATGGCTGAGGGACTGCAACGGCACCCCGTCGAGCGCCGCGTTGATCAGATAATCGACCTCATCCGGCGTACCTATCTTGCACAGGCGCGGGAACTGGTCCTGCACCTGCGCCGCCGGTAGCCGACTGCGCACCGACAGATAGAAATCGGCCCCCTCACGCTCGCGCAAACGCGGGTCATTCAGCGTGACTTGCCAACGATTGGTCCCCTGCACCTCCAGGCTCAAAGCAATGACCCGCGACGGCAGACTGGCCTCCAACAACAGCGACAGGGTGTGCATCAGCGGCGGGAACACTGCCTCCAACGAGGTGTGCCGGTAAGCGGGGATTTTGTCCACGTCGTGTTCCAGCGAAAACGTGAGCAGGCCACCGGCGAGCTTGATCAGTTGCTGGTAGACCTGCTCGGGGTGGCGCGCGGGAAACTCCCGAAGATCGGCCAATACCGGCTGGTAGGTATTCAACGCATTGAGCAGCCAGAACAGCGACACGTCGGCGACGGCAAAGTCGGCCATGCGCTGATTGCTTTCCCGCCGCATGCCCATGAGCCGTTGCCGCTTGGCGGACAATTGCGTCAACAGGTTGTCCAACTGGTTCAGCAACCCCGGGTGCGCGGCGAAGCTCAGCAACGGCGGCACATAGCCCGAGTCGAGGCTCCAGGCGCCCTGCCCGTCGCGCACCAGGCGCGCGAGCGGACACGTCATGTAGTCCGCATTATCGTCGCGCTGCAGGCGCAGGCTCAGTGCATGCTCCAGCACGCCTATCGACTGCACCTCATCAGCATACATATCCTGTACGTCGCGCCAAGACTGGCGATAGCGTGTGGGCCGATCGGCCCTGCCACCGTCGAACAGGCAGTTGTCGCCATTCGCCTGTTCCAGGGGCAAGGCCAAGTGCAATAACGCGTCCTGATCTTCGTCGGCCAGCAACTGCGCCAGCTCCAAGGCCGGAGGCAGGCGGTCGACCTGCTCGGTGTCGATCCAGGTGCCATCGGGCATGCGGACCCGCAACTGAGTCGCCTTGAGCTTACCCAGCCGTAATGCATCCAGGTCGAACCCTACCGCCTGGACACCCCAGGGGTGCGCCAGGGCCAGGTGCGCGAGTTGTTCGTTGGTCCAAGCCTCCCAGCGCGCCTGTTGCTGGAATTGTTGCGGCGACAGCAACGCCCCGGCGGCCCACAGAGGGCGATCGATATTCATGGCATCGTTTCCCTACGACTGAATCAGGCTTTGGCCTTGGGCATCTGCGAAACCAGTGACAAGTTCACGTCCATACCCTCGACCTGGAAGTGCGGCACGGCATACAACTTGACGCGGAAGAAACCGGGGTTGTCCTCGATGTCTTCCACCGTGACCTTCGCCTCCCGCAGCGGGTGTGAGGCCTGCAAGTCATCGCCCGGATCAGTCATCTCGGTGACCAGCCCGCCGATCCACTTGTTCAACTCCAGCTCCAGCAAACGCCGGTCCTTGGTGGTGCCAATGTTTTCGCGCTGGATCAGCTTCAGATAGTGAGCAATGCGTGACAGCAGAAAAATGTAAGGCAGGCGTGCGTTGATTCGACTGTTCGCGGTGGCGTCGGCCGTGTCGTACAGCGCCGGCTTTTGCGCGGAGTTGGCCGAGAAGAAACACGCATAGTCGCGGTTCTTGTAGTACGAGAGCGGAATGAAACCGAGGTTGGCGAACTCGAACTCACGGGTTTCCGGAATCATCACTTCGGAAGGAATCTTGACCTGATTGCCGGTGCCCAAGTCATACAAATGGATAGGCAGTTCAGTGACCGCACCACCCGACTGCGGCCCACGTATCTGCACGCACCAACCGTTGCTGATGAAGCTTTTGACCATGTTCGCGGCAAAGGCAAACGATGCGTTGGTCCACAGGTACTTGTGGTGATCCGGCCCTTTGACATTCTCGACGTAATTGAAGCTGCGCACGGGAACGGTGTCGGGCCCGTAGGGCAAGCGCCCCAGGACCCGCGGCATGGTCAGGCCGATGTAACGCGCGTCGTCACTGTCACGGAATGACTTCCACTTGATGTATTCGGCACGATCAAAATAGTTGCCGATGTCCTTGATCGCGGCCACCTCCTCCATGGTTTCCTTGCCGAAGAACGCTGGGCCTACAGCCCCCACAAACGGCATGTGGGCGGCGGCGGCGACTTTGGAAATATTGCGCAGCAGCGCGATGTCCTGAGGCCTGCGATCGAATTCGTAGTTTGAAATAGCCGCCGCAATCGGCTCGCCCCCCGGTGTGTCGTACTCCTGCGTGTAGGTATGCAGGTACAAGCCGCTCTGGGCAATTTCAGGCGCGTCCTCGAAGTCTTGCACCAGATGGTCCTTGCTGACATCCAATAGTTCTATGCGAACGTTCTGACGGAAATCCGTCTGATCAATCAGCGATTTCACACCGCGCCAGGTTGACTCGACGCGCTGGAAGTCCGGATGGTGCATGACCGCATCGAGTTGACGGCCAATCTGCCGGTCCAACGAAGCAATATGCTCATCCAACAGGACTTTATCCAAACGCTCGATTTTTTGCGGCGATTGCTTAAGCAACTTTAAAAACACACTGACCGCTGCCGTCACCCGCTCATCGGCGGACACCTCGGACAGCGCATCCGAGTTCTGGAAGATATCAATACCGGCCAATTCAGCAACAGGACTTAAATTGATCTTGTTAAACAGCGCAGCATAAACACCCGCAGACTCTTCAGACAACACTGTAGCGCCGCGCGCTTGCACGTTGGAATGTTCTAAGGACATGATTTAACTTCCCTTTTAAATTACCGCTATGAATTAACGCTCTTCTTCAGGCGCCAAGGCAGCCAACTCAGCGCGCAGTTCGTCACTGAGCGCGTCATCCTTGAGGATGCGCTCCAACTCATGGCGGAAGGTCACGTTGTCCAGCAGATTCGATTTCAGATCACGCAACAGGTTGCGCATCGCCAATAACGCACGCAGTTGTGGAATCTGCCGTGCGACCTGCTCAGGCTCGAAGTCCTTCATGCACCGGAAACTCAGTTCGACAGCGGTGTCGGACGCATCGTCGTCCAAGGTGTTGTCGACAGCCAGTTTCAGACCCGGCGAGAACTCGCCCAGGACGCTGTCAAAGTTGTTCTTATTGATATCAACCTTGCCGCGCTCGGAGAGCGGACGCTGTTCTTTACCGTTACTGTAGTCACCCAGCACCATCAGTTTCAAAGGTAACTCAACCTTTTTCTGCGCACCGCCGGTATGCAGGTCGAGCTTGATATTAACCCTGGCCTTGGGCACTTCATTTTGAAAGCTGCTTAGCGTCATCGTTTCATTCCGTGAGTTATCCAACAGCATTGATCTGCGGTCAGATGGAAATTAAAACCGGAATTCAATCAACTTAAATTCCCTTTCCGGAAACCAAAGCGCTACATGGCACATGGCGTCCGCTTGCTCACTAGAATGAAGTATCACTGCCGGAACTTACCAGCCCCCGGATCACGGACGGGAACTTTCCATTGCGCATCAGGGATATTTCCCACAAAGCACAAAGATTATCTTTCTTGCAAAGATTATTGAAGATTTAAACCACAGACAGGGATCTCACTGTCGGATATTTCTTAACCGTGCCGGCGCCCAATAAAAGATCAGTAGAAATATACAAACCCATATAAATTTCTTTCAATATCTTCCATTGTTTATAGTACTAAAACCTATAAAAAACACCCACGTGCCGACCAGAAGATAAACCATCTCCGTCTCAGCTTTACATCATAAACATCGAACTCCAGCAAAAAACGCCTACACCTCGCGCACCTTGACCTTCAAATGCCGCGCATACCATGGCCGCTTCGGCACCCGTTTGAACAAACCCTGCAGCGCTTCGTCTTGCGCAGCAAACGTAATTCGCAGGGCGAGCTTCATGATCTCTGGGTCCATCTCCATCGAACGCCCCCTCTGCAAGCCTGGCGTGGTGCTGCAGCCATGGGTATCCGGGCCCAGCCACGGGTCGCCGACTTCAACCCACCGCCCCGGCGCGAACCATGCCACGCCGTTGACCTCCAGGCGGCTGACCTGGCCGGGATGGAAGCGCTCATGGGCGCGGAACCAGTCTTCGATACGGTCGTCGATCCAGCCATGGAAGTGCCAGAACACCGGGTTGACGTGGGAGGAAAACGGATCGCCAAGAAAGTCGTTTTCGGGTGCATACCAACGCGCGGCAAAGTCTGCCGGGTCGCGGGCGAAGGGCACGGGGGCGCCGTTGGAGGGGTCGCGGGGCACCGAGGCCCAGCGCATGTGCAGCCAGTCATGCAGGCCCAGTTCCATTTCGGAGCCGAGCTGGCCCAGGGTCAATTTGGCCAGGTATCGCGGGTCGCGGTATTGGGATTCCCAGACCTGGAAGTTGCTGTGGTAGGTCTCGGCGGCTTTGATATCGCTGACCCATTGGGTGTAGTCACCGTCGTCCGGCGCCAGCCAAGTGGGTGGCAGGGCAAAGCCGTCATGGTTGTCGAAGTAGCGCAGGAAGCCCAGGCGATCACGTTCCAGGGCCGGTTGCGGTTCGGGGAAGGCGGACCACGACGGCAAGTCTTGCATCGCACGTGCGGTGCCGAGCATATGCCGATGCATGAAGAAGAAGTCGATGCCCGAGCCGTTGCGATCCTTGAGCTTGCCCCGCGCGTCGCGCTCCTTGCCCCGTGGGCCGGGCTGCCAGCCGATGCCACGCAAGGCGTCGCGTTTTTCCTCGGAGAGCTTGTGCCATTGGTCGCGCGTGGCGTGCCACAGTTGGTGGAACAGGCGGTGCTCGGGGGAAATCAGCCAGGCCAGCAGCGAAGGGTTGAGACCGATGCGTTGGCGGGCTTCGGGAAACGGCTGTTTGTGGGCAACAAAGCGATTATCCGGCGCGGTCAGCGCCAGGGGGCGGTCGAGGTCGAGGATCCGCCCGCTGAGGGTGCCGCTGCCGGCGTTGCCGAAGACGCCCCAGACTTCATCGACGGTCATGCTGAATTCATAGGCCGGCGCGCCGTCGGCTGCATCACGGTCGATCAGCCGCCAATAGAGCTCGGTGCCCTCGCCCGTGAGCAAGTCACCCAACACGCGATAACGGGGTTCGCCATCGCCGCGCAGGTGCTCGGCCGTGTCGAGATAACCACGCAGGCCTCGCCCACGCGGCGCGACATCGAGAAGCAACGCCAGGCCCTGCGCGGGCAAACCCTTGAGGCCGGCATCGCGGCCTTCAAGGCGCAGGTTCCACACCCCGCGCAATGTGTTCGCCAGGTGCTGGCCGGCGGTATCGGCAAGATCCACCGTGGCTTCGCCGGGAGTGATGGGGAATTCTTCACGCGTCCACTCGCGATGGGCATATAAGGCCGCCGGCACGGCGGCACCAGTCAGCGCCAGGCCTGCGATGAACCCACGTCGAGAGATCGTCATTGTCTACCTTAGGAAACGGCGTTATCAGAGCTAGAACGTTTACTCGCGCGGGAAATTTACCGCGCCGTCGCCGAGGCCTAAATTTCCGCGCTCATCGCTCGTTCTTCCCAGATAGCAAAGGCCTCAACTGACTGAGACGGCAATGACAAAACCACGTTCGAAAAAGGCGCTGTTTATCGGCCTGCCACTGGCATTGGTCATCGGCGCCGGGGCCGGTTTCCTGGCCTGGGATCACTGGTTCCGAGGCAATGCCGGCTACCCGCTGGCGGTGATCAAGCAGGCCAATGACCTGCAGGAGCGCCTGTTGTCGTTCGACAGCCATATCACCGTACCGCTGGATTTCGGCACCGCCGGCAATGAGGCCGACCACGACGGCGGCGGCCAGTTCGACCTGGCCAAGGCGCGTCGCGGGCGATTGTCCGGGGCGGCGCTGACGGTTTTCGGCTGGCCGGAAATCTGGAACGGCGCCAATGCTCCCCACAGGCCCAGCGACGGCTTTGTCGAGGAAGCCCGCCACGAGCAGGAAGTGCGCTACAAAATCATCTCCGGCATGGTGCGCGACTTCCCCAACGAAGTGGGCATCGCCTACACCCCGGATGACTTCCGGCGCCTGCATGGCGAAGGCAAATTCGCGATCTTTATCAGCATGCTCAACGCCTACCCGCTGGGCAGCGACCTGAACCAGCTGGACCTGTGGACAGCACGCGGCATGCGTATGTTCGGCTTCAGCTATATCGGCAATAACGCCTGGTCCGACTCGTCGCGGCCACTGCCATTTTTCAATGACTCCACCGACGCTCTCGACGGCCTCTCGGACATCGGCCAGCAAGCGGTACACCGCCTCAATGACCTGGGGGTGATCATCGATGTGTCGCAAATGTCGACCAAGGCCCTGGAACAGGTTGCGCAGTTGAGCCGCACGCCGCTGGTGGCCTCCCACTCGGCGCCGCGCGCGGCGGTGGATATCCCGCGCAACCTCAGCGACAAGGAACTGCAACTGATCAAGCGCAGCGGCGGCGTGGTACAGATCGTGGCCTTCTCCGCCTACCTGCGCCCGCTGAGCCAGCCGACCCAGGACAAGCTCAACAGCCTGCGCGCCCGCTTCGACCTGCCACCCCTGCCCAACCTGGCCGTGGCCCTGATGCCGGGCGACGCAATCATCGCCGCCTGGCCCGAGCACACGTTCGGCGAGTACGCCAGCGCGCTGTACGCGATCCTCGATGACGAACCCAAGGCCACCCTCAAGGACCTGGGCGATGCCATCGACTACACCGTGCGCAAGATCGGCATCGACCATGTCGGCCTGGCGTCGGACTTCAACGACGGCGGCGGTATCGACGGCTGGAACAACGTCGGCGAAATCCGCAACGTCACCGCCGAGCTGATCCAGCGCGGCTACTCCGAAGCCGACATCGCCAAGCTGTGGGGCGGCAACTTTCTGCGGGTGTGGGACCAGGTACAAAAAGCCGCCAGGCCCTTGGCCAACCGCTCATCACCCTCGACGTAAGCCCGTGAGCACAACATGACCGTGCTGAGCCAGCGGTGGCGACGCACGCCCTTTGCCCTTTGAACGAGAGGCCCACATGACGCCATCCGCCCCCCTGACCGCTTTGGCCCTCACCGCCCTGTGCGCAGCGCTGCTGCCCAACCTGGCCGAGGCCGCCACGCCGCAACCCGGCAAAGTATTCAAGGACTGCAAGGACTGCCCGGAAATGGTGGTGCTGCCCGCCGGCACTTTCACCATGGGCACGCCCGACGATGAGGTCGGCCGCGAGCCGGACGAAGGCCCGATGCATGCCGTGACCTTCGCCAAGCCGTTCGCCATGAGCCGCTTCCAGATCACCGCTGGCGAGTGGGACAGCTATATCCGCCAGACCGGGGTCAAGATCGCCGACGGCGACACCCGCCCCGGCCGCGAATGCATCGCCAGCAAGCCGCGCTACCCCCAGAGCCCGCGTCAGCCGGCAGTGTGCATGGACATGGACGACATCAAACACTACGTGGCCTGGCTGTCGAAAAAGACCGGGCAGCCGTACCACATGGTCAGCGAAGCCCAGCGCGAATACGCCGCGCGCGCCGGCTCCAGCGGGCCCTTCCCGTTTCCGTTCGACGAAGGCAAGGGTTACAGCATTGCCGAACATGCCAACACTTACGGTCCGGCGGATGGCTACAGTTTTTCCTCGCCGGCCGGCAGCTACCCGCCGAACGCATTCGGCATGTACGACATGCACGGCAACGTCTACGAGCGCGTGGCCGACTGCGAACACCCCAACTACATCGGCGCACCGACCGACGGCAGCGCCTGGGTGGAACCGAACTGCGAGAGCTACCAGATCCGTGGCAATGACTGGGGCGAAGCGCCAGTGTTCTCGCGCTCGGGCAATCGCAACAACATCTACCCGCAGACACGCGGGGACTGGATCGGTTTTCGGGTAGTGCGCGACCTGTAACAACAAATCCCCTCACTGCACCTACTGCACCTACTGCACCCACTGCATCCGCTGCACCCGCTGCACCCACTGCACCCACTGTAGGAGCGAGCTTGCTCGCGAAGCCCCCGAGTACGCCGCGTTTATCCAGGATAAACGCGTTATCGTTGGCGATTTTCGCGGGCAAGCCCGCTCCTACAGGGGGCGTGCGTCAGCCCTGCTGAGCCAACCGTTCCAAACCTTCATGCAACGCCGGAAACAGGCTGTTGTTGAAGTTGTTCCAGCGCAATTCGAGGATGGTGTCGTCCGGGGAAATCTCGGTCTTGAGCACGTCGTGGAACACTTCTCCGGAGTCGATGCCGTTGTCCACGTAGTGGAACGACGCACCGGTCAGGTACAGCGGCTCGCACGGCTGCGTCTCCTTGGTCGTCCAATCCACCACCGCCTGGCCACGGGCACCGTACAAGGCGTTCCAGGTGGCGTAGGCGCCCCGGCGCTCGTAGGGCGATTCGATACGGGTAATGCCCGGGTGAATGTTCATGATCCGCCGCGCAAATGGCGCACCCGGGCGCACCAGCTCATCGAGGATCACCAGCAGGCCGTCCAGCACCACGATATCGGCCTTCAGCTCCACCAGCGTGTCGTGCAGGCGGCGTTCGAAGTCCTGCTTGCCGGCGATGTGTTGCGCGCTGCCACGCGGCAGGCGGCGGTAGGTGGACGGCACGCTCAGCAGCAAATCGTTGACCAGACGCCCCTGCACCCGCAGGTCCGCCGGGTACAGCCACTGGCGGCCCGGCGCATAGGCAAAGCCATAGTCGGCGACCAATTGCCGGTCACGCGGGTTTTGCTCGTCGTCGTCATACACCACGCCCACCAGGTTATAGGCCTCGCCCAGCGACGTATCGTTGAGCGAGCCCACCAGAAACTCCAGCACCGACTTCATGTAGCGCTCGTGGTCCTTATAGGCCACTGGCTGCCCGGCCTTGTCGGCGGCGGCATTTCTCAGGGACCACACATACACCAGGTTCTTTTTCGTCATTGGTTCGCTCTCACTGGATAGATCCGGCACGCGACCCTACGCGTGCGCCTACCCAACAAGAACGAACCAGGCAGCGGGCAATTTATCCGCCACCGCCACCGCCGGGCACGCCGCGCTAAATACTCGCGCCGACGCTTCGTTTGTCATGGGTAAGGGTCTGTGTGCCCAGCCCCCTCCATTCACTTTCCGGGAAGTACCTATGACCGACCCCAAGCGCGGCGCCTTCAGCGGTTTGCTCGCATTGCTCAGGCCCTTTCGCGCCATCGTGAGCGTCTCCGTCGCCCTGGGCATGGCCGGTGGCCTGGCCATCACGCTGCTGCTGGCGACTATCAATAATGCGCTGCACTCCGCCGCCGGGATGACCCAGGGGGTGATTCTGACGTTTGCTGCGCTGTGTGTGCTGGCGCTGGTCAGTTCGATCATTTCCGATATCGGCACCAATTACGTCGGCCAACGGATCATTGCCGCCCTGCGCAAGGACCTCGGCGAAAAGGTGCTGTCGGCGCCGATCGGGCAGATCGAGGGTTATCGCTCCCACCGGCTGATCCCGGTACTGACCCACGACGTCGACACCATCAGCGATTTCTCCTTCGCGTTCACACCGCTGGCCATTGCGGCCACAGTGACCCTGGGTTGCCTGGGCTACCTGGCCTACCTGTCGGTACCGATGTTCCTGATGATGGTGGTCGCCATCGTGATCGGCAGTGCCGTGCAGTTCATCGCCGGCGGCAAAGGCATCCAGGGCTTCGACCTGGCGCGCAGCCACGAGGATGAGCTGCAGCGTTACTACAACGCCATTGCCTCCGGCGCCAAGGAACTGCGCATGCACCGGCCCCGGCGCTTTCGCATGAACACCCAGCGCATTCAGGAAACCGCGGACCGCATCGCCGACATCCAGGTGCGTTCCGTGAACATCTACATCCTTGCCAAGACCTTTGGCTCGATGTTGTTCTTCGTGGTGATCGGCTTGGCCCTGGCGATGCAGGCCTATAACCCCAACCCCGACCCTAGCGTGATCACCGGTTTCGTCCTGGTGCTGCTGTACATGAAAGGCCCGCTGGAACACCTGCTCGGCTACCTGCCGGTGGTGGGCAAGGCGAAGATTGCATTTGGTCGTATCAGTGAGCTGTCACAGCGCTTCTCCTCGCCGGAACCGCACCTGCTGATGGATGACAGCGAAGCCCCGCAACCGGTGGTCAACAGCCTGGAATTGCGCGGTGTGCGCTACAGCCCGCCGGCAGTGGCAGGCAGCGAACCGTTCCACCTGGGGCCGATCGACCTGAACATCGCCCAGGGCGATATCGTGTTCATCGTCGGCGAAAACGGCAGCGGCAAGACCACCCTGATCAAGCTGCTGCTGGGGCTGTACCCGCCGCAGGCCGGGGAAATCCTGCTCAATGGCAACGCCGTGAGCGACCCCGAGCGCGACGACTATCGCCAGCTGTTCACCACGGTGTTTGCCGATTACTACCTGTTCGATGACCTGGTCCAGGGCAGCGCCGCCCAGTCACTCGACAGCGCGACAAAATACCTGGAACGCCTGGAGATCGCCCACAAGGTCAGCGTCAAGGATGGCGTGTTCAGCACCACCGATCTGTCCACCGGCCAACGCAAGCGCCTGGCGCTGGTCAACGCCTGGCTGGAAGAACGCCCGGTGCTGGTGTTCGACGAGTGGGCCGCCGACCAGGACCCGGCCTTCCGCCGGATCTTCTATACCGAGCTGCTGCCGGACCTCAAGCGCCTGGGCAAGACCATCATCGTGATCAGTCACGACGACCGCTATTTCGATATCGCCGACCAATTGGTGCGCCTGCGCGCCGGCCAGGTCGTGCACGAACTGACGCCGGCGTGAATTTTCTTTTCCGGTTTCCCGGGATAGGAACGTCTCACTAGTGGTAATGAGAACCAGACTCAATAAACACCTATAATTGCCCACTTAAAACATAGAAGAGAAAACACCCATGCCAGCACGACTCGGTCTCAGCCCACTGAGCAAAGCGCTATCCATGCGTCGGGCCCTGAACATCAACCTCCTGCCGAACGCCCTGGCCCTGGCCATATCACTGCCGGTGGCCGGCTATGTGCAGGCACAAGAGATCGAGTTGGACATTCCCGCGCAGCCGCTGGGGAGCGCGCTGCAGGCCTTCGGTCATCAGGCCAACATGCAGGTGCTCTACAGCCCGACCGACGTGCAAGGCAAGAACAGCACCGCCGTCAAAGGCAAACTGGACCCGCAACAGGCGATCAATACCCTGCTGTCAGGAACGTCGACCACCCACAGCCTCAATGGCAATTCGCTGACCGTCACCGCCGCCGGTACCTCCGCCGGGCTGGAACTGAGCCCGACCCAGGTGACCGCCAACCAACTGGGCAACGTGACCGAAAACACCGGTTCCTATACCCCAGGCTACATCGCCACCTCGACCCGCCTGGTGCTGACGCCCAAGGAGACGCCGCAGTCGGTGACCGTCATCACCCGCCAGCACATGGACGACTTCGGCCTGAACAACGTTGACGACGTGATGCGCCACACGCCGGGCATCACCGTCTCGGCCTTCGATACCGAGCGCAGCAACTACTACGCCCGTGGTTTCTCCATCAACAACTTCCAGTACGACGGCATTCCGTCCACTGCGCGCAACGTGGCCTATTCGGCGGGTAACACCCTGAGCGACATGGCGATCTATGACCGGGTCGAAGTACTCAAGGGCGCCACCGGCCTGCTCACTGGCGCAGGCTCCCTGGGTGCGACCATCAACCTTGTGCGCAAAAAGCCCACCGCAGAGTTCCAGGGCCACGCCAGCGTGGGCGCCGGCTCCTGGGACAACTACCGCAGCGAGCTGGATGTGAGCGGCCCGCTGACCGAAACCGGGAATGTCCGGGGTCGGGCGGTGGCGGCTTACCAGGACAAGCATTCCTTCATGGACCGCTATGAGCGCCAAAGCCCGGTCTACTACGGCATCATGGAATTCGACCTGTCCCCGGACACCATGCTGACCGTGGGTGGCGACTACCAGGACAGCCTGCCAAAAGGCTCGTCCTGGTCCGGCAGCTTCCCGCTGATCGACGCCCAGGGTAATCGCAACAACGTGAAGCGCTCGTTCAACAACGCCGCCGACTGGAGCAGCTGGGAGCAGTACACCCGCACCCTATTCGCCATAGTCGAGCACGACCTCGGCGATGGCTGGGTCACCAAGCTGCAACTGGACCACAAGATCAACGGCTACCACGCGAAGATGGGCTCGATCCAGGGCAGCACTCCCAACCTGGACGGCACTTCGCAGCTGACATCGGGCAAGTACACCGGCGAAACCGTCAGCGACTCCGCCGACCTATATGTGAGCGGCCCGTTCAGCCTGGGTGGCCGCGAGCATGAGTTGGTCCTCGGCGGCTCCATCAGTTCTTCCGAGTGGAACGGCAATGGCTACTGGAACCTCGCCCCCAACCTGGTGAATTTCCACAACTGGCACGGCAACGCGACCGAACCGGATTGGGGCACACCGCAGTCGAAGATCGACGACACCGTGCGCCAGACCGGCGCGTACATGACCACCCGCCTGAACCTCGCCGACGACCTCAAGCTGCTGCTCGGCGGCCGCGTGGTCGACTACACCGTCACCGGCAACAACCCGACCTACAAGGAAACCGGACGGTTCGTGCCGTATGCCGGTGTGGTCTACGACCTGAACGACACGTACTCGGTCTACGCCAGCTATACCGATATCTTCATGCCGCAGGAAAGCTACAACCGCGACCGCAACAACAAGCTGGTCGAGCCGGATGAAGGCCAGAACTGGGAACTGGGCGTCAAGGCAGACTTCCTGGACGGTCGTGTAAACGCCAGCGCCGCCTACTTCGAGATCCACGAAACCAACCGTTCCGTGTCCGACGACGAATACAACAACCGCACGCCGACACCGTCGAACTACGCGTTCAAGGGCACCAAGGCCGTGACCAAGGGTTACGAAGTCGAAATGTCGGGCGAACTGGCACCGGGCTGGCAGCTCCAGGGTGGCTATACCCACAAGGTTGTGCGCGACGACAACGACATCAAGATCTCGACCTTCGAGCCGGAAGATCAGGTCAGCGTCTACACCTCGTACAAGTTCAAGGGCAACCTCGACAAGCTGACCGTCGGCGGCGGCGCTCGCTGGCAGAGTGTTGGCTGGCAGGACATCTACAACAGCCCGAAAGGCGGCTACGAGGAGTTTTCCCAGGAGTCCTACTGGCTGGTGGACCTGATGACCCGCTACCAGTTCACCAAGAACGTGTCGGCAACGTTGAACGTCAACAACATCTTCGATAAGACCTACTACACCAACATCGGCTTCTATAACTCTGCCGCCTACGGCGAGCCACGCAACTTCATGCTCAGCACCCGCTGGGACTTCTAAGGCCTGCTCGTAGCCGCCCTGGCGGCTACTGAGGGCTCCAACCCTAACGCCCCGTGCATTCATTTGCCCGGGGCGTTTTTGCAGAGGCCGGTCGTTGAACCCCACCCCACGAAAAAGCCCCCGGTCACCATCAGTGGCCGGGGGCTTGTTCGTTCAGGCCCGGTGTTACGCCATCGCGTCGGCGAAGCTGCGCACGAACGCGGCGTTGTCGATCAACCGATCGTGACTGGTCTCGATCAGCACCGAACGTTCAATCCGGGACTGGCCGGCGACCTCCAGCATGCTCGCCTCAATCAACCGATGATGCACACCCGTGCGGCTCAAGGTCGCCCACCAGCAACTGATCGGCGCCTTGATCGCCTTGAAATCGGCATCATGCAGGCGCTGCCCCAGCATGCGGTCGACCTCCCACGAGATTTGCGCCTCATGGCCGCTGAGCAACTCTTCCTTGAGTTCATGGAAGCGCTCACCCAGCACATCCCCGGCCCACTGGTTGAACCCGGCCCATTGCTCATCGTCGCCGTCAACCGTGGCCTGCTGGCCCGACCACTTGGCATGGATCTGCGCCGTGAACTCAGGGAACATCGCGCCCAACAATTCCACGCGCCGGTCATTGGCGGATATTTCGCGCTCATCGACCATCACCGCCGTGTCCCAGAAAGGCTTGACCCACTGGGGTGGCGATGCGTCGATCCAGCCCACGCACTCCACTTCCCGCCCAGCCTGCTCCAGGCCATGGGCAACTTCCATCGCCAGGTTGCCGCCCAGGGACCAGCCCGCCAGACGGAAGGCCCCCTCCGGCTGCGCCGTCAACAATTGCGCGGTGTAGTCCTCGACCATCTCGTGCCAGGCCGGCACTTCACTGCCCTCCTCGGCCAACGCCCGGCAGATCACGCCCATTACCGGCCGCTGCTCGCGCAACGCCAGGGCAATGGCCTTGTAGCAATGCACCGAACCATAGCTGGGGTGAAACAGGTACAACGGTGTGCCACGGGTCTGGCTGTTCAACCTGACGATCAACGAGTTGCCGGCCTGACCATTAACACAGGCCACCTGCCCCGCAACCGTCGGGTTGAGCATCAGCTGACTCACCGAAAGCTCGACGCCGGTAGCCTTGCGGATACGCTCCTTGAGCATCAACACCAGCAACGAGTGCCCGCCCAGCTCGAAGAAGTTGTCCTCCACCCCCACCTGTTCAAGGCCCAGGACCTCGCGCCAGGCGAGCACAACGGTGTGCTCCAGCGGGTTGCTCGGCGCAACGAAGTGCCGCTGATGCACGCTGGCGTCCGGTGCCGGCAGGGCCTTGCGGTCTAACTTGCCGTTGGGGCTCAAGGGCATGCGGTCCAGCACGACCCATTGCGCAGGCACCATGTAGTCGGGCAAATGCGCCAGCAAGTGATGACTCAGGGCATCACGCCAGGCGGCGGCCGGGTCGTGCAACACCAGGTAGCCCACCAGATGCTTGCCATCCTGCACTTGCACCGATGCTTCACGCACCTGCGGATGCTCCAGCAGGCGCGCTTCGATTTCGCCCAGCTCGATCCGCAAACCACGCAATTTGACCTGATGATCCAGGCGCCCCAGGTATTCAATCACGCCATCCATGCGCTGACGGACCCGGTCCCCGGTACGATACAACCGCGCGCCAGGCTGGAACGGGCACGGCACAAAGCGCTCGGCGGTCAGGCCAGGACGGCGATGGTAACTGCGCGCCAGCCCGACCCCGCCCAGGTACAACTCACCGGCAACACCCGCCGCAACCGGCTGCAACTGCGTATCCAGCACATGGGTGCGCAGGTTGGCGATCGGCTGGCCAATCGGCACGCTGTCGCGGTTTTCATCGACACACGTCCAATGGGTCACATCAATGGCCGCCTCGGTCGGGCCGTACAGGTTGAACAGCCCGGCCTTGGGCAGTTTGGCGAACACCTGTTGCTGGGCGTCCACCGGCAGGGCTTCGCCGCTGCAAATGATGCGTTGCAGGCCCTGGCAACTGCCGGCCTGCGAGTCCTGGAGGAACGCCTGCAACATCGAGGGCACGAAGTGCAAAGTGGTGACCTGGTGTCGATTGATCAACGTCACCAGGCGCGACGGCTCCCGATGATCACCCGGAGCCGCCATGACCAACCGTGCGCCGCTCATCAACGGCCAGAAGAACTCCCAGACCGACACGTCAAAACTGAACGGCGTCTTTTGCAGCACCGTATCACTGGCATCCAGTGCATACGCTTGCTGCATCCACAGCAATCGGTTGGTCAATGCACAGTGGCGGTTACCGGCGCCCTTCGGCTGCCCGGTGGAACCGGAGGTGTAGATGACATAAGCGAGGTTTTCGGCCTCGACGGTGACCTCGGGATTGAAGGTGGCAAACCCTGCCAGCCAGCTGTCACCCTGCTCCACCACCAGGCACTGTACGCAGTCACCGATGGGCAACGACGCCACCAGATGCGCCTGCGTCAACAGCAGTTGCACCCCACTGTCCTGCAGCATGTAGGCCAGGCGCTCGCGCGGGTATTCCGGGTCCAGCGGCACATAGGCGCCGCCAGCCTTGAGCACGGCCAGAAGCGCCACCACCATCTCCACCGAGCGCTCCATCGCCACGCCCACCAGCAGGTCTGGCCCGACACCGGCCTGTATCAGGCGGTGCGCCAGGCGGTTGGCACGAGCATTCAGTTGGGCGTAAGTGAGCACTTCGCAATCAAACAGCAATGCCTGGGCATCCGGCGTGCGTTCGGCTTGCGCTTCGATCAACTGCTGCACGCTCTGCTGCAACGGGTAATCCTGCGCCGTGTCGTTCCACTGCTCGACCATCACCTGCTGCTCCAGACGCTCCAGCATCGGCAACTGGGTGACCCGCTGATTCGGATCGCCGAGCATGCCCTGCAACAGGTTCTGCCAATGGCGGGCCATGCGCTTGGGTGTCGCGGCGTCGAACAGATCAGTGGCGTAGGTCAGGGTCGCCCACAGCCCTTCGGCGGTCTCCTGGGTGTCCAGGCTCAAGTCGAACTGCGCGGTCTGCGTGCCCCACTCCAACCCTTCAACCCTCAGGTCGGCAAGCTGCTGGCCGCTGTTGGCCAGGCGCGCTTCGCTCTGGTGATTGAACAACACCTGGAACAACGGGTTATGGCTCAGGCTGCGCTCGGGTTGCAGCGCCTCGACCAATTGCTCGAAGGGCAGGTCCTGATGGCTCTGGGCATCCAGGGCCCGCCGCTTGGCCTGCTGCAACAATTGGGTGACGGTCAGTTGAGCATCGATATCGGCCTTGAGCACCTGGGTATTGACGAAGAACCCCACCAGCCGCTCGGTTTCGACCCGGCTGCGGTTGGCGATCGGCACACCGACGCGAATATCCTGCTGGCCGCTGTAACGGTGCAACAGGGTCTGGAACGACGCCAGCAGTACCATGAATAACGTGAGCCCCTCACGCTGCGCCAGGGCCTTGAGCCCCGTCACCAGCGCCGGGTCCAGGACGACATCCAGGCTCGCCCCGCGATAGCTCTGCACCGAAGGTCGCGGCCGCTCGGCGGGCAGTTCCAGCACCGGCTGTTCACCGCCCAGCAGCGTTTGCCAGTAAGCCAATTGGCGCTCGCGCTCGCCGCCCGCCATCCAGTCGCGCTGCCACTGCGCATAGTCGGCGTATTGAATCGGCAGCGCCGGCAGTTGCAGGTCCTGGCCTTGGCTGTAGGCCGCGTACAGTTGCACCAGCTCGTCGACCATCACCTGCATCGACCAGCCATCGGAGACGATGTGATGCTGCACCAGCACCAGCACGTGTTCGTCGTCAGCCAGGCGCAGCAGGGTCACCCGCAGCAGCGGGCCTTGTTGCAGGTCAAACGGTCGCGCGATCTCGGCTTGCACCAGGCGCTGCACATCCGCTTCGTCGGCGTCGGCATGCAAGATCTCTACGGCACCCGCATCACGGATCATTTGCCGGGCGCGGCCTGCGTCCTGGTACACCTGGGTGCGCAGGCTTTCATGGCGCGCCACCAGCGTTTCGAAACTGCGTTGCAGCGCGGCCTGGTCCAGCCAGCCACGCAGGCGCAGGGTGCTGGGGATGTGGTACGCGGCGCTCTGGGGGTCCAGTTGCCAGAGGAACCACTGGCGCTCCTGGGCATAAGACAATGCCAACGGCTGCTGGCGGCTGACGGGCAGAATCGCCGGCGCACTGTCCGTCTCGGCTGCCGAACGCTGCAGCGTCTCGACAAAACCCTGCAACCGCGGGTGTTCAAACAGGGTCCTGAGGGGAACTTCCCGGCCCAGCAACTGGCGCAGACGGGAGATGACCTGCATCGCCAGCAACGAGTGCCCCCCCGATTCAAAGAAGTGGTCGGCCAGGCCAACCCGTTCCAGGCCCAGGATTTCACCCCAGATCGCCGCCACGTCCTGCTCCAGCTCGCTCTGTGGCGCCACATACACCTGCTGCATCTGGCTCACATCAGGACGCGGCAGGCCCTTGCGATCGAGCTTGCCATTGGGGGTGAGCGGCATGCGCTCCAGGAACATCAGGTGCGAGGGCACCATGTAGTCCGGCAGGCGGGTTTTCAGGGCGCGGCGCAGGTTTTCACGGCAGGTGGCCTGGGCCACCGCATCGTCCATCAGCACCGGATCCAGTGGCACCACATAGGCCACCAACTGCTTACCGTTCGGGCCTTCCTGGGCCACCACCACGGTTTCGCCGACGCTGTCCTGCTCGCGCAGCCGCGCTTCGATCTCGCCCAGTTCGATACGGAAACCGCGGATCTTCACCTGGTGGTCGACACGGCCGAGGTAATCCACCACGCCATCCGGGCGGCCACGGGTCAGGTCGCCGCTGCGGTACACGCGGCTGCCGGGTTTGCCGAACGGGTCGGGGACGAAGCGTTCGGCGGTGAGTGCCGGGCGTTCCAGATAACCGCGCGCCACGCCCTCACCGCCCAGGTACAGCTCGCCAGCGACGCCGATGGGTTGCAGGTTGAGTTGGGCGTCGAGGATGTAGCCGCTGCGGTTGCCCAACAGCGTGCCGATCGGTGCATACACGGCGCCGCAGGGATCGCCCTTGCGTGCTTTCCACAGCAACGGCGTGACCACGGTTTCGGTCGGGCCGTAGCCGTTGAACAGATAAGTGGGTTTCAGCGCACGCCAGGCCAGGTCGTAGCTCGCTTGCGCCACCGCGTCACCGCCAAAGCAATACACGCGCACCTTCGGCGGATTACCGTCGCGCTCGGCGTGCTCGGCCAACTGTTGCAGGTACACCGGTGGGAACACGGCCATGGTCACGTGGTGACGGTGCATTTGCGCGTAGGTGTATTCCGGCAGCCACAGGCTGTCATCGCGGATCAGCACGCTGGCGCCGTTGATCAGCGGGTGCATCCAGCCTTCGTGGGAGCCGTCGAAAGCGAAGGACATGAAGTGCAATTCGCAATCGGCCGGGCCGGTTTCGTAGCGTTCGCCGGTGGCGATGATATGCGCCACCAGCGGACCGTGGGCCACCGCCACGCCCTTGGGCATGCCGGTGGAGCCGGAGGTGTAGATCACGTAGGCGAGGTTGTCGCCGTCGAGATCAACCGACGGCGCAGTGTCGCTGAAGCCGCTCCAGGTTTCGGTGCGGTCGATGGCGAGCGTATCCAGGCCTTCGGCAATCGGCAGTTGCTGCTGCACGGCGGTATGGGTCAACAGCAGCTTGGCGCGGCTGTCCTGCATCATGTACAGCAGGCGATCACGCGGGTATTCGACGTCCAGCGGCACGTAAACGCCGCCAGCTTTAAGCACCGCGAGGAACGCCACCATGATCTCGGCACTGCGCGGCATGGCAATCGCCACGCGCACTTCCGGGCCAACACCACGGGCGATCAACGCGTGGGCCAACTGGTTGGCCTGGCGATCCAGCGCGCCGTAGGTCAGGGTTTGTGTGTCGAACTTGATCGCGATCGCCTGCGGGTTTTCCCGCGCACGCTCGGCGACCAATTCATGTACCAGGCGCTGGGCCGGGAAGCCGGCGTCGGATTGATTCCACAACTGCAGGATGTGCCGCTGTTCATCCCCGTCCAACAGGTTCAACTGGCCGAGGGTCTGCTGCGGATCGGCGACCATCGCCTGCAACAGGTTCTGCCAATGCCGCGCCATACGTTGCACGGTCGACGCTTCGAACAGGTCCTGGGCATACCCCAATGTGGCCCAGATACCTTCGGTGGACTCTTGAATATCCAGGTCCAGATCGAAATGCGCGGTCCGGCTTTCCCACTCCAGCCCTTCTACCCGCAGCGTCGGCAATTGGTGCTGGACCTGGGCCTGGCCGACGTCGGTCTGGTGGTTGAACATCACTTGGAACAACGGGTTGTGGCTCAGGCTGCGCTCGGGTTGCAACGCCTCTACCAATTGTTCGAACGGCAAGTCCTGGTGGGCCTGCGCCTCCAGCGCCCGTTGCCGGGTCTGCTGCACCACTTGCGCGACGCTCATCTGCCCGTGAATGTCGGCCTTGAGCACCTGGGTGTTGACGAAGAAGCCGATCAGGCGCTCGGTTTCACTGCGGTTGCGGTTGGCGATCGGCACGCCGACGCGGATGTCTTCCTGGCCGCTGTAGCGGTGCAGCAAGGTCTGGAACGAAGCCAGCAACAGCATGAACAGGGTCACGCCCTGTTGCTGGGCCAGGACCTTGAGGTCGTGGGCGAGCGCGGGCGCCAGTTCGATCGGCAGGCGTGCGCCACGGTGGCTTTGCACCGCCGGGCGCGGGTGGTCGAACGGCAGCTCCAACACGCTCTGCTCACCGCCGAGCCGGTCGCGCCAGTAGCTCAGTTGGCGATCCTTCTCGCCCGCCTCCATCCAACGGCGCTGCCACACGGCGTAATCGGCGTACTGGAGCGGCAGCGCCGGCAATGCCAGGGTCTGACCCTGGCTGTAAGCCGCGTAGTGCTGCACCAGTTCCTCGACCATCAGTTGCATCGACCAGCCATCGGAGACGATGTGATGCTGCACCAGCACCAGCACATGCTCATCGGCGGCCAGGCGCAGCAGGCAGACACGCAGCAACGGCCCTTGTTGCAGGTCGAAGGGCTGGGCGATCTCGGCTTCTACGCGGGCCTTCAGCGCAGCTTCATCGACATCGGCGCACGCGATGGGCAACGACACCTGCGGTTCAATCACTTGAACCGTGCGCTCGCGCTCCTGGCGCAGGGAGGTGCGCAGGCTTTCATGACGGGCCAGCAAGGCGTCGAAACTGCGCTGCAACGCCGCGCGGTCAAGCTGGCCTTTCAGGCGCAGCGCGCTGGGGATGTGGTACGCCGCGCTGTGCGGCTCCAACTGCCAGAGAAACCACTGGCGCTCCTGGGCATACGACAGCGGCAACGGCTGGTCGCGCCCGGCCGGCAGTAGGGCCGGGGCTTTCGGGGCGGCGGGATCGGAGGTCGTCAAGGCAGCGACAAAGCCTGCCAGGCGCGGCTGCTCGAACAGCGTCTTGAGCGGGACTTCCAGGTCCAGGGCCTGGCGAATGCGCGAGACCACTTGCATGGCCAGCAGGGAATGCCCGCCCAGTTCAAAGAAATGATGGGCCAGGCCGACACGCTCGACGCCAAGGATATCGGCCCAGATCGCCGCGATCTGTTGCTGCAGCGGCGTGACCGGTGCCAACCATGCCTGCTGTGCCGAGCCGCCGACGGGTGTCGGCAAGGCCTGGCGGTCGAGCTTGCCGTTGGGGTTCAAGGGCATGCGCTCGAGGAAGATCAGGTGCGCCGGCACCATGTAATCGGGCAGTTGCTCGCGCAAAGTGGCCTTGAGCTGTTCGGCGGCGCCCACCTGCTCCGGCTCGGACAATGGCTGCGTCGCCACCAGATAGGCCACCAACTGATTGTCGGCGGCCAGCACGAAAGCCTCACGGACGTCATCCTGGGCCAGCAGCAGCGCCTCGATTTCACCCAGCTCGATACGGAACCCACGGATCTTCACCTGGTGATCGACGCGGCCGACGTATTCGATCACCCCGTCGGCGCGATAACGCGCCACGTCGCCGGTGCGATAAAGACGCTCGCCCAGGCCGCCGAACGGATCGGCGACAAAGCGCTCGGCGGTCAGGCCCGGGCGTTGCAGGTAAGCACGCGCCAAGCCGCTGGCACTGGCGATGTAGAGTTCGCCCACGGCGCCGACCGGCAACAGGTTGAGGTCGCCGTCCAGCACATACAACGCCCGCCCCGGCAACGCGCGGCCAATCGGGCTGGCGCTGCCGCCGACCGCCCCATCGTCGGCGCTGCAATCGAGCACGCTGGACACCACCGTGGCCTCGGTGGGCCCGTAGGTGTTGAGCAGCCGCACATGCCCCAGCCCGGCCCGGCGCCACATCGCCGGGCCGTCCAGGGGCATGGCTTCGCCGCCGATATGCACCTGGCGCAAGGCCCCGTAAGACCGTGGGCCCGCCGCCAGGCAATCGTGCAGGAACAGTTTCCAGTAAGCCGTCGGCAAGTCGGCCAGGGTGATGCCCTGATCGATGATCTGCCGGTACAGGTCGGCGCCGTCCCACAACTGCGGGCCGCGCAACACCACGGTGGCGCCCAGGGTCAGCGCCGGGTACAGCTGCTCGACGAAGCCGTCGAAGTTCAAGGTGGCGAACTGCAGCACCCGATCCTGCGCGACCAGGCGCGAGTAGTCGGCCGCGATGCCGGCGAACTCACTCAGCGCCGCGTGGCTGATGGCAACGCCCTTGGGTTTGCCGGTGGAGCCCGAGGTGTAGATCACGTAGGCCAGGCTCTGCGGCTCGACGTCGAGCGCCGGAGCGTGTTCGGCATACGGCGCCAACGTCGCGTGGGCCAGGTCGATATCCAGGCAGGTCAACGACCCGGCCAACGGCAGGCGCTCACGCAGGTGAGACTGAGTCAACACCAGGCGCACGCCACTGTCCTCGAGCATATGCACCAGGCGCTCGCGCGGATACTCAGGGTCAAGCGGCACGTAGGCACCGCCCGCCTTGAGCACCGCCAACAGGCTGACCACCATGGCAAAGGAACGCTCGACGGCGATACCGACCAGGCCGTCCGGGCCGATCCCCTGGTCGATCAGGTAGTGCGCCAGACGATTGGCCTGGCGGTTCAGTTCGCCATAGCTGAGCGTCTGGTCATCCAGGGCCAGCGCCTGGCGTTCAGGATGCTGGCGGGCCTGGGCCTCGAACCGGTGGTGTACGGCTTGTGCGACGGCGACGCTGGCCGGCGCGTTCCAATCCTGGAGCATCGTCTGCTGCTGCGCACGGTCGAGCATCGGCAGCGCGCTAAGACGGCTGCGCGGCGCACTCACCAGCGCCTGGAGCAGGTTTTGCCAATGTTGCGCAAAGCGCTCGATGGTCGCCGCCTCGAACAAGTCGGTGGCGTAGGTCAGCTCGGCCCACAGGCCTTCAGCGGATTCATGGGTGTCCAGGCTCAAGTCGAAATGGGTGGTCCGGTTGTCCCAGTCCAGTTCTGTCACGCGCAGGCCGGGCAGGTGCTGGCCGTCACCGCTGGCCTGGGTGTCGGTCTGGTGGTTGAACATCACCTGGAACAACGGGTTGTGGCTCAGGCTGCGTTCGGGCTGCAACGCCACCACCAACTGTTCGAACGGCAGGTCCTGGTGCGCCTGGGCTTCCAGGGAACGACGCTTGGTCTGCTGCAACAGTTCGGCAAACGTCATCTGCCCGTCGAGGTCGGCCTTGAGCACCTGGGTGTTGACGAAAAAGCCAATCAGCCGCTCGGTTTCGACGCGGTTGCGGTTGGCATTCGGTACGCCGATGCGAATATCCGCTTGGCCGCTGTAGCGAAACAGCAGGGTCTGGAACGACGCCAGCAGGAGCATGAACGGCGTCACACCTTCTTGCTGCGCCAGGCGCTTGAGGCCCGCCACCAGGTCCGCCGGCAGCTGCACCTGCAGGCTCGCGCCGCGATGGCTTTGCTGCGCGGGGCGCGGGTGATCAAGGGGCAATTCCAGCACGGGTTGCTCACCGCCCAGCAGGTCCTGCCAGTACGCCAACTGGCGGGCCCTCTCCCCGGCCTCCATCCAGTTGCGTTGCCACAGCGCGTAGTCGGCGTACTGGATCGGCAGGCCCGGCAGGCTAAGGTCCTGGCCCTGACTGTAGGCGGCATACAACTGCACCAGTTCCTGGACCATCACTTGCATCGACCAGCCATCGGAAACGATGTGGTGCTGCACCATCACCAGCACATGCTCATCTTCCGTCAGTTGCAACAGGGTCACGCGCAACAGCGGCCCTTGTTGCAGATCGAACGGGCGGGCGACCTCGGCTTCGACCCGCGCCATCAGTTGCGCCTCGTGAACAACCTCCTGCCGGATCTCGACACGCGCCTCGGGCTCGATGGTTTGCAACAGCTGCTCACCGTCCTGGATCAGCCGGGTGCGCAGGCTTTCGTGGCGCGCCAGCAGGCTGTCGAAGCTGCGCTGCAACGCCGCCAGGTCCAGGCGCCCCTGCAAGCGCAATGCGCCGGGGATGTGGTAGGTGGCGCTGTCCGGGTCCAACTGCCACAGGAACCACTGGCGCTCCTGGGCATAGGACAGCGGCAGGCGTTGGCCATCCTCGCGGATCGAGGCAATCGGCAGTTGGGCGAAGCTCATGCCACGGCTTTGCAGGCGCTGGTAAAACTGCTGGCGCTGTTCCAGCGGCAGGCGAAGAAAGCGCGAAACCAGATCGATATTAGGGTTGGAACGCATGGGTCAAATCGCCTCTAGTTCGCTCAAAAAGTCACGAAGGTCGTCGAAATCTTGCGCGCTGCCGGCGCGGAAGGTGGCAGCGGCCTGCACGTAGGCGCGCAGGGTTTCGGTCTGAAACACTTCCACCAGCGGCACTTCCAGGCCCAATTCGGCCTGGACCCGCGAGGTGATCTGGATCGCCAGCAACGAGTGGCCGCCGACCTCGAAGAAGTTGTCGTTCAGGCCCACGTGCGGCAGGCGCAGCACCTCGGCCCAGATCGCGGCGATCTGCTGTTCCAGCTCGGTTTCGGGGGCGACGTAGGCCTGTTGCATCAGGCTCGCGTCCGGCTCGGGCAGGCCCTTGCGGTCGAGTTTGCCGTTGGGGGTGAGCGGCATTTGCGCCAGGAACATGAAGTGCGCGGGCACCATGTAATCCGGCAGGCGGGTTTTCAGGGCGCGGCGCAGGGTGTCGCGCCACTCGGCGTGGTTGGCCAGGCTGGCATCTGCCGGTACCACGTAGGCCACCAGTTGCTTGCCGGTCGGGCCTTCCTGAGCCACCACCACGGTTTCGCCGACGTTGTCCTGCTCGCGCAGCCGCGCTTCGATCTCGCCCAGCTCGATACGGAAACCGCGGATTTTCACCTGGTGGTCGACACGGCCGAGGTAATCCACCACGCCATCCGGGCGGCCACGGGTCAGGTCGCCGCTGCGGTACACGCGGCTGCCGGGTTTGCCGAACGGGTCGGGGACGAAGCGTTCGGCGGTGAGTGCCGGACGTTCCAGATAACCGCGCGCCACGCCCTCGCCGCCCAAGTACAGCTCGCCAGCGACGCCGATGGGTTGCAGGTTGAGTTGGGCGTCGAGGATGTAGCCGCTGCGGTTGCCCAACAGCGTGCCGATCGGTGCATACACGGCGCCGCAGGGATCGCCCTTGCGTGCTTTCCACAGCAACGGCGTGACCACGGTTTCGGTCGGGCCGTAGCCGTTGAACAGATAAGTGGGTTTCAGTGCACGCCAGGCCAGGTCGTAGCTCGCTTGCGCCACCGCGTCACCGCCAAAGCAATACACGCGCACCTTCGGCGGATTACCGTCGCGCTCGGCATGCTCGGCCAACTGTTGCAGGTACACCGGCGGGAACACGGCCATGGTCACGTTGTGACGGTGCATTTGCGCGTAGGTGTATTCCGGCAGCCACAGGCTGTCATCGCGGATCAGCACGCTCGCGCCGTTGATCAGCGGGTGCATCCAGCCTTCGTGGGAGCCGTCGAAGGCGAAAGACATGAAGTGCAATTCGCAATCGGCCGGGCCGGTTTCGTAGCGTTCGCCGGTGGCGATGATATGCGCCACCAGCGGACCGTGGGCCACCGCCACGCCCTTGGGCATGCCGGTGGAGCCGGAGGTGTAGATCACGTAGGCGAGGTTGTCGCCGTCGAGATCAACCGACGGCGCAGTGTCGCTGAAGCCGCTCCAGGCTTCGGTGCGGTCGATGGCCAGCGTATCCAGGCCTTCGGCAATCGGCAGTTGCTGCTGCACGGCGGTATGGGTCAACAGCAGCTTGGCGCGGCTGTCCTGCATCATGTACAGCAGGCGATCACGCGGGTATTCGACGTCCAGCGGCACATACACGCCGCCAGCTTTCAGCACCGCAAGGAACGCCACCATGATCTCCGCACTGCGCGGCATGGCAATCGCCACGCGCACTTCCGGGCCGACACCCCGGGCGATCAACGCGTGGGCCAACTGGTTGGCCTGGCGGTCCAGCTCGCCGTAAGTCAGGGTTTGCGTGTCGAACTTGATCGCGATCGCCTGCGGGTTTTCCCGCGCACGCTCGGCGACCAATTCATGTACCAGGCGCTGGGCCGGGAAGCCGGCGTCGGATTGATTCCACAACTGCAGGATGTGCCGCTGTTCATCCCCGTCCAGCAGGTTCAACTGGCCGAGGGTCTGCTGCGGATCGGCGACCATCGCCTGCAACAGGTTCTGCCAGTGGCCGGCCATGCGTGCGATGGTCGCCGGGGCGAACAGGTCGGTGGCGTAGCTCAGGGACGCACGCAACAGCGTCTGGCTTTCCTCGACGTCCAGCGCCAGGTCGAACTGGGCGACGCCTTCATCCCAACTCAGGACCTCGACGTCAAGCTCGGTGAGGCGCTGCCAATGGCTATCGACCGACGTCACGCGGTGGTTGAACAACACCTGGAACAGCGGGCTCAGGCTCAGGCTGCGCTCGGGCTGCAAGGCCTCCACCAACTGCTCGAACGGCAGGTCCTGATGGGCCTGGGCCTCAAGGGAGCGTTGACGCGTCTGGTGCAGCAAGTGCTCGACGCTCATCTGCCCGTGGATATCGGCCTTGAGCACCTGGGTGTTGACGAAGAAGCCGATCAACCCTTCGGTTTCCAGGCGATTGCGGTTGGCAATCGGCACGCCGACGCGCACGTCCTCCTGACCGCTGTAGCGGTGCAGCAAGGCCTGGTACGACGCCAGCAACACCATCGGCAACGTCACCCCGGTGCGCTGTGCCAGGCTGCGCAAACCGGCGAGCAACGGCGCCGCCAGCTCAATACCCAGGCGCGCGCCACGGTGGCTTTGCAGCGCTGGGCGCGGGTAGTCGACCGGCAATTCCAGCACCGGTTGCACACCGCCCAGTTGCTCACGCCAGTAAGCCAGTTGACGCGCGGTCTCACCGGCCTCCATCCATTGACGCTGCCACAGGGCGTAGTCGGCGTACTGGATCGGCAAGGCCGGCAGGTGCGGCGTGGTTCCCTGGCTGAACGCGGCGTAGAGCTGCACCAGTTCTTCGACCATCAGTTGCATCGACCAGCCATCCGAGACGATATGGTGCTGCACCAGCACCAGCACGTGGTCATCCTCAGCCAGGCGCAGCAACGTGACCCGCAGCAACGGCCCGCGCAGCAGGTCGAACGGACGCGCGACCTCGGCAGCGACCTGCGCCTTGAGCCCGGCTTCGTCGCTGTCGGCCTGGTCGACGTCGATCAGGCCCGATTCTTCAATCACTTGCCGTGTGCCGCTGGCGTCCTGATACAGATGGGTGCGCAGGCTTTCGTGGCGCGCCAGCAAGGTGTCGAAACTGCGTTGCAGCGCGGCCAGGTCCAGCGTGCCTTTCAGGCGCAGGGCGCTGGGGATGTGGTACGCGGCGCTGTGCGGGTCGAGTTGCCAGAGGAACCATTGGCGTTCCTGGGCATAGGACAGTGGCAACGGTTGGGTGCGGTCGGCCTTGAGCATCGCCGGTGCGACCACGCCCTCCTCGCCCAGCGCCGCGACGAAGTCACCCAGCGCCGGGTGTTCGAACAGGGTCTTGAGCGCCACTTCCAGCGTCAGCGCCTGGCGGACCCGCGACACCACGCGGGTGGCCAGCAGCGAATGCCCGCCCAGCTCGAAGAAGTGGTCGTCGAGGCCGACATGAGGTACGCCCAGCACCTCGGCCCAGATCGCCGCCACCTGCTGTTGGCGCAGTGTGACGGGGGCGACATGGCCTTTGAGCAACAGGCTGGCGTCCACGCTGGGCAGAGCCTTGCGGTCGAGCTTGCCGTTGGGGGTCAAGGGCAGGCTGTCGAGGCACATCAGGTACGCCGGCACCATGTAGTCCGGCAAACGCTCGCGCAAGGCGGCTTGGTAGACCTGCGGCGTCTGTGGGGCGGAGGTCACCAGATAGGCGATCAAGCGGTCGTTGTCGGCCAGCACCACGGCTTCGCGCACGCCGGGGTGTTCGCGCAGGCAGGCTTCGATTTCGCCCAGTTCGATACGGAACCCGCGCACCTTGACCTGCTGGTCGACCCGGCCGATGTACTCCACCACGCCGTGGTCGCGGTAGCGCGCCAGGTCACCGGTACGGTACAGGCGTTCGCCCGGTGCGCCATAAGGGTTGGGCACGAAGCGTTCGGCGGTGAGCGCCGGCCGTGCATGGTAACCGCGCGCCAGGCCGACACCGCCGATCAGCAGCTCACCGGCCGCGCCCAACGGGCATGGGCTGAGCCCGGCGTTGAGGATGAACAACGCGGTATTGGCAATCGGCCGCCCGACAAAAGGCTGCGGCGCCAACAGCCGATGGGCCGCCGACCAGATGGTGGTTTCCGTGGGGCCATACAGGTTCCACACCGGGCCTTGCAGATCGAGCAGACGCTGGGCCAGGTCGGCCGGCAGCGCTTCGCCGCCGCACAGTGCCTTGATGCCATGCAGCCGCTCGGCACGCGGGCTGTCCAGCAGCATGCGCCAGGTTGACGGCGTGGCTTGCAGCACATTGGCGCGCTGGTGGTGCGCCAGGTCGATAATCGCCTCCGGGTCGAGGGCCAGGGCCTGGTCGCTCAGCAGCACCGTGGCGCCAACCGTCAGCGGCACGTACAGCTCCAGGGCGAAGATGTCGAACGAGAACGTGGTCAGCGACAGCACCCGCGCCTCCCGGCCGATATCCAGGCTGGCGGCCATGCCGCAGGTGAAGCTGCACAGCCCGCGGTGGCGCACCATCACGCCCTTGGGCTGGCCGGTGGAGCCGGAGGTGTAGATCACGTAGGCCAGGTGTTCCGGGCTGACGTCCACTTGCGGGTTGTGTTCGCCAGCGTCGCTGTCATCGACCAGCAGCACGTGCAGGCCTTGCGGTTGCGCCAGTCGGCCGATCAGCGCTGGCTGGGTCAGCAGCACCCGGGCGCGGCTGTCTTCGAGCATGAACGCCAGGCGCTCCGCCGGGAACTGCGGGTCGAGCGGCACGTAGGCGCCACCGGCCTTGAGGGTCGCCAGCAGGCCGACCGCCATGTCCAGGGAACGCTCCACATGCACCGCCACCAGCACGTCCGGGCCGACACCCGCCGCGATCAGGCGATGGGCCAGGCGATTGGCGCGGCGGTTGAGTTCGGCATAACTCAAGGCGTCGTCGTTGAATTGCACAGCGATGGCGTCGGGCTGGGCCAGGGCCTGCGCTTCGAACAGCTGATGCACACAGCGCTCGCGGGGGTAATCGAAGGCCGTGTGGTTCCACGCTTCGAGCATCTGCCGCCACTGCGCCGCGCTGAGCAGCGCCAGCTCGTCCAGGGGTTGGGAGGCATCGCGCACCACGGCGCGCAGCAGGTTCTGCCAATGCTCGGCCAGGCGCTCGATGGTCGCCGGTTCGAACAGGTCGGTGGCGTAGGTCAACGCAGCCCAGAGGCCATCGGCCGACTCCTCGGTTTCCAGGTTGAGGTCGAACTGGGTGCTGTGGCCGGTCCAATCCACCGGTTGCAGGTCCAGGCCAGGCAACTGCAGCGGGCCGGCGCGCAGGTTGTCCTGGTGATTGAACATCACTTGGAACAACGGGTTATGGCTGAGGCTGCGTTCCGGTTGCAGCGCTTCCACCAGTTGTTCGAAGGGCAAGTCCTGATGGGCCTGGGCCTCCACCGCACGTTGCTTGACCTGGGCCAGCAAGCGGTCGAAGCCCATCTGCCCATGCAGCTCGGCCTGCAGCACCTGGGTGTTGACGAAGAAGCCGATCAGCCGCTCGGTTTCCAGGCGATTGCGGTTGGCGATCGGCACCCCGACACGGATCGCGGACTGGCCGCTGTAGCGAAACAGCAAGGTCTGGAATGCGGCGAGCAGCAGCATGAACAGGGTCACGTCCTGACGCTGGGCAAGGGCCTTGAGTTCGGCGACCAGCGCGGCGTCCAGATGCAGTTGTCGGCGCGCGCCGCGATGGCTTTGCAGCGCCGGACGCGGGTGGTCCAGGGGCAGCTCCAGCAGCGGATGTTCGCTGCCCAGGCGGGCGCACCAATAATCGAGTTGGCGCTGTTTCTCTCCGGCGGCCATCCACTCGCGTTGCCACAGGGCATAGTCGGCATAGTGCAGCGGCAACGCCGGCAACGGCACCTGGCCCTGATACAGGGCCAGCAGTTCGTCGACCATCACCTGCATCGACCCACCATCGGAGATGATGTGGTGCTGGGTGATTACCAGCACGTGGTGCTCCGCTTCGACGTGCAGCAACGTGACGCGCATCAGCGGGCCGTTGACTAGGTCGAACGGGCGCTGGATCTCCTGCGCCACCGTCGCTTCGATCGCGGCTGCGGCGATGTGCTGATGCGCCAGTGCAATCGCCAGGTGGGGGTGGATCACCTGCCAGGTCTGCTCGCCCTCCTCCACGAAGGTGGTGCGCAGCGGTTCATGGCGCTGCACCAGGGCGTGGAAAGCGTGTTCCAGCGCAGCGATATCCAACGGGCCGCGCAGGTGCAGTGCGGCGGGGACGTGATAGGCGGCGCTGGTCGGGTCCAGTTGCCAGAGGAACCATTGGCGCTCCTGGGCGAACGACAACGCCAGCGGCCGGTCACGCCCGGCCGCCTGCAGCGTCGGTGCAGTGTCGCCCTGCACGCCGGCGCACGCGGCCGCGAAGGCCTCCAGCGTCGGCTGCTCGAACAGCGCGCGCAACGGCACTTCCAGCTTGAGGTCATGGCGCACGCGGGAGATCACCTGGGTGGCCAGCAACGAATGGCCGCCGCGCTCGAAGAAATGGTCATCGAGCCCCACGCGCTCGACCTGCAACACCGCTTGCCAGATCGCTGCCAACCGGATCGCCAGCGGGCTGTGCGGTGCGCGGTGGGCCTGTCGGGGCTGGTTCAGGTCCGGTGCCGGCAGTGCGCGGCGGTCCAGCTTGCCGTTGTTGTTCAACGGCAAGGCATCGAGCACCACCCACTGCGCCGGCACCATGTAGTCGGGCAACACACGGTGCAAGGTCGCCGCCAGCGCCTGGGTGTCCAGGCGCTGGCCCTGGGTCGGCACCACGTAGGCCACCAATTGCGCACCCACGGCGCCCGGCTGCGCGATGACTGCCGCCTCACGCACCTGCGGCAAGCCTTGCAGGCTGGCCTCGATTTCGCCGATTTCGATACGGAAACCGCGAATCTTCACCTGATGATCGATGCGCCCGACATACTCCAACGCACCGGCCTGGTTGTAACGGGCCAGGTCGCCACTGCGGTAGAGCCGCGCCCCCGGCACGGCGGAAAACGGGTCCGGCAGGAAGCGCTCGGCCGTCAGCGCCGGGCGGTCGAAATAGCCCTGGGCCAGGCCGTACTCGGCACCGATGCACAGCTCGCCGACGCCCTCGGTGGCCAACAGCTCGAACGCACTGTCGAGCACATACAGCGAACGGCCTTCGATGGCCTGGCCGATGGGCACGCCGAACGCGTCACTGGCATCCAGCAACTGGCAGTCATGCACGCTGGACACCACCGTGGCCTCGGTCGGCCCATAGGTGTTGACCAGCCGCACGTGGCCCAGGCCGGCGGCGTGCCAGGCGCGCAGGCCTTCCACCGACATGGCTTCGCCGCCCACATGCACCTGGCGCAGATTGCCCAGGGCGCGGTGTTCGACCGCACATTCCTTGGCCAGCAGGTACCAGTACGCCGCCGGCAAGTCAGCGAGGGTCACGCCCTGCTCGACGATTTCCCGCGCCAGTTGCCCGGCGTCCCACAGTTCATCGCCACGCATGATCAACGCAGCGCCCACACACAGCGGCGGGTAGCACTGCTCGACAAAGCCGTCGAAGCTGAACGTGGCGAACTGCAGTACACGGTCCGCTGCACACAGCCGGCTGTAGACCGCGGCGCTGTCGCAGAACTGGCCGAGGGCGGCGTGATCGATGGCCACGCCCTTGGGTTGGCCGGTGGAGCCGGAGGTGTAGATCACGTAGGCCAGGTCGGCGGCGCCCATGTGGCTGGGCGGATTGGCGCGCGGGTAAGCGGCCAACTCAGCGCCGGATGCGCTGAAGTCCACACGGATCAGACCTTGCGGCAGCGGCAGGTCGGCGAGCAGCCCGGTTTCGCTGAGCAGCAGGTCCACACGACTGTCCGCCAGCATGTAGGCCAGGCGTTCGTTGGGGTATTTCGGGTCCAACGGCACATAGGCGGCGCCGCTTTTAAGCACCGCCAGCAGACTGACGATCAACTGCGGGCCACGTCGGCAGGCCAGGCCCACGCGCTGCCCAGGCCCCACGCCCAGCGCCAGCAGGCGATGGGCCAGGCGGTTGGCGTGGTCGTTGAGCTGGGCATAGCTCAAGCGCGCTTCGCCGGCCTGCACCGCCAGCGCATCCGGGGTGGCGGCGGCCTGGGCGGCAATGCGTTGATGCACGTGCAGCTCACGTAGGGCCGCGCCGGGTGCCCGGCCCAGGGCGAGCATGTCGCGCTGCGTGGTGGGGTCGAGCAGGCGCAAGTTGCCGAGCGGCGCCTGCGCATCGGCGAGCAGTTGCACCAGCAGGTGCTGCAGGTTGGCGCTCAATCGCGCGACCTGATCGGCACTGAAACGCGTGCGGTCGTAGCTCCATTCCAGGCGCAGGCTGGCCCCCAGCTCAATCCCCAGGGTCAGCGGGTAGTGGGTGCGTTCATGGTTGTGCAGGCGGCCGAAGGTCAGGCCTGCGGGCGCGCCCTGTTTCAGGGCTTCGGCCACCGGGAAGTTTTCGAAGACCAGCAAGGTGTCGAACAACGCGCCCTGCTGGCCCGCCCAGCCCTGGATGTCGTAGAGCGGCACATGTTCGTGATCGCGCAGGCTCAGGTTCAGCGCTTGCAGCTCGCTGAGCCAGCACGCGGCCGATTGGGCCGGCGCGGCCACGCTGACGAGCGGCAAGGTGTTGATAAACAGGCCCAGTTGCTGCTCGATCCCCGGCAGCGGCGCCGAACGCCCGGCGACGGTGGCACCGAACGCCACGCAATCCTGGCCGGTGTAGCGCTGCAGCAACAGGCTCCACGCCCCTTGCAGCAAGGTGTTGAGGGTGATTTTCTGGCGGCGGGCAAACTCGCCGAGCGCTTGGGTGAAGTCGCTGTCGAGCACCACCTGATGGTCGGCCATCCCTGTGGCGTGGGCCGGCACGCGCAGCGCCTCCGCCAGCAAGGTGGGCGCTTGCAACGGCGCCAGCGTGGCTTTCCAGAAGGCTTCGCCCGACCCTTGCTGCTGCAGCCAACCCAGGTAGTCGCGGAACTGTCCCTGCGGTGCCGGCACGGTATGGCCGGCATAGTGGGCGATGACTTCGCCCAGCAACTGGGCGTTGCTCCAGCCATCCATCAGGATGTGGTGGCTGGTGAAAATCAACTGCCAGGTCGCGCCGGCACCGCGTACCAGCAACAGGCGAAACAGCGGCGCCGCGTCGAGCGCGAAGCCCTTGTCGCGCTCGGCTGCGGCGAGGGCCTCGACGTCGGCGTCGGGGTCTTCGATGACTTGCAACGGCAAGTCGACCTGCCGCTGGATCAACTGATGGGCACTGTCCAGGCCCAGCCAGTGGAAGCTGCTGCGCAGGATGTCATGCCGCTGCAGCGCGGCCTGCCAGGCGCGACCGAACGCCAAAAGATCGAGGCCGCCGATGTCCAGGCGCAACTGGTTGATATAGGCCTGGGCCTCGGGCTCGTACAGGCTGTGGAACAGCATGCCCTGCTGCATCGGCGACAGCGGGTAGAGATCGGCAATGGCCGGTCCCGCGACGGGCAGCCCATCCAACTGGCGCTGGGTCAGACGCGCCAGCGGGAAGTCCGACGGGGTGACCTGCCCTGCCGGCGTGGCACTACAATGCACGATCAGGGCCTTGAGTTCCGCCGCATAGTCATCCGCCAGGCGCTGGATTGTCGCAGCCTCGAACATCTCACGGCTGAAGCCCCACTGCAGGGTCAATTCCCCACCGTACACCTGCCCTTCCAGCGTCAACCAGTTGGCCAGCGGCGCTTCGGGGTCCTGGGCCTGGCCGCTGCCGCCAGTGGCGGGTACGAACAGTGCCGATTCGTTGAACTGGCGATCGAACTGGCCCAGGTAGTTGAAGGTAACGCGCGGCGCGGCAAGGCTTGATAGGGCTTCGCGGGCGTCCGGTGTGCCGAGGTAACGCAACAGGCCGTAGCCGATGCCTTTATCGGGCACGCCCCGCAGTTGCTCCTTGACCGACTTGATCGCATCCGCCAACCCGCCCTCGGCCTGCAGGCGCAGCGGGAACAGGCTGGTGAACCAACCGACGGTACGGCTCAGGTCGACATTGTCGAACAGGTCTTCACGGCCATGGCCTTCCAGCTGGATCAGCGCAGCCGTCTGGCCGCTCCACCGGCAGATCACCCGCACCAATGCGCTCAGCAGCAGGTCGTTGACCTGGGTGCGATAGGCGGCCGGGGCGTCTTGCAGCAGTTGACGGGTGTGTTCGGCGTCAAGGCGGATTTCCAGCTTGGCGCCCAGGCGATTTTGCAGGCCGCCTTGCGGGTTGTCGCAAGGCAAATCGGCGTCGGCCGTCTGCGCCTGCCAGTACGCCAGTTGCGCGTTGAGGGTCTGTGCATGGGCCTGCAACTGCCGGGCCCACACTTGGTAGGCGCAGGTCTTGGCCGGCAGCGGCGCAGCGCCGTAAGCCTGTTGCAGGTCTTCGAGCAGGATGCGCCAGGACACGCCGTCCACCACCAGGTGATGGACCACCAGCAACAGGCGCTGGGTACCGTCGGCCATGCTCACCAGGGCGGCGCGCAGCAGCGGGCCTTGTTCAAGATCGAGGCTGCGCTGGGCCGCCTCGCAGAGTGCGGCCAGTTCTGTGTCGTCGCTGGCGTGGGATTGCCACAATCCGGGCGCGGCGATCGGCGCGGCATGGGTTTGCTGCCAGCCTTCGGCCTGCTCGACAAAACGCAGGCGCAAAGCGTCGTGATGATTGATCACCTGGGTCAAGGCCGCGTCGAGACGCGCAGGCTCCAGGGCTTCACGCGGGATCAACAGCAACGACTGGTTCCAATGCTCGCGCACCGGGATGGCCTGGGCGAAGAAGCTCTGCTGCACCGGGGTCAGCATCACCTCACCGCTGACCGGGCCCTGGTCGATGCTCGCGGCCTGCTCGAAGGTCGCCACCAACGCCAGGCTGCGCACGCTCTGGTACTGGAACAGGTCGCGCGGGCTGAGGCGAATGCCTGCCTGGCGCGCGCGGCTGACCACTTGGATGGAGATGATCGAATCACCGCCCAGCTCGAAAAAATTGTCGTCCAGGCCGACCTGCGGGATGCCGAGCACATCGCCCCAGATTGCGGCCAGCGCCTGCTGCACGGGGCTTTGCGGGGCGCTATAGGCCTGCTGCGCGGCGGCGTCCGGCACTGGCAGCGCTTTGCGATCCAGCTTGCCATTGGCGGTCACCGGCAATTGGTCCAGGTGCAGCATATGGGTCGGCACCATGTACTCCGGCAGGCTGCCGAGCAGCCACGCCTTGAGGTCGGTGGGCGCTTCGCCTTCCAACACCAGGTAGGCCACCAGTTGCTTGCCGCCCTGCACCAGCACCACCGCCTCACGCACGCCGGGATGCTGCAGCAGGCGCGTCTCGATTTCGCCCAGTTCGATGCGCAGGCCGCGCAGTTTGACCTGATGATCGAGACGGCCGAGGTACTCGATCACGCCGTCGGCCCGCTGGCGCACGCGGTCGCCAGTGCGGTACACACGTGCGCCGTCAGCGAACGGGCTGGGCACGAAACGCTCGGCGGTCAGGGCCGCACGCCGGTGGTAACTGCGCGCCAGGCCGCTGCCTCCCAGGTAGAGCTCGCCGGAGACGCCGGCCGGCACCGGGTTGAGCTGGGCGTCGAGCACGTAGGTGTGGAGGTTGGCGATCGGACGGCCGATGGGCACGCTGTCGGCGCCTTCATCGACACAGCTCCAGTGGGTCACGTCGATGGCCGCTTCGGTCGGGCCATAGAGGTTGAACAGAGCGGCCTGTGGCAGTTTGGCGAACACTTGGCTCTGTGCATCCAACGGCAAGGCTTCGCCGCTGCAGACGATGCGCTTGAGGCCAGTGCAGGCCTGCACGCCCGGCTCATGGATAAACGCCTGGAGCATCGATGGCACGAAATGCACGGTGGTGATCGCGTGTCGGCCAATGGTCGCAATCAGGCGCGCCGGCTCGCGGTGTTCGCCAGGGGCCGCGACCACCAGGCGCGCACCGGTCATGAACGGCCAGAAGAACTCCCACACCGACACGTCGAAGCTGAACGGGGTTTTCTGCAGCACCGCATCGCTGGCCTCCAGCGTGTAGGCCTGTTGCATCCAGCACAGGCGGTTGACCAGCGCGCGATGGCTGTTGCCGGCGCCCTTGGGTTGGCCGGTGGAACCGGAGGTGTAGATCACATACGCGAGGTTCAGCCCGTGAATCGCCACGGTGGGCGCTTCGCAGCTGTAGCCGTCGAGCCACAGCGCGGGCGCGTCCAGGGCAATCACCTGGACAGCCGCGACCGACAGCGACGGCAGCAGGCTTTGCTGGCTGAGCAGCAGCTGGATGCCGCTGTCTTCGATCATGTAGGCCAGGCGTTCCGGGGGATATTCGGGGTCGAGCGGGACATAGGCAGCGCCGGCTTTGAGAATCCCCAGCAGGCCGACCACCATTTCGATCGAGCGCTCGATGCAAAGACCCACCAAGGCATCGGGGCCAACCCCCTGTTCGCGCAAGGCATGGGCCAGCTGGTTGGCGCGGGCGTCGAGCTGGGCGTAGGTCAGCGTGGTCGCACCGAACACCAGCGCCGGCGCCTCCGGCGTGGCGCGCACCTGGTCTTCGATCAACTGATGAATGCCGCGCTCGCTCGGATAGGCCTGCGCGGTCTGGTTCCAGGCGCTCACCAGGACCTGCTGCTCATCGGCGGCGAGCATCGGCAACTCACCGACGCGCTGCTCGCCATCGGCGACCATGGCCTGCAACAGGCTGATCCAGTGCCGCGCCATGCGTGCGATGGATGGCGCGTCGAACAGGTCGTTGGCGTAGGTCAGCGCGGCATGCAGGGTGCCGGACTGTTCGTAGGTGTCGAGGGTCAGGTCGAACTGGGTGGTGCGGCCCTGCCACTCCACCGCGGCCAGCTCCAGGCCGGAGGCCGTGCGGATCGAGGCGATGTCGGCCAACACCGGCTGGTGGTTGTACATCACCTGGAACAACGGCGTATGGCTCAGGCTGCGCTCGACGTTCAGCGCTTCCACCAGGCGTTCGAAGGGCAAGTCCTGATGGGCCTGGGCGCCCAGGGCGTGCTCCTTGATGGCGTGCAGCAGCTCGCTGACGCGGGTTTGCCCGGTCAGTTCGGTGCGCAGCACTTGGGTGTTGACGAAGAAACCGATCAGCCCTTCGACTTCGGTCCGGTTGCGGTTGGCGATCGGCACGCCGACGCGGATGTCGCCCTGGCCGGTGTAGCGATGCAGCAGCACATTGAACGCACCGAGCAGCAGCATGAACAGCGTGACGTTGTGTGTTTGCGCGCAGCTGCGCAGTTGCGCGGCCAGATCCGGATCGATCGCGAAGGTGTGGCGCGTGCCCCTGTAGCTGGGCATGGCCGGGCGTGGGCGGTCGCTGGGCAATTCCAGAACCGGATGCTCATCACCCAGCCGCGCTTGCCAGTATTCCAGCTGACGCGCCTGCTCCCCCGCTTCCAGCCAGCGGCGTTGCCACAGGGCATAGTCGCTGTACTGGATCGGCAGCGCCGGCAGTTGCGGCGCCTCGTTGCGCTCATGCGCGTCGTAGAAACGGATGAACTCGTCGATCAAGACGTTCATCGACCAGCCATCGGAGACGATGTGGTGCAGGGTCAGCAGCAGCACGTGTTCCTGCTCGTCGAGTTTCAACAGCTGCACGCGCAGCAGCGGACCGTGCTCCAGATCGAACGGCAGCAGCGACTGGCGGGTGGCCGCGGCGTTGACGGCCTGCTCGCGCTCGGCGGGGGCCAGGTCGCTCAGGTCGTGCTGCTCGATCGCCAGCGCCGGCTGTGCCGCCACCTGCGCCAGGCGCTCGTCGGCCTGGCGCTGGAACACCGTGCGCAGGGTTTCATGACGCTCGACCAGGCTGGCGAACGCCTGCTGCATCGCGCCAAGGTTCAACGCGCCCTTGAGTCGCACGGCGCCCGGCAGGTTGTAGGCGCCGCTGGCCGGGTCCAACTGCCAGAGAAACCACATGCGTTGCTGTGCGTAGGACAGCGCATCGCGGTCCTCCACATCCACCCCGGCAGGAATCGGAAACCGCGAAAAATCCACCCCTTCCTTCTGCAACGCCTGGAGGAACAGCTGGCGTTTTTCCAGGGGCAACCCGATAAACCGGCGAGCAAGTTTCAAGGAGTCTTCAGCATTCATTTCTTGGAGTCCGGAGCAATAGGCGGGAAGCACAAAGGCACGTCGTCCCTATAAAACGAACCGGAGAGGGAAAAATTAGCGGGGGGATGGCGGCGCGGAGCGAGGTGTCATCAAGGGTTACATCAATCCCAGGAACGACAGAGGAACCCGAGCTAGCATTGACGGACACCACTTTTTGCAACTACATTTAGTTACACGCAGGGAACGCCGTGTCCAAAAATGAAAAGCTGCTCGCCAAACTGCTCAACGAGCAAATGGCATTTACCTGGCCCGAGCTCGTCACGCTGCTGCGTCGTCTTGGCTACACACAGATTGAAGGGGCGGGAAGCCGCGTCAAGTTCGACATCGGCGACCCCAGTGCAATGATCACCTTGCACAAGCCTCACCCCGGCAATGAACTGAAACACTACATTCGGCGCCAGATCATCGAACAATTGAAATCAGGAGAACTGATTCAGTGAACAACCAATTGAAACACCAAGGCTACATCGGCTCCATCGAAGCCAGCCTCGAAGACAACTGCCTGTTCGGCAAGATCCTGTTTATCAAGGCGCTGGTGAGCTACGAAGGGAAAACCGTCGCCGAACTGGATGCGGCATTTCGTGAGGCGGTGGACGACTATCTCGCCACCTGCCTGGCCCTTGGGCAAACACCGGAAAAACCATGCAAGGGTTCATTCAACGTGCGGGTCGGGCATGACCTTCATCTGGCCGCAGCCCTGGAAGCTACACGCAAGAAGGTGACCCTGAACGACCTGACACGCCAAGCGCTGAGTGAGTTCCTGCTACATCACTGCGCCAAACCCACCCCCGCGATCGGCTGACTATCCCAGCCGCCGATACCCCAACACCGCCGAACCCAACACCACCGCCCCCGCCGCCAGCGCCACCCAGAACCCGCTGGCCGCGCCGAAGTGGTCGATCATCCAGCCGGAGCTGGCGGCGCCGATGGCCACGCCGATGCTCAGGCCGGTGATCAGCCAGGTCATGCCTTCGGTCAAGCGGCTCGGTGGCACGATCCGCTCCACCAGGGCCATGGACACGATCAGGGTCGGGGCGAAGAACAGCCCGGAAATGAAGATCGCCACGGCCAGGCCGGGGATGTTGGTGACCAGCAGCAACGGCAAGGTGGTCAGCGCCGTGGCGACACCACAGCACAGGAACTGCCGGGGCAACGGCGCCTTGAGTTTCAACGTACCGAACGCCAACCCCGCCAGGCACGAACCGATGGCATACACCGACAACACAATGCTCGCCGCCGCCGGTTGGCCCTGGTGCTGGGCGAAAGCGACGCTGACCACATCCACCACCCCGACAATCACGCCCATGGCCAGCAGCAGGATCATCAGGATCAACACCGAGGGCGAAGCGATCAGCCAGCGCCCGTGATGATCATGGCGCTCATGCACGGGCGGCTCGGTCTGGCGTTGCATCACGAACACCGTGACACCGACCGCCAACAGCAACGCCGCCAGCAAAGGCCCGGCCTCGGGAAACAGCACCACGCACAACCCCACCGAAATCGGCGGGCCGATGATAAAGCACACCTCATCGAGCACCGACTCCAGGGCAAACGCGGTCTGGAGCTTGGGCTGGCCGCGGTACAGCTCAGTCCAGCGCGCCCGGACCATGGCTGACATGTTGGGCATGCAACCGGCCAGCGCGGCGAACACGAACAACGCCCAGTTCGGCGCCTGCAAACGCGTACACAGCAACAGCAACAACAACGCACCGCCGCCGATCAGCGCGGCGATCGGCAGTACCCTGCCCTGGCTGTAGCGGTCAACCAGCCGCGATACCTGCGGCGCGCAAAATGCCGTAGCCAAGGCAAACACCGCCGCCACCGAGCCGGCCAGGCCGTAGCCGCCATGCACCTGCGAGAGCATGGTGATCAAGCCGATGCCGGTCATGGAGATGGGCATGCGCGCGAGCATACCGGCCAGTACGAACGCCCGGGCGCCGGGCGCCTGGAACAACTCGGCGTAGGGGTTTGCCATGATTGAAACGCCTTCTTTCCTTGATTTGCGCAACCTTTTATCACACCAGCCGTGTGATCTGTTTATGCCGCCACACCAACCGGTAATACGCGGTCTGCAAGCCGAGCATCGCCAGGTACGTCACCGGAAACGCCATCCACACCCCTTCCAGGCCGTACCGCGCATTGAGCAGGTAGGCCACCGGCAATTCCACGCCGAGCACACAGAAGATCGAAATCGCCACCGGGATCAGCACCACGCCGCTGGCGCGCATGATCCCGCCTATCACGGCCTGGAAGCCGAACACCAGGATGCTCCACAGCATGATATGCAGCAGGTGTTCGGCCTTGATCCGCGCGGCGTCGTCGGTGATGAACAGGCCGAGCAACCAGGGCGACAACAGGTAGCCGAGCAGGATCAGGCCGCCGGTCAGGCAGGTATTGATCAGCAACCCGGTGCGCAGGATCGGCCCGATCCGTTCCAGGCGCCCGGCACCGATGGCCTGGGCGCCGAGGATCGAGGCGGTGATGGCAATCGACAGCGCCGGAAACTGCACGTAGTTGACGATCTGCGTCACCGCGCCATAGGCCGCCGTTGCCTGGGAACCGTGGTTGTTGACCAAGGCCAGGATGACCAATTCGGATAATGACAGCACCACCATCTGTAGCCCGGTGGGCAGCCCGATGCGCAGGACTTTGCCGAGAATCACCCGGTCCAGCCGCAAGGCCGCGAGCAATGCGCGGTCCGGCGCCATCACGTGGTTTTTATGCCGCAGGCGCAGCACCAGAAACAGCATCGCCGCGGCGTTACCCACCAGGCCGGCATACACCGCACTCTGGATGCCCATGGGCGGCAGGCCGATCCAGCCGCGGATCAGCGCCGGCGTCAGCAGCAGACCGACGAATGTCGAGACCATCAGCGCCAGCAGCGGCGAAATCGTGTCGCTGACGCCGCGCAGCAGTTGGGTGTAAAGGATAAACACCAACAACAGCGGCATGATCAGCATCATCACCTGGGCATAACCTACCGCGTCATCCAGCACATCCAGCGGCGTGCCCAGCGCCAGTAACGCCGGACGCGCAAACAGGCTGCCAAGCACCGCTGCCACCAAACCCACCAGCGCGCCAAGGGTCAGGGTGGCGCCGGTGATCGCCTTGACCATCGAGGTTTCCCGGGCTCCCCAGGCCTGGCCGATCAACACCGAGGCCCCCGCCCCCAGGCCGATCACCAGGGCGATAAAGAAAAACACGATGGGGAACATCCCCGACACCGCCGCCAACGCCTGGGTACCGAGCATTTGCCCGACATAGATGCCATTGAGCGTGCCGGTAAAGCTCTGCAGAAAGTTGGACAGCACCATCGGTGCGAGGAAGACCAGGTAGATCTGCCATAGCGGGCGTTGTTGGGTCACTTCCATGGTAGTTCGAGTCCCTGGATGATGATCAGGCAGTGAAAGCGTTGCGCGACAGCCAGGCCAGGTACGTCTGCACGTCCACCGGCCAGAGCGCGATCTTGTTGGAAAAGTCTGCGGCGTTGTGGGCAAACAGCGCCCGCGAAGCCTCTTCGAAACCCGGCAGGTCACCGCCGATGGCGCTCATGAAGCGATAGCTGGCCTCTTTGGCCTGGCGCATTTGATCACGACTGGCATGGGCATTGCGCGCTTCATCCACCAACCGTCGCAACGCGGCCGACGCACCGCCACGCTGCTGGCTCAACCACTCCCAATGGCGCGGTAGCAAAGTCACTTCGCGGGCGACCACGCCCAGCTTGGGGCGCCCGACCGCAGGGGACGTCGGCGGCTCATCTGGTGCCTCTGCGGGCGCGGGCAGCTCGGGTGCATAACCCGGGGGCCAAGGGTAATCGACCTGGGTGCCGGTGGCATCGTCGAATACCAGGAAGCTGCCGGCCGGCAGATCAAGGTCTGCCAACGCCTGGGCAACGTGGGCATAGGGACCGTCCGCCACACGTCGGTGGTGAACGAAAGCGGTGCAACGAGGGGGATGTTGAGAATCCATGATTTATACCCGGGTAGTATTTGTTTTACCCGGGTTATATTAGAGGGGAATTTTCAGACTGCAAGTCTTATTGCGCAGAACTACCCAGCGTATGCGTTACCTCGCGGTTTTTCCGTGGCCGTCATGGGGCAATTGCCCGACCGGGCAGGCGGCGACGCCCACGGTGCCGCGGGTGATTTTCTCCACGTTCTCCTGGGCTTTTTGCGCATCGAGCACCCAGGTGCGGTAGAACTCGAACGGGCAATCGGCCACGCCTTTGTCGCCATCGCCCGAAGCATGCATACCGGTGTAGCCGCGGTGCAGCAGCTTGAACAGGTGGTTCTGCGACTGGTCATTGGCGCGCGCATCGCGGATCTGCGACACCGATAGCTGGGCGTACTGGATGCCCATCTCCTCTTCGCCGCATTCGCCTAGCGTGCGCCCGTCAAAACCGATGATCGCCGAGTGACCGAAGTACGAATACACACCATCGAACCCGGCGGCGTTGGCCACCGCCACGTAGCAGTTATTGGCCCAGGCCATGCTCTTGGACATCAGCACCTGCTGCTCCTTGGCCGGGTACATATAGCCCTGGCAGCGCACGATCAACTCGGCGCCCTTCATCGCGCAATCGCGCCAGATCTCCGGATAGTTGCCGTCATCGCAGATGATCAGGCTGATCTGCATGCCTTTGGGCCCATCGCAGACGTAGGTGCGGTCGCCCGGGTACCAGCCTTCGATGGGGCACCAGGGAATGCACTTGCGATAACGCTGCACGATCTCGCCGAGGTTATTGATCAGCACCAGGGTGTTATAGGGCGCCTTGTGCGGATGCTCTTCATGGCGTTCGCCGGTCAGGGAAAACACGCCCCAGGTGTTGGCCTGGCGACAGGCGGTGGAGAAGATCGCGGTTTCTTCGCCGGGGATGCTTGCGGCGGTGGCCATCATCTCGTCGTGGTCGTACATGATGCCCATGGTGCTGTATTCCGGGAACACCACCAGGTCCATGCCCGGCAGGCCCTGCTTCATGCCGAGGATCATCTCGGCAATCTTCTTCGCGTTCTCGATGACCTCAGCCTTGTTGTGCAGGCGCGGCATCTTGTAGTTCACCACCGCGACACCGACGGTGTCCGGGCTGCTGGAAATATCGCCATGACGCATTGCAATGCTCCTGGTCTAGTGACTGATCATCCACGGCCGTGGACCGGTCTTGGTCTTGAGGCCCAGCGGGTTGGCCTTGCTCGGCAGCACCTTTTTGCTGGTGCCGCAGCAGCTGCAACCGGCCGGATGGCGACGGTTTTCCTGGTACTCGCCGACCGTTTGCGGCGCGTTGGCGCTGCGCTCGTTGCCGGCGATGGCCTTGCGCTGGTTGGTCGACAGCAACTGCAAGGCCGGGGCCGACACCTGCAACGGCCCTCCTGGCCCGGCGCAGTACGGGCACTGGCTGGGTTCGTTGCGCTGGGCGATCGGCCGCAACATCGTGAACGTGCCGCACGCCTCGCAGGCGTATTCGTAGGTCGGCATGGCTACAGGTCCGGTGCGATGGGCAGGTCGACGCTGCCGTCGAGGAACTTGGTGGGGCCGTTGGCGTTGGGGTTGATGTCGAACTCGAAGATTTCCGTAGGCAGCCACAAGGTCGCGCACGCATTCGGAATATCCACCACGCCGCTGATATGCCCTTGTACCGGTGCCGAGCCGAGCAGCGCATAGCCCTGGGCCGGTGAGTAGCCGAACTTGGTCAGGTAGTTGATCGCATTCAGGCACGCCTGGCGGTAGGCGATGTTGACGTCCAGGTAGTGCTGCTGGCCCTGCTCGTCCACCGAGATGCCTTCGAAGATCAGGTAATTCTTGTAGTTCGGCGTGATCGGGCTCGGCTTGAACACCGGGTTCTTGATCCCGTACTTGGCCATGCCGCCCTTGATCAGCTCGACCTTCATATGCACCCAGCCGGCCATTTCGATGGCGCCGCAAAAGGTGATTTCGCCGTCGCCCTGGCTGAAGTGCAAGTCGCCCACCGACAGCCCGGCGCCCTTGACATAGACCGGGAAGAAGATCTTCGAGCCGCGGGACAAATCCTTGATATCGCAGTTACCGCCATGCTCACGCGGCGGCACGGTGCGCGCGCCGGTGGCGGCGGCATCGTCGCGGGCCTGGCCCTTGAGCTTGCCCATGTGCGCGGTGGCGGCCAGCGGCGCGTTGGCCAGCGGCGGGACACGGGTCGGGTTGGTGTCGATCAGTTCCTGTTCGCGACGGTTCCAGTCGGCAAGCATCACCGGGTCCGGCAGGCAGCCGATCAGGCCAGGGTGGATCAGGCCGGCGAAGTTCACCCCTGGAATGTGCCGCGAGCTGGTGAACATGCCCTTGAAATCCCAGATCGCCTTTTGCGCACTGGGGAAGTGATCGGTGAGAAAGCCACCGCCGTTCTGCCGCGAGAAAAAGCCGTTGAAGCCCCACTGCGAATCGGCCTTGGCGCCGATGTCGAGCAGGTCCACCACCAGCAAATCGCCCGGCTCGGCGCCGTGTACACCCACCGGGCCGGACAGGTAATGCACGGTGGACAGGTCCACATCGCGCACGTCGCTGGCGTCGTCGTTGTTCTTGATCGCCCCGGCGGTCCAGTCGTAGGTTTCGAGGATGAAGTCATCGCCCGGCTTGACCCAGCAGGCCATTGGAATATCCGGGTGCCAACGGTTGTGGATCTGCTCGTTTTCGGTGACGGGTTGGTTGAGGTCGACTTTGATCAGCGTTTCGGTCATGGACTGGCTCCTGGACGGATGGCTTGTGGCGTTGAAACCAGTCTCGTGGAGCGAGGTAAAACGGGAAATACGTTGGATGACGTATGGCTCTGCCAGAGAGTGAAACCCAAACAAAAATGTAGGAGCCGGCTTGCCAGCGAAGGTCGTTAACGATGACGCGCATCGCCAGGATGAACGCGGCGCCTGAACGTTTTTCGCCGGCAAGCCGGCTCCTACAGGTGGGTTCGCAGCCCTGCGTTTCTGTAGGAGCTGGCTTGCCAGCGAAGGTCGTTAACAATGACGCGCGTCGCCAGGATGAACGCGGTGCCTGGGCGTTTTTCGCCGGCAAGCCGGCTCCTACAGGTGGGTTCGCAGCCCTGCGTTTCTGTAGGAGCTGGCTTGCCAGCGAAGGTCGTTAACGATGACGCGCGTCGCCAGGATGAACGCGGCGCCTGGGCGTTTTTCGCCGGCAAGCCGGCTCCTACAGGTGGGTTCGCAGCCCTGCGTTTCTGTAGGAGCTGGCTTGCCAGCGAAGGTCGTTAACGATGACGCGCATCGCCAGGATGAACGCGGTGCCTGGGCGTTTTTCGCCGGCAAGCCGGCGCCTACAGGTGGGTTCGCAGCCCTGCTTTTCTGTAGGAGCTGGCTTGCCAGCGAAGGTCGTTAACGATGACGCGCATCGCCAGGATGAACGCAGCGCCTGGGCGTTTTTCGCCGGCAAGCCGGCTCCTACAGGTGGGTTCGCAGCCCTGCGTTTCTGTAGGAGCTGGCTTGCCAGCGAAGGTCGTTAACGATGACGCACGTCGCCAGGATGAACGTAGCGCCTGGGCGTTTTTCGCCGGCAGGTTCGCAGGTGTGCTTTTCTGTAGGAGCTGGCTTGCCAGCGAAGGTCGTTAACGATGACGCGCGTCGCCAGGATGAACCCGGCGCCTGGGCGTTTTTCGCCGGCAAGCCGGCTCCTACAATCGGTAGCGGCTAGACGGACAGGTAGCGGCTGATGGTTGCCTCGTCCACCCGGTCCCGGGTTTCTTCGATCACGAATCGGCCCTTTTCGATCACCAAAAAGCGGTCGGCGATTTCCAGGGTGAACGACAGCACCTGCTCCGAGACCACGATGGTCAGGTCCCTTAAGTTGCGAATCTCCTTCAGCGTGCGGGCAATATCCTTGATGATCGACGGCTGGATGCCCTCCGTCGGTTCATCCAGCAGCAGCACCTTGGGGTTGGTCGCCAGCGCCCGCGCAATCGCCAGTTGCTGTTGCTGGCCGCCGGAGAGGTTGCCGCCCTTGCGCGACTGCATGTCGTAGAGCACCGGGAACAGCGCGTACAAGTCCTCCGGCACCTTGCCCCGCGCCGAGGCCGGCAGGCCGGTCTGGATGTTTTCCAGCACCGTCATGCTCGGAAAGATCATACGGCCCTGGGGGACGTAGGCAATCCCGCGTTCAACCCGTTCATGGGTTTCCAGCGCCGACACATCGTGCCCGTCCACGCTGACCTGGCCTTTCCACTGCGGCAGGATGCCCATCAAGCTCTTGAACAACGTGGTCTTGCCCATGCCGTTGCGGCCCATCACCGCGACGATCTCGCGCTTGGCCACGTTCAGGTCCAGGTCGTGGAGGATCTGGCTCTGCCCGTAGCCACAGGACAACTGGTCGATCTTGAACATGCCGGACTCCTCAGTGGCCCAAATACACTTCGATGACTTTCGGATTACTTTGCACCGACTCCATGCTGCCCTCGGCGAGTACCTTGCCCTGGTGCAGCACCGTGACCTTGTGGGCGATGCTTTTGACAAACTCCATGTCGTGCTCGATCACCAGCACCGAGCGGCCCTGGCTGATGCGGTTGAGCAGCTCGGCGGTTTGCGCGCGTTCGTTGACGCTCATGCCGGCCACCGGTTCGTCGAGCATCAGCAGCTCGGGGTCCTGCATCAACAGCATGCCGATCTCCAGCCACTGCTTTTGCCCGTGGGACAGCAAGTCCGCCTGTTGTTGCAGCAAATCGCCAAGGAAGATCTCCCGCGCCACCTCTTCCACCCGTGCGATCACCTGGGCATTGCGCTTGAAAAACAGCGCACCCCAGACCTTGCGCCCGGCCGGATAGGACATCTCGAGGTTCTCGAACACCGTGAGGTTTTCGTAGATCGACGGGTTCTGGAACTTGCGCCCGACCCCGGCGCGCACGATGTTGTATTCGCGCATCGTGGTCAGTTCCTGGCCGTCGAACTGGATGCTGCCGCTGGTGGCGCGGGTCTTGCCGCAGATCAGGTCGAGCACCGTGGTCTTGCCGGCACCGTTGGGGCCGATGACCACGCGCACTTCATTGCGGTCGATATACAGGTTGAGGTTGTCGACCGCCTTGAAGCCGTCGAATGACACGGTGAGACCTTCGATGGCCAGCACCGGTTTGTTCATTTCAAAGCCGACGGCGGTCATGGCTGGGTCTCCAGGATTTTGCTTTCAGTCTTGGGCTTGACCAGCGGCGCCACGGCTTTCACTGGTGGTTGACGGCGCAGCAGCCGGGCCAATGCCTGCCGACCATGGCTGTCCCACAAGCCGGCCAGGCCATTGGGGAAGTACATGACCACGGCGATGAACAGCCCGCCCATCAGGTACAGCCACAGCTCGGGAAAGGACTCGGAAAAGTAGGTCTTGCCATAGTTCACCAGCAGCGCGCCGTACACCGCGCCGAGCAGCGACATGCGCCCGCCCACGGCGGCAAAGATCACCATCTCGATCGACGGCACGATGCCCACGAACGACGGCGACATAAAGCCCACCTGCAACGCGAACATGGCCCCGCCAATCGCCGAGAACGCCGCGGCCACGCAGAACACGAAGATCTTGAAGCTGGCCACGTCATACCCGGAAAAGCGCACGCGCTCCTCCTTGTCGCGCATCGCCATCAACAACCGGCCAAGCTTGGACGCGAGGATGAAGCGGCCGATGAAAATGCAACCGAACAGCAAGCCGGCGTTGATGAAGTACAGGATCAGCTTCGCGCTGTCGGTGCGCAGGTCCCAGCCGAGCAGGGTCTTGAGGTCGGTGATGCCATTGACGCCGCCGGTCAGCCCTTGCTGGCCGACGATCAGCACGGTGAGAATCAGCGCAATCGCCTGCGTGACGATGGAGAAGTACACATCGCCCACGCGCCGCTTGAACAAGGCCATGCCGATAATGAATGCGAGCAGCACCGGCACCGCAATCACCGCCACCAGGGTAAAGCTGAAACTGTGAAACGGTTGCCACAACCAGGGCAGTTCGGTGATCTGGTTCCAATCCATGAAGTCCGGGATGCCCGGCGTGGACTGGATCTTGGTACTTTCCGGGTCGGACGCTTCCAGCTTGAGGAACATCGCCATGCAGTAGCCGCCGACGCCGAAGAACACGCCCTGCCCCAGGCTGAGAATGCCGCCATAGCCCCAGCACAGCACCAGCCCGACCGCGACAAACGCGTAGGTCAGGTACTTGCCGACCATGTTCAGCCGGAACGCATCCAGGGTCAGGGGGAACACCACGAGAATCAGCAGCGCCAGCAGCGCGATGCCGATCAGGTTTTGCTGGCCGCCCAGCAGCTTGTCTAAAGCCTTCATCTGCTCGCCTCTACTTGCGCACTTTGATGGAGAACAACCCTTGCGGGCGCAGCATCAGGATCAGAATCACCGAGGACAAGGTCAGCACCTTGGCCATCGAGCCACTGAGGAAAAACTCCGACAGCGATTGCGTCTGGGCGATCACGAACGCCGAGGCAATGGTGCCGAACAGGCTTTGCGCACCGCCGAACACCACCACCAGAAAGGTGTCGACGATGTACTGCGAACCCGCCGTCGGCCCGGTGGAACCGATGGTGGTGAACGCCGCACCGGCCACCCCGGCCACGCCGCAGCCGAGGGCGAAGGTCATGCGGTCGACCTTGCGCGTATTGATGCCCACCGCGCGGCTCATCAGGCGATTCTGCACCGTCGCACGCACCTGCAGGCCCCAACGCGAGCGGTACAGCATCAGGAAGATCGCCGCCGTCAGCAGCACGGTCAGGGCCATCATGAACAGGCCGTTACGCGGGATTTCAATCGCGTCGGTGAAGTTCACCGAGCCCATCAGCCAGGCCGGCGGCTCGGCGCTGACCTCCCGGGCGCCGAACACCGAGCGGAAGGTTTGCTGCATCACCAGGGACAGGCCCCAGGTTGCCAGCAAGGTATCCAGCGGCCGCTTGTACAAGCGGCTGATCATCGCCCATTCCACCAACCAGCCCACCGCGCCGGCAACGAGGAACGACAGGGCAATGGCGAAGAAGAAGTAATAGGGTTGAAAACTCGGCGCAAAGTGCGCGGTGAGGCTGGAACACACGTAGGTGGTGTAGGCGCCGATGGTCAGGAATTCTCCGTGGGCCATGTTGATCACGCCCATCTGGCCGAAAATGATCGCCAGCCCCAACGCCATCAGCAACAGCACGCAGAACACGGACAAGCCGTTGAACCCCTGCATCGCCGCGATGGCTCCAAATTCCGATAGCCATTCCATGATGATGGTCTCCTGAGAGCGGGAGGTGATAGTTGGAATGCGATGTGCTTTTGCTCTATGTGGGAGGGGGCAAGCCCCCTCCCACATTTGAATCGGTGTGCTTGAAGCTTATTGGTAACCCTTTGGAAACGGGTTCGGTTCGATCAGATCCGACTCGTAGATCACCTTGAACTGGCCGTTGGGCTGCACTTCACCGATGCGCGACTTGCTCCACAGGTGGTGGTTCTCGTGAATCTTCACGTAGCCTTCGGGCGCAGTTTTCAGTTCGATGCCCGGGGAGGCGGCGACGACTTTATCCACGTCGAAACTGCCGGCCTTCTCCACCGCCGCTTTCCACAGCCATGGGCCGAGGTAAGCCGCCTGGGTCACGTCGCCGATCACCGCATCCTTGCCGTACTTGGCCTTGAAGGCTTCGACGAAGGCTTTGTTGTTCGGGTTGTCCAGGCTCTGGAAGTACTTCATCGAGGCATAGAAGCCGGCCATGTTTTCGCCGCCGATGCCGAGCAGTTCGTCTTCGGTCACCGACAGGGTCAACAGGGTTTGCTTGGACGCATTCACGCCCGCCGCGTTGAGCTGTTTGTAGAACGCCACGTTGGAACCGCCCACCACGGCGGCGAAGACCACGTCAGGCTTTTTCAGCTTGACCTTGTTGATCAGCGAACCGAACTGGGTGTTGCCCAGCGGGTAGTAGTCTTCGCCGACCACGGTGCCGTGCAGTACGTTCTCAATGTGCTTGCGCGCGATCTTCATCGACGTGCGCGGCCAGATGTAATCGGAGCCGACCAGGTAGAAGGTCTTGGCGCCTTTGGTCTTGGCGATCCAATCCAGGCTGGCGAGGATCTGTTGGGTGGCTTCCTGCCCGGTGTAGATCACGTTTTTCGACTGTTCCAGGCCTTCGTAGAAGGTCGGGTAGTAGAGCAGGCCGTTTTCTTTCTCGAAGATCGGCAGCACGGCTTTACGCGAGGCCGAGGTCCAGCAGCCGAACACGGCGGCGACTTTGTCGTTGACCAACAGCTTCTTGGCCTTTTCGGCGAAGGTCGGCCAGTCGGAGGCGCCGTCCTCCTGGATCACTTTGATCTGGCGTCCCAGAATCCCGCCCGAGGCGTTGATTTGCTCGATGGCCAGGCGTTCGGCCTGGATCGAGCCGGTCTCGGAGATAGCCATGGTGCCGGTGGCCGAGTGCAACTGGCCGACGGTGACTTCGGTCGGCGTCACGGCCAGGCCTTCGTTGTCGGCCAGCACGCCCTGGCTGAACAGCGCGGCCGCCAGCAACGACAGGGCCAACAACGGTTTGGAGCGGATCAATCGTGGTTCCATGGGGCGACTCCTCTGCAATGAGGGCTCCAGCATGGCGGCAGCGGGCCAGCGCGGGTATACGCAGCCTGACGTAACGCAGTACGTCATTTGACGTATGCCGTTGCGCACCAATGCAGGGCAGGATCGCGTCCGCCCAGCCACCGCTGACCAATGTGGGAGGGAGCTTGCTCCCGATGGCGCTGTGTCAGTCAACTGATTAGCGACTGACACAGCGTCATCGGGAGCAAGCTCCCTCCCACATCTGGCTCCCAACGCAGTCGAGGGCATGGAACTTGCTCACTCCCTTCGTCCACTCTGCGGAGCCTCACCATCGTGCAATCCCCTCCCGGCACCCAGCGCATCGTCAAGATCCGCCGCGACTACAATTCCTGGGTCGCCGACGAGACCATGGAAGACTACGCCCTGCGCTACACCCCCAAATCCTTTCGCAAGTGGTCGGAGCTGCGCATCGCCAACACCGCCCTGGGCGCGGTGTCGTTCCTGGCGCTGGAGGCGATCGGCGGCGTCTTGGTGCTGAGTTACGGCTTCACCAACACCTTCTGGGCGATCCTGGCCATCAGCCTGGTGATCTTCCTCACCGGACTGCCCATCAGCTATTACGCCGCCCGCTATGGCGTGGACATGGACTTGCTGACCCGTGGCGCCGGCTTCGGCTATATCGGTTCAACCATCACCTCGCTGATCTACGCCAGCTTCACCTTCCTGTTCTTCGCCCTGGAAGCGGCGATCATGGCGCTGGCACTGGAGTTGTATTTTCATATCCCGCTGGCCTTCGCCTATGTGATCTGCTCGCTGCTGGTGATTCCGCTGGTGGCCTACGGCGTCACGCTGATCAGTCGCCTGCAACTGTGGACCCAACCGCTGTGGCTGTTTTTGCTGGTGTTGCCCTATGGCTTCGTGTGGTGGAAAAACCCCGACGCGTTCAGCGACTGGACCAGCTTTGTCGGGCGCAGCGGCGACGGCGGCGGTTTCAACCTGCTGGCGTTCTGCGCCGCCTGTACCGTGGCGCTGTCGCTGGTGACGCAGATCGGCGAGCAAGTGGACTACCTGCGCTTTCTCCCGGAAAAGACCGCCGCCAACCGCAAGCGCTGGTGGGCCGCCCTGCTCTGCTCCGGCCCCGGCTGGATTATCCCCGGCGCGTTGAAGATGTTTGGCGGCGCGTTCCTGGCGTTCCTTGCCCTGCAACATGAAATCCCCATGGAACGCGCCGCCGAGCCGACCCAGATGTACCTGGTCGCCTTCCGTTATGTGTTCAGCTCGCCGGAGTGGGCCCTCGGCGCCATGGTGCTGTTCGTGTTCATCTCGCAGATGAAGATCAACCTGACCAACGCCTACGCCGGCTCCCTGGCCTGGTCGAACTTCTTCGCCCGCGTCACCCACAGTCACCCCGGGCGCGTGGTGTGGCTGGTGTTCAACGTGGCCATTGCGTTGATGCTGATGGAGCTGGGCGTGTTCGATGTGATCGATCAGGTGCTGGGGCTGTACGCGAATATTGCGATTGCCTGGATCGGTACATTGGTCGCCGACCTGGTGATCAACAAGCCCCTGGGACTGTCGCCCAAACACATCGAGTTCAAGCGCGCGCACCTCTACGACATCAATCCGGTGGGTGTCGGCTCGATGCTGATTGCCTCGCTACTGTCGATCCTCGCCCACTTCGGCCTGTTTGGCGCCCTGGCCCAGGCCGCGCCGCCCTTCGTCGCCCTCGGCACGGCGCTGGTGATGGCGCCGCTGTTGGCCTGGATGACCCAGGGCAAGTACTACATCGCACGCACCAGCGACGCCCAATTGATTCACCCGGTGGCACCCGCCACCCATGCGGTCTGCGGGCTGTGCAGCAACCCGTTCGAGACGGCGGACATGGCGTTCTGCCCGGCCTACAGCACGCCCATCTGTTCGTTGTGTTGCTCATTGGATGCGCGCTGCGGCGACCGTTGCAAACCCCATGCGCGGCTGGTCAGCCAGTTCGAAGGCGTGCTGCGCCGGTTGCTGCCCAACAGCCTGATGCCGCGCCTGCATACACGGCTGGCCCATTACCTGGGGCTGTTATCGGTGCTGGTGCTGCTGCTCGCCGGCGCCCTGGCCTTGATCTACGTGCAGGCGGCCCAGGGTTTGCCGCATTCCGAGACCTTGTACCAGGCGTTCTTCAAAGCATTCCTGACCCTGTCGGTGCTGGCCGCCGTGCTCGCCTGGTGGGTGGTGCTGACCCGCGAAAGCCGCCGCGTCGCCCAGCAGGAATCCGACCGCCAGACCCTGCTGCTGATGCAGGAAATCGACGCCCACAGCCTCACCGACCAGGCCCTGCAACAGGCCAAGGAAGCCTCGGAAGCCGCCAACGCCGCCAAGAGCCGCTACGTCACCGGGCTGTCCCACGAGCTGCGCACACCGCTGAACAGCATCCTCGGTTTCACCCAGATCCTGCAGCGCGACAGCGCCATGCCCGAGCAGCACCAGGACGCACTGGCGACCATCCTGCGCAGCGGCTCGCACTTGCTGTCATTGATCGACGGCCTGCTCGACGTGGCCAAGATCGAGGCCGGCAAATTGCGCCTGGAACTCACCGAAATCCCCTTCCCCGAACTGATCCACGACCTGGAGCAGATGTTCACCCCCCAAGCCCAGGACAAGGGCCTGCGCTTTCGCCTGGACTGCGTCGGCAAGATCCCCGCCGTGGTGCGCGGTGATGAAAAACGCGTGCGCCAGATCCTGATCAACCTGCTCGGCAATGCGGTGAACTTCACCGACAGCGGCGAAGTGTGCCTGCGGGTCAGCTACATGCGCGAGACCGCCAACTTTGAAATCATCGACACCGGCATCGGCATCGACCCCGGGCAGATCGAGCGGATCTTCCAGCCGTTCGAGCGCGGCGACCTGATGCGCCAGGACAAAGGCGTAGGCCTGGGACTGACCATCACGCGCATGCTCACCGCGCTGATGGGCGGCGAGCTACGCGTTACCAGCGAGCTGGACAAGGGCACCTGTTTCCAGGTGCGCCTGTTCCTGTCCCAGGTGCGCGCGCCGCAGGCGGTGGTGCATGTGGAACACGACATCATCGGCTACCACGGCGCACGCCGGCGCATTCTGGTGGTGGACGACCATGTGGACCACCGCAAGGTGCTCAGCGGCATGCTCACGCCTCTGGGCTTTGAGGTGATCCAGGCGAGCAACGGCCAGGATGCGATTCGCCAGGTCGCGCTGCTAGCGCCGGACCTGATCCTGATGGACCTGTCGATGCCGACCCTGGACGGCCTGGAAACCAGCCGGCTGATCCGCCGCAATGCGCTGTCCACCGCGCCGATCATCGTGATCTCGGCCAACGCCTTTACCGACGACCGCGAGCGCAGCATCGCCGCCGCCTGCAACGACTACCTGGCCAAGCCGGTGCGTACCCCGGAACTGCTCGGACGCCTGCAACAACACCTCGGCCTGCAATGGCTGCGGCGCACCAAAACCTTCGTCGCGCCGCCACCGCCCAGCGTGCTGCCGAGCGCCGACGACCTCGCCGTGCTCGCCGAACTCAGCGCGATCGGCTACGTGCGGGGCCTGCACGAAAAACTCGACACGATCCTCGAACACCGCCCGGACGCTGCACCGTTCATCAGCAAAGTGCGCGGGTTGCTCAAGGGTTTCCGCCTGGATGAACTCAACCGAACCCTCAAGGAGGCCGAAGATGAATGTACTCACCCGTAGCACTGAACCCGGCGTGGTACTGATCGTCGACGACACCCCGGACAACCTGGCCATGCTCTCCGACGCCCTCGACGACGCCGGCTACATGGTGCTGGTGGCGCTCGACGGGCTCAGCGCGCTGAACCGCGTGCAACGCCGGCGCCCGGACCTGATCCTGCTGGACGCGATGATGCCGGGCCTGGACGGTTTCGAGACCTGCCGCCGGCTCAAGGCGTTACCTGCCAGCGCGGACATCCCGGTGGTGTTCATGACCGGGCTGACTGACAGCAAGCATGTAGTGCAAGGCTTTGAAGTGGGCGGCAGCGACTACGTGACCAAGCCGATCCAGACCGACGAGGTGCTGGCGCGGGTGGCGGCGCATTTACGCACCTCGCGCATCCTGCTGTCGGCGCGGGCGGCGACGCAACCGAGTGTGTTGACCCTGGAGGATGAGCCGGCGCACAAGCTGTTGTCGGCACGCTTTCAACTGACCGAGCGCGAGGTCGAGGTGCTGCGCTGGGTGGCGTGCGGCAAGACCAATCGGGACATCGGCGATATCTTGGGGCTGAGCCCGCGGACGGTGAACAAGCACCTGGAACATGTGTATGTGAAGTTGGGGGTGGAGACGCGCACGGCGGCGACGTCGGTGGCCTTGGCCGCGATGAGCCCGAGCCGGGCGCCCATGTTGGCGACGTTTTAATGTGGGGGCTGGCCAGTGCCCGCATCGGCTTGTCGTTGCTTGTGTACGCCAGCCAGTTCGGCGTCATCCTCGATGAGTTGTTCAACCGGGCCGAAACAGCGGCGCATCACCGTCACCAGCTCCGGATCAAAATGCACGCCCGATTGTTCAAGAATATAGGCCTGCGCCCGCTCAGGGCTCCAGGCCCGCTTATAGGGACGTTCCATACGCAACGCGTCATAGACATCACACAACGCGACAATCCTTGCCGACAGCGGAATGTCCTTTCCGGCAAGCCCTTGCGGATAGCCGCTGCCGTCCCATTTTTCATGGTGACCATAGGCAATGTCCGCGGCCATATCGGTCAGGTCCGTGGCGTGTGCATCTTGCAGGATTGCATGGCCGATGCGCGGATGCTCCATCATCTGCTGGCGTTCCGGCACGGTTAATGGGCCTTCCTTGTGCAAGATCCGATCAGGAATGCCGATTTTCCCCAAGTCATGCATCGGCGCCGCCAATCGAATCAGCTCGCACCACCTCTGCGGCATACCGATTGCTTCGGCCATCAAGGCCGCGGTTTCGCCAATGCGCAATACATGGGCGCCCGTTTCATCATCGCGATAGCAGGCCGCACGACTCAATGCGCGGATCATGGCGCAATAACTTTCCTGCAACTGAGCGGTGCGCTCAAACACCCTTTGCTCCAACTCGCTGTTCAGGTCTTGCAGTTGGCGGGTGGCATGGGACAAGCGCAGAGCGTTGCGTATGCGCAATAGCAGCTCGGGCAAATCCAACGGTTTGGTCAGATAATCGTTGGCCCCCAGTTCAAGGCCGAGACGCCGGCTTTGCGGCTCGCTCAATGCCGTCAAGATAATCACGGGAGACCTTGAGCGATTGCGATCGCTGAGTTGGCGCAGAATCTCAAACCCATCGGGCGCGGGCATATCCAGATCCAATAGCAGCAGATCCCACGGTTGCTCTTTGAGCCAAACCAGCCCGCTGGCCGAGTCGGCGAAACTCAAGACGTTGCGCAAACCAAAGGCTTTCAGGCTGGACTCCAGCAAGCGCAGGTTCGCAGCCACATCATCGATAATCACAATTCGGGTATCGGCGGGGATATCACTGAACATTCGGTTTCTCCACTTGCATCATCGCGCGTATGAGTTCGCGTAGCTCATTGGGTTCCAGCGGTTGTTTAAGCACTGCTTGAAACTCACACCCCAACGTCGCGAGCAGGTGTGGTGATGTACACAGCAGAATAAGAAGGATTTGATCGCCACCTGGCAAACGTCGTAACCGCGACAGCGCATCGGTCAAGTCATTTCCCAGTAAGTCACAGTCAATCAGCATGACGTCCGGCGCCGTGTCGCGCCGTACCTGCTCCAGACACTGCGCAAGCGTTCCGTGGCGCAGGTCCACCATGCCCGTCAACGTGTCTTCAAGACAGCGCAGCGTCTCGTCGTCCTGCCCCACGAAACACAGCGAGAGCAAGCGCTTATGGACCTTGGTTGCCGCGATGCCTTGGGGCAGATCGACCCAAAAGCGACTGCCGACGCCCGTTTCGCTGATGAGCCCCATGCTGCCGTTCATCAACGTGGCGAGTTCTCGGCACAACGCAAGGCCGATACCGGTGCCTTGGATTGCGGTGTTTTCCTGGCCCAAACGCTGGAACGGCTCGAACAGCGCGCCTTGCAGGGCTGCGGAAATACCTGCACCGCCATCTTCGACAAACACCCGCACGCGCTCCTTGCCATGGAGTTCAGCCCCCATGAACAAGCGACCGTGAGGGCGGTTGTACTTGATGGCGTTGGACAGCAGGTTCAGCAGGATCTGGCGCAGGCGCCTGGCATCGGCCAGCACACTCAGCGCGGGGCTCGTCGACTGCAACTCAAGGTCAAGACCCGCAGCCTTGGCCTGGGAACGGACCATTTCGGCACATTCGCGCATCAGTCCGTCGACCTCCAGGACACGCATCTGCAAGCGCGGCGCCTCCGCCTGCAGGCTCGACCAGTCGAGCAAATCGTCGACCAGGTGAGCCAAGTGCTGGCTGGCGCCCAGGATCTCATCAAGGGATTTGGCCTCCTCCTGCCCATCGGCCACTTGCAGGCGCAATAACTGGGCGAATCCATGAATCGAATTCAGCGGTGTGCGTAATTCGTGGCTCATGCTGGAGATAAAACGCGACTTCGCCTTGCTCGCCCCTTGCGCTTCAAGGGTACGGCGACGCAGATCCTCTTCAACCTGTTTAAGCGTGTCGATATCGACAAACGTACCTGCGGATAAACGCATGCGCGCATCGAGAGATTCGATCAGGCGTCCACGACACAAAAACCAGATCGGCGAGCCATCAGGCCGCAATAAACGTAACTCCAGGTCGATCACCGATGCGGTGCCGGTGCGCAACGCGTTGAACGCCCGATCAAGCGCCTGCACATCTTCGGGGTCGACGTGATCGTAAAAACAGAAGCGCTCCAGTTGGCACGCCGGCACCCCGAAACGGGTGCAGAACGCTTCGCTCAACGACAGGCGATCAGTATCCAGGCGGTATTCCCAGAGCCCGGCGGTGATGCTTTCAACGACAAGATTGAGGCGGTTCTGCGCCGCGTTGCGCCGTGCTTCACTGGATGACAGTTGGGCGCCCATTGACAGCACGTTGCCCGCCATTTCATCCAGCTCACGAATGCTCGAACGCGCGCGCTGCGGGAGCCACTGGCCGTTGCCAATTTGCTGCAGCATGTCTCTGATATCGCGGATCGGCCGCCGCAGGCTATGGCTCAATTTGCGCGCACGAATCCACATGTAACTGAAGAACGCGAGGTAAAACATCACCAGGCCGGCAATCATCAAATAGCCGATGTTGCGGTAATGGAGCGCCAAGCTGTTCGTGGCCGCCATGACGTCCTCTTCATCGGCGACCGCCAGCAATCGCCAGCCCGCCGGCTTCACTTCGGCCCATGCGACCAGATGGGTGCGCCCGTTGAGCACGATTTCGGCGCTGCCACGACTATTGCGCGCGACAGCGGCCGCCAACTCCCGAGGGTCCACCGCGTCGATCAGATTTGAACCCGCAAGGTTGACCGCGCCTTCATTCGTGGCCTTTGCCCCCGAACCACTCCAGTTGCCTTTTTCAAAGTCATGTTCGGCTTCGGGCGGTAACACCATGATCTTCATGTCCGCGCCGACGAGCATCAAGTACCCGCCCCACGGCACCTTAAGCGTGGAAATTTCTTTCAGCAGATCGCCCACGGTGATATCCAGCCCGACCACGCCTTCGAGAAAGTTGCGCTCATAAACAGGCGCGATCGCGGACATCATCAAGCCATGACCCGCCGGGTCGAGGTAGACGTCAGTCCAGCGAACCCCTCGCTGCGGGTTATGTTCGGCATCGGCCAGATAATAAAAGTTATAACCGGGTATCTGCATATCATGCGGATATTGTTCATCGGCACGAATCCACGGATAAATCCGGTTGTAACTGTCCCACGTATTGAAATAGACACTGGCGACCATCGGTTCATGATCTTTGATCGCACGCATCAATGGGTCGAGGCTGGACAACTTCTGCACTTTACCCAGGTTCTGTTGCGCGACAGGTGTGACCGACGAGTAGAACGACGCCGCTCCGCCCAGGTCTTTTCCACTGTAAAGAGCCCCATCAGCAGAAGTGCTTAATGTTTCACTCAAGGGTGTTGAAGCGGCACGCAGTGAGTTAGCCGTCATATCCGCAAATAGCTGAGTGACATCGGCGATGTGGGTTAATTGATCTTGAATGATTCGGGTGTTCTGGTCGGCAGTTGCGCCAAGGCTTTCAATTGCACTGCGTTCCAAATAATCGAGTTGCGATACACGGATCGCCTGATTGGTCAGCAGGTAACAAGCAATCAGAATCGTCTCCACCAGGACCAACGGGATTAATGCACTCTGCATGAACGCCCGCCAGATCCACTGACGCAAGCCTATTTGAGAAGAGCTTTCATTCACTACCAGCACTCCTGCAAATGGCATCAGCCTGTTATTTGAATAGTGGCAATACGATGTCAAAAAAACGATAGCTCATCCGGTGAAGCGTTTCCATACTTTTTATGAGGGCAATCATTGAAAATGACTGGAGCGCTGTACTGCGCGCCGCAAGCGAAATGGAAGAATCAAGCGCGGCGGTCAATCGTCTGCTGACTGAGCTTGGCTCGCACCAAGGCGGATAAATCCAGGGCAAACAGCTTCCGCGTTTAGGCAGACACCATCGCACCAAGCAAGAGTGGCATGAGGTCGTATTCGCCTGGCATACGTGCTCCCATACTTGCCGGTAAGATTACTCGCCGCAGGCCTTATCGATCAGGCTATGATCGCGCTCTATGAATCGGATATGCCCCATGACTTATGGCCGTTGACCTACAAGCGCTCTACCCCAAACTGATCCATCTGATGTTGGATACAGTGTTTGTGGTTGATAGAGACGACCACATTGTTTTTGTGAGTGATGCCTGTGAGGCCCTGCTGGGTTACCGTCCTGACGAGCTGAACGGCACCCCTATCACCCGCTATATGCATCCTGAAGACCTGGCTAGCACACGGGACTCGATTGCCCGCGTCATGAATGGTCAATTCCACTTCGATTTCCGCAACCGTTACATCCGTAAGGATGGAGGCGTCGTGTACATCCTGTGGGCGGCATTCTGGTCGGAAGAGGTTGGTGCAAGGATTGGCGTCGCACGCAACGTGACGGCTTTGACTCAGGCCGAGGAGGAGTTACGTTTCCTCGCGCATCATGATCCGCTGACAAAACTAACCAACCGCTCGATTTTCAGTGATCGACTGAAATCTGCCCTGCACGTCGCGCACCGTCACAATAGTCAGTTGGCTTTGCTGTTTCTGGATATCAATGACTTCAAGAGTATCAATGACGTCCATGGCCACGCCGCGGGGGATCGTATTCTTTGCATGATTGCCCGACGTCTAGAAAGCTGCATACGTGAGACGGATACCGTGGCCCGGATGGGCGGCGATGAATTTACGGTGCTGTTGACCGATATCCAGTCGAGAGACGCCATTTCCAAAAAGTTAGAACAGATTCACGACGTCATGGCTGCGCCACTACCGCCTGAATTCGGCGCACTCAAGATGCCGTCGTGCAGTATCGGCGTTGCCTATTATCCCGAGGACGGCAAGGATGCCGACACACTGCTCACCTACTCGGATAATGAAATGTACCGGATGAAAAGGCATCGTTTTTTAGACAATAAAGAGCCCGGTACATAAGTCAAACTCAAGAAGTGCGTCCGCCCGGCCAAGTCATCCAGCGGACGGCGCAAAACCAAGACATGGTATTCACTTACGTAGTCACCCGCCCATCAGATGACAAATCGTCGAGGGCAGTTGAGTGGTTGGATCAATCCGAGGCAGGTGCGGGTTCTTGCTTCGGTTGGCTCTTGCTGAGAACGAACCACACCGCTAAACAAATAAGCCCGCCGCCGTAAAAAAGTTGTTGCAGTAGTTAAGGGGAAAAGGCCAACTATACGGAAGCCATGGTGAACGCCTCTAAGTTTGGAGTCTCACCGTAAGGGTGTTCGAAATGTACCCGCACTCCGATTCTTGCTGCCGAAAACGGATGTGCGTCAAGGGGCTTGGACGCTACGCTCTGGAGCTGGCGCGCTGCAGGTCTCGGTATCTGGATGACCTACCCACCAAAGGTCTGTGAGGGCCGGCGCAGCGTCGGATCAAACGGATTGATCCGGGGCCCGATCGCCGCCGCTTCGCGCTTGAGCAACTCCACCACCATCGGCAGGCGACTCGGCCCCAACCGGTCACTGATGGTCGCCACGCTCAATGCTGCCACCGCATGGCCGTCCCGGTTCAGGATCGGCACCGCCAATCCCGCCATGCCTTCCAGCACGCCGGTATTGCGCGCCGCATAACCCAGATTGCGCACGTTCTCCACTTCCGAACGCAACAGCACCTCGTCATACAGGTGAAAATCCTTGAGCCTTGGCAAGTTGTAGCGGATCACCGTCTCGCGCTCTTCCTCCGGCAAAAAGGCCAGGATCGCCAGGCTGCCCTGCCCCACGCCCAATGCCACGCGCCCGCCGATATCACCCGTGAAAGTACGAATCGGGTACGGGCCTTCGCTGCGGTCCAGGCAAATCGCATCAAAGCCGCTGCGCGCCAGCAAAAACAATGAATCCCCCAGGGACGCACTGAGGCGCAGCATGCTCGGCCTTACCAGGTCGCGCAGGTTGCCGGTCTTGCCCGCGTTCGCCGCCAGAGCGAAGAACTCCAGGCTCAGGCGATAGCGTTTGCTGCGCGCGTCCTGCTCGACCATACCTTCATCCATCAGGCTGCGCAGCAGGCGGTGGGTGGTGGGTTGGGACAGGCCGACCTGTTGTGCGAGCTGGGTCACGCGTTCGCCGCCGTCGGGCACGCCGCCCAAGGTACGCAGCAATGCGAACAAGCGAGACACGCCGCCCGCACCCACTTCCTTGGTATTTTCATTCCGCTCAGTAGAATTCATAACGTGTTATCTCATCAATAATTCTTGTCAGTGAATAAAACTGAAAAAAACACTCCATTCAGTGAAATTCCATCTTTCGCCCATCCTAGTCTTCGTCCTAATCTGCGTCCACAGGGGCGAAATGAACAACAACCGGCAGCCGACTCAAGATCGAGCGCCAACGCACCCGCAACACCCTTTTCGCATCTGCCCAAAACAAAAAAGCGCGTTTCGACGCGACTCAAAAAAGGTGGAACGCAGACATGGCATTTCTCCAACTCAACGCCTTGAGCAAACGCTACGGCGCCGTCGACGCGGTGGTCGCCACTGACCTTGCGGTGGAAAAAGGCGAGTTCGTTTCCCTGCTCGGCCCCTCGGGCTGCGGCAAGACCACCACCCTGCAAATGATCGCCGGCTTCGTCGACGTGAGCGCTGGGCAGATCCTGCTCGACGGTCGCGACATCACCCACGCCAAGCCCGCCAGCCGTGGCCTGGGCGTGGTGTTCCAAAGCTATGCGCTGTTCCCGCACATGACCGTGCGCGACAACATCGCCTTCGGCCTGAAGATGCGCAAAGTGCCGGCCGCCGAGATCGCCGCCAAGGTCAAGACCGTGCTGGAGCTGGTGCGCCTGGCCCCCCACGCCGACCGTTACCCCCGGGAATTGTCCGGCGGCCAGCGCCAACGCGTGGCCCTGGCGCGCGCGCTGGTGATTGAGCCGCCGGTATTGTTGCTGGATGAGCCGCTGTCCAACCTCGACGCGAACCTGCGCGAAGAGATGCAGTTTGAAATCCGCCGCATCCAGCACGCGGTGGGCATCACCACCCTGATGGTCACTCATGACCAGGCCGAGGCGCTGTCCATCAGCGACCGTGTGGTGGTGATGCAGGCCGGGCGCGTGACGCAGATCGACGTGCCCTACAAGCTGTATGAACACCCGCGGACGCGCTTTATCTCGGACTTCGTCGGCAAGGCTAACCTGCTGGCCGGCGATTACGACGCACGCGGCATCCCGCAGGTGCGCCACGCCGCGGGTGACGGCGAACTGGTCTTGAGCCTGCGCCCGGAAAAAATCCAGCTGGTGGGCGCAAGCGAAGGTCGCCTGCAAGGCCAGGTGCTCGACCGCTACTTCTTCGGCAGCCAGTGGCTGTACCGAATCCATACCGCGCTGGGCGAAATCACCGTGGTGCGCAGCAACGACGGCAGCGCGCCGCTGGGTAGCGGCGCGGCAGTCGGCCTGGACTGGCAAGCCGACTTGCTGCGGGTGCTGACGGCGGATGAGGTGCACCCATGAGTCGCGGCTATCTACTCTCGCTGCCGGCGTTGCTGCTGTTCGCCGGGCTGCTGATTCTGCCGCTGGGCCTGACCCTGGTGCTGTCGTTCAACGTGTTCGACTACCAAGTGGGGGTTAAGGCCGATGAGTGGACCTTGGCTCATTACCTGGCGTTGTTCAGCGACGCGTACTTCTACGAAATCTTCTGGCGCACCTTCTGGATCAGCGCGCTAGTGACGCTGCTCTGCGTGGTGATTGGCGTGCCCGAAGCCTACATCCTCAGCCGCATGGGTACGCCGTGGCGCTCGATCTTCCTGATCCTGATCCTCACGCCGTTGTTGATTTCGGTGGTGGTGCGAGCGTTCGGCTGGAGCCTGCTGCTCGGCGCCGACGGGCTGGTCAACCAGGTGATCCAGGCATTGGGCGGGCGCCCGGTGAAGCTGTTGTACACGCCGTTCGCGGTGATCATTGCGCTGGTACACGTGATGCTGCCGTTCATGATCATTCCAGTGTGGACCTCCCTGCAAAAGCTCGACCCCTCGGCCGAACAGGCGGCTTTGTCGCTGGGCGCGAGCCAGGCCACGGTGATGCGCAAGATCGTGTTGCCCCAGGTAATGCCGGGCGTGCTGTCCGGCACCCTGATCGTGTTCGGCCTGGCCGCCAGCTCCTTTGCGATCCCCGGCCTGCTTGGTGGGCGGCGCCTGAAAATGGTCGCCACCGTGGTGTACGACCAGTACCTCTCGGAACTCAACTGGCCCATGGGCGCGACCATCGCGGTGGTCCTGCTGTTGGTCAATCTGCTGATCATGCTGAGCTGGAACCGCATGGTCGAAGGCCGCTACAAAAAGTCCCTGGGGGTTTAAGCGCATGTCCAGAAACGGTCCTTTGGCCCTTGGCTTCCACGGCCTGGTGGTGGTGTTCATGATGGCGCCGCTGGTGGTGGTGTGCCTGGTGGCCTTCACCCCGGAAAATACCTTGAGCCTGCCCACGTCGGGCTTCTCCCTGCGCTGGTTTCGCGCGGTGTTCGAGCGTGCCGACTTTATCCAGGCGTTCTACAACAGCCTGATCCTGGCATTTACCGCTGCAACCCTGGCGACGCTGATTGCAGTGCCGGCGGCGCTTGCAATCAGCCGGTATCAGTTCCCGGGACGTAACTTCTTCAGTGCGTTGTTCCTGTCGCCGATCATCATCCCGCACCTGGTGTTGGGGGTGGCGATGCTGCGGTTGTTCGCCTTGATGGGCGTCAACGGCAGCTTCACCTGGCTGATGCTGGCGCACGTGGTGATCATCACGCCCTATGTGCTGCGCCTGGTATTGGCGGCAGCGATCGGGGTCGATCGCAGTGCCGAGCAGGCGGCCGAATCGCTCGGTGCCGGACGCTTCACGCTGTTTCGCCTGGTGACGTTGCCGATGATCCTGCCCGGCGTGGCCGGCGGCTGGTTGCTGGCCTTCATCAACAGTTTCGACGAAGTGACCTTATCGATCTTCGTCAGCTCGCCGGCCACGCAAACCTTGCCGGTGCGTATGTACGTGTACGCCACCGAATCCATCGACCCGATGATGGCGGCAGTGTCGGCGCTGGTGATTGCCCTCACGGCGGCGGCCATGATTGTGCTCGACCGGGTCTACGGCCTGGATCGCGTGCTGGTGGGAAAACATTGATGGCCTTGTTCAAACGATTGACCGAAACCGCACGCCCTGCCCTGGCGTTTACCCTCGACGGGCAACCGGCCACAGGCTTGCTCGGCGACACCCTGCTGACGGCGGTACTGACCTGCGCCGAGCACCTGCGCGGCAGCGATTTCAGTGCCGAACGCCGCGCCGGGTTTTGCTTGATGGGCGCCTGCCAGGACTGCTGGGTGCGCCTGGCGGACGGACAACGCGTGCGCGCCTGTTCGACCCTGCTGGAAGAAGGCCAGGCGATCAGCCGCGACCCGGGGCGCCAGCTATGAAGCCGGTGGTGATCGTGGGCGCAGGCCCGGCAGGAATCAGTGCCGCGCGCACCCTGTTCGACCACGGCGTAACGCCGTGCCTGGTGGACGAAAGCCTGCGCGGCGGCGGGCAGATCTATCGCCGCCAACCCCTAGGCTTCCAACGCACCGCCAGGCAAATATACGGATTTGAGGCGGGTAAGGCCGAGGCCGTGCATCGCACCCTGGATGAACTGGCGCCGCTGATCGACTACCGGCCCGAAACCCTGGTGTGGAATGCCGAGGATCGGCGCCTGGACCTGTTGAACAATGGTCACGCAGCCAGCGTCGAGTATTCGCGAATCATCGTCGCCACCGGCGCCACCGACCGTATCCTGCCGGTGCCGGGCTGGACCTTGCCCGGTGTCTACAGCCTGGGTGCGGCGCAAATCGCCTTGAAGTACCAAGGTTGCGCCATCGGCGAACGCGTGGCGTTTTGTGGCAGCGGGCCGTTGCTGTATCTGGTGGCGTATCAATACGCCAAGGCCGGCGCCGATGTGGTCGCCGTGCTCGACAGCGCGCCGTTCAGCGCCCAATGCCGCGCCTTGCCGGCGCTGCTCGGACAACCGGCGACCTTGGCCAAGGGCTTGTATTACCGCGCCTGGCTCACGGCCCATGGCGTTCCCGTGCATCAGGGCGTGACGCTGCAGCAGATCGACGGTGAACAACGGGTCAGCGGCATACGTTGGCGCAAGCACACCCTGGCCTGCGACGCCGTGGCCTTCGCCCATGCGCTGCGCAGCGAAACGCAGTTGGCGGACCTGCTCGGTTGTGAATTTGCCTGGAATGCCTTGAACCGTGCGTGGCTGCCGCAACGGGACTGTGCCGGGCGCAGCAGCGTCGACGGTGTGTACCTGGCGGGCGACGGTGCCGGGATCATGGGTGCCGATGCCGCGCAGATGGCCGGTGAGCGGGCGGCGTTGGCGGTGCTGGCGGATGCAGGCGTCGCGATCGATCATCAGCGCCCGGCCCTGCTTGAGCGGCAATTGGCGCGCATCCAGCGCTTTCGCCAGGGCCTGGAGACGGCGTTTCCCTTCCCGGCAGACTGGGCCGCGCAGGCGCCGGACGACTTGATGCTGTGTCGCTGTGAAGAAATCCGGGTTGGCGATATCCGCACCGTGGTGGATGACGGTCATTGGGAAATCAATCGGGTCAAGGCCCATTGCCGGGTGGGCATGGGCCGCTGCCAGGGGCGCATGTGCGGGCTGGCGGCGGCTGAAATCGTCGCCGAGCGCAGCGGTCGCGGGATAGAAGACGTCGGGCGTTTGCGCGGCCAGGCCCCGATCAAGCCGCTACCGTTTGGCGTGGAGGTGCAGCCATGATCGACGTCATCGTCCTCGGCGGCGGGATTGTCGGTGCGTCGGCGGCCTTGATGCTGGCGCACAAAGGTCAGCGTGTGGCGTTGGTGGAACGGGACTTCTGCGGCTCGCACTCCAGTGGCGTGAACTATGGCGGCGTGCGGCGCCAGGGACGGCCGTTGCATCAGTTGCCGTTGTCGCAGCGCGCCCATCAATTGTGGGCCGACCTGCCCGGCTTGATCGGTATCGATGGCGAATACGTGCGCTCCGGGCATTTGAAACTGGCGCGCAGTCATGGGGATTTTGCCGCGTTGCAGGCGTATGCCGAACACACGCGGGGCTTTGACCTGAGCTTGCAGTTGCTCGATTACGCCGAACTGCGCGCACGTTTTCCGTGGGTCGGGGATATCGCAGTGGGTGCGTCGTTATGCCCCGAAGATGGCCATGCCAACCCGCGCCTGGTATCCCCCGCCTTCGCCCGTGCCGCGCAACGCCTTGGCGCGTGTGTCTACGAGCAGGCCGAGGTGATCCGCATCGAACATGACAGCCGCCAGTTCCAGGTGGATTGCGCCAACGGCCTGCACCTGCAGGCACCATGGCTGCTCAATTGCGCCGGCGCCTGGGCAGGGACCGTCGCCGCGCAATTCGGCGAGCCGGTCCCCATGACGTCTGCGCACCCGGCCATGCTGGTCACCGAGCCGCTGGCCGTGGTGATGAACGTCAGCACCGGTGTCGAAGGCGGCGGGATTTATGCGCGCCAGGTGGCCCGGGGCAATTGCATCCTCGGCGGCGGTCGCGGTTTTGCGCTTGGCCCCCGGCAGGCGCGGCCCGGGCAAGCGGCGGTGCTGGAGATTCTGCGCCATGCCGGCGAGCTGTACCCGTTTCTCAAGGGTGCCCAGGCGATTCGCACCTGGAGCGGCACCGAAGGTTACCTACCCGATCATGAACCGGTGATCGGCCCCAGCAGCACCCAGCCTGGCCTGCTCCACGGTTTCGGCTTTGCCGGCGCAGGGTTCCAGCTGGGCCCGGCGGTCGGTGAAGCCCTGGCAGAGATCGTCTGCACAGGGGCCAGCCGGCAACCCATCGAAGCGTTTTCCATCCGTCGTTTCCAAGCCTGAGAGGAAAAACATCCATGAATACTCGTATTGCGCTGTCCTGCTTGTCCCTCGCTCTGCTCGCCTCCACCGCCCATGCGGCCCCGACGCTGTACCTGGGCATGAACGGCGGCACCATGGAACGGGTGTATGCCGACAAGGTGCTGCCCGCGTTCGAAAAGGCCAATAACGTCAAGGTGGTGATCGTGCCCGGCACGTCGTCGGACATCCTCGCCAAGGTCCAGGCCAACAAAGACAACCCGCAGATGCATGTGATGTTCCTCGACGACGGCATCATGTACCGCGCCATCTCCATGGGCCTGTGCGACAAACTGGCGCCGAGCCCGACCCTGGAGCAGATCCCGGCCAAGGCGAAAATCAAGGACCAAGCCGTGGCCGTGACCCTCGGCGTCACCGGCCTGGGCTACAACGCCAGGCTGTTCAAAGAGAAAGGCTGGGCTGCACCGACCTCGTGGATGGACCTGGCCGACCCGCGCTTCAAGGACAAAGTGGTGTTCCAGTCCCTGGCCTCATCGACCTTCGGCCTGCACGGTTTCCTGATGTTCAACCGCCTCCAGGGTGGCTCAGAGACCAACGTGGAACCGGGCTTCAAGGCCTGGCCCAAAACCGTCGGCCCCAACGTGCTGGAGTACATCGCCAGCTCCGCGAAAATCTCCGAGATGGTGCAAACCGACGAAGCGGCAATCTTCCCCCTCACCCCGACCCAGGTCGCCACCCAGAAACTGCTCGGCGTGCCGATGGAATACGCGCAACCCAAGGAAGGCGCCGTGGTGCTGAACGTGGCCGAATGCGTGATCGCACGCAACGACCAACCGGAACTGGCGCAGAAACTCGCGGCCTTCCTGCTGACCGCCGAAGCCCAGGCGCCGGCGCTGGAGGAAGGTGATCAGATCCCGTCAAACCCGACCACGCCCACCAGCGACAAGACCCGCGCCCGAGTGGAGGCGATGCAGGGTTATTTGCAGACGGCGATTTCGATTGATTGGGACCAGGTGAACCAGGCGCGGCCGGAGTGGAATGCGCGGTGGAGTCGGTCGATTGAGCGGTAGCGTTTCATCCGCCTGCTCGGCGCCTACCGAGGTGCGATGGGTAGCGCGCGTTTGTGGGCGGTCTTCAGATAGGCTTGCTCCACAATCGTTCGCACCCGTTCGCCCACCGGCTCACCCATCAGGTAGGCGTCGATCTCTTCATAAGTGCAGCCGTATGCCTGCTCATCCAGCTTGCCCGGTGCCAGCTCTTCGAGGTCGGCGGTAGGTTGTTTGTGCACAAGATTCGCCGGGGCACCGAGGGCATCAGCCAGCAGGCGCACCTGGGTCTTGGTCAGGCCCGACAACGGGGCCAGGTCGCACGCGCCGTCGCCGAACTTGGTGAAAAACCCCATCAATGCTTCGGCGCCGTGGTCGGTGCCGACCACCAGGCCGTTGTGCAGGTTGGCCATCGCGTACTGCGCGATCATGCGGGTGCGGGCCTTGACGTTGCCTTTGATGAAGTCGACCTGTGCGGCGCTGGCTTCGGTGGCGGTGAGGCAGGCCATCAGGCCGTCGACGCTGGCGGCGATGTTGAGGGTGTCGATGTGGTCGGGGGTGATGAAGGCCAGGGAGGCCTGGGCGTCGCTTTCGTCGGCCTGGGTTTTGTAGGGCAAGCGCAGGGCGATAAAGCCTGCGGCGTAGTCTTCGCTGCGCAGTTGCTCTACCGCCAGTTGGCAGAGGCGCCCGGCCGTCAGCGAATCGACGCCGCCGCTGATGCCCAGCACCAGAGCCTTGCAACCGGAATGGCGCAGGGTGGTTTTGATGAAGTCGATACGCCGTTGGATCTCCCGGGGCGCTCCCCCCTTGACCAACGAGCGGTTGATATTCAGTTCCAGGGCAATACGGTCCTGGGTTTGCATGTCACACCTCCACGCGGCCGACGTTGAATACTTGCGTTGCGTACCGCAAAAACGAAGCGTCTTCGCAGACATTCTTGATCGGGTCATCCGAGAATTTCACCACCGGCTCACCGTGTACCCGCACCAGTTTCATCACGATGCTCAGCGGCTCGACGCCTTCCACATCGCAGGCCAGGCTGGTGCCCATGCCGAAGCCGAACCTGGCCTTGCCGCGCACATGGCGCAGGATCGGCAGGCATTTCTCGAAGTTCAGGCCGTCGGAGAACATCAGGTCCTTGGTCATCGGGTCGATACCCAGTTGTTTGTAGCGGGCCAGGACTTTATCGGCCCAGACGATAGGGTCGCCGGAGTCCTGGCGCAGGCCGTCGTAGAGCTTGGCGAAGTACAGGTCGAAGTCCTTCAGGAAGAAGTCCGTGCTGATGCAGTCGGTCAGGGCGATACCCAGGCGGCCGCGGTATTCACGTACCCAGTTTTCCAGGGCGGCGTTCTGGCTTTCGCGCAGGCGGCCCAGTTGCTGGTGCACCATCAACCATTGGTGGGCCATGGTGCCGATCAGCGGCAGGTCGAACGCGTAGGCCAGGTGCGCGTTGCTGGTGCCGACGAACTGGCCGGGGAAGTCGCGGCGCATGATGTCCACCACTTCGCGCTGGGTCTTGAACGACAGGCGCCGGCGCGTGGAAAAGTCGGAGACGCGCAGGTCGGCAAGTTCGTCGCGGCTGAGGTTTTTCTCCAGCCAGTCGAATTTCTGGTAGAGCTTGCGGGTGACGTCCTCCAGGCTCACATCGGGGTATTTGTCACGGTTGCGCAGCTCGCTGACCAGCGCCAATACCGGCTGTTCGAACATGATGCAGTGCAACATCGGGCCGACGACGCGGATGTTCAGTTGGCCGTCGACTTCGCTGACGTGGATATAGCGCAGGTTGAAGCGGAACAGGCCGAGGAAGCGCTCGTAATCCGGCGTGAGGTATTCGCGAAAGCGTGGGTTGAACAGAAAGCGCAGCTCGCCTTCGCGCATCTGCAGGCCGGCGAGTTTTTCCAGTTCATCGCGCAGTTGCGGGATCAAGTGGCCCAGTTTTTCCTTGGAACGGACGATGAAGTTGTACTCGACGTCGACATTCGGATGCTGGTGCAACACAGCCTGCATCATGGTGAAGGTGTAGTAGTCGGTGTCGAGCAAACCCTGGATCACCGGGGTTTCGTAGTCGTAGGCACTTTCCATGGCGTATCTCCTTAACGCGTGGCCATCGCGGCCAGTTCTTCGCGGGTGCGGCTGATGCCGGCACCGGCCTTGAGCAACTCGTTGACGGCCTGTACGCCGCCCTCCTGCGTAATACCGCGGCACGCCGGCAGGTGCAGCACCACTTCCAGGCCGGCCTTGAGCAGTTGCAACGCGGTGGTCTTGACGCAGTAGTCGAGGGCCAGGCCGCCGACGATCACGCGGCTTACGCCCTGGGCCTTGAGGTACTCGATCACGCCCGTGGACAGCTTGTCGTGCAGGTCGTGGTAGCAGGCGCCGTAAGGGTGCAGGTCGGGTTCGACACCTTTCCAGATGAAGTAATCGTAGTCATACGGGGTGGGCAGTTCGTCGAGCAGGGTGAAGCCCTCGGTGCCCGGCACGCAGTGGCTGACCCAGGTGACATCGGCGTGAGCCAGGCCGGTGGGTTGCAGCATCTCGCTGTGTTGCTTGACCACCCACGGCGCATGCGGAGTGTGGGCGTCCTTGCTGCCGACACGGTAGCCCGCGAGGCTGGCCATGTAGTTGAGTTCGGCACCGATGAGGTCCCCTTCGGCCACTGGCAATTCGTTGGGGCACAGCGGCGTAAAGCTCTTCTGGGCGTCGACGTCGAATGAAGCGATGGCATGTTTCGAGAGGGTCATGGCGGGTCTCCTGTGGCCTGAAAACAAAAGTACACGTCATGTACTTTCATTGCAAGAAAGATTTGTTTATCTAGGCTTTAGTCAGTACATGACATATTTGTTCGATCCGTTAGACTGTGCCCCCCGCTGTTTAGAAGGACTGCACATGCCACTTAGCGCCTACCTCCACACCGTCGACCTGTGCGTGCTGTTCTACTGCCGCGCGGCAGGAGAACTGAAGCTGCTGCTGAACAAGCGCGACGCCGAACCCTTCGCCGGGCATTGGGCCCTGCCGGGTATGGTGGTGAATGGCGACGTGCAGGACCTGAGCCTCACGGATGCCGTGGAGCGCCTGCGCGCGAGTGACAAAGTCGGCCTCGACCTGGTGTGGAGCGAGCAAGTGGGTACGGTGGGCGACGCGTTCCGCGACCCGCGTTGCTGGTCGTCGTCCACTTTCTACCTGGCGATCATCGCGGATGAGGTGACGCTGGGCGAGCATCAAGGCTGGTTTTCGCTGGATGCGGTAGCCGACGGCCGCATCAAGTTGCCGTTCGATCACAACGCCATCGTGGCCGCCGTGCAGGAGCGGTTACTGTCCAAGTCGCTGTACAGCAGCTTGCCGCTGATGTTCCTGGGCCAGGAATTCAGCGCACCGGAAGCGACGGCGATCTTCTCACTGGTGCTCGCGCGGCCGGTGTTGAAGACCAGCATTCGCCAGCGTTTGCTGAAGCTGACTGAGCAGGAGTATTTGCGGGAAACGGGGCGCAAGAAACAAGGCGAAGGCGGCAGGCCCCAGGCGACGATGGAGAACTTGAAGCCTGGGAAGATTTATTTCTTCGATCGCAGTTTTGCCGACTAGCCCAGTATTCAAAAACAACCACGATCAAATGTGGGACCGCGCTGCGGGCGGACATGGCGATCAACAGCTCCCACAGCGGATACAGGCCTCTTCGCTTAAACCGTGCGGGAAAACTGGCCTTTGTGCGCGCCGCCCAGGTAGGCGTCAAAGGCCATCGCCACGCTGCGCACCATCAGTTGGCCCTTGGGTAACAGTTGCAGCGCATCGGCCTGGATCAGCAATAACCCGTCCGCCACCTGCTCGTCCAATTGCAGCAGTGCCTCGGCGAAATAGTCGTTGAAGCGCACGCCATGGGTGGCCTCGATCTGTGGGAAGTCGACTCGACCATCACACATCAGGCCATTGATCACCTCGCGGCGCAGTACGTCATCCGGGTTGAGCCGATAGCCGCGCTGCACCGGCAGCATCCCCGCGTCGAGTCGGGCGTAGTACTGGGACAGTTCCTTGACGCTCTGGCTGTAGCTGTCACCGACTTTGCCGATGGCCGACACGCCGAGGCCGATCAGGTCGCAGTCGGCGTGGGTCGAATAGCCCTGGAAGTTGCGCTGCAAGGTACCGTTGGCACGGGCCAGCGCCAGCTCGTCGTCGGGCAAGGCGAAGTGGTCCATGCCGATGTAGACGTAACCGGCCTCGGTCAGGCGGCGGATGGTCAGTTCCAGCAGTTCCAGCTTGCGCGCCGGCGGCGGCATGTCTTCGGGGCGGATCATGCGCTGGGCGCGGATCTGGCTCGGCAGGTGTGCGTAGCTGTAGGCCGCCACCCGATCAGGGCGCAGGGCGATCAGCTTGCTCAAGGTCACGTCGAAGCTGTCCACGGTTTGCAGCGGCAGGCCATAGATCAAGTCGACGCTCACCGACTTGAAGCGCGCCTCACGCGCTGCGGCCACCAGTTGCAGAATCTGCGCTTCGCTTTGCACACGATTGACCGCCGCCTGCACGTCGGGGTCGAAGTCCTGCACGCCGAAGCTCAGGCGATTGAAGCCCAGGCCGCGCAACGTGTTGATCCGCTCAACGCTGATGGTGCGCGGGTCGACCTCGATGGAGAACTCATGGGCGTCGCTGTCATCCAGGGTGAAGTGTTCGGCCAGGCAGGCCATCAGCTCGGCCAATTGCGCGTCGTCCAGATAGGTCGGCGTACCGCCGCCCAGGTGCAACTGGGTCAGGCGCCGGGAACGCTCGAACAGCGCCGCCTGCATCTGGATCTCACGCTTGAGATACGCCAGGTACTCCACGGCCCGATGGGTCTTGCGGGTGATGATCTTGTGGCAACCGCAGTAATAGCAAAGGCTCTGGCAAAACGGGATGTGGATGTACACCGACAACGCCTTGGGCGCGGCCACCTCATGGCTGGCGCGGACCGCCTGGTGATAGTCATCCAGGGCAAAGGCGCTGTTGAACTGCGGCGCGGTCGGGTACGAGGTATAGCGTGGCCCCGGTCGGTCGTATTTGTGGACCAGGGCACGGTCGAATTCAAAAGCACTCATGTGTCGATCACCTCGTCGTTGGCGCTGACCGGGGTGGCGAGCACGGCACGTTCAAACAATGCGCAAATACCGTCCACCTGTGGCAGGCCGGCGGGCAGCAACCAGATGAACGTCGGGGACAACTCGATCAGACCGTCGCGGTGCAGCGCTTCCAGCAACGGCCAGAGGTAGGCGAAATAGCGTGCGAACACCAGGCCGTAGCGCCGTTCCACCGCCTGCACATCCAGCTCCAGGTCACAGGCCAGGCGTTCGGCCACGTGCAGGCGCACCGGGTCAGAGGTTTCGCGGAACCAGCCCCGGCATGTGGCGAGCTGACCATTGCCCAATTGCTCACGGTACTCGCGGGCATCGGCCGTGTTCTGCGCGCACAACGTGTCGATCTGGCTGATGGCGCCCACGCCGAAACCGATGTGGTCGCAGTAACCGTGCAGGGTGAAGCCTTCGCAGTTACGGCTCAGGCGCCCGCGTTCCTGGGCTTGCTTGAGGTCGTCGTCGGCACGGGCGAACTGCCCCAGGCCGATGTAGTGATAGCCCGCCGCGGCCAGGAGCTGGAAGCAAATACGGCGCATCGCGCTCTTATCCGCCTCGCTGCTGAACGCCTGGGGTTGTTGGGATTGATAGCGCACAGGCGCATGGGCGTAATCGAATACCTGCAAGCGATCCGGCTCCAGGGCGATCAGGCTGGCCAGTTTCAGCTCGATACTGGCCGGGGTCTGCCAGGCATGGCCGTAGCCGAGGTCGATGTTCACCGAGCGAAACCCGAAGGTGCGGGCCGCATCCACCAGCGATTCGATCGGCGCCGGGTCCTGATACCGCGCCTGGCACAGCGGCCCCTCGCGGTTGGCGTCCGGCACGCCGATGCTTGCATGGTTGAAACCTTGTTCGCGCAGCAGGCCCATGGTGGCCCAGTCCGTGTGCCCGGGGTCGAGGTCGACGCAGTAGTCACCCCGGTCGTGGTCGAGAAAATTGAAGCGCTCGTGCAACTGCGCCATCAACTGCTGCACCTGGGCGAACGCCGGTGTGGTGCCGCGCAGGTGAAAGTGATCGACCGGCTGGCGGCCGCCGAGTTGGCAGCCGATCAGTTGGATTTCCTGGGTGAGGCTGTGCAAATACTCAGCGCCAACGTCGCCCGCCGGCCAGTGCAGGTTCAATGCCAAGGGCCGCTGGCACTGGCGGCTGTTGCGCAAGGCGCGCAACAGGTCAAGGGAGCCGACACCGGCATGGAAGCGACGGGTGTCCGTTTGGCAAGCCAAGTCCAACACGCCTTGATCGTGACGAAAGCGAGCGGGATGAAGAAGGGTACGCATGACGGACTCCGGTTCGGGCGGCGGTGGTGCATTGTCCGGTGCGCTTGGGCCACACGCCTTGATGTGCATCAAGGTCGCAGCCCCGCCCGTCTACCAGTTCAGGTAAAACATGCCCTTGGCCAGCAGCACAATGGCGACCATGTGCGCGAACAGGCTCAGATGCACCCAGCGGACATAACGCGCACTCACCGAGCCCCAGCGCATGCGCGCCATGGTCAGCAGAAAATGCAGGAGCACGCTGGCCGCCAGGATCAGCTTGAGGGTCAGCAAGGTGCCGAAAGCCGAGGCCGACGGCGCAGCCAGCACCGGCAGGTAACGCAGCCAGACCATGCCCAGGCCCGCGCCGAACAGTACCAGCAACACCCACGGCATCAATACCCGGGCACGCTGGCCGACGCCCTGCTCCACCAACACCATCACCCGCGCCGGCAATTGCCGGTGCAGGTGCCCCAGGATCAGCACCTCGAAAAACACCGTGCCGATGAAGATCAGCGCGGCGAACAGGTGAGCCACTAAAAACACGGGGTAAAGCATGGTGGCCTCTCAAGGGGACCGGCCGTTGGGACTTCAGTGTGCGGCCTGGCGCAACGCGTGGCCTTGATACCGATCAAGCGTTGCGAGAGTGCGGCTTACAGCAGTGGGATGCTGTAGCTGACGATCAGTCGCGTCTCGTCCTTGTCGGCCGTGTCGTTACCGCGCCACACCGCACCGCGCCAGGTCAGGCCCAGGCCCTTGAACGTGCCCGAGGGGATCACGTAATCGACACGCAGGTCGCGCTCCCACTCGCTGTTGTCGCGACCTGCCGTCTGGATGTGGCTGCCGCGGATGTAGGTCACGCTCGAGCGCAGGCCCGGAAGGCCAAGGCTGCTGAAGTCGTAGGCGTAGCTGCCTACCGTGGCCTGTTCCCCGGCATTGACGAACTTCAGCGACTGGGAGTTGGTGATCAGGTACAGCGAACGACCCTGCCCCTGGTTGATATGCGGAAAGTCACTTTCACCGGTGGTCTTCTGATAACCGAGACTCAGCGAATGCCCGTACAGGCCGTAAGTGAACAGCGCACTCCACAGGCGGTTGTCGACCTTGCCGGCGTTGACGCCCGCACCGTAATACCCCGAGCTGACATAGCCTTCGCCACGCCCGGCGGCGCTGGCGTTCTTGCCGTCGGCGGTGCTGTAGAAATAGCGCAGGTCAGTCTTGAACTGCCCCACCGGCAACTGCCAGTTGTGGATCAGGCCCAAGAAGTGCTGCTGGTAAAAATTCTCCAGGTTGGCGTAGTAGTACTGCAGTTGCAGTTGCTTGCTGACGGCATAATCCACCCCACCGTAGTAGAACTGGTTGCTGGACTTACCCTTGACCGGATCATTCGCACCGACAATGGACATGCCCTGGCCGTTACTGGAGTTACGGTCCAGTACCTGCTCGATTTTACCGGCGATCAGGTTGAAGCCCTGCAGGTCCTTGGAGTCCACTTGATAGCCACGGAACGTCTGCGGCAACAGCCGGCCGTCTTCAGTCGTCAGCACGGGCAGCTTGGGCATCAGCGTGCCGGCTTTGAACTGAGTCTGGGAGATACGCATCTTGCCGGTGGCGCCGGTCTTGCTGAAGTCGTTGGCGGCCTTGCCATCGGACAACGGGAAAACACTGCCGGGGGTGTTGTCTTCACCAGCCTTGCCCGCGCGCCCCGAGGCGTCCAGGCGCAGGCCATACATGGCTTGCAGGTCCAGACCAAAACCGACCAGTCCCTCGGTGAAACCGGACTGGTAGTTGAACATGAACGCCTGGCCCCACTCCTTATCCGTAGGGGCTTTGGCGTTTCGGGTGTCCTGGTTGTAGTAGAAATTGCGCAGGTCGAGGCTGGCTTTGCTGTCGTCGATAAAACCCGACGCAGCCACCTGCTGCGCGGCGCCCAGGGAGACGGCGAGCGCCATGCAAGTCTTGTGGTTCATGAAGGCTCCTGAAAGTAATTGAGGCGACCCGTCACAGCCCAACCCTGTTCTTTGTCAGTCGGGTGGTGCTGCATCTAACGGGTGCGCGCACGGTATAGCGTTGGGCGGCCGGGAAATAGTCGCTAAAACCGTCATTCAGTTTTTCACTTTTTGTAACAATCGCCGGAGCCCGCGAGCCTCGCCGGGGCGTGCAAGCCTCCACGGGGCGCCGGCGGCGGGCACTTCACGGCACCGGCAACCAAGCGCTGAAACCGCCACGCCGGGTCAGCGGGCACCAGGCGAAGTCCCAGGCGGGAGGCGGCAACGGCGGCTGTTCATCAAGCGCAAACGCGCTGCCCTTCCAATCGAAGACTTCCGAACCCTGCCAGGCCAGGACCACACCCTGGGCCTGGCTGTCATCGGTATCGACCCACCGCGCCGCCGCCGCGGCCATGAACGCGTCGATCGGTTCATCGTCGATCTGCGCGCGGTACGGCGAGACCAGCAGCCAACGGCCGATGTTCAGGTGCCAGGTCCAGTCCTGCGCCAGCTGGTTGTGGTAGGCCCAGGTCATGAAGCTGCGAAACAGGTTCAAGCCCTCGGGCGGGTCGAGCTTGAGCAGCGCCGGGCAGATGTCGAACAAGGTGTGCCAATAGGGCAATAGGCGTGCATCCAGATGCACGAAGCTACGCGAATTGCTCGGGTATTCCGGCCGCGCCGGCTCCGTGTGCAGGCGGCGCGCCGCCTTGCTGACCAGGCGGCTGGCGCCGGCAGGCAATAGAGGCTTCATAAAACGCACTCACAGTCGTGACGATAAAACGCCTCCTGATCACAGGAAGCCCAAGGCACACGTCAGAATGCGGGGGATGCGCGGGGGTTGGCCGAGGGCCAGGAATAACGCGGCGGCGCCTTGTTGCGCCGTTCATGGGCCGGTCGTGGGGTCTGGCCGAGGCCCAGCAGCCAGGCCAGGCCGATCAGGTACACGATGGCCACGCTCGCGGCAGCGCACAGCGGGCAGGCAAAGTAGTTCGAGATATCGCTGGAAGCCGTGCTACCCAACCCTTTGTCGGAAAGTGGCGCCTGGTTGCTGTCCACCGAACAGAACGCGCCACCGACACCATTGAGCTGCTGGCCGAGCATCTGGCCATGGCCCAAACCGCACACGAACAGGTTCAGCAGGACACAGAAGTACAGGGTCCAGGCGATCAGCGAACGGTCCGAGCGGCGCAGTTTCATGGCGGCGACTCTACCATCGAAGCCCCGCAGGGATGAAGCGCGGCGCGCCCCTGTGGCAGAACGTCGCAGATTACGCGCATCGGCCAGGGTTGGTAGACTTGGCGCCCTCCGCGTTTACTCCTTTTCAACGCCTGGCGTATAGATCCAGAGCAAGGCAGGCGCTTCACAGGATGCACAGTTGATGAGTACGTTATTCACCCGCCGCAAGGTCCTGACCGGCATGGGCCTGTTGGGTCTGGGCCTGCTGGCCGGTTGTGACAACAGCCCCAAGTTGAATTTCAAGTACGGCAAGGACTTGAGCGACAAGATCATGGGCCGCACCTTCAAGCTCAAGAATACCCAGGGTGAAACCGTCACCTTGAGTTCGTACCGTGGCCTGATGCCGGTGGTGTTTTTCGGCTTCACCCAGTGCCCGGCCGTGTGCCCGACCACCCTCGCCCGCGCCGCCCAGGCCAAGAAACTGATGGGCCGCGACGGCGAGATCATGCAGGTGATCTTTATCACCCTCGACCCCGAGCGCGACACGCCAGAGATCCTCGACCGCTACGTCAAGGCCTTCGACCCCAGCTTCGAAGCGCTGTATGGCACCCCGGAAGAGATCGCCGTGGCCGCCAAGGAATTCGGGATCTTTTATGAAAAGGTCCCCGCCGGCGACACCTACACCCTGTCCCACACCGCCACCAGTTTCGTGTTCGACACCCGCGGCAACCTGCGCCTGGGCCTGTCGGCATCCCTTAACGCTAAAGAGTGTGCAGAAGACCTGCTCACCGTCATGGAGGTCTGCTAATGACTGCCGTTCAACACCTCAAGCGCACCCTGATCGGCCTGTCCCTGCTGGGCCTCGCCGCGCACGCCAGCGCCCAGGTCCAGGTCAGCGACGCGTGGGTGCGCGCCACGGTGCCGGGCCAGCCATCCAGTGGCGCGTTCATGACCGTGACGGCCGACAGCGACAGCAAACTGCTGCGCGTCGCCTCGCCGGTGGCCAAGGACGTGCAGATCCATGAAATGAGCATGAAGGACGATGTGATGCGAATGGGCCCGGTGGACTCGATCACCCTGCCCGCAGGCACCCCGGTCAAGCTCGACCCGGACGGTTATCACGTGATGCTGATGGGCCTGACCGGGCAGATCAAGGAAGGCGACCAGGTGCCGCTGACCTTGACCGTGGAAAACGCCAAGGGCGAGCGGCAGACCGTCGAGGTCAAGGCCGCTGCCCGCGGGTTGGATGGCATGGCCCCTGGCAAGATGCATTGATGGGCTGGCGCCGGTTCAATCCACGATGAACAGCTTGGCGCCAACCCGCGTCGAGGAGCGATGCCCTTCCATGTTGTTTCCCACCTGATAACTCATCCCGGCCGTCAGCGTGAATTGACGGCCATCTTCCAGTTCCGTGTGCAGCTCGCCTTCGAGGCACAGCAGCACATGCCCACGCCAGCACCAGTGATCGGCCAGGTAGCCGGGGGTGTATTCGACCATGCGTACACGGGTGGTGCCGAAGTGGCCAGTGCGCCACCAGGCACTGCCGGTGATGCCTGGATGAAGCTCGGGTTCGAGGGTGGACCAGTCGGTGATGCCAAACGGGACAGCAGTGAGTTCCATGGTGGGCTCGGTCGTCAGTTAACGTGAACCGACCCTAACCACCTGGAGTGCTGCGCGACAGACACAGATCGCCGGCTTTTTTGGGATACACGCCCACTGCAACCCCGACGGCGAGTGGTGAATCGCCTCATCGTGCCCCACCTACCCGCACCGCCGGTAACGGGTGGCCGCATTCAACCTCGCATCCAGCACCAACTCCTCGATCCTGAGCGTCCTCGCCAGCGCTTCGAGGTGATCCAGCATCGCCTTGCCATCGCCTGCCGAGGCCCTTTGCATCCGATATTTATGCTCACTTCCCAGCTTAATAATATTTTATTAAAAACCGCCCGCCCCCTACCTTGAAGTCATGCCCAAGCTGAATCCAACTGCATTACGCAAGGACAGACACATGACGCAAGCAATCACCCAAACAGACACCCTGGTGGTAGGCGCCGGCCAGGCCGGCGTGGCCATGAGCGAGCATTTGAGCAAGCACGGCGTGCCGCACCTGGTGCTGGAACGCAGCCGGATCGCCGAGCGCTGGCGCAGCGGCCGCTGGGATTCGTTGGTGGCCAACGGGCCGGCCTGGCACGACCGCTTTCCCGGCCTCGCCTTCGAGGGGCTCGCCCCGGATGCCTTCGCGCCGAAAGAGCGCGTGGCGGATTACTTCGAAGCCTATGCACGCCAGTTCAATGCGCCGATCCGCACCGGCGTGGAAGTCACCTCGGTGCTGCGCAATGTCGGCCGCCCCGGTTTTACCGTACACACCAGCGACGGCGTGATCGAAGCCAACCGCGTGGTGGCGGCGACCGGGCCGTTCCAGACGCCGGTGATCCCGGCGATCGCGCCGACAGACACGGCACTGCATCAGATCCATTCCGCCGACTATCGCAACCCCGGCCAACTGCCCCAAGGCGCGGTGCTGGTGGTGGGCGCCGGCTCGTCGGGGGTGCAGATCGCCGATGAACTGCAGCGCAGCGGCCGTCAGGTGTACCTGTCGGTCGGCGCCCACGACCGCCCGCCGCGCGCCTATCGCCAGCGTGATTTCTGCTGGTGGCTCGGTGTACTGGGCGAATGGGACCAGGCCGCGATCAAGCCCGGCCGCGAACACGTGACCATTGCCGTGAGCGGCGCCCACGGCGGCAAGACCATCGACTTCCGTGAGTTGGCCCTGCGCGGCATGACCCTGGTCGGGCCCACCGAGTCTTTCCATGGCGGCGTGGCCACCTTCCAACCCACCCTGCTGGAGAACCTCGCACGCGGCGACGAAAACTACCTGGCCCTGCTGGACGCGGCGGATGCGTATATCGAACGCAACGGCCTCGACCTGCCCGTGGAGCCCGAAGCCCGGCGCGTCTTCGCCGATGCCGAGTGCGTGAAACAGCCGATCCTGCAACTGGACCTGGCCCGCGCCGGCATCACCTCGATCATCTGGGCCACCGGCTTTGCCGTGGATTACCGCTGGCTGAAGGTCGATGCGTTCGACGCCGCCGGCAAGCCGCAGCACCAGCGCGGCGTGTCCAGCGAAGCCGGCATCTACTTCCTCGGCTTGCCCTGGCAGTCGCGCCGTGGCTCGTCGTTTATCTGGGGCGTGTGGCATGACGCCAAATACCTCGCCGACCATATCGCCACCCAGCGTCAGTACCTCGAATATCGCGTCGCGGCCCCGCTCGTGCGCCCGTCCCCTGTCAGCGCCTGATCATCTTTCCCGGAGTTTTTTGATGCCTACCCACACGCGCATCCGCATGTTCAACACTAAACAAACCTACCCCAACCAGAGCCTGGACAACGACCTGTGCCAGGCCGTGCGCGCCGGCAACACCGTGTATGTGCGCGGCCAGGTCGGCAGCGATTTCGACGGCAACCTGGTGGGCCTCGGCGACCCGCGTGCCCAGGCCGAGCAGGCCATGCGCAACGTCAAGCAACTGCTGGAAGAAGCCGGCAGCGACCTCAGCCATATCGTCAAGACCACCACCTACCTGATCGACCCGCGCTACCGCGAGCCGGTGTACCAGGAAGTCGGCAAATGGCTCAAGGGCGTGTTCCCGATTTCCACCGGGCTGGTGGTATCGGCCCTGGGCCAGCCGCAGTGGCTGATGGAAATCGATGTGATCGCCGTGATTCCCGAGTAAGGAGCCGTACATGACCTTTTCAATCGTCGGCCGCTGCGCCGACACCGGCCAACTGGGTATCGCCATCAGCTCTTCGAGCATAGCCGTCGGCGCACGCTGCCCCTGGCTGCGGCCGGGTGTCGGTGCGGTCGCGACCCAGAACATCACGCTGCCGGCCCTCGGCCCGGACGTGCTCGACCTGCTGGAACAAGGCCTGGCCCCCGCCGCCGCAATCGACCAGGCGCTGACCCGCAACGGCTACAGCCAATACCGCCAACTGACCGCGATCGATCACCTGGGCCGCAGCGTGCATTTCAGCGGCAGCCAAACCCTCGGCAAGCACCACGCGGTGTCGGGCGAACAGTGCGTCGCGGCCGGCAATATGCTCGCCGACCGCGCAGTGATCGAGGCGATGGTCCAGGCCTTCGAGCAAGGCGAAGGCCAACTGGCCGAGCGACTCTTGGCCGCGATGCATGCCGCCATCGCCGCCGGTGGCGAAGCCGGCCCGGTGCATTCGGCCGCGTTGCAGGTGGTGGGCGAACTGACCTGGCCGATCATCGACCTGCGGGTGGATTGGGCCGACGCCAACCCGATCGGTCAACTGCACACGCTGTGGGATGCCTATCGCCCACAAGTGCAGGCCTACATCGACCGCGCCCTGGCCCCCGACCACGCGCCCGGCTATGGCGTCGCCGGGGACGAGCGATGAGCCGCAGCCGCGCATTGCTGCAGACGCTGGTGGGGTTCGATACCACCAGCCGCGAGTCCAACCTGCAGTTGATCGCCTTTGTGCGCGATTACCTGGCGAGTCACGGCGTGGCCAGCGAACTGATCTACAACGAGGCCCGCACCAAGGCCAACCTGTTTGCCAGCGTCGGCCCGGTGGAGGTGCCCGGGATTGTGCTGTCCGGGCATACCGATGTCGTGCCGGTGGATGGGCAACCGTGGAGCGTGCCGCCGTTTGAACTGACCGAACGCGACGGCCGGCTGTTCGGCCGGGGCACTGCGGACATGAAGGGCTACATCGCCTGTGTGCTGGCCCTGGTGCCGGCGCTGGTCGCGGCGACGTTGCGCCGGCCGGTGCATATCGCCCTCTCCTACGACGAAGAAGTCGGTTGCCTGGGCGTGCGCTCGTTGCTCAGCGTGCTGGCGCAGCGGCCGGTGAAGCCGATGCTGTGCATCATCGGTGAACCGACCGAACTCAAACCGGTGCTCGGCCATAAAGGCAAGCTGGCGATGCGCTGCGATGTGCATGGCGCGGCCTGTCATTCGGCGTATGCGCCCCATGGCGTGAATGCGATCGAGCATGCCGCCGAATTGATCGGCGAACTGGGACGCATCGGCCAACGGCTGCGCGATAAGCAGGATGCGCGCTTTGATCCGCCGTTCAGTACGGTGCAAACCGGGGTGATTGGCGGGGGCAAGGCGTTGAACATCGTGCCCGCCGACTGCCGGTTTGATTTTGAGGTCCGCGCACTGCCGGGTCAGGCCCCGCAAGCGGTGGCGGATGAATTGCGCGCCTACGCCGAGCAGCAGGTATTGCCGCGCATGCAGGCGGTGAGCGCGCAGAGTGCGATTCGCTTTACCGAGCTGTCGGCGTATCCGGGGCTGATGACCGATCAGCAGAGCGAGGCGGCCGAGTTGATCGCGGCATTTTGTGGCTCGCGGGCGTTTGGCACGGTAGCGTTCGGCACCGAGGGCGGGTTGTTCGACGCGGTGGGCATTCCCACGGTGGTGTGCGGGCCCGGCAGCATGGACCAGGGGCATAAGCCGGACGAGTTTGTGAGTGTGGCGCAGTTGGCACAGTGCGATCAGATGTTGCACAGCATGCTGAACGCGCTGCGTTGACGGCCCTCGGCTGTGCCGGCGACATACCCTGCATCAATCGCTACCCGCAGCTGATGGAACCGTACTTGAAGGCGGCCCACATAGGAAAACGGCTAATAGCCGTTTTCACTTCAACAGCCTTTGAGTATTGACCATGATAGGAATTCCACCGCACTCGCCGTTGAACAACCCGCTCAACGCTGCGCCGCCTGAAGAGTTGCGTCAGCGCCCCGAAGCGGGTGTACCTGACAGGGAAAGCATACGCATGGGCGTAAGAGAAGAGGATGCATACCGCACGCTGGATGTCTTTTTTGACGTGGCAGAAGCTAACGGCATCAAGGATCTGAACCCGAGCCACGGCAAGCCCTACCTCGATAACAACTTGAACCCGCCGGGCAACGTGGTGCCGCTGTCCGTCCACTTCCGCCCGGACCGTCCGGATGACACTTACAGCCCAGGGCACTTGAAGGCGGTCAACAACTTCGGCACACAACTCGACGCACGGTTGAAGCAACTGAACATCCGGAATGTCGGGCCCGAGGAGTAATCCCAGCGCCGATCAGAGTTGACGCCTGCGTGACCCAGGACAGCCGGGCCGATGCGTTGTTGGCCCAGGCTTGAGCGCGCCGATCAGGCGAGCAAACGCGCCAGTTCCTCGCGGCAGTAATCGACGAACAACTGCACCGGCTTGGTCAACGGTGCGCGGCGCAACCACACGGCCGACAAGCCCGAGCCGGTGACGGTTTCCGCCAGCGGCAGGCACACGACTTTCTGGCCGTCATAGGTGTACTCGGTAAACGGCCTGGTCACCAGAATCGAAAAGCCAAACCCGCGCCCCACCATGCCCCGCACCATCTCGATCGACGGCGAGCTGAACACGATGTTCGGCGTCAAGCCGCGCTCTTCAAAGATGCTCACGAAGTACGTGCGGCTCGGCAGTACATCCAGCAGGATCATCGGCTCCAGCACCAGGTCCGCCAGCGACACCTTGGCCTGCTGCGCAAAGCGGTGATCGGCCGGCAACAGCGCATACGGCTGCTGCGGCGGCATCAACGGCGTGGTCTCGATGGTCGCGCCCAGGTCATGCTCGAACAGCATCGCCACGTCGATACTGCCGGCCGTCAGCGCCTGCACCAACTCCTGCTGCTCGCCATCGCGCATGCGGATTTCCACCCCCGGCCAGCGCGCCTTGAAACCGGCGATCAAACGCGGCAGGTACAGCGGCGCGACGGTTTCAAAGCAGCCGATATCGATCTGCCCCGCCACCACGTCATTGTCGGCCAGGGCATTCTGCTCGAACTCGTGGGCCACCCGCAGCAGCTCCAGCGCCTTGCGATAAAAGCGCGCGCCGCTGGGGGTGAGCGACACGCCCTGGGCGTGATGGCGGATAAACAACTGCACGCCAAAGCTGTCTTCCAGTTGCTTGATCGCGGTGGACACCGACGGTTGCGCGATATACAGCTTGCGCGACGCCTCGGCGACGCTGCCGCACTCGGCCGTGGTGACGAAATATCTGAGCTGGCGCAGGTTATAGGCAGCCATCGGGCCCTCCGCAAATGTGGGACTTCGCCCCAGGACACAAGCGGGCAACATACCGGAGCGCGTGGCCACGCGAGATACTTTTTTTAAGGTCTATAGCAACAAACTTACTAATTTACCTCCCCGCCCCCATTGCAGATGATCGCTCCAACAACAAAGCGCCGCTGAGCGGCGTACAGCGAAGTACGTCAACGTACTCACCTTGCCTTGGAGCTCGTCATGGTTACCACTGCAACATCCAGCGCCCCGCTTATCGAAAAACACACGATTGGATACGTGCCCCCGGAAGATCGCCACGGAAAGGTAAGAGACCTGTTCACCCTGTGGTTCGGCGGCAACATCGCGCCGTTGCCGATCGTCACGGGTGCGCTGGGCGTGCAACTGTTCCATCTCAATCTGATCTGGGGCATCGTCGCCATCCTCGTCGGCCACCTGGTCGGCGGCGTGCTGATGGCATTGCACTCGGCCCAGGGCCCGCAGATGGGCATCCCGCAAATGATCCAGAGCCGCGCACAATTCGGCTCCCTCGGCGCGTTGCTGGTGGTGGTGATCGCCGGGGTGATGTACATCGGCTTCTTCGCCTCCAACATCGTGCTGGCCGGTAAATCCCTGCACGGTGTGGTCGACAGCGTGCCCGTGCCGGTGGGCATCGTGATCGGCGCCATCGGTTCCGGGATCATCGGCATCATCGGCTACCGTTTCATCCACGTACTCAACCGCATCGGCACCTGGGTGCTGGGCGCGGGGATCGTGCTGGGTTTCGGCTACATCTTCAGCCATATACAGACCAGCGACTTTCTGACCCGCGGCAGCTTCAACCTCTCCGGCTGGCTGGCCACCGTGTCCCTGGCGGCGCTGTGGCAGATCGCATTCGCGCCCTACGTCTCCGACTATTCGCGCTACCTGCCGGCCGACGTACCCGTCGCGTCGACCTTCTGGACCACCTACCTGGGCTCGGCGCTGGGTTCGAGCCTGTCGTTCATCTTCGGCGCCGTCGCGGTGCTCGCCACCCCGGTGGGCATGGACACCATGGACGCGGTCAAACTCGCCACCGGCGCCATCGGCCCATTGATGCTGGTGCTGTTCTTGCTCAGCGTGATCAGCCACAACGCCCTCAACCTGTACGGCGCGGTGCTGTCGATCATCACCCTGGTGCAGACCTTCGCCTACCGCTGGATCCCCACCGCGAAAAGCCGCGCCGTGATCTCGATCATCGTACTCGCGGCCTGTTCGGTGGCCGCGGTATTTGCCTCGAAAGACTTTATCGGCCACTTCGTCGACATGGTCCTGGTGCTGCTGGTGGTACTGGTGCCGTGGACGGCGATCAACCTGATCGACTTCTATGCGATCCATAAAGGCAAGTACGACATTGCATCGATCTTCCGCGTGGACGGCGGGATCTACGGGCGCTACAACCCCCAGGCGCTGCTGGCCTATGCGGTGGGGATCGCGGTGCAGATTCCGTTCATGAACACACCGCTGTACGTGGGGCCGATTTCGCAGCACATCAACGGCGCGGATTTGTCGTGGGTGGTGGGGTTGGTGGTGACGTCGCCGTTGTATTTCTGGTTGGCGAGTCGGGACAGTGCGTATAAGCGGCGGATGGCGGAAGGGACGCTGGTGGGTGGAGTTTGAAACAGCCTGTCGGTTGCGCCTCGATTAACCGCACCTTATAGTTCGCCCCGTCGCTGGCATTGGTCGGCGACAGGGTTTCGCAGCCCTACACAATAGAATCAACCTGCACAGTCATCAGACCCTCAGGCGGCGTCCGTCTGCGCCTCGTTTATGGCGGCTGTGCGTGGGAGACCTTCGGGTCTGCCGGGGGTGATTCTTCCTGGTCTGCGAACCCGCGCACAGTTGCCACCCAATCTGTTTCGCAGCAGCAAGGTGGTGATTCTTTTTAGCCAAATAGAATCGAACCTCATGACCAATCAAAATCCGCCCCGCCGCTTCACCCCGATGTCCCAAACCGCAACCGACTACCCGGTCCTGCTGATCGACAGCGACGCCCCGCTCAGCGAGTTGCACGCCTGCGCCAGCGAGCGCCTCAATGCCGCGCTCGCCTACCTGCACCTGATGGCCTGTTCCAAAGTGTCCGACTACGCCGAGCACGACATCAATACCGTCGCCAATACCGCCCGGATCATGGTCCAGGACGTGGCGGATGTGTTTACGGTGATGGAGCGGCGTGGGTTTGATTCGCCTGCGGTGAGTTGAGGTGATGTAAGTGCTGAGGAAACCCGCTTTGGCGGGTTTTCTGGTTTCTGGTGAACTGGAAGTTGGCGAGTGAAGTGGATTTGATGGTGTTTGTGCCGCCGCCATCGCAGCCTCGCTGGGGCTCGACAGCTCCCACAGTTGACCGAGTCCGGCCTCCAGAAGTGGCTCGGTCATCAAGCCCCGTCACTTGGCCCCGTTAAACCACGCTGGCCGAACATCCTCGTCGACCCAGAGGCCACAATGGCGGCGCTATTGACACCCCGCTATCATGTGGCCTTTCACTTACCCCCCCGAGGAAACCGCATGCCCGCCCTCTCCTTTCGCAACGCCCTCCCCAGCGACGCCGCCCATTGCTTCGATATCGAAACCACTGCCTACGAAGGCGACGAAGCCGCGACCCTGGAAAAGATCGCCACGCGCATTGCCCAATACCCGCAAGGCTTTTTGATCCTGGAGGCAGATGGCGAGGTGCTGGGCTTCATCAACAGCGGCTGCGCCCACAAGGTGGTGATGTCGGATGAGGCGTTCAAGGAGTTGGTCGGCCATGCGGCCGAGGCGCCGAATGTGGTGATCATGTCGGTGGTGGTCGCCCCGGCGCACCAGGGCAAGGGCTATTCCACCGCGTTGATGCGCGAGTTTGTGCAGCGCATGCGCGCGCTGGGCAAGCAGACGATTCACTTGATGTGCAAGGACCGCCATGTGGCGTTGTACACGCGCCTGGGCTACCGCTATGTGCAGCCGTCGGCGTCGGATCATGGCGGGATGGCGTGGCATGAGATGGTGATGGCCTTTTAATAGCCACCCTGGGAGCTTATCCCTGTTGCAGCGTCCAACAAGGCACCACGAATTGACTCGGACTGCTTTGATGTCCAGGGCACGTATCAGCCGCTTGTTGACCTCCTCTTTGATCGCAGCCCCGTTGATGGCCATGGTGCCGGTTGCATTCGGTGCCACTGCGCAGGACATCGAGCACCTCCGAAACTTATCCGTCGACCAGTTCCGCCGGGAGGCCAAGCAACGCGCCGAGGAGCAGGCGCGCCAGGAAGCCAGGGAAAAGCAGTTGCAGGAAGAGGAGGTACGCGCTTTATTGGTCGAAAAACCCTGATCACGCCCACACTCAATCGTATAAAGAACTGTCTAGACGCTTGTCGGACAACGGGCCACAAGGAATCCAGCGCGATGCAGCCTCCTCTCATTGAAATCAGCGACCAGCCCAACCCCGACGCCGAACGCATCCTCGGCAACGGCCTGGCGGCGTTCAACGAACAAGCCACCGGCTACCATGACCGGCGCCCGCTGAGCGTGCTGGTCAAAGACCCGCACACCCAGCAGGTGCTCGGCGGCATCACCGGCCGGAACGCATTCGGCATGGCCTTCCTCGACCTCTTCCACTTGCCCGAGACCCTGCGCGGTTCCGGCATCGGTAGCCGATTGCTGCGCGCCTTCGAAGACGAAGCCCGACGCCGCGGTTGTCGCAATGCCGTGCTCTACACCATCAGCTTCCAGGCGCCGGGGTTCTATGAGAAAAACGGCTGGGTACGGTTTGGCGAAATCGCCTGTGAACCCGAGGGCAACAGCCGGGTGTTTCTGTCGAAACAGCTGTGAGATTCAGGCGTTCACTCGTTGGAGATCAACGTGCCGGTACCGACGAGTGAATAGATGATGGCCTGGGTATCCAGGTTCTTGATGCTCGAGCTGATTTCTTCAATCCATCGATACAGCCTCCCAAAAGCAAACCAATATCATTTGCGCACAACCCGACGCTTTGGTTTAATCGCGACCAATTCTTATTTACGCCAAAGCCTTTGCGCTGGATGGATAGTGTGTCGACCTCCTTCACCCACCTCTATGGCACCCACCACAGCTGGCTGCTCGGCCTGCTGCGGCGGCGCCTGAACGACCGCTGGGATGCCGCCGACCTGGCCCACGACACGTTTATCCGCATCCTCGGCCGCCCGTTGGCCGAAACCGATCACGTCGGCCAACGCTCCTACCTGGCCACCATCGCCCGTGGCTTGTGCATCGACCACTGGCGCCGCCGCCAACTGGAACGCGCCTGGCTGCAAACCCTGGCCGAGCGCCCGGAAGCGCGGCAGCCGTCGCCGGAGCAGCGGGCGATCATCGTCGAAACCCTCTACGAAGTGGACACGATGCTCGCGCGCCTGCCGAAGAAGGTCAGCGAGGCCTTTTTACTCGCGCACTTGCACGGCCTGCCCTACAAGCAGATCGCCGTACAGCTCGGCGTGTGCGAGCGCATGGTCAAGAAGTACATGGCCCAGGCCCTGCTGCACTGCGCGATTCTGGAAGCCGAACTCGACGGGATGCTGGTGCAATGAGCCGCCCCGGCCAGCTCAGCCACGCCAGCCTGGAGCAGGCTGCGCACTGGTACGTGCGCCTGCAGGCCCCAGGCGGTGCGCTCGAACAGTTGCGCTGGCAAACCTGGGTTGCGCAAAGCCCCGAGCACCTGGCGGCCTGGCAGTACGTGCAGCGCGTCAGCCAGCGTTTTGCGCCGTTGCTGGAGCAACCCCATGGCGCCAGCCGGGCCTTGCGCAGCTCGCGGCGCCAGACGCTCAAGACCCTGCTGGTGCTGGGTGTCGGCTCGACACTGGCCTGGGGCACCTGGCGCCACAGCCCCCTGCCCCGCCTGGCAGGCGGCTGGAGTGCCGACTATGCGACCGCCAACGGCGAGACCCGCGACGCGCTGCTGACCGATGGCAGCCATGTGTGGTTGAACGCACTGAGCGCGCTGGATGTGCGCTTCGATGCCGCGCAACGCTTGCTGCGCCTGCGCTTTGGCGAAGTGTTGATCGACACCGCCAAGGACCCCAACCGTCCGTTCCTGGTGGACACCGAACAAGGCCGGCTGCAGGCGCTGGGCACGCGCTTCAGCGTGGTGCAAGGTGATGAACATACCCAGCTCACGGTGTTCGAGGGCCGGGTGCGGGTCAGTACGCTCAACCCGCACCCACGGATTGTCGACACCGGCCAACAGCTGACGTTTACCCGCAACCACTTCAACACCGCCAGCGTCGCCTCCCCGGCCCGTGAAGCCTGGAGCCGTGGCGTGCTGCTGGCGGACAACCTGCCGCTCGGCGAGTTGATCGCCGAACTCAACCGCTATAGCCCCGGCCACCTGGGCTGCGACCCGGCCGTGGCGCAGTTGCCGGTGATGGGTTCGTTCCCGCTCAAGGACAGCGACCAGGCCCTGCACCTGCTGCAAGCCGCGCTGCCGATTCGGGTCGAGCGGCCGATGCCGTGGTGGGTCAGCGTGGGGCCGCAGTAAAAAACTTCACCCGCCAGTTCCCTTTTTCGACACTCGTTCGGTTAACCCTGCAGACGCTTTCAACTCGCCGATCGACTTGATCCAAAGGGACACCTCCATGCCGCAACCTGCTCGCTTCGCGCTGCGCCCACTGGCGCTGGCCACCTCCCTGCTTTGCCTCGGCGCACCGACGCTGTACGCCGCCGAGCCGACCTCGACCCAGGAAGCCGCGCGCAGTTATCGCATCGCGGGCGGCGCCCTGGTCGCCGTGCTGAACAGCTTCGCCGAACAGTCCGGAATGTTCATCGCCGGCCATAACAGCCTCGCCGCCGGTAAAACCAGCCCCGGCCTGAACGGCAGCTACACCCCGACCGGCGGTTTGCAGCGCCTGTTGCAGGGCAGCGGTTTGCAGGCGCTGCCCCAAGGCAACAACGGTTACGTGCTGGAGCTGATCCCCGCCCACAGCGGCGCGCTGGAGCTGGGCGCCACGACGATTTCCGGCCAGGGCCTGGGCGCTATCACCGAAGACACCCATGCCTACACTACCGGTGTCATGGCCTCGGCCACCGGCCTGCCGCTGTCGATGCGCGACACCCCGCAGTCGGTCACGGTGATCACCCGCCAGCAGATGGACGATCAGGGCTCCAACAGCATCGCCGACACCCTGCGCCGCGCCCCCGGCGTGAGCGTGCAGAACTACGACAGCGAACGCTGGGAGTTCTCCAGCCGTGGCCTGCCGATCACCAATTTCCAGTACGACGGCGTCAACGCCACCTATGACGGCGTGTACGACTACGGCACCACCAGCACCGACATGGCAGTGTACGACCACCTGGAAATCATCAAGGGCTCGGCCGGCCTGCTCAGCGGTTCCGGCGACCCGTCGGCCACGGTCAACCTGATCCGCAAAAAGCCCACGCGGGAATTCAAGGCCTCGGTCACCCAGACCTTCGGCTCCTGGGACAACTACCGCACCGAAGGCGATATTTCCGGCCCCTTGACCGAGTCGGGCAATCTGCGCGGACGCTTTGTCGGCGTGTATCAGGACCGCCAGTCGTATCTCGATCACTACCAGCACACCAAGGACATCGGCTACGGCATCCTTGAAGCGGACCTTACGCCCGACACCCTGCTGACCTTCGGTATCGACCAGCAAGACACCCGCTCCCGTGGCGCCAGCTGGACCGGTTTCCCGATGTTCTTCAGCGACGGCTCGCGCACGCACTTCTCGCGCTCGTTCAACCCGGCGGCCGACTGGAGCCGCCGCGACTTCCAGAACCAGACGCTGTTCGCCTCGGTGCAACAGCAGTTGGCGAACGACTGGTCGCTCAAGGTCAGCCTCGACCGCAAGCGCAGTCAGCACGACACCCTGCTCGCCTCCGCCAGCGGCGGCAACCCGGACCCGGTCAGCGGCGACGGTATGTACATGTTCATGGGCAAGTACAAGGGCGACCAGTTACAGAACACCCTGGACGTCAATCTCAGCGGGCCGTTCAACCTGTTTGGCCGCGAGCACGAGCTGATCATGGGCTTTATGGCCACCCGCTCGAAGCAGGACGTGCCGGTCTACGGTTCGATTTACCCCGCCGTGGGCGGCAGCATTTTCGACTGGCATGGCGAGTACGCCAAACCGGATATCCCGCGCAGCGGCCAGAACGATATCGTGCAACGCCAGACCGGCGCCTACCTGGCCACGCGCTTGAAACCCACGGACGATTTGTCAGTGATCCTCGGCACGCGCGTCAGCACGTTCAGCGGCACCGACACCACCGATTTCTATGACCCGACCAAGGCCGACAACCGCACCACCTACCGCCAGAGCGGCGTGGTCACGCCGTATGCCGGGATCGTCTACGACCTCAACGACACCTGGTCGGTGTACACCAGCTACACCCAGATCTACCGCCCGCAAAGCAGCAAGGACGCCGACCGCAAACTGCTCGACCCGATCGAAGGCGCCACCTATGAAGCCGGGCTCAAGGCAGCGTTCTACGACGGCCGCCTGAATGCCAGTTTTGCCGCGTTCCGCATCGAGCAGGACAATGTCGCCGAGTACGTGTCGGGCTTTGAGAGCGATTCGGTGTACCGCCCGATTGCCGGCGCCACCACCAAGGGCTTCGAGGCGCAACTGTCGGGTGAAGTGCTGGACGGCTGGAACATCTCGGCCGGCTATACCTACCAGCACACCCGCGATGCCAACAACGGTTATGTGTACAGCTCGGTGCTGCAAACCACCACGCCGCAGCAGGTGGTGCGCCTGTTCAGTAGCTATCGCCTGCCCGGCGCGCTGGAGCATGTCACCGTGGGCGGCGGCGTGAATTGGCAGAGCGAGTTCTTCGGCAACGTGTTCCAACCCGACCCGAACGACACGCTCAACTTCGGCCAGAACGCACGCATCACCCAGGACAGTTACTACCTGGTCGACCTGATGGCCCGCTACCGCTTCAACGAGCACCTGAGCACCACGCTGAACGTGAAGAACCTGTTCGATAAAAAGTACTACACGGGCCTGGGCAACTTCGGCACCGGCTTCTACGGCGAACCGCGCAGCCTGCAACTGGCGACTAAATGGGACTTCTAGGCTGACGTCCCCGGCAGTCTGTGCAATGATCCTCCCTCGATCTCCCGAGGGATGGAGCCGCCGCCATGTCGCTGAACACCGCCACTCACCCCGCGCAAGCGCCGCGCTTCTGGCGCGACGAGCGCTTGCCGTTCATCGAAGCGCGGACCATCGCCGATGGGTGCAAGGTCACCTACACCCGCCACGCCCACGAGCATTTCTCCATCGGCGCGATCACCACCGGGCGCAGCTATTACCACTACGGCGCGGACACCTTCCAGATCAGCGCCGGCACGGTGGTGCTGATGAACCCCGGCGATGTGCATGCGTGCAACCCGATCCACGACCAACCCTGGTCGTATCACATGCTCTACCTCGACACGCCCTGGCTGACGGACCTGCAATACCAGTTGGGCTTCAGCACCGACCAGGGTTATCGACCGTTCAATACGCCCTATACCCGCGACCCGGTGCTGTACAACGGCCTGATCGAGCTGTACCGGACGCTGTTGGATGAGCACGCCGAACTCCTGCAAAAACAGAGCATGCTGGTGAGTTATTTCAGCGAGGTGCAGCAGCGCCTGAACCCTTCGAACACGCCGGTGCGGGAGGTCAATCACAAACTGGAACGCGCCGCCGAGTACATCCGCGAACACTGCACCCAGGCCTTGAAACTCGAAGACATCTGCCTGGCGGCCGAGCTGTCGCCGTCTTATCTGATCCGCGCCTTCAAGCAGTATTACGGCTTGACGCCCCATGCGTTTCTGGTGAACCGGCGCATCCAGTTCGCCCGCACCCAATTGCGCAACGGCGAACTGATCGCCGACGTCGCCCTGGCCGCCGGCTTTGCCGACCAGGCGCACTTCCAGCGCACCTTCAAGCTGCACTTCGCCGCCACGCCGGGGCAGTACCGCGACTTGCTCAAGCCATCAGCAAATAACCCACACTGGCCACCAGCAACGCGGCCATCGAACGGTTGAACACCCGCACACCCTGCGCGTTGCCGAGGTAACGGCGCAAAAACGTGCCGGCGTAGGCCCAGCAGGCTACCGACAGGTAGCAGATCACCAGGTAGAGCGCCGCAAACAGCCACACTTGCCGGGCGTCGCCATCCGCGACAAACAACCCCATCCCCGCCACGCAGGCCAGCCAGGCTTTGGGGTTCAGCCATTGCATGATCGCGCCGTAGAGCATCGACGGCGCCGTTGCGGTGCCTTCGGCGTCCAGCCGGCCATCGTCCACCGCAAGTTTCCAGGCCATGTACAGCAGGAAGGCGACCCCGCCCCACTGGATCAACTGGGTCAGAATGGGCCAGCGCAGCAGCACTTCATGCAGCCCCAGGCCGATCAGCACCAGCAATAGCGTGAAGCCGGTGGCGGCGCCGAACACGTGTTTCTGGCTGGCGACAAAACCGAAGCGCGCGCCCGAACTGAGGGCGACCACATTCACCGGGCCCGGTGTGATGGAGGTGGCCAACGCGAAGGCGGCCATGGAAAGGATCAAGCTCATTGCGGTTCCCTGTTGTGGTGATGAACAGGGGCCACGGTAAACACCCCGGCGAGCCGGGTATTGAAGAAAATGCCCCTGCTACTCGCCGGTCATGCGTTCCAGGCTGTTGCTCAGGTGCAACAACATGGCGGCGCGGGCGGCGTCGGGGTCCTGGCGGCGGATGGCGTTGAGGATCGCCTCGTGTTCCAGGTTGGCCAACTGGCCCAGTTTCATCAGGTCGGTATTGCCGCGCTCTTCGGCGTTGATGCGCGTGCGCGGGATCACCGAGTTGCCCAGGTGCTGGATCACATCGGTGAAGTAGGTGTTGCCGGTGGCCTGGGCAATCAACTGATGGAAGCGCACGTCGGGTTCGACGCTGCTGTCGTTGTTGGCCAGCGAGGCCTGGTAGTCATCGAGGGCCTCGCGCATGTGCTGCAACTGCACCTCGCTGCGGCGCAACGCGGCCAGGGCGGCGGCCTGGGTTTCCAGGCCCAGGCGCAACTCGAGGATGCCGCGCACGCTGACCGCGGTGTCGTGGTTCAGGTGCAGGCCCTGGCGCTGGTCCCGCGCCAGCACAAAGGTGCCCACCCCGTGCCGGGTTTCCACCAGCCCTGCCGCCTGCAACTTCGACAGCGCCTCACGCACCACCGTGCGACTGACACCGTACTCGCCGACGATAGCCGACTCGGAGGGCAGCTTCTCGCCCGGCGCCAGTTGGCCGAGGAGAATGCGCTGGGTCAGCGTGGTCACGATGTCATGGGCCAGGCCCTGGGAGCGCTTGCGGGGGGTGTGGTTGTGCATCGGTCATTCCATCGGTTGGGCCCGGTCAATACTAACATCCCCTTGCACCACCTACTTGTATGACAACAAACAAATTCCGCCACAACTGCGCCGCGTTTTCATGGAAGCCGGCTTGCCTGCGATTGCATCGGCGTGATTGATTTCATGCGCCATAGCGCCTGTAAAATAGGATTACCAGCCCTGTCGCGTACTCAAATAGCCAAAATTTACGTTGCGACGCGGAAAAAAGCAGTTGTATGATGTCTATCAAGTTGCCAGGCACCCCCGGCAGCCCTGAACCCATCCCCGCACAACAATAATCCGTGGGAGTTCTACCCCGTGACCTCTTCCAACCCTGCGACAGCTGCGCCTGCCCTCGACCCCGTCCTGGCCCGCGCGATCAAGAAGGTGAAGCAGCATGTGCTGCCACTGTTCGTGATCATGTTCATCGTCAACTACATCGACCGCGTCAACATCGGCTTTGTCCGCACCCACATGGAACACGACCTGGGCATCGGCGCGGCCGCTTACGGTTTCGGCGCCGGCTTGTTCTTCATCGGCTATGCGTTGTTCGAAGTGCCCTCCAACCTGCTGCTGCAAAAAGTCGGCGCGCGTATCTGGCTGACCCGCATCATGTTCACCTGGGGCATCACCGCGACGCTGATGGCCTTTATCCAGAACGAAACCCACTTCTATATCCTGCGTTTTCTGCTGGGCGTGGCCGAGGCCGGGTTCTTTCCGGGGGTGATCTACTACTTCACCCGCTGGCTGCCCGGGGTGGAACGCGGCAAGGCGATTGCGATCTTCCTCAGCGGCTCGGCCCTGGCCTCGCTGATCTCCGGCCCGCTGTCCGGCGTGCTGCTGCAAATCAGCGGGCTGGGCCTGCACGGCTGGCAATGGATGTACATCATCGAAGGCATGGCCTCGGTGTTGTTGTGCTTTTTCGTGTGGTTCTGGCTCGACTCCAAACCCCATGACGCCAAGTGGCTCAGCGGCGCCGAACAGGACGCGCTGGTGGGCGAGATCGAGCGCGAACAACGCGAGCGTGACGCCGCCACGACGGTCAAGCCGAGCCTGGGCACACTGCTCAAGGACCGCCAGATCATGCTGTTCTGCGCCCTGTATTTCTGCATCCAACTGACCATCTACGCCGCCACGTTCTGGCTGCCGAGCATCATCAAGAAGATGGGCGACCTGAGTGACATCCAGGTGGGTTTCTACAATTCCATTCCCTGGCTGATTTCGATCATCGCCATGTATTCGTTCGCGGCCCTGGCCGGCAAGTACAAGCACCAACAGGCGTGGGTGGCCACGGCGCTGTTGATTGCCGCGGCGGGAATGTTTTTCTCCACCACCGGCGGGCCGATCTTTGCCTTTGTCGCCATCTGTTTTGCGGCGATCGGGTTCAAGTCGGCATCGTCGCTGTTCTGGCCGATCCCCCAGGGCTACCTCGATGCGCGCATCGCCGCGGCGGTGATCGCGCTGATCAACTCCATCGGCAACCTCGGCGGGTTTGTCGCGCCCACCACCTTCGGCTTTCTGGAGCAGACCACCGGGTCGATCCAGGGTGGTTTGTATGGGCTGGCCGGCACCTCGATCCTCGCGGCGATCCTGGTGTTCTTCGCCAAGACCCGGCCCGGCGCCCAGAGCCCGAGCGTGCTGCACCCCGCCCCCGTCCTGAGCAAATAAGGAAGCGTTTTGATGAATACAGAACACCAGCACCACGCCAGCCATGCCCCCATCGTCACCCACCTGCAAGTGATCCCGGTGGCCGGCCACGACAGCATGCTGCTCAACCTCAGCGGCGCCCACGGGCCGTTTTTCACGCGCAATATCGTGATTCTCAAGGACAGCGCCGGGCACATCGGCGTGGGCGAAGTACCGGGCGGCGAACGCATCCGCGAAACCCTGGAAGACGCGCGCAGCCTGGTGATCGGCAAGCCGATCGGCGCGTACCAGAGCATTCTCAATGCCATGCGCCGCACCTTTGCCGCCCGCGACAGCGGCGGCCGTGGCCTGCAGACGTTCGACCTGCGCATCACCATCCACGCCGTCACCGCGATGGAAGCGGCGCTGCTCGATCTGCTCGGCCAGTTCCTTGAAGTGCCGGTGGCCGCCCTGCTCGGCGAAGGCCAGCAGCGCGACGCGGTGAAGATGCTCGGCTACCTGTTCTACATCGGCGACCGCCAGCAGACCGACCTGGCCTACCGCAGCGAAGCCGATGGTGACGATTGGTGCCGCCTGCGCCATGAACCGGCCCTGACCCCGGACGCCATCGTGCGCCTGGCCGAAGCCGCCCAGGCCAAGTACGGCTTCAACGACTTCAAGCTCAAGGGCGGCGTGTTGCGCGGCGCCGAAGAAATCGAAGCGGTCACGGCCCTCGCCGAGCGCTTCCCCGACGCACGCATCACCCTGGACCCGAACGGCGCCTGGTCACTCAAGGAAGCCATCGCCCTGTGCCGCGACCAGCATCACGTATTGGCCTACGCCGAAGACCCGTGCGGCGCGGAAAACGGCTATTCGGGCCGCGAAGTCATGGCTGAATTCCGCCGCGCCACCGGCCTGCCCACCGCCACCAATATGATCGCCACCGACTGGCGCGAAATGGGCCACGCGATCCAGCTGCAATCGGTGGACATTCCCCTCGCCGACCCGCACTTCTGGACGATGCAAGGCTCGGTGCGCGTGGCGCAGATGTGCCATGAATGGGGCCTGACCTGGGGCTCGCATTCCAACAATCACTTCGATATTTCCCTGGCGATGTTCACCCAGGTGGCCGCCGCCGCACCGGGCGACATCACCGCGATCGACACCCATTGGATCTGGCAGGACGGCCAGCGCCTGACCAAGGCGCCGTTGCAGATTGTCGACGGTCATATCCAGGTGCCGACCAAGCCGGGGCTGGGCGTCGAGATCGACATGGACGCGGTGGCCCAGGCCCACGAACTCTACAAAGGCATGGGCCTGGGTGCGCGCAATGACAGCGTGGCCATGCAGTTTCTGATCCCCGGTTGGAGTTTCGATAACAAGCGCCCGTGCCTGGTGCGCTGAGCGCCGATCCCGGCCAGCCTCAACCGTGGATCAACGAAACGTGCGCGCCCACCCCGGCGCGCACGCCCTCGGCCACCGCCAGCGCCACGGAACCGGCGGCAAGGGACGCATCGCCACCGGCAAACACGCCAGCCACGGAGGTCTGGCGAGTTTCGTTGGTGTGCAGGTACGGGCCGGTGGGGCCGTCGGCCAGCACACAGCCCAACTGCTCGGCCAAGGGACTGAGGCGAGTGCGGGACATCGTGAATACGCCGTCCAGCTGAATCACGCGGCCATCAGCCAGTTCCAGAGCCACGCGCTCACCGCTGATCCGTGTCACCGCCGTGCGCTCCACGCGGACCCCGCGCCGATCCAACTGCGCCTGTTGCTCGGCATCCGGGGTGAACACGCCGTTGGTGAACAAGGTGGTGGTGCCCCAGTCCGGCAACATCAGCGCATGGTGCATCGCCAGCGGCGAGGTGGCCAACACACCGATGCGGCCTTGATCCAGCTCATAGCCGTGGCAGTAAGGGCAATGAAACACGTGCTTGCCCCAGCGTTCCGCCAAGCCTTCGAGGGCGGGCAATTCGTCCACCACCCCGGTGGCGAGGATCAGGCGTCGCCCCTCGAATCCGCCGTTGTATTGCGTGTGCACCCTGAAACCGCCCGGCGCCGTAGCCGCCTGTAATACGCTGTCCTGCACCCAGGTGACGCTCGGATACTCCATCAGTTGGCTGCGACCTTCGGCGGCAATGACGTCCGGCGCCTGGCCGTCCTGGCCGAGAAAGCCATGGGCGGTGGCGGCAAATCGATTGCGCCGCTGCCCCGCGTCGATCACCAGAACCTTGCGTCGCGCCCGCGCCAATTGCAGGCCGGCGGACAAGCCGGCATAGCTGCCGCCCACGATAATGACGTCATGCATCATGAAAGTGCCCCTTGTCAGGTGCGCGCGGTTATCCGCGCGCTTTCACGACACACCATAAGTTACGTAAAAATAGCACGTCAAGTGTCTCGCAACTTTTTGGGTTACGAAGGATACTTTCGACCGAATCGACTTGAGGTTTTTTGATGAGAAACGACACCCGCCTCTCGCGCATGCTGCACGTGCTGATCCATATGGACCGCCATGAAGCGCGCGCCACCTCGGAGACCATCGCGCAGATGCTCGGCACCAACCCGGTGGTGGTGCGGCGCACACTGGGGCTGCTCAAGGAAAAAGGCTATGTCCGCTCGGAAAAAGGTCATCAGGGCGGCTGGACCCTGGGCAAACCCTTGAGTGAAATCACCTTGCTGGATATCCACAATGCCTTGGGCACGCCGTCGATATTCGCCATTGGCCTGTCCACCGACCACCCGCAATGCCTGGTGGAACAGGCAGTGAACGCGGCACTGAGCGACGCGTTCGACCAGGCCCAGGCACTGTTACTGGCGCGGCTGGGGGATGTGACGCTGGCGCAGTTGGCCGAGGATTTCGACGAGCGTTGCCGCCTCGCCCCGGCACCCTGATCGCACTACAGCCGGCGCTTGCGCAACCACTGCAGGAACCCCTTCTTCACCGGCACCACCGGTGCTTCCTGGGTCAGGGTCTGCGCCGCATGTATGCGGAAATCCAGCAGCGCTTTCATCGCTTCGCCGATGTCATGCCGCGCATCCAGGCACGGCTTGAGGTATTCCTTCTCGATGCGATAGAGGGTGCAGAAGGTCTTGGCGCGAAAGTCCGCCAGCGTGGCCTCGTCGGACAAGATCCCAGCCTCGCCGATCACCTCCCCCGGCCCCATGCGCCCGGCTTCGAACATGTGCCCAGCCTTGTCCAGCATCACCGAGACCACGCCGGATTCGACGATAAACAAATGATCGCTGACCTCCCCCGCCGGCAGGATCACCGCGCCGGCACGGTAGCTGTGCAGGGTCATGTTCTGGCTGAAGGTGTCTTTCTCTTCCTGGCGCAGGGTGGAGAAAATCGACGAGCGCTCCAGCAACGCCCGCGCCCCCGACAGCGCCGGCGGCGCGCTGCTTTCGGTGGCAGACAGCAAACCGACGCCCGCCGCCTGCAAGTGCCGGAAAGCCAGGTCGTACAGTTGGTTGCGCACTTCGCGCTTGAGCGGCATCGACGGCACAAAGCCGCTGATTTCATACTCCACGCCGTCGCTGGCCGAGGTTTTGAACGCCACGCTCGGCGCCGGTTTGGCCAGCAGCGGCCGGCACCCTTGCATCGCCCGCTCCAGCGCCTCGATCACGGTTTGCGGGCGGGCGTGGGGGCTGACTTGCAGGCTGACCGACAGGCCGAACATATCCGCCGGGCGCGAAAAGTTGACGATCTTGGCCTTGGCCGCCAACGAATTGGGGATCACCGCCATGCTGCCCTGGGAGGTCTGCAACCGCGTAGCGCGCCAATCGATATCGGTGACGCGCCCCTCGGTGCCGTCGATGGAAATCCAGTCATCGAGCTGGTACGGCTTGGTGGTGTTGAGCACGATCCCGGAAAACACATCGCTGAGGGTGCTTTGCAGCGCCAGGCCGACGATGATCGCCACCGCACCGGAGGTGGCGAGCACGCCCTTGACCGGCAGGTCGAGCACGTAGGCCATGGCGGCGATGATCGCAATCAGGAAAATCACCGCGCCCAGCAGGTCCTGCAACAGCCGACCGGTGTGGCCCACGCGCTGCATCATCACCGCGCCGAGCAACACCGTCAGGGTCCGCGCCGCGAACAGCCACCAACCGATCTGCAACGCAGTGGCGGCCAGGTGCAGCGCGGTGTTGTCGGCATACGGCGCGACGAGCATCGGGTTCATGCCGTCGTTGAACAACACGGCGCTGAACACCGCAAAAATCACCAACCGCGCCGCCAGCTTCCAATTGGCCAGCTCAGCGGAAATCAAGCGCCACACACCGATGTCGATAAAGATCAGCGCCAGGGCGCACAACATGGGGTGATCAGCGATAAATGAGGGCATCCAGGCGACTCCAGGGTGAATGCCGAGAAGATCGCATGAAATGGGGATGTGGGGGTATAGCGCGGAGCAAAATGCGGGTGGGAAATTGCACCGTATCTGACCACCTGATTGCATCAGCACTGACCAGGCGTTTGCAGCGCGCCGGATTATCTAGACACCTTGTAAACTCATACTGATGTTTCTTCAGACCGCTATGCCACGTCGCTTACACAAAGGAGTTCCCTATGCGTAAGGATTACCTCGCCTTTTTTATCTCGCTCTTTCTATCGAGGCTGGCGGATCAGATCCTGTTGTTTATTGTGCCGCTGGTGGTGTTCCAGACCACCAACAGCGCTTCATGGGCAGGGCTAGCGTTTTTCGTCGAATCGCTGCCGCGATTTCTCGCGTTCCCGCTGTGCGGCGCGCTGTGCGACAAGTACCCGCCTATTAAGATCCTGCATATCAGTCAGATCTACCGGGCATGGCTCTGTGTGTTGGGGGTGGTGCTCTACGGAATCTTTGGTGGCATCGGTTGGATAGTGGTGCTGTCGGCACTGTGCGGGGTGCTGACCACTCAAGGCATCATGGCTCGCGAAGTGCTGATGCCGCATATCTTCCAGCACTACAGCTACACCAAGACGTTGTCCTACTCCCAGATCGCCGACCAGGCGGGACTGGTCCTCGGGCCTCTGGTGGCGGCACTGATGCTTGAGGTTTGGGCTTGGCACTGGGTGGTGCTTTGGATCGCCGGATTGTTCCTGCTGGCAGACCTGAGCATGCTGGCGTGGCAACGTCTTAGCCGTATGACGCTGGACGTGTTCGAGCAGCATCAAGACATCTGGCTGCAGCCCTTGAGGATCGCTTTTGGGCATATCCGTAGCCTGGCGGAATTGAAAAAAATCATCATTCTGGCGATAGGCGTCAACCTGATCGTTGGTGTCACCTTGGCAACTTCGGCGGCCATGGTGATCGGCCAGTACAGCGCCGGCAAGGATAGCTATGCAGGGCTTCAGGCGGCGGGTGCGGTGACAACAATCGTGATCCTGTTTCTTCTCGCTCGGGTGGTGTTGCCTCTGCGGGTCCTCGGGGGTGTCGGATATTCGATGATCGCAACGGGGGCATTCATCAGCGCCCTGAGTCCGAGTCTGCTCGGCTATGTGCTGGGTTTCCTGTTGATCGCAGGCTTCGACAAAATGTTCAACGTCTACATACGCACTATCCGGCAGCAGGTGATACCGCCTCAGGACTTCGGCAAGACGGTAGGTGTGATCACGCTGCTGAACAACATGTCCCAGCCTCTGGCAGGTTTACTGGTGGCTTTGTTAGCTGCGCCCTTGGGCACCCAGACCGTAATCCTGATTTTGGCCGTGTTAACGACTATTCTTGGGGCATTTGCCCTGTGGTGGTTCGCAAAGGCTCGCGGCCCATCCCCGAGCTTGATTCTCGAAGCTGACCAAGAAGCCGGAAAATAGAAAGTTGCGTCGGCAGGCTTGTAAGCATATTCCAAGGAAGCATACGGATCATGTCCGCAAAGAAGAGTCTGCCGGTTCGAACTCATGATCGCCGCCGAACGTTTACAGCATAACGACCACTCTCGGCCTCACGGGTCAAGTCCATGCAATTACGCATGTGGGGGCTTGCCCGCTCCCACATTAGGCTTGGCGTCAGCCTTTCAGTGCTGCATCTGCCCGAAATGACCGGAGTGGAAATCAGCAAACGCCTGATGAATCTCCTGCTCAGTATTCATCACAAACGGACCATGCCCGACGATAGGCTCGTCGATCGGTTCGCCACTGAGCAACAGCACCCTGGCGTCGTCGCTGGATTCCAGCGACAGTTGCGTGCCGTCGCGCTCAAACAGTGCCAATTGCCCCTGGCGCGCGATTTCTTCGCCATTGACCAGCACCGTGCCGCGCAGGATCACCAGCGCGGTGTTGCGCCCGGCGTGCAGGTCCAGGGTCAGCGCCTTGCCGGCGTTGAGGCGCAGGTCCCACACGTCGATCGGCGTGAAGGTGCGCGCCGGGCCTTTGGTGCCTGCGAACTCACCGGCAATCAGGCGCAGCTGGCCAGCCTCATTGGCCAGCGGCAGCAGCGGAATATCGCCGTCGACAATCGTCTGATAACCGGCGTCGGCCATTTTGTCCTTGGCAGGCAGGTTGACCCACAGTTGCACCATCTCCAGCACCCCGCCGCTACGGGCGAAGGCTTCGGAGTGGAACTCTTCGTGGAGGATGCCCTTGGCGGCGGTCATCCATTGCACGTCGCCGGGGCCGATCGTGCCGCCAGCCCCGGTGGAGTCGCGGTGCTCGACTTCGCCGTCGTAGACGATGGTCACGGTTTCAAAGCCGCGATGCGGGTGCTGGCCGACGCCGCGACGTTGTGTGGTCGGGGTGAAATCGGCCGGGCCCGCGTGGTCCAACAACAGGAAGGGGCTGATGTGCTTGCCCAGGGTGTCGTAGGAAAACAGCGTGCGTACCGGAAAACCGTCGCCGACCCAGTGGGCGCGGGGGCTGGTGTAGATGCCGATGAGTTTTTTCATGGTGTACCTCCAAAGTGCCTACACCATAAGTCCCAAGGGCCTTGGGGACTAGCCGGCAAACGCGGCGTTGTTCGTTCTATGCATAGGACAATCAGCACGTCCTCAGTTTGTTTTTGCTGGCTGGGGACGCCGTCCCACTAGACCGACCTCAACCAAGGCCCCTGCACCGCGCTGACCCGATTGCGCCCGCTGCTCTTGGCGTCATATAACGCCTGGTCGGCATCGTTGAGCCAACTGGTCGAATCGCTATGCCCGACCCGATAAGGCGCCAGGCCGATGCTCAAGCTGACACGCAGGGTCGGGTCCTGGGCATAGGCCAGCGCATTGAAGCGATCGCGCAGGGTATCCATCACTTGCGTGGCGCGGTTGAGCGGCACGTCCGGCAGGATCACGCAGAACTCGTCACCGCCGTAGCGTCCGGCCAGGTCGGTGGCGCGCAGGTTCTGGCGCAGCACTTTACTGAGCTGGCGCAGGACGAGATCGCCGGTGACATGGCCGTAGGTGTCGTTGATCACTTTGAAATGATCGATGTCGATCAGGGCAATCACCGCGCCCTGCTGCCCGCCGTGGCAGCGCTGGAACTCGATGTCCAGATGGCCCTTCCACGCGCCATGGTTGAGCAGGCCGGACAAGCTGTCGGTGCGACTCAGGGCCAGCAGCTCACGCTTGTGCCCGGCCAGGGACACCGCCTGGCGATAGCAAATCCAGCCCAGGGCCAGCGGATACAGCACCAGGATCGGTAAACAGGCATACAACTGCGCCTGGCTGGTCATGCCGATGAAGGCCGGGGTGAAGATCAGCAGCGACACGCCGACGCCCAACGCCTGCGCCACCCAGCCCGCCAGCATGAAACGGGGACCACCGATGGCCACATTGTTCATGGTCATCATCGACAACGTGGTGACGCTGGGCAGTGGGTTGAAGTGCATGGCACCGACCCAGAAGCCACCGCAAAACGAATCGAACAGCAGGTTGTGGCGCTCGCAACGCAATGTGTTGGCGCTGCGGCGTGCCCATTGATAAGCCAGGTGCGGCCAGACAAAGCCGTTGATCAGCATCAACGCCCACACCCAAAGCGGTGGGTTCAACGCAGACATGCCAAAGGCCACGCAGGCAAAGCCAAGTGTCAGCCCCAACGTGCGGGTTTTGTACAAGCGGGTAGCGAGCGGAACTCCATTTCCTCCGGCGGCTGGCATGGTGAGGTGCGATCCTGGGTAGGTGCCTGGAGTCTATCAGGGCAACAGCATATCGCCACTACCCCTTGTAAGCTCAGCGCCGTCAGTGGGAAAAGCCCCGGGCCAGCATCCCGGCGACGCCCAGCAACAACAATGCCGTGATCCGTTGCAACCAGACCCGCCGCCGGGGGTTTTCCAGTACCGGCTTGATGCGCTGGCCAAAATAGCCATACAGGCAGCCACTGGCGAACTGCAGCACCAGAAAGGTCAGCCCGAGGATAGCGATGTCCGCCATCGAGTTGTGCTCCCCGGCCCCGGCGAATTGTGGGAACACGGCGCTGAACATAATGATCGCCTTGGGGTTGGAAAACCCGGTCAGCAAGCCCTTGCCGAACAGACTGCGTGCGCCTTCCACGGCAACGCCCCCATCGATGGACACGCCGCTGCCGGTCCACTGTTTGTAGGCCAGGTAGAGAATGTAGGCGACGCCGACCATCTGGATACCCTGGGTGATGGCGAGGTTGCCTTTGATCAACTCCGAGAAACCCACGGCAAAGATCAGGATAGAGACCAGGTACGACACACTGGCGCCGAGCTGCGCCGGGATCGAGCCGCGCAGGCCGTCCTTCAAGCCCAGGCTCAGCAGCAGCAAGGTCATGGGGCCGGGGCTGAACGTCACGGTGGCGCAAAACAGCAGAAAGTAGAGAAACGAAGAGAGCGTCAACGCGCTTGTCATAGCCTTGGACCTTGGGAAGACAGCCGGAAAGTGGCCGGATAGCCGGCAGTCTAGGGCCGCGGCATTGCGCAGGGCAGGTAAAGTAAGGCCTAATCCGGCCCTACTTCACCGGTAAAACCACCAGCAAAGACAAGGAAGCCGCATGTTTGTATCCGCCATCGCCTTTCGGGCTGGCCCACCCAAGGTGCAACAGATCGTCGAGGCGTTCAGCCAGGCCATCGAGAACGGCGAATGGGCGCCCGGCAGCAAGTTGCCGTCGGTGCGTGAACTGACCCAGACCCTGGGCGTGAGCAAGTTCACCCTCAATGAAGCGCTGGACCGCCTGCGCGGGCGCAACCTGTTGACCTCGAGCCAGGGCCTTGGCCACTTTGTGACAACAGACATCATCCGCGCCGCCTCGACGAGCTGGGTCGACCTGTTGCCCCAGGACTTGCTCAGCGTGTTACGCCGGCCGCTGGTCACCGTCAATGGAGATCTGCGCCCCGGTGGCGGGCATTTGCCGGAGGAGTGGCTGAACAGCGAGGCGCTTCGCCAAGCCATGCGTAGCGTGGTGCGCGCGCCGTCGCTGCGCCTTGCCGGGATGGGCACGCCGGCCGGGTTCCTGCCGTTGCGCCAGGCATTGCAACACAAACTGCATGCCGAAGGGTTGTCGGTGCCGGTGGAGCAAATCATCACCACGCCCAACACCCTGCAAGGCCTGGACATGCTCATGCGCTTGCTCGCCCGCCCCGGCGACACGGTGCTGCTCGACGCGCCCTGCTACTTCAACTTCCACGCCAACCTGGCCCTGCACGGGGTCAAGGTGGTGACGATCGAGCGGCGCCCGGATGGCTTCGATTTCGACGCCCTCGAACAGTTGCTGGCCGAACATCGCCCCAGCCTGTACCTCACCACCAGTGTGTTGCATAACCCCACCGGGCACTCTTTCAGCCCCAGCCAGGCGTTTCGTCTGCTGCAACTGACCCGCCAGTACCACTGCCATATCGTCGAGGATGACCTCTACGGCGACCTGCATCCCAACCCGCCGCCGCGCCTGGCCACCATCGCCGGCCTGGACCAGGTCACCTACCTGTCGGGCTTCTCGAAAATCCTCAGCGCCAACACCCGCGTCAGCTACGTGGTGGCCGCGCCGCAACTGGCGGCCAACCTGACCCATATGAAGTTGATGAGCGGCGGCGTGACCTCGGAGCTGTTCGAGCAGATCGTCTACCGCATGCTCAGCGAAGGCAGTTACGCCCGGCACCGCAAGCGCATGGTGCAGCGCTTGCTGGAAGCCGGTGCGCGTGTCGAACAATGGCTCAAGCGCTGCGGCTGTCAATTGCCGATGGCGTATGAAGGCGGCATGTTCATCTGGGCCCGCCTGCCGCCGGGGGTGAACGGCGAACAGTTGGCCCAGGAGGCGTTGAAGCAGAACATGGTGCTGGCACCGGGGGCATTGTTCGGTTACGACCCGGCGCTGCCTGATTCGATGCGCTTCAATGTGGCCCACAGTGACGGGCCCGGGGTGCAACAAGCCTTCGAAACGCTGTTGCTCAAGGCTGTGCGCGAGCCGCGATCACTATCGACATGAAGGCTCATCGGCGATGCGCCAACGACCTGACGCAGCGATCGCCCAGGCTTTGCACGCCCTGCACGAGCACCACCAACACCACCACCGTCACCACCATGATCTGGTTGTTGAAACGCTGGTAGCCGTAGCGAATCGCCAAGTCGCCCAACCCACCGCCGCCGATCACCCCGGCCATGGAGGAAAAGCCGATCAGCATCACCAGGGTCAACGTGACCCCGGCCACCAGCGCCGGCAAGGCTTCGGGCAGCAGCACCTTGAAAATCACATGGCGGATATCGCCGCCCATGGCCACGATTGCCTCGATGCGGCCCTTGTCCACGTCATCCAGGGCGGTCTCGACGATGCGTGCGAAAAACGGAAAAGCACCGATGGTGATCGGCACCACCGCCGCCGTGCTGCCCAGGGTGGTGCCGACAATCAGGCGGGTCAGCGGAATCAGCGCGATCAGCATCACCACAAACGGTAGCGAACGCCCGAGGTTGATCACCGCACCCAACGCACGGTTGAGCCTTGGCAGCGGGAACAGCCCACCCGCGCGGCTGATAAACAGCAGCACGCCCAATGGCAGGCCGATCAACAAGGTGAACAGCCCCGCCAGCAGCACCATGTACAGGGTTTCGCCGGTGGCGTTGAGCAGCAGTTGGAGAACTTCATTCCAGTCGGTTTTCATCCCGCCCTCACCACCTGCAGGTTGGGCGCCAGCGCACGGCCCAGGCGCGAGGACGGGTCGGCCTGCAGTTGCAGCAGCGTGCCGCTTTCCACCACGCGCCCCGCCGCCAGGGAAACCGCGCTGTCGCAGATCGCCTTTACCACGTCCAGCTCATGGGTGATCAACACGATGGTCACCCCCAGTTGCCGGTTGATATCGCGCAACAGCGCCAGGATCGAAGCGGTGGTTTCCGGGTCCAGGGCGCTGGTGGCTTCATCCGACAATAAATACGCCGGGCGCGCGGCCAGTGCGCGAGCGATGCCGACACGCTGCTTCTGCCCACCGGAGAGTTGCGACGGAAACGCCGCCGCCTTGTCGCTCAAGCCAACCAACGCCAGCAACTGCGCCACCCGCGCGACGCGCTCGGCCTTGGGCACCCCGGCAATCTCCAACGGCACCGCGACGTTATCCGCCACGTTGCGCGAGTGCAGCAGGTTGAACCCCTGGAAGATCATGCCGATGCGCTGGCGTTGCTGGCGCAGCGCCTTGCCGGTTAACCGGGTCAGGTCCTGGCCATCCATGAGGATGCGCCCGGACGTCGGCCGCTCCAACAGATTAAGGCAGCGCAGCAACGTGCTTTTACCGGCGCCGCTGCGGCCGACGATGCCGAAGATCGAACCATCGGCGATCTGCAACGACACGTTGTCCAGCGCCGCCGGCTGGCCGTCGGCGTAGGTTTTGCTGACCCCCTCGACGACGATCATTCGAGCGCCACCGGGATCACCGAACCGGCATATTTCTCGCTGATGAACTTGGCCACCGCCGGCGAGCGCAGGTCTTTGGCCAGTTGCTGGATGCGCGGGTCCTGCGCCAGTTTGGGCGTGGTCACCAGAATATTTGCGTAAGGGTTGCCCTGAGCCTTCTCCAGCCCCAGCGCATCCTTGGCCGGTTGCAGCCCGGCTTCCAGAGCGAAGTTGCCATTGATCACTGCCAGGTCGACATCCTCCAGCGCCCGGGGAATCTGCGGCGATTCGATTTCCAGGATCTTCAGGTGCTTGGGGTTCTCGGCGATATCCTTGGGGGTGGCCTGGTCCTTGGACGCATCGTTGAAGCCCGGCTTGAGGGTGATCAGGCCATTGGCTTGCAACAGGTACAGGGCGCGGCTGAGGTTGGTGACGTTATTCGGCACGGCGACGGTGCCTTTGTCCGGCACCTGGTCGAAGCGGGTGTGGCGGTGCGAATAGATCCCCAACGGTTCGATATGCACGGTGGCGGCTACCGCGAACGTCTGGCCGAGCGCCTGTTCCTGGGCCTTGAGGTACGGCAGGTGCTGGAAGTAATTGGCGTCGACATCGCCATGGGCCAGCAACTCATTGGAGTTCACGCCGCTGGGGATCTCGATGATGTTCAGCTTCAGGTCCGGGTCGAGCTTCTGCACGTATTCGAGGATTTGCGCATGGGGAATCGGGTCGGCGGCGACGCGCAAGGCATCGGCGGCCGCCACATTGAAAGCGCTCAGCAAGGCCGCCAGGGTTAGTGTGAAGGTCTTCAACAGAGTGATCTCCTGATCAGGCGGACAGTGCATGGGGCAGTGTGGCGTCGGCGTAGAAACGCTGGGCCACATCTGGGTGGGAACGCAGGCGGCCCTTGAGGTAGTTCCAGCCGACGTCGCGCAGCAACGGGTTGCGCGGGTCGCTGGTGGGGCCGTGGGCATCGCGCAGCAGTTCGGGCGCCAGCGGGTACACCGGCACCACCGCATCCAGCTGCGCGCCGAGGAAAAACGCCAGGGACACGCGCTCGCGGCCCACCGGCGGCGACACCACGCGGTGGACCGTGGCGCGCAGATAGCCGTTACTGGCCAGCTCGAGCAATTCGCCGATATTCACCACCAGCGTGTCGGGCCGCGGCGCGGCGTCGATCCAGCGCCCCTCCTCCACTTCCACCTGCAAACCGGCCTGCTGGTCTTGCAGCAGGAAACTCAGGAAGCCGGAGTCCTTGTGCGCGCCAACGCCCTGGCGACTCTGCCCGGCGTGGCGACCGGGGTAGCGGATCAGCTTGATATGTTCGTTGGGCTTGTCGCCGTACAGCGCGTCGAACGCATTTTCGGGCAGGGACAAGGCCTGGGCGAACGCGCGCAGCAGGCGCAACGACATCCGGGTCATTGCGTGCTGCCAGGCCAACACCCGAGGTTTGAACTCGGGCAGCGCCGCCGGCCATTGATTGGGGCCTTGCAGGCGCGCCCAGGCCGCGGGGTGTTGCGCGACGGCCAAGGGTTCGCGCTCGGCACCAACGTCGAACTGCTCACGCAGGTCCGGCTGGCCCCGGGTGATTTCCGAGGCCGCGCGGTTATAGCCGCGAAAGTGCGGAGAGTTGATCATCCCGACCGCCAGCTTGTCTGCCTCGGGCAAGGCGAAAAAAGCCCGCGCCTGCTGCTGCACCTCGGCCAGCAATGCCGGGGCGATACCGTGACCGGTGAGGTAGAAGAAGCCGACATGCCGCGCGGCAAAACGCAGCTCATCGAGAAACGCGCTGCGCTGCGCCGGGCTGCCATCGAGCAGCGACAGGTCCAGCAGCGGCAAGGCGGTGATTGATTGCAGCATCGGCGGCTCACTCCATGAACGTCTTGGGGGAGCGACCAAGCTAAACGATCTTAAAAAACGGTAATAAATACCTTTTTAGAATTAGCTTAAGCCGTCGTCGGGTCCGGGAGGACCGCGCAGGTAAAGCGCAGAATCGACAGCACCCGGCAGGCGTCGGTGGCAAATTCCTGGCGGTTTAAGGCAATTAGTCGCCCCCTCACCTGGCCTCATTTATAGAAAAAATTAAATCGCCATTGGCCTAAAAACCAATTGACCTAAGATACTTATCGCACACTAACAATCTGCACTAGCATATGTGTACACCCATGCAAACGCCGCACCCGCAACACCTCCCTCGCACCCCGCTGCAGCCTTTAGAATAAAGCTACGAATGTTAAAATTTGTCACGTTTTGGCGGAATCAATTCGATTAGTATCTAACGCTAGCAGCGATTGAACTGTCGGCCTTGCATGCCAGAAAAGGGAGTAGGTGATGCATTTTTCCAACGTCCTCGCTATTGCACGGACTACGTCTAAAACTGAGGATTTCAGAGCACTTATAGTTCGCACTGTACCGAATGATTTAAAAGTCGATACACGCAGCTACGGCCAACTAGTCGGTCATCATGAAGATCACGCCGATTATCGCGCCATCGTCATAGAAATCGACACGCCTTCTGCCAGCAGTCAAACCCTGGACATCATAAAAAAAACCAGGCATAAAAACCCGACTGGCCTGATAGTTGTCTTCATCACGTTCGCCTCTACTCAAAGTAAAACCAAATATTATTTGGCCGGCGCGGACTACTGCCTAAAAGTCACCGAAACCTCCCCTGAAGAAAAGTTGAGTTTAGTCGAGGCGTTTCTCAATGAAACGTATCGCTTGGACTGCTGCAAACTTATTCTCGATCAGGACCGGATGTGCATTTACGGCAACGGTCAGAAACTTGAGATTTCCTTCATCGAAATGAAAGTTCTCGAGGCACTGATCTATAACCGACTGCTCAGTCACGATGAAATTGCCAATGTTATGGGGCTCAACACCAAATTCTACGACTCCCGAGCCCTGGAAAAATCCATCAGCCGCCTGCGCAGCAAAATCAAGGCGCGCTATGGCGAAAATATCATTCAGAACATCCGTGGCTACGGTTACAAGTTGAGCCGTGGGATTATTTCCGCCCAGTATTTGCACCCAACCCAGGAGAGATAGCATCGTGAATAACGAGAAAATATCGCCTGTCACAATAGCCCAACCCAAGCTCTTCAGACAAGCGATAGTTGAGCGCAGTTGCGCACTTTGGGGCAATGAGATTCGCGTAACCAGCGCACATAATCTGCTCAATCTCCCAGAGCATTCGCAGCCTTTGTATCGCGCTCAACTTAAATGCGCCTACCGTGACGCCCTGTCGCGCATCGACCCACGCATGACTGCCGATTTCAGCCATTTACCACTTGCTTCTGCACAGCCGGTGACTCATAAATTTCTACGCATCGAGCAATCAGCGCTTATGTCCGACGACACGCTCAAGGAACTTATCCAGGTAGCGCATGTCTTGGAAAGCTATAAGCAGCAACTCGTTATCACTATAGAAAACCCCTTGGACGCACTTCCCGGCCCCACAGAACGCCGCGCGATGGTGCGCCAACTGTATAACCTCAAAGACCGCAGCAGTATCAAGCTTGCCTACAATAACTACACTCTGGATACAAAGCAGGCCGACCTATTGATCGAACTGAAACTCTATGACTATATAAAAATGCCATTTCCGGATGTGCTCCTGAGACTCAGCCTGAATATACGCTCAGATCTGTTCGACCGGCTCTACGACCGCATGTTAGAGCTGATAAGCACCAGCCGAGCCTCATTCATTGCAGACAAAGTTGAATTCTCTGACAGTGCAACACTCGCTAAGCGTTTGCCTTTCAATTACTTTCAGGGCGGTTATTACTCGCCGGCCGAAAATGTATAACACTCAACCCATAGGATCATGGTAACCACTATGAGCTCACTCAAAAAACACCTATCCACCGCTACGCCCACCTTTATTCCGCTGCCCGACTTTGCGTCGCATGCGGAGTTACTCTATGGCGATATAGCTTGCCCGCCGCGAACCAAGACAGCAGAAACCCAGGCAACCAGCACGCCATTGTTTGGCAACCAGTATTTCAATTCGCACTACACTAACAATTCAACGATCGAAAAACCCGACAGCGCCAATAACGCATCAACGCCGGCCATTTACAAAACATTGCAACCCTACAATAAACTGGAACTAAACGTTCAACTCCACAGCACCGACAGGCCTCAAAAAGCGCTGGCGACCCTCACCGAAAAACCTCCGCTACAGGCACCCGACTACTGGACCTTTACACAACATGACCGAATGTTGGTCAAGGGTGGTTTACGCATTTCCTTGACCACGATCGAGTCAGCACTTATCAAAAAAATGTTACACCATGAAGAACGCGTGGTGAGTAAAGAAGAACTTATTCGCAATATTGGTCGCGAACCGGAGTTGTATCGCGGCCTGGAAATGTGCCTCAGCCGACTTCAGGAAAAATTCAAGCGCGTCAACGATGGCGAGCGTTTGTTCCGTTCGGTGAGAAATCGGGGCTATTGCTTGACCCAGAGGATAAAAAACCCCCTGGAACTCGCCCAGCAGCTTCGCTGAAAAAAAATATAATAATTCCAGAGTCGTTAATCTTGGCGTTGATCACGCTCCACTCTCTGCCTTTTTATAACAATCCGTCTCACCCAACAGCCACTTAACTATCGCTATGTGCCTGTTATAACTCGTCAGCTACTGCCCCCTGCCGTTGATTAATATCAATCTGTGCGCGCCTACGCGTGCCTGTCTATTTGGCTGTTTCAATGCCACGCCTCGCTTAAGCCTGCCACCATGAGTGGTCACCACTGGGAGCAGTAGTATGCTGAATAACCGGAGAATGCATCGTAACCTAACACCCAAAGGTCTGACCTTTTGGGGGCAGTGGACGCTGGCGTCAAGTTTGGTCGTCACACTGTTATTTGCATTGGTTATTTTAAAGACTGGCCAGCTGGAATATCCCTACCGGGTATTGGCTGCCTTTAGCATATTGGCCTCGATCCCGGCCTATATGTTATGTGACGTCTACAGCAAGAAAGATGATTACGCGGTGGGACTGGGCCGACTCTTCATGGGTTGGTTACTTACCCTGCTGATACTGGTTGCGGTGGGTATTGCTTGCAATGCTAACGCGTTGTTCCCCATCGAAATCCTGCTACTATGGGCGGCGATTAGTTATGCCGTGCTGGCGCTCTGTTACATCCCGATCCACAGTCTTTCCCGCTATTACCACGGGCAACTTCACGAGCGACATAAATCGCTGATCGTGGGTACCGGTAAACTTGCTGCCGACCTGGCGAAAACACTTTCCCGGCAAAAACGCTCACCGTTGGTCGGCCTCGTCGGCGCCACGGCGACTGCAGCCCCGGGCGTGCAATCGCAGATACTCGGCGAGCTGCCGGACCTCCCGCAGTTGATCCGGCAGCACGGCATCCGCAGGCTGTACATCACCCATTCGCTGCAGGAAGCCACCCATATCGAGGCGCTGTACATCAACCTGCTGGAGATCAGCGTCGACGTCATCTGGGTCCCCGACCTCAACAACATGCTGCTGCTCAATCACTGCGTGGCCGAGGTGGACGGCCTGCCGGCGATTTTCCTCAATGAAAGCCCGCTGACCAGCCGTCCGACCGCCGCACTGAGCAAGTCGCTGCTGGACAAAAGCGTGGCCTTGCTCGCGCTCATCCTGCTGAGCCCGCTGCTGTTGCTGTTCGCCGTGCTGATCAAACTGACCTCCCCCGGTCCGGTGATCTTCAAGCAGGACCGTCACGGCTGGAACGGTCAGGTGATCAAGGTCTGGAAGTTCCGCTCGATGCGCGTGCATGACGACCACGAAGTACGCCAGGCCAGCCGCCACGATTCACGCATCACCCCCGTGGGGCGTTTCATGCGCCGCACGTCCATCGATGAACTGCCGCAGTTGTTCAACGTGCTGCAAGGGCACATGGCCCTGGTCGGTCCAAGGCCCCATGCGGTTGCGCACAACGACTACTACTCGGGGAAGATTCACGCGTACATGGCGCGCCACCGTATCAAGCCCGGTATCACGGGGCTGGCACAGATCAACGGGTGCCGGGGCGAGACCGAGACCCTGGAGAAGATGCAAAAGCGCGTCGACATCGACCTGCGCTACATCAACACCTGGTCACTGTGGCTGGACATCAAGATCCTGCTGAAAACGCCGTTCACACTGCTGTCCAAAGACATTTACTGAGGCAAACAAAGGGGGACTTCACGTCCCCCTTTCCTTGTCTATTCAGTGATCTTCTCGAAGTTCCGATAGAACAGATCACTGTCGCGGCCATCGGTCATCGTATGCAGCGAATACGCGCGATTGAGGCGCGCGCCGCCATCGCGGGTCAGCGGTGCCCACACCAGATTGGCGCGGCGCATCGTCGACAGGCTCATCAACTCATCAAAGGGAATTGACAGGTAAAGGCCTTTGTCGAAGCTGCCTTCGCCAAAGGCTTCTTTTGACGCGGTGGTGCGGGTGACCCAGGCGCCAACCCGCACGCCATTGTTGAACTCGCGCGACAAGTCCAGGGTGGCGCCCCAGTCCCGGGCCAGGTAGCGACCGACACTCAGCGCACCCTGTGTGTTGAACGGCAAGTCGGTGTAGCCGGTGATATGCCCCGTGACCGTGCGGTAGTCGCGCAGGCTGAAGTCCTGTTCGAACCCGCGCTGGCGCACGTAGTTCAGGTCGGCGCCCAAGGCCCAGCGCTGGCCCATCGGCCGGTACAGCACCTCACTGCCGACACCGGCGTACATCGATTCCAGCAACCCGCCGTAGACCATGCCATACAGGTCCTGATCCAGTCGCACCGCATGGTTGAGCTGGAACGTCGGCACGGTCACGTCAGAGCTGGTCATGTACTTGCGCAGATCGGTACGCACGCGCGGCAAGCCGCTGGGCGCGTCGTAGGTGAAGCCATCGTAGTTGTTCAGCAGGTTGACGCTGAGCAGGCCGCTCCACCAGGTGTTGCGGGTGAAGCGGTATTCGGCGTCGAGGTCGGCGGAAATCTGATACAGCAGGCCATCCGGCCCGCCGACGTTCTGCTTGTAACCCAGCCCGACGCCGTAGCTCAGGGGCTTGGGCGCTTGGGTGTAAAGCAGCGTTTGCGCCGGGGCGCTGGGCGGGTTGACTTCGGTCTGGCGATGCAGGGTCTGCAGGGACTCGCGTTGGCTGACCACCTCGCGGAACGTCTCGCGGGGCACGCTGGTTTCTTCGATCGGCATGGCGTACCGCTCGCTCACCAGGGTGAACCAGCTGATCTGGTCATTGACGCTTTCGTCCAGGATACGGCTGGCGCGCCCCACGGCCTTGGCGCTGTAGAAATAGCGCTGCTGCTCGCCATACACCAATAACTCAGGGCCGCGCTGGGCAATCCGCTGCACGTTATAGCCGGCATTGTCCTGCAAACGCTTGGACACCGCGGCCCAATCCACTTGATCCATCGCGACGCTCGGCGCCTGGGCGGGCAGCTTGGGGGCCGGCGGGTCGTAGGTTTTGACCGGCGCCTTGCGGCTGACGAAATTGGTGTGCAGGGTGATACCGAACATCGCCGTGTTGCCGCGCTCCCACGCGGCACTCAGGTCGACGGAGTCGGCCACCTTGTAAACCAGCCCGAGGTTGACCGGCGAGTCCTGGCGCAGATGGTTGTTTCGAGGCTCGTTCTGGTAGTCGTTGCCCTCGTATTCCAGCTTGAGGCTCAACGGCGCCCAGGGTGTCTGGTAGGCGACGCCGCCAAACAGCGCGGGCCGGCCGCGGAAGTAACCGTTGGAGAAATTGCCGGAACCTTCGGCGGTGGGCCGCTCGTTGAAGCGATCACTCAGCGCGCCCAGCGGGTTGCCGAAATCGCCCCGGCTGCCCAGGTAACCCCAGGCGATGCCCGCACTGAAATCGAATTCGCCATAACGCTTGTTGGCCACCAGGTACTCGCTGGAAAACAGCCCGGTGCCGCCCAGGTCGAGCATCCCCAGCGCGACCTGGGGCAACCAGTGGCTTTCCTCGTAGAGACGCACTTTGGCGTCGACGGCCTTGTCCTTGTAGCTCTGGCTGCCACTGAACGATTCGGGGCCATAGGGGCGGTTGGTGATGGCGGTGTAGCGAAAGGTGCCTTCGAGCCAGTCCAGCGGTTGCGCGGAAAAACTGTAGCGACTGTAAGGTTCGGTGCGGTTGGCATTGACGCTGAGTTCGCCGGCCGGGGCCATGCGTGCGGTCGGGGTTTGCAACAGCCCGACCCCGCCAAAATCACTCTGGGTGTAACGCGGATCGCCGTGCGCGACGCCACAGGGCACCAGCAGCACGGCTGCAATACATAATTTCAAGGCGTGACCTCAGCCAGGGGTTGGGTGGCAAGAAACTCGGCCAGTTGTTGGTTCAGCTCAGGGGTGGGCGGTTCCAGGTCGTCGCTGCGCAGCGGCACCAGCAGCGTGCTGCCCGGTGCAGGCGCGGCCGCCGTCTCGCGGTTCCAGGGGGCAATGCCCAGGCGCGTGACCAGGCCGTCGGGCTGGATCAGCCACAGATAGTCGACATCGGCCCCCGCCACCGCCGGGCATTCGTCGAGGTAATCGCGTGCCGCCCGCATCGGTTGGAACACCAGGGTGCAAGGCTGCGCGACCGCGCCCAGGACGCGCACACCTGCCGGCCTGGGCGGGTAGATCAGTCGATCACCGTCGCTGACCCGCAGGTTGGGCGCAAAACCGACCTCCACCGCCACCGGGTCCAGCATCGCGCGTTGCCGGCCGGTCACCGGCAAGGCCTGCACCTGTCGGTAAACGCGCGCCGCCAAGTCGGCCCGGCTGTCGTACCCGGCGGCCAAGGCAGCCTGGCGCAACGTATCCAGGTCAAACAGCACACCGGCTTTGAGCCGGGCCTGGGGCTCGATCAATGGCTGGTGCAGCCAGGCCGCCGCCAGCCAATAGCCCTGGGCATCCGGTTGTGACGCGATGATCGCGTCGAGCAAGCGCGCCTCGGGCGGCAGGGCGATCGGCCCGGGGTGCAGGACTTGGCCGCTCACCGTCAGGGCGGCGTGGCATGCACTGGCACAACTCCACAACAGCGCCAGCGCCCATCGTTTGCGGGCGGTCATCGGGCCTCCTTGCGGGCGGGTTGCAGTTGGGTGATTTTCAACGTGAGGCGCGGGCTGAGGTGCTGTTCGCTTTGCACAATGAAGCCGTCAGTGGGGTCGACCCAATAACGGTTGCGCGCACGAAACCCCAGGGCCTCGGCTTCGATGTCCTCATCGACGCGCAACAAGGTGTAAGGCTTGTCGAGGATCTCGAGCGTCTCCATGCCCTCGCGGGTCAGGCGGCTGGTGACGGTGATGCCGACGCGATAGCCATCCACCAGGTCGATCTGCCGGCTGCTGCGGTAGCCGTCCGGCACGCGGTGCAGCCCCTGCTGGAACGGCGACTGCCCTTGCCAGCGCGTGCCATCCAGATCAGTGCCGAGGCCAACGGTACGCACCACCAGGCCATCGCGCATCAATAGCACCTGTTTGCCGGAGGCGACCCAGAACTGCAGGTCGTCGCGCTGACGAATCAACGCCATCACGCCTTCGCTGGACACCGTGGTCACTTTGATCTGGGGAAACGGCACGGCGTCCACCTGGGCCTGGCTCAGCACCAATGGCGCAGGCCCGACGACGGCCGCCTTGAAGGTATCGAGCGAGGCCTGCATCAGTGGATTGCAGCCGCACAACAGCCACGCAAGGCACACGTAAATACCGGTTTTCACACTGTTCACGCAGGTTCCACCCTTATCGGCTGTTGGCTTCGCTCAGGTTGTTTTGGGTGGAAGCACCGGTGCCGATGATCGAGGCGGAAGGTATCAACTGACTGATGACCCGGTTCCAGCGGGTGATATTGGCGGGGCCGACGAACACCACGTCCTGGGGCTGCACATCGAAGCGCGTGGCCAGGGCCATGGCTGCCGGGGAGCCGGCTTGCAGATGGAAGACCTTGGCCGGTTGCGTGTCCAGATTCTGTGCGCCGCGGATCACGTAGATCGCATCGGCGTTCGAGGTGTTCTGGTTGATGCCACCCACCGAGCCCAACACATCCGTGAGGTTCATGCTGCGTGTCTTGAAACTCAATGCGCGGGGCTGCATGACCTCGCCCATCACATAGATGCGCTTGCGGTCGTTGTAGGGCAGGTACAACTGGTCACCGTCCTTGAGGTAGATATCGTTCAAGCGCGACGGGTTGAGATTGAACGTGTCCAGGTCGAGTGTGTAGCGCTTGCCGCCGCGGGTCAGCGTGAGGTTCGAGAGGTCGGCATTGATCGGATCGACACCGGAAGCACCGATGGCCTCCATGACGCTCATCGGGGTGGTGGTGATCGGTACAGGCCCAGCCTTGAGCACTGCCCCGGTGATCACCACTCGCTGGCTGGCAAAACGCAGCACGCTGATATCCACCTGGGGGCTGTCGATGTACTGACGGAGCTTATCGGTGATTTCACTGCGCAGCGCCGCGAGGGTGCGGCCCTTGGCAACCACTTCGCCCACGTAGGGGTAGAACAGGTTGCCGTCGGGGTTGACCAGGCGCCCGTTGGCATCGATTTGCTGCTGCGGACCGGAAGGCGCAGTCAATTCCGGATGGTCCCAGACCGTGATGTACAACGCATCATTTGGGCCGATCAAATAGGGCCCGGGTTTATAATCGAGCAGTTCTTTGGGAAGCGCATAAGAGACTTGAGTCGCCGCGTCCATGGCCAGCAACTTTGGAGTAATCGGGATCAACTCCACGCGACTGCTTTCAGCACCGCCCTCCTTGGTCATTGCCTCGGTGTCCATATATTGACCGGGCGCAAACATGCAGCCTTGTAACAATGCGGAGGCCACGACCGCCACAGAAAAAATACGCATCATAGTGCTAAGACACTCGCGATAAACGACAAGAAAAAAAGACTACTTGGGAGGGGTTTCCAAGCAGTCTTATAAAGCGGAAGGCGTTCTGTTAGTTGCCGGTACCGGTGGTACCCGTGGTGCCAGTGGTGCCTGTGGTGGTGCCTCCATTGGCGCTGCCACCGCTGCTGGACGCGGCGGCGACGCCCGCGACCAGGGCCGCGCCGACCAGCAGGGTTTCCCCCACCGTCACAGAGCCGACCACCGCGGTACTCAGGCCAAGCGGCAACTCGGCAGCCATGGCAGAAGTACTCAAGAGACTGAGCACAATAATAGCCAGTTGTTTTCTCATATCAGACTCCTTATCGATAGTGAGCATTTAGCAAACGAGCGGGTGCCGCTGAAATACACCTTGATAGTGCCACTCAAGTAAACAACGCACCAGCCCGGACATTACCCGGAAAGTTGAACGTATTCGTTCGAAAATAACATTTCTCGAAGCCAGCCCCCGTGTATCAACACGTTGAGGCCGCGAAACTAACAAGGCTGGCGGTTTAACATCGGAGCAAATGTTATTAATTGTCGGAAAACCTCAGGCCCGGCCGTACTTGTCTTCGAAACGCACAATATCGTCCTCGCCCAGATAAGAACCCGACTGCACTTCGATCAATTCCAGCGCAATCACGCCAGGGTTCTCCAAGGCATGCACCTGGCCAATGGGGATGTAGGTCGATTGGTTCTCCGAAACCAGGTACGTCTGTTCGCCATTGGTGACCTTGGCCGTACCGCTGACCACGATCCAGTGCTCCGCACGGTGATGATGCATCTGCACCGACAGCTTGGCGCCGGGCTTCACGGTGATGCGTTTGACCTGGTAGCGGTGGCCGCTGTCGATGGCGTCATACATGCCCCAGGGCCGGTAGACCTCACGATGGTTGAGGTGCTCATGACGCCCGTCGCGCTTGAGTTGGTCGACAATGCCCTTGACCTGCTGCACCTGGTCCTTGTGCGCCACCAGCACCGCGTCCTTGGTTTCGACGATGATCAGGTCCTGCACGCCCACCGTGGCGACCAGGCGGCTGTCGGCGTTCACGTAGGTATCGCGGGTATCCAGTTGCAGCACATCGCCCTGCAGCACGTTGCCGCCGTCGGTTTTCTCGCTGGCTTCCCATAACGCCGACCAGGAACCGATATCACTCCAACCGGCCTGCAACGGCACCATGATCGCGTCGCTGGTTTTTTCCATCACCGCATAGTCGATGGAGTCGTCCGGGCAGGCGGCGAATAGCGCCTCATCGACCCGGGTGAACAACTGATCCTGGCTACCCGCGGCCAACGCCGCGCGGCAGGCCGTGAGAATCGCCGGCTGCAAGCGTGCCAAGGCGTCCAGGTAACGGCTGGCACGGAACATGAACATGCCGCTGTTCCAGTAATGATCGCCCCGCGCCACGTAGTCGGCAGCGGTGGCGGCATCCGGCTTCTCGACGAAACGCTTCACCGCATACCCGCCCTCGCCCACCGCCTCGCCCTGCTCGATATAGCCGTACCCGGTGTGCGCGCTGGTCGGCGTGATGCCGAACGTCACCAGCTTGCCGGCCTCGGCCAGCGGCAGCGCCACCGCGAGGCTGGCATGAAACGCAGGAACATCTTCAATCAGATGATCCGCCGCCAGCACCAGCAGGATCGGGTCGCGGGACTCGTCGAGCGCCTTGCAGGCCGCCAGCGCAATCGCCGGCGCGGTATTGCGCCCCATGGGTTCGAGCAGGATGCTCGCCTGCTCCATGCCCAATTGACGCAATTGTTCGGCCACCAGAAAACGGTGCTGCTCATTGCAGAGCACTTGCGGCAAGGCGACATCCGCGCCCTCCAGACGGCCGATGGTCTGCTGCAACATCGACAGGCTTTTATGGGTCAGGCGCAAGAACTGTTTGGGGTTCAGTTGCCGCGAGAGCGGCCACAGGCGCGAACCCGAACCGCCCGCCAAGATCACCGGTAATAACATGAACGCGTCCTTCGATAGAGGGTCAGAAATAGGCACGGGTGTTCTCGTGTACACGTGGGCTGTAGCGCAGCTCATCCAGCGGCCACCAGCGGTAGTGCCGATGCTGCTCGGTGGGCGGTTCCAGGACCTGATTCTCGGCAAGGGTCAGGCAATAACCCAGCACCACGTAGTGGGTGTCCGGGCCGTTCCCGGCGTTGGCGAAGACGCTGTCGTCGTAGAAGTGCTCGAACACACCCAGCAGCTGCGCATCGGCGCGTTCGAAGGTGTGGCCGAGTTCTTCGTGGGTCAGGCGGCGGAAGGCGTCGTCCAGGGTTTCGTTTTTCTGGATGCGCCCGCCGGGGACGAACCAGAAGCCATAGGCCGGCCGGTTGATCCGCAAGCCCAGCAACGTATCGCCGTTGGGTTTTCTCACGATCAAGTCGATGGCCACCAACGGCGTCGACGTCACGACCGTATTGAAGGTCGGTAAATCAAGCCACATAAGCGTCAGACCTGTGCCATAAAGCGTTGGAGGACACGCTCTTTATCGAGAAAATCCGCGGCGTAGTTCAACGCCACCCTGTTGCGCACAGGCAATGCCAGCACCCGCTCGATCCCTGCATTCAGGGCGCTGACCGATTCGGGTTCGACCCGCACGGCAATGCCCGGATGCTCGTCGCACAGCCGGCCAAGGGTGGTGTCGGGGTCGGCGGTGATGATTGCATTGCCGCCGACGGCCAGAATATTGGTCAACTTGGAGGGCAATACCGAATCCGCCGCGCCGCGTTTCTGGATCACCAGGTGGACGTCCGCCGAGGCCAGCAGCGCAGGCAAGTCTTCATACGCCTGCAACGGGGCGAAGACCACGTTATGCAGGCCCTCGCTGTGTGCGCGCTGCAGCAGGCGGGCCTGGCCCGCGCCCTGGCCGACGATCAGAAACACCAGCTCCGGCCGATGGACGTGAGCCTGGGCGGCATCGAGGATCAGTTCGAGCCCCTGCTTCTCGCCGATGTTGCCCGAGTACAACAGCACCCGCTTTCCCGCCGGCACGCCGAGCCGTTCCAGCAGCCCGCTGTTGCGCGGTACATCGAGGAAACGCTCGGTCTCCGACCAGTTGGGAAAGAACAGCAGGCGCTGCGCCTCGACGCCTTTGCCGGCCGCCTTCTCCAGCATGCCGCTGGATATCGTCGAGACCCGGTCAAAGCGCCGCAGCAAGCCGCGCTCCACGCCCCACGCGAGTCGCCGCAGTAACGGGCTGCCGCCCAGGCCCAGGCCGAACATCGCATCGACTTCATAATCCTGGATATGCAGCACGGACTTGGCGCCACACAGCCTGGCCAACAACAAGGCCTGGGGCGCGCAGAACAAGGTCGGCACCACCAGGATGACCAGGTCCGGCTTCCAGCGCAGTTGCGCCAATACCGCCAGGCACGAACTGGCGGAAAAGCTGATCAGGTGCAGCAAGCGCTTCAGCGCCGTGGGCTTGCGCGGCACGTACAACGGGCAGCGCACCACCGTCACGCCGTCGACCTGTTCGGTGCGAAAACGCCACGCCGAGTAGCCCTCGCCGACCTGCCATTGCGGGTAATACGGCGGCGCCGTGACTACCCGCACCGCGTGGCCCTTGCTGGCGAGCCAGCGCGCCTGTTCACCGCTGTACTTGCCGATGCCGGTCAGCTCGGGGCTGTAGTTGATGCCATACAAAAGGATCTTCATTAATGGCCCCGAGGCTGTTCGAGGGCCGCGAGATACGCGTTGTAGGCATCGCGCAGCCCCTCCTCCAACGGCACGTAGGCTTCCCAGCCGAGGGCGTTGATACGGCTGACATCGAGCAACTTGCGCGGCGCACCGTCGGGTTTGCTGGTATCGAACCGCAAACGGCCCTTGAAGCCCGTGACCCGGGCCAGCGCCTCGGCCAGTTCGCGGATGGTGCAATCCACGCCGGTGCCGACGTTGACGTGGGAACGCATGGGCTCGGTGTGTTCGCCATAGCCCTCCTGGCTGAGTTCCATCACATGCACGCTGGCGGCCGCCATGTCATCCACATGCAGGAACTCGCGCCGTGGCGCGCCGCTGCCCCAGATCAGCACTTCTTCGTCACCGCGCTGTACCGCCTCATGAAAACGGCGCAGCAAGCCGGCGATCACATGGCTGTTGTGCGGGTGGTAGTTGTCACCCGGGCCGTACAGGTTGGTCGGCATCACACTGCGGTAATCGCGCCCGTGCTGGCGGTTGTAGCTTTCGCACAACTTGATGCCGGCGATCTTGGCCACGGCGTAGGGTTCGTTGGTCGGTTCCAGCGAGCCGGCAAGCAGCGCTTGCTCGGTCATCGGCTGGGCGGCGAGCACCGGGTAGATGCACGACGATCCGAGGAACAACAACTTGAACACCCCATGAGTGTGGGCGGCGTGGATCACATTGGCCTGGATCATCAGGTTCTGGTAGATGAAATCGGCGGGGTACGTGGCGTTGGCGTGAATCCCACCGACCCTGGCCGCCGCCAGGTACACCTGGTCGACCCGTTGTTCGGCGAAATACGCGTGCACGGCCGCGGGGTCCAACAGGTCCAGTCGATCGCGGCCGGCGGTGAGGATCTGGGTATAGCCCAAGGCCCAGAGGCGGCGCACGATGGCCGAGCCGACCATACCGCGATGGCCGGCGACAAAGATCCGTGCGTTCAGATCACGTGCCATGCTCAGTTCTCCACGGCAATCGGCGCATCGTGGCCGTGCAGGCGCAGCAACGCATGGCGCCGCGCGATTTGCAGGTCTTCGCGGACCATCTCCGCACACATCTGCTGGGCGCTGATTTCCGGCACCCAGCCCAGCTTCTGCTTGGCCTTGGACGGGTCGCCCAGCAGCGTCTCGACTTCCGCCGGGCGGAAGTAGCGCGGGTCCACCCGCACAATCACGTCACCCACCAGCATGCCGGGCGCCAGGTCGCCGTCGATGTGCTCGACCACCCCGACTTCCTCCACGCCCTCGCCGACAAAGCGCAAGCGCAGCCCCAGTTCCGCCGCCGACCAGCGAATGAAATCGCGCACCGAATACTGCACCCCGGTGGCAATCACGAAGTCTTCGGGGCTGTCCTGCTGCAGCATCATCCACTGCATGCGAACGTAGTCCTTGGCATGGCCCCAGTCGCGCAAGGCGTCCATATTGCCCATGTACAGGCATTGCTCCAGGCCCAGGGCGATGTTGGTCAAGGCGCGGGTGATCTTGCGGGTGACGAAGGTTTCGCCACGACGGGGCGACTCGTGGTTGAACAGGATGCCGTTGCAGGCATACAGCCCGTAGGCTTCGCGGAAATTCACGGTGATCCAGTAGGCATACAGCTTGGCCACGGCATAGGGCGAGCGCGGATAGAACGGCGTGGTTTCCTTTTGCGGGGTTTCCTGCACCAGCCCGTACAACTCGGACGTGGAGGCCTGGTAGAAGCGGGTCTTCTTTTCCAGGCCGAGCAGACGGATGGCCTCGAGGATGCGCAAGGTGCCGAGGGCGTCTACGTCGGCGGTGTATTCCGGCGAATCGAAGCTGACGGCCACATGGGATTGGGCGCCGAGGTTATAGATCTCGTCCGGCTGGATCTGCTGGATGATGCGCGTCAGGTTGGACGAGTCCGCCAGGTCGCCATAATGCAGGATCAGGTTTTTATGCAGGGCTTGGGGGTCTTGGTAAATGTGATCGATGCGCTGGGTATTGAACGACGAAGAGCGGCGTTTCAAGCCATGCACGACGTAGCCTTTTTCCAGCAACAGTTCCGCCAGGTAAGAACCATCCTGCCCGGTAATCCCGGTAATAAGCGCGACTTTTTTCATGTCAATCTCCCAAATAATAGGCGAGCGAAGGCCGACACCCGAACTTGGGTGTTTGTTAAAAACGGTCAGTTATTTCGGTATGGGCAGCGTCAAGTTATGTCCGGTCAACTTTGAAAGTTCGCGGACGATTGAGTCCTTATCGTCTAAGTGAGCGATCGCGGTTTCCAGTTCAAGCACCTTGGCGCCCACCAGAAAGCGGTACCAGTAACCTTGCAGCAAGTGATAAACCAGGCCGCTGCGGCCATCGAGAAAACCCAGTTGAACGATGTAGCGCCAGAGGAAGTACGCCGTCGAACTCAAGGTAAACGGCACGCGGTTATACACCCGGTTTTTAACCAGGCGCTTGAGCTTGGCCTGGAACGAACTGTGGCCCTCATTCAATTCATGGCGCACCGCAAACAACCCCAGGCGCGAGTTGATGATCTCAATCGCTTCACGGGTCGCGTACTGGTTGTGCTTGTGGGTGAAGAACGTCAAGTCGTGCAGGTTGTGATCGGCAAACCCGCCCTCCAGGGTGATGGTGCGACCCTCGGCCACCGAGATGTGCTCGTCCATCCAGCGATCTTCGATGCGCCCCTGCCCCGTGCGCCACAGCCGCAGCATCTTCAACGGGTAGCGGCCGCCATGGCGCACCCAACGGCCCATGAAAATATGCTTGCGCTTGAAGTTGATGCCGGTGATGCCCTGGTCCAGCGCCGGCAGCCGCGTGTTGATCTGCGCCGCCAGGTCGGCCTCGATGATTTCATCGGCATCCAGGCGCATCGTCCAGTTACCGGTGATCGGCAAATTATCCAGCGCCCACTGGAACTGCTTGGCCTGGTTGACGAACGCGTGCTGCACCACCAGGGCGCCGTGGCGCCGGGCGATCTCGCAGGTGTCGTCGCTGGAGAACGAGTCGACCACCAGCACTTCGTCGCTGAAGGCGCGCACCGACTCGATCGCGCGGGCGATATGCAGGCTTTCGTTGTAGGTGAGGATGATCACACTGACGGTTTCGCGTTTCATGTCAGCCACCGTGCAGGTGAGGCAGGTTATGCGGTGCGGTCATCAGGCTTGACTCCCTTGTCGTGGTGCAGGCTCTTGCAGATGCTGGGTACGCTGGCCGATAAGCCGGGTCGGATGCCCGGCATGCACGGTCCACGCTTGCGCGATGTTTTTGATGACGAGCGCGCGGGCGCCCACGACGACGCCATCGGCAATACACACGCCCAGCGTGATAAAGGCATCGGCACACACCCATACGTGCTCTCCGAGCACGATCGGTTTGGCGTAGAGTTGAAAGTTGCGACTGTTGTAGTCATGCGACCCGCCGCACAAATGCGCGCCCTGGGAAATCACGCTGTAACGCCCGATAGAAATCAGCGCCATGTTGTAAATATTGGTGTCATCGGCAATGCCGACATGGTCACCCAGCTCGAGATTCCACGGCGCCCACACTTTGGCCCGCGGATAAACATGCACACCCTTGCCCAGGCGCGCGCCGAACAGCCTCAACAGAAACGCCCTCCACCCATGAAAGGGACGCGGGCTGGTACGGAATAGCAGCACATAGACCGTGTTCCACAGCTGCCGCCGCAACCGATGGGACAATGAAAATGAAGCGGCGCGATACGGATCATTGCCTTGGAGAATCATGCAAGGCACTCCCGCACGATCTCCAGCAAACGCTGCGCGCCGCGTTGGATATGAAAGCGCTCGGTAAAACAGCGGCGGGCGCGCCCGGACATGTCCGCATACTGCTGCGGGTCGAGCCGCAACCAACGACGCAGGTTATGCACGGCGCCCAGTACCGTGTCGTCGCTCACAAAGCCAACCGCGTCGGCTTCGATTTCGCGCCAGATGTTGACCTTGTTGCTGATCAGCACCGGTTTGCCGCAGGCCAGCGCCTCCGCCACGACCACGCCGAAATTCTCCTGATGGGACGGCAGGCAAAACACCTCGGCGGCGTAAAAGGCGCCCCATTTCGCGGCGCCCTGCAACATGCCCGGCCACGTCACGCGGTCGGCGATCCCCAGTTCCACGGCCTGCGCCTGCAGCGCCTGCACCCAGCCGCCTTGATCGGGCCCGGCCATGACCAGGTGCAAGCGTTCGTCTTCGCCAGCCACTTGGGCAAAGGCTTGCAGCAGGTGGTCGCAGCCCTTTTTTTCGTGGATGCGGCTCAGGAACAACAGCACCCGTTTGCCCTTCAACACCGGATGCTCATCAACAAAGCGCTGCGCCAGCGCTGCACCGCCCGCCGGCGGGCTGGAGGTGCCATAGGCGGTGACCGTCTCTTTGGCGCGGTACAGCCAAAATGACTCGCGCGCACGGATTTTCTCTTCTTCACTGGTAAACACCACGCGCTGGGCATCCCTCAATACGCGGTATTCACCCCATGGCCAGTACAGCCATTTCTTCAAATGCTTGAGCGGATATGCGTGCTTGAACCAGGGGTCGAGCATGCCATGGGTATAAACGATGTAAGGCCGCCCCAACTTGTGCAGGACCTGGCGCGCAATAAACCCGTGGTACTGCCACAAACCGTTGACGATAAAAAAATCGTAGTCACTGGCGTGTTGTTCCAGCCATTGGCGGATCCTGGCGTTTACGCCATACCCAAACAGGCTCGGCCCCATGAAGTGAACGGTTCCCGGGTAGTCGACGGCGAAGTCCGCATCCAGCGTCAAGACATCCACGAGATGCCCGTTCTGCTGGAGAATCTTGTCGATTTCACGGGCAGCGTTGATGGGGCCGCCCTTTTCCGGTTTAACCGAAGAGATGATTCTTAATAACTTCAAGTGCTGTCCGCTCATCCGTTGAATTGATTCAAGTCTTCTTGCAAGCGGCAAGAATCAGGCAGGCGTAGAACACGCCAAAGGCCAGGAACGTGCCCTGCATGGTCATGACCCCATTGAATAAAATCGGCGCCAGGAAACCGCACAGCAGCAATGGAACGCCGGTGCCCTGCCTGATCAGCGCTTTATAGGCTTTGAGCAGTAACCAGATCAGCAAGAAGATCCTGAACAGGATAAAGAGCGCCCCGATGGGAAGGCCCAGTTCCAGGATGATCCGCGACCATTCATCTTCGGCCAGCAAAAAACCCGCGCCTTGCTCGCGCCCCGCGCGCAATATCGCCGAGGCGGCATTCGTACCCGAGCCGATGCCGTGTCCCCAGAGCGGTGCATCGTCGATCACGCGAGTGAACGCATACAGACTGGAGAATGCCCGGGTCACCGGCGAACCTTCACTGGCGACGGCACTCCGGTTGCGTTCGACGAGAATCTGGTAACTGTCGGACGACATGAAAATCAGCAGGCTGACAAACAGTGCCGCCACCAGGAAAAACAGCGACAACAGGTTTCTTTGCGATTTCTTGATCAAGGCGACCATCAAGGCCGCCAACAGCACGATGGCGGCATACGCATAGATGGCCCGCGATCCGGTCAAGAAACACATCACCGCCACCGAGATGGCCGACACCGGGAACAACAGGTATCGCCCGGCAAACACTGCGCGGAACAAGGCCCGGTCGAAAATCGCCGCCACCAGGAAAGCAAAGCAGGCAGACACGTAAACAACGTGCCCGGCGGTGAACGTGAACGTCCCATACGGCCGGACAACCCCGTCGGCGATCATGAAAATGAAGTCATCGTCCCCAATGCCTTTATTGACGAAGGCTTGCGGCCCGGACGAATACTGCATGACCACCAGCACGCTGATGGGAATCGCCGCAAACAGCGTGATCCGGGCAAAACGGTAGACATCGGCCAACTGCAGGGTTTTTCCGGCAACGAATATCAGGGGGAAATACAGCAAGTAGTTCCTGACGCCATAGCCGTAGATGACCAGCCCTTCAGGGCTGCTCAACAAAAATGCGGAGACCAGAACAAAGAACACCACCAACAACATGACGAAGTACGCCGACAGCAGGTTCTTGGAAAAAAAGCCGAACCTGAACGCGTACCAATAGATATAGAGAACGATCGGATCCTTGATGAAATAGATGGCCGAGCTCAGGCCCGGCAGCAGCCACTTGCGCAAAACCCCTTCAAACAAAATGAACAGATAGATCAGGACAAACGCACTGACCACGCGCTTTCTGTAACGCTCCTTCAGGCTGGACAGCTCAGGGTTGGCCAAGGATTGCATCCAGCACCTCCTTGGCGTAGGTGTCCCAGGTCGTCCTACCTGCCGAGAACACCGCGTTGTGCTTCAGCGCACTGAGTTTTTCACTGTCATCGGCCAGCTCGACCAGACGGGCAGCAATGGCCTCGGCGGAACGGATCGGCACCACATACCCGTTGAAACCGTCGATGATCAAATCCGCCGCGCCACAATTCTGCGAAACGATGACCGCCGTCCCCGTGGACAGTGCCTCGCCCACCACCAGGCCGAACGCTTCGGCGAGTGAAGGCAAGACCAGCACGTCGGCCGCCAGCAATTGGCGGATGACCTGATCGTGGGGCGCCGAGCTGAGCCAGCGATACTTCTTCAGCTCGCTATTGAGCGCCTGGTTACGCCCATTGGCATAGTCGGCACCGATGACGGTGACATCCAGAGCAACGCTGCCCGACGCGATCTTCAGCGCCTCGAAAAAATACGAGATGCCCTTCTGCTGGGTCAGCGCACCGACAAAAATCACTCTGAGCGGCCCCCCGGCCCGGACATTCACCTCTTTGTGGACCATCGGTGCGGGTGCGCCATAGGGGGTCACCGCAACTTTGTGGTGGGCGATGCCGGATTCACCCAGGGTGCGTTTGGCAAACGTGCTGGCCACGATGATCCGATCCGCCAACGCCAGTTCGGCGGTCTGCTTGCGGATGGTGGTTTCGCTGAGGTTGGGAATGCTCGCCCGCCACGCGGGGTTCGCTTCACGCTCATGGTCCAGCATCCCGCACGCGTAGGAAATGGAGCCGAAGGCCGCCTCATAATTGAGCGTGATCCCGCCAACCGCCTTGGCGGCGGTGAACAGGGCCTTGCACTTGCCGTCATAACCGTACACTTGGCTGGGTTTGCACGCGGTGTTGTACAAGAACTGCGCGCTGGCCCGATCAATGTGTTCGTACACATTTTCCGGGCAGAACATCCCGATGTTGCGCTGCGTAAGGCTGTACCACTTCAACTTGTCACAGAGCACGCGAGGCACATCGTAGCGCGGGTAGCTGTGCAGCAACGCACCGTCGACCATGTCGAACGTGCGCCGCAGGCACTCTTTGCCGACGACCGGAAGACGGCAAAGCCAAGAGTCTTTATGCAACGCCAGCGAGCTATGGAACGAATGCAGCAAGCGCCGTTGATTCAACGCACCCAACAGCGCGCGAACGTTTTGATTACCCACCGGATGAGCGACCAGGATCATCTTATTTACCCATCCAGGCTTCAACCACGGCACTCGACCTGACCGGGCTGTAGGTGAACGCGCACTCGGCGCGACGTTTGATCGCGACCGCCGGGTTACCCGCGACGATCGTGAAAGGCGCTACATCGCGGGCAACGACACTGCCCGCACCGACCACGGCGCCTTCACCGATGGTCACCCCCGGCAAGATGATCGCGCCCGTGGCAATCCACGCGTAATCGCCAATCACCACCGGCGCGACCTTCAACCGCCAAGCGGGATCGTCCACGCCGTGCGTGCCCGTCAGGATTCGCACACCGTCATTGATCGCAACATGCCCGCCAACCTTCACGGGGGCGTGCAATTGGATAAACGTGCGCTTGCCGATAAAACTGCCCGCGCCGATGCTGAAACGGCCGACGGCGCCTTCAAACTCCGCATCGTTGATCATCACCAGCGCACCGATGGTCGCGCCCTGTCGGCGCAGCCGGCACTGGCGGTGGTTGGCCTGGAGCAATCGGCTGAGCAGCAGCGCGCGCTTGGCCAGGTATTTCAACCCGACGAGCTTGAACGGGCTCACCTTCAGCCGGTGCTGGAACAGGTAATTAATTAACACGGGCCATCCTCTGTTCAAGACGATAAAACCCGCGTTTGGCAAAGCAGAACAACACCCCTTCCGTGGCCACCAGCACATAACAGACACCCAGCAGTCCGAAGTCTTGAGCCAGGCAAAAAACCGCGAGCACACTGACCATCGACACCAACATGAACACCACGGCAAACGCCGAGTAGGAAGCGGTTGCCATCATGGCCACCCAGTACACCTGCCACGCCACATGCGTCAGTGCGCCGACAATCAGTACCAGCATGACGGTTGCCGAGTAATCCGCCTTTCTGCCCGACCAGACATCGAATATCGACCCGCCGAATACCACGATCAGCGCACCCATCACACAGGCAATGGGCAGTGAAAACCTCAGCGCATAACGAATCATTTTCCTGACCAACTGGTTGTCACCGACGGAGAATGCATAAGAGATTTCCGGCCAGATCGACTGATTCACCACCGTGGAAAACTGCACCAACACCCTTGAGATCGTTCGGTAAAGACCGAATATCGCGGCATGGGCCGGTGACAGCAGTATCGACAACAAAATCGTCAGCCCTTGAACATTCAGCGCCAGCCCGATCGGAAAGGCCAAAGACGCCAGCGAGGGTCTGATCAAGGTGATAAACGCCCGCTTCCCGACCACCGAAGGATCGAAGCGCAAGCTGATGCCCAGCCGATCGGCCAGCAGATTCTTGACCACAATTCCGCTCGAACGGACGATCAACAGCGCCAGGCTGGTGGCAACCAGGCTATGGGTGAGATACGCGCACAGTAAGGCGGCCGACCATTCCAGCATCCTGATCACATTCATGATGAAGGACGACAAAGGCAGCGCCTTGGATGCGCGGTAACGTATCGAAACCATGTTGGTCAGCAGGCACAGCAACGAATACCCCGTCAACGCCGAGAGGATCAACACCCCATCGCCGCTCCGGATGGACTTGAGATTGAGCAGGCTGAACAGGTCGAAAAACGCCAGAGAGCCAACAGCCAGCAATAACACGCTAACCCCCACCAACAGTAAAAACGCAAAGCTGGTGCTGTAGACCGCACTGGCAACCTTCAACCGGCCTCGCTCATGCCATATCACCACCTTGCTCGAGGCGGCGGTGGTTACCCCCAGGTCGGATAACGCCAGGTAGGTGGGGATCGCGGACAGCACGACCCATTCGCTGTAGGCGCCAAACCCCCAACTGGCGATCAGGACCGGGACACTCACCAGTTGGATCAGCAGATTGACCACCTGACCAAACGAGTTGGCGCCAATGCCGTTGACGACTCTTTTAAGCACACTCATGGGAGGACCTATACCGTATTGAGAGGTCGCCCAATGGAAATGTACTCAATGCCTTTCTTCAGCACGCTGCCGGGGTCGAACAGGTTGCGTCCGTCAAAAATCAACGGCTGTTTGAGTTGCCGTTTGATCACGTTGAAATCCGGCGCCTTGAATGCCTGCCACTCGGTGACGATCATCAATGCATCCGCACCTTTGAGGGCTGCCTCCTGGGTGCCGCACAAGCGCAAGTCGTCGCGGTCGCCATAAATGCGCTGGGTTTCTTCCATGGCTTCCGGGTCATAGGCCTGCACCTTGGCGCCCGCGCGCCACAAGGCCTCCATCAGCACCCGGCTGGGTGCTTCGCGCATGTCATCGGTGTTGGGTTTGAAACTCAGCCCCCAGAGCGCAAAGGTCTTACCCGCCAGCTCGCCGTTGAAGCGACTGGAAAGCTTGTTGAACAGGGTCTGTTTCTGTTCGGCATTACGCCGTTCCACGGCCTTGAGCAGCGTGGCATCGAAGTCGATGCCGTCGGCGGTCTGGATCAACGCCTGGACATCTTTGGGGAAGCACGAGCCGCCGTAACCGACGCCCGCGTAAAGAAACTGATAGCCGATGCGCGGATCGGAGCCGATCCCCTGGCGAACCATCTCGATATCGGCGCCCAAGCGCTCGGCCAGGTTGGCCATCTCGTTCATGAAACTGATCTTGGTGGCGAGCAGGCAGTTGGCTGCGTACTTCGTCAGCTCGGCGCTGCGTACATCCATCACGATGATTCGGTCGTGATTGCGATTGAACGGCGCATACAGCTCGCGCATGACCGCTTCGGCCTGTGGACTGGCCGTGCCGATGACAATGCGGTCCGGCCGTGTGCAATCGGCAACCGCACAGCCTTCCTTGAGAAACTCCGGGTTGGACACCACCTCGAAGCTCAAATCACTGCGGTCGCGCTGAGCCAGCATGGCCGCAATACGCGCGCTGACCTTATCGGCCGTGCCCACCGGGACGGTGGATTTGTCGATGATCGTCAGCGCCGCGTCCATATGCAGACCGATGGTTTCAGCCACCGCCAGCACGTACTTGAGGTCCGCAGAACCGTCTTCGTCGGGAGGCGTACCCACGGCGATAAACTGCACTTCGCCATGCTTGACCGCGGCCACGCCATCGGCGGTGAAGTTCAGGCGACCGGCAGCATGGTTGTCCCTGACCAGGGCCTCCAGGCCAGGTTCATAGATCGGAATATGCCCCTGATTGAGACGTTCGACCTTCGAAACGTCGATGTCGATGCAAAGCACGTCGTGACCGACGTCAGCAAGTACCGCGGCCTGGACCAGGCCGACATAACCGATGCCAAAAACTGTAACTTTCATAGCGTTTCTCTTTGAACCTGCGGCCAGTGGTAAAAAGGCTGCTCGTTGGACGTCGATTGCCGGTAGCGCAAGATCAAACGCTGTCTGACTTGTAGTCGTAGTTGTAATAGCTGTAGGCGCCATAGCCGTATTTGGCGGATGAGCGTTTTTCGATGCCATTGAAAATCGCGCCTTTGAGCTCGATGCCACTTTGCTGATAGCGACGCATCGTCAACTCCACTTCACGCACGGAGTTCACCTCGAAGCGAGCCACGATCAGGTTGGTGCCCGACTGACGCCCCACGATGGTTGCGTCCGTCACCGCGAGAAACGGCGGGGTATCCAGAATCACCAGGTCATACAGCGCGCTGACCTGTTCGAGGAACGCGCTGAAATTGGCGTGCATCAATAGTTCAGAGGGGTTCGGCGGTACTTGCCCTCGCCCGAGGAAGTGGAGGTTGTCCACGGCCGTGTGGTGGATGGCTGCCGTGAGTTCACAGTTTTTGGCCAGCACGTCAGACAAGCCGTTTTCAACCGATACGCCGAAGACCTTGTGCAAATAGCCTTTGCGCATGTCCACGTCGACCAACAACACCCGCTGCCCTGAATGAGCAACCACCGCCGCCAGGTTCGCCGACACAAAGGTCTTGCCGACCTGCGGGCTCGGCCCAGAGATCATCAGGCGATTGTTAGCGGCTTCCAGCATGGCGAAATGCAAGCTGGTACGCAGGCTGCGCAAGCCTTCGATCGCTGGGTCCGAGGGGTGAGTCATGGCCAACAGTCGTGCGCCACCGAGCTGGTCTTTACGAAGGATTTTTTGATCCAGTTCTTTTTGTATCGTGCTGAACGGGATCGCGGCATAGACCGGCAAGCCGAGCTTTTCCAGGTCATTCGGGTTGGTAACACCGCGGTTGAGCGCTTTGCGGAACATCACCAATGCGATCGCGACGAAGGCACCGAGCAGTGTGGCAATCACGATGATCAGCGCTTTCTGCGGCCTGACCGGGCTTCGCAAATCGACATCGGCGGTATCGATGAGCCGCACATTGCCCACGGTGCCGGCGCGCATCACGTCCAACTCTTGATACTTGTTCAGCAGCAGCGTGTAGATCTCGGTGCTGACCTTCAAATCGCGGGTCAGGCTCAGCAGCTCCTGCTGGGTGGTGGGCAGGCTCTCGACCTTCTTGGCCAACTCATTCTGGCGCTCGGTCAGCTCTGCCAATTGAGTCAGTAACGCCCGGTACACGGGATGCTGAGGGGTGAACTTGCGCTCTATTTCCGCCTGCTGCATCTTGAGTTCGGAGATGCTGGCATCCAACGCGACGATCTGATCCAGGATGGCTTTCGCTTCCAGGCTGATATCGATGGTCTTGTTGCGGATCTGAAATTGATTCAACGCCGCTTCCGCCTGCTCGACATCCTTGCGCACTTGCGGCAACTGGCCCTTGAGAAACGCCAGGCTTTGCGCGGCTTCTGCCGAGGTGCGGTCAATGTTTTGCCGCACATAGATGCGTGCGACCTCATTGAGCACTTGAATCGCGTCGGCAGGTCGCGGGCTTTCCAGGGCCAGCCCGATAATCCCCGATTCCTTGCCGCGTTCAGCCACATCCAGCAATTTCTGATAGCGCAAAATGGTGCTCAGGCGCGGTGAACGGACCACGCTGAAAGTGGTGCCGGGGTTGGCCCGAAGCTGTTCGACACGCAGCTTGATGCCATTGCTGTCGTAGGCGCGCCCCACTTGGCCCTCAAGCAAAACAGCCTCGTCCTGGTCCGACAGCGTGAAGCTGCCGCCATTGCCGGCGGTCAACGTCAGCTCCTGGCCCAGCAGTTTGGCGGGAAGGCGCAGCTCGGAAAACTTCAGCTCCTCACCACCCCAGGCGAAGCTGCTCAACCCCAACCACGGTGCAGCCACTGCCTCCTGTTCGGTGGGCTTGAAACGACGGGCAACAAAGCCCCCCAGCAATGGAAAACGCTTGGGTTTGACGTCAAGGTCCAGGTTCAGGTTATCGACGGCGGTCCCGATGGTGATCCGCGAGCGGATGAGTTCGATTTCGGTCACCGTCGGCGATTCTTTACCGAGCAGGCTGCCGACATCCGAGAAGCCCAGCATGTCGCCCTTCTTCGGTTCGACCTGAACTAACGCGGTCGCTTGATAGATCGGCGGCGTCAATACCGAATAGGCCGCGCCTAGGGCCATAAAGGCAATACTGATTCCACCGATCAGCCATTTATGATCCAGTAGAGTACCCACCAGCGCCATAAAGTCTAAATCAGTGTCATCCGAATGGTGTGAAGTTACCGCAGTTACTGATTGCATAAGTCAGTTCTTTTTCTTACAGATAGTCTAGGAATGGCACAGGGTGCAAGACGCCCGGCTCCATGCACGTACAACGGCTATACTCGACACACAAACGCTCACTAGAGCCTGACAACACAATCTTCTCAACACTTGACGCTCAACTCACGAGTCACTTTCCCAATATTCCAATAGAGGGTTCAAGCGATCATGTCCGACCTTAAATAACATTCAAACAACCTCAACCCGCCAACAACTGCGCCCACGCATCCGTCGCTTCCTCAATCAAGCCATACGCTTGTAGAAATGCCGGTTTGCCTTGGCGGTAAGGGTCTTTGATTTCTCTATTGCACTGCCACTTGCCCAGCAGGAATACTTTACCCCGAGCCACCGGCGCGAGTTTGAGCACCTCCTCGATCTGCCACTGTTCCATCACAAGAATCAGGTCCGCTTCACTCACCGCCCCGCTCGTCAATTGCCGTGCCTGGTGGGGCTGAAAAGCATGCCCGTGTTCTTCCAGTACCCGCGAAGCCGTGGCTTCCAGCGGGTGTTGATGCAGCGCCGCCAACCCCGCCGAACTCACCTGTATATCGCTGGAAGCAAGTGCGGCACGCAGTAGATTTTCCGCCATGGGGCTGCGACAAATATTGCCGACACACACAATCAAAATCTTATTAAACACCGCCATCTCCCACGCGCCGCAAAGTACTCATGAGCCAAAGCAAAGAATAAATAACATCAACGCCAGCCAATAGCACCCTGAAACAAGCCAGGCAATTATGTTCACAGGCAATAAGTTTCGACCATCTCTTCAGCCGGACAATAAATAACATAATTGCCTATTGACCGACTAAAAATAACATTCCCTTACTTTTGCGCCTCTTCATAATAAAGTGCCCACCGAGTACAGCAACGAGGCACGGCCATGAAAAGTTCAAAGTTACTGGTAGAGCGTATTGGCCTGTTCCCGTCTTCGGGAAACATTCATGTCAATGTCGACAACTCGACAACGGTGGTTGAGCGAATGCACATGTTATATGCCAGCAACTCTTTAGACTTCGACGAATCCGGTTCCGGGCTGTCCATGGTCTTCGCCGACTGGCGCTTCAAGTTGCAAGTCAGTAATGCCCTGTCCGTCTGCCTGTGCGTAGAGAGCCGTGGCGACCGCCATTTCATGCAAACCAAGACCGACGAGCTACTGGCGAACATCTTCAACACCGAGGGACGCCCATCAATCGGTATGCCCGTTCAAGACACGCCTCCACTCATTGCGCCTTGATCGGCCCGGAGCCGACGCGCCACGCGGGCTCCTGATGGGCGCGTGACGCCCCGGAGACGCTGACGGCGACATGGTTAAGCAGGTTCTCGGCGTTGTACTTGGGCACCAGCGCACTCAATAACACGACCACTGCCCCAGCGCCGATCAGCGATGGCGACACATTGACCTGCGCGACATCTATTCGCCACAAGAACGTCAGCGCGGCCACCGCGCCCAATAACCCGCCCGCCAGCGCCTCGTTCAGAGGGTGGATGTACGGCGCGACACAATAAGCACTGAACCAACCGGTGGCGATCAATCCGGCGAGCGCCGCGGGCCAGCGCAAGGCCGGGTTGAACTGGCGCGCCACCAAACTCATTGCCACGGTGACCACCAGGCATGTGTTCATGGCGTGGCCACTGAGCACGGCAATATCAAGGTGTTGAAACGAAACGCCCCAGCCCTTGAACAGCAACTTGCTGAACGCCACGATTGAATAAGTGCAAGCGACGGTGATGAGCCATCCCTTGAGCGCCCGCGGCGACGAATAGCGCAGCCACACAGCGATGACCAGCGCGGCCGGAATCATGACGGTAATACCGCCATAGTGTGCGAGTTCTTCGCGCATGAGTGACCCACCTGACCCAGCAATTTTCCGCGCCCATCAGACCTCAGGCCCAGGGAAAACACAACGTTATCTAAGGTCAGGTTAAAGCCCTTGCCGCCCGCGCCCCTACACGCCCACAGGGGTCAAGCGGCGTTGCGGATCTTGTGCAAGGCGTCCGCCACCCACTTGCCGAACGCATCCACCGGCCCTTGCAGGTTACCGAGGAAGTGCGGGTAGATCAGCCACAGGTTCATCACCGGCTTGAAGTCCTTGAGCGGCATCACTGCCAGTTGCTCGCGGTGGGCGCTACGCTCCAGCAACGGGCGCGGCACCAGGCCCAGGCCCAGGCCGTCCGCCACCAGGCCCAGTTGCAGCTCGGTGCCGAAGGTTTCCAGGTTCACCCGCAACGCCAGGCCCTGATCGGACAAGGTGCGTTGCAAGCCGGCACGGAAGCCGCAGCCGTCCGGGTTGAGGATCCAGCCGTTCTGGTACACATCGGCCAGCTTGCACGGTTTCTTCGGCAACTGTGCCTTGGCGCAGACCACCACCAACTCCATCTTGCCGATGGATTCACCCACCACGTTGTCCGGGAAGATCTTGCCGGCCGGGAACAACGCCGCCGCCGCATCCAGCTCGCCGCGTTCGATCTTGCCGACCAATTGGCTGCCCCAGCCGGTGGCGACCTGGGCGCGCAGGTCAGGGTATTCGGTGCGCAGGTGCTTGAGCGCATCGAGTAGCACCACGTCGCCGATGGTTTGCGGCACACCGAGGCGCAACAGCCCGGTGGGCGGCGCATCGGTGGCCACCAGTTCGCGCAGGGCATCCATCTCGCGCAGGATCAGCCGGCACTGCTCATAGACGCGCGTGCCGATCAGCGTAGGCTTGAGGGGCTTGGTGTTGCGGTCGAACAGCTCCACGCCCAACGCCTGCTCGAAGTTCTGCACACGGCGGGTGATGGCCGGCTGGGTCAGTTGCAACGACTCGGCGGCATGGCTGATGGACTGGCACCGAATCACTTCGACAAAAGCATCGATATCGTCAATTTTCATTTGGGCCGCACATAGAAAACAGTCATTAAGATGTGTGCGAAGCATAGTTGCAGGCACGTTTTCTGGATAGCCCGGGCTGCGTTCGATAACACCTAACACGATGCAGAGCGGTTCTAAATCACCTTCAGCTATAAGCTAATCATTAAAAAATAGCATATTAACTACAAACATTATGCTTAGATAAGCCGATCAACAGTAGCCGATGGAAGTGTCATGACCCAGGCCAAGCACCCCGAAAGACTCAGGGCCTTCATAGGCGCCCTGGCGGAATTGATCGACGCTAATCCACGCGAAGGCGACCTGTTGCACCGTGGCGGCAAGCTGCTCGCGCAACTGGTCAGCCATGACGACTGGCTCCCCGACGAATACGCCCAACCCGACCCCGAGCGCTACCAGCAATTTTTGCTGCATGTCGATTCGCGCCAGCGTTTCAGCATCGTCAGTTTCGTATGGGGGCCGGGGCAAAGCACGCCGATTCATGACCATCGGGTCTGGGGCCTGATCGGCATGCTGCGCGGTTCGGAATTCTCCCAAGGCTTCGCGCGCGCCACCGACGGGCGCCTGGTCGCCGCGGGCCAGCCGATCCAACTGGTGCCGGGCCAGGTCGAGGCCGTGTCGCCCAAGGTCGGCGATATCCATCAGGTCAGCAATGCTCACCCCGATCAGGTGTCGATCAGCATTCATGTGTACGGCGCCAATATCGGTGCCGTGCGCCGCGCGGTGTACCAGCCTGACGGCAGCGAGAAGCTGTTTATCTCCGGTTATTCCAACGCCTTTCTCCCGAACATCTGGGACTTGTCCAAAGAAAAGAGCCCTGCCCTATGAGCACCGTATCGCACCGCAGCTTTGCCCAGATTCGCCAGGCCCTGTTGGACCGCGAAGAAGTCGCCCTGGTGGACGTGCGCGAAGAAGCGCCGTTTGCCGAATCCCACCCGCTGTTCGCCGCGAACATCCCGCTGTCCAAGATGGAACTGGAGGTGTACTCGCGCATCCCGCGGCGCGATACCCAGGTGACGGTCTACGACAACGGCGAAGGGCTCGCCAGCCGCGCCGCCGAGCGCCTGGTTGCGCTGGGCTACACCGCGGTCAGCCTGTTGGAGGGCGGCCTGGACGGTTGGCGCAACGCCGGTGGCGAGCTATTTATCGACGTCAACGTGCCGAGCAAGGCCTTCGGCGAGTTGGTGGAGAGTGAACGCCACACGCCGTCCCTGGCTGCCGAAGAGGTGCAGGCCCTGCTCGACAGCCAGGCCGATGTGGTGGTGCTCGACGCCCGCCGCTTCGACGAATACCAGACCATGAGCATCCCCACCGGCATCAGCGTGCCCGGCGCCGAGCTGGTGTTGCGCGCCCGTCAGCTGGCGCCGGACCCGGCCACCCGCATCATCGTCAACTGCGCCGGGCGCACCCGTAGCATTATCGGCACCCAGTCGCTGATCAATGCTGGCGTGGCCAACCCCGTGTCGGCCCTGCGCAATGGCACCATCGGCTGGACCCTGGCCGGGCAGACACTCGCCCACGGCCAGTCGCGCCGCTTTGCGCCGACCGGCGAAGCCCATCGCCAGCTCGCCGCCCAGGATGCGCGCCGAGTGGCCGACCGGGCCCGCGTCGGCCGCGCAAGCCTGGCCGACCTGCAACGCTGGCAACAGGACACGACGCGCACCACCTACCTGTTCGATGTACGCACCCCGGAAGAATTCGACACCGGCCACCTGCCCGGCGCCCGTTCCACCCCGGGCGGCCAACTGGTCCAGGAAACCGACCATGTCGCCAGCGTGCGCGGTGCGCGATTGGTGCTGGCCGATGACGACGGTGTGCGGGCGAATATGTCTGCGTCCTGGCTGGCCCAACTGGGCTGGGAAGTGCATGTGCTGGATGACCTGCAACCGGCACACTTCAGTGAAACCGGCGCCTGGGTCGCCCCGGTGCCCGCCGCGCCCCAGGCCGAACTGATCAGCCCGCAGACCCTGGCCGAGTGGCAGGCCCATGGCGACACTGTAGTGCTGGACTTCACCGCCAGCGCCAACTACGTCAAGCGCCACATCCCCGGCGCCTGGTGGGCCCTGCGCGCGCAACTGCCGCAAGCCCTGGCCAAGGTGCCGAACGCCGAGCGCTACGTCCTGACCTGCGGCAGCAGCCAACTGGCACACCTGGCCGTGGCCGAAGTCGAAGCCCTCACCGGCAAACACGTGTTCCTGTTGCAAGACGGCACCGCCGGCTGGATCGCCGCCCAACTGCCGCTGGAAGCAGGTGAAACCCGCCTGGCCTCGCCGCGCATCGACCGCTACCGCCGGCCATATGAAGGCACCGACAATCCCAAGGAAGCCATGCAGGCCTATCTGGATTGGGAGTTTGGACTGGTGGAGCAATTGGCTCGGGATGGGACACATGGGTTTTATGTGATCTGAGTCTGCCATCAGCGCGGGCTGCGTGTGCATAGGTCATTTTCACCAGCGTTTCGCGCCCGTTCTTCTGGCTGCGTACTTCGATCAAGCGGTGTTCAGCGTCGTAGGCAAAATGTTGCAAACCCCGTGCGGCGCTGCGTTTTTCGATCAGTCGGCCAAAGCCGTCATAGCGGTAACGCTTGTCCTGATAGGTCAGCAGTTTGTTATGCCGTACCCATCCGCCCCTTACTTGCGGACCGTCGAGTAGGTTGGCGGCGGCGTCGTAGGCAAAGGTTTCGCGCTGGCCTTGTACGTTGTCCTCGCTGGCGATGATTCGAGCGGTCGCGTCGTAATGCAGTAACTGGTGCTGGCTCCCTTCCCGGCGGCCGATCAGGTTGTCGGCCGGGTCGTATTCGAAGTTCTTTTGGTGGGTCGGCGGCAGTTGCCAGGGCTGGCCGGTGGGGCGCGGCGGCTGCCGTAGTAGAGGCGATTGAGCCAGCGGCCGTTGGGCGGGGGCCCTCAGAGGCAGAACACGAGCGCCTGCTATGATCCCGCTAGGTGGAACGGTTTTTTGAGAGAACCTGTAGTTGTACTTATTCCTCGTCGACATCTTCCTCATCAATCAGCCCCTGAACGAATCTGAGGAAATTTGAGCAAATGGGTTTTTCGGATTCAGCATGGTTTTCTTCAGAGCTGAGGTCGCTATCAAACGTATCAGTTGTGAAATAACTGACTGTCCCGGTATCGAGATTCAGGCAAAAAAAGTTGCCGCCCCAATCGTTCGCGAAAGGTAGGAGGTGTGCAGGAATAACCTTTTTTTCCAGCATTAACTGATAAGTGGATAGCACCGTGGATTCGCCATCCGAAATCGGCTTGAAAACGGACACTTCTACGGGCTCTTCAAAGTCTTCATCTTGCCAATAAGTTCGTTCAGGGGTGCCGCCGTTGTATTTGAGGTAGTGATTTCGGAAGGGCGGCGGCAGCGTCTTGCCGATAGCAGACTCCAAGTGGTCCAAGTCTGCTGCGGTGATAGCTGAGCTACTACTTGAGAATTTGTTTTCGATCATCGTTATCTCCAATCATGAGCAGCGCCCAGGTTTGAGTTTGTTTTTGGGGATTTTGTTCGCCAGCCAACCCTTTTTGGAGGCCGCAAGGACTGCTTCGCCTTTGTCGTAGTTAACCTTGAAGTGTTTTTCGAACTGCGTGACCGATCCGCCATGCGGGAACGAGGCTTCATGGGCAGAGGTTTTGACCAACTGCATGGTCGTTGTACCCGTTTTGGGGTTGAAGTCATCAACATGGTGCCAGGTGTAGCCCGTTGCAGCGCTTTTGGGAATGCCTGCCTCTTTGAAGGCTTGGGTGAAATCTCGCGTTCTGCGGCCTTGCATCTTGATGGTAACGATATTTCGTTGTGAGCCTGTGGTTGGGAAGAGGTCACTGCCGCCAGTAAAGTCCACCCCTGCATACGCCCAGCCCCATGGATCGGCCCATCCAATTGGGTTTGGCGCGTATTGGTAAAGATTGAGGCCTCCTTCCAACCCAATCGGATCCGGCGTCGTAAACCGCCCCACATCCGGGTCATAAAACCTGAACGTGTTGTAGTGCAGCCCCGTCTCCCGATCCAGATACTGCCCCTGAAATCGCAGGTTCTGCTCTTCAATAAAATACGCTTCGCGCACCTCCTCCAGCGCGTTGCCCCACACCCGATAAATCGCGCGCCAGACGTTGTGCCCGTCGGTTTCAGTCAACTGTTCCGGCAAGCCGCTCAAGTCGTTGTGGTAATAGCGCACGCTCTGGTGTTCGCCCACGCCATCAACCCGGGCCAGCGGCGTATAGCCATCGTCCTCATAGAGATACAGGCTGGTTTGACTGTGCCGATGCTCCTGCAACAGACGCAGACCATCCCAAGTGAACCGGGTTTCTCCCAGCGCATAACCCCGGCTGTCGTGTTCGGTTTTGGTGATGCGTCGACCGAGCGGGTCGTAGGTCATGTTCACCAGCGTTTCGCGCCCGTTCTTCTGGCTGCGTACTTCGATCAAGCGGTGTTCAGCGTCGTAGGCAAAGCGCTGCAAACCCCGTGCGGCGCTGCGTTTTTCGATCAGTCGGCCAAAGCCGTCGTAGCGGTAACGCTTGTCCTGATAGGTCAGCAATCGGTTATGGCGCACCAAGCCGCCAGAGGTTTGCGGGCCGTCGAGCAGGTTGGCGGCGGCGTCGTAGGCGAAGGTTTCGCGCTGGCCGCGCAGGTTGTCCTGGCTGGCGATGATGCGGCCGGTGGCGTCGTAGTGCAGCAGTTGGCGATGTTGCGCGGCGGGTTGCTGGTCGAGTTTGCCGATCAGGTTGTCGGCGGGGTCGTACTCGAAGTGTTTTTGCGTGGCCGCTGGCATCAACGAGGGCTGGCTGGCGTGGCGGCGCTGGCGTGCGCGCAGGCGGCCGCTGCGGTCGTATTCGCTGCGGGTGCTGAGTTGGCCTTGGGTGCGCAGCACTTCGCGGTGCAGGCGGTCGCGTTCGAAGTCGCTGATGACCTGGCCGTCGAGGTTGATCTGGTGCAGGTGGCCGCTGCCGTAGTACAGGCGATTGAGCCAGCGGCCGTCGGGCAGTTGGGTTTGGATCAGGTTGCCGAGTTCGTCGTAGTGATGGTGCAGATTGCCCGCTGAACTTTGTTCGGCAAGCAACTGGCCAAGGGCGTCGTAAGCGAAACCAAGAGCCTGGGTATTGCCCTGCAAGTCGCTGAAGGTGACGGCGGTTAGCTGGTCCACTGCATCGTAGCTGTAGTCGGTGCGGCCATCGTCGGTGGTCTTGGCAATCAATCGGCCAACCGCATCGCGCTCCAGCCGATGAATGATGGGGGCCGGTGGCTCCTCGGGAACTATCGCCAAGCCATTGCCATAAGGCGCCGCAGCGGCGGTCACTGCCGTGATGTTATCCAGCCGGTCGTAGGTGTAGCGCTTGGCGCTGCCGTCGAGGTCTTGTTGTTGGATCAGCCGATCCCCGGCATCCCACGCGAACCGATAGCTTTCGCCGTTCTCGTTGACCAGCGCTTGCAGCCGCCCGTAGCTGTCATAGCCGAATTGCACCTGTCGTCCATGGGCGTCGGTGCGCTGGCGTACCTGGCCACGACGGTTGTGCTGGTAGAGCGTGGTGTGCCCGGCCGGGTCGGTGTAGCCCACCAACTGACCGCTGACATCGCGCTGATAGCGCTCAATGCGTCCGTCCGGCAGTTGGCTGCTGAGCAAACGCCCGTTGGCGTCATAGCTGAATTGAGTGCGTTCGCCGAGGGCGTCGGTGATGACCTGCAAATAGCCTCGCTCGTCATAGCTGAAGCGCGTGGGGTAACCCGAGCAGTCAATGTGCTCGACCAGTTGCCCGAACGAATTCCAACGCAAGGTTTGGCTCTTGCCGGTGGCGTCGGTGATTTCCACTGCTTGGCCGAAACGGTCGTATCGATAGCGCGTGGTCTGACCAAGGGGATCGATTTCGCTGACGCAGTTGCCACGCGGGTCGTACCGGTATTGCCAAACCTGTCCGGCGGCATCGGTTTCCACCAATGGCAGCGACCAATGCTCCAGCCACACGGTGGATTCGATACGCCCCAGCGGATCTTGCGTCTCGCACAGGTTGCCGGACTCGTCGTAACCGAACGTCCACTGACCGCCCTGAGGGTCGGTGGCGCCGAGCAACTGGCGCTGGTCATTCCAGTCGAATTGCCAGGTTTGGCCGAGGTTGTCGGTGTACTCGGTGATCTGGTACTGGGCATTCCACCGACGGGTGCTGACCCGTTGCAAACCATCGGTAATCTGCGTGATCCCAGCGTGTAGGTCATAGTCGAACTGGTAGTCATCGCCTTCGTCGGTCCAGTGTCGGACCACGCGCCATTCGGCGTCTTCCACACAGGCCCACTGGTAATAGCAACGCAGTCCGGTGGGCCGTTGGTGCTCGACCATGCGCTGGCCGCTGTCGTAGGCAAAGCGGCGCTGTAGATGCCCGGCAGCATCGCAAACTTCGGTCAGGTCGCCAGCGGCATCGTAGTGGTAGCTGACTAACACTTCGCGGCTGTGATCCGGGAACAACCGTTCAATCTGCTCGACTCGGCCGAGTTTGTAGCCGAGTTCAATTCGTACATCATTGAAGGAATCGTGTAACTGACTCAGGCGACCTTGGGCGTCGTAGTCGAGGAGGATGCGGTTGTCATTGCGGTCCCCCAACTGGCTCAGCCGCAGGTGCAACGGGTTGCCTGGCGTTGGTTCGAACAGCCGATAAATACCGTCGACGCTTTCAATCAGCACCTGCCCGTTGGCATGGCGCCGCACGCTCAGGCCTTCGCCCGCGCTGAACACCGCACCGCCCAGGGGGATGACGCCCATGTCAATCTGCCGGGCCTGCTCGTCGGTGTAGATCAGGCGCTCGCCGCACTCAGCAAGCCCCTGCATTTCGACGAAAACCTCGTAGATCACACTCCAACCGGCGCCGAACAGGCCATCGCGGCGTTCGTCCCGACTGCTGTAGTAGCGCTGCCACTCGATCGGCAACAGGCCAGGCAGGGTGAAGTCCAAGTCGTCTTCACCGTCGAGAATTTTCGCGCCCGTGGCACTGTGTACCGGGTTGGGCGAACCGGCGACCGCCGAGGTAATGGCATTGCTCACCTGGCTGCTGCCCCACGACACCAGCCCGCTCACCGCCATGCACGGCAGCTTGCTGAAAAACTTCGCGCCACCGCCGCGCAAGGTCAGCAGCGCCGTCACCGCCAGCCCGACACCGGGCGTCTTGCCGCTGCGGATTTCGCGGACGACGACCGGGGCGCCGCCGATGATTACATTCGGCGAAACCTGCGCCGTCCCAACCTTGGCCTCGCAGGTGCTGCGATCCCCACTGCGCACGGCGGGCTGGCCGTTGATAAATACGCGACTGGAACCCTCGGCCATGTACTGCTCTGGCATCGGCGGGTGTTTATCGCAGTCGACTTTATCGCCAGGACAAGGCACGGCGCCCAAGGCTGGCGTAGCGACTGTCGGGCGCCATAGCTGAGAGAAAAAGCCTTCAGCGATATCCAGATAAGTAGGCTCACCCTCTGGCGCCGCGATTACATCCGAGATCTTGCCAGCCGCCCGCGCCGCGGGTTTGCCGTTGATGAATACGTTGGGCGAACCGCTGCTGATAAACGCGTCGATGACGGGAGGAAACAGGGCATTGGCGAAAGACTCACATAATCGTGAGAGGCCTTTGTCCGCGCCGGATTTGCTCATGCCGACGCCGACCACCGCACCCACCACGGCGCCGAGTACAACGCAGCCGAGGCCGCCAGTCGCCACGGTCAAACCCGTCGCCGCAACCACCGCCGCTGTCGCCAATGCGGTCACGGCCACATTGGCGGCAATCTCCAGAACTCCGCCTAAAACGTCGGCCAGCATGGAACTGTGCAGAAGCGCATCGCCCTCGCGGGCGGCCCAAGGCGTGTCAGTCATGCGCAACGATCCGTGTCCGAAAGGACCCGGATCAAATCACGCGGTGGTTGCCTTGCTCAGGTGAGACTTTCCGATGCGCTCGTAGGAATGCTCCGAATCAGCACCCAAACTAAATGCATATAGGGAATAATCACAAATAAAATAATCAGTTATTTTAATAATTAACATATAACCAAAAAGAACTTCACAGCAGGTTTTTATGGGAATAACGTTAACCCCTCACCGACCCCTTCTCCAGGCGGAGGTAGCCGAACCCTTTCTTGATCTGCCTGGAGCCTGCATCCCATGGTCTTTGCCTCCCCGTTCAAACGCCTGTTCCTGGGCACCGCGCTGGCCTTCGGCCTGAGCACCGGCGCCCATGCCGCCGACCTGCAACCGCTGCGGGTGGCCAATCAGAAATCGACGATCAAGGCGCTGCTGGAAGTCTCCGGCGAAGCCAAGAATGTGCCCTATGAAATCCAGTGGGCGGAATTCCCGTCCGCCTCGCCGCTGGGTGAAGCCTTGAATGCCGGCGCCGTGGATATCGGTGCGTTGGGCGATGCACCGTATGTGTTCGCCCTCGGTGCCGGTGCGGCGCTCAAGGTGGTCAGCATCATCCACGCCGACGGGCGTAGCACCACCGCCCTGCTGGTGCCGAAGGACTCGCCCATCAAGACCGTGGCGGACCTAAAAGGCAAGCGCATCGTGACAGGCCGTGGCTCCATCGGGCATTACCTGGCGATCAAGGCCCTGGCCAGCGCCGGCCTGACCACCCAGGACGTGCAGTTCATTTTCCTGCTGCCCAGCGAATCGCGCCTGGTGCTGGACAATGGCAGCGCCGATGCCTGGTCGACCTGGGACCCCTACACCACTGTGGTCACCTCACAAAGCCAGGCGCGGATCGTGGCCAGCGGCAACACGCTGTTGAGCAACCACCTGTACCTCGCGGCAACCAGCCAGGCCATCAGCGAAAAACGCGCGCAGCTCGACGACTTTGTCGCACGCGTCGACCGCGCCTACGCCTGGGCCAATACGCACCCCAACGAGTACGCCGCCGCCCAGAGCAAAATCACCGGGCTGCCGCTGGCTGTGCATGTGGCCGTGGCCAAAGAAACCCACCTGACCCCGGTGCTGATTGACGACGCCGTGATCAGCGGCCTGCAAGCGACCGCCGACACCTACCAACAAGAAGGCCTGCTGCCCCGGCACATCGACGTGTCGCAGGGTTTCGACAAGAGCTTTAACGCCAAGCGTGCCCCCCAAAACCAAGCATCGCGTTAACAGGAGCAGAACATGAGCAAGCCACGTCAATTGAAACTCGGTGCCATGGTCCACGGTGTCGGCCACGGCTGGGGCGAATGGCGCCACCCACAGGCGCAACCGAATGCCAGTACGAATTTTGCGTTCTACAAACAGCAGACTGAACTGGCCGAAACCGCCAAGTTCGACTTCGTGTTCATCGCCGACAGCCTGCACATCCATGCCAAATCCAGCCCGCATTACCTCAACCGGTTCGAACCGCTGACCATCCTCTCGGCCCTGGCCGCGTTGACCACGCATATTGGCCTGGTCGCCACCGTCACCGTCAGCTACACCGAGCCCTACCAGGTCGCACGCCAGTTCGCCTCGCTGGACCACATCAGCGGCGGCCGCGCCGGCTGGAACGTGGTCACCTCGTGGCTGAGCGGCACCGCCGATAACTTCGGCAAGGCCGAGCACCCGCCACATGCGGTGCGCTATCGCATCGCCAGGGAACACCTGAATGTGGTCAAGGGGTTGTGGGACTCCTGGGAGGACGACGCCTTTGCCTACAACAAGCAAAGCGGTGAGTTCTTCACCCCGCACAAGCTGCACACGCTGAATCACCAGGGCGAGTTTTTCTCGGTGAAAGGCCCACTCAACATCGCCCGTTCGCGCCAGGGCCAGCCGGCGATTTTCCAGGCGGGCACCTCGGAGGACGGGCGCAACTTCGCCGCCGAGCATGCTGATGCGATCTTTGTGCATGTCGACAGCATCGAAGACGGCCTGGCCTACACCCAAGACCTCAAACGCCGCGCCACAGGCTTCGGCCGCGACGCCGACAGCCTGTCGATCCTGCCGGGTATCCGCCCGATTGTCGGCCGCGACGCCGCCGAAGTGGAACGCCGCTATCAGCAGGCAGTGGACCTGGTAACCGTGGAAGATGCGATTGTCGCCCTCGGTCGCCCGTTCAACGACCACGACTTCAGCCAGTACCCGCTGGACGAACCGTTCCCCGAGTTGGGCGAACTGGGTTCCAACAGCCAGAAAGGCGGCTCCGACCACATCAAGCAACTGGCCCGGGACAAAGGCCTGACCCTGCGCGAAGTGGCCTTGCATTTCTCGCGGCCCAAGCGTGATTTTGTCGGCACCCCGGAGCACGTCGCCGATACGATCCAGACTTGGTTCGAGACCGGCGCCAGCGATGGTTTCATCGTCAATTCGGTGCTGCCCGATGGCTTGCAATACTTCACCGAACGGGTGGTGCCATTGCTGCAACAGCGCGGCCTGTTCCGCAGCGAATACAGCGGCCAGACCCTGCGCGACAACCTCGGCCTGGACGTACCGGCCAACCGCTACAGCGTCGCCGCCGAGGTCGAAGCACAGCAGGAGGCATTGGCATGAGCAAATCCCTCCACATCGGGGAGCCAGCCCGCGCCCCGATTTCTGACCGAGTTCACGCATCATGACGTCATCCTCGCCACCGTCCTTGCGCGCCGTGGAAGTCGCCAACTTCGACGCCCTGCTCGACCGTCTCAGCGCCGAACTGGCCGGCAGCGCTCAGCTTTTCGACGAGAGCGGCGCCTTCCCCCACGCCAACTTCAAACGGCTGCATGAACACGGCCTGCTCGCCCTCACCGTGCCCAAGGCCCTCGGTGGTGGCGGCGCCAGCCTGGCCCAGGCACGCAAAGCCATCAGCGCGATTGCCAAGGGCGACCCCTCTACCGCGCTGATCCTGGTGATGCAGTACCTGCAACACACGCGCCTGCAAGACAGCAAAACCTGGCCCGCGCACCTGCGTGTAAAAGTCGCCGAAGACGCGGTACGCCACGGTGCGTTGATCAACGCGCTGCGCGTCGAGCCGGACCTCGGCACCCCCGCCCGCGGCGGCCTGCCGGCGACCACCGCAGTGCGCTGCCCTGAAGGCTGGCGCATCAGCGGGCGCAAGCTCTACTCCACCGGCAGCCACGGCCTGAGCTGGTTCAGCGTGTGGGCGCGCAGTGACGATGCCGACCCGCTGGTAGGCGCCTGGCTGGTCCCCAAAAACAGCCCCGGCATAAGCATCATCGACAGCTGGGACCACCTGGGCATGCGCGCTACCTGTAGCCATGACGTGGTGTTCGACAACGTGCTGGTGCCGCTCGACCACGCCGTCAGCGTCAGCCCCTGGAGCGCACCGCAGCCGGAACTGGATGCCGAGGGGTTGCTGTGGATGTCAGTGCTGCTGTCGTCGGTGTATGACGCCGTGGCCCAGGCCGCGCGCGATTGGCTGGTGAACTGGCTGCAAACGCGCCAGCCGTCCAACCTCGGCGCCGCGCTGGCGACATTGCCGCGTTTCCAGGAAACCGTCGGGCATATCGACACCCTGCTGTTTGCCAACCGCAGCCTGCTCGACGCCGCCGCCGAAGGGCATACCCCGGCCGGCAATGCGGCGCAGTTGAAGTACCTGGTGACCGGCAACGCGATCCGCGCCGTGGAGCTGGCGATCGAAGCCTCGGGCAACCCCGGTCTGTCCCGCCACAGCTCGCTGCAGCGCCACTACCGCGACGTGTTGTGCAGCCGCGTCCACACCCCGCAGAACGATGCCGTGCTGCAAGGCGTCGGCAAGGCGGCCTTCGCCCAACGGCAGAAGGAACGCACATGAGCAAGAGCACCACCCTGAGCTTCCTCGTCTGAGGTGCGCTCGGCCAACGCCTGACTCGGTTAAAAAATGTGGCAGGGGCCTTGTGTCGGCTGGCCAATCTCATTTGATGCGGTAGTGAAAGGTATTGCGCACCGCCGGCACCGCTACCGCCTTGCCGTCAACGATCCTCGGCTGGTAGCGGAAGGTATTCGCCGCCGCCAATGAAGGCCGGATAAACAGCGGATGACAGCCGTCCAGCACCTTGGGGTTTTCCACGCGGCCCAGGGAGTTGACGGTGTACTCCACCGAGCAATCGCCTTCGATGTTTTTGTCCAGGGCGCGTTCGGGGTACTGCGGTGCTTCTTTGCTCAGCGGCAAGTATTGGCGACTGTCGAACGCCGGGGCTGGAGCAGGTGTGGCAACCCGCGCGGTTTCAGCGGCCAGCCGCGCCTGGTTCAGCCGTTGTTGCTCCAGCTCGCGGTTGTGCTGTTCGGTGGCCTGGCGTTCCTGTTGCTGTTCAAGGCGCTTTTGCTCGACGCGCTTACGCGCCAGGGCCGCTTTCTCCAGTTTTTGCGCCTGGATCTGCGGGTCGAGGGTGGGTTTCACCGGCGTCGGCACCGCCACGGGCTCCGGCGGTGGCGGCGCCACCGCCAGCGCTTCAGGCAGCGGTTCAGCCACGGGGGCCGGGGCCGGCGGCAGCATCACCAGTTGCGTATGCATCACCTGCGGCGCTTGCACCATCGGCTTCTGCGGTGACCAGCCCAACATCAGCCCGGCCACCACACCCACATGCAGCGCAACGGCCAGGCTCGCCGCCAAGCCTTTGCGCCACCACCCGCTGCAATCCCGAGGCGCCATCACCAGGCTCGGACTGTGCATGATCATCGCCGTCATTGCGGGGCCTCGGTCACCAGCCCCAGGTGGCTGACGCCGCCCTTTTGCAACACCGCCATCGCCGCGACCACGCGCCCATACCCGGCGTCTTCGTCAGCGCGGATATAGACCTGGGTGTCACTGCGCGCCGCCACCACTTGCATGACCTTGGCGCCCATGTCCTCCAGGCTCACGGCGCTGTCGGTCTGGTGCTGCGTGTCCAGCTCGTCGCCGAGGTTCCAGTAGTAACTGCCGTCGGCCTTTACCGACAACGTGAGGATCTGCTGGCGGGTGTCGGTGGCCAGCGCCTCGGCGGCGACCTTGGGCAGGTCGATTTTCACGCCCTGGGTCAGCATCGGTGCGGTGACCATAAAGATCACCAACAGCACCAGCATCACATCGATATACGGCACCACGTTCATCTCGGCCTTGGGCCCGTGCTTGCGTTGCGGCCTGGTTAACATGGGCTTGCTCCTGTTCAGGCGGCCGTGGCCAGGTGGGTCGGCATGCCGCTCAGACTGCGATGCAGGCGCACTTGCAGTTCATTGCCGAAGGCGTAGTAGCGGGTGAGCAGCGTCTGGCTGCGCGCCGAAAAGCGGTTGTAGGCGATCACCGCCGGGATGGCGGCAAACAGGCCGATGGCCGTGGCGATCAAGGCTTCGGCGATGCCCGGCGCCACCGTGGACAGCGTGGCCTGTTGCACCTGGGACAAGCCGAGAAAGGAATTCATGATGCCCCACACCGTGCCGAACAGGCCGATGTACGGGCTGACCGAACCCACGGTGGCGAGAAACTGCAGGCCCTTTTCCAACTCGATTTCCTGCGCGGTGATCGCCACCTGCAAGGCGCGCTCCACCCCTTCGAGCACCGCCGGATCGTGGCTGTGCAGGTGCTGGTATTCCTCGACCCCGGCGATAAAGATCGGCGCCACGCCGCCCTCGCCCGCCTGCACGGTGTCGCGGTACAGCGCCTGCAGGTCTGGAGCCGCGCGAAAGCGCGGCACAAACCCGTTCAACTGGCGCTCCAGGCGCCGCAGCACACTGCCGCGCTGGAGAATCAAGTACCAACTGAGCAAGGACGCCAACAGCAGCGTGACCATCACCGCCTTGACCAACAGGCTGGCGTCGCTGATCAACCCCCAGATCGTCATATGTTCCATCGTCGCGTGCATGGTGGTGAACTCCTATTCGATTAAAAAGTGATGACCGGGTGATGACGGCTTACGGCAACTTCAGCGCGCGGGTCACATCGCGCCAAGGCACGAACTTGAAGTTCTGGGTTTGCTCGGGCATGCGCTTGCGCCCGTCCTGCACCACCAGCATGCCTTGGCTCCACGGCCCGCCGAGGTTGACGGCGGTGACTTCGAGGCCATCGGTTTCCGACGCCCCATCGACCCCGGCCTCAGCGTTCAAACCGACGCGAAAGGCGCCGTGGGCGGCGAACGGCGGTTCGGCATCCACCACCAGGTAGCTGTCATTGCCTTGGCTGGAGATCACCAGGTAATCGCGCGCGCCGCTCTGGTACAGCGCCAGGCCCTCGACATCCGCGTGCAGTTGCGCGCCGACCTTGATCACGCTGGTCAACGTCGCCGGCTGATCGGCTCGGGCGTCCACCGCCCAGACGCCGACATCTTCTTCACCGATGAACAGGCGCTGACGCTGGTCATCGGCGACGCAGCCTTCGGGTTGGCTGTCGACCTTGAACTGGCGCACCAACTCGCCCTGCACGCGGCCAGCCGGCGCGCTCAAGCGGTATTGCAGGAAGGTGCCGTCCTTGCCGTTGGCGATCGCGTACAGTTCACCGCTGGCCGGCTGGAACAGACAGATGCCGTAGATTTCCTTGAGCGGCGTCGGCACTTCGCCGGCTTCGCGCAACTCGCCGCTCTGACGGTCGATGCTGAACAGGCTCAGACTGTTGTGATCGCGATTGCTCGCCACGGCGAGGTCGACGGTCTGTTGGCCGAGCTTGAAGTTGGGGCGGACATCGACGTTGTTCAGGCGCCCCACCGCCAGCTCCTGCAACAGCTTGCCGTCGAGGTCGTAGGCCAGCAGGCCTTGTTTTTTGTTGGTGCCGAGCACGCGGCTCTGCGCCGGTCGTTGCGGGTGAATCCAGATCGCCGGGTCGTCCGCCGCATCGCCTTGGCGCCCGACCGGGTCGGTCTGGCGCTGGGCGGCGACTTCCGGCAGCACCGGCAGCGGCGCGACGGGCGTAGCCTGCCACGTCAACTCGGCCTGATAGAGGTTGCCGCTGTCGTCGTCGCGCAGCAACAGTTGCCGGCCTTTGATTGCCAGGTTTTCCGCCTCCTTCACACCCGGCAGGTGCAGGCTCGGCTGGGCCACCCAGCGCTCGCCGTCCTGCTGGAACAGCTGCAGTTGCGCGGTCTTCGGATCAAGCGCGACCAGCCCACCCGGCACCAGCGCCATGGCCCCGGCGGCGCGCCCGGGATTGTCGAACAGCGCCACCGGGGTGCGTTTCACCTCGGCTTCCGGGTGCGCCGGGTAGGCCCACCAGCCGACGTTTTCTTCGTTCACCACCAGTTGATGGGTCGCATCGTCCACCTGGCAGAACTGCGCCGACGGCGGCAGCGGCACGCCGCGCACACGCTGGGGTCGGGCCAGCAACGTCGGGCCATTGCCCACCAGCCATTGCTCGCCCTTGCCCTCTTCGCCCACCAGGAACACAAACAGGTTGGCCGCCGAGTCGCGATACAGGCACACGCCGTTGACCGGATAGTCGCGGGTCGGCAGGTACAGCGGCGCGCCCCAGCGTTTGCCGGCGCTATCCAGGCTGATCAGCATGGCCTGCTGGCGTTGGTTATCCAGGGTCGCCACCAGCACCTGGGCACCGGCGGCACGGCTGTCGAGGCTGCTGAAGTTGCCCTTGAAACGCGCCAGTTCGGCGCCTTTTTCGTCGAGCAGCAACAGGCCGTCGCGGGTGCTGGCGGCCAGGCGTTCGGGGCCGTTGGGCAGGAAGGCCAGCGCCTCGGCGTTCAGGTTCGGCGCCCAACGCGTCAGGGCCAGGTCGGCGGCCAGCGCATGGCCGCAGGTGGCCAGGGCCATCAGCAGGTATAGCTTGGAAAATCTCATGAACAGGCAAATCCTTCGAAAACGATGAACAACCCATGTGGGAGGGGGTTTGCTCCCGATGGCAGTGGTTCGGCTGATAAATCCGGCGACTGACACACCGCTATCGGGAGCAAGTCCCCTCCCACACTCGGGTCGAGGTGGTGGTTAGAAATGGGTGAAGGTCAGGCCGAGCTTGTAGGTCGGGCCGTACTCTTCGTACTGGCCGTTGTAGCTGCGGTGGCCGGTGTAGACGAAGTACGACTCGTCGGTGAGGTTCTGCGCCTCGAAGCTGACTTGCAGGTTCTTGGTCAGCGAGTAGCGTGCGCTGAAGTCGACAAAAGTCTGTGCGTCGACGTGCAGGTCGTGGGCCTTGTCGTTGATCGAGGCCAACTCATACAGGTAGGCCGATTTGTAGTTGGCCGACACGCGCAGGCTGAGCTTGTCGTTTTCCCAGCCGAGCATCAGGTTGCCGACAGTGTCCGACTGGTTGGGCAAGCTGATGTTGCGTGTGCGGTTGCCGCCGCTGGCCGCGTCGAAGCCTTCGATATCGGCGCTGGAGCGGCTGAACGTGGTGTTGGCACCGACCAACAGGCCGTTCCACGGCGCGGGCAGCCAGTCGAACTTTTGTGAATAGGCCAGTTCCAGGCCGTAGAGCTTGGCGCTGTCGCCGTTGGCGTAGGTGTGGGCCTCGGCGAAGTTGGTCCAGGCGCCGGTGCCGGCCACGTCGGTGTTGTAGACAAAGTGCTTGATGTCTTTGTAGAACACGAACGCCGACACAGTGCCGGCGCGGCCCATGAAGTGCTCGATGCCCAGGTCGAGGTTGCTCGACTCCAGGGGCTTGAGGTCCGGGTTGCCGAAGGTGGCTTCGTCATCGTCGATCACGAACCCCGGCGCCAGTTGGCCAAAGGTCGGGCGCACCACGGACTTGGTCCAGGCCGCGCGCACCTGGGTGTTCTTGTCGATCTGGTAACGCGCATGCAGGCCCGGCAACCAATGGTGATAACGCCGTTTGGTCTCGGTGGCGCTGAACTGGCCGTCGGTGGCGCCGGTGCCTTTGGCTTCGAACTCGGTGCCTTCGTAGCGCATGCCCGCGATGAAACGCCAGTCGTCGATGTCGATGGTGTTCATCAGGTAGCCGGCGTTGATGTCCTCGCGGATGGTGAAGTCGTTGACCCGGGATTCGGTCTCGTCATAGAAGTCATCACGGTTGAGGCTGCCGATCAGCTGCTTGATACTCCCCGCGCTGATACCCGGGCCGTAATTGCCGAGACGGTAGTCGACGCTGCCCTTCTGGAACCGGGTGAGGTTGAGTTGTTCGTCGGTGAAGCCCAGGTCGTCGAAGTTCTTGTAGACCCAGGCTTCCAGGTCGTTGTCCTTGTGCCGACGGCTGACCTTGCCGCCGAACTTGACCTGGGACGCGTAGCCGCTCAGGTCGTAGTCGCGGGCCAGGTCCAGGCGCAGGTTTTTCTCGGTGTCTTGGGTGTTCTGTTTTTCCCAGTCGACCTTGTCCAGGGTGAAGTTGCTCGCGTCGTAGAAGCCGGCGCCGACGATCGGACGCGGTTTGTCTTTGTCGTAGAAGCCGCTGTCGGCAAAGTCGCCGCCATCGAAGGTGGCGCCGGCGATATGCGCCGGGCTGTCTTCGCTGGATTGGCTGTAGCCGGCCTGGCCGCTGAGGGTCCACAGGCCGAGCATGCGTTCGCCGCCGAACACGTAGGACTGGATTTCCTGGGTTTCCTCACGGTTCTTCAACTTGCGCTTGCCCTCGGCCACACCCAGCTCGCCAGGGGCCTGGGGGTCGGCAAATTCGAGGCTGGCGGCGTTGCGGGTCTCGGTGTCGGTGTAGCGGCTGTAGAGGGTGCGCAGGTAGTAGCTGCTGAGGTCATCGGGCTTGTAGTCGAAGTTCAGGCCACCGCCAGCGCGTTCGCGGCTGATGTCGTAGTCACGCTGTTCGAACTTGTTGAGTTTGGCCCCCTGGCTGAAGTCCCAGGCGCCGCCGGTTTCGACGTTGTCCGAGCCGAAGTCGCGCTTCTGCCAGCTCAGGGCCGCGGCGACGCCAAAGTTGTCGATACCATCGCCGAGGCTGAAGCGGTTGCTCGCCGCGCCGGAGAATTTCGGGCTGGTCTGGCGCGTATTCTTGTCGTAGCTGGCCTCGGTGCTGCCGGTGTAGAACAGGCCTTTGTGATCGAACGCCGACAGGCTCTTCACATCGACGGTGCCGCCGAGGGAGTTGGCGTCCATGTCCGGGGTCAGGGTCTTGATCACCGACAGCGACTGCACCAGCTCGGAGGGCAGCACATCGAGGGCCACGGCGCGACGTTCGCTTTCGGGCGACGGCACCAGGGTGCCGTTGATGGTCACGCTGTTGAGGTCCGGGCCGAGGCCGCGCACGCTGACGAACCGCCCTTCACCCTGGTCGCGCTCGACGCTGATGCCGGGCAGGCGCTGCGCGGCTTCGGCAACGTTTTCATCCGGCAACTGCGCCACGCCGTCGGCATGCACCACGCTCTTGATGCTGTCGGAGGAGCGCTGCTCCTTGAGCGCCTGGTCGATGGCGGCCGCCTGGCCGACCACATCGACGTGCTCGGTGTGGGTGGCGTCGGCGGCCTGGAGCCGCTCGCTGGCCATCGCCAGGGCCAAGGCGGTGAGCGTAAAGCTGACGAGCCCGGTGCGCTTGTACATGAAGTCCTCCCCAAGAGTCCGTTGGCGCCAGGCAAGAGGCCCGGCAACTGGGAGGGCACGCTAGGGCCGGGGGATGACGGTTCTGTGACAGGGGTTGGCCGCAAGGCCCGTAAACCGGGAGTTTTGCCTGGTTCTCAACGTGGAATGAGCCGAAATGACCTCTGGAGGTCAACGGTGGGAGGGGGCTTGCCCCCGATAGCGGTGGGTCAGTCAATAGATAAGCCATCTGGCACACCGCAATCGGGGCAAGCCCCCTCCCACCGTTGGTTTTCATCACGTGTGGGGTGAGCTGATTCGACCCTCCCCCAGCGTCATCCAATCGTCACATCCATCTGCTGTGCTGGCGCCCATCGCTCATTCGCCAGAGGACTCGCGGCCATGTTTTGCGTGCTCAAACCCCACCGCTGGAAACTCGCCCTGCTGCTGCTCGCGGCCAATCTGGGGCTGATCCTGCACCTGGCCTGCGGCGAGCTCAAAAGCGTCAGCGAGTGGGTATGGCTGGATATCATCGGCGAAGGCGGCTCCGCCCTGCTCGCCCTGGTATGGCTGGGCCTGGTGCTGAAAAGCCGCCCCGCCGGGCGCGTCACCAATTACCTGGCACTGGGCCTGTCGTGCATCTTTTTCTCCTGGTGGATAGACAGCCTCGACGAATTCATTCGCCTGCCCGCCAGCATCACCTGGGATCACTGGCTGGAGTCCGGGCCGATGCCGGTGGGCATGATCCTGCTGACCCTGGGTATCTACCACTGGCACCGCGAACAACTGGCGATCAGCGCGCAAATGGAAAAACGCGAGCGGCTGTTTCGCGAGCACCGGCTGTTCGACACACTCACGCCTCTGGGCGGCGCCGATTACCTCAAGCGCCAACTGGCCGACAGCCTGCAAGACAGCCGCGACCAGCAACAACCGCTGTCGCTGCTGGCCCTGGACCTGGACAATTTCACCGCGATCAACCAGGCCTACGGCCACGCCGAGGGCGATGCGGTATTGCAGGCCCTCAGCCATGTGCTACTGCTCAATCTGCGCCGCCAGGACTTACTCTGCCGCCTGGCCGGCGACCGCTTTGTGGTGGTGTTGCCCAACACCGGCGAGCGCCAGGCCCAGGCGTTGGCGCTGGAGTTGGAGCAAGCGGTGCGCAGCCTGGCGCACAAGACGCGACAACACGGCGAGCGCCTGCAACTGGCGGCGAGCACGGCCGTGGTGATGGCCCTGGACGAGCCGCCCCAGGACTTGCTCAAGCGCCTGAACCTGACGCTCGCCCGGGCCAAACAACCGCTTGCGAAAAGCGCCTGAGATGGCCGTAAAAACCCGTTGGTATGAGGCCGACAGCCGCTTCATCCCAGGGCATTACCAACCCGCCGCGTTGATCGACCTGGCCTTGTCCCGCGACATCGACAGCCATCGCCTGTTGCGCGGCACCGGGCTGTTCCACGAGGACATCCTCGCCGGTACAGCACAACTGAGCCCGCAGCAGTTTCTCGGATTGATCGGCAACAGCCGGCGCCTGCTCGCAGCCGATGAGAGCAGCTTCCTGTTTGGCCAACGCCTGCTGCCCGGCTATTACGGCGCCGCCAGCCATGCCCTGGGCCACGCGCAGAATCTGGATCAGGCGCTGGAGATCCTGATCCAGCAACAGGTGCTGCTCAGCCCGCTGGTGACGCTGCAATTGGAGCGGGATGAACACCATGCCTACCTGTACTGGCGGGACAGCTGCGGCGCCGGCGAACACTGGCGGTTCCTGCTGGAAGCCAGCATGACCTCGCTGGTCGCCATGAGCCGCTGGCTCAGCGGCCAGCGCCTGCCGTGGCAATGCAGCTTCAGCCATGGCGAGCCGCATTACGTCGAACAATACTGGGTTCACCTGGGCGAACACACGCGCTTCGCGCGCCCGCTGGACATGATGTGCATCCCGCGCGAATACCTGGTCATGGCCTGGCCCGGCGCGTCGGCCACCGCCGGCCAAGTCGCGCGCCAGCAGGCCCGCGAGCAGATCGAACAGCTCGGTTTTGCCGACAGTTTTCTCGATTGCCTCTACGACTACCTGCGCGAACAGGTGCGCCAGCCGCCCAGCCTGGAACAGGCGGCCCAGGCGTTCGCCATGAGCCCGGCGACCCTCAAGCGCAAACTGCACAAGCACGACACCGGCTTTCAGCAGCAGGTGGATCGGGTGCGCAAGCACGTCGCGTTGCACCTGTATCAGGTCAAGGGGTTCAGCAACGATGAAGTGGCCGCGTACCTGAACTTCAACGATGCGGCGAACTTCCGGCGTTCGTTCAAGCGCTGGACAGGCACCACGCCGAACCTGATCCGTCAGCTGTTCAACAGCCGTTAGCCAGGCGCTCGCGCAGGAACTCCACCAGCGCCTGCACCGGCCTCGAACTCTGCCGGTGCTGCGGGTACACCGCCGACAGCGTCAGGGCCTCGGGGGCGAAGTCTTGCAACAGCGTCACCAGGCGCCCGTCCGCCAAGGCATCGGCGACGATAAAGGTCGGCAGGTAGGTGACGCCCAACCCGGCGATGGCGGCGTCGCGCAGCAACTCGCCATTATTGACGCGCATGCGCCCGCTGACGTTCAGCGACTGCGGCTTGCCTTTGCTCTGGAACCGCCATTGCACCTGGCGGCCGTGGCCGTAGGGTAGGCAATCGTGGTCGGTCAGGTCGTCGGGTTTCTGCGGTGTGCCACGCAACGCAAGGTACTCGGGGCTGGCGCAGTACACACGCTGCACGCTGGCGATACGCCGGGCGATCAGGGTAGAGTCTTCGAGGATGCCGATGCGCAACACCAGATCGTAGCCTTCGCCGATCAAGTCCACCGGGCGGTCGCTCAGATCGACTTCCACCGACACCTGCGGATAGCGCTGCAAAAACAGCGGCAGCAGGCAACCCAGATGGGCCATGGCAAATGACAACGGCGCACTCAGGCGAATGGTGCCGCGCGGTTCGCTGTTCTGCCCGGCGATGCCCTGCTCCACTTGCTCGACTTCGCTGAGCAGGCGCAAGGCCGATTCGTAGTAACTCTGCCCCAGGGGCGTGACATCCAGGCGGCGGGTCGAGCGGTTGAGCAGGCGCACGCCGAGGCGGTCTTCGAGTTGGATCAGGCGGCGGCTGACGAATTGCTTGGACAGCCCCAATTGCTCGGCGGCGGCGGTGAAACTGCCGGATTCCATGACCTGGCAAAACAGGCGCATGTCTTCGAAGGGATTCATTGTCGCGTCTCGGTGGACATTTTGCTGATTTATAGCCTGTCAGGTGCTGCACCACAAACCTAATGTGCCAACACAATCAAAAGTGGGAGGGGGCTTGCCCCCTCCCACAGGGGATTACCGAGATTCCCGAGGTCGGGTTACTTGGTGGTGAACGCCGAGTAGCTGTTCATCAGGTTACGGTAGTTGGGAATGCGCGGCGACAGCAGGTTGGCCAGGCCTTCCATGTCGTTGCGCCAGTCAACCTGCAGCTCGCAGGCCACGGAGAACCAGTTCACCAGTTGCGCGCCGGCTGCGGTCATACGAGCCCAGGCAGCCTGTTGCACGGTTTCGTTGAAGGTGCCGGAAGCGTCGGTGACCACGAACACCTCAAAGCCTTCGGAGAGAGCGCACAGGGTCGGGAACGCTACGCACACATCCGTCACCACACCGGCAATGATGATCTGCTTGCGGCCGGTGGCCTTCACCGCCTTGACGAAGTCTTCGTTGTCCCAGGCGTTGATCTGGCCAGGGCGCGGGATGTACGGCGCGTCCGGGAACAGTGCTTTGAGCTCGGGCACCAGCGGGCCGTTGGGGCCGCTTTCAAAGCTGGTGGTGAGGATGGTCGGCAGGTTGAAGAACTTCGCCACGTCGGCCAGGGCCAGCACGTTGTTCTTGAATTCGTTGGGGGAGAAATCCTGCACCAGGGAGATCAGGCCGGTCTGGTGATCCACCATCAGCACCACGGCGTCATCTTTGTTCAAGCGCTTGTAAGTCATGGGTTAACTCCTTTGTGGGTTTAGGTATCAGAACGCAAAGCACGAGCAGCCAAACGCACCCCAGAAGCCCTGGAAGTCGCTGACCGGCACGTTGGAAAGACGCGCTTTCTCATGGCCATGAGCATGCACGCCACACGGGCCACTGCAGTGGTGAGCCTGCGCCTGCAGCGGCGAAGCGGGACGCCAGTGCCCCGGCACCTTGACCACCGGCGACCAGTCCGGCAGCACCGGCACGCGCGGTGGTGCGAAATCTTCGAAGTCGCCGGCGCCATACACCACCTTGCCGCCGACCACGGTCAGCACCGACTCGATCCACTTGATGGCCTCTTCATCGACGCTGAAAAAATCCGCCGACAGCGCGGCGACGTCCGCCAACTGGCCGACCTTGATCTGGCCCTTCTTGCCCTGCTCGGACGAGAACCAGGCGCTGCCGTGGGTGAACAGCTCCAGCGCGGTCAGGCGCGGCAGGCCTTCGGCGTGCAGCTCCAGGCCACCCACGGTGCGGCCGCTGACCATCCAGTACAGCGAGGTCCACGGGTTGTAGCTCGACACCCGCGTGGCGTCGGTGCCCGCGCCGACCGGTACACCTTCGGCGAGCATGCGTTTGATCGGCGGCGTGGCTTCGGCGGCCTTGGCGCCGTAGCGCTCGACAAAGTACTCACCCTGGAACGCCATGCGGTCCTGGATCGCAATCCCGCCGCCGAGGGCGCGCACACGCTCGATGTTGTGCGGGGTGATGGTTTCGGCGTGGTCGAAGAACCACGGCAGGCCATTGAACGGGATGTCGCGGTTGACCTTCTCGAACACGTCGAGCATGCGCGAGATCGATTCGTTGTAGGTGGCGTGCAGGCGGAACGGCCAGCGCTGCTCGACCAGGTGGCGCACCACCGGCTCCAGTTCCTGCTCCATGCTCAGCGGCAGGTCGGGGCGCGGTTCGAGGAAGTCTTCGAAGTCGGCGGCGGAGAACACCAGCATCTCGCCGGCGCCGTTGTGGCGCAGGTAGTCGTCGCCCTGATGCAGGGTGACGCTGCCGGTCCAGTGCTTGAAGTCGCTGAGTTCTTCCTTGGGCTTCTGCGTGAACAGGTTGTAGGCGATACGTACCGTCAGTTGTTCATCCTTGGCCAGTTGCTCGATCACCGCGTAGTCATCGGGGTAGTTCTGGAAGCCGCCGCCGGCATCGATCGCACTGGTCAGGCCAAGGCGATTGAGTTCGCGCATGAACTGGCGGGTCGAGTTGACCTGGTATTCCAACGGCAGTTTCGGGCCCTTGGCCAGGGTCGCGTAGAGAATCATTGCGTTGGGCCGCGCCACCAGCATGCCGGTGGGGTTGCCGTTGCTGTCACGCACGATCTCGCCGCCCGGCGGGTTCGGGGTGTCCTTGGTGTAGCCGGCCACGCGCAGGGCGGCGCGGTTGAGCAAGGCGCGGTCGTACAGGTGCAGCACGAACACCGGCGTGTCCGGCGCCGCCTGGTTGAGCTCGTCCAGGGTCGGCATGCGCTTTTCGGCGAACTGGAATTCGTTCCAGCCACCGACCACGCGCACCCATTGCGGCGTCGGGGTGCGATCGGCCTGATCCTTGAGCATGCGCAAGGCATCGGCCAGGGACGGCACGCCTTCCCAGCGCAGTTCGAGGTTGTAGTTCAAGCCGCCACGGATCAGGTGCAGGTGCGAGTCGTTGAGGCCGGGGATCACCGTGCGGCCCTTGAGGTCGATGACCTGGGTGCCGCTGCCGCGCAGGGCCATGGCCTCGCCATCGGTGCCCACGGCCACGAAGCGCCCCTGGCGAATGGCGACGGCGGTGGCGCGTGGGTTTTCACGGTCCACGGTGTGGAACTGGCCATTGAACAAAATCAGATCGGCGTTCATAGGGTTTCCTTTACAGAGGCTTCAAGCCAGGGAGCGAACAGGCGGGTAGCCGCCGGCATCAGCAGGTACACCACCAGCAACACGATGGTCAGGGTGATCAGGAAGGTGGCGACCACGTAGTTGGACAGGAACGGGTGCAGGCGCAATATCGGGCCCCACACGATCGGTACCAGCAGGGTCAGCGGCAGGATCACGCACAGAGTGACCACGGCCTGTTTCCAGCGCGGCGGTTTGGCGACGCTGTCGGCTTGGGGGGTGAACCAGAACTCGTTGACCGCACCGATTTCGGTGTGGTCGCCGTCGGCCAGCATCGGCGCGGCTTCTTCGATCAGGGTTTTGCGCTCGGGGGAGTCGAGCCAGCGTTGCAGGTCGTCGGTGGAGCGGTAGCGCAACACGCAGGTGAACAGCGACAGGCCGTCGTGTTTACCGCGCACGACGTCGACGCCGAGGTGGCCCGGGCGTTCGCCGGCGATGCGTACTATGCGGCGTAGCCACGCTTCGTAGTTGGCCTCGCTGCCGGATTTGATCCGGTGTTTGACAATCAGGGTGACGACTTCGTCGGAACCGGTTTCAGGTGTTGGGTCCATGGTGTGTTCTTCCCCCTGGAGAGCTGAGCGATGAGACGAGTTTGGCGGCGACGGGCGATTCGGAATTGGATGTTTGTGCTGTTTGGCGCGGTGACTTGCCGGGCCGCCTACGCGGGGAAGTTGGACATGTGCGCGCTGATCCGGCTCCTCAACCAGCGCTCCGCCGGGTCGTTGTCATGCACCCCGCTCCACACCATCGACAGCTCTGCGGCGTCGATCGCAAACGGTGGGTCCTGCGCGCGCAACGTGGTGCCTTCGGTCAAGGCGCACGCTGCGTAGTCCGGCACGGTCGCGATGATCTGCGTGCCCGCCAGTAACGCCCGCAAGCCACTGAATTGCGGCACCGCCAGCACCACCCGGCGCGCCCGGCCGATGCGCGCCAGGTCGAGGTCGATATTGCCGCTCAAGTCCCCCGAGAACGACACCATGGCATGCGGCCGTTCACAGTATTCGTCCAGGCTCAGCGGTGCGGTGCCGCCATCGCCGCGCAGCACCTTGCACGGAATGTCGCGCAGTTTCTTGCGCTTGGCATTGGCCGGCAGATCCGTGGTGTAGCTGACTCCCACGGTGATCTCGCCACTGGCCAGCAGCGACGACATCAACAGGTAATTGGCGCGGCGCACCACCACCACGATCCCCGGTGCCTCGTCGCGCAGTTGGCTGAGCAACGGCGGGAACAGGCCGAATTCGGCGTCATCGGACAGGCCGATGCGGAACACCGCACAGCTGGTGGAAGGGTCGAAATCCTTGGCGCGGCTGACCGCGCTCGAGATGGTGTCCATGGCCGGTTGCAGCTCCTTGAGTATTGCCATTGCGCGTGGTGTGGGCTCCATGCCGCGCCCATTGCGCAGCAGCAACGGGTCGTCGAACAAATCGCGTAAACGGCCCAAGGCCGCGCTCACCGCCGGTTGGCCCATAAACAGTTTTTCGGCGACCCGGGTCAGGTTCTTCTCGAACATCAGCGCTTCGAAAATCACCAGCAGGTTCATGTCGACGCGGCGCAGGTCGTTGCGGTTCATGGCGGTCCCCAAACAGTTGACAGAGCACCAGCTAAGCACGCGGCGCGGCGAGCGCGATTGCACACCTGTGCTGTCTTTTCCACGCCAACAACTGGCGAAATTAACAACGATTAACTCGTCAGTCGGACGGCACGGCACCAAGAATGAGGCCGTCTACACTGCATCCATTCACCGGGAACGCTCCCATCGACTGCGGATATTTCGTCATGGCCCGACTTGAGCACGGTGCTCCAAGCTTCTGCGCGACCGGCGGCCTCTGCCCCCGGCGCGAGCGTATCGCCAAGCAACTGATCCTCGCCAACCTCGGCGAAAGCCTGGCGATTGCCGACCTGGCCCAGGCCTGCGCACTGTCGCGCAGCCACTTCTCCCGCGCCTTCAAATGCACCACCGGGCTGTCGCCGCAGGAATGGATTCGCCAACAGCGCATCCAGCGCGCCAAGGAGTTGATCACCGGTACGTCCTTGAGCCTGACGCAAATCAGCCTGGAATGTGGTTTCTGCGACCAGGCACACTTCTGCCATATGTTCACGCGCAGCGAAGGCGTCAACCCGATGACCTGGCGTAATCACCAATTGCGTCGCAAGCAGGCGATTGCCGCCTAGTGGTCAGCGCAAGCGTGGAATATGCTGGGCGAACCCTTTTTTCAGAGCTCGCGCTGGCATGAACGACCTCAGCGAACAGGCCGTACACTTCGGCCCGTATCGGATACACCCGCGCCAACGCCTGGTGCTGGAGGCTGGCCGGCCGTTGCGCCTGGGACGGCGGGCAGTGGACATCCTGCTGATCCTGCTGGAACAGGCCGGCAATGTGGTGAGCAAGCAGGAACTGATCGCGCGGGTCTGGCCCAAAAGCGTGGTCGAAGACGGCAACCTGCGCGTGCATATGGCGGCGTTGCGCAAGGCCCTGGGCGATGGCCAGGCCGGGCAGCGCTATATCGTCACCGTGGCCCAGCGCGGTTACAGTTTTGTTGCGCCACTGAGCATCGAACCGATGACCCTTCCAACCGACGGCAGTGCGCAAAGCCAGGCCCATAACCTGCCGCTGCGCAGCACGCGGATGATCGGCCGCCAGGCGCTGATCGATGCGCTGGTGCAGCAATTGCCGCAACAACGCTTTATCACCCTGACCGGCGCGGGAGGCATCGGTAAGACCACGGTCGCGCTGCGTGTCGCTGAGCTGCTGATCGGGCATTACCGCGACGGCATTCGCCTGCTCGACCTCGCCCCCCTCAGCGCGCCGTCGATGATCCTGCCCAACCTCGCCGCCCTGCTCGACCTCACCCCCGACGAACACGCGCCGCTGTTGACCCTCGCGCGCAGTCTCCACACGCGCCAGTTGCTGTTGGTGATCGACAACTGCGAACACCTGCTCGATGACATCGCCCTGATCAGCGAAACCCTGCTGCGCCACGCCCCCAACGTTCACATCCTCGCCACCAGCCGTGAAGCACTGCGCGCCGAGGGTGAATACGTGCAGCGCCTGGAGCCGCTGGCCTGCCCGCCCGCCACCGGCAACCGTGCCCAGGCGCTGGGCTATCCGGCCCTGCAACTGTTGATCGAGCGCGCCATGTCCCATCAGGACAGCTTCGCGCTCAGCGAAGCCGAACTGCCGTTGGCGATCGATATCTGCCAGCGCCTCGACGGTATCCCGCTGGCCATTGAACTGGTGGCGGCGCAGATTGAACGTTTCGGCCTGCAAGGCCTGCTGGTGCAGATGGAAGACAACTTTCGCCTGCTGACCCGTGGCCGCCGCAGTGCCCTGCCCCGTCAACAGACGCTGCGCGCCACGCTGGACTGGAGTTTCGACCTGCTCGCGCCCTGCGAACAGATCTGCCTGCGCCGCCTGGCGGTGTTTCGCGGCGGCTTCAGCCTGGCCAGCGCGGCGGCGGTGATCGCTGGGGAACAGATCGCACCGGCCGAGGTGCTGGGTTCGATCACCCAACTGGTGGCCAAGTCCTTGCTCAATGTCGAGCCCGGCGATGACGAGATGGTCTACCGCCTGCTGGACATCACCCGCACCTACGCCCTGGAAAAGCTCAGCGTGGCCGCTGAACTCGACACCACCCGCGAGCGCCACGCCGCACGCTGCCTGGCCTTGATGGAACAGGCCCGGGACGATTGGGAACTGACCGCGACGCAGCCCTGGATCGACCGCTACGCGCCCCTGCGCGAAGACATCCGCGCCGCACTGGATTGGGGCCTGGGCGACCAGGGCACGCACCTGTTGGGTATTCGCCTGACGGTCAGCGCGATGCCGTTGTGGCAGGAGCTGTCATTGCTGGGGGAACACGGGCTGTACGTGGGCAAGGCGCTCGCACGGCTGGCGCAATCGCCCGCGCCGAACCCGCACTTGCACATGGCGTTGCAACTGGCGCTGGGCAGTTTTTCGTATCACACCCAGGGCGGTACGCCGCAGACCATTGACGCCTTTGCCTACGCGCGGCGCCTGGCCGAAGCGAACAACGACTTGAGCGGCCAGTTGCGTGCGGTGTCGGGCCATATGGCGGTCAACCTGTGTTGCGGCAATTATCGCCAGGCACTTGCGCAAAGCCTGCACTTCGATCAACTCGGCCCCCAGGCCGACCCCTTGCTCGACCTCAGCGCCCAGCGCCTGCGGGTACTGGCCCAGCACTTTGCCGGTCACCAGGCATTGGCCCTGCAAAATGCCGAACAGGTGATCCAGCGCATGGCCCACAGCGGCCATCTGAACCGGTTCACCCATGGCTTCGGCGTGCAGTACGACCAGGGCGTGGCCTCGCTGACGATCCTCGCTCGCATCCTGTGGCTGCGGGGGTTCCCGGAGCGGGCCTGGCGCACCGCGAACCAGGCCCTGGAACTGGCGCTGCAGATCAACCACGGCACCTCGATCTGCTACACCCTGGCCCTGGCCGGGGTGGTCATCGCCCGCTACAACGGCGACGCGGCCGCGACCCATTCGCTGCAGGAACTGTTGTTGCAACAAGCGCAAAAGCACTCGGTGCAGCTGTTTCATACCTGGGCCCGACACTACGCGGGCGCAGCGCCGACGCAAGCCATGCCCGGGCTCGGCCTGATCGCGGATACCCTGGTGACCTTCAATGCGGGCGCGGTGGACGCGGCGATGTTCGAACGCGCCAAAAGCGGCGCGGCCGGCTGGTGTACGGCAGAAATCCTGCGGGTGCGCGCCGAGCACAGTGACGACATCCCGGCAGAAGCGCTGTTGCTCGAGGCACTCGGCCTGGCGCACCAGCAAGGCGCCCTGGCCTGGGAGTTACGCAGTGCGACCGCGCTGGCGCGGCTGTGGCAGCGCCAAGACCGCCGGCAAGCGGCACGCGAGTTGCTGGACTCGGTCTACGGGCGATTCAGCGAAGGGTTCGCCACCCAGGACCTAATCGGCGTGCGCCGCCTGCTCGACGAGTTGCAGGACAAACGGCCGGCCTGAAAACGCCCCCAGATAATGCCCATACCCTTGCTGCAGACGCGCCACTTGCAGCGGGTCGCGCAGTTGCGCCAGGGCGTAGCTGCGCACGCTGTTGAGCAGGCGGTAACGCTCGGGACCGAGGCCGGGCTCCACGCTCAGCAGCGAGATGTCGACCAGTCGCCGCAGCAGGTATGGCAGGTCGGCGTGAGCCAGCTCGGTGCCGGCGATCAACTGCCCCAGGACGGGCAAGCTCACCGCCATCTTGAACAGGCCCAGTTGCAGGAACAGCCAGCGCTCCGGCAGGCTCAGGCGCTCGTATGACCAGTCCAGGGCCGCCGCCAGGGATCGGTGGCGTTCCAGCGCCGTGCGCCGACCGCGCGCCAGCACTTGCAGGCCGCTGCGCAATTGCACCTGCAAGCCCTGCACGCCGAGAGCATCGACCTGGGCCGCCGCCAGTTCGAGGGCCAACGGAATACCGTCGAGCCGGCGGCAGATATCGCGCAGCGCCGGCAAGTCCTGGGGCCGCAGGGCAAACCCTTGCTGACTGGCGCGCACGCGCGCGACGAACACCTGCACCGCCGAGTAGGCCATCGCCTGCTCGACGCTGCCCCAGGCGGATGGCATCGGCAGCGCCAGGCGAGGCACGCGCTGCACCCACTCGCCGGGCACCCGCAAGGCTTCGCGGCTGCTCAACAACAGCGTCACCCCAGGCGCGCTGGCCTGCAGCGCGCGCACCAGATGACGGCAGGCGCCGAGCAACACGTCGGCGCCATCGAGCACCAGCAATAACTGGCGCGAGGCCAATTGACGGAAGAGCGCCGCGGCACTGTCGGCCGCGTCGAGCCCGAGGGTCTCGGCCAACTGGCGCAGCATTGCCGTGGGCGTATCGACACCGGCCAGATCCAGCCACCACACGCCGTCGCGATAACGCGGCAACACACGCTCGGCCAACGCCAGGGCCAGGCTGCTCTTGCCGACGCCAGCGCCTCCGGTGAGGGTCATCAGGCGTTGCCCCGACAGGCGTCGGACCAGCGTCCCCACCAGTTCGTCGCGACCGATCAGCGGGCTGAGCCGGGTCGCCAGGTTGTGCCGCGGTGCCGCGTTCCCAGCGGCCTCCTGCAGCGGCGCAACCAGGCAATAGCCGCGTTGGGGTTCATTGAGAATGTAGCGACGACCGTCCAATGCACGGCGCAGGGCGGCGATATGCACCCGCAGGTTGTTCTCTTCCACCACGCTGCACGGCCAGACGCGGGCGATCAGGGTGTCTTTGCTGACAAATTGCCCGGGCGTTTCGAGCAGCACCGCCAGGATGTCCAGCGCGCGCCCGCCCAACGGCACGGGCATGCCCGCCTTGCTGACCAGGCGCTGCTGGCGATGAAAGGTGTAAGGGCCAAAGCGCATCGCATGGTCGTTGTTCATCTGCGTAAAAGCGCTGAAACACCCGAGCTTGGGCGTCCGCGCATCCTTCTTCCATGGGCCTGCCGTTATCTTGCCAGCTCGTTGTAACAGGACAATGCTGGCACGGGGAGCGATACGGACAATCGGGTGCGCGAGACGGACATCCTGTCGTTAACTGAACTGCTGTCGGTATTGGGTGGGGTTGAGGCCGAGTTTTTCACTGAACAGAAAGCGCATATGCCGCACGCTGCCGAAGCCTGCGTGAAAGGCCACGGTCTTGAGCGGCAGGTCGGTGGTTTCCAGCAGGTGCCGGGCGCGGTCGATGCGCGCGCCCTGCAGGAAGGCCATCGGCGTCATCTGCACCTCTTTGGCGAACAACCGCGCAAAGTGCCGCGCACTCATGCCGGCGAGTGCCGCCATGGATTCGATGGTGAACGGCTGGTCCAGATGCGCCAGCACATGGCTCTGCACCCGCGTGATCGCGGTTTCCTGGGGCGCCACGGCGGCGGTCATCGGGCTGAACTGGGCCTGCCCGCCCTGGCGCTTCATCACCACCAGCAGCACTTTGGCCACGTCCACCGCGACCTGCTTGCCGTGGTCCTGGGCGACAACCGACAGCGCCAGGTCGATGCCCGCCGTCACCCCGCCGGACGTGATCAGGCGGCCGTCCTGCAGGTAGATGCGGTCGGTTTCGACAACGGCCTGAGGGAAGGCCTTGATCAGCCGCTCGGTGTAATGCCAGTGGGTGGTCACGCGGTGGCCGTCGAGCAACCCGGCATACCCCAGCACAAAGGCACCGGTGCAGATCGAGCCGAAGCGCCGCGCGCGTGGAGCAGCGGCCTGGAGCCAGGGCAACAGGTCGGGGTGGCATTCGTTATAGGCACCGGGACCACCGGGCACCAGCAGCAGGTCATAGGCCTCGTGCGCCTGGGCCAGCAGCAGGTCGGGCTGCACGACCACGCCATTGGACGCACGCAGCGGGCCGGGCTCGGTGCCAACGATCAGGATCCGATAGTGCTGCGCCGCCGGCAGGTAGCGGTTGGCAATCGAAAACACTTCAAGCGGCCCGGCCATGTCGAGCAGGAGGAAGTCCGGAAACAGCGCCATGGCCACGGTGTTCATAGAGGGAGACGTCCATCAGAAAGGAAGGCAGCGGGTATTATGCCACGTCCGCAACTGTCAACCTCAATGAGACAGTTATTCAGATATCAGCTTCTTAATGAATATTCCAGTAACCAGTAACCTTCTTCTCAACGCAAGCGCCCTGCATTTCGCAGCCCGCTCTGACTTGAGGACACCACCATGCTGACCCTTCGCAAAGCCTCCGACCGCGGCGCCGCCAATCACGGTTGGTTGAAGTCGTTCCACACCTTCTCGTTCGCCAACTACTGGAACCCCGCCGAACAGGGTTTTTCCGACCTGCTGGTGATCAACGATGACCGCGTCGCCGCAGGCCGTGGCTTCGGCCAGCACCCGCACCGCGACATGGAGATTTTCTCCTATGTGCTCGAAGGCGCCCTGGAACACAAGGACACCCTGGGCACCGGCTCGGTGATCCGCCCCGGCGATGTGCAACTGATGAGCGCCGGCAGCGGCGTGGCCCACAGCGAGTTCAACCATAGCCAGAGCCGTGGCGTGCATTTCCTGCAGATCTGGATCGTGCCGAATGTCTCCGGCGCCGAGCCACGCTATCAGCAGGAGCACTTCAGCGCAGCGCAGAAACGTGGACGCTTGCAGTTGATCATCTCGCCGGATGGCGCCGAAGGCTCCCTTCACGTGCGCCAGGATGCACGGGTCTATGCCGGGCTATTCAACGCTGACGAAAGCGCAAGCCTGGACCTGGCGCCGGACCGCCACGTGTACATCCATGTGGCCCGCGGCAGCGTCGAGATCAACGGCCAACGCCTGCAGGAAGGCGACGGAGCCCGCGTGCGCGATGAGCGCCAGATCCGCCTGAGCCACGGTGACGATGCCGAGGTGCTGGTATTTGACCTGCGCCCTCTGGAACTGCCGCAGATGCCATGACGGCTGCACGATAGCCCGCCGACGCGGGCTATCGCTGGCGTCGATAGTCACCATCAGCCCAATGAAGTTCTCTTAAAAATACCAACGCGTAACATCAAACCCACACCAGGCAACACCCTAATCAAACACTCGGAGCACACTCTCATGAAACGCCAACTCTTGCTTAGCCTCGCTTTCTCGGTACTTGCTGCAAACGCTTTTGCCCACCCAGTCGTCGCTGAAGGCGGCGCTGATCGCCTCAACGAAAACCGCGTCGCCGAAGGCGGTGCCGAGCGTCTGCAAGGCAACCGTGTCGCCGAAGGCGGTGCTGAACGCCTGCTGGAACGTCGCGTCGCTGAAGGCGGTGCGGATCGCTTGCAAGAACGTGGTCTGGCCGAAGGCGGTGCAGATCGTCTGCAGGAACGTGGCCTGGCCGAAGGCGGTGCAGATCGTCTGCAGGAACGTGGCCTGGCTGAAGGCGGTGCAGATCGTCTGCAGGAACGTGGCCTGGCTGAAGGCGGTGCGGATCGTCTGCAGGAACGTGGCCTGGCCGAAGGCGGTGCAGATCGCCTGCAGGGCAACAACGCTTGACCCCGCGCTGTGTGCGCGGCACCCCAAACCGGCCTGATCAGCCGGTTTTTTTTCGCCTGCTTATCGGGTACTGGCCTGAAATCGCTTGCGATACGCTGCCGGCAGCATCCCCACCCGCTGCTGGAACAGGCGCCGGAACGAGTTGCTGTCTTCGTAGCCCACCGCATAGGTGATGCTTTCGAGGGTCATGCGCGTCGACTCCAGCATCTGCTTGGCGCGCTCCAGGCGCAGGGTCTGCACATAAGCGATCGGTGTATAGCCGGTGGCATCCTTGAAACGTCGCTTGAAATTGCGCACCCCAAAACCAAAGTGCCGGGCCACCTCGTCAATCACCAGCGCCTCGGCGCAGTGCTGCTCCAGCCAATGCTGCACGCGCAGTATCTGCGCGTCGCCGTGGCTCTTGGGCAACGACCACATCGCGTACACCGACTGCACCGTCCGCACCGTGTCGATCAGCAGGTATTTGCCACAGGTGTGAGCCAGTTCCGGCGAGCCGAAGCGGCGGATCAGGTGGAGCATCAAGTCCATTGCCGCACTGGCGCCACCACAGGTGATCACGCGGTTTTCTTCGCAGAGCATCTGCGCGTCATCGAGGCTTACGTCTGCGTAGCGTCGCCGGAAAAGCTCGGCAAACGCCCAGTGGGTGGTGGCGCGCAAGCCTTGCAGTACACCGGTTTCCGCCAACAGAAAGGCGGCGGTACACATCGACGCCAGCACGGCGCCGCGCCCATGCTGTTCGCGCAGCCAGGGGCCGAAGGCGGCAAACGTCGGCAAAGCCTCTTTCAAGGTGAAGAGAAAGCCGGGGATCAACACCAGGTCGGTCTGTGCGATCTGCGCGGTCGAACAGGCCACTTGCAGACGCTGCCCGCCCCAGGCATTCACGGCCTGGCCGTCGAGGGACGCGACCACGATCTCGAAGGGCGGATGGTCGGCAAACAGGTTGGCGGCGCTGAGCATTTCCAGGGCCAGGGTGGCGCTGGCGGCGGAGCAGTGATCGGCCAGGAGCAAGGTAATGTGCATTCACGGACCTTTTTGCGCTTTTCGCATTAAATAAGTCATTTGCGCACCTACCTTAGCCGATTTGGCGCCCTTACAGTGCTGCCACTGTTCAACTCTGTGGCGTCTTTATGAATCTCTGGTTTCGATTGCTCTACATGCTCTGCCGTCGCCCCTGGCGCAAGCCTGCCCATGGCCTGGCCACCACCGTGGTACGCATGCGGGTATGGCCGCTGGACCTGGATCTCAACCGGCATGTCACCAATGGCCGCTACTTCACCCTGGCGGACGTTGCACGGATGGATTTTGTCTTGCGCACTGGCGCTTTTCGCGTGGCCCTGCGCAACAAGGCGCTGCCGATCGTGGGCGATACCTGGGGCAAGTTCCGCCGCGAACTCAAGGTGTTCGAAGTGTTCGAGGTACACACCCGCATACTCGGCTGGGACCACAAGTGGAGCCTGATGGAGCACCGTTTCGTCAGCAAGGGTCGGGTGGTCGGCGTGGTGGTGATGCGCGGGCTGTTCCGCTCAGCCAAGGGCACCCTGCCCCCGGCGGATTTCCTGCGGGAGCTGGGGCTGGCCGAAACATCGCCGCCCCTGCCGCAGTGGCTGAGCGACTGGGCGCAGAGTTGCGAGGCAATGAGCGTGCAGTTGCGAGGCGAGGAACAGGATTGAGGATCATCCGCTCATCATCGTCTTGAGGCATGCGCGCCTTGGCCAACATGTCCTTGGCGATTTTACGAGTCGTCGCGGCGCCTTCCAACTGCGCGCTGGATATAGGAGTCCACCAGATACCGAGTGTTATCGCGGTATTGGGGAGAAGACGCCACTGCCCCGCCCAAGCTGGAGGTCAACGACTCGACGCCGTGAACAACCGCCTCACAAAAGTCAGTGATGCACAAAAAAAACGCACTGCCGCACTCGCTGCGAAGCTCCAGGGTCTTACTCGCGCAAGCCCGGGACATCTTGATAGCTGCCCATGCGGCCTCTTTCTTGAGACCCGGCGCTGGATATCGACGAAACTCGTCCCAATGCAGATACCGGCCCTTGTCATCGACAGCTTTATAGATTGAGTCGCCAGGCGCTGCTCAGACTGATCAAGTCATACCTACCAGTTCTCCCCCAACCCCAGCAAGCCAAGTATCTGCCGGCGCAGGTCCACCAGATAAGGATCGTCGCGGTGCCGGGGGTATGGCCGCTCGATGGTCAATTGCGCCTGCAGGGTCGCCGGGCGGTCGCTGAACACGATCACGCGGTTGGCCAGGAGCAAGGCTTCTTCCACATCGTGGGTCACCAGCAACGCCGTGTAGCCCTGGCGTTGCCACAGGTCGATCAGCTCCTTTTGCATGGTGATGCGGGTCAGGCAATCGAGTTTGCCCAAGGGCTCGTCGAGGATCAGCAGGCGCGGCTGGTTCACCAGCGCACGGGCCAGCGCAACCCGCTGCGCCATGCCGCCGGACAGTTGCCGAGGGAAGGCGCGGGCGAATTGGCTGAGGCCGACTTTTTCCAAGGCTTCATCGACTTTGGCGGCATGGGTCTTGAGCAGGCCCTGGGCTTCGAGGCCGAGGGCGACGTTGTCCCACACGCGGCGCCACGGATACAAGGTCGGGTCCTGGAACACCACCACGCGGCTCGGGTCCGGGCCGCTGATCGGCTCACCATCGGCGAGCAAGCGCCCGGAATCCGCCGGTTCCAGCCCAGCGACCAGACGCAGCAAGGTGGACTTGCCGCACCCCGAAGGCCCGAGCAAGGCAACGAACTCCCCCGCTGCCACGTCCAGCGAAACCCGCTGCAACACCGGCAGATGCTCACCGTCCAAGGCAAACCCGTGGCTCAGGTTTTCGATGCGCAGCGCCAATCCCGCCGCGGCTTCTACTGCGGTTGCCAGGGCTACCATTTCATCGCTCCTTTCTGCCAGGCCAGCAAGTGGTCGCGCAGCCGGAACAAGCCGCTGATCAACCCCGAGCAGGCCAGCGCCATGATTAACAACGCTGCATACATATTCGCGTAGGCCGCCCACCCCTGGGCCCATTGCAGGTACCAGCCGATGCCGGATTTCACGCCCATCATTTCCGCCACCACCAGGGTCGAAAACGAGGCGCCGAGGCCCATGAACAGGCCGACGAACACATGGGGCAAGGCGGCGGGAATCGCCACCTTGAAGATCAGGAAAGGCTGTTTTGCACCAAGGGTGCGCGCCACGTCGTAATAGGCTTTATCGACACTGGCCACGCCGGACCAGGTCAGCACCGTGACCGGAAACCAAGTGGCCAGGGCGATCAGGAAGACGCTGGCGCTCCAACTGCTGGGGAACAGGAAAAAGCACAACGGCAACAGCGCCGTCGACGGCACCGGGCCGAGGATGCGCAGCACCGGATGCAGCCAATAGCCGATACGCGTCGACCAACCGATGGCCACGCCGGCGATAAACCCGGTCGCCGCGCCCAACGCCACGCCCGCACCGAGCAGCAACGCCGAATGCAGCAGGCTGTCGGCCAGGCGCGCGTAGTCTTCGACATACACCGCGAGCAGGGCCTGGGGCGGCGCGAAGAACGGCACCGGCAGCAGCGCGAGTTTCGCCGTGAGCAGCTCCCAAATGCCCAACAGCAGCGGTAAAGCGATCAGCCATGACGCGGCTCCGCGCAGGCGCAGGCCGAGCCTGGCGAACCGGCGTCCGGCCACACTCGACACCCCGAACACCGCCGCCACGCCCACGCAGAGATGGGCCAAACCTTGGGTCATCGGCCAGTCGCGCGTCGCATTGGGCCAGTAGCTGATCAGCAGCGCCACGGCCAACCAGGTGCCGACCACCGCCAGGCCCGGCCACCCGATCTTGAACGCCACGGGTGGGTTGAGGGTGGTCGCGTCAACTGAAGACATCGGCGGTGATCTCCTTGGCGAACGCCAGCGGGTCGGTGCCCTGGCTGATCACTTCCACGGTTTTCAGGTCGGTGACGTAGGTGGTGATTTCCGCGGTCAGCGCGGCGCCGACCGCATGGTGGCCGTGAGTGTGGTCGTGGAGGATCGCCTGGACTTCTTCGGTGGAGGTGTTCAACGCATAGGCCTGGAAACCCTTGGCGACGACCTCGGGGTGTTGCACGGAATAGTCATGAGCTTCGAGGATCGCCTGGGTCAGCGCTGCGACCACCCGCTTGTCTTCGCGCACCAGCTTGCCGGTGACACCGACCACGCAGCAGCTGAGGTTGGCGTAGGCCTCCACCAGGTTGGTGGACAGTTCCCGCGCCACGCCGGATTTGATCAGGCGATACATGAACGGGTCGCTGCCGCTGACCGCCTGCACCTCGCCGCGCTCCAGGGCGGTGCCGAGCAGGTCGGCCGGGTACAGGCGCCATTCGACGTCGCGCACCGGGTCGATGCCGTGCTTCTTGAGCAGGATCGAGAAGAAATTGCGGTCCGGGCTGGCCATGTCCGTCACGCCGATCGCCTTGCCCTTGAGGGCTTCGAGTGTGCTTACGCCGCCGTTCGCCGCACTGAGCAAACGCAGGCAGCCACCATGAGTGCCGGCGGTCAGCTTGACGTCGAAGCCCTGCTCCAGGGCCTTGAGCCAACGCAGCGCCATGCCCACACCGGCGTCGGCCTTGCCGGTGGCGATGGCTTCCAGCAGCACCTCGGTGGAATTGCCGAAGTTGACCAGTTCCACATCCAGGTTGTGTTGTTTGAAGAAACCTTGACCGTGGGCGATCACCACCGGGGCCAGGCACACGGCATTCAGGTTGACCGCCAGTTTCAGCGCGCGAGGCGCATCCAGGCGGATGAACTCACCGGTGCCGGCGGGCTCCTGGGGCGTGTGGTGCGCGGCGTGCTCGTCGGCGGCGAAGCCCAGGCGGGGCAGCGACAGCAGCAAGGGGCTGGCCAGGGTAATACCGGCCATGCCCAGGAGGCGGCGGCGGGTTAAAGGATCGAAAGCGGCCATGCAAAAACTCCCATGATTGTGTTCGCTAGGTAGATTGCGCGCCTTGCGTCATGCAGGGCACTCGCGACAAAACTACAACTTGATTATATTAATCAGCGACAATTATGAAAGAACCATATAATTCTATGGTTATGCCCGATGCCTCGAAACGCACAAAAAGCCCCCTAAGCTCAGATCGGAACAGTATTTATCGGGGGTGTACGCGCAGTGGGTACAGGCCGGGAAATGGGAGAAAACGCACCTGTAACCGGGGACGATCGATCAGTTGGCTGAGCAGCAGAAGATCGCGGATGCGTTCTTCAAGGTGGTGGATGCACAGGACGTGCAGACCTGGACGTGATGCAGGGGGAATGCGCTTGATTCCCCCCTTTTTCGATTCAAGCCGGGCTGCGCGCCTCCCACCCGCGCGCCGCCAACGCCCCCAACACCCCGCCGGCAATCGGCGCCAGCCAGAACGCCCAGAGTTGCGCGAGGTACTCGACCCCGGCGAACAACGCCGGCCCGGTGCTGCGCGCCGGGTTGACCGAGGTGTTGGTCACGGGGATCAGGATCAGGTGAATCAAAGTCAGCGCCAGGCCGATGGCAATCGGCGCAAAGCCGGCAACCGCGCCCGGTGCGGTCACGCGCATGATGATCAGGACAAAGAAGAACGTAGCGATCAGTTCGGCCAGCAACGCCGCCTTCATGTCGAACTGGCCGGGGCTCAGCGGGCCATAGCCGTTGGCGGCAAAACCACCGGTTTCAAAACCCGGCTGCCCGCTGGCAATTACATACAGCGCGGCGGCGGCGGCAATCGCACCCGCGACCTGGGCGGCGATGTAAGGCAGCACATCGGCGCAGGGAACGCGGCGCCCGGCCCATAGGCCGATGGTCACCGCCGGGTTGAAATGCCCGCCTGAAACACCGCCCACCGCGTAGGCCATGGTCAGCACGGTGAGCCCGAACGCCAGGGACACCCCCAGAAACCCGATCCCCAGCGCCGGGAATGCCGCCGCCAGGATGGCACTGCCACACCCGCCGAACGTCAACCAGAAGGTACCTGCAAACTCTGCGGTCAAACGCTTTTGCACAATCGACTCCATTGCTTTTCAAACACCACGGCCCTGATCGAAGGGCGTGGTGATCGCCGTCACCACAGGATGTGGGAGGTCCTGGGAGACGGTAGCAACAGGCATCAAAGTGCCCTGTAAGACTTGTCTGATTTCAGTCGCGCGCGACACCCTGGCCGAACCGTCGGATCGCCAGGCAATAACCGATCAACGCCAGCGCCGCCAGCAACCCGCCCGCCGCGCCGATCCAGGCGAAGCCGAAGTGGCTGCCGACCCAACTGCCCAGCAACGCGCCGCCGCCGATGCCGATGTTGTAGATGCCGGAGAACATCGCCATGGCCACGTCGGTGGCGTCCGGGGCGAGCACCAGGACCTTGGACTGCATGGCCAGGCCGAATCCCATGATCGCCATGCCCCAGAACACGCTCAGGCCGACGAGGTAGGATTCGGCCCCACTCAACGGCAGCATCAGTGCCAGGCACGCGCCCAGCAGGAACACCGCGCCGACCACGAACAGATGCGGGTTGAAGCGGTGTACCAGGCTGAACAACAGCGAGCCGATGATGCCCGCGCCGCCGAACACCAGCAGGAACAGGGTCACGACGTTACCGCTCAGGCCGGCGACACGTTCGACAAACGGTTCGATATAGCTGTAGGCGGTGAATTGCGCGGTGACCACCATGGCGGTGAGCACGTACAGCGCCACCAGCGCCGGGCGCTTGAACAGCAGCGGCAGGCTGCGCAGGGAGCCTGAGTTCTGGCTCGGCAACAGCGGCAAGGTGCGCGCCAGCCAGAACACCAGGCCGGCGGCGAAGGCCGCAATCACCAGGAACGTGGTGCGCCAGCCCATCGCTTCGCCCAGCAGGCGGCCCAGGGGAATGCCCAACACCATCGCCAGCGACGTGCCGGTGGCCAACAGGCCGAGGGCTTGCACCTGTTTGCCGGCCGGCGCCAGGCGTACCGCGAGGGACGCGGTAATCGACCAGAACAGCGCATGGGACAAGGCGATGCCGATCCGGCTGACCATCAGCAGGCCGAAGCTGGTGGCGACGCTGGAGAGGATATGACTGGCGATGAACAGGCCGAACAACACGATCAGCAGCTTGCGCCGTTCGATGTTGCGCGTCAGCAGCATCACCGGCAGCGAGGTCAGCGACACGATCCAGGCATAGATGGTGAGCATCAGGCCGACGCTGGCAATGGGCATGTCGAAGCTGGCGCCGATGGCGCTGAGCAGGCCGACGGGCACAAATTCGGTGGTATTGAACACAAAGGCGGCCAGCGCGAGGGCGATGACCGGTTGCCAGTTGGCACGGGGCGTTGCGGTTGAAAGGCTCATTGAAGGGCGCGGCACTCTGACGATGATCAAACGGCCACCCAGGACAAGCGCCGCCGCCGAGCATTCTATAGGTTTCTCGGGCGGCTGTTGACGCTCATCCGGGGCAAATCGCCTGCGGATCGATCAGGGCGAGGTCAGGGTGATCAAGTAGCTACCCGTCTGAATGGGCTTATCGAAGGCGTCCACCAGGACATACTGCTGGTCGTAATAACGTCCGTTGGGGGTGTCGGCCATCAACCGCACATAGGCGTTGGGCGCGCCCACCGCCTTGACGCTGCGGACCGGCTGCACCGCGAGCTGGTTGCCGCGACTGGCCTGCGGGCAGCCTTTCAAGTCCATTATCGAGCCGCTCGCCGCCGCCGTGGTGCAGCCCGGCTCGACGATACTGCCGTAGAATCGGACGACGCCACCCTGCGGCGCCGCCATGCACGTCCCCGTCCATACAGCGAGGAAGCCTGTAACCAGTGACAAACGTATAACGTTCATGTCGACGCTCCTTCTTGGGTTGACAAGAAGTGAGTCGTCCGTTTTGACGCAGGCTTTAGGCCTTTCGTCGCTTTAAGAAATGTCTGATAGACCGATCACGGATCCACCTGCCCCATCAGTTCCGGAATGCTTTCCTGGCGCTGCGCATAACGTTGCGCCAAGGCCGCACACACCATCAACTGGATCTGGTGAAACAGCATCAACGGCAGGATCAACACACCCATGGTCGCCCCGGCGAACAGCACCTGGGCCATCGGCACCCCGGTCGCCAGGCTTTTCTTCGAACCGCAGAACAGGATGGTGATGCGGTCCTCCTGATTAAAGCCGAAAGCCTTGCCCAGCAGCGTGGACGCCAGCAATACCAGGGCGAGCAACACGCAGCAGGCCACCACCAGGCCGCCCAGCTCCCACAGCGGAATCTGCTGCCAGATGCCTTGGATGACCGCTTCGCTGAACGCGCCGTAGACCACCAACAGGATCGAGCCCTGGTCGACGAACTTCAGCCAGGCCTTGTTGCGGCCGACCCACTCGCCGATCCAGCGGCGGGCGATCTGCCCGGCGATGAACGGCAACAGCAGTTGCACGCTGATTTTCAGGATGGCGTCGACGGTCGAACCGATCTCGCCGTGGACATTCAGCAACAGCGTCACCAACAACGGCGTGAGGAAGATCCCGAACAGGCTCGACGCCGCCGCGCTGCAGATCGCCGCCGGGATATTGCCGCGCGCCAGGGACGTAAAGGCAATCGCCGACTGCACCGTGGCCGGCAACGCGCACAGATAGAGCATGCCCATGTACAGGTCTTTGCCGATCAGCGGCGACAACAGCGGTTTGAGCGCCAGGCCCAGCAGCGGGAACAGCACAAAAGTCAGGCTGAACACCAGCAGGTGCAGGCGCCAGTGCCCGGCCCCGGCGACGATGGCCTGGCGTGACAGCTTGGCGCCGTGCAGGAAAAACAACAGCGCGATGGCCAGGTTGGTCACCCAGCCGAAAGCCACGGCGGTCTGGCCGCTGGCGGGCAGCAAGGACGCAAGGAGCACGGTGGCAATCAGGGTCAGGGTGAAATTGTCGGGCAGAAAACGCGGGCGAGTCATAAGCAGGATCTTCCGGGGTTGCCAAGAACGTCATCGCGACTCTAACGTAACGCTTTATTACCGACTAACGCCAATGAGCCAGTAAATGCCGCCTAAAGGACATGACAAGACCGTCCGCCGCAGCGTGCCCGGGCTTTCCAGCCTGCCACGCCCGGTGTACGGACGCACCGAATCCTTGCCCAACCGCGCCCTGACCCGTCGGCACAGCCATCCGTGGGTGCAGTTGTCCTACGCAATTTCTGGGGTGCTGGAGATCCAGACCAGCGTCGGCCGCTTCGTCGCGCCGCCGCAGCGCGCGGTGTGGATTCCGGCGGGCATGCCGCACCGGGTCTACAGCTCGCCGCACACGGAGATGCGCAGCCTGTACCTGGATTGCAGCGTCACCGCCTGGGCGGACGAACGTTGCCAGGTGTTGGAGGTGAGCAGTTTGTTGCGCGAGTTGATCCGCCGCTTCAGCGAACTGCCGGTGGAATATGCCGAAGAGGGCCCGGACGGCAGGCTGGCCCAGGTGGTGCTGGACCAACTGGCGGCGGCGCCCCAGGTGGATTTGATGCTGCCGTTGCCCCTCGACCCGCGCTTGCGGCAGATCTATCGCAGTTTGGAGCTGCACCCGGAGCAACCCACCACGCTGGGGGATTGGAGCCGCAAGCTGGGGGTCAGCGAGAAGACCCTCAGCCGCCTGTTTTTGCGTGACACCGGGCTGACCTTCCGCGCCTGGCGCCAGCGCTTGCGCCTGCTCGGCGCCCTGCCCGCCCTGGAGCAAGGCGAGCGGGTGACGGATGTGGCGTTGGCGTGCGGGTATGAATCCACGTCGGCGTTTATCAACGCGTTTCGCCAGCAATTCGACGCCACTCCCGGCGAGTTCTTCCGCTAATGCCGAGGAAGGGGCTCAGCGTTGTTTCATGCGGTCGATCACCACCGCCAGCAGCAGGATCGAGCCGCGGATCACGTACTGGTAGAAGGTGTCGATGTTCTTCAGGTTCATTGCGTTCTCGATGATCGCCAGGATCAGCACCCCGGCGATCACATGGCGGATCATGCCGATGCCGCCGCTGAGCGATACCCCGCCCAGCACACAGGCGGAAATCACCGTCAGCTCGAAGCCCTGGCCGATCATCGGCTGGCCCGAGGTCATGCGTGACGCGAGGATCACCCCGGCCAACGCACCGATCAGGCCATGCACGGCAAAGATCAGGATCTTCGTGCGGTCCACGTTGACCCCGGCCAACAGCGCGGCTTCCGGGTTGCCGCCGATGGCCATGGTGTTGCGCCCGTAGGTGGTGTAGTTGAGCAGCCAGCCGAAGAACAGGAAGCAGACGATGGTGATCAGGATCGGCACCGGCACGCCCAATAACTGGCCGTTGCCGAACACGAAGAACTGATCCTGGGACACCCCCACCGCCTTGCCGTCGGCAAAGATATAGGCCAGGCCGCGTACGATCTGCATGGTCGCCAAGGTGGTGATCAGTGCATTGACCCGCAGCTTGGCGATGACGATGCCGTTGATCAGCCCGACAATCAGGCCCATCAGCAGCGCCGCGCCGATGCCCAGCATGACGCTGTCGGTGTCGCGCATCACAATCGCGGCCACCACCCCGGCGCAGGCGATCACCGAGCCCACCGACAAGTCGAAGTGCCCCGACGCCAGGCAGAACAGCATGGTGCAGGCGGCGATGCCCACGGTGGAAATCGCCAGGCCCAGCCCGCGCATGTTCAGCGGCGAGAGGAAGTTGTCGATCAGCAAGGCACACAGCAGGAAAATCGCCAGCGCCGCGAGCAGCATCGCCCAGTTGTCGAGCAGCGCGCGCAGGTCCAAGGGTTTGCGTGCCGTCGGCAACGCGTTGTGTTGGGTTGTCATAGTCGTCTCTCAGTTCGCCAGGCCACGCGGCAAGGCCAGTTGCAGCAAGTTGGATTCAGTGGCGTGTTCGCGCCGTTGTTCGCCGCGCAAAGCGCCTTCACACAGCACCAGAATGCGATCGGAAACCCCCATCACCTCCATCAAGTCGCTGGACACCACAATCACCGCGATACCGCTGGCCGCCAGGTCATGGATGATCTGGTAGATCTCCGACTTGGCGCCGATGTCGATGCCCCGCGTCGGCTCGTCCAGCAGCAGCACCTTCATCGGCATCGACAGCCAGCGGCCGAGAATGGCCTTCTGCTGATTGCCGCCGGACAGGTACATGATTTTCTGCGCGGCGCTCGGCGTCTTGACCTTCATCCCGCGGATTTGCTGCTCGGCGTTGCCCTGCTCCCAGCCCTCGCGCAGCAGCCAGCCGAACCGGGAATGGGCGCCGCGTGCGCTGATGTTGATGTTCTCCGCCACGCTGCCCAGCGGGATGATGCCTTCCTTCTTGCGGTCCTCCGGGCACAGCAGCACGCCGGCGGCAATGGCGTCGCGCGGCGAGCGCAATTGCAGCGCTTGCCCGCACAGTTCCAACTGCCCCGCCGTGGCGCGCTGCAAGCCGCTGAGCAGGCGAAACAGCTCGGTGCGCCCGGCGCCGACCAAGCCGAACAGGCCGAGGATCTCGCCCTTGCGCACCTCAAAGCTGACCGGTTCACGCAAGCCCGGGCCGAGCAAACCGTCGACCTTGAGCGCCACCTCGCCGTGCTCGCGCGGCCGATAGTCGTAAATGTCCTGGATATCGCGACCGACCATGCAGGTGACCAACTGGTCGTGACTCAGCGCACGCATGTCGTCGAAGGTACGCACGTAGCGGCCGTCCTTGAACACCGTGACCGCGTCGCAAATGCGGAACACTTCTTCCATGCGATGGGACACGTACAGCACCACTTTGCCCTCGTCGCGCAGGCGCGTGATGATCGCCATCAGCCGGTCGATCTCGCGAGCCGACAGGCTGCTGGTCGGTTCATCGAAGGCAATCACATGCGCGCCACGCGACAGCGCCTTGGCGATTTCCACCAGTTGGCGCTGGCCCAGGGACAGGCGCCCAAGCTTTTTCTGCGGGTCGATTTCATCGGCCAGGCCCTTGAGGCACGCCAGCGCCCGCTGGCGCAACTGGCCGCGGTTGACCACGCCGAAACGCGCCGGTAAATGCCCGAGGAACAGGTTCTCGGCGACGCTCATTTCCGGCACCAGATGCAGCTCCTGGTGGATCACCGCGACGCCGCTGGCAATGCTGTCGGCCGCGCATTTGAAGGCCATGGTCTGCGCGCCGATCTGCACGCTGCCGCTGCTCGGGATGTAGGCGCCGCCGAGGATCTTCAGCAGCGTCGACTTGCCCGCGCCGTTCTCGCCCATCAACGCGTGTACCTGCCCCGGGTGGGCAGTGAAACTGATGTTGTCCAGCGCCTTGACCCCGGGGAAGGTTTTGCCGATGCCGTCAAAGCGCAGTGCCGCTGCGGTCATTTCCACAGCCCGATCTTGGTCAGTTCTTCCTGGAAGTTGGCGCGGGTGATCAGCGTCACTTCGTCCATCGCGGTGTACTTCGGCGGTTCCTTACCGGTGGTGACCCACTCGTACATCATCAGCGCGGTGTTGTAGCCCTCGATATGCGGGCTGGGCAGCATCGAACCGAAGAAACCGCTGTTGGCTTTCTTCAACTCGCCGATGGCGTCGGTGCCGTTGATGCCGATGCCGATCACGTTGGCGGCTTTGAAGCCGGCGCTTTCGGTGGCGCGCACGCCGCCGAGCACGGTGTTGTCGTTCATGCCGCCGATGATCAGGTTCTTCGCGCCGCTGGGCAGCTTGACCAGCGCCGAGTTGGTGGCGTCCATGCTGCCGGGCACGTCGAGGGTCTTGAGCGCGGCGGTGAGGATATGGTCTTTGGGGATGCCGGCTTCTTCGAGGGATTTGATCGAACCATCGGTGCGTTTTTTACCGGTGTCGAGCTCGTTGAAGGTGTTGATCACCGCGTAGGTGTCCTTCCAATCCCAACCACGTTTCTTCGCCTCGGCGGCCATTGCCGCGCCTTGCTTCTGGCCGACTTCGAACGCGGCCATGCCCAGGTACGGCACGTCTTCCATGAAATTGCCCTTGGCGTCGACGAAGCGATCATCCACGGCCATGACTTTCAAGCCGTTGACCTTGGCCTTGGCGACAATGGCCGGGCCGAGGGACACGTCCGGCGGGCAGATCACAAAGCCCTTGGCGCCGTTGGCGGCCAGGCTGTCGATGGCCGAGAGCGTCTTCTCGCCGTCGGGCACGGCGATCTTGATCACAGTGAAACCATGTTCCTTGCCGGCTTTTTCGGCGAAGGCCCATTCGGTCTGGAACCAGGGTTCTTCGGCTTGTTTGACCAGGAAGCCGATTTTTACGGGTTCGGCGGCCAGCGACAGCCCACTCAAGCTGATGGCCGAGACCGCCACAGCGGCGCAGCACAAGGAACGGATAGCACGACGACGATTCATACGGTTGACTCCTTATTGTTGTTTTCTTTTTTTTGTAGGAGCGAGCTTGCTCGCGAAAAGCCTGAGAACGCCGCGTGCATTCAGGATGCGCGCGTCATCGTTAACGTTTTTCGCGAGCAAGCTCGCTCCTACAGGGGTAAAGCGGTATAGCGTTTAGCCGGCAAAGCGGTGACACGGTTTGCCGGGCACATCGACCTCCATGGCCAACACCGCACCGTCCAAGGGGTGATCCAAGGGGCTGGCGGCGCTGGTGATGTACAGGGTGGTGAGGTCGGGCCCGCCGAACACGCAACTGGTGGGGCGGCTGACGGGCAGTTCGACGATGCGATCGACTTCACCGTCCGGCGTCAGGCGCAGCAGGCAACTGCCGTTCCAGCGCGCGTTCCAGATGTAGCCCTGACTGTCCATCGCCGACCCGTCCGGCCCGCCGCGCCCATGCGGGCCGAACCAGGGCTGGGCGGGGTCGAGTTGGCCGTTCGCTTGGATCGCATGCCGATACAGCGTGCCGTCGAGGCTGTCGCCGAAATGCACCTGGCGGCCGTCGTCGCTCCACAGCAAGGTGTTGGGAATACCCAGGCCGTGCAGCAACGGCGTGACCCGCGCATCGGCATCCACACGAAACAGCCCGCCGGAACGTCGTGTAACGGGCAGGTCTTCGCCGTGCTCGCCGATGTTGTTCTGCATGGTGCCCAGCCACAGGCGGCCCTGGGCGTCGCAGCGCGCTTCATTGCCACGGTTGCCCGCGTGCGGGTCGGCCACGCAGAACAGGCTCAAGGCGGCGCTCGCCAGGTCCAATCGGTAGACGCCGCTGCTCAAGGTCACCAGCGCATCGCCGCGTTCACACGGGATAAACGCGGACACATGCTCCGGCAACCGCCAGGCCTGCAACTGCCCGTCCAGCAGGCGCAGCGCCTGTTTGCCAGCGATGTCGACCCAATACAGGGCCTGGGTGGGCACGTCCCAGAACGGGCCCTCCCCCAGTTGCGCACGGTGTGCGCTGACGGCGTGAAACGACATGTTGCCTCCTGGATTGTTATTGTTCTCAGGTGCGCGTTACAGCGAGTCGCGTGACGGTGTGCCATCCACCAGGCGCTGGATACGCAACGGGTTGGCGTTTTTCAACGCGTCGGGCAGCAGGCTGTCCGGGTAGTTCTGGAAACACACCGGGCGCAGGAAGCGGTCGATGGCCAGGCTGCCGACCGAGGTGCCACGCGCATCCGACGTCGCCGGGTACGGCCCGCCATGCACCATCGCATCGCAGACTTCCACGCCGGTCGGGTAACCGTTGAGCAGGATACGCCCGACTTTCTGCTCCAGCAGCGGCGTGAGTTCGGCGAACTGTTGCAGGTCGGCCGGCTCGCCGATGATCGTCGCCGTGAGCTGGCCGTGCAGGCCATGCAAGGCGGCGCTGAGCTGGGCCTGGTCGGCGACTTCAACGAACACCGTGGTGGGGCCGAACACTTCCTCTTGCAGCACTTCATCGCCGTCGATCAGCAGGCTGACATCGGCCTTGAACAACTGCGGCCGCGCCTGATGCCCGGCTTGAGCCTGACCGGCCAGGTGTTGGATGCCGGGGTGCGCCAGCAGTTTTTGCAGGCCCTTGTCATAGCTGCTCAAGGTGCCGGCATTGAGCATGGTCTGCGCCGGCTGATCGCCGATCAGTTGCGCGACCTGCTGGGTGAACGCGCTGAAGGCCGGCGACGCGAGGCCGATCACCAGACCGGGGTTGGTACAGAACTGGCCGCAGCCTTGCACCACCGAGGCAGTCAGCTCGCGTGCCACGGTTTCGGCCCGCGCCTGCAGGGCCTGGGGCAACACGATGACCGGGTTGATGCTCGACATCTCGGCGAATACCGGGATCGGCTGCGGACGCGCCGCCGCCATGTCGCACAGGGCGCGCCCGCCCTTGAGCGAGCCGGTAAAGCCGACTGCCTGGATCGCCGGGTGCTTGACCAGCGCTTCACCGACGCCGCCACCAAAGATCATGTTGAACACGCCCGCCGGCATCTCGGTGGTCTCGGCCGCGCGAATGATCGCATCGGCGACGCGCTCGGCCGTGGCCATATGCCCACTGTGGGCCTTGAACACCACCGGGCAGCCGGCCGCCAGCGCGGCGGCGGTATCCCCGCCCGCCGTGGAAAACGCCAGGGGGAAGTTGCTCGCGCCAAACACCGCAACCGGGCCCAGGCCGATGCGGTACTGGCGCAGGTCCGGGCGTGGCAGCGGCTGGCGATCCGGCAGTGCCTTGTCGATGCGCGCGCCGTAGAAATCGCCGCGACGCAACACCGTGGCGAACAGCCGCATCTGCCCGCTGGTGCGGCCGCGCTCGCCTTTGATACGCGCAGCGGGCAGCGCGGTTTCACGGCAGACCAGTTCGACGAAGGCATCGCCCAGCGCGTCCAGCTCATCGGCGATCGCGTCAAGGAACTGCGCGCGGCGCGACGCACTCAAGGCGCGGTACGCCGGGTAAGCCGCTGCCGCGGCCTTGGCGGCGGCGTCGACTTCCTGCGGGGTCGCCTGGTAGAAATCCTGGGGCAAGGCTTCGCCGGTCGCCGCATCGACGCTCTGCAGCTTGAGGCTGCCGTTGGCGCTGCGCTGGCCGCCGATGTAGTTGTGACCAAGGAACTGAGGCATGTGGCTCTCCTTTAAAGGGTGATGACGTCGCCGGGTTCGAAGGCTGCATCGGCACTGCCGACACGATTGACCAGCGGCGCGCCGAACTCGGCCTGGCTGATCTCGAACACATCGCCCGGTTGGGTACGTATACCGTCGGCGAATGACAGGGTGGCGGTGCCGAAGAAATGAATGTGTACATCGCCGGGTTTGAGGAACTGGCTGTACTTGAAGTGGTGGTACTCAAGGTTTTCCAGACTGTGGCACATATTGGCCTCGCCACTGAGGAACTCGTTCTGCCAGATCGCCTCGCCGTTGCGCAGGATGCGGCTGGTGCCCGCAAGATGCCGGGGCAACTCGCCCACGCGCAACTCCGGGCCGTAGCTGCAACTGCGCAGTTTGGAATGGGCCAGGTACAGGTAGTTCTTGCGTTCCATCACGTGGTCGGAGAACTCGTTGCCCACCGCGAAACCCAGGCGATAGGGCTTGCGGTCGTGGCCGATCACATACAGCCCGCCGATCTCCGGCTCTTCGCCGGCGTCTTCGGCAAAGGGCGGCACCGGGAATGCCGCGCCGGGGCGCACCACGATGCTGCCGTCGCCCTTGTAGAACCACTCCGGCTGCACGCCCGCCTGGCCGGCCGCCGGTTTGCCGCCTTCCACGCCCCACTTGAAGATACGCATGGTGTCGGTCAACGCGCTGTCGTCACCGGCCTGCTGGTGCATCTTGTCCCGCGCCGACGCGCTGCCCAGGTGGGTCAGGCCGGTGCCGCTGATCAGCATATGGGCCGGGTCCGGGTGGTCCAGCGGTGGCAGGATCTTCAGGTCGGCCAGCAGCTCGGCGTAATGATGACTGTCGCCCAGGCCGAGGCTCTGCACCTGCTGCACCAGGCCCACGCCGGCTTCGATCGCGGCCAGCGCCAACTCGCGCACACTGTGGGCGCTGAGCACTTCGCGCACCTGGCTGCCCTCCACCACGCCGACCCGGCGCTCGCCGTTGGACACCTCGAACTGAACTAAACGCATGAAACTTCTCCTCGATTAAGTACGTGTGGCGCCACGGGCACTGGCGGCAAATTGCTCGGCAGGCAGCACATGCTTGCGCTCCAGCACGCGGTAGACCACGCCGGTCAAGACCAGCCCGAACACCATCACCAGGGACAAAAAGTACAAGCCCGAAGCCAGGTTGCCGGTGTATTCCTTGAGCGCGCCGATCACGAACGGGCCGATATAGCCGCCGAGGTTGCCCACCGAGTTGATCAACGCAATGCCCGCTGCCGCACTGGCGCCGGCGAAAAACCGCCCCGGCAGGGTCCAGAACACCGCCGTGCAGGAAAACAGTGCGAACGCCGCCAGGCACAGCGCGGCCATTTGCAGCACCGGCACACTCAGCCAGGCACTGCAGAACAGGCCGATTGCACCCAGTACATAGAGCACCGCCAGGTGGCCGTAGCGGTCGTTCAAACGGTCGGAACTACGCGGGATGATCAACAGCCCGACGATGCCGAAGATATACGGCACCGCCGACACAAAGCCGGTAACCAGGTCCGTGCCGCCGAACTGCTTGATCAGGGTCGGCAACCACAGGCCCAGGCCGTAGATGCTCAGGGTCACCGGCAGGTAGAACAGCGCCAGCAGCAACACGCGCTTGTCCTTGAGGGCGTGCAGTGGATTGCCGTGGCGGGTCTGGCCGTAGGCTTGCAGGTCCTTGGCCAGTTCGCCGGTGAGCCAGGTTTTTTCGTCCTCGCTCATCCAGTTGACCTGCTTGGGGCCGTCCGGCAGGTAGCGCAGCACCGGCCAGGTGAGCAGGAGCGCCGGGGTGCCGATGACGATGAACAGCCATTGCCAGCCGTGCAGGCCGAGGACGCCGTCCATGCCCAGCAGGCCGCCGGACACGGGGCCGGTGATCATCATCGCGATCGGCTGGGAGAGGATGAACAGCCCGAGGATCTTGCCGCGATGGCGCACCGGGAACCACTGAGTGATGTAGTACAGAACGCCGGGAAAGAACCCCGCCTCCGCCGCGCCGAGCAGAAAGCGCATCACATAGAAACTGTGTGGCCCCTGCACGAACGCCATGCCGATGGTGATGGCGCCCCAGGTGAGCATGATGCGCGCGAACCAGCGCCGCGCGCCGAAGCGATCGAGCATCAGGTTGCTGGGGATCTCGAACAGGAAATAGCCAATGAAGAACAGACCCGCGCCCAAACCGTAGGCCGCATCACCGATGCCGACGTCGGCGCCCATGTGCAGCTTGGCGAAGCCCACGGCGGAGCGGTCCACGTAGGCGATCAGGTACAGCAGGATGAGGAAGGGAATCAGTTTCAGCGTGATGCGCCGTATAAGCCGCAGTTCCTGGCTCATGGGGGTCGATCTCCGATTGTTGTTTTTATAGAAGCTCGGGGGACGCCTCTCGCGAAAATCCGCCAGGGCCATACCTCAGTTAAGCCAGACTATATAGTAGGACTATTTGCAAAACAACTCTTCCAAAGCTTCGATTTTGCGCTTATGTTTAAGCACGCATAGAACATATAGTCATACAATAAGAGAAACCATCATGCCTGATAAAAAGCCCGGCCTACGCTCCGCCCAGTGGTTCGGTACCGCCGACAAGAACGGCTTCATGTACCGCAGCTGGATGAAGAACCAGGGCATCGCCGACCATCAGTTCCATGGCAAACCGATCATCGGTATCTGCAACACCTGGTCGGAATTGACGCCGTGCAACGCGCATTTCCGCCAGATCGCCGAGCACGTCAAACGCGGCGTGATCGAGGCCGGCGGCTTCCCCGTGGAATTCCCGGTGTTCTCCAATGGCGAATCGAACCTGCGCCCTACCGCCATGCTCACGCGCAACCTGGCGAGCATGGACGTGGAAGAAGCGATTCGCGGCAACCCCATCGACGGCGTGGTATTGCTGACCGGCTGCGACAAAACCACCCCGGCGCTGCTGATGGGCGCCGCCAGTTGCGACGTGCCGGCCATCGTGGTCACCGGCGGGCCGATGCTCAACGGCAAGCACAAGGGCCAGGACATCGGCTCGGGCACGGTGGTGTGGCAGCTCAGCGAACAGGTCAAGGCCGGCACCATCAGCCTGGATGACTTCCTCGCGGCCGAGGGCGGCATGTCGCGTTCGGCGGGCACCTGCAACACCATGGGCACCGCGTCGACCATGGCCTGCATGGCCGAGGCACTCGGCACCTCCCTGCCCCACAACGCGGCGATCCCGGCGGTGGATGCACGGCGTTATGTGCTGGCGCATATGTCCGGCATGCGTGCGGTGGAGATGGTGCGCGAAGACTTGAAGCTGTCGAAGATCCTCACCAAGGAAGCCTTCGAAAACGCGATCCGCGTGAACGCGGCCATCGGCGGTTCGACCAATGCAGTGATCCACCTCAAAGCCATCGCCGGGCGCATCGGCGTGGAGCTGGACCTGGACGACTGGACGCGCATCGGGCGCGGCATGCCGACCATCGTCGACCTGCAACCGTCCGGGCGTTTCTTGATGGAAGAGTTCTACTACGCCGGTGGCCTGCCGGCGGTGCTGCGCCGGCTCGGTGAAGCCAACCTGATCCCGCACCCGAACGCCTTGACCGTCAACGGCAAGTCGCTGGGCGAGAACACCAAGGACTCGCCGATCTACGGCCAGGACGAAGTGATCCGCACCCTCGACAACCCGATCCGCGCCGACGGCGGCATCTGTGTGCTGCGCGGCAACCTGGCCCCGCTGGGCGCGGTGCTCAAGCCGTCGGCCGCCAGCGCGGAGCTGATGCAGCACCGTGGCCGCGCCGTGGTGTTCGAGGATTTCGACATGTACAAGGCGCGCATCAACGACCCGGAACTGGAGGTGGACGCCCACTCGATCCTGGTCATGAAAAACTGCGGGCCCAAGGGTTATCCGGGCATGGCCGAAGTCGGCAACATGGGCCTGCCCGCCAAGCTGCTGGCCCAGGGCGTGACCGACATGGTGCGGATTTCCGATGCGCGCATGAGCGGCACGGCGTATGGCACGGTGGTCTTGCACGTCGCACCGGAAGCCGCTGCCGGCGGGCCGTTGGCCGCGGTGCGCGAAGGCGACTGGATCGAACTCGACTGCGCCAACGGGCGCTTGCACCTGGACATCCCCGACGCCGAGCTGGCGGCGCGCATGGCTGACCTGAAACCACCGCAGAAGCTGATCGTCGGCGGCTATCGCCAGCTGTACATCGACCATGTGCTGCAGGCGGACCAGGGCTGCGACTTCGATTTCCTGGTGGGTTGCCGCGGGGCCGAAGTCCCACGTCATTCCCACTAATTGGGATGCTATGATGCCGCCTATTTAGCCAGAGCATCCCTGTCGTTATGGATCACCAGCCGTCCAAGCCGCGCAAGAGCATGCATGCCCAGATCGTCCAGGACTTGGGCATGCACATCGTTTCCGGTCGCTTCAAGCCAGAAGAACGACTGCCCATGGAGGCCACGCTGTGTGAGGAGTACAAGGTCAGCCGCTCGGTATTGCGCGAGGCGACCCGGGTGCTCAGCGCCAAGGGCCTGGTGTATTCCAAGCCACGGGTAGGCGCGGTGGTGCGGCCGCGGGTGAAGTGGCACCTGCTCGACCCGGACGTACTGTCCTGGTTGATGCAGTCCACCCCCCATAGCGAGTTCTTCAACACCCTGGCCGGCGTGCGGCGCATCCTCGAACCGGAAATCGCCGCCATGGCCGCGACCACCGCGACCGCTGAAGACATCGCCACCATCGAAAAAGCCTACCTCGGCATGGAAACCGCGCAGACCCACGACGCGCTGCTACAGGCCGACCTGGACTTCCACCGTGCGATTGCCGACGCCACGCGCAACGACCTGCTGGCGTATATGTGCAACATGCTGTCGCTGCCGCTGCGCGAGTCGATCAACATCACCAACCGCCGCCCGGATATCCAGGGCCTGAGCCTGCCCCGGCACAAAGCGATCCTCACCGCGATCCAGAACCGCGACGCCCTCGGCGCCCGGCATGCCTCGCTGGTGCAACTGGACGACACGCGGGTGGCGCTGGATACGGTGATGAATGTGCTGACGCCGTTATAAGCCCCACCCTCGCTCGACAACCGTGAGGCTCGACGGCACCCGCAAGGCAGGGGCGCAAGAACACTTTCTGTCAGCCCGGGAGATCAAATGTGGGAGATGTCGAGCTTTAGCGAGGCTTCGATGGCGGCGGGCCTGCCGGCATCGGTGTGACATCTCCCACAGGTCGGGCTGAGCGGCCGCCTCAGCGATAGCGTTCCAACCAATAGGCATACGGCGCAGGCAAGGTCCAGGAGGCGTTCTCTACCCCCAGTTCCTTGGCGGCAAAGTACGCCCAATGCGGATCAGCCAGATGCGCGCGCCCCACCGAGACCAAATCCACCTGCCCGGCCTGCAACGCACCTTCCGCCAATTGCGGCGTGCCAAACCCCCAGGCCGAAGTGACCGGGATACCGGCTTCGCGACGCACGCGCTCAGCGATCGGCCCCAGGAACGCCGGGCCCCACGGGATCTGGGTGTCAGCAATGGTGAAGCCGACGCTGACGCTCAGCAGGTCGAGGCCACCGGCCTTGAAGCGACGGGCCAGTTCGATGGATTCGGTCAGCGTCTGCTCGTCACGGCCGTCGTATTCGATCACGCCGAAACGCGCGGTCAACGGCAGGTTTTCCGGCCAGACTTCGCGCACCGCGGCCAGGGTTTCCAGGAGGAAACGGCTGCGATTGTCGAAGCTGCCGCCGTAGGCGTCGGTGCGCTGGTTGGAATGTTCGGAGAAAAAGCTCTGGCCCAGGTAGCCGTGGGCGAAGTGCAGTTCGATCCATTCAAAACCGGCGTCGCGGGCACGGCGGGCGGCGTCGACGAAGTCCTGGCGCACGCGGGCGATGTCGTCCAGGGTCATGGCGCGCGGCACGTTAGGCAGGTTGGCGCCGAACGCAATGGCCGAAGGCGCAATGGTTTCCCAGCTGCGCGCATCGGAAGCGGGGATATGGTCGTCGCCTTCCCATGGGCGGTTGGCACTGGCCTTGCGGCCGGCGTGGGCGATCTGAATGCCTGGCACCGCGCCAGCAGCCTTGATGGCCTTGACCATCGGCACGAACGCCTGGGCGTGGGCATCGCTCCAGATACCCGCACAACCAGGAGTGATACGGCCTTCAGGGGACACCGCGGTGGCTTCGACCACCAGCAAACCGGCGCCGCCACGGGCCATGCTGGCCAGGTGAACGTGGTGCCAGTCGTTGACGATGCCGTCGTTGGCCATGTACTGGCACATCGGCGGGATCGCAATGCGGTTGCGCAAGGTCACGTCTTTGAGTTTGTAGGGTTCAAACAAGGCAGCCATCAGGCACCTCCAGGAGCGAGTGATTGATTCGATAGTTCGATGGTATTCGAACTATGGTATTCAACACCAGCCCTGTTATCATTTGTTTTATGCGAGCCTTCAAACACCCCGCCCTGCAAGACCTGACACTCGAACGCGTGCTCTACGCCTTGAGCGACCCGGTGCGCCTGGAAATCATCCGCTACCTGGCCGACGTGCCCGAGGCCACCTGCGGCGAACTGGACGGCGGACGGCCGAAATCCAGCATGTCCCACCACTTCCGCGTGCTGCGCGATGCCGGGCTGGTCCACACCCGCAGCGCCGGCACCGCGCATCTGAATTCGTTGCGCGCGGATGTGCTTGAGGCGCGTTTTCCCGGGTTGCTGGCGAGTGTTCTGGCTCAGCGGTAAACGATAGGATCAGGACAGCGATCCGAGCGTATTACGTCACTGCTCTATTTTGCGGACGGGGGCGTATCGATCAGTTGTGCTCGATAGGTTTTGTAGATCTGTTGAACCTCAGGATCGTCCAGATTTTCGTAAGTTATCCCTTCTTTATCCAGGCCATCCAATCCCTTGATACCACCTATCATCCCCGGCCATTCATCACGGTGGGCAATATCGACGACAAAGGGTTTCAAGTAATTATTCAGATGCCCCTTGAACGGCGTCCTGAGCTCTTCGCTAAGTGCCCGAAGATAATCGTCCTTGTTCGTTTTCGACCACTCAATGGCGAACTTGGCGCGATAACAAAGCTCCATGAAAACAAGCAGAATCGTGCGCCCATTACCATCAAGAAAAGGGTGCGCAAATGCTAGTTGCCCCATCACATCGCCAGGACGCTCTCTGAAGCGCTTCTTGTTCGACGCCAGTTCAAGCGCATAGTCAATGGAGCGCTTGATCGAGCCAGGATGTTCAAAGACAGTATGCCAAGGATCGTCGTGGGAACCCTTGAATACGGCAAGATGCGGCACCAGATCATTTCGATCTTTACCCGCCCAGTGATAGAAATCAGAAAACAAGATTTCGTGTACTTTGAGGACCGACTTGTAATCAATCGGTTTTTTCTTGGCCAAATAACCCAGCGCATCTTCCACGCTCAACTCAAAGGACAGATGCTCGGACTCCTTGACCTCCATAGGATCTTTAAGCTGTAACGCGTTTTGAAGATATCCAGCGGTATCAAAATCTCCGAAAGGATCAAAACTCATGCGCTGAGTTTCTTCTTGGCGCGGCGCTTCTCCTGAAGATAACTGCCTTGAAGTGCAAGGGTTTCCGACTTGCTCAAAATACCCTTGCGCTTAAGGTTGACCAATAACTGTTCCACACCATCCAATTCGACCGCATCACCAGCCAGTCCGGTGATGGCAACCGCCATTCGGCTGATGCTGTCACGTTCAGCGGTGACATGATGCGCTTTAGCCAGCCTGCGCACTTTGCTGGCAATACTGACATCGGTTGTACTCGTCATTTGGAATCCCTCTGTTAGCTTTTCGAGCATAGCATGGTGGTGGTCCTTGCTCTCTACCCAGCTCGACGGGCGCAATCATTGATTTGATCCGGTGTACCGCCCTCCTTCACCGAACCTTTCACGGCAAACCAACGTCCGAGCTTAGGCACTGTTGCTTACCGCTCGCCGCGAGGTCTCCGTTTGAAAGCCGCCATCGTCAAAAAATACCGCCTGATCATCAAAACCATGGGTTATGTCGGTTGGGCCCTGTTCTGGCTGTTGCTGTGGGACGTCGCCGTCACCGTGGACTTCATGCTGTTTCTCACCACCAAGATCAACCTGCCGCTGATGCCGCTGACCTTGCTCGGTTCAGCGCTGGTGGTGCTGATCAGTTTTCGTAACAGCAGCGCCTACAACCGCTGGTGGGAAGCGCGCACCTTATGGGGCGCGATGGTCAACAATTCGCGCAGTTTCGCGCGGCAGGTGCTGACGCTATTGGATGACCTCGGCAACGACGTGAACCCGGTAAAGGCCACCCTGTTGCGCCGCCATGTGGCCTATGTGAACTGCCTGGCCGCCCATCTCAAGGGCCGGCCGTGCCCGGACGAGGTGCGGGCATTTATCCCGGCCGAGGAATTTGCGCGCAACGGCGCCACCAACAATTTCGCCAATGACATCCTCACCGGCTCGGCGGCGCTGTTGGCCAGGGAATACAAGGCCGGGCACCTGGACAGCATCCGCCTGGCGCGGCTGGAGTCGACGCTGGTGGATTTGTCCAACGCCCAGGGCGGCATGGAACGCATCGCCAATACCCCGCTGCCCTACCCTTACGTGTACTTCCCGCGCCTGTTCATTTCGTTGTTCTGCCTGATCGTGCCGGTGGGCCTGGTCGAATCCCTGGGCTGGTTCACCCCGCTGGCCTCCACGGTGGTGGGCTTCATGCTGCTGGCCATCGAGCGCATCGGCACCGACCTGCAAAGCCCGTTTCATTCCAGCGAACATCAGATCCAGATGGAAACCATCTGCGAAACCATCGAGAACAACCTGCAGTCGATGCAGCGCGATGCGCTGGGCGGCAACCGTATCGGCTGAACGCCTCCACGGCCTCAAGTGCGTGCCCCGACGGTCGATATAAGGGGTACGCATGGGCGCACCCCTCATAACAATACATGCGACGCTACTGTTTTCCCCTTGCCAAAACTATAAATACCCGCGGGAGAAGTCATGAATATCAAGCAAAAGCTGACCTGGGCGTTTGCGGCCATCGCGTGCGTGCCGGTTATCCTGGTGGCGGTGCTGGTGGTGCTGAACCTGCGCGAGGCGGCTGTGGCCAATTTCCTCGACAGCAGCGGCCGCGAGATCCGTCAGATCGATAACGGCATGAAGCAGTTCTTCGACGGCATCAGCCAGAACGTCGAGTACGTGGCCAAAGACCCTCGCGTTGTCGCGGCCAAGGAGCTGAAGAACTACGCCGGTGCCGACGCCGCACAAATCCCACTGACACCAACGAATAAAGAGCTGCTGGCGATATTCGAGCAGTTCGCCAAAAGCCATCCAAGCACCGCCTACCTGTCCCTGGGCCTGAGCGACGGCGGTTATGCGAGCTGGCCTGACGACACCAAACTGAACAACTACGACCCGCGTGTACGCCCCTGGTACAAAGCCGCCGTGGCCGCTCCGGGCACCACCGTGCGGACCGGGGCCTATTACTGGGCGCCGGACGATGTGGTGCTGATCGGCACGGTCCACACCGTGGTCGACGCCAGCGGCACCCTGCTCGGCGTGGTCGGCCTGGACGTCTCGCTCAAGCAGCTCACCGAACTGGTACGCAACATCAAGCTGGGCGACAGCGGCTACCTGATGCTGGTGGAAGCCAACGGCAACGTGCTGGTGGACCCCAGCGACGCCAAGCACAACTTCAAGCCGATGGCCGAACTTGGCGCCAACTACGCCGAACTGGCCAAGCGCGGCGACGGCGTGACCCGAGTGGATATTGATGGGGTGGCCTACATGGCCAACGTGGTCAGCTCCAAAGACCTGGGCTGGCGCTTTATCGGCTTGATCAAGCGCGACGAAGTCATGGCCGACGCCACCCGCCTGACCTGGCTGATCGCAGCCATCGCAGCGGTACTCGCCGTGGTCTTCGCGATTGTCGGCGCGAGCTTCGCCAGCATGATCGTGCGCCCGATTCGCGGGGTCGCCGACGGCCTGCAAGAAATCGCCGAAGGTGAAGGCGACCTCACCCGCCAACTCAAGGTGCAAGGCAAGGACGAAACCGCCAGCCTGGCCGGCTGGTTCAACCAGTTCCTGGGCATGATCGCCCAGTTGGTACAGCGCATCGGCAGCGCATCCTCCGACCTGCAAAGCGCCGCCGCCGACACCCGCGAAGTGGCCAACAACCTGAACCAGGCCGCCGGTCGCCAACGTGAAGCCGTGGAGCTGGTGAGTACCGCATTCAACGAAATGGTGGCCACCGCCAACGAAGTCGCCCGCTCCTGCAGCGCCGCCGCGTCCAGCGCCGACGCAGGCTACCGCGAGGTACACGACGGCCAGCAGCATATCGGCGAAGCCACCGGCAGCGTGCTCAAACTGAGCGAAGACCTGCAAAAGTCGACCCAGACCATGCAGCAGTTGGAGCAGGACAGCAAAAACATCAACACCATCCTCGACACGATCCGCTCGATTGCCGAGCAGACCAACCTGCTGGCGCTCAACGCGGCGATTGAAGCCGCGCGCGCCGGTGACCAGGGCCGCGGCTTCGCGGTGGTCGCCGACGAAGTGCGCGCCCTGGCCCGCCGCACCGCCGACTCCACCGGCGAGATCGACAGCCTGCTCGGCAACCTCGCACGCCGCACCCAGGAAGTCACTCTGCAGATGCAGGGCAGCCTGCAGGTGTCGCAAACCAGTGTGGAACGCATCCAGCAGGCCCGCGACAGCTTCGACAAGATCCAAGGCTCGGTGGACTCGATCCGCGACCAGAACACCCAGATCGCCACCGCCGCCGAGGAACAGCACCAGGTCGCCGAACAGATCAACCAGCACATCGCGCAAATCCACGCCGATGCCCAACTGGTGGAAGACTTTGCCCACTCGGCGCAGACCGGCTCTGGCCGTTTGACGGATATCTCCGGGCAGCTCAAAGGCCTGGTCGGCCGCTTCAAGTTCTAACCCCCGCCAATGCAAGGCGGTGAGCCACTCACCGCCTCTGCTGCTTACCCCACGCCAGCCTCTACCTTGAGCCCGACCGCGCAACCGGTCGCCTTGAGGTGCATCAACACGCCAATACCTCCCGCCGACCTCGGCGTCACTGTCCGCATCCGCGGATAAGGCTGGCGTGCAACCGCCGATCATTCGAACGTGCTGACGTCTATTGCGATTCTCGTATTATGGTATACCATCATACGCAGACCTCTCACATCAGACGGAGCAGCCCATGAGTTTCGAAATCCGCAAGATCGTCAGCTACGTAGAAGAAACCTTTATCGAAGGCGGTAAAGCCGCGGACACTCCCGTGACCATGGTCGGCCTGGCCGTGGTGCTGAAAAACCCTTGGCTGGGTCGCGGTTTCGTCGAAGACCTCAAACCTGAGATCCGTGCCAATTGCTCCGACCTCGGCGCGCTGATGGTCGAGCGCCTGGTGGGCATCATCGGCGGCGCGGAAAAAATCGAGGCCTACGGCAAGGCCGCAGTGGTCGGTGCCGACGGCGAGATCGAACATGCCAGCGCGATCATCCACACCCTGCGCTTCGGCAACCACTACCGTGAGGCGGTCAAGGCCAAGAGCTACCTGAGTTTTACCAACAAGCGCGGCGGCCCGGGCACGTCGATCCAGATCCCGATGATGCACAAGGACGACGAAGGCCTGCGTTCGCACTACATCACCCTGGAGATGCAGATCGAAGATGCGCCGCGTGCCGACGAAATCGTCGTGGTCCTGGGTTGCGCCGATGGCGGCCGCCTGCATCCGCGCATCGGCAACCGTTATATCGACCTGGAAGAGCTGGCGGCTGAAAAAGCCCAGTAAGCAAGACCGGCCACCCCAACAAAAAGCATGCAGGAGCGCTCCATGATTCGGCTCACCGCTGAACGCACCCCGGCTGGCACCAGTTATCTGGCGACCGGCCAAGGCCAGCCTGTGGTTTTGATCCACGGCGTGGGCCTGAATAAAGAAATGTGGGGCGGGCAAGTCGTTGGCCTGGCCACGAACTACCGCGTGATCACCTATGACATGCTCGGCCATGGCGCCAGCCCGCGCCCGGCCGCCGACACCCCGCTGCTCGGCTATGCCGACCAGTTGCTGGAACTGCTCGACCACCTGCAACTGCCCCAGGCCACGGTGATCGGGTTTTCCATGGGCGGCCTGGTCGCGCGGGCGTTTGCCTTGCATTACCCCGAGCGCCTGAAGGGCCTGGTGGTGCTCAACAGTGTGTTCAACCGCAGCCCTGAACAGCGTGCCGGGGTCATCGCACGTACTGCCCAGGCCGCCGAACACGGCCCCGACGCGAATGCCGAAGCCGCACTGTCGCGCTGGTTCAGCCGTGAATACCAGGCGGCCAACCCGGCGCAGATCGCCGCGCTGCGTGAAACCCTGGCGGGCAACGACCCCCAGGGTTACCTGACCACCTATGAACTGTTTGCGACCCAGGACATGTACCGTGCCGACGACCTCCCGGGGTTGCGCGCACCGACCCTGGTCGCCACCGGCGAACTCGACCCTGGCTCGACCCCGGAAATGGCCCGGCAACTGGCCGATCGCATTCCCGGCGCCAGCGTTGCGGTGCTGGCCGAGCAACGGCATATGATGCCGGTAGAATCGCCGCGCCTGGTCAACCAGTTGCTGCTGGGGTTCCTCGACACGGTGTACGCCCAAAACACTCCAATCAAGGGGATCGTTGCATGACACTCGCACGCTTCCAGATGTGCATCGGCGGTGAATGGGTCGATGCCCTCTCCGGCAAGACCTTCGACAGCCTCAACCCGGCCCTGGCCGAACCCTGGGCGCAATTGCCCGACGCCGACGAAGCCGACGTGGAGCGCGCCGTGCAGGCCGCGCAAAGCGCCTTCGACAGCCCGGCCTGGCGCGGCCTCACCGCCACCGCGCGGGGCAAACTGCTGCGCCGCCTGGGTGACCTGATCGCCGCGAACAAGGAACACCTGGCCCAGCTGGAAAGCCGCGACAACGGCAAGCTGATCCGCGAAACCCGTGGCCAGGTCAGCTACCTGCCGGAGTTTTTCCACTATACCGCCGGCCTGGCCGACAAGCTCGAAGGCGGCACCCTGCCGTTGGACAAGCCCGACCTGTTCGCCTACACCGTGCATGAAGCCATGGGCGTAGTCGCTGCGATCATTCCGTGGAACAGCCCGCTGTACCTGACCGCGATCAAACTCGCGCCGGCCCTGGCGGCGGGCAATACCATCGTGATCAAGCCGTCGGAACATGCCTCGGCGACCGTCCTGGAACTGGCGCGCCTGGCCCTCGAAGCCGGCATTCCAGCGGGCGTGGTCAACGTGGTCACAGGCTTTGGCCCCAGCACCGGCGCCGCCCTCACCCGCCACCCGCTGGTGCGCAAGATCGCCTTTACCGGCGGCGCGGCCACGGCAAGGCATGTGGTGCGCAGCAGCGCGGAGAACTTCGCCAAACTCTCCCTGGAACTGGGCGGCAAGTCGCCGAATATCATTTTTGCCGACGCCGACCTCGACAGCGCCATCAATGGTGCAATCGCCGGCATCTACGCGGCGTCCGGGCAGAGTTGCGTCTCCGGTTCGCGCCTGCTGGTGCAGGACGCTATCTACGACGAATTCGTCGAGCGCCTGGTAGCGCGCGCCCAACGCATCCGCATCGGCAACCCGCAAGACGACGCCAGCGAAATGGGCCCCATGGCCACCGCGCAGCAACTGGCCGTGGTCGAAGGCCTGGTGGCGGACGCCATCGCCGAAGGGGCACGCCTGCGCACCGGCGGCAAGCGCCCGCAGAACCTTGGCGAAGGCTGGTTCTATGAGCCGACGCTGTTCGAGTGCGACCGCAACTCGATGAAGATCATGCAAGAGGAAGTATTCGGGCCGGTAGCCTCGGTCATCCGTTTCAAGGACGAAGCCGAAGCACTGGCCATCGCCAACGACTCGCAGTTCGGCCTCGCTGCCGGTATCTGGACCCGCGACCTCGGGCGCGCCCACCGCCTGGCGCGCGATGTGCGCTCGGGGATCATCTGGGTCAACACCTACCGCGCGGTGTCGGCCATGGCGCCCATCGGCGGCTTCAAGAACAGTGGCTACGGACGCGAAAGCGGCATCGATTCGGTGCTGGCCTACACCGAGCTGAAGACGGTGTGGATCAACCTCTCCCAGGCGCCCATGCCTGATCCTTTTGTGATGCGTTAAGAGTCCACAACCATGATCGAACCCGGCATTTACAAAGACGTCATGAGCTCGTTCCCGTCCGGGGTCACGGTGGTCACCACCCTCGACCCGGATGGCGGCATCGTCGGCATCACCGCCAGCGCGTTCAGCGCGCTGTCGATCGACCCGGCCCTGGTGCTGTTCTGCCCCAACTATGCGTCGGACACCTACCCGATCCTGCGTGACAGCAAGCGCTTTGCGATCCACTTGCTGTCCGCCGACCAGACCGCCGAAGCCTATGCCTTCGCCAGCAAAGGCAAGGAAAAAGCCAAGGGCATCGAGTGGCACCTGAGCGAATTGGGCAACCCGCTGCTGGCCAGGGCCACGGCGATCATCGAGTGCGAGCTGTGGCGCGAATACGACGGCGGCGATCACGCGATCATCGTCGGCGCCGTGAAGAACCTGATCCTGCCCGAGCAACCGGTCACGCCGATGATCTATCACAAAGGCAAGCTGGGCCCGCTGCCCACCCTGGCTTGAGGAGCTGTGTGCAATGAGCAACGAAAAGTATGAGCAGGGCCTGAAGATCCGCACCCAGGTGCTGGGCGAAGCCTATGTGCAGCGCTCGATCGAGAACGCCGACGACTTCACCCGCCCCTTGCAAGAGATGGTCACCGAATACTGCTGGGGCCATGTGTGGGGCCGGGAGGGTTTGTCGCTTAAAGAACGCAGCATGATAAACTTGGCAATGATTTCGGCCCTCAATCGGCCTCACGAGCTCAAGCTGCATGTGCGCGGCGCCTTGCGTAACGGCCTGAGTCGTGAACAAATACGCGAAATTCTGCTTCAGGTCGGCATCTATTGCGGGGTTCCCGCCGCCGTGGACAGCTTCCGGCTGGCCCGGGAAGCCTTCGCCGAAGCCGATGCCGAGGCCTCCCGTTAACCGCCCCATTCAGAGCAGCCCCCATGAAACGCCTGCCCCTCGACGACAGCTTCAAGGTCAATCACAACCCGGTCACCCTGCGCGAAATCGTGCTGGAGAAACTGCGCAGCGCCATCATGAACTTCCAGCTGCTGCCGGGTGATCGCCTGGTGGAACGCGACCTGTGCGACCGCCTCGGCGTCAGCCGTACCTCGGTGCGCGAAGCCTTGCGTCACTTGGAGTCCGAAGGCCTGGTGGAATTCGCCGATGCCAAGGGCCCCCAGGTGGCGATCATCACCCTGGCCGATGCCGTCGACATCTATGAACTGCGCTGCGTGCTCGAAGGTTTGATCGTGCAGTTGTTCACCCTGCGCGCCAAGGCCAAGGACATCAAGGCCCTGGAAAAAGCCCTGGAGGAAAACCGCAAGGCCCTCAAGGACGGCGAACTGCAACAGGTCATCGATTCGGTACAGGGGTTCTACGACGTGTTGCTCGAAGGCTCCGGCAACCGCGTGGCCGCCACCCAGTTGCGTCAGTTGCAGGCGCGCATCAGCTACCTGCGCGCCACGTCGGTGTCCCAGGAAAACCGTCGCGGCACCAGCAATCAGGAAATGGAACGCATGGTCCAGGCGATCAAGAGTGGCGACCCACTCGCCGCCCACCAGGCCTGCGTCGATCACGTGCGCGCCGCGGCGGCCGTGGCCCTGGATTACCTCAAGCGCAAACAGGAAGAGACCGGCAAGATCCCCGAAATCATCCTGCCCATCGCCCTCAAAGAACCGCGTATAGGTCACTGACCGTGTTCAGGCCAAGCTTTTGCCCCAAATGCGGCGGCAGTGACCTCGGTCACCAGCTGCCACCGGGTGATACGCATGAGCGCCTGATGTGCCGCGGTTGCGGCTATATCCACTACATCAATCCCAAGATCATCGCCGGCTGCATCATCGAGCAGGACGGCAAGTACCTGCTGTGCCAACGGGCGATCCCACCGCGCCCCGGCACCTGGACCCTGCCGGCCGGTTTCATGGAAGGTGGCGAGACCACCGAACAGGCCGCGTTGCGCGAAGTCTGGGAAGAAAGCGGCGTGCGCGCCGAGATCGTCTCGCCCTACTCGATCTTCAGCGTGCCGAAGATCAGCGAGGTGTACATCATCTTCCGCGCCATCGCGCTGGAGATCACCGGCCAGTTCGGGCCGGAGACCCTCGACTATCAATTCTTCGCGCCCGAGGACATTCCCTGGGACAGCATCTACTACCCGGCGATCCGGCAGATCCTCGAACGCTACATCGAGGAACGCCAGGCCGGGGTGTATGGCATCTACATCGGGAATGACGACAGCGGCAAGATCCACTTCATCCGCTGATCCTCAAGCTGAACTCGGTTCAAATGTGGGAGGGGGCTTGCTCCCGATGGCAGTGGCATATTCAACATCGTCGTTGGCTGACACACCGTTATCGGGGGCAAGCCCCCTCCCACAGTTTGAAGCGCGTGAATCAGCCCTGCTCATCGTCGAAACCAGGGCGCTGCAACGCATCCTATTCCACACCACCGAACCCAATGTGGGAGGGGGCTTGCCCCCGATAGCGGTGTGTCAGCCACTGAATGAGGTGACTGAACCACTGCCATCGGGGGCAAGCCCCCTCCCACATTGGGAACAATACTTGGATTGATATACCTAAGGCGCCAGGCCTTCCACGATGATGATCTGCGCCTGCCCTACCCCCTCACGGTGGGCCTTCGCCGCCTGATACTCGGCAGATTCGTAACACGCCACCGCCTGCTCATAGCTATCGAACTCAATCACCACATTACGCTGCCGCGCCGGCCCGCCTTCCATCGCTTCGCTGCGCCCGCCCCTGGCCAGAAACCGCCCGCCAAACTGCGCAAACGCCGCCGGCGCGCGTTGGGTGTACTGCGTGTACTGCTCTGCATCGGACACATCTACATGGGCAATCCAGTAGGCCTTCATCGCGACATCCTCTTGCTTGGTTTTTGTGGTATACCATAATACATACAACCAACAAATCGAGCACCCAACATGTCCTTCAACAGCATCGCAGACATCATCGAAGACTACCGCCAAGGCAAGATGGTGCTCCTGGTAGACGACGAAGACCGGGAAAACGAAGGCGACCTGCTGCTGCCTGCGGCGTGCTGCAGTGCCGAGGCTATCAGTTTCATGGCCCGTGAAGCCCGTGGTCTGATCTGCCTGACCCTCACCGACGAACACTGCCAGCGCCTGGGCCTTGAGCAGATGGTACCGAGCAATGGCAGCGCGTTCAGCACCGCGTTTACCGTGTCCATCGAAGCGGCCAGCGGTGTGACCACCGGTATCTCTGCCGCCGACCGCGCACGCACGGTGGCGGCAGCCGTGGATGTGAATGCCGGGCCGGCCGATATCGTGCAGCCTGGGCACATCTTTCCGTTGCGCGCCAAAGACGGCGGCGTGCTGACCCGCGCCGGCCACACCGAAGCCGGCTGTGACCTGGCACGCCTGGCCGGGCATACGCCAGCCTCGGTGATCGTCGAAGTGATGAACGACGATGGCACCATGGCCCGCCGACCTGAGCTGGAGATCTTCGCGCGCAAGCACGGGATCAAGATCGGCACTATCGCCGACCTGATTCACTACCGCCTCAGCACCGAACGCACCGTGGCGCGCATTGGCGAACGCGACCTGCCCACGGTGCATGGCACGTTCCGCCTGATCACCTTTGAAGACCGCATCGACGGTGGCGTACACATGGCCATGGTGATGGGCCCGTTGCGCCGCGATGAACCTACGCTGGTGCGCGTGCATGTGATCGACCCGCTGCGCGACCTGGTCGGTGCCGACTACAGCGGTCCGTCCAACTGGACGCTGTGGGCCGCCCTGCAACGCGTCGCGGCCGAAGGTCGTGGCGTGGTGGTGGTGCTGGCCAATCATGAATCGTCCCAGGCGCTGCTGGAGCGCGTACCGCAACTGACCCAGGCGCCGCGCCAGTTCAACCGTTCGCAGTCGCGGATTTATTCGGAAGTCGGCACCGGGGCGCAGATATTGCAGGACCTGGGCGTCGGCAAGCTGCGTCACCTCGGCCCGCCCCTGAAATACGCCGGGCTGACTGGCTACGACCTGGAGGTGGTCGAGAGCATTCCCTTCACCGAGTGACGGATAACCGGTAAGGCAAAATGCTTGCACAAAGTTTGGAATACCATAATATGATATTCCATAGACCGAACGCTTTCGCCAAGTGCGCCCGCCAGGGACAGCACCAATAACAGCCCTTGGCACGGTCGCCTTTTGGGCCTCGATTAGAGGCTCCGATGGACCTACTGCTCCCGATAGGCGGGCATTACCAAGCCCGCTCAAAAACACAACAAATGAGGGCGTGAAAATGGTGTTGAACAAACGTGCAACCGCAGTGCTGTTCGCGGGTTTATTGGCTACGGTCACTCACGCGGCCCTGGCGGCCGAAAGCGTGAATTTCGTGAGCTGGGGCGGTAGCACCCAGGATGCGCAGAAGCAGGCGTGGGCCGACCCTTTCAGCAAGGCCAGCGGCATCACCGTGGTGCAAGACGGCCCGACCGACTACGGCAAGCTCAAGGCCATGGTCGAAAGCGGCAACGTGCAGTGGGACGTGGTAGACGTAGAGGCCGACTTCGCCTTGCGCGCCGCCGCCGAAGGCCTGCTCGAACCCCTGGACTTCTCGGTGATCCAGCGCGACAAGATCGACCCGCGCTTCGTCTCCGACCATGGCGTCGGTTCGTTCTTCTTCTCCTTCGTGCTCGGCTACAACGAAAGCAAACTCGGCGCCGCCAAGCCCCAGGATTGGACCGCGCTGTTCGACACCAAGACCTACCCCGGCAAACGCGCCCTCTACAAATGGCCAAGCCCTGGCGTGCTCGAACTGGCCCTGCTCGCCGACGGCGTACCCGCCGACAAGCTCTACCCCCTGGACCTGGACCGCGCCTTCAAGAAACTCGACACCATCAAAAAAGACATCGTCTGGTGGGGCGGCGGCGCGCAATCGCAGCAACTGCTGGCCTCCGGTGAAGTCAGCATGGGCCAGTTCTGGAACGGTCGCATCCACGCCCTGCAGGAAGATGGCGCACCGGTGGGCGTCAGCTGGAAGCAGAACCTGGTCATGGCCGACATCCTCGTCGTGCCCAAGGGCACCAAAAACAAAGCCGCCGCGATGAAGTTCCTGGCCAGTGCCAGCAGCGCCAAGGGCCAGGCCGATTTCTCCAACCTGACCGCTTATGCACCGGTGAATATCGACAGCGTGCAGCGCCTGGATTCAGTCCTGGCGCCCAACCTGCCGACGGCGTATGCCAAGGACCAGATCACCCTCGATTTCGCCTACTGGGCCAAGAACGGTCCGGCCATTGCGACACGGTGGAATGAATGGCTAGTCAAATGAAAATGACGGCAACCACACCGACCGGGAGCGCCCTCGGCGCTGCCGGCGCGGTTTGCAGCAAAGCCGTATCGCCGCCCCTGGCCCAGCGCTGGCGCGGGGCGGGCAACCTGATCCCGGCCCTGCTGTTCCTCGGCCTGTTCTTCCTCGCACCGCTGATCGGGCTGTTGCTGCGCGGCGTGCTGGAGCCCGTGCCGGGCCTGGGCAACTATGAACAGCTGTTCGCCAACTCGGCCTACGCCCGCGTGCTGCTCAACACCTTTTCGGTGGCGGGCCTGGTGACCCTGTTCAGCCTGTTGCTGGGCTTCCCGCTGGCCTGGGCGATTACCCTGGTGCCACGCGGCTGGGGCCGCTGGATGCTGAATATCGTGCTGCTGTCGATGTGGACCAGCCTGCTGGCCCGCACCTATTCCTGGCTGGTGCTGCTGCAAGCCTCGGGGGTGATCAACAAGGCGCTGCTGGCCATGGGCATCATCGATGTGCCCCTGGAGATGGTGCACAACCTGACGGGCGTGGTGATCGGCATGAGCTACATCATGATCCCGTTCATCGTGCTGCCGTTGCAGGCGACCATGCAGGCCATCGACCCGATGATCCTGCAGGCTGGCTCCATCTGCGGCGCGAGCCCGTGGACCAACTTCTTCCGGGTGTTCCTGCCGCTGTGCCGGCCGGGGTTGTTTTCCGGCGGGCTGATGGTGTTTGTGATGTCCCTCGGTTACTACGTCACCCCGGCGCTGCTCGGCGGTGCGCAGAACATGATGCTGCCCGAGTTCATCATCCAGCAGGTGCAGTCGTTCCTCAATTGGGGCCTGGCCAGTGCCGGTGCCGCGTTGCTGATCTTCATCACGCTGGTGCTGTTCTACTTCTACCTGAAGCTTCAGCCGGAATCCCCGGTTGGCGCCAGCCATGCGAGGTAAGCCGTCATGCTGCTGACTCCGAACGCCATGAGCCGCAGGATGCGTCTGGGCCTCTACGCCACCACCGGTTTGATTGGGCTGTTCCTGCTGCTGCCGATCGTGTTTATCGTGCTGCTGTCGTTCGGCTCGTCGCAATGGCTGGTGTTCCCGCCACCGGGCTGGACGCTGAAATGGTACGGCCAGTTCTTCTCCAACGCCGACTGGATGAACGCGGCGCTGGCCAGCCTCAAGGTCGCCGTGCTGACCACGGTGTTCGCCGTGGCGCTGGGCCTGCCCACCGCATTTGCCCTGGTGCGCGGGCGTTTCCCCGGCCGCGAACTGCTCTATGGCCTGTTCACCCTGCCGATGATCGTGCCACTGGTGATCATCGCCGTGGCGGTGTACGCGCTGTTCCTCAAGCTCGGCTACACCGGCACGATGTTCGCCTTTGTGGTCAGCCACGTGATTGTCGCGTTGCCGTTCACCATCATCTCGATCATCAACTCGCTGAAACTGTTCGATCAGTCGATTGAAGACGCCGCGGTGATCTGCGGCGCGTCGCGCCTGCAGGCGGTGTTCAAGGTGACCTTCCCGGCGATTCGCCCGGGGATGGTGGCCGGTGCGCTGTTCGCCTTTCTCGTGTCATGGGACGAAGTGGTGCTCAGCGTGATGATGGCCAGCCCGACCCTGCAAACCCTTCCCGTGAAAATGTGGACCACCCTGCGTCAGGACCTGACCCCCGTGATCGCCGTCGCCTCGACGCTGCTGATCGGCCTCTCGGTGCTGGTCATGGTCATCGCCGCCGCCGTTCGCCGGCGCACAGAAACCCGCGCTTGAGCGCCCAGGAGCAGAACATGAGTGCAGTGATCCAAGATGCCGCGCAGAACCCTGGCCAACCCCTGGTCAGCCTGCGCAACCTGAACAAGTTCTATGGCGAATTCGCCGCCGTGGACAACATCTCGCTGGACATCAAGGACGGCGAGTTCCTCACCTTCCTCGGCTCCAGCGGCTCGGGCAAAAGCACCACCCTGTCGATGCTCGCCGGCTTTGAAACGCCGAGCAGCGGCGAGATCCTGGTGAGCGGCCAATCGCTGGTCAACGTACCGCCGCACAAGCGCGACATCGGCATGGTGTTCCAACGTTACTCGCTGTTCCCGCACCTGTCGGTACGCGACAACATCGCCTTCCCCCTGGCGATCCGCAAACTGGCCAGTGCCGAGCGCGAGAAGCGCGTCGACGCCATGCTCAAGCTGGTGCAACTGGAACAGTTCGCCCATCGCCGCCCGTCGCAACTGTCTGGCGGCCAGCAACAGCGCGTCGCCATCGCCCGGGCGCTGGTGTACGAGCCGCGTATCCTGCTGATGGACGAACCGCTCGGCGCCCTCGACAAGAAGCTGCGTGAGGACTTGCAGGACGAGCTGCGCCAGTTGCATCGGCGCCTGGGCATCACCATTGTCTACGTGACCCACGACCAGGAAGAAGCCATGCGCCTGTCCCAGCGCATCGCGATTTTCAGCCACGGCAAGATCGTCGGCCTGGGCAGCGGTTTCGACCTGTACCAGAACCCGCCGAATGCGTTTGTCGCCTCATTCCTGGGCAACTCCAACTTCCTCAAGCTCAAGGCCCAGGGCAACGCGGCGGCGTCGTTCGAAGGCCAATCCCTGTCGATCCGCCTGACCGGCGGCCTGCGCAGCGAGCAGGACGTGCTGCTGATGGTGCGCCCGGAAAAAGCCCTCGCGCTGAGCGTCGAACAGGCCGCCGGGCAACCATTGGCCGCAGGCTGGAACGAAGTGTCGGCCATCGTCGGCGAAGTGCTGTTTCTCGGTGAAAGCCAGACCTGCAGCGTGAAAACCCTGGGCGGCACCTCGATGACGGTCAAGGCATTGTCCGCCGCCGGCATGCCGCTCAAGGCCGGCGACCCGGTGCGCGTGCGCTGGGCCACGGCGGATGCCTGTGTGTACACCGAATGGGCCGAAAGCGATCTGAACAAGGCCGCCGGCGCCCATTAAGCCAAACAAAAAGCTGAACCATCCCCTGTAGGAGCTGGCTTGCCAGCGAAAAACCCACAACCGCCGCGGGCATCCAGGCTTCCCGCGTCATCGTTGACGACCATCGCTGAACCATCCCCTGTAGGAGCTGGCTTGCCAGCGAAAAAACCACAGCCACCGCGGGCATCCAGGCGTCCCGCGTCATCGTTAACGACCATCGCCGGCAAGCCGGCTCCTACAGGGTTATACCCCCACGGTAGGAGCTGGCTTGCCAGCGAAAAACCCACAGCCGCCGCGTGCATCCAGGCGTCCCGCGTCATCGTTGACGACCATCGCCGGCAAGCCGGCTCCTACAGGGTTATGCCCCCACGGTAGGAGCTGGCTTGCCAGCGAAAAACCCACAACCACCGCGGGCATCCAGGCTTCCCCCGTCATCGTTAACGACCCTCGCCGGCAAGCCGGCTCCTACAGGGTTATGCCCTCACGGTAGGAGCTGGCTTGCCAGCGAAAAAACCACAGCCACCGCAGGCATCCAGGCTTGCCGCGTCATCGTTGACGACCCTCGCCGGCAAGCCAGCTCCTACAGGGTTATACCCCCACTGTAGGAGCTGGCTTGCCAGCGAAAAACCCACAGCCACCGCGGGCATCCAGGCTTCCCCCGTCATCGTTGACGACCATCGCCGGCAAGCCGGCTCCTACAAAACTCTGCGCTCGAAAATCGCGCCCTCGATGCCCAGCACCTCGCAGGTATCGGCATAGATCCCCACGCCCTTCTCCCATACGTGCTTGATCGACTGGTCGGCGCAACGAATCTGGTAATTGAGTTCGAACGGTTCCTGGCGCGACAACGCATATTGCACCTCGCGCCATACGTAGTCGGCATCCTCGGCGAGGATCAGGCTGTTGTAGGTGAACTCATGGTTGTCCACCAACCGCTCGGCGGGGTAGCCGGTCAATTGCAGGCAGCCGGCACTGACGAATTCCATGGTCCAGTCGCGGTTGTTACGGCCGCGATAGATCAGCCCAGGCATGCTGTCGAGCAAGCTCATGCTGCTGCGTTGGCTGGCCTGCAGGGCGATTTCGCGGCGCTTGTGCGCGGTGATATCTCCGGCTACCAAGTAGAAGCCCTGCGGGCCGCGCTTGAGACTGACCTCGAACCAGCGCAGCTCGCCGCACGGATGCACGAAGCGCAGGCGTTGGTTGAACGAGGTCTCGGGACGCCGGCGTAGCTCATGCAAGGCCTGGCGCCACAGCGGGCGGTCTTCCTGGTGGACGTAGTCGACGACGTTGCGTTCCGCGCCCGGCGCGCCCATCAACTCGGCCCAGGCCAGGTTGAAGTGGGCGATCTGGCCGTTGTCGCGCAGGTGCAGCAAGGCGGCGGGAAAACAATCCATCAGGTGCGCGGGCGATGTCTGCACCCAAGCGTCAGAGCTTTCCCTCATCTAGTGACGCTCCTCGTGTTTGAGCAAGGCGCCGCTGTGTACCCGGGCCGCCAGCTCCAGGCGCGAATGCAGGTTGAGTTTCTGCAACAGGCTGCGCACATAGATTTTCACCGTGCCGTCGCTGATCCCCAGCTCCCTGCCGATCTGTTTATTGCTCATGCCGGCGGCGATCAGCGCCAGGGTCTGGCCTTCGCGTTCGGTGAGGTTTTCACCGCCCGGCGTCTCACCGTGTGACCTGGGCTCGGCCGGGTCGGCGAGCAAGGCGATCAGGGTTGAGTCGAGCATGATCGCGCCCTTGTGGCAGTTGCGCATATACGCCAGCAACGCCTCGGGCTCGGTTTCCTTGAGCACATAACCGCTGGCGCCCAGGCGCAGGGCGCTGAGCAGTTCGGCGCGGTCCATCGAAGCGGTGAGCACCACCACCTGGCAGTCCAGGCGCAATTGGCGCAGTTCGTCCAGCACCTGCAGGCCGCTGAGGCCAGGCATGTGCAGATCCAGCAACACCTGCTGCGGCGTCAGGCTCACGGCCAGGTTGATGCCCTCCCGGCCACTGGCCGCCTGCCCCACCACTTCAAAGTCGTCGCTGGCATCGAACAGTTGCGCCAGGCCTTTGCGAAACAGTGGGTGATCATCGATCAGTAATAAGGTCGTGCAGTCCATCGAGACTCCCGTGTGGCAGGTCGTGGTGGCGGCGCAGGCCAAGATGCACGCGCACGCCGTGCGGGCGGATCGCTTCAATGCTCAGCCGCGCGCCGATGCTGGCGGCGCGCTCGCGGATAATCGCCAGGCCGAAATGGTTATGCTCATCGCAAGCCGGGCTCAAGCCGATGCCATCGTCCTCCACCGACACCGAGGCATCGCCGTCCTGGGTCTGGCGCAGTTCGATACGCACATGCCGCGCGTGGGAATGGCGCACCGCATTGGCCAGGGCCTCGCGAACGATCTGCAGGATCTGCAATTCGGTTTCCGGACCCAGGGCGTCGTCGGCCAGGCGGTTATCCAACTCGAACACGATGATGCAACGCCGCGAAAACTCCGCGACGGAGTCGGCCAGGGCCTGGCGCAGCGAGCGTCCGTCCATGGTCAGGCGTGCGCTGGTGATCAGCTCGCGCACCTGGCGTTGCAACTGGCTGAGGCCGGCGCACAGGTCCTGCAGGGCAGGCGCGCCCAGCTGTGACTGCAAGCCGTGGGCCTGGAACGCCAGGTAACCCAACTGTTGCGCCACCGAATCGTGCAGCTCACGGGCCAGCGCGCCGTGGCGCGACGTTGCCTGCCTGCGCTGCTGCTCACGGTTGTCGCTGCGCAGACGCACGCTGACCGCCACGGCTTGCGCTGCTTCCTCCAGCAACTGGCGCCAACTGGCACCGGCCCGTCGGGGGGTGTCGAGCAGTAACGCGCCTTTTTCACCCTCGGGCAAGGCGCACACCAATCGGTGTACCCCGCGTTGCCGGCAAGGGCCGCAGGCCTGGGGCGTGTCCATCGCACTCGCGTCGCGCCAGGGGCAGCGCGCCACGTTCTGGCAGCCCTCGATCAAGCCACGTCGCGTCGGGCCCAGGTCTTCGCCGCCCAGGATCAGGTTGAGCCTGGCGGCGGGCAGCAGTGCGTCGAAACGGTCCAGAAAACCCGACAAGGCACCGTCAGCGTGCAGGGGCAACCCGGCCAACAGCCTGCGCACGCTGCGCGCCTGTTCGGGGCGCACAGGCCCCAACCAGAGCGGCCAGCTCTTCGGTCGCGTTCGCACTCTTCGATAACTCCCCGTCCGGTTGCTGAGCATTAGTGCAAGACCAGCAACTTCCATGCCCCGAACGCCAGTGCGACAAGGCTTATCTCCAAAGGCATAGCCCTTTTTCCAGATTGAGAAGATTTTCCTCATAGGAAAGTATCTCTCCCAACAGGAAACAAAACGCACCTTGGAGAGCCCGCATGACGCACACCCACAACCGCCCCATCGTGGTGATGCAATCGGCAACCGCCGGCATGGCGGTTGCCGCCGACCTGCACAAGCCTTTGCTGCTGAGCGGCGAACAACCCGACTTCAGCCGGCGTTTACAACAGGCATTGGCCAGCGCAACCGTGGGTTGTCGGCTCTACCTGTTGGGCGATGAGGCCTTTGTCTGGCGCATTCACGCCGAGGCCCGCGCCGCCGGCCTGGAAGACGACGAGATCAGCGTGACCTGCACGATGCCCGGCCTGCGCCAGGTGTATTGCGCCCATTGCGGGCTGACCCAGACCGCAGGCCCAGAGCCGGTGTTGAACTGCATCGGCTGCAACGTCGGGCTGGAAGTGCGCGCACACTTTTCCCGGCGCCTGGGGGCTTACCTCGGCGTGTGCATCAACCCCGACCAGCCCTACGCGGGGTTCCAGCCATGAGCGCCGCCCTCAAGGTTCAGGTCAGTGCGGCCAGAATGCTCACCCCCGTGGTGCGCGAGTTCACCCTGACCGCCTGCGACGGCGCCCTGCCCGCTTTCTCGCCCGGCAGCCACGTACAGGTGCATCTGCCGCTGGCCGAGGGCACGGTGCGTAACGCCTACTCGCTGACCAGCGACCCGGCGCACACGCGCCACTACCGCATCGCCGTGCGCCTGCAGGACGCGTCTCGCGGCGGTTCGCAGTACTTGCATCGCCAGGTGCAGGTCGGCGACACCTTGCGGATTTCGCCGCCGGCCAATCTGTTCGCGCCCCATGGCACCGCACACCGGCACATCCTGATCGCCGCCGGCATCGGTATCACGCCGTTCATGGCCTATATCGCCACGATGGAACAACAGCAGGCCGACTTCGAACTGCATTACCTGTTCCGGCCAGGCCTCAGCGATGCCTACCTCGATGAATTGCAACAGCGCCTCGGCCCGCGCCTGCACGCCTACGACCGCCGCCCGGACCTGAGCCGCATCCTCGCCAACCGGCCGCTGGGCAGCCACGTCTACACCTGTGGCCCGCAACCCTTGATCGAGGCGGTCGAGCAACACGCCGATCGCCTCGGTTGGCCGCGCAATCGGCTGCATGCCGAGGCGTTCAAAGGCGCGCAACCGGGCCAGCCGTTCGACCTGCAACTGCTGCGCAGTGGCCGCACCCTGCGCGTGGAGGCCGAGCAGAGCCTGCTCGAAGCCTTGGAGCACGCGGGGTTGCAAGTGCCCAACCTGTGCCGTGGCGGGGTCTGCGGCCAGTGCATCACGCGCCATCAAGGCGGCGCCATCGAACACCGCGACAGTTTCCTCAGCCCGGCCGAGCAGGCCGAATTTCTGATGCCCTGCGTCTCACGCGGCAGCGGCCCCTGCGTTTCGCTGGACCTATAGGAGTGAGTGCCATGCCCCTGCAATCGAGCCCTGTGCTGAGCTATCGCGACGATTTCAGCTTTCGCAACAGCCCGGCGGCGATCCGTCGCTTCCCGTTCCCGTTTATCGAGGACAGCTACTTGTACTCGGTGAACATCGAACCGGCCACCTCCCGCGACCCGGGTTCCGTCTACGAGCACGCCTTCGACATCGACGAGCACTACCGCTCGGAAATGGCCGAACGTGCCCTGATCCTGGACAACGACCCGCGCCGCTACCTGGTGATGCCGCACATGCAAGCGGCGGCCTGGGATGCGCTGCAAATGCTCATGGAAAACCTCGCCGTCGACTACCCGCAGTGGTTCAGCCTGGCGCGTGACGGCGACCGCTGGCACTGGCGCAACCACCTGCTGCAGATCGATCAACCGTTCATCTTCGGCGATGCCGCCAGCCTGCCCTGCGCACCGCTGGAATACATCGGCCGCCAGGTGCAAGGGGATTTCGCCCTGCTCGACCAGCGCGACGGCGACCTGTACATGGACGCCGGCCTGGTCACCAGCCCGGCCGACTGGTCACTGGCGTTCGATGCCGGGATGAGTTTCAAGCAGTGGCATGCACCGGTGCCCATGGCCCACCAGATGGGCGTGTTCGAGCGCGCGCTGAAGTACCTGCTCAACCTGCAGGCCGGCCAGCCGGTCCGGCGCCTGAACTGGACCCTGACCATCAACCCGCGCCTGGATTCATCGCCGGAAACCTTCCATCAATGGGGCGCCGACCGCGGCCGGATCACCGCGCAGAACGTCGGGCAACAGGTGCATCTGCGGGTCGAACTGCAAGTGATGGCGCGCCTGCCGCGCAGCAACGCAGTGATGTTCAGCATTCGCACCTACCTGATCAGCCTGGACGAACTGGTCAGCCACCCCGGCTGGGGCTGCCGCCTGCACCGCGTGCTGCGCGACCTGCCCGATGCCATCGCCGACTACAAGGGCATGACCCGCTATCGACAGACCCTGGTCGAGTGGCTGCGCCAGTTCGATCCACTCGCCTGAACCTTTTCCCGGTGCTCCTTTTCACAGCAAGGAATCTCACATGACCCACTCCTGGCGTATTTCTGCATTGGCCGAGCGGCACCGCGCGCTCGGCTCGAACCTCGAAGACTGGAACGGCATGGGCACCGCCTGGACCTACCGCAGCGCGCTGGCCGACCACCACGAAGCGATCCGCACCCGCGCCGGCCTGATGGATGTATCGGGCCTGAAAAAAGTCCACTACGTCGGCCCGCACGCCGAAAGCCTGTTGCAGTGGGCCACCACCCGCGACATCGCCAAGCTCTATCCCGGCAAATCGGTGTATGCGTCGATGCTCGACGAGGACGGCAAATTCGTCGATGACTGCATCGTCTACCGCACCGGGCCCAATGCGTTCATGGTCGTGCATGGCGCCGGCACCGGGCATGAAATGCTGGTGCGCTCGGCCCAGGGCCGGCAAGTGGCGGTGCTGTTCGACGACGATCTGCACGACCTGTCGCTGCAAGGCCCGCTGGCGGTGGATTTTCTCGCCGAGCACGTGCTTGGCATCCGCCAGCTGCCGTACTTCCATCACCTGCAAACGCGCCTGTTCGAGCGCCCGGTGATGATCTCCCGCACCGGCTACACCGGCGAGCGCGGCTACGAAATTTTCTGCAAGGCCGCCGACGCCCCGTTCCTGTGGGACAGCATCCTCGAACAGGGCGCGAGCCTGGGAATCATTCCCTGCGCCTTCACCGCCCTGGACTGGCTGCGAGTGGAAAGCTCGCTGATGTTTTTCCCCTACGACAACTCGCAGATGTACCCCTTCGCCGACCAGAAGGCCGGCGACACCCTGTGGGAGATGGGCCTGGACTTCACGGTTTCGCCCGGCAAACAAGCGTTCCGAGGCGCCGAGGAACACCTGCGCCTGCGCGGCCAGGAGCGCTTCAAGATCACCGGCGTGCTGCTCGACGGCGTGCGCCCGGCCGAGGCTGGCGACACCTTGTGGCAGGGCAACCAGCAAGTCGGCGTGATCACCTGCGGCATGTATTCGCGCCTGAGCAAACGCTCGATGGCCATCGCGCGCATGAGCGTCGCCTGCGCCGTACCCGGCATCGCGCTGCAGGTGCGCGGCAGCTTCGAAGGCGCCGCCACCACCCACGCCCTGCCCTTCGACGACCCGCAAAAAACCAAGCGCACGGCCAAGGGCTGAGCCTTCCTTCACCGCATTCAGGAGCCTTCGATGGACGCCTCAAGCGAACATTACATTCTCAAGATCACCTGCCCGGCGGCGTCCGGGATCGTCGCCGCGATCAGCGCCTGCCTGGCCCGGCAGCAGTGCTACATCAGCGAGTTGGCGCAATTCGACGACGAGTTCACCGGGCAGTTTTTCATGCGCGCGGTGTTCCGCTTCAACAAGGGCGTCAGCGGTGATATCGGCGACCTGCGCAAAGGCCTGGGCGAGCTCGCCGGCGGCTTCGACATGCAGTGGCAGTTGTTCAGCTCACGCCAGCCAACCCGCGTGCTGCTGATGGTCAGCAAGTTCGACCATTGCCTCACCGACCTGCTCTACCGCCACCGCAAAGGCGAAATGGACATGACCATCACCGCCGTGGTCTCCAACCACCTGGACCTGCGGGCGATGGCCGAGCGTGAGGGCATCCGCTTCATCTACCTGCCCATCACCAAGGACACCAAGGCCGGCCAGGAAGCCGAACTGATGCGTATCGTCGAAGACACCCAGACCGATCTGGTAGTGCTCGCGCGCTACATGCAGATCCTGTCCGACGGCCTGTGCCAGCAACTGTCGGGGCGGGCGATCAACATCCACCACTCGTTCCTGCCCGGTTTCAAGGGCGCCAAGCCGTATCACCAGGCCTATGACCGGGGGGTGAAGCTGATCGGCGCCACCGCCCACTACGTCACCAGCGACCTCGACGAGGGCCCGATCATCGAGCAGGAAATCCAGCGCGTCGACCATACGCACTTGCCCGATTCACTGGTCGCCATCGGCCGCGACACCGAAACCGTCGCCCTTTCCAAAGCCCTGAAATACCACCTGGAACACCGGGTGTTCATCAACCACGACAAGACAGTGATCTTTCGCTGAAACCCTTCAGGAGGCACGCTCATGACTCTACGTGTAGCAATCATCGGCGCCGGCCCATGCGGCCTGGCACAACTTCGCGCCTTCCAGTCGGCCCGCGACAAGGGCGCCGCCATTCCCGAACTGGTGTGCTTCGAGAAACAGCAGGACTGGGGCGGCATGTGGAACTACACCTGGCGCACCGGCCTGGACGAAAACGGCGAGCCGGTGCATGGCAGCATGTACCGCTACCTGTGGTCCAACGGCCCCAAGGAATGCCTGGAGTTCGCCGATTACACCTTTGAAGAACATTTCGGCCGGCCCATCGCCTCCTATCCGCCCCGCGAAGTGTTGTGGGACTACATCAAGGGCCGGGTGGAAAAGGCCGGCGTGCGCGACTACATCCGCTTCAACAATGTGGTGCGCCAGGTCACCTTCGACGAACAGACCCAGCGCTTCACCGTGTACGCCCACGACTACACCCACGACACCTTGACCTGTGAAGAATTCGACTACGTGATCAACGCCTGCGGCCACTTCTCCACGCCCAAGGTGCCGTACTTCGAAGGCTTCGAGCAGTTCGCCGGGCGCATCCTGCATGCCCATGACTTTCGCGAGGCGCTGGAATTCAAGGACAAGGACCTGCTGATCATCGGCAGCAGCTATTCGGCCGAGGACATCGGCTCGCAATGCTACAAATATGGCGCGCGCAGCATCACCAGCTGTTACCGCACCACGCCCATGGGCTATGCGTGGCCGGACAACTGGGAAGAAAAGCCGCTGCTGCAACGCCTGGAAAACAACCGTGCGTTCTTTGCCGATGGCAGCAGCAAGCACATCGACGCGGTGATCCTGTGTACCGGCTACAAGCACCACTTCCCGTTCCTGCCGGATGAGCTGAGCCTCAGGACCGACAACCGCCTGTGGCCGATGAACCTCTACAAGGGCGTGTTCTGGGAACCCAACCCGCGGCTGATCTACCTCGGCATGCAGGACCAGTGGTACTCGTTCAACATGTTCGACGCCCAGGCCTGGTATGCCCGCGATGTGATCCTGGGGCGTATCCCATTGCCCAGTCAGGCCGCGATGATCGCCGACAGCCAGCAATGGCAGGCACGGGAACTGACTCTGGAAACCAACCAGCAGATGTTCGAGTTCCAGGGCGCCTACATCCAGCACCTGGTGGACGCCACCGACTACCCGGATTTCGACATCGCCGCCGTCAACGAGACCTTTCTGCACTGGAAGCACGACAAGGCCGAAAACATCATGGGCTATCGCGACAAGTCCTACCGCTCGCTGATGACCGGCACCCAGTCGCCGCCGCACCACACCCCGTGGCTGCTGGCCCTGGACGACTCGATGGCGGCGTACCTGGGCGAGCCCGTGACGCCCATCAAATCAGTCGGCTGAGCGGGTGCCCATGATGAATGCTCCGCGTGTTTCCCACCCGCGAGAACCCGGGCTGTTTGCCCGGGCGCCGAACCTCGAACGCTACCGCGTGGCCGCCGGCGGTGTGACGCTGGTCGACCTGCAGCCCGGCGACGGCCTGCAAGTGATCGACCTCGAAGGCCGGCAAATCTGCGAACTGCTGGCCCTCGACGCCAGCGGCCGCAGCGCCCTGGCGAGCTGGGGGCTGAGCGGCTCGAGCGCCTGCCGCGTGCCACCGCGTGTCGGCCAGGCGCTCAAGCGGCGCGGCATCGACGCGCAGGCATTGCCCCTCGCCGCCGCGCTGTGGGACGACGCCAGCCCGCCCGGTCACACTCGGCAGTTTGTCGCCCATGACCGCCTGCTGGTGATCGTCGCCGCTCCCGCCGGGCCCACCGCCGTCGACCGGCAATACCGGCCCAGCGAACTGCGCCTGCTGGTGACACGGGCCAACCCGTCGCCCCTGCTGGTGCCCGCCCTGCCCGAGCCATTGGGCGAGGTGCTGGACGAGTTCACCGTGCGCGCGGGCACGGCCCACGGCTACAGCGTCGCCAAGGGCCAGTACGTGCAGGTGCTGGACGTCGCCGGCCGCCAGTGTTCGGACTTCGTCGCCCTCGACCGCCGCGCCCTGGATCGCGGCGTGGAGCTGGACCTCGACCAGACCGTGACGCGCACGCTGAACGGCAGCGCCTACCCGGCGCCGGGGCTGTTCTCGAAGTTTTTCGACCGCCGGATGCAGCCGATGCTGGAGGTGGTGCAGGACACCGTCGGGCGCCACGACGCCTTCGCCCTGGCCTGCGCGGCGCGCTACTACGAATCCCATGGCTATTTCGGGCACGACAACTGCAGCGACAACCTCAGCCGCGTACTCGCGCCCTACGGCGTGCAGGCGCGCAACGGCTGGCCGGCGATCAATTTCTTCTTCAACACCGGCATTGATGCACACCAGCAGATGACCCTGGATGAGCCCTGGTCGCGGCCCGGCGACTACGTACTGCTGCGGGCCATGACCGAGCTGGTGTGCGGCAGTACCTCGTGCCCGGATGACATCGACCCGGCCAATGGCTGGAACCCGACCGATATCCATGTCCGTATCTACCGCGAGAAGGAGCGTTTTTCCATCGCCATGAGCACTCGAACCACGGCCGATGCCGACCCGATACTGACCCGTGAGACCGCGTTCCACTCACGCACCAGCGCCCTCACCGGCAGCTTCATCGACTACCGCAACTGGTGGCTGCCGTTGCGCTACGACGGTTATGGCGCCACCGAGGAATACCTCGGCTGCCGCGAACGCGTGGCCGTGATGGACCTGACCGCCCTGCGCAAATTCGAGATCATCGGCCCCGACGCCGAAGCCCTGTTGCAATACTGCCTGACCCGCGACGTGCGGCGCCTGGCGGTGGGCCAAGTGGTCTATTCGGCGATGTGCCACGAACACGGCGGCATGCTCGACGACGGCACCCTGCTGCGCCTGGGCCCGGACAACTTCCGCTGGATCTGCGGCGAAGACTACGCCGGTGTGTGGCTGCGCGAGCAGGCCCACAAACTGGGGATGAAGGTGTGGGTCAAGTCTGCCAGCGAGCAGATTCACAACCTGGCGGTGCAAGGGCCGCTCAGCCGCGAGCTGCTCAAGCAGATGGTCTGGACGCCGCCCACCCAACCGAGTGTGGACAGTCTCGGCTGGTTCCGCTTCCTGGTCGGCCGGCTGGACGGTTTCGAGGGCTGCCCGTTGATGATTTCGCGCACCGGCTACACCGGCGAACTGGGCTTTGAGGTGTGGTGCCAGCCCGAAGACGCCGAACGGGTGTGGGACCGCATCTGGCAACTCGGCCAACCCTTGGGCCTGGTGCCCCTCGGCCTGGAAGCGCTGGACCTGTTGCGCATCGAAGCCGGGCTGATTTTTGCCGGCTACGAGTTCAGCGACCAGACCGACCCGTTCGAGGCCGGCATCGGCTTCAGCGTGCCACTCAAGAGCAAGACCGATGATTTTATCGGCCGCGACGCCCTGTTGCGGCGCAGCGCCCATCCCAGCCACAAGCTGGTCGGCCTGCACCTCGGCGGCAACGAGGCGGCCCACCACGGCGACCCGGTGTACCACGGCCGCGCCCAGGTCGGCGTCATCACCAGCGCCTGCCGCTCACCGTTGCTGGCCAGCAATATCGCGCTGTGCCGGGTCGACGTGAGCTGCGCCGAGCCCGGCACCCTGCTTGAGATTGGCAAAGTCGATGGCCTACAGAAGCGCATCAGCGCCACGGTCAGCGCAGCGATTTTCTATGACCCGGACAAGAGCCGCGTGCGTAGCTGATCGTCCCGATACCGATGTGTGCCACCCCACTTTGACTGCCCACTTTGATTGCCCTTCTTAACCGCTACTCAGACATGGGAATACGAAGATGGAAGCGACGACGTTCGAGGCTGTACCGCAGGCTGCCAGCTCAGTGGGCAGCCTGCACCGCAAGATCGATTGGCGCGGTGCATTCTGGGTCGCCAGTGGCGTGCCCGCGCTGGTGCTGTTCTCCATCGGCGCGATTGCCGCCACGGTGGGCAAACCGGCCTGGATCGTGTGGATCGTGTCGATCCTGTTCGGGTTTATCCAGGCCTTCACCTATGCCGAGATCGCCGGGCTGTTCCCGCACAAGTCCGGCGGCGCCTCGGTGTACGGCGCGGTGGCCTGGGTGCGCTACAGCAAGTTGATCGCGCCGGTGTCGGTGTGGTGCAACTGGCTGGCCTGGTCGCCCGTGCTGTCCATCGGCTCGGGGCTGGCGGCGGGGTATATCCTCACCGCGCTGTTTCCCGCCGATGCGCTGATCAACACCTGGCAACTGACCCTGCTTGACCTGGGTTGGGTCAAGAGCGGCCTGTCGTTGCGCATCAACGCGACGTTCGCCATTGGCCTGTTGATTCTGCTCACGGTGTTTGCCGTGCAGCATGGCGGCATCCTGCGCTCGGCGCGCCTGACGCTGGTGCTCGGGGTCACCTCGCTGATCCCGCTGTTGCTGGTGGGCGTGGTGCCGTTGTTCACCGGGGACGCGACCCAGGCCAACTTCCTGCCGCTGTACCCGCTGGCCCATGACGCAGCCGGGCAAGTCATCGACGGCCCGTGGGATATATCCGGCTGGTCGCTGATGGCCGGCGGGCTGTTCATGGCCGCGTGGTCCACCTACGGGTTCGAAACGGCGGTGTGCTACACCCGCGAGTTCAAGGACCCCAAGCGTGACACCTTCAAGGCGATCTTCTACGCCGGCCTGCTGTGCATCCTGGTGTTCACCCTGGTGCCGCTGGCGTTTCAAGGCAGCCTGGGGCTGGGCCAACTGGTGACCCCGGCGGTGCTCGACGCCAGCGGCGCGGTAGTGACTCCGGCGGTGTACAGCGGCCTGCTGTCGCCGGCGATCTACAGCGGCATGGGCGTTGGCCAGGTGATGGCCGACAGCATCGGCGGCGGCAAGGTGGTCGCCAATATCGTGCTGATCATGCTGGTGCTCGCCACGTTGCTGGCGATCATGACTTCGATGTCCGGCTCGTCGCGCACCCTGTATCAGGCGTCGGTGGACGGCTGGCTGCCCAAATACCTGGGGCGCACCAACGAACACGGTGCGCCCACGGCGGCGATGTGGACCGACCTGTCGTTCAACCTGCTGTTGTTGCTGATGTCGGACTATGTGTTCGTGCTGGCGGCGTCCAACGTCAGCTACATCATTTTCAACTTCCTCAACCTCAACGCCGGCTGGATCCACCGCCTCGACCGCCCCGACTGGGTGCGCCCGTACAAAGCCCCCACCGTGCTGCTGGCGGCCGGCGGCGTGCTGAGCTTCGTCAACCTGGCGTGCATGGGCCTGGGTGCGGATATCTGGGGCGCAGGCACGCTGGTCACCGGCTTGCTGCTGGCGCTGTTGATCCTGCCGGTGTTCTGCTACCGCCACTATGTGCAGGACAAAGGTCGCTTCCCCGCGGCCATGCTCAGTGACTTGTATATCCAGGCCGATGACGGCCAACGCCGCGCCGGCTGGCTGCCCTACGCCACACTGATCGCCGGTGTGCTGGTGGTGTATGCCTGCCATCAACTGGTAGCCTGAATGCCCTGGGCTGCCTATTGCTGAGGGATTTATCCCTCAGCGCCCCTATTTCTCCAGACAACGGTGACGCTTTTGACCAGCACTCTCCCTTCCCTTGCCCGCGATATCGACGGCAAGGCCATTTCTGCCCAGGTTCTCGACGAGGTTCGCGAAGAGGTCCTGCTGCTTGCCGCGCAAAAAATCTTCCCGGCCCTGGCTGTCGTGCTGGTGGGCGACGATCCGGCCAGCGAAGTGTATGTGCGCAACAAACTGCTGCGGGCCAAGGAAGTCGGGATTCGCTCCCTTGAATACCGGCTGCCGGATGACGCCAGCCAGGCGCAAGTGCTCGACCTGCTGGCCCAGTTGAACGCCGACCCTTCGGTCAACGGCGTGCTGGTGCAGTTGCCGTTGCCGGCGCATATCGACGAGGCGGCCGTGATCCATGCGATTGACCCGATCAAGGACGTGGACGGTTTCCACCGTGAGAACGTCGGCGGCCTGGTGCAAGGCATCGAGGTGCTCACGCCTTGCACGCCCAGCGGCTGCATGCGCCTGCTGCATGAAACCTGCGGCGATTTGAGTGGCTTGCACGCGGTGGTGATTGGCCGCTCGAACATCGTCGGCAAACCGATGGCGACCCTGCTGTTGCAGGCCAACTGCTCGGTCACCGTGGTGCATTCGCGCAGCGTCGATGCTCAGGCATTGTGCCGCTTGGCCGATATCGTCGTCGCCGCGGTCGGCCGGCCGCAGTTGATCGATGCCAGCTGGCTCAAGCCTGGCGCGGTGGTGATCGATGTGGGGATCAACCGCATCAGCACCGAGACCGGTACGCGGTTGGTGGGCGATGTGGACTACGCCAGCGCACGCACCGTGGCCAGCGCGATTACGCCGGTGCCGGGTGGTGTGGGGCCGATGACGATTGCCTACCTGCTGAAAAACACCCTGGTGGCGAGCCAGTTACAACGCAAAGCCCTGCCCCGAGCGCTGGCGCCGCACCTGTAGGAGCGAGCTTGCTCGCGAAAAACGCCCAGGCAACGCGGTCATCCAGGATGCCCGCGTTATCGTTAACGACCTTCGCGAGCAAGCTCGCTCCTACAGGGTTCTCAGGGGTTGTAGGCGGCCAGGTCCCGACTCATGGGCACGCAGGCTGAAGAACACCCTGGTGGCGAGCCAGTTGCAACGCAAAGCCCTGCCCCGAGCGCTGGCGCCGCACCTGTAGGAGCGAGCTTGCTCGCGAAAAACGCCCAGGCAACGCGGTCATCCAGGATGCCCGCGTTATCGTTAACGACCTTCGCGAGCAAGCTCGCTCCTACAGGGTTCTCAGGGGTTGTAGGCGGCTAGGTCCCGACGCATGGGCACGCAACCCTGGTGGCGAGCCAGTTGCAACGCAAAGCCCTGCCCCGAGCGCTGGCGCTGTACCTGTAGGAGCGAGCTTGCTCGCGAAAACCGTCCAGACAACGCGGTCATCCAGGGTGCCCGCGTTATCGTTAACGATCTTCGCGAGCAAGCTCGCTCCTACAGGGTTCTCAGGGGTTGTAGGCGGCCAGGTCCCGACTCATGGGCACGCAACCCTGGTGGCGAGCCAGTTGCAACGCAAAGCCCTGCCCCGAGCGCTGGCGCTGTACCTGTAGGAGCGAGCTTGCTCGCGAAAAACGTCCAGGCAACGCGGCCATCCAGGATGCCCGCGTTATCGTTAACGACCTTCGCGAGCAAGCTCGCTCCTACAGGGTTCTCAGGGGTTGTAGGCGGCCAGGTCCCGACTCATGGGCTCGCAGGCTGAAGAACACCCTGGTGGCGAGCCAGTTGCAGCGCAAAGCCCTGCCCCGAGCGCTGGCGCTGTACCTGTAGGAGCGAGCTTGCTCGCGAAAAACGCCCAGGCAACGCGGTCATCCAGGATGCCCGCATTATCGTTAACGACCTTCGCGAGCAAGCTCGCTCCTACAGGGTTCTCAGGGGTTGTAGGCGGCCAGGTCCCGACTCATGGGCACGCAGGCTGAAAAACACCCTAGTGGCGAGCCAGTTGCAACGCAAAGCCCTGCCCCGAGCGCAGGCGCTGTACCTGTAGGAGCGAGCTTGCTCGCGAAAAACGTCCAGGCAACGCGGTCATCCAGGATGCCCGCGTTATCGTTAACGATCTTCGCGAGCAAGCTCGCTCCTACAGTGGGCCGTTAGTGGTTGTAGGCGCGCTCGTTGTGCTCGGCCAGGTCCAGGCCCATTTCTTCCACCGACTCATGGGCACGCAGGCCGACCAGGGCATTGACCACCTTGAGGATGATCCAGCTGACCACGAAGCAGTACACCGTGGTCAGCAACACCCCCTTGATCTGGGCGACGACTTGGCCGCCCATGGTCACGCCTTCCACCAGGCCGCCCATGGACGGCACGCAGAACACCCCGGTGAGCACCGCGCCGATCATGCCGCCGATGCCGTGCAGGCCGAATACGTCGAGGCTGTCGTCGTAGCCGAAGCGCCGCTTCAACACGGTCACGCTCAAGTAGCAGAACACCCCGCACAGCAAGCCGATGGCCAACGCGCCGCCGACGCCGACATAGGCGCACGCCGGGGTGATCCCCACCAGACCGGCCAATGCACCGCTGGCCAGGCCCAGGGCGCTGGGTTTGCCGACCTTGAACCACTCGGTGAACATCCAGCCGAGAATCCCCGCACACGCGCCCAGTTGGGTGTTGAGCATGACAATCCCCGAGGTGCCGTTGAGGCCGCCGCCGGAGCCGATATTGAAGCCGAACCAGCCGACCCAGAGCATCGCCGCACCGGCCATGGTCAGGCTCAGGTTATGCGCGGGCATCGGCGTGTTCTGGTAGCCCTTGCGCTTGCCGAGGATCAGGCATGCGGCGAGCGCGGCCACACCGGCGTTGATGTGTACGGCGGTGCCGCCGGCAAAGTCGAGCACGCCCCAGTTATGCATCAAGGCCCCCGAACCGCCCCAGACCATATGCGCCACCGGGGCATACACCAGGGTGAACCAGATGGCCATGAACAGCAGCGCCGCCGAGAACTTCATGCGTTCGGCGAAGGCGCCAGCGATCAGCGCCGGGGTGATGATCGCGAAGGTCATCTGGAAGGTCACGAACACGCCTTCCGGAATATCCCCCACCAGGCTCTCGGGGGTCATGCCCGCCAGGAACGCGCGGCTCAGGCCGCCGACAAAACTGTTGAAGGTCACCTGCCCTTCGACCATGCCCGTGGTGTCCACCACCATGCTGTAGCCGTAGATCACCCACAGCACGCCCACCAGCCCGGCGACGCCAAAACACTGGGTGAACAGCGAGAGCATGTTTTTCGCCCGGACCAGCCCGCCGTAGAACAGCGCGAGCCCCGGCAGGCACATGAACAGCACCAGCACCGCGGCGGTGACCATCCAGGCGGTGCTGCCGGTGTTCAAGGTGGGCGCATCGGCGGCCTGCGCCAAGGGGGCGAAGGCACAGGCGGCCAATAAGCCGAAGAGGGATTTGCCGAGAAGACGATTGATCATGTTCAAAGCTCCTGCAAAAGATAGGGGAGATGCATGTAGGAGCGAGGGGGACGCCTAGTTCTTGCTCGCGAAAAACGTCCAGGCAACGCGGTCATCCAGGATGCCCGCGTTATCGTTAACGACCTTCGCGAGCAGGCTCGCTCCTACAGGGGTGGAACGCCGTAGCAGCCGGCAAGCCGGCTCGTCACTCAGTAACCGGAACCCGGTATCCAACGGGTCCCCGCCAACGGCACCCGGGCCATGGCGGCCGACTCCACCGTCAGCGCCACCAGGTCCTCGGGGTCGAGGTTGTGCAGGTGCGACTTGCCGCACGCACGGGCCATGGTCTGGGCTTCCAACACCATCACCCGCAGGTAGTTGGCCAAACGACGCCCGCCTTCCACCGGGTCCAGGCGTTTCGACAGCTCCGGGTCCTGGGTGGTGATGCCGGCCGGGTCGCGGCCGTTCTGCCAGTCGTCGTAGAAGCCGGCGGCCGAGCCGATCTTTTTCAGTTCCGCGTCCAGTCGTGGGTGGTTGTCGCCCAGGGCAATCAACGCCGCCGTGCCGATGGCCACCGCATCCGCGCCCATCGCCATGGCCTTGGCCACATCGGCGCCGTTGCGAATCCCGCCCGACACAATCAACTGGACCTTGCGGTGCATGCCCATCTCTTGCAAAGCCTGTACCGCTTGCGGGATCGCCGACAAAATCGGGATGCCGACGTGTTCGATAAACACTTCCTGGGTCGCCGCGGTGCCACCCTGCATGCCGTCGAGTACGATCACATCGGCACCGGCCTTGACCGCCAGCTTCACGTCGTAATACGGCCGGCTGGCGCCGATTTTCACGTAGATCGGTTTTTCCCAATCGGTGATTTCGCGCAACTCGGCAATCTTGATCGCCAGGTCGTCCGGACCGGTCCAGTCCGGGTGGCGGCAGGCGCTGCGCTGGTCCACGCCGATCGGCAAGGTACGCATGCCGGCCACGCGTTCGGTGACCTTCATGCCCAGCAACATGCCGCCACCGCCGGGCTTGGCGCCCTGGCCGAGGACGATCTCGATGGCGTCGGCCTTGCGCAGGTCATCGGGGTTCATGCCGTAGCGCGACGGCAGGTACTGGTACACCAGGTGCCGCGACTGGCCGCGCTCTTCCGGGGTCATGCCGCCGTCACCGGTGGTGGTGCTGGTGCCGGCGATGCTCGCGCCACGGCCCAGGGCTTCCTTGGCGTTGGCCGACAACGCACCGAAACTCATGCCGGCGATGGTCACCGGGATCTTCAGGTGGATCGGCTTCTTGGCGAAGCGGTTGCCGAGGATCACATCGGTGCCGCACTTCTCGCGATAGCCTTCCAGCGGGTAACGCGACACGCTGGCGCCCAGCAGCAGCAAGTCATCGAAGTGCGGCAACTTGCGCTTGGTACCGCCGCCGCGAATGTCGTAGATGCCGGTTTCGGCGGCACGCTGGATTTCCTGGATGGTCAGGCGGTCGAAGGTGGCCGACTCGCGCAACACTGGAGGGGTTTTTTCACTCATGGTGTAGCTCCTGGTTCAGTACGCGGAGGCGTTATCGACTTTGAAGTTGTACAGCTGGCGGGCCGAGCCGTAGCGCTTGAAATCCGCCGCGTGGTGGGCGAAACCGGCGCGATCGAGCAGCTCCTGCAGCTCTTGCAGGTGCTCGCTGCGCATCTCTTTTTCGACGCAATCGGAGCCCAGCGACTCGACCGAGCCCTTCACATAGATGTGGGTCTCGTACAGCGAATCGCCCAGCGCATCGCCGGCATCGCCGCAGACGACCAGACGCCCGGCCTGGCCCATGAAGCAGCTCATGTGGCCGATGCTGCCGCCGACCACGATGTCGATGCCTTTCATGGAAATCCCGCAACGCGCCCCCGCGTCGCCTTCGATCACCAGCAAGCCGCCATGGGCCGTGGCCCCGGCCGCCTGGGACGCGCTGCCTTTGACGCGCACAGAACCAGACATCATGTTCTCGGCGCAGCCCACGCCGACGTTGCCGTGTACGGTGATCGACGCCTGTTGGTTCATGCCCGCGCAGTAGTAGCCGGCGTGGCCTTCGATATCGATGGACACCGCCTGATTCACCCCCACCGCAAGGTTGTGCTTGCCGTTGGAGTGGGTGACGCGCCACTCGTTGTCGATGGCCTGGGCGTGCAGCGCCTGGTTGAGGTCACGCACGGTCGCGGTGGAAAGGTCGATGGTTTTCATGTGTGCGCTCCTTAAGCTGACTGGCGTTCCCAGATGTACAAAGTGGCCGGTGCGGGCTCCCAGATGCGGGCATTCTCGATGCCTGGCAGGCTCGACAGCGCCTGGTACTCGGAGGCCATGGCGACGTAGTCATCGGTCTCGGCGAGGATCGCCGGCTTGCACGCGATCGGATCGCGGATCACCGCAAAACCGTTGCGCGTGCCGATGGCGAAGGTGAAGAAGCCGTCGAGGTCTTCCAGGGCGTGGTCCAGCGCGTCTTTGAGCGAGTCGCCCTGTTGCAGGCGCCAGGTCAGGTAGCCGGCGGCGACTTCGGTGTCGTTGTCGGTTTCGAAATGGATGCCTTCGCGCTTGAGTTCCTGGCGCAGGCGGAAGTGGTTCGACAGCGAACCGTTATGCACCAGGCACAGGTCGGCACCGGTGGAAAACGGGTGGCTGCCTTCCATGGTCACCGCGCTTTCGGTGGCCATGCGGGTGTGGCCGATGATGTGGCTACCCTGCATGCTCGCCAGGCCGAAGCGCTGGGAAATCTCCTGGGGCAGGCCCATGCCCTTGAGGATCTCGATGCTCTGCCCGGCGCTCATGACGCGCACGCTCGGCGCCAGTTCGGCCAGGGCCAGGCGTACCGGGGCTTCGTCGGCGTGGACCTTCAACACGGCGGCGCTGGCGTTCTGAAACCAGTCCAGCGAACAGCCCAGCCGCCCTTCCAGCTCGCCCATCAGGGCTTTCCAGTCGAAGGCCTCGGTGGTCGCTTGCAGGGTCAGCTTGACCCAGCCGTCAGCGACTTCATCACCGTAGATGGCAAAGCCCGCACTGTCCGGGCCACGGTCGGTCATGGCCTGCAACATCGGTTCAAACAGCTGGCCGAGTTGGGGTTCCAGCCGGGGGTTTTTCAGGTACAGACCTACGATTCCACACATATCAAGTCTCCGTCACACGGTGTCAGAAAAATTCGGTATAGCGCTGGACTTCCCAGTCGCTCACATGGCGGCTGTATTCCACCCACTCCATGCGCTTGAGTTTGATGAACTCACCCACGATCTGCGGGCCGAGCACCTCGGCGAACAGCGGGTCGGCTTCCAGCGCGTCGCAGGCTTCCTTGAGGGATTGCGGCAAGGTCTTGATGCCGCGCTCGGCGATCTGCTCCAGGCTCAGGCTGTAGAGGTTTTCATTGCAGACGTGGTCGATTTCCAACTGGCGATCGATACCGTCCAGGCCCGCCGCGATGATTGCGGCGCTGACCAGGTAAGGGTTGCAGCCGGCATCCGGCAGGCGGAACTCCAGGCGGCCGTAAGGCACGCGCACCATGGCCGAACGGTTGTTGGCGCCAAACGCGATAAAGGCCGGGGCCCAGGTGGCGCCGGACAGCGAGTGGCCCACCACCAGGCGCTTGTAGGAGTTGACGGTGGGCGCGGCGAACGCACACAGCGCCGGGCCATGGGCGAGCAGGCCGGCGGCGAAGTGATAGGCCAGCTTCGACAGGCCCATGCCGCTCGGGTCGCTGGCGTCGTGGAACAGGTTCTTGTTCTCGGCGCTGCTGATCGACAGATGAAAGTGCATGCCGTTGCCGGCGCGTTTCGGGTCGGGCTTGGGCATGAAGGAACAGATCATGCCCAGGTCATTGGCGATCTCGCCGGCGGCCATGCGGAAGAAGGTGAAACGGTCGGCCGAGGTCAGGGCGTCGCTGTAGGTGTAGTTGATCTCGAACTGGCCGTTGGCGTCTTCGTGGTCGATCTGATAGACCTCGAAATCCACCGCCTGCAAGGCTTCGGTCAGGCGCTCCAGGAATACCCGCGAGCGCGACAGGCCCTTGTAGTCGTAGCAGGGCTTGTCGAGGTTGTCGCTGGGGTCGACCAGTTGCAGCTTGCCCTGCTCGTCGCGGCGCATCAGGTTGAATTCGGGTTCCAGGCCCGTGTTCAGCGTCCAGCCCTTGTCCTGCAGGCGCTGCACCTGCTGCTGCAGCACGTAGCGGCTATCAAAGGGATGGGGCTTGCCGTCGACATGCCCGACGCACACCACGCGCCCGTAACCCGGCTGCCAGGGCACCGGGGTCAGCGTGGACAGGTCACCCCGCGCCATGAAGTCCGGGCCGTGGGGTTCCATGCCCATGCCGCTGATGGCAAACCCGGCAAACCCGGCGCCCTCTTCGGCCACCGTCTTGAGCCCGCAAATCGGCACCGACTTGGTCTTGGCCGCACCGTGTATATCCACAAACTGCGCAAGCACGTACTTGATGCCGTACTTGTCGATGATGCGCTGGGTTTCTGCTGGCAACATTGCGTGTCACTCCTCGCGAAAGGCAAAACCGTGTGGGTGGGCCTGGACTGTCTTTTTATTCCTAAAAAGAAAGTTAGTTTCTCCACAGGAATGCAATACCCTTGCCAGATTCGCGAGCGGCCGATTGAAGTGCCGGTGAAAGCGCTTTTGTGCTGTATATATGGGAAAATTGTTTTCCCCGTGGGAATACGTGCCTGGGCACGGCCGCCAAGCGCCGCGGCTTGCACTTTCCTAGTGCGAAACTAATATTACTGAACGGAAAGCGTGCAGGATCTGATGACTATGTCCACCGAAACCGCCCCCCGCCTCAAGCTGGAGCAATACCTGGGTTTGCAGATCAAACGCCAGCGCCAGGCCCAGGACCTGAAGCTGTCCGACGTGGCGAAGATTGCCGATATCAGCCAGGGCATGTTGAGCAAGATCGAAAACGCCCAGGTCTCCACCAGCCTCGACACCCTCAGCCGCCTGTGCGATGTGCTTGGGCTGCCGTTGTCGAAATTGTTCGCCGAATACGATCAACAGGACGGCAGTGCCTTGCTGGTCAAGGCCGACCAAGGCATGGAAGTGGTGCGCCGCGGGACGGAAAAGGGGCATACCTACCATCTGCTCAACCATACCCGGGGGCCGAAGAAGAGCTTCGAGGCGTACATGGTCAGCATGGACGACGCCAGCGAGGAGTTCCCGACCTTTGCCCACCCTGGGACCGAGTTTCTGCACTTGTTGGAAGGGGAGCTGATTTATCGGCATGGGAATCAGCTGTATCGGATGGAAGCCGGCGACAGCCTGACGTTCGAGGGCGAGATTCCCCATGGGCCGGAAGAATTGGTGCGGGTGCCGATTCGCCTGCTGTCGATCATGAACTACGGCAACGACAAAGAATAATCCGGACTCGCGATACACCTGAAGCACAGAGATCCAATTGTGGGAGGGGGCTTGCCCCCGATGAGGGAGTGTCAGTGAATGCATCTTTCACTGACCCCCCTCATCGGGGGCAAGCCCCCTCCCACATTTTTGACCGCGTTCGACGCCGTCCTCCCCGATAAAAATTCCCCTCAGTTAAAAAACTTTCCCAAAACCCCTAGACGCCCTGCGTCCATTCCCCTATAAAGCCACTTCAGGAATATTTTATTCCTCACAAGAAAATGCGCTCACGGAATGAGCCTGCTGTCCTCTGACGTTTTTTCGCTATGCGATGAGCTGCCGCCATCATCCCGAGGACGTGTCATGCAACACGAAAAAAACCATTTCATCATCAAGGTCACTTGTCCCGCGGTGTCCGGCATTGTCGCTGCCGTCACCACGTACCTGGCGGACAACGCGTGCTACATCGGGGAGATGGCGCAGTTCGATGATGACTTCAGCGGTCGCTTCTTCATGCGTGCCGTGTTCCGTTTCAACGATGGGCACGCCGGCGACCTGGAACAGATCCGTGCCGGTTTCGCCGACGTCGCCCAGGCCTTCGACATGCAGTGGGCGCTGTACGACACCCGCGAGCCGATGCGCGTGCTGCTGATGGTGAGCAAGTTCGACCACTGCCTCACCGACCTGCTCTACCGCTACCACAAGGGCGAGATGGACATGACCATCACCGCCATCGTCTCCAACCACCTCGACCTGCGGCCCATGGCCGAGCGCGAGGGCATCCGCTTTATCTACCTGCCCGTGACCAAGGACACCAAGGCCGCGCAGGAAGCCGAGCTGATGAAGATCGTCGACGACACCCGCACCGAACTGGTGGTGTTGGCGCGCTACATGCAGATCCTCTCCGACGACCTGTGCCGGCAACTGTCGGGGCGCGCGATCAATATCCACCATTCGTTCCTGCCCGGTTTCAAAGGCGCCAAGCCCTATCACCAGGCCTATCAGCGTGGCGTGAAGTTGATCGGCGCCACCGCGCATTATGTGACCAGCGACCTGGATGAGGGCCCGATCATCGAGCAGGAAGTGCAGCGCGTGGACCACGTGTACAAGCCCGACGACCTCGTCGCCATCGGCCGCGACACCGAAACCGTGGCCCTGTCCAAGGCGGTCAAGTACCACCTGGAGCATCGGGTGTTCCTCAACCAGGACAGAACGGTGGTGTTCCGGTGAGCGCGCCCAAACTGATCGACGGCAAAGCCGCCGCCGCACGGGTACTGCTGCAAGTGCGCGAAGACGTGGCGCGCCTGCACGAGCAAGCCATTCAACCGGCCCTGGCGGTGATCCTGGTGGGCAACGACGCCGCCAGCCAGGTGTATGTGCGCAACAAGATCCTGCGCGCCGAAGAAGTGGGCATCCGCTCCGTGGAGCATCGGCTGCCCAGCGACACCAGCACCGAACAACTGTTGATCCTGATCGCCCAGTTGAATGCCGACCCGGCGATCCACGGCATTCTCCTGCAATTGCCGCTGCCCAAGCAGATGGACGAACTGCGCGCCCTGGAAGCCATCGCGCCGCAGAAGGACGTCGACGGTTTCCACAGCCAGAACGTCGGTGGCCTCAGCCAGGGGCGCGCCGTGCTCACGCCCTGCACTCCCAGCGGTTGCCTGTACCTGCTGGAGCAAACCTGTGGCGACCTGCGCGGTAAACACGCGGTGGTGGTCGGCCGCTCGAACATCGTCGGCAAGCCCATGGCGGCGCTGCTGCTCAAGGCCGATTGCTCGGTGACGGTGCTGCATTCGCGCAGCCACAACGCCCAGGCCCTGTGCCGCCAGGCCGACATCGTGATCGCCGCCGTGGGCCGCCCACGCTTGATCGATGCCAGTTGGCTCAAACCCGGCGCGGTGGTGATCGACGTCGGCATCAACCGTATCGATGACGACGGCCGCAGCCGCCTGGTGGGCGATGTCGACTTCGACGCCGCCCTGCCCCACGTCGCCGCCATCACCCCGGTCCCCGGCGGTGTCGGCCCGATGACCATTGCCTTCCTGATGAAAAACACCGTGACCGCCGCCCTTGCGCAACATCACGCCCTACGCAGCCAATCGGAGGCCGTATGCCATTCAATCTATTGAAATACGGGCTGAGTTCGGAGTACCCGGTGGAGGTGGATCTGCCGCCGCCCAAAGAACTCAAGTCGAGTTACGACGTGGTGATCATCGGCGCCGGCGGCCACGGCCTGGCGACCGCCTACTACCTGGCTAAGTACCACGGCATCAGCAACATTGCCGTGCTGGAAAAGTCCTATCTGGGCGGCGGCAACACCGCGCGTAACACAGCGGTGATCCGCTCCAACTACCTGACCAGCGAAGGGGTGCGTTTCTACGCCGAGTCAGTGAAGATGTTCCAGGCGCTGTCCAACGAATTCGATTTCAACATCATGTATTCCGAGCGCGGCCAACTGACCCTGGCCCACACCGACGCCACCGTGCGTTCGTTTCGCCAGCGCGCCGAGGTCAACAAGCACTTCGGCGGGCGCACCGAGATGATCGACCGCCAGCAGATCCGCGAACTGGTGCCCAGCCTCAACCTCGACCCCGGCCACCTGCCGGTGCTCGCCGGGCTCTGGCACATCGACGGCGCCACCGCGCGCCACGATGCCGTGGCCTGGGGCTACGCCAAGCAGGCGGCCAAGCGCGGCGTGGAAATCCATCAGCTCACCGAAGTGCAAGACCTGATCATTGAAAACGGCGCCATCACCGCGGTGAAAACCAATCGCGGCACCATCCGGTGCGGCTGCGCGGTGCAGGCGATTGCCGGGCACAGCTCACTGTTGATGGCCAAGGCCGGCATCCGCTCGCCGATCCAGACCTTCCCGCTGCAGGCCATGGTCACCCAGCCGTTCAAGCCGTTCCTCGACCCGCTGGTGAGTTCCTCGGCCCTGCACTGCTACGTGCAGCAAACCAGTCGCGGCGAAGTGGTGTTCGGCGGCGGTTCCGACCCCTACCCGCTGTTCAACACACGCTCGACCCTGGACCTCAAGGAAAGCCTGCTGGCCCATGCCATCGAGATGTTCCCGTTCCTGGCCAACGCCAAGTTGATGCGCCAGTGGGCCGGGATCACCGACATGACCCCGGACTACAGCCCGATCATGGGCCTGTCGCCGGTGAAGAATTACTACCTCGACGCCGGTTGGGGCACCTGGGGTTTCAAGGCCACGCCGATCTGCGGCAAGACCATGGCCGAGTTGGTCGCCAGCGGCGGCAAGGTGCCGGAGCTGATCAAACCCTTTGGCCTCGAACGTTTCTCGACCTTCCAGCAAGTCAATGAGATGGGCGCCACGGCGGCCAGTCACTGATGGAGAGCGGACTATGAAAATCATGATGTGCCCGCTCAACGGGCCGCGCAATATCAGCGAGTTCACCTACGGCGGCGAGTTCAAGCCCATGCCCGATCCGGTCAACTGCAGCGACGCCGAATGGGCCGACTACGTGTTCAACACCGACAACCTCGCCGGTGTAGTGCGTGAATGGTGGATGCACACGCCGTCCAGCTACTGGTTCCTCGCCGAGCGCCACACCGTCACCGACGAGATCCTGCGCACCTTCGATCCCAAGGAACTGTTCACCCACCGCGTCGACTTCAACACCCCCCAGGAGATCGCCGGATGAACCGCCTCCCCGCCCCCATGGGCCTGCTGATCCAACGCGATCAGCCACTCGATTTCAGTTTCGACGGGCACCCCTACCAGGGCCTGCAGGGCGACAGCATCGCCAGCGCCCTGCTCGCCAACGGGCGCTTTCTGATGTCGCGCTCGTTCAAATACCACCGCCCACGCGGGCCGCTGAGCATGGCCGGCCAGGACGCCAACAGCCTGGTGCAATTGCCCCAGGAACCCAACGTGCTGGCCGATGCCCACGCGCTGAGCAACGGCCTGGCGGTGACCGCGCAGAACGTCAACGGCACGCTGGACCACGACCGCGATGCCTATATGGGCAAGTTCTCCAAATTCATGCCGGTGGGTTTCTACTACCGCTCGTTCTACAAGCCCAAGGGCATGTGGAAAGTGTGGGAGCCGATCATCCGTAAAAAAGCCGGCCTGGGCGTGCTCGACCTGAACTTCCAGCCCGAGTACTACGACAAGGCCTACCTGTTCACCGACCTCGCCGTCATCGGCGCCGGCCCCGCCGGCTTGCAGGCGGCGCTGACCGCCGCGAATGCCGGGGCGAAGGTGCTGCTGATCGAGCAGCAGCCGATCCTCGGCGGTTCGCTCACTTATGCGCGCTTCGATATCGCCGGCACCCGCGCCGACAACCTGCGCCACAAATTGCTCGGCGCGGTGCAACAACACGCGAATATCCAGGTGCTCACCGAGGCCACCTGCAACGCCTGGTTCACCGACAACTACCTGCCGGTGATCCAGGGCAAGCGCCTGTACAAGGTGCGCGCGCAGCAGTGCCTGGTGTGCAGCGGCTCGTTCGACCAGCCGGTGATCTTTCGCAACAACGACCTGCCGGGGGTGATGCTGACCAGTGCCGCGCAACGCCTGATCAAGCTCTACGCCGTCAAGCCCGGCAAACGCGCGGTGGTGCTCACCGGCAACGATGACGGTTACCTCGCTGCCCTCGACCTGCATGACCAGGGCGTGGACGTCGCCGCCCTGATCGACCTGCGCCACGCCCCCGCCGACCAGGCCCTGGCCGGCGCGCTGGCGCAGCGCAAGATCCGTTGCCTGACTAACAGCACGGTGTTCGAGGCCTTGCATGAAAAAGGCCTGCGCCATGTGAAGGGTGTCGATGTGCGCCAGATCACCGCTCAGGGCCAGGTCAGCGACAAGGGGCAGGTGATCGACTGCGACCTGCTGTGCATGTCGGCCGGCTATATGCCGGTGTACCAACTGCTGTGCCAGGCCGGCGGCAAATTGGCCTATGAGGACTCGCGTGCAGAGTTCAGCCTCAGCGGCCTGCCGCATAACCTGAATGTGGCCGGTTCGGTCCACGGTCGGCACCAACTGGACAATGTGCTGGCGGACGCGAGCAACGCCGCCCACGACATCGCCTTCGCCCTCGGCTTGAGCCCTGCCGCAGCGCGTACCCCGCTGCGCAGCGAAGCCCCGGTCAACTTCAACTGGCCGATCTTCCCGCACCCCAAGGGCAAGGATTTCGTCGACTTCGACGAAGACCTGCAAGTGGCGGATATCGTCAACGCCACCCGCATCGGCTACCGCGATGTGCAGTTGGTGAAACGCTACTCCACCGTCGGCATGGGCCCGTCCCAGGGCCGCCACTCGGCGTTGCCGACCGCGCGCCTGGTGGCCTGGGCGACCCAGCGCAATATCAGCGAAACCGGGGTCACCACCGCACGGCCGCCGTTCGTGGCGGAAAAACTCGCCCACGTCGCCGGGCGCGCCTTCGACCCCTACCGGCAAACGCCGATGCATGCGCGGCACCTGCAGGCCGGGGCGAAGATGATGCCCGCCGGCATCTGGCAGCGCCCGGCCTATTACGGCAAGGCCGAGGACCGCGACGCGTGCATGCAGGCCGAAGCCCTGCATGTGCGCAACAAGGTCGGGCTGATCGATGTGTCCACCCTCGGCGGCCTGGACGTGCGCGGCCCGGATGCCGCCGAACTGCTCAACCGGATGTACACCTTCGCGTTTCTCAAGCAGCCGGTGGGCCGTTCGCGTTATGCGCTGATGACCAATGAACACGGGGTGGTGATCGACGACGGCGTGTGCGCGCGGCTGGCCGACAAGCACTTCTACGTCACCGCCACCACCAGCGGCGTCGACCGCATCTACCAGCAGATGCTCAAGTGGAACGCGCAATGGCGCCTGGACGTGGATGTGGCCAACGTCACCGCCGCGATCTGTGCGGTGAACGTGGCCGGGCCGGATTCGCGCAAGGTGCTGGAACAACTGTGCAGCGACCTCGACCTGAGCGCCGAGGCCTTCCCTTACCTGGGCGTGCGCCAGGGCACGGTGGCCGGGATCAAGGCGCGGCTGCTGCGGGTCGGTTTCGTCGGCGAACTGGGTTATGAAATCCACGTTGCCGCACGTCATGGCCTGGCATTGTGGGATGCGTTGATGGCCGCCGGCAAAGCCTTCGACATTCGCCCCTTCGGCGTCGAAACCCAGCGCCTGCTGCGCCTGGAAAAAGGCCACGTGATCATCAGCCAGGACACCGACGGCATGACCCACCCGGCGGAAATCGACATGGGCTGGGCGGTCAGCCGCAACAAGCCGTTCTTCGTCGGCCGCCGCTCGGTGGACATCCTCGAAGCCCAGCCGCTGAAACGCAAACTGGTCGGCTTCAGCTTGCCCAAGGGCAGCGTGCAGCCGCTGGAAGGCCACCTGGTGCTCAACGGCCCGGACATCAGCGGCAACGTCACCTCCTGTGAATACTCCGCCAGCCTGGGCCGGATCATCGGCCTGGCCTACGCCGGGATCGACCAGAGCACACCGGGGCAATGCATTCCGATTCGCGTCGAAGGCGGCATCGTCGTCCAGGCCGAAGTGGTGCAGCTACCGTTCTTCGACCCCACCAACCAACGCCAGGAGGGTTAAGCCATGACCAGTCTGAAAGCCCACGAATTGCTCACGCCGCCCTGCCGCCTGATCGACCAGACCGACCTGCCCCGGGTCGGCTTTCGCGGCGCACACAGCGCCGAGTACCTCACGGCCCGCGGCTTCACCCTGCCCGACGCGCCCAACCGAGCGACCGCGCAGGCGGACGGCAGCTGGGTGGCGCGCCTGTCACAGAACGAATACCTGCTGCTGGGCAGCCCGGCGGATCAAGGCCAGCGCATCGCCGATGAAGAAGCGCGCTGGGAACTCGACCACCGCGCCCACTACCTGCTGCCGCGCCAGGACAGTCATGCTTGCGTGCTGCTCAGCGGCACGGTGATTGCCCAGGTGATGGCCAAGCTGTGCGGCGTCGATCTCAGTTTTCCGGCGTTCAAGCCGGGGGCGGTGGCGCAGACGGCGGCGGCGCGGATCAATGTGATCGTCATCCACTCGGGAAGCGTGGACGCGCCGGCGTTCCACATCCTCTGGGACCGCGCCTCGAAGGACTACTTCGACGGCGCGTTGCGGGATGCGTTGGAGGAGTTTGGCGGGGTGGGGCTTGCCGATCGCGCGTAAAACCAGGGTCAACGCGGCGCTCTCGGGTTTTTCGCGAGCAAGCTCGCTCCTACAGATGACCCCGTCGCCGTAGGAGCGGAGCTTGCCCGCGAGGATCGTTAACGATGACGCGGTAAGCCGGGGTCAACGTGGCGCTCTCGGGTTTTTCGCGAGCAAGCTCGCTCCTACAGATGACTCCGTCGCCGTAGGAGCGGAGCTTGCCCGCGAGGGTCGTTAACGATGATGCGGTAAGCCAGGATTAACGCCGCGCTCTCGCCAGAAAAACCTGTTCAGTCGGTATACCCCAACCGCCCCGCCCTGACCGACTGCGTGTGCTGACGCGTCGCCAGGCAGCAACCGATGAGGATCACGCTCGACAGCGCCACACGCCCCCCAGTTTTTCACACGACTGATCCGTAGCTCTGGCGCTAATCTGATCGGCTAATGTGCCGCATGGCCAATAGCTATCTATCGCCTTTACCCCAGTATTTATTGGTTACAAGACCAAGAATTGACGTTCATCGGGCGCTTGAAAAAGCAGTTGCATGCCTTATATTACGGTATACCATAATACCTACAAACCTATAAAAACCGCTCCACCGCCGAGGACCGTCCCATGATCGATGCCGCTATCTACAAACAAGTGATGGGTTCGTTTCCGTCTGGGGTCACCGTGATCACCACGCTCGATGACGACGGGCAAATCGTCGGGCTGACCGCCAGTGCTTTCAGTTCGTTGTCGATGGACCCGGCGCTGGTGCTGTTCTGCCCCAACTACAGCTCCGACTCATACCCGGTGTTGATCAAGAACAAACGCTTTGCCATCCATGTGCTCTCCGGCGGCCAGCAAACCGAAGCGTATGCCTTTGCGCGCAAGGGCAAAGACAAGGCCCAAGGCCTCGAATGGACGCTCAGCGAGCGGGGCAATCCGATCCTGGCGAATGCCACGGCGGTGATCGAATGCGAGCTGTGGCGCGAGTACGAAGGCGGCGACCACGCGATCATGGTCGGCTCGGTGAAGAACCTCATCGTGCCCCAGCAGAACGCCGCGCCACTGGTGTATTGCCACGGCAAGATGGGCGCATTGCCCATGCCGGCTTAAGCCACACACAAAACTTTGTGGGAGGGGGCTTGCCCCCGATGGCGGTGGGTCAGCTACAGATAAGCTGGCTGTTCCTCCGCCATCGGGGGCAAGCCCCCTCCCACAGTTTGATTGCGGGGTGTCAGCCCCTCCCAGTGGCGTGAGACCACGCGATCATGGTCGGCTCGGTGAAGAACCTCATCGTGCCCCGGCAGAACGCCGCGCCACTGGTGTATTGCCACGGCAAGATGGGCGCATTGCCCATGCCGGCTTAAGCCACACACAAAACTTTGTGGGAGGGGGCTTGCCCCCGATGGCGGTGGGTCAGCTACAGATAAGCTGGCTGTTCCTCCGCCATCGGGGGCAAGCCCCCTCCCACAGTTTGATTGCGGGGTGTCAGCCCCTCCCAGTGGCGTGAGACCACGCGATCATGGTCGGCTCGGTGAAGAACCTCATGCACGTTGAGGATGATCAGCACAGCCACCAGAATCACCGGTAGGCTGGCAATCACCGCAAAGGCCAGGATCAGTTTTTGTTTTATGTTCATCGGGCTCGCCTTCCTTGTGAGGTGGGAGTGTAATCGTTGGAGAGAAAAGTTTTGTGGATATTCCATATTATGGTATACCAACAATCAATCCGCCGAACAGCCGTTATCCCCGGCAAGCGTTACAACGGCGAGAGCACTTAAGGGCCCGCGGTCGACAGGCCGATCACAATAGATCCGAGGTACGCGTCATGAAGTTTTCCCTGTTCGTACACATGGAACGTTGGGACGAGAGCATCAGCCACCGCCAGTTGTTCGAAGACTTGACCGAATTGACCCTGATGGCCGAAGCCGGTGGCTTCAGCACCGTATGGATTGGCGAACACCACGCCATGGAATACACCATCTCGCCAAGCCCGATGCCGTTGCTGGCTTACCTCGCGGCCAAGACCACCACCATTCACCTGGGCGCCGGCACCATCATCGCGCCGTTCTGGCACCCGCTGCGGGTGGCGGGTGAATGCGCCTTGCTCGACGTGATCAGCAACGGCCGCATGGAAGTCGGCCTGGCCCGTGGCGCCTACCAGGTCGAGTTCGACCGCATGGCCGGCGGCATGCCCGCTTCCAGCGGCGGCCAGGCGCTGCGCGAAATGGTCCCGGTGGTGCGCGCGTTGTGGCAAGGCGACTACGCCCACGACGGCGACATCTGGAAATTCCCCACCTCCACCAGCGTGCCCAAGCCCGTACAGAAGCCCAACCCGCCGATGTGGATCGCCGCCCGCGACCCGGACTCCCACAACTTCGCAGTGGCCAACGGCTGCAACGTGATGGTCACGCCGCTGATGAAGGGCGACGAAGAAGTCCTGGACCTGAAAAACAAATTCCAGACCGCCCTCGACAACAACCCCGGCGTGCCGCGCCCGCAATTGATGGTGCTGCGCCACACCCACGTACACGCTGCCGACGACCCGGAAGGCTGGAAAGTCGGGGCCAAGGCGATCTCCAAGTTCTATCGCACCTTCGATGCCTGGTTCGGCAACAAGGAAGTACCGGTCAATGGCTTCCTGGCGCCAAGCCCGGAAGAAAAATTCGCCGGCCGCCCGGAGTTCGAGCTGGACAGCCTGCACAAGACCGCGATGATCGGCACCGCCGCAGAAATCATCCCGCGCATCAAGTACTACCAGGAACTGGGCGTGGATGAGTTCAGCTTCTGGTGCGACAACAGCCTGCCCCATGCCGAGAAGAAAAAGTCCCTGGCGCTGTTTATCGAGCAGGTCGTGCCAGCGTTTCGTTGATCGGTGAATGACCAAGCCGCTTGCCTCTTCACGGAGCAAGCGGCTTTTTTCTAGGCCGCGCCTTGCTGGTACTCCCGCGGCGTACAGCCAAACTCACGGCGAAACACCGTATGCAGGTACTGCGCCGACTTGAAGCCGCACTGCTGCGCCACATCGGCAATCGCCAGGGCGTGGTTTTCCAGGCCTTTGGCGGCGGCGGCGAGTTTGAAGCGCAGGATCTCGTCATGCACGCTGCACCCGCGTGTCTTGCGAAAGTGCGATTCCAGGGATGAGCGCGATACACCGACATACGCCGCGACCTGGGCGGTCTTGATGCCCTGGCAGGCGTACTGGCGGATGAACAGCAGCGCCTGCATCACATACGGATTGCCCAACGGCTGATGCAAGCTGGAAGCCTGCACATTGATTGCATCCGGTGGCACCAGGATCTGCGTGCCGGTGCAGGGTTTGCCGTGCAGCATCTGATGCAGCAGCGCAGCGGCCGTGCGGCCCATGGTTTCCGTGCCCTGAATCACCGAACTCAGCGGCACCCGCGTGAGGGTGCGGGTCAGCGGGTCGTTGTCGATGCCGATCAGCGCCACCTCCTCCGGCACGGCGATACCGGCAGTGAGGCAGGCCTGCAGCAATTGCCGGGCGCGGGCGTCGGTGACGGCGATGATGCCGATGGGCTTGGGCAGGCTTTGCAGCCAGGCGATCTGCTGCTCCACCGCGCTGTCCCACAACGGCGCGCTGGTGCCCAGGCCGCGGTACACCTCCACCGGCAAACCATCACGTTGCAGCAGGCGCTTGAAGGCCTTTTCGCGCTCCTGGGCCCAGCGATTGGCCTGGGCTGGCGGCAGGCTGAAACAGGCAAACCGGGTCAGTCCGGCCTCGATCAAATGCTCATACGCCAGCTTCATCAGCGCATGGTTGTCGGTGGCCACGTAGGGGATGCCCCTGGGGTAGGCACGCGCATCCTCATAGGAACCGCCCACCGCCACCACCGGCAGCTTGATATCGGCCAGTGCCTCGCCGATCAGCGGGTCGTCGAAGTCGGCAATGATGCCGTCGCCCTGCCAGCGCTCGATGCCTTTGAGGCGGCACAAAAAATCTTCCTCCAGGAACAAATCCCAGGACGCGCGGGTGCTGCTCAGGTAATTGCCGATGCCGGTGATGATGCCGCGGTCATAGATTTTGCTGCCGTTGAACAGCAAGGCAATGCGGTGGACGGGCGGTAGGGTTTTCATTGTTTTTGTCCTGAGGCCGGTCGCCACAGGTTAGACCCCGCCACTCAAAATCGCACTACACCTTGACGATTTTCATAATCGCCGGGCCCAGTGCCGTTGCTAGTATCCAGACACCGCCAAGAACAATAAGGAACACGCCATGACGTACTTCCCCGGTGTCGAGAAGGTTCGCTTCGAAGGCCCCGCCAGCGACGCCCCCCTCGCCTTTCGCCACTACGACGCCAACAAACTGATCCTCGGCAAACCGATGCGCGAACACCTGCGCATGGCCGCCTGTTATTGGCACACCTTCGTCTGGCCCGGCGCGGATATGTTTGGCATGGGCACCTTCAAGCGCCCGTGGCAGCGCAGCGGCGAGCCGATGGAAGTGGCGATCGGCAAGGCCGAGGCGGCCTTTGAGTTTTTCTCCAAGCTGGGCATCGACTACTACAGTTTTCACGACACCGACGTGGCGCCGGAAGGCAGCTCGCTCAAGGAGTACCGCAACCACTTCGCGCAGATGGTCGATCACCTCGAACGCCACCAGGAACAGACCGGCGTCAAACTGCTGTGGGGCACCGCCAATTGCTTCAGCAACCCGCGCTTTGCCGCCGGCGCCGCGAGTAACCCGGACCCGGAGGTGTTCGCCTACGCCGCCGCCCAGGTGTGCAGCGCGATGAACGCCACGCTGCGGCTCAAGGGCGCCAATTATGTGCTGTGGGGCGGCCGCGAAGGTTACGAAACCCTGCTCAATACCGACCTCAAGCGCGAGCGCGAACAGCTCGGGCGCTTTATGCACATGGTGGTGGAGCACAAGCACAAGATCGGCTTCAAGGGCGACCTGCTGATCGAACCCAAGCCCCAGGAGCCGACCAAGCACCAATACGATTACGACAGCGCCACGGTGTTCGGCTTCCTGCATGAGTACGGCCTGGAACACGAGATCAAGGTGAATATCGAGGCCAACCACGCGACCCTGGCCGGGCACAGCTTTCATCATGAGATCGCCACCGCCGTGTCCCTCGGGATTTTCGGCAGCATCGACGCCAACCGCGGCGACCCGCAGAACGGCTGGGACACCGACCAGTTCCCCAACAGCGTCGAGGAGATGACCCTCGCGACGTATGAAATCCTCAAGGCCGGCGGCTTCAAGAATGGCGGCTACAACTTCGATTCCAAGGTGCGCCGCCAGAGCCTGGACGAGATCGACCTGTTCCACGGCCACGTCGCCGCCATGGATGTGCTCGCCCTGGCGCTGGAACGCGCGGCGGCGATGGTGCAGAACGATCGGTTGCAGCAGTTCAAGGACCAGCGCTATGCCGGCTGGCAGCAACCGTTGGGCCAGGCGGTACTGGCCGGCGAATTCAGCCTGGAATCCCTGGCCGAACATGCGTTTGCCCACGAACTCAACCCGCAGGCCGTGAGTGGTCGGCAGGAGATGCTGGAGGGCATCGTGAATCGGTTTATCTACACCTGATCACGCAGCCCTCTGCGTAGGAGCGAGCTTGCTCGCGAAAAACGTCAACGATGACGCGTGATGCCTGGATAAACGTGTCGAGTTCGCGATTTTCGCGAGCAAGCTCGCTCCTACACAGGGGGCGGCGGTGACATTTGCGCGACAAATCTACGCACAGAGCGTCGAGGGACGCTCTACAGTTCTACCCGCATCACGCTGTGTCTTTCCAACAACAATAAAAGGACGCACCACCATGAAGTCATTTAAACGCACCCTGCTCGCCTCTGCCCTGGCCCTGCTCGCCCTGCCGGTCATGGCCGATCCGGCCCATCCGAAAATCGGTTTTTCCATCGACGACCTGCGCCTGGAACGCTGGTCCCGCGACCGTGACTACTTCGTCGCGGCGGCGGAAAAACTCGATGCCAAGGTGTTTGTGCAGTCGGCCGATGCCAACGAGCAAAAGCAGATTTCCCAGATCGAAAACCTGATCTCCCGCGGCGTCGACGTGATCGTGATCGTGCCGTTCAACGCCACCGTGCTGACCAACGCCATCGCCGAAGCCAAGAAGGCCGGGATCAAGGTGGTGTCGTATGACCGCCTGATCCTCAACGCGGATATCGACGCCTACATCTCCTTCGATAACGAAAAGGTCGGCGAGATGCAGGCCAATGGCGTGCTGCAGGCGGCGCCCAAGGGCAACTATTTCCTGCTCGGCGGCGCGCCCACCGACAACAATGCCAAGGTCCTGCGCGAAGGCCAGATGAAGGTGCTGCAACCGGCCATCGACAAGGGCGACATCAAGATTGTCGGCCAGCAGTGGGTCAAGGAATGGAACCCGACCGAAGCCCTGAGCATCGTCGAAAACGCCCTGACCCGAAACAACAATAAGATCGATGCCATCGTCGCCTCCAACGACGCCACCGCCGGCGGTGCGATCCAGGCCCTGGCCGCGCAGAAACTGGCGGGCAAGGTGCCGATCTCCGGGCAAGACGCCGACCTCGCCGCCGTCAAGCGCGTGATCGACGGCACCCAGACCATGACCGTGTACAAGCCGCTCAAACTGATCGCCACCGAAGCCGCCAAGCTCTCGGTGCAACTGGCGCGCAACGAGAAGCCCACCTACAGCTCGCAATACGACAACGGCAGCAAGAAAGTCGACACCATCCTGCTCACCCCGACCCCGCTGACCAAGGCGAATATCGACCTGTTGGAGAAGGACGGCTTCTACACCAAAGAGCAGATCGGCCTGTAGGAGCGGGCTTGCCCGCGAAAAACGTCAACGATGACGCGGGCATCCTGGATGTGCGCGTTGCCTGGGGGTTCTTCGCGAGCAAGCTCGCTCCTACGGGAAACCGCGTTTCTTCGGCCTTTTGTGTGAGCCATCGCCATGTCGCACTACCTGCTGCAAATGAACGGCATCGTCAAACGCTTTGGCGGTGTCAACGCGCTCAACGGCATCGATATCAAGGTACGGCCGGGGGAATGTGTCGGCCTGTGCGGCGAGAACGGTGCCGGTAAATCCACCTTGATGAAGGTGCTGTCGGCGGTCTATCCCCATGGCACCTGGGACGGCGAAATCCTCTGGGATGGCCAGCCACTCAGGGCCCAGTCGATCAGCGAAACCGAGGCGGCCGGCATCGTCATCATTCACCAGGAACTGACCCTGGTGCCGGACCTGTCGGTGGCCGAGAACATCTTCATGGGCCACGAGCTGACCCTGCCCGGCGGGCGCATGAACTACCCGGCGATGCTGCACCGCGCCGAAGCGTTGATGCGCGAGCTGAAGGTGCCGGACATGAACGTCGCGCTGCCGGTGTCGCAGTATGGCGGCGGCTACCAGCAACTGGTGGAAATCGCCAAGGCCCTGAATAAACAGGCGCGCCTGCTGATCCTCGACGAGCCCTCCTCGGCCCTGACCCGCTCGGAAATCGAGGTGCTGCTGGAGATCATCAAGGGCCTCAAGGCCAAGGGCGTGGCCTGCGTGTACATCTCCCACAAGCTCGATGAAGTGGCGGCGGTGTGCGACACCATCACGGTGATCCGCGACGGCCAGCACATCGCGACCAGCGCCATGGCCGACATGGATATCCCCCGGATCATCACGCAGATGGTCGGGCGCGAAATGAGCAACCTCTACCCCACCGAGCCGCATGAGATCGGTGAGGTGATGTTCGAAGCGCGCCATGTCACCTGCTACGACGTCGACAACCCCAAGCGCAAACGCGTGGACGACATCTCCTTCGTACTCAGGCGCGGGGAAATCCTCGGCATTGCCGGGCTGGTCGGCGCCGGGCGCACGGAGCTGGCCTCGGCCTTGTTCGGCGCCTACCCCGGCCGCTACAGCGCCGAAGTCTGGCTCGATGGCCAACTGATCGACACGCGCACGCCGCTCAAATCGATCCGCGCCGGGCTGTGCATGGTGCCCGAGGACCGCAAGCGCCAGGGCATCATTCCCGACCTGGGCGTGGGCCAGAACATCACCCTGGCGGTACTCGACACCTACGCGCACCTGACGCGCATCGACGCCGAGGCCGAACTGGGCAGCATCGACCGGCAGATCGCGCGCATGCATCTCAAGACCGCCAGCCCGTTTTTGCCGATCACCAGCCTGTCCGGCGGCAATCAGCAAAAGGCCGTGCTGGCGAAAATGCTCATGGCCAAGCCCAAGGTGCTGATCCTCGACGAGCCCACGCGCGGGGTGGATGTGGGCGCCAAGTATGAGATTTACAAACTGATGGGCGCGCTGGCGGCCGAAGGCGTGGCGATCATCATGGTCTCCTCGGAACTGGCCGAGGTGCTCGGCGTGTCCAACCGCGTGCTGGTGATCGGCGACGGCCAGTTGCGTGGGGATTTCATCAACGAAGGCCTCACCCAGGAACAGGTCCTCGCCGCTGCGCTCAGCCAAAATAATAATGATCGGAAGACCGCTTAGATGAATCAGCTCAAACAGCTGTTTACCCGCTACAAAATGCTCGCGTTGGTGATCGCCGTGGCGTTCATCTGGCTGTTTTTCAGCTGGCAGACCGAGGGCGGCTTCCTCACCCCGCGCAACCTGTCCAACCTGCTGCGGCAGATGTCGATCACCGGGATTCTGGCCTGCGGCATGGTGCTGGTGATCATCAGCGGCGAGATCGATTTGTCGGTGGGCTCGATGCTCGGCTTGTTGGGCGGGCTCGCGGCGATTCTGGACGTGGTCTATCACCTGCCGCTGCTGGCCAACCTGAGCCTGGTGGCGCTGTGCGGGTTGATGATCGGTTTGGCCAACGGCTACATGACCGCGTACCTGCGCATCCCGTCGTTTATCGTCGGTTTGGGCGGCATGCTGGCGTTTCGCGGGATTCTGCTGGGCATCACCGGCGGCACCACCATCGCGCCGGTGTCGCCGTCGCTGGTGTACGTGGGCCAGGGCTATCTGCCGCATGCGGTGGGCATCGGCCTCGGGATTTTGCTGTTTGCCCTGACCCTGTTTTTGACCTGGAAACAACGGCGCAACCGTGCACTGCATGGCTTGGCCTCACACTCATTGACTCGCGACGTGCTGCGCGTGGCGGTGATCGGCGCGGTGCTGGCCGGGTTCGTCACCATCCTCAACAGCTACGACGGCATCCCGGTGCCGGTGCTGCTGTTGCTGGTGTTGCTCGGCGTGTTCAGCTACGTCACCAGCCAGACCGTATTCGGCCGCCGCGTGTATGCGGTGGGCAGCAACATGGAAGCCACGCGCCTGTCGGGCATCAACGTGCAGGCCGTCAAACTGTGGATCTTCGGCATCATGGGCGTGATGTGCGCCCTCGCCGGCCTGGTCAACACCGCACGCCTCGCCGCCGGTTCACCGTCGGCGGGCAACATGGGCGAACTCGACGCCATCGCCGCCTGCTTTATCGGCGGTACCTCCATGCGCGGCGGCTCGGGCACGGTGTATGGCGCGCTGCTCGGGGCGCTGGTGATTACCAGCCTGGATAACGGCATGTCGATGCTGGATGTGGACAGTTACTGGCAGATGATTGTGAAGGGCAGCATTTTGGTGCTGGCGGTGTGGGTGGATGTGAGTACGCGGGCGGGTCGGCGATAAACCCCACTCTCCCATGTGGGAGGGAGCTTGCTCCCTCCCACATGGACCGCATTTCATTGGAGTTAGTGGCATTTGGTCATGGTTTTTAAAGGGCCAGCAAGTCGGGTCGCTTTAAATTGCAGGACGTTTCCTAGACAATCTGCGCCGCCTTGTGCCTGTTGGAATCGATGGCTAGTCTGCGGTCCGTCACTGCTCATCAGTGATCGGGTTTAGTCGCCCGGACTCCAAATTCGGCGCAATGGTCCATGCAGTTTATGGTGGCTGTGCGCAGGGCGCCTTTGGGTGCGCCGGAGTTTCCGATTTTGGCCGGTCGACTAACCTGCGTACAGCCGCCACCTTCGTTTAGTCGCGACCGGTTCGGCTCCTTACTCAAAATTCGGAGTTACACCATGAATAAAGTCCTACCCGACCCACCCATCGATCCCACCAAAGACCGCGCTGCCTTCAACCGCGCCATCGACCATTACCTGCCCACCCAAGGTTTCCACGCCGTCAACGAAGACCTGAGCTTCGAAGACGCCCTGCTCTACACCGCCAGTCTGCTGGACAGCGCTTCGGCGACGGCGCTGGATTGCGGGGAGCTGCTGGAGAAACCGGAGCGGGCGAAGATCCTCGCGGTGTGGCATTTGCTGGAAATCGCCAAAACCACGGTTGACCGCTCCATCGAATGCCTCAGGCCCACGAAGACCACTGCCTGACCACGGACAAAAAATGTGGGAGGGAGCTTGCTCCCGATAGCGGTGGTTCAGGCACTCATGCAGTGACTGCCACTCCGTCATCGGGGGCAAGCCCCCTCCCACATGGACCGCATTTCATTGGAGTTAGTGGCATCTGGTCATGGTTTTTAAAGGGCCAGCAAGCCGGGTCGCTTTAAATTGCAGGACGTTTCCTAGACAATCTGCGCCGCCTTGTGCCTGTTGGAATCGATGGCTAGTCTGCGGTCCGTCACTGCCAAATCAGTGATCGGGTTTAGTCGCCCGGATTCAGAACAGGCGCATGGTCCCATGAAGCTCAATGGTGGCTGTGCGCAGGGCGCCTTCGGGCGCGCCGGGTTCCTGTTCTGACCGGTCGACTAACCTGCGTACAGCCGCCACCTTCGTTTAGTCGCGAAGAGTGCCGTCTCCTTGATCAGACAGGAGTTTCACCATGACCAAAGCCCTACCCGACCCACCCATCGATCCCACCAAAGACCGCGCTGCCTTCAACCGCGCCATCGACCATTACCTGCCCACCCAAGGTTTCCACGCCGTCAACGAAGACCTGAGCTTCGAAGACGCCCTGCTCTACACCGCCAGTCTGCTGGACAGCGCTTCGGCGACGGCGCTGGATTGCGGGGAGCTGCTGGAGAAACCGGAGCGGGCGAAGATCCTCGCGGTGTGGCATTTGCTGGAAATCGCCAAAACCACGGTTGACCGCTCCATCGAATGCCTCAGGCCCACGAAGACCACTGCCTGACCACGCACAAAAAATGTGGGAGGGAGCTTGCTCCCGATAGCGGTGGTTCAGGCACTCATGCAGTGACTGCCACTCCGCCATCGGGGGCAAGCCCCCTGCCACATGGGTTTCTCTGTGTTCCTTAGGCTGTCATTTGGAGACGGGCATCGCAAACTCCGCACCCTGCTCAATGCTCTCCGACCAACGCTGCATGATCGACTTCTGCTTGGTGTAGAAGCGCACGCCCTCGGTGCCGTAGGCATGCATATCGCCGAACAGGCTTTTCTTCCAGCCGCCAAAGCCGTGCCAGGCCATCGGCACCGGGATCGGTACGTTGATGCCGACCATGCCCACTTCGATACGCCGTGCGAATTCGCGGGCGATGTTGCCGTCGCGGGTGAAGCAGCTGACGCCGTTGCCGAATTCGTGGTCGTTGACCAGTTTCACCGCTTCGGCAAAATCATTCACGCGCACGCAGGCCAGCACTGGGCCGAAGATTTCTTCGCGGTAGATGCTCATCTCTTGAGTCACATGGTCGAACAAGGTCGCGCCGAGCCAGAAGCCGTTTTCCAGGCCGGGTTCGGTCGGCACGTAATCGCGGCCGTCGAGCAGCAGTTGCGCGCCGGCCTGGACGCCTTGTTCGATATAGCCGCTGATGCGCTCCAGTGCGGCGCGCGAGACGATCGGGCCCATTTCGGCCTTGAGGTCGCGGCCATCGGTGATGCGCAGCTGCTTGGCCCGCTCGGTCAGGGCGGCGATGACTTTGTCACCCACATCGCCCACCAGCACCGCCACGGAGATGGCCATGCAGCGTTCGCCGGCACTGCCATAGGCGGCGCCCATCAGCGCGTCGACGGTGCGTTCGATGTCGGCGTCGGGCATCACCACCATGTGGTTTTTCGCGCCGCCCAGGCCCTGCACGCGCTTGCCGTGGCGCGCGCCGGTTTCGTAGATGTATTGGGCGATCGGCGTGGAGCCGACAAAGCTCACGGCCTTGACGTCCGGGTGTTCGATCAGCGCGTCCACCGCTTCCTTGTCGCCCTGCACCACGTTGAACACGCCGCTGGGCAAACCGGCTTCACGCAAAAGCTCAGCCATGAACAGCGCGGCGCTCGGGTCGGTCGGGCTGGGCTTGAGGATGAAGGTGTTGCCCGCCGCGATGGCGATCGGGTACATCCACATCGGCACCATCACCGGGAAGTTGAACGGCGTGACGCCAGCGACCACGCCCAGGGGCTGGCGCATCGTCCAGTTATCCATGCCTCGCGAGACCTGGTCGGAGTGTTCGCCCTTGAGCAGGTTGGGAATGCCGCAGGCGAATTCGAGGATGTCGATGCCACGGTCGACTTCGCCCTGGGCATCGGTAAACACCTTGCCGTGTTCGGCGACGATGATGCGCGCCAGGTCGTCCTTGCGTGCGCGCAGCAGGTGCAGGTATTCGAACAATACGCGGGCGCGGCGGATCGGCGGGGTATCGGCCCAACTGGCGAAGGCGGCTTGGGCAGCGGCGACGGCTTCGCCGACGGTCTGGCGGCTGGCCAGGGCGACGCGCCCGGTCACGGCGCCGGTGGCCGGATTGTAGACGTCCTGATAGCGATCATTGCGGCTCACGCGCTGGTCGTTGATGTAGTGCTCGATGGTGCTGGTCATGGCAGTAGGTCCCAGATGGGTAGCGTTGGGACACACGATAGGCTTTCGATTTGTTCCTAACCAGAGCAGAATCCAGAACTTATTGTCCTTATAGGCGAACAATAACCCCATGGAAAAGTCTGAGATCGAAGGGCTGTGGACCCACATTCACTGGCTCTCGGTGCTGGAAGAACACGGCACCTACACCGCCGCCGCTGCGCGCCTGGGGGTGAGCAAGTCGGCGGTCAGCCAGCGCATCAGCGACCTGGAAAAAGCCACCGGCACGCGCCTGGTCACCCGCACCACCCGCAGCGTGCGCCTGACCGACGCCGGGCAGTCACTGACGCGGGACGTGCGCAGCGCCTACGAACAGATCGCCCGCAGTTTTTCTTCAGTGCGCGACGCCGCCGGGGAAATCCGCGGCCTGGTGCGCTTGACCGCGCCGGTCGCGTTCGCCCGGCAGCAACTGGTGCCGCACCTGTCGGCCTTCCTGCAACTGTACCCGCAGGTGCGGGTCCAGTTGGAGGTGTCGGATGCCTTGAGTTCACTGGCCGCCGAAGGCTACGACCTGGCGGTGCGCCACGGTTTTCAGGTGCCGGAAACCCACGTCGCATGGAAGCTGTGCGACACCACCTCGGTGCTGGTCGCCACCCGCGACTACCTGCAACGCCACGGCGAGCCGCGCAGCCCCGGCGAGCTCAGCGCGCATAACTGCCTCTACTACCCGCGCGGCACCGAGCAGCCCGCCTGGACCTTCGAGCGCGGCGGCAAAACCCTCGAACGGGTCACCGTGCCGATCGCCGGAAGCTTCTCGACCAACAACAGCGAAGCCTTGCGCGACTCGGCGCTCAATCACCTGGGCATCGCCCTGCTCCCGGATTTCAGCGCCCATGCGGCGCTGGCCGGCGGCACGCTGGTGCAGGTGCTCAAGGGCTGGACGCTCAAGGGCGCGTTTGCCGATGAGATTTACTTGATACGGCCCTACTCGCCCCATGTGCCCAAGTCCGTAAGTGCATTGGTGGGTTATCTGAAAGAAAAACTCTCCGGAGGCTTTCGTGTCACAGGTTGACCGCCTCATCGCTGAGACGCTGCCGGCTGGCGCGTTTGGGTGGGCGGCAGGTAGGCGGATCGCTCGATCACATCCGTGCGTACCGCCGAAGGTTGCCCCGCCGGGTTACGCGCAAAGCTGCACAGGGTGACGGGCAGTTGCGAGAGCGGGTAACTCGTTCCGCCCGTGGCGAGGATGTAGCGGACGTCGTCATTGTCACGGCAGGCAGCTTCCGCCGAGGTGTCCACATAGAAGTAATGGTGGCTGAAGGCGGTTTGCGGGTCGTCCCAGTTGACGCTGTAGTTCAGGCCGATGCGCGGGACCGGCGCCGGGTCGGTCAAGAACACCGAGTGGGTGAACGCATTGTGCAGCAAGGCCGGCGTCAACGGCTCGTCGGGGGTTTGAACGCCGATGATGCACAGCACATACGCCCCCAGCGCCGGGCCGATGGCCTGATTGATGTAGCCCTGGGTTGACGCAATGGCACGTTGATAGCCATTGGGCAGCCTGCATTCATTGACGTTGCGCACAGCCTTGAAGCGATAGAACGGGTCCTGGATCGAGAACCTGATGTTCCAGGTGGGCTGCACACTCTGCCCGAACTCGCCCAGTTGCATATGCACATAGGGGTTGAGCTTCCAGGGTTCCTCAAGGTGGATATCGACGGCTTTGAGCTGGCAAGCAGGCGTATCGTTCGAGAATTGGCCCTCGACAAAACAACGGTGCAGGTCGTTGGCGGGATAGCTGTAGTTGAACTTGGCCGCTTCACACGCCGAGACGTTCTGGCAGTTGTTGAGGATGTCTTTTTTAATGACCGCCGCGACTTTGCTGACAATGCCGGTGACTTCATTGGTATGCCGGTCCAGCATCGGGCTGCCGGAACTGCCGTACTGCAGGTCATTGCAGCGGTTTTTCAGGGCGCCGGGAAACACCCCGGGATGCTCGACAAAGCTGTTGGTCGCGGTTTCCTTGCAGGCACTCATACGCAAGCCCTTCTGGCGAAACCCGCTCGGCGAACCAACATTCACGACCTCACGTTCCCCAGTACTTTGATGGGTGGCGAGCTTGAGCGGCATGATGCCGTCGGTGATCAGCCCGGCAAGTGAGGTATCCAGTTCGAGCACTGCCAGATCAGTGCCGACCATGCTGGTCCAGTGCGCCGTTTTAATGCGAAACGTGCGCTGTTGCGCCGGCGTGTCGTGGAAATAATTGAACGTGATGCTCGCCTCGATGGCTTGGTTGACATGGGCCGTGCCGAAGCTGAAGTACACGCAATGCCCACTGGTCAAGACATACGCCGGGCCGACGGCCTTGCTCTGGCGGTTGCGGGTGTCCAGCAGCACCGCGTTGCAGGTTTGGCCGATCGCATTTTTCAACAAACCGATACCGGACCACAGCGCGTAACGCTGGTCGTGGTTCTGCAGCGCCAGGGAGGCGCTGTCATCGTTCAGTCCCTCGGCCAGGTCTCTGGCGTGGGTGTGGCCGGTAAGGCAAGGCAACAGCAGTAACACGAGGGGGAAGATGCAGCGGGTCAGCATGGTCGAACGTCCGGGTGGCAACAGGGGTGGTGCCGAAACGTACTTGAGGCGTGGCGAACAGGTGACCTACATAGATGTGGGGGCTGCTGGCTTGAACGTATTTTTTTCGCCGGGATATTGCTCGCAACGACTAAAAGTCCATAATGGACAAATTAGTTTACAGCGGAGTTCCCCATGTCCAGCACGCCCCATGTCATCCAGCAGGCCCAAGCGCGCGAGTTACTCGCTCAGATCGACGTGCCCCAGATCCTGCACAAGCTGTTCCGCGACCTCGCCGCCGGGCTGGCGGTGCAACCGCCGCAACAGTTAGTGGCGTTTCCGAAGGGCGCCGGCGACTTCATCAACTACCTGGGCGTGCTGGCCGAGGACGGCGTGTACGGGGTCAAGACTTCGCCGTACATCGTAGGGGAGCAAGGGCCATTGGTGACGGCCTGGACGCTGTTGATGTCGATGCACAGCGGCCAACCGTTGCTGCTGTGCGATGCCCATGAACTGACCACCGCACGCACCGCCGCCACCACGGCCCTCGCGGTGGACGCCCTGGCGCCATTGGCGGCCCGGCGCCTGGCGATCATCGGCAGCGGCAAGGTCGCCCAGGCGCACTTGCGCTACGTGCAAAACCTGCGGGACTGGCAGCACATCAGCCTGTTTTCACCGAGCCTGGCCAGCGCCAGCCCCGCGACCCTCGCGCAGCTCACCGGCCTCGACCCGCGCCTGAGCATCGCCGACAGCTGCGCGGCGGCCGTGGCGGATGCCGACGTGATCATGCTGTGTACCTCGTCGGCCGGCCCGGTGCTCGACCCGGCGCACCTGAGCAAACCGGCGCTGATCACTTCGATCAGCACCAATGCGCCCCGCGCCCATGAAGTGCCGCCTCACAGCCTTAACGCGATGCAGGTATTCTGCGACTATCGCCAGACCACTCCGGACGCGGCCGGCGAAATGCTGATCGCCAGCGAACAGCACGGCTGGGACAAACGCGCGGTGATGGGCGACCTGCCCGAGCTACTCAGTGACATGGCACAGCGCCCGGACTACCAGCGCCCGGTGTTTTTCCGGTCCATCGGGCTGGGGCTGGAAGACATTGCACTGGCTAACGCGCTGTACCAGCTGCAGCGCTAACCCCACCTTCAGGAGATGTTCATGAGCCACGCAGACTTCATCATCATTGGCGGCGGGATTGCCGGCGCGTCCACGGGTTTCTGGCTGTCGCCCCACGGCAAGGTACTGGTGCTGGAGCGTGAGGCCCACCCCGGCTATCACTCGACCGGGCGTTCGGCCGCGCTCTACAGCGCCGCCTACGGCACCCCGCAAGTGCGCGCACTGACCCTGGCCAGCCGGGCGTTTTTCGACAACCCGCCCGCCGGTTTCTGCGAACACCCGCTGCTCACGCCCCGGGGCGAGATGACTGTGGACTTCAGCGGCGACCCTGCCGAGCTGGACAAGCAATACCTCAGCGCCAAGGCCACCGTGTCGCAGGTCGAACGACTGAGTGCCGACGAAGCCTGTGCACGCTTGCCGATCCTGCGGCGCGACAAAGTCCACGGGGCGATCTACGACCCGACCGCCAGCGACATCGACACCGACGCCCTGCACCAAGGCTACCTGCGCGGCATCCGCCGCAACCACGGCGAAGTGCGGACCGACAGCCACGTGCTGGGTCTGAGCCGCACTGCCGACGGCCTGTGGCACGTACAAACCCAGCATGAAACCTGCACCGCGCCGATCATCATCAACGCTGCCGGCGCGTGGGCCGACCATATCGGCGGGCTGGCCGGCGCCGCGTCCGTCGGACTGCAACCCAAGCGTCGTTCGGCGTTCATCTTCGCCGGCCCCGAAGGCGTGGACAGCCACGCCTGGCCGATGCTGGTGGCACTCGACGAAGCGTTCTACATGAAACCCGATGCCGGCATGTTCCTCGGTTCGCCGGCCAACGCCGACCCGGTGGAACCCCAGGACATCCAGCCCGAAGAACTGGACATCGCCATGGGGATCCACCAGATCGAAGAAGCCACCACCCTGACCATCCGCCGCCCGACCCGCACCTGGGCCGGCCTGCGCAGTTTTGTCCACGACGGTGATTTGCTGTCCGGCTTCGATCCGCGGGTGGCCGGGCTGTTCTGGGTGGCGGCACAGGGCGGGTATGGCATCCAGACCTCGCCCGCGATGGGCCAGGCCAGCGCGGCCTTGGTGCGCGGCGCGGCGCTACCGGAGCCACTGGCGCGGTTCGGCCTGGACGCTGGTATGCTCTCCCCCGAACGCCTGGAGCCGCATTGATGAACACCGCTGAACAAGACAAGGTCCTGCAGAACTTCCGTGCGATCGCCGATGCGATCGCCACGTTGTTCTTCCCCCACGCCGAAGTGGTGCTGCACGACCTGCGCACGCAAAAGGTCGACTACATCGCCAACAACCTGTCGAAACGGGCCATCGGTGACGATTCGGCGCTGGAAGACATGCTGAGCGACGACATCCGCGAAGTGAATATCGGCCCCTACGAAAAGCTCAACTGGGACGGCCAGAAAATCCGCAGCCTGAGCACCGTGCTGCGCGACCACAAGGGTCGCCCGCTGGCCGTGCTGTGCATCAACCTGAATATCTCGCTGTTCGAAAACGCCAAGGCGGCGCTGGACCTGTTTCTGTCACCCAGCAAGCTGATCCCGCAACCGGACTCACTGTTTCGCGATGACTGGCAGGAACGGATCAACACCTTCTTGCACGCCTGGCTGCGCGAACGCCAGTTGAGCCTGAACCTGCTGACCCGCGACCACAAGCGCGAGCTGGTGCTGGCGCTGCACGCCGAAGGTGCGTTCAAGGGCAAGAGCGCCTCGAACTACGTGGCCAATGTGTTGGGCATGGGGCGGGCAACGGTCTACAAGCACTTGAAGGAACTGAAGGGCTGAAGCCGGCAGCCGCGATCAAATGTGAGAGCGGGCTTGCCAGGGCTCGACAGCTCTCACACTGACCTACAGCGTTTTCAAGTGCATATTCAGCATCAGTCGCCGTAGATATCGGACTTGAAGTACTGCGCGGAAATCTTCTGGTACTCGCCATTGGCGCGGATGCCGTCGATGGCCGCATTCAACTCACTGACCAACGCGCTATTGCCCTTGCGCACCGCAATGCCGGCGCCCTCGCCCACGTATTTCGGGTCTTTGAGCTCCGGCCCGACAAACGCATAACCCTGGCCTCGCGGCAGCGACAGGAAGTCACTCAGGGGGATGGTGTCGGCAAAGATCGCATCCAGGCGCCCCGCCGCCAGGTCCATGTAGATTTCTTCGTTATTGCTGTAGCGCTTGACGTTGATGCCCTTGGGTTCGAACACCTCGGTGGCATACCGGTCGGTGGTGGTGGCCCGCTGCACGCCGACGGTCTTGCCTTTGAGGCTGGTGTACTGGTCGTCCACCACCGCGCCGTCCTTCATCACCAGGCGCGATGAGGTGAAGTAATACTTGTGGGTGAAATCCACCGACTTCTTGCGGTCTTCGTTGATGGTCATGGACGACAAGGCCATGTCGATTTTCTTCACTTTCAGCGAAGGAATCAGCCCATCGAACTCGCCTTCGACCCACACACACTTGACTTTCATCTGCGCGCACAAGGCGTTGCCGATGTCATAGTCGAACCCGACGATTGTGCCTTCCTGGGTCTTCGATGCGAACGGCGGGTAAGCCGCCTCGATGCCGATGCGCAGGGTTTTCTCGGCGGCCAGGGCGTGGCCGCAAGCGAACAGGCTCAGGGCCAGGGCGGTGATGAGGGAGCGTTTCTTCATGGTCGTGGTCTCGCAAGTTATTGTCGATTTGGCAAGATTGAAGAAAAAGTCAGGCAGGTTTTTTTGTACTTATAAATCCATAATGGACTTTAGCGTATTTTCCGTCAATCGCTTCCAGGCAACCCACGCACGGGGCTCAGGTGCAGGGGGAATCGGCTTCGGCGTGAGCGGATGGCGGGATCAGCGAAGCCAGGTATTCGCCAAACCCGCCCTGGCACTTGTAGTCCCGACGCGCGCTGGTAATCACCGGAATGGTGGCCGTCCAGGCGATCCGTGCGCCGGTCCGTTCAAGGTCGGCCACCAGGCGGACGTCTTCATCGGCGGCCAGGTGCTGAAACCCACCGGCGGTGCGATAGGCCTCGGCACTCAACCCAAGGTTTGCCCCATGGATGTGGCGGTGGTTTTCGATGAATCGATAGCGCTCCAGGTATTGCGCACGCACCCGTTCGCCGTGCTCGTTCCAGCTGTCGACCTCGACGGTGCCGCACACCGCATCAGCGCCAAACCCGAGCTGGCGCACCAGCCAATCCTGGGGAACCCGCGTGTCTGCATCCGTGAAGGCAAGCCACTGCACGCCGCGCTTGAGCAACGTCTCGGCGCCGACGGCTCTGGCCTTGCCCACATTCTGAAAACGCACGTCGAGTGTCGCCGCACCGTGGGCCGCCGCCAACGCGTCGGTGCGGTCGGAGCAGTCATCCAGAACCACGAGTATCTCAACCGGGCGGCCGTCAAGCGCGGGATGTTCACTGGCGAGCCGCACAGAAGCGAGGCACTCGCTGATCTGCCGCTCTTCATTATGGGCGGGTATCACGACTCCTATCATTGGCGTTGCCTCAGTTGGCGAAGTATGTCCAGCTATCGACATAGCGCTGAGGCAGAAGGTTTAAACAATCTTGTGCCGCCGCCTGACCACGCGCATCGTTGCCGCCGTGCCTCCCCAAAAAATTCGCACGAATGGCTTGCCTTCGCCTCATAGAGTGGTGACGCTTAGGTATTTGGGTAACCGTCAAAGGGCAAGGCGCATGCATCGAGTCACCACGAGCCGTTTTTTCACCGGGCTGTTCGCCCTGCTGATGCTGTGCGCTACGTTGCCCAGCCTCGCGCAGGCTGCGCCTTCGCCGATCAGCGACCCGCGCAGTGTGCCGCTGCTGGCTGAAGACGCCAGTGTGCAAGACCTCAACGACCAACTCGACCTGATCCGCCAGAAAGTCACGGGCAGCGCCAACGACGACCTGCTCTCGACCTTGCGCCAGGCCGCCTTGCAGGTGCAAAAACAGGCCGACACCCTGGCCGCCAAACAAATCCTCGATCTTGAACACCTGGATGACCAGCTCAACGTGCTTGGCCCGGTACAGGTCAATGAGCCTCCCAGCCTGACCCAACAACGCAGCGCATTGACCCGGCAGAAGAACACCCTGCTCAACGAGCAGCGCCAGGCCAGCAGCCTGAGCCAATCCGCCAGCGACATGGCCGCGCAGATCTTCAGCCTGCGCCGCAGCCTCTTCGACTCACAGATCAGCACCCGCTCGGCGAGCCCGATCAGCGTGGTGTTCTGGTCCAACATCATCCGCCCGACCGACGACGATCTCAGCCGTTTACGCGGCCTGTACGCCGATGTCCGCAGCGTGACGGACACCGCCGTGGCGCCGGGAAACCGCTGGTTTTTCGTGAGCATGCTGTTCAGTGCGCTGCTGGTCTGGGTGACGGGACGACGTGTGTTGGAGCACACGCTGGTCCGCCTGACGGTGCGCTGGATCCCCGAAGGCCGCCTGCGTCGCAGTGCCCTGGCGCTGGCGGTGGGGCTGGCCACCGTGCTGACCATCAGCCTGGCCGCCACGCTGCTGCGCTGGGGCGTGCTACGCGACACCGTGCCCAGCGCCGATATGCTCACGCTGCTCGATCAATTGCAGACCCTGGTGGTGTTCTGCGCCTTCATTGTCGGCCTCGGTCGCGCCCTGTTGATGCGCGCGCATCCGTCCTGGCGCCTGCCCCAGATCCCCGACCAGATCGCCGTCGCCCTGGCCCCCTTCCCCGTGCTGATGGGCCTGGCCTTGATGCTGATCGGCACCCAGGAACGCATCAACAGCGTCATCGCCAGCAGCCTGGCACTGACCGCGGCGGTGAACGGCCTGACCGCGCTGGCCATCGCGCTGGTGTTCTTCTTCGGCCTGCTGCGTTACCGCCGCACCCGCCGCCGATACGCGCTTGAACGCATGAGCGGCATCGCCGGGCTGATTCCGTTTGTCGCCGGGACCTGGATCGGGATCGCCCTGCTGGCGCTGTTGAGCGGCTACCTGACCCTGGCTTACTTCCTCACCGTCAAACTGCTGTGGATGAGCGTGGTCGCGGCGACGGCTTATCTGCTGATCGCCTGCTTCGGCGACCTCTGCGAGACCCTGCTCTCGCCGAAACAGCCTGGCGGCCTGGCGCTCGGCTCGGCCCTGGGCCTGTCCGAACGCCACCAGGCACAGGCCAGCACGATACTCGCGGGCGTGGGCCGCACCCTGCTGATGTTCACCGCGGTGCTGTTGGCGTTCCTGCCCTCCGGCTCCAGCCCGGGCGAGCTGCTGGCGGGGCTGACGCAACTCGACCTGGGCAGCAAGCCGCTGGGCAACCTGAACATCGCGCCCGGCGATATTCTGCTGGCCCTTGTCCTGCTCGCGATCGGCCTGTTCGGCGTGCGCGTGCTCAAGAACTGGCTCGGCGAACGGCTGCTGCCGGAAACCAACATGGACGCCGGCATGCGCGCCTCGCTGGTGACCCTGGTGGGTTACATCGGCTTCGTGCTGGTCGCGGTGGTGGTGATGTCCACGCTGAATATCAGCCTGACCAACTTGACCTGGGTGGTCAGTGCGCTGTCGGTGGGCATCGGTTTCGGCCTGCAGGCGATCGTGCAGAACTTCATCTCCGGCCTGATCCTGCTCACCGAACGCCCGGTCAAAGTCGGCGATTGGGTCAGCCTCGCGGGCGTCGAAGGCGATATCCGCCGCATCAACGTGCGCGCCACGGAAATCCAGATGTCCGATCGCTCAACGGTGATCGTGCCCAACTCGCAGTTCATCACCCAGAACGTGCGCAACGTGACCATGGGCAATGCGCTGGGCGTGGTCGGCATCACCCTGACCCTGCCGCTGGAAACCGATGTGCTGCAGATCCGCGAGCTGCTGTTGACGGCATTCACCGAACACGAAGACGTGCTGGACACGCCGGCGCCGTCAGTGACGTTCAAGGACCTGACCGCCAACGGATTGGTCATCGGCGTCAGCGGTTACGTCAACAGCCCGCGCTCGGTGGGGACAGCCCGCAGCGACCTGCTGTTCACCGTCCTCGGGCGCCTGCGCGAACTCGGCGTGGCGCTGTCATCGCCGCAGAGTATGGTGCTGATCAATGAGGCGGCGGAAAAAGCCTCGCCGGCCGATTAGAGCCCCACCCAACCAAGCATCAGCACTCCGCCAATTGCGTTCTGATTTTTTCCACCACGCCCTGCATGGCCGGCAGATAGCGGCGGGCGGCTTCCTCAACTGACATCGCCTTGGCGATGTAGACCAGATTCAGGCAGCCCATCACCCGCTCCTCGTGCCTGATCGGAATCGCAATCGCGGCGATTTTGCGCTCAAGACCCCAGTGGGAATTGTTTTCGCCGTAGCCCTTGCCGAGGGTGTGCTCGACCAACCGATCGACAAAGCCGCGATCCGCCGCCAGCGCCGACTGTTCATCGTCGCGGCTGATCAACAACTCGATCAGCTCTTCGCGCTCGGCCGGCGGGCAGAACGCGAAGTACGCGCGCCCGATGGCGGTCATGAGCAAGGGTAAACGCCGGCCGACCATGGAGCGGTGAAACGACAGGCGACTGAAGCGATGCGTGGTCTCGCGTATCACCATGGCGTCGCCGTCCAGCGTACACAGGTCGGTGGGCCAGACCACTTGTTGCAGCAGCTCGCCCAGCAGCGGTGCGGCAATCGACGAAATCCATTGCTCGTCGCGAAACCCCTCGCTCAGTTCGCGGACTTTCAGCGTCAGGCGATAGCTGTCATCCGACTCGCTGCGGCGTACATAACCCTCGGCCTGCAAGGTCTCCAGCAGCCGGCGAACCGTGGTCCGGTGCAGCCCGCTTTGCTCGGCCAACTGCGCCGTGCTGGCCCCGCCATCGAAACGATTCAAGCCATTGATCAGCGCCAAACCCCGCATCAGCCCACGAACGGTTTTGTATTCTGTTTCGCTCATGGACGCTCCATTATCGTTTCAAATCAACACTGTGCACCTGGTGCACACTAGCAGGGGTTTTCGTTGTCCACCAGCCTCGTGATTTCCATACTGCGCCCCACAAGAAATCCAAAAACGCTGTACGGAGATACCCATGAGTCTTGCACCCGCTCCTTCCACATTGGAGCTGACCGCCGACGTTGCCATCGTCGGCGCCGGCCCTGTCGGCTTGATGATCGCCAATTACCTGGGGCAACGTGGCGTAAACGTCACCTTGGTGGAAAAGCTCGACACCCTGATCGACTACCCCCGCGCCATCGGCCTGGACGATGAAAGCCTGCGCACGTTCCAGGCCGTCGGTCTGGCGGACAAGGTGCTGCCGCATACCACGCCCTGGCACGCCATGCGTTTCCTGACCCCCAAGGGTCGCTGCTTTGCCGATATCCAACCGAAAACCGACGAGTTCGGCTGGTCCCGCCGCAACGCGTTCATTCAACCTTTGGCCGACCGCGTGCTGTTCGACGGCCTGCAGCGCTTCAGCAACGTCAAGGTGCTGTTCAGTCGCGAGCTAGACAGCTTTGAACAAAGCGACAGCGCGGTGGTGCTCAACCTCAAGGATCAGCATGGCCGCAGCGAACGCCTGAATGCCCGTTACCTGATCGGTTGCGACGGTGGCAACAGCCTGGTGCGGCGCAGCCTGGACATCAGTTTCGAAGGCAAGACCGCGCCCAATCAGTGGATCGTGGTCGACATCGCCAACGACCCGCTGGCCACGCCCCATGTCTATCTGTGCTGCGACCCGGTGCGTCCTTACGTGTCCGCCGCCCTGCCCCACGGCGTGCGTCGTTTCGAGTTCATGGTGATGCCCGGCGAAACCGAGACCGAGCTGAGCAAGCCCGAGAACCTGCGCAAGCTGCTGAGCAAAGTCTTGCCCAACCCCGACCGCATCGAGCTGATCCGCAGCCGCGTCTATACCCATAACGCGCGTCTGGCCGGGCGGTTCCGCCAGGGCCGGGTGCTGCTGGCCGGCGATGCCGCGCACATCATGCCGGTATGGCAAGGCCAGGGTTACAACAGCGGCATGCGCGATGCCTTGAACCTGGCGTGGAAACTCGCGCTGGTGATCAAGGGCCTGGCCGCCGACAGCCTGCTCGACAGCTACGAACAGGAACGCCGCGACCACGCCAAGGCGATGATCAACCTCTCCGTACTCGCCGGCCACGTATTGGCGCCGCCGAAACGCTGGCAAGGCACCCTGCGCGATGGGGTGTCGTGGCTGCTCAACTACCTGCCGCCGGTCAAGCGTTACTTCGTGGAAATGCGCTTCAAACCGATGCCGCAATACACCCGGGGCGCGTTGATCGTGCCGACTGCAAAAGGCTCGCCGGTGGGCAAGATGTTCATTCAGCCAAAGGTCTTGACCGACGCCGGCACCACCGTGCTGCTGGACGAAGTGATTGGCGACAACTTTGCGATCATCGCCTGGGGCTGCGATCCAACCTGGGGCCTGTCGGCCACGCAAATCGCCCATTGGAAAGCCCTGGGCACGCGCTTCATCCAAGTGTTGCCGGACGTCCAGCTCCGAGTACCGAGCGATGCCGGCCAAGACGTGATCCGCGTGGGTGACAGCAGCGGGCGCTTGAAAGAATGGTTCGCGCTCGGCACCTCGTCTATCGCCCTGGTGCGTCCGGACCGCTTCCTCGCCGGCCTGGCCATCCCGCAAACCGTCGGCCAGGCCTGCGATGACCTGGCCCGGGCGCTCAAAGCCGTGCCACCGACCTCGGCGAACGCTGTTGTCAGCAAGGTCGCGTGACATGAGCGCCTTTGTGCATTGTTTGTCTCATACGCCGTTGATGGGCTACGTCGATCCGGCGCCGCATGTGTTGGCTGAAGTCGACGGCGTGATCGACGCCGCGCGCGAGCGCATCGCCCGCTTCGACCCGCAGCTGGTGGTGCTGTTCGCTCCCGACCATTACAACGGCTTTTTCTACGACGTGATGCCGGCCTTTTGCATCGGCATGGCGGCCCACGCGATTGGCGATTTCGACACCGCCGCCGGCCCGCTCGACGTGCCCAAAGCGCTGGCCGAATCCTGCGCCCAGGCGGTGCTGGATGCCGGTGTCGATGCCGCGGTGTCGTATCGCATGCAGGTCGACCATGGGTTCGCGCAACCGTTGGAACTGTTGCTCGGCGGCTTGCAGCGCTGCCCGGTGATTCCGGTGTTTATCAACTCGGTGGCCGTACCGCTGCCGAGTTTCAAACGCGCCCGACTGCTGGGTGAAGCGATCGGCCAATGGGCCAAAGCGCTGGATAAACGTGTGCTGTTCCTCGCTTCCGGTGGCTTGTCCCATCAGCCACCGGTACCGGAACTGGCCAAGGTCGACGCACGCATGGCAGACCGTCTGATGGGCAGCGGGCGTCAGCTCCCCGCCGATGAACGACAGGCCCGCCAGAACCGGGTGATTCAAGCCGCCCGCGCTTTCGTCGAAGACCCGAACAGCCTGCACCCGCTGAACCCGGCCTGGGATCAGCAGTTTCTCGACAGCCTCGAACAGGGCCGCATGCGCGACCTCGACAGCTTGGGCAATGACGCGTTGTCGGCGCTGGCCGGCAAGTCGACCCACGAAGTCAAAACCTGGGTCGCCGCCTTCGCTGCCCTGAGTGCCTTCGGCCCGTATCAGACCGAAGGCCGCTACTACCGCCCGATTCCCGAGTGGATCGCAGGTTTCGGTGCGCTTGGCGCACAGCCGCTGCCCCCTCACCCATGAATTCAAGGAACACTGCCATGACTGCCACTGCTTTCAGTGAAGCCTCCACCAGCCGCTTTGCCCGTATCAAGGAAGGCGACCTGGACCTGCAACTGCACTACAACGACCTTGGCGAAGGCGCCGCCACCGTGGTCATGCTGCACGGCTCCGGGCCGGGCGCGAGCGGCTGGGCCAACTTCAATCGCAATATCGAGCCGCTGGTGAATGCCGGTTTTCGCGTGATCCTGATGGATTGCCCCGGCTGGAGCAAAAGCGACACGATCGTCAGCGAAGGCTCGCGCTCGAACCTCAATGCCCAAGCGCTCAAGGGCCTGCTCGATGTGCTGGGGCTGGAGCGCGTGCACATCATCGGCAATTCGATGGGGGCCCACAGCACCGTCGCCTTCGCCCTGGAATACCCTGAGCGGATCGGCAAGCTGATCCTGATGGGCGGCGGCACCGGCGGCCCGAGTGCCTTCGTGCCGCAGCCCACCGAAGGCATCAAGCTGATCGGCGCGCTGTACCGCGACCCGACCATCGAGAACCTGAAGAAGATGATGAATGTCTTCGTTTTCGACGCCAGCGGCCTCACCGACGAGCTGTTCCAGACCCGCCTGGACAACATCCTGTCGCGCCGCGATCACCTGGACAACTTCGTCAAGAGCAGCACGCTCAACCCCAAGCAATTTCCGGATTTCAGCCACCGCCTGCACGAAATCAGCGCCGACACCCTGCTCGTCTGGGGCCGCGAGGACCGCTTCGTGCCGATGGACACCGGCTTGCGCCTGCTGGCCGGCCTGCCCCGGGCACAGTTGCACGTGTTCAACCGTTGCGGCCACTGGGCGCAGTGGGAACACGCCGAGAAGTTCAACCGCATGGTCCTGGACTTCCTGACCCACTGATCATCGAGGCTGACATGACGCTGACTCAAGACACCCTGCAACAACTCGCCGCCGACCTGCGCCAGGCCGAAGACCACGGCGAAGCCATCGGGCCGCTGCGCGAGCGGATCGGTGCAGACAACGCCGCCGCCGCGTATGCCATCCAGCGCCTCAACGTCGACCACGGCGTGGCCAACGGGCGCCGCGTGGTCGGGCGCAAGATCGGCCTGACCAACCCCAAGGTCCAGGCCCAGTTGGGCGTGGACCAGCCGGACTTCGGCACCCTGTTTGCCGACATGTGCTACGGCGACAACGCCACCGTGCCGAGCGGCCGCGTACTGCAACCGAAGATCGAGGCTGAAATCGCGCTGATCCTCGAACGCGACCTGCCCCGCGCCGACACCACATTCGCCGACGTGATGGCGGCCACCGGCTGGGTCGTGCCGGCCCTGGAAATCGTCGGCAGTCGCATCCAGGGCTGGAACATCCGCTTCGTCGATACCGTGGCTGACAACGCGTCCAGCGGCTGCTTCGTACTCGGCGGCCCGGCTCGACGTCTCGATGGGCTCGACCTGCGCCAGGCCAGCATGCGGATGACCCGCAACGCTGAAGAAGTGTCCAGCGGCAGTGGCGCCGAATGCCTTGGTCACCCGCTCAATGCGGCGGTCTGGCTGGCCTGCGCCATGGCGCGCCTGGGCGATCCGCTGCGCGCCGGCGACATCATTCTCACCGGCGCGCTGGGGCCGATGGTGGCGGTCGCTGCCGGTGATCGGTTCGAGGCCGAGATCGACGGCATCGGCCGGGTCGGCGTGAACTTCTCGGTAGACAGTCGCGCCGAGTAATCGGCGACTTGCGTGCATATGAGGCAATAACAATGAATAAACTCAAAGTCGCCATCATCGGTTCCGGCAACATCGGCACCGACCTGATGATCAAGATCCTGCGCAACGCCAAACACCTGGAAATGGCGGTCATGGTCGGCATCGACCCGGCCTCCGACGGCCTCGCCCGCGCCCAGCGCATGGGCGTGGCTACCACCCACGAAGGCGTCGAAGGCCTGACCCGCATGGACGTGTTCCAGCACATCGATTTCGTCTTCGATGCCACCTCGGCCGGCGCGCATGTGCAGAACGATGCGTTCCTGCGCACGATCAAGCCCGGCATCCGCCTGATCGACCTGACGCCGGCAGCCATCGGCCCGTACTGCGTGCCGGTGGTGAACCTGGAGCAGAACCTCGATCAGCTCAACGTCAACATGGTCACCTGCGGCGGCCAGGCGACCATTCCGATGGTCGCCGCGGTGTCGCGCGTGGCCAAGGTGCATTACGCCGAGATCGTCGCCTCGATCGCGAGTAAATCCGCCGGGCCCGGCACCCGCGCCAACATCGACGAATTCACCGAAACCACCTCCAAGGCCATCGAAGTGATCGGCGGCGCGGCCAAGGGCAAGGCGATCATCGTGATGAACCCGGCCGAGCCGCCGTTGATCATGCGCGACACGGTGTTCGTGCTGTCCGAAGCGGCGGATCAGGCGCTGGTCGAAGCCTCTATCGTCGAAATGGCGGCGGCCGTGCAGGCTTATGTGCCGGGCTATCGCCTCAAGCAAAACGTGCAGTTCGACGTGATTCCGGCAGATGCGCCGCTGAACATCCCCGGCCTGGGCAAATTCTCCGGCCTGAAAACCTCGGTGTTCCTCGAAGTCGAAGGCGCCGCCCATTACCTGCCGGCCTACGCTGGCAACCTCGACATCATGACCTCCGCAGCCTTGGCCACCGCCGAGCGCATGGCGCAGTCGATGCAACAGGCCTGAGGAGAGCGACATGAACGGTAAGAAAATCTACATCTCCGACGTAACCCTGCGCGACGGCAGCCATGCGGTGCGTCATCAGTATTCGCTGCAGAACGTGCAGGACATCGCCCGTGCCCTGGACAAGGCCAAGGTCGACTCGATCGAAGTCGCCCACGGCGACGGCCTGCAAGGCTCGAGCTTCAACTATGGCTTCGCGGCGCACACCGACCTGGAATGGATCGAAGCCGCCGCCGACGTGATCAGCCACGCCAAGATCACCACGCTGTTGCTGCCCGGCATCGGCACCGTGCATGACCTCAAGGCGGCCTACAACGCCGGTGCCCGCGTGGTACGGATCGCCACCCATTGCACCGAGGCCGACGTCTCCAGACAGCACATCGAATACGCCCGCGAACTGGGCATGGACACCGTCGGCTTCCTGATGATGAGCCACATGATCCCGGCCGAGCAGCTCGCCGCCCAGGCCAAGCTGATGGAAAGCTACGGCGCCACCTGCGTGTACATGGCCGACTCCGGCGGCGCGATGAACATGCAGGACATCCGCGATCGCTTCCGTGCGTTCAAGGCCGTGCTCAAGCCGGAAACCGAAACCGGCATGCACGCCCACCACAACCTCTCGCTCGGCGTGGCCAACTCGATCACCGCGGTCGAGGAAGGCTGCGACCGCATCGACGCCAGCCTCGCCGGCATGGGCGCCGGGGCCGGCAACGCGCCGCTGGAAGTGTTCATCGCCGCCGCCGAACGCCTGGGCTGGAACCACGGCACCGACCTCTACACCTTGATGGACGCAGCGGACGACATCGTGCGGCCGTTGCAGGACCGGCCGGTGCGGGTCGACCGCGAGTCGCTGGCGCTGGGGTATGCCGGGGTCTATTCGAGCTTCCTGCGCCATGCCGAAATCGCTGCGGCCAAGTACGGTTTGAAGACCGTGGACATCCTCGTCGAGCTGGGCAAACGCCGGATGGTCGGTGGCCAGGAAGACATGATCGTCGACGTCGCGCTGGACCTGCTCAAACGCTGAACCGTGCATCCCCCGTCCGGTCGCCCACGCAGCGGCCGGACGGTTTTGCTGTGCCCATTACAACAATAAAACGGGTATTTCCCATGACATCGCTAAACGTGCTGACACCGTTGTACATGGCGCGGACCATCGGTCTGTGCTTCCTCGTCGCCCTGATGGAAGGCCTCGACCTGCAAGCCTCGGGCATCGCCGCCCAAGGCATGGCGGCAGCGTTCCAACTGGACAAACTACACATGGGCTGGGTCTTCAGCGCCGGCATTTTCGGCCTGCTGCCCGGAGCGTTTCTCGGCGGTTTGCTGGCTGATCGCATTGGCCGCAAACGGGTGTTGATGGCCTCGGTGGCCCTATTCGGATTGTTCTCGCTGGTCACGACCATGGCCTGGGACTTCAACAGCCTGCTGGTTGCGCGCTGCCTCACAGGCGTCGGCCTGGGCGCGGCACTGCCTAACCTGATCGCGCTGACCAGTGAAGTGGCTGGCCCACGCCTGCGTGGCAGCGCCGTGAGCCTGATGTATTGCGGCGTGCCCCTGGGCGCGGCGCTGGCGGCCAGCATTGGCATTGCGCAACTGGCCGGCGGCTGGCAAGTGGTGTTCTACGTCGGCGGTATCGTGCCGTTGCTGATCGTGCCGCTGCTGGGGGTTTATCTGCCGGAATCCGCGGCGTTTCGCAACGTGCGCGACGCCGCGCCGATCAGTGTGGCCAGCGGGCTGTTCCGCGGGGGCGCGGCATGGCCGACCGTGATGATCTGGGTCAGCTACTTCTTTACGCTCATGGTGGTTTACATCCTGATCAACTGGCTGCCGAGCCTGTTGGTCGGCCAAGGCTTCAGCGGTTCTCAAGCCAGTTGGGTGATGCTCGCGCTGCAATTTGGCGCGGCGGCAGGCACGTTGTTGCTGGGCTGGGTCATGGATCGCCTGCCGGCCTGGGCGTTGTCGGCGCTGATTTACCTCGGCATCCTCGCGTCACTGACTGCGCTGGGCATGGCCACCCAATGGCACAGCATGCTGGCGGCCGGCTTCGTCGCCGGGTTCTTCGCCACGGGCGGGCAATGCGTGCTGTATGCGTTGGCCCCGCATTTCTATCGTCCGTCAATTCGCGCCACGGGCGTCGGCAGCGCCGTCGCCATTGGCCGGTTGGGTGCGATGAGCGGCCCGTTGGTGGCCGGCAAGATGCTCGCACTGGGCACGGGCACCACGGGCGTGATGATGGCCTCGGCACCCGGCATTGTCATCGCCGCGCTGGCGATGTTTTACCTGTCGGTACGCCGCAACCGCTGCCCGGCTGACTGAGCGCCAATCCGTACTCACCTTCCGCGCCACGATGGCGCGGGGCTTACCCCTACAACAATAAAAGTGAACACTGCCATGCTCAGGAACTTCTTTCGGGGCGTCAGCGCCTGCACCTGCGTTTTTTTCGTAGACCAGGCCTGCGCCGCCGGTTTTGTCGACGACAGCCAGGCCGATCTGGTGATACGCAACTATTACTTCGATCGCAATTACGTGAACGCCACGCCGCAGGCGGCTGCCCGCGAGTGGGCGCAGGGCTTCATTCTCAACATGCGCTCGGGCTATACCGAAGGGCCTGTCGGCTTCGGCCTGGACGCCCAGGGTTTGCTGGGCGCACGTCTGGACTCCTCGCCCGCACGCACGGGCACCGGCCTGCTACCGTACAACCACCAGACCCGTGAACCGGCCAGCGAATATTCGGAGCTGGGCCTGACCGCCAAGGCCCGGGCCTCGAAGAGCGAGTTGCAACTGGGGACCATCAGCACGTTTCTGCCAATCGCCTTCGCCAGCCCTACCCGCCTGCTGCCGCAGACCTTCCGCGGCACGTACCTCAAGTCCCAGGAGATCGACAACCTGACCCTGCACGTCGGCTGGCTCGACCGCATCAACCTGCGCGACGCCACCCACTACCAGAAAATGTCGGTAGCCTCGCCCAACGGCCGCTTCAATGGCGCCGCCGAATCCGACCGTTTTACCTTCCTCGGCGGCGACTATGCCTGGTCGCCGCAACTGACGCTCAAGTACTACCACGCCGAACTGGCTGACCTTTATCGCAAGGATTTCTACGGTTTCGTCGACAATCGCCCGATGGGCCCCGGCCGCCTGAAAAGCGACGTGCGCCTGTTCGTCACCGGTGAAAACGGTGCCGCCAAGGCCGGCCCCGTGGACAATCGCAACGCCGCCCTGATGCTGACGTACAGCCTGGGCGCGCACAAATTCGGCGCCGGCTACATGCAACTGACCGGCAAGACCGCCATGCCTTACCTGTTCGGCACCGAGCCGTTGGTCATCACCGAAGGCACGCTGAGCTCGGAGTTCCTCAACCCCAAGGAGCGCAGTTGGCAGGTGCGCTATGACTACAACTTTGCCGCGCTGGGCTTGCCCGGGCTCAATGGCATGCTGCGTTACGTCAGCGGCGACAATATTGAGTTACCCAAACTGGGCGGCAGCAACCTGAAGGAAAGCGAAAAAGATATCGAACTGAACTATGTGCTTCAGAGCACACCCCTTAAAGGCCTGAATCTGCGCGTGCGCAACGCATGGTACCGCAATGATTTCGCCGCCCAGGCCAGCCATCGGGATGACAATGAGCTACGGGTGAATGTCGATTACACCTGGAAGCTATGGTGAATGACCGCCCAGTGATTCACCTGGGCTGGGCGGATCGTTCAAATGTGGCCGTCGCATAGGCCTTCTGGAGCAACACAAACCCGGCCTCGGGCCGGGTTACCCCGCGTCGCGGCCAGGTGCTCATCGGGCCGCCCCTACCTGTTCCTTTCTAATAGCCAAACACTGACTTTGTCTCCAGGTATTCCTCAAACCCGAACACCCCCCATTCCCGCCCGTTTCCGGACTGTTTGTAGCCGCCAAAAGGCGCGTCCTGGTCGGCCTTGCAACCATTGAGATGGACCATGCCGGTACGCAACTGTCGAGCGATAGCCCTGGCGCGTTCGCGGTCCGACGAGGTGACGTACCCCGACAGCCCGTACACGCTGTCGTTGGCGATCCGCACCGCCTGCTCCTCGCTGTCATACGGAATGATCGCCAGGACCGGGCCGAACACTTCTTCGCGAGCGATGCTCATGTGCGGCTCGACATCGGCAAAAATCGTCGGTTTGACGTAGAACCCTGTCGTCACGCCGTCTGGACGCCCTGTTCCACCGGCCACCAGCAACGCGCCTTCGCACAGCGCCTGCTCGATCAACTGCTGGACCCGATTGAACTGCATGGCGTTGGCCACCGGCCCGATGGCCGTGGCGGGCCGGCTATCATCGAAACACACCTGGGCCGCCACCTCGCAGGCGATTGCGACCACCTGGGCATGCAACGCCCGCGGCACCAACATGCGGGTCGGTGCATTGCACGACTGGCCGCTGTTGCGCATGCAACCCAACACCCCATGGCGCACCGCGCTGGGCAGATCGGCATCGTCGAGCAGGATATTGGCCGACTTGCCGCCCAGTTCCTGGGCGACTCGCTTGACCGTATCCGCCGCCGCCTTGGCCACCGCGATACCCGCCCGCGTCGAGCCGGTGAACGAGATCATGTCGATATCGGCATGCTGCGACAGCGCCGTGCCGACACCCGGACCGTCGCCATTGACCACGTTGAACACCCCCTGGGGCACGCCGGCCTCGTGCAGAATCTCGGCAAAAATCAGCGCCGACAGCGGCGCGCGCTCACTGGGCTTGAGCACCACCGTGCAGCCGACGGCCAGCGCCGGGGCGACTTTGCAGGTGAGCTGGTTGAGCGGCCAATTCCAGGGGGTGATCAGGCCACACACGCCAATCGGCTCACGCATCACCCGCGAGCTTCCCAGCATTGTTTCGAACGGGTAGTGCTTCAACACCTCCAGGGCCCGCACCAGATGACCCAGCCCCGCCGGTACATGGGCCGTTCTGGCGAGTGACAGCGGCGCGCCCATTTCCTGATGCACCGCAAGAGCCAACGCCTCACTGCGCCGCTGATAGCCGTCGATGATCCTCTCGAGCAGTTCGATACGCTGCTCGGGCGTGGTCGCGGAGAAACTCGCGAATGCCGCTTTGGCCGCCGCCACCGCACGGTTCACGTCGCGTTCGTTGCCCAGGATGATCCGCGCAACCACCTGCTCGCTGGACGGATCGATCACGGCTTCGATCACCTGGCTATCGGGCCTGACCCAGGCCCCGTCGATGTAAAAATCCAATAGATCCGTCATAACCGCTCCTCGACTCAATCACGCAACCTGGCATAACGCTTCGCGCAAGGTTTCGAATACCTGCGCGATGTGTTCCGGGGAAATAATCAGCGGCGGCGAGATCACGATGGTGTCACCCGAGCCCCGTACCAGCACGCCGTGATCGAAACACCACTGCGCCACTTGCGCGCCCCTGACACCCGGCGCGGCTGGCAACGCTTGCAGCTCGACAGCACACAGCAAGCCAATCGCGCGGACATCCACCACCGGCCCGACGCCTTTGAGCGACAACGCGGCCGCTTGCCAGAGATCGCTGACCGCCAGCACGTGCTGGTTGATCCCCAATTCCTCATGCACCCGCAGCGTCGCCAGGCCGGCCGCACAGGCCAGCGGATGGGCGGAATAGGTGTAGCCATGCATCAATTCGATAGCGTTCTCCGGGCCGGCCATAAAGGCTTCATAGACCCGCCCGCTGACGAGCACGCCGCCCATCGGCACCGCGCCGTTGGTGAGGCCCTTGGCGGTGGTGATCAGGTCCGGAGTGACGCCGAATGCCTGCGCGGCGAAGCTTGCGCCGACACGACCGAACCCGGTGATCACTTCGTCGAAGATCAGCAGCACGCCGTGCCGAGTACAGATGTCGCGCAGCCGCTGCAAATACCCCTGTGGCGGCGGATAGACACCGCCGGAACCGGTGACCGGCTCGACGATCACCGCCGCCACCGTGCTCGGGTCTTGCACTTCCAACAGTTGCGTCAGCGCATCGGCGTATTCGACGCCGGTGGCCGGTTGGCCCGCGGTAAAGCGCATGCTCGCGTCATACGGCAAGGGCAGGTGCGAGACCTCCCCCAGCAATGGCCCGAAATCGCGCTTCTGACGCCCCAGCCCAGACACCGAAAGGCCGCCGAACCCCATGCCGTGATAGCCCTTGGCACGCCCGATGAACTTGGTCCTGCGGCAATCGCCACGCGCCTGATGGTAGGCCCGGGCAATCTTCAGCGCGGTGTCGACCGCTTCGGAACCGGAGTTGGTGAAGAACACCTGCTCGATGCCGGCCGGGGCAATCGCGATCAAGCGCTCAGCCATTTCCAGCGCGTGGGGATGGCTCATTTTGAATGAGGATACGAAGTCCAGGCGCCCGGCCGATTCGCGAATCGCCTCGACAATTCGGGCCTGGCCGTGACCCGCATTCACACACCACAGACCGGCCATGGCATCCAGAATGCGGCGGCCATCGGTGGTGGTGTAATGCATGCCCTCGGCGCTGGCGAACATCATCGGCTGCTTTTGAAACTGGCGCATCGGTGTGAACGGCGCCCAAAACGCCGAGGCGGCCTGGGGCGTAGGGGTGTTGCCGGAAAGATCGCTCATGGGCGCTCCTTGATGATCGGTGATGAAAAAACCTCAATCCGCACAGCACAACGCAGATCGGTTGTAGGCACCGGCAAGCCGGCGCCTACGGCAGTGCATGGCATCGACGCCTACCAGAGCGCCAGGGTGTAGCCCAGGATCAGGCGGTTTTCGTTGGTGTCACGGGTGTAGTTGCTTTTCGCACTCGCGTTCTGCCAACGCAGCGAGACGTTTTTCAGGCGCCCGCTCTGCACCACATAGCCGAGGCTGAAGTCGCGTTCCCACTCGCGGCCCTCGCCCTGGAAGCCTTTGACTTTGGCGTTGTCACCATTGGCATAGCGCGTCGAAAACAGAAGCCCGGGCACCCCCAGCGCGGCGAAGTCGTAGTCATAGCGGGCATGCCAGGTGCGCTCCCCGGTCTGGGAGAAGTTACTCAATTGGTATTCGGTGAACAGGTAGGTGTTAGTGCCGTCGACGTAAGTAAACGGCGTCGTGCCGTATTGCGCCTGATAGCCGCCACTGAGGCTGTGGCCCTCCAGGCTGTAGCCGATGCGCGTGCTCAGCGCCTGGTTATCCACCTTGCCCGCCAACCCCGCGCCATCCTGGCTGGCATCAAAGTAACGGATGTCGGTTTTCACCGTCCCGGGCCCGAGGCCGAAGCTGTTTTTCAGACCCAGGTATTGCTGTTTGTACAGGCCATCAAGTTGCGCCCACTGGTAGCTGGCCAAGGTGCTCGCGCCGAGCTTGTAATCCGCGCCGGCGTAACGAAACCGGTCACTTTTGGCCGAACTTTTGTAGGCCCCGGACTGGCTGGTCAGGCCCATGTCCTCGTAGTCGGTCGAGTCACGCTGCTTGACCTTGTCCAACTGGCCGAGACTGATCGTCAGCCCGCTGAGGTCTTTGGAGGTCAACGCGGTACCGCTGAAGCTTTGCGGGAACAAGCGACTGAGGTTGGGTTGCAATGTCGGCAGGTCCGGGACCATATAGCCGACCCGCAACTCGCTCTGGGCAAAGCGCGCCTTGCCGGTCACGCCAAACTTGGAGTACTCGTCGTGCGCGCGCCGGGCGTAGCTGGGTTTGCCCGGTTCTGGCTCACTGTTGCGCGACAGCAGGCCTGAACCGGAACGGTCGGGGCTCGAGTCGAGTTTCAAGCCGAGCATGCCGACGGCGTCGAGGCCAAAGCCGACGGTGCCTTCGGTGAAACCCGACTGCAGGTTAAGCAAAAAGCCCTGCGCCCATTCCGCGCGCTGGGACTGGCCCGTGCCTTCGCGGTAGTCGCGGTTGAAGTAGTAGTTTTTCAGTTCCAGTGACGCACGACTGTCCTTGATAAAATCCGCCTGAGCGAACGCAGGCAGTAAACCGGCGCCGATCAGACCTGCTCCGGTGACGACATGGGTGATGGTGTTTTTCATGGTGCTGGCTCCTGGCAGTACGGGGGTTGGGTGATGTTTTTGTTTTCTTCGGGCATGGCGTTGCCCGTCACGTCAATCGGCGATTGACGCGAGGCGGGACAGCGTTCAGGTCCTGGGTGAAGCAATGCCTAGCGCGTGCGGATGCGATAGCCTCCGCCAGCCAGTCGTTCCAGCGGGCTGGCGGCAGCCAACAACTGCTGGGTGTAAGGGTGTTGCGGCGTGTCGAAAATCGCGTCGCGGTCGCCGATCTCGACCACTTCGCCCTGGTTCATCACGGCAACGCGATGGGCGATACGCTCTACCGCCGCCAGGTCATGGGAAATGAACAGGCAGGCAAAGCCGTACTGTTTCTGCAAGCGTTCGAACAGCTCCAGAATCTGTTTCTGAATGGTCATGTCCAGTGCCGAAATCGGCTCGTCGGCAATCACCAACTGCGGACGTCGCACCAGTGCCCGCCCGATTGCCACGCGCTGACGCTGCCCACCGGATAATTGGTGGGCAAAGCGTTCGACGAAGTGTTCGGCAAGCCCGACATCCACCAGCGTTTCGGCGACACGCTGCCGACGTTGCGCGGGGCTCATGCCCGGCTCGTGGCGCAGGGGCTCAGCCAGAATCTGGCCAATTTTCATGCGCGGATCGAGGGAGGAATACGGGTCCTGGAAAATCATCTGGCACTGCAACCGGTGTACGCGGTTCGCGGCCTTGAGGATGTCCACGCCCTTGAAGCGGATAGCCCCGGCGCAGGGGTTGACCAACCCCACCACCGCCCGCCCCAAGGTAGTCTTGCCAGACCCGCTGCCGCCAACCAGGGCCAGGGTTTCGCCAGGCGCGATGCTCAGGTCCACCCCATGCACCACGCGTTTTGGAAGGCTTTTGCCCCAGAACGAACGCGGCCCCGGGTGCTCGATGCACACGCCTCGGACTTCGAGCAACGGCCCGTTGGCGGGCGGCAATGGCGCCAGCACGCCGCGGCTGGGCAAGGCCTCCAGCAACTGACGGGTGTAGTCGGCGCGCGGTGCCAGCAGAATCTCCTGGATGCCGCCCTGCTCGACCGCTTTGCCGTTGCGCATGACCACTACCTTGTGGGCATAACGCGCAACCAGCGACAAGTCATGGCTGATGAACAGAATCGCCGTGCCCTGCTCGCGGGTCAGCTCCAGCATCAGCTCGATGACGTCCAACTGCGCCAGACAGTCCAGGGCCGTGGTTGGCTCATCGGCGATCAACAACGCAGGACGCAGCAGCATCACCGAGGCCAGCATGATGCGCTGGCGCATACCGCCGGAAAACTGGTGCGGGTATGACGCCAGGCAGCGCTCGGCGTCCTTGATGCCGATGCGTTGCAGCATCTGCAGGCAACGCCGACGGATTTCGGCCGCGTCCAGGTCGGTGTGCAACTTGAGGGCCTCACTCATTTGCCGGCCGATGGTCAACGATGGGTTGAGCGAGACCATCGGCTCCTGGAAGACCATGCCGATCTGCGCGCCACGCACCCGCCGCATCGCAGGAGCGTCGCGGCTGTCGAGCGCTACGCCTTTGAACTCGATACGTCCGCCACACACCTGCATCGGCGCCGGCAGCAAGCCAATCGCTGCGCGTGCGGCCATGGTTTTGCCGCTGCCCGACTCGCCCACCAGGGCGACGATTTCGCCCGGGGCCATTGTGAAGCTCAGGTCGTCGACGGCCAGTTGGCCTTGCACGCCCGCACGGATTTTCAGGTGCTGCACAGACAGCAAGGCAGTAGGAACAGTCATGATCATTTCCTCATGCGCGGGTCGAGACGATCGCGCAGGGCATCGCCGAACAGGTTGATGGCAAGCAGTGCCAGGCTGATGAAGAGGCCGGGGAAGATCCCGAGCCAGGCAGCCGATGCGATATAAGGCCGGCTGGCCGCCAACATGCTGCCCCAAGTGGCCGCCGGTGGCGGTACACCCAGCCCGAGGAAGCTCAAGGCGCTTTCCGAGAGCAAGGCCCAACCGAACATGCTGGTGGCCAACACACACAACGGTGCCAGGCAATTGGGCGCAATGTGCCGCAGCATGGTGTAGAACTCGGAGTTGCCGATCACTCGCGAGGCTTCGACAAACTCCAGTTCGCGCAGCGACAACACACTGCCGCGCACCACCCGCACCACCGACGGCGTATAGGCGATCCCCAAGGCCAGAACGATGCCGTACTGGCTGGCGCCGATGATCGCCATGATCCCCAGGGCCATGAGGATCCCGGGGAATGCCAGCAAGGCGTCGTTGAGCATCATCAGCACCCGGTCGGTCCAGCCGCGCAGGTAACCGGCCAGCATGCCGATCAGCGTTCCGGCCACCACTGCGAAACTCACCGACAGCAGGCTGATCCACAGGCTGGTGCGCGCCCCCATCATCATCCGGCTCAAGGCATCGCGACCGAACTCATCGGTGCCCAGCCAGTGCGCCGCACTCGGCGCCTGGAACCGCGCGAGCAAGTCCAGGCGCAACGGTTCGTAGGGCGTCCAGACCAGGCCGAGCAAGGCCATGCCGATCAGGACCAGTAACAAGCCCCCGCCGATCAGGGCGTTGAGTGGCGGGTAACGCCAGGCGCGTCGGGCCGGCGCCGCGACACTCCGCGCCGGCTCAGCTGGCAGCGTTCGCTTGGCACTCATAACTTCACCCTCGGGTCGAAGAGCGGATACAGCAGGTCGACACACAGGTTGACGAGCACGTAGATACAGGTAATCAGCAGCAAGCAGCCCTGCAACACCGGATAGTCCCGGGCGAAGATCGAGTCCACCATCAGGCGCCCGACACCCGGCAATGTGAACACCGTTTCCAGCACCGCAATGCCGCCGAGCAGGTTGCCCAGGATCAAGCCCACCAACGTCCAGGTCGGCGCAAAGGCGTTGCGCAAGGCATGGCGCCACAGCACCGCACCTTCGGACAAGCCTTTGGCGCGGGCATGGGCGATATAGTCCAGGCGCAGCACTTCAATCGTGCTGGCCCTGGCCATGCGGGCGATGGCGCCAAACTCCACCAGGGTCAGGGTGACAATCGGCAGCACAAGATAGGTGATCGCCTTGAGCGGATCATCCGCAAACGTCACGTAACCCACCACCGGCAGCCAGCCCAGCTTGATCCCGAAGGCGTACAGCAGCAGCAGGCCGAGCCAGAAGCTGGGAATCGACAACAACAACGTCGCGCCGGCCACCAGCCCCAGGTCCATGGCGCTGTTCTGCTTCCAGGCGGCAAACAGGCCCACCGGCACGGCAATCAGCGTGGCCAGCGCAACCGCTACCAGTACAATCGTCGCGCTGACACTGAAGCGCTCGAGCAACAGCGGCAATACGGCTTGTCGCGTGCTGATGGAGAACCCCAAGTCACCGCTGAGCACTGACTTTATCCAGATCAGGTATTGGGTCACCACCGAGTGATCCAGCCCCAGCGAACTGCGCATTTGTGCCAGGCTCTGGGCATCCGCCATGTCGCCCAGCATCAACAATGCAGGGTCACCGGGGATGAAGCGGATCAGTGCAAACACCATCACCGATATCAGCAACAGGGTGGGCACAGCCATCCCCAGCCGATGCAATATGAATCGAAACATGGGAACGCCCTACTTTGATGTTGCCGCCAGCGACACGCCCCACAGGCGCGGTTTAGAGATCGGCCAGGAGCGATAGCCCTCGATGCCGGCTTTTACGACACCGATACTGGTGCCGTTGTAAATCATCACCATTGGCACATCGGCCAGCATCAGCGTGTGCAATTGATCGAACAGCGCTTGACGTTTTGGCGCGACGGACTCGCTCTGGGCTTCACGCAACAACACCAGTGCCTTGGGGTTGTCCCAGACTTTGCGCGGTTCCTTGTCTTTGTTCCCCGTCACCGACTCATAGCTCAGCGCCGCGTCAAAGCGTGGCGAATACGAGAACGCCATCATCTGGAAGTTGCCGCTCTGATAGCGCTCCAGTTGGGCGCCCCACTCCAGGGTTTCGAGCACGATATTCACCCCGACAGCCTGGAGCATTGCCTGGCTCAAGACGCCCATGTCGAACATCTGCGGGTAGCGCTTGTTGACGATCAGCTTGATCGGCTGGCCGTGGTAACCCGCCGCTTTGAGCAGGCGCCGGGCCTCGTCGAGGTCGTAGGGGTAACCCGTATGCGCCGTCGCGTCGTAATACGCGCTGGTGGTCGGAATGATCGAGTTGTTGACGGTGGACAGGCCATTGGAAAGCGTTGCGACCATCTGCGAATAGTCCAGCGACAGCGCCACGGCGCGGCGAATACGCACGTCGCCGAGCAACGGGTCACGGGTCTGGAACAGCAGCCCGCCGAGCGTCATCACCGGGCTGGTGCGTACCTGCATGCCGGGGACATTTTTCAACTCCGCCTCATCCATTGCGGTCACGTCCGGCAGTACGTCGACACCGCCGGAAAGCAGTGCGGCCTTGGCCGAGGCGGCGTCCGGGATGACTACAAACCGCACGCGGTCAACGAACGCTTGCTTGTTCCCGGTAAAGCCGTCTGGCTTCGCTTCGGCGCGCGGGGTGTAGTCCTTGAAGCGGTTCAACTCGACGTACTGGCCTTGCTTCCACTGACCGAGGGTGAACGGACCGGTGCCAATCGGCGCGATCCAGGTGCCATCGGCCGCGACCGAATCGGGATGCACAATGCCGCTGCCGCCACAGTCGGGCCGGGACATGGTCGCCAGCAGCACGCCGTTGGGCTTATCGATGCGGAACACCACCTTGAGCGGTTCCGGAACCGAGATGTCGAGGATTTTCGAGACCCCGCGCCCATCAAACTCCGGCAGGCAGCGCCATTGGGTTTTCGGGTCGAGGTAGTGCTGCCAGGTCCACTTCACGTCCTCGGCGGTCAGGGGCTTGCCGTTCTGGAACTTGACCCCTTCACGCAGGGTGAAGGTATAGGTGAGCCCGTCGTCCGAGATCGTGACGTCTTTAGCCAGCATCGGCCCGACTGACGCATCTTCGCGGTAGGCCACCAAACCTTCGACGATGTGCATGATGAACGCATCGGAGTTTTCATCGCGATTGACCCCAGGTTCAGTGCTGCGGATATCACCGTTGAAGCCAACCTTGATCAGGCTCGGTTCGCCGGCTTGCAGAGTAAGGGCGGCAAGGCACAGGCTGAGGGTCGGCACGCCGAAATACAGGGCTTTTTTGACGTAGTGATGCATGGGAGAAAGACTCCTTGAACAAAATTTTCCGGTCGATGGACTAAGCCATGGGCAGGGCCGGGAACGGAATGGGTAGGTCGTGATTATTTTTATAGCAACCGATCGCGCGTACTTTTGTCAGATACCAACGCAATCATCAGGGACGTCAATTGCGCCCCTTGCACCTCTTTACAGCGGTATCGATCAACGCCGGCCGCGACGAACTCGCAGCACCTCGGCGAAAAAGTCCTGGGCGGCCGGCATCGCCTTGATCCCCTGATGAGCCACATTGGGCAGCACATCGAAACGCACCTTGACCCCCTGAGCCTCGAAACTCGCCTTGAGTGCCGCCAGCCGTTCAGGCCGCGTGCAACCGGCGCTATTGGCGCCGGGCATGTAATGTTTGCCGCCTTCGCGGTGAGTGATTTCCCAGGTTTCGAGGTCGGCCTCGCCCACCACCATATGAATCGGCACCTGGCGCAGGGCGTCGAGGTCCAGCGGCTTGGCAAACCGGGTCTCGAAGTCGCGCACACCGACCCACCAATTCTGCTTGGGGTCCAGCAAGGTCACCGAGCCTGGCGCACCGATCGAGGCGGCCCACAGCTTCTCGGGGTGCAGGTAACAAAACCGGTGGCTGAACTGTCCGCCACCGGAGTAACCAAACAGGGCGAACGTATCGAAGCGGCGGTTGTACTTCTGGCCGACGCTGGCGACCATGTCCAGCAGGACTTGGTCGTAACGGATATCGCCTTCCACCAATTGCTTGTAACCGTCGCCGTTGCCATCTCCCAGCACCCCCACCGGAAACAGTGGCGACAGAATCACACAATCGTTCCAACGACCAAATTCGGCGAAGCCATTGCGGTAGATTTCCATGGCCCGGGTTGAGCCGTGCAACGACACCACGAGGTCGACCGGGCGCTCAGGGTCCTCAATCGAGGCGGGTACATACAGCGTGTAGGCAAAACGGCTATCGGCAGTGTGCGAGTACACCGTCGTGGCGCCGAGGTGATAAACACTCTTGGCGGCTTGGCTCGCCACTGCATCGGCGGCGGGATTGATTGCTTCATTCGACTGGCTTTTCATAGGGTCATCGCTGCTTCCAGAACAGCGTCCAGTATTCTGCCGCGCCAGACGAAAGAAAATCTAAATTACCTTTATCCAACATAAACAAACCCTTTACCATCCCTGACACTGAACCCGTCGGAAACACCCAATGAGTACCATCCGTTTTCTGAAAACCTTCATTGCCGTCGCGCAATACGGCAGTTTTGCTGCCGCAGCAGATCGAGTGTCCCTGACCAATGCCGCCGTCGGGCAACAAATGCGTGCGCTCGAGGATGAGATCCGGCGCCCTCTGTTCGATCGCAGCCAGCGTCAGGTCAAGCTCAACCGTGAAGGCCTGCTGTTGCTGCCCAAAGCCAAGAAGCTGGTCGACGATTACGCGGCCATGGTCGCCGGCGACGATACTGACCTCACGATGGAAGGCGATGTGACGATCGGCGGGATCACCTCGGCAATGGGCTTGCTCGCCAACTGCCTGGTCAGGCTCAAGGAGGTTTATCCCAAGGTGTCCGTCACCCTGGTGACCGCGCGCTCGGACGAACTGGCGCACCGGGTTCTCACCGGAGAACTGGATGCCGCGCTCTTGATCGAGGCCACACGCCAGGACTTCAAAGGTTTGAGCTGGACAAGGTTGTACGAAGAACCGCTGGTGTTGTTGGTCAGCGCAACCCACTCGCAGGGCACCGACGATGCCATTGAACTGCTCAGGACACAGCCGTTCATTCGCTACGACAGAACCACCGCCGTGGGCCGAAAAGTGGAGCGCTTTTTCCGACGGGAAGCGATCGAGCCCAAGCAGATCCTTGAACTGAACTCAATCATCGGCATCGCGGAACTAGTCCGACAACGCGTCGGCATCGCGATTATTCCGCTGCTCAGAAACTTCGACTGGCAACACGACCCACAGCTGCGTGTCCTGGCGTTGCCGGGTGCGGTGGAGCAGCGAACCGTCGGCATCCTCGAACAAGGCAGCAAAAGCCATATCACCGGTGAAGTGCGCAACTTTCTGATGGCGACAAACACCGAGTGAGCCTGCGCCCAGGACCCTGCAAACGCTCCGCGCCGTCATGCCGGCGTTGTCCAGCGAGAGCGACGAGGTGCTCGGGCCGCACGGCGTGGCAACCAGGCAAGCGCGCATTATGGATCCAGTAAATAAAAACTGATCGATAATCGCCCAAATAAATCTCGACACTGCCGAACCACAGGTTGACTCCAAGTGACGCACTTCATTTAATGGATCCATTAAATAAGAACAATCACTCGCCTGGAGAGTCACCATGTACCCCAAGAACACGTGGTATGTCGCCTGCACCCCCGATGAAATCGCGCAAAAGCCGCTGGGTCGGCAGATCTGCGGGGAAAAAATGGTGTTTTATCGCGGGCTGGAAGGCGCCGTCGTGGCTGTCGAGGACTTCTGTCCGCACCGCGGCGCGCCGCTCTCGTTGGGCTATGTGGAGAACGGTAAGCTGGTCTGCGGCTACCATGGCCTGGTCATGGGGGACGATGGCAAGACCGTCGAAATGCCCGGGCAGCGGGTGCGCGGGTTTCCCTGTAACAAGACCTTCGCCGCGGTGGAACGCTACGGTTTCATCTGGGTGTGGCCCGGCGATCAGGCCCTGGCCGACCCGGCGTTGATCCACCACTTGGAATGGGCCGTGAGCGACCAGTGGGCCTATGGCGGCGGTCTGTTTGACATCCAGTGCGACTACCGCCTGATGATCGACAACCTGATGGACCTGACCCACGAAACCTACGTCCACGCCTCCAGCATCGGCCAGAAGGAAATCGACGAAGCGCCGCCCGTGACCACGGTCGAAGGCGATGAAGTCGTCACCGCCCGCCACATGGAAAACATCATGGCCCCGCCGTTCTGGCGCATGGCCCTGCGTGGCAATAACCTCGCCGATGACGTGCCGGTGGACCGCTGGCAGATCTGCCGCTTCACCCCGCCCAGCCATGTGCTGATCGAAGTCGGCGTGGCCCACGCCGGCAAGGGCGGCTACCACGCCGCGCCCGAGCACAAGGCCGCGAGCATCGTGGTGGACTTCATCACCCCGCAAACCGAGACATCGATCTGGTACTTCTGGGGCATGGCGCGCAACTTCAATCCTCAGGACCAGGCACTGACCGCCAGCATTCGCGAAGGCCAGGGCAAGATTTTCAGCGAAGACCTGGAGATGCTTGAACGCCAGCAACAGAACCTGCTGGCCCACCCGACGCGCAATCTGCTCAAGCTCAATATCGATGCCGGTGGCGTGCAGTCACGCAAGGTCCTCGAACGGCTGATCGCCAAGGAGCGCGCCCTCGCGCCGCAACTGATCACCACGACCCGCGCCTGAACCGCGCGCTAACGCTACGAGGACTGAACATGATCGATGTGGTGGTGGTATCCCGCAACAACGAAGCCCAGGACATTTGCAGCTTTGAATTGGCCCGTGTCGATGGCCAGGCGCTGCCGGCCTTCAGCGCTGGCGCGCATATCGACGTGCACCTGCCCGACGGCGTGGTCCGTCAGTATTCCCTGTGCAATCACCCGGAAGAACGGCATCGCTACCTGATCGGCGTGCTCAACGACCCGGCCTCCCGTGGCGGCTCCCGCTGCTTGCACGAACACATACAGAAGGGCGCCCGCCTGCAGATCAGCGAACCGCGCAACCTGTTCCCGCTGGCGCACGAAGCCCGACGCAGTCTGCTGTTCGCCGGCGGCATCGGCATCACCCCGATCCTGTGCATGGCCGAGCGCCTGGCCCATGTCGGGGCTGACTTCGAACTGCATTATTGCGCCCGCGCCAGTGAACGCGCCGCCTTTGTGCAACGCCTCAAGGACTCATCGTTCGCCGAACGCGTGTTCCTGCATTTCGACGAGCAGCCCCATACGGCAATGAACACCGCCCAGGTGCTGGCGGCGCCCGACGCCAACGTCCACCTGTATGTGTGCGGCCCCGGCGGTTTCATGCAGCATGTGCTCGACAGCGCTCGGGCCCAGGGCTGGCAGGAGGAATGCCTGCACCGCGAATACTTCGCTGCGGCGCCGCTGGACAGCAGCCTCGACGCAGGGTTTTCGGTGAAGCTCGCCAGCAGCGGCCAGGTCTTCGATGTGCCCGCCGACCGGAGCGTGGTCCAGGTCCTGGAAAGCCACGGTATCGAGATTGCCGTGTCGTGCGAACAAGGGATTTGCGGAACCTGCCTGACCCGCGTGCTCGAAGGCATACCGGAGCACCGCGACCTGTTCCTCACCGAGCAGGAACAAGCGCTGAACGACCAGTTCACCCCCTGCTGCTCGCGCGCGAAAACCCCGCTGCTGGTGCTCGATCTCTGAAAGGCGTCACGCCGTGGGCAAAATGACCTTCATCCGCGCGTTGGCGGTCGCGGAACCGAAGATCTCGGCATAGCGCAAGGTCGCGTTGGCGTGCTCGCGCATGATCGCTTCGGCCCGCGCGCCCTGGCGATTGACCAGGGCATCGAAGACCGAGTGATGTTGCATGTGGGCATAGTTGAAACGCCGGTATTCGCGGACCATGTCGTCGCGATCCACCGCCAGCGCGGTGACCGATGCGAACGGCAGGTGATCATTGCGTGCCAGTGCGTCGGCGATCGCCGGGTTGTGGCTGCCTTCCACAATGACGCGGTGAAAGCGCATGTTCAGGTCGTGATAGACCTCAAGGTCGTCCTCGGTCACGTACCCTTTGTCGAACAGTTGATCGCCTTCCACCAGGCAGCGCTCGAGCGTGGCACGCGCCGCGGCGGACAACCCGCGCTCGGCGGTTTGACGCGCAGCCAGGCCCTCGAGCACGCCACGCACTTCGACGGCGCCGGCAATGTCGTCCGGGCTGACCGAACGCACCTGATACCCACGCCCGCCAAACGGCACCAGCAGCCCTTCCTGCTCAAGGGTACGGAACGCCATACGCACGGGCATGCGTGACACACCGAACAGTTGCGCCGTGGGAATCTCCATCAGCCGCTCGCCCGCCGCCAACTCGCCGCAGGCGATCATCTTGCGCAGTGCAACCAGCACCAATTGACCGGGTTTACTCATCCAGGCAACTTCCAGAAAACGTGGGTCGCCATAGTACCGCTAGTAGTACCGCAAGTAGTACCGCAAGCATCCGACCGCGTCAGACGAACGCCAACGCCGCGCGTGCCGCGTCTATCGCGCCCAGGTGCTGCGCCAACCGGGACGGCAGGTAATCGAAAAAGAACCCGGCGCTTTGCAGCTTGGCGGCGCGCAACGGATCGTCCTCGGGCAATGCCCGGGAAACCCGAGCGGCCCGCGCCCATGCCAGGGCCAGCAGGGCCACGCCGCATAACTGGAGAAAGTCCGGCGCGGCCCGATAGGGGTACTCGCTGTCTTCCAGCGCCCGTTCACGTATGGCCTCGACCACACGGGCCAGCGCGTCACACAGGCTGCCCAGCGCGTAGGCGAAACCTGCACACGCGGCGCATTGGCCGCCCTGCCCGGCCTCGGTGCGCAGCACTGCCAGCAGCAAGTCGAAGGCTCGCCCCTCATCGCCCAGCACCTTGCGCAGCAGCAGGTCATTGGCCTGGATCTCGTTGCTGCCCTCATAGATCATCGCGATGCGACTGTCGCGCAGCGTTTGCTCGATGGCGAACTCGGCGACGTAGCCGTAACCGCCGAAGACCTGCAAGGCATTGCTCGCCTGACGGAAACCCTGCTCGGTGAAAAACGCCTTGATGATCGGCGTCAGCAACTGCGCCAGTTGACCGGCGCACGCTCGCGCTTGCGGGTCCGGGTCATGCTCGGCCTGATCGAGCAAATGCGCGGCCCAATAACCGATGGCCCGCATCCCCTCGCTGGCCGTGCGCAACTCCAGCAACACGCGGCGCATCGCCGGGTGATAACGGATAGGGTCAGCCGCTTGGGCCGATACCCCTTGCGGCCTCGACGGCGCACGCATTTGCACGCGCTCGGCGGCGTATTGCGCAGCGTTCTGCCAAGCCGCCTCGACATGCCCCAGGCCTTGCAGGCCGACATGCAGGCGCGCCGAGTTCATCATCACGAACATCGCCGCCAGGCCGCGGTTGGCGTCGCCGATCAGCCAGCCTAGGGCGCCGTCGAACACCAGCGAGCACGTGGCGCTGCCCTTGATGCCCATCTTGTGTTCAATGCCGTCGCAATGCACAGCGTTGGCCTGGCCGTCGTCCAGTCGCTTGGGCACCAGGAACAGTGAAAGGCCGCGACTGCCCGGCGGCGCATCGGGCAGGCGCGCCAGTACCAGGTGCAGGATATTGGGCGTGAGGTCGTGCTCGCCGCCGGAGATAAACAACTTGTTGCCCTGCAGGCGATAACGGCCATCGCCCTCGGGGGTCGCGCGACAGCGCAGCAACCCGACATCGCTGCCGGCCTGGGGCTCGGTCAGGCACATGGTGGGCAAGGCATGCCCACTGATGATCTCGGGCAAGTAACGCGCCTGCAACCAGGGCGCGGCGTGGGTCTTGAGGCAGAGGTAGGCGCCGTGGGCGATCCCGGTGTACATGGCCCACGCGTGGTTGCTGGCGTAGAGCATCTCTTGCAGCGCCGCGTCGAGCAGTTGCGGCAACCCCTGGCCGCCCTGCCCTTCAGCGCACGCCAAGGCCGGCCAGCCACCGTCGACATAGGCGCGATAGGCCTCGGCGAAACCGTCCGGCGTGCTGACCTGGCCGGCGTTCCAGCGACAGCCTTGACGATCGCCGCTACTGTTCAGGGGCGCCAGCACCCCCTGGCTGAAGCGCGCCGCTTCCTCCAACACTTGAACGGCGAGAGACATGTCCAGCGCTTCGAACGCCGGAACATGGCTCCACGCCTGGGGGGCTTGCAGCCAATGTTCAAGCACAAATTGCATATCGCGCAGCGGCGCCTGATAGCTCCACATGGCAAACCTCATCGAATAAAAAGGAGTTACACCGTTGAACGCTCAACCGCGATAGGCCGGGTTCTCGATCAACAACGCCATGCCCTGCCCACCGCCGACGCAGGCAGCGGCAATCCCGTAGCGCAGGTTGTGCCGGCGTAATTGCCCGGCCAGCGTCATGACCAAGCGCAGGCCGGTGGCGGCCAATGGATGCCCCACCGCCAGCGAACCGCCCTGGACGTTGAGCCGGGTGCTGTCCAACTCCAGTTCCTGGGCCACCGCCAATACCTGGGCCGCCTGCGCTTCGTTGATCTCGAAACGGCCGATGTCATCCAGGCTCAACCCGCTGCGATGCAGCAGCAAGCGGATCGCCGGCGCCGGACCGATGCCCATGAACTCCGGCGCCACACCGACCACCGCGCTGGCCAGCAGCCGGGCCAGGGGCACACGCGGGCAGGCCGAGGCGCGCCCGACCAGGGCTGCCGCTGCACCATCGACCACCGCGCAGCTGTTGCCAGCGGTTTGCACGCCATTGGCATGCACGGCGCGCAAGCGCGCCAGGGCCGCAAGGTCGGTGGGCCGTGGGTGGCTGTCCTGGGTGACGGCAGCGGCGCGGCGCGCCAGGCTGATGCCACGCGGCTGATACCCCTCCAGCTCGAACACTTGGTTATCGACCGTCACGATCTCTTCAGCCCACGCACCGTCACGCTGCGCCTGCAACGCACGCTGATGGCTCGCGCAGGCGTAACGGTCCACGGCCTCGCGGCTCAGGCCATGGCGGCGCGCCAGGTGGTCGGCGGTGGCGATCATGTCCAGCCCCGGGGCCGGGTCGTATAGGGCTTCCCAGAGAAAATCCTTGAATTGCACCTCGCCACCGAGACGAAACCCATCCCGGTGGGTGTAGGCCGCAATCGGGTTGCGGGACATCGACTCACTGGCCACGCACAAGGCCAGTTGCACCTCGTCGCGCAGTTGCTCAGCGGCCTGGCGCAACAACTCGAAACCCGTGGCGCAGATGCGCTGCACCCCCAGCGCCGGAACCGATTGCGCCACGCCGCTGTACAACCCGACATGCCGCGGCAGCAAATAGGCATCGAAGCTGGCCTGGGCCATGGAGCCGGCCAGCACGCTGTCCACCGCCAGCGGGTCGATACCGGCACGGGCCAGGACTTCACGGCCGACCTTGATCCCCAGGTCGATGGGCGAGACCAGGGACAAGGCGCCACCGAGGTCGACCCACGGCGTGCGTAGCGCCTCGTAAATCGCCACGTCGGCAAACGCCGAATACTGCCCCACGCCGCTCAAGGCTTGGGCTCGGCACGCAGGATCGCAGCATCTTCACCGCGATACAGCGCCTCGACCTTGGCCGCGCGCCATTGCAGTACCGCACGCTGGTTGATCGACCCCTTGTCGGTAATTTCCCCACGGTCGATAGACGCCGGCTCGTCGAGCAAGGCAATCCATTCCAAACGGCTGGCATTGCCGGTGGCATCGCGATTGAGGCGCTGCAACCAGTCGCCGAACCATTGGCGCACCGGCGCGCTGGCGAGTACGTCGGCGTCGCTCGCGTCGGCGTTCAAGCCCGCCAGCCGGCGGCATTCGTAGAGCCTGGGGAAGACCAGGGCGCCCAGGCATTCGCGGTCCGGCGCGGCAATCACCAGGTCCTGCACATACGGCGAGCCTTCCAGCACCGCGCGATTACGCAACGGCCCGACGCTGACAAACACCCCGGAGGACAGTTTGAAATCCTCGGCGATGCGCCCGTCGAACATCAGCCCCAGTTGCGGCCGATTCGGGTCGGCGAGCTTGATCGCGTCCCCCGAACAATAGAAGCCGTGCGGGTCGAACACCTCGGCGGTTTGTTCCGGCGCCCGCCAGTACCCCGGCATGATGTGCGGCCCGCGGAAGCGCCCTTCGAACTTGCCGTCCACCGGCACCAGGCGCACCTCGCAGCCCGGCGCGGGCAAACCGATATAGCCGGCCATGGACAACGGCCCAGTGGTGAAGGTGCAGGATGGCGCGGCTTCGGTCATGCCCAGCCCGGCCATCATGCGGATGCGTTCTCCGCAGTGCTGTTCGGCCACCCGGTCGAGGCGGTCCCAGACACTTTGCGACAGGCCCGCGGCAGCGAAGAAAAACAATTTCATTCGCGCAAAAAAGCACTCGCGCAACTCGGCATCCTGCTCCAGGGCGCTGACCAACTCTTCCCAACCCTTGGGCACCGTCAGATAGGCCGTGGGCGACACCTCCTTGAGGTTGCGCAGGGTCTCGGCAAACCCCTGGGCCGTGGGCTTGCCAGCGTCGAGGTAAAAGGTGCCGCCGTTGTAGAGCACGATGCCGACGTTGTGGCTGCCGCCGAAGGTGTGATTCCACGGCAACCAGTCCACCAGCACCGGCGGCTCTTCGCCGAACACCGGAAACGTCTGCAACAGCATCTGCTGGTTGGCGCAGAGCATGCGTTGCGTGGTGATCACCGCCTTGGGCAATTTGGTCGAGCCCGAGGTGAAAAGAAACTTGGCGATGCTGTCCGGGCCGGTGACATTGAACGCCTGATCGGCCGCACTGCCGCCCGGGGTTTGCAGCAGGCTCGCGAAGCTGACCTGGGTGCGTCCCGGCACATGGCCGCGCACGCAGATCAGCGGCGTCTCGGCCGGCAATACCGCGTCGATCGCGCGCTGGTAGGCCGCCGCATCGCTGACGAACACCAACCCCGGCTGCAGCAGGTCGCATACATGCCGCAGCTTGGCGAAGTCCTGGGACAACAACGAATACGCCGGCGACACCGGGCAGTAAGGGATACCGGCGTACATCGCGCCGAGGGCCAGTTGCAGATGCTCGATGTCGTTGCCCGACAGCAACGCCAGCGGCTTGTCTGCCGACAGGCCGTAACTCAGCAAGGCCTGGGCAATCGCCCGCACGCTCTCAAGCATCTGCGCGTAGCTGACGCGACGCCAGTCACCATCGGCCTGGCGTGCGGCAATGAAGGTCTGCTCGGGACGCACCCGGGCCCAATGCACCAGACGATCGAGCAAGCGCGCCGGCAACTCGGCCAATGGCTCCAGGGAACGCATATGCAGCACGCCCTGCTCTTCAGTGACCGCCACCGGGGCGTGGCCGATGGAGACCTCGCGGTAGCGCGGTGCGGGCTGGGGTTGCGGTCTGAATTCGGAACTCACAAGGGTGTCCTCCAGCAAGGCGGATCACAGCCGCCTTGTTATTGTTATGTCGCGACGCCTGCTCAGATCGGGTAATGCCGCGGCCCGTTCTGCAAGGTCACCCAGCGCAATTGCGTGAAGTGTTCAATCGACGCCTTGCCGCCAAAGCTGCCGTAACCGCTGGACTTGACCCCGCCAAAGGGCATCTGCGCCTCGTCATGCACGGTCGGCCCGTTGATGTGGCAAATGCCCGACTCCACCCGCTGCGCCAGCGCCAGCGCACGCCCGGTGTCGCGGCTGAAGATCGCCGCCGACAGGCCGAACTCGGAGTCGTTGGCCAGGCGCAGCAGTGCTTCATCACCGTCACCGCGCAGCAACACCGCCACCGGGCCGAAGGATTCTTCGCGGTACAAGCGCATGTTCTCGGTGACGCCATCGATCAGGGTCGGCTGCAGGATGCTGCCCTCCAACTGGCCGCCCGCGACCAGCCGTGCGCCCTTGTCCAGCGCATCGTCGATCAGGGCCTTGATGCGTGTGCCGGCGCTGGCATCCACCAGGGAACCCAAGACCGACTCCGCCGCCGCGGGGTCACCGGCGCGCAGGCTGGCGACCTTGGCGGTCAGCTTGGCGATAAACGCATCGGCGACCTTGGCATCGACAATCAGGCGCTCGGTGGACATGCAAATCTGCCCCTGGTTGAAGTAGGCACCAAACGCTGCCGCGGCAACCGCCGCATCCAGGTCGGCGTCGTCGAGCACCAGGAGCGGCGCCTTGCCGCCCAGTTCCAGCAAGGCCGGCTTGAGGTGACGCGCCGAGAGTTCGCCGACAATCCGCCCGACATGGGTCGAGCCGGTGAAGTTGACCCGGCGCACCGCCGGGTTGGCGATCAGGCGCTCGACAATCGCGGCGGCATCGGCCGGTGCGTTGCTGATGACGTTGACCACGCCATCGCCCAGCCCGGCATCCTGCAAGACCTGGCCAATCAGGCGATGCACTGCCGGGCTTAACTCAGAAGCCTTGAGCACCACGGTATTGCCGCAGGCCAGCGGCATGGCGATGGCGCGGGTGGCGAGGATGACCGGGGCATTCCACGGCGCAATCCCCAGCACCACGCCGCACGGCTGACGCAGGGCCATGGCGAAACTGCCGGGCACATCGGAGGGAATCACTTCACCGGTGATCTGGGTGGTCATCGACGCCGCTTCACGCAGCATGTTGGCGGCCAGGCGCACGTTGAAGCCATACCAGTTGGCCATGGCGCCGGTTTCGCCGGCGGCGGCAATGAATTCGGCGCTGCGCGCCTGCAAGTGCTCGGCCGCCTTGAGCAACCGGGTGCGGCGTTCGTTCGGCGCCAGCGCGGCCCAGCCGGGGAACGCCGCCTGGGCTGCGGCCACGGCGGCGTCGGCATCGTCCAGGGTCGCGGCGGCAACCCGCGAAACCACTTCACCGGTCACCGGGTTGCGACGCTCGAAGGTTCGACCGTCACGGGCGGGGCACGACCGGCCGCCGATCAACAGGGGCACGTCCAGCATGGTGATTCCTCTTTATTGTCTTTATGGGGAATGCATTCAAGCGATGTCACAGTAGCGCCAGGGTGAGGCGGCGAACAGCGGGATGCGCCCGCCATTCGCCGACTAGCCTCAGCGTTTGTACGTCTGCAGGCCGGGCTTGATGCTCTTGTCGTCGAGGAACTGCTTCATGCCCTGCTCGCGGCCGCCTTCGGTGTCGAGCAGGCGCGACTGATCGAGCTTGGCGTAGAGGTAATCCTCGTTCTGCTCCCAGGTCAGTTCGCGGCAACGCTTGAAGCCATGCTTGGCCGCCCGCAGCACCACCGGGTTTTTCTCCAGCAGGTTGCGCGCCAGTTCGATGGTCACTTCGCGCAGTTGCGCCAGCGGTACGCTTTCGTTGACCAGGCCCATCTCGGCGGCCTTCTGCCCGCCGAAGGTCTTGCCGGTCATGATGTAGTACAGCGATTGACGATGGCCCACGGTGTCGGCCATGGCCTTGCTCACCAGGTTGCCCGGTGGGATGCCCCAGTTGATTTCCGAGAGGCCGAAGGTGGCTTCGTCGGCGCAGATCGCCAGGTCGCACGCCACCAATGGGCTGAAGCCGCCGCCGAAGCACCAGCCATTGACCATGGCGATGGTGGGCTTGGCGTACATGCGCAGCAGTTTCCATTGCCATTGCGAGGCTTCGCGGCGGATTTTCTCCTGGAGGATTTCCGGGCCGGCATCCACTTCGCGAAAGTATTCCTTGAGGTCCATGCCGGCGGTCCAGGCTTCACCGGCACCGGTCAGTACCAGCACGCCGGCGGCGGGGTCCTGCTCCAGGGTTTCCAGGACGTCGATCATTTCGCGGTTCAGGGTCGGGCTCATGGCGTTGCGTTTTTCCGGGCGATTGAGAATGACCCAGGCAATGCCTTCCTCGATTTCAACCTTGACGGTGGTCCAACGGCCTTCGTAATTGCTCATGACGGTACGCTCTTGTTCTTGGTTGGAAGATGATTCGAAATTAAACCGCAAATATAGTTATGTCAATTAACTATTAACCTTGATAACCAATATTTTCCCCTTGTAAAACCTAAGCCGCTCGGGCGTTATGAAAAGCCGGCATAGCCATGGCTCGCGAACCTCGGCAAACTAGATAGCTTTCTTAACCTCCACCTTCTGAGGATTGCACTGTCAATGGCCAAGCCTTCCAACATCGCCGACGCCAACCTGGCCCTGCCCGACACCACCGAGGGGCGTGCGCCGCTGGATTCGGCCCTGGACGACCTGATTGGTTACGCCATACGGCGTGCGCAGCTCAAGCTGTTCCAGAACCTGATCGGTCGGCTTGCCGAGCACGACCTGCGCCCCGCTCAGTTCTCGGCCCTGGCGATCATCGAGCAGAATCCCGGCCTGATGCAGACCGACCTGGCTCGCGCGCTGGCGATTGAGCCGCCCCAGGTGGTGCCGTTGCTGAACAAGCTGGAAAGCCGCGCCCTCGCCGTGCGTGTGCGCTGCAAACCAGACAAGCGCTCCTATGGGATCTTCCTCAGCAAGACCGGCGAAACTCTGCTCAAGGCGCTCAAAGAGATCGCCGTCCAGAGTGACCTGGACTCCACCGCAGCCCTGGACGCTGAGGAACGTGCAGAGCTGCTGCGCTTGCTGAAGAAGGTGTATCAGGACTGACGGCTTACCAGAGCGCCACGGTGTAGAGCACCAGGAAACGGGTCTGGTTTTCATCGCGAAATGCCGCGCCAGCCGGGAAGTCATTGCGATAGATCGACTTGCGCGCCAGCAGCCCGACGTTCTTCAGCGGGCCGCTCTGGATCACGTAGCCCAGCTCCATCTGGAACTCGCGCTCCTTGCGATCCTCGGCGTTGAATGCCGCCAGCTCGATGTTATCGCCGCGCACGTAACGCAGCCGGCCCTTCAGGCCCGGTAAACCGGAAGCCGCGAAGTCGTAGTCGTAGATCGCCTGCCAGGTGCGCTCCTTGGCGTTGAGAAAGTCCGAACTCATGGTCAGTTCGCTCATGCCCATCAGCTCCGTCCCGGAGATATAGGGCGTGGCCGTCTCCCCACTGGAATGCATGTAGCCCAGGCTGAATTTGTGACCGCCCAGGCGGTAGCCAAACAACGCCGAGAGGTTGCGGTTATCCACGTTCCCCGCCTTGGCGCTGCCGTCCTCGCGACTGAAGAAACTGCGCAGGTCGCTGGTGAGCACGCCATCGCCCACGGGCAGATTGTGCAGCAACGCCAGGGTGTCCTGCTGGTAGAGGTCGGCTATCTGCGAGTGATAGGCGCGCAGGCTGAGGTCTTTGTTGACCTGGTAGTCACCGCCGACGTAAGCCAGGTGCGAGGTGGTGGCGGTGGCGTTGAAACGCCGGTTGGGCGAGGCGATGGTCATGGCCTGGTAGCTGGTGGAGTCGCGTTTGTTGATGCGGTCGATATAGCCGGTATTGAAGGTCAGGCCGTCGATGTCCTTGGAGCTCAAGGTGGTGCCGCGAAAGGTTTGCGGCAGCAGGCGCGACGGGCTGGCAAAGGCGAACGGCAGGAAGATCGACACGTCACCGGTCTTCACGGTGGTTTGGGCAAACCGCATCTTGGCGGTCGGCGCCAGGCGCGAGTACTCATCGGCGGCACGCTTGTCGCTGGCCGACACCGGCAACAACTCGGTGCCGCTGCGGTCCGGCGAAGAATCGAGCTTGACCCCCATCAACCCGCGCACATCCAGGCCAAAGCCCAGCGGGCCCGGGGTGTACCCCGATTCCAGGTTGAGGATGAACGCCTGGGCCCATTCTCGCGCAGCGGTCTTTGCACCGTCGTCCTTGTAGTCGCGATCCAGATAGTAATTGCGCAGGGTCAAGGTGCCGTGGCTGTCGTCGATAAAGCCGGCCGCCCACAGCTGGGAGGGCAACACGCTCAAGGCCAGCAACGCCATGACCAGGCCTGGCTTGCGGTTCGACACACAGGAGACGGACGCCACTGCAACGGCGTCCTCCATCGGGAGTTTTGGCATGTTCGTTGTCCATTTTTTGTTGTTGTTTTTGGGGGTGGCACACGCTCGGCCCGTTCGGCTTCGCCAACAGAGAATGGAAACAGCCGACGGCACTCGTCAACAGCAACTGACCGATAATCGAACATTAATAAAGCTATCTATTTTTATGATGAACACTGACACGCATCACAACACCATGAATTTAAAGCACTTATTTACTGTTTTTAGCATTTTTAATACGCCATTCATTTTTTAGTTATCTTTGTTATCTTAATCAGTAGCAGCCACTTGCGCTCGCCACCACAACAAAAACAACAACAATGAGGTTTGCCCATGGACAGTCCATCGCGTCGTTCGACGCTGACTATCGCGTTGTGCTTTATCGTTGCGCTGATCGAAGGGTTCGATCTGCAAGCCGCCGGAACCGCCGCCGCGGGGTTGCGCCAGAGTTTTGCCCTGGACCCGAAGATGCTCGGTTGGGTGTTCAGCGTCGGGATCATTGGCCTGCTGCCGGGGGCGTTCTTCGGCGGCTGGGTCGCCGACCGAATCGGGCGCAAGAAAATCCTGGTGATCGCCGTGCTGCTGTTCGGGCTGTTCTCGCTTTGCACCGCGTTTGTCGAAAGCTACTCGAGCCTGCTGTTGGTGCGCTTTCTGACCGGCCTCGGGCTGGGTGCCGCGCTGCCCAACCTGATCGCGCTGTGCGCCGAAGCGGTCAGCGAACGCAGCCGGGGCACCGCCATCAGCGTGATGTACTGCGGCGTGCCGTTGGGCGGCGCATTGGCGGCGGTGGTGGCGATGTTTTCCAGTGAGCACTGGCAGACCACCTTTATCATCGGCGGCCTGGCGCCCTTGCTGGCCGTGCCGTTGATGATCCTGCTGCTGCCCGAGTCCAATGCCTTTCGCCAACAGCTCGACAATACCCTCAGTGCCCGCCCCTCCACTCGCCAGGCGCTGTTCGGCGAAGGGCGCGCAGGCACCACGCTGGCCTTGTGGCTCAGCTACTTCTTCACCCTGACCGTGATGTACATGCTGCTCAACTGGCTGCCGTCGTTGTTGCTCGAACAAGGCTTCAGCAAACCCCAGGCGGGCATGGTGCAGATGCTGTTCAACATCGGCGGCGCCCTTGGCTCGCTGCTCGGCGGTGTCCTGCTGGACCGCTGCAATGCCCTCAGAGTGGTGCTGTTCGTGTATGCCGGGTTGCTCGCGGCCCTGGCCGGGGTCGGGCTGTCGGTGGGCATCGTGCCCATGGCCATCGCCGGTTTCGCCGCGGGCTTGTTCGTCATGGCCGCGCAGTTGGTGCTCTATGCGTCGGCACCGCCCTCCTATCCAACGGCGGTGCGCGCCACCGGCGTCGGTGCGGCCGTGGCCATCGGCCGGCTGGGCTCGGTGGCCGGACCGCTGGCGGCGGGACAACTGCTCGCCGCAGGTGCGGGCACCACAGGCGTCCTGCTGGCGACCTCCCCCGGGTTGGCGATCGCGGCGCTGGCCATCATCACCGTCATGGTGCGTAAGGCGCCACTGAACCTGTCCACCCCGGAAGCGGCCGGGCACACCAAAGCCTAGAACTTGTGCAGCCAATTGAGCACCAGTTTGTTGCCCTCGGTGCGGTTCTCAGCCTGCTGTTCAAAGTAGGCGTTCACCGATAGCACGTTCTCCTTGTTGAAGGCGTATAACAGGCCTGGGCCCATGGCCCAGACCTTCTCCCGGCGCCCGCTCACGGCGTGCCCGTCCACCTGGGTGTCGGTGATCTGCTTCAACCAGTAGCCGTTCACCCCCACGCTCAGTTGCTGGTTCAAGGCATATTGCACGGTCAGGTTGGCATGCAACGCCTGGCCGGCCTGGGTATCGGAAACATCCCCAAAACCGGCCTGCGGCTCATCATTCTTGCCATTCCACAGGTACATGAAACGCCCGCTCGCCGACCACTTCGGGCTGAACCAGTACGTTGCCGCATAATACGGGTTGAATGACCAGAAGTTGCTGCCTGGGTTGATCGAGCGCTTGCGGTCATAGGCCCCCACCGGCACCGAGATATCGGCTTCGACACGTTGGGTCAACAACGGGCTGCCATCCGCGCGGCTCAGGGTCGGCAGTTGCAGGAAGGGCCCCACAGTCACATCACCAAACCCGGCGCGAGAACTCAGCGCCGCATTGTTCAAGCCATCGTCGACATCTGCGTGGACCAGGGAGGTATTGATCAGGGTGAGTCCCGGCATCGCACCATTGGCCAGGGGTTGCCCGAGGTAGATGATCTGCGTGGTGGGCGCCACCACGTCCAGGTCCTGCTTGGGCAACGCCAGCTTGTGACCGTTGGCGTCATTGAAGCGGCTGGCTCGGGAGTACGTCAGGTATTCCTCCAGGTACCAGCCAGGGCCGGCCGGGGCCGGTGAGCCGTCGTAGAAACTGGTGCTGCCGAGGTTGAGCCCGGGCAGGTCGTAAGCGTGTGCAATCGATGACAGTGCGACAAAAGGCATGGCCGCAACCGTCCGCAAGATAGGCTTGAGCATCTTGGATGTCCTGTATTTTTGTTGTTGTTCAAGACCCCCGGCGCGAAGGCGCCGCGCCGGGGTTTAGCGCCGCTGCAAGCGCTACACGTAGGTCGCGGCCAAGCCACCGTCCACCGGCAGATTGACCCCGTTGACCCAGCGCGCGGCGTCCGAGCAGAGGAAGGCAATCACCGCCGCCACCTCATCGGCCAGGGCTGGCCGGGTCATGCGCTGGCTGTCTGCGGCCACCCGTTCCGGCCCGAGCATGCTGACGAAATCGCCGAGAATCGGGGTAAACACCGGCCCCGGCGCGACGCAGTTGATGCGTACCGAGTGATCGCGAAACCAGCCCTGGGATTGCTGGAAGCTCCACACGATCAGCGCTTCCTTGAAGTACTGATAACAGTTGTCCTGCTCCACCGGGTTGGCCGCCAGCCACTGCTGCCCTGCCTCGAAGCTTGGCGTCGCGGCCAGGGCCTTGTGCCGCTCCAGCCGTTGCGGCCATTGCGCACCGAGGACCGAGGCGACATTGACGATGCTGCCGCCCGCCGGCATGCGTGGCAGCAGCGATTGGGTCAGGTGCCGCAGCCCCAGGTAATTGACCGTGGCCACCGCTTGCAAGGGCGCCGTACCGGGCACGCCGGCAATGTTGCACAGCCCATCGATGCGCGCCGGCAGGCGTGCCACCAGCGCATCGATGCTGGCAGGGTCGCCCAGGTCAGCCTGGACGAAGCTATCCAGGGTCAGTTGCGGTGCATGGCGATCAACGCCGATCACCGTGGCCCCCTGGAAGCGCGCAAGCCGCGCCAGCTCGGCGCCAATGCCGGAAGCGACGCCAGTGACGATCAAGGTTTTGTTCTGCAGGTTCATGTTCAAGCCCTCTTGTTTTTGTATAGGCATGGGTGGATCAAACCGATGAGCCAGGGCTCAGAACGGATAGGCAGGCGGTGTATTTTTCAGCGTGACCCACTGCCACTGGCTGTACTCGTCCCAGTCGGCCGGCCCGCCCACGCTGCCGCCATTACCGGAGGCGCCGCGCCCGCCGAACGGGTTGATGCATTCGTCGGCCACGGTCTGGTCGTTGATATGCAGCAGGCCGCAGTCAAGCCGCTCGCCGATGGCCATGGCGCGCCCGACCGACGGCGAGATGATGGCGGCCGACAGGCCGTACTCGGTGCGGTTGGCCAGTTCGATGGCCTCCTCGTCCGTGGCGAAGCTGACCACCGTGGCCACCGGGCCGAAGATTTCATCCTCAAACGCGCGCATACCCGGACGCACGCCACTGAGCACGGTGGGCTGGTAGAACAACCGGTCATATTCGCCGCCCGCCTCCAACCGCGCGCCCGCTTGCAGGCTGTCGCTGACGATTGCGTGTACGCGCTGCAATTGCCGTTGGTTGATCAATGGGCCGAGCGCGGCCTCACCCCGGGCGGCATTGCCCACCGTCAACGCCCGGGCCTTGTCCACCAACTTGCGCGTGAGGCGTTCGGCGATGGATTCATGGGCGAGAATCAAGCCGGTCGCCATGCAGATCTGCCCCTGGTGCATCCAGGCGCCCCAGGCGGCATTGCTCGCGGCCAGGTCGAGGTCGGCGTCTTCGAGAATGATCAGCGGGTTTTTGCCACCCAGTTCCAGCGCGACTTTTTTCAGGTGTCGCCCCGCCACTTCGGCGACTTTGCGCCCCGCCGCCGTGGATCCGGTGAACGCAATCATCCGCACATTCGGATCGCGGCACAGCGCCTCCCCCTCCGGCGCAGCGCCGGGCAACACCTGCAGCAGGCCCTTGGGCAAGCCCGCCTCTTCGAACAGCCGGGCGATGAGAAAACCACCGCTGACCGGCGTCTGCGGGTCGGGCTTGAGCACCACCGCATTGCCCGCCGCCAGCGCCGGCGCCACCGAGCGCAGCGACAGGATCAGCGGAAAATTGAACGGCGAAATCACTCCGACCACGCCATGGGGCTGACGCCGCGCATAGGACAGGCGCCCGGCTTCACTGGGCAGCACCACCCCGTGCGGTTGGGACAACAGCCCCGCCGCCTGATGCAGCAGCACTATCGCTTCGCGCACTTCGTGTTCACCCTTGAACAATGCGCCGCCGGTTTCCCGCGCGACATACAGCGCCAGTTCCGCGAAGGACTGCTGAGCCAGGTCCGCCGCCTTGCGAAACACCTCGGCGCGCTCCCGAGGGCCGAATGCAGCCCATGCCGGCTGCGCCAGGGCCGCGTTGCGGCAGGCGATGGCGATGTCGGCCGGGGTGGCCATGGCGCAGCGCATCAGGGGTTCGCCGGTGGCGGGTTCGATCACTGGGATCACGGACCCCGAGGCGGGTATCCAATCGCCGTTGAACAGGCATTCGGACGCAATGGCCCGCTGTAGAAAGTGAGTGGTTTCAGACACTGACATGGCAACTCCGAGTTCTTGTAATTGTCATCGCCTGCACAGGGTGCAAACGCCGCATCAAGCCTTGAGCAAAGGCTGTGCCGCTTGCGCGCAAAGCTGCTGACGTAACGCGTCGAGGGCTCTGGGTCGCAGCCCGCCGCGCTGCGCTCACCCCCCACCGAGCGGTTGCCTGCAAGAACCGGGGCCCTGCCACTTGTTCAATTGATAAGGTTATGTTTAATAACTATCTGAGCAGTTACTCATATCGTTCACTCGCTTTGCAGGGGCATAACAATGACTAATCCCCCCAGTGCGCTGCCCGACGACCGGGTGGCCAACGCGGCCTTCCATCCGCGCGGCGACAGCCGCCAACTCAGCGCCGGCAGCTCGCCCACGCCGGCGGAACTGACCGACTGCCTGTTTTTTTCTCCCGAAGACGGGCGTATCTGGCTCAACGATCAACGCATGTTGTTGCTGCACAGTTCGTCGTTCGGCGCCCTGCGCGGGGAGGTCATCGAGCGCCTGGGCCTGGAGCAGGCGCGCGGCCTGTTCACCCGCACCGGTTATGCCTCCGGCGCGCGGGATGCGCGGTTGATACGCGAGCGCTGGCCACAGGCCGATGCCGCCGCGGTGTTTCGCGCCGGGACACACCTGCACACCCTGGAGGGCATGACCAAGGTCGAGCCGCTGCACTTCAAGTTCGATGCCGATTCGGGGTTCTATGAAGGTGAGTTCCTCTGGCACCACTCCTGCGAGGCCGATGAGCATGTGCGCGCCTACGGCATCGGCCAGGACCCGGTGTGCTGGACTGAAACCGGCTATGCCATCGGTTTCGTCAGTGGCCTGTTCGGGCAAATGGTGATTTTCCGCGAAGTGGAATGCCGTGGCATGGGCCACCGCAGCTGTCGGGTGATCGGCAAGACGGCCGAGCAATGGGGTGACGTCGAGCAGGACCTGCGCTACCTGAATGTGTCCCAGGCCGTCACCAGCACCACGCTCGCGCCCACGCCCGAGCACCCGGTGAGCCGCAGCGCCAGGGCCAACCCGCCGCAAACGCTGGTGGGCGCCAGCGCCGCGTTCAACGCCGCGACACAAGCCCTGCAACGCGTCGCGCTGACCCCGGCAACGGTGTTGATCAGCGGTGAGTCCGGGGTGGGCAAGGAGATGTTTGCGCGCCAGTTGCACCAGCTCAGTCACCGCCATGACGGCCCGTTCGTGGCGCTCAATTGCGCCGCCATTCCGGATAACCTGATCGAGGCCGAACTCTTCGGTGTCGAACGCGGTGCCTATACCGGCGCGACGCACTCGCGCCCTGGACGTTTCGAACGAGCCCAGGGCGGCACGCTGTTCCTGGATGAAATCACCAGCCTCAGCCTGGGCGGGCAGAGCAAGTTGCTGCGGGCCTTGCAGGAACGGGAAATCGAACGGGTCGGCGGCGTGCGCGGTATCAAGGTGGATGTGCGCGTGGTCGCCGCCACCAATATCGACCTGCGTAAAGCCGTGGCTGACGGTACGTTTCGTGAAGACCTGTTCTACCGGCTGAATGTCTACCCCATCGCCCTGCCACCGCTACGCGAACGCAGGGACGACATCCCGCTGCTGATCAACGCATTCCTCACGCGCTTCTGCCAGGAATACGCGCGAACGCCGGCGGGCCTGACCATGCGCGCCCTGAAGGTTTTGCTGCGCTATGACTTCGCGGGCAATGTGCGCGAGCTGCAAAACCTGATCGAACGCGGCCTGATCGCCAGTGACGAAGGCCAAGCGATTGACCTGGTGCACCTGTTTCGCAACGAGCCGATGCCCGCCGATCCCTATGGCCTGGACGACCACGGCAGCCTGTCAAACAGCGGGCCGCAGCTAACCACCACAGCGCCCCGCCCTGCACTGCTGGACACCCTTGGCCAGTTGGACCAGGGGTTTTCCATCGACGGCCTTGAATCGCGCCTGATCAATGAAGCGCTGCAACAAAACGCCGGCAACCTGGCCGCCGCCGCCAGGCTCGTGGGGCTCAGCCGCGCTCAATTTGCCTACAGGCTGAAGAAGCATCAGCGGCAAACCCCTTGAATGGCAATTAGTGCTTTAAAAGCTTTACCCAATTAAGTATTTTGCAGGGATACCGGGGCGACAAGCGCCCCTCTTTTTACTCGTGACAAGGATCTCCTGTGAGCGGACTGCGTGAACGTCAGAAAGCCGAACGCCGGCAAGCCATCAGCAAGGCCGCGATCGAACTGTTTGAACGCCAGGGTTTCCAGAACACCACCATCGAACAGATCGCCAGCCAGGCCGGGGTGTCGCCGCCGACGGTGTTCAAGTACTTCGGCAACAAGCAGGAAATCATCCTGGAAATCCTGCACCACGCCGATCAACGCGCGATCATCGACACCCGCAGCCGGATCCACGAAATAGACGACCCGGTCGAGGCGCTCTGCCACCTGGAACGCCTTCTTACCGGCTATGCGTTGGAAGTCATGCACCCCAGCCTGTGGCGTGAACTGCTGCCGCTGATTCTCTTCGGTGGCAACAATGAACTGCCGGCAGGCTATCGGGCCATGAACGATGCGCTCAGGGCCGAAATCAGCGAATTGCTGCGGGAATTGCAACGGGCTGGCAAGCTGCGTCCGCAGCTCGATGTGGAATTGGCCGCGTTCCTGTTGAACGACTATTCGCACCTGCAACTGTTCCGACTGGTGAACCAGGAACACCCGGATATCGACGCGCACTCTACCCAGGTCAGGCGTATCACCGAGTTGCTGTTTTACGGCATGCAGGCCTGACCCATTGCGGGGTCAGGCCATCCTGATCAGCGGTTGCTCTTGATGGCGGTCCAGGTGCGGGTACGGATGCGCTCCACGGCGGCCGGGATCGGCTCCAGGGCGAACAGGGTCTTGCGCGCTTCCTCCGGCACATACATGTTGGGGTCGTTGCGGATGCTGGCGTCGACCAGCGCAGTAGCGTCCTTGTTCGGGTTGGGGTAGCCGATCTTGTTGCTGATGCGCGCAATCACGTCCGGGCGCAGGATGTAATTGATGAACGCATGGGCCTCTGCAGTATCGGGCGCATTGGCCGGGATCATCATCACGTCCGCCCACATCGGCGCGCCTTCCTTGGGCAGTGCCATCTCGACCTTGACGCCCTTGCCGGCGGCATCTGCCAGTCGCGTGGCCAATGCGACACCGCCGGACCAGCCCACGCCCACACAGATATCACCGTTGGCCAGGTCCATGCCGTAGCGCGACGAGTTGAAGTAAGTGACGTAAGGGCGAATCTTCATCATCACGGCCTGGGCTTGCACATAGTCCTCACGCTTCTGGCTATTGGGGTCGAGGCCCTTGTAGTGCAAGGCAATCGGCAGGATCTCGTTGCCGGCGTCGAGGAAACCCACGCCACAACTGGCGAGCTTGGCGAGGTTTTCTTCCTTGAAGATGATGTCCCAGCTGTTCATCTGCACGTCGGCGCCCAGGGCTTTGCGCACCTTGTCGACGTTGTAACCGATCAACGTGGTGCCCCATAGGTAAGGCACGGCGTAGCGGTTGCCGGTGTCCCCCACCGCTTCCAGGGATTTCATGAACTCGGGGTCCAGGTGCTGCCAGTTCGGCAACTGCCCGCGGTCCAACGGTTGGACGGCACCGGCGGTGATCAGATGCCCCAGGTTGGCGGTGCCCGGGAATACCACGTCATACCCGGAGTTTCCCGTCAGCAGCTTGGACTCCATGGTTTCGGCGCTGTCGAATACATCGTAGATCGGGCGGATTCCGGTCTCTTCCTGGAAGCTCTTGAGCACTTCCGGCGGCAGGTATTCGATCCAGTTGTAGATCCTTACGGTTCGTTCTTCGGCCAGGCAAAAACCGCTGATCAACAACGAAGCGACTGTGCCCAGCAGGGTATTACGCAAAAAACTGTTCATGATAAAAACACTCCAGCGCGGCCGCAAAGGCTCGCGGCACTTAATAGCGATAGGTGAAATACAGTTCCAACGCACTGAAGGTCTGGTCGTCACCGAACACCTGCTTGGCGGCGGCCAGTGGTTTGACCCAGTTATAGGACAGCGACGTATAGAACGACGGCGTGGGCGTCCAGTCGAGGAATATCACGCTCTCATCGGCAAAGCGCCGATCGCGGACCGCCGCGCCCATGTAGTTTTTCTCATCGAGCCAGAACTGGTAGTGAATGGCGCCGAGGGTCAGGGTCTCGTTGAGGTGGGTCTTGAGCGAGAACTGTTGGACATTTTCGTTGCTGTTGAACAGCAGGTAGTTGCCGACCACGTCGCCGACGAGCCACGTACTCCAGTCGACGAAGCCCTTGCTCAACGGGTCCCAGGCTTTCTGGCGGTTATCGCTGAGGTTGTCATCACCGGAAAAGCTCGCGTAGCGATAACCGATGACAGGCGTCAACGGCAACGTGCTGAAGGCATAGTCGGCCTGGCCGTACCAGGCGTTGGCATCGTAATCGACCCCCTCGCCGCTACCGCGCTCCAACGCGTACTCCGCATTCAGAGTCAGCGCCGGTACGCCGGGCACCTTGGCATTGAGCGCCCGCAGGTTGTACACCTGCATGCCGTCGCGACGACGAGGCAGCGTGCTGCCTTTGGGCCCCAGGGCGTTGACCCGCATGGCCATGGCACCCAGGGTCACTTGGTCGTCGAGGTTGTAATCGAGGTTGACGCCGGTCATGCGGAAATCACCCAGGTCATCGTCGGTGCGCAGGGTGAATGCCTGAGACTTCAAGGCGCCATGTTCCCAGGCCAGGATCGCCGAATCCTTGAAGGCGGTTCGAGGGCCCAGCCAGTAGGCGCCGTCCTTGAGCTGGTCCAGGTTGCCGTCCATGACGATGAACCCCGTACCGACCATGTAGTTCTGGCGGCCAGCCGTGAACTTCCACTCACCGGCGCGGAACCCGCCGTACAGTTCTTCAGCGGCAACCTTGCCGTCGGAACTGCGGGTAAAGCCGCCCGCATCGCCGTCACCGAACGTGCTTGCCGCGACCAGGGAACCGCCGGCCAGCAAGCTGAAATCGGGTTGCAACGCATACTCGAGTTTGACCCCGGGCTTTACGTAGAACTCTTGCCAGTCGATCTTGGTGCCGCCATTTTTACCGTTGCGCGCATCGACCCGGCCGCTGCCGAAGTTGACGCCGCGGGTCGATAGCGTCGCGCCCCCCGCGGTGAGGTTGACTTCGCCCTTGAGATCGCCGTCCTCAAAGGTGTAGCCCGCCAACGCGACGTGGGTGGTCAAGGGTAAGCCGACCGCGATGAGCGCTCGAGAGAAACGCTTGATGAAAACCATAAGAAGCTCCTGTGTGATTATTGTTGTTACAGGGCAGTCAATGGCGACGCAAAGCGCCGCCAACACATGGCAAAGCCAGGTGAATAGAACGCAAGACTCTTATTTTTCGGGGTGTGTCAGTGACTCAGGTGAGCGCTGATAGCGCGCAGCATTCGCACGCTATCGGCATCGAACGGGCCGACCGCATCGGTCAGCGACGATTGCTTGACGATCACGACGCCGGAGGGCTTGTCGATGAACAGGTACTGGCCGTGGATGCCACCGGCCATCAGGGCCTGGCTGTGATCGTTGAACACGTACCACTGGCTTCGATAGGAGGCACCCGGTGTCCAGCCGGAGAACTCGGCATTTTGCGCGTAGATCACCGGATCCCCGCCGGCGGCGATACGTGCCACGGTCTCGGGCGACAGCAGCTCAACCCCCTCGTGACAGCCATCGTTGGCCAGCAGACGGCCGAAGCGCGCCATGTCTCTTAACGTCGCACTGAAACCCGCCCCGGCGACGTTACGTCCCCAGGGATCAGCCATGAAATAGCCGTCGCGATCACAGCCCAGCCGGCTCCAGATTTCTGCCAACAACTGACTGCAGGCCTTGCCCGAGGCGCGCTCCATGACCCAAGCCAAGGCTTCGGTGGTCGCGGTCACATAATGGAAAAAGCCACCGTGGCTGGCGCGCTTTTTGAGGGATGGCAGGTACTGGTACAACGACTCGAATTGGGCGTATTGCGCCGGTGCCGGTTGAAACCCGCAGGCGTAACCGTACTGCGAGCTCTCCGAGTTGGGATCGTCGTACACCTCGCTGTAGTCGATGCCCACCGCCATATCGAACAACTGGCGCACCGTCGCATCGCCAAACGCGCTGCCCACCAGTTCGGGCACGTAGTACGCGACGGGTAACCCGGGCTCAAGCACGCCACTGGAAACCAGCTGTTCGCCAAGGGTGCCGATCAGCGACTTGGTCACCGAAAACATGATGTGCCGGTCGCAGGCCTGCTGACCGTTGAAGTAGCGCTCGAACAATACCGTGTCGCCCTGCATCACCAAAAAGGCGTCGGTCTGGCTGGCCTCGAGGTGGTCGATAACGCTGATGCTCAGCCCACACTCACTGTCGAAACACAGCTGGTCCAGCGCATTGGGAGCCTGCTTGAGCGTACCGACCGGCCCTGGGCCCGCCGGTACGTCGATGGTGGGGCGCAAGCGCGCCAGGTTGCGGAACCCCCACTGGCTGAAGGGCGGACGCATCCAGTTGTGCCACGTGACTCGGTGTTCCGGCTCGGCGGGAAAGCCATGCATCAGCAAAGGGGCCGCGCAAGTGGTCGACGACGATTCAGTGGCCTCGACGTAAAGCGTCGCAAGAAAAGACGGGTTTTTATGACTCATCGGGAGATGACCCTGGAGATGACTCTGCATGAGAGCAGATGCGCAGAAATCATTACCCGATATTTATCTTTAGTCAATAAAACTTTTTACTCGATAATACTCACTCCGCTATCGCTGCATCGAGCCGGTCGCCGGCGGTGCGCGGCACATTCGCCGTCATGAAAAGCACACTCCACACCGACCTCAGAAATCAACCGTGGCCGACAACTGCAAGGTGCGCGGAGATCCCGGGGAAAAGGCGCCGTAGGAGGCGACGCCCGACCAGTACTCACGGTCGAATACGTTCTGCACGGTGGCGCGGAACGTCGTAGGTCGCCCTTCTATCTTCGTGGCATAACGCGCGCCCGCATCGATGCGAGTCCAGGCGTCCAGTTCCTGGGTGTTGGCCTGGTTGACGTATTGGCTGTCGGTGTAGATCGCGCCGCCGGTCAAGGTAAAGCCTTCCAGCCATGGGGTATCCCATTCGGCCCAGAGGTTGGCCTGGATGTCGGGTACGCCGACCGGTTTGTTGCCCCGGTTGGCTGCGGTGGCGGACTTCGTCAACTCGCCGTCGAGGAACGTCACGCCCCCCATCAAGCGCGTGCCCGGCGCGACTTCCCCGTACAGGCTCACTTCCACGCCACGGTTGCGTTGCTCCGATTGCACGGAATACACATTGTTGGCACCCAGCTCGCCGCTGGGTTTTTCGATCTGGAACAACGCCACGCTCGTGATGAACGTGTGGTGTTCATACTTCACGCCGAGCTCGTGCTGTTTGGACACATAAGGGGCGAATGTCTGGCCGCCGTTGTTCGCGGTGCCTGGGGCGGTATCGCCCTTGCTCAAGCCTTCGACATAGTTGTAATACAAAGACACGTCATCCCAGGGCTTGACCACGACGCCCAGCAACGGCGTCGTGGCAGTGTCTTTGTTGCGGGAGCTGACAGCCCCGGCGGCATTGTAGTTACGCGACTCGATCGCTTGCCGGCGCAGGCCGAGGGTCAGTTGGAGGCGGTCGTCCAGCATGCCCAGGGTGTCCGTCAGTGCGACGCCGGACAGTTCCGTCTCCGAAATGCGCAGCACTTTGGGGGCGTCGAGGTATTGCTTGGGCGTATCCACCGGGTGATAGATGTTGGAGCGGATCTCCTTACCATTGGTGATGCCTCGGGACAGTTCGTCCCGGTAACGGGTCGCCATCAGCGTGGTCATGTGCGTCACCGGCCCGGTGGCGAACAGCCCGCGAAGGCCCACATCGGCGGTCGAACGGTCGACGTTGAACTTGTAATAACCCGGGATATTGCTGGTATCGCCGGCGTCGTTGAGGATCCTGGGCACCTGGTCGGACAGGCGCTTCACATCCGACTTGCCCCCGCCGGCATGGGCGAACACGGTCAGCGCATCGCTCAAGTCATACTCGCCGCCGAGCAGTGCCGACTGTTCCTTGGTGTCCGACCAACCCCATTTTTGCGGCAGGCTGGTGCGGCCATTGGCGGCAGATGGCACGTCGACGCCCGTTGCGACGGTGAAGGGGCGCGAGGCGCCGTCAAAGTTTTCTTTCTGGCTGATGTAGTCAAGGTTCAGGCGCAACCGCTCGCCGCGATAATCCAAGGCAATGGCCCCGATATCCACCTCGCGCTTCTGATTATCGACGGCGGTGTCGCCGCCCTGGAGGCTGCCGTTGAAGCGCAGGCCAAACTGGTTTTCTTCACCAAAGCGCCGGCTGATGTCCAAGTGGCCGCCCACTTGGGAGTCCGATGCGTAACTGCCGGTAAAGCGCGTCAGGTCTTCATCCAGCGCCCGCTTCGGCACGATGTTGATGACGCCGCCAACGCCGCTGTTCGGCGAGACACCGTACATCAGCGCACCGGGCCCCTTGAGCACCTCGATGCGTTCGGCGTAGTCGGTGAACGTCCGGTAGTTCGGCGCCACACCGTACACGCCGTCATAGGCCAACTCGCCAAGGTTGCCTTCGCCGATGGCAAACCCACGGATGAAAAACGAATCGACGATACCGCCCGTCTGCCCCGTGGACCGCACCGAAGGATCGCGCTCCAGGGCGTCGGCCGCCGTCACTGTCTGCAGGTCGGCCAGGGTTTTGGCGGTGTAGCTGGTCACACTGAACGGGGCGTCCATCACATCCTTGTTGCCCATCATCCCCAGGCGCGCGCCACGGGCGACCTGCCCGCCGGCCAGTACCGGCGGCAATGCCGTGGGGCCAGCCTCGCGGGCGTCGATGGTGGTGGTGTCGAGGATCAGGCTCTGCGCGCTGTCAGGCGTTGACGCGTCGCCCGCTGCGGGCTGTGGCGTAGCCGCCGAGGCATTGGCGCTGCATGCGACCAAGACGACATTCAGCATGGCGCTCCGAATCGCGAGGGTTAACACACGTTCACCATAGGGACGACAGATAACGGGCATGACGAGAGGATCCTTTCAACGTAGGAAAATGGGAATCACTCCTAATGCCAGCCGACTTGCGAAAAAGTATCATCCCTCCCTGTTTTTTTACCGGGTTCATCCGCCGAGGCCGTCTCATGTCCCATGCAGGTGTCATTCAGGGTTCAAGTGTCAGAACCCTTGTTTATCTTTTGTTCGCGATCCAACTGGTCTCCATGGGCGCGATGGAAATGAGCGGGCCATTCTGGCCCGTACACCTGCGCGAGCTGGCCTCTTCGGAGGCGCTTTTCAGTTTCGCCAGCATCGCTGTGTACGTGGGACCGATGCTGGGCATCATGCTGACCAGTGCGTTCTGGGGCCGTATCGGCGATCGATACGGGCACAAGTTGATGATGATCCGCGCGCTCGCCGGGTTGTCCTTGACCCAGCTCGGCCTGGCGTTTTTCAGCGACATCTGGGCGATCCTGGCCCTGCGTTTCCTGCAGGGTGCCTTCGCGGGCTACATTGCCCCGGCGCAGGCCTACGGCGTGAGTATCGAAAGCCCGTCGCGCCGGGCCCGGCTGTTCGCGATTCTGCAGATATCGACCAACGTCGGCTCGTTGCTGGGCGCCGTGCTCGGCGGCCTGATTCTCGATTACGCGACGTTTTTCTGGATCAATATCGTGGCCTCGGTGTTATGCGCCGCCTGCACGGTGATCGCCGCCATGACACTGCCGGACGTCCCCCCCGTGGAAAAAACCACGCTGGTAAACACCTCTGCCCCCGCCCAGGCCAGCGGCGCCGGCTGGCGTGGCTCGCCCCTGCTGTCGCTGTTGGGCATCATGGGGATTCTGCTGTTGGCGCGAATGCTGCCCCAGACTTCGTTCTCGCTTTACGTCAGTTCCACATTCGATGTCAGCCACTCAGTGGTCGGCCTGTGCTACGGGCTATTGGCCCTGGGCTTCATTCTTTCGGCGACGGCATGGTCGCGCTACTTCGAGCAGCGCTCTCTACGCCAGACGCTGCAGCGCATCACTTACGTGGTGATCGGTTGCATCGCGCTGACCGCCGTGGCGGGCATTACCCGCAACCCCGTGGTGTTTATCCTGGCCTACTTCGTCTGGGGAGTACTGCTGGGCGCCACGACGCCAGTGCTGATGGCCCTGATCTCGACCACCGCCGACAGCGCCCGACAGGGCTATGTACTGGGTATCGCGCAAAGCACCGCGCAGTTTGCCTCGATTGCCGGTATCTGCATCGGCGGCTTGCTCAGCCAAGCGTATGGCCTGCCCTACACGTATCTATTCGTTTGCCTGGCGTATGCGCTGGCGCTGGTGCTGATCGTCGCTCTGCGTTACTGGCCCGCGGGCAAGCAACCCCACCAAGTCGCGGGTCGGGATTGAACCAGGTGCCTGGCGATGAAGGACGCGCCAGCACAGGGGATCGCACCGATCGCGGGGCACTGATCCCCCCTTGCTTTTCAAGCATCTTGTCAACTAGCATTGGGAATACTTCTCAATTAGATGCACGCCCGCGCCATGAGCCAAACCCACTCCGCGAACAACCCGAGTCACCTGCGCGCGATTGAGGCCCTGTACAGCGGGCATCACAGCTGGCTGTACGCGACGCTGAAAAGAAAACTGGGCAACGCCATGGATGCGGCGGATCTGGCGCAGGACACCTTCACTCGCATCCTGGCTTCACAGGTCACGGTAATCGAGCAGCCTCGCGCCTACTTGAGCTGCGTGGCCAAGGGCATCCTGATCAACTGGTACCAGCGCAAGGCGCTGGAGCGCGCCTACCTGGAGGCACTCGCCAATGCGCCCGCGCAGGATGTGCCGTCGCCTGAATCGCACTTCATGGTGCTGGAAACCCTGCACGAAATCGACGCCATGCTCGATGCCCTGCCGCCGCTGGTGAAGCGGGCGTTCCTGCTGTCGCAGATCAACGGGCTGAAATACGACGACATCGCCAAGCAACTGGACGTCTCGCTGATCACCGTCAAACGCTACATGAAACAAGCGTTCCTGCACTGCATGATGATGGTCGAATAGATGCGCGCGCTGCGCAGAGAGCCACCGCTGAATCCCGACGTGCTTGAAGAAGCCGCCGAATGGCTGATGCGTTTGAGCGACAACGGGTTGAGCGACAGCGAGCGTGCCGAGTGGGAGCGCTGGAAGGTCAGCAGCCCCGAGCGCGATCGCGCGTGGTCGCGGGCGCAATTGCTGCAAAGCAAGCTGGGCGGTTTGCCCTCTTCCCTGGCGATGTCGGCGCTGGATCGGCCAAGCAATCCGGAGCGGCGTGCCGCCCTGGGTAAATTGGCCCTGCTGCTGGCGGTGATACCGGCGGGTTGGGGCAGCTGGAAGCTGGTGGAGTCAGGCCGATGGTCGTCCGACTACCGCACGGCCGTGGGCCAACAACGCGAATTGACCCTGGCCGATGGCTCACGCATCACGTTGAATACCGACACCGCCATGGATGTGCTGTTTGATGGCCAACAGCGGCTCATCCATCTGCGCGAAGGCGAAATACTGGTGCAGACCGCACCGGATACCGCTTCCGTCCCCCGCCCCTTCCTCGTCGTCACCCGACAGGGCCGCATGCAGGCCCTGGGCACGCGCTTTACCGTGCGTGAACTGGGCCCGCGTACCCAGCTCGCCGTACTGGAAGGCGCAGTGAAAGTGGAACTGGCCGAAAACCGCCAAACCGCGCCGCTGATCGTCAACGCCGGGCAGCGCACCGACTTTTCCTCACAGACCTTTGGAGCGCTGACTGCCGCCGGTCGCTACGTCGGTGCCTGGGCCCAGGGCATGCTGATGGCGGACAAGATGCGCCTGGCGGATTTCGTTGCCGAGCTGGCGCGTTATCGTCGTGGTTTTGTGCGCTGTGATCCGGCCATTGCCGACCTGCGCGTCTCCGGTGCCTTCCCGATCAGCGATACCCAACGCACCTTGAACATGCTGGTGCAAACCTACCCGGTGCTCGCCACCGGCCATTTGAACGGGTATTGGGTCACGCTGTCGCCCGCCTGACGCCGCGAAGGCAAACCTCGCAAAAAAAAAGCGTTGCCAGGCTGATACTTTTTTTGATCTCAACTGGCAATGAAGGAACAGCCACTTCCTCTCGCCACAGGGCCCCCCATTGATGCCGGTCATTCGCAGCGCGTTGCTCAGCCTGACCCTGATCGGTGCGGCCTGCCCTTTGGCCCGGGCGGACGCGCCGGTGCAGCTGGATTCAGTGACCGTGCGCGCGTACAACCTTGCCCCCGGACCGCTCGGCGCAACCTTGTCGAGCTTTGCCGTGGAAGCAGGCATTGCCTTGTCCTTCGAGCCGTCGATCACTGAAGGGTTGATCAGCCCAAGGCTTTCTGGAAATTACTCGACCCAGGCGGCAGTCGCGCATTTGCTGGCCGGCAGTGGCCTGGACATGCTGCTGCGCAACGACGGCAGCTACACCTTGGCGCTCCGCAGGGTCACCCTGGCGCAGACCACGATCAGTGGCCACGACCAGCCGGCCGAGACCTTGCCCCCGGTGTATCCGGGGGGCCAGGTGGCCGCGGGAGGACGCCTGGGCATGCTGGGTAATACCGATGTAATGGACGCCCCCTTCAGCGTCAGCACTTACACCTCATCGCTGATCAAGGATCAACAGGCAACGACCGTGGGCGACGTGCTGGAGCGCGATTCGTCGGTCCGCGCCACCGGGCAGACCGGCGGGATTGTCGATTCTTTTTTTATCCGTGGGTTTCCGGTCGGCGAAGGCAACCTCGGTGAGCTGGCCTTCGACGGTGTCTATGGCGTGGCCTCCAACTATCGGGTGTTCACCGAATACGCCGAACGCATCGAGGTCGTCAAAGGCCCGAGCGCACTGCTCTACGGCATGTCGCCCAACAGTGCCGTCGGCGGGGTGATCAATGTGGTGCCCAAGCGCTCCCTGGATGAAGACTTGACGCGGTTCACCGCCAGTTACGCCCAGGATGCGCAACTGGGGAACCATATCGACATCAGCCGGCGCTTTGGCGAGGAACGCCGATGGGGGGTGCGGGTCAACGCCAGCGTCCAGCAAGGCAACACCGTGATCGACGACCAATCGCGCGCCGTCGGGCTCGGCGCCGTGTCCCTGGACTACCGGGGCGATCGCCTGCGAGGCAGCCTGGACCTGATCTCCCAGCAAGAAAAGTTCGACGCGGCATCTCGACCGTTCCTGATCGACACGGGCGTGGAGATGCCTTCCGCCGCCAATGGGCGGACCAATGTGAGCCAAGACTGGGGCTGGTCCGAAACCCGTGATAAATCCGCGTTGCTCAGCGGTGAATACGACCTCACCGACGCCTTGACCGTCTTCGCCCATGCCGGTGGCGGCAGGTCGGCTGTCGCGCGCATGTCCGACCAGACCCCAACCCTCCTCAACGCCGCCGGCGACACCGCCTCGACACCCGGCTATTACAAGTTCAACGTGCAGCGCTACACCGTCGATGCGGGCACGCGCCTACGCGTCGACACCGGGCCGGTCGGCCACGTCACGGCCCTGCAAGTCTCGCGTTATCGCGACGAGTTGTCCCGCGGCATCACATCCGGCGCGGTCATCCTGTCGAACATCTACCACCCGATCGATCAGCCCAAGCCCTCGATTGCCGAGCCGGATACGCCAAAGGTCTCCGCGACGCAATTATCCGGCATCGCCATCGCCGACACCCTGTCGGTGCTCGAGCAACGCCTGCAGGTCACCTTCGGCCTGCGCAGACAGCATATTGAGTCGAGCAACTACAACGCCTCCGGTACGCTGAGCACGTCGTATGACGGAGGCAAGACCACGCCGCTGTTCGGGGTGGTGGTCAAACCCTGGGACCATGTGTCGCTCTACTACAACTACATTGAGGGCCTGAGCAAGGGCGACGTCGCCCCGGCCAACGCCGCCAATGCAGGCCAGATCTTCGCCCCTTACGTTTCCCGGCAGCAGGAGATCGGGGTCAAGCTCGACTACGGCACGTTCATGGCGACCCTGGCGCTGTTCCAGATCAAGAAGCCCAGTGGCGAGTTGTCGGGCGGGACGTTTTCGGTGCAAGGCGAACAGCGCAATCGGGGCATCGAGCTGAACCTGTTTGGCGAGGTCGCCCCAGGCGCGCGCCTGCTCGGGGGCGTGACGCTGCTGGATGCGCAGTTGACCAAAACCGGCATTGCCGCCAACCGGGGCAACACTCCGGTCGGCGTGCCGGATGTACAAGCCAACCTCTGGGCCGAATGGGACATCCCCTGGGTCGAGGGGCTGACGTTCACCAGTGGCGCGATCTATACCGCCCGCCAGTACGTCAACCAGGCCAACAGCCAACAACTGGATCCCTGGACCCGCATCGACCTCGGCGCACGTTACACCACGCGTATCGCACAGCGGCCGACAACGTTCCGCGCCACGGTGCAAAACCTGTTCGATCGCGAGTACTGGTCGGGTGTCGCCTCTTATGGAGCGTTTTCCCAGGGCTCGCCACGCACGCTTTTACTCTCGGCCACGGTCGACTTCTGACACCTGCAAAGGCTTTAACCATGGTTACCATCGTTCGACGCAGCCACGCCTTCGCGGCGCTGTTAGTGGCTGGCTTGCTCGGGGCTTCACTGCCCGCCCCCGCCGCCGAGGCGGATACCGCGCGCAGTACCGTCACCGACCTGCTCGGCCGCGAGGTCAAGGTCCATCTGCCGGTCAGGCGGATGATTCTCGGGGAGGGTCGCCAGCTGTACCTGGTCGCCGCCCTGGATACGCAAAACCCCATCGAACGCATCGTCGGCTGGCGCAAGGATCTGATCCAGTCGGACCCGGACACCTACGGAGCCTACCTGCGCAAATTTCCCGCCATTGCCAGGATTCCCACCTTTGGCGGCTTTGAAGACGGGACCTTCGACATCGAACAAGCGATCGCCCAACACCCCGACGTGATCATCCTCAACATCGAGGCGCAGCATGCCACCGAGGATGCGCGCTATATCGAGAAGCTCGATGCCCTGGGCATACCGGTGGTGTACGTCGACTTTCGCAATCAACCGATGCAGAACACCGAGCCGACCATGCGCCTGTTCGGCCGGCTGTTGGGCAAAGAAGCGCGTGCCGAGGCTTTCATTGATTTTCGCAACCGGCAGATCCACCGGGTGACCGACGTGATCGCGGCGCAGCAGCCTGTGCGCCCCGCGGTGTTTATCGAACGCATCGGCGGTTACACGGACGATTGCTGCCTGAGCTTCGGCAACGAAAACTTCGGGCTTTTTGTCGACATGGCCGGTGGCAACAATATCGCCAGAGGCATTATCCCCAGCACCTTCGGCCAGTTGAATCCCGAACAGGTCATCGTCGCCAACCCGGCGCAGGTGGTAGTCACCAGCGCCAACTGGGAGGCGTTCGCCCCTGGCGGCCATTGGGTCGGCGTCGGCCCGGGCGCCGACATGACGCAAGCCCGGCACAAACTGGCCTGGTACACCCAACGGCCAGCCTACGCAGAGATCAAGGCGCAGGACAACCAGGCCTTTCATGCGATCTGGCATCAGTTCTACAACAGCCCTTACCAGTTCGTGGCCATCCAGCAATTGGCCAAATGGTTTCATCCCACGCTGTTTGCCGACCTGGACCCCGAGGCCTCCTTTCGCGAGCTGCACGAGCGGTTTCTGCCGGTACCTTACGAGCCGGGCTATTTCGTCAGCTTGCGCACCCCCGAGGTCAAGCCATGAGCGCACCGAGCGACACCCTGGTGGTGCAGCGCGAGACCTACCGTCGCCTGGTGCTGCGCAAGCGGCTGATCCTCGCCGGGCTGATGACGCTGCTGCTCTGCAGTGTCCTGCTTGACCTGGCCCTGGGCCCGGCGAGTTACAGCCTGCGCGAAGTACTCGGCGCACTGTTTTCACCGGACGACGCTTCGGCGCAGGTACGCGTGGTGATGTGGGATATCCGCCTGCCTGTCGCCCTGATGGCGGTTGCCGTGGGCGCGGCATTATCACTGGCGGGTGCGCAGATGCAGACCATCCTCAACAACCCGCTGGCCAGCCCCTTCACCCTGGGCATTTCTGCCGCCGCCAGCTTCGGCGCGGCCATGGGCCTGGCGTTTGGCGTGGCCCTGTTCCCATTGGCGGCACAGTACATGGTGCCGGTGAACGCGTTCGTCATGGCCATGCTCTCTGCCTTGCTGATCCACTTCCTGAGCATGCGCCGCGGCGTCACCGCTGAAACCATCGTGCTGCTGGGCATTGCCCTGGTGTTCACGTTCAACGCGTTGTTGGCCCTGGTGCAGTTTTTTGCCACCGAGCAAGCCGTGGCGGCCGTGGTGTTCTGGACCATGGGCAGCCTGACCAAAGCCACCTGGCCCAAACTCGGAGTGATCTGCCTGGTGATCGTGGTCACCCTGCCGATTTTCGCCAGGCGCGCCTGGGCCCTCACAGCCCTGAGGCTGGGCGATGACAAGGCCGCCAGTTTCGGTATCAACGTGCGCAGCCTGCGCTTTCAGACGTTGATCATGGTCAGCCTGCTCGCCGCGTTTCCCGTGGCCTTCGTCGGCACCATCGGCTTTATCGGGCTGGTCGGCCCGCACATTGCGCGGATGTTGATTGGTGAAGACCAGCGGTTCTTCCTGCCGGCGTCGCTGCTGACCGGCGCACTGATTCTGTCCGTCAGTTCGGTGGTCAGTAAGACCCTGATTCCGGGCGCGATCTTTCCGATCGGCGTGGTCACATCGTTGATCGGCGTGCCGTTCTTCATATCTCTGATTCTCAGCGGGAAGAAAAACTCATGGTGACGATCCAGCTGGAGAACCTTGGTGCCCGCTATGGTCAGCGCACGATCATCAGCGGTGTCACGACCGGCGCATTTATGGGTGGCCAAGTGGTCGCGGTGGTCGGCCCCAATGCCGCCGGCAAGTCCACCCTGTTCAAGCGCATGGCAGGCTTGATCGACGGCCCCGGCCGGGTGATTCTGCAGGGCTCGAAAAAGGGCGTGCGGGGCATCAGCTACATGCCGCAGGGCTTGAACGGCAGCGCTCGATTGACGGTGTACGAATCAGTGCTTCTGGCACGTAAACAACTGTCGCCCGGCTGGGTCGTCCACGATGATGAGCTGACGCTGGTCGACGAGATATTGCAGGCGCTGGGGATCACCGGCCTGTCCTTTCGCAACCTCGGCGAACTCAGCGGCGGGCAGCAACAGCTCGTGTCCATCGCGCAGACCTTGGTGCGCGAGCCGGAGATCCTGTTGATGGACGAACCCACCAGCGCCCTCGACATGCACCGCCAGGTCCAGGTGTTGGACTTCATGCAGGCATTGGCCCGCCGGCGTCGGGTCATTGTGTTCATCGCCATCCATGACCTGAACCAGGCGTTACGTTTTGCCGATCAGGTGCTGGTCATTGCCGACGGTACCGCACAAGGCAGTGGCGCGAGCCGTGAGGTCATTACAGAACAGATGCTGCGCACTGTGTACAAGGTCCAGGCGCGCATTGAACAGTGCAGTCGCGGGCAGCCTCATATCCTGATCGACGATATTGTTTGAGGGCCGCGAGCACTCCAGCCTGTATTCCACGGCCGCGCCGGCCATCAGTGCCTGGGCTTCGATGGGCGGCGCATCCGGATGGTGTCAACGGGTAACTTGATCCCGAGGTCGAACCGCGCGGATCAAAAGTCGTCCTTTACGTTTCCATCATTGATCTTGAACTCCCGGTGTTGCAGATAAACGCTTCGAATGAAGTTGTATTTATCCCCGGTGATGAGCTTTTCAGATTTTATATATTGAGCGCGTCCGTCGATCATGCCCAGGCCGTACAGGCTATTACGCGTCGGAACGTCGCCGATGTAACGAACCGGGTTGGCGTAGATATCGGGAAAGATGGCCGGCGCATCGCGAAGTGTGCTGGGCCCCAAGAGTGGCAGCACAAGATAAGGACCACTACCTACCCCCCAGTAACCGAGGGTTTGACCGAAATCTTCGTCATTGCGCTGCAGCCCCATGGGCGTCGCGACATCGACCAATCCTGCCAGGCCAATGGTGCTGTTGAGTAAGAAGCGGCTCGTATCAACCCCGGCGCTATAGAACTTGGCTTGAAGTAAGTTGTTCGCCAGGTTCTTGACCTCCCCCAGATTGTTGAAAAAATTATGCACGCCGTCTTGCGCAATGCGCGGGGTGACAAATTGATAACCCTGGGCAAGGGGTTTCAGTGCGTAGGTATCCAGCGTGTCATTGAATGAGAAAATGGGTCGGTTGATACGCTCCCACGGGTCCTTGTCGGAATCCGCCTGGCAAAGGGCTGAAAGCGTTATGAAACTGGCGCAGGTCAGTACCTGAGCGCAACGGCTTAAAGTGGAACGAGATGCACGCATGTTGATTTCCCATTGAATGAAGTCAGCCGATTTGACGCGCGCCAGCCGTTCCATCGCGGCGATTGTGTGTGCAAGAGACAGGGCCATTAATTCCAACCGCCTCCCAACACTTTGTACAACGTGATGCGGTTACTCTGCTCGGTCAGACGCAGGGTGATCAGGTCCTGCTGGGCGCTGTAGAGCGAGCGTTGTGCATCCAGGGCTTCCAGGTAGCTTTGCGACCCGCCCCGGTACAAGGCATCCGAGAGTTCGAAGCTCTTGCGGCTGGCGTCGGTCAGCGCCTGTTGCGCGGCGATCCGGCGATCCAGGGTGCTGCGCACGGCCAGCGCGTCGGCCACTTCGCGGAACGCGGTCTGCAGGGTCTGCTGATAAGTCTGTATCTGGATGTCGCGCTCGACCTTGGCCGAATCCAGGGTCGCGCGGTTACTCCCGGCGTCGAAAATCGGCACGCTGATGCTCGGGGCAAAGGTCCAGGCACCGCTGCCGGATTTGAACAGGCCGGCCAATGCCGAGCTGGACGAGCCGGCGTTGGCGGTCAGGCTGATGCTGGGGTAAAACGCCGCACGGGCCGCGCCGATGTCGATGTTCGCCGACTTGAGCGTGTGTTCCGCCGACAGCACGTCCGGGCGTTGTTGCAAGAGGCTCGACGGCAGGCCCGCCGGTATGTCCACCAGCACCGCCGCCGACGCCAGGTGCGTGCCCGGCAAGAGTGCCTCGGGAAGGTCGCTGCCGACCAACAGGCGCAAGGCATTGCGGTCCTGCAGAATCTGGCTCTCGTAGGACGCCACGTCACCACGCGCCGACTCGACCGTGGTCTGGGCTTGCGCCACGGACAGCGCGGAGGAGCCGCCCAGGGCATAGCTGCGCTGGGTCAGGTCGTAGGTGGCCAACTGGCTGGTCAGGGTTTGCTGGGCCAGCAGCAGCCGTTCGTTGTCGGCGGCCAGGGTCAGCCAGGCGGTGGCCACTTCGGCCACCAGGCTGATTTGCGTACTGCGTCGGGTTTCCGTCAGCGCCAGGTAGTCTTCCAGCGCCTCATCCCGCAGGTTGCGTAGCCGGCCAAACACGTCCAGTTCATAACTGCTCAAGCCCAATTGCGCACTGTAATCGTGAGTGGTGGCCGCCGTGCCGGTGCTGGACAACGACCCTGGCGTGCGGCTGTGGGTGCCGCTGACGCTGGCATCGATGGTGGGAAACAGGTCCGCGCGCTTGATGCGGTACTGCGCCTGGGCCTTTTCGACATTCAGGCTGGCCAGGCGCAAGTCGCGGTTATTGGCCAGCGCCAACGCCTGCAACTGTGCCAGGCGGCTGTCGGTAAAGAACTGCTGCCATTTGACATCGGCCCCCGCCTGCCCTTTCGGCAGGCTGGCGGTCGGCAGCCATTGCGCGGAAACAGGCGCTTCCGGCCGCTCATACTGGGGTGCCAGGTTGACGCAGCCACCCAGGACCATGGCGGCCAGCAAAGGCCAATGTGACTTGATCATGCATCACCTGTCGGGGCAGATTGACGAGTACTGCGCTCGCTGCCGAAACGGCGGCGGATCAGCACAAAAAACAGCGGTACAAAGAAGATCCCCAGCACCGTGGCGCTGAACATACCGCCCAGCACGCCTGTACCGATGGCCTGACGCCCGGCGGAGCCTGCGCCGCTACTCAAGGCCAGCGGCAACACGCCGAACATGAAGGCTAGGGACGTCATCAGGATCGGCCGCAGGCGTTGGCGCACCGCGATCAGCGTCGCATCGATCAGGCTGTTGCCCTGCTCTTGCAGGTGCTTGGCGAACTCCACGATCAGGATCGCGTTTTTCGCGGCCAGGCCCACGGTGGTCAACAGCCCCACCTGGAAATACACGTCGTTGCTCAACCCGGCGACACGGGTCGCCAGCACTGCACCGATCACCCCCAGGGGGACCACCAGAATCACCGAAAACGGCACCGACCAACTCTCGTAGAGCGCGGCCAGGCACAGGAACACAAACAATACGGAGAGTGCATAGAGCAACGGAGCCTGGGAGCCGGATAGCCGCAACTGATAGGACTGCCCGGTCCATTCGTAGCCGATGCCCTGGGGCAATTGCCGGACGATGGCTTCCACCGCGTCCATCGCGTCGCCGGAGCTCACGCCTGGCGCGGGGTCACCGACGATTTCCAGGGAGGCGTTCCCGTTATAGCGTTCCAGCAAGGGCGAGCCGTAACTCCAGGTGCTGCTGGCAAACGATGAGAACGGCACCATTTCATTGCTGCTGTTGCGCACGAACCAATGATCAAGGTCCGCGGCCTGCATGCGCGCGGATGCCTGGCCCTGCACGTAGACTTTTTTCACCCGGCCCTGGTTGAGAAAGTCATTCACATACGTACCGCCCAACGCCGTCGACAAGGTGGTGTTGATGTCGCTGGTACTCAGGCTCAGGGCTCCGGCCTTGCGGTCGTCGATGCTGACCTTGAGCTGCGGCGCATCGTCCAGACCGTTGCTGCGAACGCCCAGCAAGCGCGGGTCTTTTCTGGCCAGCTCAAGGAACTGTTCGCGGGCCGCCACCAGCGCATCATGGCCCAGGCCGGCGAGGTCCTTGAGTTGCAGGTCGAACCCCGAGCTCTGGCCCAGGCCGCGCACCGTCGGTGGTTGCATGACGAAAGCGTCGGCATCGCCGATGCTGGAGAGCGCCATGGTCGCCCGTTGGGCAATGGCCGCCGCCCCCTGACCGGGCCCACCGCGTTCGTCCCAGTCCTTGAGACGGATAAACGCGCGCGCGGTGTTCTGGCTGTTCCCCCCCATGCCCAGCCCGCTGATGCTGATCATCGCTTCGACTTCGGGCTGTTTCAGGATGTAGTCCTCGAACTGCTTGATCACAGCTTGCGTGCGGCTGTCCGTCGCCCCGACTGGCAACTGGATCTGTGCCATGAGGATCCCCTGATCTTCGTCCGGCAGAAACGACGTGGGCAGGCTCATGTACCCCACCGCCATGACCACCAGCACCGCGCCATAGAGCAACAGGCTGCGCCCCCAACGCCGCAACACCACGCCCACCCAGCGCTCGTAACCGGCGCTGGCACGTTCAAAGGTGCGGTTGAACCAGCCAAAGAACCCGTGCTGAGCACCATGCCCGCGGCCATCACGCGTTTTGAGCAACGAAGCGCAGAGCGCCGGGGTCAGGGTCATCGCCACCAGCACCGACAGGACCATCGCCGAAACAATGGTCACCGAGAACTGCCGATAGATAATCCCGGTGGAACCGCCGAAAAACGCCATGGGGATAAACACCGCGCTCAGCACCAGCGTGATGCCGACCAGTGCGCTGCTGATTTCACGCATCGATTGACGCGTGGCCGCCACGGGCGATAGCCCCTCGCCCATCAGCCGCTCAACGTTTTCCACCACCACGATGGCGTCGTCCACCAGCAAGCCGATCGCCAGGACCATGGCAAACATCGTCAAGGTGTTGATCGAATAGCCAAACATCGCCAACACGCCGAACGTGCCCAGCAGCACCACCGGTACGGTAATCGCCGGGATCAGCGTCGCGCGCAGGTTTTGCAGGAACAGGAACATGATCAACACCACCAGCACGATGGCCTCGCCCAAGGCCTTGACCACTTCCTCGATGGACAGGCTGACAAACGGCGTGGTGTCGTAGGCAATCACGTTTTTAAGCTGCATTTCAGTCGGGTAGAACGGCTCCATCTCTTTGAGCTTGGCCTTGACCGCCTTGCCGACGCTCAGCGCATTCGCACCTGCCGCCAGTTGCACGCCCATGGCCGCGGCGGGCTTGCCGTTGAGGGCGCTGCTGATGTCGTAGCTTTCGCTGCCCAGCTCCAAGGTCGCGATATCGCCCAGCAACACCACGGCACCGTCGCTGCTGGACTTGACCACCACGTTGCGAAACTCTTCGACGGTCTGCAGTTTGCTGCGGGCGCTGATCGTGGCGTTCAACTGCTGCCCCTTGATCGCCGGCAAAGCCCCCAGCTGCCCGGCGGAGACTTCGGTGTTCTGCGCCTCCAGGGCACTGCTGACGTCCGAAGGCATCAGCGCGTATTTTTCCAACAGGGCCGGGTCCAGCCAGATACGCATGGCATAGCCTGATCCCAGAGTCTGCACATCGCCGACGCCGTCTATGCGGCTGATGGAGTCGAGCAAGGTGGTGGAAATGTAGTCGCCGATCTGAGTCCCGGTAACGCTGGGGTCATCCGATGCCAGGGCGACAATCATCAGGAAGTCCGAGCCGCCCTTGGTCACGGTCAGGCCTTCGCTTTGTACCGATTGCGGCAGTCTCGACTCGGCTTGTTGCAGCTTGTTCTGCACCTGCATCTGGGCCACATCCGGGTCGGTGCCGGCAGTAAAGGTCAAGCTGATGCTGGCGCTGCCCGCCGAACTGCTGTTGGCCGACATGTAGGTCAGGTTATCCAGGCCTTTCATCTGCTGTTCGATGACCTGAGTCACCGAGTCTTCCACGGTCTTGGCCGAGGCCCCGGTGTAGGTCGCGGAAATCTTCACCGTGGGCGGCGCGATGTCGGGGTATTGCTCCAACGGCAACTGGCTGATGGACAGGCTGCCGCCGAGCATGATCACGATGGCGATGACCCAGGCGAAAATCGGTCGATCAATAAAAAACTGCGCCACGCTTAACCCTCCTTCACAGGGGTGGACGGCGTGGCCGCCTGAGCATTGGCGTCCTGCACCTGGACGGCGGCGCCGGCACGGACTTTTTGTCCGCCTTCGACGACCAACTGATCACCCGCCTTCAGGCCCGCGATGATCCACCACTGATTGCCCACCGCGCGATCGATGGTCAGCTCACGCTGTTCAACCTTGCCGTCGACCACCAGCAACGCAGTGGTCACCCCGCTGGCGCTGCGGTTCACCGCTTTTTGCGGGATCAGAATGGCCTGGTCATCGCGCGCCTGTTCCAGCACCGCGCGGACATACATGCCCGGCAGCAGCAGGTGGTCCGGGTTGGCGAATTCGGCACGCAGGGTGACGGTGCCCGTGCCCTCGTTGACACTCACCCCGCTGACCTTGAGCCGCCCCGCCTGGTTGTAGGTGGTGCCATCGTCCAGCTTCAGGCTGATGCGCGCCTCGCCGTTGCCATTGGACTGCAACACGCCGCTGGCCAGGTCACGCTTGAGGCGCAGCAGTTCGGTGGTCGATTGGGTAACGTCCACGTAGATCGGATCGAGTTGCTGCACGGTGGTCAATGCGCTGTCCTGATTGGCCACCACCAGCGCGCCCGGGGTCACCGTGGATGTTTCAATGCGCCCGCTGACCGGCGAGGTGATGCGCGTGTAAGCCAGGTTGATGCGGGCGGTTTGGACTTCAGCCTCGGCGACTTGCACGTCGGCGGCGGCCGTCAGCAAGGTGGCCTGAGCGTCTTCGTTAGTTTGCTGACTGATGGCATTGATCTTCACCAATTCGGCGTCGCGCCTGGCGGTGGCCTGCGCCGATTTAAGGGTGGCGCGGTACTTGGCCAGGCTCGCCTCGGACTGCGCCAGGGCGGCGGTATAGGACGCCGCATCCAATTGGTAGAGCGCTTGGCCGGCCTTGACATCCGCCCCCTCGACAAACAGCCGCCGCTGGACGATACCGCCGACTTGCGGGCGAATCTGCGCCACCATGAAGGCTTGGGTACGCCCCGCCAACTCGGTGGTCAGCACTTGGCTCTGGGGTTTTATGCTGATCACCGAGACTTTGGGAGTGATCGCTTGAGGTGCCGGCTCGCCGCCGGAGCAACCGCCCAGCAGGACCAGAATGAACAAGGACAGGCAAACCGCGGCGGTTACCAGGTATTTGGCGAAGATTTTCGTCGACATAGCGGCCTCTACAAGACGGGATGGCTTGAGTCAGCGCCATCGTGCAAGGCAAATGTGCAGGAAAATTGAAGATTGCCCGGCCGGGTTGAATCTTTTCTTCGCCAGGGCCTAAATGGCCCAATCCATTCTTAACGGCCCACCTCCATGAAGTTGAGTATCTCCACCAAACTGTTTATTGCGGTACTGGCCGGCGTGCTGCTGGTCATCCTGAGCATGGGGGTGGCGACGAGCTGGAGTTTCGGGCGGGGCTTTCTCGGCTATCTCAATGAGCAGGCGCTGGAGCGCATGGCCCCCGTGCTGCCGCGCCTGGCCAGCGCCTATGCGCGCGAAGGCAATTGGGAGTTCCTGCGCAACCGGTCGGATCGCTGGTTCGACATCATGCGGCCCGAGGTCGGCGAAGATCCGGCGAAGAACGATTTGCGCACGCCCATGGCGTCGGACCTGACAGGCGCGCTGTTTCGCATCGCCTTGCTGGATGAACACAAAAAACGCGTGAACGGCTACCCGGATATCGGCAACGATGCGTTGTTGCGCGCGATTGTGGTGGCCGATAAAACCGTTGGCTGGCTGGCCGTGACCCCGTTCCAGAGCGTGACCGAAGCCGGCGGCGAACGGTTCCAGCAATACCAGTTACGCACCAGCCTGGTGATGGGCGCCTTTTCGCTGTTGCTGGCGATGCTGATTGCCTGGTGGATCGCCCGCACGCTGTTGGAGCCAGTGAAAAAGGTGGCGGCGGCGACCCACCGCCTGGCAAGCGGCGACTACGGCAGCCGGGTGGCCGTGGCCTCCAATGACGAAGTGGGCCAATTGGCGCGGGACTTCAACCAACTCGCCTACACCCTGGAGCGCAATGAACAGATGCGGCGCGAGTTCATGGCCGATGTCTCCCACGAGTTGCGCACCCCGCTGTCGGTGTTGCGCGGTGAGCTGGAGGCCATCGAGGATGGCGTTCGCACCCTGAACCAAGGGTCGATGAAGTCCTTGCAAGGTGAGGTCAGCATGCTCAGCAAACTGGTGGATGACCTGTATGAACTGTCCCTGGCGGATGTGGGCGCACTGACCTACCGCAAGAGCGCGTGCAGACTCGATCAACTGCTGCAAGCCAGCGTGTCGATGTTTCAGGAACGCTTGAACGACCGGCATCTGCGCGTCGAACTGGAGCTGCCGTCGCAGCCCCTGGAATTGTTGGCCGACGCCAGCCGCCTGCAGCAATTGTTTTCCAACCTGCTGGAAAATGCCGTGCGCTACACCGACCCGAACGGGCTCATCCGCATCCGCGCCGTCGTCGATCGCGCGAATGTGTGCATCGACTTCATCGACTCCGGCCCGGGGGTTTCGGCCGAGCAACTGCCGCGCCTGTTCGAGCGCTTCTATCGCGGCGAATCATCGCGCAACCGTGCCAGTGGCGGTGCCGGTCTGGGCTTGGCGATTTGTCACAACATCGCCCTCGCCCACGGCGGCAGCCTCAGCGCCGCTCACTCGCCTCTCGGCGGCCTTTGGCTGACCCTGCGCTTGCCACGGGATATCTGAACCATGACCGACAAAAGCCCGATCCTGATTGTCGAAGATGAACCGAAGCTGGCCGCCTTGATGCAGGATTATCTGGTCGCGGCAGGCTACTCGACCGTGTGCCTGGACAACGGCTTGCAGGTGGTGCCGACCGTGCGTGCGCAAACACCGCGCCTGATCCTGCTCGACCTGATGCTGCCCGGGCGCGACGGCATGCAAATCTGCCAGGACCTGCGCGGTTTCAGCGCCGTGCCGATCATCATGATCACCGCCCGCGTCGAAGAGGTGGACCGCCTGCTGGGCCTGGACCTGGGGGCCGACGACTACATCTGCAAGCCTTTCAGCCCCCGGGAGGTGGTGGCCCGGGTCAAGGCCATCCTGCGCCGCGGGCCCCAACTGCTGACCAGCTCGGCGCCGCGCCTGCTGATCGACGAAGCGCAGTATCGCGCCTCGATAGACGGCATCGCCCTGGACCTCACCCCCCTGGAACTGCGACTGCTCAGCACCTTTGCACGTTCCGCCGGGCGGGTATTTTCCCGTGACCAACTGCTCGACAAGATCTACTCCGACCACCGCGTGGTCACCGACCGCACGGTGGACAGCCATATCCGCAACCTGCGACGCAAGCTGGAACAGGCGTGCCCAGGGGAAACGCCCATCGAATCGTTGTATGGGGTCGGTTATCGGTTTCAGCTTTCCGAGGCCTGATACCTCGGAATAATACACATCGGCACCGTCAACGAGGCGCAAGCGGAACGCCTGCAACCATCTCCAGATACCGGAGCACGCTAAACCTAGGTCAGATTCAACCCGCCGTCTGAGAGGAGTATCTCGCCGGTCAAGTAGTCCGACTCGACCAGCATTACAACAGCGTTTGCGATGTCGTCTGGGCTAGCGGCCCTGCGCATAGGGGCGCGAGTTCGCCACAACTCTTGGGCCTCTGTCCACTCTGCGGTCAGCGGCGTGTCGACCAAGCCAGGCGCCACAGCGTTTACGCGAATTTCTGGCCCCAGCGATACCGCGAGCAAGCGGGTCATGTGATTAAGCGCAGCTTTGCTTACCGCATAGGGAATAGATGCGCCCTTAGGACGGATACCGGCATGCGAACTGATGTTTACGACGCAACCTGCTCGACGGTAACAGGCGGCATCGCGCAATGCCGACTCGGCCAATGCGACTAGGTGGAACGGCGCCACGACATTAACCTCGTTAAGTTCGTGCCACACCGTCGAGTTGGCCGAGGCAAGGTCGCCGTGCGGGATGACTCTGCTAATACCAGCGTTATTGACCAATACGTCGAGCTGCCCCCACGCGGCGATCGCCTCATTAACAAGCCTGACCCTGTCAGCTTCAAAAGCAAGATCAGCTTGCACGTAAATAGCCTGCTTCATTTCGGCAACCATAGCGCGTCCCGTATCCGCAGAGTTTCGCGAATGGAGCACCACTGCATAGCCTGCCCGGCTTAGTGCACGTGCAATGGCTGCGCCGATACCGGAAGTGGACCCTGTAACCAACGCGACGCGTAATACGTTATCGATTGTCGGATTGGGTTTCATAGGGACATCTCGAATGGGTTGCTAGAAAGCCATCACCGTAGCACCCAGCGGGCAACGTCGGCATCACTGCCAGGGTAAACCAACGGCTCGTGTTCAGCGCATGGCGACCAGCTTGACGCCGAACCCCAGCAGGCAAACGCCGGCCAAGCGCTCCAGCAGATTGGCGATGCGCGGGTTGGCCCGCATGCGCTGAGCGAGCTTGTGGGTCAATAGGACGGCTATCAAACCATAGAGGAACGTCACCACCGCTACGGTCGCGGCCATGAACGCGAATGTCACTATGCCCTGATGCTTCACCGGATCGACAAACAACGGGAAAAAGGCCATGTAGAAGATGATCGCCTTGGGGTTGAGCAACGTGATCATCATGGTCTGACGCAGGAAATGGCCGTTATCCATCCGGCTCTTGCGCGGCGCGGCCCCAGCCTGACTAAACAACATTCGCAGGCCCAGCCACGCCAAGTACGACGCACCCAACCATTGAATGAGATGGAACGCTGCCGGATACGCGGCCAGCAGGGTTGCGACGCCAGCGACCGCCAGCCATAAGAGCACCTGGTCACCGAGTATCACTCCGCACGTCGCGGCCAAACCCGCTTTTATCCCACCTTTGCCGGTCGCCGTGATGAGGGCAAAATTGCCGGGGCCAGGAATGGCCAGGACGATGATAAAGGCGATGATGAAAGCGCCATAGTCGGTCACGCCAAACATCGGTTATCTCCCGCGCAGGATGGTTTTGGACGCAGAACCTATCATCAACCTCGCCTCAATATCTAGCGATGCAAGTGAGAAAACCATCCAGAAACTGTCGGCAAAAGCGATCGGCTGCGCTTCTCGTCGCGAGGAGCCAACGGTATTGGCAGCCGCCCGAGCGACTGCCAATGGCCCGTCAATGACTCAAATCAATCACCATGCGGCCTTTGATTTTCCCTTGCTGCATTTCATCGAAGATCTCATTGATATCTTCGATCGGACGCAATGTTACCTTCGGCACCACCTTGCCTTGCGCGGCAAACTCGAAGGCTTCTACGAGGTCTTGTCGAGTACCGACCAGTGAGCCGACCACCTCGATCCCGTCAAGCACCAACCGAGGAATATCGAGGCTCATGGCTTCAGGCGGAAGCCCAACTGCGACCAGGCGCCCACCGGCACGCAGGGCATCCACCGCAGAGTTGAACGCGACCTTGGCGACGGCCGTCACGACAGCCGCGTGAGCTCCGCCGACCTTCTCCTGGATAACTTTTGCGGCATCCTCGTTGCGGGAGTTGATGACCAGGTCAGCGCCCATTTCCCTGGCGAACTGCAGTTGATCATCGTTGATGTCCACGGCGATCACTCGGGCGTTGAATACATTTTTTGCGTACTGCAACGCCAGATTCCCCAGGCCGCCCAGCCCGTAGATCGCAATCCATTGCCCAGGGCGGATATTGGAAACCTTCACAGCTTTATAGGTCGTTACGCCAGCACAGGTCACGCTGCTCGCCGCCGCAGAATCAAGCCCATCAGGCACTTTCACCGAGTAGTCGGCGACGACAATGCACTCTTCGGCCATTGCGCCATCCACGGTGTAACCGGAGTTTTTTACGTTGCGGCAGAGTGTCTCGTTGCCGCTGTTGCAGTATTCACAGTGCCCACAGCCCTGGAAGAACCAGGCTACGCTGGCACGGTCACCGGGCTTCAGAGAGGTGACGCCTGGTCCTACCTGCTGCACGATACCGATGCCTTCATGGCCTAGGATCACCCCGGTTTTATCACCGAAATCGCCGTTCTTGACGTGCAGGTCGGTATGGCAGACCCCGCAGCACTGCATTTTAAGGAGAGCCTCACCATGTTTCAGAGGCCGTAATGTTTTTTCGATCACATTCACGCGTTGCCCTTGGGCAACAACAGCAGCTTTCATGCTTATCTCCTTGTATCCGTGAGTGAGCTTGCGTTACAGCGGGCCCAACAAATGCCAAAGCAGTACAGCACCACCCTTCCAGCGCTCCGAAGTCTGGCGCAATGCCCGCCACCCGGCCCCAGGGTCGGGGAGTCAATGGATGCTATTGCTGCGCCATCGGGTCGCCAACGCTACCGGTCTTATGGCACAAGTCGCGCAAAAGGGGGATGCCTATTAGTCAGGCAACCCGCGCAAGGACGCCTCTTCTTTGCCTTTCTATGACAAAGATCAACAGGAGACGCTGATCGGCAGATCATCGTGGCCGCTTTCAGTGACCGTCGCCGCCGCCCTGAACGTCAAGTGAGCTCCCCGATCTCTCGGGTCTGGGTGGGCCTGCGACCTTTGGCTCCATGTTTGAAACCTGTTCCTCGTGTACCTTCGGCAGGCCCGGCATATGCACTCAGCGGCGGGTTGGCCATTTAGTCGAAACGGTTCTGGAGTAGCTTTTACATGGCATACGCAACAATCAATCCCTATACGGGCGAGACACTGCAAACCTTTCCCGATGCGACCGATGCAGAAGTCACCGCGGCCATCGGCAAGGCCCATGAGGCTTTCCTGGCGTGGAAGGACACATCTTTCGCCGAACGTGCGCGCATCCTGCAGAATGCGGCCGATATCCTGCGCAAGGACAGCGACGCCTTTGCCAGGGTACTGACGCTGGAGATGGGCAAGCTGTTTGCCGAGGCGAAAGCCGAGGTCGAGCTGTCGGCAAAAATCTTCGAATACTATGTGCGCAATGCCGAAACCTTGCTCAAGCCGGAGAAACTCCCGGTCCTCGACCCTGCCGAGGGCGAGGCGGTTCTCGTCTGCGAACCGCTCGGCGTGCTGCTGGCGATCGAGCCGTGGAACTTCCCTTATTACCAGATCGCCCGCATTCTGGCGCCGCAGCTTTCTGCCGGTAATACCGTGCTTCTCAAACACGCAGCGAATGTGCCGCAAAGCGCCGCTGGCTTTCAAAAGTTGATGAAGGATGCCGGCCTGCCTGACGGCGCCTTCCGTAATCTGTACGCCACGCGTTCGCAGATCGAGCTGATCATCAACGATGCCCGCGTGCAGGGCGTTGCCTTGACCGGCTCGGAAGGCGCCGGTGCAGTGGTTGCGTCGCAAGCGGGCAAAGCGCTGAAAAAATCCACCCTGGAACTCGGCGGCGCCGACGCCTTCGTCGTGCTGGCCGACGCGGACCTGGCGAAAACGAGCAAATGGGCGGTGTTCGGCCGGCATTGGAATGCCGGGCAGGTCTGCGTGTCCTCCAAGCGCATGATCGTGGTCGATGCGGTCTATGACGACTTCCTCGCGCTCTATCGCAAGGGCGTCGCGGAGTTGGTGGCCGGCGATCCCTTCGATGCGAAGACGACCCTGGCACCGCTCTCCTCGCAAAGCGCGGCCAATGAGGTCAAGCAAAAGATCCTCGAAGCCGTGAAGCTTGGCGCCAAGGCCGAAGAAGTCGGGCCGCCCGTGCCTGTCGATGGGGCATTCGTGCAGCCGACGATCCTGACCGATGTCGCCGAAGACAACCCCGCTCGCTACTGGGAGTTCTTTGGCCCGGTGTCCATGGTGTTCCGCGCCAAGGATGAAGACGATGCAGTACGTATCGCCAACGACTCGCCGTTCGGCCTCGGCGGTTCGGTATTCACCTCGGACACGGCGCATGGCGCAGAAGTCGCGAAGAAAATCTCCACCGGCATGGTGTTCGTCAACCATCCGACCAAGGTCGAAGCCGACCTGCCTTTCGGTGGCGTGCGCCGCTCGGGGTACGGCCGCGAGCTGATCGGGCTCGGGCTCAAGGAGTTCGTCAACCACAAGCTCATTGTCGTGGTCGATATCGACGCCCCGTTCTGAGTTCAACAGCGCTCTTTGTCCCAAGAAACCGAAATCGAGGAGACCTGACAGGATGAACGTCATCGGGATAGACCACTTGGCTATTCGTGTCAGTGATCTGGACCGCTCCAGGGCGTTCTACGATCAGGTACTCGGTTTCTTGGGATTCACCATAGAGTGGGAGTTCGACCGGGTTATTGGTTGGACCAATGGCGAAACCCTGTTCTGGATCACCGAAGCCGATGCCCAGGGGCGCAAACACAAGCACCGGACCGGCGATGTGGGCTATCACCACTATGCGTTCGAGGTTGCCGCGCGCGAGGACGTCGATGCGCTCTATGCGTTCCTGCTGGATCAGGCGGTTACGATTGTCGACGCACCCGCTGACTATCCGGATTATGGCGAGGGCTACTATGCGGTTTATTTCCTCGACCCCGATAATCTGAAGCTCGAAGTGATGTTCTTCCTGGAAAAACAAAAGCGGCGCTTGCTTGGAAAATCACGAGGAAGTGATCGCCGGGAATAAAATTTCTTCATCGGCATACACGCCTGAAGAGATTGATAAAACGAGCGTGCGTCAGAATCCTGATACGCCTCAAGTTATCCAGGCGCTGCTCCGTTTCCGTGAGCAGGTCAAACAACAGCGAACCCAAGCCCTGATGGGTCAGTACATCGGCCATGTATTGATTACGCGGGCTCAAACGGCCACTACCGCTGCCGTGTACGAAAACGAGCAAGGCGCGGGTGTTGGTCGGCAAACGCAAATCGGCGTTCCGTTCAACGCCCCGGGGCAACGCGAGAATGATGACGTCAGACCCGTTGGCGTATTTGAGCAAGGGTTCCACCAGTCGTCGACCGGCCTCGACGCGGTTTGGCAAGAGGGTTTGCAATGAGGGACTAAGGATCACGAGGACCTCCTCCGACGATCACGCCTGTGATTTCGGAATAGGCGGCCCTCGCCGCGCTAGATAGCCAGAATGCTGCAGGACACCTGATACAGGAGATGTTCGGTGGTGCTGCCCAGCAGCTTGTCCAGTCCGTGGGACTGGACCTTGCCCATCACAATCACATCCATATGCTGCTCATCGGTGAACGCATGGAGCACCGCGACAGGCTGTCCTTCAATGAAATGCCGCCGGTCGGCAGGCACGCCATAACGGTCGGCCAGTTCGAGGAATGACTTTTCATGACCTTTGCGCAACTGCCTGCCAAGGTCCGAAATTGTCAGGCCCCCGCCGCCCATATCGCCCAGGTACACCATGGAAATGTCGCAGGCATACAGCAAGTGCAACTCGGCCTGACACTGGATGGCGAGACTGGAAGCCTGCTGGATGATCCGTTCATTGAGCTCGTTGTCCTGGGCAAGGGTATTGGAGGCGTCGACCGCCGCCACGATCTTGCGCGGCAAGGGCAGGTCGTCTTCGCTGAGCAGATAGACCGGTATCGGACAGTGACGCAGTAAACGCCAATCCAGCGGGGTGATGAATGCACGCTTGAGTGCCGGTTCGCGCTGCACCTGCTTGATCAGCAGGTCTGGCTGCATTTCTGCGACGTAATCGAGAATCTCCTGCTGCAGGTCGTCGGCCCACTTCGCTTCAGCCGTCACTTCGATACCTTTATGACTATCACGCAGATGAGCTGCCTGGTATTTGAGCCAATCGCGATGATCTTGCAGATAATTTTCGCGAGCTTTTTCCCGGTCACCCTCTTCGAGCAGCGACAACAGGTTCCAGGTCGGGATCAAGGCAGCAATGTGCAGGCTGGCACCGCTGACCTTGGCCAGAGCGGCAGCATGGTTCATGGCTTGAGACCGGCGCAGCGCCGGGTTGATGATCAGCAATAACCGTTGATACTGGCTCATGATCGGACTCCATGGGCTTGCACGTTTGTCATTGCCCGCAATGGCGGACAACTGTCGTGTTCACCGCCGAACCGAGCACCTTCTTTATGAACTCAGAATCCTCCGTCGATGCGGCCTTGGCGTTGATTTATATCAAGTGCCCGGGCACGCAATACATTCACTCGCGGCAGCTTGTGCCCACACCTCTGGCGCCACCGCAGATTCGCGTCGGTTGAAAGGATCGGGCGTTGGATTGATCGCGATTGATCAATATCAATCCTGCCAGGGTCAGCCGGTCTACATTGACCCAACATGCACTCGCAAGGGTGCGGCGCCTCAGGAGTTCAGACTCGCCGATTGCACACGTATCTCATGGCATACGCCTGCTGCCGTAGCCGGCACCGCATGACCCCATGTTTCCCGAGCAGGAGAAAGCAATGACGATCCTAGTGGCAAGTCAACGGTTGCGCCTGTATGACGGTGATGAGCTGGATGTTGTGTTGCAGACGATGGCGCGCAAGGCCGCCACCCTTCTGCCACCGACGCATGCGGCACTGATAGGCATCGAGCGCAGGGGCCTGCCCCTGGCTCAAAGGTTGCGCGAGTACATTGCGCGTCAGACCGGCCGGCCGGAACTCCCTGTTTACCCGCTGCAGGTCAAGCGCTACGCCGACGACCTGCAAGTGCTGCATACCTACACGCAATTGACCGAAAACCCGGCCCTGGGCAGGTTGGATCTGGCCAATACCACGTTTCTGGTGGTCGATGATGTGCTCTTCGAAGGCCATTCCCTCCTGCGCACTTGTGCATATCTGGCACAACTGGGGGCTCGTCGGGTCCATACGGCGGTACTGGTCGACCGGCATGTCCGTCAGCAGCCGATCCGGGCCGACATTGTCGGTATACACCTGCAAGTCGCCGCCACTGATATTGTCGAATGCAACGTACCGCCCTACGAACAGGCCTTTTGCATAGAAGTGGTACGACACGGCGCCGCCCGCTGACGGTGGAAGCGTTCAGGGCTTCGCCGAGTCACCGGGCTTGAGCGGTGGAGAACGCTCGGCGCCAACAATTCAGGACTTAAAAGCACTGGACGGTGCTGGATGTCAGTGGTTCCCGCCGGAACGAAAAAAGGACCCGGAGGTCCTTGTTTCGATCGCTGACAGAATTCAGTGGAACTCTGTAGCGCTATGTTTGGAGCGGGAAACGTCGGCGCCACGGACCGGCCGACCAGCTCCGCTTTGGTAGCTTTCACGGACCTAGGCCTGGGATGAGATCGCCATCAGTTCATCCAAATTTTCGTCCGTACCTCCGGTGAGTCGACTTTGTATCGGTATTAACCCCTTGGGGTGATGTACCCGATCCCAGGCAACCTGATCAGCTTGATTGGCTCGGTAGCATCGTTGCTGTCGGCTTTCGAAACAGCCGCGAAATTAATTCGACTGACTTAACCCACAATCCGCAGCCCCTAACTTGCAAGTATTAATGCCGGTTGAGCCTCTCGATGACATGCCCGCGCATCGATTGCACCGTTCATTGCCTGACTCCTACTGATAGTGATGCAGGCGTTGAAGACGCAGGGCTACGTCCATGCCATCGCACCAAAACTCTTTGCAAGGTTCGACAGCGTTGATCGATTTGACCACCTGCGTCTACCCAGCATCATGCAGGTAACGTCGCTGATCGGTCCGAGAACAAACCTCTAGAAACATCACAAGCTGAAACGTATCAGCTTCAACAAAAAACTCAATTATGCATAAATGCATTTTTTCCCTTGACCCGAAGGGAGGAGTCTTTTACAGTTAAATGACTGTATATAAATACAGTGTTTTTTGATCAGTATTTATTTGAATCCATTCATGGACGAGGTTTTTCCCTATGAAAAGCAACACTGAGAAATTTGGCAAAACACCCCATCAACCCAGCCTGTGGACCCGAGCCGATGCGCTGAAAGTCCGCGCGGACGACCCCACTACCACCCAGCCACTGGTCAGTGCGAACTTCCCGGTACTGAGCGACGAGGTGTTTATCTGGGACACCATGCCGCTGCGTGATATCGACGGCAACATCACCTCTGTCGATGGCTGGTCAGTGATCTTCACCCTGACTGCGGATCGTCACCCGAACGACCCGCAATACCTCGACCAGAACGGTAACTACGACATCACCCGCGACTGGAACGATCGCCATGGCCGGGCAAAGATGTACTACTGGTTCTCCCGCACCGGCAAGAACTGGGAACTCGGCGGCCGAGTGATGGCTGAAGGGGTTTCGCCGACCGTTCGCGAATGGGCCGGCACGCCGATTCTGTTGAACGAGCAAGGCGAAGTGGACCTGTACTACACCGCGGTCACGCCGGGCGCGACCATCGTCAAGGTGCGTGGCCGTGTGGTGACCACCGAGCATGGCGTCAGCCTGGTCGGCTTCGAGAAGGTCAAGCCGCTGTTCGAGGCCGACGGCAAGATGTACCAGACCGAAGCGCAAAACGCCTTCTGGGGTTTCCGTGATCCATGGCCGTTCCGCGACCCGAAGGATGGCAAGCTGTACATGCTGTTCGAGGGCAACGTGGCCGGCGAGCGCGGCTCGCACAAGGTCGGTGATGCAGAAGTCGGTGATGTGCCGCCGGGTTATGAAGACGTCGGCAACTCGCGCTTCCAGACCGCCTGTGTCGGTATCGCCGTAGCCCGTGACGAAGACGGAGACGACTGGGAAATGCTGCCGCCGCTGCTGACCGCGGTAGGCGTCAACGATCAGACCGAACGCCCGCACTTCGTGTTCCAGGACGGCAAGTACTACCTGTTCACCATCAGCCACACCTTTACCTATGCCGATGGGGTGACCGGGCCAGACGGTGTGTACGGGTTTGTCGCAGATTCGCTGTTCGGTCCTTACGTACCCTTGAACGGTTCCGGCCTGGTACTGGGAAATCCGTCTTCCCAGCCGTTCCAGACCTACTCGCACTGCGTGATGCCCAACGGCCTGGTGACCTCATTTATCGACAGCGTACCGACCGACGAAACCGGCACGCAGATTCGTATCGGCGGCACCGAAGCACCGACGGTGGGGATCAAGATCAAAGGGCAGCAGACGTTCGTGGTTGCCGAGTACGACTACGGTTACATCCCGCCGATGCTCGACGTCACGCTCAAGTAATCGCTACCCAGGGCTTTCAGGCAGCGGGTTTGAGCTCGATGAAAAACTCGTTGCGGATAGGATCGAGATATCCCACCTAACTTACTGCGACTTTGCTCGGGAACCCTCTTGAACAATACGTAGTAACAACCCTTTGTTACTGGCTGCAAGGAGGCAGCCAGTAACGGGTATACACCCAATTGGTTCTGCTGGCCCGGCCCGCCGCCCTCTACCGCCGGCCGGAACATCCACTACTCCAGCAGACTCCCCCCGTTCACCGACGCAGGTGCCGGGCTATGCCTGGTCCTTCGTGATGCTCGACAAGTCTCTCGCCCCGCGCCTGCGCGCGATGTTCATCATGAAACAGAATCAGGCGATACTGGTGGGAACTGACCTTTGACAACCCGTCGTTGCTACGCGACCTGACGTTGTGTGGCGACAACCTCCTGTTCACCTGAAACTCTTGGCTGGATCATGACGCCCGTAATGGCGGCCTAGTAAACTTGCGCGCCTGTTACATCCCGAACTTTCGCCATCGGACATGTGTATCGAGTGCGCCATCGTGCAACTGGCGGGACGTACCCTATCGCCACCCGAGCAGCGGCTGGTGAATCGGACCCTTGCTCGGATCTGATTCGCCAAGAAGACCTCACAATGTCGCTAGCCTGCCCTTTCGTAACACTGCGATATCTCGTTTAGGCGCAACACCAAAGAATCGACTGTATTCGCGGCTGAACTGGGAGGGGCTTTCATATCCAACCTTGAAAGCCGCACTGGATACGTCTTGGTGTTCATTGAGCATCAATCGCCTTGCCTCGTTCAGCCTCAGCCATTTTTGATACTGCAAGGGGCTCATTGCGGTGAGTTGGCGGAAGTGGTGGTGGAAGGTTGGCGTGCTCATCTGTACACGGGCCGCTAGCTCATCGACTCTAAGCGCCGAAGTGTAATTCAACTTCAACCAATCGATGGCTTTCGCGATCCGATAACCTTGGCCATCGACAGAAGTTATCTGTCGAAGCCGGCCAGCCTGATCACTTTTCAAGAGACGGTAGTGAATTTCACGCTGGATCAAGGGGGCGAGAACAGGAATAGCTTCCGGCTCATCGAGCAGCGCCAACAAGCGCTCGAACGGCGCCAGCATGGCTGCGGTCACTGAACCGATGCCTACCCCTTTCGCGGCCGAGCGTTCACGGGTGGGCGGCAGATCACTCTGCGCTATCAGCTCTGCCAGCATGCGCAAATCGAGCTTGAACGTCAGGCCCAGGCACGGTTGCTCCGGGCTCGCCTTGAGCACCTCCGAGTTGGCCGGCAAATCCAGTGAGGTGACCAGAAAACGCGAGGTGTCATACGGATAACCCTCACCGCCTACCCACAGCTGTTTCTCGCCTTGGGCGACAAGAATGATGCTCGGTTCGACCATGCAAACAACAGGCGGCGACGGGTGTTCGCGCCTAAAGAAGCCGAGACCCGCAATCGATGTTGCGTAGTCACCGGGTTTCAAGACCCGCGAGCCAATGACCTGGACGAGCGCCTCTTGGGGCGATGTGGGGGTTTCGTGTGGGGGCATCATGTTCGTCTCGTACCTCTTCGCTGAACTCTAACTCGCCCGCGCGCAACCGTCCTGCAAAAGAACGCAGACTCATAGAATCAGGCAAGTAATCCAGCGCAATGCACTGTTTGCAGTCAGGGCAGAGCGGGAAAATGTTCATCCGACACACCATCGAGGACTCTCCCATGCTTGTACAAGCCTATGGTGCTCATGCGGGCGACAAACCCCTTGAGCCTTTGCAGATCAGTCGCCGTTCCCCCGCCACCCATGACGTTCAGATCGACATCGCCTTCTGCGGTATCTGCCATTCGGACTTGCATCAGGTGCGTGCCGAATGGGCAGGCACGCAGTTCCCCTGCGTACCGGGACACGAAATTGTCGGCCGCGTATCGGCGGTCGGCGCCCATGTAGCGGAATTCAAAGTCGGCGATCTGGTCGGTGTCGGTTGCATCGTCGACAGCTGTAAACACTGTGACGACTGTGAATCCGGCCTGGAAAACTATTGCGACGGCATGATCGGAACCTACAACTTTCCTACCCCAGACGCTCCTGGCTGGACGCTCGGCGGCTACTCACAAAACGTTGTGGTGCATGAGCGTTACGTCCTGCGCATCCGCCATCCCGAGCAACAACTGGCCGCCGTCGCACCGCTGCTGTGCGCGGGCATCACCACGTATTCGCCGCTGCGCCACTGGAACGTCGGGCCGGGTAAGAAAGTCGGCGTGGTCGGTATTGGTGGGCTAGGCCACATGGGCATCAAACTGGCCCATGCGATGGGCGCCCATGTCGTGGCATTCACCACATCGGAATCCAAGCGCGAAGCGGCAAAGGAATTGGGCGCGGACGAAGTGGTGGTATCGCGCAACGCTGAGGAGATGGCCGCGCATACCAAGAGCTTCGACTTCATCCTCAATACCGTCGCAGCGCCCCACGATCTGGATGCGTTTCTGGTGTTGCTCAAGCGCGACGGAGCGCTGACGCTGGTCGGTGCCCCCGCCTCCCCGCATCCATCACCCAACGTGTTCAACCTGATCATGAAGCGCCGAACCATTGCCGGCTCGATGATCGGCGGCATCCCTGAAACACAGGAGATGCTGGATTTCTGTGCCGAGCACAACATCGTCGCCGACATCGAACTGGTTCGAGCCGATCAGATCAACAACGCCTACGAACGGATGCTCAAGGGTGACGTCAAGTATCGCTTTGTGATCGACAACGCCACATTGGTTGGCTAGTCGAAAGACTCCAGCCGGTAACGACTCAACCGAAAGGATGATCCAGTGAAAGGTATTTTTCTCGCCCTCGGGCTACTTGTTACCTCTTTCTCTTCGATGGGAGCCGATATGTCAAACGGTGCAGACAACTTCTACAAAAGCGACAAAGTGACGGTGGAAAAGGTCACCTTCAACAATCAATACGGAATGAAAGTCGCGGGCAACTTGTTCACCCCGAAAGACCTCGACCCGAAAACGAAAAACGCCGCCATCATCGTTGGCCACCCCATGGGCGCGGTAAAGGAGCAAAGCGCAAACCTCTACGCCACCAAAATGGCCGAGCAGGGATTTGTCACGCTGTCGCTGGACTTGTCCTTCTGGGGCGAAAGTGCGGGCACACCTCGCCAAGCGGTCTCGCCTGATATCTATGCCGAAGACTTCAGTGCCGCCGTGGACTTTCTCGGCACTCAATCCATTGTTGATCACGAGCGTATTGGTGTCATTGGCATCTGTGGCAGCGGCAGCTTCGCCATCAGCGCGGCCAAGATTGATCCGCGCCTCAAGGCGATCGCCACCGTCAGCATGTACGACATGGGCGCAGCCAATCGTAACGGCCTCAAGCATGGCGTAACGTCGGAACAACGTCAGCAGATCATTCGCGAAGCGGCGCAGCAGCGTGATATAGAGTTTCAGGGTGGTCAAATCCGTTATACCAGCGGCACGCCGCTGAAGCTGACCGGTAACGCCGTGGGTGACGAGTTCTACGATTTCTACCGCACCCCGCGTGGCGAGGTTACGCCTGCCGGCGCATCGGCGCAGACCACCACCATGCCTACACTGACCAGCAACGTGAAGTTCATGAACTTCTATCCGTTTAACGACATAGATTCGATCTCCCCTCGCCCACTGCTGTTCATTGCTGGTGCCAAGGCACACTCGCTCGAGTTCAGTGAAGACGCCTACAAACGCGCTGCCGAACCCAAAGAACTGCTGATCATTCCAGATGCCGGACATGTGGATCTTTACGACCGGGTCAACCTCATTCCATTCGCTAAGTTGACTTCGTTCTTCAAAAGCAACCTGAAGTAAATGGCCGGTGCCCCTGGCCGGGCACCGGTTCTCTCGCGCGGCCTCATTTACGGGGCCGCAACGCTTCGCGCATGACAGGATTCAATCAATGAGCAACCACTCCCTCCACGCCCCCCGGAAAGCTGAACAATCGTGGGGCGCGGTATTAGCCATGTCGCTTGCAGCCTTCGTGCTGGTGGCATCGGAATTCATGCCCGTCAGCCTGCTGACGCCGATTGCCGCCGACTTGCATATCACCGAGGGGCAAGCGGGCCAGGGCATTTCTGTCTCTGGGCTGTTTGCGCTGTTCACCAGCCTTCTGATCGCTTCGGTGGCGGCGCGGGTCGACCGCAAACCTCTGCTGCTGTCACTGACTGTGCTGATGATCATTTCGGGAACAGTGGTCGCTTTCGCGCCGAATTACTGGGTGTTCATGATCGGTCGCGCGTTGATCGGGGTAGCGATAGGTGGCTTCTGGTCGCTGTCGGCCGCAACCGCCATGCGCCTGGTGCCTGAAGACCAGATCACTCGCGCCATGGCAATCGTCAACGGCGGCAACGCTCTGGCAACAGTGATTGCAGCGCCGCTGGGCAGTTTCCTTGGCGCGTTGATCGGCTGGCGCGGTGCATTTTTGTGCGTTATTCCGGTCGCGGTGATCGCCTCTGCCTGGCTTCTATTTAGCCTTCCGGCGATGAAGTCACAAAGTGGTTCGGGCACTGGGAATGTCTTCAAGTTGATGAAAAGCCTACCGGTCGCGTTAGGCATGGTGGCGGTCAGTGTCTTTTTCATGGGGCAGTTTATGCTGTTTACCTACCTGCGCCCGTTCCTTGAAACGGTCACGCACGTCAGTGTTTCCACGCTATCGCTGATGTTGCTCGTCTTGGGTCTGGCTGGGCTCGCGGGAACCTTCCTGATTGAAGCCTTCTTGAAAAATGGCCTGCATCGCACCCTCATCGTCATTCCGATATTGATGGCGGTGATCGCACTGGCGCTCGTTTCATTCGGCAGTTCGGCGACCACCACCACTGTCTTGCTGGGTCTCTGGGGACTGGTTGCAACGGCGGCTCCAGTGGGATGGTGGACATGGCTGGCCAGAACATTGCCAGAGGCTGCTGAAGCGGGAGGCGGCTTAATGGTGGCGATCATTCAACTGGCCATTGCCTCGGGTGCAACCGTTGGCGGGCTGGTGTTTGACTTGAGCGGCTATCGCGCAACCTTCGAGTTGAGCGCCGCATTGCTGGGCGTGGCGGCTGTGCTTGCCTTCCTGGCTGCACGCTCTGCCACGCGGGAGCCGGTTGCATCGGTGAACATCGCATAAAAAACACAAGACACGCCAAGGCGTCTTTTATCGCGAACAGCGTTTTGTGTCATGAAGGAGGCGGCCAAGAGGATGAGTGCTACGACTGCCGGGAGAAAACCTTTGGGTTTGCGAACACCCAGGTGTGCTAGGGCGGAGAGCAGCAGATGATAAAACATGCCGACATAAGCCAGATCACTGAGCGCCACGTTAAAGCGCCAGAGAATCGTGGCAGGACCCAGTACTTTGACCACGATCATCAAAGGCACAAGGTGGGAGGCTGAATAGCCCAACTCCGCTTGTGCGTTTGCGATTAGCGGTATCACACAACACATGCTGACGGCGCAACTCCGAGAGCTTGAAAACGATGGCCGGATCTCGCGAACAGTCTTCGCGGAAGTACCACCGCGCGTCGAATATGAGATGACAGCCAAGGCGAGTGCGCTCGGGCCGACGATGGCGGCACTCGCCACCTGGTGGAGCGAGTACGGGAAAAGCGTCCCCGTAAATCCAAATCCACGTGGCCGAAAAGCTAACAGCACCCGCAAAGGTGATGGGGCGGTTTAAACCTGAGCGATTCACTGCAGCCGAGGTGATGTGCGACGTGCCTCCTGCGCCTTGAAAGCCAGCTGATTCAGAACCTCCAACGCTTACTCAAAAGTCAGTTAGCTATCTAGTCAATTTGCGTAATCGAATTCCAAGCAGCCTTCGCGAGAAAGTCCTGATACTGCTTCGGGCTTTTTTCGACCCTCCCGGAAAGCCAGGCACGCGAATAGCTTTCTGTCGCGCCGATGATGAGTGACGGTAAGAGTTCTACAGGAAGATGACTGAACTGTTCCTTGCGGCCCTCGACACTCATCCAGTCCAGCAACTGCCTGTTGCGTTGTTTATTGCGTTCAAGCAATTCACCGTTGAAAGGCCCACTTGAGACGGCGTAGCGACTTTGGAAAACAAAGCGAGCCCAATCCGGTTGTTCATCGACCCATTCAGCGTAGCTATAGATCAGAGCCGCTACACCCGCTTGAGCCGTCTGTGCTTTTTGCAAATAGCTATCTCGGAGCGCTGCCTGATCTTCTAGCGCAGCGAAAAAAAGAGCGGCCACCAGTCCCTCTTTACTGCCGAAGTGATGATAGATAGCGCCTACGCTCGTTTCGCATTGAGCCCGAATGGTTTCGATGTTTGTGGCTTCGATGCCTACCTCGTTAAAGCAGGCAAGTGCTCGGCGCAGGATTGTGCGCTTGAGCTCGCTACGCCTTCCCGGATAGATACGCTCGATCAGATCAGTTGAATGCATGAGGGGAAACGCCAAATGAAGCGGAGTCTATAGGGTGAACGCACCGTAAAGAAAGCTTGGCTTGACAGCCTCCATAAACACAGAACATTATTCCGTTACAGAATATTATTCTGCAACCAACCGCGAGGGTATCTCATGAGTCAAGCTCTAAGTATGTTCAATAGCGTAGGCCCCGCCGCGTTCAGCAATATGGCCTGCCAAATGGCACCTTACTTCAGCACGATCGCCCCTGAGATTTCAGAGCTCAGCCCAGGCCATGCAGTCGTTAACGTGCCGTTTCGCAAGGAAATCACCAACCATCTGGCATCTGTGCACGCGATAGCCCTGTGCAACGCAGCCGAGCTCGCGGGCGGAATGATGACTGACGCTTCGATTCCTTCAGGCGCCAAATGGATTCCGAAAGGCATGACCGTTGAATATCTCGCGAAAGCAAAATCGAGCATTCGAGCTGTAGCTGATGGCAGCGGTATTGACTGGAAAACCGGCGGCGACAAGTTCGTTCCGGTTGATATCTTCGACGAGGGTGGCGTGAAAGTTTTCACTGCCAGAATCACGATGAATGTGAAAATCGCTTAGGCCTTTTCTATAGGCTCGGCGTTATGCCGAGCCAAATCGCTCCCGCTGCGAGCATGAAAAATGCGTCATGATTTCAACAATTAACTGTCCCGGTAGAGTTTGAAAAGCGCTGCACGGCGAGCTTGGGGAGTGTCTAGAAAACCCGGAGCGATTCAAACTGCAATGCCCTTATCAAGGTCTGCTGACTAAAACATAGTCGATGAATGCACGAAGTTTGGGCAGCACATTTCGCCGACTGGGATAATAAAGCGCCAATCCGGGAAAGGTCACCGAGAAGCTTTCGAGTAAGACTTCAAGTGTTCCAGCGTGGATATGGCGCGCAACGAGAGATCGCGGAAGCATGAACAATCCGACCCCTCGCTCCGCGGCGTGAATACAAGCGGCCACGTCATCCAGTATCAACGGACCACGGACGCGCACTACGTGTCTTTCGCCCGAGACGCTGAATGTCCAGCTGTCCAGCACAATACCCGCCTGCCGATAGGTGATGCACGGCAGGCCCAAGATATCATCAGGTAGCAGAGGCCGCGCATAGCGCGCGATCAGGGACGGTGAGCCGACCACAATGCTGGGTTCCTCAGCGGTCAGAGGTACCGCAACCATATCAGCGTGTACATATGAACGCGGTCGTACTCCGGCATCGCAACCTTCATCAATGATGTCCACCAGGTGATCATCACCGACAAATTCAAGCTGTATTCCCGGGTTCGCGCTAAGGAACCCAGGCACGAAGCGTTCTGTCAGCATAGGAACACTTGGCCTGGGAACACTGATTCGAAGCAGCCCGGTTACAGACTCACCGAAGTTACGCGCGGACTCAATTCCCAGAAGTACCTGCTGAGCAGCAGGCCGCACTTGAAGCAGCAGTCTTGCTCCAGCCTCAGTCAGTCCGACGCTTCTGGTAGTTCGTGCCAGCAGTGGCACTCCCACTCGCTGTTCGAATGTGCGTATCGCCTGACTAACAGCTGATGGCGTAATGCCAAGGCGGCGCGCAGCCGCCCGGAAGCCGCGCGCCTCGGCGACCGCCAAGAACACGAGAACCCCATCTAACTCACCGCGTCCGATTGTGTAGTTCATCTAAACAGTATGAGTAGGTGGCAGTGGATTATCAACCACGGCATTCAAGGGGAAAATAATGTATCAACCCCCTAGAAAGGACTGCTTCATGAATGCTGAAACCAAACAAAACCGCGCCTATCACCTCGAAAAATTTGGCGGGCTCGATGGCCTTGTCAACGGTGCCATAGCGATTCCGACTCCGGCCTCAGGCGAAGTCGTCGTCCGCGTACGCGCCTCCTCGTTGAATTTCCGAGACATCCTCATTCTGCAAGGACACTACACAGCGCCCGTACCATCGGGCACCATCCCTCTTTCCGATGGTGCAGGTGAGGTGATCGCCGTTGGCGAGGGAGTGACTCGCTTCGTCACTGGGGATCGAGTCGTGAACTCATTCTTCCCTGAATGGATTGACGGGCCGTTCACCGGAAAGTATTCCCAGTATTCATATGATGTCGACGGCTGGCTGGCAGATTACCGCGTCACATCAGAAAACGCTCTGGCACACATTCCTGGCAGTCTGAGCTTTGAAGAGGCCGCTACCCTACCTTGTGCTGCGGTCACTGCGTGGTCTGCGGTCAAAGGAGTAAGCGCAGGCGACACGGTACTGACACAGGGAACGGGAGGCGTCTCATTGTTCGCCATCCAGTTTGCAAAAGCGCTGGGCGCGCGCGTCATTGCCACGACATCCAGCGATGAGAAGTCCGAACAGCTCAAGCTGTTGGGCGTAGCCGACATCATCAACTACAAAACCCATCCCGCATGGTCGCAGCAGGTCCGGGCGCTTACCAACGGCAATGGCGTCAATCGCATCGTTGAGGTGGGTGGCTCAGGCACTTTCCAGGAGTCGGTCAAAGCCATTGCGGTGGGTGGCCAGGTTTCGATGGTTGGGGTACTCGCGGGCTTGGAAGGCAGCGTCGACTTCATGTCCATGTTCATGAGCCAGGCGCGATACCAGCCTATCGCCCTGGGCAATCGACAAGATCTGGAAGATTTGATCGCAGGCATCGCCGCACATGGAATCAGCCCTGTAATCGACAGTCGTTTTGAGTTTGGGGACGCCAAGCGGGCGTATGAAAAACTCATGACACGTGACGTCTTTGGCAAGGTCGTTATCAGCCACTGATGTGATGACCCAGTCAACGATAGCTAACGGGACAGATCATGACTGCTTATGTAATCTTCATCCGAGAGAAAACGCTCGATCAGCATGAGCTTGATATATATGCACAAAAAGCCACCATTGCTCTTGCCGGCCTGCAGTCCACGATGCTTTCAGCCTATCAACGGATTGAGGCGTTTGAAGGGGAATTACCAGAAGGCGTTGTACTTTTCTCCTTCCCGACATTCGACGAAGCCAAGGCCTGGTATCACGGCGATGCGTATCAGTCCATCGTTGGACACAGGCTCAAGGGTGCAGTCTATCGAGGGTTTGTCGTAGACGGAGTAAGTTAGAACGCCTACCGAGGATATCCAGAACCCTGTGTCGGCCGTCGAAGGACACTTACCTAGGCTTACTAATCAGGAAATGAAGCGCGCAGGGGAACCTGCGAGCTTTTTCGCTAGGTCACGTGGCAGTCCCGGTCACCTGATCGCCCATCACCACACGTCGGGACACTCGGCAAAATGGTGATGGGTTATGCGTCAGACAGACTCAGACGACGACGCAATTGGGGAGCAGTAAGGTGCGCTCGCCAACACGGCCCACCCTGCTGAAAAGGCAGGACCGAGGCCAAATTGCCCGTCTCGACCGGATCGCAACCCGTGTCGCTGACCAGTCCAACAGCGATCGGCATGCCGATCCGAGTACCCGACGTCTCCAGCACATTCGCATCGACACAGTAGCGCGCCATTCAGAGTGTTCTCACTGATGCGCTTGCTCAGGTCGCTTCGATGCGCAAATAAGTAGCGCTGCGCGGGGACAACCTGGTCCAACAAATGGCGCACTATCTCCAGCGCCTGCACCGACAGTGGCACGATATAAGGCGGTACGTTTTGGATCTGCTTACCTGGCTTGCACATCGCTAGCTGGAGTTGTTTCACCACTTCCGCCGGTATGATCCACAAGCGCTTCTCCAAATCGAACTGGTCGGGTGTCGCCAGCCGCAACTCGCCCGTGCGGACACCGGTCAGCAGCAACAACCGAAGGCCAAGCCGAGTTTGGTTGGCGCCACCGTAGTTTCGAAGAGCAGCCATCAAGGCCGGGGACTCCTCCATACGGAGAAATGGATTGTGAGTAACAGGAGGTTTGCGAAGTGCAACCACATCCAGGCCTGAAGCCGGATTGTGTTCTAGCCCCTCGATTTTTACCAACGCATAGCGGAACAATTGATTAAACCAGGTCCGACACTTTTCAGCTGTCGATAAGGCCTTGCGCTGTTCGATCCTGCTCAGCAAATCCAGCAGATCGCGACGATTGATGTCGTAGATAGACCATCCACCCAGTATGGGCAGGACGTTTTTATTGAAGATTCTCAAGATTTGCGAGAGCGTGCTCTGGCGCCCCTCCTTCAGGCTCAGCCTGCGGAACTCCACCCATTGATTGAACACGGCCTCGAAGGCCTGCTCTGCCGCAAAACGAACAGCACGACGCTGCTGTTTACGGTGCTCATAGGGATTGATGCCTTGGGCGACCAAGACGCGCGCCTCATCACGTCGCGCACGGGCTTCTTTGAGGCTGATTTGCGGATAACTACCGAGAGACATACGCTTCTGCACGCCCGCCCAGCAGTATTGAAACGCCAGATTTTCCCGCCGCGGGCCGTCACGTTGAGCGCAAGCCCATCCGTGTCGCCTATCGTGTAGTCATTGCCGGTGATTCAGGCTTGCCGAACGGTCGTAATTTCGCGTAATTAGAAAACACAAGGAATCCCCTATGAGCAGTAAAACTATCTTCGTCCAACCCGGTGGCGGTTATGAAAAGGTTGTGGTTGGCAGTAGCGAAGTACGGGCCGCAGCGCGCGGCGAAATCACAGTGCGCCTTCACGCCAACTCGCTCAACTACCACGACTTCGCGGTGGTCAGCGGTATGTGGGGGCCTAGTGAAAAACGCATCCCCATGGCCGACGGCGCAGGTGAAGTCATTGCTGTCGGCGAAGATGTCACTGAATTCAAGGTGGGTGACTCGGTCGTTAGTACATTCTTCCCTGAGTGGATCAATGGTGCGCCACTGGTTGAGGGTTTTGTTAGCGTGCCAGGTGATGGCATTGACGGCTACGCTCGTGAGCAAGTGACGGCCAAAGCCACATCGTTCACTCTCGCGCCTATCGGATACAGCCATGCTGAAGCGTCCACGCTCACCACTGCCGGCCTTACTGCATGGCGCGCCCTGATGGCCGATGACTCACTCAAGCCGGGCGACACCGTGCTCGTCCAAGGCACTGGCGGCGTTTCAATTTTCGCTCTGCAGTTCGCTAAATTGGCCGGCGCTACCGTCATTGCTACCTCTTCAAGCGACGAAAAACTTGAACGTCTGAAAGGACTAGGCGCTGATCATGTGATCAATTACCGCAAAGACCTTAACTGGGGTGAAACTGCACGCGCTCTAACGGGTGGCCGTGGTGTTGATCACATCATAGAAGTCGGCGGCCCCGCGACTCTCGAGCAATCGATGGTTGCAACTCGGGTTGCTGGTCACATCTCCATCATCGGGATACTGAGTGGCGTAAGCGGTGCAATGAATTTTGTACCCGCACTGATCAAGCAAGTACGTCTGCAGGGTGTATTGGTGGGCAGCCGCAGCCAGCAGCAAGACATGATCCGAGCCATCAATGCTAATGGTATGCGTCCGATTATTGATCGTCATTTCCCTTTGAACGAGATTGTCGAAGCGTTCAAGTATCAGGAAACCAACAAGCATTTCGGCAAAATTTGTCTGGATATCTAAGCGCGCATAACTGTGCATGAGAAGACCTTAAGGTTCGCCATGTGATTAGCTCTTCACGGCTTGCAAGGTTCGTCATTCAGACCTCAATGTTGGAAAAACCCACCCACAATAGTTGCCTCTCACTGTTCATGACGGCGTATGCGACCTCTGCAACCGTCTTGTCTTGAAAGCAATGCGCTAACCGGACTTTCTCCTGAGTGCGGCAGATGTCAAAACCACCTAGAGAGGCTTCAGGGTGGAGCGTAGTGATTGATCGGTAGGATTGCATGCCGACTTGCATAGGCCGGCCACCACCCTTTTACGAAATCGAGCACCTTGTATAACTTTTTGCAAGGTGTCTAGAGAATCCTGGGCGATTCATTTTTCTAGCTGTCGCCATTCTGACACGTATCGTCGAAATCATTAAAAGCTTGTGATGGCACCGAGCCATCACTGTGCTATATTCATCCAATCATCCATATCAATATTGATTATACCTCCCCCCCCTTCTCAGATGACCGCGCCAGTTTTCATCGGTCACGGCTGATTACCAAAGGAACGCTATGAACTCTTGGCTCGCGAATATCAGCGTCATGCTCAAGCTGGCCTTGGGCTTTGCTGTTGTACTCCTTCTAACCGCCATCCTTGCCGCGACCAGCTGGTTCAGCTTGGGAAAAATGATTGACCGTAGTAATCGAATGGCCGGCATCACCGAACTCGGCAACCGTCTTGATCATCTACGGAGGGCCCGTTTTCAGTATCAGGTGGACAAGGGTGACGAGCAACAAGGTGCATTGATCCAGGATGCGCTGGAACTGTTTGTCGCCAAGCAAAAAAGCCTCGCAAAAGAACTGCAGCTACCTGAAAACTTGCAAAGTCTTGCGCTGATCAACCAAGCCACCACTCAGTATCAAATGGCAATTAATACGATGCGCGAGGCCTATCGCAATAGTGCGGCCACCCGTAAGGAAATGGCCACCAATGCGGTCAAAGGCGCCGCGCTGATTGCCAAGCTCATCAATGACGTAGAAGCAATGCCAGTCTCTGATCAGCGCCGTTATGAGTTATACAAAGTCATCCTCAAGGCCAAAGAGGATGTCGCGCTGGTGCGTTATGAAGTTCGTGGCTACACCGGCAATCCCAACAGCACTACGGAACAAGCCGCCGCCCGCCAGCTTGATAGTGCGCTCAAGGGCATTGAAACCCTCAACAACACCTTTGGTGCCGCCTATGCCGATCCTATCAGGCAACTGGAAACCGCTCTGATGGCTTACCGCCGCTCAGTGCAGGATTTTACAGCCAGTAATGGGGCTATCGACCACTCCGTGCAGGACACTGTCAATTTCGGAGAGGCCATCACCCGTCTGACTGATGAAATGTATGCCAGACAGCTGGCCGCCCTTGAAACAGATAGTGCTCAGGCCCGCACGCTGCAGTTGAGTTGCACTGCTTTGGCAATGTTATTGGGGCTTCTTGCAGCTCTGATAATCACCCGCCAGATTACCCGCCCATTGCAGGAGACTCTGGCTGTGGTCGATTGCATTGCAGCGGGCGATCTCACGCAAAACATGGTCGTGACCCGTAGAGACGAACTGGGTGTGCTGCAACAAGGTATTCAGCGCATGGGTCGTACCTTGCGCGATCTGATCGGTGGTATCCGCGATGGAGTCACCCAGATCGCCAGTGCAGCGGAAGAGCTTTCAGCTGTCACTGAGCAGACCAGCGCTGGGGTCAATAGCCAGAAAACCGAGACCGACCAAGTGGCTACTGCGATGCACGAAATGTCGGCCACTGTGCATGAAGTTGCGCGGAATGCGGAACAAGCTTCCGTTGCCGCATCAGAGGCCGATGCTCAGGCGCGCGCTGGTGACAAAGTAGTCGCGGAAGCCATCGCCCAGATTGAGCGTTTGTCCAGCGAAGTCGGGCGTTCAGCGGAAGCTATGAATAAGCTTGAACAAGAAAGTGGGCGCATCGTCAAGATCATGGACGTGATCAAGGCGGTGGCTGAGCAAACTAATTTATTGGCCCTTAACGCGGCCATTGAGGCTGCTCGCGCAGGTGAGGCAGGGCGCGGTTTTGCAGTGGTCGCTGACGAAGTACGAGGACTGGCTCAGCGTACTCAGCAGTCCACTGAGGAAATAGAAAGCTTGGTGGCAGGCTTGCAAGGTGGAACACGTCAGGTGTCCAGTATTATGCAGAGCAGCCGCGAACTAACCGATAGCACTGTGGCGTTGGCAGGTAAAGCAGGCGCATCTTTAGCTAGCATCACTCAGACGGTTTCCGGGATTCAAGCCATGAACCAACAGATTGCTGCCGCCGCAGTACAACAAAGTTCGGTGGCGGAGGAAATAAGCCGCAGCATTTTGAGTGTACGCGACGTGTCTGAGCAGACCGCCTCAGCTAGTGAGGAGACAGCGGCCTCCAGTATCGAACTCGCGCGCCTGGGGGTACAGTTACAGCAACTTGTCAGTCACTTCAAAGTTTGACCGATGTGAATCGCCACGGACTCTCTAGACACTTTGCAAGCTCATTGGACTGCCCCCAGCATCGTAGACATCTCCAGCCTATGCTCGATTTTTACCAACGCATAGGGGAACAATTGATTTAACCAGGCCCGACACTTTTCAGCTGTCGTTAAGGCCTTGCGCTGTTCGATCCTGCTCAGCAAATCCAGCAGATCGTGACGATTGATATCGTAGATAGACCGCCCGCCCAGTGTGGGCAGCACGTCCTTATTGAAGATTCTCAGGATTTGCGAGAGCGTGCTCTGGCGCCCTTCCTTCAGGCTCAGCCTGCGGAACTCCACCCATTGATTGAACACGGCCTCGAAGGCCTGCTCTGCCGCAAAACGAACAGCACGACGCTGCTGTTTACGGTGCTCATAGGGATTGATGCCTTGGGCGACCAAGGCGCGCCTCATCACGTCGCGCACGGGCTTCTTTGAGGCTGATTTGCGGATAACTACCGAGAGACATACGCTTCTGTACGCCCGCCCAGCAGTATTGAAACGCCAGATTTTCCCGCCGCGGGCCGTCACGTTGAGCGCAAGCCCATCCGTGTCGCCTAGCGTGTAGTCATTGCCGGTGATTCGGGCTTGCCGAACGGTCGTATCCGAGAGTGCCATAGCGAGCGCCTGAACAGAGTCAGGAGCGGATGCTCGTCTCGCTATCCAAGCTGCTCCAGCAAAAAACCGATTCAGTGCATATCCAAATCCAAGATCCTCATTCGGGACTTAAATCGGGACTTAAAAGCACTGGACGGTGCTGGATGTCAGTGGTTCCCGCCGGAACGAAAAAAGGACCCGAAGGTCCTTGTTTCGATCGCTGACAGAATTCAGTGGAACTCTGTAGCGCTATGTTTGGAGCGGGAAACGAGACTCGTATCTGGCGTCCGACTCGTTGAAATCTAAGGGGTTTCTTTTCTTGCCGGAGCAGGAAAAGACTCAATTCTGGACTCGTTTTTGGGGAGTATCAAGGGTCAAGCAGGCGGGGATTCCGGGCTGTACCATTTCCTTTCTACCCATAGCCAGTCGGACGGCAAGCGTCCAGTCTGGACAGTTCACTAATTTCTTGGATAAGGACACCTGTCACTCCCTTCCCTTCGCTGGCTGAAGTAGCCTTGCAAAGTCATGCTGATCTCCCTGATGCAGTCATGAACACTGTTAAAGCCTCATCGGGATGGGCCTCTGCCACGCTATCGCCTTGAGACAGGACACATCGATCGTCCTTGACTAAAAAGCGGGTGGAAGCGAAATACAGACCCGCCCGATCCGGAAGGGCATCCGCAGACTGAGTGAAGGACGGCAGCAGCGGAATCAACGCTTCCAGATCTCCATCACTGAAAATGGAAACACCTCCAGGGGGAAACATGGATGTTGTTGTTCCACAAGATGGGCCGTTTCCGATCTGCTATCGAATGCCTCATCCGCCGATCTGGAAGCATTGGACGATCTCATCACTTGCAACGGTAAGGGCAGAATTGCCCTCGACAGCCCGATCACGAGCGTCATTCTGAATCGCCAGGCGCAGGAAAATCTTCAGTCCATCCCCGATGTCTTGGAGTCAGAGATCCGTGTGGTCGGAAGCAACAGCATCGCAAACCTCACGCATGCCTCCCCAATTGGAAAAGACACAATCTCCACGACTGATGCTGCGTGCCCTAAGCTTGTTTAGCCGCCGCTTTTCTGCTGCGTAAAGCCCTAACCTTCGCGATCGTTCCGCAAGCTCGATCATGCGGCCCCTTTAGTCATCCCACACCAGCATTTGCTCGAGTTACGAGTGTTATCAATAAATGGGCAACGACAATCCGGACAAATTTTCAGCTTAACGATTTCACCTTTGATAATGAGGTTCGCTACGACACATAGTAGATAACTGGCAACGTCGCACTCATTTGACATCATGACGTTCACCGTCACCGAAGAGCCATGAAACACCACACCGATGTGAAGCCGTTTCTCTACTAGTAGCTCGGTTAGCCGAACGTCGGCCCTCGCCTCTCGCAAAATAAAGCAACGCAACGAATCTCGCACTTGCCCCCGGTGTCAGGATAGTTGTCGCCTCTCCGGATTTCCCCCCAAAAGCACACCGAGGGCGGAAAGAGACAGGTTGTGACGTACTATTCACGCGAACGTAAAGCCGCATTGCTCAAGATGTTGCTTCCCCCACTGAACCTCACCGTGGCCGAAGTTTGTCGGCGTGAAGGGGTCAGCGATGTATCGATGTACACCTGGCGCAAGATGGCCAGCCTTCAAGGAAGTAACGTGCCAGAAGACATACCGCTCTCTGATAAATGGTCTGCTGAAGCCCGGTTTGCCGCCGTTCTTGAAACGGCCAGCCTGACTCAGCTTGAGTTAAGCGAATTCTGCCGTCAAAACGGTCTGTACCCAGAGCAGCTCAACGCCTGGCGTCAAGCCTGTATCAGCGGTCAAGAGGCGGTGCAGGCCCAAAAAATGGCTGACCATGAGCAGACGCGCAAAGACAAGAAACGCATTCAGGAGCTGGAACGTGAATTGCGCCGTAAAGATGCTGCACTGGCCGAAACCGCAGCGTTGCTAGTGCTGCGAAAAAAGCTCAACGATTACTGGGGGACCGACGGCGAGGACAACTGACCTCTTTGCCGGAACGGCAATTGTTGGTGGGCTGGTTGATCGAAGCCATCGTAGCGGGAGCCCGACGAGTGCGGGCATGCCAAGAAGTCGGGCTATCACTCAGAACCTTGCAGCGTTGGACCCTGCAGCAAGAGCTGCAAGCTGATGCGCGCACGACCACCTTGCGGCCTAAGCCACGCAATGCGCTAAGCGAAATTGAGCGCCAAGCTATCGTAGCCCTGTGCAACAGCCCGGCGTATGCCCATTTGCCGCCAAGCCAAATCGTCCCCCGCCTGGCAGACGAAGGACGGTATCTGGCGTCGGAAGCCACGTTTTACCGGGTCTTGCGAGCAGCCGGCCAACAGCACCACAGAGGCCGTAGCCGACGACCTCGACGGGTTGTAATGCCGACAACGCACGTGGCTCAGAAGCCCAACCAGGTGTGGTCGTGGGACATCACGTATCTGCCATCGCCGATACGCGGTAAGTATTTCTACCTGTATTTGATCGAGGATATTTACAGCCGCAAGGCGGTGGGCTGGGAAGTTTATGCGGAAGAAAGTGGTGAAAAAGCGGCTGCGCTGCTGCAACGCAGCGTGATCAACGAGAAGTGCCTGCGTAAGCCGTTAGTGCTGCACTCCGATAATGGCGCGCCGATGAAATCGGTGACGCTGCTAAGCAAAATGTATGAGTTGGGGATCACGCCTTCTCGCGGTCGACCGCGCGTAAGCAATGACAATTCGTACTCGGAATCGCTGTTTAGAACACTGAAATACTGCCCGCAATGGCCATTAGAAGGCTTTGCCAGCTTGGACGCTGCACGGACTTGGGTGAGGGATTTTATGCGTTGGTACAACAACGAACACAGGCACAGCCGGATCCGCTTCGTCACCCCATCGGAGCGCCATAGTGGGCAAGATCATCAGATCCTGGCGCTCCGGCATGAGCTGTATGAGCGAGAGCGTTGGAAAAGACCTGAACGGTGGTCAGGACAAACACGCAACTGGGAGCCGATAGGAACGGTGCTGCTGAACCCGGATCGGGAACAGCAGACCGAGAAAAAAGCGGCATAGCAAAACGGTTGACGCGACAACTACCTTGAAAAACGCCGCTTGGGCCAGTTCACTTCCCACAGAAGCGTTGCGCTTAAGCTTGGAAAACTGCCCGAATCGCTTAGACCAAGCGTCTTCAGACAGCAAAAGCTCCGGAAGCTCGTCATAGAACTGATGGATTTCATGAGAGATCGAGAACGTATTGACTACAGCCCTGAGAATTTCGTGCAATGGACCTCTCAATCAAGAATTATAGTCAATTAACTGCGTGCCGCCGTGCGATGCTATGGCGCATCGTATCTTGTGCCAACGCCTCGACCGGAACGAGCACTTCAATGCCGGCCCCGGCCTCAACCTTTTCAATAAGCGCCAGAATCGCTTTCTTCATAAACCAATGGGGGGTGCGATCCAACTTTTTCGACACCACCCCAAGCCTGGCGCGCGTTACCCCATCCAGTTTAATACCCAGTGTTGTTACGGACATAGCTCAGCCTCTGAATGATGGCGCAGAATTAATGAATCAAACTCCACAGCGCCAACTGTAGAACTTGCGTTGTTCTCATAGCATGAATATAGAAGAAGGGTTGACGACAATGCCTTCCTCTCCGGGACTTCACCGCAAGCGTTCGCGCGATACCAATCTGCTGATAGAACTCGCTCATTGATACAGCAGGCGCCCTCACTCTTCGTCAAGGGCGCCAATTGTAAAGCTATCGAAAAGCAGAGCTCATTATTTCCCTGCTGTTACGGAGGCCGATTGACCGCCAAACATGGCATCGAAGCGAGGCTTGTTGGCTGCATAATATTCTGCAACGACTTTTTCTGGCGAACTGTCACGCGCATCGGCCATCAACTTTTCAAGGTCAGCTGGGGGAATCTTGAAGTTGGCGAAAAACTGGGCAACGTCGGGATGCTCCGCGCTGAAACCTTTGCGTGCAACCGCGTGGATTTGCTCAGAACCACCATAAACTTGCTTCGGATCCTCCAGGTAGCGCAGCGGCCACTTGGCGAACATCCAGTGTGGGCTCCAGGCGTTGATCAAAGACCATTTCTCACGCTTGAGGTTGCGATCCATCTCACTCAGCATTCCAGACTCTGAAGAGGCGACCATCTTATAGCCATCGAGTTTGTATTCTTTAATGGCCTTTTCCGTCAGCTTATATTGGCCATTACCCACTTCTGAAGTCAGGATTTTGCCGGCGAGTTTTTCCCGCACTTCAGGCTTGTTAAGGTCCTCGATACTGGCGAGCTCACTGATCGGAACAGAAGTTGGCACCGCCATGCCAATCCGCCCTTCATACAACACGCCGAGGTCTTCGAGCTTGTCTTTGTATTTGTCATAGAACGACTTGTGCGTGTTCGGCAACCAAACCATCGGGATCAGGTCGATATTGCCGTTAGCCATTGCCTGGAACTGAATGCCGACATCGGCGAGCACCAATTTTACCGGTTGTTTCAGGTGATCTCGCAGTGCTGTATCTGCCAGCCTTACAGCAATTGCCGTGTCCGACCAGTTGACCCAACCGATACGGATGGGCGCGGGTTCCTCGGCGTGAGCCATTAGGCTGCAAGAGGCCATTGCCAAGCTTGCAAGCCAGCCGATACAAGTTTTACTGGATAACGTCATCATGGTGCATCTCCGCGTACTGTATTAATGGTTATTGGCAGGGCAGCAGAAGAATTAAGTCCCTCTTATGAAAGCAAACGACATGGCCTACTCGAGGGTTTTTCAGTAATGCATGGATAAGCTTTAGTTATTAAAAAACATTTAATATATTCAGATAGTTCGCTCCTCCTCCGACTTGGGCGAGTATGATTAGACGTTATGTATCAGTCTGAATGAAAATGTCCCGTTCACTCACAAGGCCATTTCGAGTGCCGGCAATGCCTCGAACAAGTCCGCCACCAGCATGTAATCTGCGACCTGGGCAATCGGCGCCTCAGCGTCCTGGTTGATCGCGACAATGACTTTCGAACCACTCATGCCCGCCAAATGTTGTATAGCCCCACTGATACCCGCGGCGATATAGAGCTCGGGCGCCACGACTTTTCCCGTCTGCCCGACCTGCAGATCGTTGGGGGCAAAACCGGAATCCACTGCTGCGCGCGACGCACCCACGGCACCGCCGAGCTTGTCTGCCACACGCTCGATCAAGGCGAAACTCTCTTTACTCTGCATCCCGCGGCCGCCGGACACGACGACGCGGGCGCTCGACAGGTCGGGCCTTTCGCTGGCCGTAAGTTGTTCGCTCACGAAGCGCACATTGCTTGCGCTTTGCCCGCCCTCCACCGCCACCACTTCGCAGCGATGCTCATGGGACAAGGCCTGGGCGAACGCCGAGGCGCGGACCGTGAGCAACTTGATCGGATCGAGGGACTGCACCGTGGCGATGGCATTGCCAGCATAAATGGGCCGCTGGAACGTGTCCGTCGAGACGATCCGGGTGACGTCGGACAGCATGCCGACATCCAAGCTGGCCGCGATCCGTGGCAGCACATTGCGGCCCATGCTGCTGGCGTCGGCAACGACGTGCGTATACCCCTTGGCCACCAGTGAAGTGATCAGCGGTTGGACATTTTCAGCCAGGGTATTTTGGAACATCGCCCCTTGTGCGAGCAGCACCCGGTCGAGGCCCTGGGTCAGCGCCGCTTGTTGCGCCACTGCCGATGCGTCCGCCCCGCCCACCACCAGCAAGTCCGTCTCTGCACCCAATGCCATGGCGGCGGTCACGGCACTCCACGTACCTGCTGTCAGCTGACCGGCGCTGTGCTCGGCGATCACCAATGTGCGCATCAAATCACCCCCGCAACGTTCTTCAATTTATCCACCAGCTCGGCCACCGAACCGACGTTGATCCCCGCTTTGCGCACCGCAGGCGGGACTACCCCTAATAGACGAGCGTGTTCCTTCACGCTCGCGCCCAAGGTGTCAGCGGCAATGATTTCAAGCGGTTTTTTCTTGGCTTTCATGATGTTCGGCAACGAGGCGTAGCGCGGTTGGTTCAGGCGCAAATCGCAAGTCACCACAGCAGGCGCTGTGAGGGCGACTACTTGGCTGCCACCGTCAACCTCGCGCTCGACGACCCATTGCTCGTCGACATAATTGACCGCTGACGCATAGGTCGCCTGAGCACTTCCTATCAACTGCGCCACCATTTGCCCGACCTGGTTGTTCTCCTGGTCGATCGCCTGCTTGCCGAACAGGATCAATTGCGGTTTTTCGTTATCGATCACTTTGCTCAGGTACTTGGCGACGTTAAGCGGCTCAAGCACCGCGCTCGTTTCCACCAGCAGTGCTCGATCCGCACCAAGCGCCAACGCCATGCGTAGCTGTTCCTGAGCGGCGGAGGTACCCACCGAGACCACCACCACCTCGGACGCCAGGCCCACTTCCTTCAGGCGAATCGCTTCCTCCACTGCGATCTCACAGAAGGGGTTCAAGGCCATCTTTACGCCATTGAGCTCAACGTCTGAACCGTCAGCCTTCACCCGGACTTTCACATTCGGGTCGATGGCGCGCTTTACCGCAACTAGCACTTTCATAGTCCCCTCGCACTCTTGGATCGATGGATTGACCGACCGGACAAGCCGGCCCGCCATTTCGAATGGATGTTAATTTTTGTCTCACTCTCACGCCAGAACAATGTACATCAATGTACTCAATTAATGACATTGCTGATTTTTGCCAGTTCATCGGTGTCAAGTCAACAATAATGTTCTATCTCAGGAGCTCAACACTCATCCAGCGATCCTCTGCTGCAGACCTACAAGAAGAAGCGCCTATGGCGCAGCGGTGATGATTCAACTGACCCGCCTGGGCTGATGTACTCGCTGGGACAAGGCAGACTGGATTCAGGTGGTATCACCTTCCCATCGCCATGAAGCCTCCCAATGGGTCAAGAAAAAGACGGAAAAATGGGCATTAAATGAATCATCAAGACTACGTGACGCCTGCGGAACTCCTAAAGGCGGCCGGACTTGTTGATCTGGAGCGCGTCATCGTGAATTTCGAAGCATAGAACCGCTCTGAGGTCCGTTCCTTCCATGCAATCGCATTCGCCGACGATGGCATTTGCGACGGCCTGTCAAGCCCGCGCGGCTGGATTGAAAATGCCTACGCTGCTTCGAGGTTGAATAAATACGATACTCAACGAAACTCCTCGAAAGGGGCTTCGGCTTATCACGTTTGGAGCCCCTTGCGGGCAACCGCCGCACCTTCATACAAAGCCCTGCCGATCTGTTCTTCGAAATGACTATGGGTCATCGCCTGCAAAGCGGCGGCCGTCACCCCCCGATATGCCACCAAGGTGTCGATTATCTGTTGAGCGTCCTGTCTGGCTAGCAGCTGGCTGCTATTTACCACGACACTCTTCGCGGCAAGCTGCGCTATGTCAGAGGGAATTCCAGCAGCCATCGCCTGATTGGCCAGCGCTGTCATGAGCAAGGCAGGGAAGGCCGGACCAGTGCCCGAGAGCGCCGAGAGGTAATCAATGAAGTCCTCTTCCTGAACTTCAACTGCCGTACCCACGCATTCGAATAAGCGCTGCACGAGGCTTCTCGTAGTTGTCTCTATCTCTCCAGAACAATGCCAAGGCGTAAAAGACTGCTCGATTTCCACCGCTGCGTTGGGCATCGCACGCACGACTGCCAAGGCCGATGTTTGCACCATAGTAGTCTTGGCGCTGATCCCAGCCATCAGCGAGATAACCGTTTTGCCAGTCGCGTCGATGTTCAGGCTAGCGAAATGCTCAGGGCGAATCGCAAGGATCACTACGTCGCTGCGATCCACCAGGTCCTGGTTATCCGCAACAAGATAGGCACCTTGTTGCGCCAACGGATGCCTACCCGAACGGTTGGAAATGACCAGGTTGCCCGCTGACAGCAGTGCCTTGACCAGCACGGCCCTGGCGATCGCACCGCCCAACCGCCCGGTTCCACCAATGATTCCCAGGGCCTCATTGCTCATTGGCGACACCCTCGAGAGCGTCCGTCAAGGGGAGGAAAACCCCGAGCTCATCTCCGGTGTAGCCGAACCTCAGTTGTTCGCGATCCTCGAAGAGCCAGTCGAGGCTGGTACGTGGCAAGCCCGGGCGTTTTGAGTGCGACATATGCCGAGCGGTATGGGATACCCCGGCCTCCAGCGATCCCTTCCGTATCCCACCACGAACCGCGTCCTTGGCCTTACCTCGTGCCTTCCCTACCTGGGACATCTCGCTTCACCCTTCTCAAAGAACATAGCTTTGGGAATCCAATGTACGCCGACGATGCCTGAATGTACACCGAAGTACATTAAGTTGACTTAGGTGTCCGATGCGGGCATCATCCCCCTAGACGCCACCTTCGCTTGACGGGATTTACAATTATTACTCATGGACTATCGAAATTTTGGTGGCTGCTGCTGATGTTCGTTGATCGCAGCATCGCTTTTTGCTTTCGGAGACTTTGGCGTACAAATACAACCGGTTGAAGAGAGGCAATAGATGATCCTGCCAGATATAAATCAAACACTCGCCAAGTAACTTGGCGTCGCCAAGCGACCACTAACTTCCAAGCACATCGCGTGGCTGACTCAGCCCTACAGTGCTGTGCCCGGGCGGTTGTGTTCGCCAGGTATTTCTTCCATCAGTCGGATGAGTGATATGTGGTTTACACAAGAGAAACTTCCATTGGGCAAATACATTGCCCAGTATGTCGAATGGTTGACTCAGCATGGCGCAAGCGTATTCGATTCCATATCGCTTTCGCTGGCCGGAATCATCACTGTTTTTACTAACGCACTGTGCTGGTTCAACCCCTGGGCCTTAATCGTGATATTCGCCCTTCTCGCTTATTACATCCAACGCAAAGTCAGCCTAACGCTCTTCGTCGCCTTCTCGTTTTTGTTGATATTCAATCTTGGCTACTGGCAAGAGACCATGGAGACCCTGGCGCAAGTGACACTTGCCACGCTAGTGTGCGTGATCGTCGGCGTACCACTGGGCATCATCGCGGCACATCGTCCTTGGTTCTACACCGTCCTGCGGCCAGTCCTCGACCTGATGCAGACCGTGCCCACCTTCGTCTATCTGATCCCGACCCTGACCCTTTTCGGTCTGGGTGTGGTCCCTGGGTTGATCTCAACGGTAGTGTTCGCCATTGCCGCGCCCATCCGCCTCACCTACTTGGGGATCTGCGATGTGCCAGAAGAGTTGATGGATGCCGGCAAGGCCTTTGGCTGTTCCCGCCGTCAACTGCTCGCGCGCATCGAACTACCACATGCCATGCCTAGCATTGCTGCCGGCGTCACCCAATGCATCATGCTGTCGCTGTCTATGGCGGTCATCGCCGCACTGGTTGGCGCTGACGGCTTAGGCAAACCGGTCGTCAACGCCCTAAACACCGCGGATATAGCCATGGGCTTCGAAGCAGGCCTGGCGATCGTGCTGTTGGCGATCACCCTTGACCGCATCTGCAAACAACGTGAAACCGTTAAAAGAGGTGACGCATGAGCATCATCCGTTTTGAAGATGTCGACGTCATCTTCTCCTCCCGCCCAAAACTTGCCCTGGAATTGCTGGACCAAGGCTTTTCCCGTCCAGACATACTCCAGAAAACCGGTTTGATTGTAGGTGTGGAGAAGGCCAACCTGGAGATCAATAAAGGTGAGATCTGCGTACTGATGGGCCTTTCAGGTTCCGGCAAATCCAGCCTGCTGCGCTGCATCAATGGTTTGAACACCGTGAGTCGCGGCAAGTTGTTCGTCGAACACGAAGGCCGGCAGATTGACATTGCCTCCTGCTCCCCTGCCGATCTGAAGATGATGCGCACCAAGCGCATCGCCATGGTGTTCCAGAAATTCGCCCTTATGCCTTGGCTGACGGTACGCGAGAACATCAGCTTCGGCCTGGAAATGCAGGGACGCCCCGAGAAGGAACGACGCAAGCTGGTGGATGAGAAGCTTGAGTTGGTCGGGTTGACCCAATGGCGCCACAAGAAGCCCGATGAACTGTCCGGCGGCATGCAGCAACGGGTCGGCTTGGCCCGCGCCTTGGCGATGGATGCCGATATCCTGTTGATGGACGAACCATTCTCGGCGCTCGACCCACTAATTCGCCAGGGCCTTCAGGACGAGCTGCTTGATCTGCAACGTAAGCTGCACAAAACCATTGTGTTCGTCAGTCATGACTTGGACGAAGCATTGAAGCTAGGCACACGCATCGCCATCATGAAAGACGGCAAGATCATTCAATACAGCAAACCAGAAGAGATCGTATTGCATCCTGCTGATGACTACGTTCGTAACTTCGTCGCCCATACCAACCCATTAAATGTGCTGCGTGCAAAAAGCTTGATGACCCCGCTGAACCAGTGCATTTTCGAACGCGAAGCGTACTGCCTGGATACCGTTCAAAATCTCTGGATGGTCGTGAACCATTCCAGTGGTTTGACCAGCATTCGACGGGGCGACATTGTCATGCAAGCTCAGCAATGGAGTCCGGCCAGGCGAACCGAAACCCTGCTGCGTCAAGTCACTGTAATTCCAGCGGACACCACCATGCGCGATGCCCTGCAGATTCGATACGAAACGGGCTATCCACTGATCGTGCAGGACCAAGCGAATACCGTTCTAGGCGTATTGGGCGATGGTGAACTGTATCGGGCCTTGCTTGGGCATGACCTATCGAACCCTCTTCCCTCCCAATCGATGAAAAAGTCCTCGGTGGCTTGATTGATTCGGCAATAGCTATAGAGCGCACCTATGCAGTCCGGCGATATCGATAAAAACCAAGGCTATCGCCGGTTGATGTAGTCCTTTGCGGTTTTACTGGAGTTCGAAGCCGTGGACAAGAGATCACCGTAGCCTGCATGGGAGCGGTTTGCCGTTTGCGGATTCTCTAGGCTAGGCACGCCAGGCATCATTCAACCATAACTGAACTTACGGCTGATGACACAGCAGCTCTCGACGGGCTAATACCGTAATGACGTCGACCTAGCCATCCCCTTTGCTCGCCAGTCTAACTCGCCACCGTCCCGGCCCCGTCATCGATCATTATCTGGGCAGGGCACTCATCAACCCGGAGTCAATCCTTAAACGCTGGGCTGTTTGCAATCGTTGCCCCCCACCTGCCCGGAAATATTGACAATATGTCACGATGACCTCACATCGACACACCACCTGACGCAGCCATTAGGCCACGTGGTGTGGCCCAAACGCGGCGCTGGCTAATCTTGCTCACAGCCGACTTCCAATGTTGGTCGGACATTTTGGCGACAAACGACCGCCCAGGCATCCATAGGTGTCGTTGGGGCATCCGCCTACCACCAGTAAAAGGCTCGAAAAAACGATCAGCCCGCATTCTCACTCGCGATCAAATTCGCAAGCGCGCGTACCTTGCCGCCGCGCTAACGAAAATCATGGGGGCGACCAGTGTACCCATCGAGATCGACAAAGAGCTGACCTGGGCGACCAAGCCGATCAACATCATCAAGAACGTCAAGCTCGTCGACATCCGCTCGCCATAAAGGCCCGCGAGGCTCGCTAGATTCAATTGATCTGGGGCATCCATTCTCGGATCCTTCCTTTACACTTTTGATAGTTGGCAGGAAAGGGATACATACCTATGCGACGGCAACGGGACGGGTTGCGTGCCAGCAAAGCAATGACCCGATGGTGACCAGCACCGCTCCTTGCCAGAACTGCAAGCTCAGTTGTGTGCCCAACCATACCGCCGCGAACGCTGACGACAAGACGGGGGCACAATACGAAGCGCTGGCAATCGTGGTGAGGTTCCCCCGGGTGATGCCAATGTTCCACAGCGCGTAACCGCCGGCCATGGCTGCTCCAGCGACGGCTAGTTCCACGCTGCTGCGCAGGGTGAATTCCGCAAGCATCTCGCTGCCCAGAATGTACTTCAACCAGAGGAGCAGCGCTGTCACTATGAAAAAAAAGGTCACTAGATTCTGGCCACCGGCATACCGCCGGGTAATGTTGCAGTACACAGCGAAAGTGACGGCACAGGTCAACACAAGGCCGTAGCTCAGTGGGTTAGATGTCACGTTGAACAGAATGCTGATCCGGGAAAGACCTTCCCCGCTGACCACCCACAAAATCCCGAACAACGCGAGCGCGGTGCCAGGCACGATAGTCCAGCCCACCCGCTGGCGCGCCATGATGATTGAGATCAGAATTGTTAGGCTGGGCCAAAGATAATTCACCACGCTAAGCTCGATAGCCTGAGAGCGACTGGTCGCATAACCAAGTGCAAGCGATAGGCATACTTCATAGGTCGCAAACAAAATGCTACCCGACAACAGATAGCCCCAAGAAGCGCTGCGCAGGCGAGGACGGCCGAGGAACACCATCAGCAACACAGCGCCCAGCGAATAAAGCAGTGCCGCACCGCCCTCCGGCCCGAAATCCTCGCTAACACTCCTGATCAATCCCGCCGCTGTGCTCCACAGCAAAATGGCGAACAATCCACACGCGGTAGCCGCTTTTTCACTCCAGACTTGCATTGAAGGTCCCTTTAATCGCGGCGTGCCGAACTGGAAGGTTGCGTTGGTGACCGATACCGACGTCTCTCAGTGACTTTTTAATGTGTTTGAGTAACGCCGATAGAATCAAAAAGCACCTCAGATGCATAGCTAAATCTTTGAGCACCATCAGAATACAATCTTGAGGAAACGAGCATGCCACCCAACGATGTAAAAATTAATTGAGCAGCTGAAGACTTACATAGCGCCGAGGCTATACTTCCATCTTTCAAGCCATACACCCACATTCTTTCCAAGTACGACATGCAGTCATTATTAAAAATAACAATCTCTGAGTTTATTTCCTCAGCCAGTTCGTAGCACTGGGCAGACAAGATCATGCCCAAGCACAACTCATTATTGATTAGTCCGCTATGGAGCAAATGTGCAAAATTACGGATGCCCTGAGCGCCGATAGGACATTTTGATACTCGTAATTCACCTAGAAAGCCCTCCGCGTAGTGCGCCATACATTCTGCGACGAGATCCTGTTTGGATTGGAAGTAATAGTAAAATGCGCTTGGAGGGACCGAGCAAGATGCTGCGAGATTTCTGACACTCAAAGCTGCAAGGGTTTTACGGCGCAGTTGAGCTGTGGCGGTCTTTATAAGGTATTCTTTGCTTAAACCGATTGCCTTTTCCTTGTGCTCGCATCCACCAGAATGAGACATTTTGACCTCACTTATCACCCGAACAACATCGTAGTTTAGGTCAATCGCAATGCGATTGCTAAAGCGAGCCCCAGCCAGCCTTTGGCAGCTTGAAATCAAAAGTCTGATCTCAACCAAAGCTCTAAAGCTCTATTTATGAAATGTTACGCCTGATAAAAGACACCCGATGACCCGAACGTATAAATCAGAAGAAACTTACTAGAACGGCTTAAAAAAACAATAACCCTTCCGAGATACAGGATACCGCAATGTACACCAGTGTACAATTTAAAGGCCGGCCGTGTCAAGACCCATAGATTACCGGTTGCTATGTCGATTTTCAGACGGATCTAGTCACAGTTTTGAAGTGCTGTGATGGCCAAAACGCCCTCATCGTCTAGATTTAGCCATACTCGTTGTAGGGCCACCCGGCGAACGAGCTTCACCTCGAACAACGGGTCTCCGGGAGCAAAGGCGGATTACGAGCGGCAATCAAAATGAATGGCCCAACACATCATGCGCACCTTTTCATATCTTGACATACCGACCTTAACTGCTTACCGGGCTAGGTTCCGGAATAACACTTTTGGTTTTTTCAAACGCTCCTGACGAACTAGCTTGATACCCATGCCTTGAATAGAATCTATCAAGCTCTCTAGATTCAGCCACTCGCCCAACGAATATTTTTAAATAATCTGGAATTCGCTTAAATCTTACAACAATATCCTCATTAGTTTTCATCGAGATATAACCAATTTGCGCACAGTATATGCACCGAGCCCGTACATCCGCTTCGACCGCGTCATAGCCAAATGAGATAAACATGTTGGCGATGGCCTGGATGCGCAGTTCATCCGCCGCCAAGATCTCATCCATGATCTCAGGGGACTGCAGTCCCCAGCTCCGAATAGCAAACTCAAACTCTGAATCAAATAGGTTCTTGTCTAGCCAGCAGTCGAATATATTCAGAACAGCTTCAACGATAGTTTCAGCATAGGCCTCGGTTTTTTTTACTATGTTTCCCGTATTTTTTTCTCGCCATCTCTGCACCAGCGCTTCTAATAGAGACTCCCTGTCCTCAAAAAACCAGTAGAAACTGGTGCGCGAAATATTAAGTTTCTTGGCCAGCGGCATTATGCGAACGGCCTCAACCCCGCTTTCAGTGAGAGTTTCATAGGCTGCGTCTAGCCAGATATCGGCAGAGCCCCGGGACGCCTGGTCCGAATTAGCTTTCATTTTTACTCATTCCCCTAAATTAACGACATCGACGACGCCTGCATGGTCATCGTTGACTATCCTCCGTACACAGGTGTACATTGCCAGAACATAGCTCCTGTACAGCCAATGAGAATGCCATAATGTCCATCGATCCGCTCCTCCAACCTTACCAGCTCAAGCATTTAACGCTTCGTAACCGGATCATGACCTCGTCGCATGAACCTTCGTATACTGAGGATGGCATGCCAAAAGCCCTGTACAGGGCATATCACGTCGAACGCGCTAAGGCGGGGTTGGCGCTTACCATGACCGCTGGGTCTGCTACGGTAGCCCCAGATAGCGCCGCTGGGGTAGGCAACATCCTCGTATACAAAGACGAGGTCGTTCGCTGGATGAGTGAGCTTACTGACGCGTGCCATGAAGCCGGCGCAGCGGTAATGATTCAATTGACCCATGCTGGAAGGCGCACTCGCTGGGACATCGGTGACTGGCTGCCTGTGGTCTCAGCCTCCCACAAACGAGAGCAAGCGCATCGAGCTTTCCCCAAAAGAGCTGAAGATTGGGACATTGAACGGATAGTCAAAGACTATGCCGATGCTGCTGAACGAATGAAAGCCGCAGGTCTGGACGGCATCGAGTTGATCGCTTACGGGCACCTCATAGACCAGTTTTGGTCTCCAATCACTAACGACCTCGACAACCAGTATGGTGGCAGCTTCGAAAATCGAATGCGTTTCGCGATGGATGTATTGAGGGCAATCCGCAACCGTGTCGGGAACGAATTTATAGTAGGAGTTCGCTACTCTGGCGACGAAATGTTAGATGGCGGCATCTCCGCGCCTGAGGGAATGAAAATCTCTCAATACCTTAAAGAAAGCGGTATGGTGGATTTTTTAAACGTCGTCCGCGGACATATTGATACTGACGCAGGATTGACGGACGTGATCCCCATACAAGGAATGCCAAGCGCACCACATCTAGATTTCGCGGGGGAGATCAAGTCACTTACTAACTTTCCGACATTTCACGCCGCGAAGATACAAGACGTTGCTACCGCCCGTTATGCGATATCGTCAGGAAAGGTAGATATGGTAGGTATGACGCGCGCGCATATGGCTGACCCCCATATCGTGAGAAAAATTATTGAAGGGCGAGAAGAGTCGATACGCCCATGCGTAGGTGCTAACTATTGCCTGGATAGAATCTATCAAGGCGGTGCGGCGTACTGTATTCACAACCCTTCAACGGGGCGTGAGACAACGATGCCACATACAATCAACAAGGCTTCTATCCGAAAAAAGGTTGTAGTTATCGGTACAGGCCCTGGGGGGCTGGAAGCCGCACGGGTTGCCGCTGAGCGCGGTCACGAAGTGGTCGTTTTCGAAGTGGCCGATCAACCAGGTGGGCAGCTAGGACTAGCGTCGCTTTCTGAAAGACGACGCGAGATGATAAGTATCATTGACTGGAGAATGGCTGAATGCACTGCGCGTGGTGTGATTTTTCACTTCAATACCTGGGCTGAAGTCGAAATCGTTACAGCTGCAAAACCTGACGTAGTCATTGTGGCCACTGGAGGACTTCCAAATACTGAGATCCTGCTTGAGGGTAATGAATTAGTCACTTCAACGTGGGACATCATTTCCGGACAAGTGAAGCCGGGCAACAATGTACTAATATTTGATGATGCTGGAGATCATGCGGCGTTACAAGCGGCAGAACTGATTGCAACTCAAGGCTCACAGGTAGAGATCATGACGCCCGACAGATCATTTTCTCCAGAGGTCATGGCAATGAATCTAGTCCCGTATGTTCGGTCCTTGCAGAAATACGGAGCGGTGTTCACCGTCACTTACAAGCTTAAGTCCGTTCATCGAGAAGGCATTAATTTGAGAGCGGAAGTTTCAAGTGATTACGGAGAGATTACTTCGACGCGCATAGTCGACCAGGTCATCGTCAATCATGGAACCGTCCCTCTTGATGACCTCTATTATGAGCTAAAGCCTTTATCTCGGAATAAGGGCATGATTTCATACGATAAACTTTTGTCTGGCTTACCCCAACAAACGGAAATACCAGAAGGTAAATTCGATCTTTATCGCGTTGGTGATGCGATATCCTCTAGAAATGTGCACGCAGCTATTTTTGATGCTTTGCGGCTTCTCAAAGACATCTAATTCCAACCTTCTCATCAATTGCCCAAGGGATTATACGTATGACTGTTCAACCCATTCGCTTCGACCCAGATATTTTTAACAACCTCTCAAACCAAGAGATCGCGTCCTATTTTGATCATGCTGGTGGAAGCTTAGTTAGCGGATATTGGCAATCAGCGCCGGAATCATTGGAAATAAATCTTCGAACCGACCAGTTTGAACTTTGCGTTATTCTAGCAGGTGAGGTTGAGTTAACCTATAGGGATGGAGGAAGTCATGTGTTCAAGGAACGGGACATTTTTGTAATGCCCGGAGGGACTCAGTGCATCTGGCGCACCGTTCGCCCGGTCAAAAAATTCTATATGATCTGCAATTAACGACATTGCAAATATTTTGAGCATATCACGCGATCGCTACGGGCTGCCGAAATAACCAAACTTTGAACTTTAATGCTTATCTCCCGACACGTCTAAAGAGAACAGCAGATAAAAAATAAAATCTAGTTTCGGCAGCTTTATTTTTTAATGCCAACCTGGCTCAATCTACGGACGTCTCTTGTGCGATCTAGGCGGGCTGACCTCTGACAGCTTCAGAATAATACCACCATGAGTTCCCCCCCCTTACATATCCCACAATGAGATTAAAAAATTTAGTCAAATATGCCAGATTGACCCCGCAGAAGGAATTATTTTGCTCCCCTCATATCGAAAACTGTAAAACCGATCACAACCTATCCGTCCGGCCGCAGCTTATACATCGTGTAGAGCGCGAGCTAAAGACACTTTATAACAAAGACAGGAGATTATTAATAAAAATCCGGTTTTCATCAAACTCATTGGTGCTGACGTCCCGACGAATCAACGCATTGCGCCATTTCACGTTGAGGCTTTTCAGCGAACCGCTCTGCACGGTGTAAGCCAGCTCGGTCTCACGGCCCCATTCCTTGCCATCGTTGACCGTGGCGGTGTGCACGTTGTCATGGCTGATGTAGGGGTTCATCAGCGTCAGGCCCGGCACGCCGACGGCAGCGAAGCTGAGGTCGTAGCGCATCTGCCGGATACTTCCTTGGCGTTGTCGTAGCTGAAGTTGTAGCTGTCGTTCGCAGGATACTGCCGCTAGTGCCATTGACGCGCATCCAGGCATCATCGCCGCCGATTTTTTGCAGGCCGACTTAGAAGGTGTCGCCACCGTATTTGGCCGAGAGTGGGCCTTCTAGTCCCTGCACCAATCTCAATATGTGTGTCTGCACGTCCAAAACCGTCCTCCTATGTGGCGCCCTTGATCCCAAGGGGTTAGCGATTAAAGCGCGACCTCACAAGGCAAACATCGAACAAGACTACGTTGATAGCTTTCGCGCAAAGCGGAACATTACGTCATCGAGCCAGCGGCTGTAAGCGCCAGTAGAGGCGGGAATCATCAATTGGCGCGCCTCCAGGCTCTGCTCTGAACGGTGTGGCATCGACATGCTAGTGACCGAACCCGCCGGAGGCTCAGCAAACACTTTATAGGCCACGCCATACAGTCCGAGTTGGAGCCATCCACCTTTCCCCTCGCTTAGCAGCTCAAATGCTGCAAGTGCCGCCGCCCTAACATGAGATGGAGAAATGTAGTACGAGGCGAAGGAATTGCCGGCCGATGATGGGTTGGTCAGGGAGATCGACAACCAACTCATTCCACTATCATGATGTCTCCACACAAGACCTTTGGTATCCAGCCCCGTCAGATCAGCGTTGTCAAAATCATCGTAGCCTGCCTTGAGCTCACCCAATCCTGCCTGGCAAAGCTTCAAGAAAAACGCCTCGTGCCGCATATGGGCCGCGCGCAGACTACCTGCCAGCTTAGGCTGCGGCAGGAAAGCGAGCTCCAGGCGCGTTTCATCACTCCGGATACCCCACCGACTGTCGTTTGGTCGCTGCTGAAGCTCACGAACGAAGTCTTGCTCAGAAATGGCTTCACGGCTGACAGCCATCTGGCTGAGCGCACGGACAATGCCGTCCGACAGCTCCTGCTCATTGGTAAAGGTCACCCGGAACAGGCCATCAACGTAGTCGGATACTTCCCAGCGAAAATCTTGCTGCTTCCCCTCAACTGGCAGCTCTTGCAGAAATGCCAGAATTGGCTTACCACCAGCTTTTGCTCGACGGAACTCCTGCTGGGTCACCGATTCCCCGCTGCTTGTTTGATATCCGAATTCTGCCCCGAGGATGAGCACCACGATATCCGCCTGATCGACCTCCGTCATGCATGCCTCTTGGGAGGAATAAGGTCTTGCGCCAAAGTCCTCGCACATCACTGGAGTATGGCCAAGCAGTGAAACTGCCTTTTTGGCTGCAGCACGATATTGCTCAAAATCGCGAACAACGGAGCTGACGAACACCTTCATAGAAATCCCCCATTAAATGCCTGCGCGCCCCTCTGTCGTAGAAGCATAGCGATCATACCGTCTGGCTGACGTGTCGTGTCACTGCAGCCATCTCCTTTCCCTTGCCCTCTCAGCGAACGAAACCGCTGTTGTGAAAAAAGGGGCTTTTGATCGGCGTCCACGACCACGCCAAGCAACCGCCATCCATTACACTAATCTCGGCAAAGGACATCGTTTCCGCATCATGACATTCGGATACCTTCCACGATCTCAAGGACTACTGCATGACTACCATTGCTAGCGATCCCACGACCCAGCTTGCATTCTCCATGTATGAGAACAAGGGTGTATATGCAGTGCTGCTTGGATCTGGGGTTTCTCGTTCTGCCGGGATACCCACGGGCTGGGAAATCACGATGGAGCTGGTCAAGCGGGCAGGCATTGCCTCGGGCGCGGGCGAACAAGAGGACTGGCTCTCCTGGTACGTAGGTCAGACAGGGCAACAACCCAATTACTCATCACTGCTGGAGACTCTGGCCAGTACACAAACGGAGCGACGAGCGATTATTCAAGGTTTCCTCGAGCCCAACGAGCAGGAACTGGAGGATGGCCTAAAGGTGCCTACACGAGCGCATCACGCGATCGCCGCCATGGTTAAGTCCGGCCACGTGCGCGTCATCATCACCACCAACTTTGACAGATTGATGGAGAACGCCTTACGCGATCTTGGGATTGAGCCAACGGTGGTCACTTCAGTCGATACGTTGGTTGGAGCTGAACCGCTTACCCACACACAATGCTACATTTTCAAGGTTCATGGCGATTACAAAGACGCGAGGATTCTCAACACAGACGTAGAGCTGAGTGGGTACCCCTCCGAATTCAACACCCTCCTTGACCGCATCATCGATGAGTTTGGGTTGATAGTCGCTGGGTGGTCGGGCGAATGGGATCACGCATTGAGAACTGCGCTTCTTCGGGCTCCATCTCGGCGCTACCCCACCTTTTGGCTGGCACGTGGTCGGCTGTCCGAGCGCGGGGAGGAGTTGGTAGCGCACCGCCGCGCATCCGTGGTGAGAAGTGCTGACGCAGACATTTTTTTTGACGGACTGAATGTGAAGCTTGAGACCATTCAGCAGTCGCGCCAAGCCAACCCCCTGGGAATCGAACTCACCATCGCGATGGCAAAGCGCTTTATTGCCAAACCCGAGCACAGGATTCAGTTGGACGATTTGGTGGCAACTCAAACTCATCAAGCCATCGCCCACTTGGCACCGATTTTCGAATCTCGTGAAGATCGCAGATCCCAATCGTTCAATGACTGGGTTCTATTGTTTGAGGCATCCATCGAGCCGCTAGCAAGGCTTTGCACTGTGCTGGGAAGCTGGGGTACCGGGAATGAATCAAATTTGGTGTTGGACGCTATCAAAGGGCTTTACGCCGAAGCACAAAAGGAACAGTCCGGCTACACCCACTGGCTGGCGTTGAAGAGCTACCCAGCCGCTTTGATCATGTATGGCTATGGCATGGGACTTACCCGCGCCGGACGCCTGGATGAATTGTATAAACTCCTTGGCTCTGCACTGATGAACAGGCGCGAGATACCAAGTGTCATGGGAGAGGAGCTATCACCGTTTTACGTTGAGGATGGTACTGGTTTGCTTCAACATTGGAGAGGATTCGAAGGTCAGACAAATGCCAAAACTCCTCTGAGCGATAGGTTGGCGAGCGTACTGTCCACTCGTTGGGCTCAGAGCTTTGCCGGAGTACATGACCCGGTGCTTCTCTACGAGCGATTCGAATTTCTGTGCCTTTTGCGTTTCATCCAACAGCGTGGTGTTAACGAAGATGTGCTCAATGACATGATTGAGAAAAACCAGTTCCGGCAAATCGCAATGGGACGTCTCACTTGGCACTCAGAGACTATCAACCGCTTTATCCATGAGTACTCGACGGACGAGTACAAGGCACCCCTGTTAGCCGCTGGATTTGCCTTGGGCAGCCAATCCTACCTTCAACGCTTCTTGGAAGGTCTGCAGCGATTGTCGAGGTGGTGATTGGTAAGTTCGGAATCCTCTAATAGCTGAGTCATCGCCCGGATAGACGAGTACTCGCCCCCTCCCCAGACGAAGACTACCAACAAGTTGGTTTAGCACGATACATTTAACGCAGTCCGCAGAGCCTGATCGGAATAGAACAGGCTCTGTCGATTACCGACAGCGGACGCTAAGTCAACGATAACACCTCACGTCTAAAGACAACGTTTGGGCGCCCTTCGCCTACCCCATTATGCTTCAGTCCGAAAATCTTCTGGCTGATGAAAAACTATGGCCACATCTTCGCAAGACGTTTCATCGGCCATTCTAATAGGCGGCACCTTTAGGCGCTCGACGATGACCGTTGTGAAACCCGGCAGATCAGGTACGTCGCCATCGCCAAAGTGCGGGTGACACAGAGCGCCTCCAGGATTCAGGAGAAGCTTCATCCGCCTCGCCGTATCACTGCGCTCCCCTTCAGCTCCCTGCTTATTTGGAGAGTAATCAAACGGATCAAAAAATATGAAGTCGTACCGTTGATCAATGGTGAGCTGCTTCCAATCTCCGCAGTGGGGATGCACAGACGGATTTGCCTCAGCAAAACGCTCCAGGTCTTGGTAGACGGCCTTTTCGATCTCAACAATATCGTGCCGGGTAGGCTTCATATGCTCCTGTATGAGACTGGCCGAGATGCCTAGCCCGAAACCAATTTCCAGCACGGTTGCTGGATTGAGGTAGGCAAGTCGAAAAAACAAGGCCCTGAAGTACTCCTCTTCGGTACGCGACATGACCACCTGGCCGCCCCAAACGAGCACGTCTTCATTCTTTTCGTCAAAATCCAACTCGATCGAACTCATAGGGTTCTCAACTATGCCGCCTGCCTGATCCGTGGACTGACCAACCAATTGACGACCGACGTCATGACATTGCGATGGAGTTTCATTGCGAACGGTTAAACCGTCGTCATCCGAGCCGACCACAGCTTCCTCGTTCCTATCGGCGGCCGGCCTGTGCCATACCAACACAAGCTGAGAGTCATCAGGCCCTGTCGCATCGACAAAACCAGCATGCTCAGCCGCCTTGCGCGATGATGTATTGGATTTGCGCATATGCGCGTAAATGACATCGTGTTGACTGAGTGCACAGCAACGCAGGTAGGCAATGCGACCAATCTGACGGCCCTGACTGGGCCTGTTCAGAAATACGTGAAAGGATGCATGAAGGCCACGGATCGGATCATCGACGATATTGATGTAAGCGGCACCTGCCCTCTTGCCATTGGCCAATATGATCCAAGCCTCTCCTCCCGGCCCACCACCTCGCTCACGCGAACCCGGGATTTTTACCAACTCGATAGCATCTGCGCAGACAGGGCCCAACTTTGATTTGGCTTTTCCTGCAGGAGGGTTACGCGTCTGCCGCTTGGCTACTTTCGCCTTCGTACCGCTCAACGATCGAGCCATGGCGACTCTCCCAAGCCGAGAAGTAGCCGATCGCAACTTTGAGCCCAGAACTCCGCTGGGAAGAAACCTGGAGAAAACGCAATCACGATATCTGCAATACGATCCACCAGGCCGTGCCGTTGCAATGCCTGGATTAACTCATCAATACGATTCAACACATCCGGTAACGGGCAGTTCAAAGGACACGGATGCTCAACCGAATCACTGTCGCCGTCATACCTATTGCAGAAGTAGTCCATGTCAATGTGAAGCAAGATGGCTGCGTCATTCCCTTCTAGCCCCTCAAGCCAAGCGTCGAGATCATCAGTGAATCGATAACGCCCGCGCCCCACTCCTTTCTCAACCGGAATAAGCGAAACCGCAGGACGATTCTCACCGGGACTCAGCAACGTATCTGCCAGCAGTTCCAGATTAATCATCGAATCATGCGTACCGATGCATTTGGGGCCTTGGCAAAGATGCCGCACATCTGTTGCAGGAGCGTAGTGAAGAAAGGGTGTCAAAAAACTACCCATCCCCAAAGCGCCACTCATGATCGCTCTCGCTACCGTGCTGGGCTGAAGCAAATTGACGACCTGTTTTTCGATTGGATCGATCCAACCGTCAGCATGTTCAAAGAGTCGAGGCGCACCTAGATCTTTATGGTCATCGACATGAAGGACGGTAAGTTCGGAATGTTGCGGATTCCTGGCCAACCACTCGCTCCAGCTTTCCAGTGTCCATGTATCATTCAACGACAGCAGCACCCGCCCCCTGCGTTTACGAGCGACAGCCATATCCTGACAACGCAAATCATCGCCCCACCATGCAAGGCCATCGTTGAGCAGAGGGTCGATGTAGCGATACGGATCATCCGACCATCCCAGCTCCAAACTCCAAAGGTCGCCGGCCTGACTGGCTATTGCATCTTTATCGCAGAAATAGTCCCGAAGCTGAGCATGTCTTTGTTGTGGGTCAAGTGACAGTCGGGAAAGTGGAATGGTGATCGGCAGACTCATAGGACTCTGTCCCTTCCTGGGCGGCGCGGTTCAATATGTCAACAAGGCTCAGCCCGACCTGCGTCAATGGACACTCTTTCAGCGTGACGAATGCCTGCTTCAGGTGCAGATCGGTGTCTTCGATTTGGTTTACCGCGCGCGAGCTGAGGCTCACTGGCCCGTGGTCACGCACATAAATCCAGAAACGCTTGAGCTCTACAAAAACGAAGACTGCATGGAGCAACCCAGAGGGTGGTCGCAAGTCCTCTCTCCAAGGAGACACGACTTGGGCAGATGTACGCTCGACAGTCGGCGCGTATCGCTCCAGAAGATAGAGTTTTTGGTGGCGATGTTCATGGATCAATGAGTCCGCCAAATCGTACGGATCAATCAATCCCTCACCTTGAGAAATCGACACGTAGAGTGCGCCTGGAACGGAATTGTCACTGAACGATACGATTTTTTTTGGATCTGCGGTGGGATCACGAACAAATTGAACAGCACTGCATGCTGCCAATATCTCGGCCGCGAGCTCTGGACGCCAAGCTTTAACGATCGCCATGGCACACTCAACAAGTTCTCGCCCGGCATCCACAAGCTCATCGCCTTCGAAGAAAATAGCGTCTCCGAATGGCGCCCTCAGCCAACGGTCATCACGACCAACATCAAGGTCAGCACCATCCTTTTTCTCACCAGCCAGTGTAAGCAACAGATCCAGATAGACCGGGCTAACTGCAACGGGCTGACCGTCCACTGCTAATAAGGTGTGCCCTCGGTTCTGAGCCACTACCGCACTCGACCATGCTATGGCACCTGGATGAACTGCCACAGACTCAAAGGTGGCACCATCCATTGATTTAAGCTGCGTGGCTCGATTGTCCTGCGCGAACAAACTCAACGCCTCGTGCAGACGCCCAACCGCCTCCTCTCGGGCACCGCAACACAGCCAATCCAAGTGAGATCGGGAGGTCTCGGCCAATTCGAAACGGGTCAAGTCGAATGAGTCAGGAAGCGACACTGTGGGCTCTTCAAACAAATCGGAAGAAAGATGCTCCTTCAATCGATTGTTGATGTGCGAGACCAACCGCTTCATTTCGTTGCAGTACACCGTTGGATTACTAAAGCCATTCTCATCGAAGCGATGAGGAAGTGAGCCGCCACCACAGACTTCTACGATTGCACATGACTGGCAAGTGGCTGACAGACCATCCTTGCGCAAATAACGCCGATGCTGCTCGATGGAAGGTGAAAGAGCCACCTCAGCAATGGACGTATCTGACACTGTTCCTCCGAGCTTGGTTGCTCCATCCTGGGTAACTTTCAGAACGTCCAGATCGTGATAGCTGCCATCAGTCTCAATCGACAACAAGCTCACGTCTCCAAAGCCAAATGCATCAGTACCTGAGGGCAGCCCTGCACTGACATCGAGCAGAGCCTCAAAGGTTCTCAGTGGAATGTGCGCATATTGGTCGAACCAGACATCAAATGCATTGACCAGCCAATTCTCGTACAGACCTGGGTCTTGGTTTCGTCCTGGAGGCGGGCGAAGCCAGTGGGCGTCGGGTAACAGGAAATCCAAACGCGGAATGCTGAATTGATCAAAATATTCAAACAGCTCATTCGCGCTTATCGAAGCGTCCACCACAGCAATGACACCCGCGAAGATCGACGGATACTGCTGCAGACGCTTGAGTGCCTGCTCCGTCTGCTCAAAACTCGAACGCCCCTTTCGGGTCAGACGATGTTTGTCATTAGCAGACTTGGGCCCATCGAGACTGAGCGACACACCGATGTCAGCTTTCTCAAGGATGCCCAGTGCCTCGTAAGTCAACAACAGACCATTCGTCTGCAGGCTGACATCAACAGAAATGGTACAGGCCTCACGCAGAAGTTGCGCAAAATCCGCTAGCGATTGAGCACCTGCCAACAAGGGCTCACCACCATGGAAAATGACTGTACAGTGTTTCAGATTAGTCTGAAGTACGTACTCCGCGAGTTGTCGGGCAAATGCCTGGCGGTGATCAGCGGAGAGAAATTTGGGCATGGAGCGCCAACTCTGATCCGCGTGGTGGTAGACATAGCAGTAATCGCAATCAAGGTTGCATCGCGAGGCCACTTTTACCAAAAACGACGAAAACTTAGCGGCGTCCATGCAGACGACTCACGAACGGTTATGGCGGTGATGCAAACGATCATAACTGGTGATGACTTGGCTGGCGTCCGACTCAGTCAACACGCGCGAACGCAGGCGTTGGATTGCCGGATTGGTACTCTGCACCTTCGCCAGGCTATGGCGAATTGTCGACTGGGTCGACTCTTCGATCTTGATTGCTGTAGATGACATCGCATACTCCTTGACATGTTGAAGTGCCATTATCATGGACGATGGATCCAAAATTTCAAGGTTTATTATCGACCTTGTAACAAATTGAATAAATGCACACTTACTGGAGTAATTTTTAGCGGAGATTTGATGTTTTTCGAAGCTTTTCGCTGATCTTAGCCCTTAAGATGACTTCACACTCAGCGATAGCTAGTCACGGGAGGCGAACAGGCACTCACTGCACCAATGCAGCTAGGCGCTCACCCATCGGGAAGATCGCCTCGGTCGGGTCGCGCAGGAGCCAAGTACCAGCGTCCACCCAAATACCGCCATACCGATGCACGAACGCCATACGGATGAAATCGCTCTTGGCGATGATGGTCTCAATACCGTCGGCCAAAGTGAAGGCCAGCGACTCAAAGGTCCACCCTCTGTCGAGGATTTCCGGCCCTAGGTAGTTTTCGACCGTACGAGGGGTAAGCAACAGTAGGCGCCCCCCCCCTACACTCTGCGCATTAATACCAGTGCCAGCGCGACATAAGGCGGTATGGGCTGTGTAGGTGAGCCGAAACAATGCCCACTGAATATTCACTTTCTGATGTCCTTGAGCGGCTGCACCAAAACCAACTTACCTTAGAGGTCGCCGTGATGAAATTGACTCTGAGAGAAGAGCATCAAAAGGGAAAGGATACTGGCGATTACGTCCGTGGCGCGCTTCACACGATCGGTAAGATCGTTGGATACATCAAACAAGGCTTGGCCAAGCTGAGAGCCGAAGGCCCACGCTAGCCGAGCTATCCTCGACGTCTTCATTCCTCCCTTTCTCTAACTTTTGCGCATGCAGCGGGAAGTCAGCATGCTCTGTTTGCGTCTGCCCCCAGCGCCCCTTGTGAGCAGGATATTTGCAGCATTTGGTTGTCCTTTCTCAGTATCGGCGGCAAGTCATAGCAAATGCGATGGTAGCACGGTGTCTTTCGAGTCTTGAGATACACGGAATACTTAAATGTAATCTCGACGTTTTCAAGACCAATTTAACAGCTGCTAACTATTGGCACAGCCAAGGTTGGCAGCTTAGGTCTGATATCGATCGGTATTCGTTTACCCGATCGGATAATGAGAACGTATGACCGTCACCTAGCCCGTTAGGGCGGGCTGCGATCGTGTTTTTACAAACTCTGGGCTATTAGCGGACGCTTAGCAATGTCGGCTTTGTGACCGACCTCGCTCACAAAGCGACGAGTACCTTGCCCATAACGGATGCCGATTCAAGAGCGAGGTGCGCGTCGGCGATCCTCTCCAGCGGCACACTCATCCCGATATGGGGCGCATAGTTGCCACTGGCCAGGCAGGCGTTGATGTCCCTAATCGCGTCAATTTTCGCCGCCACGGGTACCGAATAGATAAACACGAAGCGCAGCACGCATCCATGCACCATCGCGCTTAACAGCGGCAAGGTGAGCGCATCGGTGGCATGCGTCATCCCGTAGGCACTGATGACACCCCCAGGCGCCACGCATGCAAGGTCTATATCCAGGTTCGCCTTCACGTTAACGTCGACGATGCGGTCCGCACCCCTGTTGCCCGTGCGCGCCTTGACTACCGCGGCAACATCTTCATTTAGACGGTCCAACACCAGATCTGCCCCCGCCGCCCGAGCGACGGCGGCCTGCTCTTCATTCCTGACGGTGGCCGCTACCCACGCGCCCGCCCACTTTGCCAGGAGGATGGCAGCAGTGCCGACCACGCCCGCTCCGCCTTGCACCAGTACATTCCTGCTCCGGATGTCGCCATCGGCGAACAGACAACGATGAGCAGTCAAGGCCGGGATGCCGAGTGATGCGCCGACCTCGAAAGATACGTTATCAGACAGTGGCACAGCCTGCGCCGACGGCACCACGACATAGTCGGCCGCGGTTCCTGTCGGCCTGCCGTACTGCGCTTCATAGATCCATACCCGCTGACCTACCCGACTAGCCTCTTTCGGATCGCCCACGGCGTCAATGACGCCTGCGCCGTCCTGGTGCGGAATGATTCGCGAGAACGGCATCGTGGAGGAGAACCCGGTGCGGGCCTTGAGGTCAGTTGGGTTCAGTCCCGACACGTGCACCCGCACTCGGACTTCTCCGGGGCCGGGATGGGGATCAGGGATTTCGGCGACGCAAAGCACCTCATGTGCAGGGCCTTGACGCTCGTAAAAAGCGGCTTTCATGGCTTTGTTCTCCGACGTGGAAGGCATGCTTGTGTAAGGCACCATTATCGAAATCCAGTATATTTTTTACAAGTAGGCACACTCTTTATGTATAAGGGTAAAAAGTATACTATTGATTTTCTATCTGAACTGAGGCAGCGTCATGGCGCGTGACAAGCTCGATCAATACCGATGCACAGTCGAAATCACCGTCCACATCGCGGGCGGCAAATGGAAGCCGTTGATCATTCACTACCTGCTGAGCGGAACCAAGCGTTTCGGCGAACTGAAAAAGCTGATCGGCGGGGTCACGCAGCGCTCGTTGACGTTACAGCTGCGCGAGCTTGAGGCAAGCGGCATTGTCAGCCGTGAAGTATTTGCCGAAGTGCCTCCACGGGTGGAGTACACGCTGACGGCGCTCGGAAACACACTGACTCCGACACTGGAAGCGATGAAATCCTGGGGCGAACACTACCTGGAGAGCAAGACCCGCACACGGAATGGCTAAGCGCAGCGAGCTACGGCTCCTTGCTTAGGAAAAGGACGCCCATGCAGTTCGGTGGGTCTGCTTTGGGTCCAGGCTTTGTGAAAACGCGCAAAATTCGTCGAAACGGTGAGTCGCGAGGGTTGCCTGTGGAATCCGTGGGTGGAAGCGCGAATTACCTTAGTCAGCTACATAGACGTTCGTAATGCCGTTTGGGCCGCGTCAGTGGCCCAAACGGCTACTCACGGGCGAGCAAGCGGCTGGATTCAAGCCCTGATTGCCTCCATCGGTCCTGCGATACCCAAGATGCTCATGTTCGTTTGAGGTTTATAGACGAGCACATGAAGGCTCATCTCAGTGCTCACCCTTGGCAGGGTTTTGGTCAGAACTGCTTCGTCATCTCAAGCGAATGAAGAATGTACTGGCCACGACGGACAGTGCAAATGTCCCAATCACAGGCAATGTCTCATTGCGCTGACGATACCAATTGCACTCTACGGCAATGTCTGAACGATCTTAGAATTAGACAGATTTTATGGATAATCCATCCAGTCAAACCTGATTTATCCAGCGCATACGGGCGCCTATGCTGAAACTCCTTACACCCGTGCAGGAGATTTCCCATGGCAGACCATTCCATCAAGGGCAAGGTAGTACTGATCGCCGGCGGAGCCAAGAACCTTGGCGGCCTGATCGCCCGCGACCTCACCACGCAAGGCGCCAAGGCCATCGCCATTCATTACAACAGCGCTTCCTCCAAGGCCGATGCCGAGGCGACCGTCGCAGCCATTCAGGCCAGCGGCGCGCAAGCCGTGGCGTTGCAGGCTGATCTCACCACAGCGGGTGCCGTCGAGAAACTGTTTGCCGACGCGATCAACTCTGTAGGCAAACCGGACATCGCCATCAACACCGTCGGCAAGGTGCTAAAGAAACCCATGGCCGAGATCACTGAGGCCGAATATGACGAGATGACTGCGGTAAACTCCAAGGCCGCCTTCTTCTTTCTCAAGGAAGCCGGCAAGCACCTGAACGACAACGGTAAGATCTGCACCGTGGTCACCTCGCTGCTGGGCGCGTTCACACCGTTCTACGCGGCCTATGCCGGCACCAAGGCACCGGTCGAGCACTACACCCGCGCAGCATCCAAAGAGTTGGGCGCGCGCGGCATTTCGGTGACCGCGGTCGGCCCCGGCCCAATGGATACGCCATTCTTCTACCCGGCCGAAGGCGCCGATGCCGTGGCGTACCACAAGACGGCTGCGGCGCTCTCGCCGTCGAGCAAAACCGGCCTGACCGACATCGAGGATGTGGTGCCCTTCATTCGCCACCTGGTGAGCGACGGTTGGTGGATTACCGGCCAGACAATTCTCATCAACGGCGGCTACACCACCAAGTAAGCCACTCGGCCTGTTCCTTGTCTCGCCGGAAGCCGCTGGATAACGGGCACTACCAGCTTCATCAATGGCGGCATTATTTCGCCGATCAACTGACGGATTGAGGGAGAAGACGACCGGATTGAAGCCCATCAACAGACGAGGAAAATCGAAATGCATGTGCTGATGGTTATAAGCGGTGGGTTGGTTCTTTTGGGCGTCTTCGTCCTGTTCGGCTGGCTCTGGGGGGCGAGCGCCTTAGGCATGGCGCTGGCGGCCAAGGCATTTGTGCCGGTGTGGCTGCTGTTGGCGGGTGTGAACATGTGGGTGGGCGTCAGCCATGCCGGCTACAGCGCACGCGAGGAGTTTCCGATCCTGCTGCTGGTCTTTGCGCTGCCTGCCATCACGGCCGCAATTGCGGCCTGGCAGTTCGCACGCACCTGACTTTGGGGAACATGACATGTCGATCGAAGGCAGTGCGGGCGACCTGACCAAGTTCGTGACCTTGCTGGGTGCGGCAGTGGTCGCCGTGCCATTGTTCAAGCGTCTGGGCCTGGGCTCGGTGCTGGGCTATCTGGCGGCGGGCCTGGCAATCGGCCCTTTCGGGCTGGGGCTTTTCAGCGATCCGCAAACCATCTTGCACACTGCCGAACTCGGGGTGGTGATGTTCCTTTTCATCATCGGCCTGGAAATGCGGCCCTCCCATCTGTGGAGCATTCGGCGCGACATCTTCGGCCTGGGCAGTTTGCAGATCCTGGTCTGTGGCCTGCTGCTGACCGGAGTGGGTGTGGCTTTCGGTTTCTCGCCGGCGGTGTCCTTCGTCAGCGGTATGGGTTTTGTACTCACCTCTACCGCTATCGTCATGCAACTGTTGGGCGAGCGTGGTGACATCGCGGCCCCGCGCGGCCAGAAAATAGTGGCCTTTCTGCTGTTCGAGGACCTACTGATCGTGCTGCTGCTGGCGCTGCTGGCGCTGGTGGCGTTCATTGCGCCCCTCGACCCAGCCTCGCCGGCGGCCGGCGCGCTGGCCGCACTGGTTGCGGCGGGTATCTGGCTGCTCAACCCGTTATTTCGCATCCTCGCCAACGCCAAAGCCCGTGAGGTGATGACCGCTGCCGCCCTGCTCGTGGTGCTGGGCGCGGCATTGCTCATGCAACTGGGTGGACTGTCCATGGCCATGGGTGCCTTTCTGGCTGGCGTGCTGCTGTCCGAATCGACGTTTCGCCACCAGCTCGAGGCGGACATCGAACCTTTTCGCGGCTTGCTGCTGGGCCTGTTCTTTCTCGGCATGGGCATGTCGCTGGACCTGACCGCGGTGGGGCGTAACTGGCCCATCATCGTGACGGGCGTGCTGGCGATGATGCTGATCAAGGGCGCAAGCATCTACGGCATGGCACGGTTGGCAAAAAGCTCGCACGCCAAGGCCCTGGACCGCGCCGTGCTAATGGCCCAGGGCGGCGAGTTCGCCTTTGTGCTCTTCGCCGCCGCGCTGACCAGCCGCGTGATCGACCCGACCGTCAATGCCAACACGACGGCGATTATCGTACTGTCCATGGCGCTGACCCCGCTGGCGGTGATCGCACACCGGCGTTGGGGGCCGAGAACCGGGGTTTCCATGGAGGGCGCGCAGACACCCAACGCACTGGCTAGCAGTGTGCTCATCGTTGGTTTCGGTCGCTTCGCTCAGATCGTGAGCCAGCATGTGTTGGCGCTGGGGGGCCGACATTTCCATCATCGACCATGACCCCCAAGTGGCGCGGGATGCCGGTGACTTCGGTTTCAAGGTGCACTACGGCGACGGCACGCGCGTCGATGTGTTGCATGCCGCTGGCGCGCACCATGCCCGAGCCATCCTGGTGTGCGTGGACGATGCGCGGGCCGTCACGCGGATCGTCGAACATGCCAAGGCGGCGTTCCCACATGCCCGGGTGCTTGCGCGCGCTCACGACCGCGAACACGCCATCGAGCTAATCAAGGCCGATGTGGACTACCAGGTCCGCGTCACCTTCGAATCGGCCATGGCTTTTGGCCGCGAAACCTCGATGGCGCTCGGCGCCACGCCCGAGGCGTCCGAAGCACTCGCCGCGCAGATACGCCATACCGACGCCGAGCGCTTGGCCTTGGAGGTGTCGGGGGGCATCTATGCCGGCAAATCCCTGATTCAGGGCAATGCGCAACCGAGGGGCTGATGCGATGGCGACTACATCGTCTCCACACTCCGAGCTGCTGCTGGATACCGGTGAACGCGCGACCGACGTGGTCCAATTCTGGCAGGAAGTCGGCTCGGCTCGATGGTTTGATAAGGACCCGGCCTTGGATCAGCACTTTCGCGAACGCTTTTTCGACCTGCACCTGGCGGCGGCCCGGCGCGAGGTCGACCACTGGATCGGTGAGCCGGAAAGTGCGCTGGCGCTGATGATCCTGCTCGACCAATTCCCGCGAAATGCTTTCCGCGGCACTGGCCACATGTACGCGACCGACCCACTGGCGCGGCACTTCGCACGTATCGCCCATTCACAGCGGCACATGGACGCCGTTGATCCGGAACTGCGTTTGTTCTTCTGCCTGCCCTTTGCACATTCGGAAGACCTCGCTGACCAGCATCTGTCCGTGGCACTCAATACCCGGCTGGGGCCGAGCGCCCGCTCCCATGCCGAAGGCCATCGCGACATCATTCGGCGTTTCGGCCGTTTTCCGCACCGTAATCCGCTACTGTTGCGCCAGACTACGCCGACAGAGCAAATCTTTCTGGATCAGGGAGGATTCGCGGGGTGATCATCCTACCGTCCCACGAACGCCGACTCCGCGTCCGGGCTTGGCACCACTCCCAGGGTTGAATGCACATGGACAAACTCGATCAGTACCGCGTCTTCGTGCGGGTCGCCGAAATGGGCAGTTTCATCAAGGCCGCCCATGCGCTGGAGCTGCCTCGCGCCAGCGTTTCCGCAGCGATCCAGCAACTCGAGGAGAAGATCGGCGTCCGCCTGTTGAACCGCACGACGCGCCGGGTCCATCTGACAGCGGATGGCACACAACTGCTCGAGCGCTTGCGCCCATTGCTGGCGGACGCCGAGGACGTCGAGCAACTGTTCCAGAGCAGCCAGCGCCAAGTGGTTGGCCAACTCAGGATCGATGCGCCCAGCCGCATTGCGCGACGCCTCATCGCGCCGGCGTTGCCGGGTCTGCTGCGGCGCTATCCTCAACTGCAGTTGACACTCGGCTCTACCGATCGCGCCATCGACCTGGTGCAGGAGGGCGTCGACTGCGCGGTACGCGTGGGCACACTGTCGGACAGCAGCCTGGCGGTGCGACCGCTGGGCGCTATCGCCTTGATCAACTGCGCCAGCAAAGCCTACCTGCATGAACACGGCGTGCCGCAGCAGCCGAGGGACCTGGTCGCCGGGCACTGGGCGGTTGGCTACGCCTCTCCCACCACGGGGCGGGAATTACCCTGGGAGCACGCTCCGGCCGACGGGCAGGAGCAGACCAGTAACGTACCCAGCCGGGTAGTTGTCAACAATGCCGAGAGCTACATCGCCTGCTGCCGTGCCGGGCTCGGCTTGATCCAGATACCCCGCTTCGACGTGAAACACCTGTTGGACAGCGGGGAACTGATCGAGGTCATGTCCGAGTTCCGTGCCGCGCCGATGCAGGTGTCCTTGCTGTATCCGCACCGTCGCCAGAGAACGCGTCGGCTCGGGGCATTCATCGAGTGGTTCGAGGATCTGATGGGGCCGCACCTCGAACCGTGATACGTGTTCACACTCACGGCCAAAGGCTTTGCCTCGCACATCGGCCATCACGTTTCGCTCTTCAGCCAACGGAGGGTGTTTCTTAGGAATCTATTGTAACCATGAACAGCTACACCCAAAGGAACGTCCCGGAACGCCATTACCTTGCCAGTATTTACGCAGCGGTATTCTGAACTAACCTTGTCGTCTTTAGGCTTTTAATCCGGTGAACTCATGGACACGCTAACCAAAGTGGAGATTGAAACAGCCCTTTCCGCTCGCCTTCCTAACTGTGCAGTTAGTTGTGCGTTCAATCCCGAGGGCAGCCTTTCAGTGACTGTAACGGCGCACGACGCTGATCAGTTCACCATCGTAAACATCAAACGCGCCCACTATCACGGGGAATCGGGAATCAATAGGCTTATCCGGGAAATACTGGAAGAAATGGTTATGTCTAGACAGTCTTCCCGGCGTTCATCTGTGGGGTAATTAAACGGGAACTCATATGCCGGACTCTACTGAAGTGCTCGCACAAACATCATCAATCAAATCGGCGTTTTTGTTTCTGTGTTTTCCGGAACTCCGTGAAGAACCTTAAAAATCAGTCTCCATCGGGACGCCAAGCCACGCCATTGACGTGCGACCCGCCGTCTGCATGGATAGTCATGCCGTTTACGTGTGCTGCATCATCGCTAGCCAGAAACAAGGCCCCCCCCAATATCCCTCTCAGGGTCACCCATGCGCCTGTTCGGGACCTGTCGGGTTATGGCCCCAGCAGCTTCTGGCCAGGTGCGCTCGAACTCATCGTACGCAGCAGTACGTGCTGCGGGACAAATCACGTTACAGCAAATGCCAAACTGACCCCACTCGACGGCTGCGGTGCGCGTGAGTGCGCGTACAGCTTCCTTGCCTATGTTGTAAGGAACCGTGTGCATGTGGGCGTTTACGCCATTCAGTGAACCAAAATTGACGATGCGTCCCCACCCACGCTCCTGCATATGTGGAAAAGACGCCTGCATTGCCCAGTAGGACGACCAAAAATTGAGATCCATGCCATAAGCTACATCCGCATCGGAAGTTTCTGCTAGTGACTTAGGAGCAATTCCACCGCCAGCGTTATTAACCAGGATATCTATCGCGCCGAAGCGACTGACTGTATCTGCGATAAGTCGCTCTACTTGCTCCTTAATACACACATCTATCGTCAGGAATTGTGCACGCACACCGAACTCTTCACGAAGTGATTGCGCGACACACTCCCCCACCTCAATCTTTCGCTGGGCAATCACTAGGGTAGCTCCCTCCCGGGCGAAACGGCGCGCAATTCCCAGCCCAACCCCTCACCGCCACCGGTAATAATAGCGACGCGTCCATTCAACCGACCCATATTCAACTCCTCTGATAATTGAGTGGAAATCGTATCGGCGAATGTTGTAAACATTCTCATCCAAATAGATTAGATGACTCAATATAATGAGTGCGGCCTATCTTAAGCAGGCCTAGGCACTGGCATTGTTTGCTGAACACCTGAACGCCTTGGGCCTTAAAGGCCCGTAGCAAATCGCTGACCAGCGACTATGTGGTGAAGGGCATTTGACGGCGGATGATTCTGCAGTCGCGGCTCGACGCGCTCGTGTCAAGCCGTTCGCGAACGCGGATCAGTTAGTACAAGCGCTGTTTGCGGAATGTCGACTGAAGTGCAGAGGCTGCACTGCAGCACCATATCGGTTTCTTTCATTGAGTCTGCAAATCTACTTGCAAGGCTGAATTCGCGATCCCCTTCTGCAGCCTCAGGTTACACATGGATGTGCAGTACCTGCTATCCATACCATCACGGTGTAAATAAAGATCAGAGCTCCAGTTGAAGAATCGGCGGATCGCCGAAGTGCAGTACTAGGTCACGCTACGGCGCACAGCGCGCCCACTTTCAGTGCGATGCTCCCAGCGGTCGACATACTCACCATTGGAATAAAACACTGTACCAACAGGATCGTTGGCATGTTGATGGCAAGCTTGAACATAGGTGTATGTTTGTCATTTTTTTGCTCTCCACTTTTACCATTATGGAACCGATCAAGTGCCGGATAGACCCGCAAAAATCAATATAACGGCGCATCGTGGCCACTTAAAAGGCAATTCCAAACTGATCGTGGCCGTCACCGTAATCAAACACTACATCATTCTCGAAACACCTCCGATCTAGTCCCAACTTTTTCCATCAATCATCCTAACAAAAAGACCAAGCTCCTTAACAATTTCCCGTTCATCAACAATCATCTGCAAAGTGCTTTTTTACATGCTTGCTTTCCATCAGTATTTTGCCGTGATGGCCACACACGTACAGTTTTCCTCAAAAGGCGCTCTCAGGGCACGCGACTCACTCGTCTCGCCACCTTTGTTATTCAGCGGCCCGCTCAGGAGCGCATGCCACAGTCTCTGCTGGACTACGAAGTCCAATCCACACGGTTACTTTGAAATCCGATTAGACCTGTATCTGAAGCTCAGGGATGGCTGCGAACAAGTCCGCAACCAAACCGTCATCAGCCACCTGGAAGATCGGCGCTTCTTCGTCCTTATTGATCGCAACGATCACCTTGGAGTCTTTCATGCCGGCCAGGTGCTGGATCGCTCCGGAGATACCGACGGCGATGTACATCTGTGGAGCAACGATCTTGCCGGTCTGGCCGACCTGCATGTCGTTGGGTACAAAACCTGCGTCGACCGCGGCGCGGGAAGCACCGACGGCAGCGCCCAGCTTGTCGGCCAGGGCGTACAGGTGCTTGAAGTTGTCGCCGTTCTGCATGCCGCGACCGCCGGAAACGACGATTTTGGCAGCGGTCAGTTCCGGACGATCGGACTTGGCCAGTTCTTCGCCGACGAAGCTGGAAGTGCCAGCGTGGTGAGCAGCCGCAACTGCTTCAACCGCCGCCGAACCACCTTCTGCTGCTACCGGGTCGAAACCGGTGCCACGCACGGTGATGACTTTTACCGAGGCAGTGGACTGTACGGTAGCGATAGCGTTACCGGCATAGATCGGACGCTTGAAGGTGTCGGCGCTTTCGACCGAAACGATCTCGGAGATCTGATCAACGTCCAACTGCGCAGCGACGCGCGGCAGGATGTTTTTGCCGTTGGAGGTTGCGGCAGCCAGGATGTGGCTGTAGCCAGCGCCAAATTCTGCAACGAGTGGCGCGACATTTTCCGGCAACTGGTGAGCGTAAGCGGCGTTGTCGGCCAGCAGTACTTTGCTCACGCCAGCGACTTTTGCAGCGGCTTCAACCACGGTGCCAGAGCCCTGGCCTGCAACCAGCACGTGGATGTCGCCACCGATTTTGGCGGCAGCGGCCACGGTATTCAGGATGGCCGGGGCCAGCACCTTGTTATCGTGTTCGGCGATTACGAGAATAGTCATGATCAGATCACCTTCGCTTCGTTTTTCAGTTTCTCGACCAGTTCAGCCACCGACTTGACCTTGATACCCGCGCTGCGTGCTGCCGGCGCTTCGACTTTGACGGTCTTGTTGGTGGAGGCGGTGGAAACGCCCAAAGCGTCCGGAGTCAGCACTTCGAGAGGCTTCTTCTTGGCTTTCATGATGTTTGGCAGAGACGCGTAGCGCGGCTCGTTCAAACGCAGGTCGGTGGTGACGATGGCCGGCAGCTTCAAGGAAACCGTCTGCGCACCGCCGTCGATTTCGCGGGTCACGGAAACGCTGTCGCCGCTGACTTCGACCTTGGAGGCGAAAGTCCCCTGGCCGTAACCGGTCAGCGCCGCCAGCATCTGGCCCGTCTGGTTGTTGTCGCTGTCGATGGCTTGTTTGCCGAGGATCACCAACTGAGGCTGTTCCTTGTCGACAACAGCTTTCAACAACTTGGCAACGGCCAGGGAAGTCAGCTCTTCAGCGGATTCGACGAGGATGGCGCGATCAGTACCCAGAGCCAGCGCAGTACGCAGTTGCTCCTGGGCAGTGGTCAGACCGATGGAAACGACGACGATTTCAGTCGCAACGCCTTTCTCTTTCAGGCATACGGCTTCTTCCACGGCGATTTCGCAGAACGGGTTCATCGACATCTTGATGTTAGCGAGGTCGACGCCGGAATTATCCGCCTTGACGCGAACTTTCACGTTGTAATCGACTACACGCTTTATAGAAACAAGTACCTTCATCGCTTCCTCTAAGCTAGCTTTTTGGACAGCCCCTATTGGACTGAGTTAATGGAACACACCCACGACGGTGTTCAGGTAAATTGCCTGCTGCCTGCGTAAAAGAAATGTTCGGGTACTACCCAGCAGCATATCGTCGAGGTATTCAAAACTACCGGCTCGCGTGCAACGCTGCCCGGCGCCCGGAAAAAACACAATCTGCAGCGGAAAGCCCGCTGACATATAAGTTCGATGGCAAGCCAATCGCAGTTCTACCTGCTGCATAGAGACCACCAATCGGGGAACTATCGGCACGTAAAACCTGCCCGCTTTGCTCATTCACACGGAGACCTCCCACCGTCATTGTCGGACAGGGAAACATCTTGCTGGATGACGAAACATCCACCGCATAGAAAGGGCCTTCTCGCAGGGCGTGGCACTCAGAGCGACTCTTGCCAAACTCATCGGCTTCCAGTCCATCCACCCCCCGGTTGTAGCGGGCTACGGTTTCCATCATGGTCGCCTCGGGGATCTTCATTTTTCTCGCCAATGCCCCCAGGGTTTTGCCCTTGCGGACCTGGAAGAGTAAAGCGAGCACCAGCGAAATACGCATGAACGGGAACAGGTTATCGAGCACCACTTCCCGCCAGGAACCGCTATAAAGTGCGCGATCCAGAAGTATGTAGCCTTCACCGGACTGATGTTCGTTCATGGCCAAACCAATGGCCGCGCCATATAGCTCTTCGTTAACATAGCGCTGGCGTTGATCAGGATGCCTTTGGGCCACTGCGAGGGCGGATTGATGAATCGCCAACTGCTCATTCGCTCCATCAGGCCCGCCACCCCGCCGACACTCTGTCCCAGGCGTATGCCACTGCCGTTGTCACCGCCCGGAGACCCCATGGCCATGCTAGTGACGTACTTGGGCGCATGACTTTCGACCATCTGACGGTTCCAGACGAACCCACCCGCGCTCAGGCATACCCCACGATACGCGCGGACTCGATAGTGCTTTCCATGCTCGCGCTGCAGCGCTTCTGCCTGGCGCCAGAACACTTGAGCCTTGCGCTCAAGCCGCGCGAAACCGGGCATTGATGTCGGTAGTCTTTGCAGAATTTTCCGTGCTTTCTCCTGGGCCTGAGCGTATGTCACGGCCTCGGGTGAGTCCGGTGGGATGCGGATCACTGAAACGCCCAATACATCCCCGCCCGTCGATACGATCAGTCGACGGGCTTCAGTCCGTGGCCAGAACTCAACCCCCAGCGCCGCTGCTCGCGCCTGCAAGGGCTCAGTCAAGTGAATGCCGAATCCAACCGATTGATTGGACGGCTCATGCCAATACTTGTGGCCCCGCGCCGCAGGCTTGGCGATAGCCGCGTGCGTGGCTGCCAACGCGCTGTCCGAATGGTACAGAAAACTTCCGGCGGGCGGATAAAAGGTTTTCTTCGGGTAGTAGGTGCTATCGAACCGAACACCATGACCGGCCAGCCAGTCCAGATCGGCTGAACTGCCCGCGCAGAACCGCTGGAGTGTCTGCGCACTGACAACATTCTGAGTCTCGATGCGCAGGTATTTGTACATCTCCTCTACCGTATCCTCTACCCCTGCCTGGCGCTGGACGCTCGTTCCGCCACCGGCGTAGAAAATACCGCCGTTCATGGCCGTGGCTCCTCCCCCCGAAAACGCGTCCACCGCGAGCACCTGCAGCCCCCTTTCGGCGGCCTGAAGTGCCGCACTCACTCCCGCACCACCATAGCCAACCACCGCAAAATCAGTGGTGAAATCCCACTCAACCGCCTGCACATTCTCGACGCGCTCCGGCGACTCGACGTTGCTGAACCATTGGGGTGAATCCGGCCCGAACTCATATGACATGCTGAACCTCCTGGAAGCTGTATGGCCTCTGACTGCTTCCCATACACAGACACCCCGTACCTTAAAAACATCCATCGGTGCAAAGCTGATCCAGCGACTGAGTTGCAGGTCAAAGAAACGAGATGAGTGTGCACAGAGTCGGTGTAACGTCGCCCGGGGAGCGACGCAACACCTCAACTTAGGTCAGGCATCAGGCTTGGCGGCTGCTTCCCTGGCTTCCTGGGCGATTTTCTCTGCCGCTTGCTGCTCCCAAACAGGCAACGCATGGCGGGTATCGGTTTCTGCTTCAAAGCGGTTAACCATCTCGGGTTTGATATCTGCCACATCAACAAAGAACTGCTGGTACCAACGGCGCAGTTGATAGAGCGGACCATCGCTGTCGCACAACAGAGGGTTGTCGATGCGCGTCTTGGTTTTCCAGATGGCCACGTCCTGCAGCGTGCCGATGCGAAAAACCTCAGTCACCATCGCGGCGCGGGCCGCATTTTGCTCGGCATTCAGATCAGCACGGTTACGAGTAATGAAACCCATGTGCAAGGCAAAACTGTTTGCATCGATCGGGTAGTGAGCCAGGATTTCATAGCTTTCGATAGGGTCGTCACCGGTAAAGTTAACCATCAGCCGCGAGACTAGGTAAGACGGGCCGTGGTAGGTCGTCTCACCGCGTGACATGCAGGCCAGATCAGCAATATCGCCGGTATAAGTCGCATCTTTCTGGTAGGGAGGCTGTTCGATTTGCGGGCCGGTCTCCAGATACTGCGTTGCAAAGTTGCCCTCGAAAACGTTCTTGAAATAGGAACTCGCCCCACCTTTACCGTACCCATGGATATAGAAAAAGTGCGCGACGTCCACCAGATTGTCGACCAATTCCCGGCTGTTGGTGCCGACGGTTTCAGTGGTCCAGGACCAGTCGGTCCATTCATCGCTGAAGGCCCCTTCCAACCGAGGAATGATCACATCCGCCGGAGGAGGATTGCCCTCGGGGTCGTGCCAGACAAACAGTTGCCGGTTCTCTTCACAGGTGATGAAGCTCTGCGTGCGAGCACGAGGCGGAACACGCCTGGCATACGGGATCCCGGCGCACTTTCCATCCCCTGCCCAGCGCCAGTCATGGAACGGACAGGCAATGTTGTCGCCCTTGATGGTTCCTTCACCCAGGTGGCCACCCAAGTGCGGGCAGAACGCATTGAGTACATTGAGTTTTTTGCTGTGCTCACCCTCGAAAACCACCAATTGGGTACCAAATGCTTCAAGGGTATGTGGTTTTCCGTCTCTGAACTGATCGCTCAGCCCCAGGCAGTGCCAACCACGAGCAAAGCGTTCACTCAGGTCGCTGACGATGACGTGGGCTTTATCATCCAGATTATTGGCCAGATTACTCATACAAACCTCCATTCTATTTTTGTTTTTTTCAGAAAACTGACGGGCGCACCGTCATAGAGCTTCAAGTGAAACTTGCGGACGGGTTCATCAGGGCAAGGCCGCGGCGTAAATGAGGTGCATCAACCAGTTTGATTTGCCCGATCACCTCCAGCAGTTCGGCGTCCAGTGGCTGCCGTTGCCGTTGCTGTTGTGCAATCCAGCCCTTTACCCACTCCAAGGCCGCTTGATCAACGCGATCGGCCGGCGTATTGGTGTCAACTTCGACATGTAGCTCACAGTCGCTGCCATCATGAATCGGCAGGCAAAATGAGACTTGCCTGGGTCCCTGCTCTTGAATGCTTTTTCTAGCGCTGACGCGTTCAAGAGTCATTACTTGCGAGAGCCAATGGGCGATACCCAGACGCATAGCGCGTTGAACTTCGTCGGCCAGAAACACACCGTTCTGTGGATTGAGGACATAGCCAATCGGCACATCCAGCAGCGTTTCCTCAAGAACGAGATGTTCTTGCGCACCAAAATCCAGGCAAACCGAGCACTGCAGATACCCCGAGACTTGTCCCTCATCGGTTCGGACAATTTTGAGCTTCTGAGCACCCTTCGCGAGATAAGCAACGGACATGTGCACCTCCAGTCCTGGTCACCATAAGGCCGTCGGGTAAACGCCGACGGCCTGACGCATTAAAGGAAGAAATCCTGGCTCTGCTGGCCCATCTGCACCTTCGCCCAGTTGACACCAAACATTTGGAACTGGTTTGCCGCATGCTGGCGGCCCACATTGATGTCCGCCAGAAACCGGCCATACGGGTTGTTCGTGAACACCGCCGCGCCCCCCGCCGCCTTGAACAAACGAGACGCCAGGTACGAGACTCGTTCAGGCGGAAAGCTCGCCTGGAAGCGGTACTTCACGCGCTCTTCAATGGGCGGAACTTCCCCGCGCTCGGCGTAACCTTCCAGCGCATCGAAGTTGCGCTTGAGCACAAGGGACAACTCATCGATCGCATTGCTCGCTTCGGCAATGATCAATTGAGCCGTGGGATCTTCGTTGGTTTTGATACCCACGACATTGACTCGCACCTTGGCGGTTTCCAGGAAGCAGTCGAGCATGCCGCGCAACGCCCCAATGGCGGCAGTGGAAACGGCCCGACTGAAGACCTGACCGAAAGGCATCCGGTAGAGCGGCGAGGTGTTCCACTGGTTACCTGGACTATTGCAAGTAAAACCGTCGAACATTTTGTGGGTGCGATACTCAGGAACGAACACATCGTTAATGACGATGTCCTTGCTGCCAGTGCCTTTGAGGCCAGCGGTATGCCAAGTATCGACGATTTCGTAGTCCTTGCGTGGAATCAACCAAGTCCGGGCATCCATCGGTTGGCCTTCAGGTTGCTGCACCAGGCCGCCCAGAAACACCCACTCGCAATGGTCGCAACCGCTGGAGTAACCCCAGCGCCCACTGAACATGAAGCCACCTTCGACCGGCGTTGCGCGACCGGTCGGCATGTAGGAAGAGGAGATCCGGGTCGAAGAGTCCTTGCCCCACACATCCTGAGCGGCCCGATCATCGAACAGCGCCATCTGCCAGGCATGCACCGCGACGACCGAATAGACCCAGCCGACGGACATATCACCCTCGGCGAGCGCCATGACCACATCGTAAAAAACCTTAGGGCTTAGCTCATAGCCACCGTAGCGCTTGGGCTGAAGGATGCGGAACAGGCCGGCCGCCTCTATATCATTGATGGTTTCCTGCGGCAGGTTTCTGTGCTCATCACCCAGCTTGGCCCGTTGGCGCAGCATGGGAATCATGGCGCGTGCGCGGCTGATCAGCTCTTCGCCGTCTGGAATGTCCAGAACAGGCTGTTTCATTTCGACTGTTTGCATGGTTTTTATCTTCCGAAATAGTGAAACCAATGTTCTGCAAGGCACTCGTCGGTGCTCTGCTCCTCAGGGTGGGGAGAGCGGCCTACTGTCCGGGCGGCGGGGACCAGTGATGCCCCCAATGGCTGCCACGGGTAGTTTCGAAAACCGAATGATTGTTCTCCCAATCCTTGACCAGGCCACCGCAACCGAACTCGAGGGCAAAACCACCGGGAGTCCAGACATAGAACGAGACCATATCGTCGTTAACATGACGGCCAAGGCTGCTTGCCAGAGGCACCTTGTGCGCGGCGACGCGGTCAAGCGCTCGCCCCACGTCGTCCAGACCGGGGACTTCCAACATGATGTGGACGCAACCGCTAGGTTGAGGAATTTCCGCGAGGGCAAGGCTATGCTGACGAGGATTGCAGTGCATGAAATGAATACGTGCACGATGCTCGGGAGACAGTTGGGCATGCAGAATGTCGGAGAGTCCGAAGCCGCAGACCTCACGCCAGAACTGAAATGAGGCGTCGAAATTCATCGACGGCAGCACCACATGCCCCATGCCCATATTACCGGTGACAAAGCGCTCTACCCCGACCGGCGACAGGAAAGGTGCGAAGTCGGAGATCGGCCCCCACATCACTTCCTGTCGGTTCCCGGACGGGTCGACAAAGGAAAACAGCCCGGTCACTTTGCGCAACGCGCGATCCAGTGCCGACGACTCGATGATCTCGACACCAGCCTTTTCAACGGTCTCCTTGACACCTACGAACTGCTCCTGGGACGTGGTTTCCCAGCCCGAGGCATAGAGCCCGTCGCGAGTGCCTGGAATGACCAGGATTCGATAGTGACGACCATCGGCTTTCAGATAGATCGCGCCATCCTCTGCCGGCAATTCGGCCAAGCCAACAACCTGCGTACCAAAGTGTCGCCATTTCTCGACATCGGTGGATTCGACCACCACATATGCCAGTTGATTAATGCTCATCTCCATCCCCTTTTAGGCTTTTTTGTTGTTCAGAACGTGGGGCATGCGCAGGCGATAATCGCCGGCGACATTCATCCGTCAAAACTGATCGAAACCTTGTCACTGATTGCGCGCGCCTGGCAGGCCAGCACCCAACCTTGAGCAAGGTCTTCAATACCCAGGACTTCGTTGTGACGCATGCTCACCTCGCCTTCGCTGACTCGGCACATGCAGGCGCTGCAACGGCCTTCACGACAGGAAAAAGGCGCCATCACGCCTGCCCCCAGCAAGGCGTCCAGAAGATCAACGCCTGGTGCCCAGGACAGCGTGTGAGTGACGCCGTCGAGCTCAGCGTTGAGCTCAATCCTGGGGTTGTCGTGCGCGGTGTCGTCAGGCACGTCCACCAGCACTCCGGGGTCGCTGTTCAAGGACACGAAACGCTCAACGTGGATGCGCGACCGATCCACCTTCAGATAAATCAGCGCCTGCTCCACCGCATCCATGAATGGACCCGGGCCACACACAAAGGCATGGGAATCAATGTGCTCGGCACAGAGGCTGCCCAATTGCTCCAAGGTCGGACGCCCTTGCACCGACTCTAGCCAATGCATGACGGTGAGCCGTCGTGGATAGGCCTGGGCCAGTTGCAACAGCTCATCGCGAAAAATCACCGACTGCTCGTCGCGATTGGCATAAAACAGAAACATACGACCGCTGCCTTGTAGCAGGCTCGACTTGAGGATCGACATGACCGGCGTAATGCCGCTACCACCGGCAAACAGTAGAAAATCCACGTCCAATGAAGCGGGACAAAACACCCCTGCCGGCGCCAGAACTTCCAGCTCATCGCCAGCGCGCACGTTGTCGCATAGCCAGTTGGAGCCCAGACCGTCCTGCACTCGTTTGACGGTAACCTTCAGCGCTCCATCAGCCACAGGCGAGCTCGCCAGTGAGTAACAACGCGCAATGGTCTTGCTCTGTGTTGGAACCCGTAGCGTCAGAAACTGCCCGGGTTTATAGGTGAACGCTCGATTGTCACTGGGCTCGGCAAACACGATCGACTTGCTGTCGTGCGTTTCCTCGATGACGTACTCAACCCGAAGCCGGTGATAAAGGGATTTAGACATAGCCTTAACTCTTGCAATGACAACGGAGCCACACTCCACCTGGTGCTCGCCATCGATACATCCGAACGGCAAGCGCCCCTCTGCTCAGCCGAGAAAACTCAGTACTTCCTGATTGAAGTAGTCAGGCTCTTCGAGCATGAACCAGTGCCCGGAGCCGGTTGAAATGATCACCCGTGCGTTGCCCACCAACCCTGCAACGACCAGGGCGTGACGAACCGGCAGGAAGTTGTCCTTCTGCCCCCACAGACACAACACGGGCATCTTCAGTTCTGCCAGGCGCTCAGCGAACACCTCGACTTTCATGGTGCTGAAGACCGCCATCGGTTGCTCAAGCCAGACCGGAAGACGCGTATCAATCAACTCATCGGTAATCATCTCGGGCGACGCCACAATGTGATGCAGCAGCTCCCTGAAAGACCCCTTGTCAGTCTTGCGCCCCTGGATAAATGCCCCCATGCACCGCAAACCACTCATCTGCCCCGCCCACAGTTCTGGCGCCTCGACACCACCGGGCCCCATGACCACGAGTTTGGCCACCTGCTCGGGATAAGTGAGCCCGAACTGGAAGGCGATGGATCCACCCAGCGAATTGCCCACCAACACCACGCGCGTCACATTCTTTTTCTGCAGAAATTCGCGCAGTACCTCCACGTGCAGAGTCGAGGTGTATTCAATATCGTCAGGCTTATCAGACAAGCCGTAACCCAGGTAATCAGGGACCAGAACGTGATAGCCCTGCTCGGCGAAGTACCGATAGTTCAGATGGAAGTTGCTGTAGCCGCTGGCGCCGGGGCCACTGCCATGCAGAAAGAGCAAGGAAGGGCGATCAGCATTCGCCTGGCCTATTTCGTGGTAATGCAGACGATAGGTATCTTGCACTTCAAGAAAGTTGCCAACCGGGATGGGCGAAGATAAGACAGCAGATTGCAAGGACATAACCGTTCTCCACGTGTTGTTATGTCCTGAATATGAGGCTTCGCTAAGGGCCCTGCATGCTCAACATAGATTAGGTGTGGAGCCAGAATGCAGAGAAAAGGAAGAACGTATCGGCCTAAGGAAGTACGGCTGACGATCGCGCCCTCGACGAGGAAAAAACCGGCTCAAGCGTCAGCCTGATCGGGAACACACGTCTTGAATGATCGACACGTTTGGGCCGCGCCAACGGTGCCGTGGGGTGATCACCACAAGCCTCTGCGCGCCGGTGCTGGATCGTCTGTACGGATGGCTGTTAATTCGCTTCCCGCGCCATATGGCAGGAAGCGTTCGAACAGAGAAGGATGCCTGGAGGCATCTCCTCCCCTGACTACTGGCAATGCGCTAGTCGTTGGGGCTCAGGCTGGAAAGGCCGATGACGCCATTGAGAACAATCCTGACCAGTTCGGCTTGCCGCGTGACGCCCGCCTTGCTGAAGATTGAACGCAAATGCGTACGGGCCGTGTTGAGGCGAATGCCCAACAATTCGGCGGCTTCATCCAGGGCAAGCCCTTTGGCCAACTCCATGGTCAACGTGGCTTCGGAGGGTGTGAAGTCGAACACCTGACGCAAGATCTCGCGAGGCGCGGTGGTCTGAGCATCCGGGTCGCAGATGAAGACGACCCACGCGGGCCGGCACTTACCTTCCGACTCCGCACGCAGTGGAATGCTCCGGGCGACCAGCCCGAACTTGCGCTTGCCCGAGGGCCGGGAGATAGACATCACCTGAGCCGCCGTACCCGCTGAAGCAATCAAATCATGCAATAGGCTTCGCTCAGTCTTGTAGTGCGCTTCCAGTCCTCCTGCCACCAGCTTGAGGCCGTCCTCTTCATTCAGCATCGTCTGGGCCACTTGATTGCAGCGCAGTAAATGCTTGTCCTCATCCAGCACAATCGCCCCGATGTGGAGCCGACTGAGCGCGTCTTCATACAGCTCGCTTTGTGTCTCGTGACGCTCCAGGTGCGCCGCCAGACTCAGTGCTTGCCCGAAATGCGGGAGCAACTCACGTAACCGCGATTTATCCGCGTCGGTAAAAGGCGGCTGATCAGGCAGACGATACATCCGTACGCGGCAGACGGTGCCGTTGCGGGACACAATGTTGACACCCAGCCCGTGACGAACGCCGCCTTCACCGATGAAACGCTTGTAGAACTCAGAGTTCAGCCAGGTGCTTGCGCCCAGATATTCATCGATGGTGACGACCTGATCAATGGGCAACTCAACAAAGGGATCGATCGTCCAGTAATGCGCTCGGTAGGCATGCTCGATTTCCGGGTTGCGAGGGTGACATACCAGAAAACCCAGGTCCGTACTGGTTGAAGGCCTGATCACAATGATCGCCGAAGCGTCCATGTAAGCGGCAAGGTGGCAGGCGGTATCCCGCCAGGGCTCACTGGAGAGGAGGCTCTGATAGATGGACAGCATCACCCGGCTCTGATCGACGCATCCAAGAGCGACTACCTGTTCGGTATCGTGGGCGAGAATCTCCGGTTGGCCTGGCCGAAGAACCGTACTAGGTCGGGTGTTAAGCACAGCGGACAAGTTCGGTTTTAGTGAACTTCCCGCGCATGACTTCTTCATTGCCTGCATGAAACCACCTCTTTTTATTATCGTTATCCGTAGGCGAGTGATTACGCTTATCTCATCATTTGGTCAATCCGCCGCCAACGCCTTACTGAGTGCCGGATCATTAGGTTCATTGAACACACAACGCACTCCGTTGGGATCGTAGATACCCATCACACAACGGTTGCAACTGGTACAACCCGAGCGGATCAGCGCGCCGCTCGCCAGCTTGTTGACGAAATCCGGGTCATGAATAAGGGCTCTTGCCAGCGCAATACTGTCGAACCCCTCATCAATCACTTGCTGGGCTGCCGCCATTGATTTCACGCCGCCGACCAGTGCAAGAGGCATACGCACAGCCTGACGAATCTGGCGGGCATGCTCCAGAAAATACAGCTCATGGAATGCCAGGTCCTTGGGCTGCTGCAGGCCCAAGGCCCAAGGCCCTATACGCGCGAGCCCCCGGGCGTGGGCTTTCATATCTTCCAATGGCATAGGGCTGCCAAACAACGCCCAAGGGCTATGCATGTTGTGCCCGCCACTCAAGGTCAGAATGTCAGCGCCATCGTGCTCCAGAATCTTTGCCGTCACTGAAGCTTGCTCGGCATCGATCCCACCCTGCTTCGCATCGGTCTGATTGATCTTGCACCCCACCGCCAGGCGCGCGCCTACCGCGTCCTTGACTCGCCGTAGCACCATGGCTGGGAAGCGGCTTCGGTTCTGCGTACTGCCGCCATATTCATCACGACGATGATTGCTCAACGGCGACAGAAATTGGTTGAGCAAATAGCCATGTCCCATGTGGATTTCAACAGCGTCAAAACCCGCCTCCCTGGCCAGAACGGCGGCCCGGGCAAATTCTTCAGCGACCCGCTGCATGTCCAAGTCGGTCATGGCTCGCTGAAACCAAATGCCCTGGAGCATCCCGAAAGCGTTGATACCCGATGAGGCCGTTCGGGGATAGCCCTTTTCCGGACGCAGCATGGTGAAAGAGCCGCCATGGGTGATTTGCAGACAAGCGGCTGCACCTTCGGCATGCACCGCGTCAGTCAACACCCGCAAATGCGGCAACACCTCACGTGACATGTGGAACTGGTGCCGGAACGTTCGCCCATCCGGCGACACGGCCCCATAAGCGACGGTGGTCATGCCCACACCGCCGGCCGCGACGTCGCGATGGTGCTTGACCAAAGCCTGGGTCGGCATCCCGTCAGGTGTCATCCCCTCGTTAGCACCGGCCTTGATAAACCGGTTACGCAGGGTGATAGGTCCCAATGTGAGAGGGGAAAAAGGAGAACCCCTTCCGATATCAGCAGTCGTCATGTTCATCACTCCCTCAGCCGTGGGTTCCGCCATCAATGCGCAGTACCGCACCGTTCACGAACGCCCCATCCTCAGAGGCCAGCATCGCGATCACCGACGCCACTTCCTGAGGTTCACCCAATTGGCGGTCTGGACGGGAGAGGTGTGCGTACAGACTGAAGTCAACGCCCTCGGGGAAACCATGGGCTTGAGCGGCGACCATCGGTGTCCCGATCCCGCCGGGGGCAATAGCGTTGACCCGCACGCCACGGTTCAGGTATTCGCGGGACAAGGCTTGGGTCAATGCGGCCACCCCCCCCTTGCTCGCCGAATAAGCGGCCATGTATGCATGCCCAAAGAATGCAGACGTTGAGGCGGCATTGACGATGTTGCCCTTGCTTTGCAGCAGATAAGGCAGGGCCTCGCGACAGCACAAGAATGTGCCACCCAGGTTGATCTGGACCAGCTCCATGAACGCGTCGAATGACGTGTCGGTGGTATGGCTGGAGCGCAGGATGCCGGCCATATTAATCAGCACGTCCAACTGCCCCTGCTCTTGCACAAAATGGTGCAGGGCTTCTCGCACTTCTTGCTCATGGGTGACCGAAACCTGCTTCGACAACGCAAGCCCACCGTAGTCTGCCGCTGCATTGGCCAGCTCCAGAGTTTGCGCCAGTCCTTCGGCGTTGCGGTCGAGAGCGAGCACGGTTCCGCCTTCAGCCACCAGGCGAATAACCGCCGCCTGCCCAATACCGGACGCACCGCCGGTGACGATGATCTTTTTATTCTGAAAACGAGCTGCAAAGGTCATGGTTTAAATCCTTATTATTAGAATTGAATCATTATCAGGCGCCTCGCAAAGCTGGAGTGAAAGCAAAAATCAGCCTGCTCTCCCCTCCCCGCACTCCGAGTATTTAAACACTCCCGGCGGTTGCCGCCAGATCACTGCGTTTGGACGATGGGCTTAAGCCCCTGATCTGATCATCGCTGCCCGTCACCACGGTCGAGTCATCCGTCGCGGTGTGGGGACGCGTCTCCCCGCGTAACAAGAAGTGGGACAGCGCCGGGATCAAGACCAGCGAGCCAATCATGTTCCAGAGGAACATGAACGTGAGCAGAATCCCCATGTCGGCCTGGAACTTGATAGGCGAGAACACCCAGGTCAACACCCCGGTGGCGAGCGTCAGGCCAACCAGCGCGACGACTTTGCCGGTAAACATCAAGGCTCCGCTGTAAGCCTCTTCCAGGCTGGCGCCACGGCGTTGCAGGGTCAGTTGAACACTCAGCAAGTACAGCGCGTAGTCGACACCCGCCCCCACACCCAATGCAATAACCGGCAGCGTGGCGACTTTGACCCCGATGCCCATGTACACCATCAAGGCTTCGCAGAGCAGCGAGGTAATGACCAGCGGCACCAGGGCCACCACCACGGCCCTCCAGCTGCGGAAAGAAATCAGGCACAGCACCACGACCGAGGCGTAGAGCAACAGCAGGACGGTCAGGTTAGCGTCGGCCACCACCAGGTTGGTCGCGGCCTCAATCCCTGCCGGGCCTGCCGCCAGAAGAAACTGCCGGTCTTCGTTGTCATGTTGTGCCGCAAACGCTTGAACAGCACTGACCACCCCATTGAGCGTATCGGCGCGGTGGTCGGCCAGGTAAGCGATCACGGGGGAAATGGAGCAACTGAAATTACTCAGTTCAGGTGATTGCAAGGCCGCGTACTGGGAAGCCTGTGCGGACACTTCATCCTGACGCGGGATGCTCATCCACTTCGGATTTGCCTCGCCGTAGCTGGAGTTGATGAACCGCACCGAACTGGACAGGCTGGCAACGGACTGCACACCCGGCACATCACGAAGCATCTCGGTCAAGCGATCAATCTCGGTCAAGGTTTCAAAGGTGGAGCAGGCACCCGGTTTGGTCTTGACGATGACGGCGAACTGATCGGTCGAACGGCCGAAGCTCTGATTGAAAAACATCACGTCCTGGTTATACCGGGAGCCTGGGCGAAGCTCCGGGGCGCCGGCATCCAGATCACCGATCTGCAAGTCACTGCGCACCATAAAGGCCCCCACGCCCACCGCCAGTGCCAACACCACCAACACGCGGGCATACGAAGGGCTTGTGCACTTGACCAGCAGCGTACCGACCGCCTTGAAGAACGAATTGTGTTGACTGCCTGCCGCCAACTCGGCTTCGTTGCGAACGCTGCGGCGCGCGGCCGATCGGCTGACACCCAGGTAAGAGAGCATCACCGGAACCATGATCAACTGGGTGAAAATCAGGACGCAGACACCAATGCTGGTGGTGATCGCCAGATCGCGGATAACCGGAATATCAATGATCATCAGCACCGCAAAGCCGAACACATTGGCCAGCAGGGCCGAGAGCCCGGCGACAAACAGGCGACGAAACGTGTACCGGGCCGCCACGTATTTGTGAGTACCTCGACCGATGTCCTGCATGATGCCGTTCATCTTTTGCGCGCCATGGGACATGCCAATCGCGAAGATGAGAAACGGCACCAGAATCGAGTAGGGATCGATTTCGTAGCCCAGCATCTGCATCAGGCCGAGCAACCAGACCACACTGCTCAGCGAAGCGACTAGCAGCAGCAAGGTGCTGCGAATGCAACGCGTGTAGCCAAAGATAATGACGGCAGCGATGGCAGCCGAGATGGCAAAGAAGCCCATCACCTGGGTCAAGCCGGAAATCAGGTCGCCGATCAGCTTGGCGAACCCGATGATGTGCACGCGCACCTTTATCTGGCCGTCAGGCCCGGGCACTTCGTACTGGCCACGAATGTCCTGTTCCAGAAAGTCTGCGAACTCCTGGTAATTCAGGGGTGCGCCGGTGACCGGGTCCTTATCCATCAGCGGCACCAGGATCACCGAAGAGCGCATGTCCAGGGAAACCAGATCGCCGACCAGGTTCGCCCGCATGACATTGAGCTGCAGCTCCTGGAGTTTTGCCGGTGAACCGTCGTAGCCGTTGGGCATGACCGAACCGCCCTCCATCCCGGCTTCACTGATTTCACTCCAGCGTACCCCCGGCATCCACAGCGACCGCATCCAGGCCCGATCAACGCCTGGGGCCAGGTTGACCTTGTCATTGATCTCCTGAAGCGCCTGTAAATAGGCGGGGTCATAGATAGTGCCATGAGGATTTTCCACCATGATCCGCACGGAGTTGCCCAGCGCGACCAGGTCTGCCTTATTGTCCAGATAGTTGCGAATGAACTCGTGAGAGTTCGGCATCATCCGTTCAAAGCTTGCGTTGACGTGTAGCTGCGTCGCCTTGTATCCCAAAAACACGGTCAAGACCGTACTCAACAGAATAAAGAGAAGCCGGTTATTGAAAATCAGACGCTCAATGAAGTTGCCAGAGCGGACATCAAACTGCTGCCGATCTTCAAGAACAGGTGTTGCATTGTTTTCCACGGAGGTGGTCATCTTATTATTCCTCTCACCCAGGCTCAGTAGTGCTCAACCAGTACAACCAAAGCGCTATGGGGTCTCCATAATCGTCACGCCGTTCAATCCAACCAACGCCAGTCGCTCGGCCGACAAACCCACCACGCCGGTGAACAAGGTCGGTTGCTTGACCTCGAGTGGCGTGAAGGTTGCGCCCCCGTTATGGCTGATCGCGGCCTGAGCGGACTGGCTCACCAGTACAAAACCGCGCCCCTCCAGCGCAGCCCCTGCGGTCACACTGCCTTTAAAGTCACTGCCCACCGCCGTCCAGGTCTGTGCACCGTCAACACTGCGAAACACATGCCCCTTCAAGCCGTAAGCCAGTAGATTTCCCTTGTCACCGGCCAGGCCAAACAGCGTGCCTTGATAGCCCGTCTCACTCGCCACAAAGCTTTGGGTTAACGGGTCCTGGCGCCATACCCGACCACGTTCACCGGTGATGAAAAGCGCCCCATCCACTCCGCGAATTGACGTCAGGTGAAACAGATCGTTGTTGTCGATTTGCGTGTTCCAGGGCTGCCAGGATTCACCGCTGTCGTGGCTGGCCATGATCAAACCAAAGGGGCCCACTGCAAAACCATTGCCCCGGGTATCGAACCAGACGCCCATGAAAAACTGCCCGGGGCCCGGGCGCGTCATGTTGAGAATGGCTGTCAGATAATTTTCGGCACTTTGCTCATCAAGTCCGGATTTGCTTTTGAAGTAATCGACAACAATCGCTTCCAGGCCACGTCCGTCCAGCTGCTTTGTCCAGGTCGTCCCCGCATCCAGGCTGCGCAAAATGACGGCGCCGTGCCCGACAGCCCAGCCGCGTTGATCGTCAGCGAAATACACCGCATTCAAATCGACGCTGACAGGCACTTTGGCCTGGGCCCAGGTCGCCCCCTGATCATCAGAGAAAATGATGACCCCGTTGTCCCCTGCCGCCACCAGGCGCTTGCCGGCCTTGGCGATATCTCGCATGGGTTTGTGATCAGCCTGGTGTACACCGGCGACAGGCAAGTCGAGCGGATCGACAAAGGAATTGGCGTTGACGGCGGCAGGAGTCGCCAACAAGGCACCTGCGAACAGCAATGCACGTGACTTTTTCATAAACATCAGGCTAGGCATGAAGGCTCCCTTTGCACTTTTTCTCTCCGCAAGATCGAGTCTGCTGTTGTTGTTTTTCAGAGGGTTGCAGTTACGCGCCGGGCCATGATGGCGTTCAGGCTGAGGTCGCCAACTCAGTGTCCGCTGCTCGTTGATTCTCGGCATGCCTAATCTTGATTAGATCGGCACACAACGGCCAAAAGGTTATGAGACAGGCCTTGCACCTGATCCCAGAAGTGCCGACGGCCCGCGCAGCGTGGGCAGCCTCTTACTTCCTCTTCAGACGAAGGAGAACCCGACGGTGCAGGCACCGCCGGGTTCTCGTTCTATCAGGCAACAGCTGCGTTAACGTATGCCGCTACCGGCCATGGAATCCGGGGTCAGCTTACCGTTGGGCCAACGGGGTACACGTACGTAGCCAGTACCACCGGCCATATGCATGGAGGTGGCGTACTGCCCCTTCACCAGGTCATAAATGACCATCGGCGTATTGGGCACGGACTTGGTGTTCCAGTCGTAAGTTACGAGCCCCTGAGAGGTACGCATCAACTTGCCGGCCTGGTCATAACCCTCATACAACACTATCGACCAACTGTCCTCATCGACATAGAACACTTTCTTGCTTTGCGCGTGGCGCATGCCGGGTTTGAGGGTCGCTTCCACCACCCAGGTGCGGTGCAATTCCCAACGCATTTTTTCAGGGTTGGCGAATTGCTTGCCATAAGCGTCGTCAGCCGAGGTATGCATCAGGAATTTGTAATTGTTATAGGGGATATAGACCTCTTTCTTGCCGACCAACTTGAAGTCGTAGCGGTCCAGCTGCCCTTCCCACATCCCCAGCTCATCAAAGAAGTAAACCCCACCGGCGGTTGTCATGGGGCTGTCATAGCCGAACTCGGGCACCTGGCGGACGCGCCGCTGCCCCTGGGTATAGAGCCACTGCTTGCTGTTACCGTCTTTTTTCGCATGCATCACCATATAGGTGAGCGACTTGTCTCCCACGCTCCGCGCCGGGCCGACATAGGTACTGAACCGACGCTGGTAAAACGACTGCTCCTCGTCCGGATTGTCGTGGTAAGGCGAGTCGGTGTAGTTATCAATGTCATGGGTCACGATGCGGTTGCCCGCGGAGTCGACCATGTAACCCGAGAAACGTGAACGGTAAGCCGGCCCGTAGTAGCGCAGGTTGTGGTTCCAGACCACCTCACTGCCGGTTTTCGGGATCGGGAACGGGTAGCCCCCCATGGCCCCCTCCAGATCCTCGCCGTCGAAGGTGCTTTTGGTGCGGGTCGCATTTTTGACCGTGGCCGCCTTCAGCCAATCGGGAAAATCCACCACACGGTGGGTTTTATAGACTTCGAGCTTGTAATCCGGCCAGCGCTTCAACAGTTCACGGGTCCCCGTACTGACCTTGTCGCCATACTGCGCAACGTTCGCGCCAGTAATGGTGAACAGCGGTTTTTCGTCAGGAAACGGGTCGGGGTAAATCCCGCCATTTTCCGGCATGGCCGGCCCCTTCCAGTCCGGTTTCCACGCCGGAATGCTGCCATCGGCGTTCCCGGCCTTCTCGGCGCCGAATTCGGTCAGTTTGTCACCGCCCAGTTGTGCAGCCTCATCAGCTGAAACCGCTGCCAAGGCAGAAGCCGACATCGACAAAGCCAGGGCTAATGTCAGTGTCAATTGAGTCTTTTTCATCGTGTATCTCCGTCTAGAGCTCTGCATGCAGACAAGCGTCTCCACGGCCCGGCAGACGCCGAGCCTGAAGGGCACCTTTACAGGCTGGTTTGGAAAGTCAGGGTGACGCGTCCGCGATCCGTGCTGCCCATCGCGCCCACGCGGTCTTCAACATCGCCAGCATCCGAGTAGAGCAGGCCGACCTTGTATTTCATGTTGATGTCGGCCGTGACTCCCGTTGACCAGGCGTACGAACGCTCAGCCGAACCCATCAGGACCGCCGAGTTACCGTGCAGGCCGTAACCGGCCACGGTCAGGTTCCCGGTCAGATCCACCCCGGGAAGTACCTGAAGCCATGTCGGCATGAGCACCAGCGAGAGGCTGCTGGCATTGCGGGTTCCGCAACCTGGACCATCTTTGGCGTCTTCACACTGGCTGAAGACTTGTTCGTTATGGGTGACCTTATCCAGGTAGGTGTAACCGAGTTCGGCCAGCACGATGCCTGTGTCGTACAGCGGCAAGGTCGGCAGCGCGGCCTGGGCATTCAATAGCGCATGCACGGTATTACCGGTTGCACCGTCGAGGTTGCCACTGAGTATCGGGCCGCCCGTGCTGTCCAGCGCGGTACCGCGACGGTAGGAAACCTCCGCGCCCCAGCTGATTTCCTGCCAGTTGAAGTTGGTAAAGGCACCAAACAGATCAACGCCACGGTTATAGACCTGATGGAAGCGAAGCCCGGTGATGGGGTCGGCAGGATCAACCGCGAAGTTGACAGGCCAGGGCTGCATTTCATCAAAGCGCCGATACACCAGCCCGATGGTCCCGGCGTACCACTGCGGCGTCATATTGAGCTGCACGCCGAAGTTGCCACGCTGTTTGTCCCGGGGTTCGATGACCTCGCCCTGGTTGATGTAGAAATTACCCAGGCCTGGAAACGCGCCTGCAAAAATTCGCCCGTCGCCTGCGTAGAGAAAGTCAGGTCCGCCCATGAACGTGCCGCCTTCACTGGGCCGGTTTGGCTTCCAGTCAAAGTGGTAATAGCCCGCCAGGGAAAACGTATCGTTCAGTTGGCTCTGGAAAGAAATCTGAGGCAGAGGCATGGCCAATTCCTTGGGCGATGCACCCGGCGTTTCCGCGCCTTTTTGCAAGTTGCTGGGCTGCTGGCTCCAGGAAATCGCATCCGTGGAGTTGATCTGAGCCACACCCCAGACAAGGGAGTGCTGCCCAAGCTTGGCTGAAATCGGGGTATCGCCCAGATTGAAGGTGCCGAAGACAAACGCATCGAGAATCTCGCCGGACGGCCCGTTGTAATAACGCTGGGCCGAGCGCGACAGCTTGCCGTCTGCGTAGGCAGAGATGCCGCGTAAATCGGGATTACTCTTGAGGTCATGATCGTCGTAAGCGTTGTCGTACCAGCCTGTGGCGCTGATCCGCGCGCCATAATCGTCCCTGTAAATCAGGTCCATCTCAGTCAGCACATCGAGACGACGCTTCCACATATCGCCATTCCTGGCGAAATAGTCTGACTGATGGTTAGTGGGATCATTACCAATGTCCTTGGCAATACTTTCCGTACGCCAGCCCATTCCCAAACGGAATTCGGTGGTCCAGTTGATTTGCAATTCAGGGTTGCCGGTATTGATAGAAATGGCCTGAGCCAATGGACTCACCATCGCACCGGCCAATAACACCGGTACCAGAAACCTGTAACCGCTATGGGCTGCAGTACTCTTCTTCTTGTGCATGTTGCTCTCCGCAAGTCCAAGTCTGGTTTTATTGTTGTTCAGCTTGTCCTGGTGACAGGCTAGGGCTGGCAGATCCCCACTCCTCGACGTCACGGTTAGTTTCAGCACAAAGCACCCTGCCGGCATGCCCTATATTGATTAGCCAACTTCAAGCACTCGCTGCGACCTCTCCCCCGTTTCCAACACTAATCGCCACCTAATCAATTCTGGGCATGCTCGACTCGCCCGTTCGCGGTGAAGCTATGGCAAGAGCGCCTGACAGCGAAACCTGTTCAGCCTTTCACTTCCGAAAACAAGAAAAAGCACGGCATCAAACACCGTGCTTGATTACGGAGATCGCGTGCCCATGAAGGTATTTACCGAAAATAAAAAATGCGCCGTGCTGGTGGTTGGCTCTGGCGCGGGCGCTTTGCTCGCAGCCAATCGGGCTCACGACCTGGGGATGCATGTCGTCGTTATCGAAAAGAGTGATCGCTACGGCGGCACCTCCGCACTGTCTGGCGGCGGTATCTGGATCCCCAACAACAGGGACATCCGTCATCAGGACTCGATCGAAGAAGCTCTGACCTATTTCAAAGCCTGTACACGCGGTCTGGTGTCGGATGAAAAGCTGCTGGCCTACCTCGATTCGGCACCAGAGATGGTCGAGTACATGCACCAGCAAGTAGGCGTCAAATACAACGCGGTGCAGGGTTACTCGGACTACTGCCAACTACTACCGGGCGCGTCGGACACGGGGCGAACGATGTTCGTCGAGCCTGTAGACGCAGGCATTTTAGGCGATGATTTTTTCGCCCTGCGCGAAGCCGACATGGGCGCAAAACTGTTTGGTCGCATTGCACTGGATTATTACGACGGGCAACTGCTCGGTGCTCGGGCCAAGGGCTGGAAACGCAAAATATTTTCACTAATCTGGAACTACTGGTCGGACGTTGCCTGGCGTCTCAAGACACGCCGTGATCGCCGGGTAACCATGGGTAACGCCCTGATCGCAGGCTTACGCATCGGACTGAAAACACGTCAGGTTCCCATCCTGCTGAACACCCGCCTAGAGCGCTTTATCGTTGAGAACGGTGTCGTGACCGGCGTCGTTGCCTCCCGCGACGGCAACGAATTCTCCATTCTCGCCAGCCACGGGGTGATTGTCGCTTCCGGCGGCTTTGAACAGAACCAGACGTTGCGTACCAGCCTCCTGAAAGCGCCAACTCAAGCAGAGTGGAGTGTCACGCCCATGCACAACAACACCGGTGATGCACTCCTGGCTGGAGAAAGTATTGGCGCAGACACCGAGTTCACGCACGAAGCCTGGTGGGCACCGACGGTGCGCATTCCGGCAGCAGACACACCTAATGTAAACATGCGCAGCGCACTCTTCATCGAACGCAGTTACGCCCATAGTCTGTGCGTCAACCGGCTCGGCAAGCGCTTTGCCAACGAAGCCATGTCCTATAACGACTTCGGCCACGAGATGCTCAGGGATAACGCCGACACCGGCGCCAATGTCCCCTGCTGGTTTGTCTTCGATGCCAATTACCGCAGGAAAAACATCCTCGGGCGCATCATGCCCGGCTCGATCATGCCCGACTCCAGCCTGCCGCCTGAGTGGTGGGACACCGTGCTTTACCGCGCGGATTCACTCAGCGTACTGGCCAGCAAAATTGGCATCGCCCCTGAGGTGCTGGACGACACGGTTCAGACGTTCAATGGCTACGCCAAAACGGGCATCGACCTGGACTTCAATCGCGGGCACTACAGCTTCGACCTCTTTTACTGTGACCCACGCCACCAACCCAACCCGAGTCTGGGTGCACTTGATAAAGCGCCTTACTACGCCATCCGGGTTGACCTGGGTGACCTGGGCACCAAAGGCGGTTTGAAAGTGGACAGCGATGCCAACGTACTGGATCTGGAAGGCAACCCGATTCCCGGACTCTACGCCATCGGCAATGCCTCCGGCGCCGTGACGGCCCAGTCTTACCCCGGCGCCGGTGGAACACTCGGCCCGGCCCTGACTTTCGGCTACCGCGCCGCCAACCACATCGCCCGAAACGGCCAGCCTCAGATCACACCGGCGAGCGCCCAAAAAGCCCATGCCTGAACACTGATTGTGTCGTCGGCAGGCGACAAACCGCCCCTGCTGGCGCTCGAACACTGGGCGCCAGTACCAGGCCGCCGCCGGCGAAATACCACGATTTCCCCGTAATCGTTCCAGCCCCTTAATAGTGGAGGAGCCTCCTGTGCTCGCCTTATTCAACGAAGAACAACAGATGTTCGAAACCACGGCCAAGCGCCTGGCCCAATCGATCGGCATCGCTAACCCCCATGATCTGAAAACAAAAGATCGTGAACTCGGCTGGAAGATGCTGGCAGAAGTCGGTCTGCTGGGGCTGCGCATGCGCGATGAAGGCATTGCGCTGGCGTCGGGTGTGGAGGTGATGATCGCCGCCCAGGCGCTGGGAGAAACCCTGACGCCACAACCCTTCACGTCTGCCGTGCTGGCCGGCGAATTACTGGCCCTGGCGGGCACCCCGGACGAACTGCTCGAAGAGCTGGCGGCTGGCGAAACCCGCTATGGCCTTCTGCTGGATCGCTCACTTGAACGCCTCGCCGCACCCGACGAAGCCGGCGCGGTCGCGTGGGATGTCGAGGGTGCGCATTACGCCCTCGGGCTGATCAATGGCCAAGTAGTACGCGTCAGCCTGGATCAGGGCTTCGAGCCCGGCCATGACGCGGCCGACCTAACCCGCCTACTGTTGCACCGCCGCGCAACCACCCTCCCCCCTCAGCCCATCGGCACACCGCTGAGCCAAGAACAGCTCAAGCGCTGGCTGGCGTTGGCGCTGGTGGCCGTGTCTGCCGACATCGTCGGCGTCATCAGTGGCGCGCAGGCCGGTGCGGTGGCTTACACCCGGGAGCGTGTCCAGTACGACGCACTGATCGGGACGTTCCAGGCCATTCAGCACTTGTGCGCCGAGATGCTGGTCCAGGCGCAGGCCGCCCACAGCATCAACTGTTATGCCGCCTGGGCAGTCGATCAGCTGGATGCGGATCAGGCATTGCTCGCCGCGCGTACTGCCAAAGCCTATGCCGCGTCGGTCGCCCTGCCGGTCACCGAAACCGTTATGCAGGTTTACGGCGGGATAGGCCAAACCTGGGAGCACATCGCCCACGTCTATACCCGTCGCGCCCTGCTCAATGCCCGCCTGTTGGGTGACGAATCCTATCAATTGCAGCGAATTGCCGATGCCCGCCTGGGAGCACAGTAAATGGATTACCGAGATAGCGCCGAAGAGGCCAAATTCCGTCTTGAGCTACGCGAATGGTTCAAGCACAACATCCCCGCCAACTGGCGCGAAATCACCGACCCTCAAGGCCTGCGGGCGTTGACCAAGAGCTGGCACAAGGCGCTCTATGCCGACGGCTACATCGGTTTGAACTGGCCCAAAGAGTATGGCGGTCAGGGCCTGTCGCCCACCTTCGATGCCATCCTCAATGACGAGGCAGGGCGTGCCGATGCACCCCGTCTGCCAGGCATGGTGAATTACCTTGGGCGAGCGATTTTCACCTACGGCACCGAAGAGCAAAAGCTGCAGTTTTTGCCCACGCTCCTGAGCGGTGAAGTGCAGTGGTGCCAGGGCTTCAGCGAGCCGGGCGCCGGCTCAGATCTGGCGTCCCTGCGCACTCGCGCCGACCTGGACGGCGACACCTATCGGGTCAATGGCCAAAAAATGTGGACCAGTGGTGCCTTGCAAGCCGACTGGTGTCTGCTGCTGGCCCGAACCGACAGCAGCGCGGCCAAGCACAAGGGAATCTCCTGCCTGCTCACCCCGCTCAATGCCCCCGGCATCACCGTGAACCCGATTGTTCTGCACAGTGGCGAACCGGAAACCGCCGAAGTGTTCTTCGACGATGTACTGATCCCGCAGACACAACGCATCGGCGACCCCGGCGCAGGCTGGCGCATCGCGATGACCACCGTGGCTTACGAGCGCGGCGCATCGGACACCGGCTCCATTTCAGTACTGCGTCGCCAGTTACGTGAGCTTGAGCAGATCGCTCATGAAAAGGGTCTGATAAGCACTGCCAGCACTCGCATGAAACTGGCCCGCGCCCATGTCGACATCGAAGCCTTGAGCCTCAACGTCGCCCAACAATTGTCGTCACGCCTGGCGGGTCGAGACCCAGGGCCGGAAGGTTCAGTGGGCAAGCTACTGTGGTCCAGGGCGGCGCAATACACCATGCACGTCGCCCTGGATGTACTGGGTGCCGACGCCCTGACAGGCAGTGCCCCTGGCTGGTTGGCCGAGTACTTCACTTCGCGTCCGGTCAGCGTCTACGGGGGCTCCTCGCAGATCCAGAAAAACATCCTCGCCCGCATGCTCGACATGCCCCGCTGACCCCTTGGGAGAATCATCATGCGTTTGAACAATCGTGTCGCCGTTGTCACAGGTGCCTCACAAGGTATCGGCCAGGCCATTGCTAACCTCTACGCCAAGGAAGGCGCCAAGGTCGCTATCGTCGATATCAATATCGCGGCCGGCGAGGCTGCGGCCGCACAGATCAACGCCGAAGGTGGCACCGCCTTGTTTGTCCGCTGCGATATTTCCAGTCGCAGCGAAGTCGATGCAGCAGCGGCGGCCATCAAGGCCAGCCTCGGCCCCATCGACATTCTGGTGAACAATGCCGGCATCACTCGCCCGGCCATGCTGCACAAGATGACTGACACCGAGTGGAAGCAGGTGATCGACGTTCACCTTCACGGCTCGTTCTATTGGTTGCAGGCGGTCGTCCACAACATGATCGAACGCCGCTGGGGCCGCATCATCTTCGCCAGCTCTTCCACCGCCCAAAACGGCTCGATCGGCCAGATCAATTACGCCGCCGCCAAGTCGGCGATGCTCGGCATGATGCGCACCGCCGCCCGTGAACTGGGTAAGCACAACATTCTGGTCAATGCCGTCGCGCCTGCGGCGGCCACCGAGATGACCAAAGCGATCATGACCGATCCCAAGTTCGCTGATGCCCGAGAAGCCGCGCTCAAACAGCATCCACTACGCCGCTCGGCCGAGACGACCGAGATCGCCCCGACCTTCCTCTATCTGGCCAGCGAAGAGTCCTCGTACATGACGGGACAAGTGCTGTCCGTGGATGGCGGTTCAATGATGGTGCGTTGAGCACCGGCGACTTTGATTCGTAAATGACAGGACAATAACAATGAACCGACCAGATACGGCCACACCCGATCTTGATCGCTTGCTGTCTCCTCGCTCGATCGCCATGGTGGGAGCGTCCAACAACTTGAACAGCATTGGGGGGCTGGTCTTTGCCAATCTCAAGCGAAGCTTTACCGGCGCGCTCTATCCGATTCACCCCAAGGACACCGAGGTCCAGGGCGCCCGCGCCTACGCCAGCCTTCACGATATGCCGCAGACAGTCGATCTGGTGGTCATCGCCGTGGCCAGTCATGCCGTTGAAGGTGTGATGGAGCAGGCCGCCAGCATAGGCGTCGGCGGCGTGGTCCTGCTCTCTTCCGGCTTCGCCGAAGCCGGTGCCGAGGGCATCGCCTTGCAGCAACGGGTTACCGACATGGCCAAGGCGGCGGGTATCCGAGTGATCGGCCCCAACTGCATCGGCTACTTGAACATCAGCGGCGGTGTAATGGCGAACTTTGCCCTGACACCCGATGAACCCCTGCCACCCGGGGGCGGCGTGGCCCTGGTGTCACAAAGCGGCGGTTTCGGTTCCTACCTGACGACCAAGGGTTTATTGACCGGTCTGCGTCTGGGCTGGTTCGTCAGCACGGGCAATGAACTGGATGTGAATATTGCCGGGGTGCTGCGCTATCTGGTCGAGCGCCCAGAAGTTCGCGTCCTGCTGGCGTTCAGCGAAACACTGCGCGATCCACACATATTCATCGAGGCGGCCCGTCGCGCTCATGCCCTCGACAAACCCCTGGTGATTCTCAAAGCGGGCCGTTCGGAAGCCGCCGCCAAGGCGGCAATGAGTCATACCGCTTCAGTGGTCGGTGCCGTCGATGTATTCGATGCGGTCTGCCAGCAGTACGGCGTAATCGTCGCCAATAGCATGGAGGAGATGCTCGACCTCGGAATGATTTTCCAGGATGGCCGCCGCGCCAGGGGTAACCGTCTGGCAATCGTGACGGCGTCCGGTGGTGCCGGAGTCCTATTGGCCGACGAAGCCGGGATGAGCGGGCTGGACGTTCCGACCTTTCCGGATAACGAGCAGACCGACATGCTCAACGTCCTGCACACACCGTTCTTTGGCAGCGTGGCGAACCCCATTGACACCACTGCCGCCGTACGCCCGGAGGCCATTGGATTGTTGCAGAACCTGATCGCCCAGAGCCCTTCGGTCGACATGATCACCACCGTCACCTGGGCACGCGCCATCAGCGCCGCAGAAGACCTCGCCGCGTTCTATCAGCGCATCGACAAGCCGTTAGCTGTGCTTTCCACCGATCTGGTCGAGCCGTTGAAGCAGGCCGGTGTCCCCACCTATACCGATCCACAACGCGTCGCCAGATCTCTCGCGGCGCTGTATCGCCACTCTACGCGCAAGCCGCTGAGCGAGCCGGATAGCAGTCTCATTGACCCGGCTCGGGCACAGCGTGCTCGCCGGCACCTGCAACTGCCTGCCGATGAACGGGTCCTGATGGAAGCACAAGGCAAACGTCTATTTGCGGAGTACGGCATTCCGTTGACCCGAGAAGAATGGGTTCACAGCGAGGACGATGCAGTGGCCGCAGCACGGCAAGTCGGCGGTAAAGTGGTGCTCAAGGTCATGTCTTATCAGTTGCCTCACAAGTCCGATGTGGGCGCCATTCGCCTCGGCTTGCAGGGTGATGCGGCCGTACGCGAGGGTTACCGCGAGATGCTAGCGGAGGTCCGGCTGCGCGCGCCGCACGCCACGCTGGACGGCGTGTTGGTCCAGCAAATGGTACCTGCGCGCATGGAACTGACGTGTGGCCTGCAGCGCGATCCGATATTTGGCCCGATGGTCGCTATCGGTCTGGGCGGCGTGCTGGTGGAGCAATTGGCGGAAACCGCCCTGCTGCGCCCTCCTTTCAACCGGGAAACCGCCCGCTCGGCGCTCGCTCAACTGCTGGACGGGCGTTTGATCCAGGGCCGTCGCGGTCTGTCGGATCAGGAACAGGATCAGGTCGCCGCCATCATGATGGGCATTGGCAACCTGGCCCTGGAGTTGGAGGAAGTCGTGGAAATCGACGTCAACCCGATCAGGGTCGATGCCGGTCTTGCGTTCGCTGCCGACGCCCTGGTGGTTCTTGCCGACACCTCGGCAACCGGTCACTAAGGAAGTGCATGCAATGGCAGACCAATCTCTTATCGGCTATCAGTTCCCGTCTTTTCGATTCAAGGTCGAAGAAGGCAAGCTCGTCGAATTCGCCAAGGCCGTGCACTGCACGCAACCCTGCTACTTCGACCGCCATGCGGCAAGGCAACAGGGCTTCGCCGCCCTACCTGCGGCGCCCACATTCAGTTCGGTGATTGCGCACTGGCAACCCGAAACAGAAGGCAATCCGCTCAATCTCAACCTCGCACGCGTGTTGGCAGGCGGGAACGAATGGGAATACCTGCGTCCTTTGCTGGAGGGCGAAACGTTCACTGTTCGCACAGTCATTTCAGATGTCAGCCAGAAACAAGGCAAGAAGGGTTTGATGACGTTGATTGTGAAGGAGATGAGCTTTTTCGATGAGCACGAGCAGCTGGCATTGATAGCCCGCAGCACCATCATTGAAATGCCCCCTCTTCCGGTAGCGAGCGATTACGAGGTCTTGCCCACATGAATAGCATCGCCAATCGTGTTTCTCAGCGTTTTCAAAAAGGTAACGAGGCCCCCGAACGAATTGTCGGGCCGATCACCCGCACCGACATCGTCCGCTACGCCGGTGCCGGAGGGGACTTTAATCCCATCCACCATGACGAAACGTTTGCGCAAAAAGCTGGCTATCGCAGCGTGTTTGCCCACGGCTTGCTCACGGCCGGCATTCTCTCTGCTTACGCAACGTCGTGGCTTGGCCTGAGTGCCTTGCGCAAATACTCAGTGCGCTACGTCTCCCAGGTATGGCCCGGGGATACGCTGATCCTCAGCGGATCTGTCATCGCGGTTGAGCCCATAACCGCAGGAGGTATGCAGGTGAGCTGCCAATTGCTGGTACGGCGCGAGTCGGCTAACGGACAACGTCAGGATGTTCTGGTGGCCAATGCCATGGCGACCTATCACGACACCTGGGAGATCACTCATGACTGATATTCACGAGCGCGCGCCCTATCAACGCTACCTGGAAGGTTTGGCCCGCGACGCGCTGGTTTACCAGCACTGCAGTGGCTGCCAGCGCGCAGTGTTCTACCTGCGGCCCTGCTGCCCGGCCTGTGGCTCGGTGCAGTTGGTGCTGCGTGACAGCCAGCGGCTGGGCACGCTCTATTCGTCCAGCGTCATCTATGACAAAGAGCAGAACTACAACCTCGTGCTGGTCGACCTGGACGAGGGGTTTCGTATGATGAGCACCGTCGTCAATTGCGAGGCGCCTTCCATCGGGGCGCGCGTCAAGGCACGGGTCGAGAAACTGGCGGGGCAAGAGCCTCGTGTAGTGTTCGAACTGATCGAAGGAGTCGTCGCATGAGTGCCCATCATTTGCGCGGTGCTGCCGCTGTCGTTGGCATCGCCGAGTCCGATCTGGGCGATGTCGGGCCAGAACGCTATTCGATCGAGCTCGCCGCCCAGGCCGCCGTCCGCGCCCTGTCTGACGCGGGCCTGGGCATGCAGGATGTCGACGGTCTTTTCGGCTGCGTGACCGGACGCTTCATGCCCAACCTTGATCTGGGCGAGTACCTGGGTATTCGTCCCCGCTACAGCGATAGCGGCAATATTGGCGGTAGTTCGTTCGTGTCGTATCTGCTGCACGCAGCGGTCGCACTTCAAGCGGGTCTGTGTGATACCGCCCTGATTGTTTACGGCAGCACACCGCGTGCGGATGGTCATCGCAAACTCTCACCCGGTGGCCTGATAGAAAGGCCCAATTACGAAGCGCCATACAGGCCTCGCCATCCGGTCTCCGGATACGCGCTGGCCACCGTACGCCACATGCACCAATACGGCACAACACGCGAACAGTTGGCGCAGGTGGCCGTGGCCGCACGGACCTGGGCACTGTTGAACCCGGTCGCCTTCTGTCACGACAAGGGCGAGCTGAGCATCGACGATGTGCTGAACAGCAAGCAGGTCTGCAGCCCCTTGAGTGTGCGCGATTGCTGTCTGGTCACCGACGGCGGCGGTGCCATGGTGATGACCCGTGCCGACCGCGCTCGGGATCTCGCCAGGCCGCCGGTGTACGTGCTGGGCGCCGGTGAGGCCCATTCGCACCGAGCCATCTCGCAGATGCCGGACCTGACCACGACGATCGCCACCGAGTCCTCGGCCCGCGCTTATGCGATGGCCGGCGTCAAGCCGGGCGACATTGATGTCGTGCAGCTCTACGACGCGTTCACCATCAATACCATCATGTTCCTGGAGGACCTGGGGTTCTGTGCCAAGGGCGAAGGCGGTGCCTTCGTCAGCGATGGCCGCATCGCCCCGGGCGGAGCTCTGGCGGTCAACACCAACGGTGGCGGCCTGTCTTATTGCCACCCTGGCATGTATGGGATTTTCGCGATCATCGAAGCGGTGCGCCAACTGCGCGGTGAGGCGGGACTCAGGCAACAGAGCAACGTTGAACTCGCCCTGGCCCACGGCAATGGCGGTCAATTTTCCAGCCAGGTCACCGCCATTCTCGGCACGCAGGCCACGCTATGAGTGTCGTACTGCGAGAGCGACAGGGCTCGACGCTGGTGATCACGCTCAATCGTCCGGACTCGCTGAATGCTTTCAACAGCGAGCTGCACCGTGAGCTCTCTGACTCCTGGCACGAAGCAAGCCACGCGGACATACGCGCGGTAGTGCTCACCGGCAATGGTCGGGGCTTCTGCGCCGGGGCTGACCTCAATACCGTGCACAACCCCGAAGAGGCGGGCCACAACACGCTACGCCATACCTTCAACGCCCACACGCTGGCCATGGCGTCGCTGGACAAGCCGGTGATTGCCGCCGTCAACGGTGCCGCCGCCGGGGCGGGTCTGTCGCTGGCCTGTGCCGCCGATATTCGTATTGCCTCGACCCACGCCAAATTCGTGCCGGCCTTCGTCGACATCGGGCTGGTGCCCGATGCCGGCGGCAGTTGGTACATCACTCGGCTGCTGGGCTACGCCAGAGCGTTCGCCTGGCTGAGCAGCAACCGTCGCCTTGGCGTGGAGGAAGCGCACGCCTGGGGGCTGGTCAGTGAAATTCTGGAACCGCAACAGTTACTCGATCGCGCCCTACAGATAGCCGCAGAGCTGGCGGCCAAGCCCGGACTCGCCGTCGGCCTGACCAAGCGGCTGTTGAATCACGCCACACGGCACAGCCTGGCCGAGCAACTGGAGGCCGAGGTGACGATGCAAAACCTGGCCCTGCTCAGCCCTGAGCGCGCCCAAGCCCGCACCGCGATGCAAGAAAAACTCAACCGACGCTGAACCTCGAACCGAATAAGACCAAGGAGTTTCTCATGCCCGATTACGGACGCTTTCGCAGCATACTCGCCGAACAACAGGAGTGTGTGCTGACCCTGACCCTCAACCGCCCGGATCGCCTGAATGCGATAGGCGATGACATGCACGAAGGGCTGGAAGCCATTCTGGCGGATCTGCGCCGCGACACCCAAGTGCGGGCCGTGGTGCTCAGGGGCGCCGGGCGCGCCTTCTGCGTCGGAGGGGATGTCAAAGCCTTTGCCGACTCGTCACAGGTCGAACGCACGCCCTATGAAGACCTCGCTCTGGTCACCGAGAGCGCCGCCCGTCTCATCGAGCTCTTTGTGGCAGTGCCACAGCCGATGGTGGCAGCCGTCCAGGGCTATGCGATGGGGCTCGGTGCAACCCTGGCGCTGATGTGCGATGTGGTGATCATGGCCGAGGACGCTCAGATCGCCGACACCCACGTTCCCATAGGTCTGGTGGCCGGTGATGGTGGCGCACTCGCCTGGCCGTTGGCGATGCCTTTGGGCGCCGCCAAGTACTACCTGATGACCGGCGAACGCCTCAATGGGGTCGAGGCTGCTCGTCTGGGACTGGCCCTGCGTGCGGTGCCGGCGGATGAACTACAAGCTCAGGCCTTCACCATTGCCCAACGCATGGCCGCCCTGCCCCCGCTTGCCTTGCAGGGCACCAAACGTACGCTGAACAAAATCCTCACCCATCGCAGCCAATTGGTGATGGAGACGGGGCTGCACCTGGAGGCGGCAACGTTCCTCAGCAACGACCACAAGGAAGCGGCCAGCGCATTCGTGGAAAAGCGATCTCCTACCTTCCATGGCCGCTGATATGCGCTCAAGTCCTTCCAGCATGGGCTGGTTGAGTGGCATTTCCCTAGAGGTGCGCTGCCTGTGTGTCATCAGCTTCATCTCCGCCGTTGGCTTTGGTATCCAGTCCCCCGCGATACCGGTCTTTGGTCAGTCATTGGGCGTGGGGAGCACGATGATTGGCATGATCATCGCGTCCTTTCCCTTCGCCCGGCTTCTGATGGCTTGGCCGGGAGGACGGCTGGTGAACCGACTGGGCGAATATCGCCTGCTCTGCGGGGGGTTGGCGCTGCTGGCACTCAGCAGTATTGGCGCTGGGATGGCCACCTCAGCCAGTGAGCTGCTGGTGTTTCGCGGGCTGTGCGGTGTCGGCTCGATCTTCTACAGCATCTCGGCCATGAACCTGATGCTGCGCACCACTCAGGCCAGTCACCGAGGGCGGGCCTCGGGCCTGTTCATGGGGGCCTATTACGTGGGAACCGTCACAGGCCCGGCGATTGGCAGCCTGTTCGTGGGCATGTCGGTACGCTTGCCGTTTTTCATCTACGGCGCGGGCGCCGGTGCCGCGTGTGTCGTTGCAATGCTGCTGCTTCGACACCTGCGTCACCAACGGTCAGCACAATTGACCACCGGCAAGTCGCCGGTGAGTGTTGCCCAGGCGCTGCGTTTGCCCTCCTACCGCGCTGCCCTCGCCAGCAACTTCGCGATTGGCTTTGCCGTCTATGGCGTCAGGGTTTCGATTCTGCCGCTGTTTCTGCTGGTGATCTTGCAACAGCCCGCCAAGTGGATTGGCATCGGCCTGACGGTCGGTGCGCTGGCACAGACGCTGCTTTTGCCCAAGTCCGGGCAACTGGTCGATACCTGGGGCAGGAAAGCGACCCTGATGTTGGGCCTGGCGCTGGTGCTGTGCAGCTTTCTGACCATTGTGATCGGCGAGTCGTTGTCGACTTATCTCGCCGGGATGGCTTTCATGGGTCTCGGCACCGCCTTCTGTGCAACATCCGCCGCGGCGACTGCGGGTGATGTCGCCGATGGCCGTGGCGGCACCGTGATCGCCAGCTATCAAATGTCAGCCGACCTGGGCATGGTCATTGGGCCCATCCTGATTGGCTTGATCGCTGAACGCGGTTCTTATGCTCTGGCACTCGGCTGCACGGCTGGGTTACTGGCCCTTGCGGGCTTGATGTCTTTCTTCATGCCTCACACCAACCACACGGAGAACAAAAAATGAGTGACTGGGCTGAGTCAAGGATTCTCAACCTCGCGGGTAAACGCGCACTGGTCACCGGGGCGGCCAGTGGCATTGGTTACGAAGCTGCGCGTGCCCTGGCATTGGCGGGCGCCCAGGTGCTGATCGTCGACCGGGATCAGGCGGGCGGCACGGCCGCAGTCCAGCGTATTCGAGACCTGCGCGCAGACGCCAACGTGGAGTTCGCCTCCCTGGACCTTGGCAACCTGCAAGCCATCGAGCAGTTCAGCGATCTGTTGCTTGCACAGGACTTGCCCCTGGACATCCTGCTCAACAATGCCGGCATCCAACCGCTGAGCACACGGCGCACCACGGCGGACGGTCATGAGTTGACCTTTGGCATCGGCCACCTCGGCCACTTTGCCCTGACTGCTCGCCTGTTACCGCTGCTGCTGGCCGCCTCTGCGCCCCGCGTCGTCACCACCTCCAGCCTGATGCACAAACAAGGTTGGTTCGATCGCGACGACCTGCACCTTGAATCGAATTACGAAGCCCAGCGCGCCTATAACCAGACCAAACTGGCCAACCTGATATTCGCCCGAGAGTTACAGCGTCGTGCCGATCAGGCAGGCGTCGCGCTGACCAGCGTGGCCGTTCACCCGGGGGTGGCCCGTACCAACATCGGCGCCAACCGTAACCGACAGGGCACGCTGCACTGGAAGGACCATCTGGTGAGTCTGACGCTGTCGGTCGTCATGCCGTTGTTCGGCCAGGACGCCGCGCAGGGCGCCCTACCCTTGTTGTATGGTGCCACTGCCCACCCCATTGAACCGGGCGGGTTCTATGGTCCGCGCGGTTTTGGCGAAATGAAAGGTCCGCCCGGCCCGGCCCATGTTGCAGCCAGTGCTTTGGCTCCCGAGATGAGCACATGGCTCTGGGAGACCTCTGCTTGGCTCACGGGGACGGACTTTGCGCACCTCGCCCTGAACATGCAGCAACCTATCCCCTCAGTAGCCGGTTAATAACGGAGTCCTTATGCCTACCGAAGCACAGATGAAGAACGCCCTGCAGTCTTATATCGATGCCTTCAACCGCAACGACTTGAACGCCGTTGTCGCGCTGTACAGCGACGACGCTACTGTGGAAGACCCTTACGGCACGCCCGCCAAGGCCGGAAAAACGCAGATCGAGGCGTTCTACCGCACCGCCATGAATTTCGGTTCCGTGCTGAGCCTTTCAGCCCCCATCCGCGCCTCTCACGGCGATGCAGCCGCCATGGCCTTCCAGGCAGTGATGAAGACACCTCAAGGTGAGGTGCGGGTCAATGTCATCGACGTCATGACCTTTACCGAGGAAGGGCTTATCAAATCGATGCGTGCTTACTTTGGTCCAGGCGACATCGAAACGCCGGCCTCTGTCTGACTCGTTTCTGCACGAGATTTTCAGATGGCACTGAGAGTCGTGGCGAACCGAAACATCAGCACTACTTGTGCAGTTTCAGGCTCAGCGCAATCAGCAACGCCGACGCCATGACCGAGAAGAGCAGGCCCACGCTGAGCGCCTGACCCATGCTGCTCACCCCCAGCGCCAACCCCAGCAGCGCACTGCCCAGTGCTCCGCCATAGGTGCGTGCGGTTGAAATCAGTCCCGTGGCAGCGCCGACATGCTGCACAGGCGCGGCCATCTGCATGAACAACATCTGGTTCTGGTTAATCACACCCAACCCCAGGCCACATAAGCCGAAGCTGGTGAAGATGTAGGCCGATGAGCTTTGCGGGTTCAACAGATAGAGAAGCGCACATCCTGCAAGCAGCAACAACGCGCCCATTGCCATCAACCGTTGCGGTCGACGCTGGCGGCGAAACAGCAGGCCGTTGAGTATGCTGCCCACCGGCATGCCGACCAGCATGGGAATCATCGCCACTCCGGCTTCGACCAGGCTCAAACCAACGACTTCATGCAGCAGCGTCGGGCTGTAGAAAAACAGAATGAACAGCACGGCACCACTGAGCAACGTGGAGACAATGATTTGCCGCGCCGCCCGGTTGCGCAGGATCTCAAGTGCCATGATGGGTTGCGTCACCCGTTGCTGATGCCGCCAGAGGATCATCAGCGCAAGCCCGCACAGCACCCACCAACCGACGAACGATGCGATAGATTGCACATCCGCAAGATGCTCTTGCAAGGCCATGAGTGAAGACACGATAAAGACACATAACAGGCCGCCGCCGAGCGCATCGAACCGCTGAGTCTGCAGATGCACAGGTCGGTTGGCAGGAAGAAAACCCAGGATCATCAGTACCGGTAGACCGACTACCGGGACCACGAACAGCGCCGAGCGCCAGCCAAACGCGTCGCTGAACATCGCGCCCAACAAGGGACCAATACTGCTCGACAAGGCAAACATAACACCGCTGACACTTTGCCACCGGACACGCTGCACAGGATCGGGAAAAACATCGGCAGGCACGGCAAAGGCGGTGGCGGCCATCATGCCGAGCGCGAAGCCATTGAGCACGCGCATCGCCAGCAAGTGCTCCATCGTCAAGGCCATTCCACTGCCGACACCCGCCAGGCAGAGCAAAGCAATCGCCCCTTGCAGCAGGCGCTTGCGACCATACATGTCCCCCAGCCGCGCAGTGATGGGCGTTGCGCAGGCCGAGGCCAGCATCTGCAAGGTGCCCGTCAGCGGAAAGCGCTCAAGGCCATTGAGCTCATGGGCAGCCAGTGGAAGGATGCTGCCACCGATGGTGGTTTCAAGGCCCAGCAAGAACAGTACGGCATACACCCCACACATCGCGCGTGTTCGCTGCGGCGTCGTCAGTTCAATTGGCCTGTGTGCGCTGGATTGGCTGTTCACCCGCTATTCCCCATTCATTTCGTCTGATCTTGAACCCGCGCGCCGCGCCGCGCCTCGTCAATACAGATTAAGGCCAGGGAAAACCGTGGCACGACGCCTGGGTTTGCGAGCACTGAAAATCGGTGCCTTTCTTCCAGGGAAAACTCAAAATGTAATCCAAGCTGATCAGGGCGACTTGGCTCGCTTGCGGCATGATTCGACTGAGTCAGACAAGAGGACAGTCGAATGCCACCTGAAGTTAAATCTGTAGCCCATACCCAATCCATCGCTGAGTTGCATCCCCTCGCCGAGCGCTTGTACCGCGCACTTCGCGAGGGGGTAACGATCGAGCCCCTGACCTTCAGTGACGACCTGAGCATTGAGGGCGCCTACCGCATCTCGCTCCAGATCCTGGAACGGCGCGAGGCCGATGGCGAGATCGTGATCGGTAAAAAGATTGGCGTCACCAGCAAGCCAGTCCAGGACATGCTCGGTGTTCACCAACCCGATTTCGGCTTTCTCACCGATCGGATGCAGTTCGAAGATGGTGCCTGCATCAGCATCAAGCAGGCCAATCTGATCCAGCCCCGTGCTGAAGGCGAGATCGCGTTCATCCTCAAGGATGAACTGCTGGGCCCAGGCATTACCCGGGAAGATGTACTGCGCGCCACAAAGTCCGTGGTGGCGTGTTTCGAGATCGTCGACTCACGCATCAAGGACTGGAAGATCGCGATCCAGGACACCATCGCTGACAACGCTTCCTGCGGTGTCTTCGTCCTGGGCCAACACCGGATCGACCCTACCGATCTCGACCTCGCCAATGTCCGCCTGGATATGAAACGCAATGGTGAACTGCACTCCAGCGGACTGGGCTCTGCTGTGCAGGGCCACCCCGCGGAGGCTGTTGCCTGGCTGGCCAACACGCTGGGAGCGTTCGGCATGCCCCTGCGCGCCGGTGAAATCATCCTCTCCGGATCATTGGTGCCACTGGTGCCCGTGCAGCCCGGTGACCACTTTGAACTGAGCATCAGCGGCATTGGCTGCGCCTCGATTCGCTTCACCGAATAAACCTGCCTTTCAATCACGCGAGATAACTGGCCATGACACGCAAAATCAGATGTGCCTTGATCGGTCCCGGCAACATCGGCACCGACCTGCTTTACAAGCTGCAACGCAGCGACGTACTGGAACCGGTCTGGATGGTGGGCATCGACCCCAACTCCGATGGTTTGAAGCGCGCTCAGGAGATGGGGCTCAAGACCACCGCCGAGGGCGTTGATGGGTTGCTACCCCACATCAAGGCCGACAACATCCAGATTGCCTTCGACGCTACTTCAGCCTACGTCCACGCCGAGAACTCGCGAAAGCTCAATGAACTGGGCGTGTTGATGATTGACCTGACCCCCGCCGCCATCGGTCCTTACTGCGTACCGGCGGTCAATCTGGCCGAACACCTTGGCAAGCAGATCATGAACGTCAACATGGTGACCTGTGGCGGGCAAGCAACCATTCCCATGGTCAACGCGGTGTCGCGCGTGCAGCCGGTGAGCTACGGCGAGATCGTCGCGACAGTCTCTTCACGCTCGGTCGGCCCGGGGACACGCAAGAACATCGATGAGTTCACCCGTACAACTGCTGGTGCTGTGGTCAAGATCGGGGGAGCGAAGGAAGGCAAGGCAATCATCGTGATCAACCCTGCCGAACCACCTCTGATCATGCGCGACACCATCCATTGCCTGACCGAAACCGAGCCTGACCGTGACGCGATCACACGATCGGTGCACGCCATGATCAAGGAAGTGCAGAAGTACGTGCCCGGCTACATCCTGAAAAATGGACCGGTGTTTGATGGCAACCGAGTCTCGATCTTCATGGAGGTGGAAGGCCTCGGCGACTACTTGCCCAAGTACGCCGGCAACCTGGACATTATGACGGCTGCGGCTGCTCGCACTGCCGAAATGTTCGCCCAACACATGCTGAAGTCTTAACCCTTCTTGAAGAGAAAATGCCATGACCGACTTACGCGGCAAGGAAATCAAACTGCATGACATGTCATTGCGCGACGGCATGCACCCCAAACGCCACCAGATCACGCTCAAGGAAATGATCGACGTTGCCACAGGCTTGGATGACGCCGGTGTACAACTGATCGAGGTAACACACGGCGACGGTCTGGGAGGCACTTCTGTCAACTACGGCTTTCCGGCGCACAGCGACGAGGAATACCTTCGGGCTGTGATTCCAAAGATGAGGCAAGCCAAGGTCTCAGCCCTGCTGTTGCCCGGCATCGGAACTGTCGACCATCTGCAGATGGCCTATGAATGCGGTGTCCACACGATCCGAGTCGCGACGCATTGCACCGAAGCCGACGTATCCGAGCAACACATTCAGTACGGCCGTAAGCTGGGTATGGATACCGTCGGTTTTTTGATGATGGCCCATATGCTCGATGCCGAAAGCCTGGTGAAACAGGCCAAGCTGATGGAGAGCTATGGGGCTAACTGTTTGTACGTAACCGACTCCGCCGGTTACATGCTTCCAGAGGATGTTCGCGTTCGTATCGATGCTGTCCGCCAGGCGCTCGATCCGCAAACCGAATTGGGTTTCCATGGCCATCACAATCTGGGCATGGGCATCGCCAACTCGCTTGCGGCGATCGAAGCAGGAGCGAGTCGCATCGATGGTTCTGCCGCAGGCCTCGGCGCCGGTGCCGGCAACACACCTCTGGAAGTTTTCAACGCTGTGTGCGATCGCATGGGCATCATCACCGGGGTCGATGTCTTCAAACTCGCCGATGTCGCCGAGGAGCGGGTATTCCCGATGATGGAGCATATTGTCCGGGTTGACCGTGACTCGCTGATGCTGGGGTACGCCGGCGTTTACTCCTCCTTCCTGCTATTCGCCAAACGTGCTGCTAGCAAATACGGCGTACCGTCCTATGAAATCCTGCTCGAACTGGGTCGGCGCAAGACCGTCGGCGGCCAGGAAGACATGATTGAAGACCTTGCCCTGGATATGGCTCGCGAGCGAGGCCTGATTGTCTGAGCAGTAAAAAACATCATGTAACCCGCGTCATCCTGCCTCCACTTCGGGGGCTTTTTTCTCCTTATATAACGCATCAACGGACTCTACTTTCATACCAACCGTGTACATCTGAATAACCACCTTGATGGCACATAAATGGCAACCGGTGCGTGGTCGTCCATGTGATTCAAAGTGCCCCAAAGAACTACAAAAGTGACAAAGTTAATGCCTTTACAAAGCGAGTTATCGTCCATACAGATCATGCGATTAGCCCTCAGGCATAACACAATTCATTCCACTGAATTTGCTTTATCACCAGAGGAACCGAGACATGATCGACAATGCACAGCGCAATGAACTAAACCAACAACCGAACACCTCACCGCCTCTTGATATCAAGGGGTTTCGCCAGGCTCTAGGAACATTCACCACGGGGGTGACGATAGTCACAGCTCGGGGGAACGATGGATCTCCGGTCGGCGTTACCGCTAACAGCTTCAACTCAGTATCCCTGGACCCGCCGATGGTGTTGTGGAGTCTCGCACGTAAATCGCAAAGCTTGCCAGTCTTTGAAGAGGCCAGTCATTGGGCGGTACATATCCTCGCGCATGACCAGGGGGACCTGTCTTCAAGATTTGCCCGGAGCACCACAGGGGCTGAAAAATTCGACGGCGTCATCTACGAGGATGGCTACGGTGCTGCACCGCTGCTCTCGGGCTGCACGACACGACTGGAGTGCCGTACCGCCAATATCTTCGATGGGGGTGACCACATTATTTTGGTGGGTGAGGTCGTAAAGTTCGAACAGAGTGGTACGCCCCCTCTCGTGTTTCAAAGCGGTAACTATGCCATCGCCACCAGCACGGCTCAGACAGTCCTGCCACCTCCTGGAGAAGATCCGCGTAATGTGAGCGAGACGAGTCCGCTGGGGTATCTGTTGGCCAGCGCTTACCTACATTTCTATGCCAAGGTACGTGAGCAGGCTCGGGCGCTGGAGCTGAACGATATCGAACACCTCATCCTAAGTGCACTGGGCGCCCGTGAAGGTCGTACTTACCGTGAACTGAGTACGCTAGCAACCTACTCCGGTCGCTCCGTAGGCCCTGAATCCATTGATGATCTGGCAGCAAGGGCGTTGATCAGAATTGAAGAAGATCTGGAAGAGTCCGGCCCGTTGCTCAATAGAGATCACACACGTATTTATCTGACTGCAGAAGGCCGAACCATGGTCGAGCAGATGGAGAAGGAAAGCGTTGTAGTGGAAGAGGAGATGATGCGGCAACTGGGAGTGCCCGAAACGATCGCATTACGCACATTGTTGAGCCGCTTCGTCCGAATACACAGCCCACTGATTCCATACCGATGGTTCTAGCAATAATGGACAGCCACTAACTAATCGTGAGTATCTACTCGACACCTTATGCAGTATTGGAACAGAAAAAGACATCTGCTAACAGGCGTCAGTCGTCCGATTTCGCGGTCCGAGCTAGCAAAATATACACGCATGGTGCTGATAGAACGATCAGATTCCACCGCAGGTCGCGAGTCCAGAGTCGCATCAACTTCAACTTTGCGTCGCGGTAGGGACGGCAGTTACCTGCCGCCCCCACACAGATTCGTACACGTGGAACTACCGCATAAAATGTGCTCAGCCACATTTTATGCGGGGAAACTCGCATGCCCGGTTCTTAGGGGGGTGGACGCGGGGCTACCCGACAATCAGATCCGGCCGCGGGTTCTTGGGCGCTCGAACTGGATGTTCACGGGGGTCGTTACGCCGCGGCAAACGTGCGGCGGAGATCATGAGTTTGTCCAATCGGCGTAGCTCAACGGGCATGATCCGTATGCTTACTTGAGGATGTTCTCACACCCCTGCCGACGTAACGGGACCGTTTCACATGATCAGGTACCAGTTTGGCTATACGAAGGTGCGCGTTCATGTCTTATCGAAAACCATCACTTAACAGACTACCTTCTTCGCTTCGTCGAATCTATAGATGGTGCGAAAACGGTTGATGCGTATGTGCGAGAGGCAGCTGTATGCGAGCTAAGCGCCCTTAACAGGCCGTTGAAAAAGACCGGACCGAATTGGGCTCTGGCAAACTACCCGCCATGTTCCTCAATGTCAGCGGAAGACCGAGCCGATGCGTGGACCCGATCTCAAGCAAAACGACCTGTTCAGCTACACGACGCTGGAACAGCGGATCCCCAAGGATCACCCGCTACGCCCGCTGCGCGAGTTGGTTGATACGATCCTGGTATCGATGGATTCTGATTTCGAGGTTTTGTATTCCTCGCTGGGACGCGCCTCGATTCCACCAGAGCGGCTGCTGCGAGCTTCGTTGCTGCAGGTGATTTACACCGTGCGCTCCGAGCGGCAACTGGTCGAGCAACTCGATTTCAATCTGCTTTTTCGCTGGTTCGTCGGCCTGTCGATGGACGAGCGAGTGTGGGATCACTCGACCTTCAGTCAGAACCGCGATCGCCTGTTTAACCAGGACATTGCGCGTCTGTTCTTTCAGCGTATCAAGTCGTTGGCCCAGTGGTCGCAGTACGCCAGCGATGAGCATTTCAGTGTGGACGGCACGCTGATCGATGCCTGGGCTTCGCATAAATCCTTCGTCAAAAAGGACGGCGGCGAGAAGCCGGACGATGAGCCACCAGAGAGTGGTCCACGTAACAACTACCTGGACTTCAAAGGTGAAAAGCGCGGCAACGCGACTCATCACTCGACCACTGATCCCCAGGCTCGGCTGGCTCGCAAGAGCCCGGCTGATGGCAGTCGCCTGGCCCATATGGCCCACACCCTGATGGAAAACCGCAATGGGTTGATCGTGGATGTGGAATGCACCGAGTTCAATGGACATGCCGAAGTGGGTGCCGCCTTGAAAATGCTTGAACGCACGGCCAAACCTGGCAGCACAGTGGGTGCGGACAAAAGCTACGACCAGAAATTTTTTGTCCAGATGGCACGTGATTTGAAGGTGACGCCGCATGTCTCGAGGAAGGCCATCAAGAGCGCAATCGATGGACGCACGACCCGTCATCCGGGCTATGGCGTCAGCATGAAAATACGAAAAAGAATCGAGGAAGGATTTAGTTGGTTAAAGACCGTGGGCGGTCTGCGCAAGACCAAACTGATCGGCCGTGAAAAGCTCAGCGCCCAGTTGCTGCTGGGCTTTTCGGTGTACAACTTGATCCGTTTGGGGAGCTTGTCAGGCTGGTGGCGTGGGTCGCATGTTTAGGCGAGGTGCGCCTAGAAATCGCCCAAAGGCGAATATTTGCGCTGGAACTGGAAAAACACCTGCTGATTGAGGCGGGATAAAGGGCAGCGCCAAGTCTGAGCGGCTGAAAAATCTCAAACTTGGCGGGTTGGGGGGGAGATAGGGCTGAATTTTTCAACGGCCTGTTAATGAAAGAGCCATAAATTAAAGGCAAGAAGGAACTGATTTTCGACCAGCTTATGATTTTTAGTATCAAATAGCGAGGGCCTAAAACTCGGGCACTACAGACCTCATCTGGCACTTTTCGTGGCAAAAACTATCAAAATTCGTCATAACACATCAATGAAATACTCAAGAAAGCCATTTAATATGACACCGGAGTGAGCATTTAAATCAGCTGAATAGGGTTCGATATGAATAACAAAAAACTGAAAAAACTGGCAGCCCTGGCTTCATTTTTTCAAGTATTTTACGGTGCTGCCAGCGCGGACCAAAACTCCAATGAAATCTTCATCGAAGCCCCCATAGAAAAAGCTTATAGCTATGTAGCTCAACCGGATCGTTGGCATGAATGGCATCCTGCATCCATCAGCGCTCGTTCTGAAACCCTAAAACCACTTATGAAAGGTGATAAGTTCTCAGAGAAAATCCGCATCTATGGCCAAGAAACGGAGATGAACTATGAGGTAGTGATCGCTTCACCTCCCAACGAACTCAAAACGGTATTTACCTCTCCGCTCATAGATGGAACCATCAATTACAGGCTGAAAAAGACCGGAAACGGCACCCTTTTTCAGAGAACCCTTGAGTACTCACTGGAAAAATACATCATCACTATGAAAGGCGGCATGAACAAGATGTCTGAAACAGCGCTGAAAAACCTGAAAAAAAATCTCGAAGGCGATCTATAAACCGCATTAGAAGGCTAGAGAGAACGCCATGAACAGAATCGTTAAATTCCCATACAGCGTCATTAGTCCCGTGGGCGCTATGGCACTGGCACTGACGTTTGGAGGATGTAGCAGCGCCCCTCAAAAGTCGGCCGATCAAAGCGACGTGAAGACATTTACCGTATCCCTTGCCAATATTCATATTATAGATGCTTATGGTAAACGCCTAATGATTGACTCAGGCAAGCACGGTGACGAACCAACGTTCGTATCGGCTATGAGGGCCGAGGGAATTGATCCGCGCAGCATTGACTATCTGGTTATTACCCATGGACATACGGATCATGCAGGAGGGGCCCGCTATTTCAAGGAACACTTTGGCACCACTCTAATCGCTGGCCGGGACGATCAAAATATGCTGGCTTCCGGGAAGAATGCTTCGCTTTGTCCTACCAACTTGCTTGCAAACTTTCTTAAGCCGTCCATTCAGCAAGAGTCATACCCTCCGGTTTCGGCCGACATATGGGTCAAGGGAGGGTTCGATTTGACTGAGATCGGCATGAAAGGGCAGATTTTGTCGATGCCAAGTCATACCCCTGGCTCCCTCGTGGTGCTCATGAATGATAAGGCTTTTGTCGGAGACGTTATTCGCGGCGAACTGCTCAATAAAACCAAACCAGCCAGACATTTTTTTATGTGCGATTTGAAGAGCAATGATCGAGACATTATGAAAGTTCTCGAAAACAGCGAAATTGAAATCTGGTACACAGGACACATGGGACCTGTGTCTACTCCATCAATTAAAGAAAAATTTGAGTCAATCCCGCAGCCCATTACTGACTCACCGCGCAAGTAGCAAAGTTTCAGCCAACTGATAGGTATTTCGATAAATCTGAACAAAATTCTCCTCACTCCCCCCGAGCTGGCCATGTCGATACATAGTCATCATACCTTGGCAGGAGCTGAGCAGCATCATGGCAGCGCGTTCAATATTGATATCTTGTCTGAACAGACCGACGTTATGGCACTCGCGAACACGATCGAGCAAAATCTGGAATGTCCCTCGACGTAGTTGTGAAAGTTGCCTCAGAATGTCTTCGCTCACCTGCGGCTTGTGACTTAGAAAAAAAATTCCGTAGTGGCTGGGTTGCTCCATGCCGAATGCCAGAAAAGCCTCGGAACACAGCTGTAACCGATGTAAAGGGTTATCGCCCATGAGGGATTTACTCATATATCGGGAGAACGTTTCTACACCCTCCAAAAATATCTCGCCGAGCAGTTCCTCCTTGTTTTTAAAATGCCAATAGATGGCCGCAGGCGTCACCCCAATCGAGGTGGCGAGTTTACGCATCGACAATCCTTTCTCCCCTGTCTCGAGGAACAGCGAACGCGCTTCGTTGAGAATTAACGCTTTCTGATCGTGCTTGGACAATTCTGACCCCAACAGATGATACAACTTCGGGCGATAGAGTAACGCGTGCGACAGCGAATCCCCAACAGTCCTATGGCTCTATGTCCTCATACAGACCTTTTCCAGCGGCCGGGGGTTTTTCCCGTCCAGCGTTGAAATGCTCGGCAAAAACTGGCTGCATCTGCATAACCTATGGATTCTGCGGTGTGCTGAAGGTCCATTTTCGATTCGCTCAACAGTCGTTTAGCAATGCGCATTTTGACTTGGTCGTTGAGCAACCTGAAACTCTGCCCCTCATCGACCAGACGTCGATGTAAAGTTCTCTCGGACACCCCTAAAAGACGAGCGACCTCCTTACCCGTCAACAGTGAAGCCGCATGCTCAATTAGAACCATCTGCACCCGCCGTGTGGTTGGCAGGTTCTCGGGCGTCAGCTCCGCCTGATCAATCAAACGACCACACAGTACTTCCCCCTGAAAGCGCGCTGCATGATTGGCCTGAGGCAGCACACATTTCAGGTCCGCATGGGTAAATAAAACGCCGTTATGGTCACTACTGAAGGTTACCGGGACAGGCAACCCCTGGTAACCCGACAGCCTTCCCCCCGGCCTGTCGTAGCGAACTTGAATGCTCAACGGCACGACCTCTCTCTGCATCAGTTCGCACGTGATGTGTATAACAGCACTAAGGCCACGCTCCACGACAAAGCAACTGGCATCACGGGGTAATACCAAATCATCAAAAATCACCCATAAACCACGCGGGTCAGGCGTGGTCTTGACCGGGCAAATGGTCAAGGCCAGCGATTGAAAGCGATCAAGCGCCACCAATGCACTCAACAGTGTTTCGCTTGCAAGCATCGTGAAGCCAAGTAACCCTAACGAGGTCAGATGGTACTGACGCCCCGCGACGAAGCCGAGTCCGGGCCGTCCGATCCGCTGAGTCAGGTTTCGAATAACGGCAAGCTCCTGCCAGGCTTCGATAGTGCCATCGGATCTGGCCAACTCAGCCACTTCAATTGCACTTCCTAAAAGGCAGTGCTCGATGGGCAGTTCGTTTTCTCTCGCCGTCTCAAGGAGATAGCGTACTCCGGAGTAACTACGCTTCTGTCGCCAATCCATTCGCCAACCCCAAAAGCAGACACTGAGAAATCCCTCAGGTCTCGAGGATCATCGAAACCTGCCCTCACTTGCTTCAAAGAAATCGCTCGCGCAAGGACTGCTTATGAATCTTGCCTGTCGCTCCCAGCGGCATCTCTTCAATCACTTCAAGACGATCCGGCAACCACCAATTAGGGACATAACTCTGCAGGTGCTTGCAAATTGTATCAAGATCAATGGTGCAGCCTTCCTTGAGCGTCAGAATCAGCAGCGGGCGCTCAGTCCATTTGACATCGGGTATGGCGATGACGGCCGCTTGAGCTACGGCTGCATGGCTCTGGGCCGCCAGCTCCAATTCCAGAGAACTGATCCACTCACCGCCAGACTTGATCGCATCTTTCGAACGATCGGTGAGTTTTAGAAACCCGCGCCTGTCCGTGTGAGCAATGTCCCCCGTTGAAAACCAGCCATCGGTGGTACAGACGGTCTCATCCTGTCTGAAATACTGACTGGCAGCCCAATGACCGCGAACCTGAAGATGTCCGACGCTGGTGCCATCCCAGGGCAGCGTTTGCTCGCTATCGTCGACAATACGCCAATCCACGCCCGTATGCCTCGACCTTGCTTGAGTTTCTCCTGCAACAAATCCTCATCACCTTGGCTCCCTGAGTCCGGCAAGGGCTTGTTCACTACGCCGATAGGACTCAACTCGGTCATGCCCCAGGCGTGTACCACGGTGACGCCCACGGTCTCGAAGCGTTGCAGCAGCGACTTATCCAGGGCAGATCCACCGATGAAAACTTCGCGCAGATCATTGAGCCTTAGTTGGCGCTCGTCCAGATGGTTCAGTACGCTCTGCCAAATGGTGGGCACGCCAAATGCAAACGTCACTTTCTCTTTTTCCAACAATGTGCAAAGGCTCGAACCGTCTAAACCATTGCCTGGCATGACCAATCTGGCACCGGTTAGCAACGCTGCGTACGGCCCCCCCCGACATTGACGTGGAACATAGGCACCATGGGGATCACCACGGAACGCGCCGACAATGCCGCGCAATCTGGAAGCGCCGCGACGAGCGCATGCAGAACGCTAGATCGGTGACTGTAGAGCACGCCTTTGGGATTACCTGTAGTGCCCGACGTGTAGCATAACGAACAAGCCATTCGCTCATCCAGCTCCGGCCAAACCAGCCCATCACTCTGGGCATCCAGCAGTTCTTCATAGGACATACAGCCCACGGGCATGGCCCTGGACAGGTCGGTCTCGGTGCCCAAAGTAACCCAGTGCATCAACCCGGCCCTCACGCCTACAAGCTTTTCGACCAAGGGTTCCAAGTCAATATCAAAGAACAACAGCGAGTCTTCAGCATGTTCAATAATGTACGTCAGCTGTTCTGTATGCAGACGCGGGTTGATGGTGTGACAAACGACGCCGCTACCCGCACAGGCATAATAAAGCCCTAGATGGCGATGGGTATTCCAAGCCAGCGTCGCTACCCGATCACCAGGTTTAACACCTAGCGCCCATAGCGCATTGGCCAATTTCCGGGTGCGTCGTGCGAGTTCTCTATACCGCTGATAGACGAGTGTGCCATCGCTCAACCGACTGACAACCTCCTGCTCGGGGTGAAAGCGCTCGGCATGCTCAAGAAAGCTACCGACCAATAGGGGTTTATCCATCATCAAACCAAGCATCTTGGTACTCTCCTTTACCGCTCAACTCTTTGATCAAGGTTCAGCCCAGCACTTCTAGAAACAGCTGTTGGTAGTCTTGCACACCGGGTTTTCTGGGGTTCGTCGTGGTGTTTAGATCGGCCATGGCGTGGTCGGTCAAACCGTCCAGGTGGACATCGCTGACGCCCATTTGCTTGAGATTGATAGGTAGTCCAAGGCTTTGGTTGAGATCGCTGATGAAGTCTGCGAGATCGGTGTTGGGAGCCAGCCCCATGGCCCGCCTAAGTCGCATGTACTTGTCGCCTGCATGGGCATGATTGAAACGTAAAATGGCCGGCAATATCACAGCGTTCAGCGTGCCGTGATGCAGGTTGAGTTCGTGAATACGCCCAACGGCGTGACTCATCGCGTGCACTGCGCCGAGGCCTTTGATAAACGACAACGCCCCTTCGGAAGAAGCCATCATCATGTGCCAGCGAGCATCTGCATCCTGACCGTCACGCACCGCACGCAGTAGGTTCCCCTCACCGATTGCCCGCTCCAGCCCATCAAGACCGACCGCTTCCGCCGGCGGATTGATGATGGGCGAGAGCACGGCCTCGATACAGTGGGTGACGGCATCCATACCCGTGGCTGCGGTCAGCCCAGCCGGAAGCCCAAGCGTCAACTGTGGGTCGCAGATAGCCAGGCGAGGTAAGAGTAAATCACTGACGAAGGTCAGCTTGCGACCGTCCTCACAGATGATGACGCTGGCCACGCTCGCCTCCGAGCCCGTACCCGCCGTGGTGGGGATGGCAATCAGGGGAGCTACATCGCGAATCTTGCCCCTGCCGCCTTGTGTGGCAGCGTATTGGGCCAGAGGGCCGGGCTGACGCGCCAACAAAGCGACCGCCTTGCCCAGGTCCATCGGTGATCCTCCACCGATACAGATAATGCTGTCACAATCAGCAACGCGATAAACCTCCAGCGCCTGCAACACCGCCGACTCGGTTGGGTTCGACGGCACCTCACTGAAAAGCACGAACGGCACGTTATCTGGCAACTGCTCACGCAAAGTTTGCACCGCCAGGTTGGGACCACTGACAATCAAAGGGCGCTGCATCTGCAGTCGTTGCATCCCCTTGGCCAGATGCTTGATAGCGCCATGATCAAAGTGAATCTGGGTAAGGTAATTGAGCGTTGCCATGGGTGACTCCTCTACGACGATAAAAGATCGGTTCTGGCTACCTTGATCAGGGCCTGATAGATCTTGCTGAGCATGCGTTGGGCCTGCTCTTCGGAGACCCCGATCGGCTCGTATCGGGCTGTAAAGACAACTTCACATTGATAGTCATCGCCCATAATCTGCAAAGTCGCCCGGTAATGCTCAAACGGGATGGAGCCGCGCTGCGTCGTAGGCATGCACTACATCGGGGATGTGGGCTCAAAACAGTCTGCTGGCTGGAAGCTTTTTAACTATGTCACCGGCGGTGGCCTGGAATGGAAACCCATGCCGAACGTTTTCAACCGTATGGCAATCGGTGATCGCTATTATGAAATACCCACCGGGCCAGAGGCATACAGCAATTTGCTCAAGGAGCATTTCCCCCACGAAGCAGATGGCATCGACCAATACATAAACCTGGTCGTCAAGGTTGCCAAAAGTTCAGCTGGCTACTTTGCCCAGAAGGCAATGTCAATCAACGCAACGGACTCCGTTTACGACGCAATGTGTGCCACTTTCCACAGCTACTCGGACCGCCTCACGCTCGACGTCCTTTCCGAGCTGATTACCGACCCAGAGCTGATTGCGGTTATCTGTGCCAACTATGGCGATTACAGTCTGGAACCCACCAGAAGTTCGTTCGCGATGCACTGCATGCTGGCCAAACATTATCTCAATGGCGCCTTCTATCCCGTGGGGGGCGGAATGACATTTTCCAGATTGATGGCGCCGCTCATCGAGCGCGCGGGTGGGACGCTCTTGTACGGCGCCGAGGTCACCGAAATACTCGTTGAAGATGGGATTGCCCAAGGTGTTCGTCTCAGCTCCGGAGACGAGATACGCTGCCCGGTGATCGTCAGCAACGCAGGTGTACGGAACACTTTTTCTCGACTGCTGCCACAACAGGTCAGCCAGGATGCCGGTCTTGACCGACTCCTGGAAAATGTCATCGAGACGTATGCCGTGGTCGGCATCAATATCGGTTTCAATCGATCAGCAGAAGAAATCGGCTTCACGCCGGCGAACATCTGGTCACACGCGACAAACGATTTCCAGGCCAACTTGGAAGCGCACCGAAAAGACTTCAACGCCCCCTTCCCCTGGTACTTCATCACCTTCCCGTCCGCCAAGGACGCTTCCTGGCATGAAGAGTTCCCCAACAAGGCCACTGTCGAGATGTATGCTTACACGGACTATAAACATTTTAAACAGTGGGAGGACACCCGCTGGATGAAGCGCGGCGATGATTACCTTGCACTCAAAGAGCAGATCGGCAAACGGTTGCTGGCCGAACTCTTTCGCCACGTTCCCCAGGCTCGGGAAGCACTGGATTACTTTGAAGTATCCACGCCATTGAGTTACGAGACGTTTGCCAAACGTGAGCATGGCGGGTTCATGGGAATCGAATCGTCCCCCCAGCGTTTCAGACAACATTGGCTGCGGGCGCACACCCTTATCAAGGGGCTCTATCTCACTGGACAGGACGTAGCGACTGATGGGGTCATTGGCGCCCTTGTCGGCGGTGTGCTGTGTGCGTCTGCAGTAATTGGCAAAGATCTGATGTCTCACATCCGATCGTCGTAAGCTCCTGGCTAGCAATAGCCATACTGCCCTGCCGCAATATATATCTTTGCAGCGTCTCATGGCTTATATGGCAGAGCTACATTAGTGCCGTCTAAACGTTCATGTCGAAACGGCATTAATGTTGAACATTCGCGTCATCGTGCAAACCGCTTATAATGCGCCTGGCAGGCAACGTTCCTATTTAACAGCGCGTGACCGATTCTGATCGACCCCGCAACCTGCCACCGACGGTGAGCGATTTGCGAAGCGCTATAGACAGCCCACTCAACTTCACCCAGATTGTTGCACTGCCCCCCCCCCAGCGCGCAACCAAGCAAGACGCGGTCTTTTGTGGCCGGCGAGAGCACAGCCGCACTGGCAATGGCTGTTCTCGGGCTCGTAATGGAGTAGAGTTCGTGCAAACCCCGGCGGCAAGTCGGGGCATTCAGTTTTTTGCCGAACGCAGTCTAAGCGGGAATAAATTTCAATGCGCCAAGTTAGACACCGTATACCCCAATCCGATATCGAAGTCATCCGTAGAAGACCATCGATAACCGCCTTAAGATCACCAACCAGTTAGTCCTGCTGGCAGCACTATGTCGTCCTTAGCTATCCAACACCCGTTGCAAATAAATCGCCAACTCGGTTGCAAACCGCCGCTCGGGCGTCTCGAAATCGATGTCAAACAGCTCTTGAATTCGCGCCAATCGATACCGTAGCGTGGTCACGTGCACGCCCATCGCGTCCGCACACGCCTGGCTGCGGCAGTTTTCACGCAGGTACGCGGTGAGGGTTTCCAGATACGGTGTCTGGTGTTTGCGATCATGTTCCAACATGGCACCGACGCTTTCGTTGACGAAGGTGCGGATATCCTCCCCCCCCACTGCTGCGACGAAGATCGGAATGGGGCCGAAGTCCTGGTCGGAAATCGGTCCGCTGCGGCCTAAGGAATGGGCTATGTCGATTAGACGGCAGCAGCGTTCCCACGCAGCCGGATAATCCGCCAGCACCCGGCACACGCCGCTGGCCAGCAGGATCGGCTCGGCGCCCAGGTAGTGCGCCAGGTCATCCGCGATCTGCCGCTTGATCTTGCTCAAGCGCTCGCCTTGCGCCGGCACCATGCACACCAGGCGGTTGTCGACGATGATCACCGTGGCCTGCATCCCCGCCCGTTGCAGGATACGCGCGACGTTGTGGTGCAGATTCTTCGCCTCCCGGGCCTTGGCGCCGTAGTCGATGATGATCATCTGCTGTGGCGTGCTGAAGCTGATGCCCAGGCGTTGGGCCCGTTGCTGGATGTCATCGGCATCGCGCCAGCGGCCTTCGAGCACTTCGAACAGCAACTCGGTCTGGGTGCGGGTTTCAAAACGGAAGCGGATAAAGCTGCGCATCATCTGCACGCTCAAGGCGAACTTGGCGCTTTCCAGCATCAGCAAATCCAGCTCGTTGACCGGTGCCGCCACCGGGAACAACACCAGCGCGCCCACCAGTTCGTGGTCGACCATCAACGGTTCGATCTGCGCTCGCAACGTAAACTGGCGCTGGCCATCGTCAAGGAACAGGTTGACCGTATTGCGCAGGGCACTGCGCAAGCTTTCCTGGGCGGCCTTGGTGATCTGCACGCTGAGCACCCCGGCGACCGCAGCCTGCCAGGCGTTGTCATCAAACAGCGCAGTGTCCGGCGAGCGCCCCGCCACCACCTGGTTGGCGGTGAAGTCCACGGCGATCACCGGGTTGGGTAACTGGTCACCCACCATCAACGATAACGACGCCACCGAGCCGCCGCTCAGCACGTGTTCCAGCATCGTGGTGTGCACCTTCAAGGCCTGCTGCATACGCTCGGCGGCGCGGCGCTCGGCTTCCAGCTGGCGCTGGCGCTCCACCGCGATGGCGCCCAGGTGGATGATCATGCCGAGGAACACCCGGTCTTCTTCCGACACGTCCATCAGCGTGCGGGAAATCACGCTGAGCACCATGGGCCGGCCATCGAAGTCGGTGCAGTTCATCGGCATCACCATCACCGTGCGGTAATCGCGCTCCAGGGATTCGCGGCGGTAGCCGGGGTACTCGCATTCGCGCACGTCGCGGATGAATACCGCCTCGTTGCGTTGCAGGGCGGTCATCACCGGGCTGGACGACAGCTCCCAGCAATCCACCAGCGGGCGCTGCACCAGGGTCGGGTCGTGGCGGGCGATGACGTGGCCGAAGCCGGCGTCCATGTCGATGGCCATGATCGAGCTCATGGTCCAGTGGGTGTGGCGGCAACTGGCGTACACCAGTTGGTGCAGCATCGACTGCAAGTCACCGCCGGAGTTGATCTGACTGGCCACATCCCGCAACGACAGTATCTGCATTTCTCGATTCAAGGCGCTCACCCGAACATGGAAGTCACGGCAGCCACGTTGCCTGCCAGGCCCGCCTAATACTTGCGCCGGTTCAGAGCAATGTCCAGTGGATTTGCACTCCGAAATCACGGAAGACGCTGTTGGCCAATGCTCCTAGCCTAAGGCCACAACCAACAGCCACAAGGGCGACGAGTCATCATGAATCTGGAAAATCTGGGCGTCAGGAAGTACTGCACCTTTATCGAAGAAACCCATATCGAAGGCGGCAAGGACGCCGGCAAACCCATCACCCTGATCGTGGTTGCCGCGGTGTTGAAAAACCCTTGGGCCGGCCAGGGCTTCGTTGAAAACCTGCGCCCGGAAATCCTGCGCCTGGCCCCGGGCCTGGGTTATGAAATGACCCGCCGCCTGATCTCCCTGATGCCCGGCGGCAAGGTCGAAGCCTTCGGCAAGGCCGCGGCGGTGGGGGTCAACGGTGAAATCGAGCACGCCTCGGGCCTGATCCACACCCTGCGCTTCGGCAACCTGTTTCGCGAAGCCGTGGAAGGCACCGCCTACCTGAGCTTCACCAACACCCGTAACGCCCCCGGCGCCCTGCTCTCGCTGCCGATGGTGCACAAGAGCGAAACCGGCAAGCGCTCACACTTTCTCACCGCCAACTTCCAGATCGCCGATGCGCCGGGCCCCGACGAAGTGCTGATCGCTATCGGCGCCAGCGACGGCTCCCGTGCGCACCCACGGATTGCTGATCGCTACCAGGATATGGCGGAGATGGAAGCGGAACTGCCTAAGGACTGACGCCTCGCTGCCAATCCGAGCAAAACTTTCATCCATGTTCCTCCTAATCGACGCAAGCCCACGGGTCCCCTTCCTCGTAGGCTTGCTTAACACCACAAGAACAAAGGAGTACCCCGATGCCGAGCACCGTGATCAGCGCCAACGTTGCAGCCGTCGATCCGGGCGCCTTGCGCCAGGCCTTCGGCACCTTCGTCACCGGCGTCACCGTCATCACCACCCATGACGCCGACGGCAACCCACGCGGCATGACCGCCAATTCGTTCACCTCGGTGTCTCTCGACCCGCCGCTGCTGCTGGTGTGCGTGGGCAAGTCCGCCGCCAGCTACACCGCGTTCGCCAACACCGAACAGTTCGCCGTCAACCTGCTGCATGAAGGCCAGGTCGACGTCTCCGGCACCTTTGCCTCCAAGTCGCCGGACAAGTTCCACACCGTCAACCACGACACCGTGCACACCGGCGCGCCGATCCTCACCGACAGCCTGACCTGGTTCGACTGCAGCGTGCACCAGCGCATCGAAGCCGGCGACCACCTGGTGCTGATCGGCCAGGTGCGCGCCTTCGGCACCAGCCCCAAGCTGCCGCTGTGTTTCTGCCGGGGCCGCTACGCCAACATCCAGGACCCGCTGCCGGCCAGCTGGCTGGACTCCCACAAGATGATCATCGGCTACCTGATCGAAGCCGACGGCGGGATCCTGTTCCGCGCCGATGGCAATGGCGGCTGGACGCTGCCGGTGGCCGGCAAACGCAAAGGTTTTATCGACGCCGGTAACAGCTCGCTGCCGGTGGAACAGGAATCGACCTTCCTGTACTCGGCCTTCGATGTCGACGACACCGACCCCGGCTACCTGATCTACCGCGCCCAACTCGGCCCGTTCGACGCCGAGCTGCCCGACACCCTGCGCGTCTTCCCGCTGGACGCGTTGCCCATCGAACAGATGCCGGTCAACGAACTGCGCTCGGTGGTGCGCCGCTATGCCCGCGAGCGCCAGAACCAGCAGTTCGGCATCTACACCGGCTCCGCCGCCAGCGGCCGCATCGCGATGCTCGAAAACGCGCCCCTTTGACACGTACCCACAGGACTCCTGCATGAAAACCACGGTCAGCGCCCTTGAGGGCAACCGCCTCAACCTGTTTATCGACGGCCGCTTCGTTGCGCCCGTCAGCGACACCTACGTCGACAGTTTCGACCCCACCACCGGCCGGTCCTGGTACCAGTTCGCCCAGGCCGATGCCGGTGACGTCGCCCGCGCCGTCGCTTCCGCCCACAAGACCTTCAACGACCCGCAGTGGCGCAATATGACGCCCACCGCACGGGGCAAACTGTTGTATCGCCTGGCCCAGCTTGTGGCCGAGCACGCCGAAGAACTGGCGCTGCTGGAAACCCGCGACAACGGCAAGCTGCTGCGGGAAATGCGCGCCCAGATGAGCGCCCTGCCCGACGCCTACATCTACTTCGCGGGCATGGCCGACAAGCTGCAAGGCGAGGTGATCCCGGTCAACAAGCTCAACCAGCTCAACTACAGCAGCCGGGAACCGTTGGGCGTGGTCGGCATGATCACCCCGTGGAACTCGCCCTTGATGCTGCTCACCGGCACCCTCGCGCCGTGCCTGGCCATCGGCAACACCGTGGTGATCAAACCGTCGGAACACGCCAGCGCCTCCACACTTGCACTGGCCGAATTGATCATCGAAGCCGGCTTTCCGGCGGGTGTGGTCAACGTGGTCACCGGCAACGGCGCCGTCACCGGCGATGCGTTGACCCGCCACCCGGACATCGCCAAATACGTGTTCACCGGCAGCACCGACACCGGCCGACGCATCGCCGGCAACGCCGCCAACAACCTGGTGCCGTGCCAGATGGAATTGGGCGGCAAGTCGCCCCACGTGGTGTTTGCCGATGTCGATATCGAGAAGGCCGTGAACGGCGTGGTCTCCGGGATCTTCGCCGCCGCCGGGCAAAGTTGCGTGGCCGGTTCGCGCTGCTTTGTCGAGGCGCCGATCTACGACAAATTCGTCGAGGCCCTGGTGGCCCGCACCCAACAGATCACCGTCGGCCACCCGATGGAAGAACACACCGACATCGGCCCGCTGGCCCTGCAAGCCCAACTGCAAAAGCTCGAAGGCTACATCGCCAGCGGCGCCAGACAGGGTGCGCAGATTGCGGTCGGCGGCAAGCGCCCGAACGCCGCGAATCTGTCTGAAGGCTGGTACTTCGAACCCACGGTGATGGCCGACGCCACCAACGACATGCCGTTCATGCGCGATGAACTGTTCGGCCCGGTAGTGGGCGTGATGCCCTTCACCACCGAAGAGCAAATGCTCAACCTGGCCAACGACACCCACTACGGCCTGGCCTCGGGCATCTGGACCCAGAACATCGATCGCGCCCTGCGTTTTGCCAACCGCATCGATGCCGGCACGGTGTGGATCAACACCTACCGCAGCTCGGCCTACATGTCCGCCAATGGCGGTTTCAAACACAGCGGTTATGGCCGTCGCGGCGGCTTTGACGTGATGCGCGAGTTTTCCCGGGCCAAGAACGTGGTCATCGATTATTCCGGCGAAATGCAGGACCCCTTCGTCATTCGCCTGCGCTGATTATTCAAGGAGCACCTTATGAAATTCGCCGTATCCCTGAGCATGGAACGCTTCTCGCCGGACGTGCCGATGCAGACCGTCATGGCCAACCTGCTGGAGCTGGCAAAGATCGCCGATGCCGGCGGCTTTGAAACCCTGTGGACCTCCGAGCACCACACCCTGGAATGCACCATCGCGCCCAACCCCTTCCAGACCCTGACCTGGCTCGGCCAGCACACCGAACGCATTCGCCTGGGCACCGCGACCCTCGCCGCGGCCTATTGGCATCCGATCCGCCTGGCGGGCGAAGCCGCGCTGTGTGATCACCTGACCCAAGGTCGCCTGGAGTTCGGGATTGCCCGCGGTTCCTACCAGTACGAATTCGACCGCATGACCCCCGGCCTGCAACAGCAGGAAGGCGTGGGCTACATGAAGGAACTGGTGCCCGCGGTGCAAAAGCTCTGGACCGGCGACTACGCCCACGACGGCCACTACTGGAAATTCCCGCAGACCGCTGCGGTGCCCAAGCCATTGCAAAAAGGCCATCCACCGATCTGGGTGGCCGCACGGGACCCGGGCACCTTCGATTGGGCGGTGAGCATTGGCGCGAACATCCTGTCCACCCCGCTCTCGCTGCCGGCGGCCGAAATCGCAGTGCTCAGCGAGAAGTTCAACAAGGCCGTGGCCGACAACCCCCACGTGCCGCGCCCGCGCTTCATGATGCAGCGCCGCACCTGCGTGTACGCCAATGCCAACGACTGGGAACTGCCGGTCAAGCACAGCATGGACTTTGGCCGCGCCTTCGAAAACCTGATGCAGAACATCGGCACCGTGCACAACGGCTTCCCGGAGCCGGTGCCGTTTGAAAGCGTGCGCGGCAAAGACAACTACAACCCGGAAAACCTGCGACGCAACCTGATGTTCGGCACCCCCGAGGAGATCATCGAAAAGCTGCTCGACTACGAAGCCGCCGGTGTCGACCAGTATTGCCTGGGCCTGACCTTCAACCTGCCGTTCGAACTGCAGAAGCAGACCCTGCGCCTGTTCATCGATGAAGTGATGCCGTTCTTCGCCGAGCGCGAACGCGCCAAACAACGCGACAAGGTCAGCGCGTGATGGGCCAGGCACAACGTTTCAGCGTGGCCAACGTCACGCTCAACTACCGCCTGGACGGGCATGGGCCGCGCCCGCTGGTGTGCATCCATGGCGTGGGCTCCAGCCTTGAGGCGTGGGCCGAGACAGTGGCCGGCTTGCAAGAGCAATTCACCGTGCTGACCTTCGACCTGCGCGGCCACGGCCAGTCGTCGCGTACACCCGGGCGTTACGAGATTGATCACTTGGTGGGTGAGGCGCTGGCCCTGGCGGATCACGTGGGTTTCAAGCAGTTCGACCTGGCCGGGTTCTCGTTGGGCGGGTTGATCGCCCAGCGCATGGCCCTGACGCACCCGGCGCGGGTGCGTCGGTTGGTGCTGCTGTCGACCGTGGCCGGGCGTAACGCCGAGGAGCGCGAGCGGGTGCAGGCGCGGCTTGCCGCCTTGCAGGCCGGGGAGCCCGTGGCCCACTACGAGGCGTCGTTGTCGCGCTGGCTGACCGAGGACTTTCAGGCACGCCATCCCGAGGCCGTCACCCGCCTGCGCCAACTGAATGCCGAGAATGACCCCGGCTGTTATGCCGCGGCGTATCGCATCCTCGCCGAGTCGGATTTCGGCGAGCAACTGTCACGGATCCACTGCCCCACCCTGATTGCCACCGGTGCCGACGATGCCGGCTCCAACCCGCGCATGGCCGCGTTCATGCATGCGCGCATCGAGGGCTCGCAATTGCAGATTCTGCCGGGGCTGCGCCATTGCATTCTGATCGAGGCGCCGCAACGGGTGGCCGCCCTGATACGCGATTTTCTAACCGATTCGGAGACCCATCATGGATAAATCATTGCAGGCCCAAGGCGAAAGCGTTCGCCGCCAGGTCCTCGGCGATCGCTACGTCGACCAGGCCCTGGGCCGCGCCGACGACTTTTCCCGGCCCTTCCAGGCGGTGCTCAACGAGTACTGCTGGGGCATGGTCTGGACCGACGACAGCCTGGACCTCAAGCAACGCAGCCTGCTCAACCTCGGCATGCTCGCGGCACTGGGGCGCATGGACGAATTCGGCACGCATTTTTGCGGCGCCATTCGCAACGGCCTGACGGACGACGAACTGCGTGCCGCCCTGGTGCAGATCGCGGTGTACTGCGGTGTGCCAGCGGGTGTGGAGGCGTTTCGCGTGGCCCGCAAAGCCCGGGAAAGCATGGTTCCATCGGATACCACGACCGGTTGACGCCCAACCCTTGCACTCGCCACACCGCTCATGCTGTAAGTGCCCAGGCACCCCAACAAGAAATTTTTGCGACTGCACCTTGCGTCGTCATAGCTCGAAGATTTTTAACTGCCAGTAGCCCAAAAATTTCTATTGATGAAGTTTTCCGCAGATAGCAAAACAACAATTGGAGGCAATTGGTGAGCGAACGACTAAAGATTGAGAACCTCTACAAGGTCTTCTCCTCCACGCCCGACAGAGCCATGCAGCTCTTGACCGCCGGGGCCAGCAAAGACCGGATCCTGGCCGAGACCGCCACCGTGGTCGGCCTCAACAACGTATCGCTGTCGATTCCAAGCGGCGCGATCTACATGATCATGGGCCTCTCGGGCTCGGGCAAATCCACCCTGGCGCGTTGCATCAACCGCCTCAACGAACCGACCGCGGGCAAGATCCTGCTGGACGGCGAAGACCTGGTGACCCTCGACGAAAACCAGTTGCGGGAAGTGCGCCGCACACGCATCTCCATGGTGTTCCAGCACTTCGCCCTGCTGCCGAACAAGACCGTGATCGAGAACACCGAGTTCGGCCTCAAGCTGCGGGGTGTCTCGGCGGCGGAGCGGCGCAAACGCGCCCTGGAAGTGCTGGCCATCGTGGGCCTGGCCAAGTGGGCCGATCACCAGCCCCACGAACTGTCCGGTGGCATGCGCCAGCGCGTCGGCCTGGCCCGTGCACTGGCCACCGACGCCGATGTGCTGATCATGGACGAAGCCTTCAGCGCCCTCGACCCGCTGATCCGCACCGAGATGCAGGACGAGTTGCTGCGCCTGCAACGCACCCTGAAAAAAACCATCCTGTTCATCACCCACGACTTCCAGGAAGCCCTGAAGCTGGGCACACGCATCGCGATCATGGCCGACGGCCAAGTGGTGCGCGAGGGCACGCCCCAGGAAATCGTGATGGACCCGGGCAGCGATTACGTCGCGGCGTTCACCCGGGAGGTGGACCGTTCGCGGTTATTCGACGCGCGCTCGATCATGGAGCAGGCACACACGCTGCTGGTACAGGGCGACACCCGGGTGGTGGGCAATGACAGCGCGGCAGCCTTTGTGCTCAGCACCAGTGGCAAGGCCGTCGGCGTGCTGGACTCGGCGGCGCTACTGGCGGTGGGCGGCGGCGCCGACGCACTGCAACAGTTGTCGAGCCAGTTCGTCAGCGTACCGGCCAACGCCAAGCTGGTGGAAGCCGCACGCCTGCTCAAGCCGGGCCTGCCGGTGGCGGTGGTGGATGGCGACGGGCTGTTCGTCGGCACGCTCAACAGCGCGCACATTCTTGATTGCATAGCCAGCGTCCCGGCCCCGCGCCCTGCCGCTGCGGAGGTTGCACAGCATGCTTAGTTCAGAAGACCTCGCGGTTCTGCCCGTAGACCAATGGATCAGCCAGGGCGTGGAGTGGCTGGGGATTCATCTGCGGCCGATGTTCCAGGCGATCCGCTGGCCGGTGGAGCATTTGCTGGGCTTAAGTGACACGGTGATCCATGCGATCCCGTTCCCGGTCATGGTGCTGCTGATGTTCGTGATTGCCTATCGCGCCGCGAGCCTGGGAGTGGCGGTGTTCAGCGCCGTGGCCCTGGTGGTGATCGCCGCGCTGGGAGTGTGGGACGAGGCCATGACCACCTTGTCGCTGATCACCACGGCGATTGTGATCTGCATGGTGGTGGGCATCCCGGTGGGCATCTGGTGCGCCCGCAGTGAGCGGGTGTGGGGCGTGATGCGGCCGATTCTCGACATCATGCAAACCACGCCGACCTTCGTGTACCTGGTGCCGGTGGTGATGCTGTTTGGCGTCGGCACCGTGTCGGGTGAAGTGGCGGTGGTGATCTCTGCCTGCCCGCCGCTGATTCGCTTTACCTACCTGGGCATCCGCATGGTCGACACCGAACTGGTGGAAGCCGGCCATGCCTTTGGTGCCGACAAGCGCCAGTTGCTCTGGGAAATCCAGCTGCCCCTGGCGATCCCGACCATCCTCGGCGGCCTCAACCAGACCGTGCTCACGGCCATGGTGATGTCGGTGGTGGTGGCGATGATCGGCGCCGAAGGCCTGGGCCTGGTGGTGCTGCAAGGCCTGGGGCGGATGGACGTGGGCCGCGCGGCGGTGGGTGGGATTGCCATTGTGCTGCTGGCGATGATGCTCGACCGCATCACCCAGAACCTGGCGCAGCCGACGGTGCGCAAACGCAAGTCGCTGTTCAAGCGCCTGCTGAATCCGAACCCGGTAAACGCATAAAAATACAAGAAATCATGAATGCCCGTTGTTGACTGCCAACCCTGACCATAACGAGAAAAAAAAGAGGAAATCATGATGCATCCATTCAAAGCCTTGCTTGGATTTGCAGCAGTGTTGTACCTGGCAAGTACGCAGGTGTGGGCCGAGGATTTACCCGGCACCGGCAAGACCATCCGCTTCGTGCAATCGGAGAGCACCGGCGGCAACTACGTACTGACCAAAATCGCGATCGAGGCCACCAAGCGCCTGGGCTATGCAAGCAAGTTGAGCACCGTGAACACCACGCTGTTCTTCCCCGCCGCCGCCCAGGGCGACCTGGATTTGTCGATGGACGTGACCTTGCCGATGCTGCAACCCAGCTTTGACAAGGTGAAGGACCGCACCGAAGTGGTGGGCGCAGGCTTCATTACCGGCGCCGGCTACAACGGCTACATGATCGACAAGAAAACCGCCGATGCGTACGGCATCACCAGCCTGGAGCAAATGAAGGACCCGAAAATCGCCGGGCTGTTCGGCAAGGACGGCAAGGCCAACCTGATCAGTTGTGACCCGGGTTGGGGCTGTGGTGATGTGGTGGATTACCAGCTCGACAAATTCGGCCTCAAGGACACGGTGAATCCGGTTCGCGGCAAGTACGAAGCGCTGATGTTCGAAAACGTCGCCCGCCTCAAACGTGGCGAGCCGGTGTTTTTCTATGCGTGGGCACCGTCGTGGATGACCAACACCATGGTGCCGGGCAAGGACGTGGTGTGGTTGCCGACGCCGTTTGATGCGTTGCCGGGCAATGTGCCGAGCACCACGTCGGCACTCACGCCCGGGGTTGCCGGGTGTGCCGGCGGGGCCGATCCGTGCCGCATGGCGATGGCGGCGTGGAACTGGTACGCGATCGGCAACAAGCAGTTCATCGCGGCGAATCCGGCGATCAAGAAGCTGGTGGAGCAGATGACGTTCTCCCAGGCGACCTGGAGTTATTGGGAAAAAACCATCAGCGCCGACGGCTCCAGCGAACGCAATATTCGCAAGCTGGCGGAGGACTGGATGAAAGAAAACAAAGCGACCTTTGACGGCTGGATAACCACCGCAAAAACCGCGAAGTAGCACCCATTCAATGTGGGAGCTGGCTTGCCTGCGATAACGATGTTGAATTCACCGTTGCCATCGCAGGCAAGCCAGCTCCCACAGTTGATTTTCACCCGCCGCAAAAAAACCTGTTTTGCCGCCAGCAATCAGAAAAAACCCACTGCCCCACCCCCACCAAACCACCAATCCCGCACGCGCCCCTGCCCTAGCATTACTCCCACTCAGACGAACCGGAGTGAACCCGATGACCTACAAACACCCACTGCTGTTCAAGGCCCTGTGCTACGTCGACGGCCATTGGGTCCACAGCGCCAGTGCCAGCACCATGGCCGTGCACAACCCGGCGAACCAGCAACTGATCGGCCATGTGCCGATGCTGGAAAAACCCCAGATTGTCGCCGCCATCGACGCCGCACACCGCGCCTTCCCCGCCTGGCGTGAACAGAGCCTCGATGCCCGCGCCACGATCCTGCGGCGCTGGGCGGCCCTGATCCTCGAACACCAGGAAGACCTCGCCCGCATCCTCAGCCAGGAACAGGGCAAACCGCTTGCCGAAGCCCGCGGCGAAATCGCCTATGCCGCAAGCTTCATTCCGTGGTTCGCCGAAGAAGCCCGGCGCCTGTACGGCCAGAACATTCCCAGCCATATCCCCGGTGCGCACCTGGGCACCCTCAAGGAACCCGTGGGCGTGTGCGCCCTGCTGACCCCGTGGAATTTCCCCTCGGCGATGATCACCCGCAAGGCCGCTGCCGCCCTCGCCGCCGGTTGCACGGTGGTGGTCAAGCCCGCCCATGAAACCCCCTACTCGGCCCTGGCCCTGGCGCAACTGGCCGAGGAAGCCGGCTTCCCGCCGGGGGTGTTCAACGTAGTGCTGGGCGAACCGCAGATGGCCATGCAAACCCTGGTGCAGGACAGCCGCGTGCGCTCGGTGAGCTTCACCGGCTCGACCCGGGTCGGCAAGCTGGTGTTGCAGGCGGCGGCACAGGACGTGAAGAAGGTCTCGCTGGAACTGGGGGGCAATGCGCCGTTTATTGTCTGCGCCGATGCCCACCTTGAGCACGCCGTGAAAGTCGCAGTGGAGGCCAAATTCCAAACCACCGGCCAGGACTGCTGCGCCGCCAACCGGATCATGGTGGAGCGCTCGGTCTATCCCGAATTCCTCAGCCGTTTCGCCGCCGCCGTGCGGGAGCTGCGGGTCGGCCCGGCGTTGATCGGCGGCCAGGAGCAAAACGTCGATATCGGCCCGCTGATGCACCAGGCCGCCTTCGACGTCACCGCCGAGCGTGTGGCCGATGCCCTGGAGCTGGGCGCAAACCGTCTGGTGGGCGGCGAAGCCCATGCACTGGGCGGCCTGTTTTACCAGCCCACGGTACTCGCCGATGTGACCCCGCAGATGCGCATCTACCGCGAAGAAAACTTCGCGCCGATCGCCGGGGTGATGCCGTTCGACTCGATTGAACAGGCCATCGAGATGGCCAACGACACCGAATACGGCCTGGCCGCCTACATTTGTTCCAACCGCCTGGACCTGATCTACCCACTGATCCGCCGCCTCGACCACGCCATGGTCGCCGTCAACGGAGTGAAATTCACCGGCCACCCGATTCCCTTCGGCGGCATGAAAGCCTCGGGCCTGGGCCGTGAAGGCGGCGCCGAGGGCTTCGAAGCCTTTGTCGAAACCAAATATTTTTGCCTGCATCACCAAGGCCAATTCCAAGGAGAGCAACCATGAGCCAAGCACTCGAAAGCCTGTTCGAACAAGACCGCGCGCACTTCATGCACCCATCCACCCACGCCCATGACCACGCCAGCGGCGCGCTCAAGGGCCGCATCATCCAGAGCGCATCGGGCATCCGTATTCGCGACCATGAAGGCCGTGAATTCATCGATGCGTTTGCCGGCCTGTACTGCGTGAACATCGGCTACGGCCGCACCGAAGTCGCCGATGCGATCTACAAGCAAGCCAAGGAACTGGCCTACTACCACACCTACGTCGGCCACTCGACCGAGGCGATCATCGAGCTGTCGAGCCGTATCATGGACTGGGCGCCCGAGGGCATGAAAAAGGTCTATTACGGCCTGTCCGGCTCCGACGCCAACGAAACCCAGATCAAGCTGGTGCGTTACTACAACAACGTGCTGGGCCGCCCACAGAAGAAGAAAATCATCTCCCGTGATCGCGGCTACCACGGTTCGGGCATCATGACCGGCAGCCTTACGGGCCTGGCAGCGTTTCACCAGCATTTCGACCTGCCGGAACATGGCATCCAGCACACCGTTTGCCCCCACTGGTACCGCAAGGCGCCGGCGGGCATGGACGAGGCGGCATTCGTGCGTTACTGCGCCGACGAGCTGGAAAAAATGATCCTCGCCGAAGGCCCCGACACCGTCGCCGCCTTCATTGGCGAACCGGTGATGGGCACCGGCGGCATCGTGGTGCCACCGGCCGGTTACTGGGCGGCGATCCAGGCGGTACTCAACAAGTACGACGTGCTGTTGATCGCCGATGAAGTGGTCTGCGCCTTCGGCCGCCTTGGTTCGAAAATGGGCAGCCAGCGCTACGGCATGCGCCCGGACCTGATCACCACCGCCAAGGGCCTGACCAGTGCGTATGCACCGCTGTCGGCGGTGATCATCGGTGAGAAGGTGTGGGACGTGATTGAAAAAGCCTCGACCCATGAAGGCGCCATGGGACATGGCTGGACCTACTCCGGGCACCCGATCTGCGCGGCGGCGGCATTGGCCAACCTGGATATCCTGGAACGGGAAAACCTCACCGCCAACGCGGACGAAGTCGGCAGCTACCTGAATCGTCGCCTGCGGGAAACCCTCGAAGGCCATCCGCTGGTGGGCGAAGTGCGCGGTGACGGCATGCTCGCCGCCGTGGAATTCATGGCCGACCGCGAGCAACGCACGCCGTTTGATGCGGCATTGAAGGTCGGCCCGAAAGTGTCGGCCGCCTGCCTGGAGCGCGGCATGATCGCCCGGGCCATGCCCCATGGCGACATTCTTGGCTTTGCACCGCCGCTGATCCTGACCAAGGCCGAGGCAGACCTGATTGTCGACATCACCAAGGGCGCGATCGACCAGGTGGCCGGGGAAGTGTTGGGCTGATGCTTTAAATGTGGTGAGGGAGCAAGGCTCCCTCACCCCTGGTTAAGCTGATAGCCTGATACTTACCCGCCCGCCTGCCGAGTCCGCTCCCGATGCACAAGCTTGACCGTTATGACCTGAAAATCTTGCGCATCCTCTCCGAGGACGGGCGAATCACCAAGTCGAGCCTGGCCGAAGCCATTAACCTCTCGGTGACCCCCGCCTGGGAGCGCGTACGTAAGCTGGAAAGCGCCGGCCTGGTCAAGGGCTATCGCGCCGTGATCGACTGGAACCAGGTGTTCAAGAGCCAGCAACTGCTGGTGGAAATCACCCTCGCCCGGCACACCGCCCAAGACATGCGCCGCTTCGAACAACGCATGAGCGACGCCCCCGAAGTCGAGTTCTGCTACGCCACCGGCGGCGGCGTGGACTATATCGCGATGATCCGCGCAGCCGACATCGACCAGTACCAACGCTTTATCGACCAGTTACTGCTGGAAGACTTGGCGATTGAGCGTTACTTCACCTATATCGTGACAAAGACTATCAAGCTCGGCGGGGCTTCGCCAACCCAAATATTGAACACTTTACCATCCGTCAACTAATATGTTTTTGGTAGAAATGACTTAGCATAAAATTTGAAGCCACCACTTTCAATACATCAACAACCGACACGCCACCATGCATAAAATCATCGTTGAGCCAGACGAATACGTTATCGCCATAACTGACATGCATACTCCCCACTTCCTTCGCCGCCGCTAAAGAATTATGCTGGCGCTGAATATTCCGCTGAACAACACACCAGAGGATAATAATGGTGCCCTTGCTAAAACCGCCACAAGGTTGTTGCTAATGTCCGGTCGATCACGTCGAATAGATTGTTATCGAGCGCCATGTCCATGCGGCCAATGATGTCACCGATCATTCACGCAGAATCAACGTCATCAAAGGCCTTGGTAATCAGCGCATACTCGGTTCTCGGTGAAACCTTACAGCAGTACAGTCAGACGGTTTCATAAGCCATGCAAATGATCTGATAAGCGAAACTCACCGAGACGACTGATTGCATGATAAAAGAACTGCAAGAAGGTAAATTTTATGGTGATTACAGTCAGTTTCCATAAGAATCAAACACTTGTTTGCAAGCTATGCTTTCAACCTCATCTGATCACTCGCTCAGTAAATAAAAAAGCACGCCACTTTTTACTTCTATCGTTAGCAAATATAAAGTCAGGGCTTTTTAATTGTGGCTTTTTTCACAGTTGTCTCATAGAATCAATTGCGTAGGCTAGCTCCTCTCAGATTTGGTCTACGTTTCCATTTTTTACCCAGCCGTCACACGCTGGGTTTTTTTTACATTTATAGCGCAGCAGTAAACTGGCCGATAAACAGAGTTATAGTATTGAGACTAACGCACCTACAAAACAAATGGGGTCATACGGATCCGAGCTGTGCTGAGATCCGCTAGGTACACAACGAGGCAGGAGACGCGCCTAGCGTCTGCCCATTGTATTCTGCCAACTTATCTACGGATAAATCCCCTCCGTTTTTAGTCAACCCTCAGTCATGCAGGGCACGTCCTTATCTAATCAACTCTACGATAGAGAGATTAGGCGTTGAGCGACCATCTCAGGAGAACGATCTATTGAAATACCACTATTTTTAATTACCAGATTAGGACATATATTCAACAACTGAAATTGGGCTTATTTAGCCGAGCGTAGTGAAGTACACCTTCGACTTTAATTATCTCCATGACTATTATATGTCGATGGTAGAAACCTGACCTACAGCAACTTTATTATTGAGAAAATTCAGAAGAGCTCGACGCCAGGAATCGCTCCGACTTATAGAACAGCTATTTTTTAAAACTTTTCGACTCATTCACTACCATGTTTTTTGGCCGAATGCCAATACTATTAGTCATGACATCACACTAAACTAAGTAAAGCCGATCCTTCATAGAGAAACAATTAATAGTTACCGGCCCGAATTATTCGCATAACTATCACTCGAATGACATCCGCTCCGTGAAGGTACTGTTAAAAACTCATACATATAGAACCCGTTCCCTCTCCAGACATGCGTGGTTGAATCTTATTGAGCTTGATCAGTTAGACTGGTTTTCGGCTTGACGACGACCGTCGTAGTGGTCCCCGCCGATAAAAGCATTCCTGTTGGGATGAAATCAATATGAATACGTACGGGGACACGCTGCGCAAGACGCACCCAGTTGAATGTCGGGTTGACGTCCGCGATGAGTTGCTGGCTCTGCGGATTATCACGATCGTAAATCGCCCGCGCGATGCTAACGACATGTCCACTCATACGCTCCCCACTCATTAGCTGCATTTCAGCCTCGTCTCCAATGCTAATCCGCGGCAGCTTGGTTTCTTCAAAATACCCGTATACCCAGAAGGAATTTTTATCAACCACCGCAACTTGAGCAACCCCCACCTGCGAATAGTCACCTTCGTGCACATCGAGGTTGGTGACATAACCATCTACAGGAGCCAATACACGAGTGCGCTCTACATTCAGCCTCGCTGCTGCTACCGCGGCCAATGACTCGCGATAAGCAGCTTGAGCTGCTGCTGCTGTATTCCTCGCATCATCCAGACTTTCTCTGGAAACCACATCGTCATCCATTGCTGCGCGGCGCTTGGCATTGAGATTGCGCATTTCCATCGTGGCCCTACGCGAAGCAGCCAACGCCTCTGCCTGTTCCAATAAAATTGCATAATGTTTCGGATCTATCTCTAGGAGTACATCTCCTTTTTTTACCAACTGATTGTCCGTAATCGGAACACGAGTAATCACGCCGGCCACTTCTGCTGCGACATTCACGATATTTGCGCGCACTCGCCCATCACGAGTCCAAGGCTTTTCCATGTAATTAAACCAGAGAGCACGACCGATCATTACGGCAGCGCAAGCAATAGCCAGCGTGGCAAGCAGACCAAGTAACGGTTTTAATTTCATATTTTATCTTCAATTATAAACCATAAGGGACAAACTACCGAACAGACAGACGTATAACGAGACCCGAAAGAGAGCTGGATGCCAAGAAAAATTATATATGCCCATCGCCGCGAATAATCGGTCCAACGTCCAACATATAACCGCTGCTACCGCAGCGAGCAGGGTAAGCGTTGGAAAATATACACCTTGAAATGCCAGTTCACGCGGCAGCTCATCAAAAAGAATCATATTAATTCCCAACTGTTGCGAAAGTTTCATCAGCGAGCGGTGACTCTGGGTCAAGCAAGCTGCTTCGAATGAAATGCAAATAGCTGGTGATTCGACGAAGGGGTGAATATTCAAAGTGATGTTCAAACGCCCCCATGGCTTCGACAGTCGTGGCAATAGCGTATTCAACTGCTTCAAGCGTGTTTTCGCGGAGAGCTACACTAGGGTGGCGGAATAGTTCGGCCAATGCCATACCCATTCCCCTGACAGCTTGTCGCCAAGGTGCTGTTGGCGCGTAACAGGCCAGATCTGGCAGCCGTGATTGTTCCTCCCGCAATTCAATGATTCCATGACCGACCTCAAGTACCAGGAACATCCAGCGCAACAAGGATCTTTGCACTTTGGGGTGCGTGGCTGAGACTCCATAAGCCTGATTCATCAAGTCACGAGTAGAGCTCTCAAAACGCTCACTAAGCCCCACCAGTTTACTGGTCATGGCTCGGGTAACTCTCATGCGCAAATCTTGCTCCAGGCGACGCCATAGCCAGGCACTTGTTGGTGGTAATAGGATTGCTGCAAATAGCGCAGCGGCTGTCTGCGAGAGAACTAACGCGATATATTGGTTAATCAAATTGCTAGGATCGTAAACGGTCAGGTTGGCGGGTACCGCACCGAACGAAAAGAAAATCAGCAACCCCATCCCATAGCCCGCATAAGGAGGTTTCACCGTAAGATATCCACCGGCGATGTATACGGGGGCGAGCGCCAAGCACAGCAAGGGAAAGCCATCCAGATGCGGAAAAACAAAAAACATCTCAATACAGCCTAAGATCGCGCCGCAAAAGGTGCCAACTGCCATCTGCCTGGCTTGCTTTGCTGGGTTCGGGGTGGCAGATAACATTGCGGCAATTGCAGTGGCCACCAGAACGAAAGTACTACCGCTAGGCCAAGCCGTCTCGATCCAAACGGTGCCTAGAACAAGGATCATGATTGCGGTGCGCGCACCCGCTACCAAAGCACCGACCAGATTGGCTTTCGATGAAAAACCAAATCTCCAGTTTTCACGCTCATGGTGGTGATCCGCCAGCGACGCATGCGTCAAAAGGTAGTTATGTAAATCAGTCACGAGCCGATAGAGCAGCTCTCCCGCTGTTTCGAAATCCATCTGAATAGTACGGCTTGAACCATTCATCTGAAGTCCCACTCGCGCACTCCTGATTATTTCCCTCAATGCGTCTTGGTGTGCAATCAGTTCTCGCGCTAACACCTCCGCGTCGATATCGGTGAGCGGCTTACCCGCCCAAGGCATCAGAAGCTCTTTTAGGAGTTCTAGGCACGGCGTCAATGCATCCAAAGCGGCATACTCACCTTTACGCCCAAACCTGACTAGCACCTGATGCAACGCGTGATAACGTGTCGTAACCCCCATGAACTCACTGTTTGCGCGTGCAAGACGTCCCGCGCGGAGGCGCATATGTGGATCTTCGAACCAGGTGGCGCTGCGCAATGCCTCCAAACCTATCGCCTGGGAAACAAAGTTTATATTGGCGGCCTCAAAGTGCTTTTCCACTCCTCCACCAAGATTATCGAGAACAAATTGTGTGAACTCACCAAAGCGTAGATAAAGCGCATTACGCATCGCGGCGGCAGATGTCTGCGGTAGTATGACCGCGCTAACGACGCCGGAGCATACAATGGCCAAGAAAATCTCAAGCAATCGCCAGACCGCCAACATAAAAGCGTCTTGTGGTTGTAGCACCGCAGGGAGGCCGATTTGAGTCGCACTATACCCTGCAAGAACACACGCATAAGAGCGGAAGTCTCGATATCGCGCCGCACCGGCAGTGCAAAGGCCTACCCAGAGCGCAACCACCATTAAAAATAGAACTCTCTCCTGTGAGAACAACGCAATTAACACAAGCATTACTGCAAGCCCTATTACACTGCCAAGCATGCGATAAAAACTTTTCGCAAATACTTGCCCGCTTTGTGGCTGCATTACAATAAAAACTGTAATCACCGCAATGCTGGGCTGCGCAAGTTCGAAAACATAGGATAACCACAGCGTCAAAAATGCGGCAATCAACAGTTTAGCGATATAAACCCAAACCACACCATCAGTTCTTGCCCATTCAAAGAATGCTCTACAAAAAACATCGATAGATGCTTGCGTGCCATTTTTTTTAAACATGTTAATAGCTACGCTCATGCTTCGCAGTTTCAATGTACCTTACCCGAGAGTTCATCGGATACTGATCAATCGGAACTCCCCCCCCTAACGCAACGACAAGATCAGCCTGTGTTTTTAATAAACCAGCCTCCACACGCCGCAACTCAATGCGCTGCTGAAACATTTTGCTCTGTGCATTTAATACATTTAGATAGCCAGTCAGTCCGCCCCGAAATGCTTTCGTCGAGATGCTGAAGGCTGCCTCTGCGTACTCCACCGCCTTTAGTGCATGTTGATGTTGATTGCTCAATGAATTAAAACGGATAAGTTGATCCGAAATGCCTTTCAATGCATTGACAATTGTCTGATTGTACTCATCCACTGCAGCATCATAGGTCGCAGTTTGATAGCCGTATTGCTGGCGGCGTCTTCCTGCGTCAAAAATTGGTAACGAAATTGCTGGCCCTGCGTTGTAGTTGAACTTGCTTTTAGTCAGATACTCCAGCACCCCTCCGCCAACGGCACTGAATCCTAAGGTCGCAACCAAGTCCACATTGGGATAAAAGTCGGCCCGTGCTACATCCATACCCTTGGCCTGTGCTGCAATTTTCCAGCGTGCAGCCACAACATCGGGTCGATGCCCTACAAGCTCCAGGGGAACTGCGGTTGGCAATGCCGTGGAAACGCCTAACGACAGCGCTGGCCGCTTAATTACCGAGCCTGCCCCGGGGCCCTTCCCGGCCAATGCTGCGATCTGATTACGAGTCAAAACAATACCTTGATCAATTGCTTCAATTTTTCGCTCAGTTTCCGGCAAAGCCATCTGCGCTTCGACTATTTCCAACCTCGGGCCCAAGCCGCCAGCGAATCGACGTTTGGCGATAGATAATATTTCCTGCTGCTGTTGAAGCGTCGATTTAGCGATATCCAACTCCGCGTATTGTAAAGATAGCTGGATGTACACTCGGACAATATTGCTAACCAACTCAAGCTGGACCATTTGCGCCTCAGCTGCGGACATATATGCTAGATCCGTGAACCGCTCGGACTCACTGCGGTTACGTCCCCAGAAATCAAAGGCATAGCTAAAACCCAGATCAGTGTTGTTATCCCATGTGGTGGTATCGGCAAGGTCTCCAGCACCGTAGTGCTTATCCGTAGGCCACTTACGACGAAGAAGCGACGCATGGGCGCTCAATTGCGGAGATTCATTTGCGACCGCCAGGCCCGCCTGAGACAACGCCATGCGCACTCTAGCCGCAGCCTGACCTAGTGTTGGACTATTTTCCAGCGCTAGACTGACCCAATGATTGAGCTGAGGATCAGCATAGGCGCTCCACCATTGAGCCGACGGCCAAGCTGCGTCCTTGTTGGCAGATTCAATGGCTGCATCCAGTATCAACTCACTATCACCTACAAGTCTTTCCTGCGGGGAAATGCCATGCGATCCAATACAACCTGTGAGCAAGGTGAAAAAGGCCACAGAACAGAGAAACGCCAGGCCGTTAACGAAGTGTCGCAACACGGTAGAAGTCCTGGAGGATATAGTGGTGTTCGAGGTAACCCCAGAACGGAGCTGTGTATCATGGCAAGCAGAGTGGCTCGTGATAAGACCGCTGGCTTGGGTTTCATTACGTACTAAATTGCAATAATCCGTTTTCCTTTGGCAGGTAGAATCGTTGCTCACCACAAGCGATAAGGCTCCAAATGGATACTCTGCAAACCATGCGCGCGTTTGTCTGCGTGGCTGAAACAGGCAGCTTCAGCTGTGCTGCCAAACGGCTCGGCTGCACAAACTCATATGTGTCGAGGGCCATTGCAACCCTCGAAGCGCATTTACAGACACGACTCCTCAACCGCACAACTAGGCAAATTGCCCTGACCGAAGCGGGTCAACGATATCTTTCGCGTTGTGAACACATTTTCCTGTCTCTCGAATTGGCAGCAGCAGAAGCGAGTGACATGATTGCCCAACCCGTTGGTAAATTGCGTGTGCATTCGATGACAGGAGTCGGCCTGCATTACATCGTAAAAGCTATTGCTGGCTACCGGAAATTATATCCCGGTGTCAACTTCGAAATGACGATGGCCAATCGTGTACCTGATCTCGTGGAAGAAGGTTTTGATGTTTCCGTAGTCTTAGCAACTGAGCCACAAAGCTCAGATATGGTGTGGGAGCAAATTGGGGAGACCTACGGAGTTCTCTGCGCTTCTCCTCTTTATATAGAGGAGCATAGCCTACCCACATCACTCCAAGATTTGACGCATCACCAATGCCTGCGAATTCTGAGCAGAGTAATGACACTCGACTCATGGATTTTTACCGGACTCAGCGGTGAAGAAGCAGTCGAAATAAGAAACTCACCATTGACAGTTAATCATGGCGATGCGATGTTGAGGGCAATACAGTGCGGGATGGGGGTAGGTATTTTGCCAATTTATTCAGCCCAGCAAGGCCTACAAGATGGCACCTTAATTCGCGTTCTCAGCGAATACAAACTACAGTCTATTAATATTTATGCGCTTTATCAACCGCGAGAACATTTGGACGCAAAGATAAGAACATGGATAAGTTACCTTAGGAAGAGTTTTCCCGAAATACTCAATGAAACATCTAGTTCGACGGCACCGTAGTGAGTGGTTATACACCCAACTCTCTCACATATATCTGTACGTGCAAAAGTAGCGCATACGACTCCCAACTAGCGTATGTGATGTGATAATTAGTGAGAGGATATGCGATCTTGGAGCTTTAGGACATGGAGGTTCGCAACACGTTTGAAACGCGAAACCGAAGCCGGCAATGCTGACCGTGTCGCATAAGCGCCTACCGTCATAGATAGTGAAATGTTGTAAATTATTAGAACACAGCTGCCAAGGACTCCGCGACCAGTGCCGTCGGATAGTTTTTCGGCCTTAGAGCTCCAAGCGTGATCACTTCTTATCCTCGGGACTGGATAGGTAATTTTCCCCCGTTCCCCAGAGAATAAAGATCAACATGGCCAAAGCACGAAGTTTAATGATGTAGCGTTTAGCTCACCGCGTGAGAAGTGAAAATTATTGCGGAAACTGCAACAATACATAGCCCAGTGCAGCAATAGGAACCAGACAAGGCTGAATTTTAGTAAGCGACGGAAGTAATATTCCCATACCACCCTTAACATCCACAATTCCAGCAAGATACAGGAACCAAATAGGAATCCCTCCTAGCCAGCTCCACATTGCCGCCAACTTTTCGATAGATAAAAAACTTCATACTATCAACAAAAATGAACAAAAAAAACAACTACCTGAAATATCCAAAGACGACATTGCAATAGCCTCCCTCCTCGCCACATAAATTGTGGGGACGGTGGGCAATTCATGCCTCCTAAAGTTAGGTCATGTTGGTTTCAAAACACTTAGCGATGGTTGAGCTTCGTAAACGTCTACGCATAGCCGCATCCATATTAAATGCTGGCACAAATTAAAAATTTATTATTAATTATCTTATGCATGAAATTTGATAGAGTTAACCTAGTGCTTTCCATGTACTAGCAGTACTTGTACCTTCGGTGCCAGGGTTGTCGCTTATTCTGCTATTCCTCAAAAACATGTCGACGGTTGGCGTGGAAAAGGAAAGAGACTGGTCGCACCGTATTACTAATCCACACCCAAAGCCGCATCACTAAAATGATGCTGCTTTGCCATGTAACCCCGTCTATGCTCTTCCTCGGAGGGTCTAGCGAAATGTCATTGCTCAATGATACAGGTAGTAGGATACATAGCCAGCTTTACTGTCCTGATATGATTCGGAATGATTACAACTACAAGGCTGAGGTAAGATTATTGAACAAACGAAGAACGGAGTATCACAGTCTTGTGGGCCGACCGCGGATCAGTAATGTCATCCCATACTCAGACTCACTACTTAGAATATCGAAATACTATCTATTTGGTTTGTCATCCTGAGCGCCTCACGAGCTTAGGCGAAAGAAATCATGCACAGTACAACCACAATCGCCATGTATCATGGCCTGCCACACCCGCTGAGCGAAATCATAGACCGTACTATGAAATGTAGACTTAGCAGTATTAGCCGCTACACACCTGTCAAAAAAAATCGAAGCGATGGTTGAATGGAACTCGAAGCCCAGCACGGAGCGTAACCATATTGTCGAGCCTGGATTGAACTAGAAATCAAAATTCGCATTGCTGCACGGAACGCAGCAACTTTTTTAAAATTGCCGCACCGTATGAACCCAGCTCCATTTGTACCGCATTACAGAGCTTACAAATTTCATCTTAATTCGAGCATTCTGGATCAGAACAACCTAAAGAAAATCGATTAAAAAGCCACCGTCCAGCCGGCCCCAAAAAGGCGTCTTTCTTATGAGCAACCACCAAAGCAAAACCAGGCATTTTGTTCGCCCCCTGCCAACGATCAGGTCTTAACTCCACAAGATGTCCAGCCTTTAAATCATCTTCAATTCTGGATTTTGGCATCGACCCCCACCCCACTCCGGCAAGAATCAAATCGCGCTTGGTATGGAGATCCGTGACTCTCCACCGATTGACTGCTTGGACGCCATAGTCTCTACCGATATCCGAATCCGGAAAGTTACTCAGAACTATTTGCGTGTACTCCTTAAACAGCGAAGCGTCGAACGCGTCATCAAGTAAGGCCAGGGGGTGGCTTGGCGCAACAACTGCGACTAGATCAATCCACCCGCATAGGTCTCGCTCAAACTCCGCAGCGAAGGGCTCATGCTCGATTAGCAAGCCGAGTTCAGCCCGACCATCTCGCAAAAATTGAGTTGCTGTATTGAAAGGAACTGTTAAAAGCTGGACTTCGACGTAAGGATACGCCGCTTTAAAGTCATTGAGCACCTGCCCGAGAAGCGAGGCAGGAGTGTACGACACTAAAACTAACGTTATTTTGGCCTCCACCCCCGAAGACATACCACGTGCCATAAGGCGCCAATCGGTTAAATCCTCCAGAATTCGTCTAGCTCTTGGAAGCATAGCGTGCCCTGCTTTCGTTAGCGTCGGCCGATAGGCTGAACGATCAAACAACGGCAGACTGCTCTGCTCCTCAAGTTTTTGAATGGCATAGGTGATTGCGGATTGAGCTCGATTCATCCGTCGGGCGGCTGCTGCAAAGCTGCCCTCGTCAACAACAGCGATAAAAACCGCAAACTGATCGAGCGTAAGTGCGTTCATAGTTACTCAGATTACCCAATAATTAAGTTAGTAACAAAGCTTAGTCCTAGTGAATATTCGGCACAACGGGAGAAGTACCACCCATCGTTCGACTCGGGAGGCATAAATCGCCGTGCTCCGCTGTCGATCTAACTGAAAGCTTTAGCTTAACGACCCAGTCACTGACAGAACTGATCGAAACCGGGCTAGCAAACAGAAACCTCAACTCCATCTAATCTTTCGAACAACACAAACTAAATTGTATAATTTCTTAGAAAGTCCGCACCCTGTATTCTCCTATACGCAACACGCCTTGGGCACTGGCACCTGCCCCTTATCCAATTAAAACCAGGAGACAAACTCATGATCAATAACCGCATCGAGAATTATGCCGCACTTATATTAAGGCTAACACTAGGTGCTCTCTTTCTGGCTCACGCGGGAGTCAAACTCTTTATATTCACGCCGGCAGGCACAGCTCAATTTTTCACCTCGTTGGGTTTGCCGCCCGCCTTTGCCTACTTAACAATTGCATGGGAACTTTCTGTAGCTATCGCTCTTGTTGTAGGTTTCCGGACCCGAGTTGCGGCACTCGCAGGCACAGCAACTCTACTTGGCTCAATCATATCTGTTCATGGCTCTGCCGGATTCCTTTTCACCAACCCAAACGGTGGCTGGGAGTTTCCTGCCTTGTGGATCATAACGCTTGTTACATTAGCCATTCTTGGTGATGGCGCTCGGATCAAAGAGCCAACTCCCGATCTCAAGATGAATCACAAGACGTAATCGAAACAAGAGGTGCGCATGCATTAGGCATATGGACATCGAGCATTGGACAAAATACCTGCGCAGCCAGGAAATTTATCACAACTTCTTATGCAACCTGCATCGACCGACCGGATTTAAAAAACCAGCGAATATATTAGCCCCATCCCCCCCCTAAACCAGGAAACCACTTGCTTTCATCATACAAAATTCGTCCATTACTCAACTTTGATCATCAACTCCATGGGTGTACGACAGATCAAAAAACTCATTTCAAGCAATCAATTTAACGAACAAGATTACGAAAAAACTGAAAGCCCTTAACGTTGATAGTCACAACTCCTTTGGTTATCAACGCTCCTTTAGCCGCTCATCTTGAGCGGTTTTTTTTACCAAACATGCACGATGTACATAAACTAGTTCATTTCAGTCGCCGCACTGGATATTGGAGTTAAAATCCACCGCCACCCGACAACAGTAGATGTTAGCTACAACAAGAAATTCGGGGACGCCCGAAAACCTTAAGGAAACCCAGGACTAAATGCAAGCCCGCCTAAAAGAAAACAGATAGAGGCACGACCGACCATACTTACAAGGAACGCTGCCATATAGACCCGTCGCGACTTTGTGACCGGAGTGATGTCGAGCGGGAACACTAATCTACAACTAGATGGGATATCGCAAGACGGTCCGCCGTCACCGTTGCTGTTGCACATCCTGCTCAACGAACTGGACCAAGAACTGACACGGCAGGGCATAGCTTCGTGCGCTACGCCGATTACATAAACATCTAAGTACCAGATATCGTGAGGCGAACGAGCGATGGGTAGCGTCGAACGATTGCTCAAGGAAAAGCGCGGGATGGCACGACCTAACTGTGATTATCTGGACTATGGGATGAACCGGCAATAGCTGAGACTGTGAATGGTGAATCTCGGCCTGCATCACTTGCATAACAGATACGGGACCTGCTGAGTCAGGTACGGGACCGTTTGATGATGATAGACAAAGTCTTGCCGGGCATACAATACAACTCATTGTTGCTGTCCGCTTTGTAAGCCGGACTATTATCATCATTTGAGGTGACGCTTTGGGTTCATTCTTCGACCAGTGTTCTGTCACCTTTAATAGTCGAACGCCGAGTGGTACAAGGGCCTTATGCTGAATTCGCCATTCGATAGATTAGCCCTTGAACCACCCTAACTATCGAAGCAATTCAAAGTGTAACAACAAGCTCATTCTCAATCAAAATAGAAGCCTGTGGGGCAAAACTGTGATAGTGCTCGAAGTACGCACTCCCGTGAATGCAGCCATAGCTCACGCGCTATAAATTCTCTCCTACCGAGTAGTCAACAGGAGATTTTCGTTCAACAGCATGATCAGTCAACAAGCGTATGAATTATTTATATCCAACACCCTCACCCAAGCCAAAAAATCAGTTCTCGATATACGGCAATATTATAAGCAGCAAAAATCCGCGCTCATTTTCGCTACCACTTAAAACTAACCGTGGATCCACGAAATATAGCTCTTCCGGCGCCGACAACTTAGCAAATCAACGTCAACGCGTGCCGCGCCGCCGTAACTCAGCAGGATTAAAGTAATCACTCGACGGGTTTGGCTGATCAAAATCAATGGCGCTAGGTTCTTCACTATCGAGCTTGTGCGCAACATAACGACGAGACTGCAGATCGTGAAAAACGTCAACAGCCGACCAGATAGTGGGTAGATTATAATAGTTTATCAAATAAGCTATGGATACTCTCCACAATTCTCCACGACTGTCGTACTGATCAGCTAGGACAATCTGCCAGCTGTCCTCATCAAAATATAGCGTGCGTTTGGAGTATAGATGCCGCGCCCCGGACTTCAACGTCCCCTCCACTTTCCATACACGGTGCAATTCGTTACGCGTAAATTTCGGATTCAAATGTCCAGGTTCCAACAGCTCTTTGTAAGCCACACCAGCAGCGGTAATTTTATAGTTATTATAAGGTATATATATTTCTTTTTTTCCTTGTAATTTCCAGTCATAACGATCCGGTGATCCGTTGAACATATCTTTACTATCAAGCGTCATCACGCCTTCGGTATCACCTGGAGTATCATAGGCCAATGTCGGAGCACGCCGTACTCGACGAGTACCTGCCTCATAAGCCCAGGCTAGACGTGGCTCACGCACCTGATCCATGGTCTCGTAAACTAGGTTAACCCCACCCGCAATTCGCGCGGGACTCAATGCTTCGCTGAAGTAATGAAACATAACGTTTTGTAGTTGCGCAAAATTGGATGTGGGATCGTAATAGTTAAACATTACCTCTTGTTTGTAACGGTACATTGTATAGCTTCCTTCAGCCTGTACCGTTGCCTCGTTTAGTGGTTGCACCAGATGCGTTCCACGATAGCGCGCGAGATGATTCCAGACAGCCTCCACGCCGCTCTTTGGTATAGGGAATGGAATACCTCCAAACGCATCGGAAAACCCATTCCCGCCCTCCAGCAGTTTCGCGCTAGTCGCATTCTTTAGCGTATTATCGTAAACCCACTGCGGTGCCGCAGCCGTACGTCGGGTCTGATAAACCGGCATCTGATAACTGTCGGGATAGGCCTTGAACAACGCAACCTGACCAGCTGTAAGCTTATCTTTGTAGTGTTCTAAATTTGTTGCAGTAATGGTGAACAGTGGTTTGTCTTCCGGGAAGGGGTCAATATAGTGATCTCCCGATTTGTAGGGAGTCGGTGGTTTTACCAGCCCGCCAGTCCAGGCAGGAATGCTGCCATCAGCATTACCGGATTTTTCCCCGCCCAGCGGTGTCAAAACAGTGCCTAATTCCTGGGCTTCTTGAACAGAGACACTGGCTTGTACCGCAATCGAACATAAACCGAGCAGCATAGCCACACTTAGAAGGGACGCTACTTTAGACATTATAAATCTCCGGAATCAGCATATGAAAATTCTTCAGAAAGAGTATTTTACGTTGAAGCTCACATTATCACGATCGCGCAAGGTATTACTCTGGCCTGCGCCATAAAAAGCTGTATATAGAAGCTCGGCTTCCAAGCTCCCTCTATAGTCTGCTTTTACACCAAGAGTATAAGCCTCCCGCCCCTCCATAAAATTTCCCGTAAGATCGGAGTTACCTTTAAAATCATTTGAATAAACAATATACGGCGAAAGATTGACTCCGGCATAGACATCGTTCCAAGTACCCGTTGCCACCAGCGTATAACCATAAGAATCACGACTAATAGGGTCATTAGGCAAATCCGGCGAGCCGGCGAATTTTCTTTTTTCTGCCGTTGGCGTAAACGCTGTGTACGTTAAACTACTCCCATGAAGACTCTCAGCAGCCAGCTCCGCAATGCCAACCAGCGAATCAAAGCCGAGTGCGGGACCAAAGTTGTAAATTGTCCCTAACGAAGCATTAAAAGACTCCACTCGTTCGAAATTTTTCAACGTTCCGCTTCGACAAAGCTCTTTACCGGCAACTTGAGCACAGGCTTGAGCGCCCGCAATAGAAGCATCATAAATATTCGTGGATCCAGAGACCCCTTGGCCAAGAATGTCGCCCAGCAGATCATTGGTGGCGCTAATGCTGATTGGTAAGTTTGGTCGATAGGCTAGCTCACCAAACACGGAGGCACTGCCTAACGTCGTGTTAAAGCTGAAACCGTACATCCTCACATCTTCGACATATGCACGACGAACAACCGCATTACCCACCAAGTCCATAGTCGCCACGGCACCTGCGCCACCACCTACCAACGCCGACAACGTTGATAAATCAACCCCTTGATAGTTACCAAACCCGACGGACTCAAGCGGCTCCTTAGTGTGGTAATTAATAAAATACAAACCAAAATCAGTGTAGTTCAAATCTGGCGCGATGTAATGCAGGTTAATTCCAAACTGACCGCTGTCGCGGGCCTTTTCATCTTTGCCAATATTGGCCACCTTGAAGGTACCGGTCGATGGATCCATGAAGCTGTTGGGACCATAAGGACCTACACCAAGACGGGCGCCTGGAACCGCAGCGGCAATATTTTGGTAAGCGATGAAGGCAGGAGACAGTTCCGGGACGTTTACATAGGCCTGCTTTCCCCCCTTGCCGAATAAATCTGTCGTGGAGTAGTAGGTTCCCACTGGGTCCAACGAACTTTCCTTCCAGTCCACTTGATAGAAAGCTTCCATGGACAAATTATCGGTAAGTCCCAGATTGAAACTCAGAGCGCCCACCGGCACCAGAACCTCCTTGAGTTGAGAACCAGGTAATCGAAATTTTGTCACATCCAAGGGATTGGTCGTGTTCACCCCTCCTCGATAGAACATACTTTCCCCCCAGTTGAACACTTGCTTACCCATCCGAACCGAGAGAGGGTGATCCATGAGATCCCATTTACCATAGACATAGGCATCGAGAATTTGCGCACCCCGGCCTGCATCACGACGAGCCTCGTCAGTAAAACTGTCATCCTTGGGATAGTTCTGACTAGGCTCAGCCACGGCCGAATTATTGTAGTAGTCGGTACGCTTATCCATAATTTGACTATCGTAAAATGCAGTCCCACGAATAAAAACACCATAATTTTGATACGTAGCCCCCATCTCTGAAGTCAGCTTGTAAACTTCCGAGACAAGTCCGGTATCAAAGTTTCGATTACCATCATTACCGTTAAACTCGTCGTTTTGCTTGTCCCGACTCTGAACTCGCCACGACGTCCCATAAGAGACGGTCGTATCCAGCGTACCTTTGAGCTCGTGATCTAGAAAACTGAACTCTACGGCCCCGGCGCTAGGTATTATCAACGTCGTCGACAACAAACTAACCAACGCCTGACCGACGTTTACTTGTACACACATCCGACCAGCTTTTCTATAATTTTTATTCATTCGGATATCGCTCCGCGGCAGGTTTTCTTATTCTTCTATTCGCCTCATCTCTCAGGGTGAGTGCGAGTGTTTCCAGGTTTGCCTATACGACCAATCTCAAAGTCTTTATAAAAATCACGACATGAGCATACAGGTATAACCTGCCAAAATTTTGATTCTATTTTCCACACAATTACACAATTTAACCCAGCTCACGAGAAACCACATACGCGGAAATTTTCCCGGTCACTGTTCTCGACGGTGAAATACGTGCCAACCAAGTCACAATGTTATTGCTGATGCCTGGCATGACCATAGTTCGGCCCGCTTGCATAGCTCGGTAGCCGATCAGAGCAATTTCGTCCGGCTGGCTGTAGCCTAGCTTGGCCATACGCCGTTCATCTACCAGCCCTGCGGAAGCAAAGAAGTTGGTTCGCGTAGGCCCAGGTGCGAGATGGGTACAGGTAACACCAGTACTTCGCAGATCATGGGACAAGGATTCGGAAACACTAATGACGTAGGCCTTCGAAGCCGCATAAGCAGCCTCCAAACCATGAGGAACCACATACCCGGCAGAGGAACTAAGATTGAGTATGCGACCGTGACCTCGCTCAATCATTGGCCTCACGTAATGCAATGTAAGTTGCGACAGTGTGACTATATTGAGTTGCAGCATCGCGGTCAGTTGGCTTGGATCGTAGTCTTGATAAGCCAGTCCTACAATGCCGGCACCCGCGTTATTGACCAGGTACTCGATAGGCAGTTCTAGCTCTTCCACTTGCCCAATCAGGCGGTCAGCAGCCCCCGGCAAGGAGAGATCCTCACAGAAACCATAAGCCTCAATGGGGTATAGCCGCCTCAGCTCGGCAACCAGAGCCAGGAGCTTGTCACGACTGCGCGGACTGGAACATAACACCAAGCCAATTCCGTCACGAGCAAACAACTTGGCGAGCTCGGCGCCAATTCCACCTGATGCTCCCGTAATCAACGCGTAGCGCATGACTTCACCTTTCTTCTTGTTGTGGAACTGTGCCGGTTTCGAGTGTAGGAGCAGAATCGACAATGCTCGCATAGGTCCGCAGGCCAGTTTCGGGTCAGTTTCGGCCATCCAAACATCGACCTAGCTGGCCTGTTCTGACCCCTAGAACGGCCTCCTTTACCCTTGGTGGCTGTTACCCGCCCCTTCTATCCTTCCTCCACTACGGCGAAGTATTCCCCGTCTTTATCCTATGATCATGCAGAGAAAGCCCCATGAGCCGTGTAGACACAAAAACAACAGCACGCCTTGAAACACCAACACACGACTACCTCTATTACAGAGAGGCGCTGACCCATCATCGGCTACCGGCAGCGTTTATCGATCTCGATCATTTCGCCACCAACCTTGAACAACTGCGATTACGTGCAGGCAACCTGCCAATACGACTGGTCACCAAGTCAGTGCGCTCAGTTGAAGTCATTCGCCGAATCTTGTCGGCAGGACCGTTCATGCAGGGTCTTTTGTGTTATTCGGTGGGAGAGGCAGCCTGGCTGGCAAGCGAGGGGTTCGACGACATTGTGGTGGCCTACCCTAGTGTAGAGCCGACCGAAATTAGAGCGGCTGCTACACAGATACGAGAGGGTCGATCCATAACGCTAATGGTCGATAGCGTCGAACAGGTGATTAAGATCAACCATATCGCGCAGGAAGAGGAAGTTGTCATTCCACTGGCCATTGACCTGGACATGTCTTCAGCTTTTCCGGGCGTCTACTTTGGCGTGCATCGCTCCCCGGTTCACGACGTACCAACCGCACTCGCAGTGGCTCGGGAAATAGCCAAGTGCCAAGGTGTCGTATTGGAAGGGCTCATGGGGTATGAGGGACAAATCGCAGGGCTGATGGACGATGTCCCGGGAGAAGCCATCAAGAATGCAGTGATTCGCTACCTAAAGAGCAAGTCGATCCGTGAAGTCAATACCCGTCGCCAGGCCGTTGTTGCGGCCTTGAAAAAGGACGGACATGTACTGCGTTTCGTCAACGGAGGCGGCACCGGCAGTTTCGAAAGTACCCGTGAGGACGCATCGATAACCGAGTTGGCCGCCGGCTCTGGACTCTATGCTCCGACGCTGTTTGACCACTACAAAGCGTTCAAGGTACTACCCGCCGCAGGCTTTGCCCTACCCATCACTCGTGTCCCGAAAGCCGGCGTCGTGACCTGTTCGGGAGGTGGCTACATCGCCTCCGGACCGTTTGGCAAAAATCGCGTACCTCTGCCGTGGTTACCCGCAGGTTGCAGCTTGATCGACAACGAATCCGCCGGCGAGGTACAGACGCCGGTGCGCCACTCATTGGAGACTGCGCCTTTGATTGGCGAGCCCATTCTGTTTCGCCATGCCAAGGCTGGCGAACTCTGTGAGCGCTTCAATGAACTATTGCTCATTCAAGACGGCAAGGTCATCGACAAGGTACGCACCTACAGAGGCGAGAGAAAGTGTTTCTTCTGATCTGAGCAGCCAGTCCCGTAACTCCAGTCGCATATCCAGATTGCGATTCGCCACCGGAAAATAATAATGAACCAGCCCGCAAATTCAGTTACAACATTACTCGACCCAGCCAACGAACTGCAGTCAATCTTCAACGCTCAGCAAGAAGCCGTGCGTGTCAATGGCGCGCCCTCCTACAAGCAACGTATTAACGCGCTTAATAAATTGGAGCAGATGGTCAAGAGCAACCGTCAGAGGTTTCTGGAAACGATCTCCATGGACTTCGGCAACCGGTCGTTCAGCGAAACCGAACTGGGCGAACTCATGCCCATCCTGAACAGCATCAAGTATGTGCGGGCTCATCTCAAAGCGTGGATGCGACCACACAAACGCAAGGTTGGCATCGCCTTCAAACCTGCGAGTGCCGAGGTTGTCTATCAGCCTCTGGGGGTCGTCGGCATCATGGCACCCTGGAACTACCCCCTGACGCTGACGTTGGTCCCGCTAATCGAAGCGTTGGCGGCAGGCAACCGCGTCATTATCAAACCGGCTGAACTTACGCCCCGCACTGCGGACCTATTGAGAGACCTGGTAAGGGCGAGCTTTCCCGAGGACCTGGTCGCCGTCGTTACGGGAGGTCCAGAAGTAGCCGCGCACTTGAGCACTTTACCCTTCGATCATTTGCTGTTCACCGGTTCGACAAGGATCGGCCGTCAGGTGATGGCTGCTGCCGCACTCAACTTAACCCCTGTCACTCTCGAGCTAGGGGGAAAATCGCCAGTCGTGTTCTGTCGCGATTACTCCTTGAAGAAAGCCGCGAGGATTATCGCCATTGGCAAATTCTTCAACGCCGGCCAAACATGCGTTGCTCCGGACTACGTACTGGTTCCCAACGACCTGACCGAGACATTCGCAGCGGCCTTGCTCGACGCGGCCAAAACGCTATATCCGAGCATCAGTACCAACAAGGACTACACCTCGATCATTTCCCTACGCCACTACGAGCGTCTGGATGACATGATCGAGCAAGCCTCGTTTTTGGGCGCCAAGGTCTGGCAACTGAGCAATGAGGGTGCGGCTCAGGAGCGAAAGATTCCGCCAACGATCCTGACCAACGTCTCTTTGGAAACCACCGTCATGCGCGAGGAAATCTTCGGACCAATCCTGCCAGTTATCGGTTATGACACTCTTGATGAGGCCATTGAACTGATTAACGATCGGCCCAAGCCATTAGCGCTCTACTGCTTCTCTCATAAAGGGGAGGCTATTGAACAGGTTCTTGACCAAACCCGTTCCGGCGGCGTGACCATCAATGGGACGATGCTGCATGCCACGCAGGAGGATTTGCCATTCGGGGGAGTAGGCGAAAGCGGCACAGGGGCCTATCACGGCTACGATGGCTTCGTGCAGATGTCCCATGCCCGCGGCGTATTCAAACTGAGTCGTTTCAACATGTCCCACCGCATCGCGGCCCCCTACGGAAAAATGACCCGTTTCATCACACGCCTGATGCTCGGAAAGTAATACGTCCACCCATTACAACAAGCAAGGTGAATCGATGAAATCAGCTCTAGCTGCAACGCCATCCATGCGTCCTGAGCTAAGTTCAAGTGAGGTTATAAGACTGGCCCTCGCCTACTCTCTGGCCACGAGCGGGCTTGTTTTAACACCCTTCCTGGTCGCCGCTGTCATGTTGCAATTTCAGCTCGACGAGAGCATCGCAACGCAAATTGCCGGCGTGGAAATACTCGGGGTGGCCCTCAGTTGTGCCTTTATGCCGCGCTGGATTGCCCGAGCGGCGCGCAGTTACACTCTGATTGCCCTCGTCGGGACCATCTGCGGTCAAACTCTTAGCGCACTGGCCACAACCATCACAGCTATTGGTCTTGCCCGCGGTTTGACTGGTATTTGCGAAGGCATTCTGTTCGTCATCGTCGCTGCTGGCATCTCCCAGCGTGTCTCGGCCGACCAACTCTGGGGCAAAATCAATCTGCTCGCGGGGGCTATCAACGGCAGCATTCTGGTGGCCATTTCGTATCTGCCTGAGAGCTGGTTGGGGCGCTGGCTGTTCCTGCTTCTACTCGGCGTCGCAGTGCTGGCGGCTCCTGCGATCCGAGGAATTGACCGGTTTACCAGTCAATCGGTTCAATCTCGCTCTTGCAAACGCGTGCCGATTCGCCTGGTGCTGACCATATGGACAGTCACTGGATTAGTCTATGGCATTCAGGCGTCCCAATGGGCGGTCTCGGGCATCGTTGGAAACCACGTAGGGCTTTCGCCCTCCATGATTGGCATCCTACTGTCGGTGTCCTCTCTGCTGGGATTCGCCGGCGCAATCATCCCTTCACTGCGCGTCAGTCACACGCATCGACTGGCAATCATCTGGCTCGCACAGCTAGGCTTGATAGGTTCGATTATCTGGTTCTTTCGCGTCACCGACGGCTGGGCGTATTTCCTGAGCCAGCTGGCGCTCAACTGCTCTTTCTTCGTGATCATTCCGTTCATGACGGGGCTGCTTTCCGAAGTCGATCCCGATGGCTCACTTGTAGCATGGGGTGTTGTCGTGACGTTCGTCGGTGCCGGTGTCGGCACCGCAGTGGCCGGATCGCTCTTCGCTCAATTTGGTGGCGTCCCGTTCTCCTACGGACTAGGCCTGGGTATCGCACTTGCGCTGCCCTTTGTCTGGCTGTCACTGCGCGGCAGCAGTACCCAGGAGACACACGCACTGACTCAAAAAATACCCGGCTGATCCACTCTCTTACTCCATCAGGAAGATTGATCCGTGAACACCATAGAACCCTCGATTACCGTCTGCACCGATGTGCCTTTCAAATTGGGAGAAAGCCCGCTCTGGGACGTCGCACGTCAAGTGCTGTGGTTCGTCGATATCGATGCACCGGCTCTTTTCAGTTTCGATCCGATTACCCACGAACTAACGCGCTTTGATATGCCCTCTCCGATTGGTTGCATCGGTCTGACCCACGATAACCGGATCATCGCGGGCCTCAAGTCTGGTGTGCATCTATTCGATCCGAAGACCCATGAGCTTCAGTTCCTGGTCAATCCGGAACCCGACCGTCCGGACAATCGCCTTAACGATGGCAAGGTTGGTCCCGACGGCTGCTTCTGGGTCGGCAGCATGGACCAGAACAGCATCAACACCACAGGTGCGCTCTACCGTGTGACGCCCGACGGCCAGTCCACTCTGGTAATGGACAACCTGTTCGTCTCAAACGGATTGGCCTGGAGCCCGGATCACCGAACGCTCTATCACACCGACGGTATCAGCGCTGCGATAAACGCTTATGACTTCAACCCCGTCAGTGGCGAGATTTCAAATCCTCGGGTGCTGATCTCACTCGACTACGAGCAAACCGGTTGGCCTGACGGTGGCACGGTGGATATTGAAGGAAACTACTGGAGCGCGGGAATTTACCGAGGAATGATCAACCAGATTTCTCCTCAGGGCGAATTGCTGCGCAGCCTCCAAATGCCCGTGATCGGCACCACCATGCCCTGTTTCGGCGGTATCGATGGCCGTACCCTTTTCGTCACTTCACTCACGGTGGAAGTAGACGACCAGGAACAAGCAGGGACATTGCTCTCTTGCTACATCGACGTTCAAGGCGTCCCGATCTGCAAATTCGGACAACCCGCTTCATTCCCCTCCAACTGATCTATCCACTTGTGGTAGCGACAGGAACAACACTATGAAGAATAAAAAACCACAGGTTATCTTGCTGACCGGCGCCGCCAGCGGTATTGGCGCCGCAAGTGCAAAACATGCAATTTCATTGGGCTACAGCGTGATGCTGGCGGACATCAACCTTAAAGGGGCCAGCGCGTTAGCCACCTCTCTAGGTGAAAAGGCCCGCGCCATTGGGCTGGATATCTGTTCGGCTAAACAATGGGAGCAAGCTATCGACGCAACCCTTAAGCAGTTTGGTCAGCTCGACATTCTCATCAACAATGCGGCCATCGTTTGCCCCGGTTACGCCCGGGACGTCTCTCTGGAACAACACCAGCGGACACTCAACACCAACTTCATGGGCCCCCTCACCGGCACCCTGGCGACACTTAAGCATTTTACCGAGCAAGGCCACGGCCACATCGTGACGGTATGCAGCATGACTGCATTCATGCCGTTCCCCGGCATCGCCAGTTATGGAGCTTCGAAACAGGCGCTGCGAGCTTTTCACCATGCGCTCGCTCTGGAGGAACGTCACGGGCCTGTGAACTTCACCATCCTTCACCCAACCTCAACGGAAACCCCGATGCTGGAACAGGAAGCACAAGATGACGCCTCGTCATTTGCCTTTGCTACCGACTCGGTCACACCCGAGTTCGTCGCCGAAACACTGTTCAAGGCCATCAAGAAAAAAGCCGTAGAAGTGTTTATGCCACCCGAACAAGCCCGCGCGATTAGAATGCTGGGCACCGACCCGAAGAAAATGCGCAATCTGTTCGACACCATGGAACAAATTGGCAAGCAGGCTTTACAGGCAAGGCGAGCAGAAGCTCCCCTTTAAACTCCAAAAAGGGAAGCCCTTGACAAGGACTTCCCCCTCGATATGACGAAAGCCAGGGAGGACTCAATGCAATCCACTCGATCGTCATGACGCTAACTATTGAAGCTGCAGCTTTCCACCTTTACTGAGCTGACCCGCTCGCAAGCCATGACGATAACAATCGTCATAGCTTCGGCTAACTATCAACCATCAACCTCGCTGAAACACCGGCAGCCATTGTAATGCAGCGCCCGGATCGCCCTTGATCTTGATTTTACCCTGCATGAACGCCACTGGCGCGTTCAACTTACCAGCGACTAAGCTTTCGAAATCCTTGCGCGAAATGACAATGGTCGTGTCGGCGTCGATATCATCGTTCGTCACGGTCGTACCCGAAACGGAAATGAACCCTATATCCTTGAGATTGACTTTCAGACTGCTACCAGGAGTAGGACCGCTGGTGATAGATGATTTGAACTTTTCGGTGACTTCAGTGAGGTATTCCATCTTGAAACTCCAATATGAGATGTTCCCAGCCGAGGACGGTCGGGAGGAATGGATATAATTCTCCGGACGTAAGTCCGGCTGTTTGAATTGCACTTCATGCAAAAGAGCAAATTAGTTCTTGTAGCTGGTATCCAGACGATCAAGCTTGCGCAACAGTGCCGGCCAGACAAAGGCGCCACCCAACCCCTCAGTTTGCACACGGGCCGCGTCAGCCACGCCCTTAAGAATCTGCGGATCAATCGAGAGCAAATCGCCACCTGCCTGGGCAGAAACCTGGATCTGGCACGCGCTTTCAAACATGTACATCGCCAGAAATGCGTCTGCGATGGTTCGGCCGACAGTGAGCAGCCCATGGTTGCGCAACATCAGGAAACTGTGCAGTCCCAGATCGTCCTGAAGTCGCGGCTTCTCGTCGTCATGCAGAGCAACGCCTTCGTAATCGTGATAGCCGAGGCCGGTGAGCACGAACGAAGCCTGCTGCGACACGGCCAGCAGGCCTGCCCGCTGGGCACTGACAGCCACACCTGCCCGAGTGTGAGTATGCAGCACGCACTGAACGTCGGTACGCAGGGCATGAACGGCGCTGTGGATCACAAAACCCGCGCGATTCACATTAAATCCAGACTCACGAACCTGGTTGCCCTCCTGATCTACCAGCACCAAGGAAGAAGCCGTGACTTCTTCAAAAAGAAGCCCATAGGGATTGATCAAGAAATGGTGATCTGGCCCCGGGACACGAGCACTAATGTGAGTGAACACCAGATCCGTCCAACCATACAAAGCAACCAATCGATAGCATGCCGCCAAATCGCATCGCAGCTGCCACTCTTGCTCACTTACCTCCTCCTTCAGCGAAGGCATGTCCATTTGAATCTCCTTACCATTTCGGTTCTTATTGTGCTGTTCACGTAAGTTCTACGCGGTAAGCATAAAACGAGACCAAAGGCTTCCCTGTCGCTCAAACGGACAGCCGAGAGTCATTTCGGGTCAGCATCGATCACAGCTACGAAGACATCCGCCACAGCAGCACGCTGAAACAGCTGACGTCGTGAAAGACCCATAGTCATACAAATTACCCCCAGTGGTGTTATTGGAATTTTTTACTGGACATGAAAGCAGTCAGCGCCAAGAACTATTCTTCCAAGCACTGCACGTAAAGCCCCATCGGCGGCATGCTCTTATAGCCTTTAATGATCCAGCAGAGTGTCGACACCTTGGGCATCCTAGGCGCCCAAGCCTTGGCATCGCCTACCAGCGGCGCACCGGAGGCAGGATTGGCATGACAAGCTTTGCAACTGGTTGTCGTAAATTTGCGCGAGAGCTTTATCCACTGGTATCACGCTGGTAGCTTTGGCATCGAACGGAACAGGTTTGGATTCATCGTCGCAGGCCAGAGCAAGCCCACTGAGGCAGTTAACCGGCTAATACTAGCGATACGAACGCAAACAGAGGTCTTTGACTACATGGCTATTTTCTCTAGAAGACCTGTCAAGCAGGTTTCTGTTATGGAACGTGGTGAATCAATACTAAGGCTACGACGCTAAGCCTGTTGAGGGTATACAGGAACGGAAATGGGGCTGGAATGGCCACTAGGCGCCACAGCGCGAGTCAAAAAAACGAGCAACCGGGGAAGCTGACCTGTTGTTTTTAGCTTGACCAAGACGACGCAAAAAGTCGTAGATATTTGGACAAAACACCGCTAAGACTTTAGAAACAGAAAAATAAAGGGAAAGCTTGATGGATGGTTCTGCTCGTTATACAACAGCAAATTTGCATGTTTATCTTTTGCGCTGCCTTACCGGAATGAGCAAGGATTTTGGTATTGATCCGACGCGCTTATGCATGGGGTTAGGGTTCGATACCAGTGACCTTTCAAATCCAGACTGTCGCGTTTCATTTCGTCAAGCCGCGTCAATGATTCGACGGGCCTTGGAATTGACCAAGGGTCGAGATCGCGGATTGGGGCTTGATATAGGAACCAATGAAACCATCGGTTCAATTGGACTAGTGGGATACGCAATGCTTACCAGTCCGACACTCGATGAAGCAATTAACCTAGGCCTAAAAATGCAGAGTCATGCTGGTACTCTTCTGCAACTTGACCGAGTCGATAGCGAAAAATACATGTCGATTCGTGCAAATAGTATGTTCCACGAACCTGATATCCAAACATTTCTGATCGAAGAAACCTTCGGTATTTTTCTGAACTTGGTGCGTGCTCTGGTGGGAGATACCTTCAACCCTACCTCTATCAATTTAAATTACTCGAAACCTCCCTACGCAGCTCATTATGATCAGGTATTTAGATGTCCTATACGCTATGAGCAGAAGGAAAACCTGTTTACCTGTGAAGCACGTTGGGCTGACAAGAGGATTGCCACTTACGATCCACTCAGTCATCGTCAGGCCTTGGCGTTTCTACAAATGACCATTGCCCACCAATCGACGGAGGATGAGTTTATCGAATCTATAGAACGAATCATCCGTCGTGATCTTCGCCAGACGCCAGCCCTCGCGGCTGTCGCAGCACAGTTGTGCATGAGTGACAGAACCTTACGACGACGCTTGGCAGACCAAGGGCAGTCTTACCAAAATATACTGGATCAGATCCGCATGAATCGCGCGCTCATATTACTAAACAACCCGCGTATGACTATTGACGAAGTGGCCTATGAAGTAGGTTTCAGTGATGCCCATAATTTTCGGAGGGCTTTCAAACGATGGACGGGGCATGGCCCACGGCAAGCCGAATGACATACTCTGATCGCAACGAAAAAGCCCACCCGAATCCCAACCTTTAGGGGCGATGTTGAGGGCTGATCTAAACTCATATCAAATCTTGCTTACGTAGATAGGGATAGAGGATTTTGCCTAACGGGTATCAGTCGATTGGCGACTCTGCTCCTGAGTGGCACTCGCTATACTTAGACTCATCCGTTTAATTGTGTTCACCTCAGTGGCGATTTCGGCAAAGACCGCCAACGCCTCCTGGTCACTTCGACGGTGTGCCGGCTGTCATTACAGCAGTCGTTTGTTCGTAATGTGCAGTGGCGGACTATATCTTTGAAGCCAGTTATCAGACCTTCAAATTGCAGGGTGGCGGCCTGAGTTCGCAGGGCCAGACCGCGGACTTCCTCTCCCACTAACGCAGAACTATGTCCTTGTTCACCCGCCCGCGCCAATTCGATCGCAGCGTTCAGTGCCAGTAGAGTGATTTGCTCGGCGACGGCTCGGATGACGCCAAGGATTTGGCCGATGGACTGTTTTCATTGCATAGACCTAGAATGCCTCTACGGATTTCGGCAAGGTTGTACGCCAAGAAAGTGTTATACGCTCGGATGCGTGACGCACACTGCTCCCGCCGATCACGGTCTGTTGATACACTTATTGGGAGGCCTCGTTTGGGTAGTATAAACGGCTACTCCTGGATTTAAACGGACACTCTGCGCATCACGATAGGATAGCGCTCGGTGAGTTGCACATGGCAAGCCATTCACAATTCGTTAGTTTCAGCATATTTTTCAGCTATTTAATCGCAGGCACAGAGCAAATATTAAGTTAATTACTTTCTAGCAACCAACTCATCTTCTCGGGCACATTAGCAAATAAAAGGTGTCATACCAACATTCTCTCTAGTGACTGTAAACCACTCAGCCATCAAGACGTCACAGTGCGCGAGTAGGTTTGAAGAGGACAAGTTTTATAAGAGTCCGAAGTTCAATTACAGATAACACCTCGGTTTTTTGGGGGACGGAAATGTTTGTCTTTGTCAAAATAACGCTCGGACGGACGCGATCGACGAATGGAGCAATATGAAGGCACCCCACCTTGTATTTCTTGAGAGATGTTTATACAATCAATCAAATGCGCAAATGATCAAGGGTATTAACATTGTATTCTACATTTTCTGACACAGGTGCCTTGGCCGAATGCGCGAATGCGCTTGCACATGCGCATCGATTGCAACTGCTAGAACTACTGCGAGGCGGCCCTTTGAGTGTGGATGAGCTGGCCAGGCGAACAGGTCTAACGATGTCTAATACATCCCGGCATTTGCAGATCCTGCGCCGCAGCGGTTTCGTCGATCCGGAGCGCCGTGGTAAGCAGATTTTTTACAGTCTCAGCAGCATTACGGAATACAGCGCGCTGGTAACGGTCTTGCGCGCCGTACGTGAGCGGCATGCGTCAATTATTGGTCAGCTGCGTTCTGATTATTTGCGTGCACAGGAACTCCTGGAGCCAATTTCCCGAGATGAACTTGTAGCAAGGCTGCGTGAAGGCTTGGTTACCGTGATAGATGTACGGCCCGAAAACGAGTATGCGACTGGCCACATCGCAGGAGCTATAAACATACCTCTGAGTGACCTTCAAACCCATCTTGGTAAGTTTGAATCAGGTCGAGAAATCATTGCCTACTGCCGCGGCGCTCATTGCATCCTGTCCTTTGAGGCAGTGGCGGCGCTGCAGGCGTTTGGATTCAGGGCACGTCGCTTAGACAGCGACCTGGCTGAATGGACGATTGCAGGTTTGGCCGTGGCTCCCATGCCATAATTAAGTTGCTGGAGACTGCTATCGATAAACTTGTACTAGTTGGTTTTATTTATTTGTGGCGTGGAAGTAGTCAAAATTAAAGGGGAGCGATAAATGATTGAGTTTATGTTACGTAGCATTGCAATTGGGGTTGGTGCCACTGCTATTTACGATATATGGGGAAGGCTAGTTGCATTTATCTTGGCGCTACCTAATCCAAATTGGGCTATGCCAGGCAGATGGTTTAGCTACATGACGAAAGGTCAATTCATCCATATCGACATTAGCGCGGCGGCTGAGATGCCGGCGGAAAATGCGGTTGGCTGGACAATGCATTATCTGATTGGGATTATTTATGCAGCTATACTGATCGCAATCTGGGGTATGGACTGGGCCCGCCGTCCTACTTTATTTCCTGCCCTTATCGTCGGCTTTGTCACAATTTTGGCTGGCTGGTTCTTGATGTCTCCGGCAATGGGGGGGGGAGTTGCAAGTGCGAACATGCCAAACTCCACTTATATTCGAGTGATTCAGTTCGTGGGGCACGGAATATTCGGGATGGGGTTGTATTTAGTAGCACTTGTTACATCTAAAACCTGGTCAGTTAACTAAAGGAACACCGTATCACGGTATGCAGTGCATATACTTAGATCAATAGGTCCAGCGTATCAAAAAGCCGGACATCCTCCATATTCGCCGAGCGGGCACGCCGGCGAATCACCTGTGTCAGGCAGTCGACGAAGCACTGCGCTGCCACACCCAGCTGGGCGTTGCGTGGGGTAACGATTCCGATGATATCTTTCTCATTGGTCTCGATCAACTCCAGACATTGAACTCGATCGCTAAACATCGGGACGGTGAGTATTGGTCGTGGAAAGTAGCTGAGCATATCGGTCTGCGCAACTAATGATAGCGTTAGTTGGACCGATTGCACTCTTTGAATCCGCTGAACATCGATATGCGCGCCATGTTGCCAGAATATTTCAGTCATCAGAACATCATGGCTTGCGTCCGGGTAGTTGACAACCCAATCCTGCTCGAGAAGTTCATGGATGGAACGGCTGGCTCGCAGAGGATGATCGTGACGGGCGACCACACTCATCTGGTAGGCAAACAAAGGGTCGCTAACAAATTCCGGACGTGGTAGCGATGCAGAGACCAAGCCAACTGCAAACTCCATCGTACCGTCGCGCAGTCGGGGCAACGCCACGGCCATCAACCCCTCGAAGATTTCCAAGCGCACTCTTGGCATCCGTTCGCGGAACAGGGTGACAACTTCGGGAAGAAGGGTCAGGCCCATCCAAGGCGAGATCCCCAGGCGCAATTGACCTTCGGCTTTGTTGCTCAGGTGCGAAAGCTCTAGGCGCGCGCGCTCAAGTTGACAAAGCATCTGCCGAGCATGCTGCAGTAGTGATTGACCGTAACGAGTTAACACTACACCACTGGCATTTCGAACCAATAACGGTAGTTGTAAATGCTCCTCTAATTCTCGCAGTGCCTTGGCCACTGCCGTCTGAGATACCGCTAGCTTACGCGCGGCCGCACGGATGCTTCCACAGTCGGCGGTCATCACCAGTGCGCGTAACTGATTCAGTTTCATCGATCGCCCCTATCCTTGCTTCCACAATTAGAGTTTACAGTCATACGATTTTTACCTCTGTCGGCAAGCTGCTGCTATGCCGTAATAAGTTAGGCAACAGCTCGTATGCTACTTCCGAATTTGTATTCTAGGTGTAAACCATAGGTTTTCAGCAACCATTTTTTGAGACTGCCGAAATGCGTACATATTGAATACGCTCATGAAGGAGCCCTTGACCGCCTGAGAATGCGAGTCAACACGCCATTAACTGCCTATTACGGCAACTATTGACAATAATATGGTGAAGAAGATGACCTATCAGCCCGTGCTACCCGGAATCCGCGCGATTGAAGACGAGATGATAGCACTGCGCAGACATATCCATTCCAATCCGGAGTTGGGCTTCAAGGAGTTTGCAACGTCTGATTTGGTAGCGAGTAAGCTGCATGAGTGGGGCTTTGAGGTGCGGCGCGGCCTTGGAGAAACGGGTGTCGTGGGATGTTTGAGTCATGGCAAAGGTCGTAAGATGATTGGCTTGCGTGCCGATATGGATGCGCTACCTATCTTAGAACAGACTGGATTGCCATATTCCAGCCGCCACGAAGGCGTGATGCATGCGTGTGGTCACGATGGTCATACTGCGATGCTTTTGGCAGCAGCGAAATATTTAGCTAGTAGCCGACAGTTTGATGGTTCGCTGGTGGTGATCTTTCAACCAGCCGAAGAAGGTGATGGCGGCGCCCAGCGAATGCTGAATGACGGGTTACTGGAGCTGTTTCCTTGCGATGCATTGTTCGCGATGCACAATATGCCCGGGCTGCCTGCGGGAAAGTTCGGCTTCCGAGCCGGCCCGTTCCTAGCGTCAAGCGATACCGTGACCATTCGCATCGAAGGTGTCGGGGGGCACGGTGGTATTCCGCACAAGGCAACTGATCCGGTACTGGCCGGTGCGGCCATCGTGATGGCGTTGCAGAGCATCGTGTCGCGCAATGTCGATCCACTCGACACCGCAGTGGTCACAGTTGGTTCGTTCCATGCAGGTGACGCGCCCAATGTCATCCCCGATCATGCAGTGCTGCAATTGAGCGTACGTGCACTGAAGTTGGAAGTACGCGATCAATTGATCAGTCGTATTATCACCGTTGCGCAATCTCAAGCAGCGAGTTTCGGCGCGAGTGCCAGTGTCGAGGTTCACGACGGCGAGCACTTTCCGCCTCTAATCAACGATATCGACAGCACGGCCTTCGCTCGTCAAGTGGCCGTTGATTGGCTGGGGGAGGAAGGGCTAATTCCCGATATGGCGCCGATTGCAGGAAGCGAGGACTTTGCTGTGATGCTACAACATTGCCCTGGCAGTTACTTATTCATGGGCAATGGTGATGGGCAGGGTGAATGCATGGTGCATAACCCTGGCTATGACTTTAACGATAGCTGCCTGGGAATCGGCGCCAGCTACTGGGTACGTTTGGTTGAAAGCTTCTTAGTCTGATTTTCACCAAGTTTAACTCTACCCACTACTGCTAGGAGCTCATCCTATGTCCGTGTCTATCCCCCGATCAGTTGGTACTGAATCCGCTGTTTATGTTAGTGCCCGGCACCCGGTCCGCGCGCGCGCGATTGCCGCAATCACGATTGGCTCTGGTCTTGAGTTTTATGATTTCACTGTCTACAGTTTTTTTGCCACATTAATTGGTCGTCAGTTTTTCCCGGTAGAAGATACCCTTGGCCAATTGTTGCTAGCTCTAGCCACCTTCGGAGTTGGTTTTGTTATGCGTCCGATTGGCGGCCTGATACTTGGCTCCTATGCTGATCGGGTCGGTCGAAAACCAGCTATGATTTTAACATTGATGCTAATGGCGTTGGGAGCGTTCATGTTTGCTGTTACTCCCACCTTTGCTCAAATCGGTGTTGCTGCTCCCATCATGATTGTGCTGGCGCGACTGATACAGGGATTTGCTATCGGCGGCGAAGTAGGTGCCTCCACGGCGATGCTGATGGAGTACGCCGACGATCACAATCGTGGCTTTTATGCTAGCTGGCAGTTATTTAGCCAAGCTTTGAGCTTCCTTCTCGGCGCCCTAGTTGCTTTGGCCCTTAGCGTTTTTCTGCCGGTTGAAGCTCTGGAGAGTTGGGGTTGGCGCCTACCATTTTTACTTGGCATCCTAGTGATACCTGTTGGGATTTATATTCGTCGCCATCTTGAGGAAACCGCTGTTGCTTTGCCGCAGGCTGACGCAGCAGTACCCGGTATTCGCCTGATATTTACCCGTTATCGACGCATGCTGTTGGCCGGAGTGATGCTGGTGATTGGCAGCACTGCCTCTGCCTATACCGTTCTGGATTACATGACCAGCTACACCGTTACTGTGCTGCATTTACCCCTGGCGATGGGTACCGGGGCCTCTTGTCTAGGCGCGCTGGTCCAGATATGCCTGTCAATTTGGGTCGGCCGGCTCAGTGATCGTATCGGTCGCCGACGCACTATTGTGTTGGGCAGCATCCCGATGATGGTACTAATCTATCCTTCTTTTATGCTAATGAACCAATATCCGACCTTAGGGACGCTGCTAACAGTTTCGGTACTGAGTTCCATACTGTTGGTATTCATCATTGTGCCTACGGTTGTGATGATTACTGAACTATTCCCGCGTACGATTCGCGCTACCGGGCTATCAACTGTTTATTGCTTGGGGGTATCGATATTCGGAGGGTTTGCTCAGTTTTTTGCAACGGGGCTCATTGGATTGACCGAAAACAACAACGCGCCAGCAATCTATGTGATGTTTTGCCTATGCTTTACGCTGGCAGGGTTGATGATGGTTAAGGAAACAGCTGGAAAACCACTTGGTTAATTCAGTAAATATCAAAGTTGGCAAAGACAAAGTTCGTACCAGCCCCTGAACGACGAGTGCAACCCAGACAGGCTTACTTCTGGTATAAACTCAACCAAGCCATGGGGCTGGAGTTCGTCAAACATGACGATCTTGAGCGAAGAGATCCCCTCAATCGACTGCGACAGCAGTAAGATTCTTGATCTATCAGTGACGGTCTTGCTATGAGCCAAAGAGCATCGTTCAGCTCAACGGGCACACAATTTTAACACTGCTAATCACGTAAATTTTTTATAGAGAACCGAGCCCTTAATATTCAGTTTTACAGAGGATATCACCCGCACGGAAGCTAGATCGTGGATCGATATTAATTCGGTACCTGGCGGGCCTACCCTCTAATAGAGGCTATCCCTATGGATATTCAGAATAGTTTTAATCCACATGCAAAATTGTTCTACCGTCCCATTGATGTAGCGATACGCTGGTGCAATTTAATGGCGTTCGAAACTCAGATACTCGAGGCAGCCTGGGACCGCCCTGATCTACTTGCGGTCACATTCCCCCAGTGGCCGTGTTTACATTCCAACACTGAAAAAATTCTGGATGCTATACGCAATCATGAGCTGCGTTATGGTGCCTTCGGTACCTCAGTCGCATCCGGTACCCCTGTTGACCTCCGGGTGCTGACAATCAGACATTCTGACTTAAAGTGGTGGATGATTCATCACCATCCAGACCAGCGCCCCTCGTTTCTCTTTAGCTTGGCGCTATCCGACAAGGAATATATCCGATATGGGACTTATCTCGTATTGCAGGCGGACAGGGATGCGCTGCAGGTGCAGCTAAAAGCAACCGAAGCGGCACTTCAAACTCTAACAACCGAACTCGCCGAAGCAGGACTGGAGCGTGAAAGCTTACGCATACTGGTCGACAATAAAAAACATCTCAGTGATCAAAGCAAAGTGAGCTTTCTGAATGTCATTGGTGCACTTATTAATACCTTGCTGGGATCGTCTAAATCGGGAAGACGGCATTCAATATTCGACAGCCAAGCATCCATTGTTGACTCTATCACCGCGCACTATGACGGTGTTGCAGGGCTGAGCAAGCGCTCACTAGACGAAAAATTCGCGGCAGGTAGACGTAGTCTTTCACAAGCTAAACAGTAGCCATTGCACTGCAGTCCCATCGATTGCAATGCAATGACTCCCCCACTTTTCTGCTATTCAATTCAGGTCGTTTCCCACCATGCGCCATCCGGTGCCAAGGAGTGACAACCATGCAAACGCAAGCCCTTCCGACCGCGTCTCAACCACAGCAATCGTCCGATCGTCACATCATGCGACGCGAGGAGGTGGAGCGAAAAACCGGCTTCAAGCGTGCGCATATCTACAACTTGATGAAGGAAGGTCAATTCCCTCAAGCCAAACGCATTGGACTGCGCGCCGTAGGCTGGGACTCGCTGGAGATCGAACAGTGGATCACTGAGCGCTTGGCGCAGCAGAGCTGATGCTATGCGCGTGGTATCGGTGGTTTCCACTAAAGGTGGCGTAGGCAAAACCACAGTAGCCGCCAATCTCGGCGGTCTGCTGGCGGATGCTGGTCTACGCGTCCTACTGCTCGACCTAGATAGCCAACCCACCCTCTCCAGCTATTACGCCTTACACCAGAAAGCTGTCGCTGGCGCGTACGAGCTCATTGCACTCAACTTAACAACGCCTGTACAGATTGTTTCCAGGACCGTGATTGCCGGGCTCGACCTGATCATCTCCAACGACGGTCAGGGCCGGTTAAGTACATTACTGCTGCACGCCCCTGACGGGCGATTACGGCTGCGCAATTTGCTGGACAATTTCCGCTCCCGTTATGACCTGCTTTTGATCGACACTCAGGGTGCACGTAGCGTGCTGCTGGAGATGGCGCTACTGGCCTCCGATCTCGCTGTATCGCCCATCACGCCGGAAATGCTCGCCGCTCGCGAACTGGGCCGCGGCACCTTGAAGCTGCTCAGTGAACTCGAACCGTTTCGTCACCTGGGCATTACTCCGCCTCCTTTGCGATTACTGCTGAACCAGGTGAATGTCATTCGGGTGGACACCCGTATGATCATCCGTGGCCTGCATGAAGCGTTCGCTGGGGCTACTCACATTTTGGTCCTAAATACCGTAATTCCCGATCGAGTCGCGTATCTGAATGCCGCCTCCCTCGGCCTACCAGTCCACCGAATCGAAACGCGTCGGTCACGTGAAAGACATTCGCCCTCACCTTTGGAAACCATGCAAGCGCTGGCTATTGAACTGTTTCCGGAATGGCGCGAAGCGATCTCTAAGGTGAGCAGATGTGCAGAGGTTCGATGAGACGATTTCCGAAGACGGTATTTATCGCCAAGTCATTTTGACTGTTCAACCTTGAGGCCAACAGCGTTTGGCGAGGAGTCTTTTGATGTTGGATCAGTTTCCCATCATCGTTCAGCCATGCATTCGACAAGATCATCCACCTAGCGAGGAATACTGCACCGTGGTGTTTCGCCTGCAACGTGGGCGATCGGTCATGCGTTGGTTTCTCGCGGAACTGTCTCGGTATTTCGAAGATTCGGCAACAGCCGAGATCGTTAAGTTCGAGGTCGGTGACCATTTGCGTAACCGGCGTTAACTGAGGCTTTTCCAATGAAGAAGCCCAGTCAGGAGGAAATCACCGGCAAACTGCACCAGGACCACTTCCCCCACGGTCCAGAAATGGAGCGGTTGTCCGATCCACTCACTGATACGCCTATGCTGATCACTCTGGAGCAGTTGCGGCCCTACGAACACAACCCGCGGTTCATCCGTAACCCGCTTTATGACGACATCAAGGCCTCAATCCGTGAGCGCGGGCTGGATCAACCGCCGCCGATTACCCGCCGCCCTGGTGAAACCCATTTCATCATCCGCAACGGCGGTAATACACGCTTGGCAATTCTTGGCGAGCTGTGGCACGAAACCCGCGACGAGCGTTTCTTCCGAATCCATTGCCTGTTCCGACCCTGGACCGATGAAATCAGCGCTCTACTCGGCCATATTGCTGAAAGCGATCTGCACGGCCAGCTCACCTTCATCGAACGTGCTCTGGCAGTGACCAAACTCAAGACCATGCTCGAATCAGAGGGAGCAACACTCTCGCAACGTGAGTTGGCACGACGTCTTGCCGCTGGAGGCTATCCGATTTCCCAGTCGCATATCAGTCGGATGCTCGACACTCTCGAACATCTACTGCCCGCCATTCCACAAACCTTGTATGCCGGGTTGGGAAAACCAAAAATTGAACGCCTGATTGGTCTGCGTAGCCAGGCTGAACGAACCTGGAATCGTTATCCAACCGACGCCATCGCTTTTCCCGAGTTTTGGCTCGACACCTTAGGGCAATTTGATGCCGACCCAGAGTCCTTCGACCTTGAGCGAATCCAGGATGAACTGCTCGAACGCATGAGTCGCTTACTCGGACAGTCATACCGCATGTTGGCCCTGGAGATGGGTGATACCCAACGGGTTATCCAGACGCCCGGCGTGGTCGTCACGCCTCCGGAGAACAACTCTCTGCCGAGCGTCAATGAGCCCACGGCCGAGCCTCACCCCACCGAGCCGCATTCCAAATCAACTGAAACCAGGACGCAGGCCGAAACAGAGCGAGAGGAGCAGCTCACGCTTCCCGAAAAGAAGGTCGTATCAGCAGCTCGCCCTCCGTCACGTGTCCAGCAGATCCGCGAACAGATAGATCGCGCCACTGCATCCGAATCAGCAAAGACCGTCGCAACCTGTTCGATCGACGACATCTGGATTATCGCACCAACACTGGACACCCCCGAACAACTGCGTTTAGCCATTGCCGGCCTGGCTCGGGAAATGGCGGCCTATGCCGGACATCCCGAGAGCATCTTCGACCAGAAGCATGGCCTGGGCTTCGCCCTCAGCATCGAGCAACTTGATCTTGCAGCGCCTCGTGCGGCCGGCGTTCACCTACTGCTCTTGGCCCTGCTGCGTGCCCAAGACGAAGTGAGCTGGGAGGATCGCAAGCAATTGCCCTCAGCCCTGTTCGGGCAACTGCTATTGGGGGTCTATCAACTCCCGCTGGCCGATCGTCCCGCCGTGGACGTAGGACTGGAGCGACTGCCCGACTATTTGTTAATCAAACTGTATCGCCTCATTCGCTTAGCCCGGCGCCTGATCGACTTAACGCTAACCCATGAAGACGATTCACCAAGGGAGCTGCCATGAACCTGTCCTTCAATGTGCTCAACCAGGCCATGCTGACCCAGGTCCTTCACGAGTTGCGCCTGGGTAATCTGCAACGCTGCAAAGCACTAGGACTGGGTGAAGACGACATCTACCTGCTGCAATCATTACCGCCGACCACACTGTCACGCCTGGCCCATGCCACCGTCCCCTGGGTTGAGGTCAAGATTGATTCGCCGGTGTTGCATCGGTTGATCGACCAGGCCGAACGCGACGAACAGAACGAGCGTTTGATCAATCGAGCTCTCAAGCTCGGTGCTAGCAGTACCATCATGTATCAGTGCTTCGGCTTGGCGCACTCGGAAACCGCCCTGCGTCGACGTCTGCTCAAGATAGAAACCCGTAAGGGCCGCCCCCAGAACTTGAGCGAAGCGCAGGAACATGCGCTCTGGCAGCGTTGGTGCCAACTACGCGCTGAGGACGGTGCTGAGGATCAGCTCGATGCCATGATGATGTTGGCAGAGGAGCAACAGATCAGCTTGACCATCGTTTGGCAGCAGATCGACCATTACAGCAACGGAACATGAACACTGCCCCGTCCAGTCGCTGGCAACGTGTTCTGCAGCAATGCAGCCAGCAGTTAAATGAGCGCTGGCCCGCACGCCCTACCACCGAACCACCCTCCAATCAGGCTCTTCAGGCTGGATTTCTGTTCAGCGGCCAATCACACGAAGTCGTGCCGCGTCGCTTGCTGCTGGATTGTCGGCTGACGCCATTGGAGCGTAATGCATGGCAAGTATTTCGACTCATGCTACAAGGCCAGGGCGTGGTCACACCCCGCTATGAAGATCTGCAACCTTACTTGTCGAGCGTACCCTACGGTGCGTCAGCCTCCCGTGAGACCATCGCTCGCGTCTTGATGATGCTTAGATTGACGCGCTGGCTTAGCTTGGTGAGTCGTGGCCGCGATCAGCTCAGCGGCCGCCTACAAGGTTCTCTGTACGTCCTGCACGATGAACCGTTAACCCCCGCCGAAGCCATGGAGCTGGATCAGGATTACCTGGAGCTAGTCGGACACGCCCTCGATCATGCAACCAAGGCTGTGCGAATTGTCGCTCAGCATGTTTTGGAAGAAATCCGCCAAGACACCGATATCGATCTGGGTCGACTCCCCACCCGGCTCGACAGTTGGAGTGAACATTGGACACAACAAGGATTGGATCAGGCGACCGATGAAGCGTTACACGATTCCGAACTGGGTGGCGGCCACCCCGTTCGGAATCGTGCGGGACCTCGTTCGGATTCCGAACCGGGTCTCAACGCCAAGGTTTCCGGCAGCGTTCGGAATCCGAACACTCCCTGTACTGTATTAAAAGAAAGTATTTGTACGGTACCGCGCGCGACCCCAGCAGTGGATAACCTGCACTGGCCTGATCCGCTGCACCTGAGTCCGAGCGAGCGACAGGCCGTCACCGTGGCGCTGAACAAGCTGGAACCAGCGGATCGGCAGGCGGTGCTCAACGAAGCTGGGGCGCGATGTGCGGCAGGAAGCGTTCGCAAACCGGCGGCGTATCTGATGGGCCTGATACAGCGGGCGTTGAAAGGCGATTTCCGCCCATGGGCAGGTCAGGCTGAATCGTTACCCATTGCAGAACCGCCACCCGCTCCCCCGCGCCAGCTTAGGAAAAAGGGCGAACCCGCCTCTGCCCTCGCCCAAGCGTGTCTGGATGAACTGCGCCAGCTGCGCAGCAAACGCTCTGGACGTCAGTAGATTTGATGCCACTGGCATCACTGTCTAGCGTGTCGAAAATTATCCGTTTCGCACCAAACCGAACACACCGCATTCAGCTTTTCTACTGTCCTTGACCCCCATCTGTCGCAACGTCCCCGTCCAAGCCTATGCGAGGACAACACCGTGGCCGATCACTATCAGCTCAACCTGGGTTCGTTGCGCAGCAGCATTACCCTGACACTGCATACCCACCACGCCGCCCGAATCTGGCAAGGCCGAACCGCACGCGAAGGCGTCCACTCGATCATGGGTATGGCCGGCTACATCAGCGTCACTAACCTGATCAAACAAGCCGCAGCGCAGGACGATCCTTATGCCGACTGGGCGATCGTGCAGCTCGAAGAAAAATTGATGCAGGCCAAGGCTGGGATGCTGGAACTGACCCAGGAGTTGGACCGGATCAGACAGGACCTGCCGGCGCAGATCGACATGAGCGATAACCTCAACATTCATCCCGTCTCCTTGCCCTTGTACATCGGCAGCCAACTTGGGTTTCTTGCCGTTTACCTGCTAACTGATTACGACACGCTGGTGCGCCACACCCTGTTGGCCCATCACACCGCCTTGATTGGCCGCAGAGACATGGAAGCCTGGATCGACGACGGTGCACATCTGCTCCGCAGCCTGTTCGGCCAGGCACAGCGCTATCGGCTTGCTGGCGTCACCCGTGATGACATGGCGGCGAATAACGCTCGTGCTCTAGCGGCCATGGAGAAGTTTGGATTACCCCCTACGGACATCCTTGAGGGGCATCGCCGCTCCCAGTTCGCGCCACCCATCGTTCGTCGTGGTGCTGTGGCGGTGGATGACGCTGACGCGTTGGCGGAGAACGCAGTAGAGACATCTGCGACAGTCGATGAGTCGGAGGACGAAGCATGAAGTCCATTATCTCGACTCAGCCAATCCCCCTCGAAACACTCACACCGGATTCCTATCGACAGCTCGAACACGCTGCCTCCCTAAAAGGCCTTTTAAAACCTTTTAAGGGTAAGGGGGAGCTGGAATACCTGGCGCAGGTGGCGAGGGAAACCGAGGCGCAGTTATGTCGCCTAATGGAGGCTGTGGCGCAGCAGGCCGGACAACCGCCTTACTCGTTGCTGGATATTCGATTGGTGCTGCAGAACACCAGTGCGCGCAGCACCTTTTTGCGATGGCGCACCCGCGATTTTGCCCGTATGGGCGTTGCGGTCTGGGAACGACAGGTCTCCAACAAGGCCTTACCCCAAGCCGTACGCGAGGGATTGCACCGTTTCGAAAACGAGCGTATCGCACTGAACTTGCAGATGAGCGTGATGCATTCGCTTTACCGTCAGGCTTCAACCTGCGCGATCAAAATGGCCAGCGCCGAACGGCTGCTGCGCCAGTCCACACCAGCAGCGGAGATATCTCCATGAGTACTTTTTTCGTCGGCGAAGGCAACATCGGCAGTGCGCCAGATTTCCAGGAGTTCCCGTCAGGCAATGACGAGCCACGGCGTCTGCTGCGGCTGAATGTGTACTTCGACAACCCCGTGCCACGCGATGGCAGCTACGAAGATCGAGGCGGCTATTGGGCGCCGGTCGAGCTCTGGCACCGCGAAGCTGAACACTGGAGAACGCTGTACCAGAAAGGTATGCGCGTGTTGGTCGAAGGCCGCACCGTGCGCGATGAGTGGGAGGACAGCGAAGACAACGCACGGGTGACCTTCAAGATCGAGGCGCGTCGTGTCGGCATCCTGCCTCATCGCGTGCAGAACGTGGTCATGCGGGAGCGCTCAGGTGAATCAGCCTCGTCTGCAGCTCCCGTCGGGCAGGCTACAGACGAGGCCAACTCGCCTGCGTCGAAGTCCAAAAAGAGCAGAGGGTAGCCACCATCGGTATGACGGATTTGAGGCATAAAAATTGCGCCTTTGCGCGAAGTACCTGGCTTGTCATTACTCGCTGCTCGTGAAGCACTGTCGTCCACGTGACTACAAGGTAGTAGCCTCGCCCCCAACCAAGACTGCCCTCACCGACTAATATGAGGAACCTGCCATTCAGGTTTCTCATAGCTCGCCACTGCTGTTTCCAACAACGCTGCTCCGAACTCAACCCGGAGCAGCTCTATGCGTCTCTTTCTCTGCGAGAAACCCTCCCAAGGTCGTGACATCGCCAAGGTACTCGGAGCCAGCCGACGTGGCGATGGTTGCTTGATCGGACCCGAGACGACCGTCACCTGGTGTATCGGTCACCTCCTGGAGACAGCCCCACCTGAAGCCTATGGCGATCAGTACAAAACCTGGTCGTTGGATCATCTACCGATCATTCCCGCGCAGTGGAGGGTTGAGGTCAAACCCAAAACTGTCGCGCAGTTCAAAGTCATCAAACACCTGCTCAGCGAAGCTACCACCGTCGTCATCGCCACCGACGCCGATCGCGAAGGTGAAATGATTGCCCGCGAGTTACTAGAGCTCTGCAACTATCGTGGTTCTGTTGAGCGCCTCTGGTTATCCGCACTCAACGAGGCGTCGATTCGCAAAGCACTGTCCTCGCTGAAGCCTAGTCAGGAGACCTTCCCGCTCTATCACTCAGCCCTCGCCCGCAGCCGCGCCGATTGGCTGATTGGTATGAACCTCAGTCGTTTGTTTACCCTCCTAGGACGGCGGGCGGGCTATGACGGCGTGCTGTCGGTTGGACGCGTCCAAACGCCCACTTTGCGCTTGGTGGTTGAACAAGACCGCGCGATTGCCAGCTTCGTCTCTGTGCCGTACTGGGTGGTGGAGGTGCACCTGTCTTCAATGGGGCAATCCTTTATCGCGTCGTGGATACCGCCAAGCTCAGGACGTGACGAAGCCGGTCGCTGCCTGCAGCAGGCGCTTGCCAGCCAGACCGTCCAAGCGATTTCCAGCAGCAAGACCGCCACCGTAGTCTCGCTGCAGACTGAGCACTTGCGCGAAGCGCCACCCCTGCCCTTCGACCTAGGCACACTGCAAGAAGTCTGTTCACGCAAGTTGGGACTCGGCGCTCAGGAAACCCTGAACATCGCCCAAGCCTTGTATGAAACCCACAAAGCCACCAGCTATCCGCGCAGCGATTGCCGCTATTTGCCAGAGAGCATGTTCAACGAGGTAGCCGCGGTATTCGATGCCCTGCTCAAAATGGATCCCGCGTTACGCCCAGCGCTCGGAAGCATCGATCGATCATTGCGCTCACGAGCATGGAACGATAGCAAGATCACCGCGCACCACGCCATCATCCCCACCACCGAGCCGGCGAACCTTGGGCGGATGTCTGAACAAGAGCGCCAAGTCTACGAATTGATTCGTAGCCATTATCTCGCGCAATTTCTACCGCATCATGAGTTTGATCGAACCGAGGTCGAGCTGGAGTGCGGTGCAGAGCGCTTGACTGCTGTGGGCAAACAGATCCTGGTTTTGGGCTGGAAAGGCTTACTCTCCGACAACCCCGAAGACGATGAACCCGGTCAAAAGACCCAGGTGTTGCCCGCCCTACAACAGGGTAGCCAGTGCGCAGTGGACGACGTCGAACTCAAGTCCATGCGCACCGCCGCGCCCAAACCGCTCACCGAGGGTGATCTGATCAGGGCGATGAAAAATGTGGCCAAGCTGGTCAACGACCCGCGTTTGAAACAGAAACTTCGGGACACCACCGGTATCGGCACCGAAGCCACGCGAGCCGGCATTATCAAGGGGTTGATTGATCGCGGTTACTTGCTGAAGAAAAAACGTGCATTAACGGCCTCCGCAGCGGCCCATACCCTGATCGAAGCGGTACCCGCAGCAGTCGCAGATCCGGGTATGACAGCGATCTGGGAGCAAGCGCTGGATGAAATCGAAGCGGGACGTCTGACCTTGGATGCATTCGTTGCCAAGCAGGCGCACTGGATTACGCAGCTGATCGCAAAATGCGGAGCGCTTACCTTGTCGGTACCGGTCGAAGCCGGGCCTGTCTGCCCCATTTGCAACGCATCAATGCTCAGGCGGAAGGGAAAATCAGGGCCGTTCTGGTCATGCTCCCACTACCCGGACTGCAAAGGCACTCTGCCGATCAGCAAAGGTACGCGGCCACCATGACGCGCCATTGGTGATCCCCCAAAATCTTAGGGTTGATGTACAGGGTCAGTGCATCATCAGCGGCGGCTGATCCTTCTCCAAGTCGTCTAGCGGTCGTCCGATTTCACGGGCCAAAGCGATACCTGTCGCAATCCATATCTGCCCCAGTTCGTTGAATGCTTCCAGGTGAGCAGGATCTTCGTTGAGCCAATGAACAAGGCTGTCGAGGTGTTCGGGGTTATCAGGGCAGTCATGGATCTTGATGAACAGCTCCAGTGTTCGATCCCAGATCAGGCCCATGACGTTCTCGCGCTGCTCATCCATGCTCAACCTTTCCTCCGTTTGGCCCTATCAGACCGCTCAGTCTCGCTGGTCGCTTCGGCCTCTGATTCCTGGAGGAATAGATGTCACGTCGCGACAAACAGCTATTTCAGTCAAAATAACAACCCTATAAGTTGATACTCAACCGTTAAGGATGTTCATGTCAATGGGTCTTTGCTCAACCATTCGGGTTGAATTGGAGAACTCATCACTTGGCACATAAACATCCAACCCAAGTCCAAATCGGACGCATGATCGCGAAGCACCGCACTCAGCGTAATCTGACCCAGGAAGAGGTGGCTGAACGCCTGGGGATCGGCAGCGAAGCCATTTCGCGCCTTGAGCGGGGTGTGGTGGAGCTTTCCGTGGTCAAGCTGATGCAACTGGCGGACATCTTCGACTGCCGGATGGACGAACTGCTGACAGAGTCGAGCAATCGCCCCAACGACCAGGGCCAGATGATCGCGGGCATGCTGAGCGGCCTTCAAGAAAGTGACCGTGCCTTTATCCTGACGACCGTCGAACAATTGGCCTCTCATTTCAGTAGCAAGTAACCTCTTCGCCCCCTGGCTTGACGTGATCCCACCCGCTCTGCTGTAGTGCATCAGGATCATCGCTTACGGCGACCCAAGACCGATGCGCTCCGGGTAGCTCGGTCGGACTCCTTGAGTTCGGAGCCTTCTCTTCTGCGGAATTCCGTTCCCTTATTGTGCTCGACCTGATCGTGGTGGCGGATGACCACTGCTGCCTCTGCCAGGCATCAGCGGTCATCCGCTACGGCGATCGCATTCAGCCCCGGAGCCCGCCGGGGAAACACTGGGCACCCTTTGTGCGCGGATGCGTGCCAGCGTATTCCGACCCAGGCCACGATAAGGGTCGGTTGGCGAATCATGGCGCAGTTAAATCAAGTTTTGCGAGGAGCTTGTCGACTGCGTCTGACCGCCTAAGGTGGTTTTTTTATTCCTCGCCTGGCACCCCGCCAGGCCTACTCCTCACTTTCTTCCGTCCAGTGATTGCCACTGAATTCCGGCCTTAAAAAATCGGCTTACGGCGTCTTGACGCCCCCCCTGCGACAGGCTTATACAAAGGGCGTGGTTCGCTGTCGTTGACAGCCCAGCCCAGGTAGCTTGAACCTTCAAGGCTACGCCACGCATGTGGTGGTTTACCCAAGTGCGATCAGCATTCGGTGGCTCGCACGATTACCGCTTCAGCGGTGATGAATGCCCACTACCCTAGGTCCGCAGACCTGCTGCGGATTTCTCCTCGGCTGCACCGCTATCCTGCAGGCGTAACGACCTGATGGTCATCGGCTTGCCGGTGGCGTGTCTCTCATCGCTCGCCTTCATCTTACCCACCCTGACGGGGCTCACCTCCCCGTCAGGGGCTGTGCGTCGCCGTTTTCCCTTGAAATAGGAGAACCACCATGGCCCACGCCAACCAATCCCAAGAAGCGACCACCTACTTCAATCTGCACACCGTCGGTATCGGCTACCTCAACCGTGTCCGTGAAGTACAAGTCCGTCGCGGCCAGCCGTTCATGGCCTGCGATATCGCGGCTCTGCACGGTGCCACCGATGCAGTGGAGTACACCCGCTTCGACTGCAAAGTCGCTGGAGGCGAAGCTGAACGCTTGATCCGCCTCTATATAGATGCCGTCAACGCCGAGAAAAAGGTCTTGCTGTCATTCCGTATCGGCGACCTGTGGATTGACCCATTTCTCTATGAGAAAGGCGCTAAACAAGGCCAACCGGGCGCCAGCCTGAAAGGTCGTTTGCTGTTCATCGACTGGATAAAGGTCAACGGCGTATTCGAGTACAAAGCGCCCGCCAGGCAGGAGGCAACAGCACCTGCTGAGCAAGCGCCAAACGGTGAGTCATCCCCAACGTCAGCTGATGCCGATGCTGAGGATACCGACAACCCAACGGAATCCAGGATTGAACCTAAATCTCCACCCACTCCCCGCACGGCTCGCCGTGTCGCCATACGTGCTGTTCAGTCCGCCTGAACAGTCCACTGTGTTTTACATCAAGGCGCTCAATCGAGCGCCTTTCCTTCAATCCGCACAGGAGAACCAACATGGAATTCTTCTGGCTTTGCGACGACTGCCTGTTCGCCGCGGCTTACGAGGACTACAGCACGTTATCGCTCTACTACACGACGGATGAGATCGAGAAACGCATTGCCGGTCTCCATCATGGGCTGCTTCGGTTAATGCCCATCAGTGCCGACTTCGATCCCGAATCCGGCCGGGGAATAAGAACCTTCTCCTCATTGCCTTGTGACGGTTGTGATTCACACCTGCACGGACAACGCCACCGATTCACTCGGATGTAAGCAGAACGTCATCGGCTAATAGCCGTGACTCTATACCACCTTGGGGCCACCACTCCCCACGGGTGTGTACCCCTGAAAGTTCCCTTCGGAGGTACTACCATGAGCACCCAACTCACCCTGATTGAAAGCTCGGATGTCGAGGCGGATCGTATCGTCCAAGAAAACCAGGTGATCGACGAAGCGCTGCACATTCTGGATCGTCGGCTGTTCACCCGCGGCCCCAACCTGACGTCACCTGACGCCGTGGCCTCATATCTGAAACTTCATCTTGCGCAACAAGAGCATGAAGTTTTCGGTGTGATTTTTCTCGATGCCCGCCATCGCGTTCTAGCGTTCGAGATCCTCTTTCACGGCAGCATCGATGGCGCCAGTGTTTATCCCCGCCAGATCGTCAAGCGCTCCCTAGCACATAACGCAGCAGCAGCCATTTTTGTTCATAACCATCCCTCGGGATGTACGGAACCCAGCCAGGCAGACCGCGTCTTGACCGCACGATTGAAGCAGGCCTTGGCCTTGATCGAGGTTCACGTACTGGATCACTTCATCGTAGGTGAAGGTCGCCCACTTTCTCTTGCCGAATACGGTTGGCTTTAACCTTACAGGCGCCTTCGGGCGCCTTGTTCATTTTTCATCCTGGAGAATACTCATGAACTCCACTACCGAAGCCCCAGACATGCTGGGGGCTTCAAACCCATTCGTTCGCGGCTATGACAATCTATCTATCGAACGGCTGCTACTGATCACCTACGCAAACGACTGCCCTCCCTGCTTTCGCTCCATACACGACTCACAAGCTCATCTACTCGACAATGCGCTGGAACTGTTCGCCTGCCTGTTCAACGACGACTTCGCTCTGATCAGCGAGGGTCAGGCCATTCCGGATGAATTGGATGAACACTTCCAGTCCACCGGGCTGGTGCGGCAAGTGATCTATGCCGTGACTGGCGAAATGCTCAACGAACGATAGCATGTCGGTGACCTTTACTCCCTCGAAGAAGCCCAAGCCATGGTCCATCGTTTGAGCTTCGACACAGGACACTACAGTCGAGCCTGGGAGATCAGCACCGCACACCTCGCTGACGAAGCGCTGCGCCACTTGCAAAGCCGGGTTGGCAATTTTGACTCCAAGCCAACCGGACTGCTGTTTGAACCCTTTGCCCTACCAGACTGCAATGGCGTAGGTTGTAAACTGATCGGCACGCCCTGGACCGACGATAACTTGGTGAAAATCGAGGGCAATCCTTACTCTTCGCTGAGGCAAGAGCAGCTCGACGCCGGTACGCCAGAGGCCTTGGTCAACGTACTGTATCTGGCGGCATTGGCGGATGTGAGGTTGTTGATTTTCGACCCCGACGCTGCCGTCTTGGATGGGCTCATCATTTTTGAAGAATAGCTACGTGTTCTGCGTAAACACGACCCGTCTTGAATCAACTTACTCACTGAATCGCTCCTTCACCTCATGTCAGGTTCTGCACTGAATCTGACATGAGGTTTTTTTCCATGGAGCGTTTTTTCACGCCTGTCTGCCTGCTGGGTTTGCTGAGTGCCTGCACTGCGCAACTCCCCAATACATTGCCGACCGATCCAGAAATCGACAGTAGTTCCAATCGGACCCAGTTCTCGACGGATCATCCGGCAGAACTCCGCTATGGCCGCTATACGTTGGTCAGCACCGAGCCCACCACGGAACAACGTAATCTTCTCGCTCAAATCGTTGACGTGAGCATTCCGTCCAACCTGAATCCTTCGGTACAGGAAGCGATGCACTACGTGCTGCAGCGCTCAGGTTATTCGCTCTGTCCTGCTGCCGAACCAGTAAAAATACTGTTTACCCGGCCTCTGCCCGCCGCCCATTACCGGCTCGGCCCGATCTCACTACGCAACGCGCTACAAGTGCTGGCTGGCCCCGCCTGGCAACTCACGACCGATGTGGTCAGCCGTTCGGTCTGCTTCGAACGGGTGAAAAATGATGCTGGCAAGGTGCGGGTCATACCAACCTCGTCCCATCAGTCGGAGGCGCGCCCATGAAAGCCTCGACGTTTCAAACCCTCATTGTCGGCTCACTTTGCCTGGCGGTCTCCGGGCTGAGCGGTGGTTTGTATAACCAGTATCAACGCGTGACCGAGCTGGAAAATGCGAACACCCAATGCCTACAGACCCTGGACACTCTGCAACGTGATTCAAGCGCTATCAAGGATGCACAGGAGAAGCTGCAGTACGCACTGAAAGACCTGAAGCAGATGGTCGATACCGGTGAGCAACAGGCTATTACCCTCGATCCGATGTTGGATCAATGGGCCCAAGAGATACAGGAGCTACGCGACGGTCTGGCAGCCCGTGCCACCGCAGCCGACATGATCGCGCTACGCGCACGACTTGAGCACGCCGAGCAGCAACTCCTGGAACTCAAGACCCAGCCACCACCCCCGACGCCTTCCTCGGCCAAGCCGAAAAAAGCCGCCCGCTCCAAGCCTGCCCTGCTCTCGCCGCCTTTCTCAGTGCTCGGTATCGAGTCTCGCGGTGGCGAGCGCTTTCTGGCGGTAGCTCCTCCTGATAGTCGCTCGCTCAAGGATATTCAGTTGCTGCACAACGGCGAACAGCTCGGCACATGGCAGCTGAAGGTGCTGGAGCAGAGCGCGGCCATCTTCGCGGTGACCGCTCAGCCAGACCAGACCGTGCAACTCCCTTGAGACGCAATCATGAACAGAGCGCTACTGCCCGCCGTCGTCTGTCTCGTTTCACTGCTTAGCACGGGCGCTGCGATGAGCAACCCTGTCACGGCACCGTCACAGGCCCAGAAAACACAGTCCGCTCCCCTGGGACGTTCTGACTCCGAACAGGCGAAAAACTGGGGTCTGACGGAGCAGGAGTGGACACGCTTCGAAAAGATTCAAACCGGCCCGCGCGGTTTCTGGAGCCCGAACCTCGATCCGCTGACTGCGCTCGGCGTCGAGGCAGAGACTAACCAAGAGCGCCAGCGCTATGCCGAATTGCAGGTAGCGCTGGAGGCCAAACGCGCCGAGCGCGAGTTGGCCTACCAAAACGCTTACAACACGGCCTGGGCCAAGCTGTTTCCGGAGCTGTTGCCGATTCAGGGTATGGCATCTTCGTCCCCTACCAGCTCATCGGTCACCCCACGCCCAGCTCTGTTTGTGGAGGACCACTGCCCTGCATGCACCGCTGAAGCACAACGAATGCAAAACGGCGGTACGGCGTTCGATATCTACCTGGTGGGCAGCCAAGGCGAGGATGAACATGTTCGTGGCTGGGCCCGGCAAGCAGGCATTGATCCGAGCAAGGTTCAAACTCGGCAAATCACCTTGAACCATGACCGTGGTCGCTGGTTCAGCCTGGGTGCCCCGGGACCATTACCCGTCACATTCCAGCAGGTGAACGGACAATGGCAACGCCTAGACTGAATGGACTTGCGCTCATGCTGACGATGCTCGGAGCCCAGGCTGACGAACTTCCACCGCCTGCCTATCAACTAGCGGCGCATGACGCCGGCATCCCTTCAACGGTGCTGTTCGCGATTGCGTTGCAGGAGAGTGGTATGCGCGTCCGTGATCAACTGCTGCCCTGGCCCTGGACCCTGAACATTGCCGGAATACCTTACCGATTCGCCACCCGAGCGGCCGCCTGTCACGCCTTGCTTCAAGCACTCACCCGGCATGACGCCAAACGGGTCGATGCCGGGCTCGGGCAAATCAACCTGGGTTATCACGGACAGCATTTTTCCAGTCCCTGCGAAGCCCTCGAACCCTACCGCAATCTGGCCGTAACTGCCGCGCTGCTGCAAGAGCATCACGCCGTCACCGGTGATTGGGTGTCAGCTGCTGGTCGATATCACCGCCCGGCAGGAGGAACGCCGGCCGCACATTACCGCGCCGGCTTTTCTCAACAACTCGAACGACTGCAGGTTTCCCTTAAACAGGGCACACCACCATGAAGCGAATTCCCAGTGCGTGTTACTTCGCCGTGCTCTTGGCTGCGCTCGCCCAGCCGGGACTGTCGTTTGCAGAAGTTCAGCCTGGCGGTTTCACCCGCCCCCAGTTTGAAGCCTCCAGCCCGCCAATAAACAACAAGACCCAGCCTGCTCGGGCAATACATGCAGACCTATCTGCATTTGCCGATGAAACCTGGATACTGCCCGTGCGCAGCTCTCACTTGAGCCCAGGTCAAATCACAACTCGCACCCTGGACATGCCGGGCTTGCAGCCATTTTTCCTGGTCGGGGAGGATTCCCAATCGTTGGTTTGGCTGCATCAGCGTGCGACTGAACTGCAAGAAATGGGTGCGGCCGGCCTCGCCGTCGAAGTAACCGATACTGAAGCCCTGGCCCGAATTCGAGCAGCCGCGCCGGGCATCACCATCCTGCCGGTCAACGGCAACGACATCGCCTCTCGCCTGAAAATTGAGCACTACCCTGTCTTAATCACAGCCACCTCACTGGAACAGTGAGTCTGGGTCATGGCCGAGCATGCGATGGAGTCCAAGCTCCGACCCGCAGTGGAGCTGTACACCGTAGCGATCTGCATCGCCGCGGCGGTGTTATGCGTGTACTCGCCCTGGGCCGTGGCCCTATCACCCGAGATCGGTCTGATTGCGGCTCTGGCCTATGCCCTGTTCGGTTTGATCCGCCTCCGACAAGCCTGTGAGGTGTTGCGCTATCGGTGCAATATCCGCCGGCTGCCTCGCTACGAGCTGACCAGCCGGCAGATTCCGGTGAGCCGCAAACGTCTGTTCATGGGCCGCGGCTTTCGCTGGACCCGCCTGCACACCCAGCGCTTGGTCGAGGCCCAGGATCCGGCCGTCGCTCAATACGTCGACCAACCGACCCGTTACCGCCTGGCACGTGAACTCGAACGACGCCTAGAACATGCACCGTTTCCGCTCTCGACACTGGCCCGTGTCACGGCCTGGGACAGCGCCTTTAATCCGTTACGCCCTTTGCCTCCGGTAGGAGGCTCGCCACTGCTGCATGGGGTCGAGCCAGATGAAACAGAGGTCAGCCTGCCGCTGGGCGAACGGGTGGGTCACACGCTGGTGCTTGGTACTACCCGTGTCGGCAAAACGCGGCTCGCCGAGGTGTACATCACCCAAGACATCCATCGCGTTGAACACGAGGTGGTCATTGTCTTCGATCCGAAGGGCGATGCCGATTTGCTCAAACGCATGTACGTCGAAGCCAAACGCGCCGGTCGAGAAAAGGAATTCTATGTTTTCCATCTAGGCTGGCCGGAGATCTCCGCCCGCTACAACGCCGTGGGACGTTTCGGGCGCATCTCGGAAGTAGCGTCGCGTATCGCTGGGCAGCTCAGTGGCGAAGGTAACTCGGCGGCGTTTCGCGAGTTCGCCTGGCGTTTCGTCAACATCATCGCCCGGGCTCTGATTGAGTTAGGTCGACGTCCGGACTACCTGCAAATCCAACGGCATGTGGTCAACATCGACGCATTGTTCATTGAGTACGCACAGCAGTTTTTCGCCAGAACCGATCCGAAAGCGTGGGAAGTGATCGTCCAACTTGAAGGCAAGCTGACCGAAAAGAATATTCCCCGGCATATGGTCGGGCGCGAAAAGCGCGTGGTGGCCGTCGAGCAGTACCTGGCGGTGAAACGGGTATTTGATCCGGTACTGGACGGACTGCGTTCGGCGGTACGATATGACCGTACTTACTTCGACAAAATCGTTGCCTCGCTACTGCCGCTGCTGGAAAAACTCACCACCGGCAAGACCGCCCAGTTACTGGCCCCCGACTACGCCGATCTGGACGATCCACGGCCAATCTTCGACTGGATGCAGATCATCCGAAAACGCGGCATCGTCTATGTCGGCCTGGATGCACTGACCGACGCCGAGGTGGCCGCCGCGGTGGGCAATTCCATGTTCGCCGACTTGGTCTCGGTCGCGGGCCACATCTACAAACATGGTATAGACCACGGCCTGCCCGCATCAGGCAGCGGCAGTGACAAACTCCCGATCAACCTGCATGCCGATGAGTTCAACGAGTTGATGGGCGATGAGTTCATTCCGCTAATCAACAAAGGTGGTGGCGCCGGCATCCAGGTGACGGCCTACACTCAAACCCTCAGCGACATCGAAGCGCGAATCGGCAACCGGGCCAAGGCCGGCCAAGTGATTGGCAATTTCAACACCCTGCAGATGCTCCGTGTGCGCGAGACCGCCACCGCCGAATTGCTCACCCAGCAGTTACCCAAGGTCAACGTTCTGACCAAGAATCTGGTCTCGGGCGCTACAGACACCTCCGACCCTGAGGCCAATACAGACTTCACTTCGTCCTCGCAGGATCACGTCAGCAGCACCAGTGTGCCGCTGATCGAGCCCGCTCATATCGTCAGTTTACCCAAGGGGCAAATGTTCTCCTTCCAGGCCGGTGGGCAGCTTTGGAAAGTCCGCATGCCGTTGCCGAAACCCTCCAATGACGATGCCATGCCCAAGGACCTACAGGAGCTCACCCAGCGGATGCGGGCCACTTACAACGAACTAGCGGGCCAATGGTGGAGTGCGAGCGGTGGTGGCCCAACAACCAACTTCGATTGGGATCAGGTGGGGTAGCCCCTACTACAAATTTTGACTCTGCAGAAAACGGTCCAGAAGGCGTTGTGAAAACATCAACTCCGCAGCGCGCAATGGGGTGAACAATGTCGGCTTCCACCCAGAACACGCCGCCACAACCGGTCCAGCATCCAGGATTAATCGTTTCGGCGATCAGTCTGGTCTTGCGCATCATCGGATTGCTGAGTGCCTCGCTCTTGTTCTCGATCCTGATCGAATTCGTCGGGCTGCTATTGTTCTGGAGTGATCAGGGTTGGCGACACAGCCAGGCCATGCTAACCAGTGAACTGAGTTGGCTCAGCGAGCACTTCAAAGCATCACTCATCCTCCAACAGCCTGGACAAACGACTGGCCATTGGCTGGAGTTCCTCAATCAGTGGCTGCTGGTCAAGACCGGCTTTGCTGATTTTGCCCAACAGGCGCGAGTGGTGAGCCAGGGCAACGGCTTCTGGAGTTGGACCAATCAGCTCTACGTGAGCATCGAGGATTTCGTGCTGGCTGCAGCATATGTGACCTTCACCTTCGTGGTGCGCCTGACCATTCTGGTACTGGCCACACCACTATTTTTGTTGGCCTCATTCACCGGTTTTATTGATGGTTTGATGCGCCGTGACCTACGCAAATTTGGCGCGGGGCGAGAAAGCAGCTTTGTCTATCACCGCGCTAAGCGGGCAGTGTTACCACTGTTGGTCGTGCCTTGGATCATTTACCTATCCCTGCCCTTTTCGCTCAACCCAATGGCGGTTTTTTTGCCTTGTGCGGTATTACTTGGGACAGCAACTACTATCACCGCAGCGACATTCAAAAAATACATGTGATAGAGCGTACTGCTGGCGTGCTAAACCATGCCAGTAAATTTAGCCAACACCGCGACGATATAACCGCCAATGATAGACAAGCCCACGATACCCCACGGCCGCTGCCACCAATCACTGTTGGACGATGACGGCATTGATTGCTGGTAAAAATTGATGTGGCCGATCTGGTTTGCGTTGACTTGGGTTGCGGTCCCATTCTGCATTGAGTTGCGCCACTGAGCCTCCTCAAGACGTTCGAGCTGGACCTGAACACGCCCTTTGAGATGTTTAGCGGAAAGAAGCAATTGCTTTCCAACAATCATCACACCCAGCAACCCGAGAAATAGCAAATTCCCATAGCTGAGTGGTTTTTCCTGATTGAGTGTAGGCGCGTTGCTCCATACAAAACCGATGAAAGGCGATGTGATCTGATAAATCTCAGCTACCAGGTTTTGCATCACCGCACCCAGATGCCCAAAGATCTCTGACTCCGCGAGTCTCTCCGCTTGACGGTGTAGAGAAATCGTAAGCGTCCGAGCTACACCGCCTTGCAACTCAAACCTTAATCCGTTTAAACCACTGGTTCACGCGCTCGCACTCAAATGTCGCCGGATCAAAAACATCGCCATGCCATTCAACCATGGCGTCATGCTCTGGATGATCGGGGTTGCCCATCGCCTCCAGAAACTCCTCGTAACCAGGCCCGCCACCCACGTCTTCCGGTGGGCAAGCATTGGCGCCGTCGATGCAGTACGGCACCTGAGGACAGGCAACAGCGGGTAGCGTTTTTTCGACCTTGATACTGTGATGCCAGCTGTCACCAAAGTCGTAGAGATAATTGAATGTCCGCTTTCCGTTCAGCGCCTTGATCAGCGTTTTACGGGCTTCCGGGTTCACCGTCGGCCCCCAACCATCAGGGTCGGGCATGCCGTAATTCTCACCAGCAATTTCAAACTCATGCAGATGGCTATCACTCCAGCCCATCACGACCTGGATGACATGGTGCAGCTTGCCCAAGGTGATGTTTTCAGGCACCGCGAACCGACGCCAAATCTTCGGAGTGATCCACTTCAGCTCGATGTGCAGCAGTAACAGGTCGGGGGCGGGTTTGGGTAAACGGACAGTTTTAACCATGGATCAGGTGGCCTCGCAGTGTTCAGTGTGATTCAAAGAAATGTTCCAAGGCAGCAACTCGCTCACCCGATTGATCGAGTGTTCGGCAATGTGCTCAAGTACGTAGGCCAGATAGGCCTGTGGGTTTAACCCGTTTAGCTTGGCAGTACCCACCAGGCGTAAATCGCAGCGGCTCGTTCTCCGCCGGCATCGGAACCGGCAAACAGGTAGTTTTTGCGGCCCAGCGCGACGGCGCGTAGCGCCCGTTCGGCGGCGTTGTTGTCGATTTCGATTCGGCCGTCATTGCAGTAGCGCGTTAAGGCCTGCCACCGGTTTAGGGCATAGAGGATTGCACCGCCCAATGCCGACTTTTTCGACAGTTGAGTCAGCGTCTGATTAAGCCATGTGTGCAGGTGCTCCAGCAGCGGACTGGCCCGACTTTGCCGAACCGTTTTTCGCAGGTTAGGCGGCTGCCCTCGGATCTCGCTTTCGATGGCATACAGGGCTGCAATCCGTTGCAGCGCCTCGGCGGCAAGGGGTGAAGCCAAGTCTTTGTAGACATCGTAAAACTTGCGCCGGGCGTGAGCCCAGCATGCAGCTTCCTCAATAGTGCCCGTCGCATACAGCTGAGCAAAACCGGCGTAGCCGTCAGCCTGCAAGATCCCGCTAAAGCCCTTGAGATGAGCGCGCGGATGTTGCCCCTTGCGATCCGACGAGTAGGCAAACCAGACCGCCGCCGGTGTCGAGTCACCCGCAGGCCGGTCGTCCCGCACGTATGTCCACAGGCGAGCCGTTTTGGTCTTGCCGTTGCCCGGCGCGAGCACGCCAATCGGCGTGTCGTCTGCATGGACTTTGTGACCGCTCATGACGTGGTGCTCAAGGGCGTTGATCAGCGGCCTGAGCAACTGACTGCTCTGGCCCACCCAGTCGGCCAGGGTTGAGCGCTCCAGCTCGACGCCCTCACGGGCGTAGATCTCGGACTGCCGATACAACGGCAAATGATCAACAAACTTGGAGACCAGCACATGGGCCAACAACCCCGGGCCTGCAAGGCCTCGGGCTATCGGACGACTCGGCGCCGGCACCTGGGCGATGTGCTCGCAGCAGCGACAGACCCACTTCGGACGGACATGGCGGATCACTTTGAAACGTGCCGGAACATACTCCAGCACTTCGGACACATCCTCACCCAAATAGCGAAGCTTCCCACCGCAGCCCGTGCATTGCGACTCGGGCTGATGCACGTGAGTTTCGCGAGGCAGGTGTTCGGGCAATGGTTTGCGGCGCGAAACTGCGCGAGGTGCCGGTTCGACTGGCGTTGTCATTTCGGCTTGGCTGACTTGCAGCTCTTCGAGGCTCAACTGGAGTTGATCGATCATCGCGTCCAGTTGCTCGGAGCTGCGACCGAACTGCGTACGACGCAGCTTGGCGATCATCATTTTCAAGCGCTCAATCTCTGCCCGCTGGGCAGAGACCAGAGTCTTCAAGGCTTGAAGATCGTTCGGCAGGGAGTCGGTCACGAGAGTCATGACCGCATGTTACTGGGGATTTTTTCAGCGCGGCAAGTCAGACTGCGAGGACAGGCGCTGTACGAATTGGCCTGCGCCAATCAATGCCTTCCAACAGCATCGATAACTGCGCAGGCGTCAGCGACACGCTGCCGCTGGTTGCTTGCGGCCAGACGAAGCGCCCTTGTTCCAACCGTTTGCAAAACAGACACAAGCCGTCGCCATCCCACCACAACAGCTTGATCCGGTCACCGCGCCGTCCGCGAAAGGCAAATATCTGACCGGAAAACGGGTCGGCTTCCAACTGTGTCTGCACCAGTGCCGCTAAACCATCGAAGCCACGGCGCATATCCGTGACGCCGGCGGCGATCCAGATACGGGTTCCAGCGGGCGGGGCAATCATCGCAGCAACTGCTGCAAGACGAATTGCAGCGTCTGCGGATCGGGTGCGCCCATGATACGCAACTTGGCTTTTCCGACCTCAACTGCGATCTCGGAATGACACTCCGCCTGTGGCTGGACGACGTGCGGCAGATCGATTGGCGCCTCCATCACCTGGACGGGCAGAAGCGTTGCGCTCTGGCTGACGGCGCCGAATACCCCTTCCTGATATTGATGCCGCCAGCGAAACACCAGGTTGGCATTGACGTCATGCTCACGAGCGATCAACGACACGGAGGCGCCAGGCTGGAGGGTCGCCTCGACGACTTGGCGTTTGAACGCCAGCGGGAAGTTGGGGCGGCGGCCGGTTCGACGGGCTAGGGCAACGGTATCCAAGATAGTGTCCACTAAAAAATGGTGTCCACTATCTTGGCTAATTTGGAGGGCTGTCAGGAGAGGGTGCTGGCCGGACGGTTACGAGAAATCAACAACGAGACAAAATAAAATAATGCACCGAAGACCATCAAGGAAAGGCCCACGCCCTGCCGAATACGATACCGCCGAATTGCTTGTTGAATGTTCACTCTTGCACTCACTCTTCGTTAACTGATTTCGTTGGAGCTTATCTGCGCCCCGCTAGCGACGTTGTTAGCGGAATCAAACGTTAACGGCCACCAATCGTTTTTCATGAGCGATCGAGATAGTGCTTGCAATGTAAATCGCATCATTTTCCGTGTTTATAGCCTTCCATACGATGCCCCAAAGAGCTGTATCGAAATAAATGACGCAGCGTGTTTCATGTTTCTTACTGCTGGGCCCTAGAGGTTAGTTGGATGCTGGTTCCATCTCCAAATGGGCTTCCCACATGCCAACCAAATTTTTCCGAATCTGCCCACTGCTCGTACTAATGACGGTCCATAGCGGCAGCTATGCTGCATCTGCTCAGGAACAGGATCAATTAAGTCTAATTTTGCAGCAACTCGACACCATCGAGCGCCTTGCGGCACGAACTGATACAGCCAATACGTCTAAATCAGTTGAGCGCTATCGCTTCGACTATTTCCACCTATCTCAGGACATCCAACGTATTCGCCAAGGTGTGCAGGGCTATCTCTCCCCCGCCCGCGCTCAACCTCGCGATCCTGGTGAGCTGATCGGTGACTACCGCCTCGAAGCTCCGCCCACGGAGTCATCGCCATGAGCATGACTGACGCCCAGATCGCAGCGTTCCAGAATGCCTCCGGTTTCTCGGCACAAAATAGTTCCACGCTGTGGCTGTCTCTGGTTCTCGTTCTGGCTTTGCTGTGGTGTGCCTGGGTGATGTGGACGGCTTACCGAAGTTGGGCCGCAGGCAGTGTGCGATTCGGTGCCTTCGGCGGCAGCGCCGCGCGCGTCTTGCTCGCCCTGCTCGTACTGATGTTCTTCACCCTGTCCTAATCCAGGAGATCGCCGCCATGCTCAAGTGCTTTGCCCCCCTGAAAAACAACCTGCGTGATCGTGCCAGTCAGCGCTTGATTGGACTGCTGCTGGTGCTCGGTCCAAGCCTGGCTTTTGCCGAGCTTCCCACCATGGAAGCCCCTTCACGTGGTGAAGGTTCTGGGTTGATCGAGACGATCAAAAACTACGCCTACGACGGCGGCATTCTCCTCGGCCTGCTGATCGCTCTGCTCGCTTTCCTCGGCGTAGCTTGGCACTCGCTGACCGTCTATGCCGACGTACAGAACCAGCGCAAGACCTGGAAGGACTTGGGTGCGGTGGTCGGCATTGGAGCGCTGCTGGTGGTGATCATCATCTGGTTCCTGACCAAGGCAGCCGCGATTCTGTGAGGTCGACATGAACGACACTATCGAACGCCTTGCCGACGGCACCTTGGTCTTTCTGCCTGAGCGACTCAATCGTGATCCCGCCGTGCTGCGCGGCTTGACCAATGATGAGATGTGGGTAGCGCTCGGTGTCGGCGCAGTCATTGGCCTGGTGCTGGGTGTTCCTCTGGCGATTGCCACTTCCTCCATTGCCGTGGCGCCGACCAGCATGATCGGAGGCATGGCGGTGGTGTTATTGGCCGGTGGGACGCTACTGCGTCGGGCTAAACGCGCCCGTCCCGAGACCTGGTTGTACCGCAAGCTCGAATGGATACTCGCCAGCCGTTGGGGCCTGGGTCGCGGGAGTTTGATCCGTCACTCCGGCGCCTGGACAGTTCGCCGTTCGCGTCGACTACGCCCTGCTCTATCTCGGTGGCAGTCATGAGCCGCTTTCGGAACAAGGTGGATGCCCAGCAGGCCCACATCTTCAGCCTGCGCCTGGCGGTAGTGATCCTCGCCCTGATCTGTGCCGGACTCTGGTATGGCTGGCGCTCGGCACCGACCGATCTGACCGTGCATGTACCCCCGGATCTGCGCTCGGGCAGCACGCGCAAGTGGTGGGATATCCCCTCAGAGAATGTCTATGCCTTTGCCCTGTACATCTTTGGTCAACTCAACCGCTGGCCTTCGGATGGCGAGCAGGATTATCGCCGCGCCATCTATGGCTTGCAGTCCTACCTGACACCCGCCTGCAAGGCCTTCCTCGACGGCGACTACGAGTACCGCAAGGCTGCCGGCGAATTGCGCCAGCGGGTGCGTGGCGTCTACGAAATCCTGGGCCGAGGCTACAGCGAGGATCCGGAACTCAGGGTCAAGCAACTCGACCGCGACAGCTGGCTGGTCAAGCTCGACCTCAACGCCGATGAGTATTACGCCGCCGAACCGGTGAAACGGGTGGTGGTGCGCTATCCATTGCGCGTGGTGCGTTTTGACCTAGATCCCGAACGCAACAAGTGGGGACTGGCGCTGGATTGTTATCAGGGCACACCGCAAAAAATTTCCCTGCCTGGAGGTGAGCCATGACGCGGATTTCTACCCTGGGGATCATCATCGCACTGATGCTATGGGGAGTTGCAGCGCAGGCCGTCGAGCTGATGCACTGGGAACGCCTTCCCCTTGCGGTCCCGCTGGTTATCAATCAGGAGCGAGTGGTCTTTGTCGATGAGGCTGTTCGAGTCGGTGTGCCCCCAACCCTGACGGGCAAGCTGCGCGTGCAATCAACCGGCGGCACGCTGTACCTGCGAGCGTCGGAAGCCATTGCTCCGACCCGCCTGCAACTGCAATCGGTCTCGACGGGAGAGATTATCCTCCTGGATATCGCGGCCACTCCTGGTGATCAACCGTTGGAGCCCGTGCGTATTCTCAAGAATGTTCCGGTGCAAGCTACCGAGGCTGAATCGAGCACCGTACCTGTTCCAGAACGTACACCGATCCCGGTCGCTTTGACGCGCTATGCCGCACAGAGCGTGTACGCGCCGCTGCGCACCGTAGAATCCCTACCCGGCGTACGCCGCGTACCTCTCAAGCTGCGCACCGAACTGCCGACCCTTCTGCCGACTGAAAACGTGTCCAGCACGCCCATCGCCGCCTGGCGACTCGGTGATTACTGGGTGACGGCGGTGAAGTTACGCAACCGTGGTGTAGCGACGGTGCAACTCGATCCGCGTCAGCTTCAGGCCAAGTTGTTCGCCGCGTCCTTCCAGCATGCTTTCCTCGGGCCTGTCGGCAGCCCTGAAGACACCACGATTGCCTACCTCGTCACCCTCGGTGCCGGCCTCGAACGCGCCGTGCTGCTTCCGCCCATTGCGCGAGGTGCTGACGATGAAAGCTAACGCCTTGCTCAAATGGCTGGTACCGGCTGTGCTGTTAGGCGTGGTGTTCATCATCCTGAAAACTTGGGTCGCGGGTGGTACCTCGCCTTCGTCAGAAAGTCCGGCTGCTCAGGACAACCTCCAGTTATCCGCCGAGCAGGCCAAGTCGCTCGGCATTGCGGGTGATACCCCACGCGACACGGTTGCCACCTTGGTCGGCCAGGTGAAGGCCATGCGCAGCGACATGCTCGGCCTGAAAAAACACAACGATTCGCTGCAGACGGAGAACAACCGCCTTCGTGAGCGGGAAAATAGTGTCGATTCGCGCATCCAGACCGCGCTTGGCAGCGTAACCCAACAGGTCGACGAAGGACGCCGACAAGCCAACGAGGCCCGACTCAAAGCAGAACAAGACAGTCATCAGGCTCGCGGTCTGTTGACGCAATTGCAGGAACAGTTGTCGGGGCTGACCGGCAAAGGCAAGGACATGCCGATCGGATTGGGGCTTGAGCCGGGCGATGGGGCTCAGTTCGAAGGGAGTCGTCCTGCTACTAATGCGCTGCAGTGGATTGAGCCCTCGGATGCTCCGCCCACCGACGCCCAGGGCAAAGCCAAGACCGCCTCCGCCCTGAGTCTGCCTACTGCGTTCAACTCACTGGAGGGTTTGAAGGACAATGCCATCGACCGCAGCCAGAAGCAGTTACGTGAGGTCACCAAGGGTGAACGTGATCTGACACGCTCCGCTGATCGTACCGAAGGCGCAAAGCCGGTCTACACCATTCCCGAAAATGCAACATTGATGGGTTCGGTCGCCATGACCGCGTTGATCGGCCGAGTCCCTGTCAACGGCACCGTGAATGATCCCTATCCCTTCAAGGTGCTGGTCGGTCCCGAGAACCTGACGGCCAACGGCATCGACCTGCCGGACGTCGCGGGGGCCGTGATGAGCGGCACGGCGTCCGGTGACTGGACCCTGTCCTGCGTACGCGGACAAGTCGAGTCAATCACCTTTGTGTTTACCGACGGCACCATCCGCACGGTGCCTCAGCCGAAGGCGGTGACCACCCGCAATGCCTCCACTACCCAGAGTTCGAACTCCGACAAGATCCGCGGTGGACTCGGTTACCTGTCCGATCCGTATGGCATTCCTTGCATTGCCGGCGAGCGCCGCTCGAACGCTCAGCAATACCTCGGCAGCCAGAGCTTGATCACTGCCGCCGGCGCCGGTGTCGCTGCCTTGCTCGGGGATGAGCAGAACAACAGCAGCGTGATCAGTTCGGGCGGCAGTGCCTTCGGGGTCACTAACAGCACGGGTAACAGCGCGCTGAATTCAATTCTCAGCGGTGGGGTCAGCGACATCCGCGAGTGGGTCAACAAACTGTATGGCGAAGCCTTTGCTGCCGTGTACGTGCCACCGGCCGCACAGGTCGCCCTGCACCTCGACCATGAGATCACCATCGACTACGAGCCCAAGGGCCGGAGCGTTCGCCATGAAAAAGACCAAGCTTCTCTGCCTGACCTGGATTAGTTTGCTCTGCTGGGTCCTGGCGGGGTGCTCCACCGACAAGGAGACGCTGCTGCCCCATGGCGAGCAAACCATGCTGGACATCTGGAACGGTTCCGGTTCGCAAGGTACTCAGCAGCAACTGCTAGAGGCTCGGCAGCAGTTACGCCGCCCGCTGGACCAGGCAGATGTCTCCGCGTATCTCCAGGAACCGTACACGCGCACCGCGTCGAACGAGATCCGCAACCTGTTCCCGCGCCTGCCCAATCCCGACCTGGTGCTGTACGTGTATCCGCATTTGAGTGGTACCGAGCAGGCACCGGTTCCGGGTTACTCGACCGTCTTTCCGTTCTACCAACGGGTGCAGTACGCATTACCGGGTGAACGTCAGGAAGACTTGTAGTGCGTAGCGGCGACTCGGGCAGCCGCACTTCCGCGTGGAAAGCCTGGCGCCACCCACTGCGCCCTCGTGCCACCTTGGCCGATGAAGCTGCACTGTATGCACACAGCCCCAGCTTCACCGATCATCTGCCTTGGGTCGAATACCTCGACACCGAGCAGTGTTTTCTGCTCGATGACAATCACTCGGTGGGTGCGGTGTTCGAGTTACTGCCCATCGGCACCGAAGGGCGCGAACCCGATTGGTTGATGGCCGCCCGCGATGCCCTTGAGGACGCCCTACAGGATAGCTTTGACGAGCTGGATCAAGCGCCTTGGGTGGCGCAATTTTTCTGCCAGGACGACAACGACTTCATCCCCTACCTGACGCGTCTCACCGATTATATTCAGGACAGCGCCCGAGGCACGATCTTCACCGAGGCATACTTGGAACTCACTCGCCGTCATCTGCGGGTCATCGCCAAGCCCGGCGGGCTGTTCGAGGATAAGGTGGTGACACGCCTACCCTGGCGTGGCAATAACCGCCGGGTGCGCCTGGTGGTCTATCGCTGGCTTGAGTCTGGCGCCGAGGAGACGGGACTCACCCCTGTGCAATTCCTGCAACAGGCTTGCGAACGTATTGCGGCTTCGTTGCAGGCGTGCGGCGTGCAATCGGCACGCGTTGATGGCCGCGGTTTGTATGCCTGGTTATTGCCCTGGTTCAATCCGGCGCCCAGGCTCACCGATGAAGCGCCCGAGGACTTTTACAAACGTGTTGCCTATCCTGAGCCTGCTGATGGTGAGTCGCTGGAATTGCCCTTCGATCACGACTTCGCCGAACGGTTGTTCTTCAACGAACCGTGTTCGGATGTGCAACGGGGACTCTGGTACTTCGATGGGCAACCCCATCGGGTCATGGTGGTGGACAAACTGCGACGGGCACCGTCGATTGGTCAACTCACCGGAGAAACCCGTAAGGGTGATGCAATCAATGCCCTGTTCGACCAGTTACCCGAAGGCACGGCGATGAGTCTGACCTTGGTGGTCAAGCCGCAGGATGTGCTCGAAGATCAGTTAAACCGATTGGCGCGCAAAGCCATCGGTGAAAACCTGGCCTCGACCCAGACCCGCCAGGATGTCGAAGAGGCTCGCGCGATCATTGGTCGTCAGCACAAACTGTACCGCGGCACCCTGGCGTTCTACGTGCGCGGTTTCGATGAACAGCAACTGCACCAGCGCTCGGTCAGCCTGGCCAATGCGCTGTTGGGCGCGGGGCTGCAACCGGTACGTGAAGGCGATGAAGTTGCCGCCTGCAACAGCTACCTGCGTTGGTTGCCGATGGCCTATAATCCGGCCCGCGACACACGCAACTGGTACACCCACCTGATGTTCGCCCAGCACCTGGCGAACCTCGTCCCGGTGTGGGGCCGAAGCACCGGCACCGGCCACCCTGGCATCACCCTGTTCAACCGCGGCGGCTCGCCATTGAACTTCGATCCATTGTCACGCCTGGACCGGGCCATGAACGGTCATCTGCTCTTGTTCGGTCCGACCGGTGCTGGCAAGTCGGCCACCCTGGTCACCCTGCTGATGCAGGTCATGGCGGTGTACCGTCCTCGCCTGTTTATCATTGAGGCCGGCAACTCATTCGGCTTGCAGGGTGACTACTTAGCGACACAGGGCCTGTCGGTTAACAAGGTCCAATTGAGACCTGGCGCTTCGGTCAGTCTCGCCCCGTTCGCCGATGCTTGGCGTCTGGTCGAGCAACCGGATCAGGTGGCGAATCTGTCGATCGATGAACTGGACAATGAAACAGTAGACAGTCGCGAAGACCAGCGTGATGTGCTCGGTGAATTGGAGATCACCGCCCGGCTGATGATCACTGGCGGCGAGGCCAAGGAAGAAGCTCGTCTTAGCCGGGCCGATCGCAGCCTGATCCGTGAGTGCATTTTGGATGCGGCGCAGGCTTGTGTCGCGGCGGGTCGCCAGGTACTGACCTGCGACGTGCGTGACGCCTTGCTGCGCACCGCCGCCGACTTGCACTTACCGGAGAAGCGTCGTGAACGGGCCCAGGAAATGGGCGAATCCATTGATCTGTTTTGCCAGGGATTCGAGGGCGAACTGTTCGATCGCGAGGGCACGCCTTGGCCCGAAAGCGATGTGACCGTTGTCGATCTAGCCACTTACGCTCGCGAAGGCTACGAAGCCCAGATGTCCATCAGCTACATCAGCCTGATGAACGCCGTGAACAACCTTGCCGAGCGCGACCAGTACTTGGGCCGACCAATCATCATGGTCACCGACGAAGGCCATATCATCACCAAGAACCCGCTACTGGCGCCATTTGTGGTCAAGGGGACGAAGATGTGGCGCAAGCTCGGGGCCTGGTTCTGGCTGGCGACGCAAAACCTCGCCGACTTCCCCACTGTCGCGCAGACCATGCTCAACATGATCGAATGGTGGATTTGTTTGAACATGCCACCTGCGGAGATTGAAGAAATCGCCCGCTTCAAGAAGCTCACGCCTGCACAGAAAGCTTTGTTGCTCTCCGCCAGTAAGGAGCCTGGGAAATACACTGAGGGGGTCGTACTGTCGAAAAAACTCGAAACGCTGTTTCGAGCCGTACCACCCAGCCTCTATCTCGCCTTATCCATGACGGAGCCGGAGGAAAAAGCCGAGCGCTGGAGGTTGATGCAGGAGAATGGTTGCTCGGAGTTGGAAGCGGCTTTCAAGGTAGCTGAGCGTATTGACCAGGCCCGAGGAATAGGGACATTAGGATAGATTTGAAGACCAGATAGCGTTACGTCTGCGCAGGGCTGGAGTGCGGTTTTGTGGTAGATATCCAAGAACTATCTGAGTAGATTACTCGTCGACACTCAGCCAAGCGGAAGGAGTCACACATGAATAAAAACGATCTAATCGAGGCCATAGCGAGCTCCGCCGACCTCTCGAAGTCCACTGCCGGACGCGCACTGGATGCCCTCACAACCATCATATCCACTGCGTTGAAAGGCGGTGAGAACGTCACCTTGGTTGGTTTTGGCACCTTTGCGGTCAAAGCGCGTGCAGCGCGCGACGGACGTAACCCTCAAACGGGCGCCACCATCAAGATTGCAGCCTCGAAGACGCCTAGCTTCAAAGCCGGTAAATCGCTGAAAGACGCGGTTAACTAGACGCTGGTGGCGATTACCCAATACCAACTCTGCGGGAGCGCTGGTATTGGGCTTCGGCAGCCGAAACGCTGGCTGAACTCTGGGAGCCTTCAAACTATGTGTTTGAACGCGTCTTTAGCGACGTTTCTTTCAGCTTTGATTTGGGCTGGGTGGCACACTGCTTAGCCGCTGCTGAATCCTCAACAAAAAACCAGCTTCAAAAGCATCCTGGCAATCACCGACAGGAAAGGTTTTGCGCGTTTGCGCCAATTCCCACCACAGTGGAATCTCGCCGGACGTATCAAGCCAAGCCTGGGCGCATTGCACGCCACGTTCGATCATTGGGGCAAATTCGTTGCCCCAAGGTGTCAGAAGACTCGAGCAACCATCCGCTGCAGGAATTGAAACGTAGTTTTCGTCCATACACACCCTAGATTTCTGATTTATTGTTAGACGCGCAGTCCAGCCCCGAAATCTTAACGACACCAGAACGCTCGATAACAGGCAAGGGCATCAAATAGCCTAGATCAATGCCAATGTAGACTATATCCCGTGGATTGAGAGTCCCTCAAGGCGCAATTTGCGCGCATGACTCAAGACTTCGAACAGCTCCGTCTGCAGTTGGCGGAAAACATCCGCTGGATGCGACGCGTGAAAAACCTTACTCAAGAGCAACTGGCGCTCATGGCCGAGCTGGATCGTACCTACGTCAGTCAAATCGAACGATGCACGGGCAATCCGTCGCTGCTGGTCCTATGCAAACTCGCCAATATTTTCGAAGTTACCGCAGATCAGCTACTTGTAGAACCCGATATCCTGCGCAGCACCCTTCACGTCAAATAATAGTCTCACGTCTCACAAATCCGACAGATCCGCCTTCATAATTCCCACTGACATTCTTCAGTCCCTAACCGAACCTGCCCAGGCCATACACCGAGAGCCTGGATCATGCCCGTTGCCTGCTCGTCCATCCCGCCCACAAAGCTACGGCCATTGGCGCTGAGCGTCCTGCTGGCGTGCGGCCCAAGCATGGCGCTGGACACCGGCAGCATTACGTCCTCTGCACTTTCGCCAAGCTGTCTCGAATACAGGGTCGTCGGTATTTGTTTCTGGCTCCTGTGCACACCCTTCGGCTGCACAGTCAAAACCTCGACCAAGGTGCGTCATTTCATTCCTGAGCTGGTGGTTTCGAGCTACGCCACCACCGGTGCCAATCCTTGGACCGAGATGGCCGCGCTCTCCTCTCCCATCAGAGGTGCGGAAGGTGGTGGTAACCTGATCACGCCGAACACGCAACGCGATAACCTGCCTCGTTTCAAAAACGTTGATGGCATCGGCCATCCCGGTGGCTGGGCCGCCACACAACTTGCCTCGCAATCCGGCTATGCCTGCGCCAGCGGTGCCACTGCGTTCATGCCCTACTACCTGAGCATTTTGGACTCACTGGCCTGGCGTCATGGCATCCCTGAAAGCCTTTACCCCGAGTCGCTGATACCGGGGGTCCGGGAAATCGGTCATCAGATCGCGGGAAACATGTGGGGCAACGTCTATCCCCGGCAAGGATTTTTGGTGCAACCCGACGATTTCAAAGCCGCTGCGGTGATGGCGCAGCGGGCGGGTGATGTCATTACCCGCAACTGGCAACCGCACGTGTATTTCCCGCTCATACCCATACCACGCGATGGGTATTGGCCGCCTGGCCCAATCGTTGAAAACGACGCTTCCACCCACAAATGGCAATTGCTCTCCCCCATGGTTCAACCCACATGTGCCATCTTCCCCAGCGATCCGGTGCAGAGCGCGGATGGCGGCTACGCCTGGTCGCTGTGGCGTCCCTATAGCTGCTGCAAGCGTGAGGGACAGACCTTCCTGTTCAGCATCGACTTCGAAGGTGGTACGTCATGAGTCGACTTCTCGCAGGATCATGGTTGGGCCCGATGAGTTTGTTGCTCTGCGGGCTGCTCGCCGTGGCCACGCATGCCCATGCCGCCGAGGACGATTACCGTCTAGGCACTCAAGGCGAAGTGCTCGACGACCGGGTGATGTACACCCTTGGTGGCGGCTCGGCAGCGGGCTCACCAAGTTCGCTCTATCGCCCCAACGGGCTCGGTGTCGGCGCTTCATGGCGAGCAAACATGATGTGCGGAAACATGAGCCTGACCAATACTCTGCAAAACCAACTGAACGGCGTCACCGAAGGCTTCCAGCAGATCATGGGCAGCATTGTGCAGAACGCGACCCAGGCGGTGATGTCGCTGCCAGCGTTGATCATCCAGCGCGCCAATCCCGGCCTCTATGAGTTGTTGAGCAACGGGGTGATGCAGGGCCGCATCGACTTCGATCGCTCCAAGCTGACCTGCCAGGCCATGGCCGAGAAGATGGCGGACAAGGTCGGTCAAGCCGGCTGGGGCGCGTTGGCCAAGAACCAGGAGATGCAGGGCAACCTCGAACAAACCGGCGGTGATGCGGTGGCCGCAGTGAAAAACACCGAGGCCCGTAACGGTAACAGTGGGGTGTCTTGGGTCGGCGGGCAAAAAGCTGGAGGTAGCGGACAAACACCCATCCGAGCAACCTCCGATGTGGTGCGGGCGGGCTACAACCTTCTGCATGACCGGTCGGTGGATGACAGCGCCTCGATCAGTAGCAGTGATTGCCTGGGCGGCGCTATTTGCCAGGCATGGACCTCACCCCAAGAGGAATCCGAATGGGCTGTTCGAGTGTTGGGCGAGACCGAAGTCGCGACCTGCGACACCTGCGAAACTCTGCGGGCTACCGCTGGCAGCGGACTGACGCCACTGATACAGGAGGCCTACAGTGAACACCTCAAAACCCTGCAAGGATTACTGTCCGGATCTCTGCCGCCGAACCCTGACAATCTGAGCAAAGCCTCCAGCCCGATGCTGCCGGTGACTCGGAGTGTGATCGAAGCCCTGCGCGACGATCCTGATCAGGAAATCCTGGCGCGGCGCCTCGCCAGTGAAACGGCCTTGTCCAGCGTACTCGACAAGGCGCTCCTACTACTGCGTACGCTACTGGCGGGAAGCCACGAACCGAATATCGCGTCCGCGGAGCCGGCCCAGACGGCCTTGACGAAAAACATCGACACCCTTGAGCGCGAAATACGTCTGCTACAGACCGAGCTGCAGGTACGGCAAATGCTCGCCACCAACACCGCCAGCCTGGTGCTCGATCGACATGCAGGGGGTGCCGATGCTTCGCGGACCGTCGAGCAAGGCGACCCCGAACCTGGGCGACTCAATGACGCTGACGTCAGGCGCAAATAAGCCATGAAGCGCTCACCGCTATTCACTTTGCTTTCAAGTCTAGTGACTGACGCTGGGATGATCCTGACCGCCGCACTGGTCGCATGGATCGGCCGCACTGCGCTGGGTAGTTTCGAGGTCTGGCAGCAGGCATTCGAATCCGTACGACCTTATCTGCGGTGGTGGCGTGCCCTGCTCTACGGCGCCATCTTCGCGCTCTGGTGGGATCTGCTTCGGCGCTACCGACATCGACCACAGGATCGACTGCGCGTAAAGCGCATCGGGGTAATAGGGCTTGTGCTCTTGACCGTCGTCGAGCTCATCCGATTATGAGGTCGCCATCATGCTCATGAGCACCAACAGCTACCTGGAGTTTTACCTCTCGCTGCTGGCCTGGATCATCAACAACGGTATCTGGAGCGTCCTGTCCGACACCGGACTGTTCGCCGCCCCCTTCGGCGCGATCATCCTGCAAGAATGGTTGTCGGCCCGTCAGCAAGGCGCGGATGAAGGCAACAAGGGATTGCTCTCGGTGCCTCGAATCGAGAACCGGCTGTGGTTGGCCTACATCATCGTATTGTTCGGCTGCGCGCCGGTCTTTCCACTAAACCTCGCTTCAATGGCATTCGATGATGCAGCGAGCCAACGATGCGGTGTCAGTGTGGCCAAGCCAACGGAAACCCCCTGGGGCACCACTTTCGACACCATCGGAGAGCGCTCCGCCAACGTGCCGGTCTGGTGGTTTCTGGTTCACGCCTTGAGCAAAGGAGTGACCGCGGCGGCCACCGCCTCTATTCCCTGCGCACCGGATATCCGGCAGATGCGCATGGAGATCGACAGTTCCCGCATCGACAGTCAGGTCCTGCTGCAGGAAGTCGCCGACTTCACTCGTGACTGCTACGGCTATTCCCGTTCTCGACTATTCACCAATCGCCCGCAGTTGGATAAAGCGCAAAGTCATGATGCGTCCTGGATTGGCTCAAGCTATTTTCTCGACACGCCGGGCTACTACGATACCGATCGCTCACGCACACCGCGAGTCAGTTGGCCCTACGACGAAACCCGCGATGTTTCCTTGCCACGGCTGGAGAATGGCGCTGGCTATCCCACCTGCAAACAGTGGTGGAGTGACAACGGTGTCGGGTTGCGCGAGCGCTTGATCGAGCAAGTCGATCCTTCGCTGCTGACTCAGCTAAAAGGTTGGTTGACTGGCCGTTCGAGTAACGAGATTGAGGATGCCACCCTGCGCGAGCTGGTCAGCCCGCGCCAGCAATCAATGTCCATGTCACCCGGACAGGTGTACCAGGACTACGGCTCCAGTGCTCGCGGTGGGTCGATCAATCAGGGGCTCAATAACCTGGCCACCAACACCGGGCTGGCCCTTGGCTCGTTCAGCAACTTCCCGGCAATGAATGCATTACGCGCCGCCCTGCCCATGGTGCAAGCGTTCCTGATCATGGGCGTCATCATCAGCTTGCCACTGATCCTACTCGTCAGTACCTACCAGCTAAAAACCGTCATGACGGTCACGTTCGCGCTGTTCACGCTGCACATGCTGACCTTCTGGTGGGAGTTGGCCCGCTGGGTCGACTCCAGCATGCTCGACACTTTGTACAACCAAGTGTCGGCCTCCAATCAGGTGCTCTTGTCGCTACCCACATCTGGCCTCATGGATGGGACCGTCACGGCACAGGTGATTGAGTATGTGATGGGGACAATGTTCGTCGTCCTTCCGATGTTGTTTTTGGCTGCAATGAGCTGGGCAGGATATAGCGTTGGCTCAATCGCCGACGGCATGCTTAGCAAAGGAGCAGCTCAAGCGCAGGACGCTGGTGCACGGGGCACTGGAGCTCTGATGTCTGCTGGAAAGGCCTTAAAGTAGGGAGTGAAGAGCTCGACTATAGGTCTTTTAAATCAGGCTGACCGGGTGCGCGACCATACTCATACTCACCATATGGATCGCCATATGCTTTGTAACGGAGAGCATCCTTAGGTTTGATAGGTGTTCCATTCGCGATGGCCCAACACAAGGCGATAAGGATTATCACCGACACTGTGAGCCATAAGCTAACTAGAAGCAGTCCTGCAGCAACTGCCAACTTGAAGATTAAAAAACTCCCGCGAACAAGCAGCTTGCCTGCGGGCATACCTGCCGTCACCGCACGCTCAGCCGTGCGGGATTCAAAAGCTTTCAACTTGCGATACCCGCGTTTTATCGACATTCCACAGGTATATGCCCAGTGGTGGACGCGGGAAACCTCAACACGGTTTTGAGTCGGCATGGTCTCGCCCTCTTCTGAGCGTTTTCATGGTTGAGAAAGGAGTAATAGCCTACTACCGAAAACCGTCCGTGCCTGACCGTTTATCAGCTTACCTAGCCGAAAAATCTTCACTGGAAGACAGAAGACGCAGCTCGTGCACCAGCGCCTCTATGGCCGTTGACTCATCCATATCATCCAGCTACATAGAGGGTACGGATCGCTGTTATCGACAGCACCTTCCCAGGTAGCCAGAGCCTTCAAAGCTACGTCACTCCGGTGATGGTTCCCCCCCAAGTGCGATTAGCGTTCGGTGGCTCGCACGGTCACGCTACACGGTGATGAACGTCTACTGCTCTCCCGAGCGTCTTTCGAGCTCGGCTCGTCCCAAACCCTCTTGCTTTTCTTCAACCCACCGCGGGGAAATTCTTTCCCCTATGGGACAGGTTTCTTCGCACTTTCAACGGAGGCACACCATGTCCGACTCACTCACAAGCGAAGCACTGAACACTCTGCGTTTGCCCGTTGTGTTCACTCCAGACGCGTGGCACCACGCGGTATTGCTCGATGGTTCAAATCATCCTGAAAAACTGCAGCTCGATAGGCTGAGCAACGTCGTACGCGCAGCCTTCAAAGCTCACCTGGCCGATCCAAACGCACCCTACGTGGTGTTTGAGGTAGCCAAGCTCGGGTCAGTGAGTGATGCAGAACATGAACCATTGCTGCGACTGAGCCTCAGCCTACTTCAGGCATCAGACCAACCTAACGCCTTACTGATAGCGCTTGCGGAAGAGCAGCAACGCTGAACGCAAACGGCCATACCCGACCACTGATCCAACTCAGGCTATACGCAGTCCTGCACCAATCCAATCAACACCCACCGGGGAACCCTCCCCGACGGGCAAGACGTTCCTCCGGTTTTTCGAGGGAAATGCCATGCGCAATATCTACCAAGACGTGACAGACAAGATCGTTACCGCGTTAGACCAAGGCGTAGCGCCCTGGATCAAACCCTGGTCCTCAAGTGGCTCATCTGACGTCGGTCATCACGAATCCTACCCCATCAACGCCATCACCCAGCGTCCCTATTCGGGCATCAATTTACCGTTGCTCTGGGCCGAGGCCAGGTTGCAGGGGTTCACTCAAGATCGCTGGTTGACCTTCAATCAAGCCAAAAAAGCCGGCGGGCACATCCGCAAGGGTGAGCACAGCACCCTGGCAGTGCTCTACAAACCGATGGAGCGCGAGGAACAGACCGAATCAGGCCAACCCGTACTCGATGAAAACGGCCAGCCCAAGGCTGCTCATTTCGGGATTCTCAAGACGCATTTTCTGTTCAAGATCGAGCAAACGGAGGGCTCGAAACGCTCAACGAAACGGTGCTCGAGACGGAATCGAGCGATCCCTTCTTCCCCAACAGTGCTGCCGAAAGCCTGCTGCTAAGTTCGGGCGCGAATATCATTCATCGATTTGCCGACGAAGCCTTTTACCACCCGATCAGGGATCTCATCCAATTGCCAACAAAAGCGCAATTTTACGATCAAGGTGGATACTACGCCACCGCACTTCATGAGCTGACGCACTGGACCGGACACCACTCTCGATTGCAGCGCCAGGGAGTGATCTCACCTTGCCCATTCGGCTCGCGAGGCTACGCGTTTGAGGAGTTGATCGCCGAGATGGGCGCTGCGTTTTTATGCGCCTACGCAGGTACACAGGGAGAGCTGCGGCACGATGGCTACATCGACTCCTGGCTCAGCCTACTCAAGGCTGACAAGCGCGCAATCTTTCGCGCCAGTGGTCACGCCCGAAACGCCTCGGAGTATGTACTCAACCTGGAGCAGCAACTGAAGCAAGCGGTTTTGGGTGACTCACTCTGCATGAGCGATGGAGTTTAATTGTTACCTCACCACTGTAAACGCTTCACAGGGCGCAACGCGAGTTGAGCCCTTTTTTCTGCGCCTAGCCTTTTTAAGCCAAGAGGGGGCTGGCGGGAGGCTCTATCGCTTGCAGTGATCAAAGGCTTGAGTTCACGCTTCCGCTGGCCTGGAGCGCTCGACCGATATTCTTCGCTGCTACCATCGTCAATGCCAGCGCTCGGCGCTCTAGTTCCTCGATGGAGCATCTCACTGCTGGCGCTGCGATACTGATGGCCCCGACAGGGAAGCCGTCGATATCCAGCACCGGAACCGCCAGGATTCGAAGCCCTTCAGCGAACAGCGAATCGGTAATTAAGTACCCGTCCTTTCGAATTTGCTCCAATACCTCGGAAAGCGGCTTGGCGAGCGTCTTGCTGATGAAGGGCATAGCGGGAGTAAGCGCCTCAATGCGCGCGACTTCTTGCTCGGATAGGAATGCCAGGATCGATTGGCCAATCGCTGTCTGACAAGCCGGGACGGTGGTCCCAATACGAATATCCACGCCAAGCCGAGTAATACCGGCTCTTACACGTTCCAGATACAGCACGTCGGCGCCCTGCAGAACGGCGAAACTGGCCGCTTCACTCGTTTCGCTGACGAGCCCCCTCAACACAGGACGGACCAGACTGCGCAGGTCTGTGTGTGCGATTGCATGAAAGCCCAAGTTGAGGATCTTAAGCGTTAAGGAAAATCGCTTGCTTTCAGGTATTCGAGAGACATATCCGAGGTCTACCAGCGTATTCAGCATGCGGTAGGTGGTGCCTGGATCCAGATCCGCCTTGTCAGCGATCTGGCTCAACGTAAGCTCATCGCTTTCCGCAGTGAAGGCTTCCAGAACGCGGAATCCCTTAGCTAGTGACTGAACAGTGCTGCGTTGATTTTTATCTTCGCCAGCGGCGTCCGTGGCTTGGTTTTTTACTGGGATACGTGGAGCCATGCTCGATTTCTACCTAATGTGGTTATGCTTTTCGGAATGCGAAAAAATATCAAAGGAGAATATCACTCGACGGCGCTTTGTCCCACCGCGGGTTCAGGTCGCCTGAAGGTATAAAAAGAAAAATAGCGAATGAACCAAAAAAAGGTTGGGCTCTCAAGAAGACTGGTGGTAGTGTATTTGAAAAGAAGAAAAAATTTTCGCAATCCGAAAACACAAAAAAGGTGCGAATAAACATGAAACACACTGCTCAGCAATATGCCTGCTTCGCCGGTGCCACCGCTCACGATCAAGGCGCTCGCTTTAAAGCTCGTCTCTCTGTGATCAGCTCATGGAGATCACGTATTGCGCCCGGTTCGTATCGTCGGCCCGCTCTCATCTGCGCTCAATCCAACAGTGCGAACTCCTTTCATGAAACGCGTTGCTTCGATCATCGCGGTGGTGCGTGTTCGGGGCTTTTAATCCCACTCGTGAGCGACGCGTTCGATTCATCATCCAAACACTCTTCTGGTCGTTATCTATCAAACACCCTTTTTCGAAGGGTTGATGCCTTAGCATTAAACAATTGAGTTGATATTGATTAGCTCAAGTCAGCTACACCATTGCACTGTTTTTCTCACTGCCAGCTTCGTTCGCCTCGAATAACGCAAACAATAATAAAAGGAAGTGCCATGTTGATGCAGCAAGTTGAAACTGAGCCCTTGCCAGAGAAAGTAAATAGTCAGGCGAATATTAGTGCTCGCCTAGAACGACTCCCTATTACACGGCAAGTGTTTTGGGCTAGGAATATTATTGGCGCCGCAACGTTCTTCGATGGCTACACGGTTATTGCCATTGCCTACGCGATGCCGGTTCTGGCCAAGGAGTGGAGCCTTAGCGGCACCCAGATCGGCATGATCCTCTCTGCCGGTTATTTGGGGCAGCTGTTCGGTGCCTTGCTCTTTGGATGGCTGGCCGAAAGAATCGGACGCATGAAGGTCCTGACGTTCACCATCTTGCTGTTTGTGTCGATGGATGTGGCCTGCCTGTTTGCGTCCAGTGCCGCAATGATGATCGCTTTCAGGTTCATACAGGGCATCGGCACGGGAGGGGAAGTCCCAGTGGCGAGCGCCTATATCAATGAGCTGATTGGGTCCAAAAAGCGAGGAAAATTCTTTCTTCTGTACGAAGTCATGTTTTTGCTGGGCCTGGTAGGGGCCGGGATTATTGGCTACTTCCTCGTACCGATCTACGGCTGGAAAGCGATGTTCGCGGTAGGCCTGGTCCCCGCCATGCTGCTGATTCCGCTGCGTTTCTTCCTGTTCGAATCACCGCGCTGGCTCGCGTCCAAGGGACGTCTGGACGAAGCTGACCGGATTGTCACCCGTCTGGAAAACAGCGCCGTTAAAGCCGGCAAGACACTGCAACCTGCAGTCGAAGTGCCGCAGATGCATGGGATCAATAACAAGGGCGGCTGGAAAGAACTTTTCAAAGGCATCTATTTCAAGCGCTCACTCGTGATCTGGGCCATGTGGTTTGGCTCCTATATGGTCGCTAACGGACTTATTACCTGGTTGCCAACGCTCTATCGTCAACACTTCCATCTGCCCCTTGAAACCAGCCTGGCTTATGGCTTCATGACCTCAGCCGCCGGTGTCGTCGCCGCTGTGATATGTGCGCTGCTGATTGATAAAGTGGGTCGACGTCGTTGGTATATAGGCGCCTTGTTCCTCGCAGCCATACCACTGGCAATATTGGCAACGACAGGTGCAACCGCGCCAATCAAGATATTGGTGCTGGCAGGATTGGGATATGCGTTGGTCCAGACAGTGACTTTCTCGCTCTACCTGTATTCGGCGGAACTCTATCCTACTCGTCTAAGAGCCTTGGGTACGGGTGTAGGCAGTGCCTGGCTAAGGTTGGGTTCGGCATTGGGACCGATCATTGTAGGGTTCACTGTTTCCGGCGTAGGTGTTCAATATGTGTTCGGTATATTTGCGATCGTTTTATTGATGACAGCCGTGATCACTGCCTTTTTCGCCATTGAAACCAAAGGCCGGATTCTGGAAGAACTTTCGCCATAAATTTTCACGGTAGATACGTTTAAAACAGCGGTACCTGACTCAGTAGTAAACCCAGAACACATCAGTGTGTGTTTTGCGCCCGCGCATGCGTTAGTTGCGAAATTTAACTAAACCAGAGGTAATGAAATGAGCACTAAAAACACTATCGACCTTAAAGGCCTCGTTCCTGCTCCGGTCACGCCGTTCACTCGTGATGGTGAGGTTGATTACGCAGCTATTCAGAAACTGGGTGCCTGGCTTGGCAGCTTTGAAGGCGTTAAGGGGCTGGTCGTTCTGGGCCACGCAGGTGAAGGCACCTTCTTGACTCAGGCAGAACAAGGCCGCGTCATCCAGGCTTTTAAGGAATCGGTAGGCGGCCGTTTGCCAATCATCGCCGGGATCACGGGCGAAGGTACCCAGGTTGCCGCTGAAGAGGCCAAACGCGCCGTCGCCAACGGTGCGGCTGCTGGCCTGGTTTATCCGTCCCATGGCTGGCTGCGTTTCGGTTACCAGAAAGGTGCTGCTCAGGACCGTTATAAAGCGATCTATGAAGAAAGCGGTATGCCACTAATCCTGTTCCAGTACCCAGACGTGACCAAGGCCACTTATGACCTGGAAACTCAACTGGAGATTGCCCAGCAGCCTGGCGTGTTTGCCATGAAGAACGGTGTTCGTAACATGCGTCGTTGGGACACCGAGATCCCGGTTATTCGCCGTGAAGTTCCGGAGCTGCAAATCCTGACCTGCCATGACGAATACCTGCTGCACACCATGTTTGACGTGGACGGCGCACTGGTTGGCTACGGCAGCCTGACTCCAGAGCCGCTGATCGAGCTGATCGCTGCTGGTAAGCGTCGCGACTACCCGGCTGCGCGTGCCATTCACGACAAGCTGCTGCCGGTCACTCGTAACGTCTACCACCGTGGTTCCCACATGGAAGGCACCGTAGCCCTAAAACATGGTTTGGTTGCCCGTGGCATCCTCGATCATGCCACCGTGCGTTCCCCGCTGCTACCACTGGCCGATGGCTCCGACAAGGAAATCGCTGACGCGCTGCGCAGCGCTGGCCTGATCTGATCCTGAGCCAAGTCGGTGCCGTGCGCTGAAGGTGCCGGCTTTCAGGTGAAGTAAACCCCGAGGGCCTGTTTATCAGGTCCTTGGCAACACTCGATTCGGATATTTCTCCACCGATTGACGATCCGTTTTCCCGGAAGAGCGGCATTGCGCCCACTCAACTGGTGATAGCAGGCCGACATTGCCCTTCAATAAAAACAACAGGGGACAGGTCTTGAACATTCAGACTAATCGCGCAACTTGTGTGCTCTTCATTCCAGCTTTGGTTTTACCTTTCAATGCATTGGCTCAGGGTTTCGTGGATGACACTACCTCTACTCTGAACTTCAGAAATTTCTTCTTCGACCGAAATTTCACTGCACCTGGTGTCGCACAAAGCCAGGCTCGTGAGTGGACGCAAGGTTTCATCTTCGACCTCAAATCCGGCTTTACTCAGGGTACCGTGGGGTTTGGCGTTGACGTGCTTGGGAAATACGCAGTGAAGCTCGATGGCGGCGCAGGAAGGTATGGCGCGCTGCTGCTGCCTAAGGACGCCGACGGTGATCCTGCGGGAAGTTTCGGGAGACTTGGCGTTGCGATCAAGGCGAATTTCTCGAATACTGAATTTAAGGTCGGCGAATGGATGCCCAACTTTCCTATTGTCACGGTGGATGACTTTCGTGCATTGCCGCAGACATTTCGCGGTGCCCAGATTTCTTCGCAAGAGATTAAAAACTGGTCCTTTTATGCTGGCGAGTTGAGCAAAACCAGCTTGCGAAACGACTCTTCCATGGAAGACCTTTCGTTTGGATCGGCTCGATCAGACTCTTTCGAATTTCTCGGCGCGGACTATCGCTCGACTTCCAAAAACACAACCGTCCGGCTTTGGTCTGGCGAATTGAAAGACATCTATGAACAGCATTACCTCGGGTTGAACCAGAAATGGCCACTGGCTGAAAGGGTATCGGTTAACGCCAACCTTGGTTTTTTCTGGGGCAAAGACTCAGGAAGTGCCAAGGCAGGTCAACTGGATAACCGTACCGCTTCAGCGCTGTTGAGCCTCAACATCGCTGAGCATGCGATCAGCCTGGGGTTGCAAAATGTCTCGGGGGATACCGGCTGGATGCGCATCGGCGGGACCGGTGGTATCTATCTGGCCAACAACACCTTCAACCATGCGTTCGACAACCCCCGTGAACGCTCTTGGCAGGTTCGCTATGACCTCAATTTTGTAGGTTACGGTGTTCCCGGTTTGAGTTTCATGACGCGTTACGTTCATGGTGACAACGTGGAGCTGAAAAATGTCGATGATGGTTCAGAGTGGGTACGGGAATCGGAGTTGGGTTATGTAGTCCAGAGCGGAACACTCAAGTCTTTATCTGTTCGTTGGCGAAATTCCAGCGTTAGGCGCAATTTCAACGCCAGTGATTACGATGAGAACCGTCTGATCGTCAGTTACCCGCTAGACATTCTCAGAAAGGTAAGTGTGCAATCAAGGCTGAGCTCAGATCGCGGTTGTATCAAGTTCACAGGACAGGCCTTGGTAGATCCTAGCGAAGCCAACTCGCGAATAGATTTCGCTTTCAATTGTGTGCATCGAAGGCTGTCCAACCCTTAGTGAGGGTTACTGTGTGAGTAATGCACGCGATTCGCGATAATTTTGCTTAAACGTTATAGGCAATGAGGCTTGTTGCCGGGTTGCTCGTAAATGGGGAAGCTGCCATCCCATTATACTCAACGATTCAGACAGAAGCAGTTGTAGTCGCCTTTCCGATTGTCCTATACGTCGCTAGCTACGCCCTACTGAGAGGACATTTGAACTCATTGCCGGCTGGGTTCCTTTCCCCCATTGCCGAGAAGAGTCCCAATACCCCAGCCACTTAACGCAAAAACAATAGATGGTCAGGCCACAACGAGCTATCACTCATCCAGGTGCTGCGCCAGAAAACCCACCAGATCGAGTGGACTTCGGCTGTCGATCACCTTGTAGATCAGATCACGTTTGCTGCGCGGTAACTTCTTGACCACGCTCTTCGCCGAGGCCCTGACGGCTTCGTCTGTTCCATGGATACGTGCCGCGAGCAGCAGTATGAGCGTGGCGTCAGTGAGGTTCATGGCAAGACCCGATAAAATTCGCACCGCAGTGTACCGGCACTTTCCTTTTTCGTACCAGCATGCGCATCCAACAAAACGGCACCAGGACAAATCGATATTCCGATTGCCGCACAAAGGGAAACACGTCAAAAGGACCGGTAAGGGTTGGAAGGGAATGGGGAGTCAAGGGTAAGAGCCCTATCCGAAAAGGCTAAAAGGCCACTGACTCTGCCAGTTCCCGGGAGGACCATGATGCTCAGTCGGTTTCGGCACAAAAGGCAAAAGCCTCCTCCGCCACCAACCGTAAACGTCGCCGATGGGTACCTGTCCATCGAATCGTCCCAGAGCTTGTTAGCAGCCGAGCATCGCCGCCAGTTGCTTGATCGCATTTGGCAGTACACCGCCCTCTCCCATCCGCAATTCAGCCAGCTCTATTTAAATCCGATCCATCGATACGCCGAGCTGGTCCAGCAGCTTCCAGCCAGCGAGACGCACCACCATGCTTATCTTGGCGGCATGCTAGACCATGGGTTGGAACTGGTCGCTTGTAGTTTGAAATTGCGTCAGTCGTATCTGCTTCCCACCGGCGCCGCACCTGAAGACCAAGCCGCCCAGACTGACGCTTGGTCTGCCGGCATCGCTTATGGTGCCCTGCTGCATGACATCGGCAAGATTGCCGTGGACCTGTTTGTCGAGCGCCAGGATGGCGGTGTTTGGCATCCCTGGCAGGGTTCCCTGGATCAGCCCTACCGTTTTCGTTACCTCAAGGGGCGCGACTACCACCTGCACGGCGCGGCTGCAGGCTTGCTCTACACCCGGATTCTCGACCGCACAATCCTCGATTGGCTCAGTGGATTTCCGTCACTATGGGCCAGTCTGCTGTATGTCTTGGCAGGCCAGTATGAACGTGCCGGCGTGCTCGGAGAGCTGGTGATGCAGGCCGACCGCGTTTCCACTGCGCAGAACATCGGTGGCAACCCAAGCAAGGCATTACAAGCGCCCATGCATTCGCTGCAACATCACTTGATCAGCGGTCTGCGTCATCTGGTTCTGAACGAGCTGAAACTCAACCAGCCAGGTGCCGCAGGATGGCTAACCCAGGACGCCCTGTGGCTGGTCAGCAAGACAGTCACGGACAAGCTGCGAGCCTATTTGCTGTCGCAATCGATTGAAGGCATTCCTTCGTCCAACCTAGCGGTGTTTGACGAGTTGCAGTCGCATGGATTGGTTGAGTCCACGCCGCAAGGCAAAGCTATCTGGACCGCGCTTGTGGCACAGGGAAATTGGCAGCAGAGTTTCACCTTTCTGCGCCTTCAACCGGCGTTGATCTGGGGGAACGAAGACCGGCCCGAGGCTTTCAGTGGAACGGTGAGCATTGCAGTCGATGACAATCAGCCCAACGCTCCGGTATCACCTCCAGCCCCCAAAGCTGTCAATACAAAGTCAACTCAAAACCCATCGCAGCCAGATCCCATGGCGCTGGAGGATGCCGACTACCTGGGCACGTTGCTGAACATGTTCGAGTTGGAAGAGCCTGAGGCCAGTGATGCCCCCTCAGAAAATGCTATCGAAACTTCAACACCGCCATCGGATAACCCAGGCCAGGCATTCCTGAATTGGGTCAAGGAAGGCATCCTGAGCCACACGCTGATCATCAATGACAGCAAGGCTAAAATCCACACGGTGGACGGCTCTGTGTTCCTTGTTACGCCGGGTCTGTTCCAACGCTATGTACAGGAGTTCCCTGGCATCTCTCAAGGGGCCAATCAAGAGAATGAAGAATGGCGTTGGGTGCAGAAGCAGTTTGAGAACCTGAAGGCCCACAGAAAACGCGCTGATGGCTTGAACATATGGATCTGTCAGGTCGAAGGACCTCGGAAGAAAGCAAATCTCAACGGTTACTTGCTCGAAATACCGGCGTCGTTGCTCAACATTGTGCCTGCCGACAATCCTTTTCTTAAAATCGTCAATGCTTAAATTTCCATCGCAGCCTATTGAATCCGTACGACGTTCTGTATCGAATGGGACGGGCATTCTACCCAGCACAGTCGCCGGGAAGCAGCCAAAGCCTCCAGTACAGCCATGACCTGCACTGAAGGCGTGGGCCAGCACGCTGTGCTTCAGGCCTCGGGAAGGATTTTGCCGGGATTCATCAATCCAAAGGGATCAAGCGCTTGCTTGACTAAACGCATGACGCCTACAGCGGCGCCATGTTCCAGTGCCATGTACTTTATCTTCCCCGAACCAATGCCATGCTCTCCGGTGCACGTGCCTTCCAGCCTAATAGCACGCTCGACAACCCGCTCATTGAGTGCTTCGGCCTCGGCCATTTCGGCGTCGTTATCCGGATCGACCACAAGCCCCAAGTGGAAATTACCATCGCCCACATGCCCGACTACGCCAACAAAAAAAGAGACCTTGGCGACATCTTCAGCGGTTTCGGTGATGCATTGGGTCAATGCCGAAATCGGGACGCACACGTCGGTACTCCAGATCCGCGCATTCGGGCGCATGGACTGCATCGCATAGTGGACATTGTGTCGGGCACGCCATAGCGCACTTCGGGCATCCGCATTGGCTGCCGCCTGAAACCCCAGTGCGCCGTTGCTTTCGACAATTTCCTGCGTCAGCTCAACCTGTTCCGCAACGCTGGCCGGGGAGCCGGCGAACTCGAAAAACAGAGTCGGAGTCTCCGTTAGCCCCATGTGCGAGAAGCGATTTACCGCCTGTATCGTGCGCGAATCGAGCAACTCAACGCGCGATACCGGAATACCGTATTGAATGATCGACACCACCGAACTTACCGCCGCTGCAATCGTCGCAAACGTACACACTGCCGCCGAGGTGATTTCCGGGATGCCACATAGACGCAGAGTCACTTCAGTGATGATTCCTAGTGTGCCTTCCGATCCGACGAACAAACGCGTGAGGTCGTAGCCGGCGGCAGACTTACGCGCCCGCCCGCCGGTCTTAATCACCTGACCATCGGCGAGTACTACCGTCAGGTTCAACACGTTCTCGCGCATCGTCCCGTAGCGCACCGCATTGGTGCCTGAAGCCCGGGTTGCTGCCATGCCGCCTAAGGTGCTTTCACCCCCCGGATCGACCGGAAAGAACAAGCCCGTGATGCGCAGTTCGGCATTGAGTTGCATGCGGGTGACGCCCGCCTCGACAGTCACATCCAGATCGTCGGGACGCACAGAGATGATTCGCTGCATACGACTCAGGTCGATACAGATGCCCCCCTGAGTGGCGCCCACATGCCCTTCCAGCGACGTGCCACCTCCAAAAGCAATGATCGGCACCCGCTGTACGACGCATAATTTGACGATGGTCGCGACCTCCGCCGTGGACTCGGCATAACACACCGCGTCCGGCGGTAGAGTCGGGTGGTAAGACTCTCCGCGCCCGTGTTGCTCGCATTCGGCACGGCTGGTACTTAATCGCTCACCGAGCAACTCGCGCAAGGCATCGAGCAGGGTGGGCATGGACTGAAGCGCATGGTGAGTGGCCATTAAAACGTCCATATTATTGTTAGGGGGAAATCTAAGGTACAACAACTAGCATACTAGTTTAAAGCTACCGTTCCGTTATCATGACGGCCCCACAGCCTTGAGCCATGCCTCGGCGAAGAAAACCTGCGTAGATCCGATGAGCAAATCCGTAGAGAAATCCCTCGCCGTGCGCTTGGCCAATAACATCCGAGAGGCCATCGTCTCGGCTCGTCTGGATTTGGGCGAGGCGCTTTCCGAAGAAAGCTTGGCCGCCGCCTTTAAAGTCAGTCGCACGCCCGTGCGCGAGGCGTTGGCACTGCTGCAGACCGAGGGGCTGGTGAACGTGGTGGCCAAGTCCGGCAGCTACGTGTTTAGTCCTACCGAAGACGATATTGTCGAGCTTTGCGAGCATCGTGTGACGCTCGAAGTCGAAGCTTCACGCCGTTCGCTTGAGCGCAACCCTGAAGCCACTTTGCAGGCTTTGCGTGACGCCCTGACTCAGATGATCAGTGCCTTAGAGCAGGATGACAGGCTGAGCTATGGCGCCGCCGACACTGAGTTTCACTTGAGCTTTTTCAAGTTCAGCGCCAATCGTTATCTTGTGGATGCTTACGAACGTAATCTTGGGCGTGTCGCGGCCTTGCGTACGCACTTAGCCCGGCGCGCCAGGCACGAGCCGGACCGCTCGTTCAAAGATCATTGGCGGATGATCGAACTGGCTGAGACGGGAAAATATCGTGCGCTGGCGACGCTGCTTAGCCAGCATATTCTGCGAACCCGCGAGAGTTACATCGTAACCTTGCTTGAGCGTCAGGAGTCACAGAGTCTGAACAGTGATCGAGTAGAAAAAATCCGCCGCAAGCTGCGTTTGTAGCGCGGGCCTGACAACCAGACCAACGCTTCGGTATCACCACCCGCTCTCAAGGCTGTTAATACAAGATCAACTCAAAACCCATCACAGCCAGATCCCAGGGCGATGGAGCATGCCGACTACCTCGGCACGTTGCTGGACATTGGAAGAACCTGACGTCAGTGATGCTCCGTCAGAAAGCGCTCTCGAAACTTCAACGCTCCCTTCGGATAACCCTGGTCAGGCATTTCTGAATTGGGTCAAGGAAGGCATCTTGAGCCACAAGCTGATCATCAATGACAGCAAAGCCAAAATCCACACGGTGAGTGGCAGCATATTTCTAGTCACGCCTGGTCTCTTCCAACGCTGCGCACAGGAGTTTCCTGGTATCCCACAGAGTACCGATCACGAAATTGAAGAATGGCGTCGAGTGCAGAAGCAGTTTGAGAAACTGAAGGTTCACAAAAGGCGAGACAACGGGCAGAACATCTGAGTATGCCAAGTGCAAGGCCCGAGGAGGAAAACCACCTTGAAGGGGTATCTGATTGAGGTGCCGACGTCACTTTTAGAATCGATACCGTCAGATAACCCTTTTCTCGCGCTTGGTGATGGGTAACGAGACTAATCAAACTCTTCACTTTTTATATCGAATCCTCTCCGCAGGTCGAGGTCGAGTCCAGTAAGGCCTACCCGGGTAGTTACCCCATCCCCCCTGGCATCTACAAATCTGGTAACGAATTCTAAGCCCAGCCCATGATCCACTGTGAGACGATCCGCGTCGAACTAATTGGCGGGTGCCCCCCATGATTGCAGCTCTAAGCCGTACTGCTCCGATAGATCGCAAAGACCCACCCAAGCGCGTTTTATACTTGTCATTGGTAGCGATATCCCCTTGCCTGGTACTGGGCGTGTTATGGAAGCAAGGTGACTTGACTATAGTGTCCAGCGCGATGACATTGTCCGCCTCTGCAGTCCTTCTGCTCAATTTGGAGAGGATTCAGGACTACGTACGCCCAGAGTGGGCTCGCGAGTACGAAGCCAAGCTGGCTCCCCTGCAAGCACGTCTACTGAAGCAGGATCTGAGTGCCTCGGAGCGCGAGCTTGTCCTGAATCGCATCCAGGATCTCAACGATCGCTACCATCTGGTCACAAGCCCAGCTGTTACCTATCGCTGGATCAAAAGGATGGGCGCTGCCATGGGGAGCATCGCCCAGTTCCTGCGATCAAGCTCGCACTAAGTCCGGATTGCATCGTCCCAAATGCTCGCAGCCACCTGATTGGCAACAAACCCAGGTAGCTGCGACCGATCAATCTGGTGGCTGCACGATCTCCTCCAAATTTTCTTCCGAGTCGTCACAGAACGCATCTACCGGCCCCGCCTTGTAAGGTCTGACATCATACATACGCTTCTTGATAACTGGATTGAACCACCCTGGTACAAAAATGAAATCCCTTCAACAATCCAGCTGGACAGCTTGCCCGATCCAGCTCATCTGTGAGTGTCTGACCTTGCTCACATCGATCACAGCACTCAGCATTTGAGTCATGTGAAGGTAGAGCTAACGTGCACCGGCGCTATCCTGCCGGCCATCCTCTGCACAAACCCAGACCTTCGATCTTGCTCGAATTCCACCAGCCGATCAAACTCAACCCCGACATCCTGTGCAACTTCAAACAGCCTGAGTTGGTTGAAGCACCACCAATGACATCCATGCCCCTGGGTGGGTATATGGACGCTCAGCCGGTCAAGATTCTCGACGGTGCTCTCCCAGGCGGCCTTGAAGGCCTGTAACCGCTCTGCTGAGAGCGTCGCGTCGAGTGTGCGCCTCGCTGTGGTGGAAGGAACAGAGTACCGCGAGGTTTGTCAGGAGTGATCTCGACTCTCCAACCAAGGCCGGATATGGTGAACCACAGGAAGGACGGCGTTCTGCATGCACTTTGTGCGGATGGGCTTCAGCCTACGGGCTTAGCACCATGTTCTCACTCGATCAAAACCTGTGACACCCCGCATACCAGTGCAGACCACGCCGGCCGATAGGATCACATTGAACAATGGACAAGCCAACCGCCATAGCCAGTGATGCTCGCGCCCGCGCCTGGCTGGAGCAGTTCAATCTTGGCGATCGCTCGCGCGCCCAAAAACTGCTAGAGGCGTTTGCCTTCGTATCTCGAGATGACTTCATCGATCAAATGCGTGCCATGCTTCTGCGGGAAGCAGAAGCTACACAGGGTACCGTTGCTGTGTATGCCGAGCGCGAGCTTAGGCATCGCCTAGGTAAGCCGAACCGTTTATTCAGCGAAACCCGACGCTCCGTCAAGCGTGCCACCGGCGCAAAAGGGCCTGACGCGGTGAAGCCAACGAAAGCCTATGACCCCTCGGTTGGCAGCGAAGGCATAGTCGCGCAGATGATTTCTCAGCTTTGCCAGGAGTATCCAAAAAAATTCTTAAACCATCCAGGCCCAGAGCAGATACGCAGAAAACGTGCACGGGCTTTCTGGGTCGTTACGGACCTGATTGGAAGCGGTGATCGAGCATCGAACTATCTTGAAGCGGCGTGGCTTGTCAGATCCGTCCGCAGCTGGTGGTCAGGAAAACTGATGAGGTTTGCAGTCATGGCGTATTCCGCCACTGATTCTGGCGAGCGCTCGGTAGCCAGACATCCGTCCAAACCGACGATACATATTGTTCTGCCCTGCCCCACCATCGACACCTGTTTTTCCCTTAAAGAAGCCGAGCAGATGAAGACGCTCTGCACCATTTATGATCCCACTGATGGAGAGCCAGGCCACGGCCCTTGGTTTTGGAGCGGTCCAAGCCTTGGCTACGGCAACACTGGAGCTCTGCTTGTGTTCGCACACGGTGCGCCAAACAACGTACCACTCATGTTTCACAAAGCCTCAAAAGACAAGAAAAAAACCTGGACGCCTTTATTCCCTGCTCGGGTTTCAGCCGGTATCAGCAAGGAAGTGTTCGGGATTGACTTGACGGCCGAGAGCATCAGCGCTCGCTTGGCTAACCTCGGCGATAAGAGCCTGGCCAAGTCGAAGGCGATCTTGAAATCAGATATAGGCACAGGACAAGCTTTTCTGGTGCTGTGTGCGCTGTTGCAGCGTTCCCGCTTGAACGACCGGGCACTCGCCACTCGAACCGGCCTGAAAACGTACGAGCTGACGAATCTTCTCCGAAAAATGACTCAATATGGCTGGATCGACTCACAACGCAGACTGACCGACCAGGGTTACGGCCAGCTCGCGCATGCCAGAAAACAAGAGCATCTTGCTAAAAAAACCACACCTGTTGGCAATCCGATACCAGAACCGTACTATCCCTCCTCGTTGAGGCATCCAATCTAGATTCTAGCTCCGGCGCACGTTCCTAGAATGTTGCTGCCATGATGGGTTGGATTCTCAACTCATCACCGGGCGCAGAATACTGCTGCCCTATGTCTTAGCTCCTGCTTACGGTTAAGCGCTCACGCCACAGCCTAGTGGCGTAGCCTTCTGCCCGCGGCGCGAGCACTCACCCTGCGGGTGTCAAAGTAGATGAAGGATTGGACGCCTCAACACTACCGCCGAGCCCAAGGCGCAAGTAGCATTGCCCCTCTGGTGATGGACGCTGCGATCGTGACCTCTCAGAAGACGGTCGCTGTTCACCCATCACTGCCCCCAATATTGACCCTCAAGCACCTCGCCCACCTTACCCAAGTGCCCTATAAGCACCTGCGAGATTACGTTACTCGCGAAGTTGAGTCCTACAAGGTTTTTCGCGTTAGAAAGCGCGGCCGGCTGGGCCAGCCCACTTCATTCCGTGTGATCTGCGTTCCACCTCCAAGCCTGTCGGTAGCCCAACAGTGGATCGCGCAACACGTATTGGCTAAAGCCAAGCCTCATGCGGCCAGCACAGCCTTTGCACCGAACTGTCGGCTAATTGACGCGGCCTCGCCTCACTGCACGAGTCGTTGGCTGATCAAGGTCGATGTGAAACGCTTTTTCGAGTCGATCTCTGAAATTGACTGTTACCGGGTCTTCCGCAGCCTCGGCTACCAGCCCTTGGTATCCTTTGAATTGTCACGCCTCTGCACCCGCACCGGTAACTTCAGTCGTATACGCCGCACGGTCAAATGGCGCCGAAAAGTATCCTTGTCCAAGTCAAAGATTCCCAACTACGCATCGCGCGACATTGGTCATCTGCCACAAGGCGCCGCAACGAGTCCCATGCTCGCAAACCTTGCGATGAGAGAAGCCGACATTTTACTGACCGAGCTAGCCGAGCGGCTTGGGCTGACCTACACGCGCTACGCGGATGACCTGACCCTCTCTACAACCGACGTTACATTCGATCGGGAGCAGGCTCGTCGGACAGTGAATGAGGTCTACAGGATCCTCCAGCGATTTGGGCTCAACCCGAATCTCGCCAAGACTACGATCGCCTCACCACGGAGTCGAAAAATCGTCCTGGGGCTACACGTGCATCAGGAAACACCGAGGCTGACCCGCGCATTCAGAATGAAAATCCGGATGCACCTACATTACCTAGAGCGCAAGGACGTCGGGCCTTTGAAACATGCAGAGCGTCGAGGCTTTTCAGCAGTTGCTGGCATGCGCAATCATCTGATGGGGCTCGCTGCCTACGCCATTCAGATCGAGCCTGACTACGGCAGAGAGGTAAAAGCAAGACTGGAAGCTGTGGAGTGGCCGGTGCTGTACTGATGCCCCACCACCAAACGGGTAGAACACACGCGACGAAGGTGACAGCCGCGCAGGTTAAAAATTACCGTCCTGTCCAGACTCATGGATTGCCTTAACAGAACCGTTGATGGAGAGAACTATGAGTAATCAGATCCCCCCTTCAGTTCACAGGAGCTCGAAGCTGCGTGCTGCGTGCTGCGTGCTGCGTGCTGGCAGATACCAACCAGGGCCTGACAGGCAACCATATCGAATGTCTTTTCAAGGACATCAATATCCAGGATATCGATCCACTCAACACAAAAATGAAAGCGTCAGTTCGCAACAATTGGCACGAGCCGTATGCCTATGTCAAAACATACTGAGGCGTCTGCCGACGCAACTGGCTCGTGCGATTAAGGCGCTGCAGCGACAGAAATGGTACCAAGCCTAATCATGCAAGGCGGGTTGGCCGAGCCTCTCTCTGGAGTAATTTCATGGGGGCACGTTGGCTTGCTGCCAGAGCTAAAGTAGCGACTATCGGCCCTTTACATATCCCTTTAATTTAAGGCCCGATACTCCAGGTTACATTTTGCTGCCAAGCCCCTAGCCGAATGCTGGCAATTAGCTATCCGACACCTACACTCACAAATTTAGCCATGGGGTAGGAAGCATGTCGACGATTGAACAAGAACCGGTAGTGTTGGATGACTTTGAGTCTTGGCTAAATGGTCGTCCGAAGTGGCTGCAGACTGCTGCGCGCATGATGATCGATGCGAAGCGCCAACTGAACGAATGGGAAATCAAGGAGCTGTCTAGGCTCTGCCAGCTTGAGGCCAAAGGCCAACCTGATCCAGGATTTCTGAGCATAGTACCTGGCACATTGTCCCAGGCCGCAACCAGACCCCCAGTTAGAATCGATGAAGTTCTCGACGTACATGGCCTGAACGCCATCAAGGCTGGAGCCCATCTTCCATTCGGCAGCTCGAACCTCGCTGTCATCTACGGTCAGAACGGCACTGGCAAGAGCGGGTTCGCACGACTACTGAAACAGATTTGCGGATCTCGTTCCAAAGACGAGATACGGAGCAATGTCTTCGATCCTAACCCCACGGAATGCCGTGCTCATTTCAAAGTCTCAGTGGACGGAAACGCTGTTGATGTCCATTGGGACATCCCAAGCGGTCCTCACAAAGCTTTGAGGCAGGCCCAGATCTTCGATAGTAAAGCCGCTCAGCAGTACATGGGTCGGAATGAAGCTTGCTACGAGCCAAGCCGCATGAAATTTGTGTCGGCGCTCATCACCACCGCCGACGCAGTAAACGCGGAGCTGAATAGGGAGAGGAATCTACTGAAGGGAGCCCTCCCTGCCGTGCCTGGCTCCCTCTCTTCCACTGCCGAGGCAAATTGGCTGCAGACACTCAAAAGCACGACTACAGCGTCGAGCATAGACAAAGAGTGCCTTTACACCGAGGAGCTTGATCGTGAGCGAATCGAGAAAGAAGCACTTCTCGCCGAGAAGGATATTTCTGGCCGACTCCAGGCTATAGGCAAAGAAAAAACCGCACTGAAAAGCATCGAAACGACGATGTCGACCCTCCAGCTAGGATCGAACGATACAACTGCGCTCGAGCTAGTCGACTTGAACGACAAAGCCGTGAAAGCACGAAAAGTCAGTGAAGAGGCTGCGACAGCTATTTTTGGGAAAGCAGAGCTTGAGGGTGTCGGCTCAGCAACCTGGCAGCAAATGTGGGAGCACGCTCGCGCGTATTCCACCGCCGCGGCTTATCCTGAGTCAGCTTTCCCAAATGTGTCACCTGAGTCACGCTGCGTGCTTTGCCACCAAGACCTCGACGAGGCGGCACAGGCACGGCTGGCTGGATTTGAAAAGTTTGTAACCGACGGCCTGGAGACAGCCGCAAAGAAAGCTGAAACAGCGCTAACTGAACGTAAGCGCCGTATCCCTGCCCTTCCTTCTCAAGCGGATTGGCTCGTCCAGATGTCCACTCTGGGCTTCGAGAAGGCGGAAGCAGAATCTTGGCTCATCTCGCTGAAGACACGGTTGGAGCGGCTTGCACAAGGTACTCCCCTCGTCGGCCAGCAACCTTTTGATTGGTCGAACATCAACGATGCGGTGAAGAAGAAATCCGTCACCTTGACTACTGAAGAAGCAAGTTTGGTCGCACTGCAGAAAGATGAGCACCGTCAAGTCATGCATCAGCGAGTGCTGACGCTTCAGGCGAAACAATGGCTTTCGCAGAACAAGTCTTCGATCGTCACCGAGAAGGACCGACTCACCGCAGTGGCATCCCTAGACAAAGCATCACGCTCGGCTGCGACGAATTCCCTGACAACTAAAAAGAATGAGCTTGCCAAGACCGAGCTGGATGCAGGCTATCAGACTCGATTTGTGAACGAGATGAAGCTCTTGGGGGGGCATCGTATTCCCGTATCACCGCAAAGCAAATCCGGGGGCAAGGGAAAAATCACCTTCGGCTTGAATCTGGTGGGTGCTCATGGCACTCATGGCCCAGAGTACATCCTGAGCGAGGGCGAGACACGAATAGCTGCACTCGCTGCATTCCTGGCTGATACAACGGGTTCCAATCAGCTGGCCCCTTTCATTTTCGACGACCCGATCTCATCACTCGACCAAGATTTCGAAGAGAAAGTCGTGGAGCGCCTGGTACAGCTATCGCATACAAGACAGGTCATCATTTTTACCCACCGACTTTCGCTGGTTTCCCTGGTAGATTCCGTCTCAGACAAATTGTCCAAGACTCCTGGCATGCCTGCTGTAAAACCATCGCTCACCTCGCTTCGTAGGATGGACAAAACCGTCGGCATCGTGGCTACTCAAAGTGCCCGCGACGCAAAACCAGCCAACGCACTGAAAGGCCTGATCGACCACACGATCAAGCACCTGAAAAAGCATCAGGAAAACGCCGAAGTCGATAGCTATGAGGTACTCGCCAAGAGTGCTTGCAGCGATTTCAGAATCATCGTGGAGAAAACAATCGAGTTCATTCTGCTGGCAGATGTCGTCGGACGCTTCCGCCGCGCGATCAATACCCAGGGCAAGCTACATAAGGTTGCCAAGGTAACCACTGATGACTGCTCATTCATTGATGATCTGATGACCCGCTACTCCGTATTCGAGCATGCTCAATCAGAAGAACTGCCGAGCAGCGCGCTTGAGCTGGCGGTGTTTGAGGCTGATGTTACGGCGTTGCACAACTGGATAGCTGAGTTTTCGGCCCGTAAATAAAAGCGCTTATAGTCTGGCCAGAACCGGGCGTGCGACCTGGGTCTGGTCAGGCTCTAGCATGACCGCATAACGCGGGGTACTAGCAAGATTAGACGGCAACAATTCCAAACACCATACCAATTCCTATCAAGCTACCAGCGATGCTCCCGAATGGCGGTTGCCTCACCAAGCCTCCAGAGCGCTGAGAAGCTAGATATTCTAGCCAGCCATCGTGGGCTTATTAGCTAGCATCGCCGTGATTTGTCAGGCGCAGACAGTCATCACGGGGCTCAGCGTGCCCCCCCAAAAAATGGACGACTGCCGGGCTTCAGATATCGCAGTGGTAGCTGCTATAGGGGCAGCCTCCATCAACCAGCCCATCAGCTACAACCTGAAAACTATGGCCAAATGACATCCTTGCCGGTACAGTTCTTTCCCCGTTGTGCCATGGAACAAGGAATGGGGCCTCTGCCCCGCAGTTATACGGGTATGGCCTGAGAGATAGAGGGATGAAGGATGAAGGATCCAGACGCTAGCCCCAGTGCAGCGGGATATGGCTTCCAGTACGAACGCGCGCTATACCGAATCTTCACTGCACCCAATGCGCAGACCAGATTCGGCATCGAAACGGCTGACGACGTGGAGGAGATCAGCCAGACAGCAGCAGGTACTCGGCGCGTTTCTGAGCAGGCCAAGCTCTCCGTACAACCTCGTAAAAACCCACTGCAAGACAGCAGTAAAAACCTGTGGAAGACCCTCCGCATCTGGTTGAGCGGGTTAGCGGCAGCTCGAAAGGAGCACGAGGCGTTACAGTACCTCTTCGTCACCAATCGAATTTTGAAAAAAGGCACGTTAGCCATGCGGCTCTCTGACGCTTCCTCAAAGCAGGAAGTGGCAGAGGCAGTCGTTGCACTGCGAACACATGCCAGCGGCATGACAGGGAAGCCTGGTGAAATCGCTCGGGATGTCATCGCGTACCCGGACGCCGACCTGGCGTTTCTGATCGAGCACATGCACATCGAGGATGGCCAGTTCAATGCCCAGATGAAGCAGCGGGTGATCGCTTCCCTTCACCTCCCAGAAGACGCAGTTGCTAACGCTGAGACCATCTACCATGGCCTGGTCGGCTTCTTGTTCGACCAATGCCAAGAGACTTGGGTAGCGCGCAAGCCGTTCTGGACAACCGCTCAGCCTTACTACAACAAGCGACAAGCGCTCGTAGAGGCGTTCATGAATGGCCCTTGGGAACCTCTGCCCTTCGAGAAAACTGACTTCGCACAATGGGCCCAGAAAATTGATCCCGCGGACATGCTCTTCGTGGAACAGCTCAACAAAATCAACATGCCCAAAGATTTGCTGATGCAGCAGTTCGGCTTCTTCTGTGCCGCCTACTCTGAGCGCATCCGCCTTTTGGACTCAGGTCGAGTTCTGCTCAACGATTTAGACTCTGCTGAGCGCGTGCTGAGTGACCGCTGGGGGTCTATCAACAGTCGCCACCGGTTGACGAGCATGAAGTCGGTGGCTCAATTCGAAATTGCCGATTACAACGTCGTAATGATCAGCACGTTGTTTCCAGACACGTTTCCCATGAAGGTCGGGCGGGTGAACTCCACCGCTCAATACTTGTTCAGCGGCACCTACCACAGAATGGCCAATGGCGATGGGACACAGTCACCCATCCATTGGCACCGTGACGCGTCGACCCCGGAGGATGAGTCATGAGTGAGGTGTATCTGGATCGCCAATTGATCCACAACTCGTCACTGGCATGCTTCCTCCTGACGCATTTCATTGGCGAATACCAGGAGGTCGGGCTTGGGCAAAACCCAGATCTGCCCAAACTGATGTTGGTGTTGCCGCTGGTATGGAGTCAAAGCTCGCGCGAAGCGTTGTGCAAGCGTACCAGCCGCTCCACCCTGGGTGCAGTGCTCAGGGAAACTCCGGTATTGAAAATTGATTTGCAGCGTAGAGTGGCCGCTCATATGGGTACAACCCTGCAGGGCCTCAATCTCGCCGTCTCCTCTCGACTGGTTGGAAAAGTCGGCGGCAGGGAAGATGATGCGAGCTTCCAAGTCCTGGTCGATCGCTTGCCACGAGGCATCAAGAGCACGATTCCAGCGCCCATGCTGCAGACCACTGAGAGACTGGCGAAGTGGTTTGCCACCGACACTACAGAAAACCTGTACAAGCTCTTGTTTGGGATTCCGAATGAAATTCACGATTGACGCTGTCATCCTCTGGCCTCGCTGCCCTGGTTTGGAGCCACGAGTCATTCCCTTTGAAGATGGGAAGATCAACATCATTTACGGATTGAGCGGCACCGGCAAATCGTCAATTGTTCATATTATTGACTATGTGCTGGGCGCGACCAAGTGCCAGATCCCAATCGGCATCATCCGCGACACGGTCGAGTGGTTCGGGATGAAGATCCGTCTTTTCGATACGACTTACATCGTCGCGCGACGTACTCCAGGAAACACCCAAGGCTCAAACGATCTCTGCATGATGGAGGTCAACGATGATGGCATTCCGGATTCCGTTTACCGCACCCATTCCCTGGGTCAGTACAAAGCCGCATTTGATGGCATGGTACGAGTCAGTGACCTCCCCCACTCCGATGAGGACGAGCCGTCTAGCTTCGATCGCCGCAGCTCTTATCGGGACATGGCTGCGTTTAACTTCCTCCCACAGCATATTGTGGCGAACCCGAACACCCTATTTTTCAAAACCGACTCGTTTGCTCACAAGGAGCGCCTGACGCGGGCCATGCCCTATGCGCTCGGCATGGTGGATGCAAACTACATCATGAATGAGCGGCGTCGGGATGAGGCGCAGCGTGAGCAGGATCGGCTACGCAAACAGGTGGCGGTACACGATGCAGCCAAGGCGAGCCATTACGCCGACGTTGACCAGTTGTTTGATCGCTGCATTCAATTGGGCTTACTTGAGCGCACGAGCGCACAGGGTGCTCAGAAAGTCGAGCTGCTCAAGAAGGTCGTCATAGCCACCCATGAAGGGCGGCTCGAGCAGACACTTCTGGAGCCTCAACGACTGCATATCTCACAGAAACTGAAGGTGGTCATCGAGGAAGTCGGGAAGCAGCAACGTATCGTTGACGAATTTGACGCCCAGATCGATGGCTTCGACTACTTGGCTCGTAACAGCAAACAATTCGTCGCGGCCATTGATACCGAAAAATCCCATGTCATTGGTCTCGATTGGCTCAAGCAGAGCGTCTCTGACGGTGGGCATTGCGTGGCCTGTGGAACGTTCACAAACGCCCTGCCCCTGGTTATCGAGAACCTGGAAGAGAAGGTCAAAAAGGTTACCCGGATTTCGGACGCTCTCAAAGACAACCCCGTTGTCGACAGGCAGCTGGCTACGCTGAAACGGCAGCGCGCCAAAGAAGAGCGTGAACTATCCCGTTTGATGCGCGAGCAGACTCGCCTGATCCAAGAGGATGAGCGCACCCGAACTGCCATCGGGCAGATTTACTACGTTGCGGGCGAAATCAGCCGGCTTCTCAAACAACTGGATGGCTCTGAAGCTGACGAAAGCCTGCAGAAGCGCATGACCGAGCTGGAGAACTTAATTCGGCATTACAACTTCCAGATGTCGTTGACCGACATGGCTGAGCAAGAGCGGAAGGTAGATGCCCAGTTGGCCCCTATGTTCGAGGATTATGCGGATCAGTTCGCTCTTAACGGAACGCCTGGCGCTCAAATCTATTTAGACAGAAAAGAACTCACGCTGCGCTTCGAGTCACATGGCCAACGGGACTTCCTCTGGGAAATCGGCAGTGGCGCTAACTGGATGGGGTACCACATTGCGACGTTCCTCGGCATTCATGAGTACCTGTCGAGGGAAGAGAATCGCAAGCTCCCACCCTTCAGTTTCATCGTGATCGACCAGCCGAGCCAAGTCTATTTCCCTAGTAACACTGGTGGCATCAACACATTGGATGCGGGCTTCGAGGCTGTTAATCAGGCCAGGCCAGCGGACGTCATTGCCACGCGCAGAATCTTCGAGGTACTGGCTGAGGGCCTGAAGCGAGCAGGTCATTTCATCCAGATCATTGTCCTTGAACATGCGGGCCCGGACATCTGGGGGAATGTGGCTGACACAGTGCCCGTCGCAGCCTGGGAGCGTAAGGGCGATGGTCTAATCCCTGCCCACTGGATTCATCCACACACTGACCCTGTGTAGGTCGAGCCCGCCAGTTGTGCTGCTCTGGCGCAACTGGCTAGCGTGTAGGCCAAATCACCTAGCCCTCAAGCTTAAAATAAAGGACGTCATGATGTAGGTACTAAAATGTCACCTCAGCTTCTGCGACATTCAGTAGATGTTCCCCGTATGCCCTCAAGCGAGCTAGCGGCCGGAAAAACGGTCGGGACAAAACGCCTTTTTAGTCCCGACTCGCTAGCTCATCCACTCTCCTAGAGCCTTGCCCTTTATGCCTTAGCCGAGAATTTGCTGTGGCTAGCCTTGGCACGCACTAGTCTTTTCAGCCCGACATCCCAATCTTCATCCCCCAGCTCTCCAGTGAGATACCCACCTTGTGATCCGGTGAAGTCTGTTTCAAAGATGTTAGCGTTTCGGAAGTCAGCGCCGTCTAGGTCGGCATCTACAAATTTTGCACCTCTCATGTACGAGCCACGGAAGTCAGCACCTGACAGATTTGCATAGCTGAAATCCGCCATCCAGAAATGTCCGCCAGGACGTGTGAGAGGGTCTGCGGTGACCGTATAAAATTTCGCGTCACTGAAATTTGCGTGGTTGTACTTGACGACGTCCAATACCCAGTGCCAGTGAACAAGGCTGCCAGGAGCCTGAAGATGGCTAAAATCAGGCACCTTGCGCCGCTTTAGCACCTGATCAATGCGTCCGAATAGCAAGCTGCTGAAATGGAAACCGGCGAAATCAACACCTCGTTTCTGAGCTGCCACAGCCAAAGGCACCTGATCGCGAAGGGACTCCACCAAAGCATCAAATTGCCGCAAGTACCGGGCACGACGGAACGGATATCCATAGGGCTCACGCCAGAACCCCTTTGCTTCTGAATGCTGGACATAACGGGAGATCAGCTTCTCTTCGCGGATTGCCTCAACGAAGGTCGTACCATACTCCTCGGCAACGACGCGCAAGCATGTGTCGTGCGTTAGCTCCTTGGTTCTTCGAAAGCCTTGTTGCACAAGTCGAATCACTGCGTCTGGGCAGCCGTCACGAGCATCACGTAAAAGTCTCTTTGCATCAGACTTCAAAATCGAAAGTGAAGGTGTAGCTGGAGTGTTCATGACCAAACCTCAAATTATCAGCATGGAACCCTAGAGGATGCTGACCATTGAGATGGCTTATAAAGAGGGGTAACACGACGGTGCAGGGGCTTCACCAAGCTAGGGCCGAACGCCTCCGTCACTGGCGCGAGACATAATGATGAGAAATTACTGGGCTGCCGTCAAGACGCTGCCACACCACTTTCAGACTCGCGTTCGGCCTGGCCTCCTGAATGCAAACGGTAACATCCGTTGTCACCGCTCGAAGACCACTCAGTTTGAACCCAGCGCACTGCAAACGATTCGTGCAGTCACGTCGAAATTCTCCAATGTGAGCACATCAATTGGCGAACGCCCCTTCAGTCGCTCATGAGGCTCACAGACCGTCTGATAAAGCCGCCACGAATCCACATCTGGAAATCGCTTCAAGACGGCGAGCACCAACTTGTGCCGCAGTGGATCAAGCTGCCAATCGGGAATGCGCTGACCGCGATTCCCTAGGCTCAGGGATAGCAGGCGCCGAGCCTTGATATCGCGGTTGATCTGATCTCGGGATTTGCCTGCCAGTTTGGCGAAAACAAGCAGCGGCAAATTATTCGAAGCTTCATAGGTGGCTAGCATCTCAGCACGTTCGCGCTGGATGTCAGACACGTGAGATTTATGCGGTTTTTCAGTCGGGACCGAAAGAGGTACGACAGGCGATTGGTGCGGCACGATAAGAGCTGGTTCGTTGCTAACCGAAGCCTTGGGCATCGAGACCGCTGTCACTGGAAAGGCGCCGTTGAACTGAATGGAATTCGCGCTCGCGTTTTCAAGCGATGGCAGCGAAGCGGCCCCTTCCAAACGGATGGTCAGCGGAGAGCTTGCCGCTTTCAGCTGGCCCTGCCCCCACAGATCTAGACGGTTCGCCCAATCCTGCATCATGGTCCGACGCTGCTCGACATACTCCGCGTGATTGTAAGCCGCACTCACCTTATCCGGATCAGCATGAGAAAGCTGAGCATCCACCCACACCTTCGGGTATCCGATCTCGTTCAGCGCCGTCGAGATCGTCGCCCTCATGCCATGACCGGTGAGTTGATCGGCGTACCCCATACGGCGTAACGCGCCATTCAGCGTATTCTCGCTGATGCGTTTGCTTAGATCGCTTCGATGCGCAAATAGGTAGCGCTGTGCGGGGACAACTTGGTCCAGCATGTGACGCACGATCTCCAGCGCCTGAACCGACAGCGGCACGATATAAGGCGGTACATTTTGGGTCTGCTTACCTGGCTTCCGCATCGCTAGCTGGAGTTGTTTCACCACTTCCGCCGGTATGACCCACAAGCGCTTCTCCAGATCGAACTGGTCGGGTGTTGCCAAGCGCAATTCGCCCGTGCGCACACCGGTCAGCAACAACAACCGAAGGCCAAGCCGAGTTTGGTCGGCACCGCCGTAGTTTCGAAGCGCAGCCATCAACCCCGGGAGCTCGTCCATGCGGAGAAACGGATTGTGCGTCACGGGAGGTTTGGGAAGTGCGACCACATCAAGGTCTGAAGCCGGGTTATGTTCCAGCCCCTCGATTTTCACCAGCGCATAGCGGAACAATTGGTTAAACCAAGTCCGGCATTTTTCGGCCGTCGTTAAGGCCTTGCGCTGTTCGATCCTGCTCAGTAAATCCAGCAGATCGTGACGATTGATATCGTAGATGGACCGCCCGCCCAGGGTGGGCAGAACGTCTTTATTGAAGATTCTCAAGATCTGCGAGAGCGTGCTCTGGCGTCCTTCCTTCAGGCTCAGCCTGCGAAACTCCACCCACTGATTGAACACAGCCTCGAAGGTATGCTCCGCCGCAAAACGAACAGCACGACGCTGCTGCTTACGGTGCTCATAGGGATTGATGCCTTGGGCGACCAAGGCACGCGCTTCGTCACGTCGGGCACGGGCTTCTTTAAGGCTGATTTGCGGATAACTACCCAGAGACATGCGCTTCTGCACGCCCGCCCAGTAATATCTGAAACGCCAGATTTTCCCGCCGCGTGCGGTCACGTTGAGCGCGAGCCCATCCGTGTCGCCTATCGTGTAGTCATTGCCGGTGATTCGGGCTTGCCGAACGGTGGTATCTGAGAGTGCCATAGCGAGCTCCTGAACAGAGTCAGGGCCAGATGCTCGTTTCGCTATCCAAGCTGCTCCAGCAAAAAACCGATTCAGTGCACATCCAAATCCAAGATCCTCATTCGGGACTTAAATCGGGACTTAAAAGCACTGGATGGAGCTGGATTTCAGTGGTTCCCGCTGGAACGAAACAAGGGCCTAAAGGCCCTTGTTTCAATCACTTACAGAATTCAGTGGAACTCTGTAGCGCAATATTTGGAGCGGGAAACGAGACTCGAACTCGCGACCCCGACCTTGGCAAGGTCGTGCTCTACCAACTGAGCTATTCCCGCGTCTTGGTGAGGCGCATTCTATAGAATCCTCAGCACCCGTCAACCCCTTGATTCAAAAAAGTTTTATTTTTTTTCAACCGTGGTGCGCAGATGAGGCCAGGCAGCGCGTAAATACTGGAGCATGGACCACAGCGTCAGGCCGGCAGCGATGAGCAGCAAGGCGTAGCCCAGCAAGACCCAGAAGGAAAAGTCCGACGGGTTGGCCAGCAGGATCACCAACGCGAGCATTTGCGCGGCGGTTTTCCATTTGCCCATGTTCGACACGGCGACGTGGGCGCGGGCGCCGATTTCGGCCATCCATTCGCGCAGGGCCGAAACGACGATCTCGCGGCCGATGATCACCGCAGCCGGCAAGGTCAGCCACAGGTTGCCGTGTTCCTGCACCAGCAGCACCAGGGCCACGGCCACCATCAATTTGTCGGCCACCGGGTCGAGGAACGCGCCGAACGGCGTGCTCTGTTCCAGGCGCCGGGCCAGGTAGCCGTCGAGCCAATCGGTGGCGGCCGCAACGGCGAACACCGAACTGGAGGCCATGTAGCTCCATTCGTAAGGCAAATAGAACAACAAAATGAAAATCGGAATAAGCAGGACGCGTAGAACGGTGATCAGATTAGGGATATTCATCGGCACAACTGGCTGCGAGGTGAGAAGGCATTCTACTCGCTGTGCAGATTTGCATAAATCAACTCAGCGAGCTTTTTACTGATACCGGGTGCTTTGGCTATTTCGTCAATGCTGGCACGGGAGAGCTCTTGCAAGCCACCAAAATGTTTAAGCAGGTCGCGTCGGCGTGTCGGGCCTACTCCGGCCACGCCTTCCAGGGTTGAGGTTCGCCGGGTTTTGCCGCGACGGGCGCGATGGCCGGTAATGGCGAAACGGTGGGCTTCGTCGCGGATCTGTTGGATCAGGTGCAGCGCAGGCGAGTCGCCCTTCAACGTGAACTCATGGGCGGCATCATTCAAGTACAACGTCTCGAAGCCGGCCTTGCGCGTGGCGCCCTTGGCCACGCCGAGCAGGATCAGGTCGGGCACCGCCAGTTCGTTGAGCACGTCGCGAGCCATGGACAGCTGGCCCTTGCCGCCGTCCACCAGCAGGATATCGGGGAGCTTGCCCTCCCCCTCCTTCAATTTGCTGAAGCGGCGCGTCAAGGCCTGGTGCATGGCGGCGTAGTCGTCGCCGGCGGTGACGCCTTCGATGTTGTAGCGCCGGTAATCGGACTTGATCGGCCCCTCCGGCCCGAACACCACGCAGGACGCCACCGTGGCTTCGCCGCTGGAGTGGCTGATGTCGTAACACTCCAGGCGCTGGGGCGGTTCGTCCAGGTTGAGGACTTCGGCCAGGGCCTCGAAGCGCGCGGCCACGTGCTGTCGATTCGCCAGGCGCGCGCTCAGGGCCTGCTCGGCGTTGGTCACGGCCAGTTGCTGCCAGCGCGCCCGCGTGCCGCGCACGCGGTGGCTGATGTCCAGTTCACGGCCACGCAACGCGTGGATGGCCTCGATCAACGTCGGGAAGTCTTCATGCACCACGTTGACGATCAGTTCCGACGGCAAGTCGCGCTCGGGGCTGCTGACGTAATACTGGCCCAGGAACGCGGCCATGACTTCAGCGACCTCCTCGTCGATCCCGGTCTGCGGGAAGAAGTTCTTGCTGCCCAACACCCGACCGCCACGCACACTGATCAGGTGGACACAGGCGCCACCCGGGTTGACGAACGCAGCGATCACATCGACGTCGCCGGTTCCGCCCTCCATGCTTTGCTGGTCCTGCACACGCCGCAGCAGGGAGATCTGGTCGCGCAACTCGGCGGCTCGCTCGAAATCCAGGGTGCTCGCGGCTTGTTCCATGGCGCCGGAGAGTTCGTCGGTGAGGGCGTTGCTGCGCCCTTCGAGGAACATCACCGAATGGCGCACATCCTCGGCGTACTCCGCCGGTTCAACCAGGCCGACACAGGGTGCCTTGCAACGCTTGATCTGATATTGCAGGCACGGCCGGGTGCGGTTCTTGTAGAAGCTGTCTTCGCACTGCCGCACGAAAAAGGTCTTTTGCAGCAGGCTCAGGCTTTCGCGGATCGCACCGGCGCTGGGGTAAGGTCCGAAGTATTTGCCCTTCTGCTTCTTCGCGCCCCGATGAATACTCAGGCGTGGGAAGTCGCCGTCAGATAAAAACACGTAGGGGTAGGATTTATCGTCACGCAGCAGGATGTTGTAAGGCGGCCGCCATTCCTTGATCAGCGTCTGCTCAAGCAGCAGCGCCTCGGTTTCGTTGGCGGTGATGGTGGTTTCGACCTGGGCGATACGCGCCACCAGGGCCGCGGTTTTCGGCGCGAGGCCGGTCTTGCGGAAGTAGCTCGCCAGGCGGTTTTTCAGGTTCTTGGCTTTGCCCACATACAGCAGGCGCGCCTCGCTGTCGAACATGCGGTACACGCCGGGGCGGCCGCTGCAGGTCGAGAGAAAGGCACTCGGATCAAACGGTGTGGTCATGTCAGGCGCTGGCGTCCACCATGCCGTGGCGCACCGCGAGCAGGGTCAATTCAACATCACTGCTGATGGCGAGCTTCTCGAAAATGCGATAGCGGTAGGTGTTGACGGTCTTGGGGGACAGGCACAGCTTGTCGGAGATGGCCTGCACCTTCTGGCAGCCGACAATCATCAAGGCGATCTGGATTTCACGCTCCGACAGCACGTCAAACGGCGAATCGCTGGTGGGCTGGAAGGACTTGATCGCCAACTGCTGCGCGATCTGCGGGCTGATGTAGCGCTGGCCGGCAAATACCAGGCGAATGGCTTGTACCATCTCCGCCAGGCCTGCGCCCTTGGTCAGGTATCCCGCCGCCCCCGCCTGCAGCAGACGTGTAGGAAACGGGTCTTCTTCGCACACGGTGACCACCACGACTTTGATGTCCGGGTGGCTGCGCAACAATTTGGTAGTGGCGCCAAGGCCGCCGATCCCAGGCATCTTGACGTCCATCAACACCACATCGGGTTTCAACTCCCGGGCCTTGATCAGGGACTCTTCACCCGATTCAGCCTGGCCGACTACTTGCAGGCCATCGATGTCAGCCAGCATTCGTGTAATGCCTGTACGAACGAGATCATGGTCATCGACTACTAGCACCCTAATCAAGCAGACACCTCGCGATATGGTCTTATAGGTTGCTGAACACCTTAGCAAAAAACCAAGGCGCAGACCTAGTTGCAAGTGTCATATATATAGCGCTTGACGCCGGGAAGCGCGCCCGTCGAACGACGCGCAACGCTATTTCCTGGGGGAAAGGTCAGGAATCCCGGGCTACAGCTTGGATTTACCATTCATTATCAACATTGACGAATGTTCAGCCAAGGTTGAGGTCAATCGGTGGATCGCATCCTGGTCCTCTTTGAACATCGCCCGATAGTTGCCCAGCACCTTTTCTTCGATCTGACTCAAGTTATCCATTTGCGCCGGCGTGGGAGCGCCTGTTAATACGTACAGAAGATCCACGCCTCTTTCGGCCACACGCGATAAATAATCGGCCTTCGGCGCCCGCCCGCCGTTTTCGTATTTGCCTTGTGCGTTCGCTTCAACGCCTCCAATTTCACCAAACACTTTTTGCGACAACCCAAGCCGCTCTCTTTCCTGCCTTAGACGCAAACCGATTCCACTCATTTGGATGTATGATCCTAAATTGGCACACCCCAAGAGGTGATACGCTGATCCCTTGGTTACACAAACTTGAACGGTTTTGAACTATGCCCGGAATTCGTACTGCTGCACAAGCCAAGGCTTGGCTTGAACACCAAGGTAAGTCGGTTCAAGCGTTCGCCCGGGAACACGGTGTCGACCCGGCAACCACGTATCAGGTGCTCGCTGGGCGCAAGAAAGGACGGCGGGGAGAGGCCCATAAGGTAGCGGTCCTTCTGGGCATGAAAGAAGGCATCATCCTTGCCGAGAATGAGCCTCTGAGGCAGGAACAAGAAATATTGCCCTAGGTTCAGTATGCGCTTATTAAGCCGTTGTGCCTGTTTTGCGCAAATGAGTCACTTATTAGTCTGCGGACATGGGCCGACAATCGCGTTCCATGCACCAGAAGCACGCTTCCTCACCCGCAACTTGCAAGCCCTTGCGCTGATAAAGCCTTTTTGCCGGATTGGTTTTAAACACGGTCAACCGTAAAAGACCGCGACCTTGACCGCACGCTTTGAGTGCCATTTGCTCCAGTACCCAGCTGCCTGCTCCACGGCCACGGAACGGTTCGAGAATATGCAACTCGCGAATGTACAGCGCCTGGCTGTCGCGACTCAGGCTGATAAAGCCCACCACGGTATCGTCGCTGCAGATCAGCCAATTCTCGCGCCCCGCCCAGGCCACGTCGAAACCATCGTTGGACCACAGCAAACGGTATTGCGCGTAGTAGCCGCGCATGGCTTCGTAGGTCAGCGTCCGGGCAAATGAGCGGTCCTGGTCAGTCGCCGCGCGCAGGTGAAACGTCATGTCATCGCGCCCCTTCAGCCCGCAGTGCTACCGCTTGACCGGTCCAGCGCCCGCCATCGCGACGGGCAACGACCAGCGCGTCGCCCACCCCCGGCGCGGCGGCAAGCACCTGCCCATCGGCGCCCCAGATAGCACTGCGCCCAGCGCACGCCCAGCCGCCCGAGGGGCCACCGTGATTGGCCATCAATACCACTAGGCCATGCTCGGCGGCGTAGCCCTGGAGCAACGCACTGTCCGTTGCGTAGCCGCCTTCACTGATCAGCACGCCGGCGGCGTATATAGTGGCGCCCGCTTGCGCAGCCTGACGTGCATGGCTGGCGTGGGAAAAGTCGGCGCAGACCGCCAGCGCGATCCGATCATCCCGCCACTCAAGCACGTCACCGCCCTGCCCCGCGACAAACGCCACCTCTTCGCCGGGATGCAGATGCTGCTTGGTGTAAACCGCAAGCGAACCGTCTGCTCCCAGCACCAACGCGGCGATCGACACGTCCGCCCCTGGCGCCAAGCGGATCGGCATGCCCACCACCGCCGTCAAGCGCAGCTCCCGCGCCATCTCGCGCAGCGGCGTCAACAGCGCGTCCTCGGGGGCGATTGCCAGCTCAGCCGCCAAGGACGGCTCATACCCGCTCAACGACAGCTCCGGAAACACCAGCACTTGCACACCCTGCTCAGCCGCGGCGCGCATGAACGCCAGGTGCCGCAGGATATTGGCCGGTACGTCGCCGGCGATGGAAATGGATTGAGCAGCGGCAAGAGTCAAGGCAGTCATGGTCGCGTCCCGGCAAGCATTATTGAGTGGCCACCAGCATATCGGCACTCCCCCCATAGTCGTAAGTACCTCCACACAATAGAAATTACCGATTGAATCCACCCGTGCGCCTCTAGTAAGCTGCCACCATCATTTGGAGAGCCACCATGTTGCAACTCACCCACACCCAGGTTTGCCCTGCTGCCAGCGCCTCGCGCTCGGTATCGGCTACCCGTGTGAACGGTTTGAGCGCACTGGTCAGCTTTTATTTTGGGTATTGGTTTAGCCACTGGCGCGCCTGATACCTGAAATCGGCGCCCACTGCTCAAGGGGTCGCCTACCAGAGAAATCTAACCCCCGGTCGGCTCCCCGATCGGGGGTTTTGTTTTTTCAGCCCTGAACACTTTGTTTGATCAAGACCATTTAAAGGAATCACGACATGAACTACGCCACCTATTACCGCTACGACACCAGCACTGCATGGCGATTTAGCAAGCTCCGCTCGGGACAGCCTGCCGCCTCCGATCGGTCACCTATCGGTGGCAAGCCAACACACGTAGCCACTACGGCCAATTGTCGAACACCCCAGTAGGGCAGAGCGTGCGGGAATCGCCCGCCGCTTGCCCAGGAAGCCTTGAAGATGAACTCCTCCGTCGCCGCTCTGCCCGTCTCTACCCTGACCAGCGCCAATGAAGCGCTGACCCTGCGCTTGCCCAGTTCCCTTGAACTCAAGCACCAGTTACCTCTCAGCCCATTCCTCAATGAGCAAATCCACGCCCATCGCCAAGCCGTGCGCGCCATTCTCAATGGCGAAGATTCACGTTTGCTGGTGATCGTCGGTCCGTGTTCGATCCACGACCCGGAATCGGCCATGGAATACGCACGCAACCTGAAGAAACTGGCGTTGGACGTCAGCGACCAGATGCTGCTGGTAATCCGCGCCTACGTCGAAAAACCGCGCACCACCATTGGCTGGAAAGGCCTGGCCTACGACCCGCACCTGGATGGCAGCGATGACATGGCCGCCGGCCTCAGCCTGTCCCGCGAACTGATGCGTGAGATGCTGCGCCTGGGCCTGCCGGTCGCCACCGAGTTGCTGCAACCGATGGCCGCCGGCTACTTCGACGACCTGCTCAGTTGGGTCGCCATTGGCGCGCGCACCACCGAGTCGCAGATCCACCGCGAAATGGCCAGCGGCCTGGGCATGCCCGTCGGCTTCAAGAACGGCACCGACGGCGGCGTCGCCATTGCCTGCGATGCGATGCGCTCGGCGTCCCACCCGCACCGGCACTTCGGCGTCGACAGCCAGGGCCACCCGGCGATCATCCAGACCCCGGGCAACCCCGACACCCACCTGGTGTTGCGCGGCGGTCACCGTGGGCCGAACTACGATGCGCAGAGCGTGGCCCAGGTGAAACAGGACCTGGCCAAGTCCAAGGTGACCGCGCGGATCATGGTCGATTGCAGCCATGCCAACAGTGGCAAAGACCCGCTGCGTCAGCCGGCAGTGTTCAATGAAGTGCTGGAGCAACGCCTGCAGGGCGACACTTCGCTGATCGGCATGATGCTCGAAAGCCACGTGTTCGAAGGCTGCCAACCATTGGGCCCGGCGATGAAATACGGCGTGTCGGTGACCGACGGTTGCCTGGGTTGGGACAGCACCGAGCAGCTGTTGCGCAGCGCAGCTCAACGCTTGCGCGAACACGCCATCGGCTGAGCAATGGACACCGGCTTGCCTGCAAAGCGCGGGCAAGTCGGACGGCCGCCAACCTGGAGAGCAACCTCAAGACCCTGCAACTGACCTTGAGCGCTGCCGACAAGCTGCAGATTGCTGGCCGCGACGGAGCCAGCGCCTGACAGCCCCAATGGCATCACGCCGACGCGGAACTAAACCCCGGCCACCGGCGTGCGCGATAATTCCCGCAGCCAGGGCAATACCCGCAAGCCCGCGGCGGCCTCAGGTGGGTCGATGATGTCCATGAAGTGCTCAAGGTTGATGTTATCCGGTACGCCGGGCAAGCGGACCAGTACCTGCGGTGTCAAGCCTGCGGGTACGCCCAGGTCCAGGTGATCGTAGACCAGCACGTGGCGTACCTGGGCCTGCGGCCCACCGGCGTGGGCCGCCAAGCCCGCATTGACGATCAGCACATCAAAGGGTTTGGCCGGGATCGCCGTGAGGATCTGGACCTCTTCAAAGGTTTGCACCGGCACAATCCGGTGATACCCCAACCGGTTGAGCATTTTTTCGATATACAACCGTTGCAGGTGCTGTTCATCGGCAATCAGGATGGTCAGTGCTTTGTTCGGCATGGCAAACCCCTGGCAGGCTGTGCTCGTTGAATGAGAGCAGCCCATTTTCCAGACATATCCCGCAGACAAAATCAGGCATGTTCCCCTTTCATGTAGGAGTTGTCCCAAATCCACCGAATAACCACCCAACCGCGTCAAGGTTGATTGCAATAAACGCTCAAGCTGTGATGCAAATCATCGATCGCCTGCTCGACGTCCTCAACCGCTGCCCCCAACGCCTGGAGGTCCTGCCGTTCGCACACGGCCTCCAAGGTTTCGCAACAAGCGATCAGCGCGTGCGCCTTGACCATCCGCGCGCCGCCTTTGGCGCGGTGTGCCAGGTCATGCAACTGGGCAAAGTCGGCCTGACGTCGCAATGACGGCAATAGCCGTTGATCGGCTTCCAGACTGTCGAGCAGCGGCATCAACAATTCGTTGAGCGCGGCATGATCGTCCCCCGTCAGCATGATCAGCGCTCCCAGATCGAACGCCGGTTCGGCTTGCGGCTCGCATAGGCTCGCCATGCGCGGCGCCAGGGCCGATCGCAAGTCTTCGAGCCCGGTGGGCTTGAACAGGCACCCGTCCATGCCCGCCTGGCGGCAGCGCTCGGCTTCTTCGGGTTGAGCATTGGCGGTAAACCCCAGCAGCAGGCACGGCACCAGGCCTCGCTCGTGCTCTTGAGTACGAATATCCCGCGCCAATGTGTAACCGTCCTTCAGAGGCATATTGCAATCGGTGATCACACCATCGAAGTGCCCGGCCTGCCACAGCGCGAGCCCCTGCACACCGTCCTCGGCCGTGGTAATGCGATGCCCCAGGAAGCTCAACTGCCGGGCCAGCAGCAAACGGTTGGCCGGGTAGTCATCCACCACCAGGATACTCAACGCGCGTGTCGGTGGGCTGTGTGCAGCAGGCGCCGAAGCCGGCGCCGGCAGCGCGGCCGCCAGGCTCAGCGCCACACTCACGTCCACCCGGGTGCCCTGCCCCAGCACGCTGCTCAGGTGCAACTGACCGCCCATCATTTCGCACAGACTGCGACTGATCACCAGCCCCAGGCCGGAACCGCTGCGCGCCGATTGTTCAGCGTTGCTGCCCTGGCTGAACGGGTTGAACAGCCGCTGCTGGTCCTGAGCACTGATGCCCATACCGGTGTCTTGCACCCACAACCTGAGCCGCAGTTGATCCTCGGCGACATCGCCCTGGGCGCCCAGTTGCACCTGGCCTTTGCTGGTGAACTTGATGGCATTGCTGAGCAGGTTCGAAACCACCTGCTTGAAGCGCAGCGGGTCGATCAGCACCGGGCGATCGAGCGCCGGATCGAGCGTCACGCGCAGCGCCAGCCCTTTGGCCCGCGCGAGGCCTTCGAAAACCCGCACCACCGAGGCCAGCAGCTCACGCAGGTTGGCGGGCTCCTGGGCCAGGGACAGGTGGCCGGACTCGATCCGGGCGATGTCCAGGATGTCGCCGATCAATTCCAGCATGCCGCGCGAGGCCACCGACGCCACTTCCAGCGCATCGCGATCCGCTCGACCTTGCTCGGCGCTTTTGAGCGCCAGCTCGATCATGCCGATCACCGCGTTCATCGGCGTCCGGATCTCGTGGCTCATGGTGGCCAGGAACGTCGTCTTGGCGCGGTTGGCGGCGTCGGCATCGTCCTTGGCTTCCTGCAACTGGCCCAGCAAGCGGTGGCGCTCACTCACATCCACCCAGCCGGCAATCATACCCACGACCTTCTCGTCGCCGTCGCGGTACGGCAGCATCCAGTGGTAAATCGTGAGGACTTCGCCGCCCGGCACCCTGAGGATCCGGTCATGAATCTGCGGCTCGCCCCGCACCATCAACTTCAGGTAGTCGTCATGGTACGACTGGGCTTGCGGCGGGTTACCGGTGTCGGTTTCCACCACGGTCTTGCCGATCACGTCTTCGAGCTTGAAACCGAACACGTCGAGGTAGGCATTGTTGCAGGCCATCAACCGCCCCTGGCGATCGCGCACGTAAATCGGGTGAGGCGTGCCGTCGATCAACACGCTCATAAAGCGCATCTGATCGCTCAACGCCCGCTCGGCCTGGGCGCGCTTGCGAATCAGGCTGCGCAGGTAAAAGGCCCAGCACAGGGTGATCAACAACAGCACCGCGGCGAGACTGAAACCCTGGATGATTGCGTTGCGATGGCGCAGCCAGTAGCTGTCTTCAATGATGATCTCGCTGCGCCAGTGATTGGTCAGCTCATCCAGCTCCTCAGGTGTGATGCTCAACAATGCCTTGTCGAGGATCGAATACAGCTCCAGTTGGCTGCGGTTGACGCCAAACGTGATCCGCGCCGGCTCCGTGCCGACGGTGCTGGTCATACGCAAGCGGTCGCGGTAATGACGCGCGATCATGTAGCGCGCACTGATGAGCGAAATAACAGTCGCATCGGCCCCGCCATTGGCCACCAACTCCATGGCGGCTTCGGGGTTTGCGCTGTCGATAAACTCAATACCGGGGTAATCCCGCGCGATTTTCTCACCCAGGCTGTTGCTGCGAATGAACGCCAGGCGCTTTCCGGGCAAGTCTTCCAGGGTAACCAGCCGCTCGTCTTCGGCGCGCACCACCAGCACATACGGGTTGGACAGGTAAGGCCGGGTGAAGCGCAACTTCTCGGTCCGCTCGACGCTGGGGGTAATCACCGCCAGCATGTCTGCCTGGCCAGCATTGACCTCGTCGATTTGTCGAGGCAACGAACTGCCCTTCACCACATCGAACTTCAGGCCCGTGCGCAAGCTGATCCGCGCCAGCACCTCCGCGCTAAGCCCTTCGAATTGCCCTTGCTCATTGAAAAACGACAATGGCACGAACTTGTCGAGCACCGCCACTTTCACCCGCGGGTGTTTCTCCAGCCAGCGCTGCTCGCTGTCACTCAGGCGCAGCCGTTCGGCTTCCATGAAACCGCTGCCGCCAGCACTCCAGCGGCGCAGAATATCCATCTGCTGGTTGACCGGCACGATGGCCAACGCGGCGTTGATGATATTGCGCAGGCGAATATTGTCCTTGGTGAACGCAAACCCGAAAGGGTTGACCTCCAGGCCGGAAAAATCCGCCACGCGCACATTATTGAGGTGGTTCTTGTTGATCAGGTACCGGGTGCTGATGGCATCGCCCAGGTACGCATCGGCCCGGCCGAACGCCACCGCACCGATGGCTTCGAAGGTCGAGGCAAACAGTTGCAACTGCGCGTGGGGGTAGAACCGCTGCACGGCATCGGGCTGCATGTAGTGATACAGCATGGCCACGCGTTTGCCGGCCAAGTCCGCGCTCAGGGCCTGGGTGTCTCCGATGCGGGTGACCAGGGTGGGTTGATCGTTGGCGTAAGAGCGTGACAGCTCCAACTCAGGGTCTGCGGCTTCATAGCCGTTGGCCGAGCCAACGAAATCCACCGCGCCCTGCTTGAGCGCTTCAATCACTTCATCGCGGGTATCGTAGCGTCGCACCTCGATGATGATATTCAACGCCTGCGCCACCAGCGCCGCATAATCGGCGGTAATGCCCTCAAGCTCGTCGTTGTTGTTGCTCAGGTCGAATGGCGCGTAATCCGGCGCCGACACCCCCATCACCAACGTGCGCCGCTCACGTAGCCAGCGCCAGTCGGTTTCATCCAGTATCAGGCGGGGGTTTTCGAGCTGAGAGTGCCCCAACAGGCGCAGCGCGTGTGGCTGATCGACGGCCACTGCGAGCATGGGCAACAGACCCAGCAACAAGATAGCGGCGAGCCGCTTAAACGCAGTGGCAGTCATTTCAGATCAAGTGATTGCGCTGGGCGAACTTGGATAAATGCACGACGGAGGACATGCGCAACTTCTCCTTCAGGCGGGTTTTGTACGTGCTGATGGTCTTGTGGCTCAGCAGCATGTCCTCGGCGATTTCCTTGTTGCCCAGGCCCAGGGCCAGCTTCTGCAGCACCGTCAACTCGCGGTCCGAAAGAGCTTCCACCAACTCGTGCTCGGAGGTCTGCAAATCATCGCGGCGCACCGAACTGGTGGGCAGGCTGGGAAAGCAACTGTAGTTGCACATCACAGCCTTGATTGCTTTTTGCAGCTCGTCCAACTCGCCGGTCTTGGCGACAAACCCCATGGCACCGGCCCGCATGCACCGGGTCGAAAAAAACACCGCCAAGTAGGACGTGAGCACCAGGATCTTGCACGGCAGGCCCAAGGCCTTGATCCGACTGATGACCTCCAGGCCACCCAACTTGGGCATCGCCAGGTCGAGAATCACCAGGTCCGGGCGCCCTTCTCTGGCCTTCTGCACGGCATCCGCGCCATTACCCGCTTCATCAATTTCAGTAAAACCTTCCTGCTTCAACAGAAATTTGACAGTGGCACGAATAAACGGGTGGTCATCCACTACTAACGCTTTGCTCATAAAACACCCCTGAGAGGACAAAGTACGCTGACACATCACACGGGATCCAGCCACCTGTGAGAATTGACAGTCCCGACGAACGGTACAGTCCCTCAGAGCGCCAACAGACGGGTGCCTGGTCCCTTCCCTTGAAAATCACCACGAACATATGAAGCCATATCATTGCTGCCGGCCAGCCGCAGCGATCAACCTTAGCAATGGGGTGATGTTTCTTACGAAGGGATAATCCTGACTGCGTGTAGGACTTTTCCTTACAAAAGCATAGCCAATCCTGGGTATGCCTAGGCTTGACCAGGGTGGATCAGTCGGTGGTACTTGGGCTCCAGAAAGCCTGCACCACCAGGCTCGACATGGAAATGCGCGTCACCAGGGCGTCCAGTTCATCACCGTCTACGGAAGTGGCCGCCAGGGTCGCTTCGATCTCCACTTCTTCGCTGCCAAACGGGCGCACATCGACATCGCTGGCGGGGTAGTTGCAACGTGCCAGCTCGGCTTCCAGCAACACCATGACCGCCTGTTGCTGGCTACGCCGCGCAATCACATAGAGGATGTTGGTCACCTCCGCCGACACCACATCCAGTGGCTGGCGGTTGATGTTATTGACGATCGGCCGCAGCAGCGTATTGGCCGCCAGTACGAACAGCGTGCCCAGCAGCGCTTCGAGGATCAGGTCGGCACCGGCACAGGCGCCCACCGCGGCCGAGGCCCAGAGGGTGGCGGCGGTGTTGAGCCCGCGCACGTTGCCTTCTTCGCGCATGATCACGCCGGCCCCCAGAAAGCCGATGCCCGACACCACATAGGCGACCACCCGCACAGCACCGTCTGCACCGCCCAGGCGGTTGGCCATGTCGACGAAAATCGCCGCGCCCACTGCGACCAGCACGTTGGTGCGCAAGCCCGCCGTGCGCTGGCGGTACTGGCGCTCGAAGCCGATCAAGCCGCCGAGGATAAACGCGGCGGTCAGGCTGACCACGGTATCGATCAGGGAATCGAGGTTGATGTTGTTGATTGCCTGCATAAAAACTCCATGAATGCGGCGGCAGCCCCACTGCCATCGCGGGCAGGCCCGGCTCCCACCGGGCCCAGGCGCGTTCGATACAACTGTTATTGCCAGCCAAACTTACGGATGTAGTAGCCCTTCACCGCCTGGGTCAACGCCATGTACCCCAACAGAATCACGGGCAGGAACACAAAGTACAGCGACGGCAACGCCTGCAGTTTGAAGTAGTGCGCCAGCGGCCCCATCGGCAGGAAAATCCCCACGGCCATGATCACCCCCGTCATCACCATCAGCGGCATTGCCGCACGGCTTTGCAGGAACGGGATTTTCGGGGTGCGGATCATGTGTACGATCAGCGTCTGGGTCAGCAACCCCACCACGAACCAACCCGACTGGAACAGGGTCTGGTGGTCCGGGGTGTTGGCATCGAACACATACCACATGAGTGCGAACGTGGTGATGTCAAAGATCGAACTGATCGGCCCGAAAAACAGCATGAAACGGCCCACATCCCCCGGTTGCCAGCGTTGCGGCTTGGCGAGCATGTCTTCATCGACGTTATCGAATGGAATCGCGATCTGCGAAATGTCGTACAGCAGGTTCTGCACCAGTAAATGCATGGGCAGCATCGGCAGGAACGGAATGAACGCACTGGCGACCAGCACCGAAAACACGTTGCCGAAGTTGGAGCTGGCGGTCATCTTGATGTACTTGAGCATGTTGGCGAAGGTGCGCCGGCCTTCGAGCACGCCCTCCTCCAGGATCATCAGGCTCTTTTCCAGCAGGATGATGTCAGCCGCTTCCTTGGCGATGTCCACCGCGCTGTCCACCGAAATACCGATATCGGCCGTGCGCAGCGCCGGTGCGTCGTTGATCCCATCGCCCATGAAGCCCACCACATGGCCGTTGGCCTTGAGCAGGCGCACGATGCGTTCCTTGTGCGACGGCGTCAGCCTGGCGAATACGTTGGTGGTTTCCACGGCCTTGGCCAGTTCGGCGTCGGTCATGTCCTCGATGTCGTTGCCCATCAGCAGGCCTTGCTGCTCCAGGCCCACTTCGCGGCAGATCTTGGCGGTGACCAGTTCGTTATCGCCCGTCAGCACTTTGACGGCCACGCCGTGGGCTTTGAGGGCCTTGAGGGCAGGCGCGGTGCTTTCCTTGGGCGGATCGAGGAAGGCCACATAACCGATCAACGTCAGGTTTTTTTCATCCGCCAGGTTGTAGGTATCGCGCCCCGCTGACATCGGCTGCGCGGCGACCGCGACCACCCGCAAGCCTTCTTCGTTGAATGCCGCGGTCACTTGGCGGATGCGCGCCAGCAACTCATCGGTCAGCGCTTCGTTGGAGTCACCGTGGCGCACCCGGTTGCACACCGACAGAATCTCTTCCACCGCGCCTTTGCAGATCAACAGGTGCGGCTGGCCTTGCTCGGCCACCACCACCGACATCCGGCGCCGGTTGAAGTCGAACGGGATCTCATCGACCTTCTGGAACGCGGTGGCGACTTTCAGCTCGCGATGCACCTCCACGTGTTCCAGCACCGCCACGTCCAGCAGGTTTTTCAGACCGGTCTGGTAGTAACTGTTGAGGTAGGCCATTTCCAGCACGTCGTCGGACTCTTCGCCCCACACGTCCACATGGCGCGCCAGGAAAATCTTGTCCTGGGTCAGCGTGCCAGTTTTGTCCGTACACAGTACGTCCATGGCGCCGAAGTTCTGGATCGCGTCCAGGCGCTTGACGATGACCTTTTTGCGCGACAGAAACACCGCGCCCTTGGCCAACGTCGAGGTGACGATCATCGGCAGCATTTCCGGGGTCAGGCCCACGGCAATCGACAGCGCGAACAGCAGCGCTTCGGTCCAGTCGCCCTTGGTGAAACCGTTGATGAACAACACCAGCGGCGCCATCACGAACATGAAGCGGATCAGCAGCCAACTGACTTTGTTGACGCCCTGCTGGAACGAGGTGGTCGCGCGATCCGTGGCGGTGACGCGCTGGGCCAACGCGCCGAAATAGGTGCTGTTGCCGGTGGTCAGAATCACTGCCGTCGCCGCGCCGGACACCACGTTGGTGCCCATGAACAGGATGTTTTCCAGGTCCAGCGGGTTGCGCGTCTTGGCATCCTTCTGCTGGGCGAACTTCTCCACCGGCATCGATTCGCCGGTCATCGCCGCCTGGCTGACGAACAGGTCCTTGGCATTGAGCACGCGGCAGTCGGCGGGGATCATGTCGCCGGCCGACAGCACGATCAGGTCGCCCGGCACCAGTTGCTTGATCGGCAGCTCGATGGGTTTGGCCGCCTCGCGGCGCAACACCGTCGCGGTATTGCTCACCATGTCCTTGAGTGCGTCGGCAGCCTTGTTCGACTTGGCCTCCTGCCAGAAACGCAGCAGCGTCGACAGCACCACCATGGAAAAAATCACCGTGGCGGCCTTCATGTCTTCGGTCAGCCAGGAGATCACCGCCAGCAAGGTCAGCAGCAGGTTGAAGGGGTTCTTGTAGCAATGCCACAGGTGGACCCACCAGGGCAGCGGCTGTTCGTGTTCGACTTCATTGAGGCCGTATTGCTCCCGCAACGCGTCGGCTTCCTGGACGTCCAAGCCTTCGGCGTGACTGCCCAGGGTGCCCAGCAATTGTTCCGCGCCGCTGTTGGCCGCAGCCACCAGGGTTTGCGCCAGGCTCGGCGGGACTTCGCGGCTAACGCTGGCGTCAGTGACGCTGTCGAGCAGTGCCAGGCGACGGAAATGCCGAGCGATATGCCGGGTCCGCAGGAAGCCGGCAAAGAACTCTTTCAACAGAGTGAAGTTCATGGTGTTACTCCTGCGCGAGGAAACCGTCGTGCAGGTACGGCCAACTGCGCCGCGCCCGATCAAAAAGGCACAGCCAGCCTGGCCCGCCCGCCGCAAAAAGGCAGGCGCGTCCGTAGCAACCTGAGGTGAGTCAGGTGCTGGTCAGCGTCGATGAGAGTGGATCGAGGCAGGCGCCAGGACTGGTCGCTGCCGGGATGCCGCTTCTCGCTGTTTGGCGAGACAACGGCATCGGAAGAATGCGCGTTACCTTGCCAAGTCTGTGCCGGTTACCGAAACCGGCCGACGACTGTCACTTGAACAAGTACCCACTGAGGGTCTCCGCTATTGATGAAAACGCGCGAAGCTTACGCCCCGATTACAGGAGAGTAAACCGTAGGAAAGTACCTGCATGATGAATAAGAGGATTCTTCAGGATGGGTTCAGGAACCCCTATCTTGAAGCCCTCCGAGGCATAAATGTGGGAGGGAGCTTGCTCCCGATGGCGGTGGGGCAGTTAGCTTATCTCTAGCTGCACCATCGCCATCGGGAGCAAGCTCCCTCCCACAGGTTGAATGTGTCTATCCGCAGCTAAGGTGCAACAGGTCGATCTCGCGGCACCCGTATCAGGTAATCATCCACCTGCCCACCCACCAGCGCCTTGACCTGAATCGACACCGTATTCAGCTGTCGCCCCATCCTGATCCCCTCGCGAATACGCACCGGCACATACCCCAGTTTCGGCCAGAAACGCTCGGCCTTGCGATTACCGACCACCACCGTCAGGCGCAGCCACTCGGCACCCTGCGTGACGGCCCATGCTTCGAGGTCGGCGTGCAACCGCCGCCCTCAATCATCACGCGTCAGTACTTCCAGCAATTCAATTTCAAAGCGCAAAGGGCTGTTCGGCTTGATATGCGCGCCCATCGAACGTTCGCCATACGCCAGGTGCGCCGGTACGAACAATGTGCGTACACCGCCGACTTGCATGCCCATCAACCCCTGGTCCCAGCCCTTGATCACCCGGCCCGTTCCAATCACACACTGAAACGGCTTGCCCCGTTCCCACGACGAATCGAACACCGTGCCATCTTCCAGGGTGCCGGTGTATTGAGTGGTGATCAACGCGCCCTTGACCACGGCCTTGCCGGTGCCGGGGCGGATGTCGGTGATCTGGAGTTGTTCGTCGCTCATGGGGGGCTCTCGTTGACTGCGCAAAGGCTGGGGTTTTCCCAGAATTGGGTGGGTTTGGCAAGTGGAGGAAGCGTCGGCTCAATGACATTTCTCTTTAACCTGCGGGGCGTTTCCGCCGGCTGGGCAGCACCTCGCGCACAGGCGCTATTTCGAGATCGCACTCGGTGAACATAATCGGAGGGGGCGGTGAATTGATCGCTGGAGTGCATGCTGCCGAGCTGAACCGGCGGCACGCGTTGTGATGAGGGACGATTGCCTCACCACAACAAAAGCAATCACCGCCTCAAAGCTCAAGGCCGGATAGTAAGGTTTTGTCGCGAGAGAGCAGACCTAGTGTCTGCAACACGTCATTGACGGCGCCGACAACGCCCACATTTTTAGGCTGGGGCTTCCCATCGACAACATCCTTCAACGCTGTCAAAAACTCCACCCGGCCCGAATCGACCTTATCGGACTTGCTGTCCTTGGATGAGATACGGCCCTGGGCAGTATTAATCTCTTTATCAAGGTAAGCGCTAAATTCAGACTTTTTCATTGTCAGTTTCCTTCTTCAACAATGCGTGAGGGCACACGCAACAGCTTAAGAAGCTCACTGCATCCTGCCTACTGTCAGAGTTCACAGGTCTGTACCAGTTGCCGGGTGTCGTTCTCACAACCAACGCTAGTGCATGTCGATCCAATTTCGCTGGGACCAAAAGACCTGACCTCTCTCCACGAATAGGGGCAGCGAACTATCAAGAGCCCACTGACACCTCAACCGGAAGCGCCCGATTTTCTCCCGCCCGTCAAATCACCTCTTATGGAACGCCAGCCACTTTGGCTGTAGCCATCCAAAGAGATCACCCCGCAATGAACCAAGCCACAAGCCCTGTACGTGTTTCTGTTGTGCAATTCGATCCCCAGGTCGGTGTGGACCACCGTACCGCAAACCTGCGACGTAGCCTGGAGTTGGCAGCCGCGGCAGCGAACGGCGGCGCCAATCTGATCGTGCTGCCGGAGCTTTCCAGACGATGACGGCAGCACACGTCAATAACGTGTTTATTGCCGCCGCCAGTCGAATCGGCGAAGAGCGCGATGCCCGTTACCTGGGGTGTTCGCTGATTGCCGGGACCAATGGGTGGCCTATCGGCAAGGTGGCGTCGGCCAATCGCCAGGAAATCCTGTTCGCCGATATCGACCTGAGCAGCGCGCGCAGTGCGCCCATCTGGAACAGCCTCAATGATCTGCAAAGGGATCGGCGGGTTGACCTGTACGATCAGATGCTGGGCTATATGCAGCATCGAGCATTGCCGCGTTGAGCACGAGCGGCCTCACAACCAATGCCAAAACCGGCTCCAGAACCCACGCCCCAAATCATTCTTGCAACCCGCATATTGCTGCGCATACAGCTGCGAGCGAGCCTGCACTTTGCTGGCCACGGGGGGTAGCCAGGCTTTGCTGGCGTAGGTGCGCTGGCGATAGCCGCCCCAGCCTTCGTGGTAGTTCAGGTATTGGCCGTAGGCGTCGTACTTGTAAACGCCGTTGATGGTGTAGGTCTTGTCCATGTACCAACCGACGAAGTCGATGGCGTCGTCGAAGTCCTGACGGCTGGCGCCGCTGCGGCCGGTGCTTTTGCGGTAGTCGTTCCACACTTCATCCTTGGCCTGGGCGTAGCCGGCGGCGGTGGAGACGCGGCCTCAGGGGATGATCCACAACAGGTAGTTACGCGGAGCCTTGGCGTCCTGCCGAAAGGCCGATTCCTGGTACATGATGGCGAACGGTAACTGGATCGGCACGCCCCAGCGCTTTTGGGTGACTTGGGCGGCGTCGTACCAGTCGGCCTTTTCGCGAAAGATGCCGCAGAGGTCGTTGGGCGTGCGGGGTGGCGAGGTGCCGCAGGCCGCCAGCAGCGAAGTGAGTAATAACAAGCCGACAGCTTTGCCTGCGTTCAAGATGCACCTTTGCGGGATACGCGTAAAAAGCCGGCATTTTACCCATTCAACGCGGCAGGTGAAGAAAGGAAACGTTCAGCGCCGTGCGCAACAGCAGCGTGCGCCAGATCGCACGGGGCAGTTGCGCTGCACTATCGCGCAGCCTGGGTGTCGTAACTCGCATGCGCCCATTCCCAGGAGAAACCATGAGCCAGGACGTCCTCGCCAAAGAAACCAACCGCCGCCAATTGCAGCAGATCATCTCCGGGTTGTCCGACGGGGTGATTTTGGCCGAGCTCGACCAAACCATCCTCTGGGCCAACGAGGCCGCGCTGACCATGCACGGGGTCAGCGCGGTCGAACACCTGGGCGCCAACAATCAGGCCTATGCCGAGCGGTTCGCCTTGCGCTATCGCAATAACCACCCGCTGTTGCCGGACAACTACCCGCTCAGCCGGGTGGCGGCCGGCGAAGCGTTCAGCGACGTGATCGTGGAAGTCAGCCCCACCGGCGACGACGAGCGCAGTTGGGTCCATCGCCTGCGCAGCCTGGTGCTGACCGATTCACGCGGCGAACCGGAGCTTTTGGTGTTGATCCTCAGCGACGCCACCGAATGGGCGAGTGCCGAGCAGCGCTTCGAAAAAACCTTCAACGCCAACCCCGCGCCCGCCGTGATCTGTCGCCTCAGCGACCTGCGCTATATCAAGGTCAACCAGGGCTTTCTGGAGATGACCGGCTATAACCGCGACCAAGTGATCGGCCGCTCGGTGTATGAACTGGACGTGCTGGAACACGCCGAGCGCAAGGACCTGGCCATCCAGCGCCTGGCCGAAGGCGCGACCATCCCGCAGATGCAGGCCGAATTGCGATTGCCCGAGGGCGGCAGCAAGTTGGTGATCGTGGCCGGCCAGCCGTTGGACATGAACGAGGAAGACTGCATGTTGTTTTCCTTCACCGACCTGGAACCGCGGCGCAAGGCAGAAATCGCCCTGCGCCAGAGTGAGGAGCGCTTCGCCAAGTCGTTCCGCCTGACGCCGGTGCCAACCCTGGTGTGCAACGCCGACAACCGTCAAGTGGTGGATATCAACGAAGCCTTCATGAGCATTACCGGCTACACCAGTGAAGAACTGATCGGCAAAGCCATCGAAGACATCGACTTCATCGACAGCGCCCAAGCCTGCGCGCAGTTGTTCGCCACTCTGGAAAAAGCCGGCAACCTCGACGGGCTGGATCTGAAGGTGCGCAAGAAAGGCGCTGAGGTGATCGACTGCGTGGTGTCCGCCGATACCGTGAGCATCCAGGACGTGCCCTGCTACCTGCTGGTGCTGATGAACATCACCGAACGCAAGCGCTCGGAGCTGGAGCTGGTGGCGGCCATCGAAGAAGTGATGCAGGACGCCTCCTGGTTCAGCCAGACCCTGATCGAAAAGCTGGCCAACGCCAAAGGCGCCAACCGACCCAATGTGCCGGGCATTGCCTTCACCGATCTCACCACCCGCGAGCGCGATGTGCTGGGTTTGATTTGCGAAGGCCTGGCCGACAAAGAGATCGCCTCGCGCCTGAAGCTGGCGCCCAACACGGTGCGTAACCATGTGGCCACGGTGTATTCCAAACTGGGGGTGCATAGCCGTAGTGCAGCGATCGTTTGGGCCCGTGAGCGCGGGCTGTTCGCCGGTGAACTGCGTCTGAAAAACAAGCGCTGAAAGTGCAAATGCACTAGTGCGGCTAGTGCGAATTCGCCTTATTGCGCCTAGGTGTAATGCTTAACCTTCCTGAGGTGGGCACAGGCTTTCGATCCTGTGTCGTCGTATTCCACACCCGGAAGGAATTAGCATGTTTACCCTGTCTCAATTGCGAAATTGCATCGAAGAAGGCCTGTCGCCGCTGACGTGCGAATTCACCCTGTGCCGGGACGCGTCGCTGACCCTCAAAGTCTTCGACGCCGAAACCGGCCGGGTCGACCTGGTGGTCACCGGGATCAGCACCAATCGGCTGCAGACCCCGCAAGAAGTGGACAAGATGGTCGAAGAATTACGCTACGAGCTGCACAGCAACCACCTGGGCAAACTCACTCTGGATGACTTGCCTTCAGCCTCGCACCCATGAAATAGAACACCCCGCCACCGACGATAAACGCCCCCAGCATGTAGAACATGTAATGCGCCGGCAGGCTGGCCAACACCAACCCGCACAGCACCGGCCCCAGCGCGGCGCCGAGGTTGGACAGGTTTTGCGCGCCGTAATACATGCCGCGCAGGTGGTCCGGGGCAATACGGTCGATAAACATGTACTCGGCCGGGAACACGACGATTTCCCCCACGGTAAACACCGCCATCGCCAGCACCCACCACAGCACGCTGGTGGACAGCGCAAAGCCGATCAACCCCAGCATGAACATGCTCAAGCCGAAGATCAGCCACTGGCTCAGGTAACGGTGCGAGATGCGCCGACCGATCACGTATTGCAAGGCAATCACCAACACGGCGTTCGTCGTAAGCACCGCGCTGATGACCTTGTAGGTGTATTCAGCTGTGGTGGTGGTCACCAGGTATTGCGACAGGTAAGCCGTGAACTGGCCGAACACCACCGCACTGAGCACGCCGCCAACGGTGAAGCACACCAGGCGCCGATCCTTCAACAGCACGCGGCCGACAGCCAGGAACGACACCGGCTTTTGCGTGGCATCGACAGTGGCCAGCGCACGATCACCCCAGCGCCAGTACAGCAGGAAAAAACCCGCCCCCAACAGCGCCGACAGCATAAACGGCAAGCTGATATCCAACCTGGCCACCATCGCACCAAAGAACGGCCCCACCGCATAGCCGATATTGGTCAGGGTGTACTTGATGGAAAACACCTCACTGCGCGCGTCTTCCGGCAACAGGCTGGCAAAGCCGGCTTTGATCGCAATATCGATGACCGCGTAAGCCAGGTTGATCAGGATCAGGCAGCCATAGAACGCCCAGATAGTCTGCGCGAGCACCGTACCGATAAAGCCCACGACAAACAGCGCACTCAAGCCCAGCAGTAACCGATAGCTGCTGATGCGATCGACGAGAAACCCGCCATACACGCTGAGCAACGAACCGACGATCAGCGAACTGCCGATCACCAGGCCGACCTGGGTGATGTCCAGGGTAAAATGCCGGGTGAGGTAGATAACCAGGTACGGAAAGGTGATCGCCTTGGCCAGCGTCAACATCAACGTGGCGGACAGCAACAGCTTCACTGTGCGGGGGTAGTGTCTTAGGGTGGCAAGCATCCTGCTCTCATTCCATGAAGGTAACGCGGCCATTGCAGCCGGTCACCTTACCTCAGTAACCCGAAAAAAAGCAGACGTTGCCAGCGGATTATTGCTTGACCGGGGTGATCTCGAGGATGGTGCCGTTAGTGGTTTTGAGCAGCACAAACCTATTGCCCTCGTGAAATTTATCCTGTAATTTTTCATGAAATTTAACGAAATAAATTTCATGAACCAACAAGAAGAACTCGAAGCCCTGGCAATCCTGATCCACGACCTGCGCAAGTACAAGAAACTCACCCTCGCGCAATTGGCGCAAAAGATCGAGCGTTCGGTGGGTTTCCTGTCTCAGGTCGAACGAGGCCTGTCACGCCCGACCGTGGCGGACCTGACCGCGATCAGCCACGCCCTTGACGTGCCCACCACCTATTTCTACAGCCTGAGCAAGCCCAAGGCCATCAACTGGGTGACGCGCCCCAACGAGCGGCGCACGGTGTATTACGCCAATGGCATCACCGACATCCTGGTCTCCCCCAACATGAACGGTGCGTTTTCGATGCTCGACAGCCTGCTGGCCCCCGGAGCCAATAGCGGTGAGCAGACCATGAGCGACCGCGCCGAGCAGGCCGGGTTTGTGCTGGAGGGTGAGTTGACGCTGTGGGTGGAAGGGGAAGCCGACTCGGTCACCCTGCACCAAGGCGACAGCTTCCACCTGGCCAGTTTCGCCCGTTGCCGCTACGCCAACCTGACCGAACTGCCCGCCCGCGTGCTGTGGGTTTACAACTAGGAGCTACACCCGTGAAAAGCCATTCCTCCACGCTGCTGGCCGAAGTACGGAGCTTTCGCCAGAACCACCCCGACGTGCGTTATGTCGACCTGATCGCCCTGGACATCCCCGGGCATTTCTACGGCAAGCGCTACCCGGTGGAGATGCTGGAAAAAGTCGCCGCCGGCGGCCCCTTGAAGCTGCCGCAGAACGCCGTGCTGCTGGGGGTTCAGGGCGGGTTGTTCAAAATCGGTGATTACTGCTTCAACGATGGCGACCCCGACGCCAACCGCCGCCTGGTACCGGGCACGCTCAAGCCGGTGAGCTGGGAGTCGCAGCCGCTGGGCCAGATGCTGATCACCTCGGACGGTACGCAAGCACCGATCGAATTCGAACCGCGGGAAGTATTGGCCAAGGTCCTGGAACGCCTGCACCACAAAGGCATTCACCCGGTGGTGGCCTTTGAACTGGAGTTTTACCTGTTCGACAAGCAGCTCGACAACGGCCTGCCGCAATTCGCCCGCGACCCGCTGAGTAACGACGCCGACGACCAGCCCAACCTGCATATCGAGCGACTGTCGCGCTTCAGCGAGGTGCTCGACGATATGGCGCAAACCGCCAAGGACCAAGGCATCGACATCACGGTGATCACCGCAGAACTCGGCCCCGGCCAGTTCGAGATCAACTTCGGCCACTTGGACGATGGCCTGCGCGCTGCCGACTGGGCCGCCCTGTTCTGCCGCAGCACCCGCGGCGTGGCGCTCAAGCACGGCTACCGCGCCAGCTTCATGGCCAAGCCCTACCTGCAATTCCCCGGCAGCGGCATGCACGTGCATGTCAGCCTGTACGACGGCGCCGGCAACAACATACTCGCGGCCCATCAACAGCAACCCCTGCGCCACGCCGTGGCCGGCTGCCTGGAGTTGCTGCCGCACTGCATGCCGATCTTCTCGCCGAACCACAACGCCTTCCGCCGCCTGGGCGGTACGGTCAACGCCGCCACCCGTGCCAGCTGGGGCTTCGAAGACCGCGATGCGTGCGTACGCATCCCCGAGTCCGACCCGCGCAACCTGCGTATCGAACACCGCCTGGCCAGCGCCGATGCCAACCCGTACCTGGTGTTGGCGGCGATTCTGGTGGGGTTGGAGCATGGGCTTGACGCCAAGCGCGAACCCATCGCCCCACTGAACGACGACCGCAACAGCGGCACCGACTTCCCCCTGGAAATGCTCGAGGCCGTGCGCGCCATGCAACATCAAGCGGTATTGCGCGATAAGCTGGGCGCGGAATTTGTCGACGTGTACTGCGAGAACAAACGCCAGGACCACTTGGCGTTTCAGCAGGAGATCAACACGCGGGAATACCGCTGGTTTCTCTAACCCCCCATGGAATCACCGATGACCGACCAAAGCGCCCCGGCCCTCAAGGAAATCTTCAACGCCGAACGCCTGCAACACATCGCCACCGAGATGACGGCGGTGTACCCGGCGTTCGACGCCCAGGGCTTTCTCCAGCACGCCAAGGCCGGGCTGGCCGAGTTGTCGGTGATGCAGCGCGTGGCGCGGGTCAGCGACAGCCTGCATGCGGTGATCCCGCTGGATTACCCACAGACTCTCACGCGGCTCTATGCCCTCGCGCCGCGCTTGAACAGCGGCTTTGTCAGCCTGTTCCTGCCGCACTACGTGGCGAGTCATGGCCGGGATGACTTCGAGCGCTCCATGGCCGCGCTCAAATATTTCACCACCTTTGGCTCCGCCGAATTCGCGATCCGGCACTTCTTGCTGCACGACTTCCAACGCACCCTGGCGGTGATGCAACAGTGGTCGCTGGATGACAACGAACACGTGCGCCGCCTCGCCAGCGAAGGCTCGCGACCGCGCCTGCCGTGGTCATTCCGCCTGGCCGACGTGCAGGCCACCCCCGCGCTGTGCGCGTCGATCCTCGACAACCTCAAGGCCGACAGCAGCCTCTACGTGCGCAAGTCCGTGGCCAACCACCTCAACGACATCACCAAGGACCACCCCGATTGGGTCCTCAGCCTGATCGAAGGCTGGTCGCTGGATAACCCGCACACCGCCTGGATCGCCCGCCATGCACTGCGCAGTCTGATCAAGCAGGGCAACACCCGCGCGCTGACGATCATCGGCGCGGGAGCCAAGGCCGAGGTCAAGATTCATCACCTGCGCGTCACGCCGGCGGTGATCACACTGGGGGAGCGGATCAACCTGACCTTCAGCCTCGAATCCACCGCCGCCGCACCACAAAAACTGGTGGTGGACTACGCCATCGACTACGTAAAAAGCGCCGGCCACCGTGCGGCCAAAGTGTTCAAGCTAAAGGCCTTTACCCTTGGCGCAGGCGAGCAGCAGCACATCAGCCGCGAACAACATATCCGTGAACTGACCACGCGCAAGCACTACCCGGGCAAGCACGCGGTGCATGTGCTGGTGAATGGAGAACGGCTGGGCAGCGCGGAATTCGTCTTGCGCGATTGACTCAGTTCAAGCAACACCACAGATCCAATGTGGGAGGGGGCTTGCCCCCGATAGCGGTGCTTCAGTCATGCATGTTTGGGCTGACACACTGCTATCGGGGGCAAGCCCCCTCCCACATTTGGATCTCCATAGATCAGATAGACCCTGATATGCTTTTGTTCTTGCTTGGCCTTATAGCCGACCTGATCTTGGAAGCTGAATCCGGTCAAAAGTGTGGGAGGGGGCTTGCCCCCGATAGTGGTGCTTCAGTCATGCATGTTTTGGCTGACACACTGCTATCTGCGGCAAGCCCCCTCCCACATTTGGATCTCCATAGATCAGATAGACCCTGATCTGCTTTTGCTCTGCTCTTGCTCTTGCTTGGCCTTATAGCCGACCTGATCTTGGAAGCTGAATCCGGTCAAAAATGTGGGAGGGGGCTTGCCCCCGATAGCGGTGCTTCAGTCATGCATGTTTTGGCTGACACACTGCTATCGGGGGCAAGCCCCCTCCCACATTTGGATCCCCATAGATCAGATAGACCCTGAGCTGCTTTTGCTCTGCTCTTGCTCTTGCTTGGCCTTATAGCCGACCTGATCTTGGAAGCTGAATCCGGTCAAAAATGTGGGAGGGGGCTTGCCCCCGATCGCGGTGAATCAGTCATGCATGTTTTGGCTGACACACTGCTATCGGGGGCAAGCCCCCTCCCACATTTGGATCCCCATAGATCAGATAGACCCTGATCTGCTTTTGCTCTGCTCTTGCTCTTGCTTGGCCTTATAGCCGACCTGATCTTGGAAGCTGAATCCGGTCAAAAGTGTGGGAGGAGACTTGCCCCCGATAGCGGTGCTTCAGTCATGCATGTTTTGGCTGACACACTGCTATCGGCGGCAAGCCCCCTCCCACATTTGGATCCCCATAGATCAGATAGACCCTGAGCTGCTTTTGCTCTGCTCTTGCTCTTGCTTGGCCTTATAGCCGACCCGATCTTGGAAGCTGAATCCGGTCAAAAATGTGGGAGGGGGCTTGCCCCCGATAGCGGTGCTTCAGTCATGCATGTTTTGGCTGACACACTGCTATCGGGGGCAAGCGCCCTCCCACATTTTTGATCCAGGTTCTTCAGGTGGACCCGCCGAGCAACAGTGGCTGCTCCCGCGCGCACAACTCCACCACGTAATCCCACAACACCCGCAGCCGCACCGACTTGTGCAGTTCCCGGCGCGAGCTGATCCAATAGCTGCGCTGAATCCCCTCCCCCGGCAACAACGCCACCAGGTCCGGATCACCGGCCGCCATGAAGCACGGCAACACCGCAATCCCCAGCCCGGAACGCGCCGCCTGGTGCTGGGCGATCACGCTGGTGCTGTGGAACACCACTTTGGGGTTGCGGCAGAAGCTGCTGAGCAGTTTCAGTTCCTGGCTGAACAGCAGATCGTCGACGTAATCGATCCAGGCATGGGCGGCGAGGTCTTCGCGTTTTTCAATCGGCGGGGTGCGCGCCAGATACGCGCGGCTGGCATAGAGCGCCAGGCGATAGTCGGTGAGTTTGCGCGTGACCAGTTGATCGACGCTGGGACGTTCGAGGTGGATGCTGATTTCGGCTTCGCGGTTGAGGATGCTGACGAAACGCGGCACGGCCACCAGCTCCACTTCCAACCCCGGATAGCGCTCGAACAGCCCGCCCATGCGGCTGGCGAGGAACATCACCCCCAGCCCTTCGGCCACGCCCAGGCGGATCTTGCCCAGGGGCGCGGCGGTGTGGGTCAGTTCGTCTTCGGCCAGCAGCGCGACGTTTTCCATGGCTTCGGCGTGTTTGAGCAGGGCCTCGCCGGACGGCGTCAACTCATAGCCGTGGGCGTGCTGCACGAACAACGCGGTGCCGAGGCTTTTCTCGATCGCCTCGATATGCCGCGCCACGGTGGCGTGGGTGGTTTTCAGGCGTTGCGCGGCGGTGAGCAGGCGGCCGCTGCGCTGCAACTCAAGAAAAAACCGCAGGTCATTCCAGTCGAACATAGCGCCTCCAATCCGTGAGCCTGGGCCGCGCTGTTTAAAAACGCACAGCCACTGGGTAAAAACTAACATTTTTAAGACGAAAACTAACAACTAGGATGGAGCCAATAAGAAAAACAAGCGAGACCTCAGATGCCCACTGCAACTGCTGAATACGATTACATCGTCGTAGGCGCCGGCCCCGCAGGCTGCCTGCTGGCCAATCGACTGTCCGCCAACCCCGCCCACCGTGTGCTGTTGCTTGAAGCCGGTGGTCGCGACAATTACCCCTGGATTCACATCCCCGTCGGCTACCTGTTCTGCATCGGCAACCCACGCACCGACTGGTGCTTCAAGACCGAAGCCCAGGCCGGCCTGCAAGGCCGCGCCCTGAGTTACCCGCGGGGCAAGGTGCTCGGCGGTTGTTCGTCGATCAACGGCATGATCTACATGCGCGGCCAGGCTCAGGACTACGACGGCTGGGCGGCGGCAGGCAACCCGGGCTGGGCGTGGGAAGACGTGCTGCCGCTGTTCAAGCACAGCGAGAACCATTTTGCCGGCGGTTCGGCATTTCACGGCGACGGCGGTGAGTGGCGCGTCGAGCAACAGCGATTGCATTGGCCGATCCTGGATGCCTTTCGCGAGGCCGCAGCGCAAAGCGGCATCGCCAACGTCAGCGACTTCAACCAGGGCGATAACGAAGGCTGCGGTTACTTTCAGGTCAACCAGAAGGCCGGCGTCCGCTGGAATGCGGCCAAGGCGTTCCTCAAACCGATCCGCCAACGGCCGAACCTGACGGTCTTGACCGAAGTCGAAGTCGACCGCGTGTTGCTGGAAAACGGCCGCGCATCGGCAGTGGTCGGGCGTCAGCACGGCCAGTCGCTCCGTTGGAAGGCCCGTAAGGAAATCGTGTTGTGTGCTGGCGCCGTGGGTTCGCCCGGCATTTTGCAGCGTTCGGGGATTGGCCCCGCCAACGTGCTCAAGTCGCTCGGCATCAATGTGTTGCATGAACTGCCGGGGGTTGGCGGCAACCTGCAGGACCACCTGCAACTGCGGCTGATCTACAAGCTGGAAAACGCGCGCACCCTGAACCAGATCGCGGGCAGCATGTGGGGCAAAATGGGCATGGGCCTGCGTTACCTGTATGACCGCAGCGGCCCGCTGTCGATGGCGCCCAGCCAGCTCGGCGCGTTTGCCCGCTCGGGCCCGGAACAAACCTCGGCCAACCTTGAATACCATGTGCAGCCGCTGTCCCTGGAGCGCTTCGGCGAGCCGTTGCACGCGTTCCCGGCGTTTACCGCGTCGGTCTGCGACCTGCGCCCGCAAAGCCGCGGGCGTATCGATATTCGCTCGGTCAACCCGGCGGATGCGCCGTTGATCCAGCCCAATTACCTCAGCCATCCGCAAGACCTGCGGGTGGCCGCCGACGCGATTCGCCTGACTCGACGGATCGTCGCCGCGCCGGCCCTGAGCCCGTTCAAACCGGTGGAATACTTGCCCGGCGATGCGCTGCAAACCGAAGAGCAACTGCACGAAGCCGCGGCGCGCATCGGCACGACGATCTTCCATCCGGTGGGCACCTGCCGCATGGGCAGTGACCAGGACGCGGTGGTCGACGCGCAGCTGCGGGTGCATGGCGTGCCGGGGCTGCGCATCGCCGATGCCTCGATCATGCCCCGCATCACATCCGGCAATACCTGCTCACCGACGCTGATGATCGCGGAGAAAGCCGCGCAACTGATCCTTTCACCGAACACTGTAGGAGCGAGCTTGCCCGCGAAAAACACAAAGGCGCCGCGTTCATCCAGATTTCCCGCGTAATCGTTGGTGATTTTCGCGAGCAAGCGCGCGCCTACAGAGGAACGGAAAACAGACCGGCGCTGAGGTTGGCGCCGACAGTGGAACAACAATAAATAATCACTGTGAGGGATACCCGATGTCAGAACATGCTCAAACCCTGGGCTCGGCGGTCAGCACGAGCACCGTTAGCGAATCGAGAAAAGTCATCTTCGCCTCGTCCCTGGGGACGGTATTCGAGTGGTATGACTTCTTCCTCTATGGCGCCCTCGCGGCGGTGATCAGCAAACAGTTCTTTGCCGGGGTCAACGACACCACGGCGTTTATCTTTGCCTTGATGGCCTTCGCGGCCGGCTTTGTGGTGCGCCCGTTCGGCGCGCTGGTGTTTGGCCGCCTGGGCGACATGATCGGGCGCAAGTACACCTTCCTCGTGACCATTATCCTGATGGGTGTGGCGACGTTCTGCGTCGGCCTGTTGCCGACGTATGCCAGCATCGGCATCGCGGCGCCGGTCATTCTGATCGCCCTGCGCATGCTGCAAGGCCTGGCGCTGGGCGGTGAATACGGCGGCGCAGCCACCTATGTGGCCGAACACGCCCCCGCCGGCAAGCGCGGCCTGCACACCAGTTGGATTCAATCCACCGCCACCCTGGGGTTGCTGTTGTCATTGCTGGTGGTGCTGGCCTGCCGCTACTTCACTGGCGATCAGTTCGAAGTGTGGGGCTGGCGCATTCCGTTCCTGTTTTCCATCGTGCTGCTGGGCATTTCCACCTGGATCCGCATGAGCCTGCATGAATCGCCGGCGTTCCTGAAAATGAAGGAGGAAGGCAAGGCCAGCAAGGCGCCGATCCGCGAGTCCTTCGGCAAGTGGGAAAACCTCAAGGTGGTGCTGATTGCGCTGTTCAGCATCAACGGCGGGCAAGCGGTGACCTTTTACGCGGCGCAGTTCTATGTGCTGTTCTTCCTCACGCAGTTCCTGAAGATGGACCCGGCCCTGGCCAATATGCTGCTGATCATCAGCGTGGTGATTGGCGCACCGTTCTTTATCTTCTTCGGCTGGCTGTCGGACAAGATCGGGCGCAAACCGGTGCTGATGCTCGGCCTGCTGCTGGCGACCGCGCTGTACTTCCCGATCTTCAAGGGCCTGGCGCACTACACCAACCCGGCGATGGACCAGGCCAGTCGCCAGGCGCCGATCACCGTGCTGGCCGACCCGGCCACCTGCACCTTCCAGTTCGATCCGGTGGGCAAGGCGCGTTTTGACAGCCCCTGCGACAAGGTCAAGACCTTCCTGGTCAAGCAAGGCCTGCCCTACAGCAGCGCCGCCGCCCCTGCGGGCAGCCCGGTGCAGGTGAGCGTGGGCGACGTGCACATCGATGGCTTTGACGAGTCGGCCCTGCGCGCCGCCGTGACCCTGGCCGGCTACCCGACATCGGCGGATGTGGCGCAGGTCAACAAGGTGATGGTGGTGACGCTGATCGTGGTGCTGATCCTGATCGCGGCCATGTGCTACGGCCCGCTGGCGGCGTTGATGGTGGAACTGTTCCCGACACGCATCCGCTACACCTCGATGTCCCTGCCCTATCACATCGGCAACGGCTGGTTTGGCGGCTTCCTGCCGACCGTGTCGTTTGCCCTGGTGGTGTACACCGGCGATATCTTCTATGGCTTGTGGTATCCGGTGGTCGTGACCGGGGTGAGCCTGGTTGTCGGGATGTTCTGCCTCAAGGAAACGCGGCATGTGGATATCGACAACAACTGACCCGACCACCTGAACACCGCAGGTCCCCTGTGGGAGGGAGCAAGCCCCCTCCCACATCTGCTCTGCGGCGCCACACAAATTGCTGTACATCCATACAGATAATGGTTGCTCAAATCCCTCGGACTACGCATCCTGCAAGGCATCAACCCGATCTGATGTGATGACCATGCGGCTGTTCCTCTGTGAAAAACCCTCCCAGGCCAAGGATATTGCGGCCGTGCTCGGCGCCACGCGCCGTGGCGACGGTTGCTGGCTGGGCAACGGGGTGACTGTCACCTGGTGCATCGGCCACCTGCTGGAAACCGCCCCGCCCGACGCCTACGACGCCAAGTACAAGCGCTGGGTGCTCGCCGACCTGCCGATCGTCCCGGACAAATGGAAGATGCGGGTCAAGCCCAAGACCGCCGCCCAGTTCAAGGCGGTCAAGCGCCTGCTGGGGGAAGCCTTGGAACTGGTGATCGCCACCGACGCCGACCGCGAGGGCGAAATGATCGCCCGCGAGCTGGTGGAACATTGCCGCTATCGCGGGCCGATCCAACGCCTGTGGCTGTCGGCGCTGGACGACGCCTCCATCCGCAAGGCCCTGGCCGCGCTCAAACCCGGCGCCGAGACCTTCAGCCTGTACCACTCGGCCCTCGGCCGTTCCCGCGCCGACTGGCTGATCGGCATGAACATGAGCCGCCTGTTTACCTTGCTCGGCCGCCAATCCGGTTACCAAGGCGTGCTGCCGGTGGGCCGGGTGCAGACCCCGACCCTGCGCCTGGTGGTCGACCGCGACCGCAGCATCGCCGATTTCGTACCGGTGGCCTACTGGGCCATCGACGTCGACCTGCGCCACGCGCACATGACCTTCACCGCCCAATGGCGCGCCGTCGACGATGCCTGTGACGACCAAGGCCGCTGCCTCAACCCGCAACTCGCCCGGGACGCCGCCGACGCCATGACCCACGCCGCCAGTGCGCGGCTGGTGAAGTTGCGCACCGAACGCATGCGCGAGGTCGCGCCCCTGCCCTTCGACCTGGGGACGTTGCAGGAAATCTGCTCGAAGAAGCTCGGTCTCGGCGCCCAGGAAACCCTGGACATCGCCCAATCGCTGTACGAAACCCACAAGGCCATCACCTACCCGCGCAGCGATTGCGGCTACCTGCCATTGAGTCAGCATGGCGACGCGGCGAAGATCCTTGCCGCCCTGGGCCGGGCCGACGCGGCCGTCAACGAACTGATGCCGCATCTCGATCCCCAGCGCCGCTCGCGGGCGTGGAACGACGCCAAGGTCAGCGCCCACCACGGCATCATTCCCACCGGCGCCGGCAAGGATGCCGGGCAGCTCACCGGCAAGCATCGGGCGGTCTATACACTGATTCGCGCGCGCTACCTGGCGCAGTTTCTGCCCAACCATGAATACGACCGCACCCAGGCGGATTTCGACTGTGCCGGTCAAGCGCTGCGCGCGGTGGGCAAAGTCGTCATCGAGCCAGGCTGGAAACGCGCGCTGCCCGAAGCCCTTGCACCCGCCAAAGGCCGTGAGGCGCCGGTGCCGCAAGCCCTGCCGGCGCTGGTGCAGGGCCAGGATTACGCCGTTGCCAAGGTCAACCTCAAGGACCTGTGGACCCAGCCGCCCAAACCCTTCACCGAGGGCGACCTGATCAAGGCGATGAAAAACGTCGCCAAGCTGGTGGAAGACCCGTTGCTCAAGCAAAAGCTCAAGGACACCACCGGCATCGGCACCGAAGCCACCCGCGCCGGGATCATCCAGGGCCTGCTGGACCGAGGCTACCTGGTGAAAAACGGCAAGGCCCTCTCGGCCACCCCGGCGGCGTTCAGCCTGATCGATGCGGTGCCGCGCGCCATCGCCGACCCGGGCACCACGGCGATCTGGGAACAGGCGCTGGACATGGTGCAAAGCGGCGAAATGAGCCTGGAAGAATTCGTCGCCAAGCAAGCGGCCTGGATGAGCAAGCAAGTGGCCCGCTGCAACGGTATGCGTATGACCATCACCGGCCCCGCCAGCCCGGCAGGACGCGGCGCCACCCCGTGGAAGAAGAAACGCACGGCCGCGCCCCGCAAGACGGCGGCCAGCCCAAAGCGGGCGAAAAAGCCGACAAGTACCGGGTAAACCATGAATAAATCCGGCGGATGACGTTTTTCGACAGTTTTAACGCCGCTTTGGTCCTTGCTCCGGCGCCGGCGGTCTAGGATTCTGTAGGGGATTGCTGACTTCCTAACAACAACACCGGAGTGGCCACCATGAAAACCGTCTCAGAAGTACTCAAAGCCAAAGACAAGCAAAACCAGGAAGTCCACACCATTGAATGGGACCACACCGTATTCGAAGCATTGGTGGTGATGTCATCGAAAAATGTCGGGGCCTTGCCGGTCGTCAAGCAGGGTGAGGTGGTTGGCATCATCAGCGAGCGCGATTACGCACGGAAGCTGATACTCAAAGGCCTTTCTTCCGTCACCACCAAAGTCCACGAGGTCATGAGCTCTCCAGTCATCACGGTCGATGCCCACAAGACGGTCGAAGCCTGCATGAACATCATGACCGACAGTCACCTGCGCCACTTGCCGGTGGTCGTCGACGGAAAACTGCTGGGCCTGCTCTCCATCGGTGACCTGGTCAAGGAAGCCATTGCCGAACAAGCCAACCTGATCAAGCAACTGGAGCAATACATTCGCGGCGAATAGGAGAGCCCATGCTCGACATGCTCGAACATCAAGAAGCCCACCTCGAGACCCTGCACCGGGCCATGGCCGCACGGCGTTTTCTGGTGCTGACCGGGGCGGGGATCAGCACGTCATCAGGTATCCCGGATTATCGGGACAGCGAAGGCGTGCGCCGAGGCAAGGCGCCGATGATGTACCAGGAGTTCCTGGCCACCCCGCAAGCGCGGCGCCGTTATTGGGCACGGGCGATGCTGGGCTGGCCACGGGTACGGATTGCGCAGCCGAACCAGGCCCACCTGGCGCTGGCCGCCTTGCAACATCGCCAGCGTATCAGCGGGCTGATCACACAAAACGTCGACACACTGCATGACCAGGCCGGTAGTGAGGATGTGATCGAGCTGCATGGCAGCTTGCATCGCGTGCTATGCCTGGATTGCCATCGGCCCAGCGCACGCGATGTGATCCAATGGTTGATGGAGGCCGAGAACCCGTACCTGGCAGGCGTCGACGCCGTGCAGGCACCCGACGGCGATACGCTGCTCGACGCAGCGTTTGAACAACGCTTTCGCGTGCCCCGCTGCCCCCATTGCGACGGTGAACGGCTCAAACCGGACGTCGTGTTCTTCGGCGAAAACGTTGCCCAGGCCACCGCCGCCAGGGCGATGGCGGCGGTGGAACACGCCGAGGGGCTGTTAGTGGTGGGGTCGTCGCTGATGGCCTATTCGGCGTTTCGCCTGTGCAAGGCGATGGTCGAGCAAGGCAAACCGGTGATTGCCATCAATCTGGGCAAGACCCGTGGGGATGAGTTGTTGCAACTGAAGATCGCGGCATCCTGCGAGCGGTTGTTGCCGCTATTGGCAGAGCGCCTGGGATAGCCAGGGCACCGCCCCTCAAAAATCAGCGGGAGACCCGGGCAGGCCAACGAACTGCAGCGACCCACCGCACAAAAAATGACGCCTGAGTCACACCTCCTCGCATGCCCCCATCCCCACGGCGATTTATGTAGTGATCAAAAATAATCACTACATAACCGTTGACGTAACCTTTTTGTCCTTGCATGATCTAGACGTCTCCCGGATCGGGAGCGTTGGTAACAAGCGTTTTGAACAAGCTCGTCTGACCGCCGAGCTGTTTCTTCCGGATGTGCACTGCCCACAAGGCAGATTGATGAAGCTGACCGACCCGAAGGGTTCGGTACAAGGAGCTCAAACGCTGCTTGTCTTCGTTATGAAACCATTGCGTAGCAGTTCATCAGCAAGACTACATGCATCAGGTTCAAGACCCTGCCCGTATTCGGCAGACCGTCACTGACGCCCGGTTTTCGGAACCGGAGACAACTAAGCAGTTTTAACGAATCAATTGATAGATCGCCAACTGGTCAAGGGGCTTACACATGAATCTGAACAACCAACCAACTATCGAAGAATTGGCTGAGATGTTCGCAGCGCAGAAAGACACACTCGACGACCATATCCTGTGGATTGGCAAATCGGGCAAAGTCCAAATTGACTGCCTGGCGCCCCACACCGAAGAAGCCGAGTTCGACAAAAACAACCGTGAACTGGCGGCGCGCCTGAAGATGTACCGCCGTGGCCAGGGTTATGTCGGCAAGAAAGCGGCGGCCGATCGCAATTTCATCGAGCAAGTGTTCGACACACTTAACCACGCGTGGGAGTCTTTCAAAGACAACTCGCAAGTTAAAGTAATCGACCGCTACTACTAAGTACTTCTCAACTAATGTGGGAACTGGCTTGCCAGTTCCCACATTTTTTATGCAACTTCAAAAGTTGGGATAACGCCCTTTCCCTGCTTCATCGCGGAAAATATCAAACAACACCTGTGCCGCCGCCGACAGTTCATGCCCCGGTTTGGTCAACACACCAATCGGCCGCTCGATCACCGGATCGGTCAAGGTGATGCAATGGGCGCCCGCCTCCTGCATCTGCTGCGCACATAATGCCGGTACGGCGCTGACCCCCAGGCCACTGGCAACCATCTTGCCCACCGTCGCCAATTGATGACTCTCCAGCGCCACCGGCAATTTCATCTGCAAGGCGCCCAGATGCTCCTCCAGCATCACCCGTACCGTCGAGGGTCGTTGCAGGGCAATGAACGGTTGTTCCAACAGGCTTTTCCAGTCGATTTCAGCACGCAGTGCCAAGGGTGAATCCATGGGCACCACGGCAATGAAGCGGTCCAGGTATAACGGCGTAAACGCCAGCGACGACCCCTCGGACGGTTCGAACGCCACGCCCAACTCGACCTGGCGATCACGGACCATTTCCAGCACCTGTTCGTTGATCAGGTCATGCACCGTCACGTTCACATGGGGGTAACGCGCGCGGAATATCTTCAGGATCGGCGGCAGCAGGTTGCCCGCAAACGACGGCATCGCCGCCACCGTTACGCGCCCGCGCTGCAGGGTGAAGCGCTGGCGCAGTTCATCCTCGGCGTTGTCCCAATCGGCAATCAGCCGACGCGCCAGCGGCAATAAGGATTCCCCTTCAGGGGTCAGCGCGACATTCCGTGTATTGCGGCTGAACAAGCGCCCGCCCAGCCCTTCTTCCAGACCTTTGATGGTCAGGCTCAGCGCCGACTGAGAGAGGTGCAGGCGCTCGCAGGCGGCGGCAAAACTCAGGCTCTGCGCCACAGCCAAAAAGGCACGCATCTGTTTGACGGTCATGACATTACTCCGGACGACGGCTCGACTATGCAGTTTTTTAAATCAATCAACCTTAAAAAACAACTTAACAAATCAATCCGTCGGCGCAACACTCGAGGCATTGGCTGGCCCACTAACAATAAAAGAGGTGCATATGGCAGGTTTCGATAAACGCGTGGCGTCCTATGAAGAAGCCCTCGCAGGCCTGGAAGATGGCATGACCGTACTCGCTGGCGGCTTTGGCCTGTGCGGCATTCCGGAAAACCTCATCGCCGAGATCAAGCGCAAAGGCACCCGCGACCTGACCGTGGTTTCCAATAACTGCGGCGTCGACGGCTTTGGCCTGGGCGTGCTGCTGGAACAAAAGCAGATCCGCAAAGTGATCGCGTCTTATGTGGGCGAAAACGCCCTGTTCGAGAAGCAACTGCTCAGCGGCGAAATCGAAGTGGTGCTCACCCCCCAAGGCACCCTGGCGGAAAAAATGCGCGCCGGCGGTGCTGGCATTCCGGCCTTCTTCACCGCCACCGGCGTCGGCACCCCGGTGGCCGAAGGCAAGGAAACCCGCGAATTCAACGGTCGCCCGTACCTGATGGAAGAATCCATCACCGGCGACTTCGCCATCGTCAAAGGCTGGAAAGCCGACCACTTCGGCAACGTCATCTACCGCCACACCGCCCAGAACTTCAACCCGCTGGCCGCCACCGCCGGCAAGATCACCGTGGTCGAAGTCGAGGAAATCGTCGAACCGGGCGAGCTGGAACCGTCGCAGATCCACACCCCTGGCATCTACGTCGACCGGATCATCTGCGGCACCTTCGAGAAGCGCATCGAACAGCGCACCGTCCGCAAATAATCCCTCCAGCCCGAAGAGAACAAGAGGAACAGCACAATGGCTCTCACCCGCGAACAAATGGCTCAACGCGTCGCCCGCGAAATGCAGGACGGTTTCTACGTCAACCTGGGCATCGGCATTCCGACCCTGGTGGCCAACTACATCCCGGAAGGCATGGAAGTGATGCTGCAATCGGAAAACGGCCTGCTCGGCATGGGCCCGTTTCCCACCGAAGACACCATCGATGCCGACATGATCAACGCCGGCAAACAAACCGTGACCGCGCGCATCGGCGCCTCGATCTTCTCCTCCGCCGAGTCCTTCGCAATGATTCGCGGCGGCCATGTCGACCTCACCGTGCTCGGCGCGTTTGAAGTGGACGTACAGGGCAACATCGCCTCGTGGATGATCCCGGGCAAGCTGGTCAAGGGCATGGGCGGCGCCATGGACCTGGTGGCCGGCGCGGAAAACATCATCGTGATCATGACCCACGCCTCCAAGGACGGTGAGTCCAAATTGCTCAGCCAATGCACCCTGCCGCTGACCGGTGCCCACTGCATCAAGCGTGTGCTGACGGACCTTGCATACCTGGAAATCGACAACGGCGCCTTTATCCTAAAGGAGCGTGCCCCAGGGGTCAGTATTGAAGAGATTGTCAGCAAGACAGCCGGTAAACTAATCGTCCCCGACCACGTTCCAGAAATGCAATTCCAGTGAGGACACATTCCATGCAAGACGTTGTGATTGTTGCTGCCACACGTACCGCCGTAGGCAGTTTTCAAGGATCGCTCGCGAGCGTCCCGGCACCGGAGTTGGGCGCTGCCGTAATCCGTCGCCTGCTGGAGCAGACCGGCCTCGACCCGGCCCAGGTGGATGAAGTGATCCTCGGCCACGTACTCACCGCAGGCTCAGGCCAGAACCCGGCGCGCCAGGCGTCGATCCTCGCCGGCTTGCCCCATGCCGTACCCGCGATGACCTTGAACAAGGTCTGCGGTTCGGGCCTCAAGGCCCTGCACCTGGGCGCCCAGGCCATCCGTTGTGGCGATGCCGACGTGATCATCGCCGGCGGCATGGAGAACATGAGCCTGGCCCCCTACGTATTACCTGGTGCGCGCACCGGTTTGCGCATGGGCCACGCCAAGATGATCGACAGCATGATCACCGACGGCCTGTGGGATGCATTCAACGACTACCACATGGGCATCACCGCCGAGAACCTGGTGGACAAGTACGGCATCAGCCGTGAAGCCCAGGACGCCTTCGCCGCCGCGTCCCAGCAAAAAGCCGCCGCCGCCATCGAAGCCGGCCGCTTTGCCGATGAGATCACGCCGATTCTGATCCCGCAGCGCAAGGGCGACCCGGTGGCCTTCGCCGTGGATGAACAACCGCGCGCCGGCACCACCGCCGAGTCGTTGGCCAAACTCAAACCCGCGTTCAAGAAAGACGGCAGCGTCACCGCGGGCAACGCGTCCAGCCTCAACGACGGCGCCGCCGCGGTGCTGCTGATGAGCGCCGACAAGGCCAAGGCCCTTGGCCTGCCCGTTCTGGCGCGTATCGCCAGCTACGCCAATGCCGGCGTCGACCCGGCCATCATGGGCATCGGCCCGGTCGCGGCCACCCGCCGCTGCCTGGACAAAGCCGGCTGGAGCGTCGGCGACCTGGACCTGGTCGAAGCCAACGAAGCCTTTGCCGCGCAATCCCTGGCGGTGGCCAAAGAGCTGGAATGGGACGCCGACAAAGTCAACGTCAACGGCGGCGCGATTGCCATTGGCCACCCGATCGGCGCATCAGGCTGCCGCATACTGGTGACCCTGCTGCACGAAATGATCAAGCGCGACGCCAAAAAAGGCCTGGCGACACTGTGCATCGGTGGCGGCCAAGGCGTAGCCCTGGCCCTTGAGCGCAGCTGATTCAAGAGCAACACACGAAAAGGCCCGGTTCCACGAAAAACCGGGCTTTTTTTCGCCTGTCAGTCCGCACGCGGCACCGCAAACACCGCGTTCGCCCGCGCCACGACTTTCTCCTCCACCTGCAGACTCACCGTGGCAAACGCCATTTGCCGGCCACGCTTGTGATGCTCCAGTCGTACCACGATCCACTCCCCCACTTGCACCGCGCCCAGGTAATCGACAGTCATGCTCGCGGTAATCAACGGCAATGGCGGCTCACTGGAAAACGCCATCGCGTAGCCCATGCCGATATCCGCCAGAGTCGCCAACACCCCGCCATGCACCGTGCCGCGGCCATTGGCATGACGGTTGTCGGCGCGCAGGCCGATTTCCAGTTGCAGACCTTCACCCCGGCAATACGCCGGGCCCAACAAGTCGAGCAGCGGGCTGCTGCGCGGCAGTGAGACAAAACCTTCGGGCACGGCGTGAGCGATCATCGCGGAGTCTTCCTTGGAGTCAGGCATGAGGTGTACCCCAGGCCCCACACGGCGACCATTACCATCAGCCGCACATATCCTCTGCAATGCCTGGGGCTGATTCGCCAACCCCGCTCAGGACCGGCCTCAGCGCTTCATACAGCGCTGATAACGCTCATCCACCCGCTGGGCGAACCAGGCAGTGGTCAGGTTGCGGGTGATCTTCGGACTCTTGAGCACGATGCCCGGCAGGATCGCGCGCGGCAGCGGTTTGCCGGCCGCCGTGTCGGCCAGGGCAAACACGCGGGTGTAGAGCGTGGTCTGCTCAAAATCCAATTGCTCGCCCTGCTCCAGCTGACTGCGGATGCTGGGGTTGCGCATGCCCAGCCGGGCGCCGAGGGAACGCACCGCCAATTCGGTGCTGCCGGGCAGCAGCGAACCGTAGCGGATCAAATCCCCGTCCAGCGCCAACTCAGTGCCTGAGACGCGGCTGACGGCGGCCTGGAACGCGGCGTTGCGGCTGGCGTACCAACCGGCGTTGAAGTCGGCAAACCGGTACAGCGGCCGGTCATAACTCACCGGGTAACCAAGCAAATGGGCGATGCCAAAGTACATGCCGCCACGTCGCGTGAACACTTCCCGACGGATCGTGCCGTCTACCGTGTAGGGATAACCCCGCGCCTGCTTCTGCGCAAAGTCGATGCTGACTTGCATCGGGCCGGCGGTGTGTACCGGGTTGAAGCCGCCAAACAGCGTATTGCCCAAGGGCACCATGCTGATGAAGTCATCGAAGATCCCGCTCAAGTCTTTCTCAGTGCGGGCGGCATTCAAGCGATCGGCGTAGGACTTACCAGTGGGAGAACGCAGTTGCAGTGCCGTGCGGACCAACACCGCCGGCACATGCACCTTGCCAGCACGGCGCAGGATTTCATCCTGGGCGATCTTGCCCATGTTCGGCACAGGTGGGTCGACCTGGTAAGTGGACTCTTGCTCAGTCACCGCCAGCACGGCGCAGATGTTTTCGGTACTCGGGTAGATGTGCTGGGTGTCGAAAGCGGTGTAGATATCCTGGGCCCAACCGTTGCGATCGGCGACCTTGGCGGGCAGCAAACGCACGATCTGCGCCTTGACCTCGGCTTCACTGCGCTCCGGCTGTTGCGGGCCGCGTGCGGTCGAGCAACCGGCCAGCACCAGCAAGGGCGTGAGACACAGGATCAGGCGGCGTAGGTGCATGGGGCTTCCTTGAGGGGCGATGGGCCGGGCGATGCAGATATCGACCGATAAGTCTAACGCGGGTTCGCCCTGTGGCCCCCTCGCCAACACAATGCGAATATGACAGGATCTTTCACCGACCATTCGTACAAGGAGTTTGAATGCCATGCTCAGCATGAACTTTCTCATCACCTGCCTGATCGTTGTGCTGATTCCCGGCACCGGCGTGATCTTTACCGTGTCCACGGGGCTCATGGCCGGCAAGCGCGCCAGCGTGTTCGCCGCGCTGGGCTGTACCGCTGGGATCATCCCGCACTTATTGGCATCCATACTCGGCCTTTCCGCCCTGCTGCACACCAGCGCATTGGCATTCGAAGCGCTGAAATTCGCCGGAGCCGCCTACTTGCTGTACCTGGCCTACGCCACGTGGCGCGATCGTTCGGCCTTCGCGGTGAATGACACACCAACGGCAACCACGGCTCGTGGCCTGATGCTGCGCGGTTTTTTGCTGAATATTCTCAACCCCAAGCTGACGATTTTCTTCCTGGCCTTCCTGCCTCAGTTCGTCACACCGGCCAGCACGGCGCCGGCCTTGCAAATGCTGGTGCTGAGCGGCGTGTTCATGGCCATGACGTTTGCGGTGTTTGTGGTGTATGGCCTGCTGGCCAATGTGTTTCGCCGCGCAGTGATCGAGTCACCACGGGTACAGAACTGGCTGCGGCGCAGTTTTGCGGCGGCCTTTGCGGGGTTGGGCTTGAATCTAGCGCTCGCCCAGCGCTGAAAAACACTGCAACCCGCTGTGGGGACGGGCTTACCCGCCCCACAGGTTGGGCGCTTTAGATCCCTGCCAGCGCCAGGTCCATGGCGAAGTAAGTGAAGATCAGGTCCGCACCGGCGCGCTTGATCGAACCCAGGGTTTCCCGCACCACGCGGTCCTCATCGATCGCGCCTGCCTGGGCACCGAATTTGATCATCGCGTACTCGCCGCTGACCTGATACGCCGCCACCGGCAGGCGCGAGGCTTCGCGGATGTCGCGGATGATGTCGAGGTAGGCACCGGCCGGTTTGACCATCAGCGCATCCGCGCCTTCCTGCTCGTCCAGCAGCGATTCACGCACGGCTTCGCGGCGGTTCATCGGGTTCATCTGATAGCTTTTGCGGTCGCCCTTGAGCGCGCTGCCACCCGCTTCACGGAACGGGCCGTAGAGGGCCGAAGCGAATTTGGTGGAGTAGGCCATGATCGGAATATGGGTAAAACCGGCGTCATCCAACGCCCGGCGAATCGCCTGAACCTGGCCGTCCATCGCCGCCGACGGCGCGATCACATCGGCACCGGCACGAGCCGCCGCCACGGCTTGCTTGCCGAGGTTGACCAAGGTCGCGTCGTTGTCGACATGGGCGCCATGCATCACACCGCAATGGCCATGATCGGTGTATTCGCAGAAACAGGTGTCGGACATCACGATCATTTCCGGCACGGCGTCCTTGATGATCGAGGACATGCGCGAGACCAGGCCGCGCTCCTTCCAGGTGTCGCTGCCACTGGCGTCCAGGTGGTGGGACACGCCAAAGGTCATCACCGATTTGATCCCGGCGCGGGCATAGCGCTCGATTTCCCCGGCCAGCTTTTTCTCAGGGATGCGCAACACACCCGGCATGCTGGTGATCGGTACGAAGTCGTCGATTTCTTCTTCGACGAAAATCGGCAGCACCAGATCGTTGAGGGTGAACTCGGTTTCCTGGAACAAGCTACGCAACTCCGGGGAGCGGCGCAGACGGCGTGGGCGGGCTTGAGGGAACTGGCTGGTCATGGCTGTCCTGAATAAGGCTAAAAACGTTGGGGCGAAAGCGTATGCCCCCCGACCCCGGCAGCGCAAATGCCAGGCAGGCAATAGTTTATGGCAAGGCCCACAACAATTGCATTGATCTAGAGCTGTAGACGCCCTTCGATGCACACCGCCACAGCACCGCCGACCCAGATCTCATCGCCCTGGCGCTCGATGCGGATACGCCCCGCGCGCCCCATGGCCGTGCCCTGGCTGACCACGTAACAGTTCGGTGCCAGGCCTTCGTCCAACAACCATTGGGCCACCCCGGCATTCAAGCTGCCGGTGGCCGGGTCTTCCGGGGACCCGTCGCCGGCGATGAACGCGCGCACTTCAAAGTGCGTGTCTACAGCGTCGCGTTCGGGATCGCAGGGGGCAATCACGCCCACCGCCAGACCGAGCAACTGCGAATAATCGGGCTGCAGATCGAGCACCGCCTGGCGGTCGGCCAGCATCACCGCCAGCCAACCTGCGCCGTTGTCCACCCACTGACTGCGCACAATAGCCTCCGGCGCCAGGCCCAACCCCAGCCGCACGCGCTCCAGCAACGCCGCCTCCAGCGGGCCCGAGCGCAACAACGGCGGCGCGATGAACGCCAGCTCATCGCCTTGGCGACGGATACGCACCAGGCCGATTTCGCACTCCTGGATAATTTCCTCCCCTCGCGCAATGCCACCGGCCTGCAACCATGCATGGCAACTGCCCAGCGTCGGGTGCCCGGCGAACGGCAGTTCCTGCAAGGTGGTGAAGATTCTTACCCGGTAGTCAGCCCGTGGATCGCGGGGCGTGAGTAAATACGTGGTTTCGCTGAGGTTGGTCCACTTGGCGAAGTCGGCCATCTGTTGCTCGCTGAGGCTGTCGGCCCCCAGCACTACCGCCAGCGGGTTGCCTTTGAGCGACACACTGCTGAAGACATCCAGTTGTTTGAAATCGAAAGTCGGCATGGGCTCAGCTCGGAATGTTCAGGCCACGGATCACTGCCGGACGTGCGACAAAGCCGTCCAGCGCGCGCAGCACATTGGGGAAATCGGCGATGCCGACCAGGTCACCGGATTCGTAGAAACCGATCAGGTTACGGATCCACGGAAACGTCGCGATGTCCGCGATGCTGTAGTCGTCGCCCATGATCCAGGTGCGGCCCAGCAGGCGTTTTTCCAAGACTTCCAGCAAGCGCCGCGACTCGGCGACGTAGCGGTCACGCGGGCGCTTGTCTTCGTAGGCCTTGCCGGCGAACTTGTTGAAGAACCCCACCTGGCCAAACATCGGGCCGATGCCGGACATCTGGAACATCAGCCACTGAATGGTTTCATAACGTGTCGCCGGGTCTTCGGAAAGCAACTGGCTGGTTTTTTCCGCCAGGTACAGCAGGATCGCACCGGACTCGAACAGCGCCAACGGCTGACCGCCGGGGCCGTTGGGGTCGATGATCGCGGGAATCTTGTTGTTGGGGTTCAGCGACAGGAACTCGGGCGACAGCTGGTCCTGGGTCTCGAAGCTGACTTTGTGCGCCTCGTAGGGCAGGCCCAGCTCTTCGAGCATGATCGAGACTTTTACCCCGTTGGGCGTGGGCAGCGAATACAGTTGCAGGCGTTCCGGATACTGGGCGGGCCATTTACGGTTGATCGGGAAAGCGGCGAGTGAATTCATCGGGATATCCCTCGGCGGAAATCCCCATGATAATCATCTGTCCGGCATCCTGCATGGGTCATCATTGCGCAACATGCCCTCGCTACTCTCCCCCACGAGCGAACCAAAGTGGCCGAGTGGACTCTTAAGTGCGCTGAACGGTGAATGGAGGCACCCTGTTAATAAGACACGGAACCCGCAGGACGCCGCGTGTGTCACTGGGGCCGGGCTTGTCCGCCTTAATCCGATGCACTGAAGACTCGAGCCCAATGACAATAAAGCCTCTGTGCCTTGCGCAACGCCTCAAACGATATTCATACATCATATTACCGCTGTTGCTGGTCGGCGGCGCCCTCGACCTGACCTTGCAATCGCGCATCAGCCGCGCCGAATCGGTGGACGGCGTGCAAACCCTGGTGTTCCTGCGCCACGGCGAAAAACCCGTCGGCGGCCTGGGCCAACTCAATTGCCAGGGCCTGAACCGTGCGATGAACCTGGCCACCGTGCTGCCGGAAAAGTTCGGCAAGGCCAACTTCGTCTTCGCCGCCAACCCGACGCGCAATGTCGAGGAAGGCGAAAAAGATAATTCCTACAGCTACATTCGCCCACTGATGACCATCAGCCCCAGCGCGATCAAGCTCGGCTTGCCGGTGAACATCAAGTTTTCGGCGAATGACACCAGCGCCCTCGCCGACGAACTGGTGGAAAACAAGTACCACAACGCCATCATCTACACCGCCTGGTCCCACGGCTATCTGCCGGAATTGATCAACAAGGTGGCCAGCGAAGCGGTGGGCGAAAAGCACACCATCACCCAAGACTGGTCCGGCAATGACTACGACACGTTGTATGTGTTGACGCTCACCTGGCATAACGGCAAGGCCTCGCTGCTGAGCCGCAACTACAAGCAGGGCCTGAACAACGGCGAACAAACCTGCCCACCGGCGACGCAGATCAGCGCAGATATCTGAAGGATGGGCGATAGCGGCGTATGATGCGCGGCTATTGACTCATCTGCGGATCAACACCATGTCCAACCTCGTCTCCACCCAGCCCAACCGGGGCTGGTCGTTCTGGTGGAAACCAGCGCTGTTCCTGCTGGTCGCCTGCATCGGCCTCTACTACGTGAAGTGGTCGCCCTACTACTTCAAGGCATTTGTCGCCGCCGACAACCACAGCATCGGCGCGTCGATTCTCAATGACCAGCAAACCTCGCCACTGGCCGCGGCGCTGGCCTACGCCCAGGTGTATTTCCTGGCGATCTGGAAAGCCGCCGTTTTGGCGGTGATCTTGGGCTCGTTGCTGCAAGTGTTGATCCCCCGCGACTGGTTGTTGCGCCTGTTCGGGCGTGCCGGGCTGGGTTCGACCCTGCGCGGCGGGCTGTTCGCGCTGCCCGGAATGATGTGCAGTTGCTGCGCGGCACCGGTGGCGGCAGGCATGCGCCGGCAGCAAGTGTCGGTGGGCGCGGCGCTGGCGTTCTGGATCGCCAACCCGGTGCTGAACCCGGCCACCCTGGTATTCATGGGGTTTGTGCTGGGCTGGGGCTTCACGGCGTTAAGGCTGGTGGCGGGGATTGTGCTGGTGGTGGGCGTGTCCCTGGTGGCCCAGCGCATCGCGCGCCCGGAACAAGTGCCGGAAGCGGCGCTGGGCGCGGTGGCCGAGGCCAGCGTGATCGAGTCGCAACCGTTTTTCAGCCGCTGGTTGCGCACCCTGTGGCAACTGTTCTGGAGCACGATCCCGGTGTATATCCTGGCAGTGCTGGTGTTGGGCGCGGCGCGGGTCTGGCTGTTTCCTCATGTGGATGGGGCGATGGCCGACAGCCTGCTGTGGCTGGTGCCGCTGGCGATTGTCGGCACGCTGTTCGTGATTCCGACCGCCGCGGAGATTCCTATCGTACAAACCATGATGACGCTGGGCATGGGCAGCGGCCCGGCTGTGGCCCTGTTGATGACCCTGCCGAGCGTGAGCCTGCCGTCGCTGCTGATGTTGCGCAAGGATTTCGACGCGCGGGTGCTGGTCACCGTGGCCGGCTTGACCATGCTGGTAGGCGTGGTCTGCGGCTTGATTGGAGCGGCGATTCTGTAAGTGGCAGGCGGGGTTGAGGGCCTTATTGCAGGCAAGCATCAACCTCGCAACGCACCACGCTCGCGCAAATACTCCACCACCGCTGCCTGCTCCCCGACAAACTCGATGCGCGCGCCTTTGCTTTCACGCTGGAAGGCGTACATCGGGTCGTAGTACTCGCGCAGCAACCCTTCGATCCACACCCGGTGCAGGTCCACAGCGCCGCTGCGGGTCTGTTCCGCCAGGGCGTCCTGCAGAATTGCCTGCAACCGCTGGAAACGCTCGCCGCCCAGGCGCTTGTGGATATTGGCCAGGCTCTGGGTCAGGCGCTCGCCAAACAGGACGTAGCCGGTTTCGCCAAATACCGCGATGAATTCGGCGCAAAGGTCGACCACGTAATCGCGCAGGATACGTTCGACCCGGCCTTCGACAGTGTCTTCCAGCCACACCATCGCAAAGGTCTGCGTGCCCTTGTGCAACGGCAACGGCAGCGCACAACTGCCGATCATGCGGCTCTCATCCTCGACCACAAACTGCTCGACGCCGCCCGCGCGTTTTTTCAGCAGGTCCACCGCCAGGCGGTTCTCGAAGTCGATGTTGGACGGTTGCACTGTGGCCCGTTTGCCGAAGCTGGAACCGCGATGGTTGGCGTGGCCCTCCAGGTCCAGGGCGTTGCGCAGTTGGCCGAGTACTTCGGTCTTGCCAGTGCCGGTCATGCCGCCCAGCAACACGAAATCACACTCGGCGACCGCCTGTTCGACGGTCTCCAGCAAAAAACCACGCATGGCTTTGTAGCCGCCACCGACGCGGGGGTACTCGATACCGGCTTCGGTTTTCAGCCATTGCTGCACGATCTGCGAGCGCAGCCCGCCACGAAAGCAGTACAGGTAGCCGTCGGGATTGGCCTGGGCGAACCGCGCCCATTGCTCGATACGCCCGGCCTTGATCGCCCCGGACACCAGTTCGTGCCCGAGCACGATAGCCGCTTGCTGGCCCTGCTGTTTGTAGCAAGTGCCGACCCGCTGACGCTCGTCATCGGTCATCAGTGGCAGGTTGACCACGCCCGGGAACGCGCCCTTGGCGAACTCGACCGGCGCGCGGGTATCCATCATCGGCCGGTCGTTGAGGAAGATGTCGCGGTAGTCGGTGATGTCAGTCGCCATCAAAACACCTCTACCGCGTGGGTCTGTCGCTCAACCAATTCACCGATGGGCTCAAGGGTCAGGCCCAGTTCGCTGGCGACCGCGTGAAACTCGGCGTCGCCCGCGGGCGTAACGGCGATCAGCAGGCCGCCGCTGGTCTGCGGGTCACACAGCACACGCTTGTGCAGCTCCTGCAGGCGCCCGATCTTGCTCGCGTAGCTGTCGAAGTTGCGCAAGGTGCCGCCCGGCATGCAGCCCTGGTCCAGGTAGTCCTCGATCCCGGGCAGGCGTGGGACTTTGTCGTATTCGATGCGTGCCGTCACGCCGCTGCCGTCAGCCATTTCCACCAAGTGGCCCAAAAGCCCGAAGCCGGTGACGTCGGTCATTGCCGTGACGCCGGCCAGTTTGCCGAAGCGGCTGCCAGGCTTGTTGAGGGTACACATCCAGTCACGAGCCAGGCCGATATCCGCCTCGCGCAATTTGCCCTTCTTTTCGGCAGTGGTCAGGATGCCGATGCCCAGGGGCTTGGTCAGGTACAAACGGCAGCCGACGGTGGCGGTGTCGTTGCGCTTCATATGGCGCTTTTGCACGATGCCGGTCACGGCCAGGCCGAAGATGGGCTCCGGCGCATCGATGGAGTGGCCACCGGCCAGGGGAATGCCGGCCTCGTCGCACACGGAGCGGCCGCCACGGATCACTTCGCGGGCAACCTCAGGCGCCAGGACATTCACCGGCCAGCCCAGAATGGCGATGGCCATCAACGGGTCGCCGCCCATGGCGTAGATGTCGCTGATCGCGTTGGTGGCGGCGATCCGGCCGAAGTCGAACGGGTCATCGACAATCGGCATGAAAAAATCAGTGGTGGAGACCACGCCGCGCTCGTCGTCGATGGCGTACACCGCCGCATCATCCCGCGAGGCGTTGCCCACCCACAGGTTGGGGTCAAGGTTCTGTGCGCCGCTGCCGGCGAGGATCACTTCCAATACCTGGGGCGAAATCTTGCAGCCACACCCCGCGCCATGGCTGTACTGGGTAAGGCGAATCGGCTCGTTCATGGTGGACCTCAAGCTATCAAGTGCGCGGATTCTAACAGACGGCAAAAAGCCGGCGGGGCTCTTACGAGCACAGCCGGCCTTTTTGGGGTGCTGCGATTACTGGCGGGCGGCCAGCAACCGCTTGTGGCGGTTGCGCCGGGCGATGTTCAAGCACTCGATCGCCGCCGAGAACGCCATGGCCGCATACACGTAGCCTTTTGGCACATGGGCGCCGAAGCCTTCGGCGATCAGGGTCATGCCGATCATGATCAGGAAGCCCAGGGCCAGCATCACCACGGTCGGGTTGTCGTGGATGAACTTGGCCAGCGGTTCAGCCGCCACCAGCATCACGATGACCGAGGTCACCACGGCAACGATCATGATCGGCAAATGCTCGGTCATGCCCACGGCGGTGATGATGCTGTCGATGGAGAACACCAGGTCGAGCATCAGGATCTGGCCGATGGCCGCAGCAAAACCGATGGACACGGCATTGCCGCTGCTGGCCTTCTCTTCAGGCTCCGGGTCCATGCTTTGATGGATCTCGGTGGTTGCCTTCCAGACCAGGAACAGGCCGCCGGCGATGAGGATCATGTCCTTCCACGAAAACGCCTGGCCGAGGATCTCAAACACTGGCGTGGTCAACTGCACGATGAACGCAATGGTGCTCAACAGGCCCAGGCGCAACACCAACGCCATGCTGATGCCGATGCGTCGCGCCTTGGCCCGGTGCTGCTCGGGCAATTTGTTGGTGAGGATCGAGATAAAGATCAGGTTATCGATGCCCAGCACGATTTCCATCACGATCAAGGTCGCCAGTGCGACCCAGGCGGTAGGGCTGGCGGCCAGTTGTACAAGGTAGTCCATAGATCAATCCTGACGTTGTGCTGGGAAATTAGGCTTCTTTACGCGTCGATTCAGACTCGTTTTGCGGCTGATCGTCTTTTTTCTGCGGACTGATCAGGCCTTGGGTCGCTTCACTCAATGCCTGCTCGGCGGCCTTGTGGGTGTCATCGATCACTTGCTTGGCCGATTCGCTGGCCTTGCCCATCACCTGCTGTGCGCTTTTTTCGACCTGATCACAACCGCTGACCACTACTAATGAAAGCGCAAGCAACGATGCCGCGCCCAGGGAATTGAGTTTCATGATGTTTTCCTCATTAGAACCATTGGGTCCAAATAGTGGCCCCTCGATAGCGATGCATTCTATGCAGGGGAACACTTCAGGAAAATTCGTATTTTTCTCGCGTATACTTCGGTTTTAACGAAGTGTAGGCCGGCATGCTCAATTACCGACAATTGCATTACTTCTGGGTGGTGGCCAAGACCGGCAGCATCGTGCGCGCCTGTGAGCAACTGAACCTCACCCCTCAGACCATCAGCGGGCAGATCAGTCTGCTCGAGCAAACCTTCGGTATCGCCCTGTTTCAGCGGGTCGGCCGTCAGCTCGAGCTGACCGAAGCCGGGCGCCAGGCGTTGCCCTATGCCGAGCAGATGTTCCAGACCGGCAACGAGTTGGAGGCGATGTTGCGCGCCCAGCCGAATGAGCAGCAGATTCTGTTTCGCGTCGGGGTGGCGGATGTGGTGCCCAAATCCATCGTCTACCGGCTGATCGCGCCGACCATGGAGCTCAGCGAGCCGATCCGCATCACCTGCCGCGAAGACAAACTCGAACGCCTGCTCGCCGACCTGGCGATCCAGCGCCTCGACCTGGTGATTTCCGACAGCCCCATGCCCACGCATCTGGACATCAAAGGCTACAGCCAGAAGTTGGGCGAATGCGGCATCAGTTTTTTCGCTACCCAAGCATTGGCTGACCGACACCGCGGCGTTTTCCCACAGTGTTTACAGGGCGCGCCGCTATTGATTCCGGGGGCAGAGACCGTGGTGCGCAGCCGCTTGCTGCGCTGGTTTGCCGAGCAACAGATCCAACCGAAGATCATCGGCGAGTTCGACGACAGTGCCTTGATGCAGGCATTCGGCCAATCCGGCAGCGGGATCTTTATCGCCCCCAGCGTGATCGCCGATGAGGTGGTGCGCCAGTACGGCGTCGCGCTGATTGGCCAGACCGAGGCAGTGACCGAATCGTTCTATGCGATTTCGGTGGAACGCAAGGTCAAGCACCCCGGCATCGTGGCGATTACCGAAGGCGCCAGGCGAGAACTGTTCACCGCCCTGCCCTGAGGGTTCAAGCGCCAGTCGGCAGCGGTTTGGCGCTCATCAGCCACAGCGCCAGCAGCATCGACACCAGGATGAACCCGGACGCGGCCAGGCCCAGGCTGGCCAGGCCGAGGGTGTCGATCACATGCCCACCGACCAAGGCGCCGAGACCGATACCGAGGTTTCCACCGGCAATATTCAGCGACGCGGCAAACGCCGGCGCATGCGGCGCAGCCTTCATCAGCCGCACATGGCTGACCAGGAACATCGCCGCCTGGGTCACGCCCCACACGGCCATCGCCGCCGCCAGGCCGATGGTGGAGTGAATCGCCGGCACCAACGCGACCATGCCGCCGATCATGAACCCGCAGAACACCATCGACGCAATCAAGGGGTGGCGATCCACCGCGCGGCCGCCCAGGGAGTTGCCGATCAACCCGACCGCGCCAAAGCCCATCAGGCACCAGCCGACCAGCGTGCCGTCGAAGCCGGCCAGGCGCTCAAGGATGTCGGCCAGGTAGGTGTAGGCGGTGAACATGCCGCTGAAGACCAGGATCGACAGCAGGATATGCCCCTGCATCAATGGACTGCGCAGCAGCTTGAATTGCGAGCGCAACGTCACCTGCGCGTTCTTCGCCTGTGTCACCGGCAGGTAGACAAACAGCAGCAGCGCCTTGGCCAAGGCAATCACCGCGAGGACCGCAAACGCGCTGCGCCAGCCAAACATATCGGAAATCAACGTGCCCACCGGAATGCCGAAGACGGTGGCGCAGACGATCCCGAAGCCGATCTTCTCGATGGCGCGACCGGCGTATGCCGGGCCGACGATGTCCACCGCCGTTTCACTGGCCAGCGCCCAGAACACCGGCAAGCCCAACGCCGGAATCAAGCGCGCCAGGGACATCACCCAGATATTCGGCGCCAGCGCCGCCACGCCATTGGCCACGGCGAACATGATCAAAATCGTGATGAACAGGCGCTTGCGCTGGAACCGCGCGCAGTAGGCCGTGAGAAACGGGCCGAACGCCGCCACGGTGAACGCAAACAGCGTCACCAGCAGGCCGGCCTGGGACACGCTGACATTCAGGTCCCGGGCAATCGACGGCAACAGGCCGACGATAATGAATTCTGTGGTCAGCACGGTAAAACCGGCGGCCGACAGCAGCAGGATGGGAAACAGCATGAAAACTCCAGAAACGACAACATCAACGAAAGCCCGGAGGCCCGCTGACGAAGAGGAAAGATGAGAGACGGCGATATTAACAGGATCTGTGCGAATTGGCCGCAAATGGGTGACGGAATGCCGCATCAACAGGGACATTTCCTACAGCATGATAGACTCCGCACCCGCTTCCTACAGCGCGCTCCACCTGCAATGCTGCGTCCTACTAAAAAAACCAGAGACAACCGTTTATGACTGCTGCCCCTTCCCTTTTCCAACGACTCGCGCGCGTCAGCCTGGTCACGCAAATCGTCATCGGCCTGATCGCCGGCATTCTGCTGGCCTTCGTGTTGCCCGACGCCGCCAGGGCCACCGGTTTCATTGGCAAAGTGTTTGTCACCGCGCTGAAGGCCGTGGCGCCGATCCTGGTGTTCGTGCTGGTGATGGCGTCGATCGCCAACCACAAACACGGCCAGGAAACCCACATCAAGCCGATCCTGTTCCTCTACCTGCTGGGCACCTTCGCGGCCGCCGTGGTTGCAGTGATCGCCAGCACGCTGTTTCCCTCGCCGCTGGTGCTCGCCACCCACGACGCCACCGTGAGCGCCCCCGGCGGCATCGGCGAGGTGTTGCAGAGCCTGTTGCTGAGCGTGGTGGACAACCCGGTGAGCGCGCTGATGAACGCCAACTTTATCGGCATTCTGGCCTGGGCCATCGGCATGGGCATCGCGATTCGCCATGCCGGCGAAACCACTCGCACGGTGCTCGATGACCTGTCCAACGGCGTGACCTTGATCGTGCGCGTGGTGATCCGCTTCGCGCCCCTGGGGATTTTCGGCCTGGTGGCCTCGACCCTGGCCACCTCCGGCTTCGGCGCCCTGCTCGGCTACGCCCACCTGTTGGTGGTGCTGATCGGCTGCATGCTGTTCGTGGCGCTGGTGATCAACCCGGCCATCGTGTTCTGGAAACTGCGCCGCAACCCCTACCCACTGGTATTGATGTGCCTGCGCGAAAGCGGCATCACGGCATTCTTCACCCGCAGTTCGGCGGCGAACATTCCGGTGAACCTGGCGTTGAGCAAACGCCTGGGCCTGCATGAAGACACCTACTCGGTGTCGATCCCGCTGGGCGCCACCATCAACATGGCGGGTGCGGCGATCACCATCACCGTGTTGACCCTGGCCGCCGTACACACCCTGGGCATCATCGTAGACCTGCCCACCGCCGTGCTGCTCAGCGTGGTCGCCGCCATTTGCGCGTGCGGTGCGTCGGGCGTGGCCGGCGGTTCGCTACTGCTGATCCCGCTGGCGTGCAGCCTGTTCGGCATCTCCAGCGATATCGCCATGCAGGTGGTGGCCGTAGGTTTCATCATCGGTGTGTTGCAGGACTCGGCGGAAACCGCGCTCAACTCGTCCACCGATGTGCTGTTTACTGCGGCGGCGTGCCTGGGCAAGGAAGAGCAACCGGTTTAAACAGCGCTCGCAAAAAAGCCCGGGGCCGTTCACAGCGGAACGACCCCGGGCTTTTTTATGTGCTCTGTCCCGTCCTGAATAAGGTTTACGCCTTCTGACCTATCTTCAGGAGGACTCAATGGATACGGGCAAAAGGCGCAGCCAGCGCGACTACACGTTAGCTTTTAAATTATCGGTCGTAGACCAAGTTGAAAAAGGCGAGTTAAGTTATAAAGAGGCTCAACGGCGCTTTGGCATTCAGGGCCGGTCCACGGTACTGGTTTGGTTACGCAAGCATGGCCGACAGGACTGGAGTCAAGGCGCATCAATTCGAGCGCCGCGGAGCAAGCCAATGACCGACCCCAACCTCCCGCTAACACCCGAACAGCGGATCAAAGAGCTTGAAGAGCAACTGGCACTGAGCAATCAGAAAGCCCAGTTCTTTGAGGCTGTCGTGAATGTCTTGAAAAATGACTACGGTGTTTCCATCGTAAAAAAGCGACCCGGCAAGTCCTCTCGCAAGGGCAAATCCAAAACCTGAGCATTACCAGGGCTTGCCTGTTCATGGGTATTTCGCGTCAAGCGTATTACAAACGCAATCGAGTTTTTGATGCCCGAGTCCGCCAGGACCAGGAAGTGGTGGACTTTGTTCTGGAAAAGCGTCGACGCCAACCCAGGCTAGGAACGCGTAAGCTGCATTACCTGATGAGCATTGAGGCTGGTGCGGCATTAAGTGTCGGCAGAGACCGCCTGTTTGCCATCTTGAGAGAGGCGCGAGCGCTCGTTCCACGCAAGCGGGCCTACCATAAAACCACTCATAGCCATCATCGTTTTCGCCGCCATCCAAACCTGCTCAAAGCAGGTCCGGAACAAGTCGTAGCCAGCAGGCCCGAACAGGTTTGGGTCGCAGACATTACCTATCTACCAACGCGGGAAAGTGTCGCCTACGTCAGCCTGATAACGGACGCGTACTCACGCAAGATCGTAGGTCATCATGTGCATGAAAGCCTGCATACGGAATCGGTGATCAAAGCGCTGCAGAAAGCGGTTAGCCAGCGAAGCTCCAAGGAGCCGCTTGTCCATCACTCAGACCGCGGCGCCCAATACTGCTCCGACTTATACCAGCGGATGCACATCAAGCACGGGATCAGGTGCTCAATGACCGACGGTTATGATTGTTATCAGAACGCGATGGCCGAGAGGATAAACGGGATTTTGAAAACTGAATTTTTGCTACATCGCCCCAAAGACTTGGCAGACGCAGTAAAAATGGTGGATGAGTCGGTGCGGATCTACAACGGGGAGCGACCGCATTTCTCCCTGAAATACAAAACGCCCGATGCGGTGCACCGGGCGTTTTGAGACTGAAATAGGTGTAAACCTATTTCAGGACTAGACACTCAGCACACGGTTATTCAGAAAGCGCCCATGTAATCACGCTTGCCCACTTCCACACCGTTGTGACGCAGCAGTGCGTAAGCGGTGGTGACGTGGAAGAAGAACTGCGGCAGGCCGTAGGTCAGCAGATAGGACTGGCCGCTGAAGCGCTTCTCTTTCGGCGTGCCTGGGCGAGTGATAATCTCGATGCCTTCTTTGCCGTCGATTTGCTCGGGCTTGATGCTGTCCATAAACGCCAGGACCTTGGCGATCAGCGCTTGCAGGTCGGCGAAGGTCACTTCGTTGTCTTCGTATTTCGGCACTTCGATCTCGGCCAGGCGCGCGGAAACGCCCTTGGCGAAGTCGACGGCGATCTGCACCTGGCGCACCAGTTGGAACATGTCCGGGAACAGGCGCGCTTGCAGCAAGGCGTTGGGTTCGATGTTCTTCGCGGTGGCGTGGGCTTCGGCTTTGTCCAGCACACCGCTCAGGGCGGTGAGCATTTGCTTGAAGACTGGGACGGAAGCGGCGTACAGGGAAATAGTCATGACAGTCTCATCGGTAAGGGCTGGGTTGGAACCAGCTGCGATTATAGCCATGCCGGCCGCTTGTCTTTTATTTTTTCGGGATTAGGCTAGTGCGTTCACTGCATAGGGAAAGCGCGATGACCGCTGAACACGATATCGACACCCCTGAGCCGCGCCTGAACAGCACGGAAATCCGCATCCTGGGCTGCCTGATCGAAAAACAGGCGACCAACCCGGAAACCTACCCCCTGACCCTCAACGCGCTGGTGCTGGCGTGCAACCAGAAGACCAGCCGCGAGCCGGTGATGAACCTCAGTCAAGGCCAGGTCGGCCAAAGCCTGCGCGTGCTGGAAGGCCAGGGTTTCACCCGCCTGGTCATGGGCAGCCGCGCCGACCGCTGGGAACACCGGGTCGACAAGGCGCTGGAATTGGTGCCGGCCCAGGTGATCCTGACCGGGCTGCTGTTTCTGCGTGGGCCGCAGACGGTCAACGAACTGCTGACCCGCAGCGGGCGCATGCATGACTTCGAGGACGCCGACCAGGTCGTACACCAGTTGGAACGCCTGATTGCGCGGGGGCTGGCCGTGCTGGTGCCGCGCCAGGCGGGGCAACGCGAGGATCGCTATACCCACGCGCTGGGCGACCCGGCGGATATCGAGGCGATTATCGCGGCGCGCGGCAACCCGGTGGAACGCGGGGCCGGCGGGGTCTCAGTCGAGCGCGTCGAAGAGCTGGAAGCGCGGATTGCCGCGCTCGAAGAACGGCTGGCACAGCTGGAACAGGCCTGACACGCTCAACCCCCTGTAGGAGCCGGCTTGCCTGCTCCTACAGGTGATTGGCCGCGCTGTTCAGCCTCGCGCAAACGCGACGGCGCTTTCGAACTGCTCCTGGGTCGGCCGCACCCCGGTGTACAACACAAACTGCTCCAGCGCCTGGATCGCGATCACTTCCAGCCCGGTGATCACGCGCTTGCCTTGGGCACGTGCGCGCACGATCAACGGTGTTTCCGCCGGGATCGCCACCACATCGAACACAGTCTGCGCCTGGTCCACCGCGTCAGCCTCGAAAGCCAACTGATCGGCCTCGGCCCCGCCGGTCATGCCGATCGGCGTGACGTTGATCAACATCTGCGGGCGCAGATCGCCCAATTGCGCCTGCCATTGATAACCCAGGCTCTGCGCCAGCGCCCTGCCCGCCGCTTCGTTACGCGCCACGATCACGCCATTGGCATACCCGCCGTCGCGCAGGGCACTGGCCACGGCTTTGGCCATGCCGCCGCTGCCGCGCAGGGCAAAGGTCGAATCTGTCGGCACTGCATGCTTTTTCAACAGTTGCGCGATGGCGATGTAGTCGGTGTTGTAGGCCTTGAGATGGCCGGCCGTGTTGACGATGGTGTTCAGGGACGCGATGGCTTTGACCGAACTGTCCAGTTCGTCCACCAGGGCAATACTGGCCTCCTTGAACGGCATCGACACCCCGCAACCGCGAATCCCCAACGCCCGGATACCGCCGATCGCGCCGGCTAAATCCTGGCTGCTGAAGGCTTTATAGTAGAAATTCAGACCCAGTTGTTCATACAAATGGTTATGAAATCGCAGGCCGAAATTCCCGGGACGCGCCGACAGTGACATGCACAGTTGGGTATCCTTGTTGGGGTGCATCTGCATGGGTAACTCCTTGAAGTAAGCAAATCGGTACAGACCTTACACAATCTTTACCAATCGGCCGTGCTGTTTTTCAGAAATACGTTGTCTTAAAAGTATCCCCGCGACATTACTTGAGCCAATTGATTGCAGGCCACAAGCGCAGGGGCTAACCGAGGAATGACCATGATTCGTAAAATCCCCAAGATCGCCTTGCTTATCGGTGCACTCGCTATGGCAGGCCAAGCCTCCGCCCACGGTGGTGGATGGGGTGGTCCGGCCGTCTTGGGTGCGTTAGTCGGCGCCGCCGTCGTAGGCTCCGTGGTTGCCAGCCAACCCCGTGAAGTCTATGTGCAGCAGCCGGTGTATGTGCAACCGCAACCGGTTTACGCCGCACCGCCGCCTGTGTACTACGCACCACCGCCGCCGGTGTATGTGCAACAAGAAGTCTATTACCGCCCGGCGCCGGTGTATTACGGGCCACCGCGTGGCTATTACGGCCACCCCCACGGCTACTATGGCCGCGGTTGGTAAGCTTGAACCGATCTGCCTGAACCGGCCTCGCCCACCCGCGGGGCCTTTTTTTGCATGGCGTTTTATCGCACCTCGCGCGGATTGATCGTACCAAGGTCGTTATAAGGACAATGGCCGAGTCGTAATCCCACATCATCGAAGCCGAAAGTCTACTTGCCCGACCGGGTCTCGCGCTGTCATGTTTGTGTCACGACTCACTTTCACTATCCCACCTCTGAACCCGATAACAACAAGGACGGCTGACCATGCCCACGCAAAATCCACACCACGTAGCCGGACTCTGTACGTCCAGCAAGGTCTACAGCGCACTGACCGAACTCAAGCACCTGGAAGGCCACCGCAGCGCAAAATTCCTCGCACTGCTGACCGAAAGCCTGGTGCGCAAAGGCCTGCTCAATGAGCAAGAAGTGGTACACATGCTCGATCAAGTGGTGGAGTGACGCCTGGCGTTGATGTCGACTATCAAGCCGGGTGATTTTTCCTCGACGCTGGCACCCCGTAAGGTGACCCTCATAGCGATTGGAGGTCCATATGCCCACTATTCAGATCATGTCCGTCATCGGCAGCGCCGTTCCTGCCCCCCTGCGCAAGCTGGGTATACTCGCCTGCTGGTACCTGATGCACGATGGCGAACCCGTCAGCGGCCCGCTCACGTCGTTATCGGCTGCCGAGCAACAAGCGGCAACCTTCAGGCTGCGCGCCTGAGGCCTAGGGCAACGGCAACTTGAGCCGCGGCTTGCTTTCGACAAACAACGCCCAGCTGGACATGAACAACGCCGTCACCAGCGGCCCGATCACAAAGCCGTTGAGGCCGAACACCGACAAGCCGCCCAGGGTCGAGATCAGAATCAGGTAGTCCGGCATCTTGGTGTCCTTGCCCACCAGAATCGGGCGCAGCACGTTATCCACCAGGCCGATGACGAACACACCAAACAGGCTCAGCACCACGCCTTGCCAGATCGCCCCGCTCAGCAGGAAGTACGCCGCCACCGGCCCCCACACGATCCCCGCGCCCACCGCCGGCAGCAGCGACAAAAACGCCATCAGCACCGCCCAGAACAACGCGCTGGGAATGTCCAGAAACCAGAAGATCAAACCGCCCAACGCCCCTTGGGTCACGGCAACCAACACGTTGCCCTTGACCGTGGCGCGCACCACGCGGTTGAACTTGAGTTGCAGGCGGCGCTTTTGCGGCTCGGCCAGCGGCACCGCCGTGCGGACTTTTCGCACCAGCTCCGGGCCGTCACGCAGCAGGAAAAACAGCAGATACAGCATGATGAAAAAACTCACCAGGAAATCGAACGTGCCCTGGCCAAAGCTGAACGCCTGACTGGCGAAGAACTGGCTGCCCTGCATCGCACTCTTGACGATTTTCTCGCGCAGGCTTTCCAGGTTGCCCATGCCGAAGCGGTCCAGAAGGTGCTGAAAATAAGGTGGCAGGAAGTTCTTGAACTGTTCGATATACCCGGCCACGTCCAGCTTGCCGCTTTCGACATTTTTGTACAGCGTGGCCCCCTCCTGCACCAGCAAGGCGCTGGTGATGATCACCGGCAGAATCGCAATCACCAGGCACACCGTCAGGGTGGCCAGGGAGGTCAGGTTGCGGTTCCAGCCTGATTTCACCTGCAGGCGCCGCTGCATCGGGGCAAAGATGATGCCCAGGATGACCGCCCAGAACACCGCGCCGTAAAACGGCAGCAATATCCAGATAAAGGCAACGGTCACCAGGGCCAGCAGTAACAGCAGAGTCTTGAATTGCAGGTTGGTTTGATTCATGTCCGATCCAGGTCAAAAAGCCGGGCGCGCGCTTGCGTCCACGTGCTTAGTCCGTCGCAAATCCCGGGAGTGCCTTTTTTGTTGCAGCAAGCGTAGACCTGGATCAATAAATCCCTGCACGCGTTCGGCTACGCTCGCGGCCTTTTGGGCCCCACTCCCCATGTCTCTCGTCCTTGCACCCGAACTGCTCGCCCCCGCCGGCACCCTGAAAAACATGCGCTACGCCTTCGCCTACGGCGCCGATGCGGTATACGCCGGCCAGCCGCGCTACAGCCTGCGCGTGCGCAACAACGAATTCGACCACGCCAACCTGGCCCTGGGCATCGAGGAAGCCCATGCACTGGGCAAGCGTTTCTACGTGGTGGTCAACATCGCGCCGCACAACGCCAAGCTGAAGACCTTCCTCAAGGACCTGGCCCCGGTGATCGCCATGGGCCCGGATGCGTTGATCATGTCCGACCCCGGGCTGATCATGCTGGTGCGTCGCCACTTCCCGATGATGCCCATCCACTTGTCGGTGCAGGCCAATACCGTGAACTGGGCCAGTGTGGAATTCTGGCAACAGCAGGGCATCTGCCGGGTGATCCTGTCGCGGGAATTGTCCTTGGAAGAGATCGGCGAAATCCGCGAGCAAGTGCCGGCCATGGAGCTGGAAGTGTTTGTCCATGGCGCGTTGTGCATGGCCTATTCCGGGCGCTGCCTGCTCTCCGGCTATATGAACAAGCGCGACGCCAACCAAGGCACCTGCACCAACGCCTGCCGCTGGAAATACCAGGCCACGCCGGCGGTGGAAAACGTCACCGGCGATATCGTCCAGGAATATCAGCCGGAACCCACACTGGGCATTGGCGCGCCGACCGATCAGGTGTTCCTGTTGCAGGAGGCCAACCGCCCGGATGAACAGATGCCCGCCTTCGAAGACGAGCACGGCACCTACATCATGAACGCCAAGGACCTGCGCGCGGTGCAGCATGTGGAGCGCCTGACCCGCATGGGCGTGCATTCGTTGAAGATCGAAGGCCGCACCAAGTCCCACTTCTACTGCGCGCGCACCACCCAGGTGTATCGCCAGGCCATCGATGACGCCGTGGCCGGTCGCGAATTTGACCGCAACCTGATGACCAACCTGGAGTCACTGGCCCAACGCGGCTACACCGAAGGTTTCCTGCGTCGCCATGTACACGACGAGTACCAGAACTACCAGAACGGCAGTTCGGTGTCGGAACGTCAGCAGTTCGTCGGCGAATTGACCGGCGAGCGCCGGGGCGAGTTGGCGGAGGTCAAGGTGAAGAACCGCTTTGCGGTGGGCAATCACCTGGAACTGATGACCCCCGCCGGCAACTTCCACTTCGACCTGGCCACCCTGCACAACGCCAAGGGCGAAGCCATCGAGGTGGCGCCGGGGGATGGGCACACGGTGTATGTGCCCTTGCCGGCGCAGATGGATCTGCGTTTCGGCCTGTTGATGCGCGACGTCGAGTAACCCCCTCAGATCCTGAACTGGGCCACCAGTTGGCCCAAGCGCTGGCCGAGGTCGGCCAGGCTGCGCGACGTCTGGGCGCCCAACTGGGTTTCATCGGCCACGCTGTCGACCGCCACGGCAATCTGATGCACGCTGCGGTTGATCTCTTCGGCGACCGCGGTCTGTTCTTCGGCGGCGCTGGCAATTTGCGCGTTCATCGAGTTGATGGTGCCGATCAACTGCGCCATGGTGTCCAGCGACGCCCCGGCTTCGTTGGCTTGGGCCGAGGTGCCGTCCCCGGCATCGCTGGAGCGGCGCATGGCCTCCACGGCGGCGACGGTGCCTTTTTGCAGGCGGTCGATCATGCCCTGGATTTCCTGGGTGCTGGTCTGGGTGCGACTGGCCAGGGCACGCACTTCGTCGGCGACCACGGCAAAGCCGCGACCGGCCTCCCCCGCCCGCGCCGCTTCGATCGCGGCGTTAAGGGCCAACAGGTTGGTCTGCTCGGCAATCGAGCGGATCACGCCGAGCACGCTGACAATCGACGACACATCCTGCTGCAAGCTGTCGAGGGACACGCCGCTGCTGCGGATATCGTTCACCAACGCATGGATCTGCGCGATGCTGCCGTCCACCACGCGCTTGGCGGCCTGGCCCTCGGCGTCGGTCTGTTGCGCAGCCACGGAAGCGCCTTGGGCGCTGCGCGCAACCTCCTGGGCGGCGGAAGACATTTGATTGATCGCGGTGGCCACCTGGTCGGTCTCGTGACGCTGACGCTCCATGGCCTGCTCCGAACGCTGCGCCTGGTCGGACACCTGGCCCACCAGCCCGGTGAGTTGCGCGGTCATTTCGGTGATCTGGCGCACCAAACCGTGGATCTTTTCGACAAACCGGTTGAAGGCCCCGGCCAGATCGCCCAGCTCATCCTGGCTGGTGATAGCCAGGCGCCGCGTCAGGTCGCCCTCACCGGCAGCGATGTCGTCGAGGTTGGCTTTCATCAGATGCAGCGGACGCAGGATGGTATTGGCCAGGACCATGCCCGCCGCCGCAATCACCAGCAGCACCAGCACGGCCACACCGAAGATACTCAGCAATACGCCCTCCATGCGCTTCTTGACCTTGGCCTCGACCACCGCCACCTGGGCATCGATGCCATCCAGGTTGACCGAGGTGCCGAATACCATGTCCCACTTGGGCAGGTATTCGGTGTAGCCAAGCTTGGGCACCAGTTCGGTCTGGCCGGGCTGGGTCGAGCTGTATTGCAGGTAGTGAGTGCCGTCCTTGCCGACCTTGACCAGGTCGCGGTTGACGTAGACGCCATTGGGGTCGCGGTTGTCCTTGAAGCTCTTGCCCACGCCGTCCGGGCTGTTGCCCTTGAACAGGCGGATGGTTTCGGAGTCGTAGCCGAAGAAGTAGCCATCCTTGCCGTAGCTGGTATTGGACAGCAGCTTGACCACCTCGGCACGCGCCGCCGTATCGCCCGGGGCGGCGGCGTCGTAGAGCGGCTTGATGGTGGTCATGGCCACTTCCACATAGCTCTGCAGAGTGGCCTTGGCGGCGTCGAGCAAGTGCTGGCGGGTCTCATCCACCTCGTTGCGCGCTTGCCCCTTGAGGATCCACACCGTGGTCAGGCTGATCACCAACGCAAACAACAGCACCGGCACGATGGCCAGGCACAGGACTTTGACCTTCAGGCTCAGACGCATGGCTTTTCTCTCTTATTAGTGGCGGCTTGAGAGGTTAACGGCCAGTTGCGCGGATTCTGTAGGACGACCTCGTCAGAGCGTCATCGCCGCCACCCAGCCAAACACCAGCAGCGGGATGTTGTAATGCAGGAACGTCGGCACCACGGTGTCCCAGATATGGTGGTGCTGGCCGTCGATATTCAGGCCGGACGTCGGGCCCAGGGTCGAGTCTGACGCTGGCGAACCGGCATCGCCCAAGGCGCCGGCCGTGCCGACGATGCACACAATCGCCAGCGGGCTGAAGCCCAGTTGCACACACAGCGGCACGAAAATCGCGGCCAGGATCGGCACCGTGGAAAACGACGAACCGATGCCCATGGTCACCAGCAGCCCCACCAGTAACATCAGCAACGCCCCGATCCCACGGCTATGGCCGATGAACGCCGCCGACGTTTCCACCAGCGAGCGCACGTCTCCGGTGGCCTTGAGCACTTCGGCGAAGCCTGAAGCGGCGATCATGATGAAGCCGATCATCGCCATCATCTTCATGCCTTCGGTGAACAGGTCGTCGGTCTCGCGCCAGCGCACAATGCCCGATACCGAGAAAATCAGGAACCCGGCCAGGGCGCCGATGATCATCGAGTCCAACCACAACTGAATGATGAACGCCGAGGCGATCGCCAGGCCGGCCACCAGCAGGGTCAATGGGTTGTATTGCACCGCGACCTGTTCGACCCGCTCGATTTTCTCCAGGTCGTACACGCGCTTTTTACGGTAGCTGACAAACACCGCCACCAGCAGGCCGACCACCATGCCCAGCGCCGGCAGGCCCATGGCGTGGGTCACGTTGACCTGGCTGATATCCACGCCGCTCTTGGCCACGTTGGCCAGCAGGATCTGGTTGAGAAAGATGTTGCCGAAGCCCACCGGCAGGAACATGTAGGGCGTGATCAAACCGAAGGTCATCACGCAGGCGATCAGGCGACGGTCCAGTTGCAGTTTGGTCAGCACGTACAGCAACGGCGGCACCAGCAGCGGGATAAACGCGATATGAATCGGCAGGATGTTTTGCGAGGCGATCGCCACCACCCACAGCAGGCCGATCAGTAGCCATTTGACATGGCTGCCGCCGCTGGCTTCCTGGCGATCGACCAGCAGCAACGCCTTGTCCGCCAGGGCATGGGCCAGGCCGGACTTGGCAATCGCCACCGCGAAAGCGCCGAGCAATGCGTAGGACAAAGCCACTGTCGCGCCACCACCCAGCCCACCGTTGAAGGCCTGGAGCGTGGCGTCGATGCCCAGGCCACCGGTCAGCCCGCCCACCAGGGCGCCGACGATGATGGCGATGACCACATGCACGCGGGACAAGCTGAGCACCAGCATGGTGCCGACCGCGGCGATGACTGCGTTAATCATGGTTACCTCAAGCAAAAAACAAAATACAGGCATGCCCGCACCGGCATGACTGCCGGTGTGCAGGCTGGAAGGAGGTCTTATTAGAGGGCGCGCACTTTGCAGCAGGCGCGGTCGCATGTCAAAAAACGACGTCGCCTGCAAATTTAAATTGAACGTTTGAATAAAGAAAAAAATACAGCCGCCGATATAAAGGCTCTCTATGTTTTCAGGTAAAGGATGCTCCGCGATGTCCCTCAGACAGCTGTCCATTCAATGGAAAATCACCCTGCTCGCCGGCCTCTGCCTGCTGGGGATCGTGACCCTGCTGGTGGGTCTGTCGCTGTATCGCATGGAACAGAGTTCGCAGCAGGTCAAAGCCTCCAGCATGCACATGCTCGACGAAGCGGCCCGGGCGCGTATCGAAGCCCAGGGCGAAGCGCAGGCGCTGGGCATCCGCCAGCAGTTCATGGATGCCTATCAATACGGTCACGGGTTTTCCCGCCAGGTGCTGTTCCTGCGCGAACAGGCAGAAAAGCGCTTCCTTGACGCCTTCGACACCCGTGAAGACTTGACCCGCCAGGTCAAGGCCGCCTTGCAGGCCAACCCCGACCTGCTCGGCTTGTCCCTGGTGTTCGAAGCCAATGCCCTGGACGGCAAGGATGAGCTGTTCGTCAACCAGCCAGAGCTGGGCAGCAACGACAAAGGCCGATTCGCCCTCTATTGGTCACAGCCGACGCCCGGCAAACTCACCGCCATGTCGCTGCCCGAAAGCGACATGTCCGACACCAGCGTCGGCCCGAGTGGAGAAAAGGCCAACGCCTGGTTCACCTGCCCGCGCACCACCCTCAAACCGTGTGTGATCGAACCGTACTTCTATGTCATCGACGGCCAAAACGTACTGATGACCAGCCTCGTGTTCCCGCTGATAGTGAATGGCAAAGTCATCGCCTCGCTGTCGGTGGACATCAACCTCAACAGCCTGCAGGCGGTGAGCCAGCAGGCGAGCCACACGCTGTATGACGGCCAGACCCAGGTCAGCATTCTCAGCGCCACCGGCTTGCTGGCCGGCTACAGCCCGGATGCGAGCAAGCTCAGCCAGCGCCTGGACCAGGTCGACACTGCCAGCGGCGCGCAATTGCTCAGCGCCCTGGCCGGCAGTACGCGGATCAGCAGCCTGCGTGCCGACCATCGACTCAAGGTCCTGGCACCGTTCACGCCGATCCCCGGCGGCAAGCCGTGGGGCGTGTTGCTGGATGTGCCGGAAAAAATCCTGGTGGGCCCGGCCGAAGCGCTCAAAGCGCAACTGGACGCCGACAACGCCCGTGGCACCCTGCTCGAGTTGAGCCTGGGCCTGCTCGCCGCCGTGATCGGCCTGGGACTGGTGTGGCTGATGGCGCGCAGCGTGACCCGGCCGATCCTGAGCGTGGCGCACATGCTCGAAGACATCGCCAGCGGCGAAGGCGACCTGACCCGCCGCCTGGACTACGCCAAACAGGACGAGCTGGGGCAACTGGCCGGCTGGTTCAACCGCTTCCTCGACAAACTGCAGCCGATCATCGCCGAGGTCAAACGCTCGGTGCAGGACGCCCGCGGTACCGCCGACCAATCCGCCGCGATCGCCAGCGAGACCAGCGCCGGCATGGAGCAGCAATACCGCCAGGTCGACCAGGTGGCCACCGCCTCCCATGAAATGAGCGCCACCGCCCAGGACGTCGCCCGCAGTGCGGCCCAGGCCGCCCAAGCCGCGCGCGATGCCGACCAGGCCACCCGTGACGGCCTGCAGGTGATCGACCGCACCACCACCAACATCGGCCATCTGGCGGCGGACATGAGCACCGCCATGGCCCAGGTTGAAGGCCTGGCGACCAACAGTGCGCAGATCGGCTCGGTGCTCGAAGTGATTCGCGGCATCGCCGAGCAGACCAACCTGCTGGCCCTCAACGCCGCCATCGAAGCGGCCCGGGCCGGTGAGGCCGGCCGTGGGTTTGCCGTGGTCGCCGACGAAGTGCGCAACCTGGCGCGTCGCACCCAGGAGTCGGTGGAAGAAACCCGCCTGGTGATCGAGCAACTGCAAAGCGGCACCACCGATGTGGTCGGCGCCATGGGCAACAGCTATCGCCAGGCCCAGAGCAGCGTCGAACAAGTCGGCGAGGCGGTCACCGCCCTGCGCCAGATCGGCGCCGCGGTCACAGTGATCAGCGACATGAACCTACAGATCGCCAGCGCCGCCGAAGAGCAAAGCGCAGTGGCCGAGGAGATCAACAGCAACGTGGCGACAATCCGCGATGTCACCGAGTCGCTGTCGGAACAGGCCAACGAATCGGCGCGCGTCAGCCAGGCGTTGAACCACCTGGCCAATCAGCAACAGGGGTTGATGGATCATTTCCAGGTGTGAGTGACCGACACCGACTCTGAAGGAAATCCAATGTGGGAGGGGGCTTGCCCCCGATTGCAGTGGGTCAGTCAAAGGCTACATCGACTGATTCACCGCTATCGGGGGCAAGCCCCCTCCCACACTTTTGATCGGTTGGTCACCGCCTGGCCATGATTAATACATGTAAACGATGTCTCCGGTTTCAAACGTAAAGGATGTCTCCGGTCTGTACCGGGGTAAGCCCCCTCCCCCCATTTTTGATCGACCTCAGCGTTTGGGCAGTTCGATCAGCACCTTGAGCCCGCCCAGTTGGCTTTCCTGCAACTGCAACACCCCGCCCCACACCTCAACGATATCGCGCACGATCCCCAGGCCCAGGCCATGGCCGTCGGTCTGCTCATCCAGGCGCGTACCACGGCTGAACACCCGGTCGCGCTGGGCTTCGGGAATGCCGGGGCCGTCGTCTTCCACTGCCAGCAGGTAACTGTGCGGCGTCTCGCCGATGCTCAGGCGCACCTGCGCATCCGCCCATTTGCAGGCGTTGTCCAGCAGGTTGCCGAGCAGCTCCAGCAGGTCTTCGCGGGCCCAGGGCAATTGCAGGCCAGGGACGGCGTGGTGGCTCAAGTCCAGGTGGTCGCCGTGGACCATGTTCAGGGTCGCCAGCAGGCCCGGCAGTTCGTTCGCGCAATCAAACAAGGCGCCCGGCAGGGTGTCGCCGGCCAGGCGTGCGCGGTTGAGTTCGCGGTCGAGGCGTTGTTGCACCTGTTCTAGCTGTTCGCGCAGCAGCGTGCGCAAGCGCGGCTGATCCTTGAGCGCTTCGCTCGACGCCGCGCTCAACAGCACCGACAGCGGGGTTTTCAGCGCGTGGCCGAGGTTGCCCAGGGCATTGCGTGAACGCTTGAGGCTGTCTTCAGTGTGGGCCAGCAGGTGGTTGATCTGCGCCACCAGCGGTTCCAGCTCCTGCGGCACCTGGGTGTCGAGTTGCGAGCGCTGGCCCTGTTGCAGCTGGGCGATCTGGTTGCGCGCAACTTCCAGCGGGCGCAAGGCACGACGGACCGTGACCCGTTGCAGGATCAACACCAGCAACAGGGCCGCCACCCCCAGCACCAGGCCGATCTGACGCATCAGCCGAAAGCTTTCGCGCACGGGCGTGTAGTCCTGGGCCACGCTGATGGAAATCAATTGGCCGAAGCGCTTGTAGTCCGAACGCAGTACCAACAGTTGCTGGCCTTCCGGCCCCAGTTGCAGATTGCCCTTGAGCCCGGCCGCGGGCAGGCGTGGCAGCTCCTGGTCCCACAACGAGCGGGAGCGCCAGTGGATGTCGGCGAAATCGATACGGAAATAATGCCCCGAGAACGGCCGCTGATAGGCCGGCGCCAGGCGTTGCTCGTCGAGTTGCACGCCATTCGGCCCGCGCACCAGCGCCACCAGCAGGTTCTCGCTGTCGTTGCGCAGGCCGGCCTCCAAATAGCGCTGCAAACCGGCTTCGAACAACCACAGGCTGGTTTGCGCCAGCACCACGCCGACCACCACCATCACGCTGATCAGCCCCAGGCTCAGGTGCCGCTGGATCGACTTCATGCAGGACTGGCGCCGAACCGGTAACCCTGGCCGCGCCGGGTCTCGATCACGCTGCGGCCCAATTTGCGGCGCAGGTGGTTGACGTGGACTTCGAGCACATTCGAATCGCGCTCGGTCTCACCGTCATACAAATGCTCGGCCAGATGGCTTTTCGACAGGATCTGTTGCGGGTGCAACATGAAATAGCGCAGCAAGCGAAACTCGGCGGCGGTCAGCTGGATTTCGTCGCCGTCGCGCAGCACGCATTGGCGCCCTTCATCCAGGTGCAGGCCGGCCGCTTGCAAGGTCGGCTGGTTGGCCTGGCCATGGGAGCGGCGCAACAGCGCCTGGACACGCAGGTGCAGTTCTTCGGGGTGAAACGGTTTGCTCAGGTAATCATCGGCGCCGGCCTTGAGCCCTTCGATGCGCTCGGCCCAGGAATCGCGCGCGGTGAGGATCAGCACCGGGGTGGCCAGCGCGGCCGCGCGCCATTGCGCCAACACCTCGAGCCCGGGCAAGCCGGGCAGGCCGAGGTCGAGGATGATCAAGTCATAGGGTTCGCTGCGGCCCTGGTACGCGGCATCGCGCCCATCGGCCAGCCAATCGACGGCATAGCCCTGGCGCTGCAGGCCGGCCAGCAGTTCATCGGCCAGCGGTACGTTGTCTTCCACCAACAGCAGGCGCATCAGTCTTCCTCGTCTTTGATCAGCGCACCGCTGGTGGCGTCGAGTTTGATCTCGCGCACCACACCGTCGGTCGTCACCAGTTCCACTTCATAGGCATATTGCTCGTCCTTTTTCTCAAGCTCGGCCTCCAGCAGCCGCGAGCCGGGGTGGCGCGCCATGGCCTGCTGCAACAGTTGCTCGAGCGGCAGGATCACCCCCTGCTGGCGCAGTGCCAAGGCTTCGTCCTGGTTGAGGTCGCGGGCTGACAGGCTTGAGCAAAACGCCAGGAGCACCAGCCCCGCCCAGCCAGCGGCGCGTCGATATACCTTCATTACGTATCCTGATGATTCTTGAGCACATGCCCGGTGAGCGCGTCCAATTCAACCTCCCATTCGATGCCGTCGACATCCTCCAGTTCGACCTCGTAGAGGTACTTGCCGTAGACCTCGTCCAGGTCGGTGTCCAGCAGGGTCGAACCGGGATGCAAGGCCAGGGCCGTGGCGTCCAGCTGATCGAAGGCGACAATAGTAACAGTGCCGGGCCCGCGGAGTGACTTGTCGGGGTCGGCTGCCAGGGCCTGTGCCGCCAAAGAGGCCGCGCACCCGGCGGCGACCAGCATTGTAAGACGCTTCATGCTGAGTCTCCGTTTCACGATATTTGTCCTACACCCGCCAGGGTATCCGTGGCAACTTAACTGAAACTGAATTGCCACCATGGCAATTCGCGTCACCCGCGTTTTCCTTCACCCGGCGAGATTTTCTATACTGCCCCGCTCGCTTCAACAGAGACCGGTATGACAGCCATCCACATCAAGTTTCCCGCCCTGACCCTCAAGGCCGGCAAACGCGCCTTTGCGCGCATTCGCGAGCAAGGCCTCAAGCCTGCCGATGTCGGTATCCTTCCCGGTGCGGCAGGCGGGCCCAAGGCCTTGGGCATCCAGGGCCTGGACCTGGCGCTGTTCGGCGAGTGGCTGCCCCGAGCGCCACGCGAACGTGCGCTGATCGGTGCCTCCATCGGTTCCTGGCGGTTTGCCAGCGCCTGCCTGCCCGACCCGGTGCAAGGCCTGCTCGACCTCGGCCGCCTGTACAACGAACAACGCTTCGCCAAAGGCGTGACCATGGCCGAGGTCAGCCAGAGCTGCCGGCGCATGCTCGATGACCTGCTGGCCGGGCGCGATGCGCGGGTACTGGACAACGCCGGCTATCGGCTGAACATCATGGTGGTCAAGAGCCACGGCCTGCTCGCCGATGACCACCGCGGGCGGCTGGGCCTGGGCCTGTCGTCGGTGATTGCCGACAACCTGCGCGGCCGCGCGCGGCTGTCGCGGCATTTCGAGCGGCTGATCATCCATGACCCGCGCCAGGCGCCGCCGGTGCATGCGCTGCGGGATTTTCCGTCGCGCTTCCTCAACCTGAACCTGGGCAACCTGCGCCAGGCGCTGCTGGCGTCCGGCTCGATTCCCCTGGTGATGCAAGGCGTGCGCGACCTGCCTGGCGCCGGTGCCGGCACCTACCGCGACGGCGGCCTGCTGGATTACCATCTCGACCTGCCCTACCACGGCGATGACATCGTGCTATACCCGCACTTCACCGACCGCGTCATCCCCGGCTGGTTCGACAAGGGCCTGCCGTGGCGACGCAGCAATCAACAAGGCTTGCAGGACGTGTTGCTGCTGGCGCCGTCGAAGGACTACCTGGCCCGCCTGCCCCACGGCAAACTGCCGGACCGCAGCGACTTCAAGCGCTTTCTGGGCGATGACGCGACTCGCAACAAATACTGGCAAACCGCAATGAGCGAGAGCCGGCGCCTGGGCGATGAGTTTCTGCACCTGGCCGACCAGGGTGGCCTGGGCGAGCGCTTGCAGGCGCTTTGACCCAGCGGTATGCGCGAGGCGCGATGTAGCTGTTAAACTCGCCGCCTGCCAGAAACCTGACCGAGCTGAAAAATACTGTGGAAATCTTCAAGGAATTTACATTCGAATCCGCCCACCGCCTGCCCCACGTGCCAGACGGCCACAAATGCGGGCGCCTGCATGGGCATTCGTTCAAGGTGGCGATCCACCTGAGCGGCGACCTGGACCCCCATACCGGCTGGATTCGCGACTTCTCGGAGATCAAGGCGATTTTCAAGCCGCTCTATGAACGCCTCGACCACAACTACCTGAACGACATCCCCGGCCTGGAAAACCCCACCAGCGAAGTACTGGCCAAGTGGATCTGGACCGAATTGAAACCCCTGCTGCCGGAACTCAGCGCGATTCGCATCCATGAAACCTGCACCAGCGGCTGCATCTATCGCGGCGAGTAACCCTCACGTCAACGCCCTGCGGGAGCGCCCCATGGAAAACACCTGGCTGGCCCAGGCCAAACGCTTGCAGGCATTGGCTTCCACGGGGCTGCACTTTTGCACCGACGACTTCGAACGCGAGCGCCTGGAAGAAATTGCCGAGATCGCCCACAGCATGCTCGCGCAATTGGGCAATGTGCCGCTGGAGCGCATCAGCGGGCTGGTCCCGGATTTCGCCCAGCGCTATTCGACGCCAATGATCGATGTCCGCGGCGCGGTGATCGACGGCGAGCGCATTCTGCTGGTGCGCGAGGCGACCGATGGTTGCTGGGCGCTGCCGGGGGGCTATGCCGATATCGGTCTGTCGGCCGCAGAAAACATCGTCAAGGAGATCCGCGAGGAAGCCGGGCTGACCGTGACGGCGCGGGCGCTCTACAGCGTCACGCACAAGGCCAAGGGCTTGTATCGCCCGGATGTGCGGGACTTCTACAAGCTGTATTTCCTGTGTGAACGGGTCGACCAACTGGCGCCGACGGCCGGGTTCGAAACCACCGAGGTGGGCTTTTTCGCCCTCGACGACCTGCCGCCGCTGTCCCGTGGGCGCACTATCGAAAGCGATCTCGAGGCGGCCTTTGCGTTTCATCGCGGCGAAACCACGCTGACGCTGTTCGACTGATCCAATTTGTATCACCGCTGCACCGCTTTCGTGCCCGATTGGGCACCGCGACCACTCCCGCCCGCGTTCCGCGCCTGTCTGGCGATAAATCCTGTGCATACTGCACAACACCCACCGTGCGCCCGTCACTGCTGCTCAATTGGCACGCGCGGTGCAATAGGCCTGCGTCACTCATTCAGGGAGCAAGGCACATGACGCAGCAAGAACCGGGCAACGATTACCCCCTCAGCGAAGTCCCGATGCACGCACGCAAGGGCCTGGCGTCCACCGCCATGGTGCTGCTGGGCTTCACCTTTTTCACCGCGACCATGTTTGCCGGCGGCAAGCTGGGCGTGGCGTTCAGTTTCGTCGACATGCTCGGCGTCGTGGCCTTGGGTAACCTGCTGTTGGGCATTTATGCCGCAGGCTTGGGTTACATCGCGTTCAAGAGCGGCCTGAACTCGGTGCTGATGGGGCGCTTCTGTTTTGGCGAAGTCGGCAGCAAGCTCAGTGATTTGATCCTCGGTTTCACCCAGATCGGCTGGTACGCCTGGGGCACCGCCACCGCCGCCGTGGTGCTGGGCAAATATTTCGAGCTGAGCCAGGGCAGCGTGCTGGTGCTGATGGTGCTGTTTGGCCTGCTGTTCTGCGCCACGGCCTACGTGGGCTATCGCGGGTTGGAGATTCTGTCCTACATCGCGGTGCCGGCCATGGGCATTCTGTTGTGCCTGTCGATGTGGGTCGCCACGGTGAAAGTCGGCGGGCTGCAAGGCTTGCTGGCGGTGGTGCCGACGTCGGAACTGGACTTGTCGACGGCGATCACCCTGGTGTTCGGCACCTTTGTCAGCGGCGCGACCCAGGCCACCAACTGGACGCGCTTTTCGCGCTCGGCCAAGGTCGCGGTGCTCGCCAGCCTGATCGGTTTTTTTGTCGGCAATGGCTTGATGGTGCTGATCGGGGCTTATGGCGCCATCGTCTATCAACAGCCCGACGTGGTGGAGGTGTTGCTGCTGCAAGGCTTTGCCACGGCCGCGATGGCGATGTTGCTGCTCAATATCTGGAGCACCCAGGACAACACCATCTACAACTTCGCCGTGGCCGGTTGCAACCTGCTGCGCACCCGCCGCCGCAAGACGGTGACCCTGGCAGGTGCGGTGATCGGCACGCTGCTGGCGCTGCTCGGCATGTACGACATGCTGGTGCCGTACCTGATCCTGCTGGGCACGGTGATTCCACCGATTGGCGGGGTGATCATGGCGGACTTTTTCTATCGCTACCGCGGCCGCTATCCGCGCCTGGCCGATGCGCGCCTGCCGGCGTTCAACTGGCCGGGGCTGACCGCCTACGCCGTGGGCACCGTACTGGCGTTCAATTCGCCCTGGGTGGCGCCGTTGGTGGGGATCGTGGCCGCGTCGCTGACCTACATGTTACTCAGCGCCGTACTGCGTGTGCGGGCACCGTTGGCTGACGCACAGGCATGAGCCTGACCATTGCCGATGTGCTCGCCCTGCCAGGGCTGGATTCCCTGTGCCTGCGCGCCGGGGCGGCGGGCCTGGAGAATGCCGTGCGCTGGCCGTATGTCGCAGAGAACAGCGGCATCGCCGAGTGGGTGCTGGGTGGCGAACTGGTGTTCGTCACCGGTATCAATCACCCACGGGACGAAGCGAATTTGCTGCAACTGCTGGAGGAAGCCTGCCTGCGTCAGGTGGCCGGGTTGGTGATTCTCACCGGGCCGGCCTATATCCAGGCGATTCCCCAGCGCTTGCTGGACGCCGCCGAAGCCGCCGACATGCCGCTGATCGAACAGCCTTACTCACTGAAAATGGTGCTGGTGACCCAGGCGATCGGTTCGGCGTTGATCCAGTCGGAGCAATTGGGCCGCTCGCGGCACGATGTGCTGGAGCGGTTGCTGGCCGGTGACTATCAATCGTTGGATCTGCTGCTGCACCGCGCCGCCCAGTTGGGCATGCCCCTGGCCGGCCATTGGCAAATCGTGCAGTTGCAGTTGGAGGGCAGCGACGCGTTATTTGCCCAGGGTGAGGCCGCGCAGATGGAAGCGCAGTTGGCGCGGCAACACGACAGCATTACCCGGCGCTTGCGGCAGTTGTCGGCCGCGGTACCGGTACTCGGGCGCGCCGGCCAATGGACGTTGCTGCTGCCGGCCGCCGATGCCGTCGCGGCGCTGGCTAACCGGGAGCAACTGGCCAATTGGTTGAAGCCGCTGAACCTGCGTCTGGCGCCGCTGAAACTGTTCATCGGCCTGAGCGCCGCCGCCCACCCGCCGGCGCGCCTGGCCCAGGCGCAGGATGAAGCGCGCCAGGCGTTGGCCGCCGCGCGGCGCTTCAGCGAACGCGCCGGGCTCTGCGTGTATGACGAACTCGGCGTATTGAAGCTGCTCAGCGGCGTGCGCGATCGTGCGCTGCTCGACCAGTTTCTCAATGACCGCCTGGGCCCGTTGCTGCGCCACGACCTGCACCATGGCCCAAGCCTGCTGCCGACCCTCGAAGCCTGGTTCCACGAGAATGGTAACCTTGTGGCCGCCGCGCAGCGCCTGGCCGTCCACCGCAATACCCTGACGCACCGCGTCCAGCGCATCGAAGCCCTGTGCGGGCTGAGGCTGGATAATTCGTATGACCGCCTGGACATCGGCATCGCGCTGATGATCTGGCGGCTGTCTGCCTGATTGTTTTTAGCCAAGAGGAACTTGCCCATGCACATCATCAACGCCCGCCTGCGCAACCGTGAAGGCCTGCATGATCTGCACCTGGAACACGGCCGGATCGCCAGCATCACGCCGCAAACCACAGCCCCCACGGCGGGGCCCGACGACCTCGACGCGGCCGGCAACCTGGTGATACCGCCCTTCGTCGAACCGCACATCCACCTCGACGCCACCCTCACCGCCGGCGAGCCGCGCTGGAACATGAGCGGCACCCTGTTCGAAGGGATCGAGTGCTGGGGCGAACGCAAAGCCACCATCACCCACGAAGACACCAAGGCCCGCGCCAGGAAAACCATCCAGGCCCTCGCCGCCCACGGTATCCAGCATGTGCGTACCCACGTCGACGTCACCGACCCGGACCTCACCGCGCTCAAAGCCATGCTCGAAGTGCGCGAGGACACTGCGCACCTGATCGACCTGCAAATCGTCGCCTTTCCCCAGGAGGGCATCGAGTCGTACCGCAACGGCCGCGAGCTGATGGAAGAAGCCGTCCGCCTGGGCGCCGACGTGATCGGCGGCATCCCCCACTTTGAATACACCCGCGACCAGGGCGTGAGTTCGGTGAAGTTCCTGATGGACCTGGCCGAACGCAGCGGCTGCCTGGTCGACGTGCATTGCGACGAAACCGACGACCCGCACTCGCGTTTCCTCGAAGTGCTCGCCGAAGAAGCGCGCAGCCGCGGCATGGGCGCCCGCGTCACCGCCAGCCACACCACGGCCATGGGCTCCTACGACAACGCCTACTGCGCCAAACTGTTCCGCCTGCTCGGGCATTCGGGTATCAGCTTCGTCTCCTGCCCCACCGAAAGCATTCACCTGCAAGGGCGCTTCGACAGTTTCCCGAAACGGCGCGGCGTCACCCGCGTCAACGAACTGCTGGAAGCCGGCATGAACGTGTGCTTCGGCCAGGACTCCATCGTCGATCCCTGGTACCCCCTGGGCAACGGCAACATCCTGCGGGTGCTCGAAGCCGGGTTGCACATCTGCCACATGCTCGGCTACCGCAACCTGCAAAACGCCCTGGACCTGGTCACGGACAACAGCGCCAAGGCCATGGCCCTCGGCGATCGCTATGGGCTGGAACCCGGCCGGCCGGCCAACCTGTTGATCCTCTCGGCCGACAGCGACTACGAGGTGATTCGCAGCCAGGGCCTGGCGCTGTACTCGATCCGCAACGGTAAGGTGTTGATGAAGCGCCAGCCGGCGCAGGTGACGTTTTTGTAGCACGCGGGGTTCAATGAGCAGCCGCTGATACGACTCGACGCGATCAGCCGCGCGGCCCCGCATCGAGCTGCGGCCGCGCAGCCCCGAACAGGCTGACGCTCAGCACTGTCGCATCCTGAATCTGCAACCGAACCGGCACCGTACCGCCCGGCATCACCACCGCGACCTCCCCGCCCGCGACCCAACCGGCGCGCCACGCGGCGCACGCCACGGCACAGGCGCTGGTCCCGGAGGACGCCGTCGGCCCCTCTCCCCGCTCGAACACCCGCGCAAGCACTCGATTGCCGGACGCCTGGGCAGCCCATTGCAAGTTGACCCCGGCCACACAGGGCTGGCCACGCCCGGCAGGTGGCGCAAATGCAATCGCCTGCAAGGGCTCGAACAGTGCGCTCTGGTGCATCGGCAGATTGTCCGGCAGCGCAGCGGCCTGGTGCACCAACGTCACGCAATGGGGGTTGCCCACCCGCACAAACTGGCTGCGCGTCCATGCCGGGTTGATCGCCGCCAGCGCGGGCACATGACTGAACGCCCCTTCTTCGGCGCCAGGCAGGTCCGCGCCGACCGCCAGCGGGCCGAACGCCGGCTGCCCCAACGCCAGCCAGAACCCACGCACCTGCTCGTGCAGTGCCGGTTCGACATAGGTGGCCAGCGGCGACTTCGCATCCTGTTTATCGTGATGCACCCGCAGCTCGCAGCCCTGCGTCATCAAGCCCTGATCGCTCAGCGCCTGGGCAAAGATGGTCAGGCCATTGCCACTGCGCTCCGCAAGGGAGCCGTCAGTGTTGACGATCAACAGGTCGAACGGCGGCGCCGCCTGGAACGGCCCGACCAACAACCCATCACAACGGTGCGCCTTGGCGCCAGCCGGACGCGGCGAAGGCCCCCAGCCACATTCGGCGGCAATGGCCGGCAGTGCCCAAGCGTCGCGCCGGCTCGCCGCGAGGGCCGCAGTGTCGGGCACCTCGACCCCGTGGCGACGCAAACAGGCCGGGCTGACCACCCCATAGATATTGCCGCGGGCATCGTAGAACCGGGTCATGGGGTCGCCTGGCTGAAAGTCCTTCATCGCTTCGTCCGTCCAATCGTCTGCACACAGAAGCAGCAGCGTATTACAGAACGGTCGGCGCGTGGGAAGTGGTCTGGAAGGTGCGTCATCCGCCGCAGGAAGCCTGGGGTTCAGCAATTCTCACGAGGATTACGCACCTTCCAGACCACCTCCTACACGTCGATGTCCTCTAGGTGGCAGCCAGTGTCCAGAGCGTTCCGTGCTGGAAAAAATAAAACCCGTCGCCAGCACGAACGCCGCGTGAACCTGGCTCGCTCGATCAGGCTTGATGTGTAAGGATGTCGCGCCGGACATCGTTCGTTGAACGCAAAACCAAGGATTCTCCATGACTGCCATCCCCACCCCAGCGCCCGTGGTTCCCGGGCGGCTGGAGCAAATGTCGACGCGCATCGCCTTCTTCATCGCCGGCTTCGGCATCGCCGCCTGGGCGCCGTTGGTGCCGTATGCCAAGGCCCGCGCCGAACTCAACGAGGGCACCCTGGGCCTGTTGCTGCTGTGTCTGGGGGGCGGCTCGATCATCGCCATGCCGGTGGCCGGCGCACTGGCCTCGCGCTATGGTTGCCGGCGCGTACTGAGCGCCGGGACGGTCCTGATCTGCCTGGCGTTGCCCATGCTCGCCACGGTCAGTTCGATCCCGTTGCTGATGGCCGGTCTGTTCCTGTTCGGCGCGGGCCTGGGTACGGTCGACTCCACGGTCAACCTGCAAGCGGTGATCGTCGAGCGCGCCAGCGGCAAAACCATGATGTCGGGCTTCCACGGGTTGTTCAGCCTGGGCGGCATCGTCGGCGCAGCGGGGGTCTCCGGGTTGCTGGGGCTGGGGTTTTCGCCGCTGCAGGCGACCCTGGTGGTGATCATCATCATGGCGCTGGCGCTGTTCAAGGCCGCCCCCCACTGGTTGCCCTACGGCAGTGAAAAGGCCGGGCCGCCGTTTGCCATTCCCCACGGCGTGGTGCTGTTTATCGGCGGCTTGTGTTTCATCGTGTTTTTGGCCGAAGGCGCCGTGCTCGACTGGAGCGCGGTGTTCCTCAGCGCCGAACGCGGCCTGGATGAAGCCTACGCCGGCCTGGGTTATGCGGCCTTTGCCCTGACCATGACTGCCGGGCGCCTGACCGGCGACAGAATTGTCCGTCGACTGGGGGCTGCCCGGGTGATCGTCACCGGCGGGGCGCTGGCGGCGGCCGGGATCTTCCTCGCGACCCTGTCACCGGCCTGGGCCATGTCCCTGCTGGGCTATGCGCTGGTCGGCGCCGGATGCTCAAATATCGTCCCGGTGCTCTACACCGCTGTCGGCAAGCAGACCGTCATGCCGGAACACATCGCCGTGCCGGCCATCACCACCCTCGGCTATGCCGGCATTCTCGCGGGGCCCGCGGTGATCGGTTTCATTGCCCATGGCAGCAGCCTGGCGACTGCCTTCCTGTTGATCGGGGGATTGCTCGCAGCGGTGGCGGTCAGCGGCAAAATACTGCGGGTATGAGCAAAGGACATGAGCGGCCTGAATCCTTCAAGTAGCTCATGTACGCCTGATCGTTTCTTCCCTGCCTTATCGTTTCCCGTCCGCAGCGCTGTGCCTGGCAGAACGGTTCAGTGGTTAGCCCAGATGCCGCTCGGTGTCATTGGCCAGACGGCAAGACAACTTGTGCCATAACCCGGCGAGCGTGGAAAACACAGGGCTGGACAACGGTTCCTCCGTGAATGTTCGAGAACCTTTATCGAAGTCTTCGGCGGTGGGCGCCCTGAAGCTGAACTTCGGCGAAGACATGAGGTTGAGTGCCTGCGAACGGGATGTGCTTGGGAGGCCTGCTTCCCGTGCAGGCATCGCCAGGCTCGCAACCGTGTACTGGGAGGGCTGAGATTCAAAGGATGTCGAATTCATAGTCCAGACCTGATTCGGTAGGTGAAGACACCGGCAGCCATTCAACGGCCGATGGCAATCTCTTCGTGGTAAAACCCTTCCTCCCTGACTGAAGTGGTGCTTCCTGCTCACTACGCTTACCAACCTATGCCGCGAGTGACGCGGCATTCGGCTGTGCCCGAGTTAACGCAGCAGTTTCAGCAGTTCGCGTCGCGAAATCTTGCCGTCGCGCTGCCACTCGTCAACATTGTCCATCCGCCCCTGCAGAATCGAACGGGCCATGACTTCCTTGGTCAATTGGATGAGATGGTCAGTGAAGGGGTTGCCCGTCAACGCTTGCGCCGCAAACTCTTTGAGCTTGTCGAGCTTGATGCTGTCGCCCCGACCGTTGCCCTTCAACTGTTGGAAATGGCCGAGCATTTCCTTGATCAGCTGTTTGTCGTCTTTGAGTTTAAAGGGGTTATCGGAACCGATGACGCTCATAATGTCGTCCCTGGACAAGCGGCCATCCGAAGCACCGGTGCTCATGTTTCGATCGAGCGCGCGTACCAGCTCGGGACGCCGCAGCAGTTCCTTCGCCAGGCGGATATTGGCGTCCATCTGCGGGTTGCCGGTCAACGGTCGCTCGGCCATTTTTTTCAGGCTTTCGAGGGTGACTTGCCGCGAAAAATGCCCTTCCCTGAACGCGCCGTAATTGCTCAGCAGCGCCTGGGCCAGTTGCTGATTGCTTTGCTTGGAGTAATGCGGGTCCGGCCGTTCGGGGGTTGGGCGCGGCGGTGGGCCGGGGTTCGGGCGCACATTATCGGGCAGCGGACGTTGCGGCGGCCCCGAGTGATAATGACCGTGGCCGAAGTACGGGCGCGACGACGTGCTGCCGAATGCTGAGCCGAAGTGATACGAATCCCAGAACAGGCTCTGGCTGGCCGATGAGCTCATAGACCGCTCGGCAATGGACATGGGGTCTCTGAAAGACTTGTCATCAGAGGAGTGAGCGACAGACTGCATGAATACTGATGCCGACATTTAGTTCTCCAGTTCGGTTTGATCAGACGCCTTGCCTCAGCGCTCCAGGCGCCCCGACGATCGACAAATCGTCAAGCAAACCAGCGGAAGCAGGCTTATCCTGTGTGGCAGAACTGTGGGAGTCGGTTCCTGATCGCGCTGAAAGTTTCCAGCGCCCAGGTAGGAAGAGCATCTGCTGAGATACGGAACTCATCACCTTCCCAAGCCGTTTCGGCGCAGCCAGCCCCCTCGCCGCCCAACCCGACCCAGGCGCGCAAAAAACCTCGGTTCACCAGCATCAACCGTCAGCGGCGCAGGTGCATGGACTGCAGAATCGCGGCTGGAATTTGTTCGAGCGGCAACTCGCGCTCCACCGCACCGAGCTTGAAGGCCTCCTTAGGCATGCCGTACACCACGCACGACTCTTCATTCTGGCCCAGCGTCAGCGCGCCGTTGTCGTGCATCTCCTTCAACCCGCGAGCGCCATCGTCCCCCATGCCCGTCATGATGATGCCCAGCGCGTTGCCGCCTGCGCTGCGGGCGACCGAACGAAACAGCACGTCCACCGAAGGGCGGTGCCGGCTGACAGGGGGCCCGTCAACGATTTCAACCAGGTATTGGGCGCCGCTGCGCTTGAGCAACATGTGCCTGCCGCCGGGAGCAATCAACGCACAACCGGGAATGACGCGGTCGCCATTTTTCGCCTCCCTGACTTCGATCTCGCACAGGCGGTTGAGCCGCTCGGCAAATGCCGCGGTGAAGTGTTCCGGCATGTGCTGCACGATCACGATTCCCGGGCACACCCTGGGCAAGGCAGTCAGCACCAGCTCCAGGGCTTGCGTGCCGCCGGTGGACGTACCAATGGCGACGATGTTTTCGGTGGTGCGCGCCATGGCATGCGTGCTCGCCGGCAGTATGACGTCGGCAGTCAGCTTGACCGGGGCTCGCTCGCTGGACGGCACCATGCGTTTCATGTTGGCACGGGCTGCGGCCTTGACGGCACCGGCCAATTCATCGGAACTGTCGGTCAGGAACTGACGCAAATTGAGTTGCGGCTTGGTCACGATACTCACCGCACCGGCCGCCAGCGCTTGCATGGTGGTGGCCGCGCCCTTCTCGGTCAGCGTGGAGCAGATGACCACTGGCGTCGGATGTTCGGCCATCAGTTTCTTGAGGAACGTAATGCCATCCATCCGCGGCATCTCGACGTCCAACACGATGACGTCCGGCCATTGCTTGTTCATCTTGTCCATGGCGAACACCGGGTCCGCCGCCGCGCCGATCACTTCAATGGCCGGGTCTTGCCCAAGGGTCGCCGTCAGCACCTGGCGAACCACCGCGGAGTCGTCAATGATCAGTACTTTGATAAGGCTCATATCGCACGCTCTCCATGAGGGCTGCTGAGTGGCCAATGCAGGGCCAGGTAGTTGAGTTCGATGTTGCCATTGGCCAGATCGAACACCACGGTTCGATAACCCACGCCTTCCACATGAAAGTTGTAACACCGCAACTGATGCGAATCGAGCAGGTGCCTGGCTTGCTCGACATTGCGCTGGCCAACGTAGTGATTGTCCGAACGCGCCAGCCCCGGAAACATATCCCCGCCGCCATACACGCTGATTCTGAACTCCGTCGGCGGCACCTTGATCGCGTGCATTCGGCCGAGCAGCAATTGGAGCGCCTCATCGCCGTAGCGACCATCCAGTGCAGCCGATCTCTTCACTGCGCGCCGGGGCAACAGGTAGTGGCACATGCCGCCCAACAAGCGCCGCGGATGCCAGACCACCAATGCAACGCATGAGCCCAGCACGGTGCGCAGCCGAATGGCGCCCGAACCGAAAAACCACTCGCCGGGATTCAGGTACACCTCGCGGGACGGTGGGGTGTCAGGCATGCGGCCTCCGATAGATCGAAGGCTTGACCAGTCGCAGTTCATCGGTCACGCCATTGAGACTTTCCGAATGGCTGACCAGGAAATAGCCGCCGGGCTTGAGGTGGCTGACCAGGCGCTTGACCACTTGCACTTTGGTCTCGCTGTCAAAATAGATCATCACGTTGCGCAGGAAGATCACGTCAAACATTCCAAGCTTCGGCAACGGATTGTTCAAGTTGATGGCCTGGAAATCGATCCTCGACGCCAGCGCCGGTTCGACCATGAAGCAACCGTGGTTGGCGCCGACGCCCTTGAGGCAATATTTGTTGAGCAACGCTTGGGGAATGCCGCGCGTGCCTTCGAGGGGGTAGCGCCCCTGGCGGGCCGTTTCCAGTACCCGGCTGCTGATATCCGATGCGACGATTTCCCAGGGCCGGCCGCCGAGGCTGTCCGCCAGGACCATGGCCAGGGTGTAGGGCTCTTCACCGCTCGAGCAGGCGCCGCTCCATACACGCAAAGGCCCGCTGCCACGCAGTTCGGGCAGTGCGACATCGCGCAGGAAATCAAAATGCTTGGGCTCGCGGAAGAAGTAGGTTTCGTTGGTGGTCAGCATATCGACCGCCACTTGTAGTTCCGTCGCGTCCTTCATCAACACTTTGTAGTACGCGCCGTAGGTATTGAGCTTGAACACTTGCAGGCGCTTGGCGAGCCGAGCGCTCACCAACTGTTTTTTGGCATCCGACAGGCTGATGCCGGCGATTTGATGAATGAGAGTGCGAAACTGCAGGAACTCCGCATCGGAGAGAATCACGTTCATGAGGACACTCCCAAAAAACAATCAGGCAGTTGAAGGCAGCAAGGGATCAAGGGTTGCCAGCACATCGACCTGTTCCAGGGACAACACGCGACCGATATCCAGCAACAACACAAAACCGCTCTCCAATTTGCCGATGCCCAACAGGAAGTCCGCTCTGACATCGGTCCCGAAATTCAAGGACGGTTCGATATCCTGATCGGCGATTTCAAGGACCTCGCTGACCGCATCCACAATGATGCCCACCGGCTTGCCCCCGGCATTGGCCTGTACCTCAAGGATCACAAAGCAGGTCCTCGAGGTCTGCACCGTGCGCTCGCCGCGAAAGCGCACGCCCAGGTCCAGCACCGGAACCGCCGCGCCGCGCAGATTGATCACGCCGCGGATGCTGGGCGGTAACAACGGCACGCTGGTGATCGGTCCGTATTCGATGATCTCTCGCACGTTGAGCGTGCCGACGGCGAACATCTCATCCCCCAACTCGAAGGTGAGGTATTGGCTAGGGCTCGAGACCGTGGCTTTACCTGGACTTGCGATGGATAACGCCATGACTCACCTCGCATCGATTACTTTGCGGCCGCGCCGGGAGGCGCGGTCGTATACGTCAAGCTCGCATCAAGCCGGCCATCTCATCGACACACAACACCTGCTCGATTTGCAGCAGCGTGACAAACGCACCTCGCACCTTGGTCATCCCCCGGATGAAGTCGGTACGGATCGGGTTACCAAAGGCCGGCGCGGGCTTGATATCGATATCGAGGATCTCGATCACTTCGCTGACCGAGTCCACCACCACCCCCAGCACCTGGGACTCGCCCTCCTTCGCCGCTTCAAGAATGACGATGCACGTTCGGCTGCCCAGCACCGTCACACCCTTGCCAAACCGCGCCTTGAGGTCCACTAACGGCACCACTGAACCGCGCAGGTTGATCACCCCGCGCAGGAATGTCGGCATCATCGGCACCGTGGTCACCTGGTTGTATTCGATGATTTCGCGAACGTTCAGTGTATTGACCGCATACATCTGCTGGTCAGCCAAGAAGGTCAGGTACTGCAAGGGCTCATCGACCTGCGGCGCTGACTCCAAAGTGCTCGGCATAACGGCTGTGGCGCTCATGGGTCAGCTCCCGAAGCGGACGAAACCGCTCTCCACCGCACGGCTATCCTGGTCGAACGTGGATGCCGCGCGATTGATCACGGGCATCGAGGCGGTCCGCCCGGCGCGCTTGCTCTGTACGCTGAAAAAGCCCATGAGTTCCTGCAACTGCTCGGCCTGGCCGCTCATTTCCTCAGCCGTCGCCGCCAGCTCTTCGGAGGCCGAAGCGTTTTGCTGGGTCAATTGGCTCATCTGCGACATCGCGCTGTTGATTTGCTCGGAGCCGATGGATTGTTCTTCCGAGGCGGCCGCGATTTCCTGCACCAGGTCAGAGGTCTTGGCGATCGAGGGCACAATCTCGTCAAGCAGGTTGCCCGCCCGTTCCGCCAAGGCCACGCTGTTCTTGGCCACTTCACTGATTTCCTGCGCCGCGATCTGGCTGCGCTCGGCCAGTTTGCGCACTTCGGCCGCCACCACCGCGAAGCCTTTGCCGTGCTCGCCGGCACGCGCCGCTTCGATCGCCGCGTTGAGCGCCAACAGGTTGGTCTGGTAAGCGATGGAGTCGACGATGCCGATTTTCTCAGCGATGGTCTTCATCGCCGCCACCGTGTCCTTCACGGCGCGACCGCCTTCCGAGGCTTCCTTGTTGGCTTTACCCGCCATGCCGTCGGTCACCTTGGCATTTTCGGTATTTTGAGCAATGGACGCCGACATCTGCTCCATCGATGCCGAGGTCTGCTCCACCGACGCGGCCTGTTCGGACGCCGACTGCGCCATGCTTTGCGCAGTGGCGGAGATCTCCTCGGAAGCACTGGACAGCGAATCGGCTGAGCCGCGCACTTCGCCGATGATTTCCGAGAGTTTTTCCACGGTGCCGTTGACCGAGTTTTTCAGTTCCAGGAACTTGCCTTGATAGTCGCCGTTGATGGTCCGGGTCAGGTCGCCATTGGACATCGCCGACAAGACATCCATGGCTTCAGTAATCGGCACGATGATCGCATCCAGCGAACCGTTGATCCCCAGGATGATGCGGCGGAAATCACCTTGATGCCGAGCGGCGTCAGGCCGGGTATCGAGTTTGCCGATCAGCGCGCTGTCGCTGATCTGGCTGGTGTCTTCGACGAGCGCCAGGATATTGGCCCGCAGTTGCTCGATGTTCTCGTTGATAAAGGCTTTTTTGCCGGGGAATTGCTCAAGCGGTGCTGACAGATTGCCTTCGCCAAACGCGCGGATACAGGCCATGGCTTTTTTCTTCACGCTGATATGGCCACTGACCATCTGATTGATGCCCTGACCGATATCGCGGTACGAACCCGAGAAGCGATCGACGTCGATCATGACGTCAATGTCGCCTTTTTCATGCTCGCTGGACATGTGCTGCATCTCATGGATCAACGCCAGCACATTGCTGCGCAGCAGCTCGATGTTTTCATTGATAAAGGCTTTTTTGCCCGGGAATTTTTCCAGCGACGCCGACAGATCACCTTCACCAAAGGCGCGGATGCAGGCCATGGCTTTTTTCTTCACGCTGATATGGCCGTTGACCATCTCGTTGATGCCCTGGGCCATGGAGCGGTAACTGCCATGAAAGCGGCCAGCATCGATCTGTGCATCGATGTCGCCCTTGTCGTGTTCACTGGACATGCGGTTTATCTCCGCGACCAGCCCATGCAGGCTCGCGCCCAGTTGTTGCATGGACGCCATCAAGCTCGTGGTGTCACCGGGCTTGAGCGTGGCTTTGGCATCCAGCTCCCCCGCTGACAAGCGAGCGGCGAAAGCGCGCACGGCCACCGGTTCGCCGCCGAGTTGGCGCATCAGGTTGCGCCCCAGAAGTGCGCCCACCAACGCGGTGGCTAAAAATGTCAGCGCGCTGACCAGCAGGATGAGGGAGCGGGCATTCTTCTCAGTGGCGGTGGCAACCAATTGGCCCTTGCGCCCCAGTTCCAGGTTGTATTCGCGCAGCTCACCGATCGTCGTCAGCACCGCACTCTGCAATGGCTGGCTGGCCTCGATCAATGCGCGGGCCGAGGCTTGATCACCGTCGTCGATGAACTTGTCGAAATGCGCCTGCAGGGTCGCGAATTCACCCAAGCGGCCACGTAACTGCTTCAACAGTGCTGCGTCATGGTCGTCGGAGACCAATGCGGCCTCATAGTGATCCAGGGCTTTGCCAATCACACTGAAGTTCTGTGCCACGTTCTGCGTATAGCTGGACACGAAGTTTTTTTCGGAATCGTTCAGACGTTGCCATTCCAGGGTGTGAAGGTCGGTGAACGCAGCCGCCGCACGGTCGATTTCCAGCAAGCTGGGCACGGTATTGACGTTGGCATAACTGGCGCTCGTATTGATTTCACCGGCCAGGTAAAGGCTGGTACCACCCAACACGACAACGCCGAGCACTGCGGTGAAAACCAACAGCATGATATTTCTGATAACGGTCATGGCGAGGAACTCCTGATGACGCTCATTAAGTCGATAACGGACTTGGGATCGAACGGTGGGTGGCGTCCTTGGCAACGTGTCCTAACAAATTGGGTATATCCAGAATCAGGGCGACGGCTCCACTGCCAAGGATGGTGAACCCGCCGAGCCCATGGGCCTCACCAAACACTTTGCCCAATGGCTTGATCACGGTTTGAAACTCCCCCTGCAAGCGATCGACCACCAAGCCAGCACGCAGGCCGGCGTATTGCACGACGACCACGTTTTCTCGACTGCCTCGAGGTTCTTGCACATCGAACATGTCCCGCAGGCGCAGGATCGGCAGCACATCTCCACGCAGGTCCAGGTAACCGGTGTCTGCGCCCTGTCCAGGCGCCAGCTCGATGCACTCCTCCACCATGTTCAGCGGGATGACATAAGAAGCCTTGCCCACCCCGATCAGAAAACCGTCGATGATGGCCAGGGTCAGCGGCAGACGAATCCGTACCGTTGTGCCCTGCCCTTCTTCGCTCTCGAGGCTCACGCTGCCGCGCAACGCGGTGATATTGCGCTTGACCACATCCATGCCCACCCCGCGGCCGGACAGGTTGCTGACCTGGTCGGCGGTGGAGAAGCCCGGCTCGAAAATCAAGTTCAGGATGTCTTTATCCGCCGGTAGCTGGCCGTCCCCCACCAGGCCACGCTCGCGGGCCTTGGTCAGGATTTTGTCCTTGGCCAGGCCACCGCCGTCGTCCGACACTTCGATCACGATACTGCCGGACTCGTGGTAGGCATTCAGGCGTACCGTGCCCTGGGCCGGCTTGCCCCGTTGAAGGCGCGTCGACACGGCCTCGATGCCATGGTCCATGGCGTTGCGCACCAAGTGCGTCAACGGGTCGCCGATACGTTCGACGACGGTCTTGTCCAACTCGGTCTCGCCACCGCCGATCTGCAGCACGATGTCCTTGCCCAGTTCCTTGGAGACGTCGCGCACCACCCGCTGGAAGCGCGTGAATGTCGCGCCGATCTGCACCATGCGCAGGGTCAGTGCCGAGTCACGCACCTCTTCCACCAAGCGCGATAACAGGCTGGTGGCTTCGATCATCTCGCCAATTCCGCTACGCACTGCCACCAGGTTGGCTCCGGCGCCGGCGATGATCAGCTCGCCAACCAGGTTGATCAGTTGGTCCAGCTTGGCGGCATCGACGCGGATCAGGTTGCCTTCGTTGCTCGCCGCGCCCTTGCCGGCCTTGATCAACGGCGCGACTGAATCGGGGGGTGCGTCCAGCTCGCCGCGCATCTCGACTGGAGCATGCTCACCCTCCTGGGTGACGAGCAGGGCCTGGGACTCCGTCAATGTGCCGCAACGCACCAGCAGCTCAAGCAGCACGGCATTGTCTTCCGGCAATCCGTCGAGATGCGCGCGACAGGCTTGGACAGAGGCTTGCGGTGCAAGGATCTGGACGAGCGCGTCATCGCGCACAAAATCAAAGGCCCCGTCGATGACCTCCCGCGAGGCATCGCTGAGCAGCGCGAGTTCAAAGCCCAGGTAGTTGGTTTCCGGGTCCATCGACGCAAACGGCGGCAACCCCTCGCACAGTGTGACGGTATGCAGCAACTGCCCCAACGTGCTCAGGTAACGCAGGAACGCCAGCGGGTCCATGCCGTTGCGCAATACATCCGGACCAAAGCGCAGGGACAAGTGCCAGTGGCCGGGACTTGCGCCCGGCTCGTCCGCCGGCAACGTGGCTGGAGCGGGCGAAGCACTCGGCACCGAGCCTTCCAGGTACTGCGCGAGCCGCTCGCCCAGGCATTGGCCCTGGACCCGCAGCGGTTCGTCCAATCGGTCAAGGTTGCCATCCTCGGCCAGCAGGTCGATCAACTGGCCGATATGGTCACGGGCATCGAGAAACAACGCACTCAATGCCTCGTCGACGCGCACTTCCAGGCTGCGGACCCGGTCCAGGACGCTTTCGGCGACATGGGTGAACTCAACGATGGGCATCAAGCCAAACAAGCCGGCCGAGCCTTTGATGGTGTGGGCCACGCGGAACAAGCCGTTGATGGTGTCGAGGTCCTGCGGCGACCTCTCGATCTGCAGCAGTGCGTCTTCCATTTGCAGCAGGAGCTCGCGACTCTCGGCAATGAAAGTCTGCAGCACGTCATCCATGTTCATGGGCTGGGCCATACGATCATGCTCCAAGCGACTGGGCGAAAAGCGGATTGGCGAAGTAGTCGTCAAGACCGCTGAGCCGTATTGCTTCGATTACGGTCGCGCTCGGGTTGCTCAGCAACAGCTGCGTTCCGTCCTTGAGCGACTCGCGTTTGATGAGGATCAACAGTTGCAGACCGGCGCTGTCCAGTTCGTCGACATTGGACAAGTCCAACTCAACCTCATGCGCCAGCGGAAACAACGACAACAACAGGTCTTTTTGTTCAGTGGCGGTGTAGATCGTCAGGGGGCCTTCCATGACCTGGATTCGACGTAGCATCGGTACGGTGCTTTTCATGGAAACCTCCTGGCCAGCGGTCGCTGGTCATTGCTATGGCAGGATCAACTTGGAGACGGCAGTGAGCATTTGCGCCGGCTGAAAGGGCTTGACCATCCACGCCTTGGCACCGGAGGCCTGGCCTTGCTGCTTCATCGCATCACTGGCCTCGGTGGTCAGCATGATGACCGGCGTGAACTTGTAGGCCGGCAATAGCTTGGCCGCCTTGACGAAGCTGAAGCCGTCCATGTTGGGCATGTTCACGTCGCTGACAATCAGGTGGATTTTGCGTCCGTCCAGTTTGCTCAGCGCATCTTTGCCATCACAGCCTTCGATCACGTCATAACCCGCGCCTTTGAGAGTGATGCTGACCACCTGCCGGATGGAGGCAGAGTCGTCGACGATCAGAATGGTTTTGCTCATCGGAAAAGCTCCTCTAGAAAAAGGTGATTTCGCTGTCATCGGACTTGGCGTGCGTGTTACCGCCATGGATAGCGTGTTGCTCCGGCATGGTGTAGGCCGTTGAAAGCTCTTGCAGCCAACGATCACTGACCATCGGGCTGAGGGTATGCCCGCTCAGGCTCGATGCCTGGCGCTCGTCCAACTGCTGCTGGAGCTTGTCCAGGTCGCGGGTAATCAGCGTCAACATCTGGCTGACGCGGTCCTGGAACTGCAAGGCGACCAGCACCTGGGCAATCTCGTCGGCAACGTTGGCGCTCTGCTGTTGCAGGTCATGGCTGTTGCGCACGAGGGTCTGGGCGGTACCGCGAAAATGTTCGATGACCTGCGAGACCACACGCTCCGAATCCGCGAGGGTCAAGGTGTCTTGTTCAGCGTGGTGGCGGGACATTTGCACCGTGCGGGCAATGGCCGCGTTGACGGTATTCACGGTTTCACTGATCTTGCGCCCGGTCTCGCCGGACATACTCGACAGCTTGCGCACTTCATCGGCGACCACCGCAAAACCTCGCCCCGCCTCACCGGCGCGCGCGGCCTCGATGGCGGCGTTGAGGGCAAGCAGGTTGGTTTGACTGGCGATGTCACCGACAAACTTGGCCATCTGCTGAAGTTGTTCGGTGAAGCCGGAGAGCTGCAGGACTTCTTTGAGTTCGCTCTCTTTATTGGAGAGCGCGGAGCGCAGGGCCAGCACGATGGAATTGAGGTCGCGCTGGCCGACTTCCAGCAAGTCGACCAATTGCTGGGAAGCATCTTGCCCGCCGTTGCTGGCCACGCTGTGGCTGATGTTCGATGACAGCGTGCCAAAGCGTTCGCTGAGCTTGAGGATGGACGTTTCGCTGATCACGCGCGCGGCTTCGATCTGCCTGGACCAAACGGGAAGCACGCTGAGGCACACGTCTGACAGGCCGTTATCGACGGCCAATGTCGCCGAGACCTCGGGCGGCTGATCGAGCTGGCGTTGCAGGCTGTTGCAATGCGCCTGGAAGCATCTGTTTGCCCAAAGGCCCAAGCCAACGCACAGCACCAACAACGCGCCCCCTGCCGCCACAGCCCATGCGCTGAAGTCATTGCTGTAGGCAACCGCAAGGCCTCCGAGCAGACCGGCCAAGGCGACCGGAAACACTATCAAAGCAGCCGAGGGGGGTGTGGTCTGTTCGCTCACGGTCTGTCTCCCAATCGAAGCATCTCGTCGCCGGTTGATCGGCAGTTCGATTGCTTGAGAGGGATACTGGCCCAATAATGGCACCACGGCCATCGGACCATCCCTATTCCAGGGTAGGGATACCGGCAACCAAGGTAGGAAAATCCCTACACAAGGGGCTTGCTCACGAAATACCCAAGGTCATGGCGAAGCGCACAATGTCCGCCGTAGAGCCGAACCCCATCTTTTCCATGAGCCGGGTCTTGTGGGTGCTGACCGTCTTGTTGCTGATGACCAACTGTTCGGCGATCTGGTTGACGCTCATGCCATGAGCCAGCAAGCGCAGAATCTGAAACTCGCGATCGGACAGGCTTTCAACGTAGGTCTGTTGCTTCAGGCCACTGCTTTGCAGGGCAATCTGCTCTGCCAGCGCCGGGTCCAGGTAACGTTGGCCGCTGGCCACTCGTCGCATGGCAACCAACAGGGTCTCGGGGTCGCGGTCCTTGGTGAGGTAGCCGAGCGCACCGGCGCGCAGTGCGCGTTGCGCAATGTGGATTTCGTTATGCATGCTCAACACCAGGATCGGCAGCTCCGGGTACTGGGTATGCAGGCGGGCGATCAGGATTTCGCCGCTGATACCCGGCATGTTCATATCGAGCAGCAGCAGGTCGATCTCGACCTGGCGCAACAGCTCGATCACTTGCGTGCCACTCTCGGCTTCGGCCACCACCTGGACATCGGCGACCAGCATGAACAACTGCTTGAGCCCTTCGCGCATGATGGTGTGGTCATCGGCGATCAGCATGCGAATCATTAATACGTATCCTTGTGCATCGGAATGAATGCCTGGACTGTTGTGCCCTGTCCGGGATGGCTGAAAACAATCACTTTGCCGCCCAACATCAGGCCACGCTCACGCATCCCGGCCAGCCCCAGGGTCTGCCGGGTGACGGCGTCGGGGTCAAACCCCTTGCCGTTATCCTGGACCTCCAGCAGCCAGTTGGTTTCCTGCGGGCTCAGGGTGACGCTGACCTGTGTCGCTTCGGCGTAACGCGCGATATTGGTCAACGACTCCTGCACGATGCGAAACGCGGCGGTGACGTGGGTATCGGGGAGCGTCAGGGGAATCGACGGCAGGTGTAACACACAGGGAACCCGGGTCAAGGTGACGAACTCGGTGGTCAGCCACTCAAGACCGGAAACCAGCCCCAGGTTTAACGCGGACGGTCGCAGGCTGGTGGAGACATCACGCACGACCTGGATCGTCTTGTCGGTCAGCACCATCAGCCGCTCGACCTGCGGGGTCAGCTCGGGTGTCGAGGCGCCGAATTGAAACCTCAACAGTGATATCCCCATACGCAGTGCCGTCAAGTGCTGGCCCAGCTCATCATGGATCTCCCTGGCGATCAGTTTGCGCTCCTCTTCCCGCGCCGTTTCGCGACGGGTCGACAGATCGCGCAATTGTGCATTGGAGTTGGCCAGGCGCCGCTCGGCAGCCCGCAGCCTGGAAATATCGCGCCCCACCGCCAGCACACTCACGACCCGCTGGCCGTCGACCTCTGGAACAAAGTGGATCAGCACCACTTTGGGTGCGCTCTTCAACCCCGAGAGCAGAAACTCCTGCTCCGTCGCTTTATTTTCCTGAATCACTTGGGCCACCAATTCGCGAAACAGCTGAGACTGGTGGTTCAGCGGCGCCACCGCGTCCATGGGCATGCCCATCAGTTCCGGCCAGGCCCCGCCCACCCATCTTCGCAACTGCGCATTGACGTAGAGCACTTCGCCATGAGCACTCAACCGAGCGATAGCGTCCGGGCTGTTTTCGACCAGTGCGCTGATGTCGTGCTGGCGTCCGAGTTCTTTCTGCCGGGCCCTGATCAACAGGGTAATGTCGCGGCTGATCACCAATATCCGCGCCGCCACACGCCCTGAATCCGCCACCGGCACCAGCGTAAAGTGCAGTTGACGGACTTCGTTGCGAAGCACCATGCCCTCATCCGACTCAACCACCCGCCCGGCGCTTGTGCATTGCTCACAGAGCGCCTGGATTTTTTGCGCGCCCAACCGACCAAAGATCAACTCCAGCGGCTCACCGATAACGTCGGCATGCGGTTTGCCCAGCGCGCGCAACAACGCCGGGTTGACCTCGACACAACGCAGGCAACCGACCGCCGTCATTTCCAGCAGGCAAAGCATGTCCAGGGTATGGTCGAAAATGTCACGGTAACGACGCTCGCGCTCGCGGAGCAACGACTCTGACTGCCAGCGTTCGATCGCGATCGCCGCAATATGACAGGTCTGGCGCACGCGCAGGATGTCGCTCTCATCCGGCCCGGTGCCGGACGCCTGGGACAACTCGAAAGTGCCGAGCACGTGGCCTTGTTTGTCCACGATCGGCTCGGACCAGCCTACGGCAGACGCCGTATTCATCACCGCGCCGGTGCCGAGCGGCGCTACCAGCTGCACCCGGCAGGACCGATGGGGCAAGGCCAATTGCAGATAGTCCACCAGGAGCCCGAGCGTTTCTTCCAGGGGCGCGCCCGTCGCCATTTTTTCGAAAATCCCCAAGCGCGCGTCTTCCAGGACCTGTTGTTTGCACAACTCGGTAATGTCGTGGGCCAGCGCCAACACGCCGATCACCTCGCCTGTCGGGCTGCGCTCGGCCGTCAGGCTGACCGCACAACTGACCAACTCGGTACTGTCCGCGAAGGTCCAACTGTCGAGGAATTGCGCGGTTTCGCCCGTCGCAACGACATGGCGCAGCTGGTTGATATAGTCACCCGCGTCCTCGTCGGGGCTCACGCCTATCGACTCGTCATAAGACATGCCGGTCAAGCGCAAAAAGGCCGGGTTGACGTAAGTGCGCAACAGGTTGCGGTTGTAGCGCACGATGATGTTGGGTGAACTTTCCGCGAGGGTGAGAAATTTGAGTTCGCTGCCCACCAGCGTTTCGCGCAGCTGCCAGTTCTCGGTGATGTCCTCCAGTTGGGACACAAAGCAGAGCGGCTGCCCCTGATCGTCCCGCACCATTCCCACGGTCAACCGCGCCCACACCACCCGCCCGTCGCGATGGATATAGCGTTTATGCAACGTCGCGCCCGACCTTGCACCGCGCTTGAGTTCGTCGATCAACTGCTTGCCGACCTCGCGGTCCTCGGGGTGGGTCAGTGCCATGAATGTGGTGGTTTGCAACTGCGCTTCGCTATACCCAAGCAACCTGCAGATGACGCCATTGGCCCGTAGCCAACGACCGTCCAGCGACACCAGCGCCAGGCCGGTACCGGAGGAATCGAAAATCGACCTGAGCGGGATCTGCGCGTAGCTTTCGGTTTCGGATGGCGGGGCCGACGCGCCCTGGCGGGCAACGACCTCGACAATAAAATACGCATCGCGCCACAACGTCAGGGAGAAGTCCAGCCCGCACGCCCCTCTGCTCAACGCCGCGAAACCAGCCCGCGTGTTCCCTGCGGCCGTTTCCAGCGCCGCATAAAACAGCCCATGGTCTTCGGGCCGCAGGAGGGCGACGAACTCGCCGCCCGCTGCCGGAGAAACACCGTTTTGAACTTGCAGATGGGCGAACGCGGGATTGCCGGCGACAACCCGAGCGGCGCGGTCCAGCGCCACAACCGCAATGGACAGACAGCCGAGCACACTCTCGAGGGTTCGCAACGTATCGTCGTCAGCCACTGCCTGTGCGTCGCGAGCCATCATCCCTGTGCCCTCGGTCGTTGAACGGACTTAACGATATTTGCAAGGCAGGTAAAACGCCTAGCAACCTTCTACGCAGCGCTGGAAATCGGAAACGACTGAACATTGACGTTTTTACGAGAGCACGGCCCCTCACCGCCAACTTGTCTATCTCGCGTTAAAGCGCCTTCAGACCCACGACTCAATCCTTTGCTCGAACTGTAGCCCAATATCAGGCTTCGAAGAGTTGCAGCACGATAGAAGAGAAGGCGCTACAGGAGCTGATCCAAGTCAATACTCGTGGGCCGTCGCGGGTTTTGCATCACCTCTTGTCTGTGCTCACCCGCACCGCCGAGGCGCAGACCGTTGAGCGTTGCAGCGAACGAAAAAATGATATCATAATGACATCATCACCTGATACCTTGTAGGTAGAACCAAGCAATTGCGAGGGTCATCATGGGCGAAGGCGCTCCTATTCCGTCGAATGAAGCTGAAAGGCTAAAAGAGGTCGCCAAATTTTGCCCCGCGGGCAGCGACTCCGACGAAGTCTTCGACAAAATCGCCGCAATCACCTCGGCGTACTTCAACGCGCCGGTCACGCGGGCCTCAATCGTCGATGAGCTCTGCATTATTGACACTGTCACGCGCGCGCCCATGAGCGAATTGGACAGAGGCATGCTCAATGACTTCGCTGAACGGGTCATGATGCGTATCCGCAACATGCGCGCTCGTAACTTCGTAGACCAACCCACCGGGTTGTTTAATCGATTGAGGTTTGAGGAAGATATACATCAAACGGTCCGGGTAAACAGCGCATGCGAGATTGACGCAGTCGACGTCATTACGCCGAAAGTCCTCAACGATATAGTCAAGGCACCGGGTTATATCTTTGCACAAGACTTGATCCTGACGATAACGTCGCGCCTACAAAACTGCTACCCAATAATTGCTTGCTTTATAAAATCAGTCCGACGCGATTCGGCTTCATTCTCAATGAATGAGCCGGGCCCTGAGCAAATTTGCGAGCGTATTCTGCATAACTTCAAAATATCGGCTACCGAGTCGTTGCAGAAGGTGTAGAAAACCAAGAAGTTCTGCAGCGTTACTTGATAGAAAAACCTATGAGTTCCAAGGCCTTAGAAACCTGGATAGGACAAAGAAACTAGGAGGCAATCATGACGTTGAAGGACTCGCACGCGGCGATTGCGCGCTATTTATATAACGCCACGCCTGCGTCAGTCGTCTACCGATTATATAAATCACCGCTGCCGGGCCGTTTTTTATTACAGCCCTTACTTACCGCCCCGGTAAAACCGAATTATTTTACCGCTGACCGACGACTGACCTGTTCTGCGCTCAAGTTGATCTTGGCCCGAGCCGATAGGCTGATGTGAGAAGGATCGCTATTTACTGATTCAGGGAGGAACCTATGTCGTCATACGGCAACTTGCAGCCGCTTCCTCAGGCTCGCACTTTTTTCCACTTATCGCTCGTAGCCGCTGCCTGTGGCGCGTGCGCCCTGCTATTGAGCGGCTGGCGCACCGACAACCAGACAACGCGCCCAGCAAACGCCTGGGCAAACCGCTGTTTATTCCTCGAACGATAGCAAACCCGGCAATTCAGCCAACCGCACCGCACATGGAGAGGCCTTTCAATGAAATGGTTCTACGATTTAAGGATAGCTACCAAGCTCATCACTTCGTTCTTGCTGGTGTTGGTGCTGACGGCCATGACGGGCGTGTTCGCCATCATCCAGTTGGGCCTGGTTAACGAAACTGCCGCTGAGATGCGCGACAACTGGTTGCCTTCGGTGCGGGTTGTCTCCGGCATTCGTTTTTTTGTCGCCAACTATCGGGTCAAGGAACTGCGCTATCTGATGGCCGACAGCCCGACGGAACAGGCGCAATATGAACAGGAGATCGTCGATGCCCGCAAGGAAGTCGAGACCCGCATGGCGCGCTATGAAAAAGAGCTGATCTCAAGCCCGGCGGAACAGGCGTTGTTCGATACGCTCAAGACCAGCTGGAACAGCTACCTCAACACCAGCAAGAACCTGTTGGCCGAGTCGCGGCAGGGTTTGAAGGAACAGACCAGTGTCATTCTCAAAGGGGATTCGAAACGGGACTTCGAACAGATCTCCAGCGACCTGGTAAAACTCATCGACCTCAACGACGCCGGAGCCACGGCAGCCAATCAACGCGGTAACGAAATCTACGCCAATGCGCGACTGTCCATCATCGCCGCGGTACTCGTGGCTTTGCTGGTGGGTATCGCGCTGGCGTTGTTTATTTCACGCATCATTTCCACCCCGCTGAAAAGGGCCGTGGATGTGGCCAGCCAACTGGCCGAAGGTAACCTGGCCGTGAAGATCGAAGGTGGTTCCAAGGACGAAACCGGGCGTGTGCTCACGGCGATGCAGGCAATGATTGGCAAGCTTTCGCAGATTATCGGTGAGGTGCGCAATGCCGCCGACGGTCTGGCCAGCGCGTCGGAGGAAGTCAGCGCTACCGCCCAGGCCATCAGCCAGACCACCAGCCAACAAGCCGCAAGCGTCGAAGAAACCAGTGCGTCCATCGAACAAATGAGTGCCAGCATTAACCAGAACACCGAGAACGCCAAGATAACCGACGGCATGGCCAGCAAGGCGGCCAAGGAAGCAGGAGACGGCGGCGACTCTGTTCAGCAGACGGTGCAGGCGATGAAAAAAATCGCGCAACGCATCAGCATCATCGATGACATTGCTTACCAGACCAACTTGCTGGCCTTGAACGCCGCCATCGAAGCGGCGCGAGCCGGCGAACATGGCAAGGGCTTCGCGGTGGTGGCGGCCGAAGTGCGCAAACTGGCGGAGCGCAGCCAGGTGGCGGCTCTGGAAATAGGCGAGCTATCCACCAGCAGTGTCGAAATGGCCGAACGGGCCGGCCATCTGCTTGGCGAGATGCTGCCGTCGATCAACAAGACCTCCGATCTGGTCCAGGAAATCACGGCCGCCTCCGAAGAACAGGCAGCCGGCGTGGCGCAGATCAATTCGGCGATGAACCAACTCAACCAGGTCACTCAGCAAAATGCCTCCAGCAGCGAAGAGCTCGCTTCCACCGCCGAAGAAATGAGTACCCAGGCCGAACAGTTGCAGCAGGCCATGAGTTTTTTCAGGCTGGACGCAAGCGATCAGGCATCGAACGTCACACTGGGCAAATCCAGCCAGGCAAGCAGCGTATCGCGTGCGGTGGCGCGGGCACCGCGAGCGGTCCCGCAGAAAACCTTCCTCAAGAGCGCAGGCCCCGACGAAAGCGAGTTCACGCGGTTCTGAGCGCAAACCGGACGCGGTGCTTTTTTCATGCAGGAGAGCGACATGGGCGCGTTAACCGATACCCGACAGCCGACGGCGATTCAAAAGCAGGAGGCGCAGTACCTGACGCTCCTGCTGGGCGGCGAAATGTTCGCCATCGATATCCAGGGCATCAAGGAAATCATCGAGTACGGACACGTGACTCCGGTGCCGATGATGCCCGACTTCGTGCGCGGCGTGCTTAACCTGCGAGGTGCCGTGGTGCCGGTGCTGGACCTCAAGGCACGGTTCGGGCAGCCCTGCACGAAGGTCTCTCGACGCAGCTGTGTGGTGATCCTCGAAGCCAGCAGCGAGGACCACCAGGCCCAGGATATCGGGCTTCTGGTGGACAGTGTGTCAGAGGTACTGGAAATTCCGGCGGACGAGATCAAGCCGGCCCCCAGCTTTGGCGCGCGCATTCGCCCTGACTTCATCAGCGGCATGGCCAAGGTCGCCGGCACGTTCGTCATCGTCTTGCAGGTGGACAAGGTGTTGTCGATGGATGAAATGTCTCAACTGGCGGACGCCGGTGACAGCCCCAGCCTCCAGGAGCTGTAAGTCACGAACAAGGAGTTCGGATTGAAACAGATCAATCTTGAAGATCGTGAATTCACCCAGTTCCAGTCCTGGCTCTATGGTGCAGCGGGCATCCACTTGTCACCCATGAAAAAAGCCCTGGTTGCCGGGCGTCTGTTCAAGCGCCTGCAGTTCCATGAACTGGAGAGCTACGGCGCGTATTTCAAAATGATAATGGGCAAGGAGAACCCCGACGAACTGCAGTTCGCCCTGGACCTGTTGACCACCAACGAAACGTATTTCTTTCGTGAACCCAAGCACTTCGAGTTCCTGCGCGAACGGGTATTACCCTTCGCGTCACCAGGCAAGACCTTCAGGGTGTGGAGCGCGGCCAGCTCCTCGGGCGAAGAACCTTACAGCCTGGCCATGACCCTTGCCGAAACCCTGCGCAGCACGCCCTGGGAGGTCATCGGATCGGACATCAGCACCCAGGTACTGGCCAAGGCCCGGAACGGGCATTACCCGATGGAACGCGCCAACAGACTGCCGCAGTCCTTGCTCAGTCGATACTGCCTCAAGGGCATCGGCCAGCAGGAAGGCACCTTCCTGATCGATAAATCCCTGCGCCAGCGGGTCAGTTTCGTGCAAGTCAACCTGATCGAAACCCTGCCCCAACTGGGCGAATTCGATGTGATTTTCCTGCGCAACGTGATGATTTACTTTGATCAGGAGACCAAGCGAAAAGTGGTCAGTCGCCTGCTCCCATTCCTGCGACGTGGCGGCTATTTCATGATCAGTCATTCGGAAAGCCTGAACGGCGTCAGCGATGCGTTCAAGCTGGTGGCGCCTTCGATTTATCAAAAACCGTGAGGCGCCGAAGCTGTCGAGCCACTATTCGCTGATGAGCTTCTTCGGGTTGTCACGTTCACGCAGCACACATTGCATTTCCAAAGCCTCATCGAGGGTGAGCTGAAGCTCTTCATCCTTCCAGGGTTTGCTGATGTAGCGGAAAATGTACCCATCGCTGAGTGCCTGCGTGATCATGCTCATGTCGGCATAACCGGTCAGCAGGATATTCATGCAGTGCGGATCGCGCTTATGCACCTCACGGAGCAGGGTCGGGCCGTCCATGAACGGCATGCGCGCGTCGCAGACGATCAGGTCTATGGGGTGCAGTTCGAAAAGGCTCAGCGCCTGCGCGCCACTGGTGGCCAGCAGCAAATCGTAAGGCTTGCCACGCAGCAAGCGGCGCAGGCTGTTGAGGATACTTTCTTCGTCGTCCACCAGCATGACGGTGTAGCGTTTTTCGCTCAACTCGGTGGTGTTCATGCTCAGCATCCTTCAACGGCAGAGGTAGCGTGGGCCTGTACCTGGGGCTGACGTAACGGGAGCCACGCGCGGAAGCAACTGCCCCGGCCCGGTTCACTTTCGACGGTGAGTCTTCCATGGTGCTTGACGATGATGCTGTACGACAGCGACAGGCCCAGGCCCGAGCCCATGCCTACCGGCTTGGTGGTGAAGAACGGTTCGAATATCCGGTTCTGGATGTCCAGCGGGATGCCGTGACCGTTGTCGACGACCTCGACGAACACACCGCCGTCTTCCCTGCCACTGTTGATGATGATTTCGCCATCAACGCCCACGGCATGGCTCGCATTGATAAGCAGATTCAAGAACACCTGATTGATCTGCGAGCCCATGCACTCGATAGGCTCGATATCGCCGTAGCGCTTGATCACCTGAGCCTTGAACTTGATCTCGTTCCAGATAACGTTGAGGGTGCTATCCAGCCCCTTGTGCAGATCGGCCAACTGCCATTCGTAGCTGTCGACATGGGAGAACTCGCGCAGGTCCTTGACGATACGAGTGACCCGGTCCAGCCCCTCGACCGACTCGACGATCAGCTCGTCGATGTCCTGCCGCATGAAGTCGTAATCCGCCTTGTCCCGCATGGCCGCAAGCTCGGGATGAGCCTGCGCATGTTTTTCGTCACTGGCCTGTTCGTAGGCGTCGAGCAATGCGAAAAGATCCACCAGGTAACGCCGCAGGCTGTTGACGTTGGAGCACACAAAGCCGATCGGGTTATTGATCTCGTGGGCCACGCCCGCCGCAAGCTGGCCTATCGCTGCCATTTTCTCGGACTGCAGCAACTGCGCCTGAGCCTCCTCGAGCCGTGCGATCAGCAGCGCCTGGGCGCTCTTTTCCTCTTCCAGCAACTCGTTGAGGTGCGTCAGTTCGAGTTGGCGGGCAGCGGTATCGGTCGTATCGCTTATCGCCAGGCCCACCCCCAGACTGCCGCCATCGGCGTCCTGCACCGGGAAGAACGTGCAGTTCTGATACATGTGCCCGACCAAGCCACTGATCGGCCGGGTGCTTTCGAAGTTGAACAGGTGCGGCCGTTGCTGCCAGGAGGTGAACGCAAAGTTCTGCAGCGTGACGACGCTGTTGATCTTCTGCCGGGTCCAGACCTCGGGCAGTTCCGGAAACACTTCGAACAGCGTGCGACCGACGAGCTCTTCGGCGCTGCGGCCGCTGTTGATGGACATGAAGTGGTTGGAGAACAGCACTTTGCAGTCATGATCGACCAGCAGCACGCCCATGTTGATGGCCTTGAGCATCGACTCAAGGGTTTCCCGGGAAATTGCCTTGTTGTCTGTCATGAAGACGCCCCTTCAAAGCTCATAGAGCAAGCGATCGATGGCCCGGACCACAACGCCTGCTGTACGTTCGGTGATACAGATCAGCAGGTCGCAGGAGAATTGATGAGCCTGCACCTCGAAACGGATTTCCAACACCATCGCCAGGTGTTCGTTCAGGTTCAATTCATTCAGTGCGTTCGCGGACTCTTCTCTGTGGACCAGAATCGACGGCGCGTCATAACTCACTTGTATCGCCACCTGCTTGGCCAGGCCACTGATGCAGGCGCCGGACAGGATGTTGGTGACATCCAGCATCAGTTCTTCCTGCTGCGCAGGGCCGCCGTCGCTATAGCCGAGCAATTCGGCGAGCTTGTCGGCCCCCATGGAACCAAAGCAAACGAACACCTCTCCGCGCAACTCCCCCAGGAACGACTGGCGGGTGACGATCATGGAGCTTCGACGAAGATGGTCGGGAATCAACAGGTTGTCCTGCTCCCGGATCAGTGGGTGAATGAAAGGAACCGAAAGCGTAACCATGGTGTTGGTCAGCCGGGCCAGTCGTTCGGCGGCCTGCCCCATGGCAATGTTCATCAATTCCTGCAAGGCGTCACGTTGGTCTTCGGTTAGCGCGGCCAAGGTTTCCATCAAAGTACCCCTATGACGTGCAACGCATTGAGTACAGCTTGCGCCGTAACCGGCTTGGCGACGAATGCAGCAGCGCCCAGATCGGATACGCGCTGCCTGGCCAGCGGCTGGATGTCGGCGCTGATCACCACGACAACCACATTCGCGTCCTCGCGCTTGAGCGCCTCAAGGGTCTGGAAGCCATCCATGACCGGCATGGTCAGGTCGAGAAAAAGCAGGTCCACCAAACCGGCGTGATACGCCTCCATCACCTCGGCACCGTTACAGGCCTGGCGAACATCTTCGGTCAGTGATTCTGGCAGGGAACGCAAGACCAGCTTGCGGGACATGGATGAGTCATCAGCGATTAGGACTTTCATGATGCACTCCACATTATGAAGTGTCCTGCAGCCTCGGGAGGGGTCGCAGAAACGAAGATTCGCAAGAACCTTTTAATCACTCTAACCCGACATCTAGCAAAGAGCCATCATCCAATCCTGATATTGCGCGAGGGATTTTCGGAGCCTGTAGGGGTTTCCCTACAGGCCGCCAAAAAGTGTGGCTGCGTGACCTTCGCCCGGCATACCACCGGATCAACCGACGAGGCACATCGCGCCGGGCGCTGACCGCGCTACAGAGTGTAGGAAATACCCACTTGCACCGTGCGCGGCTCGCCAGGGTAGGCGTAGAAGTTCAAGAACGAGCCCTCTTCGTACTCGCGATTGAACAGGTTCTTCACGTCCAGGTTGAGCCTGACCTTTTCGTTGACCTTGTAGTAACCGAGCAGGTCGACGACCGTGTAGGCGTCCATCGCGAACGTGTTGTTGGCCGTCTGCCCGGCACGCTCGGCCACGTATTTGCCACCGGCGCCGAGGCCCAAGCCTTTGAGCGCGCCGTCCTGGAACTCATACACGTTGAGCAGGCTGAAGCTATTGCGCGGAATGTTGGCCAAACGCGTTCCAGTACGGACAGTGGTGTCCTTGGTGACGGCGGCATCCACATAGGCATAGCCGCCGATCATCCGCCACTCGGGCGTCAGGTTGCCGGCCACGTTCAGATCAAAGCCGCGGCTGCGGACCTGGCCCGTCGCGACATTGAAGTCGGAGTTCAAGGGGTCGAGACCCTGGACATTTTTCTTCTCGATCTGGTAAATCGCCGCATCGACGCTCAACTGTCGGTCAAGCGCTTCCCACTTCACGCCCATCTCGTAGGACTTGCCCTTCTCCGGATCGAACCCGCCGCCCTGACGACTGGCGCCAGTGTTGGGCTTGAACGAGCGCGCGGCATCCGCGTAGAGCGCGACGGTGTCGGTGAGGTCATACATCACGCCGACGCGCGGGGTGACGGCGTTGTCGGCGGCGTTCCAGCTTCTGACACCGGGTACGTAGGACTCGTAATCGTGCTCGAAGCGCTCGAAGCGCGCACCGGCGAGGACTTTCAAGCGCTCGGTCAGTGCCACCTGGTCCTGAACGAAGGCCGCGTAGGTCTTGAGGTTTTCTTTATCGTGTGTCGGCGTGCGGGTCAGCGCCGGACGAGGCTGGCCGTAGACCGGGTTGTAGATATCGATCGGAAAGGTCCCCGCCAAGACGGCGGAACGCTGGATGATCGACTTGTAGTCGTAGTCTTCGTATTCGATGCCAGTGAGCAAGGTGTGATCAAAGCCGCCGGTGGAAAAGTGCCCGGTCAGGTTGAGTTGGTAGTCCTTGTCGGTCCATTCCAGCTTGCGGTAGTTGAAGTTGCGCTGAAGTGTGCGGCCATCGGCATCCAGGCTGGTCGCGCCGTTGGCCTCGACACCGTTGCCCTTCATCGTCCCGTCCAGCCACTGGAAACCACCGCCCAGGGTCCAGTTGTCGTTGAGCAGATGTTCGAAGCGCAACTGGGCCATGTTGTTATCGTTGTGCAGGTCGCCGGCGTACTTCTCACCCCAGAAGGTGTCACGGGACGGCGTCCCACGCTGGTTGGCGAAGCGTGTCAGGCCGCGATCCAGCGGGCGATTGTTACGCATGAAGTCGCCTTCGAAGATCACCTTGGTGGCGTCATTGGCCTGCCAGGTCAACACCGGGGTCACGCCGTAGCGTTCGCTCGAGACATGGTCGCGGAAGGTGTCGCCGCCCTCGCCCACCACGTTCAGACGATAGGCCAGCGTGCCTTGCTTATCCAGCGGGCCGGACGCATCGAGGGTGCCGCGCTTCATGCCCTGATCATTCAATTGGCTACCCAGCGTGACCGTGGGCTCGGCCAGCGGCTGCTTGGATACCACGTTGAAGGTGCCACCGGGATCGCCACGGCCATATAGCATGGTCGCCGGCCCGCGCAGCACTTCAAGGCGCTCGATGCTGTTGGCGTCGGGCATGCTCGGGTAGCCGCGGTTGATCGGGAAACCGTTGCGGTAGAACTCGGCGGTGGTAAAGCCTCGCACGGTGAAGCTGGTAAGCCCTTGCCCGCCGAAGTTGTTCGCCCGGCCGACGCCGCCCGCGTAGTCCAGGGCCTCCTGCAGGCGAGTCGCACCAATGTCCTCGACCACGTCCTTGGGCACTACGCTGATGGACTGCGGCGTTTCATGAATCGATGTGTCGGTACGGGTCGCACTGGCTGAACGTGTCGCGCGGTAGCCCTTGACCGGCCCTTGAGCCGTCTCGTAGTCCATTTCGCCGGTGACCGTGGTCGCCTGCAACTCGAGGCTGCTTTGTTCAGAGGCGGCAACCTGCGCCCAGGCAAAAGGAGTAAACGCCTGAAGCACGCAGAGGGAAATCAGGGTGTGACGCATGGATGTTGGACCTCATGGATGAGCCGACGCGCAGGCAAACCTGCCAAGAATTCGCGGCGCATGATATACCAAACCATTCGCGCATGACATGGATTCTCATTAACTGCTTTTCGCGTATCAGCTTTGTATCAACCGCGTAAAAATCCAGGCAAAAAAAACCACTCGCTAGAGTGGTTCGCTTTTGCCATGGCCGCCTGCCACGGCAGTGCTGGCGCTTGCCTTCATGGGCTGGGAGTCGTGAGGCTGGCGAGAAAGTCAGCGACCAGCCGGTTGAACGTCTCGCCCTGATCGTCGTGGACATAGTGACTGGCGTGCGCGACTTCCACCGTCTGCACCTGCCGATTGCTGTCACGCATCGCCTGCAGCGTCGCGGTGGGCAGGAAGTCCGAACGCCCGCCACGAATGAACAGGGTCGAGCAGTCCAAGGCCCGCACCGCCGGCCACAGGTCGGTCGGCTCGATGCTCAGGCGCGCCTCGGCGATGCCTTGCTGATCGTGCCGCCAGCTGATCAGCCCTTCGTGCTCTTTCATCGAATGCGCCAGCCTGGAAGCGAGGCCCTGCTCTGACAAACCCGGGCGCGACGCCTGCCAGAAAGCGCGGGCGCTCGCCCAGCTGTCGAAGTGCAACGGCGTCTGGCTCATTTCACGGCGAATACGCGCCGCGCCGTCGCCCTGGCTCGAAGAGCCGGGACCGATGTCTTCGATGATCAGCCCGTGCAAACGCCCTGGGTTTTGCCGTGCATATTCAAGGGCATTGGCGCCACCCAGCGAATGCCCCAGCAACACGAAGCGTTGCAAACCGAGGTGGGCGACGAAGTCCTCCACATCCTCCACATAAGATTGCGTGTGGTAGCTGCTCGGCGTGGCCCAATCGCTCAACCCGCGACCGCGCTGGTCCAGGGCGTAAACGCAGTAACCGGGGCCCAACGCCTGCACCAGCGACTCCCAGGTCTGCGCATAGGCCCGCAAGCCGTGCAGCAGAACCAGAGGCACGCCGCTCGGCGCGCCCCATTGCAGAAAATGCAGGCGCAAGCCTGTGCGATTAGTAAAAAAACAGCTGGCAGGCGACATCGTTGTGCTCCATGAAGGCTGGGCTTGGGCCGGCTTAGAAACGATCGAAACGATACGGGCTCGGATCGATGATCGGGGTATCCCCACTGACGATATCCGCCGCCAGATGGCCGGCCGCTGGCGAGGTACCGAAACCGTGCCCCGAGAAACCGGTGGCGACGGTCAACCCGGGAATTTGCGCGACCGGCCCAATCACCGGGTTCGAGTCCGGCGTCACGTCGATGGTGCCCGCCCAGGCCTGGGCAATCCGCGCCTGCTCGAATACCGGCCAGGCGGCCTTGAGGTTGTTCATCGCATCGTTGTTGAGCCGCGGGTTGGCGGCCGGGTCCTGCACCCGCACCCGTTCGAACGGGCTGATACTGTCGGCCGACCAACGCCGGGCCAGCGCCAGGTCGTTAAAGAAATACTTGCCCAGCGACACGTTCAACACGCTGCGCTGCGCGCGAAACTGCGGCATGTATTGCTTGGCGAGCAACAGGTGATCGAGGGTCAGGTAGGCGTCCAATTTGCCGCGTTGGGTAATGATGAAACCGCCGTCCTTATGCTTGCGAAAGGAAAAGTCCGGCGCGCCTACGGCGATTTCCGTAGGCCCATCCATCGGATGCGTGCGCAGCACCGAACAGGTCAAGGCCAAGGTCGGCAACGCCACGCCGAGGTTGCCCAAAAAGCGCCGCGACCACATCCCCCCGGCCAGCAATACCTGATCGCAGCGAATCTCACCCTTTTCAGTGACCACCCCACTGACCTTGCCGGCGGACATCTGCAGTGTACGCACCGCACACTGCTCGATGATCACCACGCCCTTGGCCATGGCCGCCTTGGCGATCGCACTGCTGGCCAGGGTCGGCTCGGCCCGCGCATCGGATGGCGTAAAGATACCGCCGGCCCAGTCAGCCACGCCGCCCGGCACCCGTTGCGCGATCTCGCGCTGGCTCAGCAACCGCGAGTCGAGGGACAGATGTTCGACCGATTTCAGCCAGCTTTCATGCATCGCCATCTGCGCCTCGTTGCGGCCCAGGAACATGATGCCCTCTTGCCGATACCCGACGTCGGCGCCGACCCGCTCAGGCATCTGCGCCCACAAGCGATCTGCGGCGAGGGCCAAGGGGATATCGGCGGCGTGCCGGCTGGTCTTGCGTACCCAGCCGAGGTTGCGTGAGGACTGCTCGCCGGCGATACGGCCTTTTTCCAGCACCACCACCGCGATATTGCGTTCGGCCAATGTCAGCGCAGCCGTCAAGCCGATAATCCCGCCGCCAATGATGACGACGGACGTCGCGAAGGGGAACGTGGTTGACGTGTTCACGGGCGCTATAGTCGGGGCCATGATCAAGACTCTGTGAGCGATTGAGGTCGGCCGCGCAAGCGCACGGCCGCGTAGCGGTCATTGCGACAGGCGGATGACTTCGACCTGCGCCTTGGAGGCGTTGCGATAGGCCGTCACTTCCAGTTCCACCTTGTAGACCGTCGAGCCCAACGGCGGGCAGGTCACGGTACTGGCCGGATCGACACCGCGAAACTTCTCGCCGATCAGGCCCATGACCGCCGGAACGTCCTTGGGGTCCTGGATGAACACCCGCGAGCACACCACATCGGCCAGGCTGGCGTCGACGGCGGCGAGGGCCGTTTCGATGTTGGCGAATACCTGATGCGTCTGTTCGAGGATGTCCTCGGGGATCAACTTGGTTTGCGGGTTGCGGCCTGCGGTATTGGAGACATAGATCCAGTTGTCCACCACCACCAGGCGTGAATAGCTGGCTTGGTCTTCAAACGGGGAACCGGTCTTGAGCTTGATGATTTTGGTCATGTCGTTGCCTCTTCAGATGGATAAGGGTGGCTTAGCGCAACGCGGGGGTTTCCCACAGATTCAGTTTCACGCCGATGCCTTTTGCGATGGCATTGCGGTACACCACCGTGCCCCAGGCCACGTCTTCCACGGGCATGCCGCCCACCGACATGATGATGATCTCTTCATCGTTCCGGCGGCCCTGGGCATCGCCGGCAACGATCTTGCCGATGTCTTCGAGCTCGTCGCGCTGCATCTTGCCTTCGGCGATCATGTCCATGAACCGCACACCGATCACCGGCACGCAGTGGTGCGCGGGCTTGGGCAATTCTTCGAACCAGGCTTCATAGAGGCCGGTGTTATCCAGCACCTTGCGCACCTCGGAGCTCTCCATGCCTTCATCCAGGGAGCAGGACGCCGGCATCGCCATGAAGGCGCCCGGTTTGACCCACTCACGCTTAACGATTGGGTAGTTCGAGGGGTCGCCGACCTCACCGGAGCTACAATAAGTAACAAGGTCGGCGTCGCGGACCACATCTTCGAGGGTGTCGACGACTTTTATCGTGGTCACCTGTGGGTAGGTTTGCTTTACCCAGGCAATAAAATCGTTGAGGCTTTTCTCGCCGCGTCCCTTGATCTTCAAGGTATCGATCTGCGGGCACACCGCGATGAAAGCGGCCAGCGTGGTCTTGCCCATCACCCCCGGGCCCAGCAGACCGACGACTTTGGCATCCTTGCGGGCCAGGTGGCGCGCGCCCACGCCGGGAATCGCGCCGGTGCGATACGCCGACAGCAGGTTGGCCGACATGTGCGCCAGCGGTGCGCCCGTGTCGGGGTCGTTGAGCGTGAACATCAGGATCGAGCGCGGCAGGCCTTTGTCGCGGTTGGCGATGTTGGAGCCGTACCACTTCACGCCGGCGGTGCAGAAGTTGCCGCCCAGGTAGGCCGGCATCGCCATCATGCGTCGGTCAGCGGTGGGTTTGGGCATGTTCGGGAATGGTGATTCCTTGGGGAAAATCACCATCGCGCCGTGGGAATCGTTGTTCGGGCCCGCCATGCGGTAGTCGCCGATATACAGCAGGCCGAACATCTCTTCCATGGTGTCGACACAGGCAAGCATGTCGGTGACGCCAGCGCGGATCATGTCCTGCTCGGACAGGTAGATGAAGTCTATTTTTGTAGTCGTGGACATAATTATTCTCGGGCTGAAGGTGATATCGCTGCGGTAGGCGCGGCTCCCACGCTGTCGAGTCCGAGTATCGGGCTGGGCTTATCGGCGGTATTGTAAATTTCGGACATCGGCGCTTGCCGCGGGCACCTGAGTTGGCGCGATAAATGCCTGAATATTCGCGCATATTGCCAATCGAAGGTTCCGTCATGGTCAACCTGTGTGCGCCGAGGCCGCGGCACCCAACCGCCTACGAACAACCCTGGTTCGTACTCAACTCATCGCGGTATTCGGTGATGCCTTCCGAACACCCGGCGATCTCGCATTTCTATGCCTTCGATGTCGCCCAATCGACCGACGTGCTGGCGGTGCCGGATGGCTGCGTGGACATCGTTTTCGACTGCGATGCCACACGTCCCACCGTGCGGATCTGCGGCACGCCGCTGGAGGCGCAGCGCGTCGAACTGCACCAGCATCATCACTACTTTGGCGTGCGCTTTTCACCGGGGGTCATTCCAGGCTTCATCAATGTGCTGGCCGCGGACCTGACCGAACAGGAGCTGGATCTGCTCAAGGTCTCGGGGTTTGCCCAGCGCATGTTCGAGAACATCGTGCAAACCCCACGGCTGGAAGAGCAGATGAGGCTGTTCAATGACTACCTGGCCCCGCGCCTGATGGGCAGGACCTCGAAACTGACGGCGATGGTGATTCAACAGGCCCTGGTGCATCGCGGTGACCTGCGCATTCAGCAGCTTGAAGACCTCAGCGGCTACACCAGCCGCACCATCCATCGCCAGTTCAGCCAGGACACCGGCATGTCGCCGAAGATCTTTTGTCGCATCATTCGCTGCCAGGCGGCCCTGGAAACATTGAACACCCAGCACGATGTATCCTTCTCGGAACTGGCGCTGGACCTGGGCTTCTCCGATCAGTCACACTTCCTGCGCGACTTCAAGAAGCTGGTCAGTACGACACCCTGTGACTACCAGCGCAAAATTGTGCAGAACGCCTACAGCGACCGCATCAGCTTCGCCTGAACGCGCCGCATCAGGCAGCGTTCACCCCCCTCCCCCGCGCGACGAAAAATAAACCTGCGTCTCCATCATTTCTCCATAAAACCTACGCTGAAAGTGCATGCTTGCCGTGCATCATCCAACCCGTTGCCAGAAAACCGCGCGCCGTTGCAGCATGGCCCGGTAGCACAGGGCACATCGACCGAGCAGAACATGACCGAATCACTCGTTGCATCAACCGCTAATCAGGCACTGATCCTGATCGCCGAAGACGAACCGGAAATCGCCGACATCCTCACGGCCTATCTCAAACGCGCCGGCTTTCAAACCGCGCATGCGCAGGATGGCCGTCGCGCACTCGAACTGCATCAAACGCTCAAGCCCGACCTGGTGCTGCTCGATGTACTGATGCCGAAACTGGATGGCTGGATGGTACTGGCGGAAGTTCGTCACCGCGGCAACACGCCGGTCATCATGCTGACCGCACAGGACCAGGACGTGGACAAACTCATGGGGCTGCGTATTGGCGCCGACGATTACATCGTCAAGCCGTTCAACCCGGCCGAGGTCGTCGCCAGAACCCAGGCGGTGCTGCGCCGCTGCATCGACAATGGCTATTTGACGGGGCGCAGCGTGCTGCGCGTGGACGCCTTCGAAATCGACATCGACAACCATGACGTGAGCGTCAGCATCGATGGGCAGAAACACCCATTGAACCTGACCGTGACCGAATTCAAGTTACTCGCGCAATTGGCAAAGGCGCCCCGGCGCGTGTTCAGCCGCGCCGAGTTGCTGGCCCTCTGCTCGCCCGAGAGCGACAGCCTGGAGCGCACGGTCGACAGCCATATCAGCAAATTGCGCAGGAAAATCGAGGACCTCGGACTGCAAGGCGTACCGGCCAGTATCCGCGGGGTCGGCTACCGGTTCGGGAGCCTGCCATGAAAGGCGCCAACAGCTTGAGTCGGCAGATTATCCTGTCGATGTCGGCCGTGGTCCTGTGTGTGATAACCCTGGCGATTGTCGGGACCTATGTCTTTTATGGGTTGCTGTGGTCGTTTGCTCCGCTGAGCGACGCGGAAATGGATGAGTGGCTGCCCAGCGGCATGGAGTGGGCCTGGATGAGCCTGATCACCTGCGTCAGCCTGGGTGTCGGCGTCGCAGCGGCGATCAAGTTGTCCCGGCGTATTCTGATGCCCTTGAACTCGGTGGCGGCCAGCCTGCGCAGGCTGGCCGATGGCGACCTGGATGCCCGCGCAGTGGCGCCGGATCAATCCTTGGGCGAAGCCGCCTTATTAGTGGATGACTTCAACAGCATGGCCAACCGATTGAAACGCATGGCCGAAGAACAGGCGTTCTGGAACGCAGCGATCGCCCATGAGTTGCGCACGCCGCTGACCATCTTGCGCGGCCGCCTGCAGGGGCTCGCCGAAGGTGTGTTCGAACCGGACACCGCGCAGTTCTACAGCCTGCTGACGCAAGTGGAAGGGTTGACGCGCCTGGTTGAAGACTTGCGCGTGGTCGGCCTGGGAGACAGCGGCTACCTCAAGCTCGAACCCGACTACGCCGACCTGGCCGCCGACCTGGAAGCCGAAGCACGGTTGTTCGAATCGAGCCTGCGCAGCGCCGGCTTCGTGCTGCACCTGGACCTGCTCAAAGGCCCGATACGCTGTGACCGCGCGCGGATTCGCCAGGCGTTGCTGGCGCTGCTGGACAACATCCGTCGGCATGCGACGCCGGGCAACGTCTGGGTGCAACTCGGCAGCCAACGCTCGCGCAACTTCCTGAGAGTCACGGATGAGGGGCCGGGGGTGGACGACGCTTTCGCGACGCATATTTTCGATGCGTTCCAGCGCGGCGAAAGTTCTCGCTCCCGGGCCCAGGGAGGCAGTGGGCTGGGCCTGGCCGTGGTGCGCGCGATTGCCATCGCCCATGGCGGCACGGTGAGCTGTCGGACATCGAATAACGGCGGCACCGTGTTTGAACTCAGTTGGCCAACAACAACGCAAAGCCTGGATACCTACACGGAGTCTACTGAGGTGTAACTGCATATAACGCCAAACCCGCTTGAATATTCAAACCGACAAAGGTGATGGCATGCGCCTCTCTATTTTTATAGTTAATAGAGCCACGAAATATCGCCACTTTGCCTTATTGAACTCACAAGGACGTTGTATCGCGTTCAAGAGCTGCGAAAGGATGCCAACTCAGGGCGAATGGGTCGAAGTCACAGCAATCAATCTTGCCTGGTTCAATCAAACCCTTCCAGGCCACGGGCGCCGGGATAATGAAGCAACACCTGGCAAATGACGTTCAATGTTTTACGCGGACAATTGTTATGCCGACTCTGCATTCCGCTCGCCCCCTTGTTGACTCCAAACAGCTGGAAGCGTCACTGACGCTCTACACACTCAAACTGCGAAAGTTGCAGCGCTTCTGGATTCCCCTGCAGAAGTACGCGCCGCATTGCGTATTGGCGTTGTGGTTGATTGGTGTGTGCGCGTCGTTGATCACACAGTCTTATTGTCACTGGCTGATTACAGCGCCGGCCATTTGCATATTGATCGCCCTGGAAATCGTTATCGAAGAAGTGCAGATCAATTTGTTATTGATGACCGAGGAGGCGCGCTATCTGCTCGGCGTCGCCCGCGGTATCTATCCTCCCATGATGCGCTCGACAGGTGGCCCATGCCGTCCGTAACCCCTAGGATTGTGCTCGAAGAAAGCAAAAAGCTCGGTCAGCAATCCGCCAGCCAGACCCTCAAGGCCATTGCCAGGGCCTACCCCGGCAAGCTGTTCGCGACCTTGTCGCTGGTGGCGCTGGAAAATGCACTGCTGCTCGCCTACCCGCTGTTTGCCGGGTTTGCCGTGGACTCAATCATCCGTGGCGATGCCGCCAGCGCATTGCTCTATGCCGGCGTGGTGCTGGGGTTCTGGGTGGTGGGGGCGGCGCGGCGCGCGCTGGATACGCGCACCTTTACGCGCATCTACGCCGATCTTGCGGTGCCGGTGATCCTCAATCAGCGCCTGGAACGCCAGAGCACGTCCAAGGCGGCGGCGCGGGTGGTGCTGGCGCGGGACTTTGTCGACTTTTTCGAGAAGCACGTGCCGATCATCGCCACCGCGCTGGTCTCGATCATTGGCGCGGCCGGCATGTTGCTGGTGATCGAGCCATGGGTTGGCGTGGCATGCCTGCTCGCGCTGCTGCTGTGCGTCACCGTGATGCCCGGCTTCGCCCGGCGTAACCAGCGCTTGCATGAGCGCTTGAACAATCGCCTGGAAAAGGAAATCGGCATGGTGGAAGCCGTCGGCGCGCATACCCTGCACCGTCATTATCACCTGCTGTCGCGACTGCGCATCCGCTTGTCGGACCGTGAGGCCATCGCCTTCCTGTTCATTGGCATCCTGGCGGCGCTGCTGTTTGTGGTTGCCATCACGCAACTGGCATTGTCGCCGGCCGTAAAAGCCGGGCATATCTATGCGGTGATGACTTACCTGTGGACTTTCGTCAGTTGCCTGGATGAAGCCCCCTCGATGATCGACCAACTGGCGCGGCTCAAGGACATCGGCAAGCGTGTGAACCCCGGGCTTGGCGAAGCGGCAGACTGATCGCGCGTCAGCGCTCGGCCCTGCGCGTTTCCGAGGGCGACTCGCCAAACAATTCGCGGTAATGCGCCGCGAAGTGACTCAGGTGAAAAAAGCCCATGGCCACGGCGACCTCACCGACGTTTTTCTCGCTGGCCGCGGTCGCGATCAACCGCCGCCGGACCGCGTTGAGGCGCAGATTGCGCAGGTACTCGACCGGGCGCAGGCCGGTCACCGCCTGAAAACTGTTCTGCAGGGTCCTGCGGCTGACGCGCAATTGCTCGCACAGGTCGAGGATGCTCAATGGAGTATCGCCGCTGGCAACGATCAACTCCTGGCAACGCCGGACCAGGTAGGCACTGACGGCGAAATTGCCGCGCCGGCAACGCACCTCGTCGCTGGCATGGGTGAACAGGTCCAGGAAGGTGCCGAGCAGCTCATCTTCCAGGATCTTTTCCGAAACGGCGCTGATCGCGTCGGTATGTTCCAAAAGGTGACGAAACAACGGGTGAATACGCTGGTGTATACGCAGCAGTAACGCCTCATCCACACGCAGCTGAGACACAGTGGTCAGGCGTTTAAGCTGCTCGCCGGATAATTCGAAAGCCGCCAGTTTGGCAAAGCGTACCGCGTCAACGTTGATCGCGAAAAAATGCGTGCCTTCCGGAGCATGCAATACGAACTCCTCCGAATCGCGCAGCAGCACCACGCTCTGCGCGTCCACTTGCTGCCCTTGCACCACCGGCGAGCTGCCCAATGACATGGCGGCGCACAACCGGCCTTTGGGCGAGGAACCATGCTGCACCACTCGCTTGTCCAGCACCTCCTGGAAAATCTGGAAGCGATCGCAGGACAACTGGCGCAGTTCACTGGTGAGACAGCCACGGCCCAGTTGGTCGTAGATCTGCTGCCAGCCCTGGATCGAGCCGGCGTGCTGTTGAGGATCATTGAAGGTTCGGACTTCAGCGAGCATATTCGTCGTTCCTCGGCGGCCTGTGTCTGGTCATTGGCCTGAAGGGGGCTCAGTCATCCCTGACGGCAGCTGGCATTCACACGGGCACAGTGTCCGCCTGGAAAACCAAAGCCAGTTCCGTGCCAAGCATCTGCAGACGATAGGTTCCCGGCTGTATATCGATCGGTGCCAGCAACGCGCCCGACAGCACCACCTGCCCAGCCTCGATACGGTGACCGTCCGCCAGGAGCCGGCGCACCAACCAGCACAGATTGAACAGGGGGTTGTCTTCCCGAGCCTGCGTATCGCCGCTGCCCAGGTGAACCCCTTCGTGCTCCAGACGATAGGGCACGCAGGCATGCTGTTGCGGCTCGAACGGCGACCTCGGCCCCACACAGTAAAGCCCCGCCGCCGCGTTATCGGCGAGGAAGGCGCCAAGCCCGAAACGCCAGCCTTGCCATCGGCAGTCGGCGATTTCGAACGCGGGCGCCACCTCGGCGATGGCCGTCAGAATGTCCTGGTCGCGGTAGTCCCCCGGCGCCAGCGCGTGCCCGAAGACGAACGCCAGTTCGACCTCCAGCTTGGGCTGGATCAGCCGCGCCAACGGCACCGCACTCCCCGGCTCGGCCTGCATCGCATCCGTGAGGCCGCCGTACACCGGTTCGTCGAGAGCAAAACGTGCTTGCGCGGCTCGGCCGGCGAAGGCGACCTTCCAGCCGCTCGGTTTCTCCCCGGCGGCCACGCGTCGCTCCAGGGTCTGGCGCAACAGCGCGTAGCCTTGCTGCCGGTCCAGCGCCTGCGGTGCCAAAGGCGCTATGGCATGAGCGCTGAGCCTCGCTTGGCGCAGTTGGCCGAGTACATCGTCGGGCGTGCTCATGACAGTTGCTCCGCCAGCTTGCGCAATACACCGTCCAGCCGCTCTGGGGTGGTAATGGCCGCGACAAAGCGGTCCGGACGCACCACGACGATGCAGTCGCGCACCTTGGAGAACCACTCGCCCAGCCGGTTATCCACGTCCTCCACACTGATCGCGTCCATCGCCGTCAGCGGCTGGTTGCGCCCCACGCCGCTGCGCGAACGGTTGACCTGGATAAAGCGCGTGTTCCAACGCGCCCAATACGCGGCCATGTCCTCGCTCAGTGGCGCCCGGGGATTGGTACGGTAACCCAGCACGGCATACGAGTTGCCCAGCATGTCGTCGAGGCGCCGACGTTGGCCCTGGGCATCTTCGATATAAGGCTGCACGAACAGTTGCCCGACCAGATCGTCTTCGCGCAGCTCGGCACGCTCGTGATAGACCAGGCCTTGGGTGATGGTGGCCTTGGGTTTGAACTTGAATTCCAAGAGGTGCGAGCGCAGGTTGTCGACACTGTTGACCGCCTGGAACAGCCAGTCGCGCACGCCGGCCATCAGCGGGTTGGTCAACCCCAGCACGGCGCCCATGTTGTCGGCCAGCGCCACCAGCTCGGTGGCGTGGCCGCGGCGTTCCTGGTCGTAGCTGGCGAGGATCGACGGCGCCGCGCGGCCCTGAATGATCGCCGCCAGTTTCCAGGCCACGTTGGCCACGTCGCGCAGGCCGGAATTGAGGCCCTGCCCGGCCCAGGGCGGCGAAATATGCGCCGCATCGCCGACCAGCGCGACCCGCCCCTGGACGAACCGCGCCGCAACGCGGGAGTGGTGGGTATAAGCGCGGATCCGGATGACGTTCAACTGATCCACGGCCGCGCCGATATGGCCGCGGATCAGTTCACGAATCGTCGCCTCGTCGCACATCTTCGCTTCGTCTTCGCCCTCCAGCAGCATGAACTCCCAGCGCCGCTGCTGATAAGGCAGGTAGATGCACACGAAGGGCCGTTGCGGATCGGCATGCAGGGCGGTGTACGGCGCATCCAGGGTGTCGTTGGCCGTATCGACCACCACCCATTTGCGCGGATGCGTGAGCCCGAGCAGTTCGACGCCCAACTGTTTGCGCACGGTGGAACGCCCGCCGTCGGCGCCAATCACATAGTCGGCCTGCAATTGGTAGAGCTCGCCGTGGGCATCGCGCACCTGCAAGGTCACGCCCTGCTCGTCCTGCTCCAGTTCGAGCAGTTCATGGCCCTGGCGCAATTGGACGCTGGCGTGCTGCACGAGATGTTCGCGCAGGGTGCCTTCGAGCAATTGCTGCATGAAGATGTTCCGCATCGGCCAACCGTACTGCGCGACGCTCGGCTTGACCTCGGCGAAACACACGCCACGCGCGTTGTAATAGCGCAGCGGTACATCGCAGATCATGTCACGTGCGGCCAGCTCGGCAATGCCGATCCCCTGCAGCACGCGCAGCGCTTCATCATCCATGCCGACTGCGCGGGGATAAGGCAGGATGCCGTCGGCCAGTTCAAGGACGACGCAGTCGATACCGTACATCCCCATATAGTGTGCGGCGGTGATCCCGTTCGGGCCGCCGCCGACAATGACCACCTGGGTTTTGTCCTGCTTCATCGCTAGTCACCGCTTTCTTGTTGTGGTGTTGATCGAATGCCACGCAAGGCCTTGCGCCCGGGCTCAGTGCAGCCCGTCGAGACCTTGCACATCCGCCGCCTGCAAACCGCCGAGCCGTGCATGCAGGCGTCCGCGCGTGGCGAAGGCCCAGATCACAACGATCTCGTCCGGCGAAGGACCGTCACCGAACATCAGCGACATGCTGTCGTAATGGGAGCGCACATACAGCGCGTCCTTGTGAGCCAATGGCACGTCAATGGTCGAACCCGGACCGCCACGTTTGCCAGTGGACGGCACCCACGACTTGCCACCGCCCAGCGCGACACGGATCGGATCGGCGGCAGGGTTGGTCAGGAACGCGTTGCCGTGCTCGTACTCGCCCTCGGTGCCCACCAGGATAGCCTTGCCGTAGCTGACAATCTCGTGCTCGCCGGCCAGTGCGTTGATGCGCCGGCCGAACTCTTCGCCCAGCAACGGCGAGTCGTCCACCAATGCATCCAGCGTCTGGCTGAAGCGGCCGGCATAGGGGTTGGCAATCACTGCGGCGATGGCGTACTTGTACACAGGTTCGCCATCGGCCAACTGGCCGGTTTCGTTGGCCAGGGTTTCTTCAATGAAGCTGTACCATTTACGGATGTGATAGCTGGCGAAATTCGCGGTTTTCATCAGAGCTGCCTCTATTCAAAGTGGGTCGAGTTTAAAGTTCCGGCTCGGCGCGCCGGCGGCCTTGAAGCGGGCCTTGCCAAGTGCGTCGTCGTGCTCGGTCTCGAGAAAGAATTCCATGCGATTACAATCCGGATCGTGGAAATACACGCCATGGCCGATTTCGTGATCGGTGATTTTCACCACCTCGACGCCTTTGCTCAGCAACATGCCGTAGAGCTGGCGCAGGGTGGTCATGTCGCCGGCGATTTCCAATCCGTAGTGCTGCAACCCCAACCCGCCCTGATGGGCGCCGGGTTCGGCACGAATCAACGCAATGTCGTGGTGCTTGGTGCCAAACGCCATCATCACCCAGCTCTCGCCACGGGCACTTTCGTGCATACCCAGGATGTCGGCGTACCAACGTGCTGACACATCTGGATCACTCACCCATAGCGATAAGTGAGTACGAAGGACTTCGACTTTCATCGCGCACTACCTCAGTTTTTCTTGACGATGGATTGATGCCCCGCCTTGATCTGCGCCACGGCGGGGGTCCACAGCACGTCAGCGATCTCACTGAATTCGCGCCACTGCTTCTGCCAGCCGTCACCGCCGTTCTCGGAGGTGAACAAATGGCCGTACTTGGTGCCCGCCACGATTTGCCGAGGGTTCGCCGGGTTGAAGGCGATAGCCCACACACAGGAATTGGGCTGTTGCGGCAGCGGCAACACCTGCCAACTGAGCGCGGCATCATGGGAGACCAGGATCTTGCTGGTGGTGCCCGGCGTGCCGTCGGAGATGCTCAGGTACAGCGTATCCTGCGTGCCCAATGGCGCACTCATGGCGCGCGCGTAATACAGGCCAAACGCTTCGCGGGCGACGATGCCGGTCCAGGTCAGCCCTTCATCGAGGCTGCGGTAAACCGCATTGACGCAAACCACCACGATGACTTTCTCACCGTGATTGGGCAGGACCAGGATGTTGTGGATGTCCGAGTTGAAGTCCCACAGCAGCCGATCATCGACGCGCATCCAGCTTTCGCCGCCGTTACGCGAATGGAACAGCCCGCCCTCCTCGAGGCCGAACCACACCTGGTTGCGGTCGGTGGGGTCGTAGGCGAAGGCCAGCAACCGTGGACGACTGACGCCGTCACAGAACTCCGGGATTTCCACCGGCGCGCGATCCCAGCTCAAGCCGCCGTCCAGGGTGCGCCACAGCTCGGCGCGCGAAGGCGCACCGGTGCCGACGAATATCCGCAGAGCATCCTGCGGGTCGACCGCCACCTTCCACACGGTCTGCCCGTTGAACGGCGTGTCGACCTGCTGCCAATGGCCGCCCGTGTCGTGGCTGACGCACAAACCAATGTCGGTGCCGGCATAAATCACGTCCGGCGTGCCGGGGTGAAAGCTCAGCGAACGGGTGATCGCATCGAACTCCAGATCCTGCCCGAGGCCGAGACGATGCCAACTGCGGCCGTCGTCGGCGCTACGGATCACGGCCTGGCCGACGGTGGCGACTAATAGGGTTCCGTTACTCATCGCAGTTACTCCTCAGATGAAGATGCCACGGGTCAGGCCGCCGTCGATGCCGATGGATTCACCGGTCACCGCGCCAGCCTTGGGGGACGCCAGGAAGCCGATCAGCCAGCCCATTTCAATGGGCGCCAGCGTGCGGCGAATCGGCGTTGCGTCGATGTAGCCCTGCTCGACCTGCTCCGGGGTCTTGCCCTGCTTGACCCCTTCGCGCTCGTACAGCTCGCGGATGTGCGGGGTGTCGACCACGCCCGGGTGGATCAGGTTGACCGTGATGCCAAACGCGCCCAACTGGTCGGAGAGGGTTTTGGTCATGTGCGCGATCGCCAGGTTGCGCATCCCCGAGAGGACTTTGCTGCTGCGCCCGGTGAGGCCGCCGATGTTGATGATGCGACCGAAACCGCCCGCCTTCATGTGCGGGGTCACGGCCTTGGCACAGCGGAAGTAGCCGATCACTTTGGTGTTGAGATCCGACAGCAACTCGTCGTCGCCGGCATGCTCGATGTCATTGCGCACCACGCCCGACGGCGCCGCGGCACCGTTGACCAGGATGTCGATGCGGCCGAAGTGCTTGTGCGCGGCGGCGACCATTTCCGACACGGCCGACATATCGTTGGTGTCGCAGAACAGCGGCAGTACTTCGTTGCCGGTCTGCGCGCTGATCTCTTCGGCGGCCAGCTGGAGAAACGCCATGCGCCGCGCACAGATCACCACCTTGCAGCCTTCTTCGGACAGAAAGCGCGCAACTTCCTTGCCGATGCCCATGCCACCTCCGGTGACGATCGCCACGCGGCCTTTCAATTCCAGATCCATAGCAGTTCCTCTTGTGATTATTCTGTTCAGCCGAGATCGACAAACACACTTTTGGTCTCGGTGTAGGCGTCGATAACGTTCTTGCCCATTTCCCGGCCCCAGCCGGATTGCTTGTAGCCGCCGAACGGCGAAGCCGCATCGACCACGTTCCAACAGTTGATCCACACCGAACCGGCCTGGAGCTGCGCCGCCAGGCGGTGCGCCGAGCGCAAGTCGCGGGTCCACAGGCCGGCGGCCAGGCCATAGGGCGAGTCGTTGGCGCGCAACACCAGGTCATCGACGTCGGTCCAGCTCATGACGGTGAGCACCGGGCCGAAGATCTCTTCGCGGGCCACGCAGGCACGCTCGGCACGATCGAGGAACACGCTCGGCTGGATGAAGTGCCCGCGTTCCAGGTGCTCGGGGCGGCCGCCGCCGCAAATCAGTTCGGCGCCCTCCTCCTGGCCGCGCTGCAGGTAGCCCTTGACCGTATCCAGCTGCCGCGCGGACACCAGCGGGCCCATGCTGTTGGCCGGGTCCAGGCCGTTGCCGAGGACATGGGCAGCAGCGTGGCGCTGCAATTCTTCGAGCACCTGATCCAGCACGCTGGCGTGTACGTACAGACGCGATGCCGCCGTACACACCTGGCCCTGGTTGTAGAAAATCCCATCGGCGGCGCCCTTGGCGGCGCGCACGATGTCGGCGTCGGGCAAGATGATGTTCGGTGATTTGCCGCCCAGCTCCAGCGAGACCTTCTTCATGTTGCCGGTGGCCGCCTGGGCGATCAGCCGCCCGACCTGGGTCGAGCCGGTGAAGGCGATCTTGTCCACGTCAGGATGCTGCGCCAGCGGTGCGCCGGTCTCGGCGCCCAGGCCGGTGATCAGGTTGACCACACCCGGCGGGAAGCCCGCCGCCTCGATCAACTGCACCAGCCGGATCGCCACCAGCGGCGTCTGCTCGGCGGGCTTGAGCACCGCCACACAGCCGGTGGCCAGCGCCGGGCCGAGCTTCCACACGCACATGTTCAACGGGAAGTTCCACGGCACGATCAAGGCGCAGACGCCCACCGGCTCGCGCAACGTGTAGTTGAGCATCGGTGCGCCGCTGGCCGGCGATACCGGCAGCGTGCTGCCTTCGATCTTGGTCGGCCAACCGGCGAAGTAACGAAGGATGCTGGCCGCGCTGGCCGCCTCGGCGCGTGCGTTGGTAATCGGCTTGCCGTTTTCCAGGGTGATCAGCTGCGCCAGTTCTTCGCGGTGCTGGTCGAGCAAGTCCGCCAGGCGAAACAGCAACATGCCGCGCTGGGCCGGTGACTGCTGCGCCCAAGCCCCCGTGAATGCGGCGCGGGCGGCGGCTACGGCGGCATCCACATCGCGCTCGTCGCTGCGCGCGACTTCCGTGAGTGTTTCTTCCGTGGCGGGGTTCTCCACGGCAAACCGGCGGCCGCTGGCCGCGTCCTGCCAGGTACCGCCGATGAACAGACGGCCGGGTTGAGACAGGAACGCCTGGACGGCGGGTAACACGTCAAGCTGATTCATCATCGACTCCTTCACAGTGCCATTTCGATCAGGCAAGGGCCCGCATCGGCGGCGGCATTGGCCAGCGCCCGTTGCAGTTCGGCATTGGTGTGTACGGTACGGGCCGGCACGCCGTAGCCGGTGGCCAGGGCTTTCCAGTCGATCCGCGGACGGTCCAGCACGGTCAGGCTGAGGGCTTGCGGGTCGAGTTCGGTCATGCCGAAACGGCGCAGTTCGTTCTGCAGGATCGCGTAGCGGTGGTTGGCGGCGATCAGGATCACCACCGGCAATTGCTCGCGGGCGATGCTCCACAGGGTTTGAATGGTGTACTGCGCGCTGCCGTCCGATTGCAGGCAAAACACCCGGGTACCGGGCTCCGCCAGCGCGGCGCCGAACCCGACCGGAATGCCCTGGCCAATCGCGCCGCCGGTGTTGGTCAACACACGGTGCCGCGCCGCACTGGCGGAGGCGGTGAAAAACGGATAGCCGCAAGTGCCCCCTTCGACCGAGACAATGCAGTCGTCCGGCAGCGCTGCGGCCAACACTTGGCCGACCGACTGCGGCGTCAACGCGGCCTCGCCTGGCGGCAGCTCGATCCCCCGCGGGGTCGGCACATAAGCCGGTGCATTCAGCGCGTCGGCCAGCGCGGTCAACGCCCCGGCCACGTCGTCGCCGACTTCGGCCAGCGACAGCAAGCGCTCACGTTCGGCCAGCCGCGACGGAATACCTTCGTAGCCGAAGTAACTGATGGGTTCCGGGACACCGGCACAGACCACCTTGTCGTACTGCTCGAGGATCTCGATGGCCACTTCCGGGAAGTACGGCAGGCGGTCCAGGTCCGGCAGACCGCCGCCCCGGTAGCTGAGCCGGGGAAAGGTTTCGGCGAACAGCCGCACGCCGGGCAATTGCGCCAGACGCCCTGCCGCTTCCAGGCCGGCAACCGACAAGCCTTGATCACCGACGATGAAGACCAGCCGCTGACCATCACGCAAGGCCTGCGCCACCGCTTCGATACGGTCGCCGGCAAAGCGGCGGATCGGCGCCTGCATCCGCGTGAACACACCGTTGTGCGTCACCGCGGCGGCTTGCAGGTCCATCGGCAGGATCAGGCTGGCGATCTGGCCCTTGGCTTGCCAGGCGGCACGCACAGCTTCCTGCAGGTCCTCACCGATCGCCGAGGCGGTGCGCGACGTGCGAACCCAGCCGGACACGGTGCCAGCCAGGGCCTGGATATCGCTGGCCAGGGGTGGGTCGTAGTTGACATGCCATGAGGCGTGGTCACCGATCACATTGACGATAGGCGTGTTGGCGCGCCGCGCGTTGTGCAGGTTGGCGATGCCATTGGCAAACCCCGGGCCCAGGTGAGTCAGCGTCATCGCGGGCTTGCCGGCGACGCGGCCGTAACCGTCCGCCGCTCCGGTACAGACGCCTTCGAACAACGACAACACCGGCTTGAGGGCGGGCGCGCTGGCCATGGCCGCCACCAGCGGGATCTCCGTGGTTCCCGGGTTGGCGAAGCAGTACTCGATACCGCTTGCCGCTGCCGCATTCACTATCAGTTGCGCACCATTCATTATCAGCCCTCTCGCTTGAGCATCTTCTTTGATGAGATTTATCACACATAAAATCACATCAAACAAGCTGTTTTTTACCATTTATCTCTACTTATGAGATAAATGCCAATTAATCAGTTATGAAAAGTGCGGCGACGATTGCTTTTTCGCTTAACTGCGATAGTGTGGCGTGACGGCCCCCCATCGGGCCGGCCGTCTTTTCAGCGCGGGCGGGCGTGCCTATAGTGCTCACCCGCGTGCCATCCCCTTTTCTAGGAACGAAATGAGCAGTCTGAGCAAGTTGTTGAGTGTCCTGGACCTGTTCGGTCCGCAGACGTTGAAGATCGATCCGGACACCATCGCCGAGCGCATGGGCCTGTCGCGCGCCACCGTGTATCGCTACGTCAAGGACCTGTGTGACGCCGGCCTGCTGACCCGCGTGGATGCCGGCAGCTACGGCCTGGGGCCGCGCGTGATCGAACTGGACTGGATGATGCGCCAGTACGACCCCATCCTCCTCGCCGGGCGCGAGCTGATGCACGAACTGTCCGCCCAGACCGGCCTGGCCGTGTTCGCCAGCGTTTTTTATGACGGGCGCATCATCAACACCTACATCGCCGAACCCAGCGACACCTACCACTTCTCCTTTGGCCGCGGACACCCGCTGCCGTTTTTTCGCGGCGCGCAATCCAAGGTGCTGATCGCCTTTCAGAAAGGTCGACGCTTGCAACGCCTGTTCGAAGAACACATGGCCAACGACCCGGACAGCCCATACGACTGGGCCAGCTTCTCCAAGGCCGCGAAAAAGATCCGCAAGGACGGCTACTGCCTGACCCACGACGAACTCAACCTGGGCCTGACCGGCATCGCCGCGCCCATCATCCGGCCGGATATGGACGAGGTGGTCGGCAGTCTGTCCGCCGTCGGCAGCAGCCAGAGCTTCAAGCTGCTGCGTCAGGAAACCGTGATCGAAATGGTGATGGACACCACACGGCGAATTGCCGAAAACATGCGCAACCCACCGAGCGCCCCCGCGTCCTGAGGGTCAGGAACGCGACGGCCGTCAACCTCAGAACGGCACCGCGACCGTGAATTGGCTGTACAGGTTGGTGCCATTGCCGACCGTCTGGTTGCCGCCGCTGGTGGAGTCCTGCTTCGGCTTGTAGAGGCCGATCAGCGGCGTGACGATCAGGTGCGGGTTGACGGCCCACTCGACGTAGACGTCCAGCTCCCGCGCATCGAGGTTCAGCGCATTGTTTTTGCGCAACGTGTCGAAGTCAAAGTACAGCGCGCCGACCGTCAGGTTCTCCAATGGCGTTGCCTTGAGACCGACGTGATGGATACCGGTGTTGCTGTTGAACGGGCCGGCATAGTTGGAGGCCACCTCGCCCTGGAACCAGGTGCCGTAACCCGTGCTGAGCCCGGTAAACAGCGAATCCCACTTCTGCGAATAACGGGTATAGCGATAGGTCAGCTTCGGCGCCCAGGCGATGTCGGCAAAGGTGTAGCCGGCTTCGCCGTACCAGGCTTTTTCAGGCCCGTCGTCTTTGTCCTGCCAGGCATACTCGAATGCCAGGCTGACGTTCGGCAGCCCGGCATCGCCTTCGCCGCGCACGCTGTAGACGTTCATACCCTTGCGCTGGCGCTGAAAATCGCTGGCCCAGCGCTCGTTCACATCGATGCCATGCACCCAGGTCAACCCCAGAGTGCCGGGCTTGGCGGTGTAATCCAGGGTGCCGGCGGCCAGTTCGGTTTCAGCCTGGGCGCGGTTGTCGGACTTGAGCCACAACACGCTGCCATGCACGCCCTCCTGCCCGCCCAGGCGCAGGACCGCGGTTTGATCGAAGGCATGCCGCGCCGCCAGGTAAAAGGCCCCGCCACGGTTCAGCGCGCCATCCGCCGGGCCCTTGCCCAGGTTCGGCCCGTCGTCGTTGATCAGGAAACCACGACCGATCTTGACCACCTGGCGCCCACCGGAAATATCCACGCCGTCCTTGCCCAGTGCCGGAAACAGGTCGCCGGAACGCCACCCGAGGTAAGCGTCTTCAATTTTCGTGGTGTGTTCGGTGCCGAGGGTATTGCCGGCCGGATCACCGTCGCCCCAGGTCGCGGAACTGACCAGCGCGAACGCGCCATAGGCCGTGCCTTTGCCTGCCAGGGCCTGGTCGCCGCTCAAGCCGTATTTGATGAAGCCTTCGCGCCAGGTCGAACCGCCCGGGGCGCCGTCATAGTTTTTGCGACTGTTGAACTGACCGAATACGGCGGTCATATCGGCGTTGAGATGCCGGCTCTCGTCGCTGTAAACCTCATAGGCATGGGCCTGGCCGACGGCGCAAAGCGCCAATGTGGCAGCCAGGGTGCCGCGGCGAAAGGGAGGGGATGGATACCGCATGGTTGAAACTCCTTGAGGTGCACCTTCAAAGGCTGTCTTAGGTATTCGCATAACACTGGCGCAGCCGCGCTGCGCCAGGCTCGCAAGGGCTAGCCGCAAGCGGCGAGCGCGGTGTCCAGCGCAGCGACGATCAATTCGGCCTCCCCGCCCGTGAGGGTCAGCGGTGGCGACAGAACGATTTTGTTGCCGATCGGCCGCACCAGCACCCCGGCGCGACGCGCTTCGTCAGCGATCCGCAAAGGCTGCCCGGCCGCCGGGTTCAGCGGTTCGCGGGTGGTTTTGTCCGCCACCAGGTCGAGGGCAATCATCAGGCCCTTGCCGCGCACTTCACCGACCACGGCGTAACGCTCGGTCAGTGCTTGCAGCTGTTCGAGCAATTGCCCGCCGACCTTGGCGGCGTTGCCCGGCAGGTCCTCGGCTTCGACGATATCCAGCACCGCCAGGGCGGCCGCGCAGGCGGTCGGATGCCCGCTGTAGGTGTAGCCGTGCATGATCACGTTACTGAAGCCTTCGCCGTGCTCAATCGCGTCGACGATGCGCTGATTGAACAGCGTTGCGCCCAGCGGGATATAACCGGCGGTGATGCCTTTGGCCAGGCACAGCATGTCCGGCGCGACACCCCAGCCGCGGCTGCCGAGCATACAGCCCGAGCGACCGAAACCGGTGACCACTTCGTCGGCGATCAACAGAATGCCGTGGCGGTCGCACACCTCACGCAGGCGCTTCCAGTAGTCGTCCGGCGGCACGATCACGCCGCCGGCGCCTTGCACCGGTTCCGCGATCAACGCGGCGATGGTCTGCGCGCCCAGCAAGGCGATCTGATCTTCAAGCTGGCGAATGCAGTGTGCGGTCAGCGCTTGCGGGTCCCGGCAGTCCCAAGGGTTGCGATACAACCATGGGGTGTCGAGCAAATGGCATCCGGCCAACAACGGCCCGTGGTTGTAGTGATAAACCCCATTGCCGCCCACTGACGTGCCGCCCATGTGTACGCCGTGATAACCGTTGCGCAGGGACAAAAAGCGCGTGCGCCCCGGCTCGCCGCTGGCGATCCAGTACTGGCGGGCCATTTTCAGCGCGGTCTCCACCGCATCGGAGCCACCGGAACTGAACAGCACACGCGTCATCTGCTCCTGGGCGAACATCGACGTCAGCCGCTCGGCCAGGTCGAACACCCGCGGATGGGCAATGCCGTCGAAGGTCTGGTAATACGCCAGTTCGTCGAGTTGCGCGGCAATCGCGGCCTTGACCGACGCACGGTTGTGCCCGATGTTGACGTTCCACAGGCCGCCCACGCCGTCGAGCATGCGCTGGCCGTCGATATCGGTGATGTAGTTGCCGTCGCCACGGGCAATGATCAAGGTCTTGGCGCGCTGCGCCGGGGCGCTGGAACTCATCGGATGCCAGAATTTCTTCTGCGCGGTTTTGTATTTTTCGTACATGGCTCAGGCCCTTACTCAGCGTCACGGTTGTGGACAAACAACAGCTGTTGCCCGGTGAATTCCAGCAGCCCTTCAAGGCCGAACTCGACACCGAACCCGGACATCTTGCTGCCGCCGAACGGCGTGTTCGGCTGGATGCGGGCATGGCAGTTGACCCATGCCACGCCGCTTTCCAGACGGCTGGCCAACGCCGTCGCCTGTTCGACGTCCGGCCCCCAGACCGAGCCGCCCAAGCCCATGTCGCCCGCATTCGCGCGACGCAGCACGTCTTCCACATCCTGATAGGCGATCAACGGCAACACCGGGCCAAACTGCTCCTCGTCGACCAGCCGCTGGCCGTCCGTGACATCGGCGACCAGCGTGGGTGGATAAAAGAACCCCGGACGCTCCAGGCGTGCGCCGCCGCACAAAACCCGCGCGCCGTGTTCGCGCGCATCGGCGACCAGTGCCTCGACCAGTTGCAGTTGCTCCAGGTTCTGCACCGGACCAAACGTGACCCCCGGCGCCAGGCCGTCACCGACGACCTGGCGTGCGGCGATGCGCGTCAGTGCATCGGCAAACGCCGAGTACTGGGACTCATGAACGTACAAACGCTTGAGGGCCGCACAGGTCTGGCCCATGTTGAGGAACGCTGCCTGGAAAATCGCTTCGGCGACCTCTTCCACCGGCGTGCCCGGCAGTACGATGGCGGCATCGTTGCCGCCCAGTTCGAGGGTCAATCGCTTGAGGTTGCCGGCAGCGCCGCGCATCACGCTTTGCCCGGTGGCGGTCGAGCCGGTGAAGACGATCTTCTGGATACCGGGGTGGGTGGTGATCGCGCTGCCGAAACCTTGCTCACCGGTCACGCAATTGATCACCCCGTGGGGCACATGCCGAGCGATGATATCCACCAGGCGCAAGGTACTCAATGGCGTCAGGCTCGAGGGTTTGCTGATCACGCAATTGCCGGCCCGCAACGCCGGCATGATGTGCCACACGGCAATCATCACCGGCCAGTTCCACGGTGTGATGGAAGCCACCACGCCCAGCGGCTTGCGGTGCAACTCGACACGCTGGGTGGGGGTTTCTTCCACCAGTTCCACGGGGATCTGTTGCGCGGCGGCATAGCGGGTCCACGCGGCGGCGCCCATGACTTCGGACAACGCCAGCTCCAGCGGTTTGCCCTGTTCGAGAACGATCAACCGGGCCAGGGCGTCGGCATCCTGTTCGATCGCCTCGGCAATCGCCAGCAGGCGCTCGCAACGCAGCGCGTGAGTGCTGTGCCGCCACGTCTTGAAGGCCGCCTGGGCAGCCGCCACCGCCTGGTCCAGTTGCGCCAGGGAACCGGCCGGGCACTGTGCGAATGCGGTGCCGGTGGCTGGGTTGATCACGTCAAACTGCCCGTTTTCACCGGCAACCTGAACCCCGTTGATCAGCATCGTGTAATGGTGCATGTGCAATTTTCCTTTAACGCAGGCACGCCTTGTCGGACACCGACAAGCGCACAGTTCGCAGTAGAGTTGTACCGGGTTGATGCCTTAGAGCTTGTGGCTGCCCAACGCCAGGAACCGCTGGGGCGATACCTTGCGCAAGCGCGCGGCGAGAAAGATGCCGCCGAGCAGGGCCAGGGGGATGACGGCGCACAGGCTGTACGACAACAGCTTGCTGGCGCCCGTGAGCACATCGAAATGCGCCACCGCCAGTACCAGCACCATCAGTAATGCCAGGCAGGAGATCCCCGGCAGAATGCGCCCGCGCAAAACGCTGACGTTGAGCTCGGGATGCCGGTGAAAATACACACACACCGCGACCGAGGTCATCGCCATCAACAAAATCACGCACAGGGTGGCGAGGTTGGAGAACCAGGCGAACAGTTGCAGGATCGGGTCCGCATCCAAGGCGGCGAAGATCAGCACTACCACCGCCGCGATCAGGCTCTGCAAGGCCGAGCCCATATGCGGGCTCTGATGCACGCGGTGCGTGGTGCCCAGCAGACTGTGCAGCAGGCCGTCGCGGCCGATCGCGTAGAAGTAGCGCGCGGCGGCGTTATGGAATGCCAACAGCCCGGCGTAGATACTGACCATGAACAGCACGCGGATGATCTGGGTCAGGTAAGGCCCGACGAAGTGATCGGACATGCCGTAGATAAAGGTCGTGGGGTCCTGTAATGCCTGCAGCATCGGCACGATCTTGTCCGCGCCCACGCCCACCACCATCGCCCAGACCGACAGCGCATAGAACCCACCGATCAACAGCACCGAACAGTAGGTGGCAATCGGAATGGTGCGCTGCGGGTTTTTCGCTTCCTCGCCGTAGATCGTCGTGGCCTCGAAGCCGATGAAGGCGGCGAAGCAGAACAGCAGGCCGATCGACGGCGTACCGCTGAACACATGCTGGCTGCTGAATGCGTCGAGATTGACGCCGCTGTCGCCACCGCTCTTGAGAATGGCGAAGTCGAGGGTGAGGATCGCCAGGTACTCGGCGATCACCACGACCGACAATACCCGGGCCGACAGATCAATCTTGCGATAACCGAGGACCGCAATACTGGCCATCGCCATCAGCGAATACGACCACCACGGCAACACCAGGCCAACCACGCTCTCCATGGTGCCGCTGACCACGCCGCCGAACATGCCATACAGGGCGATCTGGAGAATGTTATAGGCAAACATCGCCAACACCGCCGCCGAGCCCCCGGCCAAACCGCCCAGGCCACGCGAGGTGAAGGCATAGAAACCGCCAGCGTTGGTGAGGTGCCGGGACATGGTGGTGTAACCCACCGAGAACGCCAATAGCACCAGCAAGGCGAGAAGCAGCAACGCCGGGGTGCCGGCACCGTTACCCAGCATGATGCCAATCGGAAAACCGCCGGCGATGACACTGAGCGGACTCGCCGCCGAAACCACGAAAAAGATGATGAAGCCGACACCCAGGGCGCCTCGCTTCAACTCCGTGGAGCTGTTGACCTGAATAGATACACTCATGTTATTGACCTTATTGTATGAGGCAGTCGCTGTGGGGTGGCTCCGATCAAGGCTCTATCGGCACCGGGTAGCGCTTTTATTTTTTGGCTTGCACGCTGTATTCGATCCTATGCCCCCCTACAAACCCCTCGCTATCCCAAATCGGTAGCATCGCCTGCACCGCCCCAAAACAGTTCAGCGTCCAGCACCGTTCCCCGCCGATTTGGGATAACCCTCCGGATGTTCATCCCTGCACTCTAGGGTCGCCGTGCTATGCCCGGATGTCGGCTAGCAACAATAAGAAACGACGGCGCCCACCAGGCTATTACAGCCCATAGAGCCCTCACGCGCAGGAACCCCCAGCCATGCCTTTTGCTCACCTGACTATTCAATGGCGCATCACACTCCTGAGCGGGCTGTGCCTGCTGGCCGTTGTCGCCGCATTGACCGGCGCCTCGCAGTACCAGAATCAACAAAGTGCAGAACTGCTCAAGGCACGCAGCACTCAGTTGCTGGCGCAAGCGGCCACGGAGCACTTGCAGGCCCAGGCGGTTGCCCACGGTCAGCAGGTCGCGCGTTTTTTCAATGAGACGGCGCTGTATGGTGAAGGCTTCGCGCAACAGGTCCTGCAACTGCGCGAACAAACCCTCAATGGCCGCCTCTCGGCGACACAACTGCGCGAGACACTGGTGAACATTACTCGCCAGACACTGCTCAAGCGCGACAAAGTGCTCGGCCTGTACGTGGTGTTGCTGCCCGATGCGCTGGCGGGTGCCGACGCGCAGTTCACCGCGCAACGTGCGTTGGCAGGCAACGAAACAGGCCGGTTCGCGCTGTATTGGTCGCAGAGCCAACCGGGGCAGTTGGTCCAGGAAGTACTCACCGAGCCGCAAATCACCGCCAACCATGCGCCGGCGGGCAGTGAGCCGGAAAACGCCTGGTACGTCTGCCCGCAGGCCCAGGGCCGCACCTGTGTGGTGGCGCCCTATGAAAGCGAGGTGGAGGGCCGCAAAGTCCTGATGAGCAGCATTTCGATTCCACTGATCGCCAACGGCACGACGATCGGCGTGGTCGGCATGGACATCGGCCTCGACACCCTGCAGAAACTCGCGGCCAACCTGCGCCAGGATCTGTACCAGGGCGCCAGCGCAGTCAGCATAGTCGCAAACTCGGGCCAGGTGGCCGGGCGCAGTGGCGAGGTCTCGGGCGCCAGCATCGACATCAGTCAGGCCGTCCAGACCGTGGCGGGCAGCCCACCGTGGACGTTGCAGCTGAAGGTGCCGCAAGCCGTGGCGCAGGCCCCCGTTCGGCAGATGCAGAGCGAACTGGATGCCCAACGCCGCCAGGCCAATTGGCTCAACCTGGGCCTCGGTTTGCTCGCCAGTTGCCTGGGCATGCTGCTGATCTGGCTGGCGGCCTATGGCGTGACGCGCCCGCTGCTGAAGGTGGCCAGCCTGCTTGATGCGATTGTCGACGGCGACGGTGATCTCACCCAACGCCTGCCGGTGGCTCGCCACGATGAGCTGGGCGCACTGAGCAACGGTTTCAACCGTTTCCTGGACAAATTGCAGCCGATCATCCGCGACATCCAATCCGCCTCGCGGGACACGCGCACCAGTGCCGACACGTCCTCGGGCATTGCCCGGGAGGTCAGCGCAGGCATGCAGCGCCAGTACCGTGAAGTGGAACTGGCGGCGACCGCGCTGCATGAAATGAGCGCCAGTGCCCAGGAAGTGGCGCGCCACTCGCACTCTGCCGCCGACGCCGCGAGCGCCGCGGAAAGCGCGAGCCGCTCCGGTCAGGCCGTCTTCGCCAGCGCCGTACACAACATCGAACACCTCGACCAGCGCCTGGACGCCACACTCAAGCAGGTACACGCCCTCGCCGACAGCAGCAGCCAGATCAGCCAGGTGCTGGACGTGATCTGCACCCTCGCTCAACAGACCAACCTGCTGGCCTTGAACGCGGCCATCGAAGCGGCCAGAGCGGGCGAACAAGGGCGCGGTTTTGCGGTGGTGGCCGATGAAGTCAGGCACCTGGCCAGCAACACCCAGAGTTCGGTCGAACAGGTGCGCAACGTGATCGAGAGGTTGCAACAGCTGAGCCAGGAGGTGGTACACAGCACTCAACTGAGTCGCGAACAAGCCGGCAGCAGCGTGATCCAAGTGCAACAGACGCGTGCGGCGCTGCAGAACATCTCCCAGGCCGTGGACGTGATCGAGCAGATGAACCAGCAGATCGCCAGCGCCGCCCTGGAACAAAGCACCGTCGTGGACGATATCAGCCAGCGTGTCAGTGACATCCGAGGCATCAGCGAAACACTCACCACGCGCATGAACGAGGCCTCCAGGGCCAGTGACTCACTGCATGAAATGGCCAACCATCAACAGAACCTGGTGGGCCATTTCCGTGTGTGAGGGGCAATGCAGCACAACTGAGCTACAGTGGCCGGCCTTCGACACTTTACCCATCGAGCCCTGCCCATGACCGCTTCGCGACGCTGGTTGATCCTGGCCATTATTTCCAGCGCATTGCTGCTCATCGTGATTGACATGACCGTGCTGTACACCGCGTTGCCGACACTGACGCGCGAGCTTGGTGCGACGGCGTCGCAGAAACTGTGGATCATCAATATCTATGCGCTGATCGCCGCCGGGCTGTTGCTGGGCATGGGCACGCTCGGCGACCGCCTGGGGCATAAACGACTATTTATCGGGGGCTTGAGTGTATTTGGGCTGTGCTCGCTGATCGCAGCCTTCTCGCCTTCGGCCAGCGTATTGATCGGCGCGCGGGGGTTCCTGGCGGTCGGCGCAGCGATGATGATGCCCGCCACATTGGCCCTGGTCCGGTTGACGTTCACCGACGAGCGCGAACAGGCCATGGCGTTCGGGATCTGGGCCTCGGTGGCCTCGGGGGGCGCGGCGTTCGGGCCGGTGGTGGGTGGCTTGTTGCTGGAGCATTTCTGGTGGGGCTCGGTGTTTCTGATCAACGTGCCGATTGTGCTGCTGGCGTTGCTCGTCGGCGTGCTGTTGATCCCCGACCACCCAGGAAACCCAGAACGACGTTGGGATTGGCTGGGTTCGCTGCAGGTGATGATCGGGTTGATCAGCATGGCGTATGCCGTCAAGGAACTCGGCAAACGCCTGCCCTCCTTCGACGCCATGCTGGTGGCGGTCGTGCTCGGTGCGCTCTGCCTCACGCTGTTCATTCGGCGCCAACGCCGAGCGACGCAACCGATGCTCGATCTGTCGTTGTTCAGCACGCCCGGATTCAGAAATGCCGTGATTGCAGCGCTCGTGTCCGCCGCCGCCTTGATTGGCATGGAACTGGTGTTCAGCCAGCGCCTGCAGCTGGTGCTGGGCCTGTCGCCGCTGGACGCGGCGCTGTTCATCCTGCCGCTGCCACTGGGTTCCTTCGTCGCCGGCCCGCTTGCCGGCTACTACCTGCCGCGCCTGGGCAACCAACGCATGCTGTTCTGGACATTGCTGCTGTCAGCCGCCGCGATGCTGGCCTATGTGTCGCTGTACAACGCCGCAGTGCCGCTGCAAATCGTCAGCCTGGCGCTGCTGGGCCTGACCATGGGGGCGGCACTGACCGCAGCGTCGAGCACCATCATGCTCAGCGTGCCCGCCGACAAGGCCGGCATGGCCGCCTCCCTTGAGGAAGTCTCGTTCGAACTGGGCGGTGCGGTGGGCGTGACACTGGCAGGCAGCCTCTTGTCAGCGATCTACGCGTACTCGACAGGCCTGATGATCCCGTCATGGCTGAGCCGAAACCCCATGACATTCGAGAGCCTCGACGACGCGCTGAAAGTCGCCGAGACCTTGTCACCCGAGGGCGCCGCCATGCTGACGGCGTTCGCCCGTGCGGCGTTTGATGCAGGCTTCGTGGTCGTGCTGGTGACGATGGCGATACTGTTGTTGATGGCCGCACTGCTGGTCAAGCTGAGCCGGCAGGCGCAGTGAAACCGCGCCCTTGGGCTCGATCAGCGGCTCACCACACGGCGATATGCGAATCCGTCCGCGGCTCGGTCCCCCCGCACAGCACGCCGCTGACCGGGTCGCGCAGAATGATCTGCCCACGCCCGTAGTCGGTCAGGTCGCTGTCGGTCTGCACCTTATGCCCGCGCCGCGCCAATGCATTGACCAAGTCCCGCGAAGCGCCGTGTTCGATGCCGACCTTCATGTCGCCCAGCCATTGCCAGCGCGGTGCGTCCAGGGCCGCCTGGGGGTTGAGGCCGAAGTCCACCAGGTTCATCACCATCTGCACATGGCCCTGGGGCTGCATGTAGCCGCCCATCACGCCGAACGGTCCGAGAGCCTGGCCGTCCTTGGTGAGAAAGCCCGGGATGATGGTGTGGAAGGTTTTCTTGCCCGCGGCCAGGCAGTTGGCGTGGGCCGGATCGAGGCTGAATTCCTGCCCGCGATTCTGCAGGGCGATGCCGCTGTCGGGCAGCACCACGCCGGAGCCGAAGCCGTGGTAGTTACTCTGGATGAACGAAACCATATTGCCTTCGGCGTCCGCCGTGGCCAGGTATACCGTGCCGCTGGCGTGGGGGTCGCCGGGCTTGGGCGGCTGCGCCTGTTCACCGATCTGGCTGCGGCGGCGCGTGCTGTAGGCGTCGCTCAGCAGATCGGCCACCGCCACACGCATATGCTGGGGGTCGGTGATGTAGTGCAGGCCGTCGCTGTAGGCGAGCTTCATCGCTTCCAACTGACGGTGCCAGGTCTGTTGGCTGTCGCGGTGATCGAAGCTGAAGCCTTCAAGGATCTTCAGCGTCATCAATGCCACCAGCCCCTGCCCGCTCGGCGGAATTTCCCAGACGTCCACGCCGCGATAATTGATATGGATCGGCGCCACCCACTGCGCGCGGTAATCCTTGAGGTCGCTGGCGCGCAGGTAGCCGCCGCTGGCGCGGGAGTGCGCGTCAAGGCGCTCGGCCAAGGCGCCGCGATAGAGGCTTTCGCAGCGGGTCGCGGCGAGTTCTTCCAGCGTGCGGGCCTGGGCCGGGTTGCGGAAGATCTGCCCGGCCTGTGGTGCGCGCCCGTCGATCAGGAACGTGTCGAACCAGGCGTCCAGCACCGCGTCGCGATGGGGGCTGAATTCGTTCAGGGCGATCTGCCATTGATGGGCGACCACCGGCGACACGGGGAAACCGTCGCGCGCCAGGCTGATCGCCGGTTGCAGCAGTTCGGCAAAGGGCAACTTGCCGAAGCGTTGCGACAGCTCCGCCCAGGCCGATGGACAACCGGGCACGGTGACCGGTGTCCAGCCGTACAGCGGCATCCGCTCATGGCCCGCCGCCTTGACCGCCTCGATGTTCAAGGCGGCCGGCGCGTGGCCGTTGCCGTTCAGGCCGTGCAACTGGCCCTTGCACCACACCAGGGCAAAGGCATCGCCGCCCAGGCCGCAGCCGGTGGGTTCCACCACGGTGAGCGCCGCCGCCGTGGCGATGGCGGCATCGATGGCATTGCCGCCCTTTTGCATGATCTCGATCCCGGCCTGGGCGGCCAGCGGTTGGGACGCCGCGACCATGCCGCGACGGGCGAAGACGCTTTGGCGTTGCGACGGATAAGGGTACTCGTGAGCAGAAAATTTCAACATGGCAAAGGCTCTTCAAAAAAAGTCATAACACGCGGCTGAGAAAGGCTCGGGTACGCGGATGGCTGGGGTGGCTGAAGATCTGTTCCGGCGGGCCCTGCTCGATCAGTTCGCCCTGGTCGAGCACCACCACGCGGTCGGCCACTTCACGGGCGAAGCCCATCTCATGGGTGACCACCACCATGGTCATGCCCTCCTCGGCCAGTTCCTTCATCACCTGCAGCACTTCGCCGACGGTTTCCGGGTCGAGGGCGCTGGTGGGCTCGTCGAACAGCATCGCCTGGGGCTTCATCGCCAGCGCGCGGGCGATCGCCACCCGTTGCTGCTGGCCGCCGGAGAGCATCGACGGGTAATGGCTGGCCTTGTCCGCCAGGCCGACCCGCGCCAGCAGGCCACGGGCCTGTTCCAGCGCTTGCGCACGCGGCGTGCCGAGCACCTGGATCGGCGCTTCGATGATGTTTTCCAGCGCGGTCATGTGCGGGAACAGGTTGAAACGCTGGAACACCATGCCGATGTCGCGACGCTGACGGGCGATGTTACGCTCTGAATCGCGCACCAGGCTGCCGTCGCTGCGCTCGCGATAACCCATGGCGCGACCGTTGACGCGGATGCGCCCGCCCTGGATGTCTTCCAGCAGGTTGATGCAGCGGATAAAGGTGGTCTTGCCGGAGCCGGAGGCGCCGATCAGCACGACTACCTCGCCACGGCGTACTTGCAGCGAGATGCCCTTGAGAATCGGCAATGTACCGAACGACTTGTGGATATCCAGCGCTTCGATGATCAGTTCTTCACTTTGGTGCGCCATGGTTAACGTCCCCTCAGCAGTTTCAGGGTGCTGCGCCCGAACAGGCGGCTGGACGCCGTCGGCGGCGCGGTGGGCCGGTCGGACTGGCTGAAGCGCGTCTCCAGCCAGCGTTGGAAAAAGCCCCACAGTGTCGTCAGCGTCAAGAAGTAGAGGGCGACCACCAGGTACAGCTCAAATACGCGGAAGGTCGCCGAGGTGATCATCTGCGTACTGAGCAGCAGCTCCTGCACACCGATCACGCTGACCAGGGTGGTGTTCTTGAGCATCACGTTGAACTCATTGCCCAGCGGCGGCACGATCACCCGGAAGGCCTGGGGCAGCACGATGCGCCGCATCAGCTTGGCGAAGCCCATGCCCAGGGAACGCCCGGCTTCGTATTGGCCCTTGTCCACCGCGCCGATACCGGCGCGGATGATCTCGGCCATGTACGCGCCTTCGTTGAGGCCCAGGGCGATGATGGCCGCCTGGATATTGCCGGGCACGATCAGGCCGAACAGCTCGATGTCCTCGAAGCGGAAAATCCCGCCCGCCGCCAAAGCGGTGTACAGAAACACGATCTGCACCAGCAACGGCGTACCGCGCATCAACCACACATAAAAGCGCACCGGCAGGTGCAACAGCGGGTTCTTCGACAAGCGCAGCAGCGCCGCCGCCAGCCCCAACACGCAGCCGAGCAGCATCGCCAGCACGCTGATCAGGCAGGTCAACCAGAGCCCGGTGAGGTACACCCCGCTGGGCTGTAGCAGGTACTGCCAGAACACATCCCAATTGAAATTCATCGCAGGTTTGCCTCAGTCGAGTGTGTCGCTGCTGACATGCCATTTGTCCAGCAACCGCACGTAGCTGCCATCGCTGCGCATGTCGCTGATGATCTGCTGCACGGCGGCGGTCAGTTGCGGGTCGTCCTTGCGCATGCCCAGGCCAGTGAGGATGCGACTGAACGCCGGCACGCCTTCCTGGAACAGGTCCGGGGCCATGGCCGCGTAGTAACCGGCGGTTTCCACGGTGGTGCCGTAGGCGTCGACCTGGCTGATGCGCAGGGCCTGGAACGCGTCGGTGTCGGTGTTGTAGACCACCAGCTTCATCGGTGGCTTGCCGGCCTTGGTCAGGCTGTCGTTCTGGGTGTCCAACAGGGTCTTGATGGTGGAACCGTTGAGCACTGCCACTTTGTGCGCAGACAGGTCATCCAGGGTCTTGATGCCCTTGGGGTTGCCCTTGGGCACCACCACCGACTGGCTGGAATACATGTAGTTGACGATGTCGATCACCTGTCGCCGTTCGGGCTTGTCGAACAGTTGATCGACAATCATGTCGCACTGCTGGGCGAGCAACGCCGGCACCAGCCCGGAGAACGGAATCACCCGCCATTGCACCTGTTTGTCGCCCAGGCGCTTGGCGATTTCCACGCCGAGGTCGACGGTGAGCCCGCGCGGTTTCTGGGTTTCGTCGAAGGACACCAGGGGCGGTGAATCCATCCCCGAGCAGTAGATGAGCTTATCGACTTTCTGCAGACGCTCCGGCACCTGGGGCGCAGCGAAGGCCCATGGGGTACAGAGGCCGAGAGAGAGAGCCACCAGCAAGGCGCGGCGTTTATGCATGACCAGACACTCCAGTTCGTTGAATAACGGGGGCAGGACTCAACGTCAACACACAGGCGGGCTTGGGCCCGCTTCTATTGTTCCGATTGCAGGAATTGAATCAGCGCCGGCACGGTGCCTTCGATGTGCTCGCGCACCACGGCTTCGGCGCGCGCCGCGTCACCGGCACGGATGGCGTCGAGGATCACCGCGTGTTCCTGGCGCGCGCTGAGGGGTTTCTCACCGTGTTGCAACCACAAGCGCATGGGCGCCTCGACCAGTGAGTACAACGCCGAAATCTGCTTCATCAGCCGCGGCCGGCCGCTGAGGCTGCACAGGTATTCATGGAACGCGCGGTGCCGGCTGACCCACACGGCGCTTTCGTCGCGGTAGTCGTCCATTTCGTCCAGCAAGCGCTCCAGGGCCGCCAGTTGGCGCTCGCCGATACGACCGACCGCAACACGCACCGCCAGGCCTTCGAGGGCGCTGCGCATCTCGAAGACTTCGTGCAGCTCATCGATATCCAGGCCGCCGACGATGGCGCCGCGGTTGGGGCGCAAGGTCACCAGGCCCTGGGCATCCAGGCGGCGGAACGCTTCACGCACCGGCATGCGGCTCATACCGATTTCACTGGCGATGTCTTCGGCAATCAGGCGGTCGCCCTTGCGGTAGCGGCCGCCGCAAATGGCATTGAGCAGGAAGTTGTAGGCCTCTTCCTCGGCAGTCAGGGGCTGACGGTCAACGTAAGCGGGGGCAAATTGCATTCGGCGGTACCTTTGCATTTTTGTATCCAATTATCCATAAATTCAAAAATGCACGAGGCGTGCCAGGTTCTGGCCTGTCGACTTAAGTGATTGATTTAAATGTAGTCGTCGGATACTTCGCAGTCGCCCATCCGATTCTGTCCGGACGATGTGCTACTAAAGAGGACAGTCCATGCACTATCCGTGAGCAGATCGGCAGCACCGTAACAACTGGATCGTCAGGCCCGCGCGCAGACGGCGATGGCGGCACGTGCGGTGTGCGACGGTAACTCGGCGAACAGCGCGTGGTACTCCGCGGCGAAATGGCTGAGGTGATAGAAGCCCCATTGGGCAGCGATATCGCCGATCGAGAGCTCCGACGCGCGGGTGGACATCAAGGTCCGGCGCACACCGTTGAGCCTCACGGAGCGCAGGTAGTTCAGGGGCGTGGTCTCGGCGACCGCGCGAAAGCTGTTCTGCACGGTGCGCCGACTGACTTGCAGGCGCTGGCACAAGTCGTTCACGCTGGGCACGCTGTTCAACTGCGCCGTCGCCAGACGGTGGCATTTCTCGACGATGAAACTTCCCGTGGAACTTGGGCTGCGTTGCTGCTTGTCACAGGCCGGGTCGGTCAAGAGTTGCAGCAGCTCGCCAAGCATGGCCTGTTCCAACGCCTGCTCCCGCTCGCGGTCTCGCGTGCTGTCGAGCGCTTCGTGCATCAGGGCCTGGGAGAACATCGCCAGCAAGCGCCGACGAGCGCCGGCAACGCGCTGCGTGGACACCCTGATCACCGGCTGACGCAGCAACTGGCCGACCTCCTTCGCCGACGCCGTTTGCGCCAGTGCCTGCTCGAACAATTCACGCTCGAACGTGATGGACAACAACTCCATGCCCATCGGCATATGGAACATGAACTCCTCGCCACCGTGAAGGAAGAACAGGCTGCTGTCGTCCACCTCCCGCCCTTGCATCCGAACCGAACCCGGCACGGTGATCGGCACGGCAAAACACATCTTGCCTCGCGGCGCCGCGCCGTGTTGCACGACGCGCTGGTTGATCTGCTCGCGAAACACATGGCAACCGGCAGTCGACAGTTGCATGAGCGAACTCTCAGCCGAACCCGCGGTTAATTGACTGTAGTCCTGGCTCCATTCCTCGATGGTGGCCGCATGCACATGGATATCTTGAAAGTGGCTGATGAGCGGGTTTTTCATGGTGCCGAAAGCCTCTGCCAATATTCTTTTTTTTTGAGCATTCTTCCCGGCGATATTCGCACATAGCGCAAAACCTGCACATTCCTTTGTGCACGCCTCAATTCGCGGGGCGGCGCGCTCACGGCAGCCGTCTCAAGTGCCAATTCGGGCTAACGGCAAGCGGCGCGCCATAGGGATGATCGGCATACCTGAATCCTTGCACTGCGCGGATGCCCCGCGAGGCACTGGCCTCCTTCAAGGCTTGAGCGGTTCACACCGGTCCTCCATCACTTAGGCCTCAAACATGACTGAACATTTGAATCACTTCATCGCCGGCACTGGCGTCGAAGCCTCCGACGGCCGGCGCATTGCCCTGGTCAACCCCGTGACAGAACAGGTGTACGGCAGCTGCGCACGCGGCACGGCCGAAGACGTGGACCGCGCCGTAGCCGCCGCGCAGCGCCAACTCGAACATGGCGCCTGGCGCCAGCTCGATGGCGCCCAGCGCGGGCGGCTGCTGGTGAAACTGGCAGACCTGGTAGAGCGCGACACCGACATGCTGGCCGACCTGGACGCCGACGCCATCGGCCGTTCGCCGCTCGAACCGCGCCGGCTGGACGTCCCCAACGCGGTCGCCAACCTGCGTGCCGCCGCCGGCTGGGCCAACCAGTTGGAGGGGCGCACCATTCCCACTGGCGGCTACTTCGGCACCAAGACGCTCTCGTACACAGTCCGCGAGCCGGTGGGCGTAGTCGGTGCGATCGTGCCCTGGAACTCGCCGCTGATGATCACCGTCTGGAAACTCGCGGCGTTGCTCGCCGCCGGCTGCACCGTGGTCATCAAGCCTTCGGAAGAAACGCCGCAGTCCGCCCTGCACCTGGCCGCGCTGGCTCAGGAAGCGGGTTTCCCCGATGGCGTGATCAACGTGGTCACCGGCTACGGCGCCGAGGTGGGCCGTGCGTTGTGCGAACACCCGCACGTCGCCAAGATCAGCTTCACCGGCAGCCCCGAGGCGGGACGCGAGATCCAGCGCACCGCCGGTGTGCTGTTCAAGCACGTGGCCTTGGAACTGGGCGGCAAGAGCCCGCAGATCGTCTTCGACGACGCGCCCTTTGACGACGCGCTGCGCGGTTGCACCCTCGGGTTGTTCGCCAACCAGGGCCAGGTCTGTGCCGCCGGCTCGCGCATTTTGGTGCAGCGCGGCATTGCCGAGCGTTTCGCCGCAGCGCTGGCCGAGGCGGCGCGAGCGGTCAAGGTCGGCGATCCGCGCGAACCCGGCGTACAGATGGGCCCGGTGGCCAAGAAAGCGCAATTCGATCGCGTGAACCGTTACATCCAACTGGGCATCGACCAAGGCGCTACTCTGCTCGCCGGTGGCGTTTCGACGCCTGAGCGCGGCTGGTTTGTCCGGCCGACGATCTTCGCCAACGCCAACAACGAGATGGCGATCGCCCGCGACGAAATCTTCGGCCCCGTCGGCACCGTGATCACGTTCGACAGCGAAGACGAGGCTGTCGCACTGGCCAACGATTCCACCTACGGCCTGGCCGCCACGGTGTGGACCACCGACCTGGCGCGCGCGCATCGCGTGGCCGCGGCGGTGAAGGTCGGCGCCGTGGGTGTCAACTGCTGGAGCCCGCTGGATGCCAACCTGCCCTGGGGCGGTGTCAAGACCAGTGGCATCGGACGCGAGGGCGGTTTCGGCGGCGCGATGGCCTACACCGAGGAGAAGGTCATCACCGTGCTGCTGCCCACCTGAAAAAAATCGGGCCTGACCGCCCCGCCGCCGCTGAGGCCTTTGATACCCATGGAGAGACCACGATGAACCCGACTGACGAACAGAGCACCGATCGGTATCCGACGTCCCTGCGCATGTTGCACTGGCTGCGCGCCGCACTCGTCGCCGGCCTGCTCTGGGCCGGCTGGCATATGACCGGCATGCCTGACGAAGTGGCAAGCAAGTTCGAGCTCTATTACCCCTGGCACAAGTCCTTCGGGGTGCTGACGTTCCTGGTGGTGCTGGTTCAGATCGCCCTGCGGTTGCACAGCCCCAGGCTGCCACAGCCGCCGGGAACGCTGGCGAAGCATGAGCGGTTTGTGTCGAGACTGGCGCAACGCGTGATGTATGCGCTGCTCGTGATCGTGCCGCTGATGGGTTACTCGATGTCGAGCACCTACACGATGAGCGACGGGGTGTTCTTTTTCGGGATCAACCTGCCGGAGCTGCTGGCGAAAAATGACGACTGGTTCGTCGTCTTCCAGTGGCTGCACAAGGTACTTGCGTATACCTTGCTCGGGCTGATCCTGTTGCACATCGCCGGTGCGCTCAAGCACCGCTTCTACGACAAAGACCCTCGTAGCGACGTGCTGCGCCGCATGTTATGAATTGGCGCACGCCAACAACGCCGGCCAGCAGCGAACCCAACGCTGGAAGTTGACGGCCGACGCGTTACCTCTCAGGCTGACCACGCGCCGCCTCGCCCGCTCGGTGCGTGGTGGCTGACGTTCCCCGACCCACCATTACACAGGTAGGTACTCATTTGAAGTGGAGCAGTAACGCTTGGAATTAAGACAACTGCGCTATTTCGTCAACATTGTCGAACACGGCAGCCTGGGCCGCGCAGCCCTTGAGCTGGACGTGGGCGTGTCGGCGCTGAGCCAGCAGATCGCCAAACTCGAAAGCGAACTCTCGACCCGCCTGCTGAACCGCACGACCACCGGCGTCACACCGACCCCGGCCGGCATGGCCTTCCTGCACCATGCGCAGTTGTGCTTGAGGCAAGCCGAGAATGCGATCCTGGCGGCACACCGTGGGCGGATGAGCGGGTATGTCACCGTGGGCTTGCCGCCCACCACGGCCACGGTGCTTGCCCTGCCCTTGATCAATGCGATGCGCGCGCGGTATCCGGATATTCAGTTGCACCTGATCGAGATGCTGTCCGGGCATCTGGCCACGCAACTCAATGCCCGGCAAATCGATCTGGCCATTTTGTTTCAACTTGAAGGGGGCAAGCGCTGGAGCGTGACGCCGCTGCTTGACGAGAAACTGTTTGTCATCTGCTCGCCACACTTGCCGGATGCCCCGCAAGGAAGCTCTGTGCAAATGGCGGACCTGGGGCAACTGCCACTGGTGATGCCGAGTGCGCAACACGGTTTGCGCTCAACGCTGATGGCGGCGTTCGAGCGGTCGGGGTTGACGCCCAACATCATCATGGAGGTGGATGGCCTGGCCGTGTTGATGAACGCTGTACGCGCCGGCCACGCGGCCACCATCCAGCCCGGCGCGGCGGTGGCGCTCAAAGGCGAGTCGGGGCTTTCGGTGGTGGAAATCGCCGATGCTCATGTCGGCCGGCGAAACCTGTTGGCGACACTGCCGGATGATGAGCTGGCGCCCGCGGCACTCGCGGCGCGGCTGGTCATCACCGATGTGGCGCGGCAGCTGGTGATCGATCATCAATGGCCGGGCGCCTCGTGGATCGAAGACATCACGCCCTGATCTCCAGCCGCCCTCGCCCGCGCTTCAGGGCCAGCGGCAACCCGCAAAGCCTTTACGAAAACTAAACACCCCAACCGCTAACGCGCCTTTCGACCCAACGCTCGCTGCCCTAAGGTCTCGCCACTCGCGAGGAGCCCTTCGTTCACGCCTCCTCGCGATCGAGGAGTGATGATGATCGACGTATTAGTCATTGGCGGCGGCAATGCCGCCTTGTGCGCGGCGTTAATGGCCCGAGAGGCCGGCGCCAGCGTGATGTTGCTTGAAAGCGCGCCCAAAGCCTGGCGCGGCGGCAACTCGCAACACACCCGCAACCTGCGCTGCATGCACGACGCGCCCCAGGATGTATTGGTCGAGGCCTACCCCGAAGAGGAGTATTGGCAGGATCTGCTGAAAGTCACCGGCGGGATGACCAACGAGAAGCTCGCTCGTCTGGTCATCCGCGCCTCATCGAACTGCCGTGACTGGATGCGCGCCCATGGCGTGCATTTTCAGCCGTCGTTGTCCGGCGCGCTGCATGTCGCGCGCACCAACGCGTTTTTCATGGGCGGCGGCAAGGCGTTGGTGAACGCGTATTACCGCAGCGCCGAGCGGTTGGGCGTGAACATCCGCTACAACGCGCAAGTGACCGACATCGAATTGAACGGGGGAACATTTGTCGCGGCCCACCTGAGCGCGCGCGATGCCGAAGGGCAACGTCTGCCCGCCGAACGTATCCAGGCCAGGACGTGCGTGCTGGCGGCGGGCGGGTTCGAATCCAACCGCGAATGGCTGCGTGAAGCGTGGGGGCAAAACGAGCGCGGCGAGTGGCCTTCGGACAACTTTCTGATTCGCGGCACGCGCTTCAATACCGGCGTACTGCTGCGGCGCATGCAGCAACTGGGCGCCGATTTTATCGGCGACCCGACCCAGGCGCACATGGTGGCCATCGACGCCCGCGCACCGTTGTATGACGGCGGCATCTGCACGCGTATCGATTGTGTATCGCTGGGCGTGGTGGTCAATCGCGACGGCGAGCGCTTCTATGACGAGGGCGAGGATTTCTGGCCCAAGCGCTATGCGATCTGGGGGCGCCTGGTCGCGGGGCAGCCCGGTCAACAGGCTTATTCGATCATCGACCAACAAGCCATCGGTCGGTTCATGCCGCCGGTGTTTCCGGGCACCAAAGCCAACTCGCTGGAAGACCTGGCGCGCCAGCTGAAGCTCCCGGTGGCGCCATTTGTCAGCACCATCCAGGCCTACAACGCGGCCTGCCGCGTCGGTACGTTCGACCACACCGCCCTGGACGATTGCCGCACCGAAGGTTTGACGCCCGCCAAAACCCATTGGGCCCGCCCATTGGTCAAGCCCCCCTTCTGCGCCTACCCGCTCAAGCCGGGCGTGACCTTCACCTATTTAGGCCTCGCCACCGACGCTACCGCCGCCGTTCGCTTCAACGGCCAGGCGAGCCCGAACCTGTTCGTCGCCGGAGAAATGATGGCTGGCAACGTATTGGGCAAGGGCTACACCGCCGGCATCGGCATGGCCATCGGCACCGCATTCGGTCGCATTGCCGGCGTGCAAGCCGCCGCCGCGGCCGGCTTCATCACCCCTTCATCCCAGGAGCCGCAACATGCAGCTGTTTGATCCCAAGGCGCCGGGCACGCTGATTCCCGTCCTCAACCTTGATGAAAGTGAAGTCCAGCGACAAATGACGGTCTGCAATGCCTGCCGTTATTGCGAGGGCTTCTGCGCGGTATTCCCGGCCATGACCCGACGCCTGGAATTTTCTCAGGCGGACATCCATTACCTGGCGAACCTTTGCCATAACTGCGGTGCGTGCCTGCATGCCTGCCAGTACGCCGCACCGCATGAATTTGCGATCAATGTGCCCAAGGCCATGGCCAAAGTCCGCCTCGACACGTATGCCGAGTACGCCTGGCCGCAAGCGATGGGCACGTTATACCGGCGCAACGGGCTGACCCTGGCGCTGGCATCCGGCGCGGGGCTGGCGCTGTTCCTCTGCCTGACGTTGATGATGATGGGCAATCTGTTCACGGCAATGCCCGGGGGGAATTTCTACGGAATCTTCCCGCATAACACCCTGGCCCTGATGTTCGGCGCAGTGTTTGGTTTCGCGGTGCTTGCATTGGCGATCGGCGTGCGGCGCTTTTGGCGCAATGTCTCGCCGGTCGAGGCCTCCTGCCAGCAAACAACATCGGCGGCCCTGGAAGCGAGCGCCAATGTGGCCACGCTCAAGTACCTGGATGGTGGCCACGGCGAGGGCTGCAATAACGCCGATGATCGATTCACCTTGTGGCGGCGGCGCTTCCATCACTTCACCTTCTACGGCTTCATGCTGTGCTTCGCCGCCACCGGCGTGGCCACGCTCTACCATTTCCTGCTGGGCTGGTCGGCGCCCTACCCCGTCTTGAGCGTGCCGGTGATGCTCGGCATCGTCGGCGGGTTCGGGTTGCTGGTCGGCCCGGCGGGGCTCTTGTGGTTGAACCTGCGGCGCAACGCCGAACACGGCGATGAACAGCAGAAGCCCATGGATCGCGGCTTCATCGCACTGTTGTTTCTCGTCAGCGCCAGCGGCCTGGCACTCCTGGCGTTTCGCGAAAGCATGGCCCTGGGCCTGTTGCTGGCGATCCATCTCGGCCTGGTCATGGCTTTTTTCCTGACCATGCCCTACAGCAAATTCGCCCACGGCATCTTCCGCAGCGCCGCGCTGCTCAAGTACTCCATCGAAAAACGTCAACCCAACCCCATCAACGCCGCAAGCGACTGATCGTCAAGACCGTCATTCCAAAAACAAGATTGATCACCACGGTAGCCATAATGAAAACAACAACACAAAACACCCCGTCCAAGGGTTCAAAACTGGGCGCCATCCTGCGGGTCACCAGCGGCAACTTTCTCGAACAGTTCGACTTCTTTCTGTTCGGGTTCTACGCGACCTACATCTCCCAGACGTTCTTTCCTGCCACCAGCGAGTTCGCTTCGCTGATGATGACCTTCGCCGTATTCGGCTCCGGGTTCCTGATGCGTCCGCTGGGCGCTATCGTGCTGGGGGCGTACATCGACAAGGTGGGACGGCGCAAGGGCCTGATCGTAACGCTGTCGATCATGGCGGCCGGGACGGTATTGATTGCACTCGTGCCCGGCTACGCCAGCATCGGAGTGGCAGCACCGGTATTGGTGTTGATGGGACGACTGTTGCAGGGCTTCTCCGCCGGGGCGGAGATGGGGGGCGTTTCGGTGTACCTGGCTGAAATCGCCACGCCGGGCCGCTGCGGGTTCTACACCAGTTGGCAATCGGCCAGCCAACAAGTGGCGATCATTCTTGCGGCAGCGCTGGGTTACACGATCAACGCGTCCATGGCAGCCGCCGAGGTAGCTGCCTGGGGCTGGCGCATCCCGTTCTTTATCGGCTGCGTGATCATCCCGTTCATCTTCATCATTCGCCGTTCGTTGCAGGAAACCGAGGCGTTCAAAGCACGCAAGCATCACCCAACGGCCAATGAAGTGTTCCGCTCAATGCGCGACAACTGGCGCACGGTACTGGCTGGCGGTCTGTTGGCGTCGATGACCACCACCACGTTCTACCTGATCACCGTCTACACCCCGACTTTCGGCCGTTCGGTACTGAACCTGAGCACCACCGACAGCCTGGTGGTCACGCTCTTCGTCGGCCTGAGCAACTTCATTTGGTTGCCCATCGGCGGCACACTCTCCGACCGTATCGGCCGGCGCCCGTTATTGCTGGCGATCTCTTTGTTGTGCCTATGCACCGCTTACCCCGCCATGCATTGGCTGGCCGCCGCGGCCAGCTTCGAACGACTCCTCAGCGTGCTGCTGTACTTCTCGTTCTTCTTTGGCATTTACAACGGCGCAATGGTTGCCGCGCTGACTGAGGTGATGCCGCAGAACGTCAGGGTCGTCGGGTTCTCCCTGGCGTTCAGCTTGGCGACCGCAGTGTTTGGCGGCTTTACACCCGCCGTATCCACCCTTTTGGTGCAAGTAACCGGCGATAAGGCATCACCGGCCTACTGGCTGATGTTTGCGGCGTTGTGCGGGTTCACCGCGACGACGATCTTGTATCGCAAGCAAAACGCGGTGACGGTCAACGCCTGATAAGCGCGGTATCCCTGCAGGGAGGCCTCAGATTCTGAATTGCCCCAGCAAGCCTTGCAGGCGGCTGCCGATCGCATACAACTCATCGACGGTCTGGACGCCCTGCTGCGTCTGGTTGGCAACCGCGTCGATGGCGCGTGCGATCTGATGCACTCCGCGGTTGATCTCTTCAGCCACCGCGGTTTGCTCTTCCGCGGCACTTGCGATTTGCGCGTTCATTGCATTGATCGTGGCGATCAGCTCGACCGTGTTGCCCAGAAACTCACCCGCCTGGTCGGCCTCGGCGTTAGCGCCCTGGGCGGCTTCGGTGGATTGGTGCATGGCCGTGACCACCCCGCCGGTAGCGCTCTCCAGACGCTCGACCATCGCTTGGATTTCCTGGGTACTGCGCTGAGTGCGACTGGCTAACGCCCTCACTTCATCGGCAACCACGGCAAACCCGCGCCCGGCCGCACCGGCACGCGCGGCTTCGATGGCCGCATTGAGGGCTAAAAGGTTGGTCTGTTCGGCAATCGAGCGAATGACGTCCAGCACGGTGACGATAGACGTCACGTCGTTTTGCAGATTCTGCATCGACAGGCCACTCTCATCCAGCTCGACCGTCAGTGCCTGAATGCGCGCAATACTGCCGTTGACGATCTGCCTGGCGTGACGGGACTGCCTGTCGGTCTCGACCGCTGCGTTTGCCGCATTGTGCGCGCTGGCCGAGACTTCCTGCGCCGCCGATGACATCTGGTTTATCGCCGCGGCCACTTGGTCGGTTTCCAGGCGCTGCCGATCCATGGCCCGGTCAATCTGCCGGCTCTGCTCGGCCACATGGCTGACAGACCCGGTCAACTGTTCGCTCATCGCGACGATCTGGCTGACCAGGCTGTGAATCTTTTCGATAAAGGCATTGAACGAACCGGCCAGTTGCCCCAGTTCGTCGCGACTCACAAGCGGCAGCCGCCGCGTCAGATCCCCCTCGCCCGCGGCGATTTCATCGAGGTGAGCGCGGATCAAGGTCAAGGGCCGTAAGCTGCGCTTGACCAGCAGAAGCGCGAGTGCCCCGATGATGCCGATCAGCGCGGCAGCGATAAGCGCAATGCTGAGCATCAAGTGGTGTATGCGCAGCTCGACATCGGCCCGCACGTTGGCGACCTGGGTTTCAATGCTGTCCAGATTGACCGCGGTGACGACAACCATGTCCCACTTGGGCAAATAGAAACTGTAAGCGAGCTTGGGCACCACCTTATCGGTGTTGACGACCCCACCCGAATAGGTGACGAAGTGCGTTTGGTTTTTGGCCGCTTCGACCATCTCGCGGTTCAGGTACTTCCCGTTGATGTCTTTGCGATCACTCATGTTGGTGCCGACGCCTTCGCTGCTGTCACCGCGAAACAGGCGCACGACCTGACTGTCATAGCCGATGAAATACCCGTCATCGCCATACTTCACGTTGGACAGTCGGCTGATTGCCAAGGCTCGCCCGGAAAGGTCCCCGGCAGCCGCCCGCTCATACAGTTCGGTGATGGACGTCTGAGCGATGCTCGCGTAATCCTTGAGTCGGGTGCGGCTTTCCTCGAGCAGCCGCTCACGGGTCTGTGCGACTTCCTGCTCGGCCTGGGCCTGCAACGTGCTGCGCGCGCTCAACCCTAAAACCAGCGCAAACAACAGCACCGGCAATAAGGTCAGCAACAGTATTTTGGTTTTGAACGACATTATTTGATTCCTTCACCCCGATCCTATGAAGCCGCCGATGCAAAAGCGGCCCGCGAATGTCGCGTGGCCGCGAATGTCGCGTGGCCGCGAGCAGTGGATCACCAGAGCGCGATGTCGTAGGTGAAGTAGATCCGATTACTGTCACGACCACGGGAGAAATCCGAGCGGTAGACGTAATTGCGCAGCTTCACTCCCAGGCCTTTGAAGGTGCCTTGCTGCACCACGTAGGCCAGTTCGGCATCGCGTTCCCATTCCTTGACCGTGGTGTTGGACTTACCGTCGTTACCGCTCAGGTAACGCGTGGAAAAGGTCAGGCCAGGGACACCCAGGGCGGCGAAGTTGAAGCCGTAGTTGAGCATCCAGGTCTTCTCGTCCTCTTCGATAAACTTACCGATACCGGCGTTACTGAACGAATAGACGGTCGCGCCACTGATGTATGGCAACCCGGCATCCCCGCTGAGGGTCTGATACCCGCCACCGAAGGTATGCCCGGAAATGGCGTAGGACAGTTGCCCACTGAGCATGTTGTTATCGATCTTGCCGCCGTAGGCAGAGCCGCTATCGACACTGTTGAAGTAGCGCAAATCACTGGTCAGCACGCCGCCGCCCAAGGGTAGATCGTGCTGGATGCCGGCAAAATGCTGCCGGTAGAAGTTCTCCAGTTCGCCGTAGAAGTAACTCAGGCGAATGTTTTTCCCCAGCTTGTATTCTCCGCCGGCATAACTGAAGTCTCCGGATTCAGCGCCGCTATAGCCGTCGGGCACAATCGGCATGCTGTCGGTGGAGTCACGCAGCTTGAATCGATCGAGGTGGCCCCCGGTGAGGCTGAGGTTCTCGATGTCGAGGCTGTTGATCTGTGCGCCTTGGTAGGTTTGCGGCATCAGACGCGCATCGTTGTAGATCAGTACCGGTGTCTTGGGCAGCAAGGTCCCGTATTTGAGCGTGGTCTTGGCCAGTCGGGCCTTGGCGGTCATGCCCAGGCTGGCGAACTCGTCGGCCGCACGCCCGTCAGCGTGAACCGGCAACAAGCCTGTACCGCTGCGGCCACGTCCGGAGTCGAGCTTGACCCCAAGCAGGCCCAGGGCATCCACCCCAAACCCAACGGTGCCTGGGGTGAATCCCGACTGGTAATCCAGCAGGAATCCCTGGGCCCATTCGGTGCGTTCGCTCTTGGCGGTCCTGGCCGATCGGGCACTCAAGCCATGCTCGTCGCGAAAGTTTTCATTGAAATAGACGTTGCGCAATTGCAGCTTGAGCTTGCTGTCATCGATAAATCCTTCGGCGCTGGCACTGGCCAGCGGCAACAAACCAAGCAGTGAAAACAGCACCCGTTGGGTATGTACAGTGTTCATAGCAAACTACTCATTGTTGTTATTTGGCGTGCAGGAGATCGCGCGCCTCGCGGGTGAGGCGCGTCAGTGAAAAACAGGAGGTTGGGTTGAATCAGGTGAAGAGACTGATCGCCCCGGTCAACAAAGCCAGCGCCGTGATGACCAATGAGGTGAGCACGGCCCACTTGACGGTGGCTTTCTGGAAATCGCCGATATCGCGATCGACCATCCCGACCAACAACAGGGTCGAGGCGACCAACGGGCTCATCAGATGCACCGGCTGCCCCAGAATCGATGCGCGGGCGATCTCCAGCGGATCAATGCCGTAGGCCGCGGCGGCGTTGGCCAGGATAGGCACCACGCCGAAGTAGTAGGCATCGTTGGACAGGACGAACGTCAGCGGCATGCTGGTAACGGCCACGACCAGCGGGAACAGGTGCCCCCAGGACGGCGGAATCCAGTCAACCAGTGTCTGCGCGAGAGAATCGACCATCTTCGTGCCAGAGAAAATCCCGGCAAAGATGCCCGCGGCAAACACCAACAATACGACCGTCATGGCGTTGCCCGAATGGGCAAGGATGCGTTCCTTCTGAATATCCAGTTGCGGATAGTTGATCATCAGCGCCAGGACGAACCCGATCAGGAACAGGATCGCGGAATGCATGATCCCCATCACCAGCGCGACCATCACCGCGATGACCAGCAGCAGGTTGACGTAGGCCAGTTTCGGGCGCTTGTGCGGCGTGTCCTCGAGTATTGCGTTGATGTAGCAGTTACCGCCGCCGCTCTCCAATTGAATGTTACCGATGCGCTTGCGCTCGGCGCGGCCCAGCAGGAACGCGGTGAACACCACCCACATCGCGCCGCCGATCATGGTCGGCAGCAAGGGTACGAAGTAGGCCCCGGCATCCAGGCCCAGTGCCGCGATCGCGCGGGTCGCGGGCCCTCCCCAGGGGGTCATGCCGCTCATGATGCTCAGCGAAAGCATGGAAATGGTCGCCAGAATCATCGGGTTCATGCCGATGCGCTTATACAGCGGAAGCATGGCTGCGCAGGTGATCATGTAGGTGGTGGTGCCGTCACCGTCCAATGCCACCACCAGCGAAAGCAACGCGGTGCCGACAGCGATTTTCATCGGGTCGCCGTTGACGCGCTTGAGGATCTTGCGAATCAGCGGGTCAAACAGGCCGGCGTCGATCATCAAGCCGAAAAACAGGATCGCGAACAGCAGGAGCGCGGCCGACGGTGCGACCATTTTCAAGCCGTCGAGCATCATCTTGCCGGTAGTGCCGCCGAAACCGCCAATCACGGCAAACACTATCGGAACCAGCGTCAGGGCGACAATCGGCGACAGCCGTTTAGTCATTATCAGGAAGGTGAAAACCACCACCATGGCCAAGCCAAGCAATGCGAGCATAAGTCAGTTCTCTTGTTCTTATAAGTAACGGGGCCGATGCACAGGCGCACGACTCCGCGCCCGCCAGTTGTGCCTGGCGGGGAGTGTTTATTTGAGGTGTTTAAGGTGTCTGGGCGCAGCCGCGACCGGTCAGACGCGGTCCGTGACCGTCACACCATCCCAGTCCGGGTTCTGGGCCTGGGCCGAGATGGCAATGGGGGAAGGTTTGCCGTCCAGCGTCCGCATCAGTACTTCGCGATCGCAGGCATTTTCCGAGAGGGACATCACCACGGTCGCCACCGCATTACTGGCCAGGCTGGTCAAGGCCCGGGCTTCCGACATGAAGCGGTCGATACCGATCAGCAGGGCAAGGCCGGCCAAGGGAATGTCGTGAATGACCGTCAACGTTGACGCCAGTGCGACAAAACCGGAGCCGGTGACACCGGCGGCGCCTTTCGAGGACAGCAGCATGATTGCCAGCATGGTCACGGTCTGGGTCAGGCTCAGATCGATGTTGCAGGCCTGGGCAATGAACACCGCCGCCAGCGAGAGGTAGATCGCCGTACCGTCGAGGTTGAACGAGTAACCCGTGGGCAGCACCAGCCCGACCACGCCTTTGTTGCAACCCAGGGCCTGGAGTTTTTCCAACATCCGCGGCATTACCGGCTCGGTGGACGACGTGCCGAGGACCACCAGGAACTCTTCGCGCAAGTAGCGCAGCAACTTCCACAGACTGAAGCCATGCGCGCGGCAGATGCTCCCCAGCACCACAAACACGAAAAATGCGCAGGCGATGTACAGCGTCATGATCAGCTTGGCCAACGAGCCCAACGAGGTAATGCCGTACTGCCCGACCGTGAACGCCAAGGCACCAAAGGCACCGATCGGCGCGAAGCGCATCAGGTAGGAGAAGATCTTGAAGACCATGTGCGAAGCGGACTCCAGTACATCCAGTAGCGGCTTGCCGCGCTCGCCAATGGCCGAAAGCGCAAACCCGCACAGCACCGCAATGAATAGAACCGGCAGCACCTCACCTTTATTGAAAGCACCGATGAACGTGTCGGGGATGATGTGCATGAAAAACTCGACCACGCCCAGCTTCGCCGCAGAATCGGTGTAGTGCGACAGCCCCTTGGTGCTCAACTGGGTAGGGTCGATGTTCATGCCCACACCGGGCTTGAACAGATAGACCGCCACTAGGCCGATGATCAGGCTGATCACGGTCAGGCCCAGGAACAGCAACAGGGTCTTGCTCAACAAACGCCCGAGGGAGCGCTTGTCGCTCATGCCGGCGATACCGGTGACGATGGTGCAGAACACCACGGGAGCGATCATCATCTTGATCAGCTTGATGAAGGCATCACCCAGCGGCTTCAAGGCTATGGCCTGTTGTGACCAGAAATGCCCGACCAGCACGCCCAACAGCACGGCGAAGAGAATCTGGACGTAGAGCGATTTTACAAACTTCATGGCATCACCCATTTTTAGAATTGTGCTGATGCAGAAACGACAATGACTAAAGGACGTTATCCGGCAAGTCGTTGGGAAGCCGCGGCGTAGACATAACCGGAGAACAGCCTGCGCGATGTTCGCACTACCGAAGCGCGAATTGTCTCACCCTGAGCCCCGGTGTAGGACAGTACAACGTCTATTGCGCCACTGGGATGTTCAATTCGAACGTGTTTCAAGCGCGGCTCACTCACCCCGCCAAGCAATTGAGCAATCACGCTGCCTTCGCTGACGCACGCGGTGGCCAAGCCGATAGAGCCGGTAATCGCCAGTGCCCGGTGGCAGTTGTGCGGCATGAAATAGCGCACCTGAAGGGTGCCGCCCGCCTTGGCCGGCGACACCAGTACGGGCTTGGGGATCACTTTATCACTGACGTCGCCCAACCCCATGGCCAGGCCGGCTTGCAGCCGCAGAGACTCCAGGCGCCCCAGGAAGGCTTTGTCGGCATCCAGTTCAGCAGGGCTTTCATCCCCACGTTTACCCAATTGGCCAGCCTCGATGATCATCATCGGCATCGCCATGTCGATGCAGGTCATCGGGACACCGTCGATCAGGTCCTGAGTCTGCCCCGTCGGGAACAGCTTGCCGGTTTTGCTGCCCGCGGCATCCAGGAAGGTCAGCTGCACGGGAGCGGCAGTCCCCGGCACGCCATCAATGGCGGTGTCGCCTTCATAGCTGACGGTCCCCTCGGGAGTGTGTACGTCTGCGTTCACAAACGTCCCCGTGTTGAGGTTGCGAATACGCACACGCGTCAGGCCTTTAGACGCCTTGACCAGCCCCTGCTCGACCGCAAACGGGCCAACGGCGCAAAGCATATTGCCGCAATTGGGTGCGGTATCGACTCGACGCTGGGAAACCATGACCTGCACGAACAAATAGTCGACATCCGCGTCCGGGTGCAGCGATGGGCTGACGATGGCGACCTTGCTGGTTTGCGGGCTCCCACCGCCAATGCCGTCAATTTCCAGCTCATGGCCGGAGCCCATCAGGTTGAGCAGCAGCTCATCACGCTGTTCGATCGCATCAGGCAGGTCCCAGGCGAGAAATACTGGCCCCTTGGACGTACCGCCGCGCATAAGCACACAAGGAATTCGTTGCATGACCACTGACTCTTATTGATCAATCGGGTTGATTAATGCTCTTGAGGCAAGAGTCGCAGGCTTTAAAAAATGTTTCCAATGCAAATATCAGCCTGATTATTGCGTTTAACGAATGACAAACCTAGGATGATTGAACGCCGCCGCCCTCTTCCATCGAGTTATAAAAAATGCAATATGAGCTAAATGACATACGATCGTTCGTGAAAATCGCCGAACTCGGGAGCTTCCACGAGGCTGCCGATGCATTGCACCTGTCCCAGCCGGCGCTGAGCCGGAGGATGAAAAAACTGGAGGAAGGCTTGGGGACCGCCCTTCTCGATCGCACCACCAGAAGGGTGAGTCTCACGAGCGTTGGTCGGGACTTTCTACCCAAGGCACGCCGCCTGCTGGACGACTTCGACGACTCGATACTCAACATCCGAGAGCTGGCAGAGCGACAGAGCGGACGGGTCACCCTTGCCTGCATCCCGACCGCAGCCTTTTACTTCCTGCCTTCGGTCATCCGCCTCTACAACGAGCGCTATCCGCAAATCCGTATCCGCCTGCTCGATCTCAGCGCCAACGAAGGCCTGGAGGCCGTGCTGCGCGGAGAAGCCGACTTCGGCATCAACATGATGAGCGGCCAGCACCCCGACATAGAATTTGTGCCATTGGTCGACGAGCCTTTTGTATTGGCGTGTCGACGCGATCATGAACTGGCGGAACGTAGCGCGGTGACCTGGTCTGAACTCAGCAACTACCGCTTGATCGGCGTCGGACGCCTGAGCGGCAACCGGATGTTGCTCGACCATGCCTTGTCGGGCTTGAGCTGGCGCCCGCAGTGGTTCTATGAGGTGCAACACCTTTCGACGTCGCTGGGCCTGGTGGAAGCCGGCCTCGGCGTCTCGGCCGTGCCGAGCCTGGCGATGCCTGCCGTGGATCATCCGACGTTGGTCAGCATCCCGTTGATAGAGCCCATTGTGAACCGTTCATTGGGACTGGTTTACCGCCGGGGAGCCTCGTTATCCCCAGCGGCGGAGAAATTTGTTTCGATTCTGCTTGAGCAATGGGAGAAGTGAATGGGTTCTGCTGGCGAGCGGTGTGTCATTTACCGCGAGCGCCAGCCAAGTTGTGGTGTTTTCGGTGAACTTGTGCCCTGCCCCGCCAGTCAGCTAACTGAACGCAACTCAACGGTGGGTAACGGATGCATCTCTCGCGGCAGCAACAAGTAGCCTTGGTGACCGGCGGCGGCAATGGTTGATTTCAAGCACGAGCCACAGAGCGCCATCGACGCCCACGGCATCATCGGCGACATGCGCAGCGCCGCCCTGGTGAACGACAAGGGCAGCATCGACTTTTTCTGCTGGCCGGAATTCGACAGCCCGTCGATCTTCTGCGCGCTGCTCGACACGCCCGACGCCGGCATTTTCCAGCTCACGCCAGACCTGCCCAACGCCCGCCGCGAACAGATCTACCTGCCCGACACCAACGTGCTGCAGACCCGCTGGCTCAGCGATGACGCCGTGGTGGAAATCACTGACCTGTTGACCATCGGTGAGGAGGACGACCTGCCCCTGTTGATTCGCCGCGTGCGTGCGGTCAGCGGCCAGGTGACGATCCACCTGCGCTGCGCCGTGCGTCATGACTATGCGCGCGCGCCCACCCACGCCGGCCTCGACAACGGCACGGTGTGTTTCGCCGCCCACGGCCAGCCCGCTCTGCGCTTGTCGAGCAGCCACGCACTGCAGGTCGAAGACAACGCCGCAGTGGCCAGCTTCGTCCTGGCCCAGGAGGAAGGCGCCGAATTCGTCCTCGGCGGGCAGGACGACCCGCGCGTCGACAGCAGCTGCACCGACCTGGCGTTGACGCACACCGTGGCGTTCTGGCGCGGCTGGATTGCGCAATCGAACTACCGCGGGCGCTGGCGCGAAATGGTCAACCGCTCGGCCCTGGCCCTGAAGCTTTTGACCTCGCGCAAACATGGCGCGATCATCGCCGCCGCCACCTTCGGCCTGCCCGAATCGCCCGGCGGCGAGCGCAACTGGGACTACCGTTACACCTGGATCCGTGACGCCTCGTTCACGGTCTACGCGTTCATGCGCCTGGGTTTTGTCGACGAAGCCAATCACTACATGCGTTGGCTCAGAGGGCGGGTCAGCGACTGCAGCGACCAGCCCGTCAAGATCAACATCCTGTATGGCATCGACGGCCGCCAGCAACTGCCCGAAACTCAGCTGACGCACTTGCGCGGGCATGGCGGCGCGACGCCGGTGCGTATCGGCAATGAGGCGTTCGACCAGGTCCAACTGGACATCTACGGCGAGTTGATGGACGCGATTTATCTGGTCAACAAATACGGCGAAGCCATTTCCCACGACGGCTGGAAACACACGGTCGAACTCGCGGATCAGGTCTGTGATATCTGGAACCGCAAAGACGTGGGTATCTGGGAAATGCGCGGCGAGCAGCATCACTTCCTGCACTCGCGGCTGATGTGCTGGGTGGCGCTGGACCGTGCGATCCGCCTGGCGTCCAAACGCTCGCTGCCGGCGCCGTTCGCGCGCTGGGACCAGACGCGCCAGGCGATCTACGCGGATATCTGGGGCAATTTCTGGAACGAAGAACGCGGGCACTTTGTGCAGCATACCGGCAGCACCGCGCTGGACGGTTCGATGCTGCTCATGCCGCTGGTGCGCTTCGTCGCCGCCACCGACCCGCGCTGGCTCTCGACGCTGGCAGCGATCCAGAAAAGCCTGGTGCGCGACGGTATGGTCTATCGCTATCGCAACGACGACAGCCGGATCGACGGCCTGCCAGGCACCGAAGGCGCGTTTGCCGCCTGCTCGTTCTGGTACGTCGAATGCCTGGCCCGCGCCGGGCAGGTCGAAAAGGCGCATCTGGAGTTTGAGCAGTTGCTGCGCTACGCCAACCCGCTGGGGTTGTACGCCGAAGAGTTCGACAACCAGGCGCGCCACCTGGGCAATACGCCGCAGGCGTTGAGCCATTTGGCACTGATCAGCGCGGCAACGTTTCTGGACCGCAAGTTGAGCGGCGCGAAGACGGTGTGGCAGCCTTGAACGCCACCCGTCGAGGGTCAGCGAGGCCGCGATGACGGTGGGTCGGGCAACTTGAACGCCGGACACTCTTGGCCCTCGACGCTCTCAGCCTTGTGGCGTTAACGGATCGGCGGTAGTGTCATCGGCAGTCATCGCCCACCCGATAGGAGCCCATCATGCCCATCGCCCCTGCGCTGTTTTATGTACGCACCTCGATGCTCGATGTGGCGTATGAAGCCCACGGCCCCGTCGACGGTGAACCGGTGATCCTGCTGCACGGTTTCCCCTACGACCCTCGCGGCTATGACGATATCGCCCCGGCCCTGGCCGAGCGCGGCTGTCGGGTGTGGGTGCCGTACCTGCGTGGTTATGGCCCGACGCGGTTTATCAACGCGCAGGTGATGCGCTCCGGGCAACAGGCCGCGCTGGCCAAGGACCTGCTGGAGTTCATGGATGCGCTGTGTATCCCGCGGGCCACCCTGGCGGGCTACGACTGGGGTGGGCGTGCCGCCTGTATTGTCGCGGCACTGTGGCCGGAGCGCGTGCGCGGGTTGGTGAGCGGGGACGGCTACAACATCCAGGACATTGCCAAGTCGCTCGAGCCCAGGCCGCCAGAGACGGAGCATCGGTTGTGGTACCAGTACTATTTCCACACCCAGCGTGGCGTGGATGGGTTGACCGCCAATCGCCGGGCGTTTTGCCAATTGCTGTGGTCACTGTGGTCGCCCTCCTGGGCGGCAGGCCCCAGCCTCTATGGCCAGAGCGCGCCATCGTTCGATAACCCGGACTTTGTCGACGTGGTGATTCATTCCTACCGTCACCGCTTCATGTATGCACCGGGCGATCCCGCACTGGCGCCCATCGAACAGGCGCTGGCGCTGCAACCGCCGATCACGGTGCCGACGATTTCGCTGTGCGGCGCAGATGATGGCGTGGGCCCGCCGCCGCTGGAGGATGACGACGCACAGCACTTCAGCGGCTTCTATCGGCGGCAGGTGTTGCCCGGCGTCGGCCACAATATCCCTCAGGAAGCGCCGCAAGCGACCCTTGAGGCACTCCTGGAATTGCTCGCCTAGGCCGCTGGCGAAAAGCGCTCGCGATAAGCCTGCGGCGTGACTGACAAGACCCGCAGGAAGCTGCGCCGCAAGGTCTCTTCACAACCAAACCCGCACTGCACGGCGATGCGTTTGATCGATGTGCTGCTGTCCGCCAGTTGCCGGCGGGCGGTTTCGACGCGGATCAGCTCGACCGCGCGCGCGGGGGTCTGGCCGGTTTCGGCGCGGTAGTGACGCACGAAGCTGCGCTCGCTCATGCCGGCCTGGGCGGCCAGGGTGGCGAGGGTCAGGTCGAGGGTCAGGTGCTCCGCGATCCACGCGTGCAACTCGGCAAAGCGGCTGTCGCCTTTTTGCAATGACAAGGTCACGCTGAACTGCGATTGGCCACCGGGGCGTTTGAGGAAAACCACCAGGTGCCGCGCGACTTCCAGGGCCACGGCGCGGCCCAGGTCTTGTTCCACCAAGGCCAGGCACAGGTCGATCCCGGCGGTTACACCGGCCGACGTCCACACGGTGCCCTGCTGGATGAAAATCGGGTTGGCCTCCACCGTCAGCGCCGGGAACTTGCGCGCCAGCTCTTCACAGCGTGTCCAGTGCGTCGCCACGCGACAGCCGTCGAGCAAGCCACTGGCCGCCAGCAGAAAAGCCCCGGTACACACCGAGGCCATGCGCCGGGTGTGCCGGGCTTTTTCGCGCACCCAGTCCACCAGCGCCAGGTCTTCGGCGGCGCCGTAGACACCCCAGCCGCCGGCGATGAGCAGGGTGTCGCAAGGCGTGTCGACGGCGGGCAACGGCTCGGCCACCAGCGCCAGGCCGGCGGAGGTCATCACCGGCGCCGCCTGGGCGGCGATCACCGAAACCGCGTAGGGCAACGGCGCACCGCGCTGGCGCGCAAGGTCGTTGGCCGAGGCGAACACCTGCAAGGGCCCGGTCACGTCGAGCACTTGGGCATTATCAAAAGCGAGTACATGAATGATGCGCGGCATGTTTGGCGTGATTCGTGGGTTCAATGGCGTATTCGCCAAAGCCTAGGCCTCTAGAGTGAAACCGTCCACCCCTTATCGGAGCTTCATTCATGACCTTGCAGATCGGCTTTCTGTTGTTCCCCGGCATCCAGCAACTGGACCTCACCGGCCCCTATGACGTCTTGGGCTCACTACCGGATGTGAAGTTGCACCTGGTGTGGAAAGACCTTTCGCCGGTCACCTCCAGCACCGGGCTGGTGTTCACGCCGACCATGACCTACGCCGATTGCCCACACCTGGATGTGCTCTGCGTCCCTGGCGGAAGCGGCGTCGGCCCGTTGATGGAAGACCCGCAGACCCTCGACTTCCTCAGGGCCCAGGCGCTCACCGCGCGTTATGTCACCTCGGTATGCACCGGTTCGCTGGTGCTCGGTGCGGCCGGTTTGCTGCGCGGGCGCAAGGCCACCACCCATTGGGCCTACCACGACCTGCTCGCCCCGCTCGGCGCCATTCCGGTTCAGGCGCGCGTGGTGCGTGACGGCAACCTGCTCACCGGCGGCGGGATCACTGCGGGGATCGACTTCGCCCTGACCCTGGCCGCTGAGCTGTACGACGAAGCAACAGCGCAATTGGTGCAGTTGCAGATCGAATACGCCCCGGCGCCACCGTTCAATGCCGGCCGGCCGGATACCGCGCCGAAGGCTGTGCTGGAAGAGGCCAACAAACGCACGGCAGAGTCGCGCAAGGTCCGCGCAGAAATCACTGCGCGGGCGGCAGCGCGCCTGGGTTGATACGCGTCGCAGTTGCCGCTGCGCGGCGGGTCGCCGATGATACGGGGCAGCGCGATTGCGACGAAGCTCGATTCCGAAGCGCGGGCTGCCCTTTCCCCCCCAAGAAGTTTATTGATGAATACCCACGACGGATTAATTCCCTGCATCATTTCCGGCGGTTCGGGTACCCGACTGTGGCCAGTCTCCCGGCAGAACATGCCCAAGCCGTTCATGCGTATGCGCGATGGCCAGAGCCTGCTGCAGAAAACCTTCCTGCGCGCCAGCCGCCTGCCCGGGGTGGAAAACGTGCTGACGGTCACCAACCGTGACCTGCTGTTTCGCACGCTGGATGACTACCGCCTGGTGAACACAGCCCGCCTGCCCCTGGACTTGTTGCTGGAGCCCTTCGGCCGCAACACGGCAGCGGCGATGGCGGTGGCGGCGCTGCATGTGCTGGAGCACTTCGGCGACGACGCACCGTTGCTGGTGATGCCCGCCGACCACTTGATCCTCAATGAAAGCGCGTTCGCCGCGGCCGTAAGCCAGGCCCGCGAGCTGGCCGCAGCCGGCTACCTGGTGACCTTCGGTATTGAGCCTGATCGCCCGGAAACCGGCTTCGGCTACATCGAACAAGGCGCCGCGTTGAGTGCGGGAAACCGGGTCAAACGCTTTGTCGAAAAACCCGACCTGGCCACCGCGCAAGGCTACCTCGACGGCGGCCAGCACCTGTGGAACGCCGGCATATTCTGCTTCAAGGCCAGCACCCTGGTGAACGAGCTGACCACCCACGCCCCGCAGGTGCTGGCGGCCGCCAAGGCCGCGCTGGCGCACAGCCAGAGCCTGCAGAATACAACCTCGCGCCAGCGCGAACTGGATGCCGATGGCTTCGGCGGCGCGCCGAACCTGTCCATCGACGTGGCGCTGATGGAGAAGTCCACGCAGGTGGCCGTGGTGCCCTGCGATATCGGCTGGAGCGATATCGGCTCCTGGGAAACCCTGCGCCAGCTCACCCCCAGCGATGCCCAGGGCAATCAGGTCAATGGCGAAGCGATTCTGCATGACGTCCACAACTGCTACATCGACTCGCCCAGGCGGGTATTGGGCGTGGTGGGCGTGCGCGACCTGATCATCGTCGACACCGCCGACGCCCTGCTGATCGCCGATGCCCACCGCAGCCAGGATGTGCGCCACATCGTGGCCGAGCTCAAGCGCCAGAACCATCCGGCGTACAACCTGCACCGCACGGTGACGCGGCCATGGGGCACCTACACGGTGCTGGAGGAAAGTGCGCGCTTCAAGATCAAGCGCATTGTGGTCAAGCCGCTGGCGTCACTGTCGCTGCAGATGCATCACCACCGCAGCGAACACTGGGTGGTGGTCAGCGGTACCGCGCAGATCACCAATGGCGAGCGGGAATTGCAGATCAACGCCAACGAGTCCACCTACATTCCGGCCGGGCACAAACACCGCCTGACCAACCCCGGCAGCATCGAGCTGGTGATGATCGAGGTGCAGAGCGGCGAGTACCTGGGCGAAGACGACATTGTGCGCTTCGATGATATCTATGGGCGCGCGCCCGCCGAAGGATAAGCCTCAGTCATCCAATGGCTGAGGGGCCGGTTTGCTGCCGGGTTTCGCCGGTTTGGCGGGCTTGGCGTTCTTGCCTGGCGCGGGGGCGACAGGTTCGGGTTCCGCAACGGCAGCCGCTTCTTTCTCGGCCATCGGCATCTGGTCGATGGCGCTGAAAAAATCGCTTAAGTTGAGGGTATCCGGCGGCACGGTCTTCTCGACTTTCTTCTCGCCGTCCTTGCCGACCAGGATCACTTTGGTGCCGCTGCCGGCGCCTAATTTGAGGGCGCGGATCAGCGCGTTGGTTTCAGGCGGAGCAAGCTTCTTGTTGTCCTTGGGGTCCTTGGCGAACTTCTCCCCTTCGGCACCGATGCTGCCGAACTTCACGGTGTACAACACCATGCCGCGCTCTTCAAAGGACTGCTTGGTGGCAGGCTCGTCCAGCTGTTTCTTGAGCTTGGCCAGTGTGTCATTGCCGGAATCAAGCTCCACCACCACCAGCGGCCGGGCCTTGCCCAAATCCTGCTTGAGCGGGTTGATATCATCAGCAGCCAACAACGGCCCCGTAAAAGCCATCAAGGTAGCCAGGGTCAGCGACCGGATGAGCATGCGTACCTCCTTTGAATTCCATGCAGGGTTCTTGAGTTTCATGTCTGCGACAGCCAAATTCAAGGATGATTCCTACACCGCCTTGAGAAAGCGTAGGTCAGGACGCCGGCTACGCAAGGGGTGACGAGTGCTAGCAGTCATTGTTTCCTTTGATTGCGCAGGCCCAGGCCGCAAGTTTTTCGCAGGCTTGCAGTGCGATTTGCTCGTCAAGCTTGCCTCGATAGTGCCGGTCCACCGCATCACCGGCGATCAACCCGGCAATCAGCGGCGCACCCACGGCATCGGTCAAATCCAGCCACTCCCCCCAATTGGCGGGGTGATCGTACCAACGCAGATAACCATCGCGGGAAACCGGCCACCAGCGCTGGTCGAATTGCAGCACGACCTTTTCCAGGCGGCCCATGGTGAAAAACGCCAGGGCCTCTCGGTAAGCCGTCGGCAAGCCTGGCGTAAAGTGCAGGTGTTTGAGTACCGGTATCGGCACCGTACAGATGCAGGCATCTGCATTGAGGGCATCGACCCACACGCCGTGCTCGTCCCAGGCGACGTGCTGCACGGGGTGATTGAGGTGGATATTCAGGCCGCTGGCGGCGTCTTCCAGTAATTGCCGATAGCCTTGAGGCAGAAACTGGTCGCCGTGGCCAACGCCCTCCTCGTCGAGCGTATGCGTCGACAACTGGTCCAGGGGCAACCCGGCTTCGAGGATCAGGTTAGCGTCGATGGCATAGCGGGCAGCGCGGCGTTCGGGGGCATTGAGGGTTGCAAGGTATTGATCGATGCCCTGCGCCAAGGGTTGATGACGATCAATGGCCTGTTTCAAGCGTTCATACGCGCCATTGATGTCCGGTACGGGGCCATCCCACGCGGCAGCCAATGGTTGCGAGAAATCGGTAGGCCGTCGCTCCAGGCCCAACTGCTCGGCTCGTCGGGCCAACGGGTTGAGGGCATAGTGCTGCAACCAGGCGGCCCCCGCATCCACCGTATGGTCACCCAGGGCCACACTGTTCACGCGCCCGCCGATGCGGTTGCGCGCCTCGAGTACGCGCACCTCCAAACCCTGCGCCTGCAACGCACGTGCGGCACTCAGGCCGGCAAACCCGGCACCGATAACGATGACCCTGCGGGCGCGGGTGCCGGCCACCGCATTCGCCGCGCGGATGCCACTGTCCCAAGCGCTGTGGGTCATGGCGCAATGATCGTGGTTGAAGGCTTCCCCAGCGAGGAACAGACGATTATCAATCGGCGTCGAGAGCAGGCGCCGCAGGCTCACATCGCCTCCCGGCAACATTGCGCTGTAGGCACCTTGGCTATAGGGGTCGTCGCACCAGCGCGTGACGTGCCAGGCGATAGGACGCGGCACTGTCATTGCTGCGGCCAATGCCGAGCGAACACCGGCGCTACGAGCGGGTCGGCGTCCACCCGGGCCAGGGTCTGGGCGAACGCCGGCCGCGAGGCTTGCAACGCCTCTCGCGCCGCATCCCAGTGCGACACCGCCGCCGCCATGATGCCCAGGGCATTCGGCTGTTGGTCGGGGGCGAACAATTGGTCGGCAAACTGATCGGCGAACACCCTCCAGGCCTGGTGCAGGTAGTGGCGCGTGCCGCTGATCAATTGCGCTTGCGCCGCCTCATCGGCGTTGCCCAGCCAGCGTTGCGGGTAGTCGATGATGCCGATCGCCGAGTAGCAATTGGCGGCGATGTACACCAGGCCGCGAAGGATCTGGCCGCGGTTGCCGGCGAGTAGGTTGGCGGCCGGGAATTCCAGGCCCAGGTGGATCAGGATCGCCGCGCTTTCCGTCAGCACCTGGCCGTCCGGCGTGACCAACGTGGGGATCTGTTTGAGCGGGTTGATCCGTGCGAGCGCTGCACTGCCTTCGCCGTCCTGCCAGGAACTGGCGTCCACCCGATGCCACGGCACCGCGCAACGCGGCAGGGCAATTTCAATCATGCATGAGCCGGAGTCGTCGGTGCCGTAGAGCGTGTACATGGGGGTTCCTCCTGAATGTCATGTAGCAGTTGCCGAGCACGCCAACAGCGTAGACGCTTAGCCACGCGAGGCAAGTACTTCAGAACAGGCCCATTTGCCCGCCGACCAGGGTGCCGAAGTCGTCATTCACAAACGGCAGAATCGCATCGGCCACCGGCTGCAATTGCCGCGTGACGTAGTGGTCGTAGTCAATCGGGGCCTGGCGCACCTCCAGCGGCTCCGGGCCGTTGACGGTGATCACGTAGCTGATCCAACCGCCGCGCTGGTACTGACGCGGGCGGTTCATGCGGTCGTTGTAGTCGTCGGCCAGGCGCGCGGCGCGCACGTGGGGCGGGACGTTGCGCTCGTAGTCGTCCAACCGGCGGCGCAGGCGCTTGCGGTAGATCAGCAACTCGTCGAATTCGCCGCTCAAGGTGCGCCGCACGTAGTCGCGCACGTAATCCTGATGGGGCTGGCGGTGGAAGATGCGCTGGTAGAGTTCCTGCTGGAATTGCCGGGCCAGGGGCGACCAGTCGCTGCGCACGGTTTCCAGGCCCTTGTAGACCATCTCTTCGCTGCCATCGCCGCGCACCACCAACCCGGCGTACCGCTTCTTGCTGCCCTCCTCGGCGCCGCGAATGGTCGGCATGAGGAAGCGCGTGAAGTGGGTTTCGTATTGCAACTCCAGCGCGCTGTGCAGGCCGAATGCGTTGTGCAAATGCGCGCGCCACCAATCGTTGACGTGCTGCACCAGCGCCTGGCCGATGCGGCTGGCGTCCTCCTGGGAATGCGCGCTGCCGAGCCAGACGAAGGTCGAATCGGTGTCGCCGTAGATCACTTCATACCCCTGGGCTTCGACCAGTTCGCGGGTCTGGCGCATGATCTGATGGCCGCGCAGGGTGATCGAGGACGCCAGGCGCGTATCGAAGAAGCGGCAACCGCTGGAGCCAAGCACGCCGTAGAAGGCGTTCATGATGATTTTCAGCGCTTGGGACAACGGTGCATTGTGTTCGCGCTTGGCCTCTTCGCGGCCTTCGGAGATGCGCGCGACGATGGCGGGCAGGCAGTGCCGGGTGCGGGAAAACCGTGCGCCGCGAAAGCCTTCCACCGACGCACTGTCATCGGGGTGCTTGAGGCCTTCGACCAGGCCTACAGGGTCGATCAGGAAGCTGCGGATGATCGACGGGTAGAGGCTTTTGTAGTCCAGCACCAACACCGATTCGTAGAGGCCGGGGCGTGAATCCATGACAAACCCGCCGGGGCTGGCCTGGGGCGGTTTGTCGCCCAGGTTCGGCGCGACGAAGCCCTGGCGGTGCATCAGCGGCATGTACAAGTGGGTGAATGCGGCCACGGAGCCACCGTTGCGGTCGGCTGGCAAGCCAGTGACGCTGGCGCGTTCGAGCAGGAACTTGAGCAGCTCGGTCTTGGCGAAAATCCGCGTGACCAGTTCGCAGTCCTTGAGGTTGTAACGCGCCAGGGCCGGCTTGTCCTCGGCGAACATGCGGTTGATCTCGTCCATGCGCTGGTACGGCGTGGAGATGTCCTTGCCTTCGCCGAGCAGGGTTTGCGCGACGTTTTCCAGGCTGAAGGATTCAAAACTCCAGGTGGCCGAGCGCAGCGCTTCGATACCGTCGATGATCAACCGCCCCGCCGCGGCCGCGAAGTAATGATTGCGGCTGCCGTGTTCGCGCCAGGTCATGGGCTCTTCGCCGCGGCCGAGCAGGAGCGGCACGTTGAGGCGCTGGGCATGTTCGTGGAGCACGCGCAGGTCGAACTGCACCACATTCCAGCCGATGATCGCATCGGGGTCATGGGTGGCCAGCCACTGGTTGAGGCGTTCGAGCAATTGGCCGCGGGTGTCGCAGTAGTCGAGCTTGAAGTCCACCGCGTCGCTCTTGTTCGGCGGGCCGAGCATATACACCTGGCGCTCGCCGCAGCCTTCGAGGGCGATGGAATACAGATCGCCCTGAGCGGTGGTCTCGATGTCCAGGGACACCAGTTTGAGCGGCGGACGATAGTCGGGGGCGGGTTTCATCTGCGCTTCGAGCAGCGCGCCGCTGGCGTCGGGCGTGCCGTCGAACCACACGGGGGCGGTGATGAAACGCTCCATCATGTAGCGCTCGGGCGGGCGCACGTCACCTTCGTAGACATCGACACCGGCGGCGCGCAGGCGCTTTTCCAGGTCCATCAGTTGCCGATGCTGGCGGGTGTAGAGGCCTAATACCTTGCGGTGATGGAAATCGCACAGCTCCAGCGGGCGCAATTCGATATCGCGCTCGTCTTTGAGCAGCCAATCCAGCGGCTTGCGATGGGCTTCGGGGATGAATATCACCGAGCTTTGCACAGGGAGGCGAATAAGCCGCGGCCCCTGGTCGGTGGCCAGCCAGAAGCTGACCTGCGTCCCCGCCGGGGTGTCGCGCCAATGCCGGGTCAGGACAAAACCCTGCTGTAAATCCACCGTGCCGCACCTCAGGAATCACGTTCAGGGCGTGATTCTACCCGGCATCCGGCCAAACGCGGCACGTTAACGCACACAGAGCGCAATCGCCTCAGGCGATGCCTTGGTGGAAGTGGCTCAGGTAGCCTTCGATATTGCGCATTTGCTCGTCCCAGCCGCGGGAATTCATTTTGAAGGCTTTCAGGCGGCGGGCTTCGGGCACTGCGTCGAAGCCGGATTCAACGACCCGCAGCAGAATGCCCGGGGCGCGGTCTTCAACGGTGAACTCCACCAGCGTCGGTGTTTCCTTGTCGTAGTCGAAGCCCTTTTCGACGGCGAAGGGGTGCCACGAGAAAGAAAACCGCGTCTGCGGCAGGATGCGTTCGATCTTGGCTTTCCAGATCACGTGTTCGTAACCTGGGTAAGTGATCGGCGCTTCGATCGTTTCCCCGGCGACAAAGGTCTTGCCCTTGAGGGCGATGCCAAACCAGCGGCCGAATTGCTCGGCATCGGTGAGTGCCTCCCACACTTTTTTGCGTGGAGCGTTCAGTAGGACTTTCCGTTCTATACGATCTGATACGTGCATACGTCACCTCCTCCATTGACAGTAGGCGACATCGACTAATGCGCAACCTTGGGTTCTGCGCGATGATGATGCCCCCGTTGTTGTCCAGGCCCTTAGGTTATGACTGACCCGTTGAATGGAAGTTGCTTCTGTAAAGCCGTGCGCTACCAGGTGGACAGCCTGGACATGCCCATCAGCCACTGCCACTGCGACAGCTGTCGCAAGGTGCATGCGGCAGCGTTTGTGAGCACCGCCGGCGTAATGCGTGAGCACTTTCGCTGGACCCAGGGCGAAGAACTGTTGGCGGCCTTCGAATCCTCGCCAGGCAAATTCAGGCGCTTCTGCTCGCGCTGTGGCTCACACCTGATGGCCGAGCGCGGGCATCAGCCCCATGTGATTGTGCGGGTGGCGACGCTGGACGATGATCCGGGCATCAGGCCCACCGCGCACATCTGGACGGCCCACGATGTGCCGTGGCTGGCGTATGAGGGCGTGCAGCCGTGGGACGAATGGCAGCTGTGAGTCAGACGTGGGGGTCGCCGGGGGCTTTGCTCGGCGTCGCATATTGCGGCTTCAAGTGGCCTTCGTGGTCGAGCAGCCAGGCGTCCATGATCTGGCGCACCACCGGGCCTGCGACGCGGCCACCGGCCTCGCCGTTTTCGATCATCACCGAAATCACGATCTGGGGGTGCTCCGCTGGCGCAAACCCGACAAACAGCGCGTTGTCACGGTGGCGCTCCTGGGTTTTGTCGCGGTTGTAGCGCTCGCCCTGTTTGATCGCCACTACCTGCGCGGTACCACTCTTGCCGGCGATGCGGTATTGCGCGCCTTGCGCGGCCGCCCGGGCGATCCCGCGCGGGTCGTGCATCACCAGTTGCATCCCGTGGTTGACCTGCTCCCAGTCACGCGGGTTCTTGAGGACCACGTTGGGCATCGGGTGCTCGTCCACCGGTGCCACGCCGTTGATGGTCTTGGCCAGGTGCGGCCGATTCCACACGCCTTTGTTGGCAATCAACGCAGTGGCCTGGGCCAGTTGCAGCGGCGTGACTTGCATATAACCCTGGCCGATGCCGAGGATCACCGTTTCGCCCGGGAACCAGGGCTGACGCCGGGTCGCGCGCTTCCAGGCCTGGGACGGCATCAGGCCGGCCGACTCTTCGAACATGTCCAGGGAGACTTTCTGGCCGAGGCCGAACTCGGCTAGGTAGTCGTGCAGGCGGTCGATGCCGAGCTTGTGGGCCAGGTCGTAAAAATAGGTGTCGTTGGAGCGCATGATGGCGGCGTCCATATCCACCCAACCGTCGCCGCTGTGGTTCCAGTTGCGGTATTTGTGGTCAAAGTCGGGCAATTGGTAGTAACCGGGGTCGAACACGCGGGTCTGGGCCGTCACTACCCCGCTGTCGAGACCCGCGATGGCCACTTCCGGCTTGATCGTCGAACCCGGCGCATAGAGACCGCGCAGGACGCGGTTGAACAGCGGCCGGTCGATGGAATCATGCAGGGCGGCGTATTCCTTGAAGCTGATGCCAGTGACGAACAGGTTAGGGTCGAAGCTGGGCTTGCTGACCATCGCCAGTACTTCGCCAGTTTGCGGGTCGAGGGCTACCACGGAGCCACGACGATCGCCCAGCGCCTCTTCCGCCGCTTCCTGGAGTTTGACATCGAGGCTCAGCACGATGTTTTTGCCGGGGATCGGGTCGGTATGCTTGAGCACACGCAGTACGCGCCCCTGTGCATTGGTCTCGACTTCTTCATAGCCGACATGACCATGCAGTTCTGACTCGTAGAAACGCTCGATGCCGGTCTTGCCGATGGACTGCGTGCCGCGGTACTCCACCGAGTCGAGGGCCTTGGATTCTTTTTCGTTGATGCGGCCAACGTAACCGATGGAGTGAGCGAAATGCGCGCCCAGGGGGTAGTGGCGGACGAATTGCGGTTCGACGTCTACACCGGGCAGGCGGAATTCGTTGACGGCGAGTTCGGCGATCTGTTCTTCGGTCAGCTCATAAAACAACGTAACCGGAACAAAAGGATGCCGCGCCTGCTTCAGCGCCTTGTCGAATACGGCACGGTCTTCTGCCGGCAGGTGCAGCAGGCTGACGATCGCGTCCAGTTCGCCCTTGAGGTCGGTGGTGCGCTCGCGGGTGATGGTCAGGTTGTAGCTTGGACGGTTGTCGGCCAGCACGACGCCATTGCGGTCATAGATCAAGCCGCGAGTCGGTGTGATGGGCAGTACGTGGACACGGTTGTTTTCAGAAATCGTCGAGTGATACTCGAATTGCACGACCTGCAGGAAATACAGGCGGCCCACCAGGGCGCAGGTGATGCCGATCACCAACAAGGCGCAGGCGAGCAGGCGCTTGTTGACCAGGCGGTTTTCGTTTTCGTGGTCTTTGATCGGGATTGGTTGAGGCATTTCTACAGCATCTCGTTGAAAAAGGTCGACGCCGCGTCCTGCGGATAAAAGCTCAATCCTTGTGAAAATGTGCTGCACCATAACAAAAATGCAGAAACACTTTGCATCGATTTCCCCAACGGTACCTGGGAAGAGCCGTGTGGTGCCGTTGAGTCAGACGGCACCGAGCATCAGGGGATGAGGCCACTGTTACCAGATGGCAAGGGTGGCCTCGAACAGCGGGGGGATTTCAGATCCACAGGTCGTTCATGGCGGTGCGGTCTCCCCCTTCATGGCCGGTGTTCAAGATGCCGCGTGGCTCGATCATCATCAATTTGGCTTCGCCTTCGGCGGCGGTCCGATGTTCTATTCCGCGTGGAACGACATACAGCTCACCCGGAGCCACATACACGAGACCGTCCGGAAGGTCGATGCGCAGTGTTCCTTCAAGCACGAAAAACGCCTCGTCGGTTTCTGGATGTGAGTGCCAGATGAACTCGCCTTCGATGCGTACAACCTTGAACTGGTAGTCGTTCATCTCGGCGACGACTCTCGGGCTCCACTGTTCACTGATGAGCGAAGCCTTTTGCGCGAGATTGACAGGTTGTGCTGGGTGCTGCTGAGTCATGACAGATCCTCTGGTAGGTGAGAGTTGTCAGACTATCGAAGGAAGGGTCGAGCGCTCTTGTACGATCTTGCAGCTTGAGGAGAGCGATACAAAAGCCTTTAGTAGACACTGCCAAGGAAGCACTGAAGACCACTGCAATGAGGCGCCCTTTCCGACCGCCCAAAACAAAACCCCTGTCTGCGTAAGCAAACAGGGGTTCTGGAATTTAATCTTGACGATGACCTACTCTCACATGGGGAAACCCCACACTACCATCGGCGATGCATCGTTTCACTGCTGAGTTCGGGATGGGATCAGGTGGTTCCAATGCTCTATGGTCGTCAAGAAATTCGGGTACTGAGTCGTGGCCAGCTGGCCTCGCTTCAGCAAATTGGGTATGTGATAGCTTTCGGTGTTTTGTAAGAGTCGAACTTTCGGTTCGTTTCGTCTTCACACACCGCAATCTGGTCTCTTTCGAGTTCGCAAATTGCTTGGGTGTTATATGGTCAAGCCTCACGGGCAATTAGTATTGGTTAGCTCAACGCCTCACAGCGCTTACACACCCAACCTATCAACGTCGTAGTCTTCGACGGCCCTTCAGGGGACTCAAGGTCCCAGTGAGATCTCATCTTGAGGCTAGTTTCCCGCTTAGATGCTTTCAGCGGTTATCTATTCCGAACATAGCTACCCGGCAATGCCACTGGCGTGACAACCGGAACACCAGAGGTTCGTCCACTCCGGTCCTCTCGTACTAGGAGCAGCCCCTCTCAAATCTCAAACGTCCACGGCAGATAGGGACCGAACTGTCTCACGACGTTCTAAACCCAGCTCGCGTACCACTTTAAATGGCGAACAGCCATACCCTTGGGACCGGCTTCAGCCCCAGGATGTGATGAGCCGACATCGAGGTGCCAAACACCGCCGTCGATATGAACTCTTGGGCGGTATCAGCCTGTTATCCCCGGAGTACCTTTTATCCGTTGAGCGATGGCCCTTCCATACAGAACCACCGGATCACTAAGACCTACTTTCGTACCTGCTCGACGTGTCTGTCTCGCAGTCAAGCGCGCTTTTGCCTTTATACTCTACGACCGATTTCCGACCGGTCTGAGCGCACCTTCGTACTCCTCCGTTACTCTTTAGGAGGAGACCGCCCCAGTCAAACTACCCACCATACACTGTCCTCGATCCGGATAACGGACCTGAGTTAGAACCTCAAAGTTGCCAGGGTGGTATTTCAAGGTTGGCTCCACGCGAACTGGCGTCCACGCTTCAAAGCCTCCCACCTATCCTACACAAGCAAATTCAAAGTCCAGTGCAAAGCTATAGTAAAGGTTCACGGGGTCTTTCCGTCTAGCCGCGGATACACTGCATCTTCACAGCGATTTCAATTTCACTGAGTCTCGGGTGGAGACAGCGCCGCCATCGTTACGCCATTCGTGCAGGTCGGAACTTACCCGACAAGGAATTTCGCTACCTTAGGACCGTTATAGTTACGGCCGCCGTTTACCGGGGCTTCGATCAAGAGCTTCGCGTTAGCTAACCCCATCAATTAACCTTCCGGCACCGGGCAGGCGTCACACCCTATACGTCCACTTTCGTGTTTGCAGAGTGCTGTGTTTTTAATAAACAGTCGCAGCGGCCTGGTATCTTCGACCGGCATGAGCTTACGGAGCAAGTCCTTCACCCTCACCGGCGCACCTTCTCCCGAAGTTACGGTGCCATTTTGCCTAGTTCCTTCACCCGAGTTCTCTCAAGCGCCTTGGTATTCTCTACCCAACCACCTGTGTCGGTTTGGGGTACGGTTCCTGGTTACCTGAAGCTTAGAAGCTTTTCTTGGAAGCATGGCATCAACCACTTCGTCATCTAAAAGATGACTCGTCATCAGCTCTCGGCCTTAGAATCCCGGATTTACCTAAGATTCCAGCCTACCACCTTAAACTTGGACAACCAACGCCAAGCTGGCCTAGCCTTCTCCGTCCCTCCATCGCAATAACCAGAAGTACAGGAATATTAACCTGTTTTCCATCGACTACGCTTTTCAGCCTCGCCTTAGGGACCGACTAACCCTGCGTCGATTAACGTTGCGCAGGAAACCTTGGTCTTTCGGCGTGGGTGTTTTTCACACCCATTATCGTTACTCATGTCAGCATTCGCACTTCTGATACCTCCAGCAAGCTTCTCAACTCACCTTCACAGGCTTACAGAACGCTCCTCTACCGCATCACTTACGTGATACCCGTAGCTTCGGTGTATGGTTTGAGCCCCGTTACATCTTCCGCGCAGGCCGACTCGACTAGTGAGCTATTACGCTTTCTTTAAAGGGTGGCTGCTTCTAAGCCAACCTCCTAGCTGTCTAAGCCTTCCCACATCGTTTCCCACTTAACCATAACTTTGGGACCTTAGCTGACGGTCTGGGTTGTTTCCCTTTTCACGACGGACGTTAGCACCCGCCGTGTGTCTCCCATGCTCGGCACTTGTAGGTATTCGGAGTTTGCATCGGTTTGGTAAGTCGGGATGACCCCCTAGCCGAAACAGTGCTCTACCCCCTACAGTGATACATGAGGCGCTACCTAAATAGCTTTCGAGGAGAACCAGCTATCTCCGAGCTTGATTAGCCTTTCACTCCGATCCACAGGTCATCCGCTAACTTTTCAACGGTAGTCGGTTCGGTCCTCCAGTTAGTGTTACCCAACCTTCAACCTGCCCATGGATAGATCGCCCGGTTTCGGGTCTATTCCCAGCGACTAGACGCCCTATTAAGACTCGCTTTCGCTACGCCTCCCCTATTCGGTTAAGCTCGCCACTGAAAATAAGTCGCTGACCCATTATACAAAAGGTACGCAGTCACCTAACAAGTAGGCTCCCACTGCTTGTACGCATACGGTTTCAGGATCTATTTCACTCCCCTCTCCGGGGTTCTTTTCGCCTTTCCCTCACGGTACTAGTTCACTATCGGTCAGTCAGTAGTATTTAGCCTTGGAGGATGGTCCCCCCATATTCAGACAAAGTTTCTCGTGCTCCGTCCTACTCGATTTCATGACTAAGAGATTTTCGCGTACAGGGCTATCACCCACTATGGCCGCACTTTCCAGAGCGTTCCGCTAATCTCAAAGCCACTTAAGGGCTAGTCCCCGTTCGCTCGCCACTACTAAGGGAATCTCGGTTGATTTCTTTTCCTCAGGGTACTTAGATGTTTCAGTTCCCCTGGTTCGCCCCTTACACCTATGTATTCAGTGTAAGGTAACCATCTTATGATGGCTGGGTTCCCCCATTCAGACATCTCCGGATCAAAGTCTGTTTGCCGACTCCCCGAAGCTTTTCGCAGGCTACCACGTCTTTCATCGCCTCTGACTGCCAAGGCATCCACCGTATGCGCTTCTTCACTTGACCATATAACCCCAAGCAATCTGGTTATACTGTGAAGACGACATTCGCCGAAAATTCGAATTTCTCAATTAAGAGAACTCACAAATTTTACCTTAGCCTGATCCGTTACCAGTGAAAGTAACGTTCAGTCTATCTTTCTATCACATACCCAAATTTTTAAAGAACGATCTAATCAAAGACTAGAAATCAACATTCACCATCATCACGATGGAATGCTCATTTCTAAGCTTTCAAACTTCAGAAGCAGTAGTGGTGGAGCCAAACGGGATCGAACCGTTGACCTCCTGCGTGCAAGGCAGGCGCTCTCCCAGCTGAGCTATGGCCCCGTATTTCTACAGGTTCCCACACAAAATTGGTGGGTCTGGGCAGATTCGAACTGCCGACCTCACCCTTATCAGGGGTGCGCTCTAACCAACTGAGCTACAGACCCAATTTCGGGCTGCTTCTTATCGTCTTCTTCAATGAATCAAGCAATTCGTGTGGGAACTTATGGAGCAGCTGATGTCGTCGATTAAGGAGGTGATCCAGCCGCAGGTTCCCCTACGGCTACCTTGTTACGACTTCACCCCAGTCATGAATCACACCGTGGTAACCGTCCCCCGAAGGTTAGACTAGCTACTTCTGGTGCAACCCACTCCCATGGTGTGACGGGCGGTGTGTACAAGGCCCGGGAACGTATTCACCGCGACATTCTGATTCGCGATTACTAGCGATTCCGACTTCACGCAGTCGAGTTGCAGACTGCGATCCGGACTACGATCGGTTTTCTGGGATTAGCTCCACCTCGCGGCTTGGCAACCCTCTGTACCGACCATTGTAGCACGTGTGTAGCCCAGGCCGTAAGGGCCATGATGACTTGACGTCATCCCCACCTTCCTCCGGTTTGTCACCGGCAGTCTCCTTAGAGTGCCCACCATTACGTGCTGGTAACTAAGGACAAGGGTTGCGCTCGTTACGGGACTTAACCCAACATCTCACGACACGAGCTGACGACAGCCATGCAGCACCTGTCTCAATGTTCCCGAAAGCACCAATCCATCTCTGGAAAGTTCATTGGATGTCAAGGCCTGGTAAGGTTCTTCGCGTTGCTTCGAATTAAACCACATGCTCCACCGCTTGTGCGGGCCCCCGTCAATTCATTTGAGTTTTAACCTTGCGGCCGTACTCCCCAGGCGGTCAACTTAATGCGTTAGCTGCGCCACTAAGAGCTCAAGGCTCCCAACGGCTAGTTGACATCGTTTACGGCGTGGACTACCAGGGTATCTAATCCTGTTTGCTCCCCACGCTTTCGCACCTCAGTGTCAGTATCAGTCCAGGTGGTCGCCTTCGCCACTGGTGTTCCTTCCTATATCTACGCATTTCACCGCTACACAGGAAATTCCACCACCCTCTACCATACTCTAGTCAGTCAGTTTTGAATGCAGTTCCCAGGTTGAGCCCGGGGATTTCACATCCAACTTAACTAACCACCTACGCGCGCTTTACGCCCAGTAATTCCGATTAACGCTTGCACCCTCTGTATTACCGCGGCTGCTGGCACAGAGTTAGCCGGTGCTTATTCTGTCGGTAACGTCAAAACAATCACGTATTAGGTAACTGCTCTTCCTCCCAACTTAAAGTGCTTTACAATCCGAAGACCTTCTTCACACACGCGGCATGGCTGGATCAGGCTTTCGCCCATTGTCCAATATTCCCCACTGCTGCCTCCCGTAGGAGTCTGGACCGTGTCTCAGTTCCAGTGTGACTGATCATCCTCTCAGACCAGTTACGGATCGTCGCCTTGGTGAGCCATTACCTCACCAACTAGCTAATCCGACCTAGGCTCATCTGATAGCGCAAGGCCCGAAGGTCCCCTGCTTTCTCCCGTAGGACGTATGCGGTATTAGCGTCCGTTTCCGAACGTTATCCCCCACTACCAGGCAGATTCCTAGGCATTACTCACCCGTCCGCCGCTCTCAAGAGAAGCAAGCTTCTCTCTACCGCTCGACTTGCATGTGTTAGGCCTGCCGCCAGCGTTCAATCTGAGCCATGATCAAACTCTTCAGTTCAAACATCTTTGGGTTTTTAAGAAACCCTAAACTTGGCTCAGCAATCGTTGGTTACATCTTTGATTTCTCGCGGAGTAACTTGTGATGCTGATAATCTTGTTGACTATCAGTCTGACCCCACAAGCACCCACACGAATTGCTTGATTCAGTTGTTAAAGAGCGGTTGGTTAAGATCTTTCGTCTCAACCGAGGCGCGCATTCTACAGCAGCCTCATTTGCTGTCAAGTGATTATTTTAAGAAGTTTTCAAAGTTTCCTTTGTAACTTCAACCACTTGCGCTTCCGATCTCTCGTTAGCGGGAGGCGAATTCTACAGCGTTACACGCTGCTGTCAACACCTCTTTTTCTCCGCTTTCGACCGAGAAGATCGAAACGTTAATAGAGCCAAACAACACCGCTCTACCAACTCCTTCCAGGCTTCGATGAACTGAAGCAGGTCGCTGTCGAATCTTGCGTAACTCTTTGTTTACCAAGGAGTTTCCCGTTTCGACTGCGCCGGAAGTGGGGCGAATTATAGACGTCCAGGATTTGCCGTCAACCTTTAATTTGGTTTTTCTATCAAACAGCGGAAAACCTCCAAATCCACTCTATATAGAAGGTAGAAAACTGATAATTGAGCAATATATTGCTCAGCGACACACACTTAAGCATCATAGGGCTCTTTGCTACTCAAATATGACCTCGGACGAACACCCCAATGACCACCTCCCCTCGCAGCCTGGCCTCGGCACTGTTTCCCGTCGGCCTGCTGTTGATCGCCATGGCTTCCATCCAGTCCGGCGCTTCGCTGGCCAAGACCATGTTCCCTATCGTCGGCGCTCAAGGCACCACCACGCTGCGCCTGATTTTCGCCAGCATCATCATGTTGCTGATATTGCGCCCATGGCGGGCCACGCTGACGGCCAAATCCCTGCGCACCGTGATTGTTTACGGAATGGCGTTAGGCGGCATGAACTTCCTCTTCTATATGTCGCTGCGCACAGTCCCTCTTGGTATTGCGGTAGCCCTGGAGTTCACCGGGCCGCTCGCCGTCGCCCTCTATGCATCGCGCCGCGCGGTGGACTTTCTGTGGATCGCCCTCGCGGTTGTCGGTCTTCTGCTGTTGATCCCCACGGGAGAAACCAGCACCGGGATCGACCTGGTCGGTGCGGCTTATGCACTAGGCGCAGGTGTTTGCTGGGCGCTCTACATTCTGTTCGGCCAAAAGGCAGGGAATGACAACGGCGTGCAAACTGCTGCCCTCGGCGTCATGATCGCCGCCTTGTTCGTCGCACCGATCGGCATCGTTCATGCGGGCGCGGCATTGCTGACGCCTGCGCTGATTCCAGTTGCCATCGGCGTCGCCATCCTGTCCACGGCGCTCCCCTACACCCTGGAGATGGTCGCGCTGACTCGCCTACCCGCCCGTACTTTCGGCACCTTGATGAGCATTGAGCCCGCATTCGGCGCGCTCTCGGGCCTGTTCTTCCTGCAGGAGCATTTGTCGCTCGCACAGTGGCTGGCCATCTCCTGCATTATCCTGGCCTCCGTTGGCGCCACGCTGACCATGCGAAACGAGGCCAAACCTCTAGTACCAGCCGATTAATCATCTTTGACGGTAACTCTGGTATTTGTCGCTCATTTGGGCCATGTTTAGGCCGCAAACAAATGTCATTCATGGAGAGTTTCGACAAGGACAGCGCGAACGCTACAATCGAGAGCGAGTAAAGCCAGCTTCAGGCAATTTTTTCGAAGCGGCTATTAAGGATGGGAATGAAGCGAATTTTGATACTGTTAATGGTCGTGGCCATTGCTGGCTGTGCCGCGACCACCAAGACAGAAGTGAAACGGGGCAAAAAAGGGCTGCATATCAACTGTTCCGGGCTGTCCTCCTCCTGGGACCAGTGCTACACCAGTGCAGTCAACTCATGCGGCGCCAAGGGCTACCGGGTTATCGCCAAGTCCGGTGACAACTCCGAAGAGCCTGGGGACTACCCCTTCGGCCTCAACCCTGCTGGTTACACCAGCCGGAGCATGATCGTCATCTGTAAATAGCGGCCCGAGCAGTCCACTTCCGACTGCTCCGCAGCGCCCACCGAACGCCTCGCCCCCGCGCAGCCCTTCGCGACGCTGCGACCGGCCGCCTGCGCGTAAATCACAAGCGGCACTTGCCGAGCAGCGACCGATCAAATAGCCGCGGTCCGTACCTGCAACCACTCCAGCGCAGCGCCACTGAGCAATGGGCTCAAACGCTGACACACCTCGGCATGGTACGCATTGAGCCACTGGCGCTCCTCAGCCGTCAGCAACGACGGTTCCAGACAACGGGTGTCGATCGGGCACAAGGTCAGGGTTTCGAACTCGAGGAACTCACCGAACTCGGTCTTGCCCGCTTCGCGATTCAACACCAGGTTCTCGATACGCACGCCCCAACGCCCCGGACGGTAAGTACCCGGTTCAATGGAGGTGATCATGCCCGGCTGCATCGCGGTTTGCGGCGCAGTAGCGGCCTGGTAGGCGATGACCTGCGGACCTTCATGCACATTGAGGAAATAACCTACACCGTGCCCCGTGCCATGGCCGTAGTCCACACCTTCGGCCCAGATCGGCGCGCGCGCGATGGCATCGAGCAGTGGCGACATAATGCCCTTGGGAAAATGAGCACGGGACAGGGCGATCACCCCCTTGAGCACGCGGGTGCAATCACGCTTCTGTTCATCGCTCGGCGCTCCGATAGGCACCATCCGCGTGATATCGGTAGTACCGCCCAAGTACTGGCCACCCGAGTCGATCAGCAGCAGGCCATCGCCTTCGATCAGCGCATGCTCTTCTTCGGTGGCGTGGTAATGCGGCATCGCGCCATTGGCATTGAACGCAGCGATGGTGTTGAAACTCAGCGACACATAACCGGGACGGCGGGTACGTGCGGCCGTCAGGTGTTCGTCGATGGTCAGTTCAGTGATGCGTTCACGGCCCAGCGCACTCTCCAGCCAGGCGAAGAATTCGCACAAGGCCGCGCCATCCTGCTCCATGGCCAGGCGGATATGTTCCGCGTCGGCCAGGCTCTTGCGGGATTTGGCAAGCGTCGTCGGGTTCAGCCCTTCCACCAGCTTGACGCTGGCGTCCAGGTGTTCCAGCAAACCGGCGGTCACGCGTGCCGGATCAACCTGCACACTCGCGCCCGATGGCACCGCGCGCAGGGCATCGGCGACTTCGCTGTAATCGCGCAAGGTCACGCCATCCTGCTCAAGCACCGCCCGCAGCGCGGCATCGACTTTGCTCAGCGCCACAAACAGCGTGGCCTGTTGCGCATTGATCAGGGCGAAGGACACAAACACCGGGTTGAACGATACATCGGCACCGCGCAGGTTAAACAACCAGGCGATGTCATCCAGGGTGGCGATGAAGTGCCAGTCGGCGCCCTTTTCTTTCAAGCTGGCGCGCAGTGCAGCGAGTTTTTCGCCACGGCTGACGGTGGCCTGCGGTGGCAGGTGCTGGTAGATCGGCTGATTCGGCAACGCCGGGCGGTCGCTCCAGACTTCATTCAACAGGTCGATATCGGTGCGCAGGCGAGCACCGCGCTCCGCCAGTTTGCCGCCCAAGGTACGCGCCGACGCCACGGCCATTACCGCACCGTCGACCGCCACCACGGCGCCCTGCGGCGTCTGTTCGGCCAGCCACTCCAGCGGGCCAGGTTGCCCCGGCTGCAGCTTCACCAACTCGATACCGCTGCCCTTGAGTTCCTTGGTCGCTTGTTCCCAGTAGCGGCTGTCGGCCCAGACACCGGCGAAATCCGCGGTGACGATCAGCGTCCCCACCGAGCCGTGGAAGCCCGACAACCATTGACGCCCCTGCCAGTAGCCCGGCAAGTATTCGGACAGGTGCGGGTCAGCGGACGGCACCAGCAAGGCATGAATGCCTTCGCGGCGCATCAATTCACGGGTATGCGCCAGGCGCTGGGGAACCGTTCCATGGGTCAAAGGCTGCGTACTCATTGTGTCTCCTGCTAACCACGAATAATTGTTATGGATTACGAATGAAGAATCAGACCGCCCAGAACGCCGGCGCACTGGCAAGGGCGGCCTTGATCAACTGCACGGCCTGGTCGATATCCTGCTCGGTGGTGAACCGCCCCAGGCTCAAGCGAATGGTTCGACCGGCGCTGCGGGCATCATGCCCCAGCGCCAGCAGCACATGGGAGGGCGCATTGCTCGCCGAATTGCAGGCCGAGGTGGCGGAAAAAGCAATGCCCGCACTCAAGGCCGCGGCGTTGAACTCGCCTTCACCGAAGGTGAGGCTGAGGGTGTGGGGAATGCGCTGGGTGGCGCTGCCATTGAGACGCACACCGACGACCGACGCCAGTTGATCGAGCAGGCGCTGGCGCAAGGCCACGATCGCCGCCTGCTCTTCACTGAACGCCTGCGCCGCCAAGGCGAACGCCGCGCCCATGCCCGCAATCTGGTGGGTTGCCAGTGTACCGGAGCGCAAGCCGCCCTCGTGGCCACCGCCGTGAATCTGCGCCAACACCTTCCGCTGCGCCCGCGGCCCGACATACAGCGCGCCGATCCCCTTGGGGCCATACACCTTGTGCGCGGAAAACGACATCAAATCCACCGGCCACTGCGCCAGGTCGATCGCCACCTTGCCCGCACCCTGTGCCGCGTCCACATGCAACAACGCGCCGTGTTCACGCACCCGCGCGCCAATGGCGGGGATGTCGTTGAGGGTGCCCAACTCGTTGTTCACCAACATCAGCGATACCAGGAAGGTGTCCTCACGCAGTGCTTCACTCACCGCCTCGGCACTGATCAACCCATCGGCGTCCGGCGCCAGGTAGGTCACCGCCACTCCGGCCTCCTGCATCTGCCGCGCGGTGTCCAGCGTAGCCTTGTGCTCGATCTGGCTGGTGATGATATGCCCACCCGCCAAGCCCCGCGCTTGAGTCACCCCCTTGATCGCGAGGTTGTTGGACTCCGTCGCGCCGGACGTCCAGACGATCTGCTCCGGCTCGGCACCGACCAACTCGGCCACCTGGCGACGCGCCTGTTCAACCGTTTGCCGGGCCGCTTGGCCGAAGGCGTGGGAGCTGGACGCAGGATTACCGAAATTGGCGTGCAAGCCCAGACACTCGACCATCACCTGGATGACCCGCTCGTCCACCGGGGTGGTGGCGGCGTAGTCGAAATACAACGGACGTTTATTCATAACCTTAGGGACTCGCAGAGCAGGTTCCCGAGAGCAACGTCTCAGGGGCATCGACCGGAACAGAGGTCGTCAGGTTTACCCGATCGAATGCCATTAAAAAAGGACCACTTGACGTAAATGTGCGTAGGAACGCTCCTGAAATTCAGCTTAACAGGCTGACATAGCGCCATGGCAAACAAAAAGCCCGAGGCTTCTTGAGAAACCTCGGGCTTTTTGCCACTGAGCACCGGCTCAACTGGGGCGGCCATGCAGGGTCACATTACGTTCGGCGTTCATTTCGCCCTGGTGAGCAAAACTGAAAGGTTGTTGTGCCTGACCGGTCAGGGCAGCCCGCTGGCGTTGATATTCGTCAAACGACAAGCCGCGACGGCTCAACGCCTCCAGCGCCAGTTCCCGGGTTTCTTGCGCCGTGTAAGGGCGTAATTCAGGCGAAGGATGGGTCGCACAACCGGCAACGACAGAAGTGACGAGTAATAAGGAAACAGCAAAAAATCGGTTCATGGCGACGGCTCTGCGAAGAAGGTCTCAAGTCAATGAACACAGGCTACTCCCGACCCTGGACAGTGAAAAATCACCATCCGTGATAGTCGCTATCACCCGTCGCCACACCCTCATCAGCGCCACCCTTATATTCCTTTAAGATCTATAAATATGGAAATACGTTCATTTACGGAATAAACATAACCCTCTATAAATGGCTCCACGCGAATTCGACACTGTTCGCCAGGCAACTGTTGCGCAGGCAACAGCCATTCAACAAAACACCAGGCAGACAACAGCAACGTTTTTCAGCAGTGAGCCCGCAGCCCAGGCGGATCAAGGCCTGCAGCCGTTGGTACAGCTCTTGCTCAGACCGGCTCACTTCCCCTGCTATGCCACTGTTGAAAAAGGAACTGTTCATGACCCGTCCCCTGAATGTCGTTGCCCTCTCCGGCGGAACCTGGCGCCCGTCCCGTACCCTGGTGTTGACCCAGGCCGTGCTGGCCGAACTGGCAACGTTGTTGCCGATCCAGACGACCCTGATCGAACTCGGTGACATCGCCCGGCCACTGGGCGGCGCACTGTCGCGCGATGAGTTGCCGGCCGAGGTCGAATCCCAACTGTTGGCCATCGAACAGGCCGACTTGCTGATCGTCGCCGCACCGGTCTATCGCGGTTCTTATCCAGGCCTGCTCAAGCATCTGTTCGACCTGGTTGGCCTCAACTCGCTGATCGACACCCCTGTACTGCTGGCCGCCACCGGCGGCAGCGAACGTCACGCGCTGGTACTCGATCACCAGTTGCGCCCGCTGTTCAGCTTCTTCCAGGCCCTGACCTTGCCGATCGGCGTATATGCCACCGAAGCCGATTTCACCGATTACCAAATCACCAACGAAGCCTTGAAAGGCCGTATTCGCCTTGCGGCAGAACGCGCAGCCCCTTTGTTCGCCGCGCACGCCCCCTCACTGTTGAAAATCGCTTAAGGATTCGTCATGGATGTTTTCTGGTTTCTGCCCACTCATGGCGACGGTCATTACCTGGGCACCACCCAAGGTGCCCGTCCGGTCACCCTCAATTATCTGAAGCAAGTCGCCCAGGCCGCTGACAGCCTTGGCTACTACGGCGTGTTGATTCCTACCGGGCGTTCGTGCGAAGACTCCTGGGTAATCGCCTCGGCGCTGGTGCCGCTGACAGAACGCTTGCGCTACCTGGTGGCAATTCGCCCTGGCATCATCTCGCCCACAGTGTCGGCGCGCATGGCGGCGACCCTGGATCGCCTGTCCAACGGCCGCCTGCTGATCAACGTCGTGACCGGCGGCGACCCCGACGAAAACCGCGGCGACGGCAGCTTCCTCGACCACCGCGAACGCTATGAAGTCTCCGACGAATTCCTCAAGATCTGGCGCCGCGTATTGCAGGGCGAATCGGTGGACTTCGAAGGCAAACACCTGCGTGTGCAAAATGCCAAGGCACTTTACCCACCGGTGCAGAAGCCTTATCCACCGCTGTACTTCGGCGGTTCCTCCGACGCCGCCCACGACCTCGCCGCCGAACAGGTGGACGTGTACCTGACCTGGGGCGAACCACCCGCCGCCGTCGCCGAAAAACTCGCGGATGTACGTGAACGGGCCGCGCGCCGCGGGCGGACCGTGAAGTTCGGCATCCGCCTGCATGTGATCGTGCGCGAGACCGAAGAAGACGCCTGGAAAGCCGCCGACAAACTGATCGAACACATCAGCGACGAGACCATCGCCGCCGCGCAAAAATCCTTCTCGCGCTTTGATTCCGAAGGCCAGCGCCGCATGGCCGCCTTGCACGACGGGCGCCGCGACAACCTGGAAATCGCCCCCAACCTGTGGGCCGGTGTCGGCCTGGTCCGTGGCGGTGCCGGCACGGCGCTGGTAGGCAACCCGCGGCAAGTGGCCGAGCGGATCAAGGAATACGCGGATTTGGGCATCGAGAGTTTCATCTTTTCCGGCTACCCGCACCTCGAAGAAGCCTATCGCTTCGCCGAGTTGGTGTTCCCGCTATTGCCGGAACCCTACGCCAGCCTGGCCGGGCGCGGCGTCACCAATCTCACCGGACCGTTTGGCGAGATGATTGCCAATGATGTGCTGCCGGCCAAGGCCTGAGAATGCTGAGATCGCACCGTTGATCTGCATTGCCCAATAGACAGCACACGGCATTAGAGCCCTATGAGGAACACCGCGTGACAGCCAACCCCCACAGCGTCCTGCCCTCACCTTTGCAGACCGCCAGACAGCTCGCCGCCGAATTCGCCCTCACCGCCGTCGAACGCGACGAGCGCGGCGGCACGCCAAAAACCGAACGGGATGCCCTGCGCCAAAGCGGTCTGCTGGCCCTGAGCATTCCCACTCAATACGGCGGCCTTGGTGCGCGCTGGAGCGACACCCTGGCCATCGTGCGTGAATTCGCCAAGGTCGACAGTTCCATCGCTCATGTCTTCGGTTTTCACCACCTGATGCTCGCTACGGTGCGCCTGTTTTCGCGGCCGGACCAATGGCAGCCGTGGTTCGAACAGACCGCACGCAAAAACTGGTTCTGGGGCAACGCCCTCAACCCGCTGGACACGCGCACGCAGGTCAAGGATTTCGGCGGTTGGCGTGAGTTCTCCGGCAAGAAGAGCTTCTGCTCCGGCGCCAGCGACTCGGAAATGCTGATCGCCTCGGCGGTGGATGAGAGCGCCGGCGGCAAGTTGCTGATCGCCGCCATCCCCAGCGGGCGCAGCGGCATCACCTTGCACAACGACTGGAACAATATCGGCCAGCGCCAGACCGACAGCGGCAGCGCCAGTTTCGAACGGGTGCGCGTCGAGGAGTCGGAATTGCTGCTCGACCCGGGCCCTCTGAGCACACCGTTCGCCTGCCTGCGCCCACTGATCGCGCAGTTGACCTTCACGCACATGTTCCTCGGCATAGCCGAAGGTGCCTTTGATGAAGCGCGCAACTACACCCTCACCGAAACCCGTGCGTGGCATAAATCCACCGCCGAGGATGTGCGCCAAGACCCTTACGTGCTGCACCACTACGGCGAATTCTGGGTGGCCCTGCAAGGTGTGCGCCTGCTGGTGGAACGCGCCGCCGCGCTGCTCGATCAAGCCTGGGCCCAGGGGCCGAACCTCAGCGAAAACGAACGCGGCCAACTGGCCATCGCCATCGCCACCGCCAAGGTCGCCGCCAGCCGCCAGGGCCTGGAGTTGTGCAGCCGCCTGTTTGAAGTCACCGGCGCGCGCTCCACCCATGCGTCACTGCGCCTGGACCGGCACTGGCGCAACCTGCGCACGCAAAGCCTGCACGACCCGGTGGACTACAAACTCCACGAACTGGGGGACTGGGCGTTGAACCAGTCCCTGCCGACTCCTACGTTCTATTCATAAAGAGGTGCCCATGCAGCTTTTAACCTTACCGCCCTCGCCCGCCCTCGCCACCTCGATCCGCGCCACGGCCCAGGTCTTCGAAGACCCGAAATCCCAGGCACTGCTCGACCATATCCAGCAAGTGGCGCCCAGCGAAGCCAGCGTGTTGATCATCGGCGAAACCGGGACCGGTAAAGAGCTGGTGGCGCGCCACATTCATAACCTCAGCGCACGACGCAACCGGCCCTTCGTGGCGGTGAACTGCGGGGCGTTTTCCGAATCGCTGGTGGAAGCCGAGCTGTTCGGCCATGAAAAAGGCGCCTTCACCGGCGCCCTCAGCGCCAAGGCCGGTTGGTTCGAAGAGGCCGACGGCGGCACCTTGTTCCTCGATGAGATCGGTGATTTGCCGATGGCGATCCAGGTCAAGTTATTGCGCGTACTGCAAGAGCGGGAGGTGGTGCGCCTGGGTTCGCGCAAGAGCATTCCCATCGATGTGCGCGTGCTTGCGGCGACCAACGTGCAGCTGGAAAAAGCCATCAACGCCGGGCACTTCCGTGAAGACCTCTACTACCGTCTCGACGTGGTCAGTCTGGAACTCAGCCCGTTGCGCGAGCGTCCCGGCGATATCCTGCCGCTGACCCGACACTTCATCGAAGCCTACAGCCAGCGCCTGGGCTACGGCCCGGTCACCATCAGCCGCGAGGCCGAACACAAGCTGAAAAACTACAGCTGGCCGGGCAATATCCGCGAACTGGAAAACGTGATTCACCACACCTTGCTGATCTGCCGCAATGGCGTGATCGAACGCGACGATTTACGCCTGTCGAACCTGCGCATCGAGCGTCAGGACGACAGCCCGCACGGCACCGACAACAGTGCCGAAGCCTTGCTGGAACGGGCCTTTCAAAAGCTGTTCGAGGAACAGGCCGGTGCCCTGCATGAAAAAGTCGAGGACGCGTTGCTGCGTGCCGCCTACCGCTTCAGCCACTACAACCAGGTCCACACCGCCAACCTGCTGGGCCTGAGCCGCAACGTCACACGCACGCGCCTGATCAAGATCGGCGAACTGGCGGTGAACAAGCGCCGCCCGGGGGAAAACGTTCAGGGTGAGCGCATGTTGCACCTATCCATTTAAACGGCAGTGCAACGCATTGTCATGGCTGCGCTCGAAACTGTGCAGCACCTGGAACGAACCGAAGGTCACGGCCGTGGCCTGGTGGGCGCGTATCAGTGTCCAGAAATCTTCCTCGCCGTGCTCAACGCACTGGAAGGCCGCCTCGCCGTCCTCGCGTGAGCGCCATTGCAGGTAATTGAGTACCCGCCGCCCGTCATCGCTGACCTGCACACTCGCATTGAGAAAGCCGCCGTGCCCTTGGGCCAGGCGCTCGCTCTGGATGGACAATGCCGCGACCAGGGCGAGCTGTTGCTGGGGCTCGACCTGAAACTCGATCAATTGAGTGAAACTGCGATTCTTCTCTGATACCTGCATGAACACTCCCCTTTCTCTGTAGGCAGAATCTTGTGATTCGATACCCCGCAGGGTAAAACCTCTAGTTAAGTCAAGGTCAAGGGTTAATCCGGAGTTTTTCATGGTTACCAAGGAGCTTACTGTTGGCCAACTGTCGGCCCGCAGCGGCGTGGCGGTCACGGCCCTGCATTTCTACGAAACCAAGGGGCTGATCAAAAGCAATCGCAATGCCGGCAACCAGCGGCGCTACCCGCGCGATGTACTGCGCCGGGTGGTGGTGATCAAGATCGCCCAGCGCCTGGGGATTCCGCTGGCGACAATTGGTGAAGCGTTGCAGGCCCTGCCGGATGGACGCACGCCGACGGCTAAAGATTGGCAGCGTTTGTCGGCATCGTGGCGGGCAGATCTGGACGAGCGCATCAACAAGCTGATGCTCCTGCGCGACAAGCTCAATGGCTGTATTGGCTGTGGATGCCTGTCGCTGGAAGCCTGCCCGTTGCGCAATCAGGGCGACCTGCTCGGTGAGCGTGGGCCGGGGGCTCAGTTGTTGGAGCCCAGCTGAAAAACCGCTCCCTGTGGGAAGTGTTCACCTTAAACCCCAGGGACAGCGCCCCGCCCTGAACCCCGTGATGTCGCTGCGGCTGGCGCCCGCCGCAGCACTGATGGCGGAACGATCTGCCGGTTCACTGTTGCCTGGGCAACACCTCGTCGGTTGCCCGCAAGCCACGGCTGGCGTGGCCTATAGTGAAAGGGCCGTCCCTTCATAAACACAATTCAGGGAGAATGATATGAGCGTAAAACCTATCCCCGAGGGCTATCACAGCATCACGCCCTACCTGGGCGTCGAAAAAGCCGCCGAAGCCATCGAGTTCTACAAAAAAGCCTTCAACGCCACGCAAGTCATGCGCCTGGACATGCCCGACGGCAAGGTCGGCCACGCTGAACTGCGTATCGGAGACTCGGCGATCATGCTCGCCTCGCCCTGCGGTGAAATGGCCTTCGGCAGCCCGCGCGATGGCCACACCAGTGTCGGCCTGCATTTATATGTGGACGATGTCGACGCGCAGTATCGACAAGCGGTCGCAGCCGGTGGCCTGTCCATTTCCGAACCCAAGGACCAGTTCTACGGCGACCGCTCCGCCACGCTGAGAGATCCGTTCGGTCATGTGTGGTTCCTCGCCTCCCGCAAGGAGGATCTGAACGAAGCACAAATCCGCCAGCGCGCCGAAGCGCTGTTCAAGCAAGGCTGAGCCTGGGACCGGGCTTGCTCGCGATGGCGAGGTGTCAGGCGGTGCCTGACCGAGCGCCATCGCAGGCAGGCCCGCTGCCACTGTTTGATCGAGGGTCGGCTTGAGACGGGGGCTGCCCAGCACCGAGGCCTCAGCGCCCCGAATGTGAACCTGAAACATTTGCTTTCATATCTGGGTTAGGGATTTCTCATTCTCATCCGTCTTAACTTAGATACAGCCTGTCGCGTCAGCAAAAGCTACGACTGGCCTTTTCCGGGCCCTCATTGCCCCCCTCCGATCAAGACTCCCATTCACATGTCGAAGAAGTCGCGCTCAAAACTCTGGTTTCTCGTACACAGCTGGCTGGCATTACCCATCTGGTTTTTTGTACTGATCGTCTGCGTCACCGGCACCCTGGCGGTGGTCAGCCAGGAAATCGTCTGGCTGGCCAACCCGGAAATCCGCGCCAGCAAGCCGTCGGACGACGCCGAACCGCTGAGCTATGACCAGGTGATCAACGCCATCAAACGCGCCGAGCCCCTGGTGATCGTGCAATCCATCATCCGCCCGGACGAGTCGCACTTCGCCCTGAGTGTCACCCTCAGCTACCCCGACGGGCGCTCGGTGGAGGTCTATGTCAACCCTTACACCGGGGCGATCCAGGGCATCAGCCCGGCGTTCGACTTCAAACAATTCACCCGCGCCCTGCACGGCTGGTGGCTGGTGCCATTCACCAATGGGTTCAGTTGGGGTTGGTACCTGGTCTCCGCGCTCGGCCTGCCGTTGCTGGCGTCGTTGATCACCGGGCTGGTGGTGTACAAGCGCTTCTGGAAGGGCTTTTTGCGCCCGACCCTGCGCATCCGCCATGGCGCGCGGATCTTCTGGGGCGACTTCCACCGCCTGAGCGGTATCTGGTCGATCTGGTTCATCGCGGTCATTTCCATCACCGGCACCTGGTTCCTGATTCAGGCGATCCTGGGGGATAACCAGATTTCCATCTCCAGCGAACCCATCGTGCCGGTGATCGCCCGGGAGAACGTGCCGACGTCCGCCCCCGGCGTGCCGGCGCCGATGATTGCCCTGGACGACGCGATCGAAATCGCCAGCCAACGGATTCCGGGGCTGGAGACCAGCTTCGTGTTCCTGCCACTCAATGCCTACAGCCATCTGCAGATCGGCGGGCGGGGCTGGTATCCGTTGATGTTCCAGACCGCGCAGATCAACCCCTACACCGGCGAAGTGGCGGTTTCGCACCTGCTGTCCAACCGCTCGACGCTGGAGTTCGTCACCGAGTCCATGCGCCCGCTGCACACCGGCGACTTTGGCGGGCTGTGGATCAAGCTGATCTGGGCATTCTTCGGCCTGGTGTTGAGCATGATGGTGTTGAGCGGCCTGCTGATCTGGACCAAACGCACGGCCCTGGCCACCCTCCATGCCCTCAAGCGCAGCCACAAGGCGCCGCGCCAGGCGGCAGCGGTCGTGGCTCTGCAGGCTGAAATGACGGAGGGCAACCAATGAGCAAGGTCGCTGCCGCAACGCCTTCGCCACTGCGCGCCGTGTGGCTGAAATGGCGGTTCCACCTTAACGTCCTGCTGTTGCTGGTGCCCCTGGGCTTCATGCCCAAGTACTTTGCCGACGCCGCGCTGTTTCGCGGTGACAGCGGCATCGGCGAGCGGGTGGCCGGCGAGGTGCAGGTCGGGCCCTGGAGCCTGACCCTCGCCGAGTTCCGCAACGAAGGCCCGCGCCCGGACCCGGCCGGCCCGATGAAATTCTTCAATGCGGCCCTGTGCGCCAACTGCGCCGAGCAGGTCAAGGCAACCTACCTGCGTATCGGCAAACCGCGCAGCCTGCGCGCCGCCGGGGTGATCTTCTTCGGCACGCCGTACCGCATGGGCGCGCTGCTGCCGGTGCCCGAGCGCACGCCGGCCGACGCCGAACTGTGGGTCACCATGGAAGGCTGGGACGGCACGATGCACCAGGGTTCCATTGCGCTGAGCCAGGCCTCGCCTGCCACCATTGCCTGGCTGAACAAGCAAGGAGTCAAACCATGACATTGATACGCCTGAGCCGCGCCTGCGCCACGTTGTTGCTGTGCGCCGGTTTCTGTCCCACAGCCGTGGCCCACAACCCGATGTGCGAATGCAAGGAAATCCCCGGCGAACAGATCCAATGCACCGGCGGTTTTTCCGACGGCAGCGGCGCCCCCGGCGTGACCCTGGATGTGATCGGCTACGACGAAACCATCCTCGTGCCCGGCAAGCTCGGCGCGGACTCGACCCTGACCTTCAAGAAGCCCTCAGCCGAGTTCTACGTGCTGTTCGATGCCGGCCCCGGTCACGTCGTTGAAATCGACCAAGCGGATATCCCGTCCCAATGAGTACGACACAGGTGGTACGCCCAGCCGGGGCCGGGCACGAAACCCTCTATGTCCTGCTGCTGTGCCTGATCATTCTGGCGGTGGCCGGTACGGTGGTGGCCCTGCACGGTGAAACCCAGGCCGTGGTTGCCGTGCCCAGCCACCAGTTGGACGCGCGCCGCGACCTCAGCGCCGCCGAGCAAGGCATCTACGCCGACCTGCGCGTGACCCTGGATGAAATCCACTGGCTGCAGCAGGCACACAGCGCCCTGCCGACGCCCGCGCAACTGGCCGAAGAAGGCTTTGCGCCCTTTGCCCAGGACGCCAGTTCGGTCAGCCGTGGCGATCATCGCTGGCAGTTGCTGGCGCCGTCGGCCTACCTCGGCGTGAGCCAGGCGCCGGCCACCAGCGGCTCGCTGCTGATGCGGGTAACGGGCGCCGAGCCGGACATCTGGCTCAACCGCCGCCCAGACCTGGCCGCCCCCGCCGACCTCACCGACCAGGCGCTGATCGCGGCCGGCTGGCAGCAAGTGGTCGCGCAATTCGACGCCGGCGTGACCCGCCAGCACCGTCACTGACCGAGAAGACCGAGTGCCCATGTCTATTTCATCGCCCCTTGTACGCCTGCTGCTGGTCAGCCTGATCAGCCTGCTGCTCGCTCCGCTGGCCAACGCCGAGGCAGCCAAGCGCCTGCGGATCGGCATCACCCTGCATCCTTATTACAGCTACGTCGCCAACATCGTCGGCGACAAGGCCGAGGTGGTGCCGCTGATTCCGGCCGGTTTCAACCCACATGCCTACGAACCGCGCGCCGACGACATCAAGCGCATCGGCACCCTGGATGTGATCGTGCTCAACGGGGTCGGCCACGACGATTTCGCCGACCGCATGATCGCCACCAGCGAGCGGCCGGACATCCCGGTGATCGAAGCCAACGCCAACGTGCCGTTGCTGGCCGCCACCGGCAACGCCGCCCGCGGCGCCGGCAAGGTGGTCAACCCGCACACCTTCCTGTCGATCAGTGCCTCGATTGCCCAGGTCAACAACATCGCCCGCGAACTGGGCAAGCTCGACCCGGACAACGCCAAAACCTACATCCAGAACGCCCGCGCCTACGGCAAGCGCCTGCGGCAGATGCGCGCCGAGGCCCTGGCCAAGCTGACCCGCGCGCCCAACCCGGACCTGCGCGTGGCCACGGTCCACGCAGCCTACGACTACCTGCTGCGCGAGTTCGGCCTGGAAGTCACCGCCGTGGTCGAGCCGGCCCACGGCATCGAACCCAGCCCGAGCCAGTTGAAGAAAACCATCGATGAATTGCGCGCCCTGGATGTGAAAGTGATCTTCTCGGAGATGGATTTCCCGTCCACCTACGTCGAGACCATCCAGCGTGAATCCGGGGTCCGGCTGTACCCGCTGTCGCATATCTCCTACGGCGAATACAGCGCTGAAAAGTACGAAGTGGAAATGACCGGCAACCTCAACACGGTGGTGCGGGCGATTCAGGAGTCGGGGGCATGACGGCGGCGCAACGCTTGAGCATGGTCAGCGTCGGCCCGACGATCGACTTCGACAAGGTGTCGCTGACCCTGGGCCGCACCGTGATCCTCGATGACGTGAGCTTCCAGGTGCAGCCGGGCAGCATCCATGCACTGGTGGGCCCGAACGGTGGTGGGAAAAGCTCGCTGATCAAAACGCTGCTGGGGCAAACGCCGCACCAGGGGCAACTGCGCCTGACGTGGCCGGACACGCCCGGCACCATTGGTTATGTGCCCCAGGCGCTGGAGTTCGACCGAGGCCTGCCGATGACCGTGGATGACTTCATGGCGGCGATGTGTCAGCGGCGCCCGGCGTTTCTCGGGCTGTCCAGGCATTACGCCGGCGCCATCGGCGAGGCCCTGGAACGGGTCGGCCTGCAGGACAAACGCAAACGGCGCATGGGCGCGTTGTCGGGCGGTGAACGTCAGCGCGTGCTGCTCGCCCAGGGGCTGATCCCGGCCCCGCAATTGCTGGTGTTGGATGAGCCGATGTCGGCCCTCGATGAAGCCGGTATCCAGGTGTTCGAACGTCTGCTCGATGACTGGCGCCGCGCCGGGATCACCGTGCTGTGGATCGAGCACGACCTGGACGCCGTGGGCCGCCTCGCCGACCGCGTCACCGGCCTGAACCGCCGCGTGCTGTTCGACGCCACGCCCAAAGCGGCACTGACCCCGGATCGCCTGCTGACCCTGTTCTCCACCCATCCTCGGAGCCTGGCGCCATGAGTTATGAAGCGTTTCGCCTGATGGTCCAGGGCTGGGCCTCTTCCGGTTACCTGCCGGAGGCGCTGGCCTATGGTTTTGTGGTCAACGCCCTGCTCGCCGGCCTGCTGATCGGCCCGGTGCTGGGCGGCCTGGGGACGCTGGTGGTGGTCAAGCGCTTTGCGTTTTTCTCCGAAGCGGTCGGCCATGCCGCGCTGACCGGCGTGGCCGTGGGCATTCTGCTCGGCGAACCCTACACCGGGCCCTATGGCGCGCTGTTCGGCTACTGCCTGCTGTTCGGCATCCTGCTCAATTACCTGCGCAACCGCACCGGCCTGGCGCCGGATACCTTGATCGGCGTGTTCCTCTCGGTGTCCCTGGCGTTGGGCGCAAGCCTGCTGTTGATACTGGCGGGCAAGATCAACGTTCACATCCTGGAAAACGTGCTGTTCGGCTCGGTGTTGACGGTCAATGGCAACGATCTGCTGGTGCTGGCGATTGTCGGTTCGCTGGTGATGGCCCTCGCCCTGCCGCTGTACAACCGCATCATGCTCGCCAGCTTCAACCCGCAATTGGCGGCGGTACGCGGGGTGGCGGTGAAGACCCTGGATTACCTGTTCGTGATCCTGGTGACGTTGATCACCGTCGCAGCGGTCAAGGTCATCGGGGCGATCCTGGTGGGCGCGCTGCTGGTGATTCCGGCGGCGGCGGCACGCCTGCTGAGCCAGTCGCTCAAAGGCTTCTTCTGGGTCTCCGTGGCGATTGCCACCGTCAGCACGTTGTGCGGCATCCTGCTGCCGATCATCTTCGACCTGCCCATCCCCTCCGGCGCCGCGATCATCCTGGTCGCCGGTATCGCCTTCGCCCTCGCCGCCATCGCGCGCGGCACCGTGCCCAGCCTCAAAGGGAATCTTGGATAATGCACCCTGTCTTTCGCTCACTGGCCTTGGCCATCGCTTGCCTGACCAGCGCGTCGGCGCTGGCCGTCGACGGTTTTGATCCGAAGAGTTTCAAAGTCAACCAAGGCCTGGGCCACGCCGCGCTGACCAAAGCGAAAAAGCCTGTGAAGGTCCTCGCCTCGTTGCCCATTACCTATGGCCTGGCGGAGCTGCTGCTTAAAGGCAGCGACGTACAGCTCGAACGCGCCGCGCCGGCCAACCTGCCCGGTTCGCGGCAGGTGTCCTACTTCACCGGCCGTGGCGCGCCGGCCTTGAGCACGTTGGCGACGGATGCCGATGCCGTCATCGGCTTGCGTTCGCTGTGGGCCGATGACCCGCTGTACCCGGTGGCGCGACGCAGCAATATCCGCATCGTCGAAGTGGACGCCGCGCGCCCGGTGGACGGTGGCCTGCCGGGGATCGCGGTGCAACCGGGCGTCAGCGATGGCTTGAACAGCCAGCCGTGGCAATCGAGCAACAATATGGGGCGCATGGCCGATGTGATGGCCACCGACCTGAGCCGCCTGGCACCGGGCGCGAAGGCGCAAATCGACGCGAACCTGGCCGCCCTCAAGCTGCGCCTGCTCAAGCTCACCGCCGACAGCGAAGCACGGCTGGCCCAGGCGGATAACCTGAGCGTGGTCAGCCTGAGCGATCACTTTGCGTATCTGCTCGGCAGCTTGAACCTGGAAGTGCTCGACACCGACGCACGCCCAGATGCCGACTGGACGCCCGAGGCCTTACAGCAACTGAGCAGCCGCCTGAAGGACAACGAGGTGGCCGTGGTGCTGCACCATCGCCCGCCAAGCGCGGCGGTGCAAACCGCGGTGACGGCCGGCGGCGCGCAACTGCTGGTCTTGAACGTCGACGGCGCCGACCCGGTGACGGCGTTGGAAAGCAATGTGGATCAACTGATCAAGACGCTGAGCCCATGACATCCACGCCCACGTGGATGGCATCATGCCGCCAGAACTCCAGGTCGCAGTCGATCAAACGCTGATGCTGGTCATAGTTGACCCGGGCGATACGCAAGCCCGGGCTGCCCACCGACACGCGCAACGCGGCGGCGGCTTCCACCGGCAGTGAGGTCGGCACAATCTCGAAGCGTACCCGCCCGTAGTGCAAATCGTACTTGCGCGCGTACAGCTCGGTCATCGACTGGTTCAGGTCGCAGGCCAGAATCCCGGGGAAATACTGCGGGTTCAGGTAGTGCTCCACATACAACACCAGGCGCTCATCGATCCTGCGCCGGCGGCAGATCTGGATCACGCTGGACAGCGCCGGCAATTGCAGCCACGCACACACCGCCGCCGATGCCGGTTGCAGCCGCGCGCTGATCACCTCGGTCGACGCCACGCGGCCCTGGTCGTTGACCATTGCGTGAAAGTGGCTGCGCTGCATCAGGTTGTAGGCCAGGCGCGGCGGCGAGACAAACCAGCCACGGCGCTCCTCGCGATAGATCTGGCCTTGGGCCTCCAGTTGTAACAAGGCTTCCCGCACCGTAATCCGGGTGGTACCAAACAACTCGCTGAGCTTGCGCTCGGCGGGCAGTTTGCTGGCTGGCGGCAAAAGGCCATGGTCGATCTGCTCTTGCAGCGCCAGGCCGATGGATGTCACCGCCTTGATTGCCTCATCACGCATCAACGTTACCTATCTGGACTAGACCAGCACCGTTCAGGTGCATAAACCGCTCATTAAATGGGCTTGTATCACTGCATGCCAGCCTAGGCATTGCAGATGACCGACAGATGACAACCCCGGTCGAGCCTCGTGACAAACCTTGCAATCCGTCGGCCAAGTCCAAGGCCTGCGGGCGCTTGGGCATGGTCTACGCTAAACCTGCGCCGAGCGACATCGGCGCTTCAAAAACGACATCGACATGAAACTGTCATCCATCCCGCCTAGATTGGCTCAGGTATTGCTGACCTAGACCAACACCACCGCTAACGTTCATATAAAACGCCGCGTTGAAAACGCCCAAAGGAGCTTCGGATGAAACAGCTTTTCCTGGCATCACTGTTAGGCTCGACCATTGCCATGTGCACCGCCGCCATGGCCGCTGATACCGATCTAAAAACGCTCGAAGCCGCCGCAAAAGCGGAAGGCGCCGTCAACAGCGTCGGCATGCCCGATGACTGGGCCAACTGGAAAGGCACCTGGGATGACCTGGCCAAGACCTACGGCCTCAAGCACATCGACACCGACATGAGCTCGGCCCAGGAAATCGCCAAGTTCGCCGCCGAGAAAGACAACGCCAGTGCCGATATCGGCGACGTCGGCGCGGCCTTCGGCCCGATCGCGGTGAAACAGGGCGTGGTCCAGCCTTACAAACCAAGCACCTGGGCCCAGGTCCCGGATTGGGCGAAAGATAAAGACGGCAACTGGGCGCTAGCCTACACCGGCACCATCGCCTTTATCGTCAACAAAAAGCTGCTGCACGGCTCGGACGTACCAACCAGCTGGGCTGACTTGAAGAGCGGCAAATACAAGGTCTCCATCGGTGACGTGAGCACCGCCGCCCAAGCCGCCAACGGTGTGCTGGCCGCCGCCATCGCCAACAAGGGCGACGAGAAAAACCTGCAGCCGGCCCTGCTGATGTTCGCCGACATCGCCAAGCAAGGTCGCCTGTCCCTCGCCAACCCGACCATCGCCACCATGGAAAAAGGCGAAGTGGAAGTCGGCGTGGTCTGGGATTTCAACGGCTTGAGCTACAGAGCCAAGATGGCCAACCCGGATGACTACGTGGTGCTGATCCCATCGGACGGTTCGGTGATTTCCGGCTACACCACCATCATCAATAAATACGCCAAGCACCCGAACGCCGCCAAACTGGCCCGCGAATACATCTTCAGCGACGCCGGCCAGATCAACCTGGCCAAGGGCAATGCGCGGCCGATTCGCGCCGAACACCTGACGTTGCCGAAGGAAGTGCAGGACAAGCTGCTGCCGAACGAGCAATACAAGCACGTCACCCCGATCAAGGATGCCGACGCCTGGGAGAAGAGCTCCAAGGCACTGCCGCAGAAGTGGCAGGAAGAAGTCATCATCAATATGCAGTAATGCCTGAGCTGTAGATGCGGTCAGTGTGGGAGCAGGCTTGCCTGCTCCCACATTTGTTCCGGTCCCAACCGCAAACCCGATCCAAACCCATCTGTTGCGGAGCGTCTCCCCCTATGAAGCACAACGTCATCCTTGTGGTGCTCGACGGCCTGAACTTCGAGGTTGCCCGTCATGCCATGGGGCATCTGCAAGCCTACGTCGGCGCAGGACGCGCAGCCCTCTACAAACTCGAATGTGAATTGCCGTCGCTCTCCCGGCCGCTCTACGAATGCATCTTCACTGGCGTGCCGCCGATCGACAGCGGCATCACCCACAACCATGTGTCGCGCCTGTCCAACCAGCGCAGCCTGTTCCATTACGCCCGCGACGCCGGTCTCACCACCGCCGCGGCGGCCTATCACTGGGTCAGCGAGTTGTATAACCGCACGCCCTTTATCGCCGCCCGTGACCGGCATACCGACGACAAGACCCTGGCGATCCAGCACGGGCACTTCTACTGGCAGGACCACTACCCGGATTCGCACCTGTTCGCCGACGCCGAAAGCCTGCGCTGCAGACACGCGCCGAACCTGCTGGTCGTCCACCCGATGAACATCGACGACGCCGGCCACAAGCACGGCCTCGACAGCGCGCAATACCGCAACAGCGCACGCTCGGCCGACATCCTCCTGGCCGACTACCTGCAAGGCTGGCTCGACGCCGGCTATCAGGTGCTGGTGACCGCCGACCACGGCATGAACAACGACCGCTCCCACAACGGCCTGCTGCCGGAAGAACGCGAAGTGCCGCTGTTCGTGATCGGCTCGGCCTTCACCTTCGATCCCGACGCCACGCCCAGGCAAACCGAGCTGTGCGGCACCGTCTGCACGTTGCTGGGCGTGCCCCACGACAAACCTGTCTGCCGGGAGCTGTTGAAGTGAGTGCCATGACCCGCAGCAAATGGCTGGCAATCCTCTGCCTGATGCCCTTCGCGCTGTTCTTCATCGTGTTTGAAATTGCCCCGCTGGCGTGGGTGATGATCAACAGCCTGCAATCGGAAGAGTTCGGCTGGGGCCTGGCCAACTTCAGCAAAATCTTCAGTTCGAAGTTCTACCTGCAGGCGATCCAGTACAGCCTGGAGATCAGCTTCTACTCCAGCGTGTTCGGCATCATCATTTCGGTGCTCGGCAGCTACTCGTTGCGCCGCGTGGACTCGCCGCTGCGCAACTTCGTCACCGCCTTCGCCAACATGACCAGCAACTTCGCCGGCGTGCCCCTGGCCTTTGCCTTCATCATCCTGCTCGGTTTCAACGGCAGCATCACCATCATGCTCAAGCAGGCCGGGATCATTCAGGACTTCAACCTGTACTCCAAGACCGGCCTGATCATTCTCTACACCTACTTCCAGATCCCGCTGGGCGTGCTGCTGCTCTACCCGGCCTTCGATGCGTTGCGCGAAGACTGGCGCGAGTCCGCCGCCCTGCTGGGTGCCAACGGCTGGCAGTTCTGGCGCCACATCGGCCTGCCGGTGCTGACCCCCGCGCTGCTCGGCACCTTCGTGATCCTGCTGGCCAACGCCCTCGGCGCCTACGCCACGGTCTACGCGCTGACCACCGGCAATTTCAACGTATTGCCGATCCGGATCGCAGCGATGGTGTCCGGCGACATCTCCCTGGACCCGAACATGGCCAGCGCCCTGGCCGTGGTGCTGGTGGCGCTGATGACCGTGGTCACCGTGGTCCATCAACTGCTGCTCAAGAGGAGCTACCATGTCTCGCGCTGAAGCCGGCCCGGCCTCTCTCTACCACCGGGTGGTGGTGTACCTGTTGTTCGCGATCCTGGTGCTGCCGCTGATCGGCACCTTTGTCTACTCCATTGCCAGCAGTTGGTCGGCGACGATCTTGCCGGCCGGTTTTACCGTGAAGTGGTACGTGCAACTGTGGAGCGACCCGCGCTTTCTGATGGCTTTCGGCCAGTCCCTGCTGGTGTGCGTGGGCGCGTTGATTTTGTCGGTGGTGCTGATCCTGCCGCTGCTGTTCGTGGTGCATTACCACTTCCCCAGGCTCGACGCGTTGATGAACATCCTGATCCTGCTGCCGTTCGCGGTGCCGCCGGTGGTGTCGTCGGTGGGCCTGCTGCAACTCTATGGCTCCGGGCCGCTGGCGATGGTGGGGACGCCGTGGATTCTGATCGGCTGCTACTTCACCGTGGCGCTGCCGTTCATGTACCGCGCGATCACCAACAACCTGCAAGCCATCAACCTGCGCGACCTGATGGACGCCGCGCAACTGCTCGGCGCCAGCACCTGGCAGGCAGCGATCCTGGTGGTGCTGCCCAACCTGCGCAAGGGCCTGATGGTGGCGTTGCTGCTGTCGTTTTCGTTCCTGTTCGGTGAGTTCGTGTTCGCCAATATCCTCGTCGGCACGCGCTACGAAACCCTGCAGGTGTACCTGAACAACATGCGCAACAGCAGCGGCCACTTCACCAGTGCCGTGGTCATTTCCTATTTCTTCTTTGTGCTGGTGCTGACCTGGGCCGCCAACATCTTGAACAAGGACAAAAGCCAATGAGCTTCGTCAGCGTCCAACACCTGCAAAAAGGCTACGCCGGCACCCCGGTGTTCAGTGACATCAACTGCGAGATCGCCAAGGGCGAATTCGTCACCCTGCTCGGCCCGTCCGGCTGCGGCAAGTCCACCTTGCTGCGCTGCATCGCCGGCCTGACCTCGGTCGACAGTGGCCAGATCCTCCTCGACGGCCACGACATCGTGCCCTTGAGCCCGCAGAAACGGCAGATCGGCATGGTGTTCCAGAGCTACGCGCTGTTCCCCAACATGACCGTGGAACAAAACGTCGCCTTCGGCCTGCGCATGCAAAAGGTCAACGCCGACGACAGCCACAAACGCGCGCAGGACGTGCTGCAACTGGTGGAGCTCAAGGAGCTGGCCGGGCGCTACCCGCACCAGATGTCCGGCGGCCAGTGCCAGCGCGTGGCCCTCGCCCGCTCCCTGGTGACCCGCCCACGCCTGTTGCTGCTGGATGAACCGCTGTCGGCGCTGGATGCACGCATCCGCAAGCACCTGCGCGAGCAGATCCGCCAGATCCAGCGCGAATTGGGCCTGACCACGATTTTCGTGACCCATGACCAGGAAGAAGCGCTGACCATGTCCGACCGGATCTTCCTGATGAACCAGGGCAAGATCGTGCAAAGCGGCGATGCCGAAACCCTCTACACCGCGCCGGTGGATGTGTTTGCCGCCGGGTTCATCGGCAACTACAACCTGCTCGACGCGGAGAAGGCCAGCCAACTGCTGCAACGGCCGATCAGCGGGCGCATCGCGATTCGCCCGGAAGCCATCGAACTGAGCCGCAGCGGCGAACTCGACGCCCTGGTGCGCAGCCACAGCCTGCTGGGCAACGTGATTCGCTACCGTATCGAAGCGCGCGGCGTGGAATTGGTGGTGGACGTGCTCAACCGCTCGGCGGACGATCTGCACCCCGACGGCCAGCGCCTGGCACTTTCCATCGACCCGAGCGCACTGTGTGAAGTAGCCTGAGCAGCAGTGATTTTTTAAGAGAGTGTGACGGATGGCATTGGTAATTTTTGATTTGGACGACACCCTGATCCACGGCGACTGCGCCACCCTGTGGAGCGAGCAGATGGGCCGCCTGGCGTGGGTCGACCCCGAGTCGTTCATGCGCAAGAACAACGAACTGATGGACGCCTACAGCCAGGGCAAGCTGGCCATGGAAGAGTTCATGGACTTCAGCCTGGAGCCGATGATCGGCCGCTCGCCGGAGGAGATTGAGCACTTGGTGGAGCCCTGGGTCGAGGACGTGATCGAACCGCTGATCTACAGCGACGCCACCCGCACCATCGCCCGCCACCGCGCGAACGGCGACCGGGTGCTGGTGATTTCCGCGTCGGGCACCCACTTGGTCACGCCGATTGCGGCGCGTATCGGCATCGACGAAGTGTTGGGGATCGAGCTGGATGTCAGCCACGGCGTGTACAGCGGCCGTACTGTCGGCGTCCTGACCTACCGCGAAGGCAAGATCACCCGTTTGCTCGAATGGCTGGAGCAGGAAGGAGAAACCCTGGAAGGCGCGTACTTCTATTCGGATTCGCGCAATGATCTGCCGCTGCTGCTGAAGGTGGATAACCCGCAGGTGGTGAACCCCGACCCGGTATTGCGCGAGCACGCCGAAAAAGCCGGCTGGCCGGTCCACCGCTGGGCCTGATTCGACCAAGATCCAAATGTGGGAGGGGGCAAGCCCCCTCCCACATTGACCACATTCCAATTCGGGATCAGGTCAGGCTGTCGTCGATCACCAACACCAACTTGCCGGAAATCTGGTTGGTCGCCAGCTCAGCAAACGCCGCCTCGGCATCGTTGATCGGGAAGGTCTTGGCCAGTTGCGGGCTCAAGCGGCCTTCGGCAAACAACGGCCAGACATGCTGGCTCAGGTCACTGAACAGGTCGGCCTTGAACTGATCGTCACGGCTGCGCAGGGTCGAGCCCAGCAGTTGCACTCGCTTGCCCAGCACCTGCGCCAGGTCCAGTTGCGCCTCGCGCCCGCCCATCAGGCCGATCAGCACCCAACGACCGTCCAGGGCCAGCAACTTGAGGTCCAGCGCCGCGTAGCTGGCGCCGACCGGGTCGAGGATGACGTCGAACGGCCCGAAATCCCGCAGCCCTTCGATACCGTCCGTGCGGACCACGCCGCCCTGGGCGCCGAGGGCTTCACAGTAGGCCAACCGATCCGCCGAGCCGACACTGACCCAGCACGGGCTGCCGAATGCCTTGCACAACTGGATTGCCGCCGAACCCACGCCACTGGCGCCGGCATGCAGCAACACCTTCTCGCCGGGCTTGACGCCCGCCAGTTGGAACAGGTTCAACCACGCGGTGCTGTACACCTCGGGCAATGCCGCCGCTTCGATCAACGACAGGCCTTCCGGCACCGGCAGCACGTGACGGGCGTCCACCACCACTTCCTCGGCCATGCCGCCGCCGGCCAGCAGCGCGCAGACGCGGTCGCCGACCTGCCAGGACGAACCCGCGCCGACCTCGCTGATCACCCCGGAACACTCCAGGCCCAACACCTTGCTGACGCCCGGCGGCGGCGGATACAGCCCCGCACGCTGCAATAAATCGGCACGATTGAGGCCCGCAGCCGCCACCCGAATGCGAACCTGACCTACATCGCATGTAGGACTCGGCTCTTCCAACCACTCCACATGACCTTCAACGCCTTGCAATGCTTTCACAGTGCCTCCATAGTGAGTCTGGACTGAGCCCGTAGCTGTATCGCCGGGCTTTTTGCATTATGCGACCGGCCCAAATGGAACCGGCGACTTCAAAGACGGCCTAATATGCGTTATCAATTGCCCCCGCGTCGAATCAGCATGAAGCATTTGTTCCCCAGCACCGCCCTAGCTCTTTTCATTGGTCTCGGCTTGTCGTCGATGTCGACCAATACGTTCGCAGCCAACAGCTGGGACAATCTTCAGCCTGATCGCGATGAGGTGATTGCCAGCCTTAACGTCGTCGAGTTGCTCAAGCGTCATCACTACAGCAAGCCGCCGCTGGACGACGCTCGCTCGGTGATCATCTATGACAGCTACCTCAAGCTGCTGGACCCGTCGCGCAGCTACTTCCTGGCCAGCGACATCGCTGAGTTCGACAAGTGGAAGACCCAGTTCGACGACTTCCTCAAGAGCGGCGACCTGCAGCCCGGGTTCACCATCTACAAGCGTTACCTGGACCGCGTCAAAGCGCGTCTGGACTTCGCCCTGGGTGAATTGGACAAAGGCATCGACAAGTTCGACTTCACCGAGAAGGAAAGCCTTCTGGTGGATCGCAAGGACGCCCCGTGGCTGACCAGCACCGCCGCCCTGGATGACCTGTGGCGCAAACGCGTCAAGGACGAAGTGCTGCGCCTGAAGATCGCCGGCAAAGAGCCGAAGGCCATTCAAGAGCTGTTGACCAAGCGCTACAAGAATCAGCTGGCACGTCTGGACCAGACCCGTGCCGAAGATATCTTCCAGGCCTACATCAACACCTTCGCGATGTCCTACGATCCGCACACCAATTATCTGTCGCCGGATAACGCGGAAAATTTCGATATCAACATGAGTCTGTCGCTGGAAGGCATCGGTGCCGTCCTGCAAAGCGACAATGACCAGGTGAAAATCGTGCGTCTGGTACCGGCCGGTCCGGCAGACAAGACCAAGCAGGTCGCCCCTGCCGACAAGATCATCGGCGTGGCCCAGGCCGACAAAGAGATGGTCGATGTGGTCGGCTGGCGCCTGGACGAAGTGGTCAAGCTGATCCGTGGGCCGAAAGGCAGCGTGGTGCGCCTGGAAGTGATTCCGCACACCAATGCGCCGAACGACCAGACCAGCAAGATCGTGTCCATCACCCGTGAAGCGGTGAAACTCGAAGACCAGGCCGTGCAGAAGAAGGTCCTCAACCTCAAGCAGGATGGCAAGGACTACAAGCTGGGCGTGATTGAAATCCCGGCCTTCTACCTGGACTTCAAGGCCTTCCGGGCCGGCGATCCGGACTACAAGAGCACCACGCGCGACGTTAAGAAGATCCTGACCGAGCTGCAGAAAGAAAAAGTCGACGGCGTGGTCATCGACCTGCGCAACAACGGCGGCGGCTCCCTGCAGGAAGCCACCGAGCTGACCAGCCTGTTTATCGACAAGGGGCCGACCGTGTTGGTGCGCAACGCTGACGGCCGTGTCGACGTGCTCGAAGACGAGAACCCGGGCGCCTTCTACAAAGGCCCGATGGCGTTGCTGGTCAACCGCCTGTCGGCCTCGGCCTCGGAGATTTTCGCCGGCGCCATGCAGGACTATCACCGCGCCTTGATCATCGGCGGCCAGACCTTCGGCAAAGGCACCGTGCAGACCATCCAGCCGCTGAACCATGGCGAGCTGAAACTGACCCTGGCCAAGTTCTACCGGGTTTCCGGGCAGAGCACCCAGCATCAGGGCGTGCTGCCGGACATCGACTTCCCGTCGATCATCGACACCAAGGAAATCGGCGAGAGCGCCCTGCCCGAGGCCATGCCGTGGGACACCATCCGTCCTGCGATCAAGCCCGCGTCGGACCCGTTCAAGCCATTCCTGGCGCAGTTGAAGGCTGACCACGACACCCGCTCCGCCAAGGATGCCGAGTTCATGTTCATCCGTGACAAGCTGGCCCTGGCCAAGAAACTGATGGAAGAAAAATCCGTCAGCCTCAATGAAGTGGATCGTCGCAAGCAGCACGCCGACATCGAGAATCAGCAACTGGTGCTGGAGAACGTCCGCCGCAAGGCCAAGGGCGAAGCCCCACTCAAGGAACTGAAGAAAGAAGATGAAGACGCGCTGCCGACCGAGGCGGATAAAACCAAGCCGGAAGACGACGCCTACCTGGCCGAGACAGGCCGGATTCTGCTGGACTACCTGAAAGTGACCAAACAGGTGGCCAAGCAATAAATGATGGCTATTTAATGTGATCGCGCTGCAGAGTGTCATCATATAGACATCATTCTGTCGTGAAATAAAGGACCGTCGGCTCACCGCCTGCGGTCCTTTTTTTTCGATCGAGATCGAGATCGCCATGACCATGACCGAACAGCTGAATGCATTGGGCTCTATCCTGGCTCAAGGCAGTTTACACAGCCTGTTCCAACCGATCATCTGCCTGTCCGAGCGGCGTATCCTCGGCTACGAAGCCCTCAGCCGTGGCCCGTCCAACAGCCCGCTGCACTCCCCGGTCGCCCTGTTTGCCGTGGCCGGCCATGCCGGGCGCCTCAGCGAACTGGAAATAGCCTGCCGCGAAAGCGCATGCCGACGCTTCAGCGAGCAGAAGTTGCCGGGCAAGCTGTTTCTCAATATCTCGCCGGAATCCCTGATGGAAACCGCGCACCAACCGGGCCGCACCCTGCAACTGCTGCGGGACTTCGGCATCCCCCCCAGCCAAGTGGTGATCGAACTCACCGAGCAGTCGCCCACCGACGATTTCGACCTGCTGCAAACCGCCCTGCATCACTACCGCGACATGGGTTTCGCCATCGCGCTCGATGACTTGGGCGCAGGCTATTCCAGCCTGCGCCTGTGGTCGGAACTGCGTCCGGATTACGTGAAGATCGATCGGCACTTTATCGACGGCATCCACCAGGACGCGCTCAAGCGCGAATTTGTCGGCTCTATCCTGCAGATCGCCCGGGCGTCGCGCGCCCAGGTGATTGCCGAAGGCATCGAGCTGCCGGAAGAGCTGGCGGTGCTGACCGAGATGGGGGTCGACCTGGTCCAGGGTTATTTGCTCTGTCGTCCCCAAGAACACCCGCCGCAGGAAGCGCGCCTGATGCTACCCAAACCCGATAACGCCAACATTGCCCTCAGCGAAGAAGGCAGTGACCTCAGCGCCCTGCTCAACGAGCAGCCGGCAGTGAATCAGGACACCGCCACCGCCCAAGTGCTGGAGTCCTTCCGCCGCCAGGCCAACCTCAACTCCCTGGCGGTGCTGGATGGGCGCGACCGGCCGGTCGGGATTGTGCATCGCCATTCGTTGTCCGACGCCCTGCTCAAACCGTTCGCCACCGACCTGTTCGCGCGCAAGCCGATCAGCCGCCTGATGAGCGATGATTTTCTCGCGGTGGAATTGAGCCAGTCCCTGCAACAGGTCAGCCGGCTGCTGACCAGCCGCGCCCGCCAACGCATCGAGGAAGACTTCATCATCACGCTGAACGGCGACTACCTTGGCCTGGGCCGGGTGATCGATGTGCTCAAGCTGATCACCGAGCTGAAGATCCAGCAGGCGCGCTACGCCAACCCGTTGACCCTGCTACCGGGCAACGTGCCGATCCAGCAGTGCCTGACGCGACTGTTGCAGCAGCAACGCGAGTCGGTGATTTGCTACGTGGATATCGACAGCTTCAAGCCGTTCAATGACATCTATGGCTACGGGCGTGGCGATGAAGTGCTGCTGTGCCTGGCGCAATGCCTGAATGACCGGGTCGACCCCAGCCGCGACTTTGTCGGGCATATCGGCGGCGATGACTTCTTGCTGGTGCTCGGGCCGCAGGATTGGCGCAAACGGCTCAATCAACTGCTGGATGATTTCCACACCCAATGCCGACGCTTCTATCGCGCCGAACATCTGGACGCCGGCTGCTTTGTGGCCTTGAACCGCCAGGGTGTGCGCCAGGAATATGCTCTGTTGTCGCTGTCCATCGGCGTGGTGCATTTGTATCCACAGGCCTGTGGACAACTCGATGCCAGCCAGTTGGCGGAGCTGGCGTCCCAGGCTAAACACCATGCCAAGGACATCGCCGGTTACAGCATCCACGTGATCGACAGCCTGGACATGCTGCCCCTGCCGGTTTAAGCCTCGGCGGATTCCGGGTACTCGTATTCGAACACGCGCACCACCTCCGAAGCGTGCCAGGACGCGGCGGCCACGCCATCGGAAGGCCCGCAAAAACGCCCCAGGCGCTCCACGCATTCAAAAAAACCGGTACGCGGCAGGCGGCTGGCACCCTGGCTGATCACCAGGGAACTGCGCAACGGCTGCTCGGCCTTGGCATCCAGCGCCGCCAGATGTTCCAGGGCGGCGGTGAGGGTCTGCATCGCCGGCGTGGGAAATTGCAGGCGCTCCAGCAGCGCACGGTAAGTCAGCAAGTGGCGCTGGCGGCGCGCCTGGTCCAGTTCGTGGAGTAACCCATCCCAGTGTTGACGGCTGATACGTAGGCTCAAGATTCATCCCTCCAACCTGCCACGCCCAATTCCCAGGCCAGACTGCGGCGGATCGCGGCATCCGGCTGGCGTTCACCACTTTCGATCAATCCGAGGTACGAGGGGCTGATCCCCACGGTACGGGCCAGGGCTTCAATAGCCAGGCCCTTGGCTTCGCGCAAGCCGCGCAGGTCTGCAAGCGGGTGCAGGTCCTGGGCTGGAGCGGCGTGGGCAGTAGAAGAAGGTGCTGGTGCGGGTTGCTGCTGACCGGCGGCTTTTAGCAGCGCCTGGTACTGATCCCATGGCAACACCGCATATTCGGGTTCGCCATCCCGTGAAATTATCTGAATATCCATGACAGCCCCGTAGGATAACAACACTTACTAAGTAAGCACTTTCCTTAAGCGCTTTCCTAAGGAGTGTAATCCTAACAGCCACAAAGGTCGCAGGGGGATCGCCGTATCATGGGGTTTTTTGCCGGTTTTCCTGGGCCAGCAGCGCGGGCGTCGCAGGCAGGCGCTCAACCACGGCGAGCTTTTCCGGACGCTGCGCCTCACGCCAGGCGCGAAAGGCGCTCAGTTCGGCGCTCAGGCTCTTCATGACCCAGGCCAGCACGGCGATGTCGTCGAGCATGCCGAACATGGGAATAAAGTCCGGTATCGCATCGATCGGACTGAGGAAATACATCAGTCCTGCGACGACCGACACCAGCGCCTTCGGACTGATCGCGCGGTACTCGCCACGCCAGTAGGCCAGGCACAGGGCCTGGAGCAACTTGAGGTCATCCTTGAGCTTACCGAGGCGGTTGCCCTGGCTGGCGCCCTTGGCCGCCACGGCGAACAACAGCGTCGGCAAGCGCCCACGCCCCAGCAAGCGCGCGGCCATGGGCAGAAAACGGGCGAAATTGAAGGGTGGTTTCATTCGGCACTCCAGTTCCATGGGACAGAGAAGGTTATCCACACAAATTGTGGATAACCTTGTGAACAGAGCCGGTTTTCACCGCTGAGAGCCACGGTTTACAAGGCCTTCAGTCAGATCGGGCGTTTTTTGCGCACATCAAAAAAACCCAAGAATTCATTGACTTGGCGCTTGCGTCCGGCTACCTGCACTCGAGTCTTGATCAGACTGCCGCACCTTGCGGACGTTCGTTTGGGTTTGCACAGGCTTGAGTGTGCAAGCGTGCGGCAAAAACAACAACGCCCCGTCGAGACGGGGCGTTGGGTGTTCAGGCGCCGATTACTTCTTGGCGGCTGGTGCGTCAGGAGCTTCAGCCTTGGCCGGGTCCTTGATACCCAGCAGTTCCAGGTCGAATACCAGCACGGAGTTGGCCGGAATCGCCGGGCTCGGGCTCTGGGCACCGTAAGCCAGGTCGGACGGGATGTACAACTCGACCTTCTCGCCGACGTGCATCAGTTGCAGGCCTTCGACCCAACCCGGAATCACGCCGCTGACCGGCAGGTCAATCGGGCTGCCGCGATCCACGGAGCTGTCAAAGGTGGTGCCGTTGGTGAGCTTGCCGGTGTAGTGAACAGTCACTACGTCGGTCGGCTTAGGCTGAGGGCCGTCGGCTTTCTTGGTGATCTTGTACTGCAGGCCGGAAGCCGTGGTGACTACACCGTCTTTCTTGGCGTTGTCTTCGAGGAATTTCTTGCCGGCGGCTGCCGACTCTTCGCTCATTTTGGCCATGCGTTCTTCAGCACGCTTTTGCAGTGCGGCAAACGCTTCAACCAGTTCGTCGTCTTTCAGCTTCTGCTCTTTCTTGCCGACGGCATCTTCAATGCCCTGGGCTACCGCTTTGGAATCCAGGTCATCCATGCCTTCTTGGGCAAGGCTTTTGCCCATGTTCAGGCCGATACCGTAGGAAGCTTTCTGCGCCGGGGTTTTCAGCTCTACGCTGGTCTGCGAATCACAACCCGCAAGTACCAGGCTAACCAGGGCCACCGCCGCCGCCAACCGATGCTGTTTCATGCTATTTCCTTGTTCATGCGCCAAAAGGGCAATCGAATAAAGTCGCGAGCTTATCAGGCGGCCACGACCAATGGCTACCGGCATCTGAGCAGGAAACTTCTGATAAGTTCACGTGTTTAAACGCATTTTCATTCATGATGGGCGCCCGCGACGGATCGCGGGACTGCCTGTCAGCAGGACCATGGCCACTTGCCGCACCTGTGGCGTAGTGGCATAACAACGCAATCACTCGACAAGGATAGTTATCTTGCGCATTTTTTCCCGTGTTTTATTGCTGATTCTCGCCCTGCTGGGCCTGATCCTGGCGGTGGTGCTCTATTACACCGTCAACCCCAGGCTGCCGGACTACGTGCCCGTGGAACAGGTACGCTACCAGGACCAATGGAGTGCCGCCGACCGCCAGACCTATTACTTCACGCCCCAGGGCACCCAGGTAAAAGGCCTGCATTACGACTGGTTCACCGCGCTGGAACTGCCGTTTTCCGAACAGCGCTTCGCCGCCCCGGAGTACCTGGCACGCTTCGGCTTCCTGGTCGACCCCAAGCAAGTGCCCAGCACACAAAACCCCGGCAACCTGCCGGTCGGCTTCGCTCGACACAAGAATGCCGGCAACAATACCGAATACCTGGACATCACCTGCGCCGCCTGCCACACCGGCGAACTGCATTTCAACGGCCAGGCCCTGCGCATCGACGGCGGTTCGGCCCAGCACGTGCTGCCGTCCAGCGTGCCGACCTTGCGCGGCGGCAGTTTCGGCCAGGCCCTGGTGGCCAGCCTCGCCGCGACGTATTACAACCCCTGGAAATTCGAGCGCTTCGCCCGCAAGGTGCTCGGCCACGATTACGACACTCACAATGAACAACTGCTGCGCCAGGACTTCAAACAGTCGCTGAACCAGTTCCTCAAAGTCGCCTGGAACGACACCCATCGCGGCCTCTATCCCACCGAAGAAGGCCCGGGGCGCACCGATGCCTTCGGCCGCATCGCCAACGCCAGCTTCGGCGACGCGATTTCGCCGGACAATTACCGCGTTGCCAACGCGCCGGTGGACTACCCGCAGTTGTGGGATATCTGGACGTTCGACTGGGTGCAGTGGAACGGTTCAGCGCAACAACCGATGGCGCGCAATATCGGCGAAGCCCTCGGCGTGGGAGCCACCCTGGGCTTCTTCGACAACGCCGGCCAACCGCTTCAGGGCGACGCGCGCTACCCGTCGAGCGTGCGGGTGCGCGACCTGAACCTGATCGAAGAAACCCTGCAGCGCCTCAAGCCGCCGACCTGGCCGGAAGACCTGTTCGGCGCCATCGACAAGCCCCTCGCCGCCCAGGGCCGCGCACTGTTTGCCGAAAACTGCGCCGGCTGCCATGTGCCGGCCGTCACCCAGCAAAATGGCCGCCCGGTACAGCAACTGAAGATGCTCTCGGTGGACGCCATCGGCACCGACCCTGGCGCCGCCAACAACATTGCCGACCAGCGCTATGACCTCAGCGCCTTGAAATGGGACCCGGCGGAGCTGGCCCAACTGAACGTCGAGTTGCACCCCACGCCCACCGAACCGCTGGACCTGAAAAAAATCTCCGTGGCCAAGGGCCTGGCCTACGTCACCGCCTTCGTTGAGGACCACGCCTACCGCGCCGCCGGCGTCACCCCGGCCGAGCGCCCACGCCTGGACGGTTACGGCCTGCCCATCGGCGTGCGCGAGTTGCGCGCCTACAAAGCACGGCCGCTGGCCGGCGTGTGGGCCACCCCGCCGTTCTTGCACAACGGCTCGGTGCCGACGATCTACCAGTTGCTCTCGCCCCAGGACGAGCGCGCCACTACCTTCTATAAAGGCACCTTCGACTACGACCCGCGCCACCTGGGCTTTCAGACCGACGCGTTCAAAAATGCCTTCCTGTTCGATACGCGCATCACCGGCAACCACAACAGCGGCCATGAATTCCGTGCCGGCCAGCGTGGCAACGGGGTCATCGGCCGCGGCCTGCTGCCCCAGGAACGCTGGGCGCTGCTCGAATACCTCAAAGTCCTCGGCGGCCCGCTGGAGCAACAACTGCCATGATTATCCACTCGCACAACCAACAACCGTCCATGCTCGCGCGCCTGTGGCTGCGCCTCGGCACCGTGCTCGGCAAAACCCTGGCATGGCTGCTGGCCCTTGGCCTGCTCGGCTGGCTGGCCGCCACCGCCTGGTACGCCTGGCAGTACAGCGGTCCGGTGTCGCCGGATGAGCAGATCCCGTCCGGTGAAGCGGCAATGACCCAAGGCATTATCCAGACGGCAGTGCGTATCGTTGACCAACACCGCGAAGGCACGCGCTACCTGCGCGACGCCCACGCCAAGGCCCACGGTTGCGTGAAGGCCGAAGTCAGTGTGCTGGCCGACCTCGATCCGGCGTTACGCCAAGGTGTATTCGCCGAACCGGGCAAGACCTGGCACGCCATGATGCGACTGTCCAACGGCAACGCCTACCCGCAATTCGACAGCATCCGCGATGCACGCGGCATGGCCATCAAGCTGCTCGACGTGCCGGGCAAACAGCTGCTCGCCGACCAGCAAGCGCGGGCCGAGCAGGACTTCGTGATGTTCAGCCACCCGAACTTCTTTGTCAGCGACGTGGCCGAATACGCGCAGAACATCGGGGCCCAGGCGGACGGCAAGAAGGTCCTGGCATTTTTTCCCAAGCTCGACCCGCGCAGTTGGCAGGTACGCCACCTGTTCATCGCCCTGGCGACCCTGGCCCCCGCGCCAGCCAGCCCGACCCAGACCACGTACTTTTCCGTCTCGCCCTACAAGTTCGGCGCGGCCAACGCCAAGTTCCGCGTAGCACCCGACCCGCAAAGCTGCCCGGATTACGTGCCGCCCAAACAGAACCAGGACCTGCCGAACTTCCTGCGCAGTGCGCTGAACCAGCAACTGTCCACCGACCGCGTACCGGCGTGTTTCGTGTTGCAGATCCAGCGGCAGAACCCGCAGAAGTTCATGCCGATCGAAGACACCAGCATCGAATGGAAGGAAAGCGATGCGCCCTATGAAACCGTGGCCAAGGTGACGATCCCCGCCCAGGATTTCGACACGCCGGCGCTGAACCTGGCGTGCGACAACCAGTCGTTCAACCCGTGGTTCGGGCTGGAGGCGCATCGCCCCATCGGCGGGATCAACCGGTTGCGTAAAGCGGTGTACGAAGCCGTCAGCGACTATCGGCATAGCCGCAACTTGTAAGGTTGGGGGCTGTGTGGGAGGGGGCTTGCTGCCTCCCACATTTAGATCTCATTACAATAAGCAGATGTTGTGTCGTTCTGCTTTTCGTAAAGAATGCGTATAGATTGCCAATTCGCCATAACGATTACGTCGCCTCTATTGAGTCACTAAGCGCGAACGTTCTACCGTCACTTCCTACCCCCAAACATCCGTAGGAAGTCATCGTGGAAAGTTCAACTTTAGGCATGGTCGTCCTCTCAATGATTGCACTCTTCGGCACCGCCGCGTTTTGCTTCGAGCACCTCGCCACGCGCAGCGAGAAGAAAAAGAAAGCCAAATAAACAGCGCGCCAACATCAGCAGAACCCCAGTTTTTCAAGGGATACCCGGGCGGCGGGCTATCCCTTTTTTTCGTTCGCCTCGCATAACGTCGTCTCTATACCGTCTTAATACCGCCGCCGCTAATCAGTGCCTGGGCTTGATACCCCAGCGATTAACCTCCCCGCGTCCGCCATTGCGGCTTATTCATTCAGGGGAGTTACACCGTGCTCACACTCACGTTCATTTATATCGCCAGCGGCTTATGCGCCGTGGGGCTGTTCGCTTACTTGGGCTACGCACTTATTCGCGCAGAAAAATTCTAGGGAGTTCGCCATGTACGACCTGATGTTTATTGGCCTCTCCCTGGTGTTTTTTGTTGCGACTGCCATGGCCATTGTCGCCATGGGCAAGATTTGAACGGAGCCACGACATGTTAAGCACGCTGCTGGAATTTGCGCTGGTCCTGGGGTTGATGACGGGACTCGCGGTACTGATGGGCAAATGGCTGACCCGGGTGTTCACCGGGACTTACCATGCCTGGCCGGAACGTTGTACCTATCGCCTGCTGGGTATCGACCCGCAGGAAAACATGGGCTGGGCCCGCTACGGTTCGGCGCTGTTGCTGTCGAACGCGGCGATGATGCTGCTGGGCTATCTGGTCCTGCGCCTGCAGGCGGTGATGCCGATCAACCCGCTGGGGCTGGCCGCGCAAACGCCGGACCTGGCGTTCAACACCACGGTGTCCTTTATTACCAACACCAACTGGCAGGCGTACTCGGGCGAGACGAGCCTGTCGAACTTCAGCCAGATGGCGGTCATCACCTTTCTGATGTGCGTCGGCGCCACCTCCGGCGTGGTCGCGGCGGCCGGTTTCATTCGCGGCTTGAGCCGCTCCAGCTCGGGCGACCTCGGCAACTTCTGGGTCGACTTCACCCGCACGCTCTACCGCGTAATGCTGCCGCTGTGCCTGGGCATGGCGCTGGTGTATGTCTGGCAGGGCATGCCGCAGACCTTCGCTTCCCAGGCGCTGGTCACCACGCTGGAAGGCGCGCAGCAGCAGTTGATTGTCGGCGCGGTGGCCAGCTTTGAGTCGATCAAGCACATCGGCACCAACGGCGGCGGTTTCTTCAGCATGAACGCGGCGCACCCGTTCGAAAACCCGACGCCGCTGACCAACATCCTACACATCCTCAGCATGTTGCTGATCCCGTCGGCATTGACCTACACCTTTGGCAGCATGCTGGTGCAGCGTCGTCAGGGCTGGGTGTTTTTCGGCACCTTCCTGGTGATGTTCATCGGCTTCCTCGCCCTGGTCTACGGCGCCGAGCAAAACGGCAACCCGCTGCTGACCCAGGCCGGCGCCAACCAGAGCCTGTCGCTGGAACAAAGCGGCGGCAACATGGAAGGCAAGGAACTGCGCTTCGGCATCGCCGACAGCAGCCTGTTCATCGCCACCACCACCGCCGCGACCACCGGCTCGGTCAACACCATGCACGACTCGCTGACCCCCATGGGCGGTTTCGTGCCCTTGGCGCAGATGATGCTCAACTGCGTGTTCGGCGGCGACGGCGTGGGCTTTATCAACCTGATCCAGTACGCCCTGCTGACGGTGTTTCTGGTGGGCATGATGATCGGCCGCAGCCCCGAGTTCCTCGGCAAGAAAATCGAGGCGCGGGAGATGAAACTGGTGATGCTCTCGGTGCTCGCGCACCCCATCAGCATCCTCGGTTTCACCGCCCTCGCCGCCCTGTGGCCCGACACCCTGGCCAGCCTGAACAACCTCGGCCCCCACGGTTTCAGCGAGGTGCTCTACGCCTATACCTCCGGCACCGCCAACAACGGCTCGGCCTTCGCCGGCTTGAACGCGAACACGCCGTTTTTCAACACCACCATCGGCCTGGCGATGTTGATCGGGCGCTTCTTCACCATGCTGCCGATGCTCGCCGTGGCGGGTTCCCTGGCGATGAAGAAAACCGTGCCTGCCGGTGCCGGCACCATTCCCACCGCGACCCCGCTGTTCATGTTGCTGGTGGTGTTCGTGGTGCTGGTGGTCGGTGGCCTGACCTTTTTGCCGGCGCTCGCGCTCGGCCCGCTGGTGGAGCAACTGCAGTTGCTGTCCGGCCAGACGTACAACTGAGGACACGTGGATGACGACTCAATCGATATTCAAAGGGCTGTTGCGCCCGGTGCTGGTTTCGGCGGTGTTTTTCATGCTGTTGACGGGGTTCGCCTACCCGGCGCTCACCACCGTGACCGCCCAACTGGTGTTCCCGTTCCAGGCCCGCGGCTCGCTGATTGAACGCGACGGCCTGGTCATGGGCTCGGCCCTGATCGGCCAGCACTTCACCCGGCCGGAGTACTTTCACGGCCGCCCGAGCATGACCCTCGGCGCCGACCCGCAAGACCCGAGCAAAAGCGTGTCGCAGCCATACAACGCCGGCTCCAGCGGCGCCAGCAACCTGGGGCCGACCAGCCAGAAGCTGGTGGACCAGGTGGCCGCACGCGCCCACGCCTATCGCCAGGACAACGGCCTGGCCGCCGATGCCCTGGTTCCGGTGGACGCGGTCACCGCTTCCGCTTCAGGCCTCGACCCGCATATCTCGCTGGCCAATGCGCGGCTGCAACTGCCACGGGTGGCGCGCCTGCGGCAGATCCCCGAAGCCGAGCTGCTGCAACTGGTCAACCAATACACCAGCGCGCGCACCCTCGGCCTGCTCGGCGAACCACGGGTCAATGTGCTGCAACTCAACCTTGCGCTGGACGCCCGCCTGCCATCGCGTCAGCCCCCTATTGCGGCCAGTGAGTAAGAGATTTCCCTCATGAAGAATGCTCGTTTACCTCTGTTTGATCGCGCCATCGTCCTCACCGCGTGTGGGGATGCGCTGAAGAAACTGCAGCCCCAGGCGCAATGGAAAAACCCGGTGATGTTCGTGGTCTACCTGGGCAGCATCCTCACCACCCTGCTGTGGTTCCAGTCCCTGGGCGGCCAGGGTGAAGCGCCCAGCGGCTTTATCCTCAGCATCACCTTGTGGCTGTGGTTCACCGTGCTGTTCGCCAACTTCGCCGAGGCCCTGGCCGAAGGACGCAGCCGCGCCCAGGCCGCGAGCCTGCGCGGCATAAAACGCCAGACCCTGGCCAAGTTGCTGCAACAGCCCAAGCACGGCGCGGCGTGGCTGCCAACGGAAGCGACGCTGCTGCGCAAAGATCAGGTGGTGCTGATCGAAGCCGGCGACCTGGTGCCGCTGGACGGCATCGTGATTGAAGGCGTGGCGTCGGTGGACGAAAGCGCGATCACTGGCGAATCGGCACCGGTGATTCGCGAGGCCGGCGGCGACTTTTCCTCGGTCACCGGCGGCACCCGTGTGCTGTCGGACTGGCTGGTGGTGCGTATCAGCGTCAACCCCGGCGAGTCGTTTCTGGACCGCATGATCTCGATGGTCGAATCGGCCAAGCGCCAGAAGACCCCGAACGAAGTGGCGCTGACCATCCTGCTGGTGGGCCTGACCCTGTTGTTTCTGCTGGTGATCGCCACGCTGAGCCCTTACTCGATCTTCGCCGTGGCCATGAGCGGCAGCGGCAGCGTGGTCAGCGCCACGGTGCTGGTGGCCTTGCTGGTGTGCCTGATCCCCACCACCATCGGGGGCCTGCTCTCGGCCATCGGCGTGGCGGGCATGAGCCGGATGATGTCGGCCAATGTCATCGCCACTTCCGGGCGGGCGGTCGAAGCGGCGGGCGACATCGACGTGTTGCTGCTGGACAAAACCGGCACCATCACCCTGGGCAACCGTCAGGCCAGCAGCTTTTTGCCGGCGCCGGGGATAACAGAGGCCGAGTTGGCGGACGCCGCGCAACTGGCGTCCCTGGCCGATGAAACCCCGGAAGGCCGCAGCATCGTGGTACTGGCCAAACAGAAGTTCGACATTCGCGCGCGGGACATTCACCAGTTGGGCGCCAGCTTTGTCCACTTCACCGCGCAAACCCGCATGAGCGGGGTCGACCTGCCCGAAGGCCGGGCGATTCGCAAAGGTGCGGCGGACGCGATTCGCAGCCATATCGAGGCGTTGGGCGGCAGTTTTCCGACAAGCTTGCAGGCCAAGGTCGATGAAGTCGCGCGGCGTGGCAGCACGCCGCTGGTGGTCAGCGACGGTGCCAAGGCGCTGGGCGTGGTCGAACTCAAGGACGTGGTCAAAGGCGGCATCAAGGAACGCTTCGCCGAGTTGCGGCGCATGGGCATCAAGACCGTGATGATCACCGGCGACAACCGCCTGACCGCTGCCGCCATTGCGGTGGAGGCCGGCGTGGATGACTTCCTCGCCGAAGCCCGCCCGGAAGACAAGCTGCAATTGATCCGCGACTACCAGGCCCAGGGCAAGCTCGTGGCGATGACCGGCGACGGCACCAACGACGCGCCGGCGCTGGCCCAGGCCGACGTGGCGGTGGCGATGAACAGCGGCACCCAGGCCGCCAAAGAGGCCGGCAACATGGTCGACCTCGACAGCAACCCGACCAAGCTGATCGAAGTGGTCGAGGTCGGCAAACAGATGCTGATGACCCGCGGCGCCCTCACCACCTTCAGCGTGGCGAATGACGTGGCGAAGTACTTTGCAATCATCCCGGCGGCATTTGTCGCGACCTATCCACAGCTCGGCGCATTGAATGTGATGCACCTGGCCAGCCCCAACTCGGCGATTCTCAGCGCGGTGATTTTCAACGCGCTGATCATTGTCGCGCTGATTCCCCTGGCCCTGCGTGGCGTGACCTACCGCTCGATCGGCGCGGCGGCGTTGCTCAACCGCAACCTGCTGATCTACGGCCTGGGCGGGGTGCTGGTGCCGTTTGCCGGGATCAAGCTGATCGACCTGCTGCTGACGGGGTTGGGCCTCGTATAGCGCGCCAACCACTGTAGGAGCGAGCTTGCTCGCGAAGGGCGTTAACGATAACGCGGGAAACCTGACACCCAACGGCACCCTCAGGTTTTTCGCGAGCAAGCTCGCTCCTACAGACAACTAGAGGAAGAATATGCCCGCCTTAAACGATGCACGCCCCGACCCCGACGCCCTGCTGGCGCGGGTACAACAAGAAGAACAGGCCGCCTTGCGCGGCAAATTGCGTATCTACTTCGGCTCCAACGCCGGGGTGGGCAAGACCTGCGCCATGCTCGCCGCGGCGCAACGCGAAGTCGCCCTGGGCCGCGACGTACTGGCCGGGGTGGTGGAAACCCATGGCCGCGCGGAAACCGCCGAGTGGCTCCATGGCCTGGAACAACTGCCCCGCGCCGCGCTGCAGCATGGTGAGTTCGCGCTCAGCGAATTCGACCTCGACGCCGCCCTGCGCCGCCATCCCGCCGTGGTGTTGGTGGATGAACTGGCCCATAGCAACGTGCCCGGCTCGCGCCATCCCAAACGCTGGCAAGACGTGGAAGAGCTGCTCAGCGCCGGCATCGATGTCTGGACCACCCTCAACGTACAGCACCTGGAAAGCCTGAATGACCTGGTCAGCGGGATCATCGGCATCCGCGTGCGCGAAACCGTGCCCGACCATGTGTTCGATAACGCCCACGACGTGGTGGTGATCGACCTGCCGCCGGACGATCTGTTGCAACGCCTCAAGGACGGCAAAGTGTACCTGGGCCCGGCGGCGTCGCGTGCGTCGCAACATTTTTTCCGCAAGGGCAACCTGCTGGCGCTGCGCGAACTGGCACTGCGGCGCACGGCCGACCGGGTCGACACGCAAATGCGCGTGTACCGCCGCGAACAGTCGATCAAGGCCCTGTGGCCGGCCCGCGAACGGCTGCTGGTCGGCGTGGCCGGTGACGCTGGCGATGAACGCCTGGTGCGTGAAGCGGCGCGCCTGGCGCAGAAGCTGGAAGCGGACTGGATTGTGGTCCACGTCGCGTCGGCCCAGGGACGCGGCGCCCAGCGCTACCTGAGCGCGATGAAGACCCTGGCCCTGGCCGGCGAATTCGGCGCCGACACGGCCACACTGCCGGGCATGGACGTCGCCGAAGCCCTGGTCGCCTGCGCCCGCGAGCACAATGCCAATCGCCTGGTGCTCGGCCATCATCCGCGCCGCCGGTGGCGGTTCTGGCATCAGTCGGTCAGCGACCGGATCAGCCGCCATCACCCGCAAATCGATCAGATCGTGATTGCCCACGGCCTGCTGCCGGGCAAGCCCGTCGTGCACGAAAAACCCGCGGCGCTGCCCGGCACTCGACTGGCCTACCTCTGGGCCAGCCTCGCCTGCTTCGCCGCCAGCGCCGGCGCCGCCCTGCTCTTGCAGGTGTTCGACCTGGCCAACGTGGTCATGCTGTTTTTGCTCACCGTCGTGTTGGTGGCGCTGCGCTATGGACGCGGCCCCGGCGTGTGGGCCGCGATGCTCGCGGTGCTGTGTTTCGACTTCTTTTTCGTACAGCCGCGCTATTCATTCACCGTCAACGACACCCAATATTTCTTCACCTTTGCGTTGATGCTCGGCATCGCCCTGATCACCGGCCAACTCACCGCGCGCCTGCGCCACGAAGCGCGCACCGCTGCCGCGCGCGAACGCCGTGCAACCTCCCTGGCGCGCCTGGCCCGCGACCTGTCGGCCGCGCTGACCGTGGAGCACATCAGCGAAGTCGCGCTGCACACCTTCAGCGGCGTCTTCGAAGCCCGGGTCGGCCTGGCCCTGCCGGATGCCGCCGATGGCGTACACAGCGTCAGCGCGGGCGGGCTGCCGATCGACGACAGCATCGCCCAATGGGCTTACGACCACGGCCACCCCGCCGGCCACGGCACCGACACCCTGTCGGCGGCCAAGGGCTGCTACTTGCCGCTCAAAGCGCCGATGCGCGTGCGCGGCGTGCTGGTGCTGGAACTGGCGCAGAGCGAGCGCCTGAACGACCCACAGGAACGCCGCCTGCTCGAAGCCTGCATGAGTCAGCTGGCGATTGCCCTGGAGCGCGTGCATTTCGTCGAGGTGGCGCAAAGCACCCTGGTGCAGATGGAAGGCGAGAAAATGCGCAACACCCTGCTCGCGGCGATTTCCCACGACCTGCGCACGCCCTTGACCACGCTGATCGGCGCCGCCGACACCGCCCTGCCCCACGCCCCGCCGGGGCCGCTGACCGATCTGCTGCACGGCATCCACGAACAAGCCACGTCCATGCAGCGCCTGATCGAAAACCTGCTGGACATGGCACGCATGCAAGAACGCGGCGTGCGCCTGAACCGCCAATGGCACTCGCTGGAAGAAATCGTCGGCAGCGCCCTGCGCCAATTGCGCGAACCGTTGGCGCGGCACCCTGTCCACACCACGCTCGACGCGCACTTGCCGCTGGTTGAAGTCGACGCGCTGCTGATCGAGCGGGTGCTGGTCAACCTGCTGGACAACGCCGCCAAGTACACCCCGCCGGGCACCGCTATCCGCGTGGCCGCGAGCCAGGTCGGCGAGGGCATTGTGCTGGAGGTCAGCGACACCGGCCCCGGCCATGCGCCGGCGAATCTGTTCGAACCCTTCACCCGCGGCCAGCAGGAATCGTCCGTCGCCGGCATCGGCCTGGGCCTGGCGCTGGCCAAACGCATCGTCGAGGCCCACGGCGGGCGCATCGATGCCAACCCCGGCCGCGCGTGCGGCATGCATTTCATCATCACGCTACCGGCGGGCACCCCGCCCGTCATGGAACCCTTATGAGCACTGCACGCATTCTGATTGTTGAAGACGAGGCCAACATCCGCCGCTTTGTCGGCATTGCCCTGCAAGATGAAGGTTTTCAGGTGTTCGAGGCCGACAGCGTCAAACGCGCGCTGATCCATGCCGCCAGCCGTCAGCCGGACCTGGTGATCGTCGACCTCGGCCTGCCGGACGGCGATGGCAAACAACTGATCAGCGAACTGCGCGGCTGGCTGGCGGTGCCGATCCTGGTGTTGTCGGCACGTGACCGCGAAGAAGAAAAAGTCGCCGCCCTGGACGCCGGCGCCGATGACTACCTGACCAAGCCGTTCGGCGTGCCCGAACTGCTCGCACGCATTCGCGCCCAACTGCGCCGGCACGGGCAGACCGGCAGCGTGGTGGCGACCAGCAAGGTGGCGTTCGGCGAGATCGAGGTCGACCTGGCCACCCATGAAGTGTCGCGCTCGGGCCAGCCGGTCCACCTGACGCCCATCGAGTACCGCTTGCTCTGCGCAATGATTCGCGGCCAGAGCCGGGTGCTGACTCACCGGCAACTGCTGCTGGACGTGTGGGGCCTGGACTACGTCGACCGCGCCCACTACCTACGTGTACACATGGCGCATTTGCGGCAAAAACTCGAGGCCGACCCGGCGCAGCCGCAGTACTTCATTACCGAGTTGCAGGTGGGCTACCGGTTGGTCGGGTTGTGAACAGGCGCGCGGCGGCGAAGTCCACGAACACGCGGATTTTCGGCGAGAGATGGCGACTGGACGGCCACAGCGCCCAGAACTGGCCCTCGTCCTCGCAGTGGCCCTCCAACACGGTGTCCAACTGCCCTTGGGCGAGCGCTTCGCGGGCGAGAAAGTCCGGCACGTAGGCAATGCCGTGGCCGTCGACGGCGGCGCTGAGCATGGCTTCCATATTGTTCAACGTCAGCGCCGTGGGCAGGCGCAACGCCGTGATCGCGGGGTTGGCGGACAACGTCCAGTCCATGATCTTGCCGGTGGTGGCAAACCGATAACGCAGGCATGGGTGGCGCTCAAGATCGGCGAGGGTTGCCGGCCGCCCGTGCTCGCGCAGATACGCGGGCGATGCACACAGCACAAACCTGAACGGCCCCAGCTTGCGGGCCATCAAGCTCGAATCGGCCAGGCCGCCGCTGCGGATCACCACGTCGAAGCCCTCCTCGATCACATCCACCAGGTGGTCGTTGAAATCCAGTTCCAGCTCGATCTCCGGGTAGGTCTGCCTGAACGCGAGCATATGCGGAAAGAGAAAGCGGTAGCCGATGGTCGGCAGGCTGACGCGCAATTTGCCACGGGGCGCTTGTATGGCATGGGAAAGCATGGCGCGGGCGTCGTGCAGGTCGTCGAGAATTTTCCGACAGCGCTCGTAGAACAATTGACCTTCGGCGGTCAGGCCGACTTTGCGCGTGCTGCGGTGCAGCAGGCGCACATTCAGCGAGGCTTCGAGTTTGGCGACATTCTTGCCCACCGCCGAGGCGGAAACCCCCAGTGCCCGCGCTGCCCCCACGAAGCTGAGGGCTTCTGCCGTTTTGACGAAGGCGATCACGCCGCTGAGATTATCCGTCACGCCATTACATCCATTCAGTCCGTTATGAGTGGAATGTAAGGCTGTTTATCGACGATTGCATCCTGTCTAGAGTCTTTGTCTTCATAAAACAGCCGGAATGCCCCCCATGCACACCACCACCGAGACCCTGCCCGCCCCGGGCCGCCATGCCATCCTGGCCGCGATTTGCCTGGCGGCGTTGGTGTTGCCCATGAGCTTTACCGGCGGCGCTGTCGCCACGCCATTTATCGGCCAGACATTCGCCGCCCACCCCACGCAACTGGCGTGGATCACCAACGCGTTCATGCTCAGCTTCGGCAGCTTGTTGATGGCCGCCGGCACCCTCGCCGACCGCTATGGGCGCAAGCGCCTGTTTTTATGGGGCATGACACTGTTTACTGGCGCCTCCCTGTGGCTGACGGTGGCACCGGGCATGCTCTGGCTGGATGCCTTGCGCGCACTGCAGGGCGTCGCGGCGGCCATCGCGCTGGCCAGCGGTTGTGCGGCGCTGGCCCAGGAATTTGACGGGCATGCGCGCACGCGCGCCTTCAGCCTGCTGGGCACCACCTTCGGCGCGGGGCTGGCGTTTGGCCCGCTGTTGTCGGGGCTGCTGATCGAACAGTGGGGCTGGCGCGCGATTTTCCTCGGCACGGCCGTGCTGGCAGGCCTCTCGCTCATGCTCGCCGCGCCGACCCTGCGGGAAAGCCGCGATCCCCGGGCACTGCGCCTGGACACGGCCGGCGTGCTGACGTTTTCGGCCATGCTGGTGAGCTTGACCACAGCGGTCATCCTCGCGCCGGAACAGGGTTGGGGCGCGGCGAGCACGCGGTACCTGCTGGCGGCGGCCGCCGTGTTGCTGCTGGTGTTTATCCTCGTTGAACATCGCGTCCGCCACCCGATGCTCGACCTGCAGCTGTTTCGCTTTGCGCGCTTCCTTGGCGTGCAACTGCTGCCGATCGGCACCTGTTACTGCTACATCGTCCTGATCGTGTTGCTGCCGCTGCGCTTTATCGGCGTCGAAGGCCACGGCGCGTCCGAGGCAGGCTTGATGATGCTCGCACTGTCGGCGCCCATGCTGGGGGTGCCGATGCTCGCGGCGACGCTCACGCGCTGGCTGTCGGCGGGCGTGCTGTGCGCCATTGGCCTGCTGATCGCGGCGGCGGGCTTGTATGCGCTGAGCCTGGTTCAGGTCGGCCAGCCGTGGCAGACAGTGGTCGCGATGCTGATCATCGGCATCGGCACCGGGTTGCCATGGGGCTTGATGGACGGGCTGGCGATCAGCGTGGTTCCCAAAGAACGTGCGGGCATGGCGGCGGGGATTTTCAATACCACACGCGTGGCCAGTGAGGGCGTGGCGCTGGCGGTCACCCTGGCGGTGTTGAGCGCCCTGGTTGCGCGTCATCTGCCGCAGCACACGGCGCTGGACGTTTCCGTCATTGCGCAGAGCCTGGTCATGGGCAATGTGCAGCACGCCAGTGCGAGCCTGCCCGTGGCGGTGTTGCGCACGGCCTATATCGCCGGCTTCAACAACTTGTTGCAACTGCTGGCGGGCTTCACCCTGCTGACGGCGGCGGCGGTGTTGATTTTCCTCGGTCGACGCCCCATCGCGCCCCTCCACGCCGAGGCCGCACAGGGAGCGCCGAGCTGAATGGCAGGCACAAAAAAAAGGTTCTGCACGGAATCCCGGGAAACACAGAAACAAGAACGCCGATTTGATGGATGATGTTCGTGCGAGCAAACACATCTAAAAAACCGGCGTTCTTATGCGCGATATTAATACTTTTCTTCCCTTTTGGGAGGGCTTTTCTGTCGTCACGATCAAACCTGACGGCGATGCCTGTAGGCGCCGACGCCAAATTGAACCACTGGGTCAGTTCGGCGTCGGCGCCAACATGATGCCCCGACCATGGCACAACTTCTGAGGGAAGCGCAGAGACAAAAATAGCGATTTTGATCTCCCCTCAGCGAAGCCCAACATGTCAATTCCCCAAGTAAAAGGCCCGCTACTGCCGCCCATGGTAGAGATCGTTGCGGTGTACTGTTTCCGGTGGAACAAGGTCGGGTATTCGGCCAGTTGCAGGGATGTTGATCATCGGATTGCCGGTGGTTCAGCGGCGTCTCCCGTACTGTACACCGGTACTGATCGTGCTTGCCGCCCTTGCAAATCGTCTCTTGCGGCGTGGTTCCGGTTTCAATGCCGATCCGCGATGCTTGCCTGTAGCGCAGCCCTGGCACTATCGTCGGTTTACATCCTTTGTTTGATCCGGTCGAGCGGCAGCTTTGCGAGATGAACTTGTGTCTGGAGGCTACTGCGCCCCGCACACCGATTCTCACTGCCACGGAGTTGGGCACACCGCTCTATGCAAGCATGGGCTTCGTCGACTTCGCGCGAATCCAACAGCATCAAGGTGTACCAAAAACACCGGCGTTGATCCCGTTGATCAAGGGCTCGCATTGTTGCGTATTAGGCCCGGCCGATTACCCAAGGCTGATTGAATGAGCCAATGCGAGTAGTGGCCTTGACCGCACCACGGCACCTAACGATTTTCTCCCGATGGCCGAATACGTGGCCGGCATTGACGTAGGTGGACAGCTAAAAGGCAATGCCTTACTCCGTCGTCTTGACCGTGGCCACATCATTGGTCCGGTTGTCGCCAAAAATCTAGAGCAGGCCAAGCGCTGACTAACCGCCTTTTGCACTTGATACCTGGCGCGTTCGTTTCGACATTCTGAGCGATTGCGGGTTGACCGGCTGGCTAAAGGACCTGGGCATTGCAATGCGTCGACAGAGCACCGCGTATGGTTCGTGGAACTCCCCCGAAATCATGCAATGAAATCAAGCAGTTCGCGCTGATTACTCAATCTATCGACTAACGATCACCGTTGCCGGCAAGGGTTTCATAGGGCGATGAAGGGCTTTACTGCACAGATACAAAGTTAGCCCGTGAGATACAGCAGATTATCCCTTGCCGACTAAAACAACGGCATATTTTGCCTGAGCTCTTTTGCTAGTTTATTGAGATGACAGGGCCCTGGGGATGTGTTGGCTGCCACAGCGCTGCCCTGACTCGCAATCTCTCCCGCTCTGCTGTTCGCAGCGCCTATTTCCGCTCCAAGGAGCTAGCTGGATGACAACTCAATCTTCGAATAGCTACCGCGTTGATCCACAAACGTCTCACCAGTTTTATATCAACGGTCGCTGGTCTTCCCCGGCAAGCCCTGCGAGCTTGCCGGTGGTCAATCCGGCCAGTGAAGTCGTTGTCGCAGAGGTCGCACGGGGGACTGCCGGGGATGTTGATCGGGCAGTGGCTGCGGCCCGTGCTGCGTTTCCAGGTTGGGCTGCCTCCAGCGCAGAATCGCGCGCGCTTTTTCTTGGAAAGATCTACGAACTCATCCTTGAACGCAAAGAGGAACTTGCACAGGCCCTCTCTCTGGAAATGGGTGCGGCGATCAGTTTCTCACGGGCCATGCAAGTGCCTTTGGCGGCCGAACACGTACGGGTCGCCCGTGATCTTCTGTCCACCTATAACTTTCAGACGGTTGAAGGCAGCACAGCGATTGTACGCGAACCCATCGGCGTCTGCGGTCTCATCACGCCGTGGAATTGGCCGCTCTATCAAATCACCGCGAAAGTAGCCCCGGCTATCGCTGCCGGATGCACAGTGGTCCTCAAACCCAGCGAACTGTCGCCACTGAGCGCCCTGCTTTTCGCACAACTGGTCCACGATGCAGGCCTGCCAGCGGGTGTCTTCAACCTTGTGAATGGCAGTGGTCCCGAGGTCGGCGAAGCCATCGCTGCGCATGCCGATATCGATATGATTTCGATCACTGGCTCGAACCGCGCTGGCGCGCTGGTGGCACAAGCGGCCGCCCATACAGTCAAACGCGTCACTCAAGAACTGGGAGGTAAATCGCCAAACGTGCTGCTGCCCGATGCCGACTTCGCCAAAGTCGTGCCACTGGGCGTGATGACTGCGTTTCGCAACGTCGGACAATCGTGCAGCGCCCCGACCAGAATGATCGTGCCAAAGGACAGGCTGGCGGAGGTCGAAGCGCTGGCTGCCGCGACCGCCAATGCGATCATCGTGGGTGATCCACAATCGGAAGATACGGTACTCGGTCCGATCGCCAACGAGAGCCAATACAAGCGCGTGCAAGCAATGATCGAGGCGGGCCTTAATGAGGGTGCAAAACTCGTTTGCGGCGGTCCCGGTCGCGTACCGGGCCATGAAACGGGCTTCTACGCTCGGCCGACTGTTTTCTCCGAGGTAGAGTCTTCCATGCGTATCGCCCAGGAAGAAATCTTTGGGCCGGTACTCTGCATCATTGCCTATGAAACGATCGATGAGGCTGTCGCTATCGCAAACGATACGGTGTATGGACTGAGCGCTCATGTTCAATCACAGAACCTCGATCGTGCACGTGCTGTAGCCTCTCGCATCCGCGCTGGACAAGTGCTGCTGAACCACCCCGCCTGGAATCCAATGGCGCCTTTCGGTGGCTACAAACGATCCGGCAATGGTCGTGAATTTGGTGTCTACGGCTTTGAAGAGTATCTGGAAACCAAAGCCATCGTTGGCTTTGGTGAATAAACACAAAACGCACACAATAGGGGGGAGAGTTAGCTGTCCCCCCCTTTTACTTTGCAACTACCACAATCCTCTGAGCACGTTACGCACCTCTTTCAGAACCTCCCACCCAGCGGATACTCAACCGCCAGACGAATCTGATTCGCATCCAGCTCCGCCTGTGCAGCATTGCCCCGATGGACCGCGTGGCGCAGGTTAAACGCGAGGTTCTTCGCCACCCCCGACTGCACCACATACCTGGCCTGAAGATCCCGCTCCCAGTGTTTACCTCCCTGCCCGTACCCTAGCCATGTGTAACCGCCGTTGGGGTCCATGTGGCTGCCGTCGATGCCGCTGCCGCGCACATAGAGTGCACCGAAGGTCAGGCCGGGAATGCCGTAGCCGGCCATGTTCAGGTCGTAACGGGCTTGCCAGGATGCTTCCTGCGGCGCGTTGAAGTCGGACAGCGCGACGGCATTGCTCAGGTAAATCGCTCCACGGGTGACATAGTCGTAAGGAGTGTCACCGTCGACTTTCTGATAGCCCACGCCGAAGCTGTGTGAGCCAGCCTTATAGGTCGTCAGAAAACTCCAGGTGGTGTTGTCGATCCGACCGGACAAGGCTTTGCCAGTGTCCTGAGTACGGTACAGATTCAGGTCGAAGGTCAGATCCTGGCCTTCCACTATCGGTTGGGTGTAGACCGCACCTAGGTACTGCTGACGCCAGGTGTCGTCGTATAGCGCGCTGAACAAACTGGCACTGAGCCCTTTGAGTGATGTGTTGCGCACACCGACCAGGTCGAAGCTGTTGCCTTGCTTGCCGTTGGAATAGTTGACCACGAACCCTTGGTCGTGACTGGTGGCATTGCGGTCAGTGCTTTCATTGAAATGTCCGCCGTACAGCGTGGTAGCGGGCATTTCGCGACTGGTCAGCAGCCAGCCGGTGGCGGTTTCGGGCAGCAAACGGCTGTCGGATGAGCCAAACACCGGGGTTTTTACCCGTTGTTCGCCGTAACGCAATTCAGTTGAGGAGAAGCGCAATTTGGCCACGGCGCCACCGCGACTGATCTCTTTCTTCGGATGGCCGTCATTATCCACGCCGAGCAGCCGCGCCTTGCCGGCCCGCCCGCCTCCGCTGTCCAGTTCCCAGCCGGAATAGACGTGGGCATCGATGCCGAAACCTACGGTGCCAGGAGTGAAGCCGGAGGCGACGTCGGCCATCAGCCCGTAGCCCCATTCTTCGGCGAGCTCGCTACGCTGGGCGCGAGGCTTGAATGCATTGCGCGCACCGTTACTCCGTGAGCCGTGTTCATAGTCCCGACGGTCGTAGACGCTGCGATTGAGCAGGCTCCACTGACTGTCTTCGACAAAGCCTTTGGCGTTGTCTTGCTCTGAAGCGCAGGCAAGCAGAGACTGCCCGCCCAATGCCAATAGCAGGGTATGCGTCGATAAGGTGTTCACAGTGCAACTCCACAGAGTTCGGGGGTCTGCAAGGTGTCCCGCCGAACGGGGGACACCGTTGGATGGATCAGAGATACTTAAGGATCGCGATGTCGCGACGGCGCTGCTTGAGGGCGGCGAACCAGCGTGTCGGGAAGAACAGCAACACCCCGAGAATCGCACTCCACAACCACACCATGGGCAGGTCATCGAAGCCGTAGTACGCGCCTTGATTGGTACCCCAAATGGCGACCGATACCAGATACATGGCCTTGAGCACATACAAGTGCAGCAAATAGAAGAACATCGGCGCTCCACCGTATATAGCCAGCGTCGCGGTGGACCAGCGATCCTGCATTTTCTCGAACAACGCCAGCAGGAGCAGCCCCAAACCCAGGGTTGGCATCAGGAACATCAGCGACGGCGGGTACTTCTTCGCGCTCATGAAACTCATGAAAGTGCGCAACGAATCACCGGTCTGCACCCAAGGTTTCTCGCCATAGACATTCAGGTAACGGATGAACACAAACGCCACCAGCAGACCAACGCCTAGCTTGACCAGGCGGGACATTCGCTCGGTCGGCGACATGTCCTTGCCAAACCATGGCCCGATGGCCCAGCCCAACAGAATCACCCCGATCCACGGCAACACCGGGTATGTGGTGCGAGCCCGGGTGAATTCGGTGATGTCGATGAACACCCGTTGATGCAGGATCGACCACGGCACAAAGAACGGCGACTCCGGTCCCACTGTCACGTTATCGAGCAAGTTATGCCCGGCAACGATGGCCACCCCGAGCACAATCAGCCAGCTACGCTTGAAGTGCAGCAACCCGGCGAGCACGATCATGCAAATGCCGATGCACCAGATCACCTGCAACCAGAGGGTCTTGGGTGGAAACTCGGCGTTCCAGGCGAAACACACAAAGGTAATTTCCAAAAACACCAGGAAGAGCCCGCGCTTGAGCAGGAACACCGAGGTTTCACGGGCGGTGTGTTTCTGGCTATAGAGCCAGGCCGAGAGGCCAGTAAGGAAGATAAACACCGGGGCGCAGATCTCACTAAGCATCCGGGTGAAGTACAGGTCCGGCGTCACGCTTAAAGCGTCAATCGGGTCGGTGACCTGGCGGTGCAGCAGGAAGGTTTCCCGTACATGGTCAATCAGCATCAACAGCATGACGAACCCACGCAAGGCATCGATCGCCAGCATCCGCGTGTTGGTTTTTACAGCGGAGGTAGCCAGTGCCGGGGAAATACTTCCCGCCTGCCCGGCCAATCCTGAAGATTGGGACATAGTGGTGACTCCTGCGGGGGCGATATCAGGCTTGTTTTTTCAACCGGGCGACTTTGGAGGCCGGCAACTGTGACGGTGCCCGTGGCAACGCAGGCTTGCCCTGCACCCGATAGAATGAAAGCGTTGAGCTGAAGCTCTTCAGATCATACGGCTCGGTCTTGCCATCGGGGCTTACGCGTTCACCGGAGGTGCGATCTTTGTATTCGACAGCCACCACATACGTTCCCTGCCAGGGCAAATCGAAGTTAACATTGCCTGTTTTGTCGGTGCGCTGGGTCACAACTTCGCCCGAGCCGATCTCGAGTTTAACTTCTTGATCCACCAATGGTTTTTTCGAATAGAAGACTTGGAATTGTGCCTTGCTACCTTCGACTTGGCCGGTAGGTACGATATCCAGGGTCAGCTCCGGGGTACGTGCGCGCAAATCGCCGACCCAACGGGTGGCGGGCGTCCAGTAAGTCTTCAGTGCCTTGTCCGCCTCATGCAGATCGAAGATCGGATAATGCGGGTCCTGGGCCAGCAGCGAATCATCGCTCTTGCCCTGATGGGCCACTGCAAAGCCCTGACGCTGCAAGGTCAGGCTCAACGGCCGGGATTTGTCGCCGACCGACCAGCCGTTGAGTTGCCGGAACCGGTCCATTCCGCCCGGTGTGACCTCCAACATGTTTTTGTCATACTCGCCGTAGTACAAGGACAGGGCTTGCCCCGGGGCTTGCTCGTACCAGATCTGGTGCGCCTCGCTGCTGCCGGCCAGCAGGAAGACGCTGTAACCCAATAGTGCTTTTGCGTTGCTCATTCGCATTTTTTTTGGCTCCGATTGGTGTTAATGAACGGTTTTTTGCTGACGATTCATCCTCCCGAAATCAGCGACTTCACAAACCGCGTCCCACTCTCTGTACGCATTACAACGCAGAGACTTTGGCGCTTTGCTCCGAAAAAGACGTCGGCGGGGCAATCGGAAACTGTTTTTGCCGGTCGAAACAGATGTTTATGCGGCTTGCGCGAGGATGAGGCAGGTTTGCGGGTTTAAGCGAGGTGATGTCCAAACACGGTGCATTGCGCACTGCAAAACCAATTGCGGGAGCCGCCCAGAGAATTCACATATTCGTAGGCGTGAGCTCGCTCCGGGCGGCGTTCCGACGAAAAACTTCAGGTCATCGCGTTCATTCAGGATGTCCGCGTTAACGTTGACGTTTTTCGCGAGTTAGCTCGCTCCTACAGGGAAGGATTTGTGTTGGTATGGAGGGCGTTTCAGTGCCGCAGCAGCTTGCGCAGCGGCACGCCGTCCTTGAGCACGGGGGATTTGATGACGATGTAACTGAAGTATTTGGAGATACCGATGTTCTTATCCAGCAAGCTTTCGATCACTTCCTGATAGTGCTGGATACTGCGGGTCATGAAGCGCACCAGGTAATCGTAGCCACCGCTGATCAGATGGCATTCGAGCACTTCATCCACCAGGCGAATGTTCGACTCGAACTTGGCGAAGTCTTCGCGCTTGTGGTCGCTCAAGGTGATTTCCGTGAAGATCGTCACCGACTCGGTGATCTTCGCCAAGTTCAAGTGCGCCTTGTAGCTGGAGATGTAGCCGGCCGACTCCAGCCGCTTGACCCGTTGCAGACAGGGGCTTGCCGATAACCCCACGGCATCGGCCAGGCTGACATTGGTCATGCGCCCGTCTTTCTGCAGCTCTACCAGGATGCTGATGTCGATGCGGTCCAGTTTGACTAAACCTTCCATTGCGTACCTCGTGACTGCCATTTGTAAGACAATCTTCTAGCAAAATCAGCGCCGTAAAGACAGCTGATGCTGAGCGACCAGATCAGCCATGCTGTTGATGCAATACGCCGTGGCACACTGCGTGGGTTGCTGGCGCCGTCCGCGACAGATCAGGCACACGTCGGTATCCGCCGCGTCACTGGCGGACGGCCGGGTCACCAGCAGGATCCCGGCCAGCTCGAGATCGTTGGCCAGCAACCAATCCGGGTCCTTCAACGGGTCGCTGGCCAGGGAGATGAAATCGTCGGCCACGATCCCCAGCCGCTCGCAGAGTAGTCCGCGATCCTCGGCATCCCGGTCACCCTTGACCAGCAGCCGGTAGAACTTGCGCAGGTACAACATCGCACCCGGTGCATCTTCGAACAGCGACCAGCCAGCCGCCGAGCGTGCGAAGCTCATGCCCTCTTCCCAACTGGCTTTGAGCCCCCAGCGCTCGGCCAACTGACGATGGGCGAAACACAGCAATCCACTGAAGCCTAGCTCACCAAAGCGTGGATACAGCGCCCGCACCACCTCGTTGTATTCAGCCAGCACCCGCTCCTTGTCCGGCTGCCCGCCCCGACTGTCCAACAGCGGTTGCAACGCGGCCCAGACCCCTGAGTCGCGGTCGACCAAGACTTCATCGCAGTCAATGAGCAGCGCTTGATAATCAGTCAGCCCCATGGTGTACACAGCCTCCAATGATGCATTCCATCAATCCATGCTCCATAAGCGCTCACAGGCGATGCCTGGCGACACCGTCCCGGAGCGGGTAGCACGTCAGTTCAATACCCGTGCCAAAGCCGTTTGCAGAATCTGTAGCGCTTCATCGATCTGGACCGAGGTCGCCACCAAGGGTGCGAGGAACCGCATCACGTTGCGATGAACGCCACACTTGATCACCAGCAACCCACCCTTGCGCGCTTCATCGATCAGCCGCTGATTGAGGTCGGCGTCAGGTGTGCGCGCTTCGTCATTCTTGATCAGCTCAATCGCCAGCATGAAGCCGGTGCCGCGCACATCGCCGATCTGTGGGTAGCGTTCCTGCAAGCGGAGCAAGCCTTGGCGCAACTGCTCACCCAGCGCCTCACCGCGCGCAAGCAATTGTTCCTCTTCGTAAGCCTCGATAACCGCCAGTGCCGCCGCGCAGGACAACGCGTTACCACCGTAGGTGCCGCCCAGGCCGCCGGGCAACGGTGCGTCCATGATCTCGGCCTTGCCGACCACGCCGGATAACGGCAGACCGCCCGCCAGGCTCTTGGCCACGGTCACCAGGTCGGGCTGAATGTCCGAGTGCTGGAAGCCGAACCATTTGCCGGTACGCCCGAACCCGGTCTGGATTTCGTCGAGAATCAACACAATGCCGTACTTGTGAGTCAGCGCGCGCAACTTCTGGAGAAACTCCTTCGGCGCCGTGAGAAAGCCACCGTCGCCCTGCACCGGCTCAATGATGATGGCGGCAACCCGCTCGGGTGCGACTTGTGTGGCGAACAGTTCGTCCAGCGCCTGAAGCGCCATTTCGCCGCTGACACCACGGTAGGCGTTGGGGTACGGCGTATGGAAGACCTCCGGCGCGAAGGGTCCGAAGTTCTGTTTGTACGGCTGGCTCATGCCGGTGAGGGTGGTGCCCAACAACGTGCGCCCGTGGAAACCGCCCCGAAAGGCAATCACTGCGGAACGGTTGGTGTGCGCTCGGGCGATTTTCACCGCGTTTTCCACGGCTTCGGCACCGGAGGTAAAGAACGCGGCCTTGTAGGGTTCTTGACCGCCGATCATTTCGCACAGGCGCTGGGCCAGATTCAGGTACGGCTTATAGGCAACGACCTGGAAGCAGGCATGGGAAACCTTCTGCAATTGCGACTGCACCGCCGCGACCACTTTGGGGTGGTTGTGCCCAATGTTCAACACACCGATACCACCGACAAAATCCAGGTAACGCTGGCCGTCCACATCCCACAGCTCGGCACCTTGGGCACGATCGATCACCAAAGGATGAGCGGTCACCAGGCCCCGCGGCACGAATTGTTCGCGCTGACGGAGCAAATGAGGGGTTTGGTCGACTTGGCTGTTCATGGTATTTCCCATCGTGAGTCCGGCAGCCCGGAGGTGATTGCAGATGGTGTCCAGATTACGTGCTGCGCGGAACGAACTACGCCGAACTTGGCGCCTGAGAAATTCGGATCCACTGTTTTTACCCTGCCAAACGGCAGATTCCTTCAGCGCGCCGAATATGCTGTAGTCCTGCCGATCCAAAGGCATGTAGCCCGTTTAACCCGGTGCTTTCAACAGATCCTGCGCTGGCGTTGCGCGATGATAGGAACATCTTCACCCTTTCAGGAAATGACCATGGCCCTGCTTTACAAAGCTGACCCTGTGCGCGGCGAACAGTGGAAAACCCTGTTCGCCGAACACGCACCGGATATCGAATGGCGCGCCTGGCCGGACATTGGCGACCCCAGGGACATCGAGTACCTGGCCGCGTGGCAGCCACCGGATGAAACTAAAACCTTGCTGCCGAATCTGAAGGTGTTGTTCGCGCTGTCCGCCGGGGTCGATCAACTGGACCTCGTTCGATTACCCGGGGACTTGCCCGTGGTGCGCCTGCTCGACCCCGGCATCACCGCAGGCATGTGCGAGTACGCCAGTTTTGCCGTACTCAGCCTGCACCGGGACATGTTGCGTTATCGTCAGCAGCAGGTGGCTCGCTGCTGGCAGGCGCACATGCTGCAACCGTCGGCCAAGCGTCGAGTCGGCGTGATGGGGCTGGGCACCCAGGCGCAACAGATTCTCGCGACCTTGCAACCGTTGGGGTTCAAGTTGAAAGGCTGGGCTCGCAGCGCACATCACATCCCAGGCGTGGATTGCTATGCCGGTCGCGAGCAACTGCCGGCGTTTCTCAGTCAATGCGACATTCTGCTGTGCGTGCTGCCGCTGACGGCGCAGACCCAGGGCATTCTCGATCGTGAGTTGTTCCGACAACTGCCCCAGGGTGCTGCGCTGATCAACATGGGCCGTGGCGGGCATCTGGTGGAAAGTGATCTGCTGGAGGCGCTGGACAGCGGGCAGCTCAGTGGTGCGGTACTGGATGTTCTGCAGGAAGAACCGGCGCCAGCCGATCATCCGTTCTGGGGCCATCCGCAAATTCTGCTGACACCGCACATTGCTGCGATGACCCAGCCTGAAAGTGCGTTTGGGGTGTTGCTGGAAAATATCCGGCGGTTCGAACGAGGTGAACCCATGGTTGGCCAGATCGACCGCCACCAGGGTTATTGAGCAAAACACAAACTTAATGTGTGCGGGCTTGCTCGCGAATGCGGTGTGTCAGCCAACACTGATGTCGACTGATAAACCGCATTCGCGAGCAAGCCCGCTCCTACAGGCTTTTGTGGTGGTTTAGAGGATGTCGGCGATGGCTTTGCCGACATCCTGTGTCGACCCTGTCCCGCCCAGGTCCGGTGTAATCGGCCCGTCAGCGATCACCTGCTCGATCGCCTGCAAGATCCCGTCGTGCGCCGCACGATAACGCTCGTCACCATTGCCGAGGAAATCGAGCATCAATGCCCCGGACCAGATCATCGCAATCGGGTTAGCGATGTTCAGCCCATAGATGTCCGGTGCAGAACCATGCACCGGTTCCAACAGCGACGGAAAACGCCGCTCGGGATCGAGGTTGGCCGAAGGCGCAATGCCAATGGTTCCGGCACAGGCCGGACCAAGGTCGGAAAGGATGTCACCAAACAGGTTCGACGCCACCACCACATCGAAACGATCCGGTTGCAGCACGAAGCGCGCGCACAAGATATCAATGTGCTGCTTGTCCCAAATGATCTCAGGGTATTGGGCCGCCATCAACGCGGTGCGCTCGTCCCAATACGGCATGCTGATGGATATCCCGTTGGACTTGGTTGCCGCCGTCAGCCGCTTGCGTGGCCGGGTCTGGGCCAGTTCGAAGGCGTATTTGAGAATCCGGTCCACACCACGGCGGGTGAACACGGACTCTTGCAGTACGAATTCATGCTCGGTGCCTTCGAACATCTTGCCGCCGACCGACGAATACTCGCCTTCGGTGTTCTCGCGTATCACCACGAAATCAATGTCCCCCGGTTTGCGTCCGGCCAACGGGCATGGCACGCCGGGAAACAACCGCACCGGGCGGATGTTCACGTATTGGTCGAAGTCGCGGCGGAACTTGAGCAGTGAGCCCCACAGGGAAATGTGGTCAGGCACCTTGTCCGGCCAACCCACGGCGCCGAAGTAGATGGCATCGAAACCCTTGAGCTGTTCGAACCAGTCCTCGGGCATCATCTGCCCATGTTCCAAGTAGTAATCGCAGTGCGCCCAGTCGAGGACTTCGATGCTAATGTCCAGCGCCCATTTCTTCGCGGCCTGCTCCAGCACCCTCAGCCCTTCCGGCAGGACTTCCTTGCCAATGCCATCGCCAGCAATCGCGGCGATCTTGAATACCTTGTTCATCAGTTTTGGCTCCTCGTGTCGGTGAATTACAGCCCGCCGATATGGAAGGCTTTGACTTCAAGGTATTCATCCAGACCGTATTTGCTGCCTTCACGGCCCAGGCCCGATTGCTTGATACCGCCGAACGGCGCGACTTCCATGGAAATGATCCCGGTGTTGAGACCAACCATGCCGAACTCCAGCGCCTCACCGAAACGCCAGGAGCGACGCAGATCCTGAGTGAAATAGTAGGCACCCAGGCCATAAGGCGTGGTGTTGGCCAGTGCGAGCGCTTCGGCTTCGTCGGTGAAACGCATCAACGGAGCCACCGGTCCGAAGGTCTCTTCATTAGCCAGCAGCATGCCGGCGTGGGCCTCGCCCAGAACCGTGGGTTGCACGAACTGGCTTTCACCGTCGGGAATTGTACCGCACAGCAACTGCGCGCCCTGGCTCAGGGCATCGTTGATGTGCCGCGCGACTTTGCTCACGGCCGCCTGGGTGATCAACGGGCCAATGGTCACGTCGGCTTGCAGGCCATTGCCAACATTGAGCTTGCCGACTTCCTCGACCAGACGTTGGGCGAAACGCTCGTAGATACCGTCTTGCACCAGAATCCGGTTGGCGCAGACGCAAGTCTGGCCGGCGTTACGGAATTTGCTGAGCATGATCCCGGTAATGGCCTGCTCGAGATCCGCATCGTCGAAGACAATGAACGGCGCGTTACCGCCCAATTCCAGGCTCAAGCGTTTGATGTGTTCAGCGCTTTGGCGCATCAGCAAACGTCCCACGGCGGTGGAGCCGGTAAAGGAAATCTTGCGTACTGTCGGGTTGCCGGTCAGCTCTTCGCCAATGCCGGCGGGCATTCCGCTCAACACGTTGAATACCCCGCCCGGAATGCCAACGCGCTCGGCCAGAACCGCCAAAGCGAGAGCTGACAGCGGCGTCAGGTCCGAAGGCTTGACGATAATCGGGCAACCCGCTGCAAGAGCCGGTGCGCACTTGCGAGTGATCATCGCGTTGGGGAAATTCCACGGGGTAATCGCTGCGCAGACGCCGACCGGTTGCTTGAGGGTCAACAATCGACGGTCGCTGCTGGGGGCCGGCATGGTTTCGCCGTAGACCCGTCGGGCCTCCTCGGCGAACCATTTGACGAAACCGGCACCGTAGCGGATTTCGCCTTTGGCCTCGTTCAACGGCTTGCCCTGTTCACAGGTCATGATCAGCGCCAGGTCGTCGAGGTTGTCGATCATGGCATGATACCAACGCTCCAGCAGCGCCGCGCGCTCTGCTGCCGGACGTGCACGCCAGGCGGGCCAGGCTTTATCCGCCGCCTCAATGGCACGACGGGTTTCCGCGCCTTGCATCGCCGGCACGCGCGCGAGCAACTGACCGCTGGCCGGGTCGATGACGTCCAGCGTCGCACCGTCATCGGCGCCAATCCACTGCCCGTCTACATAAGCTAGTTCTGCCAAAAGGCTGGGGTCTTTCAAACGATTCTTGAGCATGGTCGAGTCCTGATCCGAGACATGCTCCAGTCTAGGGGGAGGTGGCGGACGAGGATGCTGAAAGCGCCTGGCGGACAGTGTCGGATGCTGAAATTGGCGGTGGAACGGCAGATTTATATTTGTCCGCCAAACCCGATTTTTTGTGGGAGCGAGCCCGCTCCCACATTGTTGTTCTCTACTGTTTCAGGGAACCGAGCAAGCCACCCAGAAACCGTTCCCCGGCCTCCATCTGGCTGATCTCGATAAACTCGTCCGGCTTGTGCGCCTGTTCAATCGAGCCCGGACCACAGACCACAACTGGCACATCCAGGCGCTGATTGAATAACCCGCCTTCGGTGCCAAATGACACCTTGGCCGTACCGGTATCCGGTGCCGCGAAGTTTTTCAGAAAGCGCACCGCTTCGACGCTCGGGTGAGTGTCCAGGCCAGGGTAGACGTTGATCGTTTCGATCTCGATGGCCGCCACGCTGGAGAGCTTTTTGGCCTCGCGCACGATCACCTCGGCGCGCTCCTGCATTTGCGCCAAAATCTGCTCCAGATCATCCGCCGGCAAGTTGCGTACTTCAAAATCCAGGGTGCACAGGTTCGGCACGATGTTCAGCGCGCGGCCACCGCCGATCTGTCCGACATGCACGGTGCTGTAAGGCACGTCGTAATCAGCATCCTGGGCGCCCTGTTCCTGCAGTTGCTGCTGGCTCTGGCGTAACACCCCGATGAAGTCACTGGCCACGTGAATGGCATTGACCGACAGCGGCGCCAGCGAAGAATGCGCCTCTAGGCCCCGGCAGTAGGTCCGATACGAGCCCTTGCCCTTGTGCCCCAGAACGAATTGCATGTTGGTCGGTTCACCGATCATGCACAAAAACGGCCGCACCGGCGCCAGGTGCAGCACGTCCAGCAAACGCCGCACGCCGACACAACCGATTTCTTCGTCATGGGACAACGCCAGTTGCAGCGGTCGGCTCAGGGAGTGGTCCGCCGCATCGAGCATGGCATCGACGGCCAGGGCGATAAAACCCTTCATGTCGCAACTGCCACGACCGTAAATCCTGCCGTCCTGCACCGTCGCCTCAAAGGCTGGAAAGGTCCAGGCTTGCCCTGCCGCCGGCACCACGTCGGTGTGCCCGGACAGCAGAATCCCTGGCAGTTCTTTCGGGCCGGTGCTGGCGAACAGGTTGGCCTTCTTCCCGGTGACATCCTTGACGATCAGCGACTCGATACCCTTGGTCAGCAGCAGGTCACGCACGTAATCGATCAGGGCCAGGTTCGACTCCGAAGAGACGGTGTCGAAGGCCATCAAGCGTTTGAGAATATCCAGTACACGCGGCTTCATGAGGCCTTGCTCCGTAGTTCGGCAAAATGGGCGAACCGGCGAATCGAGAACGGCTCAATCAAGGTGCTGGTGCTGCCGGTGCTGATCAGTTCAGCCATCACGTCGCCGACGCCCGGGCCGAGCTGGAAGCCGTGACCGCAGAAGCCAAACGCGTAGTACAAGCCATCGACGGTGCCGCTAGGGCCCATGATCGGCAGGGAGTCCGGCAGGTAGCTTTCGATACCACTCCAGACCCGGATGATGTTCAGGTTGCCGACGCCCGGCAGCAGCCGTTGCATTTGCGTGATCTGGTTGAGAATGCTGCGCGGCTCGACGTAGGCCCGGCGATTGAGCATGTCCGGTTTGCTGCGATAACCGCCGCCGATGACGATGTTGCCACGGGTAATCTGCCGGAAATAAATCACTTCCTCCGGGATCTTGGTGTACACGCCAATCACCGTAGGCAAGGCGTAAGGGACCGGCTCGGTCACCGCCATTTGCGGGCCATGGGTGTCCAGCGGCACCGGTTCGTCGAATTGCTCGGAGAGCTTCTGCCCCCACGCGCCGGCAGTAATCAGCAATTGCGCGGCGCTGAACTGACGACCATCGGTGGTGCTAACGCTGAACTCACCGCCGACCTTTTGCACTTCGGCCACTTCCGTCTGTTCTTCAATTTGTGCCCCCAAACGCCGTGCTGCCCGGGCAAACGCCGGGGCCGCCAGTCGCGGGTTGGCGTGACCATCGTGGGGTGCGTAGGAGCCCCCCTTTACGTCCGGTCCAAGGAACGGAAAGCGTTTGTGCAACTCGGCGCCGCGATAGATTTTCAGGTCCAGTTGCGCCGCTTCCGGTGCGGCGGCGTAGGCCTCCAATTCCGCAATTTCGTCTTCGCGATAACACACACGCATGTGGCCGCTGGCGATGAACTCCAGGTCATCGTCGATCAGTTCCGGCAAGCGCTTCCACAGCGCCCAGGAACGGTTGGCCAATTCCAGTTGCCCAAGGTAGCGGCCCTGGCGCCGGACGTTGCCGAAGTTCACACCGCTGGCGTACTGACCGATCTGGTCACGCTCCAGCAGGGTCACCGAGTGCCCGCGCTGGCGCAGGAAAAATGCCGACGCTGCGCCCATGATGCCACCGCCGATAATCAACACATCACTTTTTTGCGGTTTCATGAGGGCTCCTCAATGATGGTCATCGGCAAGGGTTTGACCGGGGCCTGGCCCCGTTGCCGACCGACCTGTTGCACATTGACGCCAGCGGCGGCGGCAATCACCTCTGCTCCGGCCTGGGAGCAGTAACGGCCCTGGCAGCGGCCCATGCCGACCCGGCTGAACGCCTTGGCCCGGTTAACCTCGCAGGCTCCCTTTTCGCTGACGGTACGACGCAGTTCACCGGCGCTGATCATCTCGCAGCGGCAAACGATGGCGCTGTCGGGCAAGGCCTTGGCTTGTTCGGCTGGCCAGGGAAACGCCTGGGCCAGGCCGAGGCGAAACTGATCCATTACCGCCAACGCCTGCCGTTGTTCGTCACGCAGGCTTGCGTCCACCGGTTGCTGCAGATCTTCCAGCAATGCCATCGCCACCAGGCGACCGGCGTGTTCGGCAGCGTCGGCGCCGCGAATCTTCGAGCCGTCACCGGCGGCATACACACCGTTGACCGTGGTCCGGCCTTCTTCATCCACCGACAGCCACCATTGACCCGACGCATCGTCAAAACGCATGCGGCAACCGGCCAGATCCGCCAGTTGGGTTTCGGGGCGCAAGTGATAACCGAGGGCCACGGCATCGCATTGCACATTCAACGTCTCGCCCCGGGCGGTCAGTACGCGCACGCCGCTGACCCCGCTGGCCGCATCGCCCTGCACTTGCTGCGGCGCAATGCCCAGGTGCACAGGGATTTTCGCCTGATACAGCTGCGCCAACAGTTTCATCCCGGTGAACAGCAATCCGGGGCGTGCCAGCAATTTTGGCAACGCGCCAATACGCTTGCTCAGGGGCGAAGTGTCGAGCACCGCCGCAACCTTGGCACCGGCCTTGAGGTACTGAGTCGCGACCAGATACAGCAACGGCCCGCTGCCCATGAACACCACACTGTGGCCAATCGACACCGCCTGGGACTTGAGTGCAATCTGCGCGCCGCCAAGGCTGTAGGTGCCCGCCAACTGCCAGCCTTCAATCGGCATCAAGCGGTCGGTAGCGCCGGTGCACAGGATCAGCGCGTCATAGTCCACCGTCGAGTGGTGACCCTGGCTGACGCAGTACAGTTGCCCTGGCGTCAGGTTCCACACCAGCGTGTCCGGGCGATAGTCGATACGCTCGCGCAGGCGGTCGAAGCTTTCATGCAGGTTTTTCGCTTTGGCGGCTTCGCTGCCATACAGGGCGCCGTAGTCGCGGGTAAAACCCTGGGGTTGACGGCGGTAGATCTGGCCGCCATCGCGGCGATTTTCGTCGATCAGGATCGGCTTGATCCCCGCCGCCAGCAGGGTCTCGGCGCAGCGAATACCGGCCGGTCCGGCACCGACGATGACAACTTTCCTTGAGCTCAATCGCGCAGTGGCCATGTCGCCTCCGGTTGTGTGGTGACGATATCCAGCCCTTCACGGACTTCATTGGAGCACGCACGCAGACGCTCGCCGCTGCGGGTCCAGACCCAACAATCCTGGCAGGCACCCATCAGGCAGAAGCCGGCGCGGCGGCCCGAATCGAACTCCGACTGGCGCAACGCATTACCCTGGGTCAGCAACGCAACCATCAGGGTGTCGCCTTGCAGCGCCTCGATCGGCGCGCCGTCGACCTTCAAGCTGACAGTCGGTCTACCCTGCTCCGCCAGCCTCACAAAACGCCCCTTCATGCGTAGGCTCCCTCGGTCATGGTGATCTGCTGGGTCTTGCTCAACTCGGCGCCGTCGTGGTGACAGAGAATTTCACTGCCACCGTCGATGTTCCGTCGGTTCGGCGCCGTTCGATTGCACAGGCCATCGACTCGCACCGGGCAACGATTGAGGAAGGTGCAAAGCTCCGCCACGTTGGCTTTCGGGCCGATCGGCGGCAGCGCGTCGCAGGCGGTGCCGCAGTTTTCCAGCCAGCCCTGCCGCAGTTCAGGCACCGAATGAATCAACAGATCGGTGTACGGATGGAACGGCGCCTGGGTGAACGATTGCCGGGTGCCAGCTTCGACTTTATGACCGCTGTACATCACCACAATGTCGTCGCACAGCGCCCGCACGGTGGAAATGTCATGGCTGATGAACAGGTAAGAAACCCCCAACTGCTGGCGCAGGTCGCGCAGCAGCTCGAGAATCGCCGCACCCACCACGGTATCCAGCGCCGAGGTCACTTCATCGCATAGGATTAGATCCGGCTTGGCGGCCAGCGCGCGGGCCAGGTTGACCCGTTGTTTTTGCCCGCCTGACAGCTCATTGGGCCGGCGTTCGGCCAGGGTCCGGGGCAAGCGCACCAGATCCAGCAGTTCGCCGACGCGCTCGCGCAATGCCGCGCCCTTGAGACCGAAATACATCTTCAGTGGCCGGCTCAGGATAGTGCTGATGCTGTGCATCGGATTCAGCGCGGTGTCGGCGTTCTGGAAAACCATCTGGATGCGTCGGAACTGGTCATCAGTGCGCGTCGACAAGCTACCGCCCAGAGGTTTTCCATCAAAGATCAAGCCGCCCAGGGCCGGCGTCAGCAACCCGGCCACCACCCGCGCCAGGGTCGACTTGCCCGAGCCCGACTCACCGATCACACCGATGGCCTGGCCCCGGCGTACCGTCAGATCGATGTCTTCCAGCACACGAATCGACGGCATGCCCTGGGCATTCTTGTTGCCGTAACCAGCGGTCAGGCCCTTGATGGTCAGTAGCGGTTCGTCTTCGGCAACGTCGCTGGGCGGACGAATCGTGGTGTCCGGCCGCGCCGCCGCCAACAGGCTGCGGGTGTATTGGTGGGCCGGATCTTTGAGCAACGGCGCGGTCGCGCTCTGCTCGAAAATTCGCCCACCGTTGAGCACGACGATCTGGTCGGCCATCTGCGCGACGACCGCCAAATCGTGGGACACGTAGACCGCCGTCGCGCCCCGCTCGCGCACCACGCGCTTGAAAGCGCGGAGCACGTCGATCTGGGTCGTCACGTCGAGGGCAGTGGTCGGCTCGTCGAGCACCACCAGCAAGGGATCGCTGATCAGCGCCATGGCCGCCATCACCCGTTGCAACTGTCCGCCAGACACCTGGTGCGGGTAGCGCTGACCGATGTTGTCCGGATCCGGCAGGGCCAGGTCGCGAAACAGTTCGATGGCCTTGGCTTCGAGCACGGCGCGAGTGCCCAGGCCATGGATCAACGCCCCTTCCACCACCTGATCGATCAGTTTTTTTGCCGGATTGAATGCCGCCGCCGCACTTTGCGCGATGTACGACACCCGATTGCCGCGCAGGCCCTGCAACTCATGCTCACTCAGCGCGAGCATATTGTGCTCGCCGACTTGCACCACCCCTCCAGACAACCGGCAACCACGCCGGGCGTAACCCAGCAGGGCCAGGGCGATGGTGGTCTTGCCGGATCCGGACTCGCCGATCAACGCCAGCACTTCACCTTTTTCCAGGGCGAAGCTCACGCCTTTGACGATTTCCGTTTCACCGCGCTCGCCACAGGCGACCACACGCATGTCTTCAACTCGAATCAATTCACTCATTTCAATGCCCTCCCGTACGGCGACTACGTCGGGACGACAGTCTGTCGATAAACAGATTCACACCGATGGTCAGGGTACCGATGGCCAGCGCCGGAATCACGATGGCCGGGGCGCCCTGGTTGAGGCCGCCGATGTTCTCCCGCACCAGCGAGCCGAGATCGGCATCCGGCGGTTGCACGCCAAGACCGAGGAAGCTCATGCCGCTGAGCAACAATACGATGAAGCCAAAACGCAAGCCCAGGTCAGTCAGCACCGGGTTGAGCATGTTCGGCAGAATTTCCACACAGGCGATGTACAACCTGCGTTCGCCACGGGTACGGGCGACTTGCACGTACTCCAGCGCTTCAATGTTCACCGCCATGCTGCGGGCGATGCGGAAGGCGCCAGGGGTGAAACTCAGCACCGCGGTGCAGACCAGCAAGGTCACCGAAGAGCCGAACGCGGAGACCATGATCAGCGCCAGCATCTTGCTCGGGATCGAGATGAAGGCATCCATCAGGCGACTGATGACTTCGTCCAGCCATTTCGGCGACACCACCGACAACAGCGCGCAACCGGTACCCAGGCCGCTGGCCAATACGGCTGCGATCAACGCTAGGCCAACCGTGAAGCGTGCGCCGACCAGCACGCGGCTCAGCATGTCCCGCCCCAGGTAATCGGTGCCGAATGGGTAAAGGGCGCTGATGCTGTCAAAGACATTGTCAGAGACCACTTCGCCTACCGGGTGTGGCGCCAGCCACGGCCCGAGAAACGCCACCAGCAGCCAGATGACGCACATTGTAGCCCCGATCAGGCCCAGCCACGCTGGGCCATGGGACACCTTGCCCGCCGACAGGTCGGGCGCTGCAGGCGTCGATTTCACAATGAGATTGTTCATTGGTTTCTCAGCCTCGGATTGGACAGAATCGCGCATAGGTCGGCAATCAGCACCAACCCCAGGTACGCCGTGCAAAACAGCATGGTGCAGGCCTGGACCAGCGCCATGTCACGGTTGGTCACGGCATCGACCATCAGGCTAGCGATGCCGGGATAGTTGAAGATCGTTTCGACAATCACCACCCCTCCCAGCAGGTACGACAGGCTCAGGGCGATCGCGTTGGCAATCGGGCCGATGGCGTTGGGCAACGCATGGCGTAGCACAATGCGCATTGGGCTGACACCTTTCAGCCTGGCCATTTCCACGTAAGGGCTGTCTAGTTGGTCGATCACCGCCGCCCTGGTCATGCGCGCCATCTGCGCGACGATGACGCAACACAGGGTCATCACGGGCAGCGCGTAAGTGCGCAGGAATTGCCAGGGCGAGGTGATGTCGCTGGCATAGGACAGCGCCGACAACCAGCCCAGGTTCACCGCGAAAACTAGCACCGCCAGGGTCGCCACCAGAAACTCCGGGACGGCGACCATGGCCAGGGTGAAGAAGCTCAGGAAGCTGTCGATACGCCCGCCGCGGCCCATGGCCGAGCCGATGCCCAGGATCAGCGCCACCGGCACCGAGACCAGCGCCGTGGCGGTAGCCAACATCAGCGTGTTAGGCACGCGGCCAGCCATCAGTTCACCGACCGGCATGGCGTTGGAGACCGACAGCCCCATGTCGCCGCTGAGTAGGTTCATCAACCAGTGCAGGTAACGCACCACACCCGGTTGATCGAGCCCCAGTTTCAGGCGCAATGCCGCCACCTGTTCCGGCGTGGCGAACTGCCCGAGCGACTGCTGCGCCGCGTCTCCGGGAAGGACTGCCGTGATCGCGAAGACGACCATAGACACGATCAACAAAGTCACGATCGCGGCGCCCAGACGCCGGCCGATCAACCACAGTGTGTTGCTATTCATCGCCTACCCTCCTGCACTGTCCCTGACGTACTACCTGACCACCCATCAAGCATCCAGCCAGACCTGTTCGGCGAACATGTAGCCCATGAAACCACCCAGCGGGTTGCTGCCGTAACCCTTGATGCGCTGGTCTACCCCATCGATGTTGCTGATGAACACCGGTACGCCGATACCGCAGTGGTCATGCACCAGCGTCTGCATGTCTGCGTACATCTTGCTGCGCTTGGCATCGTCGGTTTCACCGCGCGCCAGCATCAGCAACTGATCGAACTGCTCGTTCTGCCAGCCGGACTCGTTCCAAGGGGCCTTGGACTGGAAGAACTGCGAGAACATCACGTCGGCATTCGGCCGTGGGTTGATGTTCCCGAAGCTCAACGGGTGCTTCATCCAGTGGTTGGACCAGTAGCCGTCGCTCGGCAACCGGTTGACGTCGAGCTTGAGCCCGGCCTGCTTCGCCGATTGCTGCAAAAGCACGGCGATGTCCACCGATCCGGTGGCGGCTGGCGAAGCGACCAGCGGCATGCTGATGTTTTCCATGCCGGCTTTCTTGAGCAGGAACTTGGCCTTTTCCGGGTCATAGACGGTCTGCGGCAGGTCGGCGTTGTAGTAGCGCGAACCGGGCGCAATCGGATGGTCGTTACCCACTACGGCGAAACCACGGAATACCGCCGACTTGACCTGCTCGCGGTCCAACAGGTGCTTCATAGCCTGGGTAAATTCGGCACTTTTGCCCGGCATCTGGTCCTGACGGATGATCAAGTCAGTGTAGTTGCCCGACGGCGCATCGACGACCCGGTGCTTGGCGCTGGCCTTGATCCGGCTGGTGGAGCGCGGGTTGACCTCGTTAATCATGTGCACGTCGCCGGACAGCAACGCGTTGACCCGCGAAGGCTCGTCGGAAATCGCGATGAACTCGATCTCGTCGAGGTACGGCAGGCCCGGTTTCCAGTAGCCGGTGTTGCGCGCTGCAATCGAACGAACGCCCGGTTTGAACTCCTTGACCTTGAACGGCCCGGTACCGATGCCCTGATTGAAGTCGGTAGTGCCTTCAGGAACGATCAGCAAATGCGATACGGCGAGGATTGACGGCAGCTCGGAGTTCGGTGCACTCAGGCGAATCTGCACTTCGTTGGTACCCGTCGCCTTGATCTCGGCAAACTGCTCCATCAACGGCATGATCTTGGAACCGGTCAGCGGATCCTTGTGGCGCGACAGCGAGAACACCACATCGGCAGCGTTCAGGTTTTTCCCGTTGTGGAAGGTCACGTCCTTGCGCAAGGTGATGGTCCACAGCGTGGCATCGGTGTTGTCGATGCGCTCGGCCAACTCCAATTGGGGTACCAGGTGCGAATCGAAACGGGTCAGACCGTTGTAGAACATGAAGTGGCGCGCGTAGTCGGTCGACAACGCGCCTTTGGCCGGATCGAGGGTGTCGGCGGTTGAGCTGGACATCCCGGCGACGCGAATTCGTCCACCCGGCTTGCCTTTGCCAGCAGGGCTGGCTTCTTCAGCGAAGAGCTTGCCGGCGGCACTGAACAGGCTGCCGGTACCCGCTGCGGCGACACCCGCCACACCGAGCATCTGCAGCGCACTGCGACGCGACATGCCGCGGTTGAGGCCTTCAAACACGCGCAGGCTTTCCTGGCCGGAGATCAGTTTGGGGTCGTTATTGTTGTCAGTCATAACTGTTGTACCTGTCGAAAAAGAGAAGGTTCGAGTGCTCGCGGATGTCCGGAGCGTCCTGGAAACGCAAACGACGGTGACGCCACAACATCAACTCAATGCAAATAGTCCTGGAAGCGGTAATAGGCGCCCACGAACGGCAGGAACCATGGCTTGCCGAAATGTCCGGGGATCGCCGGCCAGTCGAGTTCCCGCCAGGGGTTCGCCTCGACCTTCCCGGCCATCACGTCGGCCATGACCTGGCCCATGTGCACCGACATCTGCACGCCATGGCCGCTGTAGCCCATGGAGTGATAAACACCGCCGTGCTGGCCGGCCCGAGGCAAGCGGTCGGACGTCATGTCCACCAACCCTCCCCAGCAATAATCGATTCTGACGTTGGCCAATTGCGGGAACATCTGCACCATCGCCGCCTGCAGCACTTTGCCGCTCTTGGCATCGTTGACGCTGTCGGACATGGCAAACCGCGCACGACCGCCGAACAGCAGACGGTTGTCCGGCGTCAGACGGAAATAGTTGCCAATCATCCTGCTGGTGACATAGGCACGATGACCGGGCAGCAACTGATCAATCAGCGCTTGAGGCAGCACTTCGGTTGCAATCACGAAACTGCCCACCGGGACGATCCGCCGCCGATACCAACCCAAGCCTCCGTGCTGACAGGCACCGGTGGCCAGCAGCACTTGCCCGGCGTGCAGCGAACCCTTGCTGGTATTGACCTGATAGCCGCCGGCCCGGGCTTTCCAATCCAGCACCGAAGTGCCTTGATGGATCAGCGCGCCGTGACGCACCGCCGCCTCGGCCAGGCCGACGCCGAAACGCCCGACGTGCATCTGCACGCCGTTGCGCTGCAGCAAGCCACCGTGGAACTGCACCGAATTCACTTCAGCGCGGGTCTGCTCGGCGGATAGCAACTCGACATCGGCATCGACTTCACGGCGAATCAATTCGCACGTCCGCGACAGGCCTTCGTAGTGCATCGGCTTGGCGGCCAGCTTCAGCTTGCCGTTGCGGATCAGATCGCAAGCGATGCGCTCCTGCTCCACCAGCGACACCACACTCTGCACCGCGCTTTCGTAGGCCTGGTAATAGGCCCGCGCCTTGTCGGCACCGAGACTGGCGCAGAGGCTGGCGTAGTCCTGAGCCACCCCGGTATTGCATTGCCCGCCGTTGCGTCCCGAGGCCTCGCCGATCACCCGCCCGGCCTCCAGCACCACCACACTGGCTCCCCTCAAGGCCAACGCCCGAGCTGCCGCCAACCCGGTGAAACCACCACCGACGATGGCCACATCGACTTGCCCGGGCAACCCACCGAGTTGTGCGCCGGTGAAGGCCGGTGCGCTGTCTAGCCAGTAGGATTCACTGCCCATGTTCAATCCGCCTATAGCCTTAAAAATGCCAGTAAAAGTACCGTTACAGACCGACCAGTCCAGCCAGGCCACCGATGTCCGGAATCTGGTGGTAGCTGTAGAAGGCATTGCCCGGCACTTCGTGGCCGCGAGCGACGAATGCCTTGTTCTTGATCTTCATGTCGTGGGCCGGCATCAGGTCGTAACGGAAGCTGGAGGACACATGCAAGATGTCTTCCGGGCCGCAGTTGAGGTTGTCGAGCATGTACTCGAACGCTGCCAGACGCGGCTTGTAAGCCTGGGCCTGTTCAGCAGTGAAGACTTTGTGAAATGGCGCACCGAGCTTCTCGACGTTGGACATGATCTGGCTGTTACTGGCGTTGGAGAAAATCACCAGCGGGATCTTGTCGGCGATTTTCGACAGGCCCGCCGGTACATCCGCGTGCGGCCCCCAGGTCGGTACAGCGTCGTAATACAGCTGGCCTTCCTCGCGGTATTCGATCCCCCAGCGTTTGCAGGTCCGCGCCAAAGCGGTCTTGAGGACTTCGTCATACGGCGTCCAGTCGCCCATAACCTGATCCAGGCGATAGGCCGAGAAATCCTTGACGAATTGATCCATTTGCTCCGCAGGAACGCGATCAGCAAACAGCTCGCGCGTCATCGTGCCCATGTGGAAATTGGTCAGCGTACCGTAGCAGTCGAACGTAATGAATTTGGGGCGGAGAAAGCTCATTGAGTGCGTTCCTGAAGTTCGTTGAGGTCATTGGCGCGACAAGCATTTGCCTGGTTTGCGAGGCAGCGATGCAACGCTGCAGCACACCGCCATTACAACACCGTGAAATCAGCAGATGGCGTTAAAAGTGATCTTCGTTCGATACAAATCACCGTTTTAGCCGTTTCCCCCAGCAGACTTTGCGGTGCGCTCCAGCCTTGGGCAAATCCCCTGTTTATGCGCTCTTATGGACCTTTATCAGCCTGCACGGACTAAGGGCAGCGCTTTTAACGGCAGAAACTGCGCCCCACGACAGAATCCGCGTCAGTTCATGCGGTGCTCGCCTGCCTCCCTCTGAATTGAAGCGATTGATGGCACAGTCCACCCCTGAGTCGGCGAGTCTCAAGCTGAGTCTTTTATAGGGCAAAAAAGACCCAAGCATTTGCTGCCGACCTCAGGCGGCAATTAAGTAGTAAGTGTGGTCTTGGGACCTGTGTCTCGCGGAATCTGCCGAATATTCCCTCTCCCCTTGTCAGGCTTTCAAACAGATGGGATACAGGCGTCATTACGCCGGAAAACCCGTCGCTCGCGCACACTCTTTATCGGAGATTCGCCATGTCCGCCTCGCTCCCTTCCTATGTCTACCGCCCGATGACCCCCGCCGACCTGCCTGCGGCCCATGCACTGTCCGTGCAATTGAAATGGCCGCATCGGCTCGACGATTGGGCCATGCTGCAACGGGTCAGCAACGGCTTTGTCGTGCTCGATGGCGAGCGTCTGATCGGTACGGCGTTCGCCTGTCCCCAAGGTGATTTCACCACCATTGGCCTGGTGATCGTCAGCGACGATTACCAAGGCAAGGGCATCGGTCGCAAACTCATGGAGCAAGCTCTTGGTGCCTGCCAGTCAAGCACGGCGATGTTGAACGCAACCCTGGCCGGTGCCCCCCTTTATGCCAGCCAGGGTTTTGTCGAGTTCGGCTGGATTCAGCAGCATCAGGGCCAGGCGCAAGCCCCCGTGCCTGGACCATTGGCAGACGTTGAAGAATGCCGCCCGCTGCACGAAGCAGATCAGGCGCGAGTGCTGGAGCTGGCTAACGCTGGCAGCGGATTGGATCGGCAAGCTGTGCTCACCGATCTATTCACTGTCGTTGAGCGTTCGGTGGGTATTGTGCGTGATGGTCAGTTGCACGCTTTCGCCCTACTGCGCCCGTTCGGTCGTGGTCGTTGCATCGGCCCGGTGATTGCCGAAAACCTCGGACAGGCCCAATACCTGATCGCAACGCTGCTGGGCCAGGTACCGGACGCCTTTGTGCGCATTGATATCCCCGCGGATTGTGGTTTGGCCGATTGGCTGGAAGCGGCCGGGTTGAAAAAGGTCGACACCGTGGCGCAGATGGCCCGCGGTACAGCGCCGCAATCGACCAATGGCGTTCGGCAGTTTGCACTGGTCACTCAAGCCATCGGCTGACCATTGATTTGCCCCGCTTGTCGCTAGCCTACTCCCCTATACACATGGAGCGTCACCTGTATGTCCGAACCTACCATTTTGCTATTGGCTCACGCCGATGGCAGCCGTGTCGTCACGTCTTTCAAACAACAGCCTTTGAACGATGCGGATCCATTCACCGATGGACGTCAGGTCGCCTGGTCAGGGACTGACGGAGTGTCTGCGGGCATCGTCGATGCAGGCAAAATTCTTAACATCGAGGACTTCCCACACACCGAAGTGATCGTGGTTCACACTGGCCACGTGACGTTGAAAACCCAGGAGCAGACGCTGGAACTGGCTGTCGGCGCCAGCGCGGTAATCGGTCGGGGCACAGCCCTGCGGATCGAGGCACAGGCCGGCACGCAGTGGGCGTTTTGCGCCATGACCACCGAAGCACCAAAGCCTGACCTGACCTGGCTCGACCCGCTGGCAACCCTGTCGCCTTCAGCAGCGCCGGAGCAACAGATACTGATCGGTCCAACGCCGCAATGCCGGTCACGTAATGCCTTCGAAGATGCCACAACCGATCTGCGCGTCGGCGTGTGGGACTCGACGCCATACGAACGTCACGGCCGAGCTCACAAACTCAATGAGTTGATGTATTTGATCGAAGGCACCGTGACTTTGCTGGCACCTGACGGATCGAGCGTGACCGTTGGCACCGGGGACAGTGTATTCGTGCCGCAAGGCGCACAGTGTGCATGGAAAAGCACGCGCTATGTACGCAAAGTGTATGCCGTTAAATAGTAAAGGCGACGAAGGTCCATCCAAAATTTGGCCATGGCTTGGCTGTTGAAGGTGTTGCACGAAAAGACGGCAATGCCGAGTTGCAGCGCCATTTTAACAAGGACCTTTTTCCGGCTGAGCTTTGGAACTGCACAACCGCTTCAAGCAAATGACCGCCGATTACGACGCCCTCCCTTCGGGCCAAAAATATGACGGCATTCGATCACTGAAGAAAGGAACTCAACTCGCGCTCTGGATCAGCCTAGACACGCTGTGTCGGATTGGCGAGTTGTTGCAGGCCGAATGGAAAAATGTCGATCTGGACCGGCAGACCTGCTTCCTCTCCAGCGAAAACGTCAAAGGTACCCGCGGCAAGAAACAGGACCACCATGTTTTCCTCTCCCCCTTCGCCCTGCATTTCTTTCAGGAACTCAAGACTCTGACGGGAGACTCCCGGTGGTGCTTTCCGAACAAGCAGGATGATGGGCATGTGGACGTAAAGATGGTGACTATGCCGAAGAGAAGAAAAACGCCTGGAACCTGTTAGGCGATCGACTCAGCGCCGTGCTGCCCTCAACTTACAAGCACATGCCAAACGAGGCTATCCACCGTCATTACGTTGTTTACCCCCATTAAATGTGCCCGGAGCCTCGTCACATACGCTCATCGACAGCCTAATTTCCGGCAACTTAAACAGACGGCGTTAAGGTTTAGCACAACGGCGAAAAGCTCGCGGGCAGGTAGACGATAGAATGCATGGTTCGCAGTTGCGGCCCTGAGTTTTCCGGAGGCCAAACTCCGTCGGCCACTGCGCGCGTACGCACGTCAAGGCGTTGCTCCAAGTTGGTGTAGGGCCAGATGTGCAGGTAGCGAGGTAGGGCGCCCGAGGTGGCGTAAAAAGCCGCATACACCGATGAGTAGTTTGCGCCAGTGCGCGCCGACACGGCTTTGGCCCAGCCATCGAGAGTCGGTTGCAGGCCGGAAGGAATCAGATCGTATTCACGCAATTCGTAGAAAGGCCCGTGGGCGCCGGGAGCCAGGGGTTTGAGGAAGGGAAACAGGCAGTAGTCGTCGGCCTGCATGTCGAGCAGGAACTCGCCGATACCGAAGGCATCGTCAGCCAGCAGATAACGCTCACGTTCGGCCTGGCGCAGTGCTTCACTGGGAAAGCCGCGTAGCAGAACGATGCGATTCTGCGGACCAATCTCCGAGAGCCAGCAGCCCATCAACTCTACGCCATCCAGGCTCTGCGCCAGGGCCGCTTCGATACGTGCCAGGGCGACGGTCGGGGTGCGCACGCGCACGGTGAAGGTGATCAGTTCATACAAGCGCATGGGTACTCCAATCGGTCAGTAGGCCCGCACAACGGCGGGCCGCATGTTGAAGGTCAGCCATTCGGCCGAGAGGTCATCTATGTCAGGGCAGCCCATCAGGTTGAGTGTACGTCGCAGCTCCTCTGCGAGCAGGTCGAGCGCACGAGCCGTGCCGGCCTCTCCCGCGACCGCGACGCCATATAGGCTGGCTCGCCCTAGCAGCACGGCATCGGCCCCCAGAGCCAGGGCCTTGACGATGTCGCTACCTCGGCGGATGCCGCCATCGAGCAGCAGTGTCAGGCGGCCACGGGCCAACGGTGCGATCAGGCGTAGGGCATCGAGTCCGCTCGCCGCGCCGTCCAACTGCCGCCCACCGTGATTGCTGATCACCACACCATCCAACCCGAGGGCAATGGCGCGCTCGGCATCTGCCGGGTGCAACACGCCCTTGAGCAGCAACTGCCCGGCCCACTGGTCACGCACGCAAGCCAGGGCGTCCCAATCGAGGAGCGTATCCATCTGCTCACCGATAAATTGCATCGAGCCCAGAGCCGTGCGTTCGTCTTCAGGCAGGTAAGGGTCGAGGTTCCCCATCGATGGCAAGCCATGGGGCCACATCACCTGACGCAACCAACGTGGGTGGCGCAGCACCTGCAGCTTGTTGCGCAGGCTGAGCTGGCGGGGCCGCACGAAGTTGCGCCGGTCCCACTCGCGATTGCCCAGCACCATCGCATCGCAGGTCAACAATAGGGTACTGACACCGGCCTCCCTAGCGCGTGCCAGGAGGCTAGCCTGAATGCTCGCATCGCGCATGGCGTAGAGCTGGAACCACAAATCGACGCCAGGCACCTGGCGAACGATCGTCTCCAGTGCGGCATTGGCCACAGTACTCAGACAGAAAGGCACGCCTCGCGCGGTCGCGGCTCGCGCCAAGTGAATATCCGCATCACGGTGCAACATGCCGTTGTAGCCAGTGGGACCGATCAGCAGCGGCAATGCAGCCGACTTGCCGAAGAGCGTGCGGGCGGTACCTGGTACATGGCAAGGTACTAACGCGCGCTGCTGCAGGCCGACTTCGACATAGGCCTGGCGATTGCGCTGCAAGGTCAGCTCATCCTCGGCGCCGCCGGCCAGGTACTCCCAGACGAAATGGGGCAGACGCTGGCAGGCCAGCGTTGCCAACTCAGCAATGCTATGGACGCGACTCAAGTCGGTACCGCGGTAATAACGACGCATGTTTCGATCCTCAGCGATACCTACGGTATCGTCCAACGGTAAAAAAGCTCGGGAGAGCGACCCGGGCAAAGGAGCAGGAACTCCATAAAAGAACACTAGGCGCTTGCCTCCTGCATGGCATATGGGCGATTACGGCTGATGCTGAGTAGAGTCAGTGTCGTGATCACGCTGAAGAACACCAGCATCAGCGATACCGGCCAGGCATCGCGGTAAACGGCGAACAGCGCCGTAGCAGCCAGAGGCGCCAGACCGCCGGCAAAGATCGAGGCGATCTCATGCCCCATGGCCAGGCCGGTGTAGCGCACATGGGTGGGGAACAACTCGCCCATAAGCGCCGGCTGGGTGCCTATCATCGCCGCATGGCTAAACGGCAGGCCAAGCAACAAGGCCAGGTACACCAGCAGCGGCTGGTGAGTGTCCATCAGCCAGAAGAACGGAAACGCGAACAGCGCGAGGCTCACCGAGCCGATGGCATACACCGCACGCCGGCCGATACGATCGGACAGCCAGCCCCAAAACAGAATGCTGAAGGCCTCCACGGTCATCGCCAGCATCACCCCGATCAGCACCACCTGAGTCGACAGGCCGGTGAACTTGGCATAGGCCATGGAGAAGGACAGGAAAATGTAGGCACCACCATTCTCCGCCACCCGCAGCCCCATAGCCTGCAGTACCGCCTTGGGATGCTCGCGCAGAACCTGGAGCGCGGGCGGGTGCGCCTGAACCTCATTTTTTGCGACCGCCGCCTCGAACTCGCGACTTTCCGGCAGGCGCCGGCGAATGTAGATGCCGACACCAAAGATCAAGATGCTGAGCAGGAACGGCAGGCGCCAACCCCAACTCATGAAGTCCGGTTCAGGCAGCATCTGTACCAGGTAGAAAGCTACGGCAGAGAGTACGAAGCCGCCCGAAACACCCAGTTGACTCCATGCCGCGTAGAAACCTACTCGTTTGGCTGGGGCGTTCTCGCTGAGCATCAGCACCCCTCCCCCCCACTCACCACCCGAGGCAATGCCCTGAACGATGCGTAGAATCACCAAACAGATCGGTGCCAGATAACCGACCTGCTCGAAGGTCGGCAACAGGCCCATCAGGAAGGTCGCTCCCCCCATCATTGATAGAGTGATCACCAGGGCGTTTTTGCGGCCATGGCGATCCCCAAGATGGCCGAATATCAGCCCCCCCAACGGTCTGGCGACGAAGCCAACGGCAAAGCCGGCAAAAGCACCGAGAGTGCCGATCACCGGGTCGGTGCCGGGCGGGAAGAACAACGGACCGAACACCAGGGCAGCGGCGGTACCGTAGAGAAAGAAGTCGTACCACTCCAGGGCGTTGCCGAACACCGAAGCGACGACGATGCGGCGCAGCGACCTGGGTTGTTCACAGTGAGCATGCATAGAAAACTCCACATCCATGCTGCCCGCATACGGTTTTCGCCATAAGCGGGCAAGGGGGCGACGTCGAGTCTGCTCACGACCTCACAAGCCAGGGCCAGACAAAAGTAGCTTCACCCTATCTGACCGACTCGAAACAGATCGCGGGCAGCCTCTTAGAAAACGTTCCAGGTGTAGGTGACGTAGACGCGGTTCTCGCTGAAGTCATGACCGAAGTCGCGCTGCTGCACCAGATAGTTCTTCCACTCCACGCCTACGCCTTTTAGCAGCCCCTCCTGCACCACATATTTCACGGCGAGGTCGCGCTCATTCTCTGCGCCATCCGGGCGACCGGCCTGGGCGATGTCGCTGCCCTTGATGAAACGGCTACTGAAGGCCAGGCCCGGCAAGCCCAGCCCGGCGAAGTTGTAGCCGTAGCCGAGCCCCCAAGAGCGTTCTTGTGGACGCATGAATGGCTGGTTGGCCCAGTTCAGCAGGTAGAACTGCGGGATGTAGCCGTTGGGCGTCGGGAAAATGCTTTCGCCGAACATGCGCTGATAGACGATGCTCGCCTTGTGTCCCCCCTTAGTCAGAGTGAAGCCGCCGGAGAATGCGCGGTTATCGATCTTACCGTTCAACGCGTCACCGTCTTCCTTGTTGTTGAAGTAACGCGCATCGGTACGCAGACGGAAGTCACCACCTAAGTCGACAGTGTGGGCGAAGCCGACGTAGTGCTGTTTGTAGATGTCATGCATCACGCCATAGAAGTAGCTGGCCTGGAAGTTCTTGGTAACGTTCCAAGTCGCACCGCCGAAGTCCAGGCCTTTGTCGCTATCGAGGTTGTCGGTGGAGCCGTACTTGTAGAACTTTTCGTGGTTGGACGATTCGCGAGTAACCGCTGACCAGAAACGTCCACCAGTGAGGGTAAGACCGTCGATTTCCTTGGACTCGACCACAGCCCCCTGGAAGATCGTGTCAAGCTGACGGCTCGGGTCGTGCCAGGCGACTGGCAATTCTGGTCGCATATCACCGACCTTCAGTTCGGTCCTGGAGTACTTCATCTTTAATGTGGCACCCGCGCGGCCATAGTTATCCGAGGCGCGGCCGCTGCTGGAGTCCATAGGCAAAGAGCCGTCGTCGCCATGGGAATCCAGGCGAATAGCGTACTGGGCATCCACGTCCATACCGAACTGGATCGGCGTATTGGTATAGCCAGACGTAAATTGCAGGTCGAAGCCCTGGGACCAGTTGCCGACCTTGGACTGGACAGCGTCGCTGGTGGTGAAGTCACGGTTCAGATAGAGATTCTTCATGTCCACCTTCAGGTGGCTGTCGTCGACCAGGTCTGCCTGTGCGGCTATCGGTGCAATGCCCCCACCGATAAAGCACAGACTTTTAAACACGCATGCAAGTGATGATTTTTGGAACATGTGACGCTCCTTTTTTTATCCGGCGAGCCGGGTGTTGTGGTGTGAGCAGATCAACAAAAATCGATAACTTGGCAGTCAATTCACGGGGTGCTCTGAACGGCACAGTTATCCGCGAAGCAGGCAACAAGAGCCCTTCCCCGGCACGCAAGCGTCGGGGGTTTTATAGGTTTGGAAGATTTTTAAGTTACGACCAATACAGCATCAGGACAGCGCCTTGGATACGTCACAGAGCTTGTGATATGCCCGGTTGAAGTACACCAATCCCTCTTCAGCACTGCCCTCTTTGATACGCAGAACTTCGCAGTAAAAAATGCTGTGCGAACCCACTTCATGAACTTGAGCGATGCGGCAATCGAAGTTGACCAGGGCCTCCTCCATCACCGGCGAACCACTTTCCAGGGACGTCCAGGCGGTCGAGGAAAATCGCTGATCGGAGCCAAGCTCGCGATTGGCGAATACGCCCGAAATGTCCTTCAGGTCTGCACTCAGTACATTCACGCAAAGCACACCGTTGTGCTTGAAGTGCGCGTTAGAAGAGGACGCGCGGTTCATACACACCAACAGAGTGGGTGGTGAATCGGTAACACTGCACACCGCCGAAGCAGTGAAGCCAAAACGTCCTGCGGGGCCATCGGTGGTGATCACCGAAACGGCGCCTCCGAGTCGGGACATGGCATTGCGGAATCCGCTTACATCGACCATCGCTTTACCTCCTCAGATATCCAGAACCAGCTTTTTCGATTTGGCGCGAGAACAGCAGATCAAGATCTGGTCGTTGGCCTGCTTCTCATCCTCTGTGAGGTACACGTCGCGATGATCCGGCTCGCCTTCAAGCACATCACATAGACAAGTACCGCAGATGCCCTGCTCGCAGGAGATCTCGATCTGGATGCCGACGTCCGCCAGCGCCGCGAGGATCGTCTGCCCCTCGGCGACCTGCACCGTCTTGCCACTGCGCGCGGCGACCACCTCGAAGCTGGCACCGCTGTTGTCCACTTCAATCTGGAAGTATTCACGGTGGATATGGTCATCGGCATAGCCATGCTTCACCGACTCACCGATCACCCAGTCCATGAATCCGGACGGGCCGCAGGTATAGACATGTACGCCGCTCTCGGCCTGGCCGAGCACGCGGTCCATGTCGAGCTTCTGCGCGGGTGCCTCATCGTCGAAATGGGTGTGAACGCGCTCGGCGAAAGCGGCGCTCTGCAACTCGTCGAGAAAAGCACTGCGGCTGCGCGAGCGGCCACAGTAATGCAGTTCAAAATCCTCGCCTTTGGCATGCAGCGCATAGGCCATGGCGATCATCGGGGTGATGCCGATGCCGCCACCGATAAGGATTGAGCGGCGCGCCTCGCTTGCCAGAGGAAACAGGTTGCGCGGCGCACTGATCTGCACCTCTGCCCCTTCTAGCAACGTGTCGTACACACTCGTGGAACCGCCGCGCGAGGCGGGGTCCCTGAGCACGCCGAGGCGGTATACAGCGCTGTCCGCCGGGTCGCTGCACAGCGAGTACTGGCGCACCAGGCCGGGGGCGATGTGGATATCCACATGGGCACCGGCTTCAAAGGCCGGCAGCTTGGCGCCACCCACCGGAATCAGGTCAAGAACGACGACACCGTCGCCCTGGAGCTGGCGCTTGCGCACCTGCACCGTCAAGAGCTCTTCAATCATCTCGGGCTCACCCGCATTGGACGTCAAGGTAAGAACGCGGCCGCTGGTTCGGCCGTCGCATTATGTTTTCGTTGAAACTCAGCGCATGAACAAACCACCATTCACGTCCCAGGTTGCCCCGGTAGTGAAATAGGCTTCCGGCCGTGCCAGTTGCACGATCAGGTCGCCGAGAAAATCCGCATTCCCCAGGCGCCCCACCGGAATATTGGCGAGCATTCCTCCCATGCGCTCCGGCGATACCACTGCATGCACCATGGGCGAGTCGATCGGCCCTGGCGCAACGGCATTGACCGTCACACCGCTTGCGGCCAACTCTTTGGCGAAAATCTTGGTCAGGGTGACGATGGCACCTTTCGATGCGGCGTAGTGCGCGCCGGTAGCGGTGCCACCGTTCTGCCCAGCCAGCGAAGCCATGTTGACGATGCGCCCGTAGCCGACCGCCGCCATGTGCGTGCCAAATACCTGGCAGCCGACAAAGATGCTTCTGGTGTTGAGGCTCATAACGCTGTCGAACTCTTCCGGGCTGATCTGCATGACCGGCGTGGTCATGGTCATTGCCGCATTGTTTACCAGTACCTGTAGAGCACCGAAGCGTTCCAGAGTAACGGCCAGTGCGGCCTCGAAATCGGCCTTGTTGGTAACGTCCAGTTTGAGCGCCAACACCCGCTCACCACTGGCATCCAGTGCCTCGGCAGCCGCCTGGGCGCGTTCCAGGGAAAGGTCGCTGATAACCACTGTGTAGCCAGCGGCGAACAGCCGGGCGGCAATGGCGTAGCCCAATCCTTGGGCTGCACCAGTGACCAGTGCGATCTGCTTCATAGCCGAACCCTCAAAGGATGTAGCCGATACCCGCGAGGGTATCGTCGGAATTGATCAGCCGGATCAGCTTGCGCTGGATCTTGAAGCTCTCGCCGCTGCGTTGCAGTTCGTACACCGTGTCCGAGCTGTAGTGCTTGAGCACGTCCTTGCGGAACTCGCGCAGGTTTTGCGCACAGCGCACAGTGACAAACTCGCCGTCATTGAACAGGACGCGAAAACGCGAAATGGTGCGTACAGTACGCGGTCGCGGAGTCGTCGAGATCGACTCACCGCCGATCAGCCGCTGCACCCGCAGCTCACGCATGTGCGCGTCGTCATAGGCGTAGTTCAGGCTGTTCTCGAAATCCTCCTCGCACGGGTCGATGGGGATGATGTAAGTGCCCTTCTGCGCCCACAGCGCCAACCAGGCGTCGTATTCGCTGTGATCGAGCATGTCGCCTTCCTGCCAGATAAAGGCGGTGACTTCCTGAAGCAATTGCAGATTCATTTTCGCGTTCTCCGTCGGTCTGGTCGGTCAGGCCGACATCATTTTTTTCCACTGCTGGTACGCTGCGCGCATACCTGTTTCGGCTGACACGTCGCTGATCCGTCCGTCTTCGCTCGGCTTCTCGCCTGGCAGGCCACGGTTGAGCATGATCCATAGATCTTCGCCAGCATTGGCCCCCTTCTGCACACGCTCCCAGGCTTCGGAATCGTCCGGCGTACCGAAGCCCATCGGACCTTGGAAGTGCTCATGCAGACGCAAGCGGTAGCGGTTGGCGGCTGCCGGGCCACCATCCATGGTGATCACCGAGTGATGGATCTCCGTTTCGTTGACCGAGATCGGCTGCAGCACCCGGAAGAACGCCATAGAGCAGGCAACGTTGGGAAACAGATTGAGGTTGAAGCCCGAACCACCGACCGCACGGACGATGCGGCGGACCTGAAGGTCCTCAATACCTTCGTCACGCAACTCCTGGGCCAGGCTTTCAAAGCGGGTCGGAATCGGTGCATCAAGGTTGGCTTCCAGGTCGATCAGGTCAGGGATCATGACCATCACGCTGTGGCCGTTGCCGAGGTCTTCGACATAGCCTGAGCCATCAACGAAATCGAGCATGTCCATGGTCTGCTGATCCACCGAGTGCAGGAACGACTTGTGAACCAGCGGAAAGTGGTAGGCGTCCGTGGTGTTTTCCAGTTGGATCTTCCAGTTGCCCGGGAAGCGGAAGCGGTGTTCGCCCGGCACCTTGATGCCATAGCCAGCACCCTGTTTCATGAACAGATCCATCCATTTTTTAGCTGGACCGAGGAAGTCCACCAGCGGCTCGATGTCGTCCTTGAAGGTGGCAAAGACCATCCCGGCGTAGCTCTCTGTACGCAGGCTGACCAGTGGCAGTTCGCTCTTGTCCAGGCAATCGCCGTAGCTGTCAGGGTGCGGAATGCCGCGCAGAGAGCCGTCCAGGGCGTAGCCCCAACCGTGATAGGGGCAGACGAAGCTGTTGGTCTTGCCCTTCTTGTGCTCGCAAACAGTGGCACCACGGTGGCGGCAGCGGTTGAGCAGGACATGGATCTGCTTCTTGCGATCACGCACGGCGATCACCGGCTGCTTGCCGATATAAGTACTCTTGTAGCTACCAGAGTCAGGGATTTCGCTCTCGTGAGCGACCCATACCCAGGTGCTGTAGAAGATTTTTTCCATCTCGGCATCGAACAGCTTCGCGTCGGTGTACAGCGAGGTGTGTACGCGGTCCGCCTGCACCCGTTCGGCGGGATCACATTCGAGGTTCACGACATCGATCATGTTATTCACAGTTGGCTCCTGGTCGGTTTGTTTGGCCGACTTTAAAAAGTCTTGGTTCATTCAGCCGAGGGTCGGCTTGGAACGGGCAAGGCCGCCTCGCTGTTCCAGGCATCCACCGGACGACTGAACAGGTTCTCGGTCTGGAAATGTGCCATGCGCCATTGCCCGTTTTCCTCGGCGAAACGCACGGTCAGCCGCGCGGCATTGAGGTGCGAAGCGCCACTGGCGAAGGTTGAGGTCTGCAACATCACCCAACTGCCCGATGCGCCGTCGGTGCCGACCTCGATCAGTTCGCTGGTGAGGAAGTGCACGTTGAGGGCGAAGTGCGCCGGGGTCTGCATGTAGGTGGAGAACATCGCGCCGATCTCCTCACGCCCACGATAGCCGCCGAAGCTGTTGGCGTACTTGGCGCCCTTGCCTTCCCAGACCGCATCGATCGTGAACAGGCCAGCCAGCTCAGTCAGTTGCGTGCTTGCGTCGAGGGCATCGCATAGCACCATGTAGCGATTCATACAGGCGCGTATGGCGTGCTCGGCCTCGAAGCGCTTGAGACGCGCTTCGAGATTGGCGATTAGGGCTTCGTTCAACATGTCAATCACGCGCGCTGGATGATCAGTTCGCGGCCAGTACGGGCCTCGACCTTGGCATAACGCCACAGTTTGTAGGTGCCTTCGCCCACCGGTGTGGTTCGGAACAGGTTGCAGGCCGCGTGTACAGTCTCAATGTCCGGCACATCGGCCAGCAGGTAAGTGGTCCAGGGGTATCCGCTGGATGGCCCGACCATGCTTTGGTCATCGTCCATGTTGCCGAACACCGTCACTCCAGGCAGATCGTGAATGCCGTTCCACATGGCACTGAACGCTCCCCATACTTCCAGTTGCTCCTCGCGCGGCGCATCGAAGAAGTTCTGGTTGATGCCCATGCAGAACAGCACGCGCAGTGGTTTTTTCTCACTCATGATTGGCTCCAGATAAGGGTCAGAGATAGCCCGGCAAGGGCTGCTTGCCGAAGAAGACGGCGCCGGCATTCTGGTAGGTAATGTCGCCCATGAAGGCATGCTGGGTGACCACCTGCGCATCGTTCACACAGCGTGCCAACGGGCTGCTGTTGTAGACGCCGGTCATGCCCGACAGCATCTGCGCGGTGCGCGCCACCTCGGCGGCGACGCGGGTAGCGTGGGTCGAAGACAGACGTAGCAGGTTGGTTTTCTCGACCGACAGCGAGTCACCCCGCAACACCGTTTGCCAGGCGTCCTCGATGGATTCGAAGAAGAAAGCTCTAGCCGCACGCAGCGCAGCCTCAGCCTTAGCGATCTCAACCTGAGCCAGTGGCCTGTCGGCCACAGCCGGCGCACCGGTTACCGAGATGCGCCCAGCGGCCATATCGCGGAGCTCGTCCAAGGCAGCCCGGGCAACGCCAAGACCGACGACGGAAAGGACCTGGGTGGCGAACGACAGCGAGGGGTAACGGAAGAACGGCTCGTCAAGATTGGCCGCGCCACCGCGCACGAACGTCCACTCCTCTGATACGACCACATCCTCGACCACCAGGTCATGACTACCGGTACCGAGCAAGCCGACGGTGTCCCAAGTCTGCTCGATACGCACCTTGCTTTGTGGCATTACCGCAAGGCGCGGCAAGTCCAGCTTGTCACCGTTTTTTGGTGCGATACCGACGCCCACCAGTGAAGCCCCCATGCAGCCGCTGGAGTACTTCCAGCGGCCGTTGACCTTGAAGCCACCTGGCACGGCCTCGGCTGGTTGCGGCGGAAAAATGCCACCGGCGAAGACTACGTCGGGGCCATTTGCATAGACCTGCCGAATGGTATCCAAAGGCAGCGACGCCAGGTAGACCGGGCTCATACCGAAGCTGGCGACCCAGCCAGCAGAACCGTCTGCCCTGGAAATCTCTTCGACCATGGCACAGAACTCGCCTGGCGAGCACTGGTCACCACCGAAGCGGCGGGGCACCAGAGCACGGTAAACCCCCAGCGTCTTGAAGGCGTCAATCACGTCTTGGGCGATATAGCCAAGGCGGTCAAATTCGCCACTACGGGCGCGTTTTTTGATATCGACCAACAATGCCGAAAAGGCCTGATTGTCGGTAATGGCGGCAGACGGCGTATTGCCGACCAGGGTGAGCGAAGTCATGACAGGATCCACGATCAGAGAAGGTTGGAATCGAGACGCCGCAACAACTCGCCAGCGACCGCCAAAAGCAGTTCGTCAGCGCCTTTGGCGGCGATAAGTTGCAGGCCGACCGGCAAACCGGATTCCCCTTCAAAGGGAATGCTCAGAGCCGGATGACCAGAAAGATTGAAAGGCCTCACGAACGCGGTCATCCCCAGCACCGCACGGGTGTCTGCCGCGTCCTCGAGACGCAATGGGTAGTCAGGCATAGTCGGCAGGACCAAAACCGGAAAACGCTCAAGGGCGGCATCTACCTCGGCGGTAAACGTGGTGCGCACTCGTTCGGCGGCGGCCAGCGCGTCATCGCTGGTCTGCCCGGCTGCCTGCAAGCGACCGGCGACATCCGGGGCGACCAAGCCGGTATCGAGTAGATGCCCGCAGGCATTCCAGGTCTCGCGGTTGATCACCACCATGCCGGCATCATAGGCAGCCTGCATGCTATTGAGCTGTACATTGCCGAGCGTCAGGTTGGTGGCATGAAGCACGGCGTCGATAGCGCGCTGCACCTCACTCGATGCCTGCACCGAGACCACACCGAGACAAATGTCTGAGACTTCCGGTAATGGCTTGAACGAAGGATCAATGATGTGCATCGACTCAATCAGCAGGGACAAGCGGCTCGCGAAGGGGCCGACGCAATCCAGGCTGCTCTGCGCGGGCATCACCCCCCGACGATCAATGCGGCCGAACGTAGGCTTAAAGCCGAACACACCGCAACAGCACGCAGGAATGCGCACAGACCCACCGGTATCGGTGCCCAGGGAAAAATCACAGAGCCCAGCAGCGACGGCCGCCGCAGAGCCACTGGAGGAGCCGCCAGGAATACGTCCGGGATATCGCGGATTCTCGGCAGTACCGGCGTAATGGTTGATGCCGGTAGTGCCATAGGCAAGCTCATGCAGAACGGTCTTGCCGACAACCTGGCAATCACCATCAAACAGGGCATCGACCACGGCGGCGTTCTGCGTAGCTGGACCGACATCCTGTAGCGCCCTACTGGACGCGCGGGTCGGATAGCCAGAAATATCGATGGTGTCCTTCACCATCACCTTCAGGCCAGTACCCCCTACCTTCATTTGCTCGATCACCATTGTCATACCGTCTACCTTCTCGAACGTTGTTGGCGTGGCGAGCACGAGGCCGCCGATTCGCTAAATCTAAAATCGCCATAATTACGTGAATTGTCAATTGAATTGTACTTAATAATATCGATCGGATTTGGTGCGAATTTCCATGAATCGCACCAGTAACGTGCAGATTGGTAACGCTTTACCAAAGGTTCATCCCATCATCGATAAATAAAAATAAATTCATATAAAACAATAAGCTACACATACAAATTCGAGTCAACAGCAATCAGACAAGTGTTACCAGGTTGATTTTTGAACAGAAAAAAGGCTCAAGAAAACACCTGTCGAAAAAAAATATTCGTCATTTTAAATCTTAAAAAATCACGCTCTTTGCATACATTTTTAGCCATAAAAAGCAGAAAAAAAATCACTTAAATCGCTGTTTTTACTGACGATGCGACTGACCAACGACGATTGCCGATCGCCGGCTTTTTTAGTCGAGAGGGGAGATGAGCGAGGTGTGTGCACTACTGGTGCAGCTCAAGTTCTGGCATGCAATCTGCAAATTCGTCGCTAGCACGCCGACCGCTGTCAGGCGGTGATGCTTTCGCCGGTGAATATCACCAAGCGCATTACGAGAGGCTATGCGGATACCCCATAGGTACCGCAACTCAGCCCGCTTATTAGCCTTGCACCCTGGAGCACGACATGCTGTTCAAGAAAGCTGTGTCCACCCTGATGTTAAGTGCGCTCTGCGCGTCGATGGCGGCTCAGGCAGATGTAAAAGTCGGTGTCGTCACCTCTTCGACCGGGCCTATCGCACTGGTCGGTATCCCTCAGAAGAACAGCGTGGCGCTCATGCCGAAGAAAGTCGGCGACCAGAACATCACCTACATTTCGCTGGACGACGGTAGCGACCCGACGGCCTCGGTGAAGGCGTTCAAGAAACTGATCGACGAAGAACATGTCGACGCAATCATCGGCCCAAGTGGCTCGCCCAATGCCATGGGGGTGATTCAATTTGCTGCCGAGTCGGGCACGCCAATGCTCGCCCCAACCGGAAGCGCCGCCGTGGTACTACCGATGACGGAGCAAAAAAAATGGGTATTCAAGACCACCCAGAACGATGACCTGATCGCCCAAGCGCTGGTCGAGCACATGGTCAAGACCGGCGTGAAGACACTCGGCCTGATCGGCACCGCCGACCCCTATGGTGAGAACTGGGGCAAAGTCATGACGGCCCTGGCCGAAAAGAACGGGATAAAAATCGTCGCCAACGAGCGCTTCCAGCGTCAGGACACATCCACCACCGGCCAGAGCCTGAAGATCCTCATGGCCAAACCGGACGCCGTACTGGTCGCCGCACCGGGTAGCTCGGCCGTGCTGCCGCAGACCACCCTGTTCGACCAGGGTTACAAGGGCCAGGTCTACCAGACCCATGGCGCGGCTCTCCCGCCGTTCCTGCAACTGGGCGGGCGCAAGGTCGAAGGCACCATCCTTGCAGCCAGCCTGATGCTGGTGATTGATGAAGTACCGGACGATCATCCATCCAAGAGTGTGGCGCGCAAATACATCAATGATTACACCCAGCTAAATGGCAGCGCGCCAGCGACATTCGGCGCCAATGTCTACGATGCCGGTTTGCTGCTGGAGCACGCCATTCCCACCGCGTTGCAAAAAGGCAAACCAGGTACCGCCGAGTTCCGTTCGGCACTGCGCGATGCACTGGAACAGACCCATGAGCTGGCTGCGACCCAGGGCGTGTACAACATGAGTCCTGAAGATCACAGCGGTTTCGACAAACGCGGCCGCGAGCTGATCACCGTCAAGGACGGTAAATGGGTGCTGCTCAAGTAACACAGCAGCCACGCCTTAGCCGGTGCCTGGCACCGACCGTACGTTAGACGCCAGACCACTACCTGCCTTCTTGGCCGGTAGTCGCTGCGCGCAATACGAATCCTGTCATCGAAGGATATTGCCTCCATGAATTTTCAGATAGCCATGCTGCTGGGTCAGGATGGCGTGACCAATGGTGCGATCTACGCACTGTTGGCGCTTTCCATTCTCCTGGTCTTTACCGTGACACGGATTCTTTTGATCCCTCTGGGTGAGTTTGTCACCTTCGGCGCTCTGACCATGGCGGCTCTGCAAGCTGGCCAGCCAACCCGACTGGTCTGGCTGCTGCTCGCCCTGACAGTCATCGACTGCACCTTGGATCTGCTCGGCACATTGCACAAAGGCCACGGCTTTCGCTTACCCAAATACCTGCCGATAAAGCTCGCCTACGCCGTAGCCATGGTGTTGCTGGTACAGAATCTACTACTGGCAAACCTGCCCATGGCGATCCAGGCCCTGCTGACCCTGGCCCTGCTGGTGCCAATGGGCCCACAGATGTATCGCTTGTTCTTCCAGCCAATCGCCGGCGCCCACTCGCTGGTGCTGCTGATCGTCTCGATTGCCGTGCATGTGGCCATGGTCGGGGTCGGCCTGCTGCTGTTCGGCCCCGATGGCGCACGCACTCGACCGTTCTCCGAAACAGGGTTGGAGCTCGGCCCAGTGACACTGAATAGCCAGACACTGTGGGTGATCGTTGTCTCGCTGGGCTTGATCGTCGGCCTGTTCCTGTTCTTTGAACGCAGCCTGTATGGCAAGGCGCTACGCGCCACTGCGGTGAACCGCATGGGGGCACGGCTGATGGGCATATCGCCGAGCCTGGCGGGCAAGACGACCTTTGCTCTGGCCGCCTTTCTCTGCACCCTCTCGGGAATTCTCATCGCCCCAATCACCACCCTGTATTTCGACTCCGGCTTCATCATCAGCCTGAAAGGTTTCGTTGGCGCCATCATCGGCGGCCTGGTCAGCTACCCCATCGCCGCCCTAGGCGCGCTGGCAGTTGGTCTGGTGGAGGCCTTCTCGATGTTCTGGGCCAGTAACTACAAAGAGATCATCGTGTTCACCCTGATCATCCCGTTCCTGCTCTGGCGCTCACTGACTAGCCGTCATGTGGAGGAAGAAGAATGAAACCGCGCCTCCTCGTCACCCTGCTGGTCGTCATCGTCGGCGTCGCGCCGCTGCTACTGCCGTCCTTCCAGATTACCCTGCTCAACTACATAGGCCTGTATACCCTGGTGGTGCTGGGCCTCGTCCTGCTCACGGGGGTCGGTGGCATGACCAGCTTCGGCCAGGCCGCGTTCGTTGGCCTCGGAGCGTATACCAGCGCCTATCTGACCACCGCCGAGCAACTGCCCGTCTGGCTCGCCTGGACCGCGGGTTCACCCTGGCTGTCATTACTGGTGGGCATCGCCCTCACTGTCTGTGTAGCCGTGCTGCTCGGTGCCCTGACACTGAAGCTGTCCGGACACTATCTGCCGCTGGGCACCATCGCCTGGGGCATTTCGCTCTATTACCTGTTCGGCACCCTGGATGGGCTGGGCGGCCAGAGCGGCATCGCCGATCTGCCGTCGATCTCATTGTTCGGTCTGACGCTGGATAAGGGCGAGAAGATCTATTACCTGATCTGGGCGGTGCTGCTGGTCGCCATCCTGATCACCCGTAACCTGCTCAACTCCCGCGAAGGCCGAGCCATCCGCGCGCTCAAGGGCGGCCAGGTGATGGCCGAGTCGATGGGCGTGAATACCTTTCGCTCCAAGCTGGTGGTGTTCCTCATCTCCGCGCTGTTCGCCACCGTCTCGGGCTGGCTCTACGCACATACCCAGCGTTTCGTGAACCCGACGCCGTTTGGACTGAACATGGGCATCGACTACCTGTTCATGGCACTGATCGGCGGTGTGGGCAGCGTTTGGGGCGCCCTGCTCGGTGCCGGTATCCTGACCATGCTCAAGCAGTGGCTGCAGGACTGGCTACCGACGCTGATGGGCAGCCAGGGCAACTACGAAACGATCGTTTTCGGCCTGCTTATCGTGTTGCTCATGCAGCGTGCTCCGGGCGGCCTGTGGCCACTGCTGGTGCGCTTGGTTCCAGCCCGTTGGCGCCACGACCACAACGCGCCCAGAGCAGATGACCTGCCGAGCGGCCTGCCGCGCCGGGACCTGCCAGATAGCGGCCAACTTATCCTCGAAGCACGTAACGTGACCAAACGCTTCGGTGGCCTGGTTGCCAACAACCAAATGAACCTATCGATCCGCGCCGGAGAAATCCTCGCGCTGATCGGCCCCAACGGCGCGGGCAAGAGCACCATGTTCAACCAGCTCTCCGGGGTAGACACCCCCACCGAGGGTGAGGTGTTGTTCCTTGGCGAGAAGATCAACGGCATTCCCTCGCGACGTATCGCCCACATGGGCATGAGCCGCACCTTCCAGCACGTGAAGCTGCTATCAACCATGAGTGTGCTGGAGAACGTAGCCATCGGCGCCCACCTGCGTGGCGACAAGGGCATCGTATCGTCGCTGCTGCACATGGAGCGCGCCGAAGAAGCCGACTTGCTGCGTGAGGCCCGGCGCCAACTGGAGCGGGTTGGCCTCGGCGACTACCTCTATGAAGAAGCTGGCAGCCTCGCCCTTGGCCAGCAACGCATCCTGGAAATCGCTCGCGCGCTGTGTGCTGACCCATGCCTGCTGCTCCTCGACGAGCCCGCCGCCGGCCTGCGTCACAAAGAGAAGGAAGCCCTCGGCAACCTGCTGCGCAAGCTGCGTGACGAAGGCATGGCAATACTGCTGGTGGAACATGACATGGACTTTGTCATGGGCCTTGTGAACCGCATCACGGTCATGGAATTCGGCCAGAAAATTGCCGAAGGCCTGCCAGATGACGTGCAAAAAAACCCGGCGGTGCTCGAAGCCTATCTCGGCGGAGCGGAGTGAAGACCATGAGCAATCAACCTCGTAACATCCTGCTCGAAATAAAAAACCTGAGCGTGGCCTATGGCAAGGTCGAGGCGCTAAGCAATGCCAGTCTGACCGTCGGCGAAGGCCAGATCGTCACCGTGATCGGTCCCAACGGCGCCGGCAAGACCACCCTGCTCTCGGCGATCATGGGCGTGCTTGGCTCCAAGGGCCAAGTCAACTTCGACGGAACCCTGGAAGCCGTACCGGAAGTCGAGGTGCTGGTCGGGCGCGGGTTGGGCCTGGTGCCGGAAAAGCGCGAACTGTTCGGCAGCATGAGCGTCGAGGACAACCTGCGCCTCGGCGGCTTTATGCGCTACCGCAAAGGCGATAAGTACCTCGACGGCACCCTTCAGGAAGTCTACAGCCTGTTCCCGCGCCTGTTTGAACGCCGCAAGCAAGAGTCGTCGACCCTTTCCGGCGGCGAGCGACAGATGCTCGCCGTAGGCCGTGCGCTGATGGCCAAGCCCAAGCTGCTGATGCTCGACGAGCCGAGCCTGGGCCTGGCGCCGCTGATCACTCGAGAGATCTTCCGCATCATCGCCGACCTGCGGCGCCAGGGTGTGTCGATCTTGCTGGTGGAGCAGAACGCCCGCGCGGCGTTGCGTGTTGCCGACTACGCCTACGTGCTGGAAACCGGGCAGATCGTCATGCAGGGCCCGGCCGCCGAACTGGCCGATGACCCGCGGGTGATTGAGGCCTACCTAGGCCTGGCCAGCAAGCACCAGGAAATGCTCGCGACTTGATCCACCATGCGCCCGTCTCGCGGGCGCAACCTATTTGCAAGGAGAAAGCCCCATGGCTCGCTCGATCCCTTCACGCCTGTGCATTGTTGGCGCCGGTGCCATTGGCTGCACCCTGGCGGCGCGCCTGGCGGCCACAGGTCAACCAGTGAATATGTTCGCCCGTGGCAACACACTCACCGCGCTAAACGAAAACGGCGTACGCCTGACCGACCTGGATGGCGAACATAACGCCCCGGTAAACGCCAGCGACGACTGTGTCCTGCTCGGCGAGCAGGACGTGGTTTTCCTGTGCGTCAAGGCACAATCTTTACCCACGCTGGTCCCCCATCTGGCACCGTTGATCGGCCCACATACAACCGTGGTTCCGGTCGTGAACGGCGTGCCATGGTGGTACTTCCACGGCGAGTCCGGAAATATGGCTGGTCAACCTATACAGGCGGTTGATCCAGACGGAACCCTGCTGGCATCTCTCGATCCGGCACATATCCTCGGGTGCGTAGTATTCATAACTGCAGAAACGATAAGCCCAGGACAGGCACGCTCACACAATCCGCACCTGATGATTCTTGGCGAGCCAAATAACCGCAAGAGCCAACGACTCGAAACGATCCGTCAACTGATCGAAGACGCGGGTATAGAAGCCAGAGCAAGTGATCGTATCCGAGACTCGCTGTGGACCAAAATCCTCGCCAATCTGACCTCCAACCCCCTGTCGGTAATCACTGGGGCAACACTCGAAGAGCTCTATAGCGAGCCCGAGTTAACCCCTCTGGTGGGGAAAATACTTCATGAAGGGCTACTCACTGCCGCAGCTTATGGCGCACGCATTGATTTCGACCCACCAACATTCATGAAACTTGGTGCAGGCATGGGCGCAGTCAAAACCTCGATGCTGCAGGACTATCAGCATGGGCGCGCTCTGGAACTCGCCGCTATCGGTGACGCGGTAGTCGAACTTGCAGAGCACCACGGCCTCGGCGTACCCACCACTCGCGACATTCTTTCGCTAGCGCGCTTTTTAACTCGGCACCCTTCACGCAGCAGCACTGACATCGTTTCGGTCATCGCGCCCACATCTACCCCATCACAGGAAAGGAAAAAACCATGACCTCCCTGCTTACCCAAAAAATCGATTCACCCTGCGCCTGGCGTGGCGAAGATTTGGTGAAAGACCCTGAGCAAGCCTGGATATATCACCTATCCCCTGACACGCTCGCTGTGCTTGATCGCGCCATGGTGCAGGTTAGAGATCGTGGCCTAAAGGCTCCGAACTTCATACGTGAGGATTTCTTGATACCAGAGCTGGATAAGGAGATCCAAAACCTTGCGAACGAATTGGAGAATGGCCGCGGTTTTCTTCTCCTTCGCGGCCTGCCAGCCGAGCTCTACGGCGAAGAGGAAATGTCAATCATCTATTACGGCCTGGGCCTGCACATGGGGACTCCTGTGACTCAGAATCCACGCGCCGACCTGCTGGGCGTGGTGACCGCCATAGGCAACTCCAAAGAGAAAACTACTCGTGTCTACGAAACTAACGCCTACTTGCCCTACCACACAGATCTGTCCGATGTAGTTGGACTCCTGTCCATACGCAAGGCCAAGCAAGGCGGACTCAGCAGCCTGGTCAGCGCTGCGACCGTCTACAACGAGATCCTGGAGAGGAACCCCCACTATCTGGCGTTGCTCTATCGCCCACTATATTTCGCACACTTGGGTAATGACCTACCGGTCCCCTCTCCGATTTTCAGCTACCACGAGGATAAGCTCAGCTGTCGTTACCTTCGTGCCTATATCGAACTCGGCCACGAACAGAGCAACGTCAAGCTCTGCCAGGTAGAAGTCCAGGCGTTGGATTTGATCGACGCCATCATTCATGACCCAGCGATCCGTCTGGACATGATGCTGGAACCCGGCGACATGCAGTTCGCCAACAATTACGCCGTGATGCATTCGCGTAGCAACTTTGAGGATCACGACGATCCAGACCTCAAACGCCGCCTACTGCGCCTGTGGCTGAAGATGCCCAATGCACGCGTACTCGCACCGGAGTTTCCCGGCCGAAACGGGTTCCATGACAACCTGCGCCTGGCTCCTTGCGCCTGACATAACGCCATCGTGCCTGACAGGTGCGTCCTACCGCCCCAGAGAAACCACCATGACCGCAATGATCCAAACCCTCAAGCCCGAAACCTGTAGCGACGAAGAATGGGCGCTGCGCATCAAGCTCGCCCACTGCTACCACCTGGTCGATTACTTCGGCTGGACCGAGACCATCTTCAATCACATTTCCGCGCGCCTGTCTGGCCCGGCCCACCATTACCTGGTCAACCCGTTCGGCCTGAACTACAGCGAAGTCACTCCAGCCAACCTGCTCAAGGTCGACCTGCACGGTAATAAGCTCGACGAGTCACCCTACGACGGCAACCCCGCAGGCTTCGCTCTGCACAGTGCCGTGCATGGCGCGCGCGACGATATCCAGTGCCTCCTACACACCCACACCACGCCGATCTCCGCCGTGGTGCAGAAAAAGCGCGGCTTCACCCATGACGACTTCTACGGTGCGCAACTTTACGGCCGCATCGGTTACCACACCTTTGAAGGCATCACGCTGTTTGAAGACGAGAAGACCCGGATGATCGAAAGCCTGGGCGACAAGCACATCCTGGTGCTGCGCAACCACGGTATCGCAGTGGGCGAAAGCAGCATCGAGAAAGCCTTCTTCCTGCTCTGGACGGTGCAACGCGCGGCCGAGAACCAGTGTGCCGCCGGCGCCCTGGGCGGCGAAGACAACCCGCTCGAAGCCGGTATTGCCGAGAGGTGCGCGGACCTCACCGCCATGCTGATCCGCGAGAGTGGCTTCGCCACCAAGTTCTACGACGCCATGGTGCGCAAGATGCGCGCCGAGCGCGTGCTGCCCTGGTAACCGCGAGGAGTCGTGCAATGAATGCTGCCATCCACCCCAACCTCCCGCACTTCGACGAACCGCCGATATCGCGCCTCGATCCAAAAGGCGTGCTGCTCAGTTGCAATGCGGCCTACCTGCGAATGTGCGGCCTGCGCGAAGACGAACTGATCGGCAAACCCCACGAGCAGATCAATGACCCGCGCATGCCCGCAGTGGTCATCGACAGCATGTGGCGTGCGCTGCGTGCCGGCGTACCTTGGACTGGCCCCGTGATGGGGCGTCACAGGCAGGGCGGGCATTACTGGCACACGCTCTATGTCGTGCCGCTGTTCGATGGCGGAGAACTCTCGGCGCTCGGCACCGTCTACCAGCCGATCAGCCGTGAAGAAATACTCGCAGCCAGTACGCTCTATGCCCGCCTCGACCGTGGTCAATCGCCGTGGGCGCCAGGCCAGCGTTCCACTGCGTTGCTCGCCAGTCATGGCCTTCAACTGAGTCTTGGCCTGCTCGCTCTGGGCGCAATCATCACCGCGCAACTGCCCTTGGCCACAGGTTTGCTGGCCCTCTTCGCGCTGCTGCTGGCCGGGCTGCAACCAGCCCTGCGCCAGCGCCGACTGACCCGCAAAATCCTTGGCCAGTACCGGGAAATATACAGCGAGCCGCTACTGGCGCCGCTGCATAGCGGCCACGCCGACAGCAGCGCTCTGCTAGCGATGGCCCTGAACAGCCAGCGCGCGCGGATGACTACGGTGATGTCACGCATCAGCATCAACAGCGAGGTTCTGCGCCAGCAGGCACATACTTCAGCCGAAGTGGTGGAGAACACCGCCGAACAACTGAACAGGCAGGTACGCGAGACCGAACAGACCGCCGCGGCCATCAACCAGATGAGCGCCACCATCCAGGAGCTTTCACGCAACCTGCAGAGCACCGCCCAGGCCGCGCAGAACGCCAACCAGTTGGCCTACGACGGTGAACGCCTGTCGGACGACAGCCAGAACTCCACTCAGACCATGCGCTCTTCGGTGGAAGAGATCGGCAGCGCCGTCGGCAACCTGGCCGATGCTATCGAGTCGATCGGCGGCATCGCCAGTGTGATCCAGAGCATCGCCGAACAAACCAATCTGCTGGCCCTCAATGCCGCAATCGAAGCCGCCCGCGCTGGCGAATCCGGCCGGGGCTTCGCCGTGGTTGCCGACGAAGTACGCAGCCTCGCCTCACGCACACGTGACTCGACTCATGAAATCCAGCGCTCTATCGAAAGCCTGCGTAGCGGAAGCGGCAACGCGCTGACCACCGCGAAACGTGGCGAGCAGGCCGCGCTGCGCGCCAGTGCCGATGTGCAGCAAACCCGCCAGGCACTGGTGCGTATCTGCGAGGAAGTCGGCCAGATCAGCAGCATGAACCAGCAGATGGCAGCGGCCATTGAGCAGCAGGGCCAGGTCGCCGAGCAGATCAACCAGCAGATCACCGAGATTGCCGGCCTCACAGAGCGCACCAGTCAGCAGGCAGGACGTACCACCGAGATCAGCCAGACCCTGCACCAATTGGCCGAATCGCAACTGAGTCTTGCGCAGCGTTTCATCAAGGGCTGAGATTCGTACAACCGGATGATCGGTAAAACCTGGCAAGCACGTACAACAACCTGGCCACCAGGATCAATTTCCTGTCGCTGGTAAAGGCTTGAATAGAGCCTCATAAAAATCCCTTCGGGACATTAGCGAGGCCCCCCCCATGTCCACTCAGGAATATGATTACATCGTGATAGGCGCCGGCTCGGCAGGCTGCGTGGTTGCAGCCCGGCTGATCCAGCAGAATGCCGGCAGCGTGCTACTGCTTGAGGCCGGAGGCAAGGACAGCAGCCCCTTCCATACCATGCCCGCCACCGTGGTACAGGTTTTCCAGCAGAAGTCCTGGCCGTACATGACCGTGCCGCAGAAACACTGCAACGACCGCGAAATGATCATTGCCCAGGGCAAGGTGCTCGGCGGCGGTAGCTCGGTCAACGGGATGATCTACATCCGTGGCCAACACGAGGATTACGACGACTGGGTAAAAGACTGGAACTGCCCGGGCTGGGGTTATCGCGATGTGCTGCCCTACTTCAAGAAAGCCGAAGCCAACGAGAGCCTCAGCGGTGAGTTCCACGGACAGCAAGGCCCATTGCCGGTCAGCGAGAACCGCTATCGCCACCCAATGACCATGGCCTTCGTGCGCGCTGGCCAAGAGATGGGCCTGCCCTACGTCAACGATTTCAATGGCGCATCCCAGGAAGGTGTCGGCTTCTACCAGACCACCACGCACAATGGTGCCCGTGCCAGCACCGCGCGTACCTATCTGAAATCGGTACGCGACAACAGCAAGCTGACCGTGATCACTGACGCCCTGGCGCACAAGGTGATCGTCGAGAACGCCCGCGCTACCGGAGTGAAGTTCAGCGAGAAGGATGGAGCGCCGATAATCGCCCACGCCCGCAAGGAAGTAATTCTCAGCGCCGGCGCCTTCGGCAGTCCGAAGATTCTCATGCTCTCCGGCATCGGGCCGAAGGAACACCTCGCGGGTCTCGGCATCGAAACCTTGGTCAACCTACCGGTTGGCAAGAACTTTCATGACCACCTTCACCTGTCGCTCAACGCCACCACCCACAAACAGAACAGCATCCTCGGCGAAGACAAGGGCCTGCGCGGCATCAAGCACATGATCCAGTGGCTGGCGTTCCGTAGCGGCCTGCTGACCAGCAATATCCTCGAAGGCGGCGGTTTCGTCGACAGCCAGGGCGTCGGTCGGCCAGACATCCAGTTCATGTTCCTGCCGGTAATGGACAACTTCGACAACACTCCCGGCGAAGCCCCTCCCGCCGCCGAGCATGGCCTCACGGTCAAGGTTGGTCACCTGCGCCCCAAGGCTCGTGGCGACGTGCGCCTGCGCAGCACTGACCCGGCCGACATGCTGCTCATCGACCCCAACTATCTGGGTGACAAAGACGACCTGCAAGGGCAGATACGTGCCGTACAAGCCGGCCTCAAGCTGATGCAACAACCCGCATTGAAAAGCCTGATCAAGAAGATCGTCGCGCCCGAGAATATCGACTGGCAGGACACTGCCGGCATCGAGACCTTCATACGCCAGGCGATCAAGACCGTCTACCACCCTGGCGGTACCTGTTGCCTGGGCATTGATCCGGGCAGCTCGGTGGTCGACCTGCAGATGCGCGTACATGGCGTGCCGAACCTGCGAGTGATCGACCTCTCCGTATGCCCGCAGATAGCCAGCGGCAACACCAACGCGCCGGCGATCATGCTTGGCGAACGCGGTGCCGATTTCATTCTCGGCAAGGCACCGCTGACGCTGAGCGCACCACATGAGCAAACGCTGAATCTCGATGCGGTGATTGGCACACCTCAGTCACTCGCCGGCTCCAACCGCTCCTAATCGACCTTTCCCGACCTGGCGCGCATATCGCGCCAGAGCTTTCCTACGCCCTGAAACCGGATCGAGGATCACACCATGCACTTCTTCCCGCAGCGTCATCTGATCAGCGCTATTGCACTTTCCGCACTTGTCCTTGCCCAGAATGCCCACGCCACCGAGGGTGGTGGCGGCGCCTACGCCAATGGCAGCGAAGGTTTCATGACCGGCGCCCTGCCTCCGCCTGGCAACTACCTGATCAGCTACAACACCTATTACACCGCCGACAAGTTTGCCAATACGAACCCGGCGTTCGACCACTTCAAGGTCAGTACCGCCGCTACCATTCTGCGCGCCATCCATGTCACTGATAAGAAGATCCTCGGTGGCAACTGGGCGATGCACGCCTTCCTGGTTGCAGCCGATGTGGACGTCAATATGGGGGCGGGCGGCCGCCAGGATCGCGCCGGCATGGGCGACCTCATCGTCAGTCCGCTGGCGGTCGGCTGGCACGCCGGAAACTGGCACTGGATTGCAGCCGTCGACCTGTACCTACCCACCGGCCGCTACGACAAGAAAGAACTGGCCAACATCGGGCGTAACTACGCCACCGTCGAGCCGCTATTCGCCTTCACCTACCGCAACCCGCAGGGTTATGAGTTCTCGATGAAGACCATGTTTGACCACAACTACGAGAACAACGACACCCAATACCGCTCAGGCAATGAACTCCACGCCGACTTCGTCGCTGCCAAGCACTTCGGCAACTGGGGTGTGGGTATCGGTGGCTACACCTACAAACAGCTCACCGGCGACAGCGGTGACGGTGCGGTATTCGGAGACTTCAAAGGCCGCGCCACTGCACTGGGCCCGCAACTCTCTTACACAACTGCCTCGGGCTTGAACATCCAGGGCCGCTACCAACATGAGTTCGACGTATTGAACCGTCCGGAAGGCGATAAGTTCTGGCTCAACATTGCCATCCCTCTTTGATTTTATCTGCCAGGAGTCACCCCATGAGCGACATTCAATTGCTTCCCCAAGTGCAGGCGTTCCTACAACGCCAGCACGCCCATTTCGTCGATGGTGCTTACCGCTCTAGCGCCTCCGACAAGCGTATCTCGATCATCAATCCGGCCAATGGCGAAGCCATCGCCCAGGTAACCGCCGCTAATGCATCTGACATCGAAGCGGCCGTCAGTGCAGCACACTGCGCCTTTAAAGGCAGTTGGGCCAAGACCTTGCCCTATCAGCGTGGCGTAATACTCAATCGACTGGCCGATCTGCTCGAAGCCAACAGCGAAGAACTGGCCCAGTTGGAAACCCTCTGCTCAGGCAAATCTATCCACCTATCCCGGATGTTTGAAGTCGGCCAAAGCGCGGTTTTCCTACGCTACTACGCCGGCTGGGCGACCAAGATCAACGGCGAAACGATGTCCCCCTCCTTCCCGTCGATGGCCGGCGAACAGTACACCGCCTTCACCCGTCGTGAGCCAGTGGGCGTGGTGGCCGGTATCGTGCCGTGGAATTTCTCGGTAATGATCGGCGTATGGAAAATCGCTGCCGCTCTGGTCACCGGCTGTACGCTGGTGCTCAAACCCAGTGAATTCACCCCACTGACTTTGCTGCGCCTGGCCGAACTGGCAATGGACGCGGGTGTGCCAGCGGGAGTGTTGAACATCGTCAACGGCACCGGCGAAGTCGGTGCACAACTGGTCAACCACCCGCAGGTAGCCAAGGTTTCGTTCACCGGTTCGGTGCCGACCGGACTCAAGGTCGGCCAGGCCGCAATGGCCGCCAACCTCACCCGAGTGACCCTGGAACTGGGCGGCAAAAATGCTGCGGCGCTGCTGCCTGACGTCGACCTCGATGCTGCCATCGGTGGGCTGATCCAAACCGGTTATGTGCATCAGGGTCAGGTGTGTGCGGCACCAGAACGGCTCTACGTACCGCGTTCACGCCTGGATGAGACCCTGGAGAAATTCAGCGCGGCACTAAAAGGCATGAGCATTGGCTCGCCTCTTGATGAGAGTGTCCAGTTCGGGCCCCTGGCCAATAAGCCGCAGTTCGACAAGATGGTGCAATTCTTCGAGCTGGCACGCCAGGAAAGCCGCATCGTCTGCGGTGGTAATGCGATTGCCCGTCCCGGCTACTTCGTTGAGCCGACCCTGGTACTCGCGGGTAACGCCAAGGATCGCATCCTGCACGAAGAAACTTTCGGCCCGTTAATGTGCGTGCTGCCTTATGACGACGTCGAAGAACTTCCCGGCCTGATGAACGACTCGCCGTTCGGCCTCACCGCAAGCATCTGGACCAACGACCTGTCCAGGGCACTGCGCCTGATCCCCCAGATTGAGGCCGGCACGGTATACATCAACATGCACACCTTCCTCGACCCTTCGGTGCCCTTCGGCGGCATTAAAGCCTCGGGCACGGGCCGCGAATTCGGCAGCGCGTTCATTGACGATTACACCGAACTCAAGTCAGTGATGATCCGCTACTGAATCGCCTCTCGGGCCGGTTTACCGGCCCTGCCCTCCCTGTTCGAAAACCCACAATACTCAACTCGTTTCTGGCACGAGGAATGCTTGAATTTTCCCGTAATTAGTCATATGTGCAAAATCGATCCAATTGCGCACCAAAACTATTAGAAATCCCTTCGAGGTGCCTTGTGAGTGTGCAAAACCTCCACGATTTCGACCACTGGAATCAGGCAGTACATGCCGTGTGTGGCCGTTTTGTCACGCAACGCTGCACTCATGCAGACAATTTCATTGGCAATATCCAGCACCATCAATTGGGTGATCTGAATCTGGCGGATATCCAGGTTAACGCCTTGTCGATCCGCCGCGAACGCGGCAGCGCAAGCCGTGGTGATGATCGCTTCTATTTTTTAGTCCTGCAGCGTGAAGGCAGCATGGCGATCAACCGTAGTGCGCAAACATTCACCTTGCACCCTGGCGACATGGCCCTGCTGGACTCAGCCGAGTCCTTTGAAATGCAACCGAATGGGTTGATCGCGCAACTGTCGATCCACCTCTGCCGTGACGCCGTGGATCGGCTCCTGCCGACACACGCCTGGCGCTTCGGCAAAATCGAACAGAGCGGCCTGAGCGGACGTCTGCTCCACGGCATGTTGCAGCAGATCAGTGACGGGGAAATGAATCTGGGCGCCGGCCAATCTCATGGCGCGGCATTGCAGGACGCCCTGATCAACTTGCTGCAGCCCTCTTTACATCCCGATGATGTACCGAACACCGGCCGCCCCCTACGACGACTCGCTGAGCGAATGATCAACAAAACGCTGCTGGCGCCCCCGACACCAGCCGAACTGGCCGCGATGCTGAACATCTCGGTACGCCAGCTCTACCGCCAGTTTGAACTCGATGGTGACAGCATCGGACGCTACATCCAGCGCCAACGCCTGCACTGCGCCGCCCGAGATTTGGCACAGACCGGTGACAATGCCCTACCCATCACCACCATCGCCTACAAGTGGGGCTTTACCGACTCCGCGCACTTTTCCCGGGTATTCAAGCGCCACTACAGCATGCCGCCCAAGGATTACCGCGCAAACGTCCAAGGCGCAACCAGCGCGCACAATAACCAAGGACACCCTTGAATATTGCCATCATCGCCACCGGGGCCATGGGCTGTTTGTTCGCTTTACCTCCGGTAATTAGCGGCGTGCGGGGCAGCCTGCATCCCGGTGAACACCAACATCCGCTCAGGCTTCCTTTTTAGCGTGGAAGAAATGAAGTACTGCTTGATGGGACGCGCAGATGCCTTCCCCGAACCGGGTAAGCCCTACCGTATCAAATGGATGCAACTCCAAGGCACCGCGTCAACGGTGCAGTCGATGCTCGCTGGCGCACGCGACTGTTCATCTCAGGCCCCGTCTTCGCTTGATCAGGGCACATTGTCCAGCGAACTGCCGGCTTAGCGAGTGCCCAGCTCGTGGCCGAGGCACCGGGGCCATTCTCGCTGTACTGAGCCGTGCAGGAGGATTCGCCTATCAAGAGCATTACAGACCTCAAGAGCAAGACCGTCGGCGTCAACGCCTATGACTCCTATGGCCAGATCGCCATGGTGCTGAAGTATCACGGGCAGAATCCAGCCAAGGGCATCTAGCTGGTGGAAACCGGCCTCCCTGGCTCCGAAGCAGTGCTGCGCGCCGGCCAGAATATCGATGCCTAGAAAGCGCAGCGCACGCAGGAATTCTTTCGTCTGCCCGATGCCACATGGCTTACGACACGCTTCGATCCGGCATTGGAAAACAACAGCTGACCATCTGTTCGGACAGATCCACACACCTGCAGCACCATTGAGCGCCCTCCGCCGGCATAGCGGCGGATGCCAAATTTAGTAGAAATGTCTATGATTGTCCGTCGACTTTCACAAAGCAGTTCCTTTGATGTCCATTCCCAAGAAACGCCGTAACCGCTACAACCCTGCCAGCGAAGACTTTCACAAGGAAGAGTTTCCTTTTTACTGGCTGGCACGCGTGTACGGGCGCTACGCCATGGCCATGGAAAAGCTGCTCAAGCGGATCGACCTGGATATCCCGCGTTGGCGAGTGCTGAACATTCTCTTCGAGAACGACGACTCCAGCATTTCGGAGATATCCGAACACGCCGTGGCCAAGCTTTCGACCATCACCAAAATCGTCTACCGAATGAAGGATGATGGTCTGGTGGAAACCAGCCAGAGCACCCAGGACGGCCGCGTAACTCAAGTCAGCCTGACCGCGGCAGGTCGCCAGGCGTTTTTTGACATGCACGAACTCACCGACGAGTTATTCCAAAAAAGCTTCCAGGGTCTAACCGAAGCTCAACTGCGCAAACTTAACCAAGTCTTGGCGAACATCTTCGCCAACCTGCCGGAACACTGACCGGCTTCGAGAACTCGCCGCACCCTGCTCGCTACCGTCAACTCAAACAAAATACTAGATTCTTATTAGTCCTCCAGCGCCCCCGCTCGTTCAATAACCAGACCTCCGAAGTGCTGATGCGAGCTCAAGGTCTGGTTCAGCACCCTGCGGGCGAGTCCGGCGCGCAAAACTCGACTGAAGCTCCACGATCACCACCAGTACCCTTCTTACTTTTCGTCAGTTTTTTACTTCGGAACTCATGCCAGCGACCAGCAACCGCTTCAAACGTGTTGTTGGCGGCGTGAGAGGCTTTTTGGCGCTCGGCGCGACGATGTGAGCGGGGATCGATATTGTTGGCCACCAGCGCACGTGCAGCCTCTCTCCGCTGGCGAGCCTCCTTGAGACCCACGTCGGGATAGGTGCCGAGGCAAATACGCAATTGCTTGTCATGCCAATAGAAACGGAAATGCCAGCGCTTCGAACCCGTCGTGGGCACTTGCAGAGATAAGACATTCCCATCAGTTAACGTATAAGGCTTGCTGGCGGGCTTGGCTTTCTTGAGCGCTGTATCTGTCAGAGCCATCAGACACCTCCTTCTGCATCAAGGAGGGGAATACAACCCAGCGGTAGACGGACCAATACGAAAATTGATGCGCAAGGAATCGTAAAAGGCTGTGCCAGCGGTGTACTTAAATGTGTACTTAAAAACCGTGGCTGGAGATGGATTCCAGTGGAATTCAGAAAACGAAAAAAGCGGCACTAGGCCGCTATTTCCGTGGCTTCCAGGCGTTCAGTGGGCCTTAGTGGAAGCAAATATGGCGCAGCGGACGGGACTCGAACCCGCGACCCCCGGCGTGACAGGCCGGTATTCTAACCGACTGAACTACCGCTGCGCGTAACACTTGAAGCGAATGGTGGGTGATGACGGGATCGAACCGCCGACCCTCTGCTTGTAAGGCAGATGCTCTCCCAGCTGAGCTAATCACCCTTCACTTTCGGTGTGGGCCGCATCATATACGAAAAATCCGCAATGTGTTGATTTAAATGCAATTTATTTTAAATATTTTTCAATGAGCGGCGCACCCCGGTAAAAACGGGCTTCTTCTGGGCCAAACGCGGCGCTATTACGTTTACCCGATCGCCCGTTATCAGGTCACCCTGCACCGGGTTTTCCAAAGCCCAGACCGCAAAAAGCCCGCTCAATGAGCGGGCTTGCCGTGCCCCACCTCCGTCAGAAGTCGAAGAACACCGTTTCTTCTTCGCCCTGTATGCGGATATCGAAACGATAAGCCAACTTGCCATCAACCGTGCAACGCTTGGCGACCAGCGTCTCCCGACGTTGAGGCTGCTCGATCAGATTCAACACCGGATCGACCGCATTGGCCTGGGCTTCGTCGTCGAAGTACACCCGGGTCTGCAAGTGAATATTGATGCCCCGCGCGAACAGCGAAACATTGACGTGCGGCGCCATCGGCACACCTGCAGCGTTCTTCACGGTGCCCGGCTTGACGGTATGGATCTGCCACTCGCCAGTATCCGTGGTCGCCGTGCGGCCAAAACCGTTGAAGGGCTTTTCCAGGTTGTAGTCGCTGTCGTAAACGCCTTCGTGGTCAGCCTGCCAACATTCCAGGAACGCATCGCGGATCAGGTGACCGTTGCCGTCATAGACATGGCCCAGTAACAGGATGTGCTCCCCCGGCGCACCAGGCTTGGCCATTTCGTTCCAGATTTCCTGCTCGCGGGGCGGGTTGCCTGCCGCCTCCAGCGCCAGGCCGATATGCACGTAAGGACCGGCGGTTTGCGACGGGGTTTCAGGCAGAAGTTCAACGGGCATGGACGTGCCTCCTCAACGGTTTTCGAAGTGGGTCTTGCGCTGACCGCGCAGAACGATATCAAAGCGATAAGCCAGGCAATCCATGGGATTGGCCATGCTCATATCAAGCCTTGCGATCAGGCTCTGCACCGCATCCGGATTGGCGATCGACTTGACGATCGGGCACATCGGGATGAGCGGGTCACCTTCGAAATACAGCTGGGTGATCAATCGCGTGGCAATCGACGGGCCACTGATGGAGAAGTGAATATGCGCCGGACGCCAGTCATTGGGACCATTGCGCCACGGATACGGGCCGGGCTTGACCGTGCGGAAACTGTAGTTGCCGTCGCGGTCGGTCAAGGCACGGCCGACGCCGCCGAAGTTAGGGTCGATGGGGGCCAGATAGCTGTCTTTCTTGTGTCGATAGCGACCACCGGCATTGGCTTGCCACATTTCCACCAGGGTATGGGGAATCGGCTTACCGTACTGGTCACAGATCCGACCGGCGACGATGATGCGCTCGCCGATGGGCAAGCCCCCGTGGTTGAAATTCAGCAGCAGATCGTTATCGTGCTGCCCCATCTTCAGGTGGGAAAAGTCCGGGCCGCTGGTTTCCGAGCGGGATAGGGGAATGCTCACCAAGGCTTGACGCGGGGAACGCAGGATCGAGGTTTTGTAGTCAGGCGTCAGGGCTTTGGGGTGCCAATTACGATCACGAATGACGAAACGGCTGTTGTCCGCATCAGACATGTCGGTTTCCTTTTTGTTATGGATGAAAATCAGGGGTGAACGCTGGGTAACCGGCAATCACCGCCCCAGTCTCGCCTGATCAGGCGCCCTCCAACACTGAAAAAACCGACCCTATCCATATCCAGATGGTTATGGATAGCTGCCTTCGCGATATTCCGCGCCCACCTCGCGCAACACCTCCACGCACCATTGAGCCGCCATGGACATCGTCAGCGCGGGATTGCTGCACAGCCCCACAGAACCACCGGGTTCACGAATACCCAACTCCAACTCAAACAGATCACCTCGATTCAGGTCCTGCCTGACCGCATCAAAAGGCGCGACCCAGATCGCCTGACTGCCCTGCACATAACGCCGACTCAAGATCAACGACAGGGTTTCCAGACGCTGGCGCGGCGGGCTGATGCCGTGCTGCACAAACAGGCTGTCGGCGTATTTGCGGATCGTCGTCCCCGCCAGCGGCAACACCAGCGGATAATTTTCGATATGTTCATGCGCCTGCGGGTCAGCCAATAGCGGATGGCCATTACGCACCACCAGGGTCATGGATTCGCTGTACAGATGCTCGAACATCAGCCCCAGGATCTGCGGGCTATCGGTCATGCGTCCGACCACCAGGTCCAACTCCCCTACACGCAATTGCGACAACAGGTACGCGCTCGGCCCGGTCACCACGCTCACGACCAACGCGGGATGTCGGGCATGCAAACGACAGACGACCTCGGGCACCAGCAAACTTTCCACGGTGGACAGCACGCCGAGCCTGGCGGTGAAGGGTTCGTGCTCGCCGGCACGCAGGCTATTCACCCCTTCTCGCAGCGCTTGTACGCTCGGCCCGGCATAACGCAAAAAAGCCACTCCGGCTTCAGTCAACGCCGCGCCACTTTTGCTGCGCACGAATAAAGTGGCGGTCAGCAGGGTTTCGAGTTCTTTGAGGGTCTTGGACAGCGCCGGCTGGCTGATCGCCAGTTTTTCCGAGGCGCGCGCCAGGCTGCCCTGGCGCGCCACTTCGAGAAAGCACACCAGATGGCGGAATTTGATTCGGGTGTCGATATTCAACGTATTTAGCCGCCTTCGAGGTGTCCGGTGCCGCGAAAGTGTACGCCCGATGTCCGGGCGACGCTGCCGATCAGCGCCGTTGCAATACGTGATGAGCCTTGTCGAGCGCCCTCTTCGCCCGGTCGAAAGCGCTAACGCCTTGCTCCAACAACTGTCGAGAGGGGGTCTCCAGGCTCAGCGGGATACCGGCGGGCAGCGCGCTCAACAGACCGTCCAGGTCACAATCGCCGTCACCCGGGAAACGTCGTTCATTGCGCGCCTGACGCAGGATTTCATCCATATCGTCGGGGCGCGGTCCCGCTACGTCGCACAGCTGTGCGTAGCGGAAACGATGCGGCGCCTTGGCCGTGGCGGCGGCCAGTTCCGTGAGCGATGAGCCAGACCGATCGAAGTGGAACGCGTCAATCAGAACCCCACCGTTGGGACGGGCAGCGCTCTCGACAATGCGCCATGCCTGCGAAAGATCGCGTGCGTCTGTCCAAGGCATGAATTCCAGGTGCGGGTGGATGCCGAGCGGGGCCGCCATGTCGCACAGCGCCGCGAAGTTATCGCCCAGGCGGGCTTCGTCCGGGTCGTTGCCGGCGATCAACAATTCAGTCGCGCCAAACTCGGCACCGACGTCCAGAAGTCCGAGGAAATCCTGCACGCGGGTTTCCGGCTTCAATCGCAGGATCTCAATGTCCAGCACCTTGATCCCGGTGTCGCGCAGACGCTGGTGCGTTCGATGCCGCAACTCGGCATCTGCCATCAAGGGGAAGTGATGTTCTTGCGGCGTTGCCGGTTCCAGCCGCAAGCCGACATGGCTATATCCGGCGCGGGCAGCGACCTCGACCATGTCCGGAGGCGACAGCTCCAGCACGGTCAGGGCAGCCAGGGAAAATATCTGTTCGCTCATGGTCGACTCTCGTTCTCGAATTCCAAAAAAAGCGACGTGCTTCGGTCACGAAAAGTGACGACCTGAGCCGCTGTCTTTTTTAGTTAGAACTGAGTTCCAGTTTTAAATCAAGTGGAAAAAACACGCGTGGAGGAAAGCAGTTTTCGCGGTTGGTTTGTGTTCGATAACCGCACAAAAGCCTGATTTTCCGATTGATCATTCTTCCTTAAAAACCGAACACTAAATAAGACTCCCCCCGAAGCCCCCGTAATCCGGGACTTGCGCCCTGTCGGCGCAACCGGGCGAATTGACACTGCCGATGGAACTGGAATAGTTTTCCAGAATCATCGAAAGCCAATTCCAGCGAAACGACGAGCGTCACAAAACCAATGAGGAGCCAGGTTATGCCAAGCGCAGCGAGTCACACCGAAAGCAGTTATGTAGGGCGCTTTGACCGTGGTCTGGCCATTCTGGAAATGCTGGCCAACAGCGGTGAAGGGATTCCCCTGACCGCGATTGCGGAACAGCTGCGCATCCCTCGAAGCGCAACCCATCGTCTGCTGAACACCTTGTGTGAAACCGGCTATGCACGCCAGGAGCAGGAACGTGGCACGTATGTGCTGACCTCCAAGTTGCAGGTCCTCGCCTTCACCCACCTGAGCGCCGACGGCACGGTTGATGCGGTGCAGCCGGTGCTCAATCGTCTGGCGGCAGACGTCGGTGAGCTGGTGCGGTTGTCCGTGGTGGACGAGGATCGGCTGACATGGGTTGCGCGTGCGCAAGGCGCACGCTCCGGGCTGCGTTATGACCCGGACATGGGCATGGCGGCCAAGCTCTCATGCTCCGCGAGCGGCTATGCGTGGTTGGCAAGCATGGATAACGAGCAGGCGTTGGCGCTGGTCGGTCGACAGGGCTTCGGTCTGGTCCAGGACTATGGTCCCTCTGCCCCGCAAACCGTTGAGGCATTGCTGCCAAGAATCGAATCGGCACGGACCCTCGGCTATGCGATGGCCATTCAGACATTTGCCGACTGGATGTCAGCCATCGCTGTCCCCCTGTTTCACCCAATCAGCCGCAAGGTGATTGGGGTGGTCAGTGTTGCGGGCCCGGTTTTCCGGCTTTCCGAAGCGCGGCTGCATCAAATCGCCCCGTCACTCATCGCTGCCGTAGCAGAAATCCAGCAGTTGATTCCGGGGTCTCCCGCCCTGATGAGTCCAGGGCTCACCGCAATTAATATCAGTCAAGGTGACTCAGTGTGAACACCCAGAACAACCCCAGGCCAAAACGTCTCGATTGTGATCTGTTAGTGATCGGCTCCGGCGCTTCCGGCCTTGCCGCCGCCGTGACCGCCGCGTCCCAGGGCCTTAAGGTCATCGTGGTGGAAAAGCATGCAACATTCGGCGGCGCGACAGCATGGTCGGGTGGATGGCTGTGGGTTCCCGGCAATCCATTGGCCAAGCGCGCGGGTATTGATGAAGATCCACAGCAACCGCGCACCTATTTGAAGAATGAACTGGGTTCACGCTACAACGCCGAACGGGTCGATGCTTTTCTGGACAATGCGCCACGGATGGTGGCGTTTTTTGAAGAAAACACTGCGTTAAAATGGGTCGATGGCAACGGCATCCCCGACATTCATGGGCATGTTCCCGGCGCCGCCGTTCAAGGCCATCAGGTGATCGCGGCGCCCTACGATGCGAGAAACATGGGGCGGTTGATCCGACGCATGCGCAAACCCATGAGAGAGACGTCTTTCCTCGGCATGCCGATCATGGCCGGGCCTGATCTGGCGGCCTTTTTGAGCATGACCCAATCGCTCAAATCCTTTATCCATGTCAGCAAGCGTTTTCTACGCCACCTGCGAGATCTGGCCCTCCACGGTCGGGCCATGCACTTGGTCAACGGCCAGGCGTTGGTCGCACGCCTGGCCAAATCGGCGGTCGATCGAGGTGTGACGCTGATCGAGTCTGCCCCCGCTCGCCAATTGATCCTGGATCAAGGCACGGTCTTGGGAGCTATTGTCGACACGCCAGACGGCACCACGCACATCTATGCCACCCGAGGCGTCGTGTTGGCAGCCGGTGGTTTCCCCAACGACATGCGTCGGCGCAAGGCGCTTTTCCCGCGCACGCCGACAGACAATGACCACCTGGCCTTGCCCCCTGTCGATTGTTCGGGCGATGGCATTTCACTGGGCGAATCTGCCGGTGGCGTGCTGGAGGTAGACGTTGCATCACCCGCCGCATGGGCCCCGGTTTCGTTGGTCCCGCACGCGGACGGCAGCACGGGGCATTTCCCCCACATCATCGACCGCGCCAAACCCGGCCTGATTGGCGTGCTGTCCACCGGCAAGCGCTTCGTCAACGAAGCCGACGGCTACTACGATTACACCGCTGCCATGATGACCGCGGCGCCTGAAGGCGAAGAAGTTGCGTCCTGGCTGATCTGCGATCACCGCTTCCAGCGCCGCTTCGGGCTGGGTCATTCGCGGCCGTTCCCGCTACCGGTGGGGCCGTCGGTACGCAGTGGGTATTTACACCGCGCCGCATCCATCCATGCGCTGGCCGAAGCCTGCGGTATCGATCCGGCGGGGTTGTCTGAAACGGTACGCAACTTCAACGAGCACGCCCGCAACGGTCAGGACCCTGCGTTCGGTCGTGGCTCCACGCCTTACAACCGCAAACAAGGCGATCCCCTCATTACCGAAGGCAACCCCTGCGTGGCCCCGATCGAACACGGCCCGTTCTATGCCGTGAAGGTCCGCCCTGGCAGCTTCGGCACATTCGCGGGCCTCAAGACCAATGGCCATGCCCAGGTAGTGGACCGCAGTGGAGCCGCCATCACCGGGCTCTACGCAGTCGGCACCGACATGGCGAGCGTCATGGGCGGTTACTACCCTTCCGGTGGGATCAACCTCGGGCCGGCCATGACGTTCGGCTATATTGCGGGGCTTCATGCGGCCGCTGCGCAGCATTCAACCGATGCGAGTTCGAATGCCCAGGACGTCGCGTAACACCGTTCAACTGAAGCCTGTTCTGACATTCAAAGTGTCATGATCGGCCGCAGCAGCGCCTGCCCTTCGTACAGCGGCGACAGGTACCGCTCGCGCATGTCCTCAACCGTCATGCGCGACGCGTGAGTCGTCAGCGTCAGCGTTGCCTGCAATTGCCCTTCCCGATCCAGCAGCGGCACGCTCAGCACCCGCATGCCCACTTCATATTCCTGATCCACCATCACGTAACCACGCTCGCCCGCCAGGGAGATTTCGCGGCGGATCAGGGCTTCGTCGGTGAGCGTATAAGGCGTGATGGCTCGAGGAGGGTTGCGTTGGAAGTAAGCACACAGCGCCTCTGGCGAAAAACTCGCCAACCACAGCCGTCCGCTGCCGGTGCAATACATCGGCACCCGTGAACCGGGACGAATCGACATCGAGGTGATGTGGCTATAGCGACTGCGCACCACATGCACAATGTCATCACCGTCGCGAACACCCACCGACACATGCTCCTGGGTGGTCCGCGCCACCTGCTCGACGATGGGCCGCAGCATGCGCGGCAGTATCGCGGAATCGACGTAAGCCTGGCCAATACGCAAGGCCTTCGCGGTCAGCCAGTAATGGCGGCCATCGGTCTGCGCAAAGTCGTCATGCACCAAGGTCAGCAAAAAACGCCGCGCGGCGCTTTGGGTCATATCGGCCATGCGCGCCACTTGCGGCACGCTCAGGCGCGGATGCTCCTGGGAAAACAACTGCAACAGCGCCAGGCCTTTTTGCAGGCCGACGATCAAATCCCGCGGGTGGATGGTGGGTTTCTTCATCACTCGGATTCTTTATCGTGCATAGACTGCGATTATCGCACTGACACTGCGATTATCAACCTAATCCCTCACAAGCTCGATTGTTCGCTGCCTTCACCGCTTGCAGTATCAGCGGCACAACACAGCTAATAAGCGGGTACCTCCCATGATTCAGGGTTCGACTGAACTGGTCGCCATCGTCGGCTCACCTGTAGCCCAGGTGAAATCGCCGGAAAACTTCAATCGCTGGTTCGCCGACCACCAGCAGAACGTCGCCATGCTCGCCATCGACCTTGCACAGAGCGCCCTGGATGATTTCGTCCAGACCCTGCGCGGCTGGCAAAACCTGCGCGGATGCGTGGTCACCGTTCCTTACAAGCAACTGCTGGCCAGCCGCCTGGACGGCGTCAGTGAACGCTCGGCGGCGCTGTGCTCGGTCAATGTGATCCGCCGCGAGACCGACGGTCGACTGGTGGGCGATATCGTCGACGGCGAAGGTTTTCTCAACGCTGCGCGCAAACACGGTTTCAACCCCAAGGACCAACAGGTTCTGGTAATCGGTACCGGCGGCGTCGGCAGCGCGATTGCGTATTCGTTGTGCCAGGCCGGGGTCAGCCATTTGGTCATCAGCGACATCAACGACGCGCGCGTCGAGGTGCTCGGCGACCTTCTACGCAGTGCCTTCCCGCAGATTGTGATCAGCGCCAGCCCGGCGTCGCTTGAGCACTTCGACCTGGTCGTCAACGCCTCGCCCGTCGGCATGAGTGCAACCAATGACAACGGCCCGATGCCGTTGCCGACTGCGCTGATGGAAACCCTGAACGGCAAAACCCTGGTGGCGGATGTCGTGACATCGCCGGCGGTGACCCCGTTTCTCGCCATGGCCCGACGCCTCGGCTGCCCGATCCAGACCGGGCCGGAAATGGCGTTGGCGCAGTTGGGCAACCTCGGTCACTTCATGGGCGTGACGCCGCTGGAGATCTGACTCTCCGGGGGCGTCCTTAACAGGCGATAACAATAATGAACACGAAGACTTCCCTGCCCTCCGCCCATGCCGAGCTGACCTATGACGTGATTGTCCTGGGCAGCGGCGCGGCCGGATTCGCCGCAGCGGTGACTGCCAGTTGCCGCGGCCTCAAGGTGTTGTTGGTGGAAAAGACCGAGGCCTTCGGCGGTACGTCGGCGATTTCCGGTGGTGCGGTGTGGCTGCACGACACCGACCAGGCCCGAGCCGCCGGGCATTGCCTGCCTGCCGAACAGATGCGCCGTTATCTGAAAGAGGTGATCGGCAGCGGCTACAACCCGCCATTGATCGATGCCTTCATCGAACACGGCCGTGAAGCCCTGCGTTACCTGGAAACCCACAGCGAACTCAAGTACAGCCTGCGACCGTTGTCGCCCGACTATTACCCGGACTTGCCGGGTGGCACGCAAACAGGTCGCGCGCTGGAAATCGACGAGTACGACGGCCGCCACCTCGGTGAGCATTTCAAAGACCTCAAACGCCCGCCGGACGGCATGCTTCTTTTCGGCGGCATGATGGTCAATCGTGTCGATATCCAGCACTTCCTCAGCTTCAAGCGTTCGCCCAAATCCCTCTGGCACTGCCTTAAACTGATAGGACGTTACGCCGTCGACCGCCTCAACCATCCACGCGGCACCCGCCTGACCGTGGGCAATGCCTTGATCGCACGCCTGGCCACCACTGCGCTGGCCAAGGGTGTCGACCTGTGGCTGCAAGCAACCCCCGAGGCCTTGATCGTTGAACAGGGTTCGGTCAAGGGCGTGCAGATTTCCAGGCGCGGAACAACTCATTCCGTGTTCGCGCGTGGCGGTGTGGTGCTGGCCATGGGGGGTTTTGCCGCAAGCGCACACGCCGCCGAACAGCGGCCATCGACTGATTCGGAGCACTGGAGCATGTCGCCGCCGGCCAACGTCGGTGACGGGCAACGCCTGGCGGCCTCGGTCAACGCGGCAATCGGCGACAACCTGGCGGCGAATTTCTTCTGGGCCCCGGTTTCGGTGCTGCACAAGAGCGACGGCAGCGTGGAGCGCTTTCCGCATCTGGTCACCGACCGCGCCAAACCCGGCGTTATTGCGGTCAACCGTGCCGGGCGGCGCTTCGTTAATGAATCCAACTCCTATCACTGTTTCGTCGAAGCCATGTTCGCCAATGGCGGCGCCAATGCGCCCTGCTGGCTGATCTGTGACAGCGAAGCGATGAACAGCTACGGCATGGGCCTGGCGCGTCCGCGCCCCGTCGACAACAGCGCACTGATCGACGCCGGTTATCTGCTGCGTGCCGACAGCCTCGGCGAATTGGCACTCATCGCCGGCCTGGAGGCGAACACACTGGAGCAGACCGTGGCGCAGTACAACGCGGATGCCGATCAAGGCGTCGACCGCCAATTCGGCAAGGGCAGTACGGCCTACAACCGCTACATGGGTGACCCGCTGCATCAGCCCAATCCCTGCCTGAAAGCCCTGCGCAAGGCGCCCTTCTACGCCGTGTGTTTATTTACCGGCGACCTCGGTTCGGCACGCGGCCTGGTCACCAACGCCCAGGCCAACGTGCTGGATCGCAGCGGCGCACCGATCCCCGGCCTCTACGCGGCGGGCAACGAAATGAATTCAATCATGGACGGCACTTACCCCGGCCCCGGTATCACCCTCGGCCCAGGCATCACGTTCGGTTACCTCGCCGCCAGCGATATCGCTCAGCGGCTCGACCACAGCCGCGCACACCCATCCCACACTGGAGAACAGCATGTATTACGAACTGCGCACCTACACGATTAAACCCACCAAGCTCGGCGACTGGCTGGCCCTGTACAAAAGCGCCGCCTTAGCCGTGCAGCAAGAGCACTTGGGCAATCTGGTCGGCTTTTTCACCACCGAAATCGGTGAAGTCAATCAAGTGGTGCACATCTGGGGCTACGCCAGCCTTGACGAGCGCATGACCCGCCGCAATGCCATGGCGGCCGATCCCCGCTGGCAGGACTTCGCACGGCAGAACAAGGAACTGGACGCCGTGGTGACGCTGGAATCACGGCTGCTGCGTCCGACCGATTTTTCGCCGCTCAAATAACCCCATCACAGCGTTGCGCCGCTTCTGATCGGGAGCGGCCAACCTCATTTCTTTTCGCGGTAATGCCTATGCCCATCAACGCCCCCCTACTGTGTGATGTTCTGGTCGTCGGCTCCGGCGCCTCCGGCCTGGCAACGGCGGTGACCGCCGCGCACCTGAACCTCGACGTCATCGTGGTGGAGAAGGAGCCGCAGCTAGGCGGCACCAGCGCCTGGTCGGGCGGTTGGCTGTGGATTCCGCGCAACCCATTGGCCGTCGCCGACGGTATCGTTGAAGACCTGGAACAATCGCGGATTTACCTGCGCCATGAACTGCGCAGCGAAGTGCTCGACCCGCGCGTGGAGATGTTCCTCGCACAAGGCCCGCAGATGGTCGATTTTTTTCAACGCCACACCGAGGTGCAGTTTTTCTCCGGCAGCAAAATGCCTGATTTTCACGCCAGCGAAGGTTATGCAAAAGGCGGCCGTTCGGTCTGTGCGCAACCGTTCGACGGTCGTCGCCTCGGCCCTTGGATCAATAAACTCCGACGCCCGCTCGACGTGATCAGCCTGGCAGGAATGGGCATCGCCGGCGGTGCCGACCTCAATCATTTTCTCAACGCGCGCCAGTCGCCGTCCTCATTGCTCTACGCCGGCAAGCGCCTGTTACGCCATGCCCGCGACCTGCTGCTTCATGGCCGCGGCCTGCACCTGGTGAACGGCAACGCACTGGTTGCCCGGCTGCTCAAAAGCGCGCTGGATCGCAAGGTGCGCCTACTGACTGACACGCCCGTGCGCGAACTGCTGCGTGACGGCGAGCGCGTGCTCGGGGCTCGCGTCGAATCTGCCGGGCGCCTGATCGAGATCCGCGCTCGACGTGGCGTGGTGCTCGCTTGCGGTGGGTTCCCCCACGACCAGCAGCGCATCGCCCATCTGTTCAAGCAGGCTCCCAACGGCACCGAACATTTGAGCGCAGCGCCCAAGAGCAATACCGGCGATGGCCTGCGACTGGGCGAGCGCGTCGGGGCCTGCGTGGCGTCCGACTTCGCCCATGCGGCCGCGTGGGCACCCGTGTCCCGGGTGCCGCGCGAAGACGGTGGTTTCAGCGGTTTTCCGCACCTGATGGAACGCGCCAAACCCGGCTTCATTGCCGTGCGCCAGGATGGCCGACGCTTCGTCAACGAAGCTGACTCCTACCACGACTACATGTGCGCACTGTTTAACGCCACGGGGCCAGCAGAAACGCCGATGTCCTGGCTGATCTGCGATCACCGCGCCCAACGTCGCTATGGCCTGGGCTGGTCCAAACCCTTTCCGTTTCCGACGGCAAAGTACGTGCGCGCGGGCTACCTGTTCAAGGCGCCGACGTTGATCGAACTGGCACACAAATGCGGCATCGATGCGCAACAGTTGGAAGTGACCGTCAGCGCCTTCAATCTGGGTGCGGAACAAGGTCACGACCCGCTCTTCCAGCGCGGTGAATCGCTGTACAACAGAGCACAGGGCGACGCTCTACACGGGCCGAACCCGTCCCTCGGCAGCCTGCACAAAGGCCCCTTCTATGCGGTGAAGCTGGTGCCCGGCAGCCTCGGCACCTTCGCCGGCCTGAACACCGACGCCTATGCCCGCGCATTAGACGAACACGGCACGCCGATTCCGGGGCTGTTCGCTGTGGGCAATGATATGAACAGCATCATGAACGGCCATTACCCCAGCGGCGGCATCACACTCGGTCCCGGCATGACCTTCGGTTATATCGCCGCACGCGTTCTTGCCGGCCAGGCCGTCGACGGAAAGCCAGCCGGTCAACCGGACCCTGTCTAAAGGCAAACAGATCGCCGGGGTAGATGAACGCACGCGAAGTCATCGAGAAAAGTCATCGGGAGTCAGTCATGAGCGCCACGAGAAAAAAGACCATTGCTTCGCGCCTGGCCTCCAGCTATCCCGATGTCCAACACGCTTCGAACGCTGGCACCCCAAGCGAAAAAATGGAGGTGGCAACGCGTATCGTCTTGTGGGCGGCCAGTGAAGCCGGCCTGGACAGGGCCGATATCCTCGTCGCGCTGTCAAAAAGAGACCCCACGCTATTCGACGAGCTTTGCGCCGACATGGAGGAGCAACAATTCAAACTGTTTGAGCGTGGAGACGAGACGCACCTAGTGTTTTTCAACAAGGCGCGGGTCTACAACGCAAGCGCTTGGTTAGCGCGTGAAGTTCCACATGAAGCGATATATGAGTCACTTTTCGCCACGGAAAAAATCTTGGTGATTGCTGATTTCTTCTAGATCCAATAAACGGCGATAAGCTGACCTTGAGATCGCCGAGCTGAATCCCAGGCAAAAAAAAGCCCGCTCAATGAGCGGGCTTTCTGTGGTGACCTGGCGTTCAGCGTTCCAGGTTACCGAATATGGCGCAGCGGACGGGACTCGAACCCGCGACCCCCGGCGTGACAGGCCGGTATTCTAACCGACTGAACTACCGCTGCGCGTAACACTTGAAGCGAATGGTGGGTGATGACGGGATCGAACCGCCGACCCTCTGCTTGTAAGGCAGATGCTCTCCCAGCTGAGCTAATCACCCTTCGTTTCGGTGTGGCGCGCATTCTACGGAGCGACCCAAGGTCTGGCAAGCACTTTCTTAAATCTTTTTTTTCAGCCCTTCCAATGGCTTAGGCAGGGTTGGCCTCAGCCGCTATCAAGACAATAATGCCCCCCTTTGTATAAAGGAGAGACTCACCCCATGTGGTTCAAGAACCTGCTTATCTATCGCCTGACCCAAGATCTGCCTGTTGATGCCGAGGCGTTGGAAACTGCAATGGCCACCAAACTGGCGCGCCCTTGTGCAAGCCAGGAGTTGACCACTTACGGTTTCGTCGCACCTTTCGGTAAAGGCGAAGACGCTCCCCTGGTTCACGTCAGCGGTGACTTCATGCTGATCGCTGCGCGCAAGGAAGAACGCATCCTGCCGGGTAGCGTGGTGCGTGACGCCGTGAAAGAGAAGGTCGAAGAGATCGAAGCCGAGCAAATGCGCAAGGTCTATAAAAAGGAACGGGACCAGATCAAGGATGAAATCATCCAGGCCTTCCTGCCGCGCGCGTTTATCCGTCGTTCGTCGACCTTCGCCGCGATCGCGCCGAAACAGGGCCTGATCCTGGTCAACTCGGCCAGCCCGAAACGCGCCGAAGACCTGCTGTCGACCCTGCGTGAAGTGATCGGCACCCTGCCGGTGCGCCCTCTCACCGTGAAAACCGCGCCAACCGCGGTCATGACCGACTGGGTCACCACCCAGAAACCGGCCGATGACTTCTTCGTCCTCGACGAATGCGAACTGCGCGACACCCACGAAGACGGCGGCATCGTGCGCTGCAAGCGCCAGGACCTGACCAGCGAAGAAATCCAGCTGCACCTGAGCACCGGCAAAGTGGTGACCCAACTGTCGCTGGCCTGGCAGGACAAGCTGTCCTTCATGCTCGACGACAAGATGACCGTCAAGCGCCTGAAGTTCGAAGACCTGCTGCAGGACCAGGCCGAACAGGACGGTGGCGACGAAGCCCTGGGCCAACTGGACGCCAGCTTTACCCTGATGATGCTGACCTTCGGCGAATTCCTGCCGGCGCTGATCGAAGCACTGGGCGGCGAAGAGACCCCACAGGGTATCTAAGCGCACTATCGCCTTACTGTAGGAGCGAGCTTGCTCGCGAAAAACCTGAGCGCGCCGCGTGCATTCAAAATGCCCGCGTCATCGTTGACGATTTTCGCGAGCAAGCTCGCTCCTACAATGGTTTTTCCGTACACCTAATAATAAGGACTTCCCCATGCGCGCACTCGCCGCCTTGAGTCGCTTCGTCGGCAATACCTTCGCCTACTGGGTGTTGATCTTTGCTGTGCTGGCCTTCGTCGAACCCGGCTGGTTCATCGGTTTGAAAAGCGCCATCGTCCCGCTGCTGGGCCTGGTGATGTTCGGCATGGGGCTGACCCTCAAACTCGAAGACTTCGCCGAAGTCGCCCGCCATCCGTGGCGCGTGGCCCTGGGCGTGGTCGCGCACTTTGTGATCATGCCGGGCGTGGCCTGGTTGCTGTGCCGGACCTTCAACCTGCCGCCCGAAATCGCCGTCGGCGTGATCCTCGTCGGCTGCTGCCCAAGCGGCACCTCGTCCAACGTGATGACCTGGCTGGCCCGTGGCGACCTGGCGTTGTCGGTGGCGATCGCCGCCGTCACCACCCTCCTCGCGCCACTGCTGACCCCGGCGCTGATCTGGCTGCTGGCTTCGGCCTGGCTGCCGGTATCGTTCATGGAATTGTTCTGGTCGATCCTGCAAGTGGTGCTGTTGCCGATCGTGCTTGGCGTGGTGGCGCAACGTGTGCTCGGCGAGCGGGTCCGCCATGCGGTGGAGGTGCTGCCGCTGGTATCGGTGGTGAGCATCGTGATCATCGTCGCCGCCGTGGTGGCCGCCAGCCAGGCCAAGATCGCCGAGTCGGGCCTGCTGATCATGGCCGTGGTGATGCTGCACAACAGCTTCGGTTACGTGCTGGGCTATTTCACCGGCCGCCTGTTCAAGCTGCCGTTGGCGCAACGCAAGTCGCTGGCGTTGGAAGTGGGCATGCAGAATTCCGGGCTGGGTGCCGCGCTGGCCAGCGCGCATTTTTCGCCGCTGGCCGCGGTGCCGAGTGCGCTGTTCAGCGTCTGGCACAATATTTCCGGGGCGCTGCTGTCGACGTACTTCCGCCGCATGAGCGAAAAGGAAGACCGCCGCACCCTGGAAGCCACTGCGAAAACTTGATCGTTTGATCAATCTTCGGCACTCTACCGAACGCCGCGGGGACGACCCCGCGACGCTATCGCGTACACATCAGGGGACGACCCCGCTTTTATAGAGGGAGGTCATCATGTCCTGGATCATTCTGGTTTTCGCCGGGCTGTTCGAAGTCGGCTGGGCCGTCGGCTTGAAATACACCGACGGCTTCAGCAAGCCGCTGCCCACCGCCCTGACGATTGCCGCCATGGCCATCAGCCTCGGCCTGCTGGGGCTAGCCATGAAGGAATTGCCGCTGGGCACCGCCTACGCCATCTGGACCGGCGTAGGTGCAGTGGGCACGGTGATCGCCGGGATTATCCTGTTCGGGGAATCCATGGCGCTGTTCCGGCTGGCCAGTGTGGCGTTGATCATCGCCGGGTTGGTGGGGCTCAAGATCAGCGCGTAGCCTCTGCCGGCACGCAGTCTCGCCCCCACCTACATAATTACCCCCGCAGCAACGATCGACGCACGGTTACGTATAGCGCTGGCGTAATGGCAAACCAAGCTCGTAGAGCAGCGCGTTTTCGGTGAAAGGCCAGACGTTGGAGGTGGAGGCCGGCAGATTCGGGTCGAATTTATAGGGGGCGTGGCTGGTGAAGAGTCCGACCGCCTGGCGCTCAAAATTATCCTCGTACACCGGCATGAACCGGGGTCGGCCATTTGAGTCGTAACCCACCATTTTGGTGCCTGAAAAAGTCGTACCTGTCAGCGCAGAGCCTTCACCAAAATTGATCGCATGGGCGAGCTCATGTTGCAGAACAATGATCGGAGGCCGTTGGTCCCCCGGAACAATGAAGTTAGGTTGATACGTCAGGACCGGATCTGTTGCAGGTATGCCCGCAACGCCGTCTTTGACAAAACCGTCGCCATAATCAGCACGGCGGCCTTCATCGCTGCGCGTAACTCCGAGACCTGGATCACTGTAGTCATAGAAACTACCATCGGCCCCTTGTCGGATCTTGACAGGTGCTTCAAGCGAATCGATTTTTGCAAGCACCCTCTGCCCCACCGGCGAGCCTCTGAGAAACTCAAGGTCATCATTTACACGCTGGCGGAACTCCGGGCTTCCTTCGACTTTGATCCCTCGATGACCGACGTCAAGGGGGGCGACTTCCCGAAAGCCTGACTGGGAACGGAGCTGGCTCAGATCGTCGACCCCTCGCCGTCCGAAGACACGATCATTTTCATTGGTTGTCTGGACAGTATCCCGCCCCCTCCCGGTATAAATAGTATTGCTGTCTCCCCCGACGATATGGTCATCGCCCGGTCCGCCATGCAGAATGTTGTGCCCCCTTCCGCCATAAATCAGATCGTTATCCTCCCCGCCATCCACGTAGTTGGTTTTGGTATCTGGCCCTCCGCCTGCACGCAATTCATCGCTGCCTTTGCCACCGTAAATCACAGCATTGCCACTGCCCCCGGTGATAAAGTCATTTCCATCATTACCTTCGGCGTAGCTTTCACCGCTGCCCAGGTTAATCACGTCAGAACCCTCCCCGCCGAACACATTCGTCTTGCCCGACCCGGCGTAAACCGTATCGTTACCCGCGCCGGCATAGATAAACGTTTCCCGACTCCCCCCGTAACCGATGCTGACGCCATCATTCCCCCCGCCGGTTTCGACCACAACGCCCTGTTTGATTGCGGGATTTTCATGATGTTGAATGTCGTAGGACTTCCCATTGATCTGCGCGAGGAGCCCACCGTCCCGGCTTTCTTCGATATGGATAGAATCATCACCATTGCCGGTTTTGATGCGAAGGGTCTCATGGTTCCGTTGTGCACGAGACGAGGTGCCACGTTCGCGAGTAATGCTGACATTGCCATCATGGTATCCCCGACTCGGGTCGACCTTGGTCGGCGCAGACGGTGATGAAGGGCTGCCAAAATCAATACTGCCTTGCCGGCCCTCGGCCTTGGCGCGAATCTGTTCACGACTGGGCGCGCTCTGGAAGTATGAATCGGCCGGCGCAGCATCAGATTGCCTTGCACGCCGCTGGAGATCGGAGTCACTGCCATAAGTCACCGGGCCAGCCTCGACTGAACCAATCTCCACCCTGGATGGCCCATGAGTATTGTTGTACATAAACGGCACATTGGCAGTGATCGGAGCCGCATGGGCGGCCTGTCTGACGGGATCACTCGCCGCGCGATAGGCCGAGTTGGCTTTTTGATCTTCGCCGGAGTAAGCCAGCTGCGGCTGCGGTGAAGCAGCAGAAGCAGTAGTAGAAGTTGAGTCCATCGTTAGCTCCCGTCATACGCAGAGGAAGACGATAACTCTGTGGCGTGCTGACCGAAAACGTTCCTCCAATAGAGTGAAAAATTACCGGACTGGGCATGAAGGAGCCGCGTCACGCCGGAACATCCTGGCGCCACACCGCTCGCCAGCAGCACGCATGCCGAGTAAACCCGGCTCGCTACTTCACCGCCCCCCGCAGTTCCCCGACCAAACCCTGCAAGTGCGACGGTGTCGCTACCTGCGCCGTTACCGGCTGGCCGACCACCAGTGTCACGCGCGACCAAATGCGATGAAAGAAGCCCTTGTTAGGGTCGCGGCTGAAAAAACTCCCCCACAAGCCCTGCAACGCCAATGGAATCACCGGCACCGGCGTCTCTTCCAGAATGCGCGTCACACCACCGCGGAACTCGTTCATCTCGCCATCACTGGTCAACTTGCCTTCCGGGAAGATGCACACCAACTCGCCGTCCTTCAGGTACTGCGCAATTCGTGTGAAGGCTTTTTCGTAGATCTGGATGTCTTCATTACGCCCGGCAATCGGAATCGTCCCGGCGGTGCGAAAGATGAAGTTGAGCACCGGCAAGCGGTAGATCTTGTAGTACATGACAAAGCGAATTGGCCGACGCACCGCGCCACCAATCAACAGCGCATCGACGAACGAGACGTGGTTGCACACCAGCAAGGCCGCGCCTTCGTCCGGGATCAGTTCCAGGTTGCGATGCTCGACGCGGTACATGGAATGGCTGAGCAGCCAGATCATGAAACGCATGGTGAACTCGGGGACGATCTTGAAGATGTAGGCGTTGACCGCCACGTTGAGCAGCGACACCACCAGGAACAGCTCGGGGATCGACAGCTTGGCCACGCTCAGCAGCAGGATCGACACAATCGCCGAGACCACCATGAACAGCGCGTTGAGGATGTTGTTGGCGGCGATCACCCGCGCCCGTTCGTTCTCGGCGGTGCGCGACTGGATCAGTGCGTACAACGGCACGATATAGAAGCCGCCGAACACACCCAGGCCGAGGATATCGAACAACACCCACCAGGCCTGGCCGTACCCGAGCACCGCCAGCCAGTCGTTAGCCTGCACGTTCTGCGGCATGCCGCCGGAATGCCACCACAGCAGCAGACCGAACACCGTCAGGCCGAAGGAGCCAAACGGCACCAGGCCGATTTCCACTTTACGCCCGGAGAGTTTTTCGCAGAGCATCGAGCCCAGCGCGATGCCCACCGAGAACACCGTGAGGATCAGGGTCACCACGGTTTCGTCGCCGTACAACCATTCCTTGGCGTAGGCCGGGATCTGCGTCAGGTAGATCGCGCCGACAAACCAGAACCACGAGTTGCCGACGATCGAGCGCGACACCGCCGGGGTCTGCCCCAGGCCCAGGCGCAAGGTGGCCCAGGACTGGCTGAAGATGTTCCAGTCCAGCCGCAGTTGCGGCGAAGACGCCGCCGCCCGCGGAATGCCGCGGCTGGCCAGGTAACCCAGCAGCGCCACGCCGACAATCGCCACCGCCACCACCGGCGCGTAATGGGCGGACGACATCATGATCCCGGCGCCAATGGTGCCGGCCAGGATCGCCAGGAACGTGCCCATTTCCACCAGGCCGTTGCCGCCCACCAGCTCATCCTCACGCAGGGCCTGAGGCATGATCGAGTACTTCACCGGGCCGAACAGCGCGGAATGGGTACCCATGGCAAACAACGCCAGCAGCATCAATTCCAGATGATTGAACAAAAAGCCGGTGGCGCCGACGGCCATGATCACGATCTCGCCGACCTTGATCGCGCGGATCAACGCGTCCTTGTTGAATTTCTCGCCAAACTGCCCGGCCAGCGCCGAGAACAGGAAGAACGGCAGGATAAACAACAAAGCGCACAGGTTGACCCAGATGGCGCGGTCACCGTCGATGCTCAACTTGTAGAGAATCGCCAGGATCAGCGATTGCTTGAAGATGTTGTCGTTGAAGGCACCCAGTAACTGGGTAATGAAGAACGGCAGAAAGCGCCGTGTGCGCAGCAAGGTGAATTGTGAGGGGTGGCTCATCGTCCGTGTTCCTGCGTGGCCTGGTTTTTTTTCAGGCCACGACTTTACCTAATCCCGCTTACTTATTCCCTAATCCTGCAATACACGGCGAAACAAAAAGCTCACCTTTATAGGCCCCCTGCACGGTGCGCTTGGCGACGACCAGCCACATCAGCGCCAACGCCAGCACCAGCATGCCGCCCACTACGCTGAAGAACCCCAGGTGCAACACATTCGCCAGCTTCAACGTGGCCAGGGCGTAGACCCCCAACGGAAAGGTGAAGCCCCACCAGCCCAGGTTGAACGGGATACCGGCGCGCAGGTAACGCAGGGTGATCAGCACCGCGATCAGCATCCACCACAAACCGAAGCCCCACAGGGTAATCCCGGCGATCAGGCCCAGACCGTAGGCGATTTCACCGACAGTGGGCAAGCCATTGGCGGCGAAGATCGCCGGTGCATCGCCGCCCAGCAGCAGCATACCGAGGGCGCCGGTGCCGATCGGGCCAAGTGCCAGCCAGCTCGACGCGGCCATGTTGGCGTGGGGCAGCTTATGCAGGGCCATGCGCAGCATCAGGATGGTCAGAATGCTGAACGCCACCGGCAGGGAAAATGCCCACAGCACGTAGCTGGTCACCAGCATCACCAGTTGCCCGTGGGCATCCGCCAGGTGCGTCGCCAACAAGCCACCGCTGGCAGCGGCGACTTCAGCGGCGACCACCGGCAACAGCCAGACGGCGGTCATCTGGTCGATGCTGTGTTCCTGGCGCGTGAACATCATGAACGGAATCAGCACACCGCAGGCCACTGCCATCGCCACGTCCAGCCACCACAGCGCTTCGGCCAGCGGCACCACGCCAGCACCCCAGCGCGGCAGGCCGAACAGCAGCAAACCGTTGAGCAGCGTAGCCAGGCCCATGGGAATGGTGCCGAAGAACATCGATACCGTGGAGTGCCCGAAGATCCGTCGCGCTTCGTCGAAAAACATCACCCAGCGCGCCGCATACAAGGCGCTGAACAGGATGAACAGGCCGATGGTGAACAGCCACAACCCTTCGGCGATGGCGTACATGCCGGGCAGATTGACCGGCAGTTGCGCCAGCGCCAGCGCCAACACCCCGGTGCCCATGGTGGCGGCGAACCAGTTCGGGGTGAACTGGCGGATCACTTCCCGAGGACGGGCCAGGTGGCTGAAGGGTTTGTAGTTCAGGGTGGTCGAGCAGGTCATGATGGCAATCCTCTTCCTCGTAGGAGGTTGGGGCCATGGTAGAACCTGAGCGCATATCTATATAACGGGTAATATCTCTAACTGTTATCTATTTTACCAATATAGCGTCAGACGCTGCCCTTGCACCCGACCCGCAATGCATCCTGGCGCAGCAACACGGCCAGGGCGCCGAGGGTCAGCATGATCAGCACGACACCATAGCCGTCCGTGGTGGCGATGAGGCCAAAACTGCGGATCAGATTGCCCGCCAGCAAAGACGGCAGGCAGAACGCCAGGTAGCTCAGCACGTAAAACGCCGACATCAACCCCGCCCGCTCATGGGGCAAGGCCAGCGGCACCACACTGCGCAAGGCCCCGAGAAAGCCCGCGCCAAAACCACTGCCGGCGATCAACGTGGCGATGAAAAACAGCGGCAGGCTGGCGCTGTGGACCGCCGCGAGGATCAGTGCCACGCCAACGGCCAGCAGGCTGGCGCCCAACCGCAGGACCTTGTGGGCCGGGCGATTGCGCAGGCTGAAAATCATCAGCGCGCCGCTCAAGGTCAACACCGCGACCAGGCCGCCACCGATCAGGTTGGAGGTCGAGCCGGTCGCCGCCCGTACCAGCGACGGCGCCAGGGACAAATAGAAGCCGCCCATGGCCCACACCGCCACGTCCACCGGCAACGACAGCCACAACGCCCGGCGCGCTTGCGGCGGCACGTGCAGGGTCGGGCGCAATGACGCCAGCGCGCCGGGGATGCGACTGACGGTTTCCGGCAAACGCCACACATACATGGCCTGCCCGAGCATCAGCGCGAGCAGTGTCCAGTAGATCAACTGGGTGGGCAGCGGCGCGAATTCCACCAGCAAGCTGCTGCCCATCGCGCCACAAGCCATGCCCAGCAAGGGCGCGACGCTATTGACCAGCGGCCCCTGTTGGCGGTCGGTGTCGAGCAGGGCCGCGCCCAATACCGCGGTGGCCATGCCGGTGGCGAACCCCTGCAGCGTCCGTGCGGCGATCAGCCAGGCCACGCTGCTCTCATTGATAAACAGCAGCATCGCCAGCATATTCAGGGCCAGTGCGGCAAAAATCACCGGCTTGCGCCCCAGGTGATCCGACAGCGAGCCCACGGTCAACAGCGCCGCCAGCAAGCTCAAGGCGTAGACCCCGAAGACCAGTGTGAGCATGCCCGAGGAAAAATGCAGGCCCTCCTGGTACAGGTGATACAACGGCGTCGGCGCGCTGGAGGCCGCCAGGAACGTCAGCAAGGTGATCGCCAGGAACACCAGGCTGGAACGATGAGAAGTGAGGCTGGACATGGGCACGCTCCGCTAAAGCTAATATTTTGCTTTTGTCGAGTGTGCTACTGCTCGCCGCTTAAAGCAAATTCTTTGTGTTAAGGTCACAGGCATGGCGATAAAAGAAGGCCTCCGCCCGGGGGGCCGTAGTGCCCGGGTACAAGAATCCGTCCATTCGGCGGTGCGCGAACTGCTGGAAACCCATGAGCGGTCCAGCGTCACCGTACCGATGATCGCGGCGCGCGCGGGCGTCACGCCGTCGACCATCTACCGCCGCTGGGGCGACCTCTCGGTGTTGCTCGCCGATGTGGCCCTGGCGCGCATGCGCCCGGACAGCGCGCCGGCCAACACCGGCAGCCTGCGCGGCGACCTGCGGGCGTGGGCCGAGCAATACCTGGATGAGATGAGTTCGGAGCCGGGGCGCAACATGATGCGCGATGTGCAATCCAGCCAGACGCCGGGGTATTGCGTGAGCATCCTGAGCGGGCAGCTTCAAACCATCGTCGAGCGCTACCCGAACGCCACGCCGCCACCGCCGAGCGCGGACCGCCTGATCAACCTGCTGGCGGCGCCGACGGTGTTTCGCATTCTGTTCTCCCCCGCGCCACTGGCGGTGGATGAGCTGCACGCGCTGATCGAGTTGGCGCTGCAAGGGTAAAGACGTTATTCAGAAACCAATGTGGGAACGGGCTTGCCCGCTCCCACATTTTTTACGGCGTGTAATCCGGCGTTACGTCCGCATCCCGCGCCCGCTCACCAGCAACCGCGCGCAACCGATGTACAACACCGCCGTGGCCACGACCATGAAGGTGATCGCCACGCTGATCCGGATATCCGACACGCCCAGGATGCCGTAGCGGAAGGCGTTGACCATGTGCAGCACCGGGTTGGCCAGCGACACGGTCTGCCAGAACGGCGGCAGCAAGGTGATGGAGTAGAACACCCCGCCCAGGTAGGTCAGCGGCGTCAGCACGAAGGTCGGGATGATCGAAATGTCATCGAAGTTGCGTGCAAACACCGCGTTGATGAAGCCCAGCAGCGAGAAGATCGTCGCCGTCAGCACCACCACCACCAGGGTGATGCCGAGGTGATGCACTTGCAGTTGGGTGAAGAACAGCGACAACAAGGTCACGATCACGCCGACCATCAAGCCACGCAGCACGCCGCCCAAGGTGTAGCCGATCAGAATGGTGTGCGGCGACACCGGCGAAACCATCAGTTCTTCGATGGAGCGCTGGAACTTGCTGCCGAAGAAACTCGACACCACGTTGCCGTAGGAGTTGGTGATCACCGACATCATGATCAGGCCCGGCACGATGTACTCCATGTAGGTGAAACCGCCCATGCCGCCGATCTGCCGGCCGATCAGGTTACCGAAGATCACGAAGTACAGGACCATGGTGATCGCCGGCGGCAGCAGGGTCTGCGGCCAGATCCGGGTAAAGCGTTTCACTTCGCGGTAGACGATGGTTTGCAGGGCGATGAGGTTGGGTTGCAGTTCAGAATTCATACCGCCACCTTCGCCAGGTTTTTTTCCACCAGGGACACGAACAACTCCTCAAGGCGATTGGTTTTGTTACGCAGGCTCAGCACTTCGATGTGCTGGGTCGCCAATTGGCCGAACAGCGCGGTGATGCCCATGGCTTTATCCACCTGGACTTCCAGGGTACGGCTGTCCACCAGGCGGCATGGGTAGCCGAGCAATTGCGGCGGCGCCGACCGTTCGGTCTTCAGGTCGAGCAGGAAGGTTTCCACATGCAACTGGCCCAGCAGGTTGCGCATGCTGGTGTTCTCGACAATGGTGCCGTGGTCGATGATGCCGATGTTGCGGCACAGCTGCTCAGCCTCTTCCAGGTAATGGGTGGTGAGGATGATGGTGATGCCTTTCTGGTTCAGCTCGGTGAGGAAGGTCCACATCGAGCGACGCAGTTCAATGTCCACCCCCGCGGTGGGCTCATCGAGGATCAGCAGGCGCGGTTCGTGGACCAGCGCGCGGGCGATCATCAAGCGTCGCTTCATGCCGCCGGAGAGCGAACGCGAAGGCACGTCGCGCTTGTCCCACAGGCCCAGTTGGGTCAGGTACTGCTCGGCGCGTTCCTTGGCGATTTTCGACGGGATGCCGTAGTAGCCGGCCTGGGTCACGACGATGTCGAAGGTCTTTTCGAACTGGTTGAAGTTGAATTCCTGGGGCACCACGCCGATGCAACGCTTGAGCGCCGCCGGGGATTTGTCCAGGTCATGGCCGAAGATATTCACCGTGCCGCTGGTCTTGTTGACCAGGGTCGAGAGAATGCCAATGGTGGTGGATTTGCCGGCGCCATTGGGGCCGAGCAAGGCGAAGAAATCACCTTCGGCAACGTCCAGATCGATACCACTCAGGGCCTGGAAACCGTTGCCGTAGGTTTTGGTTAGCTGCCGGATGGACAGAGCGGAACTCATAGCGGAATACGCACCAAAGAAGGGAATAGGGACAATAGATGAGGGCACACCGCGCATCGTTCAACGGCGGCGCATGACAAACATGGTGCTTGCCCGCGCCGCACAAGTACAGTCACCTGTATTAATAGTCAGTATCAGGTCAACGCGGTCATCACCGCTTTGCGGTACGCCGGGCGCTGTTGCAGGCGTTGGTACCAAGCCTCCAGGTGGGGCATGGCCGGGCGTTCGATGGGCATTTCAAACCAGGCGTAAACAAAGCAGCCCAGGGGGATATCGCCCATGCCGATGGCGTCGCCCGACAGGTAAGGCTGTTCGGCGAGCGCCTTCTCCACGGTGCCGAGTGCATCGATGCAGGCCTGGCGCCCGGCGTTGATGCTGTCCCAGTTCTGTTTTTCCGCCGGGGTGCGTACCACGCCCCAGAACACCGCCTTGAACGGCTCGGCGAGGGTCGAGGTGGTCCAGTCCATCCATTTTTCGGCACTGGCCCGCGCCTTCACGTCGCTCGGGTACCAGTTCGACGCCTGCTTGGCGCAGAGGTAACGCACGATGGTGTTGGATTCCCACAGCACAAAGTCGCCGTCTTCGATCATCGGCACCCGGCCATTCGGGTTCAATGCGCGGTATTGCGGCGTGTCCACCACGCCAAACGCCCCGCCCGCATCGATGGCCTCATAGTCCAGGCCGAGTTCCTCGGCGCACCACAGGACTTTCCTGACGTTCGATGAATTTTTACGCCCCCAGATCTTCAGCATGACCGCGCCTTATTGTTGATGAACATGGCTTGATGAACGCAGCAGCATACGCCGGTTCACGGGCGGCTTAAATCGTCCTGCATGTCACCCAGCACGCTCGGCATCTGCTCGCCAAACAGGTGCGGGTAACATTTCTCCAGGTGGGCAAAGAAGAAATCTTCGGGCACATCCGCAAATTGCCCATGGTCCACCAGGTACTCCATCGAGCGCTTGCCCTGGCGATTGAAGGCGTGGAACACACTGTCGTTGATCCCATCGAACGCCAGCGGCGGCACATCGAACAGCTCGCACAATTGCTGGTTGAACGCCGGCGTGGCTTTGACCCAGCGCCCGTTCAGGTACAGCTCGGTATAACCGTGCATGGCGAACACATCGCTTTTGAGCAGCGCGATCAGGCGTGGCGTCGACAGGTGATTGCGCACATCCGCCAGGCCGATGCGCGCCGCAATCCCGCAGTGCCGTGCGCAGGCGGCGAGCAAGGTGGCCTTGGGCACGCAGTAGCTCTGGCCGGCAGCCAGGGCGAAGCTGGCGTTCAGGGTGTTGGGGTCGCGGCTGAAGGTATAGGGGTTGTAGCGCACCGCCTCACGCACGGCGTAATAAAGACTGACTGCCTGGTCACCTGAATCCGCGCTGGAACCGCGATGTTTTTCGGCGAACTCCACCACCGCAGGGTGGTCACTATCGATGAAGCGGCTGGGATTCAGGTACGTTTCCATGGGTTTGATCTCCGGGGGAAGCCTGGAGTCTAACGACAGGTCCGCCACTGCGATAACGACGATTCGGCCAAATGTCGGCGCCTGGTGATCGGTGATCCCAAGGTGCTTCCAGTACAACTCGCCACACCCTGATCACCGCGCTTTCTCGGATGCCGACTAAGCTCAACGGTGGTTTCGCCCCTGGTTTCACGGAGGATTGAATATGTTGTTGTTGTGGATACTGGTTCTGGTGGTCGGCATTGCCTACCTGGCACACCGCCGCACCGCGCCCCTGCCCGCCCTCGGCGTGGTCGCCGTATACCTGCTGGCGATGGGCGCCTGGAGCCACGCACCGGGTTGGCTGCTGCTGATCTGCTGGGTGTTGATTGCCATCGTCGCCGCGCCGCTGCTGCTGCCCGACCTGCGCCGCGAATACTTCACCAAGCCGCTGTTCAGTTGGTTTCAGAAGGTCTTGCCGCCAATGTCCGAGACCGAGCGCGATGCCATCGACGCCGGCACCGTCTGGTGGGACGGCGAGCTGTTCAGCGGCCGCCCCGACTGGAACACGTTGCTGGCCTACCCCAAGGCACGCCTGACCGAAGAAGAGCAGGCGTTCATCGATGGGCCGACCGAAGAACTGTGCGCGATGGTCAGCGACTGGCAAATCGGCCAGGCCATGGACCTGCCGCCCGCCGCCTGGGAACACATCAAGACCCATGGTTTCTTCGCCCTGATCATTCCCAAGGAGTACGGCGGCAAAGGCTTCTCCGCCTATGCCCACTCCCAGGTGGCGATGAAACTCGCGACCCGCAGCGGCGACCTGGCGTCCACCGTGATGGTCCCCAACTCCCTCGGCCCGGCCGAGCTGCTGCTGCATTACGGCACCGATGAACAACGCAACCACTACCTGCCGCGCCTGGCCCGTGGCGACGATATTCCCTGCTTCGCCCTGACCGGCCCGCTGGCCGGCTCCGACGCCGGCGCCATGCCCGACACCGGGGTGATCTGCAAAGGTCAATGGCAAGGCGAGGAAACCCTCGGCCTGCGCCTGAACTGGGAAAAACGCTACATCACCCTGGGCCCGGTCGCGACCCTGCTCGGCCTGGCGTTCAAGGCACATGACCCGGACCACTTGCTGGGCGAAGAAGAAGACCTGGGCATCAGCCTCGCGTTGATTCCCACCGATACGCCAGGCGTTGACATCGGTCGTCGTCACCTGCCGCTGGGCGCCGCATTCATGAACGGGCCCAACTCCGGCAAGGACGTGTTCATCCCCCTGGACTACCTGATCGGTGGCCAGGACATGCTAGGCAAGGGCTGGATGATGCTGATGAACTGCCTGTCGGTGGGCCGCTCGATTTCCCTGCCGGCGGTCGGCACCGGCGCAGCCAAGTTCACCAGCCTGGTGACCGGCCAATACGCCCAGGTACGCGAGCAGTTCAACGTGCCGCTGGCAGCCTTCGAAGGTATCCAGGAAGCCCTCGCCCGCATCGGCGGCAACGCCTGGCTGATGGACAGCGCGCGCATGCTCACCGCCAACGCGGTGGACCTCGGTGAAAAACCCTCGGTGCTGTCGGCGATCCTCAAGTACCACCTGACCGAGCGCGGCCGCGAATGCATCAGCCACGCCATGGACGTCCATGGCGGCAAGGGCATCATCATGGGCCCGAACAACTACCTGGGCCGCAGTTGGCAAGGCGCGCCGATCTTCATCACGGTGGAGGGCGCGAACATCCTGTCGCGCAACCTGATGATCTTTGGCCAGGGCGCGATCCGTTGCCACCCCTTCGTACTCAAGGAAATGGCCCTGGCCGGTCGCGAAGACCACGACCAGGCGCTCAAGGAATTCGATGGCCTGCTGATGCAGCACATCGGCTTTGCCGTGAGCAACGCCGCCAGCACCCTGGTGCTCAACCTGGGCCTCGGCCACTTCGAAAAAGCCCCCGGCAACCGCTTGAGCCAGGCTTACTTCCGTGCGCTGAACCGCCAGGCTGCGGCGTTCGCCCTGCTCGCCGACCTGAGCATGATGCTGCTGGGCGGCGAGTTGAAACGCCGCGAACGCCTGTCGGCACGCCTGGGCGATGTGCTGAGCCATATGTACCTGGCTTCGGCGGCGCTCAAGCGTTATCACGACCTGGATTCGCCGGACCACCTGGAACCGCTGTTCACCTGGGCCATGGAAGAAAGCCTGGGCGAAGCCGAACGCGCACTGGATGAACTACTGAGCAACTTCCCGAACAAGCTGCTCGGTTGCCTGCTGCGGGTCATCGTGTTCCCGTTCGGCCGTCGCCATACCGGCCCGTCCGATGCGCTGGATGCCGAAGTGGCCGCGGTGATCGGTCGCGCCAAGGGCGATCCGACCCTCGAAGAACTGCTGGCTGGCTGCTACCGCCCGCAATCGGCGCAAGACCCGGTGGGCGCCCTGCAACATGCCTGCGACCTGCTCGCCGCCAGCCATCCGCTGCAGAAAAAACTGCATGCGGCCCTCAAAAGCGGCCAGGTCAAACCGGCTGCCGGCGAACCGGCCATCGACGCCGCACTGCACGCCGGGGTGCTGCAACCGGCCGAGGCGCAAACCCTGCGTGAAGCCGAAGCGGCACGGCGCAAGGTGATCGACGTGGATGATTTCAGCAAGGAAGAACTGGCCCAGGCCGCGGGTAAAGTCCGCTGATCCCCCAGGCCATATAATTACGGGCGCTTGAGCTATATACTCTCGCGCCCGTTTTTGCTTTGAGGACTTATCTCGTGTCCAACGTCGTTGCCGATCATCTCGTCTTGCTCGACCACCTGCGCAGCATCCTGGTTGCCGTCGGCGAAGCCGAACAGGTGCCCGAGGAAAGCCACCTGCTGTTCCTGGAGCGTTTCGATGAACTGCGCGCCCTGCTGCCAATCGATCCGATCGAGAGCCAGTACCTGGGCCAGGACATGATGAGCCAGGTCATCCTGCGTTACCCGCAAATCGCTCATCTGGTGCCACGCGACCTGCTGTGGTTCTTCGGCGGCGATTGCCTGCACTTCATGCCCGACGAAGAACTGGACCTGTACCAGGCCCTGGAAGAGCGTCGCTTTGAAGCCGAACAGAACGACGAACCGTTCGACTGGAACCAGGAAAAACAGCTGCTGGCGATGCCGCAGGACCAGAGCAAGCACTGATCATTCAATGTGGGAGGGGGCTTGCCCCCTCCCACACTACCGTCGGCGCAGCGTCGGCTCGGTGGCCATGCACGCCACCAGATAATCAATGAACACCCGCACCTTCGGCGGCAGGTACCGCGTCGGCGAGTGCAGCAGCCAGGCCTCGCCATGGTAGGACGCAATAAAGTCCCACGCCGGCAACACCTGCACCAGGCGCCCCTCATCCAACGCATGCCGTGCAGTGAAATACGGCAAGCTGCCAATCCCCACATGCTGCAACACCGCATCCAGGCGCACGCCGGTGTGGTTCGCCGCATACCGCCCCCGCACGCCCACCGTGACCGCCTTGCCCGCCCGGCGAAACTTCCAGCGCGAGTCCCCCGGGGTTTCGCCCAGGTAGATGCAGCTGTGCGCCAGCAGATCATGGGGATGACTCGGCGTGCCGTGCTCGGCGAGGTACTGCGGCGTCGCGCACAATACGTGTTCGATGGGCAGTAATTGCCGCCCCACCAGGCCCGGCGGCGGGCTGTCGGTGATACGGATACTCAGGTCGACGTTGTCATCGATCAGGTCCACCTGCCGGTCCTCGAGGATCAGTTGCACATCGACCTTGGGATAGCGCCGCAGAAATTCCGGCATATACGGATGCACCACGAACCGCCCCACCGCCTTGGGCACGCTGACCCGCACCAGGCCCTCGGCTTCGTGGGTGAACTGGCCGCTGATTTCCATCACCGAGCGCGCCGCGTTGACCATCTCCTGACAACGCTTGAACACCTCTTCGCCGCCCTCGCTCAAACGCAGTTTGCGCGTGGTGCGTTGCAGCAGGCGCGTGGCCAACGCCTGTTCGAGACGCGAGATGCTGCGGCTCACCGCCGAAGGCGACACGCCCAGTTGTCGCGCTGCCGCAGAAAAACTGCCGGCTTCCACCACTTTGACGAAAATCGCCATTTCACCCAGCAGCGGCAAAGGAAGATTGATGCTCATGACGCACAAGTCCATTGATAATTGAACGGATTATCACCCATCTGCGCACTATTTATACTGCCCGCAGAACCTTGATGCGGATGTAGACGATGACCGAGCGCCTGTTTTTCACCCACGACCACCTGACCGCCGAGCTTGAAGTGCTGAGCTGCACCGCCCACGAAGAGCAGTTTGCGGTCACGCTGCAGTCGACGATTTTCCACCCCCAGGGCGGCGGCCAGCCATTCGACACCGGCTGGCTGGGCGACAGCCGGGTGCTGCGGGTGACCCAGGAGGCGGAGCGCGTGGTGCATTACCTCGACCAGCCCGTAGAACCGGGCCCGATCAACGCACGGGTCGATGCACCACGCCGTGCCTTGCACACCCGCTTGCATTCCGCCGGACACTTGATCGGCAACGCCGGCGAGGCGTTGGGCTGGATGCCGATCAAGGCTCACCACTGGCCGGGCGAAGGCAAGATCACCTTTATCCGCGGCGAAAGCGCACAAGCCATGGAGGCCGACACGCTTCAACAACAGCTCGACCACTGGATCGCCGCCGACTACCCGCGCCAGATGCGCCTGGAAGACGGCATCCGCGAAGTCGGCTTCGGCGAGTTGCCCGCGTATGCCTGTGGTGGCACGCATGTCCAGGCATTAGGCGAATTGGGCCAGGTGACGATCCTGGCCGTGTCGGAGAAAAAGGGCACGCTGTCGGTGCGCTACAGCCTGGATTAAACCGCGATCGCCCCGGCCCGCCCCGGTTCCACCACGAACGACTTGAGCGTCGACACCGTGGCGGCCGGGTCACGCGGATCGGTAATCACACGAAAGTCCGTGAGCATGCGCTGGCTATCCAACGCCACCGATACATACCCGCGCTGGCGGCTGTCGAAAAACTTCACATGGGGATTCTGCGGCAGCATCTGGGTGAAGACGTCATAAGGCGGCCCATCGGAGGTCACCGAGGTGCCGACGAACTCGGTGGCGAGCACGGGCGAGTCCGGGTTGTTGGCATCGGCATGCAAATCGGTGGCCCAGAATGAATGTATATCGCCGCCCCAGAACACCGGGTTGTTGAGCTGGTGGCGCGCGATGGACGCGAGCATCCGTGAACGGTTCGCCATGTAGCCATCCCAACCATCGGTCCAATGGCCCAGCGTGTGCTGGGTCAGGTCGCGCTGCAGCAGCGGCGCCACCAGCAAGTCCTGGGCGATCACGTTCCATTGCGCTTTCGACTGGGCAAACCCCTGGTCCAGCCAGGCCTCCTGCTGCCAACCGAGCATGGTGCGAGCGGGGTCGCGCAAGTCGCTGCAGGTGTTGGCGGCGATGTGGCCCTGATGGCTGCCGTTGGCCTGAATGCACGGTTGCTCGGAGCGATACTGTCGACCGTCGAGCACATGGAAACGTGCCAGGCGGCCGTAGTCCAGGCGCCGATAAACGCGCATATCCGGCCCGTTGGGCAGGCTGCTCACGCGCAGCGGCATATGCTCGTAATAGGCCTGATACGCCGCCGCCCGCTGCTTGAGAAACTGTGCCACGGCAACCTTCGGGTCCTGGGACCAGCGGCTGGCATAGTCGTTCTGCACCTCGTGATCGTCCCAGGTCGCCACGCTGGGCGCCGCCGCGTGCAAGGCCTGGAGATCCGGATCGGTCTTGTACAGCGCATAGCGGTTGCGATAGTCGCTCAGGGTCAGCGCGTTGCCGCTGCCGTGGGAACGAATGACTTTTCCCGAATCGGCCGCGTAGGAACTGTCGTAGATATAGTCACCGAGGAAAAACACCAGGTCCGGCTGCTCCGCCGCCAGGTGACGATAGACACTGAAGTACCCGCGTTCCCAGTGGGAGCACGACACGAACCCCAAGCGCGCCGTCGCCAGGGCATGCAAAGCCGGCGCGGTACGCGACTGCCCCACCGCGCTCTGCGCCCCCAGCCCTTCGAACTGATACCAATACGGCCTGCCGGCTTCCAGCCCCGCGACCTCCACATGCACGGAGTGGGCAAAGCGCTCACTCGCCATCACCTCGCCCTGCCTCACAATGCGCGTCATCCCCGCATCGCTGGCGACCCGCCAACGCACCGGCACCGCACGCGCCAACCCGCCGCGACCGTCCGCCGCATTGAACAACGGCGCCAGGCGCGTCCAGATCACGAAACCATCCGGCAACGGATCACCCGAGGCCACGCCCAACGTGAACGGATAATCGATCCCCGCACTGCGGGCAAACGGGCTGAGGATCGAAAAGGTGGTGGCCAGCGCCAGCCCGGCCAGCACCCGGCGCCGATCATGGTCAACCGCGCGACTCACGCCCGGCGCTCCCAGTCATTGCGCACGGTCGCAAACCCGAGCAAGTCCTCATACACCCCATTCTTGAGAAACGCGGCGCGCATACAGCCTTCGTACAGCAGGCCGATTTTCTCCATGACCCGCGCCGACTCCTTGTTGCGGGCAAAGCATTGGCTGCCCACTCGGTACAGACCCAGTTCGGCGAACCCGAAGTCCATCACCGCACGCGCTGCCTCGGCGGCATAGCCCTGGTTGCGACAGTGCGCCGCCACCCATCCGCCCAGGTGCCCGTAGTGGTGACGCGCATTGAGACGCAGGCTGACGATGCCGATCAATTCGCCGGTTTCGCGCAGGTGCATGCCCAGGCTCAACAGGTTGCCGGCGCGGTATTTGTCTTGCATCCCGTCAATAAACGTCCGGGCCGTTTCCAGGGTATAGGGCGATGGAATGTTGGCCGTGTTGTCAGCAATCTTCGGCCCGTTGGCGAGGCTGGAAAGTACCGCGGCCTGGTCGCTTTCCAGCGCCCGCAACAGCAAACGCGAAGTCAACAAATGCGGCAATGACTGACTCATACAAGACGGCTCTCGGTGTAAATTTTTCGAGAATGTACCCCCGGCGTTTCAGTTTCATTACGTCGTGAAATTGACCGGAAACCGATCTGTAAGACACGTCCTAGACACGTCAAAACGTAAATTAAAGTTAACCGTTCGGTCATTTTTCGTTGTTAGCGTGTCGCCCCTAATTCAATAACGGGGTAGCGGAATGAGAACCTGGGACGAACCGAAAAAACGCAAGGCACACATCGAACTGATCCCGATGATCGACGTGATGATGTTCCTCCTGGTGTTTTTCGTACTCGTGAGTCTGAACGTGATTCCGGCACTCGGCATGAAGACTCAACTGCCCAGCGCCAGCAGTTCGCAGCAGCTCAAGCCGCAGAACAAATTCATCCTCACCCTGGGCCTGGAAGGCCAGTTGCAACTGGATGGCAAGGACCTCACGGTCGACGCTCTGGTACCGGCGCTGAAGGCGGCGGAAAAGCCGGATACCAAGTCGACGATCATCGTCAACAGCGACAAGGGCGTGGAGGTTTCGCGCCTGGTGGAGGTGATGGACACCCTGCGTCTGGGTGGCTTTACCTCCGTGTCCATCGCCACGCGTAAGTCCTGATCATGTATGTCCTGTTTCGTGCGCGTCGGCTGCTGGGCAGTGTCCCGGCCCTGATCGCCCTGGTGCTGATTGCACTGGGTATCCAGTCCCAGACGTTGAAGGTCGAACCGGTGTACGACGAGTCGGCGGTCGAGTTGGCATTGGTCGAGCCGGAGCCCGAGGTGGTGCCGCCACCCGTGGTGGAGCAAGCACCGCCACCGCCGGTGATCGAGGATGAAGAGGCCGAGCCGGCCCCTCCACCACCGCCCCCGCCACCGCCCAAGCCGGTGCCGAAACCTGAACCCAAGCCCAAGCCGGTGCCCAAGCCCGTGGTCGCCAAACCCACGCCGACACCGCCCCCGGTGGCGGCCAAACCCGCGCCGGCGGCGGTCGCCCAGGCTGCGCCGACTCCGGCCCCGCCCGCACCGCCCAAGGTCGACGGCCAGGCCCTGGAGGGCGGTTACCTCAAGGGTTTGCGTAACGAGCTGGACACTTACAAGCAATACCCCACCGGACGCCAGGCCTCCCTCGAACGCCCAAGTGGCGACGTGGTGGTCTGGCTGCTGGTGGACCGCCAGGGTCGGGTACTCGACTCCGGCGTGCAGACCCCGGCCTCGAGCATGTTGCTCAACCGGGCCGCCGCCAACAGCCTGCGGCGTATCAAGCAGGTCAAGCCGTTCCCCGAGCAAGCCTTCGGGGGGCGCAACGAGCAGCGCTTCACCGCCACCTTCAACTACAGCGTGCAATAAGCACCCGACACTAGGACGACACTGATGAGGTTCACACGGATTCATCTGGCACTCGTTGCCGCGAGCATGGGGCATGGCATGGTCATGGCCGACACCGGCGACAGCGACGTCGGCACCATCGGCGTACAGGGCAAGGCCACTGCCGGTGGCGGTTACATGGTGCAGGAAGAAAGCATCAAGGGGCGCTCCACGATAACCAAGGAAGCGCTGGATAAACAAACCGCCACCGGCAACGCCATCGACAAGCTCAAGTACACCCCGGGCCTGAACATCTCCAGCGAAGATGCCACCGGCCTGTCGGGTTTTCGCTTCACCATGCGCGGGCTTAACTCCGACCAGGTGGGGATGTCGGTGGACGGCATGCCGATCAACGACTCCGGCAACTACGCGCTGTACTCCAACCTGTTGGGCGACCCGGAAAACATCGACCAGATTTTCGTCACCCAAGGCTCGTCGGAGGCCGACGGCCCGCACATCGGTTCCAGCGGCGGCAACATCGGTATCGTGACCATTCGCCCCACCAAGGAAACCGGGGCCTTCGTCAAACAGACCATCGGCAGCAACGCCACCCGCAAGACCTTTGCCCGGCTCAACACCGGTGAGGTCAACGGCCTGAGCAACTGGCTGTCGGCGTCCCATACCGAAGGGCAGATGTGGCGCGGCTCGGGCGCCGTGCGTGCGGACAAGGTCGAGTGGAACAGCTTCTTCGACGCCGGCAACGGCAACACCGCCAACCTGATCCTCAAGTACCACGAGCAGGACAACAACAGCTACAGCCAACTGACCAAATCGCAGTTCCAGCAGAACGGCCGCAAGTTCGACCCCTACCCCGCCACACCGACGGTCGGCAGCAACGGCAAGCTCAACAGCTACTACGCCCTCGCGCAGAACCCGTTCCAGACCTTTACCGGCGTGCTCAATACCCAGTTCAAACTGGCCGACAACCTGGCCCTGTCGGTGATCCCGTATTACTACTGGGGTAACGGCAGCGGCGTCGGTTCGTCGAGCTACGCGCTGAACCGCGGCTCAAACGCAGGCGGCGTCTTCGACCTGGGCAACTTGCCCACCGCCGCGCAATACAATGCCGACGGCTCCTCCACCACCGGCGTGTACTACCGCCCTTCCCGCACCCAGACCTGGCGCCCCGGCATTACCACCAAACTGAACTGGGACCTGGGCGATCACAGCCTGCAATTCGGCTACTGGTACGAGCGAGCGCGCCAAAGCCAGACCCAACCGTTCATCGCGCTCAAGAGCAACGGCAAGCCTACCGACACCTGGCCGGACGGCACTTCCGTGGTCGATGCCAACGGCAACACCGTGCAAGGCCGCGATCGTTTCACCGTCACGCCGGCGCAGAAAGTCTGGGCCCAGGACACCTGGTACATCAACCCGGACTGGACCCTGGTGGCCGGCCTGGCCTACATGAACGTCAAGCGCGACGGCACCAACAACGGCAGCCTCACCGAGCAGCCGGAAAAACGTCACCAGACCTACAACAAGCTGCTGCCCAACGCCGGCCTCAAGTACCAGCTCGACGAACGCGACCAGTTGTTCTACAGCCTGTCGCGCAACATGCGTATCCCACAGAACTACGTGCTGTACGACAAGGGCGTGGACTCGATCAACTCCAAGCCGGAAACCAGTTGGAACCATGAGCTGGGCTGGCGCTTCACCGGCGACGACATGACCGTGGCCGCCACCTTGTTCTACATGCAGTTCAAGGATCGCCAGGTTTCGTCCAAGGACGTCAACGGCGACTTCGCCGACATCAACGCCGGATCGGTCAACAACAGCGGCCTGGAGCTGGAATGGAGCGGCCTGCTGCCCCACCACTTCAACTACTACACCTCCTACACCTATACCAAGGCCGAGCAACAGGACGACTTGACCGTGTACAACGCGGGCAAAGCCATCCTGTTGCCCACCAGCGGCAAGCAGTTCGCCAACGTGCCGAAAAACATGCTGGCCGCCAACATCGGGTATGACGACGGACGCTTCTACGGCACCTTCGGCGGCAAATACACCAGCAAGCTCTACGGTGACCTGACCAACGACGAAGCCATCTCCGGCCGCACTGTGTTCAATGCCGGCGCCGGTATCTACCTGCCGGTGGACAAGAAAGTGGTGAAGGACGCAACCCTGCGCCTGAACGTCGACAACCTGTTCGACAAGAAGTACCTGGACGGCGTGTACACCACCAAGACCAACGCGGCCAGCTACAGCGGTTTCCGCGACGGCGACCCGGCCTACATCGTTGGCCTGGAACGCACCGTGACGGTGTCCCTGGAAGCCAATTTCTAACGGCGAGGTAATCGAACATGAACATGAACCTGCTCCACGACATCACCTTCTATGTGATGTACGCCGCGATGGCCATCGCCATCTTTATCACCATCGAGCGCGGTATTTACTTCGCCTATGTGCGCCGCCAGGCCCGTGCCTTGACCGAGGTGCTGGGCGCCCACGTACACAGCGAACGTGACCTGCCGGAAAGCCTGAGCCGCCGCGACAGCCTGCCGCTGAACATGGTGATGCCGGTGCTGGCACAGAAAGCCTCGCAGGGTTCGCGCAAGGACCTGGATGATGTGATCGAAACCCAGTACCTGACCACCCGCGCCCCACTGGCCCGCAGCCTGTGGATCATCGAAACCATCACCACCGCCGCGCCGTTGCTGGGCTTGCTCGGCACCATCCTCGGCATCATCGACACCTTCAAGGCGTTGGCCAGCGCGGGGGTGTCCGACCCTGGGCAGATTTCCGGCGGTATCGGCACCGCGTTGTTCGCGACGGGCCTGGGGATCGCCATCGCGCTGTTCTGCGTGGTGTTCCACAACTTCTTCCAGGACAGCCTGGAACGCATCAACGATCAGTTAAAGATCCTGCTGATCCGCGCTGCCACCGGGGCCCGCGTGCAAGGCGAAGTGCCGCACCTGGTGCCCGCCTCGTTGCACAGCCGCACGGCATGACTGTCAGGGCGGGCGCGTGAGGCGCCCGCCCTGTCTTTTTCCCTGACGAGATGCCTATGTCCCTATCGATGAAATGCCGTATCGCCGGCCTCGCCGGCTTGCTGCTCAGTCCGCTGGCCCAGGCGGACTTTTCAATTCCGGGGTTTGAACTGGTACACACCGTGCCGCTGGACACCGACCTGGCGAGCGCCGATCTACGCCAGCCGGGCCCGGTATGGATCGAGCTGTTCGACGGCGCGAAAAGCACGATCGACATCGGCCAGTTTTATGCCGCCGACCATCCAGGCTCGGTGCTGGAGCGGGTGATCGAGCGCCTGGAAGCCGCCGGTAAACGCGGCGTGAAAATTCGCTTCCTGCTGGAGGAAAAAGGCATTCGCCTATCAGAAGCTTCCACCCTGGAACGCCTGCGCGCGATTCCCAACCTGACCTTGCGCGTGCTGCCCTACGCGCAACTGAGTGGCGGCATCATCCACGCCAAATACATGGTGGTGGATGGGCAGCAGGCGTTTGTCGGCAGCCAGAATTTCGACTGGCGTTCCCTGGAACATATCCACGAAACCGGGCTGCGCATCACCGACGCCACGGTGGTCGGCCAGGTCCAGGCGATTTTCGATCAGGACTGGCAAGCCCAGGCGGCGCTGAGCGCACACAGCCCGGTGCCGCTGCCGATGGCCGGCCAGGCGCCTGCGCGCAGCGGCAATTACCTGGTGGCCAGCCCGCAACGCTACAACCCGCCCGGGGTGGGCGACTCCCAACTCGAACTGCCGCGCGTGCTCGGCGAAGCCAAGCACGAAGTGCGCGTGCAACTGCTGGACTACGCGCCGCTGTCCTACGGCCCGGATAAAACCCGGCCCTACTATGCGGTGATCGACAACGCGGTGCGTGCCGCCGCCGCACGCGGGGTGTCGATCAAGCTGATGGTGTCCAACTGGAACACCGATGCGCTGGAACTGCCCTATTTGAAAAGCCTCGCGGTGCTGCCCAACGTGCAGATCAAGATCGTCACCCTGCCCCAGGCCAAGCAAGGGTTTATCCCCTACGCACGGGTGATCCACAGCAAGACCCTGGAGATCGACGGGCAAGTGGCCTGGGTCGGCACCAGCAATTGGCTGGGCGGTTATCTGGATAATTCGCGCAACCTGGAGGTGGTCATGCACAGCGAAGCGATGGCCAAGCGTATAGGCCAATTGCATGAGCAGTTGTGGGATGGGCCCTACGCCAAAGCACTGGACGTAACGGCCGATTACCCTGCGCCGCACCCTGGCCAACCTTGACCTGAACACGATTCAACGCCCGCGCGCACAGGGATGTACCCTTCGACGCGGGGGCGTTTGACTGAGAAATTTCCTACGCCAAGGTCTGCCATTCTCAGTCCCTGTGGTGGTAGTGTGTGGAAATATTTCTGACTTAATGATCAGAAATCCCCCACTCACTACCAGCAAAGGAATGCGTCCCGCCATGTACTTTCCACTCAAGCAATTGGCTGTCGCCAGCGTGTTCGCCGCGAGCCTTTCGACCCTCGTCAGCCCGGCTTTCGCCAATATCACCCCACAGCAGAGCACGGCGATTCTGAAGGACTTCAGCGCAACCTCGGTCACTGACTTCAACGGTTTCCTCGGCACCCTGGCCCAGGGCGAGCTGGGCAAAACCAGCGATACGGGGCCGGCGATCAGCGCCTTTCTCGAGCACAAACCCCTGAGCGCCGAGCAACAGAACGAAATCAATCGCCTGCTGGGCATTTATGCGCGGCTGAAATACGCCAAGGCCGCCACCGAGACCCTGCGCGAGCTGGTGGAAATTCCGACGTTCAACGTCGACGGCGTGCCGCAGTACAAAAACCCGCAATTCCTCAAGATCGCCGACAAGCTGCAGGGCCTGGCGAAAGCCTTCAACCTGAACTTCCGTAACATCGATAACCGCGTGTACGAAATCTCCCTGGAAGGCAGCGGCGATGAAGTGGTGGGCATCCACGCGCATGCGGATGTGGTGCCGGTGACGCCGGAAAACTGGGTGTTGAAAGACGGCACCCGGCTCGATCCGTTCAAGGTCACGCTGATTGGCGACCGCATGTACGGCCGCGGGACTGAAGACGACAAAAATGGCATCGTGGTGGCGATGTACGCCATGAAGGTGATCAAGGAAGAGAAGCTGCCGCTGGCGCGCACGTTCAAGCTGCTGGTGGACACCACCGAGGAAACCTCCGGCGACGCGATCCCCTATTACTTCGAACGCAACCCGACGCCGCCGTACAACCTGGCGCTGGATGGCGGCTACCCGGTGGTCATTGCCGAAAAAGGTTACGGCACGATCATGGCCACCTTCCCACGCCGCAAAGGCGAAGGCAAAGGCGCAGAGATCATCGCCATGACCGGCGGCAAGGCCACCAACCAGATTCCCTCGGCGTCGGTCGCCACGTTGCTCAGCGACAAGCCCGCCGAGTTGGCGGCCAGCCTGCAAGAGGCCGGTACGCAATACGCCGAGCGCAATGGCGGTGACTTCCAGGTGAGCGCCAAGGTGGTCGGCAAACAGGTGCAGTTGACGGTCACCGGGGTCTCGGCGCATTCGTCCGAACCGGAATCCGGGGTGAACCCGGTTGCGCGCATGCTGGAGCTGATCCACAGCGTCGATGGCAAGATCGCCCTCAAGCACAACCACATCACCGACGCGGCGCGTTATGCCGCCGACAATTGGGGCCTGGATTACCTGGGCGGCAAATTGGGCGTGGGCTTCGCCGATGACTTCATGGGCCCACTGACCACCTCGCTGACGTTCGTCGACCTCGACGACAAGAGCTTCAAGCTGGCGGTGAACCTGCGCGTGCCCAAGGGTCAGTCGCCGGAGAAACTCAAAGCGCAAATTGCCGACAAGCTCAGCGCCTGGGACAAGAAAACCAAGGTCAACGTGAACTTCACCTACTCGATCGCCGAACCGATGTACCGCAACCCGGAAGGTGAGTGGGTCAAGGCCTTGTTGGCGGTGGCCACGGAAAACCTGGGCATGAAACACGCGTTCGGCACCTCGGCCGGCGCCACCTCCGTGCATGAACTGCGCAACGGCGTGCAGTTCGGCCTGGCACGCCCGGAAGAGAAGTACACCGGGCACACCGACAATGAGTTCAAGACCGTCGAGCAGTTCCTCCTCGACCTGCAAATCGTCACCGAAATGATGGCGCGGGTCGGTCAGTTACCGCAGCTCTGAATGCGGCAGGAGCCCGCCGCAATGGCGGGCTTGTTTCAGTTGGCGCAGACACCCTAGACGCCGACGGCGGCCGCCTGCATCGAACCGGTTTCCTGCAGGTTGATGTGCCAGCTCAAGGCCTTGCTCAACACATGCGGCGTATGCCCACCTTTGGCGCACGCGGCCTTGAAGTAGCTGCGCAACGCCTCGCGATAATCCGGATGCACGCAGTGGTTGATGATCAACTCGGCCCGTTCTTTCGGCGCCAGGCCGCGCAGGTCGGCCAGCCCTTGCTCAGTCACCAGGATATCGACGTCATGCTCGGTGTGGTCGACATGGCTGACCATCGGCACCACGCGGGAAATCGCACCGTCCTTGGCGATCGACTTGGTCACGAAAATCGACAGCAGCGCGTTGCGGGCGAAGTCTCCCGAGCCACCGATGCCATTCATGATCTGCGTGCCACAAACGTGGGTGGAATTGACGTTTCCGTACAGGTCGAACTCCAGCGCGGTGTTGATGGCAATCACGCCTAAGCGTCGAATCACTTCCGGGTTATTGGAAATTTCCTGGGGCCGCAACACCAGGCGGTCGGCGTATTTTCCCAGGTTGCCGAACACCCGCTGGCCGCAGGGGCCGGACAAGGTAATCGAACAGCCGGAGGCAAACTTCAGCTTGCCCGCGTCGAGCAATTCGAAGGTCGAATCCTGCAACACCTCCGAGTACTGCACCAGGTCGGTGAACGGCGCATCGATCAGCCCGCACATGACGGCGTTGGCAATGGAGCCGACGCCGACTTGCAACGGCGCCAGGCTTCTGCCCAAGCGTTTGTGCTCCACTTCCTGCTCGAAAAAAGCCACCAGATGGTCGGCAATCGCCTGGGTCTCATGATCGGGCGGCAGCATCGGAATCGCAGATTCCGGCGTGTCGCAGAGCACGATGGCGACGATCTTGGCAGGGTCAATTTCGATGGCCTGGGTGCCGATGCGATCATCCGCGCGGATGACCGGAATCGGCCCGCGGCCAGGGCGCCCGTGGGGCAGGAAAATATCGTGCATCCCTTCGAAATAGGGGCTGCTGGCCAGGTTCAGCTCAACGATGACCTGCCGTGCCGTCTGGGCGAAACTGGCCGAATTGCCGACCGAAGACGTCGGCACGATATGGCCCTGCTCAGTGATCGCCACCGCTTCAATCACCGCAATATCCGGATTGGGCAGGCTGCCGTCACGCAGTTGTTCGACCACTTCGCTCAGGTGCTGGTCGATAAACACCACACGGCCTTCGTTGATCGCCTTGCGCAGCACCGGGTCGCCTTGAAACGGCATGCGCCGCGCCAGCAGCCCGGCCTCGGCCATCTGCCCGTCCAGGCCACGACCGAGGCTCGCGCCGGTGATCAGATTGATCTTGAGCGGATCCTGCCGCGCTCGTTCGATGAGCGCCAGCGGCACGGCCTTGGCGTCCCCTGCGCCACCGAAACCACTCATGCCCACGGTCATGCCGTCTTGAATGAACGCGGCGGCCTGCGCCGCGCTCATGATTTTTTCGTGCAAGGAATCCAGGCGGATGCGCTGGTGATGCATGGGGTGAACCTCAAAAAAGTTAGGCACAAAAATCAACGCGCTGTCAGAACTGTTCTTCATCCAACGCCATGATGCTCGCGCTCCCAGCGCTGACCGCCGCCAACAATGCGTGTACCCGCGGCAACAATTGCTCCGCGTAGAAGCGTGCGCTGACGCCCTTGGCCTTGAGGAAGGCCGCATCGCCCGTGCCGGCTTCCAACTGCGCATGCGCCTGCACAGCAGAACGCGCCATGAGCCAGCCGCCCGACAGGTAGCCGAAGAGCATCAGGAAGTTGACGCTGACACTGCCGGCCCAATCCGCATCGTGCTTGGCGTTGTCGAGTAACCGCGACAAGGCCTCGCGCCCGGCGCCGAGCGCAGCGGCCAGTGCCACGGCCTGATAGTCGAGGGCATCGATGTGACGCAGTTGCTCGACGGTTTCATCCATTTCCTCGAGCAGGCTGTTCAGTAACGCGCCTTGGTTCAGCAGGGTCTTGCGCCCCACCAGGTCGAGCGCCTGAATGCCGGTGGTGCCTTCATAAATGGTCAGGATGCGCGCATCGCGATAATGCTGCGCCGCGCCGGTCTCTTCGATGAAGCCCATGCCGCCGTGGATTTGCACGCCGAGGGAGGTGACTTCCTGGGCCAGTTCGGTCAGCCAGCCTTTGACGATCGGGGTGAACACATCGACCCGCCCCTGGTGATGGCGCGCCAGCTCCGGCGTGGGCGCATGCGCGGCACGGTCGACTTCGGCGGCGGCCACCAGCGACAACGCGCGCATCGCTTCGATGGACGCTTTCATCTGCAACAGCATCCGGCGCACATCGGGAAAGTGGATGATCGAGAAACGGCTGCCATCCTTGCGCGTGCCCTGCAGACGGTCCTTGGCGTATTGACGGGCCTGCTGGTAAGCGCGCTCGGCAATCGACAGCCCCTGCAGGCCGACACTCTGGCGGGCGTGGTTCATCATGGTGAACATGCAGGCCAGGCCCATGTGCGGCTCGCCAAGCAGATAACCGACGGCCCCTTCGGGATCGCCGAAATTCATCACGCAGGTCGGGCTGCCATGAATGCCCAGTTTGTGTTCCAGGGAGATGCACTGCACGCGGTTGCGCACACCCGGCTGGCCCTGGGCATCGAGCAGGAACTTGGGCACCACGAACAGCGAAATGCCTTTGACGCCCGCCGGCGCATCCGGCAAGCGTGCCAAGACCAAATGCACGACGTTGTCGGTCATCTGGTGATCGCCCCAGGTGATGAAAATCTTCTGCCCGGTGATCAGGTAGTGGTCGCCCTGGGGCACGGCGCGGCTCTTGATGGCCGCCAGATCGGAGCCGGCATCCGGCTCGGTCAGGTTCATCGTCCCGGTCCACTCGCCGCTCACCAGTTTTTCCAGGTAGGCGCCTTGCAGTTCGGCCGAGCCGTGATGGGCGATGGCTTCGATGGCGCCTTGGGTCAACATGGGGCACAAGGCGAACGCCATATTGGCTGAGTGCCAGATCTCATTGACGGCCGTGCCGATCACGTTCGGCAGGTTCTGCCCGCCGTGTTGCTCCGCAGCGGTCAACGAGGGCCAGCCGCCTTCCTGGAATTGCCGATATGCCTCGGCAAAACCCGGTGCCTCTTGCACACCCTGTTCCCCCAGGTGCGTACCTTGGGTATCACCGACCCGGTTGAGCGGCGCCAGCACGCCGGAGCCCAAGCGGCCTGCCTCGCTCAAGATGGCGCTGACCAACTCGCTGTTGACATCCTGAAGCTGGGCGCTCGCGCACAACTGCTCAAAGCCGACCAGTTCCTCCAGCACGAATTCGGTGTCGCGGTACGGATGGGCATAACCACTCATTGTTACTTTCCTCATTCACTCGTTAGACAGGCCGCTACACCCTTCGCCCGCTACCCCATGCCGGGTAATTGACCAAAACGGCCATTACCTTAAAAACCCGGGTCGGTAGCAAGCAGGGACGAAGCCAGCAGCGCAAAGCTCTATTCAGCTTCCTCCGATCCAGCCCCGCGTGGCAATTACCAAATCAGTCGAAAAACAGACATAAACGGACAGTCACTTTTGGCTAAACTAACCTCCCCTGCTGCCGGACTCCTGAACGATGGGCATCGAGCGTTATTCCATCTCCATGTACTTCGCCCACATCCTGATGACGGCTGCGCGCCACCTCGCGCTGGACGAAGAGGTATTGCTCAAGGAAGCCGGCATCAGCCGCAAGCGCCTGGACAACCTGCACCTGCGCATCACCCCCGACCAGTTCAGTCGCTTGATGCAGGCCGTGTGGCGCTTGAGTGATGATGAGTTTTTCGGCGCAGGCTCACAGCGCTGCCCGAAGGGCTGCTTCGCGATAATGGCCAAGCAAGTGATCCACTCGCACAACCTGCATTCGGTGTATTACAAGCTCAGCCATTTCTACAACGTGATGAACGACTCCCTGCACCTGGAGCTGAAAGTCGTCGGTGATGAGGCCATGTTTTCCATGGCCTTGAGCGACCCGAGCCTGGACCCCGGTTACCTGTTGAGGGGTTTTTTACTCTTGCTCTGGCATCGTTTCCCCAGTTGGCTGATCGGCCAGCGGATCACGCTCAAGCGGGTGACGTTCGACCATCCCGAGCCTGCCCATTCAGCGGAATACCGCTTGATGTTTCCGTGCCCCACGCATTTTGACCAACCCGAGACCTGCCTGGTGTTCGACGCCCGGATGCTCACCGCGCCGCTGGTACAAACCGCGGAAACCCTGGCCTACCACCTGCAGCGCGCACCGGTGGACTGGTTCACCCGCCCCGCCTATTACCCGGTTTACACGCGACGGGTGCTGGACCACCTGGAGAACGTCAGCGATCTCGCCAAGGCCACCATCCAGAGCACCGCCAGTGAGCTGCACCTGACGGAAAGAACGCTGCGGCGCAAGCTGCTGGCCGAAGGCAGCAAGTTCCAGAAACTCAAGGACGGGGTACGCCGCGACATGGCCATTCACTACTTGAGCCAGACGTCGATGTCGATCAACCAGACCTCGCAACAGCTGGGGTTCTCGGACCCTTCGGCGTTCACCCGGGCCTTTCGCCAATGGACCGGCGAGTTACCCAGGACTTACCGCGACGCGGCGCTCAACCGAAAATGACTCAGGCGTCCAGGCGCGCAGGCCGCGACACTTTGCCCTGGACCCGCTCGCGGTAACGCCCCGGGCTTTCGCCGGTCCACTTCTTGAACGCGCGATGGAATGCGCTGGGTTCCTGAAAACCGCATTGCGCGGCGATTTCACCGATGCTGGCGCGCGTCTGGCAGAGCAGTTCCAGCGCCAGGCTGCGGCGCACTTCGTCCTTGATCTCCTGAAACGAGCAACCTTCGCGCTCCAATCGGCGGCGCAAGGTGCTGGGGCTCATGTGCAAATCCACGGCCAGATCCTCCAGCGCCGGCCACTGGCTGTAGTGGCTGCCACGCAGGCGTTGGTAGACCTGGGTCGCCATGCCGTCCTGGTTGCGAAAGCGGATCACCAGCCATTGCGGCGCGCTGCGCAGAAACACCTTGAGCGACGCCAAGTCCTGCACCACGGCCAGACGCAGGTAGCTGCTGGCAAACTCGATTTCGGTGCGGGCCGCGCCAAACGTCAGGTTGTAGCCCCACAGCAATTGATCGTCGCTGAGCGGCGCACGCACATGGCGAAAGTCGGCGCGATCGATGGGCACGCGGCGTCCGCCCAGCCAGCACAGCAGGCTGATCATCAGCACCAGGAAGGTTTCCTCACCGTAACGCCGGGTGTCCTCATCGCCGCCGCCAACTTCCAGGCTGAGTACCGCGCGCTTGCCATGCACGCTGAGGCTGCCGCGAAAATCGCGCAGGAACAGGGCGAAACTGGCCAGGCACTGGGTGAGCGCCTTGCCCAGGTTCGGCTCCTGGATCAGGCCACGGCAGATCAGGGCGAAACTGCCCGGCGGCATGCCGTGGGAGTCCAGGCGGAAGAACTCGTCGTTCAACTCCCGAATCTGAATCAGCCATAACGCCGCAAACGCGCTGGCCGGCACCCGGGCCTCGGGCTGGGTCAGCAACGCCGGCGCGATGCCCGCTTCGCACAGCACCGCGGCGAGCCGCTCGGGCTGATCGCGTAGCGCATGGATCATGACCTGCACGAAGTAGACGGCAACCGAATCCTTTTCCCGGGTGGGCATCATTCTGAGTTCCTGTAGCGGACACATGGTAAGAAACGCCAATACAACTGACAGGTTTCGGCATAGGCCGCCACATTGTCGGGCCCTAGACTCTCGCCCAATGGACCGTATTGCAAGGCATGTCTGCCGTGCGACGGCAGCGCACAATTGAAGAGAGACTGACGATGAATCTGCAGAATATCGGCGTGATCGGCGCGGGCACCATGGGTAACGGCATCGCCCAGATCTGCGCCGTGGCCGGCATCAACGTGACCTTGCTGGACATTTCCGCCGGCGCCCTGGAAAAAGCCCTGGCCACCGTGGGCAAGAACCTTGATCGCCAAGTCAGCAAGGGCATCCTCAGCGAACCCCAGAAGCATACGGCGCTGGGCAAGATCCGCACCAGTACCGACTACGCCAGCCTGGCGAATGCCCAATGGGTCATCGAGGCCGCCACGGAAAACCTCGAACTGAAGCGGCGCGTGCTGCAACAGATCGCCGCTCACGTCGATGAGCAATGCGTGATTGCCTCCAATACGTCTTCGCTGTCCATCACCGAACTGGCGGCTGGCGTTAACGCCCCCGAGCGCTTTATCGGCCTGCATTTTTTCAACCCGGTGCCGGTGATGGGCCTGATCGAAGTGATCCGTGGCCTGCAGACCAGCGACACGACCCACGCTCAGGCCATCGAGCTGGCGCAGCACCTGGGCAAGACTGCGATCACCGCCGGCAACCGCCCGGGTTTCGTGGTCAACCGGATTCTGGTGCCGATGATCAACGAAGCGATCCTGGTGTTCCAGGAAGGCCTGGCCAGCGCCGAAGACATCGACGCCGGCATGTGCCTGGGCTGCAACCAGCCGATCGGCCCGCTGGCCCTGGCCGACCTGATCGGCCTGGACACCTTGCTGGCGATCCTCGAAGCGTTCTACGAGGGCTTCCAGGACAGCAAATACCGCAGCGCGCCGCTGCTCAAGGAAATGGTGGCCGCCGGTTACCTGGGGCGCAAGACCGGGCGCGGCTTCCATACCTATGGCTGAGTATCGCTCGCGCTTGTGCGAACACCGCAACAAGGCCCTGGAGTTGCTCGCCAGTAAAGGCTTCGGTCAAGTCGGCATGCGCGAGCTGGCCAGCAGCCTGGGGTTGACCCCGGGCTCGCTGTACCACCACTACCCCAGCAAGCAGCACCTGCTGCTGGATTGGATCGAAGAGTTCTACGAAGAACTGCTGACCACCCTGGGGCGCGTCGAGCAACGGCCGCGCTCACGCCAGGACAACCTGCAACGGCTGATCCACGCCCACCTGAATTTGCATCGAGAGATGCCATGGCACTTCCGCCTGGTGGAGCGTGATTGCGGCTGCCTCACGGAAGACCAGCAGCTACGGGTCCGGCAGTTGCGCGAACAATACGAGCGCCGACTGCTGCAAATGCTCGGGCGACCGCGGCGGCTGAGTGTCCACGCCCTGCAAGCGGCCGGCCACGCGATCGCCACGCTGCTGAACAATGCGCCGAGCTGGCTGGCCGGGCAGGCGCTGGATGATGCCGAACGCACCGAGTTACTGGAAAACCTGCTGACCGGCGCCATCGAGCGCGTGCTGGCAACAAGGGCCAGCGACCGGCCGAGCCTGCAGATTGCCGTGGCCTGAGGCCTATCAGCGCAATTGCAGGGGGTCCACCAGGCCGGCGGCAATCGCCATCCCCACCAGCTCCGGCAAATGGCTGGCCGCCATGCGCTTCATGACCCGCGCGCGATACAGATCGATGGTCTTGACGCTGACGCCCAACTGCTCGGCGATTTCGCGGTTGGTATAACCCTGCACCAACGGCAGCAATACATCGCGCTCGCGTGGCGTGAGTTGCTGCAGCCGCGCCTGTACCCGCGCCGGTCCTTCACCGAGGCTCTGGCGATGATCGGCCTTGCTCAGGGCCTGCAGGACACTGTCCAGCAGTAACTGTTCGTTGTAGGGCTTCTCGATAAAGTCATGCGCCCCGGCCTTGAACGCGCGGACCACAATCGGCACATCGGCGTGGCCGCTGACGAAAATCACCGGCAGGTGCAAATCACGGCTGCGCATGTGCTCCTGAACATTCAGGCCGCCCATGCCCGGCATGCGTACATCCAGCAGCACACAGGCGTTGAGGCGGCTGTCGCAGGCGTCGAGAAACTCGCGGCCACTGGTAAACGGCAGCGCCTTGAGGCCCACCGACTCCAGCAACCAGACGGTCGAGTCGAGCATCCCCTGGTCGTCATCCACCACATACACCACCTGTTCCGTCACGCTCACCATCGCTTGATTCCTCTTCTTATTGTGGAGCGCCGCTCTGCGCGAGCGTGGGCAAGCGGCAGCACATTTGCAGCCCGACCGGCATCGGTTCGGCCTGCAACTCGCCACCGAAGCCTTCGATAATGCTGCGGCTCATGGACAAGCCCAGGCCCAGGCCATTGGCCTTGCTGGTATAGAACGGCGTGAATATCTGTTCCAACTGCGCCGGCGAGACACCGGGGCCCTGATCGCTCACGTCGATCTGCACCCACCCGTCACGCTGCGCCAAGGCACTCATGACGATGAGCGAGGGCTGGCCGGGATGGGCTTCGCGATTCGCCTCGATGGCATTGCGCAGCAGGTTCAGCAGCACCTGTTCCAGCAACACCCGGTCGGCGTAAATCAGCGGCAGATTATCCGGCAGGCGATCCTCGATCGTCACCTGACAGTCGCTGGCCTCCCAGGCACACAGGCGCACCGCTTCGCGGGCGACCTCGCCGGGGTTCAGCGCCTCCATGCGGCGGCGCCCCTTGCGCAGAAACGCACGCAAGCGCTTGATCACTTGCGCGGCGTGATTGGCATGCACCGAGATCCGCTCCAGGCCTTGAGCCACCCGTTCGGCCGCCGGCGAATCGCTGCCCATCGCGGCCAGATAACGCTGGCTGGCGTTGGCGTAATTGACCACCGCCGCCAGCGGCTGATTCATTTCATGGGCGATACCCGATGCCAGTTCACCCAGGGTCACCACGCGCGCGGTGTGCGCCAGTTCGTCCTGATGATGGCGTTGCTGGGCCTCGCGCAGCTCGCGTTCGGTCAGGGTGGTTTCCTCGGCCTGGACCCTGGCAGTGATGTCGCGGGACACGCTGACCACCTCCACCACCGCGCCGGTGTAGGTCTCGCGGATCGCCCGGCAGGCGGTTTCAAACCACAGGTAATGGCCCTGGCGATGGCGGATGCGATAGGTCATGGTGTAATAACCGTCCTGCTCCAGGCCCTCCCGGGCGCGCCGCACCAACCCCGCCAAGCCTTGCCGATGGAACAGGCGCTGTGCCCGAGTCCCGCGCAATTCCCCCGGCCAATAGCCCAGTAAGGCCCAGGAAGCCGGTGAAGCGTCGAGAAAAGCGCCATCCGGGGTGTGCCGGGAAATCAGGTCGGTGGTGTTTTCGATGATCAGCCGATACAGGCGCCGCGCCTTGGTGGATTCGCGCTCGGCGACAATCTGCGCGCTGGCTTCCCGGCAGCGCGCCAGCACGCGGTTTTCACCCGGGTCGGGAATGAACGTCCACACCAGAATGCGCTCGGCGAACTGTGCCTCGACGTTTTCGATCGCCCGCTGCTGCCCCAGGCACGCCTGCACCAGCGGCAAGCAATTGATCGGCAACAGGCTCATACAATCGACCGGGGACAACTGCTCAAGCAACGCCAGCAGCGCCGCGTTGAACTCCAGCGGCCGAGCCTGGGCATCGAGCAGCAGACTCGGCTGCGGGTCATGCCTGAGCAGCGGCGAACCGCCTGTCAAGCGCACGGAGTTGCCGATCATCATAGAACCTATACAGGGAGGGGAACGTCGAGGTTAGCGGAAGCGTTTCATCAAGATATAGTACATATACTATACAACACAGGTAGTACTTCCATATATCTGCGCGGACAGTATATAAAAGCCGCCGGAGAAGTCATTGAGCTTTTCCCGCAGGGACCGGCGTGCCAACGATAAAGCCTCAAGGCCGGCACCGTCAGCTTAACTGCCGTTACCAGCGTCTCGAACAATAGAGCTAATAATCAGCCACCGGGTATCCGCACCATGTCCATTTTCGACCAAGGCCTCGAGCCGACCAGCGTTAATCACATTGCTCTTTCGCCTTTAAGCTTCATTGAACGCACTGCCAGCGTTTATCCCGATTACCCTGCCGTGATCCACGGATCGATACGCGCCACCTGGGCGCAAACCTACAGCCGTTGCCGGCGCCTGGCCTCGGCCCTGGCCGGTCGCGGGATCGGCAAAAACGACACCGTGGCCGTCATGCTGCCCAACATCCCGGCCATGCTCGAAGCGCATTTTGGCGTGCCGATGATTGGCGCGGTACTCAATGCCCTCAACGTGCGCCTGGATGCCGAGGCCATCGCCTTCATGCTCGCGCATGGCGAAGCCAAGGTACTGATCGCCGACCGTGAGTTCCACGATGTGGTGCATGCGGCCATCGGCATGCTTGACCATCCGCCGCTGGTCATCGATGTCGACGACCCGGAATACGGCGAAGGCCAGCCGGTCAGCGACCTGGACTACGAGGCGTTTCTCGCCGAAGGCGATCCGGATTTCGCCTGGCAGTGGCCTGCAGACGAATGGCAAGCCATCTCGCTGAACTACACCTCGGGCACGACCGGCAACCCCAAGGGTGTGGTCTACCACCACCGCGGGGCCTACCTGAACTCCCTGGGCAACCAAATGATCTGGGCGATCGGCAACCACCCGGTGTACCTGTGGACGCTGCCGATGTTCCACTGCAACGGTTGGTGCTACCCGTGGATCATCACAGCCTTGGCCGGGGTCCATGTGTTTCTGCGCCGCGTCGACCCACAGAGAATCCTCAACCTGATCCGCGAGCATCAGGTCACCCACTTGTGTGGCGCGCCAATCGTGCTCAACGCCCTGGTGAACATGCCCGACTCGGCCAAGGCTGCCATCGACCACCCGGTGAACGCGATGGTCGCCGGCGCGGCGCCACCCGCCAAGGTCATCGGCGCCGTGGAAGAAATGGGCATCAAGGTGATCCACGTCTATGGTCTGACCGAAGTGTATGGCCCGGTGACCCTGTGCGCCTGGCACTCGGAATGGGATGAGCTGCCCCTGGAAGAACGCGCCCAGATCAAGGCGCGCCAGGGTGTGCGCTACCCGACCCTGGAAGGCGTGATGGTCGCCGACCCGAAAACCCTCGAACCCACCCCCCATGATGGCCACACCATCGGTGAGATTTTCATGCGGGGCAACACGGTGATGAAAGGCTATCTGAAGAACCCGACGGCAACCGCCGAAGCGTTCGAAGGCGGCTGGTTCCACACCGGCGACCTGGCGGTGACCCATCCTGACGGCTATGTCGAAATCCGCGACCGGCTCAAGGACATCATCATCTCCGGCGGCGAGAACATCTCCACCATCGAACTCGAAGGTGTGCTGTACCGCCACCCGGCAATCCTCGAAGCCGCGGTCGTCGCCCGCCCCGATGAAAAATGGGGTGAAACGCCGTGCGCCTTCGTCACCCTCAAGGCCGACCACCAGAACGTCCGCGAAGCCGACATCATCAGCTTCTGTCGCGAACACCTGGCGGGCTTCAAGGTGCCACGCACGGTGGTGTTCACACAGCTGCCGAAGACGTCGACAGGCAAGATCCAGAAGTTCATGCTGCGCGACATGGCGAAAAAGCTCTAGGCCGTTTCCATCAAGCCCGAACGCTGCGCGCACACGCTCGTGTCCGATTGAACGGCATGGACGCTCGCTGACGGGATTGATGCAGCCAACCTCAAACCGATGCCCTCCTCTATGGAGGGCATTGTTTTTTGTGCAGGTGCGGTTGAGGTGTGCCGGATAGCCCGAAGCGCTCAAGCCACCCTCAGCAGATGCAATATTTGATTTATCGCAGAAACGAAAAAAGACGCCGAAGCGTCTTTTTTTCGCTGACTCCCAGGTCCGATGGACACTGCAAATCAAAAATTGGAGCGGGAAACGAGACTCGAACTCGCGACCCCGACCTTGGCAAGGTCGTGCTCTACCAACTGAGCTATTCCCGCAAATGGCGTCCCCTAGGGGACTCGAACCCCTGTTACCGCCGTGAAAGGGCGGTGTCCTAGGCCACTAGACGAAGGGGACACGCTACTGAAACACATGGTGTGTATTTCAGTGCCCAGAGGCCTCGTCCGAAGACTTGGTCCTGGTTTCACTCAATGCCGCCCGAAGGCAACACTGCTTAAAAATGGAGCGGGAAACGAGACTCGAACTCGCGACCCCGACCTTGGCAAGGTCGTGCTCTACCAACTGAGCTATTCCCGCATTGGCGTCCCCTAGGGGACTCGAACCCCTGTTACCGCCGTGAAAGGGCGGTGTCCTAGGCCACTAGACGAAGGGGACACACGTACAACATTCACTCCCTGCCGCGTTTCGCTGTGTGCTTTACGCTGCAAGTGGCGCGCATTCTATGGATGGATTGAAAGGTCGTCAACCCCCCAGGATAAATTTATTTAAATCAATGACTTCGCCCCCCTTTCCAGGCCCGTGCGGGCATTCTGCGCGTCCGCGCCTTGACGCCTATATTCTGGCGCCCGACAAGACGCTATAGTTCGCTCAGCAACTGATGGCATTGTGCATCTACGCAGGGAATGCTTACGTATATAGAAGAAACTACCTGGGCAACTGGTCGAACAGTCCTATCCGGCAGATGTCTCAGTCACTACACTCAACAGCAAACCCTATAAAGAGGTCGCACCGGTGACACCACTCATGATCACCCTGCTGGTAATAGCCGGGATCGCAATACTGATCGCCATTGGCTATATGAACCATGTGGTGGAAAACAACAAACTGGAAAAGCAACGCACCGTGATCGAGCTTAATGACCGGCTGCGTCGCTGTGGTGAAATCACCGAGACCTTCCCCGGCCAGTTGATGACTCCGGCACTCAAGCTGCTGCTGACCCGCCTGGAACTCAACGTCAACCAGCGCTTGTTGCACCTCAACAAGTCCAGCGCACCGCTCAAGGCGCGGATCGCCGAACTGAATGCGCTGGTGGCCCAGGGCGAATCGATCCCGGTCAACAACCCGCCCGGCCCGATCCAGACCGAAGCCAAGGCCAAGGACGTGCGCTTCCTGCTCGAAGCCCTGCACGGCCAGGTCACCCGCGCCGCCCAGGACGGTTTCCTGCCGGCCAATGAAGCCAAGCACTGGATCAGGGAGATTCGCCACATCCTGGTCCTGCTGCACATCGAGTTCTTCAACAACCTCGGCCAGCATGCCCTGCAACAGAACCAGCCGGGCCAGGCGCGCCTGGCCTTCGAGCGCGGCGTGCAGTACCTGCGCAAACAGCCTGAGCCGGCGATCTACAGAGAGCAACTGCAATTGCTGGAGAGTCAATTGGCGCGCGCCAACTCCACGGTGCTGACCAACAGCAAACCGGCGGAAGATGAAGTCAACGAACTGACCGAAGGCCTGAAAGTCGCCGACACCGACGCCGAGTGGAAGAAAAAAGTCATCTACGACTGACCTCCCCCACCCCATGTGGCGAGCGCTCCTCGCCACATGCCATCATTTAGCATCTATCCCCTCGCCGCCGACTCGCGTACAAAAGTCTCCCTCACTCCGTGAAGTTAGAGGCCCGCTATGCCTGTCGCCGTGATTGATGGACAACCGCTGCACTATGTTGACCAGGGCCGCGGCCCGGTCGTCCTGCTGGGTTCGAGTTACCTGTGGGACCGCGACATGTGGGCACCGCAGATCGAAGCGCTGTCGCAGCAATACCGCGTGATCGTCCCCGAACTGTGGGGCCACGGCGAGTCCGGGCCGCTGCCGGCGCACACGCGCTCCCTGGACGACCTGGCGCGCCAGGCCCTGGCACTGCTCGACCAATTGCAGATTGCCCAGGTCAATCTGGTGGGTTTGTCGGTCGGCGGCATGTGGGGCGCACGCCTGGCCCTGCTGGCACCCGAGCGGGTCAACAGCCTGGTGCTGATGGACACCTACCTCGGCGCCGAGCCCGAGGCCACGCGCCAGCACTACTTTTCGCTGTTCAAGATGATCGAAGACGCCGGCGCCATCCCCGAGCCGCTGCTGGATGTGGTCGCGCCGATCTTTTTTCGCCCGGGTATCGACCGCGCATCGGCGCTGTACCAGGATTTCCGCAAAGTCTTGCAGGGCTACCCCACGGCGCGCCTGCTGGACAGCATCGTGCCCCTGGGTCGGCTGATCTTCAGCCGCGCAGATGTGCTGGAGCAGTTGTCACGCCTGGACGCCGACACCACCCTGGTGCTGTGCGGCGAACAGGACACGCCTCGCCCACCCGCCGAGTCCGAGCAGATGGCCAGCCTGATCGGCTGCGGCCTGAGCCTGATTCCCGACGCCGGGCATATCTCCAGCCGCGAGAACCCGGACTTCGTCAATGAAGCGCTGCTGACCTTCCTCGCCAACCACGCCTGATCGCGCCCCGGCCCTTTGATCGCGGCCCGGCGGCGGCGATCAAAGGCGGAAGTGCCCCACCATGCCCTTGAGTTCCGCGCCCAACCGCGCCAGCGCAATACTCGACGCGGCATTGCCTTGCATGCTCAACGCCGATTGATCGGCACTCGCGCGAATGCTGGTGACGCTGCGGTTGATCTCTTCGGCCACCGAGCTCTGTTGCTCGGCCGCCGCCGCAATCTGCTGATTCATTTGTTGGATCAATGACACCGCGACCGCAATGCTGCCCAGCGCGCTTTCGGTTTCCAGCGCATCGCTGACGGCCAGCTTCACCAACTCGCCGCTCTGCTGGATCTGCTGCACCGACGCTTGCGCCGCGCTGCGCAAGGTGCCGACCAGGCGCTCGATCTCCTCGGTCGATTGCTGGGTGCGCTTGGCCAGCGCCCGCACCTCATCGGCCACCACCGCAAAACCACGGCCTTGCTCACCGGCGCGCGCGGCCTCGATGGCTGCGTTGAGCGCCAGCAGGTTGGTCTGTTCGGCCACGCTTTTGATCACGCTCAACACGCTGCCGATGTTCTGGATTTCGCTGCTGAGGCTGTCGATGCTGGCGCTCGCGCTGGTGCTGGACGTGGCCAGCTGTTCGATGCGCTGCAAACTCTGGCGCACCACCTGCTGGCCGCTGTCGACTTTGTCATCGGCGGTCTGCGCAGCCTGTGCGGCCTCTTCGGCGTTGCGCGCCACATCGTGGACCGTGGCGGTCATCTGGTTCATCGCCGTGGCGACCTGCTCGGTTTCTTCCTTCTGGCTGCTGACCTCGATGTTGGTCTGCTCGGTGACGCTGGACAGCGAATGCGCCGAACTGGCCAATTGCTCGATGCCCGCTTGCAGCCTGCTGACCATATCGCTCAAGCCGCTGCCCATCTGTTGCATCGCCTGCATCAGTTGGCCGATTTCATCGCGGCGGCTGACGTCCATGCGCCCACTCAAATCGCCGGCTGCGATCTGCTGGGCCACCGCGATCACCCGGCGCAGCGGCGCGACGATCAACCGGGTAATCACCCAGGCCGCAATCAAGCCCATCAACAGCGCCAGGGCCGAGGAGCCGATAATCAGCAGCGCGCTTTTCTTCAACTGCGCCTGCATCGACTGATCTTCGGCGGCATACGCCTGGTCGACGCGGCTGACCACTTGATCGGCGCGATCATGCAATTGTTTGTAGACCACTTTTTCCTGGGCCAGCAGGCCGGTGTATTCGCCGAGCTTTTCATTGAACGCAGCGATATGCCCGCCGACCTCATTGAGCACCGTCTGGTAACCGGCGTCCTTGACCGAGGTCTTCAGTAACTCGACCTGGGCCAGCGCCTGCTCGGCCTGTTCGATCTTGCCTTGTTCGGCGTTGTCTTCCTGCCCTTTGCGGCTCTGATCGAGGCGCACATGGGCCTCGTTCATGGCTTGCAGCATCAACCGCGAAACCTGGCTGACCTGCCCCGCCTGCTCGATAAACTCGGCGCCCTCCTTGCCCTGGCTTTCCTTGAGGCCATAGGCGCCATCGTCGGCCAGGCCGGCCTGCAACACATCGAGGTTATTGGCCACGCTGGACACCGACCAACTGGCCATTTCCAGTGCCAGGTCCTTGGTCTGGGTCAGTTCGACGAACTCATCGAACGCCTTGCGGTAAGCCGCCAGGGCCTGTTCGACCTCGGTCATCAGCGGCACGTTGGTCGCAGACTCGGCCTTGAGACTGGCGGCCAGGGCGGCCAAGGCGTCGACTTGCTCATGCAGGGCGTCGACGGACTTGGGGTCGGCGTGCAGCGCGTAGTCCTGCTCGATCAAACGCACCTTGAGCAGCCCGCTGTTGAGCGAAGACATGCTCTTGAGGCCCTCGAAACGCAGGCCAACGGTTTGCAGGGACCACACGCCAATCGCTGCGACCAACGCAGTCAACAGCAGCACCAGGCTGAAGCCCAAACCCAGTTTTTTCGCCATACCGAGGTTGGCGAAACGTCGTTGCACGGCCGAAATCATTGCACTTGAATCCTCTTGCAATGGCGGATGCCATCAAGTCCGGTTTCCCAGCAGCGAGATTCGCAACCCCAAGGCCCTGAACACAAGTCGTTGGCGCCACAATAATGGCAAAAAGCTACACACTCGTCGTTTTCAGAATGGTCGAGGTCGATCTGGCAGGCCCCGCGGCGCGGAACAACGCCAGGGCCCGCTGATCAGCAGCATAGGCCACATTGATGCGCTGCCACTCGCTGTGTTCACCCGTGGGGCTGAACAGCGCCCCCGGCGACATCAACACGCCGAGTTGCCGCGCACACGCCTGCAAGCGTGAACGGTCGGCCATGCGAGGCCGCGCCCAGACAAACATGCCGCCGGCGGGCACGGCGAACACCTGCCATTCCTCATCCTCCAGCACCTGCAAGGTCGCGGCCATTTGCGCGTTCAGGCGTTTGCGCAGGCGCTGCACCCATTTGCGATAGGTGCCGTTGGCCAGCAACGTGGCCATCACCGCTTCGGCAAAACGCGAGGTGCCGATGCCGGTGAGTGTCTTGAGGTGTACCAATTGCGCAATGATCGGCGAACTGGCGCTGAGGTAGCCGACGCGCAGGGCACTGCTGAGGGTCTTGGAAAAACTCGAGACATAGATCACCCGGTCATCATGGGGCAACGCCGAGAGCCGCGTGCAACTGGCGTGTTGCAGGTCGGCGTAGACATCTTCTTCGATGATCAGGAAGTCTTCGCTGTGCGCCAGCGCCAGCAAACGCTCGGCCACCTTGCGGCACAGGCTGGTGCCGGTGGGGTTGTGATACAGGCTGTTGATAAACAGGCACTTGGGACGATGGCGACGCAGCAGGGCTTCCAGCGCCGGGACGTCCGGGCCGCCCTGGGTACGCGGCACTTCCAGCAGCGTGACGCCGTGGAAGGCCAACTGACGAAAGAGGTTGCCATAACCGGGGGTTTCCACGACCACCGTGTCGCCGGCCTTGAGCAAGGTGCGGATCAGCAGGTCCTGGGCATGGCTGGCGCCATGGGTGGTGAGAATGCGGTCGAGGCTGGTGGCCACGTGAATCTGGGTCAGGCGCTTGAGCAGTTGCTCGCGCAGCGCCGGCAGCCCCAGTGGCGTGCTGTAGTTGAACAGGCCGCCGGTATCGATGCGGCTGACTTCGCGGATCGCGTAGCTGATGTCATCGCTTTCGCGCCAGGCGTCCGGCAGCCAACCGCAGCCGAGTTTCAACTCGCCCAACGGGCTGTCGGTGAAAGCGCCCCACTCTCGCTCCGCGCCTTCATACCAGTGGCGTTCCTGAGCCACCGGCGGCTGCGCCACCACAAACCCGGAGCCCTGCTTCGAGGTCAGCAGGCCCTGGGCCTCCATGCGCTCGAATGCCTCGATCACGCTGGACTGGCTGAGCAGGTTGTCGAGGGCCAGTTGGCGGATGGACGGCAAGCGTGTACCGGGGCTGACCCCGCTCTTGCGAATCCATTCCGCCACCGCGCTGACGATTTGCTGCACCACCGGTACAAGGGCTTGTCGATCGATCCCTAAATCCATGAGCCACTCACTTAACTATCTGTTATTCAACCCAAAACAGTTAAGCACAGAAGCCCGCTCCAACCGGTCGCCAACAGTAACTAAAGTATTGATTTTATTGACTTATTTACCTCCTGATACACATTGGATCACGGCGTTTTGCCAGCTATGGAAACGCCCCACAGCACCTCAAACTTTTTCGAATGAGGTGCGGCTTGGAGTCCTAGATCGCGGTGGCACCGCCGTCCACCGCCAGGGCGTGGCCGGTGGTGAACGCCGCACCGTCACTGCACAGGTACAACACCGCACTGGCGATTTCCTCGACCTTGCCGATGCGCCCGACCGGGTGCATGGCCGCGGCGAATTCGGCTTTGCGCGGGTCAGCTTCATAGGCACGGCGGAACATGTCGGTGTCGATCACGGCCGGGCATACCGCGTTGACGCGGATGTTCTTTTTCGCGTACTCGATGGCCGCCGATTTGGTCAGGCCGATCACCGCGTGCTTGGACGCGGCATAGATGCTCATCTTCGGCGCGGCGCCCAGCCCCGCCACCGACGCAGTGTTGACGATCGCACCAGCGCCCTGGGCCAGCAGCAACGGCAATTGGTACTTCATGCACAACCACACGCCCTTGACGTTGACGCCCATGATCGCGTCGAACTCATCGAGGGTGCCGTCCGCCAGCTTGCCTTTCTCGATCTCGATCCCGGCGTTGTTAAAGGCGTAGTCCAGGCGGCCATACGCGGCAATGGTCTGCGCCATCAATTGCTGCACATCGGCTTCCAGGGTGACGTTGCAGCGCACGAACTGCGCCTCGCCACCGGCCTCGCGGATCAGCGCGACAGTGCCTTCGCCGCCCGCTACGTCGAGGTCGGCAACCACTACCTTCAAACCTTCGGCGGCAAACGCCAGCGCGGTGGCGCGGCCAATACCGGCGGCGGCGCCGGTGACCAGGGCGACCTGGCCGGAAAACGTCATGCTCATGGGGGATGTCCTATGGGAGAGATAGCCGTGGGCCGAGTCTAGCCAAGCCCGACACGGGCGCGTCAGCACTATCAGAAGGCCGGTTAGCGCTGCATGAATCACAATGATAAGACCGCCCGGCTGACTATCATCGAAGCCTATCGCCAAGCATTCGCAGTCCTCGGCCGACCTTGCTCGCAGGCCAGTATGGGTCTATCAATCAGGCTTCATTTCTCAAGAGTCCTTGCCATGACTGCCCAGACCAACCGCCAGTTCCTGCTCGCCAAACGCCCGGTCGGCGCGGCCACGCGGGAGACCTTCACCTACCAGGAAGTGCCGGTGGGCACGCCACAGGATGGGCAGGTGCTGGTGCGCAACGAATACCTGTCCCTCGACCCGGCCATGCGCGGCTGGATGAATGAGGGCAAATCCTATATTCCGCCCGTCGGCATCGGCGAAGTGATGCGGGCGCTGGGCGTAGGCAAGGTAATCGCCTCGAACACCCCTAAATTCGCCGTCGGGGACTACGTGAACGGCGCCCTGGGGGTGCAGGATTACTTCCTCGGCGAGCCGCGTGGTTTCTACAAGGTCGACCCCACGCTTGCGCCCCTGCCGCGCTACCTGTCGGCGCTGGGGATGACCGGCATGACCGCCTACTTCGCCCTGCTCGAGACCGGCGCACCCAAGGCCGGCGAAACCGTGGTGATCTCCGGCGCGGCCGGGGCGGTGGGCAGCATTGCCGGGCAGATCGCCAAGATCAAAGGCTGCCGTGTGGTGGGCATTGCCGGTGGCGCCGACAAGTGCAAGTTCCTGGTTGATGAACTGGGCTTCGACGCCGCCATCGATTACAAACACGAAGACCTGCCCGCCGCGCTCAAGCGCGAGTGCCCCAAGGGCGTGGATGTGTATTTCGATAACGTCGGCGGCGACATTCTCGACGCCGTGCTCAGCCGCCTGGCATTCAAAGCCCGCGTGGTGATCTGCGGTGCAATCAGCCAGTACAACAACGAGGACGCGGTAAAAGGCCCGGCCAACTACCTGTCATTGCTGGTCAATCGCGCACGCATGGAAGGCTTCGTGGTGATGGATCACGCGGCGAACTTTGCCGCCGCCGGGCAGGAAATGGCCGGCTGGATGGCGCAGGGCAAGCTCAAGAGCAAGGAGGACATTGTGGAGGGACTGGAGACGTTCCCGGAGACGCTGATGAAGCTGTTCAACGGGGAGAACTTCGGCAAGCTGGTGCTCAAAGTCAGCTGATACACAGCAGATGTCAATGTGGGAGAGGGCTTGCCCCCTCCCACATGGTTGATCGGTGATCGATCAGGCGATCTCGGCGACGACTGCCGCCAATGCCTTGGCCGGGTCCGCCGCCTGGCTGATCGGGCGGCCGATCACCAGGTAGTCCGAGCCGGCGTCCAGGGCCTGACGCGGCGTGAGGATACGGCGCTGGTCATCCTGGGCGCTGCCCGCCGGGCGAATCCCCGGGGTGACCAATTGCAGCGACGGGTGGGCGGTCTTGAGCGCCCGGGCTTCCAGCGCCGAACAGACCAGGCCATCGAGGCCGGCTTTTTGCGCCAGGGCCGCCAGGCGCAGCACTTGCTCCTGAGGTTCGATATCCAGGCCGATCGCGGCCAGGTCTTCGCGCTCCATGCTGGTCAGCACGGTCACACCGATCAGCAAGGGTTTAGGGCCGCTGCGCTGTTCCAACACTTCACGGCAGGCGGCCATCATGCGGAGGCCGCCGGAGCAGTGTACATTGACCATCCACACGCCCATTTCGGCGGCCGCCTTGACCGCCATCGCGGTGGTGTTGGGGATGTCGTGGAATTTCAGGTCGAGGAACACCTCGAAACCTTTGTCACGCAGCGTGCCGACGATGTCCGCGGCGCAACTGGTGAACAGTTCCTTGCCGACCTTGACCCGACACAGCTTCGGATCCAACTGGTCAGCCAGCTTCAGTGCGGCGTCACGGGTGGGGTAATCCAGGGCGACGATGATAGGAGTCTGGCAGACGGACATTGGAATGGGCTCTCAGGCAAGTCGAAATCGGCGCGAATTGTAGCGCAAGCGACGCCGTTGCGGGATCCGATGATCGGTAAATACTGACCAAGCGCACTCAGGCGGACCTTTCGGCCATTTGTATCAAACCAGATACATTCACGACATGCCCTCAACACGCCCTACCGCTAGCCTCGCCCGCACGACCCACCGACCAGCACTACCAGCCATGGGGCTGGGCGCCTATGCTGACCGCTACCACCAGGCAGATGATCGCACTATGCATACTTCCGTCCCGCTGAACGACGAGCAAAAAAACGCGGTGAGCGCCGATGAAAAGCGCTGGAACACCCGCGCGCTGATTGTCGACGACGATGTGCCGATCCGCGAACTGCTGATCGACTACCTGGCACGCTTTAACATTCTCGCCACCGGCGTCACCGACGGCACCGCGATGCGCGTGGCGATGCAAGCCGAAACCTTTGATGTGGTGGTGCTCGACCTGATGCTGCCGGGCGAAGACGGCCTGTCACTGTGCCGCTGGCTACGCGCCGAGTCGGACATTCCGATCCTGATGCTCACCGCCCGCTGCGAACCCACCGACCGCATCATCGGCCTGGAACTGGGCGCCGACGACTACATGTCCAAGCCGTTCGAGCCGCGTGAATTGGTGGCGCGCATCCAGACCATCCTGCGCCGGGTGCGCGACGACCGCACCGAGCAGCGCGCCAATATCCGCTTCGATAACTGGCGGCTCAACAGCGTGTTGCGCCAATTGGTGGCCGACGATGGCCTGGTGGTGCCGCTGTCCAACGCCGAGTTCCGCCTGCTGTGGGTGTTTATCGAGCGGCCGCGCCGGGTGTTGAGCCGCGAACAGTTGCTGGATGCCGCCCGCGGTCGTTCCATCGAGGCCTTCGATCGCAGCATTGACCTGCTGGTCTCGCGCCTGCGCCAGAAGCTGGGCGATGACCCCAAAGCACCGCAGTTGATCAAGACCGTGCGCGGTGAAGGCTATCTGTTCGACGCACGGGATATCGGCTGATGCGCAACGCCCTCAACACGCTGTTCGGCCGGTTGTTCGGTGTGTTGCTGTTGGCGATTGTACTGGCCCATGCGTTGGCATTTTTCTGGTTCCACCACTATGACCCGCCTCCGCCACCGCGCAAGGACACCTTCGTCGAGCAACCGGACGGCACGATGAGGCCGCTGCCTAAACGCCCTCGTCCATGGTTTGGCGGCCCGGTGGTGCCGCTGACGTTTCAGTTTTTCTCGTTGATCATCGCCGCCTGGTATGGCGCCAAATTGTTGAGCCGGCCGATCCAGCGCCTGAGTGAGGCCGCCGAGCGCTTGAGCCTGGACCTCGACAGCCCGCCTCTCGACGAATCGGGCCCCCGGGAAGCCCAGCAGGCCGCGTCAACCTTCAACCTGATGCAAAAACGTATTCGCGAACAAGTCGGTCAGCGCGCGCGCATGCTCGGCGCGGTCTCCCATGACCTGCGCACCCCGCTGTCGCGCCTCAAGCTGCGCCTGGAGCAGATCGAAGACGCCAAGCTGCAAGGCCAGATGCGCCAGGACCTGAACGACATGATCGGCATGCTCGACGCCACCTTGAGCTACCTGCACGAACAACGCACCAGCGAAAGCCGGCACTGGCTGGATGTGCAGGCGCTGGTGGAGTCGATCAGTGAGAATGCCCAGGACCAAGGTTCCAATGTGCAATGTGCCGGCACCTGTGCGCCTTTGCAGGTGCAGCCGATGGCGTTGCGTTCATGCCTCAACAACCTGATCGACAACGCCTTGCGCTACGCCGGCAGCGCGCGCGTGGAGCTGGAGGACAGCCGCGAGGCCCTGACCATCCGCGTGATTGACCACGGCCCCGGGATTGCCGCCGACAAGCGCGAGGCGGTGTTCGAACCGTTCTATCGACTCGAAGGCTCGCGCAACCGCAACTCCGGCGGCGTGGGCCTGGGCATGACCATCGCCAAGGACGCGGTGGAACGCCTGGGCGGACGGTTGAGCCTGGAGGAAACCCCGGGCGGCGGGTTGACCGCCGTGATGTGGTTGCCCCGCGCCTGACGGCCAACGCCCGCCAGCTCCCCCATAAATCTTGGCCACTCAGCTACAGCGGTTCGTCTTCGCGGCGGCTCTGGGCCTGGGTCGCGCTCCAATCCATCAGCAGGCTGTACGCCACGGCGAGCAAGGTCGGGCCGATAAACAGGCCGATGAAGCCAAACGCGATCAGGCCGCCGAATACCCCGAGCAACACGATCACCAGCGGCAGGTTGCCACCACGGCTGATCAGGTACGGCTTGAGCACGTTGTCCACGCCGCTGATGATGAACGTGCCCCACACGCCGAGGAACACTGCGTAGGTGTAATCGCCCTTCCACGCCAGCCAGGCCGTGGCCGGAATCCACACCAGCGGTGGCCCCATGGGGATCAGGCTGAGCAGGAACGTGACGATACCCAGCACCAGCGCGCCCGGCACCCCGGCGATCAGGAAGCCGATCAGCGCGAGCACGGCCTGGGCGGCCGCCGTACCGATCACGCCATTGACCACGCGTTGCACGGTGCCGGCCACCAGTTCGATGTAGTAACCGGCACGTTCGCCGATCAAGCGCTCCAGCAGGCGGTGGACGAACATCGCCAGGCGCGGCCCGTCACGGTAGAAAAAGAACACGAACACCAGGCTGAGGGTCAGCTCCAGGATGCCGCCGCCGATCTGCGCGCTGCGCGCCAGCAGCCAGTTGCCCACCTGCCCCAGGTACGGCTTGAGGCTGACCATCAGCGCCGCGCCTTGCTGGTCGATGCTGTCCCACATCGCCACCAGCCGTTCTCCGACAAAGGGAATCGACCCCAACCAGGCCGGCGCCGCCGGCAAACCGTCGACCTGAATATCCTTGATCAACGCCACCGCGTCGCGCACATGGTCCGCGAGGTTGAACCCCAGCCATACCAGCGGCACCGCCACCAGCAGCATCCAGCCCAAGGTCAGGATGCCAGCGGCCAGGGATTCGCGGCCGCCCAGCCAGCGGGTCAGCAACACCATCAGCGGCCAACTGGCAAACGCCAGCACCGCCCCCCAGAACAGCGCCGACCAGAACGGCGCCATCACCCAGAAGCTGGCACCGAACAGCACCAGCAGCAGGATTTGCACCAGCAGGCGATCGTTATTGAGCATGGAGTTTCTCTAGGAAAAGGCTGAAGGCAGTCAGTTTAGGCGAACGGCGCGGGTCCGTTCGCCCTGTTTCGGTCAGCGTATCAGATGCAGGTGCAGGCCTTTGGCTGGCTCGGTACCGGTTTCCAGGCGTGCGGCCCGCACGCCCTTGTCAATCAGGGCCTGGCGCCACGCTTCGGCATGGGGGCCGGTCAAACTGACACGCAGGGTGGTGTCGAGGTTCAAACCGCGGGAAATCAGGGTCAACCAGGTGGCATCGGGGTCTGCACCCAAAGCCGGGAAATCCAGCTCGCCAGTGCTTTTGAGTTCGCGCAACAGCGTGGCGGAGGTCGGCAGCAGTTCCCCGAGCGGGGCGTCGGCATCGATCTGTTCGACATGCAGGTAAGCCCGGCGATTGCCGCGGGTGATGCCGTACAACGCCACCAGGGAATTGTCCTGCGGGGCAGCCAGACGCAACAGCAGGTATTCCTGCTGGCCATCGGCGCCGACCAACTTGGCATTACCGAACACTTCATTGGCCCACAGGCTGCTTTCACCGCAGTCACGGGCCTGGCACCAGAACAACAGCTGCGCGCCCTGCTGCTGCAGCGCTTCGCGCGTGGCGGTGAACGCAGCGCTGGAGGTGTGCTCGGCGGGCAGTTCATAGGTGATGGCGGTGGCCTGGCCGCGCGCGGTGGCCTGGGCTTCGTAACGCAACTGGCCGCTGATCTTGCGGATCGCGCCCATGGGGTAGATGCGCTCTTTTTCTTCGGCGGGACGATAATCGACGATTTGCGCGTCGACCTGACGGGCCACGGCGGGCAAGTCCTGGCTACCCGGCACATCGGCGGCGAACACCAACGGGCTGAACACACACAGCCCGAGGGCACGGATACAGCCTTTACGCACGCTCATCGGATAGTTGAGCCCTGGCCATCGGAGGTCGCAGCAGTTTCAAGATCGGTGTTGAGATCGTTCATGGTTGACTCCCTTTCAATCCGCCCAGCCTCGGCAGTTGACCGCGCCAAGTCAAGGTGCAGAGAAGAACCGATTGAAACAGTCTGCAACAAGGACCGCGCCCGCCTCGTCATTCAAGTGCAAATGATGGCCACCGGGCAGGGTCGTCACGGTAAACGGTAGCTGGGAAAGCAATTCGGGATGTCTCGCCAGCATGCCGTCAGCGGCGACCACCAGTTGAGTAGGGCAACCTACGCGGCGCACGAAAGCCATGGCTTGCTCGTCGGTCAGACGCATCGGCGATGCCAGTGTCAAGCGGCTGTCCGTTCGCCAGGTGTAACCGCCCGGCACCGGCATCAAACCGCGCTGGGCCAGCAGTTCAGCGGCTTCGCGGCTGACGGCCACCAGCCCTTTCATCCGCGCTTCGACGGCGCGATCAAGGTTGCTGTAGACCGGCTTGCGCTTGCCCTGCAGGTTCAATTGCGCCTGCAACGCCATGCCCAGCCGCTCGGCGGCGTTCTCGCCAGTGGCGGTCGGCGGGATCACACCGTCGATCAAACCCAGGTGCGTCACCCGCTCCGGCAAGGCACCGGCCAATACCAGGGAGACGATGGCGCCGAGGGAATGGCCAAGTAATGCAAAACGTTTCCAGCCCAGTTGTTCGGCGACCTGCAGCACATCGTGGACGTAATCCCACAAGGCATAACCGGCCCCCGTCGGACGATGCGCCGAATGCCCGTGGCCGGCCATGTCGAGGGCGACGATACGCATGCCCTGCAGTTTCGGCGCCAACCGCGCGAAGCTGTTGGCGTTGTCCAGCCAGCCATGCAAGGCGATCACCGGCAGACCGTCTTCGGGACCGAACAGATGCGCGGCCAATTCGATATGCGGCAGGCTCAGGCGCACTTCTTCGACCGGCGTACTCATGCGCAACTGCGCTCGCGGGCTTCCCAACGGGCGAACAGCTGCTTGAGCAAGGTCGCGGTGTCCTGGGGGCGTTCGAGGGGGAACATGTGGCCGCCGGGCATGGTGAGCATTTCTCCCATGGGCAGGCGCCCGACGCCGCTGGCGTGGTGGCGCATCACCACCCGGCTCTGGCGCCCGCGCACCACCGCCAGCGGCACTTTCAACTGGCGCACCTGGCCCGGGCTGGTGTGGGGCACGCCCCGGTAGATACTGATTTCAGTGGCCGGATCGAAACGCAGGCGCAGACGATCGCCGACCTGATACAGGCCATGTTGCAGGTAAGCGTCGAAGCATTCCGGGTCGAAGCCGCGAAACAGGGTCTTGCCGGCGAAGTAACTGCGCGCGGCGTCCAGGTCGGCGAATTCTTCACGGCGGCCCAGGGTGCGCCCGGCCGGGGTGAGGCGGTCGATAAAACCAAAGCGCTTGGCGGCGCGGATCACCCAGCGGTCGGCACGGGTCAGCACCGGCGAGTCGAGCATCACCACGCCGCGATACAACTGCGGGCAGCGCATGGCCGCGTGCAAATGCAACACGCCGCCCAGGGAATGGCCCACGCCCCACACCGGCTCGGGCTGCTGTTGCAGATGGTGGATCAGTTCGTCCACCAGGTTCTGCCAGTTGTCGTCCACCGGAAACCGTGGATCGTGGCCGTGCTGCGGCAGGTGCGCGACGGTATATTCCGGGGCCAGGCCGGCAAACAACTTGCCGTAGGTAGCCGAAGGGAAGCCATTGGCGTGGGCAAAAAACACGTGCTGCGACATACCGGTTCCATCTATAAAAACAGACATTGATTGTCACCACGCCCGACCGTTACGGCAATGACCGTAACCGCCAGGAATGATGACACTCACGCCACGCCTATCGCGCCGGCGGGTTCTCGCCCAGGGGCACTACGGCCATGGTCAGGCGCGAGACGCAGCTGGACTTGCCATCATCGTTGGTCAGGCGGATGTCCCACACCTGGGTGGTGCGGCCGATATGAATCGCCCTCGCCACCGCCGTCACCCGCCCGCTGCGCACCCCGCGCAGGTGGTTGGCGTTGACCTCGAGGCCGACGCAATAGAACTTGCTCGCATCGATGCACAGGTAGGCCGCCATGGAGCCGACGCTTTCGGCCAGCACGACCGACGCGCCGCCGTGCAGCAGGCCATAGGGCTGATGGGTACGCTGATCGACCACCATGCTGGCGGTCAGGGATTCTTCGTCGAAACTTTCGAAGCGAATATCCAGCACTTCACCGATGGTGTTTTTCTGCAGAGCGTTGAGTTGCTCGATATTGGGTTGGGTGCGCCACAGGCTCATACCGTTGTCCCTATTGATTTTATGATGGCCCTAATCCTGCCACAGAATGACTTCGGTGCGCTCGCTCCACACCTGAAACTGTGGGCCGTAGGTCGATTCGATGACATTGCGCCTGATCTTCAAGGTCGGTGTCAGGAAGCCGTTTTCCACCGCCCAACTGTCTTTCACCACCACCAATTGACGCAGGCGCTCATGCTTGTCCAACGCCGCGTTGACCTGCTCCAGCCAGCGTTCAAGGCTGTCGTGCAAGGCCTGGCGCGCATCCGCCGGGCCCGCCGCCGACAGCACGCACAGGCCCATCGGCGCAGGCAGGCCGTCGCCGACCACACACACCTGTTCGATCCGTGTATGTTCGGCCAGGCGGTTTTCGATCGGCGCCGGGGCCACGTACTTGCCCTTGCTGGTCTTGAAGATTTCCTTGAGACGCCCGGTCAGGCGCAGACGGCCCTCGGCGTCCTGCTCGCCCTTGTCGCCGGTGCGCAGGAAGCCGTCCGGGGTGAGGGTTTCGGCGGTTTTTTCCGGGTCCTTGAAGTAACCGAGCATGGTCGCGCCACTGCGCACCTGCACTTCGCCGAGCGGGTCGATACGCACTTCAACGCCCGGGCATGGCAGGCCGATCCAGCCGATTGTCTGCTGGCCGGGGCGACACACATGGGAATAGCCGCAACTCTCGGTCATGCCGTACACCTCCAGCACATCCAGGCCCAGGCGCTGATACCAGCGCAACAAGGCTTCGGGCACCGGCGCCGCGCCGGACAGCGCAATGCGTAACGCGTCCAGGCCCAGGCCGGCCAGCACCTTGCGGCCCACGCGTTTGCCGATGAAGGGCAGCCGCAACAGGCGCTCCAGGCGCGTCGCCGGGATCTTGCCGTAGACGCCCATCTGGAATTTGGTCCAGATACGCGGCACCCCGAACAGCGCCGTCGGCCGTGCCCGACGCAGGTCCCTCAGAAAAGTCTCAAGGCTTTCGGCGAAATACACGGTTTGCCCGGTATAGATCGCCGCCAATTCCACAAACATCCGCTCCGCCACATGGCACAAGGGCAGGTACGACAGCAGCCGGTCACCCTCCCCCAGGCCGAACAATTCGGTGCCTCCGGTGGCGGCAAAGCCCAGGGCGCCGAAGCTGTGCATCACGCCCTTGGGCAGGCCGGTGGTGCCGGAGGTGTAGATGATGGTGGCCAGATCCGACGCGGCAGGTAGCGGCTGATCCTGGATCGGTGAACAGGCTTGCAGCTCGGTCCAGCTGAAATCCAAGTCACCCGCCGGACACAGCGGCAGGCCGATGGTGGGCACGTCGGCCGGAACCCCGGGCGCCATGGCGGGCCAGTCATCGAGCTTGCCGATGAACACCAGCGCCGCCTCGGAGTGCTTCAGCACATGGGCGACGGAATCGGCGGTGAGGTTGGGATAGAGCGGCACCGAGACATGCCCGGCCATCCAGATGGCCAGGTCGGCGATGATCCAGTGCGCGCAATTTTTCGAGATCAGGGCTATGTGCGAACCCTGGGGCAGTTCCCTCGCGCGCAGCCAATGCGCGGCGCAGCGGGCCTGGTGGCCGACCTCGGCCCAAGTGAGGGTCTGCACCTCGTCGCCGCCGACGGGCTGCACCAGGAAGGGTTTGCGCGGATGCCGCGCTTCACGTTCGAAGAAGACCTGCAACGGCAAACGAAAAGCGACGGGCATGGGACGCGCTCCTTTGTGGTCCGATGATAGCCAACCAAGCACTTGCTCGGCTGACTATATAGCACACACAAAGCAGTGAAAGCGCCTACGGGTGTTTCACACTGACCAGGCTCATCAGCCCCGCCAGCGGGCATTCCCCCTCCAACTCCGCCAGGCTGGCGGTGTACATCGGCAGCGGTTGACGCTGATGACCATGCTGCAAAAAGCTGATCAGGCTGCCGACCAGCGGCTGATGGCTGACCAGCAGCACATTCTCATCCGTGTCGAGCTTTTCCAGCACCTGCTGCGGATTGCCGTCCGGTGTCAGCCAGGGCACGGTGCGGATGTCCGGCACGAAGCCCAGCGCTTCACGCACCAGCTGCGCGGTCTGCTGCGCCCGTACATACGGGCTGGCAATGATCGCGCTGATGGGCTGGCCGATCAGGTGCGCCGCGCTGCGCAAGACTTCGGCGCGGCCATGCTCGGTCAGCTCGCGCTCGGCATCGGTGCGGGCATGCGCTTGGGCTTCACCATGCCGCAAAATCCACAGTTTCACAGTTTTGGCTCTTCATCGCGCACCGGGTGCGGTGCTGGCGGCACGCTGTGGGCGGCTTCGCCTTCCGGCGCACGCGGCGTCGGCCAGTCGGCGAATGGCCAGGGCTTTTGCTCGGTGTGGAAACTGCCGAAGCGGCCGATCTGCGCGAGGAACTGGCTCAGGCTGTCGCCAAAATTCATCAGGCCCAGGTTCGGCGCGCCGTAGACGAGCCGGTAAATCAGTTGCACCACCACCAACGCACCGAGCAGGAACTGCGCCACTTGCCACACCAGGGCAAACACCAGCATCCACAAGATGCGCAGGGCGATGGACTCGTACTTGGGAGCTGCTTTCGGATCGTTCATGACGCGTTCCTCAGTTGAAACCACTGGTGGAAATAAAGTCGACATCGGTTTTCGGCTCGGCGCGCATCAGCAACTCGATGACCTGATTCAGGGTGCGCCCTTCAAACAGGATCGCGTGCAACCCGGCGACCAGCGGCATGTACACGCCGGCCTCCTGGGCCTTGGCCTTGAGCACCTTGAGGGTATTGACCCCTTCGGCCACTTCGCCCAGGCGCGCCACGGCGTCCTCCAGGCTCAGGCCCTGGCCGAGGGCGAAACCGACCTGATAGTTACGGCTTTTCGGCGACGAGCAGGTGACGATCAGGTCGCCCACGCCCGCCAGGCCCAGGAACGTCATCGGGTTGGCGCCCTGGCTCACCGCGAAGCGGGTCATTTCCGCCAGCGCGCGGGTGATCAGCATGCTCTTGGTGTTCTCGCCCATGCCCAGCGCCACCGCCATCCCGGCAATGATCGCGTAGACGTTTTTCAGCGCACCGCCCAGCTCGACGCCGAAACGATCGCCACTGGCGTACACGCGGAAGGTGCGCCCATGCAGCACGGCCTGGACCCGCTCACACAGTGCTTCATCTTCACTGGCGATCACGGTGGCGGTCAGTGCATGTTCGGCCACTTCCCGCGCCAGGTTCGGCCCGGACAGCACGCCGATGCGCGCCTGCGGGGCGATCTCTTCAAGGATTTCGCTCATCAGCTTGAAGGTGTGCGCCTCGATGCCCTTGGTCAAGCTGACCAGCAGCTTGCCCGCCAGGCGTTCGGCGTGAGGCGCGAGCACCGAACGCAAGGCACTCGAAGGCAGCGCGACGAAACACAGCTCGCAGGCCTCCAGGGTCGCCTGCAAGTCGGTGACCGGCTCGACCGCCGGATGAATCTTGATGCCTTTAAGGTAACGAGGGTTTTCTCGATGGACGCGAATGGCCTCGGCCTGTTCGGGATCGCGCATCCACTGGCGCACCGCATGACCGTTCTCAGCCAGCAGGTTAGCCACGGCGGTACCAAAACTTCCGCCTCCCAGGACCGCAATAGGGCGCTGTTCAGTCATATGCAATCCGTTAATCCATACCAGTGGCGATGGCCGCATTATACGGAGCCCCCCGCTTGCGGCCAGCCCCCGTATCAATTCACACGCCTGTCGGAAAATGCCATAGCGACGCGGGGTAATTGCAAAGGCGACGACTGGCAAATGGCCCGGCCTCGGTTAACATGGTCGGCTATCCGTAATTATCAAGGCCGTGCCGTGTATTTGGGCCCTCCTCCCCGTTCATCGTTGTGGTTGATGCTGTTGTGCAGCGGCGCGGTGTTCGCCGACGACCTGTTCCTCGACAACCAACCGCTGCCACAGGTGCTGACTGCCACTCGCCTCAAACAATCGGCCGCCGCCGTGCCCGGCAGCATGACCGTGATCGACAGCGAACTGATCAAGGCCAGCGGCGCGCGGGACATCGCTGAGTTGCTGCGGCTGGTGCCGGGCATGATGGTCGGCTACACCAGCGGCAACCAGGCGGCGGTGAACTACCACGGCACCAATGCCAGCGATGCGCGACGCATGCAGGTCTTGATCGACGGCCGCTCGGTGTACCGCGCAGGCCTGGCCACGGTGGACTGGAGCGATATTCCGGTGGCCATGGAAGACATCGAGCGCATCGAAGTGTTCCGCGGGCCCAACACCGTCAGCTACGGCGCCAATGCGTTGATGGCTGTGGTGAATATCCTCACGCGCTCACCGGCCGACAGCCACGGTTCAAGGGTAAAAGTGGTACGCGGCGAACGCGGGATCAACGACTTCTATGCCAGCCAGGGCGTAGGCTGGGAAACCGGCGACCTGCGCCTGTCGATGTCCGGGCAGCAGGACGATGGCTTTGACAGCAACGCGGTGGGCGCCGACCGTCGTGACGGCCGGCGTCTCAACCGCTTCAGCCTGGCGGTGAGCCAGACGCTGAACACGCAACAGAGCATCGACTGGCAACTGAATGCCAAGGAAGGGACCAACCAGCGTCCTTATACCTACACGCCGGTATTCGCCGGGATTACCGAGGGCGGCAACAATTCCGACGTTACCGCCAAGGACTATGCCGGCTCCCTGCGCTGGAATTTCGATTTCAATCCCGAACACAGCCTGTATATCCAGGGCTCGGCCCAACAATGGGACCGCCGGCAGATCTGGAAAGCCTGTGACGCCAAGGTGTCGTTCAGCCCGGAATTGACCCGGCTGTGGCAGCTCAACCCCAATTATGCCGAGCGATTGGCCCGGCATATGGACACCTACAGCCAAGGTGTTGCGCCTCCCGGCAGCGCCGACGAACAAGCACTGGGCAACCAAGTATTGGACCAATGGCGCAACGGCGCCAGCCAGAGCGTATGCGGCGACATCGACCAAAGCACCCGCGAAAGCCGCTACGACCTGGAGATCCAGGACACCCTGAGCCTGTCCGACAGCCTGCGCCTGGTCAGCGGTATGAACTATCGCTATGACCGCGCCGACTCCGACACCTATTTCAACGGCACTCTGGATGACACCACCTGGCGCCTGTTCGGCCAGCTTGAATGGCGCGCCAGCGAGCACTGGTTGCTGCAGGGCGGCGCCATGTACGAAGACACCCACCTGAGCGGCAACTCGCTGACGCCGCGGGTGGCAGTCAACTACCTGATCAACCCGCGCCACGGCCTGCGCGCGGTGTACTCCGAGGCGATCCGTTCGCCGGACATGTTCGAGAACAACGTCAACTGGAGCTATCGCGTCACCAACCTCGACTCGCCGGCCTACGGGCAGAATTCCGGGCAGTACTTCGTGGTCACGCGCGGTCCGGGCAACCTCGACAAAGAACTGATGAAATCCCGCGAATTGGGCTATAACGGCTTTTTTGCCGACATCGGGCTGAACATGGACGTGAAACTGTTCTACGACGAAATCACCGACATGATCAGTTCGCCGCTGCGCAACAATCAGTACATTGCCAGCAACGCCAACAGCTCGCGCTTTACCGGCGCGGAATCCCAATTCGACTGGCGCATGAGCAACGCCGACCGCCTGCGGCTGACCTACGCTTACGTCGACGCCAGCACCAGCAACCCGCTGGACAAGGCGCAAACCGCACGCAACAGCGGTTCGGCCGGCTGGTTGCGCGAATGGGGGCAAGGCTGGTCCAGCGCCCTGTTCTACTATGGCGACGACGCCCTTAACCGCTATCGCTTCGAACGGGTCGACCTGCGGGTCGCCAAGCGCATGGCCCTGGGCAACGCCAACGTGGAACTGGCCGGCATGTTGCAACAACGCCTGGACAACCAGCCCACCACCTGGGCCGACAACAACTACGACCATCGCCAAGTGCTCTACTTCAGCGCGGAGTTAGAGTTCTGACATGGGCGCTCAGTCACGGATGACCCTCCTCTCTCTCCCCAGACGCTGGCAACGCGGCCTGCTGCTGCTGTGCCTGCTGCTCAGCGTACCGGCCTGGAGCGCCGATATCCTGCTGACCGCCGCCGAAGACGGCGCCGGGGTGCAGGCCTTCGTCCAGGCGCTCACCCAGCAGCGCCCCGACGACCGCGTAACCTTCACCCCCCTCGCCAACCTGCCCGTGCCCAGCCGCCTACCGGCCAATACGCGCCTGATCCTGTTGGACCTGCCCAGCCTCGACTGGCGCCTGCAGGATACCCAGGGGCCGTCGACCCTGGTGTTGCGCATCAGCCGCCTGCAGGCCCACCAGCGCCTGGGCCAGGGCGTGCCGGGCAAAATCAGCCTGCTGTGGAGTGACCCGCCGCTGGAGCGCCAACTGCGGCTGATCGCCACAATCCTGCCCCAGGCCCGCCGCATCGGCGTGCTCTACGGCGCCGACAGTGAATTCCTGCTCCGCGAGTTGCGCCAGTACGCCGCGCCGATGGGCCTGGAGATCGTGCCCCAGCGCTGGGACGACATTAACGACAGTCGCCCGCTGCAGCATTTGTTCAGAAACAGCGATGTGCTGCTCGGCCTTGACGACCCGCAGTTATACAACCCGAAAACCGCGAAGAACCTGCTACTGAGCAGTTATGCCCGGCAACTGCCGCTGGTGGGGCCCAATGCCGGCTTCGTCAAGGCCGGCAGCCTGGCCAGTACTTACAGCGACCAGACCGACTGGCTGGCCGTGCTCGACCGCCTGCTCGATCACCCGCCGGCCGGCTGGCCGCGCGCCGTGTACCCGGAGCGCTTCAAAGTCGTGGGCAACCCGCAAGTCGCACGCTCACTGGGCATCGAACAGGTCGACGAAGCCAACGTCGCCGCCCGCCTGGCCGAAGGAGAACAACGCCCATGACCTTACGTCGTCGTTGGGACATCAACACCCGCACCCAGCTCATCACCCTGGGGCCGGCGCTGTTGCTGACGTTGCTGTTGATCAGCTTCTTCACCTTCGTGCGGATCCAGGACCTGCGCCAGGAACTCGACCACACCGGCCAGTTGATCGCCAACCAATTGGCCCCGGCCACCGAATACGGGGTGATCTCCGGCAACAACGACGTGCTCGACAGCCTGCTGCGCGCGACGCTGGCCACGCCCCATGTGCGCTTCCTGGAGATCCAAGACAGCGCCGAGAACATCCTGGTGTACGTCGAGCAACCGTCGGAAAACCACGACCGCTCGCTGTCGGTCAAAGTGTTCCAGGCCCCGATCCGCCTGCAACATATTCAATTGGGCAATGACTTTTTCCAGGACAACCTCAACGAACCCAAGGCGCCGCGTGCCGACTACCTGGGCCGGGTGATCGTCGGCATGTCCAACGATGCCTTCAGCCAGCGCCAACAGGAGATTCTGTTCAAGGCCGGCGTGCTCGCGCTGTTCGCCCTGCTGTTCACCTTTTTGCTCGCGCGGCGCCTGGCCGCCAGCCTGTCGCAGCCGATCAGCGCGATGGGTAATGCAGTCAAGGCGATCCAGCAAGGCGACTACAAGACCCCGCTGCCGATTGTCGATGACTCCGAACTGGGCGACCTCTCGCGGCACATCAACAACCTTGCCGAAGGCCTCAACCAGGCCAGCCGCGAACAGCAGCAGGCCATGGCGCAACTGATCCAGACCCGCGAGGAAGCCGAACGGGCGAACAACGCCAAGTCGGACTTCCTGGCGATGATGAGCCACGAGCTGCGCACGCCGATGAACGGCGTGCTGGGCATGCTGCAGTTGCTGGAAACCACCGAGATGACCGAAGAGCAGACCGAATATGCGGCGCTGGCCTCCGAGTCCACGGAACATTTGCTCAAGGTCATCAATGACATCCTCGACTTCTCGCGCATCGAACGCGCGGCCCTGGAGCTGGAACACATTCCGTTCAACCTCGCGGACCTGATCAACAGCTGCGCCCAGGCCTTCCAGCACAGCGCCCAGCAGCGCGGGCTGAGCCTCGAACTGCCGATCCCGCCGGGCTTGGACACGTTGCGCGTGCAGGGCGACCCGACGCGTATCCGCCAGATTCTGGTGAACCTGATCGGCAACGCGCTCAAGTTCACCGAGCACGGCAGCGTCAGCGTCGAGCCCCATTGGCAACCCCTCGACCATGAACTGGTGTGGTTCACCTGCACCGTGCGCGACAGCGGCATTGGCATTTCCGCCGAGCGCCTGGAACTGATGTTCGATGCGTTCCAGCAGGCCGACAGTTCCATTTCAAGACGTTACGGCGGCACCGGCCTGGGCCTGCCCATCGCCCGCACCCTGGCCGAACGCATGGGCGGCACCCTGCGCGCGCAGAGCGAAGAAGGTCGCGGTTCGGTATTCACCCTGGAAATCCCGCTGGCCATCGACCAGCACAGCGTGCCGGCCATCGCCGCCAACACCGAAGGCAAAGCCAGCGCGGGCGACGGCCGCCATGTGCTGCTGGTGGAAGACAACCCGGTCAACCGCACCGTGGTCGAAGCCATGCTGCGCAGCCTGGGCTTTGAAGTCAGCCTGGCCACCGACGGCGCCGAAGCGATCCGCAGCGCCGAGAGCCTGATTTTTACCGCGATCCTGATGGATTGCCGGCTACCGCTGATCGACGGCTACGAAGCCACCCGCCAGATTCGCCAACTGCCGGGCTGCGCCGACCTGCCGATCATCGCCCTCACCGCCAACGCCTTGCAGGGCGATCGGGAACTCTGCCTGGCCGCCGGAATGAACGATTACCTGGCCAAGCCGTTCAAACGCACGGATTTGCAGCAAATCCTGCAGCGTTGGGTGCAATAGCGCCGCGCCATCAGCCAACTGCGACTGGCGTGAAAGACGAAAGTGCGGCAGTCTTAGGCACCCGAACGGACCGATAAACAGGCCCGGTTTAAAATTTCAGTGAACAAGTGTACATTCAGTGCCTTGACGCTGTGACTTTCACTACAACGCAATAGTCTATGTGTAGGCTGCCGATGTGAGGCATGAACGCTTCAGTCGGTTCGGGAAGATTTGCCCTACCCTGCCGCATGGGATTATTGAGGAGCTCGCATGACCAAACAAAACGCCTTTACTCGGGAAGACCTGCTGCGCTGCAGTCGCGGTGAGCTGTTCGGCCCAGGTAACGCGCAACTGCCCGCCCCGAACATGCTGATGGTGGATCGCATCACCCATATCAGTGAAGAAGGTGGCAAGTACGGCAAAGGTGAATTGGTCGCCGAGCTGGATATCACCCCGGACCTGTGGTTCTTCGCCTGCCATTTCGAAGGCGACCCTGTCATGCCGGGCTGCCTGGGCCTCGACGCCATGTGGCAACTGGTCGGTTTCTACCTCGGCTGGCAAGGCTTGCCGGGCCGCGGTCGCGCCCTGGGTTCGGGCGAAGTGAAGTTCTTTGGCCAGGTTCTGCCGAGCGCCAAGAAAGTCACCTACAACATTCAAATCAAGCGCGTCCTCAAGGGCAAGCTGAACCTGGCGATCGCCGACGGTTCGGTGACTGTCGACGGTCGCGAGATCTATACTGCCGAAGGCCTTCGGGTCGGCGTATTCACTTCCACTGACAACTTTTAAGGGTTATCCGCATGCGCCGCGTCGTTATCACTGGTCTGGGCATCGTTTCTTGCCTGGGCAATGACAAAGAGACCGTCACCGCTAACCTGCGTGCAAGTCGCCCTGGCATCCGCTTCAACCCGGAATATGCCGAAATGGGTCTGCGTAGCCAGGTTTCCGGCTCCATCGACCTGCCCCTCGAAGAGTTGATCGATCGCAAGATCTACCGCTTCGTCGGCCACGCTGCCGCCTACGCCTACCTGGCCATGAAGGACGCCATCGCCGATTCCGGCCTGAGCCACGATCAGGTCTCGAACGTGCGTACCGGCCTGATCGCCGGTTCCGGCGGCGCGTCCACCCTGAACCAGATGGAAGCGCTGGACATCCTGCGCGAGAAAGGCGTGAAGCGCGTTGGCCCGTACCGTGTCACGCGGACCATGGGCAGCACCGTTTCCGCCTGCCTGGCCACGCCGTTCCAGATCAAGGGCGTGAACTACTCGATCTCCTCCGCCTGCGCCACCAGTGCTCACTGCATCGGTAACGCGGTTGAGCAGATCCAGCTGGGCAAGCAGGACATCGTGTTCGCCGGCGGCGGCGAAGAAGAACATTGGAGCCAATCGTTCCTGTTCGACGCCATGGGCGCGCTGTCCACCCAGTACAACGACACCCCGGAAAAGGCCTCCCGCGCCTACGACGCCAAGCGTGACGGTTTCGTCATCGCCGGCGGCGGCGGCATGGTGGTGGTCGAGGAGCTGGAACACGCTCTGGCCCGTGGCGCGAAGATCTACGCGGAAATCGTCGGCTACGGCGCCACTTCCGACGGTTACGACATGGTTGCGCCAAGCGGTGAAGGCGCCATCCGCTGCATGCAGATGGCCATGTCCACCGTGGATACCCCGATCGACTACCTGAACACCCACGGCACCTCGACTCCGGTCGGCGACGCCAAGGAAATGGAAGGCGTGCGCGCGGTATTCGGCGACAAGGCACCGGCCATCAGCTCCACCAAGAGCCTGTCGGGTCACTCCCTGGGCGCCGCCGGCGTTCACGAAACGATCTACTGCCTGCTGATGATGGAAGGCAACTTCATGGCCGGCTCGGCCAACATCGAAGAGATGGACCCGGTCGTGGCCGATATGCCGATCCTGACCAAGACCGTCGAAAACGTAAAAGTCGACACCGTGATGAGCAACAGCTTCGGCTTCGGTGGCACTAACGCCACCCTGGTGCTGAAACGCTGGCAGGGCAAGTAAGCCCCGCAGCTTGATCAGATGAAAACGCCCCGACTGGTTCGGGGCGTTTTTTTTGCGCTTGAATTCGGGGTCGCCTCGCTTGTACGCGGGTGTTGCTCCGTTGCCTCGAACTGATGCTGGGAATCCTGCCCGCCGCTACCTGGAAAAAATCCTGGAACACTTGAGTGCCAGCATGTTCTATAACTGCATGACTTTCTTCCTGCCACGCTTGAGAGGTTCGCCATGCCTGTTACCGTCAACACCCTGAATGCCGACAACTTCCGCCACAGCCTCAACATCGATAACCACGAGTTGTTCACCGATCTGCCCAAAAGCCTGGGCGGTGACGACACCGCGCCCTCGCCCCACGACTATTTCGACGCAGCCCTGGCGTCGTGTAAGGCCCTGACCCTGAAGCTGTATGCGCAGAGAAAGGGCATCCCGCTGACCGGCGTAACCGTGGAAATCACCCACGACGACAGCGAAGAGCAAAAGGGCAAGTACCACCTCAACGTCAAGCTGACGCTCAAGGGCGTGCTCACCGATCAGCAACGCGACGAACTGCACCGCATCGCCGACCGCTGCCCGATACACAAGCTGATGACCACCGCCGAGGTGAGTATCGAGACGAAATTGTCGGAAGGTGCCTTCAGCCAATAGCGGCAACCTCCGGTCGAGCGGGTTATGCTCAGGGCTATCCAACCCGCTCCGACAGGGACGCACCATGACCACCCTCACCGTGATCCGCCCTCGCCTCGAAGATGTCGAAGGCCAGCCCATCCTGCGCCCGCTGCCATCGCGAGAATGCCGTAGCGTCGGGCCGTTCGTGTTTTTCGACCATATGCTGGCGACCCGCTATGCACCGGGCAGCGGCATGAATATCCGCCAGCATCCGCACATCGGCCTGTCGACCCTCACCTACCTGTTCGAAGGCACCTTGCAGCACAAGGACAGCCTCGGTTCGGACCAAATGGTGCAGGCCGGCGATGTGAGCTGGATGACCGCCGGCAGCGCGATTGCCCATGTCGAGCGCACGCCTGAGGCGCTCAAGGCCAAGGGGTTCAGCCTGCATGGGCTGCAAGTGTGGCTCGCCTCCCCCAAGGACCACGAGAGCGGCCCGGGGCATTACAGCCACCATCCGGCAGCCAGCTTGCCCACCAGCGACAACCTGGGCGTGCAGATCCGCCTGATCGCCGGCAATGGCTTCTGCCTCAAATCACCGGTGCCGGTGCTGTCGCCCACGCTGTACGCCGATGTGCAGATGCAGACGGCCACCACCCTGCTGATCCCCGACGAGCATGAAGAACGCGCGGTGTATGTGCTGGAGGGTGACGTGCAGTTGGACGGTGAGCCGCTTGAGGCACACAGCCTGGTGGTGTTGCCGAGCGGACAGGCGATGACCCTGTCTGCCGACAGCGATTGTCACCTGGTGGTGTTCGGTGGCGCGCCGCTGGATGGGCCACGCCGGATCAACTGGAATTTTGTCGCGAGCGACCCGGCCGTGATCGAGCAGGCCCGGCAGCGTTGGGCGGCTGGGGATTGGCCAACGGTGCCCGGTGAAACCGAAAGAATTGAGTTGCCGGTGAGATAGCCGCCTGCTCCCACATTTAACCGCGTTTACCCTGTAGGAATGCGCTCGAATGTGGGAGCAGGCTTGTTCACGATGAGGCCAGGACAGACGCCAGAGACTTAGCCCTTGAACACTTCATCCAACAAGTTATGCATCGACTGGAAGGCCCGCGCAGCGGTCTTCGCGTCGTACATCATCATGCCCGGCACGTTGGCATGCGGGTCGGTGAAGGAATGCACCGCACCGCCATAGCTCAGCAGTTGCCAATCCACACCAGCCGCGTTCATCTCATCTTCGAACGCTGGCAGTTGTGCTTTCGGCACCAGCGGGTCGGAAGCACCATGCAACACCAGCACGGAGCCCTTGATGTTCTTCGCATCCGCCGGGTTTGGCGTGTCGAGGGTGCCGTGGAACGACACCGCAGCCTTCAACGCTGCGCCGGTGCGCGCCAGCTCCAGCGCACAGCAACCGCCGAAGCAGAAACCGAAGGTGGCCAACCTGGACGTATCCACCGCAGCTTCGCTCTGGCCTTGCAGTTGCGCTAACGCGGCCTGCATGCGCTTGTTCAGCAACGGGCGGTCATTCTTCAACGGCATCATCGCCGCACCGGCTTCATCGTTATTCGACGGGCGCACGGTTTGCCCGTACAGGTCGGCGATCAGCACCACGTAGCCTTTGCTGGCGACGCGCTTGGCAATCTCTTCGGCCCCTGCACTCACGCCCATCCAGTTCGGTGCCATCAACAGGCCCGGCAGCGGGCCGGTTTGGCTGGCATCGAAGGCCAGGCGGCTTTCATAAGACTGGCCATCAATCTGATAGACCACGGAACGCACAGTGACTTGGCTCATCATTTACTCCAGTTGAGGTTGCACAAGAACGAAAAAACCCGCCGAAGCGGGTTTTTCTACAACGGGGTTAAACCGACAGTTCAACCAACAGCTTGTTCAGTCGGCGCACATAGGCGGCCGGGTCTTTCAGGCTGTCGCCGGCAGCCAGGGCTGCCTGGTCGAAGAGGATGTGCGACAGGTCGCCAAAACGCTCTTCGCTCTGTTCGCCGTCGAGTTTCTCGATCAGCGGGTGAGCCGGGTTGAATTCGAAGATCGGCTTGGAGTCCGGCACCTTCTGACCGCTGGCTTCGAGGATCTGACGCATCTGCATGCCCAGGTCCTGCTCGCCGATGGCCAGGATCGCCGGGGAGTCGGTCAGACGGTGGGAAACCCGCACTTCGCTGACGGCGTCGCCCAGGGAGGCCTTGATCCGCTCAACCAGGCCTTCCTTGGACTTGGCCACTTCTTCAGCGGCTTTTTTGTCTTCTTCGGAATCCAGGTTGCCCAGGTCCAGGTCGCCACGCGCCACGTCGACAAAGGTCTTACCGTCGAATTCGCTGAGGTAGCTCATCAGCCACTCATCGATACGGTCGGTCAGCAGCAGCACTTCGATGCCTTTCTTGCGGAAGACTTCCAGGTGCGGGCTGTTCTTGACCTGAGCGTAGGTCTCGCCGGTCAGGTAGTAGATCTTGTCCTGACCTTCCTTGGCGCGTGCCAGGTACTCGGCCAGGGACACCACCTGCTCGCCGTCTTCGCCCTGGGTGGAGGCAAAACGCAGCAGGCCGGCGATTTTTTCCTTGTTGGCGAAATCTTCCGCCGGGCCTTCTTTCATGACCTGGCCGAAGTTCTTCCAGAAGCCTTTGTATTGCTCAGGCTCGTTCTTCGCCAGTTTTTCCAGCATGTCGAGGACGCGCTTGGTCAGCGCCGACTTCATGGAGTCGATGATCGGGTCTTTCTGCAGGATTTCCCGCGACACGTTCAGCGACAGGTCGTTGGAGTCGACCACGCCTTTGATAAAGCGCAGGTACAGCGGCAGGAACGATTCCGCCTGGTCCATCACGAACACGCGCTGCACGTAGAGCTTCAGGCCCTTTGGCGCTTCGCGTTGGTACAGGTCGAACGGCGCGCGGGCCGGTACGTAGAGCAGCGAGCTGTATTCCAGCTTGCCTTCGACCTTGTTGTGGCTCCAGCTCAGCGGGTTTTCGTAGTCGTGCCCGATGTGCTTGTAGAACTCCTGGTATTCCTCGTCCTTGATCTCGGTACGCGGACGTGTCCACAGAGCGCTGGCGCGGTTGACGGTTTCCCACTCAACGGCCGGTGCTTCTTCGCCTTCGGCGGCGGCCTGCTCTTTCGGCAATTCGATCGGCAGGGCGATGTGGTCGGAATACTTCTTGATGATGTTGCGCAGGCGCCAGCCATCGGCAAATTCGTCTTCACCGGGTTTCAGGTGCAGCACGATGCGCGTACCGCGATCAGCCTTGTCGAGGGTAGCGACTTCAAACTCGCCCTCGCCTTTCGAAGACCAATGCACGCCTTCGCTGGCGTCAAGGCCGGCGCGGCGGCTGAACACTTCAACCTTGTCGGCGACGATGAAGGCCGAGTAGAAGCCCACGCCGAACTGGCCGATCAGGTGCGAATCTTTCTTCTGGTCGCCCGAAAGGTGCTTCATGAAATCGGCAGTGCCGGATTTGGCGATGGTCCCCAGGTGGGTGATCGCATCCTCACGGCTCATGCCGATACCGTTATCTTCGAGGGTGACGGTCTTGGCGTCTTTGTCGAAGCTCACGCGGATTTTCAGTTCGGCGCCGCCTTCCAGCAACTCCGGCTTGGACAGGGCTTCGAAACGTAATTTGTCGACAGCGTCAGAGGCGTTCGAGATCAACTCACGAAGGAAAATTTCCTTGTTGGAATACAGCGAATGGATCATGAGGTGCAGCAGTTGCTTCACCTCGGTCTGGAAGCCCAGGGTTTCCTTTTGAGTTTCCACACTCATGGTCATCAAACTCCAATTGGATGGCAGTGGCCGCGCCCTGAAGGGTTGGCGGCGGGTTGTCATCAAAGTTGGGGGCTAAGACCAGGATTTCAAGGGCGGGACACTTCTCCGATCTTGAAATGCGCGCGGGCGGTGGCGATGGGTTCGGCCGCGGTGCTTTGCCAGGCGGTGATCGACACGTTCGCCACCCGTCGACCCTGGCGCCAGACCTGGCACTTGGCGTAAGTGTCGCGAAACTGGCCGGCGCGCAGGTAATCCAGGGAAAAGTCGATGATTTTCGGCAGGCCCGGTGCGCCGGTGAACACCAGCAGGTGCAACGCGGCGCAGAGTTCCATAAAGCCTGCAATCACACCGCCGTGCAGTGCCGGTAATATCGGGTTACCAATGTTGTCCTTGTTGGCCGGCAGGCGGAACAGCAGCTCATCGCCTATCCGCGTGCATTCGATGCCGATCAGCTTGGCGTAGGGGATCAGATCGAGCAGCGCCTTGTAGTTACCGTGCTCATGGGCCTGCTCCAGACGTGTCTTGAAGTGATGTGTCATACCTGTTCTCCCGTGACCGTACTGCCCAGCCCCTGCACGCCCTTGAGGCGCTTGCCCATACGCATGAATGTCCCCACCGTGTGGGCGACGGGTTGTTGCGGGTCATCCTGGTAAGCGAAACCACGGGTGAAAATCACGTCGGTGGTCACCCGGTAGCACTCATACACCGGCTTGTGCGGTTCGGCGGGATGCATGTAGTCGATGCGCAGGTCGAGGGTCGGGCACACCTCGAACTCCGGCAACACGCACAGGGTGGCCATGCCGCAGGCGGTGTCCATCAGCGAGGTCAATGCGCCACCATGGATCACGCCCGTCTGGGGATCACCCACGATCATCGGGCTGTAGGGCAGAACCAGGGTAATCCCCTCTTCGCTGGCTTGATGAACGGTAATGCCCAGCACCTGGCAATGGCGCAACGCTGAAATAAAGCGCTTGGCACGCTCTAACAAGGGATTTTCGGTCATTCGGTTCAGACTCTGATGAATGTGGGTCCGACGCAGTATGGACCGTCGGAAAAAGTTCCTTGGGAAAATGCTTTATATATCTGTGGGATATAAGGAACTAATGCTGGCCCCATGTGCTCGAAAGGCCAGTAGATATCTTCACTAAGGAGAAACACCCAATGCGCAAGACTTTAGCTATTTCCATGATGCTGGCCGCTGCCCTCGGTCTCGCTGCCTGCGACAAGAAATCCGAAAACAAAGCCCAAGATGCCGCCGCGCACTCTGAGCAAGCTCAGAAAGATATGGCTGCAGCACAGGATAAAGTGAACGAAGCTGCGAAAGAAAACGGCGATGCTGCCAAAGCTCAGGCCGAATCGAACAAAGCCGCAGCACAAGAAGCAGCACCTGCTACCCCAGCAACCGGTTCTTGATACCGGGGCTTGAAATAGCTTGGCTGCAAAAAGAAAGCCCGCTTAGATAGCGGGCTTTACTTTGTCTGCTGTTGGCGCGCAGTGCGATAAACCGGCGCTATGCCCGCAGCGCTTTACGCCACCGGGTCTTTGGCCACGTCCGGCAGCGACGTATCGGTCTGCGTATACACCATCACTTGCAGCACGTCGGAATGAAACTCTCGGCGATACAGCACCAACACCACCCCGGCGCTCATCGACATGAACAGCCAGGGGCTGACAAACCATGCCAGCATGGTCATCCCGAAGTAATAAGCGCGCAAGCCAAAGTTGAACTGGTTGGCCGCCATCGAAATCACCCGCGCCGCCCGCAGGGCAAACGCCTTGCGCTCCTGCTCCGACACGTGCCGCTCACCGATCATCGGCGCCGACCCCACCAGCACCGCGGCAAAGTTGTACTGGCGCATGCACCAGCTGAACGTGAAGAACGCGTAGACGAACACCAGTGCCAGGCACAGCAGCTTGATCTCCGACATACCCTGGGATGCCTGCTGCACCAGCGGAATATCGGCCAGCAATGAAACCGCCCGCTCTGAGGCGCCCAACACGGTGAGAATGCCCGCAAGGATGATCAAGGTACTGGAGGCGAAGAACGAGGCGTTGCGCTCAAGATTGCCAATCACACTGGCGTCGGCGATGCGGTTGTCACGCAGCAGCATGCGACGCATCCAGTCTTCGCGATACAGGTGCAGCACGCTGGCCAGACAGGCAGTGTCGCGGGCTTTCCAGGTGGCATAACGGGTGTAGCCGCCCCAACAGAGGACGAACCAGAGGGCGGCAAGCAAGTGGATCAGGTTGGCTTCGATAAACGGCATGCGGGTCCTTATACACGACAGATTTCATGAACCCGGTTAAGTGTGGGCGCCGGGTTCCAGCTTGAGCTTTGCGTTACTCCTTCGACGTTAGCCCACGGAAAAAGACACTGCCCGCCGCCCATAAAAAATGCCCCGTATCAATCGATACGGGGCATTTCAATACAGCCTGAAGCCGGGGGTTACGCGACCGCTTCGCTGCGCTTGCCCAGCATGCGGTCAACCACCACCGCGGCCACCAGCATCATCACCGATGGCACCAGCCACGCCAGGCCCTGCTCGCTCAACGGCAGGTTGGCCAATTGCGACGGCATCCAGCCCGCCAGGCCGGCGCCCTTGAGCGCATCGATGCAGCCGAAGATGAACGACACCAACATCACCGGGCCAACGATGCGGCTCTGCTCCTGCCAGAAGTCTTTGCAGAAGCTCAAAGCCACCAGCACGATGCATGGCGGGTAGATCGCAGTGAGCACCGGGATCGAAAACGCGATCAGTTTGGTCAGGCCCAGGTTGGACACGAACAGCGAGAACAGCGCCAGGATCACCACCAGGGTCTTGTAGGACAGCGGCAGGATCCGGCTGAAGTACTCGGCGCAGGCACAGGTCAGGCCGACGGCGGTGACCAGGCAGGCCAGGGAGATCAGCACGGCCAGGAAGCCGCTGCCCAGGGAGCCAAAGGTGTGTTGCACGTAGGCATGCAGGACAGCGGCGCCATTGGCGGCACCGGCGGCGATCTCATGGCTGCCCGCCCCGAGGCGGAACAGGCTGACATACACCAACGCCAGGCCGACGCCGGCAATCAGCCCGGCAATGATCGCGTAGCGGGTGATCAATTTAGGCGATTCGACACCACGAGAACGGATCGCGTTGACGATCACGATACCGAACACCAGCGCGCCCAGGGTATCCATGGTCAGGTAACCATAGATAAAGCCTTGGGAGAACGGCGCGGCCACGTATTCCGGGTTGGCGACGCCCACGTCACCGGCCGGCAAGGCAAACGCGGCGATACCAAGGATGGACAGCGCGATGATTTTCAGCGGTGCCAGGAAACGGCCCACGGTGTCCAACAGACGGCCCGGGTACAGGGAGACGAAAAACACCACCAGAAAGTACACCGCGCTGTAGAGGAACAGCGCCAGCGGGCTTTCACCGGTCAACGGCGCCAGGCCCACTTCAAAGGACACGGTCGCGGTACGCGGGGTGGCGAACAGCGGCCCTACCGCCAGATACGCTGCCGCCGCCAGCAGGCCACCGGCGATCTTGCCGATCGGGCTGCTCAACGCATCCATACCACCACCGACCTTGGCCAGGGCGATCACGGTGACCACCGGGAGCCCGACTGCGGTGATCAGGAAACCCAACGCCGCCATCCAGACATGGGGCCCGGACTGCAAACCAACGATAGGCGGGAAGATGATGTTGCCGGCCCCCACAAACAGGGCAAAAGTCATGAAGCCCAACGCCAGGATGTCCTGGCTTTTCAACACTTTCATTTGAGGAAATACCACACTACTGAATCGGAATTTAGAGAGGGCTTCCCTATGGATGAGGGAAATGCTGCCGGCCCTTGTGGGCACCGACCGGTCTAGCGCGCGGCTTCCTTTTGGGATGCGAGCGCTTAAAGAGGCGGCAAGGTTACAGAATTTGGCCGATAAACGCACTGTTGCAGGGCGAACTGTCCGATAAGCGACATTGGAATGTCGTGTTTTCATACTTAATGTGGCAATACAGACAAAAAATGTGGGAGGGAGCTTGCTCCCGATAGCGGAGGTTCAATCACATCATCAGTGACTGAGCCACCGCTATCGGGAGCAAGCCCCCTCCCACATGGGACCAAGTACATTTCAATAAATGGACCGCCCAGAATGCACAAAGGCCACCCGAAGGTGGCCTTTGCTGGTGAAGCGTCAGTTAAGCGCGAGGCTTACTTGACTGCCCAACCGGTCAGCTCGGCCAAGGCCTTGCCGATGTCTGCCAGCGAACGCACGGTTTTTACGCCTGCGTCTTGCAGTGCAGCGAATTTCTCGTCTGCAGTGCCTTTGCCGCCAGAGATGATTGCGCCAGCATGGCCCATGCGCTTGCCAGCAGGGGCAGTCACACCAGCGATGTAGGAAACAACCGGCTTGGTCACGTGGGCCTTGATGTAGGCAGCCGCTTCTTCTTCAGCCGAACCGCCGATCTCACCGATCATGACGATCGCTTCGGTCTTCGGGTCTTCCTGGAACAGCTTCAGGATGTCGATGAAGTTCGAGCCTGGGATCGGGTCACCGCCGATGCCGACGCAAGTCGACTGACCGAAACCGGCGTCAGTGGTCTGCTTCACAGCTTCGTAGGTCAGGGTGCCGGAACGGGAAACGATACCGACTTTACCTGGCAGGTGAATGTGACCAGGCATGATGCCGATCTTGCATTCGCCTGGAGTGATCACGCCTGGGCAGTTAGGACCGATCAGGACCACGCCCAGCTCGTCGCACTTGACCTTGGCGTCCAGCATATCCAGGGTAGGAATGCCTTCGGTGATGCACACGATCAGCTTGATGCCGCCGAACGCCGCTTCCAGGATCGAGTCTTTGCAGAAAGGAGCCGGAACGTAGATCACGCTGGCGGTCGCGCCAGTGGCAGCTACTGCGTCTTTAACGGTGTTGAACACTGGCAGGCCCAGGTGCTCGGTGCCGCCTTTGCCCGGCGTTACACCACCAACCATCTTGGTGCCGTATTCGATGGCTTGCTGGGTGTGGAAGCTACCTTGCGAACCGGTAATACCCTGGCAGATAACTTTGGTGTCTTTATTGATCAGGACGCTCATTATTTGCCCTCCGCAGCTTTGACAACTTGTTGAGCAGCGTCGGTCAGGCTGGTAGCCGCGATGATGTTCAAACCGCTTTCTGCCAGTACTTTAGCGCCCAGTTCAGCGTTGTTACCTTCAAGGCGAACAACAACCGGGATTTTCACGCCGACTTCTTTCACTGCACCGATGATGCCTTCGGCAATCATGTCGCAACGAACGATGCCGCCGAAGATGTTGACCAGTACTGCAGCGACGTTGGAGTCGGACAGGATGATCTTGAAGGCTTCGGTTACGCGTTCTTTGGTAGCACCACCGCCCACGTCGAGGAAGTTGGCTGGTTTGCCGCCATGCAGGTTGACGATGTCCATGGTACCCATGGCCAGGCCGGCACCGTTGACCATGCAGCCGATGTTACCTTCCAGGGCTACGTAGTTCAGTTCGAACTTGGCAGCGTGCGCTTCGCGCGGATCGTCTTGCGACGGATCGTGGAAAGTCTTCAGCTTAGGCTGACGGTACATGGCGTTGGCGTCGATGTTGATCTTGGCGTCGAGGCAATGCAGATCGCCGTCAGCCTTGATCACCAGCGGGTTCACTTCCAGCAGGGCCAGATCGTGATCCTGGAACAGTTTGGCCAGACCTACGAAGATCTTGGCGAACTGGGCAACTTGCTTGCCTTCCAGACCCAGCTGGAAAGCCAGCTCGCGACCCTGGAATGGCTGAGCGCCAACCAGTGGATCGATAGTGGCTTTCAGAATTTTTTCAGGGGTATCGTGAGCGATCTTCTCGATGTCCACGCCACCTTCGGTGGAAGCCATGAACACGATGCGACGGCTCGAACGGTCAACGACAGCGCCCAGGTACAGCTCTTTAGCGATATCAGTGCACGATTCAACCAGGATCTTGGTGACTGGCTGGCCATTGGCATCAGTCTGGTAAGTCACCAGACGCTTGCCCAGCCACTGCTGTGCGAAGGCCTTGGCGTCTTCTTTGCTGCGAACCAGCTTAACGCCGCCCGCTTTACCGCGACCACCTGCGTGAACCTGGGCTTTTACAACCCATTCGGTCCCGCCGATTTTATCGCAAGCTTCTGCTGCTGCTTCCGGGGTGTCTACTGCGTAGCCCTGGGATACTGGCAGGCCGTATTCAGCGAACAGCTGCTTACCCTGATACTCGTGAAGATTCATGCTTTTTACCGTCTTCGTTAGGTACTGCGCATTCGGCGCTGCGCTCATTATGAGTGCCGCGCCACCTGTGACTGCTGCTTACGCAACTTGCCGGACTCAAGCCCGGTCAAGCTGCGCAAGACTGCGTCCAGCGGATATTCCGCGGTGAGTCTTGCGCGCAAGGCTCACGACGGGCAACCGCCGTGGTTTCTTATTATCTCGTTTTAGCGCTTCTTCTTGTTCGCGATGTGAATGGCATGACCATTCACTGCCAGCGCGGCTTCGTGCAATGCTTCGGACAGGGTCGGATGGGAGAAAACCATCATGCCGATGTCCTCGGCACTGGTGCCGAATTCCATACCGATTGCGCCCTGCTGGACCAGTTCTGCTGCGCCTGGGCCAATCACATGGACGCCCAATACGCGGTCAGTCTTGGCATCAGCGATGACTTTGACAAAACCACCGGTGTCGTTGGCTGCCATGGCACGACCAGAAGCAGCGAACGGGAAGGTGCCGACGTTAACTTCAACGCCTTCAGCTTTCAACTGCTGTTCGTTCTTGCCGACCCATGCAATTTCCGGGTGGGTGTAGATAACCGATGGGACCAGGTCGTAGTTCATCTGGGTTTTGTGGCCCTTGATGCGCTCGACAACCATGATGCCTTCTTCGGAAGCCTTGTGCGCCAGCATCATGCCGCGAACCACGTCGCCAATGGCGTAGACGCCAGGAACGGTGGTAGCGCAGTGATCGTCAACGTGGATGAAACCACGCTCGTCGATGTTCACGCCGCTGTCGGCTGCCAGCAGGTCGGTGGTCACTGGACGGCGACCAACGGCTACGATCAGCTTGTCGAAGGTGATGGTCTGTTCGCCATCCTTGTCGGTGTAGGTCACGACCACTTCTTCGCCGTTGACCTTCGAGCCGGTCACGCGAGCGCCCAGCTTGATGTCCAGACCCTGTTTGGTCAGGGTTTTCAGGGCTTCCTTGGACACTGCGGTGTCAGCAGCCAGCAGGAACGTGTCCAGGGCTTCGAGCACAGTGACCTGGGAACCCAGGCGGGACCAGACCGAACCCAGTTCCAGGCCGATCACGCCAGCGCCGATCACGCCCAGACGCTTGGGAACTGCTTGGAATTCCAGGGCGCCGGTCGAATCAACGATGACTTTCTGGTCAACAGGTGCTGGTGGAATGTCGATCGGACGCGAACCTGGAGCCAGGATCACGTTTTCGGCTTCGATGATTTCGACCGAACCGTCCGGCTTGGTGATTTCAACTTTCTTGCCGGCCAGCAGCTTGCCGTGGCCTTGCAGGGAAGTTACGCCGTTGGCCTTGAACAGGGTGGCAACGCCGGAGGTCAGGCCTTTGACGATGTTGGCTTTGCGGCCAACCATCGCGGGTACGTCCATGGTCACGCCAGCGTGGCTGATGCCGTGGATGGCAAAACCGCTTTGCGCTTCGTGGAATTTCCAGGAGCTGTCCAGCAGCGCCTTGGAAGGAATGCAACCAACGTTCAGGCAAGTACCGCCCAGTGCCAGTTTGCCTTCCTTGTCGGTGTATTTTTCGATGCAAGCAGTCGAGAGGCCCAGTTGTGCGGCCTTGATAGCGGCAACATAGCCGCCAGGACCTGCACCAATCACTACAACGTCAAATTTCTGCGACATGAAAATAGTTCCTCTATTTAGCAGCAAGCTGTCAAGCCGCAGGCCCCAAGCCCGACTGCCGTATCCGGCAGCCTGTCACTTGAGGCCCGCAGCTGCTTCTATCAGATATCCAGCAGCAGACGAGCTGGGTCTTCCAGCAGGTTCTTGATGGTCACCAGGAAAGTCACGGCTTCTTTACCATCGATCAGGCGGTGATCGTAAGACAGCGCCAGGTACATCATCGGACGGATCACGACTTGGCCGTTGATGGCCATCGGACGCTGGATGATGTTGTGCATGCCCAGGATCGCAGCTTGCGGCGGGTTGACGATCGGAGTCGACATCATCGAACCGAAGGTACCACCGTTGGTGATGGTGAAGGTGCCGCCGGTCATCTCGTCGATGGTCAGCTTGCCGTCACGGGCTTTCTTGCCGAAGCCGGCGATGCCGCCTTCGATTTCAGCCAGGCTCATCAGCTCGGCGTTACGCAGAACCGGAACCACCAGGCCGCGGTCGCTGGACACGGCAACGCCGACGTCTGCATAACCATGGTAAACGATGTCGCTGCCGTCGATGGAAGCGTTGACTGCCGGGAAGCGTTTCAGCGCTTCGGTGGCCGCTTTCACGAAGAACGACATGAAGCCCAGGCGCACGCCGTTGTGGCTCTTCTCGAACAGGTCCTTGTACTTCGAACGCAGGGCCATGACTTCGGTCATGTCGACTTCGTTGAAGGTGGTCAGCATCGCCATGTTCGACTGTGCTTCAACCAGACGCTTGGCCACGGTGGCACGCACGCGGGTCATCGGCACGCGCTTCTCGGTGCGGTCGCCAGCGGCGAACACAGGAGCAGCGGCAGCAGGTGCTGCAGCCTTGGCAGGTGCGGCAGCTGGAGCGTTTTTCTTGGCTTCAACGGCAGCAACCACGTCTTCCTTGGTCACACGGCCGTCTTTGCCGGTGCCTTTGATGGAAGCCAGGTTGATGCCGTTCTCTTCGGCCAGCTGACGAGCAGCCGGTGCAGCGATTGGATCTTCGCCACCCGCCGCCGGAGCGGCAGCTGGAGCAGAAGCCGCAACAGCCGGTGCAGCGGCAGCCGGAGCGGCAGCAGCGCTGCCCGCTTCGATCGAGCCCAGTACCTGGTTGGACAGGACGGTATCGCCTTCGTTGGCAATGATCGCGCCCAACACGCCGTCAGCTTCAGCCAACACTTCCAGAACGACTTTGTCGGTCTCGATGTCGACGATCAGTTCGTCACGCTTTACAGCCTCGCCTGGTTTCTTGTGCCAAGTGGCAATGGTGCCATCGGCAACCGATTCCGGGAATGTCGGGGCTTTGATTTCGATAGCCATTATCTGTGGGTCCTTAAAATTCGGTTTCAGTCAGCGCGAAGGCGTTAAACAGTGAAAGCATCTTGCAGGAGTTTTTCCTGCTGCTCGGCGTGCATCGATGCATAACCACAGGCAGGCGCGGCAGAAGCATCGCGACCGGCGTATTCCAGGCCCAGGGCCTTGTTGTGGTTACCAATGCTGCGACGCAGATGATGCTGGCTGCTGTACCAGGCGCCCTGGTTCATCGGTTCTTCCTGACACCACACTACATGAGTGAGGTTGGTGTAAGGCGCGATGATCTCCATGAGGTCATCTTCCGGGAACGGGTAAAGCTGCTCGATACGCACGATGGCGATGTCTTCGCGGCCTTCGGCACGGCGTTTTTCCAGCAAATCGTAGTAGACCTTGCCGCTGCACAGGATCAGGCGAGTGACCTTGGCCGCGTCCAGTGTATCGATTTCTGGAATAACGGTCTGGAACGAGCCTTCCGCCAGATCTTCCAGGGTCGAGATGGCCAATTTATGACGCAACAGCGATTTCGGCGTCAGCACTACCAGCGGCTTGCGCAGTGGGCGAATGACCTGGCGACGCAGCAAGTGGTAGATCTGGGCCGGGGTAGTCGGCACGCACACCTGGATGTTGTGCTCGGCGCACAGCTGCAGGTAACGCTCCAGACGGGCCGAGGAGTGCTCCGGACCCTGACCTTCATAACCGTGTGGCAGCAGCATGGTCAGACCGCACAGACGGCCCCACTTGTGCTCGCCGCTGGTGATGAACTGGTCGATAACCACCTGGGCACCGTTGGCGAAGTCGCCGAACTGGGCTTCCCAGATCACCAGCGCGTTAGGCGTGGTGGTCGAGTAACCGTATTCGAACGCCAGTACGGCTTCTTCGGACAGGAACGAATCGTACAGGTCGAAACGTGGCTGGCCTTCGTACAGGTGTTGCAGCGGGATGTAGGTGCCTGCGTCTTTCTGGTTGTGCAGAACCGCGTGACGGTGCGAGAACGTACCACGGCCGATGTCCTGGCCGGTCATGCGGATCGGGTGACCTTCGAACGCCAGGGTCGCATACGCCATGGTTTCGGCGTAACCCCAGTTGATCGGCAGGCCGCCGGCTTGCATCTTCTGACGGTCTTCGTAGATCTTCGCGACCTGGCGCTGTACGACGAAGCCGTCAGGAATTTCCAGCAGCTTGGCAGACAGTTCCTGCAGAGTCTTCAGATCGAACGACGTATCGTGACGCGCAGTCCAGGCGTGGCCCAGGTACGGACGCCAGTCGACGAACAGCTCTTTGTTCGGCTCTTTGACCAGGCTTTTTACAACATGCAGACCGTTGTCCAACGCGTTGCGGTATTCGTCGACTTTCGCCTGAACACGCGCTTCGTCAACCACACCGGCCTTGGTCAGGCTTTCGGCGTACAGCTCACGGGTGGTGCGCTGCTTGGTGATCTGCTGGTACATCAACGGCTGGGTGCCGCTTGGTTCGTCCGCTTCGTTGTGACCGCGACGGCGGTAGCAAACCAGGTCGATCACCACGTCACGCTTGAACTGCATGCGGTAGTCGACAGCCAGTTGGGTCACGAACAGCACGGCTTCCGGATCATCACCATTCACATGGAGGATCGGCGCCTGGATCATCTTGGCAACGTCGGTGGCGTACTCGGTGGAACGCGCGTCCAACGGGTTGCTGATGGTGAAGCCCACCTGGTTGTTGATGACGATGTGAACGGTACCGCCGGTCTTGAAGCCGCGGGTCTGCGACATCTGGAAGGTTTCCAGGACCACGCCTTGACCGGCGAATGCCGCGTCGCCGTGGATGGAAATCGGCAGAACCTTCTCACCGGTCGCGTCGTTACGACGATCCTGGCGAGCGCGCACCGAACCCTCGACCACTGGAGAAACGATTTCCAGGTGGGACGGGTTGAAGGCCATGGCCAGGTGAACTTCACCGCCGGTGGTCATCACGTTGGACGAGAAGCCCTGGTGGTATTTAACGTCACCGGAACCCAGCTCGACCTTTTTCTTGCCTTCGAACTCGTCGAACAAGTCGCGCGGGTTCTTGCCGAAGGTGTTGACCAGCACGTTGAGACGGCCACGGTGGGCCATGCCGATCACGATTTCCTTGGTGCCGTAGGAGCCGGAACGCTGGATCAGCTCGTCGAGCATCGGAATCAGGCTCTCGCCGCCTTCCAGGCCGAAACGCTTGGTGCCCGGGTATTTGGTGCCCAGGTATTTTTCGAGGCCTTCGGCTGCGGTCACGCGCTCAAGCAGGTGGCTGCGCACATCGGCAGACAACACCGGACGGCCACGCACGCCTTCCAGGCGATGCTGGAACCAGTGACGCTGTTCGGAGTCGGTGATGTGCGTGAACTCAGTGCCAATGGTGCGGCAATATGTCTGCTGCAACGCTTCGTGAATTTCGCGTAGGCTCGCTTCCTCTTTGCCGATGAACAGGTCTCCGGCACGGAAGGTCGTATCAAGATCGGCATTGGTCAAGCCGTAATGATTGATCGACAGGTCTGCAGGTGCAGGACGCTTCCAGAGCCCCAGCGGGTCGAGCTGGGCCGCCTGGTGGCCGCGCATACGGTAGGCCTGGATCAGTCGCAGTACTTCAACTTGCTTCTTCTCATGCTCACTGCTCACGCTTCCGGCTGAAACCGGTTGGGCGCGGCGCTGGTTCTTTGCCAGCAGCACGAACTGATCGCGAATTGTTGCGTGCGATACATCGGTGGCAGCGTTGCCGTCTGAAGACAACGTCTGAAATTTGGTGCGCCATTCTTCTGGCACAGCGTTAGGGTCGTGCAGGTAGAGCTCATAAAGCTCTTCCACATAGGCAGCGTTACCACCTGAAAGATAGCCGCTGTTCCACATGCGCTGCATCACGCTTTCTTGCATGCTTGGTCACCCTCGATTTGGGGACACCACCGGCGGCGACACCGAGTTTGCTTGCAAAAGGCCAAGTGCAGCGACCAAAACAAGCCACTTAGGATCACGCTGATAGTTCGGGTACCAACCCGAATGCCCCTGCTTGTCTCATTTCTTCAAAATAAGAGCCGCGGCTTTGTAAGTCGCTGCTCAAGTTAAGACTACGGCGCCGGTTGAAGCCTGCGCCGTAGCATTTACGGGCACAACGGTCCTGCTTTGCTACAACGTCAATTACACGCCGCTTTGCAGCAGCATGTTACGGATGTGACCAATGGCCTTAGTCGGGTTCAGGCCTTTAGGACATACGTTGACGCAATTCATGATCCCGCGGCAGCGGAATACGCTGAACGGGTCATCCAGTGAAGCCAGACGCTCGGAGGTCTGGGTGTCACGGCTGTCTGCCAGGAAGCGATATGCTTGCAGCAGAGCAGCCGGGCCCAGGAATTTGTCCGGGTTCCACCAGAAGGACGGGCACGACGTCGAGCAGCAAGCGCACAGGATGCACTCGTACAGGCCGTCGAGCTTCTCGCGCTCTTCCGGGGACTGCAGACGCTCGATGGCCGGAGCCGGCGTATCGTTCTGCAGGAATGGCTTAACCTTCTCGTATTGCTTGTAGAAGATGCTCATATCGACGACCAGGTCACGGATAACCGGCAAACCTGGCAGAGGACGAATGATCAGCTTGTTGCCTTTGACCACGGCGGACAGCGGCGTGATGCACGCCAGGCCGTTCTTGCCGTTGATGTTCATACCGTCGGAGCCGCAAACACCTTCACGGCAAGAGCGACGATAGGAGAACCCTTCGTCCTGCTCTTTGATCAGGGCCAGCACATCCAGCACCATCAAGTCTTTACCACCGGTATTGACCTGGAATTCCTGCATGAACGGCGCAGCGTCCCGATCAGGGTTGTAGCGATACACACTGACTTTCAACATGGCAGCCACCCTTAGTAAGTCCGAATTTTCGGTTCAAACATCGGAACCGTCTTCGGCGAGAAGTTAACGGCACGCTTGGTGACGCGCTTTTCACCCGGGAAGTAGAGGGTGTGGCACAGCCAGTTTTCATCGTCACGGTCTTCGTAGTCTTCACGAGCGTGAGCACCGCGGGACTCTTTACGAACCTCGGCGGCAATCGCAGTCGCTTCAGCCACTTCCAACAGGTTTTGCAGCTCAAGGGCTTCGATACGAGCGGTGTTGAACGCCTGGCTCTTATCGTTGATCTTGACGTTGGCGATGCGCTTGCGCAGGTCAGCCAGCAGGGCAATACCCTTCTGCATGTATTCGCCGGTACGGAATACACCGAAGTAGTTCTGCATGCAGCTTTGCAGCTCGCGACGCAGGGTAGCCACGTCTTCGCCTTCGGTACGCTCGTTCAGAGCGGACAGACGCGCCAGGGCAGCTTCGATGTTGGCGTCGGTAGCGTCATCGTATTCGATGCCGTCGGTCAGCGCCTTTTCCAGGTGCAGGCCGGCAGCGCGGCCGAAGACCACCAGGTCGAGCAGCGAGTTGCCGCCCAGACGGTTGGCGCCGTGTACCGATACGCAAGCCACTTCGCCCACCGCGAACAGACCATGGATGATCTCGTCCACGCCGTCGGCGTTCTGGGTGATTGCCTGGCCATGGATGTTGGTCGGCACGCCGCCCATCATGTAGTGGCAAGTCGGAACAACCGGAACCGGAGCAACCACCGGGTCAACGTGCGCGAAGGTCTTGGACAGTTCGCAGATACCTGGCAGGCGGCTGTGCAGCACTTCCTCGCCGAGGTGATCGAGCTTGAGCAGCACATGGTCGCCGTTCGGGCCACAGCCGTTGCCGGCGATGATTTCCTTGACCATGGAACGGGCTACAACGTCACGACCGGCAAGGTCTTTCGCGTTCGGAGCATAACGCTCCATGAAACGCTCACCGTGCTTGTTGATCAGGTAGCCACCTTCACCACGGCAACCTTCGGTGACGAGTACACCGGCGCCGGCGATGCCGGTCGGGTGGAACTGCCACATTTCAATGTCTTGCACCGGCACGCCGGCACGCAGCGCCATGCCAACGCCGTCGCCGGTGTTGATCAGTGCGTTGGTGGTCGAGGCGTAGATACGACCTGCACCGCCAGTCGCCAGAACGGTAGCCTTGGCGCGGATGTAGGTGGTTTCACCGGTTTCGATGCAGATGGCGATCACGCCGACGAATGCGCCGTCCTGGTTTTTTACCAGGTCAACCGCGTAGTACTCGTTCAGGAACGTGGTGCCGGCTTTCAGGTTGCCCTGATACAGGGTATGCAGCAGCGCGTGACCGGTACGGTCGGACGCGGCGCAAGTACGGGCAGCCTGGCCGCCTTTACCGTAATCCTTCGACTGACCGCCGAATGGACGCTGGTAGATACGACCTTGCTCGGTACGCGAGAACGGCAGACCCATGTGGTCCAGCTCGAACACGGCAGCCGGGCCTTCCTGACACATGTATTCGATAGCGTCCTGGTCACCGATATAGTCGGAACCCTTGACGGTATCGTACATGTGCCAGCGCCAGTCATCGTTCGGGTCGGCGGAGGCGATGGCGCAGGTGATGCCACCCTGGGCCGATACGGTGTGGGAACGCGTCGGGAACACCTTGGTGATCACGGCAGTCTTGTGACCACCCTGAGCCAGTTGCAGCGCTGCGCGCATGCCGGCGCCGCCGCCACCAATGATGATGGCGTCGAAGGAAATAGTTGGAATGTTAGCCATGGATCAGATACCCCAAAGAATCTGCACACCCCAGACGAAGTAAGCGAACATCGCGACGCCGCATACTGCCTGGAAGAGAAACCGTACTGCTGTCGCAGACTTGCCCAGCGCCATCGGCGTCAGGTAGTCGGTCGAAATGGTCCACATGCCGACCCAGGCGTGAGCGCCCAGGGCTACAAGGGCCAGCAGACTGAAGATTCGCATCGCATTGTGGGAAAACAGGCCATGCCATTGCTCATAGCCGATGCCCGGATTGGCGACGAGGTATCCGATCAGGAAAATGAAATAAGCCGCGAGAACGACCGCAGACACACGCTGTGCCATCCAGTCATAGAGGCCCGAACGCGACAGATTCGTTACGCTGGTTACCATATCCAAACTCCTGCCAGAACGATCAGCGCCACGGAAACGGCGATGACGATTTTCGAGCCCAGGCGGCCGCCTTCCAGCGTCTCACCGATGCCCATATCCATGATCAAGTGGCGCACGCCGGCTACCAAGTGATACAGCAGAGCGGACAAGAGGCCCCATGCTACGAACTTGGCCAGCGGACTGGTCAAGCATGCCTTCACCTCGGCATAACCTTCCTCGGAACCCAGGGATTTGCTCAATGCATAAAGCATGAAGCCCAGGCCCAGGAAGAGGATGATGCCGGAAACACGGTGCAGGAACGACGTAACGCCGGTGATGGGGAGTTTGATGGTCCTTAGGTCTAGGTTTACAGGTCGTTGGCTATTCACGGCTTTTTTTCACACTGAAGAGCCCCTAACAATCAGGGCAAAGTTGTTGGGGAGCGGACTGGTCAGGTAACACCACCCAGGGAGTGCGACCCCCAATGAAAGCAAGCCCAAAAGCCCTTGGCGGTCGGTGGCCGAGTATAGACAGTTAGGTTACTAATGACAACGCGCTGACCTCACCCTAATAGCGCATTGCGTTGGCAGGATAAAAGGCGTAAATGGCGGTAAATTTCGAGGAAAAAGTCCGGTTAAAGCCTTCTGGGGCAAGACTTTAGGCAAATTGACATCTGAATTTATCTCACTATAGTGGTGCGGGCCCTGCGTGGGGGGTCTGTCTGATGATTTGAAGCATAAATAGGAGGCCACATGGCTGACAAAAAAGCGCAGTTGATCATCGAGGGCGCAGCCCCCGTCGAGCTGCCCATTTTAACCGGCACCGTTGGTCCTGATGTTATCGACGTACGGGGCCTGACGGCCACGGGCCGTTTCACTTTCGACCCAGGTTTCATGTCGACCGCTTCATGCGAGTCGAAGATTACCTATATTGATGGCGATAATGGCATTTTGCTGCATCGGGGCTACCCGATCGAGCAACTGGCTGAGAAATCGGACTACCTGGAAACCTGCTATCTGCTACTAAATGGCGAGTTGCCAACCGCCGAGCAGAAAGCCCAGTTTGTCAGTACTGTAAAGAACCACACCATGGTTCACGAGCAGTTGAAGACGTTCTTCAACGGCTTCCGTCGCGACGCCCACCCGATGGCCGTCATGTGCGGCGTGGTCGGCGCCCTGTCGGCCTTCTATCACGACTCCCTCGACATCAATAACCCGCAGCATCGCGAAATCTCCGCGATCCGCCTGGTTGCCAAGATGCCGACCCTGGCCGCAATGGTTTACAAGTACTCCATGGGGCAACCCATGATGTACCCGCGCAACGACCTGACTTACGCGGAAAACTTCCTGCACATGATGTTCAACACCCCGTGCGAGATCAAACCGATCAGCCCGGTGCTCGCCAAGGCAATGGACCGGATCTTCATCCTCCATGCCGACCACGAGCAGAACGCCTCCACCTCTACCGTGCGTCTGGCCGGCTCTTCGGGTGCCAACCCGTTCGCCTGTATCGCCGCCGGTATCGCCGCGCTGTGGGGCCCTGCCCACGGCGGTGCGAACGAAGCCGTATTGACCATGCTCGATGAAATCGGCGATGTCTCGAACATCGACAAATACATCGCCAAGGCCAAGGACAAGAACGATCCGTTCAAGTTGATGGGCTTCGGTCACCGGGTCTACAAGAACCGCGACCCGCGCGCCACCGTCATGAAGAAGACCTGCGACGAAGTGTTGAGGGAACTGGGCATCAAGAACGATCCGCAACTCGAACTGGCCATGCGCCTGGAAGAGATCGCTCTGACCGACCCGTACTTCATCGAGCGCTCGCTGTACCCGAACGTCGACTTCTACTCGGGGATCATCCTCAAGGCGATCGGCATTCCAACCAGCATGTTCACCGTGATCTTCGCCCTGGCGCGGACCGTGGGCTGGATCTCCCACTGGAAAGAAATGCTCTCCAGCCCGTACAAGATTGGCCGCCCGCGCCAGTTGTACACCGGCTACGAGTCGCGTGACATTACCAAGTTGGAAGATCGCAAGTAAGCATCTGACCGACGCGCAATAAAAAAGCGGCCTCCTTCATGGAGGCCGTTTTTATTTGTGCAGGAACCAAGAAACTGTTTTGTCTGAAATTCAGCTATCGGGAGCAAGCCCCCTCCCACATCCGACTGCATTCCAAGATAGATACCCGGTCGAATGTGGGAGGGAGCTTGCTCCCGATGACACTAGCCCACCAACACAAAAAACCCAGCCTATCGACCAGGACACTTCCTATTAAGCCCCCCCAAACCTGACCAACTACCCACCTTGGAATGCAATCAGCTGTGGGAGGGGGCTTGCCCCCGATAGCAATGGCCCAGCCACCACAAAACTCCAGCCAAAAAAAAATGCCCCAGCCTATCGACCGGGGCACTTCCTATTGAGCTACAACCTTAGTGAGAAACCGCCCCACTCGCCCCCAGGCCAGTCTGCGAACGCACAAACTGCGGGAAGTACAGCGCCCGTTCCTTGACTGCCGCCGCCGACTTGTCGGTGATGGAGAAGAACCAGATGCTGACGAACGCGATGAACATCGAGAACAGCGCAGGGTACTCATACGGGAAGATGGCTTTTTCGTGATGCAGGATCGACACCCAGATGGTCGGCCCCAGGACCATCAGGCCCACGGCACTGACCAACCCGAGCCAGCCGCCAATCATTGCGCCACGGGTGGTGAGGTTTTTCCAGTACATGGAAAGCAGCAACACCGGGAAGTTACAGCTGGCAGCGATAGAGAACGCCAGGCCGACCATGAACGCAATGTTCTGGCTTTCAAACAGGATACCCAGACCGATTGCCAGCACCGCCAAGGCGATAGTGGTGATCTTCGAGACGCGAATCTCCTCTTTGTCGTTGGCCTTGCCTTTCTTGATCACGCTGGCATACAGGTCATGGGACACCGCCGAAGCACCGGCCAGGGTCAAGCCCGCAACCACCGCGAGGATGGTGGCAAACGCCACAGCCGAGATGAAGCCCAGGAAGATACTGCCACCCACCGCGTTGGCCAGGTGAACCGCCGCCATGTTGTTACCACCGAGCAAGGCGCCTGCAGCATCCTTGAACGCCGGGTTGGTGCTGACCAGCAGGATCGCGCCGAAACCGATGATGAAGGTCAGGATGTAGAAGTAGCCGATGAAACCAGTGGCGTACAACACGCTCTTGCGCGCTTCCTTGGCGTCGCTCACGGTGAAGAAGCGCATCAGGATGTGCGGCAGGCCGGCGGTACCGAACATCAGTGCCAGAGCCAGGGAGAACGCGGAGACCGGATCTTTCACCAAACCGCCAGGGCTCATGATCGCTTCACCTTTAGGGTGAACCTTGATCGCCTCGGAAAACAGCGTGCTGAAGTCGAAGTTGACGTGCTTCATCACCATCACCGCCATGAACGTGGCGCCGGACAGCAGCAACACAGCCTTGATGATTTGCACCCAGGTGGTCGCCAGCATGCCGCCGAACAGCACGTACAGGCACATCAGGACACCCACCATGATCACCGCTACGTGGTAATCAAGGCCGAACAGCAGCTGGATCAACTTGCCCGCGCCTACCATCTGCGCGATCAGGTAGAACGCCACCACCACCAGCGAACCGCAAGCCGACAGGCTACGGATCTGGGTTTGCCCGAGGCGATAGGACGCCACGTCGGCAAAGGTGTATTTGCCCAGGTTACGCAGGCGCTCGGCGATCAGGAACAGAATGATCGGCCAGCCCACCAGGAAGCCGATCGAGTAGATCAGGCCGTCGTAGCCGGAGGTGTATACCAGTGCGGAAATACCCAGGAAGGACGCGGCCGACATATAGTCGCCGGCAATCGCCAGGCCGTTCTGGAAACCGGTGATCTTGCCGCCGGCCGCATAGTAGTCGGCCGCCGAGTTGTTGCGCTTGGACGCCCAGTAGGTAATGCACAACGTCGCGCCGACAAAGACCACGAACATCAGGATCGCTGGAATATTCAGCGGTTGTTTTTGCACTTCACCGGTCAACGCCTCCCCCGCCCATATAGCAGGCGCGAAGACCGAAGCACCCAGTACAGCCAATAGACGACGGATCATTGCGCAGCCTCCTTGAGAATCGCATTGTTCAGATCGTCGAATTCGCCGTTGGCGCGTCGCACGTAGATCGCAGTGAGGACAAAGGCCGATAGAATCAGCCCGACACCGATAGGGATTCCCCAGGTGATGGACGAAGTGGAGCTGATCTTAGCCCCCAGCAATTGTGGCCCGTAGGCAATCAACAGGATGAATCCGGAGTAAAGCCCTAGCATGATCGCCGAGAGAATCCAGGCGAACCTTTCCCTTTTTCTAACCAGCTCCTTGAAGCGCGGGCTGTTTTGAATCGAGAGGTAAATGCTGTCGTTCATTGTTTTTATCCTCGCAGCACAGCTTTGTTATTATTGAAACAATAGCCACTGTATGCGGCTACGGGGCAGGTTCCAGACGACCTTAGTATTAGAGGGAGTGTAGCGAGGGTTTGCGAGGGCGCAGAAACATTTGCGGGCGGCGAAAATAATAATGTGGGAGGGGGCTTGTCCCCGATTGCGGTGTGTCAGTCGCTGATGATCTGACTGATCCATCGCTATCGGGGGCAAGCCCCCTCCCACAAGGGGTTACATCAAAGGGGGGTTACTTGGCGAGCCACTCGGCAACCCGCTCAGGGTGCTTGGCAACCCAGTCCTTGGCGGCTGCATCGGGCTTGGCACCCTCCTGGATGGCGAGCATGACTTCACCGATTTCGTCCTTGGAAGCCCATTGGAATTTCTTCAGGAACGCCGCGACTTCCGGGGCTTTCTTCTCCAGGCCCTTGCTACCAATGCTGTTGACGGTTTCAGCAGCGCCATAGATCCCTTTTGGATCGTCCAGGAACCGCAGTTTCCACTTGGCGAACATCCAGTGCGGCACCCACCCGGTGACTGCGATGGATTCCTGCTTGTCTTCGGCGCGGGTCAGTTCGGCGATCATCGCGGCACCGGAGCTGGCTTGCAGCTTGTAGTCCAGGCCATAGGCCTTGATCGCTTCGTCGGTCTTGAGCATCACGCCTGAACCGGCGTCGATACCGACGATCTTGTTCTTGAAGGTGGTGTCGGTCTTGAGGTCTTCGATGGACTTGGCCTTGACGTACTCCGGCACGATCAGGCCGATCTTCGCATCCTTGAAGTTGGGGCCGTAGTCGACCACCTTGTCCTTGTTCTTGGCCCAGTATTCACCGTGGGTCACGGGTAGCCAGGCAGAGAGCATGGCGTCGAGCTTGCCGGTGGCAACACCCTGCCACATGATCCCAGTGGCGACCGCTTGCAACTTGACGTCATAACCGAGCTTTGCCTTGATCACTTCTGCCGCCACATGAGTGGTGGCAACGCTGTCGGACCAACCGTCCACGTAGCCGATGCTCAGGGTTTTGCTGTCGGCGCTGGCCAGTGTGGAGCTCATCGCAACTACCAGAGTGGCAACTGCGCCCAAGAGTCGTCGCATCTTCATCGTACTTCCCCGAAAGTGCTGCGCCCGACGGATGTCGAGCGACGTCAACCTGTTGTTATGTGGTGCGCCACGCCCCCTTCACGCGCATCGATCCGGCGGCAACGACATCAGTGGAGTGCTGATACTTCGATCATCAACCTGCCGGGGCCTTTGTCCTGCTCTGTCAGCGACCTCAGGTAAGCAAGAAACGACATCACATCGCCAGCTAGCGCTGTTATGGGACGCTCACCTCATACCCCGCCCGAACTTTGCATGTCTAAATCATGCAGCCCCACTGGGACGCGACAAATCCGGGTAAGATGCGCGCCTTTGCTCCCCAGATAAGCCGACCATGCCCGCAACTGCCCGCTTCCCTGCCCTGCCCTATTTATTCGCCTTGATCCTCGGCCTGCTTGCGCTGGTCGGGTACTGGTATGGCCTCGGCCGGCCAGTGGTGCTGCCGGACGTGGCCAGCGCCAGCCACAAACTGCAATGCGCCTCCTACACACCGTTCGACAAGGACCAATCACCGTTCGACCAGCCGTTCAAGCTGCGCCCCGAGCGCATGGACGCCGACCTGGCCCTGCTGGCCACCCGCTTCGAATGCATCCGCACCTACTCCATGACCGGCCTGGAAGCCTTGCCGGACCTGGCGCGCAAGCACGGGCTGAAACTGATGATCGGCGCCTGGGTCAACGGCAACCCGGTCGACACCGAAAAAGAAGTCGACGCCTTGATCGCCTCGGCCAACGCCAACGCCGACGTGGTGACTTCGGTGATCGTCGGCAACGAAACCCTGCTGCGCAAGGAAGTCACGGCCGCACAGTTGGTGAAGCTGATCCATAAGGTCAAAAGCCAGATCAAGCAGCCGGTCACGTATGCCGACGTCTGGGAGTTCTGGCTGCAACACCCGGAAATTGCCCCGGCGGTGGATTTCCTGACCATCCACTTGCTGCCGTACTGGGAAGACGCCCCCTCGGGAATCGACCAGGCGCTCAAGCATGTCGGCGACGTGCGCCAGACCTTCGGCAATAAATTCGCGCCCAAGGACGTAATGATCGGCGAGACCGGCTGGCCCAGCGAAGGCCGCCAGCGCGAAACCGCGGTGCCGAGCCGGGTCAATGAGGCCAAGTTCATGCGCGGTTTCGTGGCCATGGCCGAAGCCAATGGCTGGCACTACAACCTGATAGAAGCCTTCGACCAGCCGTGGAAGCGTGCCAGTGAAGGCGCTGTCGGCGGCTACTGGGGCTTGTTCGACGCCGATCGCCAGGACAAAGGCATCCTCGCAGGCCCAGTGACCAACGCACCGTACTGGCCACTGTGGCTGGGAGTCGGTGGACTCATCCTGCTGGGCACCCTGGCGCTCGGCGGGCGGGTGCGCAGCGTGCGCGCCGCCTGGCTGCTGCCGCTGCTCGGGGCCGTCGCCGCCTGTTCCATCGGCACCTGGGCCGAACTGACCCGCGTAACCGCACGCTTCAATGATGAATGGGTGTGGGCGGGGCTGCTGGTCGCGTTGAACCTGCTGGTACTGGCACATGCGGCCCTGGCCTTGAGCAGCCGCGAGGGTTGGCGCGAGCGGGCGTTCAACTGGCTGGAGCCGCGCGCGGGCTGGCTGGTGGCAATCGCCGGGTTCGCTGGCGCGGTGATGATGCTGGCGCTGGTGTTTGACCCGCGCTACCGCAGCTTCCCAAGTGCGGCGCTGGTGCTGCCTGCCCTGGTCTATCTGATTCGCCCGGTGACCGGGCCACGTCGGGAAATTGCCCTACTGGCCTTTATCATCGGTGCAGGCATTGCGCCGCAGCTGTTCCGCGAAGGTCTGTTGAACCAGCAGGCGTGGGGTTGGGCGCTGGTCAGTGGGTTGATGGTTGTGGCTTTGTGGCGGTGCTTGCGGATGCGCAAGGCTTAAGAGTGCCATCGGGAGCAAGCCCCTCCCACATTTGGAATGCGTTCCCATGTGGAAGGGGCGGTGCGACGATTCGATTTGCCCCGATTGCCCCTATCAGGCCGCCCGTGGCTTGCGGACCAAGCGCAACCCGGCAATCACCACCGCAAACACCGCAAATGTGGTGTTGTACAACGCCAACGCCGGCAACCCGAACACCAGCCCCAGCACCGCCAACCCCCACCCCGCACGGCCCGGCACGAAAAACGCCAGCACCGACGCGATCAGCGCAGCCCAGCCCATCACCTGGAAGTGAATCATCAAGCCCAGGTTCGAACGCACCTGGCATTCCCAGCGGTTGGCTTCATCCGCGCAAATGCCGACCCACCGGCCATCCTCCATGAAGCCGTAACGCGCGGCATAACTGGCGGCCAGCCATAATGGCAAGGCAATGAGCAGTAGGGTCAGCGGCAAGCGGCGGGACATGGAGCACTCCGATAGGCAAAAACGGCGCTCAGCTTAATCCCCCGGTGGCCGTTAGCAAGATGTGTACGCAGATAAGTGTCCATCAATACGCGGCAAAGTGTATCTTCTGCCTACTATTACCCCGACTCCGACGTTTTTTATCCGACTTTTCGTGCCGATGGCTGGCACTTCGGTGGCAACGCGGTGGTCATAGCCTGCGAACTTCATTCAGCACGTTTCCTCTTAGGGATTAAGTCATGCTCCGTTCCTTGCGCTGCGCTGCCTTGCTGGGCAGCCTTTTTTTGAGTGCGTCAGCACTGGCCGTCGACATCGACCAGGCCAGCTATGGCTTCCCTTTGACCAACCCGTTCGAAGCGACCATCGCCACCACCCCGCCTGACCTTCGGCCCAGCTTGCCGAGCGACGACGAAATCAACCAGTCCGACTACACCCTGAACATGCGTCCCGAGCGCGAGTTCAGCCTGCCCGACAACTTCTGGGCAGTGAAGAAACTCACCTACCGCATCGCCAAGCAAGACCGCGCCGCGCCGCTGATCTTCCTGATCTCGGGCACCGGTGCGCGGTTTGACAGCAGCATCAACGAATACCTGAAAAAACTGTACTACCAGGCCGGCTACCACGTCGTGCAACTGTCATCGCCGACCAGCTTCGACTTCATGAGCGCCGCCTCGCGCTTCGCCACGCCGGGTATCACCCAGGAAGACGCCGAAGACATGTACCGCGTGATGCAAGCAGTGCGTGCGCAGAACGCCTCACTGCCGGTCACCGACTTTTACCTCAGCGGCTACAGCCTCGGTGCGCTGGATGCGGCCTTTGTCAGCAAGCTCGACGAAACCCGCCGCAGCTTCAACTTCAAGAAAGTGCTGCTGCTCAACCCACCGGTCAACCTGTACACCTCGATCACCAACCTCGACAAGCTGGTGCAGACCGAGGTCAAGGGCATCAACAACACCACGACCTTTTATGAACTGGTGTTGAACAAGCTGACCCGCTACTTCCAGCAAAAGGGCTACATCGACCTTAACGACGCCCTGCTCTACGACTTCCAGAACTCCAAGCAGCACCTGACCAACGAACAGATGGCCATGCTGATCGGCACCACGTTCCGTTTTTCGGCGGCCGACATCGCGTTCACCTCGGACCTGATCAACCGCCGCGGCCTGATCATCCCGCCGAAGTACCCGATCACCGAAGGCACCAGCCTCACGCCGTTCCTCAAGCGCGCGCTGCAATGTGACTTCGATTGCTACCTCACCGAACAGGTCATCCCGATGTGGCGCGCCCGTTCCGATGGCGGCAGCCTGTTGCAATTGGTCGATCAGGTCAGCCTGTACGCCCTCAAGGACTACCTGCACACCAGCCCGAAAATCGCCGTCATGCATAACGCCGACGACGTGATCCTCGGCCCGGGCGACCTCGGCTTCCTGCGTCAAACCTTCGGCGATCGCTTGACTGTCTACCCGCTGGGCGGCCATTGCGGCAACCTCAATTACCGCGTCAACGCCGACGCCATGCTGGAGTTTTTCCGTGGCTAAATATCTTCTGCTGCTTGCCGCCCTGATGTGCGCAAGCGTGGCCAATGCCGACAACAGCAAGGCGCACGCGCCCACCGTCGTGGGTGCCGACGGCTTCAAGGAGCCGCTGAGCAAGCTCAAGTTCAACCCGGGCCTGGACCAGCGCGAGTTCGAACGCTCGTCACTGACCGCCCTCAACGTGTACGACCCGCTGGAATCGTGGAACCGTCGCGTTTACCACTTCAACTACCGCTTCGACCAATGGGTGTTCCTGCCGGTGGTCGACGGTTACCGCTACGTCACGCCGAGCTTCCTGCGTACCGGCGTAAGCAATTTCTTCAACAACCTGGGCGATGTGCCCAACCTGTTGAACAGCCTGTTGCAACTCAAGGGTCACCGCTCCCTGGAAACCACCGGGCGCCTGCTGCTCAACACCACCATCGGCGTTGCCGGGCTGTGGGACCCGGCTACCGCCATGGGCCTGCCGCGCCAGAGCGAAGACTTCGGCCAGACCCTGGGCTTCTACGGCGTGCCTGGCGGCGCCTATCTGGTGCTGCCGATCCTGGGCCCATCGAACCTGCGCGATACCAGCGGCCTGGTGGTCGACTACAGCGCCGAATCGCAGATCAACTTCCTGAACGTCTCCGAAGTCAGCTCCAACCATCCGGAGATCTGGGCCCTGCGCGTGGTCGACAAGCGTTACCAGACCAGCTTCCGCTACGGTCAGTTGAACTCGCCGTTCGAGTACGAAAAGGTGCGCTACATCTATACGGAATCGCGCAAGTTGCAGATTGCCGAATAAGCGCAGCGCGCGGTAAAAAAGCCATTCGACGCGCTCGAATGGCTTTTTTTTGCCTGCTCGATACCAGCCGCCTACCCCAGCACCTGCGCCAGAAACGCTTGCGCGCGAGGTGTGCGTGGCGCAGTGAAAAACGCCTCCGGCGGCTGGTCTTCGATGATCCGCCCGCCATCGAGAAACAGCACACGCCCGGCGACTTGCCGGGCAAAGCCCATTTCGTGGGTGACGCAGAGCAAGGTCATGCCACTTTCGGCGAGCATGACCATCACGTCCAGCACCTCGCCGACAGCCTCCGGGTCGAGTGCCGACGTCGGCTCATCGAACAGCATGATTTTCGGGGTCATGCACAATGCCCTGGCTATCGCGACCCGCTGCTGTTGGCCGCCCGACAGTTGCGCCGGGTATTTTTTCCAGTGTTGATCGATCCCGACTTTTTTCAGCAGCGCCATCGCCTGGTCCTGCGCGCTGTCGCGGGGCATGCCGCGCACGGACATCGGCGCCAGCATGCAGTTTTGCAAGACGGTCAGGTGCGGAAACAGGTTGAAGCCCTGAAACACCATGCCGACCTCACGCAAGGCCGCGCGGCAGAGCGTCGGCGAAGCGCTCAAGTCGGCGCCCAGCACCTGGATTCGGCCCTGCTGCGCCGGTTCCAGACGATTGAGGCAACGGATCAATGTGGACTTGCCGGAGCCCGAGGTGCCGCACAGCACAATCCGCTCGCCCTGCACCACGCGCAGGTCGATACCGTGCAGCACCTGGTATGGGCCGTACCATTTACTCAGCCCTTCGACGTCGATCACCACCGGCGCAGGCGCGCAGATCGACCGCTCAAACTCCCCTGATGACCCCATGTATCCACCCTTCCCTATCATTCGTCAGTTGGCCGCATGTGGCGGGTGAGTCGACGATTGATCCGGTTCACCCCTCGCCGGACACACTCGACCACCAGCAGGTAGACCAGCGCCACCCACACATACACCTGGAAATCAAAAGTGCGTGAGAACGCCAGCTTGGCCACGCCCATCAAATCCAGCAAGGTCACCAGCGACACAATCGCGCTGGCCTTGATGATCAAAATCAGTTCATTGCCCAGTGGCCCCACCGTCACGATGAGCACCTGCGGCAAGGTCACCTTGAAAAACGTGGTGGTGCGGCTCAACCCCAACACCGTCGAGGCTTCATAGTGGGCACGAGGCACGGAGAGCAACCCGCCGCGAAAGATCTCGGCCTGATAGGCCGCCGTATTCAAGGTGAACGCCAGTACGGCGCAAAACCACGGGTCGCCGAACCAGCCCCACAGGCCAAGGTCGCGCCAGAAACCGTGGAAGGAACCCAAGCCGTAATAGATCAGGAACAACTGCGCCAACAGCGGCGAGCCCCTGAAAAAGTAGAGATAGGCCCTGCACCCGTACTGCAACAAACGCCAGCGTGAAGTCCTGCCCAACGCCAACAGCACGCCAAGCACCATCCCGGCGCTGCTGGATATCGCCACCAATTGCAGGGTCAGCAACAAGCCATCGAACAACTGCGCACCGTAGCGCTGAAGCAGTTCAAGCCCGAGCCACTCGGCAAAACGCTCGCCCCCCATCATGAGGCACGCTCCCGACCCTGGCCGTAGTGCTTTTCAAGCTGCGCGATGCAAAACCCCGACATCGACGACAGCAGCAGGTACAGGCCACACGCCGCCAGATAAAACAGCATCGGTTCCTTGGTGGCGTTCACCGCCAGGCTGGTCTGGCGCATCAGGTCCACCAGGGAAATGGTCGACACCAACGCCGTGTCCTTGAGCAGGCTCAACCAGTTGTTCGAAAGCCCCGGCAAGGCGATCCTCATCACCTGCGGCAGCACCACCTTGAAAAACGTGTGCCTGCGGCTCAAGCCCAGTGCCTGGGCGCCTTCGTACTGGCCGCGCGCCACGGTCTTCAACGCCCCCAGCCACACCTCGCTGGAAAAGGCCGCCAGCACCAGGCTGAACGCGATCACCGCCGCCACGAAGGCGTTGATGCCAAACTCGGCCGAACCGCCCCAATACGCCTGGAACTTCTGCAGCGCGATCTGGATGCCGTAATACACGATCAATAACGTCAGCAACTCCGGCAGGCCACGAAAACAGGTGGAGAACAGCGCAGCCATCGCCCTCACCGTGGCGTTTGCCGATCTGCTGCACAGCGCCACCAACAACCCCAATGGCAACCCCAGCGGCACACACGCCAATGCCAGCGCCATCGTGACCCCTGCGCCCGCCAGCAGCGCGCCGCCCCACCCACCGGCGCCCAACGACAACAACCCTAATGACTCGAACATGGAAGACGCCCCCGCGCTTAATCATCCTCAAGGCCATGGGCCAACTTGAGCTGTCGATACGTGCCGTCGGCGATCACGTCCGCGATGGCCTGGTTCAGCCTCGCGCGCAACGCCTCATCGGCCTTGCGCACGGCAATACCGGCGTCGCTTTGCGTACCGGGGATAGCCAGCACCCGGCAACACTGCGGGTCGGTGCTCTTCAACCACTCCTGCATCGGCGCGCTGTCGTTGACCACCGCATCCAGGCGGCCGTTGAGCAGGTCGCTGTTGGCCTCGTCCTGGCCGACGTACAACTTGACCCGCGCCCCATTGGCGCCATAGACATCCTGGTTGTAGATACCCTGGGTGGACGACGACTGAGCGCCGACCGTCTTGCCGGCCAACGTGGCCGGCGCGGCGTCCTGAATGTCGCTGCCCCTGGGCACTGCCAGGACCATGCGCGTGCGGTTGTAGGGCTGGGTGAAGCTGACGGTCTTCTGGCGCTCTTCGGTGATGGCCATCGAGGCGATGATCGCGTCGTACTTTTTCGCGAGCAGGCCCGGGATGATGCCCTCCCAGTCCTGGGCAACAATCGTGCATTCGACGCCGAGCCTGGCGCACAGGGCGTTCGCCATATCGACGTCAAAACCACGTAGTTGGTTATTCGAGTCCACGTAGTTGAAAGGCGGATAAGCACCCTCCGTGGCGAAACGCAGCGGCTGCGCATGGGCCACCGACAACAGCCCGAGGGTGATCGTTACGGCATAGAGCGTCTGTTTGACCTGTTTCATGAAGGCACCTACCGAATTATTTTTATTCTGGGTAGTGCCTGAGGCCTGGTTAACCCGAAGGAACACGGGTGATTGACGCAGGCTCAGTCACTGACCCAGCGGACACTACGCCAACCTAAACAATTCGTCTATATTTTACAGATAGTCTATTTCCGAGTTTTTTGTAGGCCAAAACCGGGATGCACGATCGACCCCAAGAGTGTCGCGGGCACATTGTTGAGGCTCGCGGATGGCCGGTGCTACCATGCGCAACCGCCTGTCATGGCAAGGAACCCTCTGGTTTATGAGCAGCATTCGCGAGCGCAACAAAGAAAAGATCCTGCGGGCGGCGAGCGAGGAGTTTGCCGACAAGGGCTTCGCCGCGACCAAAACCAGCGACATCGCCGCCAAGGCCGGGCTGCCCAAGCCCAACGTCTACTACTACTTCAAGTCCAAGGACAACCTCTACCGCGAAGTGCTCGAGAGCATCATCGAGCCGATCCTGGCAGCCTCGACGCCGTTCAACCCGGAGGGTGAGCCTGCGGTGGTACTGAGCAACTACATCCGCTCGAAAATCCGCATCTCCCGCGACCTGCCCTTCGCCTCCAAGGTGTTCGCCAGCGAAATCATGCACGGCGCCCCGCACCTGAGCGCCGAACAGGTCGAGCAACTCAACGCCCAGGCCAAGCACAATATCCAGTGCATCCAGCACTGGGTGGACCGCGGGTTGATTGCGCCGATCGATCCCAATCACTTGATGTTCAGCATCTGGGCCGCAACCCAGACGTATGCGGATTTCGATTGGCAGATTTCGGCGGTGACCGGCAAGGCCAAATTGGATGAAGCGGATTACGAGGCGGCGGCGCAGACGATTATTCGGTTGGTGCTCAAGGGCTGTGCGCCGGACTGAGACACCGAGGCGCCTGTGGCAATCGGGGGCAAGCGCCCTCCCACATTTGATCGGGTTTACACATGTCTATTTGTGAATACCGTCAAATGTGGGAGGGAGCTTGCTCCCGATAAGGCCCAGACAGTCATCCAATAATCAGGCTGACACCCCCGCATCCGCCCACAAACCCAGCGTTTCAATCGCCGTGATCGCACACTGCTCATCAATATCCGACGTGTCCCCGCTGATCCCGATCGCCCCCAGCACCAGCCCTTCCTGATCCCGAATCAACACCCCGCCCGGCGCCGGCACCACGCTGCCCTGCCCCAAGCTGTTCAATGCGGCGATAAACGCCGGGCGTTGCTGCGCATCCAACGCGAGCAAGCGTGAGCCTTTGCCCAGGGCAATCGCGCCCCAGGCCTTGCCGATGGCGATCTGCGGGCGCAGCAGGCTGGCGCCGTCGTCCCGTTGCAGGGTGATCAGGTGACCGCCGCCGTCCAGCACCGCAATGGTCAGCGGTGCCGAGGCAATGGCGCGGCCTGCGGCGAGGGCCTGGCCGGCCAGGTTGACTGCGACTTTCAAGGTTAAAGCGCTCATGGGTGCCGTCCTTATCTTGTTATGGGAAAGCCGTGGGCTCTGTTGGAACAGATACCGGATGCGACAAATAGAACACAATATAGTTATCTTTTGTATACAATATTTTCGCGCAAACCTACCGAATGTCGAAAAAATGCCCTGCAAAGACCTTCCGACGAACGCAAAGGCTACTGAATAAAATGCATTGACCTGTGGCGCTCGCCGTGAATACACTTCGACCAAACACCACTTGTATACAATTACAAAACGCAAGAGGCACCAAAACAATGAGCAAAATGAGAGCAATCGAAGCCGCCGTTCTGGTGATGCGTCGTGAAGGGGTAGACACCGCCTTCGGTATCCCAGGCGCCGCGATCAACCCGCTGTATTCGGCCTTGCAGAAGGTCGGTGGCATCGATCACGTCCTTGCTCGCCACGTTGAAGGCGCTTCGCACATGGCCGAGGGCTACACCCGCACCAAGGCCGGCAATATCGGCGTGTGCATCGGCACATCGGGCCCGGCGGGCACCGACATGGTCACCGGCCTGTACAGCGCCTCGGCCGACTCGATTCCGATCCTGTGCATCACCGGCCAGGCCCCCCGGGCGCGGATGCACAAGGAAGACTTCCAGGCTGTGGACATCACCAGCATCGTCAAGCCGGTGACCAAGTGGGCGACCACGGTCCTCGAACCCGGCCAGGTGCCGTATGCGTTCCAGAAGGCCTTTTATGAAATGCGCTCCGGCCGCCCTGGCCCGGTGCTGATCGACCTGCCGTTCGACGTACAGATGGCCGAGATCGAATTCGACATCGACGCCTACCAGCCGCTGCCCCTGGCCAAACCGCTGGCCACGCGCATCCAGGTGGAAAAAGCCCTGGCCCTGCTCGACCAGGCCGAACGCCCGCTGCTGGTGAGCGGTGGCGGCGTGATCAATGCCGATGCCAGCGACCTGTTGGTGGAGTTCGCCGAGTTGACCGGCATCCCGGTGATCCCGACCTTGATGGGCTGGGGCACCATCCCCGACGATCACCCGCAGATGGTAGGCATGGTCGGCCTGCAAACGTCGCACCGTTATGGCAACGCGACGCTGCTGAAAGCCGACGTGGTGCTCGGCATCGGCAACCGCTGGGCCAACCGCCACACCGGTTCGGTGGAGGTGTACACCGAGGGGCGCACGTTCATTCACGTCGACATTGAACCGACGCAAATCGGCCGCGTATTCACCCCGGACCTCGGCATCGTTTCCGACGCCGGGGCCGCACTGACGATGTTCATCGAAGTCGCCCGCGAGTGGAAAGCCGCAGGCAAACTCAAGGACCGCAGCGCCTGGCTGCATGACTGCCAGCAGCGCAAGGCCACCCTGCAGCGCAAGACCCACTTCGACAACGTGCCGGTCAAGCCGCAACGGGTGTACGAAGAGATGAACCAGGTGTTCGGCAAAGACACCTGCTACGTCAGCACCATCGGCCTGTCGCAAATTGCCGGCGCGCAATTCCTGCATGTCTACAAGCCGCGTCACTGGATCAACTGCGGCCAGGCCGGCCCGTTGGGCTGGACCATCCCGGCGGCGCTCGGTGTGGTCAAGGCCGACCCGAGCCGCAAGGTGGTGGCGCTGTCCGGCGACTATGACTTCCAGTTCATGATCGAAGAACTGGCCGTGGGCGCGCAGTTCAAGCTGCCGTATATCCACGTAGTGGTGAACAACTCCTACCTGGGGCTGATCCGCCAGGCCCAGCGCGGGTTCGAAATGGACTACTGCGTGCAGTTGTCTTTCGACAACCTCAACGCCCCGGAACTCAACGGCTATGGCGTCGACCACGTCGCCGTCGCCGAAGGCCTGGGGTGCAAGGCCCTGCGCGTGTTCGAGCCCGGCCAGATCCAGCCGGCACTGCGCCGCGCCCAGGAAATGCTCGAAGAATTCAAGGTTCCGGTGATCGTAGAGATTATTCTGGAGCGCGTGACCAATATTTCCATGGGCACCGAGATCAACGCCGTCAACGAATTCGAAGATCTGGCCCTGGTCGGCAACGATGCGCCGACCGCCATTTCCCTGCTCGATTAAGGAGAACCTTATGCCGCGCTTTGCCGCCAACCTGTCCATGCTGTTCACCGAACAGGCGTTTCTCGCTCGCTTCAAAGCAGCCGCCGATGCGGGCTTTGCAGGCGTCGAATACCTGTTCCCCTACGAATTCAGCTCTGCCGAAATCAAGGCGCAGTTGGATGCCAATGGCTTGACCCAGGTGCTGTTCAACCTGCCGGCCGGCGATTGGGCCAAGGGCGAACGGGGCCTGGCGTGCCATCCGGATCGGGTCGAGGAGTTCCGCGCCGGGGTCGACCTGGCCATCGCTTACGCCCAGGTGCTGGGCAACACCCAGGTCAACTGCCTGGCGGGCATCCGGCCGCAGGGCGTGGACGATGCCATCGTAGAAAAGACCTTTGTCGCCAACCTCAAATACGCCGCCGACACCCTGCAAGCGGCGGGTATCAAGCTGGTGATGGAAGCGATCAACACCCGCGACATCCCTGGGTTCTACCTGAACAACACCGCGCAGGCTCTGGCGATTCGCGAACAGGTGGGCAGCGCCAATCTGTTCCTGCAATACGACATCTACCACATGCAAATCATGGAAGGCGATCTGGCCCGCACCCTGGCCGCGCACCTGGGTGAGATCAACCACATCCAACTGGCGGATAACCCGGGTCGCAACGAGCCCGGGACCGGGGAGATCAACTATCGGTTCCTGTTCGAGCATTTGGACCGTATCGGTTATCAGGGTTGGGTCGGCTGTGAATACAAGCCGTTGACCACCACCGAAGCGGGTTTGGGTTGGCTCAAGACCCATAACGCCCTCTGACAGGCACAACACGCAACCAACCTGTGGGAGGGGACTTGCCCCCTCCCACATTTGGACCCCATGTGTTTGGCAGACCGCGCTCTATCGAATAAAAAGAGGATTTCTTCATGGCTAAAATCGGATTCATCGGCACCGGCATCATGGGCCAACCCATGGCCGCCAACCTGCAAAAAGCCGGTCACCAACTGTTCCTGTCCGAGCATCACGGCAAGGCGCCAGCCGAGTTGATCGCCGCCGGCGCCATCGCGCTGGCCTCCCCGCAGCACGTCGCCCAGGAAGCCGAATTCATCATCGTCATGGTGCCCGACACCCCGCAGGTCGATGACGTGCTGTTCCGCGCCGATGGCGTGGCCGCCGGCCTGTCGCCGAACAAGGTGGTGATCGACATGAGCTCAATCTCCCCCACCGCCACCAAGGCCTTTGCCGCCAGGATCAACCAGACCGGCGCGCAATACCTCGATGCGCCGGTGTCCGGCGGTGAAGTCGGGGCCAAGGCCGGCACCTTGAGCATCATGGTCGGCGGTGAGCCGCAGACCTTCGAGCGTGCCTTGCCGCTGTTCCAGAGCATGGGCAAGAACATCACTCTGGTCGGCGGCAACGGCGACGGCCAGACAGCCAAAGTGGCGAATCAGATTATCGTCGCGCTGAACATCCAGGCGGTGGCCGAAGCGCTGCTGTTCGCCGCGAAAAACGGCGCCGACCCGGCCAAGGTGCGTGAAGCGCTGATGGGCGGCTTCGCCTCGTCGAAGATCCTTGAAGTACACGGCGAACGCATGATCAAGGGCACCTTCGATCCGGGCTTTCGCATCAACCTGCACCAGAAGGACCTCAACCTGGCGCTGGCCGGGGCCAAGGAGCTGGGGATCAACCTGCCGAACACCGCCGGCACCCAACAGGTGTTCAGCACCTGCACCGCGATCGGGGGCGGCAACTGGGACCACTCGGCGTTGATCAAGGGCTTGGAGCATATGGCGAACTTCTCGATTCGCGACAAATAACCCACACCGCTGCCCTTTTGAAATGCCGTCAAATGTGGGAGGGAGCACGCCCCCTCCCACAGGTTGATCGCATTTCAATAGCCGCAATTGCTGCATCTCTAATAACAAAAAAATCCCCGGGAGCCCGCTTATGTCGGTCGATCCGCAACACCTGCTTCGTGAGCTGTTTGCCACAGCCATTGACGCCGCCCATCCCCGGCAAGTCCTCGAAGCCTACCTGCCCGCCGACCGCAGCGGCCGGGTGATTGTGATCGGCGCCGGCAAAGCCGCGGCCGCCATGGCACTGGTCGTGGAAAACGCCTGGCACGGTGAAGTCACGGGCCTGGTGGTCACCCGCTACGGCCATGGCGCGCCGTGCCAGAAAATCGAAGTGGTCGAAGCCGCCCACCCGGTCCCGGATGCCGCCGGCATCAAAGTGGCGCAGCGCGTGCTGGCGCTGATCAGCCAACTGAGCGAAGACGACCGGGTGATCTTCCTGCTCTCCGGCGGTGGCTCGGCGTTGCTCGCCCTGCCCGCCGAAGGCATCAGCCTGGCCGACAAACAGGCCATCAACAAAGCCCTGCTCAAATCCGGCGCCACCATCGGCGAGATGAATTGCGTGCGCAAGCACCTCTCGGCGATCAAGGGCGGCCGACTGGCCAGGGCGGCATGGCCGGCGACGGTCTATACCTACGCGATTTCCGATGTGCCGGGCGACCTGGCCACGGTGATCGCTTCCGGCCCCACGGTCGGCGACCCAAGCACTTCGCAACAGGCCCTGGCCATTCTCAAGCGCTATGACATCGACGCGCCGGCGTCCGTGCGCAGCTGGTTGCAGAACCCGGCCTCGGAAACCGTCAAACCCGGCGACCCGCTGCTCGCCCGCAGCCACTTCCAATTGATCGCCCGCCCACAACAGTCGCTGGAAGCGGTCGCGGTAAAAGTCCGCCAGGCCGGGTTCAGCCCGCTGATCCTCGGCGACCTCGAAGGCGAAGCGCGGGACGTGGCCAAGGTCCACGCCGGGATCACCCGGCAGATCGTGCAGCACGGCCAGCCGTTGGCGGCGCCATGCGTGATCCTGTCCGGCGGGGAAACCACCGTGACCGTGCGCGGCACTGGCCGTGGCGGGCGCAACGCCGAATTCCTGCTGAGCCTCACCGACAGCCTCAAGGGCCTGCCCGGCGTCTATGCCCTGGCCGGCGATACCGACGGCATCGACGGTTCGGAAGACAACGCCGGCGCGCTCATGACCCCCACCAGCTACGCCCGCGCCGAAGCGCTGGGGCTGTCGGCCTGCGACGAGCTGGACAACAACAATGGCTACGGCTATTTCGCCGCCCTCGACGATCTGATCATCACCGAACCGACCCGCACCAACGTCAACGACTTTCGCGCCATTCTGATTCTCGAGGCTGCCCACCCTGTTGAATGCCCCTTCAGCATCCCGATGGACCTGCAAGGGCCGAAACTGCGGGTTGCGCAACCGGGGTCGATCAGACGTTGATCTAGCGCCGGTCAGGGCCTCATCGCAGGCAAGTCTGCGATGAGGACAACTCGCTCTCACTGAATCACACAACAATGCCCACTCCCTCCTGCCCCGACTGGGCCGAAGCGCTGCTCAACGGCTTCAGCCAGATCGTCCTGCAGCGCCAGCCGCTGTGTGGCCTGCTATGTCTGCTGGCGATCCTGCTCGGCGCTCCGGCCCTGCTCGGCGGTGCACTGCTGGGTGGTCTCGCCGGCTTGCTCACGGCCCAGCGCCGCGACTATCCCAAGACGGAACGCCAGGCCGGCCTGTACAGCTACAACGGTGTGTTGCTGGGCCTGTTGATCAGCCAGCACTTTGCCTGGTCGGTCATGGTGGTGCCGCTGATCCTCGCCTGCGGCGGCCTGAGTGCGATTCTGACCCGACAATGGCTGCGACACACCACCCAGCCCGAGGCCTTGCCCGCCTATACCGCGCCGTTTGTCGGCCTCGGCTGGCTGCTGCTGGGCGCGGCCGCCGAAAGCGCCGTGGCCTTGCGCGAACCCGACGCTCTCGGCATCGTCAGCGCGCCTTTTAGCGGCCTCGCGCAAATCCTGCTGCTGGACCAGCCCCTGGCCGGCGCATTGATTGCGCTCGGGTTATGCCTGGCCAACCGCCGTGCCGCAGCATGGGCATTGACCGGCGCCGTCCTCGGCGTGCTGTTCGCCCTGCTGCTGGGCGAGCCCGTCGGCGCCCTCCTCGGCCTGCACAGCTACAACCCGGCGCTGGCCGCCCTGGCCCTGAGCGGCACACGCCGCCGACCTGGGTTGCCGCTGGCCGGCATCGCCCTGGCGATCATCCTCACCCCCGGTTTTGCCGCGCTGCACCTGCCCGCGCTGACCGCGCCCTTTATCCTCGCCTGCTGGTTGGTGCACGCCAGCCGCCGGATGTGGCACAAAGCCCGCGTGGACAGCCCGTTCGAATCCCCCTAGGCTTGCCCGATATTCGATAGGGGCGAACGTGATGGACAGCAACAACGACTGGCGCCAGCGTCTCTATGTCATGGTTTTCCAGAGTGACACACCGGCCGGGCGGCGTTTCGACAGCACCCTGCTGCTGATCATTCTCGCCAGCCTGGTGGTGGTGATCCTCGACAGCATCCAGGAAGTCCACGACAATTACGCCGCCGTGCTGGCCTACATCGAGTGGGGCTTCACCGTCATCTTCGCCATCGAGTATGGCCTGCGCCTGTACTGCTCGCCCAAGCCGTTGCGCTATGCCTTCAGTTTCTATGGCCTGGTGGATTTGCTCGCCATCGTGCCCGGCATCCTCGCGCTGTATTACAGCGATGCCCAGTACCTGTTGATCATCCGCATCATCCGCATGCTGCGCATCTTCCGGGTGCTCAAGCTCGGGCCGTACCTCAAGCAGGCCAACTACCTGATGTCGGCGTTGCGCGGCAGCAAGCAGAAGATCGTGGTGTTCCTGCTCAGCGTCTGCACCCTGGTGACGGTGTTCGGCACCTTGATGTATGTGATCGAAGGGCCTGGGAACGGCTTCACCAGCATCCCCAAGGGCATCTACTGGGCGATCGTGACCCTGACCACCGTGGGCTTCGGCGATATCGTGCCCAAGACCCCGCTGGGCCAGGTGATCTCGTCCCTGGTGATGATCACCGGTTATTCGATCATCGCCGTGCCCACCGGGATCTTCACCGCCGAACTGGCCAACGCCATGCGCGGTGAACAGTTGCAAACGGACTGCCCGGTGTGCAAGAAAAACACCCATGACGCAAACGCGGCGTTTTGTTCACGGTGTGGCAATGCACTGTTTAATAAGTTGAAATAAGCAAAGATCTTTTTGATCTTTAAGCGAATGTGCCCCCCCGGCTATAGTCGCTGGCAAAGTGCCTCTCTCTACTCTCGTACAACAAGGAATGAGCAGTGAAAAAACTCGTTAGCGCCTCTCTTCTGGCCGCCGGCCTTGCATTGGCCGGTGTCGTCCAGGCCGCACCGACCACCCTGCTCAACGTGTCCTACGACGTGATGCGCGATTTCTACAAGGACTACAACGCCGCCTTCCAGAAACACTGGGAAGCCGAGCACCCGAACGACAAGCTGACCTTGCAGATGTCCTTCGGCGGCTCCAGCAAACAAGCGCGCTCGGTGATCGACGGCCTGCCGGCTGATGTAATCACCATGAACATGGCCACCGACATCAACGCCCTGGTCGACAACGGCAAACTGGTGCCGGACAACTGGGCTACCCGCCTGCCGAACAACAGCGCGCCGTTCACTTCGGCCACCGTGTTTATCGTGCGCAAGGGCAACCCGAAAGCCCTGAAAGACTGGCCGGACCTGCTCAAGGATGGTGTGCAAGTGGTCGTGCCCAACCCGAAGACCTCGGGTAACGGTCGCTACACCTACCTGTCGGCCTGGGGCTACGTGCTGAAGAACGGCGGTGACGAAGACAAGGCCAAGGCCTTTGTCGGCAAGCTGTTCAAGCAAGCGCCCGTGCTGGACACCGGTGGCCGTGCCGCGACCACGACGTTCATGACCAACCAGATCGGCGATGTGCTGGTGACCTTTGAAAACGAAGCGGAAATGATCGCCCGCGAATTCGGCCGCGATCAGTTCGAAGTGGTCTACCCAAGTGTCTCCGCCGAAGCCGAGCCACCGGTCACGGTGGTGGACAAAGTGGTCGAGAAGAAAGGCACGCGCGCAGTCGCCGAAGACTACCTGAAGTACCTGTGGTCGCCGGAAGGCCAGGAAATCGCGGCCAACAACTACCTGCGCCCGCGTGACCCGAAAGTGCTGGCCAAGTACACCGATCGTTTCCCGAAAGTCGACTTCCTGTCGGTCGAGAAGACCTTTGGCGACTGGCGCACCGTGCAGAAAACCCACTTCAACGATGGCGGGGTGTTCGACCAGATCTACAACGGGCAGTAAGCCGCTTGCACTGAAGAAACGCGAGCCAATGTGGGGGCTGGCTTGCCTGCGATAGCGTCGCCCGGGTGTGTCCGATACACCGGGGTGTCCGCATTGCAGGCAATGCCCGCTCCCACATTCGTTTGATGCCAAGCGTGATCGTCAGGCCGCCGGGTCGCCTGTTTCGGCCGGTGCGTCTGCATGTATCATGGGCGTTCGAAGCCAACGCCAAGGCTTCAGTCATCATTTCACGGCATGAGTGTTATCACCGCTAACAGCCTACTCGTCGCAGTGTCTTGTCTTTACTCTCGCTCGCCATCTTCCTTCGCTTTTATGAGAACACCATGAACGCTACTCCCCACGCTACGAGCACCATGACCCGCGGGATGGTGATGCTGTTTGCGTTTTGCTGCGGCGCCATCGTCGCCAACATCTACTACGCGCAACCGATCATCGAGCTGATCGCGCCGGACATCGGCCTGACGCCCGCCATGGCCAGCCTGATCGTATCGCTGACGCAAATCGGCTACGCCCTGGGCCTGTTCTTTCTGGTGCCCCTGGGCGACTTGCTGGAAAACCGCAAGCTGATGATCAGCACCACCGTGATCGCCATCGCCAGCCTGCTGGGTGCGGCGTTTACCGAGCAACCGAACCTGTTCCTGCTGGTGTCGTTGTTGATCGGTTTCAGCTCGGTGTCGGTGCAGATCCTGATCCCACTGGCGGCGCACCTGGCACCTGCCGAGTCCCGTGGCCGCGTGGTCGGCAGCATCATGGGCGGCCTGTTGCTGGGCATCCTGCTGGCGCGGCCGGTGTCCAGTGTGGTCGCCGACCATTTCGGCTGGCGCGCGATGTTCATGGCCGCGGCCGCGTTGATGGCCGTTATCAGCGTGGTCTTGCTGATGACCATCCCCAAGCGCCAGCCCGACCACAGCGCCAGCTATGGCCAGTTGCTGCGTTCCCTCGGCACCCTGCTGCGTGAACAACCGCTGTTGCGCCAGCGCGCCTTTTATCAAGGTTGCATGTTTGCCACCTTCAGCCTGTTCTGGACCGCCGCGCCGCTGGAGTTGGTGCGCAACCATGGCCTGAGCCAGACCCAGATCGCGATCTTCGCCCTGGTCGGTGCCATCGGCGCCATCGCCGCGCCCATCGCCGGGCGCCTGGCCGATGCCGGCCACACCCACCGCGCGTCACTGCTGGCCATGGTGTTTGCGGTGCTGAGCTTCCTGCCGGCCTTCGTACACCCGCTGTACAGCGTGATCGGCCTGGCGGTGACCGGCGTGGTCCTCGACTTCTGCGTGCAGATGAACATGGTCCTCGGCCAACGCGCCATCTACGCCCTCGACGCCAACAGCCGCAGCCGCCTGAACGCGCTGTACATGACCAGCATCTTCATCGGCGGTGCCTTCGGCTCGGCGATTGCCAGCAGCGTGTACGAACACGGCGGCTGGCTGGGCGTGATGCTGGTGGGCAGTGCGTTCCCGCTGGTGGCGCTGCTGCGCTTTCTCAGTGCTTCGCGCCACACTTCGACGGTCACTGCCTGACGGCATGATGCCTCGGGATCGTGGGTGGGGTTACGAGCGCGGCCCGCCACTGGACGATGGGGCGATAATCTGCAGCAGCTGTAACACGAACGCTGACAGTGTCTTGGCAAGCATTTCGATCAGTGCGGACGGCCCGTTTGGGGTTTCACCCGGCGGCGGGGTTGGAGCTGGAGCCGGAGTCGGGGCTGGCGTCGGCACAGACTGAACTTCAGGCTGCGACCCATCCCACCGTACATCGCCAGGCTTGATCTGCCCCTTGCTGTTGATCACCATGTCCGCGTTGCCCGTCCCCTTCAGATCAATGGCCAGGCTCGCCCCCCCCGTACTGGCATCGTGTTTGAGCACCGCTTCACCGGCGCGGCCGCTGAACCGATCGGTAAACACCAGGGCGCGCACACCTGCCGCTTTTAACGCACCCGAGACGTCGATCTTATCGGTACCGCTGGTGAAGTCCTCGATCAGGTCGGGGCTCTGTGCGGCGGAGTCGCTGACGTTATCGTAGACAAACGTATCCGCGCCGCCGCCCCCCCTCAACGTGTCGGCGCCGGCACCGCCCTTGAGGCGGTTGGCCGCATCATTGCCGATCAAGGCATCACGACCGGCACCGCCGATCGCGTTTTCAATAACACATCCCTTGGCGACGGACACATTGCCCTTCAAGCCGCCCACGTCAGAGAACGACTCCGCATTCAGATCGACCTTCTGATCCTGGGAAAACCCGGAAAAATCCAGCGTATCCACACCACCACCATCCCACACACAGAACACCGGTTTGTCCCTGGCGCTGGTAAGGCTCATCACTTCGCGCTCGGTATTGGAGTTGAAACCATAGACGGTGTCGGTCTTGCGGGTCTGGTGGTTGGCGCCATACAAGCGTTGCGCCGCGGCGATATCGTCCATCATCGGGGCAGACGGATTGAGCGATCTGAAGTCATGACCGGATTGATGGCGTTCCGACCAGTAACTCATCACGGTGCGTGCCTTGGTGTCCTGCGCGTAGACCGCGCCGTTTTGGTAGTTGGCACCGTCGCCGTTATAGCGTCCCGGATGTTGCAGGCCAATAGCGTGACCGATTTCATGAATAGCCGTGACCGAAAAGTGACTGCCCAGCGCAGGCGAAGCCGCCCCGCCCCGGGTGCCGATCGTGGCCGCTGTCCGATTCGTGGAACCATGAGGCAAGTCGGCAACCCCCCGGTCGCCGCGAGGGTTGTTGTGGATACTGAGCGCTCCGTCCGTACCGTTTGACTGCTCGCGGAAACTGATATTGGCCACATCCTGCCAGGCTTGCACTGCCTGGTGTACGCGCTGTTTCTGCTGGGCGGTGAAACTCGCGTCGACCGTGTAGTGCAAGTCGATCTTCTGATCGCCGTTACGGTCACGGAAACGATGATTTTCCCGCGTGATTTGTTTGGCCGCCTGGTCCGTCGTAAACGACGGTTTCTTCGAGGCCCCGGCACCAAACGGGCCGGGGTCCGATATCGGAAACCCCATGCGGGAAGTTACAGAAAACAGATCAGGTCCATTCATTGTGCGGCACTCGTATTATTAATGAATACACAAGAACACCGAATCGAATCGATCCGGAGATTAAGTATCAATAACCGCGAGCCGCGTTAAACCAGGCTCATCGTTATCGCCGATAATCTCGCACAGTGAAAAATAGCGGACCAACACTATTTTAGTTTCAGCTGAAACAACCACACGCCGCGTAACATGCAGTCAGACAACCAGGATTTTATTTGCAATTTAAACATCCAACCACACAACCGACTCACCAATACCGGGTTGCTTTTACAATAAAAAAACAAATTCTAAACAAATACCCGTCACTGGCTTACTTCAATTCCCGCCAGACAAAGACATATCCACTTAAGCTTCTTCACGGCGATAAACCCCGCCTGGGAGCGGGTGACAAGCCATAGCCATTCCCCGTAGGCTTGTGCGCCGTACTGCATCGCGATGCGCTCAATCACAAGCAAGGGACACCCGATGGACCGCCTGACCGCCATGGAAACCTTCGTCCACGTTGTCGAAACCGGCTCGTTCTCCGCCGCCGCCAAACGCCTGGGCATCGGCCAGCCCGCGGTGTCGAAGAGCGTCGCGCAGTTGGAAGCGCGCCTGGCGGTGCGCTTGGTACTGCGCTCAACCAGGGGCCTGACGCCGACCGAAGCGGGCCTGGCGTATTTCGAAAAAGCCAAGCGCGCCATCGATGAGGCCAACGAGGCCGACGACGCTGCCCGCAGCGCGGGCGCCGGGCTGTCGGGTAACTTGCGCATCAGCGCCGCCGTGACCTTCGCCAGCCTGCATATCCTTCCGCACCTGGGGCCGTTCCTGGAGCAGTACCCTGGGTTGAACATCGATGTAGTACTCGACGACCACAGCCTCAACCTGGTGGAAGAAGGCATCGACGTCGCCCTGCGCATGGGCAACCTGAGCGATTCGGGGCTGACCGCACGCAAGATCGGGGCGTCGCCCTGCCATATCCTGGGTACCCCGGCCTACTTCGAACGCTTCGGCGAACCCGCCACGCCAGCCGATCTGCTGCGACACCAGGCGGTCATCTACACCCAGGGCGAGGGCGCGCGCTGGACATTTACCCGAGACGCCCGCGAATACCCGATCGTCGTCCATGGCCGCTTGCACATCACAGCGGCGGAAGGGGTACGTGCGGCTGTGCTGAACCACTTGGGCCTGACCCTGGCATCGGCCTGGATGTTCGCGCCGGAACTGGCCAGTGGCGCGGTGAAGCCGGTGTTGACCGACTGGCATTTGCCGGCGCGGGACTTATGGGCGGTGTTTCCGACAGGGCGAATGGCGAGTGCCAAGGCGCGGGCGTTTGTGGAGTATGTGGAACGGTTGTCAACGCGCTGACGGGTCCAGGTAGCGCAGCAAACACTCGACCGTATGTTCCAGCGGGCCGGAGTTATCCAGCACGAGCAACCCCGCCCCCATGCCGGCCAGCAACTGCGCCGTAAACCGTGCATTACGCGCCAGGCGCGCATCGATATCCGCCACCGACTCACGCCCCCGCGCCAGCAAGCGCTGGCGCAGCGCCGCCTGATCGACACTCAGCAACACCACCAGCAACGCCGGGTAACGCTCGCGGGCCTGCGCCAGGTGGGCACGGGAGCCGTTGACCAGCACATCCTCCCCCGCCGCCAGCCATGCGTCGATGTCCGTGGGTATGCCATAGGACAACCCATTAGCCTGCCAACTCAACGCAAACGCGCCCTCGGCTTGCATCGCGACAAACTGCTCGGCGCTCACCCCCTGTGCCGCCTCGCCCACCGCTTCCGCCGAGCGGGTAATCACCCGACGCACAATGCGGCAGCCACGTTCGGCCAAACGTGGTCGTGCAGCGTCCAACAGGCTGTCCTTGCCCGAACCCGATGGCCCGATGAGATAGATCAACCTGCCCGCCATCAATACACCCTCTTCGCTTGTCTGCAGATTTGTTGCATGACCGACTACGTTTCACGGCGGCGGCCACAGTATCGAATTGTGACGCGCTACGCACTCGGTCAGGCGTGCGCGTAGGCGCTTTCATGTTCGGGTGCAGGAACTGTGCACGGTTTCCCGGAAGGCAGAGGGTCAGCCTCCAGACAAAACGCGCGCGCATTGCCACACCGCAAAGCCAATCAATAATCCACCGCTGATGCGATTGATCACATCAAGATCAGGATTATCGATCAGCGCAGTCCTGATGAGGCTGCCACCCAGCGCATATAATATCTGGCCTAAAAATGAACCCACCAGAAAACCCGCCAGACTCAGGTAGAGCCCGAGCCCCTCAAACAGCGTGCCGCTGGCAATCACATAGGAGGAGATCGCTACGATAGTGAGTGGGTTCATTAGCGTCAGTAAAAAGACCGGGATAAATCCTGCTGTCGTTTTTACTTGTGCCACAGCTGTATGTTTTGCAAATGTAATGCCCCCCAGATAAAACAGGTAAGCAATTGCCACCCAGGTCAACAGACGGTTATTGGCTAGCCAAAATGCCTTGATTGTCTGCAAACCATAAAATGCGACAGCCGCAAAAACCGCATCTGCAACTGCCGCACCTAGAGCCCCAGGTAGTGCGCCGCGAAAGCCACAGGCGATGGACTGCCTCAGGATGATCAAGGCTATCGGTCCAAAACCTATGGAAAGCATTGTGGCGAATACCATCGAACTCAGAAAACCCTGCATCTAACTCAGAACCTCAATAAACAGCTTTTTCTTCGCTTGGCAGTGCGGGCATTGAAACGCCTCCCCAATCTCATCCCAAGTCGTGCCGGGTTCTATATCGACTAGAGCCTCGCCTGAAGACTCTGAATAAACGTAGTGGCAAATCTGGCACTCATAAGACCGACTCATAATAATGTCCTTCACTATCAGAAGTTCGATTTTCAGGCCAGCCGCCGATTCAAAGCGGCAAACATTTGCTCGAACCCATCCATAAATGCCATCGCCCCGCGCATTGCATGCGGGGCAATAGTTGGATTTTTCTCCAAGTACGAAATCATGATTTCGCGCCCGGTCGCGACATGCATAGGTTCAACCTCACAATGAATCGCAAAGAATGCCAAAACGGGGTCATCTTCGTCGACCAGACCATATTCGCCGGCATATTTTTGAAATCCTTTCAGGAAAAACTGAAACTCTCGTGAGGAAGTCATTTCTGACGCCAAATGAAAACCCAATGCCTCACCTAAAAACTCAGAACGGTACATTCGATGGGTATTATTACCCATGGCGGTGCCCTCAGGAAGAATGTAGTGAGGATTGAACAGCTCAGCATCGGAAAGTCCCAGGTGAGTGGTCAGTTGTTTGAACATTTGATGATGGGTTGGCAACATATGCTTGCTATGTTGATGTAGACCGTATTCATCCACGGATGCGTAAAGAATATGCGCGGCTTTAGCCGTGCCGTGCCACATATCTTCTTTAATCCATTCATCCGTAACGCGCGCAGCCAATGCGACGATTCCAGCCGGAACATCCTTGAAGAAAGCCCAAATAGTTGCAAAAAATAGAGCCCTTTCTGGATGACTTAGTGGCTTATCGGAAATAATTTTCCCAAACGACTCAAGCTCACGTAGGGCAGAGTGCCGCACTATCGCATTTGCGATTTCATTATAACCAGCCTCGCACACTTTATATATTCCACCACGAGTAGATCTTTCATTTGATCCCGCGCCGATCGAATTCTGAACACTCATATAATTATCCTTGTTTTTATAATAAATGAATTTCAACCCGCCTTTAAAAAGGCATTGCACACAAAATTATTAGCATCACGCCACACATGTCAATCCACAAATCAATTATTTCCAACAAACCTATGAAACATGCGACTTAGAGCCTTGCCATCCGCTACGAACCAACTATGAGCCAACCGCCAAGTTTAAAAAAAACCTCCTTCCTACTCCAACAAAAGTAGGCAACACATAGAAACTTCCTTTTTTATTGAGTGAAACCTCTCATTTAATGGAGTTACATCCCCAACACCGCATCAACCATCCCCTGACGGGCAATTTCAAACTTCAACTTATGAGCTACCGGGCAGCATAATTACAGGTTTGCAGTTACCCCTCGCTCATCTCGCCCTACCTTTACGGTAGGCGTACTGTGGCGCGCAGGCCTCCTCGGCTCGCTGACCAGACGCCGTCTCAATCAATACGGATATTGCGGGCGTGTCGCAGATCGCCATCCTGCGGAGTTCAAGTGCGAGTATCACGAAATCAATGTGACCCAGCCCTTCAGCAGTACAGGCGCGGTTTTCCGCCATGCCATCGCAGTAGTTTTCGCCTTGCCTGAAACTCAATTCCCTGGTCACCAAGTACGTGTCCGCAGAGGTGGCATTCATACCTACCTGCTCGCTACAGGGTCCGTCCTACAAGGCGAAGAAAGCAGCAACGCCGCGTCAGCCGCTTGTAGGTGTCGAGCCGATTTTTTCACCCAAACTGTCCGTCTAGGGGCGAATGGCGGCAGTCCGTGTGGAAAGTGCGAAGACAGCACAATCTTTTATCGAACGGCACTTGTTGAGAGTAAGGATGAAGATCCGCCGAATGACGCCATCAGCCTATGACGGACTCATGGCGCTGAGTTCGGAAATCATTTTTATCTGACAGACCTCTATCTCGGACAAGTCCGGCCCCGGCATTGGATCTCCAGCGTTTGAAGGACCACACTGCAGGCATGAAAAAGGCGACCCAAAGGTCGCCTTCTGTCACTGCGCGTACTGCTTGCTCAACCCCGGCGGTACGCCATGCACGTCGGTCTCTTCCCACGGCCCGTCCGGGCTGATGGAGCGGCTCCAGCCGTTGCTCCAGCGGTAGTAGGTGCGCTGGCGGTAGAAGGTGTCGGGCTGGTCTTCCAGCACATACACCTGCATCTTGCCGTCCCAGTGGCTGGCCGCGCCGGGTGGCGGGGCGAAGGTCGGCGACTTGCTCGGTGGCGCTTTCGCGGGTGCGGTGACCGGGCTGGAAGGTCTGGTGGCTGGCTTGGTCGAGGGGCCCGATGGGGGAATGGTCGGGCCGGTGGGTGCCGGAGGTGGGCGGTGGACCGCACAAGCGCTCAAGCCCAATACCAGGCTGAGCAGGGTGATGCGTGCAAGGGCGGTCATAGGCGTTTCCTCGAATTACTTGTCCGGACTGTCGATGGTCAGCTGCTGCAGCGCAGTGGTGGTGCTGGCCAGGGGTTGGCTGCGGCCGATCCACTCGCCAGTGGTCGGTTGACCGGCCCGGGATATGCGCGCAACCAGTTGGACTTCAGGGAAGTTGGACAGTTTCAACTGCGGCATCATTGCGTCGGCATCGCCCAGTTCGACGGTGACCGGCAGGTCGGCGACGGTCACACGCTTGGCCGCCAGCGGCGCCGGCGGGCCGGAGACAGCGCGGGCGAAGATGAACACGCTGTCGCTTGGCAGGGCCTTGGCCTTGATGTCGGCGGAGAGGTCCACGCGCACTTTCATCACGGCTTTTTGGGCGACGGTGCCACCGCTCGCTTTCAGCCGCTCTGCCGCGCGGTCGATCCCGCCTTGCAGGGCGACGCGGGAGTTGTCTTCGGGCGGCAGTTGCGCCAGCAGGCGGCTCCAGTAATCGATCGCCTCCTGGTAGCGCTGGCCTTCAAAGGCCGCGATGCCAAGCAGACCGAGGCTGGTGACTTCTCGCGGGTCGAGCTTGAGGGCTTCGTCGGTCAGGGCCTGGACCTTGGGCGACCACTGCTTGTTGTCGGCGAAGTACTGGGCCTGGGCCCACTGGCCCAACAGCTCCGGCTGGCGCCCGGCCAGGGCCACGGTGCGCTCGAAGACCTTGGCGGCATCGGCGGAGCGGTCCTGGGCCATGTAGGCGCGACCGAGGAAGTACAAGCCTTCCGCGGAATCCGGTTGAGCCGCCGCGGCGCGTTCCAGGCGGTGGGTCATGTCTTCCATGGACACCGGTGGCTGGGAGAATTCGCGGGTCAGTTCGACCTTGTCGCTGGCACCGAAGTGCAGGTACAAGCCAATGCCCAGCACGGGCACCAAAACCGCTGCGAGCAACGGCAGCGGCTTGCCCAGGCGCGATTCGCGGGGCTTTTCCATGCCTTCGGTGTCGGCCAGCAATTCGCGCGCGGCTTCGGCGCGGCCGGTGTCGAGTTGCGTGGCGTTGAGCACGCCTTCGTCCTGCTGGGTTTGCAGTTCGGCCACGCGTTCTTGATACAGCGCCACGTTCAGCGCGGTGCGATCCTCTTCGCGTTGGGCACGACGGCCGCGCAACACAGGGATCAACAGGAAACTCAGGGCAATCAGAAGCAGCAAACCGGCTGCGAGCCAGAAATCAATCATCAGTCTTGGTGTCCAGCAATTGGTCGAGGCGTTGGCGCTCGTCGGGGGATAGCGCGTCGGAACCATCGGTAGGGGCGGCGCGGCGACGGCGGACGATCACCACCATCACCACCATGCCAGCCAGCAGCAGCCCGGCGGGGCCGAACCAGAGCAGTGCGGTCTTGCCGGTGAGGGCCGGTTTGTAGCGCACGAAATCGCCGTAGCGGTCGACCATGAAGTCGATGATCTGCTGGTTGTCCTTGCCCTCCCCCAACATGCGGAAGATCTCTTTGCGCAGGTCGGCGGCGATGGGCGCGTTGGAGTCGGCGATGTCCTGGTTCTGGCACTTGGGGCAGCGCAGTTCCTTGGTCAGTTCGCGAAAACGCTCACGCTCGGCGTCGTTGGCGAATTCGTAGGTGTCGATGGCGGCGTGGGCCACGCCCGCCAGGCCCAGGGCCAATACGGCAGCAGCTAACCAGCGCTTCATGGCTTGGCCTCGTCGACCAGGGCCTGATACTTGGCGGCCAGTTGTTCGCGCCAGACCACTTCATCGATGACGCCGACATACTTGTCGCGGATCACGCCCTTGGCATCGATAAAGAAGGTTTCCGGGGCGCCGTAGACGCCGAGATTCAACCCCAGGTTGCCGTCTTCATCGCGGATATCCAGCTGGTACGGGTTGTGGAATTCCGCCAGCCACTTCAAGGCCGCCGCATTGTCGTCCTTGTAGTTGATGCCGTAGATCACCACGCCGTTCTCGGCGAGTTTGTTCAGCACCGGGTGTTCTACGCGGCAGGAAATGCACCAGGTGCCCCACACGTTGACCAGCGCCGGCTTGCCCAGCAAATCGGCCTGGGTCAGGGTCTTGTCGCCCTGCACCGTCGGCAGGGAAAACGCCGGGAACGGCTTGCCGATCATGGCCGAGGGCAACTCGGCCGGGTCCAGGTACAACCCGCGATACAGGAACACCGCCACCAGCAGAAACAATGCCAGCGGCACGACCATCAACCAACGCTTCATACCGCCGCTCCTTGCAGGCCCAGTGCTTCACGCACCCGGCTCTTGACCTTGACTCGATAGCGCCGGTCCAGCGCCGCGAGCACACCACCCAGACCGGTGAGCAAACCGCCGAACCAGATCCAGCGCACGAACGGTTTGACATGCACGCGCACCGCCCAGGCACCTTCGCCCAGCGGCTCACCCAGGGCGACGTAAAGGTCACGGGTGAAACCGCCGTCGATCCCGGCTTCGGTCATCATCGAACTCTGCACGGTGTACAAGCGTTTTTCCGGGTGCAGCACGGCGACTTCCTTACCGTTGCGGATTACGCGCACGGTGCCTTTGTCGGACGTGAAGTTCGGCCCTTCGAAGTGCTTGGCGCCTTCGAAGATGAAGTGGTAACCGGCCAGGTCCATGGACTCGCCGGGGGCCAGGCGCAGGTCACGCTCGGCGCTGTTCTGGCTGGAGAGCACCACGCCGAGGGCACACACGGCGATGCCGATGTGCGCAATCTGCATGCCCCAATAGCTGCGGGTCAGGGTGGGCAGGCCTTTGATCAGGCCTTTGTGACGGGTCTTGTCGACGATGTCGCGCATGCCGGCCAGCAATACCCAGGCGGCGAGCATGAACGTGGCGAGAACCGCCCAGTTGAAATCGCCATAAGCGATACCGGCGATCACGGCCAAGGCGGCGCTGCCCAGCAGCACCGGGGTCAGCATGCCCACCAGCCATTTCACCGGGGTGTCTTTCCAGCGCACCAGCACGCCGACGGCCATTACCACCATCAACAAGCCCATCAACGGAATGAACAAGGCGTTGAAATACGGCGGGCCGACCGACAGCTTGGCGCCGGTCAGCGCATCCAGCACCAGCGGGTACAGGGTGCCGAGCAGGATCATCGACGCGGCCACCACCAGCACGAGGTTGTTGCCCAGCAACAGGGTTTCCCGCGACCACAGGTTGAAGCCGACCTGGCTTTTGACCACCGGCGCGCGCAGGGCAAACAGGGTCAGGGAACCGCCGACCACACACAGCAGGAACATCAGGATGAACACACCGCGGGCAGGGTCGGACGCAAACGCGTGAACCGAAGTCAGCACGCCCGAACGCACGAGGAAAGTGCCGAGCAGGCTGAGGGAAAACGCCGCGATGGCCAGCAACACCGTCCAACTCTTGAACACACCGCGTTTTTCGGTGACGGCCAGCGAGTGAATCAGCGCCGTACCCACCAGCCAAGGCATGAAGGACGCGTTTTCCACCGGGTCCCAGAACCACCAGCCGCCCCAACCGAGCTCGTAATAGGCCCACCACGAACCCAGGGTGATACCGATGCCGAGGAAGGCCCAGGCGACGATGGTCCATGGCCGCGACCAGCGCGCCCAGGCCGCATCGAGGCGCCCGCCGAGCAAGGCGGCGATGGCGAAGGCGAAGGCCACGGAGAAACCCACGTAGCCCATGTAGAGCATCGGCGGGTGGACGATCAGGCCGATGTCCTGCAGCAGCGGGTTGAGGTCATGCCCGTCCATCGGGATCTGCGGCAAGATGCGGCTGAACGGGTTGGACGTCATGATCAGGAACAGCAGGAAGCCGACGCTGATCATGCCCATCACTGCCAGCACCCTGGCCAGCATGACTTGCGGCAGTTGCCGGGAGAAGATCGACACGGCGAAGGTCCAACCGCCGAGGATCAGGGCCCACAACAGCAGCGAACCTTCGTGGGCGCCCCACACGGCGCTGAACTTGTAATACCAGGGCAAGGCGCTGTTGGAGTTGCTGGCCACATAGGCGACGGAAAAATCGTCGGTCATAAAGGCATAGGTCAGGCAACCGAACGCGAACACCAGGAAGGCAAACTGACCCCAGGCGGCCGGCTGCGCCAGGCTCATCCACAGGCGGTCGCCGCGCCACGCGCCGAGCAACGGCACCACGGCCTGGACGATGGCGAAGCACAGGGCGAGGATCATCGCCAAATGGCCCAGCTCCGGAATAAACAGTGCGGACGTCATCACTTAGCCCTCCTTGGCTGGAGTTGGAGCGGTTTGGCCGCTGTCTTTCAACGCTTTGGTGACTTCCGGCGGCATGTATTTCTCATCGTGCTTGGCCAGTACTTCATCGGCCACCACCACGCCATCGGCATTCAGTTTGCCCAGGGCGACGATGCCCTGGCCTTCGCGGAACAGGTCCGGGAGGATGCCGCGATACGTAATGGTCACGGCCTTGTTGAAGTCGGTGACCACGAAGGTGACGTCGAGAGAATCGCCGGAGCGTTTCAACGAGCCCTTCTCCACCATGCCGCCGGCGCGGATGCGCGTGCCCAGCGGTGCTTCGCCGTTGGCGATCTGGGTTGGGGTGTAGAACAGGTTGATGTTCTCCCGCAGGGCGCTCATCGCCAGGCCCACGGCAATACCGACGCCGGCCAGAATGGCAAGGATGATCAACAGACGCTTTCTACGCAGCGGATTCACTTTTCGGTCTCCCGGCGCAGACGACGCGCCTCTTGTTGCAGGTAACGCTTGCGGGCCAGGATCGGCACGGCAACGTTGAGGGCCAGTACCGCCAGGCAGATGCCATAGGCCGTCCAGACATACAGGCCATGGTGGCCCATGGCGAGAAAATCACTGAAAGAAGCAAAACTCATCCACGCGCTCCCAGGCTGCTCTGCACTTCGGCCTTGACCCAACTGGCGCGGGCTTCACGCTTGAGCACTTCAAGGCGCATCCGCATCAGCAGCACAGCGCCGAAGAAGCAGTAGAACCCCAGCACCATCAGCAACAGCGGCGCCCACATTTCCACAGGCATCGCCGGTTTTTCGGTGAGGGTGAAGGTGGCGCCCTGGTGCAGGGTGTTCCACCACTCCACCGAGTATTTGATGATCGGGATGTTGATCACACCGACAATCGCCAGCACCGCACAGGCCTTGGCGGCGCTGTCACGATTGCTGATCGCGTTGCCCAGGGCAATCAGACCGAAGTACAGAAACAGCAGGATCAACATGGACGTTAGTCGTGCATCCCACACCCACCACGAGCCCCAGGTGGGTTTGCCCCAGATCGCGCCGGTGACCAGCGACACGGCGGTCATCCACGCACCGATGGGCGCGGCGCATTGCAGGGCGACGTCCGCGAGTTTCATCTTCCACACCAGGCCGACGATGCCGCACACCGCCAGCATCACGTAGCAGGACTGGGCCAGCATTGCGGTAGGCACGTGGATATAGATGATGCGAAAGCTGTTGCCCTGCTGGTAATCCGGCGGCGCGAAGGCCAGGCCCCAGACCAGGCCGAGGCCGATCAGCACTACGGCGGCGATGCTCAACCACGGCAGCAGCTTGCCGCTGATGCCGTAAAACCATTTGGGCGAGCCGAGCTTGTGAAACCAGGTCCAGTTCATTGCTGTTTCCATCACGGTTGCGTCTTGTGTTTGCAAGAAGCGTAGGGTCTTTCTTATGTTGAAGAACGGGTTACGCGTAACCCGACTTCATTATTCGCCGACGCTGATCTTCAGGCCGGCGGCTATGGCAAAGGGTGTCAGGGTTACCGCCAGGGCGGTCAGGCTGCCAAGCCACAGGAGGTAACCGGTCGCCGGCATGCCCATGAGCGCGGCTTGCAAAGCGCCGCTGCCGAGGATCAACACCGGGATATACAAAGGCAGAATCAACAAAGCCAGCAGCAGGCCGCCGCGCTTCAAACCCACCGTCAGCGCCGCGCCCACCGCTCCCAACAGGCTGAGCGCCGGCGTGCCGAGCAACAAGGACATGAGCAATACCGGCAGGCATTCACTGGGCAACCCTAGCATCATTGCCAGCAACGGCGAGAGCAACACCAGCGCCAGGCCGGAAAACGCCCAGTGTGCCAGTACCTTGGCCAATACCAGAAGTGGCAGGGGGTGCGACGAAAGGACCCACTGTTCCAGGGAACCGTCCTCGAAATCACTGCGAAACAGCCCGTCCAGCGAGAGCAGCACGGACAAAAGGGCCGCCACCCACACCAGTCCCGGAGACAAGGTTTGCAACAGTTTAGTCTCGGGGCCGACCGCCAGCGGGAACAACGCAATGACAATCGCAAAGAACACCAGCGGATTGGCCAGTTCGGCCGGGCGCCGGCACAACAGCCGCGCCTCGCGGGCCACCAACAGCGCGAACACACTCATACCGACCACCGCCCCAGGTCCAGCTCGCGGTAACCGGCGGGCAGGCGCGTCAGGCTGTGGTGCGTCGTCAGCACGACGAGGCCGCCCTGCTCACAATGCCGCGCCAGGTGTTCTTCCAACTGGGCGACACCTTGTTTGTCGAGGGCGGTGAAGGGTTCGTCGAGAATCCACAGCGGCGGGCCGGGCAGATACAGGCGCGCCAGGGCCACACGGCGCTGCTGGCCGGCCGACAAGGTGTGGCAGGGCACATCTTCGAAGCCCTTGAGGCCGACGGCGGCGAGTGCCTGCCAGATCGCCTCGCGGCTGGCCGGATGATGCAGGGCGCTGAGCCAACTGAGGTTTTCCTCGGCGCTGAGCACGTCTTTGATCCCGGCGGCGTGGCCGATCCAGGTGAGGTTGCGGGCCAGCTCGGTGCGTTGTTCGTTCAGGGGCTTGCCGTTGAGCCGCACTTCGCCCGCCGTGGGCTGCATCAACCCGGCCAGCAAACGCAGGAGGCTGGTCTTGCCGCTGCCGTTGGGACCGCTGATCTGCACCATGTCACCGCCCGCCAGGCGCAGGTCGAGGTGCTCGAACAGCAGGCGCAGGTCGCGTTCACAGGCAAGCGCTACGGCTTCAAGAAGAGGGCTGGTCAAAAGATCGCGGGCCTTTACGGTTCAAGTCGGCGGTGCTGCGGCCGTTATAGAAAGGAGCACAATAACGGCTTTGGCGACCGATTTTAGAGAGCTGGATCAAATAGTTGTGAGGTTTTTACCGCTCTCATGGCAGACGGGCCGCATTATACATGCGATGCCCTACGCTAAAGAGGGCTATTTCCCCTGAGACGACACGCACGATGACCGGTGAGATCAACCTTCCTACGCTTTCTCCTGCCCCGACAGCCGGGCCGGCCCCTGCGCCGGCGCCAGCAACCGGTGAGTTGCTGAAACTGCTGGAGCCGCAGATCGGCTTGATTGACCCGGGAAAAACCGCGAACGCCGAAGTCATCGCACTTAAACAAGGCGGCGAAGCCTTTCAGTTGCTGCTCAAATTGACCCTCGACGGTGGCCGCCAGACGCTGGTGCAGGCCAGCAGCCCGCAACCCTTGCCGCTGGGCAGCAATGTGGCGGTGAGCCAGACGTCCGCCGGTAACCTGACCCTCAGCCTGCAGCAGGCCTTGAGCGCCAACGTCGCCGCCCTCACCCGCATCGACACCACACAAATGCCGGCGGGCACCTTGCTGCAAGCCAAAGTCCTGACCAGCCAAGCGCTGCCCCAAGGCACCACGCAACCGACGATCTACCGTTCGTTGGTGACGGTGCTCAACAGCACCCTGGCCGGCACGACCCTGACCCTGGAAAGCCCGCAACCGCTACGCGTCGGCAGCCTGCTCAGCGCCGTGGTACAGGACACGCAGACCCTGAACTTTGTGCCCTTGAGCGGGCTCAAGGATCAACTGGCCGTGACCCAGCAACTCGCCACCCAGCAAAGTCGCCAGGGCTCGTTGGATGCGGTGTTCACCGCGTTGCAACGCCTGCCCCAGGACGACAGTACGTCCGTCGAACTGCGCTCGGCCGCCACGCGGCTGCTCGCGGCATTGCCCGACCTGGCGCAAGTCAGCAATCCCAAGGTGCTGGCGCAAGTCATCCAGAACAGCGGCGCGTTTCTTGAAGCCAAGTTGCTGGCCGGGCAAAACCCGCAAATTCCACCGCTGGATATGAAAGGCGCGCTGCTGCGCCTGGTCGCCGATCTGCTGCCCGCCCTGCCCGCCAGCACCAACCTCAATGCCATCCTCGCCGCCAACACCCTGGCCCAGATACTGCCCAACTTCGTGCGCAGCCCGCTGAACACCCTCGGACAGATCAGCGCCCGCCAGGCACCCGCCGGTTTTCCATTGCCGGAGCGGCTGATGCAACGCCTGGAAGGCGAAGGCGACCTGGAAAACCTGCTGCGCCTGGCCGCCGGGGCCATCTCGCGGTTACAGAGCCATCAGCTGTCGAGCCTGGAACAGACCGGCACCACCGCCGACGGCCGCCTGCAAACCACCTGGCAGCTGGAAATCCCCATGCGGACCCTGCAGGACATCGTGCCGCTGCAGGTCAAGTTCCAGCGCGAAGAGCCCGCGCAGGACAAGGACCAGCCTGAACGCAAGGACAAAAAAGACCCCAAGCAGATGCTCTGGCGCGTGGAACTGGCCTTCGACATGGAGCCGCTGGGGCCGTTGCAGGTCCAGGCGCAGTTGTCGCAGGGCAAACTGTCGAGCCAGTTGTGGGCGACGCGACCGTTCACCGCCAGTTTGATCGAAAGTCACTTGGGCAGTTTGCGCGAGCGCCTGGTGACGTCGGGCATCAATGTCGGCGACCTCGACTGCCACCTCGGCACGCCGCCACGCGGGCCGAAAACCGGATTGGAGCAACGCTGGGTGGACGAAACCGCATGAACAACGCCAACCCACCGCGCCAGGCCATCGCCCTCAAGTATGACGGCCAACAAGCGCCGACCCTGACCGCCAAGGGCGACGATGCCCTGGCCGAAGCGATCCTCAAGCTGGCGCGGGAAAACGAAGTGCCCATCTATGAAAACGCCGAGCTGGTGAAGCTGCTGGCGCGCATGGAACTGGGCGACAGTATCCCGGAAGAGTTGTACCGCACGATCGCCGAGATCATTGCGTTTGCCTGGACGCTGAAGGGCAAGTTTCCGGCGGGGTACGACCCGCACGCCGCGCCGGTCGAGCGCGATGTCACCGAGCGTGGCGACGACTACTGAGTAGCCCCAGACAAACAACAATCCAAATGTGGGAGGGGGCTTGCCCCCTCCCACATTCAGATCGGCTTCAGTTCAGGACTTCGCTCAGGGGAATGAAATTCACCCGGTCGCCCATCGCCAGCGTCGTCCCTTCCAACACCTCCACCAACCCTTGCGCCCACGCCGCGCTGCGCAGCACGCCGGAGCTCTGGTTGCGATAGATGACCGCCTTGCCCTGCTCGATGCGCCCGCGCAAATATTCGCGGCGGTTGCCCGGTTTGGGCCAGACGAACCCCGCTGGCACCTCGAACCGCAGCGGCTCGACCTCCGCCACACCTTGGCGGCGCAGCAGATAGGGGCGTGCCAACAGGGCAAACGTCACCAGCGTCGACGCCGGATTGCCCGGCAGGCCGATCACCGGCACGCCACGGAAATGGCCGAAGGTCAGCGGCTTGCCCGGTTTGATCGCGAGCTTCCACAAGGCCAGCTCGCCTTCTTCACGCAGGGCAATGCCGAGAAAATCCGCCTCGCCCACCGACACACCGCCGGTCGACAGAATCAAGTCAACCGCGCCCAGGCCCGCCAGACACGTGCGCGTCTGGTCCAGGTCATCGGGAAGAATGCCCGCATCGATCACTTCGCATCCCAGGCGCTCCAGCCAACTGCACAGCACGCGACGGTTGCTGTTGTAGATCTGCCCTGGGCCGAGGGGCAGGCCGGGCTCAATCAACTCATCGCCGGTGGACAGCACCGCGACCCGCACGCGGCGCACCACGGTCAATTGGTCGAGACCGAGGGACGCAGCCAGGCCGAGTTCGATCGGCCCCAGGCGCGTGCCCGCGGTCAGCACCACTTCGCCGACGGTGGTTTCCTGCCCTTGCGGGCGAATGTTCTGACCAATATGCAACGGCTCGGTAAAGCTCACACGCGCGTCGGCGTGGACCACGGCGTTTTCCTGCATTTCCACGCAGTCCGCGCCTTGCGGCACGGGCGCCCCGGTGAAGATGCGTGCGCAGGTGCCGGCAGCCAATGGCGCGGGGGCCTGACCGGCGAAGATGCGCTGGCTCACCGCCAACGGTTCGCCCGTCCAGTCCGCCAGGCGCATGGCATAACCGTCCATGGCGCTGTTGGGCCACGGCGGCAGATCGAGGGTGGAGATCAAATCCTGCGCCAGTACGCGGCCATCACCCGCGGCCAGGGGCAACACCTGCTGCTCGCGAATCGGCGCGGCCTCGGCCATCTCGAGCAAGCGTTGCAGGGCTTCTTCCACCGGCATCAAGGCGCCGGTCTTGCCCGGCTTATCCACGGGATTCACAGGGTTCGGCCTGCTTCAGGTGCGGTACGAAGTTGCAGGGGCGGTGACGGTTGTCCAGTTGCTCGGCGAGGATGCCGTCCCAACCGGTACGCACGGCGTTGGTCGAACCCGGCAGGCAGCACACCAGGGTGCCGTTGGCCAGGCCGGCCAGGGCGCGGGATTGCACGGTGGAGGTGCCGATGTCGGCCACGGAGATCTGGCGGAACAGCTCGCCAAAGCCGTCGACCTGTTTGTCGAGCAGGCAGCTCACCGCTTCGGGCGTGCTGTCACGGCCGGTGAAGCCGGTGCCGCCAGTGATCAGCACGACCTGCACCACGTCTTCGGCGATCCAGTGGGCCACCTGCGCGCGAATCTTGTAGAGGTCATCCTTGAGCAGCACGCGCTCGGCCAGGAGGTGGCCGGCGGCGATCAGGCGATCGACGAAAACCTGGCCCGAGGTGTCGGTGTCCAGGGTGCGGGTGTCGCTGACCGTCAGTACAGCGATATTCAGGGGTACAAAGGGTGCATCTGCCTTGGCTTTCATGGCACGGTCCGGTTGTCGAAGGAACAGCCCGATGTTATATCACAGGCCCCTATTTACCTGCCGCTGCGGAACCCCCATGCCCGACGATTCTTCGCCTCTGCCCTGTTCGATTCTGCTGTTGGCCGGTGGCCGCGGCCAACGCATGGGCGGACAAGACAAAGGCTTGCTGGAATGGCAGGGTCAGCCATTGATCGCGCACTTGCACCACTTGGTGCGCCCACTGACCGACGACCTGATCATCTCGTGCAACCGCAACCCGGACCGCTACACGCCGTATGCCGACCAGTTGGTGAGTGACGACAGTACGGATTTCCCCGGGCCGCTGGCCGGTATCCGCGCAGGCTTGAACGCCGCCCGCCATGAGCACTTACTGATTTTGCCGTGCGATGTGCCGCATCTAGACGCTCGACTGCTCGCCGACCTGCGCAAGACGGCGCAGCGCAATCCGCAGCTGCCGGTGATGGTGCGCCACGGTGAATTCTGGGAACCGTTGATCTGCATCATCCCTACCCACCTGCAAAGCGCGGTAGAACAGGCCTGGCAAGCCGGTGAGCGCAGCCCGCGCAAGATCTTCCTGCAGTTGGGGGGCATCGGGCTGGAATGCCCGGCAGATGATCCGCGCCTGGCCAACCTGAACACGCCTGCGCTGTTACACACCAGGCCCGACGTGTCAGAATGAACCCCGCACAAGGAACTTTGTCGACGCGCCACGCGTCACACAGTCAGCAATCAAAAAGAATTTTCTTGGAGACACACCCATGACTCAACGGACCATCGCCGCTTTCATGCTTGCACTGGGCCTCGCTACCCTTGCCGGTTGCGCCTCGCCGACAGTGATCACCCTGAATGACGGTCGCGAAATCCAGGCTGTCGATACCCCGAAATACAATGAAGATACGGGTTTCTACGAATTCGAACAGCTTGACGGCAAGCGCACCCGCATCAACAAGGATCAAGTGCGTACCGTTAAAGACCTGTAAGCCGCAACGCTTGCATACAAGGCCCGCCTCGCGCGGGCCTTGTCGTTTCTGCGGTTACCAGTCGAGCGTGATCTGGCTGCGGAAACTGCGTTCTGCACCCGTGACCGGATCGATAAAACGCACCCCCTGGGCGAGCAGCTTCAAGGGATTGGCGTAGTCGTCCACGGCATCCTTGATCACCTCGGGGTAGAACGGGTCATTGCAAATGCTCGCGCCGAGCGCCGTCATGTGTACACGCAACTGGTGCTTCTTGCCGGTCACAGGGAACAGCCCATAGCGCCATAAGTCGCCGTGGGTTTCGCGCACTTCCACGGCCGTTTCGGTGTTGCTGGCGCCCGGCCCTTCCTGCATGCGAAAGAACGGCTCGCCATCCACCAGACGGCTTTTGTGGACCAGCGGGAAGGTCAGGTTCGGCAAGGCCGGGGCGATGGCCTCGTAGAACTTGTCGATTTGACGCGTGGGAAACAACTGCTGATAGGCCGAGCGGCTTTGCGGGTTGGCCGAGAACAGCACCAGCCCCGCCGTATGCCGGTCGATGCGGTGCAGGGGCACCAGGGACGGGTTGTCCAGGCGGCGGATCAGGCGGCGCAACAGGGTTTGCTCGACGTACTCACCCGCCGGGGTGACGGGCAGAAAGTGTGGTTTGTCCGCCACCACCAGGTGTTCATCGGCGTACAGGATGGTTTCCTGCACCGGGATGACTTTTTCGTTCGGCACTTCGCGGAAGTAGTAGATGCACAGGCCTTCCTTGTAGGCCAGGTCCAGGCGGATCGGGCTACCCTGCAGATCCAGCACCCGGCCACGGGCGATGCGGTCCAGCCACTGCGTGCGGCCGATCGCCGGGAAATGCTCGCACAGGCAGTCGAGCACCGTCGCCCAAGGGCCAGGCGGCAAGTACAGGGTGCTGGCTTGATGCTGGGACGCGGAAAAACCGGAAGTGGACATGCAGATGCTCGAAGCCTGGGAAACAGGCCGGCATTATCCCGCATGGAGCGGGATTGAGCCTAGGGCGGATCTCAGGCCTTGGCCAATTGCGCCCGCAGAATCGGCGAAGCACTGGCGGCCTCGGTAAATTCCTTGAGCCAGCGCAGCACGTCCACCGCTTCCCAACGGCCCGGATCATATAGCGCGTACAGCAAGCCCTGGTAACCCACCACATCCAACTGCTTGTGATAACCGGCGCGTTGGAACAGCGCTTCGATCTCGGCAAAGCAGGTATTGAAATGCACTTTGTTAAACGGCGTCTTGCCTTCCGTGACCAGGCCGTCGAGGCGCAGCTCGTTCACCGCATCGCGCACGACGTCGGCGGACATGCGATTAACGCTGCTTTTCAGTTGTTCAACATTCACCACGGGCGTTCCCTCTATTCAATCGCTGTACAAACATACAGTAACCCAATATTGAGAAAGCTGCCATCGCCCAAGCGCTAGAATAGGAAGGCCACCACCTGCTCCGTGTCGAACGGCCACCCCAGTTCAGCCCCGGTATCCACCCGGCGCAGCACCGGAATCGTTAGGCCATAGGCTTCAAACAAGGCTTCGGAATCGGCGATATCCACCAGCTCAACCAGCAACCCATGTTCGACCAACGGCATGATTTCTGCTTCGGCGAGCTCACACAGATGGCAACCCGAAGTAGTGAACAACTGGCATTCAGAAGGCATGACGACAGGACCTGATCAGGGATAGGCGCCCATTTTAGGCCGACTCTATAGCGCTGGCGAGCCGATAAACCCTGACCCAGATCACCATGCCCTATAACTGATTCAGCGATTCTCGCGGCTTTTTGTCCGCTCGCCCTGCAACGGAGATGCTTGTGTTCGCCAACCTGCTGATCATTCTGGCCTCATCCCTGGTGGTGATTGCGCTGTTTCGCCGGCTGCAATTGCCGCCCGTGCTGGGCTACCTGTGCGTGGGCCTGGCCGTGGGGCCGACCGCCCTCGACTGGGTGAATGACAGCGAAAACCTGCCCGACCTCGCCGAGCTGGGCGTGGTATTCCTGCTGTTTTCCCTTGGCCTGGAGTTCTCCCTGAGCAAGATGTTCGCCCTGCGCCACGTGGTATTTGGCCTGGGCAGCTTGCAAGTGCTGGGCTGCGGGTTGCTGCTGGGAGGCCTGTTGATGGCCTTTGGCGTGTCGCCGAACATCGCCTTGATGCTCGGTGCGGGGCTGGCGTTGTCGTCCACGGCCATTGTCAGCAAAGAGCTGAGCAGCCTCGGGGAAATCTTCAGCAGCCACGGCCAGAACGCGATTGGCGTGCTGCTGTTCCAGGATGTAGTGGCGGTGTTGCTGCTGACCCTGGTGCCGGTGTTCGCCGGTGGCAGTGAGCAGGCCTGGTACTGGGCACTGCCGTTGACGCTGGCCAAGACATTGTTGTTGTTCGTCGGCCTGTTGCTCGCCAGCCGCTGGTTATTGCCGCGTCTGTTCCATGAAGTCGCCGCCTCCCATTCGGCCGAGCTGTTTGTGCTGCTGGCGCTGGTGATCGTGTTGCTGACCGCCTGGCTCACGCACTTGCTGGGCCTCTCCCCGGCGCTTGGTGCGTTCCTGGCCGGCATGCTGCTGGGGGAAAGCCATTACCGGCATCAGATCGAGGCGGATATCCGGCCGTTTCGCGACATTCTGCTGGGGCTGTTTTTCGTCAGCATCGGCATGCTCATCGACCTGCAACTGTTCATCAGCCACAGCCTGCTGATCCTCGGCCTGACCTTCACGCTGATGCTGACCAAGGGCTGCGTGGTCGCGGCGCTGGTCAAACTGCGCGGCAGCGACCGCGAAACCGCCTGGCGCAGCGGCCTGGCCCTGGCCCAGGGCGGCGAGTTCTGTTTTGCGCTGATGGCGCAGATGCAACAGAGCCGGCTGATTCCGGATGAGTTCAACGGCTTGCTGCTGGCCGCCACCTTCTGCTCGATGCTGCTGACCCCTCTTTTGCTGCGCGCGGCACCGGGCATTGCCCTGCGCCTGCACCGCAAACCCAACCAGCAGGTGCAACTCGAAGCCATCACCGCGCTCAACGCCGAGTTACGCGACCATGCGGTAATCTGCGGCTATGGCCGCGTCGGGCAATCCATCGGGCGCTTTCTGCACCACGAAAAACAAGCGTTTATCGCCCTGGATGACAACCCGGAACGGGTGCAGGAAGCCGCCACCGAAGACAACAGCGTGCATTACGGCGACTGCCGCCGTGGCGCCCTGCTCAGCGCGGTCGGCCTGGAGCGGGCGCGGCTGGTGGTGATCGCCGTGGATAACACCGAAGTCGCCCTGCTGGTGCTGAAGGAAGCCCGCCGGATCAACGCCGACGTACCGATCCTGGTACGCACCCGCGACGACAGCCAATTAGCCGAACTGAAAGCCGCGGGCGCCAGCGAAGTGGTGCCCGAGCTGCTGGAGTCGAGCCTGATGCTCGCCTCCCACGCCCTGATCCTGCTGGGCCTGCCGGACCAGCAGGTGCAAGCGCGGGTCGATGAGGTGCGGCATAACCGCTACCGTCTGCTGCACGGCTTCTACCCGCGGGCGGCCCCTGACGAAGAGGCGCCGATCAATCCTGACTGATCGCACCGATCTTGTGGATCGACAGGTCCGCGCCGTAGTACTCCTCTTCCTGACTCAGGCGCAGCCCGTGTACGCGCTTGATCACGCCATACACCAGCAGGCCGCCGGCAAACGCCACCAGCACACCCAACGCGGTGCCGATCAATTGGCTGATCAGGCTGACCCCGCCCAACCCGCCAAGGGCGGTCTGGCCGAAGATGCCGCAGGCAATGCCACCCCACACGCCACACAGGCCATGCAACGGCCAGACACCCAGCACATCGTCGATCTTCCAGCGATCCTGGGCGGCAATGAAGCACCACACAAACAAGCCACCGGCGACAACCCCCGTGACCAATGCGCCCACCGGATGCATCAGGTCGGAACCGGCACAAATCGCCACCAGCCCGGCCAGGGGGCCGTTGTGCAGGAAGCCGGGGTCATTGCGGCCAATCACCAGCGCCGCAACCGTACCGCCGACCATGGCCATCAGCGAGTTGACCGCCACCAGGCCGCTGACGCCGTTCAGGGTCTGTGCGCTCATCACGTTAAAGCCGAACCAGCCGACAATCAGAATCCACGAGCCCAGCGCCAGGAACGGGATGCTCGACGGCGCAAACGCGACCAGGCGCCCTTCGCGATAACGCCCGTTGCGCGGCCCGAGCAACAGCACCGCCGCCAACGCCAGCCAGCCGCCCATGGCATGCACCACCACGGAACCGGCGAAGTCATGGAAGCTGGCACCGGAGGTCGCGAGCAACCAGGCCTGCACGCCGAAATTGCCGTTCCACACCATGCCTTCGAAAAACGGGTAGATAAACGCCACGATCAGCGCGGTAGCGCACAGTTGCGGAACAAATCGTGCACGCTCGGCAATGCCCCCGGAAATGATCGCCGGAATCGCCGCGGCAAAGGTCAGCAGGAAGAAGAACTTCACCAGACCATAGCCGTGATCGGCACTGATCACCGCCGCCGGTTGCATGAAGCTCACGCCATAAGAGATCCAATAGCCTATAAAGAAATAGGCCAGGGTGGAGATCGCGAAGTCACTGAGGATTTTCGACAGGGCGTTGACTTGGTTCTTCTGACGCACGGTGCCGACTTCGAGGAAGGCAAAACCGGCGTGCATGGCCAAAACCATGACCGCACCGATCAGAATGAACAGGGTGTTGGAGCTGTGGACGAGGGTGTCCACTGCGCTTTGCAGATTTTCCATGGAGGTTGGCAGGCCTGCGATAAAGGCAAAAAGCACCAAAGCGGTTCAAACCGGCGTTTCGCGCACTAAATTGGTACCACCGGCTCCGCCCCTCTTCTGAGGGCGTGAACCGCTTTAGCGCAGCGATCAGCACAACCGGCCATTCCCGACAGGGTTTTTCCGCGAGTTTCAGTTATATAGGGTAAGGTTTTCACCGGTTTGCGGCCCAACCGCCCAGATTCAGCGCAGACCCAGGGGCCTGCGCACCAAGGCAAAGCAAAAGCTGTACCAGTCATTTGCAATGAACCTTCACCGATACCGGTGACTCGAAACCACACGTACCGATCAGCCACTCACGGAGATAACCATGGCCAGCAAAACAGCACAGACGGCTCAAGAAATACTGATGGCGGATTTTCAAACGCTGGTCAGTGATACTGAAAAGTTGCTGGACGACACCGCCATCCTGGCCGGTGACCAGGCCGACGAGCTGCGCGCCAAGATCCACGACAGCCTGCTCAAGGCCCGTGAAACCCTGCAACTGACCGAAGACTCCCTGCGCGACCGCAGCAAGGCCGCCGTCACCGCGACCGAAGATTATGTGCAGGCCAACCCTTGGCAATCAGTGGGCATTGCCGCTGGCGTGGGCTTCTTGATCGGTCTGTTGGCTACAAGGCGCTAATCCTATGTCTATCGGCGAATCCGGCTCGTCCACGGGCCCAAGTTCAACGTCCCGACGCCTGGGCGCAGCCGTACTGGGCTTGCTGCACAGCCATGTCGAACTGTTCGGCATCGAGCTGCAGGAGCAGAAAGCGCGCACCGTCAGCCTGCTGCTGTTTGCCGGGCTGGCCCTGGTGTTTGCCCTGCTGTTGCTGGTGGGGTTGTCGACATTGGTGATGATTCTGGTGTGGGACACCGGCTACCGCCTGACCGGAATCATCTGCCTCTGCGTGTTCTATACCCTGGCCGCTGCATTCTGCGGTGTGCGCTTGAAGGCGGCGGTGTTCGATGAGTCCACGCCGTTCCACGCCACCCTCGAAGAGCTGGCCAATGACCGGGAGCGCCTGCTGCCATGAGCCTGACTGAAATCCCACCCACCAACTCGCGCCGGGAAATGCGCAAGGCATTGATCCGCCTGCGCATGGAAATGCACCGCCAGGAAATCCGCCACGAGTCCCAGCAACTGATGGCGCCCCTGAATAAGGTGCGCAACATGGGCCAGCACTGGCAGGACAGCCTGGGCATCAAGCATGCGCCGCTGTGGGGCGTGGCCGCAGTGACGCTGATCGGCTTCTTTACCGGCAAGGGCGCCAAGGGCGGCAGTCTCAGCAGCCTGACCCGCCTGGTGCGGCTGGGCGCCGGTTTGATCCCACTGATCAAATTAGCCATGCAGGGCGCCTCACGCAAAGGTTGAGGCCTGCTGGCTGCATTCTTGCAAACAGAATCGGCCCGGCCCTCGTCAACGAGGGCCGGGCACTTTGTTGCCAACGTTTTTAAGGAGGCCCCGTGATCGACGGGCAACCGCTCGCCTGCTTCCAACCCTTCATCGACACCGCCACCGGGCGCATCGCCGGCGTCGAGGCTCTCGGCCGCCTGCGCCAGGCTGACGGTCGCCTGCTGTCGGTCGGCCCGTTGTTCGCCGACCCGCGCACCTCAGGCGTGGCCTTGCGGCGCCTGGACCGGCAGATCCGCGACAACGCCTTGAGCCGTCTGCACGAGGCACCGCAGGACTGGTTTCTGAGCCTGAATATCTCACCGCGCTGGATCAATCGCCTGCGCGCCGGCCAGGCCCTGCCCAGCTTGCAACAGGTGCAGGCCCACGGCGTCGATCCACAGCGCATCGTGTTCGAGATCACTGAACTGGGCGGCGATATTCAGCGCCTGGCCGACGTGGTGGCGCGCTATCGCGAGGCCGGCGCGCGCATCGCCATCGATGACTTCGGCGCCGGCTATTCGCAGCTCGACCGCGTGCTGGCGTTGCAGCCGGACATTCTCAAGCTGGACATGCGCCTGTTTCAGGAGGCCGCCAAAGGGGGCCCCAGCAGTGAAGTGGTGCGGGCACTGGCGCAAATGGCGGAAAAAACCGGCTGCTGGATCATTGCCGAAGGGGTGGAGACCGAGGCGCAGTTGAGTTTTGCGCTGGAATGCGGCTCGCGGTATGTGCAGGGTTATCTGTTTGCCCAGGCGCAACTGGACTGGTTCGCCGCCGATGCTTTCGTGCCGCGCTTCGCCCAACTGCGTGGCGCCTACGTGCAGAAAAAACTCGCCGAACGCGGACGCATCATGCAATTGCGCCAACAACTGGCCGAACTGATGAAAATCCTCCAGACCTGGGCCCAGGGCCAGGCGCCGCTGAGCCATTTGCCGCAATTGCCGGATTATCCCTGGCTGCTGCGGTTCTACCAGTGCGACCGGCATGGCACCCAACTGACCCCCAATTTCGAATGGCGCCAGGACGCCTGGCAAGCCGACAGCCGCTACCTCGGCCACAATTGGTCGTGGCGCCCGTATTTCTATCATCTGCTGGCCGAAGGCTGGGACGAGCGCCGTTTGACGCTGTCTTCGACCTACCGCGACGCCACCACCAACCAGTATTGCCTGACCGCCGGACAATTCTTCGATAACGGTCAGCGCTTGCTGTTAATCGATATCGACGCGGTCGGCCTGTAGATTTTCGCTTGCTCCGCCCACCCGGAACCGGGAAGCTGGGCGAGTCATTCACCGCACGGAGAGTACCCGCCTTGGATTGGCCCACCCTGCTGACTCGCGAACGTCTTGGAAAGCCCCTGCACAGCCCGGAAGAATTGGGCCGTAGCCCGTTTCACAAAGACCATGACCGCATCATTTTCTCCGGCGCGTTCCGCCGCCTGGGGCGCAAGACTCAAGTCCACCCGGTGTCGAGCAACGACCATATCCACACCCGTCTGACCCACTCCCTGGAAGTCAGCTGCGTCGGCCGCTCCCTCGGCATGCGCGTGGGCGAAACCCTGCGCAGCGCCCTGCCCGAGTGGTGCGACCCGAGCGACCTGGGCATGGTGGTGCAATCGGCCTGCCTGGCCCACGACATCGGCAACCCGCCCTTCGGACACTCCGGCGAAGACGCCATCCGCCATTGGTTCCAGCAGGCCGCCGGGCGCGGCTGGCTGGACGACATGAGCGTGGCCGAGCGCAATGACTTCCTCAATTTCGAAGGCAACGCCCAGGGCTTCAGGGTGCTGACCCAGCTGGAATACCACCAGTTCGACGGCGGCACGCGGCTGACCTACGCGACCTTGGGCACCTACCTGAAATACCCGTGGACCGCCCGCCATGCGGACTCCTTGGGCTACAAGAAACACAAGTTCGGCTGCTACCAGAGCGAATTGCCGATCCTTGAGCAGATCGCCCACAAGCTCGGCCTGCCGCAACTGGAAGAACAACGCTGGGCGCGCCATCCGCTGGTGTACTTGATGGAGGCCGCGGACGACATCTGCTACGCGCTGATCGACCTGGAAGACGGCTTGGAAATGGACTTGCTGCAATATGCCGAAGTCGAGTCGCTGCTGCTCGACCTGGTCGGCGACGACCTGCCGCAAACCTACCGGCAACTGGGCGCCCAGGATTCACGGCGGCGCAAACTGGCGATCCTGCGCGGCAAAGCCATCGAACACCTGACCAACGCCGCCGCACGCGCTTTCGTCGAACAACAGGACGCCTTGCTCGCCGGCACCTTGCACGGTGATCTGGTCGAGCATATGCACGGCCCCGCCAAGCGCTGCGTGCTGGATGCCAAGGACATGGCGCGCAAGAAAATCTTCCAGGACAAGCGCAAGACCCTGCATGAAATCGGCGCCTACACCACCCTGGAAATCCTCCTCAACGCCTTCTGCGGGGCGGCGCTTGAACAGCACGGCGGGCGCACGCCGTCGTTCAAGAACCGGCGCATCCTCGACTTGCTGGGCAACAGTGCCCCCGACCCGGCCTGGTCGCTGCACGCCTCGTTCCTGCGGATGATCGATTTCATCGCCGGCATGACCGACAGCTACGCCACCGAGATGGCGCGGGAAATGACCGGGCGTTCCAGCCCGCAATAGATGACTGATCCAGCTGCCTGTTGCCTGAACAGAATCTACCTACGAAGGGAACAGAGCGGCCTGATCGAATCAGTACAAACACCCGATGAATAATCACGCACGCTCTTAAAGGGCATAGGGCGCCTTCCTACGCCCCGCCCAATCGCCGCTTGACTCACCGTGTGCCCTTCCTATGTTCAAGAATTGCCTTCGCATCCTGTTGGTGGAGGATCACCCCTTTCAGCTCCTGGCAACCCAGTGCCTGCTCAACAGCTTCGGCTTCGAGCACCTGACCCTGGCGGAAAACGCCGAACAGGCGATCCGCTTGATGACCCAGTCCGAACGGCCCTTCGACCTCATGTTGTGCGACCAATGCCTGCCAGATCTGCCCGGGCTTGAGTTAGTCGAAATCGCCGGTCGGCGGGGGTTTATCGCAGGGGCGATCCTGTTGAGCGGGCTGCCCCTGCCCGAACTGGCGAATCTGAAGACTCAAGCCTTACAACGTAACTTGCCGTTACTTGGCTATTTATCAAAACCGTTAAACCGGGACGAACTAATGACGCTGATAAGCCCGCTGTAAATGTAGGAATTTAAACATCTCCACATAGGAAAAACTTACCACAACAACCGCTTAACCGGTGGGCCAAGGCCCGAACCCGCATCGCCGACCGAATTCTGAAACAGACGTCCACAAAGCCTTGATAGATCGTAAGGAAATACCTTTTTTAATGTAGGAATATTCCTGTTCTGTATCTACGCCCCCTCACCTCCATGCTCCCGCCTCGCCTTCTGAGCTAATGTGCCCGCTTTATTTGCACTTGCATGGAATGTGATTATGAACACAGTTTTCATCATTGATGACCATCCTGTTATCAGGCTGGCGATTCGTATGTTGTTGGAACACGAAGGCTATAAAGTCGTCGGCGAAACGGATAACGGTTGTGATGCAATACAAATGGTTCGCGAATGCCTTCCAGACCTGATCATTCTGGATATCAGTATTCCAAAACTTGATGGCCTCGAAGTGCTGTGCCGATTTAACGCAATGAATACTTCGATGAAAACCCTGATTCTGACGGCCCAATGCCCAACCCTGTTCGCCACCCGCTGCATGCGCTCGGGCGCCGATGGCTATGTGTGCAAAGAGGGCGACCTGAGTGAACTGCTGAGTGCCATCCGCGCTGTATTATCCGGCTACAACTACTTCCCCAGCCAGGCATTGAACGCCTGCGGCCCGGACAGTAATTCCCAGGAACTGGAACTGTTCAAGGCAGTGAATGATCGCGAATTAATGGTCTTGCAACTTTTTGCACAAGGTCGCACCAACAAGGAAATTGCCAAAGGTATGTTTCTCAGTAACAAAACCGTCAGCACCTACAAAAAGAGGCTTATGCAAAAACTCAAAGCCAAGTCCTTGGTAGAACTTATCGAGTTGGCAAAACGAAACGCGCTAGTGTGAGAAAGCGGATGCCCAGGCGTATAAAGGACTATCTGATCATATTGAGCGCAGGCGTGTGCTTGAGCACCTCTGTGCTCGCTGCTCAAACGGAACCGGAACACTTCACCTTATTGAGCCGCGCAGGCGCCGTTCAACTGGACACTCAACTGGACAAGACGCAACGCCAGTGGCTGCAGAACAAACGCGAACTGGTGCTCGGCGCGGCAGCTCCCGACTACCCGCCCTTCGACCTCACGGCCAGCGGACGCGACTATGAGGGGCTCACGGCCGATTACGCCGGGCTGTTGGCCAAGGCGCTGGCGCTCCCCGTCAGAGTGCTGCGCTACCCCAACCGGGAAGCCTCCATTCAGGCGCTTGAAGCCGGTGAAATCGACCTGCTGGGCTCGTCCAATGGCTTTGAGGCCACCAACCCGCTGCTCACCCTTTCAGCACCGTATGCCGTGGACCAGCCAGTGCTGGTGACACGCGAGGGCGAAACCCGCAGCCTCAGTGAGGGCCTGGCCGGGCTGCGCCTGAGCCTGGTCTATCACTACCTGCCGCTGGGCGAAGTCGAGAAGCTGTATCCCGAGGCGATCATCCACACCTACCCTTCTTATCAGAACGCCCTGAATGCGGTGGCATTCGACCAGGCGGATGTGTTTCTCGGCGACACCATTTCCACCCATTACATGATCAACAAGGGCTACCTGAAAAATATCCGCATGGCCAACTTCGGCAAGCACGAAGCCTATGGTTTCAGCTTTGCCGTGCGCCAGGACCAGCACACCCTCTTGAGCATCCTCAACGCGGTGCTGGCGGCGGTGCCGACCAATGAGCAGGAGAGCATTGCCAAACGCTGGAGTGCGGGCAGCGACATCCTGCTCACCGCGCAAAAACTGCAACTGACGCAACGCGAAGAACGCTGGCTGAAGGCGCACCCGGTGGTCCGGGTAATCGCCAACGAAACCTTCGCGCCATTGACCTTCTTCGATGCCGACGGCAACTTCCGCGGCATCACCGCCGACCTCCTGGAGCTGATCCGCCTGCGCACCGGGTTGCGCTTCGAGATCCTGCGCGCACGCGATGTCAACGCGATGATCGAGCAAATCGATACCGGCAAAGCCGACCTCATCGGCGCCATCATTCCCAGCACGGAACGCGAAGCTCAACTGAACTTCAGTCGTCCCTATCTGGAAAACTCCTACGTATTGCTCACGCGCAAGGAACCCAACGCCCCATCGAATCTTGAACAGATGGCAGGCAAGCGCCTGGCGATCACCCAAGGCAACCCTCTGGAAAGCCTTCTGCGCAAGGATTTCCCGCACATTCGCCTGGTGGAAACCAGTGATACCTTCAAGGCCTCGGAACTCCTGGCCCAGGGGCATGTGGAAGGCGCGGTGAACTCGTTGGTGGTCGCCAACTATTTCCTGTCCTCCCAAGTGTTTCAGGACAAACTGCAGATCAGCGGCAGCATCGGCACCCTCCCCGCAGTCTTTGCGCTGGCCACGTCACGGGGTGCCACCGAGTTGAGCGCGATCCTCGACAAGGCGCTGCTGAGCATCGCCCCCGATGAGCTCGGGGTGATCAACAGCCGTTGGCGAGGCTACGCCGCCGCCTCCGACAGCTACTGGCGCAACTACCACCACCTGATTGCCCAGATCATCCTCGTCACCGGCCTGCTGCTGCTGATTTCCCTGACCTGGAACGCCTACATGCGCCGGGAGATCAAGCACCGCAAGATGGCCGAACGCGCCCTCAACGACCAGTTCGAATTCATGCGCGCACTGGTCAACGAAACGCCACACCCGATCTATGTCCGCGACCGCAACGGCCTGTTGCAGACCTGCAACGACAGCTACCTGCAGGTGTTCGACGTCAAGCGCGAAGAGGTCATCGGCAAAAGTGTGATGCAGATGAGCACGGCCCAGGCAACCGAAGCGGCTCAGTATCACGCCGACTATCTGCGCGTGGTCGCCGAGGGCAACCCGCTGATCCTTGATCGCACCCTGCTCATCAATGGCAAAAAGCTGACGATCTACCACTGGATACTGCCCTACCGCGACTCCACCGGCGAAGTCCAGGGCATCATCGGCGGCTGGATCGACATCAGCGAACGACGCCAGCTGTTCGATGAGCTGCGCGCCGCCAAGGAACGTGCCGACGAAGCCAACCGTGCCAAGAGCACCTTTCTGGCAACCATGAGCCACGAAATCCGCACCCCGATGAACGCGGTGATCGGCATGCTCGAACTGACCCTCAAGCGCGCCGACCAGGGGCATCTCGACCGCCCGGCGATCGAAGTCGCCTACCACTCGGCCAAGGACCTGCTGGAGCTGATCGGCGATATTCTGGACATCGCGCGGATCGAATCCGGCCGCCTGAGCCTGGCGCCGGAGCGTGTGAACCTGCGGGAAGTGATCGAGTCGGTGGTGCGGGTGTTCGACGGCCTGGCACGCCAGAAAACCCTGAGTTTGCTGCTGGAGTTCAAGCCCGAACTCGATGACACCGACGTGCTGATCGACCCGCTGCGCTTCAAGCAGGTGCTGTCCAACCTGGTGAGCAATGCGATCAAGTTCACCGAGCGCGGGCAGGTAAAGATCAAGGTGCAGGTGCAAGCCACCGAATTGGCACAGCAGGTCGAAATGAAGCTGGTGGTCGAAGACACGGGGATCGGCATCAGCCGCGACGACCAGTTGCGCCTGTTCGAACCCTTTGCCCAGGCCGACAATTCCGGGCAATTGGCCCGCAGCGGCGCGGGCCTGGGGCTGGTGATCTGCCGCAGCCTGTGCGCGATGATGGGCGGGCAACTGAGCCTGAGCAGCGTGCCCATGGTCGGCACCCAGGTGCATGTCAGCCTGAAGATGAACTGCCTGCAGCCCATCCAGGCCGCGGATGAACCCCTGCCGGCTGCGCCCGCACCGGCGCCGGTGCTCAACGTGCTGGTGGTGGATGATCATCCGGCGAATCGCCTGCTGATGTGCCAGCAACTGGGTTACCTGGGCCACCAGTTCACCGCAGCCCAACATGGCGCCGCCGGGTTCCAGGCCTGGCGCCAGGCCCACTTCGACCTGGTGATCGCCGACTGCAACATGCCCATCATGAATGGCTATGAGTTAAGCCGCTCGATCCGTGAGTATGAGCAGCGGGAGCAACTGACACCCTGCGTGGTCCTGGGGTTTACCGCCAACGCCCAGCCCGAAGAGAAGCTGCGCTGCGCCGAAGCCGGGATGAACGACTGCCTGTTCAAACCGATCAGCCTCACGGCGCTGGAACGGCAACTGGCGCAGATCGCGCCGCAGCCGTCCGGCCCGCGACTCGACCTCAGCCACCTGGATGCGCTGACGGGCGGCGATCCGCAACTGACTCGGCGGCTGCTTGAGGAACTGCTGAGCAGCAGTTGTCACGATCGCCAGATATTGGTCACGTTGTGGGCCCAGCAGGCTTCACTGCAGGACATCATCGAGCAGGCCCACAAGATCAAGGGCGCTGCGCGTATCGTCCAGGCCAGTGTACTGGCGGCGCAATGCGAAGCGCTGGAGCAGGCCTGCGCCCGCGGCGATGATCGGGCGGTGATCGAAACCGGCATCAAGACCCTGGAAAAGTGCATGCTGGAACTGGAGCGCCTGCTGCACATGCAACTCAACGGCCTGGGCTCTCCAGGGTAGGCAGGAGCGCGCCGCACGGCCCGCCCCCGCAACGGTCGGTCAGCAGTCGGTCAGGCGCAGGAAAATCGCCGCCAACTGCTCGATACCAACCTGGTCTTGCGCGGTAAACCGGGCCAGCGACGGGCTGTCGAGGTCGAGGACGCCAATCAGTCGGCCATCCTTGACCAGCGGCACCACCAGTTCACTGTTCGATGCGCTGTCACAGGCGATATGCCCCGGGAACGCATGCACATCTTCCACCCGCTGGGTCTGGCGCGACGCGGCCGCCGCACCGCACACGCCACGCCCGAACGGAATGCGTACACACGCGATCTGCCCCTGGAACGGCCCCAACACCAACTCTTCGTGACGGTTGAGGTAGAAACCGGCCCAGTTCAAGTCATCCAACTGATTGAACAAAAACGCAGAGAACTGCGCGCCGTTGGCGATGAAATCGCGCTCATCGGCCAGCAGCGACTCCAACTGCGCACACAACATGGCATAGCCATCCAGACCGCTGCCGGCCTGCTGCAAATCGATCATGGTTGACGCTCCAGCAATTTGAGGCCCACCCAGTAACGGGCGAATTGATACGCGCAACGGCCGTTGCGGTTGCCACGCCCGGTGGCCCAGCGCACGGCGAGGATATCGAGGTCTTCATCACGCTGCCACTGCAGGCCGGCCTTGCGCGCCAGCTCGCCGATCCAGTGTTCCACCACGTTCAGGAAATGTTCCTGGGTGAATGGGTAGAACGACAGCCACAGGCCAAAACGGTCGGACAAGGCGATCTTGTCTTCCACCGCCTCACTCGGGTGCAGCTCGCCATCCACGCGTTTCCAGTTATCGTTGTCGCTCTGGTTTTCCGGCACCAGGTGACGACGGTTGGACGTGGCATACAGCAGCACGTTTTCCGGCGCCTGTTCCAGGGAACCGTCCAGCACGCTCTTGAGCACGCGGTAATCGCCTTCTCCGGCCTCGAACGACAGGTCATCGCAGAACAGAATGAAACGCTGCGGCAGCTTGAGCAGTTGTTCGACCACACGCGGCAGGTCGGCGAGGTGATCGCGTTCGATTTCGATCAAGCGCAAACCGGCGCTGGCGTGCTGGGCGAGCAAGGCGCGCACCATCGACGATTTCCCCGTGCCGCGCGAGCCCCACAGCAACGCATGGTTGGCGGGCAGGCCGTCGAGGAACTGTCGGGTGTTGCGCGCCAATGTTTCACGCTGCTTGTCCACACCGATCAGGTCGGACAGACGCATGTCCAGGCTGACCTCCAGCGGCAGCAGGAAGCCGCTGCGACCCTCACGCTGCCAACGGGCCGCAAGGCATTGGTTCCAGTCGATGGTTTGGCGCGGGGCTGGCAACAGGGGTTCCAGGCGCGCGAGTACGGCATCGGCACGCTCAAGAAAGGCATTCAATCGAGAATCCACGACTATTCCTCTGGCAAGTTCTTGTAAAAGATGGCGTATTGGCAACCCTGCGGCCGAGCGCTCCGGGCTGCACCTCTAAAACTGACGATTCGTACCGGGCAAGCCTGAACCTGTGGATGTTCAGCTATGCTTGCCGGGCGAAGGGAAACGTGAAGTGGTTCAACACTCGATGGATATCAAGTTCGCCCACCGCTTGTCTTATAAACAAGCCAGATTGACTGTGCTGGTCGGTTTCGTCTTGGGAACCTTGCTCAGCCTGATCCAGATCGGCATTGATTATGCCAGCGAAGACGCATCCATCAACCGTGAAATTCGTTCGCTGATTGAAATCAGCCATAACCCGGCGTCGCGCATCGCCTACAACATCGACGCCGAGCTGGCCCAGGAGCTGACCCTCGGCCTGTTGCACTCCCCCGCCATCATTCAGGCGCGGTTGACCGACAACAACGGCGTGGTACTGGCCGACGTCGGACGGCCGCGCAAGGAAAGCCCCTACCGGCCCGTCAGCGATTTCCTGTTCGGCGCCAACCGCCAGTTTGAAGACCGGCTGTTCCTCAGCCATATGCCCAACGAATCCCTTGGCGTGCTGCGCCTCGACGTAGACACCTACGCCTTTGGCAGCCGCTTCCTGCACCGCGCCGAGGTCACCCTGATCAACGGGTTTGTGCGCAGCCTGCTGCTGACCGGGATCCTGCTGGGCCTGTTCTATGTGATGCTGACCCAACCGCTGGTACGCATCATTCGCGAGCTGAGCACGCGCAGGCAGACACGCCTGGATTGCCCGCCGGGGCACGAGCACGATGAAATCGGCGTGCTGGTCAACATGGCCAACCAGCAATTCGACACCCTGGAAACCGAGATCCAGCAGCGCCGTCACGCCGAGGACCGCCTCACCGAGTACCTGGGGCAACTGGAAAACATCGTCTCGGCGCGCACGCTGGAGCTCAAGGCCAGCAACCAGCGCTTGAGCCAGTCCAACGATGAGTTGGAAGCAGCAAAAATGAACGCGCTGGGCATGGCTCAGGCGCGGGCGGCGTTCCTGGCCAATATGAGTCACGAAATCCGCACGCCGCTCAATGGGTTGCTGGGCATGATCGCGCTGTCGCTGGACAGCCCGCTCAACGCCGAGCAGCGTCAGCAACTGTCGATCGCCCATGACTCCGGCAAGGTGCTGGTGGAACTGCTCAACGATATCCTCGATCTGTCCAAGTTCGACGCGGGCCAGTTGGAGCTGGAGCGCATCCCGTTCGACCTCGGCGCGCTGGTGGAAGACACCGCCAACCTGTTATCGCAGAACGCCGCGCCGAGTGTCGAACTGACGTGCCTGATCGACCCGCAGTTCCCGGCGCAGGTGCTCGGCGACCCGACACGTGTGCGGCAGATCGTCAGTAACCTGCTGTCCAACGCCTTGAAGTTCACGCGCTTCGGCCGCGTGGATGTGCGCCTCAGCGCCCAGGATGGCCGAGTAAAAATCGAAGTGTGCGACACCGGGATCGGCATTGCCCAGGACGCGCAGGTGAAGATCTTCCAGCCGTTCACCCAGGCTGGCGCGGGCATCACCCGCCAGTTTGGCGGCACCGGCCTGGGCCTGGCGCTGACCCATAACCTGTGCGAGGCGATGCACGGTCGGCTGAGCATCAGTTCGGAAGTCGGCTTCGGCAGCCAGTTCTGCGCCGACCTGCCGCTGCCCGCCCATTTACCTGCGCCCCGGCTCGCGCCGCTGACGGGCGAAGTCATTGCAATCACCAGTGCCGACAGCGGCCTGGCGGAGCTGCTCAGCACCCTGCTACCTCACTGGGGGCTGACAGTGCATTGCTATTCTATCGATGAGGACTTGAGCGGGAAAAACCCCGACTTGCTGATCACGGACTGCCCGGAGTGCCTGTTTCGCCTGCGCCCGGCCATCACGGCGCCGATCCTGCTGGTGACCGCCTATGGCAATTTCATGCCCAGTGAGGAAGTCGCGGCCCTGGCGCCGTTGCAGCAACAGGCGCGCCCTTTGAGCCGCAACGCGCTGTACCAGATCCTGCAACGTAATCTGCGCAGCGACGCGCACTTGATCCTCGACCCGATCGCACTCGATGCCACGCCCCTGGTCCACCGGGCACGCATCCTGCTGGTGGAGGACAACCCGGTCAATCAACTGGTGGCCAAGGGCATGCTCAGCAAGTTGGGCTGCGAAGTGATCGTCGCCGCCCATGGTGGCGAAGCGCTCAGGTTCCTCGAAGAACAGCACTTCGACATGGTGCTGATGGACTGCAACATGCCGGTGATGGATGGCTACGAGGCCAGTCGGCAGATTCGTCGCAGCGGGCGCTGGCCGGACCTGCCCATTGTCGCCCTGACCGCCAACGCGCTGTCGGAAGAACGCGAGCGTTGCCGGGCGGCGGGGATGAATGACTACCTGGCCAAGCCGTTTCGCCGCGAAGAACTCAATGCGCTGCTGGACCTGTGGGTGCCTAAGACGACAAGTCTCTGATCTGCGCGAGCAATTGGTCCAACCCCTCGCGCAAGGCATCGGCCTGGTTGAGGTCGACACCGCTGTCGCACAGCAAGCGGGTTTTCAACTGATGGGCCTGGCCGCGCAACTGCACCCCGGCGTGGCTCAGGCTCAAATGCACTTCGCGTTCATCCTGCGCGCTGCGCTGGCGTCTCACTAACCCAAGCTGCTCCAGGCGCTTGAGCAGCGGCGTCAGCGTGCCCGAATCGAGCATCAAGCGCTCGCCCAAGGCCTTGACCGTGGGCTGGGGCGGCGTCGCGTGGTGCCATTCCCACAACACCAGCATCACCACGTATTGCGGGTAGGTCAGGCCCAACTGGTCAAGCATCGGTTTGTAGGCGCGGGTCACCGCGCGCGATGCGGCGTAGAGCTTGAAACACAGCTGGTTGTCCAGCGCCAGGGACACGGTGGGCAGGTCGGTCATTTGAGCAGGGCTTCGATCTCTTGGGTCAACTCCTGGGGCTTGGTGGTTGGCGCAAAGCGCTTGACCACCTGGCCGTCGCGACCGATGAGGAACTTGGTGAAATTCCACTTGATGCCCTTGGAACCCAGCAGGCCCGGCGCACGTTTTTTCAACTGCACGAACAGCGGGTGGGCAGCGCCGCCATTGACGTCGATCTTCTTGAACAACGGGAAGCTGACGCCGAAATTCAGCTCGCAGAACTCGGCAATCGCGCCTTCGTTGCCCGGTTCCTGCTTGCCGAACTGGTTGCACGGAAACCCCAGCACCACCAGGCCCTGGTCCTTGTACTGCTGCCAGAGTTGCTCCAGGCCCTTGTACTGCGGGGTGAAGCCGCATTTGCTGGCAGTGTTGACCACAAGAATGGCCTTGCCGGCGAAATCGGCCAAGGTCTTTTGCTCACCCTTGATGGTGGTGCAAGGGATGCTCAGCAGGTTGTCGCTCATGGCAATGCCTCGGATCAGGAGAAAGAAGGCAAAACATAGCGAGCAATTCAATTGCATGCAATTGAATTGATCAAACTGATAGCCCGGTATACATCGCCCCCGCGCAAGACGCAGGGGCGACTCAGGCTCAGCGCGGCACGAGGTCCAGGCACACCGAGTTGATGCAATAGCGCAGGCCGGTCGGCGGCGGGCCATCCGGGAACACATGCCCCAGGTGCGCGTCGCACTTGGCGCAGGTGACTTCGGTGCGGATCATGCCGTGGCTGACATCGCGGATCTCGATCATCGCGCTGTCGGCGATCGGTGCGTAGAAGCTGGGCCAGCCGCAGCCGGAATCGAACTTGGTGGTAGAGTCGAACAGCGGCTCATTGCAGCAGATGCAGTGATACACGCCGTCGGTCTTGGTGGCATTGTACTTGCCGGAAAACGGCCGTTCGGTGCCCTTCAGGCGGCACACGTTGTATTGCTCCGGATCGAGCATCGCTTTCCATTCTTCAATGGTTTTCTGCAGCTTTTCCATCAGTACACCTCGGCAACTGAAAAACCCTGATCTGTGTCTTTTCCAGGGATCAGGCGGCACGTATGATTGCGCCTCTTCAACCCGGCAGTCTGGCACCCGCGTTAGCGGCATTCAAACGTATTTATGGGTGCGACCAACGCAGGATTCTCAGCACGGTAGGCTTCGCACCGTCTGGATCGTTCATTTTCAGGATCACATCGCCATGCAGGTCAGCAAATCGAACAAGCTCGCCAACGTCTGCTACGACATTCGCGGCCCGGTGCTCAAGCACGCCAAACGCCTGGAAGAGGAAGGCCATCGCATCCTCAAGCTGAACATTGGCAACCCGGCGCCCTTTGGTTTCGAAGCGCCGGACGAAATCCTCCAGGACGTGATCCGCAACCTGCCCACCGCCCAGGGCTACAGCGATTCCAAAGGCCTGTTCAGTGCGCGCAAGGCGGTGATGCAGTATTACCAGCAGAAGCAGGTCGAAGGTGTCGGCATCGAAGACATCTACCTGGGCAACGGCGTGTCCGAACTGATCGTGATGTCGATGCAGGCCTTGCTCAACAATAGCGACGAAGTGCTGGTGCCGGCGCCGGACTACCCGCTGTGGACCGCCGCGGTGACCCTGGCCGGTGGCCGCCCGGTACACTACCTGTGCGACGAAGGCGCCGACTGGTTCCCGGACCTGGCCGACATCAAGGCCAAGATCACCCCGAACACCAAGGCGCTGGTCATCATCAACCCGAACAACCCGACCGGCGCCGTGTACTCGCGGGAAGTGCTGCTGGGCATGCTCGAGCTGGCGCGCCAGCACAACCTGGTGGTGTTCTCCGACGAGATCTACGACAAGATCCTCTACGACGACGCCGTCCACATCTGCACCGCCTCCCTCGCGCCGGACCTGCTCTGCCTGACCTTCAACGGCTTGTCCAAGTCCTACCGCGTGGCGGGTTTCCGCTCCGGCTGGGTCGCCATCTCCGGGCCCAAGCACAACGCCCAGAGCTACATTGAAGGCATCGACATGCTGGCCAATATGCGCCTGTGTGCCAACGTACCGAGCCAGCACGCGATCCAGACTGCGCTGGGAGGTTACCAGAGCATCAACGATCTGCTGCTGCCTCAGGGCCGCCTGTTGGAACAACGCAACCGCACCTGGGAATTGCTCAACGACATTCCCGGCGTCAGTTGCGTGAAGCCGATGGGTGCGCTGTACGCCTTCCCACGCATCGACCCGAAAGTCTGCCCGATCCTCAACGACGAGAAGTTCGTGCTCGACCTGCTGCTGTCGGAAAAGCTCCTGGTGGTGCAAGGCACCGCGTTCAACTGGCCGTGGCCGGATCACTTCCGCGTGGTGACCTTGCCGCGTGTGGATGACCTGGACATGGCCATCGGTCGCATCGGCAACTTCCTCAAGTCCTATCGCCAGTAACGACTATGACGCTGTACGACCGGGATCTGGTCGTACAGCGAGTATCTGGCAACACTTCTCTGCCCATTGCCCCGCTCCGCACTGCGTTTGCCCCTCTCCCAGCGCGTGCCCCTTATAATCAAAGGGCCGCGAGGCAACAGGAGGCTGATCAAGCGGGGCAATACAGGTGGGAAATTCCCTTCAAGACTCTACATTCAGGCTGTAGGACACAGTTTGAAATAGTCGCTCGGTTGAATCACCCCATGTCGCACCTTATATACCCCGCAGTACGCGACATATTTAGCATGAGGAGAACTCTACAACCATGATGCGCATCCTGCTGTTCTTGGCCACCAACCTGGCGGTCGTGCTGATTGCCAGCATCACCCTGAGCCTTTTCGGCTTCAACGGGTTCATGGCGGCCAACGGGGTTGATCTGAACCTCAATCAGCTGCTGATCTTCTGTGCGGTCTTTGGTTTTGCCGGCTCGCTGTTCTCGCTGTTCATCTCCAAGTGGATGGCGAAGATGAGCACCAGCACCCAGGTCATCACTCAGCCACGCACCCGGCATGAGCAATGGTTGCTGCAGACCGTCGAACAGTTGTCCCGCGAGGCCGGTATCAAGATGCCGGAGGTCGGGATCTTCCCGGCCTATGAAGCCAACGCCTTTGCCACCGGCTGGAACAAGAACGACGCGCTCGTTGCGGTGAGCCAGGGCATGCTGGAGCGCTTCTCCTACGATGAAGTCAAGGCGGTGCTGGCCCACGAGATCGGCCACGTGGCGAACGGTGACATGGTCACCCTGGCGCTGGTCCAGGGCGTGGTGAACACCTTCGTGATGTTCTTCGCGCGGATCATCGGCAACTTCGTCGACAAGGTGATCTTCAAGAACGAAGAAGGCCGCGGCATTGCCTACTACGTGGCAACCATCTTCGCTGAACTGGTGCTGGGCTTCCTGGCCAGCGCGATCGTCATGTGGTTCTCGCGCAAACGGGAATTTCGTGCGGACGAAGCCGGTGCCCGCCTGGCCGGCACCGGGGCGATGATTGCAGCCTTGCAGCACCTGCGCTCCGAACAAGGCCTGCCGGTGCATATGCCGGACAGCCTGACCGCGTTTGGCATCAACGGCGGCATCAAGCAGGGCCTGGCGCGCATGTTCATGAGCCACCCGCCGCTGGAAGAGCGGATTGACGCACTGCGTCGTCGCGGCTGACCGCTTGGCGGCGACACGGAAAGGGGCGATCTGATCGCCCCTTTTTTGTGGGCGCCTTGCCAGCCCAGGACTCAGCGCTTCGTGAGTCGGTAGACTCGCTCTTCCAGCCGGGTTACGCCGTCCTGAACGAACTTCCAGCTCTCACCCAAAACGTCCTGCTCCTCAAGCACTTCGAGGGCCCAGTGCGCCCCCAGCAGCGCCTTCACCTCATCATCGGTCACCGCAAACGGTGGGCCGGCCTTTTGCGTCTGGTCGTAGTCGAGGGTAATCAGCAACCCCTTGCAACCCGGCCCCAGAAGCGTATTGAGGTGCTCGGTGTAGCGCGCCCGCATCAGCGGCGGCAAGGCGATCAACGCCGCGCGATCATAAAGCGCCGTGCAATCGAGCAGCGCCTGCGCGTCCAGCGCGAAGAAATCACCGCACCACACCTCGATCACATCCGCCTGGTACACCTTGAACACGCCACGTTGGCTGATATGCGGTGTCAGCCCCTGCTCACTGAAGAATGCCTCAACCGCCTGCTCCGACAGCTCTACCCCGAGCACGCGACAGCCTTGACTGGCCAGCCACACCAGATCCAGGCTTTTGCCACACAAGGGCACCAGCACCTTTGCCCCCTGCGCGACCGCCAACTGCGGCCAGTGCCGTTGCAGATAGGGGTTGACCTCGGGCAAGTGAAAACCGATCTGATTACGTGCCCAGCGCTCCCGCCAAAACTGAGAATCCATACATCACCCTAAAAATTCGATCAAAAGGCGCTAAAACTTATATTAGATTTAGATCATTGATCTGGTTGAAGATGGGGCATGTTAACCCTGAGGGCCCTTCTAATGCTCCCCACTCTGTTTATCTCCCATGGTTCGCCCATGCTCGCCCTGCAACCCGGCGCCAGCGGCCCGGCTCTGCAGCGCCTGGCAGCTGAACTGCCACGGCCGAAGGCGATTGTGGTGGTGTCGGCGCATTGGGAAAGTCAGGAATTGCTGGTCAGCGGCAACGCCGCACCGGAAACCTGGCATGACTTCGGCGGCTTTCCGGCCGAGTTGTTTGCCGTGCAATACCCGGCGCCGGGCGACCCGCAATTGGCGCGCGAGATTGTCGAGTTGCTGCACGCCGATGGCTTGAATGCGCGCATCGATGAGCGCCGTCCCTTCGACCACGGCGCCTGGGTGCCGCTGTCGCTGATGTATCCGGCCGCGGATATCCCGGTGGTGCAAGTGTCCTTGCCCAGCCGTATGGGCCCTGCCCTGCAGACCCGGGTCGGACACGCCCTCGCCAGCCTGCGCGAACAAGGCGTGTTGCTGATCGGCTCCGGCAGCATCACCCACAACCTCGGTGAACTGGATTGGCACGCCGGGTCCGAAAGCATCGAGCCGTGGGCGCGGGCGTTTCGTGACTGGATGGTGGACAAGCTTGCCGCCAACGACGAAGCCGCGCTGCACGATTATCGCCGCCAGGCGCCCAACGCCGTGCGCAGCCATCCCAGTGATGAACATTTACTGCCGCTCTACTTTGCGCGGGGTGCCGGCGGCGACTTCAGCGTGGCGCACCAAGGCTTCACCATGGGCGCGCTGGGCATGGACATCTACCGCTTCGGCTGACGCACATCCCAATGCGCGGGCAAACCCAGATTGAGGGCCGCCCACAAAGCGAGCGCGGCCCAAGAAGAAAAACCGGAAATCCTCACCTGCGTGGGCCTTCCGGGTTTTTGCATCGCCAATATTTTCAAGGGGCGCAACTCCAACAGGCGTAGCGTTGAAACGCTACTCAGGCTCTATCAACAGCGCCTTCAGGCTTTCTTCTCATAACCTGCGCCCTGAAAAGAGAATTGTATTTCCTGACCTTTACCCGCTTCGCTGATCACCCGCTGCAGTCCCACCATCGAGTTCTTGTACCGGCCATAGAGCCCGTCACTCTTGATTTCACCCACCCTGACATTGCCCTTATCGTCTGTAGTAAAGGGGGCGGAGAAACTACCGCGAGTAGGCGCGATCTGCGAACTTCGGTCTATTTTCGCGCCGTAATGTTCGACGAAGCCTCTGTCTCTGCCAGCCAAGGCAAACTTCTGATCGACATAAATATCTTTGACATGCTGCTTGGGGCCCGGCATGTCGGCATCGGTAACGTCCTGAATAAACCCCCTCAACTTATGGGCATCCTCAGGATCTCGTTCTACCGTGAGGTTATATTTATTCCCAAATTTAAAATCTACCAAGGTGCTGTTACTGGCGCCTTTTCCCCCATCAAACTCGGGGCGGCCTTGTGGCGCCTTGAAATGCTCACCGTTTCCAGAAAACACAATCAGCGCCTTGCCATCCCCGCGCGGCTGCATCCCAATATAGCCACGGCCAAGAGGCCGACCTTGCGCATCATTGACGCCAAACTGCATCGCATAATAAATCCCTGCGTCCTTGCTTCCTTTTCGTTGAAGGCCTTCGTCGATACTCATTGGAAACGTAATGTTACTCAACCCAGCGCCAGGCGCGGACAGCGAGTAACTCAGGCCATACAACCCATTGGGCGATGTGGCTACCTTCTTGATTTCCAGTTTTGGATCGCTGACTTTATTAAGCGTTGACGTCGTGGTCGCAGACGCTACAGGCATGGATGGCGTATTTCTTCTTGAACGAGCGGCCGCGGCATCCGAAGCGAGTGCGCGCTCGGTCCACGGCAAACCGTGCTCGCGTGTTGGCTCTCGCGCCTGATTAACAGGCGGTTGGCTGGGAGGATAAGTCGCAGGCTCAGGCATTGTTTGTGGAAACAACTGTGAATTATTAATACGCATAACAGCCACAGCTCCTTTCTGGAAAAATCAATCAATAGCCGTCAAGCCCGGCGCCTATCCCTCGACACGGTCACAAGCGAACCTTTCCAACTTGAACAACTGACGAGAGCAGATTGAGAGCGTTTTTTACCCTTGAGCGATGCAACTCAGGTTTATCCGCCCCCGTCACTTGATAGTAAAAACTTTACGCAAAGCCGGCTGCCAGAAAGGCCGCTCAGAAACTCAGACTTTTCCTAAACCCGATAAGATCAGTAGCTGACCGTTATGGCCGACCACCCCACGACGATCCGCGCCAATTGCCGGGCAAAAAAAATCCCCGAACCAGTCGGGGATTTTTTTAGGTGCGATCAATCAGCCCAGGGGCGGATCAATCTTCGCGGTAGCGACGCAGCTTGAGCTGCTTACCGGCAACGCGTGTGTCTTTCAGCTTGGTCAGCAGTTTTTCCAGACCGTCTTCCGGCAGCTCCACCAGGGAGAAGCTGTCACGGACCTGGATGCGACCGATGGCCTCACGTGCCAGGCCACCCTCGTTGAGGATAGCGCCCAGCAGGTTCTTGGCCGCGATACCGTCACGCGCGCCCAGCGCGGTACGGCAGCGAGCACGACCTTCAGCCAATGGCACCGGAGCGCGACGCTCACGATCACCACGCTCAGGACGGTCGCCGGAACGCTCTGGACGATCACCGCGTGGCGCGTTGTTCGGTACCAGTGGGCGTTCTTTCTCGATGGCTGCCAGGGTCAGGGCCTGAGCGTTGGTGGCTTTGCGCAGCAGGGCTGCAGCCAGGGCACGCGGGGTGCAACCGATATCGGCGGTCAGGCGGTCCAGCAGGTCGCCGTGGGTCGATTCAGCGTCAGCCACCAGTGGCGACAGACTGTTGGTCAGTTTCTTGATGCGCGCATCGAGAACGGCCTGGGCATCCGGCAGGCGGACTTCAGCAACCTTCTGCCCGGTGACACGCTCGATCACTTGCAGCATGCGGCGCTCACGCGGCGTCACCAGCAGCAGTGCGCGACCTTCGCGACCCGCACGGCCGGTACGGCCGATACGGTGAACGTAGGACTCTGGATCGTAAGGCATGTCAACGTTGAACACGTGGGTGATACGTGGAACGTCGAGGCCACGAGCAGCTACGTCGGTCGCTACAACGATGTCCAGACGGCCATCCTTGAGGGAGTCGATCACGCGCTCACGTTGGTTCTGGGCGATGTCACCGTTCAGCGCAGCGGCTTTGTAGCCTTTGGCTTCGAGGGCACTGGCCAGGTCCAGGGTCGCTTGCTTGGTACGCACGAACATGATCAGCGCGTCGAAGTCTTCGACTTCCAGCAGGCTCAATACAGCCGAGGTCTTCTGGTCAGCGTGAACCAACAGGTGAGCCTGTTCGATCGCGGTAACGGTCTGAGTCTTGGTCTGGATCTTCACGTGTTGCGGATCGCGCAGGTGGCGTTCGGCAATGGCACGGATCGACTGCGGCAGGGTGGCCGAGAACAGCACGGTCTGACGGGTCGGTGGCAGTGCCTTGAAGATGACTTCCAGGTCATCCATGAAGCCCAGCTTCAACATTTCGTCAGCTTCGTCCAGAACCAGGTGGTTCACGGTCGACAGGACTTTCTCGTCACGACGCAGGTGGTCGCACAGACGACCCGGAGTGGCGACAACGATCTGTGCGCCATTACGGATAGCCTTGAGTTGCGGGCCCATCGGCGCGCCGCCGTAGACGGCCACAACGGTTACGCCTGGCATTTGCTTGGCGTAGGTTTCAAAAGCGGTTGCTACTTGCAGCGCCAACTCACGAGTTGGCGCCAGGATCAGGGCTTGCGGTTCGCGCTTGGCAGGATCGATGCAGTGCAGGATAGGCAGGGCGAACGCGGCGGTTTTACCGGTACCGGTTTGCGCCTGGCCAATCATGTCGTGGCCGGCCATGATGATCGGGATCGATTGCTGCTGAATCGCCGAAGGTTCTTCGTAGCCAGTCGCAATGACGGCAGCAAGAATGTTCGGGTTAAGATTAAAAGCGGCGAAGCCGCCGGTTTCCTGGGTCATGGGTCTGCCTCTAAGTGCATCCGCAAAGACCCATGCTCCAAAGCTGCGCATGCCGTGTTGAGACTCAAGAGTCGCCCTGGCTGCTTTGTCGGCGGGGATTTGCGAAAACGAATGAATGAAAAAGATTCGTCAAGGAAGAGTCCGCTGTGCGGACGTGCAGCCGAAGCTGACTTCGGGGAATTGCGCTACCTAAACGCGGCCCGGTTAAAGGCCGGCGCGCACTATACCGGAAATAGCTGAAAAAGGGAGCTTTTTTTATCGCAAAGCACCGATAAACCGCACTGCGTCACCGCCTTTGCGCAGATGGGCTCCAGGGTCTATTTTTCAAGTGCCCGGCCCTGTTGGCTGAAACGCTTAAACGGTTCATCCGCACACTCGGCCCCTTTGGTCCGAAACCCCTTACTGCGCCCGAGGGCACACCCGATGAATCAAGCCAGCAGCAGCCTCGTCAGCCGTGAACTCCTGGGTCATGTCCTGTTGTTGGGCCTGGATCGGGTCGCCAAGCGCAATGCCTTTGACCTGGATCTGCTCAACGCACTGAGCCTGGCCTATGGCGAATTTGATCGAAACGACGATGCGCGGGTGGCCGTGGTGTTCGCCCACGGCGACCACTTCACCGCCGGGCTGGACCTGGCCAACGTCAGCGCAGTGATGGCCGGAGGCTGGCAACCGCCACCGGGGGGCTGCGATCCCTGGGGCGTGTTCGCCGGCCCTCGGGTCGGCAAACCGGTGATCGTCGCCGCTCAGGGCTACTGCCTGACCCTTGGCATCGAGTTGATGCTGGCGGCGGATATCAATCTCTGCGCGAGCAACACTCGCTTCGCGCAGATGGAAGTACAACGTGGGATCTTTCCATTTGGTGGTGCGACGTTGCGCTTTCATCAAATAGCAGGCTGGGGCAACGCCATGCGCTGGCTGCTCACCGGCGATGAGTTCGATGCCCACGAAGCCCTGCGCCTGGGGTTGGTGCAGGAAGTGATGGCCAGCGAAGACCTGCTGCCGCGCGCCATCGAACTGGCCAGCCGCATCGCGCGCCAGGCACCCCTCGGCGTGCAAGCCACGTTGATGTCGGCCCGCCTGGCGCGCTTGGAGGGCGAAGCTGTCGCGGCCGCCGCGTTACCGCCGCTGGTCGCGCAATTGTTCAACAGCGAAGACGCCAAGGAAGGCGTGCGCGCCATGCTCGAGAAGCGCCCGGGGGTATTCAGGGGAATTTGAGTTGGCCGTGCCGCAGTCATCGCGAGCAAGCCCGCGCCCACATCGACCGCATTCCTTCAGGATGTGCTCGGTCAAATGTGGGAGTGGGCTTGCCCGCGATGACGCCCGTTCAGACAACTAGGTTGCCGGCCGAATCGCCTTGATCAATGGCTGCAACGAATAGCCCAATCGCGGTGCCAGCGCTTCGGCGCGGGCCGACAGCGCCGCAGCGTCCAGCGCCTGATCCAGCTCCGAAGGCACCAGCAGGATCACATTGCCCTCCTTCACCGGCAGCTCCCAATAATGCCGGTGATACAACCCGCGCAGCAGGGCCGCACCCAACGGCTTGCCGTCGTCGGTGGCCCACTGGTTGATCACCAGCCAACCGCCCGGGTTGAGTTTCTTCTGGCAGTTTTCCAGGAAGGTCCAGGCCAGGTGCCCGACGCCGGGGCCGACATCGGTGTACAGGTCGACGAAGATCAAGTCGGCCGTTTCGGCGGTTTCGAGCAGTTCCAGGGCGTCGCCAATGCGGATGTACAGGCGCGGATCGTCGTCCAGCCCCAGGAACTCAATGGCCAAGCGCGGCACCTCGGGGCGCAGCTCGATGGCTTCGACATCCTCCAGCGGCAGGAACTTGAGGCACGCCTGGGTCAGCGTGCCGGCGCCCAGGCCGAGGAACAACGCGCTTTCCGGCTGCTCGTGGCACAACGCACCGATCAGCATCGCACGGGTGTAGTCGTACTCCAGCCAGCTCGGGTCGGCGGTGAACACGCAGCTTTGCTCGATGGCGTCGCCAAACTCGAGAAAACGGTAATCGGCCACTTCGAGCACGCGGATCATGCCGAAGTCATCATGGACCTCGGCCAGCAGGCGCTCGACACGCTCCTCGCTCATCTACAACTCCTAACGGGTTCACCCCAGGGCAAAGGCGCGATTGTCGGCCAACCGGCGGCAACAGGTCACGCACTAATTGCTGATAACATTGGCGCCCGACCGTCAATCACCCTATCGAGTCCACGATGAGCCAACCCTGGAGCCCCGACAGCTGGCGCGCCCTGCCGATCCAGCAACAACCCCAGTACCCGGACGCTGCACACCTGTTACAGGTGGAGCAGAGCCTGGCCAGCTACCCGCCGCTGGTATTTGCCGGGGAGGCCCGCGAGTTGCGCCGCCAGTTTGCCGAGGTGACCCAGGGTCGCGCCTTCCTGCTGCAAGGCGGCGACTGCGCCGAGAGTTTTGCCGAGTTCTCCGCCGCAAAAATCCGCGACACCTTCAAGGTGCTGCTGCAGATGGCTATCGTGATGACCTTCGCCGCCGGCTGCCCGGTGGTGAAAGTCGGGCGCATGGCCGGCCAGTTCGCCAAGCCGCGCTCGTCCAACGATGAAACCATCGATGGCGTCACCTTGCCGGCCTACCGTGGCGATATCGTCAACGGCATCGGCTTCGACGAAAAAAGCCGTGTGCCGGACCCCGACCGCCTGCTGCAGTCCTACCACCAGTCCACCGCCACCCTTAACCTGCTGCGCGCGTTCGCCCAGGGCGGGTTTGCCGACCTGCACCAGGTACACAAGTGGAACCTGGACTTCATCGCCAACTCCGCACTGGCCGAGAAGTACAGCCAGTTGGCGAACCGTATCGACGAAACCCTGGCCTTCATGCGCGCCTGCGGCATGGACAGCTCGCCGCAACTGCGCGAAACCAGCTTCTTCACCGCCCACGAAGCGCTGCTGCTCAACTACGAACAAGCCTTCGTGCGCCGCGACAGCCTGACCAACGACTACTACGACTGCTCGGCCCACATGCTGTGGATCGGCGATCGCACCCGTCAGTTGGACGGCGCCCACGTCGAGTTCCTGCGCGGGGTACACAACCCGATCGGGGTCAAGGTCGGCCCGAGCATGAACCCGGATGACCTGATCCGCCTGATCGACATCCTCAACCCGGACAACGACCCCGGCCGCTTGAACCTGATCGCGCGCATGGGCGCCAACAAGGTCGGCGACCACCTGCCGGCGCTGCTTCGCGCCGTGCAGCGTGAGGGCAAACAGGTGCTGTGGAGCTCCGACCCGATGCACGGCAACACGATCAAGGCCAGCAGCGGCTACAAGACCCGCGACTTTGCGCAGATCCTCGGCGAGGTGAAGGAATTCTTCCAGGTACACGAGGCCGAAGGCACCTATGCCGGCGGGATTCATATCGAGATGACCGGGCAGAACGTCACCGAATGCATCGGCGGCGCGCGGCCGATCACCGAAGATGGCTTGTCGGACCGCTACCACACCCACTGCGACCCACGGATGAATGCCGATCAGTCGCTGGAGCTGGCGTTCCTGATCGCAGAGACGTTGAAGCAAGTAAAACGGTGACCCCATTCGGTAGGCGCGAGCTTGTTCGCGAAAAACCTGAGAATGCCGCGGGGTGTCGGTTTCCCGCGTCATCGTTAACGTTTCTCGCGAGCAAGCTCGGGCCTACCGTGATGTGAGCATCGCCGCCCTTAATCGGTCGGCACTCGGCCGTGGGCAATTGAGCTGCACCTGTTCGAGCCCTAGCCAATCGGCCATTTGCCGCAAGTTCAGCGCCAGCGCACACATCCCCTCCTCGTCCAGCCCCGGCTCTTCTTCATGCACCGCATGCACGGCCAGGCGGCCGTGGGCGCGTTCGGCACGCAGGTCGACGCGCGCGGCGATCCGCTCGTTGTGCAGAAACGGCAGCACGTAGTAGCCGTACACCCGCTTGTCCTGCGGCGTGTAAATCTCCAGCCGATAACGGAAATCGAACAGCCGCTCGGTGCGGCTGCGCTCCCAGATCAGCGAATCGAACGGCGACAACAGTGCGCTGGCCGGCACCTTGCGCGGTACTTTCGGCTCCGGCAGGCAGTAGGCCGGCTGCTTCCAGCCCTGCACGCGGCACATCAGCAATTGGCCGTCTTCGACCAGCTCGGCCAAACGGCTGCGAGTGTCGGCGGGGTCCAGGCGGAAATAATCGCGCAGATCTTTTTCGCTGCCCACACCCAGCGCAGTCGCACTGTGCAGCAGCAAACCGCGCTGAGCCTCGGCCTCGCTCAACGGGGCCTGGTGCAGCCGGTCGCCGGGAATGACGCGCTCGGGCAAATCGTAGAGCCGCTCGAACCCGCGCCGACCGGCAACCGTGACCAGGCCAGCGGCGAACAGCCATTCCAGCGCGTGCTTTTCATCGCTCCAGTCCCACCACGGGCCGGCGCGCTCGGCGCGGGTCGACAGACTGCCTGCACCCAAGGCGCCCTGTTGTTCGACAGTGTTCAACACGCGCTGGATGATGGCCTGCTGCTCGCGACCAAAACGCGCCATCTGCGCGTAGATCCCCTGCCCTTGTTTTGCCCGCTCCATGCGCCAGCGCATCAAGGGGTACAGCGCCATCGGCAACAACGAGGCCTCATGCCCCCAATACTCGAACAACGAACGCTGTCGGCCCTGGCTCCAGGCCGCCTGCTCAAGCAGTGACGGGGCGTACTGACCCAGGCGGGAAAACAACGGCAGGTAATGGGAGCGCACCACGGCATTGACCGAATCGATCTGCAGCACACCCAGGCGGTCGATCAAGCGGTTGAGGTGTGCGGCCTTGATCAATGCAGGCGCCTGGCGCCCGGAAAAGCCCTGGGCGGCCAGTGCCATGCGGCGCGCTTGCTTGAGGGAAAACGACAGGTCGGCGGGCATGGGCATCTCCGTATGAACGTGCCGACCACCCTACTGCATCCTCGGTCATTTTCGCAGTGGGTCTTCCCAGAAATGCCGATGGGTTTCGTGCTCCACGTCAGCGCGGCTCAGCCCGATATCCTTGAGCGCCGCATCGCTCAGCGTGGCCACTAACCGACGCTCGTGCCGCAATACCTGCCACCGCGCAATCGCTTGGAACAGCCCGGAAAGCGGCCGCTTCGTCCATCCTGCACAACCTGTTTGACCTTTCATCTTCTCGCCCTCCCTTGGGGATGACGCGAGTGTGTGCCGGCAGCTATGATCAACCCAACGAATGTTTCTTATGAAATACATCTCAGGAATTGATCAATTGGCCGCCTACCCAAGCATCGACACCGACGTGCTGCGCACCTTCGTCGCCATCGCCGACCAGGGTGGGTTTACCCGTGCCGGCGAGCAGGTCAACCGCACCCAATCGGCGGTCAGCATGCAGATGAAGCGCCTGGAAGAAGACGTGCTGCAGCGCAAACTGTTCGAGCGCGACGGCCGCCAAGTGCGGCTGACGCCGGAGGGCCAGGTGCTGCTGGGGTATGCGCGGCGCATCCTGAAACTGCACAGCGAGGTGTTCAACACCCTGCGAGAACCGCATATGGTCGGGCTGGTACGCATCGGCACCCCGGACGACTATGTGATGCGCTTCCTGCCGGGGATTCTCAAACAGTTTTCCAAGGCCTACCCGTTGATCCAGATCGAGATGCACTGCGAGGCATCCACCGTGCTGATGCAACGGCGGGATCTGGCGTTGACGGTGATCAGCCGCGAGCCCGGCAATGATATCGGCGAGCTATTGCGCACCGAGCGCGTGGTGTGGGCCGCGGCGCCGTGTTTCTGCGTGGACGAGCACGACGCCCTGCCACTGGCGATGTCCGGCGCCGATTGCCTTTACACCCAGTGGGCGCGCACCTCACTGGATACCGTCGGGCGCAATTATCGCCTGGCCTACAACAGCACCAACGGGGCGGCGATCCAGGCCGTGGTCAGCGCCGGCCTGGCAGTGATGGTCAGCATGGAAAGCCTGGTGACGGATGACCTGCGCGTGCTCGGCAGTGACGAGGGTTTCCCACCCTTGCCGTCGATGAATCTGCGCTTGTTACGCAACCCGCTGATGACGTCACCTATCACCGAATGCCTGGCGGAGTACATCATCGACGGCTTCAAACCTTAAACATCAGCATCACGGCGCACACCACCAGGAAACCGCAGAACAAACCGCGCAACAGGCGCTCCGGCAGAGCGTGGGCGACTTTTACACCCCAACTGATGCTGAGCAGGCCACCGACCGCCAGGGGGATGCCGATCATCCAGTCCACTTCGTGGTGCCAGGCGTAAGTGACAAGAGTCACCCCGGTGCTGGGCAGCGCCAAGGCCAGGGACAAGCCTTGGGCCACCACCTGGGTGGTGCCGAACACACTGGTCAGCACTGGCGTGGCGACCACCGCACCACCGACACCGAACAAACCGCCCATAGAGCCGGAGACCGCGCCCAACACCCCGAGCCACGGCCAGGCATGGCGCATCTGTGCCGTCGGCGGCGCATTGCGGGTGAACATGCGCAGCAGGTTGTAGGCCGACAGCGCCAGCAGAAATGCGATAAAGCCGACACGCATCGCGCCGGCGTCCAGGCCCACGGCCCAGATCGAGCCGAGCCAGGCAAAGCTGAAGCCCATCACCCCCAGCGGCAGCGCGTGGCGCAGTTCAATGCGATTACGCTGGTGATAACGCCACAGCGCGAGCATCACGTTGGGCACCACCATCACCAGCGCGGTGCCTTGGGCGATCTGCTGATCGAGGCCGAACAGCACGCCGAGCACCGGGATGGCAATCAACCCGCCGCCAATGCCGAACAGGCCGCCCACCGTGCCCAATGCCGCGCCCATAACCAAGTACATCGCTAAATCCAACACCACGCATTACTCCACAATCCCAAGCCTTGCATGCTACGCAGTCCGCTCTGGCGCGGATACGCACAGCAACGCACAATGGCTGTGCCAATCCCGCATAAGCGTCGACCGATGAACCCGCATATCCTCACCGACCAACTCAGCCTGTTTCTCGATGTGCTGGAAACCGGCAGTTTTTCCGCCGCCGCGCGTCGCCATCCGCTGACGCCCTCCGCCGTGGCCCGGCGTATCGACAGCCTGGAAAGCTCGGTGGGCAGCCGCTTGTTCCAGCGCAGCACCCACGCGGTGCTGCCGACACCGGCCGGCCTGGCGTTCGCCGAACGCGCGCGGCGCATCGTCACCGAGTTGCAATTGGCACGGGCGGAAGCGGTGTCCTTGAGCCATGCGCCGGAAGGCTTGATTCGCGTGGACGCACCGGCGGCGTTCGGTCGACGGCATCTGGCGCCGGTGATCGCCGACTTCCTGAACGTCTACCCGGGGCTAGATGTACACCTGCATTTGATCGACAGCTTCGTGGACATGCAGGGCGCGCACCTGGGCAAGGTCGATCTGGTGCTGCGTGCCGGGCATATCGTCGACACCCGGCTGATCGCCACGCCGCTGGCCAGCATCGTGCGAATTGCCTGTGCCAGCCCGGCCTACCTGAAAAACCGTGGCACGCCGACCCATCCGCGAGACCTCAGCGAACACGACGGCCTGGACTGGGATGGCCTGGCGCCGATCTTCGCCTGGCGCTTCGAACTGGACGGGCGTCGCGCCACCTATCGCCCGCAACGCATCCGCATGAGCGCCAACAACGCCGAAGCCCTGCTCTCCGGTGCCCTGGCCGGCCTGGGTATCGCGCACCTGCCCACCTGGCTGGCGAGTGAATACCTGGTCCGCGGCGAACTCTTGCCTCTGTTTTGCGAAAACGGCCTGCCCAGCCCGGAGACCACCGGCATCTATGCGCTGCGCCTGGAACAACAGCCGAACGCACGTAGCCGCTTGTTGCTCGAATACCTGAAATCGCGCTTCAGCCCAGTGCCGCCCTGGGACCTGGCGCTGCAAAGCGGATTGGTCTGACCCCCGGACAGAATTACCTGGCGCATTAAAGATTTGCCCGCTAGATTCCAGCCCAGATACGCTTTTTTTGAGGCAGCACCATGAGCAAAAATCCCGATCCTTGCCAATCCCTGTTGCTGGATAACCAGCTGTGCTTCGCCCTGCACTCCACTTCATTGCTGATGACCAAGGTCTACAAGCCGCTGCTGCAAGCCCTCGGCCTGACCTATCCGCAGTACCTGGCCATGATGGTGCTGTGGGAAGAAGATGGCTTGACTGTCGGCGAAATCAGCAGCCGCCTGCTGACCGATCCCGGCTCCCTGACCCCCCTGCTCAAGCGCCTGGAAGCCGAGGGCCTGCTCAGCCGCACGCGCAGTCGCGAAGACGAGCGAGTGGTGGTGGTGGAACTGACCGACGCCGGCCGTGCCTTGCAAGACAAGGCCAAGGGGATTCCTCAGTGCATCCTCGGCGCCAGCGGCCTGGAGCTGGAGCAACTGCGCAAGCTGCAAGCTGATTTGATTGCGTTGCGGGGCAATCTGCAAGGCGCGGTCTAAACACACCCAAGCCCAATACCTGCGGAGGGGGCAATCCCCTCCCACAGGTGGTTTTGAGGTGCCCTTACGAAAAAATCCTGAAATTTATCTTGCGCACTAAACATTAGCGCTATACATTCATCTCACCAACTACTTAGCGCGCAAACATTTAGCGCAAAACACCAAGAGGGCAACACCATGCAAACGCTCTATACCGCAGTAGCCACCGCCACCGGCGGCCGTGATGGTCGTGCCGTGTCCAACGACAACATCCTCGACGTCAAACTCTCCACCCCCAAGGAACTCGGCGGTGCCGGCGGTCAGGCCACCAACCCGGAACAATTGTTCGCCGCCGGCTACTCGGCCTGCTTTATCGGCGCACTGAAATTCGTCGCCAGCCAGACCAAACGCAAAATTCCGGATGATGCGTCGATCACTGCCCATGTCGGCATCGGTCAGATCCCGGGTGGCTTCGGTCTGGATATCGACCTGCACATCAGCCTGCCGGGCCTGGCCCAGGACGACGCGCAAAGCCTGGTCGACGCTGCCCACCAAGTCTGCCCGTACTCCAACGCCACCCGCGGCAACGTCGATGTGCGTCTGCACGTCACCGTCTAACCCGCGCGGCTCGCCAACGACACGCCGCCAGCCACGTGCCGGTGTTGCGGCAAGCATCGGATGAGCTGAGGCAATACTTGAAGTGACAGGTAAACGCCCACAAAAAAGCCCGACTCAAGGTCGGGCTTTTTTCGTACCGGTGGGGCCAGAATTACTTCTTGGCGCGACCTTTGTACGAACCGCCTTCACGGGTGTCGATCTCGATCATGTCGTCGATTTCGATGAAATCGGCCACTTGCAGTTCGGTACCGTTAGCCAGCTTGGCAGGCTTCATGACTTTGCCCGAAGTGTCGCCGCGAGCGGAACCTTCGGTGTAGGCAACCTTACGCACGATAGTGGTCGGCAGCTCTACGGAAACCAGGCGGTCTTCGAAGAAGATGGCTTCGCAGACGTCGTCCATACCTTCTTCCACGAACGGCAGAACGGCTTCGATATCTTCAGCGTTCAGCTCGTACATGGTGTAGTCGGTGGTGTCCATGAACGTGTAAGAGTCACCGCTGATGAAAGACAGGGTCGCTTCTTTACGGTCGAGGATCACGTCGTCCAGCTTGTCATCAGCGCTGTAAACGGTTTCGGTCTTGTAACCAGTCAGCAGGTTTTTCAGCTTGGTCTTCATGATCGCGCTGTTACGGCCCGACTTGGTGAACTCAGCTTTCTGAACCAACCAAGGATCGTTGTCGATACGGATTACCATACCGGGTTTCAGTTCTTTACCAGTTTTCATTGCGTATATCCGAAATTTGGATGGGGTTTACAAAAATCAAGGTGGCGTATCATATCCAACTTTCATAAAACTGTACCAGCGCCGTCGCAAGATCCGCCTGCAAGGCCTGTTCCAGACACCATGTTTCGGCGTGTGCAGCCACTTCCGGCCAGTGTTCCAGCAGCTTTTTCCACGGCAGGGCCATATCACCCTCGGTGTTCCAGGCCTGCCAAAGCGCTACCACCGCGACTTTTGCCGCCGGCGAGAGGGCTGCGGTGTACAGCTCCAGAAAGGCGTCGAGCTTGTCCAGGTGGATGTCTTCGTCCTGGCGATAGATGTGCCACAGCAACGGGCGCCCGGCCCATTGGGCCCGCACGAACGAGTCTTCGCCGCGCACGGCGTTGAACTCGCAACACCACAGCAGGCGGTCATATTGCTCCTGGCGCACGAACGGCAGCACCTGCACGGTCAGGGCGTCGCGCTGATGAGTATCGCCCGCCGCCAGCCGGTCCACGCCGAGCCAGCGCTGCACATCGCCGAGGATGCGCCCTTCCGGCACCAGCAGATGAGTGGCGCGCCCGTCCGTCGCCAACACGTCCAGCCAACCGGCAAGCGCGGCATTTTCGTAGGCAAACAGCGACATCAGCCGCGCACCGGTTGCGGGAAATACGCCCAGGCTTTGCAGGAAATATTTCTGCGCGCCAGCATCCTGCTGAAACGCCTGACGCTGTTGCAGCAACCCCGCCTCACGCAACAGGCCACCGGTGCCGGGCCGGAAGCCGGGAAAGAAGAAGTACTTCTGCACCCCCTTGAACTTCACCGACGGCAGACGATGGCACCCCACCACCCAGTCCTCGGCACTCAGGTAGTCCAGGTTCATCCACAACGGCGCGTGCTCGCGCGCGGCCATCGCATCCATGTAGTCAGGCGGCAACTGGCAGGCAAACGCGGCGATCACCACATCCGCCGATGGCGTGGCCGACCACTGCGCCGGCCAATGGCGCACGTCGACGCCCTCTTGCCATTGCTGCTCCAGCCGTACATCAATCTCCGGACACATGCGTTCGAAGGCCCGCAGGTCATCGACCCATAAGCGCACGTCACAGGCGTGCTCCACCACCAATTGCCGGGCCAGACGCCAAGTCACGCCAATGTCGCCGTAGTTGTCGACGACGCTGCAAAAAATATCCCAGCGGGCTTTCATTCCGGGCTCCCACGCTCAAAGGCTCGATTGTCCGCATAAATGCCCCGATGCAGAAGGCTTGATCGCGATTATTCTGCACGGTGGCTGTGCGACAATCGCCGCCACGCCGTAAATGCCTGCCAGGAGGCCGCCATGTCTGACCGTCCGCTGTCGTTGTTCAAGCTTTGTCTCGCTATCGCCCTGGGCGTGTGGCTGGGGTTTATCGCGATTGCGCTGACCACCTGGCTGGCGTCGCGCTATCTGTTCCCGCAGAGCCTGGCGCCGGTCGCCCAGGCCGTCGAGCAACTCGGCAAGCCCGCGCCGGTCGCGGTGGAACCGCCGAACCGCCTGTTCGAGCAGTATCAAGAGAACCTGCGCAAGCAGGAACAACGGCAGAGCCTGGATCAGGCGCGCAACAATGCGCGCAACCTGTCCAACCCCAAATGCCAGTTCTGGCTGCAACAGGACCAGAACGCGCCCAATGAAAAGAGCAAGGCGAATGTCCTGCAATTTTGCGAATGATCAAGCCCAACCATGAATAAACACGCCGTCCTCCAGTTGATCCTGGAAAAACTCAGCGTCGACCTCGACATCGCCCAGCGCGCCGCGCAGACCGCCTACGAAACCGCGACCCACGAAGAAAACATCGCCGAAAACAAATACGACACCCTCGGCCTGGAAGCGTCTTACCTGGCGGCCGGGCAGGCCAAGCGGGTGGAAGAAATCAAGCAGTCGCTGGCACTGTGCCAGAACCTGCAACTGCAGCTGCGTGCATACGATGAGCAACGGGGCATAGAAGTCGGCGCGCTAGTGGGCCTGGAGGACGAAAACGGTCGCCAGCAATGGTTGTTCCTGGCGCCGGATGCTGCGGGTTTGAAAGTCGATGTGGTGGGGCAACCGGTCACCGTCATCACCCCGCGCTCGCCCCTGGGCCACAGCCTGCTGGGCAAGTTCGAAGGCGATGAGGTGGAAATCCTGGTGGCGGGCGCCCGGCAACACTTTACGGTGACCGAGGCCCGCTGAAACCACTCAGTGGACGGGCAGTTCTACGCCGTCGAACAACTCTTCCAGTTCCTGCTTGTTGTGGCACTGGATCGCCTTGGCCATGACTTCGCGCGTCAGGTGCGGGGCGAATTTCTCGATGAAGTCGCACATGAAACCACGCAGGAACGTGCCACGACGGAAACCGATCTTGGTCACGCTGGACTCGAACAACTCGCTGGCGTCGAGCACGACCAGGTCTTTATCGAGCTGGGTGTCGACCGCCATCTTGGCGACGATCCCCACGCCCAGGCCCAGGCGAACGTAAGTCTTGATCACGTCGGCGTCGGCGGCGGTGAACACCACTTTCGGCGTGAGGCCGCGGTGGCTGAAGGCTTCGTCGAGCTTGGAGCGGCCGGTAAAGCCGAACACATAAGTCACGATCGGGTATTCCGCCAGGGCTTCCAGGGTCAGCTTCGGCAGCTTGGCCAGCGGGTGGCCTTGCGGCACCACCACACAACGGTTCCAGCGATAGCACGGCATCATCACCAAGTCGCCGAACAACTCCAGGGCCTCCGTTGCAATCGCGAAATCGACGGTGCCGTCGGCGGCCATTTCAGCGATCTGCATCGGCGACCCCTGGTGCATGTGCAGGGCCACGTCCGGGTATTGCTTGATGAAATCGCGGATCACCGGCGGCAACGCATACCGTGCCTGGGTGTGGGTGGTCGCGATCGACAGGGTGCCCTTCTTCTCGTTGGAGAATTCCTGGGCGATCTGCTTGATGCTTTCGACTTTACGCAGGATCTCGCCGGCGGTGGTGATGATGCGCTCACCGGCCGGGGTGACGCGGGTCAGGTGCTTGCCGCTGCGGGCGAACACTTCGACACCCAGCTCGTCTTCGAGCAGGCGGATCTGTTTGCTGATACCCGGTTGCGAGGTGTACAGGCTTTGAGCGGTAGCGGAAACGTTGAGATCGTGGTGCGCCACTTCCCAGATGTAGCGCAGTTGTTGAAGCTTCATATGTATCCCTCAAAGCAGATAGACGCCACGGGTATCAGCGACGATATATAACTATATTAAAGGTTAGACGGATAAATCTAGAACTTTTTATCTATCACTCCCCCTCACACGTCATCACTGCGTCGACGTTGTAACGATGGCACCAGGTAAACCGGCACCGGAGACAGCTGCAACACCCGCGCGGCAGTGCGCCCAAGGGGTGTGGCCGCGGCCGTTGCGTGGCTATGACTGCCTACGATCAACAAATCCACGGAAAGTTTACGCAACTGGTCGAGAATCACCTCGCACGGGTCACCCTGGATCACCCGCACCGAGTGGATCAGTTGCAAGTCTTGCGCGCCGTCCCCCAGCTCCTCGCGAAAACTCTCAAGGACCCGCTGCTCGATCGTCGCCATCACTGTGCTCAGGCCCTGGCTCTGCCATTCGTTCAGGGCCTTTTCATCAAGGTAGCTTTGCAACACCGATTCGGCGAACAGCCCGATGGGTTCGACCACATGAATCACCGACAGCTCAGCCTTGAACGTTCGCGCCAGCGCCAGCGCATGTTGCATCACATAAGGCGCATACAGACCAAGGTCCGTGGCATACAGCATCGAACGGATCATAAAACCTCCTGGACTGCCAGGATGGCGGAGATTGAATGAGCTTAGCAGCGCCTTGGGGAATTAGACTGACTTAGCTCGGCGTCTGAACCTTCACCTCATTACTGATGCCATGGGGCACATGCCCGGTGGCCACCACCTCCCTGGCTTTCTCGCAATGGCCGGCCTGGTCGTCGAAAAAAACGTCGGCGGCGAACGCCTCCAGGAACGCGGATTTCTCCAGGCCGCCGAGGAACAACGACTCGTCCAGGCGGATATCCCACTCGCGCAGGGTACGGATCACCCGCTCGTGGGACGGCGCCGACCGGGCGGTGACCAGGGCAGTGCGGATCGGGCAGGCCGCGTCCGGAAACTCACGCTGCAACAGGTTCAGCGCCGCGAGGAAGCCCTTGAAGGGGCCGCCATGCAACGGCTGGCGCGCCGATTCGCGCTCGCTGGCCTGGAACGCTTCCAGCCCGCCCTGTTGGTAAACGCGCTCCGACTCGTCGGAAAACAACACCGCATCGCCATCGAATGCGATCCGCAGTTCCTCGCTCGATGCACGGCGCGCGCCGCCCGACAGAATCGTCGCCGCGGCGAACCCGGCATCGAGCGCACTGCGCACATCGTCAGCATGGGTCGAAAGAAACAGATGGCAACCAAACGCAGCCAAATAAGGATATGGACTACGCCCTCCTACGAAAGCGGCGCGGGAAATGTCCAACCCGTAATGCTGGATCGAATTGAACACGCGCAGGCCGGTGTCGGCACTGTTGCGCGACACCAGCACCACCTCGACCCGGGCCCGGCCCAGGCTGGCGTTGAGGCTCAGCAGCTTTTTGACCAGCGGGAAGGCATCGCCCGGCTCGAGCGTTTCTTCTTCGTGCTCGATCTGGTATTTGCGGTAGGCCTCCACGCCTTGGGCCAGGTAGACCTTGTGGCTATCGCTCAAGTCGAACAGGGCCCGCGATGAAATCGCCAGCACCAGTTTGTCGCCCAATCCGTTTGCCATGGTGGTTCCCCCCAATCAGCGGTTATGCCGATCAATAAAACTCAAGGCCTGATACAACGCCTGCATGCGCGGCAGCTCGCAGCCGGCGGCCTTGGCGGCGGCGAGTGGGCGAGCGTAGATCGCCGCCAGTTCCAGCGGGCGTTTATGGATATGGTCGTGGTACATGCTGGGCAGGTAGTCGTCCATGCTTTCGGTCATAGTAAACATCTGCTCGGCATAGCTGGCCGGAATCTCATGACCGCAGGCGTGAGCGCCCTTCACCACTTCGGCCATCAGCGCCTGGATCAGTTCGCGGCTGGACTCGTCCGCCATCATCGCCGTGGTGCCACAGCCCAACAGCACGGAGAGACCGTTATAAGGCACGTTCCACACCAGCTTGTGCCAGCGCGCCAGGTGTACGTTGGCCATGGCCTGGGACTCGATGCCGGCCTGATGAAACAACGCGGCGCCTGCTTCGACAATCGCCTTCTGGCGCGCTTCGTCGTTGGCGGCGGTGCCGCTGTGATAACCCAGGTTGACCCGGCCCAACGCCTGATGCTCGACGACGCCGGGGGCGGAACGGTGTACGCCGATATAGCACAGCCCACCGAGCAGATGCAGGGACGCCGGCAAGTGTTCGCGCAGGCTGTCTTCGACGTCGAGGCCATTTTGCAGCAACACCACCTTGGCGTCGGGCGCCGCGACCTGGGCGATGGTCGGGGCCAGGTCGACATTGCCCGTGGATTTGGTGCCTACCAGCAGCCAGTCGCACGGCGGCATGTCGGCGGCGTGGGCGTAGGCCTGCACGGGGTTCAGGTGCAAGGTGCCATGCACGCTGCTGTTGAGGCGCAGGCCACGCTCACTGACCGCTGCGTATTCGCTGCGCAGCAGGAAATGCACATCGAAGCCGGCGCGCGCCAGCATCAGGCCGTAGAAACCACCGATGGCGCCGGTGCCGATAATGCCAATGCGTGGCGACAATGCGGTCATGGCAAATCCTCTGGAGTGCGGGTAAGCGCTTGATGAATAGCGTCGGTAAGCTCGGAAGGTGTAAGACGTGTCTGTATCTGCCCGAAGAATTGACCCTCGCACACCACGAACAGCGCCGGCAAATGAAAGACCTGATAACGTTCCACCGCGCCGCCGTTGTGCCCGGCATCCACCCAGCACAACCGATCCACCGGCAACTGCCAGCCCGGTAGCTGCTGATGCGCCCAACGGCAACCGGAACAGCCCACGCTGGTAAACAGCACGAGCGAAATGCCTGGTAATCCCAGCAGTTGCTGGTCAATATCCAGGTCGGTCAATGCCTGCTCCTTCACTATACTGCTGCCACCGCCGTCGACTGGACGGTGCTCGGAGTCCGTGTACATGGGTCGTTTTTTACCTCATCCTGATGATGTCGCTGCCCTGTTGATCCAACGTCCCTCTCCCCCCATTCCCCGCCAACGCCTGCACACTATCGGCCTGGGCGGCATCGCCTGCAATTGCCCGCGTGCCTGGCGCCAGGGTACAGCGGTTGACCTGCATATCCCGTCCCTGGGCGCCGGGGCCCGCTACCCGGGCTATGTGGCATGGTGCCGCAAGGTAGAAGACGGCTATCGCGTCGGCATCTCGTTTACCGATGAACATGCGTTGTTCGGCGCACGCATGGGTGAGCAAGCATGCCGGATAGAGCGCTACTGCCGCCAGCACGAAGACGCCGAGTCGACGCCCGAGCAGTTCGAAACCATGGCCCGCGAGTGGGTGGCGCGGCATGCCGGTGAATTCTCCCATGAGGCGTTTGTAGCGCCGGCACTGGATTAAAGCGGGCTTTGCCCATTGTCGCGGGCCCGTGTTACGCGCTAAGGTTCCTCCCCCCTGCATTCAAATCATGCTGTGCTCCGCCGCACGGGGATGGCTGGCGGCCGGCACCCGTGACCCTGACGAGTAACACGATGGCTGATTTACCGATCAACGACCTGAACGTCGAATCCAACGAGACCCTGATCACGCCCGATCAGCTCAAGCGCGAAATCCCCCTGAGCGACGCTGCCCTGCAGACCGTCACCAAGGGTCGCGAAGTCATTCGTGACATTCTCGACGGCACCGACCACCGCCTCTTCGTGGTAATCGGGCCATGCTCGATCCACGACCTCAAGGCGGCCCACGAATACGCCGAGCGCCTCAAGGCGCTGGCCGAAGAAGTGTCCGACACCTTGTATCTGGTCATGCGCGTCTATTTCGAGAAACCGCGTACCACCGTCGGCTGGAAGGGCCTGATCAACGACCCGTACCTGGACGACTCGTTCAAGATCCAGGACGGCTTGCACATCGGTCGCAAGTTGCTGCTGGACCTGGCCGAAATGGGCCTGCCCACCGCCACCGAAGCCCTCGACCCGATCTCCCCGCAGTACCTGCAGGACCTGATCAGCTGGTCGGCCATCGGCGCGCGCACCACCGAATCGCAAACCCACCGCGAAATGGCGTCCGGCCTGTCTTCGGCCGTGGGCTTCAAGAACGGCACCGACGGCGGCCTGACCGTGGCGATCAACGCGCTGCAGTCGGTCTCCAGCCCTCATCGCTTCCTGGGTATCAACCAGGAAGGCGGCGTCTCCATCGTCACCACCAAAGGCAACGCCTACGGTCACGTGGTATTGCGCGGCGGCAACGGCAAGCCCAACTATGATTCGGTCAGCGTTGCCCTGTGCGAACAGGCGCTGAACAAGGCCAAGATCAAGCCGAACATCATGGTCGATTGCAGCCACGCCAACTCCAACAAGGACCCGGCCCTGCAACCGCTGGTGATGGAAAACGTCGCCAACCAGATCCTGGAAGGCAACCAGTCGATCATCGGCCTGATGGTCGAAAGCCACCTGAACTGGGGCTGCCAGGCTATCCCCAAAGACCTGGCCGACTTGCAGTACGGCGTGTCGATCACCGATGCCTGCATCGACTGGGCGACCACCGAGAACACCCTGCGCAGCATGCACGCCAAGCTCAAGGACGTGTTGCCCCTGCGCAAGCGCAGCTGAGTCTGATCCTGATCAGCGCACACAAAAACGCCGGGCTAAGCCCGGCGTTTTTCATGTTGCAGTTCATGCCTTACAGCTTGGCCGCATGGCGCTGGTGGCGCTCCATGTAGCGCTCGACGTAAGAGCACGACGGGATCACCGTGTAGCCGGCCTCTTCGGCGAACTTCAAGGCTTCCTCGGTCAATGCAGCCGCGATACCGCGACCTCGCAGTGCGTTGGGCACGAAGGTCCGATAGATGTCCAAGGTCTGCTTCCCGAGGTCCATATAGGTCAGGTAGGCACGATGACCGTCCACATTGGTCTCGAACTGATGACCAGCCTGGTCATGGTGGATGGACAACGCCTCGCTCATCACTACTCCTCGCGGGTCTTGGATTCTGACCCCTACCTTACCGATGTTTTTCCGGCGAAGGAACATCTACGCCACCCCGTGCCGGTTTCGACAACGAGAAAACCGTGAGCGCTCACAACCAGCACGTAGAGAATAGTAGGCGGCAATCCTGAAATTGCTCAAGACGCACTCGTCATCCCTGGGGCTGGCGGATATAGAAAGGGCCTCGATCAATCGGTGACCGAAAGCCTGAACATTGCCGGCAGTTGAAGCTTGAGACGAACAGGCGCTGTTAAAGTCACCTCTACATGCGCAAAAGATACAGGGTTTGGCAAAGTCAACCTGTACAAAAGTGTTAGCTTCAGTATATAAATTTTCATCTACTTACAAGGCTTGACACATGCTGGCCGGCCCTTTCAGGGCGCATCCATTCTTCAGCAGACTGCTAAAAATTGAACGCTTTTTATACAATTTCCCAAAAGATTAGCCAAAATAGATTCAGCACAGAAATTTTTTTTTGCTTCTTGCGCTACGTCAGTTTACTTACTACAAGTAATGAGTAGTATGTACGCCGGCTATTAGCTCACTCTGAGATAGTAGCTATCTTATAGAAAGTCCTTGAAGGGGAACACGATGAACAACGTTCTGAAATTCTCTGCTCTGGCTCTGGCCGCAGTTCTGGCTACCGGTTGCAGCAGCGTCTCCAAAGAAACCGAAGCTCGTCTGACTGCAACTGAAGACGCAGCAGCTCGCTCCCAGGCTCGTGCAGACGAAGCCTACCGTAAAGCTGATGAAGCTCTGGCTGCTGCTCAAAAAGCACAACAGACTGCTGACGAAGCTAACGAGCGCGCTCTGCGCATGCTTGAAAAAGCTAGCCGCAAGTAATAGTCCTTCGGGGTTGTTACCAAGCCGGTCCATTCTTGGACCGGCTTTTTATTGCCTGCGATTCGGTCCCGGATCACGGGCAATAAAAAGCCCGCCGCAGCCCAAGGCCGTGGCGGGCGATTGATCGAACCAGCTTATTGCAACGGATCGAGCGGCGCGTTCGAGACCATCGACGCCGCAGCCGGCACACCGATTTCAGTCGGCAGGCCATCTTCCGCCGCGACCACGTCGCGCACCTGATCCCAGTTCACCCGCAGGTGATTGGCCAGGTCTTCACGCTTGAGCAGCGCGTTGATCACCGCGGTGTGCTTGTCGACCACCGACGGCGTGCCATCGTCGTTCAGCGGCGTATGCGCTTCGAGGTAGACCTTGCCGCCACTGCTGCCGAACTTGTAGGCATCGTTGATGATACGCACCGGAGTACCCACCGGTACCATGCCGGCCATTTCCAGCACGTTATTGTTGAACATGCGGAAGCAGCCGTGGCTGGTACGCGTGCCGATACCGAACTTCATGTTGGAGCCGTGGATCAGGTAGCCCGGCGTGCCCAGGGTGAACTTGAACGGCCCCAGCGGGTTGTCCGGGCCGGCCGGTACCACGTTGGGCAACGGATCGCCGTTGGCGGCGTGCTCGGCCTTGATCGAAGCGGGTGGCGTCCAGGTCGGGTTCGGCGTTTTCGCGACAATGCTGGTATGGGCGATCGGCGAGCCCCAGCCTTCACGACCAATCCCCAGCGGGAAGGTGTAGACGACGTTCTGGCCCTTGGGGAAATAGTAGAGCCGGTATTCGGCAAGGTTGATCACGATGCCTTCGCGGGGGCCCGGCGGCAGGATGAACCGCGTCGGCAGGACGATCTCGGTGCCCGCCCCCGGCAACCAGGCATCGACGCCCGGGTTGGCGGCGACCATCTCCGAGTAGCCCAGGTCGTAGGTGGTGCCCAGGTCGGCAAACGTATCTTCGTACTTGGCCTTGATCACTTGAACCTGGCCGACGATGTCTTCGCCCGGGGGTGGCAAGGGCAACTGCAAGGCCGCCGCGGAACCCGCCGCACACAGGGCGGCAAGAGACAGGCAGCAGGTGACGGCGGAAAGGCGCGACAACATCCGGAAAATCCTTCGCAGAACAACGTGTAGGTAAAAAGCGATTGTATACGCGATGCGGGCTTCAAGCTGCAAGCTCGTAGCGCCCCTCACCACTCGAAGCGCAGCTCCGGCCAGATCGGCGGCGTGCCACGCTTTTGCGACTCCAAGATGGCACGGCACAGGGGGCACAGGCGCTGATCCTGGAAAATCGAGCGATCCACCGCCGACCAGCGTGGCTGAGCCGGCAACAACGTGCCGCAGAGCGTGCGATCGATCGTGCCGCCCAGCTCCAATTGACGCGTGACCAGATGCACCCGGACTTCCTGGCAGGCGAACAGATCCAGCTGCTCGTCCGGCTCGATCAGTTGGTAATTAAACAGGGACCAGGCAGGACGCGACATCGAGGGCTCCAAATCGGGGGGGCGCCACCTTAGCCGAAAGCCTGCCGGTAGAAAAGCGTCATAACAGCGGTTTTAGCGTCGGCCAGACATTTTCCAGCAACTTACCCTGGGCGCCGACCGCCGGGTGCAGTTGATCGGCCTGCATCAGCTCGGGATGACCGCCCACGCCGTCGAGGAAAAACGGCACCAACGGCACGCTCTTCTCCTTGGCCAGGGCCGCGTAGACCCCGGCAAATGCCGTGGTGTATTTCGGACCGTAGTTAGGCGGCAACTGCATGCCCAGCAGCAGGACCTTGGCGCCGACCGCCTGGGACTGCTCGATCATCGACGCAAGATTTTGTTTCAATTGCGCGGGCGGCTGTCCACGCAGGCCGTCATTGCCGCCCAGCTCGATAATCACCAGGTTGGGCTTATGCTCCGCAAGCGCCGCCGGCAGCCGCGCGAGGCCTCCGGCGCTGGTGTCGCCGCTGATGGACGCGTTGACCACTTTATCGTCGAAACCTTCGTGTTTGAGCCGCTGTCCCAACAAGGCTACCCACCCTTTGCTGGTATCCAGTCCGAAACCGGCACTGATACTATCGCCAACGATCAGGACTGTACCCGCCGCTGCGTTCTGGGCCATGCACATCAAGGCCAGGCCAGCACTCAAAAACCACATTCGCATCGGATTCTCCATGGGCGCAAGCATTCTCATCGCGCGAAACCTTAGCAAAGTGGTTCCCAGCGCGGAAGGTGAACTGACTATCCTGCACGAACTGAGCCTGGAACTGAACAAGGGCGATAGCCTGGCTATCGTCGGTGCCTCCGGCTCCGGCAAGTCCACCCTCCTCGGTCTGCTGGCCGGCCTCGACCTGCCCAGCAGCGGCGAAGTCATCCTCGCCGGCCAAGCCCTGAGCAGCCTCGACGAAGACCAGCGCGCGCGCATCCGCGCCGAGCATGTGGGCTTCGTCTTCCAGTCATTCCAACTGCTCGACAGCCTCAACGCGCTGGAAAACGTCATGCTGCCGCTGGAGCTGGACGGCCGCAAAGACGCCCGCGAGCGCGCCAGGTACCTGCTCGAACGGGTCGGCCTGGGCCAACGCCTGACCCACTCGCCACGCCAACTCTCCGGGGGTGAGCAGCAACGGGTGGCGATCGCCCGCGCCTTTGCCGCCGAACCGGACGTGCTGTTTGCCGACGAACCCACCGGCAACCTCGACAGCCATACCGGCGAGCGCATCAGCGACCTGCTGTTCGAACTGAATAAAGAAAGCGGCACGACCCTGGTCCTGGTCACTCACGACGAGCGCCTGGCGCACCGTTGCCGACGCCTGATCCGCCTTGAAGCCGGCCTGCTGGTCGCGCCCCTGGAGCCTTGATGGCACGCTTGCCGCTGTTGCGCCTGTTCAGCCTTGCCCTGCGCCAATTGCTGCGCGATGCCCGCGCCGGCGAATTGCGCGTGTTGTTCTTCGCCCTGCTGGTGGCCGTGGCCTCCAGCACCGCCATCGGCTACTTCGGCGCACGCCTTAATGGCGCCATGCTGTTGCGCGCCACCGAGTTCCTCGGCGCCGACCTGGTGCTCGAGGGCAGCTCACCCGCGCGCCCCGAGCAAATCAGGTCCGGGATCGAACTGGGCCTGGATCACGCACGCGTCGTCGAGTTTTCCAGCGTTATCGCCACCGATAACGGCATCCAGCTGTCCAGCATCAAGGCGGTCAACGAGCAGTACCCGCTGCGCGGCGAACTGAAGAGCGCAGCCGCGCCATTCGCTGACGAAACCGCGGGCGGCGGCCCGAAACCCGGCGAAGCCTGGGTGGAGGCACGGCTGCTCACCGCACTCGACCTGAAAGTCGGTGACAGCATCGACGTGGGCATGAAGTCCCTGCGCCTGGCGCGTGTGCTGACCTATGAACCGGACCGCGCCGGCAATTTCTACAGCCTCACGCCACGGGTGATGATCAACCTGGCCGACCTGGGCGCCACTGGCGTCGTCCAGCCCGGCAGCCGCGTCAGTTACCGCGAGCTGTGGCGCGCAGCCCCCTCAAGTACGGCACTGCAAACCTATCGTGACCTGATCGAGCCGGGCCTCGCGGCCAACCAGCGCCTGCAGGACTCGCGGGATGGCAACCAGCAGATCGGCGGCGCCCTGGGCAAGGCCGAGCGCTACCTGAACATGGCCAGCCTGGTGGCGGTGTTGCTGGCCGGTGTGGCCGTGGCGTTGTCCGCCAACCGTTTCGCCAGCCGACGTTTTGATGCCAGCGCGTTGTTGCGCTGCCTGGGTTTATCGCGGCGTGAAACCATGCTGTTGTTCAGCCTGCAACTGAGCGTACTCGGCCTGTTGGCGAGCCTGGCCGGCGCCCTGCTGGGCTGGCTGGCGCAATTTGGCCTGTTCTATTTCCTCCACGACCTGCTGCCGGCGGACGTACCACCCGGCGGGCTGCTGCCGGCCATTGCCGGGATCGGCACCGGGCTGGTGGCCCTCGCCGGTTTCGCCCTGCCACCGTTGGCGGCACTGGGCCGCGTCCCACCGCTGCGCGTGTTGCGGCGCGACCTGCTGCCCATCCCGTCCAGCACCTGGATGGTCTACGGCGCGGCGCTGCTTGCCCTGGGCCTGATCATGTGGCGCCTGAGCCTCGACCTGGTGCTGACCTTCGCCCTGCTCGGCGGGGGCGTGGTAGCGGCGTTGATCCTCGGTGGCCTGCTCCTGCTGCTGTTGCAGAGCCTGCGCCGCCTGCTGGCCCGGGCGTCCCTGCCGTGGCGCCTGGGCCTGGGCCAGTTGCTGCGCTATCCGTTGGCGGCGGCAGGCCAGTCGCTGGCGTTCGGCTTGATCCTGCTGTCCATGGGCTTGATCGCCCTGCTGCGCGGCGAATTGCTCGACACCTGGCAAAACCAGCTGCCCAAGGACGCCCCCAACTACTTCGCGCTGAACATCCTGCCCGCCGACAAAGACGCCTTTGGCGCTCGCCTGCTCGAACTGCAGGCACAATCGGCGCCGCTGTATCCGGTGGTGCCCGGCCGGCTGATCAGCGTCAACGGCGAGCCCGTGCAGGCGATCGTCAGCAAGGACTCCAGCGGCGACCGCGCGATCCAGCGCGACCTGAGCCTGACCTGGGCCGCCGACCTGCCGCCGGGCAATGCCCTGACTGCGGGTACCTGGTGGTCACAGCAACCGGGCGATGAAATACCGGGTGTGTCGGTGGAAGCCAAGGTTGCCGAAAGCCTGAAACTCAAGCTCGACGACCACCTGGTGTTCACCGTGGCGGGCGAAACCCGTGAAGCGCGGGTCACCAGCCTGCGCACCATCAATTGGGATAACTTCCAGCCCAACTTCTTCATGATTTTCCAGCCTGGCACCTTGAAAGACCTGCCGGCCACCTACCTGACCAGCTTCTATCTAGCCCCCGGCCATGACCGGCAGATCGTCGACCTGTCCCGGGCCTTCCCGGCGGTCACGATCCTGCAAGTCGAGGCCCTGCTGGAACAGCTGCGCAGCATCCTCGCCCAAGTAACGCTGGCCGTGGAGTATGTGCTGCTGTTCGTGCTGGCGGCAGGGATGGCGGTGCTGTTCTCCGGCCTGCAGGCCACCCTGGACGAGCGCATTCGCCAAGGTGCGCTGCTGCGTGCGTTGGGCGCCGAGCGCAAGCTGCTGGTGAAGGCCCGACGCATCGAGTTCGGCTTGCTCGGCGCCGTCAGCGGTTTGCTCGCGGCGCTGGGCACCGAACTGGTGACCTGGGTGCTGTACCGCTATGCCTTCGACCTGGCCTGGCACCCACACCCGTGGTTGCTGTTGCTGCCGGTGATCGGTGGCGTGCTGATCGGCGCTGCCGGGGTGTTCGGGACGCGCCGCGCGCTAAATGCCACGCCATTGGCGGTATTGCGCGAAGGCTGAGACGACAATGGCCCGCGCGTCACAGACCGCGGGCCACCATTGTCTATTTCACATACTCGATAGCGGTGATCCACCAGCACACCTCGCCGTTCGGCGTCTGCACGATGGCCTCATCGTCGACTTGCTTGCGCAGCAGCGCCCGCGCCATCGGCGAATCGATGGAGATGTAGTCCATGCGTTCGTAGATCTCGTCATAGCCGACGATGCGAAAACGCTTGGTTTCGCCCTGCTCATTTTCGATATCGACCCAGGCACCAAAAAATACCCGCCCTTCCTGTTCGGGCATGTACTCCACCACGCGCATGTCTTCCAGACGCTTGCGCAGGTAGCGCACCCGTCGGTCAATCTCACGCAGCAGCTTCTTGTTGTACTGGTAGTCCGCGTTCTCGCTGCGATCCCCCAGGGAAGCAGCCCAAGTCACCTTGCGCGTGGTGTCCGGACGCTTTTCGCGCCACAGGTAATCCAACTCCTTCTTCAGCGCCTCATGACCTTCTTTGGTAATCAGCTTGGTACTCAAACGTGTGCATCCCCAGGCAATGTCCATTGATTCCAATACGCCGCGGCATGCAGGCCCCGGCGTCGACGAACAGAGGGTGATGATAAATGAACCGGGGAAAGTAGCCAGACCCTCTGACGCCTCGCATCACAGCTGGATTGCGCCAGGCTCGCTGCTGGCTTGAACCAGCTCATTCCTGGCCAGGCCGTCCAACGCCTGGTCGAGTTCAAAGAGAATGGCATGCACATTCTGGCGCAACCCTGGTAACTGCACGAGCAGCGCCGCCAACGTCTCGCCTTTCTGACGCGCCCGCAGCTCTTGCGCCTCGACTTGAATGGCCCGCTCTTCGAGGACGCGGGTGCGCTCATCCATTTGACGCTGCCCTTGCTGCTGCATGACCACGGCATTTGCCAACTGCGCTTCACGCCCCTCCAACGCCTGCGCCTGCAACTGCACGGCGCCCTCCTCCTGCACCATGCGACGGGTCAGTTCCTGGCGCTTTTGCTCAAGCTCCGCCAGCCCTCGCTGCAGTTCAACCTGGCGCTGTTCGAGCGCTTCTTCGCGCTTTTGCATCGCGAGTTTTTGCTGGGTCAGTTCCTGGGCGACACGCGCGAGGTTGGTCAAGGTGCTGTCCACCTCGAACAGTGAATTGTGTTCTGCCTGTTCGTTGGATGCCGGCGGCGCACTGGGTGCAACCGCGACGACCGGCGCAGCAGTTGGCGCCACGACCGCGGGCACCTGCCGCTGAGGTTCAGCCAGCCCCTCGATCACCACGGGCAAGACCTTTTCAGGCGCCTTGGTGACTTTGGGAGCCGAGACCAATTTGGAAGAAAAACGAATGGAAGGGACAATCAGCGTGGGACTTTCAATCGCCTCTGACGCAGGGGCCGATGTGCCCAAGGTAATCACCTTCATCACCAAGGCTTTCTTGATGTTCATTGAATGATGATCTTCGGGCCTGGCGGGCGGCAACTTGCAGCCTTTCAAGTCGACAAAGTGATAGGGAATCTGGCCGTCGCCGACGCTACCCGACTTGGTACCGGACGCGGCCAGGGTCAGTATTTGTTTAAACACCCGCATCGCAACTTGCAGATCCTCTTGGGCATCCACCCCACCCAAGAAGTAGCGTTCAACTTTCCTACGCAATGCTGCGACATATACCCGGGAACTACCCGGCTCTATTTCTTCATCCAGGCTGTACACAAGAAAGTTCGACGCGATCTGGGGAACAGCAAAACCACAGAGCAGAGCACCGTTGACCGGCGCATCCTCACCAGAGCGTTCAAGAACTAGGGTACGTAGAAGCATCATAGTAATCAGGCCTCATGACAACAAGCAAAGCGTATATAAACATCAGATAAACATCCGACCATCAACATGCATTTATCACTCAACGATTGTTTCAGCGAAGTAACAGACTGAACGTAGGACTTCTCTTATTAAGATACTTCAGCATTTCCAAGCGCTGTACATTGAACGTACCATTTTTAAACCCGAGCCCTATATCACTCAACAAAGGCGCTTGCCTCTTCATTCTTCTTGCCTCACCAACCGAACAGAAAAGCATAATGATCGAGATAAGCAACCTCACAAAATACTTGAACAAAAAGAGTGTAATCAGCGATGTCTCATTTTCTGCCAAACGCCAAGAGTGCCTTGGTGTATTTGGATTGGAGGGGGCAGGTAAAACGACACTTTTAAAAATGATCGCCGGCGCCATCCAACCCTCCTCGGGGCAAGTGCGGATTCTGGGGCTGGATACACACACGCACGGCTATCACGCACGCAAGGCAATAGGCTATCAACCCGAATCCGGTGTCAGTCACCCGACCCTGTCGGTCAAGAACCTGCTCAGTTTCATCGCCACCGTTCGGGGATTCCAAGGCGCGGAGCGACGCAGGCGGGTGGATCACGCGGCCAGCCGACTCGAACTCTGGCCAGTCCTCGATTACCCGATCAACACCCTTCCCCCTGGCCTGAAACGCAAAGTCGCGTTTGCCCAGGCCCTGCTGCACGACCCCGACGTGCTGTTACTGGACGAACCCAGCGAAGGGTTGGCGCCCCATCAGCAAGGCAAGATCAGCAGGCTTATCCAGTCGTTGGCCGACGAGATGACGATCATCGTTGCCTCACGCGATTGCGAAGCACTGGCCGGCGTCTGCACCCGCGCCCTGGTCATTGGCGGCGGGCGCCTGTTGGCGGACACCCCGATGGCCGAGCTGCAGCGCAGTTCCCGGCACTTTCGCGCGGTCACCCTGGCGGCGGAGTCAGCCCTGGATTTACTGGCACTTGCCGTACTGCCCGGCGTGGCAGGTATCGAAGAAGACCGGCACGGCCCGGGCACGGTAACCGTTCTCGCCATGCCGGGACACTCCATCTACCCCGCCATCTGCGCATTGATTGCCAACCGACGCTGGGAAATACACTCACTGAATCTGGAGCCAGGCCGCCTGAACGATGTCGTTCACCACCTGAGCCAGGAGGCCTCCCATTGAACCTGCTGCCATCTGTTTTCAAACGCCAGCTTGCCAGCTATCTATCGGCACCTGCCACCTACCTGAGCGTTGCGCTGTTCCTGTTGCTGTCGACCTTGCTGGGGTTGCACACCAGCCAATTGCTGGAGCGCAGCAGCAGCGATTTGCAGGGCTTTTTTCAATGGCACCCTTGGTTGTACCTGTTACTGATCCCTGCACTGTCGACTCAACTTTGGGCGGACGAGAATGAGACAGGCTTTGGCGATTTCATGAAAACACTGCCTGTGCGGCCCGCCGAACTGGTTATTGGGAAGTTCCTCGCCGCCTGGGTCGTGGCGGGCCTGGCATTATTACTGACATTCCCCATCGTGACGGTGGTCAACTTGTTGGGCAGTGCGGACAACCGGGTCATCGCATCCCAATTCCTGGCCAGTTGGTTATTGAGCGGAAGCTATCTCTCAGTGGGTGTTTTTATTTGCGCACTGACCCGCCAGCGCCTGGCCATTTTCATATTGACGCTGAGCCTGTTGTTATTGGCCAGCGGCGTGTCTTCGATATTGGATGCACTGGAGCGTCAAGCCCCCATCTGGATCATCGACAGTTTGACATCTCTCAGCCCACTCCTGCGTTTTGGCCTGATTGATCACGGGACACTTACCTTTCAGGACGGCGCGTATTTCATCAGCATGATCATTGCTTTTCTTGCTGCGACAACCGTTATCCTCAACTACAAGAACAGCTGAGAAGGAACACTCTCGATGCGATATCCATTGCGCACCGGCATGACACTTAGCGTCATACTGCTGCTGTTCCTCGCATTCAACCTGGTATGGGTAGTCAAACTTCCTGATTTACGCCAGGACTTTTCCCAACAACAGACCAATACATTGTCACCCGCAGCATTGCACTTACTCACCACACTGGAAAGTCCACTGGACTTCTATTATTTCAACTCAAGCATACCGGCCAAAAAAAACATCCTGAAACACTATGCCAAACGCGTTGAAGAACAACTCAGGGCGTTCGAACACGCAGCAAACGGCAAGATCAATCTGCACATTATCGATCCCACGCCCTTTTCAGAGGATGCCTACAAAGCAGGACTGTATGGCCTGCGCGATCAACCGGGGTTCTTCGGTCTTATCGGCGCTCGGGAGGGGCAAACCGCCCAACGCATCGAGTCGTTCAACCCGGAGAACGAGCCGCTGCTGGAGTATGAAATCAGCCACTTGATCACCCAGTTGCTGCACCCCGAGCCTGCGATCGTCGGGCTGTTATCAGGGTTACCGGCCGGCGCATCCATCGAGCCGCTGGTACTGGAATTGCACCGACATTTCGACCTCCTGGAGCTGGAGCCGACGGCCGATCATGTGCCCTCGCGGATTAAAACCCTGATGCTCGTACATCCACGCGGGCTGCCGGAAAAAACACTGTATGCGATCGACCAGTTCGTCCTGGGCGGCGGCAAACTGCTGATGTTTATCGACCCCCTCGACAAAGGCGGCTCAAAGACAACGTCCTCCGCCACCCGGCTAGACGCGTTGCTCGCCGGCTGGGGGGTCAGCATGCCGAGCAACAAAGTGCTGGTCGACCCCACCTATGCCCCGTCGGAACATCAACCGGCCATATTCACCCTGCCACGCCAAGCAATGAATACCCGCGATGTCAGCACCTGGAAGCTGGGCACAGTGACCGTGTCGAATAGCGGCGCCCTGTTCTCCCTGGATAAAAGCCGCGCCATCTTCACGCCGCTGTTGCGCAGTTCCAGACAGTCGTTACTGATCGATTCAGACGCCGTGGGCAGTGCGTTACCCACGCGTGGCGAGCCTCACGTGATCGCTGCCCGCCTCGAAGGGCCAGCCTATTCGGCGTTTGCCGACGGATTTGGCGGGCGGCCGCCGGGGTTGCAGAAGGCGGCGCAGATCCATGTGGTCGTGGTTGCAGATACGGATATGTTGAGCGAGCCTCCCGGCGAATCCGCGCGAAATGCCAACAAACTGTTTGTCATGAACGCACTGGATAACCTCGCCGCGCCGCAGGCCCTGGCGGATATTCGCCCGCGCGCGGTGGCCGGCCATTCATTGAAGCTGCTGGCGAAGCGGCGCGAGGCTGCCGAACGCGCCTATCGGGATCAGGCTGCCGAGCTGGAACGGCGCCTGGCACGAACGGAAAAGGAATGGCAGCGCCTTAACCCCGACGTCACGGCCCTGGGCACGGAGTCGGTCGATACCAGTACCCAGTTGCAAGCGCTCAACAAGGAACGCCTGCGTCTACCGATGGAACTGCATACGCTGAAAAACACGCTTTACGCGCCGGTGCAGCGCCTGGAACGCAACGTAAAACTGCTGGTGATTGTGCCGTTGCCGGCACTGCTGTGCCTGATTGCCTGGGGGCTGTTTCGACGGCGGCGTCGTCGCTGGCCGGTGCCACCGTCGGCGTTTTATTGAGGGCTCAGCGCCGCGCGATCAAGCCTTGCCGGGCAATGCGCGTCAGTTGGCGGATCACCTCAGCCGCGTCACTGGCGCTGGGCGCCTGGATCACCGCGAGGTCAAAGCTGTTGCTGGCAAAGCGTGCCAGGGAATCGCCATCTTCGACAAATTGGATCAGGAACGCCGAGGGCCGCCCGCCCCGACGCGGCCAGCCGTCCAGGTAACGCAACAGCGTCGGCTGGTGCTTGCCGCCCAGAAGAATTCTCGGATTGCGTTGAGTCAGCTCCGCAGTGATCGGAGCCAGGCGTATGAGGGGGCGTGGTGCATTCATCGTGTCGTGTCTCTGCCTCAAAAGTCTGCGGGCAGGTGAGAGGCAACACCGAACCAGCGCTTTAGCGGTATTTCGAAGCCGGCGTCTGCAATGAGAACTGGCTTCTGTCGGGCTGCATCGAGTCCCAGTGGCGCCCCGCAATTAGCTGTTTAAATCGGCGCATAACCAACATCCTAGAGAAGCCGATGGGGCGGTGTCAAGAATCCCGCGCAACGAAAAGGCCCGCACATGGCGGGCCTTCTCCAGCGGTTACAGACCGATCAGTGGGTGATGGCGCGGTCGGCGGACAGTTTGCCGGCACCTTCGAACAGGACGGCCAGGGAGCCGCCGAGCAAGGCCAGGGCGAACTCATAACCATTGTTCGCCATGAACAGACCGTTATGGATATGCACCGAGAAGATCGCCACCAGCGACAGGATCGTCAGGCCCAAGGCCGCAGGGCGTGCCAGCAGGCCGATGATCAAGGCCAGGCCGGCGAAGAACTCGGTACCGCCCGACAACAAGGCCATCAGGGTGCCCGGCGCCAGGCCGATGCTTTCCATCCACTGCGCGGTGCCCGCCAGGCCGTAGCCGCCAAACCAGCCAAAGAGTTTTTGCGAACCGTGGGCAGCGAAGATGATGCCGACGACAATGCGCAGAATGGTCAAGCCATAGCCGGCGCGGGTGGACAGGATGCTTTTGATCAGTGGGCTCATGGGGATAATCCTTTTCAGAGTAGGGGTTGGTTGGCCGCTATATTAATCAGTTTAGGAAATGATAAAAGCCGAAAAAATGCCTGATTAATATCTATAAAATCGATCACTTGCGCGAAGCGATTTTCGGCTCCAACGCCGACGGCTCCAGGGAGTCCCGCTCCCGATCAAACGCCAGGTAGTACTTGTTGACGCTATTCACATAGCTCACGCCGCTCATCCCCACCTGCTCCATGGCGATGCGCTCCACCTGGAAGAACCACTGATTGGGGTTCAACCCACGCCGCTTGGCTTCGGTACGCATGCCTTGCACGCGTTCCGGCCCCATGTTGTAGGCCGCCAGCACGAACGCCATGCGCTCACGCTCGTTGAGCTTGGGGCTGGCGAAAAACTTGCGGCGGATCATCGACAGATAACGTGCACCCGCCTGCACGTTGCTGTCGAGATTTTCGATATTGTTCACGCCCACCCGCTGCGCCGCCGAAGGCGTGATCTGCATCAGGCCGGTGGGGCCACCGCTGCTGCGCGCGCTTGGGTCGAGGGCGGACTCCTTGAAGGCCAGCGCGGCGAGGTTCAACCAATCCATGCCTTGCTCGCGCGCATGTTTTTGCAGGATCGGACGCAGTTTCTCCAGGCGCTGGCGGTCGATGCGGGCCAGCGGGTTGCGCACTTGGTAAAGGCGTCGATAAATGCGCTGAAACGCCACGTCCTGGTCGGACGGCGTGCGGTAGGTCTTGAGGAAGCGATCAATACTCGCCCGCAGCATCGCGGCGTCCTGCCGCACGAACCAATACTCTTCGCCCGGCTCATTGATCACCACCTGCTTGTCGAAGCGCAGCTTGGGCAGGATCTTCGACCAGCGTTCGGCGATGGGCTTCTCGACGATGGTCAGGTGAAAGATGCCGGCCTGGACCATCTCCAGCACGTCCTCCACCGCCAGGCTCGGGTCGACCCACTCCACCTTGATCGGCGGCTGCTTGTGCAGGGCCAGTTTCTGGTTGACCTGGTTGATCGCATCCGCCGCCGCGCTGCCGGTGGTCAGCGCCAATGTGCGCCCGGACAACTGCTCCAGCCGGGTGAACCGGCGCTCGCCCTTGACCCCCACCAGCCATAACGGCACGCCGCTGGCAATCGGGTCGCTCGCACTGATCTTGTGCGTGGCCTTCACTTCCAGCAATTCCCCGGGGGCTACCAGATCGCCTTCACCCCGCGCCAGCGCGCCAAGCAGTTGGTCCTTGGCCTTGGGGATGATCTTCAGATTGATTTCCTGGCCATCGCGGGCTTGGTCGTTGAGGTACTGCTCGAACGCACGCAGGCGATGGTATTCGACACCAATGGCCTGGCCCTGGATTTCGCCGGAACTGTTGCGGCTCTGGTTGACCAGTACGCGCAGGGTACGACTGGAGCGAATCTCGGCCAGGTCGCGCACCTTGCTCGGTTTGGTCACTTCCAGCGGCCCGTCCAGCCGCGCGACCGCCGCCATGGGCAGCGATAACGTCAGGCACAACATAAGCAACGCCGAGGGTCGGATCATCCGCTCTCCGGAAAGAATACTGGCCAGCACCTTCGCGAAAAACGAGGAGCTGGAGGTCAGAAACAGAGCGCTTTATGCGCTGACAAGGCACGCAACGGCGGCACCAGGGTAGGCGATAGACCCACCACAATGTCACTTGCGACGTTCAAAGACAGCTATAACTCGTTGTAGTTCTAGGTTTTTCTTATAAATCTACAGCTCTGATATGCTTTCCGGCCGCAGGCGGAGATAGCACCATGCAACTCATTGATATCGGCGTCAACCTGACAAACCCAAGTTTCGACGAGAAGCACCAGGCCGTTCTCGAGCGTGCATATGCCGCCGGCGTGCAACAATTGGTGCTCACCGGCACCAGTGTCGACGGCAGCGAACAGGCCCTGCAATTGTGCGAAAAGCTGGATGAAAGCGGCCAGCGACTGTTCTGCACCGCCGGCATCCACCCCCACTCCGCCAGCGACTGGAACGGCGACAGCGCCCAACGCCTACGTGGTTTGCTCAACGACAGCCGCGTGCGCGCGGTGGGCGAATGCGGGCTGGATTTCAACCGCGACTTCTCACCGCGCCCGCAGCAGGAAAAAGTCCTCGAAGAACACCTGGCCCTGGCCGTCGAGCTGAAATTGCCGGTGTTTCTCCACGAACGCGACGCCAACCAGCGCCTGCTGGAGATCCTCAAGGATTACCGCGATCACTTGTCCGCCGCCGTGGTGCATTGTTTCACGGGCGAGCAGCAGGCGCTGTTCAGCTACCTCGACCTCGACTTGCACATCGGCATCACCGGCTGGATCTGCGACGAACGCCGTGGGACGCACCTGCATCCGCTGGTCAGAGAAATTCCTCGGGGCCGCCTGATGCTGGAAAGCGACGCGCCTTACCTGCTGCCGCGCACCCTGCGGCCCAAACCGAAAAACGGCCGCAACGAACCGGCCTACCTGCCGGAGGTGCTGCGCGAAGTCGCCCTGCACCGCAACGAAAGCCTGGAAGACCTGGCCCAGCACAGCACCGCCTGCGCGCGTATTTTTTTTGGCCTACCCGCTGTGGTTTGATGTGGCGTATTGACCCATATCAAAGTGGTATTTTTTCAGTAGCGGCACAATAATGGCACCTTGCCAATGCTGTTTCCGCTATCAGAGAAAAACCTTCTATGGGTGCCTGGCTTAGCAATATCTCGCTGAAATACAAATTCTGGGCCGTCAACGCGGTCGCCTTTATCACCACGCTGCTGTTGGTGCTATACGCTGTGCATCTCGAACAGCAGTCGCGCAGCCAGGCGTCCCAGGCCTCGGCACAAGCCCAGGCGCGCGTGCTCAGCGCCTGGCCGGCCGACAAGGCGCTGCCCAAGGGCGAGGCGTGGCTGACGTTTGCCCGTGGCCAAGTCCCACAGTTGGCTGATCAAGATCTGTCAGACTTGAGCAGTGCCAGCGGCTGGGTCGAACTCAATCACCTGCCCTTGTTCGGCGAAAACCCGTTGATGGGCGCTGAAGTGGTCGCCCGCGCCGACGGGCAACAGGTCGCCGTGCTCGCTTACGCGCCAAGCCTGAGCCAGGTGTTCAGTGAGCGCTTCGCCAACTACGCGGTGGCGGTGCTGATCCTGATGCTGGCGATGCTCTGCGCCTCGCAGTTGCTGATCCGCTTCCTGCTCAGCCAGCTCAACACCCTCAAGGACGTGATGCTGCACGTCGAGAAAACCGGCGACTTGTCGGCGCGCGTCCCGCTGGCCTGCAAAGATGAAGTCGGGCAGATGGCCAGCGCGTTCAATGCCATGCAAGCCGGCTACCAGCGAGTGGTCAACACCGTGGCCAGCACCGCCAAGCAACTGGATGAGGGCGCGGCGCGTCTGGCCAGCAGCATGAACGAGGTGCAGCACGGCATGCTCGGCCAGCAAAGCGAAACCGACCAGGCCGCCACCGCCATCAACGAGATGACGGCCACCGTCCACCACATTGCCCAACACGCCGGCGCCACCCGCGACCTGTCCCAGACCGCCGACACCCTCGCCGGCAGCGGCCGCGAAGTGGTAGATCGGGTGCAGCGCTCAATCGCCGGGCTGTCCAGCGGCGTGCAACAGACCGCCGAGATGATCCAGAAACTCGCCGAAGACAGCCAGAAAATCAACGGCGTGGTCAGCGTGATCCACAGCATCGCCGAACAGACCAACCTGCTCGCGCTCAACGCCGCCATCGAAGCCGCCCGCGCTGGGGAGATGGGCCGCGGTTTCGCCGTGGTCGCCGACGAAGTGCGCAACCTGGCCAAACGCGTGCAAACCTCCACCGACGAAATCACGCTCATGGTCTCGGCGCTGCAAGCCGGCACCCGCGATGCGGTGGACTTCATGCAAGAAAGCTCGTTCAAGGCCGATGACTGCGTGCAACAGGCCCAGGAAGCCGGCGCGGCACTGGCCGAAATCACCGGCGCCGTGGCGCAGATGCGCGAAAGCAACACCCAGATCGCCGTCGCCGCCGAACAGCAGAGCCATGTCGCCGAAGAGATGAACCGCGCCGTGGTGAGTATTCGTGATGTGACCGAGAACACCGTGCAGCAGACCGTTGATTCGGCCACCACCAGCAATCAGCTCGCCACATTGGCCGGGGAGTTGAGCAAGGCGATTGGCCAGTTGAAGCTATAAGCAATACAAGGCGAGGCTATGGCCCCCATAGCCAGCCTTGATTCGCCGCGCCAGCCGACCCGACCTAAACTCTGTTCAAGTTATTTCAACGGACAGAGGATTCATCATCATGGGCAAACGTCATCCCAATCTCCCCGCCTGGCAATGGCGTCAGTACCCGCAAAACCACCAGCACCCGACCAACCTGGCGTTGCACATGATCGCGGTGCCGCTGTTTATCATCGGGTTTCTGTTGGTCGTTTCCGGGGTGTTCAGCCTGAGCCTGGCCAGTTTGGCCGTGGGCGTTGTCGGCATCCTCGCCGGCCTTGCCTTGCAGCGGCATGGCCACAGCCTGGAAGCCCAGGCCGGTGAACCGTTCAGCGACCGCAAAGACGCGGTCCAACGCCTGTTGGTCGAGCAGTTCGTGAGCTTCCCGCGCTTTGTGCTCAGCGGTGGCTGGTGGCGCGCCTGGCGTCAGCGCCACCGGCACTGAAGGTCAGGCGAAGACCACCACGGTCTGGCGGCTGATGGCGATCAACTCGCCGCTCGGGCTCCACAGCGCCGCAGCGGCATGGCCGTAGCCGTCACGGGCGTGTTCGATGTTGACGTAGTACTGGCACCAGTCAAGTGTGGTGAGGTCTTGCAGCGGCTGGATAAACTCGATGGTCCAGGTCAGGGTACTGCCCGGCGCGGGCTTGCGCAGGTGCGGCAGCAACGCCGGCGGCCAGGCATCCACCAGGGCGAGGATGTGCGACTCGGTCAGCGGCTCTTCTTTCACATCGCCGCGCAAGCGCACCCAACCGCCCATGTCGCGGGAGGTATTGCCGGTAAACGGCAGGCCGCCGACACTCCAGCGCATCGCCAGGTGCCGCATGAATTCCGGGGTGACGCCCTGGATATACGGCAGCTCCTGGCATTCATCCCAATGTTTGAAGGTCGGCGGCGGCTCGCTCGGCACCACGACTTGCGACTCACGGGACGCGCCAAAACTGGCCTGGACCAGCGTCGCCACTTCACCGTTCTGCACCACCCGGCCAAGCAATTGGCTGACCGCCTTGCCTTCGCGCAGCACTTCGACGTGATAACTGGCGGGCACATCCGCGGCGACCGGGCCGACAAAAGTGATTGCCAACGAGCGTAACGGCCGGTCGGCAGGGACCTGGGCGCGTAGCGCTTCATATTGCAAAGCGGCCACCAGGCCACCAAAGGTCGCGCGACCCTGCGCCCATTCGGCGGGGATGGTGACCTCAAGCGGGTGGTTACGGGCGGCGTCGAGCAAATCACTGAAGCGCATGGCGACCTCACATCAAAAAGACCGGAGCAGCGATCTTAACCAGCGCACCCACCAGGTACAGCGCCTATTCCGGCCAAAAACCGGACCGGCTCAGAAACAATCCGCGCAGAGTTTGTCCAGCACCCGATCCGCCTCGCCTTCGGCCTGGGCCATGGTGCGACGCCAAATCGTCACACAGGGCTGCAGATCGGCTTGATGCTCAGCCTGGAGCAGCCACTGCCAGCAATCATGCCAATCGCCCAGGGCGCCTTGGGCTTGCTTGAGGCGCAACACGGCCTTGACCGGCAGCTTGTCCAGCTCGGGGTAGGCTTCGGCGGCGTAGCGCACGCGCTTGATCAACAAACGCAGACGGTGGCGATCGTGGCTGGGGTCCTGCAGGGCGTCATCGAGGTTGTGCCATTGCTTGGTCAGGCGTTTCTCGATACGCGTGCGCAGGCCCCTGAGCAGTTTCTGGTGTTGCGAGGCACGGATAAACCGCGGGAATGCATCGAGGATCTGCAGCAGGTGCGCCAGCTCCGGGCCCTGGGCGACGTGGCGATAGGCCTCGGGTTGCAGGCGCAGACGACGGTCGGCGGCGGCATGGTGACCGTGCTGGTGCAGATGCGCGGCCAGCACTTCACGATCGCGCAACGGGGTGGTCAATTGGCCGACGGTACTGGCGGCCAGTTCGAGTTGTTCGACCCCCGGCAAGCCGCGCAAGGGTCGCAACAGGCTACGCAGGCGCCGCACGGTGGTGCGTAAATCATGCAGGGCTTCATCGTCGGTGACGGCGGCGAGCCGAGCCTGGCAGCTCAGTAACCCTACTTCCAGGCCGATGACCTGAGCGACTAACTGATCTACCAAGGCTGACATGTTTTCCTCCACTGACGACGAATAATCCCTGCATCACTCAAACCGCTGACGCAGCCTGGTTGCACTCGACAGCTGCGACGAATCAGCGGCCGGCGCGCGACTCACGAATATAGAAACGCGCCTTCTCGGCCTTGTTGGCGCAGCCTTCGAACGCTTCGAATTGCTGCTGGGTCTTGGCGCCGGTCAGCAGGGACAAGGCCTTGGAGTAACTCACGGTGCCGGCAAAGCCTTCGGCCTTGGCCAGGTCCAGCTCTTTCCACGCGGCGTCCAATTGGCTGCCGCAGCTGTCGCGATAGGCAGTTTTCCCGGCGCAACCGGCCAGGGCCAACATGATCACAGGCACACACATCCAGGCTTTCATCGATGACACCTCAAAATAAAGAAAAACGGTCGTACCGTGTAGACGTTGCCTACAAAGAAAAGTGCCTTGTCCGCCACCCGAAATCAAAAGCGCCTATTGCCAGAGCATACCCGAGCCTAGCCGCTATTCTGGAAAAATATTGCGCGGTGGCGCGAAGATTGAAGCCGCCCCCGTATTAGGTGCATTGTGGGCGCCTGCTTAACGAAGGACATCGACCATGAAGAAGCGTGTTGCCTTGGTGCTGGGCTCCGGTGGGGCCAGGGGCTATGCCCATATCGGTGTGATCGAGGAAATCGAACGGCGCGGCTACGACATCGCCTGTATCGCCGGCTGCTCCATGGGCGCGGTGGTCGGCGGAATCTATGCTGCCGGCAAACTCGACGAGTATCGCAACTGGATCGAAAGCCTGGATTACCTCGACGTACTGCGCCTGGTCGATGTGAGCTTCCGCCTGGGAGCGATTCGCGGCGAGAAGGTCTTCGGGCAGATCCGCAAGATCGTCGGCGAGATCAATATCGAAGAGCTGCGCATCCCCTACACCGCCGTGGCCACCGACCTCACCAACCAGCAGGAAATCTGGTTCCAGGAAGGCTGCCTGCATCAGGCCATGCGCGCATCGGCGGCGATTCCGAGCCTGTTCACCCCGGTGATGCAGGGCAACCGCATGCTGGTGGACGGCGGCCTGCTCAACCCGCTGCCGATCGTACCGGTGGTGTCGAGCCATTGCGACTTGATCATTGCCGTCAACCTCAACGCGACCAACCAGAAACACTACCACTTGCCGGTGATCCAGCGGCCGCCGGCATTCAAGAGCCGCTTCAACAGCCTGGCGAAGTCGCTGGGTTCGCACTTGCCGTTTCGCCGCAAGCAGGCCGAGCAGTTGATGAAGCTCGAACAGGAAGCCTTGCAGGCCCAAGCGGCCGAGATCAACCCGTGGCTGGAGTCGGCCGAACCGGAATCCCAGCAGCCCGCCGCCGCCCCGGAAAAAGCCGGGGCGCCGAAGTCGGCGACCGGATCGTTCATCATCGACAACGTCGGCCCGGCATCATTGCTGGACCTGATCAACCAGAGCTTCGAGGTGATGCAGACATCGCTGGCGCAATACAAGATCGCCGGCTACCCGCCGGATGTGCTGATCAACGTGCCGAAGCGGGTGTGCCGGTTTTTCGAGTTCTACAAGGCGCCGGAACTGATCGCCCTGGGGCGCGAGATCGCCAGTGATACGTTGGATCGGTATGAGAGTGAGCAGCACTGAGATTGGCGGTGTGGCTGGGGGCCCTATCGGGGGCAAGTCGAATCGTCGCACCGCCCCTCCCACATTTTGATTTGTGAACGCCTTCAACCTGTGGGAGGGGGCTTGCCCCCGATGAGGCCCTGACAGCCAACGAAAACCCACCAGGCCTAAGCCCCCAACAACCGATACCCCACCCCCGCCTCGGTCACGATAAACCGCGGCTGAGTCGGATCATCCGCCAGCTTCTGGCGCAGGTGGCCCACCACGATGCGCAGGTAGTGGCTGTCCTCGGTATGGGTCGGCCCCCAGATGTCCTTGAGCAGTTGTTGCTGGGTAATCACCCGCCCCGGATGCCGCGCCAGTTGCGCCAGCACCGCGTATTCCTTGCGGGTCAGCGCCACTTCGGCACCGTCCAGCAATACGCGGCGGAAGGCCAGATCCACCGTCAGCGGGCCAAAACACAACGCCGCTTCCTGGGCTTCACCCGCTGGGGCCTGGCGCAACAAGGCGCGCACGCGGGCCAGAAATTCCTGGATGCCAAAGGGTTTGGTGACGTAATCGTTCGCGCCCCCATCCAGCGCCTCGACCTTTTGCACTTCGCTGGCGCGCACCGACAACACCAGCACCGGCACCGTCGACCACTCACGAAACTCGCGCAGCACCTGCTGGCCGTCCATGTCCGGCAAGCCGAGGTCGAGTACCAGCAAATCCGGCTTGCTCAAGGCGGCCTGGGCCAGGCCTTCGTTGCCAGTGCCGGCCTCGATCACTTTGTAGCCCTGGGAGGCCAGGCTGATGCGCAGGAATTTGCGGATCTGCGGTTCGTCGTCAATGACCAAAATCGTCGCGGTCTGGCTCATGGTGTCCAATCAAAATCCATCGAAAAAAGAGAGTAGCTCACGCCTCGCGTTCCAGGCCAGGCTGTGTCGGCAGCGGCAGGAACAGCGTGATGCAAGTGCCCCGCCCGCCAATCCCATCGGCGACGCTGATGTGCCCGCCATGGGCGCCGACCATGCCCTGGCAGATCGCCAGGCCCAGACCGGTGCCCTGGCCGCCGCGATCGCCACGGGCAGCGGTGTAGAACATATCGAAAATCTTCGCGCGCTCGTCTTCGGGAATCCCGGGGCCCTCGTCCGCCACGGCGAAGAATAGCTGGTTATCCGACACCCCGGCGCTGACGTGCAAATGGCCCTGGGCCGGCGAGAATCGAGCGGCGTTTTCCAGCACGTTGACCAGCGCCTGCTCGATCAACGCGGCATGCACATACAGCAACGGCAGTTCAGACGGCACATCGATCCTCACCTGCAACGGCGCCAGCACCGCGCGCAAACGGCCGAGGGCGCTGCCGACGATATCACCGGGCGAGACCCAATCGCGCGCCAGCTTCAACGCGCCGTGGCCCAGGCGGGTCATGTCCAACAGGTTCTGGATATAGCGGTCGAGGCGCTCGGCTTCATCGCGGGTGCCTTCGAGCAACTCGCGGCGATCCTCCAGCGGGATGGCTTCGCCGAGTGCCAGCAGGCTGTCGATACTGCCACGCATGGACGTCAACGGCGTGCGCAAATCGTGGGACACCGAGGCGAGCAAGGCACTGCGCAGTTGCTCGGTCTCGCCGTGCAGGCGCGCGGATTCCAGCTCCTGCGCCAATTGCGCGCGGGCCAACGCCTGGGCCAGCGGCTGGCTCAAGGCGATCAGCAAGCGACGCCGCTGGCCGCTCAGTTCCATACCGGGTTTTGCACTGACACCGAGCAACCCCAGCGGGCCCTCTTCGCTCGACAGCGGCCACCACCACCAGCCCCCGAACGGCAACGTGCCGGTGCCCTTGCCCGCCGGCTGATCATGCTGCCAGGCCCAGTCGGCGGCGGCGCGTTCGGCTTCGGTGAAGGTCAGCGGCCCGCCGGTCTCGACTTTCCAGCCGCCCTGGCCGTCGCGGTTGACCAGGCACAGATCCAGGTCGCTCCAGCCTTCCAGGTGATGCGCCGCCGCGCTGATCACCGCCTGGCGGTCGGTGGCGGCGGTGAGTTTGCGCGACAGGTCGAGCAGCTCGCTGGTTTCTTCCTGGGTATCGCGCAACGCCTGCAACTGCCGGCGCTGGCGCGCCGCGAGGTTGCCGGTCAGCGCCGCCATCAGCAGGAAGAACAACAGAGTCAGCACGTCTTCTTCACGCTGGATGGCGAAGGAGAATTTAGGCGGAATAAACAGGAAGTCATACGTCAGGAACGACAGCGCCGCGCACATCAGGGACGGCCCCAGGCTGCTGCGCACCGCCACCAGCAATACCGCCGCGAGAAACACCAGCGAGATATTCGGCAACGGCAACACACTGGCGACCGCCCAGGCCAGGGCCGCCGCGATCACCGTCGCGACCACCGCCAGCGCATAGTCGAACCACACCAGCCCGCGCACATCCGGCAGACGCGGCGGTGCAGGTACGTCGTCGCTGTCGAGGATATTGATTTCCAGACCGCGCGCATTGCGCATCAGGCGCTCGGCCACGCCACCGCCGAACAGCCGACGTCGCCAGTTCATCCGCGACTGCCCGACCAGCACCAGGCTGGCGCGGCGCTCGGCGGCATGCTGGATCAACGTCTTGGTCACCTCACCCGCACGCAGCAGCACCACGTCACCGCCGAGGCGTTCGGCCAGTTGCTGGGCATTTTGCAGACGCAGGCGTGCTTGTTCATCGCGTGCGCGGCCGTTATCGATATGCACCAGGGTCCAAGGCAGATGGCGACGCTGGGCCACGCGGCTGGCATGGCGCACCAGGCGTTCGGCTTGCGCATCGCCGTCGACGCCGACCAGCAAGCGCCCACGCACGGCCGGCGCGGCCTGGCCGAGTTGGCGGTAACCCTGGGCCAGGTCGTCGTCGACGTGAGCGGCGGCGGTTTGCATCGCCAGCTCGCGCAGGGCCATCAGGTTGGTCTGGGTGAAAAACGCGTCGATGGCCGCACGGGCCTGTTCTGGCACATACACCTTGCCGTCGCGCAGGCGCTCCAGTAACTCGCGGGACGGCAGGTCGATCAGCAGCAGCTCATCGGCCTCCTGCAAGACCCAATCGGGCAGGGTTTCGCGCACCTGCACGCCGGTAATGCCACGCACCTGATCGTTGAGGCTTTCCAGGTGCTGGACGTTGACCGTGGTGAACACGTTGATGCCGGCGGCGAGCAGTTCCTGAATATCCTGCCAGCGCTTTTCATGGCGGCTGCCGGGCGCGTTGCTGTGGGCCAGTTCGTCCACCAGCACCAGTTGCGGCTTGGCGGCGAGCAGGCCGTCCAGGTCCATTTCCTCGAGCATCACGCCCCGGTATTCACTGCGCAGCAACGGTTGCTGCGGCAGGCCGCTGAGCAACGCTTCGGTCTCAGCGCGGCCGTGGGTTTCGACCACGCCAGCGAGCAACCTGACGCCCTGGCGCAACTGTGTGTGGGCGGCCTGGAGCATGGCGTAGGTCTTGCCCACACCCGGCGCGGCGCCAAGGAAGACTTTGAGCCGGCCACGGCCGTCCCGGGGCAGATCGGCTAACAGGGCATCGGCGCGGCCGGAGTCGCTCATGCGCGGGGGTTCCTTCAGGGGTTTATAGGGTGTCTTTCAGGGCGATATCGCGGGCAAGCCCTCTCTCACATTTGGAATGCATTGCCCGCGATAGCGGCGCTCCTGTTTACAATTTTTCCAGGGCCATGTTCAGCGCCAGCACATTCACCACCGGCGGGCCCACCAGTGGGCTTTCGATGTGTTCATCCAGCAAGCGTTGCAGGGTGGCCACCGGCACATTCCGCGCGGCGGCTACCCGCGCCAGTTGATAGGCAATCGCCTGCGGAGGCAAGTGTGGATCAAGACCGCTGCCGGAGGTAGTCAGCGAGGCTAACGGCACCGGCCCTTGCGCGGGCACGAACTGTTTATTCGCGTCATCGAACACGCGCGTGGCCAGTGCCGGGTTGCTTGGCCCCAGGTTGCTCGCGCTGCTGGACACGGTCGCGAACGCGCCTGCCGAAGGACGCGGGTGGAACCAGCTGTCGCCGGTAAAGTCCTGAGCGATCAGGCTGGAGCCGCGCACCTTGCCGCTGGCGTCGCGCACCAGGCTGCCGTTGGCCTGGTCCGGGAAGGCAACCTGGGCGACGCCGGTCACCACCAACGGGTAGGCGACGCCGGTGATCAGGGTCATGAGGACCAGCAGGCTCAAGGCCGGACGGATAATGTTGGACATTTCAAATTCCTCGATTCGGTCAGTGCAACCTGTGGCCACCGCTTTGCCGGTGCCCACAGGCATCGGGTCAAACCAGGTGCAGCGCGGTCAGCAACATGTCGATCGCCTTGATGCCCACGAACGGCACCACAATCCCGCCCAGGCCGTAGATCAACAGGTTGCGCCGCAGCAACGCCGCCGCACTCGCCGCCTGCACCCGCACACCGCGCAGCGCCAGGGGAATCAGCACGACGATGATCAGCGCGTTGAACACGATGGCCGAGAGGATCGCGCTCTGCGGGCTCTGCAGGTGCATCACGTTGAGCACGCCCAGTTGCGGGTAGATCGAGGCGAACAGCGCCGGCAGGATCGCGAAGTACTTGGCCACGTCGTTGGCGATGGAAAAGGTGGTCAGCGCGCCGCGGGTCACCAGCAATTCCTTGCCGATCTGCACCACGTCCAGCAGCTTGGTCGGGTCGCTGTCGAGGTCGACCATGTTGGCCGCTTCGCGGGCAGCCTGGGTGCCGTCGTTCATCGCCATGCCGACGTCCGCCTGGGCCAGCGCCGGGGCGTCGTTGGCGCCGTCGCCGCACATCGCCACCAGTCGGCCGTCGTTCTGTTCGTGGCGGATCCGTGCGAGTTTTTTCTCCGGGGTGGCTTCGGCCAACACGTCGTCCACGCCGGCTTCCGCAGCAATCGCGGCCGCTGTCAGCGGGTTGTCGCCGGTGACCATCACGGTGCGGATCCCCAGCTTGCGCAGCTCGGCAAACCGTTCGCGGATGCCGGGCTTGACCACGTCCTTCAGATGAATCGCACCGAGCAACTTGCCATCGGCGCACACCAGCAACGGCGTGCCGCCGCTCTGGGCGATCTTGTCGACTTCCCGCGACAGGGCCGGTTGCAGGTCGCCGCGAGGCTGACCGATAAACGCCAGCAGCGAGTCCACGGCGCCTTTGCGGAATACGCGGCCCTGATAGTCGACGCCGGACAAACGGGTTTCGGCGGTGAACGGCACAGCAGTCAGTTCCGCCAGGGACGGCTCGGCCTGTGGGTGCAGGGCCCGCAGGTATTCAACGATGGATTTACCTTCTGCCGTGTCATCCGCCAGGGACGCCAGCAGCGCGCCCTCGGCCAGTTCCCGGCCGCTCACGCCTGGCGCCGCCACCACTGCCGCGCAGCGACGGTTACCAAAGGTGATGGTGCCGGTCTTGTCCAGCAACAACACATGCACGTCCCCCGCCGCTTCCACGGCGCGACCGGACTTGGCGATCACGTTGAGGCGCACCAGGCGGTCCATGCCGGCGATACCGATGGCCGAGAGCAAGCCACCGATGGTGGTAGGAATCAGCGTCACCAGCAGGGCGACCAGGAACACCAAAGGCAAGCTGCCATTGGCGAAGTGGGCGAACGGCTGCAGGGTCACGACCACCAGCAGGAAGATCAGGGTCAGGCCGATCAGCAGGATATCCAGCGCCACTTCGTTGGGGGTTTTCTGGCGTTTGGCGCCTTCCACCAGCGCGATCATGCGGTCCAGCGTGGACTCGCCGGGGTTGGCGGTGATGCGGATCAGCAGCCAGTCCGAGACCAGGCGCGTGTTGCCGGTGACGGCCGAGCGATCGCCGCCGGATTCGCGGATCACCGGCGCGGATTCGCCCGTGATCGCCGCTTCGTTGACCGCGGCGATGCCTTCGATGACCTCGCCGTCGCCGGGGATCATTTCCCCGGCGGCGACGCGCACCACATCACCTTTGCGCAGGCTGGTGGCGGGCACGACCTTGAAGCTGCCATCGGCCTCCTTGCGCCGAGCGCTGAGGCCTTCGCTGCCGGCCTTGAGGCTGTCGGCGCGGGCCTTGCCACGCCCTTCGGCCAAGGCTTCGGCGAAGTTGGCGAACAGCACGGTGAACCACAGCCACACGGCGATTTGCGCGGCGACGAAGGTCGGCACGGCGGTGTCGGGCACCAGGCACAGCACGGTGGTGAGGATGGCGGTCAGTTCGACCACCAGCATCACCGGCGAGCGTTGCAGTTGCCGTGGGTCGAGCTTGACGAACGCCTGGACCAGCGCCGGGCGCCACAGCGCGGAGATCGCGGTTTTGGCGGGTTCGTGGGTTTTGACCGGGCTCGCGTTTTTTGCAGGCATGTTCATTTTCATATCCCTCGGCTCTTCATTTAAAAGCAGCCATGCTCAGGTGTTCAGCAATAGGGCCCAGTGCCAGTGTCGGCAGGAAGGTCAGGCCGCCCACCAGCAAAATAGTCACGGTCAACAGGGTCACGAACAGCGGACCATGGGTGGGGAAGCTGTTCTGGCCAATCGGTGCGGTCTTCTTCATCGCCAGGCTGCCGGCCAGGGCCAGTACCGGGAGGATGTAGCCGAAGCGACCGATCAACATGCCCAGGCCCAGCATCAAGTTGTGGAACGGCGTGTTGGCACTGAAGCCGCCGAACGCCGAACCGTTGTTGGCACTGGCCGAGGTGTAGGCATAAAGCAACTGGCTGAACCCGTGGGGGCCAGGGTTGCTGATCGCACCGGCCGGGCCGGGCAGACTGGAAGCGAGGGCACCGAGCACCAGCACGCCGATCGGCATCACCATCAGGGTCACGACCAGCAATTGCACTTCCTTGGCCTGCAGCTTCTTGCCCAGGTATTCCGGAGTGCGGCCGATCATCAGGCCGGCGAGGAACACCGCGATCAACACGTTGAGCAACATGCCGTACATACCGGCGCCGACGCCGCCGAAGATCACTTCGCCGACCATCATGTTGACCAGTGCCACCATCCCGCTGAGGGGGCTGAGGCTGTCGTGCATGCCGTTGACCGAACCGTTGGACGCCGCGGTTGTGGTCACCGACCACAACACGGTGCCAGTGGTGCCGAAGCGCGCTTCTTTACCTTCCAGCGGCGCGGTCTGCTCAACCGCCGGGTTGTTCAGGGTCGGATTGGGCTGGTACTCGGCCCACAGCGAGGTTGCACCGCCGATCAGGAACAGGGCCAGCATGCAAGCGAGGATCGCCCGGCTCTGACGCAGATCCTTCACGTAATGGCCGAAGGTAAACACCAGCGCCACCGGGATCAGGATGATCGCCGACAACTCGAACAGGTTGGCCCAGGCCGTCGGGTTTTCAAACGGATGCGCCGAGTTCACGCCAAAGAAACCGCCGCCGTTGGTGCCCAGTTGCTTGATCGCAATCTGGCTGGCCGCCGGGCCCAAAGGGATCACCTGGTCGACACCCTGCAGGGTCACGGCATCAACATAATGCGCGAAGGTTTGCGGCACGCCCTGCCACACCAGGAACAACGCCATCACCAGGCACAACGGCAACAGGCCGTAGAGCGTGGCGCAGGTCATGTCGACCCAGAAGTTGCCCAGGGTCTGGGTGGATTTGCGACCGATCCCACGGCACAGCGCGACCAGGACTGCCAAGCCGGTGGCCGCACTGACGAAGTTCTGCACGGTGAGGCCGGCCATCTGGCTGAGGTAGCTGAGGGACGCTTCACCGCTGTAGGACTGCCAGTTGGTGTTGGTCATGAAGCTGACCGCGGTGTTGAAGGCCAGGGTCCATTCCTGGCCCGGCAATTTCTGCGGGTTCAGTGGGAGGTAGTCCTGGAACAACAGGATCGAGAACAGCAACACAAACCCGGCGAGGTTGAACGCCAGCAACGCCAACATGTATTTCTGCCAGCTCTGTTCCTGTTGCGCGTCCACGCCCGAGAGGCGATAGCACGCGCGCTCCACGGGCCCGAGCAGCGGCGTGAGCCAAGTGCGCCGGCCTTCCATCACGTTGTAATAGAACCGCCCCAGGAACGGGGCCGGCACCAGTACCACGGCGAAGAAGGCGATGATCAGCCAATAGTCATAACTGTGCATAGCCTGCTCCTAGTTCCGATCCGCGCGTAACAGCGCAACCAGCAGATAAATGAACAGCGCCACGGCCAATAGCAGTGACACCCCGTCCAGAACGCTCATGGAAGTCTCTCCGTTTTGCGGCGAGTGCCGCGTGTGGGGCAATTGTCGGCAGGAGTGGTGTAAAGGAACGAGAGCGAGGGGCTGGGTGGGGCGTAAAGATGGCGTAAAGAGTGGGTTTATGCGGGGTTTACACCGGGGGTTTCGGCGCCTGGGCGGGTGCTATCGGGGGCAAGCGCCCTCCCACACTTGACCGAGTTGTCATGCCGAGCGCCGATCAACCTGTGGGAGGGAGCTTGCTCCCGATAGCACCGGCACAGTCACCGCCGCACTTATCTGGTGCAGCAACAGGAAAATTCAAACGCCAAACCATCCCCCAAACGACAGTAGCGCAGCTTTACGACAATGATTCTCAGGCTGGCATGGCCGCTGCAACACCTTGAATCATTCCAACCGGTTCAGGGAGCGCAATACGATGAACACACAACTCAAACCCACCTTGGGCACCCTGCATTTGTGGGGCATCGCAGTCGGGCTGGTGATTTCCGGGGAATACTTCGGCTGGAGCTATGGCTGGGGCGTGGCCGGGACCTTGGGCTTCCTGGTGACCTCGTTGATGGTCGCCGCGATGTACACCTGCTTTATCTTCAGTTTCACCGAACTGACCACCGCCATTCCCCACGCAGGTGGGCCCTTTGCCTACAGCCGCCGCGCGTTTGGGGAAAAAGGCGGCCTGATTGCCGGCCTGGCGACCCTGATCGAATTCGTGTTCGCCCCGCCCGCCATCGCCTTGGCCATCGGTGCGTATCTGAATGTGCAGTTTCCCGCACTCGATCCGAAACACGCCGCTGTCGGCGCCTACATCGTGTTCATGGGCCTGAACATCCTCGGCGTGAAACTCGCCGCCACCTTCGAACTGGTGGTGTGCGTACTCGCCGTCGCCGAACTGCTGGTGTTCATGGGCGTGGTCGCCCCCGCGTTCAGCTTCAGCAACTTCGCCCTTAATGGCTGGGCCGGCTCCGACACCTTCGGGGCCCCGGCGATTGCCGGAATGTTCGCGGCGATCCCCTTCGCGATCTGGTTCTTCCTCGCCATCGAAGGCGCGGCCATGGCGGCCGAGGAAGCGAAAGATCCCAAGCGCACCATTCCGAAAGCCTACATCAGCGGCATCCTGACCCTGGTGATCCTGGCCATGGGCGTGATGTTCTTCGCCGGCGGCGTGGGCGACTGGCGCACCTTGTCGAACATCAACGACCCGCTGCCCCAGGCGATGAAAACCGTAGTAGGCGAAAGCTCCGGCTGGCTGCACATGCTGGTGTGGATCGGCCTGTTCGGTTTGGTGGCGAGCTTCCACGGCATCATCCTTGGCTACTCGCGCCAATTCTTCGCCCTGGCTCGGGCCGGCTACCTGCCGCCGTTCCTGGCCAAGCTGTCGCGTTTTCATACACCGCACCGGGCAATCATCGCTGGCGGCGTGGTCGGTATTGCCGCCATCTACAGCGACGGTTTGATCAACCTGGGCGGCATGACCCTGACTGCAGCAATGATCACCATGGCCGTATTCGGCGCCATCGTGATGTACATCATGAGCATGCTCAGCCTGTTCAAACTGCGTAAGACCGAACCGCTGCTGGAACGCACCTTCCGCGCTCCGGGCTACCCGATCGTGCCGGGCATCGCGCTGGTGCTGGCGGTGGTGTGCCTGGTGGCCATGGCCTGGTTCAACGCGCTGATCGGCATGATCTTCCTCGGCTTCATGGTGGTCGGCTTCATCTACTTCCAGATGACCGCGCACGACCGCGCCGCTGCACCGGCAGATGCAATGTTGACCGGGCTCTAAGGTTTTGAGGCGGAACAGGCCTACACTGAACTACTCAGAAAGCCTGTAACTCAAAGCAGTTATTACCGTGGGAAAACCTCCCACGGCAATCTGCCTCAAGGAGAGCGTTATGCCGTGGTATGCATGGTTGATTATGGTGGTTGCGATCGGGTCGATCGTCGGCGGGCTGCTGATGCTGCGTGACAGCGCCAACAAAGTGGAACTCACCGACGAACAACGCAAACGCGTGGCCGAGCGCAATGCGCAGGCGGATGCCAAGGATGGGCAGGACCGCTGATCCCATGTGGCGAGGGCGCTTGCTCCCGTCGGGCGGCGAAGCAGCCCCTCTTCAGCCCTACTCCCATTCCGCCTTGGCAATCTGCAAACCGTGCTGCCCTTTATAAGCAGCACGCTCCGGCTGACTCCAGCCGTTCAGCAACTCGGCTTCCAGTCGATAAATCTCAACCCCCAGCGGACGACACACCGTCAGCGGGTCCTGCGCATCCGGGCCCCACATCGGCAGCGACAGATCCCCGCCCGGGCAGGTCGACAGCGCACACAACAAATCAATCTCGGCAAAAAACTCCAGGTAATCGCCCTTCTGCGCCGGACAGGCTTTCATGAAATACATGTCGTCGTGATTGAGGCCGGTGCATTGGAAGATGTTCAGCACGTCATGCACGTCAAATTCCGTCAGACCGTGAGGCAACACCGCACGGGTCAGGTTCGAGTGACAGTGATGATGGAAATCTTCACCAGTGAGCATGCGGTTCACATACGGATCGCAGCGCGTACCGAGCAAATCATGCAGGCGCCCGCCGTGCTCATCGATGCCGTAGCTGGCCAGGCTGTCATCGGTGATGGTCACCAGCGGCCGCAGGAACGGCAGGTTCGACCACAACCGGTCATGGGTGCTGACATGCGCGCCCTGCAACTGACGCGTGCGCGCGGCCCACAGGCGTTCGCGCGGGTCGTTGGCGTTCCACACATTGAAGTCGCCCACCTGTGGCCCCACCGGCGTAGTCACACGGAACACATGCCCGGCCGGCACCTTCCACGCCCTGCCCGTGCGAATCGGCACCTCGAACTGTTCGACCAAGGTGCGTTGATCCTTGCGCTCACGGATACGCTCGTAAAACGCGGTGTCGACCTGCAACGCCGAACCTTTGCTGACCTGGTAAGCGGCTGGATAGTCTTTGTACATGCTGCGGTTCCTCGATCAAGGGAAAGTAAACAGGGCCAACGACTGCCGTTCTGAATCATCCAGGTACACACTCATCGCCTCCCCGGCCGCCAGCTTGTTGTTATTGGCTAATAACGTGTGGATCTCAAGGTCCCGTTCCAGCCAGGGCGACTGGAAACGCTGCTCATCGGGCGCGGCGCAGAACACCAGACGCAACTGCGCAATCACCTGGGCGAAAAACTCGTCGAACAACGGGCTGCGCATCAGCCCGACAATCTGCTGATGCACCAACAGGCTGTGGGTCGCAACCGCACGCCAGTCCTCACGCTCCCGGGCAAGGGCGGTGGCCTCGATGGCGTTTTGCATACGCTCGGATTGATCCTGGGTGAACGCACCGCTCTGGGCAATGGCCTGCAATTCGAGCGTGCGGCGGACGACAAATAAATCATGCACCTCTTCGCGCTCCAACCGACGAACCACCACGCCCTTGTTGCGCACATAGCGCGTCAACCCTTCCCGCTCCAAACGGTGCAACGCCTCACGAATAGTATTGCGCGACGCGTTATAGGCCTTGACCAGCTCGGCTTCGACCAATGCCATTCCCGGCAACAGTCGGCCACCAATGATGTCGGCACGCAGTTCCAGGGCGATCTGGTCGGCTAAGGACAAGCTGAGTGTCATCGTTACCTCACGATTGTTGAACAATCCTCCCTGTGTGAGTAATCACTTTTCATGCCAACGCCTGCGCGATGTAAAAAAATTCAGCGTGGTAAACACGCATCGTCGAAATCGTGCGCGACGGTTTGTAAGCGCACATCCCGGATGAAAAAAGGCCGGTCACTGACCGGCCCCTCGATGCTTACTTGATCTCTAACCTGCCACGATTCTTCTCCAGCAACGCCTTGCCGATACCCTTTACTTCCAACAACTCATCCACCGCCATGAACGGACCGTTGCTCTCGCGATAGGCGATGATTGCATTGGCCTTGGCGGCACCGATGCCAAAAAGGTCACGACGCAGGGTTTCGGCGTCGGCGGCGTTGAGGTTGACCTTGGAGGATTGCTCAGCCTGCACTATCTGGACGGCGATCGGGGTTGGGGGCTCGGGTTTGATTGATGGGGCGGCGGTAGTGGCGGCGGAGAGTGTGGTGAGGACGGCGAAGATTAGGGAGGTAAGGTAGGTGTTTTGCATTGGTGAGGCTCCATGACATCGGTGAGGTAGAAAAAGCAGCTTTTCCGAAGCTGCTTTTCTAACTTAGGCGATGGTCGGAGGGTGTCAAAAGTGGGTGGGTTACAGAGTGTTAACTCATGGTTCCAGGCGACGTTGCTGGTAGATCCAGTCGACGATTTCGCCTTCTGGGGAGTAGCCACTTACAGTTTCGCGCAAGAGTTGGCGGACGCGGGTGTAGTCGTCCTGCTCCACGGCCGCAAGAAGCTCTGTCAGCTTATCCTTGAGTACGTCCCACGAAAGATGGTCCTCATTAGCACTCATAATCATCGGATGCTGAGTTGCAACCACGTTATCCCCGATCAGCAGCTCTTCATAAAGTTTTTCCCCTGGGCGCAACCCCGAAAACTCGATAGCAATATCACCATGGGGATTTTTATCAGAGCGAACGCTCAGGCCTGACAGATGAATCATCTTCTCGGCTAATTCAACGATCCTTACAGGCTCGCCCATATCCAGAACGAACACGTCACCACCAAGCCCCATAGATCCAGCCTGGATAACCAACTGGGCAGCTTCGGGAATGGTCATGAAGTAGCGCGTAATCTTCGGATGAGTGACCGTAAGTGGTCCACCATACTTGATCTGCTTATAGAATAGCGGAATAACAGAGCCCGAGGAGCCTAGCACATTCCCGAAACGAACCATCGTGAATCGCGTTTTGTTAACGTGAGAAATATTCGACTTGTCGCCAAACAGCACAGGGGCCAACTCTCGGCTGAGCGCTTGTAATGTCAGTTCAGCAAGACGCTTAGTACTACCCATGACATTGGTAGGGCGTACAGCTTTGTCAGTTGAAATAAGTACGAAGTTGCTAACACCCGCTTGAAGCGCGGCCTGAGCGGTGTTGAGGGTGCCAATCACGTTATTCAGCACGCCTTCGGCAATATTGTGTTCGACCATCGGCACATGTTTATAGGCCGCCGCATGATATACGGTGTCTACATGCCAAGTTTTCATAACATCTAAAAGTTTGGGCTGATTACGCACAGACCCTAGTATTGGTAAAATGCGAACAGGCAATGACTCCCGCACAATCCGTTGCTCTAACTCAGACAAAATACTGTATAGATTAAACTCACTGTGTTCAAAGAGTAAAAGTGTGGTGGGGCGCAGGTCCAGAATCTGTCGGCACAACTCAGAGCCAATAGACCCTCCTGCACCGGTTACCAGAACAGTTTGACTCTTGATGCAATGTTCAAGCAGCTCGCCATTGGCAGGAACTGGGTCGCGACCAAGTAAGTCTGCTATATCGACTTCTTGGATATCATCGACCTTTACTCGGCCACTGGCAAGGTCCATAAAGCCAGGAACACTTCGCACATGGAGTGGAAAGTCTTCAAGAAGACCGAGAATTTCGCGACGACGAGCACGGTTGGAAGACGGAATGGCGAGGAGAATTTCTTGCGCACCTGTCGATTCAAGCATCTGTTGTAGGTGCTTGGGCTTGTATACTTGCAACCCAGAGATCACCCTGCCTGCAATATCACTGTCGTCATCAATAAAAGCTACTGGGCGCATCACTCTGCCCATCCGCAATGCTGCAACCAATTGATTACCTGCTGCCCCCGCACCATAGATGGCAACTTTCAATAATCCATCATCTCTGCTCGTAAAGGGAACATGCTGAACGGCAGTGAACCAGTCACCCAGAAAGTACTGACGCATTGCAAGGCGTAATCCACCGATCATGATCAAACTCAACCACCAATAGTTGAATATGATGGAACGGGGTACGACGCTTTCATGGTTGCTGTACCAATAAACCACGACGCCGAGGATCAACGCAGACAGGCTCACGGCCTTGATAATCGCAATCAAGGCGTCGTTGCCAAAGTAGCGCATCACCGCACGATACATACCAAATCGAATAAAGAGGGGAATCGAGACTATCGGGGCACTTAAAAACAACCATGAGTGCTGTACTACGGGATTGATCAACTCGTCGATACCGAGCCGGACCACAAATGCCATCCACAATGCAAGCCACACCAGCAGCGTGTCAGCGGTGACCTGTAGAATGCGCTTCTGCCGGCGAGGGAGGCGAAGCAGATTTGTCCGTAATGTACCCATAGTTCCCAACTTTCCTTCCAGCTCAATTTTTGATGACAGACACCTAAATCCTCAGCGTAAAACCACAAGCTGATTTCGTCAGTCGATGAATCATACAGCGGGAGCGCCCTCGAAGCTTCAATAAAGGCCTTGACCCTTACCATCGGCAACGGAGGCGAGGGCGAGGGCGACAGCCCCAGTACCGTGACTGAGCTCCCAAGTACACCTGCTTTCAGCGAAACGACCAGCGTTTGTGGCCTAGATAACTGGTAAACACCGGAACAATTACACCTACGCCATGAGCAATCTCTGCCACGAAACGGTGAATACCTAGGCCAGGGAGTATATAGAAAGCCAACACCATGCTAATCATCCAAGTCTGGAAGACGGCAACAACATTTACCAACACGAAAAAAATTACCGAACGATGCAGCGATTGCTTGCCATCTTTGAAAACAAGCAGTTTGGCAAGTACAAACGCGGTGATCATACCGGTGAGGTACGCTAGGATAACGGCACTGGAAAACCCTATCCAGTGATTATAGACAATCCTCGACCCAAAATTGACCGCTGCTGCTGTTCCGCCGGTGAGCAGGAAGACCAAAAACTGACGAGACATGAACTGATGAATCACTGAACTGCATCCCGCGCCATTTTCCGGCCAAAATCAATACTTTCCGATATGCCACGGTCTTCCGGGTAATAATAGGACGTGTCCGCAACCCATAGCCCCTCAACGGGAAGAGATACCGGAGGAAGACGATCCAGGTAGCCCGGATCACAAATTGGCTGAGCATAACGATAACGACTAGCACGCAACTCCAGAAAGTCGTCATCAGTCAGCAGTGGGTTGATCTTCTCTAGATAACGCTTAACTTTTTCAATAAACACTTGGTCCGGCTCTGCAAATTTCGGGTGCTCAGACGGTACATAAAACGGCACATAAACTATATGCTGATCCAACGGACGCAAGTTGCTATATTCCACCAACCCAGGAATATCCATGTCAGGATCATTGGTATTCAACCAAAAATTCTCACTAAGTGGCTTGCGTAATTTTACAATCACACACACTACGGCCACATTTTTTAAACTATTAAAGCGCTGAAGAATATCAGCGGGCAAATCAGGTATAACCTGTGGCACATAGGGTAAAGGAATGGTACTGATCACCTTGTCGAAGTACTCGACTTGCCCATTCAACTCAATGCCTTGGACCCTGCCTTCGTCTATCAGAACTTTAGTAACTGGCGACTTTAGCCGCACTTCACCACCATTGGCCTCAATATCCCGCTTAATCGCCTGCAGTAAAGTTTCCGACCCCCCCTCCAGATAACCTAGTTTTTCACGAAATAGGCTGTAGCGCGAACGTCCGATACGACGAATTCGGCTCCAGATCCAGGCGGCAGAAAGATTATCGGTGTAGTCGTAAAATTTGTAATCGAACAAGCGGCGCCACAATACCTCCCAGGCCTCTGCTCCAACCCAACGTCGAATCCAGCCCGTTGCTTCAACACCGTCCAGCGGTTTCCAATCGTTTCGTTTTGTGCAAAGAAAAGCGTGCAAACCATAACGAAACTTAGCGATCAGACTCAACCCCTTGAACTTCAACAACGCAATAGGATTACCCCAAGGTTGAAGGCGATTCTGGAACCAATAGCCCATCTTAGTTTCAACCCAGCGCATTTGATCCGATAAGCTCAACTCATCCAGCATGGTGAGAAACGCATGATCCGAAATACAATGGAAATGGTAGTAACGCTCAATACTCAAACCTGAGAAATCGAAAGCCGCAGTCATACCACCCACACGATCATCGGCCTCGAAGATGACCGGGGTATGCCCGTCACGCGCCAACTGGTAGGCGACGGCAAGCCCCATTGGCCCTGCGCCCAATACTGCAATTCGTTGTCCCATGCTTAAAACTCCAAAACCACTTTGCCGTACGTTGGATCGTTAAATGTCTCATCCACCGCTTCAGCAAACGGGGTGTAGGGCACGTCGAAAATCCCCGGCCAGTCAATCACCTCAAACTCATCCTTGGCGCTCAAAGCGGCTAATTGTTGGGTCGTGAACGGTGGGTTCTTGTCAAACAGAGACCACGTCCAAATGAGCCCATAGAATAATGTGTATGGAATACGCACAATCGGGGTGCTCGAGTTCGTCGCCTTTTTAATGACACGAATCATATCGATATAATCGATTTTCTCGTGCCCTGAGATATTGTAAATACCTTCTCGGATATTCTTCTCGATGCAACTGATAATGACTTTACTAAAATCGCCGACATACAAAGGCTGCCTCATATAACGCCCATGCCCAGGTATTGGAAAAACAGGCACTTTTTTCATAAACCGCGACAACCAGCCGAGGTGTTTACGATCAAACCAGCCAAACATCAAAGTAGGTCGCAGAATGGGGCAAGGAACACCACTATCGAGAACCATTTTTTCCTGATCTTTTTTGGTTCGTGTGTAAAAGTCGTCCGCTACCGACTCAACAACCGAGGAGCTAATATGTATCAGGTTCGGAATGTCATTGCGTTTAATCACATCTAGAATCAGTGCGGTGGCATCAACATTATTGCGTACAAACTCTTGATAATCCAACCCGCCGATTTGCGCCTGCAACATGACCACCACATCAGCCCCCACGAAATGCCTCTGCCAGTCACCAGGCTCTGCCAGATCGGCAAATTCCACAACGACGTCAGGTTGAACCTGCTTGAGTATTTCGATATTTTGCCTGTGCTTGTCTAGGACTATGATGTTGCTATAGCCCTTGGCTTTCAGCCTCGCGACAAGATTCTGTCCAACTAAGCCGGCGCCACCGGGAAGAATTATCTTTTTCATTAGTTCACCTGATCGTTGATCGTTGCGGAAATCAGATACTCTGGGCAAACTTCAACACGCCCATTTCGCTTCATCGCCAGCCGCAAACTATATACACCTTGCAAAGCTTCCGTATCGAATTCAACAGAATAACCTGCGTATTCTAGATTCGGCTGTTTAAATGCATTTGCCACATCAATACGAGATTTAACCTTAGCTTTCACAAACGTATTCTTCCCCGTTTTATCGCTCAACATAATATAAACAGCCTCAGACGGGACCCCTTCGCTTACAGAGGATGCAAGCCAGCCGGAAACACTCATTAGGCGATGCAATTGTATTTCAGGTAGAGGATTTACCCCATTAATCATATCAATTGAGCCATCACACTTCTGAGCGTTAACAAGCGACAACTTGCCAGCATCATTATCAACCGGATCAAATCCAAAAAATTTAACAGGATCTATTTTCCTTGCCACCTCCAACTCATCAAATTGAAGAGAATACTTAGATTGCCAAGAAAAATCCGAAGAGTGCGCCTGATAAACTTTAATTGACTTAACTCTTTTACCAGTCGAAAAATCAGCATCTCCGTACAGCAGACTAAAATCAAAAGTATCTTCAACCAATGGAGAAATCACTACCCCTGATTTCAGCATCCCGGATACAACCCTATAAGTCCGTTCTTCTCCAGAGTTCAAGACTATAGCAATACGCAACTCTGCCGGCTTGAATAAAATGTTAGCCAGGCGGCCAAGCACGGTAGGCTTTACATCAATTTTTGCCACCAAGACCTTATTAGTTAATGGAATAACAATAACTTCATCTAGTTGGTGCGCAACAGGCTCTCCACGAGCACTGATAACAGCATACTTATCTGCACCATTCCTTTCCAACTGTAGGTATCCCGGAAGGCGTCTAACAGGATGATACCCAGTCAAAAGTGTAGGCCAGCTTGCGCCATCATCCATCGACGGCAGTCGTCCATCGATAGGCTCTACCCTGAAAAAGATATTATCTGGAGCATCCTCCCCAAGTAAATGTTGAATATTTTTTTCCGCAAGGCTCCGGGTATAAGCTGAGTACCCCTGAAAAATAGGACGTGGTGCCCAAGTATTTCCAGAGAATATCAAAGGTGCCTGATTGAACGAATAGATATCACTGCGCCCCTTCAAGAGGGGTAAATCAGTCACACTTTTATAATACGCGATATGATTCTCGAAATCCGCTTTAGGCCAGGTTTTATCCGAGATGCGCCTCTCAATTCCAACTGCCGCAGATACCAGCGTCACATTCAACAAATTACTTACTGTAGGCAGACTCAGTCCAACATGACGATTAAACACTAACCCTGCGGTGAATAGAGAGAAGATTAACGCGACCGCTGTAAGCTTTCCTTTGTAAAAAGCTAACAGAGAAATCCCTCCCAAAAGTATGGCTATAGCTGCCGCTACAGCATGTGCATCGTGCCGTACAAATCCAGCTTTGAAAGAAACAAATAAAAATAGAAAGAAAACGCCAGGCAAAAACAAATCTATTATCGAAAACGATACTTTTTTACGATCGAAAAAACTTGCAAAAACCACCAATAAAGCCGCAACTATATATACAATCACCTCATAGCTTTCCCCAGGAATAGCCATAGCCTCCGTATAACCTGAAGCAATAGGAACCATATTAATAAAATAACTGGGAAGATCACTGATAGTTTGTCCTGATGCGACCCAGAAAACGATAATTGACACAACTGGAGTCACTACAGACAACAGCGCCAATCTACCTTCCCGACAAAAAATAAATATCCCTAAACAGGCGAGAACCATTGCCACGCTAAGTATTAACACACTCCCCTTAATAACAGGAATCAACCCCAACGCCGCAAACGCTACTACAAAAACAAATAACGTTCTTGGTAATAACGGGAAGCCCACCGCTCGATTATTTATAATCTTATAAGACACTAGCGCAGCTAGGAACGGTACAAACAAAAGCAACGCATCACGTGAGTAAGCTGCGAAGAGTAGAGCCACGCACAGCGACAGCAGCAAGCCAGGCCGGCCCTTAACTAAAAAAATTATACTTAACCAACAAGAGATAGACAGGAGCACACTACCGGCCAGCATCATAACATCTGTTGCTGGATGATAGGCTCTGGTGTAAATAGACGCATAAGGTCCGAAGGTAAAAATCACGTCAGTGCCAATACGTAGGCCCTGCGAAACAGCCTGATTCATGCCAAGCACCCATGATGGGTCAAGGCCAACAGACGGCATGACTGGACTAAAAGGTACAAATACGCACAACAAAACCAACAACAATAAAAACACACATGTTATTCCCAACCATTTTCCTCCATCGAAAAAAACTATCGGGAGACGCGTTTCCTTACTCGTACGCACTTTCCACCTCATTACAATTAAATATTTATTCTTTTGAATATAACTACAGGAATTGATCTTATAATCATCATGATAAAGCGCCAAAAACCCGGGACGTATATCGTATTTTTCTTCTTATTTATACCTTCTACGATTAGCTTCGCTACCTGCTCTGGTTTAGCAACTAATGCCGTTGGCAGTGCCAACCCCTGAGTCATCGGCGTATCAACAAACCCAGGCTTTATAGTAATAACATGCACGCCCACTTTGAACATCCGCGCGCGCAACCCTTCGCAGAATGTGGAAACAGCAGCCTTAGCCGTACCGTAAAGATAGTTGGACGGCCTGCCACGATCCCCAGCAACAGACGAAATGACGGCCAACGTGCCGCACCGCTGGGTTTCAAATTGATTGGCAAGGAGGGTGAGTAAAGCGATCACTGAAGTGCCGTTGTTAGCCAGCTCTGCCAGCGCGGTGCCGACGTCCTGCTCACACGCTTTTTGATCTGGCAGCGTTCCGTGGGCGATCAGCGCAATATCAATTTGTCGCATCATTGCGGTGCAGCTTTCAAGCATTACACCGTGTGCAGCGAAGTCAGTCGCGTCCATGCAATGCACATTAACGGCAGTGGCACCTCTCACTGTGAGGTCTGCGGCGCATTGCTCTAACTTTTCGGCGTTGCGCCCTACCAAGAAAAACTGACTACCTTCTTCTACCCATATGCGTGCGCAGGCGGAGGCAATCGCCGAGGTCGCGCCGATAATCAATACTCGTTTCATTCGGTAACCCGTTTCCAAAAATGGGAATTCAATGATGGATCTCGCAACGCTTCCAACTGTTCCCAAGCGGGGTAGGCACGACGAAAGTCCGCGCCGCTCATATGTGCATCCTTGGCCGGATATAATCGTCCTCCCGCCTCGTGGACAATACGATCCAAACGCAGAAATAACGGGACCAAACCCTGCTTTTGAGGAAAGTCCAGCGCCAGCGAGGCTCCCGGCAACGGGAACGACAATAAACCGGGTGACTCAATGTCACCGCAACGTTTGAGAACAGCCAGAAACGATCCTTGCCCAGCGTCGGCGATAACCCCCAGGATCTCACGCATCGCCACTTCGGCAGCACTATCTGGAATCACGCACTGATATTGTTGAAAGCCGCGAGGACCGTACACTCGATTCCAATGCAGGATGCGATCCAAAGGGTAAAAGAATGGCTCGTAGCCGCTGCGCACCTGTTTGCGTTGACTTGGATGGGCGTGCCAGTAGGTGTGATTGAATGCACGCAACGAAAGGTTATTAATTAAAGACAACGGGGGGATCAGGGGCACATTTAGCTTATTGCGCTTATCAACGTCCAATGCGCCATACCCGGCATGGTCTCCCACAATAAACACACCGCGCCCGATACTCTCGCCTTTGGCAAGGCAATCGATCCAGGCAACACTGTATTCATGCCGGTGGTCCAACTCCGCCGATAGCGAAAAGAACTCCGCCAAATTGTCAAATCTCACCATCGTGCTGTTGATCTGGCTAGCGCAGATGGGGATAAGTTGTATGCAGGCCCATGTAATCACACCTGTAAGTCCCAGCCCTCCGATGGTCGCACCGTATAGGTGAGCATTCTCGGTGGCACTGCATGCCCATACTTCACGGTCGCGTAAAAGCCCGAAACCAAGAACATGTCGGCCAAAGGTGCCGCGCAGATGATGGTTCTTCCCATGAACGTCATTAGCAATAGCACCGCCAAGGGTCGCGAATTGCGTTCCAGGTGTAACAGACAGGAACCAACCTTGCGGAATTGCCAACGCAAGGATTTCCGCCAACGTTACCCCGGCTTCGGCGCAGACAGTGCCTAATTGCCAATCGACCTTGATAAACCGATCCAGTGAACGCATTTGCAAGACGTGGTTGCTAGTTGAAAGGCAGCTATCTCCGTAACTACGCCCATTGCCATAAGGCAGAGTGCTCGTATGCGATTTACTCACTTGCGCGAGTAACTCCGGTAAACCGTCACGCCAACTTGCGGCATGCCCTCGCTGCGGTTTATCCGGGTAACGGCCCCACGAGTATAATGATTCGCTCACGCGGCCACCCAAAATACCAGCCCAAACAACGCCCCCACAACTAAGCTCACGCGATCACGAATGGCAAATACCACAGGATCATCGTGCATCTGCCCTCGGTGAGTCAGCATCCACACACGGGTCACCCAGAAAAGCAGTAATGGACATGCCAACCAGATCACCTGCGGGTGGGCATAAAGTGCTGCCGTTTCCTGATCATGGATATAGAGTGCCAATACCATCACGGCCAAATAGCCAGAAGAAGCCCCCAGCGAAGAGATCATCTCAAGGTCAGCCGGGTAATAACCACGCCCACGGGTTTTTTCCGTTATCCCTTTAATTCGCGCATCGTGGAGTTCAGCGTAACGTTTGACTAGTGCAAGGCTTAAAAACATGAACATCGAAAAAGCCAATACCCAAAATGTCAACGCTAGCTCGAAGGCTGCCGCGCCTGCGATAATTCTTATTGTATAAAGCGCAGCCAAGGCAATGACATCCACTGCCATGCACCGTTTCAGCAATAAGGAATACAGTAAGGTGAGCACATAATAACCCACGAGCGTAGCACCAAACTCCCAGGGCAGTAACAAAACGGATCCGCCAAATGCGATCACCAACAATAGAGGAAATAAAAGCAATCCGGACTTTATGGATAACTTACCTGAAGCAAACGGCCTACGTCGCTTGGAATGATGGTGGCGATCATCTGCTAAATCGAGTAAGTCATTCAGCAGATAGACGCTGGAAGCGCAGAGCCCAAAAAATAGAAATGCTAAAATACCTTGCCATACGAGTGTCAGGTTGGTGAATTGGTGTGCCGCCAGCAACGGTACGAAGATAAGTGCGTTTTTCATCCATTGATGAAGGCGCAAAGCCTTGAGCCAGTCTTTGTAATTGGAAGAGTTTGAAACAATAACCTGCTCGACGTTTCCGAAGGCCTTGGCGCGCAGTTCTACCCCAGCTTCAGGATTTACCACATAGGCTTTACGTGAAGCCGCCCACACCGAAAGATCATCCAGTGAGTTGCCGACGTAATCGAATCCGCCCTCGCCGTAAAGCTCAACGAGCAGGTCACGCTTGCGTTCGGCTGACAGATTACGGTTGGCGTCCGTCGCCAGTACCCGGTCAAACAGCTTCAGGTGCCCGGCTATTTGATCGGCCAACGAATGATGTGTTGCAGTCGCCAGGATGATCGTTCGTCCAGTCTGGCGCTCGACTTCAATTAACTCTATAACGGCAGGGTCGTAAGGCAAGAGGCTGACATCTATTTCGGAGTTCTGCGCCAGACCTTGCTTGAGCGACGTTTTTCCCTGAAGCAACCACTTCAAGGGACGGATGAAATTGGCCGGTTGACTGCGCATAAACGCCATGCCGGTTTCCATCAACATATCCGAACGCAGTAAGGTTCCGTCGAGATCAACGACAAGGGGGGGAATGGGTGCGATCACGATAACTCTTTCCTGAGTACTAGCCAAAACATGTCGACTCTAAAAAGTGAGCCCACGGCAGCAAATTACTGCACAGCAGCTATATGAAATAGAAACCGTCTGGTTTCCGTGTGCGCGAAAACTAACACGATGGGCAGGGTATGTCCTAACAATAGGGCAGCTTTCAACCGCGAAATTCGCCTGAAACCTCACCCCACGGCCCCCCAGGCAACCAATGTCGAACAAGCTCCATACAGCCATGGAGGTTCGTATGCAACGCCCCTGAAGGAGCGTTACATTTAGATTCAACGTGAAGCTTCAGCCATCACTTCAGAAAGAATCTGACAAGTCTTTTCGATTTCGGCTGCAGAGAGCGTCGGATGAACCATGAACATCAAACTGCTTTCGCCCAGCTCTTTTGCTGTCGGTAGAGGATGAGCAGGCCGCAGATTTGTGTTATCGAAAGCTTTTTCAAGATAAACCTCCGAGCAAGACCCAGAAAAGCAAGGCACACCCAATTCATTGATCCGCGCCATGATTCTGTCTCTATGCCACTCGGTTTTCAGTTGCCGGGCCTCCACAAAGACGTAGCATTTGTAAGCCGCATGCACCGAACCTTCGGGGATTTTAGGCACCCGCAAACCCGGGAGCTCTGACGCCACTTCCCAGATGCGCTGCGCATTGATCAAGCGCGCAGCATGCCAAGCCGCCATGCGTCGCAATTGGATACGACCAATCACGCCTTGAACTTCAAGCATGCGCCAGTTAGTCCCGAAGCTTTCATGCAGCCAACGGAAACCTGGTGGATGCTGGCGCTCATACACAGCTTCCCAACTCTTGCCGTGGTCTTTGTAGGCCCACATATCAGCCCATAAATCGCGACTGTTGGTGGTAACCATCCCCCCCTCCCCGCCGGTCGTCATAATCTTGTCCTGACAAAAGGACCATGCTCCGATGTCCCCGATGGAACCTAACGGGCGCCCCTTGTAGTGTGCACCGTGGGCTTGTGCGCAGTCTTCAATGACCCTCAAATCATGTTCGCCAGCCAGAGCCATGATCGGGTCCATATCACACGGCCACCCAGCCAGATGCACACACAGTATTGCGCGGGTTTTTGGCGTAATAACGGCAGCAATGGTGCGTGCCGTGATGTTCTGCGAATCACGGTCTACATCTGCAAAAATCGGCACCGCGCCAGCATTGACAATAGATGAGACGGAAGCAAGAAAAGTGCGAGATGTGACAATAACCTCGTCGCCCTCACCTATTCCCAGTGCCTGTAACGCAAGGTCGAGAGCCACCGTCCCATTCGCTAATGCAATGGCAAACTCGGTGCCGGCAAACACAGCAAATTCTTTTTCAAATTCACGGCACTCTTTACCGGTCCAATAGTTGACTTTATTGGAGAGAATTACGTCTCGAACTGCGTTAGCTTCCTCGTCGGAAAAGCAGGGCCAAGGCGCGAAAGGAGTGTTCAGCAAAGCAAAGACCCTCAGAGATTGACTTGAGCGGCGATGAGCGCCGATGGAAAAATTACCATTTTATAATGCAGCCTGCCCATGAGTAACCGACCCCGAATCCTACAGCGGCAATTGTACGCCCCTCAGCAAGCGTGCCTTTACTCAAGCATTCCTTCAACGCAATTGGAATAGTCGACGAAACGGTATTACCGCAATGTTCAAACTCGGCAATAAATTTTTCTTGGGGCAACTTCAGACGCCGGCGAAGTGCATCAAGCATAAACTTGTTAGCTTGGTGAAAAGCGAAAAAATCTACGTTTTCAACTTTCAATTCTTCATCGAAGATCGTGGCAAACAACTCCGGCACCCGGGTCATCGAAAACTCGAATATCGCCGGGCCGTTCATATATAAATTAGCGTCGGTACGTACGTTACCACTTTCATCCGTACGAAACACCGGGGCTGGATTGAGCTCAGCAGGGCAGCGAGCTCCACCGATCGGCACAATCAGGTTTTTTGCCCCGGCTCCATCCGTGCCGTAGCGAAACCGATCCAAAAATGGACCATTGGCGGAATCACTGGCCTGTATAAGGGTGGCGGCGGCTGCATCGCCAAACAACGTCCGAACGCTTTTATCACCAGGATTGATGTAACGGCTGTAGGTCTCAGCAGTCACCAGCAACACGTTACTCGCCTGGCCTGACTCGATCAGCCCTTTTGCCAACCCAAGGCCGTAAATGAAACCAGAGCAGCCTTGGTTGTAATCGAAAGCACCACACTGGGTAGTCAACCCCAAGCGATCCTGCAGGATACACGCGGTCGCAGGAAGGAAATAATCCGGGCTTTGGGTGCATAAGATAATAAAGTCGATAGATGAACGCGGGACGTCTACGCTGGATAGCAGTTTCTCACAGGCACTAAACGCCAAATCAGAAGCTGTTTCTTCAGCCGCAACGATATGACGCTCATTGATCCCTGTCTTGCCGAAAATCTTTGCAACGTCCCACTCAGGATAATCCCGTGAAAGGTCTTCATTCGACAGCGTTTGAGAGGGCAAAACATACTCAATCGCTGTAACTCTCGCGTACTTGGTCATATGGACTACCTAGAAATGCGTTTTGCAGGGACGCCAAAGACTGTGGTACCCGGCTGAACTTTACGTACAACAAGGCTGCTGGCGCCTATCACTGCATACTCTCCGACGGTGACATTGGGGACGACCGCCGCATGAGAACCCATGAAGACACCTTCCTCCAGCACGACGCCACCCGTCACATCGCAATGCCCGCTCAAAGTGCAAAAACGGGAGATTTTTGCATCGTGACCAACCGTACAGGTCGCGTTGATCGTCACAAATTCCCCAACGCTGATATCCGTCGATAGCATTGACAACGGACACACGACAGTGCCTAGCCCCAGACGCACATTGGTGCCCATCACTACGGTCGGGTGAACCATACTCAGAAATTGAGCGCCCTTATCGAGCATCCGCCCAACCACCTTTTTCTTAATTTTCGGATTCGCAATCGCACAGACAACGAACGTGTTCGGTACTGAGACGAAATCTTCAATCGATGAAATCACCGGTGGCATATTGGCAAACGCATCCATCGCCGAAGCGTTGTCGTCGATAAACCCTGCAACTTTCCAGCAATGAGTTTGGGTTTGCTGGCCGTCCCCCCGCGCGATCCAATCCAGCAACCAGGCATGCACCTCTCTGCCAAATCCACCCGCGCCCAAAATAACGATATTCTTCTGCACAATCATGCCAGGTACCCGCCATCTACGACCAGCGAAGTGCCTGTCACCCATCGGGCTGCGGGCGACAGTAAATAATTTACGGCATAAGCAACATCGGAAGGATTACCAATACCAAGCGGGTGTTTTTCCCTAATCGCTTGCATCGAGTCCTCCCCGACAAGGTTCTGCAAACTCTCCACCATTTCTGTCTGAACGACGCCTGGCGCCACACAGTTGACGCGTATGCCCTCTCTGGCAAGTTCGAGCGCCGCAGCACGGGCCATTGATTCGACGGCGCCTTTGCTTGCGCAATATCCCAAAAGTGCTGGCTCTCCTGCCCTGGCCATTACTGAAGAAATCAACACGATACTTGAATCCGGCTGGCAAACGCCTTTCTGCCGAAACGCCTTGATCAAAGAGAAACCTGACGACACGTTCGTCGACATAATTTTTTCCCAATGATTAAGGCTCGTTGCCCGGATTGGCATCGGCATCTGGACACCGGCGGCATGCACCAACCCATCAAAGGGGCAGGAACTGCGGACCAGCTCTTTCATCCAGCGCGAAACATCCTCGTCGCCCAAGAAATCTATGACCGCCGTTTGATGGCCCTTGCCTTCCAATGCCTGAGCGGTTGCAGCAAGCCGTTCCTCATCGCGAGCTACGAGTGTCAATACAGCGCCTTGTCGACTTAACCAGATAGCAACCTCTCGACCAATCCCAGAGGAGGCACCCGTGACTAAAATATGTTTAGCGTCTAGAGAGAATGGATTAAACGAACTCACTGCACGGCTCCCATTTTTACGTCTTGCATCACTACCAACGGACTAATATGGACGCCATCAAAATTCGCAATACACCCTGCCCAGGAATATCCAACCCCAAAGCCCGCCAGCATGTACTGCCCGCTGACAGGCAGCGAGTGATCGCGTTGATCAATTACCAGCGCGAGAGGAATAGACGTGCAACTGGTGTTACCGACGTTCTTGACATCGAGCACGACTTTAGCTTTATCCAGCTTCATGCGCTTGACCAGATGCTCAAGCATAAATTTATTCGCTTGATGGAATACGTACTTATCCACCCCATCAGCACCACGCTCAACGTTTTCATGCAGAACGGCTACAAGCGCGGGAACCCGGGCCAGCGTGAATGCAAAAATTTCCGCCCCGTTCATATACAGATCGAAAGCGGAACGCACTTCGGGGTCTTGGACATCACTGGTAGTACCTGAGCGATCACGGAACGCACCGCCAGGGACAATCAGGTTTGGTGCGCCACGTCCGTCAGTGCCCAGCACAAAAGGAATGGCTGGCGCGCCAGGCTCATAATCCAACAATGTGGCCGAGCCTGCATCTCCGAACAATGCGGCTACAGAGCGATCATCTTCAGAAGTAATTTTACTTATGGTATCGCCCACCAATAGCAATGCCCGCTTGCTGCCACCTCCCGAAAGCAATGAGGCTGCCATCCAGAGGCCATAGACATAACCCGAGCAGCCCATGGCAATATCGAACGCCGCCGTCGTTAACGGCAACCCCAGACGTTGCTGCAGAACACAGGCTGTGGCGGGCAGCGTGTAGTCATGAGTCTGGGAAACAAATATCAGCGTATCAATTGAAGCTCTGTCCACCTGCATATCGCTGATCAGTCGCTCAGCAGCCGCAACACACAGATCAGAGGAGCACTCATCAGTCACCACATGACGACGCTCTACGCCTGTGCTGGTCATTATCTTGTTGACACTCTCCTGTCCGAACTTTTCGCAAAGATCAGACACCTCGCTAACCGTTGGTGGCACAGCGCAGGCGACTCCTTTCACACTCACGTCCCTCACTAGGCGAACGTTGCTATCGGCTTTAAGCATTTATTGAATCTCCACTGCGCCCGAAAAAAGCATTATACAAAATTTCAACAGTTCCTTGCGCATGCCGTGCCTGCGGGAAGACTATCCGGTGCGCCCCGACCCTGAAAGCGGCGGCGCAACGCAACTATCGAACAGCTCAGAACGCCAAAAAATCACTTGACTATTGAGTATGCCACATAATAAAAAACTTACTGACTATAAAATAAAATTGCCCCGATAGATGATCTAACAGGGCAATAGTGTGATTCTATATATGCTGCTCTGAAAGAATCGACATCAAGCGACTAACTTGACGACATCGTCGACTGTCACACACTTATTCAACAGGTCCGCCGACACTCTCTTATCAAGGTGCTCATCAACCAGCGCCATGAATGTTACGACTGCAATAGAATCCCAGTCGAGCGTCTGGCCAAGAGCAATGGAACCCTCTTCCACCTCCATCGCCTCTTCAATCAAACGCAAAATTTTATCAGCCATTATCTAATCTCCGGTGTGGGTAAATTACTTGTCTTGCGACCCTTTAAAAGCTTCCATCGTCGCGTTATTTTCCTGTGAGATGCCGTCGCGGATCAGAACTTTCTTCACCGTCGCCAACAGAATTCTTAAATCCAAGATAAACGAACGGTTATCAACATACCAAATATCCAGCTTAAACTTCTCATCCCACTCAAGGCTGTTCCGCCCATTGACTTGAGCCCAACCTGTAACACCGGGTTTGACCTCATGACGACGATATTGTTCTGCACTGTACAGCGGTAAATATTGCATGAGGAGCGGACGAGGCCCCACCAGGCTCATATCCCCCTTAAAGACGTTCCACAACTCGGGGAGTTCATCAAGACTGCTGGACCGCAGGAAACTCCCAAACGGGGTCATTCGTTCCGCGTCTGGCAGTGGATTTCCCTGATCATCGATGGCATCACGCATGGTCCGAAATTTTATCATATCAAACGGCTTACCATGGATGCCCGGCCGCACCTGACGGAAGAGCACCGGCGAACCAAGTTTTCTGCGGATCAGAAAAGCAACGATCAAGATAACGGGCGACAACAGGATCAAGCCAATGGCAGAGGCAAAAATGTCAAACAAACGCTTCATAACAACACCCGGACAATTTCATCATTACACAATTCAAGAAAAGGTCAGCAAGGCTACACCCTGAGCCCTGCACAACCAATTTCTACAGCTCACCGCTGATACGCGCTTCTGTCTCTGCGCTATCAAAATACGAACGTAAGCAACAGGACTACCATCAAGCGACAGGCATTTTTCTCCCGACGGAGCTCACCCGCCTTAAGCGCCAGACGCACTCGGCTCATGATCGAACCGCTTTTGATCAGACTCACAACGTCTTTTGCCGATGCTTCCGCGCCGGATTTTTCAGCTATCCAAAGGATATTGTCACGATACCAGCCATTGCGGATCAATCCGAGCTTACTTTTTAGGCCGGCAAAAGCACTCATAGCACCATAAACATTGGAGGCATGCTGCCGATAGAAAATATAGGCATTTTGATCAAACGCCCATCGAATATGACTAACCCGGCAGATAGCATAAATTAGCCAATCATGAGACCGGCCTTTATAGGACTGAATCCCAGATGTCACCTGCTTGACCCGCTCAAACGCGGCACGAGTCAAGACATATGTGCATCCTGCCGATGCACCTTGAAACAAATAATCAAACTTTTTTTGCGATTGCCCCTTATTCATGAACCGGGAGCGCTTCCGGCGGTTATCGTATGAGACCAGATTGGAGGAATAGGCGCCTGCCCCCTCCTTCTCGATAAGCCTGATCGCAGCCTCAAGCTTGTCAGGAGACCACACGTCATCCTGATCAGCTAAAGCTACATAATCGAACTCCGAGAGTGGGCACTGCTGAATTAGCTCAAAAAAATTACCCGCCGCAGAGCCTGTACCTACTCCCTGGTTATCCAAAATGGATATGTTCGAATGTTGCTCCTGAAACGACCGAATTATCGACTCCGTCGCATCAGTCGAACCGTCATCTCGCACAAACAGATGCCAATTTCCATGAGTCTGGAACAGAATAGATTGAAGCTGCTGCGCCAAAAACGCCTCACCATTGTAAGTCGCCATCAAGATAATTACTTTGGCACTCATTTACCCCCCCTCCTTTTCACCCAGCGCAGCAACAATGATAAAAAACAAAACATATCTAAAATTCGCGAGCGGAGAACAGCTGCTAACTTGCGACGCTTAGAGGGAGATGCATTAGAAGAATGCCGACGGTAATAGATTTTGTTTTCGTTCAAAAAGTGGACCTCCCCATTCATCAGGGCACAGCAACCCAGCCACCAGTCATGCATCGAAATTCGGTGGGCGAACGGTAGCGCCAACCTCAGCACTCTTCGGCGAACCCCCATACAACAACCAATAAATTCGTTCTTATAAAGCTGGGAAAACAAGCTAAAGCTCGGCGTGTAGCCCTGCGGATAAAAGCTAGTACCGGTTCGATCCGTAAATGCAAGAACCTCCGCATTTACTACGACTGTGGATACCTGCTCGTAGCTCGCGAATATCGCAAGGGAAGAAGACACACGACCTGACAACCATACGTCGTCTTGATCCGAAAGAAAGATAATTTCATTGCCCGCTTTGGAAAGCGCGGACTCAAAGGATTTAATGACACCCAGGTTGCGCTGATTAAAAAACACCTTTACGCGCTTATCTCTACCCATATAGGAAAGTAGTATTTCGCACGTTGTGTCCTTAGAGCAATCATCAACCACTACAAGCTCATCGCCTTCACGCAACTCTAACAATATCGAATCCAGTTGTTCGCGTAAGTACAACTCCCCATTATAGGTCGCCATACAAACAGAGACACTCAAGGCTCCGAACACGCTGTCTTGCCGCTTAACTTCTGATTCTGCAGAAACACTCATTGTTGATATTCCACTTGAACAACGCGCCCCATTCGCCCACGAATCAAATCCAGCAACCAGGCAAAAAATGCCAAAATCAAAAAGACCGGTAACCCTCTCAAAAACTGATCATCAAAAATCGACATGGCCGTTGCATAAACAGTGAACCCTGCAATCACTTGCCATAGAAATTTTCCTGTTCGGACAAAGAGCACGCAAGCAGCGGTGGATAGAAGGCCGTAAATTCCAAAAAAAATAAAAACACCTATCCCTCCAAAATCATGATAAGGCGGAAATATAGATGTAAACACATTGAGTGTTCCGGGGGTCTCTACAAAATCAAAATAAGACGGCGGCATCTCCATATGCATTGAAAAAAGCCCCTGAATAAATCGCGGCATCGTCAACAACGTATCGTAGTGCGGACTATCATATTTCACGTAATAATTAAGCCCTGACACTCCACCAAAAAAGTACACTTCAACATGCCGAACAAGCACATCAACCACTGAGTCTTCCCCAGGCAGGTGATCTTTCATCAACCACGCAAGGGCCAGAAACAAAACTATAAAACCAATCAACGAAATAAATATAACACGAAGCGGATTCTTACCCTGCAAAAGAACCCTGAGCAAGATGATCGCCATACCGATAAGCAATAAAGTACGAGAAAAACAAGCTATGCAAAGTAAAAAGTAAACCAACACCCAAAAAAAACTGAACTTATTCTTCACTTCGTAATTTATAGAGATTACGAAAAGCACCGAGCAGGCCAAGCCATTCATCAGGACAGCCAAGACTCTTGGTGCAACCCCCCCCTCCGTCCATTCGTCTATAGCTTGATTTCGTAGTTCAGAAACACTATGTCCGGCCGCCACGGGGATTACCAAATTATCGAGTACAACCCACATCGCCAAAATAAAACACAATGATTTAAAATAAAAAAAACTTCTTTCTAACCTAAAATCCGGCCGCCGCAACGCGTTGCGCGTAAACACTACGACCATCACTGAGCCGAGCGCATAGCCAGCCAAAGCCAAAGAGACCGCCCACCAGGTGGCCGATAGAATTGGGTTAAACACTGAAGTACCTATAACTTCGTAGTAAACCCACTGAAAGCCCCACACTAGCAGTAACACACTCAATGGTGAAAACGTGACTAGCCAAGTATTTTTCTTACGGCCCATTGCAACAGCACCCAATCAATTAAGACCCTAAAGACCCATACTACTGCGGCCCCCTCAACCCCATAACTCAGGGTTGCCCAAATACAAGCGGGCACGTACAACGTAAACTCTAGAAGGTGAAACTTAGCGGGCACTTCCGGCATACCTTTGGAATGCAAGAAGAAAAAAGGCAACTGCGCAATAGAGTTCATAAACAACGCAAACGAAAACAGCGCGAAAATATTTTTATATTCCTCTAGACTGCGCCCAAGCCAAAGCTCAGCCATAAACTTAGAGCAGACCCAGAACACAATATAAAATACCGCCATCGCGACAATTAACAGTGTATTATAACGACGATAATTACTTTTTAGCGTTTCGCCATTTTCTTTGGCAAACCGTGGCAGTAGTGCCGATGCAAACGAAGCCGAAAATAGAACAGTGCGCCCCATCATCTCTTGGAGGACAGCGTACATCCCAACCATTTGAGCGCCCAACACAGTGGAAATAATGAATCTATCACCATACATCATCAACGGACTGATAATTGAGGACAGCAGCGCCCAGGCGCCATATGAAAGTAGCGCTTTCCTATGCGCAGGAAAAACTGCCTCCGCTCGGGATGATTTGTATTGCCGGCTTTGCTGAACGGCGTACCAACACCAAAATGAGGTCACTAGTCGGACGATAAAAAATGACACAGCTATCGCATATAAGGAATGAATGTTGTAAAAAGCAAGACAGGCTGGGGCGATAAAAAATACAGACCCCGTCACGCTTTTTATGACTGCAACGTCTCTAAAGCTGCCCAACCCCTCAAGCACGCCCCTCAGTCCGTTCCCCATGGCCGTAAGTGGGATGATCAGCGCTGTAATCCACAGTGCCCAAAGCGCTTCGTAATACATGTCCAAGTTGCTACCGAGCAACTTCCTTACTGTTACATCTGAAACAGCCATAACCAACAGCATTCCGATCAAACCGGCAATGCCAACAACTTGCATACCCGCTTTGACTGCCGGGGCCAAGGGATCGGGACTAACTGGATCATTGGAGCGTGTCGCAAAATAAGTAAGCGCTCTGGAAACGCCTAAATCAAAAATCCCAAAATAACCAATCAGCGCCCACATGATAGTCATAAAACCGAAACGCTCAGCGCCTAATTCTCGCGTCAGATACGGTATAAAAAGCAGCGCCGCCAGAATCGGAACAATGTTCCCGAGCAAATTGTATATTGTGTCATTTCTAACATTTAGTTCCAGCTTCATTCTTTTCATCCCGAACAGCTAAAGCACCAGCAACTACTGTTTCATATATAACGACACATTCACGAACCGCTTAATAAGCGGACACATCAAAGCGCCCACTAAAGGTACCCTTACAGTAGATGTAAACCAATACCCACCTCGATGTTTTACTATATCGATTAACAGTCTCCAGGTAGCGGAGCAACCTTGCTGTTCGTGCCCACCCATTCAACATGACCACCACCAATAAACACCTGAAAAAGGAGCCATAGCATCCTCAGTTGCTATGTGCAGAACGCCGGCCAACAGCAAACCACACGAAGGATAAAGCCCTCGGCGTACCAAAATCCGCCTGCAAGCCCCCCCAAAAAAACGTGGAGAAATGCAGGCGCCCCCCCCCCCCCGCCAGCAAGGATGACGCCCTGACTGAATGACCTCCATACCTCTAAAGCATCCGAAATGTCTGGATTACTCCTTACGGAAAGCGGGAAACAATAGTAGTACGAAATGCCAAGGAACAGGCCGAAAATTCACGTTTTTTGAATGGGCTAGCGTGGTTATTCGAGGTGAGCCTCCGCTCCATTCACTAGCAAGGATCTCTTCAGACGTCAAACCAAGACAGATTGTTCAAGCATCACGCGGGCCAAACGACTGCCTGCTTGAATATCCGCACACGAAAGCACTCAACTCATACCAACATCAATAGATGTGAGCCGTGAAAATTCCAGCACGCTGACTATTGGAGCATCTTGTTTGAACTTTGTTGCAGCCCCATCAGAGCATCCCCTGGAGTACGCCCTTGGGACGGCGGTTTGACGACATCAGCCTTTACGCCAATAGCGCTCACAAGAAAAGCATACTTGACGAGAACGATACCGACCGCAAGGATCAGCCCAGCAAGAACACCAAACATCACCACAAACAAGCGATTCGGGCTAGAAGGCTTCAAGGGCTCTAGGGCCTGCTGGTCGATACTCGCTAACTTCAAACTGGCCACATCAATACTCAAGTTGCTCAAGCGCGCAATCTCTGCCCGCAAAGGCTGAACATCGGCAAGAAAAACATCTTCATTTTTACGCGCACTCAGCACTTCAACCTCTCGATTGAACGCCAGCATCTGAAGCTCCTTGGCAATCTGTGCAATACGAGAATCGGTGAAGTCATCCGTTCTACGCAGATGCAGCGCTGCAAGCTCAGCTTTAAGCGCCTCCGTCCCCATAAAATACAGCGGGACTTGCTGATTGCTTATCTCCGTTCGCATAACACTGGCAGCATTCGTATTCATCTGCTCGCCGAGTGAGGATGGCGTAGTCGGCTTGTGGATGCCCAAGGATTTAGCAATGCTGATAGATTCGCTCAGTTGAGCGATACGATCGTTGCGCAAATTCCTCAATTGCGAGCGAAGCGCCTTCAATTCGTCCTGCAGTTGAGCGTGTCTCACTGAATCTGCTTCGCGCAACGACGCTATTCTAGCCTCTTTCTCGACACTGTAGTTCGACCGCGCCGATTCAAACTTTCCTTTCAGCTCGCTTATTCTATTTTTGATAATGGTATTCAAGTCCAACGATATCTGCATACGTTTCACATTGATGGCATAGTCAACGAAACCGTTAAGGATAGCGACGCCATCAATATCTTTGGGATATGTCATTTCAAGTTTTACATAGGCCCTAAGCGTATTCTTTTTTTCTGCTTCCGGAAGAATCAAACGGATCGAGTTTCGATTGAACTCTTCAAAAGATTGTTCCAACGTCCGCCCCGGCTCAACGAATTTTTCGAATAACCTTTGATTCTCCCTGAAAAATGCCAGGCGAACATCGTAAGAGTCTAGGGCCGAACCCACTTCTATAAGCGCCTCAGATGGAGGAAGCTGATATATCTCTGAGCGATTCAGCGCATCCAACTCATTGACCGCTGCAGGGCGCAACACCGTACTGATCTTATATTCGGGAGTAGCAAGAAAAGCGTATGAGGCCGCGATCAGTCCCCCCCCAAGAGCAACCAGCAGCAAAAGTTTTTTTTGCTGCCAGACAAACTTGGAGATCTCTAAAAGATCGATTTCGGCGGAGGTTGTTACAGCGGGCGCGCGAAAACTACTACTCACAACAAAAACCTGCCTTCAAAAAGAAACTGCGGGCTCGTTATGCAGACAAAATTGTGTCTTTTTTATTCTAATTAGATGACCGTCAAAACCCAGCGTCTCTGCCAAATTTCGAGCGCACAAAATGCCTGTTATCGAGAACAGATTTCATTTTGCCATCTCTCTGACATATTACAAGTCTTGACATGAGCGGTAGGCTTTTCCTACAGGTATAGGGGTAGCCCTGATGCAGCACGTCCAAGGAGAGTGAAAACAGAAAGGATTTTCCGAATCTACGAGCTGAAACCCAATGAATCCGCGGATTTTTTACTTGAGGGCGGCCGCATCATTACAAGGCGGCGCTGAAATTGACGGGCTATTTTAGGGCAGTTTTCTGACGAGCGGTTGTCTCAGCATGCATGCGATTTTTGTGGAACGTGAGAGAGCTCCCTAGGCACGCCCTGCAGGAGTCGACTTATGACGCCGACTCCGCACCAATATGCCTAACAACGGCCCTATCAGCATGCCGACAATCAACGCCACGGTCACGAACACCGACACTGGCATCTGCCCGGTCGCCAGGCCAAGGAACGAGAGAGACACGCCCTGCTGGTTTTCGAGCACAAACGCTATAACCACCAGTGCGACCACCAGCACTGTCAGTAACACCACGGCGCGCTTAATCCCACGCATAATCTTCTCCTACCCTAAAGACACTCAGACGTTTTCTTCTTCGTCTTCGTTCACTCGATCACGCAATTCCTTGCCCGGCTTGAAGTGAGGCACGAACTTGCCGTCCAGGCTGACGGATTGCCCGGTCTTAGGGTTACGGCCTACGCGCGGGGCGCGGTAGTGTAGCGAGAAGCTACCAAACCCTCGGATCTCAATACGATCGCCCGTAGCCAGGCATTGGGACATTTGTTCAAGCATGGTCTTGATGGCCAGCTCCACATCCTTGGATGAGAGCAGCCCTTGATGGGTGACAATTCGTTCGATCAACTCCGACTTCGTCATATTTTTCCCTTCTTTTTCAAGCAGCTAGGAAAAGCGCTTCAAAGGTTTTAGCATGACTTGATGAATTTGAACAGCCCATCCAATAACTTATCTACACGCCAGATCGACTTCACTATCAAGCGCTTACGCGCTCAGTTGCAGATCACCAGCATCGTGCGGGTAACGGCGCCTGCCGGGTTCCAGCCGAACAAGTAATCCCCTTCCTCGTCCTTGGCATCACTGGACCTTGTGATGACCTTGTATCCCTGCATCTTGCACTCTCGAGCCGCGCGCTTCTCACACTTCTCCCAGTTGGAGCCCAAGCCTGAGCAGTCGATCTCGATGCCACTGACGCCATGCCGTGCGTAAGTCTTGGCATTGGTGGCGGCGCAACCTGCAAGCATGGCCATTGCGAACACTAAGATGAGCCTGTTCATTGAAAATCCTTACTGAATCAGCAACACGGGAATAGCTTATCCAAAGACTATAATCAGTTCTGACACCGATCAGCTCTACGTGGCTCTAAGTTGTTGATTCAACAAATTTCAGGCACAAAAAAGGGCGACCGAAGTCGCCCTTTTTCTATGGTCTGACAGAACTCAGTTCTGTTTTTCCATTTGTGCACGCAGCAGGTCGCCCAGAGTGGTAGGACCAGCAGAAGGCTCAGAGGTAGCTGGCTTGTCGCGCAGGCTCTGGATGGCTTCTTTCTCTTCAGCATCGTCTTTCGACTTGATGGAGAGCTGGATTACGCGGCTCTTGCGGTCAACGCTGATGATCTTGGCTTCTACTTCTTCGCCTTCTTTCAGAACGTTGCGCGCATCTTCAACGCGGTCACGGCTGATTTCGGAGGCTTTCAGAGTCGCTTCGATATCGTCGGCCAGGGTGATGATGGCGCCTTTAGCGTCAACTTCTTTCACGATGCCTTTAACGATTGCGCCTTTGTCGTTCTCTTGAACGTACTCGGAGAACGGATCGCTTTCCAGTTGCTTGATGCCCAGGGAGATGCGCTCGCGCTCTGGGTCAACCGACAGGATAACGGTGTCCAGCTCGTCGCCCTTCTTGAAGCGACGAACAGCTTCTTCGCCCACTTCGTTCCAGGAGATGTCGGACAGGTGAACCAGGCCGTCGATGCCGCCGTCCAGACCAATGAAGATACCGAAATCGGTGATCGACTTGATGGTGCCGGAGATTTTATCGCCCTTGTTGAACTGGCCAGAGAAATCTTCCCATGGGTTAGATTTGCACTGCTTGATGCCCAGGGAGATACGACGACGCTCTTCGTCGATGTCCAGAACCATAACTTCCACTTCGTCGCCGACTTGTACGACTTTCGAAGGGTGGATGTTTTTGTTGGTCCAGTCCATTTCGGAAACGTGTACCAGGCCTTCAACGCCTTCTTCCAGCTCAGCGAAGCAGCCGTAGTCAGTCAGGTTGGTAACACGCGCGGTCACGCGGGTGCTTTCTGGGTAACGGGCTTTGATAGCGACCCATGGATCTTCACCCAGTTGCTTCAGGCCCAGGGAAACACGGTTGCGTTCGCGATCGTATTTCAGAACCTTGACATCGATCTCGTCGCCAACGTTGACGATTTCGGAAGGATGCTTGATACGCTTCCAAGCCATGTCGGTAATGTGCAGCAGGCCATCGACGCCACCCAGATCGACGAATGCGCCGTAATCGGTGAGGTTCTTGACGATACCTTTGACTTGTTGGCCTTCCTGCAGGGATTCCAGCAGAGCTTCACGCTCGGCGGAGTTCTCTGCTTCCAGGACGCTGCGACGGGAAACGACAACGTTGTTGCGTTTCTGATCGAGCTTGATGACCTTGAATTCGAGTTCCTTGCCTTCCAGGTGCGTGGTGTCGCGCACTGGACGGACGTCGACCAAAGAACCTGGCAGGAACGCACGGATGCCGTTAACGTCGACAGTGAAGCCGCCTTTAACCTTACCGTTGATAACGCCCTTGACCACTTCTTCAGCTGCGAAGGCTGCTTCGAGAACAATCCAGCATTCAGCGCGCTTGGCTTTTTCACGGGACAGCTTGGTTTCACCGAAACCGTCTTCAACCGAGTCCAGAGCAACGTGAACTTCGTCACCGACATTGATAGTCAGATCGCCAGCGTCGTTGTAGAACTGCTCAAGCGGGATGAGTGCTTCAGACTTCAGACCAGCGTGAACGGTTACCCAGCGAGCTTGGTAATCGATATCAACGATAACACCGGTGATGATGGAGCCTGCCTGAAGGTTCAGGGTTTTTAGGCTTTCTTCAAAGAGTTCCGCAAAGCTTTCGCTCATTTTAATTCCTGTTGATAAGGGCGAAGAATACGCCCATCTCCACGCCCCAGACGGTGTGGGTTAGTTTCAATTAAAAGAAGCACCGCAGGACTATGACTGGTCCCCTGCAGACTTCTTGGTCACCCGGCGATATCGCGAATAGCGATTTCACTCAAGATGCGTTCCAGCACCTGCTCGATGGACAACTCCGTGGAATCCAGCTGTATGGCATCAGCCGCCGGTTTGAGCGGGGCTACTGCGCGCTGGGTATCACGCTCGTCGCGTGCACGGATCTCATCTAGCAGACTCGACAGACTAACACCATCCACTTTGCCCTTCAACTGCAAGTAGCGGCGACGCGCCCGCTCCTCGGCACTGGCGGTCAGGAAAATCTTCAGCGGCGCCTCGGGAAATACCACCGTGCCCATGTCGCGGCCATCGGCTACCAGGCCCGGCGGCTCCTGAAACGCCCGCTGGCGCTGCAGCAGCGCATCACGCACGGCCGGCAGCGCGGCAACCTGGGAGGCCCAGGAACCGACTTGTTCGTTACGCAGGTCATCGGTCACATCGTCCCCTTCCAGGATGATGCGCTGGGGATGACCTTCCGTCGCAGCGACGAACTGCACATCAAGGTGCGCCGCCAGCAGCTTCAGGGATTCTTCGTTGGTGAGGTCGACGCCGTGGTTGCGGGCGGCAAATGCCAGCAGGCGGTACAGCGCGCCGGAATCCAGCAGGCACCAGCCCAGGCGCTTGGCCAGGATGCCGGCGATCGTGCCTTTGCCCGAGCCGCTTGGCCCGTCGATGGTAATCACCGGTGCTTTGATATTCACAATTGAGCCTCTTGGGCAACACGGATGCCGACTTGGGCACACAGTGTAAGAAAGTTCGGAAAAGACGTAGCAACATTGGCGCAGTCACGAATACGAATCGGCGCCGTTGCCCGCAGCGAAGCCACGCTGAACGCCATGGCGATCCGGTGATCGCCATGGGCATGCACTTCACCACCGCCCATCAGGCCACCGTCAATGATAATCCCATCGGGGGTGGGTTCACACTTCACGCCAAGGGCGAGCAGACCGTCGGCCATGACCTGGATACGGTCGGACTCCTTGACCCGCAATTCTTGAGCACCGCGCAGGACGGTTCGCCCTTCAGCGCAGGCAGCAGCCACAAACAGCACAGGAAATTCATCGATTGCCAACGGCACCAGCGCTTCGGGGATCTCGATCCCTTTCAACGCGGCCGCCCGCACCCGCAGGTCGGCCACCGGTTCGCCGCCCACTTCGCGCGGGTTTTCCAGGCGGATATCCGCGCCCATCAGCCGCAGGATATCGATCACCCCGGTGCGCGTCGGATTGATGCCGACATGCTCCAGCAACAACTCGGAACCTTCCGCGATTGACGCCGCCACCAGGAAAAATGCCGACGAGGAAATATCCCCCGGCACTTCGATATGGGTGGCGACCAGCGCATGGCCCGACTCGACCGTCGCCGTTGCACCCACGACCTCTACCGGATAACCGAAACCGCGCAGCATGCGCTCGGTATGGTCGCGGGTCGGTGCCGGCTCGGTGACGGACGTCTTGCCCTCGGCATACAGGCCCGCCAGCAGCAGACAGGATTTGACCTGCGCACTGGCCATCGGCAGCACATACGTCAGGCCTTTCAACTTCTGGCCACCACGGATGGTCAGCGGTGGGCGCCCTTCCGGCCCGGTTTCGATCACCGCGCCCATCTTCCGCAGCGGCTCGGCCACGCGGTTCACCGGGCGCTTGGACAACGAAGCATCACCGGTCAGCACGCTGTCGAAGGCCTGCGCGGCGAGCAAGCCGGACAACAGGCGCATGGAGGTGCCGGAGTTACCGAGATAAATCGGCCCCGGCGCCGGCTTCAAACCATGAAGCCCGACACCATGAATGGTCACGCGCCCGTGGTGCGGCCCCTCGATCACCACGCCCATGTCGCGAAACGCCTGCAAGGTCGCCAGGGCATCTTCACCCTCAAGGAAACCTTCGACTTCGGTCACGCCCTCGGCCAACGAACCGAGCATGATCGACCGATGGGAGATCGACTTGTCGCCCGGCACCCGGATACGCCCGCTCAAGCGGCCGCCCGGGTTGGCGAGGAAAGTCAGGTCGTCGGCGTTCACTGCGGTTTCCATGTAGGCCCGGCGTGCCAGGATCTTGCTGAAATGTTCACGCGCCACCCGCGCACGGGTAAACACGCCCAATAATTGGTGGCCATCCCCGGCATCGACCGCGTCGCGCAAGGCGTCAAGGTCGCTGCGGAAGGTGTCCAGGGTGCGCAACACGGCCTCGCGGTTGGCGAGGAAGATGTCGTGCCACATCACCGGGTCGCTGCCGGCGATCCGCGTGAAATCGCGAAAGCCACCGGCGGCATAGCGGAAAATCTCGAGGTTTTCGTTGCGTTTGGCCAACGAATCCACCAATCCGAACGCCAGCAGATGGGGCAGATGACTGGTCGCCGCCAGCACTTCGTCGTGGCGCTCGACCTGCATATGCTCGACATCTGCGCCCAGCTCGCGCCACAGACGGTCGACCACGGCCAAGGCCGCCGGGTCGGTTTGTGCCAGCGGCGTCAGAATCACTTTATGCCGACGGAACAACTGCGCATTGGACGCTTCCACCCCGCTCTGCTCGGAACCGGCAATCGGATGGCCCGGCACAAAACGCGCGGGCATCTCGCCAAACGCCTGCTGCGCCGCCCGCACCACATTGCCCTTGGCACTGCCGACGTCGGTGAGGATCGCCTGGCCGAGGTCCATGCCGGCCAGCACCGCCAGCAACTTCTCCATGGCCAGGATCGGCACGGCGAGCTGGATCACATCGGCGCCCCGGCATGCGCGCGCCAGGTCGGTTTCACAGCGATCGACGACACCCAGCTCAACCGCCAACTTGCACGATTGCGGGTCCAGGTCCACGCCGACCACTTCGCCACACAACCCGCTCTCGCGCAGGCCCTTGGCGAAGGAACCACCGATCAACCCCAGACCGACCACCACCAGGCGACCGATCATAGGCACAGCAGGTTGCAATGCAGTGACATCAACCACGGGCCAGAACCTTGGCCAGCGCCTCCAGGAAGCGGCTGTTCTCAGCCGGCAGACCGACGGTGATGCGCAGGTGGTTCGGCATGCCGTAGTTGGCCACCGGACGCACGATCACGCCTTCGCGCAGCAAGCCCTGGAACACCGGGGCCGCCACTTGGCCGAGATCGACGCAGATGAAGTTGCCCTTGGACGGAATCCAGCCCAGGCCCAGCTCACGAAAGCCTGCCTGCAACTGCAGCATGCCGCTTTCGTTGATGCGACGCCCTTCTTCCAGGTACTCGGCATCCTGCAACGCTGCGCAGGCCGCCGCCAGGGCGAGGCTGTTGACGTTGAACGGCTGACGCACACGGTTGAGCACATCGGCCACCACCGCCGTCGACAGGCCGTAGCCGACGCGCAGCGACGCCAGGCCATAAGCCTTGGAGAACGTGCGCGAGACCAGCAGGTTCGGGTAGGCCGCGAGGAAATCCAGGCCGTCGGGCAGGTCGCTGCCTTCGGCGTACTCGATGTAGGCCTCGTCCAGCACCACCAGCACATGTTCCGGCACATCCTGTAGGAAGTCGTTCAGTGCCTGTGCATCGAACCAGGTGCCGGTCGGGTTGTTCGGGTTGGCGATAAACACGACGCGGGTCTGTGCATCGATCGCCGCCAGCATGGCCGGCAGGTCGTGACCCCAGTCCTTGGCAGGAATCACCCGCGCATCGGCACCGACGGCCTGGGTGACGATCGGGTAGACCGCAAACGCATGCTCGCTGAACACGGCGTTCAGGCCGGGCGCCAGATAGGCACGACCGACCAGTTCAAGAATGTCGTTGGAGCCGTTGCCCAGGGTCACCTGATTCAGCTCGACCCCGCACTTCTGCGCCAGCAGGGACTTGAGGGCAAAACCGTTGCCATCCGGATAACGGGTCAGCTCGGCCAGCTCTTCACGAATCGCCGCCAGCACCTTGGGGCTTGGACCCAGAGGGTTCTCGTTACTGGCCAGCTTGACGATCTTCGCCGGGTCCAGGTTCAACTCACGCGCCAGCTCGTCCACAGGCTTGCCTGGAACGTAAGGCGACAGTTGTTGCACGCCCGGCTGCGCCAGGGCGAGGAAGTTGCCACTCATGTTAACGCCTCACAAAACCGCTTTCGGGTAAGAGCCCAGCACCTTGAGTGCCACGGCTTCCTGACTGATTTTCTCGAGCACGCTTTTGACCAGCGGATCACGGTGATGGCCGATGAAGTCGATAAAAAACACGTAGGTCCATTTACCGCTGCGCGAAGGACGAGTCTCGATGCGCGTCAGGTCAATCCCGTTGTCATGGAACGGCACCAGCAGTTCATGCAGCGCGCCGGGCTTGTTGCTCATGGAGACGATGATCGAGGTCTTGTCGTCGCCAGTCGGCGGCACTTCCTGGCTGCCGATCATCAAGAAGCGCGTGGAGTTGTCCGGGCGGTCTTCGATTTTTTCGGCCAGGCGCGTCAGGCCGTACAGGCCCGCCGCCATATCGCCAGCAATCGCTGCCGAATTCCACTCGCCCTTGACCCGCTTGGCCGCTTCGGCGTTGCTGGACACCGCCACGCGCTCGACATTCGGGTAATGGGCATCCAGCCACTTGCGGCACTGGGCCAGGGACTGGGCGTGGGAGTAGATGCGGCTGATGCTGTCGGTCTTGGTGTTTTCACCCACCAGCAAATGGTGGTGGATGCGCAGCTCGACTTCGCCGCAGATCACCATGTCGTGCTCAAGGAAGCTGTCCAGGGTGTGGTTGACCGCGCCTTCGGTGGAGTTTTCCACCGGCACCACGCCAAAATTCACCGCGCCGGCCGCCACTTCACGGAACACTTCGTCGATCGCTGCCATAGGCTTGCTGATCACCGCGTGGCCGAAGTGCTTCATCGCCGCCGCCTGGGTGAAGGTGCCTTCCGGGCCGAGGTAAGCCACTTTCAGCGGCTGCTCGAGCGCCAGGCAGGAAGACATGATTTCACGGAACAACCGCGCCATCTCTTCGTTACCCAACGGCCCCTTGTTGCGCTCCATCACGCGCTTGAGCACCTGGGCTTCACGCTCCGGGCGGTAGAACACCGGCACTTCGCCTTCCGCCAGGGACGCCATCTTCACCCGCGCCACTTCCTGGGCACAGCGCGCGCGCTCGCTGATCAGCTCTAGGACTTTCTCGTCCAGGCTGTCAATGCGTACACGCAGGGCCTTGAGTTCTTGCTCAGACATTAGCCGTGTTCCTTTTCGAACTCTGCCATGTAGGCCACCAACGCGTTGATGGCATTGATATCGACAGCGTTGTAGATGGAGGCGCGCATGCCGCCCACCGAACGGTGACCCTTGAGGTTCAGCAGGCCGCGCGCCTCGGCACCGGCCAGGAACGGCTTGTCCAGACGGTCGTCGGCCAGGCGGAACGGTACGTTCATCCACGAGCGGTCGGTCAGGTTGATCGGGTTGCTGTACAAACCGCTGGCGTCGATGAAGTCGTACAGGGTGCGCTTCTTCACTTCGTTGAGCTTGCCCATGGCGGCAACGCCGCCCTGCTCTTTGAGCCACTCGAACACCAGGCCCGAGAGGTACCAGGCAAACGCTGGCGGCGTGTTGTACATCGAGCCGTTGTCGGCCGCGACCTTGTAGTTGAGCATGGTCGGGCACAGCGAGCGGGCGCGACCGAGCAGGTCTTCACGGACGATGTTGACCAGGATGCCGCTCGGGCCGATGTTCTTCTGCGCGCCGGCGTAGATCATGCCGTACTTGGACACATCGATCGGCCGCGAGAGAATGTCCGAAGACATGTCGCACACCAGCGGCACGTCACCCACTTGCGGCACCCAGTCGAATTCCAGGCCGCCGATGGTTTCGTTGGCCACGTAGTGTACGTAGGCCGCGTCCTTCGACAGCTTCCACTCGTTCTGACCTGGAATCGCGAAGTAATCGTAAGGCTTGGAGGTACCGGCGACGTTGACGTTGCCGTAGCGCGCAGCTTCTTCGATGGCTTTCTGCGACCAGATACCGGTGTCGATGTAATCGGCCGTGCCGTCTTCGGGCAGCAGGTTCAGCGGCACCTGGGCGAACTGCTGGCTCGCGCCGCCCTGCAGGAACAGCACCTTGTAGTCGGAGGGAATGTCCAGCAAGTCGCGCAGGTCCTGCTCGGCCTTGGTGGCGATGGACACGAACTCATCACTGCGATGGCTCATTTCCATCACAGAGAGGCCTTTTCCATGCCAATCGAGGAGTTCACCCTGCGCGCGCTGCAGGACTGCTTCAGGAAGCGCCGCGGGACCGGCACAGAAGTTATAGGCTCTCTTGCTCACATCCAATCTCACTCTGATCTGGTGGGGGTGGTGCAATAAATCGAATATTAACTGCTAACGCTGCCTGTAGGAGCGGGCTTGCCCGCGAAAAACGCAAGATCACCGCGTTTATCCAGGATGCACGCGTTATCGTTGACGATTTTCGCGGGCAAGCCCGCTCCTACAGGGGGAGCATTGATATTTCAAAGGTGACAAACAACAAGGGGCGAATCTTCATCCGCCCCCCTGTTTGTCCGCTTATTCCTGCGGTTCTTCTTCGTCTGCGGCAGCGTCGAGGGTCGGCTCGTCGACGCTGTCATCGCCGGTTGCGATCACCTCGCCGTCAAATGCCTCGCCTTCCAGCTCTTCGCCTTCGACTTCCGACGGTTCCTGGACGCGTTCCAAGCCAACCAGCGTTTCGTCGTTGGCCAGCTTGATCAGCGTCACGCCCTGGGTGTTACGGCCCAGGCTCGATACTTCAGCGACACGGGTACGCACCAGGGTGCCCTGGTCGGAAATCAACATGATCTCCTCGCCATCGAGTACCTGTACCGCGCCGACCAGACGGCCGTTGCGGTCGTTGCTGACCATGGCGATAACGCCCTGGCCGCCACGCTTGTACTCCGGGAACTCGCTGATGGCGGTGCGCTTGCCATAACCACGCGCCGAAGCGGTGAGAATCTGGCTGCCTTCTTCAGGGATCAACATGGAAATCAGCTTCTGCCCTTCCGGCAGACGCATCCCGCGCACACCGCGGGCGGTACGGCCCATGGCACGCACGTCGGATTCTTTGAAGCGCGTCACTTTGCCGCCATCGGAGAACAGCATGACTTCACGCTCGCCATCGGTGATGGCTGCGGAGATCAACACGTCGCCTTCATCCAGCTCCAGGGCGATCAGGCCCACGCTGCGTTGACGGCTGAAGGATTCCAGCGGGGTCTTCTTCACGGTGCCCTTGGCGGTGGCCATGAAGATGAAGTGACCTTCGGTGTATTCATCGACCGGCAGCATGGTGGTGATGTACTCATCACTGTCCAGCGGCAGCAGGTTGACCAGCGGACGCCCACGGGCGGCACGGGAGGCTTCCGGGATTTCGTAGGTTTTCAGCCAGTACACCTTGCCCTTGCTGGAGAACAGCAGCAGCGTGGTGTGGCTGTTGGCGACCAGCAGGTGAGCGATGTAGTCCTCATCCTTGACGCCGGTAGCCGATTTGCCTTTACCGCCACGACGCTGGGCCTGGTACGCAGCCAATGGCTGGGTCTTGGCATAGCCACCGTGGGAGATGGTCACGACGCGCTCTTCTTCCGGGATCATGTCACCCAGGGTCAGGTCGAGACGCGCATCGAGGATTTCGGTGCGGCGCACGTCGCCGTATTCGGCGCGAATCACTTCCAGTTCTTCGCGGATCACTTCCATCAGGCGCACGGCGCTGTTGAGGATGCGGATCAGCTCGCCGATCTGGTTGAGGATCTCCTGGTACTCGGCCAGCAGCTTCTCGTGCTCCAGACCGGTCAGGCGGTGCAGGCGCAGTTCGAGGATGGCCTGGGCCTGTTCCGGCGACAGGAAATACTTGCCGTCGCGCAGACCGTATTGCGGGTCGAGGGTCTCGGGACGGCAGGAATCGGCGCCGGCGCGTTCAACCATCGCCACCACGGCGCTGGATTCCCACGGCATCTTGATCAGCGCTTCCTTGGCTTCCGACGGGGTCGGCGAAGCCTTGATCAGGGCGATGACCGGGTCGATGTTCGACAGCGCAACCGCCTGGCCTTCCAGGATGTGGCCGCGCTCACGGGCCTTGCGCAGTTCGAACACGGTGCGGCGGGTCACGACTTCGCGACGGTGACGGACGAAGGCTTCCAGCAGATCCTTGAGATTCAGGATGCGCGGGCGACCGTCGATCAGGGCCACGACGTTGATACCGAACACGCTTTGCAGCTGGGTCTGGGCGTAGAGGTTGTTGAGGATCACCTCAGGCACTTCGCCACGACGCAGCTCGATCACGACGCGCATACCGTCCTTGTCGGACTCGTCGCGCAGCTCGGTGATGCCTTCGAGCTTCTTCTCCTTGACCAGCTCGGCGATCTTCTCGATCAGACGCGCCTTGTTCAACTGGTAAGGCAGCTCGGTGATGACGATCTGCTGGCGGCCACCGACCTTGTCGATGTCTTCGATGATCGAGCGGGCGCGCATGTAAATGCGGCCACGGCCGGTGCGATAGGCTTCGATGATGCCGGCGCGACCGTTGATGATCGCGGCGGTCGGGAAGTCCGGGCCCGGGATGTATTGCATCAGCTCATCGACGGTCAGCTCGGGGTTGTCGATGAGGGCCAGGCAACCGTCGATGACTTCACCGAGGTTGTGCGGCGGGATGTTGGTGGCCATGCCCACGGCGATACCGCTGGAGCCGTTGACCAGCAGGTTGGGAATACGGGTTGGCATGACCGCCGGGATCATCTCGGTGCCGTCGTAGTTCGGCACCCAGTCCACGGTTTCTTTGTGCAGGTCGGCCAGCAGCTCGTGCGCCAGCTTGGTCATGCGGACTTCGGTGTATCGCATGGCCGCGGCGTTGTCGCCGTCGACCGAACCGAAGTTGCCCTGGCCGTCTACCAGCAGGTAGCGCAGGGAAAACGGCTGGGCCATCCGAACGATGGTGTCGTACACCGCAGTGTCGCCGTGAGGGTGATACTTACCGATCACGTCACCGACAACACGGGCAGATTTCTTGTACGGCTTGTTCCAGTCGTTACCCAGCTCGCTCATCGCGAACAGCACACGCCGGTGCACGGGCTTCAAGCCATCGCGCGCATCAGGCAGTGCCCGACCGACAATTACGCTCATCGCGTAGTCGAGGTAGGACTGTTTCAGCTCGTCTTCGATATTGACCGGGAGGATTTCTTTGGCCAGTTCGCCCATGAGAAGCCTGATTCCTTTTTCGGGTGAAACCTCGTCACATCCATATGGGACGAACGAAGCTCGCCGCTGCCGGCATGGTGCCTGGCAACGACTTACGACAAATCAACGAGTTATGACACGGATCTGCACGTTAAAGGCAGCCCCTCGGGGCGACCCTGGAAACCGCCGGATGTTATCACAATCGCCGCCACGCACCTATCCCCCTGATGGGCATGGAGCATAGTAAGTTGACGGATGACAGGCTTGAGGACGACGAGAGGGGCTTAGAGCCGGGGTGGTGCTGTTTTTGCGCGGCAGATCCGAAGAAACCATAGCCTTTCAAGGCCAATCGGGAGCAAGCCCCCTACCACACTCAAATTGTGAACACCGTCAAATGTGGGAGGGAGCTTGCTCCCGATGGCAATCTAACAACCACCAAAGCCCTCAATGCAGGCGTTTACGGCACATCAACTTGGCGAGCTTGGCCGTGTCAGGCCGTTCAACAACACCCTTTTCGGTCACGATCACGTCGATCAAGTCGGCCGGGGTCACATCAAACACCGGATTGAAGGCATTCACATCCGCAGCGAAGCGCTGCCCGGCGACGTCCAGCAACTCGCCCGCAGCGCGCTCTTCCAGGGCCACGTCATCGCCGGAGGCCATCATCAGGTCCAGGGTCGAACTCGGCGCCACCACCATGAAACGCACGCCATGGTGCATGGCGCAGACCGCCAATTGATAAGTGCCGATCTTGCCGATCACATCACCGTTGGCCGCAATGCAGTCGGCACCGACGATCACCCACGTCACGCCTTTGGTCTTGAGGATATGCGCGCCCGCCGAGTCGGCATTGACCGTGACGGGCAGCCCCTCGCCAGCCAATTCCCACGCCGTCAGCCGCGAACCTTGCAACCATGGCCGGGTTTCGTTGACATAGACCTGCTCGACCAGCCCCTCCAGGAAGGCCGCGCGGATCACCCCGAGGGCCGTGCCGACGCCTCCTGTGGCCAGGGCGCCTGCGTTGCCATGGGTCAGGATCGCCTGGGCGTTGCCCTGGTGCTTGCGAATCCGCTCGACGCCCAACTGGGCCATGACGACGTTGGCTTCGCGGTCGCTCTCATGGATCGCGATGGCCTCGGCCTCCAGCACCGCCAGCGGGTCGGCGTGCTGTTTGAGACGGTCCAGGCGGTCGCGCATGCGTTTGAGGGCCCAGAGCAGGTTTGCACCGGTCGGGCGAGTATCGGCCAAAAGTGCGTAATCTTCTTCCCATCCAGCCTGCCAGTCATCGCCCTCGGCGATCCGTTCGCGGGCGGCGAGTACCAGGCCGTAGGCGGCACTGATGCCGATGGCCGCTGCGCCGCGCACGACCATCGAGCGTATGGCCGCGGCCACTTCATCGACCGTGGAGCAGGTCACCCAGCTTTCCCGGGACGGCAAAACACGCTGGTCGAGCAGGTGCAGTGCGCCATCGCGCCAATCGATGGCCTTCACTTTCTCCGCAGCCAACAGTCGATCGCGCATCCCTCACCCCGCACTCATGAACAAAAGCCGCCGATTATAGCGATCCGCCAGCCAGGACGCTCGGGTATACTTCGCCCTTCTTTTATTGCTGCCCGGGAAGAAGCCTGCGATGACCTCCACTGCCGCCCCGCTCGACTTATTGCTACTGCCGACGTGGCTGGTACCTGTCGAACCCGCCGGCGTGGTGCTCAAGGAGCATGGCCTGGGCATCCGCGATGGGCGCATTGCCTTTATCGGCCCGCGGGCCGCGGCGCTGAAACTTTCCGCCAGTGAAGTGCGCGAGCTGCCGGGCATGCTGCTCAGCCCCGGCCTGATCAACGCCCACGGCCACGCGGCGATGACCCTGTTTCGCGGCCTGGCCGATGACCTGCCGCTGATGACCTGGCTGGAAAAACACATCTGGCCCGCCGAGACCAAGTGGGTCGATGAAGCCTTCGTGCGCGACGGCACCGACCTGGCCATCGCCGAACAGCTCAAGGGTGGAATTACTTGCTTCTCGGACATGTACTTCTTTCCCAAGGTCGCCAGTGATTGCGTCCACAACAGCGGGATGCGCGCGCAGATCGCGATTCCGATCCTCGACTTCCCGATTCCCGGCGCCAGCAGCGCCGACGAGGCGATTCGCCAGGGCATCGAGTTGTTCGGCGACCTCAAGCATCACCCGCGCATCAAGATCACCTTCGGCCCGCACGCGCCCTACACCGTGAGCGACGCCAACCTGGAAAAGATCCGGGTGATCGCCGAGGAGCTGGACGCGGCGATCCATATGCATGTGCACGAGAGCGCGTTCGAGGTACAACAGTCTGTCGAGCAGACCGGCGAACGCCCATTGGCGCGCCTCGGCCGGCTTGGCCTGCTGGGCCCGCGCTTTCAGGCCGTTCACATGACCCAAATCAGCGAGGACGACCTGGCTTTGCTGGTAGAAAGCAACACCAGCGTCATCCATTGCCCGGAATCGAACCTGAAACTGGCCAGCGGCTTCTGCCCGGTGGAGCGTCTGTGGCAGGCTGGCGTCAATGTGGCCATCGGTACCGACGGCGCCGCCAGCAACAATGACCTCGACCTGCTGGGCGAAACCCGTACCGCCGCGATGCTGGCCAAGGCCGTCTCCGGTTCGGTGACCGCCCTGGATGCCCACCGTGCCTTGCGCATGGCGACCCTCAACGGCGCCCGCGCCATGGGCCTGGAGGGCGAGATTGGCTCGCTGGAGGTCGGCAAGGCGGCAGATATCGTCGCCTTTGATCTTTCGGGGCTGGCGCAACAACCGATCTACGATCCGGTCTCACAGCTTATATATGCCACCGGACGCGATAGCGTGAAACACCTTTGGGTCGCCGGCAAGCAGTTGCTCGACAACCGGCAGTTGACCCGCATGGATGAACCACAGTTGACCGCCATGGCCATTGCCTGGGGCCAGCGCATCAGCGGGCACCGCGAATAACGCCGGTCCTGAACCCGTGTTCAGGGCCGACAAACCGATTTATCCGATTTAGAGGAACCACCATGAGCAATGTCGACCACGCCGAAATCGCCAAATTCGAAGCCCTGGCCCACCGCTGGTGGGACCGCGAAAGCGAGTTCAAACCCCTGCACGACATCAACCCGCTGCGGGTCAACTGGATTGACGAACGCATCAACCTGGCCGGCAAGAAGGTGCTGGACGTCGGTTGCGGCGGCGGCATCCTCAGCGAAGCCATGGCCCAGCGCGGCGCTACGGTGCTGGGGATCGACATGGGCGAAGCGCCGTTGGCCGTGGCCCAGTTGCATCAGCTGGAATCCGGGGTGAACGTCGAATACCGCCAGATCACCGCCGAAGCCCTGGCCGAGGAAATGCCCGAGCAGTTCGACGTGATCACCTGCCTGGAAATGCTCGAACACGTGCCGGACCCCTCCTCGGTGATCCGCGCCTGCTTCCGCATGGTCAAGCCCGGCGGCCAGGTGTTCTTCTCCACGATCAACCGCAACCCCAAGGCCTACCTGTTCGCGATCATCGGCGCCGAATACATCATGAAGCTGCTGCCGCGCGGCACCCACGACTTCAAGAAATTCATCCGCCCTTCCGAGCTGGGCGCCTGGAGCCGTCAGGCCGGGCTGAGCGTCAAGGACATCATCGGCCTGACCTACAACCCGCTGACCAAGCACTACAAGCTGGCCAGCGACGTCGACGTCAACTACATGATCCAGACCCTGCGCGAGGAGTAAGCCTGTGAAGTTGCGAGCGGTTCTCTTCGATATGGACGGTACCCTGCTGGACACCGCGCCGGACTTTATCGCCATCTGCCAGGCCATGCGCGCCGACCGTGACCTGGCGCCGATCAACGACCAGCATATCCGCGATGAAATCTCCGGCGGCGCGCGGGCGATGGTCGCCGTGACCTTCTCGATGGACCCGGAATCCCCGGGCTTTGAAGAACTGCGCCTGGAGTTCCTCGAGCGCTACCTCAAGGGCTGCGCGATCCACAGCGCGTTGTTCGACGGGATGGCCGAGCTGCTGGCAGACATCGAAAAATCCAAGCTGATCTGGGGCGTGGTCACCAACAAACCGTTGCGGTTTGCCGAGCCGATCATGCAGCAACTGGGCCTGGCCGAGCGCTCGGCGCTGCTGATCTGCCCAGACCACGTGACGAACAGCAAGCCGCACCCGGAGCCGCTGATCCTGGCGTGCCAGATGCTCAACCTGGACCCGGCCAGCGTGCTGTTCGTCGGCGATGACCTGCGCGACATCGAGTCCGGCCGCGACGCCGGCACCCGCACGGCGGCGGTCACCTATGGCTACATCCACCCGGACGACAACCCGCGCCACTGGGGCGCGGATGTGGTGGTGGATCACCCGCTGGAATTGCGCAAGGTGCTGGATAACGCGCTGTGCAGTTGCTGATGGTCTACCGGTCTTGCTGACCTATGAAGCCCCTCCCACAGGGAATCTTCAGTGTTTTCCAGCTCGGTGTTGGTCACCTAGTGAATTTTGTCGAGGCTATTTATGTTTGATTACTCTGCACGTCCCGAACTGCTCAAAGGCCGCGTCATCCTGGTGACCGGTGCCGGTCGCGGGATTGGCGCGGCGGCGGCGAAAACCTATGCCGCCCATGGCGCGACCGTGCTGTTGCTGGGCAAGACCGAAGCCAACCTGGCCCAGGTGTACGACGAGATCGAAGCCGCCGACCACCCGCAACCGGTGGTGATCCCGTTCAACCTGGAGACCGCCCTGCCCCATCAATACGATGAGCTGGCGGCGATGATCGAAAAGGAATTCGGCCACCTCGACGGCCTGCTGCACAACGCCTCGATCATCGGCCCACGCACGCCGATCGAGCAGTTGTCCGGTGAGAACTTCATGCGGGTGATGCACATCAACGTCAACGCGATGTTCATGCTGACCAGCACGCTGTTGCCGCTGCTCAAGCTGTCCCAGGACGCCTCGGTGGTGTTCACTTCCAGCAGCGTCGGGCGCAAGGGCCGGGCGTATTGGGGTGCCTATGGCGTATCGAAATTCGCCACCGAAGGCCTGATGCAAACCCTGGCCGACGAGCTCGACACCGTTGCGCCAGTACGGGCCAACAGCATCAACCCCGGCGCCACACGCACCAGCATGCGGGCCCAGGCGTACCCGGGGGAAAACCCGGCCGACAACCCGGCGCCGGAAGACATCATGCCGGTGTACCTGTACCTGATGGGGCCGGACAGCAGCGGGATCAACGGGCAAGCGTTCGACGCGCAGTAACGGCCGACACCTGTGGGAGGGGGCTTGCCCCCGATAGCGGTGGGTCAGTCACAGATGCAGTGACTGACACCCTGCTATCGGGGGCAAGCCCCCTCCCACATTTATTTAGCGGTGTTCTTTAGTTTTTCACGACTTCCTCGAGGGTGAAGCGACCCAGTGGGTTTTGCAGGAAGTTGCTCACATTCTTGCGTGAGATGTTGATGTACGGGCTGTAATACAGGTCGATCCAGTTCACATCCTGTTTCGCCAGTTTCTGCAGGTCGACATACATCTGCTCACGCTTGGCCGGGTCGGCCTCGATGCGTGCGGCGGCGACCAGTTCCTTGACCTTGTCGTTCCTGTAACGGGTCATGTAGTTCTGGTTGGTGTCGTGGCCCAGCACGAAGGTGGTCTTCTGGTCCGGGTCGAGGATGTCGTTGGTCCAGTACATCACCGAAATATCGTACTCACCGTCCACCAGCATCTGCCAGCTTTGGGTCGGGTCGACTTTCTGCAGGTTGGCCGTCACGCCGACCTTGGCCAACTGGTCCTTGATGATCACCGCGATCTGCTCGTCGGCTTCGTTGCCGGCGTTGACCACGTAGTTCAGCTTCAAGTCCTTGGCGCCGGCGTCGGCCAGCAGTTTCTTCGCCGCGGTCGGGTCATACGGGCGCTGCAGGTTGTTGGCGTAGTGGTACAACGAACCTTTGGGGATGTAGGAATAAGCCACGGTGCCTTGACCGTAAGTGGCCGTCTTCACCAGCGATTGTTTGTCGATGGCCATGTCCAGCGCCTGGCGTACTTCCGGCTTGGCCAGCAGGCCGTGCTCGTGGTTGATCAGCAGGTGATCTTCGCGGGTGGACGGGTCGGAATGGATCACCACGTTTTTGTCTTTCTTCAGTTCTTCAACCCGGGAGAACGGTACGAAGATCGCCGTGTCCAGCTCGTTGTTCTGCACCATACGCATGCGCGTGTTGTCGTCGGTCACCGAGACCCACTCCACGCCATCCAGGCTGACGTTCCCGGCCTGCCAGAAGTTCGGGTTTTTCTTCAGGATCACCCGATCGCCCTTGCGCCATTCGCCCACGGTAAACGCGCCGGAGGTCACCGGGTTTTCCGCGTAGGCGTCTTCGCCCATTTTGCTCATGGCCTTTTCCGACAGGATCGACACCGTCGGCGACGCCAGTTGCGAGAGGAAGGCAACCGCCGGGGTCTTCAGCGTCACCACCAGGGTTTGCGGGCCGGCGGCCTTGGCCGTGTCGATCAGGCTGAATGGGTCGCTCCACAGCGAGGCCTTGTTGTCGCGGATGCGCAACAGGCTGAACGCCGCATCTTCTGCGGTGATCGGCGAGCCATCCGAGAACTTCGCCGCACGCAGCTTGAACGTGTACGTCAGGCCGTCCTTGGAAATCTCCCAGCTTTCAGCCAGCCCCGGCTCCATCTTGGTGCCCAGGTTGTCCACGCGCACCAGGGTGTCGTAGACGTTGGCAAAGACCCAGGTGTCGCGGTTTTGCGCGCTTTTGATCGGATCGAACGTGGTGCTGTCTTCCCGGCAACCGATGGTGAGAACACCGGCAGCCTGGGCAAGACCGGCGGTCAGCGACCAGGCGGTCAATGTGGCGGCGGCGAGCAACTTCAAGTGGCGCGATTGCATGTCATAACTCCTTGTTTATAACGGCGGTTGTTCAAGAATGGCAGGGGTCAAAGCAAAGGTTCTTCAAGCACGCAACTGTACCGATGCTCGTGCAGGAAATGGGTCGGCGGCAACACCACGGAACACATGGCCTGGGCATACCGGCAACGCGGGTGAAAAGCACAGCCTGTAGGCAAATTCAGCGGGCTCGGCGGCTCGCCGGGCAAGGGTTCCGTGGGCAACGGCCGATGCGGATCGATCTCGGGAATCGCCTGGATCAACGCCGCCGTATACGGGTGACGCGGTGAAGTGAAGACCGCTTCCACCGGCCCCTCCTCGACGATCTGACCCAGGTACATCACCGCCACGCGGTCGCACAGGCGGCGCACGATGGCCAGGTCATGGGCGATGAACAGGATCGCCAGGTTCATGCGCTGTTGCAGCTCCAGCAACAGGTTGATGATCTGCCCCTGAATCGAAACATCCAGTGCCGCCACGCATTCATCGGCAACGATCAGGCGCGGCTCCACCGCCAGCGCCCGGGCGATGCCGACTCGCTGGCACTGGCCGCCGCTGAGGGAGCCGGGCTTGCGAGCGGCCAATTCAGGGCGCAGGCCGACCAGCTCGAGTAATTCGTCGACACGCCGCGCGATCTGCTGCGGCGCGACTTTGCGCTGCACCCGCAACACTTCGGCAAGGGTTTCGCCGATGGTGTGGCGTGGGTTCAGCGCGGCATACGGGTCTTGGAAGATCATCGCGGTTTCATGGCGCAGGCGGGCGATGTCGACGGCGCTGCCGTGGGCCATGTCGATGCCGTCGAACAGCACCTGCCCGGCGCTGATCGGGTTGAGGTGCAGAATCGCCCGGCCGAGGGTACTTTTGCCGCTGCCGGATTCGCCCACCAGGCCCAGGGTCTCGCCCGCCGCCAGGTTCAGCGACACACCGTTGACCGCCCTCACCCACTGTTTGTGCAGGCCGAACATCCCGCTGCCGGACGCGGCAAACCGTACCTCCAGGTCCTTGATCTGCAACAGGCTCATGGGCGATCTCCCAACGGATAGTGACAGGCCACCCGCGCACCTTCCGGCAAGCGTTCGCGACACAGGCTGCCGACTTGCGGGCAACGCGGGTGGAAGCGGCACCCGACGGGCAACGCATCGAGCAACGGCGGCTGGCCAGCAATGGTGCGCAGCAAGGCGTGGCCGCTGCTGTGGGCCGGCTGGCAATCGATCAGCCCCGCGGTGTACGGGTGTCGGGGATGGGCGAGCAGCTCGTATTTACTGGCGTGCTCGCACAGGCGCCCGGCGTACATCACCGCGATGGTGTCGCAGGTTTGCGCCACCACGCCGAGGTCGTGGGTGATCATGATGATCGACAAGCCACGCTGGTCGCGCAGCTCCAGCAACAGCCGCAGGATTTGCGCCTGCACGGTCACATCGAGGGCCGTGGTGGGTTCGTCGGCAATCAGCACTGTCGGGTTGCAGCCCAATGCCACGGCGATCATGGCGCGCTGGCGCATGCCGCCGGAAAACTCGTGAGGGTAGTTGTCGACCCGCGCCTGGGGATCGGGAATGCCCACTTGGCGCAACACTTCGATGGCTTGCCGGCGCGCGTCTTTTTTCGACGCGCCTTGATGCAGACGGATGCCCTCGGCGATCTGTTCGCCGATACGCATCAGCGGGTCGAGGTGACTGCTGGGGTTCTGGAAGATCATGCCCAATTGCCCGCCACGGATTGCGCGCATGCCTGCGTCGTCCAGTGGCAGCAAGTCCTGGCCGGCCAGGCGCACCGCGCCGCCCTGCACGCGCAGGTTGGGCGACGGCAACAGGCGGATCAGCCCGCGACAGGCCATGGTCTTGCCCGAGCCGCTTTCGCCCACCAGGCCGAGGATCTCGCCTTCGGCCAGGTCGAAGGAGACGCGGTCGACCAGGGTCACGTCGCGCCCGGCATTGTTGGCGATCACGCTCAGGTCGCGCACTTGCAGCAGGCTCATGGGCGCTCTCCCAACACTTGCGCCACGCCATCGGCCAGCAGGCTGAAGCCCATGGCCAGGGTCACGATGGCCAGCCCCGGAAAGGTGCAGATCCACCAGGCGGTGGTAATGAAGGCCTGCCCTTCGGCGACCATCGTTCCCCACTCGGCGGTCGGCGGTTGCACGCCCAGGCCCAGGTAACTCACCGCTGCGCCGTTGAGCAGTACCAGTACCGCGTCAGACATGGAAAACACAATCGAGCCAAACATCGCATTCGGCAGCAAGTGCCGGAACAGAATGCGCCCATGGCCAAAGCCGAGGCTTTTGGCCGCCAGGGCGAAGTCACTTTCCTTGAGCACCAGGATCTGCGAGCGGATCAACCGCGCATACGACACCCAGCCCACCAGCGCCATGGCGATATAGAAACTCTTCAAACCCGGACCGAGGATGGCCATGATTGCCAGCATCAACACCAGGAACGGGAACGCCAGGATCACGTCGATGACGCGCATGCAGACGCTGTCGAAACGCCCGCCGATATAGCCGGAGACCGCGCCGATAAAGGTACCGATCATGAACGGGAAGATCACCCCGACAATCGCCAATTGCAGGTCGATGCGTGCGCCCCAGATCACCCGCGAGAGAATATCGCGGCCATAATTATCCGTACCGAAGGGATGGCCCAGGCTCGGCCCGAGCAAGCTGAGATCGGTGTTCTGCGCGATCGGGTCGAACGGCGCGAGCCACGGCGCAAACAACGCCAGGCCCAGCCACGCCAGCAGAATCAGCAAACCCCACGCGGCGGTCAGCCGCCCGTCGCGCAAGCCAAAGCGCAGGCGCAAGCGCCATGGCGCGATCAGTGGACGAGTGCTCATTGCATCTTCACCCGTGGGTCGAGGGCGACGGTCACCACATCCGCGACGAAGTTGACCACCACCGTCGCACAGGCCAGCACCATGGCCACGCCCTGCACCACCATGTAGTCGCGGGTAAAGATGCCGCGCACCAGTAACTGGCCGATGCCGGGAATGGCGAACAGGCTTTCGATAACTACCGTGCCGCTGATCAGCCAACCGATATTCACCGCCAGCAGGTTGACCGTCGGCACCAGGGAATTGGGCAGTACATGCCGGCGAAACACCGCCGCTTCCGACAACCCGCGCGCCCGGGCAGCGGTAACATGGTCCGCCTGCAACTCCATCAACATGCTCGCCCGCAGGTTGCGCACCAGCACCGCCGACAGGGCCAGGGCGATGGTCAGGCACGGCAGGACCATATGGTGCGCCTTGTCCAGCCAGGTGCGACCGTAGCCAGACACCGGAAACAGGCCCCATTGCACGCTAAGCAGCAGGATCAGCATCAACCCCAGCCAAAATGCCGGCATCCCCAGGCCGACGGTGGTGAACACGCGGATCAGGTTGTCCGCCCAGCCGCCTTTGCGACGCGCCGCGACGGTGGCCAGCGGCACTGCGATCAGCAGCGCCAGCAGCACACTGCCGAGCACCAGCACCAGGGTCGGCTCGATACGGGTGACGATCAGCTTCAACGCATCGACCTTGTACAACAGCGATTGGCCGAGGTCGCCCTTGAGCAGGTTTTTCAAGAAGTAAAAATATTGCAGCCACAGCGGCTGGTCGAGCCCGAACTGTGCGCGGATCTTCAGCAACGCATCCGGCGTGCTGCGCGAGCCGAGCAGCGCGCGCGCCGGGTCACCGGGAATCGCGCGCACCAGCACGAAGGTGATCAGACTGATGCCGAACAGCACCGGCAGCAATTGCAGCGGCCGGGTCAGCACGAAGCGGTAGCGCGCCAGGTTCATCCGTCAGCCTCGGTGACGAGCGAGGAAGTCCAGCAGTACCGGGAAGTACGCCTGGGGCTCTTCGTAAAATGGCATATGGCTGCTGTTGCGGAACACATGCAATTCGGCGTGCCGGGCGGCCAGTTTCATGCGCAGGGCGCAGGCCGGGGTGAGCTCGTCGTGCTGGCCGGTGGTGATCAGCATCGGCATGTTGAAATCGGCCATCTCGGCGATGCGGTTCCAGTCCTTGAGGTTGCCGATATACAGAAATTCGTTGGGGCCCTGCATGGTTGCGTAGGGGCCCATGTTCCAGTCGTCGAGGGAGCGCCGGAGCGGCGCCGGCCATTCGTCCAGGCGGCACACATGGCGATAATTGAGCAAGGTGATCGCGGCCTGGTACTGCGGATGATCCAGCGTCCCCATGGCTTCATGGCGCTGCATCATCGCCACGGTTTCACTGCCGAGAGCGCCGCGCAGGCGTTCGAGTTCCTGGGAGAGGTGCGGAATGTCGCCGACGGTGTTTTCCAGGATCAGGCTTTTCAGCGCATCGGGGTAATGGATGGCGTATTCGATGCCCAGCCAGCCGCCCCAGGAATGCCCGAGCAAATGCACACGGCCCAGGCCCAGGGTTTGGCGCACGGTTTCGACTTCTTCGACATAACGGCCGATTTCCCACAGGGAAACATCGGTCGGTCTGGCTGAAGCACCGGTGCCAAGCTGGTCGAATGCAACCACTCGCAGGTCATGCTCTTTGAGCCAGCCATGGGCGTCGCGCAAATAGTCACACGGTAGCCCCGGCCCGCCGTTGAGGCACAACAGCACCTCATCGCCTTCGCCAAAGCTGTAGACCGCGAGGTCATGGCCATCGACTTGCACGGTGTACTGCTGGTCGGGGGCTATTTCACGCCACATGCATACGTTCCTTGTGTGGTATCGGCCTGGCGGGTTGCGGCCGCTTATGAGGCCATAAGCTACCGAGGATGCCGTGCATCCATAACCTAGTATTTCTTATAGGTTTGGCCTGGCAGTCCTTCGCCGGGGCGTGGCATTCTACTTGCAGCAAGTCGAGATTCATATGAATTCGGGAGCAGAACGGATGCTGGCCAAGCTAACTGCCTTCAATCACCGTCTCATGCCGGGCAGGAGCCTGGACGAGCAGATGGACAATGCGTTTATCCTAGCCCAACAGTTGGGTTTCGATGCGCTGGTGTATGACTACTCACCGGTGCCCATCGACCTCAACGGCACGTTGATCACACCTTCGGTGCTGCAACTGCGCAACACACCTTCCGATTGGCATGCCTTGTGGTGCGGCGAAGGGTTCTACCAGATCGATCCGGTGCAGCACCTGGCCTTGAATACGGTGTCGCCGTTTGTCTGGTCCTACGAGGCCAAGGCGCAGACGGCGCTGCAGAAGATCATCGACCCGTGCCACGCCCCCGTCTCGTCTTACCTGCATGACCAGCAACTGACCTGTGGCGTCAGCGTGCCGATTCATCTGCCCCGGGGCGGCTTCGCATCGTTGACCGGCTTGCGCACCGGCAAGGCGCATACGGTGCTGGAGGACGCGCAACAGAGCTTGTCGGATTTCGGCCTGATTTCCCATGCGCTGCAGGAAGCGGCCTACCCGTTGTTCAGCAATGAACTACGCACCTACCCGCATATCCGTCTGACCAAACGCGAGCGCGAGTGCCTGAAATGGGCCGCCGACGGCCTGACCGCCGCCGAAATCGCCACGCAACTGAGCCGCTCGCTGGCGGTCGTCACCCTGCATCTTGCCTCGGCAATGCACAAACTGGGGGCGAAAAATCGCGTACAGGCCGTGGTGCGCGCCACTCATTACCGTTTGCTGGAAGATTGACCCTTCGGCAAAACCTAGCTGTTTTGCTAGTTACCTAAACGTCGCGTGCCGATTATCGTGTCCCTGATACTTTTTTTTCAAAGCAGGATACGAAATGGAATTCATCGAAAAAGTCCGCGAAGGGTTTGCGCCCTTCGGCCCCTATCAGACCTGGTATCGCGTCACCGGCGACCTGGCCTCGGGCCGTACACCGCTGGTGATCATCCACGGCGGTCCCGGCTGCACCCATGATTACGTCGATGCCTTCAAGGACGTCGCCGCCAGTGGTCACGCCGTCATCCACTACGACCAACTGGGCAACGGCCGCTCCACGCACTTGCCCGACAAAGCCCCGTCCTTCTGGACTGTCAGCCTGTTCCTCGACGAACTGAACAACCTGCTGGACCACCTGCAAATCAGCCAGGACTACGCGATTCTCGGGCAATCCTGGGGCGGCATGCTCGGCAGCGAACACGCGATTCTGCAACCCAAGGGCCTGCGTGCGTTTATCCCGGCCAACTCGCCCACCTGCATGCGTACCTGGGTCAGCGAAGCCAACCGTCTGCGTCAGTTGCTGCCCGAAGGCGTGCATGAAACCCTGCTCAAGCATGAAGCCGCCGGCACCTACCAGGACCCGGAATACCTCGCCGCCTCGCGGATTTTCTACGACCAGCACGTCTGCCGGGTCAACCCATGGCCGGACGAGGTTGCGCGCACGTTCGCCCAGGTCGATGCAGACCCGACCGTGTACCACGCCATGAGCGGCCCGACCGAGTTCCATGTGATCGGCAGTTTGAAGGACTGGAACGTGATTGGCCGTCTGTCGGCAATCAAGGTGCCGACCTTGGTGATCTCCGGCCGGCATGACGAAGCCACGCCGCTGGTGGTCAAGCCGTTCCTGGATGAAATCGCGGATGTGCGCTGGGCGCTGTTTGAAGACTCCAGCCACATGCCCCATGTCGAAGAGCGCCAGGCGTGCATGGGGACAGTGGTGAAGTTTTTGGATGAGGCGTGTTCAGTGCCGCACAAGACCCTCAAAGCAAGCTGACGAGCAATGTGGCAGCGGGCCTGCTCATGATGGTGGTGGTTCAGTCAGCGCCTGACCGCCATCGCGAGCAAACCCGCAGCCACCGTTTCAAACCTCGCTGGTCTCGGCCTTCGCGGTTTTTCTCGGCACCTCGGCCACCACTGGAATCTCCTTGCCTTCGGCATCGAACAGCTTGCCGCCCCTGAAGTAATCGCCTTCGCGCAAGACGGCCACATCCTGGAAACACAGGCTGCGCTCAGTCCCGGCCACAAACACCGACTGCTGGTCCGAATTGCCGGCGGTGAAGTGGTTGAACGCCAGGTTCAGCAAGATCGCCATGATCGCCGACGAACTGATGCCCGAATGGAAAATGGTCGCGAACCAGCTGGGAAAATGATCGTAGAAGCTCGGCGCGGCAATCGGGATCATGCCGAAACCGATGGACGTGGCCACGATGATCAGGTTCATGTTGTTGCGGTAATCCACCTTGGACAGTGTGCGAATACCGCTGGCTGCCACGGTGCCGAACAACACGATCCCGGCACCACCCAACACCGAGGTCGGCACTGCCGCAATCACCCGCCCCATGAACGGCAGCAGGCCGAGGACGACCAGGAACAACCCGCCCGTCGCGACCACAAAACGACTTTTCACCCCGGTGACCGCCACCAGGCCGACGTTCTGGGCGAACGCGCTCTGGGTAAACGAACCAAAGATCGGCGCGAACAGGCTCGACAGCATGTCGGCACGCAAGCCATTGCCCAGGCGTTTGGAGTCGACTTTGGTGTCGATGATCTCGCCCACGGCCAGGATGTCCGCCGAAGTCTCCACCAGCGTCACCATCACCACAATGCACATGGAAATGATCGCGGCCACATGGAAGGTCGGCATGCCGAAATGGAACGGTGTGGGGAAGCCGAACATCGGCCCCTGGGTCACGCCGGAAAAGTCCGCCATGCCCAGGAACACCGCAATCACGGTGCCGATCACCATCGCCAGCAGGATCGATAACCGCGAGATCGTCGCGCTGCCGATCTTGCTCAGCAACAACACCAGCAACAGGGTCAACGCGGCCAGGCCGACGTTCGCCATGCTGCCGAAATCCGCCGCGCGGCTGTTGCCGCCCATGGCCCAGCGTGCGGCCACCGGCATCAGCGTCAGGCCGATGGTGGTGATCACAATGCCGGTCACCAACGGCGGGAAAAACTGGGTGATCCGCGAGAACACCGGCGTGATCAGCAGCCCGATAAACGACGCAGCCATCACCGCCCCGAGAATCGCCGGCACCCCACCGGCGCCATCACTGCCGACAATCGCCACCATCGTCGCCACGCCGGCAAACGACACGCCCTGCACCAGCGGCAACTGACAACCAAAGAACGGCAGGCCAAGGGTTTGCAACAACGTGGCCAGGCCGCCGGCAAACAGCGACGCGGCGATCAACAGGCCGATATCCGCCGGCGACAACCCGGCCGCCTGGCCGACGATCAACGGTACGGCAACGATGCCGCCGTACATGGTGAGCACATGCTGCAGGCCGTAAGCCATGTTGGCGGCGACGCCGAGATTCTCATCTTCGGGTCGTTGCGATGACGCCTTCGGGATAGTCATGGTGAGGGGTTCTCTGTTTTTGTTGTGGCGCCACTGTATGCAATACCGAGACTAGATGTCCATAGAGTTGTATACAATCCTTCGAACAAGATACCCTCCACCGGCGTTACAAAAACAATCCGGCCGTCATGAGCCAGAACGCCATAGGACCTAAAACAATGAAAAAGGCATTACAGGGCGCAACCGTTGCATTGACCCTCCTCGGCGGCGGGGAGGCTGTCGCGCTGGAATGGATGAACAACAGCGTAGGATTTCGCTACGGCCAGCAATTCACCAACCCGAACAACCCCGACGCATTCAGCAAGCGCATCTACAGCGTCACCCACGCCAGTGGCTACCAGTACGGCAGCAACTTTCTGAACCTCGATGTGTTTTTGTCCGACAGCCGCGACCCGCGCAAGGGCACCGACCACGGCGGCAGTGAGGTGTATGCGGTATACCGACACCAGTTGTATGCCTCCCGCGTTTTCGATACGCCGCTGGGCACCGGGTTGATCAAGGACTACGCCCTGACCCTGGGCTTCGATGCCAACCGCAACAACAACTTTGCCTCGGCGAAAAAACGCGCGCTGGTGCTCGGCCCGACCTTGAAGTTCAACACCGTCGGCGTATTGGACCTGAGCCTGATGTATTACAAAGAACGCAATCACAGCGGGATTCCCGGCGCGAAAGAGTCGGACCATACCTTCGACGACACCTACATGCTCAACCTGACGTGGATGCGTCCGTTCGAGATCGGCAGCCACGCGGCCAAGTTCCAGGGGTTTATCAACCATGTCGGCAACAAGGGCGAGGACTTCCACGGCCGCGATACCGCAGCGGAAACGCTGATGCGTAGCGCGCTGATGGTCGCGGTGCGACCCGGCAAGCGCGTAACGCCGAACCTGTACCTCGGAGTGGGCTACGAGTACTGGCATAACAAGTTCGGTGTGGACGGCGGTCGGGGCAGTCGCACGTCGACACCCACGCTGAATATGGAAGTGACGTTCTAGGATTTACCGCTCAAGCCCCTGAAGAAACCGTAATCACGTGTGGGGGTTGGCTTGCCTGCGATCGCATCGGCTCGGTAAACCTGATGCAGCGCAGGCAATCCAGCACCCACCTGTCAGATCAAGCATTCGCCAATTGCGAATCATCGGTTTTCGGCCGCGCCAACCAGTAACCCAGCACCGCCAGCGGCGCGGTCGCCAGCATCACGATCACGGTGATCAGCAGCGGCTGTTCGAGCATCGACGACACCAACAGGCTGCTGAGAAAACACAGGCCCAGTTGCAGGGTGTTTTGCAGCGCCGCTGCCTTGCCGGAATTTTCCGCAAACGGCATCAGCGCATTCGCCACCACGATGGGATAACTGGCGCCGTTGACCAGCGCCATCAGGCAGAACGGAATCAGCAAGGTGGTCAGGGTCGGCACGCTCAAGGTGGCGACCAGGTACAACGCCAGCATGCTGATGCAGTAAGACACCAGCAGCCAGGGCAACAGCGTCTTGCCCTGGAATCGCTGCAACGCGCTGCGGCAGCTGTAGCCTCCGATCAGGAACGCGAGGGTCGGCAGCACATAACTCAGGCCGATGTCATTCGGGCTGTAGCCCATATCGCCGAGGATGAACGGCGAGGCGGTCAACCAGGCGAAGAAACTGGCGGAGCAGGCAGCAAAGATCATGACGTTGCCGGTGAACACGCGCGAGCCGAGCAATTGTCCATAACCGAGGCGCGTCGGTTCGCCCGCCTCCGCCAGCCGTTTCGGCGCCGTGCGCAGGAACAGAGTCGGCAGCAGCAACAGCAGCGACACGCCCAGCAACACCGCGAAAATCGCCTGCCAGCCAAAGTGATTCAGCACCATGGCCCCCAACAGCGGCGCCAGGGCCGGCGACAACGACATCAGCGGCATGATGCTGGCGAACACGCGGTGAGCCTTGTCGGCCGGGTAGCGGTCAATCACCAGTGCCTGCCAACTCACGGCGGCGGAACACACGCCAATCGCCTGGATAAAACGCAGTGCCAGCAGTTGCGTGGCGGTCTCGACCCAGAACATGCCGACGCAACCCAGCACGAACAGGCTCAGGCCCGTGAGCAGGATCGGTTTGCGCCCCAGTCGGTCAGACAACGGCCCCCACAACAACTGCCCCACGGCAAAGCCCGCGAGGAAAATACTCAAGCTGGCGCCCACCGCGCCCGCGCCGATGTGTAATTGCTCGCCCATGGCACCGAACGCCGGCAAGTACATGTCCATGGCGAGATAACCGAGCATGCTCAGCCCCGCCAGGTACCAGGTGAAACCAAAAGAATTTTTCATTGAAGCCTTGTTGAACCTGCCATCAAACTATTTGCTGACTGCTGCCCATTATGAAGCTGGCAGCCTCTCTGTGAAGCGATAATAATTGGACACTTCTATCAATTAATTTGAAGGCAACCGCCATGTGGTCCGAATACTCCCTGGATGTGGTCGATGCCGTCGCACGCCATGGCAGCTTCAGCGCCGCCGCCCAGGAATTGCACCGCGTGCCGTCGGCCATCAGCTACACGGTGCGTCAGTTGGAAGAGTGGCTGGCCGTGCCCTTGTTCGTGCGGCGCCATCGCGACGTCGAGCTCACCGCGGCCGGCCGTCTATTTATAGACGAAGCCCGCGGCGTGATGAAAACCATGCTAGGTACACGGCGCCTGTGCCAGCAAGTGGCCAATGGCTGGAGCGGCCAGTTGAAGGTCGCGGTGGACTCCATCGTCAAACCCCAGCGCTGCCGGCAGTTGGTGCTGGATTTCTATCGGCAGTTCCCTGACGTGGAATTGCTGCTGGAGTACGAGGTGTACAACGGCGTGTGGGACGCCCTCGCCGATGAGCGCACCGACATCGTGATCGGCGCCACCAGCGCGGTGCCGGTGGCGAGTCACTTTACGTTTCGCGATATGGGCCTGTTGAACTGGTTGTGCGTGGTCAGCGCGAAACACCCGCTGGCGGCGTTGGATGGTTTGCTCAGTGACGATCAACTGCGCCCGTTCGCGTCCCTGTGCATGACCGATACCTCGCGCAACCTGCCCAAGCGCGATACCTGGACCCTGGATAACCAGCGCCGGCTGGTGGTACCGAACTGGGCCTCGGCCATTGACTGCCTGCGCGACGGCCTGTGCGTCGGCATGGCGCCGGCCCATCAGGTGTTGCCGTGGATCGAACGCGGTGAGCTGGTCGCGCTGCAACTGCGCCGGCCGTTCCCGGCCAGCCCGTCATGCGTGGCCTGGGCACAGAACAAACTGTCCCCGGCGATGAGTTGGTTGCTGGACTACCTGGGGGATAGCGAGACGATGAACCAAGAGTGGTTGAATGGGAGTGACCACTGAAGATCACCGGAATCCCCTGTAGGAGGGGGCTTGCCCCCGATGGCGGTGTGTCAGTTGCAGATTGCTCGACTGATACACCGCCATCGGGGGCAAGCACCCTCCCACAGGGGATCTCATTTCAATCCAGCAAGCGGGTGATGGCCCGCACGATCATCTCGACCTCCTTGGCCTCCAGGGTCAGCGGCGGCAGCAGGCGAATCACCTTGCCCCGCGTCACGTTGATCAACAACCCATGTTCCTCGGCGGCGCGCAGGGCCAGCTCGCGACACGGGTCTGCCAGCTCGATGCCGATCATCAAGCCCTTGCCGCGAATCGCCAAGACCTGCGGGTGCTCATCCAACTCCACCCGTAAGCGGGCCAACAAGCGCTCGCCCTGTTGCGCGGCATTCTGCAGCAGGCCTTGTTCTTCAATGATCTCCAGCACGGTGTAACCCACCCGGCAGGCCAATGGGTTACCGCCGAACGTGCTGCCGTGGCTGCCCGGAGTGAACAAGTCGGCCGCCACGTTCCTGGCCAGGCAGGCACCGATGGGCACGCCGTTGCCGAGGCCTTTGGCCAGGGTCATCACGTCCGGCACGATGCCCTCGTGTTGGAAGGCAAACCAGGCACCGGTGCGGCCGATGCCGGTCTGGATTTCATCGAGCATCATCAGCCAGCCGTGGCGCGTGCAGTGAGCGCGCAGGGCTTTCAGGTAACCCGGCGGCGCCACTTGCACCCCGCTTTCGCCCTGGATCGGTTCCAGCAAGACCGCTGCGATGCGCGTGCCGAACGTTTGCGTGATCGCCTCCAGCGCCGCCAGGTCGCCGAAGCCGACTTTGAGAAAATCCCCCGGCAAGCGCTGGAACCCCAAGCGTACCGAAGGCCCGTCGCTGGCCGCCATGGTGCCCAGCGTGCGGCCGTGGAAGGCGTTTTCCATCACCACCACCAACGGCGCCTCGATGCCTTTTTTCCAGCCGTGCAGCCGCGCCAGTTTTAGCGCGGTCTCGTTGGCTTCGGCGCCGGAGTTGTTGAAAAACGCACGATCGAGGCCCGACAGTTGGGTCAGACGCTGGGCCAAGCGTTGTTGCCAATCGATGCTGTAGAGGTTGGAGGTGTGCAACAGCAGCCCGGCTTGTTCGCTGATGGCTGTCACCAGTTTCGGATGGGAGTGTCCGACGTTGGTCACGGCCACGCCTGCCACGGCGTCCAGGTATTCGCGCCCCTGCTGGTCCCACAGGCGCGTGCCCAGGCCACGCGCAAAGCTCAAGGCCAAGGGTTGGTAAGTGGTCATCAGGCAAGCGGCGGTCATGGTGGCAAGCTCCAGTGCTGGGTTGGGATGGGTCCAGTATCGTTAGCCACCCAAGCTGGATAAACTGTGCTTTTCTGCAATGACTTTAAACCAGGACTTGATAATGGATCTGTTCCAGGCGATGTCGGTGTATGTGAAAGTGGTCGAGACCGGCAGCATGACCGCCGCGGCCCATGCCAGTGGGATGTCGACCACCATGGTCGGCAACCATTTGCGCGCCCTGGAGCAACGCCTGGGGGTCAGCCTGCTCAAGCGCACCACGCGCAAGCAAAGCCTCACGGAATTCGGCGGGCAGTATTACCAGCGCTGCCTGGAAGTGCTGGGGCTGGTGGCCGACTCCGAGCAATTGGCCGAACAGGCCCACAGCGACGTGCCCAAGGGCACCCTGCGCATCACCGCCCCGCCCGCCTTCGGCACCGAACGCCTGGCGCCGGCCTTGAGCGAATTTTCCCAACGTTACCCGCTGATCAAGCTGTACGTGGTGCTCAGCAATCAACGCATGGACCTGGTCGACAGCGGCTTCGACGTGGCCATCCGCCTGGGCGAGCTGGAACCCTCAAGCCTGATCGCCCGGCCCCTGCAGGACTACACCATCACCCTGTGCGCCGCGCCGGATTACCTGGCGCGACGCGGCACGCCGCAAACGCCCGAGGATCTGCAACAACACGACTGCCTGGCCTTCGCCTACCCATCCGGCGACGATTGGCGTAACGCCGACAAACTGTGGCGCATGAGCGACGCGGACGGCGAAGTGGAGATTCCGGTGTCCGGCTCGCTGACCATCAACAGCTCGCAAGCCCTGCGCCAGGCGGCAGTGCAAGGCATGGGCATCGTCATGCTGCCCGATGCCCTGGTGCAGCCCGACCTGCAGAGCGGGAAGCTGGTGGCCTTGCTGACCGCCTATCAACTGCCCCGCCGCCCCATGCATTTGCTGTACGGCCAAGATCGTTACCGCCTGCCTAAACTGCGGGCGTTCGTGGATTTTGCCCTGGAGAAATGGGCGCGCTAAAAGCCCACGCCCAATTCACGCAGACGCTCAGCGGTGCGCTCGGCGCAAACGTGGTGAATGCCTTGCCAGCCCAGCGCGATAGCCGCGTCGATATTGCCCGCGACATCATCGATGAACACCACTTCGGCAGGCTGGATATCCGGCAGATGAGCACGCACCTGGCCGAGGCTGGCGTGATAGATCGCGGCATCGGGCTTGATCACCTTCAACTCGCCGGAGACCACGATATCGCGAAAACACTGCAGGAACGGGTAGTTGGCCCGCGCATAGGGGAACGTCTCGGCCGACCAATTGGTGAGCCCGAACAGCGGCACGTCGGCCTGATGCAGCGCCTTGAGAATGGCCACGCCCTCGGGCAACGGCCCGCGCAGCATTTCATGCCAGCGGTCGTAGTAGGCCGTGATCAAGGTTTCGTGCTGGGGATATTGCGCGACCAGGCTGCGCGTCGCCTCGGCCAGGGTGCGACCGGCGTCTTGCTCGGTGTTCCAGGCCTGGGTGCAGATGTTGTCGAGGAACCATTGCCGCTCCTCTTCATCGGCGATCAGCTGGCGGTACAGGTGCTGCGGGCTCCAATCGAACAGGACACCGCCAAAATCAAAAACGACTGCACGAATCGTCATCAGATCCTCCGTTAGCGTGAGTTGATAGCGGATGGAGTCTGGCAGATCGCGATGGCTTTACACACAACGAATGTGGGAGCGGGCTTGCTCGCGATGGCGGTTTGTCAGTGCCGGAGGTTTCGGCTGACCCACTGCAATCGCGGGCAAGCCCGCTCCCACATGTTTTTCGAGCGTGTTTAGGCTTGGACCAGACCGTTGATCTTCACGGTCGGATTCACATCAGCCTCGTAGTCCACGCCGTCGATCTCAAAGCCGAACAAGCGCAGGAACTCAGCCTTGTAGCCGGCAAAATCGCTGATCTCGTTGACGTTGTCGTCGGTGACCTGATTCCACAGCGCAGCCACGGCGTCCTGGACTTTCGGTTGCAGCTCGGCCAGGTCGGCACGCAGGCGGCCGTCGGCGTCGAGCTTCGGCTCGCGGCCGTACAGGCTGTCCTTGAACAGGCCATAGACCTGCTCGATGCAACCTTCGTGAGTGCCCTGCTCTTTCATCACTTTGAACAGCAACGACAGGTACAGCGGCATGATCGGGATCGCCGAGCTGGCCTGGGTGACCACAGCCTTGAGCACCGACACGCGGGCGTCGCCCTTCAGTGCGGCCAGGTTGTCGCGCAGGGTCAGGACTTTCTTGTCCAGGTCCTTCTTGGCTTCGCCGATGGAGCCGTTCCAGTAGATATCCTGGGTCAGCTTCTCGCCGAGGTAGGTGAACGCCGTGGTCTTGGCGCCTTCAGCCAGCACGTCCGCTTCACGCAGGGCGTCGATCCACAGCTGCCAGTCTTCGCCGCCCATGACTTTCACGGTGCCGTCGATTTCTTCCTGGGTGGCCGGCTCAAGGGTGGTGTCGACGACAACGCCCTTGTCGGTGTTGATCCCGCGCAGGGTCACGGCCTTGCCGATCGGCTTGAGCGTGGAGTTGTGCACCACGCCCTGCGGGTCGGTGCGGCGTGGCGCGGCCAGGCTGTAGACCACCAGGTCGATCTTGCCCAGGTCTTTCTTGATGGTCTCGATGGTCAGGCGCTTGATCTCGTCAGAGAACGCGTCGCCGTTGATGCTCTTGGCGTACAGGCCTTTTTCGACGGCAAACTTCTCGAACGCGGCGCTGTTGTACCAGCCGGCGGAGCTCAGCTTGCCTTCTTCGCCTTCTTTCTCAAAAAACACGCCCAGGGTATCGGCGCCGCAGCCAAACGCAGCACTGATGCGCGCGGCCAGACCGTAACCGGTGGAAGCACCGAGGACCAGCACCTTTTTCGGGCCGCCTTCGATGACGCCGTGTTGGGTGACGTAGTCGATCTGTTCCTTGACGTTCGCTTCACAGCCAACAGGGTGAGCGGTCACACAGATAAAGCCACGAACCCGCGGTTTGATGATCATAAAATTTCTGCCTCTTCCAAGGTGCCGAAGGCCAATGGTGGCCATTCAACGTAATCGTACCGGTCTATGACGTCCAAAAAACCGAAGCGTCACGATAGTCGCAAATCTTCTGTTTACAAAATCCAATCCCAAACTCGCCGCGCAAGCCGCGCCGCGGGTTAAAAACTGTGTCAGTTCTTCACAATTTCGCAATATTTAAAAACGCCCATCGTCCTGAGAACGTCTTATCATGACGAGATTGTTTCGATATGTTTCGCAACCCCACCACTCGCAGCCACGCATCTGGACCTGTCGAATGGAGTCCAGCTGGAGCTGAGTTTCATGAGTAAATCTGCGTTACGCAAAAAAGCCGTGTCGTTCGCCTGGGCATTCGGCGTCCTGCTGATTATCTACCTCTTTCCCCTGACCACCGTGGTGTTCCTCGGCCTCGTGCTGGTCTGCGGTATCTATGATTTCCTGCGTAACGGCCTGTATGACCGCGACACCTTCAAGAAATATTTCATCGGCAGCGGCCGCAATACCTGGCTGCTGGCACCGTTCAACACCCTGTTCGACCTGCTGAGCAGCCGCAACCGCCACGTCTACACGATGCGCGACCTGCCGCCCGCCTGGCGTGAAGACCTGCAACAGGTGATCGACGACGCCATGGCCCACAAGGATGAAATCATCGGCTACCTGGACGAACGCATGGCCGAGAAGAAACGCGGCATGCTGTTTTTCCAATGGTACGGCCGGCCGATCGAAACCACCCTGGACATCCCGGAACTGCGCAAGAAATTGCCGTTCGTGAAGACCATCGGCGTGTCGGTGTTCAACGAAAACCGTTCGACCTCCTTCCACTTCGGCCCCCTGCGCATGATGTTCCGGGTGCTCTATAACATGGCGCCGGCGCCTCACCATGAGGGCGTGTACATCCAGGTGGGCAAACACAAGCATTACTGGCACGACGACCCACTGTTTATCTTCGATGACACGCTGATGCATGCGTCCTTCAACAAGAACGATGCCAAGCGCTACTGCCTGTTCATTGATATCGTGCGGCCGACCGCGTTGCCCGCCGTCCTCAATGCCGTGATCACAGGGTTTGCCGGCCTGGTGTTCACGCTGCGTCGGGTTTTCTACAAAAACTGGAAGCTGATCCAGTAGGTTCTGCGGCATGATGGGGCTGGACAGTATTTGCGTAGCGCCTGCGGGCCAGCGAAAATAACCGTCTCGTGCGACCGTATCCGGCGCCCATTCTTCTCAAGCCATCGCCCCCATGACGGGCGCGGTGGCTGTGCTTTCAAGGAATCAGAATGCCCCAACGTCAAGTCATCAATGCCTCCGTCAGCCCCAAGGGCAGCCTCGAAACACTCTCCCAGCGTGAAGTCCAGCAACTGAGCGAAGCCGGCTCCGGCAGCATCTATACCCTGTTCCGCCAGTGCGCCCTGGCCATCCTCAACACCGGCGCGCACATCGACAACGCCAAGACCATCCTCGACGCCTATAAAGACTTTGAAGTGCGTATCCACCAGCAGGATCGCGGCGTGCGCCTGGAACTGCTGAACGCCCCGGCCGACGCCTTCGTCGATGGCGAAATGATCGCCAGTACCCGCGAAATGCTGTTCAGCGCCCTGCGCGACATCGTCTACACCGAGAACGAACTGGACAGCCAGCGCATCGACCTGAGCAACTCCCAGGGCATCACCGACTACGTGTTCCACCTGTTGCGCAACGCACGCACGCTGCGCCCGGGTGTCGAGCCGAAGATCGTGGTGTGCTGGGGCGGGCACTCGATCAACACCGAAGAATACAAATACACCAAGAAAGTCGGCCACGAACTGGGCCTGCGCAGCCTCGACGTCTGCACCGGTTGCGGCCCCGGCGTGATGAAAGGGCCGATGAAGGGCGCGACCATTTCCCACGCCAAGCAACGCATCAACGGCGGGCGCTACCTGGGCCTGACCGAGCCGGGCATCATCGCTGCGGAAGCACCGAACCCGATCGTCAATGAGCTGGTGATCCTGCCGGACATCGAGAAGCGCCTGGAAGCCTTCGTGCGCGTCGGCCACGGCATCATCATCTTCCCGGGCGGCGCCGGCACGGCGGAAGAGTTCCTCTACCTGCTGGGCATCCTGATGCACCCGGACAACCGCGGCCTGCCGTTCCCGGTCATCCTCACCGGGCCAAAGCACGCCGCACCGTACCTGCAACAGTTGCACGCATTCGTCGGCGCCACCCTCGGCGAGGCCGCGCAGGCGCACTACCAGATCATCATCGACGATCCGGCCGAAGTGGCCCGCCAGATGACCGCCGGGCTCAAGGCCGTCAAGCAGTTCCGCCGCGAGCGTAACGATGCGTTCCACTTCAACTGGCTGTTGAAGATCGACGAAGGCTTCCAGCGCCCGTTCGACCCGACCCACGAAAACATGGCCAGCCTGCAACTGAACCACGCGCTGCCACCCCATGAACTGGCAGCCAACCTGCGTCGCGCGTTCTCGGGGATTGTGGCGGGCAACGTCAAGGACAAGGGCATTCGCCTGATCGAGCAGAACGGCCCTTACCAGATCCATGGCGACCCAGCCATCATGAAGCCGCTGGATGAACTGCTGCAGGCGTTCGTCGCCCAGCACCGCATGAAGTTGCCGGGTGGCGCGGCATATGTGCCGTGCTACCGCGTGGTGCAATAAGTCAGCACACATGCTGTAGCGCTTTAACCTTGTGTTCAGGCTTGTCGGCGGGAGACGTCGGGCTATCGTTTTTACGAAGCCCGACTGACCCACACCGAGGAGCGACCTATGGACCAACGGATCTTGTTCTCCCAGACGCCTTACCCTAAGGTAAGGAGCATCACGATGGAGACCTTCAATATGGCGACCGCCACGCTGACTTCAAAAGGACAAATCACCATCCCCGTCCAGGTCAGGACAGCCCTGGGCCTGGAAACGGGAGACCGGGTTGAATTCGTCGAAATGGAAGACGGCAAATTTTCCATTATTGCCGCGAGCAAAACCGTTCACGACCTCAAGGGGCTGATCCGCAAGCCTGCCCAGGCCATTTCCATCGAGGACATGAACCGCGCGATTGCGGCACAGGGAGCGAAAGCCCGATGATCGGCCTGGATACCAATGTGCTGGTGCGCTATGTCACCCAGGATGATCCGGTCCAATCCGCCAAGGCATCCGAGCTGATCGAATCCCTCACCACCCTGTCGCCAGGCTTTGTCAGCCTGGTGTCGGTGGTGGAGTTGGTATGGGTGTTACAAAGTTGCTACCAATCAGCCAAGAGCGATGTGGTGGCGGTGCTGGAAGCGCTGCTGCGAACCCGTGAATTGATCGTCGAGCATGCCGAGATCATCTGGCAGGCGCTCCGGCGGTTTTCGGCGAACAAAGCCGATTTCGCCGACTGTCTGATAGCGCGCTGCGCCCACGCAGCCGGCTGCGAGTACACCGCCACCTTTGACCTCGATGCGGCCAAGGCTGCGGGCATGAAGCGACTGGCCTGAGCGGGGTTCAGCGAACCCAGCCACCATGCTGCCAGTGGTAACCATCATTTCGTTGCACCCAATGCGGATGCACATAACGGTAGCCCTCGCGCACCGGCTCCCAATGGCCGTGTACCGCCACATAACGCCCGCCTTCCCAACGCCAGTACCCGCGTGACCATACATAACCTTCGCGCACCGCCGGCTCGACTTCGATCACTTGCATCGGCGGCGGTTGTGGCGCGACCACTTCCACATACTCACGTTCTACCGGTCGACGCTCATGCACGACACGCTCTTGCACACACCCGGACGCCGCGACGACCATGGCCGCCAATGCTGCATAACGTAGCAACATACAAACCCCTCGGGCGCTAACGCCCCACACCTGCCTCAGTAAAAAATCCCCCCTTGTTCCAGCCGCGCTCCTGCAAGGCCTGGGTACTTTTTAACAGGTGGTGTCTGTCGGGTTGCTGAACCTGCCGACAGTGCATCCCGAGGAACAGACAGAAGGCCGGGTCGCGATTTGAACGCTCAAATCGGGCCAAAGCGCTCCAGCACAGCCTCGACAAAACGCCGCAACTTGGCGGTACGCTGGCGGTTGGCGGTGTAGACCAAATGCATGGGCCGGCTCGGCGCGTCAAAGTCCGGCAGCACTCGCACCAACTCGCCCCTGGCCAGGGCCGAGCGCAGAAAATCTTCCGGGCCGAGCACAATGCCAAACCCATCCAGCGCGGCCGACATCAAGGCCCTGCTTTCGTTGATCTGCAAACGGCTGGCAACCTGCACGGTGTGCGGGACCGAGCCCTGGTAGAACACCCATTCGCGATCCGCCGGGCGTGACCAGAAGGCGTAGCCCAGGCATTCATGCTGTTGAAGGTCCGCCGGCCACTGCGGTGTGCCTCGTGCCGCCAGGTAGGCCGGCGCCGCGCAGACCACCAGGCGGTACGGCGCCAGGGGCCTGGCGGTCAGCCCCGTGATCGCCGGGGGGCCAATGCGGAAGGCGGCTTCGTAGCCTTCCTCCACCAGGTCGACAAAACGATCAGTGAGGTGCAGGTCGATGTTCACATCGGGGTTGTCACGCAAAAACGCGGTCACCAAGGGCATCAGGCTGTAGGAGCCGAAGGTCACCGGGGCGGTGATTTTCAGCGTGCCGCGTGGGGTGTCATTCATGATCTGCGCCAGGGAATCGGCGGCCTCAGCCTCCGTCAGGATATGCTTGCAACGCTCGTAGTACGCGCTACCCAACTCCGTCAGGCTTTGTCGGCGCGTGGTGCGATTGAGCAAGCGCGCACCCAGGCGCTGCTCCAGCGCCGTGACATGCTTGGCCACCATCTGCGCCGACATATTCAAACGCTCGGCGGCTCGCGCATACGAGCCCAACTCGGCGGCGACCACAAAGGCATTCATGCTCGAAAGACGGTCCATCATTCCCAACTCCCAGTAACGACACTCACGCCAATACGCTCGTTTATCACCCAGCGATTGTTAATCATCATAACCGCTCCCCTACTTTGCAGGAGCAAGGCCATGAAGATTGGCGTGATTGGAGCAGGTTTCATCGGACGCGCGGTGGCCCAACTGGCGCTGGCGGCCGGTCACGAAGTGATGTTGAGCAACTCCCGCGGCCCGCAGTCCATGAGCAGCGTACTCAGCGGCATCTGGGGCGTTAAAGTGGGCAGCGCGCAAGACGCAGCCAGATTTGGCGACGTGGTCCTCGTGGCGATCCCCCTGGAACATTACCGCAGCGTGCCCGCGCAGTGGCTGGAAGGCAAAACAGTGATGGACGCCAACAATTACTACCCCGAGCGCGATGGGCATATCCCTGAGTTGGACCGTTTTGAAACCACCACCAGCCGGCTGCTCGCCGAGCATTTGCCGCATTCCCATGTGGTGAAGGTATTCAACGCAATCTTTGCACCGGACCTGACGCGGGACGCCCGCCCTCACGGCGCACCCGACCGCCGCGCACTGCCGGTGGCGGCGGATGACGCCGCGGCGAAAGCGCAAGTGATCGAGTTACTCGACGAACTCGGTTTCGACGCCGTGGATGCCGGTGGGCTGGATGAAAGCTGGCGCTTCGAGCGGGCCAAACCGGCCTATTGCGTTGTGCTGGACCGAGCCGGCTTGACGGCGGCGCTGGCGGCAGCCGAACGAACGGTTGAACTGCCTGCGGTGGAGCGCACCCACCCCCGCGCATAAACACGCGCCCACAAAAAGCCCGCTGAGCGTCATCGGCTCAGCGGGCTTTTTTTGACCGATCGGCCCCAGTCTCAGGGCCTGGTCTTACAGCGCCAGATCAGACGCCGGCTTGCTCGGCTCAGCCGCAGGCTTGGCAGCCTCGGTGGCCTTGGGAGCGGTCATCTGCGGAATCGCAGGTGGTGGAGTCAGTTGCAGGATACCGGCGGTGTAGGCCCATTCCTTGGCAACAGCCTCAGGACTGTCGTTCAGCTTGGTGCCGTAGCTTGGCACGATCTGATGCAGTTTTTCCTGCCAGGCCGGAGTCGCGACCTTGTCCTTGAACACTTTCTGCAGCACGGTCAGCATGATCGGAGCCGCGGTCGACGCGCCTGGCGATGCACCCAACAGGCCGGCGATGGTGTTGTCGGCGGAGCTGACCACTTCGGTGCCGAGTTTCAGCACGCCGCCCTGCTCTTCGTCACGCTTGATGATCTGCACACGCTGGCCGGCTTGCCACAGGCGCCAGTCGGACTGCTTGGCGTTCGGGAAGTACTCTTGCAGTGCCTTGAAGCGGTCGTCATCCGACAGCATCAGTTGCCCGGCGAGGTACTCGACCAGCGGGTATTCGCGAATACCGACTTTGGTCATCGGCCAGATGTTGTGGGTAGTGGTGCTGGTCAGCAGGTCCAGGTACGAGCCTTCTTTCAGGAACTTGGTCGAGAAGGTCGCGAACGGGCCAAACAGAATCACGCGCTTGCCATCCAGCACGCGGGTGTCCAGGTGCGGCACCGACATCGGCGGCGCGCCCACCGAAGCTTTACCGTAGGCCTTGGCCAGGTGCTGCTCGGCGATGGTTGGGTTATCGGTCACCAGGAACGAACCACCCACCGGGAAGCCCGCGTATTCCTTGGCTTCAGGAATGCCCGACTTTTGCAGCAGGTGCAGGGCACCGCCGCCGGCACCGATGAACACGAACTTGGCGTCGGTTTCGGTCTTGCTGCCATCTTTCAGGTTTTTGTAGCTGACACGCCACGAACCGTCGGCGTTCTTGGTGATGTCCTGCACTTCGCTCGACAGTTTCAGGTCGAACTTAGGCGTGGTTTGCAGGTGAGCGACGAACTGGCGGGTGATCTCGCCGAAGTTCATGTCCGTACCCAGCGGGCTCCAGGTGGCCGCGATTTTCTGGTTCGGGTCACGCCCTTCCATCATCAGCGGAACCCACTTGGCGATCTGCGCCGGGTCTTCGGAATACTGCATGCCAGCGAACAGTGGGCTCGCTTGCAAGGCTTCGTAACGCTTTTTCAGGAACTTGATGTTGTCATCGCCCCACACAAAGCTCATGTGCGGAGTGGAGTTGATGAACGAACGCGGGTTCTTCAGCACGCCCTGCTGGACCTGCCAGGACCAGAACTGGCGGGAGATCTGGAACGCTTCGTTGATTTCGACCGCTTTCGGGATCTCAACGTTGCCGTTCTTGTCTTCCGGGGTGTAGTTCAACTCGGCGAGGGCCGAGTGACCGGTACCGGCGTTGTTCCAGCCGTTGGAGCTTTCTTCGGCGACGCCGTCGAGGCGCTCGACCATTTCCATCGACCAGCCCGGCTCCAGCTCGTTGAGCCAGACACCCAGGGTCGCACTCATGATGCCGCCACCGATCAGCAGCACATCGACTTTCTTTGCCTCTTCCGCATGAACGGACGTGATCCCCATCGACAAAGCCAGCCCCAGCAGGGCCGTGTTTACTTTCTTAAACATCAGTAGCACCTATGATAAAACGCCATCCGCCCCACTGCCCCTGAGCCCGGGCAACCCTCGATCACGCGGCGTCAGGCAACGCAGCGCCGGGTTTGCACATTCACTCAAAGACCGCAGGGTGGGCACACAAGGCCGACGTATCGACCTCACTTTTATGTCCCTTCTGCGCTGACTTCTTATCATTATTGGCTTCAGCTACCTGGGCGACAGCCAGCCGCCGGGACGTATACGGGCGTACGTTCCGGAGAAAGACTAGACCAAGATGGCGCGCAGAATATCACGCCAACCGGCGATCATGCGCTGTTTGGCTAATTGACAGCTCTAAAATAGGCGTTTTGGCAAGACTGATCGGGGTGAGTGTCAAGCCTGACAGACGCGACGTGAAGTCACAGGCATGGCTATTTGATAGCGGCGGTTCAATCAACACATCCCTGACTGCCCCACTGCCCCATTAGTCATCCTGCAACAACCCAGAACCATACTCACCATAACTACTACCCAGCCCACTGCCGCCAAAATTCATCTTGGCGGCCTTGTTGGGGCTGTGGTCACCAAACGCCTGGCATCCCCCTGCAAAACAAGGGTCGCGACTCACGCCCGACAAATCCGACGAACAAGCGCTCAACAGCAACGCGCCGGCGATCATCACGACTTTGACAAGGTTCGAGATCATTTTTTCAGTTCCCTGTGGGTTCGGGGGTTTCCCATAGAGATAATCGTAGGCCTCAACGGCACAGGGAATGATGAAACTTCGCCAGAAGACAGAATGGGTTCAGGTTGCCGCCTTGGGCTAAGGCGGCAGAGGTCGATTGTCAGGCTGTAGCCGGGCTGATGACACGAGCGACTTGGTCATGGGCCCGATCAACGAGTAGAGCGCTCAGGTCGATCAGTTGCTGAATGCCCAAGACAATGGAGCGCTGTGACTCGTCGAGGTTGAAAGCCACGGTAGCGGCCATTTCGCTGGCGGACGCAAGGTTTTCGGAAGCGTTGGCCAGGAGGGTTTCGGTGTCTATGTCGGGGCTGACGAGGAATAGGTTGTGGGTTGGGTGTTCGTCAGGCGCATTGTCGGTGGATTGAGGCAAGTCACGAGCAATGGCACATTGAGCTGTGGCGTGAAGCTTGGTATCGACGGGCGAAGGGTCGCGATCAATAGAGAGACTGGGCGTGTTGCTGTGCATGGGCGAAGCTCCAAATAGTGACGGGAGTTAAAACGCCTTTAGCGATACGGACTTCCACCTCCGGCCACTGGATTGGCAGCGGCTTGAGGAGGTTAGCGGCGGGAGGTTTGAGGAGCAAGTCGAGAAGAATGCGGGATATTTCACCGACACTCCCGGCATATTCCACACATGCCAACGCCCCGTTCGAAGTGGTGAAGAGCACGGTATACACCTCCCCGACACCTAAGAAACATCCCCGATAAACTGCGCCATTCGCCTCGTTGATTCAGATTGCCAATGTCCCTACAGACAGGTCCACTTTCCCGCCGTTTCTCTGTCGCGCCGATGATGGGTTGGATGTAGAGCGTCCTCTGCCCCTAGCGTTACGTGGATAAAAGACACCTCAGCGTTTCGCTTGTAGCAATTTCTAAGCAATCACCTCCTACCAGCTTGCTGCTATGCGGCTGTAGCTCACGCTTGCGTCAAGCAATCTAAATGATGCGATACAAAGTCATCCAAAAGCGCGCAGTCGGACAAGAGTGGGCCCGATTTCGCATTTCAGAGCTGTGTTATGGTAGAGATTCATAAGGACCATGACCCGTGGAGGGGATGATGAGCGAAGAAACTAAGGTGCTAGCGCAGTTGCTGAAAAACGGCCGTTTTGACAACGAAGACCCGAAGGTTGGTGGAATTGCCAAGCTTGCCATCGACAAAGGCTTCGATACCCTTACCGAGCCTCAGAAGGGGGTTGTAAGAGCGTATCTAACAAACGCTTGCGACGGTGTAACTGACCCTGGTGATCACCACAATGAGTGCCAAGTCATCCTAGAAGGTGATGAGTTAATAACTGCTCTTGAGAGTGAAGGTTATTACGGCGCCCTCTTGTGTGAGAACTGCATCAACGAAACTGAGCAGTATAAGCGGGAATGGGATCGTATTCAGGCCGAATAATCTGCTAACAAATATAAGCAGGTCGGTTCATAGCACTCAAAAAAATGACCGACCTTCTTGCCTATTTACTAACCAGCCCCGCCTACTAGCCCGCAAAAATTAACATGCTAAACCATAAGAACAAAACAACTAAAAAATTGCTTCCTCCGACACAAAAAAATTGCATGGTGAATTAATGCCTCTATCCTTAAAACACATTGATGATTACATCCATGCATTATTAACCAATGCGGAATCATTAATTGAGGAGGCCGCGATTTTATTTCAAAATGGCTTTTACGCGAGAGCTTTTACTTTATCTCATATCGCTCGAGAAGAGCTTTCTAAATGTTTGATGCTACACTCTGCTGGCGTGAAGAAGCTCGCAGGGCATCCCGTTGATGAAAAAAAACTTATGGCGCGTCTAAGAGATCACAAGGCGAAGCTAACAGCCGAACATGTGCAGACGTCTGTCATAATTGCCGCACTAGGAGCGACAAACCACGGCATTGAGTTACTCCAATCAAGTAGCATACTCACTGAGCACAGAAACAATAGAAAGAACACATCACTTTACGTAGGACTTAAGGATGAAGTCGTGAGCACCCCGACAGAGCAGTTCTCCTCGGAACAAGCTAGTAGAAATATAGCTTTAGCCACCGATGCACTGACCTACCAAAAAAACTCAAACAAACTAATGGGAAAGCTATCGGAGAGAAAACCTATTTCAATACCACGAATTGAGCCTGGGGACATCAATATTGAAAGCATGACAGAGCTTCTCGAAGAACTGGCAAAAGCGATCAAACCAATCATCGACAAGGGCTAAACCCAAAAACTCAAGCCAACATACTACAAGACTCAACGCATGAAAAAATCACCTTCTGTCGCAAACAATTTATTTGAATCCCTGCTTGGATTAATACATCCATTAGTTATCTATTCGGGTCATAAAGAGTATCCTTACTGGGGTGTTGGGACTGCATTTACCGCCGAATGGCGGGGGCATATTTATTTAATTTCTGCGAAGCACATATGGGTAAATCAAAATACAAACCCTCAACACATCAGAGTTTTTTTACGCACATCGGGTTTAGAGATCAGATTTGACCGTGAAGCAATTATGAGAGACGACTTCGAACCATCGCAAGATTTATTAGTTATGCGAATCTACCCTGAGGATGTAGGCTTACTAAGTGATAATGGCTTAAACTGGATAGATATAGGGTACACAATTGATGACAATGCGAGTGAAGAAGACAAGAGCTACTGCGTCTTGGGCTATCCTGACAGCCATAGATCATATGATTATAACGAAAAGCAGTTCTCCGCATCGTTAGGAGTGCTTTTTGGTAAGCGGATAACTCCTCAGATAGCAGATCTCGAATCATTAAGAATAACCACAACGGACAATAAATGTCTTCGAGGATATAGTGGTTCGCCGGTTGTTAGATACGCTGATGGTCAGATGGAATTCTCTGGAATGGTGATTGCAGGTTCTGGAGTAAGCGGCGTGATAAACTATATCCCCGCTCAGTTTATCGCCGAATTACTATATGATATTGACAACCTAGAACGCGGAGGAGTACTCCTCCCTCCTGAGCTTTAACCAGGGGCGAAAAGGGGACAGATTTATTTATAACATCGCTGAAAAAAAGCTAATCACCAGACAGCAAAAAGCCGCCTCGTCACCTGCTAATTATTTTGCCGATATCGAAGTCAGACTACGATACCCGGCACCCGGCTTCGAGCTGACAGAGTAAAAGCCCAGCCACACCTCACGACGACCTGCTGATTCAACCCAGCGTTCCACGGTGTAAGATGCTCCATAACCTTCCACCTTCGAGGCTGTCATGACCGGGATATCCCTAAACCTGCCGGAAGACCTGTCCAACTCTCTCGCCGACCTGGCCAAAACCAACGGCCAGACTGCGACCTACCTGGCGATGGACGTCCTCCGCGACTACATCGAGCACGAAAAAACGCTAACCGCTCAAATCGAGCTGGCGGTGAAAGAAGCCGACCAGGGCAAATTTGCCACCGATGACCAGGTAGCAGCCATGCGCGCCAGGCGCTGGAGCCGGAATGCGGGTTGAGTGGCTTGAAAAAGCACTCAAAAATCTGGAAGACGAAGCAAACTATATAGCTCTCGAAAACCCAAAAGCAGCTGACGACTTCTCCGATGCCATTTTCGCCAGCGTCGACAAACTGGCGCAGTTTCCCTCTATGGGCCGTGAAGGTCGGGTCACAAACACGCGCGAATGGGCAGTCCCCAATTGGTCTTATCTGATCCCCTATCGCATACGCGGTGATCGTCTGCAGATCCTCGGCGTATTCCACACACGGCAACGTCCCCGTTCGAAGTGGTGAATGCCGCGGAACACACCTCCAGCACACCCAAGATCCATCCCTGATAAACTACGCCCCATTCGCCCCGCAAACTCAGATCCCCCATGCCCCTACAAACCACCCCCTTCTCCCGCCGCTTCTCCGTCGCACCCATGATGGATTGAAACATCTAATCCTGAGATCCTTGTAAACAAAGGCCTTCAGAGATTATGTTTTTCGCGAGTACCACTTTCGTACCGTCAATCCCCCATAACTTGCCGGTGTCAGCAAATCTCGCCCCCATCGACCGTCGCTCCAATCCTGGTAGCACTGATAAAAATCATTTATCACGCGAAAAAAAACTCCGGCGCCTGGCTCAGGCGACGGAGCTTTCAGTGTGAGTCAGAGAGAACTAAAGAAATCTGAATTCAATACCGTGTTTGGACCATCGGGACGGAATGCAAATATCATAAAATACTCAGCTCACCAAAACGACCTCCTCCTCAATTGACTCTTGAGAATCAGCTATCGAGCCTTTCAACCCTATAAACATCTGACAAATCGTATCATAATCAATAATCTGAACTAATTCCCCATACTGCCTACACGCTTGCTCCACCTCGACGGGGTCAACATTCTCCCAACTACCAACCACCAGCACTAACTTAGGGTTGTTAACTTCTACCCCATACTTCTCTTTGGCCAATGCCGCATTTTTGGGATAACTAAAATACTCCCTGTAGTTTGCCAGCTGAGAGATCCCCTCTACAACGTAATCAATAAACCTCCTACGACTGCGCGACGCCTTGGTTATTTTTGACTTATCAAGCAGCGCCGTTTTAAGGTCGTAGATATCAAAAAAACCATCATCGCGCTGAACCAAAAGATCCGGATTAATTGCTACATCCTCGCATGTCCCGTCATGCTCCTCCCAAGTCAAATAAGGCTCATAAAACACCTTTGGACTTTTAAAGACCGCCTTAATTATATCCGGATGCAGCTTGAGAAACTCTCCGATAGTCGTTTCATGCAAACTAGGAAAAAGAACCATGCTTTGTAACTGACCACCAATAACCACCCGTTCATCCTTAGCCCCAACTGAATGAACAGCAACCACTCTTTTATCTGAATAAGAGCCACCATAGAGACTCTCCAATTCCGCCTTGTTTATTGAGCTCTTAACAACTCCAAGATACAAAATACCCTTACATCTTTTTAAATTATTATGAGAATTCAAGAGAATGCAATTATCGATTCCCAAAGACGTAAAGCTCTCTCCGAATGACAATGGACTACCATGCCCTCCCTGCCTTACAAGCTTTGACTTGTACAGATCCAAATGGGGAAACCTTGCACTCATCGACTCTATGTCTGCGCCCTGTGCCAAGCACAGTGTAGAAAGCCCGTGCCCAGCGCCTTGAAATGTGAAAAGTGGATCGGGCTCAGAACCATCAAACTGGCTAAAATATCTATATATCGAGGTTTCACGATGTCTTTTTACTATAAGCCCAGAATATTTTTCGACAGCACCAACCAACTCTGCAACATAAAAACCTGAGCAATTGGTCACAATTAGCATATTAGGATAAAGAATTTTGTGACTGCTCGGATCGAAATCCGTATCTAACTCAGACGATTGAATGCTTAGTTCCCCGTCCGCCGAAGCCTTCGCAACACGCTTTAAGTAAGTGTCCCACCAGTCCCTTGTCTCATTTATAAACTTTTCAAAAAGCATGCGGGTAGCTCCTTAGTTTGTATGATTAGAATATTCCCGCTTATTCGTTTTTGGAATAGCCAAAACTTCTCCGCCCGTTAGTCCCGGCGATGTCGAGTAATAGGCCTATACGCCTACTCCGGATGGCATCGGACAGGATCGCGCCTTCATCCCTCTGCAGATGCAATCGGATGCGGCCTATGAGCGTGATCAGCTCCGGGCAAAGCTCCGACACATCGAGGGCGAGCTTGTCGATGCTCGGCGCGAGGTGAGTCACATCGAATCATCGAGCAACACAAAGCTGACTGCGAAGGACCGGTTGATCAGTGAGCTGCATGCCAGGGTCGTATAGCTCGCGGGAGTCCAGCCGTACACCAGGCTACCCGGCAATTAAGGCGGAAGCGCTGGCAAAGAGTGCATCTGCGTAAGGATGACGGGAGTGATGAGTGCGTGGATCTGCGCGCAGCTTCATTTGATGGCCAGCACCAAGCACATTTTGTGTTTTCATGTTCAGCCACGGGAAAGAGGTTAGGAAGGTTAGTTTTTTTCTGATAGACCTGTAGGCCTTGTATTTCGCGGTGTCGCGACGGCTGACAGGGGTTAGGTTTTGGTAAGCAAGGGGTTATTTACTAACCTCTACAGATGTTAGAAAACCTTTAAAAAATATTCATATAAATCAACAACATAAAAGTTACTAACCCGAAAACTAACCGTAACTAACCCCTCAAAGTTAGCCCCGAGCCCCAGTATTTATAGGGCCTCCAGCTATGCTCGCATCCCATTTTTAAAAACTAACCTTTTTCCCGAGCCATCTCTCAAAATCTCCTCAGACTGACCATGAGCTACGCACTTGAAAACAACCCACTACCGCAGGGTTTTGCAGGGTTTTGTGCCCGGACAAATGGCAGAGCAAGCCACGCCAGGCCAGCGCCGCAACAGGTGCAGGGACTGAAGAAAATACGACACATTTAGCCCGCAGGCGAGGTGGGGGGACGACGGCGCGCGCCAAGTCTGGACAAACCTGACTGCGTCAAGGCGCACCCAAATAGCGCACTCTCGCAAGCCATAGCTACTATGTTTGAATCGGAAGCATCTCCGGCCAGCAGAGCAAGAAGCCGTGAAATGCTAGTAGGTAGGGGGACGTTGTGAATCACCAACGGACGCCGCTACTATCGGGCATCCTCGATATCGGCAGGGAGTCTCCCCATGCAAACCGCGCAGCAACTCATTCCTGTCCCGTTCTACGAGGACACCGTTGTCATGGTCGGCAAAGACAATGAGCCGCTCGTGGCGATGAAACCAATCGTCATCAACATGGGGCTTGACTGGAAAAGCCAACACGCGAAAGTTACGGAGAAGTACAGTTCAACTGTGGTGGAAATCACCATAGTTGCCGAGGATGGAAAAATGCGGGAGATGACCTGCCTCCCCCTTCGCAAGCTCCCGTCTTGGCTGTATTCAATCAGCCCAAACAAGGTGAAGAGCGAACTGCGTGACAAGATCATCCGTTACCAGGAAGAGTGCGACGATGCCTTATGGGACTACTGGAGCAAGAGGAGCAACACTCATCACACTGCATCGCCCAACACTAATCAGCAGATAGCCCTCTCCCGGCATCGCATCGCTCTCCTCAAAGAGCTCCAGCGCACCCGCAACCGCGTGATACGCGCCACCGTTCAGGAAGAGATCACCCTGCTTTCAGCAAAACTGGGCCTCAGCGTCCCTGACGTGAACAGCATAGGCATCGCGGAGCCATTGGAGGCAGATCTTCTTGCCGACTTCTGGGCCGCACTGAGGGATTTGGATGGCAAGGGAGTGCGGTACAACCACGCAATAAAATCAACACTGCTTGCGTTTCGCCTTGAAGAGCTTGCGAAGCATTTCAAAGCACATGGCATCAACGTCAACCTGGATGCTGCCCTGACCAAGGCGATGAAGAGCAGTTCAGCTCCGCGTTATATTAACCATAATCACGCGGTCCACAGCGCCATCGAGCGCAACACAGTAAAATGCTGGGTGTTTGAAGCTCTTTGAACGAGCCCCATGAAAGACAGGACACCGTTTCCCCCTTACGATAAGGGATAGGCAAACGGGTATGTTTATGACTAACAGCAACGATAAGGGTGGTGAGCTGCTCGGCCAGGAACGCCGACGCCGCTGGAGCACCGACCAGAAGCTGGCCATGGTTCGCGAGAGTCTTGAGCCGGGACAAAGCGTGTCCGTGGTGGCCCGACGCAACGGCATCAACGCCAATCAGCTGTTCCTGTGGCGCAAGCTGTACCAGGACGGAAGTCTGTCGGCGGTCAGTGCTGGCGAAGCCGTTGTACCGGCGTCGGAACTGACCGATGCGCTCAAGCAGATCCGCGAATTGCAGCGGATGCTGGGCAAGAAGACGATGGAAGCCGAAGTCCTAAAAGAGGCCGTGGAGATTGCCCGGTCGCGAAAATGGATTGCGCACTCACCCTTGTTGCCGGGGGACGACCAGTGAAACTGGTCAGCAAATGTCTCGGTGTGTCGCGCTCGCAACTAACGGTTCGAATCAAGCAATCGGTATCGCCCAAAGTACGGCGACGTCGGCTCGTGAACGATACGGAATTGGTCGCTGAGATCAAGCAGCAAGTCAGCGAGCTACCAAGCTATGGCTACCGCCGCGTTTGGGGCTTGTTACGCCGCGAACGTGAAACCCGGTCGCGGCCACCGATCAACGTAAAGCGGGTCTATCGCGTCATGCGCGACCACAATCTGTTGCTGGAACGACGCATCAAGCAACCTGGCGTGCAACGCCGGCATGAAGGCCGCATCGCCGTTCAAACCAGCGACACTCGTTGGTGCTCGGACGGCTTCGAGTTCCGCTGTGACGATGGTGCGAAGTTGAGTGTAACTTTTGCTCTGGACTGCTGTGACCGAGAAGCCATCGGCTGGGTCGCCAGCCCAACAGGCTACAGCGGTGATGACATCCGAGACTTGATGTTGGAAAGCGTGGAGAAGCGTTTTGGCGATCAACTGCCAAGCACGCCGGTGCAGTGGCTGAGCGATAACGGCTCGGCTTATATCGCCGAGCAGACGCGTCTGTTTGCTCGCCAGATCGGCTTACAGCCGGTAACTACACCGGTGCGAAGCCCCCAGAGCAACGGTATGGCAGAGAGCTTCGTGAAGACGATCAAGCGTGATTACGTTGCGCATATGCCCAAACCGGATCGAGAAACGGCGCTGCGCAATCTGACGATTGCCTTCGAGCATTACAACGAGCAGCATCCGCACAGCGCGCTGAAATATCGGTCACCAAGAGAGTTTAGGCGCTTGGCAGCAGCATCAATTTAACAGGGAGTTGGTGTCCGGTTTGATAGGGGCAAGTCCACTCTTCCCGATATCGAAAGCTAATTCAAGCAGTCTGGGCATGGACCAAATTTAGGGACTAAGCTTCGTTGAGTCTCTTACAGGAATGCAGAAAAAACGACCTATTTAGACCACAGGCGAGGTGGGGGGATGACGGCGCGCGCCAGGGGCTAATGTAAACAAGCGCGGCGCGATCGCACCAAATTGGCGCGCTACGTTTATGCCCGACCAACACAGAAATTAAAGGAAAATGTTGCTATCAGGCGATACTCTTGTGCCTATACGCCATATAGATCAGCTTAATGCAGGAGCAAAAAAATGGACCGAAAGGAACTTCATAGAAAAGTTATGCTTTTCAAAAAAAAACTGGAAGAAGGAAAAATTCATGTTGCCGATCATTTAATCGAAGAAGTTAAAGCAAGTTTTGAGAAAATAAGAATATTGGCTGACGGAATGGTAGATCCTGACTCAATAGATGCCATAGTGAGAGGAGCTCTTGGGGCCGTGGCACATATAGAAGATCGAGAGGAATGGAAGGAACTTATCTCATTAAAGGAGATACAGAACGCCTACTTCAACCGTGTAGACGCTCACTTCGGGGAATTATTCGACCTAATGAATAAGGCTGGCGCGGCTCCTTATAAATTTGCCGCTTGGTTCGCATCGGATGCAAAACGCGTAGACGATAACATCGAACTAATAAATGAGTTCACAGCTGAAATCGTAAAATTCTGGGAAAATATTGCAGAACCTACCTGGATACATATAGAGGACTGCGCTGACTCAAAAGCAATTTTCACAGGTGAGCTTTTCCCTGACGGCGGATCAAATCTTGCAAGCTCCACTGGAATTTACTTCGACACCACTATACTGCCAGACCCGTTCCTTAAAATCTCTTCGCTTCTTGAGTTCATGCCCAAACAGGAACGACTGCAAGAAATAATACGCCTCGCACTTCAAGTACTACAATATAAAGACCTTGCTCTAGCGGAAGTTGAAAAACCGATAATAGCTATACTTCCCGACCGACACCGACTTGACAAAAATTATGAACAATACGTCAACCTCTGCGCTGAGCAAGACACTCTCTCTTACGGCAATAGTATGTTTGGCACAAACTATTCCGACACGAGAGAAATGCTAGAATATTTAAGAAGTTTCAAAGACGTTCAAGCTATTGCAGAACTTGTTAAAGAACCGAAAAAAATGCTGTTCTCAACAGAATGGGACGGAGACTTTTCTACTCACATCCAACGATATATAGAAGAACAAGGAAAAAGGTTAGGCTTTAACGCCCCTGGCGAAGCTATATTCATGAATATGATCACTCGCTTTTCACAGGCGAACAACTCATTTCAAAGAAGTACGAGTCTTGGTGGAACTCCAGTAATAAGAGCCGAAACAAGCTGGGCCTGGTTCAATTTTATGCTTGGCGAAAATGCTAAAAGTTTCGATGATGGGGGTTTGAAAAACCTTCACATATCTAGAGCCTTGCAAAGCACTGTAAAAAACGAAATATCTTGGCTGGGCAGCGTTCCCATTGACGCACTGATACAAATTCGAAAAACAGACGCGCTTGATGAAATACGCAACATTTTAGGGTCTGGATTATCTGAAATCATAGACACTCGCCCCGACAACTTCTTTAGAACAGGCGATAGAGTTTTAGAAAATCTGCAAGGGGCGTTCCGCGAGCATGAAAAAAAGATCGGCCAACTCCGAGCAAAAAAATGGAAATTTGCTGGTCTAGACATTGGTTCATTCATAGTTTTCGGAGGAATTGAAATTGCAGCGGCCATCACCGGAACCCCCACATGCGGAGCTATTGCAGCAGCAGCAAACTTAACTGGGCTCATTCCCAGTGCTAAAGACATAAAAGAAAAATTTCAGACAATCCAAAGAGAGAACGCAAATATAAACAATACAGGTGTAGGCATCTTATTCAATACCAAAAAATAATAGTGCGCGCTTAAAGCGTGCAGCCATAGTGCTTCACGCTTTACGTCAACTCAGAATTCCAATGAGTAAGGTTTGAAACTTACAACCGCCTCACCTAACCAGTCATTCACCTGCGCCATACGCGCCTGAATCGGCTCCAGCTCATTGGCCGCATAGATCTGGGCAGCCTCCCTGATCGACCCAAACCCACCCGCGTTCTGCGGCACGATGCCCATCAACTGCGGCGGAATGCGCAAGCTGGCCAGCACATCGTCGCGGGTCTGGTTTTTGATGGAGTTGAATTCGTCCTTGGCCGTCACTTCGCTGACCGGGATGATCTGCAACCCGTCCTTTTTGCCGTTCGGCGAGTACACGAACAGGTTGCGGAAGTTGCCAGGTCCCTTGGAATCCTTGAGCGCTTTGCGCAGGGAGTCGACATCCGCCTCGTTCTGCGCGGCGTCGGTCATGTAGAGGATGAAGCCGGCATGACTGCCGTTCTCGTAATACTTGCGTCGAAAGAGCGTGGCCGACTCGTTCAGCAATGCCGACTGCAAGGCGCTTATCCACTCAGGCAGACCGTACACTTCCTGGTGCAGATCCGCCTCCCGCAGGTGGAAAACGGTGCCCGGCTCAAATTCGTGCTCTTCCTTCCAGCCCTGCACCATGAACTGCCGACCATCCTTGCCCGAGCGCATGTACTTCGCCAGCGGCGGCACCAGCTCGCGCACCGGGCCGAGCATCGAGCGCCGCCCTTCCAGATAGCCGTTGCCCAGGCACAGGAAGTCCAGGGCGAACTGTTCGAACGCCGCGCGCGACAACAACCGGTGCGGGATAAACGTCTTGCTCAACAGGTTGCGTTTGAACATCAGCCCCGAATGCAGATGCACACTGGACCCGACCGACCGCGCCAGACCGTCCAGCGACAGCGGCGGCTCGTACCACCGCCCGTTAAACCAGCACTCCAGATAATCGAACACCTCCCGGCCGCTCAGCACCGGTGACGGGTCGCCAAAACTGAACGCCTCCATCTTGGTGTCACTGCGCGGTATAAATTCCTGCGTCGCCACGACGGGCGTCTGGGCCAACTGCTTGGTATTTCTGCGGCGGTTCGACATCAAAAAATCTCCATCCGCCCGGTATTGGCAGTGGTCTGCCCTTCCAGCGGTTCGTTGTGCAATGCGTGAAAGAGCGCCCACGCCAGGTCGGCGTGGCCGGTGTTGTCGTTGCGGCCGGCGGTGTAGGTGAATTGGCGACCGCCTGCGGTGATGGTTTTGCGGATCGCCATCAGCGACTGCGCCATGTCGGTCCAGCCGGCGTCAAACTCCAGCCGGCCGCGGTGGATCACGTCGTAGGCCTTCAGCACCAGGCGGGTCTTAACCTCGGGCGAGTAGCTGAACGTGGTGACGTTGGGGAAAAATTGACGCACCAGCTGCGCCACGCCGCTGCCCAGGCCGGTGACATCGATCCCGATGTACGTCACCCAGTAGCGGTCGCATACAGCTTTGATGAAGCTGGCCTGCGCCGCGAAGTCCATGCCGCGAAACTGATGCCGCTCCAGCACCCGGAACTTGCCCCCCGGTACCAGCGGCGGCGCGACCACCACCATGCCCGAGCAGTCGCCGGTTTCCGCAGGGTCATAACCCACCCACACCTGGCGGTCGCCAAAAGGCCGCATGGCAAATGGCTTGTAGTCCTCGGCCCACTCGACCCAGCTGTCGACCATGCAGGGTTGCAGCACCGTCAGCGGAAATATGCTCGCGCCGTCGTCGACGAACTCACACATCAGCAGGTTGGCGAACGCCTCGGGGCTGTACTCGCGGCGCAGTTCTTCAATGTCGAACAGGTCGCAGCCGCCCTGCTCCGCGTCGAGGATGGTGACGATCTGGCGCCACAACCGGTCCTCGCAAAACCGCCCTTGCTGGAGCGCACCATGGGAAACGTCGACCTTGGTGTGCTGCGCCGCTGGCTTGCCCTTGTTGAAGCGCTCGCCAGTCCAGAATGTGTAGGCTTCGTGAGCCATGGTCGAGGGCGTGGAGAAGTAGGTTTTGCGCCACTTCTTGTGCATCGCCATGCCCGACGCGACCTTGTTCAGTTCCTCAAACTTGAACGTCCAGAAGAACTCGTCGAAGTAGAAATTGCCGTGGTAGCCCTGGGCGGTGCGCGCATTGGTCCCGAGGAAGAACAGTTCGGCGCCGTTCGGCAAGACGATGGGATCACCGGTCAGCTCGACGCCGATGACCTCGCGGGCAAACGCCTGGATGTACCCGCGAAACAGATAAGCCTGGTTCTTCGACGCCGACAGGAAGATCTGATTACGCCCGGTCTCCAGCGCATCAATGAACGCCTCGCGGGCAAAATAGTAAGTGGCACCGATCTGCCGGCTCTTGAGGATGACGCGGGTGCGCTGATTGCCCGCCCGGTGCCAGTCTTTCTGGTAGTCGAAGCACCCGTCGATAAACGCTTCGCGCAGCAGCTCGATCTGGTCTTCGCTGATGTCATTTTTCGGCGTTTTCTTCTTCGGCCCCTCGTTGCGCTTGGCAAGGTTGGGGTTGAGTTCGGTTTCGGTACCGCCGCTTTGAAAACGCTGGATTCTGGCCTGGCGCTCCAACTGCCGGTGCAGCAGGTCGATCTCTTTGAAATCACCGCCGCTTTTGCCTTCCTTGAGGATCAGTTGCACCAGCCGCGCTTCCAGCGCCCCGCCGATTCGCTCGACATTATCCGCCCGGTCCCACTCGTCGCGGGCCTTCCAGCTGTGTAGCGTTTTTTCCTTTTCGCCCGTAGCCTCGGCAATCTCGCAGATGCGCCAACCCATCCAATACAGAAACTTGGATTGTCGTCGGGGATCGATTGGGAGCAGTTCAGTCGTAGTCATGGCCGCGATGCTGCCGCCCGCGCTTGCGAGTCAGTAGCTCCGCCCCTTGTAGTCCCGCTCTCTACAATCCCGCCCCGTTGCCGCAACTCGCGCGCGTCACGACCATGCCCCTCATTGCAACGCACTTAGCGCCCAACGCATTGAGGATTCCCGGCATGAAGAAATTTCGCAGCAATTGGTTCCGCGTCGCCGTCGAGGGCGTTACCTCCGACAAGCGGACCATCAAACGCAGCTGGCTGGAACAGGCTGCGAAGAACTTCAACCCGTCCACCTATGGCGCCCGTATCTGGCTGGAGCATTTCCGCAGCCTGCTGCCCGACAGCCCGTTCAAAGCCTATGGCGACGTGCTCGCGGTCAAGACCGAAGAAGTGGAAATCAACGGTGCGAAAAAGCTGGCCCTGTTCGCCCAGGTCGAACCGACGCCCGATCTGATCGCCATGAACAAGGCCAAGCAGAAGATTTATACCTCGATCGAAATCGACGACAGCTTCTCGGACACCGGCGAGGCCTACATCGTCGGCCTGGCGGTGACCGACTCCCCGGCCAGCCTGGGTACCGACGTACTGTCCTTCTCTGCGCAGAAGCCCGAATCCAGCCCATTCAAAGACCGCCATTATTCCGCGACGTCGATGTTCACCGAGGCGGTGGAAACCGAGCTGCAGTTTGAGGAGATCGAAGACAAGCCAAGCCTCGGCGCCCAGCTTTTCAGCAAAGTGCAGGCGCTCTTGGGCGGCAAACAAGCGAAGGACGATGCCGAATTCGCTCAGATGGGCCAGGCCGTGGAAGCGATTGCCGACCACGTCAAAGACCTGCCCGACCAACTGGCCGCGGAGAAGAAATTCTCCGGCGAGCTGAATACCAAGGTTGAGCAGCTCAGCAAAGACTTGGTCGATCTGAAAACCACCCTCGGCAAAACCCAAGACCATTCCCAAACCCAGCGCCCACCGGTAACCGGCGGCGGCAAACAAGCCCTGGCTGAGTTCTGACCTGCGGCCTACACCGCCCAGCCCACTATCGGAGACACCCATGCGTAACGACACTCGAAAACTCTTCACCGGCTACCTCAGCCAGGTCGCACTGCTCAACGGCGTTGAATCGGCCACCGCCACATTCAGCGTCGACCCAACCATCCAGCAGCGCCTGGAAACCAAGATTCAGGAGTCGAGCGAGTTCCTGACCAAGGTCAACGTAATCGGCGTCGATGAACAGGAAGGCGAAAAGGTCGGCCTGGGCGTGGGCGGCACCGTTGCCAGCCGTACCAACACCAACGTCAAAAAACGTGAACCGCGCAGCATTGGCGCTCTGTCGAGCGACAAGTACAAGGCCGAACAAACCGACTTCGACACCTTCGTCAGCTACAAACAGCTCGACGCCTGGGCCAAGTTCCCGGACTTCCAAACCCGCCTGTCCAGCGCCATTGCTCAACGCCAGGCGCTCGACCGCATCCAGATTGGTTTCTATGGCGTTTCAGCCGCAGAGCAAACCGACCGCACGGCGCACCCGCTGTTGGAAGACGTCAACATCGGCTGGCTCCAGCAGTACCGCACCCACGCACCCGACCGCGTGCTGAAGGAAGGTGCCGTCGCCGGCAAGATCACCATCGGCAAAACCGGCGACTTCAAAAACATCGACGCCCTGGTCTACGACGCCATCCAATTGCTCGACCCTTGGTATCGCCGCAACCCTGGCCTGGTGGTGATGACCGGCCGCGAGCTGGTCCACGACAAGTTCTTGGCCCTGGTCAACAAGGACCAGGACGCGACCAACACCCTGGCAAGTGACCTGATCATCTCGCAACGCCGCGTCGGTGGCCTGCCGCTGTACGAGGTGCCATACATTCCTGAAGGCACGATCCTCATCACCACCTTCGCCAACCTGTCGGTGTACTGGCAGATCGGCGCCCGTCGCCGCTACCTCAAGGAGGAGCCGGAGTGGAACCGCGTCTCCAACTTCGAATCGTCGAACGAGGCCTATGTGGTTGAGGAATACGGCCTCGGATGCCTGCTGGAAAACATCACTCCGGTCGAGGGTTAACCCATGGCACTCAGCATCGCCCAAGCCCACCAACGCCGCGCTCGCGCGGCAATGGAAGCGGCCAAAACGGCGCCGCAGCAGTCTATGGCCGGTGCCACCGCCTACGAGCATCAGCTGAATCAGCTGCTGCAGGACCGGTTGCGCTTGAAAGCCATCCAGTCCAACGAAGGCAAGGCCGCGCTCAAGCTGCAACTGCTGCCCGAGCACATCCCGTATGTCGAGGGTGTACTTGAAGCCGGCAACGGCGCCCAAGACGACGTCATGACCACCGTCATGGTCTGGCGCATTGACGTCGAGGACTACAGCGGCGCCCTGGATATTGCGGACTACGTGCTCAAGCACAAGCTGATCATGCCTGACCGTTTTGAGCGCACCACCGGTTGCCTGGTGGCGGAGGAAATTGCCACCGCCGCGCTGAAAGCCCAGAAGGCCAACGGCAGTTTCGACCTGGGCATCTTGCACCGCACCGTCGAGCTGACCGAGGCCGAAGACATGCCCGATCAGGCCCGCGCCAAGCTATTCCTGGCAACGGGCCGCGCGACCTTGCATGGCATCACCGCCGAAGAGCCAGGCCAGCCCGGACAGATTCAAGCCGGTATCGATCTACTCAAACGCGCCATCGAGCTACACGACGGCTGCGGCGGCAAGAAGGATTTGGACGGCGCCGAGCGTCTCCTGAAAAAACAGGCTGCCCCCAGCAGCTAACCGAGCGTCCCCACGCACCCCGCCGGCTCGGGGCGGATCGGCCAGGCCGCTCCTCCTGAACGTGAAGCCCCGACCACCGGCGACCTATTTTCGAGTGCAGTCATGAGTGCATTTGTAGCCAGCGGCACCGTCGACAGCGGCCATATCAACACCGACCCGTTCTGGCCGTCGATTGATCTGGACGGCTTGCGCGCCACCCTGCGCATCGACGGCAGCGTCACCCCGGCCCGCCTGGAAACCGCAGTGATCGCCGCCGCAATCAACTTGAACAACGAACTGAGCGAATGGCGAGCCGCGCAACAAGCCGCAGGCTACACCACCCTGGCCGAGGTGCCGGGTGATCGCATCAAGGACGTGTCGGTAAAGGTCCACCTCTACCGCCGCGCGATCGAGGCCGGAACCGGTGCCGAAGTTTGCGAGCGCTACCGCGACTACAGCGCCACAAACACCGGCAGCGACAAAGCGGAAGCACTCACCCCGAACATCGACGACTACCGCCGCGACCTGCGCTGGGCGGTGCGCGACTTCCTCGGCCGCACGCGCACCACCGTGGAGCTGATCTGATGCCCGTCGCCGTCCGCGCCAATCAGAACGACACCGTCGACGCACTCTGCTGGCGGCACTACGGCCGAACCGCTGGCGTCACCGAGGCCGTGTTTGAAGCCAACCCCGGCCTGGCCGACCACGGCCCCATCTTGCCGCAAGGCCTTGTCGTCAACATGCCCGAAGCCCAAACCAGCGCGCCCCAGCGGCAGATGGTGAACCTATGGGACTGACACTGCAGCACCAAGCCCTTGAACCCACCAACCTTGGACAACGGAATGAAGCGCATGCCTGAACGTCCTGACACCTGGGCCTGGCTCGCCGCCTGGCTCGAACAGAACTGGCCGACTCTGTACGCCGGAGTCCTCGCCTTGATCATCGCGGCCCTGCGGATCATGTACGGCGGCGGCACCCTCCGGCGCATGCTGATCGAGGCCCCGCTGTGCGGCACGCTGGCCCTGGCCGCGAGCCATGGCCTGGCCCTGCTTGGCATTCCGACATCCACCGCGCCGTTTTTCGGTGGGGTCATCGGTCTGCTCGGCGTTGAAGGTACCCGCGCGGCGGCCAAGAGATTTTTCAACCGTAAGGTGGAGCAGCTATGACCACTCTTCGCCACGGCGACCGCTCGCAAGCGGTGCTGATCCTGCAAAAGAACCTCAACCGGCACGGCGCCAACCTCGTGCCGGACGGTGATTACGGCGACACCACCGAAGCCGCTGTCCGCGCCTATCAGGTCAAAGTCGGCCTGGTAGCCGATGGCATCGCCGGCACCAAGACCCAGACCAGCCTGGCCGGTGGCGACTGCGCCGCTCTGTTACGCAACCACGATCTGGTGACCGCTGCCGAACGCCTCGGCGTACCGCTTGCGGCCATCTACGCGGTCAACGAAGTGGAATCCAAGGGAAAGGGCTTTCTCGATAACGGCAAGCCGGTGATCCTGTTCGAACGACACATCATGTACCGCCAGCTCGCCACGGCCCGAAACTCAGGCGACGACACGGCCGAACTCAAACGTCATGCCGACCACCTCGCCACAGCCAACCCTGCCCTGGTCAACCCAAAGCCCGGCGGATACATCGGCGGTACCGCCGAACACCAGCGCCTGGCCATGGCCCGCTTGATCGACGACACCGCCGCGCTGGAGTCGGCTTCCTGGGGCGCATTTCAGATCATGGGCTTTCACTGGAAGCGCCTCGGCTATGCCAGCGTGCAGGCTTTCGTGGCAGCGATGAGTGCCGACGAATCACAGCAGTTCGACGCCTTCACTCGTTTTATCGAGACCGACCCAGCGCTACACAAGACCCTGAAAGCCCGCAAATGGGCCGAATTCGCCAAGCTCTACAACGGACCGGACTATCTGCGGAATCTCTACGACACCAAGCTCCAGCGCGCCTACGAGCGGCACGCCGGCTGCGATTGCGGACAAGGGGTGGCGGCATGATCGACTTCGAAGCGTTGCAAAAACTTCGGGTGCAGGACGGTGACCTGCTGGTGGTGCCGGAGTCGACCGAACAGGACGACATGCAGCTGTTGGCTGAGGCCATCCAGTTGATGAATGGCGCGAGGGCCGTGATCGTGCGCGGCCCCATCAAGCAGCTCGACTCCGCGGCTATGAACAAACTCGGCTGGTACCGCGCGTGAGTACCTTGCGCCAGGCCCTGTACGGCATCGCCCTGCTCGGCGCCCTGACGCTGCTGATCTGGGGCCAGCAACAGCGCATCGACGTCGCCGAAAGCCAAGCCGAGCTGGCAAACGCTACGGCCAAGACCGCCCGCGAAGACGCCGACCGCAACCTGCGGACCGCTAACACCCTCACTGCCACCCTGAAACAGGAACGCGACGCACAGAGCACCCTACGCGCTCAGCAGGATCAACTGCACCAGAGCCTGGCGAAACGCGAGCGAACAATAGAGGAGCTGAAACGTGAAAACGACGAACTACGCAACTGGGCTGCTCAGCCTTTGCCTGACGCTGCTCGCCGGCTGCGCGAGCGCCCCGCCATCACTGGCGCCGCCGCTTATCGTGACTGGCTGTCCGGCCGTGGTGCCGTGCCACCTGCTGGCGACCAGCCCCCTCAACAACGGTGATCTACTGACCGACGAAGACCGCGCCGAAACCGCCTGGGCCGACTGCGCGGCTCAGGTCGACATGGTCTACAAACACCAGCAGGGCAACCCATGAACAAGCCAGAAAGCCTGCGCGCGCACCTTTTAGCTACCGTTGCCGAGTTCAAGCACAACCCCGACCGCCTTCTGATCTTCATCGACAACGGCAAGGTCCGTTGCACGGCCGCGCACACCCTATCGTTTGAATACAGCTTTGACCTGCAGATCATCCTCACCGAGTTCGCCGGCCACCCCGACAGCGTGATCTTGCCGATCCTTGGTTGGCTGAGCGTCAACCAATCCGAGCTGCTGGAGAGCCTCGACAAGGTCAAAACCGGCATCCAGTTCGAGGCCGACATCCTCGACAAAAACAAGGTGGACCTCAGTCTGACCCTGCCGCTGACAGAGCGGGTGGTGGTCGGAAAAGATGACCAGGGCAACACCACCGTGAAGCACCCGAACGAACCACAGTACGTGGCGGGCTACCTCGACCCGAACTGGAAGCCCGGGGCCCAGGGCAACACCAGCGAATGGAGGGTGCCTGATGGCAAATAACCTGGAAGCGCTGGAGACCTGGGCGGCGGTGCTACTGGATCGGCTTGAGCCAGGGAAGCGCAGCAAACTTGCCCGGAGCATTGGGCAAGAGCTGCGCCGCAATCAGCAGAAACGGGTCATGGCCCAGGAAAACCCCGACGGGAGCAAATTTGCACCGCGCAAGCAGCGGAACCTTCGGGGGAAGCAGGGGCGGGTTAAGCGAAAGCTGGCGATGTTCAAGAAGCTGCGGACCGCGTCGTATCTGAAGGCCCGAGGGGATAGCAATGCCGTGTCGGTGGGCTTCACCGGGCGCATTGCACGGATTGCCAGAGTTCACCAGTATGGTTTAAAGGACCGAGCAGAGCGTAGTGCTCCTGACGTGCGATATGAGCAACGCGAAGTGCTCGGTTTTACGGAATCAGACCTAGATTTGATTCGGGATAGCTTGCTTTCTCATTTGACTGCGTAGACTCATTTGCCGATCGGGTGTAAAAACAGCCCAAAAGGTTTAGTTCAGTGCCGAACTAAACCTTAACCGGTCAGAAAGGAGCTCTCCGTATGACAAGTACATTTCTTGCACACTGCCCTAGATGCGATGGAGAAAGAACATGCAACATTCTCGGGGCTTTTGAAGATGTCTGGGACTGGACAGATGGAGAGCACTCTCTAAATGGCCAAGACGATCACAAACTTGCTCAGTGCGCAGGCTGTACAACTGTTTTCTATCACAAAAGTAGCTGGAACTCGGAAAACTGGCAGTGTGGCTATCACCCGGTTACCAGAAAGGAAATTATTTTTAATCCTCGAAAAATTGAAACGTACCCAGCACCGGAGAAGAAAAGCCAGAAACCAGACTGGGTTTGGGGTATTGGGCAGATAGACCCGCAGCTCCATACGATATTGGATGAGGTCTATCAGGCTTATGAGGTTGGCTCTTTTATACTTGCATCTGTTGGCCTAAGAACAGCGTTAGATCGAACTACAGAAATTCTACAAATAGATCCAGGTCTTTCTCTGGAAAAGAAAGTTAAAGAGTTACAGGAGCAAGGATATATCGGTGAGACAGAAGCCCACACGCTTTCCGTTGTCACCGATGCAGGGAGCGCAGCTGCTCACCGTGGCTGGTCACCTGACCAGAAAGCGTTTGCGATTCTGATCACAACACTTGAGCAGTTCATATATCGAGTCGTTGTTACCGGTAAGGCAGCACTCAGTTTGACTGAAGGTATTCCTGCTCGACATCCGCGCCCTAAAAAGCCGGCTAAGCCCAACGGTTAAGTTGTACATGTCGCTGTTACAACCCGCCTAAGCTGCACTCCCACGCGCGTGGCGCCACCATCGGCGCCATGAACGACTTAGCCGCCCTCTCCCGCATGCTCGAAAATCTCATCCGCTTCGGCGTCATCGCCGCCGTGCAGATGGAGCCCCCACGCGTGCAGGTAAAAACCGGGACACTGACCACCGCCTGGCTTCCATGGCTCGCCCTACGTGCCGGGGCAGACCGTGAATGGGACCCGCCCACCGTCGACGAACAGGTCATCCTGTTCAGCCCATCCGGCCAGCTCGCCAATGGCGTCGTCATCACCGGTCTACCCAGCGACCACATCCCCGCCAATGGCAACCGCGCCGGCCTGCACCGCCGCACCTACGCCGACGGCACGGTGATCGAGTACGACAGCGTGGCCCACCACCTTAACGCCACGTTGGTCGACGGCGGCACTACCAACCTGATTAGCACCGGCGGCATCAACCTGATAGGCGACATCACGCATCGGGGCGACTACATCCAAACCGGGAATCAAACCGTCACTGGCCGGGTTAACGTCTCGGTTGACGTGGTCGCCGCCGGGGTCAGCCTAGTCAACCACCCGCACACCGGCGTCAAGTCCGGCGGCGACCAGTCCGGAGTGCCGATCCCATCATGAATCGACATACCGGCGGCGCCATCAGCGAGCGCGAGCACATCAGTCAGTCGATCACCGACATTCTCACCACTCGCATCGGCACACGCGTCGAGCGCCGCGAATACGGCAGCCTGTTGCCCGAGCTGGTGGACCACCCGTTCAACGACGTCACACGCCTGCGCGTATACGCCGCCGCAGTCATGGCAGTGATGCGCTGGGAAACCCGGATCAGCCTGAGTCGCGTGCAGTTCGTGGGAGCGAATATGCAAGGCCAGGCCCTGATCGATCTGGAGGGCACTGTGGTGGACACCAATGAACCGCTGAGCCTCAGCGTGCCGCTGCAGTTGGGAGGCAGTGTATGAACAGTTTCGTCGCCATCGACCTTAGCCAGCTGCCCGCGCCGCAGATCGTCGAGCAGGTCGACTTCGAAAAGATCCTGGCTGAGCGCAAAGCTCATATGATCAGCCTCTGGCCGCCCGAAGAGCAGGCCCAAATCGCCACACGCTTGGAGATTGAATCGGAACCATTGACCAAGCTGCTGCAGGAAAACGCCTACCGCGAAACCGTGTGGCGCCAGCGAGTCAACGAGGCATCGCTTGCCAATCTGCTTGCCACCGCGCGCAACACTGACTTGGAACAGCTGGCGGCCAACTTCAACGTCAAGCGCCTGGTCATTCAGGAAGGCAAAGCCAACGCGGTGCCGCCCGTCCCGAAGCTGATGGAAGGCGACGACAGCCTGCGCGAGCGTGCGCAGATGGCCTGGGAGGGTCTGAGCACAGCCGGCCCACGCAACAGTTACATCTTCCACGCCAGAGCTGCGGATGGTCGCGTGGGCGACGCCACGGCCGAAAGCCCCTCTCCTGCGGTTGCCGTGGTGACAGTCCAATCCCTGTTGGGCGACGGCACGGCGCCGCCCGAGCTGCTTGCCATCGTCAATGCTTACCTGAGCGATGAAGACCGCCGGCCGGTGGCCGACCGCCTGATTGTCCAGGGCGCCGAAATCCTAAAGTATCCGGTCGAGGCCAAGCTCTACCTGCTGTCGAGCGGGCCAGAGTCGGAACCGGTGATGGCCGCTGCCGAGCAACGCCTGCTGGCATACGTCCATCAGCGACGCCGCCTGGGGATGGAGGTCTCGGAATCGGCCCTGCACGCCGCGCTGCATGTCGAGGGTGTGCGAAAGGTCGAGCTGGAAGGCTGGGTAGACATCGTCGCGACTAAGGCTCAAGCCCCTTTCTGCACCGACGTCAGATTGACTCGAGGCGCGGAGTGATGGCTGAGCAGCATCTGTTACCGGCCAACGCCACGCCGCTGGAGCGCCAGGCGGCTCAGGCTCTCGCGCAGATCCAGCGCGTACCGATCCCCTTGCGACAGCTCTGCAACCCGGACACCTGCCCCGTCGATCTTTTGCCGTACCTGGCATGGGCCTTTTCAGTCGACCGCTGGGACAGCAAGTGGACGGAAGCCGCGAAACGGACCGCCATTCGTTCATCCCACTACATCCACTCGCGCAAGGGCACCATCGGTGCACTGCGCCGCGTCGTCGAGCCGCTGGGCTACCTGATTGAGGTGCTGGAGTGGTGGCAGACCACACCCTTGGGCGTGCCAGGGACGTTCGCCATCAAGGTGGGCGTGCTGGAAACCGGTATCACCGAAGAGATGTATCAGGAGCTGACCTGGCTCATCGATGACGCCAGACCGGTCACCCGCCACCTGACGGGCCTGGCCATCAGCCTCGAAACCACCGGCACAGTGTTTATCGGGGTCAGCGTTTACGAAGGCGACGAACTCAGTGTTTACCCACCGACTCAGCGCGACATCGATGTAAGCGGCTACCTTGCCGTCGGTGGCCGCGAACATCACATTGACACAATGGACATTTACCCATGACCGACCAAAACAGCCAGTTCTTCGCGATCCTCACCGCCGTCGGAGAGGCCAAGCAAGCCAACGCGGACGCGCTCGGCGTGCCGTGGACTTTCGCCCAGATGGGTGTCGGGGATGCCAACGGTACCGAGCCAATTCCCAGCCGCACGCAAACGAAACTGATCAACGAGCGTCGGCGCGCACCACTCAACCAGGTGAAGGTCGACCCGAAGAACGCGAGCATCATCATCGCCGAGCAGATCATCCCCGAAAGCATCGGTGGCTGGTGGATTCGTGAGATCGGCCTTTATGACGCAGCCGGCGATCTGGTCGCCATTGCCAACTGCGCACCGACATTCAAACCCCTGCTTACCCAGGGTTCTGGTCGCACCCAAGTCATTCGGATCAACCTGATCGTCAGCAACACGTCGAACATTGAGCTGAAAATTGATCCATCGGTTGTCCTGGCAACACGAGAATATGTGGATGCGTGGTTTCTCAACGTGCTGCCTGAAACCCGGCCAGAGGGCAGGTACACGCGGGTAAACATCAACAAGCGCGGCATCGTCGTTGGTGGTGATAACCCTTCGACGTTCCAAGATATGGGCCTCATTGGTGGAACATTGTTTGATTCCATCAACATGGCCGAGGCAAAGGCGATCTACATTCAGCCTGTAGGGTCCCCGTCCTGGGCAAGCGGCCTCATCGCTGGGAGCAACGGTGGCGAGAAAGGCGGGCTTGGTTTTACCGGAAGTTACAACGCCATCACCTCGATGTTCATGGGGCTCGGCTCTACGCCCTGGGCGAGTGGCAATGGTATTCGTGTCACCTCCAGCGGGGTCGATATCACCGGCCCGATCACCGGTGTCGGCTCGGGCCTGACCGGACTCAAGTTTTCGGCCTTGACGGGTACGCCCAACACGCTTGCCGGGTACGGTGTTTCATTCGCCAGCCAGGTCGAAGCCGAAACAGGGGCAGATACCAACAAACCCATGAATGCTCTGCGTGTCTTTCAGGCTATTGCCGCGAAAGTTATTCAGGCTACCGAGAGCGCCATGGGTCTTGCACGTATTGCGCCGCAGAACGTAGTCAACGCCGGCGACGACGACATCACCATCGTGACGCCGAAGAAACAACGATGGGGCTTTAGGATTCTGATCGGCCGGGTTGGCTATATCGTGTTTCCGACCTGGCTCAAAGGCTGGATTGTTCAATGGAACGTGGGGGTTTCTCTCACCGGTTCAGCAATCAACACCACGTACTTCCCCATCCCATTTCCAACGGATGTCGGCGCTGTAGTCGTTGGTGCGTACAACAACAACGCCTCGGGTGACTACAGCGTTCGCCTGAGTGATGGCATAGGCGGTGCTTCGGGCGCCGTGTATGCCGATCGTTTTACGACCTACAACACCGGCGTCACAGGCTCGGCGGGTTTGAGTTTTATCGCGGTTGGCACTTGAGGAAAAAACAATGAATTACGCAACATTTCATCCCGATGGAACGCTTAATCAACGCCTGATTAAGGGCATGCATGAAATCCCGAAAGGTGCTGTCGAAGTTGATGAGGCGTTATGGTTAAGGCTCATCCGCGAAAACGACGGCATCTGGTCGATTGATGCTGACGGAAAGATCACTAAGCAATTGTTACCCTCAGCTCCCCAGACTCGTGAAGACGTCGAGCGTCTGCGGCTTGCGGCTTATGCTGAGCCTGTTGTTGGATCTGACCGCTACTTCGCCGAAGCCAGCCGCATGCAGGTCATGGGCGAGGCAGGCTGGGAGGCGGTGCGGGACGCCGGCATTGCTCGCTTCAACGAAATCCAAACGCGATATCCGTGGCCTGAAGACCAGTTCGCTCAATAACTTTCTCTCTCGCCCTGTATAGCCAAGCCCTACAACTCCACGCGCTCGCCCAATCGGCGCGCGCGCGGCAGCCTGTGCACTGTCATTCCATCACAGCGCAGGCAACCACCCATGGCCGGTTCAGACTATCTCCACGGCGTGCGGGTCATCGAACTCAACGACGGCACCCGCCCCATTCGTACCATCCCCACCGCAGTCATCGGCCTGGTTTGCACGGCAGAAGATGCGGACCCGCTCGTATTCCCGCTCGACACCCCGGTACTGCTGACCAGCGTGCAAAGCGCCATCGCCAAAGCCGGTGTCAAAGGCACCCTGGCCAGCAGCCTGCAAGCCATCGCGGACCAGACCAAGCCCTACACCATCGTCGTGCGGGTCAAGGAAGGTGCAGACGAAGCCGCTACCACCAGCGCGCTGATCGGCACCACCACCGCCGACGGCAAATACACCGGCATGAAAGCCCTGCTGGCTGCCAAGGCACGGGTGGGCATGACGCCGCGCATCATCGGTGTGCCTGGTTACGACAGCCAGCCGGTAGCCACCGCCCTCGTTTCGATTCTTCAGGACCTGCGAGCCTTCGGCTACGTGAGCGCCTGGAACTGCAAAACCAAGGAAGAGGTGGTCGCCTACCGCGAAAACTTCGGTGCCCGTGAACTGATGTTGATCTGGCCGGACTTCCTGAACTGGGACACCGTCACCAGCAAGACCGTTACCGCTTATGCCACGGCTCGCGCCCTGGGCCTGCGGGCGAAGATCGATCAGGAGACCGGGTGGCACAAGACCCTCTCCAACGTCGCCGTCAACGGCGTGACCGGTATCAGCGCCGACGTGTTCTGGGATCTGCAAAACCCGGCCACCGACGCCAACTACCTCAACAGCAACGAGGTCACCACCCTGATCAACGAGGGCGGCTTTCGTTTCTGGGGTAGCCGCACCTGCAGCGACGATCCGTTGTTTGCCTTCGAAAACTACACCCGCACCGCTCAGATCCTTGCCGACACGATGGCTGAGGCCCAAATGTGGGCCATGGACAAGCCAATGCATGCGTCCCTGGTGCGGGACATCATCGAAGGTATCAACGCCAAGTTCCGCGAGCTGGTTGCCCAGGGCTATCTGATCGGAGGGAGCTGCTGGTACCCGGAAGATATCAACGACAAAGACACCCTCAAGGCCGGCAAGCTGACGATCGATTACGACTACACGCCTGTGCCGCCCCTGGAGGACCTCACCCTGCGCCAGCGCATCACCGACCGCTACCTGATGCAGTTCGCAGCCGCTGTAAACGCTTAAACCGGGCCTCCCCGCAAGGGGAGTTAACCCCGTGCCATAACCCCGGAGAACACCGCCATGGCCCTGCCACACAAACTGAAAAACATGATGCTGTTCAACGACGGCGGCAGCTACAGAGGCAAAGCCAAGACCGTCACCCTGCCCGCCCTGGCCCGCAAGATGGAAGCCTATCGCGCCGCCGGTATGAATGGACCGGTCAAGGCGGATCTGGGCTTCTCCGACGATGGCATCCAGCTGGAGTGGAAGCTCGGCGGTCTCGATCTGATCGTGCTCAAGCAGTTCGGCACTGTAAATGCGTCGGGGGTAGCGCTGCGTTTCGCAGGGGCTTACGAACAGGATGACACCGGGGAAGTCAGTGCGGTGGAAGTCACCGTGCGCGGCCGTCACGAAACCATCGAAATGGGTGACGCCACCCCAGGTGAGGACACCGAGCATTCCATCACCACCACCTGCACCTACTACAAGCTGACCGTCGACAACGAAGACATCATCGAAATCGACCTGCTCAACTTCATCGAGAAGGTCGGCGGCGTCGACATGCTGGAGAAACAGCGCTCCGCCATCGGCCTTTGATCCTCGACCTCGATCGATAACCACATCCCTCATCACTAGGAGCTTTGCCCATGAAACCCGTATCCACAGAACAAGCCGACGTCAAACCACTGGCCGACGACAACACCGTCATCCTCGACACGCCGATCCGCCGTGGCACCACCACCATCAACAGCATCACCCTGCGCAAACCCAACGCGGGCGAGCTGCGCGGTGTGAGCCTGGCCGAACTGCTGCAAATCGACGTCAACAGCCTGGTGAAAGTCGTGCCGCGCATCAGTAACCCGACACTCACTGCCGTCGAAGTCACGTCGATGGACCCTGCCGATCTGTTCGCACTCGGCACCAAGGTGTGCGGTTTTTTGCTACAGAAATCGATGAAGACGGACGCATCCCTCGTTGCGTAGACGACGCCATGGCCGACCTGGCGGTGGTTTTTCACTGGGCACCGGCTGATATGGATCAGTTGGGCCTGCAAGAGCTGATGGAATGGCGCGAGCGCGCCAGGGTGCGGAGTTCGACCGATGGCAAATGATCTGCGACTACAGGTGCTGCTCAGTACCATCGACAAGGCCACTCGCCCGCTGAAGCACATCAGCGAGGGGGGCATTGAGACAGCACGCGCCCTTAAGGCCGCTCGCGACCGCCTGAAAGAACTCACCTCCCAGCAGAAGGACGTCAGCGCCTGGCGGGCTCAGCGGGCAGCTGCTGAACAAACCGGCGCGTCACTCACCGCTGCACGCGATCGCGTCAAATCCCTGAGTCAGGAACTCGCCGCCACGGATGCACCGACCAGGGCAATGACCCGCAGCTTCCAGGCAGCAGTGCGCGAGGCCACCCGACTCAAGCAGCAGCACCAGCAACAGAACGTGCAGTTGCAAGGGCTGCGATCGAAGCTCTACGACGCCGGCATCAGCACTAAAAATCTCGGCACCCATGAGCGCCAGCTGCGCGAGCAAATCAACGCCACCAACGCCAGCATCAGCACGCAAGGCAAGCGCATGGCCGAGCTGAGCGCCCAGCACAAGCGCGCGGCGTTGGCTCGTAGCCAGATGGAGAAGTCCCAGCGCGCCGCCGGCAACCTCGCGGTGAACGGCGCCGCAGGGCTGGGCGTGGGCTACGCTGCAACCCGACCGATTGCCGCCGCAGTCAAAGCCTTCGCGCCCAATGAGGATTCCGCCACACAGCTCAAGGTGTCGATGATGGACGACACCGGCAAGGTCTCGGAGGACTTCCAGAAGATCACCGACCTGGCCACCAAGCTGGGCGACCGCTTGCCAGGCACCACGGCGGACTTCCAGAACATGATGACCATGCTTCGGCGTCAGGGCCTGAGCGCGCAAAGCATCCTCGGCGGCACAGGTGAGGCGGCCGCGTACCTGGGCGTTCAACTGAAGATGGAGGCCACTGAGGCGGCGGAGTTTGCCGCCAAGATGCAGGACGCTACGCGCACCACTGAAAAAGACATGATGGGCCTGATGGACACCATCCAGCGCGGGTTCTATGCCGGTGTTGACCCAGGCAACATGCTCCAGGGCTTCAGCAAAATCGCCCCGGTGATGGACGTCATCAAAAAGTCAGGGATCGATGCAGCCAAGGAACTGGCGCCGCTGCTGATCATGATGGACCAGGCCGGTATGGAGGGCGGCTCCGCCGGCAACGCCTTCCGCAAAATCTTCCAGGCAGGGCTGGACGGGGACCACGTCAATAGCGCCAACAAGATCGCGGCCGGTGGCAATACTGGCGTGTCCTTCAAGTTCACCGACGACAAGGGAAACTTTGCCGGCCTGGAGAACCTGTATGCCCAGGTTGAAAAGCTCAAGGCCTTCAACGACGTCGACCGCAACGCCATCATTAAGAAGCTGTTCGGGGATGACGCTGAAACCCTGACCACGTTGAACACCATGATGAACAAGGGGCTGGCCGGATACCAGGAGGTCCAACAGAAGCTGAAAACTCAGGCCGATCTGCGTACCCGCGTCAACGAACAGCTCAACACCCTGACCAACATCATGGAAGCCGCTGAAGGCAGCTTCACCAACGCCATGGCAGAGTTCGGCGCGGCCGTTGCGCCGGAGCTAAAGGACCTGATCAAAACCCTGGGCGAGATCGCAAACAGCATCGGAGCGTGGGCCCGGGAGAATCCGAAATTGGCCGGCGGCCTGGTCAAGGTCGTGGCCGCGATCGGTGCGCTGGCATTCGTGTTCGGTGGCCTGGCGTTGACCATGGCGAGCATGCTGGGACCGTTCGCCGTGCTGCGCTACGGCATGACCATATTCGGTCTCCAGGGTGGCGGCATCACCAAAATGCTCGGCCGGTTGCTCCCCACGCTGACCGGGTTGGCTCGTAACGTGTTCCCTATGTTGGCCCAGGGTGCCCGTCTGTTCGCTACCACACTGGGTGGTGCTGTCAGCACAATCGGCACTGCGATACTCGCAACACCTATTGGATGGTTGATGGCAGCAATTGCAGCCCTCATCGCTGCGGGTTTCCTTGTTTACAAATACTGGAAGCCGATAAAAGGTTTCTTCCTCGGCTTCTGGCAAGGGCTTACCGCAGCCCTGCAACCCGTACTCAGTGGATTCAGTAAATTTGGCGGGCTGTTGAGCAGTCTGGCGAAAGCCGCCTATTCCATACCTGTTGTGGGGACTGCGTTGCGGCTGCTTGGCAGCATCGTAAAACCACTGTTCGACATGATCTCCGCCGGCATCAGCGGTCTGATTGGTTGGTTCAGTGACCTGTTGAAACCGGTCGACGACGTCGGCGGCGCGGCCCAATCGATGGGGCAGCGGTTCGGCGCAGCCTTCGGCAACATGATCATGACGCTGCTGCAGAGCATCAGCTCAATCGCCACTGGTGCCGTCAACCTATGGGCAAACATCAAGACCAGCTTTGACCAGGGCCTCTCTGGCATTCTTCAGTTGATCACTAACTTCAGCCCGCTTGGCTTGTTCTACCAGGCATTTTCCGGGGTTATGAACTTCTTCGGCCTGGAACTGCCTGGGAAATTCACCGAGTTCGGCAGCATGATCGTGAATGGTCTGGTCAATGGGCTGACAGCCGGTCTCGGCGCCGTCAAAGACACCATCAGCTCGATCGGCGACGCCAGCATCGGTTGGTTCAAGGAAAAGCTCGGCATCCACAGCCCGTCACGGGTGTTCGCGGAGCTGGGTGGGTTCACCATGGCGGGCCTCACCCAAGGCCTGGAAGGTGGGCAGAAAGGCCCTCTGAACGCGCTGACCAGCATGAGCAAACAGCTGACCGCCGCCGGCACCTTGGCCCTGGGCGCCACCGCCATGCCGGCGTTTGCCGTGGATAACACGCCACCCATCAGCAGTGCGCCCGCCGCAGCCGTTTACGACAGCCACGACACCTACGAATTCTCCATCACCGCCGGGCCTGGCACAGACCTGAAAAGCCTGGAAAAGACCGTGCGCGCCATGCTGGCCCGCATCGAAAACGAAAAGAAAGCGCGTCAGCGCAGCAAACTTTCGGACCTGGAATAACCACCATGATGATGGCCCTCGGCATGTTCGTGTTCAGCCTCAGAACCGTTGCCTACCAGGAGCTGCAACGCCAAACCGATTGGCGCCACGCCAGCAACAACCGCATCGGCGCCGCTCCTGCGCGGCAATTCGTCGGCCGTGGCGAAGACGCTATCACCCTCCCCGGCATCATCCTCCCGGAGCTGGCCGGCAGCGCCCTCAGCCTCGACACACTGCGCCTGATGGCAAACACCGGCAAGGCATGGCCCATGGTCGAAGGCAGTGGCCGGATCTACGGCCTGTGGGTGATCGAAAGCATGAGCGAGACCAAGACCATCTTTTTCAGCGACGGCACCCCACGGCGCATCGAGTTCACCCTGAGCCTGAAGCGTACCGACGACGACCGCATCGACCTGCTCGGCACGGCTACCAGCGTCGGTGCCAACATCCTGCGAGGCCTGCTGTGATCGAATCGGTCATTTCCAAAGTCACCGGCTACGTGCGCAGCACCGCCGAGCAGTATGTCCGTGACGCGGCCTATCCCGTGCCGGCCTTCAGGCTCACCGTCGACGGCATGGACATCGCGCAACTGGTCAGCCCGCGCCTGATGAGCCTGGAGCTGACCGATAACCGCGGCGTCGAGGCGGATCAACTCAGCATCACCCTCAGTGACCATGACGGCCTGCTGTCGATCCCGCCAAAGGGCGCGGTGTTGCGGTTGTGGCTGGGCTGGAGCGATACCGGCCTGGTGGACAAAGGCACCTATACCGTCGACGAAACCGAACACAGCGGCGCGCCGGATGTGCTGAGTATCCGCGCTCGATCGGCAGACCTGCGCAAGGGCCTGAAAACTAAACGCGAGCGCAGCTGGAGCAACACCACCCTCGGCAAAGTCCTGGGCGATATCGCCATCGGCAACGGCCTCAGCGCCACCATTGCCGGCGCGCTCGACGGCTTGCCCATCCTGCAGCTCGACCAGGCCAACGAATCCGACGCCAACCTTATCAGCCGCCTGGGCGAAGAATTCGACGCGGTGGCCAGCGTCAAAGCCGGGTGCCTGCTGTGCCTACCGGCCGGCGGAGGCAAGACCGCCAGCGGCCTGGATCTGCCACACATAACACTCACCCGCGCCGATGGTGACCAGCACCGATACCTGCAGGCCGACCGCGACAGCTACGACGGCGTGCGCGCGTACTACTACGACGTGAACAGCGCAAAAAAACAGGAAGCCATTGCCGGTGGCGGTGACAACCTCAAAGACCTGCGCCATACCTACAGCGACCAGCAGTCAGCCCTGCGCGCTGCCCGGTCTGAGTTCCGACGCCTGCAACGCGGCAGTGCCACACTCAGTTACAGCCTGGCTATGGGGCGACCGGATCTGATCCCCGAGCTGACGTACACGCTCCAGGGCGTGAAAGCGGAAATCGACGAGATCATCTGGTATGGCGGCAACGTGCAGCACAGCCTAAGTGCGGACGGCGGGTACACGGTCAGCTTGGAGTTGGAGAGCAAGCTGCCGGAGGACAATGTTGAAGACCTGGCAGAAGAGAACAAAGGGGATTACACGGGGATCATCGCGTACTACCGGGACCATAAAACTGGGAAGGAAAAGACGATTACGGCGGGGGATCAGTCGAAACCGAGACGGTTGCGGTGGCTATACGCGAGCGAGAAGACGGCCAAGCGGGCGGTGGATCGGGAGTGGAAAAAAATGCAGACCGTAGGCACATAAAGATTCACCCGCCCCAAAAAACAAAACCCGGCATTGCCGGGCTCCTCCGTCACTTCGCGTTTAACAGCACATCGAAAAACCGCAGAATGTCCTTTTGCTGCTGCTGATCAAGTTGCCTGAACATCTGCAAAACCAATCTCTCGCGTTGATTCAAACTCTCAAACTCAACGCTCTCCGACTGCTTGGCTTGCACCTCGTTACTCGCGGACATGTGTTACTCCCTTCAACACATCCGGATGCCCGGCACCAACCTAGGTGCCAACCAAAGCACCCGGAGGGGCGAGGAATTTTCAGCGCGTATAGGTGTGCCACCAGCCTACGTAAGAGTTCTCAGAAAATGGATCAGGGCTTAGAGCATAAATCCTGCGCAATTTGTACAAAGTTGCTGTAGTCCATCTTTATGGCTGGCATAGAGGGGTTTGGCTTCGTAATGTCTTGTCCGTCCGCCCAGCCGCGACTTTTGGCCTGGCTTCGGGCACTCCCATTTAGCGCATAGACAGTTCCGTCTGAGGTCTTTGCCAAGGCCTTAGGCGAAGGGCCTTCGCACATCAGATCGACACTTTCAACAGTGAACGGCCAGACGTCGCCAAATTCATCACTTGAGACTGTATGCACCTTCGCCCCCGCTATTGCAGTAGCAGAAAAAGCCAGAGCAGCCATCAGCGCCAAAACCTTGATTCCTTGGTTCATTCTCACTTCCCTATTTTTTTTGATTGAACGCCCGCAGGAGCCTTTTCACCGCACCTTTGTCGTCGTCGTCGAGCGACCGCACATGTTCGAGCATCTCGATTTCATCAGCAGACAGGGTTGGTTCTGCAACTGGCAGCCGTTGACCAATAACCACGTAAAGGATATCCACACCTTCGGCCGCCACAGCGGCGAGGTAGTCCGCGTCTGGGCTTCGATCGCCTTTTTCGTAGTTGAACTGAGAGGTCTTTGCCACGCCCGCGATCGCGGCGAAATCCGATTGATTGAAACCTAAGCGGACGCGCTCTTCCCTCAGCCTTTCACCAATATTCAACAAAACGACCCCTTATTGAGTTGACTATTCAACGCTCGTTGAATACTCTTCCCCTGTCATCACACGAAACCACACGAAACGAGACTATGCCGAACGCATCCCCCATCGAGCAAGCATGCCAAGAGGCCCGTGATCGTCTCGCACGTCTCGGGATCACGGCCAAAGACTGGGCCCAAAAAAATGAATTCAACCCATCGACGGTCTACGCGGTTTTGAACGGACAGAAAAAGTGTCTGCGCGGTGAAGCTCACCGGGCGGCCGTGCTGCTCGGAATTAAAGACGGCGTGATCACAAACTAGGGCCTCTGGCTCCAAGGGGAAACCAGAAGATGAAACGCCCAGTTCTAGCGACCAAGCGGCAAGTAATGAGCGCTGTGATCAACGACTACAAAGGTGGTCGTGAATGCGCAGCAGCTCGCCTCGGTTACGAACTCAAAAAGTTCGATAACCACATCTACGAAAACGCCGGCAGCCGGCCTTTGACGGACGAGCAAATCCACTGCCTGGAACAGGACGCAGGAACTACGCACCTGCCGGAGTACATCGCGGCGCTGTATGGCGGCATGTTCGTTCCCCTGGCCAAGCCAGAGAAGCTGGACAACGTCGACCTCTACAGCCGCTCCGTCAATGCGGCTGCCAAGCGGGGCGTCGTCGACCAGATCATCGCCAAGGCGCTGGACGATGGAGTGATTGAGCCAGATGAAGCCGAGGCAATCATCGCAGCCCATAACCGCTATATGTCTGCCCGCCACTCAGAAGTACTTGCCACGATCCAGCTGCACAGCAAGGGGACCGTACAGTGAGCACCTACAAACTTGTCTGCCCCCATTGCCACGGCCGCATGCGTATCCGTACCAGCGAAGGCCAGCACATTTTTTTGCGCATCGCCTACATGCAATGCACCAACGAAGCATGCGGCTGGTCGGTGCGTTCTGAATTTCAAATGACCCACGAACTCAGCCCCAGCGGCATGCCCAACCCAGCTGTAAAGCTGCCGATTGCGGACGTGGTCATTCGTCGCCAGGCAATGAAAACAGCCAACGATCAACCCGATCTGTTGGACCAGTTGGAAATGGAGGTCACAACCGTATGAAAACCATCGCCCTGACTACCAACCCCACCAGCGACTACCGCGCGGCGATGCAACAAGCGGCAGTGGCCTACTTCTACCGCCACCGTTGTGAGCATCTGGCTGGTGACAGCCAACTGCTCGAGAACTGCGCCCGGTACCTGACGCTGTCTCTTGAAGTCCCCCAGCACCTGGTGCAGCGCATCGCTGAGTTGGCCGTCGCCGAATTCGAGAGCATGACCTGCAAGCGTATTGCCTGGCTGGGCGTTCATCCCAACAGCGGCGCGTACCGGCCTGTCATCTGGCTGCTCGATAACTGCACCCAACAGCGACACCCCGTTTCAGCACGTTTGCTCCCCACACGCCTGCTGCTGACTCGCAACCTCCCGCACTAATCCGAACCCCATCCCTGATTGATGCCCGCGCCGCGTGGGTAGGGGAAATTTGCAACTTACTGGTGGCCGAAATGAGCAAAATCACCATAAAACTGGAGCTGGACGAACAGCAGGCGCAGCAATACTTGCTGTGGTTGACCACTCAGTACGAAGTCACCATGGCTGATATTTGGTACTCCGATCGCTACCGGAATGTGCCGAGCGGTCAGCGGGCACCGAAGGTGCTTGAGGACTTGCCCTACCTGGCCGGCATCTGCAAGACGCGCAGCGAGCTGAAAAAGCAGCTCGTCGTGGCTGTTGCGGAGCATGCGCAGTGAATCGCAAGCCCATGGAGCAACAGATCCGCGCTGATGTACTTCAGCGTCTGGAATCTGATTACGGCCTGCAGCACATGGTCGGCACGCACTACATGCGCAAGGGCACCTGCCCGCAGTGCAATCAGAAACGCCTGTTTTCCCGCCACGACGAACCTTGGTTCATACGCTGTGGCCGCGAGGAAAAATGCCGGTACATGGCTCCGACCAAGGAGCTGTACCCGGACCTGTTCGACGACTGGAGCAAGCGTGCGCCGGCCACCAGTGATCAGCCTGCTGCCAGTGCCAAGGCGTACCTGTCGTTTGCCCGAGGTTTTCGCGTCGAGCTGATTGAGGGCTGGTACACCCAGGAGAGCTACTTCGATCGCGACCTGAACATCGGCTCAGCAACCGTCCGCTTTCCCCTGGAGCATGGTGGGTACTGGGAGCGCTTGATTGACCAGCCTTCCCGCTTCGGCAAGAAGAAGGCCCGCTTCCAGCCTCTCAAGAGCTACAGGGGGCATTGGTGGTGCCCGCAGTGCCTGGACCTGCTGGAGGTAGACGAGCTGTGGATTGTTGAAGGCATTTTCGATGCCATCGCGCTCGTTCAGAACGGTATATCTGCTGTTGCCGCCCTGTCGTCAAACGCGTTTCCAGAAGAGTCGCTGAAGGCACTCGCCACCGCACGCGGCGGTAAAACACCCAAGTTGGTTTGGGCCTTGGACAACGAGCCAGGCGCTCACAAATACACACGCAGCTGGGTGAAACGTGCCCGCGAACTCGGCTTCACCTGCGACGCCGCCCAGGTATCGCAGCCAGATGCGCGCAAGGTTGACTGGAACGATCTGCATCAGCGATGGGCGTTTATCGACGACGAAAAAGCCCGTGCCGAGCGCATCGACAAAGACCTGAAAGAAGCTCGTCACCAGGGCGCCCTGCTCATTGCTGAGAGTGCCAGCGACAAGGCAATGCTCATGTACCAGTGGCGGGAGCGGGAGGAATTCCATTTCTGTTTCGACTCCCGCCTGTACTGGTGGAAATTGGATATCGCGAAATACAACAGCGCCAAACAAGCACTGGATAAAAGCGATGGCCAAGAAACCCAGGTGTTGAACGAAAAGCAGCTCCGGGAGAAAGCGCTGAACGTGGCCGGCTGCGTCGTCGAAATCGCCAACTGCTACCCCAAGGCCCTCTATTTCCAACGCAACGAGATCACCGACGAGTCTTGGTACTTCTTCCGCGTCGACTTCCCGCACGACGGTGGCTCCGTGAAAAACACCTTCACCGGCGGCCAGGTCGCCGCCGCCAGCGAATTCAAAAAAAGACTTCTCGGCATGGGCGCTGGGGCCGTGTTCACCGGCAGTGGGCAACAGTTGGACAAACTCATGAAAGACCAGCTTTTCGGTATCAAGACCGTTCAGACCATCGACTACGTGGGCTACAGCAAGGAATACCACTGCTACGTGTTCAACGACGTCGCCGTCCGCGAGGGCCAGGTCATCCACATCAACGAAGAGGAGTTTTTTGAGATGGGCAAGCTGAAACTCAAGACCCTGCAAAAGGGCGTGAAGATCGATCTGGAGAAGGATGGCAAAAAATACGATCAGCAGTGGTTAGGACTTCTGTGGCAGTGCTTCGGCGCTCAGGGCATCGTCGCACTGACTTTCTGGTTTGGCTCACTGTTCGCCGAACAGATCCGCGCTCGGTACCAGTCGTTTCCGTTTCTTGAAGCCACGGGCGAAGCCGGCGCCGGCAAGACCACCTTGCTCACCCTGCTCTGGAAACTGGCGGGCCGGGACGGTTACGAAGGGTTCGACCCATCCAAATCCACCAAGGCCGGCCGCAGCCGCTTGATGGGCCAGGTCTCCGGCATGCCCATCGTGCTGCTGGAATCTGACCGCAGTGGCGACGACAAGGCCCACGCCAAGACCTTTGAGTGGGACGAACTCAAGGATTACTATGGCGGCGGCACGCTGGCGACCAAGGGCGTTAAAACCGCCGGCAACGAGACCTACGAGCCCCCATTTCGCGGCACGATCGCTATTAGCCAGAACGCCCCTGTCGTGGCGTCTGAAGCAATCATGACCCGGATCGTGAAACTGCATTTTGTGCGCCCGAACGTGACGCCTGAGAGCCGCGCGGCGGCAGACCGTCTGAACGCCCTGGAAGGCTCGACACTCAGCAACTTTGTTCTACAGGCAGTTCGCAAAGAGCTGGAAGTGATGGACCTGTTCGCCCAGCGCATCCCTGGCTACGAGGCGAAATTGCGCAATCTGCATTCGCATTGCTTCGCCTGCGAGACCCCGTTTCACGACGAGCAAAGCGATTGTCACCACTGTGGCAACAAGCTGCGCGGTTACATCCGCGTGGAGCGGATCAATAAGAACCACGCCCAGTTGCTCGCCCTGCTCGACTGCCTGTGCGTGGTGGTACCTCTAACTGAACCGCAGATCAGCCACACCCGCACGCAGATTATTCGCATGGCGATCGAGCGCCAGTCTTCGATCAGCTCCGACCACCCGGTAGTGGCTGAATTCTGGGAAGTGTACGAGTACCTCGAAGGTCTCGACGCCGACGGCCCAGTGGTCAACCACAGCAAGAAAGACAACATCATCGCCATCAACCTCAACGACTTTGTGAAGTGCGCGGCCGAGCATCGCCAGAAGATCGCCGACGTCAGCGAGTTGCGCGAGCGCCTGAAAGACTCCCGCTCCCGGAAGCTGCTCGACATCAACAAAGCCACTGACAGCGCGGTACGGGCTCACCAGGCCAAGACCAGCAACGCAGTCATCACCAAACAACCCATCGTGAAGTGCTGGCACTTCCAGGCCTGACCAATCAACAGCAACACCCGCCAGGCGCTGCAACGCCGGCCACCACCCAAAGGAGAAGCACCATGCACGTACAAGTCATAACCGGTGACGGCGAAAAGGGGGAAACCAACCGCCTTCGGCATCTGAAGGAGCTGAAGGACTGGTTCAACGAGTCCGGGAAGATTGTTCACGCCGATGCCTATGACTCCGCCGGATTGATCGCGATCCTGGAGGTTCGTGCGGTAAGCGATAAAGAAATCCTGGTGCTGGAGTGCAGCCGGGAACAGATCCAGGCAGTTCTGGAATGGCAGTCAGCAACTGATGAGGTTGTTGAGTTTGAGAATCTGCTGCTGCACCTGGTGCGGAAGCAAAACCCAACCGGCGAAAGCCGTTAAGAAGGTGGTGTCGAGGGGCTGCAACCCCTCGACACCGACCACCCAAAGGAGAAGCACCATGCAAGTGAATCAACCCCAAGGCGGCGCAGTAGAGGCTACCACAACCCAGCTGGCTATCGGCGACACGGTCAGCTACGTCGCAATGAGCGGCGGCGGTCGGGAATATCGTTTGAGCGCTCGTACAGGCGTGATCGTCGCCATCGACGGCAATGTTGCAACTCTGCGCGCCGGGAACGGCCGCAGTGTCACACAACCACTCGACAAGCTGACTCCAGACGGCCAGCCCAATGCACTGACGCGCATGCTCATGGGAGGGAACTGATGGACCCAAGAATCCGAACCCGCCCCGCTATGGCGAGCCACCGGTTGGACTTGCCCAGCCGCTGCGACATCTGCGGCAAGGCACGCTCCACCCGGAAGCACGGCGCCTGTAGCCGCATCCGTCAGCAGAGCAAATCGGCGGAATGGGCTGCATTCATGGCCGAGCGTGAAGCGGCCAAACAGAACAAACCGCGTCGATACGCGCACTGATACCCAACACAGGCCAGACACGGGGAGCTGCAACTCCCCCACTGCCTGAAAGGAGAAGCACCATGCATTCAAATCAAAGTTCGAGCGACACCCGCACTTTTTACTCTTTTGAGCCAGTGACACCAGTATCGGCACCATTGGAACTGACCGCTGACCTGCGCTACATCCTTGGTATTCCTCACACCAAATTAGCCAGTACAGCCCAGCTACTGCGGCAGCAAGGGCACTGTATTGGGGAGCGTAGTGAAGATGAGCAAGCCGCTGTCATCCATTGGATGCTCGGCCACTACCTTCGTCGCGGTATCCATTGGAGGGTGTTCGCTTACGCAGAACTCGACGCCAACGATGACTTTCCAGGGTTTCCGGGAGACGAGTCATGACCGTATTCCTGCTGCTGTACCTGTGCGCGGATGCGTCACGAACGGATTGCCAGGTGGTGAAGGCTGATAGCTGGAGCGGCCCCCACGCCTACGAGCAATGCACCGACGTCGTGCCTAGCTTGACCGAGGCGCTGACTGCGCCCAACCAAAAGCGGCATCAGTTCGTTTGCGAAATCCAGGGCGCCATGGCGAAACCCGCAGAACATAAGGCTCAGCCGGTGTTCATTCACCAATCGTTTCGGATGTGAGGGGGTCCATCATGAACACAGCCTTTATCTTGATGGCCCAATACGACGGCCTGGCAATCATTTCGCTGGAGCAGGTTTGCCGGGATTACTTCACGCACCTGACGCCGGAAATGTTCCAGCGCAAGGTGATGAGTGGTCAGATCAAGATCCCCATCACACGCCTGGAGCCGAGCCAGAAGTCGGCCAAGGGCGTCCATCTCACTGACCTGGCCGCATATCTAGATCGACAGCGCGCCGCCGCGGTTAAAGAGCACAACCAGCTCAACGGGTTAAAACACGCCTTTTAAGCCACTTCTGTGATGCGGCGCCCAGTTGGACGGGCGCCCTCAGGATTTTCTCGTGCCATTCCCAGCCCACATAGCGATCACCCTTGCCGCGCAGGTGGGTGTATCGACGCATCGAATTCCAATCCCGGTGGCCGGAAACACTAGCCACACGCGGAATGTCCCAGTCCATCTCAAACAGGCGGCTGACGCCTTCATGTCGAAGGTCGTGAAAGTGCAGGTCCGCGATGTTCAAAAACTTGCAGGCTTTCGCCCAGGACGTGGAGATGGATTCAGGGCTGTAGGGGAATATGTCTTCGCCGGCCTTCGGCATTGTTTGGAGGATCTGCCACGCCTCGTCCGGCAGATAGCACCAAACGTCGTTGCCGATCTTCTGCCCGGGGTTCTTCATGTCGCGTACCAGTACCCGCTGGCCGGGCTCGTCGACGTCCACCCAGCGGATACGGGTTATTTCATCCAGCCGTCGCGTGGAGAACAGGGCAAAACCCACTACCTTCAGCATATTCGTGACGCTCGGGCGCCTCGCCTGCATGGCTTGGTAGTGCGTCAGCACCATTCCCAGCTCGTCCAACGTCGGCCGGCGGTCACGCTCGCGGCTTTTGAGGTTGTAGCCGAGTTTCCGTAGCACTCGTCGGGCACCGCTCATCGCGAGTGGATCGACTTGGTAACCCCATGCGTCTTTAGCAATCGCCAGAACAGCGCCGAGGTGCGCCAGGTCGTTTCCGGCGGTCTGGGGCTGGACCCCGCCGCCCTCCTTGCTCATGCGCCAAAGGGCGAAGTCGACCAGGCGTTGGGTATTGATGTCTGTATCGTTCAGCTTACCGATGTCCATCTTGCCGATGGCTTCGAGCGTGGCCTTCTTGGTTTTGCCCAGCGGACGGGCCTTCTCCACTTCCAACAGATACTGCTCGATCATTTCTTTGACGGTGACGTCCTTACGGTTTGCCCGCTCGATCGCACCAGGCTCATCCAGCTCCGACTCGCGCTTACGCGCCCAGGCCTGGGCGGCCTGTTTTCGGGCGAAGGTCTGGCTCTCTTGGTAGACTTGCACTCCGTCGCGCTTGATGCGGATCTGAGCCGTGTAGCTCACAGTCCCATCCGCCAGTTTTCTTGCCCTGATAGTCGCCATATCGAAAGTGGTACGCGTCAGTTTTTGGGTGGTACATCGTACCACCGAGCCTTAAAAAAGGCCTGAAAACGCCCTAAAACCTGCCGAATACACGTTGAGTAAAATGATTCAAAAACAGAGCTTTAGCCCAGCAGAATCAAGCCCCGCACTGCCTCGGCGCTTTAGCGTTGCACCCATGATGGACTGGACCGACCGCCACTGCCGGTTCTTCCTGCGCCTGCTCTCCAAACACGCCCTGCTCTACACCGAGATGGTCACCACCGGCGCGATCCTCCACGGCGATCACGAGCGCTTCCTGCGCCACAACGACGCCGAGCATCCTCTCGCCCTCCAGTTGGGCGGTAGCGTCCCCGCCGATCTGGCCGCTTGTGCCCGTATGGCCGAGGCTGCCGGTTACGATGAAGTGAACCTGAACGTCGGCTGCCCCAGCGATCGGGTGCAGAACAATATGATCGGCGCGTGTCTGATGGGCCATCCGGCGTTGGTGGCCGATTGTGTGAAGGCGATGCGCGATGCGGTGTCGATTCCGGTGACGGTGAAGCACCGTATCGGGATCAATGGGCGGGACAGTTATGCGCAATTGTGCGATTTCGTCGGGCAGGTGAAGGACGCGGGGTGTACCAGTTTTACCGTGCATGCGCGGATTGCGATTCTGGAGGGGTTGTCGCCGAAGGAGAATCGCGACATTCCGCCGTTGCGTTATGACGTGGCGGCGCAGTTGAAGCGCGATTTTGCCGAGTTGGAGATTATTCTCAACGGCGGGATCAAGACGCTGGAGCAGTGCCATGAGCATTTGCAGACGTTTGACGGGGTGATGCTGGGCCGGGAGGCTTATCACAATCCGTATTTACTGGCGGAGGTGGATCAGCAGTTGTTTGGCAGCACGCGGCCGGTGATCAGTCGGGCAGAGGCGTTGGCGCAGTTGCGGCCTTATATCGCGGAGCATTTGGCAAGCGGTGGCTCGATGCATCACATTACGCGGCATGTGCTGGGGTTGGGCACGGGTTTCCCTGGGGCGCGCAAGTTCCGGCAGTTGTTGTCGGTGGATATTCATAAAGCGAGTGACCCGCTGGCGTTGCTGGATCAGGCGGCGGAGTTGTTGGAGGGCCGGTGAAACCGGCGCCCACAGGTTGATCGCAGTGTTCATCGGGCTGTCGGGTTGAACCTGCGGGCGATTTTGCCCTCCTATTTACCAGCAAGGCCAGTCATTCAAACGGCTGTTTTCAGGTTGTTGCCCTCGCAAACGATCGAACGCATTTGCGCCCTTGAGCGCCTGCCAGCGCTCGGGTAATGTCATCAGACCCATAGGACAGAGCACGCTCATGACTTCCAAGCTGGAACAACTCAAACAGTTCACCACCGTCGTCGCCGATACCGGCGATTTTGCGGCCCTCGCCAATCTCAAGCCGCAAGATGCCACCACCAACCCTTCCCTGCTGCTCAAGGCCGCGTCGATCCCGGGCTATGCCAAGTTGCTGGATGAGTGCGTGAAGGACTGCAACGGTGATGTCGGCCTGGCCAGCGACCGTTTTGCGGTGGCGGTGGGTCAAGAGATCCTGAAAGTGGTGCCCGGCCGTATCTCCACCGAGGTGGATGCGCGCTTGTCGTTCGACACTGACGCCGTACTCAAGCGCGCGCACCGTCTGATCGACCTGTACGAAAAAGCCGGGGTTGGCCGTGATCGCGTGCTGATCAAGATCGCGTCCACCTGGGAAGGTATCCGCGCGGCGGAGAAGCTGGAAAAAGAAGGCATCCAGACCAACCTGACGCTGCTGTTCTCCTTCGCCCAGGCCGTGGCCTGTGCCGAAGCGGGCGTGTTCCTGATTTCGCCGTTCGTGGGCCGTATCTACGACTGGTACAAGAAAGCCAACGGCAACGACTACACCGGCGCCGACGATCCGGGCGTGCAGTCGGTGACGCGCATCTACAACTACTACAAGGCCAATGGCTACAAGACCGTGGTGATGGGGGCGAGTTTCCGCAACCTGAGCCAGATCGAAGAGCTGGCCGGTTGTGATCGCCTGACCATCAGCCCGGACCTGCTGGAGAAACTGGCGGCCGATACCGGCAAGCTGGAGCGCAAGTTGTCGCCAGGCCATGCCGGTGAAGCGCGGGTGCATCTGACTGAAGCGCAGTTCCGTTGGGAGTCCAACGAGGATGCGATGGCGACCGAGAAGCTGGCCGAGGGGATTCGTCAGTTTGCCCGCGACCAGGAGAAGCTGGAGGCGTTGCTGGCTGCCAAGCTGTAACAGCGGCGGCAGCAAAAAGGGCGGGACCTGTGAGGGTTCCGCCCTTTTTTTGCGTCAATCCGTTAGGCATGTACTGACAGGTCTGGCGCAATCGGGAGCAAGCTCCCTCCCACACCCGGGGAGTGTCAGTGGCGTTCGAGGGCGTTGACGAGGTCGTGGAAGGCTTCGCGGTTGGACTCGTTCAAGCCCATCAGGATTTTGTGCGCTTCCAGCACCTTGATCCGCACGATTTCCTCGGATTGGTCCTGGGACGGCAGGTCGGTCAGGCATTCCGGGCAGGGGATCGGGCGGTCAACGATGTTGAACACTTGATCGAAGCCCATGGACTGCAACAGACGGGTGATGTCTTCGTGGGTGGTGACGACAGTGGGCAACAGGCCGACCTTCTGCCGAGACAGAATGGACAACTTGGCCAACAGCCCAAGCGTGGTGCTATCGATGCTGCGGGTTTCGGTCAGATCGATCACGATCGCCGAGAAATTCAGCGCTGTGAAGATCCGCTCAATCGTTGCATCCAGCGCCGAACACAAGGTCAGGCGCACTTCACCGACAAACTTCAGGACAAACGTCCCGTCTTGCTCGGCGAATTGGATTCTTCCGGTACTCATCAAAGATTCCTGCTCAACACCAATAGGGCGATATCATCCGGCATCTCCCCTAGCGTGGCCAATCCAAAAACCTGCCGCAGGCCATCCAGGCTGCCGCCCGCCGACTTGACCCGTTGGGGCAAGGCGGCTTCTTTCTCTTTGAGTGTAGGCTCTGGAAGAAGGTCGAGGATGCCATCGGACATCAGCGTCAGGCTGAAGGTCGGCGGCAGCTCCAGGATGTGGTCTTCGTAGGTGGCTTCATTGAACAAGCCGACGGGCAGACCACGCCCTTCCAGGTAGCGCACACTGTCAGGAGTGTATAAAACCGGCATCGGCAGGTGACCGCCGATGCTGTAGGTCAAAAGACCGGTTTCTTCATCAATCACGCCGCCCACCATCGTCACGTGCTTGCCCAGCTTGCAGCTGATCAGGCCTCGGTTGATGTGGCCCAGCACCTCGGAGGGGGTGAACTCCGGCAAGGTGCCATTGCGCTTGGATTCGAACAGCAGCCGTGTGGTCATGAACTTCAACAACACGGTGACAAATGCCGAGGACGCGCCGTGGCCGGACACGTCGGCCAGATAAAACGCCACCCGCCGCTCATCTACGCGGAAATAGTCGACAAAATCACCCGACAGGTACAGCGACGGGATGATCTGGTGCGCAAACTTGAACTCATCGATGGTCCACGGGCTGACCGGCAGCATGTTCATCTGCACCTGGCGACCGGCGTTCTGGTCTTCCTGGAGCAGGTTCAGGCTGGCTTCGAGTTCGCGGTTGGCGGTTTCGAGCTTTTCGCGGTAGCGCTGGTTTTCCACCAGCAGGCGTGCGCGATCCAAGGCACGGCGCACCGAGTGCTCCAGCACCGCCAGGTCTTCCAGGGGCTTGATCAGGTAGTCGGCGGCGCCCAGGCGCAGGGCCTCGACGGCGTCGTTCATCACCCCGGCACCGGACACGACGATCACCGGCGTCTGCGGAGCAAGCTCGGTCACCTGGCGAATCAGTTCGAGGCCGCCCATCTGGGGCATGCGCAGATCGCAGATCACGAGGTCGGGCTTGTCGCGCTCGAATACCTGGAGACCCTGTTGGCCATTGCTGGCCTGCAGGACGCTGAAGCCACTGTCTTCCAAATAGGCCGCAAGGCTTGCGCGCACTACTTCGTCGTCATCGATTATCAGCAGCGTGGCACTGGTTTTTGGCATGTGGGCAAACGGCGCCAGAATTAGGTTGGCGTAGGCGGCTCGGCAATGGCCGGGCTCACGCTACTGGATTCGCTTTCTAGCCTCTCTGTCCTACAAAGCATAGGCTTTTTGCCCACGCACAAAGGTAAAGCAGAGGTGCCCTTCTAAGGCGCAGACGGTACTCCCATCCGACAGGGGTTTCAAGCTCATGCCGATGGTCGCCGAACGTCTTTACATCGCAAATCACCGGGAGTTATAAGAACAGCCATCACCACAACACAAAGTAAGGATGGAAGCTGTGAGCGAACACGAGCGCGACTACGCTGAAAAGCGCGATTTCATCCGCATGCGAGTGGATGCCAATGTCTCTTTGATCCATGCCGGGCAAGAAATTGACGGGGTTTGCGTGGACCTCTCCAGCTCCGGCATGCAGGTGCAGGCACCTCGCCAGTTCACGGTGGGCGATCTGCTGACCGTGCGGATCGAGTCGGAGCACGCGGCCCTCGCGGGCCTGGAAGCGGACACCCAGGTGGTATGGGCGAGGAACGAGGGCGACGGCCAGCATCTGGGGCTGAAGATCCTGAAAATGCGCTAATACCCGCGCACAAAAAAGGCGACCACATGGTCGCCTTTTTTCGTTTCAAGAGGTCTCGACCTAGAAGTCGTCGACAACCTTGCCGTCCTTGACCTTGAACTCGCGGTTCTGCAGGTAGGCGTTGCGGATGAAGGTGTACTTGTCGCCGGTGATCAACTTCTCGCTGTCGAGCAGGCTGGCACGGGTGTCGACGATGTTCAGGCCGAAGGTGCTGTTGCGCCAGCCGATGTCGTTCATGTAGCGGTACGGTTGGGTGTAGCTGTCCACGTATTTGGACGGCGCGTCGCGCAGGGTGCTTGGGCCCAGCAGCGGCAGCATCACGTAAGGACCGCTGCCGACGCCCCAGTAACCGAGGGTTTGGCCGAAGTCTTCATCGCTGCGTTGCAGCCCCATTTTGGTGCCGACGTCGATAAAGCCCAGCACGCCGAAGGTGGTGTTCATCAACAGGCGGGCAGTATCCACGCCGGCCGCGTGTGGCTTGAGTTGCAGCACGTTGTTGGCCAGGTTGCCGACATCGCCGATATTGCGGAAGAAGTTGTGCACGCCGTCCTGCACGAATTGCGGGGTCACAAACTGATAGCCTTGGGCCAATGGTTTGAGGGCGTAGGTATCAACGGTGTCGTTGAAGGTGAAGATCGGGCGGTTGATGCTTTCCCATGGATCATCTTCCGACGCGGCCTGTGCGGCGAAAGGGGCCATCAGGATAACGGCACACACCGAAAACTGAGCGAAGTAGTGGCTCCAGCGCATAGCTTTTGCTCCTTGAATAGTCTGTCATGGGCGCTATGCCCTGAATAAGGCGCCAGTATATGACGGAAGTGTCCTTTTAGGCAGCTGCCAGGAAACGACATACGGAGAATGTACAAAATTCCTACAAACTGTCACGGACTTGTCACGCCACTCCGATAGCGTCGTAGCTATTTCAGGGATGTCGAAATGCCTCACGCCGAGATTGCCGTCGCCACTGCCCCCACCTTGACCGCCGTGTTGTTTGGCCTGAGTGGCTGCCTGGTCGATTTCGGTTCCCAGGCGCGCACCGATTCACCCTCCCCGCACGCCGAAGCCACGCCAGGTGCACTGAAGGTCCTGCGCAGCCTCAAGGAACAAGGCGTGCCCTGCGCCTGGCTGGATGAACTGCCGCCCTCGGTGACGACCCCGCTGGCCGCTGCGCTGCCCGATTGGCTCAAGGCCGCATCGTCCTCTCCCATCCGCTGGCCCGCCCCTCATGCATGCTGGCAAGCCTTGATGGAATTGAACATCGAACGCCTGGAAGGCTGCGTGCTGGTCAGCGGCGAGCCGCGCCTGCTGCAATCGGGCCTGAATGCCGGGCTGTGGACTATCGGCCTGGCGTCCTGCGGTTCGCTGTGCGGCCTGGCGCCCGAGCAATGGCAGGCACTGACCGACCAACAACGCGAATACAAACGCGGCAAGGCCACCGTGGCGCTGTATGGGCTGGGGGTGCATTCGGTGATCGATCACCTCGGCGAGCTCGGCACCTGCCTGGCAGACATCAGCCTGCGCCAGCTCAAAGGCGAAAAGCCCTGATTGAGATCATGCACAGACGGCGCCGGTAGATTAATCTACAGCTCCTCTCGTAGACCTTTCTCGGCGTGCCGTGGTCTATGCCAGTGCCTATCGATAAAAGGAACAACACCATGCCTGCCCGCGAAAAACTGCAAGAACAGGTCAACATCCTGCGCGAGCAACTGGACCAGGAACCACCGCTGCCAGCCGAAAAACGTGAAGCGCTGGAAGCCTTGCTGGCCAAGTTTGAAGTACAACTTGAACTGGAACCGGCCACCCAGCCGCCCAGCATCGCCGACGAAGTGAACCGGGCGGTAGAAGGTTTCGAGTTGGACCACCCGGGCATTGCCGGGACGCTGCGCAATATCGTGATCACCCTGGGCAACATCGGCATTTAACCCGAGCCCAAACCAAGCACAGAACCAAAATGTGGGAGGGGGCAAGCCCCCTCCCACATTGGGTTTGTGTAAAGGTTACTGGCGCGCCAGGCGCAGGTTCTGGAACGGCACCGCCTCAGTACTGCGATACGGGTTGATATCCAACCCACCCCGCCGCACATACCGCGCATATACCGTCAACTTCTCCGGCTTCAGCAGGCGCTGCAAGTCCAGGAAGATCCGCTCCACGCACTGCTCATGGAAGTCCGAGTGCTGGCGAAAGCTCACCAGATACTCCAACAGGCTGGCGTGATCCAGCTGTGCGATGTGGGAGGGGGCTTGCCCCCGATAGCAGTGGGTCAGGCACAGAGACTGTGACTGACACTCCGCTATCGGGGGCAAGCCCCCTCCCACATTTTGGTTTGTGTAAAGGTTACTGGCGCGCCAGGCGCAGGTTCTGGAACGGCACCGCCTCAGTACTGCGATACGGGTTGATATCCAACCCACCCCGCCGCACATACCGCGCATATACCGTCAACTTCTCCGGCTTCAGCAGGCGCTGCAGGTCCAGGAAGATCCGCTCCACGCACTGCTCATGGAAGTCCGAGTGCTGGCGAAAGCTCACCAGATACTCCAACAGGCTGGCGTGATCCAGCTGTGCGCCGCGGTATTGCACGGCCACGCTGCCCCAGTCGGGCTGGCTGGTGACCGGGCAGTTGGATTTGAGCAGGTGGCTGTACACGCTCTCCTCGACAATGCGCGAGTCATCGCAACGCAGCAGTTCCGGACGCGGATGTTCGTAGTTGCTGACGCTGATATCCAGGTGATCGATGCACACTCCCGGCAACGCCACCACGCCTTCGGCTTCAACCTCGGCCAGGCTGCGCACGCGCACGCCCACCGGCTTGCCGGCAGCAGCGCTGAGGTCGGTGCGCAACGTCGCCTCTAGACTTTGCGTATCGGCAAACACGGTCTGGTTCAGCGAGTTGAGGTACAGCTTGAAGGACTTGGACTCGATGATATTCGGCGAGTCGGCCGCAATGCTGAATTCACCGATGGCCACCACCGGCTTGCCCGACGGCAGCAGCCAGGACAGTTCGAAGCAGTTCCAGAAATCCACGCCCGTGTACGGCAGGGTCTCGGCGCTCAGGCCCAGCTCGGCCCATTTCGCGGCGCGCGGAATCGGGAACAGCAACGAAGGGGTGTAGGTGGAGATGTATTCACTGGACTTGCCCAGCGGCGAATGTTCGGCTGCGGGATGCATGGCGGAAACCTGGCTAAATTAACCCCACCAGTCTACCAGCCTTTGCCCCCGCCTCTAACAACCGCCGCATCGACACCGTCAATCGCCGCAGCGGCTCAATCGACGTTGATCTTGCCGACCATGCCCGCCTGGTAGTGCCCGGGAATATTGCAGGCAAACTCCAACCCGGTGGCTTTGCTGAAGGTCCAGGTCAACTCAGCGGTTTTACCCGGTCCGACCAGAACACTGTTGGGGTCATCGTGCTTCATCCCGCCCATATTGCCCATATTGCCCATATCGCCGTGCTCCATGGCGCCGTGGTCCATCTTGCCCATGCCGGTGGCGTTCAGCATGCCGCTGGCCTGCATCTGCATCATTTGCTTCTGATGCTCCGCATGCATGGCCGCATCGCCCAGATTGAACTCATGGAGCAACTGGCCTTTGTTGACCAGCACAAAGCGCACGGTCTCACCGGCCTTTACGTCCAGGGACTTGGGCGAAAAGGACATATCCTGCAGCACCACTTCCACGGTGCGCGTGGCCTTATCGGCAGATGCCGGCTGGCCGAACGCATAGGTGTGGGCCGTGCCGGCCATTGCTCCGACACTCAACGCCAACAGGCAGCCCGCCAACAACAAGGGGGTACGCAATGCCATCTCAATTCTCCAAAGGTGTGGGATCAGTCTGAGGACCACTCTAAGATTGCAGCGCTGCCAGCCAGCTGACTGCTAGATTACAACTTTGTCAGGTTGCGCCCCTCCCCTGGCCACCACGGTATAAAGCCTGACGTGACCCGCCGCCAAGAGCTGCCCATGAAACTGCTGATCGTCGAAGACCAACCCAAAACCGGCCATTACCTGCGCCAAGGCCTGACCGAAGCCGGTTTTACCACCGAGCTGGTGGCCGACGGCACCAGCGGCCAGCACTTGGCGCTGACCGGCGATTACGACCTGCTGATCCTCGATGTGATGCTGCCCGGTCGCAATGGTTGGCAGATCCTACAGGCCGTGCGCAGCGCCGGCCTCGACGTCCCGGTGCTGTTTCTCACCGCCCGCGACGCAGTGGAAGACCGCGTACACGGCCTGGAACTGGGCGCCGACGATTATCTGGTCAAGCCGTTCGCCTTCTCCGAACTGCTTGCGCGGGTGCGTAGCCTGTTGCGCCGTGGCAGCAGCGCACCGCAGGAAACCACCCTGCAACTGGCCGACCTGCGCCTGGACCTGATCCGTCGCCGCGTCGAGCGCGACGGCCAGCGCATCGACCTCACCGCCAAGGAGTTCGCCCTGCTCGAACTGCTGCTGCGGCGCCAGGGCGAAGTATTGCCCAAGTCGCTGATCGCGTCCCAGGTGTGGGACATGAACTTTGACAGCGACACCAACATCATCGAAGTGGCGATCCGCCGCCTACGCCTGAAAATCGACGACAACTTCCCCAATAAACTCATCCACACCGTGCGCGGCATGGGTTATGTGCTGGAGGAACGATGCAGTTGATCAAGCGACTGTCCCTGGCCAGCCGCCTGGCCCTGTTGTTTGCGGCCTGCACCGCGGTGGTCTCGTTGCTCGCCGGCGTGCTGTTCAACCGGGCCAGCGAGGCGCATTTTGTCGAGCTGGACCAGCAACTGCTCGAAAGCAAACTGGTGGCGCTGCGCAGCACCTTGCAGGGCGTCGACTCACCGCAGCTATTCGCCCAGCGCGAAGCGCAACTGCGCGCCGAGCTCAATCGTCAGCCCGACCTCACAGTACGCATCACCGCCGCCGGCCAGCGCTGGTTTGACGGCGCGCCGGCCATTGCCCTGCCCGAGTCGCCCGGCCTGCACAGCCTGCAAAACGCCGGCATCGACTACCGCGTGTACAACGCGCCGCTAAGGCCGGGCCAACCCGACTCGCCGCAACTGAGCCTGATGCTCGACATCACCCACCATCAGCACTTCCTGCAACGCATGCAGCATTTGATCTGGCTCACAGTCAGCCTCTCGGCCCTGGCCACCGCGCTGCTAGGCGCCTGGGCGGCGCGCAGCGGGCTGCGACCGTTGCGGCGCATGGGCGAAGTGGCCGCCAGCGTGTCGGCCCACTCCCTGACCCAGCGTTTGCCCGAGCAGGGCATGCCGGTGGAACTGGCGGAACTGGCCCAGGCCTTCAACGCCATGCTGGGCCGACTGGACGACGCGTTCCAGCGCCTCTCGGCGTTCTCCGCCGATATCGCCCACGAACTGCGCACGCCCCTGTCGAACTTGTTGACCCACACCCAAGTCATCCTCACCCAGCCGCGCCCGCTGGAGGATTACCGCGAGGCGCTGCACAGCAATCTGGAAGAGTTGCAGTGGATGGCGCAGTTGGTGAACGACATGTTGTACCTGGCCAAGGCCGATCACGGGCTGTTGGCGCCCACGCGCGAACCGTTGAAGCTCGCGGACGAAGTGGACGCACTGCTGGAGTTCTTCGTCTTGCTGGCGGAAGACGCGCACGTCAGCCTGGTGCGCGAGGGTATGGCTCACACAACCGGCGATCGCGGCATGTTGCGCCGGGCATTGTCGAACCTGCTGGATAACGCGCTGCGCTTTACGCCCGCGGGCGGCGAAGTGCGGGTGCATCTGGCGCAGGGCGCACAAGGCGTGACGCTGACAGTGGAGAACAGCGGCGAAGGCATTCCGGCGGAGGTGTTACCGCGGTTGTTCGACCGCTTCTACCGGGCGGACCCGGCGCGGCATGAAGGCAGCAGTGAACACGCAGGGCTGGGGCTGGCGATTACCCAGTCGATTGTGCGAGCGCATGGCGGGCGGATTTATTGCGAGTCTGAGCCGGGGTGGACGCGGTTTGTGATCGAGTTGCCAGGGGGGGGTGATGCAAGCTGTGCCGGCGCTATCGGGAGCAAGCTCCCTCCCACATTTTGATCTGTGAATACATTCAAAATGTGGGAGGGGCTTGCTCCCGATAGCGGTCTTAAATCCTACGAATACCTGAGGGCATGCGCCGGCTCGATCTTCGCCGCCCGATACGCCGGGTAAACCGTGGCCAAAAAGCTCAACACAAACCCGGCCGAGCAGATCAGCAGCACATCCCCACCCTGCAATTGCGAGGGCAGGTTGCTGACGAAGTACACGTCCGAACTGAAGATATGCTGCCCGCTCACGCGCTCCAGCCAACCCACCAGCTCACTGACGTTGAGCGCCGCAATCACGCCCAGCACACCGCCGATCAGGGTGCCGATGATACCGATCACCGTGCCCTGCACCATGAAGATCGCCATGATCTGCCGTGGCGTGGCGCCGATGGTCCGCAGGATCGCGATGTCCGCGCCCTTGTCGTTCACCACCATGATCAACGTGGCAATGATGTTGAACGCCGCCACCGCGACGATCATCAGCAACAGCAGGCCGATCATGGTTTTTTCCATCTTCATCGCGCTGAACAGGCTGCCCTGGGTGTGGGTCCAGTCATCCGCCTTGTAGGCCGCACCGAGGCTGGCGGCGATGTCCGCCGAGACCTTGGGCGCCGCGTACAAGTCCTTCACCGCCAGGCGCACGCTCTGCACCTGGTTCGGCTGCCAATGCTGAATTTCTGCGGCGTCGGCCATATGGATCAACGCCATCGAACCGTCCAGCTCGGCGCCGACCTTGAAGATACCGACCACGTTCAATCGCTGCATGCGCGGGGTGATGCCACCCGGCGCGCTGCTGATTTCCGGGACGATCAGGGTCAGCTTGTCGCCCACGTTCAGGCGAAAGCGCCGCGCGGTGATTTCACCGACCACCACGCCGAACTCGCCGGGTTTCAAGTCTTCCAGTTTGCCCTGGACGATATGCTGGGCCACGATCGACACCTTGCCTTCCTGGGCCGGGTCGACGCCGCTGATCTCGATCGGCTGCATCGCGCCCTTGTAGGAGAACATACCGTCCATCTGCGTGAACGGTACTGCGGCAGTCACTTCGGGATTCTTCATCGCCGCCGCGGCCACCGGCTGCCAGTTGTCGATCGGGTTCACGCCGACGATGGTGGCGTGAGGCACCATGCCGAGGATGCGCGAGCTCATTTCGCGTTGAAAGCCATTCATCACCGACAACACCACGATCATCGCCAGCACGCCCAGGGCGAGGCCGATCATCGAGGTCATCGAGATAAACGAAACAAAACGGTTGCGGCGCTTGGCGCGGGTATAGCGCGTGCCGATGAAAATCGATAACGGTCTGAACATTCGCTTGCACCGCCTGAAAAAATGAAAAAACCCGGCGTCATGCACCGGGCTTGAAACAGGTCAGATGGCGACCAGATGACCTTCCTGCAGGTGCAGTACGCGGTCCATCTGCCGGGCCATGCTCATGTCATGGGTCACCACCAGGAACGCGGTACGCATCTGGGTGCTCAGTTCGAGCATCAAGTCCTTGATGCCCTGGGCGGTGTGGGAATCGAGGTTGCCGGTCGGCTCGTCGAGCATCACCAGGCCCGGGTTGTTCACCAGGGCGCGGGCAATCGCCACACGCTGGCGCTCACCGCCGGACAATTCGGCCGGTTTGTGCTCCAGGCGATGGCCGAGGCCAACGCGCTCCAGCAAAGCCTTGGCACGCTGGCGCGCCTCTGGGATCGCGGTCTTGCCGATCAGCAGCGGCATGCACACGTTTTCCAGGGCGGTGAACTCCGGCAACAGGTGGTGGAACTGGTACACGAAACCCAACGAACGGTTGCGCAGTTGGCCGCGGGCCTTTTCGCCGAGGGCCGAGAGTTCTTCGCCGGCCAGCCACACGCTGCCCTGGGACGGCGTATCGAGGCCGCCCAACAGGTTGAGCAAGGTACTTTTGCCGGAACCGGAACTGCCGACGATCGCCACGCGCTCGCCGGGGTGCAGCTCAAGTTGCAGGTTGGACAACACCACCACCGATTCCGGACCTTCCTCGTAGGACTTGCCCAGGTTGCGGCAGCTCAGGATTGCTTTTTCACTCATGCCCGATTCACTCATAACGTAAGGCCTGTGCTGGCTGGGTACGTGCCGCGCGCCAGGCTGGATACAGGGTGGCAAGGAAACTCAGGACCAACGCAGCGCCGCCCACCATCAGCACGTCCTGGGCCTGAACCTGGGACGGCAAGTAATCGATGAAGTAGACGTCGGCATTGAGAAACTTGTGGCCGATCAGGGTTTCGAGGCCGGCGATGGCAGCGCTGACGTTGAGCGCAGCCAGAATGCCCAGCGCGGTGCCGATCAAGGTGCCGACCACGCCGATCACCGTGCCCTGCACCATGAAGATCGCCATGATCTGCCCCGGCGTGGCGCCCAGGGTGCGCAGGATGGCGATGTCGCCCTTCTTGTCGTTCACCACCATCACCAGGGTGGAGATGATGTTGAAGGCCGCGACGGCGACGATCAGCAGCAACAGCAGGCCGATCATGGCTTTTTCCATGCGGATGGCCTGGTACAGGTTGCCGTGGGTACGGGTCCAGTCGCGGGCGTAGTACTGGTTTTCACCCAGGTGCTGGGCGATTTCCCAGGCGCCGCGCGGGGCGTCGAACAAATCGTTGAACTTCAGGCGCAGGCCCTGCACCTGGTCCGGCTTCCAGCGATGCAGACGCGCCAGGTCGGTGAGGTTGGTCAGGCCGAGGTAGCCGTCGATCTCGCCAGCGCCGACGTGGAAGGTGCCGACCACGGTAAAGCGCTTCATGCGCGGGAACATGCCGGCCGGGGTCACGGTGACTTCCGGGGCGACGAAGGTCAGCTTGTCGCCGATGCCCACGCCGAGCTTGGCCGCGGCCTTGTCGCCGATGACGATACCGAAGCTGCCGGGCGCCAGGTCGTCGAGTTTGCCCTGCAGCATGAACTTGTCGATGATCGAGACCTTGCGCTCCTGGACCGGGTCGATGGCATTGAGCAGGATTTTCTGCACCTTGCCGTCATGGGTCAGCAACCCTTGCATCTGGGTGAACGGCGCCACGGCCACGACCTTGGGGTTCTGCTTGACCTTGTCGGCCAGGCTTTGCCAGTCGCTGATCGGTTCACCCGACTCGATGGTCGCGTGGGGCACCATGCCCAGCACGCGGGTACGCATCTCATGATCGAAGCCGTTCATCACCGACAACACCACGATCATCACGACCACGCCAAGGGCGAGACCGATCATCGAGGTCAAGGAAATGAACGACACAAAATGATTGCGACGCTTTGCACGGGTATAACGCGTGCCAATAAATACGAAGAGAGGTCTGAACATGTCGGGGCTTGTTCGGAGGAAAAGAAGACGTCCCGGTGGCGGGGTCTGGTAAGCAGCTTTACACTCAGACCATTACCGCTACTTTGGGTTCGCCATGTCGACATTAGATGAAGAAGAACGCCGCGAATACTACCGTATCGACGACATGATCGCACTTCAAATCAAAAGCCTGTCCGCCCCCGAAGCGGCGAGCAAGGAAGTGTTGCTGGATGATTCGCCGCTATTCAATCTACTCAGTGAACTGCACCTGAGCGAATTCGAAGCCCAACACCTGTTGCGCCAGCTCAGCGAGAAAGATCGCAGCCTGGCCGCCCTCCTCCGAATCCAGAACAAACGCCTGGATCTGCTCAGCCAGATCATGGCGCGCGGCCTGCTGGATGAAGTCGGCGCACCGCAGCCGGTGATCATTTCCGAAGGCGGCATCGACTTCCAGCACCCGACGCCCCTGGCACTCGACGCCCACCTGGCGGTCAAGCTGGTGCTGATGCCCCAGGCGCTGGGCCTGCTGTTACGGGCGCGGGTCACCCATTGCGATGCCAAGGGCGGCGCTTTTGCCATTGGCACGGAATTCGAATCGATGACCGACGCCCAACGCCAACTGCTGGCGCGCTACATCCTGCAGAAACAGGCGCAGCAACGGCGCCTGGCGCGGGAACAGAGCGACGCCAAAGACACCTGAATTCGTATTCACCCCGCCAGACGACCTGGCGCAAAGGAGCAACTGTGACCCTGATCTACGGCCACCGCGGTGCCAAAGGCGAAGCACCAGAAAACACCCTGACCAGCTTCCAGCAGTGCCTCAAGCACGGTGTACGCCGTTGCGAATTGGATTTGCACCTGTCCATGGACGGCGAACTGATGGTCATCCACGACCCGACCCTCAAGCGCACCGCCGACCGGCGCGGCAAAGTCGTCGAGTATTCGGCGGCAGACCTGGTGAAGATGGACGCCCGCAAAGGCGGCCCCGGCTGGATCAACCCCTGCCCGATCCCGCGCCTGGAAGAACTGTTTGAAAAGTGCGACTTCGATCACTGGCAACTGGAAGTCAAAAGCGCCTCGCGCACCCGCGCCGCGACCACCGTGCTGGCGATCCGGGAAATGGCCGTGCGTTTCGGCCTCATGGACAAGGTCACAGTGACCTCAAGCTCACGGGAAGTGTTGAAAGCGGCGGTGGAACTCACCCCGGACCTGTCGCGCGGGCTGGTGGCCGAATACGCCTGGCTCGACCCGCTGAAGGTCGCGCAAAACTATGGCTGTGAGTTTCTGGCGTTGAACTGGACGTTGTGTACCCCCGAGCGTCTGGAAAAAGCCCAGCGCCAGGGATTGCACGTGTCGGTGTGGACAGTCAACGAACCTGCGCTGATGCGCAGGCTCGCCGACTTCGGCGTAGATAGCCTGATTACAGACTTTCCCGGTTTGGCCACTGCCACGCTCGAGAATTACTGAAATCGGTCTCCCCGGCCGGCTCAGGCCACCGGCCGGAGCCGCTCAAAAAAGCCGGTTGAGGCCGTCGTAGGCCGCGACCCGATAGGCTTCCGCCATGGTTGGGTAGTTGAACGTGGTGTTGACGAAATACTTGAGGGTATTTTGCTCGCCCGGCTGGTTCATGATGGCCTGGCCGATGTGGACGATCTCCGAAGCCTGGTAGCCGAAGCAATGCACGCCGAGGACTTCCAGGGTTTCACGGTGGAACAGAATCTTCAGCATGCCTTGCGGCTCGCCGGCGATCTGCGCACGCGCCATGCTCTTGAAGAACGCCTTGCCCACTTCGTAAGGCACCTTGGCCTTGGTCAGTTCGTGTTCGTTCTTACCGATCGAGCTGATCTCCGGAATCGTGTAGATCCCGGTCGGCACGTCGTTCACATAGCGCCAGCTGCCATTGTCGACAATGCTGCCGGCCGCCGAACGGCCCTGGTCATGGGCGGCGCTGGCCAGGCTTGGCCAGCCGATCACGTCGCCGGCACCGTAGATATTCGACACGCAGGTGCGATAGTTCTCGTCCACTTCGATCTGGCCACGGTTGTTGACCTTGACCCCGACATTTTCCATGCCCAGCTTGTCGGTGTTGCCGGTACGACCGTTGCACCACAGCAAGGCGTCGGCCTTGATCTTCTTGCCGGACTTGAGGTGCAGGATCACACCGTTGTCCAGGCCTTCGACGCGCTCGTACTCTTCGTTGTGGCGCACGGTGATGTTGTTGTTGCTGAAGTGATAACTCAACGCCTGGGAAATTTCCGAGTCGAGGAAGCTCAGCAACTGGTCACGGTTGTCCACCAGCTCTACCAGCACCCCCAGGCCGCTGAAGATCGAGGCGTATTCGCAGCCGATCACGCCGGCGCCATAGATGATCAGTTTGCGCGGGGTATGGCCCAGGCTGAGGATGGTGTCGCTATCGTAGATACGCGGGTGGAGGAAATCGATATCCACCGGGCGATACGGGCGCGACCCGGTAGCGATGATGATGTGCTTGGCCACCAGCTTCTCGACCACACCGTTGGAGCAGACCACTTCGACGGTTTGCTCGTCGGCGAAGCTGCCGGTGCCGAAGAACAGGTCGACACGGTTACGGGCGTAGTAGCCGGTCCGCGACGCCACCTGCTTGGCGATGACTTTTTCCGCGCTTTTGAGCACGTCCGGGAACGAAAACCAACGCGGCTCGCCAATGGCCCGGAACATCGGATTGGTATTGAACTGCATGATCTGGCGCACTGAGTGACGCAAGGCCTTGGACGGGATGGTACCCAGGTGGGTGCAGTTTCCGCCGACCTGGCGACGGCTATCGACCATTGCCACCTTGCGCCCTGCCTTCGCGGCGTTCATCGCCGCACCTTCTCCAGCCGGGCCGGAACCCAGTACTACCACGTCGTAGTTGTAGACAGCCATGCGTACTCCTCAGAACAGGCCAGGCGCGCGGTTTGACGCCTGGCTAAATCATGCCGCGGCCAGCGGTCATGAAGGACAATTTGGCTCAAGTGTGTGAACCGGGGCACAGTCTATATAAGGCTCAACGCCGCGCACATTAACCCTTGGTCGCGTCGTAGGCCAGTTTTGCCTTTACTACACAGCGTCGATTACGGTTTCACAGCGGTCATCTGTTCGAACGCCTGATTACTGCGCGTGACAAAAACATCCCCCTCGCGCTGCACAAAAAACGCGGCGATCTGGTGCTGTTCGGCGTAATCCCAGCCTTGCTCCGGCCCAAGGATCAACAGCAACGTCGACAACCCATCGGCCATCAGCGCCGACGGGTGCAACACTGTCACCGATGCCAGTTGATGGGTAATCGGCGCGCCGGTCCGCGCATCCAGGGTGTGGGAATAACGCCGACCACCCTGCTGGAAATAATTACGATAGTCACCCGATGTGGACACACCAAAGCCGTCTACGCGGATGATTTTTTCGGCGACCTGCTGGTCATCGCGAGGCTCTTCCAGCGCGACGCGCCAGGGCGAACCATCCGGTTTGTGGCCGGCAGCCTTGAGTTCGCCGGTGGCTTCGGCGAGGTAGTGATGGATACCCAAGCCGCTCAACAGCTCGGCGATACGATCCACCGCGTAACCGGCAGCAATGCTGTTGAAGTCGACCTCGACGGCGGCGTCCTTGCACAGTTGCTCGCCGTCGATGCGCAGATGCTGGTGACCGACCCGCTGACGCACCTCGGCCAGCGTCGCGGCGTCCGGCACCTTGAGTTGCCGGGCCTGGGGCCCGAACCCCCACAGGTTCAGCAGCGGTTCCACCGTCAGGTCGAACGCACCCGCGCTGGCCTGGGACAGTTGCTCGCCGGTACGCACCAGTTGCAGCACCGGCGCAGGCATCGGCTGACAGCTATTGGCCGGCAGATTGTTGAAACGCTCGATATCCGAGTCGCTGCGGTAGGTCGACAGCTGTCGGTCGACATCCCCCAGGATTTTTTCCACCTGGCGCTGCAGCTCTTTCGGCGTAGGTGCCGTCGAGCTTCTGACATACTGGATCGAATAGGTGCTGCCCATGGTCGGCCCCCCAAACTGCTCCAGCGTATCGCCGCCACAGCCGGCCAGCGCCGCAAAACCGCACACCATCGCTATCTGTCGCAGATTGCCCATAAACCTGATCGCCGTCGAAAAGTGAATTAACCCGCAGGCACACACCCTGGCAGGACCGCCCATTATGCGGCATGCCGTTATCTGTTTATGGCTGATGTTCGCACTCCCGGCGCTCACCAATGAGGCGGATCGTCTCACCTTGGCCGGCCACAGTTGACGGCGTATCGCCTGAAAAAATGCATGCCCCTGTAGGCGCGGGCTTGCGCGCGATGCCTCCCACACAGCCGAAACCCACAGGCAGAAAAAAGCCCCGAACCAGTCGGGGCTTTTTCATTCAACCTGAACGCTTAGCGCGGGAATGCAGGCGGGTTGACCCCAGCCATGTCTTCCATCACACGAACGACCTGGCAGCTGTAGCCGAACTCGTTGTCGTACCACACGTACAGCACAACACGGTTGTCCTGGGTAATGGTCGCTTCCGCGTCCACCACACCGGCGTGGCGCGAGCCAACGAAGTCGGTGGAGACCACTTCCTGGGAGTTGACGAAGTCGATTTGCTTATGCAGATCGGAGTGCAGCGCCATGTAGCGCAGGTACTCGTTCATCTCGTCGCGGGTAGCGGCTTTCTCAAGGTTCAGGTTGAGAATGGCCATCGACACGTTAGGCGTCGGCACGCGGATCGCGTTACCGGTCAGCTTGCCGGCCAGCTCAGGCAGGGCCTTGGCGGCAGCGGTGGCGGCACCGGTCTCGGTGATCACCATGTTCAGCGCGGCGCTGCGACCACGGCGATTGCCCTTGTGGAAGTTGTCGATCAGGTTCTGGTCGTTGGTGTACGAGTGAACGGTTTCGACGTGGCCGTTGATGATGCCGAACTTGTCATTGACTGCCTTCAGCACCGGCACGATGGCGTTGGTGGTGCAGGAAGCGGCGGACACGATCTTGTCGTCAGCGGTGATTTCCGTGTGGTTGATGCCGTGAACGATGTTCTTCAGCTTGCCTTTGCCAGGCGCGGTCAGGACAACGCGGGCAACGCCCGGGCAGGTCAGGTGCTGGCCCAGGCCTTCGGCGTCGCGCCATACGCCGGTGTTATCCACCAGCAGGGCGTCCTTGATGCCGTACTGGGTGTAATCCACCTCGGTCGGGTTCTTCGCGTAGATCACCTGGATCAGGTTACCGTTGGCGGTGATGGTGTTGTTTTCTTCGTCGATGACGATGGTGCCGTTGAACGGACCGTGTACCGAGTCGCGACGCAAGAGGCTCGCGCGCTTGGCCAGGTCGTTCTCGGCGCCCTTGCGTACCACGATGGCGCGCAGGCGCAGGCCGTCGCCGCCACCGGTTTTACCGATCAGGATGCGTGCCAGCAGGCGGCCGATGCGACCGAAGCCGTAGAGCACAACGTCAGTGCCTTTACGGGCGGAGGCGTTCTGCTTGCCGACCACGTCGGCCATTTCTTCACGCACGAACTGCTCGACGGAGCGGCCGTTGGCTTCAGCGCGGAACTTGGCGGCCAACTTGCCCAGGTCTACCGAAGCCGCGCCGAGCTTGAGCTCGCTCATGGCTTTGAGCAGAGGGAATGTTTCGTGGACGGAGAGTTCGCTGTCGTTGGTCGAACGATGGCGAGCAAAGCGATGCGCCTTGAGAATCGCGATGACTGACTGGTTGATCAGACTGCGGCCATAGATCGAGCTCACCACATTGTTATTGCGGTACAGCTGACCGATAAGCGGGATCATCGCTTCAGCGAGTGCTTCACGGTCGATCCATTCACCAAGACACTGGTCGGGCTTCTGAGTCACGGGAACCTTCCACATGTAGGGGCTGAAAAAAGGGGCTACATTATGCCGCCCGGCCGCCCCCGGAGCAATGCGCGTCCTACAACAAAAAGCGCTTACCCAAAAAACCCACCTCGCTGCAGCCCAGTAAATACGCGGGTTCCAGAAGGCCACTAGTGGAGCGGGCAGCACGACTTGTCCGTAACCCTCCGAAAACTATATGCATTTTGGCACTACATATTGAGTCAAAACGCGCCATTGTTTGTCTTAGCCACCACATTTCCCGCAAACCGTAATAGGCTCAGTCAGCAACTGACAGGCGGCACCTCGGGCCGTTACAATTACCGACTTTGTCGCAACGCTTGGAGCTCAACCTTCCGTGCCCGTTCTGCGTCTACCGCAACTCCCTGCCGCGGCAGGTAAACAGCACTGGGGCAATTTGCCCGGTGCCGCCCTGAGCCTGGCCATCGCCGAGGCTGCCAGCGCAGCCAAGCGCTTTACCCTGCTGCTTACCGCCGACAGCCAAAGCGCCGAACGGCTGGAGCAGGAGCTGAGCTTCTTCGCCCCCGATTTACCGGTGCTGCATTTTCCCGACTGGGAAACCCTGCCCTACGACCTGTTCTCGCCGCACCAGGACATCATTTCCCAGCGCATCGCCAGCCTGTACCGCCTGCCGGAACTGGTCCACGGCGTGCTGGTGGTGCCGATCACCACGGCGCTGCACCGCCTGGCGCCGACCAAGTTCCTGCTGGGCAGCAGCCTGGTGCTGGATATCGGCCAGAAGCTCGACGTGGAGCAAATGCGTACACGCCTGGAAGCCAGCGGCTACCGCTGCGTCGACACGGTGTACGAGCACGGCGAATTCGCGGTGCGCGGAGCGCTGATCGACCTGTTCCCGATGGGCAGCAAGTTGCCGTACCGCATCGACCTGTTCGATGACGAAATCGAGACCCTGCGCACCTTCGATCCGGAAAACCAGCGCTCCATCGACAAAGTCGAGTCGATCAAACTGCTGCCGGCACGGGAATTCCCACTGCAGAAAGACGCGGTGACGCGCTTCAAGGCGCGCTTTCGCGAACGCTTCGACGTCGACTTCCGCCGCTGCCCGATCTTCCAGGACTTGAGCAGCGGGATTACCCCCGCCGGTATCGAGTACTACCTGCCGCTGTTCTTCGACGAAACCTCCACCCTGTTCGACTACCTGCCCCAGGACACCCAGGTGTTCTCGCTGCCGGGCATCGAGCAGGCGGCGGAAAACTTCTGGAGCGACGTGCGCAACCGCTATGAAGAGCGTCGCGTCGATCCGTCCCGTCCTTTATTACCGCCGGCTGAACTGTTCCTGCCGGTGGAAGACTGCTTCGCCCGCCTGAAAAACTGGCCGCGCGTGGTCGCCAGCCAAGAGGATGTGGACGCAGGCAGCGGCCGCACGCGCTTCCCCGCGCAAAACCTGCCGAACCTGGCGATTGAAGCCAAGGCCAGCCAGCCGCTCGAAGCGCTGTCCAACTTCCTCGGCGATTTCGCCGGGCGCGTGCTGTTTACCGCCGAATCGGCCGGGCGCCGCGAAGTGCTGCTGGAGCTGCTGGAACGCCTGAAGCTGCGCCCGAAAACCGTCGACAGCTGGCCGGACTTCGTCGCCGGCAAAGAGCGCCTGGCGATCACCATTGCGCCGCTGGATGAAGGCCTGTTGCTGGACGATCCGGCCCTGGCGCTGATCGCCGAAAGCCCACTGTTCGGGCAACGGGTGATGCAGCGCCGTCGCCGCGAAAAACGCGCCGACGCCAACAACGACGCGGTGATCAAAAACCTCACCGAACTGCGCGAAGGCGCGCCGGTGGTGCATATCGACCACGGCGTCGGCCGCTACCTGGGCCTGCAAACGCTGGAAATCGACAACCAGGCCGCCGAATTCCTCACCATGGAATACGCCGAAGGCGCCAAGCTGTATGTGCCGGTGGCCAACCTGCACCTGATCGCCCGCTATACCGGCAGCGACGACGCTCTGGCGCCGTTGCACCGCCTGGGTTCCGAGACCTGGCAGAAAGCCAAGCGCAAGGCCGCCGAACAGGTGCGCGACGTCGCCGCCGAGCTGCTCGACATCTATGCCCGTCGCGCCGCCCGCGAGGGTTATGCGTTCGCCGACCCGAAAGCCGACTACGCCACCTTCAGCGCCGGCTTCGCCTTCGAAGAAACCCCGGACCAGCAAACCACCATCGAAGCCGTGCGCGCCGACATGCTCGCGCCCAAGCCGATGGACCGCCTGGTGTGCGGCGACGTGGGCTTCGGCAAGACCGAAGTGGCGATGCGCGCCGCCTTCATCGCGGTGCATGGCGGCAAGCAAGTGGCGATCCTGGTGCCGACTACCCTGCTCGCCCAGCAGCACTACAACAGCTTTCGCGACCGCTTTGCCGACTGGCCGGTGACCGTGGAAGTGATGAGCCGTTTCAAATCCGCCAAGGAAGTGAACGCCGCCGTCGCCGACCTGGCGGAGGGCAAGATCGACATCGTGATCGGCACCCACAAGCTGCTGTCGGACGATGTGAAGATCAAGAACCTGGGCCTGGTGATCATCGACGAAGAACACCGCTTCGGGGTGCGTCAGAAAGAACAGCTCAAGGCCCTGCGCAGCGAAGTCGACATTCTGACCCTCACCGCCACGCCGATTCCGCGCACGCTGAACATGGCGGTGTCGGGCATGCGCGACCTGTCGATCATCGCCACGCCACCGGCGCGGCGCCTGTCGGTACGCACCTTCGTGATGGAGCAGAACAACAGCACGGTCAAGGAAGCGCTGCTGCGCGAATTGCTGCGCGGCGGGCAGGTGTATTACCTGCACAACGATGTGAAAACCATCGAGAAATGCGCCGCCGACCTCGCCGCACTGGTGCCGGAAGCACGCATCGCCATCGGCCACGGGCAAATGCGCGAGCGCGACCTCGAACAGGTGATGAGCGACTTCTACCACAAGCGCTTCAACGTGCTGATCGCCTCGACCATCATCGAGACCGGCATCGACGTGCCGAGCGCCAACACCATCATCATCGAGCGCGCCGACAAGTTCGGCCTGGCACAACTGCATCAACTGCGCGGTCGCGTCGGACGCAGTCACCACCAGGCCTACGCGTACCTGCTGACGCCACCGCGCCAGCAAATCACCGGCGATGCGGAAAAACGCCTGGAAGCCATCGCCAACACCCAGGACCTGGGCGCCGGCTTTGTGCTGGCCACCAACGACCTGGAAATCCGTGGCGCCGGCGAACTGCTCGGCGACGGCCAGAGCGGGCAGATCCAGGCCGTGGGCTTCACCTTATATATGGAGATGCTCGAACGCGCGGTGAAAGCCATCCGCAAGGGCGAGCAACCGAACCTCGACCAACCCCTGGGCGGCGGTCCGGAGATCAACCTGCGCTTGCCGGCATTGATTCCCGAAGACTACCTGCCGGATGTCCACGCGCGATTGATCCTGTACAAGCGCATCGCCTCGGCCACCGACGAAGAAGGTCTCAAGGACCTGCAGGTGGAGATGATCGATCGCTTCGGCCTGTTGCCGGAACCGACCAAGAACCTGGTGCGTCTGACCCTGCTCAAATTGCAGGCCGAGCAACTGGGGATCAAGAAGGTCGATGCCGGGCCGCAGGGCGGGCGCATCGAGTTCGAAGCGCAGACGCCGGTGGACCCGTTGGTGCTGATCAAGCTGATCCAGGGCCAGCCCAACCGGTACAAGTTCGAAGGGGCTACGCTGTTCAAGTTCATGGTGCCGATGGAACGTGCCGAAGAACGCTTCAATACCTTGGAGGCGCTGTTTGAGCGCCTCATCCCGAAATCTGTTTGAAGGACGCCCCAATGCGCGTGTTTCGCATTCTGAGCTTGTTATTAGTGGTACTCGCACCTTCGGCGTTTGCCGACAGCCTGTACCAAGTGGAAATGGTCCTGGTGCGCCAGAACGCGGAGCCGGTGATCAACAGCCGCGCCGCGCCGGAAGACTGGGATGCCGGCGCCGAGCGCCTGGGCGACAGAAGCAGCCCGGCGCGCCTGGGCACGATCGTCGACAAACTCCGCGCAGACGCCAACTACACGGTGCTGGCGCACAAGGCCTGGGAACAGAACCTCGGTGAGCAGCCGGTAAAAATCGCGATCACCGACGGCCGGGAGCAGTTCGGTCAGTTTCCCCTCGAGGGTGTGCTGAGCCTGCAACTGGGGCGCTTTACCGATATCGACGCGGACTTCTGGATCAACCAGTTCGACGGCAACGGCAGCGTCATCGCCAGCGAGCATCTGGCGCAGAAAGACGTGCGGACCAAGAACAACCAGCTCAACTACCTGGATGGCGGCCACCTGGCGCTGCTGATCAAGATCACTTCGTTGACCGCCAAACAGCCCAGCGCACCGCCCGTCGACTTTCAGGACTGATCCAGCACCATGCCCCTGACGTCGCCGCTCACCAAGCCCCTGGCCCCTTCGTGGGCCAATCGCTTCAAAGAACAAAGCCTGGAGCGCGGGCGGCGCTATGCCTTGGAGAACCGGGTACGCATCGTCGAGTCGGGCGACAGCACCATCATCGCCAGTTGCGAAGGCTCGGGCAGCAACGTCTACCGGCAGACCATCTCGTTGCGCGAATCGGCCAAGGGCACGCTGATCCTGGTGGACAGCCGCTGCACCTGCCCGGTACACACCAACTGCAAACACATCGCGGCGGTGCTGCTCAAGGTCCAGGAAACCCTGGCCTACCCGGCGGCGGCCCAGGACGCCGAACTGCTGGAAAAACTCCAGGCCGTGCTGGACAACCGCGTGGTGCTGCCGCAGGTGGTGATGGACGACGTGCTGCCCGTGCCGCGCCTGTGGCTGGCCAGTGTCGCGTTCAGCGCGTTCGAGCCGCGCAACGGCAAGATGCAGCGCTATATCCAGCACCGTGCGGCGCTGTCGTTCAACTATCTGGGCAACTACGTCAGCGGGCAAAAGAACGCCGACATCATCGTCCGCCAGGAAACCCAGAGCCTGCGGATCAAGCGGCACCCCGAGCTGGAACAGCGCTATCGCGAACAACTGCGCCTGCTCGGTTTCAAGATCGCCACGCGCCAGAGCAAAGCGTTGCCGGAAAGTGCCGGCGAACTGTTCGAGATGATCAATGACAGCGCCTGGCTGAACTTCACCCTCAACGCATCGCCGACACTGCGGGCCGAAGGTTGGGAGTTGCAGATCGACGACGACTTCGGCTTCGACCTGAGCCCGGTGGACGACTGGTATGCCACCGTCGACGAAGGGCCGGAGCGCGACTGGTTCGACCTGGAACTGGGGATCATCGTCAACGGCGAACGCCTGAGCCTGCTGCCGATCCTGCTCAACCTGATGCGTTCGCACACCGAAATCCTCAACCCGGAAAAACTCGCACGCCGCCGCGATGACGAACTGATCCTGGTCAACATCCCCGGCCTGCCCAACGGTGGCCACGGCCCGCTGCAAGTGGCGCTGCCCTACGGCCGTCTGAAACCCGTCCTGGCCACCCTCGGCGAGTTCTACCTGCAGGAACCCGGCACCACCACGCTGCGCCTGGCCAAGGCCGACGCGATCCGCCTCAACCCGCTGGAAGACCTGCCGCTGCAATGGGAAGGCGGCGAGAAGATCCGCACCTTCGCCCAGCGCCTGCGCGACATCAAGGATTTCACCTGCGTCGCGCCCGAAGGCTTGAACGCGACCTTGCGCCCCTATCAGCTGGAGGGCTTGAGCTGGATGCAGTCACTGCGCCAGCTGGAGGTGGGCGGCATTCTTGCGGACGACATGGGCCTGGGCAAAACCTTACAGACCTTGGCGCATATTCTCAGCGAGAAGATCGCCGGGCGCCTGGACCGCCCGTGCATGGTGGTGATGCCCACCAGCCTGATCCCCAACTGGCTCGACGAGGCCGCGCACTTCACGCCGCAACTCAAGGTCCTGGCGCTGTATGGCGCCACCCGCAAAAAGCACTTCGCAAACCTGCAGGACTACGACCTGCTGCTGACCACGTATGCGTTGCTGCCCAAAGACATCGAGCAACTCGCCGCCCTGCCCTTGCATGTGCTGATCCTCGACGAAGCGCAGTACATCAAGAACCCTTCGAGCAAGGCGGCCCAGGCGGCGCGTGAGCTGAACGCACGGCAGCGCCTGTGCCTGAGCGGCACCCCGCTGGAAAACCACCTGGGCGAGCTGTGGTCGCTGTTCCACTTCCTGTTGCCGGGCTGGTTGGGCGACGTGAAAAGCTTCAACCGCGACTACCGCGTGCCGATTGAAAAACGCGCCAGCGATGTGCGATTGCAGCACCTGAACGGTCGGATCAAACCGTTCCTGCTGCGTCGCACCAAGGAACAGGTGGCGACGGAATTACCGCCGAAAACCGAGATCATCCACTGGGTCGAGCTCAATGAAGCCCAGCGCGACGTGTACGAAACCATGCGTCTGGCCATGGACAAAAAAGTCCGCGATGAGATCACCCGCAAAGGCGTGGCGCGCAGCCAGATCATCATTCTTGAAGCGCTGCTCAAGCTGCGCCAGGTGTGCTGCGATTTGCGCCTGGTCAACGACGCCACCCTGCCAACGCGCGGCAGCAGCTCGGGCAAGCTCGACAGCTTGATGGAAATGCTCGAAGAGCTGTTTGCCGAAGGGCGCCGGATTCTGTTGTTCTCCCAGTTCACCTCGATGCTGAGCCTGATTGAACTCGAGCTGAAAAAACGCGGCGTCGCCTACGCGCTGCTGACCGGCCAGACCCGCGATCGGCGCACGCCGGTGAAAGACTTCCAGAGCGGCAAGCTGCAGATCTTTCTGATCAGCCTGAAGGCAGGTGGCGTAGGACTCAACCTGACCGAAGCCGACACTGTGATCCACTATGACCCGTGGTGGAACCCGGCCACGGAAAACCAGGCCACCGACCGTGCGTATCGCATCGGCCAGGAGAAACCGGTGTTCGTCTACAAGATGATTGCACGGGGCACGGTGGAGGAGAAAATCCAGCACCTGCAGAAGGAAAAGTCCGACCTTGCAGCGGGCGTGCTGGACGGGCGGACCACCGGGGATTGGCAGTTGGGCAACGAAGAGATCGAGGCGCTGTTTGCGCCGCTGCCCAACAAACAAGAAAAACGCTGACGGTTAGATCGCCCTCACGGGCCAGCGCGCCGCCACATTCGACCGCACTTCGACAGAATGTACGCAATCAAGTGTAGGAGCGGGCTTGCCCGCGATAGGCGCGCCGCCGTTTCAATCGATCAACTGCGCATCCCGCAACGCGCCGAGCGCCACCAGCCAACGCGGGTCTTGCTTATACTCCGTCGACGCAACCGCCTGCCCACGCATCCGTGCGATCCGCGCCGATGGCGTGACCTTCATCCGCTGGGCCGCGCTCAGCGCCAATTCGGCAGCCGCCCGATCGTTGCACACCAGGCCCATGTCGCACCCCGCCGTCAGTGCGGCTTCAATTCGGCTGGCCGCATCCCCAACCACGTGGGCGCCAGCCATGGACAGGTCGTCGCTGAAAATCACCCCGTCAAATTGCAATTCGCCGCGCAGGATGTCCTGCAACCAGCGGCGCGAGAAACCGGCCGGCTGGGCGTCGACTTGCGGGTAAATGACGTGGGCTGGCATCACCGCAGCCAATTGCCGGCTCAGGCGTGCGAAAGGTACCAGGTCATTGGCGCGAATCTGTTCCAGGCTGCGTTCGTCATTGGGAATCGCAACGTGGGAATCGGCCTCAGCCCACCCGTGCCCCGGGAAGTGCTTGCCGGTGGCGGCCATGCCGGCGCTGTTCATGCCGCGGATAAACGCCCCGGCAAGCACCGCGGCGCGCTCGGGGTTGCCCTCGAAGGAACGGCTGCCGACCACGGCGCTGCGCTGGTAGTCCAGGTCCAGCACGGGGGCGAAGCTCAGGTCCAGGCCGACGGCCAGGACTTCAGTGGCCATGATCCAGCCACACTGTTCGGCGAGGTATTCGGCGTTAGGGTGATCCGCCAGCGCGCGCATGGCCGGCAGGCGCACAAAACCCTGGCGCAGGCGCTGCACGCGACCGCCCTCCTGGTCGACCGCCAGCAGCAGGTCCGGGCGCACGGCACGAATCGCCGCACTCAATTCCCGCACCTGGCGCGGATGCTCGATATTGCGCGCAAAAATGATCAGGCCGCCCACCTCAGGCTGGCGCAACAGGTGGCGATCCTCGGCCGTCAGCCAGGTACCGGCAACGTCGACCATCAAAGAACCTTGCAGGGCAGCAGTCATAAACCTTCCTTAAATAACGCACACAACCCATTGCCCTCGCGGCGCGGCGGGCGCGGCAAGAACAATGGGTTGCGAGTAAATAGCTGAATTCGGCATGGGCGGCTAGCTTAGCGGATGCTGGCGGCCGCGCACACCCGGGGCGGTCAAACCTTCGCGGGGATTGGCGTCGATTTGCTGCGCGGACGCAATTGCGCGGCAGCCATGGTCTGGTCGGTCACGCCGGTTTCGGCGCGCATGCCGGCAGCGAGGAACGGCACCATCAGGCGCATCACCTGCTCGATGGAGGTGTTGACGCCAAAGTCGGTCTCGGCAATCGCCCGCAAGGCCTTGATCCCGGACATGCTGAATGCCGCAGCGCCAAGCATGAAGTGTACGCGCCAGAACAATTCGATCGGCGGGATGCGCGGGGCCGCTTCGTTGACCAGCAACATATAGCGGCGGAACACCTTGCCGTACATGTCTTCCAGGTAGCGGCGCAGGTGGCCCTGGCTCTGGCTGAACGCCAGGCCCAACAGGCGCATGAAGATCGACAGGTCGTTGCCGCTGCGTGGCTGCACCACCAGCGCTTGCTCAACGAGGATTTCCAGCAGTTCTTCCAGGCTTGGCTTATGGTCGGCCTTGGCCTGGCGGCGTTCGAGCTCACGGTCGAGACTGGCGCAGAACGGCCCCAGGAAACGCGAGAACACCGCCTGGATCAGGGCTTTTTTCGAGCCGAAATGGTAGTTCACGGCGGCGAGGTTGACCCCGGCCTTGCTGGTGATCAGCCGCAATGAGGTTTCAGCAAATCCTTTTTCCGCGAACAATTGCTCGGCAGCATCGAGAATGCGTTCAACGGTTTCCGACTGGGCCATGGCTACTCCGCCTGACAAACACTTGTTTGAAACATACGTTTCAGCTTGTGTCTTGTCAAGCCTGTGGGTTCGCTTTCCGGCCAGGCAGTCATCTATTTGAACGCTATTTAATCACATCCTTTCAACTCTGTAGGCAGCGCTGTCTTTGCGTTGTAGGAGGGCTGACGAATGACCGTCCAGCGGACGCGCAAAAAAGGATGATTGCCAAGCGCAGTCCACTGTATATAATCCCAGTCACTGTATAAAAAGACAGAGCGATCAACATGCTAAAACTGACGCCACGCCAAGCTGAGATTCTGGCTTTTATCAAGCGCTGCCTCGACGACAACGGCTACCCGCCGACGCGCGCGGAAATTGCGCTGGAGCTGGGGTTCAAATCCCCCAACGCCGCCGAAGAACACCTCAAGGCCCTCGCTCGCAAAGGCGCGATCGAGATGACCCCGGGCGCTTCGCGGGGCATTCGCATCCCCGGTTTCGAAGCCAAGGCCGACGAATCGACCCTGCCGATCATCGGCCGCGTCGCTGCCGGCGCGCCGATCCTGGCGCAACAGCACGTCGAGGAATCCTGCAACATCAACCCGACCTTCTTCCACCCTCGCGCCGATTACCTGTTGCGGGTGCATGGCATGAGCATGAAGGACGTGGGCATTTTCGACGGTGACCTGCTGGCCGTCCACACCACTCGTGAAGCCCGTAACGGCCAGATCGTCGTCGCCCGCATCGGCGATGAAGTCACCGTCAAACGCTTCAAGCGCGAAGGCAGCAAGGTCTGGCTCCTGGCCGAGAACCCTGAGTTCGCCCCGATCGAAGTCAACCTGAAAGACCAGGACCTGGTGATCGAAGGCCTGAGCGTCGGCGTCATTCGCCGCTAAAGGAGGCATCATGCAGCTCGTGCACACCCCACAACACACACAACTGTCGCTGTTCGAGGCCTTCATGGCCCAACCCCTTGCGCCCATCCTCAAGGAAACGGTCGAGGCGCCCTGGTGCGCCGAGCCTGAGGCGTTCAGTGAACTGTCGTTGCGCGGTGCGGCCGGGAGCTGCCTGAGCCTGCTGGCGCCGATCCTGCGCGAACTGAGCGAGGAACAGGATGCACGCTGGTTGACGCTGATCGCCCCACCCGCCAGCCTGACCCAGGCTTGGCTGCGGGACGCCGGTCTCAACCGCGAACGCATCCTGTTGCTGCAACCACGCGGCGCGCAAAGTGCCCAGCAGTTGACCTGCGAAGCCCTGCGCCTGGGCCGCAGCCATACAGTGGTGAGCTGGTTGAACCCGCTGAATGCCAACGCCAAGCAACAGTTGATCAGCGCTGCGCGTACCGGCGATGCGCAGAGCTTGAATATTCGTTTGGGGTAATTCGAGGTGCCGCAGGCTAGCCCTGTGGCAAGGGAGCTTGCTCCCATTGGACTGTGCAGCAATCGCATGTTCAGGGCCGCTTAGCGCCCCAGCGGGAGCAAGCTCCCACGCCACACTCAGTGCAGAACCCGTGGACCGTCTTCTTTCTCCGGTTCGCCTTCCGCCAGGCGGCCTGCCATCTGTACGCCAACGCTCAACATGGCTTTTGCCACTTCCACGTGCTGGCCTTGCAGGAACGCCTTGGCGTCTTCGGAAAAGTCCAAGATAACCAGAGAACCCTCGTCCTCAGCCCGGCGCAGCTCGATTCGGCCGTCAGGCAATTCAACAATTTCCAGAAAGGACGTTGGCATAAAAGTCTGTTCTCCACGAAAGGCCGGGATTATATCAGTCATCTGCCGGGCCTCGCAGTGGATCTGGCGAGGTTTCTTTACGGCTGGATGAATGGTGCTTAGTGAAAGCAAGCCCACTGCCACAATTTTGATTGGCACCCATCTGCGCAGGTGCCTTGGCTGTCAGCTCGCAATGATCACCGGCTCAACGAGCGTGTCTCAGCACTCGTTCAAACCTTCGCGAAACCGCAGCGCCATGTTTTTCAGCTCCTGGCGCCAACCTTCGAGCTCTTCGCGGCTCAACGGCTTCGGTTCATCCTCTTCCAGCGACAGCGCCACGATCAACGGCTGTGTCACATCGCCCTTGGGCACATGGGGAACACGTGGCGGCTGGAACATATCGGCATGCGCTTTGAGCAGGCGTGCCACCCAACTGTCGGGGCTTTGCGCCATTTCCACCAATTCGGCGAGTTCAGGGATCGCCATGGCGTCCAGCACTTCGCGATTCATGATCATTTCCGCACGCGGCGAACCGGCCTGGGGCAAACGGTAGAACCCGGCGATTTCATGACACAGCCCCAGCAAGGCGCCGTACAGGTGGAACAGGGCCGCCTCACGCCCCGCCTGGACCAGCGCGATGGCGTTCATCTCCTTCCCTTCCTCGGCACGGCCAAGGGCTTCCAGGGACAAACCCGCGAAGTAAATTTTCTGGTTGGTACGGGTATAGAGTTCGTTGGCCATGACGGCAATCTCCACAACGAATAGGCGTAATGCTGGTATGTAGGAGCGAGCTTGCTCGCGAAAAACCTGGGGGCGTCGTAGGGCATCAGGTTTTTCGTGTAATCGTTAGCGACCTTCGCGAGCAAGCTCGCTCCTACAGCAAGCAAAAGCCGTCTATGCAGACGGCTTTTAGCGTTATCAGATTAACCGATCAAGCGCCCTGGCGCTTGTCCTCGACCTTCCACTTGCCGCCGTCGTAGAACGCCTTCCAACCGGTCGGCTTACCGTCCACTTCGGACTGCACGTACTGTTCCTTGGTCTTGCGGCTGTAGCGGATCACGGCCGGGCGACCGTCCGGGTCCTTCTTCGGCGCTTCGCACAGGAAGTGGTACTTCGGATCGATCTCATCCTTGTGCGGCACGATCTCGAGCACCAGCGGCGCACGGGTCTCGCGGTTTTTCGGGAACTGGCTGGCAGCCAGGAACAGCCCCGAAGCGCCATCACGCAGGATATAGGTGTCGTTGACCTTCTCGCACTTGAGTTCGGGCATCTTCACCGGGTCCATCTTCGGCGGCGCCGCGTCACCGCTTTTCAGCAGTTTGCGGGTGTTCTTGCACGTCGGGTTGGTGCAACCGAAGAACTTGCCGAAACGGCCGGTCTTGAGTTGCATCTCGCTGCCGCACTTGTCGCATTCCAGGCTCGGGCCTTCGTAGCCCTTGATGCGGTAGCTGCCCTCTTCGATCTCGTAGCCGTCGCAATCCGGGTTGTTACCGCAGATGTGCAACTTGTGCTTCTCGTCCAACAGGTAGGCATCCATCGCCGTGCTGCAGATCGGGCAACGGTGCTTGCCACGCAGCACCAGCGATTCGGATTCACCCTCGTCGTCGGCGGCGATTTCATCGCCCGGCACCAGGTTGACGGTGGCCTTGCAGCGCTCTTTCGGCGGCAGGCTGTAGCCCGAGCAACCGAGGAACACGCCGGTGGACGCGGTACGAATCTGCATCGGCCGGCCGCAGGTCAGGCACGGGATGTCGGTCATCACCGGCTGGTTGGCACGCATGCCGCTGTCCGGGCTTTCGGCCACTTCGAGTTTTTTCTTGAAGTCGCCGTAGAACTCGTCGAGCACGCTCTTCCAGTCGCGCTCGCCCTGGGCCACGTCATCGAGGTTCTCTTCCATGCCGGCGGTGAAGCCGTAGTCCATCAGGTTGGAGAAACTCTCGGACAGACGCTCGGTGACGATGTCGCCCATTTTTTCCGAATAGAAACGCCGGTTGTGCAGCGCCACGTAGCCACGGTCCTGGATCGTGGAGATGATCGCCGCATAGGTCGAAGGACGACCGATACCGCGTTTCTCCATCTCTTTCACCAGGCTGGCTTCCGAATAACGCGCCGGCGGCTTGGTGAAGTGCTGGGACGGGTCGAGCTTGATCAGCTTCAACGTGTCGCCCTGGGCCATGTCCGGCAGTACGTCGTCGTCGCCTGGCTTGGCGATTTGCGGCATCACGCGGGTGTAGCCGTCGAACTTGAGGATACGGCCCTTGGCACGCAGCTCGAAGTCGCCTGCGCCCACGCTGACGGTGGTGGACAGGTATTGCGCCGGCAGCATCTGGCAGGCCAGGAACTGGCGCCAGATCAGCTCATAGAGGCGCTCAGCGTCACGTTCCATGCCGCTCAGCTTGCTCGGCTCGGTGTTGGCGTCGGAAGGACGAATCGCTTCGTGAGCTTCCTGGGCGCCTTCTTTGCTGCTGTAGACGTTCGGCTTCTCCGGCAGGTACTTCTTGCCGAACTCGCTTTCAATATAAGTGCGCGCCATCGCCACCGCGTCTTGCGACAGGTTGGTGGAGTCGGTACGCATATAGGTGATGTAGCCGGCTTCGTACAGACGCTGGGCCATCATCATGGTTTTCTTCACGCCAAAGCCCAGGCGGTTACTGGCGGCCTGTTGCAGGGTGGACGTGATGAACGGCGCCGACGGCTTGCTGCTGGTCGGTTTGTCTTCGCGCTTGACGATGCTGTAGCTGGAAGACTTGAGCTTCTCCAGCGCAGCCATGGCCTGGGTTTCGTTCAGCGGCTTGAAGGCCTCGCCTTTTTCACGGGCCACTTCAAAGCGCACGTTGGCGCCCTTGGCGGTGCCGAGGTCGGCGTGGACTTCCCAGTATTCTTCAGGGTTGAACGCACGAATCTCGCGCTCACGCTCTACCACCAGCTTGACCGCTACCGATTGCACACGGCCGGCGGACAGGCCACGGGCAATCTTGGCCCACAGCAGTGGCGAGACCATGTAACCCACGACACGGTCGAGGAAACGACGGGCCTGCTGGGCGTTGACGCGGTCGATATCCAGTTCGCCCGGCTTGGAGAAGGCTTCCTGGATGGCTTTCTTGGTGATTTCGTTGAACACCACACGCTTGTAGCGGCTGTCATCACCGCCGATGGCTTCCCGCAGGTGCCAGGCAATGGCTTCCCCTTCGCGGTCCAAGTCCGTTGCGAGATAGATGGTGTCGGCATCTTTGGCGAGCCGGCGCAGCTCTTCGATGACCTTTTCCTTGCCCGGAAGGATTTCGTACTTGGCCTTCCAGCCATGTTCCGGGTCCACACCCATGCGCGAGACCAGCTGCTTGCGCGCTTTCTCTTTAGGCGTGAGCACCGGACCTTCGCCCGCAGCCGCCTTGCCGCGCTTGGCGGCAGGCTCCTTGCTGGCGCTAGCCGAACCGCTGGTGGGCAGGTCTCGGATATGGCCGATACTCGACTTCACCACGTACTCGTTGCCCAAGTACTTGTTGATGGTCTTGGCCTTAGCCGGGGATTCCACAATGACCAGCGATTTGCCCATGGATCGGAAAATTCCTGAATTCGAGAAGTGAAAGGCAGTTGGCGCCTGACGCGGCAACGCTATATATAGTGGCAACCGGGTGAGGTCAAGCGCAGCATTCTGCGCAGCCTGCCGTTATTGCCCTGAAAAAAGACTGGGTTCGGCCTGCACCAAAGCAAAGCGTGGGACCTGTTCGCCGTCAACTTCGACGGACTCGAGGAACATGCTCAACGGGCGCACCCAAAAGCCGTAATCGCCATACAGTGCTTGGTAGAACACCACTTCTTCTTCGGTCTCGGAGTGCCGCGCCACATTAAAAACGCGGTACTGCGGACCTTTATAATGTTGGTAGAGCCCTGGTTCGACTTTCATGCTCTGGCCACCTTACAAAATTTGTTAAAAAAAAATAATAAAACTACCGAAAAACAAAAACCGGGGCACTGGGCCCCGGCTTCCGTCAACCCAACGCTTAAAGGCGTTCGAAGACGGTGGAAATGCCTTGGCCGAGACCAATGCACATGGTTGCAACCCCGAGGTTGCCGCCATTTTGCTTCATCACATTGAGCAAAGTGCCGGAGATTCGCGCGCCGGAGCAACCGAACGGGTGGCCCAGGGCGATCGCGCCGCCGTGCAGGTTAACCTTCTCGTTCATCTTGTCGAGTACTTTCAAATCTTTCAGCACCGGCAGGGCCTGTGCGGCGAAGGCTTCGTTGAGCTCGAAGAAGTCGATATCGGCGACGGTCAGGCCCGCGCGCTTCAAGGCTTTTTGTGTCGCCGGTACCGGACCATAGCCCATGATCGCCGGGTCCACACCCGCTACGGCCATCGAACGAATCACCGCCATCGGCTGGATACCCAGGTCCTTGGCACGCTGCGCCGACATCACGATCATGCACGAGGCGCCGTCGGTGATTTGCGACGAAGTGCCGGCTGTCACGGTGCCGCCCTTTGGATTGAACGCCGGTTTCAAGGCGGCCAGGCTTTCCAGGGTGGTATCCGGACGAATGGTTTCGTCGTAGTCGAACAGTTTCAGGAAACCGTTCTCGTCGTAGCCGTTCATCGGGATGATTTCATCCTTGAACTTGCCTTCCACGGTCGCCTTGTGGGCGAGTTGGTGGGAACGCAGGCCGAACGCATCCTGGGCTTCGCGGGTAATGCCGTGCATCTTGCCGAGCATTTCCGCGGTGAGGCCCATCATGCCCGAGGCTTTTGCCGCGTGCAGTGACATGTGCGGGTTGGGATCGACACCGTGCATCATGCTGACGTGGCCCATGTGCTCCACGCCACCGACCACGAATACATCACCGTTGCCGGTCATGATCGCCTGGGCGGCCGTGTGCAATGCGCTCATCGACGAACCACACAGGCGGCTGACCGTCTGGGCGGCCGCGGTGTGCGGGATCTGGGTCAGCAAGGAGGCCATGCGGGCGATGTTCCAGCCCTGCTCCAGGGTCTGGTTGACACAGCCCCAGATCACGTCTTCGACTTCGTTCGGGTCGACCTTGACGTTACGCTCCAGCAATTTGCTGATCAGGTGCGCCGACATGTCTTCGGCGCGGGTGTTGCGGTGCATGCCGCCCTTGGAGCGGCCCATCGGCGTGCGACCGAAGTCGACAATCACGACGTCTCTTGGATTCAAGCTCATTAATATTCTCGCTCAAGTGTATGGGACGCTTAACCGAAGAAGCTCTGGCCGTTCTTGGCCATCTCACGCAGCTTCGCGGTCGGGTGGTACAGCGGGCCCAAATCAGCGTATTGATCAGCCAGGGCAACGAACTCGGCCACACCGATCGAGTCGATGTAACGCAGTGCACCGCCACGGAATGGAGGGAAACCAATACCGTACACCAGGCCCATGTCGGCTTCGGCGGCGGTTTCGACGATGCCGTCTTCCAGGCAACGCACGGTTTCCAGGCAGAGGGCGATCATCATCCAGTTGATGATGTCCTCGTCGGACACCTCACGCTGTTCATAGATGACCGGCGCGAGCACTTCGTGGACCGACGGATCGGCAACCTTCTTCTGCTTGCCCTTCTTGTCGGTCTCGTAGGCGTAGAAGCCCTTGCCGTTCTTCTGGCCCAGGCGCTTGGCCTCGTAGAGCGCGTCGATCGCCGAGCGGCGGTCGTCTTTCATGCGGTCTGGGAAGCCTTCAGCCATCACGTCGCGACCGTGGTGGCCGGTGTCGATGCCGACCACGTCCATCAGGTACGCCGGGCCCATCGGCCAGCCGAATTTTTCCATGACCTTGTCGATACGCACAAAGTCCACACCGGCGCTGACCAGCTTGGCGAAACCGCCGAAGTACGGGAACAGCACGCGGTTGACCAAAAAGCCCGGGCAGTCGTTGACCACGATCGGGTTCTTGCCCATTTTCTTGGCGTAGGCAACGGTGGTGGCGACGGCCAGCTCGCTGGACTTCTCACCACGGATCACTTCCACCAGCGGCATCATGTGCACCGGGTTGAAGAAGTGCATGCCGACGAAGTTTTCCGGACGCTTGAGGGCCTTGGCCAGCAGCGTGATGGAAATGGTCGAGGTGTTGGACGCCAGGATGGTGTCGTCTTTGACCTGGGCTTCCACTTCCGCCAGTACCGCTTGCTTGACCTTCGGGTTTTCGACAACCGCTTCGACCACCAGGTCGACGTGGCCGAAATCGCCGTAGGACAGCGTAGGACGAATGCCGTTGAGCACTTCAGCCATTTTCGCCGCGGTCATGCGACCTTTATCAACCCGACCCACCAGCAGCTTGGCCGCTTCCGCCAGGCCTTGCTCGATGCCGTGTTCGTTGATGTCTTTCATCAGGATCGGCGTGCCTTTGGACGCCGACTGATAGGCGATACCGCCGCCCATGATGCCGGCACCGAGTACGGCGGCCTGTTTCACATCCTTGGCGACTTCATCGTAGGCCTTGGCCTTTTTCTTCAGTTCCTGATCGTTCAGGAACAGGCCGATCAGGCTCCGGGCAGCGGAGGTCTTGGCCAGTTTGACGAAACCTGCCGCTTCCACTTCCAGGGCTTTGTCGCGACCGAAGTTCGCGGCTTTCTGGATGGTCTTGATCGCTTCAACCGGCGCCGGGTAGTTCGGGCCGGCCTGGCCAGCCACGAAACCTTTGGCGGTTTCGAACGCCATCATTTGTTCGATGGCGTTGAGCTTGAGTTTTTCCAGCTTCGGCTGACGCTTGGCCTTGTAATCAAATTCGCCGCTGATGGCGCCCTTGATCAGGTTCAGCGCGGCTTCGGCCAGTTTGTCCGGGGCAACCACGGCATCGACGGCACCGACTTTCAGCGCGTCTTCCGCTTTGTTTTCCTTGCCGGCGGCGATCCACTCGATGGCGTTGTCGGCCCCGATGATGCGCGGCAGGCGCACGGTGCCGCCGAAACCTGGGTAGATGCCCAGCTTGACTTCCGGCAGGCCGATTTTCGCAGTGGCCGACATGACGCGAAAATCCGCGGCCAGGCACATTTCCAGGCCGCCGCCCAGCGCGATGCCGTTGATCGCGGCAACGGTCGGCACGTTGAGGTCTTCGAAATCGCTGAAAATCTTGTTGGCTTCGAGGTTGCCAGCCACCAGCTCGGCATCGGGCAGCTTGAAGCTCTCGACGAATTCGGTGATGTCGGCGCCGACGATAAACACGTCCTTGCCGCTGGAGACGATCACGCCCTTGACCGAAGCATCTGCTTTGATGGCGTCTACGGCCTGACGCAGTTCGTTCAGGGTTAGACGGTTGAACTTGTTGACGGACTCACCCTTGAGGTCGAATTTCAGTTCGACGATGCCACTTTCAAGAGCCTTAACCGTGATGGCTTTACCTTCGTAAATCATCAACTGATCTCCACGATATGGAAGCTGAACAGTACACATCGGACGCTGGCCTCTGGTTGGACATTGATGATTTCGTCAATGCTCACCCCAATGCGCCAGGCACACCCGCCAATGCGATAGTCGGGATTCTGTATGAGACGTCTGACAGACAAACGCTCAATTCATACGCCCGTTTGATTTGGGTACGCCACCTTCATCCAATTCCGGGCAATTGTCAATCGCTCGAAAGCGCTAGGAAAAACGCGACTTTCCAGTCATTTCAGAACCCCAACCCTTGGCCCACGCTTCGCCAATATCCAACTATTCACCAAATCAATAATGAACACAGCGTAGGAAAAGACTGTACAGATCCGGATATCCGGCTAGGCTTGCGGCAGCCATTACAGAATAGTCAAAACGCCTGGGTGAATACCCGGCGTGAAACACACAGCTTTACCGGCCTGCCTGGCCAACCCCGCCCGATGATGATGTCGGGCTTTTTATTGCCCGACGTTCAGGCCAGGGCCTTGAGCAACGTATCAATGGCCTGCAGGTCGCTCACCTCACCCTTCTCGCCCCAGCACAACGCGATCATTTGCCGGTCTGCCTCGACTTTGTAGACGTTGGCCGGCAGCGTCGCAAAATGCGCCAGCAATTGCTCGTCCACGCAGGCTTCCTGCCACTGGTTGACCCACACGCCAGGCTCCAGCTGCCAATAACTCCATAGTGCAGGGACCTTGCCGCGCCGTGGCCGGTGGTATTGCGCGCACGGGCTCGGCGGCTCCTGCTTGAGCCAGTGCGGCCACGCCTGGGGCGCCAGTTGCATCGCCAGGCCCATGCGGCGCGCCTCCATGCGCAGGGCCATGCGCCCACTCTGATGGCGCGACGGGCGCAGCCATGCCAGGGGGCTCAAAACCACCGCAAGGATTGACACCACTATCCAGACCGTCATATGTGTACTCCCGATTTTTTAGATAAGCGGATTTGACCTGACGCAACCCCATCCGCTTGAAAGCAGCCATACTGAACTTATTGCAGTCCCCTGGAGGAACGCCCCATGTCATACGAACATATTCTGGTCGCCGTAGACCTGACCGAAGAGTGCGATCCAGTGATCAAACGCGCCGTGGATCTGGCTGGCACCACTGCCAAGCTGTCCCTGGTGCATATCGTCGAACCGATGGCCATGGCCTTTGGCGGCGACGTGCCGATGGACCTGTCACAACTGCAACAGCAGCAATTCGATCAAGCCAAGGAACGCCTTGAGCGCCTGATCACCAAGTACCCGAACCTGAAAAAAGGTCAGAGCCACCTGACCTATGGTCAGCCACGCCAGGAAATCCATCACCTGGCCAAGGAACAGGGCTGCGACCTGATCGTGGTCGGCAGCCATGGCCGTCACGGCCTGGCCTTGCTGCTGGGCTCCACCGCCAATGACGTCCTGCACGGCGCACCGTGCGATGTGCTGGCGGTGAAGCTGAAAAAGAACGCGTAAGACCGATCGAGACCCAAATAAGGGAGGGAGCTTGCTCCCTCCCTTATATTGGACTGCAGCTCATATAAAAAACCCGGTGCTCATTGAAATGAACACCGGGTTTTTTAATGCACTGGAATCAATCAGGCGTCCAACTCGGCCCAACGTTCAACCAGCACTTCCAGCTCCTGGTTCAAGGTTTCCAGGGACGCGATGACCTCGGCGGTTTCCGCCGCCGGACGCAGGTAGAAACCCGCGTCAGCCATTTGCGCTTCGACCGCAGCGATCTGCTGCTCCTTGGCGTCGATTTCACCCGGCAGGGCTTCCAGCTCACGCTGCAGCTTGTAGCTGAGTTTCTTCTTCGCGGCAGGCGCGGCTTCCGGCGCCGGTGCAGCGGCGGCCACGGGGGCGACGACGGCAGAGGTCAAGTCGGCCTTGCCGGACTTGCTCTCGGTCACGCCCAGCAGGCGCGGCGAGCCGCCCTGGCGCAGCCAGTCCTGGTAACCACCGACGTACTCGCGCACCTTGCCTTCACCTTCGAAGACCAGGGTGCTGGTGACCACGTTGTCGAGGAATGCCCGGTCGTGGCTGACCATCAGCACAGTGCCGTTGAAGGTCAGCAGGACCTCTTCCAGCAGCTCGAGGGTTTCCACGTCGAGGTCGTTGGTCGGTTCGTCGAGGACCAGCAGGTTGGCCGGCTTGCTGAACAGCTTGGCCAGCAGCAAGCGCGCACGCTCACCACCGGACAAGGCCTTGACCGGCGTGCGCGCGCGCTGCGGGCTGAACAGGAAGTCGCCCAGGTAGCTCAGCACATGGCGGCTCTGGCCGTCGATATCGATAAAGTCGCGGCCTTCGGCGACGTTGTCGATCACGGTTTTTTCCAGGTCCAACTGGTGACGCAACTGGTCGAAGTAGGCCACGTCGATGCGCGTGCCCTCTTCCACTTTACCGCTGGTCGGTTGCAGGCCGTTGAGCATCAGCTTGAGCAACGTGGTCTTGCCGGTGCCGTTGGCGCCGAGCAGGCCGATACGGTCGCCGCGCTGCAGGACCATGGAGAAGTCCTTGATCAGGAACGGACCGTCCGGGTGATGGAAGCTGACGTTCTCCAACACCATCACCTGCTTGCCCGACTTGTCGGCGGTTTCCAGCATGATATTGGCCTTGCCGGTGCGCTCGCGACGCTCACTGCGTTCAACGCGCAGGGCCTTGAGTGCGCGTACACGGCCTTCGTTACGGGTGCGGCGCGCCTTGATGCCCTGGCGGATCCACACTTCTTCCTGGGCCAGGCGCTTGTCGAACAAGGCGTTGGCGGTTTCTTCGGCGGCCAGGGTGGCTTCTTTGTGGACCAGGAAGCTGGCGTAGTCGCCGTTCCAGTCGATCAGGCCACCACGGTCCAGCTCGAGGATGCGGGTCGCCAGGTTCTGCAGGAAGGACCGGTCGTGCGTGATGAACAACACGGCGCCCTGGAAATCCTTGAGGGCTTCTTCGAGCCAGGCGATCGCGCCGATGTCCAGGTGGTTGGTCGGTTCGTCGAGCAGCAGCAGGTCCGGCTCGGACACCAGGGCCTGGGCCAGCAGGACGCGGCGACGCCAGCCGCCGGACAATTCGGCGAGGGTCTTGTCGGCCGGCAGTTGCAGGCGGCTCAGGGTGCTGTCCACCAGTTGCTGCAGGCGCCAGCCGTCACGGGCTTCGAGGTCTTGCTGGACGTGCATCAGCTTGTCCAGGTCTTCCTCGGTGACGCAGTTCTGCGCCAGGTGATGGTATTGCGCAAGCAACTCACCGACGCCGTCCAGGCCTTCGGCGACCACGTCGAACACTGTCCGTCCGTCGGCCACCGGCAGTTCCTGCGGCAATTCGCCAATCTTGAGGCCCGGGGCGCGCCATACAGAGCCGTCATCGGGCTTCTGGTCGCCTTTTACCAGCTTCATCATGCTGGACTTGCCGGTGCCGTTGCGGCCGATGATGCACACCCGCTCACCACGGGCGATCTGCCAGGACACCTTGTCCAACAACGGCATAGCGCCGAAAGCAAGGGACACATCGCTGAATTTGAGCAGGGTCATACGCTTCTCCAAAAACTGGGCGCGCATTCTACCTGAGTTGGGGGTGGGATGCGGCCGGCATTTTCGCTACGGGTGGGTTCTGTAAGACAATTCCGGCGAACTTGAACGAACAGGTCGGCAAAGCTTTCACCGGCCGCTGGCAAAAGGCTAAGCTAGAGGCAATGAGTGTCGGCGGTGCCGGCGCTAGTCGTGATTTCTCTGCACGGACGTCTCATGCGCAGTCGCCTTTTCAACTTTTTATCTTGTCTGCTTCTTACCGCCACTGCCGCTCAACCCGCCCTGGCCGTGGACATAACCACCCAACGTCAATATTACGATGAAGCCAAACGCGCCCTGGCCAACGGCGATACCGGGCCCTACATGCAATACAGCCAGGCCTTGGCCGACTACCCGCTGACGCCGTACCTGGCCTACGACGAGCTGACCGCACGCCTGAAGACCGCGAGCAACGAGGAAATCGAACAATTCCTCGCCAAAAACGGCGACCTGCCCCAGGCCAACTGGATGAAACTGCGTTGGTTGCGCTGGCTGGCCGAGCGTGGCGACTGGCAGACCTTTGAAAAGTACTACGACCCCAAGCTCAATTTCGTCGAGCTCGATTGCCTGCATGGCCAGTTCCAGCTCACGCACAATCTGAAAGCCGAAGGCTACAAAACCACCGAAAAACTCTGGCTGACCGGTAAATCGCAACCGTCCGCCTGTGATGCCACGTTCGCGCAGTGGGCCGCAGATGGCCAACTCACCGAACAGAAAATCTGGGACCGCGCCAAGCTCGCCGCCGAAGCCCGCAACTACGCGCTGGCCAACAGCCTGGTGAAAAGCCTGCCGACCCTCGGCGCCCAAGGCCGCCTGATGGTGGACGTGGCGCAAAAGCCGGAGATGCTCAGCGACCCATCGCGCTTCCTGCCGGCCACCGAGGCCATGTCTGACGCCGTGGGCCTGGGCCTGCGCCGCCTGGCGCGCCAGGACCCGGACAAGGCCATGGCCATGCTCGACGGCTATGCCAGCAGCATGCACTTCTCCCGTGACGAAAAAGTGGCGATTGCCCGCGAGATCGGCCTGACCCTGGCCAAGCGCTTTGACCCACGCGCCCTTGAGGTGATGACCAAGTACGACCCGGAACTGCGCGACAACACCGTGTCCGAATGGCGCCTGCGCCTGCTGTTGCGCCTGGCCCGTTGGGAAGACGCCTACCAACTCACGCGCAAACTCCCGCAGGACTTGGCCACCACCAACCGCTGGCGCTACTGGCAGGCCCGCAGCCTGGAGCTGGCCGAGCCGAAAAACCCGCAAGCCCTGGTGCTGTACAAAAACCTGTCGCGGGAGCGCGATTTCTACGGTTTCCTCGCCGCCGACCGCTCCAAAGCGCCGTACCAACTGATGAACAAGCCGCTGTTGATGAGCCAGGCGCTGATCAACAAAGTGCGCAACACCCCCGGCGTGCGCCGCGCCCTGGAGTTCTATGCGCGGGGCCAGGTAGTCGATGGCCGCCGCGAGTGGTACCACGTCAGCCGTCACTTCAACCGCGACGAAATGGTCGCCCAGGCCAGGCTGGCCTACGACATGAAGTGGTACTTCCCGGCGATCCGTACCATCAGCCAGGCGCAGTACTGGGATGACCTCGACATCCGCTTCCCAATGGCCCACCGCGACACCCTGGTGCGCGAAGCCAAGGTGCGCGGCCTGCATTCGAGCTGGGTGTTCGCCATCACCCGCCAGGAAAGCGCGTTCATGGACGACGCCCGCTCCGGCGTCGGCGCCAGCGGCCTGATGCAGCTGATGCCCGGCACCGCCAAAGACACCGCGCGCAAGTTCAGCATCCCGCTGGCCTCCCCGGCCCAGGTGCTCGATCCGGATAAAAACATCCAGCTCGGCGCCGCTTACCTGAGCCAGGTACACAGCCAGTTCAACGGCAACCGCGTCCTCGCTTCCGCCGCCTACAACGCCGGCCCGGGCCGCGTGCGCCAGTGGCTGCGCGGCGCCGATCACCTGAGTTTCGACGTGTGGGTGGAAAGCATCCCGTTCGACGAAACCCGCCAGTACGTGCAGAACGTGCTGTCTTATTCGGTGATCTACGGGCAGAAGCTCAATTCGCCACAGCCGTTGGTGGACTGGCATGAGCGGTATTTCGACGATCAATAAAGCGTGACGCACACACAAAAATGCCCGCATCGAAGGATGCGGGCATTTTTTATGCACAGTGATTTCAGTGCGCAGCCTGTTCCTCCACGCCATCACTGAACTGCAACGCCGCCAACCGCGCATACAGCGGGTTGCTCGCGATCAACTGCTGATGCGTGCCGATCGCCACCAGCTTGCCCTGGTCCATCACTGCGATCCGGTCCGCATGCTTCACCGTCGCCAGCCGATGCGCGATGACCAGCGTGGTGCGGCCCTGCATCAGTTGTGGCAGCGCCTGCTGGATCAGGTGTTCGCTCTGGGCGTCGAGGGCGCTGGTGGCTTCGTCCAGCAGCAGGATCGGCGCATCTACCAGCAACGCGCGGGCGATCGCCAGGCGTTGCCGTTGGCCGCCGGAGAGGCCCATGCCGCCGTCGCCGAGGTGGGTCTGGTAGCCATCGGGCATTTGCAGGATGAAGTCGTGGGCATGGGCAATCCGCGCGGCGGCTTCGACCTGCTCGCGAGTGGCGCTCGGGTTGCCGTAGCGGATGTTGTCTTCGACACTGCCAAAGAACAGCGCCGGGCTCTGGGACACCAGGGCAAAGTGGCGGCGCAGGTCCTGGGGGTCGAGTTCGGTGAGCGGCTGGCCTTCGAGCAGGATGCGGCCGTGCTGGGGATCATAGAAGCGCAGCAACAGGTCGAAAATCGTCGACTTGCCCGCGCCCGACGGCCCTACCAGCGCGAGGGTTTCGCCGGGGTTGATGGTCAGGTTCAAACCGTCGATGGCGTAAGTGTCCGGCCGCGACGGGTAGGAAAAGCGCAGGTCTTGCAGCTCCATGCGGCCGCTGACGCGTGGCGGTAATTGCACGCAGCCGGCGACGGGCGCCTGGATCTCGTTGTGCGACTGCAGCAACTCGCCGATCCGCTCTGCCGCCCCCGCGGCGCGCTGCAACTCGCCGAGCACTTCGCTCAAGGTGCCGACGGCGCTGCCGACGATCAGGCTGTAGAACACGAACGCGGCCAGTTCGCCGCCGGAAATGCGCCCGCTGATCACGTCCATGCCGCCGACCCACAGCATCACCCCGACAGCGCCGAGCACCAGCATGATCACCAGGGTAATCAGCCAGGCACGCTGGGCGATGCGCTTACGTGCGGTGCTGAAAGCGTCCTCGACGGTCACGGCAAAGCGTTGTTCGTCCTGCGCCTGGTGGTTATAGGCCTGCACGGTCTTGATCTGGCCGAGCGTCTCGGACACGTAGCTGCCGACGTCGGCGATACGGTCCTGGCTCAAGCGCGACAGGCTGCGCACGCGGCGGCCGAAAATCAGGATCGGCGCCAGCACCAGCGGCAGCGCCACCACCACGATGCTGGTGAGCTTGGGGTTGGTGACAAACAGCAGCACGATGCCGCCGATGACCATCAACGCATTGCGCAGGAACAGCGACAGCGAGGAGCCGATTACCGATTGCAACAATGTGGTGTCGGTGGTCAACCGCGACTGGATTTCCGAGCTGCGATTGTTTTCATAAAACCCAGGATGCAGGTAGATCAGGTGGTTGAACACCTGCCGACGAATGTCGGCCACCACCCGCTCGCCGATCCACGACACCAGGTAAAACCGCGCAAACGTGCCGACGGCCAGGCCCAGTACCAGGATCATGAACAGGCCGATGGATTGGTTGAGCAAGTGCGGCGACTGGGTCATGAAGCCCTGGTCCACCAACAGGCGAATGCCCTGGCCCATGGACAAGGTGATGCCGGCGGTGACGATCAGCGCCACCAGCGCGCCAAGCGCCTGCCAGCGATAGGGCGCAATGAAGCGGCTGGCCAGGCGAATTGCACGGCGTTGTCGGACTGAGAACATGGGGGGCATCACCTGATGAGGGGAGATCGGAACCTACAGACAACATTGGGGGAACTTGAGTAAATAACAATGAGTCGGGTTAATTATGCCCGCCCACTCTGCCCCCTAGAGGTTATCGGTCTAACACCCGGCTGGAAATTTGTAACGGTTTCTGGTGGACTGAGTATTCGAAGCGATGATCTTGCAAGGAGTTGTAACAGCTCGGTCACGCGGGGGGGTTAAAGTTGGTACACAACCTGATGAGGAGACAGGCCATGACCTTGCAAAACAGCAGCGATGCCAAGATTGAAGTAATCCGCCAACCGCAATACCTGCCTTGCTCCGTCATCGACGCCCAAGGCCGCGAAGTGCAGATTACCGAAGACATGATCCAGCAAGCGTGCCGCGAGCTGGAACAGCGACTGGTCAAGCCTGCCCAGCAAGGCTGAAGCGCCCACGCTCTTTCAGAACCGGCCTTGATGGCCGGTTAATGAGATGGTCACCCCCAACACCCTGTGAGGGCTACGCTTTCACGGGGTGTTTTGTTTTCGGAGGCCATCATCATGAGCGAGTCAGCACTGATCGGTATCGATCTCGGCAAACATACTTTCCACCTGCACGGCCAGGATAAGTCGGGCCGCGAGGTGTTTCGCAAAAAATGCTCACGGGCGCAGATGATGCAGTTTTTCGGCAATGTGCCGAGCTGTGTCGTGGTGATGGAGGCCTGTGCAGGGTCGCATTTTGTCGCTCGCCAACTGATGGCGATGGGACACACGGCCAAGCTGATTTCCCCGCAGTTCGTTAAGCCCTTCGTCAAGGGCAACAAAAATGACTTCGTCGACGCTGAGGCGATCTGTGAAGCCGCTTCCCGCCCATCCATGCGCTTCGTTACGCCTAAAACCGAATCCCAGCAAACCCTGTCTGTGCTGCATCGGATGCGCGAATCATTGGTGCATGACCGCACCAAAACGGCTAATCAGATGCACGGTTTTCTGTTGGAGTTTGGAATCAGCCTGCCCAAGGGATTGGCCATCATGAAGCGTTTGGCGAGCGTTTTGGCCGAGCACGAATTACCCGTTCGTCTGACGGTCTTATTGCAGCGCCTGCACGATCACTTCGTCTATCTGGATGAGCAAATCAAAGCGCTGGATAAAGAACTGGCGGGCCAACTGGCCAACGATGATCTGGGCAGTCGTTTGCTGAGCATGCCGTGTGTCGGCCCGATCACCGCCAGCCTGCTGGCTGTGGAGATGGGCGATGGTAAACAGTACCGATGCGGTCGCGACTTTGCCGCCTCCGTTGGCTTAGTGCCCAGGCAGTACAGCACGGGCGGCAAGGCCAATCTGCTGGGGATCAGCAAGCGGGGTGACAAGCATCTGCGACAACTGTTGGTGCAGTGTTCCAGGGTCTATATGCAGAGGCTGGATCACCAGAAAGGCGCTCTGGCTGACTGGGTTAAAACCTTGCTCAGTCGACGACATTCAAATGTCGTGGCCTGTGCCCTGGCTAACAAACTGGCGCGTATCGCTTGGGCGATAGCCGCTCGCCATACGCAATATGAAGCAGGGCCAGACGCTTTGAACGCCTGACCCTGCAGTTGTTGCAGTACCACGATTCACCCTTCAGGTTTTGCGATAGCTGAACAACAGATGATGTGAACGGCACACCGGCCTGGCGAAGATCCTGACATAAAAATCGGCTTCAGAAGCCGACCGGTTTTTAAGGATCGTCAGGCGCGACTCTCATCGTGGCGCTGGGGCATACCCCAAACAGACGCCGGATAGATTTAAGCAAGCCAACCACACCACCCGTTGATCAGTATTGCAAAAATGGGGGTGACCATAGATTTTTTGTGACCTCGTTCCTACAGCAGCTCAGCGCCCAATGCCTCGACGATGCCAGACAACAGCGCCGATTGCCCATGGATACGCACCTTCAAGCCATCGATCTCACGGCGCTCCGGATAGTGCTTGCGCAGCAGATCGAACGCCTTGCGTTGCTCGTCCACCGTTCCCACGAGGCTGCGACGGAAATCCGCATCGTCGCGACGCGGGTCGTACACGCTGCGGCATAACGTCGCCAGCGCCCAGGCCGGGTCGGTAGACGCATTCAAGTGGACCTCGGCCAGCCACGGCGGCGGCAGCAAATCACTCAGTTCAATCGCCGGCGCCTGGCCCAGATGCGCGCAGAACGCCTGGTAGATCTGCGCCGTGCCGCGCTGCTTGCCGTCCAGGCTGTAACCGGCGATGTGCGGGGTGGCCAGCACGCAGAGGTCGGCCAGGTCGACATCCACTTCGGGCTCGCCTTCCCACACATCCAGCACCGCTTGCAGGTCTTCACGCGAAAGCAGCACGTCGCGCAGGGCGGCGTTGTCCACCACCGGGCCACGGCTGGCGTTGATCAGCCAGGCACCAGGCTTGAGGCGATTGAGGCGCTCGCGGTCGAACAAGTGCCAGGTGGAGCCGTTGCCGGACTTGGTCAACGGCGTGTGCAGGCTGATCACGTCGCATTGCTCGATGATCTGCTCCAGGCTGACGTAGTCACCGTCTTCGGCGATCTGCCGCGGCGGGTCGCAGACCAGCACGTTCCAGCCCAGGCCCTTGAGCACCTTGACCAAACGCCCGCCCACTTCACCGGCGCCGACGACACCGTAAGTCCGCTGGTTGAGGTCGGCGCCCTCGATCTCGGCCAGGGTCTGCAAGCTGCCCAGCACGTAGTCCACCACGCCACGGGCATTGCAGCCGGGCGCGCTGGACCATTGAATGCCGGCACGCTGGAAATAGTCGAGGTCCAAATGATCGGTGCCGATGGTGCAGGTGCCGACAAAGCGCACCTTGGAACCTTCGAGCAAGGCCCGGTTGACGTTGGTCACCGAGCGCACCAGCAGCACATCGGCCTGCTCGACGGTGGCGCGGTCAATGGAACGGCCGGGCACCCGGCGTATTTCGCCAAATCCTTGGAAGAAAGCATCGAGCAGCGGAATATTTTCGTCGGCAACAATCAGCATGGCAGGCTCCTTTGGCGGAACAGCAGTGTACAGGGATGCGATCGGTGTTCCACCGCAGATCGAAGGTGGACGCTGCGGCGCCTGGAAGATCGCTTACAAATAGCTAACACAGGTTTTTTCCTGACCGCTGCGTCAACGCGTAGAATCCGCCGTCCTGCGCTCTTCTTTGGACATCTGCACGTGAACACCGCCACCGCCACCCTCACCCGTCCCGCCCGCATCAGCCGGGAAGTGCGCGGGCTGCTGACACTCGCCGTGCCGATCATGATCGGCCAACTGGCAACCACCGCGATGAGCTTCGTCGATGCGGTGATGGCCGGGCGCGTCAGCCCGCAGGACCTGGCGGCGGTGGGCCTGGGCAATTCGATCTGGATTCCGGTGTACCTGCTGATGACCGGCACCTTGCTGGCCACCACGCCGAAAGTCGCCCAGCGCTATGGCGCCGGTCACTACAGCGAGATCGGGCCGCTGGTGCGCCAATCCCTGTGGTTGGCGGTGGTGGTCGGCATCACCGCGTCACTGCTGCTGCTCGGCGCCGAACCGATCCTGCACGCGATGAAGGTTGAACCCGACCTGATCAAACCCTCCATGGGCTACCTGCACGGCATCGCCGCAGGCATGCCGGCCGTTGCCCTGTATTACGTGTTGCGTTGTTTCAGCGACGGCCTGGGCCGCACACGCCCGAGCATGGTCATGGGCCTGTGCGGGTTGGCGCTGAATATCCCGCTGAACTACATCTTCATCTATGGCCATTTCGGCGTGCCGGCCATGGGCGGCGTGGGCTGCGGCTGGGCCACGGGCATTGCGATGTGGGTGATGATGCTCGGCCTGGCGGGCTGGACGCGCTGGGGGCCGGCGTACCAGAGCAGCGAACTGTTCAAGCGTTTCGATTGGCCGCAATGGGCGGTGATCAAGCGCGTATTGGGCATCGGCCTGCCAATCGGCATCGCGATCTTTGCCGAATCGAGCATCTTCGCGGTGATCGCCCTGCTGATCGGCAGCCTGGGCGCCACGGTGGTCTCCGGCCATCAGATCGCCCTGAACGTCAGTTCCCTGGTGTTCATGATCCCTTACTCCCTGAGCACGGCCGTCACCGTGCGCGTCGGCCAGGCCCTCGGCCGTGGCCTGCCGCGTGAAGCGCGCTTCGCTGCCGGGGTCGGCATGGGCACGGCGCTGGCGTATGCCTGCCTGTCCTGCAGCCTGATGCTGGTGTTCCGCGAGCAGATCGCGGCGATCTACACCCCGGACCCGGTGGTGATCCACCTGGCGTCGACGCTGATCGTGTTTTCCGCGCTGTTCCAGTTTTCCGACTCGATCCAGGTCACCGCCGCCGGTGCCCTGCGCGGCTATCAGGACACCCGCGTGACCATGGTGCTGACCCTGTTCGCCTACTGGGGCGTGGGCTTGCCGGTGGGTTACGCCCTGGGGCTGACCGACTGGCTGGGCGCGGCGAGCGGCCCCAGCGGTTTGTGGCAGGGGCTGATCGTGGGCCTGAGCTGCGCGGCGGGGATGTTGCTGGTGCGCCTGGCGCGCAGCGCACGCCGACGCATTCGCCGGGACAAGGTGCGGGGTTAAGCAGCACACACCCGCGCTTGCTCGCGAAGGTCGCCAGCGATAACGCAGCTTGCCTGGTTTGACGTGGCGCTCTCGGGGTTTTCGCGAGCAAGCTCGCTCCTACAGGAATCGGGGGCTTAGTCGAGCTTCTTGCGGATCCAGTACAGGTACGTACCGGCCTGTTCCTGCTGAGCCACCAGTTCGTGGTCGAGGAACACGCAGAACTTGGGAATGTCGCGGCGGGTCGACGGGTCGGTCGCGATCACCTTGAGCAGGCCGCCAGGCGGCAGGTCACGGATGTGCTGGTGCAGCATCATCACCGGCTCCGGGCAGTTCAGCCCGGTGGCGTCGAGGGTGCCGTCGACGGCAGTGTCGGTCATATCGCTCATTGATTACTCCTACGGCAGGCGCTCAGTTTAACGGGCCTTGGTTTTCTTCACATCCACCAGCCGACGCAAGTGGCAGGTCACCTCCTCGCGGTCGTGGTACAGCTGCTTACAGCCGATTTCCACACGAATACCGCGCGCCTTGAAGCCGTCTTCGATGCGCTCGAGCAAACGCTTGACCTCGGCGTAACGCTGCTTCATCGGCAGTTTCAGGTTGACCACCGCTTCACGGCAATAGCCTTCGCCGATCCAGGTTTCCAGCAAGGCGGCGTTGCGAGCCGGTTTTTCGACGATGTCGCACACCATCCAGTCCACCGGCTGCTTGGGCACGAAGGTGAAGCCGTCGGCCATCAAGTGTTGCACCAGGCCGGTGTCCATCAGGCTTTCGGCCATGGGGCCGTTGTCGATGGCGGTCACCAGCATGCCCCGGTTGACCAGTTGCCAGGTCCAGCCGCCCGGAGCCGCGCCCAGGTCGACGCCGCTCATGTCGCCGTGCAGGCGCTCGTCCCACTGGTCGCGGGGGATGAAGTGGTGCCAGGCCTCTTCCAGCTTCAGGGTCGAGCGGCTGGGCGCATCGCGGGGGAATTTCAGGCGCGGGATGCCCATCGGCCACATCGCCGAGTTATTCGACTCGGCCAGGCCCATGAACACTTCGCGGCCGCTCTTGAAGGTCAGCAGCAGGCGCGGCTTGCTCGGGTCGTCCACCAGCTTGCCGGCGTTCAGCAGGGCTTTGCGCAGGTGGACTTCGAATTTCTTGCAGAAGTTCGACAGCTCCTTGCCGTCGTTGGTGTCGACCATCTCCAGCCACAGGCTGCCGCACACCGGGAATTCGCGCAGGTGCGCGAGGATCACGCTGATGCGGTCGGTTTCCGGCAGGTCGATGAACACCCCGCGCGCCCACTGCCGCGGGAAGATCAGCTCGGCAAAACGCTGGCCGTGCATCAGGCGCTGGGCGCCGTCTTCCTCGGTGCAGACAAATTCGGCGCAGGCGCTGCCGGTCTTGGCCTTGGCGTAGCCGGAAACGTTCAGGTGCGCGGCGTGTTCCGCGATCTCGGAACAGACCTCGCCTTCAAAACCCGGGCGGCAGTGCATAAAAAGGGTGTTCATCGACTCTCCTGGCGACCCAACGGACTTGCGCTATCGCAATGTCTGTCATGAAAACGCGCGCATGATAACTGACTTCGGAACCTTGGATCTGTCCATAGAGTCCAGTAATTAGCCAGCTACTGAAAACAGGGCTAGTTTGATAGTTCTGTTCGTCCCGTCAGGTCCGTAGCCGTGCGGACCATAAGGAGTCATGTAATGTCATCCCTTGATAGCCTGAGAACCCTTAAAACCCTGCAAATCGACGACAAGACTTATCACTATTTCAGCTTGCCCGAAGCCGCCAAGCGCCTGGGTGACCTGGATAAGCTGCCGATGTCCCTCAAGGTGCTGCTGGAAAACCTGTTGCGCTGGGAAGACAACAAAACCGTCACCGGCGCCGACCTCAAGGCCATCGCCGCCTGGCTCAAAGAGCGCCAGTCCGACCGCGAGATCCAGTACCGCCCGGCCCGCGTGCTGATGCAAGATTTTACCGGGGTGCCCGCCGTGGTCGACCTGGCCGCCATGCGCGCCGCCGTGGCCAAGGCCGGTGGCGACCCGCAGCGCATCAACCCGCTGTCGCCGGTGGACCTGGTGATCGACCACTCGGTGATGGTCGACAAGTTCGGCACCACCGCCGCGTTCGGGCAAAACGTCGACATCGAAATGCAGCGCAACGGCGAACGCTACGCCTTCCTGCGCTGGGGCCAGAGCGCCTTCGACAACTTCAGCGTGGTGCCGCCGGGCACCGGCATCTGTCACCAGGTCAACCTCGAATACCTCGGCCGTACCGTGTGGACCAAGGACGAAGACGGCCGCACCTACGCCTTCCCCGACACCCTGGTCGGCACCGATTCCCACACCACCATGATCAACGGTCTCGGCGTGCTCGGCTGGGGCGTGGGCGGGATCGAAGCGGAAGCGGCGATGCTCGGCCAGCCGGTGTCGATGCTGATTCCGGAAGTGATCGGCTTCAAGCTCACCGGCAAATTGAAAGAAGGCATCACCGCCACCGACCTGGTGCTGACCGTCACCCAGATGCTGCGCAAGAAAGGCGTGGTCGGCAAATTCGTCGAGTTCTACGGCGACGGCCTGGCCGACCTGCCCCTGGCAGACCGCGCCACCATCGCCAACATGGCCCCGGAATACGGCGCCACCTGCGGCTTTTTCCCGGTGGATGAGGTGACCCTGGACTACCTGCGCCTGTCCGGTCGCCCGGCGCAGACCGTCAAACTGGTCGAGGCCTACACCAAGGCCCAAGGCCTGTGGCGCAACGCCGGCCAGGAGCCGGTGTTCACCGACAGCCTGGCCCTGGACATGGGCAGCGTCGAAGCCAGCCTCGCCGGGCCGAAACGCCCGCAGGACCGCGTGTCGCTGCCGAATGTAGGCCAGGCGTTCAGTGACTTCCTCGACCTGCAATTCAAACCGACCAACAAGGAAGAAGGCCGCCTGGAAAGCGAAGGCGGCGGCGGTGTGGCCGTGGGCAATGCCGATCTGGTGGGCGAAACCGACTACGAGTACGACGGCCAGACCTATCGTCTGAAAAATGGCGCCGTGGTGATCGCCGCCATCACCTCCTGCACCAACACCTCCAACCCCAGCGTGATGATGGCCGCCGGGCTGGTGGCGAAAAAGGCCGTGGAAAAAGGCCTGACCCGCAAACCCTGGGTAAAAACCTCCCTGGCCCCCGGCTCCAAAGTGGTCACCGACTACTACAAGGCGGCCGGCCTCACCCAATACCTGGACAAGCTCGGTTTTGACCTGGTGGGTTATGGCTGCACCACCTGCATCGGCAACTCCGGCCCGTTGCCCGAGCCGATTGAAAAAGCCATCCAGAAAGCAGACCTGGCCGTGGCGTCGGTGCTGTCCGGCAACCGCAACTTCGAAGGCCGCGTCCACCCGCTGGTGAAAACCAACTGGCTGGCCTCGCCGCCGCTGGTGGTGGCGTATGCGTTGGCCGGTACGGTACGCATCGATATCAGCCGCGAACCGTTGGGCAACGATCAACACGGCAATCCGGTCTACCTCAAGGACATCTGGCCAAGCAGCCAGGAGATTGCCGACGCGGTCGCCCAGGTCAGCACCGGCATGTTCCACAAGGAATACGCCGAGGTGTTCGCCGGCGACGCACAGTGGCAAGCCATCGAAGTGCCGCAGGCCGCGACCTACGTGTGGCAGAAGGACTCCACCTACATCCAGCATCCGCCGTTCTTCGACGACATCGCCGGGCCGCTGCCAGTGATCAAGGACATCCACGGCGCCAACGTCCTGGCCCTGCTGGGCGATTCGGTGACCACCGACCACATCTCCCCCGCCGGCAACATCAAGGCCGACAGCCCCGCCGGCCATTACCTGCGCGAACAAGGCGTGGAACCGCGCGACTTCAACTCCTACGGCTCACGCCGCGGCAACCATGAAGTGATGATGCGCGGCACCTTCGCCAATATCCGTATCCGCAATGAAATGCTCGGCGGCGAGGAAGGCGGCAACACGCTGTATGTGCCCACCGGCGAGAAAATGCCGATCTACGACGCCGCCATGAAGTACCAGGCCGCCGGCACACCGCTGGTGGTGGTCGCCGGCCAGGAATACGGCACCGGCTCGAGCCGCGACTGGGCGGCCAAGGGTACTAATCTGCTAGGGGTCAAGGCAGTGATCGCCGAGAGCTTCGAGCGCATTCACCGTTCCAACCTGGTGGGCATGGGCGTGCTGCCGTTGCAGTTCAAGCTGGACCAGAACCGCAAGGCGCTCAAGCTCACCGGCAAGGAGAAGATCGACATCCTGGGCCTCAGCGACGCGCAGCTCGTGCCGCGCATGAACCTGACCCTGGTGATTACCCGCGAGGATGGCAGCAGCGAGAAGATCGACGTGCTGTGCCGGATCGACACCCTCAATGAAGTGGAATACTTCAAAGCGGGCGGCATCCTGCACTATGTGCTGCGCCAGTTAATCGCCAGCTAAAGGTCGCTGGAGGCCAAATGTGGGAGGGGGCTTGCCCCCGATAGCGGTGGATCAGTCGATACATCTGATGACTGACACACCGCTATCGGGGGCAAGCCCCCTCCCACAGTTTTGACCGCATTTAAAGCTTCAAGTCAGCCGAAGAGCCACTTCCACAGCAGTACCAAGACGACAACCGCCAGCACCGGCCGCGCAATGCGGTAGGCCTTGGGATGCTTGCGCTTCCACTGCTTGACCACGCTGCTGATCTTGTCGCTGAACGACTTGCTCCAGGCATAAGCCTGGTTGATGCCGCCGACGCGTTCGTCGTCCAGATTCTGCGGCGCGGTGGCGCGGCCCAGTTGCGCGCTGACCCAGCGGTTGATGCGGGTCATCAGGGGATTGCTCAGCGGGCGCTCGATGTCACAGAACAGGATCACGCGGGTCTTTTCCGTCTCGTTCTTCACCCAGTGTACGTAGGTCTCGTCGAACATCACGTCTTCACCGTCGCGCCAGGCGTATTCCTGGCCGTCGACGAAAATGCGGCAGTCGTCGGAGTTCGGCGTGGACAGGCCCAGGTGATAACGCAGGGAACCGGCAAACGGGTCGCGGTGCGGGTTGAGGTGACTGCCGCCCGGCAACAGCGCGAACATCGCGCCCTTGACGTTGGGGATGCTGCTGACCAGGGCCACGGTTTTCGGGCACAGGGCCTCGGCCGACGGCAGCGGTTTGTCGTACCACTTGAGGTAGAAACGCTTCCAGCCCTTCTTGAAGAACGAGCCGAAGCCGGCGTCGTTATTCTTTTCGGCGGCGCGGATGTAACCCTCGTCGAACAGGTGCATGGCCTCTTCGCGGATCACTTCCCAGTTGTCCTTGAGCACGTCCAGTTCCGGGAACTTGCTGCGGTCCAGGTACGGCTTGGACGGCACGGCCGAGAACAGGTACATCAAGGCGTTATACGGGGCAAACAGCGCCGAGTGGTTGACGAACTGGCGCAACATCGGCAAACGGGCCTTGCCGCGCAGGTGTACGTACAGCGTGCTGCCGATAAACACCAGCAACACCGACAGTTTGGCGGCCAAAGAAAAGGTCATGCAGCAACTCCTGGAAATAAGCGCCTGGCCAACAACCTCCCGTCGAGGGGAAACCAGGCGTAGCAGCCGGCCATGATAAACACTCCGGACCTCGGGAAAAACCCGCGCAGTCCAACAATCAGCGTTTAAAACGGCGCGAGGGTAGGCCAATTATGCATAAGGCCCCCGCTCTCACGCTGATTTGCATCAAGCCTGGTTTTCTTGATCGGTAAACAAATCACTGAACAGCATGCTCGACAGGTAGCGCTCGCCGGAGTCCGGCAGGATCACCACGATGGTCTTGCCCTGCATCTCCGGCTTCTCGGCCAGGCGCACGGCGACCGCCATCGCCGCGCCGCAGGAGATCCCGCACAGAATCCCCTCTTCCCGCATCAGGCGCAGGGCCATGGCCTTGGATTCGTCGTCGCTCACCAGTTCCACGCGGTCGACCATCGACAGGTCGAGGTTCTTCGGCACGAACCCGGCGCCGATGCCCTGGATCTTGTGCGGGCTCGGCTTGATCTCTTCACCGGCCAGCGCCTGGGTGATCACCGGCGAGACGATCGGCTCGACGGCCACCGACAGAATCGGCTTGCCCGCAGTGTTCTTGATATAGCGCGACACCCCGGTAATGGTGCCGCCGGTGCCCACGCCCGCCACCAACACGTCGACGGCGCCGTCGGTGTCGTTCCAGATTTCCGGGCCAGTGGTTTTTTCGTGGATCGCCGGGTTAGCCGGGTTTTCGAACTGCGCCGGCATGTAGTAGGTGGCCGGGTCGCTGGCGAGGATTTCCGCGGCTTTGTCGATTGCGCCCTTCATGCCCTTGGCCGGTTCGGTCAGTACCAGCTCGGCGCCCAGGGCCTTGAGCACTTTGCGGCGCTCGATGCTCATCGACGCGGGCATGGTCAGCACCAGTTTGTAGCCACGGGCCGCGGCGACGAACGCCAGGCCGATACCGGTGTTGCCCGAGGTCGGTTCGACAATGGTCATGCCCGGCTTGAGTTTGCCGGTGCTTTCCGCGTCCCAGATCATGTTCGCGCCAATGCGACACTTCACCGAATAACCCGGGTTACGCCCTTCGATCTTGGCCAGGATGGTCACGCCACGCGGTGCGATGCGGTTGATCTGAACCAGAGGCGTGTTACCGATGGAGTGCGCGTTGTCTGCAAAAATGCGGCTCATGACGGGTCCTTGAGGCGGCTTGAAGAAAGCCCCAAGGGTATGCCTCGTCTTCCAAAGCGTCCAGTCAGAGGAACGTCGGAGACATCGCAATAGTCAATCTCCTACAAGCCCGCAGATCGGCCCCGGGAACGACCACGCCTTCGATCGACTGAGCGCACGCGTGACTGGTCATTCAGAGACTGAATAACCCGTCTGCGTTCACAGTCGCCGGGGCCGCACGGTATAGTCGGGCATTGATGAATTCGAGGAATGACCGATGAAGTTCGAAGGCACCCAGGCCTACGTTGCCACCGATGACCTGAAACTGGCCGTCAACGCGGCCATCACCCTGGAGCGGCCGCTGCTGGTCAAGGGCGAGCCGGGCACCGGCAAGACCATGCTCGCCGAGCAGTTGGCCGAATCCTTCGGCGCCAAGCTGATCACCTGGCACATCAAGTCCACCACCAAGGCCCACCAGGGCCTGTACGAGTACGATGCGGTCAGCCGCCTGCGCGACTCGCAGTTGGGCGTGGACAAGGTGCATGACGTGCGCAACTACCTGAAGAAGGGCAAGCTCTGGGAAGCCTTCGAGGCCGAGGAACGGGTGATCCTGCTGATCGACGAAATCGACAAGGCCGACATCGAATTCCCCAACGACCTGCTGCAAGAACTCGACAAGATGGAGTTCTACGTCTACGAAATCGACGAGACCATCAAGGCCAAGAAACGCCCGATCATCATCATTACCTCCAACAATGAAAAAGAACTGCCGGATGCGTTCCTGCGCCGCTGCTTCTTCCATTACATCGCCTTCCCCGACCGCGCCACCCTGCAAAAGATCGTCGATGTGCATTACCCCGACATCAAGAAAGACCTGGTCAGCGAAGCGCTGGACGTGTTCTTCGACGTGCGCAAAGTGCCGGGCCTGAAGAAAAAGCCTTCCACCTCCGAACTGGTCGACTGGCTCAAGCTGCTGATGGCCGACAATATCGGCGAAGCGGTACTGCGCGAACGCGACCCGACCAAGGCCATCCCGCCCCTGGCCGGTGCGCTGGTGAAGAACGAGCAGGACGTGCAATTGCTCGAACGCCTGGCGTTCATGAGCCGTCGCGGTAACCGATAAGGGCGCCTGCCATGTTGCTCAACCTGTTCAATGAAATGCGTGCAGCCAAGGTGCCGGTGTCGGTGCGCGAGCTGCTCGACCTGATCAACGCCCTGAAACAGCGGGTGATCTTCGCCGACATGGACGAGTTCTACTACTTGGCCCGGGCGATCCTGGTCAAGGACGAACGCCATTTCGACAAGTTCGACCGCGCCTTCAGCGCCTATTTCAACGGTCTGGAAAAGCTCGACGACCACCTGCAGGCGCTGATCCCCGAAGACTGGCTGCGCAAGGAGTTCGAACGCTCGCTGAGCGACGAAGAACGCGCGCAGATCCAGTCCCTCGGCGGCCTGGACAAGTTGATCGAAGAGTTCAAGAAGCGCCTGGAAGAACAGAAAGAGCGTCACGCCGGCGGCAACAAGTGGATCGGCACCGGCGGCACCAGCCCGTTCGGCTCCGGCGGCTACAACCCGGAAGGCATCCGCGTCGGCGATGCGGGCAAGCGCCAGGGCAAGGCGGTGAAAGTCTGGGACCAGCGCGAGTACAAGAACCTCGACGATCAGGTGGAACTGGGCACGCGCAACATCAAGATCGCCCTGCGCCGCCTGCGCAAGTTCGCGCGCCAGGGTGCGGCGGAAGAGCTGGACATCGACGGCACCATCGACCACACCGCCCGCGATGCCGGCTTGCTGAATATCCAGATGCGCCCGGAACGGCGCAACACCATCAAGCTGCTGTTGCTGTTCGACATCGGCGGCTCGATGGACGCCCACGTGAAGATCTGCGAAGAGCTGTTCTCCGCGTGCAAGACCGAGTTCAAGCACCTGGAGTACTTCTACTTCCACAACTTCGTGTACGAGTCGGTGTGGAAGAACAACCAGCGCCGCACGTCGGAGCGCACCTCCACCCAAGACTTGCTGCACAAATATGGCGCCGATTACAAAGTGATCTTTATCGGCGATGCCTCGATGGCGCCGTATGAAATCACCCAGGCCGGCGGCAGCGTCGAGCATTGGAACGAGGAGCCGGGGTATGTGTGGATGCAGCGCTTCATGGCCAAGTACAAGAAGCTGATCTGGATAAACCCGTATCCGAAGGACACCTGGGGCTATACGGCGTCGACCGGGATCGTGCGGGAGTTGGTCGAAGACCAGATGTATCCGCTGACCTTGCGCGGGCTGGAAGAAGGCATGCGGTTCCTTTCCAAGTAACCCGATATCTCCCATAGGCGTGGCGTCACTGGCACTTCAACGCTTCGCGAATGCGCTGCACGGAGGCCACCGAACTGGCGTTATCGCCATGCACACACAAGGTATTGGCCCGCAGGACCAAGGGGCTGCCATCGCTGGCGGTCAAGGGTTCGCCACGGGAAATGGTCAGGGATTGCTGGATGATGGCTTCGGTATCGTGGTGTACCGCGCCGGGCAATTGGCGGGAAACCAGGTGCCCCTTGTTGTCGTAGGCACGGTCGGCGAACGCCTCGAACCACAGGATCACACCGTATTCGTCGCCCAGCGCCTGGGCCGCGCAGTTGTCGCGGGTGGCCAGCAGCATCAGCGGCAGTTCGCCGTAAGCGGCAACGGCCTGGATCACCGCACGCAACTGCGCGGGGTTGGCCATCATGTCGTTGTACATCGCGCCATGGGGTTTGACGTAGCTGACCCGTCCGCCCTGGGCGCGGCAAATGCCGTCGAGCGCGCCGATCTGGTAGTGCAACAGGTCTTGGATTTCTTCGGGCGTGTAGGCCATGGAACGGCGGCCGAAACCCTGCAGGTCCTGATATGCCGGGTGCGCCCCGACCAGCACGCCATGCTTGAGCGCCAGGCCGACGGTCTTGCGCATGACGCTCGGGTCGCCGGCATGGAAGCCGCAGGCCACGTTGGCGCAATCAATGAACGGCATGACCTCAGCGTCCAGACCCAGGTTCCAGTTGCCATAGCTTTCGCCGATGTCGCAATTCAATAGCAGACGGCTCACGCTGAGTGCTCCTGTAGGCTTTGTTTTTTTGTAGTGTGGGATCTTTTACACAAGACTCGCAACTTATCCCACCGTCCCAGCGACACTTATCGTGAAACGGCTCGATTTTTGGCGTGTGTCCGGGACGGCGTCCAACCCATAAAGGTCGACCCCATGAAGTTGAAGGAACGCGATTAAAACGGTGGGAGCAAGCCCCCTCCCACCATTACAGGCCTTTCTACAGCCCTTTCAAATCACGCTCTTCGATCGGCCGGCTCTGGCGCAGGCGCTTGCCGCCCAGCACCACCCAGTCGATCAAGCGGAACAGGCACTCCAGGCCGAACGACAACAACATCGCCCCGCCCAGGCCCCAGCCCATGGCTTCGGGGGTCAGCAGGATCTGGTAGCTGTAGCCGTTCCAGGTTTCCAGGCGGATCGCCGGGTCGGCCGCGACCGCTACCTGCAATGCGCGAATGTACCAGGGGCCTTGCATGGCCTGGAATTGCTTGTCCAGCGCCAACTGACGATCCAACAACGTGCCGAGGCTGTTGGCATCGCTGCGAAACACCGGGTCGTCGCTGGCGCGGTAGTGGGCGACCAGGGCCTGCAAGTCGCCGTTGAAGAACTGTTGCGCGGTGGATTCAAAGCCGCGCAGGCCGGTCTGGGCCTCGATCAGGTGGGCTTCGACGCGCTTGGCGTAGTCATTGATGAACCCCGGCACTTGCACACCGACCAACAAGCCAATGGCAAACAACACCAACCGCAGATAGCTGAGCAACATAGTCGACTTCCTTACTCGGTAATGCCCTGGCTGACGCATTCACCACGCCGCCACAGGCTCCACTGGCCCGGTTCGTAGCGGGTCCAGTTTTCGTTGTCGGTCAGGGGTTCGGTGGCGATCACCGTTACCACATCGTTGGGCGTGGTTTCGGCCTGGAAATCGACGATCACGTCGACATCTTTCAAGCGTGCCGGGCCGAACGGAGCGCGCCGGGTGATCTGGGCCAATTTGGTCGTGCAGTAGCAGAACAACCAATCGCCGTCGCTGAGCAGGCAGTTGAACACGCCTTTGCTGCGGTATTCGGTGCAGGCGGCGATCAGGTCCGGCAGCATCTGTTCGATCTCCACCGGCTCCGGGAACGCCTCGCGGACGCGGTTGAGCAGGTCGCAGAACGCCGCTTCGCTGTCGGTGTCGCCCACCGGCCGGTAAAACGTGGCGCGCGGGGTGAAGTCGGCCAATTGGCCGTTGTGCGCAAAGCACCAGTTACGCCCCCACAGCTCGCGCACGAACGGGTGGGTATTGGACAGGCACACCTTGCCCACGTTGGCCTGGCGGATATGGCCAATCACCACTTCACTTTTGATGGGATAACGCTGCACCAGCCGCGCAACTTCCGATTCGCTGCTCGCGGCCGGGTCCTGGAACAGGCGCAGGCCACGGCCTTCATAGAACGCGATGCCCCAACCGTCGCGGTGGGGGCCGGTACGCCCACCGCGCTGCATCAGCCCGGTAAAGCTGAACACGATATCGGTGGGGACGTTGGCACTCATGCCCAATAATTCACACATGCCAGGGCTCTCGCTGCAGGGCAGACAACGTTAAAGGCGCGGTTCGACCCGCATACCGCCCACAGGCGCCGGGCGACGGAACGGCTCGTCATCGTCTTCGGGCTCGGCGGCCAAGGCGGCATCAGCGGCGGCCTTGCGCTCACGGCGGGCATTGGCGGCGCGCTCGATGGGCCAGCGGATCAACACAAACACGAGGTACACGCCAAAGGCGATCATCGTGTACATGAACAAGTCGGAGACGGCCCGCCAGGCGTTATTGCCGACCTTGAGCACCAGGTCCAGCGCAGTAATCGCCACGGCCGGCGCGAACTGGGTCTTGACCGGGTCGACGATGGTCGGGCTCAACAGCAGCACGGCCATCAGCAATTGCAGTGGCTCGCGCAACCAGCGCCAGATCCAGCGGGTCATGCGCCACCACACCAACAGGCAGCCCAAAGCAGCGAAGGCGTAAAGGCCCCAAGCGGTCAGATAATCGTTCTCGGTCATGGTGTCCATGGCAAGGTAGGCAAACAGGCCGCTATGATAACGGCTTTTGCGTGTCGCGGCTGCAATGCCTGCCACCATCCGCCAGACAGAGAGTGATCCATGCCGCCATCGACCCCCATCACTGCCGCCCCGATTGCCCGCAAGGCCCCAGGCCAGGACCCTTACGCCTGGCTGCAAGTGCGTGACAGCGCAGAAGTGATGGATTACCTGAAAGCCGAAAACGCCTGGCAGGAAGCCCAACTCGCCGGGCAACAGGCGCTGCGTGAAACCCTGTTCGAAGAGATCAAGGGCCGTATCCTCGAAACCGACCTGTCGCTGCCCTCCCCCTGGGGCCCGTACCTGTATTACACGCGCACCACCGCCGGCGACGAATACGCCCGCCACTACCGCTGCCGGCGCCCGGCCGACGACAGCAACCAGGTGGATGACAGCAGCGAGGAGCTGTTGCTCGACCCCAACGTGCTGGCCAACGGCGGCTTTTTCTCCCTCGGTGCGTTCAGCATCAGCCCCGACCATCAGCGCCTGGCCTACAGCCTCGATACCAATGGCGAAGAGATCTACACCCTGTACGTGAAGGAATTGGCCACCGACAAAGTCAGCGAACTGGCGTTCGATAACTGCGACGGCAGCATGACCTGGGCCAATGACAGCCTGACCCTGTTTTTCGGCGAACTGGACGACACCCATCGTCCGCACAAACTCTACCGCTATCGCCTGGACGGCACCGCCGCGCAGGAAGTGTTCCACGAGACCGACGGGCGTTTCTTCCTGCACTGCTACCGTTCCAGCTCCGAGCGCCAGTTGCTGGTGGCCCTGGGCAGCAAGACCACCAGTGAAATCTGGGCGCTGGACGCCGACCAGCCGCACCTGGACTTCACCTGCCTGGCGCCACGGGTCGAAGACCACGAGTACGACGTCGACCACGGCCAGCTCGACGGTGCGTGGACCTGGTTCATCCGCAGCAACCGCGACGGCATCAACTACGCCCTGTTCGTCGCCGCCGACACCGGCCGCGTGCCGACCCAGGCCGACTGGAAAAACCTGATCCCCCACAGCGATGAGGTGATGCTCGACGGCGTGAGCCTGAATGCCGGCGCCATGACCTTGAGCCTGCGCATCGGCGGCCTGCCGGTCATCGAAGTGCATCCCCAGGGTCTACCGACCTATCGTGTGGAATTGCCTGACGCTGCCTACAGCCTCTATGTACAAAACAGCCTGGAATTCCCCAGCGACAAGATCCGCCTGCGCTACGAAGCCCTGAACCGTCCGGCCCAGGTGCGCCAGCTGGAACTGGCCAGCGGCGCGCAACAGGTGCTCAAGGAAACCCCGGTACTCGGCGTCTTCAACGCCGACGATTACGTCAGCCAGCGTTTGTGGGCAACCTCCGCCGATGGCACCCAGGTGCCGATCAGCCTGGTGGTCAAGCGCGACCAGCTTGGCAAACCGACGCCGCTGTACCTCTATGGTTATGGCGCCTACGGCCAGAGCCTCGATCCGTGGTTCTCCCACGCGCGCCTGAGCCTGCTGGACCGTGGCGTCGCGTTTGCCATTGCGCATGTGCGCGGCGGCGGCGAGCTGGGCGAAGCCTGGTATCGCAATGGCAAACAAGAACACAAGCAGAACACATTCAGCGACTTTATCGCCTGTGCCGAACACCTGATCGCACAGGGTTTGACCTGCGCCAAACAGCTGGTGATCAGCGGCGGCAGTGCCGGTGGCCTGTTGATCGGCGCGGTGCTCAACCAGCGTCCAGAACTGTTCCAGGCGGCAATTGCCGAAGTGCCGTTCGTCGACGTGCTCAACACCATGCTCGACCCGGACCTGCCGCTGACCGTCACCGAGTACGACGAGTGGGGCAACCCGCAGGAGCCCGAGGTCTATGCGCGCATCAAGGCGTATGCGCCGTATGAGAACGTGCGCGCCCAGGCCTACCCGGCCCTGCTGGTGATCGCCGGCTACAACGACAGCCGCGTGCAGTACTGGGAAGCGGCCAAGTGGGTGGCCAAGCTGCGCGACACCAAGACGGACGACAACCTGCTGCTGCTCAAGACCGAACTGGGGGCCGGCCATGGCGGCATGAGCGGGCGTTACCAGGGATTACGTGACGTAGCGCTCGAATATGCATTTGTGTTCAAGGCGCTGGGGCTGGTTTAGCGGTCCTGGCTGAACGCTGGAGCGCTCGACGCGGTTAACCGCCGGGTGTCTTCGGTTTGCTGTCGTTCGGTGGCACGCCGGGGACCGTCTGGTCCTTCGGTGGCGCAGGTAACACGATAGGCACCAGCGGCGGCGAGCCGTTCGTCTTGGGCACCGCCGGCGGGGTGACTTGCGGATACAGCGTCGGGGTGGGGGTGCCCGGCGCGCCTGGGGTTGGCGCCGGCGCAACCGGTACGGTTTGCAACTCCTGAGCCTGCGCCACACCCAATGTGAGCGCGCCCAACACAATGACCGTTAGAATGCTGCACTTCATCGATGGCTCCATGGCCTGACCGGAATGTCGTAAGGCTACTCCCAACCGCGCAAGAATGCCCTTCCCAATGAGATCTCCATGAAACGTTTCGTTCTGCTGGACACCACCCCGATCCCCGACAACGGCGGTGCCTTGTGCCTGTTCGAATACGGCGAGGACTTTGTCATCAAGATCCAGGGCGGCGACGGCGGCCAGTTGATGAACACGCGCATGCACGGCTCCGAAGACGCGCTGGCAGAAATCCCTTGTCGCAAAGTCGCCGGCCGCCCCGGTTCGCGGGTATTGATCGGCGGGCTGGGCATGGGTTTCACCCTCGCGTCGGCCCTCAAGCACCTGGGCAAGACCGCCGAAGTGGTGGTGGCAGAACTGGTGCCCGGTGTCGTGGAATGGAACCGTGGCCCCTTGGGCGAAAAGGCCGGGCGCCCGCTGCTTGACCCGCGCACCGTGGTCCGCATGGAAGACGTGGCCAAGGTGCTGCAAGCAGAGCCCCAGGGCTTTGATGCGATCATGCTCGACGTGGACAACGGCCCCGAAGGCCTTACGCAAAAAGCCAACAGTTGGCTCTACTCCGCCGGTGGCCTGGCCGCCTGCGCCAAGGCCCTGCGCCCCAAGGGCGTACTTGCGGTGTGGTCGGCCAGCGCCGACAAGCTGTTCAGCGACAAGCTGCGCAAGGCCGGTTTCAAGGCCGAGGAAGTGCAAGTGTTCGCCCATGGCAACAAGGGCACGCGGCACACCATCTGGATTGCGGAAAAGCTCAAGGGCTAATTGCGCCGCGATTGGCTAGAATCAACCCTATCCGTGACCCACCCGAAGACAGGAGCCATGATGAGCTCGACCAACCCGCCCTCCCACACCGCCAAGCTCGACCGCATCCTCGCCGATGCCCAGCGCGACCGGGAAATGGGCTACCGCGACAAAGCCCTGAAAATGTACCCCCACGTGTGCGGCCGCTGCGCCCGTGAATTCGCCGGCAAGCGCCTGAGCGAACTGACCGTACACCACCGCAACCACAACCATGACGACAATCCCCAGGATGGGTCCAACTGGGAGTTGCTGTGCCTGTACTGCCACGACAACGAGCACTCGCGCTACACCGACCAGCAGTACTTCGGCGAAGGCTCCACCAGCAGCCCGACGATCGCCAAGGCCACGCACAACCCGTTCGCGGCGTTGGCAGGGTTGATGAAGAAAGACGACTGAAGTTGCGCGCGGGCTGCCCCGCCCTCTTCGCGGGCAAGCCCGCTCCTACCCTTGACCGCATTCCAGAGCATGGACACGGACCAATGTGGGAGCGGGCTTGCTCGCGAAGGCAGCAGTGCCAGCGGCGCAGCGCTCGATAGCGACCACAGCCCGACCAATCCCCGTATAATCGCCGCTTTTCTCCAAGGCACCCTTCCCCGTGGGCAATAAACGCTACAGCTGCATCGGTCTGTATAACCCCAAATCCCCCGAAAACGTCGGTTCGGTGATGCGCGCCGCCGGTTGCTACGGCGTGGCCTCGGTGTTCTACACCGGCAAACGCTACGAGCGCGCCCGGGATTTCATCACCGACACCAAGAAGGTCCACCACGACATTCCGCTGATCGGCATCGATGACCTGAGAAAAATCCTGCCGCTGGGCTGCATCCCAGTCGCCGTCGAACTGGTGGACGGCGCCCGCCCGCTGCCCGAATACACCCACCCCGACCGCGCGCTGTACATCTTCGGCCCCGAAGATGGCTCCCTCGACAAAGAGATTCGCGACTGGTGTGAAGACGTGGTGTACATCCCGACCACCGGCTGCATGAACCTCGCCGCCACCGTCAACGTGGTGCTCTACGACCGCCTGGCCAAGGGCAATAACACCCGCTCGGGGCCCAAATACTGAGTTGCCGGGAACATCCGGCGCCTGCACACAGTCAGTTGCGTATCACTAGCCCTTGTTGGAGACCGATCATGAGCGACAGCAAAACCCTGCGACCTGTCATTGAATCCACCCCACGCCAGGCCCGCCCCACGCAGAACGTACACGGTTGGGAGCGCATCGGCTCGGTGGCCGGCGGCGTGATCATGGTCGGCAAAGGCCTGCGCCGTGGCGGGATTTTCGGGCTGCTCCAGGTGGCGATTGGCGGCGTGGCGCTGACGCGTGGGTTTACCGGGCACAGTTCGCTCAAGGACAAGCTGGAACAAGGTCGCCAGGAAATGAACAGCCTGCGCACGAAAATCGAGCGGGCCGGTGACGAGTTGAAGAACCTGAAGACCAAGGCGCAAACGGGGGCCGAAAAGGCCACAAAAACCACCGGCTGAGCCAAGTCTTCTGTCTGTTGCTGATCCAGATGTGGGAGGCGGCTTGCTCCCACCTTTATTCTGGGTCAGCGCAACAGCTTGGAGTCCAGCACCACCGACGACTCGCCGATGATGCTCTGGGCCAGTCGCACAAACTCTGGGGTGCTGACGCTGTTCGCCCGCATCACCACTTGCGCGAGATCATCCAGCGAGCGCTTGTTGTGGGTTTTCACGCGGATCTCGCGATCCAGCTCCTGCATCACCACCACTGCCCGCGCCACGGTTGCGCCGCTGACGTGCTCGCCACGCAGGCTGGTGACGTCCTTGCCTTCGCGGGTCAACCGCGCCTGTATCGCCGCATAGCGCTCATCGGTGATCCCGCCGCCACGGCGCAGCAACTCGATCGCGTAATACTCCGCCAGGCCTTCGCTGATCCAGTCGCTGGCATCATGGTCACTGAAGCGGCCGATGGCATGCACCACTTCGCGGATCAACGGGCTGCTGCCGTTTTCACTGACCAGCGGCGTGCGGCTGTTGAGGTAGACCGAGTCGCGCGCCGAGAAGGCGCCACGGCGCATCGGGTCGCTGGCGCCGACAATCAATAGCTTGGCGGGGTGACGCGGGAACGCGGCTTCCACCTGCGGCCAGACGAAAGTCAGCAACGTCAGCACATCCATACGGCGCATGGCCTGGCCCTTGGGCGAGGCCACGGTGACGTCGGTTTCGCCCAGGCGCACACGGCGGCTGCCGAGGTTACCGGCGAGCATCCAGCCGGTGGGGCGGTCGAACAGGCGCGAGACGTTGTTGATCCGGAAGGTGTGCTTGCCGATACGCGGCCAGGCGGTTTCGACGCTTTTCCAGCCCGTCGGCAGCTCGAACACCAGGCGCGAGACCAGCTCGACGCCGTCCTGCTGGTCGAGGTGCGCGGTCGGCACCAGGTCTTCCCCGCGAAACAGCGCCCAACCCGGCGTCATGCGCGTTTCATAGATACCCGGCTTGCGCGCATGGCTGAGGCGTACACGGTAGGTCAGGCTGGCCTTGTCGGCGCTGGGTTGCCAAAGGCCGCGATGGCCACTGACTTTCCATTGGCCATCGGCCTTGAAATCGCTGTAGTCACCGTCGCGCCCCAGCTCGAAATCCAGGCTGCGCACCGCCGAACCCTGGGACAGACTCACGCGCACCTCAGCCTGATCGCTCTGGGGCAGCAGTTTGACGTGATAGTCCAAGTCGACTTTCTTCGCGCACCACGCCGGTGTGCTCAGCGCCAGCAACACCAGGCTTGCCGCCAGCCGGGTCAGGCCCTTCATACTCGCTCCTTGTTCAGCCAGCGCGGAAGATCAGGTAATCCTCCCAGTCTTCTTCGGGCACGCTGCCTTCGCGGAGCATGCGTCCGGACTGGGAAATGCGTTCGTGATGCACGGCGTCACGGTCGCCGCAGACCAGGTGATGCCACAGCGGCAAGTCCTTGCGCTCGCTGACCAGGCGGTAACCGCAGGTGGGCGGCAACCACTTGAACTGGTCGGCCTGGCCCGGGGTAAGCTGGATGCAGTCGGGCACCGACGCGCGGCGGTTGGGGTAATCGGTGCACTGGCAGGTTTTCAGGTCGAGCAGTTTGCAGGCGATGCGCGTGTAATAGACGCTGTTGTCGTCTTCATCCTCGAGCTTTTGCAGGCAGCACAGGCCACAGCCGTCGCACAACGACTCCCACTCCTCCTGATCGAGGTGTTCAAGGGTTTTGCGTATCCAGAAAGGTTCGACTTTGGCGGCCATGGCTCTACATCGGTATCGGTGGGTGAAAAGGCCGCCAGTCTAGTGCCCAAGGCCACTGGGGCCAAGCGCTTACGACTGGCGGTGTTGCAAGACTTGTCAGTCTAGCGGGAGCGCAGTAGCTTTGAGCGCCGAATTGACGATCAGGAACTGCCCATGAGCACCAACCCCCGCGCTGCCGATTACCCGATCAACCCCCAGTTCACTGAGCGCTGGTCGCCCCGCGCCTTTACCGGCGAGAGCATCCCGCAGGAAACCCTGCTGAGTTTTTTCGAAGCCGCGCGCTGGGCGCCATCGGCCTACAACTCGCAGCCCTGGCGTTTTCTCTATGCGCGCCGTGACACGCCGGACTGGGAGCGTTTCCTCGGCCTGTTGAACGAATTCAACCGCAACTGGGCGCAGCATGCGTCGGCCCTGGTGATCATCGCCTCGAAAACCGACTTCATCGCCCCCGGCGCCAGCGAAGAAACCCCGGCGCTGTGGCACACCTTCGACACCGGTTCGGCCTGGGGCTACCTCGCGCTGCAGGCCAGCCTCAGCGGCTGGCACAGCCATGGCATGGCCGGCTTCGATCAGGCGCTGACGCGCAAGGAGCTGAAGATTCCCGAGGGTTATGCGCTGCATGCGGCGGTCGCGATTGGCAAGCTGGGCGACAAGTCGAGCTTGCCCGAGTACCTGCAAGGCCGTGAGACCCCAAGCCCGCGCAAGCCGTTGAGCGAGCTGGTTTCGCAAGGCGATTTCAGTCTCTAGGACTGACGTGGGAGCTGGCTCGCCAGCCCCCACCTGTGGTTCGACGCGGTGTCAGTAGCCGCGCTCGAAATCCACTTCACCGCGCAACACTTGCTTGGCCTGGTAGGCGCGCACGTTTTCCAGAAACAGTTGCACCATCATCGACGGCGAGGTCGGCGCCGAGCTGTGCCCGGTCAGCAGCAAGCCCCAGGCGGTCCAGAACGGGTGGCGCTGCGGCAACGGTTCCTGGCGGCACACGTCGATCACCGCGCCAGCCAGGTGCCCTTCTTTCAACGCTTCGACCAGATCCGCATCAACCACCGCAACGCCGCGGCCGACGTTGATAAACAACCCGCTCGGCTTGAATTGCTTGAACAGCGCCGCGTCGTACAGGTCGTGGGTGTTCGGCGTGTTGGGCAACAGGTTGATCACGTAGTCCGCTTCGCCCACCAGCCGGCCGAGTTGATCGAGCGCGGCCACTTCGACAAACGGCGCCTGCTCGCGCGCCTGGCTGGCGATGCCGTACAGCTTGACGCCAAACGGCACGAGGAACTGCGCCACGCGCTGGCCGATATCACCGCAGCCGACGATCAGCACCGTGCGCCCCGCCAGGCTCTGGCCCATGCGGTTGTCCCACTTGCGCTCGACCTGGCTGACCAGGCGCGCCAAGACTTCGCGTTCATGGCCGAGCATGTAGGTGAGGATAAATTCCGCCATGACCTGGCCAAAAATCCCCACCGCACGGGTCAAGCGATAGTCGCGGGGCAGGCCGTCAGCCAGCAGCGGCGTGATGCCGGCCCAGGTCGATTGCAGCCACTGCGGCTGGTGCCCCTGGCGCAACAGGGTGGCGAGCAGGTCCGGCTGGCCGAGCCACACCGGGCAATCGGCCGCCAGGCGCGAGAGTTCGGCCGAGTCGCCGCTGGTCAACACCTCGAGGTCCGGGGCCGCTTCGCTCAGCAACCGGGCGTAGAGCGGGTGATCCTGTTCAGCAATCAGAACACGCATGGTTCAAACCTTTCAAAAACAATGCGGACGGCCGCCCGCATCCTTACGGCCACCATCCATTAATACGATTCCATGGAAAAGAATGCGCCCCGGGCAGGGCACGCCGCGATCACATCGGGTCGTTGCGGCGCAGCAGCTCTTCGGGCAAGTGTTCGATGTACTCGTCCTCGGCCGGTGGCATTTGCAGGTGGTAGCCCTGCTTTTCGAGGTTTTCCAGGACCACTGCGATGTCCTCGCGCGACAGCTTGCGCTCGGGCGTCAGCACCATGTCGAAGGCGTGATGGGCCTTGCCGAAGGCTTCCATCAAGGGTTCCGGCACGCGCTCCAGGGCATCGCTTTTCAGCACGTAGAGATACATTTCGTTGCGTTTCAAGCTGCGATAGATGGAGCAAATACGTTTCAAGGCTGTTCTCCGGCAGTGGCCAGGCTGTCGAGCAGCGCCTGGCCCATCAACTCGCGGCGCCAGCCACGCAGCGAGTCTGGCAATTGGTAAGGCCCGTCGGGGTAGCCACTTTTGACCAGGGCTTCGAGGGTTTTCTTGCGCAGCATCAGTTCCGGCGCCATCTCCAGGCGTTCGGCTTGCGCCTGGCCCAAGGCGCGCAGGTGCTTGATCAGCGCAGCGGCATCCACCGGCAGCGGTTCAGCCACGGCGGGCGGCCATTGGTCCATGGACACGCTGCCGGCGCGCTTGATCAGGTCCAGCAGAAACTGGCCATCCTGACGCACGGTGCGCGGGTGCATGTCTTCGATTTTGCCCAGGGCGGCGAGGTTATCCGGCTGGGATTTGGCCAGGGGCCACAGCGAGTGTTCACGAATGATGCGATTGCGCGGCAGGTCACGGGCACGCGCTTGCTGCTCGCGCCAGGCGCACAGTTCACGCAGCACGGCGAGTTGGGCACGGGACAGTTTCCACGCCAGCTTGGCCTCGCGGTACACCTCGTAAGGGTCGACTTCGCGGCGCAGGTTGGCCACCAGTTCGGCACCGTCTTCCAGGACCCAGGCGTATTTGTCGTCCGACAGCCGCGGGCGCAGGCGAATGAAGACCTCGGCCAAGTGGACCGCATCTTCGGCGGCGTAGCTCACCTGGGTCTCGGACAACGGGCGCTGCAGCCAGTCCGAGCGGGTTTCGCCCTTGGGCAAGTCGATATCGAGCACGGCTTGCACCAGGCGCGAATAGCCCATGGAGAAGCCGAGGTTCAGGTAAGCCGCGGCCAGTTGGGTGTCGAACAACGGCACCGGCAGGCTGCCGGTCAGGCGCAGCAACACTTCCAGGTCTTCACTGCAGGCGTGGACCACTTTGATCACGGCCGGGTTTTCCAGCAACGCCGCCAGTGGTTGCCAGTTGTCGATGGTCAGGGGGTCGATCAGGTAAGCGCGAACGCCATCACCGATCTGGATCAGCCCGGCAATGGGATAAAAGGTGTCGACCCGCATGAATTCGGTGTCGAGGGCGACGAATGGCAACTGCTGCCATTCGGCGCAATGCTGGCCGAGGCTATCGTTGTCGCAGATCCAGTGAATATCGATGGCCACACGGCTCTCCCTTGAAGAATGGCGCGCAGTATATATCGCGGAAGGGACTTGCGAGCATCCGCAGTGCACACGCAATCATGAAAACTCCGACAGCGTGTAAAGAATAGTCCGACAGATTGGAGTTATCCCATCTTACGTAGAACGTAGACACGCCATACGCTGGAGCCAGGAATGAACTCCTGGTGATTCAGGACCTGGAACCCTGCCTGGCAGAACTCCTCCTCCACTGGCGTCCGGGAGGCAACCGACACGATCACGGTGTCGCGGCTGACCCGATGAAACTCCTGCAGCAGCGCTTGGCGCCCTTCGCTGCTGGGCACGTGGCGAAACAATTCCAGACAGAAAATGCAATCTACCGCGTTCGCCGACAAGCCGATGGAAAACGCCGAGCCCTGAAAGGTCTTGACCCGCTTGAGCAGCGCCGCCGGGTGATGGGTGCGGGCATGGTCGAGCATGTCCTGGGAGTTATCCGAGGCGAGGATGACCCGGTTGACGTGTTCGGCCAACACCGGCCAGAACCGCCCCGAACCGCAGGCCAGGTCGAGGATCAGACCGGGCTCGCCGGCCACCTTGAGGGCATTGCGCACCAGCCGCCCGTCACGCCACGCCGCCAGACGCTGACGCAGCCCAGGCGGGCGCGTATCGCCGCAGACCCTGGCGTGCTCACGGTCACAGCGTTCGGCGTATTCAATCTCGATGGACGAAAGTGGTGGTGACAACATCACGGGCTCATGTGAGTGGAACGGTAGTGAATGACCTTGATTCGCAGCTTAACCAGTGCAACGTGAAAAAAAGGTCGAAAAAACCACCACCGTCAATCCGTTCACGCCGAGTGCAGATACCAGCGCCAGTCCTGCTCGCCCACCTCGCCCATGAACTGCCGATATTCAGCCCGTTTCACCGCCAGGTACACGCCGAGAAACTCACTGCCGAACGCCTCCCGTGCCCAGCTGGAGTCTTCCAGGGCGCGCAGGGTGGTGAGCCAATCGGTGGGCAGCAACGCGTTGGCCTGGGCGTAGCCGTTGCCTTCCACCGGAGCGCCGGGGTCAAGTCGTTCGCGGATGCCGCGGTGGATACCGGCGAGGATCGCCGCCGCCGCCAGATAAGGGTTGGCGTCGGCGCCGCAGAGGCGGTGTTCGATGTGCCGCGACGGCGCCGGACCACCCGGCACACGCAGGCTGACAGTGCGGTTGTCGACGCCCCAGGTGGCGGCCAGCGGCGCATAGCTGTTGGTCTGGAAGCGGCGATAGGAGTTGGCGTTGGGGCAGAACATCAGCAGCGAATCGAGCAAGGTGCTGAGCATGCCGCCCACCGCCTGGCGCAGCAGCGGCGTGCCGTCGGCGGCCTCGCTGGCGAACAGGTTATGGCCTTCGGCGTCCGCCAGGCTGACGTGCATGTGCATGCCGGTGCCGGCCAGGTCGTCGAACGGTTTGGCCATGAAGCACGCCGTCATCCCGTGCTTGTGCGCCACGCCTTTGACCAGGCGTTTGTAGCGCACCGCTTCGTCCATCGCTTGCAGGGCATCGGTGCGGTGTTCGAGGGTGATTTCGACCTGGCCCGGCGCGTATTCGGAAATTGCCGTGCGCGCCGGGATGCCTTGCAGTTTGCAGGCGCTGTAAAGGTCGGCGAGAAACGGCTCGATCTGCTCCAGCTCGCGCAGGCCATAGACCTGGGTCGCACGCGGGCGGCCGCCGTCCATGTCGCGCGCCGGTTGCGGGCGGCCGTTGTGGTCGGGTTTCTGGTCGAGCAGGTAGAACTCCAGTTCCGCCGCCATCACCGGGTAATAACCATCGGCCTTGAGCCCGTCGATCACCCTGGCCAGCACGTGCCGGGGGTCGGCCACGGTGGCGGGCAAGCCTTCGGTGGGGTGCATGCTGACTTGCACCGCCGCCGTCGGAATCAGCCGCCATGGCATGCGCTGCAAACTGCCGCTGATCGGGTACGCACGGCAGTCGATATCGCCCACCTCCCACACCAGCCCGGAGTTTTCCACGTCATCGCCATGGATGGTCAGGCCAAGGATCGTGCTGGGCAGCGGGCGGCCGCTTTCATACACCGCCAGCAGTTCGTCGCGATGCAGCAACTTGCCGCGCGGCACGCCATTGTTGTCGAGGATAAACAGCTCGAACATCTCGATGTCCGGGTTCTGCTCAAGGAAAGAGCGGGCTTCGTGCAGGCTGGCAAAAACACTCATGGCAATTCTCATACGTTTGCGTCAGGCAGGCGCACAGGCGCCGCCGGGCGGATGCGCGCAGGTGCGCGTCATCCATCGGGTAGATCAACGTAGGAGAGAGGTATCTGGTGGGCGCGCATGTCGACAGTGGAACAGGGCCCAGAAAGCCAGCGCGGAGGGCAACGCCTCGACATCCGCCGGACCGCTCGGCGCGACGACGCCAGGCAGTGTCTCGGGGTAAGTGTCGGGGTAACCGTCCATGGGCGAATCACCGTGAGGGAGATGCCCGGCAGCGTCACACGCCGGGTCAGGGGCGTCAATTCAGGGTTGACGGAGTTTGGTTGCACGTTGGCTAAACATTCGCCGTCCTTGCCACCCCGCCATCTTGCTGGAAATAATGGCCGCCCGATCATGCCCAAGGACTCGACCGCATGAAAGCTCCTTTAGCCCTGTGTGTATTGGTGAGTCTGGCGACACCCGCCTTCGCGGACACGCCCCCCTCGCGCCTGGACAACGTGCTCGACAGCGGCACGCTCACCGTCTGCACCACCGGCGACTACAAGCCCTACACCTTCCTGCGTGCCGATGGCCGCTACGAAGGCATCGATATCGCCATGGCCGAGTCCCTGGCCAAGAGCCTCAACGCCAAGATCGCCTGGGTGCCCACCACCTGGAAAAGCCTGATGCCGGACTTCCTCGCGCACCGCTGCGACATCGCCGTGGGCGGTATTTCGGTGTCGCTGGAACGCCAGAAAAAAGCCTTCTTCAGCCAGTCCCTCGGCGTCGACGGCAAGATCCCGCTGGTGCGCTGCGCCGATGTGCAGCGTTACCAGAGCGTCGAGCAGATCAACCAGCCGCAGGTGCGGGTGATCGAGCCGGCGGGCGGCACCAACGAAGTGTTCGCCCGGGCACACCTGGGCCAGGCGCAGATACGCCTGCACGACAACGTGACCATCTTCGACGAACTGCTGGCGGGCAAGGCCGATGTGATGATCACCGACGCCAGCGAGGCGCGCTTCCAGCAGAAACTCAAGCCGGGGCTGTGCGCGGTCAACCCGCAGCGGCAGATGCAATACAGCGAGAAAGCCTTCCTGCTGCCCCGCGACGATGTGGCCTGGAAAAGTTACGTCGACCAGTGGTTGCACCTGAGCGTGGCCACCGGGGTGTACGACGGCATCGTCAATCAATGGCTGGCGGCGCCCTGAGCTGCAGCCGTCTAAGCTGTGCTCACATCCATAAGAACGAGGCACGGATAATGAAGCGACTGCTCCGATTCAGCTGGCTGCTGCTGTTGGGTTTCAGCCAGGTACACGCCGCCACCTTGCCGGAGGAGGACGCCCAGGCGGCCAAGGCTCTGCTGGGGAAAGCCTTGGCCTACTACCAGAGCAATGGCGACAAGGCCTTCGCCGCCTTCAGCCGCCAGGGCGAGTTCGTCGACCATGACCGCTATGTGTTCGTGGTCGACACCCAGGGCGTGTTGCTGGCCAGCGGCGGGCCCTCCTCCGCCTTGATCGGCCGCGATGTGTCCGAAGTGCTCGGGGCGGATTTGCGCCAGTCGTTCAAGGACGCGCTCAAGGCACCGGAAGGCCAGGGCATCCAGCAGGCCGACTACCGCTGGCAGAACTGGAACGACGGCAAGATCGAACACAAGCATGTGTTTTATCAACGTGTCGGCGAACGCATCCTCGCGGTGGGCTATTACCTGCCACGGGCCACGCCGGAACAGGCGCGAGCGCTGCGGGACCAGGCCGTCAAGGCGCTGGTCAAGGATGAAGCCGGCACGCTGAAGGCGATCAACTCATTGCAGGGCGGTTTCCTGCAGGACGATCTCTACGTGTTCGTGGTCGACCTCGATACCCGGCGCTATGTCGCCCATGGCACCAACCTGCGGCTGATCAACACCGACTTCAGCAAGATCAAGGACCCCGACGGCAAGCCGGTGGGCGCACCGATCCTCAAGTTGATGGCGGAGCAGGATCAGGGTGAGTACACGTACCGTTGGAAAAACCCGGTGACCGGCAAGGTCGAGAACAAGCATGCTTATTTGCGCAAAACCGGGCATTTCATGGTGGCGGTCGGTTATTACAGCCCTTGAATTGCACAGGCGGTCAAACCGCTGGGAGCGGGCCAGCCCGCTCGCACATTTGGGTGTCCAGCCGGCCCGTCAGCGGGCCTTGTCTTCACGGCCGCGCAGCATGCGATCGGGCATCGCAATCGCCGCCGCCAACCCCAGCAACGACACCGCCGCACTGACCATCAGCAAATGCCGGAACGTCACCGCCAGTTCTCCGCGCAGGGCATCCTGCGCCGGGCCTGGGGCGGCGTTCAGGCCGTCGAGCAAAACGCTGCCGGAACCGCCCTCGACCACCAGCGCGCCGCGGGCCAGGTGGGCAAAGCTGAAGTCCTGCAACAGCGCCAGCAACAACGCCGACATGCACGCCACCCCGACCGCCCCGCCCAGGGAACGGAACAGGTTGGTGGTGCTGGTGGCAACGCCGATATCGTGCTGTTCCACCGAGTTCTGCGTGCCCACCAGCGAGGTCGGGAACTGCATGCCGGCAGCGATGCCGCACAACAGCATGAACATCGCCGTCAGCCCCATCGCCTGCGGCGCACTGTAGGCCATGCCGAGAATCGCCAAGGGGCTCAACACGGCGCCGCTGAGGATCAGTGGTTTATAGCGCCCGGTCACCGAGGTCATGCGCCCGGCAAAGTAGGCGCCCATCGGCAAGCCCATCGCCAGTGGCAGCAGGTGCAGCGCGGCACTGTCGGCGCCGGAACCGGTCACGGTCTGAAAGCGCAAAGGCATCAGCACCGTCAGGGAAATCGCCTGGAAACTGGTGAAAAACATCGTACACCAGCACAGCACCGCGCTGCGGTTGGCGAACAGGTGCATCGGCAACAACGGTTCCCGCGCACGCCGCTCATGCCAGACAAATATGCTCAGCGCCACCAGCGCGCAGGCCAGCAACGCTAGCACCGAGTCATTGCGCCAATCATGGCCCTGGCCGATCTCGGTGATGCCCAGCAGCAAGGCGCTCAAGCCGATGATCAGCAGCACGGTACCGAGGTAATCGATGATCGGCTTGCGTTGCGGCAACGGCAGCCCGACCAGGCTGCGATGGGCCACGTACCAGGCGCCGGCGCCCAACGGCAGGTTGATCAAAAACACCCAGCGCCAGGACAGGTACTCGGTCATATAACCGCCCAGCACCGGCCCGGCCACGCTGGCCACCGCGTACATGCCGCTGAAATAGCCCTGGTAACGCCCGCGCTCGCGCGGCGGGATGATGTCGCCGATGATCGCCTGGCTCACCGAAATCATCCCGCCGGCGCCGATGCCCTGGAGCACCCGCGCCAGCACCAGTTGCTCCATGCTTTGCGCCATGCCACAGAACAGCGACGCCAGGGTGAACAGGCCCATGCCGATCAGCATCATCGGCCGCCGCCCGTACAGGTCGCCGAGCTTGCCGTAGATCGGCACCGCCACTGTCATCGCCACCATATAGCCGGAGATCACCCAGGCCAGCAGGTTGACGTCGTGGAACTGCGCGGAAATGGCCGGCATGGACACGGCGACAATGGTCTGGTCCAAGGCACCGAGGAAGATCGCCATCATCAACGAGACGAGGATGCTGCGCACGGCAGGTACGGCTGGAGTAGGCTGATTGAGCTGAGTCACGGTAAACCTTCGAGCAAGGCCCGCAGGAAAAGGCGACCTGCGGGCATGCTCGATACGATAGCAGGCTATTCGATAGCTTCGTAAGGAAGCCCGACGTAATTTTCCGCGATGGTGGTGCGACCGGCGTGCGAGTGGATGAAGTACGCCAGTTCGCTCTCGGCAATGCGCTGGCTGAACCCGTCCGCTTCGGGAAACTGATGCAGCATCGACGTCATCCACCAGGAAAACCGCTCAGCCTTCCACACGCGTCGCAGGCAGATTTCCGAATACTTCTCCAGCAACTCCACGCGCCCCTCGCGGTAGACCTTGAGCAAGATGCGAAACAGCGTGCTCACGTCGCTCGCCGCCAGGTTCAAGCCCTTGGCCCCGGTGGGTGGGACGATGTGCGCCGCATCCCCCAGCAGAAACAAACGCCCGTACTGCATCGGCTCGACCACGAAGCTGCGCAGCGGCGCGATGCTTTTTTCGATCGACGGCCCGGTCACCAACTGCTCGGCCAACTGGCTTGGCAGGCGCGTTTTCAGTTCAGCCCAGAAACGCTGGTCCGACCACTCATCGACCGACTCCTCGACGGGTACTTGCAGGTAGTAACGGCTGCGCGTCGGCGAACGCATGCTGCACAAGGCAAACCCACGCGCATGCTTGGCGTACACCAGTTCAGGATGGACCGGCGGCGTGTCGGCCAGGATGCCCAGCCAGCCGAAGGGATACACCCGCTCGAAGACCTTCAGCGACTCGGCCGGGATCGATTGCCGGGCGACACCGTGAAAACCGTCGCAACCGGCCACGTAATCACACTCCAGGCGATAGGCTTCGCCTTCATGTTCGAACGTCAGCCAGGGTTGATCAGTTTTGAGCCCGTGGGGTTGCACCTCACGCGCGTTATACAAGGTGACGCCACCGGTGGCGGCGCGTGCGGCCATCAGGTCGCGGGTCACTTCGGTCTGGCCGTAGACCATCACCGATTGACCGCCGGTGAGCGCCTTGAGGTCGATGTGAGTCAGTTGGCCATTAAGCGCCAGTTCGAAGCCATCATGGACCAGGCCTTCCGCGTCCATGCGCTGGCTGACGCCGGCCTCGCGCAACAGGTCGACCATGCCTTGCTCCAACACCCCGGCACGGATGCGCCCCAGCACGTAATCGGCGCTCTGGCGCTCTAGAATCAGGGTTTGGATACCGGCCTGCTGCAACAGTTGGCCGAGCAACAGTCCCGAAGGACCGGCGCCGATGATGGCGACTTGAGTTTTCAGCGTTTTCATTATTTTTATGGCCCGAAAAATTCACCCGAACGGATAAGGTGAAAGAGTTGTCATTGGTCTTGTTGCTGACATTTTTCACTTGAGTGGGCGCTATAAGAAGGTGAAAACTGCGCCAAAGCCTGCGCTTTTTGCCAATCGGGGCGATTACCGAACCACTTGCCTGAGTATCGGATTGAAACTATGACCAAAACTGCCAGTTCCGCGATTCCGGTGTTCAAGCTGTACGGGGAAAACCAGCAATGGCCGACGCCGGATTTGTTGCACTGCGAAACGATTTCCCGACGCAGCCGGGACTACCAGTGGGAAATCCAGCCCCACCGGCACGCGGATCTGTGCCAGTTGCTGTACGTCCACCAAGGTCAGGCGCAACTGGAAATCGAAGGCCAGCGCACCACCCTCAACGAAGCGACCTTGCAGGTGCTGCCGCCGCTGTGTGTGCACGGATTCCGGTTTGCGGAAGATGTCGAAGGCTACGTGCTGACCCTGGCGGCACCGCTGGTCAGCCACCTGCAAGCGCAGCTGGGCGCAACGGTGGACGGCCTGCAGGTGCTGGGCAGTTACCCGGCGGGCAAGGACAGCGACTATCTCAACAACCTGTTCGCCCGCCTGCAGGACGAATACGCCGATGAGCAGCCGGCCCGGGACATGCTGATGCACGCTCTGGTCAGCGTGCTGCTGGTGTGGATCAGCCGCCAGGCCATCCAGCGCCGCCACCCGCGGGCACCGCGTGGGCGCGAGTATTTCCGGCGCTTTACCCAATTGGTCGAACAGCAGTATCGCGAACACCCGAAGATTGAAGACCTGGCCCACAAGCTGGGTATCTCGGTCTCACACCTGAACGGCACATGTCGGGAATTGGGTGGGCAACCCGCGCTACAGATCATGCACGACCGCCAATTGCTGGAAGCCAAGCGCCTGCTGACCTACACCAGCATGACCATCAATGAAATGTCGGAGGTATTGGGCTTTTCCGACCCGACCAACTTCTCGCGGCTATTCCGCCGCCGGGTCGGGTTTTCGCCCAAGGCATTTCGCGAACGACTCAAGGCCGAAACACCCGAGGATTAAACGCGGGATCGTCCTTGGTTGGCCATTAGCGCAACGCGCTGAAACTGCCGGTGCGCGGAATGCATTGATCCTGATGGCAGCTGATCGCAAAGCTCGGCTGCATGCGGGTCTGCTCGACGCGATAGGCGGCGGTGCCGTACAGCGCGCTGACCAAGGCGCAAAGGATGAAAATTTTCAGGTACTTTCTGGTTTTGACGGTCATGGCACAGACCTCTGAAGGACCTACTCGGTGCTGTTTAAAGCATAGGTCAGCCAGGGCGAGTTGCCATTATTGGACGCCATTCAACATCTGTATGTCGGGTCACAGGCCCCGGTCCCACTCCGGCGTTTCCGGAAACCTCAGCACCAGGAAATCCAGGAGGCTACGCAGCGCCGACGGCATGTGTTTGCGCGACGCGTACACCGCGTAGATGTTCATCTGCCGCGGTTCGGCCGCGGGCAACAGGCGCACCAGTTCGCCACGGCGGATGTGCTCGCCGGCCTGATAACTGGGCAACATCGCCACCCCCGCCCCGGCGAGCGTCACGCGTAACAGCGTGCTGGCTTCGTTGGCGGTGATATTGCCGTGGACCGGCACCGAAACATGTTCGCCGCCTTCCTCGAAATGCCACAGGCTTTTGCCGAAGTACGAGTGGGTCAGGCAGTTGTGCCGCGCCAGGTCTTCGACCTTTTGCGGCGCCGGATGCTCAAGCAGGTAGGCCGGGGTCGCGCACACCACCGAGCGACAGACCGTCAGGCGCCGCGCGATCAGGTTGGGGTCCAGGTCGTTGCTGGTGCGGATGGCCAGGTCGATGCGCTCATCCACCAGGTTGACCGTGCGATCGAGCATCTGCAGGTCGACCGTCACCAAGGGGTAGCGCCTGACGTATTCGGCGATGGCCTCGGCCAACTGCGCCTGGCCGAACGAGGTGCTGACACTCAGGCGCAGCAGGCCACGGGGCGCGTCATCCGGTTCGCTGACGGCGGCCTGCATGTCGCCGCACAGTTCCAGCAATTGCCGGCAACGTGGCAGGGTTTCCCCGCCGGCAGCCGTCAGGCTGAGTTTGCGCGTGGTGCGATGCAGCAAGCGCGCGCCGACCCAGTCTTCCAGCTCGGCCAGGTAGCGCGAGACCACCGGGCGCGACAGGTCCAGATGGTCGGCGGCGGCGGACTGGCTGCCCAGATCCACCACCGTCACAAACACGCGCATTGCTTGAAGACGATCCATGATCTGCCCGATTTTAGAAACAAACTATGTCCCAGCATCGCATTTTTTGTGGTGTTTGGTGCAACTAAGCTCTGTGCATCCCTTACCGATTGCCGGAGTTGCCCGATGTTGTCCACCCTCAAGCGCCTGACCCTGGCGACCGCCGCCCTGGCCTTCGCCGTCCAGGCGGCCGCTGCCGAGCTGACCCTCGACGTGTACAACCCCGGCGAGGCCGCGATCTTCCCGGTCAGTTCGGTGCTGGTCAGCGGCGCGAAAGACGCGATCCTGGTCGACGCGCAGTTCGGCAAAAGCCAGGCCGAACACCTGGTGCAGAAGATCCGCGCCAGCGGCAAACACCTGACGACCATCTACATCAGCCACGGCGACCCGGACTACTACTTCGGCCTCGACACCCTGACCGCCGCATTCCCCGACGCCAAGGTGCTGGCCCCGCAAGCGGTGGTCGACCACATCAACGCCACCGTCGCCGGCAAACTGGCGTTCTGGGGCCCGAAAATGGGCGCCGACAAGCCAGCCAAAACCATCGTGCCGCAGGTGCTCGACGGCCACCGCCTGACGCTTGAAGGGCAACCGCTGGAAGTGATCGGCCTCGACGGCCCGCAGCCGGATCGCAGCTTTGTATGGGTGCCGTCGATCAAGGCCGTGGTCGGCGGTGTGGTCGTCGCCGACAACATCCACCTGTGGATGGCCGATACTCAGAGCGCGCAGTCCCATAAAGACTGGCTGGCCACCCTGCAACGCATCGCCGAACTGCAGCCGCGCACGGTGGTTCCGGGGCATTTCCTCGGCAACCCGTCGCTGCAATCCGTGGCCTTTACCGCCGACTACATCCAGGCCTTTGACGAAGAAACCGCCAAGGCCAAGGACTCCGCCGCCCTGATCGCGGCGATGAAAAAGCGTTACCCGACCCTCGCCGACGAAAGTTCGCTGGAACTGAGCGCCAAAGTCGCCAAGGGCGAAATGAAGTGGTGAAGCGTTTCAAACCTTAACCGTACTGGAGAATGTCATGAGCAAGATCGCAATCATTGGGGCCACCGGCCGCGCCGGTAGCCAACTGCTGGAAGAAGCGCTGCGACGCGGGCACAGCGTCACCGCCATCGCGCGCAACACTGACAAGCTCGCCGTGCGTCCTGGCGTCAGCGTCAAACAGGTCGATGCGCTGGATGCCGAGGCCTTGCAACAGGCCATCAGCGGCGGCGATGTGGTGATCAGCGCGGCGCATTTCGCCACCCTGCCCGCCAGCGCGGTGATCGGCCCGGTGAAAAAAGCCGGGGTCAAACGCCTGCTGGTGGTGGGCGGCGCGGGTTCGCTGCTGCTGCCGGGCGGCACTCGGGTGATCGACAGCGAGGGTTTCCCAGAGGCGTACAAGGCTGAAGCCAGTGCCGGCGCGACGTTCCTCGAGGCGTTGCGTCAGGAGCAGGAACTGGATTGGACCTTCCTGTCGCCATCGGCCGAATTCGTTGAAACCGAGCGCACCGGCACCTTCCGCCTGGGCCAGGATGATTTGCTGGTGAGCCGCGAAGGCCGCAGCTGGATCAGCTTCGCCGACTTCGCCATCGCGATGATCGATGAAGTGGAAACACCGAAGCATTCGCGCCAGCGTTTCACCGTCGGTTACTGAGCCGACACGATCCACCTGTGGGAGCTGGCTTGCCGGTTCCCACAGGTGGATCTTCAGCGTTACGCCTGTTGCGCCTGGTTGACCAACCACTCCATCAACGCGTCAAGCCCGGCGGACGGCTTTGTCCCCGGCGGATACACCAGGTAATAGCCCATCCCCGTCGGCACCCGCAATTCAAACGGCGTCACCAAGCGCCCCGCGCTCACGTCCTCGCCAATCAACGCGCTGTCGCCAATCGCCACGCCTGAACCCTGGGACGCCACTGTCATGGCCAGATCCAGCGTCTCGAAATGATGGCCCTGGCTCACATTGCTCAAGCGCGTCTTCGCCGCTTTCAGCCATAACGCCCAGTCCCGCTCGTCCCGCGTGGGGTGCAGCAGCACCTGTTGCTGCAGGTCTGCTGGCGTATTCAGCGCGCCCAGCAAGGCCGGCGCGCACACCGGGGTGAGGTGTTCGTCGAACAGATGCCGAGCCTCGGCCGACTGTTCGGCGCTGGGCGCATAGATCACCGCGGCATCGAATTGCTCGCGACGAAAGTCCACGGTGTAGGCCACGGTCGTGGTCAGCTCCACCGGCACATCCGGGCGCTCCCGCTGCCATTGCATCAAGCGCGGCAGCAGCCAGCGCATCACGCAGGTGGAAGCCTTGAGCTGCAGGGTGTCGCGGCGGCGGCCGATCTGCTCCAGCGCGTCACCGATCAGGCCGAAGACCTGCTGCACCCGCAGCGACCACTCGCGACCTTCTTCGGTCAGGCTCAGGCCCCGCGCCTGGCGCTGGAACAAGGCATAGCCCAAATGGCTTTCCAGCCCGGCGATCTGCCGGCTCACCGCGCCTTGGGTGATGTGCAACTGCGCGGCAGCGTGGGTGAAGTTGCAGCACTGGGCGGTGACCCAAAACGTGTGCAGCGCGGGCAGCGGCGGGAGGCGTTTCATAGGGCAAGCAGCCATGACGTGAGGACATGGCTAGTATGACTTTTTATCGATTGTTGCCGCTACCGGCCAGCCGGTCCAATACCGCCTCACCTCAACCTGAGAGCGACATGTATGGCGACCTGCGGCGAAGTATTGGTCAAGCTCCTGGAAAGCTACGGCGTGGACCAGGTGTTTGGTATTCCTGGCGTCCACACCGTGGAGTTGTATCGCGGCCTGGCGCGCTCGAACATCCGCCACGTCACCCCGCGCCACGAACAGGGCGCGGGTTTTATGGCCGATGGCTATGCGCGCACCAGCGGCAAGCCCGGCGTGTGTTTGATCATCACCGGCCCCGGCATGACCAACATCACCACGGCCATGGGCCAGGCCTATGCCGACTCGATCCCGATGCTGGTGATCTCCAGCGTGCAGGCGCGCAGCCAGCTGGGCGGCGGGCGCGGCAAGTTGCATGAGCTGCCGAACCAAAGCGCGCTGGTCGCCGGCGTGGCGGCGTTCTCCCACACCGTGATGTCGGCAGCAGAATTGCCCGGCGTGCTGGCGCGAGCGTTTGCGCTGTTCCAGGCAGGGCGCCCGCGCCCGGTACACATCGAAATCCCGCTGGATGTGCTGGTGGAAAACGCCGATGCGTTGCTCGGCACCTCCCCCATCAGCGTGGCGCGTGCCGGTGCGGCGCCGGCGGCGGTCGCGCAGATGAGCCAACGGCTCGCCGCCGCCCAACGCCCGCTGATCCTGGCCGGCGGCGGCGCCATCGAGGCCGCCGCGGCGTTGACCCGCCTGGCCGAAACCCTCGGCGCCCCCGTGGCGCTGACCATCAACGCCAAAGGCCTGCTGCCCGCGGCCCACCCGCTGCTGATCGGCTCGACCCAGTCCCTGCTCGCCACCCGCGCCCTGGTCGCCGAAGCCGATGTGGTGCTGGCGATCGGCACAGAGCTGGCGGAGACCGACTACGACGTGACCTTCGCCGGCGGTTTCGAGATTCCCGGCGCACTGCTGCGCATCGATATCGACCCCGACCAGACCGTGCGCAATTACCCGCCCGAGCTGGCCTTGGTGGCTGACGCGCAAATCGCCGCCGACGCCTTGCTCGCCGAGCTCCAGCGCCAACCGCTGGCGCCTCGCCACAGTGCCTGGGGCGCCCAGCGCGTCGCCCGCCTGTGGGCCGAATTGACGCCGACCTGGGACGCCGCCACCCGCGCGCAAACCCGCATGCTCCACACCGTGCTGGAGGAACTGCCCGGCGCGGTGCTGGTGGGCGACTCCACGCAGCCGGTGTACAGCGGCAACCTGACCCTGAACCTTGACCACCCGCGCCGCTGGTTCAACGCGTCCACCGGCTACGGCACCCTGGGCTACGCCCTGCCCGCGGCCATCGGTGCCTGGTTGGGGCGTGGCGATGGCCAGCCGGTGGTGTGCCTGATCGGCGACGGCGGGCTGCAATTCACCCTGCCGGAACTGGCCAGCGCCGTGGAGGCGCGCACGCCGATCATCGTGCTGCTGTGGAATAACCAGGGCTACGAGGAGATCAAGAAGTACATGGTCAACCGGGCCATCGAACCGGTCGGCGTCGACATTTACACGCCGGACTTCATCGGCGTGGCCACGGCCCTCGGTTGCGCTGCCGAACGCATCCAGGGCCTGGACGCACTGCGCGTGGCCTTGCGTGCCGCCGCGGATCGCCAGGGGCCGACGCTGATTGAAATCGACCAGGAACGTTGGATGCAGGAGGTAGCGGTATGAGTGCGGTCGTAAACGGTGTGTATATCAATGGTACGTGGCGTGCGGGCCATGACGTGTTGGACGTGATCAACCCGGCCACCGAGGAAATACTCGCCCAGGTCAGCGTCGGCGATGCCCGCGCCGTGACCCAGGCGGTCGACGCCGCCAGCGCGGCGTGTGTCGGCTGGTCGCAGAGCACCGGCCGCGAGCGCGGCGCCCTGCTGCGCAAAGTGGCTCAAGGCGTGAGCGAGCAGCGCGAGCCGTTGATGCGTGTACAGTCGCGCAACAGCGGCAAACCGTTGTTCGAAGCGGGAATCGATGTGGACGACGTCATCGCCACCTTCGAGTACTACGCCGGTCTCGCCGAGGCGCTGGACGCCGAGCAAGACCGCGCGGTGGCGCTGCCCACTGATGCCTTCAGCGCCCGCCTGCGCCGCGAACCCTGCGGCGTGGTGGGGCTGATCGTGCCGTGGAATTTCCCCATGGTCACCACCGCCTGGAAACTCGCCCCGGCGCTGGCCGCCGGCTGTTGCGTGGTGCTCAAACCGTCGGAAGTGACGCCGCTGGCGGAGTTGCAACTGGCGCAGATCATCGCCGCGGCCGGCTTCCCGGCGGGGGTGTTCAACCTGGTCTGCGGCACCGGCTTGGCCGTGGGCGCCCCGCTGGCGGCGGACCCTCGCGTGGCGAAGATTTCCTTCACCGGCAGCAATGCGGTGGGCGTGCAGGTAATGCAACGCGCCGCCGAAACCGTCAAGGGCGTGAGCCTGGAACTGGGGGGCAAATCCTCGCTGCTGGTGCTGGAAGATGCCGACCTCGACCTGGCGCTTGAGCTGGCCTGTGGAGGTGGCTTTTTCAACGCCGGGCAGATGTGTTCAGCGACCAGTCGTGTGCTGGTGGCGGACAGTCTCGCGGATGAATTCCTACAGCGTTTAACTGCGCGGGCTGAAGGGATTCGCGTCGCCGACCCATTTGCCGACGACGTGGAAATGGGCGCGTTGATCAACCGCGCCCAGTACCAACGGGTGTTGGCGCATATCCAGCGCGGCGTGCAGGACGGTGCCCGCTTGCTGTGCGGCGGTGAGCGCCCGGCGCACTTGGCGAAGGGTTATTTCATTCGCCCCACGCTGTTCACCGACGTGCCGCTGGACAGCGCGTTGTGGCGGCAAGAAATCTTCGGCCCGGTGCTGTGTGTACGACGCTTTACCACGGAGGCCGAGGCCATCGCCCTGGCCAACGACAGCGATTTCGGCCTGGTGGCCAGCGTGGTCAGCCGCAACGACGACGCCGCCGAACGCGTGGCCAATGCCTTGCAGGCCGGCATGGTGTGGATCAACGCGCCGCAGGTGATCTTCCCGCAAACGGCGTGGGGCGGTTACAAGCAAAGCAGCATCGGCCGCGAACTGGGCCCTTGGGGGCTGACGACGTTTCAGGAGATCAAGCATGTAATCCGGTCTAACTGACGACGCAGCCTCCCGATGGAATGTGGACCAATGTGCGGTATTTCAGTTAACTGCATTTTTTAGATAGCCCCTGCGACTTTCTCATTTGCCCCACTCCCCCGCCCGTGGCCTGATTCGCCCTTGTTCACTCAAGGCAGGCCCATGGAAAACGTTCACGCAAAACCCACCACCGCCGTGTGGCTGATGATCAGCGTCGTGCTGGTCGCGCTTAACCTGCGCCCGTCGATGGCCGCCGTAGGGCCGTTGTTAGCGTCGATTCGCGGCGAGGTGCCGTTGAGTTTCAGCAGCGCGGCGCTGCTGACCATGTTGCCGGTCATGGCCATGGGCTTGGCGATGTTTTTCGGCATGGGCCTGGCCAAGCGCTTCGGTGAACATCGCAGCATTGCGGTGTCGCTGCTGGTGATCGGCGTGGCGACGCTGTCGCGGTTGTTGCTCGATTCGGCGCTGGAGTTGATCGTCAGCGCCATCGCTGCGGGGGTCGGCATCGCGATGATCCAGGCGGTGATGCCGGCGCTGATCAAGTCGCGCTTCAGCGCTGACGTTTCATTGTTCATGGGCTTGTACGTCACGGCGATCATGGGCGGCGCGGCGCTGGCGGCGTCGTTCTCCCCGTTCGTGCTGGTGCAGACCGGTAGCTGGCGCATCGGCCTGGCGATCTGGGCGGGGCTGGCCGTGCTCGCCCTGGTGTGCTGGTCCGCCCAGCGTGCGGCGCTGCCGGTTCTGCCCCAGGCAGGTTCTGACAAGCAGGAAGGATTTTTCGGCAACGGCCGCGCCTGGTTGCTGGCGATCTTTTTTGGCCTCGGTACAGCCTCCTACACCTGCGTACTGGCGTGGCTGGCGCCGTACTACGTAGAACAAGGCTGGAGCGAACAGCATGCCGGTTTGCTCCTGGGTTTCCTCACCGCGATGGAAGTCATCTCGGGCCTGGTCACCCCCGCCCTCGCCAACCGCCGCCGGGATAAACGCGGAGTGTTGGCCGTGTTGCTGGTGCTGATCATCCTCGGGTTCTGCGGCCTGATCCTCGCGCCCCAACACCTGAGCCTGCTGTGGCCCTGCCTGCTCGGCCTGGGCATCGGCGGCCTGTTCCCGATGAGTTTGATCCTGTCCCTCGACCACCTCGACCACCCGCGCCGCGCCGGTAGCCTGACGGCGTTCGTGCAAGGCATCGGTTACCTGATTGCCGGCCTGTCGCCGCTGATCGCCGGGATGATCCGCGATCAGTTGGGCAGTTTCGAATGGGCATGGTGGTCGCTGGCGGCGGTGATCGGGGTGATGCTGCTGATCGTCACGCGCTTCAATCCGAAGCATTACGCAGACCACATCCGCTGACGTCGTGTTGCAAACACTTTTTGTCCCACGCACAACACTGAAACACCCTACAGAGCTTTCTATTGGCACTCCCGTTCCGTTAAGCTTTTGCCCTTGTCGCGCGCTGCCACAGTGCCAAGGCTTACCGGATGGAATGGATGCTAAACAGTAACTTGCTCAGAAAGCTCGATATGCAGGATTTGATGGTGTTTATCGCCGTCTACGACCAGAGCAGCGTTACCGAGGTGTCAGAAACGCTGTTCGTCAGCCAGTCGACCGTGAGCTACAGCCTGAAGAAGCTGCGCACCAGCTTCGAGGATGAGCTGTTCATCAACACGCGGGCGGGTATGCGTCCGACGTACAAGGCCAGCACCATGTACGGCCATGTGCAGAAAATCCTCGAAAGCATCAACCTGTGCCACGCCGGTGGCCAAGCTTTTGACCCCAGCCAGAAAGCCGTGACCTTCAACGTGTGCGCCCCGGAGTATTTCGAGCAACTGATCCTGCCGCGCCTGTTGAAACACTTCGACCGCGCGAACCTGCCGGTGATCGTCAATGTGCGCAAGCTGGAAACCGAGATCCCTGCCGACGACCTGCGCGAAGGCCGCCTCGACCTGGTGATTTGCTTTGGCCCGCACTTTCACCGCGCGCATAAAGACTTCAAGACCCAGATGTTGCTGGAAGATGATCTGGTGTGTGTCTTCGACAAGCGTGCGGCGCCCCGCGAGGCGGCGTTCAGCCTGCAGTCGTTCGTCGAGCGGCGCCACGTGTTTCCCACGCCGTGGACCTCCGACACCAACATGGTCGACGGCTGGCTGGCGCGTCAGGCCCACAAGCGCCAGGTGGTCGCACGGGCCAACAGCTATGGCGCGGCGTTGAAGATGATCACCGGCACCGACTTCATCGTGACCCTGCCCCGCCGCGTCCACAAACTGCTGGCCCCGGCGTCGGTGTTCGGCCACTGCGAGGCGCCCCACGGGTTGCCGGGGTTCACCCTGGATATGCAGTGGAACGAAACCAGTGAACAGGACAGCGCCAATACCTGGTTCAGGGAGCAGGTGGTCAAAGTCTGCGCTGAACAGGGATTACTCTGACCTTACGCATCGACGGTTGTGGTGGATGGAAGCGCTTAGCCGATCGCGACCTTACTGTAGGAATCGCGATCGATATCCAGCAATTCGACACTCAGTTGCACCTGCACACCTTCCGGCCATGGCCCAAGTTCCTGCACCACGGCCAGCAGGCTTTCCGACAGCTGCTTCTTGACCTGCGCCGAGCGTCCACTGAGCAACGCCAGGCGCACGGCGACAAAACCCCGCGGGTTCATGCCGGTACCCACGCGAAAACTCTCGACCTTGAGTGAACGGCTCTTGATATCCAGCTCGGCGCCAAACTGACCGGAGGCCACCAATGCATGGTTCAGACGCAACAGGGCCTTGTCGGTGTCCAGTTGCGTCAGGTTGGCGGTGTATTCCAGGTGCAGGTGTGGCATGGGAGTCTCCGAAGTATCGATAGGAAGATTCCTAGATATACCACGGATAAAAGCATCAGACCTTTTTCGCCAGCCCGCGGTCGCTCATGAACGCCTCCAGCCGCGAACGCACCCAGCGCTCGGCCGGATCGGTGTCCACATGGCTGAGCCAGACCATGGACAGATCCAGGGTCGGCGTCTCGAATGGGTAGGGCTCACAAAACAGATTGCCCGACAGCGTCATGGCTTCGGCGGTGTAGTCCGGCAGGCTGGCGATCAGGTCGGTGCCGGCCAGCAGCGCCGGCAGCGCGCTGTATTGCGGCACCGACAGCACCACATGGCGCTTGCGCCCGATTTCCGCCAGCCACTCATCGGCAAACCCGGATACGTTGGCGGTATGGGACACCAGCACATGGGGCCGCGCACAATATTCATCGAGGGTCAGCGGCCGGTCAGACGCGTCGGCGCGCAGCAAGCGCGGGTGGATATGGCGCAGCAACTTGCGCTTGGCATTCGCCGGCAGGCCACGGGTCTGGGTGATGCCGACGGTGATATCACCGGATGCCAGCAGATCGGGAATCCGCCAGTAATCCACATGCTGCACCACGAACACCACCATCGGCGCTTCCTGGCGCAAGGCGCGCAACAACGGCGGCAACAGGCCGAACTCGACGTCATCGGACAGGCCGATCCGGAAGGTCATGGTGCTGACGGACGGGTCGAAATCGTGGGTCAGGCTCAGGGCCGATGAAAGAGAGTCCAGGGCCGGCGACAGGTGCCGGATGATTTCCTCGGCCCGCGCGGTAGGTTCCATGCGGTGGCCGACGCGAATGAACAGCGGATCATTGAACAAGGTGCGTAACCGGTTGAGCGCCGAACTGATGGTCGGCTGGCCGAGAAACAATTTCTCCGCCACCCGCGTCACATTGCGCTCGAGCATCAGTGCCTCGAAGACCACCATCAGGTTGATGTCGGCCTTGCGTAATTCATTGCGATTCATCGGCACCTGCCCTTTCCCCACGACAAGCCGCAGTTTAGAAAGCCCGAGGGGCTGCGTCTATGCGCGCACTGTTCATTGGGCGGCTTTACGACTATATATTCAGCTCTTCACGGTCGCAGGAACACTATCGTGCTGGTTATTCTCGCCGCGGCCTTCCTCCTGGCCGGGTTCTGCATCTGGGTCATCCAGTTTATCGCGCACCCCACCGCCCGCACGTTGTTGCGGGTATTCGTCGGCCTGTGCCTGGCGGCGGTGGTGGCGTACCTGGTATTGGCGTCGGGTTATCCTATTTCGTTGCTGGTCTCATAACGACCCGAGGGGCCGGCGCCTGTTCCTGGCCCTGGCGCAAACGCAGCGCGGCCAACGCCGCGACCACCAGCACCACGGCAATCACCTTCAGGCCATTCATCGCGTTGCCGGTACTCATCTCAATCATGCCCATCACCGACGGCCCGACAAACCCGCCCAACAGCCCGCAGGCATTGACGAAACCCAGCCCGCCCGCCAAGGCGACGCCCTTGAGACGCGAGGCCGGGTAGAGAAACACAATCGACTGCACCACAAAAAACATCACTGCCGACAGACAAAAGCCCAGCAGGCTGAACACCGGCCCCGATACCGACGCGATGCCCAACCCCAGCGCCATGGTCAGCAACCCGGTGATCAACAGGCGCCGCGCGCGGGTGGGTGTGGTCGCAAAACGCGGCAGCCACACTGCGCCCAAGGCGGCGGCGATCCAGGGCAGCGAGGTCAGCAACCCCACGCTCATGGTGCTCAATTCACCGTATTTGCTGATGATGCTCGGCAGGAAAAAGATCACCGTGTAGACCGTGATCTGATGGCAAAAATACACAAAGATCGCCAGCAGGATCTGCGGGGTCAGCCAGTTTTTCAACGCGTGGCCGCCCTCCCCGGCGCCTTCCTCGGTTTCCTGGGCAATGCGCTGTTCGATACCCTGCGCTTCCGCCGCCGTCAGCCACGGCGCCTGGCTCGGGCGGTCCGGCAACTTGCGCCACACCACCCAGGCGAACGCCACCGCCGGCAAGCCTTCGAGCAGGAACATCCACTGCCAGCCATGCCAGCCGAGCAGCCCGTCCAGGCGCATCAACGCTGCGCCCACCGGGCCACCGATGATGTTGGCAAAGCACACGCCGAGCAGGAAATAGCCGGTGGCCCGTGCGCGTTGTTCGCGGTTGAACCAGTAGGTCAGATAGAGCATGACCCCGGGAAACAGGCCCGCTTCGGCGATGCCCAGCAGCAGGCGCAATACGTAGAACGAGGTCTCGCCCTGCACAAACGCCATGGCCGCCGAGATCAGGCCCCAGGTCACCATGATCCGCGCGATCCAGAAGCGCGCGCCGACTTTGTGCATGATCAGGTTGCTGGGGATTTCCGACAGTGCATACGTGAGGAAGAACAAGCCCGCGCCCAGCCCGTAGGCCGCGGCGGAGATGCCCAGGTCGACGTCCAGGTGGTGCTTGGCCAGGGCGATGTTGGTGCGGTCCAGAAAGCTCAGGATGTAGGCGATGATCAACAAGGGCATCAACTTGGCGAACATCAATTTGTTCAGCACCTGCGGTTCGCGGGCCTGGGTGGCGGTAGTCATCGGGCAGTTCCTCCTGGCGCCCCGCCAGCGCGGCTGGGGGGCGCATCAATGTTGTTCTAGGGTTCGAGTTGCACAACCAACGCCTGCGGGCGATGGGAAAACAGTTGCAGCAGCGCGCCGCCCAGGGCGCAGCCGGCCATCACGAAAAAGCACACGGTGTAGCCATGCAGCGTGGTCCAGCCGCCGCCCATCGCGATCAGGCTGCCCATCAACACCGGCGCCAGGCCGCCGCCGATGAACATCGCGGTGGTGATGATGCCGTTGGCCGTGGAGGTGGCCGACGGCTCGGCCGAGTCGCAGGCCACCGCGTAGTAGATCGGCCAGACCGCATTGGCGACCATGCCGAACAGCAACTGCACGACGATGATCAGGGTCAGGGTGCTGGCGAAGTAGAACGCGCCGACACTGGCGGCCATCCACAGCCCGCAGATGATCAGGGTGGTACGGCGGCCGATGATGTCCGACAACGACGGCCACACCAGTTGCCCGAGAATCCCGGTCAGGGTGAACACCACGCTCATCCCCGCCGACTGCGCCAGCGACAGCCCGACGATGTTGTAGAGGTAGGCCGGCAACACGATATTCACGCCCATGTACACCACCTGCGTGAGCAGGGTGTTCCCCGCCGTCAGCGCGATATTGCGGTTGCGCAGGGTGGCGACAAAGGTGCGCCAGGCGTCGCCCTTGATCTGGCTGGCCGGGGCATTGTCCGGTGGCGTCATGCCTTTGGCGGCGATGTCGACGTACAGCGCGGTGATGCGTTCGGCCGTGGAATACCGCGCCCAGAAGATCATCAGCGGCAAGGCCACCACGAAGGCGAAGAAGAACACGTAGCGCCAGTTGTCCTCGCCGAAGGTGCTGATCACAAAGCTGGCGACGATGCCGCTGAGCATCGCGCCGATCGGGTAACCGGTGTGGTGCGCGCCGAGGGCAAAACCGCGGCGTTCCACCGGCCACCATTCGGCGGTGTTGCTCACGCCCACCGGTTCGCCCCAGCCCGCGCCGAGGTTGACCCCGACACGCAGGGCGATAAACGTCGCGAGGTTGCCGCTCAACGCCTTGAACCCGGACAGAAACGAGATCGCCGTGTAGCCCAGCACCAACGGCACCTGGAACCGCGCGCGCTTCCAGCCGCCGCCGTAGCGGTCGCTCCACATCGAACCCGGGATATCCAACAGGGCCAGGGCGAGCATGATCACCGTGGCCACGGTGCCCCACTGATCGGCGGACAAATCGAAATGCTTGGAGATGGTCGGCCCCAGGCGCAACACGATCTCACGGTCGTAGGCGTTGAGAATCCAGATCATCCAGCAAACCAGCAGCGACACCCAGGAATGCCGGTGAATGCTGCGCAGCGACGCTTTTTTTAAAGTAGCCATGGGCCTCTCCAGGCGCGCGAAGGCGCGCACTGACACAAGGTTGCGAAGGAATGTTGCTGATCGAACACACGCGCTAGCTGGCGAACCGTCGCTCGGCTATTCCTTGCACGCCCAACCCGGTAATGGCGAACAGCGCGCCGCGCTGCTGGCCGTCGTGCGGAAAACGCGGCAGCGGCGGCTTGGCCATGGAGGTCACAAACAGGGTGTCGAGGTTCGGCCCGCCGAAGGTCAGGCTGGTGACCTTCTTCACCGGCATTTGGATGACCCGGTCGACGTGGCCATCGGGGGTGTAACGCACCAGCTTCCCGGCATAGACCAGGGCCTGCCACAGGCAACCTTCGGCGTCCACGGTGCAACCGTCCGCGGCGCCGCCACCCGAGGTGTCGACCTTGGCGAAGGTGCGCCGGTTGCTGACATTGCCGCTGGCGAGGTCGTAGTCATAGGCCCAGATCTCGCCCGACCAGGTGTCGCAAAAGTACAAGGTGTCCCCGGACGGGCTCCAGCACGGGCCATTGGAGACGATGATGCCTTCGTCCAGGGTGTGCAGGCGCAGGTCCGGGTCCAGGCGGTAGAGTCTGGCGCTGGCGCGGTCTTCCTGGGTGTCCATGGAACCGAAGACAAAGCGGCCCTGGCGGTCGACCTTGCCGTCGTTGAGACGGTTGTTCGGCAGGTGCGATTCCGGGTCTTCGATCAGCGCCAGTTCGCCACTGGCCAGGTCCAGAGTGTGTACGCCATTCTGCAGGGCGACGATGGCCGCCGCGCCGTTGTGGCGCAGGGCCATGGAGCCGATTTTCTGGCCCACGTCCCAGGCACGCAGTTCGCGGCCATCGTCGGTGCAACGCAGGATGCGGCCGTCGGCGCTGTCGATCCAATACAGCCGCTGTTGTTCGACGTCCCACACCGGGCCTTCGCCCAGGGTGGTCTTGACGTCCACAAGCACTTCGATACGCATGGTGTGATCCCCTTATTGTTGTTGTGCGGGATTCGGGCCGCGCCAGCACGCGGCCGTGTCGTCGGTTAGAAATTGACCTGGTCGCGCCCCTTGAGCCCGAGGATGTCCCGCGCTTCATCCGGCGTGGCGACGCGATGGCCGAGGGCTTCGATCACGCTGCGAATGCGCCGTACCTGATCGGCGTTCGAAGCGGCCAATTTGCCCGGCCCGTCCCACAACGAATCTTCCAGGCCGACCCGGGCATGGCTGCCCATGGACAGGCCCATGGTCGCCAGCGGAATTTGCCCACGCCCGGCACCGAGGATCGACCACACATAATCGTCGCCAAACAGGCGATCGGCGGTACGACGCATGTGTGCCAGGTCTTCCGGGTGCCCGCCGATGCCACCGCGCAGGCCGAACACCGATTGGATGAACAGCGGCGGCTTGAGCAGGCCACGTTCCAGGAAGTGCGCGGCGGTGTAGAGGTGGCCGATGTCGTAGCACTCGATCTCAAAACGGGTGCGGTTCTCGGCGCAGGAATTGAGGATGTGGGCAATGTCGCGGAAGGTGTTGCGAAAGATCCGGTCGTCACTCTCTTCCAGGTATGGACGCTCCCAGTCGTGCTTGAACTCGGTAAAGCGGTTGAGCATTTCGTACAGGCCGAAGTTCATCGAGCCCATGTTCAGCGAGGCCAATTCCGGCTTGAACTGCATCACCGGCTGTAGGCGTTCTTCCACGCCCATGGTCGGCGCGCCGCCGGTGGTGATGTTGATCACCACGTCGCTGGCGGCCTTGATCTGCGGCAGGAATTCGGCGAACAGCGCGGGGTCCTGGCTGGGGCGGCCGTCGTTGGGGTCACGGGCATGCAGGTGAACAATCGCCGCGCCGGCTTCGGCGGCGCCGATGGCGGCGGCGGCAATTTCCTCGGCAGTGATGGGCAAATGCGGCGACATCGACGGCGTATGGATGGCACCGGTCACGGCACAGGTAATGATCACAGGACGTTTTTTGGACATGACGATTCTCCGACTTTTATTCTTATGAAAAAAATCCTGGGTACAACTCGAGGTTCTTCCTTGGCGACTGGCGCCGCGTCCTACAGGTACTCGACGTTACCGTCGACACTGATCGCCTGGCCGGTCACGTTGCGGGCGGCGGGCGAACAGAGGAACAGCGCCATGGCCGCGACGTCTTCGGCGGTGACCATGCGTTTGAGGGAAATTTTGTTGAGGTATTCCTGGCGCATCTCGGGTTCGGGTACTCCGACCTGCTCGGCACGGGCGCGAATCACCGCGTCCATGCGCGGGCCTTCGACGATGCCAGGCAGCAAGGCATTGACGCGGATGTCACTCTCGCCCAACTCCGAGGCCAGGGATTTCATCAGGCCGACAATCGCCCACTTCGTCGCCGCATACGGCGTGCGCCACGCGTAGCCCAGACGCCCGGCCACCGAGGCGATATGCAACAGATGGCCGTGGGACGATTGCTTGAGCATCGGCACCGCATGGTGGGCAAAACGGTATTGCGCGGTCAGGTTGATGTTGATGGTGGCTTGCCATTCGGCGTCGCTGATCGCGTCGATACCGCCAGTGGGGCCGGCGATGCCGGCATTGTTGACCAACACGTCGAGGCCGCCGAAATGCTCGCGCTGCACCTCGAACACCGCCGCGATCTGCGCGGCATCACTGACATCGGCGCGGGTGGCGACGCTGCCTGGGTATTTGTCGCGAAACGCCGCCAGGGCCGGTTCGCTGACATCACACACATGCACCTGGGCACCGGCTTCAAGGTACGCCGCAGCCAACACTTCACCGATGCCGGCAGCCCCGCCGGAAATCAATACACGTAACCCAGGATAGGGCTGTAGCCGCTGTAGGACACTCATGCACGTTTACCTCCTGAAGCAGACGACCGCGAACGGTCGTTCTTGACGAGCAGGCGCGCCAGGGAATCGGCGGCCTGCATGATGTCATCGGTCACCGCCGCCCGTGCGCCAGCGCCGTCGCGGGCGGCCAGGGCTTCGACGATGCGCGTATGCGCCTCCATCGAGCGTTGCAGGTGAGCTTTATCGGGGGCGACCAGGGCAAAGCACGGCCCCATGTGCAGCCAGAAATTCTCCACGGCGGCCATGGTCAGTTCGGCCTGGGCCACTGCGTAAATCCGGCGGTGGAAGGCGAAGTTGGTCCACAGGTAGCGCGACACATCGACTTCGTCGGCGGCGTGCTGCATTTGCTGGCACAGGTCGGTGATTTCGTCGAGGTCGGTTTTTTTCAGGAGCAATACCGCCTTCTCGGCCAGCAAGCCTTCCAGAGCAACCCGCGCATCGCGGATTTCGCGCAGGCGCTCGACCGTCATCATGCGGACCCGCAGACGCGAGGTTTCGGTGACTTCAAAGGCGTTTTCGGCGCTGAGGCGTTGCAGGGCTTCGCGCACCGGCATCGGGCTGGAGCCGAGCGCTTCGGCCAGGCCACGGATGGTGAGTTTCTGGCCAGGCTGGAAACGGCCACTCATCAACGCTTCGCGGATCTGGCGGTAGACCTGGTCTTGCAAGGTATCGCGGGACACCTGGCGCAGGGTGGGCAGGAGGAGCGGACCATCTGTCATGAGGCAAACCTGTGTTGTGGTTCTTATGCCTCCAATATGTGATCACAAATCAAATATGTCAAATAGTTTGCCTATTCCCGAGAAACGCCCGTTGCACATGTGGGAGCGGGCATGCCCGCCCCCACCGATCACGCATCAGGGTTTCAGCGGAATTTCCCGATCCCGCTCCGAAAGCTCCGTGCCGTCGTCGGGATGCTTCCAGGTCTGCGGCTTTTCTTCCTCCAATTGCCGCCTGCGTCTCTCCTGCTCCCGTTCGTCCCGCTGTTTCTGTTCGTCAGTCATAGGCACCCCCGACCGTAAGAATTGGTTACGCCTGCAAGCATAGAACAAGGACGCCACCGTGGGCCTGCACTGACCACTGATAATCAAAACGCATCAATAGATCAAAAATATTCACTTATCATTTCTAAATGTGTCAGCCACTATCCTTGGCCTTAAGCGAAACAAGCACTTTAAAAAGAACGCTGGAGACACAAAAGCATGACTAGCCCTACCCGCCCCGACTCTGCCCGTTCGAAAATTGGTGCGGTTTTCCGCGTTACTTCGGGCAACTTCCTCGAACAGTTCGACTTCTTCCTGTTCGGCTTCTACGCCACCTACATCGCTGCCGCGTTCTTCCCCGCCGCTAATGAGTTTGCGTCATTAATGATGACCTTTGCCGTGTTCGGCGCGGGCTTCCTGATGCGTCCGTTGGGTGCGGTCATCCTGGGTGCCTACATCGACGATGTGGGGCGGCGCAAAGGGTTGATCGTGACGCTGTCGATCATGGCCAGCGGTACGCTGCTGATCGTGCTGGTGCCGGGTTATCACACCATTGGTCTGTGGGCTCCGGCGCTGGTGTTGCTCGGCCGTCTGCTACAAGGCTTCTCGGCCGGTGCGGAACTGGGCGGGGTGTCGGTGTACCTCGCTGAAATGGCCACCCCCGGCCGCAAAGGTTTCTACACCAGCTGGCAGTCGGGCAGCCAACAGATCTCCATCGTGGTCGCCGCCGCGCTGGGCTATGGCCTGAACGTGTGGATGCAGCCGTCGGTCGTGGCCGACTGGGGCTGGCGCATTCCGTTCGCCGTCGGTTGCGTGATCATTCCGTTCATCTTTGTGCTGCGGCGCAACCTTGAGGAAACCGAAGAGTTCGCCAACCGCAAACATCGCCCGAGCATGCGTGAAGTGCTGGCGACCCTGGCGAAAAACTGGTCCGTGGTCATCGGCGGCATGTTGATGGTGGCCATGACCACCACCGCGTTCTACCTGATCACCGTGTATGCGCCGACCTTCGGCAAGACCGTGCTGCAACTGACCACGTCCGATGCGTTGCTGGTGACCCTGTTGGTGGCGATCTCGAACTTTGTCTGGCTGCCCATCGGCGGCAGCCTGAGCGACCGCTTCGGGCGCAAACCGGTGCTGGTCGCGATGACCGCGCTGACGGTGCTCACGGCTTATCCGGCGCTGTCCTACGTGGTAAACGCTGCGAGCTTTGCGCATATGCTGGAAACCCTGCTGTGGTTCTCCTTCCTGTACGGCATGTACAACGGCGCGATGATCCCGGCGCTGACCGAAATCATGCCGGTGGAAGTGCGCGTGGCGGGCTTCTCCCTGGCCTATAGCCTGGCGACTGCGGTCTTCGGCGGTTTCACTCCGGCGATCTCCACCTGGTTCATTCACGTCACCGACGACAAAGCCTCGCCGGCCTACTGGTTGATGTTCGCCGCCCTGTGCGCCCTGTGCTCGACCCTCGCGCTGTATCACCGCGCCAATACCCGCGGGCAGGTCATGCAAGAGGCGGCGCAATGAAAGCGCTGTCGCAAACCCTGACGGCCCTGGCCCTCGGTGCCCTGGCACTGACGGCCCAGGCCGAACAACTCAAGGTGATGACCTCCGGTGGCTTCACCGCTGCCTACACGCTGCTGGGCCCGCAATACGCCCAGCGCAGCGGCGACACCCTCGACACCGTCCTCGGCCCGTCCATGGGCAAGGCGCCGGAAGCGATTCCCAACCGCCTGGCCCGTGGCGAACACGCGGATGTGGTGATCATGGTCGGCTACGCCCTGGATGAGCTGATCAAACAGGGCAAGGTCGACAAAGCGTCCCGCGTGGAACTGGCGGATTCGCGAATCGGCCTGGTGGTGAAAGCCGGCGCGGCCAAACCGGCCATCGGCACCGATGCCGAACTCAAAACGGTGTTGCTCAAGGCCAAGTCCGTGGCGTATTCGGACAGCGCCAGCGGCGTGTATGTCGAGAAGGAACTGTTCAAGAAACTCGGCATGCCGGCCAAGGGCACCATGATCGAACGCATCCCCGTGGCCGAACAGGTCGCCAAGGGTGACTACGAGGTGGGCTTGCAGCAGGTGGCGGAACTGTTACCGGTGCCGGGGGTGACTTACGTCGGCAAGATCCCTGAAGACGTGCAATCGGTGACGCGCTTCGCCGCGGGTATTCCAGTCAACGCCGAACACCCGGCGCAGGCCAGGGCGCTGCTGCACTACCTGGCCTCGCCCGAGGCGCAACCAGTGGTGCAATCCACCGGCCTGGACTCGGTGTCACGCTGACCGAAACGGCAGCTCCCGCACCAACCGCTCCAACTCCAGCGCCGCCGGCGGCAACGTCCGCCCGCGGCGCTTGATCAAGCCCACATTGCGCATCACCTGCGGTTCCACCAGCGGCACACTCAGCAGGATCGGGTGTTCAGTGCCCGGCATGGCAATCGACGGCACCATCGCCACACCCAGCCCCGCCTCGACCAAGCCGATCATGGTGGTCACGTGGTGCGTCTCGCAAATACTCGGCTTTTTCACCCGCACGCCGCGCAGGGCCTGGTCCAGCAGAAAACGGTTGCCCGAGGTTTTGTCCACCGTGATGTAGTCATGCTCGTAGGCCTCGGCCCAGCTCACGCTGGCGCGCTCGGCCAGCGGGTGATCGCGGCGGCAGGCCAGCACATAACGCTCCTGAAACAGCAACTCGAACTCCACCTCATCGGCCAGGCTGCCGCTGAAACTCACGCCGAAATCCGCCTCGCCGCTTTCCACCGCATTGCACACCTCGCCGGCACTGGCATCCAGCACCCGCAGGCGAATCTTGGGGTAGAGCTTGTGGAATGCCGAGATCACGTGAGGCATGAAGTAATACGCGGTGGACGGCACACACGCGATGGTCACATCGCCCATCCGCGTGGAGGCGACGTTGCTGATGCCCATCAGCGCGATGTCGAGGTCGTCGAGGATACGCTCGACCTGCGGCAGGAAGGCGCGCCCGACCATGGTCAGGCTGACGCGGCGCGTGGTGCGCTCGAACAGCTTCACGTCGAGGGCGGTTTCGAGCTTTTCGATGCGTCGGCTGAGCGCCGGCTGCGAGATCCGGATGGCATCGGCGGCGCCGCGAAAACTACCCTTGTCTACTACGGCGCGAAAGGCTTGGAGGTCGTTGAGGTCGAAGTTGATGATCACGGTAGGAAGCCAGTGGGAATCGGGATGGAGGGCATTATCGTATGGCAGGTGACGGGGCGCCATGTGCGTAAGGACCGGCGCCCGGATACGCCAGGTTGTCAGCATGAAACTGCGCAGTATGGCGCGTTTCGACGGCCTGCGAACCTGTCAGGAATGACAGTACCGCTGGTCTTGCGCAGTGTTGACGACGGGCTGGCGCGGGGCTTTTATTAAGCATGTCGCACTGCGTCGGTGCGCAGTAGGACATCAGGGTTTAGAGGATACGAACAATGAGCGACAGACAGAACGGCACGGTGAAGTGGTTCAACGATGAAAAAGGCTATGGGTTCATCACTCCGGATAGCGGGCCCGACCTGTTCGTACACTTCAGGGCGATTGAGGGCACTGGATTCAAATCATTGAAAGAAGGGCAGAAAGTCAGCTTCGAAACGGTAAAAGGGGAAAAAGGCATGCAGGCGGACAAAGTCCAATTGATCAGCTGATAAGCCCGCGACTCACCGCGTCACCCCGCCCACCCTGGGCCATGTATTGCACTGAAAATGGAGAACGGCCATGTCCAGAAAGACTCCACAGACTGCAATCTTCATCAGCAGCGAAACTGCCGCCCACGATGCACAGGACGTTTTCTTTCGCAGCAGCACCGCCCAGGGTGGTCAGGTGCTGCGCGAAGGGCAAACCGTCACCTACGAATTGGAACGGGGGCCGGGGGGCGAGTGGCAAGCGGTCAATATCAGGATCGTGGAAGAACCGACGCTGAATTAGCGCCATCCTGCGCGCCGCCACTCGCGGCGCACTTCACTACAGCTGAAAGCGTGCCACCGCCTCGTTCAGTGCGACCGCCAGTTGCGCCAGTTCCCGGCTCGCGCCGTTGATCTGCCCGGCGCCGGAAGACGATTGCGCCGACAAGTCGCGAATGTTGACGATGTTGCGATCGACTTCCTTGGCGACCTGGGCCTGCTCCTCGGCGGCGCTGGCGATGACCAGGTTGCGCTGGTGAATCTGGTCGATGGAATCGGTGATCTGGCTCAAGGCACCGCCGGCGCCTTCCGCCAACGCCAGGGTGTCGGTGGCGCGTGCGGTGCTCGACTGCATCGAGGTCAGTGCGTGGTCGGAACCCGCGCGCATGGCGCTGACCATCTGGTCGATTTCCAGGGTCGATTGCTGGGTGCGGTGCGCCAGGGCGCGCACTTCGTCGGCCACGACCGCAAAACCGCGTCCGGACTCCCCGGCCCGCGCCGCTTCGATGGCGGCATTGAGGGCCAGCAGGTTGGTCTGCTCGGCGATGGAGCGAATCACGTCGAGTACCTTGCCGATATCCCGCGATTGCTCGGCGAGGTGTTGCACCAGGGTCGAGGTCTCGCCGATGTTGCTGCTCAGGGCTTGAATCGCGCTGACCGTTTCGCCCACGCGATGCTGGCCTTCGCGCGCCGTTTCATTGGACACCCGCGTGGACTCGGAGGTGGACACCGCGTTGCGCGCCACCTCGTCAGCTGCGGAAGTCATCTCATTGACGGCAGTGGCGGCCAGCTCGATTTCCGCGGTCTGCTTTTGCAGGCTGCGGCTGCTTTGATCGGTGATGCCGTTCAGGTCGGTAGCCGACGACGCCAACTGCCCGGCCGACTGGCGAATCAGCTGCAAGGTGCCGCGCAGGCTGGCTTGCATACTCTGCAGCGCCACGAGCAAGCGGGTCACTTCGTCGTCGCCGGTCACCGCCACCGTTTCGGTCAGGTCGCCACGGGCGACGTTTTCCGCGGCCCGCACCGCATGGCTCAGCGGGCCGACGATGCTGCGTGTCAGCAGCCAGGCCAGCGCCACGGTACTCAAGGCGGCCAGGAGCACAAAGCCGAAGACCATCGTGCGCGAACGGCCATACTGCGCCTCGGCCGCCTGCCCCTGTTGGTTGATCTGCGCGTTGTAGTAGTCGGCCAATGCGTTGAGCTGAGCACCGGAGCCATCGACCACGGTTTTCATATCCACCAACAGCAACTTGTTGAGCTCAGCCCCCTGTTGCTGGTCGGCCAGCGCAAACGAGCGGGTCAGCCCTTGCTGGTACTGGCGCAGCGAGACCTGGAACTGCTCATACAACGCGCGCACTTCGGGGCTGTCGATCACGGCGTCGAGGTCGGCCAGCTTTTTGCTCAGGTCCTGGCTGCGCGTGTCCATCTGGCTGCGGTATTGCGGGACGCTTGCCGGGTTCGGGTCCAGCGCCATGCGCAAAGAGATGGTCCGAATGCGCAACATGATCTCGCGGATATCCGAGACCAGACGCATTTTAGGCACCAGCCCACGCTCGACCTGGACTGCACTTTCACGAATGCTGGCCATGTTCGAGAGCGCAAAAAAACCGAGTACGGCCACCAGCAAAGCAATCAGGGCAAAACCCAGGCCCGCGCGACGGGCGATGGACAGGCTACGTAAGGACATTTTTCGAGGCTCTTTTATTAGTGATCAGATGTCATACAAGAGCATTTCGGCCGCCAGGATCAGGACTTTAGAGACGTCATCCATTTCCCCGCGTGCGCCTGCGATCAGTCATGCAGGATTACAGGGAGATTTGCGTATGCGGAAAAATCCCTACACGGGAAAGAACCTGATCTCTCCATCTGAAACGAAAAAGCCTGCAGAACGCTCGGTTCGGCAGGCTTTTCGCTGCGGGCATCGGTTAACCGCCCTCAAGCGCACCCGCACGGGGTTGACGCTCGAACCGCGACTTCACACGCCTTGTCGAGCCATCGACTACTGACAAGTCCCACCTTTGTGGTGCGACCCCGTGCCCCCGACCGGATGTGTCCCCTTCGGACACGCCGCGGCAAAAAACGGGCTACACGCCAACACCACCAAAACCCCGACCAATAACAGCTTCTTCATACCATCCTCCGTGATCGTCACGACATATGATGGCACAAAGATATCACACCTCCACAAAACCGATACTCGGTTACTTCGCCCAAGCCTGCGGGCCGCTGAAGAACGCCTGCGCATTGCTGTCCAACGTCTCCAGGTGATACCCGCCCTCCTGCACGATCACACAGGGCAACCCCAGGCCGCGGATGTGCTCACCCAAGCGCGCAAACCCGTCCCGCGTCACCGCGACTTTGCTTTGCGGGTCCAGTTCGTAGATATCGAAGCCCAGGGAGAGCACCAGCACATCCGCAGAAAAGTCCTTCAGCGCCTTGAGGGCCAGTTCGAGCTGTTCAAAGAACACCGCCTCGCTGGCACCGTGGGGGATCGGCAGGTTGAGGTTGAAACCTTCGCCGGCCGCGTTGCCGCGCTCGTCGGCAAAACCGGCGACAGCCGGGTAGAAGTTGGTCGGGTCGCCGTGGATCGACACGTAGAGCACGTCGTCGCGGTCGTAGAAAATCTCCTGAATGCCTTGGCCGTGATGCATATCGGTATCCAGCACCGCGACGCGCTGGAAGCCTTCGCGCAACACCTGCGCCGCCACCGCGGCATTGTTGATGTAGCAGAAGCCGCCCGCCGCATCGAAGCGTGCGTGATGACCGGGGGGGCGACACAGCGCGTAGGCGGCGGGCGCGCCATCGAGGACGGCCTTGGCGGCAGCAACGGCGCTTTGGGCCGACCAATAGGCCGAGCGCCAGGTCCGTTCGCCGACCGGGCAACTGCCATCCGCCAGGTAGCGTGCGGCTTGGGCGAGGATGCCGCGCAGGGCGTTGGGTTCACGCACGAAGATGTTGGACATGACTTCGTCGCCCCACTCTTCCGGGATTTCCTTCCAGCGCGGGTAAGCCTCCTGAAGGAATGTCAGGTAGGGCGCAGCGTGTACCGCCAGCAGCGGCTCAAGGCCGTGGTCCTCGGGTGACACAATCTCAAACCCCAGGGTTTGCGCGGCCCGCAGCAGATTGCGGGCGCGCTCGGGGACTTCCTGCGGCGTTCGCATCTGGCCACGGGAGTAGTAGCTGCGCGGATGATGCAGGAGTTGTTCGGGGTGGAAGAACGTTTGCATGGGAATCTCCTGAGTGAACACGCTGCCGGTGGGCGCTGGCTTGCCTGCGGCCCGGCAGGTCGTCTTCAGTCGTCCTGAATGAGGCGGTCAGTTGGCTTGGCCGGCACGTTTCAACACGGCGTTGAGTAAAACATCGGCGCCCTGGCGCACGTCCTCGGGCAGTACGTCTTCGGCTTCGTTGTGGCTGAGGCCGCCGACGCAGGGGATGAAGATCATCGCCGTCGGGCAATAGCGTGCGAGGTGGATGGCATCGTGGCCGGCGCCGCTGACGATGGGCTGCTGGCTGTAACCCAAGGCGTCCACCGCCGCTTGCACGCAGGCCACGCATTCGGCATCGAACGGCGTCGCTGGGCTGATCCAGTGAGGGCTGATGGTGACGCTCAGGCCGCGCTTCTGCGCGATGGCCTGCAAGCGCGCCCTGACCTGCTGCTCCATCGCCTCAATGTCGGCGTCGCGGTGATGGCGCAGGTCGACGGTGAAGGTCAGCAAACCGGGAATGGTGTTGCGCGAAGACTTGGCAATGCTCAACTCGCCGACGGTGGTGAGGCCCTGGGGGGCGAAATCCATGGCGAGGCATTCCAGGGCCTGGATCATTTTCGCGGCGCCATACAGCGCGTCCTTGCGCAGCGGCATCGGTGTGGTGCCAGCATGCGCGGCCAGCCCTTCGACCCGCACATCGAGCCAGCGAATCGCCTGGCCGCCGCTGACCACGCCGATGCTCTTGGCGTGGTCCTCAAGGATCGGGCCTTGCTCGATATGGGCTTCGAAATACGCATCCACCGCCCCGCCCAGGGCACGCTCGCCGTGGCAGCCGATTGTGCGCAAGGCGTCGGCCACGCTGATGCCGTCGGCATCGGTGGTGGCCAGGGCTTGGTCCAGCGCCAAGGTACCGGTGAACACGGCGGAGCCGAGCATGGCGGGGGTGAAACGGGCGCCCTCCTCGTTCGTCCATACCGCGATTTCCAGCGGCTTGCGGGTCTGGATGCCATGGTCGTCGAGGCTGCGCATCACCTCCAGGCCGGCCAGCACGCCGTAGACACCGTCAAAGCGGCCGCCTTCCGGCTGGGTGTCGAGGTGACTGCCGATCATCACCGGCGCGGCGTCCTTATCCGTACCGGCACGCCGGGCGAACAGGTTGCCGATGGCGTCCATGCTCAGGCTCAGCCCGGCGGCCTTGCACCAGTGGCTGAACAGCTCGCGACCGGCGTGGTCTTCAGCGCTCAACGCCAGGCGGCAACTGCCGCCGCGCGCGGTCGCGCCGACTTCGGCCATGGCCATCAGGCTGGCCCATAGACGCTCACCCTTAATCTTCAACATTGCACCCGCTCCATTAAACACCAGGGGCCATTTCCAGGCGGTGGGCGGTGGCGTGGCGGCGCGACAAGGCCAATACGCTCACCAGCGAGACCGCCGCGATCAGGCTGTAAAACACTGCCATCGGCCACCATTGGCCTTGGTATTCGTGGGCCAGCCAGGTGCCGATCAACGGCGTCAGGCCACCGGCCAGCGCACCGCACACCTGATAGGCCAGGGAAATCGCGGTGTAGCGCACGCGGGTTTCAAACAGGCCGCTGACAAAGCCCGCGATCACCGCATAAAACGAGGCCATGCACACCACCGCCAGGGCGATGCCGAGGATGATCAACGGCGCCTCACCGCTGCTGACCAGTACGAACATCGGGTAAGGCGACGCCATCGCCAGCACCGTCATCGCGCAGAGGAAACGCGTGGCGCCGACCTTCTCCGCGACCCAAGCCGCCAGGGGCTGTACGCAGAACTGGATGATGGCGACGACGAACAGGCACTCCAAAATCAACGAGCGCGGTAGGCCCAGTTGCTGAGTGCTGTAGGCAATCATAAAAGTGTTGGTGAAATACACGCCGGCGATGCCCAGGGTGTTGGCACCGATGCACAGCAGCAGCGGGCGCCAGGCGGTCTTCAGCACCTCGATCACCGGGGCCTGGTCCGGCTTGAGCGCCCGCGCCTTTTCGGCCAAGGCTTTGTCTTCGAGGAACTCAGGCGACTCGTTCACCCCCAGGCGAATCGCCAGGCCAACGATCAACAGCAAGGCGCTGGCCAGGAACGGCAGACGCCAGCCCCAACTGAGCAGGTCTTCTTCGGGCAAACGGGTCACCGCGCTGAACGCCAGCAGCGACAGAATCAAGCCCGCCGGGCTGCCCAACTGGGCAAAGGAGGCAAAGAAATTGCGGCGGCCCTTTGGCGCGTGCTCGCCGGCCATCAACACCGCCCCGCCCCACTCGCCACCGACGGCGATGCCCTGCACGATGCGCAACAGCACCAGCAGGACCGGCGCCGCGACGCCGATCTGCGCGTAGCTCGGCAACAACCCGATGCACACCGTGACCACGCCCATCATGAGCAGAGTGATCACCAGCGACTTCTTGCGGCCGATGCGATCGCCGATATGCCCGAACACAATGCCGCCCAACGGCCGCGCGAAAAAGCCCACGGCAAAGGTGCCGAACGCGGCCATGGTGCTGAACAATTTATCTTCGGAAGGAAAAAACAGCTGACCGAACACCAACGCGGCGGCGGTGGCGTAGATGTAAAAATCGTACCACTCGATCATGGTGCCGATGAAAGCGGCGGCCGCAGCACGGCGAGGCTGGGGCGAAGCGGAAGGCTTCATGGGGCGGGCTCCTTTGGTTATTTTTTTGGCAGGAGAAAGGTCGAACGCATGCGCTCTGATGACGCTTGTTGAGGGTGATTTATCGTCGCGGGGCTATGATTAGTCAATTTTCTATTTATTATTCCAATTATAAATCCTGCTTATTATTGAGCCGCGCCATGCCCGAAACCCGTCGCGATATTCACCCGCTGCTCAACGACCGCCTGGACTGGAACCTGCTGCGCACCTTCCGCGTCATTGGCCAGGAACTGAGCATCAGCCGCGCCGCCGCACGCCTGCACCTGACTCAGCCGGCCATCAGCCAGGCCCTCAAACGCCTGGAAGAACAACTCGACTGCCAACTCATCGCCCGCCGTGGCCCGCGCTTCGTACTGACCGAGGCCGGCGAACAGATCTTCGCCATCGCTGGCGAGATGTACGGCCAGGTCTCGCAGATGAGCAACGCCCTGCAAAAACCCGGCGATGAAGTGATCGGCAAAGTGCGCCTGCTGATGATCAGCCGCATCAACTCCAACACCTTCGATGAGTTCCTGGCCGACTTTCACCGCGAACACCCGCGGGTCGACCTGGAGGTCGAGGTAATGCGCAGCTCCGACATCGTCGCCGCCCTGCTGGAAAAAACCGCCACCCTGGGCCTGAGCCTCAACCGCCGGCCACAGCCGCGCCTGGAACAACATCTGTTCCTGCACCAGCGCTATGGTTTTTTCTGCGGCAAACACCACCCACTGTTCGGCCGCAGCGGCTTGGCCGAAGGGGACTTGCAGTCGGAAAACTTCGTCAGTTTTACCAGCGACCAGATCGGCGGGATGCTCTCGCCGTTGACCATATTCCGCGATCAGCAGGGGTTCAGCGGGCGGATCGTGGCGTCGTCATCCAGCCTGGAAGAAGTGCGCCGCCTGGTCATCGCCGGGTTTGGCCTGGGCTGCCTGCCGATTCATGTGGTGGCGGAGGATGTGCAGAACGGACTGCTCTGGCGATTACCGCCGGACGAGGGGATTGCGGATGTGGATATCCATGTGTTGTGGCATCGGGAGCAGAAGATGAGTCGCGCAGAAACAGTGTTTATCGACAGTCTGTTGACTCGTCTGGCGCGGTAGTCGAATGTATTTAGCGATTTATCAGACGGTTCTCTCAGGCGAACTCAATAGGGCCTTGGCTTGTTCATCCTGGACTTCGGCGAACTTTGTAGACTCTTTCCTCGTCAACTAAAGTTCAGCTCGTTGAGAAAATCGTTTTTGCTTCGCCGATTAATGACACCTGTCACACCGGCCAGGCCGAACTTTAAAAAAGTTCATCAATACCAACGAACACATCTCTGATGCACTCATCTAGCAGCAGGAACAGAAATAACATTATACATTCCTATACTTAATGAAGCTTAAACAACCACCTTCAAAAAATAATGAACCGCGCCTGACTCTACTCAGTATCCTGCGCCACCTATCAGGTGAATTGAACCGAGCACTGCTATGGCTCTCGATTCTTCAAGATCCTTTTTGCCGCGCCAATAATTTCTTTCAGCGACGTTTCATCTGCTTGATAGGCAATGTCGCATAGGCAGTGGCGAAGGTTCGCGGCGGTTGGTTCAGCGTGATCCCGGCTCGTGAAAAAAGCATCCAGTCCTACGCCCAGGACGTCAGCGATTCGCTCCAACATCTCGATGCTAGGGGCGTATTCGCCCCTCTCGTAACGACTCACTGTCATCGACTCACACCCCAGTGCTTCGGCAAGGGCGGCCTGTGTCCATTTATTGTCTAGTCGTAAGTGCTTGATTCGCTTGCCTATACGTATAGTGGCACTTTGCTTCATCTGAAATATCACTTAAAATCAAATGCTTACACCTATTCACCTCCCCAGGAAGATCATAAAAAGGCTAGATTGCTATTATTTTCTAGCCAATTTCAGTATAGTCATTTTTTGACTATCTGAACGATGTTGAATTGCTAAGGAATTTTCCCATGGACGCCGAAAATTATGCCTGCCGGAAAATGCGATTGATTTTTGGTGCCTGCAGGTACCCGCGTTTGAGAAGCACCCAGCATTTATTTGTCGTTACAGGTCAAAAAACACCGCTCCTATTGCCTATGGTTGGGTAACTGGGGGGTAAACGTTCATGCTCACACCTTCCCACCTTCAACAACTGACACGACAAGGCATGATCGAACAGGCGTTACGCCAGGTCGATATCGAGCACGAATTCAGCCTGGTTTTTCAGCCGGTGATTGATTTGCGCAGCTGGCGCACCGTAGCGTTCGAAGCATTGGCACGCTGGAACAGCCCAGAGCTAGGTGACGTGCCTCCCGGCCAGTTCATTCCGATTGCCGAGCGGATCGGCCTGATAAATCGCCTGACCACTCACCTGCTCGGCAAGGCATTGCTGATTGCCTCTGACTGGCCCCGCCACATTTGCCTTTCTTTTAACTTGTCCGCGCACGACTGCGCTTCAGACGAAATCGCCGGACAAATAATCGAAATCATCAAGGCCAGCCATTTCGACGCCAGGCGACTGGACCTGGAAATAACCGAAACAGCGATCATGCAGGATGTTGTTAAAGTGCAACATACTATTGACAGGTTCTGTCGGCTAGGTTGCGGAGTGGCCCTTGACGATTTCGGCACTGGATACTCCAGCCTTAGCCAACTACTTTCGCTGGCGCTCACTAAAATAAAAATAGATCGAACCTTTATTACTGGCATTGACGAAAACCCCACCCGCTACAAAATTGTAAAGTCTCTAGTTGCTTTGAGCAGTGACATGCAACTGGAATGTATAGCCGAGGGCGTGGAAACTCGCGAGGAATTGGAATCCTTGATTAGCCTGGGTTGTTTTTTTGTCCAAGGTTATTACTTTTCGCAGCCCATGCATCATTCGCACATAGATAATTGGCTCAAAGACAATTGAATGGTTCGTGGCATGTCAAAAATTCAATGTCGAGCGCTGACTGAAGTGCAGACCTTCGCAAGGTTTCTCTAATATCCAACCCGGTGCGAAGTGGCTAAACCTGGAAGCGTCCTTGCATTTTCTGGTCAACTGCAGCCCAGAGATCCAGGCAACGGATTCCTCAGGCGCGGTGGCCTTGGTTTGCTCGGATAAACCGCCAGCCTTGCGCGCTTCGCTCATGGTCTCCTCGGCCTGTTTGCTGAAGGTGCCGGAGGCACACTCCAGCCCGGAGGAAACCTGTTTGAACTGGTCGCGGGTGGTGTCGGACATGGGTTATCCTCCCTGTAGGGTATAGACCTCTATCGCCGCAGACACAAAACTTAAGGACGAGTTAAAAATGCCTATTGCTTAATGGCTAAAAAGCCAATTAAACCTTCCATCAGAACTAAATCAAGGATGACTCTGTGTCACAGCAAAACTTCAACGACAACATCGTAAACTGGACATTTGAAAACTATGCAACACTGGCAAGCTTAGGTAGCGGTATCGCCATCTGTTTGTTAGCTTTGTACATTTATTCACGTTCAGGCTCACTGATATTCCTACGCGACTTAATGTGGCGCTTTTTCGGCGGCTCCACAAAATTTGAAACCGAAGACTACGAACAAGTACGAAAAAACCTCAGGGAAGTTGAATACTACCGATTCGAGTTCAACATACCCGCACAGAACTTGGTTGACACCAAACTCGCCGAGGAATGGATCAAGAAAAATGGCTTCTGCCATAGAGATGTTGCACGAGCAAGAAAATATATAGACTGGAAAAACTTTAACAGCCTAAAATTTAAAGAGGCCCTGTTTTCGAAAAAAGCTCAATGTGCGTTTTTTGCGCTACTCTTCTTTTTCTTCGTAATTATCAGCATTTCAGTACCACTTACGAACGCAAAATACCTGATGGTTTCATTGAAAGACGCTCCGGAAGCTCCGTCATTTTACCTATCCGAGGGCGATGCTAAATTCAGCTTTTTCAAATCCAACCCAACGCTAACAGAGAAAGAGTGCCAGTCACCGGAATCACTTAAAAAATTTATCAATCACGAATTCTCAGAAAAAAATATCAACATCATCTGCTCGCTCTTTGGCGAGGACAAATACCGTGAGCATGTAAACAATGGGCTCAAGGGGCAACGAGGGCTTCTTCTGGCAATCGTCGCAATTTCGATTTTCTCCGTGTTCTGTATATTGGTGCGAATATCCAGATCAGATGTTGCAAAAAAACTCCACGAAAAAATTCATCCACCCAAAAAACAAATTTTCAAAAAATAACCCATCCAGCTGAATAGCTTTGCGACTCTTACATTACACCGTTAGAGTCGCCTCGCTGGATTGATCACACCCCGAAGCCTTTTCTAGACTACGAGCAGGCTCATAGGACGTTTGGCGAAGACCTTCGCTGCGGCCTCTTCCGCTGACAGCGAAGCGCCGAAGATGCTGTCCAGCCGCATGGCGGAATCGACCGACACGGCGTTGCCACTGCTGGAGGTGCTGAACCACTCTTGCCAGAAGGCCCTTTCAGCCAAGCCAATGGGCACGCCGAGCCACTGCTGCAAGGCGGCGCGCAGCCGTCCGGGTTTCCAGCGTTTCACGGCCAGACGCCCGCCATGATCGGGTTGTTGAAGAAGCCCTTGCGGCCACCGATGTCGGTCAGCCATGAACGGCAGGCAAAAAAATCCGGCACTCTTATCAGAAGCCCGGATTTTTCAGCAAATCAAACTAGCTCAGTACTACAGAGCTTTTACCGGCTTAATCAAACTCTCCGCCGGAATCCCAAACATCTCATGCAGTTTCCAAATCATCGGCAGCGTAAGAGCTCGCTTCCCGTTCAGAACCTCATAAACCCGATTCTTGCGCCCGATGGCAGGCACAAGGTCTGTCGCTGACAAACCGGACTGCTCCATCCTGAAACGTATGGCATCCACCGGGCTGGGCAGGTCAACCGGGAAGTGTTTCGCTTCATAAGCTTCGATCAGCGTAATCATTACCTCTAGGTAATCCCCTTCAGGAGTCCCTGGCTCTGGTTCATTATCGAACAGCGGCGAGACAGCCTTCAGCGCTTCTTGGTAATCCTGTTCGGTATGAATGGGGCGAATGTTCATGGGTTACTCCATTTCAACAGTATCTGCGTCAACGGCGTCGTACTGCTTATGTGTGCCGACAAATTTGATATAGAGAGCGCTGTAGCGGTAGGCCACAGCGACCACTAGCCGGTAGTCATTGCCCTTGATGTTGAACACGACCCGGCGGCTCTTGAGAACGCTCGCATGGCGAAACTGGCCTTTGATGTCTGCGGGCGTCTGCCAGCTCGCTTTCTTGACCTCGTCAATCCAGGCAAGGAGGGATTGCTCTGAATCCGGATACTTCTGCCAAAAAGTCTTGAGCTGGCTGATCGCGATGATTCTCATAGAATGATCCTAGTCCCACGGTGGGACTCACACAAGTGCGTTTCATCTGTTTGCCGTGTCCTGATACTCCCCCACACTCAGAAACGCCAAACTGAAATCATAAAAAATTTTGCAGTCAGACACCCGCCATGATCGGGTCGTTGGAGAAGCCGTCGCGGTCACAGAAGAGATGTACGTCGCCGTGGTGGGGATCAAAGGGTCCACGATCACTGCGGCGCCGGTGCGACCGCGACGAGAGCATTCAGCACAAAGTGGATGATCCCGGAGCCAGCCGAGTCGAGTATTTTGCCAGTGGTAGCTATAGAGCCTGGGTTTACTCTCGCTCATCGCCGGGGAAATTTGATGCGTGCGAAACGTTATCAATTAGAACTTTTAAACGCCTTCACTAGACTCAATCAGCAACCCCTGATAATTTAAATTAAAATCAGACCCAACTTATAAAGCACACACAACATGACTATTGAAAACAACATGAGAGGGATAGTTATAGCACCCTCACTAGATCTCGACACACATAAAAATATTAGCTACTTAGGAACCATTCACCCTGACACCTTTAAAAAATACTTACTTTACTTTGACAAAATTGACATCCCAAAAACTACCAGAATAGGTTTTAAATCAACACCTGACGATAAATTTCTCGAGAGCGCTGGGATCTTAGAGCACACGCTGCACGACGAGGGCTCTACATTTCAGCCAAAGCACACAAAACTAAACCTAATCGAAAATGCCCTGAAGATACGCCATAGTGTCCAACCTGGGCAGTGGAGCCTGGCGAATCACAAGCTCTCTCCGAGCGAGAACCAGCTTACGAAGAACCCAGGGATCGAAATAAAAATTTATGAATGCCTACCGATTCCAAGCCCAGAATCATCTTTCGATGACATATTAAACTACAAAGACAAGAGAGAAGATGAACTTTTAGAATTTCGAAATCATCTAGACGACATCTACCAACTGATTCTTTCTCAGCCAGACACCGAGAGAGCTTTAGTGACAGCAATAGCAAACCTCAAAAAATCCATAACCAACGTCAATGCCTCAGCTACGAAAGGCCTACTACGAAGAGTTGCTTCCAGCTTCAACATCAGCCTTAACATCGAAAGCACTTTTTCGTTGGCCAGTGCTTTACTAACAGGAGACAAAAGTCAGGTCATCAAAGAAGCATTGGGTTTCATTAGCCTTGAACCTGCAAAACTATTTACAGCGACTGAAATCCCGAAGGATCTAAAGGCGCTCTCTTATTTGGTCAACCTCAACAAAATATGACATCACTCGTCCAACCTTTATAACTCGATAGCGATGGGGATCCGTCCTATACGGAGATGCAAGCAACCAACCTGAGATCTTTTTACTCTCTAACAGAAAACCTACAAAGTAGGCGTTTCAAGTGTGCTTCCACAACGACACAGTGATAAAGCTTTGACGCACTATCGGCTGACAGCTGGTCAAGTACCGCGTCTCTCAGAGCGTCTCGATAACTCAGCAATCATTCGATCATGCAGTCGCTGGGCCCAGTTGCGATAAGTCCTATCCGCCGATGGCTCCAGTCCCAGCTGCCGCATCTGCTCAGCAACGGATAGCTCCCGCTCGCCAATTTGGCTAACCGCTGGCCCTACTCACCTTGATGTTGCAACCAGGCCAATGCGGCTTCCACCTCGCGTGCCATGTGATCGGGACCGGCTCCCACGAGTAGATCCCTTGAGCCCGGCGTACCACGGGCCCCCCCCCCCAGTTTTGGCAAGACATTCGAAAGAGAATCGGTGCGCGTTTGGCAGCATCAACACGGACTCGAACAAAGTAAGCATCTTTCAGCTCGAAGTGATATTCGCTTTCGGGGGAGTTCATGGTTTTTTCACCCCGATCCAAAAGCTGCAGGTACGTGCGCGCTTCGGCGTACTGAATAACGCCTGCTGCGCCTTCTACGGAGACCACCACATTGCTTGAGTAGGCAGCGGCGGGAGAGCCGCGCAACAAGGTGCGGTAGCGGGTATCGCATCACCAAATCCTTATGAGTGATGGAAGGCTGCTGGGCGAGCCTTGAGAATTGCCCTAAACCAAACCCCAACAACGAAAAAGCCCCTGAAATGTTCAACCATTTCAGGGGCTTAGTCGTATTTAATAATGGCGGAGAGATAGGGATTCGAACCCTAGGTACCGGTGAAGGTACAACGGATTTCGAATCCGTCCCATTCGGCCACTCTGGCATCTCTCCAACGGCGCGCATCATAACAGCCTGTCTCTGGAAAGCAAAGCGCCGAAGCGATTTTTTTCCGTGCTATCAGATGCTTGCGTCGATTACAGCGGTACGCCGAGGCGCTTGGCGACTTCTTCGTAGGCTTCGATCACATCACCGAGGCCTTGGCGGAAGCGGTCCTTGTCCATCTTCTTCTTGGTGTCCTTGTCCCACAGGCGGCAGCCGTCCGGGCTGAATTCGTCGCCCAGGACGATGGAGCCGTCGTGGAACACGCCGAATTCAAGCTTGAAGTCGACCAGCAAGAGGCCGGCGTCGTCGAACAGCTTGCTCAGCACGTCGTTGACCTTGAGGGACAGTTCCTTCATGCGCGCCAGTTGCTCGGCGGTGCCCCAGCCGAACGCCACGACGTGGGATTCGTTGATGAACGGGTCGCCCTTGGCGTCGTCCTTCAGGAACAGCTCGAACGTGTAAGGGTTGAGCTTGAGGCCCTCCTCCACGCCCAGGCGCTTGACCAGGCTGCCAGCGGCGTAGTTACGCACGACGCATTCGACCGGGATCATGTCCAGCTTCTTGACCAGGCACTCGTTGTCGCTCAGCAGTTTATCGAATTGGGTCGGAATGCCGGCCGCTTCGAGTTTCTGCATGATGAAGGCGTTGAACTTGTTGTTCACCATGCCCTTGCGATCCAGTTGTTCGATGCGCTTGCCGTCGAACGCCGAAGTGTCGTTGCGAAACAGCAGGATCAGGCGGTTGGCGTCGTCGGTCTTGTACACCGACTTGGCTTTGCCGCGGTAGAGTTCTTCACGTTTTTCCATGATGGGCTCCGCTTTGAGTGAGGTGGGCTAGGCGATGTGTCGCCAGTCGAGCCCTGAATCTTGATCGGCCAGTTGCAGCCAGTCCGGGTCGCACCCAAGGGTATCGACAAAACATTGCCGGGCCAGCTGCGGCAGGTTGTTCTTGCTGCTCAGGTGGGCCAGGACCAGGTGTTGCAGGTCTTGCCAGCCCAACTCATACACCAGGTACGCCGCCTGGTGGTTGTTCAAATGCCCGAGTTCGCCGCCCACCCGTTGCTTGAGAAAGTACGGGTAATGACCGCGAGCCAACAGGTCTCGGCAGTGGTTGGACTCGATCATCAATGCATCGAGATCCCGGTAACCGTCCAGCACCTTGGCGCAGTAGGAACCCAGGTCGGTGAGTACGCCGAAACGTCGCTCGCCGCCACTGAATACATACTGCGTCGGCTCCTGGGCGTCATGCGCCACGGCAATCACATCGATGCACAAGGCACCGATCTGCAGTTGCTCGCCACCGGCCAGGAAGCCTGCGGGTTCAATGGGTTTGCGCATCCCGCGCAAGGTGCCGCGACTCAGGTACACCGGAAGATTGTAGCGCCGAGACAGCAAACCCACGCCATGCACATGGTCGGCATGTTCGTGGGTCACCAGAATCGCGCTCAGCTGCGAGGGGTGAACCCCCAGGCGCAGCAGGCGCCGCTCGGTTTCCCTTAACGAGAAACCACAATCCACCAGCACATACGTGTCGTCTTGAGCGACCAGCGTGCCGTTCCCTTGGCTACCGCTGCCGAGAACGGCAAAACGCATCGGATCAGCCCAGGTTGTCCTGAATCACGCCCAACACTTTGCGCGCTGTTTCAGCTGGCGCAACGGTGTTGATGTTCTTCTCGACGGTGACTTGCACGCTGTCGCCAACCTTGCTCAAACGAATCTGATAACGCTCGGCGCGGGTTTCGATCTCTTCCTTGGTCGGCGCGCTGCCGAACAATTTGCTGAAGAAACCTGGCTCGGCGTCTTTCTTCTCGGCTTTTTCCGCCACGTTGATGTAGTACAGGCCCAGGCTGCGGTTGATGTCTTCAACACGCCAAGGGCCTTGTTCCAACGCGCGACCGACACTGGCCCAGGCACGGTCCAGATCTTCACCCAGGTTCAGCACCACGTTGCCGCTGCCGTCTTCGGTGAGGCTGACGCGGCTCGGGGTATCGTAATCGCGTGCGGCGAGCAGGGAGATCGAACCGCCCTTCTCGGAAATACGGCTCATGCTGGCCAGCATCTCGTCGACCAGTGCGGCGTCGACGCCGGTGTTGACCGAGCGGTTGGTGAACTCGACGTTGGATGTGCTGCCGGCAGGACGCTCGGCGCTGACCACATAGACTTCACTGGTATTGCGCTGCACGCCAGGCTCGATGCGTACACGTACACGGGCTTCGCTGTCAGCGGCGATACCGCCGGACTGCAAACGCTTGGCCATGCTGGCGGACAGCTCGCTGCCTTGCTGCCACGCCGTGGTGAACTCACCGGTCTGCGGGCGCTGCTCGTCGATGCGAAAGCCATTGTCCTGGAAGAACTGCACCGCCACCGGCCAGACTTCGGCAGGTGGGCGCTGTGCCACGATCCAACGCGAATCGCCGCTCTTCTGCAGGCTGTAGTCGCTGGTATTCGCCACGGCCGAGATCGGCTGTGGACGCGGCACCACGTACTCACCCTTGGCAGTGTCGTCGGCGACATTGCGTGGAATCGGCAGCAACGGGTCAAGGCGCTTGGCGACGTTGACGTCCGGCGGCAGTTGCATCGGTTTGGTTGCTTGTGCTTCCAGGTAATCGCTGCCGCGGTCACGGAAGTAGCCTTCCGGGCCCCAGATCCAACCGCAGCCGCTGGTGCTGGAGATAATCAAGGCAAGTGCGGAAAGTCCGGCCAATCGCTTCATGCGTAGTGCTTCCTCAATTAAACCAGGACGCCGGACTGGCGCAGGGCCTGTCGCAGCGGTTCGTGACAGGCTTCGCTGAGGCGGGTGAGCGGCAGACGGATACCGTCCGGCATCATGCCCATCTCGAACAGCGCCCATTTCACGGGAATAGGGTTGGATTCGATAAACAGTGTCTTGTTGAGCGGCATCAGCTTCTCGTGAATCGCACGCGCGGTCACGGCATCGCCGGCGAGGGCGGCGGCGCACATGTCGCTCATGGCACGCGGGGCCACGTTGGCGGTCACCGAGATGTTGCCCTTGCCGCCCAGCAGGATCAGCTCGACAGCAGTGGCATCGTCGCCGGAATACACCAGGAAGTCGCTGCTCACGCCTGCCAGGATGTCCTTGGCGCGCTGCAGGTCGCCGGTGGCTTCCTTGATGCCGATGATGTTCGGCACGGTGGACAGGCGGATCACGGTCTCGGCCTTCATGTCGCACGCGGTGCGACCTGGCACGTTATAGAGGATCTGCGGGATATCGACCGCTTCGGCAATGGTGCGGAAGTGCTGGTACAGGCCTTCCTGGGTCGGCTTGTTGTAGTACGGGGTCACCAGCAGGCAGGCGTCGGCGCCGGCTTTCTTGGCGTTCCTGGTCAGCTCGATCGCTTCACGCGTCGAGTTGGCGCCCGTACCGGCGATCACGGCGATACGGCCCGCGACACGCTTGACCACGAACTCGATGACCTGGATGTGTTCTTCCACGTCGAGAGTGGCCGACTCACCTGTGGTGCCGACCGCCACAATGGCGTTGGTGCCCTCTTGCAGGTGGAAGTCCACCAGTTTGCCCAGGCTATCCCAGTCGAGACGACCTTGTGCATCCATGGGTGTGACCAGTGCCACCATACTGCCCGCAATCATGCAACCGCTCCTGCCGGAAAAAGAGAGCCGTAATGGTACTGGCGCCAAGATGCTTGTACAAGCGAAGTACCGCCTGAGGATGCGTTCTGGCGCAACTAAACGACGGGCATTGCCATCATTGCGCGAAAGTGCGGGTCGAGACGGGGTAAAAACCCGCCGATCACGCAATGAAAACGCCACCTCCTATCCCTTGGCGACGCTTTTCGCTACCCTTCATGCTTTGATCGATACAGCCCTCACCGTATCGACCGCTCATCGTTTTAGGAAGGCTGCATGTCCACCCCCACAGTTCGCGAACAATTCCTTGTTATCAGTGCCCTCGGCGCCAACCCCATGGAGCTGACCAACGTCCTGTGCCGCGCCAGCCATGAAAACCGCTGCGCCGTCGTCACCTCCCGCCTCACCCGCCATGGCGAGTGCAGTGCGCTGGTGCTGCAGATTTCCGGCACCTGGGACGCCCTGGCACGCCTGGAGACCGGCCTGCCGGGCCTGGCCAAGAAGCACGACTTCACCGTCAATGTGGTACGCAGCGCCGCGCTGGAAAACCGCCCGCAGGCCCTGCCTTACGTGGCGTATGTCAGCTCGGCCTACCGCTCGGACATCGTCAACGAGTTGTGCCAGTTCTTCATCGACCATAACGTCGAGCTGGAAAACCTCACCTGCGACACCTACCAGGCACCGCAAACCGGCGGCACCATGCTCAACGCCACGTTTACCGTGACCTTGCCGGCCGGCGTGCAGATCAGTTGGCTGCGCGACCAGTTCCTCGACTTCGCCGATGCCCTGAACCTCGACGCCTTGATCGAGCCGTGGCGCCCACAGAACCCAATGTAAGGAAGCCCCCATGGCGGTAGTCATCGACAAACCCGTAGCCGATTTCGAAGCCCAGGCCACCAGCGGCCAGACCTTCAGCCTCGCAGCCCTCAAGGGCAAGCAAGTGGTGATCTACTTCTACCCGAAGGACAGCACCCCGGGTTGCACCACCGAAGGCCAGGGTTTCCGTGACCAGTACGCAGCGTTCAAGGCAGCCAACACCGAAGTGTTTGGCGTGTCGCGCGACAGCGTGAAGTCCCATGAGAACTTCAAGGGCAAGCAGGAATTCCCGTTCGAGCTGATCAGCGACAAGGACGAAGCGGTTTGCCAGCTGTTTGATGTGATCAAGCTGAAGAAGCTGTATGGCAAGGAATACCTGGGCGTGGATCGCAGCACCTTCCTGATCGACAAGGATGGCGTGCTGCGCCAGGAATGGCGTGGCGTGAAAGTGCCAGGGCATGTGGACGCCGTGCTGGCGGCCGCCCAGGCTTTGCATAACGCGTGAGCATCATCGGGAGAGGGCGCACGCGCCCTCCCCTCGCTTCAGAGTAAGGGCGCCACCACCGGTTCCTGCCGCGGCCATGCATCCAGCACCGCCTTGAACAGCGTCGCCAGAGGGATCGCAAAGAACACGCCCCAGACCCCCCACAACCCGCCGAACAACAATACCGCGCAGATGATCGCCACCGGATGCAGGTTGACCGCCTCCGAGAACAGCAGCGGCACCAGTACGTTGCCGTCCAGGGTCTGGATGATGCCGTACACCGCCATCAGGTAGATAAACTGGTCGCTCCAGCCCCACTGGAACAAGGCGATCAACGTGACCGGCACCGTCACCACCACCGCGCCGACATACGGCACCACCACTGAAATGCCCACCAGCAATGCAAGCAGCGCCGCGTAGTTCAGGTCCAGGGCAATAAAGGCGATGTAGGTCACGCCGCCACAGATGATGATCTCGATCACCTTGCCGCGAATGTAGTTGGCGATCTGCCGGTTCATCTCCTCGGCCACCCGGGTGATCAGCGCACGCTCACGCGGCAGATAGCCACTTACCCAGCGGCCGATCATCGCGCGGTCCTTGAGGAAGAAAAACACCAGGATCGGCACCAGCACCAGGTAGATCATGATGTTGACCAGCAACGGCAGGCTGGACAGGGAAAAGGTCACCGCCCACTGCCCGAACTTTCCGATCTCGCCGCGCGCCACTTCGATGGCTTGCAAGACCTGCTCATCCGACACCAGATGCGGGTAGCGCTCCGGCAACAGCAGCAATAGCGACTGCCATTTGGCGAGCATGCCGGGCAACTCATTGAACAGGGTGATCAACTGGTGCCACAGCAGTGGCACGACCACCACGATAAATACCAGCAACAGCCCCATGAACAAAGCAAATACCAGCCCCACTGCCGCCGCGCCCGGTAAGCGCAGACGCTCCAGGGTGGTGACCAACCCCTGCATCAGGTAGGCCAGCACCATCCCCGCCAGCACCGGGGCGAGCATGCCGCCCAGGGTGAGGACGGCGGTAAAGGCCAGGAACAGCAGGACCGCCAGCACCACGGCTTCCTCGTCGGAGAAGTAGCGCTGAATCCAGTCTCGTAACACTTTGAACATCAATCAACCTCGGGTGGTGGGAAACGGACGCTTCAGGCCTTGCGCAACCAATAACGGTAGACACCGGCGGCGTCTTCTTCATGCACCAGGGTATGACCGGCCAGCCTGGCAAAGGTGCGGAAATCACGCTGGGAACCGGCATCCGTGGCGATGACTTTGAGCACCGCGCCGCTGGCCAATCGATTGAGTTCGAGTTTGGCCTTGAGCAAAGGCAACGGGCAATTGAGGCCGCTGGCATCGAGTTCGGCATCAAAGGCTACAGCGTCGGTCATGGTTTTACTCCGGGCAAGCGTTCAGGTTGCTTAGAATATCTGGTCCGACGCTCAGTGTCCGGCTACAGTAAGCTCTTTGTCGAAAGGCTCTGTGCATGACTTTTTTGCGCCCCACCCTGCTGACGCTGGCCTGCCTGCTGGCCTCCCCGGCCTTTGCCGACGACCTGCCGTCACTTGGCGACGCCAGCTCAGCCATTGTCTCGCCACAACAGGAATACCAACTGGGCCGCGCCTGGCTTGCCTACTTACGCGGCCAGGTCGCGCAGCTCAACGATCCGCAGCTCAAGGATTACGTCGAAACCAGCGTGTACAAACTGGTGGAGACCAGCCAGGTCAATGACCGCCGCCTGGAGTTCATCCTGATCGACAGCCCGCAGCTCAACGCCTTTGCCGCGCCTGGCGGTATCGTCGGGGTCAACGGCGGGCTGTTCCTCAACGCCCAGACCGAAGGTGAATACGCCTCGGTGCTGGCCCACGAATTGGCTCACTTGTCTCAGCGCCACTTCGCCCGCGGCGTCGAAGCGCAACAGCGCATGCAGATCCCGATGATGGCCGCGATGCTCGGCGGCATCATTGCCGCCGCAGCCGGTGCGGGCGACGCCGGCATTGCTGCAATTGCCGGCACCCAGGCCGCGGCGATCCAGGAACAACGGCGCTTCTCGCGCCAGAATGAACAAGAGGCCGACCGCATCGGCATCCTCAACCTGGAGAAAGCCGGTTACGACCCACGCTCCATGCCGACCATGTTCGAGCGCCTGATGCGTCAATACCGCTTCGACGCCAAGCCGCCGGAATTCCTGCTGACTCACCCGGTGACCGAATCGCGCATCGCCGACACCCGCAACCGCGCCGAACAGGCCAAGCTCGGCGGCACCGAAGACAGCCTGCGTTATCAATTGATTCGCGCACGGGTGCAGTTGAAATACGAAGACACGCCAGGCCTCGCCGCCAAGCGCTTCCAGGCCCAACTGGACGAAAACCCGAAAAGCGACGTGGCGCGCTATGGTCTGGCCATCGCCCAAATCAAGGGAACCAAGCTCAAGGAAGCCCGGGAAAACCTGGCCCCGCTGTTGGCCAAGTCGCCCAACGACATTACCTACAACCTGGCACAGATCGAACTGGACATCACCAACAACCGCTTGCCGGATGCCCAGCAACGCACTGACCGGATGCTCACCCAGTACCCCGGCAACTATCCGCTGAACCAGGTGCGAGTGGACCTTTTACTCAAACAGAACCGCACCGCCGATGCGGAAAAGGCCCTGGACGGTTTGCTCAAGTCGCGCCCGGACGATCCGGACGTGTGGTACCAGGTCGCCGAAACGCGCGGTTTGTCCGGCAATATCATCGGCCTGCACCAGGCGCGCGCCGAGTACTTCGCCCTGGTCGGCGACTTCCAGCAAGCCATTCAACAACTGGACTTCGCCAAGCGCCGTGCCGGCAGCAACTTCCCACTGTCGTCACGTATCGACGCACGCCAGCGTGAACTGATCGAACAGGAACGCTTGGTGAAAGGAATGATGGGCTAAACCCACCGCCCACAAAAAAGCCCCGCCCTCGTTAAACGAAGGCGGGGCTTTTTGATGCGCCGGTGTTACTCAGCCAGCTTGAAGGTAATGAAGCTGGCACGGCCCTGACGCAGGACGCGCATCGAGACCGAACGGTTCTTCGGCAGCGCCTTGGCGATGTCGGTGAACTGCTTGGTGCTGTCGATGGCCTGATTGTTCAGGTGAGTGATCACATCGCCTGGCTGCAGGCCGATCAACGCGGCAGGACCGTCCTGCACTTCCTTGATCACCACGCCGCTTTTCAGGTCGAAGGCCGTCTTCTGCTCGTCCGTCAGCTCGGCCACGGCAATACCCAGGCGATTGCTGCTGCGCTCGGCGCCCGGCTTGGCGCTACCGAGGGCATCGAGGGTCGCGCCTTCTTCCGGAATGGCGCCGACGGTCAGTTCAACGTTCTGGCGTTTGCCTTCACGGATCACTTCCAGCTTGGCTTTGCTGCCCGCCTTGAGCGCGCCCACCAAATGCGGCAGGTCTGCCGACATGACGATCGGCTGGCCGTTCATGCTCAGAATCACGTCGCCGACTTGCAGGCCGCCCTTGGCTGCCGGGCCGTCGTCCTGGATCTGAGCGACCAGCGCACCGGCCGGCTTGTCGAGGCCGAAGGACTCGGCCAGGTCCTTGTTCACTTCCTGGATCACCACGCCCAACCAGCCACGGCTGACTTTGCCGCCGCTTTTGAGTTGGTTGGAAACGTCCATGGCCACGTCGATCGGGATGGCGAACGACACGCCCATGAAGCCACCGGAGCGCGTGTAGATCTGCGAGTTGATGCCGACCACCTCGCCGTTCAGGTTGAACAGCGGGCCACCGGAGTTACCCGGGTTGATCGGTACGTCGGTCTGGATGAACGGCACGTAGTTTTCGTTGGGCAGGCTGCGGCCGATGGCGCTGACGATGCCTTGGGTCACGGTGTGGTCAAAGCCAAACGGCGAACCGATCGCCACGACCCATTGCCCGGCCTTCAGGTCCTGGGACTTGCCCAGTTTCAGCACAGGCAGGTCCTTGCCGTCGATCTTCAGCAACGCCACGTCGGAACGTGGGTCAGTGCCGACCAGCTTGGCTTTCAACTCGCTGCGGTCAGCCAGACGGACGAGGATCTCGTCAGCGTCGGCAATCACATGGTTGTTGGTCAGGATGTAGCCATCGGGCGAGATGATGAAGCCTGAGCCCAGGGACTGCGCTTCACGCTGGCCACCGCCACCGCCACGGGGCGCGCGTTGTTGCGGCATGCCACGCTCGAAGAACTCGCGCAGCATCGGCGGCAGGCCTTCCAGGTCCGGCATCTGCTGGTCGGAGACTTTGCGCTCGGGCAGTTTTTGCGTGGTACTGATGTTCACCACGGCAGGCGAGGCCTGCTCGACCAATTGGGTGAAATCAGGCAGCTCGACCGCTTGCGCGGGCACGGCCTGACCCAACACCAACAATGTGGCGACTATGGATAAATAGGACTTCAAGCGTGGTATCGACATACAGCTCCCGTTACGACGAGCAGGGTTGGGCGACAGGGTTCTGGAAACGCCGGAAACTGTGACCGACATCTCCGTTCCGCGAACAAAACATGGTCAGCGCCGACAAGCCCTGACCTATAAAAAATATGAGAGATTTTTGCAAGTGAAAATGCTGGACCGGACATTTCATGACGCTCGGCAGCCAACCTCGCATGGACGTAGGGTGAAAGGCCAGGATGAACATAAGATTAACGATTCACGGCTTGGCGGCTGGTTTTTTTTCACCGCGCACCGACAGCGCGATGCGCTCGGCGGTGCCCATGGGGATTTCGCCCACTACCGTGACCATCATTTCGCCATCCACCGTATTCAGCCGACGCGACACCGCCACCGTCGGGCCCAACTGGGTACGGGTTTCGGTAACGCCGGATTCGCCGATCGGCTCAAGAAATACCGAAAACCGCGCCAGCCCATCTTCATACATCCGACTGTCGACCGTCGCTTTGGTCTGGGTGTCTTTGCGCGCATTGCTGCTGGTCAACTGGAAACCCGGCGGCAACCATTCCAGATGCCAGTCCTGGGCAGGTTGCACCTCGGGCGCTTTAGCCGTGGCCACTGCAATAGGCGTGCAATCGCCAGTGGGTTGCAAGTCGCGATCATCCGGCGTGACCGAGGTGTTCAATCGCGTGAACTGGAAACGCTCCAGCAACTGCCCCTGATCGTTCACCAGCAGGGATTTAAGGGGCAACGCGGTTTCGCGGTCCAGGTGCAACTCAAAACCATAGCGGTATTGGTCACGCGGGGTGATCGACACAATCACCGCATTTCGACCGGCCACGCGAGATTTGCCGATGACGGCCAGTTCATAGAATTGCGCGATTTTTTGCGGATCAAGCGCACGTGAAGGGGCATCACGCGAATTGCCGAGGCCGGCGACAAGAGTGCCGCTGACGCATTGCGTCCGACCGTCTACCCGCACGACTTCCTGAGCCGAACCGTCGAGCTGCAAAAGCCGCTCGCGAACCTGACCGTCCTGGACACGATGCCAGATGTCGTGGGTAGAAAAGTTGCCGTTACGCTCGTAGACAAACGTACCTTGGAAGCTTTGCTGTTGCTCAGCACGCCCAAGTCGAGTCAACCAGTCTTGGGCATCATCGGCGTGGGCGGGGAGTGCAAACCAACCACTGAGCAAAAGCGTAAGGAGCGGTATGGCGCGCATAGTGCTCCTCAACGGTTCAACGGTTTTCCAGGCTTGCCGCGCGAGCATAAGGCAGAGCGCTTTCAGTGCCTTTCAAGGCCGATTCCTGTGCGTGTTGGCGCAGGTAGCCTGGAAGACGCTGATCCTGCCAGCCGGATTGCCCTTGAAGCACACCGTTCGCCATCGGGCCGGTAGTGTCGGAGCTTTCCTTGTAGCCTGCCAGTACGGCGGGGCCCTTGACTTGCGGGCCAGCCATGATCGGTTGCTGAGTCTGCTGGGCCAGTTCGGCACCGGCGATTTCGTCCTGGTTGTACAGGCGAACACCAGCCAGAACGGCAACAGTCACCGAAGCGGCCACTGCCAGGCGACCCAGGCTACGCCATGGCCCCCGCGCAGCTTTTGCCGGAACGGCTTCATCAGCCAGTGCAGCAGAAACGGCCGCAGCAATATCCAGACGAGGGATTAGAAGATCCTTGTGCATCACCGCCCGAGCGACTTGGTAACGAGACCAGGTATCACGGGTTTCGGCATCACCGAATGCATTGAGCACCCGACGAAGTTCCAGTTCATCCGCTTCGTTATCCATCACTGCGGACAGCGATTCCTGCAGGGCATCACGACTCATGGCGGTTCCTCTCTTGGCTGTCGCCGCTGTCTTTAGTTTTCCTGCAACAACGGTTGCAAGGCTTTATCGATGGCTTCCCGGGCCCGGAAAATCCGTGACCTTACAGTCCCCACCGGACACTGCATGACGCTCGCAATGTCTTCATAACTCAGACCATCGAATTCACGTAAAGTTAACGCCGTCCGTAAATCTTCTGGCAGTTGCTGAATAGTGCGATGAACGGTGCCTTCGATCTCGTCGCGCAGCAATGCACGCTCCGGCGACTCGAGATCTTTGAGGCCGTGATCACCATCGTAAAATTCTGCATCTTCCGAACTGACATCACTATCTGGTGGGCGGCGTCCGCGAGACACCAGATAGTTCTTCGCCGTGTTGATGGCGATGCGGTAGAGCCACGTGTAAAACGCGCTGTCACCGCGGAAATTGCCCAGCGCACGGTATGCCTTGATAAAGGCTTCCTGTGCAACGTCCTGCGCTTCATGGGTGTCGTGCACAAACCGCACGATCAACCCGAGAATTTTGTGCTGGTATTTCAGCACTAGCAGATCAAAAGCTCGCTTGTCGCCGCGTTGAACGCGCTCGACCAGCTGCTGATCCTCTTCCTGGGTTAGCATGAACACTCCTCGTTGTACTTGAAGGAGGCTTGCATAACTGAACGATCAGGCTTGCAAACATAGACTCGGACTTTCCGCAAAAGTTCTCCCCTCCAAGCAAGTTTCCGGCATGCACTGATTTGGCACACACGAAAAACGCAGCGCGGGCAATGCCGGCTGCGCGAATAATCTTGTCGCCGGTTTCCTGACGCGTCCAATGCTCCCGACGGGCCAATAAACTCAACGTTTTCCCAGCTTTCGGGCAACCTGCTATTGAGTCGGGGCTTATGCAAAAAGTTCCCACTTCAATAACCGGTCCATTTACCTTGGCCGTGCACCGTAATTTCACATTGCCACGAATGCGCGGCTATTGTGCCGCTCCCCCCCTCTATATACTAGTAGCCCGTGTGACCCTTTGATTCGCCGATCCAGGCGTCCTGTTTGCGCCAGCCCCTGTGGATCGCTTTTTGCGGAATCCTTCAAATGAGCCAACAGTTTCAACACGATGTCCTGGTGATCGGCAGCGGCGCAGCCGGCCTGAGCCTTGCGCTGACCCTCCCCAGCCACCTGCGCATTGCGGTGCTGAGCAAAGGCGACCTGGCCAATGGCTCGACATTCTGGGCCCAGGGCGGTGTTGCCGCCGTGCTGGACGACACCGACACGGTGCAGTCCCACGTCGAAGACACCCTCAACGCCGGCGGCGGCCTGTGCCACGAAGATGCGGTGCGCTTTACCGTCGAACATAGCCGCGAAGCCATTCAATGGCTGATCGACCAGGGCGTGCCGTTTACCCGTGACGATCACGCCGGCAGCGATGACGGCGGCTTCGAGTTCCACCTGACCCGCGAAGGCGGGCACAGCCATCGCCGCATCATCCACGCCGCCGACGCCACCGGGGCCGCGATCTTCAGGACCCTGCTCGAACAAGCCCGCCAACGCCCGAACATCGAACTGCTTGAGCAACGGGTGGCCGTCGACCTGATCACCGAGAAACGCCTGGGCCTGTCGGGCGAGCGCTGCCTCGGCGCCTATGTACTCAACCGCAACAGCGGCGAAGTCGACACCTACGGCGCGCGCTTCACCATTCTCGCCTCGGGCGGCGCGGCCAAGGTCTACCTCTATACCAGCAACCCCGACGGTGCCTGTGGCGACGGCATCGCCATGGCCTGGCGCTCGGGCTGCCGGGTGGCCAACCTGGAATTCAACCAGTTCCACCCCACCTGCCTGTATCACCCGCTGGCCAAGAGCTTCCTGATCACCGAAGCCCTGCGCGGCGAAGGCGCGCACCTGAAACTGCCGAATGGCGAGCGCTTCATGCAACGCTTCGACCCGCGCGCCGAACTGGCCCCGCGCGATATCGTCGCCCGCGCCATCGACCATGAAATGAAGCGCCTGGGCATCGACTGCGTCTACCTGGACATCAGCCACAAGCCCGAAGCGTTTATCAAGACTCACTTCCCGACGGTCTACGAGCGCTGCCTGGCCTTCAATATCGACATCACCAAAGGCCCGATCCCGGTGGTGCCGGCCGCGCACTACACCTGCGGCGGCGTGATGGTCGACCAACACGGGCGCACCGACGTGCCCGGCCTGTACGCGATCGGCGAAACCAGCTTCACCGGCCTGCACGGCGCCAACCGCATGGCCAGCAACTCGCTGCTCGAATGTTTCGTCTATGCGCGTTCGGCGGCGGCGGACATCCTTGAACAACTGCCGCAGATCCCCGTCCCGGCCGCCCTGCCCCGCTGGGACGCGAGCCAGGTGACCGATTCGGACGAAGACGTGATCATCGCCCACAACTGGGACGAACTGCGACGCTTCATGTGGGACTACGTAGGGATCGTGCGGACCAACAAACGCCTGCAACGCGCACAACACCGCGTGCGACTGTTGCTGGATGAGATCGACGAGTTCTACAGCAACTACAAAGTCAGCCGCGACCTGATCGAATTGCGCAACCTGGCCCAAGTGGCGGAGCTGATGATCCGCTCGGCCATGGAGCGCAAGGAAAGCCGGGGCCTGCATTACACCCTCGACTACCCGCAGATGCTGCCCGAGGCCCGCGATACTATTCTGGTGCCAACCACCTACGCCGACTGAACTTCAGGCGAACCCGCAGGCGCCGGTGTACATCGGCGGCCTGCGAATCCTTGGGCACACAGATCGACCGCACCGCCCATTCGCCCTGCACCCGATAGCGCAGCACCACGATCAACGGCAACGCCAGGCTGTCGGGACGCAGTTGCACGCGGTGCCAGCCGCGCGCTTCGCTCCACAACTGCCACCCGCTTTCGTCACGGCGCAGGCCGCGAATCGACGAACGGTGAGTCAGCCGGATATGGCGCGGGATAACCCAGGCGGCGTGAGCCAGGCACAGCAACAGGCCAAGGCTTGAATAAGGCAAATCGACAAGCAGCAGCGCACCCAGTGCGGACGACTGGGCCAGGAGATAGGCCGCCAGCAACAGCCGCGAGGCCTGCCAGCGGCATTCGAAGGCGGGATTACTTGGGCTGGACACGATCCAGGATCATCCGAACCATGCGCTGCAGCTCCGGGTCTTCCGATTCAGCGCGTTCCATGAACCAGCCGAACATGTCCTGGTCTTCGCATTCCAGCAGGCGCACGTAACACTTGCGATCCACCTCGTTAAGGGTCGAGTAAACCTCTCTGACGAATGGCACCAGCAACACGTCCAGCTCAAGCATGCCGCGACGGCTGTGCCAGTAGAGGCGATTGAGTTCTACATCTTCGACCATGGAACGCTCCTCAAATAGATTGCAAGTATACAGGCCCCAAGGCAGCGGAACAGTCGGCTTTGGTCGCCCCCTACAGAAACTATCCATTTGTCGGGCGCCCCTCTATGATGCACCTAGACTTTTTGACCTGCGATGACCCATGGCCGACTCTGCTTTCTTCTGCCCACTGACCCACGAAGGCGTTCTCGCCGTCCGCGGCGCCGACGCTGCCAAGTTCCTGCAGGGCCAACTCACCTGCAACCTCAACTACCTGAGCGACACCCAGGCCAGCCTCGGCGCGCGCTGCACGCAAAAAGGGCGCATGCAGTCGAGCTTTCGCATCCTGCTGCAAGGTGATGGCGTGCTCTTGGCCATGGCCACCGAGCTGCTGGAACCGCAACTGGCCGACCTGAAGAAATACGCGGTGTTCTCCAAATCCAAACTCACCGACGAAAGCGCCGCCTGGGCACGTTTCGGCCTGGCGAACGCGGATCAGGCCCTGGCGAGCCTGGGCCTGGAACTGCCGGCCGCGACCGACAGCGTCGTCCGCAGCGAACAATTGATCGCCATCCGCGTATCCCCTGGTCGCGTCGAACTCTGGGCGCCCGCCGAGCAAGCCGAAGCTGTGCGCAGCCAATTGGCCGCGCAGTTGCAAACGGCTGACTTAAATGACTGGCTGCTGGGCCAGGTGCGCGCCGGTATCGGCCAGGTCATGCCGCAGACCCGCGAGCTGTTTATCCCGCAGATGCTCAACCTGCAGGCCGTGGGCGGCGTCAGTTTCAAGAAAGGCTGCTACACCGGCCAGGAAATCGTCGCGCGCATGCAATACCTGGGCAAACTCAAGCGTCGCCTGTACCGCCTGAGCCTGAATGCCGCTGAATTGCCCGAGCCCGGCACGCCGCTGTTTTCTCCCAGCCACAACAGCGCGATCGGCGAAGTGGTGATCGCGGCAAAAGCTGACCAAATGGTGGAACTTCTGGCGGTTCTGCAAGCCGAAGCAGCCGAGAGTGGTGATGTGCATTTAGGCACCCTCGAAGGTCCCGGTTTGCAACTACTTGACCTGCCCTACCAATTGGATCGTGATCGAGAGATCCAGCACTGATCGTCGCACCCCTTTGCAACACCTTAGAGAGCATGAATGAACGAGCTGGCGGAAAAAGTCCAACAGGCTTTGATTGCGGCCATCGACAACGATGACCTGGTTCTGCCGACATTACCGGAAGTGGCCCTGAGCATTCGTCAGGCCGCCGAAGACCCGGAAATCGGCATCAGCCACTTGAGCAAAGTGATCGGTCGCGACACCGCGCTGTCGGCGCGCTTGATCAAAGTGGTCAACAGCCCGCTGTTGCGGGCGACGCAGGAAGTCACCGACCTGCACACCGCCATCACCCGGCTGGGCACCAACTACAGCAGCAACCTGGCGATCGGCCTGGTGATGGAGCAGATCTTCCACGCCCGTTCCGAAGTGATCGAACAGAAAATGCGCGACGTCTGGCGCCGCAGCCTGGAAGTGGCGGGCGTCAGCTACGCGCTGTGCCGCAGCCACAGCCAGCTCAAGCCGGACCAGGCAGCGCTCGGAGGCCTGGTGCACCAGATCGGTGTGCTGCCGATCCTGACCTACGCCGAAGACCATTACGAGTTGCTCTCTGACCCGGTCAGCCTCAACCACATGATCGAGAAAAGCCACCCAATGCTCGGCGACAAACTCCTGCGTGGCTGGGATTTCCCGGAGATGCTGGTGAAGCTGCCGGGCCAATACCTGGACCTGGAACGCGACTCCGCCAGCCTCGACTATATCGACCTGGTGCAAGTCGCCGTGCTGTATTGCCATCGCGGCACCGCGCATCCGCTGGCGGATGTACCGATCACCAACCTGCCGGCAGTCAAGAAACTGCGCCTGGACCTTTACAGCGACAGCGTGCGTGCGGAACTGGATGAAGCGCGGTCGATGTTCTACTGATCAACCGGCGACAAAACTGACGCGCACTTTCAAGCCCGTCGGTTCACCATCATGCAGACTGATCTGGGCCAGATGCGCGCGACAGATTTCGCCGACAATCGCCAGGCCCAGACCGGAGCCCAGGCCCTGCTGACTGCGGCGATAGAAGCGTTCGAACACGCGGTCGCGCTCGTCCAGCGGGATGCCCGGGCCATCATCTTCCACTTCCAGCACCGCCGGTGCCGTCACGCGCAGGATCACATTGCCGCCAGGCGGCGTATGCGCCAGGGCGTTATCCACCAGGTTACTCAACAGCTCGTTGAGCAGCGTCGGTTCGCCGCGCAGCCACACCGGCTCGTCGGCCTCCAGCGCCAGCGCGACCCCACGCGCATGGGCCAACGGCGCCATGGCCATGCCCAGTTCGCGGGCCAGTTGGCTGAGGTCGAGCAATTGTGCCCCGCCTTCGGCAATCGCCCGTGCGCCGTTTTCGATGCGCGCCAAGGACAACAATTGATTGGCCAGATGGGTCAGGCGGTCGGTGCCTTGCGCGGCGGTTTCCAGGGTGCTGCGCCAGGTGGCCGGGTCTTCGGCGCGCAGGCCGAGTTCCAGGCGCGCCTTGAGCGCGGCCAGCGGCGTGCGCAGTTCGTGGGCCGCATCGGCGATAAACTGTGCCTGGCGCTCGAACTGGCCCCGCAGGCGTTCGGTGAAATGGTTGATGGAACGCACCAGCGGGCCGAACTCGAGCTGCACCTCGACCAGCGGCAACGGCCGCAGATCGTCGGGCTGGCGCTCTTCCACCGCCGTGCGCAAGCGCTCCAGCGGGCGCAACGCCGCGCTCACGGCAAACCACACCAGCAATAGCGCGCCGATGGCGAGCATGCCCAGGCGCAGCAAGGTGTCGGCCATCAGGCTGCGGGCCATGCTGACGCGGGCTTCATCGGTCTCGGCCACGCGGATTTCCGCCATGCCGTTCATGTTCGGTTCGGAAACCGCCTTGAGCAGGCTCACCACGCGCACGGCCTGGCCCTGGTACGTAGCGTTGTAAAACCGTGCCAATGCCGGGTAATCATCGGTGCGCGGCGTGCCAGGCGGCGGGCCGGGGAGGTTTTCGTAACCGGAAATCAGCTTCTGGTCGATGTCATTGACCTGGTAATAAATCCGCCCGGCGCTGTCGTAGGCAAAGGTGTCCAGGGCCACATACGGCACATTCGCGCTCAAGCTGCCGTCGACCTCGGTCAGGCCGGCGGCAATCGTGCGTGCCGAGGCCAGCAAGGTGCGGTCATAGGCGGTGTCGGCGGCTTCGCGGCCGTTCCAGTAGGCGCTCATGCCGCTGGCGACCATCAACAGCACCAGCAACAGCGCGAGGTTCCACAGCAGCCGCCAGCGCAGACTGCTGGGCTTATGCATCGCGCGCTTCCAGCAGGTAGCCGAGGCCACGGAAGGTGACGATGGCGATGGGCTGGCCGTCGAGTTTCTTGCGCAGGCGGTGTATGTAGATTTCGATCGCATCCGGGCTGGCCTCTTCGTCGAGGCCGAACACCTGGGCGGCCAGTTGCTCCTTGCTCATCACCCGGCCCGGGCGCGCGATCAGCGCTTCAAGCACAGCTTGCTCGCGGGACGTGAGGGTCAGCAGCTCGCCGCCGACCGTGAAGCGGCGGGTATCGAGGTCGTAGACCAGCACGCCGCACGCCTGCTGGCGCTCGCCGCCGAGCACGCTGCGCCGCAACAGCGCCTTGACCCGCGCCTCCAGTTCCGTCAGCTCGAACGGCTTGGCCAGGTAATCGTCAGCGCCCAGGTTCAGGCCATGCACACGGTCTTTCACATCACTGCGCGCCGTCAGCATCAGCACCGGCAGATTTTTCCCACGCGCCCGCAAGCGCGCCAACACCTCGAAACCGTCCATGCGCGGCAAGCCCACATCGAGGATCGCCGCGGCGTATTCCTCACTGCCCAAGGCCAGGTCCGCGGCCACTCCGTCGTGCAGCACATCGACGGTCAGACCCGTGCTCTTGAGCGCCTGGGCGACACTTTCGGCCAGTTGCAAATGGTCTTCAACCAGGAGGACACGCATGGATTTCTACCTCATTCGGGGGTGGTCGGCGCCACGCTCTGCGAGGCAGTTTACAGGCGCCGCCTGGGCTGTGAAGCCCGAAAACATTGAAAGGCAACTGAAAGGTTAGTGAAAGCTTCACCCTTTAGCATCCAGCCACGGTAGGCCGTGCCCGCCGAGCTGCCTGATCCGTAGCGCCCGAAAAACGCCTCGAAGCGTTTTCGTCAAATAAGAACAATAACGGAGTACTCAACGATGCTGTCGACACAGCCCCAGGCTTGCACGCCTGTGCGTTTTTCCCGCCTGACCCAAACCGCCCTTGCCAGCGCCGCCACCCTTGCCGGCTTTTCGCCGCTTGCCCAAGCCGCCTTCTTCGAAGACAGCAGCGCGACCCTGGAAACCCGCAACATGTACTTCAACCGCGACTTTCGCGACGGCACCAGCGCCCAGCAATCCAAGCGCGACGAATGGGCCCAGGGCTTCATGCTCAACCTGCAATCGGGCTACACCGATGGCACCGTCGGCTTTGGCGTGGATGCGCTGGGCATGCTCGGCGTCAAGCTCGACTCCAGCCCCGACCGCACCGGCACCGGCCTGCTGCCCACCCACGACGATGGCCGCGCCGCCAACGAGTATTCCAAGCTGGGCCTGACCGGCAAAGTGAAGATCTCCGCCACCGAGCTGAAAGTCGGCGCGCTGATCCCCGAACTGCCGATCCTCAAGCCCAACGACGGCCGCATCCTGCCGCAAACCTTCAACGGCGGCCTGATCACCTCGAAAGAGTTCAAGAACCTGGTGTTCACCGGTGGCCGTCTCGACAAGGCCAAGGACCGCGACGACACCAACTACGAGGACATCGCCCTCAACAACAAGAACAGCCGTTTCCTCAGCGGCGCCACCGGCAAGCACTTCAATTTCGGCGGCGTGGACTACAAGTTCGCCGACAAGATCACCGGCAGCTATCACTTCGCCCAACTCGACGACGTGTACCGCCAGCACTTCCTCGGCCTGGTGGCGGCGCGCCCGATGGGCCCCGGCACCTTCGCCACCGATCTGCGCCTGGCGATCAGCGACGACACCGGCGCCGCCCGCGGCGGCAAGATCGACAACACCTCCCTCAACGGCCTGTTCAGCTATGCCCTCAATGGCCATAAGCTCAGCGCCGGCTACCAGCACATGTCCGGCGACAGCGCGTTTCCGTATGTGGATGGCAGCGACCCGTACCTGGTCAACTTCGTGCAGATCAACGACTTTGCCGGCGCTGAGGAACGCTCCTGGCAGGCACGCTACGACTATGACTTCGCCAAGCTGGGGATTCCCGGCCTGAGTTTCATGAGCCGTTACCTGTCGGGTGACCATATCAAGCTCAAGAACGGCGAGACCGGCAAGGAGTGGGAACGCAACAGCGAGATCAAGTACGTGGTGCAAAGCGGCACGTTCAAGGATGTCGCCGTGCGCCTGCGCAATGCGACGTATCGTTCCAACTATTCAGCCCGTGATGCGGATGAAGTACGCCTGCTGGTCAGTTACAGCGTCGCGCTCTGGTAAGCAGTGCCTGGTAATAGCCACTCATAACAACAACGATGGAGATAACCATGACCCTTTCATTGCGTAAATTCGCCCTCGCCGCCGGCTGCATGCTGTTCGCCGGCCAACTGCTGGCCGCCGACGAACCCAAGCGCCCGGAATGCATCGCCCCGGCCTCCCCTGGCGGTGGTTTTGACCTGACCTGCAAACTGGCGCAAAGCGCGCTGGTCAACCAGAAGCTGCTGAGCAAGCCGATGCGCGTGACCTACATGCCTGGTGGCGTGGGCGCAGTGGCCTACAACGCCGTGGTCGCACAGCGCCCTGCAGACGGCGGCACCCTGGTGGCCTGGTCCAGCGGTTCGCTGCTGAACCTGGCCCAGGGCAAGTTCGGGCGCTTCGATGAAAGCGCCGTGCGTTGGCTGGCAGCGGTCGGCACCAGCTACGGCGCCATCGCGGTGAAAAGCGATTCGCCTTACAAAAATCTCGACGACCTGGTGCAGGCGCTGAAGAAAGATCCGAGCAAAGTGGTCATCGGTTCCGGCGGCACCGTGGGTAGCCAGGACTGGATGCAAACCGCGCTGATCGCCAAGGCCGCCGGGATCAACCCGCGCGACCTGCGCTATGTGGCGCTGGAAGGTGGCGGTGAAATTGTCACCGCGCTGATGGGCAACCACATCCAGGTGGGCAGTACCGACATCTCCGATTCCATGCCCCATATCCAGAGTGGAGACATGCGCTTGCTCGCGGTGTTCTCCGAAGCGCGCCTGGACGAGCCGGAAATGAAGGATATTCCGACCGCCAGAGAGCAAGGCTACGACATCGTCTGGCCAGTGGTGCGCGGTTTCTACCTTGGGCCAAAAGTCAGCGATGCCGACTACGCCTGGTGGAAAGACGCCTTCGACAAACTGCTGGCCTCCGAAGACTTCGCCAAGCTGCGTGACCAGCGCGAGCTGTTCCCGTTCGCCATGACCGGCCCGGAGCTGGACACCTACGTGAAGAAGCAGGTAGCGGACTACAAAGTGCTGGCCAAAGAGTTCGGCCTGATCCAGTAATCGCCCCTCTGTCGCGCGGCCACGCCCTGCTGAACCAGGGGCGTGGCCCAGGAGTTCAACATGCTCTTACAACGCATATTCGCCGCCGCGCTGCTGCTGGCCTGCGCGGGCCTGGCCTTGATGGCCTGGCCCTACCAGGCGTCGTTTTCCTACGAACCCGTGGGGCCTCGGGCCTACCCGCTGCTGATGCTCGGGCTGATGAGCCTGGCGCTGATCTACATGCTGTTTCGCCCGCAGCCGACCAAACACACTGAGGAAGAACCCGCGCTGGACCGCGCCACCCTGATCAAGATCGGCATCTGCGTGGCGCTATTGATCGTGTTTGCCGCCACCTTCGAATCCCTCGGTTTCATTCTCAGCAGCATGTTGATCGGCATTCCGATGGCACGGCTGTATGGCGGCCGCTGGTTGCCCGGTGCGGTGATCATCACCTTGATGAGCGTCGGCCTTTATCTGCTGTTCGATAAAGCCATGGATGTTCCGCTGCCCCTCGGCCTGCTCGACGTTCTGGAGAACTGATATGGATACTTTCGGCTATTTGGGCCAGGGCTTCGGCGTGGCACTGTCCCCCTACAACCTGGTGACCGCGCTGTGCGGCACCTTGATCGGCACCGTGGTCGGCCTGCTGCCGGGCCTGGGCCCGATCAACGGCGTGGCGCTGTTGATCCCCATCGCGTTCGCCCTGGGCCTGCCGCCGGAGTCGGCGTTGATCCTGCTGGCGGCCGTGTACCTGGGCTGTGAATACGGTGGGCGTATCAGCTCGATCCTGCTGAACATCCCGGGTGAAGCCTCCACCGTGATGACCACCCTCGACGGTTACCCGATGGCCCGCAAAGGCCTGGCCGGTGTGGCGTTGTCATTGTCGGCGTGGAGTTCGTTCATCGGCGCGTTTATCGCCACCTGCGGCATGGTGCTGTTTGCCCCGCTGCTGGCCAAGTGGGCGATTGCCTTCGGCCCGGCGGAATATTTCGTACTGATGGTGTTCGCGATTGTCTGCCTCGGCGGCATGGCCGGCGATAAACCGCTGAAGACCTTCGTCGCGGCGCTGATCGGCCTGTTCCTGTCGGCGGTGGGCATCGACGCCAACAGCGGCGTGTACCGCTTTACCGGCGATAACATCCACCTGACCGACGGCATCCAGTTCGTGGTGTTGGTGCTGGGCCTGTTCTCCATCAGCGAGATCCTGTTGCTGCTGGAAAAAACCCACCGTGGCCAGGAAGCGGTGAAAGCCACCGGGCGGATGATGTTTAACCTGAAGGAAGCCTCGTCGGTATTTGCGGTGAACATCCGGTGCGGCCTGCTCGGTTTCATCATGGGCGTATTGCCCGGCGCTGGCGCGACGTTGGCGTCAGCCGTGGCCTACATGACCGAGAAACGCCTGGCCGGGGCCAGCGGTAAATTCGGGCAGGGTGACATGCGTGGTCTGGCGGCACCGGAAACCGCCATCGGCGCCTCCGCCTGCGGTGCGCTGGTGCCGATGCTGACCCTGGGCGTGCCGGGTTCGGGCACCACCGCGGTGATGATCGGCGCCCTGTCGCTGTACAACATCACGCCGGGCCCGCTGTTGTTCCAACAGCAACCGGATATCGTCTGGGGCCTGATCGCCTCGTTGTTCATCGCCAACATCATGCTGGTGATCCTCAACATCCCGATGATCCGCATCTTCACGCGCATCCTCGCCGTGCCGAACTGGGCGCTGGTGCCGGTGATCGCGATCATCACCGCGATCGGCGTGTACGCGGTTCACGCCACCACGTTCGATCTGTTCCTGATGATCGGTATCGGCATCTTCGGCTACATCCTGCGCAAGCTCGACTTCCCGCTGTCGCCGGTGTTGCTGGGCTTTATCCTCGGCGGCCTGATGGAGCAGAACCTGCGCCGCGCGCTGTCGATCTCCAACGGTGCGCTGGAGATCCTGTGGTCCAGCCCGATCACCTTCGGTGTCTGGGTATTGACCGCCGTGATGCTGCTGTTACCGCTGGCGCGCATCTACCGCAAACGTGCGTTGCAGCGTCGTGCCGTGGCCGATGTCTGAGGCCAGCTTTAAACACTGGTGGGGAACACCGCTGGTCGGCCTGGCCGGCGGTTACCTGGCCAGCCTGGTCGGCTGGCCGTTGCCGTATATGGTCGGTTCGCTACTGGCGATCATCCTCGTGCGTTGCCTCACGCCGTGGCAGTTGGCGGAGATTCCCGGCGGGCGCAAAGGCGGCCAATGGGTGGTGGGCATCGGCATCGGCCTGCACTTCACTCCGCTGGTGATCGAACAGGTGATGAGCCACTTCGGTTTGATCTTCTTCGGCGCGCTGGTCACCAGCCTGTCGAGCGTGGTCGGCGTGTGGTTGATGCGCCGCAGCGGCGAAGACCGCGCCACCGCGTTTTTCTCCAGCATGCCCGGCGGTTCCGGCGAGATGGTCAACCTCGGCGCACGCAATGGCGCGGTGCTCAGCCGGGTCGCGGCGGGGCAAAGCCTGCGGGTGTTGGTGGTGGTGCTGTGCGTACCGGCGATCTTCAAGTACGTGCTGGACGGTGGCGCGCCGCAGTTTCATCCCGCCCCGGTGAGCTGGGCCTGGCTGGCGCTGCTGTTTCCCGCCGGTGCGCTGGTGGCCTGGGGCTGGCAACGCTTGCGTCAGCCGAACCCGTGGTTGTTCGGGCCCCTGTTGGTCAGTGCCACCGCCAGTGTGGCGTGGGACCTGCACATCGGCCTGCCCGACGGCGGCAGCCAGATCGGCCAGTGGCTGATCGGCAGCGGGTTGGGCTGCCACTTCAATCGTCAGTTCTTCCGCAGTGCGCCGTCGTTCATGGCGCGCACCTTGATCGGCACCGCCTTGACCATGGTGCTGGCGACGCTGGCCGCCGTGGGCTTGAGTGCGATGACCCAACTGGACCTGCGCTCATTGACCCTGGGCATGATGCCAGGCGGCATTGCCGAGATGAGTTTGACCGCGGAAACCCTGCAACTGTCGGTGCCGTTGGTGACGGCAATGCAGGTGATGCGCTTGTTGTTCGTGTTGTTTCTGGCGGAGCCGTTGTTCAGGCAGTGGAACCGCCAAACCTGATTACCTTCAAGAAGGAATCCTTCATAGATCACTACCGCTCATCCGAACTGTCAACCTTTACAGCTAGCGGCATTCACACGTCCAAGCCTTCAATCAATGGTGCGCAAGAGCGCCCCTGAGGATTGTGATCATGGTGCCACCTCCCCCTTTAATCATCGACGAGCCCGCAGCCATCATCAACACGGTGGCTGTGCAGGGCTCCCCCAATCGGCTTGTGCTCAACACAGACGGCACGCGCCTGTATGTTGCCAGCGCTACCCTCCCCCAGGGTATTACGGTCATCGACACGGCGAGCTTCAGCGTTCTGACCACGATTATCGATGTGGGCTCGCCGATTTGGCTCGCCATGCATCCCGCCGAGCAACGCCTCTATGTCAGCGATAATAGCCAGGCAGGCGATACGCCGATCAGAGTGATCGACACATCGACCGATACCGTCATTGATCACATCAAGGGGTTCACAACCGTCAATGGCATGGCGCTGAACTCTACTGGTGTGCGCCTGTATGTGGCTGACCATCGCGCTTCGGAGGTGGTGGTGATCAATACCGCCAACCATCAGCGCATTGCCGCCACCGCAGTGGGCTTGCCCCGGGAAATTGCAATAGCACCCGGCAACGCTCGCTCGCACGTTGCCTCGGATTTCGATGGATGGACCAGCATCAACCTGGGCACCAACAGAATCGTTACCCAAACCCCTACCGTTGCCGGCGAACCCACCACCATTGCCCACGCTCGCTTCAACGCACGCGTCTACATCACCTACCGTGACCGTGGTGAACTGTATATCGGCGACACTTCCACCACACAGGCCAGCACCGTACTGGGCGGTTTGCTGAGCCCCTATCAGGTGGCGTTTCACACGATGCTCGAATTCGCCTACGTCACGGAAACCGACGGCGACCGGGTGAGTGTCCTCAATACCCGTACTCAGGCGATAACCGGCTCGATCCAAGGCTTCAACAAACCGCGCGGGATCGTCGTGGCGCCCAACGGTAGGACCGCATACGTGGCGAATATTGGCAACGCCACGGTGTCGCAAGTCAGGTTGTGAGACGACGCAGTCGGGCTTATAGCGCCGGCAACCGCCACTCAATCGGCGTCTCGCCATTCTGCTCAAGAAACTTGTTGGTGCGGCTGAAATGCCCGCAGCCCAGAAAGCCGCGATATGCCGACAACGGCGACGGGTGGACCGACGTCAGCACCAGATGCTTGGTCGCATCGATCAGCTTCTGCTTGCTCTGTGCATGCGCGCCCCACAGCAGGAACACCAGGTGCGGCTGGTGCTCGCTGACGACTTCGATGATCCGATCGGTAAAAAACTGCCAACCCTTGCCCGCATGGGCGTTGGCGTTGGCGCGTTCCACGGTCATGGTGGTGTTGAGCAGCAATACGCCCTGGTCGGCCCAGCTTTGCAGGCAACCGTGGTTGGGGATGTCGATATTCAGGTCGCGCTTGAGCTCTTTATAGATATTGACCAGCGACGGCGGCGCCGGCACGCCCGGTTGCACCGAGAAGCACAGGCCGTGGGCCTGGCCGGGGCCGTGGTAGGGGTCCTGGCCGAGGATCACCACCTTGACCTTGTCCAGCGGCGTGGAATTGAGCGCGTTGAAGATCAGCGGGCCAGGCGGGTAGATCTCCTTGCCGGCCGCGTGTTCCTGGCGCAGGAACTCACGCAACTGGGCCATGTAGGGCTGCTCGAACTCATCGCGCAGGGCGTGTTTCCAGCTGGGTTCGAGTTTGATACGGTCGCCTTCGCTCATGATTGACTGGTCTTGTAAAAAAGAATGAGGCGAACCCTAGGAAAGCCGACCCCGCTTGTCAATTGATCTGACACACAACCGGCACTTTCCCATGAAGGGATCATACTCAACCTTCACCTTCCCGATTGAGGTCACGATGAACCTGCACTTCGAAGAGCTGACCGGCAGCGGCGGCGCGCGCATCGGCATCGCCAGCCTGGACGCCGAAAAGGCCCTCAACGCCCTCTCCCTGCCGATGATCCTGGCCCTGGGCGATCGCCTGGACGCCTGGGCCAAAGACCCGAACATCGTCTGCGTGCTGTTGCGCGGCAAGGGCCCCAAGGCATTTTGCGCCGGCGGCGAAGTGCGCAGCCTGGCCATGGCCTGCCGCGAACAACCCGGCGTCGTGCCGGAGCTGGCCGCGCAGTTTTTTGCCGCGGAATATCGCCTCGACTATCGCCTGCACACCTACCCCAAACCGTTGATCTGCTGGGGTCACGGCTATGTGCTGGGCGGCGGCATGGGCCTGCTGCAAAGCGCCTCGGTGCGTATCGTCACCCCCAGCAGCCGCTTGGCCATGCCCGAGATCAGTATCGGCCTGTACCCGGATGTGGGCGCCAGTTGGTTCCTGTCACGCATGCCGGGCAAACTGGGGTTGTTCCTTGGCCTGACCGGCGCGCACATCAACGGCCGCGACGCGCTCGATTTGGGCCTGGCCGACCGCTTCATGCGCGACGACCAACAAGACGAACTGCTCGAAGGCCTGTTGCAACTGAACTGGCAGGAACAGACCGCGATGCAGCTCAACAGCCTGCTCAAGGCCTTGGCCCAGGAAGCCATCGACCAGCAACCCGAAGCGCAATGGCTACCACGCCGGGCGCAGATCGATGAGTGGCTGGATGTCAGTGACGTGCGCAGTGCCTGGCGGGCCTTGAGCCCGTTGCGCGAGCACGCCGACCCGTTGCTCAGCCGCGCCGGCAAGACCCTCAGCGAAGGCTGCCCGCTGACCGCGCACCTGGTGTGGGAACAGCTCCAGCGCGCCCGCCACCTGTCGCTGGCCGAGGTGTTCCAGATGGAATACACCCTGAGCCTCAATTGCTGCCGTCACCCGGAATTCAGCGAAGGGGTCCGCGCGCGGTTGATCGACAAAGACCAGCAGCCTCATTGGCATTGGCCGGATATCAATGCCATTCCGCAGGCCGTGGTGCAGGCGCATTTCAACAAAGCCTGGGAAGGCCGCCATCCGCTCGCGGATTTTTCCTACTTTTGACAGTCAGTTTTTTGGCTTTTTAACCGTGAATGCGCAATTGTCCGGCTGACTGTCCTGGCAGATATACACCGGCAGGCCGAAGGGGTCGCTGGCAAGGTGCCAATGCAAAGTACCGGTCAGCGACATCGTCTCCACCTCTGCCGATTTGCCGTACCGCAAGTCCACTCTCTGACCGTCACCGGTCAGGTAGCTGCACTTGTCTACATAGCCGTTTTCCCGATCCTGTGCCTTGCCCGGGGTAAAAATGGCGCCAATGAATTGGTCGACAAAGTCCCGATAGCCGATCTTCGGGCTTTGCCAGACGAGTGTTCCTACCGTCGCCTGGAAGTAGCCATCGACATACTTGATTGCCGAGGGATAAGGGCAGCCTTGGTTCGCTTGCACGTGTGCAACGCCGCCGACCATGAAGAGTAAAACGCACATCAATTGTCTGATCATCGGGGGTTCCTTCGCTCACTGGGCGGTCAAAGAGGCGCAACGGCCGCTCCCAGTTGAATGCACTAGAAACCCAAACGATAGCTGTTAAATCTGACAGTACTGCTAAATGCTACGAAAAAGCGGCGCTGCCTGCGCCGCTTGCCTTCAAGAGCGGTCAACGATGACCGCCGCGACCAGCGCCACGATCGCCACCGCGACCGTGCCCGCCATTGCCCCAGCGATCCCCCCAACCCTGGTTTGGATAAGCCCGGTAACCCATGCGGGGCGCCGGCTGGTAATAACGTGGCACCGGCTGGTAATAACGCGGCGCTGGCGCGTAGTAACGCGGCGCCGGGTAATAGTCACGCCGATATTGATACGCCGGGCCGCCGCCGTAGTAATACACCGGCGCGGGCGCGGTATAGACCTCGGAACGGTAATAACCTGGGCCTCCATCGTAATAGGGCACGCACGCAGAAAGGGACAGACCGAGCACAGCGATAAGAAGCAGTCGTCGATACATGGCGGCCTCCTGGACCGCGAAAGAGCACCGCCAGCGACGCTGGCGGGCGGCATTCAACTTTTGCTGAATGACGAAATATCTGACATCAAAAAGCGAAACTGGTGCGATTTCGACACAGACTGAAACATCTGTTTCAGACGAACCGAATGCCTCATTGCAGTGCGACGGCGCACCAGTGCAACGCAGCCGCACGCACTCAAGCGTCGGGCGTTGCGCGCAAACCCGCGACCTACACGCCCGCGCCCTACTTGGCATGACTCTCGCTTAGCCTCTTGCGTGCAGGATTCATCACAGGTTCGCGGCACCACAATTTGCAATGGCTGACTAGGGTTCCGGCTCGCGAAACGCGAGTGGCTGGTCCGAGAGTCGGCGACCTCCAGTTGAGGTTACACGGCGGGATAAAAGCCCGGGAGACAAGCCACCGTTCACGGTGCCGCGTTGCTCCTGCTCGCCCTCGATCAACTGGAGAAGCCCCATGCCCTCAATCCGTTTACCCGCCCTGCTCGCCGCCGCCTTTGCCGCTGTGCTGAGCGTCCAGACCCAGGCCGCCGTCAAAGACCACTTCAGCGTTTGCTGGACAATCTATGCCGGCTGGATGCCGTGGGAGTATGCCGGCAGCCAAGGCATCCTCGACAAGTGGGCCAAGAAGTACGGCATCACCATCGACGTGGTGCAACTCAATGACTACGTCGAGTCCATCAACCAGTATACCGCCGGCCAGTTCGACGGCTGCACCATGACCAACATGGACGCCCTGACCATCCCCGCCGCCGGTGGCGTCGACAGCACCGCGCTGGTGGTCAGCGACTTCTCCAACGGCAACGATGGCGTGGTGATCAAAGGCAGCGGCAAGACCGTCGCCGACCTCAAGGGCATGAACGTCAACCTGGTGGAACTGTCGGTGTCGCACTACCTGCTGGCCCGCGCGCTGGAGTCGGCCGACCTCACCGAAAAAGACCTGAAAGTGGTCAACACCTCCGACGCCGACATCGCCGCTGCCTTCAACACCGACCAGGTGCAAGCGGTGACGACCTGGAACCCGATGCTCTCTGCGATCAACGCCAAACCCGGCGTCACCCAGGTGTTCGACTCCAGCAAAGTGCCCGGCGAAATCATGGACATGATGGTGGTCAACACCCAGACCCTCAAAGACAACCCGGCCCTGGGCAAAGCCCTCACCGGCGCCTGGTTCGAAGTGGTCGCCCTGATGAACGCCAAAGGCGCCGCCAGCAGCGAAGCCCTGGAACACATGGCCAAGGCCTCGGGCACCGACCTCAAGGGGTTCCAGTCGCAACTGGACACCACCAAGCTGTTCGCCACGCCCAAGGAAGCCCTGGCCTTCGCCACCAGCGCGCAGCTGCCAGCGACCATGCGCAAGGTCGCCGAGTTCTCGTTTGAACACGGCCTGCTCGGCGAAGGGGCCAAGGACACCAGCGCCGTGGGCATGAGCTTCGCCAATGGCGTGACCAGCGGCGACAAGGCCAACCTCAAGCTGCAGTTCGACCCCCGCTACGTGCAGATGGCCGCCGACGGCACGTTGTAAGAGGACCCGGCCATGCGCCTGATCAACCGTCACCCGGACCGCTCCAGCCGCCTGTTGTTGGTGCTGCTGCCGTTCGCCCTGCTGCTGTTCGCCTACTTCGTGGGCTCGGCCGAGCGCCTGGCGGATAACCCCAACGACAAACTGCTGCCCAGTGCCGGGCAAATGTTCGAGGCGGTCAAGCGCCTGGCATTGAGCGCAGACAGCCGCACCGGCGAATACGTGCTGTGGCAGGACAGCGCGTCGAGCCTGCGCCGCCTCGCGCTCGGCCTGGGCATCAGTGCCCTCGCCGGCCTGTGCCTGGGCATCGCCGCCGGGACGTTGCCATTGTTCGGCGCGCCGTTGTCGCCGTTGCTGACGGTACTGTCGATGGTGCCGCCGCTGGCGATCCTGCCGATCCTGTTCATCGTGTTCGGCCTGGGGGAATTGTCCAAGGTGATGCTCATCGTCATCGGCGTCACCCCGTGCCTGGCCCGCGACCTGGAACAGCGCGCACGCGAAATTCCTGTGGAACTGCTGGTGAAGGCACAGACCCTCGGCGCGTCGACCTGGACCCTGATGCTGCGCGTGGTGTTGCCACAACTGTTGCCGCGCCTGCTGATCTCGCTGCGGCTGATGCTGGGCTCGGCGTGGTTGTTCCTGATCGCCGCCGAAGCCATCGCCTCCACCGACGGCCTGGGCTACCGGATCTTCCTGGTGCGCCGCTACCTGGCGATGGACGTGATCCTGCCCTACGTGGTGTGGATCACCCTGCTCGCCTGGCTGATGGACTGGGGCCTCAAGGCCCTGACCCGACGCGCGTTCCCCTGGTACGAAGGAGCGCGGGCATGAGCTTTATCAGCGTCAACAATGTGTGGCAGCGCTACGGCGATCAGGTGGTGCTGGAGGGTTTGAATCTGCAGGTCGCCGAGGGCGAATTCTGCACCCTGGTCGGCACCTCCGGCTGCGGCAAATCGACGTTTCTGCGCCTGCTGCTGGGCCAGGAAACCGCGAGCAAGGGCCACATCCTGCTCGACGGCCAACCGCTGGCCGGCGAACCGGATGCCAGCCGTGGCGTGGTGTTCCAGCGCTACTCGGTGTTCCCGCACCTGAGCGTGCTCGACAACGTCGCCCTCGGCCTCGAGCTGCCGCGCGCGCCGTTGCTCGGACGGCTGTTCGGCAAAGCCAAAAAAGCCGCGCGCGAACAGGCCGCCGCGCTGCTGCACAAAGTCGGCCTCGGCCACGCGTTGGACAAGTACCCGGCGCAACTCTCCGGCGGCATGCAACAACGCCTGGCCATCGCCCAGGCCCTGATCATGAAACCGCGCGTCTTGCTGCTGGACGAACCCTTCGGCGCCCTCGACCCCGGCATCCGCAAAGACATGCACCAGTTGCTGCTGGAGCTGTGGCGCGAAACCCGGCTGACGGTGTTCATGGTCACCCACGACCTCAGCGAAGGTTTCAGCCTCGGCACGCGCCTGCTGGTGTTCGACAAGGTCCGCGTCGATCCCCACGCCCCCGGCGCCTATGGCGCCCGTATCACCTACGACATCCCTTTGAACGGCGAGCGGCGCAAGGCGCTCGCCGCCGAACTTGGAGCGACTTCCAAATGACCGATTCGACTCAACTGTTCCCGCCGTTCGCCGAAGAAATACTGCCCGGCGGCGGCCACCGCTCCTTCGTGCTCAAGCGCGGTCAACTGCTGCGCCTCACCGACCTGCGCGGTGGCGCCAACGTCAGCCTGACCCTGCTCAACGCGAACGAAAAAACCGAACGCCTGAACCTGCCCGACAGCCTCAAATGCCAACACACCGCCAAGCTCACCCGCGGCCATTGCCTGTACTCGGACATGGGCCGCGTGCTGGCCGCCATCACCGCCGACACCTGCGGCTGGAGTGACAGCATCGGCGGCGTGCTGTGCGCGGCCGAGGTGGCCGAGAAGTACGGCCAGGGGCGCTATCAGGAACTGCGCAACGGTTTCTATCGCAACGGCACCGACAACCTGCTGGTGGAATTGGGCAAGTGGGGCCTGGGGCTGTCAGACCTGCTGATGACCCTCAACCTGTTCAGCAAAGTCAGCGTGGACGACAACGGTGGCCTGCACTTCGTGCCGGGCAATTCCAAGGCGGGCGACTACATCGAACTCTACGCGCCGATGGATACCCTGGTGGTGCTCACCGCGCTGCAGCATCCGATGGACCCCAACCCCGACTACGCCCCGCAACCGCTGAAACTGAGCTGGATGAACGCCGACCCAAGCGTCGCCGAACACTGCCGCACCTCGCGCCCGGAAAACGCGCGCGGTTTTATCAACACCGACCGTCTGTTCGCCTGAGGAGCTGCCATGTCTATCGCACTGAAACAACCCGACACGGCGGTGTACCGCGCCACCATTCCCGCCGGCGAGCCGTGGCTGATGGAGGTCAAGGCCGGCCAGACCCTGCGCATCCTTGACCTGGAGGGCAACCAGGCGGTCGACACGCTGTTCTACAGCGTGAAAAACCCGCGCGAGCGCTACGACGTGCAACGCACCTTGCGCCGCCAGAACAGCGTGTACCTGGGCGCCGGCAGCGTGCTCTATTCCAACCTCGGCCAGCCGATGCTGACCCTCGTCGCAGACACCTGCGGGCGCCACGACACCCTCGGTGGCGCCTGCGCCCAAGAGAGCAACACCGTGCGCTACGCCCTGGAAAAACGCTACATGCACAGCTGCCGCGACAACTACCTGCGGGCCTGCGCCCATGACGGTCGCCTGGGCAAACGCGACATTGGCCCGAACATCAATTTCTTCATGAATGTGCCGGTCACGGCCGACGGCGGGTTGACCTTCGAAGACGGCATTTCCGCCCCCGGCAAGTACGTCGACCTGCGCGCCGAGATGGACGTGATCGTGCTGATCTCCAACTGCCCGCAATTGAACAACCCGTGCAACGCCTACAACCCGACGCCTGCGGAGTTACTCGTATGGAACTGACACTCAAGCGCTTGCGCAGTTGGTTATTTGCACTCTGCCAGGCCCGAGCCGGGCAGTGTCTTCAAAACCGCTGAACCCTGTGGGAGGGGGCTTGCCCCCGATGGCGGCAAGTCAGCCAAACACGCACCCACTGGCTCACCACCATCGGGAGCCCCCCCTCCCACACTCACGACATGCACTGCGGACGACCGTAGTGCTCCTTCACTTTGCGGGACGGCCCGCAGGGTTTTGCCATGTTCGAAAAACTCTTGATCGCCAACCGTGGCGCCATCGCCTGCCGCATCCTGCGCACCTTGCGCGAGCTGCATGTAAAGGGCGTCGCCGTGTACGCCGAAGCCGATGCGGCCAGCCTGCACATCCAACACGCCGACGAAGCCTACAGCCTCGGTGAAGGCGCCGCGGCCGGCACCTACCTGGCGGTGGACAAAATCCTCGCCATCGCCAAGGCCAGCGGCGCCACGGCGATTCATCCCGGCTACGGCTTTCTCTCGGAAAACGCCGCCTTCGCGCAAGCCTGCGAAAACGCTGGCATCGCCTTTATCGGGCCGACCCCGCAACAGCTGCGCGTATTCGGCCTCAAGCACACCGCACGGGCGCTGGCCAAGCAACACCACCTCCCCTTGCTCGAAGGCAGCGAACTGCTCGACAACCTCGACGCCGCCATGCTCGCCGCCGACCGCGTGGGCTACCCGGTCATGCTCAAGAGCACCGCCGGCGGCGGCGGCATCGGCATGCGCGTATGCCGCCACGCCGCGGAGTTGAACGAGTGCTTCGACGCCGTCAAGCGCCTGGGCCAGAACAACTTCAGCGATGCCGGCGTGTTTATCGAGAAGTACATCGAGCACGCTCGCCACCTGGAGGTGCAGGTGTTCGGCGACGGCGCGGGCGAGGTGATCGCCCTTGGCGTGCGCGATTGTTCGGTGCAGCGGCGCAACCAGAAAGTCCTCGAAGAAACCCCGGCGCCGAACCTGCCCGAAGGCATGGCCGAGGCCCTGTGCTCGGCCGCCATCACCCTGGCCAAGGCGGTCAACTACCGCAGCGCCGGCACCGTGGAATTCATCTTCGATAGCGCAGACAGTCGCTTCTACTTCCTGGAAGTGAACACGCGGTTGCAGGTGGAACACGGCGTCACCGAACAGGTGTGGGGCGTGGACTTGGTGCGCTGGATGGTGCAACTGGCGGCGGGAGACATGCGGCCATTGAGTGAGTTGGCGTTGAAGCCCCAGGGCCACGCGATCCAGGCACGCTTGTATGCGGAAGATCCAGGCCGCGATTTCCAGCCGAGCCCGGGGCTGTTGACCTGCGTGGATTTTCCGCAGGCCGAAGGCTTGCGCATCGACACTTGGGTTGAAGCCGGTTGTGAGATCCCGCCGTACTTCGACCCGATGATCGCCAAGCTCATCACCTGGGCACCCACCCGCGAACAGGCGCGCCTGGATTTGCATAGCGCCTTGAGCGACAGCCAGCTCTACGGCGTGGAAACCAACCGCGATTACCTGCGCCAGATCCTGCTGGCCGCGCCCTTTGCCGGTGGCCATCCGTGGACGCGCTGCCTGGAAGATCTGGTCTACGTTGCCCACACGTTCGAAGTGCTCAGCGCGGGCACGCAAACCAGCGTGCAGGACTATCCCGGACGCCTCGGTTATTGGGCCGTGGGCGTACCGCCATCGGGGCCGATGGACAGCCGCGCGCTGCGCCTGGGCAATCGTCTGCTGGGCAATCGCGAAGGCGCGGCAGCCTTGGAGATCACCATGAGCGGGCCGCTGTTGCGCTTCAACTGCGCCGCCGTGGTGGCGGTGACGGGGGCGGAGATTCCGCTGCTGCTGGACGATCACCCCGTGCCGATGAACACCGCGCTGCGGATCGAAGCCGGATCGCTGTTGAGCCTCGGCACCCTCGCCGGGGCCGGCGCGCGCAGTTACCTGTGCCTGCGCGGTGGGCTGCAAGTGCCGGACTACCTGGGCAGCCAAAGCACCTTCACCCTGGGCCAGTTCGGCGGGCATGGCGGGCGCGCGTTGCGCGCGGGCGACGTGCTGCATCTGTTGCCGCTGGTCGACGTCACCGCAGGCCGGCAACTGGTCGCGCAACCGCTGGCGCAGGTCCGCACGCTACGGGTGATTTACGGCCCCCACGGCGCGCCGGAATACTTCCGGCCCGAGTACATCGACACCTTCTTCGCCACACAGTGGGAAGTGCATTTCAACTCCAGCCGCACCGGCGTGCGGTTGATCGGCCCCAAGCCGTTGTGGGCGCGTACCGATGGCGGCGAGGCCGGGCTGCATCCGTCGAATATCCACGACAACCCTTATGCGATCGGCGCGGTGGATTTCACCGGGGACATGCCGGTGATCCTCGGGCCGGACGGGCCGAGCCTGGGTGGGTTCGTGTGCCCGGTGACGGTGATCGAAGCCGACCTGTGGCAACTCGGGCAACTCAAGGCCGGCGACAAACTGCGCTTCGAAGCGGTGAGCCTCGAGACCGCCCGCGATCTCGCGCTGAAATGGGATCAAATGCCGGAGCCAGGCTTGCCCGCGATGCAGGCGACGCGCGCTCACAGCAACACCGAGGCGATGCCATCGCGAACAAGCCCGCGCCCACATTGGCCCGCGTCGCCTGTGGTGTTGGATATCGGCCAGGAAGATACGCGTCTGGTTGCCCGATTGGCCGGCGACACCCACCTGCTGCTGGAAATCGGCGCGCCCGAGCTCGACCTGGTGCTGCGCTTTCGCGCCCACGCGCTGATGCAGGCCCTCGAAACCCACGCACGGCACGGCGTGATCGACCTGACGCCGGGCATCCGCTCGCTGCAGGTCCACTACCAGCCGGAACAATTGCCCCTGGCCGACCTGCTGGCGCTGATCAGCGGCGAATGGACGGCCGTGTGCGCCACGCCCAACCTGCAAGTGCCTTCGCGCATCGTCCACCTGCCGCTGTCCTGGGATGACCCGGCGTGCCAGTTGGCCATCGACAAATACATGACCACCGTGCGCAAGGACGCGCCGTGGTGCCCGAGCAACCTGGAGTTCATCCGTCGCATCAACGCCCTCGCCGACCTCGACGCGGTGCGCCACACCGTGTTCGAAGCGAGCTATCTGGTGATGGGCCTGGGCGATGTCTACCTCGGCGCCCCGGTGGCCACGCCGCTGGACCCGCGTCATCGCCTGGTGACCACCAAATACAACCCGGCCCGCACCTGGACCGCCGAGAACTCGGTGGGCATCGGCGGCGCGTATTTGTGCGTGTACGGCATGGAAGGCCCCGGCGGTTATCAGTTCGTCGGGCGCACGTTGCAGATGTGGAACCGCTATCGCGAAGTCGCGGCCTTCGACGGCAAGCCGTGGCTGCTGCGGTTTTTCGACCAGATCCGCTTCTACCCGGTGAGTGCCGAAGAACTGGTAAAGATTCGTCGGGACTTTCCGCTGGGGCGCTTTGCGTTGCACATCGAGGACAGCGTGTTGAACCTGGCGGACTACCAGGATTTTCTGGCGCGTGAAGCCACCGGTATCGATGCGTTTCGTGAGCACCAGCAACAGGCGTTCAATGCCGAGCGCGAACGCTGGATCGCCAGCGGCCAGGCGCACTTCGACAGCGAGGAAGCGCCAGCGCCGCTCGCGCAGGACACGCCGCTGAAGGCCAACGAGCACAGCATCGACAGCCATATCGCGGGCAATCTGTGGCAGGTCCGGGTGGCGGTGGGCGAACGCGTTGCGGCCGGCGATGTGCTGGTGGTGCTGGAGTCGATGAAAATGGAGATTGCGCTGCCGGCGCCGTTCGCCGCAGTGGTGCGGGAAATCACCGTGCAGCCCGGCAGCGCGATTGGCGCCGGCCAGCGGGTCGTGGTGCTGGAACGGGACTGAGCGGCGCTGTATCGTGCAGGGACCTTCGGCGCCCTGCCCGATCCAGCCTGAACCGAACGATGACCACAGCCACCCTCTGCCCCGCCTGCGGCGCCCGCAACGACTGCACCCTGGCCGACCCGCGCACCGCCGACCAGGCCTGCTGGTGCTACAGCGTCACCATCGACCCGGCGGTGCTCGAAGCCCTGCCCGATGCATTACGCAACCAGGCCTGCCTGTGCCCGCGCTGTGCCCAGGTCGATGCACAGTTGCGCGGGGCTGAGCCGTTGTAATGCGGGTTGATCGATTCCTCAGCAACCTGCCGCGTTTCAATCGCCAGCAAGTGCGCCTGCTGTTGGTGGAACGGCGGGTGAGCGTCGATGGCGTGCCCGTCAGCGATCCTCACCACGAGGTGCGCGAATTCAGCCGGGTGTGCGTGGACGATGAGGTGCTGCAGGCGGGTAAACCGGCGCGCTATTTCATGCTGCACAAACCCCAGGGCTGCGTCAGCGCCACCTGCGATCCCCAGCACCCGACCGTGCTGGATTGGCTGGACGAACCGGACAAGGACGAGCTGCACATCGCCGGCCGCCTGGACTTCAACACCACCGGGCTGATGCTGATCACCAACGACGGCCAGTGGTCGCGGCGCCTGACGCAACCGACGACCAAACTGCCCAAGGTCTACCTGGTGGAGACCGAACAACCGATCGGCGCGGAATACGCCGCCACCTTCGCGGCGGGCGTGTATTTCGCGTTTGAAGACCTGACGACTCAACCGGCCCAGCTGGAGCTGTTGGCGCCTCGCCTGGCACGCTTGAGCATCATCGAAGGTCGCTATCACCAGGTGAAGCGCATGTTCGGGCACTTCGACAACAAGGTGCTGCGCTTGCATCGGGAACGCATGGGGCCGCTGGCGTTGGATGACGCGCTGGCGCCCGGTGAGTATCGAGCGTTGAGCGCCGATGAAATCCGCCAGGTCTGACGACCGTTCGGCCGGTGATGGCTAAAACCCATCCCTGCGACTTGCGACATCCCGAACCGACTGCTTGAATCAAAACGTCAGCCAAAAGATGACTGGCGAGTCGCCTATAACCTCCAAGAAACACCTTGCCGCGCCCGCGCTTGATCCACGGGCCTTCCCGGCAAACAACCCGCCCTGGTAACACCCGTCGGCCAGCCGTCATCGGCGCGACATGGGCGCTCATCTTCAAGGCGTATGCCTACCTGTCACAAAGCTCGTGCAGAGTGATCTGCGCGCCCTACCCGCTTGCCAGGAGTCTTACGACATGAGGCCAGAAATCGCTGTGTTGGATATACAGGGTCAGTATCGGGTTTACACGGAGTTCTATCGCGCGGACGCGGCTGAAAAGACCATCATCCTGGTCAACGGCTCCATGGCCACCACGGCCTCCTTCGCCCAAACCGTGAAAAGCCTGTACCCGCAGTTCAATGTGGTTTTGTACGACCAGCCCTACGCCGGTCGCTCCAAAATCCATAACCGCCACGAGCAGATGCTGACGAAGGAAGTCGAAGGCCAGATCCTCCTGGAACTCATCGACCACTTCGCCGCCGAACACGTGTTGTCCTTCTCCTGGGGCGGCGCCGCCACCCTCGTCGCCCTCGCCCAGCGCCCGCGCCGCGTGGAAAAGGCGGTGATCAGCTCGTTCTCGCCGGTGATCAACGCGCCCATGCGCGATTATCTCGAACGCGGCGTCGACTACCTCGGCAAGCTCGACCGCGACCGCGTCGGCCACCTGGTCAACAGCACCATCGGCAAACACCTGCCGTCGCTGTTCAAGCGCTTCAACTACCGCCACGTCAGCAGCCTGGCCGAGCATGAATACGGGCAGATGCACTTCCACATCAGCCACGTACTCAACAGCGACCGGCTGTGCTACCTCAAGGCCGCGCGCCAGATCACCGTGCCGGTGCTGTTCATGAACGGTGAATGGGACGAATACACCAGCGCCGAGGATGCCCAGCAGTTCGGGCAATACGTGCCAAACAGCAGCTTCAGCACGATCCAGGCGACCGGGCATTTTCTGGACATGGAGCACAAAGCAGCCTGCCGCGACAGCCGCGACGCCGTGGTCGGCTTTCTGAAGCCCGCGCGGCAGACCAGCCGATTGCGCTATCACCAGGGCCAGGCGCAGCATGCCTTTGCGCTCTGAAACACAGCCGACTGTAGGAGCGAGCATGCCCGCTCCTACAGTCGGTCGGCTCGTTGCCTACGCAAACACACGCAACCTGCACATTTCTCAAAGAAAAACTTCAAATCGCGGCGCACATCTGGTACAAAGTCAGCCGCTCTGAGCGGGTGTCGTATAATGGCATTACTCCAGCTTCCCAAGCTGATAACGAGGGTTCTAATAGGACACCCCGTTTTGTGAGCAAAGAAATATGTGTAATGCGGGTATAGTTTAGTGGCAAAACGAAAGCTTCCCAAGCTTTAGTTGAGGGTTCGATTCCCTCTACCCGCTCCACAACACAGCACCACGCCCCAGCAAATATGGATTGCCCCTCCCCTCATCCCTGATCAGCATTCCCTCCATCCCGGCCTACTTTCCAATCGCACAGCCCCTCCCCTCCGTGCCAATGAACGACCATCCGCGATCACATTAGGTTGTGAATAAAGAAACTCTGAAAACGCACGCCAAACGGTCAACTATCGGACACGGTGAATACGCGCTAGGCAGTGAGACCTGCATGAGGCAGGAAATCATAGATTACCTACGCCGCGCATCAGACCAAAGCCATCGTGTGAACTCAAAAAAGGTTCGGCCTGGAAGATCAATATCGTCTGCTGGAAGGTCAGCAGATTCCAACGCAGCGCGAAAGCGTTGCCATTGCTCTCTGGCTATCTCCGTGGACTGGATCATCATCTTCCTCTCCATGCTTTTATCTCCTTTATGCCGCTTTACATGGACTGTTACGGCTCAAGCCGAAGCAGCATTCATCATATTCGCTTTACCGAATATTCGCTAAAGCGTATATTCGATTTTCCATATACATCGAGTTCAACCATGAGCCCTGCGATCAAAGTGCTTTTCGTATGCGTTGCCAACTCAGCCCGCTCCCTGCTTGCAGAGGCTTTGCTGCGGCACACCGACCCGCGCTTCGAGGCCTTCAGCGCAGGATCCGAACCGTCTGAGGTTGATCCGCGCACGACTCAAGCATTGGAGGCAGTTGGAGTCGATGCAACGGGCCTGCGCAGCAAGTCCATCAGCGAGTTTCAAGCTGATCGATTCGATTACGTAATCACTCTTTGTGATAAATCCGCAAGCGAGTGCCTACCAATGCCCAGTGCAGGTGAAGTCATTGCCTGGGACTTTCCTGACCCAGTAAATAGCGATGATCCCGGCGCATTTCGCCACACGCTCCACGACATCCACGAGCGAATCAAGCTCTTCGTTTTGCTTAAGACCAAACACTTGGAGGATCTATGACAGACCCCATGAACCCCATCACGCTATTCAAGTGCCTGGCAGACGACACCCGAACCAAAATTACGATGCTCGTCGTGAGTGAAGGCGAGTTATGTGTCTGCGAGCTGACAGCCGCTCTTGAGATGAATCAGCCCAAAATTTCTCGTCACTTGGCGCTGCTTCGTTCAGCAGGCTTGCTGATGGATCGTCGCCAGGGTCAGTGGGTGTACTACCGCCTGAATCCCGATTTGCCTGCGTGGGTAACTGCGGTTTTGAAAGAAGTCGTAGACGCCAATCAGCAATGGCTGGAAACCGAGACTAAACGCCTGTGCGCTATGAACGACCGTCCGATCAATCAGGCCGTGTGCAGTTGATTCACGCCCAACCGGATTAACGAAATGCTGATTGCCGTATTGATATTTATCGCCACCATCGTACTCGTCATCTGGCAGCCCAAGGGGCTCGGAGTTGGTTGGAGTGCCACGTTGGGTGCCATCGTGGCGTTGCTGGCAGGCGTCGTTACTCTTGCAGACATACCCGAGGTCTGGCGCATCGTCTGGAATGCTACCGGGACTTTCATTGCGGTCATCATCATCAGTTTGCTGCTTGATGAGGCAGGCTTTTTCAAATGGGCTGCGCTGCATGTGGCCCGATGGGGAGGCGGGAGCACCCGCAAGCTGTTCGCATTTATCGTCCTGCTGGGCGCAGCGGTGTCGGCCCTGTTCGCCAATGACGGAGCAGCATTGATCCTCACACCCATTGTGATCGCGATGTTGCTGGCGTTGCGTTTTTCTCCTGCGGCTACTTTGGCATTCGTCATGGCCGCCGGTTTTATCGCCGATACGGCGAGCTTACCGCTGGTGGTTTCCAACCTGGTCAACATCGTTTCTGCCGACTACTTCGATATCGGCTTCAACGAATATGCTTCGATCATGGTGCCGGTAAACATCGTCAGCGTGGCGGCGACATTAGCCATGCTGCTGTGGTTTTTCCGCAAAGATTTACCAAAGACCTATGACCTCAACCAACTGGACAATCCGGACGAGGCAATCCACGACCGGGCCACTTTTGTAGCCGGCTGGTGGGTGCTGGCACTACTCCTGATCGGCTTCTTTGTCATTGAGCCATTGGGGGTACCAATCAGCGCCATTGCAGCGGTCTGTGCATTCATTCTCTATGTCATCGCGGCTCGTGGTCACGCCATCAACACAAGCAAGGTGCTCAAAGAGGCGCCATGGCAGGTGGTGATTTTTTCTTTGGGTATGTACCTGGTTGTTTATGGCCTGAAGAACGCCGGCCTGACCGACCACATCGCGCAAATCCTGAACGTGTTCGCCGGTTATGGCGTTTGGGGCGCATCCCTGGGTACAGGGCTGCTAACAGCGTTGCTGTCATCGATCATGAACAACATGCCCACCGTTCTGGTAGGCGCCTTATCCATTCATGCCGCCGAAGTCGATGGTGTAGTCCAGCAAGCGATGGTTTACGCCAATATCATCGGCTGCGACCTGGGCCCGAAGATCACCCCAATTGGGAGCTTGGCCACTCTGTTGTGGCTGCACGTGCTGGCCCGGAAAAACATAACGATCAGTTGGGGTTACTACTTCAAGACCGGGATCGTGCTGACCGTGCCCATCCTCGTCGCCACATTGTCCGCCCTGGCACTGCGCCTCAGTTTCTGAATCAAGGAATCATCTGATGAAAGTCTTGTTCATGTGCACCCACAACAGCTGCCGCAGCATTCTGTCCGAGGCGCTTTTCAACCACTTGGCACCCGAGGGTGTAGAAGCCGTCAGCTCAGGAAGCTTTCCCAGTGGCCGGGTGAATCAACGGGCATTGCAAACGCTGGAGGCGGCGGGTATTTCCACGGTGGGCTTGAGCAGCAAGGCTTCGGATGCTTTTGAAGGCTCGCCTCCAGACATCGTGATCACTGTCTGCGACCGGGCAGCGGGTGAAGCATGCCCAATCTTCTTTGGGCCAGCTTTGAAGGCGCATTGGGGGCTGGCCGACCCGTCTGAGGCTAGCGGGTCGGAAGCCGAGATCACCGCAGCGTTTGAAGCCACACTGGCCAAAATTCACGAACGCGTGAGTGCGTTTCTTGCACTGCCGCTCAAGACCATGAGCCCTGACCAACTGAAAGCTGAACTGAACCGCATCGGTTCGCTTTAAAGATCAACCGAGGCGGCGTCCTAGCCGGCGCCGTGGTAGGAGTTTATATGCAAGATACATTGCCGAACGTACACACCGACCTGATCGACATTCCGTCGTTGGAGCAACTGGAGCCGCGTACACCGTCACTCCATAAGCCTCGAATTCTGCTTTTGTACGGATCGACGCGAGAGCGCTCTTTCAGCCGGTTAGTCACACAAGAGGCGGCACGCCTGCTGAATGAGTTTGGCGCTGAAACCAAGATCTTTGACCCATCGGGTCTGCCGCTGCCGGATGACGCTCCCGATACACATCCCAAGGTCGCTGAGCTGCGCGAGCTGATGCAATGGTCTGAGGGGCAGGTGTGGTGCTCCCCTGAGCGTCACGGCTCGATGAGTGCAGTATTCAAAGCCCAAATTGACTGGGTTCCGCTGGCGATTGGCGCTGTACGACCTACGCAAGGCAAAACCCTTGCTGTGATGCAGGTCTGCGGCGGCTCGCAATCTTTCAACGTGGTCAATCAGTTGCGCGTACTGGGTCGATGGATGCGGATGTTCACCATCCCAAACCAATCTTCGGTGGCCAAGGCGTTCACCGAGTTCGACGAGGTAGGCCGCATGAAGCCGTCCTCGTACTACGACCGACTGGTGGACGTGATGGAAGAGCTAATGAAGTTCACGCTGCTGTTGCGGGGTCGCCAGGACTACTTGGTTGATCGCTACTCCGAGCGTAAAGAGTCCGCTGAAGAGCTGTCCAAGCGCGTCAACCAGCGCTCCATTTAACGTCACCGCGAGGAAACTGTATGAGTCAGATAACGATCTACCACAACCCGCAATGTGGCACCTCTCGCAACACCTTGGAGCTGATCCGCAACAGCGGAGAAGAGCCGACTGTTATCGAGTACCTACAGACCCCACCTGACCGCACCACGCTTGTCAGGTTGATCAAGGATATGGGTATCGAGGTGCGGGCCCTGCTTCGTATCAAAGGCACTCCCTACGAGGAGCTGGGACTCGGTGATACGTCACTTACTGATGACCAGCTCATCGATGCCATGATGGCTCACCCCATTCTGATCAATCGCCCCATCGTCGTGACGACCTTGGGTACACGCTTGTGTCGTCCTTCAGAGGCAGTCCTCGACCTTCTGCCGCAAGAGCAGCGCGGCAGCTTCGTCAAAGAAGACGGACAAGTCGTCATTGATGAGAATGGCCGCAGGGTTTAAACCAATGTGAAGCAGATGGGCCTGGAGGGATGCTGGTGAATCAAAACTCGAAATTTGATGCAGTGGTCATTGGCGGTGGCCAATCCGCGCTCACCGTTTGCATGAGGCCTAATTGCCGGCTGGCCAATGGCAGCTTTAGCATCCTCAACATATGAGCTAGATCAGTTGGGTTCAAACTTGGTTCGCTATACTGTCTACCGCCCAACATCGACTCAAGGTTTTCCCATGGCTCCTTCGCCCAGCGACCAACGAGATGTAGTCATTATCGGTGGGGGGCAGTCAGCCTTGGCGGTAGCGTATTTCCTGCGCCGAACTCAACTTTCGTTCGTCATCCTCGACGCCGAGGAAGAGCCCGGTGGTGCATGGCGGCATGGCTGGAACTCGCTGCGTTTATTCTCCCCGTCCACTTGGAGTTCGATCCCAGGCTGGATGATGCCTCCTGCGCAGGAAGGGTATCCAACGCGAAATCATGTGATCGACTATCTCAGCCAATATGAGCAGCGCTATCAATTCCCGGTTGAGCGCCCGGTTCGGGCCGTTTCTGTAGAGCGTATAGAGTCTGGCTTACGAGTGCGTTCTGACGCCAAGTATTGGGATGCCAAGATTGTAATCAGCGCTACCGGCACTTGGAGCAATCCGTATATCCCTCACTACCCTGATGCCGAGTTATTCGCCGGTCGGCAATTGCATTCCGCGAACTATGTCGATGCACAAGCGTTTGCTGGCAAGAAGGTTTTGGTGGTGGGTGGTGGCAATTCAGGAGCGCAGATTTTGGCAGAAGTCTCCAAGGTCGCTGAGACCACTTGGGTGACTCCTACCGAGCCGGTGTTTTTGCCTGATGAAGTGGATGGGCGGGTGCTATTCGAACGTGCCACTCAGCGCTTGAAAGCTCAGCAGGAGGGGCGTGTCATTGATCAGCCCGTCGGCGGGTTGGGAGACATTGTCATGGTGCCGCCAGTTGTAGACGCCCGTGAGCGTGAAGTTCTCAAGTCTGTACGCCCTTTTGAACGCTTCACTCGCGACGGTGTGATGTGGGCCGACGGCTCCGAATCTGCAGTGGACGTGGTGATCTGGTGTACCGGATTCAGGCCCGCACTTCAGCATCTTGATTCGTTGGGGGTGATCGACACTGAAGGTCGTGTTGAGGTCGACGGCACTCACTCGATCCTGGAACCAAGACTATGGCTGGTGGGCTATGGCGAGTGGACAGGTTCGGCTTCCGCCACACTGATCGGTGTAACACGCACAGCACGCAGCACAGTCAATGAGATCGCGACCTATCTTGACGAGCCGTCCGTGGCCTAGTGCGCCTACACCCCAGGAGTAGAGGACATGAATGAAATGATCGTGCGCTGGCCGGAGCGCAATCCCCGCCTGTTTTTAGCGGTTGCAGCGCTTGTCTGGTTCGGATTGTATGAAGCCCTGATACCTGTTTCAGAGGTTTTGGTCGCAGCGCTTCCGGTTGATCGAAATAGCCACCTTGGAGGCGCCTTACAGTTTTTTTTCTACGACACGCCCAAAGTGTTGATGCTGTTGACTGGCATCGTGTTCTTGATGGGCATGCTCAACTCCCACTTCACGCCTGAACGCACCCGCGCAATATTGGCAGGGCGAAGCGAGGGCACGGCCAATGTCATGGCGGCCTCGCTCGGTGTGTTTACCCCATTTTGCTCGTGCTCAGCCGTTCCTCTTTTTATAGGTTTTGTTCAAGCTGGCGTGCCCCTGGGGGTAACGTTCTCCTTCCTCATTTCTGCGCCCATGGTGAATGAGGTCGCGCTGACACTGCTGCTTGGCTTGTTCGGCTGGAAAGTTGCGTTGCTGTATCTCAGCCTAGGGTTGTTTATTGCGATTGTGGCTGGCTGGGTCATTGGCCGCCTGAAAATGGAGGCCTATCTGGAAGATTGGGTTCGTGACATGCCGAGGATCCAGGCAACTGCCGGGGACACCCGCATGCCCCTGTATGAGCGGATAAGTGCCGGGTTTGGCAGCGTGCGTGAAATCGTCGGAAAAGTCTGGCCTTACATCCTCGCCGGTATTGCCATTGGCGCGGGCATTCACGGGTATGTGCCAGAGGATTTCATGGCCAGTTTCATGGGCAAGGAAGCCTGGTGGTCGGTTCCGCTCGCGGTTCTTATCGGCATCCCCATGTATACCAATGCGGCAGGCATCATCCCCATTGTGCAGGCACTACTCGCAAAGGGCGCGGCACTGGGCACTGTGCTGGCCTTCATGATGAGTGTCATCGCTCTATCTCTTCCGGAGATGGTGATTTTGCGCAAGGTGCTTAAAGTTCGCCTGATAGCCACCTTCATTGGGGTCGTCGCCGTCGGCATTCTCATCGTTGGTTACGTCTTCAACTTCGCTTTGTAATCCACCTACCGAGGTTTTTATGAAAGACATCAAGGTTCTGGGCACCGGTTGTGCAAAATGCAAATCGACAGTCGCCATCATCGAACAAGTGGCGAGTGCGAAAGGCATCCCCGTAAAGCTGGAAAAAATCGAAGACATGCAACAGATCGTCAGCTACGGGGTCATGTCCACCCCGAGTGTTGTGATTGATGGAAAGGTTGTTCACTCAGGGGGCATCCCGACCCGTGACAAGGTTGAAGAGTGGCTCAGCGCTTAGAGGGACTAGAGGCTCCTCAGGCCACAGTGGGGTGACCGCTGCTGGCTGAGAACGCAGCTCGCCTACCTACACACCTACACAACCTTCGTACCTCCTTGTCCATTAAGGGTTCGATTCCCTTCACCCGCTCCACTCAGATATTGGTCTCGCGTCAGGATGGTTTTGACGGGGGATGTAAAAAACCGGTCCTTGGTGGCCGGTTTTTATGGGTGAAATATAGAGTCGGGCGCTTCAAAGCCTCGGAAGCCTTCAAAATAAACACCGCAAAACATGTACAAAACAATATTTTTGTACAACTATCAGTCCTTGAACCTCAGCACCCCGCCCCACTCGATCAAGGAGCCGGTCCATGGCACGCCTACTGGTTTCACTGCTTCTGGTATTGAGCCTGTGCAGCTGCGGCAACGTAGAGGTCGACCACTACGCCGACCAGCAACCGCAGTTGGACCTGGAGCGTTTCTTCAGCAAACCCGTCAAGGCCTGGGGCATATTCCAGAAGCGTTCGGGGGAAGTGGCCAAGCGCTTTGAGGTAGATATCGCCAGCCGACGCGAGGGCGATGCGTTGATTCTCGACGAGCGTTTTCTCTACAGCGATGGCACGCGCCAGCAGCGGGTGTGGACGTTGACACCGGATGGCCCCGGGCGCTGGCGCGGGCGCGCGGGGGATGTGGTCGGCGAGGCGATTGGCGAGGTGGCCGGCAACGCATTGCGTTGGCGCTACCGCCTCAACCTGGCGGTGGATGGCTCGGTCTACGAAGTCAGTTTTGACGACTGGATGTACTTGATGGACGAAGACACGTTGATCAACCGGTCGAGCATGTCCAAGTTTGGCGTCGAATGGGGCCAGGTCACGCTGTTCTTTCGTCGCCAATGAACGACCCACTGCGAGGCTGAATCATGAACATGCAAATGCTGACCGAACTGGCCGTAAAGGGTGAGATACGCGAGCTGGAGTTGCTGTCGCTGGAGGGCGGTTTCTACATCGCGCGCGTCAGGCTCGAGCATACGGCGATGACGCTGCTGGACGAGGATGCGAAACCGATGCGTATCGGCTCGACCACGCATTTGCGCGACCTGTTGCAACGGGTTCCGGCGTTTCCTTGTGTGCTGGTGCAGCACTGCGTCCACGATGAAATGTGCGGTACACGTGAAGGCCCCATCGGTGCGTTGCGTATTCCGTTTACGTTGGCCCAGTCCTTCTAGGGTGCATTTCATTCTTTGGCTGGCCTTCCCTTGGTATGGGTGGGTTGGAAAGGGAAACCTACCGCACGCGATCCTGTGCCGCTTCTGTCAGTAACACCTCCTACACGCTAATTCTCTGCTCCCCACACTCCAAGTCAACGTCGATGGACAGATTCAAACGCCCATAGATCTGAAGATCAGCGGTCCCGACAACCGCTTTTATATACATATAAAATATGCATAATTAAAACCTTCAGAATTCAATATGACGCCGCGAAAAACACACTCAATAAAAGCAAGCACAACGGCTTGAGCCGGGCGGATACGGAACCGGTGTTTTATGACGAATCAGCACTGGTATGGCAAACCCATGACCATGACGAGTATCGCTGGTGCATCATCGGGAAGGACGCGAAAGGAAGAATATTGGTGGTCGCCTATACCTATCGGGACCCGTATTTTGTGAGACCTATCAGCGCAAGACTCGCATCCAGAAATGAACGACCGGAAGTATCTGGAGGCTTGAATCATGAAAGACGAATACGACCTCAGCAACACTAAACGCGGCGCTGTCGCCAGCAGTAAAGGCAAAACCCGGATCACCATCATGCTCGACGACTCAGTGATCGAGGCGGCTCGCGAAAGGGCTGAAAATGCCGGTACGGGTTACCAGACCGTCATCAACAACATTCTTCGGCAAGCGCTTATTTCTCAGGATGTTCATGATCTGGCGCCCACGCCTAAAAAACCGCTGAAGACACTTCAGGTCATCAACAGCGGAATCAGTCAATCCGAAGTGGAGGCGCTGGAACAGCAATTGATCGCCGTTGCAGGAGAGCTGAATCGCGTGTTGGGTACGCCTAAGCTCGGCAAACAGAAAAACAAACCCTCGCTGTGATAGATAAAGCCCTACGCCCTTCCAAATAAAGACAGCGAGAGGCAAGGCGAACAAGCACCGACTGCCGTAAGCCAAACCCGCTTAAACCTCGTTTCTTAAACTCCTTCGCACCTCCCACACCAACGGCAACGTCACCAGCAACATCCCCGCCAACACCATCACCGCCACCGACACGCCCAGCGCATCGCCTACGCCCCCCATCAGCACCGGCGCCAGCGCTCCGCCGCCAATGGTGCCGGTGTAGAACAGCGCAAAGGCCCGCTCCCGTTTGCCGGGGCTGACCAGGTCCGGCACGGCGCCGTACAGCACCGACGAGGTGCCATTGAGCACCAGCCCCAACACCGGCAACATCAGCATCAGCCCAACCAGCGGCAGATACAGCGCGGCGACGATCAGCAGCGCCGTGCTGGTTTCCGTCAGCCAGACGGTTTTCATCATGCCGATACGCACGCCGAGATAGCCGCAGAACAGTTTGCCGAATGCACCGCCGATGAACAGCAGCGTCAACGCCAGGCCGATACCGGCCGTGCCCGCGCCTTTGGCTTGCAGCAGGAACGGCAGGAAGGTGAGAAAACCCATTCGCACGGCGCTGTCGATAGTGCCGGTAAGGATCAATGCGCGCAGGCCGGCGGCGGAGCCGGTTGCGGTGCAAGGCTGGGGCTTGGTTGTGGATGCGGCTGCGTGTGGCTGACCGGGGATCAGCCACCACAGCAACCCCGCCGCCGCCAGGCCGAGCAGCCCCAACAGTGTGGCGCTGGCCCGCCAACTGATCAGCGTGAGCAACAGGCCAACCAGGCCGGGAATCAGGGTTTTGCCGATGTCGCCGGAAAAGTTGTAGTGGGCCAGCGCTTGCTTGACGCCACCACCGTCCTCATACGCGTCCGTGATCATCGAGGATGCCAGCGGGTGCTGGGTGCTGGCGCCCAGGCCACCAAGCAGCAGCGCCAACAACAGCACGGTCAACCCGCTGGCTTGCCCGACCAACAGGTAAGCGACACCCGCCAACGCGGTGCCGCCCACCAGCATCGGAGTACGCCCCCAGCGTGTGGCGGCGCGGCTGGCCATCAGTTGGAACACCGCCATCATCCCGGAATAGGCGCCGCGCAACAGGCCGATCTGGACGTAGGACAAGGCGAATTGAGCTTGCCAGATAGGCAGCAGAACGTAGATCACATCGGTGAGGCCATCGTGTACGGCATGGGCGCTGCAGCCGGCGATGAGCGCGCGGCGGCGGGTGGATGTTTCAGCAGCAGGCAAAGCGACGGTGTCGTTCATGGTGTGCGGATCAATTGAGGTTTAAGGGGCTTCCAGCCAGTCAAGGCGATCAGCAACGTCAGCAGTTGGAACACGATGATCAGCGCCACACACCCGGCCCAGCCCCAGCGCTCCCAGATCAGCGCCGGGACGACGGCCCCGCAACTGCCGCCCAGGTAGTACGCGGTGAGATAGACCCCCACGGCCCCCGCCTTGTTGTCGCGAGCGCTGCCGGCAATGAACGCATTGGCGGCAGCCTGGGCCAGAAACACACCGGTAGAACTGAGCGCCAGCCCGATCACGATGCACCACAGCGACGGCATCAGGGTCAGCGCCGAGCCGCTGATGCCAAGCACCGCCGCGACACTCAGCAGTTCGGCGGGTGGGCGTGCTTTGCTCAGGCGCCCGGCGATGGGGATCACAACCAGGGCCAGCAAGAACACCATGTACAGCGTTCCCAAGGCCGCAGGCCCCAAGTTAAAAGGCGGTAGGCCAAGGTACAAACCTGCGTAGGTAAACGCCGCAACCTGGGAAAACAGCACGCAAAAACCTACGGCATACGCCGCCACCAAGGGTTTGCGAAACAGCCCCGACGAAAACGCTTCAACCTGCATCGCTCGCGGCCGACCGGCGGGCAGCAGAAACTGGATAAACCCGCCCACCATCAGGCTCAACACGGCCAGCAGCTCAAAGGCTTCGCGCCAGCCCACGTACTCGGTCATCACACCGGTGACGAACCGCCCCGCGAACCCTCCCAACACGGTGCCCGCGACATACAGGCTGGTGACTTCAGTGACCGTCCCACCACGCCAGCGCTCGCCGATATAGGCCACGCTGGTGGCGAATACCACCGGAATCAACATGCCTTCGACAAAGCGCCACATCAGCACTTCGGCGAAGCTATCGGCATAGGCAGTCATCAACGTCGGCAGCGCCAGCAGCAGCGCGGCCGTGCTGATCACGCTGCGCGGCTCCAGGCGTGCGGTCAGGCGGCTGACGAAAGGTGCACTGATCGCCACCGCCAGCGTGGTCACGGTGATGCTCCAGCCCGCCGTCCTGGCGCTGATCTGAAAGTGCGCGGCAAACGTCTGCAGGATGCTCTGGGTCGCATACAGGTTGAGAAACGCCGCGCAGCCACACAGGAACAGGGCAAGGCGGGCACAATGCAGGCGCGCGTTCATGAAACCTCTCGTTTTATTTTGAAAGGTCTTTATAGAATGGCGGGCGGGGCTTAAACCAATACCGAATTCGCACCGATTGATACCCAAGGATCAGGATGCTCGACCTACGCAAGCTGCGTTACTTTCTGATGGTCGCCGAAGAATTGCATTTCGGCCGCGCCGCCCTGCGTCTGCACCTGGCCCAGCCGCCATTGACCCGGCAGATTTCCGCGCTGGAGGCAGAGCTGGGTTTCAAACTGTTCGATCGCACCAGCCGCACGGTCGCCCTCACCGCCCAGGGCCGGGCGTTTTTGCCCTATGCCCGGGGTGTGCTGGAACAGGTCGAATTGGCCCACGTCATCGCCGGCAAACTCGCGGCCGGAACGGCCGGGCAATTGGCGTTGGGGTATGTCAGTTCAATCGCCCTGTCGGATCTGTTCAGCCAGGCGATCCAGGCTTTCGCGCAACGCTTCCCGGATGTGCAATTGACCCTGGTGGAATGCGCCTCCGGCAGCCTCGGCGCGCAGGTCGCCGATGGGCGGCTGGATATCGGCTTGAGCCGGCTGTTACCGCAAAACGACTACGTGCAGGCGCTGTCGCTGGGCGAAGAGCGGCTGGTGGCGGCGGTATCCAGCGACAGCCCGCTGGCCGAGCAGGCAACCGTCAGCCTGGCGCAGCTCTGCGCGTACCCGGTGATACTGTTTCCCGCGGACTATGGGTCAGGGCTGAACCAGACCGTCGAGCAGCTTTATCGCCAGCATGGCGTGCCCCTGCGCGCGGGGCCAACGGGGCGCCAGATCACCTCGATCATCGCCCTGGTGGCCGCCGGGCAAGGGGTGGCCTTGGTGCCGGCCTGCACGCAGAGCTTGATGAACAAGGGCGTGACGTACAGGCCGTTGGTGGAGGTGGATGCATGTGCGCGGTTGTTGGTGCTGACCCCGACTGAAAGACCGAGTGCATTGGTTGATGCGTTTCTCTCCGTCATCGGAGAAGCGTCACTCCTGCGAAAACCCCAGTAATACCTCTGACCGACGCCCGTCCTGCGCGCTCATACGCTTGATTCGCCCCCCCACCGAACTATCGCTCACCGACCGCTGGTAGGTAGAGTGTTGATAATTTATCTTCAGTGGTTATAGCCACCACCAACACACACCACAAGGAGGTGCTGTGGATAGCCGATATTTAATAGGCCATATCGTCGCCGACGGCTGGTATCTGGTGCGCGTCAGAGGTAGCCATCACCCCTTCAAGCACCCGACGAAACCGGGGCTGGTGACAATTCCTCATCCGAAGAAGGACTTGTTGGACAAGACCGCCAAAAGCATGTTGAAACAGGCACTGCTGAGTTAACTGTCCTTGGAGGACAACGAACGTGCTGTACCCCATCGCAATTTCTACTGGTGACGAAGACCATGCCTGGGGCGTGGAAGTCCCGGACATTCCTGGTTGCTACTCCGCCGGTGACGACTTGGACGACGCCATGGCCATGGCCCGTGAAGCGATTGAAGGCCACTTCGAAATTCTCGCCGAAGACGGTGCGCCGATTCCCAGCGCGCAGAAAGTCACCCTGCATGCAGCCAACCCCAAGTACGCCGGTTGCATGTGGGCAGTGGTGGACATCGATGTCACCAAATACCTGGGCAAGGCGCAGAAACTCAACATCACCCTGCCAGGCTATTTGCTCAATCGTATCGATGAATACGTACTGCACCATCCCGAGGAAAAAAGCCGTTCGGGGTTCCTCGCGTCCGCAGCGCTCAAGGTGCTGCAACAGGATCGATAGCGGCATCTGAATGCGCCGACAGACTCGTTCCGGCGGAATTTGACCGCAAGAAACGTAGTTTTCCTCCAGGTCGATGGAACTACCGTAGCGCTGTACCCTTTTACGTCCGTTCTCCAAGGAGCCCGTTGATGGCCTACGAATACACACTCATGCCCTCCCCCGTCGGCGAACTGACCCTGGTGTCCCGCCATGGCAAACTCAGCGCCATCCTATGGGAAACAGAGCGCGCGAACCGTGTACGCCTGGGGGAATTGCGCGAAGTGAAAGACAACCCCGTGCTGTTGGAAACCGAGCGCCAGTTGCAGGAATACTTCGCCGGTGCCCGTCATCGGTTCGAGCTGGAGCTGGACTTCACCGGCACCGACTTTCAGAAACAAGTCTGGCAGGCACTGCTGACCATCCCCTTCGGCGAAACCCGCAGCTACAGCCAGATCGCCCAGCAGATCGGCAACCCGAAAGCCGTGCGCGCCGTGGGCGCGGCCAATGGGCGTAATCCGATCTCGATCATTGCGCCGTGCCATCGAGTCATTGGCGCATCGGGCGGCTTGACCGGGTTTGCCGGCGGGCTTGCGGCCAAGCAGTATCTGCTCGCACTGGAAGGCACAGGCCAGGCGGAACTGCGGTTCTGAGTGCGCCGGCGACCAGGACCGACTTGAACCCGGCATAAAAAAACGGCGGTTGGATGGGCGCCAACCGCCGTTTTGCATATCGAGTGCAAGCCTCAACCGTCGCCTTGACGGCCTTTACCGTAGGTAGATGCCAGGGCGCGGGCCTTTTGCAGACGCTCTTCCAGCTTGGGCAGCGTCTCATCCACCAGCGCTTTTATTTCCGGGACATCCGACGCGGCACCTTCCTGCTTGAACAGCGCGATGGCGTCTTCGTTTTCCTTGACCTGTTGCGCGGTGTAGGCAGCATCGAAGGAATCACCGTCCTTGAGCTCGGGCATGAGGGTTTCGGCTTTGTCGACGATCTTCTCGCGCGGCGCCACGGGCAGGTCGAGCTTCTTGGCGATGGCCGCCAGATGCTGGTTGGCCAGGGTGCGCTCGTTGATCACCTCGATGGTGTAGTCCTTGATTTCCTGGGACGAGGTCTTGGCGTGGGCCATGCGGCTGGTTTCGATATCGGCCATGCCTTGGGCCGAAGCCTGCTCGATGAATTCAGCCGGCGACTGGGCGAAAGCATTGCTGGTGCCGAGGCCCAGCAGCATCGCGAAACTGGCGGTGCGTAACCGGATAGCCATGCGGCTCATGATGGGTTCCTCCAGGGCAAAAATAGGTGCGAGAACATACGCCCCGCTCTGAATTCGAATTTTAACCGCCGCAAAGGTTTAGAAAAAACTTGCCAGTGCGACGAACGGTCGCCGCCTCACGCCGGTTTACTGCCGAACAGGCCCGGCAACGCGTGGGCCAGCGCATTGATGGCGAAGCCGATGAACATCACCCCACAGAGCTTGGTGATGAGGATTTCGTGACGCTGATACACCGTGCGTACCCGCTGCGCGCCCACCACGCCGATCAGAATCGCGTAGGCCAACAGCCCACCGATAAAGCTCAGCAAGATCAACGATGGCAGCATCGCCCAGGTCAGCAACTCGGCACGGCTGGACAGCAAGGCGGTAAACGTAGCGACGGCCACCGGGTAGGCCTTGGGGTTGGTCAGGCCGAACAGGATGCCGTGCCAGAACGGATGCCGCGCCGCGCCCTGAGGTGCCTCACTGCTGCGGCGCTGGGTACGGATCGCGCGCCAGCCCAGCCAGAACAAGTACGCGCCACTGAGCACGCCCAGCACATCGAACGCAGTGCTGCCGACTTCCCGCGCCCCCACGATCGCAATCAGCGCGGTGCTGCACCACAGCACATCGCCGAGCAAATGCCCGCACAGAAAACCGGCCCCGGCGCGACGCCCCCGGGCCGCGCCGATACCGAACACGGCCAACACCCCCGGGCCAGGCGTAATACCGTAGATAAAACCCGAAGCGAGGACGGCGAGCAGCAAGGATGGGGTCATGGGCGTGACTCTGACTGACGGTTGAGAGGTGGAAGGATTCTGCACGTTCCCGCGCTACGGGTAAAACTGCATGCCGGCATAAGGCTTGGCGCGACAGGCTTGCAGGCGCGAGGCCAGATCACCGACATGGGCTTCGAGCTTGTGGCCATCGGGGTCGAGAAAATAGAACGAAGCGCCCTCGCTGCGGTTGTCGCGCCACTCTGCTACGCCGGCGGCACGCAGGCGTTGCACCAGCGCGGCGAAGTTGCTCGCGCCTACCGTGAAGGCAAAGTGGGTGTATTCAGCCGCCGGCACCGACGGGCGCAGTGGGTCGAGGCACAGGCACAGCCACAAGCCGGGCAATGACAGGTAGGCGCCGTTGTCCCAGGTGGCGTCGAGGCGAAGTTGCAGCAGGTCATGGTAGAAGCTGACGCTGCGCGGCAGATCGGTGACTGCCAGGGTCAAGTGGTTGAGGCCGGTGAGCATGGGGTCGTTCCTGTTAGTGGCAACCTTCGGACAATACACCCTGCACCTGCGCCTTCAACCACTGCAACCCCGAATCCCCACCCCGCCGCGCATGCCACGCCAGCTCAAAGGCGAACGACGGAATATGAAACGGCGGCGGCACCGTCGACAGTTGCTCACGGTCGATGTTGAGCACGCCCCTCGACGAGACGGTCAGGATCAGGTCCGTGCCCTCGATCAACTGCGGCGCCACGCCCCAATGCGGCAGGCTGATCGCCACATGCCGCCGCTCACGGATCACACTCAGTGCCCGCTCGATTTCCGGGGTGCCGCTGCCGCGCATTTCCAAGAGCACATGGGGCCGCGACAGGTAGGTGGGCAGGTCGAGCGTGCCGCTGGGTGGCAGGCTGGCGCGGTCGACCAGGCAGGTGTAATGCTCTTCGAATAACGGCGTAGTACGCAATTCAGCAGGCATGTCAGGGAAGACCCCGGCAGCCAGGTCGATATCGCCGCTGAGCACGCCGTCCACCATGCCTTCGCGGCTGGCCTGGATGATCTGCAGATCGATGCCGGGCGCTTCACGGCGCAAGGTTCGCACCAGCCCCGGCAGGAAAATCGCCGCGCTGTAGTCCGACATCGCCACGCGAAACTTGCGCGTGGCCGAGGCCGGATCAAAGCGATTCGGTGCCAGCAGCGCCTGCACCTGGGCCAAGGCCTGCGCCAACGGTATCGCCAACTCCAGCGCGCGGGCAGTCGGCAGCAACCTGCCGCCGTGACGCACCAGCAGCGGATCACCAAGCATGTCGCGCAGGCGCGCCAAGGCGTGGCTGACCGCCGGCTGGCTCAGGTGCAAACGTGCAGCGGCGCGGGTGACGTGCTGCTCGCTGAGCAAGGCGTCGAGGATCACCAACAGGTTGAGATCGATGCGGCGCAGATCATTCATCAGCTGCATGCCCTGCATAAAAACTTGGAATTTAAATTTGCGCGACGAATGGCCTAGAGTCCAGCAAAACCTCTGGGAGATTCAACATGACGACGTTGCAGTGGGCAGGTTTATTGCTTTTGGCGGTGATCGCCGGGGCGGTGGTGCCGTTTCAAAGCGCGATCAATGCCAACCTCGGGCGCGGGCTCGGTCACCCGTTGTGGGCAACGCTGGCGTCGTTGCTGGTGAGCGTCATCGTGCTGCTGCCAGTGATCATCGCCTTGCGCCTGCCGTTGCCGAGCCTGGCGTTTATCGGCAAGGCGCCGCTATGGATGTGGGCCGGCGGTGCATTTGGCGTGTGCTTTATCTCGTTGGCGTTGATGCTGCTGCCCAAGCTGGGCGCATCGGGCTTTATCGCGCTGGCCATGGCAGGGCAACTTCTCGCCTCGCTGCTGCTCGATCACTTCGGCCTGTTCGGCCTGGTGGAACGCCCGCTGACAACGCCCCGGGCACTGGGCGCGTTGCTGTTGATCGGTGGCGTCGCGTTGATTCAGTTCAGCGCCACCCCCGCCCGCGCACTCGCGACGGCGAGCTGATCAGCGGTTGTTCAGAGAGGCCAGCCGATGGATCTCGGCTTGCTCCACCACCGGCTGTGGTGCGCCGTGACGCACCGCCGCCAACATCGCACGGCCAACGGTCTCGGTGCTGACTACCCAACCTGGCTTTATCCGACGCACCAACGAGAGCAACGGCCCGAGTACCGTATAGAACAACGCGTACAAAGGCGTCTTCGAACGCACGTCGTGCAACGGCTGAATCAGCCCTGGCCGGAACACATACACCGCCTTGAACGGCAGGCGCAGCAAGGCATTTTCGGTCTTGCCCTTGACCCGCGCCCACATCGACTGGCTCGTTTCGGAACTGTCGGTGCCGGCGCCGGACACATAGATAAACGTCATTTGCGGATTGAGCCGCGCCAGGGTGCTGGCAGCGACCAGGGTCAGATCATAGGTAAGATGGGTGTAGCGGGTTTCATTCATCCCTGCCGATGAAACACCGAGGCAAAAGAAGCAGGCACCGAAACCTTGCAGCAAGTTCTCCAGAGCCTGCAAATCCAACATGTCCGCGTGCAGCACCTGATGCAGTTTGGCGTGCTCCAGGGTCAACGGCGTGCGGCCGACGGCGACGACTTCCTGCACGTCGGCGGCCAGCAGGCACTCGCGCAGAACGCCTTGACCGATCACGCCAGTGGCACCGAATAACAGAACTCTCATCAAATCCTCCTTCATCCCGCTAGATTTACCTAGCCGACAGACAAGTCTTTTGAACGCTATCGGCACATCCGTTTGCACGCTGACACCTTACCTAATCGCGTGACGCACAACCTGAATAAATTGCATGCCCCCACGAAAACGCCACACTCTAATACTCCTCTGACGCAAAGGGCACGGATTAGAAAGCGTCTATCGAGACATCTATTCGCCATCATAAAAAGTAGGACCTTACTCACACAAATAACTCCATTTTGAGTTACGAGCACGGGAAATGTCTGACTTATTTCACAATGGTTTCCCCGCTACTGTTTTCCGCCAACGCCCAAGGACGAATAGGCAAATGGAAAACACATCATTCACAAACAAATTTTCAAACTACAAAAAACTAATTGAGCTGGCTGAAACAGATTGGCACTTTGCAAAGACAGGCAGAATATGCGAACTCAACGTCACCATCAAAAACAACAACTACCTGACCGACCAGCACGGACGTGAATTCCATCACTTCTGCACAACCTCATATCTCGGCCTTGATTATCATCAAGACATAATAGAGGGAGCGATTTGCGGAATAAGGGAGGCTAAAACCCTCCGAATTGCAAACTCAAAAAACCGATGCAAACTTGAAATCCTGGAACGGTACGAACAGGAGCTTTCGACTCTCTTCGACTCCATCTGCTTGAGTACTTTATCGTGCAGTTCAGCCAGCTCGGGGCTACTCCCCTTGCTCGCCAGCGGAGTGCTTACAAATAACTGTTCGCCAACAATGGTTTTCGACAAGCATTCTCACTATTCCATGAACCATATCAAAGCCTCATGCGCTGATGAGACCGAAGTTAAAACAGCGCCACACAATGATCTTTCCTTCATTGAGGAATTATGTAAAAAACGAAAAAAGGTCGCCTATGTATGCGATGGAATATATAGCATGGGCGGAATTGCGGACATCGATGGGTTACTTTATTTGAAATCGCGTTACGGACTATTTCTTTACATGGACGACTCCCATGCGCTATCGGCATTCGGAGAGAGAGGAAGAGGTTTCATCCGGCCGCGCATACAAACGCTAGACGATCAGACGTTAATTGTAGCCTCTCTAGGTAAATCCTTTGGTGCTAGTGGGGGATTAATCATGTTTGGTAGCGAAAGACAAAAGAGCCTGATGCACCGATACGGAGGCCCTAGCAACTGGTCTCAAAGCCTAAATTCGGCAGCTATAGGTGCAGGACTAGCCTCAATAAAAATACATCAAACGGAAGAACTGTGTTCACTTCAAGAGAAACTCCTACTCAACATAAAATTATTTGACAGCCTGATACATACCGACCAATCCGGTACAGATGCTGCAATACGGCTGATCACCTGTGGCAAAGCGGAAAAAGCAAACACCCTCACCATTCATCTTGCGGAAAAAGGCTTTTTTACATCCTCCGTATTTTTCCCAGTGGTGCCAAGAGGAAAAGCTGCAATACGCGTCACTCTTCGAGCAGACATGGACCCTGCGACAATAATATTATTTTGCTCGTACCTCACCACTCTACTGAACAAGCACGAAATCAATAATTAACACTCACATCAGCTAAAAAACAACATTCACTTACTCGCATTGATTATTAACCCCTCTAAAAACCAGGCACCTGTGAACACCACGATAATCAGATAAGACGCATAACAATCCCCTTGAAACCTGGAGTGAAGGACAATACTTATTGAAAAATACCACCCCCCTAGCCCTCGCCTGCAGCGCCGCATTCCTTTCCCAAGTGGGCATCAGCAGCTACCTGCCGGCAGTCCCGGCCATCGCCCAGTCTCTACCGGCCGCCGAAGATCAGGTCGCCCTGGCCTTGGCAGCATATCTGGTGGGCATGGCACTTCCGATGTTGCTGTGGGGCAGCCTGGGCGAACGCTTTGGCAGAAAGCCGGTGTTGCTGGTGGCGCTGGCGGTGTATGCCTCGGCGAGTGTCGCAATTGCGTCGGCGTTCAATGTTGAGTCTTTTCTGGCACTGCGCCTGATTCAAGGCCTGGGCGCGGGCGGCATATCGGTGATGGCGCGAGTATTGGTGCGGGACAGTTTCAGCGGCACGCTGTTGGCCAAAGGCTTGTCGTGGTTGGGGATGACCTTTGTGATCGCCCTGGGCATCGGCCAATTCCTGGGTTCGCTGTTGCAGGCAGCATTTGGCTGGAAGGCGATCTTTTATAGCCTAGCGATCGGCGCCGTCATATTGATGCTGGTGTTACCACGCGTGATTTTTCCGACATTGGTGAAGGCCGATTCGTCGGCGTCAGCCTGGCGCATTTACACCCGGATTCTGCGACACCCCGCGTTCCTGCATGCAGCATTAGCGGGTGGGTTGGGTTATGCGGTGATCATTGCGTTCAACACCTGTGCGCCGATGATTCTGCAGGGGCGTTTCGACTGGAGTGCCGCGCAGTACGGCTGGCTGGGCTGGCCGATCAGCGGGGCGTATCTGGCGGGAGCGTTGATGGTCAATCGCTTCGTCGCGCACACGGGCCGTTTGATGATGATGGGCTGGGGCGTGGGGTTAGTGTTGCTCGGCACAGCGATCATGCTGCTTGGCAGTGTGTTTGCCAGCGGGCTCGCATTGCTGCTGTGGTTACCGTATTGCCTGGCGGTGCTGGGGCAATCAATGAGTTACCCCATCAGTTTGTCCGTGGCCAATGATGAGTCACCAATCAGCGGCTCCTACGCCATGGCGTTGAGCGGCTTTATGCATCAGTTGATAGCGGCATTGATCGGTGGTGTGGCAAGCCTGCTAGTGAGTCAGCAGGCATGGCCGTTGGCGCTGTTGTGCGTGGCCTTGGCGGGCGGCGCATGTGCGTGTGTCGCCTGCTGCCGGTCGGATCAGAACGCGCTGCGGAAAATCTCCTCAATCTGACGCTGATCAGCTCGGCGTGGGTTGGTCAGGCCGCAGGCGTCTTTCAACGCGTTGGTGGCCAGCAGCGGAATGTCCTGCAACTTGGCGCCCAGTTCGCGCAGGCCGGCGGGGATGTCGACGTCCTGGGACAGGGTACGGATGGCGGCGATGGCGGCTTGGGCGCCCTCTTCCGGCGAATTGCCGTTGATGTCCGCACCCAGCGCACGGCCGACGTCGCTCAAACGCTTGGCACTGACGCTGGCGTTGAAACTCTGCACATGGGGCAGCAATACCGCGTTGCACACGCCGTGGGGCAAGTCGTACAGGCCGCCCAGTTGGTGGGCCATGGCATGCACGAAACCCAGGGAGGCGTTGTTGAACGCCATGCCGGCGAGGAACTGCGCATAGGCCATGTTTTCCCGCGCGGCCTTGTCGGTGCCGTCGCGTACCGCTAGGCGCAGGTTGGCGCTGATCAGTTCGATGGCCTTGATCGCGCAGGCGTCGGTGATCGGCGTGGCGGCGGTGGATACGTAGGCTTCGATGGCGTGGGTCAGGGCGTCCATGCCGGTGGCGGCGGTGAGGCCCTTGGGCATGCCGACCATCAGCGACGGGTCGTTGACCGACAACAGCGGCGTGACGTTGCGGTCGACGATGGCCATTTTCACGTGACGGGTTTCGTCGGTGATGATGCAGAAACGGGTCATCTCGCTGGCGGTGCCGGCGGTGGTGTTGATGGCCACCAGCGGCAGTTGCGGCTTGCTCGATTGATCGACGCCTTCGTAGTCGCCGATATGCCCGCCATTGGTCGCGCACAGTGCGATGCCCTTGGCGCAGTCATGGGGCGAGCCGCCGCCCAGGGACACCACGAAATCACAGGCGCTCTGCTGCAACAGCGCGAGGCCTTTCTCGACGTTGTCCACATTGGGGTTGGGCTTGGCGCCGTCGTAGATCACCGAATCGATGTCCTGCATCGCCAGTTTCTCGGCGATCATGCTGGCCACGCCCGCCTTCGCCAGGCCGGCGTCGGTAACGATCAGGGCCTTGCGAAAACCGTAGTTGCGAATGGCGACCATCGCGTCGTCAAGGCAGTCAGTGCCCATGATGTTAACGGCGGGGATGAAGAAGGTACTGCTCATGGCGAATCCTCAGAGGCGTTATGCCGACAGCATCAACGTTCATCACAGGGCCCACCTTGATCAGGATCAACCCTCGCTCGTGATAAAGTCACCGACCCGCCGATTTCGAGTAGACCCGCCGCGATGAAGGATTTTCAGGATATTGACGCCCACCTTGAAGACTGGAGCGCACTGCGCAGCGCCATCGACTTCAGTGGAATTCTGATCGGCAACGGCGCCAGCCGAGCGATTTGGGAAGACTTTGCCTACGACTCGCTGTTCGAAAACGCACGCACCGTTGAAGAAAAACCCTTGAGCCAATCCGAGCTGAGCGTGTTCGACGCCCTGCAGACCCGCAGTTTCGAGCAGGCCCTGAGCGCGCTGAAGACCACCAGCCGGGTCAACAAAGCCCTGGCGGTCAGTTCGGCGGCGCCGCGCAATCGCTACTATGCGATCAAGGAAGCATTGATCAACACCATCCACGCCGTACACATCCCGTGGCGCCTGGTGCAGCCGTCGACATTGGCGACGATCAACGCGGAACTGGCCAGCTACTCCACGGTATTCACCAGCAACTACGACTTGCTCAACTACTGGGCGATCCTGCACGCCCCCGGCATCGACGACCTGTTCCGCAGCGCCGACGCCAGCTTCGACCTGCGCGACACCCGCACCGACGCCACGCGCATCCTTTACCTGCACGGCGGCCTGCACCTGGTGCGCAACCTCGACGGCACCGCACGCAAATTGCCGACCACCGACAGCACCCTGCTCAGCAGTTTTGCGATCAACAACACGATCAAGACCCTGGACGATGTGCCGTTGTTTGTCAGCGAGGGCAAGGTGGAAGAGAAGCTCAAGACCATCCGCAGCTCGGATTATCTGTCGTTCTGCTACGAGCAGTTACTCGGCCATGAAGGGGCGCTGTGCATCTTCGGCCACGACCTGGGAGCGCAGGATAAACACTTGGTGGATGCGATTCGCCAGGCCCGGGTGACGACCCTGGCGATCGCGGTATCGGGGCGCAGCGATGGGTTTATCCGCCAGCAGAAGCGGCGGTATTCGCAGTTGTTCGATGGCAGCGGCGTGGCGTTGAGATTCTTTGCCGCGCGCAGCCATGCGCTGGGGCATCCGGCGCTGTCGGTGCCGGTCGAACGCTGAGGTCCTGAGCCGCTTGCGCAGGGTCAGTGTATTTGCCTGGAGACAAACGACAATAATTCTCGATATCATTCACGACTTTTCTACGTCGTGCTTCGCCAAGAAGGATATCCATGTCGCGTCCCAAATCCGACCCGCTGTCGGACGATGCCTTTCGCGGGTTTTATGCAGACATTCTGTATTTCCTGCGCAAGCGCACGGACAACGCCAGCGACGCGGCGGACATGACCCAGGATGTCTTCACCCAATGGCTGGACTACCGCGACCGGGCCAAGGTCGAGCAGCCACGGGCGTTTCTGTTCCAGATGGCGCGCAACCTGTTGCGCGATCACTGGCGCAAACAGAAGGTACGGCAGGCCGTCCACGCCGATCAGGTTGAAAGGGATGCCGAGCCGGTCATTGACGAGCACAACCCGCCGATGGCCGCCGCGCTTCGCTTGCAACGCCTGGAACAGTTGAAAGAAGTCCTCGCCGAACTCTCGCCGCGCAGGCGAGAAGCCCTTATGCTGCATCGCTTCGAAGGCTTGAGCCAGGCGCAGATCGCCGAGCGCATGGGTATTTCGACCAGCATGGTGGAAAAGCACATCGCTTTTGCCCTGCTGCATTGCAAGCGACGCCTTCAACCTGACCCCGGCACGGAGCAGCCAGCATGAACCGCCTGAGCGACATCGACGCCCCGGACATCGAAACGAGCGACGCCGTCGATGCCCAAGCCGCCAGCTGGTTTGCACGCAACCGCAACGCCACCGCACGCGCCGACCGCAAGGCCTTCGCCGCCTGGCAGGCGGTGCCGGCCCATGCCCAAGCCTATGCCGAATTCGAACAACTGTGGGCCGACCTCGCCCAGTTGCAGCAACTGAACACGCCCGTGGCGCTGCCCAAGCGCACCGCCGTGATCTGGCGCCCGGCCCTGGCCGTGGCGGCCGCCCTGCTCTGCGCGGTACTGACCACGCCCCTCGGCGCGCCGCGCGAGTTGTATCACACCCAGGTCGCAGCCCACGCCAAGGGCATGCGTACCCTGAACCTGCCCGATGGCAGCCGCCTCTACGTGAATGCCAACACCCGCCTGCGCGTAGATTTCAGCGCCCACCAACGCATCGTTCACCTGGACAAGGGCCAGCTGTATATCGAAGTGGCGGCCGACAAGGAATGGCCGCTGTACGTGCAAGCCGGCGAAGCGACGGTGCGCGTGGTGGGCACCGCTTTCGATGTGCGACGCGGCCAGCAGCAACTGGTGGTGAGTGTTGCCCACGGCCAGGTGGCGTTCGCGCCGGATGCGACCAAACCGGTCGCGTTGCTCGGCGCCCAGCAACGCGCCAGCTTCGACTACGCCAAGGGCACCGTGCAACAACAAACCCTCACCGCCGAGGAGGTTGCCGACTGGCGCAGCGGGCATTTGTCGTTCCGCAATCGCGAGCTGGCCAGCCTGATCGATGAGTTGAGTTTGTACCGTCCCCAACCCCCGCTGCAGGTGAGTCACGCCGTGGCGCACCTGAAGGTGTCAGGCAACCTGGATGTGCATGACCCGGATGCCTTGCTCAACGCCCTGCCCGCCTTGTTGCCGGTGAAAACCGTGACCTCGGCCGATGGCATTGTCCGGATCGAACCCCGAAAATAACCCCGAAGCAGACACATGAGAATATTTTTCATTCGCATGTGTGGTTTTTTTCCTCAGCCCCGTCTTCCTCCTGATTGTGTTCGATCCGCACACCTTTTTGGCTGTTTGGCCACCCCGGGGGATTTCATGTTTCGCGCGCCTTGCCACGCTTCGCACCTGCTTTTTCGACCGAACCTAATGGCGACATGCCTGGCCTTCAGCCTCAGCGCCCATGCGCAGTCGTTCACACTGCAACTGCCCGCCCAGGCGTTGGCCACGTCCCTGAGCCAGGTCGCGCAACAGGCGAAAATCCAGCTGCTGTTCGATGAAAAGCAGCTCAAGAACGTCCAGGCGCCGGCGCTCGACGGTGACTTCACCGCAGAAGTGGCGATTCGTACCCTGTTGAACAATGGCGCGTTCACCCTGATCAAGGTCGGCAGCACCTACGTCGTGCGCCCCGATGAGGGCAAGACCACCAGCAGCGGCGCGATCCAGCTGGACGCCTTGAGCGTGATCGGCACCGGCAATCAAGTCGACTCCAGCACCGTCGGCCGCTCGACCCTGAGCCAGGCGGACATCGACCGCTACCAGGCCAACAACATCCCCAGCCTGCTGCAGACGTTGCCTGGGATCAGCCAGGGCGGTTCGCTCAAACCCGGCGGCCAGACCATCAACATCCGCGGTTTCGGTGACGCCGAAGACGTCCCGTTGACCGTCGACGGCGCCACCAAGAGCGGCTTCGAGCGCTACCAGCAAGGCACGGTGTTCATCGAGCCCGAGCTGATCAAGAGCATCGAAGTGGAGAAAGGCCCCAACTCACCGTTCAGCGGCAACGGCGGCTTTGGCGGCACGGTGAACATGACCACCAAGGATGCCCCGGACCTGCTCAAGGACGGCCGCAACAGCGGCGCGATGCTCAAGTACGGTTATTCCAGCAACGACCACGAACAGGTCTACAGCAGCGCCGTGTATGGCCGCACCGACGATGGCCGGTTCGACGCCCTGGCCTACCTGACCCAGCGCGACGGCGGCGACATGAAGGTGGCCGCCAAGTTGCCCAACGAGAACAACCAGTACCCGATCAACCCCCAGCGCCTGCCCAACACCGCCCAGGACGTGGACGGCAAGCTGTTCAAGGTCAACGCGCACTTCACCGATGAGCACAGTGTCGGCCTGTCTTACTCGAGCGCCCGCAGCAACCGGTGGACGCCGTTTTCCGCCGCGAGCTACCCGACGCCACCGACCCAGGCCAACATCGACCGCTACGGCTACGAAGGCGCGTTGAAACGTTTCCTGGCCAACCGCGACACGCTCGACACCACTTGGTCGGGCAAGTATGAATACCAGCCCCTGGACAACCCGCTGGTGGACCTGACCGTCAAATATTCACAGTCCGACACCCAGCAGACCGACGAGCGCGACGCCACCGCGTTTTTCCAGCTGGCCACCGGCGGGCGCAAGATGGACACGGCCTACACCGACAAGCATCTCGACATCCGCAACGTCAGCCTGTTCGACACCGGGCCGTTGCAACACGCGCTGACAGTCGGCGGGCAAATCCGCAAGCACACCCGCGAAACCGAGATGTGGATGCCCGGCGCCACCTACAACACGCCGCGCTATAACTATGGGCATTTCCAGCCGAGCTTCATGCCCCATGGCAAGGTGGATACCAACAGCTTCTTCATCCAGGATGCGCTGACCCTGGGCGACGTGACCATCACGCCATCGCTGCGCTACGACCATGTGCGCAACCGCGGCGAGGCCAACGATGCGCCGTACTACAGCAACCCCGACCCGGCCGTCGGCCACGACTACAGCGATCGCACCTACACCGGCTGGTCGCCGCGCCTCGCGCTGTTCTGGACCGTCACTCCGAACGTCGCCCTGTTCGCCAACTGGAGCCAGACCTGGCGCGCCCCGGTGATCGACGAACAGTACGAAGTGCAGGGCCTGGGCAGCCGCACCGCCACCAGCGTCGACCTCGACCCCGAGCGCATCACCTCGATCACCGTGGGCAACATCACCCGCTTCGACAACCTGATCGCCCAGGACGATAACCTGCAACTGCGTACCACCCTGTTCCACAACAAAGTCGAAGACGAAATCTTCAAGGCCACGGGCGTGGGCTGCCAGAACCAGGCTATCAACGGCGGCACCATCGCCACCGCGTGCCCGCCGGGGCCGAGGTCCAACTACCGCAACATCGGCGGCCTGACCATCAAGGGTTTCGAGCTGGAATCGTTCTATAACTCCACCTACCTGTTCGGCTCGGTATCGTTCGCCTACGCCACCGGCAAGCACGAAGGCGCCTACACCAATCCATGGGGCCCGGATGTGTCGGCCCGCGACATTCCGCCGACCAAATGGGTGCTGGTCATGGGCACCCACATCCCGGCCTGGGATGCCCAGGTGGGATGGATGGGGCAATTCATCGGCGCGACCGATCGCCTGCCCAGCGATAAATACTCCGGCGGCCCCGGCTCCGGCGTCGGCGACTTGTTCTACGACCAGTACGGCAACAAGCGCTACAACACCCAGGGCCTGTTCGCCAAATGGGCGCCGCAACAGGCTTACCTGAAAGGCACCGTGGTGAACTTCACCGTGGACAACCTGTTCAACAACAACTTCCGTCCGGCGCTGAGCGGCGACCGTGCCTACACCAAGGGGCGCGACGCGAAGATCAGCGTGACACGGTTCTTCTGACAGCGGCCTAGCGGTTGCGCACCAGGCTCAACTCGGCCGTCGGTGTGCGCTGCTTGCTCAAGTAGCGGGTACAGCTGACGCGCAGAAACGAGGCAAAGTTGACCACCTCGCCGCGGTAGTCCATGACTTCCTCGTACAGCTTGGTGATCAGTTGATTGGTGGTCATGCCATCCACGCTGGCGATTTCGCTGAGGATGTCCCAGAACTGGTTCTCCAGGCGCACGGTGGTGACGACGCCGCAGATGCGCAGGGAGCGCGAGCGAGACTCATAGAGAATCGGGTCGGCCTTGACGTACAGCTCGCACATGGCGATGACCTCCGTTGCTTACAAGGTGATTGTCGTGCCCAGCAGGCCGAGGAACCCGGCCAGCCAGCTTGGGTGCGCCGGCCAGGCCGGCGCCGTGACCAGATTGCCTTGAACGTGGCTGTGGGTCACTGGAATATCGATGAACGAACCGCCGGCCAGGCGTACTTCCGGGGCACAGGCCGGGTAGGCACTGCACTCGCGACCGGCGAGGATACCGGCCGCCGCCAGCAGTTGCGCGCCATGGCACACCGCAGCAATCGGCTTGCCGGCTTGATCGAAGGCGCGCACCAGTCGCAGGACTTTTTCATTCAGGCGCAGGTATTCCGGCGCACGACCACCGGGCACCAGCAGCGCATCGTAGTCGGCGGCTTCGACCTGGGCGAAATCCGCATTCAGGGCGAACAGGTGACCGGGCTTTTCGCTATAGGTCTGATCGCCTTCAAAGTCATGGATCGCGGTTCGCACGGTCTCGCCGGCCGACTTGTCGGGGCACACCGCGTGGACGATATGACCGACCATCAGCAGCGCCTGGAAGGGCACCATCACTTCATAGTCTTCGACATAATCGCCGACCAGCATCAGGATCTTTTTCGCAGCCATGGGGCATTCCTCCAGTTCAACGGTTGGGCAGACAAGAGTAGTCAAGATAGGCGCGTGCCGACGGGCCGGGTAATCCCCCGCTACTACAACTGTACGGATCAATCCGCACCCAGCTGTAGACCCCCGATTCGCGGAGGTTGTGGCTAGATGATCGTCCACTTCCGACCACTCGATTCCGGTTCCCGCCATGAACTCGCGCGAAAACACCGGCATGGCCCTCGGCCTGCTGGGCGTCATCATCTTCAGCCTGACCCTGCCCTTCACGCGTATCGTGGTGCAGGAAATCCACCCGCTGCTCAACGGTCTGGGCCGTGCGTTGTTCGCTGCGATCCCGGCGGCGGCGCTGTTGCTGTGGCGCCGCGAGCGCTGGCCGAGCTGGCGCCAGGTGCGCGGCCTGTGCCTGGTGATTGCCGGGGTGATCTTGGGCTTTCCGGTGTTGTCGGCGTGGGCCATGCAGACGCTGCCGGCGTCCCATGGCGCGCTGGTCAATGGCCTGCAACCGCTGTGCGTTGCGCTGTACGCCGCGTGGCTGTCCCATGAGCGGCCGTCGAAAGCCTTCTGGGCCTGCGCCGCCTTGGGTAGCGCGCTGGTGCTGAGTTATGCGTTGATCAGCGGTGCCGGCAGTATTCAAGCGGGGGACCTGTTGATGCTCGGCGCGATTGCCGTGGGCGGCCTGGGTTATGCCGAAGGTGGGCGCTTGGCCAAGGAGATGGGCGGCTGGCAGGTGATCTGCTGGGCGCTGGTGCTGTCGACGCCGCTGTTGATCGGCCCGGTGGCTTACCTGGCGGTGCAGCATCAAGGCGCGATTTCCATGGGCACCTGGTGGGCGTTCGGTTATGTGTCGCTGTTCTCGCAGTTCCTGGGGTTCTTTGCGTGGTACGCCGGGTTGGCCATGGGCGGCATTGCGCGGGTCAGCCAGATTCAGCTGTTGCAGATCTTCTTCACCATCGCGTTTTCGGCGTTGTTCTTTGGTGAACACATCGAGCCGATCACCTGGCTGTTCGCCTGCGGGGTGATCGTGACGGTGATGCTGGGGCGCAAGACCGCGGTGCAGCCCGCGCCAATTACAAAGGCCAATGCGATTTAACGGTGGGAGGGGGCTTGCTCCCTCCCACATTGGCTTCGTGTTCAGCCGAGGTAACCGTCGGTACGCAACAGGGTTTCCAGGCAGTGCTCGGTGATGTGATAGAACTCCTTGAGCGCCTGAATCTTGTCCAGTAGCTGCGCGTTGTCCACCGGTTCGGCGCGTTTCACCGCAAGGATCATCTTGTTCTTGTTGGTGTGTTCCAGGGAGATGAACTCGAACACCTTGGTCTCATAACCGCAAGCCTCCAGGAACAAGGCGCGCAGGCTGTCGGTGACCATTTCCGCCTGCTGGCCCAGGTGCAAACCGTATTGCAGCATCGGCTTCAACAGCACCGGGCTCTGGATCTGCAGGCGGATCTGTTTGTGGCAGCACGGCGAGCACATGATGATCGACGCGCCGGAACGGATACCGGTGTGGATCGCATAATCGGTGGCGATGTCGCAGGCATGCAGGGCGATCATCACGTCCAGCTCGCTGGGCGCGACGCTGCGCACGTCGCCGCAGGTGAACACCAGCCCCGGGTGTTCGAGGCGGGCGGCGGCGGCGTTGCACAAGCTGACCATGTCTTCGCGCAGTTCAACACCGGTGACCTCGGCCTCGACATTGAGGGTGTTGCGCAGGTAGTCGTGGATGGCGAAAGTCAGGTAGCCCTTGCCCGAGCCGAAATCAGCGACGCGCACCGGTTGGTCCAGCCTCAGCGGGGACGCGATCAGCGCATGGCTGAACACTTCGATGAACTTGTTGATCTGCTTCCACTTGCGCGACATCGACGGGATCAGCGCGTGCTTGGCGTCGGTCACGCCAAGGTCGGCGAGGAACGGCCGGCTCAGGTCGAGGAAGCGGTTCTTCTCGCGGTTGTGCTCGGCCGACGGCGCCTCACGCAATTGCTGCGGCTTGCTTTTGAACAGCGAGCTTTTGTTCTTCTTGCTGTATTCCAGCTGGGCTTCGTCGGTCAGCGCGAGCAAGTGTGCGTTCTTGAACGAGGTCGGCAACAACTCGGCAATCGCCGCCACACCGTCGGCCACCGGGAGGTTCTTGGTGATGTCGCGGGTTTTGTAGCGGTAGACGAAGGACAGGCAGGGCTGCTCCTTGACCGTCACCGCCTTGATGATCAGCCGTTGCAGCTCGGCTTCCTCACCGACGTACTTGGCCAGCACCAGTTTGATAAAGGCGTTGTGCGCAAGGCTTGCGCTGAGCAGTTCGATGAACTGGGCGTGATGATCCGGCGCAGGGCGGGCAGGTTGAGCGGTGACGGACATGAACAAAAACGCCTCGGGCTGGGAATGCCGGGCATTTTAGGGGGGATGGGGGCTGAGGGCACGGGGTTATTTGATCAACGGTAAGATTGGGGGCTCCACCGCAGATCCAAATGTGGGAGGGGGCTTGCCCCCGATAGCAGTGGGTCAGCCATGAAGATGTTGACTGACTCACCGCCATCGGGGGCAAGCCCCCTCCCACATGGGTTATTCGAGCACGATCAGGCGATTGGGCAATTCATTGCGCGCGTGCGTCAGCGGCACATGCACCTTGAGCAACTCTCCGCTGGCTTCGATGCAGGCAATGAACCCGGCCAATGTCTGGCCCTGTTTTACCTGCTGGGTAAACGCCTTGACGATACCATCCCAACTGCTGTCATCCAGGCGTTTGGAAATCCCGTGATCCACCAGGATCTCCACATAGCGCTCGGCCTCGCTGACAAAAATCAGCACCCCGGTGCCGCCCAGCGTGTGGTGCAGGTTCTGCTCGAGGAACTGACGCCGCGCCAGGTTCGACGCGCGCCAGTGGCGTACCGAGCGGGGGATCAAGCGGGTAGTGACCTTGGGCAGGCGAAACACCAGGCACAGCACGATGAATGTCGCCCACTGCGCCAACAACAAGGTGTACATGCTCAGGTAGCCCGAGAAGTAATGCACCACCCCCGGCACCACCAACGCGATCAGGCTGGCCCACAGCAACGGGATGTAGGCGTAATCGTCGGCACGCGCGGCCAGCACGGTCACCAGCTCGGCGTCGGTCTGTCGCTCGACCCGGGCGATCGCTTCGGCGACCTGGCGTTGTTCGTGTTCAGTCAGTAGTGCCATGGTTGTAAACGCTCGTTTTTAGTTATTGTCATCACCAGCCGCCCGAAGCCCCGCCACCGCCGAAACCGCCACCGCCGCCGCGAAAACCACCGCCACCGCCGCCGCCTCCCCCACCGCCACGGCCACTGCTGCTGAGAATCGCCAACAGGATCGCCCACACGGGCAGGCCCAGGCGATTGCACAGCCACAACACGCCGATCAGCAGGACGAACAAGCCGATGGAAAACCCCGGATTATCCTTGGCGAAGTTGGCATCCGCCACATGGGCCGGCACCGCCAGCGGCTCGCCGCCCACCACCTGGATCATCGCGGCGACGCCGTCGCTGATGCCCTGGCTGAACTTGCCGGCCTTGAACTTGGGCGCAATCACCTGATTGATGATCACCCACGACTGCGCATCGGTCAGCGTGCCTTCCAGGCCATAACCGACTTCGATGCGCAATTTGCGCTCATCGCGGGCGACGATCAACAACGCACCGTTGTCCTTGCCCTTCTGGCCGATGCCCCACTGGCGCCCCAACTGATAACCGTAGTCTTCAATCGGCACGCCCTGCAGGTCAGGCACGGTGACCACCACGATCTGGTCGCCACGGCTTTGCTCCAGCGCCTGCAATTGCTGGGTCAACTGCTCGCGCACCGCCGGGTCGATCATCTGCGCAGTGTCCACCACCCGCCCGGTCAACGCCGGGAAGGTCAACGCCGCCTGGGCCACGCCCGCGCAGGCCAACAGCCACAGCGCCAGGCCTATCCGTAATAAACGCATCGACACCTCAATGCAGCTTTATTTGAACTTCACTTGCGGCGCTTTATCGGCATCGGCACTGGTGGCTTCAAACGTGGCGCGGATCGGCAGATCGCTGTACATCACGCTGTGCCACAGGCGCCCCGGGAACGTGCGGATCTCGGTGTTGTACGCCTGCACCGCCTGGATAAAGTCGCGACGCGCCACGGCGATACGGTTTTCCGTGCCTTCCAGTTGCGACTGCAGGGCCAGGAAGTTCTGGTTGGCCTTCAGGTCCGGGTAGCGCTCGGACACCACCATCAAGCGGCTGAGCGCACTGCTCAAACCGTCCTGGGCTTGCTGGAACTGCTTGAGTTTTTCCGGGTTGTCGAGGGTGCTGGCATCGACCTGGATCGACGTGGCCTTGGCCCGCGCTTCAATCACCGCGGTGAGGGTGTCTTGTTCATGGGTTGCGTAACCCTTGACCACTTCCACCAGGTTGGGGATCAGGTCGGCACGCCGTTGATACTGGTTCTGCACCTGGCCCCAGGCCGCCTTGGCCTGTTCATCCAGGGTCGGAATGGTGTTGATGCCACAACCGCTCAGCACTGTGCTGATCAATAGCAAAGCCGCGGCCTTCAAGCCCCAGCGGTAACCTTGTGCTGCTTGCATGGTGTTTCTCCTGCCCAACCTTGATGGAATTTGACGACTCGCCCTATAAACCGCGCACATGGGGCATAATCCGCCCCCACTACTGGAATGCATCGAGCCAATCAGCTAAAAAGATGCCCAGCGCGATAAAGAGTTCAGAGTGTGCTGCATTTTTCTGAACGACACCCGAACAACAATAGACGCTCCCCACATTTTGGCCGATCAGCCTAACCGCTGTGCAGTGCGCCGAAAAAGGATATTCATGAAGAAGCTGTGTTTGCTCGGCCTTGTTGCCACTCTGGCCACCCACCCCGTCTGGGCAGAAACAAAGCCTGCTGCGCTTAAAGACAAGGACGCCTTCGTCAGCGACCTGCTCAAGCAGATGACCCTCGATGAAAAGATCGGCCAATTGCGCCTGATCAGCATCGGCCCGGAAATGCCCCGCGAGCTGATCCGCAAGGAAATCGCCGCCGGCCGCATCGGTGGCACCTTCAACTCCATCACCCGCCCGGAAAACCGTCCGATGCAGGACGCGGCCATGCGCAGCCGGTTGAAGATCCCGATGTTCTTCGCCTACGACGTGATCCACGGCCACCGCACGATTTTCCCGATCAGCCTGGCCCTGGCGTCCAGCTGGGACATGAACGCCATCGGCCGCTCCGGGCGCATTGCCGCCCAGGAAGCCGCAGCCGACAGCCTCGACATCACCTTTGCGCCGATGGTCGACATCTCCCGCGACCCGCGCTGGGGCCGCACCTCCGAAGGCTTCGGTGAAGACACCTACCTGGTGTCGCGCATCGCCGAAGTGATGGTCAAGGCCTTCCAGGGCAGCAGCGCGGCGAATGCCGACAGCATCATGGCCAGCGTCAAGCACTTCGCCCTGTACGGTGCGGTGGAAGGCGGTCGCGACTACAACGTGGTCGACATGAGCCCGGTCAAGATGTACCAGGACTACCTGCCGCCGTACCACGCGGCGATCAAGGCCGGTGCCGGCGGTGTGATGGTCGCGCTCAACTCGATCAACGGCGTGCCCGCCACCGCCAACACCTGGCTGATGAACGACCTGCTGCGCAAGGACTGGGGCTTCAAGGGCCTGGCCGTCAGCGACCACGGCGCGATCTTCGAGCTGATCAAGCACGGCGTGGCCAAGGACGGGCGTGAAGCCGCCAAGCTGGCGATCAAGGCCGGCATCGACATGAGCATGAACGACTCGCTGTATGGCAAGGAATTGCCGGGGCTGCTCAAGTCCGGCGAGATCGAGCAGAGCGACATCGACAACGCCGTGCGTGAAGTGCTCGGCGCCAAGTACGACATGGGCCTGTTCAAAGACCCGTACCTGCGCATCGGCAAGGCCGAGGACGACCCGGCCGACACCAACGCCGAAAGCCGTCTGCACCGCGCCGATGCACGTGACATAGCACGCCGCAGCATGGTCCTGCTGAAGAACCAGAACGACACCCTGCCGCTGAAAAAATCCGCGACCATCGCCCTGGTCGGCCCACTGGCCAAGGCCCCCATCGACATGATGGGCAGCTGGGCCGCCGCCGGTAAGCCGGCACAATCGGTGACCCTGCTCGACGGCCTCAACGCGGTGATCGGTGAAAAGGGCAAGATCATCTATGCCCGTGGCGCCAACATCACCAACGACAAGGCCGTGGTCGACTACCTCAACTTCCTCAACTTCGATGCCCCGGAAGTGGTGGATGACACCCGCCCGGCCCAGGTGATGATCGACGAAGCGGTCAAGGCCGCCAAGGATGCCGATGTGGTGGTCGCTGCCGTGGGCGAGTCCCGTGGCATGTCCCACGAATCGTCCAGCCGCACCGACCTGAACATCCCACAAAGCCAGCGCGACCTGATCAAGGCCCTCAAAGCCACCGGCAAGCCACTGGTGCTGGTGCTGATGAACGGCCGTCCGCTGTCGATTCTCGAAGAAAACCAGCAAGCCGACGCGATCCTGGAAACCTGGTTCGCCGGCACCGAAGGCGGCAACGCCATCGCCGACGTGCTGTTCGGTGACTACAACCCGTCGGGCAAGCTGCCGATCACGTTCCCACGTTCGGTGGGGCAGATTCCGACCTACTACAACCACCTGACCATCGGCCGGCCGTTTACCCCAGGCAAGCCGGGTAACTACACCTCGCAGTACTTCGATGACACCACCGGGCCGCTGTTCCCGTTCGGCTATGGCTTGAGCTACACCACGTTCAGCCTGTCGGACATGGCGCTGTCGTCCACCACCCTGAACAAGAGCGGTAAGCTCGACGCCAGCGTCACCGTGAAAAACACCGGTAAGGTCGACGGCGAAACCGTGGTGCAGCTGTATATCCAGGACGTGGCCGGCTCGATGATCCGCCCGATCAAGGAGCTGAAGAACTTCCAGAAAGTCATGCTCAAGGCCGGCGAAGAGCGCACGTTGCACTTCACCATTACCGAAGAAGACTTGAAGTTCTACAACAGCCAGCTCAAGTTCGCGGCGGAACCGGGTGAGTTCAATGTGCAGATCGGCTTGGACTCCCAGGATGTGCAGCAGCAGACCTTCGAGCTGCTCTAACGCCCGCCCCCGCCCTCTGTAGGAGCGAGCTTGCTCGCGAAGACCGTTAACGATGACGCGCTCATGCTGAATGAACGCGTTGTTCTCAGGTTTTTCGCGAGCAAGCTCGCTCCTACAGTTAAGTGAATTGAGCGAATTAAGCGCGTTGGGCGCGTTGAGCGCGTTGAGCGAGTTAAGCGAGTTGAGCGCGTTGGGTGAGTTGGGCGCGTCAGCCGCGTCGGTTGAGCAGGTTCACCACCAACCGATCGATCCACCCCCACACCCGCTGCTTCACCCGCCGCCACAACGGCCGCGACTTCCATGCCTCCAGGCTCACCGCCTGGCTCTGGGCAAAATCCCGTTCGAAACTGCCGGCCACGGCCAGCGTCAGCGCAGGGTCCAACGCTTCGAGGTTGGCTTCCAGGTTGAAGCGCAAATTCCAGTGGTCGAAGTTGCACGAGCCGATGCTCACCCAATCGTCCACCAAGACCATCTTCAGGTGCAGGAAGCACGGCTGGTATTCAAAGATCTGCACGCCCGAGCGCAGCAAACGCGGGTAATAACGGTGCCCGGCGTAGCGCACGGACGGGTGATCGGTACGCGGGCCGGTCAGCAGCAAGCGCACGTCCACGCCGCGCCCCGCCGCCCGGCGCAAGGCCCGACGCACGCCCCAGGTGGGCAGGAAATACGGGGTCGCCAACCAGATGCGCCGGTGGCCGCTGCTCAGCGCGCGGATCAGCGAGTGCAGAATATCGCGGTGTTGGCGCGCGTCGGCATAGGCCACACGGCCGAGACCAGACCCGGTCGGCGGTACTTTGGGCAAGTGCGGCAAGCCGAAATGGGTGGCCGGTTTCCAGGCGCGGCGATCGTCGTTGGCCAACCATTGCCGGTCGAACAGCGCTTGCCAGTCGAGCACCAGCGGGCCGTCGATCTGCACCATCACTTCATGCCAGTCGGCGCTGTCCTGCCCCGGTGTCCAGAACTCATCGGTGACGCCGGTACCGCCGACCATGGCGATGCCTTGATCGACCAGCAATAATTTGCGGTGGTCGCGGTACAGGTTGCCCATCCAGCGCCGCCATTCCAGGCGATTGTAAAAGCGCAGTTCCACACCGGCGTCGGTCAGGCGCTTACGCAACCTGAGGGCGAACGCCAGGCTGCCGTAATCATCGAACAGGCAGCGCACCCGCACGCCCCGCTCAGCCGCCTGCGCCAGCGCCTGCACCAAGACTTCGGCGCAGGCGCCGGCTTCCACCAGGTATAACTCCAGATCCACCTGATGCTCTGCCCGGGCAATGTCCACCAGCATTTGCGGGAAAAAACTCGGCCCGTCGATCAACAACTCGAAACGGTTGGCGCTGCGCCACGGGAACACTGCGCCGCTCATGTCAGCGCGCCGTAAAGATCAGTACCGCACCCACCGGCACCGCCAAACTGATCGACGCCAGCCCAGCCGCGTTGCGCAACGCCGTCACACCCGGCACCAGCTCAAAATCCTCGGCGCGCAACACCAGCGGTTCCAGGGTCACCACCTGGAAACGCCGATCATCCAGGCGCGTGGCCAGCAGCTCGGCGTTGTAGGTGTGGGTCTTGCCATGCAGCGTGACGCTCAATGGCAGGCGCAACTCCAACTGCGCGCCGGGGGCCAGGTCGTTGATCGGTTGCAGGTTGATCTGCGTGCTGATCAGCGCTTCGGGGAAGGTCTTGATCTCGAACAGTTGATTGCGCATGCGCTCATCGCGCAGCGGGATGCCGCTGTTGACCGACTCCAACTCCACTTCCACCTGCGCCGCACCGTTGCGGTCGACCTTGCCGTGCAGCACCAGGAAGCGCTGCACCTCGGCAATCTCGGTGTTTTTGGTGGTGACGAACGACAGCCGCGAGGACTCGTTGTCCAGGTACCAGTCCGCGTGGGCAGGCACGGCGGCGGCGGCCAGCAGGGCGAAGGCCAGGGGTTTGATGACAGACGCGTTGAACATTAAAGACTCGTGGGGCGGAAAACCTGAACGAACCTTAACTGTGCCGCCTGCCGGGCGCAATGTAGCTGACAAAGCCACCCCCACCTCGGAGATGACGTGTCAGGGGTTGAGGCGGCAGCCCTGATGTTCGCCCAACCATCTGGCCGTATGGGTACGCCCCAATCCACTGGCGCTGACTTCACTGCGCTCCGGGTCATCGGTGAACGCACTGATCGGCACGTACTGCTTCACATACCCCCGGCAATACTCGGCGGGATTATTCTGCACATACCGGCACGAGCAGTACTCCTTGGCCGTATACGCCGCGATGATGTCGGGGAAGGCTTGCAGGTTGACGCGCTCGTGCCAGCCCCAGCCCAGCACGGTGAGCAACAGCAGCAGGAAAAGACTGGTAAACGGCCGACGACGGATCATGGCTGCACCGCCGCCAGCACGCGTTTGAGCAGTTCGTTGTGGCGGTAGCTGTCGTCGCGGTCATCGCCGTAGCGCACGATCACCAGGTGTTCGTCGGGCATGACGTACAGCGCCTGGCCCCAGTGGCCGAGGGCGGCAAAGGTGTCGGCGGGGGCGTCGGGCCAGGGTCTTGGGGCGCCCTGCACGGCGCGGTTGAGCCACCAATGGCCGCCGGGCATGGCTTCGTCCTGGCCGGCCTTGTAGTGATCGAACGGTTGCCGATTGAAATCGACCCAGGCTTTCGGCACCAACTGTTGCTCCCGCCAGCGACCGTCGCGCGCCATCAGCAGGCCGACGCGCGCCAGGTCGCGGGCAGTGAGGTAGGCGTAGGACGAGGCGACGAAGGTTTCATCGGCATCGGTTTCCCAAGTGGCGTTATGAATGCCCAGCGGCTTGAACAGCGCATCCCACGGGTAACTCATGTAGGCCTTATGGCCGAGCATGCCCTTGAGCGCGGCGGAGAGCAGGTTGCTGTCGCCGCTGGAATAACGGAAGGCCTCGCCCGGCGCGCGGGCGGTGTGCATGCCGGCGACGAACTCCGCCATGTCGGCGCGGCCGCGGGTGTAGAGCATCGCGACGACCGAGGATTTCAGCGGGGCATATTCGTAATCTTCCTGCCAATCGAGGCCCGAGGCCCAGTGCAGCAAGTCGGCCATCGTCACGCTTGGATGCTGTTTCATCGGCGGGTAGAAACGTGCGGCGGGGTCGCTCAGTTTGAAGCGGCTTTCGCCGTAGGCCACGCCCAGCACGGTGGCCATCAGGCTTTTGCTGACCGACCAGGTCAGGTGCGGCGTGCTCGCGGTGGTGGGCATGGCGTAGCGCTCGTAGATGACTTCACCATCGCGGATCACCAGCAGCGCGTCGGTGCGGATGCCTTGGCGCGTGGCGTCGTCACGCCGGGGAAACGCGTAGGCATTCAGGGCATCGACAGCGGGACCTTCGATCGGCGTGCCCTTGGCCCAGTCTTTGTCAGGCCAGGTTTCGGCGCGGGTGGTGACGGTGGCTAACAACAGGGCAACGCACAACAAGCCTCTGACCATGGACACGAACTCAAGGGGGCATTCAAGCCCGCGAGCCTAGCCGAGGCCGATGACAGATTGGCGACATAAGTGCCTGTCATCTAAGCGTCACCGTAACTTCATGGAGATGACACCGAGCCTACATAGCCTGAGTTTGGACAAACAAGTCGACCGGCCGGAACGTGGCTGGCACTCGGAGATTCGCCATGACTCAGATCGCCCGCATCAGCGACACCGGCAATGAACGCCGTCTGCAAGCCGAACGCCTGATCGGCGCCCAGGCTTTGCAAGAAGCCCAGGCCCTGCGGTTCAACGTGTTCAGCGGCGAGTTCAACGCCAAGCTGAAAGGCGCGGAACTGGGCCTGGACATGGATGACTATGATGTTCACTGCAGCCACATCGGCGTGCGGGATTTGAACAGCGGTCGACTGGTGGCCACCACCCGTTTGCTCGATCACCAGGCCGCCAGCACCCTGGGCCGGTTCTACAGCGAAGAAGAATTCAGCCTGCATGGCCTGCTGCACTTGCAGGGCCCGATCCTGGAAATCGGCCGCACCTGCGTCGACCCGGCCTACCGCAACGGCGGCACCATTGCAGTGCTGTGGGGCGAGTTGGCCGAAGTGCTCAACGAGGGCTGCTACAGCTACCTGATGGGTTGCGCGAGCATCCCGATGCACGATGGCGGCATCCAGGCCCACGCGATCATGCAGCGCCTGCGCGAACGCTACCTGTGCAACGAACACCTGCGCGCCGAGCCGAAAAAACCGCTGCCGGCGCTGGACCTGCCGTCCAACGTCATCGCGGAAATGCCGCCGCTGCTCAAGGCGTATATGCGCCTGGGCGCGAAGATCTGCGGCGAGCCGTGCTGGGATGAAGATTTCCAGGTGGCCGACGTGTTCATTCTGCTCAAGCGCGATGAGCTGTGCCCGCGCTATGCGCGCCACTTCAAGGCGGCCATGTGATGGGCCGCGTGCGCGTGTACGCGCGGATCGCCCGGGTACTGTTGGTGGTGGCGCTGGGCTTGAGCATGGCCAGTGTGTTCGGTGTGTTCGAGCGCCTGGGGGTGGCCAACTCGATGGTGCGCCGTCAGCGTTGGTCGCGGTTCTTTATGTCGCGGCTGACCAACGCCCTGCCCTTTCGCGTGACGGTACACGGTGAATTGCCGCAGACACCGATGCTGTGGGTGAGCAATCACGTGTCCTGGACCGACATCCCGCTGCTGGGCATGGTCACGCCGATGTCGTTCTTGTCCAAGGCCGAAGTCCGCACCTGGCCGGTGGCCGGCTGGTTGGCGGCGAAGGCCGGTAGCCTGTTTATTCGCCGCGGTTCAGGCGACAGCCAACTGATCCGCAAACAGATGACCCGTCACCTGGAGCAGCAACACCCGCTGCTGATGTTCCCCGAAGGCACCACCACCGACGGGCGCAGCCTGCGCACCTTTCACGGGCGCTTGCTGGCCAGTGCGATCGAGGCGGATGTGTCGCTGCAACCGGTGGCGATCCGGTATCTGCGCGATGGGCAAGTGGACCCGCTGGCGCCGTTCATTGGCGATGACGATTTGCTCTCGCACCTGATGCGCCTGTTTGCCAACGACCAGGGCGATGTGGAAATCCATGTGCTCACGCCGATTGCCTGTGCCGGGCAGGAACGCGCGGCGCTGGCGTTCCAGGCGCAGCAGGCGGTGCAGAAGGCGTTGTTCGGGCCGCTGCCGGAAGCAGAGCAGATTGCGGTTCGGCCGGCATTCGCAGCCTGAAGCGAGCACAGTCAACAATGTGGGAGGGGGCTTGCCCCCGATGGCGGTGTGTCAGTCAATGCATGTGCTGACTGAACCACCGCCATCGGGAGCAAGCTCCCTCCCACATTCAGATCTCAGTGGTCAGCTGGGCTTGGGCAAATTTTTGCAACTCTGGATAAAACAGCCGGAAGTCTTCACTCAACGGTTCGTATAACGTGCGCAATTCCTGCATCGCATGGCCCAGTTCCTCAGGCTGCGTCAGGCGCCGCGAGATCCCCCGCAATACCGGCTCCATCACCGCGAACTCGCGGTATGAGCCCAGCCAATCATCCGCCGCCATGTACGGCGCAATCTGCGCCAGCCGCCCCGGCAACTGCGGTTCGGCCGCCAGCACGCGGTACACCTGGGACGTGAAGTGTTCCAGGGGCTGCTCGGCATACAGCGCCCAATCCCGCGCCAGGCAGTGATCGAAAAACACATCGAGGACGATCCCGGCATAACGCCGGCGCGTCAGGCTAAAGCGCGACAACGCTTCGCCGACCTGCGGATGGCTGTCGGTGAAACGGTCGATTGAGCGATGCAACTGGATGGCCGCTTCGATCGGCGGGCTGAACTGGCCTTGCAGGCGACCTTTGACGAAGTCGCCATAGAGGCTGCCCAGCAGTTGCGCAGGAAGTTGGCCGCCCAGGTGCAGATGTGCGAGATAATTCATGGTGTGCAGTCTATCACTGCCGTCAACGCATCGTTATAACCCGATATACCGATTCAGTCTGGCCTAAGACCGAAATCATATTTGAATATCGGGATATACCGATTTAAAGTTCGCCTCATCGCGATATAACGCTTTACGACACCGAGCAACCGCCATGTCCATCGACCTCGACGAAATAATAAAAGCCCTGGCGCACCCAGTACGGCGAGACATCCTCACTTGGCTGAAAGACCCGAAAGTGCAATTCCCCGAGCAACTGCACAACCACGAATACGGCATCTGCGCCGGGCAGATCGACCAGCGCTGCGGCTTGTCCCAGTCGACCGTGTCGGCGCACCTGGCGACCTTGCAACGGGCGGGATTGATCAGCAGCCAGAAGGCCGGGCAGTGGCACTTTTTCAAACGCAACGAGGAAACGATCCAAGCCTTCCTCACTGCGCTCATCACTGAGCTCAGTTCTGAAATCCGCGCACCACTGTAACAAGGACACGCACATGCCCCTCTCGCTCCTCATCCTCGCCCTGAGCGCCTTCGCCATCGGCACCACCGAGTTCGTCATCATGGGCTTGCTGCCCGATGTGGCGGCGGACTTGGGCGTATCGATTCCCGGCGCCGGCTGGCTGGTGACCGGCTACGCCCTCGGCGTGGCCATCGGCGCGCCGTTCATGGCGCTGGCCACCGCCAGGCTGCCACGCAAGGCCGCGCTGGTCGCGTTGATGGGCATTTTCATTATCGGCAACCTGCTCTGCGCCCTGGCCAGCGACTACAACGTGCTGATGTTTGCCCGCGTGGTCACTGCGTTGTGCCACGGTGCGTTCTTCGGGATCGGTTCGGTGGTCGCCGCCAACCTGGTGCCGGCCAACAAGCGTGCGTCCGCCGTGGCCTTGATGTTCACCGGCCTGACCCTGGCCAACGTACTGGGCGTGCCTTTGGGTACGGCGCTGGGCCAGGAAGCCGGCTGGCGCTCAACCTTCTGGGCGGTGACCGTGATCGGCGTGATCGCGTTGATCGGCCTGATCCGCTTCCTGCCGGCCAAGCGCGATGAAGAAAAACTCGACATGCGCGCCGAACTGGCCGCCCTCAAGGGCGCCGGCATCTGGTTGTCGCTGACCATGACTGCGCTGTTCGCCGCGTCCATGTTCACCCTCTTCACGTATGTCGCGCCGCTGCTCGGCGACGTCACCGGCGTATCGCCCAAGGGCGTGACCTGGACCCTGCTGCTGATCGGCCTGGGCCTCACCGTGGGCAACATCATCGGCGGCAAGCTGGCGGACAAACGCCTGGCCGCCACCCTGATCGGCGTGTTCATCAGCATGGCGGTGGTCTCCACCGCGCTGACCTGGACCAGCATCGCGGTGATCCCGACCGAAATCACCTTGTTCCTCTGGGCCACCGCCTCGTTTGCCGCCGTGCCCGCGCTGCAGATCAACGTGGTGACCTTCGGCAAGGCCGCGCCGAACCTGGTGTCCACCTTGAACATCGGCGCCTTCAACATCGGCAATGCCCTCGGCGCCTGGGTCGGCGGCAGCGTGATTGCCCACGGTTTCGGCCTGACCAGCGTGCCCCTGGCCGCCGCGGCCCTGGCGATCCTCGCGCTGCTGGTGACCCTGATCACTTTCCGTCAGAGCGGCGATGCCGACCTGGCCCCTGCGACCAACTGATCAACTTAAAGAGAAGGGTGTTATCCCATGACGACTATTTTCGATCCGATCACACTGGGCGACCTGGAACTGTCGAACCGCATCATCATGGCGCCGCTGACCCGCTGCCGTGCCGACGCCGGTCGCGTGCCCAATGCGCTGATGGCCGAGTACTACGTACAACGCGCCTCCGCCGGGCTGATCCTCAGCGAAGCCACGTCCGTGACGCCGATGGGCGTGGGCTACCCGGACACCCCGGGCATCTGGTCCAACGATCAGGTACGTGGCTGGGCCAATGTGACCAAGGCCGTACATGCCGCGGGCGGCAAGATCTTCCTGCAACTGTGGCACGTCGGCCGGATCTCCCACCCTTCTTACCTGAACGGTGAAACCCCGGTGGCGCCGAGTGCGATCCAGCCTAAAGGCCACGTCAGCCTGGTCCGCCCGCTGGCCGACTACCCAACGCCTCGCGCCCTGGAAACCGCTGAAATCGCCGACATCGTCGACGCCTACCGCACCGGTGCCGAGAACGCCAAGGCCGCCGGTTTCGACGGCGTGGAAATCCACGGCGCCAACGGCTACCTGCTCGACCAGTTCCTGCAAAGCAGCACCAACCATCGCACCGACAGCTACGGCGGCTCCCTGGAAAACCGCGCGCGCCTGCTGCTGGAAGTGACCGACGCCGCCATCGAAGTCTGGGGCGCCGGCCGCGTGGGCGTCCACCTGGCACCGCGCGCCGACTCCCACGACATGGGTGACGACAACCTGGCCGAAACCTTCACCTACGTCGCCCGCGAACTGGGCAAACGCGGCATCGCCTTTATCTGCTCGCGTGAAAAAGAAGGCGCTGACAGCCTCGGCCCGCAATTGAAAGAAGCCTTCGGCGGCGTGTACATCGCCAACGAACGCTTTACCAAGGACAGCGCCAACGCCTGGCTGGCCTCGGGCAAGGCGGATGCGGTGGCCTTTGGCGTGCCGTTCATTGCCAACCCGGACCTGCCGGCACGCTTGAAAGCCGATGCGCCGCTGAACCAGGCGCACCCGGAAACCTTCTATGCCAAGGGCCCGGTCGGTTACATCGACTACCCGACCCTGGCGCTATGATGCGTTGAAACGAAAAAGCCCCGGCTCGCAAGAACCGGGGCTTTTTTTCGCCGATCGGGAAAACACCCCGGATCAAATGTGGGAGAGGGCTTGCTCCCTCCCACATTAGATCTCAGCGGTCCGGAGAAACATTCCTTCACAGCCTTGCAACAAAAACGCTACAAAATACTTAGGCGGCTATCTTTCAACCACCCGCCAGCCCGTATATAAAGTCATCCCACCAATAAGTCAGCAGGACGATTGCCCGCCCTTAGGCTTTACTGTTGAAACAATTGGATGCAATTACATATTTTGACTTAATTGCGCAGGCTAGGGCTCAAGCGCAGCATGTCCAGCCCTGCATCGACCCAACGCTCAGCCTCCTGGTGCAGCTCAAAACTGTCCGGCACCAGCAGCCATTGGCCCAACAAGCCATTGATGTAGGCATGAATGCACACCGCTGCGCGCGTGGTGTCGAGGTTTTCCGGGAGTTGCCCGCGATGGACCGCGTTACGCAAGGTCAGGCTGATACGCAGGTTGCACTCCAGGCTGTGGGTCTGGCGTTGACGGCGCATGTCGCACATCTCATCGGTGAACTCGCACTTATGAATCAGGATTTCGTTGATGCGCCGGGTTTTCGGGTCCAGGACCACTTGATGGAACAGATGAATCAGCAGCTTGCGCATACACCCCAGCGGGTCGACTTCATCCTCGCTTTCACTGGCCCTGGCCAGCTCGTCCAGGGGTTCGTGCAGGGTCTCGAGCAATGCCTGCAACAGGTCGGACTTATTGCTGAAGTGCCAATAGATGGCGCCTCGCGTTACCCCGGCCAGCGCGGCGATGTCCGCCAGTGTGGTCCGCGCTACACCCCGCTCATAAAAGGCCTGCTCAGCAGCGTCGAGAATCTGGCTGCGCGTTTCCTGAGCTTCCTCTTTGGTGCGACGGACCATGGCAATAAAACCTCAATCAAAACATGTGGGACTATCGGTAACGCTGCTTTAATAGGCGCTAACGAGCATCTGAATAATTGTGGGACGACACCGTCATGGGCGCCGAACGGACTAAAATCGAGGCTCGGGGCGGTGCTGTGTCAATACCGCGCGAAGCCTGTCAAGAGTTTACAAACAACCATGAACGTAAGTATATTGCGTAGCAAGCTACTTATCTACTCACAGCTTGTTTTTTACCCTTCCACCCTTCTTGTGCGCAGTCTGCGCGCCTGACCCGAGGATCTTCATGCAACTTAAGCCAGCTGTTACCGCTCTGGTCACTGCCGTCGCCCTGGCATCGCTGCTCAGCGGATGCAAAAAGGAAGAGGCGGCTCCGCCCGCGCAAACTCCTCTGGTCGGCGTGGTCACCCTTCAACCGCAAGCCTTTACCCTGACGTCCGAGCTGCCAGGCCGCACCACCGCCTACCGCATCGCGGAAGTCCGTCCGCAGGTCAATGGCATCATCCTCAAGCGCCTGTTCAAGGAAGGCGGGGATGTGAAAGAAGGCCAGCAGCTTTATCAGATCGATCCGTCGGTCTATGACGCCACCCTGAAAAGCGCACAGGCCAGCCTGTCCCAGACCAAGTCGATCGCCGACCGCTACAAGCAGTTGGTCGACGAGCAGGCCGTCAGCCGCCAGGAATACGACACCGCCGTCGCCAACCGCATGACTTCCGAAGCAAACGTTCAAACCGCCCAAATCAACGTGCGCTACACCAAGGTGTTCGCGCCGATCTCCGGGCGTATCGGGCGTTCCTCGGTCACCGAAGGCGCGCTGGTCAGCAATGGCCAGACCGATGCCATGGCCGTGATCCAACAACTGGACCCGATCTACGTCGACGTCACGCAGTCTTCGGCTGAAATGCTGAAGCTGCGCCGCGACCTGGAAAGCGGCCAGCTGGAGAAAGCCGGCGCCAATGCCGCCAAGGTCAAGCTGACCCTGGAAGACGGCAGCAGCTATGGCCTGGACGGCAAACTGGAGTTCTCCGAAGTGTCGGTTGACCAGACCACCGGTTCGGTCACTCTGCGCGCCGTGTTCCCCAACCCTGACCACACCCTGCTGCCCGGCATGTTCGTACACGCCCAGTTGCAAGCCGGTGTGAACAGCAAGGCGATCCTGGCACCGCAGCAAGGCGTGACCCGAGACCTCAAGGGTATCCCGACGGCGTTGGTGGTCAACGCGGACAACAAAGTTGAGCAGCGCGTGCTGGTCGCCAACCGCACCGCCGGCGCTTACTGGCTGGTGGAAAAAGGCTTGAACGCCGGTGACCGTGTGATCACCGAAGGCTTGCAGTACGTCAAGCCGGGCGTCCAGGTCAAGGTCAAGGACGCCGACAACGCCCAGCCTGCCGGTACCGCCGCTCCTGCTGCCGCTGCTGCTGGCAAAGGGGAGTAATCCATGTCGAAATTTTTTATCGACCGTCCCATTTTCGCCTGGGTGATTGCCCTGGTGATCATGCTGGTCGGGGCTCTGTCGATCCTGAAGTTGCCCATCAACCAGTACCCGGCGATTGCGCCGACCGCCATTGATATCCAGGTGACCTACCCAGGTGCATCCGCACAAACCGTGCAGGACACCGTGGTGCAGGTGATCGAACAACAGCTCAACGGTATCGACAACCTGCGTTATGTGTCATCGGACAGTAACTCCGACGGCAGCATGACCATCACCGTGACGTTCAACCAGGGTACCAACCCGGACATCGCCCAGGTCCAGGTGCAGAACAAACTGAACCTGGCGACCCCGCTGCTGCCGCAAGAAGTGCAGCAGCAGGGTATCCGCGTGACCAAGTCGGTGAAGAACTTCCTGATGGTGATCGGTCTGGTGTCGGAAGACGGCAGCATGACCAAGGACGACCTGTCCAACTACATCGTGTCCAACATCCAGGACCCGATTTCCCGTACTGCGGGTGTAGGTGACTTCCAGGTATTCGGTTCGCAGTACGCCATGCGTATCTGGCTCGATCCGGCCAAGCTGAACAACTATCAGTTGACCCCGGTAGACGTCAGCACCGCGATCTCGGCACAGAACGTACAAGTGGCCACCGGCCAATTGGGCGGCCTGCCTGCCCTGCCCGGCACCCAATTGAACGCGACCATCATCGGTAAGACCCGCCTGCAGACCACTGAGCAGTTCGGCAATATCCTGATGAAGGTCAACACCGACGGTTCACAGGTTCGCTTGAAGGACGTCGCGCGTATCGAGCTGGGCGGCCAGACCTACAGCATCAGCGCGCAGTTCAACGGCAACCCGGCGTCCGGTATGGCGATCAAGCTGGCCTCCGGCGCCAACGCCCTGGACACTGCCAAGGCCATCCGTGCCACGGTCGCGTCCCTGGAACCGTTCTTCCCGCCAGGCATGAAGGCGGTGGTGCCGTATGACACCACTCCAGTGGTGACCGAATCGATTTCCGGTGTGGTACACACCCTGGTCGAGGCGATCGTGCTGGTGTTCCTGGTGATGTTCCTGTTCCTGCAGAACTTCCGCGCCACGATCATCACCACCATGACTGTACCGGTGGTATTGCTGGGCACCTTCGGGATCCTGGCCGCGTTCGGCTTCACCATCAACACCCTGACCATGTTCGGCATGATCCTGGCCATCGGCTTGCTGGTGGACGACGCCATCGTCGTGGTGGAAAACGTCGAGCGGGTGATGGCCGAGGAGCACCTGTCGCCGAAAGAGGCGACGGTCAAGTCCATGGGCCAGATCCAGGGCGCCCTGGTGGGTATTGCCCTGGTGCTGTCGGCGGTACTGTTGCCGATGGCATTCTTCGGCGGCTCCACCGGTGTGATCTACAAACAGTTCTCCATCACCATCGTTTCGGCCATGGCGTTGTCGGTACTGGTTGCGCTGATCTTCACCCCGGCCTTGTGCGCCACCATGCTCAAGCCGATCGACCCCGAGACGCACGGCCAACCCAAGCGTGGTTTCTTCGGCTGGTTCAACCGCACCTTCGACCGTAGCGTACTGAGCTACGAGCGCGGCGTGGGGAACATGATCAGGCACAAGATTCCGGCGTTCCTCGTTTACGTGCTGATCTTTGCCGGCATGATCTGGTTGTTCATGCGGATCCCGGCAGCGTTCCTGCCCGACGAAGACCAGGGCGTGATCTTTGCCCAGGTGCAGACGCCGGTCGGCTCAACGGCCGAGCGCACGCAGAAAGTCATCGACGACATGCGTATCTTCCTGCTCAACGACAAGGAAGGCGAACCTGGCGAAGGCAAGGGCGTGAAATCGGTCTTTACCGTGAACGGCTTCAACTTCGCGGGGCGTGGTCAAAGCTCGGGCCTGGCATTCGTGATGCTCAAACCGTGGGATGAGCGTGACGCGTCCACCTCGGTGTTCGAGATCGCCAAGCGCGCCCAAGGTTACTTCATGCAGACATTCCAGGACGCCATGGTGTTTGCCATCGTGCCACCGTCTGTACTGGAGTTGGGTAACGCGACCGGTTTCGACGTGTTCCTGCAGGACCAGGGCGGCGTCGGCCATGACAAGTTGATGGCTGCGCGCAACCAGTTCCTGGGCATGGCCGCCCAGAGCAAGATCCTCGCCGGTGTGCGCCCCAACGGCGTGAACGATGAGCCGCAGTACGAGCTCACCGTCGACGACGAGAAGGCCAGTGCCCAGGGCATTACGCTGTCGAGCATCAACCAGACCCTGGCGATTGCCTTGGGTGGCAGCTACGTCAACGACTTCATCGACCGTGGTCGAGTGAAGAAAGTGTACGTGCAGGGTGAGGCCGCCAGCCGGATGTCCCCTGAAGACCTGAACAAATGGTTCGTGCGCAGCGACTCCGGGAAGATGGTGCCGTTGTCGGCCATCGCTTCGGGCAAATGGATCTACGGTTCGCCGAAACTCTCGCGCTATAACGGTGTGGCGGCGATGGAAATCCTCGGTACCCCGGCACCGGGCTACAGTACCGGTGAAGCCATGGCCGAAGTCGAACGCATCGCCAAGCAATTGCCGGCGGGTGTCGGCTACGCCTGGACGGGCCTGTCGTATGAAGAACGTCTGTCCGGCTCCCAGGCGCCTGCGCTGTACGCCCTGTCGCTGCTGGTGGTGTTCCTCTGCCTCGCGGCGCTGTACGAAAGCTGGTCGATCCCGATCGCGGTGGTACTCGTCGTGCCGCTGGGTGTGGTGGGTGCGTTGATCGCCACCAGCCTGCGTGGCTTGTCCAACGACGTGTTCTTCCAGGTGGGCTTGCTGGTGACGGTAGGCCTGGCGGCGAAGAACGCCATCCTGATCGTGGAATTCGCCAAAGAGCTTCACGAACAAGGCAAAGGCATTGTCGAGTCGGCGATCGAAGCGTCGCGCATGCGTCTGCGACCGATCATCATGACCTCCATGGCGTTCATCCTCGGCGTATTGCCGCTGGCGATCTCCTCGGGCGCCGGCTCAGGCAGCCAGCATGCGATCGGTACCGGCGTTATCGGCGGTATGATCACCGCCACGGTCCTGGCGATATTCTGGGTGCCCCTGTTCTTCGCAACCGTGTCCGCCATGGGCGAACGCAAAAAGACTGAACCCAAGCAAACTCCTAAAGAGGCTGGCCAATGAGCAAGTCGCTACTTTCCTTAGCCGTCACGGCATTCGTGCTCAGTGGCTGCTCGCTGATACCTGACTATCAGCGCCCCGAGGCGCCGGTGGCCGCGCAGTTCCCGCAGGGCCCGGCGTATTCGTCGGCCCAGGCTCCGAACCAGGCCGCCGCCGAACAGGGCTGGAAGCAGTTTTTCCATGACCCTGCCCTGCAACAGCTGATCCAGACCGCACTGGTGAACAACCGCGACCTGCGCGTCGCGGCCTTGAACATCGATGCCTACGCGGCGCAGTACAACATCCAGCGCGCCGACCTGTTCCCGGCCGTATCGGCCACTGGCAGCGGCAGCCGCCAGCGCGTACCGGCACGCTCGTCGCAAACCGGTAAAGCAGGCATCAGCAGTTCGTACTCGGCCACCCTGGGCATCAGCTCCTATGAGCTGGACCTGTTCGGCCGTGTCCGCAGCCTGAGCGAGGAAGCGCTGCAGAAATACTTCGCAACCGAAGAAGCGCGGCGCAGCACCCAGATCAGCCTAGTGGCCAGTGTGGCCACCGCCTACCTGACCTGGCAGGCCGACAAGGAATTGCTCAAGCTGACCCAGGAAACCCTGGGCGCATACGAGCAAAGCTACAAGCTGACCTCGCGCAGCAACGAAGTCGGCGTGTCCTCGGCCCTCGACCTGAGCCAAGCGCGCACCTCGGTGGAAAACGCCCGGGTGGCCCTGGCACGCTATACCCGCCAGGTGGCCCAGGACGAAAACAGCCTGACCCTGCTACTCGGCACCGGCCTGCCGGCGAATCTCGTCAGCAAGCCGCTGTCGGATAACCTGCTCAGCGAAGTGCCGACCGGGTTGCCATCGGACCTGTTGCAGCGTCGCCCCGACATCCTGCAGGCCGAGTACAACCTCAAGGCAGCCAACGCCAACATCGGCGCCGCCCGTGCGGCGTTCTTCCCGAGCATCAGCCTGACAGCCAACGCCGGGACCATGAGCCCGGACCTGGGCGGTCTGTTCAAAGGCGGCTCGGGCACCTGGTCGTTCGCCCCGCAGATCAACATCCCGATCTTCAACGCCGGCAGCCTGCGCGCCAGCCTGGACTACTCGAAGATCCAGAAAGAGATCAACGTGGCGAACTATGAGAAGGCCATCCAGACCGGCTTCCAGGAAGTTTCCGACGGCCTCGCCGCGCGTGAGACCTACAAGGAGCAGTTGGAGGCCCAGCGTGGTTTCGTCGCCGCCAACCAGGATTACTACCGCCTGGCCGAGCGTCGCTACCGCATTGGTGTCGACAGCAACCTGACGTTCCTCGACGCCCAGCGCCAGCTGTTCAGTGCCCAGCAATCGCTGATCACCGACCGCCTCGCGCAGTTGACCAGCGAGGTCAACCTGTACAAGGCCCTCGGCGGTGGCTGGAATGAACAGGCGGCGAGTAACCAGCCGCTGAAAGAAGAAGCGCCAAAGATGAAGTTGTTCTGATAGTCGCGCTGTAAACCAAACCGCTTCCCTCACCGGAAGCGGTTTTTTTATACCTGAGCGGTACCCACCGCGCCCGGACAAGTTGCGTTCGATCATCGCCCAAAACCCGCCCTCCCCCGATTGAACCACCCCCGCACTGCCCCGCACCATGGCCGCCACCTGCATAACCCCAATAACAACAGGTCCAATGCCATGAGCACTTTTCACCCTCGCCAGCTATTGCTGGCCACCGCAGTCGCCAGCCTCGCGTTTCCCGTCGTAGCCGAAGAACACGGCTTTATGGAGGACGCCAGCGCCAACCTCAACCTGCGCAATTTCTTCATCAACCGTAACTTCACCAACCCGACCAAAGCCCAGGGCGGCGCGCAGGAGTGGACGCAAAGTTTCATCCTCGACGCCAAGTCCGGCTTCACTCAGGGCACCGTGGGGTTTGGCGTGGATGTACTGGGGCTGTACTCGCTCAAGCTTGATGGCGGGCGCGGCACTGGCGGTTCACAGTTATTGCCGCTGGACCACGACGGCCGCCCCGCCGACGATTTCGGGCGCCTGGGTGTGGCGTTCAAGGCGCGGATTTCGAAGACCGAACTGAAGGTCGGCGAATGGATGCCGACGCTGCCGATCCTGCGCGCCGACGACGGCCGTTCCCTGCCGCAAACCCTGCGCGGCGGGCAGATCACCTCGAAGGAAATCGACGGCCTGACCCTCTACGGCGGCCAGTTCCGCGCCAACAGCCCGCGGGACGACAGCAGCATGTCGGACATGTCGATGGTCGGCAAAACCGCGTTCACCTCGGACCGCTTCAACTTCCAAGGCGGCGAATACGCCTTCAACGACAAACGTACGCAGATCGGCGTGTGGAACGCCCAGCTCAAGGACATCTACAGCCAGCAGTTCGTCAACCTGATCCACAGCCAGCCCTTCGGTGACTGGACCCTGGGCGCCAACCTCGGGTTCTTCTACGGCAAGGACGACGGCAGCGCCCGCGCAGGCGAGCTGGACAACAAAACCTGGTCCGGCCTGTTCTCGGCCAAGTACGGCGGCAACACCTTCTACGTCGGCCTGCAAAAACTCACCGGCAACAGCGCCTGGATGCGCGTCAACGGCACCAGCGGCGGCACCCTGGCCAACGACAGTTACAACTCCAGCTACGACAACGCCCAGGAGAAATCCTGGCAAGTGCGGCACGACTATAACTTTGCCGCCCTCGGCGTACCGGGCCTGACCTTGATGAACCGCTATATCAGCGGCAGCAACGTGCATACCGGCACCATCACCGACGGCAAGGAGTGGGGCCGCGAAAGCGAATTGGGCTACACGCTGCAGAGCGGCGCCCTGAAAAACCTTACGTTGCGCTGGCGCAATTCCAGCATCCGCCGCGACTTCAGCAACAATGAGTTCGATGAAAACCGCTTGATCGTCAGCTACCCGATCAGTCTGCTGTAAAGCCCTATTACACCTTGGCGGGAACGATTTGCTGCGGGTGGTCACTGTTAAGCGCCAGGGCTGATACCTGGTGCTTAAACAAGGACCACACATGGATGTTTTCAACGGTAGTACCCGCCTTCTCCCACGCCTCCTCGATGGCGTACCGCCCTTACCTGCAGTGCGCCCAGTAGCAACGTTCGACACTGGTCACTACGGGCTGGCCAAACCTGCCCATTTGCAGTTCCTCCCAGGCACATCGATCCAGACCTATCTGCACCCGTTCCTGAATGACGGCAATCTAAAAGCCAGCGGACAGTCGATATGGGAGCGCGGCTATTCCTTCAGCCTGAACAACAGCCTGCTCCTGGAAACCGGCAACGACGCGGACCAGGTCCACATCAGCCAGGCTTCTGACGATCAGTTGAACATTCGCCTCAATGGCCGGTTGTATCGTTTTGCCAGCCACGATAACGATGGCAAACCGCTGACCCTGTACCTGAAGACCCACGGCGGCAATGACCACGTACACATTGATGCCAACGTCATGCAGCCCATCGTGATTGAAGCGGGGGACGGCAATGACCGAATCCAGGCCGGCGGTGGCGACACCCGCGTAGTCGGCGGCAACGGTAACGACGTCGTGCGCCTTGGCAGCGGCCTTGGCTACGCCGAGGGCAATGACGGTGACGACCTGCTCATGGGCGGCAGCGGCGACAGCGTGCTCTATGGCAACAACGGCAATGACCGCCTCTATGCGGGCGCGGGATCGCGCCGAAAAGCCAGCTATCTGGATGGCGGCAACGGCAATGACCGGCTGTACGCCGGCTCCGGCCACACGGTGTTGCATGGCGGCACCGGGCACGATCGCTTGATCGGCCACGACCGAAGCACCTTCTACACCGGCGACGGTTATGACACCGTCATCGCCAATCGACCGGGCGACCGGATCTACGCCCAGCCCGGCGACTCGATCAACCACCTCAATGGCTCGCTATTGACGGCCGTGCCTGCCCACCCCGGCCCAATCAAGGGGTTTGCGATCAAGGGATCTGCCGCGTTCATCCAACGGGTCGAAGACGATTTGGCGCTGTTACGCCACTCTCCCCAAGGCCAGCAGATGCTCGCAGAGATGGACGCGGCTGCCGATCGCAACGGCGCCCCGGTAACGATTGTGGAAGATCGGCAGGAGAACGGCAGCGGGTACATCTACGGCAGCCAGGAACTCCAGGCCCTGCTGCAGGACGAACGTGCGCCGGTAGTCGGCGACGATCCCAAGTGGGGGTTCATGGTCGACGGAGTACCCGGGTCTCGGGCTGACCGCGCGCGCATTGAATACAACCGGTCCCAACTGAACCCCTCGGCGGGCACGACTCACCCGCCCATCATCGGGCTCTACCACGAAATGGCTCACGCCTATAACGCCGCCAACGGCACCGCCTTCACGGGTTCCACGCAGGAAGTATTCGAGGGGCAGGCGCACGAAGTACCTAACAGTGAACGCCAGGCCGTCGGCCTTGAGAGCAGCGCAGCCGCCTTTGATTTTGACAACGATCCTGCCACGCCAGCCATCACCACCAACCCCAAGCCCTTCACTGAAAACGCTTTGAACGAGGAAATGGGTAGGCCACTGCGAGCGCAATACGTAGGTTAAACCAGATCGCGTTTGTCAGCCTTTAACCCCACGTCGAGCATCTTGCGGTATCGTGCGCGCCTGCCGCTGCTGACCCATCCAGCAGCGGGTTTTATTCGAGCCTGCGCACCCATGAAATCTTTCGCCATCGCATCCGCCTTGCTTGCCCTGGCCTTGAGCCTCAGCGGCTGCATCAGCGCGCCCATCGCGCTGACGCCGCAGACCGAACAACGCCTGCAGGCCCAGGCGCCGATCCGTTTTCTGCTGACGTTTGATGACGGTCCCAGCGCCTCGGGGTACAACAACCCGACCCGCTCGGTGATGGCCGACCTGGCAAACAACCCGGTATTGCCGGGCATCAAGGCGGTGTTCTTTCTGCAGACCGAAGCCTCGCGCTCCGGCGGCAGTTCACGGGGCCGCAAGACCATGGAACGTGAGTTCGCGGCCGGGCATGTGCTGGCGTTCCACACGGCCACGGCCTTTCATACCAACCATCGCTGGTTGAGCGACACTGAGCTTGAACGCACCCTCAGCCAGGGCGCTGCGGATATCGCCGCGATCACCGGCGTGTCGCCGACGCTGGTGCGCCCGCCCTTCTGGAACTACGACCGGCGCACCTTCGCCGCCTACCAGCGCCACGGCATGAAGGTGTTGTTGACCGACCTGAGCGCCAACGACGGCAAGATCTGGGGCTTCAACGCCAGCCCGCGCCGCCGCGAGAACCTGATCCGCCAGCTGTCGGTGGTGCGCGAACGCATCGCCTTGGGGGAATTGCCGACAGTCGACGGCGTGATACCGGTGGTGGTGACCTTCCACGACATCAACCGCTACACCGCGCGGCATCTGCAAGAGTACCTGCAGATCCTGATGGACAGCGCCCGGATCGACGGCCTGAAGACCGCCGCCGAGCCGTTCTACACCGATCACGCAGCACTGGAGCGGGCGGCATTGGCGCGTACCGTGAAGCAAGCGAGTGAAGAAGTGCATCTGCCGGGGGTGTGGAATTGGGTGTGGGACGCCGATTCCAAGTGATGTGCGTTATCGGGCAGTGCGTTGTCTTTTTTCATGCATGCTGTAATGAAGTAGTTATCGTCATGCGGGAACCCCTCCAACTTTTTCACCACTGATCGGCGGTAAATCACCGACGCTCACAAGAAAGAGTATTGACGATGCAAACCTCTTCCGTTGCGCCTAAAGCGCCCGAACCTAATGCCCTCCCCGGCGGATCGCCAGCTCCAGGCGCCCCTGCACTCGTAAACAGCCCTCCCCCCCAGACCAGCAAGATTGTCAGTGACAAAAATGTCGATATCACACTGACAACCACGTCGTATCAGGGGGAAAGCGGGAAAAAAAATGTGACGATTCTAAAAATCGATACTGCCGATGGCGCGGACGACATTCACATCAGCAAAGGCGAACGCGGCCAACTCAATGCCATGATAAATGGCAAAAGTTATTTACTGCCCGCTGCTAACAGCGATGCGACAGCGATAGCCATCAGGGCGAACAAAGGTGACGACACCGTTCGCATTGATCCTGATGTGATGGCTTACACCCTAATCCATGGAGGTGAAGGTAACGATCATATACAGACCGGAGGTGGTAAAAGCCAAGTTTACGGCGGCGCAGGTAATGACATCATCCAACTGGGCAGCGCAAGCAGTTACGCTGGCGGTGACGACGGCGATGACACCATGATGGGCGGCACAGGCAATCACACCATGTACGGCGGGAACGGCAACGACCGCATGTACGCGGGTTACGGTCCTGACAGCAAAACCAGCTACATGGACGGGGGAAACGATGACGACCTGATGCACGGCGGAAGCGGCCACAACATCATGCACGGCGGCAAAGGCGATGATCAGATAAACGCTTATGGCCGAAGCCATATCTACACGGGTAGAGGTCAAGACAGCGTCTATTCCAACTCAAGCGACGACGTTGTGTACGGTAAACGCAGCGATCACCTGGGATTGCCATTCGGATTCAAGTTTATCGAGACCGTGCCATTGCCCGAAAATGCAGGGCGCAAGGCGATTGATATCGAAGGTTCCCCGGCATTCAAGCAACGGGTTGAGGATGACCTGGAGTTTTACCGAGGCTCTCCCAACAGCCAGCACATGTTGAATGAACTGGACGCCGCCGCAGAGCGCAGCGGAGCCAAAGTCACGATAATGCAAGATATCACTGATACTCACATCGTCGTGCCGCCGGAGGGCGTTCCCCTGGAAGAATGGCAGGACCCCACGATCATCCGCGATGGGGTCCGTGGCGCGGGCACGACAGAATCGTTTGTGACCTATAACCCGGTCATCCCCAGAGAAGCCTCGGACGAGTCGCGTGTGTTTCTGCCGACCACCACGACCCTGTACCACGAACTGGGTCACGCTTATAACGCAGCCACAGGCAGCACATTTCTCGGCAATACGGAAATTATCCGCCCGGACGGCACACGCACCCAGGAGCCCAATGATGAACGCCAGGTCGTCGGCCTGGAAACTGCCAGTCCGCCCTTCGACTTTGACAACGACCCCGCAACCGCGCCAACCACGTCAAATCCTTACCCACTGACCGAAAACGCGTTACGAGAAGAAATGGGCCTGCCCCTGAGAAAAAGCTACGGCTCCCTGTGAGTCGACCTGACCGCTCAGCCCCGTGACGGTCAGCGACCGCTCCTCGACAACCTGTTGCCTCTCGCCAGGAGTGCAGTGCCGAGTCGCACTAAGCGCGCGACTCGACCCCCAATTCATCCCACACCGATTCGGCCAGATGAAACGTCGCATTCGCCGCCGGAATCCCGCAGTAGATCGCGCTTTGCATCAGCACTTCCTTGATCTCGGCACGGGTCACGCCATTGCTGGCGGCGGCGCGCAGGTGCAGTTTGAGTTCTTCGCCGCGGTTCATGCCGATCAGCATGGCGATGGTGATCAAACTGCGGGTGTGCCTGGGCAGGCCGGGGCGTGTCCAGATATCGCCCCAGGCGTGGCGGGTGATCATGTCCTGGAATTCGCTGTTGAACTCGGTCAAGGCATTCAGGCTGCGGTCGACATGCGCGTCGCCCAGCACTTCGCGGCGCACTTGCAGGCCGTCGGCGTAACGTTGTTTCTCGTCCACAAAAGACTCCTCAGCGGGCCAGCAGAAATTGAATGACCCGGTCGCTGAACGCGGCACCGGCTTGCACGTTGGACAGGTGGGCGGCGTAGAACTCGGCGTACTCGGCCCCCTGTACCTGGCGCTGGATAAAGTGGCTGCCGGCGGGCGGTGTGACAGCGTCTTCAGTGCCGGCGATCACCAGGGTCGGCACGTGGATCGCCGACAGTTGCTCGCTAAAGTCTGCATCGCGCACCGCTGCGCAATTGGCGGCGTAGCCCTGGGGCGAGGTGGCCGCGAGCATGTCGGTAATGCGCTTGGCCTGCTGCGGGTTGGCCGCCGCGAAATCGGCGGTGAACCAGCGCGCAATCGACGCGTCGCGCAGCGCCACCATCGCGGCCGCACCGTCGCGCAGGACCATCTCGATACGCGGGTTCCACACGTCTGATGTACCGATCTTGGCCGCAGTGTTGCACACCACCAGGCGCTGCAAACGATCCCCCGCGTGAATCCCCAGCCATTGGCCGATCAGCCCGCCCATGGACAGCCCGCAGAAATGCGCGCGCGGGATGTCCAGCGCGTCCAGCAGCGCAATCACGTCGCGGCCGAGTTGTTCGATGCTGTAGGGGCCTTCGGTCACCAGGGATTGGCCGTGGCCACGGGTATCGAAGCGCAGCACGCGAAAGTGCTCGGCAAAGGCCGGGACCTGGGTGTCCCACATATTCAGGTCGGTGCCCAGCGAATTGGACAGCACCAGCACCGGTGCATCGATGGGGCCATCCAGTTGGTAATGCAGTTCGCCCTCGGCGAGTTGTACAAAAGCCACAGCAATCTCCTCAGGCAGTCAGTGCAAAGTGTTCGGTTACAGCGCGGCTGACCCAGGTTTGGGCCTGGCCCAGGTAGTGCGCCGGGTCGAGCAGGCGGTCCAGGTCTGTCGCCGACAACTCGGCGGTAATGAGCGGCTCATCGGCGAGGACGGCGCGCAGATGGCGTTGTTCGGCCACCGCGCGTTTGCAGCATTGCTCCAGCAGGTGGTGCGCGGTGTCGCGGCCCAGGCGCTGCGCGAGCACGATGCTGACGGCTTCGGCCAGCACCAGGCCCTGGGTCAGGTCGAGGTTGCGCGCCATGCGCTCGGGGTCGACTTCCAGCCCTGCGCTCACCAGCAGCGCCTGTTGCAATGCGCCAGAGACCAAGCGGCAAATCTCCGGCAGGGTTTCCCATTCGGCATGCCACAGGCCCAGGCTGCGTTCGTGTTCCTGGGGCATGGCGCTGAACAGTGTCGCCACCAGGCCGGGCACGCGGGTCGCAGCGCTGATCAGCACGGCGGCGCCCACCGGGTTGCGTTTGTGCGGCATGGTCGACGAGCCGCCTTTGCCGGGCGCCGCCGGCTCGAATACTTCCGCCGCCTCGGTCTGCATCAGCAGGCTGATATCGCGGCCCAGCTTGCCAAGGCTGCCGGCGATCAGACCCAACACGCTGGCGAACTCCACCAGGCGATCACGCTGGGTATGCCAGGGTTGCTCGGGCAACGTCAGTTGCAACTGCGCCGCCAACGCTTGGGCAACGGGCATTGCCTGTTCGCCAAGCGCAGCCAACGTGCCGGAGGCGCCGCCGAATTGCAGCACCAGCAAGCGCGGTTTCAGCTCGATCAAGCGCTGGCGGCTGCGGGTCACCGCGCCCAACCAACCGGCGATTTTCATGCCCAGGGTGACCGGCGTGGCATGCTGCAACCACGTCCGCCCGGCCAACGGTACAGCCGCATACCGCTGGGCCTGGGCTGCCAGAATATCGCCGAGGCGAGCCAGGTCGGCTTCGATCAACGCCAGCGCGCGCCGCAGTTGCAGGACCAGGCCAGTGTCCATCACATCCTGGCTGGTCGCGCCCAAATGCACATAGCGTTCGGCACTCGGGTCTTCACCGGCCACCCACTTGCCCAGCGCCTTCACCAGCGGAATCGCCGAATTGCCCGCTGAGGCAATCGCCACACCGAGGGCGTCGACGTCATACAGCGACGCCAGGCACGCCTGGGCAATCGGCGCGACGGCCGCCTGCGGGATCAACCCGACCTGGGCCTCGGCCCGTGCCAGTGCGGCTTCGAAATCCAGCATGCCCTGCAGGCGCCCCTGGTCGCAGAACACCTCGGCCATGCTCTCAGCGCTGAAGTAAGCGTCGAACAGTTGGTTGCTCGTGCGCAGCGTCATACCGCCTCCTTTATAAATCGTGATGCAGGTACGCCGCCTGTTTCGGCAGGCGCAGGCTGAACAGGAAAGCCACCGCCATCATGCCGGTGACGTACCAATAAAAGGTGTTCTCCATGCCCAAGGATTTCAAACCCAAGGCCACGTATTCCGCCGAGCCGCCGAAGATTGCGTTGGCCACCGCATAAGCCAGGCCCACACCCAGGGCGCGCACCTGGGGCGGGAACATTTCCGCTTTCACCAGGCCGCTGATGGAGGTGTAGAAACTGACAATGGCCAACGCCAGCGTGATCAGCACAAACGCCAGGAACGGACTGCTGACGGTTTTCAGGCTGAGCAGGATCGGCACCGTAAACAAGGTACCCAGCGCGCCGAACCACAGCATCGAATTACGGCGACCGATCTTGTCGGCCAGCATGCCGAACAGCGGCTGCATGCACATATAAAGGAACAGCGCGCCGGTCATGATGTAGCTGGCGGTCTTGGCGTGCATCCCGGCGGTGTTCACCAGGTACTTCTGCATGTAGGTGGTGAACGTGTAGAAAATCAGCGAGCCACCGGCGGTATAGCCGAGCACGGTGATAAAGGCCGCTTTATGGTCACGGAACAACGCGGCGATGCTGCCGGCGTCCTTGTCTTCGCGCATTTCCTTGCTGGTGGTTTCTTTCAGGCTGCGACGCAGCAGCAGGGAGATCACCGCCGCGATGGCGCCGATCACGAACGGAATCCGCCAGCCCCAGGCGCGCAGTTCGTCTTCGCTGAGGATCTGTTGCAGGACCACCACCACCGACACCGCCAGCAGTTGCCCGCCGATCAGGGTCACGTACTGGAAGGAGGCGAAGAACCCACGCTGGCCCTTGAGCGCGACTTCACTCATGTAGGTCGCGGTGGTGCCGTATTCGCCGCCCACCGACAAGCCCTGGAACAGCCGCGCCACCAGCAGTAACGCCGGGGCCCAGGCGCCGATGTCTTTGTAGGTGGGTAGGAAGGCGATGACCAGGGAACCGGCGCACATCATCAGCACCGAGATCATCATCGAGTTTTTGCGCCCGTGCTTATCGGCCACCCGGCCAAACAGCCAGCCGCCGATGGGCCGCATCAAGAACCCGGCGGCGAACACCCCGGCGGTGTTGAGCAGTTGCACCGTGGGGTCGTCCGAGGGGAAAAACGCCGGGGCGAAGTAAATGGCGCAGAAGGCGTAGACGTAGAAGTCGAACCATTCGACGAGGTTGCCGGAGGATGCCCCGACAATCGCAAAAATCCGTTTGCTGCGCTCTTCTCCGGTGTAGTGACTGGTTGTTGTTGTCATTTTTTTTCACTCAGTGGGAATGGTTATAGCCTAGACACACTTTGCAACAGCCATGTTCCGCTTGTAGACATTTACATAGGTGTTGCCTGAAATGGCCTCATCGGGGGCAAGCCCCCTCCCACACTTGAATGTATTCACACATCAAAGGTGGGAGGGGGCTTGCCCCCGATAGGTTCTCAAGCCAACTCAGTAATCAAAGAACACCGTTTCCTTATCTGTCCCCTGCAACACCACATTCCACTGATGCACACCGTCCGCATCCCGCTTGGCAATCAAGGTACTGCGCCGCTCTGTGGGCACGCGCGCGAGCAACGGGTCATCCGCATTCAGCGCCTCACCGTCAAAATAAATCCGCGTGAGCAAGTGTTTCACCAGGCCACGGGCAAATACCAGCACCACCAGGTGCGGCGCCTGGGTCGTGCCCGCCAGCCCCGGCACGCTGCCCGGCTTGACGGTGGTAAAGCGGAAGCGCCCTTCAGCATCCACCGGCACCCGGCCGAAGCCTTCGAAGTTCGGGTCCAGCGCTTTGTCCTGGTCGTCCTCCGGGTGGTCGTACTTGCCGGCGGCATTGGCCTGCCAGACTTCCAGCATGGCGTCGTTGACGACATCACCGTTGCCATCCACCACTTGCCCGCTGATCGCCACGCGTTCGCCAAGGGTCGCGGCGTTGGCCAGGGCTTCGCGGTTCAGCCAGGTCAGGCCGATGTGGTAATACGGCCCGACGGTGTGGGACGTGGTCGCGTAAAGGCTCATCTCATTTCTCCATCGGCGTGGCGTCGCGGCCGCGCAGGACGATGTCCCAGCGGTAGCCGAGGGCATAGGAAGGAATGGTTTTTTCCAGGTCGAACGTGGCGATCAGGCGTTGCTTGGCCGAGGTGTCCGGTACGCAGTTGTAGATCGGGTCGTACTCGAGCAGCGGGTCGCCGGGGAAATACATCTGCGTGACCAGGCGCGTCAGCACGCTCGGGCCGAACAGCGAAAAATGGATATGCGCCGGGCGCCACGCATTGTGGTGGTTGCCCCACGGGTAGGCGCCGGGCTTGATGGTCTGGAACTGGTACCAGCCCTCGGCGTCGGTGACGGTACGCCCGGTGCCGGTGAAGTTCGGGTCGAGCGGCGCGTCGTGCAGATCGCGCGCGTGGTTGTAGCGGCCGGCCGCGTTGGCCTGCCAGATCTCCACGAGGATGCCCGGTACCGGCAGACCGTTTTCATCGAGTACGCGCCCGTGAACGATGATGCGCTCGCCCTGCGGCTCGCCGTCGTGCTGCGCAGTCAGGTCGTTGTCCTTCTCGTTGATGCGCTCGGCGCCGATGGTCGGGCCGGTGATTTCCGACAGGGAATGGGGCAGGAACACCAACGGCTGAGACGGCGAACGCAGGTTCGTCGACTGGTAGGCCGGGTGCAGGTAATCAGGTTGAGTGCCCGCTTGCGGGCGCCGGTAACCGGGCTTGTCACTCATGGAGCGGTCCTCTCTTATTAGATGCGTTCAATCGCCAGCGCCAGGCCCTGACCCACTCCAACACACATGGTCGCCAGACCTTTGCGGCCGCCGGTTTTTTCAAGTTGATGCAGGGCCGTCAGCACCAGTCGCGCACCGCTCATGCCCAGAGGATGGCCGAGGGCGATGGCGCCGCCGTTCGGGTTGACCTGGGGTGCGTCGTCGGCGATGCCCAATTCACGCAACACCGCCAGGCCCTGGCTGGCGAAGGCTTCGTTGAGTTCGATCACATCGAAATCGGTGACGGCCAGGCCCAGGCGTTCCACCAGCTTGCGAACCGCCGGCACCGGGCCGATGCCCATCACCCGTGGCGCGACACCGGCGCTGGCCATGCCCAACACTCGGGCACGGGCGGTCAGGCCATGTTTTTTCACGGCCTCGGCAGACGCAAGAATCAGCGCCGCCGCCCCGTCGTTCACACCCGACGCATTGCCGGCGGTGACGGTCTTGTCCGGGCCGTTGACCGGTTTGAGCCGGGCCAGGGTTTCCAGGGTGGTGTCGGCCCGTGGATGCTCATCGTGTTCCACCACGGTTTCGCCTTTTTTATGGGCGACCCGCACCGGCACGATTTCTTCGGCGAAGAACCCGGCGGCCTGGGCGGCGGCGGTGCGTTGCTGGCTGCGCAGGGCGAAGGCGTCCTGGTCGGCGCGGGACACATCGTAGTCGTCGGCGACGTTATCGGCGGTCTGCGGCATCGCATCCACGCCATACTGAGCCTTCATCAGCGGGTTGATGAAGCGCCAGCCGATGGTGGTGTCTTCGAGCTTCATGTTGCGCGAAAACGCCGTGTCAGCCTTGCCCATCACGAACGGCGCGCGGGACATCGACTCGACGCCGCCGGCAATCGCCAATTCCATTTCACCGCTGGCAATCGCACGAAAGGCGGTGCCGATCGCGTCCATGCCCGAAGCGCACAAACGGTTGAGGGTCACGCCGGGAATGCTCGACGGCAGGCCCGCCAGCAACAGCGCCATACGCGCGACGTTGCGGTTGTCTTCACCGGCCTGGTTGGCGCAGCCGAGGAACACTTCATCGACGGCGTGCCAATCCACGCTAGGGTTGCGTTCGATCAACGCCTTGATCGGCAGTGCCGCCAGGTCGTCGGCGCGCACCGTGGACAGGCCACCGCCGAAACGGCCGATGGGGGTACGAATTGCATCGCAGATAAATACGTCGCGCATCAGGCTTCTCCGGGTGCTTGGCCGTGGGCGGCCGCTGTGCGGGCTTCGAGATCACGTAGGGCGGTCAGCTCGACTGCCGTCGGTTCCGCGGTGGTGCTGACCTGATCGGCAAAGCGAATCGCCCAGCCGGTGGCCGCGACCACTTGCTCGCGGGTCACGCCGGGGTGCAGCGCGGTGACCACGAACTCATGGCTGCCCTCTTCCGGCTCCATGATGCACAGGTCGGTAATAATCCCGACAGGACCGGCGCCGGGCAGGCCCAGGCGCTTGCGTGAATCGCCGCCCTCGCCGTGGCCGACGGAGGTGATGAAGTCCAGCTTGTCGACAAACGAACGCGCCGACTGCTTGAGAATGATCAGCACGCTCTTGGCCGAGCCGGCAATCTCCGGCGCGCCACCGGCACCCGGCAGGCGCACTTTGGGCTGGTGATAATCGCCGACCACGGTGGTGTTGATATTGCCGAAACGGTCGACCTGGGCCGCGCCGAGAAAACCGACGTCGATGCGCCCGCCCTGCAGCCAGTAGCGAAAGATCTCACCGGTGGGGACGACAGTGTCGGCAGTTTCCGCCAACTCGCCGTCACCAATGGACAGCGGCAATACGCTGGGCTTGGCGCCAATCGGGCCGGACTCGTAGATCAGCACCACATCCGGCGAGGACGTCAGGCGCGCCAGGTTGGCCGCCTTGGACGGCAGGCCGATGCCGACAAAACACACCGAATCATTCTTCAGGCGGCGTGCAGCGGCGACGGTCATCATTTCATTGGTCGAGTAAGCCATTACTTGGCCTCCTGCGCGGCGGCCAGCTTGGCCTGGAATTCACTGAAATCGGCAGTGCCGTGGATGTATTCGTCAATCCAGGCGGTAAACGTCCCACGGTCGCGAGCGATCGGGTCCCAGGCCTGGTAGAAACGGTTATCGCGTTGGTTATAGCCATGGGCATAGGACGGATGCGCGCCACCAGGCACATGGCACACAGCCGTCAGCGCCCAGGTCGGCAGCACGCAGCTGTTCATTGGCGCGTTGAGGTCGTCGACGATTTCTTCGACGGTGACGATGCAACGCTTGGCGGCCAGCGCCGCTTCCTTCTGTACGCCAAGAATGCCCCAGAGCAGCACATTGCCCTTGCGGTCGGCCTTTTGCGCGTGGATCACGCTGACGTCCGGACGTACCGACGGCACCGCCGCCAGCACTTCGCCGGTGAATGGGCAGGTGACGGTCTTGATCAGCGGGTTGACCTTGGGCAGATCGGAACCAGCGTAGGCACGCAACACCGCGAACGGCAGGCCGGAAGCACCGGCGACGTAGGCATTGGCCAGGTCGGCGTGGCTGTGTTCCTCAATCTCCAGGGGTTGCGGCCAGTGTTTCTCGACCGCATCACGCAGGCGATGCAGGGAACCCACGCCAGGGTTGCCGCCCCAGGAAAAAATCAACTTGCGGGCGCAGCCGGCGCCGATCAACTGGTCGTAGATCAGGTCAGGCGTCATACGTACCAGCGTCAGGCCTTTCTTGCCCTGACGAATGATTTCATGACCCGCTGCCGTAGGGATCAGGTGGGTAAAGCCTTCCAGTGCGACAGTATCGCCGTCGTTCACAAATCGCTTCACCGCGTCACGCAGCGCAAGAATTTCAGCCATGGGTTCGGGCTCCCGGTGTGGATCGAAAAAGGCGCGAAGGTGGCGCCGAAGTGCTTGAAGATTAAGCCGGGGCAAAAAGCCAAACAATCCGATAATCGACACAGTGTTCGATTATCGAACCGATTGTTGTCTAGCTAATCTTTCTTGCACCCACAGGAAATGCGCGTGTCTTCAGGTGGCGTCGGCATGGCTGACCATGCCTTTGATCACCACGGCGGCCGTGGCCAATGCGGCGGGGATCACCAGCGCGGTGAGCACCTGCTCGAAGTTCCAGCCCAGGCCCAGCAAGGTGGCGCCCATCCACGCGCCGAGGATCGCGCCGAAGCGGCCGATACCGAGCATCCATGACACGCCGGTGGCGCGGCCCTGGGTCGGGTAGAAGCGTGCGGCCAGGGACGGCATCGCCGATTGCGCACCGTTGACGCACATCCCGGCGATCAGCACCAAGGTCGCCAACACGGTGATATTGCCCAGGCTCTGCCCTACCGCGTAGGCAAATACCCCGGCCAGCAGGTAGAACGTGCCGATGACCTTGTGCGGGTTGAACCGGTCCATCGCCCAGCCCACCCCGACCGCACTCAACACGCCACCAAACTGGAATAGCGCACCGATGAACGCGGCCTGTTCCATGGTCGCGCCACTGTCGCGCATCAGCGTGGGCAGCCAACTGGTCAGCAGGTACACAATCACCAGGCCCATGAAGTAGGTGAGCCAGAGCAACAAGGTGCCGGCGCTGTAGGTGCCGGAGAAGATCACCGCGAATACGTTGCGCGCCTTCACGGTTTTTTGCTCGGGCACGCTGAAACCGCTGGCTTGGGCGACGATGCCGGGCTCGATGGGTGACAAGGCTTTGCGCACCTTGTCGGTGCCGCGGTTGCGCACCACCAGGTAGCGCGCCGATTCCGGCAGCCATCCCCACAACACCACCGCGAGGATCAACGGCAAAATACCGCCGATGAGCAGCAAGCTGTGCCAGCCGAATGCCGGGATCAATTTGGCCGAGATAAACCCGCCACCGGCCATGCCCAGGTTGAAACCGCAGAACATGCTGGTCACCAGCAGCGATTTATGGCGTTCGGGGGTGTATTCGGACAGCAGCGTGGTGGCATTCGGCATACCGGCGCCCAACCCCAGGCCGGTGAGGAAGCGCAACACCAGCAACTGATCGACGTTGCTGCTGTAGGCCGAGGCCAGGCTGAAGGCGCCAAACACCAGCACCGCACTCACCAATACCACTTTGCGCCCGAAACGGTCCGCCAGCGGGCCGGAACCCAGGGCGCCGAATACCATGCCGATCAGCGCGGCGCTCATCACCGGGCCGAGGCTGGCGCGGTCAATGCCCCAGTCCTGGGACAGCGCGGGCGCGATGAAGCCCATGGCGGCGGTGTCGAGGCCATCGAGAAAGACAATCAGGAAACACAGGATCACCACACGCCACTGATAGCGTGACAGTGGCTGGGCGTTGATGAAGGACTGCACGTCCAGGGTGGTAGCGACAGAAGGTTGATTCATTATTGTTATTCCACACCGATGGCGGGCCAACGACCTGGGGTCGTCATTATTATTGGGCGGCGCTCAGAGCGCTGCCGCACAGTAATAACCCAGGGGAAACAACGTCAATTGATCGAACCGGGATCTGTGCGGTCACCGAACAGCTTAGGCAAACAGTTGCGCACTCAACTCACGGCTGGCGCTGAGCATGCTCGGCAGGAAGCGCTGCTCCAGTTCGCTGCGGCTGACACGACCGGCATGGGTACTCACGTTGAGCGCCGCCAGCACCTGGCCGGACGCGTCATACACCGGCACCGCAATGGAACGCAGGCCTTGTTCCAACTCCTGATCGACGATGCACCAACCCTGCTGGCGCACGTGTTGCAGACACTCGAACAAGGCTTCGGGCGTGGTAAGGGTGCGGCTGGTCTTGGTTTGCAGGTCGGCGTGGTCGAGGTAGTCCTGCAGCGACGCATCGTCCAGCGCCGCCAGCAGGATGCGGCCCATGGAAGTGCAGTACGCCGGCAAACGCCCGCCTACCGAGAGGTCCACGGAAATCAGGCGCTGCGTGGTGGCCGACCGGGCGATATAGAGGATGTCGTCACCTTCCAGGGTGGCCATGTTGCAGGCTTCGTGAAGCTGCTCGCTCATGCGGTCCAGGTACGGTTGAGCGGAGACCGCCAGCGGCGTCGAGGACAGATAGGCATGCCCGAGGGTCAGCACCTTGGGCAACAGCGAATAGGTGCGCCCGTCAGTGGTGGCGTAGCCGAGCTTGATCAAGGTGTGCAGGCAACGGCGCACGGCGGCGCGGGGGATTTCGGTACGGTGGCTGATTTGGGCGATGGTCAAGTGACGCTTGCGTTCCTGGAACGCCTGCACCACGGCCAGGCCACGGGCCAGGGAGGTCATGAAGTCCGGATCACCGGTGAATGCCTGGATGCGTTTGGCCGGTGAAGCCACGATCGGCGGCGCCGCTGACGCAAAGGAGTTGCGCAATTGATCGTTCATTTCAAGGTCCTCTTTATTATTTTCAACCGCTGGCGCTTATCGGCAACCGCGAAGGTTGCTCGCTATTGAAAGCCGCCCCGACCGGGATGCACAAGGTTGGGTCAGCAACGTTGGGCGATTATCGGACGATCATGCGATTATCGCAATTTTGCTGGCGCGATCATAAAAACCGGATTGCATGACAGCATTGGGCTTACGCCGGCATTTATGTCGGCCACTTCCCAACCAAGACTGACGCGTGCATGTAACAAAAGCCTCACACAACGTTGACGCTTTTTAACTTTATGATGATAGTGTTATTAAAATGCGCCGCTATAATGCAACCTGTGCAGAGGTCAGCCCGATATCCATATCGGGATGGGAGCTCGCCCGGCATCGTATGTTGATTATGCTGCCGTTTATAAATACCGGTTCAAGGAAGTCACCGCTGGCAATTCGTCTAAAGTTGAAGGGTTCACCTGCTCAACTTAAAACATGCCGAGGGCAATATTCGGGTGTAGCACTGCACGTTAATTAAACTCAACTCAAATTAGGTAACACTGTGACGAAAGATGAACTGCGCGCGGAACTTGAGCGCCAGGAGCAACGTTACAAGGACGTATACGGCGGGGAAGTCACCACCTACGCCGCTCAGCCTGAACCAGAGCGCAAGCCATGGCGCAAACGAGCGAGTCTGCTCGATCAGGCCTTTGCCCAGGAGATCCAAAAGATTGAACAGGAACTCAAAGCCGAAGAGCCATAAGCATCGAGGTTTGAGTCCAACGGGTTCTGCTGTCTCCGCCGGCTCACCGCCGGCGGAGGGCACCTCGCTCGCGGGTCAATTATTCAGCGTCCTGCTGCGACCAACGAAATTTCGTACAAATGTTTCAGAGATGACGTTTAGGTGACAAAACCCCACCTCTACGACGCCGCGCTTTGTAAATCAAAGACTTGCCGAGCCCCCGAAAACCCTGGGATGCGCGCTGCTGCCCGGCTTTTTTTCAATGAAGATTGTTACCGATGAGCAGCTAGTGCATCGATTACCGAGGTTTTCTGGCATAATCGCGCCCCCTTACGACCGGGTCAGAAAACCTTCATGATCGATTTATTCAGCGGACTGGATGCTTGGGTTCTCGTGAGCCTGCTGCTCGCCCTGGCCTTTGTCCTCGCCTTCGAGTTCATCAATGGCTTTCATGACACCGCTAACGCGGTGGCCACAGTCATCTATACCAAAGCCATGCCGCCGCATCTGGCCGTGTTCTTCTCCGGGTTGTTCAACTTCCTCGGCGTATTGCTCGGCGGTGTCGGTGTCGCCTACGCCATCGTGCATTTGCTGCCGGTGGAATTGCTGATCAATGTGAACACCGGCCATGGTCTGGCGATGGTCTTCTCATTATTGGCCGCGGCGATCACCTGGAACCTGGGCACCTGGTACTTCGGTATTCCCGCCTCCAGCTCGCACACCCTGATCGGCTCGATCCTGGGTGTCGGCCTCGCGAATGCGCTGATCAACGACATTCCCCTGGCTGACGGGGTGAACTGGCAGAAGGCGATCGATATCGGTGCGTCCCTGGTGTTCTCGCCCATGGCCGGCTTTCTGGTCGCAGCCCTGTTGCTGATCAGCCTGAAGTGGTGGCGTCCGCTGTCCAAGATGCATAAAACTCCGGACGAGCGCCGCAAGGTCGACGAGAAGAAGCGCCCGCCGTTCTGGAACCGCTTGGTTCTGGTGATTTCCGCCATGGCCGTGAGTTTCGTCCACGGCTCCAACGATGGGCAAAAAGGTATCGGCCTGATCATGCTGGTGCTGATCGGTATCGTGCCGGCGCAGTTCGTTCTCGACCTGGGCAGCACCACTTACCAGATCGAGCGTACCCGCGACGCCACCCTGCACCTGAACCAGTTCTACCAGCGCAATCAAGTAACCCTGGGCGAATTCCTGGCTCTGGGCAAAAGCGTGAAGGACGACCTGCCGGGCAAGTTCCGCTGCAACCCACAGCAGACTGAACCGACCATCAACGCGCTGCTCGACACCTTGAAAGGTGTTTCCGACTACCATTCGTTGACGTCCGACCAGCGCATTGAGGTACGCCGCTACCTGCTGTGCCTGGACGACACCGCGAAGAAAGTCGGCAAGCTGCCAGGCCTGGACGCCCGTGAGAAATCCGACCTCGACAAGCTGCGCAAAGACCTGACCGCCACCACCGAATACGCACCGTTCTGGGTGATTATCGCGGTCGCACTCGCCCTGGGCCTGGGCACCATGGTCGGCTGGAAGCGCGTGGTACTGACCATCGGCGAGAAGATCGGCAAGCAGGGCATGACTTATGCCCAAGGCATGTCAGCGCAAATCACCACCGCCAGCATGATCGCTCTGGCCAACATCTTCAGCCTGCCGGTATCGACAACGCACGTGTTGTCGTCCGGTGTTGCCGGCACCATGGTTGCCAACAAGAGCGGCCTGCAAGGCGGCACGGTGAAGACCATCCTGATGGCCTGGGTATTGACCCTGCCGGCGACCGTAGGCCTGTCGGCCGGGTTGTTCTGGATGGCGTCCAAGGCGCTGGGCAGCTGATAGCCCGCTGGCCATGACAAAGGTGCGATCCGCGAGGGTCGCACCTTTTTTTATGCGGTCGATCTCAAGCCGAACGCCGTTCAGAAGTGAGAGCGGTGTTGATTAAATCGCGGGCAAAAAAAAGGGCGACCGAAGTCGCCCAAAATGCCTTGCGTGCTCATGTAACCTGGAAAAACCTATGGTTTTTTACGCTTGTTCGCGTCTCTCCAGATAAAAAATCCAAACCCTACGAAGAACAACACCATGAGGCCAACTGTCAGCACTCCGGCAAATACCACATTATCGAAAAACATGACTGGCCTCCTGCTGTTGCCTTGTTGCGATAGGGCTAAGTTAAAGGAGAAGGCGGGTTGGGAAATTGACGAGGATCAATGTCGCCCACGACGGGGCGTAAAGAAGGGAAATAACTGACCTGCATCAATAGATGCAGGCTGTTTCAACGCTTTTTCGGTTTGTTTTTCGGTTTTTTCTTAACTTTTCCGAGCGGCATCGCCTGTTCAAACGCCTGGCGAACCTCATTCAGACGTTTATCGTTGAGGTCATGCACCCGTTTAGCGCGTTCGGCGTTCAGGTCGATCAGTTTGTCGTCATCACTCATGGCTTGGCTTACGTCGTGGCGGGGATCGCTTAATAATGCGGCCTCACTTGCCCGACAGCAAATCAGCGGGCGACAAAATGCAGGTCATCGCCCAAAATCGGCACTTCCCCCTTACCCAAGAGGCGCACACAGGTGGCACTGCACAAGGACCTTCCGCCGTTGCTGGCCCTGCGCGCCTTCGAGGCCGTGGCGCGGCACTTGAGCTTTATCAAGGCGGCCCATGAGTTGTCAGTGACCCAGAGTGCGCTCAGCCATCAGGTACACAAGCTCGAACAGTACCTGGGCAAACCACTATTTGTCCGACGCACCCGCGCGATTGATCTGACCGCAGACGGCCAACACTACTACGAGCAAATCCGCCCTGCCCTCGACCTGATCGCCGCTGCCACCCGCAGCCAACGGGTGGTGTCCAGCGTCACGGTGTTGCGCATCGGCTTGCTCGCGTCCTTTGCCACCTTATGGCTGGCGCCGCGCCTGGCGGGTTTTCTGCAACGCTACCCGCAGATCCAGGTGGAGCTGGTGCCAGCGATTCAACTGGCGAACGTCGCGGCGGCCGAGGTCGACCTGGCCATCCGCTATGGCAAGGGCGACTGGCCTGACGTGCAGGCCACGCGGCTGATGCCGGAAGTGCTCTCCCCCGTGTGCAGCCCGGCGTTCAAGGCCAGCCGGCAGCACAACGGCGCACTGCTGATGGCCACCTCGCACCGCCCGTTCGAATGGACGGATTGGTCCGGCCATTATCAAGTCGACCTCAGCCCGCATCCGCGCGTGGTGCTGCATGACTACAACATCGTGGTCGAAGCCGCCGTGGCCGGCCAAGGTATCGCCATGGGCCGTCACCGCTTGATCGAGCGTCGGCTCCAGGACGGCAGCCTGGTAGAAGCCTTCGACTGGCCGCCGTATCGCAGCGAAATCGGCTACTGGCTGATCGCGCCCCAAGGCCCCGCCAGCGCGGCGGCCGAATGTTTCAGCGCGTGGTTGAAGGCTGCCTGCGCCGACGCGTGAGTTATTTCGATACGTCGGATGATATCTATGCGTTTGCCGTCCATCACCTTGATCAACATGCTGAAACCTCTCAACCCAGAGGATTCAACATGCGCGATTCCATCCGCCAACGCGTGCAGGCCCTCGGCCTCACGCTGCCGACGCCCAGCCAGCCGATTGCCAATTACATCAACCATGTGATCAGCCGGAATCAGTTGTTTATCTCCGGGAAAATCCCATTGCTGGACGGCAAACCGGCCTATGTCGGCCGCCTGGGCGAATCCCTCGGCGACAAAGGCCGGCATGTACGCACCGCTGTCGGCGTGTCCAGCCTGCCGGGGGGCGTGGCGGTGGAAGTCGACGCCATGTTCGAGCTGCAGCCATGAGCCCGCTCGACGTCCAGCGCCTGCGCGAGGCCACGCCGGGTTGCCGGTCCGGTCTCGTACACTTCAACACGGCCGGTGCTGCATTGCCGAGCCAGGCGACCCTCGACACCATCATCGAGCAACTGCAACGCGAAGCGTGCGACGGCCCGATGGAGGCCTGCGAGCATGGCGCCATCCTGGTGGAAAAAGCCCGCCGCGCCGCCGGCCAGTTGCTCAATGCACCCACCGCGTCGATTGCCTTTGCCGGCAGCGGCTCGACCGCCTGGAGCCTGGCGTTCCAGGCGCTGGGCCGGTGGCAGCCGGGCGACAGGATTCTGGTGGGGCGCCACGAATGGGGCGGCAACCTGGCGAGCATGGAACTGGCGGTGCAGGCCGGTGCGCGAATCGAGGTGATCCCCTGCGATGAAACCGGCGCAGTCTGCCCGGTAGCCCTGGAAGCGATGATCGACGCAAGCGTGAAACTGATCGACCTGACCTGGCTCCCCGCCAATGGCGGCCTGATCAACCCCGCCCAGGCGATTGGTGAAGTGGCCAGGCGGCATGGCATCCCCTACTTCATCGATGCCGGCCAAGCGGTCGGCCAGGTGCCGGTGGATGTGCAGGCGCTGCACTGCGACGTGCTCAAGTCGGCGGGCCGCAAGCACCTGCGCGGGCCGCGGGGCACGGCGCTGCTGTACGTGCGGCCGGACTTTCTGGCGCGGTTGAACCCTGCGCAGCGCGATGTGTTTTCAGCGCCGTGGAGCGCCCAGGGGTTCGGCCTGCGCAACGATGCCCGACGCTTTGAAACCAGCGAAACGTCCTACGCCTTATTGGCAGGTTTGGGCAATGCGTTGCAGGAACTCAATCAACTGGGGATTGAACGGGTGTGGGACCGGGTCCGGCAGACCAGCGAGCGAATCCGCGAAACGTTGCGTCAGACTCCGGGAATCTCTCTGCATGACTTGGGCACCAGCCAATCAGGCTTGATCGCCTTCAACCTCGCCGGCTGGGACGCCTTCGAGCTCAAGCGTCGCCTGGAGCTCAAGCGCATCAATATCGGCGCCAACGATGTGGCATATACCCCACTGGATATGCAGGCACGAGGCCTGGCCAGCATTGCGCGAATCTCCGTCAGCCCGCTCAACACCGATCAGGACATTGAACGGCTGATGGCGGCCTTGCGCGAACTGCGCGATTAAACCTCGACGTCCACCCACAACCCTTGGCGCGGCGCGTCTTCGATCAGCGGCGCCACGGGCACGGTGTTATCGGCGTTGAGCTCGTCGCCCGGGATCGCCAAGTGCGCCTCCGGGTCGTCATCGGCTTCACGCCGGCGTTTCTGCTGCTCCTGCTGGCGACGTTGCTCCTCGCGCAGCAAAAACGTCGACTGCTCGGCATCGCCATTTTTCAGGTCGATCGTGCTCTCGTTGGAACTCGCTTGTACGGGCACCACGGGCGGAATATCGGGTTTTTGACGCACCGGGTCGAGTTGCGACGTGACCGGCACAACGCTGACGGGCAGCATAGGTGGCAGCATAATAGTTGTTCTCCTGTCAGCAGGCTGTCGGCGGGCGGCGGGCGGACTTGAGCGCAGGCTTGCCAACCTGTGACCCAGTCGACACTCACAAGTGCCCGCCATCTGTCGACTCAACATTCGATGCACGGCGCAAACCGCGTAGTTTTTGTCAGAGTCCTTTGGATGAGGGCCTTGTTCCGTTAAGATAGTCGGCTTTTTCACGGCGGGAGTCAGGCAGCATGGCGCAGCAGTATCAACCGGGGCAACGCTGGATTAGTGACAGCGAAGCAGAGCTGGGTTTAGGCACCGTTCTGGCACAGGACGGCCGCTTGCTGACCGTGCTCTATCCGGCCACTGGCGACACGCGCCAGTATGCGCTACGGAATGCGCCCCTCACCCGCGTGAGGTTCTCGCCGGGCGACAGCATCACCCATTTCGAAGGCTGGAAAATGACCGTGCAAGAAGTCGACGACGTCGACGGCCTGCTGGTCTACCACGGCCTCAATGGGCAGAACGAGCAGGTCACCCTGCCGGAAACCCAACTGTCGAACTTCATCCAGTTCCGCCTGGCCAGCGACCGTCTGTTCGCCGGGCAGATCGACCCGCTGGCCTGGTTCTCGCTGCGCTATCACACCCTGGAACACACCAGCCGCCAGTTGCAATCTTCGCTGTGGGGCCTGGGCGGCGTGCGTGCGCAACCGATTGCCCACCAGTTGCACATCGCCCGTGAAGTCGCCGACCGTATCGCGCCACGGGTATTGCTGGCCGACGAAGTGGGCCTGGGCAAGACCATCGAAGCCGGCCTGGTGATCCATCGCCAGCTGCTGTCCGGGCGCGCCAACCGCGTGCTGATCCTGGTTCCGGAAAACCTGCAGCACCAGTGGCTGGTGGAAATGCGCCGGCGCTTCAACCTGCAAGTGGCGCTGTTCGACGAAGAACGCTTCATCGAAAGCGATGCCGCCAACCCGTTCGAAGACACCCAGCTGGCCCTGGTGGCCCTGGAGTGGCTGGTGGACGACGAGAAGGCCCAGGACGCACTGTTCGCCGCCGGCTGGGACCTGATGGTGGTCGACGAAGCCCATCACCTGGTCTGGCATGAAGACAATGCCAGCGCCGAGTACTCACTGGTCGAACAGCTTGCCGAGGTCATCCCGGGCGTGCTGCTGCTCACCGCTACCCCGGAACAACTGGGCCAGGACAGCCACTTCGCGCGCCTGCGCCTGCTGGACCCGAACCGTTTCCACGACCTGCAAGCGTTCCGCGCCGAAAGCGAGAACTATCGCCCGGTGGCCGAAGCGGTGCAGGAACTGCTGGACAAGGGCCGTCTCTCCCCGGCCGCGCACACCACCATCCAGGGTTTCCTCGGCAACGAAGGTGAAGCGCTGCTCACCGCCGTCAACGATGGCGACACCGAAGCCAGCGCGCGCCTGGTGCGCGAGCTGCTCGACCGCCACGGCACCGGCCGCGTACTGTTCCGCAACACCCGCGCCGCGGTGCAGGGCTTCCCGGAGCGCAAGCTGCACGCCTACCCGCTGCCGAACCCGGACGAATACCTCGAATTGCCGCTGGGCGAACACGCCGAGCTGTACCCGGAAGTCAGCTTCCAGTCGCAGCCGGACATTGAGGAAGACAATCGCTGGTGGCGCTTCGACCCACGGGTTGAATGGCTGATCGACCAGCTGAAAATGCTCAAGCGCACCAAGGTCCTGGTGATCTGCGCCCACGCCGAAACCGCGATGGACCTCGAAGACGCCCTGCGCGTGCGCTCCGGCATCCCGGCCACGGTGTTCCACGAAGGCATGAACATCCTCGAACGTGACCGCGCCGCCGCCTACTTCGCCGATGAAGAATTCGGCGCCCAGGTGCTGATCTGTTCGGAAATCGGCAGCGAAGGCCGCAACTTCCAGTTCTCCCACCACCTGGTGCTGTTCGACCTGCCGTCCCACCCCGACCTGCTGGAACAGCGGATCGGCCGTCTGGACCGGATCGGCCAGAAACATGTGATCGAACTGCACGTCCCGTACCTGGAAACCAGCCCGCAAGAGCGCCTGTTCCAGTGGTACCACGAAGCGCTGAATGCGTTCCTCAACACCTGCCCGACCGGCAACGCCTTGCAGCATCAGTTCGGCCCACGCCTGCTGCCGCTGCTGGAAAACGCCGACGACGGCGAGTGGCAAGCCCTGATCGACGAAGCCCGTGCCGAGCGCGAGCGCCTGGAACAGGAACTGCACACCGGCCGAGACCGTCTGCTGGAGCTCAACTCCGGCGGCGCGGGTGAAGGCGATGCGCTGGTGGAAGACATCCTCGAGCAAGACGACCAGTTCGCCCTGCCGATCTATATGGAAACCCTGTTCGATGCGTTTGGTATCGACAGCGAAGACCATTCGGAAAACGCGCTGATCCTCAAGCCCAGCGAAAAAATGCTCGACGCCAGCTTCCCCCTGGGCGACGACGAAGGGGTGACCATCACCTACGACCGTAACCAGGCGCTGTCGCGTGAAGACATGCAGTTCATCACCTGGGAACACCCGATGGTGCAGGGCGGCATGGACCTGGTGCTGTCCGGTTCCATGGGCAACACCGCCGTCGCGCTGATCAAGAACAAGGCGCTCAAGCCCGGCACCGTGTTGCTGGAGCTGCTCTACGTCAGCGAAGTGGTTGCCCCGCGCTCGCTGCAACTGGGCCGCTACCTGCCGCCGGCCGCCCTGCGCTGCCTGCTGGACGCCAACGGCAACGACCTGTCCGGCCGCGTGTCGTTCGAAACCTTGAACGACCAGCTGGAAAGCGTGCCACGGGCCAGTGCCAACAAGTTCGTCCAGGCCCAGCGCGACCAACTGACGCCACGCATCAACGCCGGCGAAGAGAAGATCACCCCGCGCCATGCCGAGCGCGTGGCCGAGGCCAAGCGTCGCCTGGCAGCCGACACCGACGAAGAACTGGCGCGCCTGACCGCGTTGCAAGCGGTCAACCCGACCGTGCGCGACAGCGAACTGGTTGCCCTGCGCCAACAGCGCGAGCAAGGCCTGGCCATGCTCGACAAGGCCGCGCTGCGCCTGGAAGCGATCCGGGTGTTGGTGGCGGGTTGATTGCTGCGTTGCTCAGCTAAAAAGAAGGCCCGCGCAATGCGGGCCTTTTTTATTCACTGAAGAAGGTCTTCGCCAGTCATGGCCTCATCGGGAGCAAGCCCCCTCCCACACTTGGAATGCAGTTCAAGTGCGGGAGGGAGCTTGCTCCCGATGGCGTCAACGCGATCTCAAGCCGTCGCAGCAGCAGCCGGCACCGCCACCTCCACCGCCACCAGCCCGTCTTTCATCCGCTTGGCATCCCGCACAAAACTGCGCGACGCCTGAAACAGAAACAGCATGGTCAAGAACAGCGCCACCGGAATCAAGTACATGGCGTCATGCAACCCCACCGCTTTATAGGCCTCGGTCATCTGCTCCGCCCCGGCGGCATACATCGCCGAATGGGCAAAGTGATCGGACAAGCCCCCCACCACCACCGGCCCCATGCCGCCACCCAGCAAGTACAGGCCAGCAAAGAACAGCGCCATCGCCGTGGCCCGCAGGCGCGGCTCGACCACGTCCTGGATCGCCGTGTACACACAGGTGTAGAAGTTGTAGGCAAACAACCAACCCACACTGAACAGCGCGACAAACACACCGATCTCGATACGCCCGGCGTGCAAGGCCCAGGCGGTGGTGACGGTGGAAATGATCAGGCTGAACGCGGCAAACAACAGGCGGCCATTGGCAACCCGTTGATGGATCTTGTCGGCAACCCAGCCGCCCAACGTCAGGCCGACCAGCCCGGTCAACCCGACGATCACCCCGGTGGCAACCGCCGCGTCCTGCAACGGCATCAGGAAATAGCGCTGCAGCATCGGCACCAGGAACGAGTTACACGCATAGGTTGCGAAGTTGAAGCACAGCCCGGCCAGCACCAACCAGAGAAAGGTCGGCACCGCCAGCACGCGGCGGATCGGGCGGTCGACGCGTTCCTGGGAGACTTGCACGGTTTCTGCCGCGCCGCGCTTGGGTTCTTTGATAAAGAACATGAAGACCGCGAGGATCAGCCCCGGCACGGCCGCGATAAAGAACGGCGCGCGCCAGCTGTCGAACGCCTTGACCATCGCGCCAATGGTAAAGAACGCCAGTAACAGGCCCAATGGCAGGCCCAGCATGAAAATGCCCATGGCCCGCGCACGACGGTGGGCCGGGAACAGGTCGCCAATCAGCGAGTTGGCCGCCGGCGCGTAGCTGGCTTCGCCGATGCCGATGCCCATACGCACCAACAGGAACGTCCAGAAACTGCCGACCATGCCGTTGATCGCCGTCAACCCGCTCCACGCGAACAGGCCCCACCCCATGAGTTTGCTGCGCGAACCGGTATCGGCCAGGCGCCCGAGCGGCAGGCCGGCAATGGCATAGACGATGGTGAAGGCGGTGCCGATGATGCCCAGCTGAAAGTCGCTCAGGTGCCATTCCATGCGGATCGGCTCGATGATGATCGCCGGAATGGTGCGGTCGAAGAAGTTGAACAGGTTGGCGAGGAACAGCAGGAACAGAATGCGCCAGGCATTCGCCGCTTGGGTCGAGTTCTGCATGGGTCCGTCTCTTTTATTGTTATGAGAGCTGCGATGCCCGATGCATCCTGCTCAGGTATCTGCAACATAGTCAGGCCGGCGACGCTTGTCTGTAATGATTCGTAACGCTGATAGAGCATGATTTCACCCGAAACTACGGGACTTTCCCTACGAAAAATATAAGTGTGCCCTCCTCTTCCCAACGGCCATGGCGCGATTAGAATGGCGAGCCTTCCTGTCACAACCCCTCTTACTTTCCTTATCGAAGACGCCCATGTCCGAAGCCAGTCCGTGTCTGAATTGCGGTGCCTGCTGTTCACACTTCCGTGTGTCTTTCTTCTGGGGTGAGTGCGCCTCGTCGGGGGGCACGGTGCCCGATGACCTGGTGGTGCAGATCAACCCCACACGCGTGGCGATGATCGGGACCGACCAGAAACCCGCGCGCTGCTGCAGCCTTGAGGGCGAAGTGGGCAAAGGCACTCATTGCACGATCTATGAGCAGCGCTCCAGCGTGTGCCGCGAGTTCGACGCCTCCTGGAGCCACGGTGTGCAAAACACCGATTGCGATGCCGCGCGCGCAGCATTTGGTCTGACGCCGCTGGAGCCACCGCCTTTCGAGCTGGACCTGCCGATCAGCGCTTAGCATCAATCGCTATAGGCAAGATGCCGAAATCATAGCGAGCAACCTACCATTCGTCCTGGCGAAACCCGCGAGGCTTCTATACTCGACCTCATAGGTCACCGCCGGAAGCAGTGACGTAATGACGGGGCATGCAATGGAATTGCTGGGTCTGCATTTTTTTTCTGACCTCCCCGAGAATGGGCACTTGTTACTCAACTGCAGTCATAACCCCTTTCTGGTGCTACTCGCCTACCTGGTTGCGTGTGCGGCGGGGTTCGGCACATTGGACATGGCCGAACGCGTCGGCCATGTCGAGGACCCCACCGCCCGCCGTCACTGGCGCTGGCTGGGTGCCGTTTGCCTGGCAGGCGGTATCTGGTCGACTCACTACATCAGCGTGCTGGCTTTCGAAGCACCGGTCGTCATTCACTACGAATGGATCATGACGCTCGTGTCGCTGCTGATCGCTCTGGCCGCCGCGTGGTTCGCCATGCAAACCCTCAGTCATCCCCACCCGCGGGTGCGCCAGTGCCTGGCGGCGGCGGTGTGGATGGGCCTGGGCATCGCGCTGATGCATTACGTCGGCATGTCGGCCATGCGCTCCCAGGCCCAGGCGTACTTCGACTCGCAACTGTTCATGGCCTCGGTTGCCATCGCCATCGGCGCCAGCCTGGCGGCATTGTGGCTGTCGATCGCCCTGCGCAAAGGCGCGGGCGTGTTTCACCAATTGCTCAAATACGCCGCCAGCCTGGTACTGGGTGCAGGGATTCTGAGCATGCACTTCACCGGCATGGCCGCCATGCAACTGGTAGTGACCGCAGGCGCTGATCTGTTATTGCCGCAGGACAACCACCCCATTCAACTGGGGCTGTCGGTGGCGATCATCACCCTGCTGGTGATCGCCAGCAGCATCAGCGCCGCCCTCGCAGACAAGAAGTTACAACACAAGGAGCGCGACCTTCGCCGGGTCAACGCCCTGCTCGGCGAGCTGGACCAGGCCCGCGCCTCGCTGCAACAGGTGGCGCATTACGACGCCTTGACCAGCTTGCTCAATCGCCGTGGTTTCAATCTGATTTTCGCAGAGAAAATCGCAGAAAAAACCCGAAGCAACGGCATGATGGCGGCGATTTTCCTCGATATCGACCATTTCAAGCGTATCAACGACAGCCTCGGGCATGACGCCGGCGACCAGCTGCTCACCGTGTTGGCCGGGCATATCAAGGGCTCGGTGCGCAGCCATGAAGACGTGGTCGCGCGTTTTGGCGGCGATGAGTTCTGCATCCTGATCAGCATCCACCACCGCGATGAAGCGCGGCATTTGGCCCAGCGCATCATGCAAAAAATGAAAACCCCGATCGAACTGGCCGGGCGCCGCATGGTGATGACCACCAGCATCGGCATCAGCCTGTTTCCCGAAGACGGCCTGACCTGCGAAGAATTGCTGAAGACCGCCGACCTGGCGCTGTACCAGTCCAAGGATACGGGGCGTAACAGCCTCAACTTCTTCAGCTCCAACCTGAAAACCCGCGCGTTCATGGAGCTGCAACTGGAAGAGGAACTGCGCATGGCCCTGCGCGCCCGTAACGAACTGGTGTTGTTCTATCAGCCGATCTTCGATATGAAGCGAGGCAGGATCACCCGCCTGGAAGCCATGGTGCGCTGGCAGCATCCGCACCATGGCTTGCTCGCGCCCGACCGTTTTATCGGCATTGCCGAAAGCAACGGATTGATCGCCGAACTGGACCACTGGGTATTGCGCCAGGCCTGTCATGACTTGAGCCTGCTGTCCGACAAGGGCTACGGCGAATTGACCATGGCCGTGAACTGTTCGACGTTGAACCTGGGCCGCGACGAGCTGGTCGATGAGATCGAAGACGCCCTGCGATCCAGTGGGATTGGGGCCAACCGCCTGGAGCTTGAAGTCACCGAAAACGCGCTGATGGGCAATATCAGCAGCACTTTGGCGAAGCTGCGGCAGATCCGCGCGCTGGGCGTGTCGCTGGCGATCGATGACTTCGGCACCGGCTACTCCTCCCTCGCCTACCTCAAGCGCCTGCCGCTCAACACACTGAAGATCAATCGCTCGTTTATCCAGGACATTTCCCAGTCGAGCGCCGACATCGAGATCGTCGAGGCGATTGTCGGCATGGCCCACACCCTGCACTTGCAGGCGGTAATCGAAGGCGTGGAAACCCAGGCCCAGTTCGAGCTGCTGCTTAAACATGGCTGTGACTTCGTTCAGGGCTACCTGTTGAGCCCGGCAGTGCCCGTCGACGAGGTCATCAGCGTGATCCAGGGCATCGATCGGCGCCCCCTCCTGCCGCCGGTCAACGTGGCGGCGGCCAAGGAAGCGCTGTCGCCAAACGAGCTTCGACCAGACCGAAGCTGTCCCGCCTCGATCATCAGGCCAATTCGCTGACGTCTAAATCTTTGGCATTTCGCCATCAATTATCTAAAGAACGCCGGTAAACGGCCGATTCATCAGAGTCGGGCCGGGATTTCCCCTTGAAACGCTAGGGTTAAACCTATCGCCCCGGACCCGGACGCACTGTAAAGTCGCGAACTCCCACTCAGTGATGGCTTTTTAACATTTCACAGCCATCCGCCCAGGTACATGGCGCACAATGACTTCTAAAAATAACTCTGCCACCGTGGTCTCCGATGTGTTGCCGACAGCTCCTGCGGAAAAACCTTCAGGTTCGAAGTCATTGAGCAGCCCCCGTCCACTGGCGACCCAGCAATACCTGTACTTCACCGAGACCAATACCGACCGCATCCTCGACAACCTCGACGGCCTGCGCGACATGGTGTTCCCGCGCCTGCCCCATCAGGAAGTCGATGGCGAGCCGCGCAGCGAACAGGAATTCCCCTCGGTGTGCCTGATCGGCCTGGGCCGCTGCGGTTCGAACATTGCGCTGGACGTGGCCGAGCTGGTCTATAACGCACGCAAGTTCTACCTGAACGAATTCAGTACCGAAGACAAGTCGACAGACAAGGGCTACAGCCCCGCCCAATGGATTCGCAACAACCTGCGCCTGGGCGTCGGCAAGGCCAGCAAACCAGTGTTCCTGGTGGAGCCGCTGGTGATGCTGGGCGACCTGGACAAAGACATCGCCGGGCGCATCCGATTCTCGCGCAAGGGCGAAAAAAGCGGCTTCCTGCGCGATTACAGCAAGATGAAAATCATGGACCTCTCGGAAGTCCATGCCGGTGGCGCCGGTAACGCGCCGATCCTCGGCCAGTACCTGGCCAAGATCATCCTCAATAAAGACACCCAGCGTTTTTCCAGCCCCGACTGGAAGATGATCCATTCGTACCTGATCGACTCCTGCGGCATCAAGGCCAACCAGTCGCGCCTGTATTTCTCGATCTTCAGCGCCGGCGGCGGCACCGGCTCGGGCATGGCGTCGGAATTCGGCCTGGCCCAGCAGCATTCATACATGAACAAGACGTTCGACACCAAGCCGGCCGACGAGCACGACAGCAAAAGCGGCCACGCCTTCGTCTTCGAACCGATCTTCACCAGCGGCATCTGCGTGCTGCCGAACATCTCCGACCACCGCAGCGAAATGTCCGAGGCGCTGCACATCAACGCCGGGCGGCTGCTCTGCAAGTATCTGTCGGAAGAATGGGATTTCTCGTACAACTTCGCCAATGAAGACAGCAGCGAAGCCAGCGTCAAGGGCCGTATCCGCCCGTGGAACGCGATGATGCTGATCTCCAACGACATCATGCGTTACGCCGAAGAGAGCGATGACGGCAATATCCAGAACATTGATGTCAATGCCATGGAAAAGCACGCCAACCAGTATATCTCGCAACAGATCTTCAACATTCTTACCGCCCAGGCGGTCACCACCGACTACGACCAGAACTACTTCCGTCGCGCCGGTATCGACATCGGCGAAACCATCCGCCTGGATGCCAACGACCTGTTCATGAGCCTGGCCGGCCCGGTGGCGATTGCCTACGCCGAATCGGTGGTCCCGGAAACCCCGGCGCCGTCGGGTGACAAGTTCAAGGTGTTCGACAAAGAGCCGCAGCGCCTGAACATCGACGACCTGTTCTTCCGCTCCATCGACCTGCCGCACTTCAACAAAGTCACCCAGGCCATCGAAGGCATCAGCCTGCTGCCGATCGAGTCCAAGCGCTACAAGGCCTCCCTGGAACAGTACAAGAACTCCGGCTATGACGCGGCGGCGCTGCACGACCTGCACTTCTTCAAGAACTGCTCGTCGGTGGTGTCGATCGTGTCGCTGCCCAAGGACTACAAACTGTCCTACATGGACCTGAACCGCCTCAAGACCCACCTCAACAGCCTGTTCCCCAACACCACGCTCAAGCGCTACGCCCTGGTGATCGGCGCGTCGGCCAACCTGTCGTTGACCACCCTGATCGCCAAGAGCCCGTGCCTGTCGGATGATTTCCTGACGCTGATCGTGGCGTTCATCAAACGCTGCTTTGCGCGCAACCCGTACCGTTTCGACGACACGCTGGACAACTCGATCCTGGACTTCATCATCCACGAGGATTTCGACGAAGAGCGTATCGACGAACTGCTCAATGAGTTTGAAAACCCGGCGAAGATCCTCGACACCAACTGGTACGCGATCAAGCCGATGTATGAGAAGAAGTACCGTGAGTTGATCAATGACAAAGATAAGTTTGTCTCGATCAATGACATTCGCCTGTCACGGGATTGCGTGAAGAAGGCGATCAAGTACTTGCGTGAGATTTACCGTCATCGGATCGGCAAGACTAAGATTATTTCGTTGAACAACCATACCGGCAAAACCGCCTAGTTGTCTGTGGCGAGGGAGCACGCTCCCTCGCCACAGCGATCTGCTAACACCAAGAAACAATTCCCCGGGCATTTCGCCGTCGGCAAAACTGTTCCCGTGACGCGCACGTCACCCTCAGCTGTGACCTTTCTCCACGGCAAGATGCCATCACCGCATCAGCGGTTACTCCGCTACACACTTGCAGCGGCGCAAACCGCGCACCATTTTCGTGCAGGCTTTTCTTACGCTGCCCTTTCCTGGATCAGAATCCACGGCGAAACCACCACCGCCCACAGGCTCGGATCACGCTCCAGCAGGTCCAATGCCCGCGTCGCAGACACTTCGCCCAGGCTCCCCGAGGCCAGCCAGGCAGCGACTTTATCGCGCTGATCCTCGGCCATGCCTTCGGCCGCCTCGATCAAATCCAGGCCGGCGTCGACCCACAATAGGGCACCCTTGGCAAAGAACGGTTCGAGCTCCTTCCAGGAGATTTCGGCGGTTTCACCGAGCAGCTTGGCATAGAGGGTGCTAGGTTCTTGCGTCATGGGGATTCACCTTGGGAAAAAATCGGCGCAATCATAACGTCGTGTCTCTCGTAGAAAAACCCAGTTGCAAATGAGTGAGCGATTGAAAGCGTCAGGAAAGCCACGGATTGTCCGCCACTGCGGCAGCGTCCCGGCGCAATTCTGTCTTTTTCTTTCATTTAAGCGACACGCCCGGGTATTGCCCCCAGCAGCCAGCTTTTCAAGCGATCAACCGGCGCTCTACACTGTACCGGTACAGTTGCCAGGGCACTGCCGGGGGGATATTCAAGATATCTGATCCGGTTCTGCAGCTCACAAGGCCGCTAGAACTATAAAAAAGACAACAGTAAGAGTGGAGCACTATGAATAAGGCTACTAAGCAGATTTCCAAACTGTTTGCCGCTATGGTCCTGGCCGGGGTTGCCAGCCATTCGTTCGCAGCCGACACCATCAAGATCGGCATCGCCGGGCCTAAAACCGGTCCTGTCACGCAATATGGCGACATGCAGTTCATGGGTGCCAAGCAAGCGATCGCCGACATCAACGCCAAGGGCGGCGTCGATGGCAAAATGCTCGAAGCCAAGGAATACGACGACGCCTGCGATCCCAAGCAAGCCGTGGCCGTCGCCAACAAAGTGGTCAACGACGGCGTCAAGTTCGTGGTCGGTCACCTGTGCTCCAGCTCCACTCAGCCCGCGTCCGACATTTATGAAGACGAAGGCGTGATCATGATTACCCCGGCAGCCACCAGCCCGGAAATCACCGCCCGTGGCTACAAGCTGATTTTCCGCACCATCGGCCTGGACAGCGCCCAAGGCCCGGCGGCCGGCAACTACATCGCCGACCACGTGAAACCGAAGATCGTTGCCGTGCTGCACGACAAGCAACAATACGGTGAAGGCATCGCCACTGCCGTTAAACAGACCCTCGAGAAGAAAGGCACCAAGGTTGCCGTCTTCGAAGGCCTGAACGCCGGTGACAAGGACTTCTCCTCGATCATCCAGAAACTCAAGCAAGCCAACGTCGACTTCGTCTACTACGGCGGCTACCACCCTGAGCTGGGCCTGATCCTGCGCCAAGCCAAGGAAAAAGGCCTGAACGCCAAGTTCATGGGCCCAGAAGGCGTCGGCAACGACTCCATCTCGCAAATCGCCCAGGGCGCTTCCGAAGGCCTGCTGGTGACCCTGCCGAAATCCTTCGACACCGACCCGGCCAACAAAGCCATCGTTGAAGAGTTCGCCAAGAACAAGCAGGACCCAACCGGTCCGTTCGTGTTCCCGGCCTACTCGGCCATTGAAGTCATCGCCGGTGGTATCAAAGCCGCGAAAAGCGAAGACACCGCCAAAGTGGCCGAAGCCATCCACGCGGGCACCTTCAAGACCCCTACCGGCGATCTGAGCTTCGACGCCAAGGGCGACCTGAAGGACTTCAAGTTCGTGGTCTACGAGTGGCACTTCGGCAAACCGAAAACCGAAGTTTCCCCTCAGTAAGCCAGGCGTTACTGGTCAACAAGCCCACTGTGAGAGCAGTGGGCTTTGTTTTACGAGGTTTATGGGCCTGTCACCCGCGATCCGGGCGCTGGCTCACCTGAAAATCTTAAAACCGTCACCAGCGGTTCGCTGGCAAACGCTTTGCGCAAATGTGCTCACAGAACACAGCGCAGGGCCGGAACATGACTCCACCAGTGAAATGCGTATCGGGTTTTTAGGAGCGTTGTAATGCCTGAGATCTATCATTTTTTCCAACAGCTGGTTAATGGCCTGACCATTGGCAGCACCTATGCCTTGATAGCCATTGGCTACACAATGGTTTACGGCATCATTGGAATGATCAACTTCGCCCATGGCGAGGTCTACATGATTGGTTCCTACGTGGCCTTCATTGCCCTTGCCGGGCTGGCCATGATGGGGATCCACTCCCTGCCGTTGTTGATGACCGCCGCGTTCCTGGCGTCGATCGTCGTAACCAGTGCCTATGGCTACAGTATCGAACGGGTTGCCTATCGTCCCTTGCGTGGCAGCAACCGTTTGATCCCGCTGATTTCCGCCATCGGCATGTCGATTTTCCTGCAGAACACCGTATTGCTGTCCCAGGACTCCAAGGACAAGTCCATTCCCAACCTGATCCCGGGGAGCTTCTCCTTCGGCCCAGGCGGCGCACAAGAAGTGCTGATTTCGTACATGCAGATCCTGGTCTTCGTCGTCACCCTGGTGGCCATGCTGGGCCTGACCCTGTTCATTTCCCGCTCCCGTCTGGGGCGCGCCTGCCGGGCCTGCGCCGAAGACATCAAGATGGCCAACCTGCTGGGCATCAACACCAACAACATCATCGCCCTGACCTTCGTCATCGGTGCCGCGCTGGCGGCCGTCGCCGCCGTGTTGCTGAGCATGCAGTACGGCGTGATCAACCCCAACGCCGGTTTCCTGGTCGGCCTCAAGGCCTTTACCGCAGCGGTATTGGGCGGCATCGGCAGCATTCCGGGCGCGATGCTCGGCGGGCTGGTGCTGGGGGTGGCCGAAGCGTTTGGCGCCGATATCTTCGGCGACCAGTACAAGGACGTCGTGGCGTTCGGCCTGTTGGTTCTGGTGCTGTTGTTCCGTCCGACCGGCATTTTGGGCCGTCCGGAGGTTGAGAAAGTATGAGCAGATATCTTAAATCGGCGTTTTTCAGCGCCCTGTTGGTGTGGGCCGTGGCGTTCCCGGTACTCGGCCTCAAGCTGAGCATTGTCGGCATCAACCTGGAAGTGCATGGCACCGGTCCCGTGACCCTGACCATCATTGCCCTGTGTTCGGTGCTGATGTTCCTGCGCGTGCTGTTCACCCGGCAGGTCGGCGCGTTGTTCAAGGGCAACCGTGGCCCGCTGGTATCGCCCAAGGTCAGCCAATTCCTGACCCTGCCGCGCACCCAGCGCTACATCATCATCGGCCTGATCGTGGCCGCACTGATCTGGCCGTTCTTCGGCTCGCGCGGTGCGGTCGACATCGCCACCCTGATCCTGATCTACGTGTTGCTGGGCCTGGGCCTGAACATCGTGGTCGGTCTGGCCGGCCTGCTCGACCTGGGTTATGTGGGTTTCTACGCCGTGGGCGCCTACACCTATGCGCTGCTCTCGCACTATCTGGGCTGGAGCTTCTGGATCTGCCTGCCCCTGGCCGGCATGGCGGCGGCGACGTTCGGCTTCCTGCTGGGCTTCCCGGTGCTGCGTCTGCGCGGTGACTACCTGGCCATCGTGACCTTGGGCTTCGGGGAAATCATCCGACTGTTCCTGCGTAACCTGACCGACATCACCGGTGGTCCCAACGGCATCAGCAGCATTCCCAAGCCGACGTTCTTCGGGCTGTCGTTCGAGCGCTCCGCGGCCGAAGGCATGCAGACCTTCCACGAGTACTTCGGGATTGCCTACAACCCGGTGAGCAAAGTGGTGTTCCTGTACCTGGTGGCGCTGTTGCTGGCTCTGGCCGCACTGTTCGTGATCAACCGCCTGCTGCGCATGCCGATCGGCCGTGCGTGGGAAGCGCTGCGCGAAGATGAAATCGCCTGCCGGGCCTTGGGCCTGAACCCGACCATCATCAAGCTGTCCGCGTTCACCCTGGGCGCCGCGTTCGCCGGTTTTGCCGGCAGCTTCTTCGCCGCTCGCCAAGGCCTGGTGACGCCGGAGTCGTTCACCTTTATCGAGTCGGCGATCATCCTCGCCATCGTGGTACTGGGTGGCATGGGCTCGCAGTTGGGCGTGATTCTCGCGGCGATCGTGATGATCCTGCTGCCGGAAATGATGCGTGAGTTCAGCGAATACCGCATGTTGATGTTCGGCGCCATGATGGTGCTGATGATGATCTGGCGTCCTCAAGGCCTGCTGCCCATGCAACGTCCACACATGGAGCTGCGCAAATGAGCCGCGAGATCCTGAAAGTCGAAAACTTGAGCATGCGCTTCGGCGGCTTGCTGGCGGTCAATGGCGTGGCCCTGACCGTGAAGGAAAAACAAGTGGTTGCGCTGATCGGCCCCAACGGCGCCGGCAAGACCACGGTGTTCAACTGCCTCACCGGTTTCTACAAGCCCAGCGGTGGCAGCATCCTGCTCGACGGCCAGCCGATCCAGGGCCTGGCCGGTCACGAGATCGCCCGCAAAGGCGTGGTGCGGACCTTCCAGAACGTGCGGTTGTTCAAGGACATGACGGCGGTCGAGAACCTGCTGATCGCTCAGCACCGTCACTTGAACACCAACTTCTTCGCTGGCTTGTTCAAGACCCCGGCGTTCCGCAAGAGCGAGCGCGAGGCCATGGAATACGCGGAGTATTGGCTGGACAAGGTCAACCTCACCGAGTTCGCCAACCGCCCCGCCGGCACCCTGGCTTATGGGCAGCAACGTCGCCTGGAAATCGCCCGCTGCATGATGACCCGCCCGCGGATCCTGATGCTCGACGAACCGGCCGCCGGCTTGAACCCCAAGGAAACCGAAGACCTCAAGGCGCTGATCGGCGTGTTGCGTGAGGAAAACAACGCCACCGTGCTGTTGATCGAACACGACATGAAACTGGTCATGAGCATTTCCGACCACATCGTGGTGATCAACCAGGGCACGCCCCTGGCCGACGGTACGCCGGAGCAGATCCGCGACAATCCTGAAGTGATCAAAGCCTATCTGGGGGAAGCGTAAAATGCTGCAATTCGAAAACGTTTCCACTTTCTACGGAAAGATCCAGGCCCTGCACAGCGTCAACGTCGAAGTGCGCCAGGGTGAGATCGTCACGCTGATCGGCGCCAACGGTGCCGGCAAGTCGACCTTGCTGATGACCTTGTGCGGTTCGCCGCAGGCCCACAGCGGCAGCATCCGCTACATGGGTGAAGAGCTGGTGGGCCAGCAGTCGTCGCACATCATGCGTAAAAGCATTGCCGTGGTGCCGGAAGGCCGACGGGTGTTTTCGCGCCTGACCGTCGAAGAGAACCTGGCCATGGGCGGGTTCTTCACCGACAAGGGCGACTACCAGGAGCAAATGGACAAGGTGCTGCACCTGTTCCCCAGGCTCAAGGAACGCTTCAGCCAGCGCGGCGGCACCATGTCCGGCGGCGAGCAGCAAATGCTCGCCATCGGTCGCGCGCTGATGAGCAAGCCCAAGCTGTTGCTGCTCGACGAACCTTCCCTGGGCCTGGCGCCGATCATCATCCAGCAGATCTTCGACATCATCGAACAGCTGCGCAAGGACGGTGTGACGGTGTTCCTGGTCGAACAGAACGCCAACCAGGCGCTGAAAATCGCCGACCGTGCCTATGTGCTGGAAAACGGCCGGGTGGTGATGCAGGGCACGGGTGAACAGTTGCTGACCGATCCGAAGGTGCGTGAGGCGTACCTCGGCGGTTAACACCCGGTTGCTAAATGTGGGAGGGGGCTTGCCCCCGATGGCGCCATGTCAGGCACAGAATATGTGACTGATATACCGTCATCGGGGGCAAGCCCCCTCCCACATTTGTTTCGGGTGATCCCTGAAATTTTTTTCAAACGGCTTGTAACGAATTCCAGCGTCCAGCCTCTAGTGGTACAAGCAGGCAATCATGCCCGCCGACTCATTCCACTGCTGGAGATACACCATGACCGTTAAACACCGTTCACTGTCCGCTGCTTCCCTCGTCCTCGCCCTGAGTTCCGCCCTGAGCCTGTCCGCCTTGAGCACCAGCGCCCACGCGGCCGACGACATGCAGAAATGCTTCGGCGTCGCCGAAGCCGGCAAGAACGATTGCGCCGCTGGCGCTGGCACTTCCTGCGCCGGCACCTCCAAAACCAAGGATCAGGCCAACGCCTGGAAACTGGTCCCGGCCGGCACCTGCACCCAAACCCCAAGCACCACCTCGTCGACTGGCTTCGGCCAGGAAGCGGCCTTTACCGCCAAGTCCTGAAGCAGCCCGCAGCCTGAGTACTGATGATGACGCTTTCGTTCCTGCAAACGCCCTCAGCGGCTCAGGTGCCCGGCCTCCCCCTGCGGGCCGGGCTGGGGCTGAAAAACGAGCACTTCACCGAAGTGCTCGACACCTGCCCCGATATCGGTTTTTTTGAAGTGCATGCCGAAAACTACATGGTGGCCGGCGGCCCGTTTCATCACTACCTGGGTTTGATTCGCGCGCAGTACCCGCTGTCGCTGCACGGCGTGGGCCTGTCCATCGGCGGCGAAAACCCGCTGAACCGTGAGCACCTGGCACGGCTGGCAACACTGATCGAGCGCTATCAACCCCAGGCCTTTTCCGAGCACCTGGCCTGGTCGACCCACGGCCCGGTGTTTTTCAACGACTTGCTGCCCCTGGCCTACGATGTCGCCGCCCTCAATCGAGTGTGCGAACACGTTGATCAGGTTCAGAGCACCCTCAAGCGGCCAATGCTGCTGGAGAACCCGTCGACCTACCTGCAGTTCCAGCGCTCGACGCTCGACGAAACGGACTTCATCGGCGAAATCATCCGCCGCACCGGTTGCGGCCTGCTGCTGGACGTGAATAACGTCTATGTGTCGTGCATCAATCATCAGCGCGATCCGTTGACCTACATCGACGCGCTGCCCTTGCACGCCGTGGCTGAGATTCATCTGGCAGGCTTTGCCGAAGACACCGACAGCCTGGGCGAGCGCCTGCTGATCGATGATCACGGCGCGCCCATCGATAACGCCGTCTGGCAGTTGTACGAACACGTGCTCGCGCGTACCGGCCCGGTGGCCACGCTGATCGAAAGGGATAACCAGGTACCGGCCTTCAGCGTGCTGCTGGCCGAGGCACAGCAGGCCGAACGGCACTTGTCGCGGGGCCGCCCATGAGCCTTCTCGAAGACTTTGCCGCCGCCCTGCTGGCGCCGGACCAAGCCTGCCCGGCCGGCCTGTTCAGCAGCAACGGCGCCGACCCGGCCAGCCGTTTTGCGGTGTATCGCAACAATGTCCACGGCTCGTTGATCAACGCGCTGGCGACTGCTTACCCGGTGACGTTGCAACTGGTGGGCGATGAGTTTTTCCGCGCCATGGCCGGCTGTTACGTACAGGCATGCCCGCCCGGCAGCCCATTGATCAGCGAATACGGCGCGACATTTTCCGGTTTTATCCAGGGCTTTGAACCGGCCGCGAGCGTGCCTTACCTGGCGGATGTAGCACGCCTGGAACGCTTGCGGGTCCGTGCCTATCACGCGGCGGATGCCCTCGCGCTGGAACCGCAGGCTGTTCTGCAGCAACTGCAAACGCACACCGAGCTGGGCACATTGCACCTGCAACTGCACCCATCCCTGGCCACGCTGGACTCGCGCTACGCCGTCGTCGCGGTGTGGGCGGCGCACCAGACCGAGGGCGCGATTGCCACGTTGAATCCCTGGCATGCCCAGGGCGCCCTCGTGTTGCGCCGGGGCCTGGAGGTCAAGGTGTTCGCCATCGACAGCGGCTCGGTGGCGTTTATCGACAGCCTGAACCAGGGCGCGGTGCTGGAGAAGGCGCTCGCGCACGCACTCGAGGCCTCAGCCGAGTTCGATCTGCACCAATGCCTGGCGCTGCTGATCAACCAAGCCGCCATCACTTATCTGTCTCTGGAACACAAGGTATCGCCATGAACCCTCGATCAACGCGCCTGATCAACCGGGCCATCCAGCTTTTCGAAAAAATCCCCTACAGCTTGATCGCCTTTCTCGCACGCTTCTCCATCGCGGCGGTGTTCTGGAAGTCCGGGCAAACCAAAGTCGAAGGCTTTGCCATCGACTTGATCAGCGGCACCTTCCAACTGGGCGAGCCGCGCCTCGCCGCCTCGACGCTGCCGCTGTTTCGCAGCGAATACAAGCTGCCCTGGCTGTCACCGGAAGTGGCCGCACACATGGCGGCATTTGCCGAACACTTTTTCCCGGTGCTGATCCTGCTGGGCTTGGCCACACGCTTCTCGGCCCTGGCGTTGATCGGCATGACCCTGACCATTCAACTGTTCGTGTACCCCGATGCCTACCCGACCCACGGCACTTGGCTGGCCGTCCTACTGCTGTTAGTGGCCAAAGGCCCGGGTCGCCTCTCCGTCGACCACCTGATCGCCCGCCGCTATCGCTAGAGTCGGTCGAGGGCTTCGCCGCTGCGCTTGAACCAGTCCACCAGGTAGTCGGCCAACACTTGGGTGCGTCGCGGCAAGCCGCCCTGATAGGGATGCACCAGGTACATCGGCAGGCTCCGCGTCTGATAATCCCGCAGCAGCCAGCGCAATCGGCCGTCAGCCAGTTCCGCCGGTAAAACGTAGGAAGGCAGCCGCGCAATACCAGCGCCCACCAGGGCGGCCTTTTTCAACAGGTTGTAGTGATTGGAGGCGAAGGTCCCGCTCACCCGCACGCGCAGCAGCTCGTGCTGCTGGTGGTACAGCCACTCTTCGCGGCCGCTGTAGTGGCTGTTCAGCAAGCAGGTGTGGGACGCCAGATCGGCCGGGGTCAGCGGTTCGCCGTGCTGCTCCAGGTAGGCCGGGCTGGCACAGGTCATCTCGTGCCAGGCCAACAACGGCTTGGCCACCAGGCGCTGATTTTCGATGGCGCCCGAGCGTACCCCCAGGTCGAAGCCATCCCGCGCCAGGTCGCGGTAGCTGTTGTTCAGCTCCAGTTCGATCTGCACCTGCGGGTAGTGCTCGGAAAACTCCAGCAACAAGCCGTCGAAGAAGGTTTCGCCCAACGACACCGGAACCGTCATACGCACCGGCCCGGCCAAGTCGTCCTTGAGCCGCGCCAGCGCCTGACGTGCCCGTTCGACCTGCGCCACCAACGCCTGCGCCTGGGGCAACAACGCAGCGCCGGCCGCGGTCAGGCTGAGCTTGCGCGTGGTGCGATGCAGCAACACCACCGAGTACCCCGTCTCCAGCTGGCTGATGCGCTTGGACAGTTGCCCTTTGCTGCAACCCAGTTGTTCAGCCGCCACGGTGAAACTGCCGGCCTCGATCAGTACGGCAAACGCCGCCAGGTCATCCATCTCGCTCATGGATTGTTTCCATTTGAAAACCAAAGGTTGCCTATTAGCGCGTTTATCCACTTGAAAAGCCACACTAGACTGAACCCTCACTTACCCACTGGAGAAACAGCACGATGAAAATCCTATTGATTGGTGCCAGCGGCACCGTGGGCTCGGCGGTCAAGGCGGAACTGGCGCAGCGTCACGAGGTGATCAGCATTGGTCGCAGCAGCGGCGACTTCCAGGTGGATATCAGCGACAGCGCCTCGATCCGTCGGTTGTTCGAGCAGACCGGCCGGTTCGATGCCTTGGTCTGCGCCGCAGGCAGTGTGAATTTCGTCGCGCTGGGTGAGATGAGCGAAACCGATTTCGAACTGGGCCTGCGCGACAAACTGATGGGCCAGGTCAACCTGCTGCTGATCGGCCGCGAGTACGCCAACGACGGCGCCTCGTTCACCTTTACCAGCGGCATCCTCAACCGCGACCCGATTCGCACCGGCGCCTCGGCGGCACTGGTCAATGGCGCACTGGATGCATTTGTGAAAGCCGCGGCAATCGAATTGCCACGGGGCCTGCGCGTCAATTCCGTAAGCCCGACAGTGCTGCTGGAAGCCATGGGCAGCTATGCGCCGTACTTTCGCGGGTACAAACCGGCTGCGGGCGCCGATGTGGCGCTGGCCTACGCGAAAAGCGTCGAGGGCTTGCAGACCGGCCAAACCTTTATCGTAGGTTGAACGCCAAAGCTGTAAGAAATGCCTGAAGCTGGCGCGTGGGCTTGTGATGCACCGCCAGCCTGCGTAACGTGGCGGCACTTGTCAGGAGACCCGATAATGCGTGCCGCCCGTACCCTCATGCTGTTTGCCTTGCTCCCCTTGTTCACCGCCTGCCAGTTGTTCGAAAGCGAGCCGGCCAAACCGTCCACCGCCGGGCTGACCCGCATGCAGGGCGAGCTCACGGCAGTCGCCGGCAAGCTGTTGTTCCAACCGTGCCACGACCAGCGCAACTACGTGGTCAAGGACACCGGCGGCACCAGCATCCTGCAGGAAGCCGCTTCCCTGGCCGGCCAGCAAGGCGCACTGTTTGCCGACCTGCGCGGCAAGTTCTCCGGCGTCGCCGCCGGCACCCAGGGCGAAGTGGAGCTGCAACAGCTGTACCGCGTCGAGCGCTCGACCTCGGCCTGCGATGATCCCGACTTCAAGCGCATGATCCTGCGTGCCAACGGCCACAAGCCGGCCTGGGCGCTGAACGTCACCGCCAAGGGCATGGTGCTGGAGCGCGAAGGCCAGCCGCCGCTGCCGGTTCCCTATGTCGAGGAACAACTGGGTGACGGGCGTTTCAACCTGATGACCGAAGCCAATAACCAGCACATCGAACTGTGGGTGGCCCCGCAGCGCTGTGTCGACAGTGCCAGCGGTAGCCTGCAACACATGACCGCCGAGTTGCGGGTCAACGGTCAAGTCCAGCGTGGCTGCGCGGCTTTCGGCGGTTCGCGCGACGATTGATTCGGGCCCGCGCTGTTTTAACATGACGGGAACCTGCCGTTGGGGCTTATAATCGCCGGTTTGCAAAACCGCCGGCCCCACCAAACGCCGCACACCGGATCCTGTCATGTTACGAATCACCGAACTCAAGCTGCCCATCGACCATCCCGAAGAAGACCTGCGGCCCGCCATCGTGCAGCGCCTGGGCATCGCCAGTGATGACCTGCTCGATTTCACCCTGTTCAAGCGCAGCTACGACGCCCGCAAGAAATCGTCGGAGCTGTGCTTCATCTACACCGTCGACGTGAACGTGAAGGGTGAAGCCGCCCTGCTGCTCAAGTTTGCCGACGACCGCAACATCAACCCGGCGCCGGACGTCAGCTACAAGGTGGTGGGCCAGGCGCCCGCGGATCTGGTTGAACGTCCGATCGTCGTCGGTTTTGGCCCGTGCGGGATTTTCGCCGGGCTGCTGCTGGCGCAGATGGGCTTCAAGCCGATCATCCTCGAACGCGGCAAGGAAGTGCGCCAGCGCACCAAGGACACCTGGGGCCTGTGGCGCAAAAGCGTGCTCAACCCGGAGTCCAACGTGCAGTTCGGTGAGGGCGGCGCCGGGACCTTTTCCGATGGCAAGCTCTACAGCCAGATCAAAGACCCGAAATTCCACGGGCGCAAAGTGCTGCACGAGTTCGTCAAGGCCGGCGCGCCGGAAGAAATCCTCTACGTCAGCAAGCCGCACATCGGTACGTTCCGCCTGACCGGCGTGGTGGAAAACATGCGCGAGCAAATCATCGCCCTGGGCGGTGAAGTGCGCTTCGAGCAACGGGTGACCGACGTATTGATCGAAGACGGTCAACTGAACGGCGTGGTCATCGACGGCGGCGAGCAGATCCTCTCCAAGCACGTAATCCTCGCCCTCGGCCACAGCGCCCGCGACACCTTCCGCATGCTCCACGGCCGTGGCGTGTACATGGAAGCCAAGCCGTTTTCCGTGGGTTTCCGTATCGAACACCCACAGTCGCTGATCGACGCCGCGCGCCTGGGCAAATACGCCGGGCATCCGAAACTCGGCGCGGCCGACTACAAACTGGTACACCACGCCAAGAATGGCCGTTCGGTCTACAGCTTCTGCATGTGCCCCGGCGGCACCGTGGTGGCCGCGACGTCCGAGCCGCATCGCGTGGTGACCAACGGCATGAGCCAGTACTCGCGCAACGAGCGCAACGCCAACTCCGGCATCGTCGTCGGCATCACGCCTGAGGTCGATTACCCAGGCGGTCCGCTGGCCGGCATCGAGCTGCAGGAGCGCCTGGAATCCCACGCCTACATCCTCGGCGGCAGCAATTACGAAGCCCCGGCGCAACTGGTCGGCGATTTCATCGCCGGCAAGCCGTCCACGGCCATCGGCAGCGTGGAACCGTCCTACAAACCTGGGGTGTCCATGGGCGATCTGGCCCTGGCACTGCCGGACTTCGCCATCGAAGCGATCCGTGAAGCCTTGCCGGCGTTCGAGAAGCAGATCAAGGGCTACTCGTTGCACGATGCCGTCTTGACCGGGATCGAAACACGCACCTCATCGCCGTTGCGGATTACCCGTAACGAATCGATGCAGAGCCTGAACGTCAAAGGCCTGTTCCCGGCCGGCGAAGGCGCGGGTTATGCCGGTGGGATTCTGTCGGCGGGCGTCGACGGCATTCGGATTGCCGAAGCGTTGGCGCGGGATATGTTGGGTATCGAGGCCTGAAAACAGCGCCGTCCAAAGGTGGGAGCGCGGCCGCTCCCACATTGGTTTTTGTAGCGTGTCAGATATTCGCGCGCAGGACGTCGTCGGGCAGTGGCTCACCGCGCTCGACGCTGGCCGCCACCGCGGCTATCAAGCCCTGCAGTTCATACCCCTGCCCCACCAGCCACGCCTGATCGTAATAGGTAGTGGCATACCGCTCGCCCCCGTCACACAAGATCGCCACGATCGACCCCGACTCCCCCGCCGCTGTCATCTGCTGCGCCGCCATCAGGGCACCGATCAGGTTGGTCCCGCTGGAGCCGCCGACCCGCCGACCCAACCGCTCGGCCAGGTAATGCATGGCCGCCAGCGACAGCGCGTCCGGCACCTTGACCATCGCATCGATGACCTTGGGCAAAAACGACGCTTCGACCCGCGGTCGACCAATGCCTTCAATCCGCGAGCCGCACTCCAGGCGCAAGCCGGCATCGCCGCTCAGGTAGTAGTCAAAGAACACCGAGCGCTCGGCATCGGCACACAACACGCGGGTGCAATGCTGGCGATAACGCACATAGCGTCCCAGGGTCGCGGTGGTGCCGCCCGTGCCGGGGCTGGAAATCAGCCAGCTCGGCTCCGGATGACGCTCGAAGCGCATCTGCTGAAAGATCGACTCGGCGATATTATTGTTCGCCCGCCAGTCGGTGGCGCGTTCGGCGTAGGTGAACTGGTCCATGAAGTGACCACCGCTTTCCTGCGCCAGGCGTTCGGATTCGGCGTAGATCTGCGTCGGATCTTGTACCAGATGGCTCTTGCCGCCATAGAAGCCGATCTGGGCGATCTTTTCCTGGGAGGTGGTGGCCGGCATCACGGCGATAAACGGCAGGCCGAGCAAGCGCGCGAAGTAGGCTTCGGAGATCGCCGTCGAACCGCTGGAGGCTTCGATCACCGGCGCTCCCGGCTTCAGCCAGCCATTGCACAGCGCATACAGGAACAGCGAGCGCGCCAGCCGGTGTTTGAGGCTGCCGGTGGGGTGGCTGGACTCATCCTTGAAGTACAACTCGATACCCGGCAAGCCGGGCAGCGCCAAAGGAATCAGGTGGGTGTCGGCGCTGCGCTGGAAGTCTGCTTCAATGATACGAATGGCTTCGCGGGCCCAGGGACGGTGGTCGCTCATGAGAGGATCTCTAAGGATTTCAGTCTCAATCTTAGGATGTTTCCTACACCACACACAGATACAGTAACGACTCAATCGGACACACAATTGCTAGGCTCCGCCCCAACTCCGAGCGCGCCCCCTTCTTATAACAAATAAGAATATAACTTTTGTTTTAACAACTAACGGTACGGGTTAGGGTACGCATCTATTGAATCTGGATTGGAGAGCACCCCTTGGCTCTGCGTAGCACGTTCACCCGTTTCTTCCAGCTGGAAGCCGCCAGCGGTCTATTGTTGATCGCCGCAGCCGCGTTGGCGCTGATCGTCAACAACTCACCGTTGTCGCACCTCTACAGCGCGTTCCTCGACGTGCCCGTGGTGGCGCAGATTGGCGCGCTGAAGATCGCCAAGCCCGCGTTGTTGTGGATCAACGATGGCCTGATGGCCCTGTTCTTTCTGCTGATCGGCCTGGAGGTCAAGCGCGAGCTGCTCGACGGCCACCTGTCCAAGCCTTCGCAAGTCGTCCTGCCAGGCGCCGCGGCGATCGGCGGCATGGTGGTGCCGGCATTGATCTACTGGGCAATCAACAAGGATTACCCGGCGGCGCTTTCCGGCTGGGCGATCCCCATGGCCACCGATATCGCCTTCGCATTGGGCGTCCTGGCGCTGCTCGGCAAGCGCGTGCCGGTGTCGCTGAAACTGTTCCTGATGACCCTGGCCATCATCGATGACCTGGGCGCGATCATCGTGATCGCCGTGTTCTATTCCAGCGACCTGTCCGGCGCCGCCCTGGCGGGCGCGGGCGCCTGCTTGATCGCCTTGATTGCCATGAACCGCCTGGGCGTGATCAAGCTCGGGCCGTACCTGATCATCGGCCTGATCCTGTGGGTCTGCGTACTGAAAAGCGGCGTGCATGCCACCTTGGCCGGCGTGACGCTGGCGTTCTGCATCCCGATGCGTACCAAAAACGCCGAACCCTCGCCGCTGTTGACGCTCGAACATGCCCTGCATCCATGGGTGGCCTATGGCATCCTGCCGCTGTTCGCGTTCGCCAACGCCGGCGTGTCCCTGAGCGGGGTCAGCCTCGAGAGCTTCACCCACCACGTACCGCTGGGCATCGCCCTCGGCCTGCTGATCGGCAAGACCATCGGCGTGTTCGGCCTGACCTGGCTCGCCATCAAGACCGGCCTCGCCGCGCTGCCCAGCGGCGCCAGCTGGGGCCAGGTGTTCGGCGTGGCGATCCTGTGTGGGATCGGCTTCACCATGAGTCTGTTTGTCGGCTCCCTGGCGTTCGTGCCGGGCGCCAGCGAATTTGCCGGGGAAGATCGAATGGGGATTCTGACCGGGTCGATACTCGCGGCGTGTATCGGTTATGCGGTGACGGCGATGGCGAGTCGCAAGAAAGCCTGACTCGCACAAAACACCGCGCACAAAAAACCCCAGCCGGTCACCCGGCTGGGGTTTTTCTTTGCTCGCGGCTTAACGCTTAGCGAGTCACGCGGCTGGTACCATCAACGGTCATGATGCGAACGCGATCACCGATGCGGAAGATTTCATTTTCCTGCACGGCCTGCACGTAGGCACGCATGCTGCCGTCGTCTTCGCGAACGGTGATTTCCACGCCCTGGGTGCGGGTCAGGCCTTCTTCGGTGGCCGAACCCAACAGGCCGCCGGCGACAGCGCCGATCACGGCGGTCACGATACTGCCACGGCCGCCACCGATGGCGCTGCCGCCCACGCCGCCAATGACGGCACCGGCCGCACCGCCGATTGGGGTCTTGGTGCCTTCGATTTTCACCGGACGCAGGGATTCAATGGTCCCCATGCGAACGGTCTGCACGCGACGCGCTTCGTCACGGGAGTATGAGTCGCCGGTCAGACTCGAGGCGCAGCCACCCAACAACAATGACAGGGTAGTAAAGCAGGCAACTAGTAAAACGGACTTACGCATAGCATCAACTCCAAAGGACAGGTGTTCATTAGACGCGGCCGCTTGACGCCTGTCACGGCAAGCTCCGCAGAAAATTGCTTTCATTCAGCCCTAGTACAGAGTGCCAGCACCAAAACAGACGACAAACGGTAGCTCTCATCTCGTAAACAGGACGCTCATGGATTATTTCATCATTATAGTCACGACCGTAGCCGGCTTGTATTTCCATGGCTGGTTATACCTGCGCATCCGCCGCTGGATCGACCGCGACCTGGCGCTATCCCTGGCGGGCAACGACCTGCACAAGCGGGCCTTCATGCTGCAACAACTGGAAAAAGCCCGAACCCTGAAGATCAACCGCCGCGAGCTGCCGGACTGGTTGAAAAACGCGGCGCAGCAGTACACGCCCGAGGCCTCTTGAACAGAGGCTTCGGGGTGACGGGCAACAGTCAGAAAGGGTGACGCAAGACGACGATCAGGGCGCCAGGCGCTCACGGGTCCAGTCGGCCCCGTGCAAGCGGTAGTTCAGCCGGTCATGCAGGCGGCTGGCGCGGCCTTGCCAGAACTCGATGCGCTCGGGCAACAAGCGATAACCGCCCCAGTGCTCGGGGCAGTGCGGCTGAGTGTCGCTGAACCGCTGTTCGGTGACCTTGAGCAAGTCGTGCAACTCTTCGCGGTCACGGATCACCTTGCTCTGCGGGGAAGCCCAGGCACCCAGGCGGCTGCCCAAGGGGCGCACCTGGAAATAGGCATCCGACTCTTCCGGCGTGACCTTGACCACCCGACCCTCGATGCGTACCTGACGCTCCAGGGTCGGCCAGAAAAAGGTCATGGCCGCGAAGGGCCGCGCCGCAAGCTGATCGCCCTTGGCGCTCTCATAGTTGGTGAAGAAGGTAAAGCCCTGCGCATCCAGGCCCTTGAGCAGCAGGATGCGACAGTGCGGGCGACCGTCCTCGTCGACCGTGGCAAGGGTCATGGCATTGGCCTCCACCGGCGGCTGCTCGGTTTTCACCGCATCGCCGAACCACTGATGGAACAAGGCAAACGGCTCGCTCGGGGCCTGGGCCTCGCTCAAACCATCCCGTGTGTAGTCACGGCGCATATCAGCCAATGCCTGGGTCATGCGACTTTATCCTTCTGGTTCAGCGGATCAGTTTTTTGCCTGGTCGTTCGCAGCCGGTGCAGCGGCCTTGGCTTTGGCCGCTGCGGGTTTCTTGGCAGCTGCCTTGGCCGGGGCCTTTTTCGCGGCTGGCTTGGCGGCGGATTTCTTCGCGCCAGCCTTTTTCGCCGGGGCTTTTGCGACCGGTGCCGGCGCGGGAACGTCCTGCACGGCAACCATTTCAGCCACAGGCAGGGTCTTGCCCGAGTTGTACTTGCTCAGCAAGGCCAACATAGTTGTACGCTGAGTAAACATAATTTCCATGCGACGGTTCAGCGCACGGCCTTGGGTGCTGTCGTTGGCAGCACGCGGCATCATGTCGCCCATGCCACGCAGCATCAGACGGTCCTGCTTGAGGCCGCTGAGGCTGAAAATCGATGCGATGGATTGCGCGCGTTCTTTGGTCAGCGCCTGGCTCGCCGGGGCCGCGCCGGTGGCATCAACGTGACCGAGGACCAGTACGGCGGTCTTCGGGTCGGCTTCAACAGCCTTGGCGACGCGAGTGAACGGGCCCAGGGTGACCGGCAGCAACATCGCCGGGCGTTTCGGGTTGTAGGAACCGTCTACCGGGGCAATCACCACCAGTACGTTGTCGCGACGTTCCAGTTGCAGGTTGCTGTCCTTGATCGCGGCGCGCAGGCGCGGCTCATAGTCGTCCAGCCAGGCCTGGGTGATTTTCGGGTCGGGCATCGGCACGTTGGTCACGTCGACCTTGGCCAATGGCTTAGGCTTGGACGTGCTTTCGAACGGCCACCACCAGTGAGTCTCGGAGTCGGTCTTGGCCACGGCGGGGGCGGCAGGAGCAGCGGCTGGCGCCGGGGTGGCGGCCTTGAGGTCGGCCTTCAGGTCAGCCTTGGCATCGGCTGCCTTTTCGTCGGCGCTCTTGGAGGAGAACGGCCACCAGCTGGAGCCGGTATCCGCTTTGGCCACCGGGGCTGGCGCAGGAGCGGCGGCTACCGGTGCGGCAGGCTTGGCGCCAGCTGCGGCAGCTACCGGTACAGCCGGCTTGGCGCTGGCAGCAGCCGCTACCGGTGCGGCAGGTTTGGCGCCCGCGGCGGGTTTGGCGTCCGGTTTGGCGTCCGGCTTGGCGTCGGTTTGGCTCACTGCGTCCTTGGTAGCAGCCTTGTCAGATCCAAATGACCACCAATGCCCGCCTTCGGCATCATTTTGTGGTGTTTGTGCGCAGCCAGTAATAGATAGGCACAGCGCCAGTGCCAAGGACTTGTTCGATAACATGAGATATCCACAAAATGAGAAAAAACCGAGGGCCTGAATGACCCGTTAAACAGACGCGTCCAGAACATTAAAGTTACAATATTTTGCTCAGCGTCTTCTTATACTTGCATTTGTAACAAAAAAACGTGAAACAGCAAGGGGTTTACAGACAACCGGCCAATATTCTGACCAACTTCTGTGCACGTGGGTCCATAAGTACGTAGGGCCCCAGCGTATTAGTCACAAAACCGAACGCTACATCATGTTCGGGGTCGGCAAACCCCAGCGAACCGCCCGCACCAGGATGTCCAAATGCACGCGGGCCAAGGCCGAAGGTCGCGTTCTGCAATTGCGGTTGATCCAACATGCAGCCCAGGCCGAAACGGGTTTGGGTCAATAAGGTTTTATCGGGCCCGATACTGTGTTCACGGGTCAATTGTTCGAGCATGTCGCTTTCCAGCAAACTACCGTCCAATAAACCACTATAAAAACCCGCCAGGCTACGCGCATTACCGTGACCGTTTGCCGCTGGCTGCTGCATACGCCGCCATTCGGGTTTATTAGTGCTGGTCAGAATAGACGGCGGATTGGCAAATGCCCGCGTCGTCATGGCCGTGGGTTCACGCATCATTACTTGCAGTAAACGTTGCGCGGCTTCATCGCCCATGTTGCCTTTGCCGCGCGCTACATGGGCCACGCGATAAAATTCTTCGTCCGCCAGGCCCACATGAAAATCCAGCCCCAACGGGCGTGCAACCCGCGCCACGATAGACTCGCCCGGCCCACGCCCGTCGGCACGGCGCAGCAATTCCCCGACCAGCCAGCCATAGGTGATCGCTTCGTAGCCGTGGCCTTGGCCCGGCGTCCACCACGGCGCTTCGGCGGCCAAGGTGTCGACCATCAACGACCAGTCGTACAGCGCTTCGGTGGGCAGCATCTCGCGGATCGCCGGCAACCCGGCCTGGTGGCAGAGCAACTGGCGCAAGGTGATCGCTTCTTTACCGGCCGCGGCAAATGCCGGCCAGTAGTTGGCCACTGGCGCATCCAGTTGCAGCTTGCCTTCGGCCACCAATTGCAGGGCCGCAACAGCGGTGAAGGTCTTGGTGCAGGAGAACAGGTTGACGATGGTGTCGCTGTGCCAGGCCTGTGCCCCATCCTTGTCGGCGGTGCCGGCCCACAGGTCGACCACGGCTTCCCCGCCGATCTGGATGCACAGCGCCGCACCACGTTCCTGCGGGTCATCGAACAACGCGACGAACGCTTCACGTACCGCTTCGAACTGGAGTTCGTAATGCCCCTGAACCTGCACCTAAGCCCCCTCGGAAAACGCTGTAAAAAGTGGCCGACATTGTTCCAGCCCTTGTAGGATTTGTGAACCCGTCAACACTCAATCAATGACCATTTCCGGCATGCCCACCGGTGTGTCCGGCGCCCTGCCCCGCACCTTTACCGTCATGCCCGGGCTTGCTGCCTTCATGCTCGCGAACCGCGCGGGCCGCCTTGGCCTTTTCGGCTTCCTTGCCCAGTTGGTCGACCGCCGCCAGGTTGCTTCGACGCACGCTGTCGACAAAGCCCTGGAACGGCACATCGGTAATGCCGACCAGACCGAAGTGGCCGTTTTCGCCGTCCAGCAGACGCCCGGTCACGGGCTGGTCCAGGTACTGGAACCAGTGAACGCCGACAATCGACGGCTCGGCCATGGCCTGCTTGAGGAAGTTGGCATACGCCGCGCCGCGATCTTCTTCCTTGGCCAACTGGGTCACACCGCCCCAGAACGGGCCGCGGTCCGCCGAGCCGAAGTTGAATTCGGTGATCAACACCGGCTTGTCCAACGCGCGCAAGGCGGCGAAGTCATAGCCGTCCTGGGGTTTGAGCGTGTACATGTTGAAGCTCAACACGTCGCAATACTGCGCACAGGACGCCACCGCCTCCGGCGTACTCACCGCGTAACGCCCGCCCAGCAGCAACTGGTTGGGCGCGTGCCATTTGAGTGCATCAGAGATGGTCTTGAAGTACGTATCGGCGAAGGTCTTCTGGAAGTATTTGAAGTCGGCTTCGATTTCCGGGTGCTCAGGGTTGGGCATCGGCGGTTCGAAGCCCGGGTCTTCCATCAGTTCCCAGCCCGCCAGGTGGATGCCCCAGGCTTTCGACAGGCCTTCTTCGTTGCGGTATTTGTCGCGCAGTTGCTTGAGAAACGCGCGCTTGGCCGGTACATCGGTGGTCATGCGCAGGGTGCCGTAGGCCAGGGCGTAACGGGACTTTGCATCGTCACCGGGACCGGCCCAGGCCAGTTCGTTATCGGCAAAAAAACCGATCAGCCAAGGATCGTCACGATGATCGCGGGCAGCGATGGCCACGGCGCGCTCGGTGGCCATGGCGAAACGCGGGTCGAACGGGTCGGGCATGCCGCCCCACCAGTCGGTGCCGGTGCTGATGCTGGCGTAATCGCCGACGATCGACAGCGGCAAGGTGTACGGCACGCGGTCCGCGCTGGCCAGTTGCGCAGCGCTCCAGTTGCCGACGGTGTTGAAACCCCAGGCCTGCAGGCGGTCGAGGGTGTGGCTGACCCAGCGCTTCTGGTCGAAACCGTCAGTGTCATACGTGCGCTGCAGGTTGGCGCGGTAGAAATCGTACCAACGCCCGGCGCCAAAGCTACGCCCTTCGCCGGCGCCGTTACCGGTGCGGTTGTCGCCGCTGCCGTAGTACTTGTCAAAGGGTTCCCCGGCCTTGGGCAGCGCCGCGAACATCCATTCACGGCCCGCCACGTAGGTCTGGTTGTTATCCGAAGCCACGGTGTTGACGCCCAGGGAATAGAACGGATGCCCCTCCGGCGTCACCAGATACCAACGACCATCGCGCTTCTCGGTGCGGAAAAAGCCGCTGGCGTCGAACGCCGGGCCTTTGTTCCAACCGCCGTACTGGTCCAGGGAGGATTTATCCCGCTCGGCCAGCCAAGCCTTGAGCTGTTGCTGCTCCTTGGTGGCGGCGGCCTTGAGTTGCTCGTCGCTGCTGACCTTTTCCGGCCAGCGCGCACGGGTGGACTGGCCATAGGCATCCACCAGTTCGCTGTAGGCCGCCTTCAGCACCGGCTCGCTGTCCTGCACGCCAAAGCGCTCCAGCAGAATACTCTGGGCGACATTCGGTTTGATCATCGACAGGGTCACCGACACCACCTGGCTGCGGTCGATGTCTCCGGCGCTGCTGGCCAGTAACACGCGCTGGCCGTCGACGCTGATCGGCATCGGCGGGCCGGCCTTCATGCCCTGGCTCAATGGCGAGTTGGCTTGCAGCGGGATCAGCAGGGTCTGGGCCGGACCGGCCGGCAGGTCGATGCGGCTGACCAGGGTCTTGCCGTCGTTGCTCTGCACCTTGACGTACAGGGTCAGCGCCCAGTCCATGGCACTCTGGATACGCAGGCTGATGGCGCTGGATTGCGACCAGTCCCAGGCGCCGGTCTGCGGGCTGAGCACCAGGCTCGGTTCGGCGGCCGGGTTGAAGGTGATGCGGCGCAGCACCTCGCCTTCAGGGGTTTGTTCGGCGTTGTATTGCGGCAGGCTGGCGTCCTGGGTCGCCACTTTGACCACATCGGCAGGTCGGACGAAGTTGAACAACGTTTGTTGCCCGGCGGGCGCGGCCAGCAGTGGCGCAGCGAACAGCAGGGCAAAAAGGGCGGGCAGCGTGCGAATCATACGAGCAAGGTTCTCCCAAACGGCCGATAAATGGCCTGATGACATAATGCGATGGCAGTGAGATAGACCACGAAGTGGGCGATTTCGCCCACTGTGGCTTAAGAAATTTCGCGCCGGAACGGCGGCAAGGCATTCAGGATGGCCTTGCCATAGCGCTGCGTGACCAGACGGCGGTCCAGCAAGGTGATGGTGCCCCGGTCTTCTTCGGTCCGCAGCAAGCGCCCGCAGGCCTGCACCAGCTTCAGGGACGCATCCGGCACCGAGATTTCCATGAACGGGTTGCCGCCACGGGCCTCGATCCACTCGGCCAACGCGGCCTCGACCGGGTCATCCGGCACCGAGAACGGGATCTTGGCGATCACCACGTGTTCGCAGTAGGCACCGGGCAAGTCCACGCCTTCGGCAAAGCTCGCCAGGCCGAACAGCACGCTGGAATCGCCGCCATCGACCCGCGCCTTGTGCTTGTTCAGGGTTTCCTGCTTGGACAGGTTGCCCTGGATAAACACCTGTTTGCGCCAGTCACGGTCGAGGCCGTCGAACACGTCCTGCATCTGTTTGCGCGACGAGAACAGCACCAGGGTGCCGCGTGAACCTTCGACCAGCTCCGGCAAGTCACGGATGATCGCGGCGGTGTGGGCCGGCGCATCCCGAGGGTCGGCCTTGAGGTCTGGCACGCGCAGCACACCGGCGTTAGCGTGATGGAACGGGCTCGGCACCACGGCGGTGACGGCTTTTTTCGGCAGGCCGGCGCGCATACGGAAGCGGTCGAAGGTGCCTAGGGCGGTCAGCGTGGCCGAGGTGACCAGACAGCCATACGCCACGTTCCACAGGTTGCGCCGCAGCATTTCCGCCGCAAGGATCGGGCTGGCGTTGACCTCGATATCGAACAGCGCACCGCTTTCCGACAGGGTCAGCCAACGGGCCATGGGCGGGTTGTCTTCCGGGTCTTCGACGGTGAAGGCCGTCCACAACTCCCAGTTGCCCTGGGCGCGGGACAACAGGCTGCCGAACAGTGGGTACCATTCCTCGGCCTGGTTGCTGGCGATACCGATGTTGACCTCGCCGTCCATGCCTTCCTTGAGCAGGTCGGTCAGGCGGGTGAACAGGTCGGTCAGGCGCGAAAAACCCTTCTTCAGTTCGATGCCCATTTCACGCATGTGCTCGGGGATCAGCCCGCCGACAAAGCGATGGCGCGGGCGCTCGCGGCCCTCGACGTCTTCGCCGGGCTTGAAGTCGGCGACCTGCTCGCAGGCGCTGAACATGAACTGCTGCTGGGTCTTGATCTCCCGCGCCAGTTCCGGCACCTGTTCGATCAGCTTGCCCAGGTCGCCGGGCAGCGGGTGCTGGGCCAGCAGTTTGGTGAGGTTCTTGGCGGTGGCCTCCAGCCAGTCGGCGGTGGAGCGCAGGCGCGTGTAATGGGCGAAGTGGCCGATGGCCTTGTCGGGCAGGTGGTGGCCTTCGTCGAATACGTAGAGCGTGTCGCGCGGGTCCGGCAGCACGGCGCCGCCGCCCAGGGCCAGGTCGGCGAGGACCATGTCGTGGTTGGTGACGATCACGTCGACCTTACCCATGCCTTCGCGCGCTTTATAGAAGGCGCACTGGCCGAAGTTGGGGCAATGACGGTTGGTGCATTGGCTGTGGTCGGTGGTCAGGCGCGCCCAATCGGCGTCTTCCAGGGCGGTGGGCCAGCTGTCGCGGTCGCCGTCCCATTTATTCCCGGCCAGTTTTTCGATCATGCTGGTAAACAGCTTCTGGCTGACTTCATCGACTTCGATCTTGAAGCCTTCTTCTTCGAACAAGGAGGCCGTGGCGGTTTGCGCGTGGCCTTCCTGCAGCAGCACGTCGAGCTTGGACAGGCACATATAGCGGCCACGGCCCTTGGCCAGGGCGAAGGTGAAGTTCAGGCCGCTGTTGCGCATCAGGTCGGGCAGGTCTTTGTAGACGATCTGCTCCTGCAGGGCGACGGTGGCGGTGGCGATCACCAGGCGCTTGCCGGCGGCCTTGGCGGTGGGAATCGCCGCCAGGCTGTAGGCCACGGTCTTGCCGGTACCGGTGCCGGCCTCGACGGCCACGACCGCGGGGTCACCGCTGCGCCGGCCTTCGTCGTCGGTGTCGATATCCCCGAGGACCTTGGCCACTTCGGCGATCATCAGGCGTTGGCCGTAGCGCGGTTTCAAGCTCTTGGCTTCGAGAAAACGCGAATAGGCGCCCTGGATCGTGGTTTTGAGTTCAGTGCTGATCATGGATAGTCGGGCGCAAAAAACGCTGGATAAATTTTCAGTGGTTCGGATCGGCCGCTATCATACCCCGCTAATTAATCCCGCGCAGAACGGAGTACCGCAATGACCGTGTTCAGCCTCGTTTACACCCTGCATGTATTGGCCGCCCTGATCTGGGTCGGCGGCATGTTTTTCGCCTGGATGATCCTGCGCCCGGCCGCTGTGGCGGCCCTCGAGGGCCCTGCCCGGCTCAAGCTGTGGGCGAATGTGTTTCAACGTTTTTTCGTGTGGGTTTGGGTGGCGGTGCTGGTTTTGCCGATCAGCGGTGTCGGCCTGTTGCAACTGCGCTTCAGCGGGTTTGAAACCGCACCGCGTTACGTGCAGGTGATGATGGGCTTGTATGTGGTGATGACGGCGCTGTTCATCCGCATCCAGGCGTTGAAGTTCCCCGAATTGCGCGCAGCGGTGGCGGCTGAAAACTGGCCGGCCGGGGCGGCGGTGCTGGGGCAGATCCGCAAGCTGGTGGGCATTAACCTGCTCGTTGGGTTGGTGCTGGTCGCGATTGCTTCAGCGCGGCCGATGTTCTGAGACGTGCCTTAAACGGCCATCGGGAGCACGCCCCCTCCCACATTTGAAATGCATTCCAAATGTGGGAGGGGGCGTGCTCCCGATGGCGTCAGATCGAACGACTCAAAGTCGCTGAATGGTCACAGTTCCCGCAGGCCCGGCCGGCCCCGGCTGCCCTTCCACCCCTGGCCGGCCTTTCTCGCCACCATCGGCGCGGTACACCAGGCAACCCTTGGATTGCCCACCACGCCCAGGCTTGCCCGCCGTCCCCGCCAAACCGCCCGCGCCGCCATCGACCCAGACCTTGATCTTGTCGCTTGGGAAGTCCTGCGGCAGTTCGACCCGCACCTGCGCACCCGCCGCGCCAGGCAACCCGTCGCCACCGTTATCACCGTTGGCGCCGCGCCCAGCGGAGCCCCAAGTGCAACCCGGGTCTTCGCCGTTGGCGCCGTCCAGCCCGGCATAACCTTGGGCGCCAGCGCCACCACGGGCATCCACCGACAGTTCCTGCGCCGTCAGGGCATTGATGCGCAAGGTCAGGTCACGTCCGGCCCTGGCTGGTTTTTCGTGGGTACCGGGAGCGCCACGCGAGGTGATCTGGCTGCCATGTTCCAGTTGCGCATGCCGCGCCTGCAATTGCAGCCCGGTGCTCCCCGGAGCGATGGCGATGCGTGCTTCGCGGCCCAGGTGCAACTCATCCACCGAGACCTGGCTGATCGTGGCCGGGATGAGCAACGTGCCGTAGTCCGCGACGTCCAGGCGTTCCAGCTGCAATACGCTGGTACTGCTGGGCAAGCGCATCAACGAGTTGGTTTCAACACTCACGCTCTGGGCCAGGGCAACGGGGCTGACCAACAGGGCCAACAGAAAAACCTTACGCATCATGGGGCTCCTGAGTGATGGGGAATTTGTTATTTCAAATTTTTCTTTGGGCGCACAGTAACGACTTCTACAGGCGATTTGCCAGTGAAGGATCAAAAAACTTGAGAAGGCGGCAGTTTCAGCGAGGATCGCCAACGATGCCCCTGTGGAATCCCACAGGGGCAAGGCCTGTCAGCGGTTGATCTGGATTTCTACGCGGCGGTTCAGGGCACGGCCTTCAGCGGTTTTGTTGTCAGCCACCGGATGACTTTCGCCCGCACCGGTCACCGACACGAAGTTACTGCGAGGCACACCGGCGCCGATCAGGTAGTCCGTCACCGAATGTGCGCGTTTTTCCGAGAGTGTCTGGTTGTAGGCGTCCTTGCCGACGCTGTCGGTATGCCCGCTGACCCGCAACTGGGCGCTCGGGGCTTCGCGTTTCAGGCGGGTGGCGATGGTGTCGAGCGCGGTTTTATCCGCCGCCGTCAGCTTCGCCGAGTCGAACTGGAAGTGGACATCGCGAATCACGATGGTTTCTTCCTTGACCACAACCACCTCTTCAACCACCGCCGCGGGTGGCGCAGGTGGGCAACCATTGGCATCGACCTGTACGCCTTTCGGCGTGCCGGGGCACTTGTCGCGGCTGTCCGGCACGCCGTCGCCGTCTTCGTCACCATCGCCGTGTACCCAGCAATAGGCGCCGGCCATGCCGCCGATCAACAACGCGCCGTAGCCGGCATAGGCTGAGCTTTCCGTCGCACCGATCGCCGCACCGGTCACGCCGCCCACGGCGGCGCAGGTGGGCCAATCGGTTTTTTGCAAACCTGCACAACCTGTCAATACTCCGGTGAGCAGAACCAAGGGTAGAGCTGTCCGCATGATGCTCATTTGATTTCTCCTGAGGGGATCGGCAGGGGCCGATGGGTGGAGTAAAGACCGCTCCTTTCAACTGCGCCAGTACGCCACACCCCCGGATTCATTGAGGATGGGCGTACTTGAAGGACTTTTCGCAACCACCCGCTCTAGGCCCGCACGCTCAGCCGCGCTAGTCTCTAGGGTCCTGATGTGAGGATCTCTGATGACCGCTGGTATTTCTTCCCGTACACCCCAGCAAGCCCTGGCTGCCTTGCTCGATTTGCACCAGCCCAAACGCCTGTTGCTGTTGGGTGCCAGCCAGTTCCCGGCGCTGGAGGCCTTTCAAAAGGCGCACCCTGAGACCCAGGTGTCCGTCGCGACGCCTGGCGCGCTGCCGGCGGACCTCGCGGCGCAGCGTTTTGACCTGGCGCTGGTGGTCGATTGCCTGGAGCACCTGTCAAAACCACAAGGCCTGACCCTGCTGGGCGGCATCCGCAACCTCAATGCCAGCCGCATTGCGGTGCTGGTCGACCTGGGCGCCTGCGACTGGAAAGACACTGACTTCTTCTCCCTGGCCCTGCAGGCCGGCGAGCGCTTCCAGCGCGATGAGCAGGTACTGACGCTGTTTACCTATGATCTGCTTGACTATAAACAGGTGCCGGACTGGCTCAACGCCCGCTTCTGGGCCAACCCGGAAAACTTCGGAAAGTATTGGTGGTAACCCGATGAGTACATCCATTTGCCCCTGTGGCAGCGGCAACCTGCTGGACGCGTGCTGCGGCCATTATCACGCCGGCCACCCGGCGCCGTGCGCCACCGCGCTGATGCGCTCGCGCTACAGCGCCTACGTACTGGGCCTGGTGGACTACCTGGTGGCTACCACGTTGCCTGCGCAGCAGGCCGGCCTGGACCGTGATGCCATCGCCACCTGGAGCGCCCAGAGCACCTGGCTCGGCCTGGAAGTGGAAAGCTCCGAGGTGTTCGGCGGCCAGCCGGAACATGCGTTCGTGACGTTTACCGCGCGCTGGCATGACAGCACCGGCGAACACAGCCACCGCGAACAGTCCTCTTTCGTACAGAATGAGGGACACTGGTACTTCATCGACCCCACCGTGGAAGTGAAGGCCGGACGCAATGATGCATGCGTCTGCGGGAGTGGGCAGAAGTTCAAGAAGTGTTGCTCCAGCTACCTCTAACCACCTCACAGGGATCGCGCCATGCTCCGCACTTACAGCTTGTTGCTGGCGTTGACCCTTGGCTTGAGCGGCTGCGCCTCATGGTTCGAGGACGACGCCCCACCGCCCCACGTCGCCCTGGTGAAGGTCGAAGTGGTGCGGGCCAAGTTGCTCGAACAGAAGTTCAAGCTGTATTTCCGCGTAGATAACCGCGACGACGCCGACCTCACGGTGCGCGGCCTGATCTACAAGGTCACCCTGGGTCGCTTGCTGCTGACCGAAGGCGAATCCAACGAATGGCTCACCGTGCCGCCGCGTGGCCACGCCTTTTTCAAGATCTCGGTACGCACCAACCTCTGGCCGCAGATCCGTGACGTCGTGCAGATGCTGAAAAACCCCGACCGGCCCGTGCCTTATCGGCTGGAAGGCGAGCTGAAAACCGGATTATTCATCGGTAATGACGTGCGCGTGGACCACAATGGCGAGATAATCCCCGGCGATTTTATTCCGGAGCGACATCGATGACTCAGCAACCCCATGTCCATGGTCCTGACTGCAACCACGATCACCATGATCACGACCACGGCCATGTCCACGGCCCGAACTGCGGCCACGCTCACCAGGAGCCGGTGCGCAACGCCCTGAAAGACGTTGGCCGCAACGATCCATGCCCGTGCGGCAGCGAGAAGAAATTCAAGAAGTGCCACGGCGCTTGAAACCTGGCTACTGAAAATAAGCTTTAGCTCCTGCTTGCGTCGTTTCACCGCGCTCACTAACGTAGCGCCTTTACTGACGCTACCCCCCGCAGGAGCTTTGCCATGGCCTCGCCAGCCCTTTCACATTTTCTTCCCCGGTTCGGCGTTGCCGCGGCAGTGGCCAGTGCATTAAGCCTGGCCGGTTGCCAGCTCCAGAGCACCCAGGACACCCTGCCCCCCGTTACCGGCGTCCAGCCGATCAAGGGCCTCGCGCAGAATGTTTCGATACGCCGCAATGCCCAGGGCATGCCGCTGATTGAAAGCAATACCTTCCACGACGCACTGTTCAGCCTCGGCTATGTGCATGCCAGCGACCGCATCACGCAGATGGTCACGTTGCGCCTGCTGGCCCAGGGCCGTCTGGCGGAAATGTCCGGCCCCGAGGTGCTGGATGTCGACCGTTTCATGCGCGCGGTCAACCTGAAAAAAAGCGCCGGCGAGCTCTACAACGCCTCGTCGCCGCGCCTCAAGCGCTTCTTTGAAGTGTATGCCCGTGGCGTCAACGCCTACCTGTTCCGCTACCGCGACAAGCTGCCGCCGGACCTGGCCCAGACAGGTTACAAACCCGAGTACTGGAAGCCGGAAGATTCGGCGCTGTTGTTCTGCCTGTTGAATTTCAGCGAGTCGGCCAACCTGCAGGAAGAATTGTCATCGCTGGTGCTCGCGCAAAAGATCGGTGTCGACAAACTCGCCTGGCTCACCCCAAGCGCGCCGGACGAGCCGATCCCCCTGGCCGAAGCCGACAAGCTCAAGGGCGTGAACCTGAGCCAGATCACCGGCCTGGCCGGGTTGGACACGGTCAGCCAGCAACTGAGCAGCCTCAACTCACTGGCGGTGACCACTTCGAGCAACTGGGCCATCGGCCCGCAACGCAGCCGCAGCGGCAAGAGCCTGCTGGCCAACGACCTCGCGGCCCAGCCGCAAGCCCCGTCGCCATGGAACTACGTGCAGATCCGCGCACCGAAATACCAGGCCGTCGGCGCCTCGATCGCCGGCCTGCCGACCCTGTTGTCCGGCTTCAACGGCAAAGTGGCGTGGAGCATGAGCACGGTCAAGGGCGACACCCAGGACCTGTTCCTGGAAAAGGTCAAACGCCAGGGCAGCGCGCTGTACTACGAGAACAACGGTAAATGGCTACCGGCCGCTGTGCGCAACGAAACCTTTTTCATCAAAGGCCAACGCTCGATTCGTGAGGTGGTGTACGAAACCCGCCACGGTGCCCTGCTCAACAGCAGCCAGGCGCTGACCAGCGGGCTGGGCCTGGCCCTGCAAACGGCGGACTTCAAGGACGACAAGAGCCTTGATGCGTTCTTCGACCTGTCCCGCGCGCAAAACGCCGCCAAGGCCTCGGATGCGACCCGGGAAATCCGCGCCATCGCCTTGAACATGGTGTTCGCCGATGCCAGCAACATCGGCTGGCAGGTTACCGGGCGCTTCCCCAACCGCCGCGAAGGCGAAGGCCTGCTGCCCTCGCCGGGCTGGGATGCGCGCTTCGACTGGGACGGTTACGCCGACGCGATGCTGCACCCTTATGACCAGGACCCGGCCCAAGGCTGGATCGGCACCGCCAACCAACGTACCGCGCCGCGCGGTTATGGCATGCAACTGTCCAACTCCTGGGACGCTCCGGAGCGCAGCGAGCGCCTGGCGCAATTGGCCAATGCCGGCAAGCACGACAGCCGCAGCATGATCGCCATGCAATACGACCAGACCACCACGTTCGCCGCCAAGCTCAAGAACATGTTCCAGGCGCCGGGCATGGCGCAGCCGCTGAAACAGGCGATCGCTGCGCTGCCCGCGGCCGAACAGGCCAAGGCCCGTGAAGCGCTGAATCGTCTGATGGCGTTTGACGGCCGCCTGGCGCCGACGTCCGCCGACGCAGCGATGTATGAGCTGTTCCTGCAGGAAAGCAGCAAACAGATCTTCCTCGACGAACTCGGCCCGCAAAACAGCGCCAGCTGGAAAGCCTTTGTCAGCAACGCGAGCCTGTCCTACGCCGCCCAGGCCGACCACCTGCTGGGCCGTGAAGACAGCCCGTTCTGGGACGATGTCCGCACCGCGCAGAAAGAAGACAAGCCGACGATCCTCGCCCGCAGCCTGGCCGCTGCGATCACTGCCGGCGACAGCCAACTGGGTACCGATCACAAGGCCTGGCAGTGGGGCAAACTGCACAGCACCACCTGGAAGAACCGCAATGGCCAGGTGATCCGCGGCCCGCTGGCCAGCGGCGGCGACCACAACACCCTGAACCCGGCGCCGTACAACTGGGGGGAGAGTTTCGACACCACCCAAGTGCCGGCACTGCGCATGATTGTCGACTTCGGCCAGGCAGAACCGATGACGGGCCAGGGCGGTATCGGCCAGTCCGGCAACCCGGTCAGCCCGAACTATGCCAATGGCATCGATCCGTCGCTCAAGGCGCAATACCTGAGCTTCCCGATGCAGCCGCAGAACTTTGACAAGGTGTATGGGAAAGCCAGGCTGACCCTCACGCCCGGCAAATAACCGTACCAACAGGTGGGAGCAGGCTTGCCTGCTCCCACATTTTTTAATCTGCGCTCGATCCAAAATAGTGCAGCCTATTTTTCATGCCCATTTTCGGGCACCTCCTATACTCATAGCTCCCTCTTCCCACCTTTTAAAACGATCATTCGGAGCTGCATTCGGAACTATGGTGCAGAAATTGCTACTTGTGATCCGTCTGACACCGTTCAGTAACAGTCCTAAACGCGCCACAAGCGCTTATCTTGGTTTCCAGGGATTACATAATGAAAAAAGCATTGCTGACCCTTTCTGCACTGGCTCTGTGCATGGCCGCTGGTTCCGCCTTGGCCAAGGAATACAAGGAATTGCGTTTTGGTGTCGATCCTTCCTACGCGCCGTTCGAGTCCAAAGCCGCTGACGGCAGCCTGGTGGGCTTCGACATCGACCTGGGCAATGCGATCTGCGCCGAACTGAAGGTCAAGTGCAAGTGGGTCGAAAGCGACTTCGACGGCATGATTCCAGGCCTCAAAGCCAACAAATTCGACGGTGTGATTTCGTCCATGACCGTCACCGAAGCCCGCATGAAGGCCATCGACTTCTCCAACGAACTGTTCTCCGGCCCGACTTCGCTGGTATTCAAGAAGGGCGCCGGCTACTCCACGCCTGAGTCGCTCAAGGGCAAAACCGTGGGCTACGAGCAAGGCACCATCCAGGAAGCCTACGCCAAGGCCGTGCTGGACAAGGCCGGCGTGACGACCAAGGCTTATGCCAACCAGGACCAGGTCTACGCTGACCTGACCTCCGGCCGTCTCGACGCCTCCGTGCAGGACATGCTGCAAGCCGAACTGGGCTTCCTGAAGTCGCCGGCCGGTGCCGGTTACGAAGTCAGCGCGGCCATCGACGACCCATTGCTGCCGTCGAAAACCGCGGTCGGTATCAAAAAAGGTAACACTGAGCTGAAGGCCCTTTTGGATAAAGGTATCAAAGCGTTACACGATGATGGCACCTACGCCAGCATCCAGAAGAAACACTTTGGCGATCTGAACCTGTACAGCGGCAAATAATGCCTGGGGCGCCCCTTCCCGGGAGGGGCGCTGTTTTATCGCCATAGGTCCTGATTTATGTTCGAAGAACTGTTGCAAACCCTCGGGCTGAGCGCGTTCAGTTTGAAGGGTTTCGGCCCGCTGTTGCTGCAAGGCACCTGGATGACCCTCAAGTTGTCGGTGCTGTCCCTGGCCGTCAGCGTGTTGCTGGGCCTGCTCGGCGCCAGCGCCAAACTGTCCAGCCTGCCGTTCCTGCGCATTCCCGCCCAGCTCTACACCACGTTGATTCGTGGCGTGCCCGACCTGGTGCTGATGCTGCTGATTTTCTACAGCCTGCAAACCTGGCTGACCGGTCTTACCGACTTCATGGAATGGGAATACATCGAAATCGACCCATTCAGCGCCGGGGTGATCACCCTGGGCTTTATTTACGGTGCGTACTTCACCGAAACCTTTCGCGGCGCGATCCTCGCGGTGCCCCGTGGTCAACTGGAAGCCGCCACGGCTTACGGCCTCAAGCGCGGGCAGCGGTTTCGCTACGTGACCTTCCCGCAAATGATGCGCTTTGCCCTGCCGGGCATCGGCAACAACTGGATGGTAATGCTCAAGGCCACCGCACTGGTGTCGATCATCGGCCTCGCGGATCTGGTCAAGGCCGCGCAGGACGCCGGCAAGAGCACCTATCAGCTGTTTTACTTCCTAGTGATCGCCGCATTGATCTACCTGCTGATCACCAGTGCGTCCAACTTTGTCCTGCGCCGTCTTGAACGTCGCTATTCGGCAGGCTCGCGGGAGGCCGTGCGATGATCGAACTCTTGCAGGAATACTGGCGCCCATTCCTTTACAGCGATGGCCAGCACATCACCGGCCTGGCCATGACCATGTGGTTGCTCAGCGCCTCGCTGGTGATCGGCTTCCTGGTGTCGATTCCGCTGTCCATCGCCCGGGTGTCGCGCAATCCCTTGGTGCGCTGGCCGGTGCAGTTCTACACCTACCTGTTTCGCGGCACGCCGCTCTATATCCAATTGCTGATCTGTTACACCGGCATCTACAGCATCGCCGCCGTGCGCGCCCAACCGGTGCTGGATGCGTTCTTTCGCGATGCGATGAACTGCACGGTCCTGGCCTTTGCCCTCAACACCTGCGCCTACACCACGGAGATTTTCGCCGGGGCGATCCGCAGCATGGCCCACGGCGAAGTCGAAGCGGCCAAAGCCTACGGCCTCAGCGGCTGGAAGCTGTACGCCTATGTCATCATGCCGTCGGCCCTGCGCCGTTCATTGCCGTACTACAGCAACGAAGTGATTTTGATGCTGCACTCGACGACAGTGGCGTTTACCGCGACGATCCCGGACATTCTCAAAGTGGCCCGGGACGCCAACTCGGCCACGTTCCTCACCTTTCAATCGTTCGGCATCGCTGCGCTGATCTACCTGACCGTGACCTTTGCCCTGGTCGGTCTGTTTCGTCTGGCGGAGCGCCGCTGGCTGGCCTTCCTCGGGCCGAGCCACTAAGGAGCCTTCATGCGTCATCAGGTTCATGAACTGATCGCGCCCGTGCCTGGCACGGCACGGCAGATTCACAGTTTCCACTTCGGCCCGGAGCTGGCCGAACGCAAGGTCTATATCCAGTCGTCACTGCATGCCGATGAATTGCCGGGCATGCTGGTGGCCTGGCACCTCAAGGCGCGCCTGGCGCAACTGGCCGCCGCCGGGCGCTTGCGCAGCGAGATCGTGCTGGTGCCGATCGCCAACCCGGCGGGCCTCGAACAAGTGTTGATGGACATCCCGCTGGGCCGCTATGAGCTGGAAAGCGGGCAGAACTTCAATCGCCTGTTTGTCGACCTCAGTGAAGAGGTGGGCGATCGGGTCGAGGATTTGCTCGGGGATGATCCCCAGCGCAACGTCGAATTGATCCGCACGGCACTCTCCACCGCGTTGGCCGCACAAACCGCCGCGACGCAGTTGCAGTCCCAGCGCCTGGTGCTGCAACGCCTGGCTTGCGATGCCGACATGGTGCTCGACCTGCATTGCGATTTCGAAGCCGTGGCGCACCTGTACACCACGCCCGAGGCCTGGCCACAGGTGGAGCCGTTGGCGCGCTATATCGGCTCGGAGGCCAACTTGCTGGCCACCGATTCCGGCGGGCAATCTTTCGATGAGTGCTTCAGCCTGGTGTGGTGGCAATTGCAGCAACGCTTCGGCGAGCGCTTCCCGATCCCCATGGGCAGCTTTTCGGTAACCGTCGAGCTGCGCGGCCAGGGTGACGTCAACCACGGCCTGGCCGGCCTCGACTGCCAGGCGATCATCGACTACCTGATTCACTTCGGCGCGATTGCCGGCGACGTGGCACCGCTGCCCGCCCTGCCCTACCCGGCCACCCCGCTGGCGGGAGTCGAACCGGTGGCGACGCCGGTCGGCGGCCTGCTGGTGTTCAGTGCCTTGCCCGGCGAGTACCTCGAAGCCGGGCAACTGATCGCCGAAATCATCGACCCCATTACTGACCGCGTAACGCCTGTGCATTGTCAAAACGCCGGCCTGCTTTACGCCCGTTCGCTACGGCGCATGGCCACTGCGGGGATGGTCATCGGCCATGTCGCAGGCTCAGAGGCCTACCGCAGCGGCTACCTACTTTCGCCTTGAGGATGCACGCCCCATGTACAAACTGACCGTTGAAGGCCTGCATAAAAGCTATGGCGACAATGAAGTGCTCAAAGGCGTCTCGCTCAAGGCCAAGACCGGTGACGTGATCAGCCTGATCGGCGCCAGCGGCTCGGGCAAGAGCACCTTCCTGCGCTGCATCAACTTTCTGGAAACCCCCAACGACGGCGCGATGACCCTGGATGACAAGCCGATCCGCATGGTCAGCGACCGCCACGGCATGCGCGTGGCCGACGATGCCGAGCTGCAGCGCCTGCGCACACGCCTGGCGATGGTGTTCCAGCACTTCAACCTGTGGAGCCACATGAGCGTGCTGGAAAACATCACCATGGCCCCGCGCCGGGTGCTGGGCTGCAGTAAGAAAGACGCCGAAGACCGTGCCCGTCGCTACCTGGACAAAGTCGGACTGCCGGCCCGCGTGGCCGATCAATACCCGGCATTTCTCTCCGGCGGCCAGCAGCAACGCGTGGCCATCGCCCGCGCCCTGGCGATGGAACCGGAAGTGATGCTGTTCGACGAACCCACCTCGGCCCTCGACCCGGAGCTGGTGGGCGAAGTGCTGAAGGTGATCCAGGGCCTGGCCGAGGAAGGCCGCACCATGATCATGGTGACCCACGAGATGAGCTTTGCGCGCAAGGTGTCGAACCAGGTGCTGTTCCTACACAAGGGCCTGGTGGAAGAGCAAGGCACGCCGGAGGATGTGCTGGGCAACCCGAAAAGTGAGCGCCTGCAACAGTTCCTGAGTGGCAATCTGAAGTAAGCCTTCGCCGATCTTCCCACGCGCCCCCTGCGCCGCCTAAGCGCTCTGAGAGCCCGCCCAGCCGGCCCATGCGCTTGAGCGCGGCAATCCACGATAAGCGCGCAGGCAGCCCGCTGCCCGCGTTTTGGGGCTTTGCTGGGGATACTGAGTGCAACACGGCGGATATTTGTGATCGGCCGCCAGGAGAAATGGCCAGCCCGCGGAAGGACTGACCACATTCCAATCTGCAGGCATCAGGCCATCGGCGCGGGTGGCGGCTCGTCCGGAAGGGTCGGTTCGCCAGGTTCGTCGGGTTCGGTAGGGTACGGGGAATCGGGCTCAGGTTGACCGGGGATACCACCCGCATAAGCAGGGTCGGCCATCAGGGACCAGGCCAGAACACCAATCTGGTTGGGTTCAAGCCGGGCGAGTTCGGCGCTGATTCGCGGGTCGAGTTTCATAAGGTACTCCTCAAGCGTGGCTCGGCGCGCATTGCACGCACCGAAGCAGTACACCCAATAGAGTCACTTTCCGCAGACTAATTCCCTTTACGCGTAGGAGCTTTCGATCAAGCGCGTGGCAAGGTGACGCCGCGCTGGCCCTGGTACTTGCCAGCACGGTCCTTGTAGGACACTTCACAGGCCTCATCGGACTGCAGGAACAGCATCTGCGCCACGCCTTCGTTGGCGTAGATCTTCGCTGGCAGGGTGGTGGTGTTGGAGAATTCCAGGGTGACGTGACCTTCCCACTCAGGCTCAAGTGGCGTCACGTTGACGATGATGCCGCAGCGCGCGTAAGTGCTTTTACCCAGGCAGATGGTCAGCACGTCGCGGGGAATACGGAAGAACTCCACGGTGCGCGCCAGGGCGAAGGAGTTGGGCGGGATGATGCACACGTCGCTCTTGACGTCGACGAAGCTCTTTTCGTCGAAGTTCTTCGGATCGACGATCGCCGAGTTGATATTGGTGAACACCTTGAACTCATCGGCACAACGCACGTCGTAGCCGTAGCTGGAAACACCATACGAAATCACGCGATCGGCGTCGTCACCACGGATCTGGCGCTCAACGAACGGTTCGATCATGCCGTGCTCTTGCGCCATGCGGCGAATCCACTTGTCCGATTTGATGCTCATGGCGGGTGTCCTGATAGCGAGGTGGAAAAATTCTGTTGGGCATCTTACCGGGGCAGGCGTTGGGGTTCAAAGGGCGTGGGGCTTTTGTTGACGAATGTGTTGATCAATGCCCGCCTTGTACAAGCCGCGCCCATTGGGGCCGGGACCCGAATCGGCGTGCGCGACGGACGTAAATACCACCGCCAGTCACGAAATTAGAGAAACCTTCGGAAATACCATTGGCACGTTCCGGAAAAAGGGTTAAGGTGGCGCCACTGTGCTGCTTGTGTCACTGAGAATCTCTACACGATATGTTGAATTTCGATCCAACCATCTCCAAGAATTTTTCCTGCTCTTTGCACTCAGTCTCGGCCAGGGCTTTTCCTGAGTCGCAGTTAACTTTGTCCAAGGAGATACACCATGTCTAATCGCCAAACTGGTACCGTTAAGTGGTTCAACGATGAAAAAGGCTTCGGCTTCATCACTCCACAATCCGGTGACGACCTGTTCGTTCACTTCAAAGCTATCCAATCCGACGGCTTCAAAAGCCTGAAAGAAGGCCAACAGGTTTCTTTCATCGCTACCCGCGGTCAGAAAGGCATGCAAGCTGAAGAAGTTCAAGTTATCTAACTTGTACTGACTCAGTCGAAAGAACCCCGCCCTTAAAAGCGGGGTTTTTTTATGCCTGGGATTTGGGCATGCATGAGCGCAAAAAATATGGGAGGGGACTTACTCCCGATGGCAGTGGGTCAGTCAATACATCCAGTGACTGATCCACTGCCATCGGGAGCAAGCCCCCTCCCACATTCAGACTGCGTCGTTACTGAAACAACGACTCGCTCGACAAGCCGTTCTTCTCCAGGATCTCACGCAAGCGCTTGAGCCCTTCTACCTGGATCTGCCGCACCCGCTCACGGGTCAAGCCGATCTCCAGGCCTACATCCTCCAGGGTGCTGCTCTCATGACCGCGCAGGCCGAAGCGGCGAATCACCACCTCGCGCTGCTTGTCCGTAAGCTCCGACAACCACTGGTCAATGCTTTGGGAAAGATCATCGTCCTGCAACAGCTCGCAAGGGTCTGTCGGGCGATCATCCGTCAGGGTGTCCAGCAGGGTTTTGTCCGAATCCGGGCCCAGTGAGACGTCGACCGAAGACACGCGCTCGTTAAGACCGAGCATGCGCTTGACCTCGCCCACCGGTTTTTCCAGCAGGTTGGCGATTTCTTCGGGAGAGGGTTCATGATCGAGTTTTTGTGTCAGCTCACGCGCCGCCCGCAGGTAGACGTTGAGCTCCTTGACCACATGGATCGGCAACCGGATCGTGCGGGTTTGATTCATGATCGCCCGTTCGATGGTCTGACGAATCCACCAGGTGGCATAGGTCGAGAAGCGGAAGCCGCGTTCGGGGTCGAACTTCTCCACCGCCCGGATCAAGCCCAGGTTGCCCTCCTCGATCAGGTCCAACAGGGACAGCCCGCGATTGACGTAGCGTCGGGCGATTTTCACCACCAGACGCAGGTTGCTTTCAATCATGCGCTTGCGCCCAGCCGGATCGCCCTTTTGCGACAAGCGCGCAAAATGGACTTCTTCTTCGGGAGTCAGCAGAGGGGAAAAGCCGATTTCATTGAGGTACAGCTGGGTCGCATCGAGCGCCCGCGTGTAGTCAATGTACTTATGTTGCTTTAACGCAGTGGAGTTCTTGGATTTGGTGCGAACTGAAGGTACAGCCATTCCCTCATTCGACATCGATTCCATAGCGATGCCGGTCTCCGTAAGGAGAACCTCATCGTCGATGTCAAACTCCGGCGCTTCTTTACTGAGAGCCATTGTTATAGTCCTTTGGTGAGTTCGACCTCAAGCTCAAGCGACGCCTTTATCCTTGGCAACGCTGGAGCCTGTTCCTTCTACGTGAGGGAACAGGCTGGCAACACATCAACGACGGGGTAGGAATTGCAGAGGATCTACAGGTTTCCCTTGGCGGCGAATCTCAAAGTGCAGTTTCACCCGGTCTGTACCAGTTGACCCCATTTCGGCAATTGTCTGTCCGACTTTGACCTGCTGCCCCTCCCGAACCAACAGCCTACGGTTGTGGCCGTAAGCACTGACGTAGGTATCGCTGTGTTTGATGATGACCAGCTCGCCGTAGCCCCGCAAACCACTCCCGGCGTACACCACTGTCCCATCAGATGCAGCTAAAACAGGCTGTCCCAAATCCCCGGCGATATCAATGCCTTTATTCAAACTACCGTTTGAAGAGAATTTTCCAATCAATACGCCGTTCGACGGCCATCCCCAGCCGGTCGGCGCAGGCCCCGCAGGCGGCAGCGGCGCGGCTGCCGGTTTGCTCGCAACCGCAGGCGCGGCGCTGCCTGCAGGCCGCGTGATGATCGTGGTTCTGCTCGAGGACGAGGGCGAAGATGTGGTGTTTGTCACCACTGATGTCGGTGTTGAACCGGTGCGTCCATCGAAGCGAATCGTCTGACCCGGATGTATCGTGTAGGGCACCGGAATATTGTTGCGCGCGGCGAGCGCCTTGTAGTCCCAGCCATAGCGGAAGGCAATCGAAAACAACGTATCGCCCTTGCGCACCACATACTGCCCCGTGGTCACGGTCGGCTTCTGCGGCGCGGCATTCGTGCGATCAACCACCCTCGCGCCCCCGGAAGGCGTGCTCGAACAAGCCGCCAATAAGGAACTCAAGACAAGGCCAAGCACCAGTCGCTGAAAGCTTGTTTTACTCATACGCTGCGCAAGACCTGTGAGACTCACCCGCCGCTCCCTTTGTGGTGGCTGAACATGAATGCCTGTATCAGGCTTGAAATATGTCGTAAGTATAACTGGGCATTGGCTTTTTACTGGCACACGACTGAAACGAAAGATTCATCGCGTTTAAAACCAACGACCGATCATGTTGACTCTATAGACCCCGCCGTAAGACACATCGCCGCCAACAGAATTCACTGCTCGCGAATAAATGATCAGGCCAGCGGGCCATTGAGCAACGGCACGAAACGCACGGCGCCGAGCACATGCCGGGAAAAGCCTTCGTCTTCACGGATAATGAGCATCAATTGTTGCACTTCGCCGGAACCCACCGGGATCACCAGCCGACCGCCAGGGGCCAGTTGATCGAGCAACGCCTGCGGTACATCGGTGGCGACCGCGGTGACGATGATGCCGTTATACGGCGCCAGCGCCGGCCAGCCTTCCCAGCCATCGCCCCAGCGGAACACCACGTTGCGCAGGTTCAGTTCCACCAGGCGTTCCTTGGCGCGATCCTGCAGCACCTTGATGCGCTCCACCGAGAACACGCGCTCCACCAACTGCGACAGCACGGCAGTCTGGTAGCCGGAACCGGTGCCGATCTCCAGCACCTTGTCCAACGGGCCCGCCGCCAGCAGCAGCTCGCTCATACGCGCAACCATATACGGCTGGGAAATGGTCTGGTTATGCCCGATCGGCAACGCCGTGTCTTCATAGGCGCGATGGGCCAGGGCCTCATCGACAAACAGGTGCCGGGGCGTGCGCCGGATCACTTCCAGTACCTGGGCGTTGGACAGGCCTTCTTCGTACAGGCGCTGGATCAGACGCTCGCGGGTGCGCTGGGAGGTCATCCCGATGCCGCGACGCAACAGGTCGTCTTGTTCACGAGCCATCAGCGCAAGTCCTCCAGCCAGCCATCGAGACTACTGAAGGCATCACTGAAGGTGCGATCGAGCTGCAACGGGGTAATCGATACATAGCCTTGCATCACCGCATGAAAGTCAGTGCCCGGCCCACCGTCTTCGGCATCGCCCGCAGCGGCGATCCAATAACCTTCCTTGCCACGCGGGTCGACCACCTTCAACGGCGCCGCCGCGCGGGCGCGATGGCCCAGGCGCGTGAGCTGGATACCGCGAATATGCTCGAGGGGCAAGTTGGGGATATTGACGTTAAGCACCGTCCGGGGCGGCAGATCGAGGGAACCGTGGGCCTCCACCAGCTTGCGCGCGAAATGCGCGGCCGTCGGCAGGTTGTCCAATTGACGCGAGGTCAACGAAAAGGCGAACGAGGTCCGCCCCAGGAAACGCCCTTCCAGGGCCGCAGCCACCGTGCCGGAATACAGCACGTCATCCCCCAGGTTGGCGCCGAGGTTGATGCCCGACACCACCAGGTCCGGCTCCTGATCCAACAAACTGTTGATCGCCAGGTGTACGCAGTCGGTGGGGGTGCCGTTCACGCTGATATAGCCATTGGCCAGAACGTGTACGTGCAGCGGACGGTCGAGCGTCAGCGAACTGCTGGCGCCGCTCTTGTCCTGGTCGGGGGCAACCACCACGCACTCGGCGTAATCCGCCAGCGCAGCATGAAGCGCGGCGAGGCCGGGTGCGGTGGCACCGTCGTCATTTGATATCAGAATACGCATGGGCTGTCCGTCTGCCCCACCGGCACCAGATCAACAAGCTCGCGCACCAAGACAGTGGCGAAGCATCCGGCCGGCAGGACGAATTCCAATTGCAGAATGTCAGGCCCGGGATAATGCCACGTCAACCCGCCAATGGGCAGTCGCAGAATGCGACGTTCCTGGCTCATGCCGGCATTCACCAGCCAATCGCGCAGGTCGGCCTCACTGGCGGCAACCGCCTGCTCCAGCGCATGGGTTGCACCGCTGGCTGGCGAATCGCCTTCGCCCCACTGCGGTCCGGTGGGGTGCAGATCGAGGATCGCCAGGCGCGGATCGCTGCATTCAGCCTCCCCCGCCGGGAAAAAACTGCGGCTGTCGGTGAAGGCCAGCAGATCGCCGACCTGCGCACGCTGCCAGGAACCGTCCGCGACACGGGCCGCCAACACTTTGTTGAAGAGGTAACTGCGCGCCGTCGACAGCAACCGCGAACGCACGTTGCGCTGCTCCGGCAAGGCCTTGCGGGCCGCCCACTCACGCGCATCCACCACATTGCCGCCGTTGTGGCCAAAGCGCTGGGTGCCGAAATAATTGGGAATGCCGTGCTGGGCGATCAGTTGCAAGCGCGCATCGATGGCCGCGTGATCCCCCGCCAGTTGCGTCAGGCGCAAGGTAAAACCGTTGGCCGAATGAGCACCGCGTTGCAGCTTGCGCTTGTGGCGGCCGGTCTTGAGGATCTTGAGGGTGTCGTTTTCCGCGCCGCTCAGGTCCGGATCGGCCTTGCCCGGCAGTTGCACACTGAACCACTGGCGGGTCAACGCCTGGCGATCCTTGAGCCCGGCATAGCTGACGGTGCGCAACGGCACGCCGGCGGCCTTGGCGATCCGGCGCGCGGCTTCTTCGGTGTTGAGGCCACGCTTTTCCACCCACAGCCACAGGTGCTCACCCTCACCGCTCAGCGGGATATCGAGCACTTCGTCGACCTGGAAATCTTCCGCGGTAGCCTTCAGCACGGCGCTGCCCAAGGCCTCGCCATAGGCCCGCGGGCCCAGCAGTTGCAAGTCGTTCATGCGCGCAGCAACAAAGCGACGGAATGTACCGCAATGCCCTCTTCACGACCGGTAAACCCGAGCTTTTCGGTGGTGGTGGCTTTCACGTTCACTTGATCCAATTCAATGTGCAGATCCGCCGCGATCAGCGCGCGCATCGACTCGATGTGGGGGGCCATTTTCGGCGCCTGGGCCACGATGGTGTTATCGACGTTGCCGACCTTCCAGCCTTTGGCGTGGATCAGGCCGACCACATGGCGCAGCAATACCCGGCTGTCCGCGCCCTTGAAGGTCGGGTCGGTGTCCGGAAAGTGCTTGCCGATATCGCCGAGCGCCGCGGCGCCGAGCAAGGCGTCGCTCAACGCGTGCAGCAGGACATCGCCGTCGGAATGAGCCAGCAACCCATGGTGGTGCGCGATCCGCACGCCGCCCAGGGTGATGAAATCGCCTTCAGCGAAACGGTGCACATCGTAGCCGTGGCCAATACGCATAAAAAAACGCCCCGATTTAATTCAGGGCGTGATTCTACCTACTTTTGTCGCATATTAACCGAGCAAAGCACGGCCATGATGTCGCAAATGATCTTCGATGAAGCTGGCGATAAAGAAGTAGCTGTGGTCGTAGCCCGGTTGCAGGCGCAGTTCGAGCGGATGGTTGGCCGCTTTCGCCGCTTGCTGCAGGGCTTCGGGCTTGAGCTGCACCGCGAGGAAGTCGTCGCGGTCGCCCTGGTCCACCAGCAACGGCAGCTTTTCCGCGGCTTCGCTGATCAGCACGCAAGCGTCCCACTCGCGCCACTTCGAGCGCTCTTCGCCCAGGTAACGGGAGAAGGCTTTCTGGCCCCATGGGCAATCCATCGGGTTGTTGATCGGCGAAAACGCCGACACCGATAGGTAACGCCCGGGGTTGCGCAATGCACATACCAGCGCACCGTGGCCGCCCATGGAGTGGCCGCTGATACCGCGCTTCTGCGAAGCCGGGAAATGCGCCTCAACCAACGCCGGCAATTCCTGCACCACGTAGTCATGCATCCGATAGTGCTTGGCCCAGGGTTCCTGGGTGGCATTCAGATAGAACCCGGCCCCCAGGCCGAAATCCCAGGCGTTGTCCGGATCGCCCGGCACCCCAGGACCACGCGGGCTGGTGTCCGGCGCAACAATGATCAGCCCCAGTTCGGCCGCCATGCGCTGGGCGCCGGCTTTCTGCATGAAGTTTTCATCGGTGCAGGTCAACCCGGACAGCCAGTACACCACCGGCAGCTTGCCGCCCTGCTCCGCTTGCGGCGGCAGGTAGACGGCGAAGGTCATGTCGCAACCGAGCACCTCGGAATGATGCTTGTAGCGTTTATGCCAGCCGCCGAAGCTCTTCTGGCACGACAGGTTTTCCAGACTCATGGCCGACCTCAGAAGTGAATGACGGTACGAATGCTCTTGCCTTCATGCATCAGATCAAACGCTTTGTTGATGTCTTCCAGGCCCATGGTGTGGGTGATGAAGGTGTCCAACGGGATCTCGCCGCTCTGGGCCATTTCCACGTAGCTGGGCAGCTCGCTGCGACCACGCACGCCGCCAAAGGCCGAACCGCGCCAGACGCGGCCGGTCACCAGTTGGAATGGACGGGTGGAAATTTCCTGGCCGGCACCGGCAACGCCGATGATCACCGATTCGCCCCAGCCTTTGTGGCAGCACTCGAGGGCGGCGCGCATCAGTTGCACGTTGCCGATGCACTCGAAGGAAAAGTCCACGCCGCCGTCAGTCAAATCGACAATCACGTCCTGGATCGGGCGATCGTAGTCTTTCGGGTTGATGCAGTCGGTGGCGCCCAGTTGCTTGGCGATTTCGAACTTGGCCGGGTTGATGTCGATGGCGATGATGCGACCGGCCTTGGCTTTTACCGCGCCGATCACCGCCGACAGGCCGATACCGCCCAAGCCGAAGATGGCGACGGTATCGCCGGGCTTGACCTTGGCAGTGTTGATCACCGCACCGATGCCGGTGGTGACGCCACAGCCGAGCAGGCAGACTTTTTCCAGCGGCGCGTCTTTAGGAATCTTCGCCACGGAAATTTCCGGCAGCACGGTGTACTCGGAAAAGGTCGAGGTGCCCATGTAGTGGAAAATCGGCTGACCCTTGTAGGAAAACCGCGTGGTGCCGTCGGGCATCAGGCCTTTGCCCTGGGTGGCACGAATCGCCTGGCACAGGTTGGTCTTGCCCGACAGGCAGAATTTGCACTTGCCGCATTCCGGGGTGTAGAGCGGGATCACATGGTCGCCGACTGCAACCGAGGTCACGCCCTCGCCGATCGCCTCAACCACCGCACCGCCTTCATGGCCGAGAATCGACGGGAAGATGCCTTCCGGGTCGGCACCCGACAACGTGTAGGCGTCGGTATGGCACACGCCGGACGCAACCACGCGCAACAGCACTTCGCCGGCCTTGGGCATGGCGACATCCACTTCTACGATCTCGAGGGGCTTCTTGGCTTCGAAGGCTACGGCGGCGCGGGACTTGATCATCCGGGTTTCTCCTGGGAGTTAAAAACTAAGACGGCGAGTGTAAAACATGCCCCGCTGATTAATAATCCAGGCAAAAGCAAAACTTTATTGCTATACAGGGATAATCGCCATGCTGGAAAACCGCTGGGAAGGCATCGATGAGTTCGTCGCCGTCGCTGAATGCAGCCAATTCACCGCGGCGGCGGAACGCCTTGGGGTGTCTTCGTCGCACATCAGCCGGCAAGTGGCTCGCCTGGAAGAACGGCTGCAAACGCGCTTGCTGTATCGCAGTACGCGCAAGGTGACCCTGACCGAAGCCGGCCAGACCTTTCTGCAACACTGCCAGCGCCTGCAGGATGGCCGCGAAGAGGCCCTGCGCGCCGTCGGCGACCTCGCCAGCGAGCCCAAGGGCATGCTGCGCATGACCTGCGCCGTGGCGTATGGCGAACGATTCATCGTGCCGCTGGTGACGCGGTTCATGGGGCTTTACCCGCAACTGCGGGTGGACATCGAACTGAGCAATCGTCAGTTGGACTTGGTACACGAAGGCCTCGACCTGGCGATTCGCCTGGGACGCCTGCAAGACTCGCGCATGGTCGCCAGCCGCCTGGCGCCGCGCCGCATGTACTTGTGCGCGTCGCCGTCCTACCTGGCGCGGTATGGGCGGCCGCACAGTTTGTCGGAATTGACTCGGCACAACTGCCTGATCGGCAGCTCGGACATCTGGCAACTGGCCCAGGACGGGCGCGAATTTTCCCAAAGGGTGCAGGGCAACTGGCGCTGCAACAGTGGGCAAGCGGTGTTGGACGCGGCGTTGCAAGGGGTGGGTTTGTGTCAGTTGCCGGACTATTACGTGCTCGAGCATTTGCACAGTGGCGCGCTGGTGTCGTTACTGGAAGCGCATCAGCCGCCGAATACGGCGGTGTGGGCGTTGTATCCGCAGCAGCGGCATTTGTCGCCGAAGGTCAGGAAGCTGGTGGATTATTTAAAGGCAGGGTTGGCCGAACGGCCCGAGTACGGTGCTGAGCATTGATGGCGTTTATCGTTTATGTAGGAGCGAGCTTGCTCGCGAAAAACTTGAGAGCGCCGCTTCAATCCAGATTGTCCGCGTTATCGTTGACGTTTTTCGCGAGCAAGCTCGCTCCTACAGCCGATTGGCCCAGCGTAGTCGCAGCCATTCCAGGTCCTCGGGCCGGGTCACCTTGATATTGTCCGAGCGTCCTTCGATCAGGCGCGGCGCCTGGCCTGACCATTCCATGGCCGACGCTTCGTCGGTAATCACCGCATCGGCCACAAGGCTGTCGGCCAGTGCACGGTGCAGCGCACCCAGGCGGAACATCTGCGGCGTGTAGGCCTGCCAGATCAAGCTGCGGTCAACGGTCTCGATGACGCGACCATGCTTGTCTACACGCTTGAGGGTATCGCGGGCCGGCACAGCCAGCAGGCCGCCCACCGGATCGTCCGCGAGTTCGGCGAGCAGTTTGTCGAGATCGTCACGACTCAGGTTAGGCCGCGCCGCATCATGCACCAAGACCCAATCATCATCGCTGGCGCCCAGGGCATTGAGCTGCAGCAACGCATTGAGTACCGAGCCCGAACGCTCCGAGCCACCGTCCGCCCGCTGGATACGCGGGTCAGCGGCACACGCGAGGTGAGGCCAGTAAGGGTCATCAACAGCAAGACTGACCACCAGGCCCTTGAGCGAGGGGTGGTCGAGAAAACAGCCAAGGCTGTGTTCGAGAATAGTGCGCCCGCCCAGTTGCAAGTACTGCTTGGGACGGTCCGCAGCCATACGGGCACCGATGCCCGCGGCAGGAATCACGGCCCAGAAGGCCGGCAAACGGTGATTCATTGGGCCAACTGGTAGAGGGTTTCGCCCTCCTTGACCATGCCCAACTCATGGCGAGCCCGCTCTTCGACGGTCTCCGTGCCTTTTTTCAGCTCAAGCACCTCGGCATCGAGAACGCGATTGCGCTCCAGCAGGCGTTCGTTTTCGGCGTGCTGGTCGGCAATTTGCTGGGTCAGGTCTTTTACCTGCGCAAAGCTGCCATTACCCACCCATAGGCGGTACTGCAGGCCAGCCAGCAACAAGAGCAAGACGAGGAACAACCAATTGGGACTGCGCATCGAATATCGGGTATCCAGTGAAAAAAGACCGCCATACAAAACTTTTGCAGCAACGGATAGCACGAAGCCTGGAAGACCCAGGCTTGTGCTTGATCGTCATCAGATTAGCGTCGAATTTCACACTCTCGTGATTTTTCCGACACAATCTGCCGACTTTTTACCATTTACTGATCAGCCGCGAAACTCGCTGCGACCGTTGTACTTGGCTTTACCCGCCAGTTGCTCTTCGATACGCAGCAATTGGTTGTACTTGGACACGCGATCGGAACGGCACAGCGAGCCGGTCTTGATCTGGCCCGCCGACGTGCCCACGGCCAGGTCGGCAATGGTCGAGTCTTCGGTTTCGCCGGAGCGGTGCGAGATCACGGCGGTGTAGCCCGCGGCCTTGGCCATCTGGATGGCTTCCAGGGTTTCGGTCAGGGTGCCGATCTGGTTGAACTTGATCAGGATCGAGTTGGCGATCTTCTTGTCGATGCCTTCTTTCAGGATCTTGGTGTTGGTCACGAACAGGTCGTCGCCCACCAGCTGGATTTTTTCGCCGATCTTGTCGGTGAGGATTTTCCAGCCGTCCCAGTCGGACTCGTCCAGGCCGTCTTCGATCGAGATGATCGGGTAGCGCTGGGTCAGGCCCTTGAGGTACTCGGCAAACCCTTCGGAGTTGAACACCTGGCCTTCGCCGGACAGGTTGTACTTACCGTCTTCGTAGAATTCGCTGGCAGCGCAGTCCAGGGCCAGGGTCACGTCGGTGCCCAGGGTGTAGCCGGCGTTGGCTACGGCTTCGGAGATGACTTTCAGTGCATCTTCGTTGGACGCCAGGTTCGGCGCGAAACCACCTTCGTCACCCACGGCGGTGCTCAGGCCACGGGCCTTCAGCACAGCCTTGAGGTGATGGAAAATCTCGGTGCCCATGCGCAGGCCTTCGGAGAAGGTCTTGGCGCCAACCGGCTGCACCATGAATTCCTGGATGTCGACGTTGTTATCGGCGTGCTCGCCGCCGTTGATGATATTCATCATCGGCACCGGCATCGAGTACACACCCGGAGTGCCGTTGAGGTTGGCGATGTGGGCGTACAGCGGCAGGTCCTGGTCCTGCGCGGCGGCCTTGGCGGCGGCCAGGGACACGGCGAGGATGGCGTTGGCACCCAGGCTGCCTTTGTTTTCAGTGCCGTCGAGTTTGATCATCGCGTGGTCCAGGGCTTTCTGGTCCAGCGGGTCTTTGCCCAGCAACAGGTCGCGAATCGGACCGTTGATGTTGGCTACCGCCTTGAGGACACCCTTGCCCAGGTAACGGCTCTTGTCGCCATCACGCAGTTCCAGCGCTTCGCGGGAACCTGTGGAAGCACCGGACGGCGCGCAAGCGCTGCCGATGATGCCGTTATCGAGAAGCACGTCGGCTTCGACGGTGGGGTTGCCACGGGAGTCGAGAACTTCACGACCTTTGATGTCGACGATTTTTGCCATTGTTGTAAACACTCCAAAGTTGACGAAAATGCTCTATACCGCTCGATTTAACTTGTCGCGCACATTGCAATATTTGGAACAAACTTGCCAGTAATAGTGCCCTCTCGGGCCTCATCGCGAGCAAGCTCGGCTCCTACACGGAGAACTGGCGCTTACGCGGTCTCTACCGTCGGAAAACTCTTGACCAGTTCGTCCAACTGCTTGAGCTGGGCCAGGAATGGCTCCAGTTTGTCCAGGCGCAGGGCGCAAGGACCGTCGCATTTGGCGTTGTCCGGGTCCGGGTGGGCTTCCAGGAACAGGCCGGCCAGGGACTGGCTGATGCCGGCCTTGGCCAGGTCCAATACCTGGGCACGACGCCCGCCAGCGGAGTCGGCGCGGCCACCCGGCATTTGCAGCGCGTGGGTCACGTCGAAGAACACCGGGTATTCGAACTGTTTCATGATGCCGAAACCGAGCATGTCCACCACGAGGTTGTTGTAGCCGAAGCTCGAACCGCGCTCGCAGAGGATCAACTGGTCGTTACCCGCTTCCACGCACTTGTTCAGGATGTGCTTCATTTCCTGGGGCGCGAGGAACTGGGCTTTCTTGATATTGATCACCGCACCGGTCTTGGCCATGGCGACCACGAGGTCGGTCTGGCGCGACAGGAAGGCCGGCAACTGGATGATGTCGCACACCTCGGCGACCACGGCAGCCTGTTCAGGCTCGTGGACGTCGGTGATGATCGGCACGCCGAAGGCTTGCTTGATGTCCTGGAAGATCCGCATGCCTTCTTCAAGGCCCGGGCCGCGATAGGAGGTCACGGACGAACGGTTGGCCTTGTCGAAGCTGGCCTTGAACACATAAGGGATACCCAGTTTCTGGGTAACCTTGACGTACTCTTCACAGACCTGCATCGCCATGTCGCGGCTTTCCAGCACGTTCATGCCGCCGAACAGCACCATGGGCTTGTCGTTGGCAATCTCGATGTCGCCTACGCGAATGATCTTCTGGGCCATCAGCTTCACGCCTTCTTCTGATGTTGCGTCAGTGCTGCTTTAACGAAACCGCTGAACAACGGGTGACCGTCGCGCGGCGTCGAGGTGAACTCAGGGTGGAACTGGCAGGCCACGAACCATGGATGATCCGGCGCCTCGACCACTTCGACCAGCTTGCCGTCACCGGAGCGACCGGAGACTTTCAGGCCGGCTGCTTTGATCTGCGGCAGCAGGTTGTTGTTCACTTCGTAGCGGTGACGGTGACGCTCGACGATCACGTCCTTGCCGTAGCAGTCGTGGACCAGCGAACCCGGCTCCAGCAGACAGTCTTGCGCGCCGAGGCGCATGGTGCCGCCCAGGTCGGACGATTCGGTACGGGTTTCAACGGCGCCGGTGGCGTCTTCCCACTCGGTGATCAGGCCTACGACCGGGTGGCCGCTGGAATGATCGAACTCGGTGGAGTTGGCGTCTTTCCAGCCCAGCACGTTACGAGCGAACTCGATAACGGCCACTTGCATGCCCAGGCAGATCCCCAGGTACGGCACCTTGTGCTCACGAGCGTACTGCACGGCGGTGATCTTGCCTTCCACGCCACGCAGGCCGAAACCGCCTGGAACGAGGATCGCGTCGACGCCTTCGAGCAGCGCGGTGCCTTGGTTCTCGATGTCTTCGGAATCGATATAGCGCAGGTTGACCTTGGTACGGTTGCTGATGCCGGCGTGGCTCATCGCTTCGATCAGCGACTTGTACGCGTCCAAAAGCTCCATGTACTTGCCGACCATGGCGATGGTGACTTCGTGCTCAGGGTTGAGCTTGGCGTCGACCACGGCTTCCCACTCGGACAGATCCGCGCCGCCGCATTGCAGGCCGAAACGCTCGACCACAAAATCGTCCAGGCCCTGGGAATGCAGGATGCCCGGGATCTTGTAGATGGTGTCGGCGTCTTCCAGGGCAATCACCGCACGCTCTTCAACGTTGGTGAACTGCGCGATCTTGCGACGCGAGGAAATATCGATCGGGTGATCGGAACGGCACACCAGCACGTCCGGCTGCAGGCCGATGGAACGCAGTTCCTTGACCGAGTGCTGGGTTGGCTTGGTTTTGGTTTCGCCGGCGGTGGCGATGTAGGGCACCAGTGTCAGGTGCATCAGCATCGCGCGCTTGGCGCCGACTTCGAAACGCAACTGGCGGATGGCTTCGAGGAACGGTTGGGATTCGATGTCACCCACGGTGCCACCGATCTCGACCATCGCCACGTCGGCATCGCCCGCGCCCTTGATGATGCGGCGCTTGATTTCGTCGGTGATGTGCGGGATCACCTGGATGGTTGCACCCAGGTAGTCACCACGACGCTCCTTGCGCAGCACGTGTTCGTAGACACGGCCGGTGGTGAAGTTGTTGTTCTGGGTCATGGTCGTGCGGATGAACCGCTCGTAGTGGCCCAGGTCCAGGTCGGTCTCGGCGCCGTCGTGGGTGACGAACACTTCACCGTGCTGGAACGGGCTCATGGTGCCCGGGTCAACGTTGATGTACGGGTCCAGCTTGAGCATGGTGACCTTAAGTCCCCGCGCCTCCAGGATGGCCGCCAATGAAGCGGAGGCAATGCCTTTCCCCAATGAAGAAACAACACCGCCCGTGACGAATATGTAGCGCGTCATGAAAAACCCTAGAAGTCTGCGTTAAAGCGGTCCGAGCCGCCGGGGAAAGCGAAGGAAGGCCGAAGCCCCCGATCACCTGCATTAATCACAGTGCACCTTTCAAAAAAACCGCCGCGTGGTGACAGACCAGCAATGAAACACCGGTACGTTGATCGCTACACATTTTTTGGAATCGCCCAGCAAAGACTGCTTGGTAATCGGCAACTGCTGCGATTCAGGCGAATCCACAGAAGTTGTATCAAGAAGGGAGCGTAGTCTACCGGAAAGGCGCTATCAGCTCAAACCTTGATCGCAGGTCTGTGGCATCCAATGTAATTGCCAGCCGTCATTCGACGTCTTCCAAAGCCCTGCAAGGCTGGGCACAGCCAGCAATTGCTCGCCCCGATACAGCAGCGGCAATCTGCCACGGACAAAACCCGGCAGCCCACTTTCGTTGAGCAGACGCTTCAAATCGCGCCGACCGCGCCCCGGAATGTCGATGATTTCGCCGCCCTGGCGATAGCGAACCTGCAACACGCCCTCGGGAACCCGACCGATCAACCGGAGTTGGCCATTACCCGGTAACTCTAGCGGGTTTTGCGGCTGTGCCCAGCTCACCGATGCGTCGGAAAACTCCGACCAACCGGAGGGCAGCCACCAGATGCGCTCGCCGCAACGGTGCAGATCGCCGTTGGCCAAGCGCCACAGGGGTTGTGCATCGAGCTTGGCGTCGCGCAGGGAATGCCAGCCGGCCCAGTGGTCGCTGTCGGGTAAACGCGTCAGCGGGCTCAGCCAATGGCGCAGGGCGTTGCGTTGACGCGCGTCGGAAAGCTCACACAACGGCGCCAGGGCCAAGGACGGCAAGGGCAGCCACGGAAAAGGCGAAGGCTGCTCGGCGGCTTGCAGGTCGATGTGCGCCAACTCGTCCAACAGACCTTGGGCTTCGCTCAAATGTTCAGCGGCACGGGCCAGGTTGGCCACGGCCTGGGGCCAGCGCTCGGTCAGCCGCGGGAATACACGATGGCGCAGGTAATTGCGCGAAAAGCGGGGATCGGCGTTGGAAGGGTCCTCGATCCACGTCAGTTGGTGCTCCTCGGCGTAGGCCTGCAGCTGCGCGCGTGAACTGCGCAGCAACGGCCGCAGCAGATGACCGCCCGCCAGCGCACGCTGCATCGGCATGGCCGCCAACCCTTGCACCCCCGCGCCGCGCAACAGACGAAACAGCAAGGTTTCGGCCTGATCGTCGCGGTGCTGGCCGATGAGCAACACTTCCCCTACCCCGACCACCTCACTGAATGCCTGATAGCGCGCATCACGGGCCGCACGCTCCAGGCTTGCGCCAGCCCGCACCTGCACGCACATCACCCGCAACGGCACGCCAAGGGCGTCACAGACCGACTGACAATGAGCGGGCCAGGCATCGGCCGCAGCTTGCAGGCCATGGTGGACATGAACAGCGTCGAGCGTAGGAAGCTTCTCAGTTTTGGCGAGATTTGCCAGAAGGTGCAGCAGGACGGTGGAATCAAGCCCGCCGGAAAAAGCGATATGCCAGACCGGAGCGTTGCGCCAGGGCGCCAGGGTTTGCAGGAGTTTGGCGGAGAGTAATGGTTTCATCAGATGTTACCGCCGCAAACCTGGAATACGTTGGCCAAGCATACACAAAGCAAATGTGGGAGGGGGCTTGCTCCCGATTGCGGCAGGTCAGTCACCAGATGCATTGACTGACACTCGGCAATCGGGAGCAAGCCCCCTCCCACATTTTTTACGGCTGCGGTTTAGAGACCGTAGCTCATCAGGCGCTCGTAACGCCGGGCCAACAGTGCTTCGGTATCCAGCTTCTTGAGCATCGCCAGTTGCGAACCCAGTTCGGCACGGATGGTCGCGGCAGCGGCGGCCGGATCGCGGTGGGCGCCGCCCAATGGTTCGGCGATGACTTTATCCACGATACCCAGGCCCTTGAGGCGATCGGCGGTGATGCCCATCGCTTCGGCAGCGTCCGGCGCTTTCTCGGCGGTTTTCCACAGGATCGAGGCGCAACCTTCTGGCGAGATCACCGCGTAGGTCGAATATTGCAACATGTTCAGTTGGTCGCAGACACCAATGGCCAACGCACCGCCGGAACCACCTTCACCAATCACGGTGGCAATGATCGGGGTTTTCAGGCGGGACATGACGCGCAGGTTCCAGGCGATCGCTTCGCTCTGGTTGCGCTCTTCGGCGTCGATACCCGGGTACGCGCCCGGGGTGTCGATGAACGTCAGGATCGGCATCTTGAAGCGCTCGGCCATTTCCATCAGGCGGCAAGCCTTGCGGTAGCCTTCCGGACGCGGCATGCCGAAGTTACGGCGGACTTTCTCGCGCACTTCACGGCCTTTCTGGTGACCGATCACCATCACCGGCTGGTCGTCCAGGCGAGCGATACCGCCCACGATGGCGGCGTCGTCGGAGAAGTGGCGGTCGCCGTGCAGCTCGTCGAACTCGGTGAAGATGTGCTGAATGTAGTCCAGGGTGTACGGACGGCGCGGATGGCGGGCCAGGCGCGCAATCTGCCAGCTGGTCAACTTGCCGAAGATGTCTTCGGTGAGCGAGCTGCTCTTGTCTTGCAGGCGAGCGATTTCATCGCCGATATTCAGCGAGTTGTCATTGCCGACCAGGCGCAGTTCTTCGATCTTGGCTTGCAGGTCAGCGATCGGCTGTTCGAAATCAAGAAAATTCGGGTTCATAAGCGTCCGTCTTGGGTCGACGGCCAAGGAGTGCCTGGCCAGCCGGTTGTCTATTCGCGCCCTACCTTAAGGGAGAGGCGCGTCTAGGTCGAGATTAAATGTTTGGTCGAGATCAGGCTATTTGCCATCACCTGATCGTCAACGGTATTGGAGGAAGACGTTGTCACGACCGAACTGGTCACGCAATGCTTGAATCAAGCCATCAGCGGGATCAATTCGCCAGGTCTCGCCGAACTGCAGCATGGCCTTGGCGTCGTTACCGGTGTATTCCATGGTCACCGGGCATGCGCCACGGTGGCGTTTGAGCAAGTCCCCCAACCAGCGCAGCTGATCGCCCTTGAGCGCCTCGGTCTTGACCTTCAAGCGCAGGCTTTCGGCCAGGTTGGTGCGCGCGTCTTCCATGCTCATCACGCGCTTGATCCGCAGGCGCAGGCCGCCGGAGAAGTCGTCGTTGCTGACCTCCCCTTCCACCACCACCATGGCGTCGGTCTGCAACAGCGACTGCGCCGAATGGAACGCATCGGCAAACAGCGACGCCTCGATCCGGCCGGAGCGGTCGTCGAGGGTGATAAAGCCCATCTTGTCGCCCTTTTTGTTTTTCATCACCCGCAGGGCGATGATCATGCCGGCGACGGTCTGGGTGTCGCGCGCCGGTTTCAGGTCGATGATGCGCTGACGGGCGAAACGACGGATTTCCCCTTCGTATTCGTCAATCGGGTGACCTGTCAGGTACAGGCCCAGGGTGTCTTTCTCACCTTTGAGGCGTTCCTTGAGGGTCAGCTCCTTGGCCTTGCGATGGTTGGCGTAGACATCCGCGTCTTCTTCGACGAACAACCCGCCAAACAGGTCGGCGTGACCGCTGTCGTGGGTGCGGGCGGTCTGTTCGGCGGCCTTGATCGCTTCTTCCATGGCGGTCAGCAGCACCGCGCGATTGCGGTCGATATTCGCCTGGTAGGCCTTCGGCTCATCATGGAAATACGGGCCGAGACGGTCGAGGGCGCCGCTGCGGATCAAGCCATCGAGGGTACGTTTGTTGATGCGCTTGAGGTCGACCCGCGCGCAGAAATCGAACAGATCCTTGAACGGGCCGTTTTGGCGCGCCTCGGTGATCGCTTCCACCGGGCCCTCGCCCACCCCCTTGATCGCGCCCAGGCCATAGATGATGCGGCCTTCGTCGTTCACGGTGAACTTGAACTCCGAGGCGTTCACGTCCGGCGCGTCGAGGCGCAGCTTCATGGTTCGCACTTCCTCGATCAAGGTCACGACCTTGTCGGTGTTGTGCATATCCGCCGAGAGTACCGCGGCCATGAACGGCGCCGGGTAGTGGGCCTTCAGCCAGGCGGTCTGGTACGACACTAGGCCGTAGGCAGCGGAGTGGGATTTGTTGAAGCCATAACCGGCGAATTTTTCCACCAGGTCGAAAATGTTACCGGCAAGGTCGGCGTCAATATTGTTGGTGGCGCAACCCTCGATGAAACCGCCGCGCTGCTTGGCCATTTCCTCGGGCTTTTTCTTACCCATGGCGCGACGCAGCATGTCCGCACCACCGAGGGTGTAACCGGCCATGACCTGGGCGATCTGCATCACCTGTTCCTGGTACAGGATGATGCCGTAGGTCGGTGCCAGTACCGGCTTGAGGCCTTCGTACTGGTAGTCCGAGTGCGGGTAGGCCAGTTCGGCGCGACCGTGCTTACGGTTGATGAAGTCATCCACCATGCCCGATTGCAGCGGGCCCGGACGGAACAGGGCGACCAGTGCGATCAAGTCTTCCAGGCAGTCGGGCTTGAGCTTTTTGATCAGCTCTTTCATGCCGCGGGATTCCAGCTGGAACACCGCCGTGGTTTCGGCTTTTTGCAGCAGGCTGTAGGTCGGCTTGTCATCCAGCGGGATAAACGCGATGTCCAGCGGTGCTTCGCCGACCTTGGCACGGTCGCGGTTGATCGTCTTGAGCGCCCAGTCGATGATCGTCAGAGTCCGCAGGCCGAGGAAGTCGAACTTCACCAGGCCGGCCGCCTCCACGTCGTCCTTGTCGAACTGGGTCACCAGGCCATCGCCTTCTTCGTCGCAATAGATCGGCGAAAAGTCGGTGAGCTTGGTCGGCGCGATCACCACGCCACCGGCGTGTTTACCGACGTTACGCACCACGCCTTCGAGCTTGCGCGCCATCTCCCAGATTTCGGCGGCTTCTTCGTCGACCTTGATGAAGTCGCGCAGGATTTCTTCCTGCTCGTAGGCCTTTTCCAGGGTCATGCCGACTTCGAACGGGATCATCTTCGACAGGCGATCCGCCAGGCCGTAGGACTTGCCCTGCACCCGGGCCACGTCGCGGATTACCGCCTTGGCCGCCATGGAACCGAACGTGATGATCTGGCTCACGGCGTTGCGGCCATACTTATCGGCCACGTATTCGATCACGCGGTCGCGACCGTCCATGCAGAAGTCGACGTCGAAGTCGGGCATGGAGACCCGTTCCGGGTTAAGGAAGCGTTCGAACAGCAGGTCATATTCCAGCGGGTCGAGGTCGGTGATCTTCTGCACATAGGCAACCAGCGAGCCGGCACCCGAGCCCCGGCCTGGACCGACCGGCACGCCGTTACTCTTGGCCCACTGGATAAAGTCCATCACGATCAGGAAGTAACCGGGGAACCCCATCTGGATGATGATATCCAGCTCGAAATTCAGCCGGTCGACGTAGACCTGACGCTTGGCTTCGTAATCTTCGGTGGTGTCCTTGGGCAGCAGGACCGAGAGGCGTTCCTCCAGGCCATCGAACGACACCTTGCGGAAATACTCATCGATGGTCATGCCTTCGGGAATCGGGAAGTTGGGCAGGAAGTGCTTGCCCAGCTTCACTTCGATATTGCAGCGCTTGGCGATTTCGACGGAGTTTTCCAGGGCCTCGGGCAGGTCGCTGAACAGCTCGGCCATTTCCTCGGCGCTTTTGAGGTATTGCTCTTCGCTGTAGTTTTTCGAGCGGCGCGGGTCATCCAGGGCCCGGCCTTCGCCGATGCACACGCGGGTTTCGTGGGCTTCGAAATCTTCTTTCTTGATGAAGCGCACATCGTTGGTCGCCACCAGCGGCGCGCCCAGCTTGTCGGCCAGGGCCACGGCGGCGTGCAGATGTTCCTCATCGTTGGGGCGGTTGGTGCGCTGGACTTCCAGGTAGAAGCGGTCAGGGAACACGGCCATCCACTCGCGGGCCAGTACTTCGGCTTCCTGCGGGTTGCCGCCCAGCAGCGCGATCCCGATCTCACCCTCTTTGGCCGCCGAGAGCATGATCACGCCCTCGCTGGCCTCGGCCACCCACTCGCGCTCGATGATCACCGCGCCGTTGCGCTGGCCGTCGATGAAGCCACGGGAAATCAGTTCGGTGAGGTTGCGATAACCGACGCCGTTCATCGCCAACAGGCTGATGCGGCTCAGAGGGTTATCCGGGTCTTTGTTCGACAGCCACAGGTCGGCGCCGCAGATCGGCTTGATGCCGGCGCCCATGGCGTTCTTGTAGAACTTGACCAGGGAACACATGTTGTTCTGATCGGTGACCGCGACGGCAGGCATGTTCATGCCCACCAGGGTTTTGACCAGCGGTTTGATCCGTACCAGGCCGTCGACCAGGGAGTATTCAGTGTGCAGGCGTAGGTGAACGAATGAAGCCGGCATAGTGATCCTGTCTTAAACGTAGAAACAACAAGGCCCGGGATTGTACCGGGCCTGGGCAAAAACATCAGCCTCGCGACTAAACCTCGCTGAGGCTCTCGCGCTGTTCGTAAGCCAGGCGCACCGGGGCGAACGAGCGGCGGTGGATCGGCGTCGGGCCGAGACGGGCCAGCGCTTCCAGATGAACGGGCGTCGGGTAGCCTTTATGGCCCGCGATGCCATAGCCGGGGTAGATCAATTCGAACGCAGCCATTTCACGGTCACGGCTGACCTTGGCCAGAATCGAGGCGGCCGCGATGGCAGGCACCTTACTATCACCCTTGACCACCGCTTCAGCCGGCATCGCCAGTTTCGGGCAGCGATTGCCATCGATCATCGCCAGTTTCGGGGTGATATGCAGGCCCTCGACGGCGCGCTGCATGGCAAGCATGGTGGCGTGGAGGATATTCAACTCGTCGATCTCTTCGACTTCGGCCCGGGCGATATGCCAGCTCAGGGCTTTCTCACAGATCTCGTCGAAGAGTTTTTCCCGACGCGCTTCGGTGAGTTTCTTCGAGTCGTTGAGGCCGAGGATCGGCCGATTCGGATCAAGAATCACCGCCGCCGTCACCACGGCACCACAGAGCGGGCCGCGCCCGACTTCATCCACGCCGGCCACCAGTTCGTGGGCTTGCGCGACCAGGCTGAAATCCAGCCCCATTTCCGTCGTCATAGGGCTTCCTGTTTATGGCCGATCAAGGTCAACACGGCATCCGCCGCCTGGTTTGACGCATCGCGCCGCAGGGTGCGGTGGATCTCGTCAAAGCCGCGGGTCTGCTCTTCGCCGCCGTCGATCAAGGGGAGTAGCGTCTGCGCCAGGGCTGCGGGCGTTGCATCGTCCTGCAACAATTCCGGCACCAACAGGCGCTGGGCCAGCAGATTGGGCAAGGAGATGTAGGGGCTTTTAACCATGCGCTTGAGAATCCAGAAGGTCAGCGGCGCCAGGCGGTAAGCCACGACCATCGGACGCTTGTACAGCAACGCCTCCAGGGTCGCGGTACCCGAAGCGATCAGCACCGCGTCGCACGCCGCCAGGGCCAGGTGCGACTGACCATCAAGCAGGGTCAACGGCAGGTTGCGCCCTTGCAGCAAGGTTTCGATCTGTGCGCGACGTTGCGGGCTCGCACACGGCAGCACAAAGCGCACGCCAGGCTTCATGATCAGCAGGCGCTCGGCGGCATCAAAAAACAGCGCGCCCAGGCGGCCCACTTCGCCACCCCGACTGCCCGGCATCAGCGCGACCAGCGGGCCGTCCGGCAAGCCCAGTTCGGCACGCGCCGCAGCACGATCGGCGTGCAGCGGGATGGTGTCGGCCAGCGTGTGCCCGACAAACCGCACCGGCACGCCCTTCTCTTCGTAGAAACGGGCTTCGAACGGCAGCAAGGTCAGCATCAAATCACAGCCTTCGCGGATCTTCAGCACGCGCTTCTGCCGCCACGCCCACACGGACGGGCTGACGTAATGCACGGTCTTGATCCCGGCCTGACGCAACTTGAGCTCGATATTGAGGGTGAAATCCGGCGCGTCGATTCCGATGAACACGTCAGGCTTTTCTTGGATCAGGGTCTGAATCAGCAGCTTGCGCCGTGCCAGCAGCTCACGCAGACGGCCCAGCACTTCCACCAACCCCATGACCGACAAGCGCTCCATGGGGAAGTAGGAGGTGAGGCCCTCAGCCTGCATCAACGGGCCGCCCACGCCAATGAACTCGACCGCCGGATGCTGGGCCTTGAGCGCCCGCATCAGCCCCGCGCCCAGGATATCGCCGGAAGCTTCCCCGGCGACCAATGCGATACGCAGATTGGCCATGATCAGCGCGTGATGCCGCGGGTCGACGCCTGGATCGAGTCACGGAACACCGCGACTTCCGGGAACAACATTGCCGGCTCGGTCAGTTCAGCCAATGCCTGCTCAACCGTCAGGCCCTGGCGGTAAACCACCTTGTAGGCGCGACGCAGGGCGTGGATCGCATCGTCGCTGAAACCACGACGGCGCATGCCTTCGAAGTTCATGCTGCGGGCTTCGGCAGGGTTGCCGAACACCGTGACGAACGCCGGGACATCCTTGCCGATAGCCGTGCCCATGCCGGAAAAACTATGGGCGCCGATGTGGCAGTACTGATGCACCAGGGTGAAACCGGACAGGATCGCCCAATCGTCAACGTGTACATGGCCTGCCAACGCGGTGTTGTTGACCAGGATGCAGTGGTTGCCGATCACACTGTCGTGGCCGATATGCGCGTAAGCCATGACCAGGTTGTGATCACCCAACGTGGTCTCGGCACGGTCCTGCACGGTGCCACGGTGAATGGTCACGCCTTCACGAATGATGTTGTGATCACCGATTACCAGGCGTGTTTCTTCCCCCTTGTACTTCATGTCGGGGGTGTCTTCGCCTATCGAGGAAAACTGATAGATGCGATTGTGCCTGCCAATGCGGGTCGGTCCCTTGAGGATCACGTGCGGCCCGATGACAGTCCCCTCGCCGATTTCCACACCTGCGCCGACGATCGACCAAGGGCCGACCTCAACGTCGGCGGCCAGTACGGCCGACGGATCGATGATTGCGCGAGGGTCAATCAAACTCATAGTTTGCGTTCCGCGCAGATGATTTCGGCGGAGCACACCGGCTTGCCATCCACCGAGGCCTGGCATTCGAACTTCCAGATCTGGCGCTTGCAGCTGATGAACTTGGCTTCCAGGATCAACTGGTCACCCGGGGTGACCGGGTTGCGGAAACGCAACTTGTCGGAGCCCACGAAATAATAAAGCGTGCCGTCGGCAGGCTTGAGGTCGAGCATTTTGAAACCAAGGATACCGGCAGCCTGGGCCATTGCTTCGATGATCAACACGCCCGGCATGATCGGATGCGCGGGAAAGTGGCCATTGAAGAACGGTTCGTTGATGCTGACATTCTTGTAGGCACGAATGCGCTTTTCCTCAACATTGAGGTCCACTACACGGTCCACCAGCAGGAACGGGTAACGGTGAGGCAGGTATTCGCGAATCTCGTTGATGTCCATCATTTCGGGGGGAAGCCTGTAATAAAGATTGGGGGCGGGCGACTAAACGCACGCCCCGCTAGCAAATCAAGGAGGCAGTCTAGCGGCTGTGCACACTTGATATGGAAATGGTATCAGCCTTCTGATGAAGCATTACCGCCAGGGGTCACGTCCCCAACACGCTTTTCCAGCTGCTTGAGACGTCGAGCCATGTCGTCGATGTGCCTCAAACGCGCCGCACTCTTGCGCCATTCAGCCGCAGGCTGCATGGCGGTACCGGACGAATAGGCACCGGGCTCGGTAATCGAGTGGGTGACCATGGTCATGCCGGTGATGAAGACGTTGTCGCAAATATCGATGTGCCCAACCAGCCCTACGCCACCGGCGAGCATGCAATGCTTGCCGATCTTGGTGCTGCCGGATATGCCTACGCAGGCCGCCATGGCGGTGTGATCGCCAATCTGTACGTTGTGGGCAATCTGGATCTGGTTATCGAGCTTCACGCCATTACCGATCACGGTATCGGCCAAAGCCCCGCGATCAACAGCGGTATTGACGCCGATTTCCACATCGTCGCCGATCAATACGCCGCCGACCTGGGCAATCTTGTGCCAAACGCCTTTCGAATTGGCAAAACCGAAGCCTTCACCACCGATCACCGCGCCCGACTGAATGACCACCCGCTGCCCGATACGCACATCGTGGTACAGGGTCACGCGGGGCGCCAACCAGCCATCGGCACCGATTTCACAGCGTGCGCCGATAAAGCACTGAGCGCCCACGGTGACACCGGCGCCAATGCGCGCGCCACTTTCGATCACGGCAAAGGCGCCAATGCTCGCCGCAGGATCAACCTGGGCATCATCGGCGATCACCGCCGTCGGGTGAATCCCTCCAGCCGCCTTGGGTTTCGGATCGAACAGGTGGGATACCCGCGCATAAGCGAGGTACGGATCAGGCACCACCAGCGCATCCCCGGCGTAACCCTCGGCGTCAGCAGCCTTCAGCAGCAGGGCTGCGGCTTGGCTATCGGCCAGGTATTTACGGTATTGGGGATTTGCGAGGAAGCTCAACTGAGATGGGCCAGCCTCCTGCAAGGTGGCTAGCCCAGTGATTTCTTTCTCCGGGGAACCACGCAAGGTGGCTCCCAGGAACTCGGCCAACTCGCCGAGCTTGATAGTCGCGGTCATGGCTTACTTCAGCTGGTTCATGCGCTCGATCACCTGGCGGGTGATGTCGTATTGAGGCTTGACGTCAATCACGGCGCCGCGCTCGAACACCAGGTCAAAGGCACCTTTCTTGATGACTTCTTCCACAGCGCTGTCGAGTTTCGGCTTGAGCTGCTTGAGCATTTCGCGGTCGGCAACAGCCTTGGCTTCGTTCAGCTCCTTGGACTGGAACTGGTAGTCACGGGCCTTTTGCTTGAATTCAAGCTCCAGGCGCTCGCGCTCGCCTTGCTGCATCTTGTCGCCACCGGCTACCAGACGATCCTGGATGCCCTTGGCACTGCTTTCCAACGTTTTGAGCTTGGTCAGTTGCGGACCGAACTTCTTCTCGGCATCCACCGCGTACTTCTTGGCCGCGTCGGATTCCAGCAGGGCCATCTGATAGTTCAGGACGGCGATTTTCATCTCGGCGAAGGCCGGGGTGGTTACCAGCACAGTGGCCAGCAGAACCAATTGAGTCAACTTACGCACGATGTACTCCTACAGATCCGTTGTCGTTATCTTGGGTCAGACGCTTAGAACGTCTGGCCGAGGGAGAATTGGAAAATCTGGGTTTCAGCGTTATCCGGTTTCTTGATTGGCATAGCCAGAGCAAAGCTCAACGGACCAAGCGCAGTCACCCACGTCACGCCAACACCTACGGAGCTCGCCAGGTTGCTGAGGCTTACTTCGTTACACTGGGTATTGGACTTCACGCCAGTCGGGTTGGTGACCTGATCGCACTTGGAGTCGAATACGTTACCCACATCCCAGAAAACCGAAGTACGCAGGGACCGCTGATCTTTCACGAACGGCAGTGGGAACAGGATCTCGGCACCACCCTGGATCAGCACGTTACCACCGAATGGCAGTGCGCTAGTGTCCGTATCCGCCACGGTACCGGTGTTACCGGTCACGCCAGCGCCACGGCTAGGGGTACCACGAGGACCCAAGGTGCTGTCCTTGAAGCCGCGAACCGAGTTGAAACCACCTGCATAGTAGTTCTCATAGAACGGCAAGCCGTTGGTCGAACCATAACCGTCGCCATAGCCCAGTTCAGTGTGCAGGCGCATGGTGTAGTTGTCGCTCAAAGGCTGGAACAACTGGCCACGGTAGTCGAGCTTGAAGAACGACAGGTCGCTGCCCGGCGTGGTGGCTTCCAGGGTCACGCTCTGGGAGTGACCGCGGGTGGCCAGTACGCCTTTGTTCAGGGTCGACTCGGACCAGCCGGCAGACGCCTTGAAGTTCAGGAACTTGTCGCCTTCGCGACGGGTGAAGTCGAAGATCTCATCCACGGTGTACACACCGGTCTTGATCTCATCCTGCTGCGCGGTCAGGCCGAAGGTCAGACGCGAGGTCTCACTGATCGGGTAACCGATGTTGACGCCAGCACCCAGGCTGTCGATCGCATAGCTGGCAACGTTGACGTCGAGGTCTTTGTAGTCGGTGGTGCGATAGAAGGCGTTGTAGCCCAGGCTCACACCGTCAGCGGTCCAGTAGGGGTCGACATAACCGAAGTTATAGCGGCTCTGGTATTCGCTGCGGGTCAAGCCGATGGAAACCTTGTTACCAGTACCGAGGAAGTTGTTCTGGGTGATCGAACCACCGAGGATCAGGCCGGCACTCTGTGCGAAACCGACGCTGGCGGTGATCGAGCCCGAGGCTTGTTCTTCAACGGCGTAGTTCACGTCAACCTGGTCGTCCACACCCGGTACGGCTGGGGTTTCGACGTTGACTTCCTTGAAGAAGCCCAGACGTTCAAGACGGGTCTTGGACTGGTCGATCAGGTAGGTCGACGCCCAGCCACCTTCCATCTGACGCATTTCACGACGCAGCACTTCGTCCGCAGACTTGGTGTTGCCACGGAAGTTGATGCGGTTCACGTAGGCACGCTTGCCCGGGTCGACCACGAAGGTGATGTCCACGGTGTGGTCGTCATCGTGCGGAGTCGGCACGCCGTTGACGTTGGCGAAGGTATAGCCTTCGTTACCCAGGCGACGGGTGATCAGTTCGGACGTGGTGGTCATCAGCTTGCGCGAGAACACCTGGTCTTTCTGCACCAGCAACAGGGCCTTGACCTGGTCTTCAGGCACTTTCAAGTCGCCGCTGAGCTTGACGTCGCGGACCTTGTACTTCTCACCCTCGTTGACGTTGACGGTAATGTACACATGCTTCTTGTCAGGGGTGATGGACACCTGGGTCGAAGCGATATCCATGTTGATATAGCCACGGTCCAGGTAGTAGGAACGCAAGCGCTCCAGGTCACCGGAGAGTTTTTCACGGGCGTACTTGTCGTCGTTCTTGAAGAACGACAGCCAGTTGGTGGTCTTGAGCTCGAACAGGCCGATCAGGTCTTCATCAGGGAACTTGGTGTTGCCCACCACGTTGATGTGCTGAATGGCCGCCACGGTGCCTTCGTTGATGTTGACCTTGAGGCCGACACGGTTACGAGGCTGCGGGACCACTTCCGTTTCCACGGTCGCGGAGTAGCGGCCCTGGGCAACGTACTGGCGTTGCAGCTCGTTACGCACACCCTCGAGGGTGGCGCGCTGGAAGATCTCGCCCTCGGCCAGGCCGGATTGCTTGAGGCCCTTCATCAGGTCTTCAGTGGAGATCGCCTTGTTACCCTCGATCTCGATACTGGCGACGGAAGGTCGCTCGACGACGGTGATGACCAGGACGTTACCTTCGCGACCCAGTTGGATATCTTGAAAGAACCCCGTTTTGAACAGCGCACGAGTGGATTCCACCAGGCGACGGTCATCAGCCTGTTCCCCGACGTTCAACGGCAAGGCACCAAAGACGCTACCCGCGGAAACCCGCTGGAGGCCGTTGACGCGAATATCGGAGATAGTGAAGGACTCGGCGTGAACTTCGGCGATCATCAATACGGTGAGAACCGCAGTTAGCAGCAGACGTTTCATGAAGTCCTTTCTTATTCCAACTGGCAATAAACAAACTGCCGCAAAATGCGGCAGATTCGCAATTCAGCGAAGCGTTACAGTCGTCCCAGATCGTTGACCAAGGCTAACAACATCACCCCGACCACCAAACTGATACCGATCTGTATCCCCCAACCCTGCACCCGATCCGACAAGGGGCGACCACGCACCCACTCGACCAGATAAAACAACAGATGCCCCCCATCCAATACTGGAATGGGCAACAAATTCAGAACACCCAGGCTAATACTCAGATAAGCCAGGAAATTCAGGAAATCCGCGACACCCGACTGGGCAGAAGCGCCCGCCACTTTAGCAATGGTTATCGGCCCACTCAAGTTTTTTACCGAGAGCTCGCCGAACAACATTTTCTTGAGCGATTCGAGAGTCAGCACGCTCATGGTCCAAGTGCGTTTCGCACCCTCGCCAATTGCCGCCAACGGCCCGAAACTGACTTCGCGCATCATCGACGGCGGCCACTCCGGGCTTTTCACGCCGGCACCGAGGTAACCCCCGGCCGCCTTGGCTTCCCCGCGAACCGCCAGGGTTACGGGGACGTCGATTTGAGCACCATCGCGCTCAACTTTCAGCACAATTTTGGTATCAGGCCGTACACGCACCAGGTCGACCACTTGCTGCCAGTCGCCCAGCGCCTGGCCATCGAGGGCCAGCAGGCGGTCGCCGGTTTTCAGACCTGCGGCCTGGGCCGGGCCTTTCGGGTCAAGCTCGGCGAGCACCGGCGGCAAGGCCGGGCGCCATGGGCGAATGCCCAGGGACTTGATCGGGTCCGGCTCATCGGCCCCCTTGAGCCAATGGTCGAGGGCCAGTTCACGCGGGGTCTCGGCGGAAGAGTCCTGCTCGCGCACCACCACCTTGACGGTGCCGCTTTCGCCCAGGCGACGTACCAACTGCAAATTGACCGCACCCCAACCGGTGGTTGGTTCGCCATCAATGGAAACAATTTCCTGCCCGGCGACCAATCCCGCCTTCGCCGCCATGCTGTCCGCTTCAACCGCGCCGATCACCGGACGTATCTGTTCGCTGCCGAGCATGGCCAGGAACCAGAAGAACACCATGGCCAACAGGAAATTGGCGATCGGGCCGGCGGCGACAATAGCGATGCGCTGACGAACGGTCTTGCGATTGAAGGACTGATCCAGTTGATCCGCCGGCACTTCGCCTTCGCGCTCATCGAGCATCTTGACGTAGCCGCCCAAGGGGATGGCCGCGATCACGAACTCGGTGCCGCGGCGGTCGTGCCAACGCAGCAACGGCATGCCGAAACCAACGGAAAAGCGCAGTACCTTGACGCCGCAACGACGCGCCACCCAGAAGTGGCCGAACTCGTGGAAGGTAACCAGCACACCCAGAGCAACCAGGGTGCCGACAATCATGTAAAGCGCACTCATCTAATTTCTCCGCATTCCAATCCAGTGCCTGAAGACGCAAACACGCCCAAAGACTAACGCGCGTTGCGGTTCAACCATTGTTCGGCCAGGGCGCGGGCCTTGGCATCCGCCTCGAACACTGCCCCCAGATCATTCACAGCCACCACGGGTTCAAGACTCAGAACATCCTCGATGATACTCGCGATCTGCGGAAAGCGGATGCGCTGTTCGAGAAACGCCGCCACCGCCACCTCGTTAGCCGCATTGAGCATCGCCGGCGCGCTGTTGCCCGCCTCCGCGGCTTGCCGCGCCAGGCGCAGGCATGGAAAGCGCTGCTCGTCCGGCGCCTCGAAGTCCAGGCGTGCAATCGCGAACAGGTCCAACGGTGCAACACCAGAATCGATCCGCTCAGGCCAGGCCAGGGCATTGGCGATCGGCGTCCGCATGTCGGGGTTACCCAACTGCGCCAGCACCGAGCCATCCACATAGTCGACCAGGGAATGAATCACACTTTGCGGATGAATCACCACCTCGACCTGATCGGGCCGCGCATCGAACAACCAGCAGGCCTCGATCAACTCCAGGCCCTTGTTCATCATGCTGGCCGAATCCACGGAGATCTTGCGCCCCATGGACCAGTTCGGATGGGCGCACGCCTGATCCGGAGACACATGCTCCAGGTCCGCCAGCGGAGTTTTGCGAAAAGGCCCACCGGATGCTGTCAGCAAAATCCGGCGTACACCGACCTGGCTCAGGCCGCGGGCAAAATCGCCGGGCATGCACTGGAAAATCGCGTTGTGCTCACTGTCGAGCGGCAGCAATACCGCCCCGCTCTTGCGCACCGCCTGCATAAAGAGCGTGCCGGACATGACCAACGCTTCTTTATTAGCCAGCAGGATCTTCTTGCCCGCATCGACGGCGGCCAGGGTCGGGCGCAAGCCAGCGGCGCCGACGATGGCCGCCACCACGGCATCCACCTCGGCATCGGCCGACACCTGGCACAACCCTTCCTCGCCCACCAGCACCTGAGTAGCCAGGCCGGCGGCGCGCAGGTCATCCTGCAAGCCTCGCGCGGCGGCGACCCCAGGCACGACGGCAAAACGTGGCGCATGGCGCACGCACAACGCCAGCAGCTCAGTCAGGCGAGAGAAGCCGGTCAATGCGAAAACTTGATAGCGTTCCGGGTGGCGCGCGATCACATCCAGGGCGCTCAACCCTACCGAGCCGGTCGCACCCAGCACGGTGACCTGTTGCAGGCGGCTCACGACGCAGCCATCCACAACAGCACGGCAAAGATCGGGATCGCAGCGGTCAGACTGTCGATACGGTCCAGCACGCCGCCATGGCCCGGCAACAGATTGCTGCTGTCCTTGATCCCGGCCTGGCGCTTGAACATGCTCTCGGTGAGGTCGCCCACGACCGAGATCAATACGACGATGGCCGCGCCCAGCAAGGCCAGGCACAGCTCTTTCACCGACCAGCCACGCACAACACCAACCACGAGCGTGATCACCAAGGTCAAGGCCAGGCCGCCGTACACGCCCTCCCAGCTCTTGCCCGGGCTGACCGCCGGCGCCAGCTTGCGCTTGCCGAAGGCCCGACCGGAGAAGTAGGCACCGATATCGGCACCCCAGACCAACACCATCACCGCCAGGATCAACTCATTGCCGATCGGAAAACGCTTGATCTCCACCAGCCCTTGCCAGGCCGGCAGCAGAATCAACAAGCCGATCACCAGCTTGCAGGCAACACTGGACCACTGGCTGCTGGTGCGCGGATAAGTCAACACCAGGAAGGTCGCCAACGCCCACCACAGCACCGCCGCACCCAACACCCAAGGAGCGAGATCGGGGAGGATGTACATCAGGAACAGCAACAGCGCCACGATGGCGGCATACACCACCCGCGGCAACTGCGCACTGAAGCCGGCCAGGCGCGCCCATTCCCAGGCACCAAGCGTCACGACCAGGCCGATGAACAGCGCAAAGCCGGATCCGTCGAGCAGAAAAAAGCCACACAAGGCAATCGGCAGCAGGATCAGTGCAGTGATGATTCGTTGTTTAAGCATTAAACCCGGGCTCCAGCTTCGATCTGCTCGCTCGTTTTACCGAAGCGACGCTGACGGGAAGCGAAATCGGCCAGCGCTTTACGCATGGCATCGTGTTTGAAGTCCGGCCAGAACAGGTCGGAGAAATACAGCTCGGTATAGGCCAACTGCCACAACAGGAAATTACTGATGCGGTGCTCGCCACCGGTACGGATGCACAAGTCCGGCAGCGGCAGGTCGCCGGTAACCAGGCAGGTCTGCAACAGTTCGGGCGTGATTTCGTCCGGCTGCAGGTGGCCGGCCTGCACTTCGCGGGCAAGCCGTTGCGCAGCCTGGGCGATGTCCCACTGACCACCGTAGTTGGCAGCAATCTGCAGCACAAAACGGTTACTGCCGGCGGTAATGGCTTCGGCCTCACGCATGGCCGCTTGCAGCTCCGGGTGGAACCGCGAGCGATCACCAATGATGCGCAGCGTGATGTTGTTGTCGTTGAGGCGCTTGGCCTCACGACGCAGAGCCCTGAAGAACAGATCCATCAAGGCACTGACTTCCTCGGCCGGGCGCTGCCAGTTTTCACTGGAAAACGCGAACAAGGTCAATACTTCGACCTTGGCCTCGGCGCACACCTCGATCACTGCCCGTACCGCATCGACACCCGCTTTGTGCCCGGCGACGCCAGGCAGGAAGCGTTTTTTCGCCCAGCGATTATTCCCATCCATGATGATCGCGACATGGCGCGGCACCACGGAGGGCACAGTCTGCTTGGTCTTTTCCATGAAAGCGCCCTGACCCTTATACGGCCATCAAGTCCGCTTCTTTTTGCTTGGTGGCCGCATCGATATCAGCTTCGGCCTTGTCGGTCAGCTTCTGGATGTCAGCCGCCGCACGGCGCTCTTCGTCTTCGCTGATTTCCTTGTCCTTGACCAGCTTCTTCAGCTCGCCCAGGGCATCGCGACGGATGTTGCGCACGGCAACACGTGCATCTTCTGCTGCGCTGCGCGCCTGCTTGGTGAAGCCCTTGCGGGTTTCTTCAGTCAGGGCAGGCATGGAAATCAGCAGCAACTCGCCCAGGTTGGTCGGGTTGAGGTTCAGGCCGGCGCTCTGGATCGCCTTGTCGACCGCCGCGAGCATGTTGCGCTCGAAGGCAACGACTTGCAGGGTGCGCGAGTCTTTTACGGTGATATTGGCCACTTGGGTGATGGAGGTGTCGGCACCGTAGTACGGCACCATCACGCTACCCAGAATGCTGGGGTGCGCCTTGCCTGTACGAATCTGGCCGAATGCATGGGCCAGAGACTCCAGGGATTTGTGCATACGCGCTTGGGCGTCTTTCTTGATTTCGTTGATCATTGTTGGCCTTCCTCGATCAGAGTGCCTTCCGCGCCGCCGTGTACGATGTTCAGCAGGGCGCCGGGCTTGTTCATGTTAAATACGCGCAGCGGCATCTTGTGGTCGCGGCACAGGCAAATTGCCGTCAGGTCCATCACGCCCAGCTTGCGATCCAGCACTTCATCGTAGGTCAGATGATCGAACTTCTCGGCATGCGGGTCTTTGAATGGATCTGCAGTGTATACGCCGTCGACTTTGGTCGCTTTCAACACGACGTCAGCATCGATTTCAATCGCACGCAGGCATGCGGCCGAGTCGGTGGTGAAGAACGGGTTGCCGGTACCGGCGGCGAAGATGACCACTTCCTTGGCGTTCAGGTGGCGCATGGCTTTGCGACGGTCATAGTGATCGGTCACGCCTACCATGGAAATAGCCGACATCACGATCGCCGAGATGTTGGCGCGCTCCAGCGCATCGCGCATGGCCAGGGCGTTCATCACAGTGGCCAGCATGCCCATGTGGTCGCCGGTGACCCGGTCCATGCCCGCCGCACTCAGTGCGGCACCGCGGAACAGGTTGCCACCGCCAATCACCAGGCCGACCTGCACGCCGATGCCGACCAATTGGCCAACTTCCAGCGCCATGCGGTCGAGTACCTTGGGATCGATCCCGAACTCTTCCGAGCCCATCAGGGCCTCGCCGCTGAGCTTGAGTAGAATGCGTTTATAGCGAGCCTGATAACCACTGCCCTGCTGAGCCATTGCGAATCTCTCCTGCGGCGTATTTTAAAAAATTCTTGGCGAGCCGTTTACGGCTTGCGTTCACTCTAGCTGGACGCTATCACAGCGCCATCGGAACACGGCTTTGTAAGCCAGTTCCGAAGGGAAGCCAAATAAAATTAGCCTTCCCATTTGAAAAGAGGCTGCGCGCGTGAGCGGGCAGCCTCTTTCGGGCGACAGTTGAAAACCGTCTTATTGCTTGGCGGCAGCCAGCTGGGCAGCAACTTCTTCAGCGAAGTTGTCGACCGGCTTCTCGATGCCTTCGCCTACTTTGTAGTAAGTGAAGGAAACGATTTCAGCACCGGCTTTCTTGGCCAGTTCGCCAACCTTGATTTCAGGGTTCTTGACGAACGCCTGCTCAACCAGGCTCGCTTCAGCCAGGAACTTGCTGATACGGCCTTTGATCATGTTTTCAACGATGTTTTCTGGCTTGCCCGCGATCTTGTCAGCGTTGAGGCTCAGGAACACGGCTTTTTCGCGTTCGATGGCTTCAGCGGACACTTCCGATGGCAGCAGGAATTCAGGGTTGCTGGCCGCTACGTGCATAGCGATGTCTTTGGCCAGCTCAACGCTGCCGCCTTTAAGGGCAACCACAACGCCGATCTTGTTGCCGTGCAGGTAACCACCGACAACATCACCTTCAACGCGAGCCAGGCGACGGATGTTGACGTTTTCGCCAACCTTGCCGACCAGTACCAGGCGATCAGCTTCTTGAGCGGCGATCAGCGGAGCGGCGTCAGTCAGCTTGTCAGCGAACGCTTTCTCAATGCTGGCAGCAACAAATGCCTTGAAGTCGTCCTGCAGAGCCAGGAAGTCGGTCTGCGAGTTCACTTCCAGCAGAACTGCGGATTTACCGTCTTCTTTCAGCGCGATGGCGCCTTCAGCAGCAACGTTGCCTGCTTTCTTGGCAGCCTTGATGGCGCCCGAAGCACGCATGTCATCAATGGCTTTTTCGATGTCGCCGCCAGCCTTGGTCAAGGCTTTTTTGCAATCCATCATGCCTTCGCCGGTACGCTCACGCAGTTCTTTAACCAACGCTGCAGTAATCTCTGCCATTTCAAAATCCTCTTGGATAGGTTTTCAACCATTCCACCCGATCAAACGGGCGATCAATTCTTCCCGAATCACCCTTGTAGGCCGCTGCACGTTACAGATGTTGTAGCTGCGCTGCCGACAAATGGTTTTCGAGGGGGCAAAAAGGGGGCCAAGCCCCCTTTTTGCTTACTGAGTCAACGCCAGGGCGTCAATTACTCAGCTGCGGCTACCGGAGCTTCTTCAGCGAACTGCTCGGTACCACCAGCAACGTGGTTGCGACCGCGGATGACAGCGTCAGCCATCGAACCCATGTACAGCTGGATAGCGCGGATGGCGTCATCGTTGCCTGGGATGATGTAGTCAACGCCTTCTGGGCTGCTGTTGGTATCGACTACGCCGATAACAGGGATGCCCAGCTTGTTGGCTTCGGTGATCGCAATGCGCTCGTGATCAACGTCGATAACGAACAGTGCGTCAGGCAGACCGCCCATGTCCTTGATACCACCCAGGGAACGATCGAGCTTTTCCAGGTCGCGAGTACGCATCAGCGCCTCTTTCTTGGTCAGCTTGGCGAAAGTACCGTCTTCGGCTTGCACTTCAAGGTCACGCAGACGCTTGATGGAAGCACGGATGGTTTTGAAGTTGGTGAGCATGCCGCCCAACCAGCGGTGATCGACGTACGGCGAACCGCAACGTGCTGCTTCTTCAGCAACGATCTTGCCAGCGGAACGCTTGGTGCCGACGAACAGAATCTTGTTTTTGCCCTGGGCCAGACGCTCTACGAAAGTCAGAGCTTCGTTGAACATTGGCAGGGTTTTTTCAAGGTTGATGATGTGGATCTTGTTACGCGCGCCGAAAATGTATTTACCCATTTTCGGGTTCCAGTAACGGGTCTGGTGACCGAAGTGCACACCGGCCTTCAGCATATCGCGCATGTTGACTTGGGACATGATAGTTCCTTAATAAGTCGGGTTTGGCCTCCACGTATCCCAATGACCAACCAGCGGCATCAAGGCCTCCGGCACCCAGGTCATCGTGTCGACACGTGTGTGGATTTAAGCTTCGCGGGGTATCCCCGGAAAGCGGCGCATTTTATACCACACGAAGGGAAAAAACGAAACCCGCAATCACATTTGCCGCCAACGACTTTTGCGCAACCCTTTGAATCGCGCCACTATAGCCCCACCTTATAGAGATAACCGATGGCCAGACGCTCATGGTTTGCCGCCCGCGTCTGGTAGAATCGCGTTTTTCAGGGCTTGTGCGAATTCTGCAACCTTTTGTCGCACACCCGTAAACCGTATTGATTTCAGCGCCTCGCGCTAGAGAGAGAGCCTGTATGACCGTTACCTTGAAAACCGCCGAAGACATTGCCGGCATGCGCGTTGCCGGCAAACTGGCGGCCGACGTGCTGGAAATGATTGCCGAACACGTCAAGCCCGGCGTCACCACCGAAACGCTGGACCGCATTTGCCACGACTATATAGTCGACGTGCAAAAAGCTATCCCTGCCCCGCTGAACTACAAGGGCTTCCCCAAGTCGATCTGCACCTCGATCAACCACGTGGTCTGCCACGGGATTCCCGGCGACAAACCGCTGAAAGACGGCGACACCCTGAACATCGACGTCACCGTCATCAAAGACGGCTACCACGGCGATACCAGCCGCATGTTCCATGTCGGCACCGTGCCGGTCTGGGCCGAGCGCCTGTCCCAGGTGACCCAGGAATGCATGTACAAGGCCATTGAAATCGTCAAACCCGGCTGCCGCCTGGGCGATATCGGTGAAGTGATCCAGAAGCACGCTGAAAAGAACGGCTTCTCGGTGGTCCGTGAGTTCTGCGGCCACGGCATCGGCAAGGTGTTCCACGAAGAGCCGCAGATCCTGCACTACGGCCGCGCCGGCACCGGCATGGAACTCAAAGCCGGCATGACCTTTACCATCGAGCCGATGATCAACCAGGGCAAGGCCGACACCAAGGTGCTGGGCGACGGCTGGACCGCCATCACCAAGGACCGCAAGCTCTCCGCCCAGTGGGAACACACCCTGCTGGTCACCGACACCGGCTACGAGATCTTCACCCTGCGCGCGGACGACACCATCCCACGCATCTCGGCGTAACGGCTGCCCTGGTTTTCCCAGACTGTGTTGTGACTGACTGATAGATAGAAAGGAAAGCCGAACGATGCCCCAGGTGGATCCCGAACTCTTCGACCGTGGCCAGTTCCAGGCCGAACTGGCGCTGAAGGCCAGCCCTATCGCCGCCTTCAAGAAGGCTATCCGCCAGGCCCGCGAGGTGCTCGACGAGCGCTTTCGCAGCGGCCGGGACATCCGTCGGCTGATCGAGGACCGTGCCTGGTTCGTCGATAACATCCTGCAAAAGGCCTGGGAACAGTTCAGTTGGAGCGAAGACGCCGATATCGCCCTGGTGGCGGTCGGCGGCTACGGTCGCGGCGAGCTGCACCCCTACTCGGACATCGACCTGCTGATCCTGCTGGACAGCGCCGACCATGAGATCTTTCGCGATTCCATCGAGCGTTTTCTGACGCTGCTGTGGGACATCGGCCTGGAAGTCGGCCAGAGCGTGCGCTCGGTGGCCGAATGCGGCGAAGAAGCCCGCGCCGACCTCACCGTCATCACCAACCTGATGGAAAGCCGCACCATCGCCGGTCCCGAGCGTCTGCGCCAACGCATGCTCGAAGTCACCAGCACCGCGCACATGTGGCCGAGCAAGGAGTTCTTCCTGGCCAAGCGCGCCGAGCAGAAAGCCCGGCACCACAAGTACAACGACACCGAATACAACCTGGAACCCAACGTCAAAGGCTCCCCCGGGGGCTTGCGCGATATCCAGACGATTTTGTGGGTCGCCCGTCGCCAGTACGGCACCCTGAACCTGCGCGCCCTGGCCGGTGAAGGCTTTCTGGTGGAAAGCGAAAACGCCCTGCTCGCCTCGTCCCAGGAATTCCTCTGGAAAGTGCGCTACGCCCTGCACATGCTCGCCGGGCGCGCCGAAGACCGCCTGCTGTTCGACCATCAGCGCTCCATCGCCACCCTGCTGGGTTTCGAGGGCGAAGACGCGAAGACCAGCATCGAAAGTTTCATGCAGCAGTACTACCGGGTGGTCATGAGCATCGCCCAGCTCAGCGACCTGATCATCCAGCACTTCGAAGAAGTGATCCTGGCCCCGGAAGACGAAGCGCCGCCGCAGCCGATCAACCCGCGTTTCCAGCTGCACGACGGCTATATCGAGGCGCGCAACGACAACGTGTTCCGCCGCACGCCGTTTGCCATGCTGGAAATTTTCGTGCTGATGGCCCAGCAGCCGGAAATCAAAGGCGTGCGCGCCGACACGATTCGCCTGCTGCGAGAAAACCGTCACCTGATCGACGATGACTTTCGCAACGACATCCGCAACACCAGCCTGTTCATCGAGCTGTTCAAGTGCAAGATCGGCATCCACCGCAACCTGCGGCGGATGAACCGCTACGGCATCCTCGGGCGTTACCTGCCGGAGTTCGGTTTTATCGTCGGGCAGATGCAGCACGACCTGTTCCACATCTACACCGTCGACGCCCACACCCTGAACCTGATCAAGCACCTGCGTAAGCTGCAGTACACCCAGGTGTCAGAGAAATTCCCGCTGGCCAGTAAGCTGATGGCCAAGCTGCCCAAACCCGAACTGATCTACCTGGCCGGCCTGTACCACGACATCGGCAAAGGCCGCCACGGCGATCACTCGGAAGTCGGTGCAGTCGATGCCGAGGCGTTCTGCCAGCGTCACCAGTTGCCGTTGTGGGACAGCCGCCTGATTGTCTGGCTGGTGCAGAACCATCTGGTGATGTCGACGACCGCCCAGCGCAAGGACCTGTCCGACCCGCAGGTGATCCACGACTTCGCCGGGATCGTCGGCGATGAAACCCGTCTCGACTACCTGTATGTGCTGACGGTTTCCGATATCAATGCCACCAACCCGACCCTCTGGAACTCCTGGCGCGCGAGCCTGTTGCGCCAGCTGTACACCGAGACCAAGCGCGCCCTGCGCCGGGGCCTGGAAAACCCGGTGGACCGCGAAGAACAGATCCGCCGCACCCAAAGCGCGGCCCTGGATATCCTGGTGCGCGGCGGCAACGACCCGGACGACGTCGAACAATTGTGGTCGCAACTGGGCGACGATTACTTCCTGCGCCACACCGCCGGCGACGTGGCCTGGCACAGCGATGCAATCCTGCAGCAACCGGCCGATGGCGGCCCGCTGGTGCTGATCAAAGAGACGACCCAACGCGAGTTCGAAGGCGGCACGCAGATTTTCATCTACGCCCCCGACCAGCACGACTTCTTCGCCGTGACCGTAGCGGCCATGGACCAGCTCAACCTGAACATCCACGACGCCCGGGTCATCACCTCCAGCAGCCAGTTCACCCTCGACACCTACATCGTGCTCGACACCGAGGGCGAGTCCATCGGCGATAACCCGGCGCGGGTGAAAAAGATCCGCGAAGGCCTGACCGAAGCCTTGCGCAACCCAGACGACTACCCGACCATCATCCAGCGCCGCGTGCCACGCCAGCTCAAGCATTTTGCGTTTGCGCCCCAGGTGACCATTTCCAACGACGCCCAGCGCCCGGTAACCGTGCTGGAACTCAGCGCGCCGGATCGCCCGGGCCTGCTGGCGCGGATCGGCGGGATTTTCCTGGAGTTCGACCTGTCGTTGCAGAACGCCAAGATTGCGACCCTCGGCGAGCGCGTGGAAGACGTGTTCTTCATTACCGACGCCGACAACCAGCCGCTGTCCGACCCCGAACTGTGCCGCCGCCTGCAGGATGCAATCGTCCAGCAGTTGAGCGTTCACCAGGAGCCCGGGGTCGAGCTGACGCGCCTGACGATTTGATACCCGCCCAGTTTTTAACGCCTTGCACGAGATCCACCGATGAACAACGCCCTGAACCAGTTGCAGCCCTACCCGTTCGAAAAATTGCGCGCCCTGCTCGGCAGCGTCACGCCGAACCCGGACAAACGTCCGATCGCGCTGTCCATCGGCGAGCCCAAGCATAAATCGCCGACCTTCGTCGCCGAGGCGTTGAGCAATAACCTCGACCAGATGGCGGTGTACCCGACCACCCTGGGCATTGCGGCGCTGCGCGAAGCCATCGCGGCCTGGTGCGAACGCCGCTTCAATGTACCCAAGGGCTGGCTGGACCCGGCGCGTAACATCCTGCCGGTCAACGGCACCCGCGAGGCACTGTTCGCCTTCACCCAAGCCGTGGTCAATCGCAGTGACGACGCGCTGGTGGTAAGCCCGAACCCGTTCTACCAGATATATGAAGGCGCGGCGTTCCTGGCCGGCGCCAAGCCGCACTACCTGCCGTGCCTGGACGCCAATGGCTTCAACCCGGATTTCGACGCCGTGTCGCCAGACGTCTGGAAGCGCTGCCAGATCCTGTTCCTGTGCTCCCCCGGCAACCCGACCGGCGCGCTGATCCCGGTCGACACGCTGAAAAAGCTCATCGCCCTGGCCGACGAATACGACTTCGTGATTGCCGCCGACGAGTGCTACAGCGAGCTGTACTTCGACGAACAAAGCCCGCCGCCGGGCCTGTTGAGCGCCTGCGTCGAACTCGGCCGCCAGGACTTCAAACGCTGCGTGGTGTTCCACAGCCTGTCCAAGCGCTCCAACCTGCCGGGCCTGCGTTCCGGCTTCGTGGCCGGCGACGCCGACATCCTCAAGGCCTTCCTGCTGTACCGCACCTACCACGGCTGCGCGATGCCCGTGCAAACCCAACTGGCAAGCATCGCCGCCTGGCAGGACGAAGCCCACGTCCAGGCCAACCGCGACCTGTATCGGGAAAAATTCGACGCCGTGCTGGCGATCCTCAAGCCGGTGCTGGACGTACAAGCCCCCGATGGTGGTTTCTACCTGTGGCCGAATGTTGAGGGTGACGACGCCGCCTTCTGTCGCGATCTGTTTGTGCAAGAACACGTGACCGTAGTACCCGGCTCGTACCTGTCGCGGGAGGTGGACGGCGTCAACCCAGGCGCCGGGCGCGTTCGCATGGCATTGGTTGCACCACTGGCGGAGTGCGTGGAAGCGGCTGAGCGCATTCGCGATTTCATTCAACGCAGGAAGTAACCTCGCCACATCCCGCACTGTGCCGCACAGTGCGGGAACCTTGTTCACTCGCTCACCACCAATAGGCAAACTTCCTACGAGTAATGCCTATGAGCCTAATCACCCCGTCGCTCGCCCCTCCCCCCGCTTATGAGCCGCTCCCGGATAACCACACCTCCCCTCCCGAATCCGCCGGGCGAACCAAAAGAGGCATCGCCGACAGCGACAAGCGCTGGCCGGCCGGCGTGGTCACCGTTGCGCTCGACCTGAGCAGCGAAAAAAGCAAAGCGCTGGTGGTGGACGCTATCCGCGAATGGGCCCACCACACGCCGGCCCTGCGCTTCAATATCGTCGAAGGCAAGACGGGCGATATTCGTATTTCTGACGATGAAGGGCTCAAGGGCAATTGGTCCGCCATTGGCACAGAGGCCAAGCGCATCGATGAAGATCAACCCACGATGCACCTCAACCGGACCGACGACTCGAAGAAGTTGCGCAGTACGGCCCTGCACGAATTCGGCCACGCCCTCGGGTTATTGCACGAACACCAACACCCGCAGAACAGCCTGGATTGGGACAGCCCCCAAGTATATGACTACTACACCAGCGACTCTTTCAACGAAGCCATGGTACGCGAGCATATCCTTGAGCCAGACAACCGGCCCGGCCTGCAGATCACCCCATACGATCCACAGTCCGTGATGCATTATGAAATTCCGGCAGCATTGAGGCGCAACGGCCAGGCCATTCCTAAAAACACAACCCTTTCCGCGGGCGACAAGCAAACGATCAGAACGCTGTACCCCCCGGTCAACCCGACGTAGCGGGCCCAGGAGTAAACATCGGCTCACGTATTCACTCAACACCGCCAGGAACTTTCCTGCAATTGGCACGAATCAACCAGTGTCTCGTCTCGACCTGCCGCAGGAAACGCTCAATGATAAACCCCGCCCCCGAAGCCTCGTATCAGCCTGGCACGCACTGGTCGCCTGGCGAAAGCACCGATAGCGCTACGCCAACGCACAGTCTTTCGAGACGTCGACGCAATGTCGGCGAGCCGGGCAAATACTGGCCCCAGAACACTACGCTCACGATCGCCATGTATGAGTATGGGGTGGACGACGAATACGTGCTGGCCGTGAAAAAAGCCGCCAGCCGTTGGCTGCCCCATATCAACCTGAAGTTTGATTTTGTCTCGGGGGCGAGAGGCGATATCCGTATTGCGCAGAATCCGCCGGGCGATAACGGCGGCGCTTCATCCATAGGCACCGATGCGCGCAACATTCCGTTCGGGCTGCCGACCATGAGCCTGCCCATGGATCACAACGCGCCCCGCTTCGAAGACACCGTCCTGCATGAATTCGGGCATATGCTCGGTGCCCATCACGCCCACCAGCACCCCGATGCCAACATTCCGTGGAACCGTGAAACCATCCACCAGACCTACCGCAACACCCCCAACCCGCATGAGGTGGAGGACAACGTCCTGCCGCTGACTCGCAGCAGCGCTTATGACTTGCTGCCTTATGACCCTGACTCGGTCATGCACTACGCTGTCAGCCCGGACCAGACCAATGGAAAGCGGGCGCACAGCGAGAACAGGTCACTGAGTGACGGAGACATTGCCTGGGCCAAAAAAACCTACCCTCAAGCGGCGCCCATGCCCGCCGTGATCCGTCATCCACGCTTTCGTGATGCCGACTCAGACTGCACCGTTTAAAACACTGCACACTCAGCGCCGGCGGCACGGCGGCCCCCAATTGCCTACTTCGGCGACCCCAGGTTCGCCTCACTCATGTCCAGATCGTCCAACACCTCCCTCAACACGTCATCCCCAATCCGGTGATGACGGCTCAGGCTATACAACTCCAAGCGCTGCGCCCGCAGCGCCTTGAGCCGTAGCTTTCGCTCCAGCTGGTCCATCTGCGACGCCAGTGCCTGGGCTTCGGCGGAGTCGTTGAAGACGTCCAGCTGATGCCGGTATTCCGACATCAGTCGTGCCTTCAGTTCGGTAGCCAGTGCGGCCTGGGCAGCGTCCGCGGGAGCGCTCTCGGTGGGTTCTTCCACCTCAAGCGCATGGATCGCCGCCACGGCGGTCTTTTTCCACGCCTCGCGCACTTCATTGTGGTGTTTTTCATCGGGGCTTTTTTCAATGCCGCGCAGCAGCAGCGGCAACGCAATACAGGCAGCGATGAGCGACAACAGGATCACCCCGGCCGCGATAAAGATCAGCAGATCGCGTTCCGGGAACGCCTTGCCCGGCGCCAGCAGCAAGGGCACCGACATCACACCGGCCAACGTCACCGCCCCGCGCACACCGCCCACGGTCAACAGCCAGCAGGAACGCGCCGTCGGCACCAGGGTAAGCTCGCTTTTCCCACGCAGGCGCCGGAGCACGCCCGACAGACGCCAGATGCTTTGTACCCAGATGAAGCGTAATACCAACAACACCAGGAAGATCGCGACCACGTCCAGGCAGCGATACAGCAGGGTCGGCCACAGCGTGGTTTCATGACTCACCACCGCCTTGATGATGTCCGGCAGTTGCAACCCCAATAGCAGGAAGATCAAGCCATTGAAGGCAAACTCCAGCAGCGACCAGACGCTGCGATTGAGCAAGCGCGTGCTGGTCTGGCGGGGCAGCAGGTCCAGCCAGCTTTGCATCATGCCCGCCGCCACAGCCGAAAGAATCCCCGATGCGCCCAGGCGTTCGGCCAGAACATAGGCGGCGAACGGCAGCAGCAACATGAACACAACGTGGGTGGCCGGGTCGTCCCAGCCTCGCGCAATCATCCAGACACGCAAGCGCCCCACCAGCCAGCTCAACGCGATCCCGACCGCCAGACCGCCGATGGCCACCAGTACAAAGGTCAGGCTGGCATCCGCCAGGGAAAACACCCCGGTCAAGGCTGCCACCAGGGCGAACTTGAAGGTCACCAGGCCCGAGGCATCGTTCATCAAGGCTTCGCCCTGGAGCATATGCATCAACGGCGTGGGTAAACGGTTCTGGGAAATGGCCGACACCGCCACGGCGTCCGTCGGCGACAACACCGCCGCCAAGGCAAAGGCCACCGGCAATGGAATCGAAGGCAATAACCAATGAATGAAGTAGCCGGCGCCGACCACGGTGAACAACACCAGCCCCACTGCCAACGTCAGAATCGGCCCGCGCAGGCGCCACAGTTCACGCTTAGGCATACGCCAGCCATCGGAGAACAACAGCGGCGGCAGGAACAGAAACAGGAACAACTCCGGGTCCAGCGCGACATGCAGCCCCAGCGTGGGCCAGGCCAGCAAGGCCCCGGCGGCAATCTGCACCAGCGGTAACGGCAGTGGGATGACTCGCCAGACCAGCCGCGAAACGCTGACCAGCATCAGCAAGATAAGAACGGTGTAGGCGGTTTGCATAACGCGGTTTTCCCGGACAATCGACTTGCAACGACACACATCAGGCAACAACTCACCATTGAAGTGCCATATTAGCCGCCTATGCTGCGCGATGGCTTTCGCACAATAGTCGCACGGGGCAATCCACGCTAGAGACGAGCGGCACCCAAACCCGCTGGTCGTGGCATAATCCCAGACCTTTCATCTTCATTGGTCCAAAGGGGGGCAATTCCTTGACCGTATCAAGTAAAACCTTGCACCTTTTCGGCATCAAAGCCTGCGACACCATGAAAAAAGCCCGCACCTGGCTCGACGAGCACGGCGTGAGCTACGAGTTCCATGACTACAAAACCGTCGGTATCGACCGCGAACACTTGACCCAATGGTGCAACGAGCACGGTTGGCAGGTGGTTTTGAACCGTGCGGGCACCACCTTTCGCAAACTCGAAGACGAACGCAAAGCCGATCTCGATCAGTCGAAAGCCATTGAATTGATGCTCGCACAACCCTCGATGATCAAGCGCCCGGTGCTTGATCTCGGAGACAGAACCCTGATTGGCTTCAAGCCAGATACTTATTCGGCAGCCCTCAAGTAGGCCGGCCATCCCATTTTTGTAGAGGTAACAGCATGTCCAATTCCCTGTTCAGCCTGGGCTTCGGCGTCGGCACTCAGAACCGCCAAGGTGCTTGGCTGGAAGTGTTTTACGCACAACCCGTACTCAACCCGTCGGCAGAAGTCGTCGCCGCCATCGCGCCGATCCTCGGTTACAGCGAAGGCAACCAGGCGATCACCTTCACCGTCGCCCAAGCCCTGCAACTGGCTGACGCGCTCAAAGGCGTCGACGCGACCCAGGCAGCCCTGCTGACCCGCCTGGCTGAAAGCCATACCCCGCTGGTCGCCACCCTGCTGGCCGAAGACGCCGCACTGACTTCCACGCCTGAGGCCTACCTCAAGCTGCACCTGCTGTCCCACCGCCTGGTCAAGCCCCACGGTCTGAGCCTGGCCGGTGTATTCGCGCAACTGCCGAACGTGGCCTGGACCAGCCAGGGCGCGATCGACATCAATGAGCTGGCCGAACGCCAACTCGAAGCGCGCCTGCGTGGCGAGCTGCTGGAAGTGTTCTCGGTGGACAAGTTCCCGAAAATGACCGATTACGTCGTACCCAGCGGCGTGCGTATCGCTGACGCCGCGCGTATCCGCCTGGGCGCCTACGTGGGCGAAGGCACCACCGTGATGCACGAAGGTTTCGTCAACTTCAACGCTGGCACCGAAGGCCCGGGCATGATCGAAGGCCGTGTCTCGGCCGGCGTATTTGTCGGCAAGGGTTCGGACCTGGGCGGCGGTTGCTCCACCATGGGCACCTTGTCGGGTGGCGGCAACATCGTGATCAAGGTCGGCGAAGGCTGCCTGATCGGCGCCAACGCCGGTATCGGTATCCCGCTGGGCGACCGCAACACCGTGGAATCGGGCCTGTATGTCACCGCCGGGACCAAGGTTGCCCTGCTCGACGAGCGCAACCAGCTGGTTAAAGTGGTCAAGGCGCGCGAGCTGGCCGGCCAGCCGGACCTGCTGTTCCGCCGTAACTCCGAGACCGGTGCCGTGGAGTGCAAAACCCACAAGTCGGCCATCGAACTGAACGAAGCGCTGCACGCTCACAACTAAGCAGCGACTCGATGCCACTCGCGGGCCCCGATCCTGGGGCCCGTTTATACGAGTCTTGAACACCATGCTTGTGCCCTCTCCCTGGCGCGTCGACTTTCCGGCCATCGCCGCCCTGCAACGGCAAGACCAGACCTATCTGGACAGCGCCGCCACCGCGCAAAAACCTCAAGCCCTGTTGGACGCGATCAGCCATTACTACGCCAATGGCGCCGCCAACGTTCACCGTGCCCAGCATTTGCCGGGCGCCCACGCGACCCAGGCTTTCGAGGACAGTCGCAACAAGGTCGCGCAGTGGTTGAATGCAGGAGACAGCGGGCACATCGTCTTCACTCATGGCGCGACGTCGGCGCTGAACCTCTTGGCCTACGGCCTCGAGCACTTATTCAATGCGGGCGATGAACTAGTCATCAGCGCCCTGGAACACCACGCCAACCTGCTGCCCTGGCAGCAACTGGCCAAACGTCGCGCGCTGGAACTGGTGATCCTGCCGGTTGGCGACGACGGTATGATCGACCTTCAGGCCGCCGCCACGCTGATCGGCCCGCGCACGCGCCTGCTGGCGGTGAGCCAACTGTCCAACGTGCTGGGCACCTGGCAACCGCTGGAACCCTTGCTGGCCATGGCCAAGGCCGAGGGCGCGCTGACCGTGGTCGATGGCGCCCAGGGCATCGTCCACGGCCGCCACGACGTACAAGCGCTGGGCTGCGACTTCTACGTATTTTCCAGCCACAAACTCTACGGCCCGGACGGCGTCGGCGTGCTGTACGGCCGCACCCAAGCCCTGCAACAGCTGCGCCACTGGCAGTTCGGCGGCGAAATGGTGCAACAGGCCGATTACCACAGCGCCAGCTTCCGCCCCGCGCCGCTGGGGTTCGAGGCCGGCACCCCACCGATTGCCAGCGTGATCGGCCTGGGCGCCAGCCTGGATTACCTCAATTCACTGGATCAACCGGCGCTCATCGCCCACGAAGCCGCCCTGCACGAGTACCTGTTGCGCGGGCTGAAAGCGCGCAATGGCGTGCGCGTACTGGGCGCGCCGCAGGTGGCGTTGGTCAGTTTTGTGGTGGAAGGCGTGCATAACGCCGATCTTGCGCACTTGCTGACCGAACAGGGCATTGCCGTGCGCGCCGGCCATCATTGCGCAATGCCGCTGCTCAAGGCGATGCACTTGTCGGGAGCGATTCGCGTGTCCCTGGCGCTGTACAACAATTCCGATGATCTGGAGCGATTCTTCGAAGCGCTGGACCAGGCCCTGGATATGCTGCGATGAGCCTGCCGTCCGAGGCTGTCGGCGCGCTTGAGTCGTTTCAGGCAGTGGGCAGTTGGGAGCAACGCGCGCGCCTGCTGATGCAATGGGGCGAACGGCTGCCGCCGCTGGCGGACGAAGACAAGGTCGAGGCCAATCTGGTGCAGGGCTGCGAGAGCCTGGTATGGCTGGTCGGGCGTTTATCCGACGGCCACTGGCAGTTCGCCGCCAGCAGCGAAGCGCGCATGATCCGTGGGCTGGTGGCGTTGCTGCTGGCGCGGGTCAACGGGCTGTCGGCCGCCGAGTTGCAGGCGGTCGACTTGCCGGACTGGTTCAATCAACTGGGGCTGTCCCGCCAGTTGTCGCCGTCGCGCAGCAATGGCCTGAACGCCGTGCTGCAGCGCATGCGCGAACTAAGCCGTACATAAAACCCAATGTGGGAGGGGGCTTGCCCCCGATAGCGGTGGTTCAATCAATGTATTCAGTGACAGGCACTCTGCTATCGGGAGCAAGCCCCCTCCCACATTTGAATGGTGCAAGGCCTTAAGGTTTAAGAAGGTTTGACCCGATCGGAAGGCCGGCGCACCCCGGCCACGATCTTGTCCACCGCCTTGGTCGCCGCCACCATGCCGAAGGTAGCCGTCACCATCATCACCGCGCCAAACCCGCCGGCGCAGTCCAGCTTCACGCCGTCGCCGACAAAACTCTTCTGCAAGCAGATGCTGCCGTCCGGCTTCGGATAGCGCAGTTGCTCGGTGGAAAACACACACGGCACGCTGTAATGGCGGGTCACCGTGCGCGAGAAGCCATAGTCACGGCGCAGGGTGGAGCGCACTTTCGAGGCCAGCGGGTCGTTGAAGGTGCGGTTCAGGTCGCAGACCTGGATCAACGTCGGGTCGATCTGCCCGCCAGCGCCGCCGGTGGTGATGATCTGGATCTTGCGGCGCTTGCACCAGGCGATCAGTGCCGCCTTGGCGTTGACGGCGTCGATGCAGTCGATCACGCAGTCTATGTTGGGGGTGATGTACTCGGCCATGGTCTCGCGGGTCACGAAATCCGCCACGGCATGCACCATGCAGTCCGGATTGATGCCGCGCAGGCGCTCAGCCATCACCTCGACCTTGGGCTTGCCCACGGTGCTGTCGAGGGCATGCAACTGACGGTTGCTGTTGCTGACGCAGACATCATCCAAATCAAACAACGAGATCTCGCCCACCCCACAACGGGCGATGGCTTCCGCCGCCCATGAGCCTACGCCGCCGACGCCGACGATCGCCACATGGGCCGCTTTCAAGCGCTCCAGGCCTTCAATGCCATACAAGCGGGCGACGCCTGCAAACCGCGGATCTTCTGTACTCATGACCATTACCCCAAAAACCGGCGCGCATTATAGGGCTTTGCCAGGACAAGTTCGAAACTTCGCGATACACGTAAAGAACTTAGCTGGAGATTCGCGGACTAACGTCCGGCTTTTCTCAGTCTGCTGTACGCTCAGGGAAGGGCCGGTGTAGGATGCGCGCCGTTCGGCGTAGGCCGACACCTCTTTTCGTTCCACACCTTTTGGAACCCGAAATAGCCATGTCATCGCGTAAATTTGGACTCAACCTGGTGGTGGTGCTGGCAATTGCCGCGCTGTTCACCGGCTTCTGGGCGCTGATCAACCGCCCGGTCACTGCCCCCAACTGGCCTGAACAGATCTCCGGTTTTTCCTACTCGCCGTTTCAACAAGGCCAGTACCCACAGAAAGACCAGTACCCGACCGACGACCAGATGCGTCGCGATCTGGAGATCATGAGCAAGTTGACGGACAACATCCGGACCTACTCGGTCGACGGCACTCTGGAAGACATCCCCAAGCTGGCGGAAGAGTTCGGCCTGCGCGTCACCCTGGGGATCTGGATCAGCCCGGACCTGGAACGCAACGAACGCGAGATCCAGCGCGCCATCGAGATCGCCAACAGCTCGCGCAGCGTCGTGCGCGTGGTGGTCGGCAACGAAGCGTTGTTCCGTAAAGAGATCACCCCCGAAGCACTGATCGTGTTGCTGGATCGCGTGCGCGCGGCCGTCAAGGTGCCGGTGACCACCTCCGAGCAATGGCACATCTGGGAGCACAACCCACAACTGGCCAAGCACGTCGACTTGATCGCCGCGCACATCCTGCCGTACTGGGAACATATTCCGGTGGACCAGGCGGGCCAATTCGTACTCGACCGCGCACGGGATCTGAAGAAGACCTTCCCGAAAAAGCCGCTGCTGCTGTCGGAAGTCGGCTGGCCGAGCAACGGCCGCATGCGTGGCGGTGCTGATGCGTCTCCCGCCGACCAGGCAATTTACCTGCGCACGCTGGTGAACAAGCTGAACCGCCAGGGCTTCAACTACTTCGTGATCGAGGCCTTCGACCAACCGTGGAAAGCCAGCGACGAAGGCTCGGTCGGCGCCTACTGGGGCGTGTACAACGCCGCGCGTCAGCAGAAATTCAACTTCGAAGGGCCGGTGGTCGCGATCCCGCAATGGCGCGTGCTGGCCATCGGTTCGGTGGTGCTTGCACTGCTGTCGTTAACCCTGCTGATGATCGACGGCTCGGCCCTGCGCCAACGCGGCCGGACCTTCCTGACCTTTATCGCGTTCCTGTGCGGTTCGGTGCTGGTGTGGATCGGCTACGACTACAGCCAGCAATACAGCACCTGGTTCAGCCTGACGGTCGGCTTCCTCCTGGCGCTCGGCGCCCTGGGCGTGTTTATCGTGCTGCTGGCCGAAGCCCATGAACTGGCGGAAGCGGTCTGGACCCACAAACGTCGGCGTGAATTCCTGCCGGTCGTGGGGGACTCGGACTACCGCCCGAAAGTGTCGATCCATGTGCCGTGCTACAACGAGCCGCCAGAGATGGTCAAACAGACCCTCGATGCCCTGGCCGCCCTCGACTACCCGGACTACGAAGTCCTGATCATCGACAACAACACCAAGGACCCGGCGGTGTGGGAACCGGTGCGCGACTACTGCGCAACCCTGGGCCCGCGCTTCAAGTTCTTCCACGTCGCGCCCCTGGCCGGTTTCAAGGGCGGCGCGTTGAACTACCTGATCCCGCACACCGCCAAGGATGCCGAAGTGATCGCGGTGATCGACTCGGACTACTGCGTGTCGCCGAACTGGCTCAAGCACATGGTGCCGCACTTCGCCGACCCGAAAATCGCCGTGGTGCAGTCGCCGCAGGATTATCGCGACCAGAACGAAAGCACCTTCAAGAAGCTCTGCTACGCCGAATACAAAGGCTTCTTCCATATCGGCATGGTCACCCGCAACGACCGCGACGCGATCATCCAGCACGGCACCATGACCATGACCCGTCGCTCGGTGCTCGAAGAGCTGGGCTGGGCCGACTGGTGCATCTGCGAAGACGCCGAACTCGGCCTGCGCGTGTTCGAGAAAGGCCTGTCGGCCGCGTATTACCACGAAAGCTACGGCAAGGGCCTGATGCCCGACACCTTCATCGACTTCAAGAAACAGCGTTTCCGCTGGGCCTATGGCGCGATCCAGATCATCAAGCGTCACACCGCCAGCCTGCTGCGCGGCAAGGACACTGAGCTGACCCGTGGCCAGCGCTACCACTTCCTCGCGGGCTGGTTGCCGTGGGTCGCGGATGGCATGAACATCTTCTTCACCGTCGGCGCGCTGTTGTGGTCGGCGGCGATGATCATCGTGCCGACCCGGGTCGACCCGCCGTTGCTGATTTTCGCGATCCCGCCGTTGGCGTTGTTCGTGTTCAAGGTGGGCAAGATCATCTTCCTGTACCGTCGTGCCGTGGGGGTTAACCTCAAGGATGCGTTCTGTGCGGCGCTGGCCGGCCTGGCGTTGTCCCACACCATCGCCAAAGCGGTGCTGTATGGCTTCTTCACCACCAGCATTCCGTTCTTTCGTACACCGAAAAACGCGGATAACCACGGCTTCTGGGTAGCGATTTCCGAAGCCCGCGAAGAGATGTTCATCATGCTGCTGTTGTGGGGCGCGGCGCTGGGGATCTACCTGGTGCAGGGCCTGCCGAGCGCCGACATGCGCTTCTGGGTGGTGATGCTGCTGGTGCAGTCGCTGCCGTATGTGGCGGCGTTGATCATGGCGTTCCTGTCGTCGCTGCCGAAACCGGCGCCGAAGGCAGAGCCGGCCACAGCGCTGTAAAAACGTATGCAATGCACTAAACGGCGGCCTCTGGCCGCCGTTTTGCTATAAGATAACGGCCGTTTTGTAAGCCTTGCACATATCACTGTAGGAGCGAGCTTGCTCGCGAAAAACGCAAGAGCACCGCGTTCATTCAAGATGTTCGCGTGATCGTTGACGATTTTCGCGAGCAAGCTCGCTCCTACAGTCAATTAGAACGTCGCCGCCTCGATTTCCGGAGTTTCCCATGACGGCCCATGCCGACCTTTCGCCGACCCTTCAACTTGCCATCGACCTGATCCGCCGCCCCTCGGTGACGCCGATCGACGCCGATTGCCAGAAGCTGATGATGCAGCGCCTGGGCGACGCCGGTTTCCAGCTTGAGCCGATGCGTATCGAAAACGTAGATAACTTCTGGGCCACCCACGGCAAGCACGACGGCCCGGTGCTGTGCTTTGCCGGCCACACCGACGTGGTCCCGACCGGGCCGGTACAGGCCTGGCAGAACGATCCGTTCGACGCGCTGATCGACGACCACGGCATGCTCTGCGGCCGCGGCGCGGCGGACATGAAAGGCAGCCTGGCGGCGATGCTGGTGGCGTCGGAGCGCTTCGTGCAGGACTACCCGGACCACAAGGGCTCGGTGGCCTTTCTGATCACCAGCGATGAAGAAGGCCCGGCGCACCACGGCACCAAGGCCGTGATCGAACGCCTGGCCGCGCGCAAGGAGCGTCTGGACTGGTGCATCGTCGGCGAACCGTCCAGCACCAGCCTGGTCGGCGATGTGGTCAAGAACGGCCGTCGCGGCTCCCTCGGCGCCACCCTGACCGTGCGCGGCGTGCAAGGTCACGTGGCCTACCCGCACCTGGCGAAGAACCCGATCCACCTGGCTGCCCCGGCACTGGCGGAACTGGCCGCCGAGCATTGGGACGACGGCAACACCTTCTTCCCGCCGACCAGCTTCCAGATCTCCAACCTCAACGCCGGCACCGGCGCGACCAACGTGATCCCCGGTGACCTGACAGCGGTGTTCAACTTCCGCTTCTCTACCGAATCCACCGTGGAAGGCCTGCAACAGCGCGTTGCCGCGATCCTCGACAAACACGGCCTGGACTGGCACGTAGACTGGGCGCTGTCCGGCCTGCCGTTCCTCACCGAACCGGGGGCCTTGCTCGATGCGGTGTCCGCCAGCATCAAGGCGGTCACCGGTCGTGAGACCCAGGCGTCCACCAGCGGCGGTACGTCCGACGGACGCTTCATCGCGACCCTCGGCACCCAGGTGGTCGAGTTGGGCCCGGTCAACGCGACGATCCATCAGGTCAACGAACGCATTCTGGCCAGCGACCTCGACGTGCTGACCGAGATCTACTACCAGACCCTGATCAAGTTGCTCGCCTGATGCTGGCCTGTCCCATTTGCAGTGCACCGCTCCACGCGGTGGACAATGGCGTGGCGTGCCCGGTCGGACACCGTTTCGACCGCGCGCGCCAGGGTTACCTGAACCTGTTGCCGGTGCAGCACAAAAACAGCCGCGACCCGGGCGACAACCTCGCCATGGTCGAGGCGCGCCGCGACTTCCTCAACGCCGGCCACTACGCCCCGGTGGCCAAGCGCCTGGCGCAACTGGCCGCGCAACAAGCACCGCAGCGCTGGGTGGACATCGGTTGTGGCGAGGGTTACTACACCGCACAAATCGCCGACGCCCTGCCCCACGCCGATGGCTATGCCCTGGATATCTCCAAGGAAGCGGTCAAGCGTGCGTGCAAGCGCAACCCGGCACTGACCTGGTTGATCGCCAGCATGGCCCGCGTGCCGTTGGCCGATGCCAGCTGCCAGTTTCTCGCCAGCGTGTTCAGCCCGTTGGACTGGCAAGAGGCCAAACGCCTGCTCAGCCCCGGCGGCGGCTTGATGAAAGTCGGCCCGACCCGCGGTCACCTGATGGAGCTGCGCGAGCGCCTGTACGACGAAGTGCGCGAGTACACCGACGACAAACACCTGGCCCTGGTGCCGGACGGCATGAGCCTTGCGCACAGCGAAACCCTCGAGTTCACGCTGAGCCTGGCGGACCCGAAAGACCGTGCCAACCTGCTGGCCATGACCCCTCACGGCTGGCGCGCCAGCGCCGAGCGCCGCACCGAGGTAATCGAGCATGCCGAGCCGCTGCGGGTCAGCGTATCAATGCGCTACGATTATTTCGTGCTTCAATAACCGACTTTTCGGGCACTCCGCCCACCCTGAATCCGCGAATGGATTTTCGAATCCCGCAACGAGGAACATCCATGCGCCAACCTGATATCGAGATTTACCTGAAGGACGCCGACGTCGACCACAAGGCCATCGCCGCCTGGCTGGGCGCCGCCCTTGGCCCTTGCACCGCCTGGGTCCAGCGCGGCCAGACCTACAAGTGCACGGCCGGCGACGTGCCTGTCACCTGGCTGCCCAAGGCGGTAGGCAAATGGAACAGCCTGTACCTGGAAAGCGATCAGACCCCGTGGGAAGACGACATCGCCTGCGCCCGCGCCGCCTTTGCCGCGCTGAACGTCGAAGTGCGTTGCGCACCGGGCAGCTGGGTTGAGGAAGAAGGCGAGGAAAGCGCCGACACCTGGATTCGCATCAGCAAGGATGGTGAAGAACAGATCACCTGGAAAACCACCTAATCCGCAATTGCGAACCCAATCAAATGTGGGAGGGGGCTTGCCCCCGATCGCGGTGGGCCAGTCAATACATTTAGTGACTGATCCAACGCGATCGGGAGCAAGCCCCCTCCCACATGGGTTCTACGGTGTAACAAAAACCCGCATTACAAACCCACCACATCCTCTGCCTGCAAGCCCTTCTCGCCGCTCACCACGGCGTACTCCACCTGCTGGCCTTCGGCCAGGGAACGGTGCCCTTCACCGCGGATGGCGCGGTAGTGTACGAACACATCCTTGCCGTCTTCACGCTGAATAAAGCCATATCCCTTGGCATCGTTGAACCACTTCACATTACCGGTTTCGCGCGTTGTCATCTGTTCACTCCCACATGATTGTTATTGTCGAGTCGGTCGCGTTGAACTGCCGAGTATAAGACAGGCTCAAAAACGATCAACTCAACTTTACATCGCTGCTTTTTTGCCGATTTTCGGTGAATACGGCACACTACCCACCCGAGCACCTGCTCGGTTTTTTCCACTTGAAGCAGCTCGCCTATGACCCGCTCCCCGTTCCGCCGTCTGGTGTTTGGCACCTTGCGCCGACTGTTGTACCTCTGGGTTCGCTCAGAGACGATCAACCAGTCGTCCCTTACCCTTAACCTCGACCGCAGCCGGCCGGTGTTCTACGTCCTGCAATCACCCTCCCTCACCGAATTGGCCGTGGTCGATACCGAGTGCACCAAGGCCGGCCTGCCGCGCCCGGTGCTGCCGGTAGCGGTCGGGCCGTTGCTGGAACCCGCGGCGTTCTTCTACCTCACGCCAGAGCCGGACTGGCTCGGCCGCCAGGACAAACGCGGCGCGCCGCCGACCCTGACCCGCCTGGTCAATACCCTCAGCGCGCACGCACAAGAGAATGCACAAATCATTCCGGTCAGCGTGTTCTGGGGACAGTCGCCCGACAGCGAGTCCAGCCCATGGAAACTGCTGTTCGCCGACAGCTGGGCCGTCACCGGGCGCCTGCGCCGGCTGCTGAGCATCCTGATCCTGGGGCGCAAGACCCGCGTCCAATTCTCCGCGCCTATCAACCTGCGTGAATTGATCGAGCACAATAAAGGCCACGAACGCACCGTTCGCATGGCCCAACGCATCCTGCGCGTACACTTTCGCAACCTGAAAACCGCAGTGATCGGCCCCGACCTGTCCCACCGCCGCAACCTGGTGAAGGGCTTGGTGAATATGCCGCTGGTGCGCCAGGCCATCCTCGATGAAGCCGAACGCGAGAAGATCAGCCCGGAAAAAGCCAAGGCCCTGGCCCTGCGCTACGGCAACGAAATCGCCTCGGACTACACCTACACCGCGATCCGCTTCCTGGAAGTGGTGCTGAGCTGGTTCTGGAACAAGATCTACGACGGCATCAAGGTCAATAACATCGAGGGTGTGCAACAGGTTGCCCAGGGTTACGAGGTGATCTATGTACCCTGCCACCGCAGCCATATCGACTACCTGCTGCTGTCCTACCTGCTGTTCAAGAACGGCCTGACCCCACCGCACATCGCCGCCGGCATCAACCTGAACATGCCGGTGATCGGCAGCCTGCTGCGCCGCGGCGGTGCGTTTTTCATGCGCCGCACCTTCAAGGGCAACCCGCTGTACACCTCGGTGTTCAACGAATACCTGCACACCCTGTTCACCAAGGGTTTCCCGGTGGAGTACTTCGTCGAAGGCGGACGCTCGCGCACCGGGCGCATGCTGCAACCGAAAACCGGCATGCTGGCGATCACGTTGCGCAGCTTCCTGCGCTCCTCGCGCATGCCGATCGTGTTCGTGCCGGTGTATATCGGTTACGAGCGTGTGCTCGAAGGCCGTACCTACCTCGGTGAGCTGCGCGGCGCGAGCAAGAAGAAAGAGTCGATCTTCGATATTTTCAAGGTGGTCGGTGCGCTCAAGCAGCGCTTTGGCCAGGTCGCGGTCAACTTCGGCGAACCGATCAAACTGGCGCAATTCCTCGACGCCGAACAACCGGGCTGGCGTGCCCAGGAACTGGGCCCGCACTACAAACCGGCGTGGCTCAACCAAACCACCAACCGCCTCGGCGAGCGGGTGGCGCGCCATTTGAACGAAGCGGCGGCGATCAACCCGGTGAACCTGGTGGCCCTGGCGCTGCTGTCGACCACGCGCCTGGCCCTGGACGAACAGGCCATGGCCCGCCAGTTGGACCTGTACCTGGCGCTGCTGCGCCGGGTGCCCTACTCACCGCATACCACCCTGCCCGAAGGGGATGGCATGGCGTTGATCAAGCACGTCAAGGACATGAACCTGCTGTCGGAACAGAGTGATGCCCTCGGCAAGATTCTGTACCTGGACGAGCAGAACGCCGTCCTGATGACCTACTACCGCAACAACGTGCTGCATATCTTTGCCTTGCCGGCGCTGCTGGCGAGCTTCTTCCAGAGCAGCTCGCGGATGAGCCGCGAGCAGATTCTGCGCTACACCCGTGCGCTGTACCCATACCTGCAGTCAGAGCTGTTTATCCGCTGGTCGCTGGAGGAATTGGACACGGTGATCGACCAGTGGCTGGAGGCGTTTGTCGAACAAGGCCTGCTGCGTTTCGAGAACAACGTGTACCTGCGCCCGGCGCCGAGTTCGCGGCACTTTGTGCTGCTGACACTGCTGTCCAAGAGCATCGCCCAGACCCTGCAACGCTTCTACATGGCGATTTCGCTGCTGCTCAACAGCGGCCGGAACAGCATCAGCGCCGAAGAGCTGGAAGACCTGTGTACGATCATGGCCCAGCGTCTATCGATCCTGCATGGCCTCAATGCCCCGGAGTTCTTCGACAAGAGCCTTTTCCGACATTTTATTCAGACGTTGCTGGAGCAAGATGTGCTGCGCCGCGACGAAGCCGGCAAGTTGAGCTATCACGACCTGCTCGGCGAACTGGCTGAAGGCGCGGCGAAACGGGTGCTGCCGGCTGAGATTCGCCTGTCGATCCGCCAGGTTGCCCTGCACCGCGTCGACGGCGCGGCCGAAGCGCCGGTCGAAGCCGAAGCCCGCAAACCGGAAGAAAGCCGCTAAATTGAATAAGGCGTCGCTGGGTTACGGCGCCGTTGAAAAGGAGCTGCACCATGAAAAAGATCATCCTCCTGGGCCTGACCGCCCTGCTCGGCGCCTGCCATTCCATGAATCCCGCGCCCAAGGCCAGCCTCGATGGCGAAGTGTTCTACCTGCAACGCATCGCGCTGCCGCCGACAGCCATCTTGAGCGTCAGCCTGCAGGACGTATCGCTGATGGACGCGCCGGCCGTGACCCTGGCCGAACAGAAAGGCCCGGTCAAAGGCCAGGTGCCATTGCCGTTCCACTTGAGCTATGACCCGGCCCAGGTCAAGCCGGGCCACAGTTACTCGGTCAGCGCTCGCATCGAAGTGGAGGGCAAGCTACTGTTCATCACCACCGAGCGGCACCCTGTGCAACTCAATGGCCAAGACGTTCAACCGCTGCGCCTGCGGGTTGATGCGGTCGCACACTGATTATTTCCAGATCATAAGGAAGCGCCCATGCTCCGTAATTCCCTTCGTCTCACCGCCCTGTGCGCCGGCCTGCTGCTCGGTGCCAACGCCATGGCCCTGGATCTTGGCAGCCTGTCCCAGGGCGACGCCGCCGGCGGCCTCAAGGATGCATTGACCCAAGGCGCACAGATCGCCGTGAAACAACTGGGTGTACCGGGTGGTTTCAGCAACAACCCCGACGTCAAGATCGGCCTGCCGGGAAAACTGGGCAAAGTCGCCGACAAGCTGAAGATGTTCGGCATGGGTGACCAGGTCGAGCAGCTGGAAACCAGCATGAACAAAGCCGCCGAAACCGCCGTGACCCAGGCCCAGCCAATCCTGGTCAACGCGGTGAAAAACATGAGCGTGAGCGATGCCAAGGGCATTCTCACCGGCGGCCAGGATTCGGCCACCCAGTACCTGAACAAAAGCAGCCGCGAAGCCATCCGCGCCAAGTTCCTGCCGATCGTCAAGGCCGCCACCGACAAGGTCGGCGTGGCGCAGCAGTACAACGCGCTGGCCGGCAAGGCCGCGGCGTTTGGCGCGGTCGATGCCAAAAGTGCCAACGTCGAAAACTATGTGACCGAACAAGCGCTGGATGGTTTGTTCAAGATGATTGCGCAGCAGGAAGAGACCATTCGCAAAAACCCGGCGGCAGCGGCGACCAGTCTGGCGAAGAAGGTGTTTGGCGCGCTGTAACGCCACGCGACCTGAGCTGAAAAAAAGGCCCTGACATCGTCAGGGCCTTGATTTTTCGCCGAACCGTCTATCAGGCCCCCGAACCAGGCGCCGCACGCTCACGCCCGGCAGCGTCGATGAGTAGGCTCAATAGTGGATGTGCGACGCTCGTCGGGCACCACCGTGAGACATGTGTGAGTGATGAGAGCTGGACGACGACGCATTGAAGTTATGGCTATCGTTGTTGATATTAATATTGATATCGCGATTGGCGTTTGGCTGATTCTGTCCAAACATATTTCCCAGCCCAAGCATCGAGCCCGCGACTTGCATCGGTAACGCCAGCAAAGGTAGTAAAAGCATACACACTCCTTCCTATTCAGATTAGCGCCAACTCACTGCCCCGCATCTCATACACGGGAACCGCTCGGTCGACTAATCCTGTGTGGAAGCAAGGGCAAAAATGGTTCCGTCCTGCGTGTGAAATACTGCCTCGCGTCAGTTGAAAATAGAATCGGCCAGGCGCCCCAATAGAACCGTGGCAAAACACCCGATGACCATCGAGGTTGCCCGGTTGATTCTCAACGGCGTCAGCCACGCCTTTTGCCCCCCTTCGAACCGACTGCCCAGCAAGATCCAGGCAAACCCTACAGGTATCACCACCAACGCGAGCGTGGTCATGAACCGGGCGTACCCTTGCAACGTGGCAAATGCGCTGATCGGCGCAATAAACGAAACAATCAGCAGGCCCTTGGGGTTCATCACCGTCAGCCAGAAGAAGTGCAGCCCAGAGAAACGGTCCGTACCTGGGTCGACGGCTGTGCTCTTGCGCTGCCACAACGTGAAGGACAGTTGGAGCAGATAGCAGATGGCAGCCGTCTGCGTCACTTTCACGACCCAGGGGGACCAGGCCGACACATAGAACAACACCGCCCCCCAAACAGAGACCTGAAGCAGGTACGCCAGGCATTCGATAAATGCCATGCGCCATGATGCTGCAAACCCAAACAGAACCCCTGCGCGCATTAACAGGGTATTGGTCGGTCCAGGCACGACCAGTAATAACACCAGAGCAGACACAGTCCCAAACATGAAAACTATCCTCGGGCGGAACTATTCAATGGTCTTCCCAGCGAAAGTGCTATTGCGTCAGCGTGATTGACCAGGCGACCGTCGCGACCATCAAAATCGCGAAGCTTACGTTAAGTCGTCGGCTCCAAGTGGGGTGGATGAATAACTTGCGCATTCGACTGCCGGCAAAGAGCCACAGAACGTCGAATACCACACACACCAGCAGACAGATCAAGGCTTTCGCACCTTGCTCCCAGGCAGGTGCGGCGCCCAGGGTGAAACTGCCCAGCAACGCGGCGAATGCGGCATAGGCCTTGATATTCGCCACACCCAGCACAAACCCGGCGCCCCAGCCCGGCGTGATCACGGACTGCTCATCCCTGATGGGCGGCGCGGTAGCAATCTGGTAGGCCAGCCACACAATATAAACAATGGAGATGACCGTCAGTGCCGTCGCCAGCATCGGAAAACTGTGCAGAACCACATAGAGGCCGGAAGCAACCAATGCCATCGCGATCACCAGGCCCAACGTGATCCCCACGAAAAACCGAGTTGAACGCCTCATGCCATAAGCAGCCCCACTCGCCGCCAGCGCCAGGGTCGCCGGGCCTGGACTGGCAAGCAGCGCGATGGCGGCGACGGCGAAGGTAAATATCGCCTGGTAAACGGACAGTGCAATGTCGGGCATACGCTTCCCCTTTGAAGAACATTCGTGACGGCTTAGCGAGGCAGCCCGTGTTCATGGCAGTAGTAGACGGCTCTGTGGTTTTTCATGAAGTCGATCACGCCATTGGATCCTCTTATGTCGGGCAAACTCATGACGCAGCAAAAATACTTTTTCGGCAGGAAAGTTATTACCGTGAAGTTATTGCAAGCGAGCTTGCATCAAGTATGTAGTTCATCTCGCGCCTCGACAATATAGATAAAGTTGCAATAGAAACATCACAACACGGCGTTAAGTGAGCGGCGCAATATTGCAGGGCCCGCTGATCAAACAATAGGTGGGCACCTTGAAAAGGTCTATTCTTTTTTCATCCGTGTATGGTATGTAAGATTTTCACGCGATTTCATCAAAATTCGTAAGGTCCATCTAATGAAAAAGCTTACAAAGGGCGACCAGACACTTGACCCTATTGATCGCGCGCTGATTGTCGCCCTCCACCAGAACGCCCGCGCGTCTATTCGCGCCCTCGGCCGACAGGTGGGGTTATCGGCCCCCGGCTGCAGCGAACGCCTCAAGCGTCTGGAAGGGTCGGGGGTCATCAGCGGGTTCAGCGTGGAGTTGGACGCCCAGGCCCTGGGCTTTGCATTGCAAGCGCTGGTCAGGGTTAAACCCCTGACTGGAAAATTCCAACAGGTTGAACAGTTGCTCGCGCAAATGGCTGAATGTGTGGTGTGCTACAAAATCACCGGGGACGACAGTTTTGTCTGCCATCTTTATATCGACTCAGTTGCCCACCTGGACCTGACCCTTCAAAAGATCGCCCCCCTGGCCGACACTAATACATCGATTATAAAAACCGTCGAGAAGAAACTGCCGGCCCTCTGATTAGTCTTGTGGGAGATATCCTGGCGCTATTAACCGCTGTCGCGGCTTCAGGCATTCCCCACTCACCTTACACTTTCTTCAGCGTGCATCAGGCGTAGGCACTTATATACATACGCCTGTTCTCCTTACTCTTGGTCACCCGTTTTCCTGACACGAAACCATGCAGCATAAAGCGCGGGCAGGAACAGCAACGTCAATGCCGTCGCCACAATCAACCCGCCCATGATCGCCACTGCCATCGGCCCGAAGAACACACTGCGTGACAGCGGGATCATCGCGAGTACCGCCGCGAGGGCTGTGAGAACAATCGGCCGGAAGCGTCGGACAGTGGCTTCGATAATCGCCTGCCACGGCGCCAGCCCTGCCTTGATGTCCTGCTCGATCTGGTCCACCAGAATCACCGAGTTGCGCATGATCATTCCTGACAGGGCGATGGTGCCGAGCATGGCCACGAAGCCGAAGGGTTGGCGGAACACCAGCAGGAACAGCGTGACCCCGATCAGCCCCAGGGGCGCCGTGAGAAATACCATTACCGTGCGTGAGAAGCTGCGCAGTTGCAGCATCAGCAGCGTCAGCACCACCACGATAAACAGCGGCACACCGGCCTTGACCGAATTCTGCCCGCGGGCCGAGTCCTCGACGGTACCGCCGACGTCCAGCAGGTAGCCGTCCGGCAGTTCGGCACGCACGCCTTCGAGGGTCGGCAGGATCTGCTGAACCAGGGTCGCCGGTTGTTCCTTGCCGTAGATGTCGGCGCGCACGGTCACGGTGGGCAGGCGGTTACGGTGCCAGATGATGCCTTCCTCAAAGCCGTATTCGAGGGTGGCGATCTGCGACAGCGCGACGCTTTTGCCGTTGTCGGTCGGCACGGCCAGGCTCGGCAGCAGCGACAGTTCAGTGCGCTCATGGACAGTGCCGCGCAGGAGAATTTCGATCAACTCGTTGTCTTCCCGGTACTGGCTGACGCTGGCGCCGGTCAGAGAACTCTGCAGGAATTTCGACAGGTTGGCGGTACTCACACCGAGGGCGCGCGCACGGTCCTGGTCGATATTGAGGTAGACGATCTTGCTCGGTTCCTCCCAGTCCAGATGCACGTTAGCCACGTGGGTATTTTCGCGCACCTTGGCCGCCACTTTGCGCGCCAGGGCACGGACTTCGTCGATATGCTCGCCGGTCACGCGAAACTGCACCGGGTAACCCACGGGCGGGCCGTTTTCCAGGCGTGTGACCCGTGAACGCAGGTCGGGGAACTGCTCGTTGAGGGTTTCGATCAACCAGATGCGCAAGCTTTCGCGCTCTTCGATGGACTTGGCCAACACCACGAACTGCGCAAAGCTGGCGGCCGGCAGTTGCTGGTCGAGGGGCAGATAGAAGCGCGGCGAACCGGTGCCGACATAGGCCACGTAGTTGTCGATGCCGGCGTGTTCCTTGAGCAGGGCTTCCAGGCGCTTGACCTGGCCAGCGGTGTTGCTCAGGGACGCGCCCTCGGCGAGTTTCAGGTCGACCATCAACTCCAGGCGGCCGGAAGCCGGGAAGAACTGTTGCGGCACAAAACGAAACAGTGCGACCGAGCCGACAAACAGCAGCAGCGTCAGCACGATCACGGTCTTGCGCCGACTGACACACCACTCCAGCAAACGTCTGACACGCTGGTAGAACGGTGTGCCATAGGGATCGGGACCGTCAGCGCCGTGTTTAGCCGCATGAATTTTCGCCAAGTCCGGCAGGAGTTTTTCGCCCAGGTACGGCACGAACACCACGGCCGCGACCCACGAGGCGAGCAACGCGATGGTCACTACCTGGAAGATCGAACGGGTGTATTCACCGGTACTCGACTGCGCGGTGGCAATCGGCAGGAAGCCGGCCGCCGTGATCAGCGTACCGGTCAGCATCGGGAACGCGGTACTGGTCCAGGCAAAACTGGCCGCTTTAAGGCGGTCGTACCCCTGCTCCATTTTGATCGCCATCATTTCCACGGCGATGATCGCGTCATCCACCAGCAAGCCCAGGGCCAGCACCAGCGCGCCGAGGGAGATCTTATGCAAGCCGATGCCGAGGTAGTACATGCAGGCAAAGGTCATCGCCAGCACCAGTGGAATCGCCAGCGCCACGACCATGCCAGTGCGTATACCGAGGGAGAAAAAACTCACCAGCAAGACAATGCCCAGCGCCTCGGCCAACACCCGGACGAACTCTCCGACACCGGTTTTCACCGCCGCCGGTTGGTCCGACACCTTGCGCAGTTGCATGCCCGCCGGAAGGTTCTTCTGCAGGCGTGCGAACTCGCCTTCGAGGGCTTTGCCCAACACCAGAATGTCGCCGCCCTCGTGCATGGCGACGGCCAGACCGATCGCGTCTTCGCCCATAAAGCGCATGCGCGGCGCCGGCGGATCATTGAAGCCACGGTGGATGTCGGCCACATCGCCAATACGGAAGGTTCGGTCGCCTACACGAATCGGGAAGCTGCGAATCTCTTCCACACTCTTGAAGTTACCCGACACCCGCAGTTGCACGCGCTCAGTCGGGGTTTCAAAGAAGCCGGCAGTGGAGACCGCGTTCTGCTCCTGCAGCGCTTGTTGAACAGCGGCCAGCGGTAAGCCGAGCGTGGCGAGTTTGAGGTTGGACAGCTCGATCCAGATCTTCTCATCCTGCAGGCCGAGCAGTTCGACCTTGCCCACATCCGGCACGCGCTGCAGTTGAATCTGGATGCGGTCGGCGTAGTCCTTGAGCACGGCATAGTCAAAGCCGTCGCCGGTCAGGGCGTAGATATTGCCGAAGGTGGTGCCGAATTCATCGTTGAAAAACGGTCCCTGGATATCCGGCGGCAAGGTCTGGCGAATATCGCTGATCTTCTTGCGCACCTGGTACCACAGCTCGGGAATCTGCGCCGAGCGCATGGCGTCGCGGGCGATGAAGGTGACCTGGGATTCGCCGGGGCGCGAGAAAGACACAATGCGCTCGTACTCACCGGTCTCCATGAGCTTTTTCTCGATGCGTTCGGTGACCTGGCGCGACACGTCCTGGGCCGTGGCACCGGGCCAATTGGTCTTGATCACCATGGCCTTGAAGGTGAACGGCGGGTCTTCGCTTTGCCCAAGCTTGGTGTAGGACAAAGTGCCGACCACCGCCAGCAGGAGCATCAGGAACAGTACGATCTGGCGATTACGCAACGCCCATTCGGAAAGATTGAAACCCATCGGGGACTACTCCTTGACCGCCAGATTCACCACCCGGTTGGAGCGATCCACTGGGCGCACCTGCTGCCCCTCATGGAGCACATGAACCCCGGCGGCAATCACCCAGTCGGTAGGGCTCAAGCCTTCGAGCACGGGTACGGTTTTTTCGCCAAAGGCGCCGATACGCACTGGGGTACGCACAAGGGTGTCATCCGGCTGCACGCGCCAGACGTAGGACACGCCGTTCTCCGCGCTCAAGGCTGACAGCGGCACCGACAGCGGAATAACACCGTCTGCCTGTATGAAAACGCGGGCGCTCTGGCCCAACTCGGCCGGAACCTTACCGCCGGTGAAGGCGATGCGCGCAGCGAAGGTGCGCGATTTCGGATCGGCTGCGGGCGACAGTTCGCGAATACGTCCGGCAAATCGCTGGTCCGGCTGGCTCCATAACTCGACCGACACCGGCTGGCCGATCTTGAACCGGCCGAAGCCTTGCTCGGGCAGGCTGATCAGCACTTCACGCTCGCCATCGGTGGCCAGGGTGAACACGGTCTGGCCGGCGGACACCACCTGGCCGACTTCCACCGCGCGCTTGGCAACCACGCCGTCCTGCGGAGCGCGGAGTACGGCATAACCGGCCTGGTTACTGGACACATCGAACTCGGCCTTGATCTGCTTGAGGCGCGCCTCACCTGATCGGTACAGATTTTCAGCATTGTCGTACTGGGAACGGCTGACCAACTGACGATCCATCAGGGTCTTGTAGCGGTCACGCTCGGCACGCACCAGCCGAAGGTTGGCCTCGGCGGCGGCCACCTGGGCGCGGGTGGCTTCCAGTTGCAGGCGCACATCCTGAGGGTCGAGTTCCGCCAGCGGTTGATTGGCCTTGACCCGCTCGCCCTCCTCCACCAGCCGTTTGCTGACCTTGCCGCCAATGCGAAAGGCCAGGTCCGGTTCGTACCGGGCACGCACCTCGCCTGGATAACTGTCCATCGTCTGCGCCGCAGGCTGTGGTTGCACCACCATGGCCGGGCGGAGGGTAGTCTGGGGCGATTCTTCATGGCCGCAGGCGGCGAGTAGAAAGACCAGGCTGGCAGGCAACGCAAGGGGCAGGAGAATGCTGCGCATGCTGAAGGACCTTTCGCAAATGGTGCTAGGAATAATTATACTGGGCAGTATGTTATTAATACCAAACTCACCAGTCCAGTATTAAAGGTGGAAATGTCCGACAATCTTGTCAATACCAGTAGCCCTGGGCGTCCCAAGGACATGGCAAAACGCCAGGCAATCCTCGAAGCAGCGAAAATCCTGTTTTTGAGCAACGGTTACGCAAATACCAGCATGGATGCCGTGGCCCTTGAGGCCGGCGTATCGAAACTGACCGTCTACAGCCACTTCACCGACAAAGAGACCTTGTTCACCGCCGCGGTGATGGCCAAGTGCGAAGAACAGTTGCCGGTGATGTACTTTGAGCTGCCCGAGGGTGTGCCTGTGGAGACGGTGCTGCTGAATATCGGGCGCCGCTTCCATCGCCTGGTCAACAGCAAGGAATCGGTGAACCTGCACCGCCTGATGATGACCACGGGCAATCAGGACGTGAAACTCTCGCAGATCTTCTTCGAAGCCGGGCCGATGCGGATGTTGCAAGGTATGGAGCGTCTGCTCGGGCACATCGACCAGAGCGGCGCGCTGAGCATCGACAAGCCTTTTACCGCAGCCGAACACTTCTTCTGCCTGCTCAAGGGCACGGCGAACTTCTGCTTGTTGTATGGCTGCGGCGGGCAATTGAGCGAGGAAGCGGCCGAAGCCCACGTGCAGGATGTGGTGGGATTGTTTATGCGGGCCTATCGCCGAGAACCCGCTGCAAGCGGCAACGGGTGATCGCTTGCAGCGCGAGGCTCAGGACTTGAGTGCCTTTTTCGGATAGATGTCGTAGCGGCTGGATTTACCATCCAGCGCATGGCTCGGCTTGGGCCCCTCGATGCTCGGCGCCTTGCGCGGGCGCTTGACCACCACGCGGTGACTGGCCAGGGCCAGCGCCGCCGCCAGTAGGGCCGGTGCGTCTGGATCGTCGCCGACCAAGGGGCGGAACAGGCGCATTTCCTTCTTCACCAGGGCGGTTTTCTCACGGTGCGGGAACATCGGATCGAGGTAGATCACCTGGGGCGGCTCGCCTTGCCAATTGAGCATCACCTCGATGGAGTTGCCCTTGAGCAGCGTCATCCGCGCCACGATCGGCGCCACCTCAGAATCCTCCGCCGCGCGTGCCAGGCCATCCTCGAGCAATGCGCCGATCAGCGGCTGACGTTCGATCAGGCTCATCTCGCAGCCCAGGCTGGCCAGCACGAATGCGTCCTTGCCCAGCCCGGCCGTGGCGTCCAGCACCCGTGGGCGCACGCCCTGGGCGATGCCCACGGCCTTGGCGATCATCTGCCCGCTGCCACCGCCGTACAACCGCCGATGCGCCGCGCCGCCTTCGACGAAATCCACGCGCACCGGCCCTGGCGCGTCAGGCCCGAGCTGTTGCAACTGCAGGCCCTGCTCCCCGACTTGCAGGGAAAACTCCGCATCCGCCAGCTGTAGCGGCAAGCCCAGCAACGCAGCCCACTGTTCGGCGCGGGCCTGGAAGCCGTCGGCCAAGGCCTCGACCTGGATGCGGCTGGCCGCTGGTTGTTCGCTCATGAATCGCTACGCTCAAAAATATTAAGGATCGGCCAACAACGGCCGATAGAAACAAGGATCAGGTATTTTGCCAGAGCTGAGCGTCGACCGAGAAAAATGTCAGACATTCTTCCGCTAACCATCGGTGTACTGCCGACCCACAACCACTACGGCCTGCGCAATACTCAAGCGCTGGCCGGCGTCAGTCATGTGTGGCAGGACTTCTTCGCCCGCGCGTTGGCCGAGCAGCTCGGCGAAACGCCGGACGCGCTCGCGGCCAAGGCGCCAGCGCCGCTGGACCCAGCGGTGGAACCCAGCGCTGGCGCTGACCTGCTGTCGCAGATCCTCACCCAGCGTGAGTGCGACGTGAAAGACACCGAGATCGCCCCGCCTGAACCGCTGTTCCTGCCGATTGCCGAATTCGAAACCGAGTTGTTGCCACCGGCCGCCACGCCATTCCCGCAAGAAGAGATCGTCGCCCAGCAGCGCCAGCAGAATTTCGAAAGCACTTGGGTGCGCCCGATCGTGCTGAGCGCCGGCCAACCGCTACCGGAACCCGGCGCCGCGCCGGAACCGCGCCCATTGCACTTGCCGATCGCCGAGTTCGAACTGGACCTGCTGCCAGCGGCCGCCACGCCGTTCCCACAAGAAGAGCTGGCCGCCCAACAAAAGGCCTTGGACTTCGACTACCACTGGGCGCGTCCGCTGATCGTCAACAACCTGCGCCTGGCGGCATAAGCCTCAACGCCGCGCCCCATGCCGTGCGAACACGCGCCGCTTAATCCTTGAAGAATTGGCTGGCCTGGCTGTAGGGCATCGAGCGCTCGGTGAAAGTAAACGTGCCGGACTGGTACACCTCCTGCGCCGCGCGGTAAAACTCGCCATACGCCGCCAGCGCCATGGCCGAGCCCACGCTGATGCGCTTGACGCCCATCGCGCTCAACTGCGCCACACTGAGTTTCAGGCCGCCGGACATCAACACATTCACCGGTTTGGGGGCCACGGCCTTGACCACCGCCAGCACCTCCTCGGCACTGCGCAGCCCCGGCGCATAGAGCACGTCCGCACCGGCTTCGGCGTAGACCTGCAGGCGGCGAATAGTGTCAGGCAAATCCAGGCGACCATGCAGGAGGTTTTCTGCACGGGCCGTCAGCATGAACGGGAATGGCAGGCTGCGCGCAGCAACGACCGCAGCTTCCACACGCTCGACGGAAAGGTCAAAGGAATAGATCGGGTCGACGGCGATACCCGTGGCATCTTCGATGGAGCCACCGACGATACCGCTGGCCGCCGCGCGCAAAATGGTCCGGGCGCAACCGTCGGGGGTGTCGCTGAAGCCGTTTTCCAGGTCGGCGGCCACCGGCAACGCGGTGGCCTTGGCGATCATCGTGGCGTTGACCAGGGTGTCTTCCAGGGACAGCGCTCCTTCGGCATCCGGGCGCCCCAGGCTGAACGCGTAGCCCGCGCTGGTGGTGGCCAGGGCTTCGAAGCCGAGGCTGGCGAGCATGATCGCCGAGCCTGCGTCCCACGGGTTGGGCATCACAAACGCACGATCGCGTGCATGCAGGGCCTTGAAGGTTTCGGCGCGAAGGGTTTGGGCATCCATGACTGACTCCTGGCGGGAAAAGGAGCCTTAGAGTAACCCCAGTTGCTGCGCTGCGGGTTCGCGGTGCAAGGTCGGCAACGCGGGCAAGCCGGGCAAACGTGCCATCAGCTTGGCGTGAAAACGCAGCGCCAGTTGCGCGGCGAGGCGATTATCCGAGGTGTGCAGGAACACATAGGGGGTGCGTCCCTCTTCGATCCAACCGGCGATCTTTTCCACCCACGGGATCAGGAAGGGGTCGTTGGCCTCAAGCTCGGGGTGGCCGATGAAGCGCACCTGGGGAAACAGGGTCAACGCCGCCGGACGCGGTGGTACCTTGGGTTTTTTCGCCTGGGCATGCAGCACCGCGGCCGAGGTGGATGTGCAACTGAACAGGGCGCGAGGGTCGAGGCAGATCCGTTCGACGCCACGGTCGCGCAGCAGGCGGTTGAGCATGCGCTCGGCATCGCCCTTGGCGAAGAATTGCGGGTGGCGCACTTCCACGGCCAGGGGGCGTTCCAGCCCGTCGATAAACCCGGCCAGTTCAGCGAGGCGCTGCGGCGAAAAGCTGGCCGACAATTGCAGCCACAGCGGCGAAACGCGCTCACCCAACGGGCTCATCAAGTCGACGAAACTATGTGCCGCCGGCAGTTGCTCACGCAGGTCGCCACCGTGACTGATGTCACCGGGGAACTTGGCAGTGAAGCGAAAATCCGCGGGCATGATCTCGGCCCAGCGTTGCACGGTGGCGGCCGACGGGCGCGCATAAAACGTGGTGTTGCCTTCCACCGCGTTGAAGACTTGCGAGTAGAGGGCGAGGTAATCGCTGGAACGGGCATCGACAGGGTACAGATACTCGCGCCAGGCGTTTTCACTCCAGGACGGGCAACCGATGAAATAAGGCAGGCGCATCAGATGTGGATGTCGAGACCCAGCACTTCCATATCCCATTCGACAAAGCCGGCGGTGGTCAGGTAGCTGGCCAGGGCGGTGGCGACGCTTTTGCTCATGGAGCGCGGGAAGACCATGCCTTGCTGGCGGGCAGGAAGACCACTGGTACGCGCGTTTGCAGCGCCTTGGGGGCTGGACGCTTCGGACTGGACCTCGATGAAGTCCGGCGAATCCTCGACGGACTCGTCTACCGTGACGTTTGCCTTGCGCGGCTTACGCTTGAGGGGGTAGGACTGTGAGGAAAAGCCGTCTATACGCATCGATGCGAACTCGGTATCAGTAATGGCATTTTAGTGGCGCAATCCGTAGCGCGCAAATGCTCTGGTGATAACTAGAACACATAAATGGAAAAAGGTTTAAACGCCGGGGCAAATTCTGACGATTGGCGCGCTTTGGCCAAAAACACCCGCATTTTTGACGTCAAATTATCCCGCGTTCGGCCTTGGTCTGCGCGACTTTATCGCGCAGATACACCGGCGCCGCCTGGTCCGCAGCAATCGCTTCGCCGCGCTCGAACGCAAAGCGCGCCAGGGTCAGCAGGTCTTCGGCATGCGGCAGCATTGTGGCGTCCTGGCCAACCAGCGGCACACCGATGCGCTCGCCATAACCCCAGCCCGTACCGGCACCGAACCAATCACCGCTGGCATCGCTCGGCAACTCCGCCGCTTCGGGGGGCAGCACGGCCTCAACGCCGGCCAGGCGCATCTCGCCGTCGGTTTCGCGGTAGCAGCCCCAATAGACTTCATCCATCCGCGCATCGATCGCCGCCGCCACTTGCCGTACACCGTGTTCACGCAACGCACGCTGGGCCAGTACGGCAAGGTTGGACACCGGCAACACCGGGCGCTCCAACGCAAAGGCCAGGCCCTGGACCACGCCGATGGCGATACGCACGCCGGTAAAGGCGCCCGGGCCACGGCCGAAGGCGATGGCGTCCACGGCCGACAGGCTCGTGCCGGCGTCCTCCAGCAGTTGCTTGATCATCGGCAACAGCTTCTGCGCGTGCAGGCGCGGGATCACCTCGTAGTGGCTGGTGACCTTGCCATCGTGCAGCAAGGCAACCGAGCAAGCTTCAGTCGCAGTGTCCAGGGCCAGCAGGGTGCTCATCGGTGTCGGTGTCCAAGTCGAAAAAAAGTGCGCCAGTATAAACAACAACGGCCCGCAAGCGGGCCGTTGTGCGTAAAGCCGATCGTTCGATCAGCTCAGTGCTTGCAGCACCTTGCCGGTGATCGCTTCCACCGAGCCGACGCCAGGGATGTGGCTGTACTTCGGCTTGCCTTGGGCAGCCGACAGCTTCTGGTAGAAATCCACCAGCGGCTTGGTCTGGGAATGGTAGACCGACAGGCGATGACGCACGGTTTCTTCGGTGTCGTCTTTACGCTGCACCAGGTCTTCACCGGTGACATCGTCCTTGCCTTCGACTTTCGGCGGGTTGTAGATGGTGTGGTACACGCGACCCGAGGCCTCGTGAACGCGGCGACCGGCGATACGCTGCACGATCTCTTCGTCTTCAACCGCGATTTCGACCACGGCGTCCAACTCGACACCTGCCGTCACCAGGGCTTCTGCCTGGGGAATGGTGCGTGGGAAGCCGTCGAACAGGAAGCCATTGGCGCAATCGGGTTGCGCGATACGGTCCTGGACCAGCGCGATGATCAGGTCATCGGAAACCAGACCGCCAGCATCCATGATGCTTTTGGCTTTAATGCCCAGCTCGGTGCCTGCTTTTACCGCAGCGCGCAGCATGTCACCGGTGGAGATTTGTGGAATGCCAAATTTTTCAGTGATGAACTTTGCCTGAGTACCTTTACCGGCCCCGGGAGCTCCCAGCAGAATGACGCGCATCGATGTGCTCCTCAATTTTTTATAGAGATGACGCTCGGATTCGCCGCGGGGGCCAATCTCGTAAAAATGTGGGTCCAGGCCGCCCAAACGGCCAAAGGCTGATCAAGATACACAGCAGGCCTTAACCACACAAGCCGCCAAAAGTAGGAAAAACCCGCACCACACATGCGTCATAGGAGAGGTGTGCCTGAGTGCAACCCGCCCCCCTAAACGCCGACCGCCCTGTTAAGGGCGGCCGTCGTGGGTTATCTGCAAGCCGTTGAGCACACGCAAAAAACCTCAGCCTGTATTGCGCAAGCCGGCGGCGATACCGGCCACGGACACCAGCAACGCCTGTTCCAGAGGGCTGTCCTGTGCCGCTTCCTGGCGACGCGAGCGCGCCAGCAATTCGGCCTGCAACAGGTGCAAGGGGTCGAGGTAGGTGTTGCGCAGGCGGATGAACTCCAGGGTGTCCGGGCTATGGGCCAGCAGTTGCGACTGGCCAGTCAGGCCAAGCACCACCTGGCAGGCCTGCGACAATAGGTCGCGTAAATGCGCGCCCAACGGCAACAGCTCGGGCTGCACCAGGCGCTCGTCATAGAGCCGCGCGATATCGGCATCGGCCTTGGCCAGCACCATTTCCAGCATATCGATGCGGGTGCGGAAGAACGGCCATTGCTCGCGCATCTGCCCCAGCAACTCGCCTTCCCCGCGCTCCAGCGCCTTGCTCAACGCCGCTTCCCAGCCGAGCCAGGCGGGCAGCATCAGGCGGGTCTGGGTCCAGCCGAAGATCCACGGGATCGCCCGCAGGCTTTCAATACCACCGGCACGGCGTTTGGCCGGGCGACTGCCCAAGGGCAGGCGCCCCAGCTCCTGCTCCGGGGTGGACTGGCGGAAATACTCGACGAATTGCGGATTTTCCCGCACCACCGCGCGGTAGGCGCTGACGCCGTCCGCTGCCAATTCATCCATCAAATGGCGCCAGTTCGGCTGCGGTGGTGGCGGCGGCAACAACGTCGCTTCCAACACCGCCGCCAGGTACAGATTGAGGTTCTGCTCGGCGATGTCCGGCAGGCCGAATTTGAAGCGGATCATTTCGCCTTGTTCAGTGGTGCGGAACCGCCCCGCCACCGAGCCCGGCGGTTGCGACAGAATCGCCGCGTGGGCCGGGCCGCCGCCTCGTCCGACGGTGCCGCCGCGACCATGGAACAACAGCAGTTCCACCTGTTGCTCGCGACAGATATCCACCAGACGTTCCTGCGCCCGGTACTGCGCCCAGGCGGCGGCGGTGGTGCCGGCGTCCTTGGCCGAGTCCGAGTAGCCGATCATCACTTCCTGCGGGCCTTGCAGCCGTGCGCGGTAACCCGGCAGCAGCAACAGTTTTTCGATCACCGGGCCGGCGTTGTCCAGGTCGGCCAGGGTTTCGAACAGCGGCGCCACGCGCATCGGCCGTTGCACGCCCGACTCTTTGAGCAACAGTTGCACCGCCAGCACATCCGACGCGGCGCCGGCCATGGAAATGACATACGAACCCAGGGACGCAGCCGGGGCGGCGGCGATTTCACGGCAGGTGTTCAACACCTCGGCGGTATCCGCCGACGGCTTGAAATAGCCCGGTAGCAGCGGTCGACGATTGACCAGTTCCTTCATCAGGAAGCCGATACGCATCTCTTCGTTCCAGTCTTCGTAACGCCCCAGACCGAGGTAATCGGTGATTTCGGTCATCGCCGCGGTGTGGCGGCTGGCGTCCTGGCGCACATCCAGGCGCACCAGGAACAGGCCAAAGGTGACGGCGCGGCGCAGGCAATCGAGCAACGGACCATCGGCGATCACGCCCATGCCGCACTCATGCAGCGACTGGTAGCACAGCTCCAGCGGGTCCAGCAGGTCGCGGTTGTGTTGCAGCACATCCGCCGGTGCCGGGATGGCCGCGCTCAATGCGGCTTGGGCCCATTGGCGGGTCGCCCGCAGGCGATCACGCAGTTGCTTGAGCAGTACGCGATACGGCTCGACGCTGTCGCCGACCTTGACCTGCAACGCCGGGCTGGCCTGCTGCATCGACAGCTCCGAGGCCAACTGATCGATATCGCGCAAGTACAGATCGGCCGCCATCCAGCGCGCCAGCAGCAAGACTTCGCGGGTGACCGGCGCGGTGACATTCGGGTTGCCGTCACGGTCGCCGCCCATCCACGAGGCGAAGCGAATCGGCGCCGCTTCCAAAGGCAGGCGCAGGCCGGTGGCGGTCTGCAACGCATGGTCGGCCTTGCGCAGGTAATTCGGGATCGCCTGCCATAACGAGTGCTCGATCACCGCGAAGCCCCATTTGGCTTCATCCACGGGCGTGGGCCGGGTACGGCGGATTTCCTCGGTGTGCCAGGCCTCGGCGATCAGCCGTTGCAGGCGCTCGCGGATCTGTTCGCGCTCGGCGGTGGTGAGGTCACGGTGATCCTTCAGCGCCAGTTGCGCGGCAATCGCGTCGTATTTCTGGATCAGGGTGCGACGGGCCACTTCGGTGGGGTGCGCGGTGAGAACCAGCTCGATCTCCAGGCGCCCCAACTGACGGGCCAGGGATTCATTGCTGTGGCCTTCGCGTTGCAGGCGCGCCAACAACTCCGGCAACACCCGCGATTCGAAAGGCGCCGGTTGCGACTCATCGCGCCGATGAATCAACTGATACTGCTCGGCGATGTTGGCCAGGTTGAGGAACTGGTTGAAGGCCCGGGCGACCGGCAACAGTTCGTTTTCCTGCAGTTGGTTCAGACTGGCGCTGAGTTCCTCGCCCGCCGCCTGATCGGCCACCGCGCCACGCCGGTCAGCCTTGGCGCCTTTGCGGATCTGCTCGATCTTGTCGAGAAAATCATCGCCGTACTGCTCTCGAATGGTGTTGCCCAACAGTTCACCCAGCAGGTGAACATCCTCACGCAAGCGTGCATCGATATCACTCATCAGCCAATCTCCAGCCAGAAATCCGGGACGCGCAGGCCTTCCAGAGTGCCGCCCGCGTCACTTTCTGACAAGGCCAAGCACAAACCACTTTAAACCTTGTGGCTTACAGCTAGTCTCATGAGTGAGTCGCCGCGTTTATCCACGCTGGCGGCTGGTCGCTCATCACCGCCCGTTACCCAGGGTTTTATTGAGGTTGCCATGAAAATTCGAGAACTGGCCCAGCATTGGGAAGAAAACGCCAAGGGTCGCCTGACCAAGACGGAGTACGCGATCCATCTGGACGTGGAATCCGCCGCCCGCCTGGCGGCCATTGCGGAGATGTACCCCAAGCGCCACCCCGAAGAATTGCTCGGCGAGCTGATCGGCGCCGCCCTCGAAGAGCTGGAAACCAGCTTTCCGTACATCAAGGGCCAGCATGTGATTGCCACCGACGAAGAGGGTGATCCGTTGTATGAAGACGTTGGCCCCACCCCGCGTTTCCTGACATTGTCGCGCCGCTATCTGCACGACATGTCGGCCGGCGCCGACGAACCGAAGCACTGATCAGCCGTTCTTAAACACCCTCCATCCCGCGTATTTCCGGGCCTCACAAGGGCCCGGCATACCTCTGCGCGCGGCAAAAGTTCAAGCCAAAAAGCGCTGACCGATCAGTCAGGTATTTTTTCAGGCCAATAGCCATCTTCTCTGAACTTTTGAAAAAAGCCGCAGGTCACAACCAGTAAGCCATCACTTGGAACGGCCGTTTGAATAGGCGTTTCGTGCTTTACCGCCGGGCCCGCAGCCGCTGACCAGTGCGATGGATTTTGATGTTTTTGAGGCGTTATCCAATGGAGTTGAAGACGATGAAGACCAGCACTGCCAAATCCACGTTTAACCACCTGCGCGGGCTCAAACTGGCCGCGTTGGCCATCGGCACTAGCTTCGTCCTGGCGGGCTGCGCTGGCAACCCACCGACCGAGCAATACGCGGTGACTCAGTCTGCGGTCAACAGCGCAGTCAGCGCCGGCGGCACCGAGTTCGCCGCCGTGGAAATGAAGTCGGCCCAGGACAAGCTCAAGCAAGCCGAAATTGCCATGCACGACAAAAACTATGACGAAGCCCGTCGCCTGGCCGAGCAAGCCGAATGGGACGCCCGCGTCGCTGAGCGTAAAGCCCAGGCCGCCAAGGCCGAGCAGGCGGTGAAGGACTCGCAGAAAGCGGTTGATGAACTGCGCAAGGAAGGCATGCGCCCGGCTGCTATCCAACAGAAATAAGCCGCCGCCCCTTGGCTGCATCGCACCTGATATCGAATTGAAAGGACGACACGACTATGCGCAAACAATTGATGATCCCTGCCCTGCTGGCGATGAGCGTTGCTCTGGCAGCATGCTCCACTCCGCCGAACGCGAACCTGGAAAATGCACGGACCAACTTCTCGGCCCTGCAGTCCAACCCGCAAGCCACCAAAGTGGCGGCCCTGGAAACCAAGGACGCCAGCGAATGGCTGGACAAGGCTGACAAGGCTTACCGCGACAAGGAAGACCAGAAGAAAGTCGACCAATTGGCCTACCTGACCAACCAGCGCGTTGAAGTGGCCAAAGACACCATCGCGCTGCGCGAATCCGAAGCCAAACTGAAAAACGCCGGTGACGAGCGCGCCCGCGCCTTGCTCGATGCCCGCGATGCGCAGATCAAGCAACTGCAAGACAGCCTGAACGCCAAGCAGACCGAGCGTGGCACCCTGGTGACCTTTGGTGACGTGCTGTTTGCCACCAACAAGTCCGACCTGAAGTCCAACGGCCTGGTCAACATCACCAAACTGGCGCAGTTCCTGCGCGATAACCCGGACCGTAAAGTGATCGTCGAAGGCTACACCGACAGCACCGGTTCCGACTCGTACAACCAGAGCCTGTCCGAGCGCCGTGCGGCCTCCGTACAGCGCGCACTGGCCCAGCAAGGCGTGGACATTTCGCGCATCGTGACCCAGGGCTATGGCAAGGAATACCCGGTGGCCGATAACGGCAGCGTTTCCGGGCGCGCCATGAACCGCCGCGTTGAAGTGACCATCTCCAACGACAACCAGCCGGTCAAGCCACGTTCGTCCGTCGCTTACTGATCGATGCTGGAAAAAAACCCACCTGAACGGTGGGTTTTTTTTGCCTGTCAGGCGCCGATCTTACGACCGTTGTCGCTGTCCGGCATCATCGCTTCCATGCCTTGGCGCCCGGCCATCATCTTCTTCAGTTTCTCCATATCCAGTTGATCGCCGGAACCGCCAGAGCCCGAGGAATCGCCACCGCCCTGAGCACCGCCACTGCCCTGAGCACCGCCACCGCCCTGAGCTCCGCCACCGCCCTGAGCACCGTTGCTGCCTTCCAGTTTCTCCAGAAGCTTCTTGATCAGCTCGGCCCCCATCTTACCCGGCTGCTGCCCAACCTCTTGCAAGCCCCCCTGATCAAGGCTGTTCTGCCCATTGACCATGCCCATTGCTCTATCGAGTGCACTGATAGCCATACCGCTCTCCCGGATTTTTTCGTAAGGATTGTTATCAGCAACGCTGACAAGCCAATCAGTGGCGTCTTACGCAAAACGGTTCCAGAAATTTCAGGCCGGGCGGTACTGCGCGCAACGGTTTATTGCTGCAACTGTGGGGTTTCCTGACCGACGCAACGCACGGCCTGCTTTTTGTTGTTCACCAGCACACCGCTGAGGCCTTTTTGCTCGGTATCGAACATCACCAGCACGCCATCGACGCATTGCGCCACTTGCGCCGCCGGGGTCAGGGAGATCTTGTAGTCCTCACCGGGCACGGTCTTGAGCATGGTGAAGTCGCTGAGCAGCAACGCGTCTTCCGGTTTGGCGAAATGCAGGTAGCCATAAAACCACAGGCAGCCGACGGTGCCGATGATGGTGCCGATACCGGTGAGGATCAGCGGGATCATGTTGCGTTCTTCGCTCATTGCGGGCTCTCTGATGAGTCAACTTTAGGAATAGGGTAATTCGGAATCTCGCCCAGGCGACGCAGGCCATTGAAGTGTTGCGGGTCGTCCAGATAACGCAGCATCACAGTTTGCCAGGTCTTGTCGGCAAAGGTCTGCACATGGCCGCCGCGGGTCAGTTGCAACACCCTGGGTGCAGGCGCGGCCTGATACAAGCGGATGCCATTGGACAGCGGCACGATCGGGTCATCGAGGCTGTGGAACAGCAGTTTCGGGACTCCGCTCAACTGGGGCATGCCATTGATCGCACTGTCGGCGTCGGGCACCAGCCAAGACAAGGGCACCTGAAACGGCCATGTTAACCAGGAGGTGCTCAGGGCGAATTGTCCTACATCACGATAACTGGCGGGCACGCCGTCCAGCACCAGGGCCTTGAGGTGGGCCTGCCGCTCGGGGTGGGCCGCCAGGTAATGCACGGCCAGCGCGCCGCCCAGGCTTTGGCCGAGGACGATCAACGGCTGGCCCTGGGTTTCGGGCGCCTTGTCGATCCAGCTGAAAGCCGCGTCGACGTCCTGATAGATCGCCGGCAGCGACGGCTTGCCTTGCGACAGCCCATAGCCGCGATAGTCCAGCAACAGCACTTGATAGCCCTGCTCCGGCAACCACCAACTGCCGCCCAGGTGCCAGGCCAGGTTGCCGCCGTTGCCGTGCAGGTGCAGCACCGTGCCCTTGAGCGGCACTCCCGGCTTGGCCGGCAGCCACCAGGCATGCAGCTTGACGCCATCGGCGGTGGTGAGCGTGACGTCGCGATACGCCAGGTGCGCCTTTTGCGGCGTGAACGGCAAGCCGGGCTCCGGGTAGAACAGCAGGGAGCTGCAGCCGTTCAGTGTGAGTAACAGGCAAAGAATGCCGAGGATTCTCATCCGTTGAAGCCTCGCTGATAGTCGAAATGTTCAGGCGTGTGCAGATCCAACAAGGTGGGAGCACGCCCCCTCCCACCTTGTTGGACCGGTTGGGTCAGTTCAGCCTTTACAGGATGTTGGAGTAATCCGCCTCGATCCGATCCAGGCTCAAATGGTTGAGGAAGTTGGAGAAACACATCCACGCCGCCAGGGCGTTCATGTCGCGGAACTGCTCCGGCAGGTATTTGGGCGGCACCACCAGGCCTTCGTCGATCAGTTGGCGCAGGGTACGCATGTCTTCCAGGGTGGTCTTGCCGCAGAACAGCAACGGCACTTGTTCCAGCTTGCCTTTGCGCACGGCCAGCTGGATGTAGTTGTAGACCATGATAAAGCCCTTGAGGTAGGACAAATCCTTGGTAAACGGCAGACCGTTCGGCACCGAGCCGCGAAACACCCGGCTGGCGTTGCCGTAGCTCTCGGCCATTTCAAAACCTTGCTCGCGGAAAAACTCGAACACCTGCAGGAAATCGGCGCCCTCTTCCACCATGTGGATGGCACGGGTGCGGTTGGTCAGCTTGCGCAAGCGACTCGGGTAGGAGGCGAAGGTGATGATTTCCATCAGGATCGCCAGGCCTTCCTGGGTCACGGTCGACGATGGCGGGCCCTTGGACAGGAAGGTGCAGATCGGCTGGTTCAGGCCGTTGAGGGTGGTGCCCACATGCACCAGGCCTTCATGCACTTCGAGGGCGCGCACGTCGCGCTCGTTGAACATCGCATCGGCGCGGATCTTGATGTAGTCGGCCCCCGCCGCTGCGTCGGCGACGATGCCGTCGGACTCGAACACGCGGATGGTTTCCTCGGCCTCGCCAAACACCTTGTTCAGACGGGTTTGCAGCAGGCTGACCGCGTCCTTGGCGGTGAGGGTCTTGGCCTCGTCCTTCAGGTCGCCACGCACGTCGATATTGTTCAGGTAGTCGGAGAGCATCAGGCCGAGGTCGGCCAGGGTCGGGTCGCCGGCATGGAAGGCATCGGAGGCGGCGCCGTAGAGTTCCTGGGAAATCAGGCCGAAATCCTCGGTGCCGCGCGCTTCGAGCATACGCACCACCATGCGGTACTCCCGGCACATGCGGCGCATGATCTGCCCTACGGGGCTGAACTGGCCGAGGCGGCGGGTGATGTCGCGCTCGATGTTCTGGAACTCCAGCTTCACCGCGCTCGAATCGAACGACAGCGGCCGGTTCAGGTAGTAATCGCGGTCTACCGCGGGCATTGCCTTGCCCTTGGCCTTGAGGAAGCCTTGGCGAATGTTGTCGTCCCATTTCACTGCGTCGAGGACGCGGATCGGTGTTTGCGCCAGCACAATGCGATCGGACAAACTGCGTATCGTCTGCTGGTAATCGTCCACCCGGTACTTCCTCTTTAAACGTTATTTATCCGCACGCCGGTAGCGCGCAGCTTCAACGAACACATCGGCATTGGCCGGGTCATCCAGGTAGGCAAACACCTGATCCATCGGGCTGTCGACCAGTACACCGGGGCCTTCCACGGTGTCCACGGTGCTGCCGTGCAACGACCGCTGCCCGATGGCCTGGTGAATTTGCTCGAGGTCGAGGTCATAGACCACTAATTCGTGCGTTTCGTCGAGTTCGAACCCCGCCAGGACGTAATGCCCACCGAGTTTGCCCGGCAACGGCGTCGACAGATACCAGCGATTGCCATGGCGCGAGACGCTGAACACGTACTCATCACGCTGGCCGGGCTTGGCCTGAGGGTAGCTCACGGCTTTGTAGCGGTGTTTGCCGGCGCGGCTGATCTGCAGGTTGAGCGGCTCGCCCCAGGCATTCTTGCTCGTCCATTGGCCCACCAGCGCAGCGGGCGCCGCCTCGCTGGCCGGCAGCGGTTCCTTGAAGGTCACCAGGCAACCGCTGAGGAAGAGGAACGACAAGGCGACGACCGCGACACGCCAGGCTTTCATTGGACACTCCCGGTGTCAGACCGAGGCCAACACCAAATGCATGTAACGCTTGAGGATCTCAAGCATGTCGTCAGCGCTCAGCGGTTCCGCGCCGTCCAGCAGGCCCTGATATTCCATCCGACCGATAATCGCCGTCAACACTTTGGCATCCTGTTGCGGCTCGCGCGAGCCCAATACCTGGAAAAACTGCCCGGTGCCCTGCAACAGGATCTGTTGGTGAGAACGCACCAGCTCGGCCAGGCGCGGGTTGAGCAAGGCTTCCTGGCGAAAGGCCTGTTCGGCCATCAAGTACTCGCGACGATTGCTCAATTGGCGCTGCACGTAATCGGCGGTCAACCGCGCAATGTCATCGGCCAGTTGCGAACGCGACTCCGGGCTGCCATCGCCATACGCGACCATCTCGCGCAACAAGCCTTCGTTACGCACCCACAGCTTGCCCATGAATGCGGCGCTGCGTTCGACGTATTGGGCGAAGGTATCGGTGAGCAGGTCATCGATGTCCTTGAAGTAATAGGTGGTCGCCGACAGGGGCACCCCAGCTTCCGCCGCCACGGCACGGTGACGCACGGCTCGCACGCCATCACGCACCACGATACGCATGGCGGCATCGAGAATATCTTGCCTGCGTTGCTCGCTGCCCCGACGACTGGCCTTGCGGCCCTGGTACTGGACACTTTCAGCCACGGCAGCGGCAATGCCAGCGGCTCCTTCCTGAGCGATTACGCGGTTCACGACACACATCCTTGAAAAGATCAAAACCTGGCGCTGTTTGCTTGACGCTTATTTACGCCACATAAAAAAGCCGCCTTATAAAAGGCGGCTTCGGATTTCGCTACGGTTACGCTTGTGGCCGCATATGCGGGAACAAGATCACGTCGCGGATCGACGGCGAGTTGGTCAGCAACATCACCAGGCGGTCGATGCCGATGCCTTCGCCCGCAGTCGGCGGCATGCCGTACTCCAGGGCGCGCACGAAGTCGGCGTCGTAGTGCATGGCTTCGTCGTCGCCGGCGTCCTTGTCGGCCACCTGGGCCATGAAGCGCTCGGCCTGGTCTTCCGCGTCGTTGAGCTCGGAGTAGGCGTTGGCGATTTCGCGGCCGCCGATGAACAGTTCGAAACGGTCGGTGACGTTCGGGTTGTCATCGTTGCGACGGGCCAGCGGCGACACTTCGAACGGGTACTGGGTAATGAAGTGCGGCTGTTCCAGCTTGTGCTCCACCAGCTCTTCGAAAATCATCACCTGCAGCTTGCCCAGGCCTTCGAAGCCCAGCACCTTGGCGCCGGCTTTCTTGGCGATGGCGCGGGCCTTGTCGATGTCGGTCAGGTCGTCGGCAGTCAACTCAGGGTTGTACTTGAGGATCGAGTCGAACACCGACAGCCGCACGAACGGCTCGCCGAAGTGGAACACCTTGTCGCCATACGGCACGTCGGTGCTGCCCAGGACCAGTTGCGCCAGTTCGCGGAACAGTTCTTCGGTCAGGTCCATGTTGTCTTCGTAGTCGGCGTAGGCCTGGTAGAACTCCAACATGGTGAACTCAGGGTTGTGCCGGGTCGAGACGCCTTCGTTGCGGAAGTTGCGGTTGATCTCGAAGACTTTTTCGAAGCCGCCGACCACGAGGCGCTTGAGGTACAGCTCCGGCGCGATCCGCAGGAACATTTCCATGTCCAGCGCGTTGTGGTGGGTTTCGAACGGCTTGGCTGCGGCACCACCGGGGATGGTCTGCAGCATCGGCGTTTCCACTTCCAGGAAGTCACGCTTCATCAGGAAGGCGCGGGTGTGGGCAATCACTTGCGAACGCACGCGGAAGGTGTGGCGCACGTCTTCGTTGACGATCAGGTCAACGTAGCGCTGGCGATAACGCTGCTCGGTGTCGGACAGGCCGTGGTGCTTGTCCGGCAGCGGGCGCAGGGATTTGGTCAGCAGGCGCACGCTGGTCATTTCAACGTACAGGTCGCCCTTGCCGGAACGGGCCAGGGTGCCTTCGGCGGCGATGATGTCGCCCAGGTCCCAGGTTTTCACGGCGGCCAGGGTTTCTTCCGGCAGGGTCTTGCGGTTGACGTAGACCTGGATGCGCCCGGACATGTCCTGGATCACCATGAACGAGCCACGGTTGAGCATGATGCGACCTGCCACCTTGACCGGGATCGCAGCCTCTGCCAGCTCTTCCTTGGTCTTGTCCGCGTACTGTTTCTGCAAGTCTTCGCAGTAGGCATCGCGGCGGAAGTCGTTGGGGAAGGCATTGCCCTTGGCGCGCTCGGCAGCAAGCTTTTCCTTGCGCAGGGCGATCAGGGAGTTTTCTTCCTGTTGCAGGGCTTGCGGGTCGAGTTGTTGGTCGCTCATGTCTTTAAATTTTCCATCACAGGTTCGTTGCCCCCGCCACTGACGGGGGACTTGAGGTCGGGCTGGCGGTTTACAGCCCCGATTTCAGGCTGGCTTCCAGGTATTCGTCGATGTCGCCGTCGAGCACCTTGTCGCAGTCGCTGCGTTCGATGTTAGTGCGCAGATCCTTGATCCGCGACGCGTCCAGAACATAGGAACGGATCTGGTGACCCCAGCCGATATCCGACTTGGTGTCTTCCAACGCCTGGGAAGCGGCGTTGCGCTTCTGCATTTCCTGCTCGTACAACTTGGCCCGCAGCATTTTCATGGCGGTGTCCTTGTTCGCGTGCTGGGAACGTTCGTTCTGGCAACTGACCACGGTGTTGGTCGGCACGTGGGTGATACGTACCGCCGAGTCGGTGGTGTTTACGTGCTGGCCACCGGCACCGGAGGAGCGATAGGTGTCGATCCGCAGGTCGGCCGGGTTGATCTCGATTTCCACCTTGTCGTCGATCTCGGGCGAGACGAACACCGCGCAGAACGAGGTGTGGCGACGATTGCCGGAGTCGAACGGGCTCTTGCGCACCAGGCGATGCACACCGATCTCGGTACGCAGCCAGCCGAAGGCGTATTCACCCTTGATGTGAACGGTGGCGCCTTTGATGCCGGCGACTTCACCGGCCGACAGCTCCATGATGGTCGCGTCGAAACCGCGTTTGTCGGCCCAGCGCAGGTACATGCGCAGCAGGATGTTGGCCCAGTCCTGGGCTTCGGTGCCGCCGGAACCGGCCTGGATGTCCAGGTAGGCGTTGTTCGGGTCCATTTCGTGGCTGAACATGCGGCGGAATTCAAGCTTGGCGAGGTTTTCCTCGAGACGGGCCAGCTCGGCGACGACATCGCCTACCGCGCCTTCGTCGTTTTCTTCGACAGCCATGTCCAGCAGGTCGCGGCAATCGGCCAGACCGGTGTTCAGTTCGTCGAGGGTGTCGACGATCTGCGCCAGCGCTGCGCGCTCGCGGCCCAGTTCCTGGGCGTATTCGGGTTTGTTCCAGACACTCGGATCTTCAAGCTCGCGATTGACTTCGGTCAGACGCTCATGCTTTTGATCGTAGTCAAAGATACCCCCGAATAGTTTCGGAGCGCTCGGACAGGTCCTTGATGGTGTTAAGGATCGGGTTGATTTCCATGGCGGGCAGCACTCGTTGGCGAACTTTTGAAAGCCGACGAGTATAACGACAAACGTGCGCAAACGGCAGTCCGCTTGGCGAAAAGGCAGGTTCAAGAACAGTGAATATCCACTGTGAGAGGGGGCTTGCCCCCGATAGCGGTGTGTCAGCCCTACACCCGGTGACTGTCACACCGCCATCGGGGGGCAAGCCGAGTCGTCGCGCCGCCCCTCGCACATTTGGACCGGCACTGGCCTCGGATCACTCGATACCGACTTGATTGCGCCCGTTGTTCTTGGCCGTATACAGCCCCTTGTCCGCCGCCATGATCAACTGGCGGCAATCGGTGCCTTGCACCGGCGTCATGGTCGACAGGCCGATGCTGATGGTCAGGCTCGCACCCTCGGCCGGAGCGATGTGCGGGATTTTCAGGGCGGCGACGGCCATGCGCAGTTTTTCGGCGACCAGCCGTGCGCCACCCGGCGAAGTGCTCGGCAGCACCAGGGCGAACTCTTCGCCGCCGTAGCGCGCCGGCAGGTCCGAAGGCCGGCTGCTGGCTTCACGGATGCTGGCGGCAACCTTGCGCAGGGCTTCGTCGCCTTCAACGTGGCCGAAGCTGTCGTTGTAGGTCTTGAAGAAGTCCACGTCGATCATCAGCAGCGACAATTGGGTCTGGTCCCGCATGGCGCGGCGCCATTCCAGTTCCAGGTATTCGTCGAAATGCCGGCGGTTGGACAGCCCGGTGAGGCCGTCGGAGTTCATCAGCCGTTGCAGTACCAGATTGGTGTCCAACAGTTGCTGCTGGCTGACGCGCAGCGCGCGATAGGCCGCATCACGCTGCAACAGGGTCATATAGGAGCGCGAGTGATAGCGGATACGCGCCACCAGTTCGATGTTGTCCGGCAGCTTGACCAGATAATCATTGGCGCCGGCCGAAAACGCCGCGCTTTTGATCAGTGGGTCTTCCTTGGTGGAGAGCACAATGATCGGGATGTTCTGCGTGGCCGGGTGGTTGCGGTATTCGCGCACCAGCGTCAGGCCATCCAGGCCGGGCATCACCAGGTCCTGCAGAATCACCGTGGGTTTGATGCGGATCGCCTGGGCGATGGCCTGGTGCGGGTCGGCGCAAAAGTGGAAGTCGATGTTTTCTTCATGGGCCAGGCCACGCCGCACGGCTTCGCCGATCATGGCCTGGTCGTCGACCAGCAACACCATGGCGGCATTTTCGTCGGTCTTGATGCCGTCGATCTGTAAATCATTCATCTGCAATCACCTGAATTACTGCCCGCAAACCAGCACCGCCGGGGATATTGATCATTTTGCAAATACCTCCAGCAGTCGGGGCGCAATTCTGTCCAGTGGGCGAATTTCAACAGCAGCGTCAATCGCCGCCGCCGCTTTGGGCATGCCATACACCGCCGAACTCTGCTGGTCCTGGGCGATGGTCAGATATCCTTGTTCCCGCATTAATTTGAGCCCCTGGGCTCCGTCGCGACCCATGCCGGTCAGCAGCACGCCGACGGCATCACCATTCCAGTGGCTGGCCACACTTTCGAAAAACACATCGATGGACGGCCGGTAAATCTCGTTCACCGGCTCGGCTGTATAGGCTAGCGTGCCATTTTTCAACAGACGAATGTGGTGATTGGTGCCAGCCAGCAGCACGACCCCGCTTTGTGGCGGCTCCCCCTCGCGGGCCAGGCGCACCGGCAGGCCGGAGGCGCTGCTCAGCCACTCGGCCATGCCGGCGGCGAACACCTGGTCCACATGCTGCACCAGCACGATGGCGGCGGGAAAGTCCCGGGGCAGGCCCTTGAGCAGGACTTCCAGGGCCGCCGGGCCGCCGGCCGAAGAACCGATCGCCACCAGGCTCTGGCGTTTGCCGGTGCTGCGCGGCGGCGCGGTTTCGGCGCGCACACGACTGCCGCGCTGGCCGATCAGCCAACCTATATTGAGGATCTTGCGCAACAACGGCGCGGCGGCATCCTTGGGATTACCGACGCCCAGGGCCGGCGTATCCACCACATCCAGGGCGCCATGGCCCATGGCTTCGAACACCCGGCTGACATTGGCCTGGCGGTCGACGGTGACGATCACAATCGCGCACGGGCTCTCGGCCATGATCCGCCGGGTGGCTTCCACGCCGTCCATCACCGGCATAATCAGGTCCATCAGGATCAGGTCCGGGGTCAATTCGGCGCAACGCTGCACCGCTTCCAGGCCATTACTGGCTACCCACACCACCTGGTGCGCGGGCTCGAAGCTCACGGCGCGGCGTAACGCCTCCACGGCCATGGGCATGTCATTGACGATTGCAATCCTCATGCCCGCGCGCCTCCGATCAGTTCCACTACGGCATCAAGGAGGGCGTCATCGTGGAAACTGGCTTTGGCCAGATAGTAATCGGCGCCGGCGTCGAGTCCACGGCGTCGGTCTTCTTCGCGGTCCTTGTAGGACACCACCATCACCGGCAACGATTGCAGGCGAGCATCCCGGCGCAAGAGTGTGACCAATTCGATCCCGTCCATACGAGGCATATCAATGTCAGTGATGAGCAGGTCGAAGTCCTCGGAGCGCAAGGCGTTCCAGCCGTCCATGCCATCGACGGCGACGGCCACTTCATAACCGCGGTTAAGCAGCAATTTACGCTGCAATTCACGCACGGTGAGCGAATCGTCCACCACCAGCACGCGTTTGCGCGGGGCTTCGGCGGCCTGCTGGCTGCGCCGGGCGATACGCTCCAGGCGGCCGGTATTGAGCAGCTTGTCCACCGAGCGCAGCATATCTTCGACGTCGACGATCAACACCACCGAGCCATCGTCCAGCAACGCCCCGGCGGAAATATCCTGGACCTTGCCCAACCGATCATCCAGCGGCAGCACCACCAACGTGCGTTCGCCGATAAAACGCTCCACGGCAATGCCATACACCGCATCGCGCTCGCGGATCACCACCACCTTCAACGTCTCGTCATTACCTTGCCCCGGCGGGCGCTGCAACAGCTGGCTGGCGGCGACCAGGCCGACATGCCGGCCTTCGTGCCAGAAATGCTGGCGGCCTTCGAGCTGCACAATGTCGTCGGGCGCCAGGTCGCACATGCGCTCGATATGCGCCAGCGGGAAGGCATAGGCTTCTTCGCCGACTTCCACCACCAGGCTGCGCACCACCGACAGGGTCAACGGCACTTCCAGATGGAAACGGCTGCCCTGCCCCGCCGCTTGCTCCAGCACCACCGCGCCGCGCAGTTGGCGGACCATATGCTGCACCGCATCCAGGCCGACGCCGCGCCCGGAGACTTCGGTGACCTTGTCGCGCAGGCTGAAGCCCGGCAGGAACAGAAACGTCAGCAACTCCTCCTCGCTGAGGTTCAAGGCGGTTTCCACCGTCGACAGATGCCGATCAACGATCGTGCCACGCAGGCGTTCGAGGTCGACGCCATTCCCGTCGTCGCTCAGTTCCAGCACCAGCAAGCCGGCCTGGTGGGAGGCCCGCAAGCGGATCAAGCCTTCGGCCGGCTTGCCCGCCAGCAGGCGTTGTTCCGGCGTTTCGATGCCGTGGTCGACGGCATTGCGCAATAAGTGGGTGAGCGGCGCTTCGAGCTTCTCCAGCACATCACGGTCGACCTGGGTCTTTTCGCCCTCGATCTCCAGGCGCACCTGCTTGCCCAGGCTGCGGCCGAGGTCGCGCACCATGCGGACCTGGCCGGCGAGCACATCGGCAAACGGGCGCATGCGGCAGGCCAGCGCGGTGTCGTAAAGCACCTGGGCGCGTTGCCCGGCCTGCCAGCCGAACTCATCGAGCTCAGCGGTTTTTTCCGCCAGCAGGGCTTGGGCTTCGCTCAGCAAGCGGCGGGCATCGGCCAGGGACTCCTGGGCTTCCAGGCTCAAGTCGAGGGTCTTGAGGTGACCATCGAGGTGGTCCAGCGCACGCACACCGTTACCCTGCACACGCTTGAGGCGTTGCAGGCTGGCCAGGTATGGCTTGAGTCGTTGGGTTTCGACCAGGGATTTGCTCGACAAGTCCAGCAGGCTGTTCAAACGCTCGGCGGTCACACGCAGTACGCGCTCGCCGCCTTCGGTCATGCGCTTGTTCTGACGCAGCGGTTCGCTGCCGAGGGACGGCGCAGGCTCGGGTTCGGCGGGCAGTGCTTCAATCAGCGGAGTGGGCGCTGGAGCAGGCGCGGGCGGCGGCGCCACCTTGGCGGTGGGCTGCGACGGGTCGAGCAGGCGCTCCATCAAGGCCACATACGCCTCGACATCCGCCGGCCCCACGGTGTTGCCCGGCGTGGCGATACGCATCAGCAGGTCGGTGCCTTGCAACAGCGCGTCGATGTGTTCCGGCTGCAGATACAGGCGACTTTCCTGGGCGCTGACCAGGCAATCCTCCATGACATGGGACACGCTGACCCCGGCGTCCACCCCGACAATCCGCGCCGCGCCTTTGAGCGAGTGCGCGGCGCGCATGCAGGCTTCGAGCTGGTCGGCCTGGGTCGGGTTGCGCTCCAGGGCCAGCAGGCCCGCGCTCAGTATCTGGGTCTGGGCATCGGCTTCCAGGCTGAACAATTCCAGCAGCGAGGCATCGCGCATCTGGTCGGGGGTCATGTGAGGCTCCGGGTCACGGCAGACAGCAACTGAGCCTCGTCCAGCCAACGCAGGCTGCGGCCCTTCCACTGCAACACGCCCTGAGTGAAGCGGCCGCTGGCCTGGGTGCCGGAGGCTGATGCCGCCGTCAAAGTACGCTCATCGATGGCATGGATACCGTCGACTTCATCCACCGGCACCACCACCGGGCCATCCTGCGCGGCGATGATCAACATGCGCGGCATGATGCGCCCGCCCGGCGTGCCGTGGTTGATGGCGTCCAGGCCCAACAGCTCGACCAGCGACAGGCACGCCACCAGCGCGCCGCGCACGTTCGCCACGCCAAGCAACGCGCGGGAACGTTGGTGCGGCAGGGAATGGATCGGGTGCAGGGTTGCCACTTCCACCAGGCATCGGGTGGCGATCCCCAGCCATTCTTCGCCGATGCGGAATATCAGCAGGGAACGGGTGACGATGTCTTCGTTCGCCTGGGTATCGGCGACCGGACGATGATCGTCCTGCTGCAACGCATAGCGATCCAGCAAGCGGGTAGCGGCGGCGGAGTACACCGAGCAGTTGCGGCAGTGGATATGGTCCGCCAGCAACGGGCAGGACTTGTCGCCGTGAATGCCGATCCGGTTCCAGCAATCGTCGATGGCCTGGGTGTCGTCCATCGTCAGGGCCAGGCCCGCAGTGTCGAGCGCGTTGGGGCTACTCATGGTTTTTGCTCACTGTCAGCTCGCTACGCGCGGCCCGCGCCTGCAACCGACGCGCCGCCGCAATGTCGCCCTGGGCTTCGAGCAACGCGGCCAGTTGCATCAGGGCCTGCGGATGCTGCGGTTCCAGGTACAAGGCTTTTCGATAAAACCCTTGGGCGTCCAGGGCGTTGCCGGCCACATCGCTGAGCAGCCCCAACCAGTAAAACACCTGGGCGGCCGGCGGGTGTTGACTTAAATAACGCTCGCAGGCGGCACGGGCCTCGGCGCTTTTGCCTTCGTTGGCCAGGGTCGCGATCTGGCTGAGCAGGTCGCCGGCCTCCGACGCCGGCGCCTTGATCGGCACCACCTGGGCATTGAGCGTGCTGAACGGTCGCGGCTTGGGCGGGACCGCTGCGATGCTGCGCCGAGGCGCGGGCGCGGGTATCGGCACGAATATCGGCTCAGGCTTGACCGGCTCGGTGTGCCGGCTGAATGCAAACGACTGCGGCACGCCGATCGAACGCATGCCATGACGCCCCAACAGGCTGCCTTCGGCCGGGCCGATAAACAGCACGCCGTCCACGTGGGTCAGGTTCTTGAGCACGTCGAACACTTGTTTTTGCGTGGGTTGGTCGAAATAGATCAGCAGGTTGCGGCAAAACACAAAGTCGTAGCTCGGCTCATTGGCGAGCAACCCCGGGTCGAGCAGGTTGCCGACTTGCAGGCGCACCTGTTCGCGCACGCGGTCTTCGATGCGATAACCATCGGCCTGCTCGGTGAAGTGGCGGTCGCGAAACTCAAGGTCGCCGCCGCGAAACGAGTTGCGGCCATACACGCCGCGCTGGGCACGCTCCACCGACAGCGGGCTGACGTCCATGCCCTGCACCTTGAACTGGTGCGGCGCCAGGCCGGCATCGAGCAAGGCCATGGCGATCGAATAGGGTTCTTCGCCGGTGGAACAGGGCAGGCTGAGGATGCGCAGCGCGCGCAACTGGTTGATCTCGGCCAGGCGCGCCTTGGCCAGACGGGCCAGGGTCGCAAAGGATTCGGGGTAACGGAAAAACCAGGTCTCGGGCACGATCACCGCTTCGATCAGCGCTTGCTGTTCGTCGTGGGAGTGCTGCAGGTGCTGCCAGTACTCATCCGCCGTGTGGGCCGCGACGGCCTGGCTGCGCTGGCGCACGGCGCGTTCGATGATGGCTTCGCCCACCGAGGCCACGTCCAGGCCAATGCGTTCCTTCAAGAAGGCAAAGAAGCGCGGGTCGTTGCTCATAGGCTCGGCTCGGCAGAAAACAGCAAGGCGCGCACGTCATCGGTGAGCATATCCGCGACGCCGATCCATTGCATCAAGCCCAAGGCATCTTCGCGCACCGGCCCCAGGTAGGGCGCCAGGGGATTGTCCAGGCCGTAGGGTTTGAACTCCGCCGGGTCGCAACGCAGGGTTTCGGTGGCCTGCTCCAGAATCAGTCCCAGCCAACGCGCCTCGAGCCAGGGCTCAGGTTTATAGTTGACCAGCACCAGCCGCGTGCTGGTCCGCGCCTGGGCCGGCTCGCCGAAGGTCAAGGCACTGAGGTCGATGACCGGCACCATCGCGCCACGATGGGCAAAGATACCCGCCACCCACAGCGGTGCATGGGCGATGGGTTTGAGCGGCAGGCGCGGCAGCACTTCGGCCACTTCGGTGGCCTTGAGGGCATACCGTTCGTGGCCGATGTGGAACACCAGGAACAACGCCTTTTTCGCTGCCGGGACGACGCCGAGTTTAGCCGCGAGGTCGCTCATCAGACTTTGAAACGCGACACGCCGCTGCGCAGACCGACCGCAACCTGGCTCAGTTCATCAATGGCAAAGCTGGCCTGGCGCAAGGACTCCACCGTCTGGCTGCTGGCATCGCCCAATTGCACCAGCGCGTGGTTGATCTGCTCGGCCCCGGTGGCCTGGGCCTGCATGCCTTCGTTGACCATCAACACCCGCGGCGCCAGGGCCTGGACCTGGTGGATGATCTGCGACAGTTGCTCGCCCACTTGCTGCACCTCGAACATGCCCCGGCGCACTTCTTCGGAGAACTTGTCCATGCCCATCACCCCGGCGGACACCGCCGACTGGATCTCGCGCACCATCTGCTCGATGTCGTAGGTGGCCACGGCGGTCTGGTCGGCCAGGCGGCGCACTTCAGTGGCCACCACGGCAAAGCCGCGGCCGTACTCACCGGCCTTCTCGGCCTCGATGGCGGCGTTGAGGGACAACAGGTTGGTCTGGTCGGCAACTTTGACGATGGTCACCACCACCTGGTTGATGTTGCCGGCCTTCTCGTTAAGGATCGCCAGCTTGGCGTTGACCAGCTCAGCCGCGCCCATCACCGAGTGCATGGTTTCTTCCATGCGCGCCAGGCCTTGCTGGCCGGAACCGGCGGCGACCGAGGCCTGGTCGGCGGCAGTGGAGACTTCGGTCATGGTACGGACCAAGTCCTTGGAAGTGGCGGCGATCTCCCGCGAAGTGGCGCCGATCTCGGTGGTAGTTGCCGCGGTTTCCGTGGCCGTGGCCTGTTGTTGCTTGGAGGTGGCGGCAATCTCGGTGACCGAGGTAGTCACCTGCACCGACGAACGCTGGGCCTGGGACACCAGGGCTGTCAGTTCGGTCATCATGTCGTTGAAGCCGGTTTCGACCGCGCCGAATTCGTCCTTGCGCTCCAGGTTCAAGCGCTTGCTCAGGTCACCGGTACGCATGACGTCGAGGATCTCGACGATACGCTGCATCGGCGCCATGATTGCGCGCATCAACAGCAGACCGCACAGGCCAGCGGCGAAGATGGCGATGATCAGCGAAACCGCCATGCTGAGCTTGGCCGACATCACCGACTCGTCGATGGCCGATGTGGCGCGGTCAGACACGCTCTTGTTTTCGGTGATGATGTCGTTGAGCTTCATGCGCCCTTCGGTCCAGATCGGCGTCAATTGCTCTTCGACCAGCACGCTCGCACCCGGCAAATCATTGGCTTCAATGCGCGCCAGCACCTCGGCGAGGGCCTTGTTGTAGTTGATATGCGCCGCCTTGAAGTTATCGAACTCCATGCGATCAGCCTGGCTGTTGACGGTTTTTTCGTAATTGGCCATCTGCTGTTCAATACGCGCTTCGAAAGACTTGAAGTCCGTCTTATCGGCACTGGTGAGGGTTTTATCTGCGCGCAGGCCGATGATATCGATGGTCAGCAGATAGCTGTCGACCCATGCGCTGCGGATCATCGAACTGAGGTAAACCCCCGGAACCGCATCGTCCCGGACCGATTCCTGGCTGGCTTCGATCTTCAGCAACCGCGAGTAGGACACCACAACCATCAGCAGCATGATCGCGACAATGACCGCAAAGCTCGCCAAAATCCGCTGGCGCAAGGTCCAATTCTTCACAGTGTTTCCTCGAAGAGCCATTCAAATGGGGGGGGGAGTATAGCTGAGCACAAGCCTTCATTTATCAATGGGTTTCGACGTGGTGCCCACAGAATGCAAAAACATCCCTGAAGGTAATTACAGAACCAACCTACAAAAACCCGCGAAGCGTCCGACTACCGGGCTTTTCTCGCCGAGCCTAGCGTGCTGGTCCCTGCGAACAAAAGGACATCGCTGGCATGCGCCGCTATTTCATTACCCGAGGAGCCAAGACCACCGCTGGCGGGACCGTCGTCGGCGGTTTGACGGGCTTTCGCATCACCCAAGTGGACATCGCCCTTGAAGGTCATGAGGTGCTTTGCCCGATGTGCAAAACCACCGGGGTCATAGTTTGTGTTGGCCCGCGCCTGGAGCAGTGGGCACGAGGGCGACGGGTGGCGCTCTCGGACGATCTCTGCCGCTGCCAATGCGACCCGCCCCCTCGCCTGCTGGCCGACCAGTTCGAGCGGTTTCAGACCCTTACCGCCGAAGACTCCGCGGTACACCGCCGAAGCGCGACCGCATCGGAAGCGCCAGCGCCCGCGAAAAATCCCACCCCGAGCTCAACGCCTTCCGCTTTCAGCGAAATACTCGAGTCAGCCTGCGAGCGCAATTGGCGCTTCTACCAGAAGCAGGCAGAAGACGTGATCGCCCCCGGCGGCAAGCTGATCGCCGACCCCAGGTTGCGCAACCGGCTCATCAACTCGGCGTATGCCCAGCTCTGGCGCCTCGATAACCGTTTTCAGTGGGCGGGCCTTGCGGCGTTTGCCTCCAAGCAAGTGGGGTGCGGTTTGCTGCACGCGGCAGAGTCCATCGAGAAAATTCAGGCGGAATTTGAAGCGGCGGAGCAATTGCGAAGAAGTGCCCGGAAAGGGGTTTGGGGATTGTTCAGCGCCGAGGAGCGTGAACGGCAGGCAAAGCTGCGGGAGTACGAGCGGCGCCTGCGGGAGTATGAACAGGCCAGCCGTAATAACCCGGTGCCTGATGTTGATTGGCGGCGCGAGGGTGAACCGTTATCGAGCGTGCAGCAGCTTTATCAACATGTGTACGAGAGGATGGCGATGGGCAATACCACGCTGTTTTTGGATGTTTTTCCGTTGCATGCGTTTTATAAGGAGCGGGGATTGGGGTTGCTTGAGACCTGCCTGTCCTCGCGCCAGAACATTTTTGAGGATGGGCTGCAGCGGGTGTTGTGGCCGGTGGGGCAGGAAAATTTAAGGTTTGGGCTTGACCACGACTACATTCTGCAAGCCTTTCAGGCCATTGACGAAGGAAATATCGCCGAAAGTGTTAAGTATCTGGCTTGGCATGAACAGCAGAATATCCTTCAGCCAACCATGTATACCGACCAAAAATTAGTGGCTCTGCTACGTAGCAACCATCTTTCATACGTCACGGGCATACCGTCCGGAGCAGCACAGGCCATTGAGCTAACGCTGGCAAGCCAATGCCGCTCTGTTGATGACGGCAGGGTCATTGAGTTCAGCAACAACCCCATCGCCAACTTGGCCGATATCGATCAACGCATGACCTTTGTGCTCAAGGCCGCGGCGCAATTTGACAAGCTGTTAAATAGCGGTGAGCGGCATCGAATCGAACAAGCGCTGGATGATGTCGCTGCAGGTCGGGGCATGCGATGAACCGGCTCTCACAAGTAAACTGGCGACATGCCGCACTTGTATTGTTCGCTGCCGTACTACTGGTAGGAATGATACGTTTCTTCACCAGTACGCCAGAAATCGCACTGATGCTTGGGGAGCCTTGGGAAGACATGCGTCAGCGCTCCAGTGCAGCAATCGCCCCTGCTATTCCCGGAGAAATATGGGGGAGGCTACCAAAGTCCGACGCCCGTCTACGCTTCATAGACCCTCAATATGGATTCGTTACCCCGCCTGCCCGCTTCCTCGCGGTAAGTTTCGACAAGGAGCGCGTTGGTAGTATCCGCATGTCCCCCCAAATCGAACCGCTATTGCTCGATGACACCCTCAACGTCGTGCTGTATTTGCAAAAACAATGGAGCAATGCCGGCTGGCTGCCCATCCGAGTCGCCTCCAACCCTCCATTCGCCGACACACCTGAATGGCGTGCTCGATTGCGAAATGTGAACCGGGGTGGCAAGTCTTACTGGCGGGCAGAAAACAAATACCAAGTCATGTTGGTAGTTGGGCGCTTCAAGGACTATCGGCATCCCACAGAAGAGCGGTACCTCATTACACTGGAATTATCCAGACCGTGGGGGCTGCCATAAATAGATTTGTTAAATCGTTTCCACAGAACGTGAGAACGATCTTCATCGTGCGCAGGCATGCCTAGAGGGTGGCCTGAGGCACCCTTTTCACAGAACCAACCTACAAAAACCCGCGAAGCGTCCGACTACCAGGCTTTTCTCGCCGAGCCTAGCGTGCTGGTCCCTGCGAACAAAAGGACATCGCTGGCATGCGCCGCTATTTGATTACCCGAGGAGCCAAGACCACCGCTGGCGGGACCGTCGTCGGCGGTTTGACGGGCTTTCGCATCACCCAAGTGGACATCGCCCTTGAAGGTGAGGACCGGGGGTTGGGCTCACTTGAGACCTGCTTGCGGTCGCGCCAGAACATTTATGAGGAGGAACGATCCCTAAAGCGTCGCCTGGCGCACCTGTTTCTCCAATTCAACCTTCAAACCGGGCTCCAACTTGAGCTGCCGCGCCAGCTCATCCAGGTACGCCTTCTCCATAAAGTTCTCCTCATCCACCAGCATCACACTGGCGATGTACATCTCGGCGGCCATTTCCGGGGTGCCGGCGGCCCGCGCCACGTCGGCCGGGTCGAGGGGTTTGTTCAGCTCGCCGTGCAGCCAGCTTTGCAATTCACGGTCGTTATCCAGCTTGTTGAATTCACCTTCGATCAGCGCGCGCTCGCGCTCATCCACATGCCCGTCGGCCTTGGCCGCCGCCACCAATGCCTTGAGGATGCCCTGGCTGTGTTGCTCGACCTGGGCTGGCGGCAGGCGGTCGATGGTCTGCGGTTCGCCTTGGGGCGCGCTGGCCTGTTGCGCCTGCCAGTTGCCATAGGCTTTGTAGGCGATCACGCCCAATGCCGCCAACCCGCCATAGGTCAGGGCCTTGCCGCCGAATTTGCGCGCTTTTTTATTGCCCAGCAGCAGGCCCATGGCCCCAGCGGCCAGGGCCCCGCCGCCAGCGCCGCCGAGCAAACTGCCGAGCCCGCCACTGCCGAGCAGGCCGCCAAGGGCGCCTTTGTCGTCGGATTTGCGCTGGCCGCCGGCCTTGTTCTGCAACATGTCCTGACCAGACTTGAGCAGTTGTTCGAGTAATCCACGGGTATTCATGCGTAGCCTCCAGACACCAGGGTTCATAAGACCAATAGACTCCCAGCGTAAAACTTAGCGCCAAAAAACCCCGATCTAGAGTGCTTCCAGATGTAACGCGGCTATCCTTCGGTTAAATCGATATACACTCGAGCAAATCGATAAAAACACCCCACTGGTAATTCCAGCATGATGACCTTGCGTCAGATCCGCCACTTCATCGCCGTGGCCGAGACCGGTTCGATCTCCGCCGCTGCGCAAACCGCGTTTATTTCGCAGTCGACCCTGACCCTGGCGATCCAGCAACTGGAACAGGAAATCGGCGTCAACCTGTTCAACCGCCACGCCAAGGGCATGACCCTGACCCACCAGGGCCATCAGTTCCTGCGCCAGGCGCACTTGATCCTGGCCACCGTCGACAACGCCAAGCGCAGCCTGCAGCAGAGCACCGACCAGGTGGCCGGGCAATTGATCGTCGGCGTGACCAGCCTGGTGGCCGGTTATTACCTGGCCGACCTGCTCACCCGCTTCCAACGCGCCTACCCCAATGTGGAAATCCGCGTGATGGAGGATGAGCGCCCGTACATCGAGCATTTGCTGGTCAGCGGCGAGATCGATGTGGGCGTGTTGATCCTCTCCAACCTCGAAGACCGCCACGCCCTGCAGACCGAAGTACTCACCCACTCGCCCCACCGCCTGTGGCTGCCGGCGCAACATCCGCTGCTGGAGCACGACAGCATCAACCTGGCCGATGTGGCGCGTGAGCCGTTGATTCAGCTGAACGTCGACGAAATGGGCCACAACGCTCAACGCATGTGGGCCTCTGCCTGCCTGCAACCACACGTCACTTTGCGCACCGCCTCCACCGAAGCCGTGCGCAGCCTGGTGGCCGCCGGCCTGGGCGTGTCGATCCAGCCGGACATGACCTACCGCCCCTGGTCCCTGGAGGGCGACATTATCGAAGCGCGCCCCATCGCCGACCTCAGCCAGACCCTCGACGTCGGCCTCGCCTGGCGCCGTGGCACCGCGCGCCCGGCGCTGGTCGACCCGTTCCTGACCGTGGCGCGGGAACAGCCGCACCCACGCAAGCCATCTATTTAATCGAATGCTGCATTCAGTATTTAGTATTTGTTGACCTCGCGCCTGACCTCTAGTCTCTGTGCATCCATAAGAGAAAGTCGGGCGCCTTGTAAGAGAACGCCCATGGCCACACAAGAAAAGAGATCGCGAAAAATGTCCGCTGCGCCCACCCCGCTGCTCACTGCGTTGCTGATCGACGGCGAACTGGTCCAGGGCCAGGGCTTTGTCGAACCGATTCTCAACCCAGCCACGGGCGAAGTGCTGACTCAGATCGCCGAAGCCAGCATCGAACAGGTCGAAACCGCGATCCTTGCCGCCCACCGCGCATTTGCCGGCTGGTCCCGCACCACGCCGCAGCAACGTTCGAACATTCTGCTGGGCATCGCCGATGCCATCGAGCACCAAGCTGACTACCTGGCTCGCCTCGAATCCCTGAACTGCGGCAAACCGTTGCACCTGGCCCGCCAGGATGACTTGAGCGCCACCGTCGATGTGTTCCGCTTCTTTGCCGGCGCCGTGCGCTGCCAGACCGGCCAGCTCAGCGGCGAATACCTGCCGGGCTACACCAGCATGGTGCGGCGTGACCCGATTGGCGTGGTGGCCTCGATTGCGCCGTGGAATTACCCGCTGATGATGGCCGCGTGGAAGATCGCCCCCGCCCTGGCCGCCGGTAATACCCTGGTGTTCAAGCCGTCGGAACACACGCCGCTGTCGATCCTCGCCCTCGCTCCAGCGCTCAACCAGTTGTTGCCGCGCGGGGTGATCAACATTGTGTGCGGCGGCGGCGAAGGCGTCGGCAGCCATCTGGTCAGCCACCCGAAGGTGCGGATGGTGTCGTTGACCGGCGATATCGTCACCGGACAAAAGATCCTGCAAGCCGCGTCGAAAACCCTTAAACGCACGCACCTGGAACTGGGCGGCAAGGCGCCAGTGATTGTGTGCAACGACGCCGACCTGCAAGCCGTGGTCGAAGGCGTGCGCGCCTACGGTTACTACAACGCCGGCCAGGACTGCACCGCCGCGTGCCGTATCTACGCCCAGGCGGGGATTCACGACAAATTGGTCGCCGACCTGGGCGCGGCGGTCAGCAGCCTGCGCTTTGCCGGCAAGCGCGATGCCGACAACGAACTCGGCCCGCTGATCAGCACGCGCCAGCGCGACCGCGTCGCCAGCTTTGTCGAACGCGCCCTCGGCCAGCCGCATATCGAACGCGTCACCGGCGCCGCCGTGCATTCCGGCGCGGGCTTCTTTTATCAGCCGACGTTGCTCGCCGGCTGTAAACAAAGTGATGAAATCGTCCAGCGCGAAGTGTTCGGCCCGGTGGTCACCGTGACCCGCTTCGACGAACTGGAACAAGCGGTGGACTGGGCCAACGACTCCGAATACGGCCTGGCCTCGTCGGTGTGGACGCAGAACCTGGACAAGGCCATGCAGGTCGCGGCGCGCCTGCAATACGGCTGCACCTGGATCAACAGTCATTTCATGCTGGTCAGCGAAATGCCCCACGGCGGCTTGAAGCGCTCCGGGTATGGCAAAGATCTGTCCAGCGATTCGCTACAGGACTACAGCGTGGTGCGGCACATCATGGCTCGCCACGGCCAGCACCTTTAAAACAACAACTAAGCTCAAGCGTCACCGGCTGCAAAAAACTGCCCCGACCATAATTAAAGAAGAGGGATTCCCCATGTCCGCGCATAAGACCGCACTGCTCAGTGCCCTGACCACCGCGCTGCTGGCCAGCGCCAGCCTGCAGGCCGCCGAACCGCTCAAAGCGGTAGGCGCCGGCGAAGGCCAGCTGGATATCGTCGCCTGGCCCGGCTATATCGAACGGGGCGAAAGCGACAAGGCTTACGACTGGGTCACAGGTTTCGAGAAGGAAACCGGCTGCAAGGTCAATGTGAAAACCGCCGCTACCTCTGACGAAATGGTCAGCTTGATGGCCAAGGGCGGTTACGACCTGGTCACCGCGTCAGGCGATGCGTCGCTGCGGTTGATCGTCGGCAAGCGGGTGCAGCCGATCAATACCGCGTTGATTCCCAACTGGAAGACTATCGACCCGCGCCTGAAAGACGCGCCGTGGTACGTGGTCGGCCAGCAAACCTACGGTACTCCGTACCAGTGGGGGCCGAACGTGCTGATGTACAACACCAACGTGTTCAAGACCGCGCCCACCAGTTGGAATGTGCTGTTCGAGGCGCAGAACCTGCCGGACGGCAAGCCGAACAAAGGCCGCGTGCAAGCCTACGACGGCCCGATCTACATCGCCGATGCGGCGCTGTACCTCAAGTCGACCAAGCCGGAGCTGGGCATCCAGAGCCCCTACGAACTGACCGAAACCCAATACAAAGCCGTGCTCGACCTGTTGCGCGCACAGCAACCGTTGATCCACCGCTACTGGCACGACACCACCGTACAGATGAGTGACTTCAAGAACGAAGGCGTGGTCGCCTCCAGCGCCTGGCCGTATCAGGTCAACGGCCTGATCAACGAGAAGCAGCCGATTGCCTCGACCATTCCCAAGGAAGGCGCCACCGGCTGGGCCGACACCACCATGCTGCACAGCGAGGCCAAGCACCCGAACTGCGCCTACAAATGGATGGACTGGTCGCTGCAGCCGAAGGTCCAGGGCGATGTCGCCGCCTGGTTCGGCTCCCTGCCGGCGGTGCCGGCGGCCTGCACCGGTAGCGAATTGCTCGGCGCCGAGGGCTGCAAGACCAACGGCTTCGACCAGTTCGACAAGATCGCCTTCTGGAAAACCCCGCAGGCTGAGGGCGGCAAGTTCGTGCCGTACAGCCGCTGGACCCAGGATTACATCGCGATCATGGGCGGGCGCTAATCCCCCCTGTGGGAGGGGGCTTGCTCCCTCCCACATTGAGCGCATTCACAGATGTTCTGTTTTTTCAGAAGTCCAGGCCGGGCCGCTGCGACGACCCGCGCCTTTTGGGAGCACCGCACCATGACGCTTGCAGTCCAATTCACCCACGTTTCCCGTCAGTTCGGCGAAGTGAAAGCCGTTGACCGGGTTTCCATCGATATCCAGGACGGCGAGTTCTTTTCCATGCTCGGCCCTTCCGGCTCCGGCAAGACCACCTGCCTGCGCCTGATCGCCGGGTTCGAGCAGCCGAGCGCAGGCTCGATCCGGATTCATGGCGAGGAAGCCGCCGGCTTGCCGCCGTATCAGCGTGACGTCAACACGGTATTCCAGGATTACGCGCTGTTCCCCCACATGAATGTACGCGACAACGTGGCCTACGGCCTGAAAGTCAAAGGCGTGGGCAAGACCGAGCGCCTCGACCGCGCCGAAGAAGCCCTGACCATGGTCGCCCTCGGCGGCTACGGCGAGCGCAAGCCGGTGCAGCTCTCCGGCGGCCAGCGCCAACGGGTCGCCCTGGCCCGCGCGCTGGTCAATCGCCCGCGCGTGTTGCTGCTGGATGAACCGCTGGGTGCCCTCGACCTCAAGCTGCGCGAACAGATGCAAAGCGAGCTGAAAAAGCTGCAACGCCAGCTCGGCATCACGTTTATCTTCGTGACCCACGACCAGACCGAAGCGCTGTCGATGTCCGACCGCGTGGCCGTGTTCAACAAGGGCCGCATCGAACAGGTCGACACCCCGCGCAACCTCTATATGAAACCGGCCACCGCGTTCGTCGCCGAATTCGTCGGCACCTCCAATGTGATTCGCGGCGATTTGGCCCAGCGCCTCAGCGGCAGCCCGCAGCCGTTCTCGATCCGCCCGGAGCACGTGCGCTTTGCCGAAGGCCCGCTGGCGGCCGACGAAGTGGAAATCAGCGGCCTGTTGCATGACATCCAGTACCAGGGCAGCGCCACCCGCTACGAACTGAAACTGGCGAACGGCCAGGCGTTGAACATCAGCCAGGCGAATAACCAGTGGCTGGACATCAGCAACGGCTATCAGGTCGGCCAGACCATCACCGCACGCTGGGCGCGGGCCGCCATGACCACCCTGACCGACCACGCAGGCGAGGTGTGACATGAGCCTGACCCAAGCGCCGATGCGCAGGTTTTCCAACCTGCTGTATCGCAGACCCAACCTCTACCTGGCAATGCTGCTGATACCGCCGCTGATCTGGTTCGGCGCGATCTACCTGGGCTCGTTGCTGACCTTGCTGTGGCAGGGTTTCTACACGTTCGACGACTTCACCATGGCGGTCACGCCGGACCTGACCCTGGCCAACTTTGCCGCACTGTTCCAGCCATCGAACTTCGACATCATCCTGCGCACCCTGAGCATGGCGATCGTGGTGTCGCTCGCCAGCGCCATCGTCGCCTTCCCCATCGCCTATTACATGGCGCGCTACACCACGGGCAAGACCAAGGCGTTCTTCTATATCGCGGTGATGATGCCGATGTGGGCCAGCTATATCGTCAAGGCATATGCCTGGACCCTGCTGCTGGCCAAGGGCGGCGTGGCGCAATGGTTTGTGCAGCACCTGGGGCTGGAGCCGCTGTTGCAGTTCGTGCTGGGAATCCCCGGCGTGGGCGGCAGCACCTTGAGCACCTCGCACCTGGGGCGGTTCATGGTGTTCGTCTACATCTGGCTGCCGTTCATGATCCTGCCGATCCAGGCGTCGCTGGAGCGTTTGCCGCCGTCGTTGCTGCAAGCCTCGGCCGACCTGGGCGCCAAGCCGCGCCAGACCTTCATGCAGGTGATCCTGCCGCTGTCGGTGCCGGGGATTGCCGCCGGTTCGATCTTCACGTTTTCGCTGACCCTGGGCGACTTCATCGTGCCGCAACTGGTCGGGCCGCCGGGTTACTTCGTCGGCGGCATGGTGTACGCCCAGCAAGGCGCCATCGGCAACATGCCAATGGCCGCGGCGTTCACCCTAGTGCCGATCGTGCTGATCGCGGTTTACCTGTCCATCGTCAAACGCCTGGGGGCCTTCGATGCACTCTGAGAAATCATCCATCGGCCTGAAGATCGCGGCCTGGGGCGGCTTGGTGTTTCTACACTTCCCGATCCTGATCATCTTCCTGTATGCCTTCAACACCGAAGAGGCGGCGTTCAGCTTTCCACCCCAGGGCTTCACCCTGAGGTGGTTCAGCGTGGCGTTCGCCCGCCCGGACGTGCTCGAAGCGATCAAGCTGTCGCTGCAGATCGCGGCGATCGCTACCCTGATCGCCATGGTCCTCGGTACCCTCGCTTCAGCCGCGCTGTATCGCCGCGAGTTCTTCGGCAAGCAAGGCGTGTCGCTGATGCTGATCCTGCCGATCGCGCTGCCGGGGATCATCACCGGTATCGCCCTGCTGGCGACGTTCAAGACGTTGGGCATCGAGCCGGGGATGTTCACCATCATCGTCGGCCACGCGACCTTCTGCGTGGTGATCGTCTACAACAACGTCATCGCCCGCTTGCGCCGCACCTCCCACAGCCTGATCGAAGCCTCGATGGACCTGGGCGCCGACGGCTGGCAGACCTTCCGCTACATCATCATGCCCAACCTCGGCTCGGCGCTGCTGGCCGGCGGCATGCTGGCGTTTGCGCTGTCGTTCGACGAAATCATCGTCACCACCTTCACCGCCGGGCATGAGCGCACCTTGCCGCTGTGGCTGCTCAACCAGTTGAGTCGCCCACGGGATGTGCCGGTGACCAACGTGGTGGCGATGCTGGTGATGATCGTGACGATGTTCCCGATTCTGGGTGCCTATTACCTGACCCGCGGCGGTGAAAGCGTGGCAGGCAGTGGCGGTAAATAATGTGGGTATTGGAGAAGTGCCCCCCCACACTCAGAGCCGGTTTCTTCAGGGCAATAACAACAGTTTTTTGGAGGAGTGAACCATGCAAACCAAACTCTTGATCAACGGCCAACTGGTCAAAGGCGAAGGCCCGGCGCAGGCCGTATTCAACCCGGCGTTGGGCCGTGTGCTGGTGGAAATCAACGAAGCCAGCGAAGCCCAGGTCGACGCCGCCGTGCGGGCCGCCGATGCAGCGTTTGAAAGCTGGTCACAGACCACGCCCAAGGATCGCTCGCTGTTGCTGCTGAAACTGGCGGACGTGATCGAAGCCCACGGCGAAGAACTGGCCAAGCTGGAATCGGACAACTGCGGCAAACCCTACAGTGCGGCACTGAACGACGAGATCCCGGCGATTGCCGACGTGTTCCGCTTTTTTGCCGGTGCCAGCCGCTGCATGAGCGGCTCGGCCGGCGGTGAATACCTGCCGGGCCACACCTCGATGATCCGCCGCGATCCGGTGGGCGTGATCGCCTCCATCGCCCCGTGGAACTACCCGCTGATGATGGTCGCCTGGAAAATCGCCCCAGCCCTGGCCGCCGGTAATACCGTGGTGCTCAAGCCGTCGGAACAAACCCCGCTGACCGCGTTGCGTATGGTCGAACTGGCGTCGGAGATCTTCCCGGCCGGCGTGCTCAACCTGGTCTTCGGCCGTGGGCCCACCGTGGGCAGCCCGTTGGTGAACCACCCGAAAGTACGCATGGTGTCGCTGACCGGCTCCATCGCCACGGGCGCCAACATCATTTCCAACACCGCCGACCGCGTGAAGCGCATGCACATGGAACTGGGCGGCAAGGCGCCGGTGATCATCTTCAACGACGCGGACATCGACGCGGCGGTGGAAGGCATCCGCACCTTCGGTTTCTACAACGCCGGCCAGGATTGCACCGCGGCGTGCCGTATCTATGCCCAAGCGGAAATCTATGACGCGTTCGTCGAGAAGCTCGGCGCGGCAGTCGCCAGTATCAAGTACGGCTTGCAGGACGACCCGACCACCGAGCTGGGCCCGCTGATCACCGCGCAACACCGCGACCGCGTGGCCGGTTTCGTCGAACGTGCCGTGGCGCAGCCGCATATCCGTCTGGTGACTGGTGGCAAGGCGGTGGAAGGCAATGGCTTCTTCTTTGAGCCGACGGTTTTGGCCGATGCGCAGCAGGACGACGAGATCGTGCGCCGCGAGGTGTTCGGGCCGGTGGTGTCGGTGACCAAGTTCGCCGATGAAGCACAGGTGCTGGGCTGGGCCAACGATTCGGACTACGGTCTGGCGTCATCCGTATGGACCGCCGACGTGGGACGCGCCCATCGCTTGGCTGCGCGCTTGCAGTATGGCTGCACCTGGGTGAACACCCACTTCATGCTCGTCAGCGAAATGCCTCACGGCGGTCAGAAACTGTCGGGGTATGGCAAGGACATGTCCATGTACGGGCTGGAGGACTACACCACCGTGCGCCACGTGATGTTCAAGCACTGAACCTCGCCCTGATACCTTGACTGTAGGAGCAAGCTTGCTCGCGAAGAACGCCAATGATAATGCGGGGCATCCGATTAAACGCGGTGTCCAGGCGCCTGTCGCGAGCAAGCCCCCGCCTACATTGGATCTTCATAATTCCTGGGTAATGTGCTCTCTCAAAGCCCGGAAATGTCTTGTCTCATTTGCCAAGCCATCATCCCGCCATCAATCATTTTTCCTACGCCATCGAACCGCTTAAGCTATGCGGCGTCTGTTTAATGTCCGTTGCGTTTGGCCGAAGGCATGTCCGAACCGTTATCTTTGATCCAGCACGCGCCAGGGCCGGCGCGGGATTTGCTCACGACAGGTTGTCTCTATGCACCGCAGGAATTTGCTTAAAGCGTCCATGGCCATTGCGGCTTACACCGGTTTATCGGCCAGCGGCCTGTTGGCTGCGCAAGCCTGGGCCGGGAACCGCGCCGCCGACGGCAAGGCCGTGGCGTTCGACTTCGAAACGCTGAAGGCCCAGGCCAGGCAACTCGCCGGGACCGCGTATAAAGACACCAAACAGGTGCTGCCGCCCACCCTGGCGACCATGACCCCGCAAAATTTCAACGCCATCGGCTACGACGGCAAACACTCGCTGTGGAAGGAAGTGAACGGCCAGTTGGACGTGCAGTTTTTCCACGTCGGCATGGGCTTCAAGACGCCCGTTCGCATGCACGCCGTCGACCCCACGACCCGCGAGGCCCGCGAAGTGCATTTCCGCCCTTCGCTGTTCAACTATGAAAAAACCACGGTCGACACCCAACAACTGACCGGCGACCTGGGTTTCTCCGGCTTCAAGCTGTTCAAGGCGCCGGAACTGGATCGCCATGACGTGCTGTCGTTTCTCGGCGCCAGCTACTTCCGCGCGGTGGATTCCACGGGGCAATATGGCCTTTCCGCACGCGGCCTGGCGATCGATACCTACGCGAAAAAGCGCGAGGAATTCCCCGACTTCACGCAGTTCTGGTTCGAAACCCCGGATAAAAATGCCACGCGCTTTGTGGTCTACGCCCTGCTCGACTCGCCGAGCGCCACCGGCGCCTACCGTTTCGATATCGACTGCCAGGCCAACCAGGTGGTCATGGCAATCGACGCCCATATCAATGCGCGCACCGCCATCGAACAACTGGGCATCGCGCCGATGACCAGCATGTTCAGTTGCGGCACCCACGAGCGGCGCATGTGCGACACCATCCACCCGCAGATCCACGACTCGGACCGCCTGGCGATGTGGCGCGGCAACGGCGAGTGGATCTGCCGCCCGCTGAACAACCCGGCCAAGCTGCAATTCAATGCGTTCGCCGACACCGACCCGAAAGGCTTCGGCCTGGTGCAGACCGACCATGAATTCGCCAGCTACCAGGACACCGTCGACTGGTACAGCAAGCGCCCAAGCCTGTGGGTCGAACCGACCACCGCGTGGGGCGAAGGCTCGATCGACCTGCTGGAGATCCCGACCACCGGCGAGACCCTGGACAATATCGTGGCCTTCTGGACCCCGAAAAAACCGGTGGCCGCCGGTGATTCACTCAACTATGGCTACAAGTTGTACTGGAGCGCCCTGCCACCAGTGAGCACGCCGTTGGCGCAAGTCGACGCCACGCGTTCAGGCATGGGCGGCTTCACCGAAGGCTGGGCACCGGGCGAACATTACCCGCCAGTCTGGGCGCGGCGGTTTGCCGTGGACTTCAAGGGCGGCGGCCTGGATCGCCTGGCAGCCGGCACCGGGATCGAGCCGGTGGTGACCTGTTCCCACGGCGAGGTGAAAGACTTCAGCGTGCTGGTGCTCGACAGCATCAAGGGCTATCGCATCCTCTTCGACTGGTACCCGACCAGCGACAGCGTGGAGCCAGTGGAACTGCGCCTGTTTATCCGCACGCAGGACCGCACCTTGAGTGAAACCTGGTTGTATCAGTACTTCCCGCCGGCACCGGAGCAGCGTAAATACACCTGACACCGTGACCGACCATGTGAGCGCGGGCTTGCCCGCCCCCACATGGGGTCACAGCCCGCTCAGAACCGCGACACACTCTTCATCGCCCCAATCAAATAGCGCATCGCCACCTGATCGTTCTCGGTCAGAGCGCGATACTGCGCGAGCAATTCAGCTTCATCGGAACTCAACCTTCGGGCACGCAAGGACACCCTGCGGGTCAGAAAAGACGCCACCACACCCGCTACACCATAGGACTTGGCCATGGACTGTTTCTCCTGATATCGATCAAAAACTCCGTGTGCCCATTACCCGCCTGCCGTGAAGCGCAATGCCTCGGTAGACAAACCGACTGGCTCCCTGGGCCAGAAATCAGGCGTACTCTAAGCGTAGAAACAATCTCATGACGTGTGGGATTTTTTTAGAGTATTCACTTAAATAATTGGGTCAGGAATAAATACCTACAGCCCTATCCCACAGCTCCTGGCAAAAAAAACCCACCGGATAAGGGTGGGTTTTGTTGGAACCTAAGAAGGCTCAATCCCTGAGATCAGATTCATGAATCGGCTGCTCCCGATGGGTCGCCCGCTGGTACTGGGCCGGCCAGGTCGCCTTGCGCCCGCCCAGGTCATCGTCGGCATGCAATGGCCAATACGGGTCACGCAGCAGCTCGCGGGCGAGGAAGATGATGTCGGCCTGGCAGGTGCGCAGGATGTGTTCGGCCTGGGCCGGCTCGGTAATCATGCCCACGGTGCCGGTAGCGATGCCCGACTCCTTGCGCACACGCTCGGCAAACCGCGTCTGGTAGCCGGGGCCGATGGGGATCTCGGCGTTGGCGGCGGTGCCGCCGGAGGACACGTCGATCAGGTCGACTCCCAAAGCTTTCAGGCGACGTGCCAGTTCCACGGTTTCATCGGGGTTCCAGCCGTCCTCCACCCAATCGGTGGCTGACACCCGCACAAACAGCGGCAGGTCTTGCGGCCAGACTTCGCGCACCGCTTCGGTGACTTGCAGCACCAGGCGGATACGGTTTTCAAAGGTGCCGCCGTACTGGTCCTGACGCTGATTGCTGATGGGCGAGAGGAATTGATGCAGCAGGTAACCGTGAGCGGCGTGGATCTCCACCACTTTGAAACCGGCGGTCAACGCGCGCTTGGCGGCGGTGACGAAGTCGGCGATCACTTGCTCGATCTGCGCCTCATCCAGCGGCCGGGGTTGCGTATGGTTCGGGTCAAAGGCAATCGGCGAGGGCCCCACCGGCACCCAGCCGCCGTCTTGCGGCTTGAGGCTGCCGTGTTTGCCGATCCACGGCCGATGGGTGCTGGCTTTGCGCCCGGCGTGAGCCAGTTGAATCCCGGCCACGGCGCCCTGGGCAGTGATAAAGCGCGTGATACGTTGCAGCGGGGCGATCTGTGCGTCGTTCCACAGGCCCAGGTCTTCGGCGGTGATACGGCCCTCGGCGGTCACGGCGGTGGCTTCGGTGAAAATCAGCCCCGCCCCGCCGACAGCGCGGCTGCCGAGGTGGACCAGGTGCCAGTCGTTGGCCAGGCCATCGACGCTGGAGTACTGGCACATCGGCGACACGGCAATGCGATTGAGCAGGGTCAATTGGCGCAGGGTATACGGTTCGAGCAACTGACTCATGGCGCACCTCTTCTTGGCTTTTTGGGCACTTCTGTAGGAGCGCGCTTGCTCGCGAAAGCCTCATGGGCGCCGCGTTTATCCAGGATCGACGCGTTACCGTTAAGGTTTTTCGCGGGCAAGCCCGCTCCTACACAACAGTGCTTAGAGCCTAGTCGACAACGGGGGATTGCACAGGGTTCAGAAGACAAAGCGGGAGCCGATTGCCGGCTCCCGTCCAACAACCGCTTACATTTCGACCTGGGTGCCCAGCTCGATCACCCGGTTGACCGGGAGTTTGAAGAACCGCAGGTTGCCGTTGGCATTCTTCAACATGAACGCGAACAAGCCTTCGCGCCAACGGGCCATGCCTTTGATGCGCGAGGCGATGACCGTTTCGCGGCTGAGGAAGTACGTGGTACGCATCGGGCTGAAATCCAGATCATCCAGGTGGCACAGCTTCAGCGCTTCGGGCACGTCCGGCTCATCGGTGAAACCGAAGTGCAGGATCACGCGGAAGAACCCTTCGCCGTAGGCATCCACCTCGAAGCGCCGTGCGGCGGGAACGCGGGGAATGTCTTCGTAGACCACCGTCAGCAACACCACTTGCTCGTGCAACACCTGGTTATGCAGCAGGTTATGCAACAGCGCATGGGGCACCGCGTCGGGCCGCGCGGTGAGGAACACCGCGGTGCCCTGCACGCGATGGGGCGGCTGCACGCGGATACTGCTGATAAAGATCGGCAGCGGCAGGCCGCCTTCGTCGAGGCGGTCCATCAGCAGTTCCTTGCCGCGTTTCCACGTCGTCATCAGGATAAACAGCACAATCCCCGCCAATACCGGGAATGCACCGCCCTGGACGATTTTCGGCACGTTGGCGGCGAAGAACAGCCCGTCGACCAACAGGAAACCGATCAGCACCGGAATCGCCAACACCGGTGGCCATTTCCACAGCAACAGCATCACTGCCGACACCAGGATGCTGGTGATCAGCATGGTGCCGGTCACCGCCACGCCGTAGGCCGAAGCCAGCGCGTTGGACGACTCGAAGCCCAGCACCAGCAGGATCACGCCGACCATCAGCGACCAATTCACCGCGCCGATATAGATCTGGCCCTGTTCGGCGCTGGACGTATGCTGAATGTGCATGCGCGGGATGTAACCCAGTTGGATCGCCTGACGGGTCAGGGAGAACGCGCCGGAAATCACCGCCTGGGACGCAATCACCGTGGCCAGGGTAGACAACACCACCAACGGAATCAGCGCCCAGCTCGGTGCGAGCAGGTAGAACGGGTTACGCGCCGCTTCGGGGTTTTCCAGCAGCAACGCACCTTGGCCGAAATAGTTGAGCACCAGCGCCGGCAGCACCAGGGCGAACCAGGCACGGGCAATGGGTTTACGCCCGAAGTGGCCCATGTCGGCGTACAGCGCTTCGGCACCGGTCAATGCCAGCACCACGGCGCCGAGAATCGCCACACCCATGCCAGGGTGGACCATGAAGAAACGCACACCCCACACCGGGTTCAATGCGTTGAGCACTTCCGGATGCTGGCTGATGCCATGCACGCCCAGGCCCGCCAGCACCAGGAACCACAACACCATGACCGGCCCGAACAGCTTGCCGATACGGTCGGTGCCATGTTTCTGGATCAGGAACAGCCCCACCAGCACCACCAGCGACAGCGGTACGACCCAGCGTTCAAGCCCTTCGAAGGCCAGTTCCAGGCCTTCTACCGCCGAGAGCACCGAGATTGCCGGGGTGATCATGCTGTCGCCGTAAAACAGCGCCGCGCCGATCAACCCGAGAATCACCAGCACCGAACGCAGCTTCGGATACGGCGACGCCGCTCGCCGCGCCAACGCGGTGAGGGCCATGATGCCGCCCTCGCCCTGGTTATCGGCGCGCAGGATGAACAACACGTACTTGATCGAAACGACCCAGATCAGCGACCAGAAGATCAGCGCCAGGATCCCGAAGACTCCGTCCTGGTTGACCTGAACCCCATACCCTCCACCGAACACCTCTTTAAGGGTATAGAGCGGGCTGGTCCCGATATCGCCATAAACCACCCCGACCGCTGCCACCAGCATGCCAATCGGCTTGGCATTGGAATGCTCGGCACCCGCTGCCTGACTACTTGCCTGACCCATCAACCACTCCTGCCCTATGACCTGAGGTCTCTTATAAACAACGCATCTAAGCTGACCTTAGCATGCGCTGTTTTACTTCTCGTAACAGACGTTTTGTTGACCCAAGGATTTCACCCGTTCGCAACGGCGCGAAGCATAGCGCAGCACTCGTCGTATTTCCCTGCATAAAGCTGGTCAAGTGCGTTGCCCGTCGCTAGAATTGCGCACTTTTTGATCAGAGGCACAAAAGCATGCTCTTTTACGAGCGCGCTAAGTGCCCGTCTACCGCCTTGTCGTGCCCGACTGGCGGCGTCATTCAATACCGAGGTTAGACATGTCCACCACCATCGCAAAAGCCAACCCCAAGGTCGGCTTTGTTTCCCTGGGCTGCCCGAAGGCTCTGGTCGACTCCGAACGCATCCTGACGCAACTGCGCATGGAAGGTTATGACGTCGTGTCCACTTACCAGGACGCGGACGTGGTGGTGGTCAACACCTGCGGCTTCATCGACTCGGCCAAGGCGGAATCCCTGGAAGTGATCGGCGAGGCCATCAAGGAAAACGGCAAGGTCATCGTCACCGGCTGCATGGGCGTGGAAGAAGGCAATATCCGCAACGTACACCCGAGCGTGCTGGCCGTGACCGGTCCGCAGCAGTACGAGCAGGTGGTCAACGCCGTGCATCAAGTGGTGCCGCCGCGCCAGGACCACAACCCGCTGATCGACCTGGTGCCGCCGCAAGGCATCAAGCTGACCCCGCGCCACTACGCGTACCTGAAGATTTCCGAAGGCTGCAACCACAGTTGCAGCTTCTGCATCATCCCGTCGATGCGCGGCAAGCTGGTCAGCCGCCCGGTGGGCGATGTGCTGGACGAAGCCCAGCGCCTGGTCAAATCCGGCGTTAAAGAACTGCTGGTGATCTCCCAGGACACCAGCGCCTACGGCGTCGACGTGAAATACCGCACCGGTTTCTGGAACGGCGCGCCGGTGAAAACCCGCATGACCGAGCTGTGCGAAGCCTTGAGCAGCCTGGGCGTGTGGGTGCGCCTGCACTACGTGTACCCGTACCCGCACGTGGACGAGCTGATCCCGTTGATGGCCGCCGGCAAGATCCTGCCGTACCTGGACATCCCGTTCCAGCACGCCAGCCCGAAAGTGCTCAAGGCCATGAAACGCCCAGCCTTCGAAGACAAGACCCTGGCGCGCATCAAGAACTGGCGCGAGATCTGCCCGGAACTGATCATCCGTTCGACCTTCATCGTCGGCTTCCCGGGCGAAACCGAAGAAGACTTCCAGTACCTGCTCGACTGGCTGACCGAAGCCCAACTGGACCGCGTCGGCTGCTTCCAGTACTCGCCGGTCGAAGGCGCACCGGCCAACCTGCTGGACCTGGCCGTAGTACCGGATGACGTCAAGCAAGACCGTTGGGAGCGCTTCATGGCGCACCAGCAGGCGATCAGCTCGGCGCGCCTGCAACTGCGCATCGGCAAGGAAATCGAAGTGCTGATCGACGAAGTCGACGAGCAAGGCGCCGTAGGCCGCTGCTTCTTCGACGCCCCGGAAATCGACGGTAACGTATTTATCGACGATGCCAGCGGTTTGAAACCCGGCGACAAGGTCTGGTGTACGGTGACCGATGCCGACGAATACGACCTGTGGGCCGAAAAGCGCGACTGATCGCATCAGGCGCGGATAAAAAAGTGAAAAAGCCCTGCTTCTGGACAAGATGCGGGGCTTTTTTAGGTCTATCGTTTTGCCCATCGACACCGAACATCCACAAAGGGCAGCGGGCATGCGTCAGCATTCGGTTATCCACACCCCAAAAACCAGCGACTACGCCGAGTTGGCGCGGATCTGGGAGGCGTCGGTGCGCGCCACCCATGACTTTCTACCGGACAGCTACATCACGCTGCTGAAAAACCTGGTGCTGACCCGCTACCTCGATGCGGTGATGCTGATCTGCACCAAGGACACGCGCCAGCGCATCACCGGGTTCGCCGGGGTGGCCGCGGGCAAGGTCGAGATGCTGTTCATCGACCCGCAGCACCGTGGCCAGGGCCTCGGCCGGCAATTGCTGCGTTACGCGATCGAGCGCATGAACGCCGATGAGCTGGACGTCAACGAACAGAACCCGCAGGCGCTGGGCTTTTACTTCAAGCAAGGCTTCGAAGTCATCGGCCGCACGGAGCATGATGGCCTGGGGCAGCCTTATCCGCTGCTGCACATGCGTTTGCGCCAGGTGCAGCAAGAGGCGCGTCGGGGCTAAATGAAATGGGGCCGGGATTAACCGCGCCCACACAGGTACAATAGCGGCCCCCTTTTGCTACGGCCCTTGTCATGACTGACCCCATACGCCTCTCCAAACGCCTTATCGAACTGGTCGGTTGCTCCCGTCGGGAGGCTGAGCTGTTTATCGAAGGCGGCTGGGTCTCGGTGGACGGTGAAGTGATCGACGAGCCACAGTTCAAGGTCACCACCCAGAAGGTCGAACTGGACCCCGAGGCCAAGGCCACCGCGCCAGAGCCTGTGACCATCCTGCTGCACGCGCCGGTGGGCGTGGATGCCGAGACGGCAATGGCGTCGATCAGCGCCGAAACGCTGTCGGAAGAACACCGCTTCAGCAAGCGCCCGCTCAAGGGCCACTTCCTGCGCCTGACCGCCAGCGCTGACCTGCAAGCCAAGGCCAGCGGCCTGCTGGTGTTCACCCAGGATTGGAAGATTCTGCGCAAACTGACCGCCGATGCCGCCAAGATCGAGCAGGAATACGTGGTGGAGGTCGAAGGTGACATGGTTGCTCACGGCCTGAACCGCCTCAACCATGGCCTGACCTACAAAGGCAAAGAGCTGCCGCCGGTGAAAGCCAGCTGGCAGAACGAAAACCGCCTGCGCTTTGCGATGAAAAACCCGCAACCGGGGGTGATCGCCTTGTTCTGCGAAGCTGTCGGCTTGAAAGTCATCGCCATCCGTCGTATCCGCATCGGCGGCGTGTCCATCGGCAAGGTGCCGGTCGGCCAATGGCGTTACCTGTCCGGCAAAGAGAAGTTCTGAGCCACTCCCCCTTTTTCGACACCGCCTGCGTGGGCGGTGTCCACCGTTGAAAACCAGGATTGCCCACCATGATTCACAACGACGTACTGCGCAGCGTGCGCTACATGCTCGACATCAGCGACAACAAGATGGTCGAGCTGATCAAACTCGGCGGCATGGACGTGACCAAGGAAGACCTGCTGACTTACCTCAAGAAAGACGAGGAAGAAGGCTTTGTGTTCTGCCCGGACGAGGTCATGGCGCACTTCCTTGACGGCCTGGTGATTTTCAAGCGCGGCAAGGACGACAGCCGTCCGCCGCAACCGATCGAAACCCCGGTGACCAACAACATCATCCTCAAGAAGCTGCGCGTGGCCTTCGAACTGAAGGAAGACGACATGCACGCCATCCTCAAGGCGGCCGAGTTCCCGGTGTCCAAGCCTGAGCTGAGCGCGCTGTTCCGCAAGTTCGGCCACACCAATTACCGCACCTGCGGCGACCAGTTGCTGCGCAACTTCCTCAAGGGCCTGACCCTGCGGGTTCGCGCGTAAGCCATGAGTTACCAGGTCTCGCCCGTCGGCTTCGTGCGCTCCTGCTTCAAGGAGAAGTTCGCCATCCCGCGCCAACCGCAACTGGCGCCTGCCGCCCGCGGCGTGCTGGAGCTGGTCGCGCCGTTCGACCACGGCGAGGCGGTGCAGGGCCTGGAGCAGGTCAGCCATGTGTGGCTGCTGTTTCTGTTCCACCAGGCCCTGGAAGACAAACCCCGCCTGAAAGTGCGCCCGCCCCGTCTGGGCGGCAATAAGTCCATGGGCGTGTTTGCCACCCGTGCGACCCATCGGCCCAACGGGATTGGCCAGTCGGTGGTGAAGCTGGACAAGGTCGAACCGGGCCGGTTGTGGATCTCCGGGATCGATCTGCTCGATGGCACGCCGGTGTTGGATATCAAGCCGTATGTGCCGTATGCCGACATTGTCGACAACGCCACCAACGGCATCGCCAATGGCACGCCGCCACTGATTCCCGTGCAATGGCTGAAGACGGCTCTGCACCAGGCGCAAGGCCACGCTCAGCGCCTTGCTGAACCGCTGGTGGCGTTGATCGAACAGTGTTTGGCGCAAGACCCGCGGCCGGCCTATCAAACACCCGGGCCCGAGCGGGAATATGGCGCGCAGTTCTGGGACGTGGATGTGCGCTGGCACTATCCCGAGGCGGGCGTCATCTGTGTGCTGGAAGTGATTGCAGCTAAATAAACCAAAAACCAATGTGGGAGGGCGCTTGCTCCCGATAGCGGCGGGTCAGTCACCGGATGCATTGACTGACACTCAGCAATCGGGAGCAAGCTCCCTCCCACATTTTTTTGACCGCGTTTACTTCTCGACGAAGGCGCGTTCGATCAGGTAGTCACCCGGCTCACGCATGCGTGGCGAAACTTTCAGGCCGAAGCTGTTCAACACTTCGCTGGTCTCGTCCAACATGCTTGGGCTGCCGCACAGCATGGCGCGGTCGTCCTGGGGGTTGATCGGTGGCAGGCCGATATCGCGGAACAGCTTGCCACTGCGCATCAGGTCGGTCAGACGGCCTTGGTTTTCGAACGGTTCGCGGGTCACGGTGGGGTAGTAGATCAACTTTTCACGCAGGGCTTCGCCGAAGAACTCATTCTGCGGCAGGTGCTTGGTGATGAATTCGCGGTAGGCGACTTCGTTGACGTAACGCACGCCGTGGCACAGGATCACTTTTTCGAAACGCTCATAGGTTTCCGGGTCCTGGATCACGCTCATAAATGGCGCAAGGCCGGTACCGGTGCTGAGCAGGTACAGGTGTTTACCCGGCTTCAAATCGTCAAGCACCAGGGTGCCTGTCGGTTTTTTGCTGATGATGATCTCGTCGCCTTCCTTCAGATGCTGCAACTGGGAGGTCAGCGGGCCATCAGGCACCTTGATGCTGAAGAACTCCAGATGCTCTTCCCAGTTCGGGCTGGCAATCGAATAAGCGCGCATGAGCGGGCGGCCGTTGGGTTGTTGCAGGCCGATCATCACGAACTGACCGTTCTCGAAGCGCAAGCCCGGATCGCGGGTGCACTTGAAGCTGAACAGAGTGTCGTTCCAGTGATGAACACTGAGGACACGCTCGTGGTTCATGTTGCTCATGTACGGGGGACTCCTGGAGATGGGTCTGCGCCAAAATGATAAGTGCGCAATTGCACAGCATTCTAATGGCGGCGACAATATCTGTTAACTGGATTATTAAGATAAGGGTTATCGGTTATATCGATATGCGATTTACTCTCCGTCAGCTGCAAGTCTTCGTCGCCGTCGCCCAGCAGGAAAGCGTCTCACGCGCTGCTGGCCTTCTGGCCTTATCTCAATCCGCCGCCAGCACCTCAATCACCGAGCTGGAGCGTCAATCCAGCTGTCAGTTGTTCGACCGGGCGGGTAAACGCCTGAGCCTCAACGCCCTCGGCCGTCAGTTGTTGCCCCAGGCGGTAGCCCTGCTGGACCAGGCCAAGGAGATCGAAGACCTGCTCAACGGCAAGTCTGGCTTCGGTTCACTGGCCGTCGGCGCCACGCTGACCATCGGCAATTACCTGGCCACGCTGCTGATCGGCAGCTTCATGCAGCAGCACCCCGAGAGCCAGGTGAAGCTGCACGTGCAGAACACTGCACATATCGTGCACCAGGTTGCGCATTATGAAATTGACTTGGGTCTAATCGAAGGCGACTGCAGCCACCCGGATATCGAAGTGCAGACCTGGGTGGAAGATGAGCTGGTGGTATTTTGCGCGCCTCAGCATCACCTGGCCCAGCGCGGTGTCGCCAGCATGGAAGAATTGACCCACGAAGCGTGGATCCTGCGCGAACAGGGCTCGGGCACGCGCCTGACCTTTGATCAGGCCATGCGCCATCATCGCAGCGCGCTGAACATTCGCCTCGAGCTGGAACACACCGAAGCGATCAAGCGTGCGGTGGAGTCGGGGCTGGGGATTGGCTGCATTTCCCGGCTGGCGCTGCGCGATGCTTTCCGCCGCGGCAGCCTGGTACCGGTAGAAACCCCGGACCTGGACCTGGCCCGGCAGTTCTACTTCATCTGGCACAAGCAAAAGTACCAAACCTCGGCGATGCGCGAGTTTCTCGAGCTGTGCCGCGCCTTCACCGCCGGGGTTCAGCGCAGCGACGAAATCGTGCTGCCGAACATTGCCTGAGGCTTAGATCAGGATCACGGCCCACACCAGGGTGATCATGGTCAGTGCCACGAATTGCGCGGCGCTGCCCATGTCCTTGGCGTTTTTCGACAGTGGGTGACGGTCCAGGGAAATGCGGTCGATGGCCGCTTCCACGGCCGAGTTGAGCAACTCGACGATCAACGCAAGCAGGCACACCGCGATCAACAGCGCCCGTTCGACGCGGCTGACATGCAGGAAAAAACTCAGCGGGATCAGGATGACGTTCAGCAACACCAACTGACGGAAGGCCGCCTCACCGGTGAAGGCTGCGCGCAGGCCATCCAGGGAATAGCCCCCTGCGTTGAAGATACGTTTGATACCGGTTTGACCCTTGAAAGGCGACATAGATGTAGGCAACTGAACCAAAGAAGTGGGAAAACTAGATCACGCAAAGTCAAAAAAGCGTGAATCGACAATAGCTTAATGCTGCGAAATTGACTCAAGTTGTTGCAAGAGCAACGCCGCCTGGGTTCGCGTTCGCACCCCCAGCTTGCGAAAGATCGCGGTGACATGGGCCTTGATGGTCGCTTCCGACACGCTCAACTCGTAAGCGATCTGCTTGTTCAACAAGCCTTCGCAGACCATGGTGAGCACCCGGAACTGCTGGGGCGTCAAGCTGGCCAGGCCATCGCGGGCAGCCTTGGCTTCGTCGGACACGTTGATCTCTTCAAACGCTTGCGGCGGCCAGGACACATCGCCCTCCAGCACCGCGCGCACGGCTTTCTGGATCTCTTCCATGGAGCTCGACTTGGGAATGAAACCGCTGGCGCCAAACTCCTTGGAGCGCACCACTACATCGGCTTCTTCCTGAGCCGAGACCATCACCACGGGAATCTGCGGGTATTGCCCGCGCAACAGCACCAGCCCCGAAAACCCATAGGCGCCAGGCATGTTCAGGTCGAGCAGCACCAGGTCCCAGTCGGATTTTTCGGTGAGGCGGGTTTCCAGCTCGGCAATGCTGGCCACTTCAACCAGACGGACATCGGGGCCCAAGCCCAGCGTTACTGCCTGATGCAGCGCACTGCGAAACAGCGGGTGGTCATCAGCTATCAGGATTTCGTATGTGGCCATTGATTAAATGATCCTGTTTTTTATGGCAGCCCTGATGGGTTCAGGGTTCGCCAATACACAAGGTAACGGCCAGGCAGCCATCACCACAGGGCATGCTCAACGTCAAAAGCACCTGAAACGACGTTGGAAATTCACGGTTGCGCCCTGATCGGCGCCCAGCATGCCCAGCGTAGCCTGGGTGGTCAAGCACTACGCCAATGGGCAGTTTAGCGGTTGTCGGATTTACGGTGCCATCATGCAAACGTCGTCTGGTTATACCGCCGGGATGTAGGGCGCTAGACGAGTATGGACGATATCCGTCGAGTCCAGCGGTAACTGGAACTTGGCGGCCAGATAATGGGTGCTGAACACGTCGAGGTAAGCGTCCAGCACTTCGCTGGCCGCGCCGTCGTCGGCCAGCTCCAGGCACAGCGCGGCGACTTCGGCGGTACAGAAATGATCATCCCGCTTGGAACGACGCAGTTTGTAGCGCGACAGCTGCTCGGGGGCCAGGCTGAGGACCGGCAAATGCTCCAAATAGGGACTTTTGCGGAACATCTTGCGCGCTTCGCTCCACGTGCCGTCCAGCAGGATAAACAGCGGGCGCTTGCCCTCCCCCACCTTGACCTCACTGACAACCCGTTCCGGCGCGACGAATTCGCCGGGGAACACGATGTAGGGTTGCCACTGCGGGTCCGCCAGCAAAGTGAGCAGCCCGGGGTCGACCTCGGTGCGTGACCAGGCGAACGCGCTGGTGTCGTCAATCACATCGGCGATCAGCCAGCCGGTGTTGCTGGGCTTCATCGGTTCGACGTCGTGCATCAACAGGCACATTGCAGACCGGGCCTGGACCTTGGGCCGCCAGGCACACAAGCAATACGCGGGGATCACCCGGCAGCCGGGGCAGCGCTCGGCACGCGACCCCCGATTGACGAAAGGCCTGATGGCGCGCGCCAGGCGCTGGGTACGCAGACGAGAGACGGCGTGGCTCATCGGATGCGCCGCACGGAAAGGAAAATCGACACTGGGGGAACTCGAGGAAGGCTTAAGTGGCCGCAGTTTACCAGAGCCACACGCACTTCCCAGCAATACGCCTGGCTGTACCGGCCAGGGCTCACCTATAATTGCGCGCCACTGAACGCACAGCCCAGTGGCTGGTCTATGCACCAGTAACCGAATCAGGAGAGTTTCATGCTGCGTTCCATGCTGCGTCTTGTCGCCCCATCCGTCGCCCTCGCGCTGGTCTTGCCTGTTGGCGCCCAGGCGGCCTCGCTGCTGGAGGCCCAAATGAACAAGAAGCTGCAAAGCGTCGCGGCTGAAAGCAACAAAGACCTGCCCCGGGAAATCGATGAAAAAACCCTGGAAGTCGCCTACACCGTTGAAGGCATGCAGTTGATCGATCACCTCAGCGTGCTGCCCGATCGTGCCGAACAGATGCGTGCCAACCCCAAGGCGGTGTATTTCCAGCTCGGACAAAGCGTGTGCCTGAACCACGGCTACCGCGAGCTGATGGCCAAGGGCGCGGTGATGCGCTACGAGATCACCGAAAACAAGACCAACCGCCCGGTGGCTTCGGTGAAATTCGTCGAAGCAGACTGCCCGGCACCGACTGCGGCGAAGAAGAAAAAGTAACTCGCGCATGCCCCCCGCGCGCTGCTGTCCAGTGGCGCGCAATTCCCTCGTTTGTGTTTGCCGCCGAACGCTGCACGCTGTGACGTGAGACCAATAAGCGGTTGCCAGCCAAGGGTTTTTCGGCCCATGATCGTCTCATTCCCACAACCCGCTCAGCCCAGTTCCCATGCTGTTCTGTAACATTTTCAGGGCAAAACAGAGTTGTCCTCCTGCCATGTGCAGTGCAAAGGTTTTTAAATCACAAGGAACATACAGAGTCGCGCTTTGCCGCTTGGCGAACACTGTGCAATGCCATGGGCATGCAGCGACACATGCAGTGTCGTGGCCACGGACGAATATTTCGCCGCCCGCCCAGGCTCTGTGAAGAAGGAGAAGTTGAATGCCTTACGAACCGAATGACCGCCTGCTCCAGCATTTTGAAGCAAACGGGGTCGACCTCACGCAGCAGGTCGAAGCTCAACTCCAGTTGATCGCACCCAACAGCCCGAATATCCCCCTTTATCGCGACATGATCCTCACCGCGCTACGCATGGCGCAGGACGACCGCAGCCGCTGGAACGCCAAAATCACCTTGCAAGCCATCCGCGAACTGGACCACGCCTTCCGCGTGCTGGAACAGTTCAAGGGGCGGCGCAAAGTCACGGTGTTCGGCTCGGCGCGCACGCCGGTGGAAAGCCCGCTCTATGCCCTGGCCCGGGAAGTGGGCGCGGCACTGGCGCGCTCCGATCTGATGGTGATCACCGGCGGCGGCGGCGGGATCATGGCCGCCGCCCACGAAGGTGCCGGCCTGGAGCACAGCCTGGGCTTCAACATTACCCTGCCGTTCGAACAGCATGCCAACCCGACCATCGACGGCACCGAGAACCTGCTGTCGTTCCACTTCTTCTTTACGCGCAAGCTGTTCTTCGTCAAGGAGGCCGATGCGCTGGTGTTGTGCCCCGGCGGTTTCGGCACCCTGGATGAAGCGCTTGAAGTACTGACGCTGATCCAGACCGGCAAGAGCCCACTGGTGCCGGTGGTGTTACTCGATGCACCAGGTGGCGGTTTCTGGCAAGGCGCCCTGGACTTTATCCGCAGCCAGCTGGAAGCCAATCGCTATGTGCTGCCCACCGACCTGAAGCTGATGCGCCTGGTGTACAGCGCTGAAGCCGCGGTAGACGAGATCAACCAGTTTTATGCCAACTTCCACTCTACCCGCTGGCTGAAGCGTGAGTTTGTGATACGCATGAATCATCCGCTCAGTGAGCGGGCGCTGGCTCAGGTGCAAAAAGAGTTCGCCAGCCTGCGACTGAGTGGAGACTTCCAGCAGCTCGCCTACACCGGAGAAGAGCACGATGAGCCGCAGTTCAGTCATCTGACGCGACTGGTGTTCAACTTCAACGGGCGTGATCAGGGTCGGTTGCGGGAGTTGGTGGACTACATCAACTTGCCGGAGAACTGGGCGCAGGCTCAGGGCAAGACACAACAACGGGTGGCGCCGGAGCCGGCGTGATTTTTGAGCAAAAAAAAAGGCCCGCTATTTTCATAGCGGGCCTTTTATTTTTTGCGTTGTTCAGTCGTCCATGTCCCGACCGCTGAACAACCGATTGATCATTTCCATCGAAAACCCGCGATAACTCAGGAAGCGCCCTTGTTTCGCGCGTTCCCTGGCATCAATCGGAAGATGCCCAGAAAACTTGCGACGCCAGGTATCTTCCAGCTGTGACTGCCAGCTGATACAGCACTCGCGCAGGGCGAGGTCGATGTCGGCGCGTTGCAGGCCGCGCTGGCTCAGCTCTTCACGAATTCGCGCCGGGCCGTAGCCGGAGCGCGCTCGGTAGGACACAAAACTTTCGAGGTAACGGGCTTCCGACAGCAGCCCTTCTTCCGTCAACCGGTCGAGGGCAGTGTCGATCATCTCAGCGGACGCACCGCGCTGACGCAGTTTACGCGTCAGTTCGACTCGACCATGCTCGCGACGCGCGAGCAGGTCCATCGCAGTGCGCCGAACGGCGACGAGTGTATCCAGCACAACGGTCATCGTTTGCTTCAGACGTCAGTGTCGACTTCTTCCATTTCGTCAACCGGCGCACGGTTGGCTGCAGCTTTCACGTCCGGCGCGGGGGTCAGCAGCTTGTCGCGGATCTGCTTCTCAAGCGCGGCGGCGACATCCGGGTTGTCCGCCAGGAACTTGGCCGAGTTGGCCTTGCCCTGACCGATCTTGCTGCCGTTGTAGGCATACCAGGCACCGGATTTCTCGACGAAACCGTGCAGCACGCCCAGGTCGATCATCTCGCCGTTCAGGTAGATACCCTTGCCGTAGAGGATCTGGAACTCAGCCTGACGGAATGGCGGGGCCACTTTGTTCTTAACGACTTTGACGCGGGTTTCGCTACCGACAACCTCGTCACCTTCCTTCACCGCGCCGGTACGGCGGATGTCCAGACGGACCGACGCGTAGAACTTCAGCGCGTTACCACCGGTGGTGGTTTCCGGGCTGCCGAACATGACGCCGATCTTCATCCGGATCTGGTTGATGAAGATCACCAGGCAGTTGGCGTTCTTGATGTTACCGGTGATTTTACGCAGCGCCTGGGACATCAGACGGGCCTGCAGGCCGACGTGCATGTCGCCCATTTCGCCTTCGATTTCAGCTTTTGGCACCAGGGCCGCCACGGAGTCGACCACGATCACGTCGATGGCGTTGGAGCGCACCAGCATGTCGGTGATTTCCAGGGCTTGCTCACCGGTGTCCGGCTGGGAAACCAGCAGGTCGTCAACATTCACGCCCAGCTTGCCGGCGTATTCAGGGTCCAGGGCGTGCTCGGCGTCGACGAACGCGCAGGTCGCGCCCATCTTTTGCGCCTGGGCAATCACCGACAGCGTCAGGGTGGTTTTACCGGAAGATTCAGGACCGTAGATTTCAACGATACGGCCTTTTGGCAGGCCGCCAATGCCGAGCGCGATGTCCAGACCCAGAGAGCCAGTGGAAATAGCCGGGATCGCCTGACGGTCGTGATCGCCCATACGCATTACGGCACCCTTGCCGAATTGACGTTCGATCTGACCCAGGGCCGCAGCCAAGGCTTTCTTCTTGTTCTCGTCCATTAAAGTCCTCACGTAATCAATAAGGCCTGACGGCCAACACCTGTATAAGTAGACAGTATTGTTCCACAAAGATCGGAGATCGCCTACCCCTGATTTTCTATTTCTGCTGCAGCTCGTCGCAACAAGCCCTCTAGCGCGGCCTTTACCGTTTGTCGGCGGACCTCATCGCGGTTGCCGGGGAAGTGCTGGCGCTCGGCCGTGACCTCGTCACCCACGCCGAACGCCAGCCATACCGTGCCCACCGGTTTTTCCGGCGAGCCGCCATCGGGCCCGGCCACGCCGCTGACCGCCACGGCAAAGCGCGCCAGGCTTTTTTCCTGGGCGCCCCTGACCATGGCCTCCACCACCTCGCGGCTGACCGCCCCCACTTTGCCGAACAGTGCCTCCGGCACATCCAGCTGCCGAGTTTTCTGCCGGTTGGAATAGGTGACATATCCCGCCTCGAACCACGCCGAACTCCCCGGTATGCGCGTGATGGCTTCGGCGATGCCGCCGCCGGTACAGGACTCGGCGGTGGTGACGTGGGCATTGAGCACCTGTAGACGTCGACCCAGTTCAGCGGCCAGTTGGGTGATTTCTTTCACGGAGGTCTCCTGGAATGAGCGGGCATTGGCCTACCCTACATGAGCCCATCGGCCATGCAAGTTGCAGCGTGCATCAAGACACTAACGCACGATGGCCCGCACATACGCCTGACAGGCGCGCAAGGCGATCACGGCGTTATCCGCGTCGTCGGTGATGGCGATAATTCGCTGAGCATGCGCCGGGTCAAGTCGGGCTCGCGTGGCTGCATGAACCACGCCGCCGGCGGCGGTGGCGGCAGGCATTGCGCAACCACTGGCGCTGTCGCTGGCGTCGAGAAGGACTGACAACCGCACATCAGCAGTGGCCAGGCGATCGCGCAGAGCGGCCTGATGACGTTGTGCATCGCTCAACTCCCGAGCATGTTGTTGGTCAATGGCGCTGAGTTGTTGCTCCAGGGCCAGCCGTTTGTCGTATTCGGCCTGTTGTTGACGCAAGGCCGCCTGATTTTGCTGACTGAGCGCCTGGGCATGAGCAGTTGATTGCCGCTCCATCTGCGCACCCAATCGCCAGGCCTGCACCTGCCAAGTCAGCGCCACCAACAGGCACACACCGATCAGGCGCCAAGCCCCTAGGAAACGCATAACACCGCCTTCGCCCGTGCCCACAGCTGCAGGCGGTTTTCCAAACCATTGAGCCCGCCGTTGATACGCCGAGTGATGGTGGTGAACTGGTCGTTGTCCGCCAGTTCGTTCAGGCCGTTGCTTTGCCAGAACCAGGCGGCGGATTCGGCGGCCCATTGCGGCTGCTCCAACAGTTCCGGTTGCAGCAGCAGGCGCTCATCGCCAAACAGCGCTTGGCTGCAGATTAAATAGTTGCGACGCCCGGTGACCTGAATCAGCCCCCTGCCCCGGTACTTCTGGCCGTCGCCATCCGCGTCGGCGGTGTTGCCCAGGCGAACGGCCAGGCTGCCGGTGTCGTATTTGCTCAGGTATTGATCGCTGCCCAGTTCGCGGACGTAGTGCAACTCGCCGGATTCGTGGCCGATCTGGGCGAGGCAGGCGGCGAGGCGTTTCGGATTGTCGATCGCGTAGCGAGCGAATGCCGCATTTAACGGGGATAGAAAAATGCCCGCGCTGAGGCGGGCGCCCGGCATGATGTAAAGAAGCTGGGGCAGTGTTATCAGCATGGTGCCTACTCCGTAAAAGGTACTACGCCGACAACCCGCCGGCCGTGACCGAACTGCGATAGCCCGTCACCGGGTCACCGACATGCGTCACCTTGGTGATCGACCAGCGCCCCTGCATGTAGGAAGGCCAGGTGTCATCCAGCAGCAACAGCCCTTCGGCCGATAACAGCGGGTTCCCCGGACAATCGATCTGCAGCTTGAGGTCTTCACGGCCCACGCGGCGCAATTCACCCTCAGCCACCGCCCGCGCCTCGGCTTCGTTCTGGCAGCGCTGGCGCAAGGTCTTGAAGGGCGCAACCCCGACCTGAACCACCCGCTGCTTGCCCGCGGCGGCATCCCACCAGGTGACGCGGCTGCCCTGGTATTTGGCGCGCGAGGTTTCGTCGAGCTTGGCGGTGATGAATGCTTGATCGCCGGGGCGATTGTCCTCGGTGACCGACAGTGTCACGTCCGGCAGTTGCTGGCCGGAGAGTGACTTGACCTGCCCGGCCTCGGCGAGCACGTACAGTTCGTTGATCGGTTTGGTGACGGCGCCATAACGTTTGGCAAGGCGGGTGATGAACGCCATGTCGCTTTCATTGGATTGGTCGATGTGGGCAATCGCAATGCCCTCCAGCGCCGGTGCCACCCTCGGCGAATAGCCGTGGCGGCTGACCAGCTGGCGAAACAGCGCGCCCAGGGTGATCGGTCCATAACTGGCGGATCGACGCTGGCGGTAACCACTGGCATCGCCCGCGCTGAAGGGCGCCGCGGTGGCGACGATCAGCAAGCGCATGGGAAACAGCACCGGCGTGCGCTGGGTAATGACAAATTCGCCTTTTTCCACCAAGCCGGACTCTTGATAACCGACGCGCAAACCGATCTTGCCACTCAGGCTGGGCAGGCCCTCCAGGCCCTCGATGTTGAGCGTCAGTTCAAGGCGGTCGGACTCAAGGCCCGCCGCGTCGGTATGGCTCCAGTGCATCAGACGTTGATTGAGCAGCGCCGCGTTGGCGCCATAGAACTCCACAATGGGCGTAAATCCCTGAGCCATGTAGCCTCCTTCTTAATCCCACGCCGAAACGAGGCGCAACGCCGCCGGCCGCGAAGCCATTTCGGGCACGATCACCCACACGCCAGCCGGTAGCACCGGGCCGTATTCGGCAAGCGTGGGGTTCAAGCGCCAGAGGGTTTCTTCCGCGGCATCATCGCAACGCCCCAGCTCGCGGTAGAGCAGCAGGTTGACCGAATCACCGGCAATACTTCGCACTCTACGCATTGATGAATTCCTCCAATTCAAGGCTCCAGGTCATGAGCATGGCGGTACCGTCATCGATCACGTTGCTTTGGGTTTCCATCACCGAATTGATCCGCCACAGGCCCCAGTTGCGGCCAATGCCATCCACCAGTGGCAGCGGCACGCGTAGATTTTGCAGGGCGCGCAACTCGTCCAGGCGTTGCATGCCCACGCCGTACATCGCCGTGCCGCTGAAGGTGAGTTTTTCCAGCTTCTGACCGTTCTGTCGCGACTGCGGTTTGCTCGCGATAATCGTCAGGTCAGCCCAGCCGCCGTCACTGTTACGGGTCAGCGAGGAATAGGCAAACCCACGGGACAGCCCAAAAATAAAATCGCCCAGCACCATCTGTTGTCGCATCAATCACCTCCTGGATCGGCCAGTGCCGCATTGCGCCGAACCCCGAGGGTGTCGGAGAGCATCGGCAGGCATTGGAATTGCAGAGCCTGGATCACCTGATTGACCACCTGCTGGGCATCGGCGGGGTTGACGCCGGTGATCTGGATGCTGGGGGCCAGGGTGACTTGCACGTTGTCCGTGCGTGCGCTGTTGAGTTCCTTGCTGACGGCATTGGGTGCGGGTAGGCGGTCAGCGGGGCTGAACAGTTTGTCCCCAAGCCAAGCGCCCGCTTCGCTGCCGAGCAAGCCGCCGATTGCGCCGCCTACAGCCGTGCCGATGCCAGGCAAAACCAGAGTGCCAATGGCCGCGCCGGCAGAGGCGCCGGCCCAGGCACCACCGGCCGTAGACAGGCCGGTGGTGACTGCTTTTGCGTCGCCATCGCGTATGCCCTGGATCACATTGATGGCGGTGTCGGCATACTTCAACGGGCCGAGGCCACGGGGGACGGGCAACTCCCGCCACCGCGTCGACTTGGCGGTTTTTTTCGCGGAAGTCTTTTTCCCGCCAGAACGCTCATAGCCAGGCGGCAAGATGATGCTCGGGGTAACGGCGCCACGAAGAGACTCGCCGCTGCAGCAGCAGTCCTTGTCTTTGTCTTTGTCTTTGTCTTTGTCGTCTTTAAGCCACTTGCCGGCTTTGGGAAACTTTTGCGCCAGTGCATCGATGGCCTTGCCCGAGACCCTGCTCTTGGCCGTATCCCACAAACTCGAGCCCACATCCTTGGCAATGGTCTTCGCCGCATCGGCCCCGAACTGCAGGCTTTTGTCGACCCAGGAGTCTGCGGCCGGCGACGGCTCCTTGGGTTGACTGTTCTGCGCCTGCGAGGCGCTATCGACCGTCCTGAGCGCCAGTGAATCACTGGTAATGAATAATGTGCTGTTGAGCGTTTCCAACGTCTCGCGCAACCGCACTTGCTCAAGGGTCAAGGCGTTGATATCCAGGCTCACCGTGACCAGCGCCAGACCGAGTTCCGACGATGGCTGCGGTTCGGCATCCAGGCTGGAAGGCCCGACAAAACTATCAGGAAGGGGGCTCAGCACACTGTTGAGTGTCGCCTCGTTGGACAGGGCCGCAAAGGTCATCCAGCGCTTGTCTTCTTCGGCGAGTCTGATCTCGTATTGAGTCTCTTGCATCCCGCTTACTCCTGTTTGACGCCAAGGCGAGTGATCGCGATGTCGTAGCGGCGCAGTGCTTTTCCGGCGTCCCAGTCGAGGATTTCCGCTTCATTGACCGAGTAAATCAGCGGCACCACGTCGAGGATCACTTCGATGTCGCGCTCCGAAAGAAGTCCGCCGGTTTGTTTAAAAAATCATCGATGCGCTCCTGCAATTCCGTCCAGTCAGGCACGGTCAGGCCGGCCAGGTCGGGGATCATCAGGCCAGTGCAGTGGGCGGTGATGAACTCGGCGCGCTCTTTGTTGGTGGCGAGTTTTTTCATCACTTTGGTCGCGCGCAGGGCGGGCATTTCCAGGGGCAGCTCGGTCCAGGTGCGGCCGGCCGCGTCGAGGGGCAACAGCAGGTGGACGGGCTGGTCGTGGGTCGCAGCTTCGGGCGCTTGCAGGAAGAATGACGCCGGGCGCGTCGACATCTCATGTACGTATTGGGCGATGCTCACGTAGTCCGGGCGCTTGAGTTGGTCGAGCTCTTTTTCCGACAGGCCGGTGGCGAGTTTCGCCAGTTCGAAGAACTGGTCGTCCTCGTCATCACCGGCCCGGGCCAGCGCGTCTTTTTGCGCGGCGTAGTACAGCGGTTTGAGTTGCACCTGCTCGATCGTCGCGCCGGTGTCGGCGGTGATCGGGGCCAGCAGGAGGTGCAGCGGTGGCATCCAGGCCATGGGGCAATTCCTTGGTCAAGTATGGGGGCGAGCGAGCCCGCCCCCGGGGGGGTTACGGCATCAACACCGCGCGGCGGGCGTCGCCCAGAATATCGACGCCGTTGAGGACGAACTTCTGGGTACGCACGTCGATGTCGATCACCGAAATGCCGTTTTCCAGGCGGTTATAGGTGCGGCAGGACAGCTCCAGCGTGGTGGTGGCCTTCTCGCCCATCTTCAGCTTTGCCTCCTCCAGGGATTTGAGCTTGCCGCCCACGGTGTGGTAGGTGAAGTAGGTCTTGCCGTCCTGATCCTGGCCGGCTTCACGCACGTTCAGCAGAATGTCGTCCCCCATCCGCACGCCCAGGGCCAGCATGATTTCCGGGCCGGCGCCTTGCAGGATCAGCTTGGCGTTGAGCACTTTGCCGCTCTTGGCCATTTCCTCGGCAATGAAGCGCCCGCCGGACATGGACTCCATGTCGAACTCGATCTTCGGCGGGGTGAACTCTTCCACGGTCGCGGACAGCGGCAGGCCTTGGAGGGTGGCCGCAATGGCCTGTCTGACTCGGTTGGTAAACATTAGAGAACGTCCTCCAGGAACTGCTCGATGATTTCATCGCGGGCGTTGAGTTGATAAATCATGTGTTCATTGGGCGCATAGCGGCCGTAGTCGATGACGATGAACCAGGTGCCGTTCTTGTACTTCTCGACACTGTTCAACTCCGGGTGCAGGTACACACTGCCGCCGGGGATGGTTTCGTCGGCGACCAGGGTTTGCAGCCAATCGTTGATGCGCTTGACCTCCTGGTCCATGAAGGACTTGGTGAGGTTCTTGGCCATGGCCTTCTGGCCGGCCTTGACCAGCTTGCGGCTGATGGCGTCTTCCAGGCCGACGTAGCTGATGAACTTGCCGGTGATTGAGCGGTTACCCAGCAGCGAAAAACCGCCGAGGATGGTGCGGGCGTAGTAGCTCACGCCGTAGCGGTTGAGCAGGTCGCCTTCGGTGGACGTGTCGAGAATGTTGTACTCGACCACGCGGGAAACGTCCTCGGCGAAGGTCACCTGATTACCCGGGCTTTCCCACTGCTTGACCTTGGCCAGTGCAGCGATGGCCAGGGACGACGGCGAAAGAAACACGTTCTTCTTCGCGGCCTTGGAGTACACCGACGGCATGTTGTGTACCAGCAGGCAGCGGTCGAAACCGAGATCGGCACCGCCCAGTTCGCCGCTGTAGGTCACCTGATCGGCAACAGAGGCGTCCTTGCCATCCAGCACCACACGGGCCTTGATGCGCTTGCCGAAGGCGGCGAACTCGCTCGCCACGGCCTTGGTGCCGGTGAAGCCTGGGGCGCCGATGATGGTCAGGTCTTCCGGCACACTGCTCAGGGCCGCCAGGCCAAGTTTGCGCCCGGTGACCGGTTCGTTACCGCCGATCACATGGTTGATCGTGTCAGCCGGGGTAGCGCCCTCCTCCACGATCACCACGTAGACCGGTACCTTGACCACTTTGAGGATCTGGTACACCGCCTGAAACAGCGTGCCCGCCTCACTGCCGGTAGGGTCCAGCAGCGCCTGGGTGGTGAAGCTGTTGATGCGGAACGGGGCGTTTTTCGGGATCGACGCGTGGGCATTCGGCGCGGTGCCGACCAGGCCGATCACGTTATCCCCCAGGCCACCCATGGCCTCGGGGGACTCAGTTGCGTTCACAGTGATGCCGTTGTGCTCGAAGTTCAAAACCTCAGCCATGATTATTCAGCCTTCTTGGGGGTGGTATTGAGGACGCTGGTCAGTTCCAAGCGGCCGGCGGTGCGCAGGGCGGATGCTTCGACGTCCAGCAGTTCCAGTTCCTGGCCAGCGGTGGACCAATGGCCGGCGCCGATGGGGAATGGGATGAGGACGGTGTAGGTTTGGCGGTTAGGCATGTGTTGAATTCTCCGGGTGGAAAACACCAAAGCCCCTGCGGGAGGGGCTTTGGGGAGACGAAAAAAAACCGCTTTCGCGGTGGGCTTATTTGAGGAACTCAGGCTTAGGCGGCCATATAACGGCGTCAGGATCGGCCCCCTGATTAGGAATATCTCTCAGGCCCTGCCGGTACGCCAAGAAGGCCGATTTATTTTTATCCTGCATTGGATAATCGGACATAGCCGCGTAGTCACTGGCGGACAAATCCTGATCACGAGCACTACGAATGATCTGCCATTTAATAAGTGGATGCAGCTCTGAAGGTACAAAAATGGGCTTCATAAAATATCCTTAACTCAACGCCAACATAGTTCCCCAATCACCTGGGTTGGTTACCACACCTGTGCATGCTCCCGCCAACATCACCTCGACGACACCCGAGGATGAAGTTCGCATAGGATGAAGATGATAATAAGCACCAAATAGTTCTGTTGGAGCAACGACCGTAGAACACCAACGCCACTTACCTTTTTCAGCACCGACACTCCAAGCGCCGGTAACACTGCCTTCCAACACCCGAACGAAAGCCCCCATGGTTATATAAGAGTTCAAAGGGATCGCACGCGTCCCATTGGAAAGTGCGGTATCAACAGTATAAGGAAATGCTAGCCACGGACCAACCCCAGAAGTTGCCCATTTCATTTGCCAGACATTCACAACGGTCCGCCAATATTCATTCGCCCTAATATCAAACCCCGGAAACTGCTCGCGAATATCAGCTTGAACTTTCAACATAAAATCCACATCCGCTTGCGGACGCCCGGTAGCTTGAGATTCAGTTGTGATTGAGCGCAGCTTAGTGCAGACAACCTCTCCATGAATCCCCCAGCCATCAATCAAGGTAGCATCAGCATTAGGGTACAAGTTAAAATTTTTCGTAACGGCCAACCGTGGTAGTTTACTCTTGAGATCTAAAAGCTGCGAGTCGTATGCCAAGCGAGCATTGGCGACTGCCTTATCTATCTCGTCAACTTTCCCAGTAACCACACCGGCCAGATTATTAGCCGCACTGACGACGGCAGCAAGCTGTTGTTCCATGCTCAAAATTATAACTCCTTAAGTTTCGTATCTAGACCAAAAAAAGTCTCAACACTTAATCAAAATAACCGCCAAGACCAATGACACCTTATACTTTTTGCTCACTTTCAATTACGCGAAACAACAAACCAACACCTCGCGCCATATTATCGATACTCGCTGCCGATAGCGCCGCCAATTCCTCAGCCAGCAACACATTCAGGTTTTCACTCCCCACCACAATCGTCACGCTCTCCGCCGGCAACGGCGAAACATCCAACGTGAACTTCTGCAGCACCCGAGCCGCCGCCGCTTTATACGTCAGCAACTTCCCAGCTACCGAATACACCGCCAACAACGTCCCACTGGCGAGGTAAAAACCGAACTCACCAATCTCATACTCGCCATCGCCATCGAACAGCGCGGCCATCCTGAGTTGGCGCTCGCCCAAGTCCTCGTAATCCACAATCGCCACCCGCTGGCGCTCGTCACGCAAGGCCACTTCCGTGCCGTCTGGGTTGTAGCGGCCGGTGCCGGCGCCGATGTGGGTGATTTCGCCTTTCAAGCCCTGGTTCTTTGCCTGCAGCACTTCATCCAAACCCTTGGAGGTGAAGCGCACCAGGCGCGTAATGTCATCTGTCATGGCTGCGCCCTGAGGTCGTAGTCGTTAATGGTGTAGTGCCGGGCAACGCCAGCACTGTTAAGTCGAGCGCCCAAGGCAAGTTCGGGTAACGCGCCTTGCAGGCTTAACTCGCTGTCGTTAAACGGGGCGTGGACAATCGCGGTCAGGCCAAGGCGTGCTTGTGTCTGGTGAACCACGGTAATCGTCGCCTGGTCGCGCTCGCTCTTCGCGGCGTTGATACGGCGGATCAATCGGTTATGGTCACCGCTGGACCAACTGCGTCCGATGATCGCCTGCACATCGAAGGTGTAAGGCACGCCCTGCGGCCGCTGTTGATACCAGGCGCTGATGTTGGGGCTGAAACCCAGCGACTCCACCGCATAGCTCAAAGCCTTGGGCGTGCCGGCCTGGCGCTGGATCTGCCAGGACAAGCCCACGGTGAGGCGCTTTTCCGTTTCGCTGGCATCCGCGTCCCATTCGCTGACGCCTCGGTCGGCGGCCAGGTAAGGAAGGAATTCGGAGGGTGTTTGCAGCGGGTTCATCAAGGCCGGAAACGGCGGCATAATCCGCTCGAGCAACCTGCCAAACCCCAGGTCCAACGCTTTTTCCAGCGGTGAGCTATTGGCGGGCAACAGACTCGGTTTGGGCTCACTCATAGCGTGCGTACCTCCACCTCGACACCCGTGCAATACGGCGCCTGGAACGCCGAGCAGACAATCGGTGCCAGCGGTTCGAGGATTTGCAGCTGCGCCGCTCCGGCACTGTGGATGGCGTAGTCGATCCAGCTCGGGTCGACGCGCCCTTCCAGGCGGTGACAGGATTCGGCGTAGGTTTGCAGCAAGCGTTGCGCGGCCACTTGGGTCAGGCCCGAGTCCGGGCCGGCGTTGATCTTGGCCACCACGCGAATCTTGTAGCGTTGGATCTGCGCACTTTGGACAGTGACGAGATCAGTTTCCGGCCGTACATCGGGGCGTGCGAAATGTCTGCGCACGCCGTCAAGCAAATCGGCGGAAGCGCTTCCATCGCCGTCCCTGGAGAGCACCGTCACCATCACCTCACCGGGGGCGGTGCGTCGGCCGCTGCCATCCTTGACCTGAGCCGCATAACCATCCGGGTCGAAGGTGTAGGTGACCTTGACCACACCCGGTGTCGCGCTTTCTACATTGACCGCAGGTCGTTCGCCGAGGGTGAACACCTCGCGGCGATACTGCATGCGAGAACCCGCCGCCGGCGCGTGGGGCGCCAAGTAATAGCGCAAGCGTGCGTCGTCGTCGCTTTCCAATGTCGGCGGCACCGGCGGGAAGGCCGCCGGGTCGCCGGGGTCCAGCAGCTGGCGCTCCAGGCCCATATCGGCCAGGCGTGCGTCGAGGTTACTGCCGGTGGCCCACCACGCCAGCATCTGCTTGATGCGTGCGTTGTACTGGCGTTCGTGGGTTTGCAGACGCACGCAAAACGCTTCCAGGGCCAGGCTCAGCAGTTCGCTTTCGTTATCGAGGCTGACCTTGAGTTTGGCGGCACTTTGTGGCGCGCGGGCGGCGACGTAGTCGATGACGAACGCCTTGAATTGCGCCAGCAACGGCTCGAACGCGTCGACGGCAATGATAGCCGGCTCCGCCAGTTGGTTTTGGCCAGGGATCAGCATGCTCATGTCATGACCTCGAAGGATTGTTGGCGGTTTTTCCACGTGCCGGCAAACCGCAGCAACAGACCGGCGCCCTGGCGACTGGCGACGATGACCTGGGGTTGAAAGTCGGCGATGCCGTTCTCGACGTTGTAGAACGCTTTGGCGGCGTGGCTTTGGGCGAGGATCAAGAGGTCGTCGCCGAGGTTCTGCCCGAGCAGTTGGGGGATCAGCGAGCCGTACAACGGGCGCTTCTGGCGAGTGCCCACGGGGGTGGTCAGCGCTCGGGTGGCACGCTGTACGAATTGCAGCCAGTCATCGACCGCTGCCCCGGTATTCCTATCGATTCCGATCATGGCAAATCCTTATGCGGTGCTGATCACGCGGCCTTGGTGATCCACCAGCGGGCCGCTCAAATGCACGCCGCCGGCATCCAGCAGCACACCGACGGCGCCGAGTTGCAAGGTGATGTGCTTGGCGCTCATCTGCAGCGTGGCGGCCCCGACCTTCGCCTCGATCTGTTCGCGGGAACCGCTGAACACGGTGGGCCCGTTGGTCCAGTTGAATGTGTGGCTGGCGTCGTCATAGTCACTTTGCGTTCCGTCCTGGTGGCGGCGCCGGGTCAACGATGCAACGCTGGAGACCGGCGGAAACAGGCTACTGTTGAGGCCGAAAAGCGCTACCGACTGCGCAGCGCCTTCCCCACCGCCATAGTTGAGCAACAAACATTGCTCGCCCACTGACGGGATGCGCGTTTCGGTCTGCGCCCCCGCGCTGGGGTTGAAAAAACCAATCGCCGGGGTAAGCAAATCGCCGTGGCTGACGATGCAGGTATTGCTGGCGGCGTCGACCTGCTGGCATATGCCGATCCGACAAAAGCTTTCAGCGCGTCGGTACAGGTCTTCGAGCTGGGCCTCCATTTCCGCCAGGCGCTCGACGATCGGTCCCAGTTGCATGCGTAACAAAGCATCGAACATGGACTACTCCTGCAAGGGTCGGTATTGGTCAGGATCGTCGATATTCGAGACTTCCCACGTGCAGGCAAACAGCGGTTTTCCGGTGGGATCTTCGAGTATCGGCGGGCCGAGGTAGATGTTTTGGGTGAAGGACACTGTCCAACTGTCGTAGTCGGTTTCGGCACTGCCCTGTAGGGTCGGCGCCGCGACGATGGCGCTTGGCAGGTCACACTGGTCCGACGGCAGACCCCAGCGATTATCGAGGGCCAAATCCATCAATTGACTGGCTAGGTCGCAGGCGTCGTAAGGCGCCGAACCACTGGCAACCCTGGCCATGAGTGACACCGACAGTGCATGGGCCTTACGCCCTTCAAGGGATCGAACGCCGGGGCCGTTGCGTTCCACGGTAATCAGCACGCCGGTTTTATCCCCGGTGCCCTGGAAGTCCTGGTGGTTGCCCACACGCAATTGTGGGAAGGCGCCCTTGAGCGCTTCGCCAATTGCGATGGGCAGTTGGGAAGGTTTTTCAATAGATGTCATCAGTCGCGTCCTTGCAGCGGTTACTGCTGATCCGGGCGGGAGGGCGGGGCCTCGTCGACGCCAATGCGCTTGGCCGCCCAACGTTCATAAAGGCCAATGGCGACGTCTGCACCGGCCATCGCTGTCAGGCAGCCGAGGGCGCCGGCGGTCCAGATCGACATGCCGGCGGCGTACAACAGCATCAACGCCGAGACCCCGCAGACCATGCACGCCCCGGACCGCAACGCGAGGCGCCGGATCAGCGACCAACCACGGGCGCCCTCCTTGTCGGCGCGCCACATTTCGCCAGAAACTCCGCCGATCAGCGCCAGTACGATCACCAGCCAGATAGGCATTTCCGCTAACGCTTGCTGCTCGTTTGTCATGTCACGCCTCCTGGCTGAGCAATGCCGGCAAAATGCCGGCGTTTGGGTAAATCCATTTATAGGTAGGCATTCCAAAAAGCCCGGTCGCCCGGGCTTTTCAGTAATGCGGTCCTGTGCCCAGCCTCACCCATACGATCCTCTTGTGAGGAGTGGCTGTTGTTGAGCGGCAATGCCACATGGCGACAAAAGACGCCTTCAAAAGGAACAGTATGGGTGAGGCTGGGTACTCGATCTTTCGGCGCTACTGGCGCGGTACGGATCTTTCCTCAATGTTTTTCCGACCACGATCCCTGTCTGCCGGATAACTGCTTCTGGTGCTTTACGCTGCACACCCGGGTCAGTTGCCAACCCTCTGAACCGTCAAGGCCGGTTCATCGCTGCCTGTTCTTGTAAAACGGTGAAACTAAAGAGCGTCGGCATCCTTGCCGGTGTTACCTGGCATCCCTGCCATCGCTTCGATGGCGTCCGTGCCGATGTTGCATGCCTTCCTTGTCGTTCCTGGCAGCATCCTTGCCGCCTCCACCGAGCCTTGTTGGCCGGCTTGAGACAAAGAATATGCATGTATGCATATACAGTCAATGCACAAATGCATTTATTTTTACCGAACAAATGCACTGATGCATTGGAAGCCTTGCTGGCAAAGGGTTTGATGCCTTTCTACAGACGAAAAAAAACCCGCTGATTGGCGGGCTTCGTCTTACACAAAAAGGTTAACGGGCGTACATGCCCCACCAGAAGACATGACCGAGGATGCTGATCTGTTCATCCTGGATGTCCTGGAAGCTGTAGTCTTCGTCCGGGTGCTCATCGCGGTTGAAACTGCGCAGGCGAATCCCGGAAGGCAGGCGATAGAGCTGTTTGACCCGCAACTGACCATTGTGATTGATGGCGTACAAGTCGCCATCGACGATGTCGCCAATCGCACTCTTGCCCGCATTCACCCCCACCGTCGCGCCATCACGCAGCACCGGCAACATGCTGTTGCCGCGCACCGTCACACACTTGGCCTGGTCGAACTGCACACCGTTATGCCGCAGGCTGCGCTTGCCGAACCGCAGGCTGGCCTTCTCACTTTCCTCGATGACGAATCTTCCTGATCCAGCAGCCAATTCAACCTCACGCAGAAAGGGGATCGACACCTCGTCGTCATTCACGGGGGTGTCGTCATCCCACAGGCTTATGTCCTTGAGTTCCGAATGCATCGGGTCGCGCCCTTCATCCCGCGAAACGCCCACCGCCGCGCGCCCGCGCAGTTGGTCGGTGCTGACGCGGAAGTACTCGGCAATGCGCGAAATGTGCTTGTCCGAAGGGTCAACGATCTTGCCGCTGAGGATCCGGGACAGCGTGGATTGAGGCACGCCGGTACGCCGGTGAAGCTCCGTAGGGGAGATCCGGTCGCGGTCCAGCAATTCTCTTAAGACGATAGAAACGTTGCGTTTTTGCATAAAGCGGATAGTGACGACAGATTTGAAGCTTGGCAAATGCTAATTTGCATTGACCATGCATTTTTTATGCACTCACCGTGTCTTTTGAGCAGGCCTGCGAAGGGTCGACCTTGCGTGTTAACCTTGCCGCCATCGCAAAATCAGCCGGGCCAAGTGCCCCCCTTTGCCACTCCTTTTAACGAATTCGCTAATTATCTGATGAGTAAAACCACTTCCGATCTGTCCTCCCACACCCCAATGATGCAGCAGTACTGGCGCCTGAAAAACCAGCACCCTGATCAGTTGATGTTCTATCGCATGGGCGATTTCTACGAGATCTTCTACGAAGACGCGAAGAAAGCCGCCAAGTTGCTGGACATCACCCTGACCGCCCGTGGGCAGTCGGCGGGGCAGTCGATTCCGATGTGTGGGATTCCTTACCATTCGTTGGAAGGCTATCTCGTCAAGCTGGTGAAGCTGGGCGAGTCGGTGGTGATCTGCGAGCAGATCGGCGACCCGGCCACCAGCAAAGGGCCGGTTGAGCGTCAGGTGGTGCGTATTATTACGCCGGGGACGGTGAGTGATGAGGCGCTGCTTGATGAGCGTCGCGATAACCTGATCGCTGCGGTGCTCGGCGACGAGCGCTTGTTCGGCCTGGCGGTGCTGGATATCACCAGCGGCAACTTCAGCGTGATGGAGACCAAAGGCTGGGAGAACCTGCTGGCGGAGCTGGAGCGTATCAATCCGGTGGAGCTGATGATCCCGGATGATTGGCCAAAGGACCTGCCGGCGGAACGTCGTCGTGGGACCAAGCGTCGCGCGCCGTGGGATTTCGAGCGTGATTCGGCGCTGAAAAGTCTGTGCCAGCAGTTCGCCGTGCAGGACCTCAAGGGCTTCGGTTGCGAAACCCTGACCCTGGCCATCGGCGCCGCCGGTTGCCTGCTCAGCTACGCCAAGGAAACCCAGCGCACCGCCCTGCCGCACTTGCGCAGCCTGCGCCATGAGCGCCTGGACGATACCGTGGTGCTCGACGGCGCCAGCCGTCGCAACCTGGAGCTGGACACCAACCTGGCGGGCGGGCGCGACAACACGCTGCAATCGGTGGTCGACCGTTGCCAGACCGCCATGGGCAGCCGCTTGCTGACGCGCTGGCTGAACCGTCCGCTGCGCGACCTGACGGTGCTGCAAGCGCGGCAGACGTCGATTACCTGCCTGCTCGACGGCTATCGCTTCGAAAAGCTGCAGCCGCAGTTGAAAGAAATCGGCGATATCGAGCGCATCCTCGCGCGGATCGGCCTGCGCAACGCACGCCCGCGCGACCTGGCGCGCCTGCGCGATGCCCTCGGCGCCCTGCCGCAGTTGCAAGCGGCGATGACCGAACTGGACACGCCGCACCTGCAACAGCTGGCCGTCACCACTGGCACCTACCCGGACCTCGCGGCCCTGCTGGAAAAAGCCATTATCGACAACCCGCCGGCGATCATCCGCGACGGCGGCGTACTCAAGACCGGTTACGACAGCGAACTGGATGAACTGCAGTCCCTGAGCGAAAACGCCGGGCAGTTCCTGATCGACCTGGAAGCCCGCGAAAAAGCCCGCACCGGCCTGGCCAACCTGAAGGTCGGCTACAACCGTGTGCATGGCTACTTCATCGAGTTGCCGAGCAAGCAGGCCGAGCAGGCGCCCATCGACTATCAACGTCGTCAAACCCTTAAAGGTGCCGAACGCTTCATCACCCCCGAGCTGAAAGCGTTCGAAGATAAAGCGCTGTCGGCCAAGAGCCGTGCCTTGGCGCGGGAAAAGATGCTGTATGAAGCACTGCTCGAAGACTTGATCAGCCGCCTCGCGCCACTGCAAGACACCGCCGCCGCCCTGGCCGAGCTGGATGTGCTGAGCAACCTGGCCGAGCGCGCGCTGAACCTTGACTTGAACTGCCCGCGGTTTGTCAGCGAACCCTGCATGCGTATCGTGCAGGGGCGCCACCCGGTGGTGGAGCAGGTATTGACCACGCCGTTTGTCGCTAACGATCTGTCGCTGGATGACGAAACCCGCATGCTGGTGATCACCGGTCCGAATATGGGCGGTAAATCCACCTACATGCGCCAGACCGCATTGATCGTGTTGCTCGCGCATATCGGCAGCTTTGTGCCAGCGACCAGTTGCGAGCTGTCCCTGGTGGACCGCATCTTCACGCGGATCGGTTCCAGCGATGACCTCGCCGGCGGCCGCTCGACCTTTATGGTGGAGATGAGCGAAACCGCAAACATCCTGCACAACGCCACCGAGCGCAGCCTGGTGCTGATGGACGAAGTCGGTCGCGGCACCAGCACGTTCGACGGCCTGTCCCTGGCCTGGGCGGCGGCCGAGCGCCTGGCGCATCTGCGCGCCTATACGCTGTTCGCCACCCACTACTTCGAACTGACCGTGCTGCCGGAAAGCGAGCCGCTGGTGGCCAACGTGCATCTCAATGCCACCGAGCACAACGAACGTATCGTGTTCCTGCACCATGTGCTGCCAGGGCCGGCCAGCCAGAGTTACGGCCTGGCCGTGGCGCAGTTGGCCGGTGTGCCGAACGACGTGATCACCCGCGCCCGCGAGCACCTCAGCCGCCTGGAAGCCACCGCCCTGCCCCACGACACCGTGGTCGCCAGCCCGAAGAAGAGCAACAGCAAATCCAACGCGCCACACCAGAGCGATATGTTCGCCAGCCTGCCCCATCCGGTGCTGGATGAATTGGCAAAACTTGACCTGGACGACTTGACACCGCGAAAAGCGCTGGAAATGCTCTATACACTGAAGACACAGATCTAACGCAGACGCTTGCAAGCTGATATTATCTCGCGCGGTTTGGGATGCTGCGGGCTTTTAGCCTGGCTCGCAGATTATCGCTCTCAAACCTCGCGGGCCCCACCATAAGGGGTTTCGCTGCCGCCGCCTGAGGAGAAAATTAGAAATGACCTTCGTCGTCACCGACAACTGCATCAAGTGCAAATACACCGACTGCGTAGAAGTCTGTCCGGTGGACTGCTTCTACGAAGGCCCGAATTTCCTGGTGATCCACCCGGATGAGTGCATTGACTGCGCCCTGTGTGAACCTGAATGCCCGGCCGTCGCTATTTTCTCCGAGGACGAGGTCCCGGAAGATATGCAGGAATTTATCCAGTTGAACGTCGAACTGGCGGAAATCTGGCCGAACATCACGGAGAAGAAAGAGTCGCTGCCGGATGCCGAAGAGTGGGATGGCGTAAAAGGCAAGATCAAAGATCTCGAGCGCTGACAGCGCCGCAGCCCAACAAAAAAGGCCTTTTGCGGGCCTTTTTTGCGTTCAGGGGCAGGCATTTCACTTTTCTGCAGGCGAAAAAAGGGGCGGTATGACCCGCCCACATTTTTTCCCTAGTCCCTGTATTCCTTTTTCATCATCCTGATGAATCGCATCCTGCGACGTTCCTTCAAACCATCGTTCCTTGATGGCTGTGTCAATCCGTGGACACAGGACTGATAGTAACCAGTTCCCAGGGAAGTACAACGCAACCCAACCCGTCGCCTGCCGAGCTTTCGCTCTCGCGAGCCAATAAATAATTGTTATATTTCAATTGATTAGAAATATGGCCAGACAATTTGAGACGTCCGGAAGCGCAAAAAAAACCAAACACTTACGCGAGAGTAAGCAAATGCTTACACGAGCAACTGCGTAAGAGCCTGGCAAGCGATACCTGGCCGTTCGGCGGACAAGAAAAAGCCCCGACAATAGCGGGGCTTGTTTCCTACGAATGACTCAGTCGTCGCTGACTGTAATCGTCGGCATGGCCGGTGAAGCCGCTTCTTGCAGGACAATCCGCGCGCCCACGTGACGCGCCAGTTCCTGATAAACCATGGCGATCTGGCCATCAGGCTCGGCCGCCACTGTCGGTTTGCCACCATCGGCCTGTTCGCGAATCACCATCGCCAGCGGCAGCGAGGCCAGCAGTTCGACGCCGTACTGGGTCGCCAACTTCTCGCCGCCCCCCTCACCGAACAGGTGCTCGGCATGGCCACAGTTGGAGCAGATGTGAACCGCCATGTTTTCCACGACGCCCAGCACCGGGATGTTGACCTTGCGGAACATTTCCACGCCTTTCTTCGCGTCCAGCAACGCCAGGTCCTGCGGCGTGGTCACGATCACCGCACCGGCCACCGGGACTTTTTGCGCCAGGGTCAGTTGGATGTCACCGGTGCCTGGCGGCATGTCGATCACCAGGTAGTCCAAATCGCCCCAGGCGGTCTGGGTCACCAGTTGCAGCAAAGCGCCGGAAACCATCGGCCCGCGCCACACCATCGGCGTGTTGTCGTCGGTCAGGAACGCCATGGACATCACTTCCACACCCAGCGACTCGATGGGCACGAACCACTTCTGGTCCTTGATTTTCGGGCGGGTGCCCTCGGCAATGCCGAACATCACGCCCTGGCTCGGGCCGTAGATATCCGCGTCGAGAATCCCCACGCGGGCGCCTTCGCGCGCCAGCGCCAGCGCCAGGTTGGCCGCCGTGGTGGATTTGCCCACGCCGCCCTTGCCGGAGGCCACGGCCACCACATTCTTCACATTGGCCAGGCCGGGGATCTGCGCCTGGGCCTTGTGCGGCGCGATCACGCACTGAATGTCGACCTTGGCGGAACGCACGCCGTCGAGGCCTTCGATCGCCATTTGCAGCATCTGCGCCCAGCCGCTCTTGAACAGACCGGCGGCATAGCCCAGTTCCATCCGGACCGACACCTGGTCGCCCTGGATCTCGATGGCGCGGACACAACCGGCACTGACCGGATCCTGGTTCAAATAGGGGTCGGTGTACTGGCGAAGAACGGCTTCCACCGCTGCGCGATTAACGGCGCTCATGGGCTACTCCCGAAAAAGACTGACTGAAACAGGCGGCTATCCTAACCGTTCCAGCGGCTTAACGGCATGCTTTCGCAGGTTGGGAAGATGCTGAAACAGCGCCACGGGGTGAAATATATTTGCCGGCGCTTTATAGTGGCCGACCTCCGTTTCATCGAGTAGCCGAGCCCCATGTCCGAGCCACGCAAGATCCTCGTCACCAGCGCCCTGCCCTATGCCAATGGTTCAATCCATCTTGGCCATATGCTTGAGTACATCCAGACCGACATGTGGGTGCGCTTCCAGAAGCATCGCGGCAATCAATGCATCTATGTCTGCGCGGACGACGCCCACGGTTCGGCCATCATGTTGCGCGCCGAAAAGGAAGGCATCACCCCGGAACAACTGATCGCCAATGTGCAGGCTGAACACAGCGCCGACTTTGCCGAGTTCCTGGTCGACTTCGACAACTTCCATTCGACCCACGCCGACGAAAACCGCGAGCTGTCGAGCCAGATCTACCTGCGGTTGAAGGACGCCGGGCACATTGCCACGCGCTCGATCACGCAGTATTTCGACCCGGAAAAGAAAATGTTCCTGGCCGACCGCTTCATCAAGGGCACCTGCCCGAAATGCGGCACCGAGGACCAGTACGGCGACAACTGCGAAAAATGCGGTGCCACCTACGCCCCCACCGACCTGAAGAACCCCAAGTCGGCGATCTCCGGCGCCACCCCGGTGCTCAAGGATTCCCAGCACTTCTTCTTCAAGCTCCCGGATTTCCAGCAGATGCTGCAAACCTGGACGCGCAGCGGCACCCTGCAGGACGCCGTCGCCAACAAGATCGCCGAATGGCTGGATGCCGGGCTGCAACAGTGGGACATTTCCCGCGATGCGCCGTACTTCGGCTTTGAGATCCCAGGCGAGCCGGGCAAGTATTTCTACGTGTGGCTGGACGCCCCGATCGGCTACATGGCCAGCTTCAAGAACCTGTGCAAGCGCACGCCGGAGTTGGACTTCGATGCGTTCTGGGGCAAGGACTCCACCGCCGAGCTGTACCATTTCATCGGCAAGGACATCGTCAACTTCCACGCCCTGTTCTGGCCGGCGATGCTCGAAGGTGCGGGCTACCGCAAGCCGACCGGCATCAACGTACACGGCTACCTGACCGTCAACGGCCAGAAGATGTCCAAGTCCCGTGGCACCTTCATCAAGGCGCGCACCTACCTGGATCACCTGTCGCCGGAATACCTGCGCTACTACTATGCGTCCAAGCTGGGCCGTGGCGTCGACGACCTCGACCTGAACCTGGAAGACTTCGTACAGAAGGTCAACTCGGACCTCGTCGGCAAAGTCGTCAACATCGCCAGCCGTTGCGCCGGTTTCATCCACAAGGGCAACGCCGGTGTGCTGGTGGCCGAGAATGCCGCGCCGGAACTGACCGACGCGTTCCTGGCCGCCGCGCCAAGCATCGCCGACGCCTATGAAGCCCGCGACTTTGCCCGCGCCATGCGCGAGATCATGGGCCTGGCCGACCGCGCCAACGCGTGGATCGCCGACAAGGCACCGTGGTCGCTGAACAAGCAGGAAGGCAAGCAGGCGGAAGTCCAGGCCATCTGCGCCACCGGCGTCAACCTGTTCCGCCAGTTGGTGATCTTCCTCAAGCCGGTGCTGCCGTTGCTGGCCGCGGATGCCGAGGCGTTCCTCAACGTCGCGCCGCTGATCTGGAACGACCACGCCAGCTTGCTCAGCAACCATCAATTGAACGAGTTCAAGCCGCTGATGACCCGTATCGACCCGGTAAAAGTCCAGGCCATGAGCGACGCGTCGAAAGAAGACCTGGTCGCCAGCCCGACCGACACCGGCGAATCGAACCCGGCTGGCAACGGTGAACTGGTCAAGGACCCGCTGTCCCCGGAGATCGAGTTCGACGCCTTTGCCGCCGTCGACCTGCGGGTTGCGCTGATTCTCAAGGCCGAAGCCGTGGAAGGTGCCGACAAGCTGCTGCGCCTGACCCTCGATATCGGCGACGAGCAACGCAACGTGTTCTCCGGGATCAAGAGCGCTTATCCGGACCCGTCCAAGCTCAATGGTCGCCTGACCATGATGATCGCCAACCTCAAGCCGCGGAAAATGAAGTTCGGTATTTCCGAAGGCATGGTGATGGCGGCCGGCCCCGGCGGCGAAGAAATCTACCTGCTGAGCCCTGACAGCGGCGCCAAGCCGGGTCAACGCATCAAGTAAGCCCTGCAAAACAGCCCTGTCGTCGCGGCGACAGGGCTTTTCAGCTAGTACCCCCTTCTCGCTTGCCGGATAATCAGGCCCTGTTCGCTTAACCGGCATGCCCATGACCGATATGCTCCTCACCCTTGTCAGCGCCGCCCTGATCAACAACCTCGTGTTGCAGATGCCGTTGGCCGTCGACCCGATATTGGCCGCGCATTCACGCTCGCGGGTGCATGCATTGGGGATTGCCACCACCGTGTTGATGGCAGTGAGCGGCGTGCTCGCCTATTTGCTGGATCACTACGCGCTGCAACCGTTGGGGTTGACTGCCCTGCGGCTGTGGGTGTTTTTACCGCTGACCGCGCTGCTGATCCGCCCCGTGCTCGGCGCGCTCACGCGCCTGCGCCCTACGCTGCCGACGGAAGGGTTATGGCCGCTGCTGCTGGGCAACGCCGGGGTACTGGGCGTGGTGTTGCTGGGCATTGAAGACGATGAGGGGCTGGCGCACATGGCGGCACTGAGCGTGGGCGCCGGGCTCGGCTTCTGGCTGGTGCTGAGCCTGTTCAGCGACTTGCGCCAGCGCATCGCCGACAATGACATCCCGCTGCCCTTCCGTGGCCTGCCGGTCGAACTGATCAGCGCCGGGCTGATGGCGGTGGCTTTTCTGGGTTTCAACGCAATGATCAAAGCATGAGCCTGATTCAACGTATCGACGCGCTGCTCCCGCAAACCCAATGCGGCAAGTGCGGGCACCCGGGCTGCAAGCCCTACGCCGAAGGGATCGCCCAAGGCGAAGCCATCAATAAGTGCCCGCCCGGCGGGCAGGAAACGATCGGCGCGCTCGCGCAGTTGCTGAACGTGCCGGTACTGGCACTGGATACCAGCCGCGGCGAAGCGCCACCACAGATTGCCTACATCCGTGAGGCCGAATGCATCGGCTGTACCAAATGCATCCAGGCCTGCCCGGTGGATGCAATTGTCGGCGCGGCCAAATGGATGCACACCGTGATCATCGACGAATGCACCGGCTGCGACCTGTGCGTCGCGCCCTGCCCGGTCGATTGCATCGAGATGCGCCCGCTAGTGGCGGTACTGCCGATTGTCGGCGGCCTGGCGACCAACGACCACGAGCGCCGCGCACGCGGCTTGAAGCGAGACCGCGCACGGCGACGCTTTGAGCAACGCAACGCGCGCCTGCAACGGGAAGAAGAACACAAACAGGCCGAACGCCTGGCCCGCGCCAAGCGGGCCGCGCCGTTGGCCGCCGTGCCGATCGATGCGGCGCAGGCAGCCCAGGACGCCGCGATCAAGAAAGCCAAGATCAACGTGGCGATGAGCCGTGCGCAGTTGCATAAATCCTTGAAGGCATTCGGGCATCCGCCCACCTTTGAACAGCAGTCGCAACTGATCGTGCTGCAACAACAGTTCGAAGCCGCGGAGCAGGCATTGGCCGCTCTGGAGGTGAACCCCGCGCCTGCAACGCCGGCCCCCGCCAACACCGCCGATCTCAAGCGCGCCAAAATCCAACTGGCAATGCGGCGCGCCGAATTGAAGAAAGCCCAGGATCGGAACGCCGACCCACAGCAACTGGCCGAGGCACACGCCAATCTCGACGCAGCACAGCACCAGGTGGATGCCCATGGCCACGCTTGAGCCTCAACAGGCCCTGCAACGGGTGCTGCTGGCGACACTGCCGGGTGGGCTGGCAATGTTCTGGCTGTTCGGTTGGGGCGTGTTGATCAATCTGTTGCTGGCGACGGGCTGCGCACTGTTGGTCGATGCGGGCGTGCAGCGCCTGCGGGGGGCGCGTGGCGGCGATCTGAGCAGCCTGGTCAGCGCGACCCTGCTCGCCCTGGCACTGCCGCCCTATTGCCCCTGGTGGCTGTGCGTGGCGGCCGTGGCCAGTGGGCTGCTGCTGGGCAAGCACCTGTACGGCGGCCAGCGCAACCCCTTCAACCCGGCGATGGTCGGGTATGCGTCGATGCTGGTGGCCTTTCCGCAACTCATGACGCACTGGCCGACCACCCACGGCATGGACCTGCTGGCCGGCGCACAACAGGTATTCGGCCTGCACCGCGACGCGCCCGATGCCTGGGCCCAGGCCACGGCACTGGACGCCCTGCGACTGAACAAAAGCCTGACCATCGATGAACTGTTCGCGCGCACCCCGGCATTTGGGCATGTCGGCGGCAAGGGCAGCGAGTGGGTGAACCTGGCGTTTCTGGCCGGCGGGCTGTGGCTGTTGCGCCAGCGGGTATTCAGTTGGCACGCGCCCTTGGGCATGTTGGGTAGCCTGTTTGTGATCAGCCTGCTGTGCTGGAATGGCTCGGGCTCTGACTCTCACGGCTCGCCGCTGTTTCATCTGCTGACGGGCGCCACGCTTCTCGGCGCATTTTTTATCGTCACCGAGCCGGTCTCCGGCCCGAAAAGCCCCAGGGCCCGGCTGCTGTTCGGGGCGGGCGTGGGCCTGCTGACGTATCTGATTCGCACGTGGGGCGGTTACCCGGACGGTGTAGCCTTTGCGGTATTGCTGATGAACCTGGCCGTGCCGGCGCTGGAACGCCTGGTGGCCGCGAAACAGCCGGCGGTCAGCCTATGAAGTCGCACAGAGGCGTACTGCTGGCGTTGCTGATCGCTATCGGCGGCGGCACGCTGATCCTGACCCTTCAGCACCTGACTGCCGATCACGCCGCGCGCCAGGCCCTGGCCCTGCAGCGTCAGGCGCTGCTCGACCTGCTACCCGCCGACCGTTATGACAATCAGCCGCTGGAGCAACCGCTGCCGATCGCTGCGCAGCCGCTGGAGGAGAGCCAACTGCTGGGTGGCTATCGGGTCAGCCTGTCGGGCCAACCCAGCGCGGTGCTGCTGCGGTTGAGCACCAGCGGCTATGCCGGCCCGATCGAACTGCTGATCGCCATTGACCGCGACGGCAAGCTGCTGGGTATCAAGACCCTGGCGCAATCGGAAACCCCAAGCCTGGGCGGGCTTATCAGCCAGCCCGGCAACCCTTGGCTGGCTTCATTCAAGGGGCGTTCACGCACGGACATGCAAGACTCGACCGTCGATCAAATAGCCGGTGCCACCCTCACCTCTCGAGCGGTGATCAGCGCCACCCATGACGCTTTGCGCTATTTCGACGAGCACCGCTCATCCCTGCTGGAGCCCGACGCCCATGACTAGAGCCGTTGGCCTGGCCAATGCAGCGATGCTGGCACCGTTGCTCGGGGTGACTGACACCCTGCCCAAAGCCCTGAGTTTCCTGGCGTTGTCGGCGCTGACCGTGACGCTCTACGGCCTGGTCATGCGCGCGGTACGCTCGCGCCTGAGCGCGTCCCTGCGGCTGGGTGCCAGCTTGATGGTCGCCGCGACACTGGTCAGTTGTGTGCAGCTACTGTTGCAGGCATTTGCGCTGCCGCTGTATCAGCAGTTGGGCATCTACCTTGCGCTGATCAGCGTGCAATGCGTTGTCCTGGAACACCATGGTTTCTTTGAGGCGGGCCAGCGCAAGGCGCAGCTACGGTTGGTCGGCCTGTTCGCCGCGCTCATGCTCGTCATGGGGTTGTTACGCGCCAGTGCCGCCACCACATTGATGCCGGCCGGGTTTATCCTGCTCGGGTTATTGCTCGCAGGGTTGCAAGCCTGGGCCCATTTTTCACAATCACGCTGACCGCCAGCAAGGAATCGCCTGCCCCATGAACGCCGCAAAACGCCTGGAAATTTTCCGCAGGCTCCACGAAGACAATCCGGAACCCAAAACCGAACTGGCCTACTCCACGCCGTTTGAGTTGCTGATTGCGGTGATTCTCTCGGCCCAATCCACAGACGTCGGCGTCAACAAGGCCACGGCCAAACTGTATCCCGTGGCGAACACGCCGGCAGCGATCCATGCCTTGGGCGTGGAAGGTTTATCCGAATACATCAAGACCATCGGCTTGTACAACAGCAAGGCGAAAAATGTCATCGAGACCTGCCGCCTACTGGTGGAGCGGCATGGCGGCGAAGTGCCGCAAACCCGCGAAGCGCTGGAGGCTTTGCCAGGCGTGGGCCGCAAAACGGCAAACGTTGTGCTCAATACGGCGTTCCGGCAACTGACCATGGCCGTGGACACTCACATTTTCCGGGTGAGCAACCGCACCGGCATTGCCCGCGGCAAGAATGTGGTGGAAGTGGAAAAACAACTGATGAAGTTTGTCCCCAAGCCGTATCTGCTCGATTCGCACCACTGGCTGATCCTTCACGGGCGCTACGTTTGCCAGGCCCGCAAGCCGCGCTGCGGCAGCTGTCGCATCGAAGACCTATGCGAATACAAGGACAAGACGTCGGACGATTGAGGGATCATAGGTTTTTTCGATCTATCGATTGAAAAAATCTTTTTTACCCGCTCATGGAATATCGTTATAAGGAGCGCCAACGGCAGTCTTAGCCCGGAGTTAACGTTATGAGCACTGGCAAAGAACAACTGGAAGTGGACGATGACCTTGTCGAGTCGGATGACGATGGGCAGGAAGCACCTGTAGAGGTGGCCAAGACCAATCTAAGCAAACGCCGCACCATCGACAACCTTCTGGAAGAGCGACGCTTGCAAAAACAGCTGGCCGATTACGATTTCGACCTCTGATCAGCCGAGAACGGCCGGAAGCCTCCCTCACGGAGGCTTTTTTCTGCCGATTCGCCTGGCTATCCAGCCATGGGGTGGCGCCCTCCTCTAGACCAGGCCATTGCGTTGAGCCAACTCGATCAGATCGACCAGTGAGCGGGCATTGAGCTTGAGCAGCAAGCGTGTCTTATAGGTGCTGACGGTTTTGTTGCTGAGGAACATGCCGTCAGCGATCTCCTTGTTGGTTTTGCCGCGCGCCAGTTGCTGCAACACCATCATCTCGCGTCCCGAAAGGCGCTCGACCATGTCGGCCTCGCTGGCATTGCCCATGGTAGAACGCACCGAATTCAGCGCCTGGTTGGGAAAGTAGCTGTAGCCGGACAGCACCGCCTTGATGGCACTCAGCAATTCCGTCAGGTCCTGCTGCTTGCACACGTACCCGGCCGCCCCCGCCTGCATGCAGCGCATGGAGAAATGGCCCGGCGCCTGGGAAGTCAGGACCAGCACCTTGAACGGTGTGGCCTGTTTGGTGGACGACAGCCGGCAGATAACTTCCAGGCCATCGAGTTTGGGAATTCCAATATCCAGTATGACAATGTCCGGCATATGTTCCCGTGCAAGTTGCAACGCATCGACACCGTTATCGGTCTCGGCAACGACCTCATAACCATGACGCTCCATTAGCATGCGCACAGCAAGACGAATGACGGGATGATCATCCACGATCAGCACTTTATTCATGAGAAAGTCCAATTTCGCTGTTCGAATTATTCAGAGCAAGCACAATAGCCTAGTCGTTTCCTAGTTGGCATAGCGTTCCACCCCAAGCAACAGCAAGCAGAGACCCAACCCACAACGAGATAGGAATTAACCTACAAAAAAACACCAACTCAGATGTTTCGAGTTTTATGGAGCCTTTCAGACCTTTCCGGGCTCGCACATATTTTGAGAGAAATATCCGGTGAATAGGGGGGCACCCGTAAACGCTGCGCACACCCGTTTCAGGAAATGCCCCTTGCATGTCGCGACCGCATGGGCCGACAGGTAAAAAAAGCCTGATGATTTCAGTTCCATTCAACATATTTATTTACACCATAAATTTCCTACAGAACTTTCCGCGACTTACATCTACGCCGCACTTTGGTGAGTGAATTTTCTGTAAGACATAGTTCCTACTCAGGTGTAAATAATTCATTCCTCGGCGGGCCAGGCATCAAACTTTCTGAAACGACGAACCTCGATAGACTTTAAACAAACCTAAACAACTTTAAACATCAGGATCGCCGCGCCTTTTTTACAGGCAAAAAAAATGGCCCCTGAACAAGGGGCCACTTTTCATTTCGACGGGAACACTCAGAACAACTTGCGACCCTTGTTGGCCGCAATACGCATGCGCAGTGCATTCAACTTGATGAAGCCTGCTGCGTCCGCCTGGTTGTAGGCGCCGCCATCTTCTTCGAAGGTGGCGATGTTGGCGTCGAACAGCGACTCATCGGACTTGCGACCGGTGACGATCACGTTGCCCTTGTACAGCTTCAGGCGCACAACGCCGTTCACGTGAGCCTGGGAAGCGTCGATCATCTGTTGCAGCATCAGACGCTCAGGGCTCCACCAGTAGCCGGTGTAGATCAGGCTGGCGTACTTGGGCATCAGCTCGTCTTTGAGGTGAGCCACTTCGCGGTCCAGGGTGATCGACTCGATCGCGCGGTGGGCGCGCAGCATGATGGTGCCGCCTGGGGTTTCGTAGCAGCCACGGGACTTCATGCCCACGTAACGGTTCTCGACGATGTCGAGACGGCCGATACCGTGTTCGCCGCCGATACGGTTCAGGGTCGCCAGTACGGTGGCCGGGGTCATCTCGACGCCGTCCAGCGCGACGATGTCGCCGTTGCGGTAGGTCAGTTCCAGGTACTGCGGCTTGTCAGGAGCGTTCTCCGGGGAGACGGTCCAACGCCACATGTCTTCTTCGTGCTCGGTCCAGGTGTCTTCCAGCACGCCGCCTTCATAGGAGATGTGCAGCAGGTTGGCGTCCATCGAGTACGGGGACTTCTTCTTGCCGTGACGCTCGATCGGGATGCCATGCTTTTCAGCGTAATCCATCAGCTTTTCACGGGACAGCAAGTCCCATTCACGCCAAGGGGCAATCACTTTCACGCCCGGCTTGAGGGCATAGGCGCCCAGTTCGAAACGCACCTGGTCGTTGCCTTTGCCGGTGGCGCCATGGGAAATGGCGTCAGCGCCGGTTTCATTGGCGATTTCGATCAGGCGCTTGGCGATCAGCGGACGTGCGATGGAGGTACCCAGCAGGTACTCGCCTTCGTAGACGGTGTTGGCGCGAAACATCGGGAAAACGAAATCGCGGACGAACTCTTCGCGCAGGTCGTCAATGTAGATCTCTTTGACGCCCATGGCTTGCGCCTTGGCGCGTGCAGGTTCGACCTCTTCGCCCTGACCCAGGTCAGCGGTGAAGGTCACCACTTCACAGTTATAAGTATCCTGCAGCCACTTGAGGATCACCGAAGTGTCCAGGCCGCCGGAATACGCGAGAACGACCTTGTTTACGTCGGCCATGCCATCACTCCACGGGGTTTTACGGAAAGGCAACGATTCTACCGATCAAAACCGCGAAATTACAGGGGCGCGACAGCAAATGAAGATAAAGCGACAGATTATGTCGAGCGGGCGACCAATGGTCGCACCTTATGACGTAGCAGCGGGGTTGCTCGGGCCCTTGGCTTGCACCGCCGGTTTCTCGGGGGCAGCCACGCGTTCGAGCTGGATATTGACGCGCCGATTGCGCGCGCGGTTGGCGGCATTGGTATTGGGCGCCAAGGGGTAGCTTTCGCCGTGGAAACGCATGGTGATCTGCGATTCCGGCACGCCGTTGGCCTTGAAGTAGTCCATCACCGCCAATGCGCGACGGCGCGAGACATCGCGATTGGTCAGGCGATTGCCGCTGTTGTCGGAGTGACCGTTCAATTCGATATGGTTGACCGTCGGATCGGCCTTCATGAATTCGACGATCACCGCCAGCTTGCGCTTGGCCGCTGCGTCCAGCTCGATACCGCCACCGGGGAAGCCGACTTCGGTCTGCTTGACCTGATCGTAATTCATCGGCAGCAGCTTGGCGGTACACAGTTGATAGTCGTTGTAGGCTTTGTTGAATTTCACCGGCAACAGACGAATTTCCGAATAGCCGCCTTCACGCCCGTAATGCCGCACGGTCGGGCTGCGCCCCTCGAGCAGGCCATTGAACAGGCGCCCGGCCTGGGCCTGGGAACTGTTGAACAAGACCTCGCCACTGCCGGCACGCACGGCGCCGAGGTTGATATCGCCACGGCCCGGTTGCCATGGCGCAGCCGCCGCCAGCAGGGTCGCCGATCCTGCGCCGAGCAAGCCGTTAAAGGCTTTCAGACGGAATGTCGCCTGCTCGCCGGCCCGGCGCACGAACTCACCCGAGCCGAAATCGGTGATCGGCTGGGTCAAGCGGCACTCGAATTTGTCGCCCTCCACCTTCCACTCAATATTCTCCAGACGTGTCTGGAACGTGAGGGCCATCGCAGGCAGGCTGGCGAACACACTGAGCAGGGCTAGATAATGCTGGCGCACGGGAGGCTCCACTGGTTTCTACAACACTTCAAAGCGTCATACATCGTTAAGGCATACCAAAGGCTATCGGATGCATCCGGCAAAACTTGATAGCGAGTGCCTGCAAGAGTCTTTTCCGGTAGCATTCCCACCAGATTGACCCGCCTGGAATCCCCAATGTCCGACCGCCTGACCCTGCTGCGTCCCGACGACTGGCATATTCATCTTCGCGATGGTGCTGCGTTGCCCCACACCGTGGCCGATGTTGCGCGCACGTTTGGCCGCGCCATCATCATGCCTAACCTGGTACCTCCGGTGCGTAATGCCGCGCAGGCCGACGCCTATCGCCAGCGCATCCTCGCTGTACGGCCGGCCGGCAGCCGCTTCGAACCGTTGATGGTGCTCTACCTGACCGACCGCACCCAGCCCGACGAAATCCGCGAGGCCAAGGCCAGCGGTTTCGTACACGCCGCCAAGCTGTATCCGGCGGGCGCGACCACCAACTCCGACTCCGGCGTGACCAGCATCGACAAGATCCTGCCGGCGATCGAAGCGATGGCCGAAGTCGGCATGCCGCTGTTGATCCACGGTGAAGTCACCCGCGGCGATGTCGACGTGTTCGATCGCGAGAAGATCTTCATCGACGAGCATATGCGCCGGGTGGTCGAGCTGTTTCCGACCCTCAAGGTGGTGTTCGAACACATCACCACGGCCGATGCGGTGCAGTTCGTCACCGAGGCCTCGGCCAACGTTGGCGCGACCATCACCGCCCATCACCTGCTCTACAACCGCAACCACATGCTGGTGGGCGGGATTCGGCCGCACTTCTATTGCCTGCCGATTCTCAAGCGCAACACCCATCAGGTGGCCCTGCTGGACGCTGCGACCAGCGGCAACCCGAAGTTCTTCCTCGGCACCGACTCGGCGCCCCATGCCCAGCATGCCAAGGAAGCGGCCTGCGGTTGTGCCGGTTGCTACACCGCCTATGCGGCGATCGAGCTGTACGCCGAAGCGTTCGACCAACGCAACGCCCTGGACAAACTCGAAGGCTTCGCCAGCCTCAACGGCCCGCGTTTCTACGGGCTGCCGGCGAATACCGACCGCATCACCCTGGTCCGTGAAGACTGGACTGCCCCCGTCAGCCTGCCGTTTGGCGAGCTGACTGTTATCCCGCTGCGCGCCGGTGAAACACTGCGCTGGCGCCTGCTGGAGGAAAGCAAGTGAGTGAAGACCATTACGATGACGAACACGAGCACAGCGGTGGCGGTTCCCGTCACCCGATGGCCGAGCGGTTTCGCGGCTATCTGCCGGTCGTCATCGACGTAGAAACCGGTGGCTTCAACTGCGCCACCGACGCGCTGCTGGAAATCGCCGCGACCACCATCGGCATGGACGAACAGGGTTTTGTGTTCGCGGAACACACCCACTTCTTCCGCGTCGAGCCGTTCGAAGGCGCCAATATCGAAGCCGCGGCCCTGGAATTCACCGGGATCAAGCTCGATCACCCACTGCGCATGGCGGTGAGTGAAGAAGCAGCACTGACCGATATCTTCCGTGGCGTGCGCAAGGCGTTGAAGGCCAATGGCTGCAAACGCGCGATCCTGGTGGGGCACAACAGCAGCTTCGACCTGGGCTTCCTGAATGCCGCCGTGGCGCGGCTGGACATGAAGCGCAACCCGTTCCACCCGTTCTCCAGCTTCGACACCGCTACGCTCGCCGGCCTGGCTTATGGCCAGACCGTATTGGCCAAAGCCTGCCAGGCCGCCGGTATCGACTTTGACGGTCGCGAAGCCCACTCGGCGCGCTATGACACCGAAAAGACCGCCGAGCTGTTCTGCGGCATCGTCAACCGCTGGAAACAGATGGGCGGCTGGGAAGACTTCAACGACTGAAGTGGAATCCCGCGCATAAAAATCTATGGTCACCCCCATTTTTGCAATACTGATCAACGGGTGGTGTGGTTGGCTTGCTTAAATCTATCCGGCGTCTGTTTGGGGTATGCCCCAGCGCCACGATGAGAGTCGCGCCTGACGATCCTTAAAAACCGGTCGGCTTCTGAAGCCGATTTTTATGTCAGGATCTTCGCCAGGCCGGTGTGCCGTTCACATCATCTGTTGTTCAGCTATCGCAAAACCTGAAGGGTGAATCGTGGTACTGCAACAACTGCAGGGTCAGGCGTTCAAAGCGTCTGGCCCTGCTTCATATTGCGTATGGCGAGCGGCTATCGCCCAAGCGATACGCGCCAGTTTGTTAGCCAGGGCACAGGCCACGACATTTGAATGTCGTTGACTGAGCAAGGTTTTAACCCAGTCAGCCAGAGCGCCTTTCTGGTGATCCAGCCTCTGCATATAGACCCTGGAACACTGCACCAACAGTTGTCGCAGATGCTTGTCACCCCGCTTGCTGATCCCCAGCAGATTGGCCTTGCCGCCCGTACTGTACTGCCTGGGCACTAAGCCAACGGAGGCGGCAAAGTCGCGACCGCATCGGTACTGTTTACCATCGCCCATCTCCACAGCCAGCAGGCTGGCGGTGATCGGGCCGACACACGGCATGCTCAGCAAACGACTGCCCAGATCATCGTTGGCCAGTTGGCCCGCCAGTTCTTTATCCAGCGCTTTGATTTGCTCATCCAGATAGACGAAGTGATCGTGCAGGCACTGCAATAAGACCGTCAGACGAACGGGTAAGTCGTGCTCGGCCAAAACGCTCGCCAAACGCTTCATGATGGCCAATCCCTTGGGCAGGCTGATTCCAAACTCCAACAGAAAACCGTGCATCTGATTAGCCGTTTTGGTGCGGTCATGCACCAATGATTCGCGCATCCGATGCAGCACAGACAGGGTTTGCTGGGATTCGGTTTTAGGCGTAACGAAGCGCATGGATGGGCGGGAAGCGGCTTCACAGATCGCCTCAGCGTCGACGAAGTCATTTTTGTTGCCCTTGACGAAGGGCTTAACGAACTGCGGGGAAATCAGCTTGGCCGTGTGTCCCATCGCCATCAGTTGGCGAGCGACAAAATGCGACCCTGCACAGGCCTCCATCACCACGACACAGCTCGGCACATTGCCGAAAAACTGCATCATCTGCGCTCGTGAGCATTTTTTGCGAAACACCTCGCGGCCCGACTTATCCTGGCCGTGCAGGTGGAAAGTATGTTTGCCGAGATCGATACCGATCAGTGCTGACTCGCTCATGATGATGGCCTCCGAAAACAAAACACCCCGTGAAAGCGTAGCCCTCACAGGGTGTTGGGGGTGACCATCTCATTAACCGGCCTTCTCAGGCCGGTTTTTTTTACCGCAAACGTGGCTTACAGCTTGCCGGCGTTCTCGGTCAGGTAGGCTGCAACGCCTTCTGGCGAAGCGTTCATGCCTTTGTCGCCTTTTTTCCAGTTGGCAGGGCAGACTTCGCCGTGCTCTTCGTGGAATTGCAGCGCGTCGACCAGACGGATCAGCTCTTCCATGTTACGGCCCAGCGGCAGGTCGTTGATGATCTGCGAGCGCACAACGCCCTTGTCATCGATCAGGAACGCGCCACGGAACGCCACGCCGCCTTCGGACTCAACGTCGTAGGCCTTGGCGATGTCGTGCTTCATGTCGGCAGCCATGGTGTATTTGACTTTGCCGATGCCGCCATCGTTGATGGCAGTGTTGCGCCAGGCGTTGTGGGTGAAATGGGAGTCGATGGAAACCGCGACCACTTCAACGTTACGCGCCTTGAAATCGTCCATGCGGTGGTCCAGAGCAATCAGCTCCGAAGGGCAGACGAAAGTGAAGTCCAGCGGGTAGAAGAACACCAGGCCGTATTTGCCTTTGATGGCTTCAGACAGCTTGAAGCTGTCAACGATTTCGCCAGTGCCGAGAACGGCAGGTACGTCGAAATCCGGGGCTTGTTTGCCGACGAGTACGCTCATTGGATATCTCCTGATGCAGGGGTGACGATTGAAGTAAAAGGACCGGCCTCGAGTCTGCCGCGCATAAGCGACAAGCCTGTGACGCAGTCACGCTTCGTGAAGACCGACCATCATACACTGAAAAAACCGTTCGTCAGCGCACAGGCAAAGTCGCGGCCCAGCACGGCAAAACTACTTTGACAATCATTCTCGTTAACATTAAGATCCATCGCACTTAAGCCTTAAACCCGCGATGGTTCTCCCTTATGTATGTCTGCCTCTGCACTGGCGTCACCGACGGACAAATCCGCGAAGCAATCTACGAAGGTTGCTGCAGCTACAAGGAAGTGCGTGAAACGACCGGCGTTGCCAGCCAATGCGGCAAATGTGCTTGCCTCGCCAAGCAAGTGGTACGGGAAACCCTGACGCAGCTGCAAACAGCTCAGGTCGCGCTGCCCTATTCAGCAGAATTTACACACGCCTGAATCAACGTATTTTAAAGAGCCGGACTTAGTGTCCGGCTTTTTTATGCCCGCAATTCAATTAGTTAGGGCCAAGACGCGGAACATAAACATTCTTATTCAGATTAATTTTCATTTATTATTCAACAACTTAGGTTTGACACTCAGGGGCTCGCCACGCAGACTCCTGCTTATATACCGCGAATAAAGGGCAGGACCCCAATCATGAAAGGCGACATCTCAGTCATCCAGCAACTCAACAAAATCCTTGGCAATGAACTGGTCGCGATCAATCAGTACTTTCTGCATGCGCGCATGTATGACGATTGGGGCCTGGAAAAGCTGGGCAAGCGTGAGTACAAGGAATCGATCAAAGCCATGAAGGACGCCGATGCCCTGATCAAGCGCATCCTGTTCCTGGAAGGCCTGCCGAACGTACAGGACCTGGGCAAGCTGAACATCGGCGAGCACACCCACGAAATGATCAGCAGCGACCTGGGCTTCGAACGCAAGAGCCACAGCGAGCTCAAGGCCGCCATCGCTCACTGCGAAGTGACCAAGGACTTCGGCAGCCGCGAACTGCTGGAAGATATCCTGGAAGACCAGGAAGAACATATCGACTGGCTGGAAACCCAACTGGGCCTGATCGACAAGGTCAGCCTGGAGAACTACCTGCAATCGCAGATGGGTGAATAACCCTTATTCACGGTAGGCGCGAGTTTGCTCGCGAAAAACTCAAGGGCCCCGCATTCCATCAGGGGGCCCGCGTTATCGTTGACGTTCTTCGCGAGCAAGCTCGCTCCTACAGATGAAGCACAAAAAAGCCCCGCTCTCGTATGAGAAGCGGGGCTTTTTGTTGCAGGCCAATCAAGCTTCAGTCTGGGCTGCCGCTTTTGCCGCTGCGTCTTTGACCAACGTCTGCAACTCACCGTTCTCGAACATTTCACTGATGATGTCGCTGCCGCCGACCAGCTCACCGGCTACCCACAGTTGCGGGAAAGTCGGCCAGTTAGCGTACTTCGGCAGGTTCGCGCGAATTTCCGGGTTTTGAAGGATATCCACATAAGCGAATTTCTCGCCACATTTCATGATGGCTTGGGACGCTTTCGCGGAGAAGCCGCACTGCGGGGCATTGGGAGAGCCCTTCATGTAAAGCAGAATGGTGTTGTTGGCAATCTGCTCTTTGATCGTTTCGATGATATCCATGGAACACCTCGGCTGGAACTTTGCGACTCACAGGTCGGCACGGTGGCGCATTGTAACGCAAAATCCCAGCGTGGTGCTCGGAGACCTTATGCCGCAGCTACGTGGACCGGCACGCCGTTCAGCGCGGCATTGCCCGATAACTCATCCAACTGCCGCTCGTCGGTCAGGTCGTTCGCGCTGGCACCCGGCTGACGGCTGGCGATCGTCATCTGCACGCCCGGACGCCCGTGGCCCCAACCATGCGGCAGGCTGACCACGCCTGGCATCATGTCCAGGCTGGCCGCGACCTCGACCTCGATCATGCCGATGCGCGAACTGACCTTCACCCGCTGCCCGTCGCTCAATTGGCGGCGGGCCAGATCCTCCGGATGCATGAGCAGTTGGTGCCGGGGCTTGCCCTTCACCAGGCGGTGATAGTTATGCATCCAGGAATTGTTGCTGCGCACATGGCGGCGGCCGATCAACAGCAATTCGTCGGCCGGTGGCAGCGGTTGCGCCGCGAAGCGCGCGAGGTCCGCCAGAATCACGGCCGGCGCGGCCTGTACCCGGCCATTCGCGGTTTTCAGGCGCGCGGCGAGATTGGGCGTCAGGGGCCCCAGGTCCACGCCGTGGGGGTGTTCGGCGAGCATTGCCACCGACAATTGGTGGCTGGAAGCATCGCCATACACGCCGGTGCGCAGGCCGAAGTCGATCATCTGCGCCGGTGGCAGGGTCGGCTTGAGCGCAACCCCGGTGTGCGCGGCAAACGCCTTGGCCAGGCCGACGAAGATCTCCCAGTCGTGCAGCGCGCCGTCAGGCTTGGGCAGGATCGCACGATTGAAACGGCTGACATTGCGCACCGCGAACATATTGAAGGTGGTGTCGTAGTGATCGTTTTCCAGCGCCGAGGTGGACGGCAGGATCAGGTCGGCATAACGCGTCGTCTCGTTGATGTAGAGATCGACGCTGACCATGAATTCCAGCCCATCCAGGGCCTGCTCCAACTGGCGACCATTCGGCGTCGATAGCACCGGATTGCCGGCCACGGTGACCAGGGCGCGGATCTGTCCTTCACCTTCGGTGAGCATTTCTTCCGCCAACGCCGACACCGGCAACTCGCCACCGTACTCCGGACGCCCCGACACACGGCTCTGCCAACGATTGAAATGCCCGCCGGAGGTGGAGGCCACCAGGTCCACCGCTGGCGTGGTACACAAGGCGCCGCCTGGACGATCCAGGTTACCGGTGACCAGATTGATCAATTGCACCAGCCAATGGCACAGCGTGCCGAATGCCTGGGTCGAAACGCCCATGCGCCCGTAACACACGGCCCTGTCCGCCGCGGCAAAATCCCGCGCCAGCTGGCGGATCTGCTCGGCAGGCAGCGCGCACTGGCGGCTCATGGCCTCGGCGGTAAACCCGGCGATTGCGCGGCGCACATCGTCCAGGCCGTCGACTGGCAAGTGACTGGCACGGGTCAGGTTTTCGGCAAACAACGTGTTGAGCAGTCCGAACAGCAACGCGGCGTCGCCACCGGGCCGTACAAACAGGTGCTGATCGGCAATCGCCGCCGTCTCGCTGCGCCGCGGGTCGACCACCACCACTTTGCCGCCCCGGGCCTGGATGGCCTTGAGGCGCTTCTCCACGTCGGGCACGGTCATGATGCTGCCGTTGGACGCCAGCGGGTTGCCGCCGAGGATCAGCATGAAGTCGGTGTGGTCAATATCCGGAATCGGCAACAACAGGCCATGGCCGTACATCAGGTGGCTGCTGAGGTGATGAGGCAACTGGTCGACCGACGTCGCGGAAAACCGGTTGCGTGTCTTGAGCAGGCCAAGGAAGTAATTGCTGTGGGTCATCAGCCCGTAGTTATGCACGCTGGGATTGCCCTGGTACACCGCCACTGAATTCTGTCCGTAGCGAGCCTGGATGCCCGCCAGTTTTTCGGCCACCAGCGCGAAGGCGTCTTCCCACGCAATCGGTTGCCATTCGCTACCCACCCGCAACATGGGTTGGTGCAGGCGGTCCGGGTCATTCTGGATATCCTGCAACGCCACAGCCTTGGGGCAGATATGCCCGCGACTGAAGGTGTCCAGTGGGTCGCCCTTGATCGACGTGATCGCCAGGCTGCCGTCTTCGGCTTGGGTGGTTTCCAGGGTCAGGCCACAGATGGCTTCGCACAGATGGCAGGCACGGTGGTGGAGAGTCTTGGTCATGGCCAGTCTCTTTATTAGGGCTTTGGCCTGACTATGGGCCGCGACTGCGGCGGGCACCAGCAACGTTCGTCGCGTGAATCGAAGGGCATCAGGCCAGGCCATGGGCAAGCGTGAGAAAATGTTTCAAAACCTGCGGAAGTGCCCCTGAAACCGACGCAGCCTGGCCTGGCCCCGCCCTCGCGGATTGCAAAAGGTCGCAGGGCCAGTGTACAAATGACCCGCTGCTGTCAGGAAATCGTCTTCAAAAGCGCTCTCGCGCCTGTCTGAACACCCCTAAACACCGTAGCCCTATTGGTAAGACGCGACATTTAATTATAAGATCGCGCCTTCCCCTATTTCGTCGCCCCGTGCGGCTTTCGCCGCAGGTCTCGCCCGTTTTCACAATAAACAAGGCTTTGAGTATCTGCGGTCTGTTGCAAAAAGGTAGTTAATGATGAGCGCAAGGCACTTTCTCTCCCTGATGGATTGCACGCCCGAAGAGCTGGTCAGCGTGATCCGTCGAGGCATTGAGCTTAAAGACCTGCGTAACCGCGGCGTACTGTTCGAGCCTTTGAAAAACCGCGTGCTCGGGATGATTTTCGAGAAATCGTCGACCCGCACCCGCTTGTCCTTCGAGGCCGGCATGATCCAGTTGGGTGGCCAGGCCATCTTCCTGTCGCCGCGTGACACCCAGCTGGGCCGTGGCGAGCCAATCAGCGATTGCGCGATCGTCATGTCGCGCATGCTTGATGCGGTGATGATCCGGACCTTTGCCCACAGCACCCTGACCGAATTTTCCGCGAACTCCCGGGTACCGGTGATCAACGGCCTGTCCGATGACCTGCACCCGTGCCAGTTGCTGGCCGACATGCAAACCTTCCTCGAGCACCGTGGCTCGATCCAGGGCAAGACCGTGGCCTGGATCGGCGACGGCAACAACATGTGCAACAGTTATATAGAAGCGGCGATCCAGTTCGACTTCCACCTGCGCATCGCCTGCCCGGAAGGCTTCGAACCGTCCGCCGAATTCCTGGCCAAAGCCGATGGTCGCGTGCAGATCCTGCGTGATCCAAAAGACGCGGTGGTCGGCGCGCACCTGGTAAGCACCGATGTCTGGACCTCCATGGGCCAGGAAGACGAAACCGCCAAGCGCCTGAAGCTGTTTGCACCGTTCCAGGTCACCCGCGCCCTGCTCGACCTGGCCGCGCCGGACGTGCTGTTCATGCACTGCCTGCCTGCCCACCGTGGCGAAGAAATCAGCCTCGATCTGCTCGACGACCCGCGTTCGGTCGCCTGGGACCAGGCAGAAAACCGTCTGCATGCACAAAAGGCCCTGCTCGAATTTCTGGTCGAACCGGCGTACCACCACGCATGAGCAAGCCATTACTGCTGAACCTGCGCAATCTGGCATGCGGCTATCAAGATCAGCGGGTGGTACAGAACCTCAACCTGCACCTCAACGCCGGCGACATCGGTTGCCTGCTCGGCTCCTCGGGGTGCGGCAAGACCACCACCCTGCGTGCGATCGCAGGGTTCGAACCGGTACACGAAGGCGAAATCAGCCTGGCCGGCGAAGTCATCTCCAGTGCTGGGTTCACCCTGGCGCCGGAGAAACGTCGCATCGGCATGGTGTTCCAGGACTACGCGCTGTTTCCCCACCTGAGCGTGGCCGACAACATCGCCTTTGGCATTCGCAAGCACCCGCAGAAAGACCGCGTGGTCGCCGAATTGCTGGAGCTGGTCAACCTGAAGAACCTGGGCAAGCGTTTTCCCCACGAGCTGTCCGGTGGTCAGCAACAACGCGTGGCCCTCGCCCGCGCCTTGGCGCCGGAGCCGCAATTGTTGCTGCTCGACGAACCCTTCTCCAACCTCGATGGCGAGCTGCGACGCAAGCTCAGCCATGAGGTGCGCGACATTCTCAAGGCACGTGGCACCAGTGCGATCCTGGTGACCCATGACCAGGAAGAAGCATTTGCCGTGAGTGACCACGTCGGCGTGTTCAAGGAAGGTCGCCTGGAGCAGTGGGATACGCCCTACAACCTCTATCACGAACCGCTCACACCCTACGTCGCAAGCTTTGTCGGCCAGGGCTATTTCATCCGTGGCCAATTGTGTACGCCGGAATCGGTCAGCACCGAGCTCGGCGACCTGCGCGGCAACCGCGCGTATAGCTGGCCGCCAGGTGGCGCCGTGGATGTATTGCTGCGCCCGGACGACATCGTCTACGCACCGGACAGCGCATTGAAAGCGCGGATCGTCGGCAAGACGTTCCTCGGCGCCTCGACCTTGTACCGCCTGCAACTGCCGACGGGCGCTCAGTTGGAGTCGATCTTCCCCAGCCACGCCGACCATCAGGTCGGTGCCGACGTGGGGATCCGCGTCGCCGTCGAACACCTGGTGCTGTTCCGGGCTTCCGGCAGCACGGCGGCGCAGATTCCGCACACCGATTCGGGTGTGCGGCGCTACAGCCCCGCCAACTGAAGAAACCCGCTCCAGCCTTCGAACTCAGGCCCGGCCGATCGGCGCGAACGTGGCCTGGGTATGCTCGGCCAGAACCGCTGCGGACAACTCCACTTCCAACCCCCGTCTCCCGGCGCTGACAAAAATCGTCGGGAACGGCTGCGCGGTAATATCAATAAAGGTGCGCAAACGCTTTTTCTGTCCCAGCGGGCTGATCCCCCCCAGCAGATAGCCAGTGGAACGCTGCGCCGCCGCCGGGTCGGCCATCTCGACTTTTTTCACCCCGGCGGCGTGCGCCAGGGCTTTCAAGTCCAGACTTCCGACGACCGGCACCACCGCCACCAATAATTCGCCCTTCTCGCTGCTCGCCAGCAAGGTCTTGAACACCTGCGCCGGGTCCAGACCCAACTTTTCCGCGGCCTCCAGGCCATACGAGGCAGCTTTGGGATCGTGTTCATAACTGTGAATGCGATGTTCGGCGCGAACTTTTTTCAACAAATCCAATGCAGGGGTCATGGACGCTCCAGGCGTGGCAAACGGATGGCCAATTCTAGGCCAAGCCCACACAAAACGCTCTAGTACGCCCCTCACTCATGGCAATACTTACTGTGGCGAGCGTGATCATTCATCAAACCTATAGTTCGAAAATGACTGATAGTTCACTTTCGACCTTTGACAGCAGTCATTCTTGTCTATATTTTTTCGTTTCCGAATACTGTAGGAATACATCCGCAGCATTCCAGCAGTAAGCCGTGCCCGGGATGGGGATCCTCGACACGGTGAAAATCGCGCAAGGCCCGTTGAGGCCAGACGCCAGACAAGAACAACAAATTGAGGTTTTCCATGACAACTGCACTTCAACAGCCTTCACTTTCGAGCCAATGCATGGCCGAATTCCTGGGGACTGCGCTTCTGATCTTCTTCGGTACCGGTTGTGTCGCTGCGCTCAAGGTCGCGGGTGCCAGCTTTGGCTTATGGGAAATCAGTATCATCTGGGGGATCGGCGTGAGCATGGCGATCTACCTGAGCGCGGGCATCTCCGGGGCACATCTGAACCCGGCGGTCAGCATCGCCCTGTGTCTCTTTGCCGATTTCGACAAGCGCAAACTGCCCTTCTATATCCTCGCCCAAGTCGCCGGCGCCTTCTGCTCCGCGGCCCTGGTGTACACGCTCTACAGCAACCTGTTTTTCGATTACGAACAAACCCACCATCTGGTGCGCGGCACCCAGGCCAGCCTGGAATTGGCCTCGGTATTCTCGACTTATCCCCATGCACTGCTGAGCACGGCCCAGGCCTTCCTGGTGGAAATGGTCATCACCGCGATCCTGATGGGCGTGATCATGGCCCTGACCGACGATAACAACGGCCTGCCACGCGGCCCGTTGGCACCGCTGCTGATCGGCTTGCTGATCGCGGTGATTGGCAGCGCGATGGGCCCGCTGACCGGCTTTGCGATGAACCCGGCACGGGATTTCGGGCCCAAGCTGATGACCTTTTTCGCCGGTTGGGGTGAAATGGCCTTTACTGGCGGGCGTGATATTCCCTACTTCCTGGTGCCGATTTTCGCACCGATTGTCGGTGCATGCCTGGGGGCTGCAGCGTATCGCGGGCTGATTGCCCGTCACCTGCCAAGCGCCGCACCCGCTGTCGCCGAAACCGAAGACAGCGCCGTCAACGGCAACACCCGCATTTCCTGATAGCCAGCCTGGTCCACCCTGCCCCTTCGTGGCCCAGGCGGTTTACCCACTTCCTTATTTCTCGTCCAAGGCAATCGACATGACCGACATTCAGAATAAGAACTACATCATTGCCCTCGATCAGGGCACCACCAGTTCCCGGGCGATCATCTTCGATCGTGACGCCAACGTGGTCTGCACCGCCCAACGTGAGTTCGCCCAGCATTACCCGCAAGCGGGCTGGGTCGAACATGACCCGATGGAAATCTTCGCGACCCAGAGCGCGGTGATGGTCGAAGCCCTGGCCCAGGCCGGCCTGCACCATGACCAGGTCGCCGCCATCGGTATCACCAACCAGCGCGAAACCACCGTGGTCTGGGACAAAGTCACCGGCCGCCCGATCTACAACGCCATCGTTTGGCAGTGCCGCCGCAGCACCGAGATCTGCCAGCAGCTCAAGCGTGATGGCCACGAGCAATACATCAGCGACACCACCGGCCTGGTCACCGACCCGTACTTCTCCGGCACCAAGCTCAAGTGGATTCTCGATAACGTCGAAGGCAGCCGCGAACGTGCGCGCAACGGCGAGCTGCTGTTCGGCACCATCGACAGCTGGCTGATCTGGAAATTCACCGGCGGCAAGACCCACGTCACCGACTACACCAACGCCTCGCGCACCATGCTCTTCAACATCCACACCCTGGAGTGGGACGCGAAGATGCTGGACATCCTCGATGTGCCGCGGGAAATGCTGCCGGAAGTGAAATCGTCGTCGGAAATCTACGGCCGCACCAAGAGTGGCATTGCCATCGGCGGCATCGCCGGTGACCAGCAGGCCGCGCTGTTCGGCCAGATGTGCGTGGAACCGGGCCAAGCCAAGAACACCTATGGCACCGGTTGCTTCCTGCTGATGAACACCGGCGACAAAGCGGTGAAATCCAAGCACGGCATGCTCACCACCATCGCCTGCGGCCCGCGTGGCGAAGTGGCCTACGCCCTGGAAGGCGCCGTGTTCAACGGTGGTTCCACCGTACAGTGGCTGCGCGACGAGCTGAAAATCATCAACGACGCCCACGACACCGAATACTTCGCCGGCAAGGTCAAGGACAGCAACGGCGTGTACCTGGTGCCCGCGTTCACCGGCCTGGGCGCGCCGTATTGGGACCCGTATGCCCGTGGCGCGTTGTTCGGCCTGACCCGTGGCGTGCGCGTGGATCACATTATTCGCGCAGCTCTGGAGTCGATTGCCTACCAGACCCGCGACGTATTGGACGCGATGCAGCAGGACTCCGGCGAACGCCTTAAATCCCTGCGCGTGGACGGCGGCGCAGTGGCCAACAACTTCCTGATGCAGTTCCAGGCCGATATCCTCGGCACCCAGGTCGAACGCCCGCAAATGCGCGAAACCACGGCACTCGGCGCCGCCTACCTGGCGGGCCTGGCCTGCGGCTTCTGGGGCAGCCTGGAGGAATTGCGCGGCAAAGCGGTGATCGAGCGCGAATTCGAACCCCAGCTCGAAGAAGCGGCCAAGGAGAAACTCTACGCCGGCTGGCAAAAAGCGGTGAGCCGCACCCGTGATTGGGAACCGCACGAAGGCGCTGAATAAGCCCTTCGCCGGAACCACTTAGGGTTGTAACTGGCAGGGAGCAGATTCCTGCGTCATCATGGGCCACTTTTGTATGGCAGCCCAAAGGACGCCCAATGAATCTGCCTCCCCGCCAGCAACAAATCCTCGAACTGGTCCGCGAACGCGGCTACGTCAGTATCGAGGAAATGGCGCAGTTGTTCGTTGTCACCCCGCAAACCATCCGCCGCGATATCAACCAGCTGGCGGACGCCAACCTGTTGCGCCGCTACCACGGCGGCGCAGCCTATGATTCCAGCGTCGAAAACACCGCATACGCCATGCGGGCCGACCAGATGCGCGACGAGAAACAGCGCATCGGCGAAGCGATCGCCGCACAAATCCCCGACCATGCCTCGCTGTTCATCAACATCGGCACCACCACCGAATCCATCGCCCGTGCGTTGCTCAACCACAATCACCTGAAAATCATCACCAACAACCTCAACGTCGCCACCATGCTCAGCGCCAAGGACGACTTCGACGTGCTGCTGACTGGCGGGAGTGTGCGACGTGACGGCGGCGTGGTGGGCCAGGCCAGCGTCGACTTTATCAACCAGTTCAAGGTCGATTTCGCCCTGGTCGGCATCAGCGGTATCGATGAAGACGGCAGCCTGCTCGACTTCGACTACCAGGAAGTGCGGGTTTCCCAGGCGATCATCGCCAATGCGCGCAAGGTGATCCTGGCGGCTGACTCGAGCAAATTCGGGCGCAATGCCATGATTCGCCTGGGCCCGATCAGCCTGGTGGACTGCCTGGTGACCGACCAGCAGCCGGTGCCGGCGCTGGTGCAGTTGTTGAACCAGCATAAGGTTCGGCTGGAAGTCGTCTAGCGACTGCACTGACGCTATCGAGGGCAAGCCCCCTCCCACACTTTGATGTGTGAACCCATTCAAATGTGGGAGGGGGCTTGCCCCCGATAGCGATTGATCCAGCCCCCATTTCCTTGAGCCTTCCCCAGGCACATGTTCACAAATTTTCCTTTTCTCGCCCTTCGATGAGTTTTTTCAATCGAAGTCGGGTGGCTGTGGGCGCGTTTATCAGCTACCATTTTCGGAAATGAACATTAATGTTCGATTTCCAATACGAAAAGATCGCGAGGCCAGCCGATGAACCCTTCCACCTTGCCTGCTCCACCGCTTGCCGAAGTCTATGACGTTGCCGTAATCGGTGGCGGGATCAATGGCGTCGGCATTGCAGCAGACGCAGCCGGGCGCGGGTTGTCGGTATTCCTTTGCGAAAAGGACGACCTGGCCAGCCACACGTCCTCTGCCAGCAGCAAGCTGATCCACGGCGGCCTGCGTTACCTCGAACACTACGAATTCCGCCTGGTGCGCGAAGCCCTGGCCGAACGCGAAGTCCTGCTGGCCAAGGCCCCGCACATCGTCAAGCAGATGCGCTTTGTGTTGCCGCACCGCCCGCACCTGCGTCCGGCGTGGATGATCCGCGCCGGCCTGTTCCTGTATGACCACCTGGGCAAGCGCGAAAAACTCGCCGGTTCGAAAAGCCTCAAGTTCGGCCCCGACAGCCCGCTGAAAAGCGAAATCACCAAAGGCTTCGAATATTCCGACTGCTGGGTCGATGACGCCCGCCTGGTGGTGCTCAACGCCATGGCCGCGCGTGAAAAAGGCGCACACATCCACACCCAAACCCGCTGCGTCAGCGCGTACCGCAGCAAGGGCCTGTGGGAAATGAACATGGAACGCACCGACGGCAGCCTGTTCTCGATCCGCGCCAAGGCGCTGGTGAATGCCGCCGGGCCGTGGGTCGCCAAATTCATCAAGGAAGACTTGAAGCTGGATTCGCCCTACGGCATCCGTCTGATCCAGGGCAGCCACCTGATCGTGCCGAAACTGTACGAAGGCGCCCACGCGCACATCCTGCAGAACGAAGACCAGCGCATCGTGTTCACGATTCCATACCTGGACCACCTGACTATCATCGGCACCACCGACCGCGAATACACCGGCGATCCGGAGAAAGTGGCGATCACCGAAGGTGAAACCGACTACATGCTCAAGGTGGTCAACGCTCACTTCAAGAAGCAACTGAGCCGCGACGACATCGTCCACACCTACTCCGGCGTGCGCCCGCTGTGCAACGATGAGTCGGACAACCCGTCGGCCATCACCCGCGACTACACCCTGTCGCTCTCCGGCGGCGCTGGTGAGGCGCCGATCCTGTCGGTGTTCGGCGGCAAACTGACCACCTACCGCAAACTCGCCGAGTCGGCGATGGCTCACCTGGCGCCCTATTTCACACAGATGCGCCCAAGCTGGACCGCCACCGCCAGCCTGCCGGGCGGCGAAGACATGAGCACGCCGGAAGCCCTCGCTGCGGCCATCCGTACCCAGTTCGACTGGGTGCCAAGCGAAATCGCGCGGCGCTGGTCCACCACCTACGGCAGCCGCACCTGGCGCCTGCTCGAAGGCGTGCAATCGCTGGCCGACCTCGGCGACCACCTCGGTGGCGGCCTGTACACCCGCGAAGTCGACTACCTGTGCGCCGAAGAATGGGCGACCCAACCCGAGGACGTGCTGTGGCGCCGCACCAAGCTTGGCCTGTTCACCACTCCGGAAGAACAGGCCAATGTGCGGCGTTATCTGTCCAAGGTTGAGCATAACCGCAGCAAGATCCAGGCGGCCTGACAGACTGCTCGTACAAAAGCCCCTGCGCCGCAAGGCCCAGGGGCTTTTTCATATCGGTTCAGCCATTCGGTTTTCCGAACAGCATTCCCCTGCGCGATTCGGTTTGCCGGATCTGGCCGTTATAAATCCTCGCTCATAAAAAGTTAATTCCTATATAAATCATACTGTTAACCTTTTAGTCGTGGACTGGCACGACTCATGCTCTACACTTCAGGACGATTGCCTGAGATGCCTCAGGAGCCGTCACGGGCATTCGCTGTATAAGAGAGCCGCTTAACCGGCTTCATAAAAAAAACAAATGTCGAGGAAGTATTGATGCGCATCGTTCCCCATATTTTGGGCGCAGCTATCGCTGCCGCTCTGATCAGCACTCCAGTTTTCGCCGCCGAACTCACCGGCACGCTGAAAAAAATCAACGACTCGGGCACCATCACCCTCGGGCACCGCGACAGCTCCATTCCGTTTTCCTACATCGCGGATGGTTCGGGTAAACCGGTCGGCTACTCCCACGACATTCAGCTGGCTATCGTCGAAGCCCTGAAAAAAGACCTGAACAAGCCCCAGCTGCAGGCCAAGTACAACCTGGTCACTTCCCAGACCCGTATCCCGTTGGTGCAGAACGGCACCGTGGACATCGAGTGCGGTTCCACCACCAACAACGCCGAACGCGCCCAGCAAGTGGCGTTCACCACCAACATCTTCGAAATCGGCACCCGCCTGCTGGTCAAGAAAGACAAGGATGGCAAGCCGTCCTATAGCGACTTCGCCGACCTCAAAGGCAAAAACGTCGTGACCACCGCCGGCACCACGTCCGAGCGCATCATCAAGGCGATGAACGCCGACAAGCAGATGGGCATGAACGTCATCTCCGCCAAAGACCACGGCGAGTCCTTCCAGATGCTGGAAAGCGGCCGCGCCGTTGCCTTCATGATGGACGACGCCCTGCTGGCCGGTGAAGAAGCCAAGGCCAAGAAGCCGAATGACTGGGTTATCACTGGTACTCCGCAGTCCTTCGAAGCCTACGCCTGCATGGTTCGCAAAGAAGATCCTGCGTTCAAGAAAGCCGTGGATGACGCCATCGTCGCGCTCTACAAATCCGGTGAAATCAACAAGATTTATAGCAAGTGGTTCGAAAGCCCGATCCCACCAAAAGGCCTGAACCTGAACTTCCCGATGAGCGACAAGGTCAAGGAACTGATCGCCAATCCGAGCGATAAGCCTGCGCCTGACGTAAAAATCTGATTTCTGGCTAACCTTATCTCCTGAGGGAGCCACTCCTCCCTCAGGCGTCTGTTACTACCTGCTGGCTATATTTTGGAACACTCGACCGGGCGGTTTTCGAGCCGATCGTGTGTGCCTGGCGTTCACCGTCAGGCGGGAACGGATTTTCCCCAAGCGGGTGCTTGTACATCGATCGATCTCGAGGGGAGACCCTAATGAATTACAACTGGGACTGGGGCGTGTTCTTCAAGTCCACTGGCGTTGGCAGCGAGACTTATCTCGACTGGTACATCGCCGGCCTGGGCTGGACCATTGCCATCGCCGTCGTGGCATGGATCATCGCCTTGCTGCTGGGCTCCATGCTGGGGGTCATGCGTACCGTGCCAAACCGTATCGTATCGGGCATCGCCACCTGCTACGTGGAACTGTTCCGCAACGTGCCGCTGCTGGTGCAGCTGTTCATCTGGTACTTCCTGATACCCGACCTGCTGCCGCAAAACCTGCAGGACTGGTACAAGCAAGACCTGAACCCGACCACCTCGGCCTACCTGAGCGTTGTGGTGTGCCTGGGCCTGTTCACCGCCGCCCGTGTCTGCGAGCAGGTACGCACCGGCATCCAGGCGCTGCCGCGTGGCCAGGAAGCCGCCGCCCGCGCCATGGGTTTCAAGCTGCCGCAGATCTACTGGAACGTGCTGCTGCCGCAGGCTTACCGGATCATCATTCCGCCGCTCACCTCGGAATTCCTCAACGTGTTCAAGAACTCCTCCGTGGCGTCCTTGATCGGCCTGATGGAATTGCTGGCACAAACCAAGCAGACCGCCGAATTCTCGGCCAACCTGTTTGAAGCCTTCACCCTGGCCACGCTGATCTACTTCACCCTGAACATGAGCCTGATGTTGCTGATGCGCCTGGTCGAGAAGAAAGTCGCCGTGCCCGGCCTGATCTCCGTGGGGGGTAAATAATGGAATTCGATTTCAGCGGCATCATCCCCGCGATCCCCGGCCTGTGGAACGGCATGGTCATGACCTTGCAGTTGATGGTCATGGGCGTGGTCGGCGGTATTGTCCTCGGCACGATCCTGGCGTTGATGCGCCTGTCGTCCAGCAAGTTGCTGTCACGCCTGGCCGGCGCCTACGTGAACTATTTCCGCTCGATCCCGTTGCTGCTGGTCATCACCTGGTTCTACCTGGCGGTGCCCTTCGTGCTGCGCTGGATCACCGGCGAAGACACGCCGATCGGTGCGTTCACCTCCTGCGTCGTGGCCTTCATGATGTTCGAGGCCGCGTACTTCTGTGAAATCGTGCGGGCCGGCGTGCAGTCGATCCCCAAGGGCCAGATGGCGGCCGCGCAGGCCATGGGCATGACTTACGGTCAGACCATGCGCCTGATCATCCTGCCCCAGGCGTTCCGCAAGATGACCCCGTTGCTGCTGCAACAGAGCATCATCCTGTTCCAGGACACCTCGCTGGTCTACACCGTGGGCCTGGTGGATTTCCTCAACTCCGCCCGCTCCAACGGCGACATCATCGGCCGCTCCAATGAGTTCCTGATCTTCGCCGGTGTCGTCTACTTCATCATCAGCTTTTCCGCCTCGCTGCTGGTCAAGCGTCTGCAAAAAAGGTTTGCCGTATGATCTCTATCAAAAACGTCAACAAGTGGTATGGCGACTTCCAGGTGCTGACCGATTGCAGCACCGAGGTTAAAAAAGGCGAAGTGATCGTGGTGTGCGGGCCGTCCGGCTCGGGTAAATCCACCCTGATCAAGTGCGTCAACGCGCTGGAACCGTTCCAGAAAGGCGACGTGATCGTCGACGGCACGTCCATCGCCGACCCGAAGACCAACCTGCCGAAACTGCGCTCGCGCGTCGGCATGGTGTTCCAGCACTTCGAGCTGTTCCCGCACCTGACCATCACCGAAAACCTGACCATCGCGCAGATCAAGGTGCTCGGCCGCAGCAAGGAAGAAGCCACCAAGAAGGGCCTGCAACTGCTTGATCGCGTCGGCCTGTCGGCGCACGCCCACAAGCACCCTGGCCAGCTTTCCGGTGGCCAGCAGCAACGTGTGGCGATTGCCCGCGCCCTCGCCATGGACCCGATCGTCATGCTGTTCGACGAACCGACCTCGGCCCTCGACCCGGAAATGGTCAACGAAGTGCTGGACGTGATGGTGCAACTGGCCCAGGAAGGCATGACCATGATGTGCGTGACCCACGAAATGGGCTTCGCCCGCAAAGTGGCCGACCGCGTGATCTTCATGGACGCCGGCAAGATCATCGAAGACTGCCCGAAAGAAGAGTTCTTCGGCGACATCAGCGCCCGCTCCGAACGCGCGCAGCACTTCCTCGAGAAAATCCTGCAGCACTAAAAAAGCCACAGCTTGCTCCTCCTGTAGGAGCGAGCTTGCTCGCAAAAAACGGCAACGATGAAGCGCACATCCTGGATGAACGCGGTGCCCTTGGTTTTTTCGCGAGCAAGCTCGCTCCTACAGGAAGGGGTGAGCGGTAGCTGACCCAAGGCATCTGTGATGAAATGCGACCCCAACCTCTATCGCGCCGCGCCGCCATCACTTGCCGTGAAGCCTCGTCTGATCCGCCAACTGTTCCTGCCGCCGTTGATCATCGCCCTGATGATCGGCCTGGGTTATATCGGCTTCTGGATCAGTGAGTACTATGGCATCCGCACCCTCAGCGATACCGGCGAACGCCAGCTGGAGCTGCATGCCCGCACCGTCGAAAGCGAACTGAGCAAATACACGTACCTGCCCAGCCTCCTGGAACTCGAATCCAGCGTGTCCACGCTGCTGGCCGAGCCGAACCAGGACACCCGCAAGACCGTCAACGACTACCTCGAAGGCCTGAACCGGCGCAGCCGCAGTCGGGCCATCTATGTGATGGACACCACCGGCCGCGTACTGGCCACCAGCAACTGGCGCGATGCCGACAGCTACCAGGGTGAAGACCTGTCCTTCCGCGCCTATTTCCAGAACGCCGTGCGCGGCCAGCCCGGGCGTTTCTATGGCATCGGCAGCACCAATGGCGAACCCGGCTACTACCTGGCCCACGGCCTGGAAGAGCACGGCAAGATCATCGGCGTCGCTGTGGTCAAGGTCCGCCTCGAAGCGCTGGAGGAACGCTGGAAACGCGCGCGTCTCGAAGCGTTTGTCAGCGACGAGAACGGCATCATCATCCTTTCCAGCGACCCGGCCCGCCGCCTCAAGGCCGTGCGCCCCCTGAGCGATGAGACCAAGGACCGCCTGGCGCACAGCCTGCAATATTACTGGGCAACGCTGAACGAGCTGGAGCCCCTGGCCCGCGAGCGCCTCAACGAAGGCACAGAAAAACTGACCTTTCCGGCCAACAGCGAAGTAGTAGCCGACGAACACGAAGTCAGCTACCTGGCCCAGACCCGGCCGCTGAGCGACACGCCGTGGAATTTCACCCTGCTCACCCCGCTCAACGATCTGCGCCGTGCAGCGATCAACCAGGGCATCCTGGTGGCCGTCGCCTTTGGCCTGGTGGCGCTCCTGCTGATTGCCTGGAACGAACGACGCAAAGTCATCGCCACCCGCCTCGCCGCCCGGGAAGCCTTGCAGGAAGCCAACAGCCAGCTGGAACGCCGGATTGCCGAACGCACCGCCGACCTGCGCGCGAGCAACGAGCGCCTCAAGGGGCAGATTCGCGAACGCCGCCAGGCCGAGGAAACCCTGCGCCGCGCCCAGGATGAGCTGGTGCAGGCGGGCAAGCTGGCGGCCATCGGCCAGATGTCCACCAGCATCGCCCACGAATTGAACCAACCCCTCGCCGCGTTGCGCACGTTGTCCGGCAATACCGTGCGCTTCCTCGAACGCGGCGCGCTGGATACCGCCAGCGCCAACCTCAAGACCATCAACGAATTGATCGACCGCATGGGCCGCATCACCGCCAGCCTGCGCTCCTTCGCGCGGCGCGGCGACGACCAGGGCGAAGCCAACCTGGGCAAGGCCGTGGATGCCGCGTTCCAAGTGCTCGGCGCACGCCTCGACAGCCTGCCGCTGACGCTGCACCGCGACTTTGCCCCGGCCCAATTGCAGATCGACCAGACGCGCCTGGAGCAGATCCTGGTCAACCTGATCGGCAACGCCCTCGATGCCATGCAAGCACAACCGGCGCCGGAACTGTGGCTGGAAGGCCACGAAGCCGACGGCAAATACCGCCTGCAGGTGCGCGATAACGGCCATGGCATCGACCCCGAGGCGCGCAAGCATCTGTTCGAACCGTTCTTCACCACCAAACCCGGCGAGCAAGGCCTGGGCCTTGGCCTTACGTTGTCCGCCAGCCTGGCCGCGGCCACCGGCGGCAACCTCGCCGTGGAGCATCCCGTCGGTGGTGGTACTGCCTTTGTCCTGAGCCTGCCGCTGGCGGGCGCTCAAACAGCCGAGTCGTCATGAACGTAGAAAAAAACCCTGACCTCACCGTCCTGATCGTCGAAGACGACCCCCACGTGCTGCTCGGCTGCCAGCAAGCCCTGGCACTGGAAGACATCCCCAGCGTCGGCGTGGGCAGTGCCGAAGAGGCGCTCAAGCGCATCGGCGAGAACTTTGCTGGCATCGTCATCAGCGATATCCGCCTGCCGGGTATCGACGGCCTGGAACTGCTCACCCGCCTCAAGGCCCTGGATAAAAGCCTGCCGGTGGTATTGATTACCGGGCACGGCGATATTTCCATGGCGGTCGGCGCCATGCGCAACGGCGCCTATGACTTCATGGAAAAACCCTTCTCTCCCGAACGCCTGGTCGACGTCGCGCGCCGCGCCCTGGAACAGCGCGGGCTGGCGCGGGAAGTCTGGGCGCTGCGCCGCCAGTTGGCCGAGCGCGACTCCCTGGAAGGACGCATCATCGGCCGCTCGCCGGCGATGCAGAACCTGCGCGAATTGATCGCCAACGTCGCGGATACCTCGGCCAACGTGCTGATTGAAGGCGAGACCGGCACCGGCAAGGAACTGGTCGCGCGGTGCCTGCATGATTTCAGCCGACGCCACGCTCACCCGTTCGTCGCGCTGAACTGCGGCGGCCTGCCGGAGAACCTGTTCGAAAGCGAGATTTTCGGCCACGAAGCCAACGCCTTTACCGGCGCCGGCAAACGTCGGATCGGCAAGATCGAGCACGCCCACGAAGGCACGCTGTTTCTCGATGAAGTGGAAAGCATGCCGATCAACCTGCAGATCAAGCTGCTGCGCGTGTTGCAGGAACGCACCCTCGAACGCCTGGGTTCGAACCAGAGCGTGGCGGTGGATTGCCGGGTGATCGCTGCCACCAAATCCGACCTCGACGAATTGAGCCGCGCCAGCCAGTTCCGTAGCGACCTGTACTACCGCCTCAACGTCGTGACCCTGGAACTGCCGCCTTTGCGCGAACGCCGCGAAGACATCCTGCAACTGTTCGAACACTTCCTGCAGCAATCATCCCTGCGCTTCGACCGCAGCGTGCCGGACCTCGACAACCAGACCCTATCCAACCTGATGAGCCACGACTGGCCGGGCAACGTGCGTGAACTGCGCAACGTCGCCGAGCGCTTCGCCCTGGGCCTGCCCGCCTTCAAGAAAAGCGGCGCCAGCAGCGGCAGCCAGGGCCTGGCCTTCACCGAAGCGGTGGAAGCCTTCGAACGCAACCTGCTCAACGACGCCCTGCAACGCAGCGGCGGCAACCTGACCCAGGCCAGCCAGGAACTGGGAATGGCCAAGACCACCCTGTTCGACAAGGTCAAGAAATACGGTTTGAGCCACTGAGGAACCGCGCGTGGATCTGATATTGAAGGCCGCCCTGGGCGCGGCGGTGGTGCTGATACTGGCCGCGTTGGCCAAGACCCGGAATTACTACATCGCCGGGTTGGTGCCGCTGTTCCCGACCTTTGCGCTGATCGCCCATTACATCGTCGGCAAAGGCCGTTCGGTGGACGATTTGAAGACCACCATCCTGTTCGGGATGTGGTCGATCATTCCGTACTTTGTGTATTTGGCGACGCTCTACGTGCTGGTCGATCGCCTGCGCCTGGAAGCCTCTTTAGCCGTAGCAGCGCTAGCGTGGTTGATGGCAGCGACTGTTCTGGTCAGCGTCTGGGTACGCCTGCAGACCTGACACACCACAAGCCCCCTCCCACATTTAGAACAGTGCTGTGCCAGGCAACTCAGCGGACTATTTTGTCGACCTGAATCCCCAGCTTCTTCAGGCGATACCAGAAGCTGCGCTCGGAAATCCCGATCTTCGCCGCCGCGGCCGCCTGTACGCCATTGCTCTCGTGCAATGCCGCCTGGATGTAGGCTTTCTCCACCTCCGCCAGCGCCGCATCCAGGTCCTGGGGAATGCCCGGTCCGTCGCTGAGGATCGCCGTCACGCCGCCCTCGCGGGGCTTGGACGCGAACAGATAACCCGGCAAGTCGATATCTTCAATCACCGGCGATGACGCCACGATAGTCGCGCGTTCCACGCAGTTCTGCAGCTCGCGGATATTGCCCGGCCAGTGATACGCCGTCATGGCCTGCAAGGCCTCGGGGCTGAAACCGGTGATGCGTTTACCAGCGGTGGCGCTCAAGGTCTGGGCGAAGTGCCGGGCCAGGGGCGCGATGTCTTCCACGCGCTCGCGCAAGGGCGGCAGCGGGATCGGGAACACGTTGAGGCGGTAATACAAGTCTTCGCGAAACTCCTTGTTGGCCACCGCCTCCAACAGGTTCTTGTTGGTGGCGGCGATCACGCGCACGTCCACCTTGCGCTCGCGGGGGTCGCCCACCGGCTCGATCACCCGCTCCTGCAAGGCGCGCAGAATCTTGGCCTGCAGCGCCAGCGGCATGTCGCCCACTTCATCGAGAAACAGCGTGCCCTTGTCAGCCTGCATAAAACGCCCGACCCGGTCGGCCACGGCACCGGTGAAGGCGCCCTTGCGATGGCCGAACATTTCGCTTTCCAGCAGCCCTTCGGGAATCGCCGCGCAATTGACCGCGACGAACGGTTTGTCGGCCCGGCTGCCGTGCTTGTGGATGGCGCGGGCGACCATTTCCTTGCCGGTGCCGCTTTCGCCGGTCAGCAGGATCGTTGCGCTGCTGTCGCGCACCGAATCCACTGCCTGCAACACCTTGCGAAACGCCGGGCTGTCGCCCACCAGGCTGTCGAACTGCGCCTGCTCGTCCAGCTCGGCGCGCATGCGGGCGTTGTCGCGCATGATGTCGCGAAACTGCAGGGCCTTGGCCACGGTGATGTCCAGCTCGTCGATATCGAACGGCTTGGCAATGTAGTCATACGCACCGTTGCGCATCGACTGTACGGCGTTTTTCACCGTGCTGTAGGCGGTCATCACGATCACCGGCACCTGGGAATAGCGCGCCTTGATCTCGGCCAGCAGCGCCGGACCGTCCATGCCCGGCATGCGCCAGTCGCTGATCACCAGGTCGATGTCTTCCTGCTCCAGCACTTTGAGCGCGTGCAGGCCGTTACCCGCCGTGAACACCTGGACGCCATTCTGGCTGAGGGCCGACGACAACAGGTCACAGAGCTTGGGCTCGTCGTCGACCACCAATATGTTATGCGTCATGACTGTCCTCGTCGTCTTCGCCGATTGCCGGAATGTACAGGCTGAACGTAGCGCCGGCATCATTCTCGCTGATGCATTCGATGCTGCCGTCGTGACTTTCCATGATCGAATAGACTTTGGCCAGGCCCAGGCCGGTGCCGGAGGCCTTGGTGGTGACGAACGGGGTGAAGATGCGCTCGATCATATCCGCCGGGATACCCTGGCCGGTGTCGGCGACGCTGATGACCGTGTTGTCGCCCATCGAACGAATGCCCAGGGTCAGGCGGCCACCTTCGGGCATTGCATCGATAGCGTTGAGAATCAGGTTGAGGCAGGCCTGTTTGAGCTGCTTGGCGTCGGCATAGATGGTCGCGCCAGGCGCCTGGTCGTCGATGTGGGCGTCGATTTTGTGGCTGGCCAGTTCCGGGCTGCAGAAGCCGAGGATCTCCTCCACCAGCGCGCGCGCCGGTTGCAATACGCGCAGCGGCGCGTTGGGTTTGGCGAAATCGAGAAACTCGGTGATCAGGTCGTTGATCCGGCTGACTTCGCTGATCACATATTCCAGGTGGCGCTTGTCGGCTTCCGGCAAGTCGGCGCGACGGTGCAGCAGTTGGGTGGCGGTCTTGATGATCCCCAGCGGGTTACGGATTTCGTGGGCCAGGCCCATGGCGACTTCACCCAGGGCATGCAGGCGGTCGCGCCGGCGCAGTTGGGCTTCGAGGTGATGCAACTCCCCCAGCCGTTCGGTCATATGGTTGAAGGTGCTGCTCAATTGCGCCAGCTCATCGCCGCCGCTGACCACCACACGGTGGGCATAATTGCCCGAGATCACGGCGCTCACGCCCTGGGACAGATCGCGCAACGGTTGGGTCAAGCGCCGCGACACCAGCAGCCCCGCCGCCAGGGACAGTGCCGAGCTGAGCAGGAAAATCAGCACGAACAGGTTGCTCTGGTTCACCAGCCCGACCAGGCTGGTATGGCGCAGCAGGCCGCTGAAGATCACGCCTTGCAGCTCGCCGGCATCGTTGAAGATCGGCCAGTACAAACCGCTGTATTTGTTGGTGAACTGTTCGCTGGGTTGCTTGCTGCTGCGCATCTCGGCTTCGACGCCTTTCGGGATGTGCGAGGGGTGATCCATGAAGCGCTGGGTCGAGAAAATTTCCGAGAAACCGCCGGGGTTGGCCAGGTACAGGCGCAGGTCGAGGGAATGTACGTCGGCTACGCTGGTGAGGAAACTGCTGTCCAGGTAGGTGGCCACCAGCAGCACGTAGTCAACGCCGTCCTGGCTGGTCTCGAACGTCGAGACCACGATGCCGGTATTCACCCCCGCCACTTGCACGGTCTGCAATGCGGCGTTGCTGGTCAGGTTGATCTGCTTGACGATGTCATTGGGCGCGGTGCTGAACACCACCCGGTGGTCACTGCTGCGAATCAGGGCCACCACGTCGATGTCCGTGGCTTCGGCGATATCGGCGGCGAGCCTGTCGTGCTTGGCCGCCTCCCGGCTGGAGGGCGGGCTGGCGTAGCGCAGGAACAATTTCGCCATGCGCGCGTTGTCATGCAGGATGTCGCCGATCTCGTCCTTGACGATCTTGGTCGATTCCTGCAGCCAGATCCGCACGTTGCTGTCGAAAATCTGCGACAGCGTGGTGGCGGCCAGCTCGGCCGCGATCATGGTCGGAATCACACTGACCAGCCAGAACGCCAGCACCAACTTGCGCTGGACGCTCCAGCGCGAAATGGCAAAGGGGCGGGCTTTCTGGCGGGTCTTGGTGATCATCAGGTTTCGCTTATCGCAGCAGCCATGGCAGGGTCGGAACGATCCGGTCGAAGAAACATTTTCACGAGTCTGAGCAGGCCGTTGACCAGCCGGTTACGGTGGCGGAAGAACAGGCTGTTGCCCTGGAACTCGCACCCCAGCCGCAGCTTACTGGCATATCCGGCCTGGCCACACTCATACAACGCAATATTGTGTTGGATACAGTAGTCGACATTGGTCAACCAACTACGGAAGTAGAGGTTGTAGTCACGGGTAAACTCCACGTCGTGCCCGAAGAACTTGTCGACCAGCCGATGCTCGTCCACCAGCATCAGGTTGAACGCCACCAAGTGCTCGTCGACCCAGTAAAGAACACAGACCGCGCGTTGTTCAAGGCGTTCGAGCACGCCGGTGAAATAACTCGCGGGCAAGCGTTCGAACTGCAGCTCGGCACGGGTCAGCGTGGCTTCGTACAGGCGCATGACCTCGGGCAGCACATCGTCGATGTTGCGCCGCCACTCCACCCTTGGGCCTGGCGCGCGCAGTTTGCGCCGCAAGTCCTTGCGCGTGGATTTGCCCAGCGAGCCCAGGTAAGCGTCCACCGAGCCGTAAGGCAGCGGCAATAAGCCGGTGGGCAAGCTCGGCATGCTTTGAAAGCCAGCCGCGCGGCAACTGTCGGCCCAGTGCGGGTCCTGCGTCGGGGCATCCTTGACCGCCACCAGGCCGATGCCGAACTCATCGGCGTCCTGGCGCGCCGCCAGCAGCAGGTGCTTGAGTAACAGCGCGCGCCGAACCTCAGGCACGCCACTGGCAAACCCGGCGTCACAACGCTCGGCCACCGGCGAACCGATGGCGTACAGCCCCACTTGCAAAACACCCGGCCACAGCCGCTCCAGCCGCGAGGTCAAGCGCTTGCCGACGCCCGACACCGTGGTATCGAGGCGGTAATGGGTGATGAACGCGGCCGCCACGGCCACCAGCGCGCCGTCTTCAAATACCGCCAGGTAGCGCCATTGAAAATCGTCGATCGCGGCGTTTTCCACGGCAACGTAGTAGTCCCAGTCCTCCAGCGCGCCGGGAAAACAGTCGTTCCAGGCACTGCGCCGGATGGCCCGGATGGTCGGGAAGGCTTGGGTGGTTATCACATCGAATCCTTTGTAGCGAGGGAGCGTACTCCCGCTGGACTGCGCAGCAGCCCCCTCAATGACACGCGCTCCTTACAACTAGAACGAGGTGGCAGGTTCCAGGCTCGCTTCGCTGCCTGACGCGGGCAAGCGCCCTCGCCACAACGCACCGGCGTCCACGGAAGCGGTGTGCAGCTCGACAAACTCCGCACTCAACTCGATCACCCGGCGGTATTGCAGGTCGACGGTGATCATGTGGTAGCAGTTGTCCAGCAGGATCTTGGTCACCGGCCCGCCGAGGTGACGTTCCACGTAATCGGCGTTCCAGCGGCTGGTGATGTCATCCTCGATCGAATGCAGCACCAGGGCCGGCACCTTGACCTGAGGCATGCGCTTCTTGACCACGGCGTTCATCCGGTGCAACTCGCGCACCGTGATGCCCTCCATGGTCAGCAGGCCAGCCTCGCTGCTCTCCCCTTCCTTCATCTGCCGCTCGACGATCGCCCGCAGGCGTTCGTTCTTGATGCCGTAGGGCGGCTTCTCTTCAAAGCGACAGATATGCACGCCGAACGGAATTTTCATCAGCAACGGCGTAAGGAACGCCAGCTTGTTGATGCTCCAGCCGTCGTACTTCAAGGTGGTCGAATACATCAGCAGCCCGGCGACCTGGCCCGGATGCTCCGAGGCCAGGTACATCGACATCACCGCACCCATCGACAGACCGCCGACAAACACCTGTTCATGGCGCTGACGGACCTGGGCGAAGGTTCGGCGCAACCCTTCGTACCAGTCCAGCCAGCCGGTGGCCTGCAGGTCGCTGTTGTCGCCGCAGTGCCCGGCCAGGGTGGGCACGTACACCGTGCAATTACCCACCTTGGCCAGGCCCTTGGCGACCTGGCGCAGTTCCGTCGGCGTGCCTGTCAGGCCGTGGATCAACAGGATGCCGACCGGCCCTTCACCGAGAACGAAGCCGGCATCACCCTCACCGAGGTCGATCCCGACGTTGCTCACCGTTTAGTCGCTCGCACCAGCAGTTGCTCGAGCAGCTTCAGGCCCAGTTCGATTTCCGGGTAGCTGATTTCCAGGGACGGTGCCAGGGTGATCACGTTCTTGTAGTAGCCGCCCACGTCGAGGATCAGGCCGAGTTTGCGTCCGTCCACCACCATGTCGCCTTTCATGCCTTCTTCGACCATGTAGTCCAGGGTCGCCTTGTCCGGCGTGAAACCATCCGGGCCGCAGATTTCGCAGCGCAGGGCCAGGCCCAGGCCGTCGACGTCGCCGATGATCGGGAAGCGTTTCTGCAGGTCCTGCAAGCCTTCCAGGAAGAACTTGCCCTTGGCCATGACCATCGCGCCGTAGTCGACTTCGTTGGTCATCTTGAACATTTCCAGGCCTACCGCCGTGCCCAACGGGTTGGAGGCGAAGGTGGAGTGGGTCGAACCTGGCGGGAAGATCTTCGGGTTGATCAGCTCTTCACGGGCCCAGATGCCGCCCAGCGGGTTGAGGCCGTTGGTCAGCGCCTTGCCGAACACGATCACGTCGGGTTGTACGTCGAAGTGTTCGATCGACCACAGCTTGCCGGTGCGGTAGAAGCCCATCTGGATTTCGTCGGACACCATCAGGATGCCGTGCTGGTCCAGCACCTGCTTGAGCTCGCGGTAGAAGTTCATCGGCGGGATCACATAGCCGCCGGTGCCCTGGATCGGCTCGACGTAGAACGCGGCGTATTCACTCTGTCCGACTTTCGGGTCCCACACGCCGTTGTATTCGGTCTCGAACAGGCGGGCGAATTGCTGCACGCAGTGGCTGCCGTATTCTTCCTTGGTCATGCCTTTAGGGCCGCGGAAGTGGTACGGGAACGGGATGAACTGCGCACGCTCGCCGAAGTGGCCGTAGCGACGACGGTAGCGGTAGCTGGAGGTGATCGACGACGCGCCGAGGGTGCGGCCGTGGTAGCCGCCTTCGAAGGCGAACATCAGGCTCTTGCCGTTGGTAGCGTTACGCACCACTTTCAGGGAGTCTTCGATGGACTGCGAACCGCCGACGTTGAAGTGGACGCGACCGTCGAGGCCGAACTTCTTCTTGGCGTCGACCGCGATCATTTCCGACAGTTCGATCTTGCCTTTGTGCAGGTACTGGCTGGCGATTTGCGGCAGGGTGTCGATCTGCTGTTTCAGCGCATTGTTCAAGCGCGGGTTGGCATAGCCGAAGTTGACCGCCGAGTACCACATTTGCAGGTCGAGGTAGGCCTGATCTTCGGTGTCCCACACGTAGGAACCTTCGCAACGGCTGAAAATGCGCGGTGGCTCGATGTAGTGAACGGTGTCGCCGTAAGAGCAGTATTTGGCTTCTTTATCCAGAAGAATCTGGTCTTCGGCGCTCGCGATGCGGATATCAGACATGGTGGAAGAGTTCCTGATTTTCAATAGAGAGGTCAGTAGGGGCAAAGGTCGTGGCGTTGGCGGCGATGCCCTGTGGCAGCTTGGCCAGCAATGCGCTCACTTCGGCGAAGGTGTCGAAGCGCGCATGGGGAATGTTGTTGGCCTCGCAGTACCGGGCAAGGCTGCCCTTGGCGAAAACGAAGTCGGCAGTGGAGGCCACGCACATGTCGGACTTGCCGTCACCGATCACCAGCACGCGCTTGTTGCGCGGGGTGGATTTGCACTTGCAGTTGCCGGAAGCGGCACGGCAGGCATCGCTGGCATACGGGAAGTCGATGCGCCAGCTGTTCTGGTCGACCTGGCGCAGGCGGTTGGCGAGGATCGGCAGCAAGCTCACGTAGTTGCGCGACAGAATCCGCGCGATGCCTTGCTCGATGCCGTCGCTGACCACTTCGATGGAAGCCCCCAGGCCGATGACGTGATCGACGAAATCGGGGAAGTCCGGGTCGATCTCGACGCTGTCGAAATACGCCAGCAGCTCACTTGGGGTGGCCTTGATCAGCGCGAGTTGGCGGCTCAGGCATTCGCGGGAACCGATATGCCCATCCAACCATTCCTGCTCGATGGTTTCCCACTCGGGGCCGGCGAAGCGTTGGAGGACGTTGTCGATGACATCGGTGGGGGTAATGGTCCCGTCGAAGTCACACACGATATGCCAGTGGATCATCTGCGTTTACCTTGAGGAGGAGCGCGCTCTGTGCGCTTGCAGAAGGTGTAGAGCAGGGACTGTGCCAACTGGCCAGCACCCAATGGCGCTGGGGGTTTGCGCGGATGTCAGACGGTTTTGTGTCGAAGGAGCTACAATTTTTGTAGCTTGCTACAAACAAGATGAGTGCTTGCGCCAAGGCTGCGCTTTGCGCGTTCATGCGCGCATATTCAATCAAGGAACAGTGACCATGTTCAGGATCACCTCCGCTGTATTCGCCGGATTTCTGGGGCTGTGGAGCGTTTCACAAGCCGCGCAGGCCGACGGCATCACCGGTGAAGCAGGCGCGGGTATCAGCTACCAGCCCAAGGAACCCACCGGCACCCGCTATGAAACCGCGGCCGTTCCATACCTCGACCTGGACTGGGGCGACGTGAGCCTGAGCACCGATGACGGCCTGTCCTGGAGCGCCTTGAAAACCAACGGTTTCAGCGCCGGCCCGTACATCAACTACCTGTCGCGCCGCACGTCCAACGGCGCCTTGTCGGGGCTGCGCGAAGTGTCGAGCATGGCCGAAGTCGGTGGGTTCGTGGAATACGCGCCGGCCGACTTCTGGCGCGTCTACGCCCAACTGGGTCGCGCCGTGGGCGGCGCCCAGGGTCAGGGCGGCGTGCTCGGCAAGGTCGGCGGCGAGCTGGGCTATCCGCTGGCCGGTGGGATCATCGGCAGCAGCGACCTGATGGCGCATTTTGCCGACCGACGCCAGACCAACACGTTTTTCGGCGTGAGCGATAGCGAAGCCGCCGCCTCGGGTTTCCGCCCCTACAACGCCAGCGGCGGCTTCCAGAACGTGACGTTCACCCAGAGCTTCGAGTTTCCCCTGGCGACGAAATGGTCGCTGTTGACCAGTGCCAGCTGGGTCCGCCTGGTGGGTTCGGCGGCGAACAGCAGCATCGTCAAGCAGGCCGGCAAAGTGAACCAGAGCCAGGTGCAGACGGCGATCAGCTACAAGTTCAACTGATGCACATCGATAAAAATGTGGGAGGGGGCTTGCCCCCGATAGCGCAGGGTCAGCCAATACATACGGGACTGATCTACCGCTATCGGGGGCAAGCCCCCTCCCACATGGAGCCAGTATTTCATCGCGATACTTTCAGTTTTCCTCGCCTTCGGCCAACAACCCGATCCCGACGATAATCACCCCAACGCCCACCCAGTGCAGCAGGCTGATATGTTCCCCCAGCCCCAGCCACGAACCGAGCAACACCACCACAAACACCAGCGAACTCAGCGGAAACGCCAGCGACAGGCTGCTGCGCCGCAGGATCAGCATCCACACGAAAAACGCGCCGATGTAACTGGCGATCGCCGCCAGAATCCCCGGGTTGCGCGCCACTTCGGACAACCACTGCCAGTTGAAATCCATCTGCCCCAGTTGGTCCCCGGCGACCTTGGTAAACAGCTGCCCGGCGCTCTCGGTGCAAATCAGCAACGCCCACAGCACCACGGTGCCAAGGCGTTCGTGCAACCAGCCCTGATCGATATTTTGCGTACTCATGCCTGACCCCCTGCAATCGCGACTAACATCACGCCGAAAGTAATCACCAGCGTGCCCATCCAGCGCCGGCGGCTGACGGTTTCCCCCAGCACCAGCTTGCCCGCCAGCACCACCCCGCAATAAGCCAGCGCCGCCGCCGGAAACAACAGGCTCAACGGCGCGCGGGACAAGGCTTCAAGCCAGACGAAAAACTCGATGGCGTAGGCCCCGAGCCCCGCCCACAACAACGGCGCATTGAACACCTGGCCCCAGAACGCGTTCAGGCGAAAGCCGCCCTCCAACTCCGGCAAACGGTCCAGGCCCATCTTGAAAAACAACTGGCCGACCACATCGAGCACGATGGAAAAGGCCACCAGCAACACCACGGTCAAAGTCACGGAAACAGCTCCTCAAACAGGTTGATCAGGGCTTCGTTGGTCGCGGCATTGCGCTGCAGGTCCTCGGCACTCCAGCGCTCGGCCGGCGGCTGGTCGGACTTGGCCTCCCAACGCTTGAAGGCGTTACTGAACACGGGCTTGGCGAACTCGCCGCACACGTCGATGCCGATGATCCGTTTGCGCGCCGCCAGGGCCCGCAGGGCCTGGAGCAGATGGCTCAGGCGCATGCCGCCCTGGTCCCAGTTGGTGGCCGCGTCTTCGCTGGCCAGCACATCTTTGTCGATGGTGATCCAGATGGCTTCGGTGGGCAGGCTGCTGATCATTTGCTCAAGGAATGCGGCCCAGTCCAGCTCCGCCAGGTTGCGCCAGTACAGGTAATTTTCCTGCTGCTGGTGGCCGGCGCCATCGCCGACCCGCCCCCAGACTTTCGACGGCGGGTGCTGCCATGGAAACAGCTGCAATTGCCCGCGCGTGAGGGCGCCGAGGTTGCCGCCGCGCAGCTGCGGGTTATGCAGGTCATCGCTGCACGGGCCGAGGGTGACGATGCGCTTGATCGCCGGCATCTTCAGCGCGCGGTTGACCCACGACCCGCAGTGGCGCTTGGGCGCAAAGCGGACCCAGTCGGGGTGGTTGTCGAAGTGGATCAGGCTGATCGGTTCTTTCAGGTCGGCCAGAAATGCCGGCGTCAGGTGGTGATAGTCGCCGGAGCCGACAAACAGGATTTCCGGCCGCGCGTCCGTGGGCCGGGGCCGTGCCGCCAGGCGTTCGGTGAAGCGCTTCCAGGTTTTTTCGGTGGACCACAGGCGCAGTTTCGGGCCCAGGTCCAGCAAGTCGAGACGGGTGGCATGACCACTGGCCAAACGCCGGGCAATCGGCGCTTGGCCCGTAAGGCTGTGGTCGAGGTCAAGAATATTCAAGGTAATGTTTCACCCCCAATGGCAGCGCCCAACCGGATTGCGGATGGGCTTTGGGGGGTCAATGCAAGGGACGGGCCAGGGACTCTCTTGAGGACAATGAGCCCCTCCCACATGGGACCAGCGTCAGGATCGGGATTCGCGGATGATCTGGCGAATCGCCCCGACAAACGTTTCGACCGGCTGGCCACCGCTGACCGCGTACTGCCCGTTGAACACGATGGTCGGCACCGACGTCACGCCACGGGACACCCACAGTTGTTCCTGCTCGCGCACCTCGGCGACGTATTCATCGCTGGCGAGAATCGCCGCGGCGCGTTGCGGGTCCAGGCCGACGCTCTCGGCGATACGCACCAGCGTCGCGTGATCGGACGGGTCCTGGCCATCGCTGAAATAGGCTTTGAACAGCGCTTCCTTGAGGTTGTACTGCAAGCCCTCCAACCCGGCCCAATGCAGCAGGCGATGAGCATCGAAGGTGTTGTAGATGCGGCTCTGGCCGTCGGTGCGGAATGCAAAGCCCAACTCGGCGCCCATGTCGCGGATGCGCGCACGGGTGGCCTGGGACTCTTCGGCGCTGGAGCCGTATTTCTCGGTGATGTGCTCGACGATGTTCTGGCCCTCGGCGGGCATGCCAGGGTTCAGTTCGAACGGCTGGAAGTGGATCTCGGCCTGCACCTCGCTGCCGAGCTGGTCGAGGGCTTCGGTCAGGCCGCGCAGGCCGATGACGCACCAGGGGCAGGACACATCGCTGACGAAATCGATTTTCAGGGCAGTACTCATGGTAGGCAACCTCGCTGGCATTAATGCGCCGCAAAAGCTGCACGATACACCAATGTCACAACACCTTCGCCGAGACCGGCGGCTCGATCTGCGCCCAATGGGTGGCGTCTTCGCGATGGGCTTGCAGGTACGGCAACACCGCCGCCAGCAACGGCGCCTTGAACGCTTCCTGGAAACGATGGGCCAGGCCCGGAATCAGCTTCAACTGGCTCCCCTGGATATGCGCGGCCAGGTGTACGCCGTGCATCACCGGCAACAACGGGTCGGCGGTGCCATGCACCACCAGGGTCGGCACGCGCAATTGGTTGAGCAACGGCACGCGGCTCGGTTCGGCGAGGATCGCCATGATCTGGCGCTTCACGCCCTCGGGGTTGAACGCACGGTCGTAGGACAGCGCGGCCTGATGCAGCAACACCTGGCGGTCATCCTTGACATACGGGCTGCCCAGCGCGGCCAGCAAATCGGCCTGTTGCTCCAGGGCCACTGCGCGATTGGGTGCGCTGCGCCGCGACAACAATTGCACCAGCGCCGCATTCGGCGCCGGCAGGCCTTCGGCGCCGGAGCTGGTCATGATCAGCGTCAGGCTTTCCACCCGCTGCGGCGCCATCGCGGCCAGGTGCTGGGCAATCATGCCGCCCATGCTCGCCCCGAGGACATGGAATTGCCGGACCTGCAACGCATCCATCAAGCCCAGGGCGTCATCGGCCATGTCGGTCAGCGTGTATGGCGCCGCCACGGGCAGGCCGAGTTTGTAGCGCAACACTTCAAACGTCAGGTTGGCGCTGGCCGGAGCCTGGCGCCAGGTGGACAGGCCGACATCGCGATTGTCGTAGCGGATCACCCGGAAACCTTGCTGGCACAGGGCGACGACAACCTCGTCAGGCCAGTGGATCAGTTGCCCGCCCAGGCCCATCACCAGCAACAAGGCCGGATCGGACGCACGGCCGATGCTCTGGTAGGCGATGCTCACCTGAGCCAGATCGACCGTTTGGGTCGGGACATTGACATCACATCGAGACGCCGCAAAAGACGGCAGGCCGAACAGTAGAGCGGCCAGTAACAGCAACACGCGCATGAAAAACACCGAAACACAGAACCCCAGTAGAGCGCGAGTCTGATGAAGTTTGTTCAAGCGCGCTGCCACAGTTGCGTGACAGTTTAATGAATGTCGCTCAACGGTCGGCTCACTAACTATCTATCCCTGCGCGCCTCGTTCTCCACCTTTAAATAGGGCTCCGACCGGTAAAGCACCGTTCTGCCCCTATTTTTCGAGTGCCGTCACATGACCGATACATCCAACCCGCTCTCCCCCCTTGCCGTGCGCGATTTCCCGCCGTTTTCCCACGCGCAGGTTCGCCCCGTGGACGAAAGCCTGCTGCTGGAAGCCACGGCCCGCTGGCACGCCAGCCGCGAACAGATGCTCCGGCTCAGCACCGATGCGCCCAGTGTCCACGCCTCGCTCAACGCGTTCATCAACGAGCAACTGGACCTGGACGGCGACAGCGTGCAGTTGCACTTTGCCGCCTCCGATGAAAGACCGGCGCGCTCCATCACACTGACCCAGGCCAGTGCCTTCGTTCATCAATTTCCCGCCTACGCCGCGCTTTACCAACATTGCCGGGTGATCGGCCTGCCGGAAAGCAAAACCCAGTACGCAGCGCAACCGTTCGAGCTGGTTAAACCCTTTACCCAGCTCAACGTGGAACAGGCCCTGCGAACCGCGTGGGTCCGCTACTGGTGGTTCACGCGCGCGCCTGGCACTGCGGTCTCGCGTCGCGATCACGCGGTTGCGCAGTACAGCAGCCATCTCCAAGCCGCCGCGCAGTTGGCCTGCGCCTCGGGGGCGATCACGGCCGATCAATTGAAACCGTTGCTCACGGTCCTCGACCCGCCAAGCGGCGCGTTGCAGCTCGACGGTCAGAAGATCTACGCCGAGCAACTGCTGCTCAAACGCACCGGGTTGGCCGATGCCGAGATACCCGGCGCGCTGGTCATTACCCTGGATGCCGAGGTCGTCCTCCAGCTGTTGTACCTGCCCTCTGAAGAACCGGCGCTGAACCTGTTCAACAGCCGCGTCGGCATGGAGCAGTGGTTGCTCGATCACCCCACGCTGTTCCCCGGCGTGACGGCCATCGCGCGAGACAACCTGATCGACTACCGCGAGGTCGACGAGCCCCTGCAAGCCGGCGTGACGCACCTGTTGGAACATCGCCTCAAAGAAAAGCAGGCCAGCTTGAAATACCCCCACGGCCGCGACCTCGCCGAACATGGACACAGAGCGCTGGAAGCAGCCGATCAGGTGGACCGGCAACAGCGCAGCCAGGGGGTTTTCGCCTTGCCGCCGGCATCCGCGCTCGCTCCCGCCGAGGACGACGCGCCCCTCGACAGCGCGCCCATAGTCTTCGCCGGACTGACCGCCGACCTGCCCCTGACCCAGCGCCGCCACGCGCTGTCGCGGCAACAACAGCCGCTCTTCGGTACGGTGCAAGCGCCTGCCATATTGCCGCCGCCGAGCGATGAGCAACAGGCCACGTTGCGCAGCCAACTCAACCGCTTGCACGAGGCGCAACAGCAAGCCCACGAAGCGGCCAGCGCGCTGTGGAATCAACCCCAGAACCAGCTATTGGAGCTGTCCCAACAGGCCAACCCCGACTATCACCGCTTGCTCCAGGCACGGCTGAACGGGCTGCTTGCCGAAGCCAGCCTGCAGCGCCAACTCAACCAGATCAGCCCGGCCGGGTACGCCATGCTCCTGGCCGCGCTTGACCCGCTCAACGCGCCAGACCCCGAACTCAAAGTGTCGGTGGCGACCTTGACGCTGTCGATCCGCGAGCGCAGCAACGACGCAATCAACACCCAGCGCAAAGAACTGGACGGCGTGCTGCTGATCACCCTGGAAGCGGCGCTGCTCGATGCGTCAACGCCTCAGGACCTGTTGTTGTACTGGCCGGGCAGCCAGGGCGGGCTGCAGCACTTCGCTTCGCGCCAGGCGCTTGAACAGTGGCTCGGCGTAACGCCCTCGGACGCGGCGTCGCTGGAACTGGCCCTGCTCAATCAGACCCCGTTCGAGTACAGCCTCACCGTGCAACTCGACGACTGGGTCGCCCAGATCGAAGCGATGCTTCGCCGCGCCCCGGACGACACCGAGCGCCAAGCCCGGGAGCTGCAACCCATGCGCGTGCAAGCGATCCAGGAACTGGGCGTATCGACCAACACCGCGCGCGAACTGGCCTATGCGCAGCTTCTGGAGCAGCAGCAGAGCGGCGCACTGGCGGCGCAACTGCCGGTCTGGCTCGGCCAGGTTTCAGCGGCCGACAGGGCCGAACTCAAGGCCCTGCTGGAGCGCTACATCGTGGCGTTGCAACGCGCCGATGAAGTATTGAACCTGAAGCTGCCGCTGATCAGCAGTTTTTGCACAAAACGCCTGCACGCAAGGCTGTCCCGGGACTTCTCGCTCAAACAACCGTTCAGCGTTCAGCTCGACGTTCCCGAATCGGTCACGCATCAACAGCATTTCGTCGGAGCCCCTGGCGCGCCAGGCACTCCGACCAAGACGGTGCAGGTCCCCAGCGCCACCCGGGTCAAAATGAGCCTGGATGAGCTGGCGCTGAGCAACATCGATACGCCGATCGCCGAGCGCTTGACGTTCATGAAGGTCGAGGTCAGCAGCCAGGACGCCACGGAAGGCCAGGCACTCACCGCCGGGCTCAGCGCCAACTACCTGCGCAAGCTGGTGCCGGAACTGGACCTGGCCCAAGCGTATGAAGACCTGATCGTCGAGGCTTACCAAGGCTCGGATCGCGAAACGGACTTCAGCCGTGACTATCGCCTCGAATGCCTGCTCGAACCTCAGCGCCTGATGCTTACGCTCCAGGGGCGCCTGGCGTTCCTGCAAAAGCACATCACGGCCACCGAACTGAACACCTTCAACATCGCCGTGAATGCCAGCACGGCCGAAGCCTGGCGCGCCGATGGCAATGACATTGAGTTGCTCCCCGCCCACCTCAGTGTCGGCGGGCCAGACACCCAGGACGGTTCAAGCACGTTGTCCGGCGTCACCTTCATCCGTCAGAAAAACTCCGGGCTCACCCTGCTCTATCTGCCCGAGAGCCCGGACGGCCACTACCTGCGCAGCTACGCCAACCTTGAAGCCGCGCGACTGGCGCTGTACCGCCTGTGCCTGAGCAGCACAATGGTCAATTACCTGGCCGGCCGCGCCTTGCTGGGCAACGTGGCCAACCACGTTAGCCGGATCAATCAAGCGGTGCTCCGGCATTTCGACGCGCTGATCGGCGTCGGCCGCCCCTGGCCCGTCACCACGTCGCTGGCCGGCCATTTGCTCAACGCGCAAATGGGCCGCGTCAAGGAGGCCCACCGCGCCAGTTCCCGTTCCAACAGCGACCTGTACCTGGAACGCTATGCCATCAAAGGCGTGCAGGCCTTCAGCTATATCAAGATGGCGCTCGGCGTGGTCCCCGTGGTGGGTACGGTGATCGGCCTTTACGACGGCTGGGTCAGCGCCAATGACGCGGTAGATGCATTTCGACGCGGCGATCATGCCCAAGGCATGCACGACATCACCCAGGTCCTGCAATCAATGATCGACGCCGGCGTGGATGTGGCCGGCGGGGTGCTGATCACGCCCAACGCAGCGCGCACGCGCACGCTTGGGCGCCAGTTGCGCAATGCCTTCAAGGGCGGCCGCTATCTGCAACCGCCCATGAGCCGCAAGGCGCGCCGCATCGCCGAGCGCTTCAGCGGGTATGAGTACGACAAGGAGATCGCCCTGGCCCATCTGACCCCGGCGAGCCACGGTATTTACCGCAACATCTACCGCCATGCCGACGGCCACTTCATCGTGCGGCAGGGCAACGTCTATCAGGTCGAACTGCAGAACGGCCATTGGCGCTTGAGCGGCAACGCGCTGAAAACCTACAAACAACCGATTGCCCTGGATGACGCCGGCCAATGGGACACCCACTTCGGCGTCTACGGCACCGCGCAACCGGCGGGCCTGGCGGGCGGCGGCGGTGTGCTCGGGCACCTGGCGGACACCCTCGAGCCGCTCTGGCCGATGGCGATTCGACAACGGCTGCCGATCTGGTGGACCGATCATGTCCTGCGCCGCCAACTGGCGCTCAGCAATGCGCTCAATACGCTGAGCAGTCGGCTCGACGCTCAACTGGCCGCGACCAGCAACCTGCAACACCTGTCCAACCAAAGCGACTTCGCCACCCGCAAGACATTGCAGCCAACCCTTGATCAGGCCTACACCCAGGACATCGAGCTGGCGATTCAGCAGACCAACGCCATTCAGGACGTGATCGCCTCCACCCCCAACAGAGAGCACCTGGCCCTCCAAGGCTTGCAAAGCCGCGCTGCCTTGATTGTCACCAGCAGAGCCGTGGAACGCCTGAAAGTCGCCGCGGCCGCGCTGCAGGAATTGACCGGGCAATTCGCTGATATCCAGGTGCCGCCAGCACTCCCCGCCGCCATTCTGCAGTTTCTGCAAACCCGCAAAGGTCTCAGCCAGAAAATCGTGCAGGAACTCGACCGGATCGACCGCATCTTCCTGGTCATGAACGAATGGAGCAGCCAGATCAACCTGGCAGCGCTGGAGGCCGATCTGCGCCTCCAAGGCAGAAGCACGCGCAGGACCGCGCAACAGATCGACGCGGACCTGCAAAATACGCGCACGCTGGCGGGCGAGGCTCGCGATGACGCGGCGCGCTGGAACGAGCTCTACGATGAAGGGTTTCGCACGCATCTGCGCACCGTCCACAGCATCGATACGTTCAACCGCTACGATCACGTCAGCGATCCTTCCTGGTTGTATTTGCAAAGTGAGGTCAATCGCGTCTATCTCGACGCTCACCTGGCCCTGAACACGCATTTCGCACTGACAAAAACGCCCACCACCGTCAGCCAGCGCACGCGGATCCTCAACGAATGTATCGATGCCTACGCGCGGTTCAGCCTCAGCGTTAAAACCTTGAGCGCAGGCTACCCGCAACATTTTGACCTGGATAACCTGGACGCCTTGCTGAACAACCTCGAGCGCATGATTCAACTGGCCCGCCACCGTATCGGCACAACACCTCGCCTGCGGCGCCCGCAGCCCGATGCCCCCCAAGGGACGGTGTTTGAAAGCGAAGACAACCGGCTGCTGATCGGCATAAAAAGCACCGACCCTCGCACCAACACCACGCGCTACACCATCGACAACCTCAGCGGCCACACCGAGACCTGGGAGCAACGCCCGGACGGTCGGGCCCAGCGCCAACCGGCGCCGCCCGTGGAGTTCCCGGCGGAGGCGAACGTGAAGTCGGTGATGGTGAGCGAAGCCCAGAACCGCCTGCGCGCCGTGCCGGCGTACCAGGCCAAAGTCGACGCCTATGCCCGCCAGGGCATGTTGCCGGTGGACCTTGAACACATGCTGGTCAGCGAAGCCGCCGAACTCACCTTGCGCGCAAACCGCATCGCGCGCCTTGACCCCGAGGAGCCGAGCCTCCAGCCATTGCGCACGACCGCCAGCGAACTGACCGCCGCCGGCCGCGCCTTGCGCACCCGACAATCGTTGGCCAGCCGCAAACCCACCGACGGCATGCTCGATGACCTGGTCAGGCATCACGTGGTCGAGGTGCGTCGAACCGCGTCGATGAGCGAACTGGCGAGGCGTGCCAACGGGCATCGCGACTTCATGCAGGAATATGAAGTCTGGGACCTGACCGCCACCCCGCCGCGCCCGTTGTGGTACGCGCACTTTCATTACAACCGCCGCACGGCGATCTTCGAGGAATTCGAAAAGGCCCACCTGAAACTGCCGGAGCATCGTTACTTGACCCATGCCGACGACCCGTCGCTGCCGTTTTCGGACATCGGCAGGCAGTCCGCTGCATTGCCGCATATCCGGCCGCTGTGGGTTGCCCAATAACCGCGCCGGCCTGCGGCTGTCAGCGGAGCGCTTCGGTCACAGCGTCAAAAACAGTTTTTCATCCAGCGGCGGGCCGATCCGCGCCCTGACGATCTGTTCCACCACGCGGTTATTGCCCGCCTCGGCCACCAGGTCTTTCTGGGTCTTGGTGCGCTGCGACGGGATCTTCAGGTGCGCCGCCGTGTAGAGATTGCGCGGCGAACCTTTGGCCGGGTAGTGGAAATGGGCATACCACAAGACGTCGACCTTGCCTTTTTCACGCACGGCGTACTCGGTGAAGACATCGCCGCTTTTGGTCGCGATGTCTCGCTGGACCAGGTTGATGTCGACGAACCCGTGCTTCCACAGGTAGTCGATGTTTTCCGGTTTGGGGGGTAGGACCTTGTAGCCATCAGCGCAATGTTGGCGGGCCTTGGCAAGCAGTTCGTCCGCCGCCGTGCGCCACTGTTTGACCCATTGTTCGGTTTCGGGATTGCTGCCATGACGGGTTTCGGCCTGCAAGGCGGTCGCCTGAAGCCGCTCGGCCTGGGCTTGCAGCATGTCGTTCCAGTCCAGCGGGTTGATGCCCTCCCGGCGTTGCGGGTCGTTGAGTTTGCGTTTCTGGAACGCGATCGTGCGTTCAATGCCGGCGCTTTCTTCGAGCAGTTTCCTGGCGTCGGACTTGAGCGTTGACAGCGACTTGGGCGATGACGCGGGCCGTGCGGGTTGCGCGGGAACGATCTTCACCCACTCGCCCTCGCTCGCGTGTTCGCTGTAACTGGCGACCGACCGGCCGGATTGCGGGTCCAGCACATCGATGATCGCGCCGGAGCCTGCCGCCTGGGGGCGCGCGGTGCCGATCAGGGTTTCCTTGTCGCGGGTCTTGAACGTGCGCTGGCCCGCCGGTTTTTGCCGTTGATCGATACGCACGACGGCGGCAGGCACCAGCGCTTGTTCCTCGCGCATCACTTCGGCCAGGTCGGTTTGGGCATCGTTGATCACATCGCGCAGGCGTTCGGCAAACAGCTGCTGATACTCGGCTCGCTGAAGGCCGGGATTCGTGTCCTGTATCGCCAGACTGTCGCTGAGCACGCGCTGGTAGGTGCCGACGACGGTTTCCAGCGTCGCCTTGCGTTCGCTCAAGCTGTAACCGGTGTACTGCCGCAGGTCCAGGTGAGCGTTGTAGACGGGGATCAGGTTGGTTGAACTCAAGCGCTGCAGGTAAAACGACTCCACTGGGTCGCTCGTTCGCGCATAGCGATCGAGGCTCAGTTCTTTGAGGTTGGTCAGGCTGGTCAGCTTCATGCGCAGGGCCGTAATCGCAGGTGGCTGTCGCTCTTGCTGCTTGAGGAAGTGCGCGGCCTTGGTTTTGCCGAACGACGAATCGTCCGTCCATTTCTCCAGCACGGCGGCGGAGGCCAGGGCGGCTTCCCGCACGCTTTCCAAGTCGCGGTAAACCCTGGCGAAGTTGTCCATCAGCTCGATATACGTGCTTTTTGAGCCGGTCCTTGCCTCGCTCACCACCTCCGCCATCGAGCGTCCGCTGGGGACGTGTTGATTGCTGTCTTCGGCCAGCGTGGTGTAGAACTGTTCGATTTCACGGTAGTTGTCGAGCACCGTCTCATAGAGATTGGAGCGCGCCTGTTTTTCTTCGGAAAGATCATCCACTGCGCCGAGTTTTTTCGGCACCAGATGGTCAATGGCGGTCTGAGCCGCCGCACTGTGTACCTCAGTGCGTTGCTTGAGTTGCACGAGTTGCTGGTCGATGGTCTGCCTGAGGTTCTTCGTGAGTTCCAACTGCGCCAGGTAAGGCGCGATAAAGCGCTGTTGATGCTCCCCGGTGGTAGACAGCCCCCACAGCGTGCGCAGTTTTTTACGGCCGTTGTAGTAGTCGGTAATGCTCGCAATCACTTGATTACGCGAGTCTGCCCTCGGTCCATCCAATACAAGTGCGGCCTCGACGGCCTGACTGAACGCTTCCCCTCGCGCCTGTTGTGCCTGCCTGTTTTGTTTGACCCGCTCGGCGACGCCGTTCTTGCGCGGCATGCCACCGCGCAGCCGGGGGCGACTGTCGAAACTCCAGCGCCCCTGTGCGTCACGCCTGATCGGCGGGCCGGTACGCGCGCGGTTGTTCGCGTCGATGATGAACACCCCGTCTAGGTCGTTGGCCACCCGGAACCACTGCTTGTCGATGTTGGCGTACAGCCCGCCCTGGCTCAGGTACAGGCCCTGTTTTGGCCCCTCGGCAATCGCCGCACCGACATCGACCGGCGCGGCTACCCGGAATGACTCGATCTGCGCGAGCTGGCCGGGGCTCAGGCGGCGCGGGCTGGAGAACGCAAAATCCAGCATGCTCGCATGACCGCCGATGGCGCTGGCAGAAGGCTCCACACCGCCTTGGCGGATGCTCGCGCGATGGGCGCCCGGCGTCTGGCCCGGGGCGCGGCGCAGCGGGCCATCGTTTGGCGCGATGGCTTTGAGAGCGTCAAGCGTCAGCGGCGGCTGCGCGGCGTCGGCGGGCGCGGAATGGGTCAAGACCATGCCCATATTGAGCAACAGGTCCACCACGCTGGCCGTGCTGTCGCTCTGGGCGGCGGGGTTGGACAGTCTGCGGATATCGTCCTCGCTACCGGCCAACTGCAACAACCACCCCGCCATCGCCCCAGGCCCACGCAACACGGGTAACAGGGTGTTGAACAACAACCCGCCCAGTTCCTTGAAGGAAGCCCAGCGGCTCTGCGCGTCCGATACCGATTGCCCCTGGGCCAGGTTCACCAGGCTGTGGGTGTTGCTCTGGTACAGGTGCTGCATCAAGCGCCCTTGCTCCAGGTCCTGGCGTAATGTGCTGGCGGCGTCATAGCCGTCCACGGCGAGTGTCGTCGGTGCCGGTTGGGCGGGCGCATCGAACTCGTTGAAGACGCTGTAGCGGGCAATGTTGGGAATCTTGAAGCCGCCGTTGCCGTACACCGCGCGCGTCCTGTCGTCGGGCAACCAGGCCAGCACGCTTTGCTGCAAGGGGCCGGGCTGTTGCACCGCCTCCAGCAGCGCTTGGCGCGTGGCAAATTCCTGCAATACCGGGGACAACATCGGCCGGTAGAGAAGGTGCGGGCCGACAGCCGCATTCGCTGGCTCGATGACGAACATGTTCTGGACTACATCGGGTGTCGCGCCGGACTTGCGGATAAACGCCAGGGGCCGCATGACGATGTCTTGCCCGTCGACCTGTTTCGCTCCAGCGCCGGGCGTCAGCAGCGCCTCCACATACCGGTAACCGTGCGCGGTGATGCCCGCGTCGCCCTTGAGCTTGAGCTCCAGCGCCTGCATCGCCAGTTGGCGCGGGACTTGTTGGGCGAACAAGGCGCTGCGCCGACGTGACTCATCGCTGTCACCCAGCAGGTGGGTTTGCAGCAACGCAGGATAGTGTTTGCCGATGTCCACCTGACTGACGATGTCTTTCAAGCGCTGCGGCATTGCTGGGTCGCTGATCGGTTGACCGAAGTGGCGCACTTCGATTTCGCCCTTGGGCAGCCCGGCCAGATTGCGCAAGGCCATGTCGGTCAGGCTCATCGTGACGCGCTCGATGTAGCCGCTGCCCAACGTGCCGACCGGTACTTTGAAGGTGACGTCGAGGTGGTCCGCGAGCAGCCCGGTGTTCTGCAACTGCGCTTGCAGCTGTTGCTGGGTATAGGTGCGAATATCGGGGATGTCCGAAAAAAAGTTACGCCCCTGGTTGCGTTGGACATCGCTGGCCAGTTCGAGGGCGTGGCGATGGTAGGCAAGGCGATCGGCCGGGTCGGCGTTGCGCATCCACTGCGGCAGTTTTTCCTGCAGCCGCGCCAGTTCCGCAGAATCTGCGGCATAGGCGCCGACAAACCACGGGCTCGGATCACTGAGCACGCTGAAGCGCTGCTCCAGAGCCTGAAGGCTGCCGGCTGGTGGGAGTTCGATGCTGTCTATCGCCTGCAACTGGTTGTTCAGAATGATGCCCGCTTGCGCATCGAAGATATTCGCGTCCGGCTCCTGGCGTTTCCAGGTCAAGTGGTCGAAGACGAAGTCGTTTTCCAGCGTCTCGCCCCAGGCCTTGCCGAAGGCTTCCAGCGAGTCGTAAGGGGTGATCTGGCCGTTGGCCGCGGCATGCAGAACCTGGGTGCTGGCGCCGATCTGACGGGTGAGCAAAAGATCCGGGCTGAGCTGGGTGGAGGCACCGCCACCGTAGCGGACGCTGGTGTCGAGCACGAAGACCCGCGCCGCATCGTCGCCGTTGGCACTCACGCGTTGCGCACGCTCGGGCCAGGTGACCACCTGGTCAAGGGTGGCGCGTTGTGCATCGGTAAGGCCGGGCTGTTTCAGCGCCGCACTGCGCAGGTTGTCGCTGAGCATGCCGCTGAGCCACAACCAGCGGTTGTCCGCCCCGACAGCATTTTGTCCCCAGTAACGGGTCAAGGCTCGCGCAAACGCGTCTTTGAGGCTGGGCCGAAGGCTGCGGATCGCCAGTTCGATGGCCGACATGTCGATGTCTTCGCGCCGGTTGCCTGAAGCGTCGGGGACTCTGAGGGTGGTGCCGGTTCCTTGTTTGACCAGTTTCTGCGGCCATGAATACTTGTCGGTGAAATCGATATCGGCCCCGCTGGCCAGGTGGTTGAGCGCGACATCCAGCAGCGGGGTCAAGCGGTATTGAACCGGGTTTTCCGCGATCGGTTCTGCCACCGAGGTCCGCGCCACGTCGAATTCCAGCGTGGGATACAGGCTGTTGATCGCCTCGCCGAGCATGTCCCTGACAACCGAGCGCACGTCGGGCCGCGTCGCGAACTGGCTGCTGACGGCGTGGGCGGCGAGGTGGCTGGCGCGGGGCCGGGGTTGCACCTCGGCGATGGCGCCGGCACGGCTCAGGGAGGTGGGCGCGGGTGCAGGGGGCGAAGGGGTTGGATTGGCCGGTGGTACAGCGGGGTACAGACGAGAGATGAAGGGCATTGCAGCGGCGCTAGCGGTCATGGGGCACATCCTTGGCGGGGCAATACGGTGTCGTCCCAACGACGCATGGAGCGCTCTTCGGGACGAATGTCGCGGCAAAAATACCCACTCATCCCTACGGTGAAACAAGAAATGCGTAATTGACTATGTCCACACACGCGGGGCCCGCCGGGGCTCCGGGCCAGCGCCGTTTCGCAATGTATGGCGGGATATGAACCTCATGCGCCGGCCGGCAGGTCGACAGCTCGCGCAACATGAGACAAACTCACCCTATTCGAATTGCTCATCAATATTGCTCATGGAGACCACGGTGCTGGAAATCCGCCACCTGAAAACCCTGCACGCCTTGCGCGAGGCCGACAGCCTGGTCGAAGCCGCCGAACGCCTGCACTTGACCCAATCCGCCCTGTCCCACCAGTTCAAAGAACTGGAGGAGCGGTTGGGCATGCCGTTGTTCGTGCGCAAGACCAAACCGGTGCGTTTCACCAGCGCCGGCCTGCGCCTGCTGCAACTGGCGGACGCCACCCTGCCCCTGCTGCGCGGCGCCGAGCGCGACATTGCGCGCCTGGCCGGTGGCACCGCCGGGCGCCTGCACATGGCTATCGAATGCCACAGCTGCTTCCAGTGGCTGATGCCGACCATCGACCAGTTCCGCGATGCCTGGCCCGAGGTCGAGCTGGACCTGGCGTCCGGTTTCGCCTTCGCCCCGCTGCCGGCCCTGGCCCGTGGCGACCTGGATCTGGTGGTCACTTCCGACCCGCTGGAGCTGCCGGGCATCACGTATGTGCCGCTGTTCACCTACGAAGCCATGCTGGCCGTGGCCAACCAGCACCCCCTGGCGAACAAGTCGTACATCGTGCCGCAAGACCTGCTCAGCGAAACCCTGATCACCTACCCGGTGGAACGCGACCGCCTGGATATTTTCACCCGCTTCCTCGAACCCGCCGATGTCGAACCGGCCCAGGTACGCACCTCGGAGCTGACGGTGATGATGATGCAACTGGTCGCCAGCGGTCGTGGCGTTTGCGGCATGCCGCATTGGGCGCTGCATGAATACAGCTCGCGCGGTTACGTCAAGGCCAAGCGCCTGGGTGAGAAAGGCCTGTTTGCGACGCTGTATGCGGGGATTCGTGCAGACATGCTGGACGCGCCGTACATGCGCGACTTCCTGCTGACGGCCAAGGACACGTCGTTTTCCACACTGGATGGGGTCAGCGCCGTGCGTTGAGGGGCACGGCTCAGTCCTTGGAACCCGCCAATCAGGCGGTGGTGGTCAGCGATTTGCGATAAAACGGCAGGATCAGCTCACGCGTCAAGGGCGCCAGGTGCAGGCCGCCGTCTCCGGCCGGGTCGATCCAGCGCACTTCTTCGATCTCGGCGGCCGGGGTCACCGGCACGTCGATCCGTACCTGGAACAGTTCGGCTTGCACCGTAAAACCTGGCTCGTTGGCGGCCGGGGCCGAGAAACGGCCGAGGTAGACCGCCTGGCTCGGCTCGATGCGCAAGTTCAGCTCTTCGTGCAGCTCACGGGCCAGCGCTTCGACCGGTTGTTCGCCGGCATCGATCTTGCCGCCCGGTTGCATGAATGCCTGAGTGCCGCGCTTGCGCACCAGCAACGTCTGGCCGTCGCCGCCGATCAGGAGCGCGGCGGCGATACGGATAGTGGTTGGCATGGACAAAATCACCTTGAATGCAAAGACACAATGATCCCATGAAGCGCCTCAGCTCAAAAGATGCGGCTCTTCCGGTTCGCGGATAAACACGCTGTACTTGGCGCCCTCCATGGCTTCAAACGCGATCAGCTTGTCCACCAGCGGCAAGTTGAGCACTTTGCCGGCATTGAGCAGCAACATGCCGTTATCGGCGTTGAGGTTGCGCGCCAGGATCATGCCGTCGGCCAGTTCGCGGGTGCTCAGCACTTTGACACTCGGGTCGCCCAGGGTCACGTCGTTGAGGAATGTGGCACAGGCCAGGACGAAGTCTTCGACCATGTCCGGATCATAGAGCCGCCCCGCGTACTTGCGGATGTACAACAGCGCTTCATCGCTGTTCATCTGCCGTTCCAGGATCAGGCCCTTCTGCAGTTCGATGAAGTCCACCGCCAGTTTGAGCAAGCGCGCGCCTAAGGGAATCGTTTCACCCTTGAGGTGATCGGGAAACCCGGTGCCGTCCCACCGCTCTTGGTGGTGGCGGATCAGCCGTGCAGCGTCCTTCATCGGCTCGAGCGTCATCAGCAACGACTCGCTCTGCGCCGGGTATGCGCGATAGCGTTCGCGGTCGTTGCTGTGCAGCAGTTCCGACGGGACGGCCATCATGCCGTCGCTCCAGCTCAATTTGCCGATGTTGTAGAGCGCGGCGGCCATGGTCAGGTCACGGGCGCTGGCTTCGTCCAGCGCCTGGGCTTTGCAGTACACGCGGATCAGCTCGATCAACTGGCGGTTGGTCTGCTTCTGCTTGGGCAGGCGCAGGTTGGCCAGCAGCGAAAACACTTCGGTGCCGGTCACATAGCTGCGCTTGAGCTCGTCGTAGGCCAGGTCGAGCATGTCGGCGGTTTGCTGCAGCTCGCTGGTGCGCGCTTCGACGCGCTTTTCCAGGGTGGCGTTGAGGGCCTTCAACTGCTCGTTCTGATCGCGGGTCAACTGCTCAAGACGCACGCGCTCGCGTTCGGAATGCTGGTGTTCCAGGGACTGGCGCAACGTCAGGAGCATTTCCTCGTCGTTCCAGGGCTTGCTGATATAGCGGTGGATCTGACCTTCGTTGATCGCCTTGATCATCATGGTCATGTCGGCATAGCCAGTCAGCAGGATGCGCGTGGTGGCCGGGTACAGGCGGTGGGTCTCGGCCAGCAGCATCGCCCCGTCCATCGCGGGCATGCGCGCGTCGGTCATGAGCAGGTCGACGGGCTCGGCAGCCATGATTTCCAGGGCCTGGGCACCACTGCTGGCCAGCAGCACATCATAAGGCTGGCCCCGCAGCAGACGGCGCAGGCTGTTGAGGATCGATTCTTCATCGTCGACCAGCAAAATAGTAGGTCTGTAAGGGGACGTCGTAGCAGTTTGTTCATCCATGGCGACACCTCCTGGCGATGGTACTCGGTTGCTTCATTGCGCCCTGGCGTGATCGATCGCTGTACTTGCATAAGCAATGAGCGCTAGATGCACGCTGGGGTAACTGAGGGTGATTTGACGCCAACTGGCGTACTTATTCAAGGGACCCGGCTATGCTAGTAGCATGAAGCCATGACTGTTCCCTGTTTATTGAAGCATTCAAGGTAAGGAAGCCCGATGCGTAAGAATCTTCAGTTGCCTGCGTCCCGGTGTCAGCCATGAATCCGTGCTCAGGAAGGGCCAATCGACGGGTGCTGATCGTCGATGACGCGGCCTCCATCCACGAGGATTTCCGCAAGATCCTGTGCGCCGATACCACAGGCGGCCAGTCCCTGGACAGCATCGAAGAAACCCTGTTCGGCACCGCCCCCACCGTGCGCCAGACTTTTGTGCTGGACTCTGCCTATCAGGGCCAGGAAGCCCTCGCCCTGGTCAACCAGGCCGTGGCCGACAACGCGCCCTACGCCCTGGTGTTCATCGATATGCGTATGCCGCCGGGCTGGGACGGCCTGGAAACCATCGAACAACTGTGGAACGTCGACCCGAACCTGCAGATCGCCCTGTGTACGGCCTACTCGGACTATTCCTTCGAAGCCATCGAAGCGCGCATCCAATACAGCGACCAGTTGCTGATCCTGAAAAAGCCGTTCGACAACCTGGAAATCCGCCAGATGGCCAGCGCGCTGACCTGGAAATGGCAGCTGGCCCAGGATGCCGCGCTCAAACTGATGGGGTTGGAGCGCACGGTCGAAGAACGCGTGCAGGAACTGCTGAAGGTCTCACACCTGCTGCAATACGACGCCCTGACCGAACTGCCCAACAGCACCCTGCTGGGCGACCGGCTGACGCAGGCCATTGCCGTCTGCAGGCGCCATGACACCCAGTTGGCCGTGATGTTTATCGGCCTGGACCGCTTCAAGCGCATCAACAATGCCCTGGGCTATCCGGTCGGCGATGAAATGCTCAAGCAGGTCAGCCAAAGCCTGGTGGCCACGGTGCGCGCGTCGGATTCGGTGTTTCGCTACGGCTCCGACCAGTTTGTGCTGATCCTCAACGACATCAAGCATCCCCAGCAAACCCAGTACATTGCCGAAAAACTGCTCGGTGCCATCAGCACGACACACTATGTGGCCGGGCATGACTTGAGTGTCACCGCAAGCCTGGGCATCAGCATCTACCCCAACGACAGTTTCAGCGCGGTGGAGCTGATCAAGAACGCCGAAACCGCCATGCACACCAGCAAAGCCCATGGCCCCAACGACTTCAGTTTCTTCGTCAACGAGATGAACCTGCGCGCCCAGGCTCAGCAGAGCCTGGAAAGCGCGATCCGGCAGGGCTTGCAGCGCGATGAGTTCATTTTGCACTACCAACCGAAACTGGATTTGAGCAGCGGGCGGATCGTCGGCGCCGAAGCCCTGATTCGCTGGCACCAGCCCGATCACGGCTGGATCTACCCGTCAGCCTTCATTCCGGTGGCCGAAGACAGCGGCCTGATCGTGCCCTTGAGCCAATGGGTGTTGCGCCAAGCCTGCGAGCAAGCACAAGCCTGGCGCGCCGCCGGCCTGCCTGCACTGTGTATCTCGGTGAATATTTCGGCGATTGATTTTCGCCAGCGCAATTTTGTCGCCAACCTGGCGGCCATTCTGCAACGCACCGGCCTGACGCCCAGTTTGCTTGAACTGGAAATCACCGAGAGCGTACTGATGCAAAACGTCGAGGACACGCTCGTCACCCTGCAAGACATCAAGGCCTTGGGCGTGCGGCTGTCGATCGACGATTTCGGCACCGGCTATTCCAGCCTCAGTTACTTGCGCCGGTTTCCCATCGATGTGTTGAAGATCGATCAATCCTTCGTGCGCGGCCTGGGCGAAAACAGCCAGGACGCACAACTGATCAGTGCCATCATCAGCCTGGGCAAGAGCCTGGACTTGGACATCATTGCTGAAGGCGTCGAAACGCTTGAGCAATTGGCGTTCCTCAGAGCCCACCGTTGTGAGGAGGGCCAGGGTTTCCTGTTCAGCAAAGCCGTGGCGGCCGCTGAATTCGCCCAATTGATGCAAGCCGGGCAACGCAGCCTGATGCCCCCCCAGTGACTGTCTATTCAAGGAACGAACGCTTGATCCGTCCCCTCACCCGCTCTCCTCGCCCGTCACCCTGGGCACTCGGCCTTGCCGTCGCCCTCGGGGTCGGCGCCGCCCTGCCCGCGGCGGCCGCGCCACTGGATGAGCCGCTCAAACCACTGCCGCCGGTGCCGCTGCTGGATGTGGCAACAGTTGAGCTGGGTCGCCAGTTGTTCAACGAGAAACGCCTGTCAGTCAATGACAGCCTGTCCTGTGCCAGTTGCCACCAACTGGCAACGGGCGGGGGCGACGATAAGCCGTTTTCCTTGGGCTTTGATGGCAAGCCGGTCAAACTCAACACACCCACAGTGTTCAACGCCAGCCTGAATTTCAAGCAGTTCTGGGACGGTCGGGTGGATACCCTCGAGGCCCAGATCGAACAAGTGGTCATCAGCCCGGTGGAAATGGGCAGCGACTGGAAAACCGTGGTCGACAACCTCACCGCCATGCCGCAGTACCAGGCCGCCTTCAGTCAGGTGTACCCCGACGGCGTGACGGCGGCCAACGTGCAAAATGCCCTGGCGACGTATGAACGCACACTGCTCACGCCCAACTCCCGCTTCGACCAGTACTTGCTGGGCAATACCGAGATCCTCACGATCGAAGAAAAATACGGCTACCAACGCTTCAAGGAATATGGCTGCATCGCCTGCCATCAAGGCATGAATATCGGCGGCAACATGTTCCAGAAACTAGGCGTGATGGGGGATTACTTCAAGGACCGCCCCCCCGCCGACAGCGACCTGGGCCGCTACCTGGTGACCCACGACGACGAAGACCGTCACGTGTTCAAGGTGCCCAGCCTGCGCAACGTCGCCGTCACCGCGCCGTATTTTCACAACGCCTCGGCCAAGACCCTCGAAGAAGCCGTGGATGTGATGTTCAGATTCCAACTGGGGCGCGTGCCCTCGGCGGAAGACAAGGACCAGATCATCAAGTTTCTCAAGACCCTGACCGGCCAATGGGCGGGCAAACCTTTATGAGCAGACGGTCATGAGACTCTCCCGCCACTACGGCATCCAACTACTACTGGGCACCGCGACCCTGCTGCTGGCATCGATACTGGTGTTCCTGTACATCAAATCAAGTACTGACCAGACCAGCCGTTACACCGAATCCCGCGACCTGATCCGCCAGATGCAGCAGCTCAACGCGCAGTGGGACAGTGAGGTGCTCAAGGCCAGAATCGCCCTGACCCACAACTACGACCCCCTGGTGACGCCGCTGACGCAGATCACAAGAATCTGGGAGGAACTGCGCCAGCACGAGTCGTATCACGCGCCCAACGACCTGCCCGGCTGGCAAGCCAGCCTGGATGCCGGTCAGGCGGCGATCCAGGATAAAGCGCGGCTGGTCGACCAGTTCAAGTCCCATAACGCCGTACTGCGCAACTCCCTGGCGTTCCTGCCGACCGCTGAAAACGATATCCAGGCCGCGTTCACACGGCTCGACGACGAACAGCGGCTGCCACTGCAAAGCGTGGCCACCGACACCTATGACCTGTTGCTCAGCAGCATGGAGTTCGCCCAGGTCGCCAGTGCCGACCGCGCGGCCGAGATTCTGTTGGGCCTGAACCTGCTGGCGGTGAACAAAGAACGCTTGCCGGCCGACTTCCACCTGCCGGTGGAGATTCTCAGCAACCACGTCGCGCTGATCCTGCGCGAACAGCCGCTGGTCAACACCTTGTTGGAACGCATCGCCGCGGTTCCCGTGGCCGAACGCCTGGACGAACTGACCACCCACCTCAACCAGGATCAGCAGGCCGCCGACCTGATCGACCAGAAGTATCACAACTACTTGCTGGTGTTCTCCACCCTGCTGGTGGCATTGCTGCTGTACCTGGCCATCAGGCTGTTGCGCAGTTTCACCGTGATCAACCGCGTCAACCGCGCCCTGCACACCGCCAATGCCAGCCTGGAACAGCGCGTGGAAAAACGCACGCGCCAGCTCAGGGATGCGCAAAGCGAACTGCTCGACAGCGCCCGCCAGGCCGGCATGGCGGAAATCGCAACCAATGTGCTGCACAACGTGGGCAACGTACTCAACAGCGTGAACATCTCCGCCGACCTGGTCGCCCGTAAGCTGCGCACCAGCAAAGCACTGGGGTTGGGCAAGGCCATGCAGTTGATCAACGAACACCCCGATGACCTGGGCACTTACCTGCGCGAAGACGAAAAAGGCAAACTGCTGCCGGGCTATCTCAACCAATTGGTGGAGGCCATCGCCGTCGAGCAACAGGGCCTGACCGACGAGCTGGCGCAATTGAGCAAAAGCGTCGACCACATCAAGGACATCGTCTCCACCCAGCAATCCTACGCCGGCGTTTCCAGCGTGCTGGAGCCCTTGCAGGTCAGCGCCCTGATGGACGACGCGCTGCGCATGAATTCCGGCGCGCTGAATCGCCATCATGTGACGGTGGTCAAGGAATACGCCGACGTACCGCAGATCATGGCCGACAAACACCGGCTGCTGCTGATCATGGTCAACCTGATCAGCAACGCCAAGTACGCCATGTCCAACCTGACCGACCGGCCTCGGCAGATTACGTTGTCGATCCAGACGGTAGAGGACAACATCCTGCAAATCAGCGTCAAAGACGAAGGTGAAGGCATCCCCGCCGAAAACATGACGCGGATCTTCACCCACGGCTTCACCACTCGCAAGGAAGGCCATGGCTTCGGTCTGCACAGCTGCGCCCTGGCGGCGATTGAAATGAATGGCCGGCTTACCGCCTATAGCGATGGTCCGGGCAAAGGCGCGCTGTTCACCTTGCAAATCCCCCTCAACGATGCTGCAGGCCCCGCATGAACCAACCACCGAACCGGCGCATTCTGCTGATCGACGACACGCCCTCGATTCACGAAGATTTTCGCAAGATCCTCAAGCCGCCCCTGGAACAGAACCAGGCCCTGGACGCGATGGAAGCCGCGCTGTTCGGCACCAGCGACAAACAGCCGCAAAGCCCGCTGTTCGAGCTGGACTCCGCCTACGGTGGGCAGGAAGGTTTACAACTGCTCGAGGCGGCCATGGCGGCGCAACTGCCCTACGCCCTGGCCTTCGTCGACATGCGTATGCCCCAGGGCTGGGACGGCGCGCAAACCATCGAAGAACTGTGGAAGGTCGACCCGAACCTGCAGGTGGTGGTGTGTACGGCGTACTCGGATTATTCCTGGGAAGAGCTGCTGTTTCGCCTGCGTGCCCATGACCGGCTGCTGATCCTGAAAAAGCCGTTCGACAATATCGAAGTCCAGCAAATGGCCAACACCCTGACCGCCAAATGGGACATGGCCCGCCGCGCATCCTTGCAAACCAGCCACCTGGAGCTGTTGGTGGAACAGCGTACCCAAGCGCTGACCCAGGCCAGCCAGGCCCTGCAACAGGAGATCGACGAACGCAAACAGCTCGAAAGCCAGTTGGTGCAATCGGAAAAACTGGCGTCCCTGGGGCAACTGGCCGCGGGCGTGGCGCACGAGATCAACAACCCGGTAGGGTTCATTTCCTCCAACCTCGGCACCCTCGAAGGCTATTTCAAACAGCTGCAGCAGATGCTCGATGCCTACCGCCAGGCCGAAGCCGCGATCGGCGATGATCAGCTCCAAGCCCTGCGCCAACGCCTGGACCTGGACTTTCTCAGGGAAGATATTCCGACGCTGATTCACGAATCCAAGGAAGGCATTGGCCGTGTGGCGCAGATCGTCAAGGACTTGAAAGACTTTTCCCGAGTGGACACCGACCAGACCTGGCAGTGGGCCAACCTGCAACAAGGCATCGATTCGACCCTGAACATCGTCGCCAGCGAGCTCAAGTACAAAGCCGACGTCATCAAGCACTATGCGCCCTTGCCGGAAATCGAATGCCTGGCCTCGCAGCTCAACCAAGTGGTGATGAACCTGGTGATCAACGCAGCGCAAGCCATCGGGCCGGAGCGCGGCACCATAACCATCAGCGACGGCGTGGACGGCGAGAACATCTGGCTGGAAATCGCGGACAACGGCTGCGGGATTGCCCCGGACGCCCAGCTGAAAATCTTCGATCCGTTCTTCACCACCAAGCCGGTGGGCGAAGGCACGGGGTTGGGGCTGTCACTCTCCTACGGCATCGTCAAGAAACACCATGGCGAAATCTCCGTCAGCAGCGAACTGGGCAAAGGCACCACGTTCCGGGTAGTGCTGCCCATTCGCCAAACAGCGGTGTAGGCCCGTTCGAAAAAGCATCACGCAACGGTTGGATCAACGCAATACAATGTCATTCACCGTAGGGGCGGAAACATGCAGCGCCCTTGCGAGAGCGGCTGCGGTCAGGCCCAGCGGTTCCAGCCTATTCCCGGGCGGTGAGCGCAAGTCAGCGAGTTCAACCGCCGCATCCAGCATGCTCAGCTGTCGTTCCACCACGGAAACGACAGCGGACCAACGTCGGGTTCGACCGGTTTCAAACAGTTTTGGGGTTTCGGCGCATTTAAAGCTTCTGATCATCGCTTAATGCTTAACGTTATTCGTTAATGACCAGTTCTACATGGGTTGTCGATATATTCAACCGACAGTTGAATAGGCGCTGAGGGAGGGCGACGAGCGGTCAGTGCCGCCGTCAAAAAAAGCCGATCCAGACACTGGAACGGCCTTAGAGGTAAGGCCGGAACGCGTCACGCCAACTGTCTATATCGGGCCAGTCCGCCGTGTCTATGCGACCCAAGCGAATGCACCTACAGGTTGTTCAGGGTTTCCTTACTGGCGCAGAATGCCGCACCGACCAGAAGAGTCCGATCCCAAGGTAACCGTATGAGCCTGTCCTTGCTAAGCCGCTACGCGGTGTTTGCCGTATGCGTGATGTTCACCCTCGCCAGCCTGCCCTTTGTCGAACATGAATGGTTATGGCCCATTACCCTGGTCACCGGCGCCCTCAGCCTGCTCGGCCTCTTCGACCTGCTGCAAAGCCCCCACGCGATACGCCGCAACTACCCGATCCTGGGCAATATCCGTTACCTGGTCGAGGGCATTCGCCCGGAGATCCGCCAGTACCTGCTGGAGTCCGACAGCGACGCCCTGCCCTTTTCCCGGGCGCAACGCTCATTGGTCTACTCGCGCGCCAAGAACGAAACCGCCGACAAACCCTTCGGTACCTTGATCGACGTGTACCAGTCGGGCTTCGAGTTCATCAGCCACTCCATGCGCCCCGCGCCGTTGACTGACCCGAGCTCGTTTCGCGTGATGGTCGGCGGCCCGCAATGCAAGCGGCCGTACTCGGCCTCGGTATTCAATATCTCGGCCATGAGCTTCGGCTCTCTGAGCGCCAACGCGATCCGCGCGCTCAACCAGGGCGCCAAGCTGGGTAACTTCGCCCACGACACCGGCGAAGGCAGCATCAGCCCCTACCACCGCGAAAACGGCGGCGACCTGACCTGGGAACTGGGCAGCGGCTACTTCGGCTGCCGTACCCGCGACGGCCATTTCGACCCGGAACGCTTCGCGGTGCAGGCCCAGAACCCGCAAGTACGCATGATTGAAATCAAGATGAGCCAGGGCGCCAAGCCTGGCCATGGCGGGATTCTGCCCAAGCACAAAGTCACCCAGGAAATCGCCGAGACACGCGGCATCCTGATGGGCGAAGATTGCGTCTCGCCGTCGCGCCACAGCGCGTTTTCCACGCCTATCGAGTTGATGCACTTCATCGCCCAATTGCGTGAGTTGTCCGGCGGCAAGCCGGTGGGCTTCAAGTTCTGCCTCGGTCATCCGTGGGAATTCATGGGCATCGCCAAGGCCATGCTCGAAACCGGCATCCTCCCCGACTTTATCGTGGTCGACGGCAAGGAGGGCGGCACTGGCGCCGCGCCCGTGGAGTTCACCGACCACATCGGCGTGCCGCTGCGCGACGGCCTGCTGTTCGTCCACAACACCCTGGTGGGCTTGAACCTGCGCGACAAGATCAAACTCGGCGCCAGCGGCAAGATCGTCAGCGCCTTCGACATCGCCAGCGTCCTGGCCATCGGCGCCGACTGGGCCAACTCGGCGCGCGGCTTCATGTTCGCCATCGGCTGCATCCAGTCGCAAAGCTGTCACACCAACAAATGCCCGACCGGTGTCGCCACCCAGGACCCACTGCGCCAACGCGCCCTGGTCGTGCCGGACAAGGCCCAGCGCGTGTTCAACTTCCACCGCAACACCCTCAAGGCCCTGGCCGAAATGCTCGCGGCAGCGGGCCTGGAACACCCGTCGCAACTGTCGGCCAAGCATCTGGTGCGACGCATGTCGGCGACCGAGATCAAGCTGTTCTCACAGCTGCATGTGTTCCTCAAGCCTGGGGAATTGCTGACTGGGGAAGTGAACGGCGAGTTTTATTCGCGCATGTGGCAGATGGCGCGGGCGGATAGTTTTGAGCCGCAGGAAGTGGTGGCTGCGTAGCGCTGATTGATCGCCATGCTCCCGGCCGTTAATACGTGTCCTCGGCCGGGACGGTTTTCATCACGATGTACGCGTAATGCCCCTGGACATACAGACTGTAGAACTTGTTATCCGCCAGCATTGGCGCGGTCTTTTCTATCCCCATCAAGTCGAAGGTGGCCCCATCCATTGAGGCGATATGGGTCACTCCGCCGATACGCGGGAGCATTTCCGACAACAGGAAAAAATCCACATTCACCACGTACCGCAATGCGGGCACCAACGCGTTGACGCCATCGCTGCCCACTAACCACCCATTAGTCTTGCGATTGATCAGGTAAAATTGCTGGATGTCTTTTAATGTTCGATTCGACAAAACGTCATAACTCAGACTTTGCCCGACGCTGACTGACAAGTCTCTCTGCAGGCTCAGTACTCGCCCATGCATATATGAGAACGACAACATGGCAATCACCGGTAGGAATAACAGACAGCCCAGCCGGTGATGAATAGCGCCCAATGCTTGATAAGCCAAATACAACAGCATGACTAACGCCGGCGCGGTTCCCATCATTAGCCTTGCGCCATCGTTATAGTAATTGAACAACAGCGCCAGGCCAGGAATCGATATCAGCATGACGGGAACAGTAGCCAGACAGCCGACCGCCACCAGCCCCCGCGAAGGCATGCCCGCCGGTACACGCATAACCCTGCAAATGACTAGCACAAGGCCGGCTCCGGCAGTGACTAACAGCGCCACGCACAGCCAAGCATTCCCCTCGTTGTACAGCAGTGACACACGCTGCGCCGCAAGGTGCAGATCTGACAATAACCGCTGGGCCCATCCTGCACTGAAATCGCGCAAGCTGTTGCGGTTGTTATTCATAAGTTGTGGCGCGGTCGCCAAATACATCGCCACCCCCAGCAGCACATGCAGCCCCTTATCTCGAACCAGTCTTGCAACCTGAAGAGGCGACTGTTTCTCGCTGGCGGCTCGTATGAGTTCAACGCAACACAGCCCTATGTAAACATTGATCACCATTTGATACAGGTTCAGCCCCACCGCAATGAAAGCCGCGCATGACAGCGTGCGGCCCCACCACGACGGATGGGTGAAGCAGATCGCATAGATGATTGCCACAACCCCCAGGCTCATGGCCGGACCGTCGTATTGGTAGGAAAGGTTTTGCAAGAAGAAAGGGCTGTACCACAGCGGTAACACGACCAGACAAGACACCACGCTCGGCCTTGAAAAGTAGTGAATCGCCAGCGACCGCAATGCAAACGCCATGGCCGTGATAGCAATCAGCAGTGGCAAGGGGAACATGTTCGGCGCGCCATGGGTAAACGACAACCCCTGGTAAAACCAATCCACCAAGATGCGGCCGTCTTTCTTCCATCCCGTACCGGCGAGTTGCGCACGCCAGTTGTCATCAATGTAAAAGTAGTCCGCCAGTATCAGCGGTAAGGCAAAAAGCAAAGTCGTCGTAAAAAAGAATACCCATATTTTGCGGGGTGACAGGGGTTGGACCAGATACTCCATCACATGTGCTCCTTTTCATTCGATGCCCCACCTGGTGGGTTTGACGCGACAATCTCTTTGATCACATACCTCGGCCGATGCTTGGCCTCCATATAAATCCGCCCCACATACTCGCCCAATATCCCGATCCCGATCAGTTGCACCCCACCCAAAAACAAGATCGCCGTCATCAACGACGGATACCCCGGCACCGCATTGCCAAACAACACTTTGTCCACTACCAGATACCCGGCGTACACCAGCGCCAGCAGCGAAATACCGCCGCCGATATAGCTCCACAACCGCAGCGGCAAGGTGCTGAACGAGGTGACTCCATCCAGTGCCAGGTTCCACAGTTTCCAGGCGTTGAACTTGCTCTGGCCGACAGCACGGGGCGCGCGGTCGTACTCGACAATCGCGACGTTGAAGCCGGCCCAGGACAACACGCCTTTCATGAACAGTTGCTGCTCGGGCAAGGCCTTGATCACGTCCACCACCTTGCGGTCCATCAACCGGAAGTCGCCGACGTTTTCTTCAATGTGTGTGTAGGAAATACGATTGAGCAGGTGATAGAACAGCGACGCACTGCGGCGTTTGAGGTAGCCGTCGCTGGAGCGATCCCTGCGTTTGGCCAATACCACGTCGGCGCCTTTTTGCCATTCGGCCAACAGGTGCGGGATGACCTCGACCGGGTCTTGCAGGTCCACGTCCATCGGGATCACCGCATCTCCGGTGGCATATTCGAGCCCGGCGAACAGCGCGGCTTCTTTGCCGAAGTTACGCGAGAAGTTGATCAGCACCACGCCGCTATCGGCCAAGGCGATAGCCCGGGCATGCTCGGCGGTGCGGTCGGAACTGCCGTCGTTGATAAACACGATCTCAAGCGTCTGCTCGTGCAACGAGGCCTCTTGCCGCACGCTGCGGTAAAATACGCCCAGCGCCTGCTCCTCGTTATACACAGGCACCACCAGCGAGACCCTCATTGCCCACGCTCGCGAAACACCACCCACCTGGACAGCAAAAACCCGCACACCAGGCTGATCAGCGAAAACACCGCCACAGTGAGAATCCCCGGCACCTGCCAACGATCCGCCAGCCACCCCACGCCCAGGCTCACACCGCCCATGCAGGCCATGAACAGCGCGTAACGCGGCAGCGAAGGGGGCATGGCAAAGGTGTAGATCGCGTTGACATAAAACGAAAAGGACGCTGCCACGCAAAACGCGAGGACATTACTCACCGCCTGGCTGAGCTCCAATGCGGCCCGGAACACGAAAAACAGCTGCCAATGGATCAGCGTATTGGCGATGCCAATCACTGTGTAGCTGGAGAATCCCTTCCACAATCTGGTCATACCGTTGCCCCGTCAGGCCTTGCTCTAGCAAGCCACGGCGCCTGCGGTCCGTCTACTGTCAGAATTAACAGGTAGCCCCCCGCGCCATTGAGACATTCAGTAATACCCAGCCTTTGCAATCGCTTACAAATACCGCCAACCTGCGCCCGCTCGACGTGCGGCGTAAGACAACAGCTGCGCGCGCCAGTCATTACTAAACCTTTCGTACAAGAGCCCGCTGCCATGCTGAACGGACGCGACCCGCGCATCGATTTTTTTCGGGGCCTGGCGTTGATCTTCATTTTCTGGGATCACGTCCCCCACAACCCCCTCGGCCAGATCACCCTGCGCAACATCGGTTTCAGCGATGCGGCAGAGGTGTTTGTGTTCCTCGCCGGTTACGCCGCCGTATTGGCCTACGGCAACGTCCTGCAACGCGACGGCTACTGGATCGCCTCGCTGAAAATCCTGCGGCGCGCCTGGGTGCTGTATGTGGTGCATATCTTTTTGCTGGCGATGCTGATGGGCATCGTGTTCTTCGCCAACAGCCATGTGGAAACCCGCGACCTGGTCGAAGAGATGGGCCTGACGCACTTCGTCACCCACCCGCAGCAGGCGCTCACCGATGAATTGCTGTTGCGCTTCAAGCCCAACCTGATGGACCCGCTGCCGCTGTACATCGTGCTGCTCGGCGGGTTGCCGCTGGTGCTACCGTTGCTGCTGCGCCAGACCTGGGCGGTGGTGGCCGTGTCGCTGAGCGTGTACCTGCTGGCGCCGTGGATGGGCTGGAACCTGCGGGCGATTGCCGATGGCGTGTGGTACTTCAACCCCGTCACCTGGCAGTTGCTGTTTGTGCTCGGCGGCGCGGCGGCGATTCATGCCCGCCGGCCACGCCCGGCAGAGCGCCGCGCGCTGCTGCGTCAGCCGCTGTTTGTGGCGGCGGCGGGCTACTCGCTGCTGGCCGCGATCATCACGCTGGCCTGGCGCTGGCCCGAGGTGCATGACGCGCTGATGCCCGCGTGGCTCAGCGAACGGCTGTACCCCATCAGTAAGACCGACCTGTCGCCGGTGCGCCTGGTGCACTTCCTGGCGCTGGCTTATGTCACCGCCAAGCTCTTGCCCCATGCCGGCTGGACCCGCCATTGGCTGGCGCAACAGAGTTGCCGCATGGGCCGCTATTCCCTGGAGGTGTTCTGTCTCGGCGTGCTGCTCGCACCGCTGGCGGACATGCTCAACGCCCTGGCCGGCGACGCGTTGGCCATGCAGCTATTCAGCGCGTTGGCAGGCGTGGTGTTGATGGGCGCTCTGGCGACCTGGCTGGAATTCAACAAACGCCTGGACAGCAGGTTGCAAGCGCGTCGCTCACTGCCCACGTCATCATTAAATAGATAGCCCCGGCCGTTTTCGCGACGGTGCTTCCATGCCCTTCCACTTATCGTGAAAGGGTATGGCTGATGTCAACTTATCAACGACTCAACGGGTTATCAGGCAACTTGCAGTCCAGCAGTTCCTGGTCACGGCAACAAGCCCTTGAGCAGATTCAGAACAACGTGATTCAAGCCATGAGCAGCTTGAACCCACAGGAAAAAGCCCGCTACGTCAGGTTGCAACGCGAGGCATTGAGCGCCTTGACCGCTCTGGAACACGCCCAGCAAGCACTGACCCGCGACTTCAAGACTCAAGGCCTTGCGCAACTGCGGGAAAAAATCGGCGGGCGCGATCCCGAGCAATACACCCTGTTCACCCGCTACAAAGAGAAACGGGAGCAGGGCTTCCCCTGGGACCCGCCGCAGCCGCTCCTTCCGCTCAATACCGTGCCCCTGCCCGCCGCGCGCTATCGTCGGGCCCATTACGACTTCCATTACATTGAGCATCTCAAGCACATGTCGCTGTGGGAAGCGGCCTGCCTCAACTACGGTTTCACCCACTCCATTCACGGGGACTCGGGTTTCAGCCTGGTGGAAGCCAGCTATATCGTGGGGCCGGACAACGACAGAAGCCTGGGCGCACTGGCCTTCATCGAAGCCGCCCGCACGCTGGACCTGGGCGCTCAACTGCGCGACAAAGCCCGTACCGCCATGGCGCCGGGCGGGCCGTTGCGCCCATTGTTCGAGGCGTCGGCCAAGGCCAGCCTGCTGTTCGACGTAATCGAAGCCTACCGCAACCGTGCCACTACCGGCGTCACCCTGGAGATCTACACGCGACTCAACGCCGCCATCGAAGGCACTGGCGCGCAATTGCCGTTCGACACGCTGAACCTGAGCTCCGGTATCACCCCCCTGATCTCCGTGCCCTTCGTCCCCTGGGACAGTTGCATCCCCGTGCCCTTAATGCTGATTCGCGTGGCCAGCCTGGGCGTGTTGTCCTACTTCCCTTTCCGTCCCGGCGGGGCGTTGCAATACCACGACGATGCCCAGGCCGCCGAGTACGCGTTTCGCACACAACTCACTGACAGCCACGCGAAAAAAGACTTGGGCTGGTTCTCCCGGCAAGTGCCCTTGATCGGGCTGTCGGTGTTCAGATCACTGATCAACAAAGCGCCGCATCTGAAGGGGTTCAGTTGGTTAGGCGCTTATGTGTACGACGGTTTTCACCTGGCCTTCTCAACAAAGACCCTGGACAACATCCGCTTCAACACCGACATCAAATCCGGGCGCGCAATCACCCTGGTGCAGGCGTGTGCCTATCGCCAGATCCAGCGCTTTCAGTCAGACCTCGACACACTGGCGCAAACCCGCTCGGAAAAAGACTGGCAAGCCCTCAAAGATGCGGCGGCAGCGATTGCCGGCGAAGTGCTGCAGATGCTGCTTACGCCATTGCCCGGCGGCGTCACCGGCATGAACCGGGTCATGCAACTCGCGGTCATGGGCAGCCTGACCTACAGCGCCGCCCAGGGCGTGAATGAGCTGGCCAAGGGCGAAGCCAGCGGATTTGCCTCGGCGCTGGCCGATGTCACCGACCTGGCCGTCAGCGGCAAGCTGATCTCAACCGCCGGAAGGGCCCATCGCCAACGCATGCACGCGTACCTGGAAAAACTCGGCAACCCGTACAAAATCACGCGCGCCGACGGCAGCCATGGGCTCTGGAAAGCCGACGCCCAACCGTATGCCCACGACAACCAGCGCCTGGTCAACGGTATCACGCCCAACGCGTTGGGCATTTACACGGTCGAGGGTCACCTCTACGCCAAACTGCGCCAGGGCGAGCTGGACGTGCTGATCGAAGTCAAATTCGACGACGCGCACAAACGCTATGTACTCACACGCGGTAAAGACGGCTACACCCCAGCGATCATATTCGCCCCAGAGCTCCAGGCCTGGACCTTCGATCTGCACAATGCCCATCTCCTGTCCAACCCGGAGTTGCTGCAACGCATGCTGCCCAACGGGGCGTCGACGATCCCGTCGGCCGACCTTGAACACATGCTACGCAGCACCGCCACCACTCGCGATACGCTGGATCGCGTGTGGCGCGCCCAGCCGGCACCGTTGAACCTGATCGAAGGCGCCCGGCGACTGCAGGTCGATCAGGTCATCCAGCAAATCATCGAGCGGTTCCCCCAACCCGGCCAACTGCCGGCGCATGCCGACAGCACGGTCTTCTGCCTGCTGACCCAACTCAACGGCTGGCCGACCGACACCCTGCTGCATGTCCACGATGCACAAGGCACGCGGATCGAGACCTACGGTAAAACCGAGCAACCACCCCCACGCGCCCATGCCATCAACCTCAAGCGCCGCGAGGATGGCAGCTACACAGACCTCAACGACGCGGGCAGCGGCCCCGAGGGCAACGAGCACCTGCTTCAACTGATCATCCGCCAGCAACCACGCGACTCGGCCCTGGGTAAAGAGGACCAACCCAACGCCTCCGAGGACGCGCGCGTCAGCAGCGTACGCCAACAGGTTGGCGCATTGGCAAGCCTCGAGCGCCACGCGCTGTTTTCGGCGCTGTTCGATTACTGGGGCTACGAAAAAGCGGAACTCGCCGCCGCACCGGCGGCAAGACGGTTTCTGCCGGTCAAGGTGTCACCGGCCTTGATTACCGTCACGCCCCTGTTGAAAAAACTGCGCGACCTGAACCCGCCCCTGACCGCCGCCAACCTTGCGCGATTACTCGCCGAGCACCCGCTGACAGCACGCCAGCAAGAGGCGTTTCTGAGCGGTGGCACCCTGCCGGTAGCGTTCGTTGAAACACTCGATCGCCAACGTACCGCGTTGCGCATCGACGCGGTGATCGACAGCTTGTACAACCCCCGCGACTTCAATGCCGACACCGACCTCTGGGCCCGGGAATTTGCCGGCGCGCTGATCCGCGACACCCTCAAGCGTCCCTTCGTGGTCACGGATGTCAGCCAGGGCGAGACCTTCGTGCCCAGCGGTGCGGACGACCTCACCGTCAACCTGCGCTTGCACCCCGGCGGTCGCTACCAGGCCTATGACATCCGCAACGACAGTGAAATCCCCGTCTCACCCGCCCAAGACAGCTTCTACCTGGCCATCGCCTCGGTGCTCCACCCCCACGAACGTCAACAACTGGGCATGAGCAGTGTCACCGACGCCAAGGGCCTGCGCAAAACCCTGGGGGACAACATGAGCGCCCGACGCAACCCCCAAGGTCACGTCAGCCTGGTCAATGGCTCGCTGGTGCCCTACCAACACAACCTAATGCTGTCACCAGGCCTCAAACCCAGGACCGACGGGATCTTCATGATTGAGGGCAACGAATACCTGCCGCTGTTCGGCAGCCTGTTCCGCATCGTCTTCGATAAAACGCTGTTCAAATGGCGGCTCAAGCACCCGAAAAAAATCGGTGTCGACACCCCGCTCCTGGAGCACAACGGCCAGGGCACCTGGCGTCTGGCCAGCGAGAACCCGATGACCTGGGACACCCACCAGCTATTCCACCGCCTGGGGCACGAGGACTACGCGTTTACGCAGGAACGGGCCAGTCAAATCCTCGCCCTGACCGACACCCCGGACCACGTGCTGCGCCAGGTACACCGTGCCACCCACCCGGTGCCGCCGTTGTTGGCCGACACCTGCAAACGCTTCAAGATCGAGCAACAGATTCAACACTTCATCAACGCACTGCGGGTGAACCCCAACACCCAGGAAGCCGAGCCGGCCCTGCAATTGCTGGTGATCTCCGCGTTGCCGGGATGGCCGGACAACCACAGACTGCAGATCGTCGGCCCCGGGAACGAGGTGCGCTATCAATACCCGGCCAGTGCGGGCCCGAACGCTGAAACAATCCTCGTGACCGAGCAGGACTACAGGGACGCCCGCCTGCTGAACCAACTCACCGGCTACGACACGCTGATTAATGCCTTGTTGGGCGAATTGCCCAGCTCCGCTGAAGAGCGCTTGTTCAAACTGGTGAAAAAAATCGTCGAGTTCGCCGAGAAAGAAACCAACCATCTGTTCAATTCGCTCTACCAAGAGAGCGAGCACCGCAGCCCCAACGTCGCGCGCGAACGCTTCAAGGCCGCACATGCCGACTTACCCAACAACACCGTCGACAGCATCCTCGAGCACGCAACGCCCCGCGAACTCAAGCAACTGCACGAACACGGCAAGGTGAGCCTGCGCCTCGGCGAAACAGCCCGACTGACCGCCCACGAGGTGCGTCTGAACCGCGCCTTCGAGGGCTTGTACCTGGACAACCTGATCAACCCGGACAGCGACCGGATCATCCTGCACCTGCTCAACACCGTGCCCGGCTGGCCCAGCGACCTGCGCATCGAAGTCCGCGACCGACACTTCAGCGGCTCCAGCATCGAAGCCGCCGGCAACCCGGCCGGGACGCGCCAAAAAGTGCTGGTCAAGCAACACCAGGTCTACCACGCCTACGACTCACAAGGAGCGCCTCTCGCCGCGCCCGCCGGCAGCGGCAGCAACCTGCTGTCAGCCATCATCCAGACGTTGACCGACACCGAACGGAGCACGCTGGGAATCACACATGAAGACGACCTCGCGCCACTTCAGGAGCAGATCGCCAAGCTGGCGCTGTCCCAGCGCGTGGCGATAAAAAGCCTGCTGGACCTGCCGCACCTGCAACCCTGGCTGCAACCGCCGATGGGCCTGGATCGCTCATTTCTGGTGTACCCCGTCTGGAACTGGCTGTGGCCATTCGGCGGTAATCGCGCGCCGGACCTGGTGAGCAGGGTCCAGGAACTCTACCCCCGGTTCGACAATGACACCGCCCGCGCCTTCATCCGCTGGCTCAACCTGGATGAGCCGGCCGCCCTGATCGAGCTTGACCGACGCCAGGCCGAATACAGCTTCATGGACATTGAACTGACCCGCTGGAGCGACACCCCTCGTGACACCGACAACGACGAAACCGACCCACTGGGCCTCCATCTGGGCCGTCGTCGCCATATCGCCAACACACTGCGCAGGGCCTGGCGACGGGATGAGCCGCCACAGGTCTACATCGATGGGTTGTTTCATGCGGAGTCATTAACATTGCAACTGGACACCATCGATCTGCCCACGGCGGCCTTTATCAACGGGTTCAGGGGCTTCGAGCACATCGAGCACCTGAGTATCGCCGGGGACAGCTTCCCCGCCTCGGGCCATGCATTCCTCGCGCTCTTCCCAGGCTTACGGGCCCTGCAAATCGACTGCCAGTTGAGCGAGCTACCGAGCGCCATCACCCAGATGACGCAACTCACCCGCCTGAACCTGGAAGGCAACGCGCTGGTTTTAACCGAGGAGTCCGCCGCACGCCTCGCCGCCATGGTCAACCTGGAAAACCTCAACCTGGGTTACAACCCCCTGGGGATCACGCTCGACGTCACGCGAATGAGCCAACTCTCGACCTTGGATTTAAGAGCAACCCATACCCAACAATGGCCGATCGGCGCCGCAGATCACGCGAATCTGAACACCCTGTACTTGCAGGAAAACCAGATCTCCAGCATTCCCGAGCGCGTGTTTACCCACCCCAGAGCCATCATCCGAAATCGTTCGACGTTCCTGCATGACAATCCGCTGTCGCCCCAAACCTTGCAGCGCATTAGGCAATACCAAGCCGACATTGGCATGGCCGTAGGGGGCTCCCTCCCCGGCATCGCCCACACGCCGCCCGCCGAACGCGGCATTTTGCCTTGGCTGGTCCACCTGAAACCCTTTAAACACGACAGCGCCAGAGAACTGTGGAACGGTCTGTCAAGCCATGAAGGCGCCCGTCCCGATGATGTCTTCAGAGTGTTGGCGGACTTGACCAAGTCTCTGGAGTACACCATCGCTGGAAATGCACGTAAAAAACTGACATTCCGGGTCTGGAACCTGCTCGATGGCCTGAGCAACTCCACCGAGCTGCGCGAAAAAGTGTTCCTCAACACCCATGCGGCGGGCACCTGTGGCGACGGCGCCATACTGCTGTTCAACAACATGGAGCTCATGCACCGAGTGCATCAGACCCTCGCTCGATACGACGAAAACCGCATCGACCGCGAACTGCTCGGCCTGGCCAAACAAGTGTATTACCTGGAGCAGCTCGACCAGTTCGCCGACGATCACATCAGCCGCTTGACCGCGCAAGGGCGTTCGCCGGACCCCGCCGAAATCACCCTGTTCTATCGGGTGATGTTGCGCGAGGAATTCAACCTGCCGGTCCAGGCGGACCAAATGTTGTATTCAGTGGAGGGGTACGGCGTGGTCGACAACGATGTCCAACAGGCGCGTCAAATGCTGCGCGGGTTGAAGGATTCCCCTGGGCTGGCGAACGCGTACAAAACCTGCGACTTCTGGCTCGACTACCTGGAACGACGCTTTCCCGCGCCCTTCTTAACGATCAAGGAAGTGACCCGCTACAAGATCGGGCTCTTGCAAAAGGAGCTGCCGGACAAACACTCCGATGAACACCTCGACCGCCTGCAAGCGCTGATCGACACGCAGACCGCCGAGCGCAACCGCCTCATCGGCCAGTTGACGGACGCCGCCCTTCACGCCTTGCCGCGCGATTGAGCGCATCAAGGCGGCCTGTGCGCCACAGGCCGCCTTGAACAAGCGTTACGCCGAGCGCGCGACGCCTTGGGCAACCTGGGTCGGTTGCAATTTGAACGTGTAGAACAGCACCGTCAGCAGCACCAGGAATACCGGGCCGACATACAGCGCGACGCGGGTGTCCGGGAAGTACGCCATCAGGCCCACCACCAGCACCAGGAACGCCAGGGCCAGGTAGGAACTGACCGGGTACAGCCACATGCGGTACTTGAGGCCCGCCTGTTCCGCCGGGCTCAGGCTCTTACGGAACTTGAGCTGCGCCAGCAGGATCATCACCCAGGTCCAGATCGCGCCGAAGGTGGCAATCGAGGTGACCCAGACGAAGACTTTCTCCGGCACTAGGTAGTTGAGCAGCACGCCCAGCAGCAACGCAGCGATCGACAGCAGCAACGCATTGCGCGGTACGCCGTTGCGCGAGGTGGTGCCGAAGGTCGCGGGGGCCTGGCCGTTCTGCGCCAGGCTGTAGAGCATGCGCCCGGTGCTGAAGATGCCGCCGTTGCAGGATGACAATGCAGCGGTGATCACCACGAAGTTGATGATGCCGGCGGCGGTCTTGATGCCCAGACGCTCGAAGGTCATCACGAACGGGCTGCCCTGGGTGCCGATTTCATTCCACGGGTAGATCGACAGAATCACGAACAACGCGCCGACGTAGAACAACAGAATGCGCCAGAACACCGAGCCGATGGCATTCGGGATGGTCTTCTGCGGGTTCTTCGCTTCACCGGCGGTGAGGCCGATCATTTCCACGCCCAGGTAGGCGAACATCACCATTTGCAGGGACATCAACACCCCCTGCACACCGTTGGGCATGAAGCCGCCGTGGGCCCACAGGTTGGAAATCCCCAGCGCCACGCCGTCATTGCCGAAACCGAACGCGATGATGCCGACGCCACCGATCACCATGGCGATGATGGTGACGATCTTGATCAGGGCGAACCAGAACTCGAACTCACCGAACGCCTTGACCGCGATCAGGTTGATCGTGCCCATGCTGATCAAGGCCGCCAGGGCCCAGATCCAGCGCGGCACATCGGGGAACCAGACGCCCATGTACACGGCCACGGCGGTGATTTCCGCGACGCAGGTCACCAGCCACAGGAACCAGTAGTTCCAACCAGTGAGAAAGCCCGCCAACGGGCCGAGGTAATCCTGGGCATAGCGACTGAACGAGCCGGCGACAGGGTTGTGGACCGCCATTTCGCCAAGCGCGCGCATGATCACCAGGATCGCCAGGCCGCCAATGATGTAAGAGAGCATGATCGCCGGGCCGGCCATTTCAATGGCCTTGGCCGAGCCAAGGAACAGGCCGACACCGATGCAGGCGCCGAGGGCCATCAGGCGAATATGCCGTTCGCCCAGTTCACGTTTCAGCGGGCCGCCCTGAGCGGTCTCGCCATGAGGCAGGTGGTTGCCAACTGGCATAGGGGTACAACCTCGTCTTGTTATTGGATTAAGCCACCGAGTACTCGACGTCGCAGCAGGTCCGCCAGGACGCCTCACACCGGGTTCGCCTCATGGGCCAACCCGTCTGGCCATGGCCAGTTCAGCGGGGGTGCAGTATAAAAAGCTCAACCCAGGGTTTTTCACTTAATAAACGGCAAGATTCAGCGAGAACTCGCGGTAAAAGCGGCTTTTGTGGAGGGGCATTACCTGGATAGCGTAAGGATTTTCTCCGTTTGACGCGCGCCGAGTATTGCACAGCTTTGGTGCAGCGTCATGCCCCTACCTAGGCCGTATATACCCAGCCGAAGGCTCTGTTTCAATACTTTCAGCCCATCAGGCGGACAACGCGGAAGCCGGCCACGGCCGAACGGGAAGCATCGCCATACCCGCCGCCGGGCCGCCCCTTCACCATGGGGTGCTTCGATTGCCAGGACGGCAATCCCAGCGAAAGGATCTCCCCATGCCGACCACCCTCGACGTACTCCAGCAAGGCCGGGCACGACGCCTGGCCGCCGATGGCCAATTGATCAGCGCGTTGTTCAATCACCTGACAAACGGCGACTCCACCACAGTGATCGTGCCCGAGCACTCCACCCTGGGCTGCTGGCTGCAGGTATACCGCCGCGCACTCAGCCGCCCACACCTGCGGGCCTGGGCCACGCGCCTGCCGGTGGACCTGGCCGGCCTGGACGTGCCGCTCGAAACCGCGCCGCTCGAACTGCCGGCGCAATCGGTGTTGAATTTCTACGGCTATCCCTACCCCGAGCATCGCGGCGAGCGCAGGGTGATCTCCCAGGCACTCGATCAATCGAACAGTTTCGCCGAGCCCAAGGCGGGGCTGGATGACGGGTTGAAGCGGTTGAATCAAGACCGGCAACAGATCGCCGACCAACTGCAAACCCTGCTCGACGACGACGATTTCAGCCTGTTTTCCTGCTACAGGAGCTATTTCAAACTCGACTCTGGTTCGTTCTGGGCCACCGCCCAGCAAACCGGCGCCGCGTTACTCGACGCCATCACCCGCAACCCGTCGTTCCTGGCGCTGGAAGCGGTCGACGGCCTGCAACCCGGCACGTATATGTTCGATCCCGCCACACGCCGGCTCAGCGGCAAAAAAGCCTGGGGCGGGCTGGTGGATATCGGCATCGAACAACTGCTGGCGCTGCCCCTGGACGGCCAGCTTGAACAACTGGTCGAAGTCGCCGAGCAGTTGGGGAGCTTTGTCCACCAGAGCGGCCAGTTCAGCCTCGCCCAACTGCTCAATTGCCATGATCTGCCGGTGCCCGACACACCCGCCGAAGCCCGCGTGCTGATCGACACGCTGCGCCAGTCGACGGCGTTGACCACGCTGCCGGTCAGCGACCTGGCCAACGCCGATCTCGCCCTGATGCAGCACCAGCAGTGGCTGGCCCAGGACCATGACCGCGACGTCATGGCCGAGTGCTTGAAAGGCCTGATCCAAGCCCCGCCCAACGACCACGTGATCGACACGGCCAGCGTGACGTTGCACCCCGCACCGGACTCCGGCGCGCCGCACCATCCCGCCGTTGTCCCGCACGCCATCTGCGGCCCCTTCACCCTCCAGCAACTGCTGCAACAGCACGATCTTGCGCCACCGACCAGCGTCGACGAAGCCCAGGACACCCTGCAAACCCTGGAGATGAACCTGCCCCGCCGCCCCGAGTTCGACGACTATCATGGGCTGTTGAGCGCCACGCCCCACTCGCCGGCACGACTGCTCAGCGAACAGCGCCACAGCGTTCTCGCCACCTCCAATCACGGCCTGCCCGATGGCCACCCACGCCTGCTTGACCGCTTGTGCGGCACACTGCTGAGCGACCTGAGTGCTGACGCGATCCGCGCCCAGGCCGACCACTTGCTCAAACAACTGCTGCGGCGCGGACCGGCGCGGCAGTTGGGCCAACAACTGGTGACGGCGCTGCACTGGTACGGCCAGCACCCGGACGAAGCCGCCAGCCAGACCAGCCTCGACCTGTTGGTGTTGAGCGCCCTGATCCTCGACCTCGACCCTGGAGCCGGCGAAGCAGGCGCTCCCATCGCCGGTTTCGAGCTGAGCGCCCACGCGGGCAAGCCCCATGGTGAAGTGCGCCAAGACCTGGAACTGCATTTGGTGCGAACCTGCAAGGTCTCCACCCGCGCTGCGCCCCTCGCCGCCCACCTGTTGCTGGCCGGCGCCGCGCCGGAGTTTCTGGTGCGCGGGCTGCCCGCGACGATGCGCTTTCGCAGCTCGATCGCCTGGATGAGTTTCAAGCAAGGGGTCTTGATCGCGCAGGCCATGGCGCCCGGCTCACCGCGCCAACTGAGCTACCACGACATGCTCGCCCTGGCATCCATGCCCGCCACGACCGGCCAGCAACAACAGTGGCGCGAATACCTCGCCACCCGCACCCTGCTCGACTGGGCCATCACCGTGGGCGAACTGCCCGAACGCGACAACACCGCCTACCTCGCACATGAAATCGACGCGCTGAAGCTGCGCCTCAGCCAACGTCTGCACGCCTTGAAGGCAGCCCTGATCACCTTTGCCGACGCGCCACCGACCCGCCGCAGCATTGCCCTGGCCGACCTGAAAAACCTATTCCCCAACCAGACGCTGCTGGACAAAGCCTGCCTGTGGCGCCCCGTCCCGCCGCTCGCCAGCGGCAGCCTGCGCTTCCCGATGCACCATCACGAGCGCCGGAACTACAGCCTGCACAGCCTGGTGGAGTTGCACATGGATGGCCAACTGAGCGACAGCCGCTGGCAGTCCACCGAGCCCCAACTGGACCTGGCACAACTGCGCCCATCGTTCGGGCGCCTGGGCAACATCCATCAACGCTTCGACAGCGCGTTCGCGGCCTACATCGAACGCCTGAAGCAGGCCTACAGCAGCCTGATCGAAGACCTGCTGGCGCAACTGCCGCTGGCCGACCGACACCACCTGCAACAGGCCGACTTGCAACTGTTGGTACTGAAAAAAGAACCCGGCAAAGACCTCGCCCTGCTGAGCCCGGAGGAAGCGTTGGCGCGTAGCGCCCGAATGGGCGTGATCCTGCGCGGTACATCGCCCAGCGCGGTGCAGGAATACGAGCTGTTCCCGCTGTTGAACCGCGTCGACAAACGCCGCGGCGCACCGCTGGCATTCCACGAGGGCGGCACGCTGATGTCGGTGGCCACCGGCACTCCCCACGCCACCCGCCCGGTCACCCAACTGCTGATGGGCGATGAACTGCCACTGGACTGGGACGCCTATGCCAACGGGCGCCCGCCACGGCCGGGGGGGCGCGCCAAGGTGATTGTGCAGACGCTGTGGTCATTCAGCCCGCCCCCCGCCCAGCCGCCGACGGCGGCGGCGCTGACCTACGGTTCGACGCTCAACCGCGCCATTGCCCAAGCCATCGTGCGCGAGCACTTCTTCCTCGAAGTCGACGCCTTGCACCTGCAAGCCCGGGGAACCACGCAGCGCGAGCAGATGCAACAACGCTGGGATCGGTTGTGGACACGCCTCAAAGCCCTCGTGCCGTTCTGGTCCTGCGCCGAGGACCTCGCTTCCGGCGACACCCGCCGTGTCATCGACGGCGGCTACGCCTGCTTTATCGACCTGTTGGCGCTGCTGTTCCCCACCCAGCGCTTTCTCACGGCGTCCCTGGCGGTGTTGAAAAAAACCGCGCCGTTGCCGATCAAACTGCTGCAATTGGCCCGCTTGAGCGGCGCCTTCCTCAACACCGCGCTGAACCCGCTGGACGGCCTTCCGGGCCTGTTCAGGCTGGCTCGCAGCGGGGTGATCCGGCTGAGCGGCGGTGCGCGGAAAATCCTCCACACGGCTATCGAACAGGTTCAACGTCGCACCGCCGACCGGTTCCTGCTCGACTACCCCCGGCTGCTCGCTGGCGCCAACCTCGGCAGCGGCACGCTGCTGCGCGGCAGCGACCTGCTGCGGATCAATGCGCTGCTGCACAAAAAACACTGGTACCCGTGCCACCCGTTCACCGGCAAACCCTATGGGCCGCCGAGCCACACCTTTCGTCTGGACAGCGCCCTTGGCGTGGCGCCGATGCAGAACGCCCGCGGGCAGCAGGTGCTGGTCAGCGAACGGCTGTTCGCCACCCAGCCGCTGCTGATTGCGCGTCGCGACGCCACCGACCTGCTCGACGGCGACAACCTGTTCCGCCTGGAGCACCAGGCGCCGACCCACCTGGACGACCTGGCCTCGCCCGCCTACTTCAAGGCCGCCGAAGGCTTCGACAGCCTGTGCGGTGCGGCGCGCAGCAAACGCAGCCCGATCCCACTGATCTGCTTCACCAAAAAACTCACCGCGTTCAACGCCTCGATCCAGCAACGCCGCGCCCAGGCCATCGAGCACCTGCGCCTGATCCCCGCCCCCGCCGTCGGCCCTGACCCGCGCAAGCTGGTCCACAACCGCCGGCTGTACGAAGCGATGCCCCAAGGCACCAGCTTTGAACTGACGCCAGTGGCCAGGACCGCGCCGCTGACCTACAAGCCCCAGCTCACCGGTCGGCTCATCGCCAACGAAGCGCAATTCGGCCTGCCCAACAATCAGCTGGACAATCAACTCAACCGCGACACCCGCGTGGTCGAGCTGACCGGGCTGACGGTGGGCACCGATGACAGCCGAACCCTGCGCGCCATGGCGATCGAACTGACCCCGGCGGAAGGCACGCGGATTATCGTGGAGGCCGACGCCGGGGTCTTTTACGAAGGCATCGCCATCGCCCCCGCTCCGGCGATGCTGTTCAACCGCCTGGACTTCAACCTCGGCGGTGAGCCCGAACAGCTGATCCGCGCATTCAGCCAGCGCAAGCTCGACTACTTGAGCGCCGCCGGGTTTGTGCATAACCGCCCGTTGGTCACACTGCCCACCCTGGAGGTACTGAGCCAACAACTGGCCAGGCGCGGCTTCGGTGCGGCCAAACTCAAGCGCCTGCTCGAGCAGTCACGCGGCCTGCGGGTCATCAAGCAGCGCGAGTTGTTGCTCAACGCCAGCGATCAGGGGCAGCGCCTGGGCATGAGCGTGGCCGTCACACCCTTGAAACTCGACACCTGGCCGCCCTACCTCGCGCAGCCTGGCCAGACCCTCAATCAGTACCTGGCCAGCAAGGCCCAGGCCAGCACCGTGGCGTTGGTCAAAAGCACCGGGATCGGCTCGGCCAACATCGTGGGCACGGGGGTCGACGAGCTGGAACGGCTGGCCATCGCCGAACCGCTGGTGATGTGGCAGTACAGCCGGGCGGGCCAGCCCAACTACACCGAAGTGATCCTCAAGACCGGCGCAGGCAATTGCGACCAGATGGCCCACGTGGCGAGCGAACTGATCAGGTTCAACGGTGGCGCCGCGCGCGTCTGGGGCACCAGCCCGCCCGCCCACGCGTTTGTGGTGGTGGGGAACCCGCCGGCGACGCTGGGCTCGACCCTGGACTTCAGCGAAGCGGGCTGGGTCGGCCTGTGGATATGCGACCCCTGGGCAGCCATCGTCTGCCCGGCAAGCGACTATGTGCGTCAACTCAACGTCAAAATGCACATGTGGTACCTGGAAGACATTTCGGTGTTTTTCAACGATCGCGGCACCTACCGCTGGGGCCAGGCCAACGACCGCAACTGGCTGGCGCTGCTGCGCAACGGCGTGAAACGCCCGCAGCCGTGAGCCGACACATTTCGTCACCAACGACTAAGCTTCACCCAAGTCCGATCAATCTGCGTAAATGGATGAATCGACTATGGGCGCTTTATGGCAAACCGATTCGAAACAGGCTGCGCTGCCGACCGACAGCCCGGATCAACTGCCATTGCCACACAGCGCCCGCCGGCGATCCGGGTGGTGGCGCCTGGTGTGGCTGGTACTGTTGCTCGCGCTGCTGGCATTGGGCTGGGCCGCCAGCGTGGAAATGCACACCTCGCGCCTGCAGGCCCGCTACCTGAGCCCGTTGGCCGCCACCCTCAGTTATCGCCTGGAGCCCGGCGCCAGCGATGCCATCGTGTACCCCGGCGACGGCCCGTTCGACCGGCGCCTGGGCTACAGCGCGCTGAATGAATTTCTACCGCGCCTGCTCAAGCGCAATTACCTGATCCAGGCCCAGACACGCTTCTCCCCGGCCTTGCTGGGCTATGCCGAGCACGGGCTGTTCGTGCCCTACGCGGAAAAAGTCCAGGCCGGCCTGAGCATCACCGATTGCCGCGCCGCGCCGCTGTATGCCTTCACCTACCCGCAACAGCTCTACGCCAGCTTTGCCGAGGTTCCGCCGTTGGTGGTGCAGAGCCTGCTGTTCATTGAGGACCGTGACCTGCTGGACCCCACACAACCGCTGGCCAACCCGGCGGTGGACTGGCCGCGCTTTGCCAAGGCGGCCTGGTCGCAAGTGGCCAAACTCCTGCATCTGCCGGGGCAGACCGCCGGCGGCAGCACCCTGGCCACACAGCTCGAGAAATATCGCCATTCGCCCGACGGCTTGACCTTGTCCGGCGGCGAGAAAATCCGCCAGATGATGTCCGCCAGCGTGCGGGCCTACCAGGCCGGGCCGGACACCTCGGGCAGTCGGCGCAATATCGTGCGCGACTATCTCAACAGCGTGCCGTTGTCCGCCGTGCCGGGCCACGGCGAAGTGCATGGCCTGGCCGAAGGCCTGCGGGTGTGGTACGGCGCCGACTTCAATCAGGTCAACCAGGCGCTGAGCGACAGCGCACAAGACCCGGCGAGCCTGGCCAGACGCGGCCTGGCCCTGCGCCAAGTGCTGTCGCTGATGATTGCCCAACGCCGGCCCTCGCACTACCTGACCAAAGGTCGCGAAGAGCTGGCGCAATTGACCGACAGCCATATCCGCCTGCTCGCGCAGAACCAGGTGATCCCCGCCACCTTGTCCGCCGCCGCCCTCGCCAGCCACGTGACCTACCGCGACTGGCAGCAGCAACCGACCCTCCAGCCGGTAGAAACCAACAAAGCCATCAACGTCGCCCGCAGCCGTCTCGCCAGCCTGCTCAACCGCTCGCTGTATGACCTCGACCGCCTCGACCTGTCGGCCACCAGCACCTTGCATTACGCGCTGCAAACCCAGGCCACCGACTACCTCAAGCACCTGGCCGACCCGGCGTTCGCCGCGCAGATGGGCCTGCTCGGCCCGCGCCTGCTGACGCCGCAAAGCACACCGCAGGTGCGCTACAGCTTCACCCTCTACGAACTGACACCCGACGGCGCACGCGTGCGGGTGCAGACCGACAACACCGACCAGCCGTTCGATATCAACGAAGGCAGCAAACTCGAACTGGGCTCCACCGCCAAGCTGCGGGTGCTGACCACCTACCTGCAGATCGTCACCGAGCTGCATGCACGCTACCAGGCGCGCACGCCCGCCGAGCTGAAAAGCGTCGAGCTGCCCGAGCAGGATGTGCTCTCGCGCTGGGCGCTGAATTACCTGATCCAGCACAGCGACCGCGACCTGGCGAAAATGCTCGACGCCGCCCTCGACCGCACCTACTCGGCCAGCCCCGGCGAGGCGTTTTTCACCGGCGGCGGCCTGCACCGCTTCCATAACTTTCGCAACGAAGACAACGGCCGCAACCCGACCTTGCGCGATGCCCTGCGCGAGTCGATCAACCTGCCGTTCATTCGCCTGATGCGCGACCTGGTGCGCTACACCACCTATTCGGGCGAAGACAACAGCGCACGGCTGCTCAAGGACGACAACGACCCGCGCCGCCAGGAATACCTGGCCAAGTTCGCCGACCACGAAGGCACCGCGTTCCTGCTCAAGTTCTGGAAAAAATACCGCCACAAAGACACCCAGGCCCGGCTCGACACCTTCATGGACAGCCTGCACCCCACCGCGATCCGCCTGGCCGCCGTCCACCGCTATCTGCTGCCCCAGGCCAGCCAGGCGAGTTTCAACACCTTCGTGCGCTCGCACCTGAAAAACCTCAAAACCCCCGACACGCTCAGCGACGAGCGCCTCGAACGGCTCTACCAGAGTTACGGCCCCGGCGCCTACGACCTGCCGGACCAGGGCTATATCGCCAAGGTGCATCCGCTGGACCTGTGGCTGCTGGGCTACCTGCTCAACCACCCTGAGGCGAGCTTCGACGAAATCGTCAAAGCCAGTGAATTCGAACGCCAGGAGGTCTACAGCTGGCTGTTCAAGAGCCGTCACCAGAGTGCGCGTGACAGCCGGATCCGCACCATGCTGGAGATCGAAGCGTTCCTCGATATCCACCAGCGCTGGCAGGCCGTGGGCTACCCGTTCGACCATCTGGTGCCGTCGCTGGCCACCGCCATCGGCAGTTCCGGCGACCGCCCCGCCGCCCTTGCGGAACTGATGGGCATCATCCTCAACGACGGCGTGCGCTTGCCGGTGCTGCGTATCGACAGCCTGCAATTCGCCAGCGGCACGCCCTATGAAACCCGCGTGGTCAACGACCCGAACCGCGGCAAACGGGTGCTGCCCAGCGAAGTCGCCACGGCGTTGCGCGGCGCGCTGTCGCAAGTGGTCGACGCCGGCACCGCCAAGCGGGTGGCCGGCAGCTTCAAACTGGCGGACGGCACGGCGCTGGCGATGGGCGGCAAAACCGGCACCGGCGATAACCGCATCGAGGCCATGGGGCCCGGCGGGCGCATGCTCAGTTCGAAATCGATCAACCGCACGGCGACCTTCGTGTTCTACATCGGCGCGCATCACTTCGGCACCCTCACCGCGTTTGTGCCGGGGGCGTCGGCGCAGCACTTCACCTTCACCTCGGCCTTGCCGGTGCAGGTGCTCAAGGGCATGGCGCCGATGCTCAACCCGCTGCTGCAACCGGGCGACCCGACGCTGTGCCTGGCCCGCCAACCCTGACGCCCGGCTGCACTACCTATCTGCCACCGCGGCGCGACGCCGCCACACACACTCATGGATCACCCTTTACAGGACTTGATCCATGCCCGCTCTACCGTCACTCGACAGCGCCTTCAACGGCGCCCACTACGCGCACATCCGCAACGCCCTGCCGGCCTGGCTCACCCAGGCCACGCCCGCACGCCTCGGCGCATTGAAAACCGCGCGCCTCAACAGCCTGACCGCACCGGCCCCGCTCAAGGCCGCCATTGCCGAACATTGGCAGCGGCAAAACCGCCTGGACCAACGGCTCGCCGCGTTGAACGACGTGTACGCCTTCGCCGAACCGCTGCTCAAACACGCCCTGCGCGACTATGGCGCGGTGGATGTGCGCAACACCTACCTGCGCCTCTATGTCGAAGCCAGCCTGGCCTGGTGGAAGATCAACATCAGCGGCGCACAGACCAGCAAGACCGTGTCATTGCTCGATGCGGCGCTGGGCAACTTCGCCGCCAGCGACGACTTTCTCGACTTCGCCTTCCTCGGCCCGAGCGATGCGCGCGGCCAGCGCGATGTGCTGTCGATCACCCACCGCACCAGCGGCGCCCGCCTCACGGCGCAGGGGTTCAAAGACATTTGCCGCCAGCTGGATCTCGGCGCGCAGTATCAACTCAAGCTCAGTCAGGCGCTCGGCTTCAATAACCCGCCGCTGGCCCGCACGGTTCACGACGAGGTGGTCGCACGCCACAAAGCCGCGCTGAACAGCGCCGCCCACCTGGCCCTGGCCAAGGGCGACCTCGAGCCCGAGACGCACGGTTCGATGCTTGACCTGCTGAGCGACCGGCCGAGCCCGCTCCAGGCCTACACCCTCAGTGTGATGAACGTCACGCTGGTGGGCATCGTGCTGTTTATCGCCGCGCCAGGCCCTCGGGTGATCGCCTATGTCGCCGAAGACCCCGAACACCCGCTCAAGGCATACCCGTCGCCCCAGGCGTTCATGGCCGAACTGACCCGTCAGTTGCGCGACAAGGCGCGCTACCAGGTGTTCTTCAGCCAGTTCGTGCCCCATGCCGAGCGCGGGGCTTTTTTTGCCGGGCTCAATGCGCGCCTCAGCCACATCCAATGGCACCAAAAAGCCCGCACCGACAGCGGGCCGAGCTGGAAAGACACGCCGATCAGCGACCCCAACCTGCACTTCAGCGTGCAACGCTGGCAGGACGATTATCGCCAACGCCCGCCGACACCCCACGCGGACACCCTGTGGAGCTACCTGTATCGCGTGCAACTGAACAAAATCGTCAACGATGCGCGGACTATCGCCGTGTCCAGCACCGACGTCGAACGCCACGCCCGCTGGGCCTGGTGGGACAACCTGGAGCAGATGTTCGCCGACCTCCTCAATGCCGCGTTGCTGGTGCTGACGCCCTTCGTGCCGGTGCTCGGCGAACTGATGCTGGTCTACAGCGCCTACCAAATCATGGACGAGGTGTGCGAAGGCGTCGTCGACTGGAGCGAAGGCCGGCGCACCGAAGCCTGGGAACATGTGGCGGGGGTGGCCGACAGCGTGATCCAGTTCGCCCTGTTTGCCGCGGGCGGCCACATCGGTCAGCTGGCGCGGCTCAAGCTCTCGCCCTTCATCGAAAGCCTGGTCCCGGTGCAGCGGGCCGACGGCAGCCGGCGCTTGTGGAACCCGGACATCAGCGCGTTCGCCCGGAAAACCCCGATCCCCGCCGATTCGATACCGTCGCCCGCGGGCCTGCATCAGCATGACGGCAAAACCCTGCTGGCCCTGGACGACCATCACCTGGAGGTGCAATACGACCCGCTCAGCGACGCGCACCGCGTGGTCCACCCCGAACGCCCGGACGCCTACCGGCCGCGCCTGCAATTGAACGGCGACGGCGCGGCGACCCACGAGGGCGAACGCCCGCGCACCTGGGAGCGTGCGCAGTTGCTGCGACGTCTCGGGCATCGGGTGCAACCGTTCAGTGACACGCAGCTGGAACAGCTAAGGGTCGCCAGCGCCACCGAAGACGGCGCCCTACGCCGCATGTACGAGTACAACGAAACACTGCCGCCGTTGCTCGATGCCGGCCTCAAACGGCTCGAAGCGGCCGACTCCATCCAGGCGGCCAGCGAAAAAATCCGCGCCGGGCAGGCTTTGAGCGCCGACCCGAGTTCGGACTGGTTCGAGCAGATGGTCACCGAACTCGACGGTTGGCCCCGGAACAAAGCGCTGCAAGTGTTCCTCAAGCCCGACCTGAGCGGCAGCTCGCACCGCTATGGCGCTGCGCAAGCCAGCGCCGCCGACACCTTGCGCATCAGCCTCGGCGAAGTGCTGTCCGGGCACTTGCCGGAACGGGTGCTGGGCTTTCTCGATGAAGCGGCAATCACCCGCCTGCTGGGCGCCGAGGTGCCGAAGTCGCAGCGGGTACACGCGTTGCGCGAGCAACTGGCCGACTACGTATTGAGCCAGAGCCGCGACATCGCCCCGGCGGTCTACCGCGCCCGTGAAGAGAGCGACGACCCCGGCATTATCAGCCTGCGCCACGACCATCCCGACCTCGACCTGAGCCTGGCCCGCCGCCTGCTCGACACCGCCCGCCCCGCCGAACGCCAGGCCCTGGCCGCGCACCGGCGCGGGCCGTTGCGCCTGCGCAACCTGGCCGACGAGCTGCACGTGGCCGCCGAGGCGGCACGCGCCTACGAAGGCTTCTATCCACCGGCGTCGCCCAGCCCGGCCACGGAAACCCTGGTGCTCAAGACCCTGCAATTGCACGCCGACGTGCTCAGCGACCTGCACCTTGAAATCCGCAACGGCGCCGTCACCGGCCCTCTGCGCAGCCAGGCCGGCCCGGACACTGCCACCACTCGCCGGGTGTTGGTCCACAACAGCCTCGGTTATGCGGTCTATGACGGCGCCGGCCAACCGTTGCACAGCCCGGCCAATCTGTACGAAGCCGTGTTGTCGAGCCTGCCCGCCGCGTCGCACAGCGGGCTGGGTTACCGCCCCGGCGAAGGCGCAGACCTGCGGCACTGGCTGATGACCGCCCTGGAACCCTTGGCCGAGCGCCGCACGCTCCTCGCTGAGCCGGCGACTCACCGGGTGATGGAGCGGCACACCCAACAGTTGCTCGGCGGCCCGCTGCTCAGCCGCTGCCGCGCCGCCCCTGCCGATCACCCGGCAACGTTTGCCAGGGAGGTCTTGCAACGCTTGTTTCCGAGCCTCAGCGAGCAACGGCTGAGCCGCTTTATCGAGGCGATCCCCACCGACCAACTGGGCACCACCCTGAACGACCTGACCCTGGAGAAACAAACCCTGCACAGCCAATTGCAGACCTGGAAACAATCGCCCACCCATCACCCCAAAGGCAGCGTCCAGGAGCGTCAACAACTGGCCAGCCGCAAACGCCTGGCGCTGCTCCTCGAACAGACCTGGGCCGACCGCTACGCCGAATACACCGACGATTGGGGCCGCACCCAACGCGGCGCTCGGGTGGACCTGAACGGCATGCCGTTACCCGAATCGCTGCCCGCGCTGACCGTCAACTTTGAACATGTGACATTCCTGGACCTGAGCCAGAGCAGCGTCGGGCAAACCCATTGCGGCTTGCTCAAGCACTTCCCGGCGCTGCACTCCCTGGACCTGAGCGACAACCACCTGACCAGCCTGCCGGTCGAGCTTGGCGCGATGCGTTTGCTGCGCAACCTCAACCTCGCGAGCAACCGCATGGCCCTGTTCCCCGAAGACGTGACGCGCCTGCGCAACCTGCGCCGCCTGCAAGTCCTGATCCTCAGCCACAACCCGCTCAGCCTCGCGCCGGACATCACGCGCATGCCCAACCTGCGCCGCCTCGACCTCAGCCACACACAGATCGGCCAATGGCCCCGCGGCCTGTTTGCCCACCCCAGGAACGATGCGTTCGACCTGAACCTGAGCGGCAACCCGATCCGCGCCCTGCCCACCCTGACGCCGGAACCCACGGCTGCGCGCACCGTGGCGCGCACTCGCCTGGACCGCAACACGCTGAACGACGATCAGCGCACTCTGTACGAACGCTACCGCAGCGAGGCCGGGCTGGACCCGTATCGCACCTATGAGCCCCAGGGCAGCAGCGATCCCTGGCTGGAAGGCGTCGACGCCAACACCCGGCTTGTCCGCGAGCAGCTGTGGGACGCCGTCGAAGACGAACACGGCTCCCAGGGCTTTTTCGAAGTCATCAAGCTGCTTGAGCCGCCCGAGTTTTTCGAGAACCCCCAGGACCAGCAGCGCTACGCCCGCAACCAAGCGGAGCTGACGCAACGGGTATGGCGCTTGATCAACGCCACCCACGCCGACAGCGCCCTGCGCGAGCGCTTGTTCAAGCTGTCGAGCTTCCCCGGTTTGTGCGGCGACGGCGGCGCGCAGATTTTCAATGAGATGGGGATCGAGGTCATGGCCAGCGAAGGCCGGCGCTTTTCCGCGTCACTGGCTGAACTCGAAGGCCGACTGGTGACCCTGGCTAAGGGCGCGGCGCGCCTCAAGCACCTGAACCTGGTGGCCCAGGCGGACGTCGCCCGGCGCCTGCGGCCCATCGACGCCGGCGGCGAAGGCCAGCGCCTGCGCTCCGAGCTGGTGGACGGCGAGGCCGGCGAGGTGGACGAAGTGGATATCCACCTGGCCTACCAGACTGCCCTGGCCAACAGGCTGGATTTGCCCTGGCTGTCGGACCACATGCTCTACCGCGACACCGCCAATGTCAGCCCGGACCGCATCCAGCAGGCGTACACCACGGTAAGGGAAATGGGCCAGGACGACGGCCTGGTCAACCAGATGCTGCTTGAGCCGTATTGGGAGACCTTCCTGCAGGAAACCTACGACAACCGCTATCAACAGAATCTCACCGAGTACACGCAGAAGTTCTACCGCCTGGACGACCTGCAAACCCTGCAGGCGCAATGGCGCGAAGAACGGGAGCCGCAGCAAAAAGCCCAGCTCGCCGAGCAGCTCAAGGCCCTGGCCGACGAACTGGACACGGCCGAAAACCTCGTGCTCAGCGACACGCCGATCAGCGACGCGCTCTACAACCGCCTGCTCAACGACCTGGGCTACAAGGAGAAGGACTGGATGCGCGACCTGACCCGCACAGCCCTGAAAAAAACCGTTCAACAGCGTAACCGGGCGCCGTTGTCCGACACGTGAGGGCACTGCAGGCGCGCGCATGCCCGCGCCTGCAACCCCCCGCGGGTCACACCTCCGAATCCCAGATCACTGTGACGTTCCCTTCATAGGTGCCGGACTCACCGGGCTGCAACATCGTCTCCACATCGTCGCGCGCCACTTCGAAATGCAGGGTGCCAGGCTTGCGGTCGACGAACATCGTCGACAGCAACAGGTGCGTGCCGCTGCCGTCCAGCCGCAGCGGACGGCGCTGGACCGGCTGGCCCTCGGGGTCGACGATGCCGTGGGGCATGGTCACGCCGACCTGCAACGGCACCGAGCGCCCCGACCTGGTGTCACGGATCCGGCAGGTGTTGTCTGCCGCCTCGACGTACTGGCATTCCATGCCGATCCTGAAGCGCGCGGTGGAATAGAAGTTGAAGGTCTGGTCCCTGAACAGCCGCGTCGGTTTGCGCCCCTGGCTCAACCAGCCTTGCCAGCCACCCTGGGGCAGCAACTCGACGCGCTCACCGCCCGGCGGGATCTCGACCTTGAGGATGTGATCGACCGAAAGAATGAAATTGAGGGTGATCTGCTCATCGTTGGGTAACATCACGTTGCCCAGGTCGAAGTCCTTGTGCGGCCCGACGCTGTACGTCACCTGCCCGCGGTAGGTCCCGGCCCTCATCCCCAGGGGATCGGGCGTGACCAATTCGTAGGTGAAACCGAGGCCATCGAACCAAAATGTCTCGGCGGGGATATGGCTGGCGGCTCTTTGCGCACACCCCCTGACACCTTCCGGCAAAAACCAGGTGAACGCGAAAAGCCATTGGTTGCCGACACTCACCCCGCTGGATTGACACGGTGGCGGTGGATAATCGTGTTCCCAACGCACAGTGGGGTCCTGCCGCAGCCACCGGAACACCATGCCAATGCCACTGATCCGGAACTGCAGGGTTTCGGCCTCTCCCGTTTCGTCATGCACGACGGTGATGTTTCTGCGTTCGGTCGGCGCATGAAACAACAGATGATTGCGATCGTCCCCGCCCGGCACGATCGGCGCGCTCATCCGAAAATCGATCGGAAGACCGATGCTGTAGCGCGTCTCGTTGCAGTACTGCGGCGCCCAGGTGCAATAGCTGTTACCCGGCGGCGTGTGGTTTTTGAACACGTTGCGCGCCGGCTGGCTGGGGTCCGGCCGGAACGAGGCCAGGATGTCCACGGTGGCCGCCGTTACGTCGGCGGGCAGCCCCACCAGCAGCCCGGCCAACCACAGCCCCAACACCTTGTTTTTGATTTGCATGGGTTCACTCGTTCTGAAAAAACTCAAGCGTCGCCCCCGGTTCATGGGCGCAACGCATCGAAAATGATCTGCACGTTGCCGAAGTACTGGCCGGGGAGGTAACCGTCCTCAGGCTTCTGTGCGGCAATTTCCAGCAGCACCCGTTTGCCGACACGGGCCTCGGCTTCCGGCACCACACGCATGGCGCCGAGCCCCAGCACCTGCTGATTGAAGGTGACGGTGAGCGCAATGTTGTCGCGGCCGTTGAACAGCACCGGCTCATAGGCGAGGTAAGCGTCCACCGCGCCCAACACGTTTTTCACATCGAAAGGCTCGCGCAGCGCACTCAGGGTTTCAGTCACCGGGTTCCAGCTCAGGGTTTGCTCACGCTCCAGAAAGCCGGGGTTGAGCGGCAATACATAGAAGTCACTGGTGGGGACTTTGACCGACACCTGGAACACCGCCTCCTCGCGGGCGGCCAGGGCGCTGAAGCTGAGCGCGCTCAACAGCGCCAACACGGCCCAGCGGCTCATCCTTTCACCTCTTGATTCTTCTGCGTGTCGCCTTCCACCAGTTTGAAGGTGTAGTGGCGCCCGGTTTGTTTATCGAAGGTAAAGGCACGCCCCGGCAGCACGTGGTTCTTGGTGGTCGGATGGCAATCGGTCGGCTTGCCGGCCACACAGTTCTTGAACTCGTCGACCACGATCACGCTGTTGCCGTTGTTGCGCAGTTCATAGCGGGTGGCGCCATCGTTGATGCGGGTGTCGTAGCGGGTGTCCTTGGGGCGCACGAAAAACACCGTGCCATAGCCGGCCAGCACGCTGACGCCGGCCTGCAGGGTCTTTTGATATTCCTCACGCTCTTCTTCGGACAGGGCAAAAGCGTCCTCTTTTTCCGGCACCACCGGGATGTAGCGCACCCGGAAGTAACGCTCGCTGGCGCGCTCGCCCATGTACAGCAAGCGCGTGCCCTGCATGCCGTTGGCCGGCACAATCAGGCGCGCGGGGCTGGCCATCAGGCCATCGCGGGCGCTGGCGTCAGCCTGGGATTGCACGGGAATTTCCTGGGGCACGCCGCTGGCGTCGTAGACGATTTCGAGGATCTCGACCTTGACGAACGCGGTGCTGGTGCCGCCGTTGAAGATGCGTTTGAGGTAGCTGCTCTTGCTCCCGTCCAGGTAGTCATAGACCACGCCGACGTTGATATTCGGGCCCGCCTGGACCCCCAGGGAAACCATCCACACGCCCAGGATTGCGGCTAATACTTTCATTGCTTTACACCTCATTAACGGTTGGCCTGAAGCCAACCCACTCGACTTGCGAAGCGCAAATACCCGCGCCCGAACAGGCCTATCCGTATCGATGTTCATGGCTTACACCCTGTGCGAATCACCCCGACGTCGGCCGCTCGAATGCGCCATCGGCCAAGGTATCCGGCGTGCAACGCAGGTCGCCGATCATCAGCACATCGTTTTCACTGCGGGCCTTGCTCGGGTCGAGGCGGAACTGACAGAGCAACTGGTTGCCCCGGCGCACTTCCAGGGTGGGCGAGCCGGCGTTCATTTCCATCGAGAAGAACCCGTCGACCTCGCTGACGCCACGGCTGGCATGGTTGATCACGTGATGCCCCTTGAGCGGGCGGCCCTGCGGGTCGAGCAGGCGACCGAGCACGGTGACGGTTTTCATCACGCGGATCTTGCGGTAGTCCACCCCGCCCTTGTTGATGTGGTAGGCGCTGCGCGGCGGCTGGATGTTCGCCGCCGGCGGGTGGTTGCCGTCGAAATCGAACGCCACCGAGCCGGTTCGGTAGGCGGTGAGCGGCACGAAGTTGCGCCCCGGCCGCAGCGCGGTGCTGCCACCGCTGAGGTCGTCGGCGCGCAGGGTGATGTCGTCGAGGTCGGTTTCCACATCGACGATCATGCCCGCGCCGTCGCCGTGGTACTGGCTGGTCAGGGCCACCTTCTGGCCGCCGACGGCGAAGGTGCTGTGCAGGTTGAGGCCGCCGGTGAGGTTGCCGTTGAAGGAGGAGCGCTGGGCAAACGCATCGCCTGCGAGCATGTCGCCGTGGAAGCTGGTCATGCCGGACAGGCCGACGCCGTAGGTGTCGCTCAGTACGGTGGCCGAGACGTTCTGCAGCACATGGCCGCTGAGGTCTTTGCGGTAGGTCAGCGAGCCATTGTTGTCACGCTTGCCGTCGCGCGAGGTGCGTGAGCCGATGCTGCCCGACCACTGCTCGCCCGGCCCACCGAGGGCCAGGTTGAGGGTCAGGTCGACGCCACGGTTGCGCCGGTCGCCGGTGCTGCGGCTGGCGGGGCGGTCGAACAGCGACAGGCGCCAATTGGCATCGCTGCCGAACAACCGGTCGTGCTTGCTCCAACCCAGGTCCAGGCCGACGCCCTCGACGTTGCCCTGGCTGTGGGACAGGCGTGCATTGAGCGAATGCTGGTTGATCAGGCGGTGATTGATCGACAGCGACGAGGTACTGGTCTGGCCGACGAAGGTTTGCCGGGTGCGCAGCCGCGTGCCGTCGGGCAGCGTGTCGTAGGTGTTGCGGGTGTCCAGCCAACTGCGGTTGTGGCTGGCGATCACGCTGCCGGCGCCATAACTGTAGAGGCCTTGCACGTCCATGCCGGTGCCGTGGTCCTGGGTCTGGTAGACGTTGGCGTACAGGCTCGCCTGGGTCGCCAATGTCCAGTCGATGGAAGCGCCGTATTGCATGCGCTCCTGCACCTGGCGCCCGGACAAGCCGACGATCACACGCGGGTGCAGCAGGTAATTGAGCGAAGCGCCGGCGGTCATATCGCCTTTGTCGCGTTGCTCCCAGTTGTTGAACAAGGTGCTTTCGCGGCCGGCGAACACGTTGTAGCGCCAGCGCTCGTCATGGTTGCGCCAGTTGTTGGGCTTGTACACCAACTCCTGGGTAGTGGCAGTGACCTGGCCGTCCTCGACCAGGCGCACTTCCACTTCATAAATGCCACCGGGCAACGGCCGCGTATCGATGCTCTGCAAACCGGCGGCCACCGCCTGGGTGTTGATCAGCAGGCCGTTGCGGTAAATCTCCACCGAGCCCTGGCGGTTGGAGGTGACGTAGATCGGGTACACGCTGGGCTTGGGGTTGTTGATAGCCAGGCTGTCGGAACTGCCGAGCATCGCACCCACGGCGATATCCGGCGCGGCGCCGAACGCGCGCGGCTGGCGATTGAGCCCCTCGGAGGTGGGCGTGAAATAGCCCAGGCGCAGGAACTGGCCTTCGAATTCGCGCTGGGCGTACAGCGAATACAGTGCGTGATAAAGCTGGGTGTCCGGCCCGCCGAGGCGCGCCAGTTGCAGGTTGAGCGCATGGCTCCAGTTCCCCAGGCTGCTGCTGGCTTCAACCCCGAAACGTCCGCCGAGTTCCTGCGCTTGGCCGCCGTTGAGGTTCAACTGGTTGCTGACAATCAAACCCGTGCTGCCGTCCTGGGGCTGGTGGTAATAACGTTGATGATCGGTGTCGTGCTCGGCGTTCTCCGTGAGGATCGAGACCAGCGAGTTTTCCAGGTTGTAATGCACCGCCAACATCTTCTCCGGGCAGGTTTGCGTGCAACTTCCCAGGGCCGCGCCTTGTTGCAGGTAGTCGCTCCAGGTATCGCGCTCAGCGGGTTGTATCGGGCTGTCGCTGATATCGGTAAAGTCCAGCAGCGTGAGGCGGTCATCGCGCGAAAGTATCACCATCGCCTCGCCCAGAAAGACTTCGTCGCGTTCGATACGCACGGCCAGGGGCACATCAAAAAAATGCTCTTCGAATTCGCTCGGCAAACCTTTCGCCTGAGCCAGTAAACTGCGTGGCGTATAACTGTTATCAGCCGTCGCCCAGGCAGCCGAACAGGCAAGCAGGGCCAGCGCCGCCGCGATGGGTTTCATCGGGAACATGAACTTAATACTCTATGGCGAACTGCAAACCATCTGGAAACCGACCGCAGGCGAACACAACCTGCGGGCGGTGGGTGTGATCGATAAGGCGCGGCCTTATCGCGTGCCGGGTGCTTAGAAAGCGGTGCGCGGCACGTTGTCGAAGATCACGGTGGCGACGCTGGTGTAGAGACCGGTCTGGGTGTCCGCCGGCTTGGCGGCCTTGATGGTCATCATTTTTTGCAGGCCGGGGTTGGACTCTGCGTCGGCGGCCACTTCTTGCGGGCTACCGGTCAGGGCCACGGTGCCCAGGGTGATGGTCAGCGGGATCGAGTCCGTGCCGTTGGTGAGCGCCGCCGGGCCGTCCTGCAGGTAGGCGTCGATCGAGCCACCGGTGTTTTTCAGGGTGAACATCGAGGACAGCGTGCTCAGTTCACCGGTCACGGTGTTGTAGGTCATGATTTCGTCGCGACCGAAGTTGGGGTCCAGGGGCTGGGCGTGGAACTGCTTGGTAGGGATGTCGGCCTTGATGTTGATCGTGGTGCTTGCATCGTTGGCGGCCATGGCAGCCGAAGAACCCAATACCGCAACAGCCAGCGGGAGCAGAACAGCAAACTTCTTGATCATGCTTGAATACCTAGTAGTCATTTAAAGGAAGGCGGTTAACTAAAAAGCAAGTCAAGACTCACTTCCAACTAACAGCGCGGCGCAATGTTCATTGTTTGGCTGAACATTCAACGCCGGGAAATATTCGACCAATGCGCTTTAAAAGTAAGCAGGCAAGCTCCGAGAAACATGCAGGCCAATAGGCCATTACGCTGGAGGAAGAAATGCAATAAATACGATTTTTAAAAAAACGACTGTAAGACGTTAATGACACACAGATAATTCAATAAAAGCAGTACAGTTATCAGGAGACACTTAACGCACAACTTCACATCTGTAGTATTGGAACTACACGAGGGCATCACTCTACGCCTTCAACGGCCACCGCCTAGATTGACGACGGTGTTATTGACGTAGGATCTGGACTTTTCCACCCCCCTGCCCGCGCCGGCAGGGGGGGTCAGGTTTACTGGACGTGGGTGAGTTTCACCACCTGATCGAGGGCCGAGAGCAGCCGTTCGAACGCGCTGAACCGCTCGTCCTTCAGTTCTGCCCAGCGCTCGATGAAGAAGCGGCCTTGATCGTCGATCTGCACCGGCGTGGAAAGGATCTCGCCGCTGCGCGAGTGATGCACCAGATTCACTTCATGGGGTGAAAGCTGCTCGACCATGAACTGCCCCGGTCGCGTCAAGCGTGAACGATCGGCGGGAACATAGGCGCGAGGAGGACGCATGCCAGGGACGCCGACAGCCAGGGTGAAGTCGCTGCGGATCGCCGTCAGCCGGTTGGGGTACAACGACGATCCGTAGGCGACGGTCCATTGCAGCCCTGAGCGCAGCTCGCTGGCCGTGCCCGCCGGTACATCTGAGAGCCGCAGGCTGATCGCCCCTTGCGTCTGGGCCACCCCCGCAATCCCTTCGACCGAATGCACATGGGCATTGCCCATGTGCGCCACCCACTTGTGCGCGCCCTGGGCGGCCTGGTCTAGACGGATGACCTCGCCGGCAAAGAAGTTGAACATCGCAATGCGCGACGTCTGCGGCGCGCTCATGCCCTTGGTGTGGTAGCTCGATACGCAATCCAATGCGCGGATGCGCAGGCCGTGTTTGCCCGCCACTTCCACCACGCTGGTGTAGGTGTGCGGCCCGCGGTACTCGGGCATGTGGCCCCGGTCGAGGGTCCACAGGCGGTCTTTGAGCGCTGGGGGCAATACGCCCGTGCGCTGGAAGGTATCCAGGTCGGCCTGGTGCAGGTCGGTGAACAGGTGCTCCATGTACAGGGTTTTGACGCCTTGCTGCTTGAGCGCCTTCATCTGATCGATCAGCAGCGCCTTGCTCGATTGCTCGACGTGGCTCTCGCAGACAATCAGCCCCCGAGCGTGTTGGTAGCTTTGCGCGATAAAGTCGGCGGGCGTGGTGTTCGCCGGCAGGTCCGGCAACGTCGGCCTGGGGGGCAGTTCAGGGGTTTTGAAGAACGCCTGCGCCGCTGTGTTCAGGCGCTCGCGGGTCTTGCGGAAGGCGCTTTCGGCAGCGGCGATTTTCGGGTTGAGCGACCCATAACGGGTGTCGAACGCATGCGCGCCTTTGCCCATTTCATGCAGCTCGGGGACGAACCGCGAGTCGATGTCGAACTCGCTGTACGCGCTTGCGCGGCCAGGCGCGGTGACGAATGCCGGGGGCGCCGTGTAGGCGGTTTGCAGGGTCAGCTTGAAGTCGGCTTTGGCCGCCGGGTCGTCGACGATCGCGCCGGGCGTATCGTTCCAGATGCCCACCGGTTGGCCGGGGGCGACGTCTTCGACGCGCACACTCAGGGTCTTTTGCAGGTCGGCCAGGCCCGGGGTCTGGGTGTGCGTGTTGAGACGGCGGCTGTCGACCAGGGCGACCCACCCTTCGCCGGGTTTTGCGCCGAGGTCGGCCTCGATCAGCGTGTGGGAGTAGAAGTTTCGCTGGGCGTTGGGCCGAGGGCTGACCAGCGCGCCGTTTTTCAGGTTGAAGGCTTTGTCCACCTCGTAGCCGGTAGACGCGTCCAGCCCACAGACGGCGATGTTTTGCCGGCGCGCCGCAAGGATCAGGGCGCGATAGGAATGCGGGGAGTCGTTGGCGATCCCCAGGGCTGCCTCGACTTTTTTCAGGTACTCGCTGATGTGCCGGTAGCTGCCGCCGGCGTTGAACTTGTCCAGTTTGCCCCGGAACAGGTCCGCCGGCAGGTACTCGATGTACAGGCGCCGCACGCCCTGCTCGTAGAGGGTGTGCATATTGTCGATCAGCAGCTGTTTGGCGGCGAGCGAGCCAGGCACGGCGCCCACCACCAAGCCGGGGTTTTCCTTGAAGGCGCTTTCCAGGATGTGCCGATGGCTCGCGCTGGCTTCGAAGGCCAGTACATCGGCCCTGGGAACGATGGGATTGAGCTGGGCGAAGAACGTGTCGGCATCGCCGCGCAACTGCAGGTAGGCGTGCAGGTAAGGGGCCTGGAGCGGGGCCATTTCATAGGTCAGCAGGCTGTCGCGGGTGCCCTCGCCCAACAACTCATCGACGCTGGAGGTGTTGCGAAACTCCACGCTCAGAACGCTTTCGTAGTCTTTGGCCAGCTCCGGCGGAACTTCATAGCGCTGCAACGCGTGGGGGCTTGGCGCGGGGCGTTTCGGCGCCCCGCCGGTGAGGCCCGAGCGCACCCAGCGGCCCTCGGCGTTCTGGTTGACCAGGCGGGCGGTCGACACGAGTTTGCCGCTCACCGGGTCCTGGCGAAACAGCAGATAGCGGCCCAGGGCATCGGGGGTTTTGCCCGCCCACAACGGCCGGCCCTCGAACCACACCGCCTGCATACCGGCGAGCGCGGGGCTCGGCGGCTGCAGTTGTTGGATCAACGCCATGGCCTGGCGCGGCGCTGCTGGGCGCATGAGGTGGCGCATCGGCCGGAGCAGCGGGCCGATGGACTTGAGTGCCGGGCGCAGGTCGGTGAACACCGCGCCGAGGCTGTTGCTCAGGTAGCCGACGAAGTGTTGCAGCGCCGCATCGGTGTCGCCCTGGTTGTAGGCGTGCAGGGCCAGCATGCCGTCCTTGAGCGCCAGCAGCAGGCCCAGGCTCAGGCTCAACACCGGGAACGGTGCGGTCGCAATGGCGATCAGCGGTTCGAGGCAACTCCAGACCAGGCCCATGATCATGTCGGTGCGATTGACCGTGGTGGCGGCAACGTCGTCGATCTTGCGTTGCAGCTTCATGTCGTGCAGCAGGTGACGCAGGTCGAGCACGGGCGGCACGCGCTCGATCGCGTCGTAGCGCGCCAGGCTCAGGTCGGTGCTGTTGAGGTCTGCGGGCAGGCCGGCCTGGGCGATTTGCAGAAAACGCCGGACGCGCACCCGGGACTGCACACCGACGCGGGCGCTGAAGTAATCGAGCATGCCGTCGACTTTTTTCAGCAGGTAGTTGAACAGCCGGGCTTCGCGCAAGAACACGCCGTCCGGCGCCTGCGGTGTATAGAGCAACACCGGGTTCGCGCCGTGGCTGAACAGCAAGGTGTCGATCACCCAGTCGCCGTCGATCATCAGGCGATGCACGTTGTAGGTGCTGCGCGTCTCGACCGAGGTGTCGTCCAGGCTCTTGATGGCGCGTTCAAACCAATCCAGATCGACCTGGGCGATATGGCCTTTGAGGCGCGATTCGAGCGCCGCGCTGTGCAACTGCAACTGGTTGATCGCCAGCGTTGCGTCGCGGCGCAGGGCATAACCGGGGCTGGCCGGGTTTTGCAGTTTGGCCTGGACTTCATCGGCGTAGCGCTGGCCGATCCATACGCCGCGCACCGAAAGCGCGACGTTGCGCGGCGTGAGCTTGCTCAGGTCGACCCCGGCCGGGCCCATGAAGGTGGCGACGGCGTCGAACCTGGCGTCGAGAAACCCCAGCGAATCCTCATAACCATCGCGATACAGGCGGGTGTAGGACACCGACGCGGGGCGCGTCAACGCCGGGAAGTCTTTGGGGTAATGCACCCACACCGTATCGGGGTCGACATCGTTTTGCCGCTGGCGCCCCAGCAGGGCGTTGAGCTGCGTCTTGGCCTGCGCATGCAGGAAGCGCTCGAAGCTGATGAAGCGGGCGTCGGATAACGGGTTTTGCGCATAGGTGTTCGCCGCGCCTTCGGCGTTTTCCGCCAGTTGAGTCAGTTGTCGACGCTGGGCCTCGGTGGCGGCCCGGTACCACGTCGGGGTGCCCCAGTGGTAATCGTCGGTCTGCACCTGCAGCAGTTGGGCGCGCAGGGCCTTGAGGCAATCGGCGTGGTCGGCCGCCTGGCTGAAGGTGACGTGGCGATATTCCTGGCGCGCCGGAATGAAGCCCAGGCCAGCCATGAACGTTTCCAGACCCGCGCGGGACTTGAGGGCGACTTGCCCCAGCAGATAAGCACGCATGGTTTCGTCCGCGCACCAGCCGAGGATATGCGCCTGGCAGCCGGTTTCCGTGTCGAACCCATGAAACTGCTGGGCCTGCGGCGCTTCGGGGGTACACAGCAGCAAGCGCTGGATCGCGCCCTGCTCGTCGCGCTCGCGCAGCAGCCAGAGGTCCTTGAGCACGCAGCCATTGAGCACAACGTTGCTCGCGTGCAGTTGCGCGTCGGTGCCGCGACGCAGGCGGGAAACGCGTTGATAGTCGGCCTCGGTGATGTGGTTTTGCAGCGTGGCCGTGTAGGCCAGGGCATTGATGCGGCGGTCGAGCATCTGTTCGATGGCGGCATGGATCTGCGGCTTGGCGTAGTACTCGCGGCGCACGGCCTCAAACTCCGCACGCGGTTTGAGGCTGTCGAGCAGGCTGACCAGATAGGCCGGGGTCAGGTCTTGATAGCGCTCGGGCAGCGGCGCGTCGGCATACGTGAGGGTGGTATTGAGCAAAAACGCCGAGCCGGGCAGTTCGTCGCCGGTGTGCAGGCCGCGCAGCGCCAGCGCGGTCAGGTTGTGTTTCTGCTCGTAGGCGCCGACCCTGGCCACACTGCGGCGCGTGCGGACTTGCAGGCGGTCGGGGTCCAGGTCGGTGATTTCCAGGTCAGCGGCCAGTTGTTCGAGCAACTGATAGCGCGCCAGGGCCTGCGGCGAGGCGGCATGGCCGAACAGGTTCAGCAGGGCTTGGCGGGCCTCGTCGTACTCGCTCAGCTGCCGCGCCAGGGCCTCGCGCTGGTGGCTCGGCGCGTTGCGATACCAGGCCGGGGCGCTGTGTTCCAGGCAACGGTCGAGCAGGCGCTGGGCGCGCAATTCCAGGCGCGGGCTGAGGTCGGGCAAGGCCGCGCGAATCGCGTCGTCCAGCTCGGCAAGCAGCTGTCGGGCGCTATGGTCGGGGTTGGCGTCCAGGCTCAAGGCCCAATCGATATCCAGCGCGCGTTTGGCCAGCCTGGCGTCGTAGGTGTGTTCGCACAGCGGTTCGCTGTTGATGGGGACCAACTGCAGCGGCCAGACGCCCATGACGGACAGCCCCCAGTACCGGCGCGGCAGCAGGCGCATGAACTCCTTGCGCCAACTGCCGACCGCCATCGTCTCGCGCAGTCGGCGGTTCATCTCGGCCAGCGAGCTGAACGACTCGAAGCCGCGGGCCGGCGTGAACAGCACGACGTAGCCGGCATCGTCGGCCGGGGTCAGCTGCGCGACCACGGGGGTGTTTTTTTCGGTCAACACAAAGGCCCCGGCGAACTCGATCGTCTGGGCTCGATAGCTGAACGTCAGCGCATAGATGCCCGGTCGAAAGCTCGGCCCGAGCCCCAGGTTCTGCACCAGGCGGGCCTCTTCACGATGCAGCAGAGAGTCCTGGATGTTGAGCCTGGCTTCGAGTTCCAACGCGACCAGGCCGGCGTCGTTGGCCATGAACGTGCGCAGGCTTTGGCCGCCCAACACCCCGGTTTCGTCCAGTTTCTGCAAGTGCGCCGTGAGGTCGCGCTTGAGCGTCGCCAGCCGTTGCTTGCCCTCGTCACTTTGCAGGTCGGCCTGCGCCACATCGGCATACAGCGCACGACAGCGGTCGAAGTGAGCGCGCGCGTGCGCCGTGAGCGTCTGGTTGAGTTTTTCAAGCTGTTGTAACTCGACGGGGAGCGGCCGCTTGGACAGTAACGGGGTGTCGGTTTCGAGCAACTGGTGACCGATCTGATGCAGATACCCGCGTATTTCCAAGGAGGTTGGCGAGTAAGGGGGAGAAATCAATGTGCTCATCGCACTGGCTCCATGCACATGGGAAGAGCCATCAGCATGCTGGGCGCATCACGCGGGACGGTGGTAGTTAAGTAGGCCGCGACCGTTGGTCGACTGATCTTGAACAGTCTAAAGATATATCTTAAGTTATATCTTAACCAAAACGGAGAGACCCAAAATGAGAGAGCATCATCCCCATTCCCACGGCGACGGCCGCGACGGCTTCGAAAAACGCCCCGGCCGTGAACGCGGTGGTCGCGGCCCACGCGTGTTCGCCCCCGGCGACCTGAAGTTGCTGTTGCTGGCGCTGATCGCCGAGCAGCCGTGCCACGGCTACGACCTGATCCGCCAGATCGAAGGCCTGTTCGACGGCGCCTACAGCCCCAGCCCCGGTGTGATCTACCCGACCCTGACCTTCCTTGAAGAAAGCGAATTGATCAGCGGCGATGCCGAAGGCGGAAAAAAACGCTACACCATCACCGACGCCGGTCGTCTTTCTTTAAGTGAGCAGGCGATTGCACTGGAAGGCGTGCGAATGCGTATCGACGTGAGCAAACGCTCGCTGCGCGGCCATGATCGCCCGCCCGAAATCCACGAGGCGGTGCATAACCTGCGTCATGCCTTGCAACTGCACCACGGACGCTGGAGCGCCGAAGAAATCGCGCGGGTCGCCACGCTGCTCAACAGCACCGCACAAGCCATCGTCGACGGCCCGGCCGTTCAAGCTGTCCAGGGGGAAAATCAATGAATACGCCCGTCATCCATCGCGTCAGCCACGAGATCAAACGCCGTCGCCTCGACGTGCTGCGGGTGGTCGATATCACCCCGCGCATGCGCCGCATCACCCTCGGCGGCCCCGAACTGGCGGGGTTTGTCAGCCTGGGCAGTGACGATCACATCAAGCTGATGTTCCCGCAGAACGCCGCCGAGCAAGCCGCGCTGCAAAGCCCGACCTTCAGCATCAAGGGCGATGGCCCGCAGCCGGCCATGCGCGACTACACGCCACGGCGTTTCGACCTGAGCCTCGGCGAGTTGGACATCGACTTCGTGCTGCACGGCGACGGCCCCGCCTCCACCTGGGCCGAGCAGGCTCAAGTCGGCCAGCACCTGTACATCGGCGGCCCACGGGGCTCGATGATCGTGCCGGACATCTTCGACAGCTACCTGCTGATCGGCGACGAAACCGCCCTGCCCGCCATCGCCCGCCGCCTCGAAGAACTGCCGGCCGGGCGCACGGTGCTGGCGGTGATCGAAATCGCCGATGCGGCGGAACGGCAAACACTGCAAAGCGCGGCCGAGGTAGAAGTGATTTGGCTGGTGCGCGGCCAGGCCGACCTGCTCGACACCGTGCGCGCACTGACGCTGCCGAGCGGTGCGCTGTACACCTTCGTCGCGATGGAAACCAAGCTGTCGCGCCAGGTGCGCCGGGTGCTGCTGGATACGCACAAGCTCGATGAAGCGTTCCTCAAGGCCGTCGGCTACTGGCGCGCCGAGGGCAGTGAGGAAGAATGAGTCATCCGTGGGGTTTGATGCTTTTATCCAACCCCACCACCGCCAGAGCAATCAGCACGAACCCCGCCAGAATCCCCCCGGCATTCACGAACACCTGTGGATAACCGAGGGTGCCGACGTCGAAAAACGGGTACTGGTATTGCCCGAGCAAATCCCCGCGCAGCAGCACATAGGCGAAGTACACCAACGGGTACAACACCCACAGGCCAATGTGTTTGCACTGCAACGTGCCCTTGGGCACACAGCGCCACCAGTAGACGACAAACAGCAGCGGCATCACGTCGTGCAGCAATTCGTCGGCGATGAACTGGAACCCTTCGGGCTGCCACAGGTGCCGCAGCAGCAGGTTATAGGCCAGGCTCACCAGCACGATGCTGACGGCAATCGCACTGCTGACCCTGGGCGCCAGGAAAAACCGCTTCGCCGCTGAATCACGATCAACCACGGCGTAGCTCAGCACCACCACCACCAGGGTGTTGGTCAACACGGTGAAGAAGCTGAAGAAGTTGACCAGCCCGCCCAACAGGCTGGCGCCCGTCGACCAGCGCGAATAGAAAATCAGGTATTGCTGAATCGCCAACCCCACCCAACCGGCCAGGGCCGCCGCCGTCACACAGCGTTTCATGGGCTCAGTCCAACGGGCGTTTGGTACGCATCAGTTTCACGTACAGCCCTTCGACTTTCTCCCGCGCCCACGGGGTTTTGCGCAGGAACGTCAGGCTCGACTTGATGCTCGGGTCGCTCTTGAAACAGCGGACATCGATGCGCTCGGCCAGACCGCTCCATTCGTAGTGTTCCACCAGGGTGGTGAGGACGTGTTGCAGAGTCACGCCGTGAAGCGGGTCGTTGCTTGTCGCGGTCATGCCAGGCCTTTTGCAAAAAGAGGAAATACAGCCGCGCACCTTAGCCGACGGGGCGAACAGGTGGAAGCACCGCATTGAATATAGCCCCTGGGGAAAAGTTGCCCTTTTCAGGGCAAAAAGAGATGTTATATTGTAACGATAGTTATCAACCGTAAGCTGTTCGTTACCGTTTGCCGCCTTCTCTTTTTGTCGTTTGCCAAGGAATGTCCGATGTCCCTCTCCTCTGCCTGGCGCTTGTCGCCCCTCGCCGCCGCCCTGCTGATCTGCTCCGAAGCCCATGCGCTGGAACTGCAACCCCAAGTCATCACCGCCAACCCCCTGGGCAGCGCGCAACTGGCTTCGCCGACCACCGTGCTGGAGGGCGATGAGCTGACCCTGCAGCAAAAAGGCAGCCTCGGCGAAACCCTGAACAAGCAACCGGGCGTGTCGTCGTCCTACTTCGGCCCGGGCGCCAGCCGACCGATCATCCGCGGCCAGGATGGCGACCGCATTCGCCTGCTGCGCAACGGCGTGGGCGCGCTGGATGCGTCGTCGCTGTCCTACGACCACGCCGTGCCGCTGGACCCGGTCAACGTCGACCGCATCGAAATCGTGCGCGGCCCGGCGGCCCTGTTGTACGGCGGCAGCGCCATCGGCGGGGTGGTCAACACCTTCGACAATCGCATCCCCACCGAAGCCATCGAAGGCATCCACGGCGCCGGCGAATTACGCTACGGCGGCGCCGACACCACGCGCAGCAGCGCGGGCAAACTCGAAGCCGGCAACGGCACCTTCGCCCTGCACCTGGACGCGAATGCGCGGGAATTCAACGACCTCAAAATCCCGGGCCAAGCCCGCAGCCGCCACGCCCCGGAAGCCGAAGACGGCCCCGGCAAAAACGGCCGCCTGGGCAACAGCGACGGGCGCCAGGACGGCGGTGCGCTGGGCGGTTCCTACACCTGGGACGACGGTTATGCCGGGCTGTCCTACAGCACCTACGACAGCAACTACGGCTCACCCGCCGAACAGGCTGTGCGGATCCGCATGAAGCAGGACCACTACGCGTTTGCCTCCGAGGTACGCAACCTGCAGGGCCCGTTCACCTCGGTGAAACTCGACGCCGGCTACACCGACTACGAGCACCGCGAAATCGAAGGCGGCGAAACCGGCACGATCTTCAAGAACAAAGGCTATGAAGCCCGGGTTGAAGCGCGCCACCAGCCGCTCGGCCCCTTCGACGGCGTGGTCGGCGCACAAGTGACCCGCAACGAGTTCTCGGCCCTCGGCGAAGAAGCCTTCGTGCCGCAGACCGACACCAACGCCGGCGCGCTGTTCATCCTCGAAGAAATGCAGGCCACCGAGCGCCTGAAACTCAGCCTCGGCGGGCGCCTGGAGCACACCAGCGTCGACCCGGACAGCAAAGGCAACGCGCGCTTCGCCAATGCCGACAAGACCAACGACTTCACCGCCGGCAGCCTGTCGTCCGGCGCGGTGTACACCCTCACGCCGATCTGGTCGCTGGCCGCAACCCTGGGCTACACCGAACGCGCGCCGACCTTCTACGAGCTGTACGCCAACGGCGCTCACGTCGCCACCGGCACCTACGAGTTGGGCAACGCCAACCTGAAGAAAGAAAAAGCCGTATCCAGCGACCTCGCACTGCGCTTTGACAACGGCACGCACAAGGGCAGCTTCGGCGTGTTCTACAGCCGTTTCTCCAACTACATCGGCCTGCTGGGCACAGGTCGCACATTGAACGACGAAGGTGAAGAAGACGCCGGCGGCATCCCCGAATACGAATACTCGGGAGTGCGCGCCCGTTTCGCCGGCTTTGAAGCCCAGGATCACTGGAAGCTCGGCGAAGGCGCCTACGGCAAGTTCGCACTGGAACTGTCGGGCGACTACACCCGCGCCACCAACCTCGACACCGGCGAAGCCCTGCCGCGCATCGCACCGCTGCGCCTGAACAGCGGCTTGCTGTGGGAACTGGACCGCTGGCAAGCGCGCATCGACATCGAACACGCCGCCGGACAAGGCCGTGTGCCCTCCAACGAAAGCGGCACCGACGGCTACACCACGCTGGGCGCCAGCGCCGGCTATCGCTTCAACGTCGGCGGCAGCCAGTGGCTGGCATTCGTCAATGGCGAAAACCTGACCAACCAAACCGTGCGCTATGCCAGCTCGATCCTGCGCGACATCGCCCCGGCAGCAGGCAGAAGCGTACAAGTGGGCCTGCGCACCACCTTCTAACTATCCAAAAAGAACCGCCCCACGATGCAAAGCGAGGCTCTTGATCCGCTTTCGATCCAAAGCCCCCCACAATGCAAAGTGAGGCTCTTGATCCGCTTTTGATCCAAAGCACCCCACAATGCGAAGCGAGGCTCTTGACCTGCTTTTGATCCAAAGCCCCCCACAATGCAAAGCGAGGCTCTTGATCCGCTTTTGATCCAAAGCACCCCACAATGCGAAGCGAGGCTCTTGATCCGCTTTTGATCCAAAGCACTCCACAATGCGAAGCGAGGCTCTTGATCTTGATCTGAGGCGCCCCGTTAAACCACGCTGGCCGAACGCAGGCTTGAATCCGTGGGTAACCCGGCAGGACGCCGGGTTAGCCGTCCTGGGCCAAGGATGGCCCATGACGGCGGCCCACGGATTCAAGCCGGAGTGAGGGCACACCGAGCACTAGCGAGGTGCCGAGTGGTGGGGCAAGAGCCCTTTGGTTACTTTGGGGCTTTTCCAAAGTGACCCGCCGTAAGGGCGGAACCCATAGCCGCCGTTACCGAAGAAACGGATATGCCCCCTCCCCCAAGGCCATCCACCAGCCCCCCTAACAACAACCCCACCCCCTCATCCCACAGCGACATTCTGTCACTGTTACCAAATCCGAAATAATGCATCTTGCGATTTTCACTTTCTCTCAACGCCCCACCGCATTATCCTTGGCGGCAATAACCTGAAACGATTCACTCTCGGTCAACCCCAACCTACCGAACACCCCTCGCCACAAAGACAGCGCTGTCTCACACCCGACCGCGCCTAAAAATAAATCACCCCCCTGTGGATACCCCCCGCTATCCCCAGGAAAAACCGACTCACGCTGAACCAAGCCCGTGCCAAATCGTCATCTACAGTGAAGACACACGGGGACACATAATTCCAACGTCACGGAGAAACACACTATGAGCACTGATGGTGCCTCAAGCCCAAGCCGCCTACTGCCCAGGCTGCTAGGCGTCTTGCTGCTGATCATGGGCCTGGCCTTACTGGCCGGCGGTATCAAGCTGAGCCTGCTCGGCGGGTCGCTGTACTACCTGCTGGCCGGTATCGGCATCACCCTGACCGGCCTTCTGCTGCTGGCCACCCGCCGCGCCGCGCTGGGCCTATACGCACTGGTACTCTTCGCCAGCACCGTGTGGGCACTGTGGGAAGTCGGCCTGGACTGGTGGCAGTTGGTACCGCGCCTGGCACTGCTGTTCGCCCTGGGCATCGTCATGCTGCTCCCATGGTTTCGCCGTCCGTTGCTGCGTGGCCAATCGGCACCGCTGGGCACCGGCGCGCTGAGCGTGGCCGTGGTCCTGGCCGGCGCTGCCGCCGTGGCCAGCCAATTCACCCACCCGGGTGAAATCAAAGGCCAACTGGACCGCGACGCAGTACCGGGCATGGCCAGCGCCGCGCCGACCCAGTCCGATGGCGACTGGAATTCCTACGGCCGTTCGGCCTACGGCGATCGCTACTCGCCCCTGGCGCAGATCACCCCGGAAAACGCCCACAAACTGGTTCCAGCGTGGACCTACCGCACCGGCGACATCCCAGGCCCGAACGACCCGGGCGAGACCACCGCGGAAAACACCCCGCTGAAAGTCAACGGCATGCTCTACGTGTGTACCCCGCACAGCCAGGTGATTGCCCTGGACCCGGATACCGGCAAGGAAATCTGGCGTTTCGACCCGAAGATCAGCACCGAAGGTGCCGCAAACTTCAAGGGTTGGGCGCACATGACCTGCCGTGGCGTGTCGTATCACGATGACGCCGCCTACGCCTCCGAACAGAGCCCGACCGGCAGCGCCAGCCCGGCTGCCGCGCCGAACGCCTGCCCGAAACGCATCTTCGTGCCGACCGCCGACACCCGCCTGATCGCCCTGAACGCCGACACCGGCAAGATGTGCGAAGACTTCGGCGACAAAGGCCAGGTCGACCTGCGTGCCAATATCGGCAGCTTCGCCCCAGGCGGTTACTACTCCACTTCGCCACCGGCGGTGACCAAAAACCTGGTGGTGATCGGCGGTCACGTCACCGATAACGTCTCCACCGACGAGCCCAGCGGCGTGATCCGCGCGTTCGACGTCCACACCGGCAAGCTGGTGTGGAACTGGGACAGCGGCAACCCGGACGACACCACCCCGTTGGCCGAAGGCAAGACCTACACCCGCAACTCGCCGAACATGTGGTCCATGTTCTCTGTGGATGAAAAACTCGGCATGCTCTACCTGCCGATGGGCAACCAGATGCCCGACCAATACGGCGGCGACCGTACCGAAGACTCGGAAAAATACAGCGCCGGCCTGACCGCCCTGGACATCGACAGCGGCCACGTGAAGTGGACCTTCCAGTTCACCCACCATGACCTGTGGGACATGGACGTGGGCGGCCAGCCTTCGCTGATCGACATCAAGACCGAAGCCGGCGTGAAACAAGCGGTGATGGCGTCGACCAAACAAGGCAGCATCTACGTGCTGGACCGCGCCACCGGCCAACCGGTGGTGCCGATCCACGAAGTGGCCGTGCCGCAAGGCGCAGTCGCGGGCGATCACACCGCGCCGACGCAACCGAAGTCTGATCTGAACTTCATGCCACCGCCGCTCAAAGAGCGTGACATGTGGGGCGTGACCCCGTTCGACCAGATGCTGTGCCGCATCGATTTCAAATCCATGCGCTACGACGGTGCGTTCACCCCGCCTTCGCTGCAAGGTTCCATCGTTTATCCGGGTAACTTCGGCGTGTTCGACTGGGGTGGCATTTCCGTCGACCCGGTGCGCCAGATCGCGTTCGTGAACCCGAACTACATGGCGTTCAAATCGAAACTGATCCCGGCCGCCGACATTGCCAAGCAAGGCCCGCGCATCAGCGAAACCCAAGGCGTGCAGCCGAACAAAGGCGCGCCCTACGGCGTGATCCTCGAAGCGATGCTGTCGCCGATGGGCCTGCCGTGCCAGGCGCCGGCGTGGGGTTATGTGGCGGCGGTCGACCTGACCACCCACAAAACCATCTGGATGCACAAGAACGGCACCGTGCGCGACAGCTCGCCGGTTCCGCTCCCGCTGACCATGGGCGTGCCTAGCCTGGGCGGCACTTTCACCACGGCCGGTGGCGTGTCCTTCCTCAGCGGCACCCTCGACCAGTACCTGCGTGCCTATGACGTGAAAAACGGCAAGCAACTGTGGGAAGGTCGCCTGCCAGCCGGTGCGCAAACCACACCGATGACCTACACCGGCAAGGACGGCAAGCAATACGTGCTGGTCATGGCCGGCGGTCACGGCTCCCTGGGCACCAAGCAGGGTGACTATGTGATGGCGTTCAAACTGCCGGATTAAGCAAAACCTGCAGCAAAACAAAGGCGGCTACCCTCACAGGTAGCCGCCTTTTTTGGTTGGCATCAGCCTCGCGCGCGCATGAAATCCCCCCAGCGCCGCACCAGGTAGTTGTGTTCATCCATCACCGAATTCCACACCGCAATATGCCCCATGCGCTGTTCATAGGAGCCGCCGTCGCGCACTTCGCCGATATCGATCAGCGGCAGGCCGTCGCTGCCCGGTAACTCTTCGCGCGCGGGCTTGCCGGCGTACCAGTAGTCCCATTCGGCGCTGGTCAAATGATCGCGGCTGCGTGCCGGGTTGCCGATGTAGTAACCCTGGCGTGCCATCACCGCGCCCGGCCAGCCGGACAACCACCAATTGAGGTACGCATAAGCCGCGTCGAGCACCGGGCCCTGGGCATGGCGCGACAACGACAGGCCGCCGAACCAGGCGCGATAGCCTTCACGCGGCACTGCCAGGCGGTACTTCACCCCGGCGCGATGCAGGCGCATCAGGGTCGGCGACCATAGGCTCTGGATATCGATGTTCGGGCTGAGCATCAATTGCGCGGCTTCTTCATCGTCGGACCAGAACGCCGCGAAGTGCCCTTCCTTCTGCTTGCGCACCAGGATATCGGCGAGCACGTCGATCTCTTCGATGCTCATGTTGCCGATGTCCCTGAACCTCGCCAGCCCGGCGCCCTGCACCGCCAACGCGGCATCGAGCGCGCCGATGGCGGCGTCACTTTGCAGCGCGGTGCGCGCGCGCAACAGCGGGTCGAGCAGCCAGCCCCAGCTTTCATTGCTGCGGCTGAACGCCTCGGGCAGGCGCTCGGGGCGGTAGGCGAAGCTGTCGGCGTTGTGGGTCAGCGGCAACATGCTGATGCGTTCGGTGACCGTGCTGCCGAGGCTGCCATCGTGCTGCACAAACAACCGCTCGCTGGGCACGCTGCCACTGCCCAGGCGGTCGCTGGGCGACAGGCGACCGCGCTTGGGCAGGTCGTTGATCTCGTGCCACAAGGCGATGCGCCGCGTGTCGATGGGTTGGATCGCGCGGGCGGGCCACACGAAGTCGACGTTGTGGAACCACTGGTCGTACAGGTCGTAACTGTCGGGCTGCATCACGGCGATGCGCTGGGCCTGTTCGACGTCATGCACCTGGTACACCAGGCGAATGCCCAGTTCCTGTTCGGCCCGCACGCGCAAGCATTCGAGCAAGGTCACCGACGTACCGAGGACTCTTAAGGTGATCATGCCGCGAACCGCCGTGAAAACGCCTCAAACGAGCGGCGCAGCAGCACCGGGTCGAGGCCGCGCAGGATAAACACCAGGCGCGATTGGCGGTCGCTGCCCGGCCACGCTGGCAGGTGGACCGGCGCATGCAGGCAGTGCTGCACACCATGAATGACGATGGGGGCCGAGCTTGCGTTCACGTTGAGCAGTCCTTTGACGCGAAGGATTCGTTCGCCATGGCATCTTAACAGCATCGACAACCACACTCCGAAACCGACCCAATCCAGCGGCCGGTCGAAGCTCAGGCAGCAGACTTGCGCGGCGCCGTGGCGGGCGGTGGTGGTCCGGTGCAGTTGCCAGCGCCTGACTTCGGCGGCCGGTTCGGCGCTGCGCAGACCTGCGCCGAGCAGCAGTTGATCGCCGCTGTGGATGTCGCGGCTATCAAGGATCGGCGTGCCCGCGTTCAGCGCCTGCAGGTGCAGGCGCAGCGGCGTGCAGTCGTCCACAAGGTCGGTCTTGCTCAGCAGCAAGCGATCCGCCGCCGCCACCTGGGCCAGCCATTCCGGGTGCAGGCGTTCCTGCAGGGCCGCGTGGCTGGCGTCGACCAGGGTGATGACCAGGCCGATATGAACACGCCCGCGCAGTTGCACGTCGTTGTTGAGGGTCGCGAGGATCGGCGCCGGGTCGGCCAGGCCGGTGGTTTCCAGGATCACCCGCTTGAAGGCCGGGATCTCGCCGCGCTCGCGGCGTTGCAACAGGCTGAGCAATGCGTCTTTGAGTTCGCCGCGAATCGAGCAGCACACGCAGCCGCCGGGCAGCAGCAGCGTGTCCGGCGCCACCTCTTCCACCAGCAGGTGGTCGATGCCGACGTCGCCGAACTCATTGATCAGCAGCGCCGTGTCGCCAAGGCTCTCGCCCTGCAGCAGGCGCGTGAGCAAGCTGGTCTTGCCACTGCCGAGGAAGCCGGTGATGACGTTGAGGGCAATACTCATATGTTACCTCCGCCCCCTGTAGGAGCGAGCTTGCTCGCGAAAATCGTCAACGATGACGCGGGCATCCTGGATGCACGCGGCGTTCTCGGGCTTTTCGCGAGCAAGCTCGCTCCTACAAGGGGCATTCCAAGTGATCGAGTAGTTGCGGTCGAGGGGGTCCAGCTGGCGCCCGAGCATGGTTTCGGCCGCTTGCCAGAGTTGATCCAGGCCGATATGAACACGCCCGGGCAGCAGCACCGTGTCCGGCGCGACCTCTTCCACCAGCAGGTGGTCGATGCCGACGTCGCCGAACTCATTGATCAGCAGCGCCGTGTCGCCAAGGCTCTCGCCCTGCAGCAGGCGCGTGAGCAAGCTGGTCTTGCCACTGCCGAGGAAGCCGGTGATGACGTTGAGGGCAATACTCATATGTTACCTCCGCCTCTTGTAGGAGCGAGCTTGCTCGCGAAAATCATCAACGATGACGCGGGCATCCTGGATGCACGCGGCGTTCTCGGGCTTTTCGCGAGCAAGCTCGCTCCTACAGGGGGCATTCCAAGTGATCGAGTAGTTGCGGGTCGAGGGGATCCAGCTGGCGCCCGAGCATGGTTTCGGCCGCTTGCCAGAGTTGATCCAGGCCACTGGCCAACGCCTGCTTGCCGGTCGCGCCGAGCAGCAGGTACGACGCGCCCTGGAAGTCTTCGACCTTGAGCCGGAACACCGCCAGCACCTGGTTGATCGCGGCGATCCGGCGCAGGCGTTCGCGGCGCCGGGGCAACTCGTCGCCCAGGGGGTCGCTCCAGTGCAGGTCTTCGCCGAGCAGCCCGCAGAGTCCGCACATGGCTATACCCCGCTCATGGCATGACATCGCCGGAGTTCGGGCCCAGGGTCTGGCCGACGAACAGGTTGCCGCCCGGCTCGCTGGCCAGCAGCACGGCGGTCGGCGCCACTTCGTCGGCCAGGCCGAAGCGGCCCAGGGGCAGTTCGGCGGCCTTGGCGCGCTTCCAGGTGTCGCTGATGCCGCCCACCAGCGGCGTTTCGATGGGCCCCGGCGCGATGGCGTTGACCAGCACGTTGTCCTTGGCGACTTCCAGCGCCAGGGATTTGGTAAAGCCAATCACCCCAGCCTTGGCCGCGGCGTAGTGGGTCAGCTCGGCGCCGCCCTTGATCCCCAGTTGCGAGGCGACGTTAATGATCCGTCCCCAGCCCTGCGCCAGCATGTGCGGCAAGGCGCGCTGGCTGGCGACGAAGACGCTGGTGAGGTCGACGCGCAGCATGTCGTTCCACATTTCGATCGTAAGGTCGACGCAGCGCGCCTGGGTGAGCATGCCGGCGTTGTTGACCAGGATATCGATGCCGCCGAAATGTTCGACGCAACGGTCGACACTGGCCTGGGCGCCTTCGACGGTGCCGACATCGGCCAGGCACTCGAACACTTGCGCGCCGAGGTTGCGGCAGGTGACGGCGGTTTCGGCGAGGCTGACGGCATTGCGGTCGGCCAGCAGCAGGCGCGCGCCTTCAGCGGCATAGGCACGGGCGATGGCGGCACCGATGCCGCTGCCGGCGCCGGTGATCACGGCGCGGCGGTTAGTCAGTTGGGGCATACACAAACTCCTGAAAAAACACAGTACCCAGGTGGGGTCAGTCGGGCCAGCGCACGGTCAGGCCACCGTCGATGACGATGCTTTGCCCGGTCAAATAGCTCGACGCGTCACTGGTCAAAAACTGCACCAGCGACGCCACTTCATCCGCCCTGCCCACCCGGCCCAGCGGAATCGCCCGCGCCGCCTTGGCCAGGCCTTGCGGCCCGAGGGAGTTCTGCGCATCCAGCGATTGCGGCGTCTCGATCAAGCCCGGGATCACCGCATTGCAGCGAATCCCCAACGGCGCCAGTTCCACCGCCAGCGAGCGGCACAACCCCGGCACACCGGCCTTGGCCGCCGCGTAATGGCTGTGTTCCTGCCAGCCATATACGCCGCCGGCAATCGACGAAATCGCCACCAGCGCACCGCCTGCGGGCATATGCCGGGTCGCTGCGCGGAAGGTACGCATCACCCCGGTCAGGTCGACATTGAGCATTTCGTCCCACACCTGATCGGTCATTTCCAGCAGCGGCGCCCGACGCAGCAGACCGGCATTGGCCACTGCGTAATCAAGGCGGCCAAAATGCTGCACGGCCTGGGCCGCCAAGGCGTCCACCGAAGCGCTGTCGCCGACGTCCAGCGGCAGCATCAGGCACTCGCCGCCCGCTTGCTCCACCAAGGACACGGTGGTGCGCGGGTCATGGGGGTCGGCCGGGTAATACCCGCCCACCACGGCCACGCCGCAACGCGCATAGGCCACGGCGAGGGCTTGGCCGATGCCGCTGGCGGCACCGGTAATCAAGGCAACTTTACGGTTCATCGAACACTCCTTACTGCACGGTTTCCGGGCGCACATGGCGTGCGGCGAACATCAGCACGCCGGACAAAAAGCACGGCACGGCGCCGAACCACAGGGCGGCGGTCTGCCAGTCGCTGCCGGCGGACAACACTTGCGTCGCGCCGAACCCCGCGACCACCGCACCGATCGGGCCCATGGCATGGATGATCGCGCCGCCGGTGGCGCGGATGCTGGTGGGGAAACTTTCGCTGATAAAAAACAACGCCGCCGAATACGGCCCGATCAGGAAGAACAGGCCCAGGCTGTACAGCCCGACCACCATCGCCATGTTGCTCGGGCCGAACAGCATCCCGGCGAACGACAGCCCGCCGAGCATCCAGCCCAGGCCGATGACATTGCGGCGGCCGATCTTGTCGCCCATCCAGCCGTGGCTGAGGTAACCGCAGTAACCCACCAGGTTCGACAGCACGAGGATGATCAGCGAGTTCTCGAACGAGATGTGGTGAACGCTGACGATCACCGACGTGCCGAGCACGCTGAACACCTGGATCGCCGCCCAGTTGAGCAACAGCGCGGCGCCGATCACCAGGGTGGCGCGGCGGGCCGGGCCTCGGAAGGCGGCTTTGAGGCCGGCTTTGCTGTGCTCGTCGTAGTCCACGCCATAGGTCACGGCAACGTTTTGCGCTTCACTCACCGCGCCGCTTTTACGCAGCTCGCTGATGCGCTGGTGGATCTGGAACTGCGGGCTCTCCTTGAGCTTGCGCGCCATGATCGCAATCACGATGGCCGGGATCGCAGCAAAAATGAAGCACCCCTGCCAGCCGATGATCGGCAGCAACAGCGCGGTCAAACCGGCGGCAATCAATGCACCGACCGGCCAGCCGCCCTGCACCAGGCTGTAGATAAACCCGCGACGCTTGGTCAGTCGGGGGTCTTCCGAGGCGCCATACAGCTCGCTCAAATACGTGGCGTTGACGGTTTCCTCGGCATAGCCCAGACCGCCCAACGAACGGATCAGAATCAGCGGCGACTTGCCCCACGCCCCACCGATCGCGGTCAGCGCCGAGCACACTGCGGAACCGGCCACGGTGAAGATGATCCCTTTGCGTCGCCCCAACTTGTCGACAACGGGGCCAATGGCAAACGCCACCACCGCCGTGCCCACCGCCACCCAGGTCGCGATTTCAGCTTGCTCCACCTCGCCCCAGCCGAAGTGCCGGCCGATCTCCGGCAGCAACGTGCCGAACAGGATGAAGTCGTACACCGCAAACACCCAGGCGAAAAACGCGATCCAGGTGGCGAAGCGCACTTCCTGGGACGTCAGTTGCCGGGGTTTCCAGCCAGTCAGGTCAAGCTTGTTGTAGATGGACATGAATCACGCCTCAAAGGTGGGGGGGATCAGCTACGCGGTTTGAACCCATCTTGTAGGAGCGAGCTTGCTCGCGAAAATCATCAACGATGACGCGGGCATCCTGGATGCACGCGGCGTTCTCAGGTTTTTCGCGAGCAAGCTCGCTCCTACAAGGGCTGGGGATCAGGTACGCGGTTGCCGACGGATAAAGTCATCGGCGATTTCGTCGAAGGTGACGAAGCGCACGCCGGCATGGCTCTGGATGTGTTCGATCAAGCGTTCGAGCATCAGCAGCACTTGCGGGCGGCCGGACACGTCGGGGTGGATGGTCATGGTGAACACCGCGTGTTCGTGTTCGCGGTAGACCCAGTCGAACTGGTCGCGCCACATTTCTTCGAGGTGACGCGGGTTGACGAAGCCGTGGCTGTTGGGCGCCTTTTTGATGAACATCATCGGCGGCAGGTCGTCGAGGTACCAGTTGGCCGGGATCTCCACCAGGTCGGTTTCTTCGCCGCGTACCAGGGGTTTCATCCAGGTGTCGGGGTGCTGGCTGTAGTCGATCTTGGTCCAGCTGTCGCCCTTGCGCACGTAGTAGGGGTGGAAGTCGTTGTGCATCAGGCTGTGGTCGTACTTGATGCCTTTTTTCAGCAGCAGCTCGTTGGTGACCTTGCTGAATTCCCACCACGGTGCGACGTAGCCGGTCGGACGTTTGCCCGTCACTTGGGTGATCAGTTCGATGGACTTGTCGAGCACGATTTCTTCCTGCTCGGCGGTCATCGCGATCGGGTTTTCGTGGCTGTAGCCGTGTACGCCGATTTCGTGACCGGCGTCGGCCACCGCCTTCATCTGCGCGGGAAAGGTTTCCATCGAGTGGCCGGGGATGAACCAGGTGGTGCGCAGGCCGTAGCGCTCGAACAGTTTGAGCAGGCGCGGCGTGCCGATTTCACCGGCGAACAGGCCGCGGGAAATGTCGTCGGGCGAGTCTTCGCCGCCGTAGGAACCGAGCCAGCCGGCGACGGCGTCAACGTCGACGCCGAATGCACAGAGGATGTCTTTAGCCATGGGGGTGTCTCCTTAGATAGTCAGTTGGGATTCGACGGACAGCGCCGCCCGCAACAGGCGTGCGTCTTCCCCCGTCGGGGCGCTGAGCAGCAGCCCGGTGGGCAAGCCCAGGGCGTCGCAGCCGCTGGGCAAGGTGACGCCGGGCATGTCGAGCAAACTGCCGGGCATGGTCAGGCGCAGGGTGGCGAGGTTGGTGCTTGCAAAGCGTTCGTCGTCGACTTCCAGCGCTGCCAGCGCCGGGGCGACATGGGCGACGGTCGGGGTGATCAACAGGGCGCCGTCGAGTTCGTCGACCAGTTGCTGTTGCAGGCGGCGACGCGCGTCGATCAGCTGGAGCAGGCGGCTGGCCGGCAGCGACCGCGCCGCTTCGAGGCGGCGCCGGACACGCGGGTCGAGCCGAGCGGCGTCGGGGCTGTCGAGCAGCGCTTCGTGCAGGGCGAAGGCTTCGAACGCGCCGAGCCAGCCTTGCTGCTGGATCAGTTCCAGGGTGGCCTGGAAGGTGGCGCACGGGCGCACGTCGATCAGCGCGCCGGCGGCGTTGAGTTGCTCGACGGCGCGCAGCAGGTTGTTGCGCACCGCCGGTTGCACGTCATCCAGCAGGCGTTGCTCAAGCACCAGGCGCAGGCCCTTGAGGCTGCGGGCGCGGTGGGTTTGCCGGCGGCCGTTGAGCAGGTCGTCGATGGCCAGCACATCACGCACGCTGCGGGTCAGCGGGCCGAGGCTGTCGAGGGTGCGGGCCAGCGGGAACACACCGTCGCGGCTGTAGCGCCGACTGCTGCTGCGGTAACCGACCAGGCCGTTGAAGGCAGCGGGGATGCGGATCGAACCAGCGGTGTCGGTGCCCATGGCGATGGGCACGATGCCAGCGGCGACGGCCACCGCCGAACCGGACGACGAACCGCCGGGAATCCGCGGCTGGTCACGCCCATGGGGGTTGTGCGGCGTGCCGAAATGCGGGTTCAGGCCAAGGCCGGAATAGGCCAGCTCGCTGAGGTTGGTCTTGCCCACGCTGACCATCCCGGCGCGGCACAACAGGCCCACGCTCGGCGCATCGAGCAAGGCGGCGGGCGCGTCGCGGCGGTAGGCGGCGCCGGCGGTGGTGATGCTGCCGGCCACGTCGAACAGGTCTTTCCAGGCCAGGGGCACGCCGTCGAACACACTCAAGGGCTGGCCGGCGCGCCACCGGGCGGCGGCGGCTTCGGCTTCGCGGCGGGCGCGGTCGGCGGTCAGGGAGATAAACACCGCGGCCGCGCGGCTCGCGTGGTCGAGCGCCTGTTCGAGGGCTTGCACCGGGTCGCTACGACCGCTGGCGAAATCCTCGGCCATTGAAGTGGCGTCTGACATCAGGTTGACCCTCATAAAACGTACATATTAATAAAATGTACATTTAATAAAGGCAGCTTTCGTGCCAGTCTGTGTCGAGGGCTCTTCCGGCGATTGCGCTTTATCGACCAGAGCGCCGGGCTAGATGGTTTTGTAGGAAGCAAAAAAACCTGGCGCGGACTCTGCAACCCACGCCCAAGCCAATAATGTATCTTTTATGAATAAGTACATTTTAGTGCAGAAAAGTAACAGCCCTAGATTCAAGGCCCCAAAAAAGTGCCACCGACGTGGCGCGGAGTGACAGGCGCATCTATGAGAGAATCCCCGGCTTCGTCCTACATACACCAGACCTCTTTACCTCAGAGAACACGATGAAAGCAGTGTCCGCCTCGGCCTCCCGTTACGCGATGATTCACCAGCTTTTGCGTGACGCGATCGTCAACGGCACCGCCCGCCACGGCTTGGTCCTGCTCGAAGCACCGCTGGCCGAATTGTTCGGCACCAGCCGCGTGCCGGTGCGCAAGGCGCTGGACCTGCTGCATGCCGAAGGGTTGATCTGCCGTTTCAACGGGCGCGGTTACCTGATCAACCCCGAGGGCGTGGCCATGGAACCGCTGCGCCTGCCGCTGAGCGCTGCGCACCTGGGCCTGAACGACGAGGACGAGTTGGTGGATACACGGCCGTTGGGCGAGCGGATCGTCGAGGAAATCGGCGCGGCGCTGTCCACCTGCATAGCCTTTGGCCATTATCGCCTGGATGAGCAAGCCGCCGCCGACCACTATGGCGTCAGCCGCGCAGTGGTGCGTGAAGCGCTGATGCGTCTGCGCGACCGTGGCCTGGTGGAAAAAGAGCCCTACTCCCAATGGCTGGCCGGGCCGTTGACGGCGCGGGAAGTCACCGAAGACTACGAACTGCGCGCCTGCCTGGAGCCTGAAGCGCTGCGCCAGAGCGCGCCGAACCTCGACCGCGCGCTGCTCGAAGCCATGTTGCAACGCGTGCTCGACGCCCAGGACAGCCCGCAGTGCAGCCTGGAAGCCATCGAGCAGATCGAAGAAGACTTGCACCAACGCTGCCTGGCCGGCCTGCAGAACCGCAAGATCGCCGCGCTGATCCGCCAGGGCCAGAGCCCGATGATCATCAGTCGGATTTTCTATCGCTTGCTGGGGATCGGCGCCGACCCGGCGATGCTCGCCGAACACCGCTTGATCCTTGAATTGTTGCTGCACGGCGCGTTCGATGCGGCGGCGTTGAACCTGCGCGAGCACCTGCAACGGGCGCGGCAGCGGATGTTGCAGCGGTTGAAGGTGTTGTCGGTGTTGCCGGAACAGCCCCTGCCCGCCTACCTGCACAAAATCAGCTGACGGCATGCGGTTAACCTTGTGGGAGCAAGCCCCCTCCCACCTTGACCGGGTCTCTGCAGTAATTTCATGCAATATGTTGCTATCTAGCCCCCGCCATTGAAACCGCCGCTGGCCCGCCCCATCTAACTTGCATACTTCCTGATGCAGGTGCCCCATGAGCGACCAGCAAGATACCCCCGATTACGACGCCAACGAATACGCCGACCCTGAAAACGCCGAGGTTCACTCGTCCAATACCGGCCTGGCCCTGCCTGGGCAGAACCTGCCGGACAAGGTCTACATCATCCCGATTCACAATCGACCGTTCTTCCCGGCGCAAGTATTGCCGGTGATCGTCAATGAAGAGCCGTGGGCCGAAACCCTGGAGTTGGTGAGCAAATCCGACCATCACTCCCTGGCCCTGTTCTTCATGGACACGCCGCCCGAAGACCCGCGGCATTTCGACACCTCCGCGCTGCCGCTGTACGGCACCCTGGTCAAGGTCCACCACGCCAGCCGCGAAAACGGCAAACTGCAATTCGTCGCCCAGGGCCTGACCCGCGTGCGGATTCGCACCTGGCTCAAGCACCATCGCCCACCGTACCTGGTGGAAGTCGAATACCCGCACCAGCCGACCGAGCCGACCGATGAGGTCAAGGCCTACGGCATGGCGCTGATCAATGCGATCAAGGAACTGCTGCCGCTCAACCCGCTGTACAGCGAAGAGTTGAAGAACTACCTCAACCGCTTCAGCCCCAACGACCCGTCGCCGCTGACCGACTTCGCCGCCGCCCTCACCTCCGCCACCGGCAATGAGTTGCAGGAAGTGCTGGACTGCGTGCCCATGCTCAAACGCATGGAAAAAGTCCTGCCGATGCTGCGCAAGGAAGTTGAAGTCGCGCGCCTGCAAAAAGAACTCTCCGCCGAGGTGAACCGCAAGATCGGCGAGCACCAGCGCGAATTCTTCCTCAAGGAACAGCTCAAGGTCATCCAGCAGGAGCTGGGCCTGACCAAGGACGACCGCAGCGCCGACGTCGAACAGTTCGAACAGCGCCTGGAAGGCAAAGTGCTGCCAGCCCAGGCGCAGAAACGCATTGATGAAGAACTGAACAAACTGTCGATCCTCGAAACCGGTTCGCCGGAATACGCGGTGACGCGCAACTACCTGGACTGGGCAACCTCGGTGCCGTGGGGCGTGTACGGCAAGGACAAGCTCGACCTGAAACATGCGCGCAAGGTCCTGGACAAACACCATGCCGGGCTGGACGACATCAAGAGTCGTATCCTCGAATTCCTCGCGGTGGGCGCTTATAAAGGCGAAGTCGCCGGTTCCATCGTGCTGCTGGTCGGCCCGCCGGGCGTGGGCAAGACCAGCGTGGGTAAATCGATTGCCGAATCCCTCGGGCGGCCGTTCTATCGCTTCAGCGTCGGCGGCATGCGCGACGAGGCCGAGATCAAGGGCCATCGCCGCACCTACATCGGCGCCCTGCCCGGCAAGCTGGTGCAGGCGCTCAAAGATGTGGAAGTGATGAACCCGGTGATCATGCTCGACGAGATCGACAAGATGGGCCAGAGCTTCCAGGGCGACCCGGCTTCGGCGCTGCTGGAAACCCTCGACCCGGAACAGAACGTCGAATTCCTCGACCACTACCTGGACCTGCGCCTGGACCTGTCGAAAGTGCTGTTCGTGTGTACCGCCAACACCCTCGACTCGATCCCCGGCCCTTTGCTGGACCGCATGGAAGTGATTCGCCTGTCGGGCTATATCACCGAAGAGAAAGTCGCCATCGCCAAGCGCCACCTGTGGCCTAAGCAGTTGGAAAAAGCCGGCGTGTCGAAAAACAGCCTGACCATCAGCGACGGCGCCCTGCGCGCATTGATCGACGGCTACGCCCGCGAAGCCGGGGTGCGCCAGTTGGAGAAACAACTGGGCAAGCTGGTGCGCAAGGCGGTGGTCAAGCTGCTGGATGAGCCGGAGGCGGTGATCAAGATCGGCACCAAGGACCTGGAAAGCTCCCTGGGCATCCCGGTGTTCCGCAACGAACAAGTGCTGTCCGGCGTCGGCGTGATCACCGGCCTGGCCTGGACCAGCATGGGCGGCGCGACCCTGCCGATCGAGGCGACCCGCATCCACACGCTCAATCGCGGCTTCAAGCTCACCGGGCAGTTGGGTGAGGTGATGAAAGAATCCGCTGAAATCGCCTACAGCTACGTCAGCTCCAACCTGAAATCGTTTGGCGGTGATCCGAAGTTCTTCGATGAAGCCTTCGTCCACCTGCACGTCCCCGAAGGCGCCACGCCGAAGGACGGCCCCAGCGCTGGCGTGACCATGGCCAGTGCGCTGTTGTCGCTGGCGCGCAACCAGCCACCGAAGAAAGGCGTGGCCATGACCGGCGAGCTGACGCTGACCGGGCATGTCCTGCCGATTGGCGGGGTGCGTGAGAAGGTGATCGCGGCGCGGCGCCAGAAGATTCACGAGTTGATCTTGCCGGAGCCGAATCGCGGCAGCTTTGAGGAATTGCCGGAGTATCTGAAGGAAGGGATGACCGTCCACTTCGCCAAGCGCTTTGCGGATGTGGCCAAGGTGCTGTTCTGATCGTCCTTTAGCGCTTGGGCGGGCGTCATCGCGCGCAAGCCCGCTCCCACACTTGACCGAGTACATCCTTTGGAAGGCGGCCAAGATGTGGGAGCGGGCTTGCGCGCAATGGCGTCCGTCGCCGCCCTCTTGTCACACCCTGTCGCATCTTCGGTTATGCTCGCCCTTCGTCGCACATCAACGGAGCCTCCATGACCGCTGCCCGCCTGCTTCTCCCCTTGAGCCTTGCCCTGCTGGCCGCGTGCGCCAGTGCCCCGCAGCAAAACGTCAGCGTGGAAAAACAGAGCGCCTGCCCGCTCCAGCTCAAAAACGGACAAAACCTGATCCTGACCCTGCCAAGCAACCCCACCACCGGCTACCGCTGGGCCATCCAGGATTCCGCCGGCGGCGTGCTGCGCGCCCTGGGGCCCGAGGTCTACAGCAGCACAGAATCCGGCGTGGTCGGCGGCGGCGGCCAGTCCACCTGGCGCTTCCAGGCCTTTGCGGCCGGCCAGGGCCGTTTGCGCCTGACCTCCCAGCAACCCTGGGAACCGGAAGCCGAACCGGCCGAGACGTTCGACTGCGCCATCACGGTGAACTGATATGCCATGGCTGATTCTTGCGTTGATGGGCGCCGGCACCTTTATCTACGGCCTGACCGTCCACGCGGCGTTACTGTGCCTGCTGGTCAAACCGTTGCCGGTGCTGGCGCTGCTGGGCTGGCTGCATGATGCGCCGCCGAGCGACTATCGACGCTGGATCAGCCTGGGGCTGATTTTCTCCCTGGTCGGCGATGTGCTGCTGGCGTGGCCGGGCGACTTGTTTATCTTTGGCCTGGGCGCGTTTCTGTGCGCGCACCTGGCGTACCTCAAAGCCTATTTCAGCGACTGCCGACGCTTGGCGTGGCTGCCGTTGGTGCTGGCGCTGGGCGTCGGCGCGATGCTGCTGAGCATCCTGATCGCCCATGGCCTCGGCGACTTGCTGATTCCAGTGGTGGTCTACGCCTTGGTGATCAGCGCGATGCTCTGGCGGGCGCTGGCGCGACTGGGCAGCGCGGTGCCCAAGCGTTCGGCGCTACTGGCGGCGGCGGGGGCCGTATCGTTTGTGGTTTCCGACACGCTGATCGGTATCAATCGCTTTGTGCTGAGCTTCGACGCGGCGCCGTATCTGCTGATCGCCACTTACTGGCTCGGTCAGTGGGGCATCACCGCCTCGGCGTTCCATCAGACAACCCGCGCATCCAAGGAGCAACTTGGCTAAAATGCCCGCCTTTCCCCCCTCGTCGCCGGAACAACCGTGAGCAAAGAACCCGATCGCCTATTCGCCCAGCCCCTGCCCCAGGTGCCGGACTTCGCCTTTAACGAAGACGTGGTGCGGGTGTTCCCGGACATGATCAAGCGCTCGGTGCCCGGTTATCCGACCATCGTCGAAAACCTCGGCGTGCTCGCCGCGCAGTTCGCCCAGCCCAACAGTGTGCTGTACGACCTGGGGTCCTCCCTCGGCGCGGTCACCCAGGCGTTGCGCCGCCACGTGCGTACCGACGGCTGCCACGTCATCGCGGTGGATAATTCGACGGCGATGGTCGAGCGCTGCCGCGAGTACCTCAATGGCCAGGACTCGATGTTCCAGGAGTTGCTGCCGGTCCAGGTGATCGAGGGCGATATCCTCGCGCTGCAGTTCCAGCCGGCCTCGGTGGTGGCGCTGAACTTCACCCTGCAATTCATCGCCCCCGATCAGCGCCTGGCGTTGCTCGGGCGCATCCGCCAGGCGTTGTTGCCCGGCGGTGCGCTGATCCTCTCGGAAAAGCTGCGCTTCAATGACCTTGAAGAACACGCGCTGCTCACCGACCTGCACATCGCGTTCAAACGCGCCAACGGCTACAGCGAGCTGGAAATCGCCCAGAAGCGCAGCGCCATCGAAAACGTCATGAAGCCCGACAGCCTCGAAGAACACCGCGAACGCCTGCTGGCGGCCGGGTTCTCGAAAGTCGTGCCGTGGTTCCAGTGTCTTAACTTTGCCTCGTTGATTGCCTTGCCATGATTGATCTGTCCCCCCTCGCCCGCCATCTGGTCGGCACTCCCCTGGCCGTGTGGGCCCAGGGCCTGCAAGCGCAACTCGATAGCAAGATGGAAAAGGGGCATGGCGACCTGGAGCGCTGGCAGAGCGCGCTGGATGCATTGCCGAAGATCCAGCCCAGCGAAGTCGATTTGCTCAATGGCCTGACCCTCGACAGCGATTGCGACGACGCCACGCGCGCGCAGATGCACAGCGCATTGATGGGCCTGTGCCCGTGGCGCAAGGGCCCGTTCCACTTGTTCGGCGTGCATGTGGACACCGAATGGCGTTCGGACTGGAAGTGGTCGCGGGTCGCGCCGCACCTGGACCTGAAGGGCAAGCGCATTCTCGATGTAGGCTGCGGCAATGGGTATTACATGTGGCGCATGCTCGGCGCCGGTGCCGACAGTGTGATCGGCGTGGACCCGAACTGGCTGTTCTTCTGCCAGTTCCAGGCGGTGCAACGTTACCTGTCGGCGCCGAACGCCTGGCACCTGCCGTTCCCGTTCGAGGACTTGCCGGCGAACCTGGAAGGCTTCGACACTGTGTTTTCCATGGGCGTGTTCTACCACCGTCGCTCACCGATCGAGCATTTGCTGGCGCTGAAAGACTGCCTGGTCAAAGGCGGTGAACTGGTGCTGGAAACGCTGGTGATCGAAGGCGATCAGCAACAGGTGCTGGTGCCGGAAGACCGCTACGCGCAGATGCGCAACGTATGGTTCCTGCCATCGGTGCCAGCGTTGATGCTGTGGCTGCGCCGGGCCGGGTTCAGTGAGGTGCGCTGCGTGGATGTGAGCGTGACCACGGTTGAAGAACAGCGGGGGACGGAGTGGATGAAGTATCAGTCGCTGAGTGACTTCCTCGACCCGGATGATCACAGCAAGACGATTGAAGGGCTGCCGGCGCCGATGCGGGCGGTGATCATCGCCAGGAAGTGACCCCAATCTCCCTGAAAAAATGAAGATCAAAAATGTGGGAGGGGGCTTGCCCCCGATGGCGGTGGGTCAGCTATAGATAAGCTGACTGACACACTGCTATCGGGGGCAAGCCCCCTCCCACATTTGCTCATCAGTGTTCTTTAGAGTGGCGGCTTAGCCCGGCGGGCCTTGAAGAACTCGCTCAACACCGTCCCGCATTCCTCGGCCAGTACCCCGCCTTCAAACAGCACCCGATGGTTGAGAAAGCCCTGGGTAAAAAACTGCCCCTGGCTTTGCACAATCCCCGCCTTCGGCTCCAGTGCGCCGTAGACCACCCGCGCAATGCGCGAATGCACGATCAGGCCCGCGCACATGCTGCACGGTTCCAGCGTCACATACAGCGTGCTGCCGGGCAGGCGATAGTTGCTCAGCGCCTGGGCGGCGGCGCGGATGGCGACCATTTCGGCATGGGCGCTGGGGTCGTTGCCGCTGATCGGGCAATTGAAGCCACGGCCGATGATCACACCGTCCTGCACCAGCACCGCGCCCACCGGCACTTCGCCCAACGCCGCGCCCTGTGCCGCCAGGGCCAGGGCTTCGCGCATGAAGTCCTGGTCGCGGCTGCGGTCAATGATCGCCGTGGGGCGAAACTGGCGCATCACGCTACCTCGATGGCGGCCATCAGGCCGGTTTCCATGTGGTCGATCACATGGCAGTGGAACATCCACACGCCCGGGTTATCCGCCACCAGCGCGACGCGGGCACGTTCGTTCTTGCCCAGCAGGTAGGTGTCGGTGAAGTACGGAATCACCGTGTGGCGGTTCGAAGCGATCACCTTGAAGCTCATGCCGTGCAGGTGGATCGGGTGCTGGTATTGGGTCATGTTTTTCAGTTCGAAAATGTAGCTTTTGCCCTTCTCCAGCCTGGCAATCGGGCGGTCGGCGCAGGCCTTGTCGGTGATGTCCCAGGCCTGGCCGTTGATCTGCCACAGGCTCGGCGGTTTGCCGTTGTCGACGTTGACCGACACCGAACCGACCCATTCGAAATTGAAGTTGAGTTTCTCGGCGTTGGCCAGGTCCGGCTCGCTGATCGGATTGGCGGGCAGCGCCGGCGGCCATGCGCTCGGCGCGTCGGCGTTGGCCACCGAACGGAACGTGCCCAGGCGCACCGGGCCGTTGCGGATCGACAATTCTTCGCCCGCCGGCGGGGCCTTGATCGCCAGGCAGAGGCGCATGCCCGGGCCGAGCCAGTATTCCTTGCCCAAGGGGCGCGGCTCGATGGGGTTGCCGTCCAGCGCATAGATCTGCGCGTCGGCGTCGGGAATATTGAGGCGATAGGTCAGCGTGTTGTCGAGGTTGAGCAAGCGCACACGGGTGATCTGCCCGGCCGGCAAATCGATCACCGCCTGGGCCACGCCATTGATGGTCGACAGGCGCCCGGCCGTACCGCCACGCGCCGCTTCACGGGGCACGCTGAAGGCGACAAAGGCGCCCTCTTCGTCGACGTGCCAGCTTTTCAGGCTGAGGGTGCGTTCGTGCTTGAAACCGGTGGGTTCGCGCTCTTCCACGATGAGCGGGCCGACCAGGCCACGGCCGAGTTCTTCGCTGCTGTTCACATGGGGGTGATACCAGTAGCTGCCGGCGTCGGGCACGCGGAACTTGTAGTCGAAGTATTCGCCGGGCAACACCGGCAACTGCGAGACGTAGGGCACGCCGTCCATTTCCAGCGGCAGGCGGATGCCATGCCAATGGATGGTGGTGGCGACCGGCAGGTGGTTGATGAAACGCACCCGCAGCCATTCGCCCTGGCGCACGCGCAGCTCGGTGCCGGGGGCCGACGGGCCGAACGCCCAGGCTTGGGTCTTGTGCCCCGGCACCAGTTCCACATCGAGGGGCGCGGCGATCAGTTTGTAGTCGTGTCCCGCCTCGGCCTCGGCGACTTTCCCCAGCCAGTAGCGGTAGCCGCCACCGGCACCGACGCCCACTACGGCCAGGCCGGCAAGACCACCCAGGATTTGTCGACGGGAAAAGGATCGGGACACAACAACCTCACGTATCTGCTGCGGGCCGGGGGCCTGCAAAGGGCAGATACGATACACCTGCGACGGCTAAACAGTAAGACTTCGCATTGCCGCATGCCAAAAACACCGAGGACTGATGTGGGAGGGGGCTTGCTCCCGATTGCGGTGGGTCAGCTATAGATGAGTTGACTGACACATCGCTATCGGGGGCAAGCCCCCTCCCACATTGGATCTTCATTATTTTTAGTGTTTGGCAGCGGCCAGGATCAGGGCCTTCATCTCGGCGACCGCACCTTTGAAACCGACGAACAGCGCATGCGCCACCAGCGCGTGGCCGATGTTCAGCTCGTTGATGCCCTTGATCGCCGCCACGGCTTCGACGTTGTGGTAATGCAGGCCATGGCCGGCGTTGACGATCAGGCCTTCACGCAGACCTTGGGCCACGCCGTCGATAATGCGCTGCAACTCGGCGGCGACTTCGCTCGGCGTGGTCGCATCGGCATAACGCCCGGTGTGCAATTCGATGGCCGGCGCACCGACCCGGTGCGCGGCTTCGATCTGGCGCTCGTCGGCGTCGATGAACAGCGAGACTTCGCTGCCGATCTGCGACAGACGCTCCACCGCAGCCTTGATCCGCGCTTCCTGGCCGGCCACGTCGAGGCCGCCTTCGGTGGTCAGTTCCTGACGGGTCTCCGGCACCAGGCAGATATGCGCCGGGCGGATGCGCTCGGCGAACGCCATCATTTCTTCAGTGACGCCCATTTCGAAGTTCATGCGGGTTTGCAGCACGTCCTTGAGCAGCAGCACGTCGCGCTCCTGGATGTGACGGCGGTCTTCGCGCAGGTGTACGGTGATGCCGTCGGCGCCCGCTTCTTCGGCGTCCAGCGCGGCTTTGACCGGGTCTGGGTAACGGGTGCCCCGGGCCTGGCGCAGCGTGGCGACGTGGTCGATATTGACGCCGAGAAGAATGCGATTGCTGGTGGTCACGGAAGCGCTCCTGAAAAGGGGAAAGAAACGCTGCACAGCATACACGGGGTTGTCAGGGCTTTCGAAACAACTCGCGACTGACCAGCGGCCGCCCGCCCAGATGCACGGCCAGGGCCTGGCGCATCAGGCGCTTGGCGGCGGACAAGGCGCCGGGGGCGCTCCAGTCGGCTTCGCTCATGGCCAGCAGCTCGGTGCCCTGGAACAGGCCGGGTTGCAGCAGGTAAACGCGCTCCAGGCCGGCGTCGACCTGCAGACGATACATGCCGTCGGCGGCAATGGGTTCGCCATGCAGGTCGTTACTCAGTTCGAAGCCATAGCCGAGGTCGTCGAGCAGGCGCCATTCGAACGCGCGCAACAGCGGCTCCAGCGGACGGCCTTCGGCCAGGGCCAGCAGCGTCGCGGCGTAGTGATCGAAGACCGCCGGGTGCGGGTCTTCGGCCGGCAGCAGGCGGATCAGCAATTCATTGAGATAGAGGCCACTGAACAGCGCTTCGCCATTGAGCCAGGCAGAGTTGCCGACGCTTTCCAGGCGGCCGACGTTTTTCAGCTCGCCCTTGCCACGAAACTCCACGTCCAGCGCCACGAATGGCCGCGCCAACGTGCCCGCCTTGCCCCGCGCACTGCGCAACACCGCGCGCAGGCGACCTTGGGGCGTGAGGAAGTCCACCAAGGCGCTGGTCTCGCGGTAGGCGCGGCTGTGCAGCACGTAAGCGGGCTGGCTGGGAGGCGGGGTTGAGGACATGGGTTCTCGTTGCTGGAATGCACTAGTGAAAACGACACAAACCTAATGTGGGAGGGGGCTTGCCCCCGATGGCGGTGGCTCAGTCAAAATATTTAGTGACTGACACTCTGCTATCGGGGGCAAGCCCCCTCCCACATTTTTTGCCCTGCGGTGTTCTTACAGGTCGCCGTAACCCAGGGAGCGCAATGCGCGCTCATCATCGGACCAGCCACCCTTCACCTTCACCCACAGGTTCAGCATGATCTTGGAATCAAACAGCAATTCCATGTCCTTGCGCGCTTCGGTGCCGATGCGCTTGATGCGCTCGCCCTTGTCGCCAATGATGATTTTCTTCTGGCCGTCACGTTCGACGAGGATCAGCGCATGAATATGCAGGGTTTTGCCCTGCTGCTTGAACTCTTCGATTTCGACGGTGATCTGGTACGGCAGCTCCGCGCCCATCTGGCGCATGATTTTCTCGCGTACCAGTTCGGCGGCGAGGAAACGGCTGCTGCGGTCGGTGATCTGGTCTTCCGGGAAGAAGTGCTCGTTCTCCGGCAGGTAGCCGGCGATCACGCGCTCCAGGGCTTCGAGGTTGTGCCCGTGCTGGGCCGAGATCGGCATGATCTGGGCATTCGGCAGTTGTTCCTGCAGCCAGCTCAGGTGCGGCATCAGCTCGGCTTTGTCTTCGATGCGGTCGGTCTTGTTCAGCGCGACGATCAACGGGCCGGTGACATATTGCACACGTTCGAGAACCATCTGGTCTTCGTCGGTCCACTTGGTGCGGTCGACCACGAAGATCACCACGTCGACGTCTTTCAACGCGGCCGAGGCGGTCTTGTTCATGTAGCGGTTCAGGGCTTTCTCGCCGCCTTTGTGCATGCCCGGGGTGTCGACGTAGACCGCTTGTACGGCGCCTTCGGTCTTGATGCCCAGCATGTTGTGGCGGGTGGTCTGCGGCTTGCGCGAGGTGATCGCAAGCTTCTGGCCGAGGATGTGGTTGAGCAGCGTGGACTTGCCCACGTTGGGACGGCCGACGATGGCGACATAGCCACAGCGTGTTGCGGTTGAATCAGTCATGGCCATTCTCCACGCCCAGGGCAATCAGTGCTGCAGCGGCCGCTACCTGTTCGGCAATACGACGGCTCACACCCTGACCTCGGCTTTTTTCATTCAATAAGGTGATTTCACATTCCACGAAAAAGACGCGGCAATGGGGCTCACCCTGGATATCCACCACTTCGTAGCGTGGCAGTTCGCACCCGCGGGACTGCAGGAATTCCTGCAGGCGGGTCTTGGGATCTTTGTTGGTGTCGACCAGGGTCAGGCTTTCGATCTCGGACGTCAGCCAGGCGGTGACGCGCGCCTTGGCCGCTTCCATGCCCGCATCCAGATAGATGGCGCCGATCAGCGCTTCAAGGGCGTCGGCCAGGATCGACTCGCGACGGAAACCGCCGCTTTTCAACTCACCGGAGCCCAGGCGCAGGTACTCGCCCAGGCCAAAACCACGGGCCAGCACGGCCAGGGTCTCGCCCTTCACCAGCCGCGCACGCAAGCGCGACAACTGGCCTTCACGGGCTTGCGGGAAGCGTTCGAAGAGCGCTTCACCGGCAACGAAATTGAGGATGGCGTCACCGAGGAATTCCAGGCGTTCGTTGTTACGCCCAGCAAAACTGCGGTGTGTGAGGGCAAGGACCATCAGTTCCTGGTCCTTGAAGGTGTAGCCGAGCAGGTGCTCGAGACGGCTTAGAGAAACGCTCACGGTTTACCCATATCTGTTTGGTGGCACCGGCGGCCATCGACGATTGACGCAGTGTTCAAATTCAAATCCTGATTGGTGCTGCATGAGGCCGGAAATTGTCCCAGCCCCAGAAAAGCATTCGGCGCTGTGATCACAGCGCCGTCTGTATTACTTGATCAGCCCGACCCGCGAGAAGTTCGGCAGGTGGCTGAGCTTGGGTTCCGGCCAGCTCATCCAGACCGCGAAGGCCTTGCCGACGATATTCTGGTCGGGAACCATGCCCAGCAGGTCCTTGGGAATGGTGGGGTCATCCCAATAGCGGCTGTCGTTGGAGTTGTCGCGGTTGTCGCCCATCATGAAATAGTGCCCGGCCGGCACTTTCCATTCGCCATCGGGCATCGCGCGGTAGCGGCTCATTTCCTTGCGGATTTCGTGCTCCACCGCACCGAGTTTTTCCTGATACAGCTCGGCGCTGCCCAGGGTGTTCGGCTCGGCGCCCAGCAGCTTCTCGGCCACCGACTCGCCGTTGATGAACAGCCGCTTGTCGCTGGTGTAGCGAATCACGTCACCCGGCAGGCCGACCACACGCTTGATGTAGTTGACGTTCGGATCGCTCGGGTAGCGGAACACCATCACGTCGCCGCGCTGCGGGTCACCGATCTCGATGACTTTCTTGTCGATCACCGGCAAGCGGATCCCGTAGGAAAACTTGTTCACCAGGATGAAGTCGCCCACGTCCAGGGTCGGTTTCATCGACCCCGACGGAATCTGGAACGGCTCCACCAGGAACGAACGCAGTACCAGCACGATGAACAGCACCGGAAAGAACGATTTGCCGTATTCAACCAGCAAAGGCTCTTTGTTCAGCTTCTCGATCACCACGACATCGGGCTGGCTGACGCTGCCCTGATAGGACGCGATAGCCGCCCGCCGACGCGGGGCGAAGAACACCAGATCGAGCAACGCCAGGAGTCCGCAAACGGCAACGGCGATGACCAGCAACAGCGGGAAATTTAGCGACATAGGACCTAACTATCCAACCTGAGCACCGCAAGGAAGGCTTCTTGTGGAATTTCCACGTTGCCCACTTGCTTCATGCGTTTTTTACCGGCCTTTTGCTTCTCAAGCAGCTTGCGCTTACGGCTGACGTCGCCACCGTAGCATTTGGCCAGTACGTTCTTTCTGAGTGCCTTGACGGAAGTCCGCGCAATGATCTGCCCGCCGATGGCGGCCTGGATCGCGACGTCGAACATCTGGCGCGGAATCAGTTCTTTCATCTTCTCGGTCAACTGTCGACCTTTGTAGTGCGCGTTGTCCTTGTGCACGATCAGTGCCAGGGCATCGACCTTGTCGCCGTTGATCAACACATCCAGTTTCACCAGATTAGCCGATTGGTAACGATCGAAATGGTAATCCAGCGAAGCATAGCCGCGACTGGTGGATTTGAGACGGTCGAAGAAGTCCAGGACCACTTCGTTCATCGGCAAATCGTAGGTCACTTGTACCTGGGTCCCGAGGAACAGCATGTCGTGCTGGATGCCGCGCTTCTCGATACACAGGGTAATGACGTTGCCCAGGTGCTCCTGCGGCACAAGAATATTGGCGCGCACGATCGGCTCACGCATGTCTTCGATGGAAGACAGGTCCGGGAGCTTGGACGGGTTGTCGACGTAAATCGTTTCACCGTTTTTCAGCAACAGCTCAAAAATAACGGTTGGCGCGGTAGTGATCAGGTCCAGGTCGTATTCGCGCTCAAGGCGCTCCTGGATGATCTCCATGTGCAGCATGCCGAGGAAGCCGCAACGGAAGCCGAAGCCCAGGGCGTCGGAGCTTTCCGGGGTGTACTGCAACGACGAATCGTTGAGGGTCAGCTTCTGCAGGGCTTCGCGGAAGTCTTCAAAGTCGTCGGAGCTGACCGGGAACAGGCCGGCGTAGACCTGCGGCTGGATGCGTTTGAAGCCCGGCAGCACGTCGACGTCAGGGGTGCTGCTCAAGGTCAGGGTGTCACCCACCGGCGCGCCGTGGATGTCCTTGATGCCGGCGATGATGAAGCCGACTTCACCGGCTTTCAGATCAACGGTGGCAGTATGCTTCGGGTTGAACACACCGACGCTGTCCACCAGGTGGATCTTGCCGGTGGATTTGACCAGGATCTTGTCGCCTTTCTTCACACGGCCATGGCGCACGCGCACCAGGGAGACAACCCCCAGGTAGTTGTCGAACCAGGAGTCGATGATCAACGCCTGCAGCGGATCTTCGATGTTGCCGGTAGGCGCGGGGATGGTCTTGACCAGGCGCTCGAGCACTTCGTCGACGCCCAGGCCGGTCTTGGCGCTGCACTCGACGGCGTCGGTGGCGTCAATGCCGATGATTTTTTCGATTTCTTCCTTCACGCGGTCCGGATCGGCCTGCGGCAGGTCGATCTTGTTCAGCACCGGCATGACTTCCAGGCCTTGCTCGATGGCGGTGTAGCAGTTGGCCACGGACTGGGCTTCGACGCCCTGCCCCGCGTCCACCACCAGCAGCGCGCCTTCGCAGGCCGCCAGGGAACGGCTGACTTCATAGGTGAAGTCGACGTGGCCGGGGGTGTCGATGAAGTTCAGCTGGTACTTGATACCGTCTTTGGCGGTGTAGTACAGAGTCACGCTGTGGGCCTTGATGGTGATCCCGCGCTCGCGCTCGAGGTCCATGGAGTCCAGTACCTGGGCTTCCATTTCACGCTCGGCAAGGCCGCCGCACATCTGGATGAATCGATCGGCCAGCGTCGACTTGCCATGGTCAATGTGGGCGATGATGGAGAAATTGCGGATATGACTCAAATCACTCACGGATCAACACTCAAAAAGGCTGCAGGCAGACTGCCCGCTGAAAAATAGCCGGGAATTGTACCTGATGCTCGGGCAGGACGTCATCTTTGCTGACCAGAACAAAAATGCCCCGATCTCTCGAACGGGGCATTTTTTGCTCATAAGCGCAGGCTCACCCGGCGCGGCGCAGCAGCCAGAACCCGGCCAGGGCGCAGATGGCGGTCGGCACCAGCACCGCAAACAGCGGCGAGAAGCCGAACACCAGGCTCGACGGGCCAAGCAAATCCTGGGCGATCCGGAACGCGAAGCCCACCAGAACGCCGGTGAAGACCCGCTGACCGAGGGTCACGGAGCGCAACGGGCCGAAGATGAACGAGATCGCCATCAGCACCAGCGCGGCGGTGACCACCGGCTGCAGCACCTTGACCCAGAACGCCAGCCAGTAACGGCCGTTATTCAGGCCCTGATCCTTGAGGTAGTGGATATAACTCCACAAACCGGAGATCGGCAGGGCTTCCGGGATCATGACCACGGTGCTGAGCAGTTCCGGCTTCAGGGCGATGTCCCATTGCTCGGTCGGCACACTGATCACTTCGGTGCTGGCCTTGATGCCTTGGCCCACATTGCGGAAGTAAGTGGTGGTGACATCACTCAGCGTCCATTTCTCAGCACTGTACTGCGCGCGCTTGGCGAAACTGGAGGACAACATGTGGCGTTCTTTGTCGAACGTGTAGCGCGTCACACCAATCAGCAGGCCGTCGGGCTGCACGGCGTTGATGTGGATGAATTCATCACCCTGACGGTGCCACAGGCCGTGCCTGGCGCTTTGTGCATCGCCCGAACCCTGGGCCAGGGCACGATTGGCCTGGGCAGTGGCTTCGGACGGTGGCGCCACGTACTCGCCGATCAGCACGCTGCACGCCATCAGCAACAGCATCGGTTTCATGACGGCCCAGACGATACGGCCGATGGAAACCCCGGCCGCACGCATGATCGTCAGCTCGCTGTTGCTGGCCAGGCCGCCCAGGCCGATCAGGCAGCCGATCAACCCGGCCATCGGCATCATTTCGTAGAGACGACGCGGGGCGGTCAGCGCCACGAAGCTCAATACGTCCGTCACGGTGTAGGTGTCGGTGACGTTGCCCACTTCATCAATGAAGGCGAACAACGACGCCAGCCCGAGAATGATGCCCAACACCGCCAGGATGGCGATCAGTACGCTGCTACCGATGTAGCGATCGAGCTTAGCCACGAGCCAACTCCTTCTGGCCACGACGGCTCTTCATTTTCAGACGTATAGGTTCCCAGTAGAGCAGCCCGAGGCCGATCATCAGGAAGACCCCGTGTACCCACCACAGGCCCAGGGTCGGCGACAGCTTGCCCTTTTCCAGGGAACCACGGGCGGAGATCAGGATGGTCAGGTAGGCCATGTACAGCAGGATCGCCGGCAGCAGCTTGAGGAAGCGGCCCTGGCGCGGGTTGACGCGGGACAGCGGCACGGCCATCAGCGTCACGATGAACACCAGCAACGGCAGGGAAATACGCCATTGCAGCTCGGCGATGGAGCGCAGTTCCGGGCTGCCGAAAAGCGACGACGTCGGGAGTGCATCGCGGTCGGTGACTTCTTCGCTGATATCAGGACGAGCCAGCATTACGCCATAAGTGTCGTATTTGATTGCCCGATAATCCGCCAGGCCCGGGCTGCCGTCATAGCGATAGCCATTTTCCAGGATCAGGTAACGGCTGCCGTCGGGGCGAACTTCCTGCCGGCCGCTGTCGGCCACCAGAATAGAAATGCCACGGTCTTTCTGGTTCTGCCCAAGGTTTTTCTGGGAAATGAACACGCCGCCGAGGTTGGCGCGGTCATCGGTCATGGTTTCGGTGTAGGTCACCCGCGTGCCGTCGTTGAGTGCCTGAAAGCGCCCGGGCTCGAGGGTGTCGAACTCAGTCATCGCGTCCTGTTTGTTCAGCAGCAACTGGAACTGCATGGCACCTTGCGGCGCCAGGCTCATGCTCAACCAGGCCACCAGCAGGGCAACACCGGCGGCCGGCACCATGGTCATGGCCAGCAGACGCTGCTGGCTCATGCCGGTGGCCGAAAGCACAGTCATTTCACTTTCAAGGTACAACCGGCCGTAGGCCAGAAGAATGCCGAGGAACAGGCCGAGCGGCAGAATCAGCTGCAGAAAGCCTGGCAGGCGAAAGCCCATGATCAAGAACAGCGAGCCCGGATCCAGGGCGCCAGAAGCCGCCTGGGCAAGGAACTTGACGAAACGACCACTCATGATGATGACCAGCAATACCGCGCTCACGGCACTCAGGGTCAACAGGACTTCGCGGGACAGATAACGGAAGACAATCAAACCAGACACTCCAGGGTTGTCAGGCTAAGGCGGCCAAACAAGCAAGCATAACGAGTCGGCCCGTTTAAACAGGCCGGCTAAAAAGATTGCGCATTATCCTGTGATTGACCGCGCCTGTCACGGAGCTTACTCATGCGCGTACACAAAGCCTGCGGCAAGGGTTGTCAGGCTCCGCCGCCGAGGTTCAAACTGCGGCCTTTGTCGCTGGCGGTTTACACGGCTGCCAGGCTTTAAAAGCCGGAGCACACAGACTCCAGGCTCACAGACCTTTATAAGGGACCCGAACATGGAATTGGTTGTAAAAAGCGTTAGCCCCGAAACGTTGAAAACCGCCACCCTCGTGGTCGCTGTCGGCGAAGGCCGCAAGCTCGGCGTTGCGGCCAAACAACTCGACGAACTGAGCGGCGGCGCCATCAGCGCGGTCCTCAAGCGCGGCGACCTGGCCGGCAAGGTCGGCCAGAGCCTGCTGCTGCAAAGCCTGCCGAACCTGAAGGCCGAGCGCGTATTGCTGGTGGGCGTGGGCAAGGACGCCGAACTCGGCGACCGCCCGTTCCGCAAGATCATCAGCGGCATTCTCACCACCCTCAAGGGCCTGGGCGGCAGCGACGCGACGCTGGCACTCGATGAAATCGTGGTCAAGGGCCGTGACAGCTACGGCAAGACCCGCCTGCTGGCCGAAAGCCTGCTCGACGGCGGCTACATCTTCGACCAGTTCAAGAGCCAGAAAGCCGAACCGCGTGCTTTGAAGAAAGTCACCCTGCTGACCATCAAGGCCGCCCAGGCCGAAGTCGAACGCGCCGTGAGCCACGCCCAGGCCATCGCCGCCGGCATGTCGTTCACCCGCGACCTCGGCAACCTGCCGCCGAACATCTGCCACCCGACCTACCTGGGCGAGCAGGCCAAGGCGCTGGGCAAGGAATTCAAAAGCCTGAAAGTCGAAGTGCTGGATGAGAAGAAGATCAAGGAACTGGGCATGGGCTCGTTCTATGCGGTCGGCCAGGGCAGCGACCAGCCGCCACGCCTGATCGTGATGCAATACAACGGCGGCAAGAAGGCCGAGAAGCCTTACGCCCTGGTCGGTAAAGGCATCACCTTCGACACCGGCGGCATCAGCCTCAAGCCGGGCCTGGGCATGGATGAGATGAAGTACGACATGGGCGGCGCCGCCAGCGTGTTCGGCACCCTGCGCGCGGTGCTGGAGCTCAAGCTGCCGATCAACCTGGTGTGCATCCTGGCCTGCGCCGAGAACATGCCGAGCGGCGGCGCGGCCCGTCCGGGCGATATCGTCACCACCCTGAGCGGCCAGACCGTCGAAATCCTCAACACCGACGCCGAAGGCCGCCTGGTACTGTGCGATGCGCTGACCTACGCCGAACGCTTCAAGCCACAGGCGGTGATCGACATCGCCACCTTGACCGGTGCCTGCATCGTTGCTCTCGGTTCCCACACTTCGGGTCTGCTGGGCAACAACGACGAGTTGATCGAGCAACTGCTCAGCGCCGGCAAGGCCGCCGACGACCGCGCCTGGCAACTGCCGCTGTTCGATGAGTACCAGGAACAGCTGGACAGCCCATTCGCCGACATCGCCAACATCGGCGGCCCGAAAGCCGGCACCATCACTGCAGCCTGCTTCCTGTCGCGGTTCGCCAAGAACTTCAACTGGGCGCACCTGGACATCGCCGGCACCGCCTGGACCAGCGGCGGCAAGGACAAGGGCGCTACCGGCCGTCCGGTGCCTCTGCTGACCCAGTACCTGCTGGATCGCGCCAAGGCCTGAAAACCGTGACTCCGGGGCGGCGTTACCGCCGCCTCGGGCTCCAGGAACCGCAATGACCCAAGTTGACTTCTATATACTGCCCAGCGCCGATCCGCTCGCGCGCCTGGACTTTGCCTGCAAACTCACCGAAAAAGCCTGGCGCATGGGCCACCGCATCTACCTGCATTGCAGCGATGCCGCCCAACGCGACGAGCTCGACGCACGCCTGTGGCGCTTCAAGGGCGAAAGTTTCGTGCCCCACGGCCCCGCAGAAGCTGAACCCGACGGCCAGGTGGTCCTGGGCGTGGGCGACAGCTGCGGCGATCACCATGACCTGCTGGTCAACCTCGACCTGAAAGTCCCGGCCTTTGCCAAGGCGTTCGCCCGTGTGGCGGAAGTGGTGGTGGAAGATCCGGCTATTCGTCAGGCCGCGCGGGAGAGTTTCCGTTTCTATCGCGAACAGGGCTATCCTTTGCAGGATCACCGGCTACAACGACTTTGAGTGCATGATGGACACCCCGAACACGCTAAAAAAAGACGACCACCTGTTGGACGACCTGGAGTCGATCCGTCAGTTGCTGGGTGATGACAACCTTCAACCGCCGTTATTGACAGAAACCGTCAATGGCGACGTGCAGATCCCCTTGTTGTTCGACATGGTCGGCGCCAAGCCGGTTGAACCGCTCGAACCGCAACCTGCGCCGGCCCCACCGGTTGTCGAAGCGGCACCCGCTACCGCGCCTGCCGAAAAAACCCCGGATGCCTTGCTGCTGCACCTGGACAACGAACTGCGCGCCGCCGCGCAACTGATCATGCAAGACGTGATCGACGACTTCGCCCCGCATATCGAAACCGAGATCAAGCGCCGGATGGATGCGCGGATGGAACGGTTGCTCAGCCAATACCAGAATTAGCGCCCCTGTAGGAGCGAGCTTGCTCGCGAAAAACGTCAATGATGGCGCGGACATCCTGAATGAACGCGCGGCCCTTCAGGTTTTCGCGAGCAAGCTCGCTCCTACCCCTCGCCCCTATCCCCCGTTATACTTGCCGGCTTTCCTGAATTAATGCCAACTAGGGTCCCGCCGCGCATGGATAAGACCTACCAGCCGCACGCTATTGAAACTTCCTGGTACCAGACCTGGGAGTCCGAGAATTATTTCGCTCCGCAAGGTGCGGGCGATTCCTACACCATCATGATTCCGCCACCGAACGTCACTGGCAGCCTGCACATGGGCCATGGCTTCAACAATGCGATCATGGATGCGTTGATCCGTTTCCGCCGCATGCAGGGCCGCAACACCCTGTGGCAACCGGGCACCGACCACGCCGGTATCGCCACGCAAATGCTGGTGGAGCGCCAACTCGAAGCCACCGGCCAGAGCCGTCACGACCTGGGCCGCGAGAAATTCCTGGAGAAAGTCTGGGAATGGAAGGACCAGTCCGGCGGCAACATCAGCCGTCAGATCCGTCGCCTGGGTTCGTCCGTCGACTGGAGCCGCGAGCGCTTCACCATGGACGACGGCCTGTCGGAAGCCGTGAAAGAAGCCTTCGTGCGCCTGCATGAAGACGGCCTGATCTACCGCGGCAAGCGCCTGGTCAACTGGGACACCAAGCTGCACACGGCGATTTCCGACCTCGAAGTGGAAAACCACGACGAGAAAGGCTTCCTGTGGAACCTCAAGTACCCGCTGGCCGACGGCGCCAAGACCGCTGAAGGCCACGACTATCTGATCGTCGCCACCACCCGTCCGGAAACCATGCTCGGCGATGCCGCCGTGGCCGTGAACCCGAACGATGAGCGCTATCAGGCCCTGATCGGCAAGTTCGTCGAGCTGCCGCTTGTCGGCCGCCGCATCCCGATCATCGCCGACGACTACTGCGACCCCGAATTCGGCACCGGCTGCGTGAAAATCACCCCGGCCCACGACTTCAACGACTACGAAGTCGGCAAGCGCCACAACCTGCCGCTGCTGAACATCTTCGACAAGAATGCCGCCGTACTGCCGGCCTGCCAGGTCTTCAATCTGGACGGCACGCTGAACGCGAGCATCGACGGCAAGATCCCGGCCGAATACGTCGGCCTCGACCGTTTCGAAGCGCGCAAGCAGATCGTTGCCGCCTTCGACGCCGCCGGCCTGCTGGTCAGCGTCGACGACCACAACCTGAAAGTGCCGAAGGGCGACCGCTCCGGCACCATCATCGAACCGTGGCTGACCGACCAGTGGTACGTGTCTACCAAGCCGCTGGCTGAGCCTGCGATTGCAGCCGTGGAAGATGGCCGCATCCAGTTCGTGCCTAAACAGTATGAAAACATGTACTTCTCGTGGATGCGCGACATCCAGGACTGGTGCATCAGCCGTCAGCTGTGGTGGGGCCACCGCATTCCGGCCTGGTACGACGAGTCGGGCAAGGTCTATGTCGGCCGCGACGAAGCCGAAGTGCGCGCCAAGCACAATCTCGGCCCGGACGTGGCGCTGCAGCAGGACAACGACGTACTGGACACCTGGTTCAGCGCGGGCCTGTGGACCTTCTCCACCCTGGGCTGGCCGCAGCAGACCGAGTTCCTGAAGAAATTCCACTCCACCGACGTGCTGGTCACCGGCTTCGACATCATTTTCTTCTGGGTTGCCCGGATGATCATGCTGACCATGCACCTGGTGAAGAACGAAGACGGCACGCCGCAAGTACCGTTCAAGACCGTGTATGTCCACGGCCTGGTGCGCGATGGCCAGGGCCAGAAGATGTCCAAGTCCAAGGGCAACGTTCTGGACCCCCTGGACATCATCGACGGTATCGACCTGGAAACCCTGGTGCAGAAACGCACCTCGGGCATGATGCAGCCGAAACTGGCGAAGAAGATCGAGAAGCAGACCCGCGACGAGTTCGCCGACGGCATCGCCAGCTACGGCACCGACGCCCTGCGCTTCACCTTCTGCTCGCTGGCGTCCACCGGTCGCGACATCAAGTTCGACATGGGCCGCGTCGAAGGCTATCGCAACTTCTGCAACAAGATCTGGAACGCGGCGCGCTACGTGCTGGATAAAGGCGAAGACTGCGGGCAGAACGGCGAAGAAGTCGAACTGACCCTGGCCGACCGCTGGATCATCTCGCAACTGCAGCGTACCGAAGCCGAAGTGACCCGCCAACTCGACCAGTTCCGTTTCGACCTGGCCGCGCAGGTCTTGTACGAGTTCATCTGGAACCAGTATTGCGACTGGTACCTGGAACTGTCCAAACCAGTGCTGTGGGACGAAAATGCGCCGGTCGAACGTCAGCGCGGCACCCGTCGCACCCTGGTGCGCGTACTCGAAGTGGCGCTGCGCCTGGCGCACCCGTTCATGCCGTTCATCACCGAAGAAATCTGGCAGCGCCTCGCGCCGCTGGCCGGTATCCAAGGCAAGACCATCATGCTGCAACCTTGGCCGGTGGCCAACGAAGCCCGCATCGATGAGGCTGCCGAAAGCGATATCGAATGGCTCAAGACCCTGATGCTCGGCACGCGCAACATCCGCGCCGAGATGAACATCGGCCCGGGCAAGCCACTGGCGGTGTTCGTGAAGAACGCCAGCGCCGAAGACCAGCGTCGTCTCAGCGAGAACGATGCGCTGCTCAAGAAGCTGGCCAAGCTCGAATCGATCACCGTATTGGCGGATGACGCCGAAGCGCCACTGTCGGCGACCGCACTGGTCGGCGACATGGAAGTGCTGGTGCCGATGGCCGGCCTGATCGACAAAGGCGCGGAACTGGCCCGTCTCGACAAGGAAATTGCACGCCTGCAAGGCGAAGTGCAGCGGGTCGGCGGCAAGCTGTCCAACGCGGCATTCGTCGACAAGGCACCGGCTGAAGTGATCGACAAAGAACGCGCCAAACTGGCCGAGGCCGAACAGGCCCTGGGCAAGCTGGCGGAGCAACATGCGCGGATTTCCAGCCTGTAAGGGCTAGCCGTGTGAAAAAAGAGACCTGCGGGTCTCTTTTTTTTCCTTTGCAAACCCGATCAATGTGGGAGGGGGCTTGCTCCCTCCCACATTTGATCGAGTTGACCTCAGGATGTGTGACAATGCCCACCACTTTGAGCCAACACCAGAATCATCATGACCGCCCCCAGCACACCGAAACCTCCGCGCAAGAAGCCCAAGACCGCCACCACGGCCAAACCCGTCGTGCCGCGCAAAGAGGCCAGCCTGCACCCGCGCAACCGCCACCAGGGCCGTTACGACTTCCCGGCGCTGATCAAGACCACGCCGGAACTGGCGCAATTCGTGATCATCAACCCCTACGGCAAGGAAAGCATCGACTTCGCCAGCCCGGACGCCGTGCGCGTATTCAACCGGGCGCTGTTGAAGTCCTTCTATGGCGTGCAGCATTGGGACATCCCGGCGGATTACCTGTGCCCGCCGGTGCCGGGGCGTGCCGACTACGTCCACTTCCTCGCCGACCTGCTGGCCAGCGTCAATGACGGCGAAATCCCCCGCGGCGCGCCGGTCAAGGTGCTGGACATCGGCATGGGCGCCAACTGCGTCTACCCGCTGATCGGCTACAGCGAATACCGCTGGCACTTCCTCGGCTCAGAAGTCGACCCTACTGCCGTCGCCGCCGCCAAGGCCATCGTGCAGTCCAACGGCCTGAACAAGGCGATCCAGCTACGCCAGCAAAGCAACCCCAAACAGATCCTGCTGGGCCTGCTGGAACCGGGCGAGCGCTTTGACCTGACCATGTGCAACCCGCCGTTCCACGCGTCCATGGACGAGGCCACCAAAGGCAGCGAACGCAAATGGCGCGCCCTGGGCAAGGCTGACCCAAAACGCAAGTTGCCGGTGCTGAACTTCGGCGGCCAATCGGCCGAACTGTGGTGTGAAGGCGGTGAAGCGCGCTTCGTGACGCAATTGATCGCCGAGAGCGCGCACTTTGCCCACAAGGTGTTGTGGTTCAGCACCCTGGTGTCGAAAGCCTCGAACCTGCCCGCGATCGAGACCGCGCTGAGAAAAGCCGGCGTGCTGCAAAGCCAGGTGGTGGAAATGTCCCAGGGCCAGAAACAGAGCCGCTTTGTCGCCTGGACCTTCCAGACCCCATCCGAGCAGCAGGTATGGCGCCAGCGCTGGGCGCGCAAAGACTGAGCCTAAATCCCAGGCAACAAAAAACCGTGCCCGGATCGCTCCGGCGCACGGTTTTTTTTTGCTGCGTCTTACTTGTTAACAGCGTCGGTCAGGCCTTTGGCCACAACCAGCTTGATAACTTTCTTGGCAGCGATTTCGATGGCAGCGCCAGTCGAAGGGTTACGGCCAGTACGGGCAGGACGCTCGGTCACTTTCAGTTTGCCAACGCCTGGCAGAGTGATTTCGCCGCCGTTTTCCAGCTGATCAGCAACAACTTGGCTCAGTTGGTCCAGCAGAGCGCGCACGGTGGTTTTCGGTGCGTCTACTGCTTCAGCCAGGTCAGCGATCAGTTGGTCTTTAGTAATAGCCATTGTGGTGTTCCTTCCCTATCAAATTCATATGGATTGCAGAGTGCAGTGTCAGCCGTCGAGCCCGACCGTCAAGGCCTGGCATCCCCGGCTATAACCTCGGAGATCGGGGTTATAGATGCTTGAAACGAGGATTGGTTCGACCTGACAAATACTGAATGCACGCTTAACGCCGAGTCTTGGGCGTAAGACCGGGCAAAACTAGCACAGAGACGGGGAAATATCCGCTTCTACCTACCCATTTGGTCAGCTTTATCGCTCTAAACCGTGAAAAAAAGGCATATGGCCCGTCGGAGGCCTTCCAAAACACCTTCAAAGCACGTCTTGGCCAATGGGTGCGGTACACTGGGCGACTTTTCGGGGAGGCCAACCGCTCCCCTATCAACCAGCCGAGAAGCCTATGCCGATCCGTCATTGCATCGTCCACCTGATCGACAAAAAACCCGACGGCACACCCGCAGTTCTCCACGCCCGCGACTCCGAACTTGCCGAGTCGGCCGCGATCGAGAACATGCTTGCCGACCTCAACGAGAGCTACAACGCCAAACAAGGCAAGGCCTGGGGTTTCTTCCATGCCGAGTCGGGCGCGCACCCGTTCAGCGGCTGGTTGAAGGAGTATTTCGACGGGGGCCAGGATTTCACCACGTTCAGCCGCACCGCCGTCGAACACCTGCAGAAGCTGATGGAAGAGTCCAACCTGTCCACCGGCGGCCACGTGCTGTTTGCCCACTACCAGCAAGGCATGACCGACTACCTGGCCATCGCCCTGCTGCACCACAGCGAAGGCGTGGCGGTCACCGACGAACTGGACGTGACGCCATCGCGCCACCTGGACCTGGGCCAGTTGCACCTGGCGGCGCGGATCAACGTGTCCGAGTGGCAGAACAACAAGCAGTCCAAGCAGTACATCTCGTTCATCAAGGGCAAGAACGGCAAGAAAGTCTCGGAGTACTTCCGCGACTTCATCGGCTGCCAGGAAGGCGTCGACGGCCCGGGCGAAACGCGCACCCTGCTCAAGGCGTTCAGCGACTTCGTTGAAAGCGAGGACCTGCCGGACGAAACCGCCCGCGAAAAGACCAAGACCCTGGTGGACTACGCCAGCAGCCAGGCCAAGCTCGGCGAGCCGATGGGCCTGGAAGAACTGTCGGGTCTGATCGATGAAGATCGGCCTAAGGCGTTTTATGACCACATCCGCAACAAGGACTATGGGCTGTCGCCGGAGATCCCGGCCGACAAACGCACCCTCAACCAGTTCCGCCGCTTCACCGGGCGCGCCGAAGGGCTGTCGATCAGCTTTGAAGCGCACCTGCTGGGCGACAAGATCGAGTACGACGAAGCCGCCGGCACCTTGATCATCAAGGGCCTGCCGACCCAACTGACCGACCAGCTCAAGCGCCGCAACTGATGCTCGGCGGGGTCCTTAAAAAAGTCCTGCTGGTGTTGCTGGTGGTGGTGGCGATCCAGAACTGGGGCAAGGTCGAACGGCTGTTCAACCCGTCCCAGGTGGTCCCGGAGCAAACGCGGGCCTCGGCGCGCGTGGTGCTCTACTCCACCGAGTGGTGTGGCTACTGCAAACAGATCCGCCGCTTCCTCGACCAGAAAGGCATTCCGTACCAGGCGCTCGATATCGAAAAAGACGCCCAGGCGCGCAAGGCCTATGAAGCGTTGGGCGGCGGCGGGATTCCGTTCGTGGACGTGAACGGCACGTTGATTCGCGATTACAGCCCCGAGAAGATCATGGCGGCGCTGAAATAATCAGCGCACCACGATCAGCCGCCCCAGCAGCGTGTGCTGCTCGAACCCCAGCACCGCTTGCAAGCCATTCAGCACGGCTTGCGGATCGTTGCTCGGGAAACTGCCGCTGACACGCCGGGAGCCCACTTCGTCGTTGAGCAGCAGGATGCGCCCAGGGTAGTAACGCTGCAGATCCTCGATCACCTCGGCCAGCGGTGCCTTGTAGTAGTTGAGCCAGCCGTCGCGCCAGGCCAGGCGTGATTCGCTGTCGACCGCGTGCAGGGGCTCGGCCACGCCCTCGGCGTAGCTCATTTGCTGGCCCGCCGTAAGAATTTGCTGCGCACCCTGCTTGGCCGGCGTGACGCCGACCCGCCCCGACAACACCGTCACCTGCGCGCCCGCCGGTTGCAGGCGCACTTCGAACTGCGTGCCCAGCACCCGTGTTTCACCACTGCCCGCGCCCACCACAAATGCCGCGCCGGTGTGAGTCACGCTGAAAAGGCCCGCGCCGCGCCGCAGTTGGACATGCCGCTCACCTTGGCTGAAATCCACGGCGATGGCGCTGTCGGCATCCAGGGTGACGCGGGATTGATCGGCCAGGGTCACGGTTTTCACCTCGCCCGGCGCCGTCACGTAGTCCGCCCCCAGGTCATCGACCCAGCGCGACGGTTGCCAGCCGCCGCCCATGCACACCATCAACACCAGGCACGCGGCCATGGCCAGGGCGCCCACCCCGCGCATGGCCCGTGAGCGCTGCGAGGTGTGCATCGCATTCAGGTAGCCCTGTAAGGCCAACGCGTCTTCGTCCGCCAGTTTACGCGCCGGCACTTCGCTCAACTCCCATAGCACCTGGGCCTGGGAATAGGCCTCGACGTGTGCCGGATCAGCCCGCAGCCAAAGGCTGAAGGTGGCCTGGTCGCCGCTGCTGGGCTGGTCGTGCAACAGGCTCAGCCAGGCCAGTGCGGCCTGTTGCTGGTCGGGCGTCGGGGTGACGTTCACGGTGCTTTCCCTGGCGTGCGTGGAGGCAATGGCTCGCGAAGGCTGGCTTTGCAGGCTTCGAGGGCACGCATCATATGTTTTTCCACGGCACTTTGGGACAGCCCCATGGCCTTGGCGATTTGCGCGTATTTGCGGCCATGGATGCGGTTGAGCAGGAAGATCTGGCGGGTGCGCTCGGGCAAGCTGCGCAAGGCCGCCTCGACGTGGCGCAAGTCGTTGCCGGCCTCCAGTGCAGCCTGGGGTTCGGAGCCCTGATTGTCCTGCTGCTCGGGCAACCAGCCTTCGTTGCTGCGCACCCGCGCGCCTTCGCTGCGCAGGTGGTCGATGGCGATATTGCCGGCGCAGCGCAGCAGGTACGTGCTGAGTTCTTCGACCTGCACCAGCGGCCGGCGCCAGAAGCGCAGGAACAAGTCCTGCACCAGGTCGGCTGCAGTGGCACGACAGCCCACGCGCCGGCTGACCAGCGCTTCCATCTGCGAACGCTGGGACAAAAACACCTGCAGGAAATGCGCGCGCCCACCCGCCGCGTCCGCGTGCGGGCTGTCCTGGGGTTCCGGTGGCGTACTGATCATCATGCGCGGCTCACAGGGTGGCAAAGGCTGCGACGGGACCGGCCAGCAGGCCGACGCCCGCCAGGCTCAAGGCCAACCTCGGCCAATACGGCAACAGCAGCACCAGCAGCAGCGCGCTGAGCATCAACACCGCGCACCACTCCACCAGGCCTTGGGCCCACCCCGAGGCAGCCACCGCTGGCCAGATCGATAGCGTCAAGCACCCCCCACCGACCGCGCGCAACCCCAGGCGGCGGCGCGGCGACGGCTTGCTGCGCAGCAGCTCGCCATGGTGACGGTCGGTGGACAGGCACAGTGCGGTAAACCCGACGTAGCACATCAGCCATGCAAGCAGCATTCAATGCGCCTCCGGTTTGAGAGTGAGCGCGCGCGCCCGTTCGGCCTTGGGCTGGGGCGCCGTGCGGTGGTGCATCTTCCAGGCGGCCCAGGCGAGGAATACCCCGCTGCCCAGGCACGTCAGGTCGAAGCCGGCCATGGCCCAGTCGCCCGTCGCCAGTGACACGCCCAAGTGGTGCGAGGTGGTCAGCGCGTTGAGCGCAGGGATCGCGCCAAACAACAGCGCGCCAACGCTCAGTTGCTCGACCCAGGCCTGGCGCCCTCGGCGCAGCATGGCGTGCAACAGGCTCAGGCCCCACGCGATAAAGAACATTTGCACTTCCCAGTCGGCGCGCTGGGCGAAGCTCACCGGCAACAAACGGTTGGCCCAGAAGAACGCCGCGATGGCGATCAACAACCCGGACATGCCGGCGATATTGAGCACTTCGACCAGGCGCAGCTCAAACGGCATGCCGCCGGTTTTAGCGTGCTTGAGCTGGCGCTTGCCGAGCCAGATCACCAGGCCGGTGCCGATCATCGCGGTGCCAGCCAGCCCACAGATAAAATACAGCCAGCGCAACACCGGGCCGGCGAAACGGCCCATGTGCAGGCCATAGAAACTGCCACCGATCGCCGCCGGCAGCGATTGCTCGGCGCTGACCCGCAGCCGCTCGCCGGTACTGCCGTTGAACGACACGGTGCTGCCGAAATCATGCACCACGCGGTCGGCGCCGGCGCGGACCACATTGACCGAGGCATTCGCATCACTCGGGTTATTCACCACCAAGCGCCCGACATGCCCGCCCGCCCACTGCGCCCGCGCCTGTTCGTACATCGGCAGCAACGGCAACAATGTGCCGGGCTGGCCCAGCGCCGGGGCGTTGTCGGTGGCGGGGAACACCTCGTTGAAGAAGGCCCGGCTGTCGTTGCCGTAAGAGGCCACGATCGGGGCCGGCATGACCATGCTCATGAAGATCACCAGGCTGCTGTAGGTGATCATCAAATGAAACGGCAGCACCAGCACGCCCACCGCGTTATGCCCGTCGAGCCAGGAGCGCTGGCCCTTGCGGGGGCGGAAGGTGAAGAAGTCCTTGAAGATTTTTTTGTGGGTGATGATGCCGGTGATCAACGCGACCAACATCACCATCGCGGCGAAGGTGGATAACCAGCGGCCCCAGGGGTACGGCATTTGCAGCTGGAAGTGGAAGCGATAGAAGAACTCGCCGCCCATGCTTTCGCGGGCTTGCACGGCTTGGCCGCTGACCGGGTCGAGGACTTTCTGGATGAAGTTGCCGCGTTTGCCCGGGTCGACCTTGTCTTGCCACATCACCGACAGGCCAGGGTCGCGGCTGTTCGGCAAGGTGATAATCCAGCGCGCGGCGGTGGGCGCCTGCTGCTGCAGGTAGGCTTGGGCCACCGCGAGGCTGCGCCCATCGTCCAACGGCCTGGCCTGCACTTCGGGCTGGGTCCAATGGCTGATTTCATCCTTGAAATACGACAAGGTGCCCGTCAGGAAAATCGCAAACAGCAGCCAGCCAAAGATCAGTCCGGCCCAAGTGTGCAACCAGGCCATGGCCTGGCGGAATCCTTCTTTCATGTGCGTGCCATCCATACACCCACACCTGCCAGGGTCGCGAACAACGCGCTCGGCAGCATCACGCCACACCAGGCACGCCATGCCGTGCGGCAGGCAAAGCACCACAGCACCGCCAACAGGTAGAACACAAACGAACTCATCATCCCGGTGATCACTGCGTCGGCGCGGGACGTAGGCAGCCACAGCGCCAGGCAGACGGCGGCCAGAGACGCCATCAGATAGCCGCCGACCACAGCGGCCAATGCGCGTGACGTGACAGCGAGGCGGTAAGCGGCGGGAAGCGAGGTTTTGCTTTTCATGCGGGGAGCGCCAGGTTCATCAGAGCGCAATATTAATGATAAATATTCTCATAAGCAAAAGAGAACGGATGAATCACCTGCTCGAAGGCGTGAGATCTAGCTGCCCGCCAGGCAACTCGGGGTGCCCGCGACCAGGGCGTCGATGGCGCAGCGCGTCTTGGCCGGCATGTGCGCCGCGGTGGGCCAGATCACATGAATCGGCGCGGGTTGCTCGCGGTAGCTCGGCAGTACCGCTTCCAACTGCCCGCGCAGCACATAGTGCGCGATCAGCCAGCTCGGCAACCAGGCCAGGCCCACGCCAGCGATGGCGGCATCGGCCACGGCCTGGAGGTCGTCCATCATCAGCGGCGAGGCGACCCGCGCGCGGTGCGGGCGGCCTTGGGCATCATTGAGTTCCCACTCCAGGCGCGGCGCATTGCAGCGGTAGGCAATGCCGCGGTGCCCGGCCAAATCCTCGAGACACTCGATTCGACCGACGCGGCGCAAATACGCCGGCGCCGCCGCCAGGCCGATGGCCTGTTCGCCCAGGCGCCGCGCGCTCAAGCGGTCGGTGTCGGGTAACGCGCCGATTCGCACCGCCAGGTCGAAGCCTTCCTGGGCCACGTCGATCAGCCGGTCAGAAAACGAAATATCAATCTCCAACTGCGCAAAACGATCCAGCAAGCCCCACAACGCCGGCGCCGCGTAGTGATGCCCGAAAGCCAGCGGCAAGCTCGCCCTCAAGCGCCCGCGAGGCTGCTGCCGACCGCTTTCGAGCACGGATTCGGCCGCTTCCAGCTCGGCCAGCGCGCGCAGGCAATGCTCGTAATAAGCCTGCCCGTCCTCAGTCAACCGCTGGCGGCGGGTGGAACGCTGCAACAGGCACGTGCCCAGGCGCGCCTCGAGGCGCGCCAAGCCTTTGCCCACGGCCGAACGGGTGAGGTTCAGCCGTTCGGCGGCTTCGGTCAGGTTGCCGCTCTCGACGATCTGCAGAAAGAGTTCAACGCCATCAAAACGTGGGGTGGCCATGCTGTAATTGTCGCCTTTGATTCCCTGATTGAAGGAAAACTTGTCACGAATAAAGAATCCACTTCCCGCGAGAATGACACGCTCCACCTCTCGAAAGGAAGACCCCATGCCTCCCGCCGTCGCTGTATCGGCTGTCAGCCCATCAAGCTCCGCCAGAAACGCGCTCGCCCTCACCGCCGTGTGCCTGGTGGCGCTGATGTTCGGCCTGGAAATCTCCAGCGTGCCGGTGATCCTGCCCACGCTGGAACAACAATTGGGCACGGGTTTCCAGGATGCCCAATGGATCATGAACGCCTACACCCTGGCCTGCACCAGCGTACTGATGGCTGCCGGCACGCTGGCCGACCGCTTTGGCCGGCGACGCATGCTGGTGCTGTGCCTGTGGCTGTTTGGCTTGGCCTCACTGGCCTGCGGGCTGGCTGAAGACGCGTCCCTGCTGATCACCGCGCGTTTCGTCCAGGGCGTGGGCGCCGGGGCGATGATGATCTGCCAGTTCGCAATTTTGTCGCACCAGTTCCGTGAACCGGCGGCGCGGGCGCGGGCTTTTGCGGTGTGGGGCGTGATCGCGGGCCTGGGCCTGGGCTTCGGGCCGATGGTCGGGGCGTTGATCCTGGCGGTGGCGGACTGGCGCTGGGTGTTTCTCGTACATGTGCCGCTGACCTTGCTGACTCTGGTGCTGCTGCATGTCAGCGTGCAGGAGTCGCGCGACCCGGCCAGCCATCGCCTCGATATCGCCGGCATGCTCACCTTGACGCTGTCGGTGTTTGCGTTGGTTTATTTCATCACCCAAGGCACCGAGAATGGCTTTGGCGCACCGGCCATGCTGGGCTGGGCCGGCCTGTCGCTGGCCGCGCTGCTGCTGTTCAGCTTGATTGAGCGGCGCAGCGCCCATCCGATGTTCGATTTTTCGGTGTTTCGCATCCAACGCTTCAACGGCGCGTTGATGGGGTCGATCGGCATGAACTTCAGTTTCTGGCCGTTCATGATCTACCTGCCGTTGTACTTCCAGGCGGGCCTGGGCTACGACACCCTGACCACCGGCAGCGCCCTGCTCGCCTATACCCTGCCCACCTTGCTGGTACCGCCGCTGGCCGAACGCCTGGCCCTGCGCTACGGCGCCGCACGCATCATCCCGCTGGGCCTGGGGGTGATGGGCACCGGCTTTCTGGCCATGGCCGCCGCCAATGGCGCCGCGCATCCAAACATCGTGCTGGTGCTGTTCAGTTGCGCGATGGCCGGCGTGGGCTTGGCGCTGACCAACTCACCGACCACCAACACCACCACCGGCTCGGTCTCGGCGGATCGCGCCGGCATGGCCTCGGGTATCGACCTCAGTGCGCGGCTGATCACCCTGGCGCTGAATATTGCGCTGATGGGTTTGGTGCTCTTGCTGGGGATCAGCCATCAACTGGCCGAAGTGCTGCCCGAAACCAGCGCACTGGATTGGCCCGCGATCAGTCAGCACATTGCAGCGGGCAAGCTGGAAGTGCTGAGCTCGATGGGGCTGGCGCGCGCGGATGCCCAAGCGGCGCTGCGCCACGGTGCAGGTTGGGCGATGTTGTTTGCGGGCGTAGGGGCGTGTGGGTTGGCGTTGTTGAGCGGGTATTTTTTCCGACGCAGCAGGTAAACAAAAACGGGCCTGCATCTGCAGGCCCGTTCTCAGTGGGGAATGAAAAGACTGTCAGCTGTTAATTGCAGCGTTTTCGTTTTCCAGGAATTCCTCTTCAAGCGCGTCATCATTCACTTTGTTGGCCGGCACATTTTTCGCGGCAGCGCGTGGCTTGCCTTGCAGTTTGCCGAACAGGTGTTCCAACGCATGGTCCAGCTTGGTCGCGGCACCGTCGATCGCCAGTTCCAGCGTATCGGCTTTATGCAGCACCGAAAGCGGTTGATGGCCCTTTGGCCGTGCTTCCAGGCGGCAGCTTAAATCGTGGGGACCGGGCTTGTCGCCGTTCTCATCCCGCAGGTAGACCTCAACGCGGGTCAGGTCTTCTTCATAACGTTCGAGCGTGCTTTCAATGGTATTACGTACCCACTCCTCCAGTCGGATGCTGCTTTCAATATGGTTATCGCTATTGACTTGGATTTGCATAGTTCTTCCCTTATTTCAGCTAGCTCGCGAGAGGTCACAAACTGCAACACCGGGGTGGTGAAACCATGACCTCTTGATTACACAATTGAGCAGTCAGAGAAACAATTCAACCCCTTTGCAAAGATAAATCCCACATTACAAATTAACCCTGACTACAAGCAAAAACGCTGGTAGGGTGGGGAGTTAGTTACATCTTCCTACCCCCCGCAATCTTCATCGTTGCCCCGCGCGCGCCTGCTTGCGCCGCCGACCAATCATGCACCGCATTCTCGCTATTGCCCTGAAACAAAGCACGACGCCAACCCATGTGGGAACCGGCTCGCCCGCGATAGCCGTCTCTCAGCCGAGGATTCATGAGCTGATCCCCCGCAATCGCGGGCCAGCCCTCTCCCACAGGTGTGTTCCAGCGTCAGACAGGTCGCTGTACGGCACGGCCCTTGCTGTACAGCTGATGAGGCAAACGGATGTTGTGAACCCTCAGCGACGGAGTGGCCGGTGGTCAGGCAACGCGAACTAATCCAGACCTCGGTCGTCAATGACTGCATGTTCTTATCAGGCGGTAACGCACCATGGACAATCCTTTTCAGATCATCACCGACACCTTCACCCCACAATACCGGGTCAACCTGAGCATCCAGCGCCTGGATGGCAGCATCATGCTGACCCTCTCGAATGAGCAGGGCGTGGTGGTCAAGCGCATGATCAGCGCCGCACAACGCAACGACCCGCAACGGCTCAAGCGCCTGGTGCAAAGCATCCAGTTCGGCATTGCCATCGAGCAGGGCCACAGCGCCATGGAAATCCTGGCAGTGATGACGGACGGGGACAGTCACAAGCTGTTGCAGCGACCGCCCACCCGCGCCCAGCCCTTGAGCGTCAGGTTTTAAACGCTGTTTCAGGGCTCTCACCCATGCGGCGCGGGCCTTGCACCTTCACCGACGGAAACGCCGAAGAATAACCATGGGTACGTTTTTGATCACCACCGAGACTGGCAGAACTGCGCGAGAGGGATGGACGATTCATTCTCGAGTGCATCAAGCCACCGACTAGCTGTGTCTTACTCGAAACGCGTCTTAAACTCGCACCGACTTCTCTATATTTCAATAATCGATAGCGTTCGGTAGAACAGCTATATTTAAGAAATAAACGCTGACCGTCCAGACGTATCCCGCGCAATTATCGCCCCTTGATGCAATGAGCTGTTCAGCCGCAGCCCCAGTAAAGCACCAATACGCGAACGGAATAACTTCCAATAATCCAGCGAACGAGAGAATGCAACAGGAAAGAAATTCGAGCTGGAAAACCAGCTCGGCATCTATGCACTAATTAGCACGAAGCTGATTAGCAAAGTGTAGATCGATCAAACTATTCGTATCATCCCACGACAAGGGAGAAGCGGAAAACGAAATCCTGTCAGCCTCCACTGGAATATCGTGATCTGTAAATATCTGGTTATGCTTATAATGCATTCGCAGCATCCTGACGGCCTCAGGATCTGATTCGCTCTTGCCGCGTTTCTGCGCGAGCCTCAACCGGTCCCTGGCATGGAGACCCGCACCTTGAATCACCCATTCAATTTCGCCTGCCTCGTCACGAACAAGCAGGTTTTCGACAAACCCTAAAAAATCCTCTTCCCAATAAACAAACTCAAACTCGGTACGACTGACATTCCAGTGTTTCAAAAGAATTAAGGATTTAGCAGTTTTTATACCGCGTTCATCCATCTGCTCCTTGATTCGAGAGTACATATAGCTCAAAAGTATTTTCCCTTGAGCTGCGGCATTATCACCACCCGCCGCACGCAAAACCCGAACTTCATCTACATCACAAAATCGCTGCTCTTGAAGATCCACCCTGACCGCATTGGGACTTTTGAATAAAGTTTTAACAGAATACCCAACATCCCCATCGATAATATCGAAAAGCTCCTTGCGTTTCGACCTGGGACCAACTGCTTTCTTTACGATTCTGATTAACGTTTCTGCATCCTTGCCATCCAAATCGGTCGAGTACGGCAAACAGAAAAAAGTTCTAAGCAGACGTGACAGCTCCACCAGCTGATCTTTCGAGAGATAGCTCACCTTACACTCCAGAACTTGTATTCTTGGTTAAACCGTCTAATTCCACTAGTAGTTCACTGGGAGGAATGCCCAACCCCTCCGCAAGTCGATAAATATTCTCAAGACTAATATTTCGCTCCCCTCTCTCGACTTGACCGACATAGCTACGGTCAAGTCCACACCGGAGCGCCAAGCCTTCTTGGGTAATAGATAGCTGATGGCGTAGACCCCGGAGTCGATCACCAAAAGCCTGTTTTACCTTGGCCCCCCACATATCGTCAGCTGTCATTTGCACCCCTCTCATGAGATGCGTATAGTCCGGACATGAAGACCATGAATCCACGGACTATCAGTACCTTTTGAAATGAAAAAAAAATATCGCGTTATTGACCTTTTTTGTGGGTGCGGTGGAATCAGCAGGGGACTTGAGCGCACTGGGCGCTACTCAATTGAAGCTGGGGTCGAGATAGAAGCACATCCAATACGGACATTTGTGGCCAACCATCTCAATTCAGCAGGGTCTCCGCCACTTTCGTACCAAGGCGATATAAGAGAAATAGCGGGACCAGACGCAACAAAGAACATCAGTGATTGGCTACGCCCTACAGGCTTGGATACTCCCGGAGAACTGGACTTATTGGTGGGCGGCCCACCCTGCCAAGGTTTCAGTAGAAATGGCGTTCGGCAGTACGAGGAGTGCGGGGTAAAACGCTTCTATGACGACCCGAGAAACCATTTATACCGTGCATTTTTGAGCACCATTGAGACCTTGAGGCCTAAGGTTGTTCTTATTGAAAACGTTAGAGAGTTTCTGAGTTTCGGTGGAGGGCGATTTGCCGAAGACTTATTAAAGCGATTAGATGAGTTGGGTTACACCGCCGATTACAGAAAGGTTTGTGCGGCCGATTATGGAGTGCCTCAAATCCGCAACCGGGTAATATTTATTGGCATCCATCGCGGCTATATGGATATCCCAACATCGAAGCTACCTTTCCCTACCCCTACGCATGTCAAACCCAGCAGCAACCAACTGGACCTTATTGCCGACAAGCCTTACAACACTGTCAGCGATGCGATTGGTGACCTTCCTGAACCCTCTTATGTACAAGGGACGCGACTCCCCTACAACAGGAAAAGTCAGAATGCGTTTGCGACCTTGATGCGTTCAAAATCAGGTGAAGTTCGCAACCATATTGCGAGAATTCTCAGTGAAAAGAGCTTACAGCGTATCAACGCGGTAGGTACAGGCAGAATGAAACATGTCGATGAAAGCTTACAAACTCGAAGCTTCTATGGCAGTGCCTATAGAAGGCTCGACTGGAACGAGCCGGCATTGACAATCACCACATGGGTTTATCATGTCGGTTCGGGTAGATTCGCACATCCAGTCGAGGATAGAGCAATTACCATGCGTGAGGCCGCGCGGTTGCAAAGCTTCGATGACGATTTTGTATTTCCTGATTTGATAAACCCTGTGTCTCAGATGATAGGCAACGCTGTCCCCCCTCTTATGGCTCAGGCTTTTGGACAGGCGATAGCGGATCTATTAGATAAGGATAGCCTTAGCCACCTGACGCAATAATTCAACGTAACTATGAAGGAAAATCCTCCTTCATAGTCACCACCGTCATACAACAAACAGTCTCAGCACATTGAATTACCCCCAACAACAAAAACACTCAACCCCAAAACAACCTTGACACTCAATCACTCCTTTCTTTCACGGATGGATATTTTGACGAAGAATACCTTACAACCAGAATCGAAAAAGCGAGAAGCAGAACGCCGCCACTGATATACAGAATCCCTTCATCAGGAGCTTTGTGGTGCGACACATCGCTAATCAGTAGCCGAATCAATGCCGTCACTCCAATGTAAAGGAGGAACCTCAATGGCATATGATTCGTTTTAAAATAGATACCCGACATGGCGAGTAATTCGAGATAAATGAAAAGCAGCAAGATGTCATCGACACTGACTTTCTCTTGATGCAGCATATCAACAAACGCCGAAATACCCGCCCACACGGTGATTGCGCCAATTGCGAACAATGCTAGATAGTGAAAAAACTCTACACTCAGGTTCCCTAAGCTATTAGCCCCCGCATGAAGCCGCACCCGCATCCGATCTGCCCACTTCATAACTTTCCACTCCCCATCGCACGTCAAACCGAAAAAAAAAGACCACGCATTGCCTCTACCGCACGGCTCATCCAGCCCCCGTATCCGAGGCTACACAGTAACAAATTGATCTTGCGGAGTTCTTCCTAAAAACAGGCCAACGTTAAGGATATAAGTAAACTTGACCTTGCTCTTGAAGTAAATCCAGAACATGGCGGCCAACGCCAGGTAGTCGAACGACTCGACAAACAGATTGCCCAGCGACTCGGCCAGCCCGTGGACATTCTGACGCAGCTTTTCGACCCGGTTGATTTTCACGATGATGCTTCCTTAGGTCGGCTCGACCGGATAGTGCCGCTTGGACGTGACGGTTGTTCTGCATGCAGAAAAAAGGCCAGCGGCAGGGGTAAGATGATGGCGGGGTGACATGAGACACTCCAAACCTGTATTTCCGGGCTACATTAAAAAACTGCTACCCAAACCCCACGGTTTGGCTTACCCTTTTAGCTGTATATAAATACAGTAGTCGCAAAAGACAACTATCGTGAAGGCATGTGAGGTGGTGAATGGCCGTCGAAGTGGTATACCGCAGCAGCCGAGATCTGGAGCGTTTGTTCATGGATAAAGCCGAAGCTGACCGTCATGACAAGATGCTTGAACTCGCTGAGTTGCTCGCAGAAGTGTTGCAAAAAGCCGTGCCGTCGTTGAGCGAGCAGCAGGTTGAAGAGGCCGGGATCTACATGGCGAAAAACCGCGATGTCTTTGCCAAGGCGTTCAAGAGCCAACCGGACGCGCTGTCCGAGTTGCTGAACCCGCCGGCGGAATAAAGTCCGAATTGAACAGGCCCTGAATCGATGATTCAGGGCCTTTTTAATGCGTGGGCTAGCGGTAAAGCAGGCGCTCGGCCAGTTCATCGGCGACCCGTGCAGGGGAGCGTTTTTCGGCCTGGGCGTGGGCGAAGATTTCGGTCAGGCGCGTGCCGATGTTCGACAGGTGCGCGGTGATGGTCGGCAGTTCGGCGCCGCTGTGCTTGAGGGCGACGTAGATCAGGCCACCGGAGTTGATCACATAGTCCGGGGCGTAGAGGATGCCGCGCCCTTCCAACTGGTCGGCGACTTGCAGGTTGGTCAGTTGCGCACTGGCGGAACCGGCCACGGCGGCGCAACGCAGTTGGCCGACGCTGTTGCGATTGAACACGGCGCCGAGGCCGCAGGGCGCGAGGATGTCGCAGGGGGTGCTGAGCAAGGCGTCATTGGCGATCGGGTGTGCGCCGAGTTGCTCCATGGCCAGTTGCACTTTGCCTTGGTCGATGTCGCTGACCAGCAGTTCGGCGCCGGCGGCATGCAGTTGTTCGGCGAGGGCGTAACCGACGTTGCCCAGGCCCTGGATCGCCACGCGCAAGCCTTCGAGATTGTCGCTGCCCAGGCGCGCCATCGCGGTGGTGCGGATGCCGGCGAATACGCCCATGGCGGCATGGGGCGCGGGGTCGCCGGCGGCGGTGGTGCTGGTGACGAAGCGGGTTTGCTGGGCAATGCAATCCATGTCGGCCACCGAGGTGCCGCTGTCGATGGCGGTGATATAGCGGCCATCAAGTTGCTCGACACATCGCCCGAAGGCTTCAAACAGGGCTGCGCGGCTTTCCACATGGGCGGGGCGCAGGATCACGGCGCAACCGCCGCCTACCGGCAAACCCGCCAGGGCGGCCTTGTAGCTCATGCCTTGGGCCAGGCGTGCGGCGTCGGCCACCGCGCTTTCGTCGTCGGGATATGCGAGGTAACGACAACCACCCAGGGCAGGCCCCAGGCGGCTGTTGTGGATGGCTATGATCGCCTTCAACCCGGTCGTCGGGTCGATGCTTAGGTGCAGCGATTCAAGGCGGGTGCTGTGCATGAGAGCAAACATCGTCAAGCTCCCGAATCACTTCTGGTGTCGCCAAGTATAGGCCTGCGGCAGAAAACTGCCGAAGTGCGCGGGAATAAGCCACCCGGTTTTGCGGGGCCTGCGACATAAGCAAGTAGGATATCTCTCAAGCTACTGGACGAAAATTCTCAGCAAGGCTAAAACGGGAGCATCCGCCGGAGAATGCAATGAACCCCCGTCACGCCTTTTTCGCCTGCCTGGAACGTTCGCCCCCTGCGCTGTTTGAAGCTGCGCTGTGGATTGCGGCCGAGCATGACCCAACGGTGCAACCGCTGTTGATCCTGCAGGAGCTCAACGTGCTGCAACAGCAGGTCAGCCTGGGCATGCCCCTGTTGCCGGCGGATGAGCTCGGCCAGCCGTTGCTGCGACGCCTGAATGACCTCGGGTTCGCCCAGGATGACTTCACCCCGCTGCGCCCCGCCGCCGCGCTGCTGGACAAGGTGTTGCAGCGCAAGCGCGGACAACCCCTGGCCATGGGGCTGATCGCGATGGAACTGGCGCAACGCCTGAATATCCCGATGGTCGGCGTCAACTTCCCCGGCCACTTCCTGCTGCGGGTACCCGGCGCCGATCACCTGCTCGACCCTTGCGGCGGCCGACGCCTGTACCCCAACGATTGCCGCGAACTGTTGCAACGCCAATACGGCCCCGACCTCAAGCTGCAGGCCGACCACCTGCGCACCGCCAGCCCACGCTCGATCCTGCAACGGCTGTCGCGCAACCTGCGCCAGTTGTACCTCTCCAATGACGACCCGCTGGCCGCCCTGGTCGACGCCGAGCGCGTGCTGGAACTGGGCCATGCCAGCGCCGCCGATTACCTGGCGCGGGCCAGCCTGTATCAACGCCTGGACTGCCCAAGCGCCGAGCGTTTCGACCTGGAGCACGCGCTGCTGCTCAGCGAAGACCCGATCCAGCGCCTGCGCCTGACCCAGCGGCTGGGCCACTTGCCGCCCAACTCGGTGATTCACTGAACACAACGAGCGCGTCTAGGGTGTATCAGGCTGGTTGGCAGGGTGCGCCTGGATAAACGCCGGATGCTGCGCCGCCAAAGCCGCCACCCGCCCGATACGCGGATACCCCGCCAACGCCACCTTGAAGCGCTCGGCGGCATACAGCTGCGGAATCAGAAACGCATCCGCCAGCCCCGGCTGCTCGCCAAAGCAAAACCCGTGATCGCCAATCAACTGCTCGACCGCGTCCAAGCCCTGGCTGATCCAATGACCGATCCAGGCCAGCACCTGGGTTTCATCATGCCCCCACTGGCGCAGCAGGTTCTGGGTGCTGGAGTTGTGCAGCGGGTGAATGTCACAGGCGATGATCGACGCCACCGCGCGCGCATGGGCGCGGGCTGCCAGGTCCCGGGACAGCAGCGGCACCTGTGGATAACATTCCTCCAGGTATTCGATGATCGCCGACGACTGGATCAATAGTTCGCCGTCATCGGTGCGCAGCGCCGGGACGCGACCTTGCGGGTTGATCGCCAGGTACTCCGGCTGGCGATGGGCGCCGCCCGCCGGCGCCACAAGGTTGACCGGCACGGCGGTGAAATCCAGGCCCTTGAGCGCCAGCGCGATCCGTACCCGGTACGACGCGGTAGACCGATAGTAAGTGTAAAGCTCCATCGCCCTGCCCCTCAGCGCGCCGCGACCACCGTGCCACGGCATTCGCCGAAGCCGATGGAGGCAAAACCGTCACGGCTGCAACGGCCGCGCAGGATGATTTCATCACCGTCTTCGAGGAATTTACGCACCTCGCCCGACGCCAGTTCAATTGGCTTCTTGCCACCCTCGGTGATCTCCAGCAGGCTGCCGAACTGCCCCGGCTGCGGCCCGGACAAGGTGCCCGAACCGAACAGATCGCCGGCCTGCAACTGGCAGCCATTGACGCTGTGATGCGCAACCATTTGCGCCACGGTCCAGTACATGTACTGGGTGTTGCTCAGGGTCAGGCGCTGGGCCGGCAGGTTCTGTTCACGCATCGACGCCGTGGTCAGCAGCACCTCCAGCTCGATATTGAACGCGCCCGCCGCCTGATCGCGTTGATCCAGCAGGTACGGCAGCGGCTGCGGATCGCCTGCGGGACGAGCCGGTTGTGCCTGGCGGAACGGCGCCAGCGCTTCGGCCGTCAGCACCCACGGCGAGATGCTGGTGATAAAACTCTTCGACAGGAACGGCCCCAACGGCTGGTACTCCCAGGCCTGGATATCCCGCGCCGACCAGTCGTTGAGCAGGCAGAAACCGGCAATGTGCTCGGCCGCCTCGCCAATGGCAATCGAGTCGCCCATGGCATTGCCCTGGCCGATCCAGATGCCCAGCTCCAACTCGTAGTCCAGCCGCGCGCAGGGGCCGAAGCTCGGCTCGGTCTGGCCGGCCGGCAGGGTCTGGCCTTTGGGGCGGCGCACCTCGGTGCCGGACGGGCGAATGGTCGATGCACGGCCGTGATAGCCGATCGGCACGTACTTGTAGTTGGGCAGCAGCGGGTTGTCGGGGCGGAACAGTTTGCCGACGTTCTGCGCGTGTTCGATGCCGACATAGAAGTCGGTGTAGTCATTGATCTTGGCGGGCAGGTGCATCTGGCAATCGGCGGCGCGGTGCAGCACTTCGGCCTCGCGTGCTTGCAGCGGGCTGCCCTCCCCGAGCAATGCCAACAGGCGCTCGCGCAAGGCCACGCGCGGCCCACGGCCCAGCTCGAAGAACGCGTTCAACTGCCCGCCGGCAGTGGCGTCGACGGCGCGCAGCGCTTCACCGTCAAACGCATCGCGGGCGGCCAGCAGGTCGAGAATGCAGTCGCCGATCGCCACGCCACTGCGCGGCGCCGCGCCGTTGATGCTGAACACCCCCAGCGGCAGGTTTTGCAGGGGAAAATCACGATGACCGTTGGCGCTGGTGACCCAACTGCGGGCGAGCGTTGATTGCGTCATGGGTTATCTCCGGTTCGGGTCGAAGGTGACGGGCAGCGAGGCCCAGCACGCGTCATAAGCAGATTGTAGTTGCGGGCAGTCCAGGGCGAAGCGCGTCGGGCGCAGCACTTGGCTGGTCTCGAACATGAACGCCATGGTGTCATCGATCTTGTGCGGGGCCAGCTCGACATTGATCGCCTTGGTGCAGGTCTCGCCATCCGGGCCGTGGGCGCTCATGCAGCTGTGCAGCGACGCGCCGCCGGGCAGGAAGCCTTCGGCCTTGGCGTCGTAGGCCCCCTGGATCAGGCCCATGTATTCGTTCATCAGGTTGCGGTGGAACCACGGCGGCCGGAAGGTGTTCTCGGCCACCATCCAGCGCGGCGGGAAGATCACGAAATCGAGGTTGGCCAAGCCATGCACGCTGGTGGGCGAGGTCAATACGGTGAAGATCGACGGGTCGGGATGATCGAAACTTACCGTGCCGATCGTATTGAACCGACGCAGGTCGTATTTGTACGGCACGTTGTTGCCATGCCAGGCCACGACGTCGAGGGGCGAATGGTCGAGTTCGCAGGCCCACAGTTCGCCGAGGAATTTCTGCACCAGGGTCGTCGGCTGCTGGCGGTCTTCGTAGTGAGCAACCGGGGTCAGAAAATCACGCGGGTTGGCCAGGCCGTTGCTGCCGATCGGGCCGAGGTCCGGCAGGCGCAGCGGGGCGCCGTGGTTTTCGGCGACATAACCGCGCGCCTGCGCATCCAGCAGTTCGACGCGGAATTTCAGGCCGCGTGGCAGCACGACGATTTCCAACGGCTCGACCTCCAGCACCCCGAGTTCGCTGGCGATACGCAAGCGGCCCTGCTCGGGCACGATCAACAACTCGCCATCGGCGTTGAAGAACACGCGCTGCATCGAACGGTTGGCGCCGTAATGGTAAATACTGATGCCCGACGGTTGCTCCGCCCCGGCATTGGCCGCCATGGCGACTAGGCCATCGATGAAGTCGGTCGGCTCGCTCGGTATCGCCAACGGGTCCCAACGCAGCCGATTCGGCGTCACCGCGCCCAGCGGCCCACCAGCCAGTTGTCGCTCCAGTTTGACGAACGCCGGATGATGGGCCGACGGCTGGATGCGATACAGCCAGGTACGACGCGCTTCACTGCGCACCATGGTGAAGGCCGTGCCGGAGAAGAGTTCGGTGTACAGGCCGTAAGGCGCTTTTTGCGGGGAGTTCTGGCCGACCGGCAGCGCGCCGGGCAGGGCTTCGCTGGCGAATTCATTGCCGAAGCCCGAGAGGTATTCGAGGTTCATGGATCATCCTCTGACGGAAGTTGTTTTTATCGTAATCCAGTTACGCATAACGTAATTTGATCGCTGTCGACCGTCAAGCTATAAAGACGCCCACTCATCTCTCGGATTCCCGTTGCCCCATGGAAAAGCCCCGCGACACCGGTAAACAGAAAGTCCGCTCGGCCGAAGTGGGCACCGACATCCTCAAGGCCCTGGCCGAACTGTCGCCCTCCACCTCGCTGTCGCGCCTGGCCGAGCATGTGCAGATGCCGGCGAGCAAGGTTCACCGCTATCTCCAGGCCCTGATCGCGTCGGGCTTCGCCGAGCAGAACAGCGCCACCAACCATTACGGCCTGGGTCGCGAAGCGTTGCGCGTGGGCCTCGCCGCACTGGGCAGCATGGACGTGCTCAAAGTCGGCGCCCTGCCCCTGGCCGAGCTGCGCGACGAGTTGAATGAAACCTGCTTCCTCGCGGTGTGGGGCAACCAGGGTGCGACCGTGGTGCAGATCGAACCGGCGGTGCGCGCGGTCACCGTGGTGACGCAACTGGGCTCGGTGTTGCCGCTGCTCAGTTCATCCACCGGGCTGGTGTTCAGCGCCTTTTTGCCAGCGCGGGAAACCATCGAATTGCGCGAGCGCGAGATCCAGGCGGGCATCGCCCACGCCCTGGCGGACGACCAGGCCTACGCCAGCGCCTGCGAACAGATCCGCGCGCGTGGCTTGCACTTTGTGCATGGCCTGCTGATGCCGGGTGTGGATGCGTTGTCGGCGCCGGTGTTCAACGCGGTCGGCCAGGTGGCGGCGGTGATGACCGTGGTCGGCCCCACCTCGCTGTTCCATGCCGATGAAGACGGCCCGGCGGCGCAGCGCCTGCTGGCGGCGACCCGGGCGGTGAGTTGGCGGATGGGCTACCAGCCCTGAGTCAGTCGCGCCATTGCGTCAGGGCGACCGCTAGGCGGTTCTCCAGAGCGCGGACCGGTGCGGCGTCGCTCAGGTAGTTGTTGCTGATCATCGAAAACACCAGGCGCCGCCCGTGGGCGTCGGTGAGGTAACCGCTCAATGACGACACGCCGCCCATGGAGCCGGTCTTGGCATGCAGGTTGTCTTGCGCCGGCGTGCCGCGCAGGCGATAACGCAGGCTGCCGCCGCTCATGCGCGCGGGGTTGCCGGCAATCGGCAAGGCGTTGTACCACGCGTCGAACCAGGGTTGCCTGGACGTCGCCAGCAGCAGGTCGGTGAGCGTCTGCGCCGACACCAGATTGCGCCGCGACAACCCCGAACCGTCCACCTGATTCAGGCTCGCCGGGTCCAACCCCTGGCGCCGCATGAACGCCGCCACCGCCGCCACGCCCGCCTGCGCGGTTCCGGCGTTCGCGGTCTGGCGGCCCATGGCCTTGAGCAAGGCTTCGGACATGTTGTTGTTCGAAAGTTTGAGCAGCGGCGTGATCAGTTCCTGCAACGGGGCCGATTGATGCTCCGCCAGCAGCCGCGCCGTCGCCGGACTGCTGCCTCCGATCACTCGACGGCCCAGCACCTGGATGCCCTGCTGCGCCAATGCCTGTTCAAACAGATTGGCCACCAGTTGCGTCGGTTCCCACACACTCACCCATTGCCGGCTGTGCTTGCCCGGCGCCAGCGCGCCCGTGAGTTGCAGCAGGTTGGTGCCGTGCTGGCGCGTGATCCCATAGCTGTTGCCGGGGCCGCTCACCGCGCGGTTGCTCAGTTGCACGTAATCGGTGGCCGGGCTGATCGCCACACTGACCGGCTGGCCGGGGCTCATGGGCGCGGTGGCGGTGACCATCAAGGTGCCCGCATCAAAATCAGAATTGGGTGACACGGTCAGCGCCGAAATCTGCGCGCCGTAGTAGGTGCTTTCATCGTCCTGAGCCCAATCCACGCCGAGGCGCTGCGCATCGAACCAGCTGTCGTCGAACACCAGGTCGCCCTGCACCTGACGCACGCCCTGGCTCGCCAGTTGCGCGGCGAGTGCCTGGTAATCGGCGAACTGCGTGGTCGGGTCGCCCAGGCCGCGCAGGTACAGGTTGCCGCTCAGGCGCTCGCCTTGCTGCGTGCCGTCGCTCAGCAGTTGGGTGGAAAACCGATACTGCTGGCCCAGCACGTCCATCGCCGCCGCGGTGGTCAGCAGCTTGAGGTTGGAGGCCGGCACCAGCCGCGTGCGCGGGTTGTGTTGATAGAGCGTGTTGCCGCTGCGGGCGTCGCGCACCACGAGTGAAACCGTGGCGCCATTGAGGGCCGGGTCGGCCAACAGGCGGTCCAGGGTTGAAGGGCCGGCGGTCGGCGCAACGCTGGCGCAGCCCCCCAATAAAACGCTCAAGCCGACCAGCATCGCGCTGGTGTGTAACCCTCGTGCAAACCGCATCAGTACCGTTTTCCGCAAAGCCGTCAGTGGCGGCAACGCTAACAGCTCATGCCGTTTGTGGCGAGAGAGCGTGCTCGCGCTGGAGGGCGAAGCGCCCCTGACAGGCTCGACCACTGCCCTCGCCGCCGGCTCAGAACTCCAGCGTGCTGGACACCGACACCTGCCGCGCATCCCCCATCGACACAAACACCGAGCTGGCGGCCGAGGTGTAGTAGGTGCGATCGAACAGGTTCTTCACGTTGAGCTGGAACTTGACCTTCTGCCCTTCGATTTTAGTGTCGTAGCTGGCAAACAGATCGGCCACGGTATACCCCGGCAGATTGAAGCTGTTCTTGGCATCGCCTTCGCGCTGGCCGACGTAACGCGCACCGGCACCGACGCGCAGATCATCGCCGCCAAGCAGGCTGCCGACGTCGTACACCGCCGACAACGAACCGGTGTGTTTGGCGACGTTCTGCAGGCGCTTGCCTTGCAGCGCCGGGTCTTTGGTGACTTCGGCATCGGTATAGGCATAGCTGCCGATCAGGCTCCAGCGGTCGCTGAGCTGGCCGCTGGCGTCCAGTTCCAGGCCACGGGAGCGCACTTCGCCCGCCACGCTGTAGACCGTTTCCCCACTGACGGTCTCGGACACCAACACATTGCGCTTGGTGATATCGAACAATGCCGCACTGGCGGTGATGCGCCCCGGCATGTCGAGCTTGGTTCCCAACTCCCAGGCCTTGGACTCTTCCGGCTGCAGGTCGCCCTGAAGCACGCTGCCATCGTTCAGCGCGGCAATGGTCGAGTTGGGTTTGAACGACTCGGTGTAGCTGCCGTAAAACGACAGTTCGTCGGTGTAGCGGTACACCAGGCCGGCACGCGGCACCCATTTCTGGCCATTGCCGTCGGTATTGGCCTTGAACGGCACGCCTTTGCCGGCGTATTGGTCGTACATCTGATAGCGCGCGCCGCCCACCAGAATCCACTGGTCGGTCAGGTGAATCGCATCCTGGAAGAACAGTGAGTCACTGCGCAGCAAGTCGGTCTGCGCGCTGTCCTTGGCGCTCACCGTGGTGCCTTGCACATCGTTGCCATACACCGGATTGACGTAGCTGAAGGCACTGCGCTGCGCCTGGCGGATCAGTTCGGCGCGATAGATCTTGCGATACTCATCGTCGAGGCCGAACACCAGATCATGCTGCATGCCGCCAAGCTTGACCTTGCCTTCCAGGCTGGCCGTGGCGAAGCGGTCGGTGGTCAGCGCACCACGCGTGCCGTCCATGCTGCGGGTCAAGGTGCCGTTGCTGTTGACCGAGGCGATACGCACCTGGCTGGCGTCATAGGTTTCGCGGTTCCAGCTGTAGCCGACGTGCGCCTTCCAGTCGTCGTTCAGGTCGTGATCGGCCTCCAAGCGATACAGGTCGGAGCGGCCTTCCATGTTGTTGAACGGCTCATCCAGGCGCCGGGTGGCGGGGATGTCCAATGGGTGATTGGTCTTGGGGTCGATGGCGGTGCCCCGGTCGAACGGCGAGAGAAACTCGCGGTGTTCGTATGCAAACACCACCTGGGTGGTGTCGCCATACCAGGCCAGGGATGGCGCGATCAGGCTCTCGCGGTGAGTGCCGTAGTTGCGCCAGTAGTCTTCGTCCTCGTGGTCGACGATCAGGCGATACGCCAGCCCGCTGTCGCCGATGGGCCCCGTGGTGTCGAGGTTGCCGCCGCTGCCGTTCTTGCCGTTGCCGAAGGTGGAGCCACGGACGGTCAAGGAGGTGGACTGCAGCAACTGCGGCTTTTTGCTGACGATATTGACCACGCCGCCCGGGTCCTGGATGCCATACAGCAGCGACGACGGGCCCTTGAGCACTTCAACCCGTTCGGCCGTAGCGTTCAGCGCCCGGCCCTGCACCACGGGCATGCCGTCCTGCATGATCGAACCGTTACGGTTGTCGCCAAAGCCGCGCAGCATCACCGCATCCTGGGTGCTGCCGAGGGTGTTGGCCTGGGTGATGCCGCTGATATTGGCCAGGGCGTCATCCAGGTTGCGCGGTTGTTGATCACGCAGCACTTGGGCGGGCACTACGTTGACGGTTTGCGGGGTCTCCAGCAGCAGGCCACGGGAACGCATGACCGAGCTGGTGGGTGGCGGCTGGTAGCTGGTGCTGTCGGCGGGTTCGGCGACCGCGCTGATGGTGGTGGCGCCCAGGTTCAGCGCGCCGTCGCTGGGCACCGGCTCCAAGGCCAGGGTGCGGGCGTCGATCTGGCGGAAGGTAAAACCGGAGCCGCCCAACAGGCGTTGCAAGGCCTGGGTCGCGCTCATCGGGCCGCTGACGGCCGGGGCATTGAGGCCGTAGGGGGCTTCGTCGGTGTAGATCACACTGAGCCCGGTGACCCGGCTGAAATCACTGAGCGCCTGGGGCAGCGGCTTGGCCGCCAGGGCAAAGTTGAACTGGGCACTTTGTTGTTCCTGCGCCTGCGCCACACTCAGGGGCAGCAGTGCCAGCCCCGATACCGTCAAGACCGAGGCTCCCAGCCACTGTTTAACCCAACCGCCCGCCGTCGATTTCATGCTTGTGAGCACCCGTGTAGAAAACGCTGTTAATGCGAATAGATCGCAGTTTCAAGCACTACACGGATGGGCGTCGGGTTTACCTCACCTCCGGTTGAAAATAATCCGGTTTTATTGCGCCTGAATGCAAAAACCCAGGCGCGGGAAGTGAACATGCACGGTGCCGCCGCGTTCGTCGGTACGGCGCAGGATCAGTTCTTCGCGGCCGGCAAACAACAACTCACCGAGCACCGGGTCGGTGCCGTAGTCGGTGGCCGCAATGCTCACCTGCTGGCCGGCCGTGAAGCCATTCAAGTCCTCGAACACTTCAGCGGGCAACGCCGCCGGGGTGGCGTGACGCGCTACGTCAAGGGCTTGCTCGGTGCTCATCTCGGTGGCGGTGCCATGGCCAAAGCTCAGCACCCGGTCGAGCCAGGTGGCAACGGCGGGATGTGCGTCAACCAACGGCGCGGTCACCACCGAGCCTTTGAGGAACCACAGCGGATGGGCCAGGGCAAAGTCGGCAATCGAAGGCTCACCGAACAGAAAATCTCCCTCTTGATGCTGCAATTGCTGGTCGATGCGGCTGATGATCGCCGGCCATTGATGCTTGGCCTGCTCCAGATGCAGACGGGCTGCGGTGCCGCCGCTGAACAGCTTGGCACGATCGGCCACCAGCACTTTGAGCATTTCGGGCGGCACTTTGGCGAACTTGGCCGCCAAGGATTCGGGCTGGAATACCAACGCCACGGCATGGGCAAACACCACCGAATCGGCCCAGGCGGCGAACCCCTGGGCGACCAGTTCCAGGCCTTGGGGAAACAGCGCCGGCCCGGCTTTTTCCTGTTCCAGGCGGTGCGCGATCAGTGCTGTGTCACAGTAGATGTCGGCGCCGATCTGCAGCACCGGAGTCTTGCGATAGCCGCCGGTGAGGGCGATCAGGTCAGGCTTGGGCATCACCGGCGAGATCAGCACCGAGCGCCAGGACAAGCCCTTGAAGCCCAGGAGCAGGCGGGCTTTTTCCGCGAAAGGGGATTGCGGGTAGTGGTGCAGGATCAACTCAGACATGCCAGGCTCCGCTCAATTAAATGAGCGTTCAGCTTAGCCTGCAAAATCACGCGTGGGTGAAATAGGCCCCCATCAATCAGGTCAATGAGCCACTCGCCGCCAGGCATTCCTTGGCGCTCTTCTTCAGTTTTTTGATCAAGCGTTCCTGGCGCAGCGCCTCGCCCTTGCTTGCACACTGCTCGGTGTACACCAGCGCGACGGCGGGGCTGGAGAGGAAAAACCGCGCGCCCTTGCCGCTTTGATGGGAGGCAAACCGGCGCAGCGGATCATTGCTGATGCCGCAATACAGCGAGCCGTTGGCGGCACGCACCAGGTACACGAACCAGGGCTTGGGTTCAGGAAGATCAGTCACGGGTCGATTCGGCAAACCAGAGGAGCGCCAATCTTATCAACGACTGGCCTGAAATGCCCTCAGGCCTTTGAGCGCCTGGGCGCGCACGGCGTTTTTCAGCGCGGGCGACCAGCCCAGCAGCAGCCCCTTGAGGCCCAGGGCCTGGCGCGACCAGCGCCACAGGTCGAAGTGGTCGTGGTGTTCGCAGATCTTGCCGTCGCGAAACACGAAGCGTGCGCCGATGTCGTTGACCACCGTGTTGCCGGTCGCGCTGAACAGGTACGTCGCCACCCAATGGGCGCTGCCGGTGGTGTCATCGCTGCGCACATGGTCGAAGGTCAGGGAAAAGTCCTTGGCCCGCGTGGTGAGCATGCGCCACATATCCCCGGCATCGCGCCCGCGCAGCTCGCCGAACGCCGGGTCGCTGAACACCACGTCGTCGGTGTAGCAGGCGGCCATGGCTTCGGCATCCAGATGTTGGAAGGCCGTATAGAACTCGGTGATCAGGACGTTGTGGGCATCACTCATGGGCAACATTCGCACGATGGTCAGGGGTGCTGAACGATAATCCTCGTAACACGGGAAAGCCATGGTTATTCGTCACGAGAATAAGTGATGCCTGGCGGGGTTAAAGGTAGATAACGTCCAAAGTGGCGCTGCCGTCTATCTGGATTTCTTCCTCACCCGGCAGAGAGTCTTTGGGCGCGAGGACTGTACTCAACATCAGGTCTGTCTTAAGGGTCGTCACTGCCACGGGAATTATATTACCGTTACTCACGGTGCGCAGCCAACGTGGTTGCCACGTTGCGTTATCGGCAGCAAACCACGTCTCTTTATCGATGGACTCAATCACGGCTCTCGGTTGTTCGTCGGCTGTCACATCGTTCATCTTAAGTTCGTACCTGCCGATCTTTTGCCCACCACTTGCCAAGCCCAAACCATACACGGTGAGCGGGTCATGTGACGGTGATTGAACAGCCGCAGTTCCGGCTCGATTGTCCAGACTCCTGACTGCCATCAAAGTCGGCGCGTCACAAGTAACCTCCAAGGTTATCGTCGCCGCTGGCAGTACCATCTCCCCCAGTCTAGGAAAATCGTTGATCGAGATCTTCCCATAATCCACCGTACCGGCATCAGATAAAGTTGGCGTACAGGCCGACGGAATGATAGTACCGACCACGCTGACATCCACACTGGATGCGGCCATTACATTAGAAACACCGGCCAGCAAAAACGCGGCGGCAACAAGTACACGGGACGGTTGCATAATAGGCTCACTTTCGGTCATTACTTGATAAGCCAGGCAAGCGCACAGACGCGCTTACTTTAACTCGCCAGCAAGACAAAACTATTAGAATGAAGTGTATGCCCCGACCAAACAATGCCAGGACAACCATCACAAGTTAAGGGATAACTCATTCAAACTTAATACAAGTAATACGATACTCAGCCACTGCCTGACTCACTCTAGCACCGTCATGAAACTGCAACTTTCTACGGCACCATGCCCGCCGCCCGCGCATAAGCGAACAAATCCACATCGGTGGAGATGCACAGCCGGGTCATCGCGGTGCTTTTCTGCTTGCTGATGGTCGAGATGCTGCGGTTGACCCGCGCCGCGATCTGGCTGACGGTCATGCCGCTGGCGAGCATCCGCACCACTTCGCGCTCTTTGCCGGACAACTGCGGCACGGCTTGCTGATTGCCCGTCCCGGCCTCCGCCAGTTGTGCGCGCAGACACTCGCTGACGAAGGTGCGCCCTTCACTGACGGCGGCAATCGCCAGGGGCAGTTCGCGGGCCGACGCGCTTTTGGCCAGGATCGCCCGCGCGCCCTGGGCAAACGATTCGCGCAACGTGGCGACATTGGCAAACATGGTCACCAGAATCACCGGCAAGTCCGGGTGCCGGCGCCGCATCAGGCCGAGCAAGCCATAGCCGTCGGCTTGCTGGTTACCCGGCATGGCGAAGTCCGTCACCAGGATATCGCACGGGGTGCTGTCCACCAGCGCCAGCAACTGATCCGGGCCGTCGGCCTCGGCGACAACTTTGCACCGGCCATTGGCTTCTATCACCACTTTCTGCCCGATACGCACGATGGGATGATCGTCAGCAATAATTACGCGAAGCATGAGCACCACCATGATGGCAACTTGAATCCGCGCAAAATACTCCCGGATCGGATCGGCAACAACCGCCCCCAAACGCCGTAATGGCAGATAGCCCAGCAATCCCTGGGAGCAGAATTTTACCCCACAGAAAAAAAGGAAATTGCCCACTCTGAAGACCTACAGAAGCCATCGGTCTTAGCTGTCATCCTTTTCCTAACAGCGACAAATATTTCAGATACCCCATCAAGTCGCTGCGCAAGGCGAGCAAGCGCTGAAGGTGCATGGCCACGCCGTCGCGGTTGATCGCCTCGATCAACTGATGACCGCGCATTTCCAGCGGTGTGGCGCCGAAGAACGCCACGCTGCCGATCAAGCGGTGCAAATGCTCGACCGTGGCCTGCGCTTGCAGGCCGTCGGTGGCCTGGGCCAGCGCATGCAGATCGAGCTCGGCCTCATACACCAGGCTCGCCAGGATACCGGGCAGCGCCTCGCTGCAGCCGAACAGTTGCCCCAACCGGCCGCGACTCGGCCAGCGCCCCTCCACCGCCGTGACCGGCTGCGCGGTCTCGCTGATACGCGGGCCGGGCAGCCAGTCGCCGAGGACTTGGCGCAGTTGTTGAAAGGTCACCGGTTTGGCCAGCCAGGCATCCATGCCCGCAGCCTGGCACTGCTGGATTTCGCGCGCGCCCAGCTTGCCGGTGAACGCGATGACCGGCACGCGCTCCGTGCCGTCGCGCAGTTCGCGGCGGCGCAGTTCGCGGGTCATGGCATAGCCATCCATCACCGGCATTTGGCAGTCGCTGAAAATCAGGTCGGCGCGGCTGACGTCCAGAATCGCCAGGGCAGCCTGGCCGTGCGCGCACACTGCAAATGCCAGCCCCAGCCGCTCCAGCATCGCGCCCATCAGCAGGCAATACGCGGGATGATCGTCTACCAACAACACCTTGAGCTCACGCCAATGCCGGGTTGACGCCGGCTGTGCGGCCAGGTCATCCCCTGCTCGGTCGCCTGGGATAGGGCCTGATGACATGACTACCTCAAATTCAATAAGCGCACGGCGCGGGGAACGGCAACCTCAATGGCCGACAGAACATCCGCCGACATAGGTACCGGGTACGGCACGCAACACGCCTGGCTGTTCGAATGTGCTGTGAAGATGTATCGGCCGGAACGCTATTTGAATTAGGCCGCCTGCGCGATACAACAACTACGAAACCCTTATATTTCCTACACACAAAAAAACGAGTTCCGACAAGTCGATTGGGCGTGTGCGACATCCGCCCATTGTCGTATTTGTTGTATTTGCCCGACGCCCTCCCCCCGATAGATTGCCCGGCATCCCCAGAGCGGGACGCGACCGGCCACTCCAGGCGGTCGCCACCTAGTTACCGACGGGTCCCCCTTTGCCCCTCGGCAATCAGTTTTGCATCGGAAGCTCGATCACATGAAAAAGCCCTTAGCCGCATTCACCGCCGTCATCGCCCTTGTCGGCAGCGGTATGACCTTCGCCGCCAGTACCGTGGAATTGACCGTCAAAGGCGTGATTACCCCAAGCGCCTGTACACCGACGTTGTCCGCCAGTGGTGTGGTGGATCACGGTAAGGTCTCGGTAAAAGACCTCAACCTCGACAGCCCGACCAGCCTGCCCACCGCCAGGCTGCAACTCAATGTGGACTGCGAGGCCGCAACCCTGTTTGCGTTGCGCACCACCGACAACCGCGCCGGGTCGTCAATCTACGGTTTCGGCTACGGCCTGGGCCTGATCAACAACCTGCAGAAAATCGGCACGTTCTGGCTCTCCCTGAGAAATCCGGTGGCCGACAACGTCGCCGTCGAGCCCATCGAGTCATTGGATGGCGTGAGCTGGCAAGCCATTGACGATGTGGTTTGGCAAAACCCGTACATGGCGGCGTTTGGCGACAGGTCGAACGGTCAGGATCCCAAGCCGATCCCGATCAAGAACGTGATCAGCGAGCTGGTGATCGACACCCAGATCGCCGCCGCCAACAGCCTGGACTTGAGCAACGAAGTGCTGATCGACGGCTCCGCCACGATCGAGGTCAAGTACCTGTAACTCATCATCCACGCAGGGCATTGCCCAGAGAGGTTGTTCATTTCATGGATAAATATTTCCCCGCATTGTTGGCGAGTCTGCTGCTGGCGAACGTGCCCAGCGCTTTAGCCAGCAGCCAGGCCGAGCTGAGCGTGAGCGGCGTAATTACGCCCAAAGCCTGCACGCCGGGCTTGGCTGAAGGCGGCACCATCGACCACGGAAAGGTGACCGTGCGCGACCTCAACCAAGACCGAGACACGTTGCTGCCGCGCAACACCCTGCACCTGAACGTGCGGTGCGAAGGCTCGACGCTCTTCGCCATGACCACCATCGACAACCGCCACGGCACATCGGTGATCCCCAACCACCACGGCCTGGGCACGACCCCCAACGACGAGAAACTGGGCAGCGTTTCGCTGAGTTTGAGCAACCCCATGGCGGACACCATGGCCGTGCGAACCATCGTGTCGCTGGATGGCGGTACCACGTGGACCCCCGGTACGCAGTTGGGCCACCTCAACCTGCTCGCGGTTGCCGCAATGGACAACCCCACTCAGCCAATGGCCGTGACGATCTTCGACGCAGACATTGTGCTCTACACCCGAATTGCCCGCGCCGATGGCCTGACCCTCACCGACGAAGTCCTCGTCGACGGGCACGCGACCCTTGAGATGAAGTACCTGTAACAGCGTAACCCCCTGTCCCCCTGGACCCCCTGTATTCCTATCCATCCCTGGAGCTTCACCCGTCATGAAAAAGCTACTGCGTACCAGCGTTACCGGCGTACTGATCGGCTGCGCTTTCCCGGTGCTCGCCGCCTCCACCGTTGACCTGACCGTCAAGGGCCTGATTGTGCCCTCGGCGTGCATGCCGAGCCTGTCGGCCGAGACCATCGACGTCGGCCGAGTCTCGGTCAAGGACCTTAACCTGGACACCCGGACCCAACTCACCCCGGTCACCCTGCAGATGGGCATCGACTGCGAAGCCTCGACCCTGTTTGCCCTGACGGCCACCGACAACCGCACCGACTCGGCAAACAGCATCATCGAATATGGCATCGGTAAGACCAGTGCCGGTCAGCGTATTGGCGGCTACGTCATGTTCCTCGACCAGGGCGTCGCCGATAGCAACTCCGTCAGGCTTATCCAGTCGGCGGACAACGGCGCCACCTGGAACTCTTATGGGGCAGACACGGGATGGCAGACCAATCGATGGATCTCGATCCAAGAGATCGGCGCACCGCGGGTGCCTGTGCCGGCCCAGAACACGCAGGTGGCGCTCTCGGTCAAGCCATTCATCCTGCCGGCCCAGGGTCTGACGATTACCGAAGACACGGTGATCGACGGTTCGGTCACGGTCGAAGTCCTCTACCTGTAACGCCACCGCCTTGCCCGATGCCCGTACCACCCGTTCAACACCAGGTAACTCAAGCCATGAACCTGCTTACTCGCTTGCCGGCCCTCACCCTTCTGTTGGCGGCAGCGCCCTTGGCCTTCGCGCTCTCGAGCGTGGAGTTGGACGTCAACGGGCGAATCACCCCCAGCGCGTGCAGCGTATCGCTGTCGGACAACGGCCTTGTCGACCACGACAAGATCCTGGCGACGACGTTGCATCCGAGTGAGTTCACCGTGCTGCCGAACCAGCAGATGGGCTTGAGCATCAGTTGCGAAGGCCTGGTGTTGTTCGCCCTGGTGGGCATCGACAACAAGCGCGAGTCATCGCTGGCGCCGGATTATTTTTATGGGCTGGGCATGAACCCCCATGCCCCCGACGAACGCCTCGGGTCGGTCAGCCTGTCGTTGCGCGGCCCGGTAGGCGATTCGCAGCCGATGCAAACCCTGACCTCATCCGACCAGGGGGCTAGCTGGAAGCCCGAACCTAACATGTACCCGCGTCTGTTGATGGGCTTTGCCCGGGCCGGCGATACGCTGCCCGCGCCGATCCGGCAATTGGTGGCGTCCCTGCGGGTCGACACCTCGATCAGCCCGGCCAACACCTTGACGCTCCACGAAGAGGTGCCCCTCGATGGCTCGATCACGCTGGACCTGCGTTACCTCTGACACCGTGCCGTCGGCGCCCCGGTCACCCACCGCGCGCATGTCGGCCCATTTGAAGCGCCCTGTATAGAAGAGCCCTGTTATGAACTCGTTTTTTTCCGTTTGGCGCTGGCTGCCGCGTCTCTGCTGCGTGGCACTGGCCGTACTCGGTGCAACCGTCGCGCGTGCCGACGGCATGGTCCCGGACACCTCGGTGGTGATCGTCAACGAGGCCGATGGCGAGGCCACGGTCTCGGTCACCAACACCGACACCAAAATGGCCTTGCTGCACGTCACCCTCGAAAACATCCCCGAGGACAGCGACACGCTGCTGTTCGTGACTCCACCCCTGACCCGCGTCGAGGCGTCCAAGAGCCAGTTGGTGCGCTTCATCCTGCAAACCCAGGCGCCGCTGCAAACCCAGCGCCTCAAACGGGTGATTTTCGAGGGCATGCCCGCCCAGCGCGACCCGGCCCAGCTCGGGCGCGCGCAAGTGGGCGTGACCGTGCGGCAGAACCTGCCGGTGATCATTCATCCCAAGGGGCTGGCGCCAAATCGCACGCCGTGGCTGGGCCTGCAATGGACCTTGAAAGCCGACCAGCTCAGCGTCCACAACCCGTCCCCGTATGTGGTGCGCCTGGCCCAGGAGCTGCAACTGCTGCCCGGCAATGCTTCGGCGATGCTGCCGCGCACCTATGTGCTGCCCGGTGAAACGCTGACCGTCACCGCCAGCGGCGCCGGCGCCGGCGCCACCAGCGTGCGCCTGCAACCGGCCACAGTGTATGGCTTTGCGGTCGCGCCCCACGACGCGCCCATAAGCCTGTGATGCAACGGCGCCCAGGGACACGACGGCGCCACTATCACGAAGTGGCCACCCACTGAAGGCCACCGGGAAGACCTGACGCGATAGGGAATCACGCCGGGTACTTCCATCATCCGAGTGCATTTGTGTGAACACAGTCATCCATTACCGTGACGGCAAAGCCGTGCCCGGCGTTTCACCGCGCCTGGCATTACTGGTGCTGACGCTCAGTCAGGGGTTGCTGACGAACCTGGCATGGGCAGAGCAGTCGTCGACAGGTTCGTTTGATCCACAGACCCTGCTCCAGCGCGGCATCGATCCCGAACTCGCCAGCCTGCTGATGCAGACCCCGCGTTTTACCCAGGGGCGCCATGCGCTCAACCTGACGGTCAACGGCCAGCGGCGCGGGCGCGTCGATGTCAGCGTGGATCAGCACGGCGCCACATGCTTCGACCCGCCGCTGCTGGACGCCGCGCAGTTGGTGACACCGTCTTCGGGCCCGGCAGAAGAAAGCAGTTGTTATGCCTTTCTCGAGCAATACCCACAGACCGTGGTCGAGCACGACCCAGCCAACCTGAGCCTGAACCTGGTGGTGCCCACCCAGGCGCTGCGCCCGCTCACCCAGGACATTTCCGGCTATCAGACCGGCGGTTTCGCGGCGCTGCTCAACTACGACGTGAGCGGCCTGTACAACCATTACCGCGATGATTCCAGCCGCTTTGGCTCGGCCAATACCGAGGTCGGCTTCAATGCCGGCGACTGGATCGTGCGCAGCCGCCAGGTACAGACCTGGCAGGACAGCCGCTCAAGCACCACCCATCTGGACGCCTACGCCCAGCGCACCTTCGCCAGCCACCAGGCGGTGTTGCAGGCCGGGCAGATCAACCTCTACAACCCGGTGCTCGCGGGTGCGCCAATCACCGGCGTGCAGGTGCTCACCGAACAGGCCCTGCAGGATCAGAACCAGGGCGCGACCATCAACGGCATCGCCAACGGCCCGGCGCAGGTGGAAGTGCGCCAGAACGGCGCGTTGATTCACTCCACAGTGGTGCCCGCCGGCCCGTTCAGCTTGAGCAATGTGCCGCGCCTCAACGGGCGCTCCGACGTCGAAGTCACCGTCAAGGAAAGCACCGGCGAGGAACGGCGCTTTACCGTACCCGCCGCCATGCTCGGCCTGGGGCTGCCCGCGCCCGGCTACTCGGTGGCGGCCGGGCGGGTGCGCAATATCGGCGACGGCCCGGGCGCCGAACCCTGGGTGCTGAGCGCCGGCTGGAGCGCCGCGCCGCATCCGCAGCTCAGCTTCGGCAGCGGGCTGTTGGCGGCCGCGGATTATCGCTCGGCGGGCCTGAGCCTGGGCCTGTTGCCGCTGCCTGACAGTCAGGTGCAAGTGGCCGTGGTCGCCTCCGAAGCCTCGCGGCGCACCCAGGAACGCGGGGTGCAGACCGACCTGTCGTGGTCGCACAAACTGAGTGAGCGCTGGGCCTTCACGGCAGCCAATTCCTGGCGCACCCAGGGCTACCGCGACCTCACCGAATCAACCTACATCGCCGACACCCGCGAGCAGCAACGCGCGCGTTACCGCGACCAGCAGAGCGCCACCAGCTCGTGGTCGCACCCGTGGCTGGGCGCCTTCAGCGCGGGGGTTTCCCGTTCGTCCTCGTTCCAGGGCGACAGCAGCAGCCGCGCCCTCGCCTCCTGGGGTACGCAGGTCGCCGGTATGTCGATTTCCACCACCGCCGAATGGCACATGGGCGGGCGTCGTTACAACGACGACAGCCTGTACCTGACGGTCAGCCTGCCCCTCGGCGAAAGCCGCCGTGGCCGCGCCTGGGTGCGCAATTCCGGCGGCGAGCACCGCACCGGGATGGGGCTCAACGAGCAGATCAACGACCACTTGGCGTATCGCGTCGGCGTCGAACATGACACCCGCGACCGCGAAGTCGAATCGTCCCTGGGCGTGTCGGCCCTGCCGTTCTACAGCCAGTTGGACTTCAACTACACGCGCGCTGACGCCGAACGCTCCAGCTACCAGGGCGGCGCACGCGGCGGGATGGTGCTGCACGCCGACGGGTTGACGTTCTCGCCCTACCCGGTGCGCGACACCTTTGCCGTGCTGGCGGTGGGCGACATGCCCGGGATCAAGGTCAACACCCCCAGCGGCCCGGTGTGGACCGACTGGCAAGGCCAGGCCGTGGCGCCTCAGCTCAGCGCCTATGGGCGCAGCCCGCTGGAAGTCCACACCCGTTCGCTGCCGCGCAATGCCGACATCCACAACGGGCTTGCGGTGGTATCGGCAGGCCGCGGCGCGGTGGACCGCATCGAGTTCGGCGTGTCGCTCACCCGGCGTGCGCTGCTGACCCTGGACACCCCGATGCCACGCGGCTCGACCGTGACCACGGAGGACGGCGAGTTCATCACCCTGGTCCAGGAAGGCAACCAAGTGTTCTTGCCCGACGTGCTCGACACCCGCCCGCTATGGATCAAGGCCCCTGACCAGCCGCGCTGCCACTTGCGCTTTGAACTGCCGGCCAAGGCCGACCCCCACGTGTATTTCGAAACCGCACCGGCCCGCTGCCAGCGACCTTGAGGACCCCAATATGAAGCTTCAACACAGCCTGGCAGCCCTGCTGCTGTTCGCCGGCACGGCCCTGGCCGAGAACGACTGCCGCCTGGACCTGAGCGAATCGCGCCTGGATTTTGGCCTGATGAACCGCGCCGTCGCGTCAGCACCGGCAGCGGAACACCTGCTCGGCGAACGGCGCCTGTCCTTGACCTTGAACTGCCCGCAACCGGCTGACATGAGCCTGTTCTACCGCGCCCTGGCTGCCGGCACCGAGCGCTTGCGCTTGGGCGACGGCGGCAGTTACCGCGTGCAAGTGCATGACGCGGTGCTCGATGGCCACGCGGTGCAACTCGGCTTGCTCGCCGGCCCAGGCCAGGCGCCCGCGCAAATCGGCACGAGCCTGGCCTGGCGCGCCGACCACGGCATCGTCCCGCTGCACGACGGCCAGCCCGCCACCGGGCGCAGTTTTGCCGCGCAACTGCAGGTGAGTGCGTGGGCGCGGGACGAAGCGATCCGCGTGCGCGATGCCGAAACCTGGGAAGCCTCGGCGCAGGTGGACGCGCCCACCTCCGGGCGTTCACGGGAATTGCAGCTGCAAGCGCGCTTCGCACCGACGGCCTGCACGCCCACCCTGACCAACAACGGCACGGTGGACTTCGGCAAGTTGTCGGTCAGCGACTTGCACCGCGACAAAGACACCGCCCTGCCCGCCCGCGCGCTGAGCCTCACGGTCAGCTGTGACGGCCCGACTCCGTTTGCCCTGGTCATGCACGACAACCGCGCCGGCTCAGCCACCGGCGGCATCGATGAAACCGCCTACGGCCTGGGCCTGGATGCACGCGGGCAGAAAGTCGGCCGTTATTACCTGCTGGTCGACCCCGCCCGGGCCAGCGCCGACAACCTGTCCCAGCTGTATCGCACCGACTCGACCACGGGCGGCGCCGCCTGGAGCAGCGCCAGCGCCAGCGCGATCCCCTTGGGCGCGCGCAGCCTCCTCGGGTTTACCGCCACGGCCGGCAGCACCGAAGGCCCGAATGCCCTGCAAAACCTCAGCGCATTACTCAGCCTGAAAGCCTTCATCGCGCCGCTCGACAGCCTGGACCTGCGCAGCGAAGTGCGGCTCGACGGTTCGGCGACCCTGGAAATCACCTACTTCTAAGCCCCTCGGAGCCTCCCATGATTGCTCGCTACCTGATCCTCGTGCCCCTGTTGTTCAGCCAACCGGCGCAGGCCGCCGCCCCCGTCGACCTGAACGTCAACGGCCGGATCATCCCGGTGTCCTGCGCGCCAAGCCTGTCGGCCAACGGCGTGGTGGATTTCGGCAAGATCGCCCAGCAAGACCTCAACCTCACGACCGGCACGCGGCTGCCGATCAAGTCCCTGAACCTGACGGTGATCTGCAACGGCCCGGTGCGTTATGCCTTGCGCATGCACGACAACCGCGACGGCTCGGCCCACGTCAACAGCGAGATTTATTACGGGTTGGGCCTGGACAAGAGCGCGAACAAGATCGGCGTGTACTCGCTGACGTTCGATCCGCAGCAGACCGTGGTGGGTGGCGTGGCCGAGGTCTACGGCACCGAGTCCACCACCGGCGGCGTGGCCTGGCGCGCGGCCAACCGCAACCCGATCAACATCGGCGCCAAGAGCCTGCTGGGCTTCACCGACACCGCGGGCAGCACCGCCGGCCCCATGGCGATCCAGAACCTGACCAGCACGCTGAGCCTGGAGACGGTGATCAACGCCAAACAGAATCTGGACCTGAGTACCGACATCCTCATGGACGGTTCGGCGACGCTGGAGGTGGAGTACCTCTAGACTTTCTCGCTGCTGACCTCGACGTACCGCGCGCGCCCCGCACCGAGGCCGGCGACGATGGCGCCCAGGCCGATCACCGCGAAGACCCAGCCGGTGGCGGCCCAGCCGCCGGTCCAGTCGTGAATCAGGCCCACCGCGAGCGGGCCCAGGGAGGCCAGGGTGTAACCGAAGCCCTGGGCCATGCTCGACAGGTTGGCGGCCACGTGGGCATCCCGCGAGCGCAGCACGATCAAGGTCAGCGCCAGGCTGAACGTACCACCCTGCCCCAGGCCCAGCAGAATCGCCCAGCCCCACAGCCCGTCGAGGGGCGCGTACAGGCAGCCCATCAGCCCGCCGAGGGTCAGCAGCATCACCACCACGATGGCCAGGCGCTGGTCCTTGCCGCGCGTGGCCAGCCAAGGCGCGGTGAGGGCGCTGAGCAGTTGCACGATGATCGAACCGGACAGCGCCAGCCCGGCATCGGTGGCGCTCAGGCCGCGGTCGATGAGGATCGACGGCACCCAGCCGAACACGATGTAGGCCAGGGACGATTGCAGACCCATGTACAAGGTCACTTGCCAGGCCAGCGGATCGCGCAGCAAGCCCTTCACCCGGTAGGCGACGCGATGCGCGCCGTGCTTCTGCCCGACTTGCGGCAACCAGCACAGCGCGGCCAGCAACGCCGGCACCATCCAGAAGCCCAACCCGATGCTCCAACGGTTGCCGAAGGAGTCGCTCAAGGGCACCGAGGCCCCCGCCGCCAACGCCGCGCCCAGGCACAGCGCCATGGTGTAGACCCCAGTCATCGCGCCCGCCTGCCTGGCGAAGTCGCGCTTGACGATACCGGGCAACAACACGCCGATGATGCCGATGCTGGCCCCGGCGATCAGGCTGCCAACAAACAACCCGACCTCACCGAACGCACTGCGCAGCAGAATACCGCCGGCCAGCGTCAACAAGATCCCCAGCACCACCCGCTCGGCACCGAAGCGCCGAGCGAGGAGCGGCGCCAGCGGCGCGAACAGGCCCAGGCACAGCACCGGCAAGGTGGTCAGCAGACCGGCCCTGGCCGCCGACAAGCCCAGGCTGGCCGAGACCTCACTGAGCAGCGGCGACAGGCTCGACAGCGCCGGGCGCAGGTTCAGCGCCACCAGCACCAGGCCCAGCAGCAACAGCCATGGCCGGCTCGTCGGCGGGGGGCTGTGCTGGACTGCATCGTCGTCGGCCTCGGCGTCGATCAGCAATTCTTCCAACTCAGGCGTGCGTGGGGCGTCAGGGTTCATTGATCAACTGCCGGCAAAGGGATTTGGCGCGCTCCGGGTCTTGCTGCGCTACGGCATCAAGCAAGGCGGTGTGCAGGTCGAACACCGCCTGGCGACGCGGCGAGATGTTCAGGGTCTGGCGCAGTTGCGCGCCGATGATGCTGGAAAAGTACCGGTACAACTCGCTCAACGCCGGGTTGTGCGCCGCGTCCACCAGCCGTTGGTGGAATACCAGATCGGCGCTGATGTAGGCCTCCAGCTCACCGTGATACAGCGCGGCGCTGGCATCAAGCGCCTCGAGCAACCGGTGCAGGTCTTGCTCGGTGCGACGCAGGACGGCCAGACCGATGGCCTCCACTTCCAGGATCTGCCGCGTCTCCTGCGCCTGTTCCAGGCTGCAATGGGATAACGCGCGCATGGCGCCCAGCGGGTCCGTCATCGAACGCAGGTAACTGCCGTCGCCCTGGCGGACCTCGATCAATCCAGAGAATGCCAGCACCCGCATGGCCTCGCGCACGGTATTGCGGCTGATGCCCAGTTCCGCCGCCAGCTCAGGCTCGGTGGGCAGGCGCTCGCCGATGGCCCACGTGCCTTGGGTGATGCGCTGGCGCAGCTGCTCGAGGGCTTGGTCGACCAGGGAGCGTTTGATCAGCGGGGAGATGTCTGTCATGAGGTTTGCGCTTTCGTCCAATCATAGGATGAATTTACCTACAGCCTATTCGGACTTGTCTACAAAGGCAACGCACTAGGGTTTTCAGGCAGGGAAACGGAGCAGTATTTTCGATTGTTAAAATTACCCTTAAAGGGTAATTTCAGCCTTAGGTGTCTTATGGAAAAGTACACACCTCATTACGATTTGGCGGTGATAAAGGCGGATGTCATCAGGTTGGGTAGCAGAGCATTCACCGCAAGCGCGCGGGAGGCGGCTCGACAACTTGAGTTGAACATCGGCCAGATGCGACTCGCGGTCTGCGCCCTTGAGAATCGAATGTTGTACAAGTCAATGACGACCTATTCAGACCACCGTGTGTGGCAGGACGTCTATCTGATCAAGATTTACGCTACGGAGATTTACATCAAAGTGACTTACCGCCCAGGTGGTGGTCCTCCCGTAATCTCCTTCAAGGAGAAAACCTTATGAAAACCCAACAATGCGTGAGCTGCGGAACCCATGACGCAATGCAGCATTTCGAAGGTCGCAACTTCACGATCAACACACGCGGCATGATCCGGGATATCCCTGATATTGCAGGCTGGGAATGCCAGGCCTGTCACGAGGTCGAATTCGATTCGGACACCGATAGCGCAGAGCGTTATTCCGATGCCAGCGATAAGTTGTTAATGGATGCCAGGACAATCATCGCCGCCGAAATGAAACGAATTCGCCGCAAATTGCATCTGACGCAGAAAGACGCGGTGAGGCTATTGACCGGCCGCGGCCATAACGCATTTTCCCGCTACGAAAGGGCTGAGATCTTTCCGCCCGCGCCACTGCTCACATTGATGCGTCTACTGGATAAACATCCGCATCTATTGGCCGAAATAGAGGCACTCAATGCCGGCGAAGACCTGAACCATCTGCTGATCGCAAAAGATGCGCAGCTTGCAACTCAAGCGTCCGCGTAAAAACAGCAGGCAAAAATAAACCCGGCCTGGTGCCGGGTTTATCGCTTCAAGCATCAACCATCGATCAATGCAGAATCTGGCTCAAGAACAACTTGGTCCGGTCATTCTGCGGGTTGTCGAAGAAGTCATTCGGCGCCGCCTGTTCCACGATCTCGCCCTTGTCCATGAAGATCACGCGGTTGGCCACGGTACGGGCGAAGCCCATTTCGTGGGTCACGCACAACATGGTCATGCCGTCTTCGGCCAGGCCGATCATGGTGTCGAGCACTTCCTTGACCATTTCCGGGTCGAGGGCCGAGGTCGGTTCGTCGAACAGCATGATTTTCGGTTTCATGCACAGCGCCCGGGCAATCGCCACGCGCTGTTGCTGGCCGCCGGAGAGTTGCCCCGGAAACTTGTGGGCCTGCTCCGGGATACGCACGCGCTCCAGGTAGTGCATGGCGATTTCTTCGGCCTTGCGCTTGGGCATCTTGCGCACCCACATCGGTGCCAACGTGCAGTTCTGCAGGATGGTCAGGTGCGGGAACAGGTTGAAGTGCTGGAACACCATGCCGACTTCGCGGCGGATCGCTTCGATCTGCTTGAGGTCGTTGGTCAGCTCCACGCCATCGACCACGATGCGGCCCTGCTGGTGTTCTTCCAGGCGGTTGAGGCAGCGGATGGTGGTGGACTTGCCCGAACCCGACGGGCCGCACAGCACGATACGCTCGCCCTGCTTGACGTTGAGGTTGATGTCTTTCAATACGTGGAACTGGCCGTACCACTTGTTCACGCCCTGCATCTGGATAATGCCTTCAGGGCTCACAGGCTGTTTGATCGCTTCGCTCATAACATCAACTCCTAACGCTTGTGGCCTGTGTCGAGCTTATGTTCCAAATGAATGGAATAGCGCGACATACCAAAACAGAAAATCCAGAACACCAGGGCGGCGAACACGTAGCCTTCAGTGGCCATGCCCAACCATTTTGGGTCGGCGGCGGCTTGCTTGACGCTGTTGAGCAGGTCGAACAAACCGATGATGATCACCAGGCTGGTGTCCTTGAACAGCGCGATAAACGTGTTGACGATGCCGGGGATCACCATCTTCAGGGCTTGCGGCAGAATCACCAGGCCCATGCTGCGCCAGTAACCCAGGCCCATCGCCGCGGCCGCTTCGTACTGACCTTTGGGAATCGCCTGCAAGCCACCGCGCACCACTTCCGCCACGTAGGCCGACTGGAACAGGATCACGCCGATCAACGCCCGCAGCAGCTTGTCGATGCCCATGCCTTCGGGCAGGAACAACGGCAGCATCACCGAGGACATGAACAGCACCGTGATCAACGGCACGCCGCGCCAGAATTCGATGAAGGTCACGCAGACCACACGAATCGCCGGCATGTTCGAACGCCGCCCCAGCGCCAGCACAATCCCCAGCGGCAAGGCACCGGCGATGCCGACGGTGGCGATGACCAGGGTCAGCATCAGGCCGCCCCATTGGCTGGTGGCCACGCTGGTCAGGCCGAAAATGCCGCCACGCAACAGGAAGAAGGCAATGATCGGGTACAACACCAGAAAGCCCAGGCCGTAGATCGCCTTGCGTGGAAAACGCGAGATGAACAACGGCGCCACGCCCACGATGGCCAACCACACGGTCAGGTCTACGCGCCAGCGCAGGTCGCCGGGGTAGTAGCCGTACATGAACTGCCCGAAGCGCTGTTGGATAAACACCCAGCAGGCGCCTTCTTTGGTGCAGTCGGCGCGAGTGGTCCCGACCCAGTTGGCGTCGAGAATGGCCCAGTGCAGGATCGGCGGCACGACCAGGTAGATCAGGTAAAACGCCAACAAGGTCAGCAAGGTGTTGAGCCAGCTGGAAAACAGGTTGGCGCGCATCCATGCCATCGGCCCGAAGACTTTGCTCGGCGGTGGCATATCAGGTTTGAACGTATGCGAACTCATGCTCGTTTCCTCACCGCTCGATCAGCGCAATGCGCTTGTTGTACCAGTTCATCAGCAGGGAAATGCTGATGCTGATCGCCAGGTACACGCTCATGGTGATGGCAATGACTTCGATGGCCTGGCCGGTCTGGTTGAGCACCGTGCCGGCAAACAGCGAAACCATTTCCGGGTAACCGATACCGGCGGCCAACGACGAGTTTTTCGCCAGGTTCAGGTATTGGCTGGTCAGCGGCGGAATGATCACCCGCAGGGCTTGCGGGATGATGACCTTGCGCAGCGTCGGCCCGGGGCGCAGGCCCAGGGAGCGTGCGGCTTCGGTCTGGCCGTGGCTGACGGACTTGATGCCCGAGCGCACGATCTCGGCGATAAACGCCGCGGTGTACACGGTCAGCGCCAGGGTCAGCGCCAACAGTTCAGGGATCAGTACCCAGCCGCCGACGAAGTTGAAGCCTTGCAGCTTGGGCATTTCCCAGTGCAACGGCGCGCCGAAGACCAAGGCGCACAATGCCGGGATCACGATGAACAGCGCCAGACCCGCCCAGAACTTGTGGAAGGGAACACCGGTCGCTTCAAAGCGCTTGTTGGCCCAGCGGGTCATCAGCACGACGGCCACGATGGCCACGACCACGCTGACCACGAACGGCCAGAACCCGTCGGCGGCCAGCGCGGCCGGCATGTTCAGGCCACGGCTGCTGACGAAGAACGTGTCGCCGAAGTTATGGCTGTTGCGTGGCCCCGGCATGGTCAGGAACACCGCGAAGTACCAGAACAGGATTTGCAGCAACGGCGGGATGTTGCGGAACACTTCCACGTACACCGTCGCCAGCTTGTTGATCATCCAGTTGGGCGACAAGCGGGCCACGCCGATGATGAACCCGAGCAGGGTCGCCAGGACCACGCCGATCACGGTCACCAGCAAAGTATTGAGCAGCCCGATCACAAACACCCGGGCATAGCTGTCCGATTCGGTGTAGTCGATCAGGTGCTGCGCGATGCCGAAGCCGGCACTGCGCTCAAGAAAGTCGAAGCCCGAGGTAATGCCCCGGTGTTGAAGGTTGGTCTGGGTATTGTTGAAGAGGTACCAGCCCAGCGAGACCACCGCCACAATCGTGATGATCTGGAAGAGCCACGCACGCACTTTGGGATCGCTGAAGCTGAGCTTCTGCTTTGGTGCGCCGATTTTATTTTGCATGAAGTGCCCCGGAAAGAATGGAACAGAACATCACCCGGCGGTTGGCCCACCGGGTGATAGAACCATCAGCGATCAGCGCACAGGGGGTGCGTATTGAATGCCGCCGTTGTTCCACAGCGCGTTCAGGCCACGGTCGATTTCCAGTGGCGTGCTCTTGCCGAGGTTTTTCTCGAACACTTCACCGTAGTTGCCGACCTGCTTGACGATCTGTACGACCCAGTCTTTCTTCACTTTCAGGTCTTTGCCGTATTCGCCGTCGGCACCGAGCAGACGCGCAACGTCCGGGTTCTTGGTGGACTTGGCTTCAGCTTCGACGTTTTTGGAAGTGATACCGGCTTCTTCCGCGTTGAGCATGGCGTAGCCAACCCAGCGCACGATGGCCAGCCACTCGTCGTCGCCATTACGCACGACCGGGCCCAGCGGTTCCTTGGAAATGGTTTCCGGCAGAACCACGTAGTCTTTCGGCGAGGCCAACTTGCTGCGCTGGGCGAACAGTTGGGACTTGTCGGAGGTCAGCACGTCGCAACGCCCGGACTCCAGCGACTTGGCGCTTTCGTCGGAGGTGTCGAAGGTGATCGGGGTGTATTTCAGACCGTTGCCACGGAAGTAGTCGGAAACGTTCAGCTCGGTGGTGGTACCGGCCTGGATGCAGATGGTTGCACCGTCCAGTTCCTTGGCACTTTTAACGCCCAGCTTGTTGTTTACCAGAAAGCCGATGCCGTCGTAGTAAGTGATGAAGCCGGGGAATTTCAGGCCCATGCCCGCATCGCGGGAGCTGGTCATGGTGGTGTTACGGGACAGAATGTCGACTTCGCCGGATTGAAGCGCGGTGAAACGCTCCTTGGCGTTCAACTGGCTGAATTTGACCTTGGTCGCGTCGCCGAACACAGCAGCGGCTACCGCGCGGCAGAAGTCAGCGTCGATCCCGAGGATCTTGCCGCTGGCATCCGGTACCGAGAAACCCGGCAAGCCGTCACTCACGCCACATTGCACAAAGCCTTTCTTCTGCACGGCGTCCAGGGTGGCGCCGGCTTGGGCGAAACCACTGACACCCAATACAGCGGCCGCGGAAACGATGGCCAGGGTGGATTTCAATACCTTCATTCAAACCTCCAGTTGCTCTTGTTGTGTCGGAGCTAGAACCTCAGCGCACCCTTATGAGGCGATATCGACCCGTGTTGGCTTTTATTAGGGTCAAGCAGCATGAGGCAGTCGCAGTAATTCCAGTTGCTATCCCACAAACGGCAGTCACTGATAGTGTTACCGTCCCAGGAAAGATCTGACATCGACCTACACATAGCAAAGCGCGTACCAGAGTGGCTGCTGAGTCGATTCAGCCCAAGGTCAATGGCAAAAGATTCAACCTTGCGACATTCTCGTAACAGATCAAACTATTGCGCACCGTTCCGTCGCACCCAATCGGAGCGCACGCACATTAATGGAGCAGACATGAGCAACCCCTTGATTCTTCAGCCCACCAAGCCTGCAGACGCCTGCGTAATCTGGCTGCATGGCCTGGGTGCCGATCGCTACGACTTCCAGCCGGTGGCCCAAGCGCTGCAGGAAAACCTGCTGACCACCCGCTTCGTCCTGCCTCAAGCACCGACCCGCCCGGTGACCATCAACGGCGGCTATGAGATGCCCAGTTGGTACGACATCAGGGCGATGAGCCCGGCGCGGTCCATCAGCCTGGAAGAGCTGAAAGAGTCGGCCAAAATGGTCACGGATTTGATCAAGGAACAAAAAAGCAGCGGAATAGACGCCTCGCGGATTTTCCTGGCGGGTTTCTCCCAGGGTGGCGCCGTGGTGTACCACACCGCTTTCCATAAATGGCAAGGCGCCTTGGGTGGCGTGATTGCCCTCTCCACTTATGCGCCGACCTTCGACGACGAGCTGGAATTATCCGCCAGTCAGCAGCGCATTCCGGTCCTTTGCCTGCATGGCCAGTACGACGAGGTGGTGCAGAACGCAATGGGACGCAGCGCTTACGAGCACTTGAAGACCCGTGGTGTCACCGTGACATGGCAGGAATACCCAATGGGTCACGAAGTGTTACCTGAAGAGATCAGCGATATCGGTACGTGGTTGGCCGAACGACTGCGCTGAACACCGCCGTTTATTTAGCCACATGACAGACGCACTACGCCGCGCCCGATTCTTGCATTACACTGGCCGGCGTATATTCCTTAACCAATTAATGAGATCACCGTGCTCAAAGCACTCAAGAAGATGTTCGGCAAAAGCGAGGCTGAGCCGCTCGCGCCAGTTCCCAGTGCTCCCGTCCCGACACCCGGCAGCCGCCACGACGGTAAACAGCCTGGCCTGGCCGCGCCTGTGACCGCGCCGAAACCGCTCGAGGTGACGCCAACCGAACCGCCGAAACCGGCCGAAGCCGCTGCGGCAACCGCGCCTGCGCCTGCGCCAAAAGCCGCACGCCGTGAACGCGCGCCCAAGCCGCCCGTCACGCCGTGGAAACTCGAAGATTTCGTCGTCGAACCCCAGGAAGGCAAAACCCGCTTCCACGATTTCAAGCTCGCACCGGAACTGATGCACGCCATCCAGGACCTGGGCTTCCCGTACTGCACACCGATCCAGGCGCAGGTGCTGGGCTTCACCCTGGCCGGCAAAGACGCCATCGGCCGCGCCCAGACCGGCACCGGCAAGACCGCCGCGTTCCTGATCTCGATCATCACCCAACTGCTGCAAACGCCGCCGCCGAAAGAACGCTACATGGGTGAGCCGCGCGCGCTGATCATCGCCCCGACCCGCGAGCTGGTGGTGCAGATCGCCAAGGACGCCGCCGACCTGACCAAGTACACCGGCCTCAACGTCATGACGTTTGTCGGTGGCATGGACTTCGACAAGCAGCTCAAGCACCTCGAAGCGCGCCACTGCGACATCCTGGTCGCCACTCCGGGCCGCCTGCTCGACTTCAACCAGCGCGGCGACGTACACCTGGACATGGTCGAAGTGATGGTGCTGGACGAAGCCGACCGCATGCTCGACATGGGTTTTATCCCGCAAGTACGCCAGATCATTCGCCAGACCCCGCCGAAAAACGAGCGCCAGACCCTGCTGTTCTCCGCGACCTTCACCGAAGACGTGATGAACCTCGCCAAGCAGTGGACCACCGAGCCGTCCATCGTCGAGATCGAGGCACTGAACGTCGCCAGCGAAAACGTCGAGCAACACATCTACGCCGTGGCCGGTGCCGACAAGTACAAGCTGCTCTACAACCTGATCAACGACAACGGTTGGGAGCGCGTGATGGTGTTTGCCAACCGCAAGGACGAAGTGCGCCGTATCGAAGAGCGCTTGGTGCGTGATGGCGTCAACGCCGCGCAACTGTCAGGCGACGTGCCGCAGCACAAGCGCATCAAGACCCTGGAAGGCTTTCGCGAAGGCAAGATCCGCGTGCTGGTGGCCACCGACGTGGCCGGGCGCGGGATTCACATCGACGGCATCAGCCATGTGATCAACTTCACCCTGCCCGAAATGCCCGACGACTACGTACACCGTATTGGCCGTACCGGCCGTGCCGGGGCAGCGGGCGTGTCGATCAGCTTTGCCGGGGAGGATGACTCGTATCAGTTGCCGTCGATCGAGACGCTGCTGGGCCGCAAGATCAGCTGCGAGACACCGCCGACGCACTTGCTCCGGGCTGTAGAACGCAAACGCCCCTAAGCTCAAATGCGGTCAAACATGTGGGAGGGGGCAAGCCCCCGATAGCGGAGTGTCAGTCGCAGAATTTGCCAACTGACCCACTGCTATCGGGGGCTTGCCCCCTCCCACATTTGATTTCAGCTGATTTTGAGATAGGTGTTCGGCTGGCTACTTCCAGCGATCCGCTGCGGCGTGGTCGCTGTCGCGCCCGTCCACCCAACGCGCACCTTCGCTGGTGCTTTCTTTCTTCCAGAACGGCGCACGGGTCTTCAGGTAGTCCATCACAAACGCGCAGGCATCAAACGCAGCCTGACGATGCGCGCTAGCAGCGGCGACGAAGACGATGGGCTCGCCCGGTTCCAACGCGCCGATGCGGTGCAGCACTTCCAGCTTGAGCAGCGGCCAGCGTTGTTCGGCTTCCACGGCGATCTTGGCCAGGGCCTTTTCGGTCATGCCGGGGTAATGCTCCAGGAACATCCCCGCCACGTCGTGGCCGTCATTGAAGTCGCGGACATAGCCGACAAAACTCACCACCGCGCCGACGCCGACATTGGCAGCGTGCATCGCGTTGACTTCGGCGCCGGGGTCAAACGGCGCGGGCTGCACACGGATGGCCATGCTCAGCCTCCGGTCACGGGTGGGAAGAAGGCGACTTCATCACCGGCTTCGAGCGGCTCGTCGACGCTGCACATTTCCTGATTGCGCGCGCACATCAAGCTGGTCTCGTTGAGCACGTCAAAGCCCGGATCGCCAACCAATGCCTGGCGCACCGCGTCGACGGTGGCGAAGTCGCCTTCCATCTCCAGGGAATCCAGGCCGATCGTTTCGCCGTAGCGGGCAAAAAACAGTACGTTGATGCTCATGCCTGGTCCGCCTTGAAATGCCCGCTTTTCCCGCCGAGCTTTTCCAGCAGGCGGATGTTTTCGATGGTCATGCCGCGGTCCACGGCCTTGCACATGTCGTAGATGGTCAACGCAGCGACACTGGCGGCCGTCAGCGCTTCCATCTCTACGCCGGTCTGGCCCGAGAGTTTGCAGCGCGCCACGATGTGCACGGAGTCTATGCCCTCGGCGCTCAGTTCGACCTTGACGCCGGTCAACATCAGCGGATGGCACAAGGGGATCAAATCACTGGTTTTTTTCGCCGCCTGGATCCCGGCGATACGGGCCACGGCAAACACATCGCCCTTGGGATGGGCACCATCGACAATCATTTTCAGTGTCTCGGGCAGCATACGCACCCGCGCTTCAGCCACCGCCTCTCGGAACGTCACGGACTTGTCGGTGACGTCGACCATATGGGCGCGACCTTGGGAATCGAGATGAGTCAGCACAGGGATACTCCTGATCAGGAGCGTCGATTGTAAACCCTGTAGGAGCGAGCTTGCTCGCGAAAAACCAAAGAACAACGCGGGGCTCCAGAGACCCCGCGTTATCGTAGACACTCTTCGCGAGCAAGCTCGCTCCTACATGGACCGCGTTTACAAGTGAGATTCGGCGTATTCGGCCAGGATCGAACGTGGAACTCCCTGCAGCGCGATATGCACGCCGTTCGGGAAGTCTTTGAAGCGTTCCGTCAGGTAAGTCAGCCCGGAGCTGGTCGCGGACAGGTAAGGGGTGTCGATCTGCGCCAGGTTGCCCAGGCACACCACTTTGGAACCGGCGCCGGCACGGGTGATGATGGTTTTCATCTGGTGCGGCGTGAGGTTCTGGCACTCATCGATCAAAATCAGGCTCTGCTGGAAGCTGCGACCTCGGATGTAATTGAGGGATTTGAACTGCAACGGCACTTTGCTGAGGATGTAGTCGACGCTGCCATGGGTGTTTTCGTCATCCATGTGCAAAGCTTCGAGGTTGTCGGTGATCGCCCCCAGCCACGGCTCCATTTTTTCCGCTTCGGTGCCGGGCAGGAAACCGATTTCCTGGTCCAGGCCCTGCACGCTTCGGGTGGCGATGATGCGGCGATAGCGTTTGGTCACCATGGTCTGTTCGATGGCGGCCGCCAGGGCCAGGATGGTTTTGCCCGAGCCGGCGGCACCGGTCAGGTTGACCAGGTGGATGTCCGGGTCGAGCAGCGCATACAGCGCCAGGCTCTGGTAGATATCACGCGGTTTCAGGCCCCAGGCTTCCTGATGCAACAGGGGTTCCTGATGCAGGTCGAGGATCAGCAGCCTGTCGACCTGGATCTCTTTGATCCAGCCCACGAAGCCCTGTTCGTCGATGATGAACTCGTTGACGTGTACCGCCGGCAGGTTGTCGATCAGTTGCACCTGGTGCCAGGTGCGACCGTGGTCCTGACGGGTTTCAACCTTGCTGACGCGGTCCCAGAACGAGCCGGTCATGGTGTGATAACCACGGGACAGCATCGACACGTCGTCGACCAGTTGGTCGGTACTGTAGTCCTCGGCAGCGATCCCACACGCTCGTGCCTTGAGGCGCATATTGATGTCTTTGGTCACCAGCACCACGCGCATGTCCTTGTCACGAGCGTGCAGGTCGATCAATTGGTTGATGATTTTGTTGTCGTTGAGGTTTTCCGGCAGCAGGCTGTTGGGCTCGCTGCGCTTGCTCATCAAAATCGACAACAAACCCTTGGGCCCGCTTTTGCCGCGCTGGATCGGCACGCCGACTTCGACGTCCTCGGGTGACGCTTCACCCAGGGTTTTGTCGATCAGGCGGATGGCCTGGCGACATTCGGCGGCCACGCTGTGATGCCCGCTTTTGAGTTTGTCGAGTTCCTCCAACACGATCATCGGGATGGCGACGTGGTGTTCTTCGAAGTTAAGCAGAGCGTTCGGATCGTGGATCAGCACGTTGGTATCAAGCACATAAAGGATTGGCTGGTCGGAAGAAGGGTTACGTCCATGATCATCCATACTCGGTCACCTTTGTGGGAGCCAGTCGACGCAATACCACAACAGTGCTGCGCCTCGATTCGACCACCGACTGCACCTTGCGTGACGTCAAGTGCAGTGCCCACATGAGGAGTCTTGGAAGACGCCACCTGTGTTGCAGGTTTCGGCGATCTGACTTCGTAATACCGCAAAACCCATGACAGGAAAAAGCACTTTGACGTTTTTTTGAAGTTTATTTTTCAGGATGACGAATAGCACTAGCCGAGTGCCAGCTACCCCGTTAAAGTCGGAAGTCGGCCCGCATAGAAATATCGTACAAAATCACCCCGAAAATGCCGCATCCCCAACGGGAGCGGGCACTTCAGCCTCTTCAGCGAAACGCCTCCCGGCAGTCCTGCCAACCCAGCCCGCTTTGCGCCGTTGCCTGCAATACCATCGGCAATGCGACCCGCGCCTTGTCCTGGGTGTCGTGAAACACAATCACCCCTTTGCGCCACAACAACATCAATGTCAGCACCCGCTGCGCCGACTCATCGGCCTTGAGCTTGCCTGGCTCGTCCTGGGAGTCGATATCCCACAACGCCACCTGCAAACCCTGGGACTGGAAGAAACCCTGGCTGTCCGCGCGGCGCTGGCCGTAGGGTGGACGGAACAGCGGCACGTAGTTTTCCGGCATCAGGTTCTGCGCCAGCGCGGCGCTGCGGATGATCGAACTTTGCCAGTCGACCCAATGGCTGTGGGAACGGTACTGCCAACCTTGAGTGCCCACGCACTGCCCCTGATACAGCGCCTGCACATCCACGACGGAACTGCGCTCCACACGGTTTTGCAGGCTGCTGCCGAGGGCGAAGAACGTGGCGTTCATCTTCTGCTTGCGCAGGTAATCGGTGAGCCAGTCGGTATTGCCGCTGACCGGTGCCGGGCCGCCGTCGAAGGTCAGCAGGAACAGGCGGTCGTTGAATTCGTCGCCATTGCGCTCATGGTCACCGAAACGTGCGATTTCGCTGCTGATCTGCGGGAACAGCGCGGCTTTGCGCAGCAGCTCGTCCAGGTAACGCTCGTGGAAATTGTGGCTCGGGCCGGCCCAGCCTATATAGAAGGAGTTGTCACTGACCTCGAACTTGCCGGCCTGCTCGCGCAGGTCGTCCATGTTTTCCACCAGGTAGCAGAACGACGCATCCTCCTCGCAACTTTCCTGGGCAGCGGTGTAATTCTCCAGAAGGCGCCGCCAGAGCTGGCGACGCAGATCGTCGATGGCCGCCAGGTTGATGATCTTCAGGCCCAGGCGCTGTTTGAGCGCCGCTTCATCCAGGGCTTCGCTGCCGATCAGGCTGCGGGCGAACATCAATATTTCAGCGCGCGAGGCCACGTCGAACAGCGCAGGGCTGCTGAGTTTTTCCGGCCAGACGCCGCGATCCAGGCTGGCCACGTCCACCGGCGCCGCGTGGGCGTTCAGGCAAAACAGGCACGCCGACAATAAAAGCGCTATTCGCACACAGGGTCTCCCTCTCCAGAATCACCGGCCATCATAACGGATCGCGCCTATCGCCATCATAGGTGGAGTCAAAGTGCCCAACCCCCTAGAATCCCGCCCACGTTACAAGCACGATTACAGGAGCCAACTTCATGCTGATGGTGATTTCCCCCGCCAAGACCCTCGACTTCGAGTCCAGGCCTGCGACCCAGCGCTTTACCCAGCCGCAGTACCTGGACCATTCCCAGGAGTTGATCGAGCAACTGCGCCACCTGAGCCCGGCGCAGATCAGCGAATTGATGCATGTGTCCGACAAGATCGGCGGCCTCAACGCCGCGCGCTTCGGCAGCTGGACCCCGGCGTTCACACCGGCCAACGCCAAGCAGGCGTTGCTGGCGTTCAAGGGCGACGTGTACACCGGCCTCAACGCCGACACCTTCAGCGACGCCGACTTCAGCTACGCCCAGGACCACCTGCGCATGCTCTCGGGCCTGTACGGCCTGCTGCGCCCCCTGGACCTGATGATGCCGTATCGCCTGGAGATGGGCACCAAACTGGCCAACGCCCGTGGCAAGGACCTGTACGCCTTCTGGGGCACCCGGATCAGCGAGTGGCTCAACCAAGCCCTGGCCGAACAAGGCGATGACGTGCTGCTCAACCTCGCATCCAACGAGTACTTCTCGGCGGTCAAGCGCACGGCGCTGAATGCGCGGATCGTCAATACCGAGTTCAAGGACCTGAAGAACGGCCAGTACAAGATCATCAGCTTCTACGCGAAAAAGGCCCGGGGCATGATGAGCCGCTTCGTGATCGAAGAGCGTATCAACGACCCGGCCCAGCTCAAGCAGTTCGATGTGCAGGGTTATCGCTTCAATGCCGAGCAGTCCAAGCCGGACAACCTGGTGTTCCTGCGCGATCACGCACCGGAATAAGGCCCTGCTCCGCCCTCATAGACGCTAAAGATCAAATGTGGGAGGGGGCTTGCCCCCGATGGGGGGATCAGTCATACATGGATAGACTGACACACCGCCATCGGGGGCAAGCCCCCTCCCACATTTTTGTCTGCATTTCACATCGTGAATCGTCAATTGTTTGGCGTCAAAAAATATCCTGACGCATCTCTAACAAATATTTCACTCGACATTCGTCATTTTTTTTCGTAGTGGCACCACTTTTTTAAATCACTAGTGGCACAAAACTATTCCCGCGCGCCAACTCCCCGTAACTACTGGCCCAAATAGCAAGTGCTATCAATATAGTACCAGTGCCATCTTTGCTGATATTTCAAGAAATTTCCGGAAACAGGATGAGCGGCCAGGAACTTAGCCCTAAAGCACCGCTCATACCACCGGTAACGGAATTCTCTGCTTCTGTAAGAGATGACTTACATGGCGACCAACGGAAGTAGCAAAGTTGTCACATTAAACTTTGACTCTGGGCTCATATTACCAACCGATTAGTTAAGAGCGGCGATAAGGATCGATTGCCACACACTATAAGGCCAAGGCCGTGCTTACCCAAATGGGTCAGTGCTACAACCCAAGGCATTGATAACTATAGGCTTACAGCCTTTTATCAAGGCCCTGTTGCACTGGCGCCAGGCCCTTCTCCCAGGAAGGCCGGCTGCATTTCAGGGCAAGCACCAATAACAAGGCCACGTTGCGCACAACTTGAGTGCAATAGTTAGTCACTCGTTATTCAACATGCCTGCACGCGGCAAGTCGGCGTCTATTCGCCTAACTTTCGCGGCATCAGTGACGCTTGCAAACATGAACTCCGGCCATTTAATGGCATGATTTAATACAGAGGTAAATGCGATGCGTATCAGCATATTTGGTTTGGGTTACGTTGGCGCAGTCTGTGCCGGTTGCCTGTCTGCCCGCGGCCATGAAGTGGTCGGCGTAGACATCTCCAAGGAAAAAATCGACCTGATCAACGCAGGCAAATCGCCGATCGTTGAACCGGGCCTGGGCGAGCTGCTGAGCCAGGGTATCGAGACCGGACGACTGCGCGGTACGACCGACTTCGCCGAAGCCATCCGCGCTACCGACCTGTCGATGATTTGCGTCGGTACGCCGAGCAAGAAAAACGGCGACCTGGAACTCAACTACATCGAATCGGTATGCCGCGAGATTGGCTTTGTCCTGCGTGACAAGACCACCCGCCACACCATCGTCGTGCGCAGCACCGTATTGCCGGGTACCGTGGCCAATGTGGTGATCCCGATCCTCGAAGACTGCTCCGGCAAGAAAGCCGGCGTCGACTTCGGCGTCGCGGTCAACCCGGAGTTCCTGCGTGAATCCACCGCCATCGCCGACTACGACCTGCCACCGATGACCGTCATCGGCGAATTCGACAAAGCCTCCGGTGATGTCCTGCAATCGCTGTACGAAGAACTCGACGCGCCGATCATCCGCAAGGACATCGCCGTTGCCGAAATGATCAAGTACACCTGCAACGTGTGGCACGCCACCAAGGTGACCTTCGCCAACGAGATCGGCAACATCGCCAAGGCAGTCGGCGTCGACGGGCGCGAAGTGATGGAAGTGGTCTGCCAGGACAAGACCCTCAACCTGTCCCAGTACTACATGCGCCCGGGCTTCGCGTTCGGCGGCTCGTGCCTGCCCAAAGACGTGCGCGCCCTGACCTACCGCGCCGGCTCGCTGGACGTGGAAGCGCCGCTGCTCAACTCGCTGATGCGCAGCAACGAATCCCAGGTGCAGAACGCCTTCGACATCGTCGCCGGCCACGACAAACGCAAAGTCGCCCTGCTGGGCCTGAGCTTCAAGGCCGGCACCGATGACCTGCGCGAAAGCCCCCTGGTGGAGCTGGCGGAAATGCTGATCGGCAAGGGTTACGACCTGAGCATCTACGACAGCAACGTCGAGTACGCCCGTGTCCACGGCGCGAACAAGGACTACATCGAAGGCAAGATCCCGCACGTGTCGTCCCTGCTCAACTCGGACTTCGACGATGTGATCAACAACTCCGACGTGATCATCCTCGGCAACCGTGACGAGAAGTTCCGGGCCTTGGCCCATAACGCACCGCACGGCAAGCAAGTGGTCGACCTGGTGGGCTTCATGTCCAAGGCCACCAGTGTGAGCGGCCGTACCGAAGGTATTTGCTGGTAACAGCAACCGCAAGTTTCGGGCTGCCGGCGTCCTGATCCCCAGCGCTTGCAGCTCGAAACCTCCTTCACCTGCGGATGACGCCTATGTCCAAGTTAAAACACGTACTGCTCCAATCCGCCGGCTGGCTGTTCTTCTTGAGCCTGCTGATGGGACTCGCCCTGCTGTTGCCGGCGAGTACGTTCGACTCCGAGTCGAAGAATTTTATTTTCCTGATTGGCGCCGTCGGTATCTGGCGCTACTCGATGGGTGCGACGCATTTCTTTCGCGGCATGCTGTTCCTGTACGTGGTCTACCCCCACCTGCGGCGCAAAGTGCGCAAGTTGGGCAAGGCCGCGGACCCGTCCCATGTGTTCCTGATGGTCACCAGTTTCCGGATCGATGCGCTGACCACCGCGCAGGTCTATAGCTCGGTGATCCGCGAAGCGATCGAATGCGGCTTCCCCACCACCGTGGTCTGCTCGCTGGTGGAAATGTCCGATGAACTGCTGGTGAAAAGCCTGTGGGAACGCATGAACCCGCCGGGCCATGTGAAGCTCGACTTCGTGCGTATCGCCGGCACCGGCAAGCGCGACGGCCTGGCCTTCGGTTTCCGCGCCATCTCCCGCCACTTGCCGGATGACCGCGCCGTGGTTGCAGTGATCGATGGCGACACCGTGCTCGCCGAAGGCGTCGTGCGCAAAACCGTGCCGTGGTTCCAGCTGTTCGGCAATGTCGGCGGCCTGACCACCAACGAGTTCTGCGAAGTGCGCGGCGGCTACATCATGAGCGAATGGCACAAACTGCGCTTCGCCCAGCGCCACATCAACATGTGCTCGATGGCCCTGTCCAAGCGCGTGTTGACCATGACCGGGCGCATGTCGGTGTTCCGCGCCAGCGTGGTCACCGACCCGGGCTTTATCGCCGATGTGGAAAGCGACTCGCTGCAACACTGGCGCCTGGGCCGCTTCAAGTTTTTGACCGGCGACGACAAGTCCAGCTGGTTCAGCCTGATGCGCCTGGGCTACGACACCTTCTACGTACCGGATGCCGCGATCAACACCGTGGAGCACCCGCCGGAAAAGAGCTTTATCAAAGCCAGCCGCAAGCTGATGTTCCGCTGGTACGGCAACAACCTGCGCCAGAACTCCCGCGCCCTGGGCCTGGGTGTACGTCGCCTCGGCCTGTTCACCAGCGTGGTGTTGTTCGACCAGCGCGTGTCGATGTGGACCTCGCTGCTCGGCCTGACCGTGGCGATCATCGCCACCTTCAAGTACGGCGGTGCGTTCATCCTCGCGTACCTGCTGTGGATCGGCATCACCCGCCTGATCCTGACCGTGCTGCTGTCGTGCTCCGGGCACAGGATCGGCCCGGCGTACCCGGTGATTCTCTATTACAACCAGATCATGGGCGCGCTGGTGAAGATCTACGTGTTCTTCCGCCTCGATCAACAGTCCTGGACCCGCCAGGACACCAAACTGACCCGCGATTTGGCCAGCTTTCAACGTTGGTTCAACACCTGGTCGTCTCGGACCATGACCTTCTCCGCCGGCAGCATTTTCGTCGCCGTGTTGCTGATGATGGTCTGACCCTGCCAAGCCTGAATTAACTCTAGGAAATTGCCCTGATGAACAGCCAAGTAAACGCCAACGTTGTCCACGAATCCGAAGCCCAACGCCAGCACGCCCGGGTCAAAATCCCGGCCAAGTTGCGCTTTTTCAACACTGACCGCACGCCGACCGAAGCGCGGGTCATCGACCTGTCCGCCGGCGGCCTGGCGTTCACCGCCACCCAGCCGCTGATCGTTGGCGAAGTGCACAAGGGGCGCCTGCAATTTGTCATCGACAACCTCGGCCTGGCGATGGATGTGGAGCTGCAGATTCGCTCCTACGACCGCCAGAGCGGGCGCACCGGTTGCCAGTTCCAGAACCTCGACGCGCAGGATATTTCCACGCTGCGTCACCTGATCACGTCGCACCTGTCGGGCGATATCGTGACCATGGGCGACGTACTCGCCACCCTGCAACGCGACAACTTCACCAAGGCGCGCAAGGTCAAGGACGGCGGCAGCAACATGAGCGTCTTCGGCCGCCTGCGCGCCGTGACGTTCAGCCTGGCGATCTTCCTGGTGGGCCTGGCGGCATTCGGTTTCGTCTTCAAATCGCTGTACGGCATGTACTTCGTCAGCCACGCCCAGGCCGGCCTGGTCAGCGTGCCCGGCATGAACGTGACCATGCCCCGCGACGGCACCGTGCAAAGCCTGCTCAAAGGCGACGCGGTGGCGGCCAAAGGCGCGCCGCTCGCGACCTTCAGCACCAGCATGCTCGACGTGCTCAAGGGCCACCTGGACGAAGACCAACTGCAACCGGCCAAGGTCGAAGAACTGTTCGGCAAACAAATGACCGGCACCCTGACCTCGCCTTGCGACTGCATCGTGGCCCAGCAAATGGTGGCCGACGGTCAATACGCAAGCAAAGGCGACGTGATCTTCCAACTGGTGCCACGCGGCAGCCTGGCCAACGTGGAAGCACGCTTCTCCTACCGCCAGTTCGCTGACGTTCGCCCAGGTACCCCGGTGAACTTCCAGGTCGCCGACGAAGAACAGACCCGCACCGGCACCATCGTCAGCAGCACCAGCCTGAACAGCGCCGACCTGTCCTCCGACATCCGCGTGCAGATCAAGCCGGACGCACCGCTGGACAGCGCCTACGCCGGCCGCCCGGTGGAAGTCACCAGCGACCGTGGTCCATCGCTGAACTGGCTGATCGATAAAGCCATGGCTGCCGGACTGTAAGCGAGGACATGCCTGTGACGACTCTCCTGAAAACACCGCAATCCCTGTGGGAGCGGGCTTGCTCGCGATGGGATCAGTGCGGTTTGCCTGACGGACCGCACGGCCTGCATCGCGAGCAAGCCCGCTCCCACAAGGGTCCTGTCGCGTTGCTGGCCCTTGCGGTCAGCCTCGCCGGTTGCGCCGGTCTGCCCGACCAGCGCCTGGCCAACGAAGCCCTCAAGCGGGGCGACACGCTCACCGCGCAGCAGAATTACCAGCAACTGGCGACCCTGGGTTACAGCGAGGCCCAGGTGGGCCTGGCCGATATCCAGGTCGGCACACGCGACCCGGCGCAGATCAAGCAGGCCGAGGCCACTTACCGCGCCGCTGCGGATATTTCGCCGCGCGCCCAGGCCCGCCTGGGGCGCCTGCTGGTGGCCAAGCCCGGCGCCACCGAAGCCGAACACCATGAAGCCGAAGGCCTGCTGAAAAAAGCCTTTGCCAATGGCGAAGGCAACACCCTGATCCCGCTGGCGATGCTGTACCTGCAATACCCGCACAGCTTCCCCAACGTGAACGCCCAGCAGCAGATCAACAAATGGCAGGCCGCCGGTTACCCGGAAGCCGGTCTGGCCCAGGTGCTGCTGTATCGCACCCAGGACACCTACGACCAGCATCTGGATGATGTCGAGCGCATCTGCAAGGCCGCGCTGAACACCACCGACATCTGCTACGTCGAACTGGCCACGGTCTACCAGAAAAAAGCCGAGCCAGAAAAACAGGCCGAACTGCTCAAGCAAATGGAAGCCGGCTACAGCAGCGGCACCGTCACCGCACAGCGCATCGACAGCGTGGCCCGCGTATTGGGCGACGCAACGCTGGGCAAGACCGACGAGAAAACCGCCCAGGCGCTGCTGGAAAAAATCGCCCCCGGCTACCCCGCATCCTGGGTCAGCCTGGCGCAATTGCTCTACGACTTCGCGGAACTGGGCGACGTCGACCAGATGATGAAGTACCTGGACAACGGCCGCGCCGCCGACCAGCCGCGCGCCGAGCTGTTGCTGGGCAAGCTCTACTACGATGGCAAGTGGGTGCCGGCGGACGCCAAGGCCGCCGAAGCGCATTTCGAGAAAGCCCTGGGCCGCGAAGTGGCCGCCGACTACTACCTCGGCCAGATCTACCGCCGTGGTTACCTGGGCAAGGTCTACTCGCAAAAAGCCCTGGACCACCTGCTGACTGCTGCGCGCAACGGCCAGAACAGCGCCGACTTCGCCATCGCGCAATTGTTTTCCCAAGGCAAGGGCACCAAGCCCGACCCATTGAACGCCTATGTCTTCAGCCAATTGGCTAAAGCCCAGGACACACCAGAGGCCAACGACCTGGCCACGCAGCTCGAAGCCCCGCTGACGCCGGAACAACGCGCCGAAGGCCAACGCCTGGTGCAACAGGAACTGGCCGCGCGCGGCACCCTGGCCCAGAGCACGCTGCAACTGCACGCCCTGCAAGAAGAAGACGGCGAGGAATCCCTATGAAGCTCAATCCATTCGTGCAGGCCGGTATCGGCCTGACCTTCGCCCTGCTGTGGTCGTGCCCGACCCTGGCCGCGCTGACCGAAGCCAATAACTTCGGCCTGGAAGTCAAAGTCACCGGCCAGTCCGAAGACGACCGCGACCTCGGCACCCAAAAGGGTGGCGACGTCAACGGCATCGGCCTCGACCTGCGCCCGTGGATCTACGGCGAAAGCGGCAACTGGAGCGCCTACGCCATGGGCCAGGCCGTTGCCTCGAGCGACATCATCGAGACCGACACCCTGCAACAGTCGTCGAGTGACACCACCGAGCAGTCGAGCAACAGCGACCGCACAGCGAAGAAAAACTACCTGGCACTGCGCGAGTTCTGGGTCGGCTACAGCGGCTTCACGCCCTACCCCGGCGAGCTCCTCAAGTTCGGCCGCCAGCGTCTGCGCAATGACGACGGCCAATGGCGCGACACCAACATCGAAGCGCTGAACTGGACCTTCGACACCACCCTGCTCAAGGCCAACGTCGGCGCCGCCGAACGCTTCAGCGAATACCGCACCGACCTCAAGGAGCTGTCGCCCGACGAAAAAGACCGCCAGCACTTCTACGCCGACGCCGCCTACCAGTGGACGCCAGGCCAGTGGATCGGCCTGCGCGGGCACCACACCCATGACGCCGGCAAGCTCGACTATTCCGAACCGGGCATGCCCATCGCCCCCTCGGACAAGCGCGAGAACGGCGACCTGACCTGGCTCGGCATCGAAGCCAACAGCGACGCCTACAACTGGCGCAACACCAACACCGTCAACTACTGGGCCAGCGTCACCGGCATGCAGGGCGACCGCGACACCGTCAACGCGTTGAACGCCGACGGCACCCGCCCGAGCAACGCCAAGCGCAGCGAAGACGTGAGCGGCTGGGCCACCGACCTGGGTATCCGCCTGCGCCTCGACCCGCAGTGGCAAGTGGGTGCGGCCTATGCCCGCGCCAGCGCCGAGTACGAACAGAACGGCCTGCAAAGCAACCGTTCGAACTTCACCGGCACCCAGTCCCGCCTGCATCGCTTCGGCGAAGCGTTCCGCGGCGAGATGAACAACATGCAGTCCATGAGCCTGTTCGGTTCCTGGCAGTTGCGCGAGGACTACGACGCCAGCCTGGTGTACCACAAGTTCTGGCGCGTCGACGGCAACAAGCCGGTGGGCAGCAACGGCATCGACGCCGTGCAGAACAACACCGACGACGTGACCGGCGCGATCCTGTCCAGCACTTCCCTGCCCCTTGAAGACGGCAAGAAAGACCTGGGTCAGGAGATGGACTTGGTCGTCACCAAGTACTTCAAGAAAGGCCTGCTGCCGGCCGCGCTCAGCCAGTCGATCGACGAACCGTCGGCCCTGGTGCGCTTTCGTGCCGGCGTGTTCAAACCGGGCGACGCTTATGGCAGCCAGGTCGACTCGTACATGCATCGCGCCTTTGTCGACGTGATCTGGAAGTTCTGATGGGAGCCCGCGCAATGATTGCTCACCCCTTCACAGGCAGATGCTTGCTGGTGACCGCGATGCTGATGGCCAATGCCACAGCCTTCGCCGATACCGCGCAGCCGGTCAAGGCGCCGACCATCGCCAAAGAACTGCAACAGGCCAAGACCTACACCATTTCCAGCCCGCCGACCGCGCCGCTGGAAATGCCCAAGCCGGCCCTGCCGGACCTGTCGGGCTACACCGCCGCGGCGATGGAAAAGAAAATCGTCAGAACCAAGCCGGGCAAAATCAGCATCCGCCGCATGATGCAGGAAGACGCGCTGAAGGACTTCATCGGCGGCGACAACAAGATGGCCGAGTGGGTGGTGCGCCAGCACGGCATTCCCCAGGCGATCTTTATCGACGACGGCTACATGAACCTCAAGGACCTGCTGGGCAAAGTGCCCAAGCAGTACCTCAGCGAAACCTCGCCGGGCGTGTTCCTCGCCAAGTTGCCGATCGTGGTCGGGCGCAAGGGCATCCTCGATATCGACAAGCACACCAAAGAACTGCGCCTGTCCCAGGAAGCCGGTTCGTTCCTGATCAACGACGGCCAACTGTTTGTGCGCGATACCAAGATCACCGGCTGGAAAGAAAAGGCCAACGGCCCGGCGACCTACCAGTCGCCCAATGAGTTCCGCCCGTTCCTGCTGGCCTGGGGCGGCACCGAGACCTACATCGCCAACACCAAAATGGCCAGTTTCGGCTACGCCAACAGTAAGTCGTATGGGGTGAGTATTTCCCAGTACACGCCGAACATGGCCAAGGTGCTCAAGCGCCCTGAGCCGACCGGCTGGATCATCGATTCCGAGTTCTCGGACATGTGGTACGGCTTCTACTGCTACGAGACCGAAGGCTTCGTGATCAAGGGCAACACCTACAAAGACAACATCGTCTACGGCATCGACCCCCACGACCGTTCCCACGGCCTGATCATCGCGGACAACACCGTCTACGGCACCAAGAAGAAGCACGGCATCATCATTTCCCGGGAAGTGAACAACAGCTTCATCTTCAACAACCGCAGCTACGACAACAAGCTCTCGGGCCTGGTGATCGACCGTAACAGTGTGAACAACCTGATCGCCGACAACGAGATCTACCGCAACCACACCGACGGCATCACGCTCTATGAGAGCGGCGACAACCTGTTGTGGGGCAACAAGGTGATTGCCAACCGTCGCCACGGCATCCGCATACGCAACAGCGTCAACATCAAGCTGTACGAAAACACCTCGATGGCCAACGGGCTGACCGGCGTCTACGGCCACATCAAGGACCTGACCGACACCGACCGCGACATCGCCCTCGACCCGTTCGACACCAAGGTCTCGCTGATCGTGGTCGGCGGCGAACTGGCCGGTAACGGCAGCGGGCCGCTGTCGATCGACTCGCCGTTGAGTATCGAGCTGTACCGCGTGTCGATGCTGGCGCCGACCAAATCCAGCGGCATCAGCTTCAACGGCATTCTTGGCGAGCGCCAGGAAGAAATTCTCGACCTGCTGGTACGCCAGCAGAAAGCCGTGCTGATCGACCCTGTCGAACGCCAGACCGAAATGCAGGACTGAGGATGACCCTTATGCACCCACACATGATCAAACTGTTGAGCCTCTCGGGTCTGACCCTCGGCCTGCTCGCGGCCAGCCAGGGCGTGCGCGCCGACGAGATCAAGGCGCCGACCTTCAGCGCCGAACCGTGCTGCAGCCTGTGCCCGGCGGCCCACGACGCGAAGAACTACACCACGCGCTACCAGCAGAACTTCACCACCCTGGTGCAAGCCCAGGGCGACTGGCTGTTCCGTACCCAGGAAGACCTGCGCACCGAATTCGACACCAGCCCCGCCGGCTACAAACGCATGCAACAGCTGCACGATGCGTTCAAGGCCAAGGGCGTGGAACTGGTGGTGGTCTACCAGCCGACCCGTGGCCTGGTGAACCGCAACAAGCTCAACCCCGAAGAGAAAGCCGCGTTCGATTTCGACAAGGCCCTGGGCAACTACAAGAGCATGCTCGGCCGTTTCGCCAAGATGGGCTACGTGGTGCCGGACCTGTCGCCGTTGACCAACGAGCAGTTGCCCGATGAATTACCGGCCCACGATTTCTACTTCCGCGGCGACCAGCACTGGACCCCTTACGGCGCCCAGCGCACCGCGAAAATCGTCGGTGCCAAAGTGCGCGCGATGCCCGAGTTCGCCGAGATTCCCAAGCGCGAATTCGAAACCAAGCGCTCCGGGCGCATGGGCAAGACCGGCACCCTGCACAACATGGCCGGGCAACTGTGCGGCACCAGCTACGCGATCCAGTACATGGACCAGTTCACCACCGAGCCCAAGGGCGAAGCCGGCGACGGCGACCTGTTCGGCGATTCGGGCAACCCGCAGATCACCCTGGTCGGCACCAGCCACAGCGGCAAGAACTACAACTTCGCCGGCTTCCTCGAACAGGAAATCGGCGCCGACATCCTCAACGTCGCCTTCCCCGGCGGCGGCCTGGAAGGCTCGATGATCCAGTACCTGGGCAGCGACGAGTTCCAGAAGACGCCGCCGAAAATCCTGATCTGGGAATTCTCGCCGCTGTACCGCCTCGACCAGGAAACCATCTACCGCCAGATGATGGCGCTGCTGGACAACGGCTGCGAAGGCAAGACCGCGCAGATGAGCGCCAGCGCCACCCTGAAACCCGGCAAGAACGAATTGCTGGTCAACAGTTCGAACAAAGACCTGCGCAACGCCAACCATCAGGTCGACATCCGCTTCGCCGACCCGTCGGTGAAAACCTTGCAAGCCACCCTCTGGTACATGAACGGGCGCCACGAGGACATCAAGATCGAAAAACCCGAAACATCCGATACAGACGGGCGTTTCGCCTTTGAACTGCGCACCGACGAAGACTGGGCCTCGCAGAACTTGCTGGCCGTGGAAGTGCAGGGCCCCGAAGCGGGTGCTGCCGCGCAGAAAGTCGAAGCGAAAATTTGCACACGCAACGTATTCCCAAGCGGTGGTCAGAAGACTGCCTCACTCGGGCAATGAGGTTACCTATGCAGAAGTTATTGATCCCCACATTGCTGGGCCTGGCGATCTTCGCCGGTTCTGTGAATGCCGCCGCGCCACTGCGTCCGCCCCAGGGTTATTTCGCCCCGGTGGAAGCGTTCAAGACCGGCGACTTCAAGGACGGCTGCGACGCCATGCCGGCGCCGTACACCGGCTCGCTGCAGTTTCGCAGCAAGTACGAAGGCTCGGACAAGGCCCGTTCCACGCTGAACGTGCAGTCGGAAAAGGCCTTTCGCGACAGCACCGCCGACATCACCAAGCTGGAAAAAGACACCAGCAAGCGCGTGATGCAGTTCATGCGCGACGGTCGCCCGGAACAGTTGGAATGCACACTCAACTGGCTGACCAGCTGGGCCAAGGCGGATGCGTTGATGTCCAAGGACTTCAACCACACCGGCAAATCCATGCGCAAATGGGCGCTGGGCAGCATGGCCTCGGCCTATGTGCGCCTGAAGTTCTCCGACTCGCACCCGCTGGCCAACCATCAGCAGGAATCGCAACTGATCGAAGCCTGGTTCAACCGGCTGGCCGATCAGGTGGTGAGCGACTGGGACAACCTGCCGCTGGAAAAAACCAACAACCACTCCTACTGGGCCGCCTGGTCGGTGATGGCGACGTCCATCGCCACCAACCGTCGCGACCTGTTTGACTGGGCGGTAAAGGAATACAAAGTCGGCGCCAACCAGGTCGACGACCAGGGCTTCCTGCCCAACGAACTGAAGCGCCAGCAGCGCGCGCTGTCGTACCACAACTACGCCCTGCCGCCGCTGTCGATGATCGCCAGTTTTGCCCTGGTCAACGGCGTGGACCTGCGCCAGGAAAACAACGGCGCGCTCAAACGCCTGGGCGACAAGGTGCTGGCCGGGGTCAAGGACCCGCAGATCTTCGAGCAGAAGAACGGCAAAGAGCAGGACATGAAGGACCTCAAGGAAGACATGAAATTCGCCTGGCTTGAACCCTTCTGCACCCTCTACACCTGCGCGCCGGATGTGCTCGAGCGCAAACATGGGATGCAGCCGTTCAAGACCTTCCGCCTCGGGGGCGACCTGACCAAGGTCTACGACCCGACGCACGAAAAAGGCAACAAAGGCAGCTGACGAAACGCGGTTAGAAATGTGGGAGGGGGCAAGCCCCCTCCCACATTTGAGCAATACAACCTCCCCCCGGATTCGTGGGGGGGTTTGGGGGGGCTGCGGCCCTTGACTGTTGGTTAAACATGGAGAGATCGGGATGGTTTTCTCGTCCAATGTGTTCCTGTTTCTGTTCTTGCCGATCTTTCTCGGCTTGTACTACTTGAGCGGGCAACGCTATCGCAACCTGCTGCTGCTACTGGCCAGCTACGTGTTCTACGCCTGGTGGCGAGTGGACTTCCTGGCGCTGTTCGCCGCCGTCACGCTGTGGAATTACTGGATCGGCCTCAAGGTCGGTGCCGCCGGCGTGCGTACCAAGCCGGCGCAACGCTGGCTGCTGCTGGGCGTGGCGGTCGACCTGTGCATCCTCGGCTACTTCAAGTACGCCAACTTCGGCGTCGACAGCATCAACGTGATGATGAAGTCGGCGGGCCTGGAGCCGTTCATCCTGACCCACGTACTGTTGCCGATCGGGATCTCGTTCTACATCTTCGAGTCCATCAGCTACATCATCGACGTGTATCGCGGCGACACTCCGGCCACGCGCAACCTCATCGACTTTGCCGCGTTCGTGGCGATCTTCCCACACCTGATCGCCGGCCCCGTCCTGCGCTTTCGCGACCTGGCCGACCAGTTCAACAACCGCACCCACACCCTCGACAAGTTCTCCGAAGGCTGTACGCGGTTCATGCAGGGGTTCATCAAGAAGGTCTTCATCGCCGACACCCTGGCGGTGGTGGCCGACCATTGCTTCGCCCTGCAAAACCCCACCACCGGTGATGCCTGGCTCGGTGCGCTGGCGTACACCGCGCAGTTGTACTTCGACTTCTCCGGCTACAGCGACATGGCCATTGGCCTGGGCTTGATGATGGGTTTCCGCTTCATGGAAAACTTCAAGCAGCCGTACATCAGCCAGTCGATCACCGAGTTCTGGCGGCGCTGGCACATCAGCCTGTCGACCTGGCTGCGCGACTACCTCTACATCACCCTGGGCGGCAACCGTAAAGGCACGCTGATCACCTACCGCAACCTGTTCCTGACCATGCTGCTCGGTGGTCTGTGGCACGGCGCGAACATCACCTACATCGTGTGGGGCGCCTGGCACGGCATGTGGCTGGCGATCGAGAAAGCCATCGGCCTGAACACCTCGCCGCGCAGCTTCAACCCGATCCGCTGGGCGCTGACCTTCCTGCTGGTGGTGATGGGCTGGGTGATCTTCCGTTCCGAAAACCTGCACGTCGCCGGGCGCATGTACGGCGCGATGTTCAGCTTTGGCGAATGGTCGCTGTCGGAACTCAACCGCGCCAGCCTCACCGGCCTGCAAGTGGCGACCCTGGTGGTGGCCTACGCAACGTTGGCGTTCTTTGGCCTGCGCGACTTCTACAGCAACCGCCCTGCCGAGAAAACCAAGGCGGCCGACCCGAGCCTGATCAAGGCCGTACCGGGCGACGACCCGGGCAGCATCCACCAGCCAGGTTTCACCGTGGGCAAAGACGCCGCCGTGCAACCGGCCTACTGGACCGCTGACTGGCCACGCTACGCCATGCGCGCGGCGGTGCTGCTGCTGTTCGTGGCGTCGATTCTGAAACTGTCGGCGCAGAGTTTCTCGCCGTTCCTTTACTTCCAATTCTGAGGGAGCCGACCATGACCCGATCATTGCGCGTCCTCTATATCGGCCTGTTCCTGGTGGTGCTGCTCGCCCTGGGCGCCTGGTCGTTGCGCGGATTCTTCGGCTTCAGCACCAATGCCGACGCCACCGTGCTCAACGGCCGCTGGACCAAAGCCGTCGAGACCCACTACGACGAACAGTTCCCGATCAAGCGCCTGGGCACCAACCTCTGGGCTGCGCTGGACTACAAGCTGTTCAATGAAGGCCGCCCCGGCGTAGTGCTGGGCCGCGATCACTGGCTGTACAGCGACGAGGAGTTCAACCCCGCCGTCAACGAAGAGCAGAACCTGGAGGGCAACTACGCCCTGGTCGAAGGCGTGCGCCAGCAGCTCAAGGCCCAAGGCATTCAACTGGTGCTCGCCATCGTGCCGGCCAAGGTGCGCCTGTACCCGGAACACCTGGGTGACGTGAAACCGGCGAGCATCCACGCCAACCTGTACCAGGACTTCCACGCCCGTGTCGCCGCCGACAAGATCCTCGCCCCCGACCTGCTTGGCCCGCTGCAACAGGCCAAGCTCGGCGGCCAGCAAGTGTTCCTGCGCACCGACACCCACTGGACCCCGGACGGTGCCGAAATCGCCGCCAAGCAACTGGCCAAGGCGATCGCCGACAAGGCCCCACTGAGCGGCGAACCGCAGCGCTTTGTCACCGAAGCCGAGAAAACCGCACCGCACAAGGGCGACCTGCGCCTGTTCCTGCCGCTCGACCCGCTGTTCGAAAACCTGATGCCGCCCAAGGAGCCGCTGGAAAAACGCGTCACGCACCTGGCCGAAACCAAAGGCGACGACGCGCTGTTCAGCGACAGCGAAACCCCGGTGGCACTGGTCGGCACCAGCTACAGCGCCAACCCCAACTGGAACTTCGTCGGGGCGCTCAAGCAAGCCCTGGGCAGCGACGTGATCAGCTACGCCGAAGACGGCCATGGCCCGATCCTGCCGATGCTCAGCTACCTCAAAAGCGATGACTTCAAGAACCGCCCGCCCCAGGTGCTGATCTGGGAGTTCCCCGAACGCTATCTGCCTGTCAACAACGAAATCGGTGATGCCGACCCGCAGTGGGTTGCGCAACTCAAACAAGCCGGTGCGCGCCAACAGAACATGGCACTGAACACTCCAGCTAAACACCCAAAATCCGAGACGCCCGAACGGGCGCAAAACTGAAAGAGAGGTAACTCACATGACTTTCACTACTACTCCGCGTCGTCTCGCCAAGACCCTGGCCCTGGTTGCCGGCATGAGCGTTGTATCGATGTCCGCCTTCGCCGGCGGTGACGCCGCCCTGTACGGCCCTGTCGCACCGAAAGGCTCGAGCTTCGTGCGTGTCTATAACGCCTCCAATCAGGAAGTCAGCGCCACCGTCGGCGCCACCAACCTGAGCGAAGTGGCCCCGTTGGCCAGCAGCGACTTCAGCTTCATGCCCGGCGGCGACTACAGCGCCAAGGTGGGCAGCCAGACCGTGTCGGTCAAGCTCGCCGCCGACCACTACTACACCCTGGTCAACAACAGCAGCGGCCAGCCGCAGTTGATCGAAGAACCACCGTTCAAGAACAAACAGAAATCCCTGGTGCGCGTGCAGAACCTCAGCGACAAGGCCCTGACCCTGAAAACCGCCGACGGCAAGACCGACGTGGTCAAGGCCGTCGCCGCCAAAGGCCGTGGCGAGCGTGAAATCAACCCGGTGAAGGTCAGCCTGGCGCTGTACGACGGCGACAAGAAAGTCGGCGACGTGAAACCGGTAGCCCTGGAGCGTGGTGAGGCGGCGGTGCTGTACATCACCGGCTCCGGTTCAAGCCTGTCGCCAGTGTGGGTGAAACGCCCCGTGTCGACCCGCTAAACATTTCTCGGACTGACAGCAACCCACTGTAGGAGCGAGCTTGCTCGCGAAAATCGCCAACGATAACGCGGGCATTCTGGATGTACGCGGTGTCGGGGAGTTCTTCGCGAGCAAGCTCGCTCCTACAGAGGGCAGAGGCGTCAGTTCGGACCGAGACAAAAACAAGAGTGGAACGACAAACCTTCGTAGCTCTGACCCAAATCGATTCAAGGAGAAACAGCATGATCCCAGTAATCCTTTCCGGTGGTAGCGGCTCACGTCTTTGGCCGCTTTCGCGCAAACAGTTTCCTAAACAGTTCCTGGCCCTGACCGGCGAGCACACGCTGTTCCAGCAAACCCTGGAGCGCCTGGTATTCGATGGCATGGACACCCCAATCGTGGTCTGCAACAAAGACCATCGGTTCATCGTCAACGAGCAACTGAGCGTGCGCAAGCTGGAAGCCCAGCGCATCCTGATGGAACCCTTCGGCCGCAACACCGCGCCAGCCGTGGCGCTGACCGCGATGATGCTGGTCAATGAAGGCCGCGACGAGCTGATGCTGGTGCTACCCGCCGACCACGTGATCGACGACCAGAAAGCCCTGCAACGCGCCCTGGCCCTGGCCACTGTGGCCGCCGAGCGTGGCGAGATGGTGCTGTTCGGCGTGCCGGCGACCCGTCCGGAAACCGGTTATGGCTACATCAAGTCCGCCAACGATTCGCTGCTGCCCGAAGGCGTGAGCCGCGTGCAACAGTTCGTGGAAAAACCCGATGAAAAACGCGCCGTCGAGTTCGTCAAAAGCGGCGGCTACTTCTGGAACAGCGGCATGTTCCTGTTCCGCGCCAGCCGCTTCCTCGAAGAGCTGAAAAAACACGACCCGGACATCTACGACACCTGCGTGCTGACCCTCGAACGCAGCGAGCAGACCGCCGACACCGTGACCTTCGACGAAGCCACCTTCGCCTGCTGCCCGGACAATTCCATCGACTACGCGGTGATGGAAAAAACCCAGCGCGCCTGCGTGGTGCCGCTGAGCGCGGGCTGGAGCGACGTGGGTTGCTGGGCGTCGCTGTGGGCGGTCAACGATAAGGACATCAACGGCAACGTCACCAAGGGCGACGTGGTGATCCAGGACAGCAAGAACTGCATGATCCACGGCAACGGCAAGCTGGTGTCGGTGATCGGCCTGGAAAACATCGTGGTGGTGGAAACCAAGGACGCGATGATGATTGCCCACAAGGACAAGGTCCAGGGCGTCAAGCAGATGGTCGCCACCCTCAACGAACAAGGGCGCAGCGAAACCCAGAACCACTGCGAAGTCTACCGTCCGTGGGGCTCCTACGACTCGGTCGACATGGGCGGGCGCTTCCAGGTCAAGCACATCTCAGTCAAGCCGGGCGCGTGCCTGTCGCTGCAGATGCACCACCACCGCGCCGAACACTGGATCGTGGTCAGCGGCACCGCCGAAGTCACCTGTGACGAGAACGTGTTCCTGCTCTGCGAGAACCAGTCCACCTACATCCCGATCGCCTCGGTACACCGCTTGCGCAACCCGGGCAAGATCCCGCTGGAGATCATCGAAGTGCAATCGGGCAGCTATTTGGGCGAAGACGATATCGAGCGGTTTGAGGATATCTATGGTCGCTCGACGCCGGTGGAACGTGGCGTGTCGGTGAAAACGATCGCGCAGTAAAACAGTCGTAAAAGAAGCCCTCGCCCAGGTCATTGCGTCCCCTATCCGCAGTGGCTTGGGTGGGGGCTTTTTGTTTGGGATTTGCGCTGGTTGTGAGGGCCTCATCGGGGGCAAGCCCCCTCCCACATTTGAATGTATTCACAGATCAAAGGTGGGTGGGGGCTTTTTGTTTGGGATTTGCGCTGGTTGTGAGGGCCTCATCGGGGGCTTTTTGTTTGGGATTTGCGCTGGTTGTGAGGGCCTCATCGGGGGCAAGCCCCCTCCCACATTTGAATGTATTCACAGATCAAAGGTGGGTGGGGGCTTTTTGTTTGGGATTTGTGCTGGCTGTGAGGGCCTCATCGGGGGCAAGCCCCCTCCCACATTTGAATGTATTCACAGATCAAAGGTGGGTGGGGGCTTTTTGTTTGGGATTTGTACTGGCTGTGAGGGCCTCATCGGGGGCAAGCCCCCTCCCACATTTGAATGTATTCACAGATCAAAGGTGGGTGGGGGCTTTTTGTTTGGGATTTGTGCTGGCTGTGAGGGCCTCATCGGGGGCAAGCCCCCTCCCACATTTGAATGTATTCACAGATCAAAGGTGGGAGGGGGCTTGCCCCCGATGAGCCCCGCCCGGCCACCGCAGCACTCAAGGTAGCCAATCCCACCTACGCTTAAGTTAGGATGCTCGTTCCCTATTCGAGGTGGTCTCCATGTTCTTCGGCGTTCTCCTGATCATCACCTGGCTGGTCCTGCTGCTGCGCTATCCGGCCAAAGCCCTGCCCGTATCGCTGGCCGCCGCTGTGGGCCTGGGGCTGGTGGGCGTATGGGTGGTGTGGCTGGACAATCGTGAAGCGTCGCAACTGGCGCGCCTGGAGCTGCGCATTGTCTACGCCCCGCAGGACTGCCCGGCCGACCGCCCACTGAAGCTGACCCTGAACAACGGCAACGACGTACCGCTGACCGAACTGCGCTGGCGCGTCGCTGCCTATGCGCCGGGCGATACGGTCAACCTGGCCGACAACGTCTATGCTGCCCCACGCTATCGCGGCCCCGGCGAGTTGCAGGCCGGCGCCACCTGGGACGACTGCCTGCCCACCCCGCCGTTGCGCCCTGGCTACCGCCCGCAAACCCTGGAATTTCGCGCCGAGCATTTGCAAGGCAGCTTCTCGGACTGACAAAGGACCGATCCATGCCCAACGTACTCATCACCGGTTGCTCCAGCGGCATCGGGCGCGCCTTGGCCGAGGCCTTCAAATCCGCCGGCTTCGACGTGTGGGCCAGCGCCCGCCAACCGGAAGACGTCGCCCGCTTGTCCGCCGCCGGCTTCAACGCGGTGCAACTGGACGTCAACGACAGCGCCGCCTTGCAGCACCTGGCCGAGCAGTGGGGCGAGCTGGATGTGCTGGTCAACAACGCCGGCTACGGCGCCATGGGCCCGTTGCTCGATGGCGGCACCGAGGCGCTGCAGTGTCAGTTCGAAACCAACGTGTTTTCCATCGTCGGAGTGACCCAGGCGTTCTTCCCCGCGCTGCGTCGCGGCAAAGGCCTGGTGGTGAATATCGGCAGCGTTTCCGGGGTGCTGGTGACACCATTCGCTGGCGCCTACTGCGCCTCCAAAGCCGCCGTGCATGCCTTGAGCGATGCCCTGCGCATGGAACTGGCGCCGTTTGGCGTGCGGGTGATGGAAGTGCAACCGGGCGCAATCGATACCCGCTTTGCGAAAAACGCCGGGGCCCAGGCGGAGCTGTTGATCAACGAACAATCGCCGTGGTGGCCGTTGCGCGAAGGCATCCGCGCGCGCTCCCGGGCCTCCCAGGACAACCCGACACCGGCCAGCCGATTTGCCAGCCAGGTCCTGAACGCCGTGCAACAACCGACACCGCCCCGCTTATTGCGCGCGGGCAATGGCAGTCGGGCACTGCCGTTGATGGCGGCGTTACTGCCCAAAGGGTTGTTGGAAAACGTATTGAAGCGACGCTTTGGTTTGAATAGGAGTTTATAAATGATCGACTACAGCGACTTTTTCGAGGAAGTGATCCAGACCCACGTCGAGATCGAACAATGGTTCGCCGGGGTGGCGCCTGAAGGCACGCTGCAAAGGCTGCTCGCGCGCTTCTCGCCGGAGTTCAGCATGATTGCGCCCTCCACCGGCACACGCATGAACGCCGCTGGGGTCAATTACCTGTTCACCCGCCTGGGCGGCCAGCGGCCAGGGTTGAAGATCACCTTGAGCGAACTGAGCGGCATTGACCGGCATGCCCGCGGCGCCGTCGTCAGTTACCGCGAACATCAGATCGACGACAGCGGCACCCAGACCGATCGCCGCGCCACGGTGGTCTTCGAGAAACAGGCCAGCGGCGCACTGCTGTGGCGCCATTTGCACGAGACGTACTGCCAGGCCTGAACCGCCAGGCAACACCCCGCCAGTATGCGCGCAAGCCTCCCCCCGCTTGCGCGCACAGCCCATCGCCCTGAGTCCCCCGCTCATTGGCGGCAATACAATTTCGCTACAGAACTGAACGGACACTCTCGCTAGAGTGACGCGCTGACTTCTGACTCAACACGCTCAGACCTCATACCTAGCTTGTCGTTGATCGCTGTTCGCGTCGATTCGACACAGCCGTTCCGGTACCTCTTGGGTGACCCCTATCAAGCCTTTAAACAAATCGCGCGCCTGTCGGACGCTGCTCACACTGTCACTGGGGTTAACTGCGGTGACAGGCTGTTCGGTCGCACCTCTGCCCGCGTTGAAACCGCCCGCGCCAGAGGCATGGCGCAATGCACCGTCCCCACTGGCGCCGGCCAAGCCCGACCTCAATCGGTGGTGGCACGCCTTCAATGATCCTGAACTCGATACCCTGGTGGATCAGGCATTGCACAACAACCTCGACGTCGCCGCCGCAGTCGAGCGCCTGCGGGCTGCGCGTGTGCTGAGCCAACATTCCCAAGCGCCCTATCTGCCCTCGCTCGGGATCAAGACCCACGACGCGATAAGCCCCGACACCAGCAGTTCGTACTTCCTGATCGGCTTCGATGCGCAATGGGAACTGCCACTGTTCGGCGCCAGGCAGAGCGCGGATCGCATCGCCGAGGGCAACCAGGCGCTGGTGGCCGCCGACTTGCGCAGCGTCCAGGTGTCGCTGGTCGCCGAAGTCACCCGGCATTGGGTTGAGCTGCGTTCGGCGCAACACGCCGAACGCGCGCTGACGGCCATTCGTGACGCTCAGCAGGAAAAACTGGCGCTGCTGCGTGTGCGCGAGCAACTTGCCCTGGCGCCGCACGCTGACGTGGCGGGCGCCGAGGCGGAACTGGCGCGAGCCGAGATGCAGCTGAGCGGGCCGCAACAACGGATCCACCGCCATGCCCAGCAGTTGGCGCTGTTGTCGGGTCGGCCGGAGCCCGACCCGCGCTGGCTGCAGCCCGGACCGCAGCCCACGCTCGGCCAGTGGCAACTCAACAACGTGCCGGCGGACCTGCTGCGCACACGCCCGGAAATTGCCAGCGCCGAGGCCGAGGTTCTTGTGGCCGCCGGGGAGTTGGGGATGAGCCGCGCCGATATCTACCCGCATCTCAGCCTGGGCGCTTCGTTGCAGTGGTCGCTGAACATTGCCAGCAACCGCAAGCGCACGCCCAGCGGCAACAGTATTTTCTCGGCCGGGCCGGGGATCAGCATCCCGTTGTTCGATTGGGGCCAACGTATCGCCACTGCCCGCGCGAAAGACCACCTGTTGCAGGCAGCGGTTCTGACTTATCGCCAGGCGGTGTTGCAAGGCGTTGCCGAAGCCGAAATCGCCCTGGGCGACCTCGAACAAACGCGCCTGCGCGAGCACGCCTCGCGCCAGGCCCATAAGGCGACGCAGACGCGCCTGGAGGCCTTGCAACAACGCGAGCGCCTGGGGCTCATGAGCCCACTGGAGCTGACGAGCGCCCACGTGCAGGCACTGCAAGCCATGCGACAGGCCGACAGCGCCAGCACCGAACGGGACATCGCCTACATCGCGCTTTATAAAGCCCTGGGCGGCGCACCGTTACCGAACCCGACAGTGAAGGATGCTGACTGATGGTGGCGCTTGCCCGTCTGACACTGATCCACGAATGGCGGCGCTTCCTGCCCGCTATGATTGCCGTAGGCTTCGCGGGGCTGCTGCAGTTGCTTCAGGCTGCGCTGGTGCTGGGTATTTTCGGCAGTGCCAGCGTCTATATCACCGGCTCTACGGCGGACCTCTGGGTCGGTTACCCCGGCACGCAAAGCGTCAACCTCGGGAGACCGATCGATGCCGGCGTGGAAATGCGCCTGCGCATGGACGCCGATGTCCTGCGTGTCGAGTCGTTTCGCTGGGTCGACGCCGATTGGCGCGGTGCGCGAGATACCGGTGGCGTGTCGGTGTTTGTCAGCGGCATCGACGCCGGGCCAGACGGCCTGATGTTTGCGCGCGCCCTGCCGACGGCACTGCGCGCCCGCCTGGCCGAGCCCGGTGCGGTGATCGTCGACCGCGCCGATCTGAGCACCCTGGGCGTGAACCTGGGGGACGCCGCGACCATCAACGGGCAACGTGTGCGCGTGGTGGGCGTCACCAGCGGCCTGCGCGCGCTGGGCGGGGTCAATGTGCTGGCGTCGCTGGCCACCGCCCGGCAGCTCGACACCACCACCGCAGCAGACCGCATCACCTACCTGGTGGCCAAAGTGCGCGATCCCGCTCAGGCCGGTGCGGTTGCCGCGCGCCTGAGCAACGGCCCTGCGTTCGGCAACTACTCGGTATGGACCGCACAACAGTTCGCCCAGCGCTCGCAGATGTATTGGATGTTCGACACCGGTGCCGGTGCCGGCGTGCTGTTTCTGGCCGCGATTGTGTTCCTGGTGGGCGCGGTCATCACCAGCCAGACGCTGGTCGCCGCGGTCGTCGGTTCCATCCGCGAGTACGCCACCTTGAACGCCCTTGGCGTCGGCGTGAATGCCCTGCGCAAAGTGGTCATGGAGCAGGCTTTCTGGGTCGGGGCACTGGGGCTGCTGGGCAGTTCGGTGCTCGCCGGCCTGTTCTTCGCCCTGGCGGCGCACTACAACGTGCCGGTGCAGCTTTCGCCCGTCGCGGCCCTCGCCTGCCTGTGCCTGAGCATGCTCCTGGCACTCGTGTCGGGCCTGGCGGCCATCCGCACCTTACGCCACGCCGACCCGGCCAGCCTTCTGAGATAGCACTGCCATGAGTCTCCTGACATCCGCCACACCCTTCACGCTGCAAGCCAGCAGTATCAGTAAATCGTTCACCTCGGGGCGGGTCGTAACCCCAGTGCTGCATGACATTACCCTGGCGATACGGCCCGGCGAACTGACCCTGATCTCAGGCCCGTCCGGCTGTGGCAAAAGCACGCTACTGGCGATCCTCAGCGGCCTGCAGCAGCCCGACCGCGGCAGCGCATCGGCCCTGGGGCACAACCTTTCAAGCCTCGACACGCGGGCCCTGGAGAATTTTCGCCTGCGCCACACCGGCTTCGTATTCCAGGGGTTCAACCTGTTTCCGGCGTTGACTGCGCAGCAACAGGTCGAGCTGCCCTTGAGCTACCTGGGGCTGCCGAGCACGGAAGTCCGAGCACGCGCCATTGAGGCGCTGGAGGACGTCGGGCTGGGCTCGCGCATGCAACTGCGCCCGGCCGAATTGTCCGGCGGCGAAAAGCAGCGCGTAGCGATTGCACGCGCCGTGGCAAAGGCCCCCGAGTTGTTGTTCGCCGACGAACCGACCAGCGCCCTCGATGCAGCCAACGGCCAGATCGTGATCGATATTTTGCACCGCATCGCCCGCACGCGTGGCACCACGGTGCTGTGCGTCAGCCACGATCCGCGCCTGATCAGTAATTGCGACCGCGTGCTGACCATAGAAGACGGCCGCATTTTGAACGATCAATCCCTTCCCTTCCAACCGGCCGCTATGGTCGGAACCCAGGAACACTCTGTATGAACGCGCGCCCGCTTCGCTCTTGGCTGCTTCTGAGTACCGCACTTGTATTGCTGAGCGCCTGCTCCCGTGAAGATGCGCCTTCCACGCCGACGTCAACGGCGCCAACCTACCTGGCCGTCGCGCGCGGCCGTATCGATGTGGAAGGCGGTTTGCTCAAGCTCGGCGCGAGTCGCGACGGCGTAGTCGCCGAGATCAAGGTGACGGAAGGCGAGCAGGTCAAGAAAGGCCAACTGCTCGCCACCCTGGACAGTGAACTGGCGCAACTGGCCGTCGCCGCCGCACTGACCGAGCAACGCCAAGTGCAGATCCAAGCCAAACAGTTGGCAAGGCAGCTCAAGTTCGCCGAGCAGCAGGCCAGCCGCCTGACCGCCGCCGCCAAGGCAGGCGCCGGCGACAGCCAGAGTGCCGATGGGGCCCACGAGGCCGCCGAGCGCTTGCGCGACGAGATTGAAAAGACTCAGACAGACGCCGAAGTCGCCGCGAGAAAGCTGACGGCGGCACGCTACGAACTGGCGCAACGCAGCCTGCGTGCGCCGGTCGACGCCGAGGTGGTTCGGCGCCTGATTCAACCCGGTGCCGCAGTGTCTGCACAGTCCGGGCCGGCTTTCGTTTTGTTGCCGAACCAGGCGCGTATCGTAAGGGCTGAGCTCAACGAGTCATTTACCGGTGCGGTGCGCCCCGGGATGAAGGCCGAAGTCACCGATGACAGCGCCGATGGTTCAGTGGCGCTGACCGCCCATGTGGTGCGGATCAGCGCGGTACTGGGCAACAGCACCCTGGAAGACGACGCCTTGGTCAGGGCCAATACGCGTACCGTTGAATGCATATTGGCGTTCGATCAGCCGGCGCCGCCGTCTCTGCGCGTGGGGCAGCGCCTGCTGGTGCGGTTTGGGCCGTAGGTAATCGTCACGACCCGCCCAGCCCGACAGAGGTTCAGTGCTGGATAGAGTCGACAATCACCGTGCAGGTAATCCCCGCCGCCAACAACACGCCTTCGGGCACTTCATCGATATGAATCCGCACCGGCACGCGCTGGGCCAAGCGCACCCAGTTGAAGGTCGGGTTCACGTCGGCGATCAGTTCGCGGCTCTCGGGGTTATCGCGGTCGTAGATGCCGCGAGAGATGCTTTCCACATGGCCCTTGAGGGTTTCGCCGCTCATCAACTGCATATCGGCCTTATCGCCGACCTTGACGTGGGGCAGTTTGGTTTCTTCGAAGAAGCCATAGACCCAGAACGAGTTCATATCGACCACGGCCATCTTGGCTTCGCCGATGCGCGCGTAGTCACCGCGATGCACGTTGAGGTTGGTGACGTAGCCGTCGACAGCCGCCACCACTTGCGTGCGTTTCAAGTTCAGTTCGGCGGCTTCCAGTTGTGCCTGGGCGTGCTGGTAGTCGGCGAGGGCCGAGTCGGCGACGTTGCCGGCGTCGTCGCGGTTTTCCCTGGAGATCACCAGCGCGTCGAGGTCGGCGCGGCGGTGGGCGTTGTCCTTGCGCATTTCCCAGGTGGCTTTGCGCGAAGCGACAAGGGCTTGTGCCTGTTTGACGGCGAGGCGGTAGTGTTCGGGGTCGATCTGCATCAGCAGGTCGCCCTTTTTCACCAACTGGTTGTCACGCACCGGCACGTTGACCACTTCGCCGGTGACGTCGGCGGCGACATTGATGATGTCGGCACGCACGCGGCCATCGCGGGTCCAGGGGGTTTCCATGTAATGCACCCACAGCGTGCGGCCAATCCAGATCGCCAGAGCCAGAACCAGCAAGGTCGCGAGCAGGCTGAAAAACTTTTTCATCGGGGCATTCTCAACGGTAGACGGTCAGCGCCAGGGCGCCGAACAGGCAAACGAACAGGCTCAGGCGCAGCAACGCCGGGTGCCAGAAAAAACGGTACAGATCGAACCCCCCCAGGAAGCGGTCCAGCGCCCAGGCCAACCCCGCCGCGATCAAAAACATCAGGGTCACGGTCGGCATGTAAATGCCGTGGAACGCGATTTCACGAGGCATGCCCAGCTCCTTTCAACATAAGCGCGCCTTGGGGCTTGTAGGCCGCCAGTGGCGATTGCGGGTCCAGCAGCGAAGTGCGGATGAAGTGCAGGTAGCTTTTCACCCGGCGCAGGGCCGAGGTATCGAAGTGCGGCGCGAAGGGTTCGTCGGTCGCCTGCACGCGGCTGATCGCATGGTCGACGGCAATCAGCCCGCGCTCCAGGTTGCTGGCGCTGGGTTGCAGGAACAGGCGCACCAGTGAGCGGCCCATCACGCGGATCGCCTGGCGCCAGGGCTGGGATTCGGCGTAGGCCGGGTGGATCGGCAGGATCGCCTGTTCCTTGCGCAACTCGATGATCGCATGGCCGACTTCAAGCACCACGAACATCCAGCGCAGCAGGTTGCGTTGCACTTGCGGCTGGCCGACAGCGAGGCCGTAGGCCTGGTGCAGCAGGTCGCGGGTGCGGCTTTCGAAACTCGACGCCAGGCCCTTGAGCTTGCCGCTGATCGCGTACACCACTTGCTCGCGCAGGTCCTGTTCCAGGCGGCGCCACAGCCAGCGGCTGTTGGGCGGCAGGATGATCGCCCCCGCCGCCGCGCATACCAGCATGCCGATGATCATCGCGATGTAGTCGTTGATAAAGTTGTAGGGGTTGTAGACCGTGAGGTTGTCCGGCACCGAACCGGTGCTGAAAAAGATCAGCAGGCCCACGCCGACCCCGGCGTATTGCGGGCGTGAAGCGAGGAAGGCGCCGAGGATGATCACCGGCGCGAGCATCACGCACAGCAGCGGGAAGCCGTCGATCCAGGGAAACACGAAAAACATTTCGACGAAGCCCACCAGCGCCCCAATCAGGGTGCCGCACGCCATCTGGAACGCCATGCGTTTGGGGTTCGGTGTGGCGGCGGACAGGCCGACGGTGGCGGCGGCGATCATGGTCATGGTCGCGCCGCTCGGCCAGGCGGTCGCCACCCAGTAGCTGCCGAGCACGATCAGGATGAACGACGCCCGCACCCCCGAGGCCACGCAGGCCAGCCAGTTGGTTTTGGGGATGAAGGTTTCGTCCCACTGTTCCCGCGCATGGCTGTGATCGGCCAGGGAGGCGTGGGTCTGTGCGTAGTTGTGCAGGTCGTCGACGAAGCGGTAGAGCAGCTCGTAGGCGGTATGAAAGTCCAACTGCTCGTCTTCGCTCGGGTTGCCTTGCTGGAAGATCGCTCGCAGGCTGCGGACCTTGGCGGGCAAGCCGTCCTTGTAGACGCTCAACTGGTTGACCAGCCGCGCCGCGTCGGGGCTGGTGAGGGCGCGGCCGGAGAACCCGTCGAGTACCTCGGCCAAGTCCTGCAAGCCCGGTTTGATTTCGGCGACAACGTGGTCCGCGGCATCGGCACGCAGGCGTTCGAGCAACTGGTGCAAGGCGTTGAAGCGCGTGGTGATGCTCATGAATTCGCTGTTGAGGCGACTGAGCCGGCCGTTGCGCCGACGCATGTGCGGGTCTTCGAACACGGTGATGCTGCGCAGGCCTTCCAGGCCCACGGCTTCGGCGATAAAGCGCACGTTGGTGCTTTCGAAGGTTTCGCGCTGGCTGCGCCCACGCAGGCCGTCGGTGACGAACAGCGCGAATACGCCAAAGCGCTGGTACAGCGCGTTGCGCATCGCCGCACTGGAGGTCTGCGGCAGGATCGCCGCGCTGACCAGCGTGGAGACCAGAATCCCCAGGGAAATTTCCAGCACCCGCCACACGGCCGCCATGAACGCTCCGTCCGGGTGGGCCAGGGACGGCAGGCCGACCATCGCAGCGGTGTAACCGGCGAGCACGAAGCCATAGGCGCGAAAGTTGCGGTTGCGCGTGGCGCCAGCGGTGCAGATCCCCACCCAGATCGCCAGCGAGCCGAGGAACAGCTCGGTGTTCTGCGCAAACAAGGCGATCAGGAACACCATCACCGCCGACCCGGCCAAGGTGCCGAGGAAGCGATAGAAGCTCTTGGCGAACACCTGGCCGCTCTGGGGTTGCATCACGATAAACACGGTGATCATCGCGGTGCGCGGTTGCGGCAGTTCCAGGCGCATGGCCAGCCACAGCGTAGCGAACGCAGCGATCAGCACCTTGAAGATGTACACCCAGGTCACGCCGTCACTGCGTGCCCAGTCGAAAAAGCCACGGCGCCACTCAAGGGAATACAGCCAGCGCAGCGGTGCAGGCAAGGGAGTCATCAAATCCTACTCAGTGATCGAACACGGCGAGCGCCGCCGGGGTCTTGCTCGGGACAGTCTTGGTGTCTTGCGGAACATCGTTGCCGGCGCCCAGCCCGCCGCCCAGGGCGGTCACCAGGTCGGCGTGGGCCGTCAGACGCGCGGCCTGCACCTGCTGCTCGACTTGCTGCTGGCGGAACAACAGGGTCTGGGCGTTCAGCACATTGAGGTAATCGGTAAGGCCGCGCTGGTAGGCGATCATCGCGATGTCGTAGGTTTTCTGCGCCGAGGCCACCGACTCTGCGGCGAAGCCCTTTTGCTTGTCCATGGATTCGCGGCGGATCAACTGGTCGCTGATGCCCTTGAGCGCGTTGACCAGGGTCTGGTTGTAATGCGCCACGGCGATGTCATAGCCGGCGCTGGCTTCACCCAGCTGCGAACGCAGGCGGCCGCCGTCGAAGATCGGCAGGGTGATGGCCGGACCGACGTTGTAGTTGAATTTCTTGCCGGCCAGAAAACCCAGCATGCCGCCGCCGGTGGCCATGTAGCCGAGGCTGCCGACCAGATCGACGTTGGGGTAGAAACCGGCGTGCGCGACATCGATGCCACGCGCCTGCGCTGCCACCTGCCAACGGCTGGCGACCACGTCCGGGCGCTGGCCGAGCAATTGCGCGGGCAGGCTGGACGGCAATTTCAGCGGCGCGCCGAGGGACAAGGTCGGACGTTGCAGTCGCGCGCCCTCGCCCGGGCCTTTACCCGCCAACGCCGCCAACTGGTTGCGGCTCAGGGCGATCTCTTCGTCCAGGGCATCGAGTTGGCGATGGGTCTCGGGCAACGGGGTTTCGGCCTGGCTCACATCGAAATGCGTGCCAATGCCCGCGTTCAGGCGTTTATTCGCCAGGTCGAGAATCTGCTGTTGCTGGGCCAGCGTGGCCGCGACGATGTCGCGGTTGGCGTAATGCAACGACAGCTGGATATAGGCGCGCACTACGTTGTTCTGCAGTTCGAGCTGGGCCTGGCGTGCTTCGGCCACGCTCATGTGCGCCAGGTCGACGGCACGCTCGGTGGCGTTGCTTTCGCGGCCCCACAGGTCGAGGGCGTAGCTGAAGCCCAGGGACGTATTGTTGTCCCAGGTGTTGGAACCGCTCAATGCACCCGGGCCGTAGAACTGGTCGTTCGGCCAGTTGTGGCGCTTGAGGGTGGTGTCGCTGTTGATCTGCAACGACTCGGCCGACTCGACAATCCCGGCCATGGCCCGCGCTTCACGCACACGCGCGGCAGCCATGGCCAGGCTCGGGCTGTCGTGGGTCGCGAGTTCGACCCAGCGGTTGAGCTGGGGATCGCCATAGGCCTGCCACCATTGCGCGGTGGGCCAGCGGGCGTCCCGGGCGGCGCTCTGGATCGCCTCGTCGGTGGCCAGGGTATTGGCGCTGAGGGCCTGGTCTTGGGGGGCGATTCCTCCGGTTCCGATGCAGCCGCTGATTGCTAACGATAAGGCCCAAACACTGAGAGTCTTCAGCTCTCTGCTGATGCGACGCGGCACTGCTGCGAATTCCTGAGGTGGGTGATGCAGGGTAGGTGGTGTAATTCTAGGACGCGAGGGGAATGACGATAAGCTGGTATTCCTGTGAATCTTTATTACCGTTCAGGCGATAATCCCTTCGTAGGGATCACTGGTCTACGTAACTTTCTGTCACAATTTGCTATCTCCCTTGAGAACACCCCATGGACACTTTGCAAAACATGCGCGCCTTCAGTTCTGTGGCCGAAGCCGGCAGCTTCACCGCCGCCGCCGCACAGCTGGACACCACCACCGCCAACATTTCGCGCGCGGTCTCCAACCTGGAGGCCCATCTGCAAACCCGCTTGCTCAACCGCACTACCCGCCGCATTGCACTCACGGAGGCGGGTAAACGCTATTTATTACGCTGCGAGCAAATCCTGGCCTACGTCGAAGAAGCCGAGGCCGAAGCCAGCGACGCCCACGCGCGCCCCGCCGGCCAGTTGAAAGTGCATACCATGACCGGTATCGGCCAGCATTTCGTCATCGACGCCATTGCCCGCTACCGCCGCACTCACCCGGACGTGACCTTCGACCTGACCCTGGCCAACCGCGTGCCGGACTTGCTCGATGAAGGCTACGACGTGTCCATCGTGCTGGCCAGCGAACTGCCGGACTCGGGCTTCGTGTCCCAGCGTCTGGGCATCACCTACAGCATCGCCTGCGCCTCGCCGGACTACGTCAAAGCCAAAGGCTGCGCGCAACGGCCCCACGATCTGCTCAACCACGCCTGCCTGCGCCTGGTCAGCCCGGTGGTCCTGCTGGATAAATGGAGCTTCAACGGCCCTGACGGCCAGGAAAGTGTCGCGATCAACACATCGCCGTTCCTGGTGAACTCGGCCGATGCGATGAAAACCGCCATCACCAGCGGCATGGGCGTCGGCCTGTTGCCGGTGTACGCCGCCATCGAAGGCCTGCGCAACGGCACGCTGGTGCGGGTGATGCCCAACTATCGCTCCCAGGAACTGAACCTGTACGCCATTTACCCATCGCGCCAGTACCTGGATGCGAAGATCAAGACCTGGGTGGAATACCTGCGCGGTTCGCTGCCGGAAATTCTCGCGGCGCACCAGGCGGAATTGGTCGCGTATGAGTTGAGCGGCAGCCTGGGCGGCGTGCGGATGGCGAACTGATTTCTGCCAGACGATAGCGATCCAATGTGGGAGGGGGCTTGCTCCCGATAGCGGTAATGAAGTCATGCATGTATTGGCTGACACACTGCTATCGGGGGCAAGCCCCCTCCCACATTTGGATCTCCATGGATCAGATAGAACTCATTTGGCTCTTGCTCTTGGGAGCGGCCTTATAACCAATCTGAGCCTGGAAGCTGGACTCGGTCAAAAATGTGGGAGGGGGCTTGCCCCCGATAGCGGTAGTGAAGTCATGCATGTATTGGCTGACACACTGCTATCGGGGGCAAGCCCCCTCCCACACTTGGATCTCCATGGATCAGATAGAACTCATTTGGCTCTTGCTCTTAGGAGCGGCCTTATAACCAACCTGAGCCTGGAAGCTGGACTCGGTCAAAAATGTAGGAGGGGGCTTGCCCCCGATAGCGGTAATGAAGTCATGCATGTATTGGCTGACACACTGCTATCGGGGGCAAGCCCCCTCCCACATTTGGATCTCCATGGATCAGATAGAACTCATTTGGCTCTTGCTCTTAGGAGCGGCCTTATAACCAACCTGAGCCTGGAAGCTGGACTCGGTCAAAAATGTAGGAGGGGGCTTGCCCCCTCCTACATTTGGATCTCCATGGATCAGATAGAACTCATTTGGCTCTTGCTCTTGGGAGCGGCCTTATAACCAACCTGAGCCTGGAAGCTGGACTCGGTCAAAAATGTGGGAGGGGGCTTGCCCCCGATAGCGGTAGTGAAGTCATGCATGTATTGGCTGACACACTGCTATCGGGGGCAAGCCCCTTCCCACAGAGGTTCAACGGTGTCCTGACAATTGCCGGCAGGAATGTTAGCTTGCTTGGCATTCTTCCGTAGTCGATGAGCCCGCCTGCAATGAAAAAGACTGTCCTCGCCTTCAGCCGTATCACCCCGGAAATGATCGAACGCCTGCAACAGGATTTCGAGGTGATCGTCCCCAACCCCAAGCTGGGCGACATCAATGCACAGTTCAATGAAGCCCTGCCCCATGCCCACGGCCTGATCGGCGTGGGGCGCAAGCTGGGCCGCGCGCAACTCGAAGGCGCGAGCCGGCTGGAAGTGGTGTCCAGCATCTCGGTGGGCTATGACAACTATGACGTGGCCTACTTCAACGAACGCGGGGTCATGCTCACCAACACCCCCGACGTCCTCACCGAAAGCACCGCCGACCTCGCCTTCGCCCTGCTGATGAGCAGCGCACGCCGGGTGGCCGAGCTGGACGCTTGGACCAAGGCCGGCGAGTGGAAAGCCAGCGTGGGCGCGTCGTTGTTCGGCTGCGACGTGCATGGCAAGACACTGGGCATCGTCGGCATGGGCAATATCGGCGCCGCCGTGGCCCGGCGCGGGCGCCTGGGCTTCAATATGCCGATTGTGTACAGCGGCAACAGCCGCAAGCCCGCACTGGAGCAGGAACTGGGCGCACAGTTCTGCAGCCTGGATCAGTTACTCGCCGAAGCGGACTTCGTCTGCCTGGTGGTGCCGTTGAGCGAAAAGACCCGGCACCTGATCAGTCATCGCGAGCTGGGGCTGATGAAATCCAGCGCGATCCTGATCAATATTTCCCGCGGCCCGGTGGTCGACGAACCGGCGCTGATCGAAGCCCTGCAAACCCAGCGTATTCGCGGGGCGGGGCTGGACGTGTATGAAAAGGAACCGCTGGCCGAGTCGCCACTGTTCCAACTGAGCAATGCGGTGACCCTGCCGCACATCGGCTCGGCGACCCATGAAACCCGCACAGCCATGGCCAACCGCGCCCTCGACAACCTGCGCAGCGCCCTGCTCGGCCACCGCCCGCAGGATCTGGTCAACCCGCAGGTATGGAAGGGCTGAGATAAGTCAACTTCATCGGCCCATTCCCCTAAAGCCTGGGCCGATGAAGTCGATAACCCTCCATAGATGATCAACCCTGATCCACAGAAGGTTTTTATGTCCACGTCTAAAGCCCGCGCAGACTCACTCTCGCTTCTGCTCTTTACCTTGCGCAGCGGCAAGTTGATGGCCATTAACCTGCTGAAAGTCAGCGAAATCATTCCGTGCCCGCCGCTGACCAAGCTGCCGGAGTCCCATCCGCACGTCAAAGGTATCGCCATGCTGCGCGGCACCTCGCTGTCGGTGATCGACCTGAGCCGCGCCCTCGGCGAAATGCCGTTGGAAGACCCGGACGGCGGCTGCCTGATCGTCACCGATGTCAGCCGCTCCAAGCAGGGCCTGCATGTGCAGGCGGTGAGCAAGATCGTGCATTGCCTGACCACCGATATCCGCCCGCCGCCCTTCGGTGCCGGCGGCAATCGCTCGTTTATCACCGGGGTCACCCAGGTGGAAGGCGGGCTGGTGCAGGTGCTGGACATCGAAAAAGTCATCCACGGCATCGCCCCGGCACCGATTGAAATGGCGCCGACCGACTTGACCATGGAAGAGGCCGAAGTGTTGGGCAACGCGCGAATCCTGGTGGTGGATGACAGCCAGGTCGCCCTGCAACAATCAGTACACACCCTGCGCAACCTCGGTCTGACCTGCCACACCGCACGCAGCGCCAAGGAAGCGATCGACGTGCTGCTGGAACTGCAGGGCACCGTCGAGCAGATCAATGTGGTGGTGTCGGACATCGAAATGTCCGAAATGGACGGTTACGCCCTCACCCGCACCCTGCGCGAAACCCCGGACTTCCAGGACCTTTACGTGCTGTTGCACACCTCCCTGGACAGCGCGATGAACAGCGAAAAAGCGCGCGTGGCCGGGGCCGACGCGGTGCTGACCAAATTCTCCTCGCCCGAACTGACCAAATGCCTGGTGGTGGCCGCCCAGACCGTGGCGCAAAAGGGCCTGTAAGCGGTGGCCGAGTATTTCCAACTGCTACGCCGCGACCTCACCCGCGACCTGCCCGCGCCGCAGTGGCCGGCCGGTACGCAGTTGGATCACTACCGCGACGCATGGGCCCCAGCGATTCACGCGGTGTTGCGCATGACCCAGGCGCAAGGCGGCGGCCACGTCGCCGACCTGCAAACCTGGCAGCGGCAGTTCGTGACCGATGCCGAGTTCGACCCCACGCTGTGCCTGGTGGCGAGCAATGCCGAGGGCATCCTCGGCGTGGCCCAGTGCTGGACCAGCGCCTTCATCAAGAACCTGTCTGTACACCCCTGCGCCCAGGGCCAGGGGCTGGGCCGCGCCTTGTTGCTGCACGCCTTCCAGGTGTTCAAGCAGCGCGGCGAACCCTACGTGGACCTCAAGGTCCTGGAAAGCAACCGACGCGCCCGGAAACTCTATGAAAGCGCGGGCATGGTGTTCGTGCTGCGCGATGTGGTCAGCGAAGACTGACGGGCACTGGCGCACAACTTGCTTTCAGTGCTCCCGAACGTTGAAAAGAGGTGAAAACCCGTCACCGTTCGCGCGAGCCCTCTGACCTAGCCTGGTGACAGATCTGCCATGAACACTCATTTTTCCTGCGTCGGTTGTGGCAAATGCTGCACCGACCACCATGTCCCCCTGACCCTCGCAGAAGCCCGCCAGTGGGCGGCTGACGGCGGCAGCGTGATCGTTCTGGTGGAAGGTTTTCTCGGCAACGGCCTGGGCCTGCCACTGCAACAACGCGAACATGCCGAACGCCGTTCGGCGATGGTGCCCAGCGGCACGACCCAGGCATTCGTGGCCATCACTTTTGCCGCCTACAACCCCGGACGCTGCCGGAATCTTGACGAAGACAACCTGTGCCGCATCTATGAACGCCGACCGTTGGTCTGCCGCATCTATCCGATGGAGATCAACCCGCACATCCCGTTGAACCCTGCCGCCAAGGAATGCCCGCCGGAGTCGTGGGAACAGGGCCCGGTATTGATTGCCGGCGGCGAGTTGATGGACGCGGAACTGGCTGAACTGATCCGCCGCTCGCGCCAGGCCGACCGCGACGATGTGCAGACCAAAGAGGCGGTGTGTACCCTGTTGGGGATTCGCACCACGGCGCTCAAGGGCGATGGCTTTACGGCGTACCTGCCGCAGATGGATGCCTTTACCCAGGCGATCGAGCTGGCGGCGAGCCAGCCCGGCGTGGCGAATGAGTGGGTGTTTCATGTGTCCGCGATGGACATCGCCGAACAGTTGCTGGACGCGGGGGCACAGCTTGCCACCGAGGTGCCGGCCAACTATGCGTTTATCCCGCTGCGCGCCGCCTAGTCGTTGGGCGCGACGGAAACGGCATCCAGGCGGTAGGGCTGAATGATCCGTTGGTATTCGCCGCTTTGCATCAGTTGTTCAAGGGCGCAGTTGAGGGCATTGCGCAAGGCGGTATCGGGCTTGCGCACCGCGATCGCCACGCCGCTGCCCAGGAGTTCGGCCGAAATCGCGGGGCCGAGGAAGTCAAAGTCCTGGCCATCGACGGTATCGAGCAACACCTCACGGATTTCCACGGTGCCTTGCAGGGTCGCATCGATATCCCCCGCCACCAGGCTGCGAATCAGTTCGTCATTGAGCCAGAAGCTCTTGACGATAACGCCCTTGGGCGCCCACCGCGCTCGGGCGAAGGCTTCGCGATTACTGCCCAGCAACACCCCGACACGCTTGCCCTTGAGCGACCGCACGGTCGGCAGCAGGCCGGATGTTCTGCGGGCGACCAGGCGCGTGGTGAACGGATACAGCTCATCGGTGAAGTTGACCCAGCGCCGACGCATCGACGTGGGCGCCATGCCCATGATTGCGTCGAACTGCCGGGCCTCCAGGGCCGGGAAGTTTTCCACCAGCACCTGGTCGACCCAGGTGCAACGCACATTCAACTGCACGCACAGGGCGTTACCCAGGTCGATGTTCAGGCCGACCAACTGGCCTTGCGGGTTACGGCTCTGGAAAGGCGAGAATTGCGCAGCGACGGCGAAACGGATTTCGCGCCGTGGCGACTCACCGGCGGCAACGCTATCGGCCGCCAGCAATAACGCGAGCACGGCACAAATGTGTATCAGAGCCACAGGAAACGTCCTTTTCCGGAAAGTCCAACCTCACCCTCCCGCGCCGACGGAAAACGCCGGGGCGGCACGGAGGCTGTGCAAGCTTTCAAGAAACGGTCGTGGCCCTACAATCAGAAATTTCAGCAGACGTTGTAGGCAATAGTCGACACAGCGTGCGACTTATTATTCTCAGCGTTTACCCATCGAGCGACGGGTGCCCGGCGGCGCCATGCCTGGGGACTTGGTATGCCCGTTCTTGGCGCCGTTCTTGTACCACGGCTGGGCGGCATTCTTGGCCCCGGCCAGTTCACCCGGCTTGAACGGAAACTTGAACGCCGGGATCTCGGTTTTTTCAACGCTTTCAGCGCTGGCCGGATCGACGAGGTCGGCCGCTTCAACAGGGGGATGTGTCGGGGAAGTCATGGAAGCTCCGGAGCAGGCAAAAATTGATGCGGGGCCAGCTTGCGGGCCACACTGGCGCGCAGTATACCTGCGCCCTCAGGATCTTTAACCACCGCCTGTACGAATGGTCGGCGTTTACTGACAGCGCTGTCAGTTAGCAGTCACCTTGCTGACCGGGTTGACGGGCTATAAAGACACCTCACTCTTCCGTTCCTCTGCCCTGGCACCTCACTTCCATGCAAATTCAACGAAAAACCGCGCTGATCGTCGGAGTCCTCGTGGTGCTGGCGATTGCAGCCTGGGCCCTGACGCGGCCGGCCAAACCCAAACTGGCGGCGCCGACAGCGATCCCGGTACGGGTGGTGAGCGTGGCGCAACAGGACATCCCGCGTTTCGTCAGCGGCATTGGGACGGTGCTGTCGTTGCACAGCGTGGTGATCCGCCCACAGGTCGACGGCATCCTCACCCGATTGCTGGTCAAGGAAGGCCAGCAGGTCAAGGCCGGGGACCTGTTGGCGACCATCGATGACCGCTCGATCCGCGCCAGCCTCGAGCAGGCCAAGGCGCTGTTGGCGGAAAACCAGGCGCAGTTGCAAGTCGCGCTGATCAACCTCAAGCGCTACAAGGCATTGAGTGTCGACGACGGCGTGTCCAAGCAGACCTATGACCAGCAACAGGCGTTGGTCAACCAACTCAATGCCACCGTCCAGGGCAATCAGGCGGCGATCGATGCGGCAAAGGTGCAGCTTTCCTACACTCAGATTCGCTCACCGGTCAGCGGCCGCGTAGGGATTCGCACGGTGGATGAAGGCAACTTCCTGCGCACGAGCGATGCCCAGGGGCTGTTCTCGGTGACGCAGATCGACCCGATTGCCGTCGAATTTTCCCTGCCGCAACAGATGCTGCCCACTCTGCAAAGCCTGATCGCGGCCCCTACCCCAGCCAGCGTCGACGCCTACCTGGGCGCCGACACCGACGGCCAGACCGGCGACCTGCTCGGTGAAGGCCACCTGAGCCTGATCGACAACCAGATCAGTTCCACCACCGGCACCCTGCGCGCCAAGGCCGAGTTCAATAACGCCACGCAGCGCCTGTGGCCGGGGCAACTGGTGACCATCAAGATCCAGACCGGCCTCGACAAAAACGCCCTGGTGGTGCCGCCGACCGTGGTGCAACGCGGCCTGGACGCGCACTTTGTGTACCGGGTCAACGGCGACAAGGTGGAGGTGGTGCCGGTGCAGGTCACCTACCAGAACAGCGACGTGACGCTCATCAAAGGCGTACAGGCCGGTGATGTGCTGGTCAGCGATGGCCAGTCGCGGCTCAAGGCCGGCGCTCGGGTCGACGTGCTCAAAGAACCGCCGCAAGTGATCCAGACCGTCGACGCCAAGGTGCAACCATGAACGCCAGCCGCTCGCCGTCGGCGTGGTGCGTCGACCACCCGGTCGCGACCCTGCTGCTGACCTTCGCCCTGGTGTTGCTCGGGCTGATTGCCTTCCCGCAACTGGCCATCGCCCCGCTGCCGGAAGCGGAATTTCCGACAATCCAGGTCAGCGCGCAACTGCCCGGCGCCAGCCCGGACACCATGGCTTCTTCGGTGGCCACGCCGCTGGAGGTGCAATTCAGCGCCATCCCCGGCATGACCCAGATGACCTCCAGCAGCGCCTTGGGCTCCAGCCTCTTGACCCTGCAATTCACCCTGAACAAGAGCATCGACACCGCCGCCCAGGAAGTCCAGGCGGCGATCAACACCGCTTCCGGCAAGTTACCCAGGGATATGCCGACCCTGCCGACCTGGAAGAAGGTCAACCCGGCAGACAGCCCGGTGCTGATCCTCAGCGTCAGTTCCGACAGCATGCCCAGCACCGAGCTGAGTGATTACGTGGAAACCCTGCTGGCACGGCAGATCAGCCAGATCGACGGCGTCGGCCAGATCAACATCACCGGCCAGCAACGTCCGGCGATTCGCGTGCAGGCTTCGCCCGATAAGCTCGCGGCCATCGGCCTGACCCTGGCCGACATCCGCGTGGCGATCCAGCAGTCGAGCCTGAACCTGGCCAAAGGCGCGATCTACGGGGAGAACAGCGTGTCGACGCTGTCGACCAACGACCAGCTGTTTCAGCCCGGGGACTACGCCCAACTGATCGTGTCCTACAAGAATGGCGCGCCGGTTCAACTGCGCGATATCGCTAAAGTCATCAACGGCTCGGAAAACGCCTACGTACAAGCCTGGTCCGGCGACACCCCGGGGGTCAACCTGGTGATCTCGCGCCAGCCCGGCGCGAACATCGTCGAGACCGTCGACCGCATTCAAGCGCAACTGCCGCGCCTGCAGGCCATGCTGCCGGCGTCGGTGCAGGTCAGCGTGTTGAGCGACCGCACCAAGACCATCCGCGCCTCCCTGCATGAAGTGGAAGTGACCCTGCTGATCGCCGTGCTGCTGGTGGTGGCGGTGATGGCGTTGTTCCTGCGCCAGCTGTCGGCGACGTTGATTGTGTCGAGCGTGCTCGGGGTGTCGCTGATCGCCAGCTTCGCCCTGATGTACCTGATGGGCTTCAGCCTGAACAACCTGACCCTGGTGGCGATCGTCATCGCCGTGGGCTTTGTGGTGGACGATGCGATCGTGGTGGTGGAGAACATTCACCGCCATCTCGAAGCCGGGCTGGGCAAGCGTGAAGCGGCGATCAAGGGCGCCGGCGAGATTGGCTTTACCGTGGTGTCCATCAGCTTCTCGCTGGTGGCGGCGTTCATTCCGCTGCTGTTCATGGGCGGCGTGGTCGGGCGCTTGTTCAAGGAATTCGCGCTGACGGCGACCTCGACCATCCTGATTTCGGTGGTGGTTTCGCTGACCCTGGCGCCGACCCTGGCGGCGCTGTTCATGCGCGCCCCGACCCATCCGGCCCAGGCCAAGCCCGGTTTCAGCGAACGCCTGCTGGCCGGCTATGCGCGCAACCTGCGCCGCGCCCTGGTCCATCAACGCAGCATGCTGGCGATCTTCGTGGTCACGCTGGCGCTGGCGGTGGTCGGCTATGTGTTCATCCCCAAGGGCTTTTTCCCGGTGCAGGACACCGGCTTCGTGCTTGGCACCAGCGAAGCGGCGGCCGATGTGTCGTTCCCGGACATGGTCGCCAAGCACAAGGCCCTGGCCGAGATCATCAAGGCTGACCCGGCAGTGGCAACGTTTTCCCATTCGGTGGGCGTCACCGGCAGCAACCAGACCATCGCCAACGGCCGTTTCTGGATCGCCTTGAAAGACCGCGGCGATCGCGACGTGTCCGCCAGCCAGTTCATCGACCGCATCCGCTCGAAACTGGCGAAGGTGCCGGGCATCGTGCTGTACCTGCGCGCCGGCCAGGACATCAACCTCAGCTCCGGCCCCAGCCGCGCCCAGTACCAGTACGTGCTCAAGAGCAACGACGGCGCGACACTGAATACCTGGACCCAGCGCCTCACCGAAAAACTGCGCGCCAACCCGGCGTTTCGCGACCTGTCCAACGACCTGCAACTGGGCGGCAGCATCACCCACATCAGCATCGACCGTCAGGCCGCCGCGCGCTTCGGCCTGACCGCCACCGATGTCGACCAGGCGTTGTACGACGCATTCGGCCAGCGCCAGATCAACGAGTTCCAGACCGAAATCAACCAATACCAAGTGGTGCTGGAACTCGACACCCAGCAACGCGGCAAAGCCGAAAGCCTCAATTACTTCTACCTGCGCTCGCCGCTGACCAACGAGATGGTGCCGTTGTCGGCCCTGGCCAAGGTCGACCCGCCCAGCGTGGGCCCGCTGTCCATCAGCCATGACGGCATGTTCCCGGCGGCCAACCTGTCGTTCAACCTGGCGCCCGGCGTGGCGTTGGGGGATGCGGTGATCATGCTCAACCAGGCCAAGAACGAAATCGGCATGCCGGCCACCATCCTCGGCAACTTCCAGGGCGCGGCCCAGGCGTTCCAGAGTTCATTGGCCAGCCAGCCGTGGCTGATCCTCGCGGCGCTGGTGGCGGTGTACATCATTCTCGGCGTGTTGTACGAAAGTTTCGTCCACCCGCTGACGATCATTTCCACCCTGCCCTCGGCTGGCTTGGGCGCGTTGATCATGTTGTGGCTGCTGGGCCAGGACTTTTCGATCATGGCCTTGATCGGCCTGGTGTTGCTGATCGGCATCGTGAAGAAGAACGGCATCCTGATGATCGACTTCGCCCTCGAAGCGCAGCGGGTCAGAGGCCTGCCGCCGGAGGAAGCGATCTACGAAGCCTGCGTCACGCGGTTCCGGCCGATCATCATGACCACCCTCGCCGCCCTGCTCGGCGCCGTGCCGCTGATGCTCGGCGCAGGCCCCGGTGCCGAGTTGCGCCAACCGCTGGGGATCGCGGTGGTCGGCGGCTTGCTGGTGAGCCAGGCGCTGACGCTGTTCACCACGCCGATCATATACTTGTACCTTGAGCGGTTTTTCCACCGGCCCACACCAACGCCCGCGTTGGCGACCACACATTAAGGCGGGGTCATGCGCGTACTGATCGTTGAAGATGAAGAAAAAACCGCGGACTACCTGCATCGCGGCCTGACGGAGCAAGGCTACACCGTCGACGTGGCGCGTGAAGGCGTCGAAGGTTTGCACCTGGCGCTGGAAAACGATTACGCGGTGATCGTGCTCGACGTGATGCTGCCCGGTCTCGACGGCTTCGGCGTGTTGCGTGCCCTGCGCGCGCGCAAGCAAACGCCGGTGATCATGCTCACCGCCCGCGAGCGCGTGGAAGACCGCATTCGCGGCCTGCGTGAAGGCGCCGACGATTACCTGGGCAAGCCGTTTTCGTTCCTGGAGCTGGTGGCGCGCCTGCAAGCCCTGACCCGCCGCAGTGGCGGGCACGAACCGGTGCAGGTGACGGTCGCCGACCTGTGGATCGACCTGATCAGCCGCAAGGCCAGCCGCAACGGCGTGCGCCTGGACCTGACCGCCAAGGAGTTCTCGCTGCTCAGCGTATTGGCGCGGCGCCAGGGTGAGATCCTGTCCAAGACCGCCATCGCGGAGATGGTCTGGGACATCAACTTCGACAGCGACGCCAACGTGGTCGAAGTCGCGATCAAACGCCTGCGCGCCAAGCTCGACGGGCCGTTCGAACAGAAGCTGCTGCACACCATCCGTGGCATGGGTTATGTGCTGGAGAACCGCGGTGTCAACTAACTCCATCGCGCTGCGCTTGAGCGGCATGTTCACCCTGGTGGCGCTGCTGATCTTCCTGTTGATCGGCGGCGCGCTCTATCAGCAGGTGGACCGTGGCTTGGGCCTGTTACCCGAGGCCGAACTGGATGCGCGCTACAGCGTGTTGGAGTCGTCGGTGACGCGCTTCGGCACGCCGGAGCATTGGACCAAGATCAAGGCCAAACTCAAGTTGTTGGCCGAGGAAGACAAGCGCATCCGTTTCTGGGTGGTGAGCAGCGACCCGAACTACGAATATGGCAGCCCGGACGCACAGATCCGCGCCTTCGCCACCGGCCCGACCGGCAAGCGCGACTTGCGCCTGGCCGATCACACCGAACCGTTCAAGGTGCTGGTGAGCCAGTTCCCCGCCCAGGACCAGCGCCCGCCGTTGCGCTTCATGATCGCCATCGACACCGAAAACTTCCGCGCCACCCAGCACCACTTGCTGGTGGCGCTGATCAGCCTGGCGTTTATCGGCGTGGTGCTGGCGGCGCTGCTGGGGTTCTGGGTCTCGCGCATCGGCCTCAAGCCGCTGAGTAAACTCTCGGACGAAGCGCAGAAACTCGCACCGCCGAAACTCTCCGGGCGCCTGCAACTGTCGCCGCTGCCGCCGGAGTTGCGTCAGTTCGTCAACTCGTTCAACGCCACCCTGGACCGCGTCGAACAGGCCTACTCGCGCCTGGAATCGTTCAATGCCGACGTCGCCCATGAACTGCGCTCGCCCCTGACCAACCTGATCGGCCAGACCCAGGTGGCCCTGACACGCGGGCGCTCGGCCGAACATTATTTCGAGGTGCTGCAATCGAACCTGGAAGAACTGGAGCGCCTGCGTTCGATCATCAACGACATGCTGTTCCTCGCCAGCGCCGACCAGGGCAGCAAGGCCACCAAGCTGATCGAAAGCTCCCTGGCCGACGAAGTGGCGACCACCCTCGACTACCTGGACTTCATCCTCGAAGACGCCCAGGTCCGGGTGCACGTCCACGGCGACGCCCGGGTGCAGATCGAAAGAGCCCACCTGCGCCGCGCACTGATCAACCTGCTGAGCAACGCGGTGCAGCACACCGCGCCAGGGCAGGTCATCGCGGTGAACATCGACGTGCGGGAGCATCAGGTGGCGATCGCCGTGACCAACCCCGGCGACGCGATTGCCAGCGAGCACCTGCCTCGGCTGTTCGAACGCTTCTATCGGGTGGACGCATCGCGCAGCAACAGTGGCGCCAACCATGGGCTGGGGCTGGCCATCGTCAAGGCGATTGCGCTGATGCATGGCGGCGATGTATTCGTGCGCAGTGACGCCGGCGGCAACACCTTCGGTATTACCCTGCCCGTCTAACGCTTGAGAACACTTCAGACCAATGTGGGAGGGGGCTTGCCCCCGATGGCGGCGGATCAGTCAGTACTTCAGTGACTGATACACCGCTATCGGGGGCAAGCCCCCTCCCACATTGGCATGCGCCAAAGCTCTGACTGTTGCGATTTGGGCAACAGTCATTATCTTGTTACACTCTGTATCGCAGCGCTCGCCTGCGTTAATTTGACGCATCGATGAGCGCGACGGCAAAGACAGCTGACCTGCTTACCCGAATTTCCCTCGACTTTTTTCCAGGGCTCTACACTGGGAATCTGTCTTAAAGCCGCTGACTTCAGCGGCTTTTTTTTTGCCGCAAAAAAGGCCAGGCACACCCCCACGACATTGGCCGTTTCCGTTTGACCAAAGGAGCTCCACCGGTGAAGAACTCGCTGACGTTCACCCCGTTATTCCTCGCGATTACAGCAACGATCGCCCCCCTCGCCCACGCAGCAGACACCACCCCCGCCGACGGTTTCGTCGAAGGCGCAAGCCTCAAGCTCAACGCCCGCAACTACTACATGAACCGCGACCGTCACGACATCCACACTGATGACAACAAAGAATGGGGCCAGGGCTTTCTCGGCATCTTCGAATCCGGCTACACCCAGGGCACCGTCGGTTTCGGCCTGGATGCCCACGCCATGCTCGGCCTCAAGCTCGACGGCGGTGGCGGCACCGACGGCTCCAGCATCCTCCCGTATGGCAACAGTCAAGGCAGCGGCAAGGCGCCGGGGTCGTTCTCCACCGCAGGCGGCACGTTGAAGATGCGCGCGTTCGACACGGAACTGAAAGCCGGCGACCTGTTCCTCAACAACCCGGTGATCGCCGGCGGCCTGACCCGCATGCTGCCCCAGACCTTTCGCGGCGTAAGCCTGACCAACCACAGCCTCGACGGCTGGATGATCGAAGGCGGCCAGGCCAGCTTCACCAAGCTCTACAACCAGAGCGGCCACCAGCGCATCGGCACCAGCTACGGCACACTGCCGGAACACACCGACAGCCAGCACCTGGACTGGGCCGGCGTGTCGTTCAGCGGCGTACCGGGACTGACCAGCAACCTGTACGCCGCCGAACTCAAGGATGTGTGGCACCAGTACTACTACGACCTGGACTACACCTACGCGCTGAACGACCTGGTCAGCCTCAACCCCGGCCTGCACTACTACCACACCCAAGACAGCGGCCAGTCGTTGCTGGGTAACATCGACAACAACACCTACAGCCTGCATTTCACCGTAGCCGTGGGCAGCCACAGCGTCACCGCCGCGTACCAGCGGGTGAACGGCAACACACCGTTCGACTACATCACCCAGGGCGACAGCGTGTACCTGGACAACTCCCAGCAATACTCGGACTTCAACGGCCCCAACGAGCGGTCGTGGAAGCTCAAGTACGCCTACGACTTCATCGGCCTCGGCATGCCGGGCCTGACCACTGCCGTGTCCTACAGCAGCGGTAAGACCGACCTGAGCAAAGTCGATCCCACCAGCCGGGGCTACAGCGCCTGGTACAGCGCCGACGGCCAGGACGCCAAGCACTGGGAACGGGACATCGACGTGAAATACGTGGTACAGGGCGGCAAGGCCAAGGATCTGTCCCTGCGCCTGCAATGGGCGACCAACCGCGGCAGCAATGGCTACTCGGCGGTGGATCGGGATGTGGATGAATACCGGGTGATCGTCGACTATCCGATCAACGTGTTCTAAGTCGCCGCACTTTCTTTGCAACCAAACAATCAATTTTCATCGGGTAGAACTAAACTGCCAGTATCTTCACCGTTGAAGTCTGCCCGATGAGTCCACGCCCTTTTCGTACCCCATCTGAACGCACAGAATTATTGTTGATGCTAGGCAGCGGCTTCACCGTCGCATTGATTGTGATTATCGTCGCGGTGCTGTTGATCCGCGAACACGCCAGCACCCTGCAGGCGGCGAAACGCTCAACCACCAACATCACCCAACTGATCAACGCCGATGTGCTGCGTAACGTCGAGCTATACGACCTCGCGCTGCAAGGGTTGATCGCCGCCACGCAGCGCACGGATTTGTCCAAGGTATCGGGGGATATCCGGCATCTGGTGCAATTCGAGCTGTCGACGGCCGCGCTGTTCAAAGACCAAGTGCTGTTGCTGGACGCCAATGGCGCCGTCGTTGCTGACTCTTCGACGCTCAAGCCGACCTCGCGTAATTTGGCTGATCGCGACTACTTCCTCGTGCATAAAATCACCAACCAGAGCGACCTGTTCATCAGCCGGCCGTTCATGATTCAGTGCCATTGCGAGCAAGTCTGGCGCATCGCGTTCAGCCGCCGCGTCACCGGCGCCAACGGCGAGTTCCTCGGGGTCGCGGTGGCCACCATGCGCCTGGCGTACTTCGATCAGTTGTTCAACAGCCTGACCATCGGCAATAGCAGCTCGGTCAACCTGTTGAGCAGCCACGGCATTCTCCTGGCCCAGCAACCGCTGCTGGAGCGCGACATGATCAACAAGGACCTGAGTGATCGCCCCAACTTCAAGCGCATGCTGCGCGAAGGAAGCGGCAGCTTTCGGGCCATCTCGACCATCACCGGCAAGGAGCGCCTGTATACCTTCACCAATGTCGGCGAGCTGCCGCTGATTGTGGTCGTGGCGTTGTCCAGTGAGGACGTGTTCGCGCCATGGAAGCGCGCGGCGACGCTGACCGGCGGCGCCACCGGCATCCTGTGTATCGGCCTGTTATGGCTGACCTGGATGCTGCGCCGGGAGCTGCGCCGCCGTTTTCGCGCGGAGAAGGTGCTGTCAGAACTGGCAGCCACCGACGCGCTCACCGGCCTGGCCAACCGGCGCATTCTGGACCAACGCCTGCGCCTGGAATGGGACCGCGCCCAGCGCTCCGCCGAACCGCTGACGCTGTTGATGATCGACGTCGACCACTTCAAGGCATTCAACGACCGTCATGGCCATCACGGCGGCGATGAAGCGTTGCGCAACGTCGCCCAGGTGATCGGCGGCAACATCCGTCGCCCGGCCGACCTGGCCGCACGTTATGGCGGTGAAGAGTTCGCCGTGGTGTTGCCGTCTACCGATATCAGGGGCGCATGGCTAATCGCCGAGCATATCCGCCGCGGCGTCGAGCACTTGCCACGGGTGGCAGGGGATGAACGGCCGATTACCGTGAGCATTGGCCTGAGTACGTGGGACAAGCGCAGTCGCATGTCCCTGGAGGACTTGCAGCTCAGTGCGGACCGCGCGCTGTATGAAGCCAAGCACAGTGGGCGCAATTGCATCGTGGAGGCAACGGCGCGATGACTGAGGCGAACAGGCCATTGTGGCTCGCTCGCCACGGAAAATAAAAAGGGCCACCCGAAGGCAGCCCTTAAAAACTAAAGAAAGAGAGTTGTTACTTACACCGCCGCAACGGGACGCATGTAAGAGATCGGTGCGGTGCTGGCATCTTCGAAGGTCACGACTTCCCAAGCATCTGTCTGCTCAATCAACTTGCGCAGCAGCTGGTTGTTAAGGGCGTGGCCCGACTTGAAGCCTTTGAACTCGCCTATCAGGCTATTGCCCAGCAGGTAGAGGTCACCGATTGCATCGAGGATCTTGTGCTTCACGAATTCGTCTTCATAGCGAAGGCCGTCTTCGTTCAGTACACCATCCGCGTCGACCACAATGGCGTTTTCAACGCTGCCGCCGAGTGCGAGGTTGTGCTTGCGCAGGTACTCGATGTCACTCATGAAACCAAAGGTGCGGGCGCGGCTGACTTCTTTTACGAACGAAGTACTGGAAAAATCCACGCTTGCGCTTTGGGTGCGGTCGCGAAATACCGGGTGATCGAAATCGATCTCAAAGCTCACTTTAAAGCCTTCGAACGGGACGAAGGTGGCGCGTTTGTCGCCGTCTTCTACTGTCACTTCCCGCAGAATGCGAATGAACTTCTTGGCTGCGTCCTGTTCTTCCAGGCCGGCAGATTGAATCAAGAATACGAAGGGACCAGCGCTGCCATCCATGATGGGGACTTCGGACGCGGAGAGCTCGACGTAGGCGTTATCGATGCCCAGGCCAGCCATGGCCGAGAGCAAGTGCTCCACCGTGTCCACCTTGACGTCACCGTTGACCAATGTGGTCGACATCGTGGTTTCGCCGACGTTTTCCGCGCGAGCAGGAATCTGCACCACAGGGTCCAGGTCGGCACGAACAAACACGATGCCGGTGTCGACAGGTGCAGGTTTGAGGGTCAGGTATACCTTCTCCCCGGAGTGCAGACCTACACCTGTGGCACGAATAATATTCTTCAGGGTGCGTTGTTTAATCATGGCTTGGACCGCTTCAGCGCAAATTGCGAACTGGTATCAACAAAGGCTGGCGATAATAGCAGACCAGACCTTTGCTGAACACCAATCACCTTCATAGCCCTGATACATTCCATTAATCGGCCTGACGACGCAGGAATGCCGGGATGTCCAGGTAGTCCAGATCATCTTGCGGATTCGGGCTACGGGACGCTGCAGCACCGGCCTGAGCCTGATTGCGCATCACGGTCGGACGGTCCAGATCACGGTAGTTCACCGACGGCAGTTCCTGGCGCGCAGGCGCTGGAGCGGCAGCCGCCTGGCTGGCGTGGCTGTTGTGGCCGGTGTGAACGGTATTGTCGATGACCTTTACAGGCTTCTCGATTTTTGCGCCCAGGCCGGTCGCGACCACGGTCACATGCAGTTCGTCGCGCATGTCCGGATCGATCACGGTGCCGACTTTGACCATCGCGTGCTCGGAAGCGAAGGCTTCGATGATGCTACCCACGTCGGAGTACTCACCCAGGGACAGGTCAGGACCGGCGGTGATGTTCACCAGGATGCCGCGTGCGCCTTGCAGGTTCACGTCTTCGAGCAACGGGTTGCGGATGGCCGCTTCGGTGGCTTCACGCGCACGGTTCGGACCGCTGGCGCAGCCAGTGCCCATCATCGCCATGCCCATTTCGCTCATCACGGTACGCACGTCGGCAAAGTCGACGTTGATCATGCCCGGGCGCTTGATGATGTCGGAGATACCGCGAACGGCACCGGCCAGTACATCGTCAGCCTTGGCGAACGCGGACAGCAGGCTCGCGTCCTTGCCCAGGATGGTCAGCAGCTTCTCGTTGGGGATGGTGATCAACGAGTCGACGCTTTCAGACAGCAGACGGATACCTTCGTCGGCGATCTGCATGCGCTTGCGGCCTTCGAACGGGAACGGACGGGTCACGACGGCGACCGTCAGAATCCCCATTTCCTTGGCCACTTCGGCGATGATCGGCGCTGCACCGGTACCGGTACCGCCGCCCATGCCGGTGGTGATGAACACCATGTTGGTGCCTTGCAGCACTTCGGCGATACGCTCGCGGTCTTCCAGCGCGGCTTGACGGCCGACTTCCGGGTTGGCGCCAGCGCCGAGGCCCTTGGTCACGGCGGTGCCCAATTGCAGGATGGTCCGCGCGCCGATGCTCTTCAGCGCCTGGGCATCAGTGTTGGCGCAGATGAATTCAACGCCTTCAATGTTGCTCTTGACCATATGGTTGACAGCGTTGCCGCCGCCACCGCCGACACCGATCACTTTGATGACCGGGCTTGCGGGGATGTTGTCTACGAGTTCGAACATTTTCCCTCTCCTTTCGTGTTCTCTAGTTTTTTCGCCTACTGCTTTTTTACGGTGTTGCGGTAAATCGTTAGAAATTGCCTTTGACCCAAGCCTGCAACCGTTCGAACAACGGCGCTTTCGCTTCGTCGTCGCCGCGGTAGCTGTCGCGGATGCTCGGGCCCGACAGGGAAATGCCGTCGGTCTGCTTTTGCAGCCCGTACAACAGCAAGCCCACACCGGTGGAATAAATCGGGTTGCGCACCACGTCGCCCAGGCCTTTGACGCCATGGGGCACGCCCAGGCGAACTGGCATGTGGAAGATCTCTTCGGCCAGTTCGACCGCGCCTTCCATCTTCGAGGTGCCACCGGTCAGCACGATGCCGGCCGGGATCAAATCTTCGTAGCCGCTGCGGCGCAGTTCCGCCTGGATCAGGGTGAACAGCTCGTCGTAACGCGGCTCGACCACTTCGGCCAGGGCCTGGCGCGACAGCTCGCGCGGTGGACGGTCGCCCACGCTCGGCACCTTGATGGTTTCACCGGCACCGGCCAGTTTGGCCAGGGCGCAGGCATAGCGGATCTTGATCTCTTCGGCGTACTGCGTCGGTGTGCGCAACGCCATGGCGATGTCGTTGGTGACCTGGTCGCCGGCAATCGGGATCACGGCGGTGTGACGGATCGCACCCTCGGTGAAGATCGCGATGTCGGTGGTGCCGCCGCCGATGTCGACCAGGCACACGCCCAGTTCTTTTTCGTCGTCGGTCAGTACCGAGTAGGCCGAAGCCAGTTGCTCGAGAATGATGTCGTCGATTTCCAGGCCGCAGCGACGCACGCACTTTTCAATGTTCTGTGCGGCATTGACCGCGCAGGTCACCACGTGGACCTTGGCTTCCAGGCGCACGCCTGACATGCCCAGGGGCTCGCGCACGCCTTCCTGGTTGTCGATCACGTAGTCCTGCGGCAGGGTGTGCAGCACGCGCTGGTCCGCCGGGATCGCCACGGCCTGGGCGGCGTCGAGTACGCGCTCAAGGTCGGCCGCGCTGACTTCGCGGTCGCGGATCGCCACGATGCCGTGGGAGTTCAGGCTGCGGATGTGATTGCCCGCCACGCCGACGAACGCCGAGTGAATCCGGCAACCGGCCATCAGCTGCGCTTCTTCGATGGCGCGCTGGATCGATTGCACGGTGGACTCGATGTTCACCACCACGCCCTTCTTCAGGCCCCGTGACGGATGCGTGCCAATACCGACGATTTCGATCGTGCCGTCTTCCCCGACCTCGCCCACCAGCGCCACCACCTTGGAGGTGCCGATATCGAGACCGACGATCATTTTGCCGCTTTGCACGTTTGCCATGGGTCCTGCCTCTTCTTAATTCTTCGCGACAGCGGGTTGCGCTGCCGTGGGCGCAGCCGGTTCACGCCAGCCGACGGCAAGGCCGTTGGCGTAACGCAGGTCGACGCTCGCAATGTTCGTAATCTGTTCTTTCAAGGTCTTTTCATAGATGGCAATAAAGCGGCGCATCTTTTCCACCAAGCGGTCGCGTCCCAGCAACAACTCGATGCCCGGGCCGGAACTGCCTGCCCCGGTCGTCAAAAACCAGCTGCCCCGTTCACGCAATTCCAGGCGTGCAATGGAGAAGCCCAGCGGCCGCAGCATCTGGCTCAAGGCCTGGTACTGCTGCATCACTTGCTGCTGCGCCCGCTGCGGCCCGAACAGCTGCGGCAGGTGCTCGTAATTGGCCAGCTCACGCGGGGTGAACGCCTGGCCCTGGTTGTTCAACAGCGCCTCATCGCCCCAACGGGCCACGGGCAGTTGTTCTTCCAGGCGGATCGTCACCTGGTCCGGCCATACACGGCGGACTTCGGCGTGGGCGATCCACGGCATCTGCTCCAGCTCCCGGCGCATGCCGGCCAGGTCGATGGTGAAGAAGCTCGCCGCCAGGAACGGGCCGATGCGCTGCTGCACCGCTTGCTGGCTGATGTAGCTCAAGTCGCCCTGCACGCTGATCTTGGTGATCGGCCGGTCGGCATAAGGCAATAGACGCTGCGCGCCTTCGTAAGTGCCGAAGCCCAACACCACCAGCAACACCGGCCAGAACAGCGCCTTGAGGAAACCAAAGTTGGCTTTCGGCAGGCGCGCCGACATCGGCTCTTTAGCCACCATTCGGCTGGCACCCCGTGGCACCGGCTTGCGGCCGGGTGCGGGTGGGGGCTGATGACGAAGCGATGCGCCTTTCATGTCTTAGCCTCGCTGCCTTTCTTCACCGGCAACGCTGGCCGCCAGGATCGCCAGCACCAACTGCTGGAAATCCAGGCCGGCTGCGCGCGCGGCCATAGGGACCAGGCTGTGGTCGGTCATGCCCGGTGCGGTGTTGACTTCCAGGAACCAGAAATTCCCTTGGTCGTCCTGCATCACGTCTGCCCGCGCCCAACCGGCGATACCCAGCGCCTCACAGGCTTTCGCCGTGAGGTCCATCAATTCCTGTTCTTTGCTTGCGTCAAGGCCGCAGGGGATCCGGTACTGGGTATCGGAAGCCAGGTACTTGGCGTCGTAATCGTAAAAGGTGTGGGGCGTGCCCAAGGCGATGGGCGGCAATACCTGGCCACGCAGGGTGGCGATGGTGTACTCGGGACCTTGGATCCACTGTTCCACCAACACTTGCGAATCGTAGGTACTTGCCGCTTTCCATGCGTCGATCAATTCGGCGGCCGAGTTCACTTTAGCCATGCCGATACTGGAGCCTTCATGGGCTGGTTTGACGATCAAAGGCAGGCCCAGTTCCTTGGCTGCAGAAATACAATCGTCTTCGCTGCACAGCACACTGTGACGCGGGGTAGGAATTCCCAGGCTGTGCCACACCTGCTTGGTGCGCAACTTGTCCATGGCCAGCGCCGAGGCGAGGATGCCGCTGCCGGTGTAAGGAATCCCGGCACACTCCAGCAGGCCTTGCATGCTGCCGTCTTCACCACCACGGCCGTGCAGGATGATGAAGGCGCGGTCGATCTTCTCGGCCTGCAGGCGTGCGAGGAAGTCGTCACCCACGTCGATCCCGAACGCATTCACGCCCGCGCTTTGCAGCGCTTCGAGCACGGCGTTGCCGGACTTGAGCGACACTTCACGCTCAGCGCTCTTACCGCCGAACAGCACGGCCACGCGGCCGAAGTCGGCAGGGGCGATGGTGGAGAACAGGGAGGCGTAGTTCGTGGTCATTTCGACTTCCCCTGTTCAGCAGCAAGTGCTTTGTTTACGAACAAGGGGCTCGCCAGCAATTTAGGCGCAAGGCCGCCGATATCACCGGCACCCTGGCACAGCAGGATGTCGCCGGCGCGCAGCAGCGGCTTGACGATCGGCGCCAGGTCCACACCGCGCTCGATGTAGATCGGGTCCAACTGGCCGCGCTGACGGATGCTGTTGCACAGTTTGCGGCTGTCCGCCCCTGGGATCGGTTCTTCACCGGCCGGATAGACTTCCATCAGCAGCAGCACGTTGGCATCGGCCAGTACATTGACGAAATCGTCATACAGGTCGCGGGTGCGGCTGTAGCGGTGCGGCTGGTAGACCATCACCAGGCGACGCTCCGGCCAACCACCGCGCACGGCCTTGATCACGGCGGCGACTTCGGTCGGGTGGTGACCGTAGTCGTCCACCAGCATCACCTCGCCACCTTCCACCGGCAGTTGCCCGTAGACCTGGAAGCGCCGGCCCACGCCGGCAAAGCCCGACAGGCCCTCGACAATGGCTTCATCGCTGACGCCTTCATCGGAGGCAATGCAGATGGTCGCCAGGGAATTGAGCACGTTGTGGTTGCCCGGCATGTTCACCGACACGTCCAGCGGTTCGCGGTCCGGGCGCAGCACGGTGAAGAACGTCTGCATGCCTTGCTGGCGCACATTGATCGCACGCACGTCGGCGTCTTCGCTGAAGCCGTAGGTCACGGTCGGACGCTTGACCAGCGGCAGGATCTCGCGCACCACCGGGTCATCCAGGCACACCACTGCCAAACCGTAGAACGGCAGGTTATGCAGGAACTCGACGAAGGTTTTCTTCAACTTGTTGAAGTCGCCGTCGTAGGTCGCCATGTGGTCGGCGTCGATGTTGGTGACCACGGCCACCAGCGGTTGCAGGTGCAGGAAGCTGGCATCGCTTTCGTCGGCTTCGGCGATCAGGTAGCGGCTGGTGCCCAGTTGCGCATTGGTGCCGGCTGCATTCAGGCGGCCACCGATCACAAAGGTCGGGTCCAGGCCACCGGCCGCGAACACCGAGGCGATCAGGCTGGTGGTGGTGGTCTTGCCGTGGGTACCGGCGACGGCAATGCCGTGGCGGTAGCGCATCAGCTCGGCCAGCATCTCGGCGCGGGGCACCACGGGAATGCGGCGCTCAAGGGCGCTGGCAACTTCCGGGTTGGAGGTGTTCACGGCGCTGGACACCACCAGCACGTCGGCCTCGACGGCGTTCTCGGCGCGGTGGCCGATGAAGATTTTCGCGCCGAAGGACTTCAGGCGCTCGGTGACCGGCGACTCTTTCAAGTCGGAGCCGGACACCTGGTAGCCCAGGTTCAGCAATACTTCGGCAATGCCACACATGCCCACGCCGCCGATCCCGACGAAGTGGATACGACGGATGCGGCGCATTTCCGGTTGCGGCATGGCTTTCTGATTCTCAACCATGGGCCACCTCCAGGCAGATATCGACCACGGTGCGGGTTGCGTCAGGTTTGGCCAGGCGGCGTGCGGTGCTCGCCATGCTGTTGAGTCGTTCCGGTTGCATCAAAACCTCGGTCAGGCGTGCGGCCAAATCGGCGGCGCCAGTCGTTCTTTGCGGCAGTAGGAAGGCAGCGCCCTCCCCGGCCAAATATTCGGCGTTGCGGGTCTGGTGATCGTCGATCGCATGGGGCAAAGGCACCAGCAAGGACGGCAGACCGGCGGCGGCCAGTTCACTGACGGTCAGCGCACCAGCGCGACAGACCACCAGGTCGGCCCAGCCATAGGCTTGGGCCATGTCTTTGATGAAGGGCTGCACATCAGCCTCGACACCGGCCTCGCGATAACGCGTGGCGGTGACTTCATCGTGGTTCTTGCCGGCCTGGTGAAAGACCTGCGGGCGCACGTCCACAGGCAGTTGCGCCAGCGCTTGCGGCAGCAATTTATTCAGCGGCTCGGCGCCCAGGCTCCCGCCCAGGATCAGCAGGTGCGCCTTGCGCCCGGCCAAGGGCTGCCGGGCAATGTCCATAAACAGCTCGGTGCGTACCGGGTTGCCGGTGGTGCGACGTTTGTCCGAGGCGCCGAAGGTATTCGGGAACGCTTCGCACACCCGCGCCGCCAGCGGCACCAGCAAGCGGTTGGCGGTGCCGGCGACAGCGTTCTGCTCATGCACGATCACCGGCACGCCCGCGAGCCTGGCCGCGACGCCGCCGGGGCCGGTCACGTAACCGCCGAAACCGAGCACACACACCGGCTGCAATTCACGGATGACCTTGCGCGCCTGCCACACCGCCTTGAGCAACACGAACGGTGCCTTGAGCAGCGACAGCTTGCCCTTGCCGCGCAGGCCCGTGACGTTGATCAAATGCAGCGGCAAGCCGGCGCTCGGCACCAGTTCGTTTTCGATGCCGCGCGGCGTTCCCAGCCAATGCACGCTGTAGCCACGGCTCTGGAATTCGCGCGCACAGGCCAGGGCCGGGAACACATGGCCCCCGGTGCCGCCCGCCATGATCAGCACGTTAGCGCCCATGGGTCGGCTCCTCGGCGAAGTCACTTTCGCTGAACTCCATCTCTTCGCTGCCCAGGTGGGTTCGACTCTCCCACTCGATGCGCAGCAACAAGCCAAGACAGGCACAGCAGATCACCAACGAACTGCCGCCGTAACTGAGAAACGGCAAGGTCAGGCCCTTGGTCGGCAGCAGGCCGACGTTCACGCCGATATTGATCAGGAACTGGCCGATCCACAGGAACGACAAGCCATACGCCACATACGCAGCGAAATACTGTTTGGCCTTCTCGGCCCACAAGCCGATGTACATGCCGCGCACACACACGAACACGAACAATGCGACGGTACACAGCGAACCGACCACGCCCAGCTCTTCGGCGAGCACCGAGAACACGAAGTCGGTGTGCGCTTCCGGCAGGTAGAATTGTTTCTGCACGCTGTTGCCCAGGCCCACGCCCAGCCACTCGCCGCGACCGAAGGCGATCAGCGCCTGGGTCAACTGGTAGCCGGAGCCGAACTGGTCGGACCACGGGTCGGTGAAGGTGATCAGACGGGCCATCCGATAAGGTTGCGCCTGCACCAGCACGGTCACGGCGGCCACCGCCAGCACCACCATCAAGGTGAAGCGGAACAGCCCGACCCCACCGAGGAACAGCATCGCCGCAGCGGCACCCATCATCACGACGGTGGCCCCGAAGTCAGGTTCCATCAGCAACAGGCCGGCCATGGGCAGCAGCACGATGAACGGCTTGAAGAAACCCATCCAGCTTTCACGCACTTCTTTCTGACGCCGCACCAGGTAGCCGGCGAGGTAGATCACCACGAACACCTTGGCGATTTCCGACGGCTGCACGTTGAACGCACCGAAGCCGATCCAGCGCATCGAACCGTTCACCTCGCGGCCAATGCCGGGCAGGATCACCATGATCAGCAAGCCAAACGCACCGATCAGCATCAGCCAACCCAGACGCTGCCAGGTGGCGATGGGGATCATCATGGTGACGATGCACGCGCCGAGGCCGATCACCAGGTACACCAGGTGACGGATCATCATGTACAGGGTGTTGCCCGACTGCACGGCCGCCACTTCGGAGGACGCCGACGTGATCATCACCAGCCCCAGGCCGAGCAAAGCCAGGCAACCGGCGAGCATCGGGAAGTCGAGGTCGATGCCGCGCCCGGTAATGATCGGCGACGGGTACGGCTTGATGATGTTACGGAGGTTGAGATTCATGCCAAGGCCTCCACGGCGCGGGCGAACAGCTGGCCGCGCTCTTCGTAGTTCTTGAACATGTCGAAACTGGCGCACGCCGGCGACAGCAGCACCGCATCACCCGGCTGGGCCAGGGCTTTGCACTGGGCAATCGCGTCGTCGAGTGAGCTGGCGCGCACTTGCGGCACCGCATCACCAAGGGCGGCGGCGATCAAGTCGGCATCGCGGCCCATCAGCACCACGGCGCGGCAATGCTGGGCCACCGGCCCCTTGAGGTCCTTGAAGTCGGCGCCTTTGCCGTCGCCACCGGCGATCAGCAACAGCTTGCCGTCGATATCGGCACCCAGGCCTTCGATGGCGGCCAGGGCCGCACCGACGTTGGTGGCCTTGGAGTCGTTGTAATAGCTGACGCCATTCAGGTCGCGGACCCACTGGCAGCGATGCTCGAGGCCGCCGAAGGTGCGCAGGCTCGCGAGCATGGCATCGAACGGCAAGCCCACGGCATGCCCCAGCGCCAAGGCCGCGAGGGCGTTGGATTGGTTGTGGGCGCCACGGATTTTCAGCTCGCGCACCGGCATCAGGTTCTGGAATTCGAAGGCCAGGTATTTCTCGCCGTTCTCTTCACGGATACCGAAGGCCTTGAAGTCGGGTTTGCCCAGGCCGAAGGTCCAGCACGGCAGGCCCTCGCCCATCAGCGGACGGCTCAGGGCATCCTGGCGGTTGACCACCACTTGTTTGGCGCCGCGGAAGATCCGGTGCTTGGCCAGGTGATAGGCCGGCAGGCCGCTGTAGCGGTCCATGTGGTCTTCGCTGACGTTCAATACGGTGGCCACTTCAGCGCCCAGGTCGTGGGTGGTTTCCAGCTGGAAGCTCGACAGTTCCATCACGTACAGCTCGACGTCGTCGCTGAGCAGGTCCAGCGCCGGGGTGCCGAGGTTGCCGCCCACGGCCACGCGCTTGCCGGCCGCAGCCGCCATCTCGCCGACCAGGGTGGTCACGGTGCTTTTCGCGTTGGAACCGCTGATCGCGATGATCGGCGCCTTCGCGTTACGCGCGAACAGGTCGATATCGCCGGACAGCTTCACGCCACGCGCCGCCGCGGCTTGCAGGGCCGGTGTCGCCAGGGCCAGGCCGGGGCTCACGTAGAGCTCGTCGGCACGGCACAGAAACTCGACATCCAACTCGCCACAACGCACTTCCACGTGCGGGTAGTCACGGCGCAGCGTGACCAGCTCCGGTGGATTTTCCCGCGTATCGGCGACGGCAAACGACGTGCCCTGGTTCGCCAGGAAGCGAACCAGGGACATGCCGCTCTTGCCGAGGCCGACAACGATGCGGAAGTGGTCTGAAGCGATCAGGGACACTCGTTTCTACCTCAGTTTCAGGGTGGCAAGGCCGACCAGCACGAGAATCACGGTGATGATCCAGAATCGGACGATCACACGCGGCTCAGGCCAGCCCTTGAGTTCAAAGTGGTGGTGGATCGGCGCCATGCGGAACACGCGGCGCCCGGTCAATTTGAAAGAAGCCACCTGGATGACCACCGACAGGGTTTCCATCACGAACACACCGCCCATGATGAACAGCACGATTTCCTGGCGAACGATCACCGCGATGGTGCCCAGGGCCGCGCCCAGCGCCAGTGCGCCGACATCGCCCATGAACACTTGCGCGGGATAGGTGTTGAACCACAGGAAGCCCAGCCCGGCACCGATCAGCGCGCCGCAGAACACGATCAGTTCACCGGCGCCCGGCACATACGGGATCAGCAGGTATTCAGCGAATTTCACGTTACCCGACAGGTAGCAGAAGATGCCCAGTGCGCCGCCCACCATCACCGTCGGCATGATCGCCAGGCCGTCGAGGCCGTCGGTCAGGTTCACCGCGTTGCTGGAGCCGACGATGACGAAGTAGGTCAGCACCACGAAGCCGATGCCCAGCGGAATGCTCGCATCCTTGAGCATCGGGATGATCAAGGTGGTCTCGACCGCGCTTGGAGCCGTCATGTAGAGGAAGATCGCGGCGGCCAGGCCGAACACCGACTGCCAGAAATACTTCCAGCGGCTTGGCAGCCCCTTGGAGTTTTTCTCGATCACTTTGCGATAGTCATCGACCCAGCCGATGGCGCCGAACAACAAGGTCACCAGCAGCACCACCCAAACGTAGCGGTTGTACAGGTCGGCCCAGAGCAAGGTGCTGATGCCGATGGACGACAGAATCAGCGCGCCGCCCATGGTCGGGGTGCCGGATTTGGACAGGTGCGACTGCGGGCCGTCATTGCGAACCGATTGACCAATTTGCAGGTTCTGCAGGGTGCGGATCATCCACGGCCCCAGGAACAGCGACAGAGACAGCGCGGTCAGCACGCCCAGAATCCCGCGCAGGGTCAGGTACTGGAAGACCGCGAAGCCTTTGTGGAACTGTTGCAGATACTCAGCCAGCAGCAGCAGCATTAATGTTTCTCCGTACTTGAGCCACACAAGGCCACGACGACGTTTTCCATCACCGCGCTGCGCGATCCCTTGATCAAAATGGTTGTGTGTTTGTCTTGTTCGCCCACACGCAGCGCCTGGATCAACTCGGCCTGGGTGGCGAAATGCCGCGCACCGGGGCCGAAGGCATTGACGGCATGAGCCATGTTCGGGCCGACGGCGTAGAGCGCGTCGACTTTGCCGCTGGCGTAAGCGCCGACTTCCCGATGGGACTGTTCGGCCCAATCGCCCAGTTCGGCGATATCACCCAGCACCAGCACCTTGCGCCCATCGAAACCCTTGAGCAGGTCGATGGCGGCGCAGACCGAGGACTGGTTGGCGTTGTAAGTGTCATCAATCACGCGCATGCCATTGCTGGCCAATTGCGCGACGGTACGGCCCTTGACCGGTTGCACCGCGCCCAGGCCGGTGGCGATGCCGAACAGCGACACGCCCAGGGCGTAAGCCGCAGCCGCGGCCGCCAAGGCATTGGCGATGTTATGGTTGCCCAGCAGGTTCAACTGCACATGCTGCTCGCCTTGCGGCGAATGCAAGGTAAAGGACGGGCAACCACGGGCGTCGACCGCGATGTTCGACGCGTGGAAATCGGCCGCAGCATTCAGCACGGCGAACGTCAGCACCTTGCGACCGGCGGCGCGTACACGCCAGGTCTCGAAGGCCTTGTCGTCAAGATTCAACACAGCTATGCCCGAGGCATCGAGGCCTTCGAGGATTTCGCCCTTGGCTTCGACGATTTTTTCCGGGCCGCCGAACTCGCCGACGTGGGCGGTCCCGGCGTTGTTGATAATTGCCACGTGAGGCTTGGTCAGCGCCACGGTGTAGGCAATTTCGCCAATACGCGAAGCGCCCAACTCGATCACGGCCGCCGTGTGTTCCGGGGCCAGTTCGAGCAGGGTCAGCGGTGCGCCGAAATCGTTGTTCAGGTTGCCACGGGTGGCCAGCACCGGCCCGCGCGTGCGCAGGACACCGGCGAGCAGTTCCTTGACCGTGGTCTTGCCGCTGGAGCCGGTGATCGCGGCCACCGGCTTGGTGAACGCGGCACGGTTCAGCGCACCCAGTTGGCCCAAGGCCAGGCGCGTGTCGGCCACCAGCAATTGCGGCAGGGTGGAGTCCGTCACTTCGCGTTGCACTAGGGCACCGACTGCGCCTTTGGCGGCGACTTCATTCAGGTAGTCATGGCCGTCGAAACGCGGACCGGCCAGGGCAACAAACAGTTGGCCCGGCTTGATCGCACGGCTATCGATACTGACGCCATTGAAACTGCAATCACCCGACAGCATGCGCGCCGAGAGGGCCTGGGTCAGCTCGCTGAATTTCATCGCTTTAAGCATGGGCGACCTCCCAGGCGGTCAAGGCATGATCGGCCTCGACCAGATCGGAGAAAGCGTGGCGTTCGCCGTTGATTTCCTGGTAGTCCTCGTGACCTTTACCAGCCAGTACCACGACATCGTCGACGCTGGCGCTGGCGATCAATTGGGCAATGGCCGCGCCGCGACCGGCAATGAAACTGGCTTTGGATGGGTCTTTGAAGCCGACGCGGATGTCGTCGAAAATCTGGCTCGGGTCTTCGCTGCGCGGGTTGTCGTCGGTGACGAGCACGCCATCGGCCAGACGCTCGACAATCTCGGCCATCAATGGACGCTTGCCGCGATCGCGATCACCGCCACAGCCGAACAGGCACAGCAACTTGCCCTTGGCGTGTGGGCGCAGGGCCAGCAGGACTTTTTCCAGTGCGTCCGGGGTGTGGGCGTAATCGACCACCACCAGCGGCTGCGAACCGCCGCCCAGACGTTGCATGCGACCGGCCGGGCCTTCCAGCTTCGGCAGCACGCGCAGGATTTCATCGAGCGCGTAATCCAGACCGAGTAGCGCACCGATCGCCGCGAGGACGTTGCTCAGGTTGAAACGACCCAGCAAGGTGCTGCGCAAATGGTGCTCGCCCTGCGGCGTCACCAACGTGGCGCGCACGCCCTCGTCATTGAATTGGGCTTCGCGGCAATACAGATAGGCGCGGGAGTCTTCCAGGCTGTAGCTGATCAGGCGCGCTTCGCTGTCTTGGGCAGCCAGCTCGCGACCGAACGCGTCATCCAGGTTCACCACGCGGCACTTCAGGTCGTTCCAGGCAAACAGCTTGGCCTTCTCGGCGGCGTAGGCTTGCATGGTGCCGTGGTAGTCCAGGTGATCGCGGGACAGGTTGGTCATCACCGCCACATCGAAAGCCAGCGCAGCAACGCGGCCCTGGTGCAAACCGTGGGACGACACTTCCATGGCAACCGCCTTGGCACCGGCCTTTTTCAGGTCGGCCAGGGTCGCTTGCACGGCGATCGGGTTCGGCGTGGTGTGCAGGCCGCTTTGCAGCGCGCCATAGAAACCGGTGCCCAGGGTGCCGACGATGCCGCAGTGCTGGCCCAACAGGTCAAGCGCCTGGGCGACCAGTTGGGTCACGCTGGTCTTGCCGTTGGTGCCGGTCACGCCAATCAGGTTCAGGTGGCGGCTCGGATCGCCGTAGAAACGCCCGGCGATGTCCGACAGTTGCGCGGCCAGGCCCTTGACGGGAATCAACGGCACGTCGGTGATCGGCAGCACGGTGGCACCGTCCACTTCATACGCCACGGCGGCGGCGCCGCGTTGCAGGGCATCGGCGATGTGCGCGCGGCCATCGTATTTGCCGCCAGGCACCGCCAGAAACAGGTCCCCGGCGCGTACATTACGACTGTCCAGCGTCAGCTCGCGGATCAGCAGATCGCGACCGGCATGGGCAAAAATCTTGTTCAGGCTAAGAGACATCAGCCGCGCCCTCCATTGGCTTTTACCGCGGCGGCCGGTGGTCCGGCGTTCGCTTGTTGGGTCGGCGGCAGGTTGTCCGGCGTGATGTTCATCAGGCGCAGGGTGCCGGACATCACTTTGCTGAACACCGGCGCCGACACCAGGCCACCGAAGTAGCCCGCTTTACTCGGTTCATCGATCACGACGACGATGGCGTAGCGCGGGTCGCTCATCGGGCCGAAACCGGCGAACAGCGAGCGATAGGAGTTCTCGGCATAGCCTTTGGTGCCGACCGAGGTCTTACGCGCAGTACCCGACTTGCCGGCCACGTGATACGCCGGCACCTGGGCGCGGAATACGCCACGCGGTGCTTCGATCACTTGTTGCAGCATGCCTTGCATGGTCTTGGCGACGTTTTCCGGAATCACCTGGGTCGCTTTCGGCGCTTCGTCGACGTGGATCAGGCTCAAAGGAACCATCCGACCGTTATTGGCCAATACAGAGAAAGCATGGGCCAGCTGGATCGCGGTCACCGACAGGCCATAGCCGTAGGACAGCGTGGCGGTCTCGGCTTTTTTCCAGTCGCGGTAGTTCGGCAGGTTGCCCACGCGCTCACCCGGGAAGTCCAGGCCGGTGGGTTGGCCAAGGCCAATCTTTTGCGCCAGGTGGTAGATGGTTTCGCCGCCGATATCGAAGGCGACCTTACTCATGCCCACGTTACTGGAGTTGATCAGGATACCTGTCAGATCCAACACCGGGCCTTCGGTACGCGACACGTCACGAATGGTGTATTTGCCCAACTGCAGGGTGCCGGGGTAGACCTCGACCTTGTCGCTGGGCTTCCAGCGCCCGGTTTCCAGGGCGGCACTCATGGAGATGGCTTTCATGGTCGAACCCGGCTCGAACACGTCGATCATCGCGCGGTTGCGCATCATCGCCGGTTGCAGGTTGCGACGGTTGTTCGGGTTGTAGGTCGGCTGGTTGACCATGGCGAGGATCTCGCCGGTCTTCACGTCCATGATCACCAGGCTGCCGGCCTTCGCGCCGTTCTCGATGATCGCGTTACGCAGCTCGCGGTTGGCCAGGTATTGCAGGCGCAGGTCAATCGACAACGCCAAGGGCTTGCCGGCCTTGGCGTTTTTGGTGACTTGGACGTCTTTGATCAGTCTGCCGCGCCGATCCTTGATGACCTGTCGCTTGCCGGGCACGCCGGCCAGCCATTCATCGTAGGCCAGCTCAACCCCTTCGCGACCATGGTCGTCGATGTCGGTAAAGCCAACCATGTGCGCGGTGGTTTCACCGGCCGGGTAGAAACGGCGGAATTCCTCGATGCCATAGACACCGGGGACCTTGAGGTCGAGCACTTGCTGGCCCTGTTCGGGGGTGAGGCCGCGAACCAGGTAGATGAATTCTTTATTGGCCTGGGCTTCCAGGCGCTCGGCCAGGGCTTTCGGGTCCTGACCCAACGCGGCAGCCAGTTGTGGCCATTTGTCCTTGGCTACCTGCAATTCCTTGGCGTTGGCCCACAGCGTGGTCACCGGCGTACTGACGGCCAGGGGCTCGCCGTTACGGTCGGTGATCAGGCCGCGGTGTGCAGGAATCGGAATATGTCGCAGGCTACGGGCATCGCCCTGGCCGATCAGGAAGTCGCGGTCGACCACCTGCAGGTCGATGATCCGCCAGGCGATGGCGCCGACCATCAAGGCCAGCAAGCCGAGCATCAGGCGGAAGCGCCACGGGTAAAGTGCGCCTTCGAGTTTCATCATGGCGCCACCATTCGAACTTCGGCCGCGCCGGGGATGTGCATCTTCAACTGTTCGGTGGCCAGTATTTCGATGCGGCTATGGGCGGTCCAGGTGCTTTGCTCGAGGATCAACCGGCCCCACTCCGCCTGCGCTTTATCACGCACACTCAATTCGCCGTACAGGGTATTGAGCAGTTGGCGGTTGTAATGGGCGCTGTAGGACACCGCAATCGCGGACACCAGCACGCCGATAAACAGCAGCAACATAAAGAAGCTGCCGCCCGGGAGGGGCTTGGCGAAGAGCCTGCTCACCGCAACTTCTCCGCGACGCGCATGACGGCGCTACGGGAGCGTGGGTTGGCCTTGAGTTCAGCTTCGGAAGCGAACTGCGCCTTGCCATGGATTTTGATTTTCGGCACGAAGGCTTCGAAACGCACCGGCAGGTTGCGTGGCAGGTTGTCGGATTCACCCTTGACCAGGCGACGCATGAACAGTTTGACGATGCGGTCTTCCAGGGAGTGGAAGCTGATCACCACCAGGCGCCCGCCCACTTCCAAGGCTTCCAGCGCGGCTTCGAGGCCGGCTTCCAGATCGCCCAACTCATTGTTGACGTGAATGCGCAGGCCCTGGAACGCACGGGTCGCCGGGTTCTTGCCCTTTTCCCAGGCAGGGTTGGCGACTTTCAGCACTTCCGCCAGGTCGGCGGTGCGCTCGAACGGCTGGATTTCGCGGCGCTCGACCACGGCGCGCGCCATGCGACCGGCGAAGCGTTCTTCACCGTATTCCTTGAACACACGGGCGATTTCTTCCACCGGCGCGGTGGCGATGAACTGGGCGGCACTGACACCACGGGTGGGGTCCATACGCATATCCAGCGGGCCGTCGTTCATGAAACTGAAACCGCGCTCCGGGTCATCGAGCTGCGGCGAGGACACGCCCAGGTCGAGCAAAACCCCGGCCACCTTGCCTGCCATGCCGCGCTCGGCGACTTCGGCACCCAGCTCGGCAAAGCTGCGTTGTACAACGACAAAGCGGCCGTCTTCGGCCGCTAGCGCTTGCCCGGTGGCAATCGCCTGGGGGTCTTTGTCGAACCCGAGAAGTTTACCGTCGGACCCGAGCTGGCTGAGTATCAACCGGCTGTGCCCGCCCCTGCCGAAGGTGCCATCCAGATAGCAGCCATCCGCGCGTACGGCGAGAGCCTCAACGGCTTCGTCAAGCAGTACGGTGATGTGGTTAAAGCCGCTATCAATAGTCACAAGATCAAATCACGCAGTTCATCAGGCATGGCGCCCGGTTGTTGAATAGCAGCCAGGTCAGCTGCAGAAACAGCATCCCAGGCATCTTCGTCCCACAATTGGAACTTGTTCAGTTGGCCCACCAGCATTGCGCGCTTGTCGAGCTTGGCGTACTCGCGCAGACGCGGAGGCACCAGGAAACGACCACTGCCATCGAGTTCGAGGTCGACGGCATTACCGATCAGCAAACGCTGCAGACGGCGGTTTTCTTCACGCAATGAAGGCAAGGCACGCAGTTTGGTTTCAATCAACTCCCACTCATCGAGGGGGTAAACGCATAAACAAGGGTCAACGGCATCGATCGTGATGATTAACTGCCCGGAACTTCGCGAAATCAGCTCGTCACGATACCGGCTCGGCATAGCGAGACGGCCTTTTGCATCGAGACTGATAGCGTTAGCTCCGCGAAACACAGATGCGTTTCTCCAAATTTTAGCGCTTTACGTTAAAAAAACCCACTTTGTGCCACTTTCCGCCACTTGCGCACACTATAGGAATGCGTCCACCACACCGTCAAGGCGCGGATTCAAGGAAAAGCCTTACAGAACGGAGATTTAGGAGCGCAAGAGGAGGAGAAATCAGAGTTCAGCGGTATTTTTGGCTCAATAAGCACAAATAGCTCAAAGAGCTATGCTTCAAAGTTAAAGTAATTTATTAAGAGTAAGATTTTTTTGGTATTACCAAGATGCATCTGCCAATGATTTGGCAGGGAGGGATTCTTGCGTTACTACCGGGTTTCTGCACGAGATTCGGACAGAAGGAAAAAAGGTGGAGAGTCGATCTATAAGCCGGGTTCTGTCTTGAACAGTCATTCGTCTACGATGGCCATCACTGGACATCTTTAGCAACCTACCCGGTCCCAGCGCGGGCCACGCCTTGGGACCCTATTTGGTCTTGCTCCAAGTGGGGTTTACCTAGCCACGAACTGTTGCCAGACGTGCGGTGCGCTCTTACCGCACCTTTTCACCCTTACCGGCACCGAAGTGCTTAGGCGGTTATTTTCTGTGGCACTTTCCGTAGGCTCACGCCTCCCAGGCATTACCTGGCACTTCGCCCTATGGAGCCCGGACTTTCCTCCCCCCCCTAATTTTCATAGAGGGCAGCGACTGTCCAATCGACTCTCCGCCGCGCAGGTTAACGGCACGACGGAGTTAGGACAAGTATTAAAAGTGCAGCAATGCCATCACGTTCAGACGGAATACCGGTTTAACCCCGGAACTATTCGGCTTTCTGTTTATCCAGCGCGGCCTGATACAACACATTTTTACGCACTCCGGTGATTTCCGCTGCCAGCGCCGCCGCTCGCTTAAGGGGCATCTCCTTGAGCAGCAGATCCAGAACGCGCATGGCTTCGCCACCGACGGCGTCTTCATTTTCCGGCGCCGTCCAACCCGCCACCAGCACCACGCACTCGCCACGCTGCTGATTGCTGTCACCTTCGACAAACGCGCGCAGTTCTTCCAGCGGCAGCCCCTTGAGCGTCTCGAAGGTCTTGGTCAGCTCGCGGGCCAGCAGCGCCAGGCGCTCGCCACCGAACACCAGCTCCATGTCCTGCAGGCATTCGAGGATACGATGCGGGGCTTCATAGAAGATCAGCGTGCGCGGTTCTTCCTTAAGCGCCTGAAGACGTGCGCGACGCCCCACCGCCTTGGCCGGCAGGAAACCTTCGAAGATGAAACGATCCGACGGCAACCCCGCGGCGGATAACGCCGCAATCAAAGCGCATGCGCCCGGAACCGGCACTACATTGATACCCGCGGCACGCGCCTGACGGACCAGGTGGTAACCGGGATCGGAAATCAGCGGGGTACCGGCATCGGAAATCAGCGCCACATCGTCACCGGCCAGCAGGCGCGTGATAAAACGGCTGCCTTCTTCGCGCTCGTTATGTTCGTGGCAGGCCGCCAATGGCGTACTGATGCCGAAATGCTGCATCAAGCGCTGGGAGTGCCGAGTGTCTTCCGCAGCGATCAATTTAACGTCGCGCAACACTTTAAGCGCCCGGGCGCTGATGTCGTCCAGGTTGCCAATGGGCGTCGCCACGACAAAAAGCGAGCCTGCAGTGGAATTCAAAGGACCTGGAGCAGTCAAAACGCACACCTCGATGGTTGGCAAAAGCCACATTGTAGCGCGTCGACGCCGCGGAAATATGCCATCGAGATGGATGCCGTTTCAGCCGTCGGTCGGCCCTAGCCACCCAAACGCAACATTTGCACCACCTAAATTCACGGTTTCACGCCAGTAACATCGCGCCTGGGCCAGTGCTTGGGTACAATTCCACGCTAATTTGATCGGTATCAGGAACACTTACATGATCCCTTGCCTGCGGCTGCTCTCCGCCCTCTGCCTCGCTGCCTTGCTGGGCGCCTGTGCCAGCTCGCCCTCGTCCCGCCTTGGCGACCTGCCACGGACCCCGGATGCCAGTATCGAGCAACTGCTCGAACAGGCGACTACCGCCAACACGCCCGAAAAAGCTGCGTTGCTGCGCCTGAGCGCGGCCGACATGGCCTACCACCAGAACAACGCTGGCCGCTCGTCGCAGATTCTTGCGCAGGTGCCGCTGGATGTTCTCAAGCCCGCTGCGCAGGTGTTCGCCAACACCCTGGCCGCCGAACTGGCCATGACGCGTAACCAGCCCAAGGCCGCGCTGGCGGCGTTGAACCACCCCAGCCTGCAGAACCTGAAGGAGCTGCCGGCCGAACAGCAGGTCCGCACCGGCACCGTACATGCACGCGCCTATGAAGCCGACGGCCAGACCCTGGCCGCCGCTCGCGAGCGTGTGACCATGGCGCCACTGCTGACCGGCGACGCCGCCAAGAGCAACCATGAAGCCATCTGGGCGCTGATTGCCGCGCTGCCGGCCGAACAGCTGCAAGCCAGCGGCAACCCGACGCTCGACGGCTGGATCACCCTGGCCCAGGCGGTCAAGGGCGCCGGCACGCTGGAGCAACAGCAAGCCGCCATTGACACCTGGCGCGCGCAGAACCCGGGCCATCCGGCCGCCGTGCAACTGCCGACGCCGCTGACCAAACTCAAGGAACTGGCGAGCCAGCCGCTGAACAAGATCGCCCTGCTGCTGCCGCAGGAGGGTCCACTGGCCAACGTGGCCAAGGCCCTGCGCGAAGGCTTCATGGCCGCGCATTACCAGGCTGAACAAGCCGGGCAGAAGCCGCCGGTCATCGAGTTCTATGACAGCTCGCGCCTGACCTCCCTCGACGACTTCTACGCCAAGGCCAAGGCTGCCGGCGTGCAATTGGTCGTCGGGCCGCTGGAAAAGCCGCTGGTCAAACAGCTCAGCGCGCGCCCGCAATTGCCGATTACCACCCTGGCGTTGAACTACAGCGAGACCGATCAAAACCCGGCGCAGTTGTTCCAGTTCGGCCTGGCGGCTGAAGACGAAGCTCGCGAAGTCTCGCGCCGCGCCCGTGCCGACGGCCTGCACCGCGCCGCTGCGATGGTGCCCCGTGGCGAATGGGGTGAGCGTGTCTACAAGGCCTTCCGCCAGGACTGGGAAGCCAACGGCGGCACCGTTGTCGGCGTCGAGTACGTCGACCAGCCGGTCGCCCTCGCCCAGCAGATTGCCGATCTGTTCCAACTGCGTAAAAGTGAAGGCCGTGCCAAGAGCCTGCAAAGCGCCGTCGGCACCGACGTCGCCGCACAACCTTCGCGTCGCCAGGATATCGAGTTCATCTTCCTGGCCGTCACCCCGCAACTGGCCCAGCAGATCAAGCCGACCCTGAACTTCCAGTACGCTGGCGACGTGCCGGTGTATGCGACGTCTCACGTGTTCAGCGCCAGCGGCGACAAGAACCAGTACCTGGACATGACCAACGTGATGTTCTGCGAAACCCCTTGGCTGCTCAACACCACCGACCCGCTGCGCAACCAGGTCGCTGCACAGTGGCCGCAAGCCAATGGCAGCCTTGGCCGCCTGTACGCGATGGGCGTCGATGCCTACCGCCTGGCGCCACGCGTAGGCCAACTCAAGGCATTGCCGGATACGCGCATTGACGGCCTCTCGGGCAACCTGGGCATCAGCACGCACCAGCGCGTTGACCGCCAGATGCCGTGGGCGAAGTTCGTCGGCGGCGAGGTCCAGCGTCTGCCCGATACCCCACGCTGATGCCCGAGCGGTCCAGCGCACAAAGCGGCAAGGATGCCGAACTTCAAGCGCTTGAGTATCTTCGACAACAGGGTCTGCGCCTTCTGGCGCAGAACTGGTTGTGTAAACGCGGCGAGCTTGATCTGGTCATGCTTGACGGCGATACAGTAGTATTCGTCGAAGTCCGCTACAGAAAACACGCACAATGGGGTGGCGCGCTCGCCAGTATCGACGGGCGCAAGCGTCAGAAGCTGATACTCGCCGCGCAGTTTTTCCTGCTCAAGGAGCATCGCTGGGCTGACTCCCCCTGCCGTTTCGATGTGGTTGCCATTGAAAGCACACCGTCTGGCAAAGCTGATTTGAACTGGCTCAAAGATGCCTTCGACAGCTGATTCGCCGGACATCTTCACCACATACTTTTGCTCTTTGCTTTGCGGGCTGCACATTCCTGTGCCAAATAGCCGCGCTACTTAAGGTCACACAGATGGACATGCAATCCCGAATTCGCCAGCTTTTCCAGGCCAGCATCGACACCAAGCAACAGGCGATGGACGTACTTGCACCGCACATCGAGCAAGCCAGTCAGGTCATGGTCAATGCCTTGCTCAACGAGGGCAAAATGCTTTCGTGCGGCAACGGCGGCTCGGCCGGCGATGCCCAGCATTTCTCGTCCGAGTTGCTCAACCGCTTCGAGCGCGAGCGTCCGAGCTTGCCGGCCATTGCCTTGACCACCGATTCGTCGACGATCACCTCGATCGCCAACGACTACAGCTACAACGAAATCTTCTCCAAACAGATCCGCGCCCTGGGGCAACCGGGTGACGTGCTGCTGGCGATTTCCACCAGCGGCAACTCGGCGAATATTATTCAGGCGATCCAGGCCGCACATGATCGCGAAATGATTGTCGTAGCATTGACTGGCCGCGACGGCGGCGGCATGGCCTCGCTGTTGCTGCCCGAAGACGTGGAGATTCGCGTCCCGGCCAATGTCACCGCACGTATTCAGGAAGTCCACCTGCTGACGATCCACTGCCTGTGCGATCTGATCGACAGCCAACTGTTCGGGAGTGAAGAATGACCGTTAAACGCCTCAGCCTATTGGCGATTGCGCTGTGCCTCGGCATCAGCGGCTGCAGCACGGCAATCACCGCGACACGTGACACCCCCATCCAGGACGACAAGGGCACCCGCACCTTCGGCAGCAAGATTGACGACTCGCTGATCGAAACCAAGGTCGAGGTCAACGTCGCCAAGGCCGCTACGGACCTGGGCAATGGCGCGTCGCGCATCGTCGTGACCAGCTTCAACGGCGTGGTGCTGCTCGCCGGCCAAACGCCACGTGCCGAACTCAAGGCTCAGGCCGAACAAGCCGCCTCGGCCGTGCAGCGGGTCAAGAAGGTCCACAACGAATTGCAGGTAATGGACCCGATCACCCTGCTGGCCATCAGCAACGATGCGCTGCTGACCACCAAGATCAAGGCGCAGATGCTGACCGACAACGCCATTCCCGGTTCACGCATCAAAGTCGTCACCGACAACGGCATCGTTTACCTGATGGGCCTGCTGACCCAGGCGGAAGCGACCCGTGCGGCGAACTTGGTACAGGGCGTGTCCGGCGTACAGAAGATCGTGAAGGTGTTCGAGTACATCGATTGATGTAACCGACGGCCACAAAAAAGGGCGCCGTGCATTGATTGCACGGCGCCCTTTTTATTGGCTGCAGATTACTGGTACTGCGAGTACGGGTTGCCCTGGAACTGGTTGTTCTGCTGCGGCGCCTGTTGCTGGGCGGCCGGCTGGCCATACTGCTGGCCTGGGATTGGGCCCAGGTTCACTTCTACACGACGGTTCTGCGCGCGACCGTTGACGTCGGCATTGCTGGCAATCGGATTATCCGGACCGGCACCACGAGCGCTCAGGTTGGCAGCGCTGACGCCTTGGGAGGTCAGATAGTTGGCCACGCTCTGCGCACGACGCCGGGACAGGTCCATGTTCAACTGGCGGCTGCCGGTGCTATCGGTGTAACCCACGATCTGGATGGTGTTCTGGCTGAACTGCTTGAGCGAGTTGGCCAGGTTGTTCAGCGGCGTATAGAAGCTGCTGGAGATCGCGTCCGAGTTGGTGGCGAAGGTGATGTTGCCCGGCATGATCAACTTGATCTGATCGCCCTGGCGCTGAACTTCAACCCCGGTATTGGCCATGCTTTCGCGCAGTTTCTTTTCCTGCTGGTCGGCGTAGTAGCCATAACCCGCAGCGCCTGCACCCGCGACGACGGCACCGATCAGTGCGCCCTTGCCACGGTTGTTATGGTCGATGGCTGCACCGGCCAACGCACCGGCCAGAGCGCCGAGGCCGCCGTACTTGACGGTCTTGCTCATGCCACCGGATTCATTACTCGCCTGTCCCTGGCTGCTACCGTCATACGGATTGGGTGAAGCACAGCCAGATAACATGGCTACGGCAGTAGCGACAACGAGCAGACGACGCGGAGTGAACATGGAGAAGCTCCTACTTTTGCACTCTGGGTGCAGAGGATATGGACAATGGATCTTTGCCGGGTTTTGAACGCGACAAACGGTAAAAATTCCGTGGACGTATCTTAACCTGTAACAAAAAACGCAGGACTATCGTCGCGGCACAAACCGTAGCAGACGCACGCTGAACACACGCTGAGTTTTTTGCTACAGAGCTTGACCGCCTACGTTGCAATCATGCGCGCACAAAGGGGTTCTCGCGCATCTCGTCACCGAGTCGCGTCTCCGGCCCGTGACCGGTCACCACCGTCGCCGCCTCATCCAGCGTATACAGGCGCTGCTTGATCGAGCGCACAATCGCCGCTTGGTCCCCGCCCCACAAATCCGTGCGGCCTACGCCCCGGCGAAACAACGTATCCCCGGCGATCAGCAGCTTGGCATCGGCAAACCAGAAACTCATCGACCCCGGCGTGTGCCCCGGCGTATGCAATGCGACGCCGCAACCGCAAGCCAGCTCTTCATCGTCGGCCAGCCAACGGTCCGGCGACGGCACCGGCGTATACGGCACGCCAAACGTCTGGCACTGCATCTCCAGGTTATCCCAGAGGAACTGGTCGGCCTTGTGCAAATGCAGGGTCGCGCCGGTCTTCTCCTTCAACTGGCCGGACGCCAGGAAGTGATCCAGGTGAGCATGGGTGTGAATGATGCTCACCACCTTGAGGCCCAGCGCCTCGAGCCGCGCCAGGATCAGCTCGTGATTGCCGCCGGGGTCGACCACGATGGCTTGTTTACTGATGGGGTCGCCGATGATGGTGCAGTTGCACTGCAACGGGCCGACGGGGAAGGTTTCGCGGATAAGGGTCGGCTTTGCGGTGTCCATGAACGGTCCTCTCGTGCAAACGGCATAGGGTTTCCGGGCGACTGTCGCCAGAATAATTGCACTATTAAACCAGACTGGAGCGGCGTCGCACCTCAACGCAAGCAAGCTCGCCAGCGGACTCAGGCTTTAACCAATCAACCGCAGCTCCTGCGCCCGTGCGACCGCCTGGGTGCGCCGCTCCACGCCGAGCTTGCTGTTGATATGGCTCGCGTGGGTCTTGACCGTGTGCAGGGAGATGAAGAGGCGGTTACTGATCTCCTGGTTCGAACAACCCTGGGCGATCAGTTGCAGCACCGCCAGCTCGCGGGCGCTCAGGGTTTCATGGTTGGGCGCCGGCTCGCTGACAGCAACGGCCGGCAGCAGCGCCAACAGGCTCTGGTTCAATAAACCATGGGGGTCTTGGCCGAGTTGATCGCGCATCCAGTCGGGATACCCTTCAAGCAGGCGCTGGAAGGGTTGCAGCGCGCCCCCGGCTCCGGCTTCCAGGGCGCGAACCAACACCTCGCGCGCCTTGGCCTCCTGGCCGCTCTCCAGCAGCAACTGCGCCTGCTGGGTCAGCGCCATCAGGGCAATCATCTGGCGGCCGCTGCCATGAGCGTGTTGCGCCAGGTCTTCGAGGCGCTGCAGGGCCGCCGCCGGTTGATGGCGGATCGCGTCCAACGCGGCTTGCTGCAGCTCGATATGCTGCGGTAGGTGCGGATGAAACTCCGGGGCCGCCGCCGCGTGTGCGCCGTTGTAGGTTTGCCCCAGGCGGGTCAGCCAGGCGTCGGCCAGGTCGGTACGCCCCTGGGCCAACCAGAGCTCGCATTTGATCAGGGTGATCATTGCCAGGTAGTAAATCGGCGGCACATCCCAGATGTGCATCAGACGTTCGGCCTCGGCCAGTTCGGCGAAGGCTTTGGGGAAGTCGCCGCGGCGCCCTTCGAAGTTGGCAATCACGCAATGCCCGATCAGCACGCTGATATCCCGGCAGGCGCGGGCTTCGGCCAGGCCGGCGCGCAGGCGGACCAGGCCGGCTTCAGGCTGACAACGCGCGAGCAGCAGGTAGCCTTCGTAAAGCGCTAATCGGGCGCGCACGGCGTACAACCGTTGGGGCGAAAGGTCGTGCAAGCGTTGCAGGCCCTGGTGTACTTCATCCAGCGAGCGCAGGATTTCGCCGCGCGCCTGCAGGACCCGCGCGCGGTCGTAATGGGCCAGGGCCTCGAACAGGGGGTTGCCGACACGCTGCGCCAATTCGAGGGATTCGCGGTTCAAGCCACGGGCGCGCCACAGGTCGGCATCGACGATCGCCAGGTTGGAGAGGGTCGACAGGCACATCAGGCGCTGACCATAACGGCGCTGCGGCAGGCTTTCCAAGGCTTCGCTGCAATAGCGCTGGGTCAGCTCGCGGTCGCCTCGGCCTCGGGCGATGATCCCGCTCAGCGCCAGCCACTGCGCCAGCATCGACTTCTGCGCAGTGGCCGATGGCGCCGGCAGGAAGCGGCTGAGATAGCCGGACAGTTCTTCCGCCGCATCCAGCTGGCACGCCAGGCCCAAGGCCCAGCTGTACAGCACGATCAACCGGGGCGTGCTGATCAGCAGGCTGTCGGGCAGGTCCATTTTCCAGCGTAGGAGCATGCCGACGTTCTGCTCGGCCAGCAGTTGCTCCTCGGAGAGGTTCTGCACCAGGTTCGCCGCCACATCCAGATGACCGGCGCGCAGCGCCTGCTCGACCGCTTCATCGATCAGCCCCTGGGCGTTGAACCAGCGACAGGCGCGCAGGTGCAGGCTGGCGGGCGGCAGCACGGCGCTGCTCGCGCGCCGGGTGCGCAGCAGGTCGGAAAACAAATGGTGGTAACGGAACCAGTGCCCCTGCTCGTCCAGCGGCACCAGAAATACCTGATGAGCCTGCAAGTAACGCAGGATTTCCGCGCTGTCGTGGGCATCGCGTATGGCGTCGCACAGTTCACTGCAAAAGCGTTCCTGCGAAGCGGTTTCATAGAGGAATGCCTGGACTTCCGCCGGCAGGCAATCAATCACTTCTTCCAGCAAATAGTCGCGTATCAAGCCTTCGCCGCCGTGCAGGCTCTGCGGCAAGGCGCCCTCATTCCCCGCTTCGGAGGCCGCCAACAGCCAGAAACGCAAGCCGGCGACCCAGCCTTCACTGCGCCGGATCAAGTTATCCAGCGCCTCGCCGCGCAGCGAACTGCTGTGGCGATCCAACACCGCCAGGGATTCGGCGTGGGTCAGGCGCAGGTCTTGCTCATGCAGCTCCAGCAGGTGCCGAGACAGGCGCAAGCGCGCCAGGTGCCAGTCCGGGCGCTGGCGACTGGTAACCAACACCAGCAGGCCATCGGGCAAATGATTGAGGAAAAACTGCAGGCAACGGTCAAGCACCGGGCCCTGGGCCAAATGGTAGTCATCCAGCACCAGCAACAAAGGCGCACGCGTGGACAACTGCAGCGCCAGCTCATCGAGCAAGCCATCGAGCCATTCCTCGAAGGCAAACGGTTGATGACGCTGACGCATTTTCAGCAGGCCCAGGGATTGCGCACCCAGTTGCGGGAAGTATTGCTGCAAGCCGTCAAGCAGGCGCTCGAGGAAACGCCCGGGGTCGTTATCCCGTGGGCTCAGGCCCAGCCAAAGGCTTTGCCAATGGGCGGGCAGACTCTGGCAGAACTCGACCGCCAGCGAACTCTTGCCGAACCCCGCCGGCGCGCAGACCAGCAGCAATCGCCCTTCCAGGCCAGCGCTCAGCCGTTCGCACAGGCGCGGGCGCAGCACATAGCCGTCAGGCAGCGGAGGCCTGTAGAAGCGACCTTCCAGGGTCGGGATCACCGCGCTGGCAGGCCCCTGGATTCGGGACAGATCAGTCATCGCCGGGCTCTTGTAGAAGGCTGTTGTCGGCATTGCAGATGTCCGCAGACTAGCGGTAAAAGCGGCGGTTTTGTAGATCTTTGCAACATTTGCCTGAAAAAGAACTGCGACAAGAAATGTGAGAGGGGGCTTGCTCCCGATTGCGCTGGGGCAGCCAATAGAATTCTTGGCTGTCAGACCGCTATCGGGGGCAAGCCCCCTCCCACATTTGGCTATGCGTGCAGCTTAGCGAACACCGTCCTGGCGCAGGGCCGCCGGGCTGAAGTCGCTGATGCCGGCGGTGAAGCCGAAGTCATACGCCTGTTTCTCTTCGTTCTTCATGCCCAGGGCCAGGTAGCGGCCGGACTGCAGGTCGTAGAGGGTTTCCAGGGCGTACCACGGCACTTGTTTGTCGTAGTAGTTCTCGGCATGGGCTTCGGCGACGCGCCACAGTTGGCCGCGACCGTCGTAGTGGTCGATCACGGCCGCTTGCCAGGTGTCTTCGTCGATGAAGAAGTCACGCTTGGCGTAGATGTGGCGCTGGCCTTCCTTCAGGGTCGCGACCACATGCCACACGCGGCGCAACTCGTAGCGTGCGAGGTCCTGGTTGATGTGGCCGGCCTTGATGATGTCGACATACTTGAGTTTCGGATCGTCGATCTTGTAGCTGTTGGAGGCGATGTAGATTTCTTTCTTGCCTTCCAGTTTCCAGTCGTAGCGGTCCGGCGCACCGTTGTACATGTCGAGGTTGTCGGAGGTACGCAGGCCGTCGGCAGCGGTACCCGGCCCGTCATAAGACACTTGCGGCGCCCGGCGTACACGGCGCTGGCCGGCGTTGTAGACCCACGCCGAGCGCGGTTCCTTCACCTGGTCGAGGGTTTCGTGGACCAGCAGCACACCACCGGCCAGACGTGCCGGCGCGGTCACTTGCTGCTTGAAGTAGAACAGCACGTTACCGGGGTTTTTCGGGTCGAAGTCCTTCATTTTGTCGCGGAACACGAACTGGTCTTTGAAATACACCAGGCTGAACGAACCGTTGGTCTGCGGCGTGGCCTGGGTCACCAGGCGGGTCACGCTGCCGCCGCGATAGCGGGTGATGTGGTTCCAGATGACTTCAACGCCACTTTTCGGAATCGGGAACGGCACGGCGGTTTCGAAGTTTTCCAGACCGTTACCGCCGGACACCAGGTTGGTGTTGGTCGCGTTCTTCTTGATCGAGGCGAACACCTCGGCCGGTACAGTGGCGCCGCGATGGGTCGGGTAGACCGGCATCTTGAAGGTTTCCGGGTAGCGCTTGAACATCGCGTACTGCCCCGGCGCCAGCTTGTCTTTGTATTGCTCGACGTTTTGCGCGGTGATGGTGAATTGCGGTTGTTCGCTGGCATAAGGGTTGGCCAGGAAACCACGGGCGTCGACGGCGCCGGCATTCGTCGGCAACGGCGACCATTTGGGAATGGTGCCTGCGGCGTTACCGGCCATTTCGGCACCCATCGGGGTCAGGGTCGTGCCCAGCTTGGCGGCCTCATCCGCCGACACCGCCGCCATGACGTTACTCGCCAGGATCGACAGCCCAAGCACACCGACGTGCAACAGACTTTTAGTTATTTTCATGTTCTGGTTCTTCCTGAAATGCAGTGTGCTTAGAAGTTGGCGCCGACGCTGAGGGCGATGAAATCACGGTCGTCCACAGTGGAATACTTACCGCCGAAGAAGTTGGTGTAGGCCAAGCTCGCGGTGTAGGTATTCTGGTATTCAGCATCCAGGCCGAGACTGACAGCCTTGCGACCTTCTTCGAAGTTGCCGCCAGGGCCTGGCGAATAACCGCTGACGTCATGGGACCAGGCCACGTTGGGCTTGAGGTTCACACCCGCGAACACGTCCGGGTATTCCCAGATTGCCCGGCCGCGATAGCCCCAGGAGTTGGCGGTGGTAAAGCCGTCATTGTTGCAGTTGGCCGTCAGGTTACTGCGGTCTGTACCTGCGCCCGCACCGGCAATGGTTCCCGCGTTGAGCGTCGCACACAGTGGGCCTTCCCCAGGACCAAATACCGGATCACGCCCGTAGCGCGCTTTCGAGCTGCTTTCCAGGCCGCCGACGTGGGTCAGCCCCACTTCGCCCACCAGTGTCAGCCGGCTGGCGCCCATGACCTGATCAAAGAAGTGCGTAAAGGTGGTCTGGAGCTGGGTGATTTCCTTGCGGCGATAGCCATTCAGATCCTGACCGGCGGCACCCTTGAGCGGGGAAGCACCGTTCAAGCCTGTCAACGGCGTAACGCCCGCGTACAAGATGTCGGTGGTGTTGAGCTGAACCGGCGCGTTCGGCCGGTAGCTGATCTCGCCGCTCCACGCTGTGCCGGTAGGCAAGGTTGTCGAGAAGCTCAAACCGTACAAGCGAATGTCTTCTGGATATTCGACGAAGTAGCTGGAGTTACCGGCCACGATGAGTGGACGCAGACTACTGGCTGGCGTGAACGTCAATGCGTTAGCCGCAGCGTAAGTCGCAGCCGATGCGCCCTTGGCGCTGAAAATCGGCGCACGGCTGTGGTAGTTCATGAAGTAAGCGCCGAACTCAGTGTCCAGCGGCTCGAAGTTATAGTGCATGGCTACACCGAACTGCCCGCCATCACGCGCGTCGCGATCAGAGCCGCGCTTGACCAGCACACCTTCTTCGTTGATGTTGACGCCAAACTGATTCATCAGCGGCAAACCACCGGCTGCGGTTATCACAGAGCGCTTGCTGAGCAACCGCAGGTTGTCATTGCAGCCGCCTGTAATGACGTCCGCCTGGGAGAAAAATGTCCCGCAGTTATCGGTGACGGTCTTCTCCCAATCCAACTGATAGAAGCCTTCCGCCGACAGGTTTTCGGTCAGTGTCTGCGACACATAGAACATGTTGACCGGAATCAGGCCTTCCTTGATCTCGGCACCCGGGCGACGGAACGCCGCTACGTCAATCGGGTTGATGGAGTTGATGCCGCCGCCGATGAAGGTACTTTCGCCCCAACTTACAACCTGCTTACCGAAACGCGCGGAACCGGGCTCATCGGCAATCGAGTAGTTGTGATAAATGAAGGCGTCGAGAATTTCCCCGCCGGAAGACCGGGCGCCCATAGGACGGCCTTTGTCACTGATGTCCTTGAACTCACGATTTTCGTCCTTGAGTTCAAAGTCATACCAATATTTGCCGCGTACAAACACACCGGTGTCGCCGTATTTCAGTTCCAGGTCATGGATGCCCTTGAAGATTTTCGAGAACGTCTCGCCGCGCTTGAAGTTCAAATGGCCGTCATCGGAGGTCTGGGACAAGCCCTTGCCGCCATTGTTGACGCCGATCAGATCGCGGTTGGCCTTGGCTGTCGACCAACTCGCCCCCACGGAAAGAGAGGAGTCAAAATTCCCTTCGATTTCACCGATATTGAAACTGACGCCGAATGCCGGCCCGGCGAGCGTAGAAGCGAGACTGACGGCCAGGGGCAATCTTGCCCGGCGCCAGAACTGATTTACTGAGGTCATCGACGCTACTCCATGTGCATTATTGTTATGGCAGTGAGTTCTTTCGGTGATGCATGTAACGGCCGGAATACAACGATTCCAATGCCGCCCGGCAACCGAGCCCCCATGGCTCGAAGCGCAACATCCTTGAAAAACTCTGAGAGGGACTATAGCCAGCAGGGGGTACCGCTTGATCCCTCTAAAGTGTGATTTGCATCACCGACCCGTCTGCCACAGCCCTTTTGCCACGTCGACGAAGGCCGACGCGGCAAGGATGGCTGAAAATCGGCAAATCACAAGTGAAGCCGCGAGATAGAGCATTGCCGTGCCCGAACGGGCACGGCGAAAGGTATCAAAGGGTAGAGAGGAACGTACTGTTGTTGGCCTGCCACTCAATGATGTCGACGCGGATACGTTTTTTGTCGAGCTTGCCGACACTGGTCTTGGGAATTTCAGTAACAATGGCGATCTGGTTTGGAATCGCCCACTTGCTCAAGTGGCCCAACTCCACGAACGGCTTGAGGTGCTCCTTGAGCTCACGGGCGCCTATCACATGGCCATCACGCACCACCAGCAACGCAAACGGGCGCTCGCCCCACTGCGGATCGGCGATGCCCACCACCGCTACTTCGCGTACCGCCGGGTGGCGGCTGACCAGGTCTTCCAGAGCCAGGGACGAGATCCATTCGCCGCCGGTCTTGATCACGTCCTTGATGCGGTCGCGGATATCGATCACCCCAAACGCGTCGAGGGTCGCCACGTCGCCGGTGTGCATCCAGCCGCCTTCCCACAGCTCGGCGCCCTTTTGCGGCTCGTTGTAGTAACCCTCGGTCAGCCACGGCGCGCGTAGCACCAGTTCGCCCTGGGACTCGCCATCGGCGGGCAGGAAATGCCCGTCGCTGTCGATGATCGCCGCTTCCACCAACGGCCCGGGCACACCGGCCTTGATGCGGTAAGTGGTGCGCTCGTCCTCGGTGCCGGCCATCAGCTCATCGTTGAGATGGGCGCAGGACACCAACGGCCCGGTCTCGGACATGCCATACGCGGCGGTCAGTTGAATCCCACGCGCCTTGGCCGCTTCATACAGCGTGCGATTGAGGGCGCTGCCGCCGATGACGATTTTCCAGCCGCCAAAGTCCACGCCCTGGGCGGCCTTGGCGTTGAGCACCATTTGCAGGATGGTCGGCACACAGTGGGAAAAGGTGACCTTCTCCTTGCGCCACAGCTCCACCAGGTATTCCGGATCGTAACGCCCGGGGTAGACCTGTTTCAGGCCCAGCATGGTGGCCACATACGGCAGGCCCCAGGCATGCACGTGGAACATCGGCGTGATCGGCATGTACACGTCGTTGGTGCCCAGCAAGCGCACGCTGTCGACACTGCCCATGATGGTCGCCACGCCGATGGTGTGCAGCACCAATTGGCGATGGGTGAAGTACACACCCTTGGGGTTACCGGTGGTGCCGGTGGTATAGAAGGTGGTGGCGACGGAATTTTCGTCGAAATCCTCGAAATCGTATTTCGGGCTGGCGGCGGCCAGCAGGGTTTCGTACTCCCCCACCAGGTTCGGCAGTTCAGCGGTTTTCTCGGCCGCATCGGTCAGCAACAAGGTTTTGTCGACGGTGGTGAGCTGCCCGGCAATCGCCTGGTAGAGCCCCACGAACTCGCTGTTGACCAGCACAAAGCGGTCCTCGGCGTGGTTCATGGTGTAGAGAATCTGTTCCGGCGACAGGCGCACGTTGATGGTATGAATCACCGCGCCGATCATCGGGATGGCGAACATGCATTCCAGGTAACGGTGGCTGTCCCAGTCCATCACGGCAACGGTATCACCGGCCTTGACCCCGGCTTCGGTGAGCACATTGGCCAGGCGCGCGACCCGCTCGATCAGGGTTGGATAGGTGTAGCGCAGCTTGTCGCGATAGATGATTTCCCGGGTCTTCTCATAACGGGCCCCGGACATGAGCAGGCGTTTGATCAACAGCGGATATTGGTACGCACCTTCGGCGGGCGGGATAACACGGGTCTGCAACATACGAATCCCTTTTTATGACTGCACGGTCTCGGCTTGAAGACCTGCACTGTAGAGACGTTAGGTGCCGACCAAATCAGCCAAAGGAATGATTTGTAGGGACTGCTGGATGCTAGCTTTGCGCCACCACTCAAAGCCGATAGCGATCAAATGTGGGAGGGTCTTGCACCCTCCCACATTTGGACTGTCCTCAATGAGAGAAGATCATTTATTTCATACTGGTGAACGCCAGTTTTACGCCGATGGCAATCAACACCGCCCCCATCGTCCGATCGAACCAATGCCCCATCCGCGCAAACCCTGCACGCACCCGCTGCTGGCTGAACAACATCGCCACCAGGCAGAACCACGCCGCCGTCGCTACCGCCAGGTACACGCCATAACCCGCCTGCACCGCCAGCGGTGTGTGCGGGTTGATCACCACGGTAAACAGCGACAGGAAGAACAACGTGGCCTTGGGGTTCAAACCGTTAGTCACAAAGCCTGCGGTAAACGCCCCGCGTGGGGTGCGTTCGCCGACTTCGCGGTGCAGTTCACCCTCGGCGGCTGGCTTGGCCGGCTGCGCGCGCAGGGCCTTGAAGCCGATGTACAGCAGGTAGGCCGCCGCCGCCCATTTCAGCGCGTTGAACAGCACGATGGACTGGGACACGATCAAACCGATGCCGAGTAACGAGTACCCCACGTGCAGGAAAATCGCCGAACCCACGCCCAATGCGGTCCAGGTCCCGGCGCGGCGGCCGTGGGTGACACTTTCGCGCACCACCACCGCGAAATCCGGACCGGGACTGGCCACTGCCAGCAGGTGAATCAAGGCCACGGTCAAAAACTCGGCGACGTACATACTCACTCCATTAAGTAACGGATTATTTCATCTGATAGGCTCGGCAGATTACGCCTTCGAACCCTGTCACAAAAGGTACAGTTGATGACGAACAATCGCCGCGCCGTCTTCCTCGATCACCCATCCCTCGACCTGGGGGATCTCGATCTCAGTGAGCTGCACAACTGTTTCAGCGAGCTGCAGTTGTTTGAGCAGACCACCCCGCAGAATGTGGTCGAACGCCTGCAAGGCGCCCAGGTCGCTATCAGCAACAAGATTGCGCTCAACAGCGAAACCCTGGCCGCCTGCCCCGAACTCAAACTGATCCTGGTGTCGGCCACGGGCACCAATAACGTCGACCTTGAAGCCGCCCGCGCCCATGGTGTCACCGTCAGTAACTGCCAGGGCTACGGCACGCCGTCGGTGGCGCAGCATACGATCATGCTGCTGCTCAACCTGGCGACGCGGCTGAAGGACTATCAACGGGATGTCAGCGCGGGCAAATGGCAAGCCGCCAAGCAGTTCTGCCTGCTGGACCACCCGATCGTCGAGCTGGAGGGCAAAACCCTCGGTTTGCTCGGGCATGGCGAACTGGGCAGCGCCGTCGCACGGCTGGCCGAGGCCTTTGGCATGCGCGTCATACTCGGCGCCATTCCCGGGCGCCCTGCCCGCGCCGACCGCATGCCGCTGGATGAACTGCTGGCGCAGGTCGACGCGTTGACGCTGCACTGCCCGCTCAACGAACACACCCGCGACTTGATCGGCGCTCGCGAGCTGGCGTTGCTCAAGCCCGGCGCGTTTATCGTCAACACCGCGCGCGGTGGCCTGATCAACGAACAGGCCCTGGCCGACGCCTTGCGCAATGGCCACCTGGGCGGCGCGGCGACCGATGTGCTGAGCGTCGAACCCCCGGTGCATGGCAACCCGTTGCTGGCCGACGATATCCCGCGCTTGATCGTCACGCCCCACAACGCCTGGGGCAGTCGCGAAGCGCGGCAGCGGATTGTCGGCCAACTGGCGGAAAACGCCCGCGGCTTTTTCAGCGGCGCCCCGCTGCGCGTCGTCAGTTGATAAACTGCGCCCCTTTTCAAGGAGCAGACCATGGATCCGCGCAGTGAAGTACTGCTTCGTCAGGCCGAACTTTTTCAAGGCAACCTGCTGCTGGTGGGGTTGCCTGCCGACGATTTGCTCGGCCGCCTGCCCAACGCCCATGGCTGGTGCTGGCATGCCGGTGACCAGGCTGCGCTCGACGCACGTTTCCCCGAGCGCAGCCAGTTCGGCGTGAATGTGCCGCAGCGCACGTTTGATGCGGCAGTGATCTTCCTGCCCAAGTCCAAGGACCTCACCGACTATCTGCTCAACGCCGTGGCCGCACGCCTGCCCGGTGCCGAGCTGTTTCTGGTGGGGGAGAAAAAAGGCGGGATCGAAAGCGCCGCCAAACAGATGATCCCCTTCGGCAAGCCGCGCAAACTCGATAACGCACGGCACTGCCAGTTGTGGCAGGTCACCGTGGCCAACGCGCCGCAAGCGGTAGAGCTGGAGAGCCTGGCGCAGGTTTTCGAAGTGCCGCTGGCCGAAGGCCCGCTGAAAGTGGTGAGCCTGCCGGGCGTGTTCAGCCATGGTCGCCTGGATCGTGGCACCGAGTTGTTGCTGGAGCATTTGGACAAACTGCCCAGCGGCCACCTGCTGGACTTCGGTTGCGGCGCCGGTGTGTTGGGCGCGGCGGTCAAACGTCGCTACCCGCACAATACGGTGACGATGCTGGATGTGGACGCCTTCGCCACCGCCAGCAGCCGCCTGACCCTGGCGGCCAACGGTCTGGAAGCCGACGTGCTGACCGCAGACGGCATCGATGCCGCGCCAATGGGCTTGAACGCGATCTTGAGCAACCCGCCGTTCCATGTCGGGGTACACACCGATTACTTCGCCACGGAGAACTTGCTGCGAAAAGCCGCGAAACACCTGGCAAAAGGCGGCGAACTCCGACTGGTTGCCAACAGCTTCCTGAAGTACCAGCCGCTGATCGAAGAGCACTTGGGCGTGTGTGCGGTCAAGGCCGAAGGCAATGGTTTTCGCATCTATCGCGCCAAGCGCGGCTGATCGGCGTTTGCAAAAGAACACTTGCCGAATGGATTTTGCCTAGGCAGAATCCGCTCCGTCCTAGGGGAGTAGTCTCCCACGAGCGCCACGCTCGTCCGGCATACGTCAACATACTTGGTCAGCAGACCATGGCGTATGCGACCCAGGAGTCCGCTCAGACGGACCGGGGTTTGACAAGACCTATGACACGCACACCTTACCCGGGGCGGGAAGGCTGTACGTGTCATAGCCGTGTCGACCCGCCCCTGGAAACCTACCTGATGCTGGATTCACTGCTCGTCCCTACCGCAATCGTTGCCTTGGCCGAAATCGGCGACAAGACCCAACTGCTCGCGCTCATCCTTGCCGCACGCTTTCGCAAACCCTGGCCGATCATCGCCGGCATCATCGCCGCAACCCTGGCGAACCATGCCGCTGCGGGTGCCGTAGGTGCCTGGTTCGGCAGTTTCTTCTCGGATGCGGTGCTGCACTGGATTCTCGCCGCGAGTTTCTGCGCCACGGCGCTGTGGACCCTGGTGCCGGACAAACTCGACGATGACGAAGCCAGCACCACGCGCAAGTTCGGGCCGTTCCTGACCACCCTGATTGCGTTCTTCCTCGCCGAAATCGGCGACAAGACGCAGATCGCCACGGTAATGCTGGCGGCGCAATACCCTGAGCTGTGGCTGGTGGTTATCGGCACCACCCTGGGCATGTTGATTGCCAACGTACCGGTGGTTCTGGCGGGGAATTTTGCCGCGGAGAAATTGCCGTTGACCTTGATTCGTCGACTGGCGGCTACGGCGTTTTTTGTCCTGGCGATCGTGGCGGTGTACAAGGCCATGCAAAGCAGCGGTTGGATCTAAGGATCCAAGCCTGCAAACCCAATCCAATGTGGGAGGGGCTTGCCCCCTTCCACATTGGGATCTTCATGAGGCTTGGATTATCAGGACTTCTTGGCCTGCTGATACAACGGCATCACCTTCGGAATCGCCGCCTGCAACGAGGCGATCCGACTGTCGGAGGCCGGGTGAGTGCTCATGAACTCCGGAGGCGCGCCTTCCGAAGCCTTGGCCATCTTGTTCCACAACGTGATGGCGGCGTTCGGGTTGTAACCGGCGCGGGCCGCCAGCTCCAGGCCGATCAGGTCCGCTTCGTTTTCATTGCTGCGGCTGTTGGGCAAGGTCATGCCGTAGTTGGCCACGGTATCGGCCAGCGCCATGCTGTCCTGGCCGAGACCAAGCAACGCGCCGGCGCCCTGCTTGGCCATCTCGATGCCGTAGGCCTTGGACATGGCTTCACGGCCATGTTCGCGCAAGGCGTGGGCGATTTCATGGCCCATCACCGCCGCCAGCTCGTCATCGCTGAGCTTGAGGTTATCGATCAGCCCGCTGTACACGAAGATCTTGCCGCCCGGCCCGCAGTTGGCGTTCATCTCATCGCTCTTGATCAGGTTCACTTCCCACTTCCACTGCGCCGCATCCGGACGGAAGGTCGGCGCCTGGGCGATCAGGCGGTTGGCGATGGCCTGCACGCGCTTGGCGTTGGCGCTGGTCTTGTCCACCAGGCCTTTACCGCTGGCTTCACCCAAAGTCTGCTGGTAGGACTGCGCATACATCTGGTCGACTTCCTGGCTCGACAGCATGCTGAACATGTACTGCTTGCGCTCCACCCCAACGGCACCGCCGCTGGTGGTGTTGACGGACTGACACCCGGCCAGCAGCACTGCTGCCGCCAATACACTTACGGCCAATGATTTCTTCATCAACACACTCTCCCTGAAAAGACGCCCTGAAAACATGGCGCGTATCCTAGGCGGTGATTTGTATCGACGCCAGATACATCAGACGTGCAGACGCTAAATTTCGGATACATCCCACAACGGTGGCGGATTTTCTGGCTCAAGCCGGAGTCAGGCACTCCGGCCCATTCAGCTTGGGATCGTTGACCATGTTGGCCAGCACCCGTTCACGCAAGGCGACCGGCTCGCTGGCCAACAGTCCCTGCAACACCGGCAGCGGCGTCTCGGGGTTCAGCCAGGCTTCCTGCCCCGCCACATCCAGAATCAACGGCCGCCGCTGACTCTGCGCCGCCTGGGTCACCACCGCGGTGCTCAGCCACACTTGCTCCTGCACCGGATACGCTTCCCAGATGGCCGCAAAAAACAGCGTCGAACCTTCCCCTGGCGTCAACCAGTACGGCCGCTTGCGCTGGGTGCCGCGCCATTCGTAGAACCCGTTGGCCGGCAACAGGCAGCGACGCTGGCGAAACGCTTCGCGGAACATCGGTTGCTCAGCCAGGGTTTCGGCGCGGGCATGCGCCGGGGTACGGGAAAGGTCCGTCAGCCAAGGCGGTGTCAGGCCCCAGCGGGCGCGGGCCAGGGTGCGCTGGCCGTCGGTGGCGCGCTGGATCAGCACCGAATCATTGGGAGAAATATTCCACTGGGCCTGCTGATCCGCCGGAAAGCCCGGCAAGGCAGCAAACGTGGGGTTCCAGCGAAACAGGGCATAACGTCCACACATGGGGCAACACGACTCTTGGGTAAACCGACCGACAGCCTAACAGACCAACACGTCGGGGAAGCTGTCGGGTTCATCGCCAGGCAACGGTTGCGCACCGTTATACGCGGTGATCAGCTCCCGCGCGCAGGCTGCCTGGTCGTTGTCCACCTCTAGCCCCAGCAGCCCGAAAATCGGCAACTCGCCGCTACCGCCGAGCAAATGGCGTCCCACCAAATGCGCCTCGATCCCTTCGCTGGCGAGCATCTGCTGCAGCAGCTCGCCTTCCATCAGGTTTTCCGGTTCGTAGATTCGCTGCATGGGCGTACCTGTTATTCGTTTTCGCTGCGAGTTTCGAGCATCCACTCTTCACCATGGACCTGCAGGTTGAAAATGATCGGTCGGCAACATACCTGACAGTCTTCTATATAGGTCTGGTCGCCGCCGGATAAATCCACGGTTGTCTCCACCACTTCACCACAATAAGGACAATCGTACAGCGCGGTTTCCAGCATCGCAGTCTCCCAAGTGACTTGTGCGTATAATCGCCGGTCTATTTACAGGGTTATATTTCGGCCGAGCCCATTACTCGGGCCGCACCCTGGTATTTCCTCTACTTACCCTAGCCGTTTCTAACAAGAGAGCATGATGGGCGAATTCGATACCATCCGACCTTACAACGACAGCGAAGTCCCGGCAGTGCTGGAGCGGCTGTTCAGTGACAAGGCCTTTCTGGACATCCTGACCCACTTCCGCTTCCCGCGCTTTGCCGGCGCGCTGGGCTGGCTGCTCAAACCCATGATCGCCCGCAAACTGCGCCGTGAATTCGCCGGCGTCACCACCGTGGCCACGCTGCAGGACAAAGTCGAGTATTACGTCGACCACACCATTGATCGAGCGACCGACGGCGTGACCTATACCGGCGTGGAACAGCTCAAATCGGGCACCGCCTACGTCTTTTTGGCCAACCATCGCGATATCGTGATGGACCCGGCCTTCGTCAACTACGCCGTGTACCACGCCGGCCTGCCGACACCGCGTATCGCCATCGGCGACAACCTGCTGCAAAAGCCGTTTGTCAGCGACCTGATGCGCCTGAACAAGAGCTTCATCGTGCACCGCTCGATCACCGGGCGAAAGGAAAAAATGGCGGCTTACCAGTTGCTGTCGGCCTACATCAACCATTCGATCCGCCACGACTGCCAGTCGATCTGGATCGCCCAGGCCGAAGGCCGCGCCAAGGATGGGGATGACCGCACCGAATCGGCGATCCTCAAGATGTTCCACGTCAGCCGCAAGGACGAGCCGTTCGCCGAGGTGATCCAGTCGCTGAACCTGACGCCCGTGTCCATCAGCTACGAATACGACCCATGCGACTTGGCCAAGGCTCGCGAGCTGTACATCCGCGCCACCACCGGCACCTACACCAAGGCGCCGGGTGAAGACGATGTGAGCATTGCCCTGGGCATTACCGGCTACAAGGGCCGGGTGCATGTGAACTTTGCGCCGCCGATCACCGAGCGCTTCGAAGACACCAAGCTGCTCGCCGTGGAAATGGACCGGCAGATTCTCGGAGGTTATCGCCTGTTCCCGGTTCACTACCTGGCCTACGCCCAGTGGAGTGACGCCGACCCGCAACTGCAGGTGCCCAAGGCAGCGGATATCTTCCCGGCCGACGAGTTGGCCAAGGCCAAGGCAGAGTGGGAGCGGCGCTTGAGCGAGTGCCCGGTCGAACACCGGCCGTTCCTGGTGGTGCAATATGCAACGCCAGTGCGCAATCAATATCGGGTCAAGGCGGGAATCCCGCTGTAATACACCTAGCCAAACCTGTGGGAGCGGGCTTGCCTGCGATGCGGTGGTTCAGTCACAGCGGTACCGACTGTAACTCCGTTGTCGCGAGCAAGCCCGCTCCCACCGTCGTTTCAGGGTGCAACTAAAAACGCGTGCTGATCCATGAAACCAGCAGCGCCAGCCCCAGGCAGGCGAAACCAATACGATAAGCCAGGCGATGCGCCCGTTCGGTGCGTACATCCAGAAACAGCATGGGTTGGTCGATGGCGCGCTCTTCGCTTTGCGCGGCGAGCCTGGCCATGGCGCGCTGTTCCTTCAAACGGGTAATGAATAGCAGTGCAGCGCCAGAGCAGGCCACTGATAGAGCAACAACATTGATCAGCAGTCCGGCCAGCGCCATCACACACCTCCTTGAAACAGTGCCTTGGTATCCATTCAGATACAAACCTGAACGGAAGTCGCCTTCTGCGCCTAAAAGCTCCTTCCCCCATTGACGGCTAATGTATCGAGTAATTTACGGCGTCACCTGAACGTCACCTTAACCGTTCACTCTGTGGCCCTTCGAACGCTCGGGAGCTTGTCATGTTGCACGCGCAAAACCAGGATCGACTGTATTTGATAGCCCCAAGCGATGAGCAAGAGGCGCTGATCGGCGGCCTCGCGTTCAACGTCCAGGACCGCCACTGGCTGGTGTATTGCGCCCTTGGCGGGCACCAGCATGCGGACCTGCCGGAGACGGACCTGCTGACCGGGATAAGCCTGCTCGACTTCGGTATCGACACCGCGGCATGAAACGGCGGGCACAAAAAAGCCGGGCTCAGCGCTGAGCCCGGCTTGTTATTGAGCGTTATTGCGAGCTGAGCAGCTGGCCGATGCTCGGGTCCTTGAACAGACGGGTCAAGGCGTCGCTCAGGACGTCGCTGACCAGCTTGGTGTTGGTCTCCTGGTTGGGCGACATGCCGAAGCGCTGGTTGAGGGACGCACCATAACGGCCGCTGTAGCGACGGGTGCCGGCGCTCACGTCGGACCTGAACGTCGCGCCGATAGTGGCCTCAGTCACGTACAGGCCGTCTTTGGGCGACTGGTATTTCAGCTCGGCCAGGGTGATGGTCAACTGCGGCGCGCCCGGCGAGTTGGCCGGGGTAAAGCCGAGCAACCGCACCGCGGCTTCAGCCTGGGCTTGCAGCTTGGGGAGCACATCGGCACCGCTCACCGACACCAGCGCGGTCTCCGGATACAGGCCACCACGGGAGCCCAGGGTCGGCGAAGGACGACCATCCACCACACGCACCGACACCGGCTGACCGTGACCCACCGGGGCCAACTGCGTGGTGAGCTTCGGTTGCGGGCTGAGTTGTTGCGGGCTATTGGCGCAGCCAACCAGGGTCAAACTGGTCACAGTGATCAAACCGAACAACAGGCGTTGCAACATGCTCTTCTCTCCAGAAATCGAGTACCGACAGGCCGGCAGTATAGCGGGCGGCCCTCGCCGGGAACTAGCGTCAGTTACAACCTAAGACCCGCAGACATTGTAGGGGTTCGGTGTCACCGATATGTCACAGCCGATACACGCGCCCGTCATCCCCGGCAGGCATGCTTGGCCTCAATCTCAGGAGGCTGACTTCATGCATTTTCTCTGGTCGCTGTTTACCCGCAAGCCCGCCCTTCGCCAATTTGCCCTGCTCGATGTGCAAGGTCGCTGCCAGGCTTTCAAAGAGTGCAGCCAGCCACCGGTCGGCGCTGGCTGGGTGGAAATCGAAGAAATCCGCTTGAGCTGGATGCACCGCCCGCTGCCCGCCAGCGCCCGTATCAGCCCACGCGCGACGCAGTCGCCGCATCGCCACCCGTTGGCCGCCTGACCGAACGCCTAATAAAAGTCATAAAACACGCCCATTTCCTTGGCGTTCTTCGCTACAATCTCCCCCCGATTATAAGGACGTCTCCTGATCGGGCCTCGCAACATCGTTAATGCTTCGGTATTAGCCCCCCCAGATCGCCCACAGAGAGCCGCCCACACAGATCGTGTGAAGCTGGCGCGCTTGCTGTTTTCTTTGCAAACCACCCGCCTTTACCGAATCTGCCAGAGCTGCCATTGCGCTCGGCCACTTGAGTTGTTTGCCCGTTTTGCCGCATGCCGGCAAGGTTTTCCGGGCCAGGTGCCAGGCTGGGGCAGCCCTTTTTTGAGGTTCACGTCTTCAAAAGAGCGTGAAAAAACGGGTTTTCACAACTTCACAAGAGTGTGGCGAGCAAATGAATAGTTTGGCGTTTGTACAAGCACCATCAGCGTCTGGAACAGCCCAATCACACAGGACCGAGTGCTCCGGGGCTTGAGCCTGTCCGCTACGGATTGATTGCACGGATCGCACGCTTTGACCATAAGTCGAATTGCCACGGCAGCCCATGAATGCGTTCATAGGCGGATTAGCCCGGCAGGAAGCGTGCGCTGAACTTGCAAAGAATTGCGAATCGGACATGGCGATCCTGGCCATGGGTAACCTGGGGCAACACGTGAACCGCCCCGTCACTCCTGGCAGCCATGCCGTCAATTTGGTGCTGCAGATTTTGGAGACGCGTTAAATGGCGCATAACGAAGCAGTCGACGTAGTACTGGTAGGGGCCGGCATCATGAGTGCCACCCTGGCCGTACTGCTCAAAGAGCTCGACCCCGGCCTCAAGCTGGAAGTCGTTGAGCTGATGGACTCGGGAGCCGCGGAGAGTTCCAACCCGTGGAACAACGCCGGTACCGGCCACGCCGGGCTGTGTGAGCTGAATTACACACCCCAGGCCGCCGACGGTTCCATCGACATCAAGAAAGCTGTCCACATCAACACCCAGTTCGAGGTGTCGAAGCAGTTCTGGGCGTACCTGACCAAAAAAGGCACCTTTGGCTCGTCCAGGTCCTTTATCACCCCGGTGCCGCACCTGAGCTTCGTGCAGGGCGACAAAGGCGTAGCCTTCCTCAGGAAGCGCTTTGAAACCCTCAGCCAGCATCATGCATTTTCGGATATGCGCTATACCGAAGACCGCAACGAGATGGTCGAGTGGATGCCGCTGATGATGCCAGGCCGCCCGCTCGACGAAAAAATCGCCGCGACCCGTGTGCAGAACGGCACCGACGTCAACTTCGGCGCCCTGACCAACCAGTTGCTGAACCACCTGACCAGCGCGCCCGATGCCCAGGTCAAGTACAGCAAACGCGTGACCGGCCTCAAGCGCAATGGCGCGGGCTGGACCGTGAGCATCAAGGACGTCAACAGCGGCAACAGCCGCGACGTGGACGCCAAGTTCGTGTTCCTCGGCGCCGGTGGCGCGGCCCTGCCGCTGCTGCAAGCCTCGGGCATCGAAGAAAGCAAAGGCTTCGGCGGTTTCCCGGTCAGTGGCCAGTGGCTGCGTTGCGACAACCCGGAAGTGGTCAAGCACCACCAGGCCAAGGTCTACAGCCAGGCCGCCGTGGGTTCGCCACCGATGTCCGTGCCGCACCTGGACACCCGCGTGGTCGACGGCAAGACGTCCCTGCTGTTCGGGCCTTACGCCGGTTTCACCACCAAGTTCCTCAAGCACGGCTCGTTCCTTGACCTGCCGTTGTCGGTGCGCGCCGGCAACATCGGCCCGATGCTGGCCGTGGCCCGGGACAACATGGACCTGACCAAGTACCTGGTCAGCGAAGTGATGCAGTCCATGGAACAGCGCCTGGAATCCCTGCGCCGCTTCTACCCGCAAGCCAAAGCCGAAGACTGGCGCCTGGAAGTGGCCGGCCAACGGGTGCAGATCATCAAGAAAGACCCGAAAAAAGGCGGCGTGCTGCAATTCGGCACCGAGCTGGTCGCGGCCAAAGACGGCTCGCTGGCGGCGCTGCTGGGCGCGTCCCCGGGCGCTTCGGTGACGGTGTCGATCATGCTCGAACTGATCGAACGCTGCTTCCCGACCAAGGCTGCCGGCGAGTGGGCGGCCAAACTGCACGAGATCTTCCCGGCCCGTGAAAAGGTCCTGGAGACCGATGCCGAGCTGTACCGTAAGATCAACGCGCAGAACAACATCAGCCTGGAACTGGTTGAGCAAAACAACGAAGCCCAAAGCTACGCTTAAGGCCTCTGTCTAGTCCTGAAATAGGTTTACACCTATTTCAGTCTCAAAACGCCCGGTGCACCGCATCGGGCGTTTTGTATTTCAGGGAGAAATGCGGTCGCTCCCCGTTGTAGATCCGCACCGACTCATCCACCATTTTTACTGCGTCTGCCAAGTCTTTGGGGCGATGTAGCAAAAATTCAGTTTTCAAAATCCCGTTTATCCTCTCGGCCATCGCGTTCTGATAACAATCATAACCGTCGGTCATTGAGCACCTGATCCCGTGCTTGATGTGCATCCGCTGGTATAAGTCGGAGCAGTATTGGGCGCCGCGGTCTGAGTGATGGACAAGCGGCTCCTTGGAGCTTCGCTGGCTAACCGCTTTCTGCAGCGCTTTGATCACCGATTCCGTATGCAGGCTTTCATGCACATGATGACCTACGATCTTGCGTGAGTACGCGTCCGTTATCAGGCTGACGTAGGCGACACTTTCCCGCGTTGGTAGATAGGTAATGTCTGCGACCCAAACCTGTTCGGGCCTGCTGGCTACGACTTGTTCCGGACCTGCTTTGAGCAGGTTTGGATGGCGGCGAAAACGATGATGGCTATGAGTGGTTTTATGGTAGGCCCGCTTGCGTGGAACGAGCGCTCGCGCCTCTCTCAAGATGGCAAACAGGCGGTCTCTGCCGACACTTAATGCCGCACCAGCCTCAATGCTCATCAGGTAATGCAGCTTACGCGTTCCTAGCCTGGGTTGGCGTCGACGCTTTTCCAGAACAAAGTCCACCACTTCCTGGTCCTGGCGGACTCGGGCATCAAAAACTCGATTGCGTTTGTAATACGCTTGACGCGAAATACCCATGAACAGGCAAGCCCTGGTAATGCTCAGGTTTTGGATTTGCCCTTGCGAGAGGACTTGCCGGGTCGCTTTTTTACGATGGAAACACCGTAGTCATTTTTCAAGACATTCACGACAGCCTCAAAGAACTGGGCTTTCTGATTGCTCAGTGCCAGTTGCTCTTCAAGCTCTTTGATCCGCTGTTCGGGTGTTAGCGGGAGGTTGGGGTCGGTCATTGGCTTGCTCCGCGGCGCTCGAATTGATGCGCCTTGACTCCAGTCCTGTCGGCCATGCTTGCGTAACCAAACCAGTACCGTGGACCGGCCCTGAATGCCAAAGCGCCGTTGAGCCTCTTTATAACTTAACTCGCCTTTTTCAACTTGGTCTACGACCGATAATTTAAAAGCTAACGTGTAGTCGCGCTGGCTGCGCCTTTTGCCCGTATCCATTGAGTCCTCCTGAAGATAGGTCAGAAGGCGTAAACCTTATTCAGGACGGGACACTCGAAATAAAAAAGCCCCGCTTCTCGATATGAGCAGCGGGGCTTTTTTTCGCCTGCAATCAGCCGCGGGCGTTATCGATCAATTCAATGTACTCGGCGGCGTTGCGCTGGTCCTTGATCAGGTCGACGAAGGTCTGGCCATGCTCGTCCTTGCCATCGAGGTCCAGGCCGGCGGCCTTGAAGAAGCCCAGGAAGCGCTCGAAGTCGTCGATACGCAGGCCACGATAGGCCTTGATCAGTTTGTGCAGGGAGGGTGAAGTCGCGTCGACGGGTTCGAAGTCCAGGAACAACTTGATCTGATCGTCGCCGATCTCGTCACCAATCACCTGTTTCTTATCTTTACGCATTACCGACTCCAGCCTGCGGACATTTACATGGGGTTTGAAGTCTACCTGCGAGGCGCGGGCGGCGAAAGCGCTGAGAACCACTGTGGGAGAGGGCTTGCTCCCGATTGCGCTGGATCAGTCAATTAGCTGTCGACTGACACACCGTCATCGGGAGCAAGCACCCTCCCACATTGGGTTCGTCAGGGTGCTGGCTACTTGGTGCGTACCACGCCGGTATGCAGATCCGCCCAGATATGCCCGTTGGCATAACTGAGGAACTGCACATACACCGTGTCATTGCGCAGCAGGTCGACGATCACGCGGTATTGGGTCGCGGGGTAGGACAAGGTCAGGGTCTTGGTCTTGTCATCGAACACCGGCTTTTTCAGGCTTTTGCTTTCGGCGTCGAAATTGACGATCACCTGGGCGATGCTTGCGCCTTTGTTCAAGGACTTGCCCTTGAGGCGAATCATCACCGGCGACGTCACCGGGATCGGCTGCTGCGTGGATTGGCGCTGATTACCGACCACCACCGCATACTCGGTGACTTGCAACAGTTGCTGCTGATCGGGCGCTTCGGCGCGCAGGGCCAGGTCGTCGGGCGGCAGGAATTGGCTGTGCATCGGCGCCGGGGCGGCGGCCAGCGGCAAGCTGAGGGTCAGCGCCAGGGCGGCGCAGGTGCGAATCAACAGGCTCATGAACAGCTCCAGACGCAGAAGCCAAGCACGATAGCATGCGCAACCCTGCGTCGGAGCCTTGATCACATGCCTTTAACGGCGTAAATCCCATTGGCGTTGCGCCAGTAACCTTTGTAGTCCATGCCGTAACCGAAGATGTAGCGGTCGATGCACGGCAGGCCGACGAAATCGGCCTTCATTTCGGGGCGCGCCTTGCGGTCGTGGTCTTTGTCGATCAGCACGGCGGTGTGGACTTTGCGCGCGCCGGCGTGTTTGCAGAAGTCGATGATCGCGCCCAGGGTGTGCCCTTCATCGAGGATGTCGTCGATGATCAGCACGTCGCGGTCGATGAACGAGACTTCCGGCTTGGCTTTCCAGAACAGGTCGCCGCCGCTGGTTTCGTTGCGATAACGCGTGGCATGCAGGTAGGACGCTTCCAGCGGGAAGTGCAGATGGGTCAGCAATTTGCCGGCGAAGATCAGACCACCGTTCATCACGCAGAAGACCACCGGGTTGGTGTCGGCCATTTCGCGGGTGATCTGTGCGCCGACCTTGGCGATCGCCTCTTCGACTTGCGCTTCGGTGTACAGGCAGTCAGCCTCGCGCATGATTTGACGGATATGCTCGAGATCAGCAGACATGGCGCTCTCCAGGGGGTGCTGTGGCAAGAAAAGCGGGCAAAGGTACGCATGTGAGGCGCAACGTTCAAGCCTTAATGGACTAACGTGCTAGATGTCTATAGGACAACACCCTCGGATAGATTAATCTAGGCCGGTTTTTTTGCCCGCCGCCGGAGCCTTTCCCATGCCCACTCGCGAGATCCGCCATCCGCTGATCCGACACAAGCTCGGCCTTATGCGCCGCGCCGACATTAGCACGAAGAACTTCCGTGAGCTCGCTCAGGAAGTCGGAGCGTTGCTCACCTACGAAGCCACCAAAGACCTGCCCCTGGAAAGCTACGAGATCCCCGGTTGGGCCGGCCCCGTCCAGGTCGAGAAGATCGCCGGCAAGAAAATCACCGTGGTGCCGATCCTGCGCGCCGGCATCGGCATGCTCGAAGGCGTCCTCAGCCTGATCCCCGGCGCCAAGGTCAGCGCCGTGGGCGTGGCTCGCAATGAAGAGACGCTGCAGGCCCACACCTACCTGGAAAAACTCGTACCGGAAATCAACGAGCGTCTGGCGATGATCATCGACCCGATGCTCGCCACCGGCAGTTCCATGGTTGCCACCATCGACCTGCTGAAGAGGGCCGGTTGCAAGGACATCCGCGCCATGGTGCTGGTCGCCGCGCCCGAAGGCATCGCCGCCGTCGAGAAGGCCCACCCGGACGTGCAGATCTACACCGCGTCCATCGATGAGCGCCTGAATGAAAACGGCTACATCATCCCAGGCCTGGGCGACGCCGGTGACAAGATCTTCGGTACCAAGCAGAAGGACGCGTGAGCATGCAGGATGAATTCAACGACCCGCTTTGGCGCCAGATCCTGTCTGGCGCACAAATGCTCTTTGTGGCATTTGGCGCGTTGGTGTTGATGCCGCTGATCACAGGTCTTGATCCAAACGTCGCCCTGTTCACCGCTGGCTTGGGCACGCTGCTGTTCCAACTGGTGACCGGGCGGCAGGTGCCGGTGTTTCTGGCGTCGAGCTTTGCCTTTATCACCCCGATCATTCTCGCCAAGGGCCAGTTCGGCCTGGCGGCGACCATGGGCGGGGTGATGGCGGCCGGTTTCGTTTATACCTTCATGGGGTTGGCGGTGAAGATCAAGGGCACCGGTTTCATCGACCGGCTGCTGCCGCCGGTGGTGATCGGGCCGGTGATCATTTCCATCGGCCTGGCCATGGCGCCGATTGCCGCCAACATGGCGATGGGTAAATCCGGCGATGGCGCCGAGCTGATCCATTACCAGACGGCGATGCTGATCTCGATGCCGGCGCTGCTGACCACCCTGATCGTGGCCGTGTTCGGCAAGGGCATTTTCCGCCTGGTGCCGATCATCTCCGGCGTGCTGGTGGGCTTTGCCATGGCGTTCTACTTCGGCGTGGTCGATACGGCCAAAATTGCCGCCGCACCGTGGTTCGCCCTGCCTCACTTCACCGCGCCGGAATTCAACTGGCAGGCGATTCTGTTTATCGTCCCGGTGGCCCTGGCCCCGGCGATCGAGCATATCGGCGGTGTGATCGCGGTGGGCAGCGTGACCGGTCGCGACTACCTGAAGAAGCCCGGCCTGCACCGCACCCTGCTGGGTGACGGGATTGCCACCACGGCCGCTGGCCTGTTTGGCGGCCCGCCGAACACCACCTACGCCGAAGTGACCGGCGCAGTGATGCTGACCAAGAACTACAACCCGAAGATCATGACCTGGGCGGCAATCTTTGCCATCAGCCTGGCGTTTATCGGCAAGTTCGGCGCACTGCTGCAGAGCATTCCAGTGCCGGTGATGGGCGGGATTCTGTGCCTGCTGTTCGGCTCGATCGCCGCCGTAGGCATGAACACGCTGATCCGCCACAAGATCGACCTGGGCGAAGCCCGCAATCTGGTGATTGTGTCGGTGACGTTGGTGTTCGGGATTGGCGGTGTGCTGATCGGCACCGGCACCGGTCCGGACGATTTCGGCCTGAAGGGCATCGCCCTGTGTGCGGTGGTAGCGATTGGCTTGAACCTGCTGCTGCCGGGCAATGATGGCTGGAAGCACAAGAAGCCGGATGAGCCGTTGATCTAACCAGCACTGCAAAACTGAATGTGGGAGGGGGCTTGCCCCCGATGACGGAGTGCCAGTCGACATCTAATCGACTGATCTGCCGCTATCGGGGGCAAGCCCCCTCCCACATTGTTAGATCTTCAGTGTGACTTAGAGCTCGCCTAGGCCATCGATCAGCGCCTGGTTCTGCTCCGGCGTACCGATGCTGATCCGCAGGAACTGATCAATCCGCGCCTGCTTGAAGTGCCGCACGATCACGCCCTGCTCACGCAACTTGGCCGCCAGGCCGGCGGCGTCGTGCCGTGGGTGGCGGGCGAAGATGAAGTTCGCAGCCGATGGCAACACTTCAAAGCCCTTGCCTTCCAATTGCGCGACCACCTTGTTGCGGCTGTCGATCACCCACCGACATGTCTTCTCGAAGTACTCGCGGTCGTCGAACGCCGCCGCTGCGCCGACAATCGCCAGGCGATCGAGCGGATAGGAGTTGAAGCTGTTCTTGACCCGCTCCAGCGCCTCGATCAGGTCCGGGTGGCCCACGGCCAGGCCCACGCGCAAACCGGCCAGTGAGCGCGATTTGGACAAGGTCTGGGTGACCAGCAGGTTCGGGTAGCGATCCACCAGGCTGATGGCAGTTTCGCCACCGAAGTCGACGTAGGCTTCATCCACCACCACCACCGAATCCGGGCTGGCCTTGAGGATCTGCTCCACCGCGTCCAGGGCCAGCACGCAGCCGGTCGGCGCGTTCGGGTTGGGGAAGATGATCCCGCCGTTCGGCCTGGCGTAGTCCGCCGCGCGGATCTGGAACTGCTCATCCAGCGGCACCGCGTCGAATTTGATGCCGTAAAGGCCGCAGTACACCGGATAGAAGCTGTAGCTGATATCCGGGAACAGCAGCGGCGAGTCGTGCTGGAACAGCGCGTGGAAGATGTGTGCCAGGACTTCGTCGGAACCGTTGCCGAGGAACACTTTACCGGCGTCGATCCCGTAATAGCGGGCCACGGCCTGCTTGAGCAGGTCGCTGTTGGGGTCCGGGTACAGGCGCAGATTGTCGCTCAACTCGACCTGCATGGCCGCCAGCGCCTTGGGCGACGGGCCGTAGGGGTTTTCGTTGGTGTTGAGCTTGACCAGCTTGGTCAACTTGGGCTGTTCACCGGGTACGTAAGGCACCAGCTCCTTGACGAAGGGGCTCCAGAATTTGCTCATGTCTCAGTTCCCCTTATTGTCTTCAAGGATGCGGTATTCGGCGCTCCGGGCATGGGCGCTCAAGGATTCGCCACGGGCCAGTACCGAGGCGGTCTTGCCCAACTCGGAAGCACCTTGTGGCGAGCAGAAGATGATCGACGAACGCTTCTGGAAGTCGTACACCCCCAGCGGCGACGAGAAGCGCGCGGTGCCGGAGGTCGGCAACACGTGGTTGGGGCCCGCGCAGTAGTCGCCCAGGGCTTCGCTGGTGTGACGGCCCATGAAGATCGCGCCCGCGTGACGAATCGACGGCAGCCAGGCCTGTGGGTCGGCCACGGACAACTCCAGGTGTTCCGGCGCGATGCGGTTGGCCACTTCGATGGCCTGCTCCATGTCGCGCACCAGGATCAACGCACCACGGCCATTGATCGACTTCTCGATGATCTCGGCGCGGTCCATGGTCGGCAGCAGCTTGTTGATGCTGGCGGCGACTTTGTCGAGGAACTCGGCATCTGGGCTGACCAGAATCGCCTGGGCGTCTTCGTCGTGCTCGGCCTGGGAAAACAGGTCCATGGCGATCCAGTCCGGGTCGGTCTGGCCATCACACACCACGAGGATTTCCGAAGGACCGGCGATCATGTCGATACCGACCTGGCCAAATACATGGCGCTTGGCGGTGGCGACATAGATGTTGCCGGGGCCGACCACCTTGTCGACCATCGGCACGCTTTCGGTGCCGTAGGCCAACGCCGCGACAGCCTGGGCGCCGCCGATGGTGAACACGCGGTCGACACCGGCGATGCAGGCGGCCGCGAGGACCAGCTCGTTGATCTCACCGCGCGGGGTCGGCACCACCATGACCACTTCGGTCACACCGGCCACCTTGGCGGGAATCGCGTTCATCAATACCGACGACGGGTACGAGGCTTTACCGCCCGGCACGTACAGGCCGGCGCGGTCCAGCGGCGTGACCTTCTGGCCCAATACGGTGCCGTCGGCCTCGGTGTAGCTCCAGGAATCCTGTTTCTGTTTTTCGTGGTAGCTGCGCACCCGCGCCGCCGCGAGTTCCAGGGCTTCGCGCTGCGGCGCGGTGATGCGCGTCAGGGCCAGCTCCAAGCGTTCGCGGGGCAGGATCAGGTCCGACATGGACTTGACGTCCAGGCCGTCGAACTGGCGGGTGAAATCCACCAACGCGGCGTCACCGCGCTCGCGCACGGCCTTGATGATATCGAGCACCCGCTGGTTGACCGAGTCGTCGGACACGCTTTCCCAACTCAGCAGATGATCCAGATGATGGGCGAAATCCGGGTCGGCAGCGTTGAGTCGGGCAATTGCAGTGGACGTGGTCATAGCGAGGGCCTCATAGGATTGGCAAAAACTCAGGCGCCCGAAGGTGCGCTGACGTTCAATAACGAATCGCGTTGGTGCTGTGGCCGTGCCAGGCAAGGCGCGGGACGCCGGTAAGGGTTTGTTTCCCTACCAAGTCCCGCAACGCGGCATGGCGCGGCCACAGTACCAACCCGTAGAGCCTTGCCTCAAAAGGCAGGCTGCTACGCGTCGCTAGGTATTGAAAAAAAATCTTCTACTAACATAACTTGCCTTTTGGGGTAAGGCGCGATTCGTTATTGAACATCAGCGCACCTTCCCAGCAGTCGTATCCGCCTGGGCACCTGAGAATTCTGGCTATGAGGCGGATAGACGGGCGCAGCCGTTTGGCTACGCGGGTGAGTCAACCGCGGTGTCGAGACTCCACTGCGTTGCGCAGGGTGTCGATCAACGCCTGGATACGCGCGTGCTGCATCTTCATCGATGCCTTGTTGACGATCAGCCGGGAGCTGATGTCAGCAATGAAATCCTGGGGCTCCAGACCGTTGGCGCGCAGGGTGTTGCCGGTGTCGACCACGTCGATGATCTTGTCGGCCAGGCCAATCAGCGGCGCCAGCTCCATCGAGCCGTACAGCTTGATGATATCGACCTGACGGCCTTGCTCGGCGTAGTAACGCTTGGCGATATTGACGAACTTGGTGGCCACCCGCAGGCGACCTTTTGGCTCGACATCACCGACACGGCCGGCGGTCATCAGCTTGCACAGGGCAATACGCAGGTCCAACGGCTCGTACAGGCCCTGGCCGCCGTATTCCATCAATACGTCTTTACCGGCGACACCCAGGTCGGCGGCACCGTGTTCAACATAGGTCGGCACATCGGTAGCCCGCACGATCAGCAGACGAACGTCGTCCTGGGTCGTAGGGATGATCAGCTTGCGGCTCTTGTCCGGATTCTCGGTCGGCACGATGCCCGCTTCAGCCAGAAGCGGCAAAGTGTCGTCAAGGATGCGGCCCTTGGACAGTGCGATGGTCAACATGGGAAACGTCAGTCCTTCATCAGGCTATTGCGGTCTGGTCGCAAACGGCGCCAGACACAGATCGAGGCCATTACAGCCTCGATTTGAAACACATTCAGCCGGAATACGCAATTGCACACCCCGGGCGGGCGCATCCCTGCGCCCGTGCAGCGGGGGCTAGCCCGGTACGCGGCGGATCTTCGCGCCGAGCATCTGCAGTTTTTCTTCGATGCACTCGTAGCCACGGTCTATGTGGTAGATGCGGTCGATCAGAGTGTCGCCCTCTGCACACAGTGCGGAGATCACCAGGCTGGCCGAGGCCCGCAGGTCGGTGGCCATGACGGGCGCGCCCTTGAGCTTGTCGATGCCGGTCACGATGGCCGTGTTGCCTTCGACCTGGATCTTCGCGCCCATGCGGTGCAGTTCGTACACGTGCATGAAGCGGTTTTCGAAGATGGTCTCGATCACAGCGCCGGTGCCTTCGGCAATCGCGTTCAGGGAGATGAACTGCGCTTGCATGTCGGTCGGGAACGCCGGGTACGGAGCGGTCCGCACGTTGACGGCTTTTGGCCGCTTGCCGTGCATGTTCAGCTCGATCCAATCTTCACCGGTGGTGATTTCAGCGCCGGCTTCCTTGAGTTTTTCCAGCACGGACTCAAGGATGGTCGGATCAGTGTCCTTGACCTTGACGCGGCCACCGGTGACGGCGGCGGCAACCAGGTAGGTCCCGGTCTCGATGCGGTCCGGCATCACCTTGTAGGTGGCCGAATGCAGGCGTTTTACACCTTCGACGGTGATGGTGTCGGTGCCGGCGCCGCTGATATTGGCGCCCATGGCGATCAGGAAGTTGGCCAGGTCGACCACTTCCGGCTCGCGCGCGGCGTTTTGCAAGACGCTGCGGCCGTTGGCCAGGGCAGCGGCCATCATGATGTTCTCGGTACCGGTCACGCTGACGGTATCAAAGAAGAAGTTGGCGCCACGCAGGCCGCCTTCCGGCGCCTTGGCCTTGATGTAGCCACCTTCGACGTCGATGGTGGCGCCCATGGCTTCAAGGCCACGGATGTGCAGGTCGACCGGACGCGAACCGATCGCGCAACCGCCAGGCAAGGCCACTTCGGCTTCGCCGAAACGGGCAACCATCGGGCCGAGCACCAGGATCGACGCACGCATGGTTTTCACCAGCTCATACGGGGCGATCAGGGTCTTGATGGTGCGCGGGTCGATTTCAACCGACAGTTTTTCGTCGATCACCGGCTCAATGCCCATGCGACCGAACAGTTCGATCATGGTGGTGATGTCGTGCAGGTGCGGCAGGTTGGCCACGGTCACAGGGCCATCACACAGCAAGGTCGCTGCCAGGATCGGCAAGGCGGAGTTTTTCGCACCGGAAATGCGGATCTCGCCATCAAGGCGGGCACCACCGGTAATAATCAATTTATCCATAAGAATCTCGACGCCTTGGGGGCTCAGGTGCGCTCGGCCCAGGCCGCGCGGCTGAAAAATTTCATAGTGACCGCATGGATGCTGCCATCGGTGATCCACGGGTTCAAATGGGCATAGACCTGCTGTTGACGCTTGACCGGGCTCAATGCCGCCAGTTCATCGCTAATCACATTCAGCTGGAAGTTGCAGCCTTCGCCTTCAACTTCTACGTTCGTTTCCGGCAGCTTTCCTTCAAGGAAGCTCTTAACTTCTAGGGCCTGCATGCTCAACCTCTATCGGCGCCCAGTGCGCGCGGGTCGCACATCATACAAAAAAGCCCCGCGCCTGCGAACCCCGCATAGCAGGACTCTGACGGGGGGCTTTCTTGAATATGTGTATTAAGGATGCGCCAACAGCTCGGTCAGACCAGAAACGTCGGCAATTTCACGCATGTCGTCGGGCAACGCACGAATGCTCACCGGCTTTTTGGCCGCCTCGGCGTCGCGCATGAAGCACAGCAGCAACGACAAGCCGACGCTGCTGGACTTGGTCACCGCCGAGCAATCGAGCACCAGCGACGGTGCGGTGCTCGCCTGGATCAGCGCCTGCCCCTGCTTGCGCAGGTCGGGCCCGGTGCGGTAATCCAGCACGCCGCTGAGGAACAACTCGCCGGCATCGCCGATACGAACAGCCGCCTCGGTCATTGCGCGGGCTTCCCGGCGGCTTTATCGGTCTCTTCCTTGGCCTTGGCCACTTCACCGGCCCAACCATTGATGGTCTTGTCGAGGTCGTTGCCATTGCGCTGCATCGCGTCGGCGAACTGATCACGGAACAGTTTGCCGATGTTGATGCCGTTGATGATCACGTTACGCAGCTTCCACTCACCGCTGACCTTCTCCAGAGTGTATTGCACTGGATAGATGGCGCCGTTGCTGCCCTTGACGGTCATGCCGACGCTGGTGCGATCGCCCGACTCATCCTTGGCAGGGTCGACAGTGATCCCCTGGTTGTTGTACTCGAGCAGGGCGTTGCCGTAGAACTGAAACAGGCCCTTCTTGAAGTTTTCCTGGAATGTCTGCATCTGCGCAGGTGTCGCCTTGCGCGAATACTTCACCGTCATGATGCTGCGCGAAATGCCTTCGGCATCCACGACCGGGCCGACAATGGTGTTGAGCGAGTCGTAGAACTTGGTAGGGTCTTGCTTGTACTGTTCTTTATTGGCCTTCAGGTCAGCCAGCATTCTGCTGGTCGTGTCCTGCACCAGTTCGTGCGCAGAACCTGCCGCGTTGGCCATCAACGGCAGTGCTGCAAGCAGTACCAGCAGACCACGTCGCAAGGTAGAGATCATGAACAGATTCCTCATTTAGCGTCTTTATTGACCGTATTGAGCAGGAATTTACCGATCAGGTCCTCAAGCACCAGCGACGACTGTGTGTCGTGGATGGTCGAACCATCCTTGAGCAGAGCGGTTTCCCCGCCTACGCTGATACCGATGTATTTCTCGCCCAGCAAACCTGCGGTGAGGATCGATGCCGTGGAGTCAGTCGGCAGATTATCGACCTTCTTGTCCAGTTGCATCGTCACACGCCCGGTGAAGCTGTCGCGGTCCAGATCGATCGCCGTGACCTTGCCGATGGTTACACCGGCCATGGTCACTTTAGCTCTGACAGTCAAACCCGCGATATTGTCGAAGTACGCGTAAAGTTTATAGGTATCGGCGGTGGGGCTGGCCGAAAGGCCGCTGACTCGCAGGGCCAGCAACAGTAAAGCCAGGATGCCAGCCAGCAAGAAAAGGCCGACACCGATTTCCACAGTGCGGTTTTGCATCAGAAATCTCCAAACATCAAGGCGGTCAAAATAAAGTCAAGGCCCAGTACCGCCAGCGAGGCGTACACAACGGTCTTGGTGGTGGCGCGACTGATCCCTTCTGAAGTGGGCTCACAGTCATAGCCTTGGAATACGGCGATCCAGGTCACGACAAAGGCGAAGACAATGCTCTTAATGATGCCATTGAACACATCGCCGCTGAAGTTCACGCTGTTTTGCATGTTGGACCAGTAGGAGCCTTCATAGACCCCCAGCCAGTCCACCGCCACCCACGAACCGCCCCAGATACCCACCACGCTGAAGATCATCGCCAGCAGCGGCAGGGAAATGAAGCCGGCCCACAGGCGCGGGGCAACAATGTACTTGAGCGGGTCCACGCCGATCATCTCGAGGCTGGACAACTGCTCGGTGGACTTCATGTTGCCGATTTCGGCGGTCAGCGCAGAACCAGCGCGCCCAGCGAACAACAGGGCCGTGACGACCGGGCCGAGTTCACGCAACAGCGTCAGGGCGACCATCTGCCCCACCGCCTGCTCCGAGCCGTAGCTGGACAGGATATTGAAGCCCTGCAACGCCAGCACCATGCCGATGAAAACCCCGGAAACCACGATGATCACCAGGGACATCACACCAACGGAGTGCAGTTGCTTGATCAGCAGGCCGAAGCTGCCGCCAATGCCGCCACGGCCGAGCAAGGCGTGAAACAGGAATATCGTCGAACGGCCGAGCACTTCGATGATGTCGATGCCGGAACGCCCGAAAAGGCGCACCTTTTCGATAAGAGATGTCTTGCGCATCAGCGCTTCCCCAGAAGATCTGAGCGGTAGTCCGCTGCCGGAAAATGAAAAGGCACCGGGCCATCGGGATCGCCGGTCATGAATTGGCGAATGCGCGGGTTGTCAGCGTTCATCAGTTCTTCCGGCGTACCCTGCCCCAGCACCTGGCCATCACCGACTACATAGAGGTAGTCGGCGATGCTCGCGGTTTCGGCCAGGTCGTGGGAGACCACGATACTGGTGATCCCCAACGCATCGTTGAGCAGGCGGATCAGGCGCACCAACACGCCCATGGCGATCGGGTCCTGGCCCACGAAGGGTTCGTCATACATGAGAATCTGCGGATCGAGGGCAATGGCACGCGCCAGGGCGACACGACGCTTCATGCCGCCGGACAGTTCATCCGGCATCAGGTCGATGGCGCCGCGAAGGCCCACGGCCTGCAGCTTCAGCAACACAATGTCACGAATCATCTCGTCGGACAGCTGGGTATGCACCCGCAGCGGAAACGCTACGTTTTCGAACACATCGAGGTCGGTGAACAATGCACCGCTCTGGAACAGCACCCCCATGTGCTTGCGCGCATCGAACAGATCGCTGCGCGACAACGTCGGCAGGTTCTGGCCGTTGACCCACACTTCGCCGGCACTGGGGCGCAATTGCATGCCCATCAAGCGCAACAGGGTGGTCTTGCCGCAACCGGAAGGCCCCATGATGCCGGTGACCTTACCGCGGGGAATGCGAATATCGACGTTATTGAAGATGCTGCGCGTCCCGCGCTTGAAGGTAAGGCCCTTCAGCTCGACCGCGTAGGCGTTATCGGCACTCATCTAAACTCCTTGGGATGCAGCCTCTCACTCAGACACCACGCTTGTGACAAACGTTTGCAACGGTTGCCCAACATATAGTTAGCCACATGGGCTGGGTGGACCGAACTGGCGGCGAACTATATCACTGCTGGTACAGCGCCCCCAAGGCCGGAACAGCGCTTGTTCAGATTGGAGACAGGGAAAAACCGTTGCTTGCTATGTTACCGAGGAATGAATCTGAAGCGCCTGACGACTAAAGACTGACGAACTTGCGTGAGGGAATTGATCATTATCGTTATAATCGTCGACTTTTCGTCAGGCTATACGATTTCAGACATGAGCCAATCCAGCGATCTTATCCAATCCGCACAACGCACCATCCGCCTCGAGCTTGAAGCCGTAGAAGGCTTGCTGGCCCATATCGACGTGGATTTCGTACGCGCCTGCGAGATGATTCTGGCCAGCAAAGGCCGCGTTGTCGTGGTCGGCATGGGCAAGTCCGGTCACGTCGGCAACAAGATCGCCGCCACCCTGGCAAGCACCGGGACCACGGCGTTTTTCGTCCACCCGGCCGAAGCCAGCCACGGCGACATGGGCATGATCACCAAGGATGACATCATCCTCGCACTGTCCAACTCCGGCACCACCAACGAAATCGTGACCTTGCTGCCGTTGATCAAGCGCCTGGGCATCCAGATGATCAGCATCACCGGCAACCCGGAGTCGACGCTGGCCAAGGCCGCCGAAGTGAACCTGAATGTTCATGTGACCGCAGAGGCCTGCCCGCTGAACCTGGCGCCAACCTCTTCCACCACCGCCGCGCTGGTCATGGGCGATGCCCTGGCCGTGGCGCTGCTGGAAGCACGTGGGTTTACGGCGGAAGACTTCGCGTTTTCCCATCCGGGCGGCGCGCTGGGCCGACGCCTGCTGCTGAAAGTGGAAAACGTCATGCATTCCGGCGATGAACTGCCCCACGTACAGCGCGGCACTCTGCTGAAGGACGCACTCATGGAGATGACCCGCAAGGGCCTGGGCATGACCGTGATCCTGGAAGCCGACGGACGCCTGGCCGGCGTATTCACCGACGGTGACCTGCGCCGCACCCTGGACCGCACTATCGATATCCACACCGCCACCATCGATGCGGTGATGACTCCCCACGGCAAGACCGCACGCGCAGAAATGCTGGCGGCAGAAGCCCTGAAGATCATGGAAGACCATAAGATCGGCGCGCTGGTGGTGGTCGATGGCAATGACCGCCCGATCGGCGCCCTGAACATGCACGACTTGCTGCGTGCGGGAGTGATGTAAATGACCAGCGACCTGTTGCAACGCGGCAAGCACATCAAATTGGCGATTTTCGACGTTGACGGCGTGCTGACCGATGGCCGCCTGTACTTCCTCGAGGACGGCAGCGAATTCAAGTCGTTCAACACCCTCGACGGCCAGGGCATCAAGATGCTCATGGCGGCGGGCGTGCAAACCGCGATTATCAGCGGTCGGAAAACCCCGGTTGTGGAACGCCGCGCACAAAACCTGGGGATTCCTCACCTGTATCAAGGCAGGGAGGATAAACTAGTCGTTCTGGACGAGCTTCTTGGCCAACTGAACCTAAGCTATGAGCAGGTTGCCTATCTGGGCGACGACCTGCCCGACCTGCCGGTGATCCGCCGGGTGGGCCTGGGCATGGCTGTCGCCAATGCGGCGGCATTTGTTCGCGAGCATGCCCACGGCATCACCACGGCCCGTGGCGGCGAAGGCGCCGCCCGCGAGTTCTGCGAGTTGATCCTGCGTGCCCAGGGCAGCCTTGAAGCGGCCCACGCCGCCTACCTATAGAGCGTTTTATGCTGAGCAAAAAGATTCGCAACTTCCTGCTATTCGGGGTCATCGCCGCGCTGCTCCTGGCGGTTGGCTACTGGAATATCAGCCCGGAGCGCTTTCTCGACCAGCCTGTGGCGCAGGTTGACCAAGGCGCTATCGACTATTACGCCACCAATGCCTACAGCGTGCAGTTCCTGCCCGATGGCAAGGTGCAGTATGAAATGAACTCGGACAAGGTCGAGCACCTGAAAGCGTCCGAAGTCACCCTGCTGACCAACCCCGATTTGAATCTGTATCGCGGCACCGAATTCCCTTGGCACGTCACCAGCAAGCGTGGCGAAGTCAACCCGGACGGCACCGAAGTGGAACTGATCGACTCGGTGCGCGTCGCACGGACCGACGCACAGAACCGCGACACCATCATCACCAGCAGTCGCATGACCGTATTCCCACAGAAGCAATATGCGCAGACCGAGCAAGACGTTAGAATCGACGGCGCTGGCGGTGTATCGACTGGCAAGGGAATGAAAGCGTATTTGAAAGAAAGCAGGATACACCTGCTATCGAACGTAAGAGGACAGTATGAGGCTCGTTAAAACCCTCCCTATTTTGCTCAGTCTGGGCGCAGCACTGGGAAGCGTGAGCGCCTGGGCTCTGCCGAACGATAGCCAGCAACCGATCCACATTTCGGCCGACGATGCACAGCTCGATGACAAGCAAGGCGTCGCGACCTACACCGGCGGTGTGATCATTACCCAAGGCTCGATGAAGATCACCGGCAACACGGTGACACTGACTCGCACCCCTGCTGGCGACATTGACGTCGTGACCTCGGTGGGCAACCTGGCCTACTTCGAACAGAAGCAGGCTGCCACCGACACCGCCCCGATGAAGGGCTACGGCAAAACCATCCAGTATCACGCCCAGCAAAATCGCATCGTGCTGATCGACCAGGCCAAGGTACTCAGCCCCGACGGCAACTCCACGGAAGGTGAAAAAATCACCTATGACACCGTGAAGCAGGTTGCCAACGCCGGTCGCGCCAACGGCACCAAGGTCACCGCACCGCGTCCACGTATCGACATGGTTATCCAGCCGAAGAAGAAGGCCGAGTAATGGCAACCCTGAAAGCCCAGCATCTGGCCAAGGCCTATAAAGGCCGTCAGGTCGTGCGCGACGTCAGCCTGTCGATCGACAGCGGCCAGATCGTCGGCCTGCTTGGCCCCAACGGTGCCGGCAAGACCACCTGTTTCTATATGATCGTCGGCCTGGTCCAAGCGGACCAAGGTCGCATCCTGATCGACGACCTCGACGTCAGCCACCAGCCGATGCACGGCCGTGCGCGCGCCGGTATCGGCTATCTTCCCCAGGAAGCGTCGATCTTCCGCAAACTGTCGGTTGCCGATAACATCATGGCGATCCTCGAGACCCGCAAGGAACTCGACCGCGACGGCCGCCGCAAGGAGCTGGAAAGCCTGCTGCAGGAATTCCACATCAACCACATTCGCGACAACCTCGGCATGAGTTTGTCCGGTGGTGAACGCCGCCGCGTGGAGATTGCCCGCGCCCTGGCCACTGCACCGAAGTTCATCCTGCTGGACGAACCGTTTGCCGGTGTCGACCCGATCTCGGTCGGCGACATCAAGCAGATCATCCATCACCTCAAGGCCAAGGGCATCGGTGTACTGATCACCGACCACAACGTCCGCGAGACCCTCGATATCTGCGAAACTGCGTATATCGTCAACGATGGGCAACTGATTGCCGAAGGCGATTCGGCCACGATCCTGGCCAACGAACTGGTCAAGGAAGTGTATCTGGGCCACGAGTTCCGCCTGTAAGCCTGCCTGGAAAAAAAGGCGGTGGCAGGCCGTTCGCCAAGGTGCGCGGGAGTCAATGAAAACCTCCGGATTTTTATTGTTACCGCGCTCTAGGCAAAGCCCCCGATATCAGGCATATAATTTGCTTATGTTTGGCGCTCACGCGCCCTGTCGTGGATGGCGCATTGCGCCGGCGAATAAGGTGTTAAGCCCCTGCCATGAAACCATCGCTAGTCCTGAGAATGGGCCAGCAGCTGACGATGACACCGCAGCTGCAACAGGCCATCCGCCTGCTCCAATTGTCGACACTGGACCTGCAACAGGAAATCCAGGAAGCCCTGGAGTCCAATCCGATGCTCGAACGCCAGGAAGAAGGCGACGACTTCGATAATGCAGACCCGCTGGCCGACAACATCGAGCAAAAACCCAATTCCGACGTGCAGGAACCCTCTTACCAGGAAACCGCCCCTACGGTGGACAACCTGGAGGAAGGCGAATGGAACGAACGTATTCCCAACGAACTTCCCGTGGACACCGCCTGGGAAGACGTCTACCAGACCAGCGCCAGCAGCCTGCCCAGCAATGATGACGACGAGTGGGATTTCACCACCCGCACCTCCGCCGGCGAGAGCCTGCAGAGCCACTTGCTGTGGCAATTGAACCTGGCGCCGATGTCCGACACCGATCGCCTGATCGCTGTGACCCTGATCGACTGCATCAACAACCAGGGTTATCTGGACGAGACCCTCGAAGAGATTCTTGAAGCCTTCGACCCGGAACTGGACATCGAACTGGACGAGATCGAAGCCGTCCTGCACCGCATCCAGCAGTTCGAGCCCGCCGGCATTGGCGCGCGCAACCTCAGCGAGTGCCTGCTGCTGCAATTGCGCCAGCTGCCCGCCAAGACCCCTTGGCTCGTTGAAGCCCAACGCCTGGTCACCGACTACATCGACCTGCTGGGCAGCCGCGACTACAGCCAGCTGATGCGCCGCATGAAGCTCAAGGAAGACGACCTGCGCCACATCATCGAGCTGGTGCAGAGCCTCAACCCGCGTCCGGGCTCGCAGATCGAGTCCAGCGAAGCCGAATACGTCGTCCCCGATGTGATCGTGCGCAAAGACAACGAACGCTGGCTGGTGGAGCTGAACCAGGAATCGGTGCCGCGCCTGCGGGTCAACCCGCAATATGCCGGTTTCGTCCGTCGCGCCGACACCAGCGCCGACAACACCTTCATGCGCAACCAACTGCAGGAAGCGCGCTGGTTCATCAAGAGCCTGCAAAGCCGCAACGAAACCCTGATGAAAGTGGCCACGCAAATCGTCGAGCACCAGCGCGGCTTCCTTGAGTACGGCGACGAAGCGATGAAACCGCTGGTCCTGCACGACATCGCAGAAGCGGTGGGCATGCACGAATCGACGATTTCCCGGGTAACGACGCAAAAATTCATGCATACCCCACGGGGTATATATGAGCTGAAATACTTTTTCTCCAGCCATGTCAGCACCTCCGAAGGCGGCGAATGCTCGTCCACGGCGATCCGCGCAATCATCAAAAAACTGGTTGCCGCGGAAAATCAGAAAAAGCCGTTGAGTGACAGCAAGATCGCTGGTTTACTGGAGGCACAAGGCATTCAGGTCGCCCGTCGAACCGTCGCCAAGTACCGCGAGTCCCTTGGGATCGCGCCTTCCAGCGAGCGTAAGCGTTTGATGTGACGGGCAGGCCACAGCGTTCCAGTGGCAGGCATCTCTGCCTGCCGCTTTATGCACTGGCAACGAAGGAGAAGCTGTATGCAAGTCAATATCAGTGGACACCAACTGGAAGTGACCGACGCGCTGCGCACCTATATCGGCGAAAAACTCAAACGAATTGAGGGGCATTTCGACAAGATCACCAACGTGCAAGTCATTATGACTGTCGAAAAGCTGAAGCAGAAAATCGAAGCCACCTTGCGTATACCCGGCGGAGAAGTCGTCGCCAATGCTGAGCATTCTGATATGTATGCCGCCATTGACGACCTGACCGACAAGCTGGATCGCCAAATCAAAAAGCATAAGGAAAAGCAGCAGAGCCTCCTACAGGGCACCGGCCGCTAACACTCCCCACCCATGATCCGACTTGAAACCATCCTGACTCCCGGCCGTTCCCTTGTGAACGCGCCGGGGGGCAGCAAGAAGAAAGCCCTCGAACAGATTGCCAACCTGATCAGCAAACAAGTGCCTGAGCTGGAGATGCAAGATGTCTACGAGGCTCTGATTGCCCGTGAAAAACTCGGCTCGACCGGTTTTGGTAACGGCATCGCCATTCCTCACTGCCGCCTCAAAGGCTGCGAGACACCTGTCAGCGCCCTGCTGCACCTGGACGCTCCCATCGATTTCGACGCCATCGACGGTGCCCCGGTCGACCTGCTGTTCGTGTTGCTGGTCCCGCAAGCCGCCACCGATGCACACCTGGAACTGCTCCGGCAGATCGCCAGCATGCTTGACCGCAAGGAAGTACGCGACAAACTGCGCAGTGCCAGCAGCAATGAGGCGTTGTATCAGGTTGTCCTGGCTGAACAAATCGAGCAGTAATCATGCGTTTGATCATCGTCAGTGGCCGCTCCGGCTCAGGTAAAAGCACCGCCCTCAACGTTCTTGAGGACAACGGCTTCTATTGCATCGACAACCTGCCCGCCGGCCTGCTGCCGGAGTTGGCGGAGCGCGCGCTGATCCACACCGAACTGGCACAGCCACTGGTCGCCGTGTCGATCGACGCCCGCAACCTGCCCAGCCACCTCTCGCGGTTCCCGGCACTGCTTGAGGAAGTGCGTGCCAAGCACATTCACTGTGATGTGCTGTACCTGGACGCAGACGAAGAAACCCTGCTCAAACGCTTCTCCGAGACCCGTCGACGTCACCCCCTCAGCAGCCCGCATCGTTCGCTGGCCGAAGCCATCGAGGACGAGACCAAGCTGTTGGGGCCGATCATTGACCTCGCCGACCTCAAGATCAACACCACCAGCCTCAACCTGTACCAACTGCGCGATGCCATCAAGCTCCGCCTGCTGAACCAGCCCGAGCCCGGCACGGCCTTTCTGGTCGAGTCGTTTGGCTTCAAGCGTGGCATGCCGGTGGACGCCGATCTGGTATTCGATGTGCGCTGCCTGCCCAATCCTTACTGGAAGCCGGAGTTGCGGGACCAGTCGGGGCTGGATCAGCCGGTGGCGGACTACCTGGCCGCGCAACCGGATGTCGAGGAGATGTTCCAGGACATCTCCAGCTACCTGCTCAAATGGCTACCACGCTTTGCCGCCAGCAACCGGGCCTATGTCACCATTGCCATCGGCTGCACCGGCGGCCACCACCGTTCCGTCTACCTGACCGAACGCCTGGGCCAGATGCTGCAACAAACCCTCAAGAACGTCCAGGTTCGCCACCGCGACCTTAGCTGAAAGGAACACCCCCGCGATGCCCGTTCTGGAAATTGAAATCATCAACAAGCTGGGCCTGCACGCCCGCGCCTCAGCCAAGTTCGTCGGCATTGCCGGGCAGTTCCCCTGCCAGGTTCGCGCTGGACGCACTCCGGAAACCATGGTCGACGGCAAGAGCATCATGGCGATGATGATGCTCGCCGCCGGCAAGGGCACCAAGATTCATTTGAAGACCGAAGGCGAGCAAGAGCAGGAAGCGATGGCGGCCTTGACCAAGCTGATCAATAACTTCTTTGATGAGGGTGAATAAACCCACCCGACGAGACAGAGGCTGAAGCCGCAACAGCTTCAGCCCAATGCAGTATCCATCACCATCATCAAGCAAAACCCGATGCACAGTCCCAGGCTGGCGAGCTTTTCATGGCCATTGCGCCGCGATTCGGGGATCACCTCGTGAGTGACCACCAGCAGCATCGCGCCAGCAGCCAACGCCAAGCCTAACGGCAGCAGCACCTGCGCCAGACTCACCAACCAGGCACAAAGCACTGCGAATATCGGCTCGACCAAGCCCGAAGCCGCACCGATCAGGAACGCCTTGAACCGCGACATCCCTGCCCCGGCCAGCACCAACGCAATCACCAGGCCTTCGGGCACATCCTGCAAAGCGATGCCCATGGCCAGGCTGTCGGCATCCGGCATGCCGCCGCCCGCCGACACGCCAACCGCCATACCCTCCGGGATGTTGTGCGCGATGATGGCAAACACGAACAGCCAGATACGTGGCGGGATCACCGGATGCTCCGGCGTACCGACCAGCATTTCCGGGCTGGCCCCGGAGACCTTGCGATCGACCAGGTACAAGCCGAACGCTCCCAGCATGATGCCAATGCTGATCAAGCCACTCGCGCCCCAAGGGCTGAGCCCCAGGCCTTCAGCGGCGGCAATGCCCGGCACGACCAACGAAAACGCCGTGGCCGCGAGCATCACGCCGGCACCAAAGCCCAGCAAGGTATCGCTCATTGCTGCTGGCATGCGCCGGATAACCAACACCGGTACGGCGCCCAACGCGGTGCCGAGCGCACAGATCGCCCCACCTTGCAGGGCCCGCAGGATGCGCGGCTCCAGGTCCAGCCAGGCGAATCCTTGAGCCACCAGCAATGCAATACCTGCCAATAGCAGCAGCGAGCCAAATGCGTAACGAAACATTCGCACGCTGCTGATCGCCAGTGTTTCAGTACCCATGGTCGGCCTTAGGTCGTGTTGTACGGCGTGATATCAGGCCAGGGCGGCCTGGTAGCGGGCGGCGACTTCCGGCCAGTTGATGACACTGTAGAAGGCATTGATGTATTCAGGACGCCGGTTCTGGTACAGCAGGTAGTAGGCGTGTTCCCACACATCCAGGCCGAGGATCGGTGTGTTGCCGCTCATCAGCGGGCTGTCCTGATTGCCGCTGCTCTCCACCACCAGGGTCTTCTGCGGGGTCACGCTCAACCAGGCCCAGCCGCTGCCGAAGCGGGTCAATGCGGCCTTGGTGAAGGCCTCCTTGAAGCTGTCGAAACCGCCCAGTTGCTCATCGATCGCCTGGCCCAGCGCGCCATCGGGTTTGCCGCCGCCTTTGGGTGACATCACCGCCCAGAACAACGAGTGGTTGGCATGCCCACCGCCCTGATTGATCACCGCGGCGCGCAGTTGCTCGGGCAGTTGCTGGACGCTCGACACCAGCTTCTCTACCGGCCAACCCGCAAACTCGGTGCCCTCCACGGCGGCATTGAGGTTGTTGATGTAAGTCTGGTGGTGCTTGGTGTAGTGAATTTGCATGGTTTGCGCATCGATATGCGGTTCCAGGGCATCGTAGGCGTAAGGCAAAGCAGGCAAGGTGTAGGACATATCAGTGTGCTCCGTATTGAGGAGGGGTCGGTTGCGCCGCAGTACCGCCCAGCAAGCGATGGGTACGGGGGTATTCGCCGTGATCGCTGATGAAATTCAACAGTTCGACGTAGGTCTTGCTGCTCTGGCGCAACGCCGCGTCGCGCAGTTGCGGGCTGAGGCGCTGGTCCTGCAGCGCCTGTAACAGCCGTTGGTGGATGGCACAAAGGTATTCCGCGCTTTCTTCCGGCTGGTTCAGGCGCAGGTGCAGGTCCGCCAGGTTGTGATGGGAAATGACGCAAGCCGCCACTGCTTCGTCGGCGTTCGCCCAGCGCTCGAACAACACTTGAGCCAGGGCCAGGGCTTGTAAATAGGCTTCGCGAGCGTCGACCAACTCGCCCTGCATAAAGCAGCGATTGGCCCGTTCGATCGTGCGTTTCCAATGCTCCATGGTCAGCCTCCAAAGCAGGGTCGGTGATTACACGCCGCCGGCCGTGAGCTTTTCCGGGTCCAGCAGGACTTCCAGTTGGCTGCGCGGCAAGTCGGTGTGCTCGAGGGCGACATCAATCACCGGGCGACCTTGCTGATAGGCTTGCTTGGCGATTTCAGCGGCCTTTTGGTAACCAATGATCGGGTTGAGTGCGGTCACCAGGATCGGATTGCGCGACAACGCTTCCTTGAGCTTGGCCTCGTTGACCTTGAAACTGGCAATGGCCTTGTCCGCCAGCAGGCGGCTGGAATTGGCCAGCAGTTCGAGGCTGCCGAGCAGGTTCTGGGCGATGATCGGCAGCATCACGTTCAGCTCGAAGTTGCCGGATTGCCCGGCAATGGTGATCACCGTGTCATTGCCGATGACTTGTGCGGCGACCATGGCGGTCGCTTCCGGAATCACTGGGTTGACCTTGCCCGGCATGATCGAAGAACCGGGCTGTAACCCTTCCAGTTCGATTTCGCCCAAGCCAGCCAGGGGCCCGGAATTCATCCAGCGCAAGTCGTTGGCGATTTTCATCAATGACACAGCGATCGCTTTCAACTGGCCGGAGACGGCGACGGCGGTGTCCTGGGAGCCGATCAACGCGAAGAGGTTCTTGCCCGGCGTGAATTGCACGCCGGTCAGGCTGCTCAGCTGCTGGCTGAAACGCAGCGCAAACTCCGGATGCGCGTTGATCCCGGTACCGACAGCCGTGCCGCCCTGGGCCAGGGCTTGCAGGCTGGGCAACAGGTCCTGCAGGTGCGCGATATTGGCCTTGAGCTGCTGCGCCCAGCCATTGAGCACCTGGCTCATACGCACGGGCATGGCGTCCATCAGGTGCGTGCGACCGGTCTTGATGAAGGGGTGGACCTCTTCGGCCTTCCGTTCGATGACCTGCACCAGATGCAGCAACGCCGGCAGCGTTTGCTCATGCAGCACCAACGCCGCACTGACGTGGATGGTGGTCGGGATGATGTCGTTGCTGCTTTGGCCGCAGTTCACGTGATCGTTGGGGTTGACCGCCTCACCGAGCAAACGGCTGGCCAGGGTCGCGATCACTTCGTTGGCGTTCATATTGGAACTGGTGCCGGAACCGGTCTGAAAGATATCCACCGGAAAGTGCGGCATGAAGTCACCGTCCAGCAAGCCCAGGGCAGCATCGACAATGGCCTTGCCCTGCCCTTCGCTGATCTGCTTGAGATCGACGTTGACCTTGGCCGCTGCCACTTTGGCCAGGATCAGCGCACGAATGAACGGCGCCGGCATGCGCTGGTGGCTGATCGGAAAGTTGTTCACCGCGCGCTGGGTTTGCGCGCCATACAAGGCCTCGGCGGGGACTTGCAGTTCACCCATACTGTCGCGTTCGATACGGTTATTACTCATCGGAAGATCCTTGCACCCAGTCAGAAACGGAAATCGAAGGCAGCAATTCGCACGTCGCCAATTGCCAGGCAAAGGCCTGCCAGCGCTTGAGGCGGCAGGCACAGTGGGAGAGTGTTTCCAGGTCGCGCAGCGGGCGCCAGGCCTGGTCCAGGCACTGGGATCGCCAATGCCACGGCAAGGCAATGTCCGTGGCGGTGTCGATCAGCAGGCGGAAAGCCGTTTCAGCGATCGTCCACGGATGAGTCGCGGTGCAACAGGCGAGGTATCGACCTTCATTGAGGTAATGTTCGATCAGGCGCGGTTCATTGGGCTCGAGGCAGCAGCGAATCTGACGACTCATCCAACGCCAGCTTTCCAGGTAGGGGTCCTCATGCAGGACAGCATTCATGATCCGTACTCATTCGATAATGATATTTATTATTAAATGATATTGATAATCAACACAAGAGTGGCAAGCCAATCAACCGGGAATGCAGCCACAAAAAAGGCGCGCCATCCTGCAGATGGCGCGCCTTTTGGTGAAGCGTCGGAAGGATTAACTACCGGCGACCGTCATCCGCTCGATCAGGACCGAACCTGTACGGATATTGCTGCGCAGTTCCAGGTCGTTACCCACGGCAACGATCTGCTTGAACATGTCGCGCATATTGCCGGCGATGGTTACTTCCTGGACAGCAAACTGAATCTCACCGTTTTCTACCCAGAAACCCGCCGCGCCACGGGAATAATCACCGGTGACCATGTTCAAGCCCTGGCCCATCAATTCAGTCACCAGCAGGCCACGCCCCATGCGTCGCAACAGCGCCGCCTGGTCTTCCTCGCCGTGGGTCACGAACAGGTTATGCACGCCGCCAGCGTTCGCGGTGCTCGGCAGGCCCAGTTTGCGCCCGGCATACGTGCCCAGCACGTAGGAAACCAACTCACCGTTTTCGACGAACGGCTTAGCATAGGTCGCCAGGCCATCGCCGTCGAACGACGAACTGCCCATGGCCCGCATCAGGTGTGGACGCTCGTCGATGGTCAGCCACTGCGGAAACAGCTTCTGGCCAATCGCACCTTCGAGGAACGACGATTTGCGGTACAGGTTGCCGCCGGAAATCGCCCCCAGGAAACTGCCGAACAGACCCCCGGCCAGCTCCGCCGAAAACAGCACCGGCACTTCACAGGTCGGCACCGGGCGCGCGCCCAGGCGGCTCGCGGCACGTTGCGCGGCACGCAGGCCAATGCTGACCGGGTCGGCCAGCAACTCGCCCTGACGGTTCACGTCGTACCAGTAATCGCGCTGCATCTGGCCGTTGGCTTCGGCGATCATCACGCAACTCAGGCTGTGGCGCGTCGACGCATAACCGCCGATAAAACCATGGCTGTTGCCGTACACGCGGCAGCCCTGGTGGGTGCTCAAGGTGGTGCCGTCGGCATTCTTGATCCGCGGGTCGGCATCGAACGCCGCCGCTTCGCAGGTCAGCGCTTGTTCGATGGCTTGTTCCGGGGTGATGTCCCAGGCATGGAACAGGTCGAAATCCTGCAGATCCTTGGCCATCAACGCCTTGTCGGCCAGGCCCGAGCTTTCATCCTCGGACGTGTGCTTGGCAATCGCCAATGCGGCGGCCACCGTCTCGCGAATCGCTTCCGGCCCACTCGCCGAGGTGCTGGCCGAACCTTTGCGCTGGCCGACGTACAAGGTGATACCAAACCCCTGGTCGCGGTTGAATTCGACGGTTTCGACTTCCCGCTGACGTACCGACGTCGACAGCCCCTGCTCCAGGGACACAGCCACCTCGCAGGCACTGGCCCCCTGGCGCTTGGCCTCGGCAAGGATCTGCTCGACTTGTTCCTGCAGTGCCGGTAACGCTTGCGGACCGACGCTTTGGGCTGCACTCATGGTTTTCTCCACTCAAATTCTGCTTTCGGTTAAGGCCATCGAGCGACCGGGCCGGACAAGCGGCCCCCGACTGGTTATCATGGCGGCGTTTCTTTGCGGACTGCCACCATGGTTGATTCTTACGACGACTCCCTCGATGGGGAGAAAAGCAAAACCCAGGTCAAACGCGAGCTGCATGCTCTGGTTGACCTCGGCGAGCGCCTTACAACGCTCAAGCCGGACTTGATTGCAAAACTGCCTCTGACCGACGAAATGCGCCGGGCTCTGGCGGATGCACCCAAGCACACCGCGAATATCGCGCGTAAACGGCACATCATGTTCATCGGCAAGCTGATGCGCGATCAGGACACTGACGCGATTCTGACCCTGCTCGATCAACTCGATGCCTCCACTCGCCAGTACAACGAACGCTTCCACAACCTGGAACGTTGGCGTGACCGCCTGATCTCGGGCGATGACGCGGTGCTGGAGAAATTCGTACTGGACTACCCGGACGCGGACCGCCAGCAACTGCGCTCCCTGATCCGTCAGGCCCAGCACGAACTGGCGCAAAACAAGGCGCCGGCCACCAGCCGTAAAATCTTCAAGTACATCCGTGAGCTGGACGAGACTCAACGCGGCCTGCGTTGATCCTCTTCCCCGGGTGGCGGTCTTCGCCACCCGAAGCTCCCGCTCTTACGACCCCGTGCCACCCACGGTGATCGCATCAATTTTCAAGGTTGGCTGACCCACGCCCACCGGCACCGACTGCCCATCCTTGCCGCACGTACCCACGCCGCTGTCCAGTGCCAGGTCGTTACCGACCATCGACACCTTGCTCATCGCTTCCGGCCCGTTACCAATCAACGTCGCGCCTTTGACCGGCACGGTAATCTTGCCGTCTTCGATCAGGTACGCCTCGCTGGTGGAGAACACGAACTTGCCGCTGGTGATGTCCACCTGGCCGCCGCCGAGGTTGGCGCAGTAGATCCCGCGTTTCACCGAGGCGATGATTTCCGCCGGGTCACTTTCGCCAGCGAGCATGTAAGTGTTGGTCATGCGCGGCATCGGCAGGTGCGCGTAGGATTCGCGACGGCCGTTACCGGTACGCGCCACGCCCATCAGGCGGGCGTTGAGCTTGTCTTGCATGTAACCCTTGAGCACGCCGTTTTCGATCAGCGTGGTGCATTCGGTCGGCGTGCCTTCGTCATCGATGTTCAACGAGCCACGGCGACCGGCCAGGGTGCCGTCATCGACAATGGTGCACAGCTTGGAGGCGACCATCTCGCCCATGCGCCCGCTGTAGGCCGAACTGCCCTTGCGGTTGAAGTCGCCTTCCAGGCCATGGCCCACGGCTTCGTGGAGCAGTACGCCAGACCAGCCCGAGCCCAACACCACCGGCAAGGTGCCAGCCGGTGCGGGGATGGCTTCCAGGTTGACCAGCGCCTGGCGCAGCGCTTCACGGGCATAACCCATGGCGCGGTCCTCGGCGAGGAAATAACGGTAGTCGGTACGCCCGCCGCCGCCGTGCCCACCGCGCTCGCGGCGGCCATTCTGTTCGACGATCACGCTGACGTTGAAACGCACCAGCGGCCGCACATCCGCCGCCAGGCCGCCGTCGGTGGACGCCACCAGGATGCGTTCCCACACCCCGGCCATGCTCACCGTGACTTGCTGGATACGCGGGTCGAGGGCGCGGGTCGCGGCATCGATACGCTTGAGCAGATCGACTTTTTCTGCGCGGCTGATCACCTCCAGGGGGTTATCCGGCGCGTACAACTGGGCCACGTCCTGGGTGCTGAATGCCTGCACCGTACCGTTCTGGCCGGCGCGGGAAATCGAACGGGCAGCCCGGGCGGCCAGGCCCAAGGCTTCCAGGGTGATCGCGTTGCTGTAGGCGAAACCGGTTTTCTCACCGGATTGCGCGCGCACGCCGACACCCTGGTCGAGGTTGAAACTGCCTTCCTTGACGATCCCGTCTTCCAAAGCCCACGACTCGGAAATCTGCCCCTGGAAATACAGGTCGGCCGCGTCGATGCCCGGCCCGGCCAGATCGCCCAGCACGGTTTGCAGGCTTTCGATGGTCACGCCACCGGGTGCCAGGAGGTGTTCGCTGACTGAGGACAACAACTCGCTCATAGGTTTGGCCTTAAATTCATCGTTCTGAAACAGGCCGCTGCGCGCCCTGCGAGAAAAAGCGCCGGTGGTTGACCACCGGCATGCGCGCCCGTATCGACGCCTGTTCACTGCTGTCGCGTTCGGCCAGCAACACCGCTTCGCCTTGATCCTGTTGCGTCAGTACGCGCCCCCAGGGGTCGACAATCGCCGCGTGGCCATAAGTCTCCCGTGGCCCCGGATGCACCCCGCCCTGGGCGGCCGCCAGCAGATAGCACTGGGTCTCGATGGCCCGTGCGCGAATCAGCACATCCCAATGGGCGGCGCCGGTGACCGCGGTGAAGGCCGAGGGCGCGGTAATCAGTTCAGCCCCCGCCGCGCGCAACTCGCTGTACAACTCCGGGAAGCGCAGGTCGTAACACACCGTCAGGCCCAAGCGGCCGACCGGCGTATCCGCCACCACAACGTTGCTCCCGAAAGCATAGTCATCGGATTCACGATAGCGACCGCGCGCGTCCGCCACGTCGACATCGAACAAATGCAGCTTGTCGTAGCGGGCGACGATCTCGCCATGCTCATCGATCAGCAACGAGCAGGCGTTAGCCTTGGCGTTCGGTTGATCCTTGGGCGGCAGCGGCAAAGTGCCAGCCACTATCCATAAGGTGAGGTCGCGGGCGGTCTGTTTCAACCATGGCAGGATCGGTCCTTCACCCAACGCCTCGGCGCGGCCGATGTCAGCCACATCGCGGCGGCCCATGGCGGCGAAGTTTTCCGGCAGCACCGCCAGCCGCGCCCCCTTTGCCGCCGCTTGCTCCAGCAGGCGCCGGGCCTGGGCCAGGTTGGCCAGCACATCGCTCTGGCTGACCATTTGAATTACCGCAAAGGACATGGGCCGACACTCCATAAATGGCATGCAGCCATGCTACTCCACAGGCTCTCAGTTTGGTTTTTCAAATGGCTTGTCGAAGCTGATTTTCGGGTCTTTCCATGGCCCTTCGACTTTGTACTGCACGCTGGCAAACCGCGAAACCCGGTCGCCGATCAGCTTGTCGATCAGGAACAGCGCGCCGCCAATGGCCGGCGCGCCGACAATCAGCGCAGCGATCGGCAGGTTGTTGGTCACCGGCAATGTCACCAGCAACTTGGCATCCACGCGATCAGCCACCAGGTCCATGGTGCCATTAAGCTCCAGGTTGCTCGACGGCCCCGTCAGGGTGATCGGCTCGCGGGTCACAAACACCCCGTTGCTGGCCGCGAGCAAGCCTTTGACCCGGTCATAACTCAAGCCTTTGCCGAGCAGGTCGGAGAAGTCCAGGCGCAACCGACGGCCGATGGAGTTGAAGTTAAGCAGGCCGAACACCCGCAGCGCCTGGGCGCCACCTTCCACTTCAACGAACTGGCCTTTGCGGAATGTTGCATCCAGGCTGCCGGAAAAACGCTTGGGCCCGACCCAGGCGGGGGAGCCCGGCCAACGACCGTCCACGTCCAGGTGGAAATCTTCACTGGTCACGGTAGGCGCAAAGCCCCAGCCCTTGAGGACATCGGCGATATTCTTGCCATCCAGGCGCCCTTTATACCAACTGCTGCTGTCGCCCGGCGCGCCTTCCCAACCACCAGCGCCCTTGAGCAACATGCCCTTGAGGCCCAGGTCCAGGTTGTTGAAGGCCAGGCCCTTGGCGGTCGGTCGGATCTTCAGCGACCACGCGCCGATCAGGTCCGGCCCCTGGAACAGTTGATCAATGCTGATGTCCAGCGCTGGAATATCCTTGGGATCGATGTCGGCCAATGGGTCCGGCGCATTTTCATCCGCCTGTACCGTCGGGTCCACCGCCGGCAGCTTCACGTACTGCAGGTTGACCGCGATGGGTGCGCCCTTGGCGTCCGACAGGTTGACCGTGCCCTTGGCCTGCTGGCTGTCGAACTGCAGGCCCCAAGCCGAGGGTTTGCGGTCAAGCTGGAGGCTGACCTGGTCGAACTGCTGCCCAAAGCCAGTCAACTTGCCCACCTTGAAGTCGGCGCCGCTCAACAGCTGTTTCGCGCTGCCTCCCGGGTCGTTGCCCGCGTAGCGATCAATGAGTTTCTTCCACGGATCGATGTCCAGTTCCGACAGCACACCGCGAATGCGCAGGCCCTTGCCACCGGGCAGCAGCGCATCGCCATCGCCGAGAAACAACTCGCCGCGGCCGTCGCTGAATTTATCCGGCGGCGCAGCAAAGGTGAAGTTCGCCAGGTCGCCGTAATCGAACCAGTAGCGGCGTTCGGCGCCCTGCAAGGTCATGCGGAACACGCTGTCACGGCCCTGACTGGCCGCCATGCCGAACGGTGCCGGCAGGTCCACGGCCACGCCTTTGAGGTTGGAGCTGACCCTCAACTGGCTGTCGGCACCGTCCAGATTGAGCTGCAACTGATACGGAATATCACCGGACACCGGCAGCGGCTGGCTGATTTTCAACCAGTCCGTCAGGCGCTTGACCGTGACCTGGCCTTTGGCGGTAACGCGGGTGCTGATACTGCCCGGCTTGCCATCCGCGAAGATCTGCGCGGTGATCGGCCGATCGAAGGCTTGCGCCGTGATGTTCTGCCCACTCAGGCCCTTGGCGCTGTCGAAGCGGAAATCCCCCTTGAGCTGGCTCAGGTCCAGAGGCGGCTCAGCCAATTGCAGGCGCGCCTTGTCGGTCTGGAAATCCACCACGATCTTCGGTTCGGTGCCCTTGGCCAGCGGGATATCCAGGTCCAGCTTGCCCTGTAGATCGCCCTCGCCTTTCCAACCGGCAAAGGTCGAAGCGGTGCCTATCGGCGCTTCCTGGAGGATTTTCAGGCCATCACCCAGGCCGCCGGCAAACTCACCGGTGAGCAGTAAGTGGCTGTCCTTGCCCGCGGGCGCGTGGGGGATATTGACGTAGATGTCCTTGACGCCGGTATCGAGCAGTTGGCCCTTGCTGGCCAGGATGCGGACACCGCTCTCCTCGACAAACACTTCGCCGTTGACCTTGCTCACATGGGGCCAGCCCGGCTGGAACGCCAACTCAGCGTCATGCACCTTGAAAAACAGGCTGATATTGCGCGAAGCCGGCAACGCGCCGTGATTCAGCGAGCCTTGGTACTGGAAGAAGCCTTCATCGACCGCGCCTTTGAGAATCGCGGTACGCAGCCATTCATCCAGCGCCGGGCTCAGCACCGCCGGCAGGTATTTAGGCGTGAAACGTCCATCGCCATCGACCATGCCGACCCGCAGGTCCATGTAGTCTTCCTGGCTATTGTCGAAATGCAGGCGAATCAGGAAGTCGGCGGCGACCTTGCCTTCCTCGCCCAGCACCTTGATATACGGCGCGATCAGGGTGAAACCTTGCTGATCAAGCTTCCAGGTCAGGCGCGCATTGGCCTGGATGTACTGCCAGGGCTTGGCGAAGATCGGGTCGAGGTGCAAGGAAAAGTCCTTGCTGTCCATGCGCAGCTCGCCCTGCCCCAGGTCGCCGCTGATGCTACCGGAAACGTTGCGTGCGGCAGGGGCGCCGAAGTAGGCGTCGAAGCCCACCCGCTCGAGGTTGGCGGCAAAGCTGACTTTCTGATCGGTCGTGTCCTGCGGACGAAAATCCACCAACACATTGCGCAACAGACCGGTGGCTTTGAGGTGTTCGATCGTCTTGGCGAAGCCTTCCGGCAACGGCGCCAAGGCATTGAGCAACGGGGTGATCGGGGTCAGGTCGAGGCGATCGGCCTGCAGGTTCCAGACTTCCTGCGCCTTGTCGGTGGCCAGGCGTTGCTGCAATTGCAGACGCGATTCCCAACGGCTATCGCCGATGTTCATCGCCAACGAATCGAACAGCACCTTGAGGCCGCTCTCACTGCGTTGCAGGTAGGCGGTCAGGGCGAGGTTTTCAATGTGGACCGGCTTGCGGTCGGCGTAGCTGCCCTTCACTTGCGGCGAGTTGAGGCGCACCACCGCGCTTTGCACGGTGCCTTTGGCCCAGGTCAGCCAGAATTCACCGCCAGCCTTGAACTGCGTGAGTTTCCACTGCTGGGTCAACCTGGCCGGAACCCATTTGGCCCAATCGCTCTGGGGCAGGCTCAGGTAGGCCTGGACCTCAGCGTCTTTCCAGGCACTGGCGCGGATCTGCGTGCGCAGGCTCAGGGCCAGGGGTTGGCCATCCGGCAGGGTCAGGCGGGCGTCCAGGCGTTGGCGGGTCGCGCCCGTTTGCAAGCTCAGGCCCACATACGTGAAGGTCAGCGGCGCCTGGTCGAACGGCTGCAACGTGACCTGGCTATCCAGCAACGACACGCGCTGGACACTCTGCATGCGCTTGAGCAACTGTTCCGGGTCCAGCGGCTGGTCGTCCTGCACCGGCAGGCCTTGCAGCGCCCAGTGGCCATCCTTGTCTTCCCTGGCGCTCAGTTGCAGGCCGCTGACTTCCAGGTGGGCAATACGCACGTCGCGCGCCATCAGGCTGGCCCAGATGTCCGGCACCACCTGCACCTGGTCCAGGCGCAAGGCATTGCTGCCCTCGCCCACCATCACGTCATGAGCCAGCAACACAGGGGCGAAACCGCTCCAGCGGCCTTCAAGGCGACCGATCTGCAGCGGCATATCCACCGCGGCCTGGGCCTTGGCTTCGATTTCTGCGCGGTATTCGGCGACCAGCGGGGTCAATTCACGCCCCAGGCTCACGTACACCGCCGCCAATACCAGCAGCAGGGCGCACAGGCCCAGGCCCCAGCGGGTCAAAGCGGCAAAAAAGCGTGTCAGACGCTCCATGTCAAGCGACCCTCAGGCAGTAGTCGGACCGCAGATCCAGGTCTGTCGGGTTCAGGGAAAGCCAATGAATGAAAATCAGAGCAGCACCACGTCGTATTGTTCCTGGGAGTACATGGTTTCGACCTGAAAACGAATGGTGCGCCCGATAAACCCTTCCAGTTCAGCCACGTTACCGGACTCTTCATCCAGCAAGCGGTCGACCACTTTCTGGTTGGCAAGCACTCTATAACCTTCAGCCTGGTAGGCTCGTGCCTCTCGTAGGATTTCCCGGAAAATCTCGTAGCAAACCGTTTCAGGGGTCTTCAATTTACCGCGCCCCTGGCAACTGCTGCACGGCTCGCACAGCACTTGCTCGAGACTTTCGCGGGTGCGCTTGCGGGTCATCTGCACCAGGCCCAGCTCGGTGATGCCGATGATGTTGGTCTTGGCGTGATCACGTTCCAGCTGCTTCTCGAGGGTGCGCAGCACCTGACGCTGGTGTTCTTCATCTTCCATGTCGATGAAGTCGATGATGATGATCCCGCCCAGGTTGCGCAGGCGCAATTGGCGGGCAATCGCAGTGGCCGCTTCGAGGTTGGTCTTGAAGATGGTCTCTTCAAGGTTGCGGTGCCCCACGAACGCACCGGTGTTGACGTCGATGGTGGTCATGGCTTCGGCCGGGTCCACCACCAGGTAGCCACCGGACTTGAGCGGCACTTTGCGTTCGAGGGCTTTCTGGATTTCGTCTTCGACGCCATACAAGTCGAAGATCGGCCGCTCGCCAGGGTAATGCTCCAGGCGGTCAGCAATTTCCGGCATCAGTTCGGCAACAAATTGCGTGGTGCGCTGGAAAGTTTCCCGCGAGTCGATGCGAATTTTCTCGATCTTGGGGCTGACCAGGTCACGCAAGGTGCGCAGGGCCAGGCCCAGGTCTTCATAGATCACGCTGGGGGCGCCGACGGTCTTGATCTGTGTGCCGATCTGGTCCCACAGGCGCCGCAGATAGCGGATATCCATGAGGATTTCATCGGCACCGGCGCCTTCGGCGGCGGTGCGCAGGATAAACCCACCCGCTTCCTTGATGCCCTCGGCGGCAACGCAGTCGCTGACCACTTTTTTCAGGCGCTCGCGCTCGGCTTCGTCTTCAATCTTCAGGGAAATGCCGACATGGGCGGTGCGCGGCATGTACACCAGGTAGCGCGAAGGAATCGACAGTTGCGTGGTCAGCCGCGCACCTTTGGAGCCGATGGGGTCCTTGGTGACTTGCACCACCAGGCTCTGCCCTTCATGCACCAGGGCGCTGATGCTTTCCACCGCCGGGCCTTCACGCAGGGAAATTTCCGAGGCATGGATAAACGCGGCGCGGTCCAGGCCGATATCGACGAAGGCGGCCTGCATGCCGGGCAATACGCGCACGACCTTGCCTTTATAGATGTTGCCGACGATCCCGCGCTTCTGGGTGCGCTCGACGTGAACTTCCTGCAGAACACCGTTCTCTACCACCGCCACGCGCGATTCCATCGGCGTGATATTGATCAGAATCTCTTCACTCATGGCTGGGTCTCGTTCAGGCGTTTTCACAATAGTGGCCGATCGCTTAAGGCTGGGCGCTGGTGTACGGCGTTCAGCGCGCGGTAAGGTTTTGCCAACAGGGTATGCCGAATTGGCCAAGCAACTGCGCGGTTTCGCACACCGGCAAGCCGACCACGGCGGAATAACTGCCATTGAGCCCGGCCACGAACACCGAGCCCAGCCCCTGGATAGCATAACCCCCGGCCTTGTCCTGAGGTTCGCCACTGTGCCAGTAGCTTGTAGCCTCCTCGACAGAAATCCCACGAAAAAGTACGCGACTGCTTACACATCGGGTGTCACAGCGCTGACCGTCCGTGAGAGCAACGGCCGTCAGCACTTCATGTTCACGCCCTGCCAGCGCCAGCAACATGGCCAGGCCGTCGGCCTGATCCACCGGTTTGCCAAGGATCTGGCCGTCGACGATCACCGCCGTGTCGGCGCCCAGCACACAGGCCCCGGAGGTTTCCCCGAGGGCAGCGAAACCCGCCGCGGCCTTGGCGCGCGCCAGACGCTCGACGTAGGAAACAGGAGATTCGTTGGTAAGAGGCGTTTCATCAATCGCGGCGCTGACCACGGTGAACGGCACACCGATCTGGGTCAGCAGTTCACGCCGCCTTGGGGAGCCCGAGGCCAGATAAAGCGAATTCATTGCAGACTCTCCCTGTGGGGTTCGATAACCAGGCAGAGCCTCGCAATCCATTCAATTGATTTTATAGCGGCGACATAACCCGCGCAGACCGAAACTGACCCACGGCCACAGCAACGCGCTGACCAGGGCCGGCAACACCAGTGCCAAGGTCGGCTGTCGGTTGCCGGTCAAGGCACTGAGCCACAGCTGCACCAACTGCGCCAGGCCGAAGATCACCAGGATCACCAGGCACTGTTGCCACATCGGGAACATGCGCAGGCGCTGCTGCAATGAGAGCACCAGGAAGGTGATCAAGGTCAGGATCAACGCGTTCTGCCCCAGCAAGGTGCCATAGAGCACATCTTCCGCCAAGCCCAGAAACATTGCGGTGACCATGCCCACTTTATGCGGCAGGTTCAGCGACCAGAATGCCAGCAGCAGGGCCAGCCAGAGCGGACGCAGGATTTCCATGAACTGCGGCAGCGGCGAAACACTGAGCAGCAAGCCGAGAGCAAAGGTCAGCCAGACGATCCAGCCATTGCGCGAATGAGTACCGGCCATTATTCCTCCCTCTGCCGCGTGGTTGCCCGGGCGGCGGGCGTCGCGGGCGCAGGCGCGGCGGCCGGCGGTTTGGTCGCCGCCGGTTTCACCGGGCGAGCGCTGTGAGCGGCCGGCTTGGCTGGCGTGGCCACGGGCGCAGTCACCGCCGGCGCTGTTGCAGGCGGTGTGGCTGGCGCGGGTTTGGGTACGGTCGCCGGGATGATCGGCGCGGTGCCGTTGCGTTTGTCTTCCGCTTCCTGGGCCTGAGCGGCGTCGTTGGCGCGCTCTTCCGGGGTGCGGTTGTCGCTGAAGACCAGCAACAGGTAGCGGCTGCGGTTCAGCGCGGCCGTCGGCACGGCGCGGACAATCGCGAAAGGCTGGCCGGAGTCGTGGATCACTTCCTTGACCGTCGCCACCGGATAACCCGCCGGGAAGCGCTGACCCAGGCCGGAACTGACCAGCAGGTCGCCTTCCTTGATATCGGCGGTGTCGGCCACATGACGCAGTTCCAGCCGCTCCGGGTTACCCGTACCGCTGGCAATCGCGCGCAGGCCGTTGCGGTTGACCTGCACCGGAATGCTGTGGGTAGTGTCCGTCAGCAGCAATACCCGCGATGTGTAGGGCATCAACTCGACCACCTGCCCCATCAGGCCACGGGCATCGAGTACCGGCTGACCAAGAACCACACCGTCGCGCTCACCCTTGTTGATGATGATGCGATGGGTAAAGGGGTTGGGGTCCATGCCGATCAACTCGGCGACTTCGACCTTCTCGTTGACCAGAGCGGAGGAGTTGAGCAACTCGCGCAGCCGAACGTTCTGCTCGGTGAGGGCCGCCAGCTTTTGCATGCGCCCCTGCAGCAGCAGGTTTTCAGTCTTGAGTTTTTCGTTCTCGGCGACCAGCTCGGTGCGGCTGCCGAATTGGCTGGCCACGCCCTGGTAGAGACGTTGCGGCAGGTCGGTGATCCAGTAAGTCTGCATCAACACCAGCGACATCTGGCTACGCACGGGTTTGAGCAGTGCAAAGCGAGCATCGACCACCATCAGCGCGACCGAAAGCACGACCAGCACCAATAAGCGCACGCCCAATGAGGGGCCTTTGGCGAAAAGCGGTTTAATAGGCCGCTCCTCCCAGGCAAATGTTCTCTCTATTCATACGGCATCTAACCGGCCTGGATGCAGATTGAAGAAGATAAACGCCAACAGGCAGCACTGCAAAGTGCTGCCTGCGGGCGAAACATGGGCTTACCAGCAATCACTTATTCGCTGGAGAGCAGGTCCATGGTGTGTTTATCCATCATTTCCAGTGCACGGCCACCGCCACGGGCGACGCAGGTCAGCGGGTCTTCGGCGACGATCACCGGCAGGCCGGTTTCCTGGGCCAGCAACTTATCGAGGTCGCGCAGCAAGGCGCCACCACCGGTCAGTACCAGGCCACGCTCGGCGATATCGGAAGCCAGCTCCGGCGGCGATTGCTCCAGCGCGCTCTTCACCGCCTGAACGATGGTGGCCAGGGACTCTTGCAGAGCCTCGAGCACTTCATTGGAGTTCAGGGTGAAGGCACGTGGCACGCCTTCGGCCAGGTTGCGACCGCGCACATCAACTTCGCGCACTTCGCCGCCCGGATAAGCGGTACCGATTTCCTGCTTGATGCGCTCGGCAGTGGATTCGCCGATCAGGCTGCCGTAGTTGCGACGCACATAAGTGATGATCGCTTCGTCGAAGCGGTCACCGCCCACACGGACGGATTCGGCATACACCACACCGTTCAGGGAAATCAGGGCGATTTCAGTGGTACCACCACCGATATCCACCACCATCGAACCGCGCGCTTCTTCAACCGGCAGGCCGGCACCGATCGCAGCAGCCATCGGCTCTTCGATCAGGAACACTTCACGGGCACCGGCACCAAGGGCCGATTCACGGATGGCACGACGCTCCACCTGGGTGGACTTGCACGGTACGCAGATCAGCACACGAGGGCTGGGCTGCAGAAAACTGTTTTCGTGAACCTTGTTGATGAAGTACTGCAGCATCTTCTCGCAGACACTGAAGTCGGCGATCACGCCGTCTTTCATCGGACGAATGGCCGCGATATTGCCTGGTGTTCGGCCGAGCATGCGCTTGGCCTCGGTGCCGACGGCAACGACACTTTTCTGATTACCATGGGTCCGAATAGCCACAACCGATGGCTCATTCAGGACGATACCGCGCTCGCGCACGTAAATAAGGGTGTTGGCAGTGCCCAGGTCAATGGAAAGATCGCTGGAAAACATGCCACGCAGTTTCTTGAACATGGGGAAAGGACCCTAGGCAACGCGTGGGTAAAAAAGTGCGGCAAACTCTAACAACGACAGGGATTTTGGGCAAGGCGCCAATGTGCTAAATTGGCCGACTTTCTACGCACCAACCCCCACAATCGCGGCCATATGACCGTAGAAATGCGGTAGTGTTCCGACAATCTAACACACGGACGCCCTCCGTTCTGTTTTCCACTGGAGAATCCCATGGCGCTTGAACGCTCCGACGTGGAAAAAATCGCACATCTGGCCTCGCTTGGCCTGAATGATGCCGATCTTCCACAGACCACCGCAGCCCTGAACAGCATTCTCGGGCTGGTTGACCAAATGCAGGCCGTGAATACCGACGGCATCGAGCCCCTGGCTCACCCGCTGGAAGCCACCCAGCGCCTGCGCGCAGACGTCGTGACCGAAGTCAATCATCGCGAGGCCTACCAGTCCATCGCGCCAGCGGTCGAAAACGGCCTGTATCTGGTTCCGAAAGTCATCGACTAAAGGGAAAGAGCCTTTCATGCATCACATGACTCTGGCCGAGATCGCCCGCGGTCTCGCCGACAAAAAGTTTTCTTCCGAAGAGCTGACCAAGACCTTGCTGGCGCGTATCGCCGAGCTCGACCCCAAGGTCAACAGCTTCATCAGCATCACCGAGGAGCTGGCCTTGAGCCAGGCCAAGGCCGCCGACGCACGTCGCGCCAACGGTGAGAACGGCGCGCTGCTGGGCGCACCGATCGCCCACAAGGACTTGTTCTGCACCCAGGGCATTCGCACCAGCTGCGGCTCGAAGATGCTCGACAACTTCAAGGCGCCCTACGACGCCACCGTGGTGTCCAAGCTGGCCGCCGCCGGGGCCGTGACCCTGGGCAAGACCAACATGGACGAATTCGCCATGGGCTCGGCCAACGAGTCGAGCTACTACGGCGCGGTGAAAAACCCGTGGAACCTGGACTGCGTGCCAGGCGGCTCGTCCGGTGGTTCGGCGGCGGCGGTTGCCGCGCGCTTCCTGCCGGCGGCCACGGCCACCGACACCGGCGGCTCGATCCGCCAGCCCGCCGCGTTCACCAACCTCACCGGGCTGAAGCCGACCTACGGTCGCGTGTCCCGCTGGGGCATGATCGCCTACGCCTCCAGCCTTGATCAGGGCGGTACCCTGGCACGCACTGCCGAAGACTGCGCAATATTGTTACAAGGTATGGCAGGCTTCGACGCACAGGACTCCACCAGCGTCGACGAGCCGGTGCCGGACTACAGCGCCAGCCTCAATACCTCGCTCAAAGGCCTGCGCATCGGCGTACCGAACGAATATTTCAGCGCCGGCCTCGACCCGCGTATCGCCGAACTGGTCCACAACAGCGTCAAGGAGCTGGAAAAGCTCGGCGCCGTGATCAAGCCAATCAGCCTGCCGAACAACCAGCACGCGATTCCGGCGTACTACGTGATCGCGCCGGCCGAAGCGTCCTCCAACCTGTCGCGGTTCGACGGCGTGCGTTTCGGTTACCGCTGCGAAAACCCGAAAGACCTCAACGACCTGTACAAACGTTCCCGTGGCGAAGGCTTCGGTGTCGAAGTGCAGCGCCGGATCATGGTCGGTGCCTACGCCCTGTCGGCCGGTTACTACGACGCGTACTACCTCAAGGCGCAAAAAATCCGTCGCCTGATCAAGAACGACTTCATGGCGGCGTTCGAAGAAGTCGACGTGATCCTCGGCCCAACCACGCCGAACCCGGCCTGGAAGATCGGCGCCAAGACCGGCGACCCGATCGCCGAGTACCTGGAAGACCTGTACACCATCACCGCCAACCTCGCGGGCTTGCCGGGCTTGTCCATGCCCGCCGGTTTCGTCGATGGCCTGCCGGTCGGCGTGCAATTGCTTGCCCCGTACTTCCAGGAAGGCCGCCTGCTCAATGTGGCGCACCAGTACCAGTTGAACACCGACTGGCACACTCGCACCCCTACCGGCTTCTGAGGAGAACACTATGCAATGGGAAGTCGTGATCGGGCTGGAGATTCATACCCAGCTCGCCACCCAATCGAAGATTTTCTCCGGTAGCGCCACCACGTTCGGCGCAGAACCCAACACCCAGGCGAGCCTGGTAGACCTGGGCATGCCCGGTGTGTTGCCGGTGCTGAACCAGGAAGCGGTACGCATGGCGGTGATGTTCGGCCTGGCGATTGACGCCGAGATCGGCCAGCACAGCGTGTTCGCGCGCAAGAACTACTTCTACCCGGACCTGCCCAAGGGCTATCAGATCAGCCAGATGGAGTTGCCGATTGTCGGCAAAGGCTACCTGGATATCCCGCTGGAAGACGGCACCATCAAGCGTGTCGGCGTAACCCGCGCGCACCTGGAAGAAGACGCCGGCAAGAGCCTGCATGAAGAGTTCAACGGTGCCACCGGCATCGACCTGAACCGCGCCGGCACGCCGCTGCTGGAGATCGTGTCCGAACCGGACATGCGCAGCGCCAAGGAAGCCGTGGCCTACGTCAAAACGATCCACGCGCTGGTGCGCTACCTGGGCATCTGCGACGGCAACATGGCCGAAGGCTCGCTGCGCTGCGACTGCAACGTGTCGGTCCGGCCAAAGGGCCAGGTCGAGTACGGCACCCGCTGCGAGATCAAGAACGTCAACTCGTTCCGTTTCATCGAGAAGGCGATCAACACCGAAGTGCGTCGCCAGATCGAACTGATCGAAGACGGCGGCAAGGTGATCCAGCAAACTCGCCTGTACGACCCGAACAAAGACGAAACCCGCGCCATGCGCAGCAAAGAGGAAGCCAACGACTACCGTTACTTCCCCGATCCGGACCTGTTGCCGGTGGTCATCGAGGACTCGTTCCTCAATGACGTGCGCGCCACCCTGCCGGAATTGCCGCCGCAGAAACGCGAGCGCTTCCAGGCGCAGTTCGGCCTGTCGGTCTACGACGCCAGCGTCCTCGCGTCGAGCCGTGAGCAAGCCGACTACTTTGAAAAAGTCGTGAGCATCGCCGGGGACGCCAAGCTGGCGGCCAACTGGGTGATGGTGGAATTGGGCAGCCTGCTGAACAAACAGGGCCTGGAAATCGACGAAGCACCGGTCTCGGCCGAGCAGTTGGGCGGCATGCTGCTGCGCATCAAAGACAACACCATCTCCGGCAAAATCGCCAAGACCGTGTTCGAAGCCATGGCCAGCGGTGAGGGCAGCAGCGACGAGATCATCGAGAAGCGCGGCCTCAAGCAAGTCACCGACAGCGGCGCCATCTCGGCGGTGCTCGATGAAATGCTCGCGGCCAACGCGGAGCAGGTCGAACAATACCGCGCGGCAGACGAAGCCAAGCGCGGCAAGATGTTCGGCTTCTTTGTCGGCCAGGCCATGAAAGCCTCCAAGGGCAAGGCCAACCCGCAACAGGTGAACGAACTGCTGAAAAGCAAGCTCGAAGGCTGATCGCGATGAAAGGGCCGAGTGAGATTTCATGCTCGACTCGGACCTCCTGTGGGAGGGGGCTTGCTCCCGATAGCGGTGATTCAGTCAAAACACCAATGACTGACACTCCACTATCGGGAGCAAGCCCCCTCCCACATTTGATAAGGGGATACCTTGAATGAAGCGCTTACTTGGCCTTTTAGCCGTGTTCTCTTTGCTGGCCGGTTGCGCCAGCAGCCTCATCGACCCCAACGGCTACGACGAAACCGGCACCGCGTCTTACTACGGCGCCAAGCACCATGGCAAAAAAACCGCCAGCGGTGAACCTTTCAACCAGAACGCCCTGACCGCCGCCCATCGGCGCCTGCCTTTCGGCACGCAGGTCAAGGTGACCAATCTCGATACCGACAAATCCGTGGTGGTACGCATCAATGATCGCGGCCCGCACACCCGTGGGCGGCTGATCGATCTGTCGCGCCAGGCCGCCGCGCAACTGGGCATGCTGAGCAGCGGCACCGCACGGGTTCGTGTGCAAGCCCTGAGCAATTGACGACGGAGCCCTGGCCATTTTCGGATTAACCGCCCTCTCGCCCTGGAGCCTGATCGAATTGATCAGCGGCCTGCTGCTGCTGATCGTCGGCGCCGAAATCCTGGTGCGCGCCGCGGTGCGCCTGGCTGCCAGCCTCAAGGTCCGCCCGCTGATCATCGGCCTGACGATCGTCGCCTTCGGCAGCAGTGCGCCGCAGATGACCGTCAGCCTGCAAGCCACCCTCGCCGGCAATACCGACATTGCCGTGGGCAGTGTGATCGGCAGCAGCATTTTCAACATCCTCGTCACCCTGGGCCTGTCGGCGCTGATCATTCCGCTGCGGGTCTCGCGGCAACTGGTGCGCCTGGATATCCCGGTGATGATCCTCGCCGGCCTGCTGGTGTTTACCCTGGCGGCCAATGAAGAACTGACGCCACTCGACGGTTCGCTGCTGCTCGCGGCCCTGCTGGCCTACCTCGGCGTGCTGCACTACCAGACCCGCCATTCACGGCGCCCGCGCACACTGGACACGGTGGCCAAGGCGCCCTGGTTGAGCAGCGTATTGCTGATGTTCGGCGGCTTGCTGGTGCTGGTGCTGGCCGGGCATTTGTTGCTGGGTGCGGCGGTGGATGTGGCAAGCGACCTGGGCCTGTCGGAACGCATCATCGGCTTGACGCTGATCGGCGTCGGCACTTCACTGCCGTGCCTGGCCACCTCGCTGATCGCGGCCCTGCGCGGTCAGCGGGATATCGCCGTGGGTAACGTGATCGGCAGCAACCTGTTCAACCTGCTGGGCGTACTGGGGCTGACCGCCCTGCTCGCGCCCTCGCCGCTGTCGGTGTCGCCCAATGCCCTGGATTTCGACCTGCCGGTGATGCTCGGCGTGGTGGTGTTGTGCCTGCCGGTATTTTATACCGGCTACCGCGTGACCCGTGCCGAAGGCCTGGTGCTGCTGGGCTTGTACCTGGCATATGGGCTGCATGTGATGGCGTTCACCACCGGCATGAGCCTGGCCAACAAACTTGAACAACTGATGCTGTATTACGTCCTGCCAGTGCTGGTGGCTTTCCTGTTGTTCAGCACGCTGCGAGCCTGGCGCCGCCAACACAAGAGGGAATCGCAATGACCGATCAGAAAAAGCCCGGAGTTGAAATGCGTCGTCAGGTGATGGGCGATGCGTTCGTCGATCGCGCCCTGGGCAACGCCACCGAATTCACCCAGCCGCTGCAGGACTTCGTCAACGAACATGCCTGGGGCAGCGTGTGGAACCGCGAAGGCTTGCCGCTGAAGACGCGCAGCCTGATCACCCTCGCCGCCCTCACCGCGCTCAAGTGCCCGCAGGAACTCAAAGGCCATGTGCGCGGCGCGCTGAACAATGGCTGCACCGTCGAAGAAATCCGCGAAGCGCTGCTGCATTGCGCGGTGTATGCCGGTGTGCCGGCGGCGATCGAGGCGTTTCGCGCGGCGCAGGAAGTGATTGAGGCGTATCAGGCGGACAAGCAGTGATGGTCAGGTAGCTATCACCGGCACAGCTCAGATCCACCCGCCCGCCTGCAACACAAAAATCCCGATATTCGTGGTCACCGCCGCCATCAAGGTGGTGATCACGATAATCGCCGCCGCCAGCTCATGATTCCCCTGCGCCGCCCTGGCCATCACAAAGCTCGCGGCCGCCGTCGGTGCGCCGAAGTACAGGAACAGAATCCCCAGTTCCGGCCCGCGAAACCCGAGCAACCACGCCCCCAGGGTGGCGACCACCGGCAGCCAGACCATCTTCATCAAGCTCGCGCTCAGCGCCATGTTGCCGCTCTTGCGCAACGCCGCCAGCGACAAGGTGCCGCCGATGCAGATCAGCGCCAACGGCAACGTCATGTCGGCCAGGTACTGCGCGGATTTTTCCAGCCAGCCCGGCAAGCCAATCTGGAAATAGGCGAACGGCGCGGCCACGATCACGCTGATGATCAGCGGGTTGGCCAGCACACTTTTGCAGATGCTCCACGGGTCGGACTTGATCACCGGGCTGTACACCGCCAGCACAATGGTCGACAGCGTGTTGTAGAACAGGATCACCAGCGCCGCGAGAATCGCGCCGAGGGAGATGCCGTAATCACCGTACATACTGGCCGCCAGCGCCAGGCCGATCACCCCGTTGTTGCCGCGAAACGCGCCCTGGGTGTAGATGCCCCGGTCTTCACGCTTGCAGCGCAAAATCGCCCAGCCCCAGGCCAGGGCAAAGCTCAACAGCGTGGCGACGGCGAAGTAGATCAGCAAACCCGGCTTGAGCGCCGAATGCAGGTCGGCATGCAGGATGCCGAGAAACAGCAGCGCCGGCATGGTGACGTTGAACACCAGGGACGATGCCGTATGGATAAAGCTGTCGTTGATCCAGTTGATGCGCTTGAGCAGCACACCGAGGAACAACATGGCAAACACCGGCGCGGTGATGGTGAGGGTGGTGAGGAAGATAGCCAGCATGCCGGGGAGAACCTTGGTGGGCGTCGTTAGGGGGCTAATGATAAGCCATACGGCCCAATGGCGCCTGATAGACCGCTATCGGGGGCAAGTCGAGTCGTCGCACCGCCCCTCCCACACTGAATCTGCGTCAGACACACAACGGATGAACACCGCAGACCCTATGTGGGAGGGGGCTTGCCCCCGATAACGGCGACTCGGTCTCAGGTAATCGGCGCCGGGTTGAACAACGTAATGTCGTTATGCAGCTTGTGCTGCTCCGCCCACGTCTGCTTCCTGCCGCTGGCTACATCCAGGTAGAAGTGGAACAACTCCCACCCCAACTCCTCAATGCTCGCACGCCCGGTGGCGATGCGCCCCGCGTCGATATCGATCAGGTCCGGCCAGCGCTGCGCCAGCTCCGTGCGTGTCGAGACCTTCACCACCGGGGCCATCGCCAGTCCGTAAGGCGTGCCGCGCCCGGTGGTGAACACATGCAGGTTCATCCCCGCCGCCAGTTGCAAGGTGCCACACACGAAGTCGCTGGCCGGCGTGGCGCAAAAGATCAAGCCTTTGCCCTTGAAGCGTTCACCCGGGCCGAGCACGCCGTTGATCGCGCTGCTGCCGGACTTGACGATGGAGCCCAGGGACTTCTCGACAATGTTCGACAACCCGCCCTTCTTGTTCCCCGGCGTGGTATTGGCGCTGCGATCCGCCTCGCCCTTGGCCAGATAACGGTCGTACCAGTCCATTTCCCGTACCAGTTCCTCGGCGATTTCCTTGGTTTGCGCACGAGAAGTCAGCAGGTAGATGGCATCACGCACCTCCGTGACTTCGGAAAACATCACCGTCGCCCCCGCTCGCAGCAACAAGTCCGAAGCGAACCCCAGCGCCGGGTTGGCGGTGATGCCGGAAAATGCATCACTGCCGCCGCACTGCATGCCCAGGATCAGCTCGGACGCCGGCACGGTTTCCCGGCGGCGCTGGTCGAGCTTCTTCAGGCGCACCTCGGCCAGGGCCATGATCTGCTCGATCATCTCGCTAAACCCGTGGCTGGAATCCTGCAGGCGATACAGCCACGGCTCGCTCAGGTCGACGGAGCTGTCGTTGTCGTGCATCACCTGCCCGGCCTGCAATTTCTCGCAGCCCAGGCTGATCACCAGGGCTTCGCCACCCAGGTTCGGGTTGCGCGCCAGGTTGCGCACGGTGCGGATCGGGATATACGCATCCGTCGCGGTGATCGCCACCCCGCAGCCGTAGCTGTGGGTCAGCGCCACCACGTCATCGACATGCGGGTACTTGGGCAGCAACTCGTCCTTGATGCGCTTGACCGCATGGTCCAGCACACCGGTGACGCACTGCACGGTGGTGGTGATGCCGAGGATATTGCGCGTGCCCACGGTGCCGTCGGCATTGCGATAGCCCTCGAAGGTAAAGCCTTCCAGCGGCGCCTGGGCCGCTGGCACCTCGGTGGACAGCGGCAAGCTGTCCAGCGGCGGCGCGGTGGGCATGCGCAGTTGATCTTCCTGCACCCAACTGCCGCGTGGAATCGGCGCCAGGGCGTAACCGATGGTTTGGCCGTAGCGAATGATCCGACCGCCTTCGGGGATATCTTCGAGGGTCACTTTGTGGCTTTGTGGAATGAAATCCACGGTCACCAGGCCGTCCGGGAACTCGGTCCCGGCCGGTACACCCTGGTCATTGACCACGATCACCACGTTGTCGCGCTCGTGCAAACGAATCGAGCGCGGCGAGTCAGCATGTTCAATCAACTGCATCACACGGCCCCTTCAGGAATGCGCTTGGGTAAGGTTGGTCAACTCAGGCCCTTGGCTTGGCGGCTCTTTGAGTACCACGCGTTTGATCGGGCCGACAATCACCAGGTAACTGAACACGGCCACCAGCGCGTTCGCGCCGACAAACACCAGCGCCCATTTGAACGAACCGGTGGTGCTGATGATGTAACCGATGACAATCGGCGTGGTGATCGACGCCAGGTTACCGAAGGTGTTGAACAGGCCGCCACTGAGCCCGGCGATCTGTTTCGGCGAGGTGTCGGACACCACCGCCCAACCCAGTGCGCCAACGCCTTTGCCGAAGAAGGCCAAAGCCATGAAACCCACCACCATCCACTCGATATCCACGTAGTTGCAGGCCACGATGCTGCTGGAGATCAGCAGGCCGCCAATGATCGGCGCCTTGCGGGCGAAGGTCAGGGAATGACCTTTGCGCAGCAGGTAGTCGGAGATCACCCCGCCCAACACACCGCCGATAAACCCGCAGATCGCCGGCAATGAGGCAATGAACCCGGCCTTGAGAATGGTCATGCCGCGGTCCTGCACCAGGTACACCGGGAACCAGGTCAGGAAGAAGTAGGTGATGCCGTTGATGCAGTACTGGCCCAGGTACACGCCGAGCATCATGCGGTTGGTCAGCAACTGGCGGATGTAATCCCACTTCGGACCGTCGGTTTTCTTACCCTTGCCCTTGCCCTTGTCCTGGTCCATATCGACCATCGCACCGTTGGCCGCGATGTGATTGAACTCGGCTTCGTTGATCAGCGGATGCTGGCGCGGGCTGTGGATAACTTTCAGCCAGACCAGCGAGAACAGGACGCCGATCACGCCCATCACGATAAACACGTGCTGCCAGCCGAAGCTGTAGACGATCCAGCCCATCAGCGGCGCGAACAGCACCGTGGCGAAGTACTGCGCCGAGTTGAAGATCGCCGAGGCCGTGCCGCGTTCGGCGGTGGGGAACCAGGCGGCCACGATGCGCGCGTTACCCGGGAAGGATGGCGCTTCGGCCAGGCCCACCATAAAGCGCAGCATGAACAGCGCCACGACTGCCGTGGAGACACCGAACTCACCGACATAGCCTTGCAATATGGTGAACAGTGACCAGGTGAAGATGCTCAGGGCATAGACTTTTTTCGAGCCGAACCGATCGAGCAGCCAGCCGCCGGGGATTTGCCCGGCCACGTAGGCCCAACCGAATGCAGAGAAGATGTAACCGAGGGTGACCGCGTCGATGCCGAGGTCTTTTTGCAGGCTGGAACCCGCAATTGCGATGGTGGCCCGGTCGGCATAGTTGATCGTGGTCACCAGAAACAGCATGAGCAGGATCAAATAGCGGACATGGGTCGGCTTGGTCGCTTGCATGTAGAAGTACTCCCACTAATTATTTTTTTTGCGGGTGATATTTATGTGTTGCTGGACGCCGCCCCTGTAGGAGCGAGCTTGCTCGCGAAAAACTCAAAGGCACCGCGTGCCCCCCTGAATACCTGCGTATTCGTTGAAATTTTTCGCGAGCAAGCTCGCTCCTACAGTGTTACGAACCGATGTAGCTGGTTTTCACCACGGTGTAGAACTCTTGCGCATAGCGACCTTGCTCACGCGAACCGTAGGATGAACCTTTACGGCCACCGAACGGAACGTGATAATCCACGCCGGCAGTCGGCAGGTTGACCATCACCATCCCGGCCTGGGAGTGGCGCTTGAAGTGGTTGGCGTATTTCAGCGAGGTGGTGGCGATGCCCGCCGACAAACCGAACTCGGTGTCGTTGGCCATGGCCAGCGCCGCCTCGTAGTCCGCCACGCGCACCACGTTGGCCACCGGGCCGAAGATCTCTTCGCGGCTGATCCGCATGGCCGCCTCGCTGTCGGCGAACAGCGTCGGCGCCAGGTAGTAGCCTTCGGTGTCGCAGGTCACCAGGCCGCCACCGCTCACCAGCCGCGCACCTTCGCTCTGGCCAATGTCGATGTATTTCAAGTCCTGGTCCAACTGGGCCTGGGAGACGACCGGGCCGATGTCGGTGCCGCTTTTCAACGCGTGGCCGACCTTGATCGACTTCATGCGCTCGGCCATGGCCGCGACGAACTGATCGTGAATACCGGCGGTGACGATCAAGCGGCTGGAGGCGGTGCAACGCTGGCCGGTGGAATAGAACGCGCTCTGTACCGACAGCTCGACGGCTTGCTTGAGATCGGCGTCATCGAGAATGATCTGCGGGTTCTTGCCGCCCATTTCCAACTGCACCTTGGCCTGGCGCGAGACACAGCTGACCGCGATCTGACGTCCGACGCCAACCGAACCGGTGAAGCTGATGCCGTCGACTTTCGGGCTGTTGACCAACACATCGCCCACTACCCGCCCGCTGCCCATCACCAGGTTGAACACACCGGCGGGGAAACCGGCGCGGGAGATGATTTCTGCCAGGGCCCAGGCACAGCCCGGCACCAGCTCCGCCGGCTTGATCACCACGCAGTTGCCGTAGGCCAGGGCCGGAGCGATTTTCCACGCGGGGATGGCAATCGGGAAGTTCCACGGGGTGATCAGGCCGACCACGCCGAGGGCTTCGCGGGTGACTTCGACATTGACGCCCGGTCGCACCGACGGCACGTAGTCGCCGGACAGGCGCAGGCACTCGCCGGCGAAGAACTTGAAGATATTACCGGCGCGGGTCACTTCGCCAATGGCTTCAGGCAGGGTCTTGCCCTCTTCCCGAGCCAGCAGCGTGCCGAGCTCTTCGCGTCGGGCGAGGATTTCGCTGCCGACTTTATCGAGTGCGTCGTGGCGAGCCTGGATACCGGACGTCGACCAGGCCGGGAATGCAGCGCGGGCGGCATCGATGGCAGCGTTGACCTGGACGACATCCGCCTTGGCATATTCGCCAATGACATCGGACAACTCCGACGGGTTGAGGTTGACGCAATAATCAGCGCCAGCCACCCATTGGCCGTTGATGTAGTTTTCAAAACGTTTGGCTTGGGACACGAATCTTCTCCTGACGCAAAAGGCCGCTGATTGCTCAGCGGCCTTATAGATAAGTTATTGCGGGCCTTGCTTGTCGATCAGCGCGGCCAGGGCTTCGTATTCTTCCGGCAGCAGATCGGTCAGTGGCGTGCGAACCGGGCCGGCGTCATAGCCGACGATTTTGGCGCCCGCCTTGACGATGCTCACCGCGTAGCCGGCCTTGCGGTTACGGATGTCCAGGTACGGCAGGAAGAAGTCATCGATGATCTTGCCGACGGTGGCGTGATCGTCGCGGGCGATGGCGTGATAGAAATCCATCGCAGTTTTCGGGATGAAGTTGAACACCGCCGAGGAATACACCGGCACGCCCAGGGCCTTGTAGGCAGCGGCGTAAACCTCTGCAGTCGGCAGGCCGCCCAGGTAGCTGAAACGGTCGCCCAGACGACGGCGGATCGACACCATCAATTCAATGTCACCCAGGCCGTCCTTGTAGCCGATCAGGTTCGGGCAACGTTCGGCCAGGCGCTCCAGCAAAGGCGCAGTCAGGCGGCAGACGTTGCGGTTGTAAACCACCACGCCGATCTTGACCGACTTGCACACCGCTTCCACGTGGGCGGCAACCCCGTCCTGGCTGGCTTCGGTCAAATAGTGCGGGAGCAGCAGCAAGCCTTTGGCACCGAGGCGCTCGGCTTCCTGAGCGTATTCGATGGCCTGGCGGGTCGAACCGCCGACACCGGCGAGGATCGGCACGCTGGTGGCGCAGGTATCCACCGCGGTCTTCACAACCTGGGAATATTCGCTGGCCGCGAGGGAGAAAAACTCACCGGTGCCGCCGGCGGCGAACAGCGCAGTGGCGCCGTAGGGAGCCAGCCACTCCAGACGTTTGATATAGCCGGCCTGGTGAAAATCACCCTGGGCGTTGAAATCGGTCACGGGAAAAGACAGCAGACCGTGAGAGAGGATGGACTTCAGTTCTTGTGGATTCATTATTCGAACACCCTGGGCAAAGACTTTCTGGCGAAAGGTTGTTGTTGGTTTTGCTTATGTCATACGTCATCGTACAACTATAAAATATTTCGTCAACTGCAATTCATCGAACCGCCTGTTGAGAGAGAGCGCATTGACGTAGGAGTTTTTTCCTCTATGCTCGAATTGCTGTATATACATACAGCAATAAAGGAAGATTCCTACGACATAGCAAGGAGCTAACATGTCCGGTCTTGAACTCGCAGCACCCGCAAAAAACCTACCTTCCCTGCGTTTCGAAGGCGGTGAACACACTGCCATCGGCGACGACACACTGTTGCGCTTCGCCAAAGACGCTCCGGCGATTGCCGCCCGACTCGTCGAGCTGCACCTGCCCAACGGCCTGGCGCTGACTTACGGGCAAGTGATCGCCCTGGGCGGCGACTTTTATGGCATCCCTGGCCAACCCATCAGTGATGGCGCCTCGCCTGCCGAACGCGTGCAACGCTTTAACGCCGCATTCAACTCACTGGCAGGACTGCCGGCGTCACGGGAGGAAGCACACAAGATCCTGGCGGTGATGCAAAAGGAGATCAACGCGGTCAACCAGGCGATCAAGGACGGCAAATCCGCCCACGACGCCTACGCCGTGCTCGGAGATACGTTGTCTGAAGAGTGGAACCGCATCACCGGCGGTGGCAGCGCGGTCTCGGCACTGTTCCCCCTGGGCCGCTACTTGAAGCTGGCGGCGGACAACGCCGACCACTTTGGCGAATGGGCGTTGTCGGCTTACCTGGCCGGGCATACGGCGGCGCTGCAACAAGCCGTCATCGCCCATCAAAGCGGCACCGACCAGGCGCTGGAGCTGGCCTATGCGATGAACAGTTTTGCCGATCACTTCTTGACCGATCTGTTTTCCGCCGGCCACCTGCGCGTACCGCGCAAACAGCTGGCCGCCGTGGTGACGCCTGGGGAGCTGGGCTCGCTGATCAGCCGCTTCATGCACGATGAAGACAGCAAGTTCGGGCTCAAGGTGCGCAATGCAGTCGGTGACGAGTGGCATGCCTACGGCGATAAACGCTATTTCGACGCCGGCGACGCGGCCAACCGGGCACAGGTCAAACGCGCCGTGCAGGCGTCGGCCGATGAGGTCTTCGACGCGTTTATCAGCGGTGTCGCGCCCTCCCCGGCCACCTTCAAGGCGCCGCTGTATGTGCCGGACCTGAATGCGGCACAGAACCCGGCGAATAACTTTTCGCCGCTGTTCAAGATGGAAGGCGACAAGGTACTGCGCCGCAAGGACGTGAATGACCTGAACGACAAACACTGGACCGCTGATTGGTGGGGGTGGAGTACGTACTTGCTGCTGAAGGACTACACACCCAATACGCCGGCTTGAGCCGTACCGTTTGTCGTGACTGTGATTTCTAACAGTTACGCCGATTTTCAACGAGGGCGATAACCCCGCATAGGAGCCAGGCTCTCTGGCTTCTGTGCAAAGGAGCACTCAATCATGACCATTGAAGCCCCGAGCCTTGTCGGCGGCGACGCTTCTTGCCCGGCTCAAGTGAGCCTGGCAAGCGGCGCACGCATAAAGTTTTCCATCCCCGAGCCCAATGAGGTTTCCGCAAGCGCCCAGGTATCTATCATCGTAGGACCGGACCCCGAGTCCCCGGAAGCTGAAGGGCAGGAAAAGAACGCCGGACAGTACGACCCCAACAAGGAAGATTACGTGAAGGAGTCGAATCTCAAGCTCGATATCGCTGCCGATGACTTGAAGAAATTCGTCAACCAAACGGTGCAGGTGCGATACGCGATAAACAGCGAATCGGGAAGGTTCTATTCTGATCCGTTGATGATAACGGTCTCGCAGTGACACAGCGCTTATCCGCACCGCATCGCTCTCGTCGCAGGCACCAGACCTGCCCCGGGGACGTGTCTGAACCGGTATTCACGGCCGTTTGCGCATGCAGATAAAGCAACACTCCACCTTCCAACACTGGCGTGTGAAGACCATGAAATACGAGCTCAATATGCCGGACGGCAAAAAACAGCAGATCACCTTTGATGGCGTGATTTACAAAGGAGACATTCTCGAATTTGAAGGTGCCGCTACCCAATACGAGGTAGTTAAACGATTCCTCACCGTCCCGTTCGATCTTAACGAGCCCATCACTGATGTGGCGCTTGAGGTCGTGACCTACCCTTAACCCCGTTGCGCCTCTGCTTCTTCGTGAGCATGGCGCAGCCGCTCGCGACTGTTGGTCAAATGCAAGCGCATCGCCGCCCGCGCCGCGTCCGAATCCTGGCGCGCGATCGCTTCGTAGATTTCTTCGTGCTCGCGGCTCAAGCGCTTCATGTAGTGCTGCTGGTCATCCTGGGCCAGGCGTGCCGAGTTCAGGCGGGTACGCGGAATGATGCTGGTGCCCAGGTGCGTCATGATGTCGGTGAAGTAACGGTTGCCGGTGGACAGGGCAATCTGCAGGTGGAACTGGAAGTCCGACGCCACCGCATCGCCGGCATGGGCGGCGCTTTCATTCAAGGCGTCGAGGGCGGCACGCATGCCGGCCAGTTGTTCGTCGCTGCGGCGCAACGCGGCCAGGCCCGCGGATTCCACTTCCAGGCTGATACGCAGCTCCAGGATCGCCAGCACATCGCGCAGGGTCACGATGGTGGCCGGGTCAATGCGGAAACCGCTGGGGCTTGGCGTATCCAAGACAAAGGTGCCGATACCGTGGCGGGTTTCCACTTGCCCCGCCGCCTGCAAGCGTGAGATGGCTTCACGCACCACCGTGCGGCTGACGCCATGGGCGTCCATGATCGCCGATTCGGTAGGCAGTTTGTCGCCACGCTTGAGTTGGCCGTCGCGGATCTGCTCGGACAACACCGTGACCAATTCCTGGGCAAGGCTGCGGCGCTTGCGGGGAAGACGAGGGGCGGTGTTGGTGTTTTCCATGTTGGGTCATCTTTCTTGGTGAACTGAACAGGCATCATAGCCCATGGCGGTTGTACGATCACCGTTCCAGGCATGACTTTCATCTACAACGGCCAGGCAAAAAAATGCCCCGGCAACCGCCGAGGCATTTTTCAGCCGCGCCCGAAGGCAAAAGCCGCTTACTTCACCACTTTCAGACTCGGCCGGCCGCTTGGACGCGGTGGCTCGGTATCCGGTGGCGGCACATCATCGCCGTCTTCCCCGTCGATCGCTTCGTCATCCTCGAAAGGCGACTCCAGATCGAACACCATGCCTTGGCCATTTTCCCGGGCGTAGATCCCGAGGATGGCACCAATCGGCACGTACAGCGTATGCGGCACACCGCCGAAACGCCCTTCGAAGCTGACGGCCTCGTTGTCCATGTGCAGGTGGCGCACTGCGCTGGGCGATACGTTCAGCACAATCTGCCCGTCGCTGGCAAAACCCTGCGGAACCTGAACCGCAGGAAACTCGGAATTGACCAGCATGTGCGGGGTGCAATCGTTGTCCACAATCCACTCATAGAGCGCGCGAACCAGGTAGGGTCGACTGGAGTTCATCAACGGCTCCTTAAGCCTTAGCGCATATCGCGTTCGACACCAGACAGACTCGCCTGGAAAGCCTCACGCGCAAACTGGCGCTCCATGTAATCAAGCAGCGGCTTGGCCGGCCGCGGCAGTTCAATGCCCATAATCGGCAAGCGCCAGAGTATGGGTAATAGGCAGCAATCCACCAGGCTTTGTTCCTCACTGAGGAAAAAAGGCTTGTCGGCGAACAATGGCGAAACGCCCGTCAGGCTCTCGCGCAATTCCTTGCGCGCCACGACACGGGCCGCCTCTTTGCTGCGCGAATCCAGAATCAAATCCACCAGCCCGCACCAGTCGCGCTGAATCCGATGGATCAGCAGGCGGCTGTTGGCACGCGCCACCGGGTACACCGGCAGCAAAGGCGGATGCGGGTAACGCTCATCCAGATATTCCATCACCACGGTTGACTCCCACAACGCCAGGTCACGATCGACCAGGGTGGGCAAGCTGCCGTAAGGGTTCACTTCGATCAGCTTCGGCGGGTGACGACCCACCTCCACACTGATGATCTCGGCGCTGACACCCTTCTCTGCGAGCACGATGCGTACTCGGTGGGAATAGTGGTCGGCGGGGTCGGAGTAACAGGCCAACCGATTGGTCACGCCCATGGCGGTCCTCCTCGCTTGTTGAAATTATCGAAAGCTCAAAAACGAGCGCGCCCAGAGAGCATCTCAGTAGTACCTGATGACCAGGTCGCTACGGGTTAGAGATGCCGCTGGGCGCGCAAGATTAACAGCAATTGCTTACGGTTGGATCAATGCACATCCTTCCAGTATTCGCGCTTGAGCAGATAAGCGAATACGAAGAAGAAAGCCAGGTACAGCAAGACATACGTACCAATGCGCTGGTGCTGCAGTTTGACCGGGTTGGCCGAGTAGGCCAGGAAGGTCACGAGATTCTTGACCTTCTCGTCGAACTGCTCTTCGTTCAGCGCGCCGGACTTGGGCACGATGGTCAGTTGATCGCACGCTTCATGTGTCAGCGGCGTGCCGGTCAACGGGTCAAATTGCTTCTTGCCGCCCTCGACTACCTGAACCTGCTTGCATCCTATCACTTGGCGACCCTGCAGGCCGACCAGAACGTTAGGCATACCGACGTTCGGGAACACCACGTTGTTCACGCCCCATGGACGCGCAGGGTCTTCGTAGAAGGATTTCAGGTAGCCGTAGAGCCAATCGGTGCCGCGAACCCGCGCCACCAAAGTCAGGTCGGGCGGCGCAGCGCCGAACCAGTTCTTGGCGTCCGCTGGCTGCATGCCGATATTCATGTGGTCGCCAATCTTGGCGCCGGTGAACACCAGCTTGTCGAGCATCACCTCGTGCGGGATGCCCAGGTCATCGGCAACACGCTCGTAACGCTGGAACTTGGCGCTGTGGCAACCCATGCAATAGTTGGCGAACGTGCGTGCGCCGTCCTGCATGGCCGCTTTGTCAGACACGTCGATAGCGACTTTTTCCAACTCAGGGCCTTGCTCGGAAGCGAAGGACAGTAGCGGCAGCGCCGCAAGCATCAATGCAACGAATAATTTTTTCATCAGCCAGTCACCCTTTCCGGAACCGGTTTGGTCTTCTCTAGCCGGGTATAGAACGGCATCAGAATGAAGTAGGCGAAGTACAGGAAGGTGCAAACCTGCGACAGCAACGTGCGCTCAGGGGTTGGCGCCAGTACGCCCAGTACACCCAGGATCACGAACGCAATGCAGAACACCCACAGCCAGATCTTGCTCAGCCAGCCCTTGTAGCGCATGGACTTGACCGGGCTTCGGTCGAGCCAAGGCAGCACGAACAGCACCGCGATGGCCGCACCCATGGCGATTACGCCCATGAGCTTGTCGGGGATCGCCCGCAAGATCGCGTAGAACGGCGTGAAGTACCAGACCGGGGCAATATGCACAGGTGTCTTGAAGGCGTTGGCCTGTTCGAAGTTAGGTTTTTCCAGGAAATAACCACCCATCTCCGGGAAAAAGAACACGATCGAGCAGAACACGAACAGGAACACGACGACACCGACAATGTCTTTCACGGTGTAGTACGGGTGGAACGGGATGCCATCCAGCGGGATGCCGTTCTCGTCCTTGTGCTTCTTGATGTCCACACCGTCGGGGTTGTTGGAACCCACTTCGTGCAGCGCCAGGATGTGCAGCACCACCAGGCCGAGAATTACGATCGGCAAGGCCACTACGTGCAAGGCGAAGAAGCGGTTCAGGGTGATGCCCGAGATCAGGTAGTCACCACGGATCCACTGCGTCAGGTCGTTGCCGATCACCGGGATCGCGCCGAACAGCGAGATGATCACCTGGGCGCCCCAGTACGACATCTGGCCCCACGGCAGCAGGTAGCCCATGAAGGCTTCAGCCATCAGCGCCAGGTAGATCAGCATGCCGAACACCCACACCAGCTCACGAGGCTTCTGGTACGAACCGTAGAGCAAACCACGGAACATATGCAGGTAGACCACGATGAAGAACGCCGAGGCGCCGGTGGAGTGCAACAGGCGCAGGATCGAGCCGTACTCGACGTCACGCATGATGTATTCGACGGAAGCGAATGCCTCCTCCGCCGAAGGGGTGTAGCTCATGGTCAGCCAGACGCCGGTGACGATCTGGTTGACCAGCACCAGCAGTGCCAGGGAGCCGAAGAAGTAGAAGAAGTTGAAGTTTTTTGGCGCGTAATACTTGCTGAGATGGTCTTCCCACATTTTGGTGGCGGGGAAGCGCGCATCCACCCAATCCATGAACTTACTCATCACGCGTTCTCCTTGTCGAGGCCAATGACAATGATGTCGTTAGATTCGTAGTTATGCGGAGGCACGGGTAGGTTCAGTGGAGCAGGTTGCGACTTGTAGACGCGTCCGGCCAGGTCGTAGTGCGAACCGTGGCAGGGGCAGAAATAGCCGCCGACCCAATCTTTGCCCAGGTCGACCGGCGCCACTTCAGGGCGGAAAGTAGGTGAGCATCCCAGGTGGGTACACAGCCCGACCAGCAGCAGAATCTCTGGCTTGATCGAACGTGCTTCGTTTTTGGCGTAGGCGGGTTGGTCGGAAAACTCAGATTTGGGGTCAGACAACTGGCCTTCGATCTTTTTCAGATTTCCCAGGATTTCCTCCGTTCGACGAACAATGAAGACCGGCTGACCGCGCCACTCAGCAATCATCTGCTGGCCTGGCTCAATCTTGCTGATATTCACCTTCACCGGTGCACCTGCGGCTTTCGCCTTGGCACTGGGAAACCATGACCCCACGAACGGGACCGCAGCCCCCACCGCTCCTGCAGCACCCACCACGGATGTGGCTGCTACCAAGAAGCGACGCCGGCCTGCATTCACGCCGTCATTGCTCATTCAGTCCTCTCCCATCAGCTTTTTGGCCTGTTAAATCAGGCGTCTACTAAGTATTAAATCTGAACTTATAAAAATTTTGCCGAATGGTAATGAAAAGCCCCACCCCTGACAAGGGAATTACCCGGAGCTCCAGCTCCAAGCCTTGTAGTATAGGGGGTCTACGGCTGTGGCAAGTTGTCACGCCGAAATTTATGCATAAATAGCAGGCAATAAAAAACGCCCAGCTCCGTAAGGAGGCTGGGCGTTTTTGTGCAACGTAAAGCGAATTAACGCTTCGAGTACTGCGGACGCTTACGCGCTTTACGCAGACCGACTTTCTTACGTTCAACTTCACGAGCATCACGAGTCACGAAGCCAGCTTTGCGCAGAGCGCCACGCAGGGTTTCGTCGTACTGCATCAGAGCGCGAGTGATACCGTGGCGGATTGCGCCAGCTTGACCACTTACACCGCCACCGATAACGGTGACGTAGATGTCGAACTTTTCAACAGTCTCGGTCAATTCCAGCGGCTGACGAACTACCATGCGGGCAGTTTCGCGGCCGAAGAAGTTGTCCAGAGTGCGGTTGTTGATCGAGATGTTACCAGTGCCCGGACGCAGGAAAACGCGTGCGGTTGCGGTTTTGCGACGGCCAGTGCCGTAATTTTGAGTCGCCGACATAATGAACTATTCCGTTAAAACTTCAGTTCTTGGGGCTGCTGAGCAGCATGAGGGTGAGCAGCGCCCGCATAGACTTTCAGCTTGCGAAACATATCGCGACCCAGTGGGCCCTTCGGCAGCATGCCTTTAACCGCGATTTCAATCGGGGCCTCAGGCTTCTTGGCGATCAGACCTTCGAAATTGGAAGACTTGATGCCGCCTGGGAAACCGGAGTGACGGTAGTACATTTTGTCTTGCGCTTTGTTGCCGGTAACACGTACCTGCTCAGCGTTGATGATCACGATGTAGTCACCGGTGTCAACGTGAGGGGTGTATTCAGGCTTGTGCTTGCCACGCAGACGGCTGGCGACTTCAGTGGCCAGACGACCCAGAGTCTGACCAGCGGCGTCGACGACAAACCAGTCGCGCTGAACTGTTTCCGGTTTTGCAGTAAAAGTTGTCATTCTTTAATAGCCTCAGGGGCCGCCCTGTAAATTAGACGGCGGATCTTACTGAATAGTGCGTACTTTGACAAGTCAAAGGCAGCCGGATACAGACGCTATCGGGGGCTCGGGTCGGCGCGTCCGTTCAACGGCAAGATTCTTCGGCAGGCGGCGCATCACTTCCACTGCAGAAAGAGGTGGGCAATTATGCAGATTGCGAAAAAAAATTCAACCTGCTTTTATGATTGTTTTCCCCGAAGGAGCACCCGATGGATTATCGACAGCTGGGCCGTACCGATCTGCACGTAAGCGCGATAGCCTTGGGCACCATGACCTGGGGCGAGCAGAACAGCGAGGCAGAGGCCTTCGCGCAGATCGAACGGGCCAAGGCCGCGGGGATCAACTTCCTCGACACGGCGGAAATGTACCCGGTGCCACCCAAGGCCGGCACCTATGCCACCACCGAGCGCTACATCGGGAATTACTTCAAAAGCCGCGGCGACCGCGCCGACTGGATTCTCGCCAGCAAGATCGCCGGCCCCGGCAACACCATCGACTATATCCGCGGCGGCCACCTGCGCCACAACCGCCAGCACATCGTCGAAGCCCTGGATGCCAGCCTCAAGCGCCTGCAGACCGACTGGATCGACCTCTACCAGTTGCACTGGCCGGAGCGCAGCACCAACTTCTTCGGCCAGCTGGGCTACAAGCACAAGGACGAAGACGACCTGACGCCGCTGGAGGAAACCCTCGAAGCGCTGGACGCGCAGGTGAAGGCCGGCAAGATCCGCCACATCGGTCTGTCCAACGAAACGCCGTGGGGCACCATGAAGTTCCTCGCCCTGGCCGAAGCCCGCGGCTGGACCCGCGCGGTGTCGATCCAGAACCCCTACAACCTGCTCAACCGCAGCTTTGAAGTGGGCCTGGCGGAAATCGCCATTCGCGAACAGTGCGGTCTGCTGGCTTATTCGCCCCTGGCATTCGGCATGCTCAGCGGCAAATACGAAGGCGGTGCGCGCCCGGCAAAAGCCCGCCTGACCGAATACAGCCGCTTCAGCCGCTATTTCAACCCGCAGTCGGAAGCAGCGTGCAGCCGTTATGTGGCCCTGGCCCGCGAACACGGCCTGGACCCGGCGCAGATGGCGTTGGCGTTCGTCACGCAACAGCCGTTCGTGACCAGCAACATCATTGGTGCGACGAGCCTGGAGCAACTGGACAGCAACCTTGCCAGCGCTGACCTGAAACTGTCGAAAGAGGTGCTGGAGGGGATTGAGGCGATTCAAAAGGATCATCCTAATCCAGCACCTTGATTGATCTCTAGACCGCTATCGGGGGCAAGCCCCCTCCCACACTTAGCCGTGTGAACCCAGTAAAACGTGGGAGGGGGCTTGCCCCCGATGAGGCCCTCAGCCACACCATCGAAATCAAAGCGCCCGCGCGATAATCTCCTTCATGATCTCATTGGTCCCCGCATAAATCCGCTGCACCCGCGCATCCGCCCAGGCGCGGGCGATCGGGTATTCCCACATGAAGCCGTAGCCGCCGTGCAATTGCACACACTCGTCGAGCACCTTGCATTGCAGGTCCGTGGCCCAGTACTTGGCCATCGCGGCGGTGGGCACGTCGAGCTTGCCCTCCAGGTGCAACGCCAGGCATTTATCGACGAACACGCGGCCGATCTGGATCTCGGTGGCCATCTCCGCCAGTTTGAAGCGGGTGTTCTGGAAGTCGGCAATCGCCTTGCCGAAGGCCTTGCGCTCACGGGTGTAGTCGAGGGTCCATTGCAGCGCCGCTTCGGCTGACTCCAGCGCGCCAATCGCCACGGTCAAGCGCTCCTGCGGCAGCTCCTGCATCAAGTAGGCGAAGCCCATGCCTGCCTGGCCCAGCAGGTTTTCCTTGGGCACACGGACATCCTGGAAGAACAGCTCCGAGGTGTCCTGAGCCTTCATGCCGACCTTTTCCAGGCGCTTGCCCTTGTCGAAGCCCGGCGTAGCGGCCTCCACCAGGAACAGGCTGGTGCCCTTGGCGCCGGCCTTGGGGTCGGTCTTGGCGACCACGATCACCAGATCGGCGAGAAAACCGTTGGTGATAAAGGTCTTGGAGCCGTTGATCACATACTCATCACCGTCCAGCACCGCCGTGGTCTTGACCCCTTGCAGGTCGGACCCGGCGCCCGGCTCGGTCATGGCGATGGCCGTGACCTTCTCGCCGGAGATCAATTGGGGCAGGTATTGGTGCTTCAGCGCTTCACTGCCGTAATGCAGGATATACGGCGCGACAATGTCCGAATGCAGGGAGAAACCGATGCCGGTCAGGCCCAGGCGGCTGATCTCTTCGATCACCACCGCGCTGTAGAGAAAGTCCGCGCCCAGGCCGCCGTACTCCTCCGGCAGATGGGAACACAACATCCCCGCCTCGCCGGCCTTGTTCCACAGCGCACGGTCGATATAGCCCTGCTTCTCCCATTGCGCATGGAACGGCGCAGCGTCTTTTTCAAGGAAGGTACGCACGCTCTGGCGGAAGAGTTCGTGTTCCGGACTGAACAACGTTCTGGGGATCATGAGGTCACCTGCGTGGATTGTCGGACAAAGACGAACCACAGAGCCTATGCCGCGAAGGCGTCACAGGACACTGGACACATGCGACAAAAAATAAGACGATCCAGCCGTCTGGTGACCACTTTCCCCTATAAGAATAAATGAAATTATGTCTAACCAAATCTCCACGCCCTTGCGGCGCGTCAGCATTTTGGCCATTGATCGGGTGTTCGCTTCCACCCTCATGCAAGCCAAGGATTTCTTCCACCTCGCCAGCCTGCGTTACGGCAAACAACAAGGCCTGGGCCTGACTCCCGCGTTCGAAACGCGCCTGGTCAGCCCCGACGGGCAATCGGTGCGCAGCTTCAGTGATGTGATCATGCCGGTGGACGGCGGCCTGGAAGACGCCGACATCATCGTGCTGCCGGCCTTCTGGGATGACTTCGATGCCCTGAGTACGCGCTACCCGCAAGTGCTGCCGTGGCTGCGCGAACAGCACGCCCGCGGCGCGGTGCTCTGCGGCGAAGCGACCGGGGTGTTCTGGCTGGCCGAAGCCGGGCTGCTCGATGGCAAGGAGGCGACCACCTACTGGCGTTTCTTCACTGCCTTCAGCGAGCGCTTCCCCAAGGTCCAGCTCAACCAGGACAAGCACCTGACCGACGCCGACAACCTGTACTGCGCCGGCGGCACCACCTCGGCCTGCGACCTCTACATCTATCTGATCGAACGCTTCTGCGGCGCCAACATCGCCCAGGCCGTGGCCCGCGATATTCTTTACGAAGTGCAGCGCAACTATTCGCCGGGACGGATCGGTTTCGGCGGGCAGAAGCTGCACCAGGATGTGATCATCCTGCAGATCCAGCACTGGCTCGAAGAGCATTTCGCCGACAAGTTCCGCTTCGAGGACGTGGCCCGGGAGCACGGCATGAGCATCCGCAACTTCATGCGCCGCTTCCAGACCGCCACCGGCGACAAGCCGCTGCATTACCTGCAACGCTTGCGCATCGAGACGGCGAAAGGGCTGCTCTCGGGCAGCCGCAAGAGCATCAAGACCATCAGTTATGAGGTGGGCTACGACGATGCGAGTTTCTTTGCGCGGCTGTTCAGGCAGCACACCGAGCTGTCACCGAACCAGTACCGCCAGCAGTTCCAGCAAGCCGCATAATCAGGGCTGTACAGAGACAAAATGTGGGAGGGAGCTTGCTCCCGATAGCGGTGTATCAGTCAGTACATCTGGCACTGATACACCGCTATCGGGGGCAAGCCCCCTCCCACACTTTTTACTGCGTCGTGCTTAGGGTTTGTGCGCCCGCGACAGGAACTCGTGGGATTGCATCTCCAGCAGGCGGCTCAGGGTGCGCTGGAATTCGAAGTTCAAGCGACCGCCGGTGTAGAGGTCCTTGAGCTCGACTTCCGCCGAGATGATCAACTTGACGTTGCGGTCGTAGAACTCGTCGACCATGTTGATAAAGCGGCGCGCGATGTCGTCGGTGCTGACGCTCATCTGCTCCACGCCACTGAGGATCACGGCGTGGAAGATCTTGCCCAGTTCGATGTAGTCGTTCTGGCTGCGCGGGCCGTCGCACAGTTCGCGGAAGTCGAACCAGGCCACGTCATCGCAGGTACGCAGCGCGATGATTTGGCGGTTTTCGATGATCAACTTGTCGTTTTCCACCGCCTGGGTGCATTCCGGCGTGAGGGCGCGGAAGCTTTTGCGCAGGCTATCTTGCGCCGCGTCGTTGAGCGGGAAGTGGAACAACTCCGCTTGCTCCAGGTGCCGCAGGCGGTAATCGACGCCGCTGTCGACGTTGACGATCTCGGTGTTCTGCTTGATCAGCGCAATGGCTGGCAGGAAGCGCGCGCGTTGCAGGCCGTCCTTGTACAGGCCATCGGGCACGATGTTCGAGGTGGCGACCAGGGTCACGCCGTTCTTGAACAGCTCTTCCATCAGGGTGCCGAGGATCATGGCGTCGGTGATGTCGGAGACGAAGAACTCATCGAAGCAGATCACCCGCGCCTCTGCGGAGAACCGCTTGGCGATGATGGTCAACGGGTTTTTCTCGCCCGGCAGGGTTTTCATCTCTTCATGGACGCGCTTCATGAAGCGGTGGAAGTGCGTGCGGACCTTTTCCTTGAACGGCAGCGCTTCGAAGAACGTGTCCACCAGGTAGGTCTTGCCGCGACCCACGCCGCCCCAGAAGTACAGGCCCTTGACCGGCGTGCGATCTTTCTTGCCAAACAGCTTGCCGAGCATCCCTGGCTTACTCTGCGAAGCCGCGACCAGGTCTTCGTACAGACGCTGCAAATGACGCACCGCCGTTTCCTGGGCCGCGTCATGGAAGAATTCAGGGCGTTTCAGATCAGCTTGATATCGTTCTAGGGGCGTCATAATTTCGTTAGCAAGGCAACAAAAACGGGCCGTCACTGTAACGACGGCCCCGGATAATGGCAATCAACCCTTGGTCGGGTTAATCCTCGAGGGGGGTCAGCGCAACGCGCAGGGCTTCGATGGCGGCATCTCGTTCCGCCGCGCCAGCGTAGATCGCCGAACTTTCGGCCACACATTCACCGTCGAGCCAAACATTGAAGCCAAACGCTTCGCTGCGAATATCCAGGGTTTGACCCGATTGCAGTTTCTTGGTCACCGCACCAGCTGCTTTACCATCGGCAAAATTGCGCGACAGCAGCAGTTGCTCGCCATCGGCCGCCAACAGGCGGAAGCGGAAGCTGCCGTCGTCTTCGCGGAAACTCACGAAGCGCGCGGCTTTCGCGGCCTTTTTCTTGGTGCTGACCGGCGCCGCGGCCTGGTTGACGAACGAACGCAGGCCAACGGCCTCACGCAGCTCGGCGAGGAACGGCGCGGCCACGGCGCGGGCTTTTTGGGCGCCGATCAGCAGCAGGTCTTCCATGTCCGCCGGGCGCGACATCAATTGGTGGTAACGCTCACGGGCTTCACCCAGTTGCCCGTCCAGCAGTTGGAACAGACGGTTCTTCGCCTCGCCCCAGCCCAGGCCTTGCAGCAACTCGGCGCGGAATTCCTGTTCCTGGGCCTTGCTGGCAAACGCCTGGTACAGGGTGAACAGGTGCGAATTGTCCGGGTCCTTCGCTTCGCCGGGCGCGCGGGAGTCGGTGACGATCCGCGAGATCGCGTCTTTCATGTCCTTGGCGCTGGTGAACAACGGGATGGTGTTGTCGTAGCTCTTCGACATCTTGCGACCGTCCAGGCCCGGCAAGGTGGCGACGCTTTCTTCGATCACCGCCTCGGGCAGGGTGAAGAACTCTTTACCGTTGCCGAACAGGTGGTTGAAGCGCTGACCGATGTCGCGGGCCATTTCCACGTGCTGGATCTGGTCGCGGCCCACCGGCACCTTGTGCGCGTTGAACATCAAAATGTCCGCCGCCATCAGCACCGGGTAGCTGTACAGGCCCATGGTGATGCCCGCATCCGGGTCTTCGCCGTTTTCCACGTTCTTGTCCACCGACGCCTTGTAGGCATGGGCGCGGTTGAGCAGGCCCTTGGCGGCGACGCAGGTCAGCAGCCAGGTCAGCTCGGGGATCTCGGGAATGTCGGACTGGCGATAGAACGTCACCCGGTTCACATCCAGGCCACCGGCCAGCCAGGTCGCGGCGATTTCCATACGCGAGCGCTGGATGCGCTGCGGGTCATCGCATTTGATCAGGGCGTGGTAGTCGGCCAGGAAGTAGAAGGAGTCGGCATTGGCGTCCTGACTGGCAAGGATCGCCGGGCGGATCGCACCGGCGTAGTTGCCCAGGTGCGGCGTGCCGGTGGTGGTGATGCCGGTGAGGATACGGGTACGAGTCGTCATGGGTAATCGCTTATCAGACTGCTATCAATTCGAGAGGCGCGGCAGCACCAGATCCTTGAGATCGGTGAGCTTGCCATGAAAAAAGTGTCCGCATTCTGCCACTTTCAGCAGCTCATGGGGGCGTTTCAGGGCGGCGGACCAGTCGTAGACGCATTGCGGGTCGACCACTTCGTCGGTTTCCGGCTGGATCAGGGTCAGCGGGCAGTTCTGCGGCAGCAGGTCGGCATCGCCCAGGCGCATCACCGCGGCGGCGACCATGAACAGGTGCGCGAGCTTTTCGCCCTTGGCTTCCAGACGGCCGCCGAGGCTGGCGGCGACATAGCCACCAAACGAAAAACCGAGCAAGGTGATCGGCAGGTCGGGGTGTTTCTTGCGCAACCAGGTGGCGGCCGCTTCGGCATCGTCCACTTCACCGCTGGCCATGTCATGGGTGCCGGCGCTGGCACCGACGCCACGGTAATTGAATCGCAAGGTGATCAAACCGGCATCGCGGGCGGTGCGTTGCAGGGTCGAAACAACTTTATTGAGCATGGTCCCACCCTGCACCGGGTTAGGGTGGCAGATCAGCGCCAGGCCACGTGGCGCGGGCTGATCCAGGTACAGGGCTTCCAATTGGCCTACCGGGCCATCGATCAAAACAGGGGTTTCACGCATGAGCAAGGAATGAACTCCGTGACCTCTCAAAGGGTCGACTCGTCTAGCTAAAAGTCTGTGCATGGCATCATTGCGAGCTTAATCGCGGTATACAGCGCAGGTCCGAGCCGTTAACGTAAAGCAAAGCCGTTTATAGAGGAAGGACTCGTGGAACACTCGCTCTTAGTTTGGTTGTTGCCGACTCTTGCCCTGGTTGCCGGTGTCGCCATTGGATTCCTGGTTGCTCGCTTGCTGCCGAATGCCGCGCCTAACCGCACGCAGCGTCAGTTGGATGACATTCAGGAACGTTTTGACAGTTATCAGAACGAGGTTGTTACCCACTTCAACAGCACCGCGACCCTGGTCAAGAAGCTCACCCAGAGCTACCAGGAAGTACAGGATCACCTCGCCGACGGCGCCAACCGCCTGGCGCTCGACGACATCACCCGTCAGCGCCTGCTGGCCGCGCTGCATTCCGATGCACCGCAAACTCCACGGGAACGCCTGACCCCGCCACGGGAAAACCAGGAGCCGCCACGGGACTACGCGCCAAAAACGCCGAACGCCCCTGGCATGTTGGATGAGCATTACGGCTTGAAGAAGTAAGTCTTTTCAGGCGCTGTAAAAAAGCCCGGCTGATCGATGATCAGCCGGGCTTTTTGTTGGGCCTCAATCTCCAGACCAGCGGGGATGCCATTGTGGGAGGGAGCTTGCTCCCGATAGCGGCGGATCAGTTGATATATAGGCTGACTGACACACTGCTATCGGGAGCAAGCGCCCTCCCACACTGACCGAGGACGGCCCTCAGGACACGGGTTGTTCTTGCAGGTGGCCGCTTTCGATCCGCACATGCCGCCCATGGAAGCGCTTGAGGCTGCTGCGATGGCCGACGCTGACGATGCTCAGCCCCGGCAGCTCATCGATCAACGCCTGGTACAACGTCGCCTCATCCTCTTCATCCATGGCCGATGTCGCTTCGTCCATGTACAGCCACTGCGGTGCGAACAACAACGCACGGGCAAAGGCCAGGCGCTGCTGCTCGCCGGGCGAGAGCATGCGCTGCCAGTGGTTGGCTTCGTCCAGCCGCGCGACCAGATGCGGCAAGCGGCAGGTTTCCAGGACCTGTGCATAACGTTCGTCCATGTACACGCCGTCGTCCTGTGGATAACTCAGCGCGGCCTTCAACGTGCCGATCGGCAGATACGGCTTCTGCGGCAGGAACAGGTAACGCGCCGCCGGCAGGCGGATGCTGCCATGGCCCGCCGGCCACAGCTGGCCCATGGCACGCAGCAACGTACTTTTACCGCTGCCGGAACGCCCGCTGAGCATCAGGCGCTGGCCCGGCTCGACGACCATGTCGGCGCCGGCGAGCAAGTGGCGGCCATCGGCCAGGTCCATGCCGAGCTTCTCTACCACCAGGCGCTCGCCTTCCGGGCGCACGTCGATGGCCGCAGGGCGCTGTTCGTTATCGCTCATGGCCTGCTGGAAACTCAGCAGACGATCACTGGTGGCGCGCCAGCTGGCCAGATCCGTGTACGCGCCGATAAACCAGCTGAAGTTCTCCTGGACGTTGCCGAACGCCGAGTTGATTTGCATCAGCTCGCCCAGCTCGATCTTGCCGGTGAAGTAGCGCGGCGCGGCGACGATGAACGGGAAGATGATTGCGATCTGGCTGTAGCCGGCGGTGAAGAAAGTCAGGCGCTTGGACACTTTCATGATGTCCCAGAAGTTATGCCAGACCCGGCCGAAGCGTTGGCTCAAACGGCGATTTTCGTTGGGCTCGCCGTTGTACAAGGCAATGCTCTCGGCATTCTCGCGGACCCGGACCATCGAGAAGCGCAAATCCGCCTCGAAGCGTTGTTGTTGATTGTTCAGCCCGATCAAGCGACGCCCGATCAGGTGCGTCAGCCAACTGCCCACGGCGGCATAGAGCAATGCACACCAGAACATGTAGCCGGGAATGGTGATACCGAACACTTCGATGCTGCCCGACACACCCCACAGGATGATCGAAAACGACACCAGGCTGACCACATTGCGCAGCAGACCCAGGCCGAGGCTCAAGCTGCTGGAGGTGAAGTTATTGAGGTCTTCGGAGATCCGCTGGTCCGGGTTATCGGTATAACCGCCCTGCTCCAGCTGGTAGTAGTTTTTGTCGCTGAGCCAGCGTGCGAAGTGTTTTTCGGTCAACCAGGCCCGCCAGCGGATGGTCAGCATCTGGGTCAGGTACAAGCGATAAACCGCACCGAGGATGGCCACCGCAGCGATGCCGCCGAAATAGCCGATCAGTTGCCAGAAGGCCGCCGTGTCCTTATGTTCCAGGGCGTTGTAGAAATCCTTGTACCAGTGGTTGATCCACACGGAGATCGCGACGCTGAACAGCGACAAACCAATCACCGCCAACAACAGCAACCATGCCTTGCCCTTTTCTTCACTGCGCCAATAGGGCGTGATCATCGCCCAGGTTCGGCGAAAAAAGTGCCCACGCACCGCGTCGTTGACCGCGGAATACTCAGCGTTCTGATTCATCGTTCAGGCTCGGTAGGAAATAGATGGCAGGCGTTTGAACCGATCATAGAGCATCGGTTCAAGGCGCCGTGCGGCCTGAAGTAGATTGTTCAGCCGGCGTTCAGCGCCGTACCGGGCGCTTCTGCAGCTTGCGTTGCAGGGTACGCCGGTGCATGCCCAGCGCGCGGGCGGTGGCCGAGATATTGCCTTCATGCTCGGTCAGCACGCGCTGGATGTGTTCCCACTGCAGGCGGTCCACCGACATCGGGTTTTCCGGCACCAGGGTGTCGAGGTCGGCATGCTCGGAGAGCAAGGCGGCCAGCACGTCGTCGGCGTCCGCCGGTTTGCACAGGTAGTTGCAGGCGCCACGCTTGATGGCTTCGACAGCGGTGGCAATGCTGGAATAACCGGTGAGGATCACCACACGCATTTCCGGATCGAGTTCGAGCAGCTTGGGCAGCAGCACCAGGCCGGAGTCGCCGTCCATTTTCAGGTCGAGCGCGGCGTAGTCCGGCAGGTCGGCCTGGGCGATGCTCAGGCCCTCTTCCGCGGAGCCCGCGGTGCTGACGCGGAAACCGCGACGGCTCATGGCACGCGCCATGACGCGGGTAAAGGTAGCGTCATCATCTACCAGCAACAGGTGCGGCAGTTCTTCGCCTTCGACTTGGATCTCATCACTCATCGATATCTCCTCGTGCGACACGGGGCAGGCGCAGCTCGGTGAGCGTGCCGCCTTCCTCATGACTATAGAGCTTCACTGAGCCGCCCGCGCGGGTCACGCTGGCCTTGCTCAAAAACAGGCCGAGGCCGAAGCCTTTGCCCTTGGTGGTAAAGAAAGGTTTGCCGATCTGCTCGGCAATAGCCAGCGGCACGCCTGCGCCGTGGTCACGAATGCTGATGGTGAGGTTTTCCGTGTCCCAGTCCAGCTGCACTTCCAGGCCTTCGGGGCAGGCATCGGCGGCATTGTTCAACAGGTTGAGCAGGGCCTGGGTCAGGTCCGGCGGCGGCGCCATGCGCGGCACGCTGCCCTGCCCCAGCAGGTGGAAACGGTAACTGGCTTCGGGGCGCATCAGGTGCCAGCGGTTCAGGGCTTCGTCGAGCCACTGGGTCACGTCCTGCATCTCCACCGCCAGGCGGCGGTTGGCTTCGGCGGCGCGCACCAGTTGCTGCAAGGTTTGCTTGCACTGCTTGACCTGCTCGCGCAGCACGCCGAGGTCTTCTTGCAGCGCCGGATCGTGGTGGTCCTGGGTCATTTCGTTGAGCAGCACGCTCATGGTCGCCAGGGGCGTGCCCAACTCATGGGCCGCACCGGCGGCCTGGGTCGCGACGGCCAGCAGTTGCTGGTCGCGCAGGCCTTCTTCGCGGCGGATGGCGCGCAATTCTTCCTGGCGGCGCAGTTCTTCGGCCATGCGCGCGGCAAAAAAGGTGATAACTGCGGCGGACAGCGCGAAGCTCAGCCACATCCCGTAGATCTGCAGGTTTTCCCGGGCGATGGGGAACGTCTGCAACGGGTAGAACTGCGCCAGCAGCAAGGTGTACAGGGTCAGGGCAATGCCGGAGAGTATCACCGAGTAGCGCCACGGCAAGGTCACGGCCGCGATGGTCAAGGGCACCAGGTAATACGAAACGAACGGATTGGTGGAACCACCAGAGAAATACAGCAACACACTGTGGATAAACAGGTCGCAGGCCAACTGCAGGGCGTATTCCAGCTCGGTCACCGGCCAGGTGGTACGCAACCGGATGGCGGTAAACGCACACAACACGGTGGAAAAACCCAGGGTCACGCTCAGTTGCAGCCACGGCAGCGGCAGCAGGTCGAACCAATAGGCAAGCCCGACGGAACCGGCCTGCGCGGCCAATACCAAGGTGCGAATGAACGTCAGGCGCCAGAGGTTCTGGCGGGTGGCGGAAGTCAGTTTTACGGCGGCGAGCATGAGCTCTCCCGGTGAGCGCTGCAGGCGGATCGGCAGGAGTATAAACGAAGCCGACCGGCAGACACGGCGCGTGTGGCTCTTTGACGCAGGCGCGCTGAATGACCGTTCGTCGGCACTGCGACAACTTGTAGTGAATGTGTAAACCCGAAGAACCCGGCACCACCGTCTACAGTCATACCGATACGAACATTCCAAGGAGCTTCCATGTCCCGTTTCATTCGCAACGCAGCCGCTCTCACCCTCAGCGCCAGCACCCTGGCCAGCCTCCCGGCCGTCGCCGCCGATGAGTTGCATTACAACCAGATCGCCCTGCGCGCCGAAGTCAGCCAGGAAGTGGCCCGCGACAAGATGATCGTGACGCTCTATACCGAATCCCAGAACGCCGACCCCGCCAAGCTCGCCGCCGACATCACCACCACCATGAACCAGGCCCTGGGCCAGGCCCGCGAAGTCAAGGCCGTGACCCTGCGTCAGGGCAGCCGCAACAGCTACCCGATCTACGACAATAAGAACCAGAAGATCACCGGCTGGCGTGAACGCGCCGAACTGCGCCTGGAGAGCGGAGACTTCCCGGCGCTGTCCAAGCTCACCGGCGAGTTGCTCAACACCCTGAAAATGCAAAACATGGAATTCGCCATCGCTGACACCACGCGCAGGTCCAGCGAAGACGCCCTGCTCAAGGACGCGGTCAGCGCATTCAAGGCTCGCGCCCAACTGGCCACCGATGCGTTGGGCGGCAAGGGTTATAAGATCGTCAACCTGAACTTCAACACCAATGGTTATCCACAACCTTACGCACGCGGCGGGATGATGATGAAAGCCGCCATGATGGATTCGGCGCCGACGCCGGAAGTTGAGGCGGGGACCAGTCAAGTGAGCATGAGCGCCGACGGGGTCATCGAAGTCTTGCAATAAGTCTTATCAACAAAAAAACGGCGCGGCCCGACAAGGCTGGCGCCGTTTTTTTTCGCGCGCAGTTTCATTCAACTCATCTAAACATTTTGAATCAGAAGTGGGTCGCTCATATCTTGGCATAAGACTTCTTTCTAAAGTTGTAGCCCCCCATAAAGCTACTGTCATTACGTCACGGAGCATAAAGCAGGCATGGGAACCTTTAGTAGCCATGCCGCCACCCAGTTATAAAGACTTCATCCGCCGCCCTACAGCACTCATGTAACTCAACAGCACTTAGAGAAAAACCAAACCACTGAAAGGCGCCATAAAGCAGTGTCGCGTATCGAATGCTATTGCTTCGCGCCAGATAATTAACCTCATGAAACTCATGAATAAAATCAGCCGAGAATAAATATGTGTCCGTCATCCCTACCGCCACTTGCCGTCACTACCAACGCTCCGTTTATCCCGCCTACTCCTGTACATAATCGTCAAAAACGAGAAGTTGAGACCTCAACTTCGTCACAAACTAATACGCCTCAGGGAACGCTTGGCGTTTCAGCGGGCGACACACCGATTAAAGGTCCTACGCCTGAAAACGAATTTGATTTTTCCAAGCAAGTCATTTTTGGATCAGTCTCCCCTTCTCCACCAACGGCGAGCTATACGCAGCGGGAGCGCACGCAGCGCATTGATGCCTATGCCGGGCGCGTCGTCACACAGACAAATACGATAGAACGTGGTAACGAAGGCGAACGCAACATCAAATTTCAGAAGACCCGCCAGTTCCTCGAACCTGCCGGTTACTTTAGCGGAGGGTTAATGGCGGCCGGGTACGACCCGCATGAAAAAATCACAGTGACGTTCACCTCCTACAAAGGGGTCGGAAAACCCGAGGTGCTGACCGACACCGAAAAACGCACTTACTTTGCATGGGAAATCGCGGCGGGTGCTTTTGCGCACGACAAAGTGCAGCGAGGAGGCCCGCTCAACTTCCAGTTCATGGAGATCGAGCCACAAGACCGCAGCAAGGTCGCCGACTTGGAATTGCACGGGCAGAATCTTCAAAATCATTGGACACATGAAATAGCCAAGCCCATGAGCCACGAGTCGGGAGCACTGGCGATACGTTCAGGGAAAGCAGACGCCTATGTTGTACGGGGCACCTTGCAGAGCCTGACGAATAATAAAGACAGTTTTGAAAAACTCACGCCTGCCAGCCAAGCGGCCGTAAAGCGTACATTAGAAAATAATGCACAAGTCATTATTCCCAACATCTACGGCTATCCACTGGCAGGCTATGCATTTATTCCTCATACCCCTTTTGACGGCAATTATGAGCATCGGCCCAACAAGGGTTTGATGCTTGATTTGAAGAACGGCGCAGTTCGTGAAATACACGGCGATGCGGATTTTGCCAACTGGGCAAAAGACAACCGGGAAAATGTGCAGCGCAGTTTCAACGCCAGCGACCGGCAAGGCGGCACAGATGCACATTGGCCCAAGGCGGGGGACGTACTCAACAATTTGATTGTCGACCCTCATGCAACCTACCCAGGGTATTCCAGTATATTCGCCGATAAAGCCGTGCCAGTGGCAGAGACATTCAACTATACCGAATCGCGAGGTGGCGATTACCGGTTGAAATACGGCAATCTGGATTCGGGTCTTGCAGGTAAATACCAAGAGGTGAACACAAACAATTCAGTATGGTCCGACCAAACTGAGGTGTTTGGTTCCACGCAACAAAGCTGGAAGGCTGCGAAGGACTTTTGGGGTAATACTTTCGGTTATATCCCCGTCGTCGGCAACGCAGGCAATATTTTTTTCGGCGCCCATGACTCGATCTATGGCATGACCGCCAATGATCGGGTTGGCGGCACTGCCGCAGCGGTGATATCAACTCTGCAACTGGGACACGAACTTGCGACAATAGGGCTGGAGTCTGGTTTAGGCAAGACCCCGGTCGTTGAACGCTACAGCTGGGAATATAACGAGCGTTCGAACGACATTGATTTGGTGCGAACCCCCAAGGTATCGAGCAATGACGCTGAAGTTCCGCGTTCCCATACTCTAGAGCCTGAGGTCAACTTGTTGCGCCCCAGCGAATCGGAGAATATCAGCGAGCATGCAATGCCGAACGGTGAGCAACTTATTGAACATATCCAACCCAATGCGAAAGGCATTTATCAGGTCAAGAATGAAACCAGCGGTGAGGATCAATGGTTTATCCGCTATACCGACGGCACAGGTTCGAGCAACGTGTATGAGATCAGAAGCGATTTCAAACTCAGCGACAATTATGTTCAAGTCATTAACCCAGGCACTCGCAAACCCGTGCTGACGGTCCATGCTGCAGGTGCTGGGCAGTGGAAGTCCGCGAGTGGCGATGGCGGAGTGAAATGGCCATGGCAGCGCTCGCCTTCGCCAACCCCCAGCACCGAATCAACATCCACCCCCAAGTTCTCAGAGCGCTTTGTTGATGATAAGGGCTCGAAAATTCTCGGCGCCGAGAAGTTTGACGACTACTTGAACCTGGACGAAAGCAAAAACTACCGATTCTACGACGACGTGTACGAAGAAGGCTCAAACATAAAAAGAAAACTGTCTGTTTCCTGGACAATCGACGACGGTAATTTCGCCGTCACCGAAGGAGAGAGAGCCAAACCTGACACTGGATACTCCGAAAGTTTTGCGCCTGACTTGAACCGAGAAATTTACTCCATCATAAAAAGAGAGAATGGTCATATCGTGCGAACCGAACTTGATTTCAGGGGAGGCGAAGCACATGAAACCATACAAAGCAGGCTGGCCGTACTTGAAGAGACTATTCCCGACGCTGATCTGAGAGCGCGTATTTCAGAGGTGGCTCACCAAGGCGCCACGCATCCAGCCTATCTGGAATTAATGCCACCGCAACTTAAAGACAACTACGGTGTTTCGGCAGGTCAAAAACATTTCATCATAGAGTATGATCCTTCACTGAATACGCACACTGTCAAGGCCACGACCAAATGGGTTCTTAAACTCAGAACCGAAGACGGCACAGTACCTAATCGAGACTTGGATATCACCAGCACGCGGGCATTCACGATACGTGAAAGTAATGAACTGAGTGGTGACACTTACACCATCGACCCGTCCGCGCCAACCCTGATTGAAGTGTCGACGCCAACACATATATAAGTGAGCCCCTACCTGATAAACCTGAACGGCGGTAACCTCGGGGACCGCCGTTTTCGTTTGGGCAGCCATACGCCGCCACTTCAGGGGTCTCCATGGAAAGAACCATCTTCAAACCGCTGCTCCTCGCCGCCGGCCTGCTGGCCTTTATGCCCATGGCCCAGGCGGCCAGCACCCTGGTCTACTGCTCCGAAGCCAGCCCCGCCGGCTTCGACCCCAGCCAGTACACCAGCGGCACCGATTTCGATGCCTCCGCCGAAACCGTGTTCAACCGCCTGACCCAGTTCAAGCGCGGCGGCACCGAGGTCGAACCCGGGTTGGCGACCCTTTGGGAGGTCTCCAACGACGGCCTGACGTACACCTTCCACCTGCGTGATGGCGTCAAGTTCCACACCACCGACTTCTTCACGCCCACCCGCGACTTCAACGCCGATGACGTGTTGTTCACCTTCAACCGCCTGCTGGATGCCGACAGCCCGTTTCGCAAGGCCTACCCGTCCGAGTCGCCGTATTTCACCGACATGGGTTTGAACACCACGATCAAAAGCGTCGACAAACTGGACGAGCACACCGTGCGCTTCAGCCTGAACAACGTCGATGCCTCGTTCGTACAGAACCTGGCAATGAGTTTCGCCTCGGTGCAATCGGCCGAGTACGCCGCGCAACTGCTGAAGACCGGCAACGCCGCAGACATCAACCAAAAACCGGTGGGCACCGGGCCTTTTGTGTTCAAGCGTTACCAAAAGGACTCGCAGATTCGCTACGTCGCCAATAAACAGTATTGGAAACCCGAGGATGTGAAGCTCGACAACCTGGTGTTCGCGATCACCCCGGACGCCGCGTCGCGCCTGCAGAAACTCAAGGCCGGCGAATGCCAGGTCAGCGGTTACCCGCGCCCTGCCGACATCGAGGTGATGAAACAAGACCCTAACCTGCGCGTGTTGCAGCAAGCAGGGTTCAACCTGGGTTTCCTGGCCTACAACGTGACGCATCCGCCGCTGGATCAACTCAAGGTGCGCCAGGCCCTGGACATGGCCATCGATAAACCGGCGATCATCAAGGCCGTGTACCAGAGCGCCGGGCAACTGGCGCAGAACGCCTTGCCTCCGGCGCAGTGGTCTTATGACCCGACGATCAAGGATGCCCCCTTCGACCCGGCCAAAGCGCGGGCGCTACTAAAAGAAGCAGGGGTTGCACCCGGTACGACCATCAACTTGTGGGCGATGACCGTACAACGCGCGTCCAATCCGAATGCGCGAATGTCGGCACAAATGATCCAACAGGATTGGGCCAACATCGGCATCAAGGCCAACATCGTCAGCTATGAGTGGGGCGAATACATCAAGCGCGCCAAGAATGGCGAGCACGATGCGATGATTTACGGCTGGACCGGCGACAACGGCGACCCGGATAACTGGCTCGGCGTGCTCTACAGCTGTGCCGCGGTGAAGGGCAGCAACTACGCCAAATGGTGTAACCCGGCCTACGACAAGCTGGTGCAACAGGCCAAGGTCAGCAGCGACCGCGAGCAGCGTATCAAGTGGTATCAGCAGGCACAAAAAATCCTTAAAGAACAAGTACCTATAACGCCTATTGCGAACTCGACGGTTTTCCAGCCACTTCGCAAGGAAGTGCGGGACTTCAAAATCAGCCCCTTTGGCCTGACGCCGTTCTACGGCGTGAGTCTCGATAAGTAACAGCAACGCCCCAATCGAGTGCATAACACGCCTCGATTGGGCCTTTTTGGTGCTCATGCGGCACCGAAAAAGCCCTCCAAATGTACGCATTTATGTCGAAACTTTCATATTTGCGACATTCTTGTACGTTCGTACCACTCTTTCATCCTTGCAACCGTTCAGCATCTTGCAATGGGTATGGCCCCTGCATAAGTATCCGCAGGCCGACTCACGAGGTCGCCCTCACTACCAAAAATGACAACAAATCATGAGGCCAACATGCTTAAACACGCAGTCATTCCGTTACTTGTTAGCGCTGGCCTTATGGCCGCAGCGCCTTTCGCCCAAGCGGCGACTAACCTGGTGTTCTGCTCCGAAGGGAGCCCGGCCGGTTTTGATCCAGGCCAGTACACCACCGGAACAGACTTCGATGCTTCGGCCGAAACCATGTTCAACCGTCTGAGCCAGTTCGAACGTGGCGGCACCGCCGTCGTTCCTGGCCTGGCCACCAGCTGGGACGTGTCCCCGGATGGCCTGACGTACACCTTCCACCTGCGCGAAGGCGTCAAGTTCCACACCACCCCGTACTTCAAGCCCACTCGCGAGTTCTCGGCCGACGACGTACTGTTCACCTTCAACCGGATGATCAACAAAGACGATCCGTTCCGTAAGGCCTACCCCACCGAGTTCCCGTACTTCACGGACATGGGGATGGACACCAACATCAAGAACATCGAGAAAGTCGATGCCCACACCGTCAAGTTCACCCTTGGCACCGTGGACGCCGCCTTCATCCAGAACCTGGCGATGAGCTTCGCGTCGATCCAGTCGGCCGAGTACGCCGCGCAACTGCTGAAAAACGGCACGCCGCAGGACATCAACCAGAAACCTGTCGGCACCGGCCCGTTCGTGTTCAAGAGCTACCAGAAAGACTCGAACATTCGTTACACCGGCAACAAGGACTACTGGAAACCTGAAGACGTGAAGATCGACAACCTGATCTTCGCCATCACCACCGACCCGTCGGTGCGTATCCAGAAGCTCAAGAAAAACGAATGCCAGATCACCCTGTTCCCCCGTCCGGCCGACCTCAAGGCACTGGGCGACGACAAGGACTTGAAACTGCCGCACCAGGCCGGTTTCAACCTGGGCTACATCGCCTACAACGTCATGCCGGTGCTCAAGGGCCAGACCGCGCCTAACCCGCTGTCCGACCTGCGCGTGCGCCAGGCGCTGGACATGGCGGTGAACAAGCAGCAGATCATCGACTCGGTGTACCAGGGCGCGGGCCAATTGGCGGTCAACGCCATGCCGCCGACCCAGTGGTCCTACGACACCACCATCAAAGATGCCCCGCACGACGTGGCCAAAGCCAAGGAACTGCTCAAGGAAGCCGGGATCAAGGACGGCACCGAGATCACCCTGTGGGCCATGCCGGTCCAGCGTCCGTACAACCCGAACGCCAAGCTGATGGCCGAGATGCTGCAGAACGACTGGAAACAGATCGGCCTGAAGGTCAACATCGTCAGCTACGAATGGGGCGAGTACATCAAGCGTTCCAAAGGCGGCGAGAACCAGGCCATGATCATTGGCTGGAGCGGCGACAATGGGGACCCGGACAACTGGCTGAACGTGCTGTTCGGCTGCGACTCGCTGGCCGGTAACAACTTCTCCAAATGGTGCGACAAGAAATTCGACGGCATCGTGAAAGAAGCCAAGGCCACCTCGGATGTCGCCAAACGCACCGAGCTGTATAAGCAGGCGCAACACATCCTCAAAGATGCAGTCCCGATGACACCTATCGCGCACTCGACGGTGTATCAACCCATGCGCAACACCGTACAGGACTTCAAGATCAGCCCGTTTGGCCTGAACTCGTTCTACGGCGTGAGCGTCAGCGGCAAGTAAGGACCAATCGCGGCGACGTTTCATAACGTCGCCGTTATTGCATCCGCCAGGCCAGTAGGAAACAGACCACATTCGCGCTCGCTGCCGTCCTACGGCAATGAACTTCGATTCGCGGCTCCGTTGCCTACAAGGTCAGTCAGATTTTGCGCATTTACTGCGAAGTCCTCGACCCCTAACGTCGTAGGACAGCAGAGGCTCCAATCTGATGGGCACTTGCTGTGCGTGGAATCAGTGATGTCCCCCTGGCCGTATGCCGGGGGGATTGCTCGCTGATGACAACTACAAACAAGGATCGGGATCGTCATGCGCCATACCACCGTTCTATCCGCAATTTTTGGCACCAGCCTGCTGGCTGTGGCCACGATGGGCCACGCCGCCGAAAAAAAGAGCCTGGTGTTTTGCTCTGAAGGCAGCCCGGCGGGCTTTGACACCGCGCAGTACACCACCGCCACCGACAACGATGCGGCCGAGCCGCTGTACAACCGCCTGGTTGAGTTTGAAAAGGGCGCGACCAGCGTCGTACCGGGGCTGGCAACCAAGTGGGATATTTCGCCAGATGGCCTGACCTACACCTTCCACCTGCGCGAAGGGGTGAAATTCCACAGCAATAAAGAGTTCAAGCCCACGCGGGACTTCAACGCCGACGACGTGTTGTTCACTTTCAACCGCATGCTTGACCCCGACCATCCGTTTCGCAAGGCCTACCCCACCGAGTTTCCGTACTTCAACGGGATGAGCCTGAACAAGAACATCGCCAAGGTCGAGAAAACCGACCCGCACACCGTGGTGATGACACTGAACACGGTCGACGCGGCGTTCGTGCAAAATATCGCCATGAGCTTTGCCTCCATTCTGTCGGCCGAATACGCCGAGCAGTTGCTCAAGCAGGGCAAGCCCAGCGACATCAACCAGAAGCCGATCGGCACTGGCCCGTTCGTCTTCCAGCGCTACCAGAAAGACTCGCAGATCCGTTACGCCGGCAACAAACAGTACTGGGACCCGAGCCGGGTCAAGCTCGACCAGTTGATCTTCGCCATCAACACCGACGCGTCGGTGCGCGTGCAAAAGCTCAAGGCCGGCGAATGCCAGATCACCCTGCATCCGCGTCCGGCGGATGTCGACGCTCTCAAGGCCGACCCCAAGCTGCAACTGCTGACCAAGCCAGGTTTCAACCTCGGCTACATCGCCTACAACGTGCGCCACAAACCGTTCGACCAGCTCGAAGTGCGCCAGGCGCTGGACATGGCGGTGAACAAGCAGAGCATCCTCAACGCCGTGTACCAGGGCGCGGGGCAACTGGCGGTCAACGCCATGCCACCGACGCAGTGGTCTTACGACGACAGCATCAAAGACGCCGCCTACAACCCGGAAAAAGCCAAGGAACTGCTCAAGGCCGCCGGCGTGAAGGAAGGCACCGAGATCACCCTGTGGGCGATGCCGGTACAACGGCCGTACAACCCCAACGCCAAGCTGATGGCCGAGATGCTGCAGAACGACTGGGCCAAGATCGGCCTCAAGGTCAAGATCGTCAGCTACGAGTGGGGCGAGTACATCAAGCGCACCAAGAACGGTGAGCACGATATCAGCCTGATCGGCTGGACCGGCGACAACGGCGACCCGGACAACTGGTTGGGCACCCTCTACAGCTGCGACGCCATCGGCGGGAACAACTACTCCATGTGGTGCGACCCGGCATACGACAAGCTGATCAAGCAAGCCAAGGTCGTCACCGACCGCGAACAACGGACTGTTCTGTACAAACAGGCACAGCAACTGCTCAAAGCGCAGGTGCCGATCACGCCAGTCGCCCACTCGACGGTCAACCAACCGTTAAGCGCCAAAGTCGAAGGTTTCCAAGTGAGCCCCTTCGGCCGCAACGTGTTCTCGGGCGTCAGTATCACCCCATAAGAAAATAACCGGATTGCGGGGAGTGGATAACACTCTCCGGCAAACTTGCAGCCTTCTGTTGGGAAATTTCCTACAGCAAACGTTTGCAAATGCTTGAACGAGTTACACACCAATAGCCGGATCACCTAAAAGACCGGCATAAAAAAAGAGAACCAAAGGAGCTTCACCCATGAAACTGAGCAGCACAGCGCTTCTGGCCCTGGCCATCAGCAGCATCACGGCGACCGCTTACGCGGAAACCCAGAGCCAGGACTTCGTTCCCACCACACTGGCCGGCACCAGCGCTCAAAGCGAAGCCAAGGGTTTTATCGAGGACTTCAGCCTGGGCGGCACCACGCGTAACTGGTACTCCCATGAAAGCAAGTACCGTGGGGGCACCTTCGAGTACAAGAAGCACGGCGAAACCCGCACCGACCGCAATCGTACCAACTGGGTACAGGGCACCATCCTCAACGCCAGCTCGGGTTTCACCCAGGGTACCGTGGGCGTCAAGACCGAATTGGCGGTCTACAACGCACTGGTCCTGGACCGCAGCAAGCGTGACATCAAGGGCGGCTCCAACCGTACCCTGGCCGACTCCAACGGCGATGCAGTCGACCAGTGGAGCAAACTGGGCCTGGCCAACGTGCAGTTCCGCGTCTCCAACACCACCCTGACCGCCGGTCGCCAGAACTTCAGCAGCGGCATCGTCGATACCATCGGCAACCGTGCGCTGCCTTCGAGCTTCGAAGGGGTGAGTTTCAACAGCGAAGAGTTCAGCAACCTGTCGTTCCAGGGCGGCGTGTTCGACCGCGTTTCGCCACGTACCGAACAGAGCCTGTCGAAATTCCGCAGTGAATACGGCAACGGCGCTGAAACCGACAAGGTGTCGACCCTGGGCCTGAACTACCAGCCGCTGAAAAGCCTGAAAACCAGCATCTTCGCCGCCAACGTCAAAGACTTCTGGAACCAGTACTACTTCGGCGCGACCCATGAACTGGGCGACAGCTCGGTATTGGGCCTGACGACCGGCCTGAACTACTACAAGACCGTCGACGAAGGCAAAAAGTTGATGGGCGAAATCGACAACGACACCTACTCGCTGTCGCTCGGCCTGACCCACCAGGCGCACAGTCTGACCTTCGCGTACCAGGCAGTGAACGGTAACGAGTACTTCGACTACCTGCACGAAACCAACGGCATCTACCTGGCCAACTCCCTGACCTCGGACTTCAACGGCCCGAACGAGAAGTCCTTCCAGATCGCCTACGCCATCAACATGGCCGAATACGGCGTGCCAGGCTTGAAGTTCAACGCTTACTCGGCGCGCGGCTGGGGCATCGACGGCACCCACTACACCGGCAACGGTGGTCGGGCCAAGTTCGCCTATGACGGCATCCAGAGCCAAGACGGCGAAAAACACCAGGAATACGGTGTAGGCGCCTCTTACGCAATCCAGAGCGGCCCACTCAAAGCCACGGCCATTCGTGCGACCTACGTTGAGCACCGTGGCAGTGAGTTCCAGTCCGACGGCAGCATCAAAGAGTTCCGTTTGGTCACCACCATCCCGTTCAACATCCTTTAATCAGCGCCAGGTAGACGGCGGGCTCAGGACGAGCCCGCCCTCTACGCTCGTCTGGTCCCATCGATTGCAGAGGGCTCCGAATGAACATGCTCCCGTTACAAGCTGCCATTGCCGCTGCGCTGTTGAGCGTGGCGGTCGGCATTTCGGCCAAACCGCTGGTGGTCTGCACCGAAGCCAGCCCGGAAGGTTTCGATCCGGTCCTGTACACCACGGCCGTCACCGCCGACGCCGCCGCCGAAACCCTGTTCAACCGCCTGGTGGACTTCAAGCCCGGCACCACCGAAGTGATCCCGGCGCTGGCCAAGGCCCTGCCGGAAATCAGCGCCGATGGCCTGACCTACACCTTCCACCTGCGTGACGACATCAAGTTCCACACCACCGACTACTTCAAACCCACGCGCAACCTGAACGCCGACGACGTGCTTTGGAGCTTCCAGCGCCAGCTGGACCCGAAACACCCGTGGCACACCAAGTCCAACGTGGGCTACCCGTACTTCGAAAGCATGGGCTTCAAGGAACTGCTCAAGAGCGTCGAGAAGACCGACGATCACACCGTGGTCTTCACCCTGACCCGTCCGGAAGCACCGTTCCTGGCCGACCTGGCCATGGCGTTTTCGTCGATTCACTCGGCCGAATACGCCGACCAGTTGCTCAAGTCCGGCAAGACCGATGACCTCAACGCCAAGCCGGTCGGCACCGGCCCGTTCATCTTCACCCGCTACGCCAAGGACGCCCAGGTGCGTTTCAAGGCCAACCCGGACTACTTCCGCGGCAAGCCGCCGGCCGACCCGCTGATCCTGGCGATCACCACCGACAACAACGTGCGCCTGCAGAAGCTCAAGGCCAACGAATGCCAGATCGCGCTGTATCCGAAGCCCGACGACATCCCGAGCATCAAGAAAGACCCGAACCTGAAAGTCGATGAACTGGCGGCCATGACCACCAGCTACACTGCCTTGAACACCACCCACAAATACATGAGCGACGCGCGGGTGCGTCACGCGATCAACATCGCGTTCGACAAGGCCGGCTACACTGAGGCCCTGTACGGCAAAGGCAACGCAGTTGTCGGCACCGGTCCGTATCCGCCGACTTTGCTGGGTTTCAACAACACGTTGAAAAACCCGCCACGCGACCTCGACAAGGCCCGCGCCCTGCTCAAGGAAGCCGGCGTGCCGGAGGGCACCGAGTTCACCCTGTTCACCCGTAACGGCGGCGGCCCGACCAACCCCAACCCGATGCTCGGCGCCCAGCGCATGCAAGCGGACCTGGCCCAGATCGGCCTGAAGGTCAACATCAAGGTGATGGAGTGGGGCGAGATGCTCAAACGCGCCAAAGCGGGCGAGCACGACATGGTCTCTGCAGGCTGGGCCGGCGATAACGGTGACCCGGACAACTTCCTCACCCCGAACCTGAGTTGCGATGCGGCCAAGAACGGCGAAAACTACGCCCGTTGGTGTAATAAAGAATTTCAGGACCTGATCGACAAGGCGCGCGCCATCGCTGAACCCACCCAGCGCGCTGCACTCTATGAACAAGCACTGGACGTCTTTGGCAAGGATCAACCGTGGATCCCCATGGCTTATCCGAAAATGTTCACCGCCATGCGCAAAAACGTCGAGGGTTATACCCAAAGCCCACTGACGACCAATAACTTCGCCACCACCCAGGTGAAGTAAATAAGAAGAACGCTCGACACCGTCGACGTTGACGGTGTCGAACCTGCCTAACCGGCTGATTGAGGTACACCACAAGATGTTTAGTTTTATTGCCCGCCGATTGGGGTTATTGATCCCCACCTTCTTCGGCATCACGTTGCTGACGTTTGCGTTGATCCGCATGATTCCAGGCGACCCCGTAGAAGTCATGATGGGCGAACGCCGGGTCGACCCCGAGATGCACGCACAGGCAATGGAACGCCTTGGCCTTAACAAGCCGTTGTATGCGCAGTACCTGGACTACATCGGCAAGCTGGCCCAAGGCGACCTTGGCGAATCCCTGCGCACGCGCACCAGCGTGTGGACCGAGTTCACCGCACTCTTCCCGGCGACCCTGGAGCTGTCCATGGCCGCCCTGTTGTTCGCCGGTATCCTGGGCCTGTTGGCGGGGGTGATCGCGGCCTTGAAGCGAGGATCGCTGTTCGACCACGGGGTGATGGGCATCTCCCTCGCGGGCTATTCGATGCCGATCTTCTGGTGGGGCCTGATCCTGATCATGTTCTTCTCGGTGAGCCTGGGCTGGACCCCGGTTTCCGGGCGTATCGACCTGCTCTACGACATCGAGCCGCGCACCGGCTTCATGCTGATCGACACCCTGCTGGCCAACGAGCCTGATGCGTTCTGGGACGCCCTGCACCACCTGATCCTGCCGGCCATCGTGCTCGGCACCATCCCGCTGGCGGTGATTGCGCGGATGACCCGTTCGTCGATGCTCGAAGTGTTGCGCGAAGACTACATCCGCACCGCCAAGGCCAAAGGCCTGTCGCCGGCGCGTGTGGTGTTCGTGCATGGCCTGCGGAATGCGCTGATCCCGGTGCTCACCGTGGTCGGCCTGCAAGTCGGCACCCTGCTGGCCGGTGCGGTATTGACCGAAACCATCTTCTCGTGGCCCGGCATCGGCAAATGGCTGATCGAAGCCATTGGCGCGCGGGACTACCCGGTGGTGCAAAACGGCATCCTGCTGATCGCCTGCCTGGTGATCCTGGTGAATTTCGTGGTGGATATCCTCTACGGCTTCGTCAACCCACGCATCCGTCACCAGCGCTGAGATCATGACCATGACCACACCTACTCCAGTGTCAGCAGTCGATCAGAGCCTGCTGTACCCGTCGCCGTACAAAGAATTCTGGCAAGCCTTCTCCAAGAACAAAGGTGCGGTTGCCGGCCTGCTGTTCATGTTGCTGATCGTGTTCTGCGCGCTGTTCGCCCCGTGGGTGGCGCCGCATAACCCCAGCGAACAATATCGCGACTTCCTGCTGACCCCGCCGTCGTGGCTGGAAGGCGGGCAGATCCAGTTCCTGCTCGGCACCGACGAACTCGGCCGTGACTTGCTCTCGCGCTTGATCCAGGGCTCGCGCCTGTCGCTGCTGATCGGTTTGTCGTCGGTGGTGATGTCGCTGATTCCGGGCATCCTGCTCGGGCTGTTCGCCGGGTTCTTCCCGCGCCTGCTCGGCCCGACCATCATGCGCCTGATGGACATCATGCTGGCCCTGCCATCGCTGCTGCTGGCCGTTGCCATTGTCGCGATCCTCGGCCCTGGCCTGATCAACACGGTGATCGCCATCGCCATCGTGTCGCTGCCGTCCTACGTGCGTCTGACCCGCGCCGCGGTGATGGGCGAACTCAACCGCGACTACGTGACCGCCGCCCGCCTCGCCGGTGCCGGCCTGCCGCGCCTGATGTTCATCACCGTGCTGCCCAACTGCATGGCGCCGCTGATCGTGCAGGCGACCTTGAGTTTCTCTTCGGCGATCCTCGATGCCGCCGCGCTGGGCTTCCTCGGCCTGGGCGTGCAACCGCCAACGCCGGAGTGGGGCACCATGCTGGCTTCGGCCCGTGACTACATCGAACGCGCCTGGTGGGTCGTGAGCCTGCCGGGTCTGACCATTTTGCTCAGCGTGCTGGCAATCAACCTGATGGGCGACGGCCTGCGCGACGCGCTGGACCCGAAACTCAAGAACGCCGCCTGAGGAGATTCCCATGTCACTGTTAGAAATCAAGAATCTCAACGTGCGCTTCGGCGACAAGACCGCCGTGCCGGTGGTCGATGGCCTCGACATTTGCGTCGACAAAGGCGAAGTCCTGGCGATCGTGGGCGAGTCGGGCTCGGGTAAATCCGTGACCATGATGGCGCTGATGGGCCTGATCGAACACCCCGGCATCGTCACCGCCGACGCCCTGAACTTCGACGGCAAGGACATGCTCAAGCTGAGCAACCGCCAGCGTCGGCAGATCGTCGGCAAAGACCTGGCGATGGTGTTCCAGGACCCGATGACCGCGCTGAACCCCAGCTACACCGTGGGTTTCCAGATCGAAGAAGTGCTGCGCCTGCACCTGAAGATGTCCGGCAAGCAAGCGCGCAAGCGTGCCATCGAACTGCTGGAAAAAGTCGAGATCCCCGGCGCCGCCAGCCGGATGGATGCCTACCCGCACCAACTGTCCGGCGGTATGAGCCAACGCGTGGCCATCGCCATGGCGATTGCCGGCGAGCCGAAGTTGCTGATCGCCGACGAACCGACCACCGCCTTGGACGTGACCATCCAGGCCCAGATCATGGACCTGCTGCTGGCCCTGCAGAAAGAGCAGAACATGGGCCTGGTGCTGATCACCCACGACCTCGCGGTCGTCGCGGAAACCGCCCAGCGCGTGTGTGTGATGTATGCCGGCCAAGCCGTGGAAGTCGGCCAGGTGCCGCAACTGTTCGACATTCCGGCGCATCCCTACAGCGAAGCGCTGCTCAAGGCGATTCCAGAACACAGCCTCGGTGCCGCGCGCCTGGCCACGCTGCCCGGCATCGTGCCCGGCCGTTATGACCGCCCGCAAGGCTGCCTGCTGTCGCCGCGTTGCCCCTACGTGCAAGACAGCTGCCGCCAGACCCGCCCGGGCCTGGACCCTAAATCGAACAGCCTCGCGCGCTGCTTCTACCCCTTGAACCAGGAGGTGGCGTAATGGCCGTCGTTCTTACCGCCCGCGACCTGACCCGTCACTACGAAGTGTCCCGAGGCCTGTTCAAGGGCCACGCCACCGTGCGCGCCCTCAATGGCGTGTCCTTCGAACTGGAAGCCGGCAAGACCCTCGCCGTGGTGGGCGAGTCGGGCTGCGGCAAATCCACCCTGGCCCGTGCGCTGACGCTGATTGAAGAGCCGTCGTCGGGCTCGTTGAAAATCGCCGGCCAGGAAGTCGCTGGCGCCGACAAGGCGCAGCGCAAGCAATTGCGCAAAGACGTGCAGATGGTATTCCAGAGCCCGTATGCCTCGTTGAACCCACGGCAGAAAGTCGGCGACCAACTGGCTGAACCGCTGCTGATCAACACCCACCTGTCCGCCGCCGAACGCCGCGAAAAGGTCCAGGCGATGATGAAGCAGGTGGGCCTGCGCCCTGAGCACTATCAGCGCTACCCGCACATGTTCTCCGGCGGCCAGCGCCAACGGATCGCCCTGGCCCGGGCGATGATGCTGCAACCCAAAGTGCTGGTGGCGGATGAGCCGACCTCGGCACTGGACGTGTCGATCCAGGCCCAGGTGCTCAACCTGTTCATGGACCTGCAGCAGGAATTCAACACCGCCTACGTGTTCATTTCCCACAACCTCGCGGTGGTGCAACACGTCGCCGACGACGTGATGGTGATGTACCTCGGGCGCCCGGTGGAAGTCGGCCCCAAGGGCGACATCTACGCGCGCCCCCTGCACCCGTACACCCAGGCGCTGCTGTCGGCCACACCGACCATCCACCCGGACCCGAACAAGCCGAAGATCAAGATCGTCGGCGAGCTGCCCAACCCGCTGAACCCGCCGTCCGGCTGCGCTTTCCACAAGCGCTGCCCGTATGCGACGGCGCGGTGCAGCAGCGAGGAGCCGCAGTTGCGGGCGTTGGATAACCGCCAGGTGGCTTGCCACTATGCGGAGCAGTTCGTCGCCTGAAACGAGCGTCGCGCTCCCCTGTGGGGGGCGCGGTGACACAGCGTTCTACAGCCCTTCCCGTCAGGTTGCGCATCAGCCTGGCGGGAGGGGCTTTTTTTGGTTCTTCACGGAATCCCGGGAAACACAGAAACAAGAACGCCGATTTGATGGATGATGTTCGTGCGAGCAAACACATCTAAAAAACCGGCGTTCTTATGCGCGATATTAATACTTTCCTTCCTTTTTGGGAGGGCTTTTCTGTCGTCGCGATCAAACCTGACGGCGATGCCCTTCAAATCGATCTGATCCCCCAGGCCACGCGATTTCCCACCTGTGGTGGCTGCCAAAAGCTCTGTTCAACAACTCATGAGTACTGCGATCGAGTCGTGCGTGACTTGCCGATTCTCGGTCGCACAGTCCGCCTCAACGTTCAGCTCAGGCGTGTTAGTTGCCGTGATTGTGGCAAGCGCATGGAGGTCGTCAGTTGGCTGGATCGCTACGCCCGCATGACGCGCCGGCTGGCAGAGGCCGTTATTCGAGCCTGCGAACGCCTTCCTACACTGCATGTTGCGCAGATGTTCGGGCTGCATTGGGACACCGTTCGGTTGCCGGAGCGGCGCGCTCTGCAAGCGGCGTTGAGTACCTTGCCCAAGGCTCAGCCACTGCGCTTGATAATGGACGAGTTCGCGTTATTCAAAGGTCATCGCTACGCCAGCGTGGTGTTGGACGCTGATACTCGGCGAGTTCTTTGGATCGGCGAAGGCCGTAGCCGAGCGGCAGTCAGACCGTTTTTCAAAGAACTGGGGCCAGAGGGGTGCGCCCGAATTGAAGCGGTAGCGATGGACATGAACACGGCTTATGACCTGGAAGTTCGCCAACACTGCCCAAAAGCACGGGTAATTTATGACCTTTTCCATGTGGTCGCCAAATATGGCCGAGAAGTGATTGATCGTGTTCGCGTTGACGAGGCGAACCGACTGCGCCATGACAAGCCCGCTCGAAAGGTCATAAAGCAAGCGCGATGGTTGCTATTGCGTAACCGGGAGAACCTGAAAAAACCGGAACAGCAGGTTCATTTGCAGGATCTGCTGGCCGCCAACCAATCGTTAATGACGGTCTACTTGATGAAGGCCGAGCTCAAAATGCTCTGGGCACCGAGCGATGCCTGGGACTGGAGATCAGCCTGGAAGCAGTGGCTGCGTCACGCTCAAGAAAGCGAAATACCCGCACTGATCCAATTCGCAAAGCGACTAAAGGGCTACTGGCGGGGCATCGTGAGCCGGGTGCGCTGGCCAATGCACACCGGTCAGTTGGAAGGAATAAACAATCGAATAAAGGTCATCAAACGAATGGCGTACGGTTACCGGGACAGCGAATTCTTTTTCATGAAGATCAAGAGCGTCTTTCCCGGCAATCCGTGAAGAACCCTAAATTTCGGTGTTGCGAGTGTCAGGCGCCCTCTCGAAGGTATTTCTTGACCCCCCAATGCCAAAGCAATCGAGACAACAGCAAGAAGGCCAGAGTCGCCAGTACAGCGCCCGCCAAAGACCGCCCCGTCGTCATCCCCATCGCTGATTGCGCGGGCACTTCCATGATGAAAAAGACAGGGACTACGGTCATGATCACGACCTGGATCCACTCCGGATACGCGCCGGACGGGAACCGTCCGGTGGTCAGAAACATAAACAACAGGTGGGAAATGTTGCCGGTTTTCTTGGTCCAGAACGCCAGACTGGCAATGCTGAACCAGACCGAATAAACCAGCGCACACGCGAGGACCATGAAGACCAAGAAAGCGCCGAGCGTCTGCAATGTCAGTTGCCCTTGCGCATGACTGCCACCCAGCATCAGACCCAGCCCCAGCAGGACCCCGAAAATATGCCAGAGGCGCAACTGCCCAAAGGCCAGAATGGTTTGCACATCAACCGGTTTGGACAAATAAGTATCAATGGACTTGCTGATGATCAACTTCGAGGCGGCCTCGCAGTTGGGCAATACCACCATTTGTACAAAGGAGCGAATAAGGATAAAGGCACCATACAACACAATCGACTGCTGTTTATTCCAGCCACCAATTGTCTCGACATTCCCAAAGAAAATCTCAATCACGACATAAACGGACAATCCCAGTAGGGCTGTATTCAACAGGCTGACAAAGACCGGCACGCGGTCTTTCATATTGGCCTGCAACCTTGCTGTCAGAAGCGACTTGACTGCGCTCAACGTCTTCATTATCCGAACACCGAATAACGTTTTACACCTTTGGCCCAGATAAAATTAGCCAACAACGAAAGTGCAGCAACCAGCACAACCTGAAATAGCAATCCATTAACCAACTGTTCGTTTGTCAACTCGCCCATGATGATTCTGATTGGAAAGCTAATAATGTAAGGGAACGGTGACCACTCAAGTACCGACTGCATCCAGCCCGGATAAAGCGTCAACGGAGCAAGGACCCCACCAAACAGCGTAAGCATGTAAGTCAACACCAGATCAAAGGCACTTGCCTGATCGGACCAGAACGCCGCAAGCCCGCCGATGAAATAAAGTAAATAGTTGATGGCAAAACCCAGTATGACTCCGAGCAGTGCAGGCATCAGATAGCTCAGGTGCAAATACTTACCCGCTTCGGAAAATAGGAATACGCCAGCCACCAGGAAAAATATCGGTATGACTCTGACCATCGCCGAAGCCATTTCACCCAGAAAGTAATAGAAGGCAATATTGAACGGCTTCAACAGGAAACTGCCAATATCCCCCGAATGAATGTCGCTCTCTACTTCTTCAGCAGCTGTACTGGAGACGATTTCGCCAACCAGAAATACCAGCGCAAAGTAAGCGGCAAACCTGGCCGGGGTAAAACCTTCCAGTGCGGCATCCTTTGCAATGCCCATCCAGATGACCATCATGAATAACGGCACCAAAGAGGCTAGTACCAATACAAACAACTCTGCGCGATGCGCAACCTTGCGACGAATGGCTGTGCGCGCAACGCCTGCGACTTTCATGGCAAACCGGCTCACGCGACACACTCCCCGGGCGCACCCTTGACCTTTTGCCCGGCGTCGGCCTGAGAGGCCATGAACAGCTTCAGCAGAGCCTCTTCGATCGGTGGATCACCGATGGAAATGTCGATGACCGGCTGCTCGGCCAGAACCTGCGAACAGACACCCACCACCTCCGCAGCCGGCACCAGCAACTCATGCACAAAGCCGTCTGCGGAGCGCACCAGACCGTACCGGCCAAGTGCCGAAGCCATAACGCTTTCAGACAATTCCACCGTAATGATGCGGTGATCCGACATGCGTTTACGCAGCGACTCCAGGGTGTCATCGAATGAGATCTTGCCATCGGAAACGACAACGACTCGCTCACACAGGGCTTCAATATCCTGCATGTAATGCGACGTCAGCAGAACGCTCACATTGCGCTCGCGGCCATAGTCCCGAATAAATGAACGAACTATCTTTTGCACCCCGACATCGAGTCCGATAGTCGGCTCGTCGAGAAAAAGAACCTTGGGGTCATGAAGTAACGATGCGACCAGCTCACACTTCATTTTCTCGCCAAGCGACAGGGTTCGCACCGGCGCCTTGGCCAACTTCGATACCTTAAGCAATTCATCCAGATAGCCATAGGTCTGCTTGAACTGTTCATCGGAGATTTCGAATATCTTCTGATTCAGCCGGAAAGTTTCCATGGCCGGCAAGTCCCAGATCAACTGTTGACGTTGCCCCATGATCAGCGAGATGGACTTGAGAAATTCCTTGCTCCGCAATTGTGGTTGATAACCGAGAACCGATATTTGTCCTGCCGTCGGATAGAGCAGCCCCGACAGAATTTTCAATGTAGTGGTTTTACCTGCGCCATTCGGTCCGAGAAAGCCTACGACCTCACCCTGCTTGACAGTAAATGAAATATCGTCAACAGCCGTCTTCTCTGAACTCTTGGGAGATACCAGACTTGTCAGCCAACCGAGCGGCCCTTCCGAGCGCTCTTTAATCAGGTAGGTTTTGGACAAATTTTTTACACTAATACAATCCATCGCATGCGAGACCTTGAAGAAAATGAGCTATCCATTGCGCATATCGTTTCAACGCCGACTTGAATATCACGCACCGATCCACGTCATCAAGAAACGTTATTACACATTTAAATTCTGAATTCACAGTACTGATTTATGATTGCACTTATCGACGCTTGATTGACATCTCGCGCAAGCCCATCGATTAATGAAGCCAGACTCGATGATAGTAACGCGGAACACTCTAGCCCGCGGCTCTTTGCTTTTTCAGATTTGCCAATGGATTAGAAACTAATCGATAGTGACTTCAGCGTCGAGAGCAAAACGCGAGGTCACGCAAAAGAAGAGTAGAACCACAAATGACAGGGAAAGATCGTACAGAAAAATCCTACAGCGTGATTTTGATCCGTTGAAAAAACCTTCTCCCTTGTTGCGCATCAGCCGGGGAAGAAGGGGTTTTCTATTGCCCGGAATTTACGACTAGCTGTCGCCATCGTCGTAGGTTTCACTGTCTTCGCCTTCATTATAAGGGTTTTCCGCATCCTCCTTGGGCGCGGGTTGGGACTGCGGCTGCCAGCCGCCGGAGTTGACCTCCTTCTGTTTTTTCTTGGTGACGGGGCCAGTGTCTTTCCACTGGGGCGTTCCGGCGTCGGCCAGTTGCAGCCCATGTGCCCCGGCGCTTGAGATCCCCAAGGACACCAGTAGCACCAGGAGAATGGCACGTTTAGTTATACGCACCCTTGTCTCCTATTTCCGTCGGTGAGTGGGTGTCGTAGTCGAAACGCTAGACCGGAAGCGGGGTTAGCGCCAATTCCCCTGACTAATGAAAACCTGACTGTGGGAGCTGGCTTGCCTGCGATGGCATCCACTGGGTGTGCCTGATGGACTGAGGTGCCTGCATCGCAGGCAAGCCTGCTCCCACATTTTGGATTTTCGGCAGACATAAAAAAGGGCAAAGCCATGACAGCTTCGCCCTTCCATCAACCGCTCAGAGCTTAATGGTGCTCGCGAGTAGCCCGGAATTTCACATCCGGCCAACGCTCTTCCATCAGCGCCAAATTGACCCGGGTCGGCGCCAGGTAGGTCAGGTGACCGCCGCCGTCGACCGCGAGGTTTTCCACGGCTTTGTTGGAGAACTCTTCCAACTTCTTCTTATCGCTGCACTCGATCCAACGCGCGGAGTACACGGTGATCGGCTCGTAGGAGCATTCGACCTTGTATTCCTCTTTCAGGCGGCTGGCGACCACATCGAACTGCAGCACACCGACGGCGCCGAGGATGATGTCGTTGCTGCGCTCGGGGAAGAACACCTGGGTCGCGCCCTCTTCCGCCAGTTGCTGCAAGCCTTGGCGCAGTTGCTTGGATTTCAGCGGGTCGCGCAGGCGCACGCGGCGGAACAGTTCCGGGGCGAAGTGCGGGATGCCGGTGAAGCCCAGCGTTTCGCCTTCGGTGAAGGTGTCGCCGATCTGGATGGTGCCGTGGTTGTGCAAGCCGATGATGTCGCCGGCGTAGGCTTCTTCGAGCTGTTCACGCTCGGAGGAGAAGAACGTCAGGGCATCGCCGATTCGCACGTCCTTGCCGGTGCGAACGTGGCGCATCTTCATGCCTTTTTCGTACCTGCCGGAGCAGATTCGCATAAAGGCGATACGGTCGCGGTGTTTGGGGTCCATGTTCGCCTGGATCTTGAACACGAAGCCCGAGAATTTCTCTTCCACCGGCTCCACGGTGCGCTCGTTGGCGACCCGGGCCAGCGGGCGCGGGGCCCAGTCCACCACGGCGTCGAGCACGTGGTCGACACCGAAGTTGCCTAATGCGGTACCGAAGAACACCGGGGTCAGTTGGCCGTCGAGGAATTCCTGCTGGTTGAACTCGTGGCAGGCGCCCTGCACCAGTTCCAGCTGGTCGACGAAGCGGTCGTACTCATCGCCCAAGTGGGCGCGGGCTTCGTCGGAGTCGAGCTTCTCGATGATTTTCACATCGGTGCGTTCGTGACCGTGGCCGGCGGTGTAGACAATGATGTAGTCGTCGGCCAGGTGGTACACGCCCTTGAAGTCGCGGTAGCAACCGATCGGCCAGGTAATCGGCGCCGCCTTGATCTTCAGCACTGCTTCGATTTCGTCGAGCAGCTCGATCGGATCGCGGATGTCGCGGTCGAGTTTGTTGATAAAGCTGACGATCGGCGTGTCGCGCAGGCGGCAGACGTCCATCAACGCAATCGTGCGTGGCTCGACGCCCTTACCGCCGTCGAGGACCATCAAGGCCGAGTCCACCGCGGTCAGGGTGCGGTAGGTGTCTTCGGAGAAGTCTTCGTGGCCCGGGGTGTCGAGCAGGTTGATCATGTGATCGCGATACGGGAACTGCATGACCGACGTGGTAATGGAAATACCCCGTTGCTTTTCCATTTCCATCCAGTCGGAGGTGGCATGGCGGTCGGATTTGCGGGATTTCACCGTGCCGGCCACTGCGATCGCCTTGCCCATCAGCAAGAGCTTCTCGGTGATGGTGGTTTTACCGGCATCGGGGTGGGAAATAATGGCGAAAGTGCGGCGTTTCGCGACTTCGGCGGCCTGGTGGGTCATGGGAAATCGCCTGGCAGGTGAGTCAAAAAAGGGCGGCGAGTATAGCGCAAACCCAGGGTGCCGGACCACCGTTCACCCGGTTGGGGGTGGCTAAATACTGCCAAGTATGGAACCTTTTAAAAGGTAGAGACGTCCACTCCCCTGCAACCGCACTCGAAACAGGGGCTGAAAAATCAGCAAGTTAGCCTGACGAGGCTGCGCTCATGGCTTGACCTCATGCCGCTTTTGCCGGCATGGGCGAGCTGCTTTTCGCGACCACATTCAACGGCAGCCAGCAATGGCATGCCACGCAGGAATGTGTTCGCCGACAGAAGAAAAAAGGAGTCCGCCTGTGGCTATTCGCTATGGCAAAGGGCTGATAGGAGGAGCGGTTGTCGTCGCTCTCCTGGCCCTGCTGATCCACTGGATCGGCATCAACACCATCGAACTGTACCGCGACGATTTGTTGTTTTACCTGCAAGCTCACCTGATTCTCGTCCTAGTCTCCATGCTGGCCGCCCTGATTGTGGGCCTCCCCGCCGGTATCCTGCTCAGCCGCCCGAACATGGTCGGGCGCGCCGAACGCTTCATGCAGATCTTCAATATCGGCAACACCGTCCCTCCCCTGGCCGTACTGGCCATCGCCCTCGGCGTCCTCGGCATCGGCAGCGGCCCGGCGATCTTCGCGCTGTTCCTCGCTTCATTGCTGCCCATCGTGCGCAACACCTACGAAGGCCTGAAAAACGTCCAGGGCTCGCTGAAAGAAGCCGCCACCGGCATCGGCATGACCCCGCGCCAGGTGCTGTTTCGCGTCGAATTGCCGAACGCCGTGCCGATCATCATCGGCGGCGTGCGCGTGGCCCTGGCGATCAACGTCGGCACCGCGCCGCTGGCATTCCTGATCGGCGCCAACAGCCTGGGCAGCCTGATCTTCCCCGGCATCGCCCTGAACAATCAGCCGCAATTGCTGCTCGGCGCCGCGTGTACCGCGCTGTTGGCCCTGCTGCTCGACGGTCTGGTGACCATGGGCAGCCGCCTCTGGCTGGAACGCGGAGTGCGTGCGTCTTAAGGCTCGGCAAAGGAATTCACATGAAAAAACTGACATTGATATTGAGCTGCGTCCTGCTGTTTGCAGGGGTTGCGCAAGCCGCTGAAAAACCGGTCATCCGCATCGGCGCACGGGTGTTCACTGAACAGACCCTGCTCGCCGAAATCACTTCCCAGTACCTGCGCACCAAGGGTTACGACACCCGCGTGACCGGGGGCCTGGGCAGCAACCTGGCGCGCAGTGCCCAGGAAAGCGGGCAACTGGACCTGATCTGGGAATACACCGGCGTGTCGCTGGTGGCCTACAACCATGTGGACGAGAAGCTCGACAGCGAACAGTCCTACGCTCGGGTGAAAGAACTCGACGCGAAAAAAGGCCTGGTCTGGCTGTCGCCATCGAAATTCAGCAACACCTACGCGCTGGCATTGCCTGAGAACGTGGCCCAGGAATTCCCGCAGATCAACACGATCAGCGATCTGACCCAAGCCCTCGCGGAAAAAACCAAGGCCACGCGCCTGGTGGCCCTGGACACCGAGTTCGCCAACCGTTCCGACGGTATGGGCGGCATGGTCAAGCTGTACGGCATGAACCTGACCCGCAAAAACACCCGGCAGATGGACGCCGGGCTGGTCTACACCGCGTTGCGTAACGGCCAGGTGTTTGCCGGCTTGGTGTACACCACTGACGGGCGCCTGAATGCCTTCAAATTGAAGCTGCTCGAAGACGACAAGCACTACTTCCCGGACTACACCGCCGCGCCGGTGGTGCGTCAGGTTTATCTCGACGCCCATCCTGAACTGGCCGCCGATCTGAAGCCGCTGGCTGCCCTGTTCGACGACGCAACCATGCGCCAGCTGAACGCGCGGGTCGACGTCGGCCATGAAAGCCCGTCTGCTGTTGCCGCCGATTTCCTGCGCCAGCATCCACTCAACTAAGAGGAGAAGACATGGAATTTTTAAACGCCTTTTCCCATCTTGATTGGGCCCAAGTCCTGCACCTGACCTGGCAGCACATCACCCTGGTCGGCATTGCCGTGATCCTCGCGATTGTCGTCGGCGTGCCCCTCGGCGTGCTGATGACCCGCTTCCCGAGCCTGGCCGGCCCGCTGCAAGCCAGCGCCACCGTGCTGCTGACCGTGCCGTCCATCGCCCTGTTTGGCCTGCTGCTGCCGTTCTACTCCAAATTCGGCCAGGGCCTGGGGCCAATGCCGGCGATCACCGCCGTGTTCCTCTACTCCCTGCTGCCGATCATGCGTAACACCTACCTGGCCCTGACCGGCGTGGAGCCGGGCATCCGCGAAGCCGCCAAAGGCATCGGCATGACCTTCGGCCAGCGCCTGCGCATGGTCGAACTGCCCATCGCCGTACCGGTGATCCTCGCCGGTGTACGCACTGCCGTGGTGATGAACATCGGCGTGATGACCATCGCCGCCACCATCGGCGCCGGCGGCCTGGGTGTACTTATTCTGGCTTCCATCAGCCGCAGCGACATGTCGATGCTGATCGTCGGCGCCGTGCTGGTCAGTCTCCTGGCCATCTTCGCCGACCTGCTTCTGCAATGGCTGCAACGCTCGCTGACTCCAAAAGGACTGCTCAAATGATCGAACTTCAACACCTGACCAAGACTTTCCAAAGCAACGGCAAGACTGTCTCCGCCGTGAACGACGTAAGCCTGACCGTCAACGAAGGCGAGATTTGCGTATTCCTCGGCCCCTCGGGCTGCGGCAAGAGCACCACGCTGAAAATGATCAACCGCCTGATCAAGCCCACCTCGGGCAAGATCCTGATCAACGGCGAAGACACCACCGACCTCGACGAAGTGACCCTGCGTCGCAACATCGGCTACGTGATCCAGCAGATCGGCCTGTTCCCGAACATGACCATCGAGGAAAACATCGTGGTCGTGCCCAAGTTGCTGGGCTGGGACAAGCAGAAATGCCACGACCGCGCCCGCGAGTTGATGAGCATGATCAAGCTCGAGCCCAAGCAGTACCTGCACCGCTACCCGCGTGAGCTGTCCGGTGGCCAGCAACAGCGCATCGGCGTGATCCGGGCGCTGGCCGCGGATGCACCGTTGCTGCTGATGGATGAGCCGTTCGGCGCGGTCGACCCGATCAACCGCGAGATGATCCAGAACGAGTTCTTCGAGATGCAGCGCGCGCTGAACAAGACCGTGATCATGGTCAGCCACGACATCGACGAAGCCATCAAGCTGGGTGACAAGATCGCCATCTTCCGCGCCGGCAAACTGCTGCAGATCGACCACCCGGACACCCTGCTGGCGCACCCGGCGGATGAGTTCGTCAGCAACTTCGTCGGCCAGGACAGCACCCTCAAGCGTCTGCTGCTGGTAAAAGCCGAAGACGCGGCAGACAACGCCCCGTCGGTCAGCCCGGAAACCCCGGTGGCCGATGCCCTGGAGCTGATGGACGAACTCGACCGCCGCTATGTGGTGGTCACCTGCGCCGACAACAAGGCGCTAGGCTATGTGCGCCGTCGCGACCTGCACCGTCAGACCGGCACTTGCGGTCAATACCTGCGCGAATTCAACGCCACGGCCGCGTATGACGAGCACTTGCGCATCCTGTTGTCGCGCATGTACGAGTTCAACCGTTCATGGTTGCCGGTGATGGACGCCGAGCGGGTGTTTTTGGGCGAAGTGACCCAGGAATCGATTGCCGAGTACCTGAGCTCCGGCAAGTCGCGCGGGGGCAAGACCAGTATCGTTTCGCCCGCCGAGACCGCCCTGGCCTGATCTGACACAACACGCTTAAAACTGTGAGAGGGGGCTTGCCCCCGATGGCGGTGTATCAGTCAATATATTCATGACTGACACACTGCCATCGGGGGCAAGCCCCCTCCCACATTTGGTCCGTGGTGTGTCAGGGAAATCCCCCTGATTATCCGCCTGCAGGGAACATCAATCCGTCACACCGGTCGGTTACATAAGTAGCTGCACCCGGTCCCGCGACGAACGCGTGCAAAAACGCGACATTTTTAGTTGATCTCAAGCCCCTCACGCCCTAAAGTTCGCGCCGAACGTCCATGCTGGAAACGATCCATCCGGCTCAAGTACTGACGACGAGACAGCAAGGCCAAGGGAAGCTTATCCCATGGCCTTTTTGCTTTCGGCGACATGCCTTGGGAAGTAGGCGAACCAAAGTGGGGATACGGAGGACGTTCATTTGCACCCATTGATCAATTTAGTTTGCCCTTAGGAGTTCCCAGCATGTCGATCAACGTCGAAGATTATTTCGCGCGCGCCACTTTTGACAAAATGAAGGCGTTCGCCGACAAGCAAGAAACCCCGTTCGTGGTGATCGACACCGCGATGATCAGCCAGGCCTACGATGACCTGCGCGCCGGTTTCGAATTCGCCAAAATCTATTACGCAGTCAAGGCCAACCCGGCCGTCGAGATCATCGACCTGTTGAAAGACAAGGGGTCGAGCTTCGACATCGCCTCGATCTACGAGCTGGACAAGGTCATGGCCCGCGGCGTCAGCCCCGACCGTATCAGCTACGGCAACACCATCAAGAAATCCAAGGACATCCGCTACTTCTACGAGAAGGGCGTGCGCCTGTTCTCCACCGACTCCGAAGCCGACCTGCGCAACATCGCCAAGGCCGCGCCGGGCTCGAAAATCTATGTGCGTATCCTCACCGAAGGCTCGACCACGGCTGACTGGCCTCTGTCGCGCAAATTCGGCTGCCAGACCGACATGGCCATGGACCTGCTGATCCTCGCCCGCGACCTGGGCCTGGTGCCGTATGGCCTCTCGTTCCACGTCGGCTCGCAACAGCGCGACATCAGCGTGTGGGACGCGGCGATCGCCAAGGTCAAAGTGATCTTCGAGCGCCTGAAGGAAGAAGACGGCATCCACCTCAAGCTGATCAACATGGGCGGCGGCTTCCCGGCCAACTACATCACCCGCACCAACAGCCTGGAAACCTATGCCGAAGAAATCATCCGCTTCCTCAAGGAAGACTTCGGCGACGACCTGCCGGAAATCATCCTGGAACCGGGCCGTTCGTTGATCGCCAACGCCGGCATCCTGGTCAGCGAAGTGGTGCTGGTGGCACGTAAATCGCGCACCGCCGTCGAGCGTTGGGTGTACACGGACGTGGGCAAGTTCTCCGGCCTGATCGAAACCATGGACGAAGCCATCAAGTTCCCGATCTGGACCGAGAAGAAAGGCGAGATGGAAGAAGTGGTGATCGCCGGTCCTACCTGCGACAGCGCCGACATCATGTACGAAAACTACAAGTACGGTCTGCCGCTGAACCTGGCGATCGGTGATCGGTTGTACTGGTTGTCGACCGGTGCGTACACCACCAGCTACAGCGCGGTTGAGTTCAATGGCTTTCCGCCGTTGAAGTCGTATTACGTGTAAGACGGCGGCGAACAAAAAACCCATGACCTGTCATGGGTTTTTTTATCGCTCAGAAACAGGTCATGGCATGTTGCTCATAGGCATCGGCCATCGCCCGAATCCGCGGATCATTCGCCTGCGCCAGCGCCTTGTGCGCCACCCGCAAAAACTTCAGATTGCCGCCGGCCAAGGCCTTGCGCAACCACGCCAGCGCCGCCTCGATCTGGCCGCTGTCGGCCAGCACCGCCGCGTAACTGAACTGCCCACGGAAATCCCCGGCTTCGGCTGAGCGTCGATACCACGCCACGGCAGCGTCCGGATCCCTCGGGCAAAACCGGCCCTCTTCCAGATAGCGCCCCAACAGGTTCATCGACTTGGCGTGGCCCTGCTCCGCCGCCTGGCGATAACACCTCAGCGCGTGCGCCTGGTCCTCGGCGACACCGCGACCGGTGGCCAGCAGGTTGGCGTAGTTGTATTGCCCCCAATCCAACCCGGCTTCGGCCGCCAGCCGATAGTCCCGCGCCGCCGCCGCTTCGTCGGCGACGCAGCCCCAGCCATGCTCGCGGCAACGCCCCAGCATATTGCGCGCCATCAGGTGCCCGCCCTGCGCCGCGATCTGGAACCAGCGCAGTGCCAGCGCTTCATCGCGCTCGATGCCGCGCCCTTCCAGCAGGATCTGCCCGAGCAAGGCCTGGGCATCCGCCACGCCCTCCCTGGCCGCGATCAGGATCGCCTGGGCCGCGCGCACTGGCGAGTCGTCGAGCATGCGCTGCAACTGCTCGACGTTGAGCACTTCTTCACGGCGCAATAAAAAGCCCATGCTCAGACCTCGACCCAGCGACGCAACAGGTTGTGGTAAGTGCCAGTGAGCTGGATCAACGCCGGGTGGTCCGGGACCGCCGCGGTCAGTTGCTGGATCGCACCGTCCATCTCGAACAGCAGGGTGCGCTGGCTGTCTTCGCGCACCAGGCTTTGGGTCCAGAAAAACGAGGCGTAGCGCGCACCGCGGGTCACGGCGTTGACTTTATGCAGGCTGGAGCCGGGGTACAGCACCATATCGCCGGCGGGCAGCTTGACCCGTTGCACGCCGAAGGTGTCCTGGATCTCCAGTTCGCCGCCGTCATAGTCCTCCGGGTCGCTGAAGAACAGCGTGGACGACAGATCGGTACGCACCCGCTCCTGGCTGCCCTTGGGCTGGCGCACGGCATTGTCGATATGGAAGTCGAAACTGCCCCCGGCCGTGTAGCAGTTGAGCAGCGGCGGGAAGACTTTGTGCGGTAACGCCGCCGACATAAACAACGGGTTTTGCCACAACCGCTCCAGCATCGCCGTACCGATTTCCTTGGCCAGCGGGTGGCCTTCGGGCAATTGCAGGTTGTGCTTGGCCTTGGCGGACTGGTGCCCGGCGGTGATTCTACCGTCGGCCCAGTCGGCGGTTTCCAGGGCTTGGCGAATGCGCTGCACTTCCTCACGAGAGAACAGGCCGGGAATATGCAGCAACATGAGCACTACCTGAGAGCGGAAAGACGTTAATGGTATTGATTCTTATCCTCTCTGTAAAACCCGAAGACGAACGAGATCGTAAAAACCGTAAGGAAAAAGTGTAAAGAATGTAAATTAGCTACGAATAGCAATAAGTCGCAATTGATACAACGTCTTGTTCAGCCTATATTCCGCGGCCTCACATCCTTGGGGAAAGGACACGTCATGTCGCGCACTTGCATAAAAACACCTGCCAGTTCACCACGCCTGCTGGCTTCGGCCATCGGCGTTGCACTCGGCGCCAGCTCTGTCGCCCATCTGGCGCAAGCGGCCGACGACACCGAACAGAAAGGCCAGCGCAACAGCATCTCCCTGGGCGCCACCAGCATCACCGGGGAAGCACAGGACGCCACCTCCTACCAGGTCGAAAAAGCCTCTTCGCAAAAGTACACCGCGCCGCTGGTGGACACGCCGCGCTCGGTCACCGTGGTGCCACAGCAAGTGCTCAAGGACACCGCCGCCACCTCGTTGCAGGATGCCTTGCGCACCGTGCCCGGCATTACCTTCGGCGCCGGTGAAGGCGGCAACCCCCAGGGCGACCGCCCGTTCATCCGCGGTTTTGACGCCCAGGGCGACACCTACCTGGACGGCGTGCGCGATACCGGCGGCCAGAGCCGTGAGATCTTCGACATCGAATCGATCGAAGTCAGCAAAGGCCCGAACTCTTCGTTCGGCGGGCGTGGCTCGGCCGGCGGCAGCCTCAACCTGGTGAGCAAGACACCCCAGGCGCGCGACTTCACCAACGGCGGCTTCACCTACGGCTCCGACCAGACCCGCCGCTACGTGCTCGACGTCAACCGCCAATTCCTCGACGACAGCGCCGCGTTCCGCCTGAACCTGATGAGCCACGAACAAAACGTCGCCGGCCGCGACGCGGTGAATTACGACCGCTGGGGCGTGGCGCCGTCGCTGACCTTTGGCCTGGGCACGCCGACCCGCGTCAACGTCAGCTACTACCACATGGAAAGCGACGACCTGCCGGATTCGGGGATCCCCTACGGTTACGGCTCCGCGACCGCCACCGCCCACGTACACGACAAACCCAACGACGGCGGCGACAGCAATAACTTCTACGGCCTGAAGAGTCGCGACTTCCGCAAGACCCGCGCCGATATCAGCACGGTCTCCGTCGAACACGACCTGAACGACAACATGACGCTGAAAAACACCCTGCGCCATGGCAACACCGGCCAGGACTATATCCTCACGCAACCGGACGACAGCAAACTCAACGTCAACAAGTTCGGTACTGTGTGGCGCCGCGCCAACAGCCGCGTGTCGACCACCGAGACCACCACCAACCAGACCGATCTGTTCGGCAACTTCCACGCGCTGGGTTTCAAGCACACCTACTCCACCGGCCTCGAGTTCACCGGCGAAGAAACCCGTGTCAGCAGCTACACCATCAGCCCCAACGCCAACCCGGTCTGCACCGTGGCCAAAGGCAGCCTGGGCGGCCAATGCACCTCGCTGAGCAACCCGAACCCGGACGACGCCTGGACCGGCAGCATCGCGCGCAACTACAACGGCACCAACACCAAAGCCACCAGCCGCGGCGCCTACGTGTTCGACACCATCGAACTGGACCCGAAATGGCTGCTGAACGTCGGCCTGCGCTACGACACCTTCGACACCGAGGCCAACACCAACGCCACCGCCGGGCGCACCAAGATCAAAGACGACAGCCAGTTCTTCAACTGGCAGGCCGGCCTGGTCTGGAAGCCGGTGGAGAACGCCAGCATCTATGCGTCCTACGCCACCTCGGCCACGCCGGCCGGTGGTCTGGTCGGTGAAGGCTCCGACGGCAACCCACTGTCCGCCGGCGCCGCCACCAGCGACCTGCAACCGGAAGAAACCGTCAACTACGAGCTGGGCACCAAGTGGGATCTGTTCCACGACCGCCTTTCGCTGACGGCTGCCGTGTTCCGCACCGAGAAGAAGAACACGCGCATTCTGGTGGATGCCCTGACCTACGAGAACGCCGGTGAATCCCGCGTCGATGGCCTCGAACTCTCGGCCAGCGGCAAACTCACGGATCAATGGCAAGTGTTCGCCGGCTACAGCTACCTCGACAGCGAGCTGGTCAAATCCGGACGCAACGGACGCAACGGGGTGCTCAGCGCCGGCTCCAGCGAGGGCAACCAAATGCCCAATACGCCGAAGAACACCTTCAGCCTGTGGACCACCTACGACATCACGTCGAAGCTGACCATCGGCGGCGGTGCGTTCTATGTCGACGAGGTCTACGGCGATGCCGGCAACACCGTGTATGTACCGTCCTACACGCGCTACGACGCCATGGCCAGCTACAAGCTGACCAAGAACGTCGATCTGCAACTGAACGTGCAGAACCTGACCGACAAAACCTACTACGACAAGGCCTTCTCGACCCACTTCGCCAACCAGGCGGCCGGGCGCACCGCGCTGTTGACCACCAGCTTCCACTTCTAAACGGTCAACCCGCAGCCAACAGCCCCACGCATCGATGCGTGGGGCTTTTGCGTGTTAAACAACAAAGTTTCTCGACAACCCACGGCATAATGCGCGCCGTGCTACAGATATCCAGATGAGCGAGGCGGTCCGACGTGTTGAAGAAAACCCTGTTCCAGTTGCACTGGTTCTTCGGCATCACTGCCGGGCTGGTGCTGGCCTTGATGGGGATCACCGGGGCGGCGGTGTCGTTCCAGGATGAAATACTGCGCGCGCTCAACCCCAGCGTGCTGAGCGTGGCAAAACGCGACGCCGGGGTACTGCCGCCCGCCGAACTGGTGCGCAAGCTCGAAGCCAGCGAAGGCAAGCGCGTGTCGATGCTGTGGGTGGAAACCGACAGCGGCACCGCCGCACGCGTGTTCTTCACCCCGCCGCCGGGTGAACGGCGCGGCCAGATGCGTTACTTCGACCCCTACACCGGCGACTACACGGGCGACGCCGTCGGCCAGGACGTGTTCGGGTTTCTCTTGCAACTGCACCGCTTCCTGGCCATGGGCGACACCGGCCGGCAAATCACCGGGGCCTGCACGCTGATCCTGCTGTTCTTCTGCCTGTCCGGCCTGTACCTGCGCTGGCCGCGCCAGGTGGCGAACTGGCGCGTGTGGCTGACCCTGGACTGGCGCAAAAAAGGTCGCAGCTTCAATTGGGACTTGCACTCGGTGTTCGGCACCTGGTGCCTGTTGTTCTATCTGTTGGCGGCGCTGACCGGCCTGTCGTGGTCCTACGAGTGGTACAACCAGGGCCTGAACAAGCTGCTGTCCGACGCCCCGCAGAACGAACGGATGCGCAAACGCGGCCCACCACCCGCGGGCCCGACGCCGGAAGCCAACTACGCGGCGATCTGGAGCAGCATCTACAGCAGCGCCGGCCCCGACTTGAGTGCCTACAACATCCGCATGCCGGCAGTCGCCGGGCAGCCGGCCACGGTGTTTTACCTGCTGAAAAACTCGCCCCACGACCGCGCGCTGAACCAGATCAACCTGGACCCGGCCACCGGCGTGGTGAAATCCCACGAGCGCTACGCCAGCAAGAGCCTCAAGGCTCAATTGCTGACCAGCCTCTACGCGCTGCACACCGGCAGTTACTTCGGCCTGGTGGGGCGGATCATCCTCACCATCAGCGCGCTGTGCATGCCGTTGTTCTTCATCACCGGCTGGCTGCTGTACCTCGACCGTCGCCGTAAAAAGCGCCAGGTACGCGATGCCCGCGAGCGCCTCAGCGCCAATCACAGCCATGCGCCGGCCTGGCTGATCGGCTTCGCCAGCCAGAGCGGTTTTGCCGAACAACTGGCCTGGCAGACCGCCGGGCAACTGCAGGCCGCGGGCTTGCCAGTGAACGTGCAGCCGCTGGGCAGCGTCAGCCAGGACCAACTGCGCCAATCAGAAAATGTGCTGTTCGTGGTCAGCACCTTCGGCGACGGCGAAGCCCCCGACAGCGCCCGTGGCTTCGAGCGCAGCGTGCTCGGGCAGGACCTGTCCCTCAAGGGCTTGAACTACTCGGTACTGGCCCTCGGCGATCGCCAGTACCAGCACTTCTGCGGCTTTGCGCGGCGCCTGCACTTCTGGCTGACCAACCAGGGCGGCACCCCGTTGTTCGCCCCCGTGGAAGTCGACAGCGGCGACACCCATGCCCTGCAGCACTGGCAACAACAGCTGGGGCAACTCACCGGGCACGCACCGACAGCGGCGTGGCCGAGCGCACAGTATGAAAACTGCAGCCTGAACCAACGCACCTTGCTCAACCCTGGCAGTGTCGGTTCGGCTGTGTACCTGCTGGAGCTGAGCGTGCCGTCAGGGCAACGCTGGACGGCCGGCGACCTGGTGGAAATCCTGCCGCGCAATGGCAGCCGGGCCATCGCGCAGTTCCTCGGGGGCCTGGGCCTGGCCGGCAGCGAGAGCGTGCTGATCGACGGCCTGGCCCACACCCTCGACCAGGCCCTGGCCACCCGCCAATTGCCGGACAACCGCGCCCATCTGGTGGGCCTGCATGCCCAGGCGCTGGTGAACGCGCTGGCGCCCCTGGGCATGCGCGAATACTCCATCGCCTCGATTCCCAGCGACGGCGTGCTGGAGTTGATCGTGCGCCAGGAACGTCATCCGGACGGCACCCTCGGCCTTGGCTCGGGCTGGCTGACCGAACACGCGGCCCTCGGCTCGAGCATCAGCCTGCGCCTGCGCCGCAACAGCGCTTTCCACCTGCCGGACGCGCCTGCGCCGTTGATCCTGCTGGGCAACGGCACTGGCCTGGCCGGTTTGCGCAGCTTGCTCAAGGCACGCATTGCCGACGGCCAGCAGCGCAACTGGCTGTTGTTCGGCGAACGCACTATCGCCCACGACTACCTGTGCCAGGACGAACTGCAAGGCTGGCTGGCCAGCGGTGACCTGGCGCTGCTGGACCTGGCGTTTTCCCGCGACCAGGAGGAAAAGATCTACGTGCAGGACCGCCTGCGCGAATCGGCGGACGTGTTGCGTCGATGGCTGGCGGACGGCGCGGCGATTTACGTGTGCGGCAGTTTGCAGGGGATGGCCGCAGGAGTGGATCAGGTGCTGCATGAGGTGCTGGGGAGTGAGGCGGTGGAGCGCTTGATCGAACAGGGCCGCTATCGCCGCGATGTCTACTGAGATCCTCTAACCACTGAAGAACTTATGTGGGAGGGGGCTTGCCCCCGATAGCGGTGTGTCAGTAACCCAAGAGTTGACTGATCCACCGCCATCGGGGGCAAGCCCCCTCCCACAGTTTTGACTGTATTCCAAGTCAGTTTTTGACTGCACTCCAATCAGTTTTTGACTGCACCCTCAATCAGACCGGTTGCAGCTTTTGCTCGAACACTGAAACCCCATCCAGATCACGCAGCATCACCGTCAACTCCGCCGTCTGCCCATCGATCTGCACTTCGCCGAAAAACTGGAAACCGGCAAACGGCGAGGTGTTCTGCGCCGGCGGTGCTTTCTCGAACACCACCTGCGGACCAAAGGTTTTATCCAGCGGATTGGGCCCGAAGCTCCCCGCATTCAACGGCCCCGCGACAAACTCCCAGAACGGCTCGAAGTCCTGGAACGCCGCCCGATCCGGGTGGTAGTGATGCGCCGCGCAGTAATGCACATCCGCCGTCAACCACACATGGTTGCGCACCTGCTGCGCGCGCAGAAACCCGAGCAGCTCGGCGATTTCCAACTCGCGCCCTTGCGCCGGGCCGGGGTCGTTGTTGGCGATCGCTTCCCAGCGCGGTACGCCCGGGCTGACTTCGCCGTCGGGCACGCCGAGGCCGATCGGCATGTCGGCGGCGATCACCTTCCATTGGGCCTGGGACGCCTTGAGTTCGCGCTTGAGCCAGTCCAGTTGCTCTCGGCCGAGGAAGGGTTTGGCGCCGCCCAGGTTGTCATCGTTGGGCCCGCGATAGCTGCGCATGTCGAGCACGAACACATCCAGCAGCGGGCCGTAACTGAGCTTGCGATAAATCCGCCCGCCGCCGTCGGCGCTTTGCCGACGCATGGGTGAATATTCCAGCCAGGCCTGACGCGCATGGCCGACCAGGGTGTTGATGTCCTTGGTCTGGTAACGCTCATCGAGCTGCTTGCTCGGCGACCAGTTGTTCACCACTTCGTGGTCGTCCCACTGCCAGATCTGCGGCACTTCGGCGTTAAAGCGCCGCACGTTTTCATCCAGCAGGTTGTAGCGGTAATTGCCGCGATACTCATCGAGGGTTTCAGCGACTTTGCTCTTGGCCTCGGTGGTGATGTTGCGCCAGATGCGCCCGCCTTCGGTGGTCAGTTGCGCCGGCACCGGGCCGTCGGCGTAGATGGTGTCGCCGCTGTGGATAAAAAAGTCCGGCAGGCGCAGACGCATGGCTTCGTAGATCCGCATGCCGCCGATGTCCGGGTTGATGCCGAAGCCTTGGCCGACGGTGTCGCCGCTCCACACAAAACGAATATCGCGACGCTGTTGCGGCACGCTGCGCAGGTGGCCGAACCAGGGCTCGCTGGCGACGCCGGTCTGGGCGTCTTCGAAATGCACGCGGTAGAAAATCGCCTGGTCGGCGGGCAGGCCGGTGAGTTCGACGCGGGCGGTAAAGTCGCTGCGGTTGTCGGCCAGCGGCGAGACGAATCGGCGTGGGTTACTGAACACACTGCGGGTGTCCCATTCCACCACCATCCGCGCCGGGCGGTCGCTGCGGCTCCAGATCATCGCGCGGTCGCCGAGCAGGTCGCCGGACTGCACGCCATCGGTGAGTTGCGGCCGGTCCTTCACCGACGCAATCACCGCCGGTGCCAGCCCCGGCAACAACAGGCCCGCGCCGACAGCTTGCATCACGCGGCGACGGCCGAGATCGAAATGGCTCATGCAGATGCCCTCTTGAGTATCAAAAGGGCAACTAGAACACGCAGGGATGAAGCCGATATGACACCGCCTTCAAAGCCTCGCAGATCTTAATGTGGGAGGGGGCTTGCCCCCGATGGCGGTGGGTCAGTCCATTCATGGGTGACTGACACATCGCCATCGGGGGCAAGCCCCCTCCCACATTTTCCACAGCGTCAGGCTTGGGCGGGTGTGACCGCCAGTTCCACCGCTTCCGGGCGTTTGATCAGCGCATACACCAACCCCGTCAACACGCTACCGGCGGCAATCGCCAGCAAGTACAGCAGCGCATGGTTCATCGCATTCGGGATCACCAGCACAAACAGGCCGCCATGGGGTGCGGCCAGTTTGCAGCCGAAGTACATCGACAGCGCGCCGGTCAACGCGCCACCGGCGATGCTGGCCGGGATCACCCGCAGCGGGTCCTTGGCAGCAAACGGGATCGCGCCTTCGGAGATAAAGCACAGGCCCAGAATCATCGCGGCCTTGCCGGCCTCGCGTTCGGTCTGGGCAAACTTGCGCCGGGCCAGGAAGGTCGCGATGCCCATGCCGATCGGCGGCACCATGCCGGCCGCCATGGTCGCCGCCATCGGCGCACCGCTGGACGCCGCCAGCAAGCCGACAGAGAACGCATACGCGGCCTTGTTGATCGGCCCGCCCAGGTCAACGCACATCATGCCGCCGAGCAGGATGCCGAGCAGCACGGCATTGGTGGTGCCCATCGTGCTGAGGAAGTCGGTCAGCCCGGTGAGCAGCCGCGCCACCGGCGGGCCTACCAGATAGATCATCGCCAGGCCTGTGAACAGGCTCGCCAGCAACGGGATGATCAGGATCGGCTTGAGCGGCTCCAGGCTTTGCGGCAGGCGCACCGCGCCGGTGATCAGCTTGACGCAGTAACCGGCGAGGAAACCGGCAATAATCCCGCCGATAAAGCCCGCGCCCAACGTCCCGGCCAGCAAGCCGCCGATCATGCCGGGGGCCAGGCCGGGGCGGTCGGCAATCGAATAGGCGATATAGCCCGCGAGCAGCGGCACCATGAGCATGAAGGCCTGGTCGCCGACGGTTTTCAGCGCCGCCGCCAGGGTGCCTTTTTCTTCAAAGGCATGGATGCCGAACACGAACGACAAGGCGATCAACAGACCGCCCGCCACCACCATCGGCAACATGAACGACACACCAGTCAGCAGGTGTTTGTAGACCCCGGTTTTTTCCGACTTGGCCACCGCCCCGCTCGCCGCGCTTTCCACGGTGCCTTCGGCCAGGGCCTTGTTGAGGGTCGCTTCGGCTTGCTTGAGGGCGATGCCGGTGCCGCAGCGGTAGATCTTCTTGCCGGCGAAGCGCTCGGTGGCGACTTCGATATCCGCCGCCAGCAGCACCACATCCGCCTCGGCAATCGCTTGCGGACTCAACGGCGTGCGCGCGCCGACCGAACCCTGGGTTTCCACCTGCAAGTCATAGCCCAGGCGCTTGGCGGTCTGCTGCAATGCTTCGGCGGCCATGAAGGTGTGGGCCACGCCGGTCGGGCAGGCGGTGATCGCGACAATACGCGGGGCTTGCTTGGCCGCCACCGGGGCTTCGCTGGCGACATACACCTGAGCCTCTTCGGCGCCGCGCCGCAACACCGCCTCGACGTCCTGTAAGGCCTGGGCCGGGGTGCTCTGATACACGCGCTTGCCGACAAACCGCTGCATATCCAGCGGCGTGCTGCTGACCAGCAACACCCACTCGGCAGCATCGAGCGTGGCCTGGGACAACTGGCGTTCCGGGCGCTGCACGTCTACCACTTCGACGCTGGTGCTCCAGCCCTGGCGCTGCGCGGCGGCGTCGAGCAAACGGGCGCACAGCACACTGGTGACCATGCCGTTCGGGCAGGCGGTAACAATGGCTAAATTCATCACAAACCCTCTTATTGTTCTGTCAGCGGGCGCACATGGACGCCGCTTTCGAGACGCGCCAATTGCGCATCATCGCTGATGCCAAACCCGATCTGCGTGACGGCCATCGCGGCAATCGCCGTGGCGCGGCGCAAGGTGGTCTCGGGCAGATCGAAACCGAGCAAACCGTGGAGCATCCCGGCCAGCAGCGAATCGCCCGCGCCGACCGTACTCGCGACGCTGACTTTCGGCGGCGTGGCATGCAGCGCCGTGCCGGGGCTGAACCAGTTGACGCCGTCGGCACCGTGGGAAATCACCACATGCTCGATGCCGCTGGCATGCAAACGCGCGGCGGCCTGGGCCTGTTGGTCGACGGAGTCGGTCGGGCAGTCCAGCGCTTCGGCAAGTTCTTCGGTATTGGGCTTGATCAACCACGGGCCGGCCTGCAACCCGGCGCGCAGGGCTGCGCCGCTGGTGTCCAGGGCGACTTTCAAGCCGAGGTCTTTCAGCAGCGCCAATAAGCCCTGGAACCACTGCGGGCTGACACCGCACGGCAAGCTGCCGGCGACCACCACCGCATCGTGCCCCGGGGCGATCAGCGTGAGTTGGTTGAGCAACGCCTGCTGCGCCTGCTCGCTGACCAGCGGCCCCGGCGCATTGATGTCGGTGACGCGGCCATCCTGTTCGGCGATCTTGATATTGCTGCGGGTCTCGCCGGGCACGCGGATGAACGCATCGGCAAACCCACGGCGCGCGATCAGCGCGTCAAAGGCCTGGGGGTTGTCCGCGCCGAGAAAACCACCGACGGTGACCTGATGACCGAGGTCGGCCAGCACCTGGGCGACGTTCACGCCCTTGCCGGCCGCATGGGTCAGCATCGTCTCGCTGCGATTGACTTCACCGGGTTCCAGGCGCGCCAGGCGTACCGTGAGGTCCAACGCCGGGTTCAGCGTCAGGGTCAAAATCCTTGCCATCTACACGGCCTCCACAAGGGCTCGCACTTCAGCGGGCGAACCCACCGCGAGTGCTTGTTGCGCCAGGCCCTGGGCCTCGCTCAGACTGAATTCTCGCACCCGCGCCTTCACCTCGGGAATGCTGCGGGCCGACACGCTCAACTCATCCACGCCGAGGCCGATCAGCACCGGCACCGCCAGCGGGTCGGCGGCCAGTTCACCGCACACACCGACCCATTTGCCATGGGCATGGGCGGCGCGCACGGTGATGTCGATCAGTTGCAACACGGCGGGGTGCAGGCCATCGGCCTGGGCCGACAGCGTCGGGTGGCCACGGTCGATGGCCAGGGTGTACTGGGTCAGGTCGTTGGTGCCGACGCTGAAGAAGTCGACTTCCTTGGCCAGCACCGGCGCGAGCAACGCGGCGGACGGCACTTCGATCATGATCCCCAGTTGCAGGTCGGCCACCGGGATTTCCAGGCGCAGGCGCTCGGTCATGTCCCGCGCAGCACGCCACTCATCGACGCTGCCGACCATGGGGAACATGATGCGCAGCGGCCGGTTATCCGCCGAGCGCAGCAGTGCGCGCAATTGCGCTTCCATGATCTGCGGGCGTTGCAGCGTAAGGCGAATGCCGCGCACGCCGAGGAAGGGGTTTTCTTCCTCGGCGATCGGCCAATACGGCAGCGGTTTGTCGCCGCCCACATCCAGGGTGCGGACCACCAACGGGCGACCGCCGAGGCCATCGAGCACGCGGCGGTATTCAGCTTCCTGGGTGGCTTCGTCCGGCGCTTGGGGGTGGGCCATGAAAATCAGTTCGGTGCGCAGCAGGCCAATGCCTTCGGCGCCCTGCTCCACCGCGCTCGCCACGCCGGCGCTTTCGCCGATGTTGGCGAACACTTCCACGGCGTGCCCATCCCGGGTCAGGGCCGGCTGATGGCGCTGCGCCGAGGCGGCTTGCAGGCGTTGTTCACGGGTGTCGCGTTCGACGCTGGCGCGTTGCAGGGTCGCGGCGTCGGCGTCGACATGCAGGCGGCCGCGCTGACCGTCGAGCAGCAACGGCGTACCGGCGGCCAGCAGCAACACGGCCGGGCCGGCGCCCACCAAGGCGGGGATGCCCAGGGCCCGGGCGACGATGGCGCTGTGGGCAGTGGCGCCGCCACGGGCGGTGAGAATGCCGGCGACGCGGGCCGGGTCGAGGCGCGCCACATCCGACGGGCCGACTTCGTCCATCACCAGGATGTAGGGTTCGTTCGGTTCCTGGACGGTTTCGACACCGCACAACTGCGCCAGCACACGGCGACCGATGTCGCGCAGGTCGGCGGCGCGCTCGGCGAGCAAGGCGTCCTGCAACGATTCCTGCTGCTTGGCGGCGGCTTCGATCACGCTCATCCAGGCGGCTTCGGCGCTTTCACCCTGTTTGAGGCGGGTGTCGACGTCGTCGGTCAGTTCCGGGTCGTCGAGCATTTCCTGGTGGGTGATGAAAATCTCGCGGATCGCCTTGGCTTGGCTGCGTTCGATCAGGCCCTGGATATCGCCGCGCACATCGGCCAGTGAGGCGTGCAGGCGCTGGCGCTCGATGGCCGAGGACTCGCCACGCAGCGGATAGTCGAACGGTTGCAGCACCTGGATATGCGCCGGGCCGATGGCGATGCCCGGTGCGGCGGCGATGGCCTGGATCTGGCTGCCGGCCAGGGGCGCGCTGAGCGTCGGTTCGAGCACCACGGCGGCGGCTTGCACACTCGCGACAGGCAGCGGCTCGACCTCTTCGCCAAGCCCCTCTTGTACCGCGGCCAGCAAGGCAGGCAGCGCATCGTCGGCAATCGTCGGCTCTGCGACAAACTCCAGCACCTGGCCACGCCGGGCGCCGAGGCTGAGCAGCTTGCTCAGGCTTTTCACCGACACGGCGCCCACCGCACCATCGACGATGCGTACACGAATATCGCCGTCAAAACTTTTTGCCAGTTGCGCGAGGATCTTCGCCGGCCGCGCGTGCAGGCCATGGGCATTGGCCAGGGCGATGCGTGCGCTGGGCCAGTCGGGTGGCAGCTCGCCGCCCAATACTTCAAGCACCGCACGGCTGCTGGTGGCTCGGCCCAGTTCCTGGCCACGCCCTTCAATCAACAGCGCACACAGGCGTTCGAGCAAGGTCTGGTGCGCTTCGCCGAGGCTGGCCAGGCAGAACAGACCATTGAGGGGCTGGCCGAGGTAACGCATGGGTTTGTCCGGGGTGACAAACGCCAGCCCCGGGCGCTTGACGGTCTGCTCGCTGTGCAACCACCACAGGCCATCGCCCAGGGGCAGCGCATCGACCTGCTGCAACACGGCGGCAAAGCCATTGCTCACACAATCGGCCTGGCGCAGCAGGCGGGCGCCACGCCACACCAGCTCTTCAAAATCATCGGCGGACACACCGAGCCCGATCATTTGCGCGTCCAATGCCAGTTCCTGCGGCGCGCCCTGCAACAGTTTCAGCAGGGCCTCGGCGGAAGCGGCGCGGCGCAGTGCCTGGCCCAGGTCGGTTTCCCCGAGGGCGCGGGTCAGCAGTTGCAGCAGGCGCAGGTGTTCGTCGGATTTGGCGGCAATGCCGATGGCCAGGTAGACGATCTGGCCATCGCCCCAGTCCACCCCTTCGGGGAACTGCAGCAGGCGCACGCCGGTGGAAAATACCTGATCGCGGGTTTCGGGGGTGCCGTGAGGGATCGCGATGCCTTGACCGAGAAAGGTCGAACCTTGGGCTTCACGGGCTTGCAAGCCGCTGAGATAACCCTCGGCGACCAGGCCGTCGGCCACCAGTTTGTCAGCGAGCAGGTGCAAGGCAGCAGATTTATCCACAGCCGTCTGGCCCATGGAAATCTGCTCTATGGTGAGCTCAAGCATGCCGTTCTCCTAGTTAGTGCGTCGGGCGCACTAGGTATTGTTTTGAATAAATCAGTCTAAAGTCGTTCATGAACAAACTGACTGAGCAGTCGGTTGGCAGTAGCCACTCAGTAGCGAACATCGCAAAAATACGCCTGCTGAAACGTTTAATCTAGAATTCGTGGCAGATTACGCGTTAATTGCGCATCCTTGAAGACCCACTCGGCACTTGAGCTGAGACATTGGTCGTCTGCAGTAATCGGTTACGATTGGACAAAATGTCGGGGCAAGCTCCAGAAAACAAGGAAATCCCGGTTTGAAACTCAGTGATATCGCCCGTCTCGCCGGTGTGTCCGTGACCACCGCCAGCTATGTCATCAATGGCAAAGCCGAACAACAACGCATCAGCAGCGCAACCGTCGAGCGCGTGCGTGCGGTGGTCCAAGCCCATGGTTTCACGCCCAACCCCCAGGCTGCGGGACTGCGCAGCCGGCATACGCGCACCTTGGGTTTCATCCTGCCAGACCTGGAAAACCCCAGTTACGCACGAATTGCCAAGTTGTTGGAACAGGGCGCGCGCGCGCGAGGCTATCAATTGCTGATCGCCAGCTCCGACGATGACGCCGACAGCGAGCGCCAGTTGCTGCAACTGTTCCGCGCCCGACGTTGCGACGCGCTGTTCGTTGCCAGCTGCTTGCCGGCCAGCGACGACAGTTATCGCGAGCTGCAAGCCAAGGGTTTGCCGGTCATCGCCATCGACCGGGAGATGGACCCCGCGCAGTTCTGCTCGGTGGTCAGCGACGACCGCCAGGCCTGCCAGCAACTGACCAGCAGCCTGCTGCAACCGTTGCCCAAGCAGATCGCGCTGATCGGCGCGCGACCCGAGCTGAGTATCAGCCAGGCGCGCGCCGCCGGTTTCCGTGAAGCGCTGCAGGGATTCGGCGGTGAAGTGATCGTCGAACACGGCGAGGCGTTCAGCCGCGACTGCGGCCGGCAACTGATGGAGCAATTACTGCAGCGCCTGGGGCATTTGCCTGACGCGCTGGTGACCACGTCCTACGTGCTGCTGCAAGGCGTGTTCGACGCACTGCATGACTTCCCGCTCAAGACGCGGCCGCTGCGCCTGGGCACCTTCGGTGATACCCAACTGCTGGATTTCCTGCCGCTGCCGGTGAATGCCATGGCCCAGCAACATCAACTGATCGCCGACACCGCGCTGCGCCTGGCCCTGGCTGCGATTGAAGAACAACAGTATCAACCCGGCGTAAACGCCATCGGCCGCACCTTCAAGCAGCGCATTCACGAGGTTTGAGCGTGGAGCTGATCGACACCCACACCCACCTGGACTTCCCGGACTTCGACAGCGATCGCCGGCAAGTCCTCGCGCACAGCCGCCAACTCGGCGTACAGCGCATGGTGGTGTTGGGGGTGTATCAGCAAAATTGGCAACGACTGTGGGATCTGGTGCAAGACGATGAAGGTTTGTTCGCAGCCTTCGGCCTGCACCCGGTGTACCTCGACGAGCATCGCCCCGCCGACCTGACGGCCCTGGGCGACTGGCTGACCCGCCTGCGGGGCCATCGGCAATTGTGCGCGGTGGGCGAGATCGGCCTGGATTACTTCCTCGAACACCTCGACCGTGAAGGCCAGCAACATCTGTTCGAAGCCCAACTCAAGATGGCCGTGGATTTCCAACTGCCGGCCCTGCTGCATGTGCGCCGCAGCCATGCCGCCGTGATCGCCACCCTCAAGCGCATCCGCCTGCCACGGGGCGGCATCATCCACGCCTTCGCCGGCAGCCGCGAAGAGGCGCGCGAGTACATCAAGCTGGGGTTCAAACTGGGCCTGGGCGGCGCGGCCACCTGGCCACAGGCGCTGCGCATGCACAAAGTACTCGCGCAACTGCCCCTGGAAGCCGTGGTACTGGAAACCGATGCACCGGACATGGCCCCCGCCATGCACCCCGGCCAGCGCAACAGCCCGGAACACCTGCCCGAGATCTGCGCCGCGTTGGCCGAGCGCATGGGCCTGAGCCCGTTATCGCTGGCGCAGGCGAGCACACGCAACGCGTGCGAGCTGTTCAATTGGTAGCGGGCTGACGGCCTGCAGGTCCAGGGTCATGCGTTGCCGATGGCGGGCAAAACGCAACACCAGGCAGTGGATCAGCACCGTCACCAGTGAAAGGTTGAGCTGCTCGATCACACTGAGCAACCCCACCCACTCCGCCACCAGTGCCACCAGCAAGGTCACGCAGGTCAGGATGATCATGCTCGGGCGAACCAGCGCCCACTGGTCCAGCGCACGAAATTGACGCTGCTGTTTGCGACACCGCAACTGCAGGCCCGACTGGCAATACACGCACTCGAACGGCTCGTCGATGGCAATCGCGTTCAACTGCCAAGGCTTGAGTTCAAACGTCATGTCGCATCGGGCGCAGCGCCCTCTGATACCGAATGCAGCGATCATCGCCGTGCCTCCTTGGGACTGTGACCAGGTGAAACAAATTTTCACCTATTCACGCCGCCAGAAAAGATACGTCGCAAAATTAAGACAAACACCACAACCACAAAGGACAAATCCTACTAACAGGCCCTACACCCGAAATGCGCCGATCAGTTGCTTCAGCTCGATCACCTGCTGCGACAACTGCCGGCTGGCCGCTTCGGTCTGGTACGCACCGTCGGCCGCATGCTCTCCGGCGCGGTTGATTTCGACGATGTTGCGGTCAATGTCGTGGGCGACCGCGGTTTGCTGCTCGACGGCGGCGGCAATCTGCTGGTTCTGATCCACGATCATGCCGACGGCGCCGAGAATATTTTCCAGGGCCTGCTGGACCTTTTCCGACTGGCCCACGGTGCCTTCAGCCATGGCATGGCTGGTGCCCATGGCCTTGACCGCCGCGCCGACACCGCTGTGCAAGCGGCTGATCATCTGCTCGATCTCTTCAGTGGAGTGCTGGGTGCGCCGGGCCAGGGTCCGCACTTCATCGGCCACCACCGCAAAGCCGCGGCCCTGCTCCCCGGCGCGGGCCGCTTCGATCGCGGCGTTGAGCGCCAGCAGGTTGGTTTGCTCGGCGATGCTCTTGATCACTTCCAGCACGCTGCTGATGGATTGGCTGTCGGTGGCCAGTTGATTGATCACGCGTACCGACTCATCGATCTCCGATGCCAACCGCGCAATGCTGCCTTGCTGGGACTGCACCAGGCCACGGCCGCTGACGGTTTCATCGTTGACGCTATGGGCGCTGCTCACCGCCGCCGCCGCGCTGCGTGCCACTTCCTGGGCGGTGGAGGACATCTGGTTCATGGCCGTCGCCACCTGTTCGATCTGGCTGCGCTGCCCGGAGACCGCCTGGTTACTGCGGGCCGAGACCGCCTCGACCTGGCCGGCCTGCAACTCAACCTGGCTGACGGTGTGCCCGACGCGCTCGATCAGGTCGTGGATCTTGGCCACGGTGCCATTGAACACTTGGCCCAGGTCGCCCAACTCGTCGCGGCTGCGGGCGACAAACGTGACGGTCATATCGCCCGCCGCCACCTTGTCCATCATCGCCCCCAAGCGCCGCAACGTGGTGCGCGTCGAGGCATAGAAACCGGCGTACAGATAAAAGATCAGCAAAAACACTGCCGCCAGGGCCGACACCAGTACGACCATGTGCGTGCGGTTTTGCGTCAGCCGTTGCTCCAACTGCTGTCCGAGGAAACCCAGGGTGGCCTCATTGAGTTGGTAGGTCTGGGCCATCAGTTGACTCACGTCGTCGTAGAAGCCCTGCCACGGTGCGTCGAGGGTTTCGGCCATCACCACCTGCTCTTCAAACAGTTCACTGCCTTGCTTGAGGCTCGCGTTGCTGGCCTTGGCCAGGCTGTCGAGCGCTGTGTGGGCGGCTTTGCTGGAGCCCAGGGCGTCCTGCAGCTTCAAGCCGTATTCGGCCTGGAGTTTTTCCAACTGCTGCAACAGCTCGTCGAAGCGCGTGCTGGAGGAGGAGTTGAGAAAACCCTGGCCGAGGGAGTACGCGCCCATTGCCCGCCCTTCGCCCAACGTCTGGGTGACTTGCGGCGTGACGCCGGTGATCAGTTCGCTGAGCTGGCGCAGATCACTCTGGGGGTCGCGGCTCAAGCCGGATTGGCTGGCGATGATCTGGCTGAGCATCTGCGCCTTGTTCAGCAGTTTGCCGATCAGCGCACTTTTGCTCTGTAGCGATGACTCCTGTTGCTGGGCCTTGAAGGCGCCGACCAGCTCGTCGCGCTTGGCGTCGAAGACGGCGACTTGCTCGGGGTCGGTGGCCATCGCGCTCAGGCCTTGCAGGCGCGCCAGCACACTCTGCTCCTGAGTGTTGATCGCGCCCTCCAGATCGCCCGCCTTGCCGGATTGGCCGAGGGTCGCGTTGATCTGCACCTGGTTGTTGAGGGTTTCCAGGTCACGGCGCAAGGCCAGGCTGCTGCCGAGCAAATCCAGGCTTTGCAGTTCGATGCGGGTGCCCTGGAATTCACGCCAGGAATCGCGCACCAGGAAATAGTTGGTCGCCAGCATCGGCAACAGGAACAACACGCTGATCAAACTGAACTTCATGCCGAAGCTCAGGCGGTTCATCAGCGCGACGGCGGGATAGAGCAAGCTCTTCACAGGTGAACTCCCTTCCTATTATTTTTATTTGAGGCGCAGGGCGGCGGCAGATAGCCACTATTTGGCGCTCTACTTGTATAGCTCAAATCGCAAGGGAGTTTTGTAACGTAAAGTTAACGCGCTGTGGGAGCAGGCTTGCTCCCACAGGGATTGAGCGTGACCGCTAGGGCAACACGGTCCAGATGGCGAAACCGGCATACCACAGCACCGCCGCGCGCAGCAGCAGTTCCCACAGGCGATCCAGGCTGTTGATGCCGTCGGCCCCCACCACCGGCGGCGGGATTTCGGCGGCCACCAGGCCGACTTTGTCCACCAGTTGCGCGGCACTGATGTCCCAGCTCAACAGCTCGTGGAGCATCACTCGGCTGACCGCGACAAAGTTGCCCACCAAGGCGAAGCTCGCCGCCAGCAAGCGCACCGGCAACCAGTCAAAGGCATGCCGCAGTTGCGCGGCACGCTCGGCCACCAGAGGGTTCTGACTGTGTTCGCTGGCCAGCGCCAGCAGGCGATAGGCCAGGGCTGCGACCGGGCCCAACAGGAAATACCAGAAGATCACCGCAAAGAAGCTCTGATAGGCCTGCCACAAGAGATACCCCTGGACACGCTCCAGTAACTGCTCGCCACTGTCGGCAGCGACCTTCAGGTCACGCTCGGCCACATGCTCGGCGGCCTGCAGGTCGCCGCGCCGCCAGGCATCGCGGAACGGGCCAAGCCCGGCCAGCAGATCACCGCGCCCCAGGCTGTAGATCAGCACCAGCAAATGCACCGGCAGCGCCAACAGGCCGTAGGCCACCGGTTCCAGCACCAGCAACAACAACGCCAGCACGGCCACCGGCAGCAACACCAGCAGCGCCAGAATCAACCAGGGCTGTTCGCCCAGGCGCGGGCTCGATTCCAATCTGGCCAATTCGGGCAGCCATCTGCCGTCGCGCTGCAACTTTTGGCGCAAGGCCGAGAATTTCTCGATCCAGACCGCCAGCACCAACACCAGGAAACTCATTGTGCGTGTCCTCCATCCTGCAGGGCGCTGCGAAAGCGCATCCAATCAAAAGCGGGCCCGGGATCGGTCTTGCGCCCCGGGGCGATATCGCTGTGACCACAAATGCGCTGACGGGTGATGCCCGGGTAAGTCGCCAGCAACTGACGTGTCAGGTCGATCAGTGACGCATATTGGGCATCGGTAAACGGCAGGTCATCCGTACCTTCCAACTCGATCCCCAGGGAAAAGTCATTGCACGTTTCGCGCCCCTCGAAGCTGGAAACCCCGGCATGCCAGGCGCGGTCGAGGCAGGACACAAACTGCGTCACCCCTCCGTCGCGTTCAATCAGAAAATGCGCTGACACGCGTAGGTCGGCAATCCCTGCAAAGTAAGGATGTTCCGTGACATCCAAGCGATTCTGGAAAAATTCCTGCACCTTGCCGGTGGCGAACTGCGCCGGCGGCAGGCTGATGTTATGCACCACCAACAGCGAGACTTCACCTGCGGGGCGCTCGTTGAAGTTGGGCGAAGGGCAATGACGAACGCCCTGGCACCAACCGCTGGCGGGGTCCAACTGCATACAGGTTCCTTGAACGTGACTAAGTCTGACCAGTATGCCGCGTTCAGCCCTATGGTTGCGATCACTTGCCGCGATTGAGTTGACGCAAGTTACCCGCCACCGTCGCCAGCGCACGCTCGAACAGCAGGGCTTCGTCCAGGATACGCAACGCACCACGCTTGAACGCCAGGGCCAGTTGGCCGGCGCTGCGCTCGAGTACCTTGAGCCCGGCGCGGTTGACGAAAACATAGCGATCGGCCGGTGCCATGATCGCGTTCAGTTTGCCGCGCAGAGCGGTTTCCTCGGGTTCCAGGAACTCCAGCCAAACGCCGACGCGCAATTGGCGCACCTTGAGCAGGTCGGGATCATCCGCGGCCAGGTCCTGCGCGGCATCGGGCAGGCCAGGGTCGAACACGAAGGGCTCCTGCACCTCGATCAACCTCTCGCCGCCCTCGAACGCCTGAACATGCAAGGCCTGCAGCCGAACAAAGAACTCACGGGTGCTGAAAGGGTCGAACCCCGCGCCGCTCATCCCGTCGCGCAAGGCCTTGAGCAACGCCGGCAACTGCTCCAGCAGATGCCGCCCGGCCTCGGTGTCGTCGTGCAGGCTAACGCTCCAGATCAACTCGTCCAGGGTGCGCAGCCCCGCCTGCCACTGCACCGATTGCTCACCGTGCTTGAGGCTGGCCAGCAACAGCACCTGGCTCCAGGCCTGTTGCACAAACTGCACCACCGAGCGCGGCAGGACCTTGCCCAGCAAACGCCGGTTCAGCACGTCGGCCACGCGCTGTCGGGCCGCCTCGTTACGCAGGCGCGCTTCCTCGGTATCGCGGGTGTGCTGTTCGAGCAATGCACTGTGCCGGCGCTCGTCAGCGGTAAACGCGCAGAACTCCGACAGCAGTTCGGAAAAAATCGCCGGGTCTTCGGCAAAATCATTCAGCAACCGCTGCACCACCTGCTCGATGCGCAGGTACAGGCTGTCACGCGGGTTACCCTCAGCCGGGCTCCAACCGATGGCGGCACCGGCGATTTCGTTGAGCAGCCGCCGCGCCGGATGGCCGGCGCGACTGAAAAGGCTCTTGTCCAGCACCGCCAGTTTGAGCATCGGGATCTGCAACCGGGCGATCAAGGCTTTGAAGGCGTCCGGGACGGCGTGGTCATTGAGGATGAATTCGAACAACAGCGCGACCAGGTTGATCACGTCTTCGTCGGCCTCTTCCACGACCCGGGATTTGCCGCTCTTGACGCTGACTCGGGTCAGCAGTTGCTTCAACTGGTTGCGCAGGTCGAAGTCGTCCTCGACATCCGGCTCCGGCACGTATTGCTGCAAATGGGACAACAGCCGCAGCAGGTCGCGGGTGGCAATGGGCTGGGGCTCGGCGCTGGCTTCCAGGGTCGGCGCGACACTGCCGCGCACGGCGCCCAGCAGCGCTCGCAAGGTAGAAAAGGCGTGCTCGCCATTTTCGTCGACTGGCTGGTCGGCGCTTGGCAACCGGGCTTCGCGCGTGTGCTTGCACGGTACGCGCCCGCCGGAACGACGGGCCGGCACCGCCTTGAGTTCAGGCAGCACGCCGGTGGCGACCAGCAACTGATTGGCCTCACCGTAAAGGTGGTCGGCGTCGCTGAGCACGTACTTTTCAAAGAGTTTGAGCATGACCAGCTTGACGCGAATTTCCACGCCCAGGCTGCGCCCCGCGCGCAGGAAAAACTCGCACAGTAGCGCCGGCCCCAGGGGGTTCTCGCAGTCATCCATGGACCTGTCGAGCAAGGCGCCCAGGCGAGTGGTCAGTTGCCCCAGGGCGAGGCCGTCGCGATGCTGCACCCGCCCGAGCATTGCCTCCAGCGCCAGGGCTTTTTCCAGGTCGTCCCTGAGGATGCCGGGCACCTTGTCGTAGGACACCACCGGCACCAACTGCCGTTCACCGCGCCCTGCCCCGCCCAGGTTGGCGAAGGCCTCGAACAGTTGCCCCATGAACACGCGCTCGAAATTCTTGCGCTTGAGACGCAGGTCGCGCATGGCTTCAAAGAAAATATGGTGGTCGACGTTGTTAAGGGCCTTGTCGGCCATTTCGAACAGGGTGTCGTCGGCGTTATCGAACAGCTCCTGCAAACCTTGCTGCAGTTGCTGCGCAGCCTTGTCGCGAACCTGCAGCAACACCACCGGTAGGCGCGCGAGCGGCGATGGCGTGGTCTGTGCCTTATTGATCGGCACCACCTTTCCGTCGTTGTGCATCCAGGCCTCCTGAAACGGCGGTGTGGGTAGGGCAAAGTCGGGGCAGGCCCAGTTGGGCACTGCGAATATCCGGTTACCACCAGGACGTCAAAGCTATGACGCCAATTGCAAGGCGCGAGATTATCTTGCAAATGGGGGTCGTTGCGCCAGCGAACTCTGTCATAGCGCTGTAAATGAGCACGCCACTGGGTTCAAACGCGCACAGCCCCTATAATCGGCGCACTTTGTTTGTGGAGCCTGTTATGCCGAATCTCCGTCTTGCCGACCTCACCGCCGAAATCGAAGCCAACGTGCGCCGCGCACTGCGCGAAGACATCGGCAGCGGCGACATCACCGCGCAATTGATCCCGGCCGAACGGCTGGCCAAGGCCACGATCATCACCCGCGATGCGGCCGTTATCGCTGGCACGGCCTGGGTGGACGCGGTGTTCCGCCAACTGGACCCGCGGGTCGCGGTGCATTGGCTGGTGGCCGACGGTGAACGCGTCAGCCCCAACCAGGCACTGTTCCACCTCGAAGGCCCGGCACGTTCGCTGCTCAGCGGCGAACGCAGCGCGCTGAATTTCCTGCAGATGCTCTCCGGCGTCGCCACACGCGCCCAGTACCTGGCGGATAGCGTCGCGAGCACCCAGGTCAAGTTGCTCGACACGCGCAAGACGCTGCCGGGCCTGCGTCTGGCGCAGAAATACGCCGTGACCTGTGGCGGTTGCCACAACCATCGCATCGGTTTGTATGACGCGTTCCTGATCAAGGAAAACCATATCGCCGCCTGTGGCGGTATCGCCCAGGCGATTTCGGCCGCGCACAAGATCGCCCCGGGCAAACCGGTGGAAGTCGAAGTGGAAAGCCTGGACGAATTGCGCGAAGCGTTGGCGGCGGGCGCCGATATCATCATGCTCGACGAACTGAGCCTGGACGACATGCGTGAAGCCGTGCGCCTGAACGGCGGCAAAGCCAAGCTGGAAGCCAGCGGCGGGATCAACGAAAAAACCCTGCTGCCCATCGCTGAAACCGGGGTGGACTACATCTCCATCGGCGCGATGACCAAGGATGTGAAAGCGGTGGACCTGTCGATGCGCCTCAGTATCTGAAGCCCGTTGCAGGAGCCGGGTTGCCGGCTCCTGCAACAGCGGTTCAGACCACCAGGTTATTCATCTCGCAATACTCTTCCCATTCGACACCGAGCACTTCAGCCGCCTCTTGGTGCAAGGCCAGCCGTGCGGCTTCGAACTCGTCCGCTGACGAGGTGTACTTGAGGCTCAGCTCCCATGGCTGGAGGCCCTGGCTCTCGGCCTCGTCCTCGAATGCCCACTGGATCTGGTCGCGCTGATCGTCAGCGCTCAGGTCCTTGATCTCTTCTTTAAGCTGCGGCGATTCCCCGAGGTATTTGTCGAGGGCTGCTTGGTGCCGAACTTCCTGGGTCATTTCAGTCGTGGTCATGTTGTTCTCTTAGATCGAGGAATGGGGATGCATCTGGGTCATCAAGGTTGCGCAGATACAAAAGAGCGGGCACGAATGCCGACTCGCCTGGCCTTCAGAACCATTCTGGGATCATCTGAAAACGGTGTTGCTTTGGTGCCCGAGACAGGAATCGAACCTGCGACCTTCGCGTTACGAGTGCGCTGCTCTACCGGCTGAGCTACACGGGCGGTGGGCTAAAGCTAGCACCGCATCGGGCGTCCGGCAACTCACTGACGTCGCAGGGCAATCACCCCTTGGGCCCAGAAGCGCGGCTGCAGGTGTTGGTTGCCACCTTCAAGATAGTCTTGCTGGGCTTGCTCGATGTGCGGGGCATCACGCATCACGACCCACACCAGCAGGCCAACGGACAGCACCGCCGCCACCCGCCACCCTGCCCAGGCCCACGGCAGCGACGCGCCAGGAGCGGCGCGCCACACGTGCAGCGCCATCAACCAGCCCACCACCAGCGCCAACCAGACCTGCGAGTTGGGCATCACGATGACGCCGTCGACCATCGCTTGCGTGAGCGCGCCCAGCAATGCCGCGAACAGGCACCCGCGCAGCAAGTCCACGCGCGCTGTAGAACAAGCCCGCGCCCGCAACACGCGGAGGGTGGCCCAGCCACCGCGCCACGCCAAGGCAGCCACGCACAAGGCCGAGGGAACGCCCCACTCGCTGGCCCATTGCAGGATTGCCTGGTGCGGGTGCGCGGCGATCGGGTTGGCGATATCCGCGAAATGCATCGGCCCGAACCCCAGCCACGGACGCTCGACGATCATGTGCCAGGCCTGCCACCAGATCGGGCCACGCCCCGACAGCGAAGTGGTGAGGCGATCGCTGACGCCACTGCCGACCTCGACACCCAGCGCACCCGTCAACAGCGTGAACAACGCCGTATACAGCAACAAACCGCCGCACACCGCAGCCAATTGCCAGGCCAACCAGCGTCGCCCCCACGGCCCGAGCAGCGCCAATGCCACCCCGGCCACCGCCATGCCGAGCCAGGTGCCGCGGGTGCCGCCGCTGATCGCGATCAACCACCACACACACAGCAACGCAAACACCGCGCCGCGCACGGAGCGGGAGACCTTGGGCATCAGCAAGGGCAGCGCCAGCAATGGCAGGGTGAAGGTCTGGAATTGACCGTAGAAGCGCTTGTTGGAAAACCCGGACAGCAACGCGTCCGGATCAAGAACCCGCGCGCCACTGGCGAAGGCGAGCGCGCCGGCATACAGGTATTGGATCGACTTGATCAGGCACAGCAGCACCACCATCAGGATCAGCACGCGGTCCAACGGCTCACCCGCGCGTCGGCGCAGCAGGGCAACCGCGACGGCGATCGCCCCACAGCTGATGAACAGCGCGACCTCGGTGAAGGCCCAGAGCGGCTGATGGGCCAGTGCCGATGACACCAGGCCCAGCCCAACGATCAGCACCAGGCCCAGGGCCGTCGGCCGGTCCACCAGACGCTCGACGGGAACGACCGTCAACCCATACACCACCGCGCCCAGGCCCATGGCCACCTGCATTGCGCGTTGCCAGTCATGCCCGCTGAACGGTGCGCAGATACCCAGCGCGAGCAAGCACGCTGCAATCACCAGGAACGTCTTGTCGCGCTGCTGCGGGGATAACGACATCGGCCACCTTTACGTCCGTGCGCAGGGTTTGGCAGTCATGCCCCGTCGGCGCCACACCCTTTGGCGGCGTACTTGGCGTCTGCCGTCGTGGCGCATTTCCAGCCGGCGGTGGCGCTGCGCGTCAGGGTAATGGTCTTGCCCAGTACCGGTGCCGGGGCGTCGAGTATTTCGCAACTGATGGAACCGGCGCCGGTGGCGACATCCCCTGCCACATCGATCTTGCAATTGGCGGTCGGGCTGGTGCCACCGATCAATGCCACGGTTGGCACTGTGCCTTGGTTGAATACATCCTCGTAGCCGGCTTTCAACGCGGTGATTTCAGCCAGCCCGGCCGTGAACTTGGCCTTGGCCTGATGCGTGGTGTACATGGGCAAGCCAATGGTGGCCAAAATGCCGATGATTGCCACGACGATCAATAACTCGATCAAAGTAAAACCTTTCTGACGCATCACATTCCTCTCCAGAACAGAACCCATGACAAGGCGCGTCCTGCGCCCCGTATCGTGCAGCCGCGCCAGTGTACTCACCCGCGAGCGGCCAATCGCGTCCAAGACGCACAATCTGACATTTTATCGTTGAACGCCGAGCAATCCGAATCCGTCACCTGGCTACGCTATAAAGATTCGACGACCTGTGTGCGGAACAGAGACATGACCAACGCTGCCACGACATACGCCTGGGAAGGCATCAACCGCCAGGGACGCAGGGTGTCCGGGCAAACCGTCGGCCACGACCTCGCGCGGGTCAAGGCACAACTGCGCCAGCAAGGGATTTGCCCTGGCCGCGTGCGCAAACAATCCGCCGGCCTGCCAAGCCTCGCTGCGCCGATCAAACCGGCGGACATTGCCCTGTTCACCCGCCAACTGGCGACACTGCTGAAGGCCGGCATTGCCTTGCTGCAAGCCCTCGACGTGATCAGCGAAGGCTTCGACAACCGCCACATGTACAGGCTGGTAAAAGGCCTGAAACAGGAGATCGGCGCCGGGAATACCCTGGCGTCGGCCCTGCGCAAACAGCCGCGCTACTTCGATGACCTGTACTGCAACCTGGTGGCGGCGGGTGAGCAGGCCGGCGCCCTGGAAACCCTTCTGGAGCGGGTGGCGGATCACCTGGAAAAGAGCGAACGGCTCAAGGCCCGGATCAAGAAGGCCATGACCTACCCCATCGCGGTCATCGTGGTCGCCAGCCTCGTCAGCAGTCTCTTGCTGATCCATGTGGTGCCGCAATTCCAGAACCTGTTCACCAGCGTCGACAGCGAGTTGCCCGGTTTTACTCGGTACGTGATTGCCTTGTCCGAGTTCCTGCAACAAGCCTGGTGGATGCTGGCGCTCAGCCTGGGCGCGGGAGGTCTGGGGTTGCGCCGGGCCTATCGCGTATCGCCGGGTTTTCGTCATTGGCTGGATGCCGGTTTGTTGAAAGCGCCCCTGGCAGGCACACTGCTGAAAAAGTCGGCGGTCGCCCGCTACGCGCGCACGCTTTCAACTACGTTCGCGGCCGGAGTGCCTTTGGTGCAGGCCCTGGATTCAGTGGCCGCCGCTGCCGGCAACCAGCTATTCAAACAGGCTATCGAACATATGCGTCACGATGTATCCACAGGCATGCCGCTGAATCGGGCCATGGCCGCCAGCGGCCTGTTCCCTGGCATGGCGATCCAGATGACGGCGATTGGTGAAGAATCCGGCACCCTGGAGCACATGCTGGAAAAAGTCGCGAGCCACTATGAGTCGGACGTCGACACGCTGGTCGAGCAACTCACCAGCCTGATGGAACCGCTGATCATGGTGGTGCTCGGCGGGATTGTCGGCGCTTTGGTAATCGCCCTGTACCTGCCGGTCTTCCAACTCGGTACGGCATTTTGAGCCTGCTGTTGAGCCAGCAGCCGTGGGCCTTTGTCGCCATGGCAATGGTGCTGGGCTTGATCGTGGGCAGTTTCCTCAACGTGCTGGTGTGGCGCCTGCCGAAAATGCTTGAACGGGAATGGCGCGCACAGGCCCATGAAGTGCTCGGTTTGCCCGGCGACCCCGTCGGGCCGAGATACAACCTGATGCAGCCCAATTCCTGCTGCCCGCACTGCAATCAGCCGATTCGGCCGTGGGAAAACATCCCGCTGCTCAGCTTCCTGATGCTCCGGGGCCGCTGTGCCCATTGCCGCGAAGCGATCAGTACGCGTTATCCCTTGACCGAACTGGCGTGCGGGTTGATCTCGGCCGTGGTGGCCTGGCATTTCGGCTTTGGCTGGCAAGCGGGCGCAGTGATGCTGTTGAGCTGGGGCTTGTTGGCGATGAGCCTGATCGACGTCGACCACCAACTGCTGCCCGACGTGCTGGTCCTGCCGCTGTTGTGGCTGGGGCTGATGCTTAACAGCGTCGAGCTGCTGGTGCCCCTGCCCGATGCACTGTGGGGTGCGGTGATCGGCTACATGAGCCTGTGGACGGTGTTCTGGCTGTTCAAGCTGGCCACCGGCAAGGACGGCATGGGCTACGGCGACTTCAAGTTGTTGGCGCTGCTCGGCGCCTGGGGTGGCTGGCAGATCCTGCCGATGACGCTGCTGATGTCATCGCTGGTGGGCGTGTGCGGCGGGCTGATCCTGCTGCGTCGGAGCAAGATCCAGGCGGCCACGCCGATGCCGTTTGGTCCCTATCTGGCAATTGCCGGCTGGATTGCCGTGCTCTGGGGTGGTCAAATAACCGACTTCTATTTGCAGTCTGTCGGTTTCAAATGACCACTCCTGTTGCAACACCCTGGATTCTTGGCCTTACGGGCGGCATCGGCAGCGGCAAGAGCGCCGCGGCCCAGCACTTCAGCGACCTCGGCGTAGACCTGGTAGACGCCGATCACGCCGCGCGCTGGGTGGTCGAACCCGGCCGGCCGGCGCTCGCCAGCATTGTCGAACACTTCGGTGCCGGCGTGCTGCAGCCCGACGGCCAGTTGGACCGCGCCGCATTGCGCAAGTTGATCTTTGAAGTGCCGCAAGAACGCCGCTGGCTGGAAGCCTTGCTGCACCCGTTGATTGGCGAAGAGATTCGCAACCACCTGGCGCGTGCGCGCTCGCCTTACGCGATCCTGGTGTCGCCGCTGCTGATCGAATCCGGCCAGCACAGCATGACCCAACGCATCCTGGTGATCGACGTGCCGCAATCCCTGCAGATTCAGCGTACCCTGCAGCGCGACGGCATCAGCGAACAACAGGTGCAGGCGATACTCAAGGCCCAGTCCAGCCGCGAAGACCGCCTGAGCCATGCCGATGACGTGCTGGTCAATGACCGCGACCTCACCTGGTTGCACAGCGAGGTCGAACGACTGCACCACTTTTACCTTACTTTGCGTGGAGGCCGATCATGAGCCAACCCTTGACCGTCGAATGCCCAACCTGCGGCGCACCCGTGGAATGGAAAGCGACCAACCTCAACCGGCCGTTCTGCTCGGACCGTTGCAAGCTCATCGACCTGGGTGCCTGGGCCGCTGAGGAACATAAGATCCCCGTGGCGCCGGACGCCGAAGACGAGCTGTTTTCCGAAGACCTGCCACCGCGCCATTAAGGCCGCATAAAGGCATATTCCTGCTGGTCGTCGAGGTTCTCTGCCAGGTATTGCAACTCGTCGGCCAGGTCTTCGAAACTGCGCACGCCCTTGCTCTGCTGCACCACCGCGCTGAGCATCGCGCGCAAGGTCAAGCCTGGATCAAAGCCGATTTCTTGTGCCGCGTCCTGGCTTCTGCGCAACTCCTGACGTGCCCATTCATACACACTCATGATCCGTGCTCCCATCTTGCTCAGGAAAAGTTTCGCAAAGCATGGGCCCGCCACGCTGGGCGCGATTTGATCTGAGTCAAGTCTGCGAATTGTCGTCTTTCCAGGGCGCCGAGAGGTAGCGCGTGCGGTTGAATGTCTCCAGCCATTCCGGGCAAAACACCACCAGGGCGCTGATGACCATGCCGTTGATGAAGGCCTCGGGGAAGATGATCAGCCACAGGTAACCGACAAAATCCTCCAGCCATTCCGGCATCGCGAAACGCCCGTCGAACCACAACACCCCCAGCCCGGCCAACAGGCAGAGCAACGCCGACAAAGCGGCGGCAAAAAAGCCGGAACAGAAGATGTAGACGAACGGATTGCGCGGTTGTGCCCGCTCGACAAGCACCGCGCAGGTTTCAGTGACCAGCACCGGCAGCACGACCAGCAGCAGGCCGTTGAGGCCCACGGCCGCCAGGTCCTGGCGACCCAGCAACAGCAAGCCCAACTGCGCGGCGAAACCGCCGACGATTGCCAGCGGCCAGTCGAGCAGCAGGGTCACGGCCGTCATGCCGATAAAGTGGTAGGAGACCCCGGTATCGAAGTCGCGCCTCACCAACCACAACATGAATAACGCGAACACGGTACCGAACAGCAAATGCTGGCGCCGCCGGTCAGCGAACAGCTCGACCCACGGCGAACGCATGATCGCCCACAACAGCACCGGCGCGTACAACAGCCAGCCGATGCCGAGGGTTCCCGGCGCCAGCACCGCGGCACTGATCACGGTTTCACCTGCTCCAGAGCCTCGCGCAGTTCAGCCGCAGAGCCGTACTCGTGGCGCGCTGTCAGCTTGCCGTTATTCAGTTGCAGCCACAGCACCTTATCCACAGGCGCGGGATAACGCGGAGCGATGCGTGCGTCCCGGTCCAGCATGACCCGGTAGTTGTAGGACTGCATGGCCGGCACCGCGAACAGCTTGGCGACCAGCCGAGGCATGCGCTGGATATCCGCGACAAACACCCCATGCCGCGCTTCGAGATAGCCTTTAGGCTGGCCTTGCAGGGCGGCGTCCACCAGCTTGGCGGCATCCATGCTGCGGGCCACCAACAGGACCTGTGCCTGGTCATCCAGGGTGTAGGCCTGATCGAACTGATCCAGCAGCGTCCAGGGCGCCACGCGCTCACCCACTTCAACCGCCTGGGCCCACACGGGCAACAGGCTCAACAACAGCACGGCGAAAAACTTCACTGCACACCTCATGCTTGGGAAAAAACCGAGTCGACAGTCTACACCGGGCTTTCTCCCTGGGACCTCCTGCAGTCTGAACGAATGCGGAAAAACCACAGCGCGGGCAGCAGGAGAACACTGAGCCTCAGGATGCTCTCGCCGCCCCTGGTTGCGCCTCCGACGCATCGCCAACTAAGCAGTGAACGGCTTGATCCAATCCAAGCTTTCAACCGTGACGCCGGTCGGGCGGTATTCACAGCCGATCCATCCCTGATAACCGCGCTGTTCTAATATGGTGAACAGCGCGCAGAAATCCATGCTCCCCGTGCCCGGCTGATGACGCCCCGGACAGTCGGCGATTTGCACATGCACGGTTCGTTCGTAAAACCGCGCCAGGACATCCGCCGCGTCTCCAGTCAGGCGCTGAGCGTGGTACAGATCAAGAATCAGCCCGACACTCGGGAACGTCTCCAGAACGTGCTGCGCCTTGCTGAAGTCGGACATGTAATAGCCCGGCATTTCCTGCGCGCAGATGACTTCGATCAATGGCCGCAAACCCTGGTCTTCAAAATACTTGACGGTGTATTCCAGGTTGCTCTCGTAGATGAGCGCCGCGTCATCCCGAGTGGTAATGCCCGACATGATGTGGACGTCCGAACAGCCCAGCGCCTTTGCATAGTTGGCGGCCTGGAGCAAGCCACTGCGAAAATCGCCTTCCTTGCCATGCACGGCCGCGATGCCTTTGGTCAGGCCCGCCGGAGCGGAAAATTGAATCAACGGCAAGTTGTGTTGAGCCAAATGATCTGCAAGCAGACTTGCGTCGAACTCATAAGGCGACGGGAACTCAACCGCACGAAAACCAGCGGCGGCGGCGGCTTCGATGCGTTGCAGGAATGGCAATTCATTGAATTGAAAGCCAAGGTGAGCGTTGAATTTCAGCATAAGGCAGGTATCCGTCCTGGAAAGGAGCTTTAAAAAGTTGTTCCACAAGTTCCTGCGTCTTCGGCGCAGATACTCGGCACTGCCGGGTATGGTATTTTCCCACCCCAGTTCGATGTGGCCCTGCCCCGACAGGCACGGACTGACGCCGACCATTCAAGAGAGAGCCTGTGATCAAGAAAGACCTTGCCTTGCAGCTGGCACCGAAGGTCATCGGCATGGTTCGCGCCCGCTCGATGCGGGCCGGCGAGCCATTGCGCGAGCAGACGTTCGCTCAAGCGCTGGGCGTTTCGCGCTCGCCTATCCGACGAGTGTTTGCCTTGCTTGCCGAGTGGGATCTTGCGACTCAAGAACCCAATCGCGGCTACTTTCTGAAGCAAGACGCTGGGGATATCCAGGAGTCCGCATTCCCTCTGGCCAGCGACCCTTTCGAAGACTTTTATCTTCGCGTAGTCGACGATATTTTGGCTGGTGAAATACCCGCCCAGTTTTTCGAAGCCCAACTGTTGCGGCGTTACGACGTGCCTCGAGGGCAATTGCTCAAGGTATTGAACCGACTGGCTGGCGAAGCCATGGTGGAGCGCAAACCGGGGCAAGGATGGGAGCTCAAAGACTTCGTGCATAGCACGACGGCTCACATCCAGAGCTACCGTTTCCGCATGGCTATCGAGCCGGCGGCCCTGCTCGAACCCGGCTATCAGGTCAACCAAACCGCATTTGCCCAAGCCAGGCAGCAACAACAGGCCCTGATCGACGGGGGCATCAACACGCTGTCCCGCGCCCAACTGTTCCAAATCGGCGCCCAGTTCCACGAAGTGATCGTGCAGTGCTCGGGGAATGTCTTTTTCATGGATGCTCTCCGCCAGCAGAACCAGCTCCGGCGCTTCATGAGCTACAAAGCGAACGTCGATCGCAGTCGCCTTGTGACGCAATGCCAGGAGCACATCCATTTGCTCAACCTCATCGAGTCCGGTCGCCGCGAAGAAGCCGCGCAATTTCTCTGGAGGCACCTGGACGAAGTGGGCCGGCTCAAAACTCATCAGGGCATCCTGCCAAAAAATGATGGGATCTAGAGAGCACCGCTGGCATCGATGAACCGCGCGCGCTCTGAAATTCGCACATCAGCTTAGCATGATTGTTCCTTACGATAACAAAATACAAAATGGCGAACGACAGACTTTATTTTTTCGCGACGGCGTATGTTTTTAAGATCACATTTGGGCGCTAAGCTGCACGCATGGATGACTCAGATTATTTGCGCCTGCTCACCGTGGCAGCCGAACAAGCCAATGCGTTCCTGTCCAATGCCCGTAAATGGGAGCGTGAGCGTTGGGTCTGCCAGCGCCTGCTGCAAGGCTTGAACGTGCCGTACCGCGCCGAAGAGTTTCATGCCGCCGGGCAAGAACCGCCGGACGTGCTGTTTCGTGACGCCAGTTTCGAAGTGTTTTTCGTGCTGGACGAAGGACGCCGTCTGAACGATGAGTGGCGCGACGAATTGCTGCGTCGACGCAGTGCGTTTTCCCTCAGCCAACTGGTCAGGCGCGAAGCCAAGCCGCGGCGGATTCCGGCCCATGAATTCCTGCTGCGCCTGGCGCCGACCCTGCGCAAAAAAGCGCACAACTACAAAGAACGCGGGATGGACCTGGGCGAGCTGGATATCGTCGCCTTCGCCAGCCTCAAGCGCGAGGTGCTGGACCTCAACAGTCATTTCCCACCGCCCACCGAATACTTGCGCCAGGGCTGGCGCTCGCTGTCGCTGGTGGGGCCGACGTTTGCCCGGGTACTGTTCGCCCACCCGGACGCGCCGGATTTCTTGCGCAACAATCTGGGGCGCAGCATCGTGTTCGACGTGGGCATCAGCCTGTGACGCGAGCACAGGCTACGCTTATGGCGATACCGCCAACCCCCTGACTGTAACGTGGCGCCCTTTTGCAACGTCTACCTGACGAGGCCTTATATGACCAGCCGCCTGAACCCCGACGACCAACAGCATGTCGAAGAGTACCTGCAACTCTCCCAGAACCGAGTCGAGCGCAAGCCTTTCCGGCCGTGGCTGCTCCTTGGTGTGGTGCTGGTGGTGGTGATCGGGCTCGGCCTGCTGAGCCGCCTTTTGAGTTACCTGACGCTATGAGCTGCCTGGCGCTCGCGGGGGTAACCGCTCCGATTTCTTTTAGCCTTGCGAGATATCCCCATGACCCATCGTATTATTATCGTCGGCGGCGGCGCCGGCGGCCTGGAGTTGGCTACCCGCCTGGGTAAGACTCTGGGCAAGCGCGGCACCGCCAGCATCACGCTGGTGGACACCAACCTGACCCATATCTGGAAACCGCTGCTGCACGAAGTGGCCGCCGGCTCGCTGAACTCTTCGGAAGACGAACTCAATTATGTCGCCCAGGCCAAATGGAACCACTTCGAGTTCCAGCTGGGGCGCATGAGCGGGCTCGACCGTGAACAGAAGAAAATCCAACTGGCCGCGACCCTCGACGAAGAAGGCCGCGAACTGGTGCCTGCGCGCGTACTGGGCTACGACAGCCTGGTGATTGCGGTCGGCAGTACCACCAACGACTTCGGCACCGAAGGCGCGGCGCAACACTGCCTGTTCCTCGACACGCGCAAACAGGCGGAGCGCTTCCATCAGCAGTTGCTCAACCACTACCTGCGCGCCCATGCAGGGCAAACCGACGTGGTGGAAAAGATCAGCGTGGCCATCGTCGGCGCTGGCGCCACCGGGGTTGAACTGGCGGCCGAACTGCATAACGCCGCCCATGAACTGGCAGCCTACGGGCTGGACCGGATCAAACCGGAAAACATGCACATCACCCTGATCGAAGCCGGCCCACGGGTCCTGCCTGCCCTGCCGGAGCGGATCGGCGGACCGGTGCATAAAACCCTGGAGAAGCTCGGCGTGACGGTGCTGACCAACTCGGCGGTCAGCGAAGTGACGGCCGACGCGCTGATCACCAGCAGCGGCCAAGTGATTCCGGCCAGCCTGAAAGTGTGGGCCGCCGGCATCCGTGCGCCCGCCTTCCTCAAGGACATCGACGGCCTGGAAACCAACCGCATCAATCAACTGCAGGTGCTGCCGACACTGCAAACCACCCGCGATGAAAACATCTTCGCCTTCGGTGACTGCGCCGCCTGCCCGCAACCCGGCACCGACCGCAACGTACCGCCACGCGCCCAGGCCGCGCACCAGCAGGCTTCATTGTTGGCCAAATCGTTGAAGCTGCGGATCGAAGGCAAGGACCTGCCATCGTACAAGTACACCGACTACGGCTCGCTGATCTCGCTGTCGCGCTTCTCGGCGGTGGGTAACCTGATGGGCAACCTCACAGGCAGCGTGATGCTGGAAGGCTGGTTGGCGCGGATGTTCTATGTGTCGCTGTACCGCATGCACCAGATGGCGCTGTATGGCGTCTTCCGCACGGCGATGCTGATGCTGGGCAGCCGGATTGGGCGCGGAACTGAGCCACGTCTCAAACTTCACTAAACACGCGGTCAATGTGGGAGGGGGCTTGCTCCCTCCCACATTGGTGTTGTGTTGGATTTGGGATAATTTCAGGCAAAAAAAATCCCCGTATCTTTCGATACGAGGATTTTTAATATGGTCGGGGTAAGGGGATTCGAACTCCTGACATCCTGCTCCCAAAGCAGGCGCGCTACCGGACTGCGCTATACCCCGGTAAAACAAAGGCGACCTCTCAGCCGCCTTCTTCGATCAGGGCTTTTGGCCGCTGATCTTAAGATCTGATTCCAGCGCTAACTGGTCTCAAAAATGGTGGGTCGTGTGGGATTCGAACCTACGACCAATTGGTTAAAAGCCAACTGCTCTACCAACTGAGCTAACGACCCAAAAATGGTCGGGGTAAGGGGATTCGAACTCCTGACATCCTGCTCCCAAAGCAGGCGCGCTACCGGACTGCGCTATACCCCGGTTTTGAAATTGGCTCCGTGACCAGGACTCGAACCTGGGACCCAATGATTAACAGTCATTTGCTCTACCGACTGAGCTATCACGGAACTACACATTTCAAATGTACAACTTTTACTGCGGTGTAACCTTCTCTTCGATGCGTCCGTATCGCTACGTTCGCGTCTCTGAGGCGCGCTATTCTACAATCTTAAAAACCCCTGTCAACCCTTTAAATTGCTTTTAAGACAATGATTTGCGCTTCTTTCTGATTTCTTCTTGGGGAGAAGAAACCCGTGGGCTGACGTTGCTGCGGGGCGCACTTTACAAGCCTTTGCCTTACAGTTCAACGCCCTATCGAAAAAAAAGGCCTCGCAACGCGAGGCCCTCTCTTTATAGCCCGACCGACCGAACTCAGTGGAAGACGATTTCGTCGTTTTCCACCGTGGCCTTGACGCTGGTGCCCGGCATAAAGCTGCCCGACAGAATCAACTGGGCCAGCGGGTTTTCGATCCAGCGCTGGATCGCACGCTTCAACGGCCGTGCGCCATACACCGGGTCGTAACCGACCGCGATCAGCTTGTCCAACGCCTCGGGGCTCAGCTCCAGCGCCAGCTCGCGCTCGGCCAGACGGCTGCGCAGGCGGCCCAACTGGATCTCGGTGATGCCCGCGATCTGATCCCGTGCCAAAGGCTCGAAGATCACCACTTCATCGACCCGGTTGATGAATTCCGGGCGGAAGTGCGTGGTCAGCGCATCCATCACCGCTGCGCGCTGGGCTTCACGATCGCCCACCAGTTCCTGGATCTGCACCGACCCCAGGTTGGAGGTCATCACGATCACCGTGTTGCGGAAATCCACAGTACGCCCGTGGCTGTCCGTCAGCCGGCCATCTTCCAGCACCTGCAGCAAGATGTTGAACACGTCCGGGTGGGCCTTCTCGACCTCATCCAGCAGGATCACCGAGTAGGGCTTGCGCCGTACCGCTTCGGTCAGGTAACCGCCTTCCTCGTAGCCTACGTAGCCCGGTGGCGCCCCGATCAGGCGAGCCACGGAATGTTTCTCCATGAACTCGGACATATCGATCCGCACCATGGCTTCTTCGGTGTCGAAGAGGAACTCGGCCAAGGCCTTGCACAACTCGGTCTTACCCACACCGGTCGGGCCGAGGAACATGAACGAGCCACTTGGGCGATTCGGGTCGGACAACCCGGCACGGGAACGCCGTACTGCGTTGGACACCGCCACCACCGCCTCTTCCTGGCCGATGACGCGCTGGTGCAACAGGCTTTCCATCTTCATCAGCTTGTCGCGCTCGCCTTCGAGCATTTTCGACACGGGGATACCGGTCCACTTCGAGACAACTTCGGCAATTTCTTCCTCGGTCACCTTGCTGCGCAGCAATTGGTTCTCGCTGTGACCATGCTGGTCGACCATCTGCAGGCTGCGTTCCAGGTCCGGGATCACCCCGTACTGCAACTCGGCCATGCGGTTCAGGTCGCCCTTACGGCGTGCGGTTTCCAGCTCCTGGCGCGACTGCTCGATCTTTTGCTGGATCTGTGCCGAACCCTGTACTTCGGCTTTTTCCGCGTTCCAGATTTCCTCGAGGTCCGAGTACTCGCGCTCCAGACGGAGGATTTCTTCCTGAAGTTTTTCCAGGCGTTTTTTCGCCGCTTCGTCCTCTTCTTTTTTCAGTGCCTGGGATTCGACTTTCAGTTGAATCAGGCGCCGATCCAGACGGTCGAGCACTTCCGGCTTGGAGTCGATCTCCATGCGGATACGGCTGGCCGCTTCGTCGATCAGGTCGATGGCCTTGTCGGGCAACTGCCGGTCGGTGATATAGCGATGGCTCAATTTCGCCGCCGCAATGATCGCGCCGTCAGTGATCGCTACCTTGTGGTGGACCTCATAGCGTTCTTTCAGGCCCCGCAGGATCGCGATGGTGTCTTCTTCGCTCGGCTCTTCTACCAGCACTTTCTGGAAGCGCCGCTCAAGGGCCGCATCCTTCTCGATGTACTGGCGGTATTCGTTGAGCGTGGTGGCACCCACGCAATGCAACTCACCCCGCGCCAAGGCAGGCTTGAGCATGTTGCCGGCGTCCATCGAGCCTTCGCCTTTACCGGCGCCGACCATGGTGTGCAACTCGTCGATAAACAGAATGATCTGCCCTTCCTGCTTCGACAGCTCGTTAAGCAGGGATTTGAGACGCTCTTCGAACTCGCCGCGGAATTTCGCGCCGGCGATCAGCGACCCCATGTCCAGGGACAGCAGGCGCTTGCCCTTGAGGCCGTCCGGCACTTCACCGTTGATGATGCGCTGGGCCAGGCCCTCGGCAATCGCGGTTTTACCCACGCCAGGCTCACCGATCAGCACCGGGTTGTTCTTGGTACGGCGCTGCAGGACCTGGATGGTGCGACGAATCTCGTCGTCACGGCCAATCACCGGGTCAAGCTTGCCTTCTTCGGCGCGCTTGGTCAGGTCGACAGTGTATTTATCCAGGGCCTGGCGCGACTCCTCGTGGTTGGGGTCGTTCACCGCTTCGCCGCCACGCAGGTTGTTGATGGCGTTTTCCAGGGCTTTTTTGCTGACGCCCTGGCCCAGCAACAATTTGCCGAGCTTGCTGTTTTCGTCCATGGCGGCGAGCAGCACCAGCTCGCTGGAGATGAACTGGTCGCCCTTCTGCTGGGCCAGACGGTCCGCTTGATTGAGCAGGCGCGCCAGGTCCTGGGACATATTCACGTCGCCGGTAGGATTCTGGATTTTCGGCAGTTGGTCGAGCTCTTTGCTCAACTCCTTGCGCAGGCTGTTGACGTCGAAGCCCACCTGCATCAGCAAGGGCTTGATAGAACCACCTTGCTGTTCCAGGAGCGCCTGCATCAAGTGCGCAGGCTCAATGGCCGGGTGGTCGAGGCCGACTGCCAGGGATTGGGAGTCCGATAAGGCCAATTGCAGTTTGCTGGTTAAACGATCAATACGCATTAGTCACCTTCCTTTTGAGCAGGCCGGAGCTACAAACACATCCTGAATGAAGAAACCTGCCAGATAGCCCTATAGATGTGGTCGATTCTGGGAGATTCAAGCGTCGGACAGTTGACGTAGATCAGAAGAGTCTAGCGCTCCAGCCAAATAAGGGAGGCGAACCGACCCGTGCGTGGACTGCGGCGGAAAGAAAAGAAGCGCGGATCGTTCACGGTGCAGAACCCGCCACCGTAAACGGCAGTGATACCGCGGGCAGCCAGGCGCAAACGGGCCAACTGGTAGATATCGGCCATGAACTTGCCGGGGTTGCGGCTGGGCACAAAGGCCTGGGCGGTGCCCGGCAGTTGCTGCACGAACGCTTCCCGCACTTCCGGGCCGACTTCGAAGGCTTGCGGGCCAATGGCCGGGCCCAGCCAGACCAATATGTCGGCAGGCTCGGCTTGCAGGCTTTCGGCGGTGGCCTCCAGCACGCCCGCGGCCAAGCCACGCCAACCCGCGTGAGCGGCGGCGACGCGTGTGCCGGCGCGGTTGCAGAACAACGCAGGCAGGCAATCGGCGGTCATGGAGGTGCAGGCGATGCCCGGCGTGCTGGTCCAACTGCCGTCGGCTTCGGCAATGCGCTCGGGGTCGGCCTCGACCACGTTCACGCCGTGGACCTGGCGGAGCCAGGCCGGCCGGACATGAAAGACTTCGGTGAGGCGACGGCGATTTTCAAGCACAGCCTCGGGGCTGTCCTCGACGTGATCGCCCAGGTTGAGGCTGTCGAACGGCGCCAGGCTGACGCCGCCCGCACGGGTGGTGACGCAGGCCCTGACCTGAGCCGGCGCGGGCCAGTCAGGAATCAGCCAGTCACTCATCCGATAAATGCCTCGCGATCCTGCCTGAGCAGCGACAGCAACCAGACCAGATCGTCCGGCAGAGGCGATTCCCAGCTCATCCGCTTACCGCTCGTCGGATGATCCAGCTCCAGGAACCGCGCATGCAGCGCCTGACGCGGGAAGGACTTCAGCGATTCAACCATGGTGACACTGGCCGCCGGCGGAATACGGAAGCGACCGCCGTAGGCCGGATCTCCGACCAACGGGAAGTTGATGTGCGCCATGTGTACGCGAATCTGGTGGGTACGGCCGGTTTCCAGCTTGACCCGCACATGGGTGTGGGACCGGAAACGCTCCAGCACACGGTAGTGGCTGACGGCCTGCTTGCCGCCTTCCATCACCGCCATACGCTGGCGCTGCTGGCCGTGACGACCGATAGGCGCATTGATCTTGCCACCCGCCACCACGACGCCGATCACGATGCACTCGTAGATCCGGCTGACGCTGCGGCTCTGCAACTGTGTAACCAGCTGCGTCTGGGCCTGAATGGTCTTGGCCACCACCATCAAGCCGGTCGTGTCCTTGTCCAGGCGGTGTACGATGCCGCAGCGCGGGACATTGATGATGTCCGGCACATGGTGCAACAGAGCATTGAGCAAGGTGCCATCAGCGTGCCCGGCCGCCGGGTGAACCACCAGGCCTGCGGGTTTATTGATGACCAGGATGTCGTCGTCTTCATAGACGATGTCCAGCTCGATGTCCTGGGCGATCCATTCTCCCTGGGCTTCCTGCTCGGCAGTCAGCTCAAGAATCGCACCGCCATGGACTATGTCTCGCGGGCGGATAACCGCTCCATCCACAGTCAGGCGGCCGTCTTTGATCCAGGCGGAAAGGCGCGAGCGCGAGTGCTCAGCGAATAATTGTGCGGCGACTTGATCGAGGCGTTGGCCGCCCAATTCGGACGGCACCTCTGCGCGAAGTTCAATTTTATCGGACATGCTCAGACTAGGCGTGGCACAGCCTTTGGTTTCGGCTGCGCGCTTGTGGTTAAATACGGCGTCTTTTGCCCCGATGCTTTCAACGGGGCGCTCATCATAACAGGACGGCCCCGCCCAAGACAGCGGCCGTCATAGGGACGCAAGCCGCCATGCAAGTGAAACACCTGCTGCTGATCGCCATCCTCGCCATGACTGCTGCTTGCTCGTCAACAAAGGAAGTCGTCGACGAAAACCTGAGCGAAGTCGAGCTGTATCAACAAGCTCAAAAAGACTTGGACAATAATAGCTACACCAGTGCCACAGCCAAGCTGAAGGCCCTGGAGTCGCGCTATCCGTTCGGGCGCTACGCCGACCAGGCCCAGCTCGAGCTGATCTACGCCAACTACAAGAACGCCGAGCCGGAAGCCGCCAAGTCCGCCGCCGAGCGTTTTATCCGCCTGCACCCGCAGCACCCGAACGTCGACTATGCCTACTACCTCAAGGGCCTGACCTCGTTCGACCAGGACGTTGGCCTGCTGGCGCGCTTCCTGCCGCTGGACATGACCAAGCGTGACCCGGGCGCTGCCCGCGACTCCTACAACGAGTTCGCCCAGCTGACCAGCCGCTATCCCAACAGCCGCTACGCGCCGGACGCCAAGCAGCGCATGATCTACCTGCGCAACCTGCTGGCCTCCTACGAAATCCACGTGGCCCACTACTACCTGACCCGTCAGGCTTACGTGGCAGCCGCCAACCGTGGTCGCTATGTCGTGGAAAACTTCCAGGAAACCCCTTCCGTGGGTGATGGCCTGGCGGTGATGACCGAGGCCTACCAGCGCCTGCACCTGGACGCCCTGGCGGCCACCAGCCTGGAAACCCTGAAGCTCAACTACCCGGATCACCCAAGCCTGAAAGACGGCCAGTTCGTGCCTCAGGTTGCCGAAGCGGACAACCGTTCGTGGCTGAGCAAGTACACCCTGGGTCTGATCGAGTCGCGTCCACCGCTGCCGCCGGGTGAAACCCGCGCCAACCAGGACGTGATGAAACAGTTCCAGGACGCCAAGGAAGCCATCCCTGCGGACCTCAAGCCCCATGATGAAAATGGCGATGTGATCGAAGAACAAGCGCCGCAAGCCCTGGGCAACAACCAGGACCGCTCGTGGTTCAGCTACATGACCTTCGGTGTGTTCGACTGATCATCCGACGCAACGTAAAAAGGGAGCCCTCGGGGCTCCCTTTTTTATGCGCAAGCGTTATTGCGCTGTGCGCCTGCCACGTCCTTGGCTAAACTGGCGCATTCCTTGTCGAGAAACTGCCCATCATGGTTCGTCTACTGTTCTGGATTGCCGTCATTGCTGCCGCGGTATGGTTCTGGCGCAAATTCAAAAACCCGGCCGTCAAACAACAACGTTCCGGCGAACCCGACGCAACGCCAATGGTGCGCTGCGCTCACTGCGGCGTGCATCTGCCGCAGGACCGAGCACTGAGCTCACGGCAAGAATGGTATTGCACCCAGGCGCATCTGGAGCAAGGGCCGAAAGCTATCCAACGTTGATCCGACCTGTGGGCGCGTAGGGTGCCGGGTCGATGATCGGCGTGTGCCCCAGCAACAAATCGGCGAATAACTGGCACGACGCCGGCGCCAGCACGAGGCCGTTGCGGTAATGCCCGCAATTGAGCCACAGCCCTTTGAAACCGGGGACAGGACCGATGTAGGGAATACCTTCCGGCGAGCCTGGCCGCAGGCCCGCCCAATGGCCAACCACCTCGGCATCCGCCAAGGCGGGAATCAACTCCACGGCCGAAGCCTTCAGGCTCTCCAGCGCCGATCCGGTCGGCGTCTTGTCGAACCCTTCATGTTCCAGGGTACTGCCAATCAGAATGTGCCCGTCACGCCGCGGGATCGCATAACGTCCGTTGGCCAGGACCATGCTCGACAGAAAGTCCGAGGCGCATTTGTACAAAATCATCTGGCCTTTGACCGGCTCAACCGGCAGCGACAGGCCCAGCTTGTCCAGCAACTGCCCACTCCAGGCCCCCGCCGCAAGCACGACCTGATCACCGAGCACCGGCCCGGCAGGCGTATTCACGCCGACGACGTTGTCGCCGTCCAACACAAACCCGTCAACTTCGCACTGTTCATGAATCGTCACGCCTGGCAGCGCCAGCAGCGCCGCCTTGAGGGATTTGATCAGGCGCGGGTTGCGCACATTCGCCACATTCGCCATGTAGATCGCCTGGGAGTAACCACCGCCCAGCACCGGAACCGCATCATGGGCGACCGACACATCCACCTTGCTCAATGGCCGTCCTTCGCGCGCGGCCCAGGCCAATGCGTCGGCTTCATCCTCCAGGTCCAGCCAGTAGAGCCCGGTGGTGTGGACCTCCGGATCAACGCCGGTATCGGCAAACAAGCGCTCGGCCAGTTGTGGATAAAAGTCCTGGGACCAATGAGCCAAAGCCGTGACTGCCGGGCTGTAGCGCCACGGGTACAGTGGCGAGACAATGCCGCCACCTGCCCACGAGGACTCCTGCCCGAGCCCCGAGCGCTCCAGCAGTACGACTGCCAGGCCCTGGGTCGCCAGGTTGAACGCCGTCAACAAGCCGATTACTCCGCCACCGACCACCACCACTCGCTGTTGCTTAGCCATCATTTGATCCAGCCGATAAAAAGGGAAAAGCGCACTCGGCGCCCACTCATGGAGTACACCCATCACTGCCCCCAGCATGTCTTGCGTGACATGCCTGGGGCCGCTCCGGGGTTGGTCCGCGCACCGCTACTGGTCAGGCTGAATGCCCCGCAAGCGTCGCCTGCCATGACAGAGTCGACGCCTGGTGTGGCCAGCAGGCTGAAATCCTGAGGGTTCAGCGCAGCCGTGATTCTATAGCGATCATTGCCGACGCTGACGCCGCTTGCATCAATAAAACTGCCATTGCTCGTGTAATACCGCTCCAGAGACTGAGCTTGCTCGGTCAACAGCACGACAATTTCCGCGCGATAGGCCTTGTTCACATGGCCGACATACGCCGGATAAACGACACCGGCCAGCACCGCGACGATCGCCACGGCAGTCAGTAACTCAATCAATGTAAAACCCTGGCTATCCATGCCCATTGCGCCGCTCCTCAGTAAAGTTGTCGCCACATCACTCGCTGAAACCGCGAGCGCCCTCCCTCGTCCACCCGCGCATACATGGCCTCCAGCACCGTGCGCGATTGGCCACGGAGCCCCACCGCCGTAACCCGATAGAGCATTGCCGGCATCTGCGCAGGCAAATGAGCCAGCCCCACGACAGGCCCGAGCGCTTGAACCGCGTAAAGACCGCCGTCCATGGCGGCCCAGTTCACCCTCGAAACGGGATCGGTTCCGGGAGCTATCACCGAGGACGACTCGCGCGGCGGCGCACAGGTGATGATCGACGCGCACACAGGCCACGCGGCGCCTGCCCGCCGCACGGCCGCCTCCCCCAGCCTCAGGCCACTTTCGGCACTTTGCAGCGACTGGTTGCGATGCCAGACACTGCCAACGACCTTCTGCTGGGACACCGCACCCTGCATCGAAGACAACGCGATCAGCGATAACAGCAACAGGAACACCAGGCTGATCAGCAGCACCATGCCCGCCTGCCGTCGTTCAACAACACGAAACCCTGCCATGGTCGCCCTACCCCAGCCGGTTGCGCAGCGCTGCAACCACGCTCCAGGTTTGCGCCTTCACCAACCCGTCCGGGTCTTGCAGCGTCAAACGGATGCGTACACTGCGTATCAGCGAATTGTCGGCCGGGCCGGGGTCATAACCCACCACCGGCGTCGAGTCAGGCTTGGCTGCCACGCCGAAACTGATCTCGAACGCCTGCACGTTGTCCACCAGCACCGCCTTGGCCGGGGCTGACGGGGTACTGACTTTCAGCTGGCCAGCCTCGAAGGTGTAGGTGAGCTGGCGTATCGCAAAGCGTATCTGCCCCGGCACGGCGGGTGGTGGCGTACCGGCATAAGCGTGGGCAGAGCCGGAGCAGTCGGACAATACGGTCCAATCCGGCGCGCCGCCGTCCTCGCCGACCTCAGCGCTGACCAGCGTCAGCGACCTTGCGTCACCCGTGGCATTCCAGCTGATTGGTCGATCGAAAGCCAACGGCGCACCTTCGATCGATGCCGTAGCCAGGCAACCGAACATGCCCGCCAGGCGAATGTCCTGAATCAGCTTGCCGAGCGCAAACCGCGCATCATCCTGCAGCAGCATGGCGGCCTGCTGGCTGGCATCGGTGGTTCGAGCGCTGATGGCGATTTGGCTGAACCCAAGGCTCAGCACCAACCCGAGCGTCAACGCCAGCAGCAGCTCCAACACACTGAAACCCCGCATCCGCCGATTCATTGCGACACCTGCGATTCATCGGCGATGCGGCTGGTGAGTGTGAGCGTTTCCCTCGCCCCGGCTTTTTTTGCCCCCCTGGCATCATCCCAACTGATGCTCACGGTCACCTCATCGGCACGAACGAGCACCGAGCCACTGCCGCTGTCGCCGGCGAAACCGATGATATTGGCCTCGAAATCATGCAGGTCGAGGTCGCGCACGCTGCCCGTCGACGTGAACAGTGGCGCGCGCTCGGTTCGCACCCACGAATAGTCGGCGCCAGCATTGGCGCGAATGCGGTCCAGCATGTCGTAGGCGATGAAGCTGGCCTGGCTGGTCATCCGCGTACTGTCGGTGTACTTGAGCGCATTGAGCTGGACCACCGCAGCGCCCAGCAGGCCGATCACCAGAATCAGCACCGCCACCACCACCTCGATCAGGGTCATGCCGGTTTGGTGGCGGGAAGTCACCGGTCGAAACAAAGCAGTCGAGCAAGCAAGCATTACCGTCGTCATCCCTGTCAAAGGCCGGAAAAAGCAGGAAAAACCTGCTGTGCGGCCCAAGACTAGCGGCGGTTTTCGGCCTGTGCCGCTCCCGGAACAAAGGGAAATACTTTGGACATAAAGGCCAGCATTCAACGCCACGACCGGAGCGCTATACCTAGGCATGCCACCTGAATATTCATCGCGTCCACGGAGGAACCGCACATGACACAACGAGGCTTCACCCTGATCGAACTACTGCTCGGGCTGATCCTGAGCGGCATCCTCGCGCAGCTGGCGGTCCCCAGTTTCAAGGGGTTGCTGGAGTCCCAGCAGCGACACAGTGCGGCCCAGTCTTTGGTTGGCGGCCTGCGCTATGCGCGCAGCGAAGCCATCGCACGCAACCGGGCGGTAGTCATTCATGCCTTGGACGACGATTGGAGCAGGGGCTGGCGGGTGATCGTGGACCTGAACGGGCGAGGCCATCTGGACGACGATAATCCCGTACTGCTGGAGCACCAGGACAATGGGCGCGTACCGATCGTGGGCAATGGCCCGGTCAGGAGCCAGGTACGCTTCAGCGGGCTGGGCGAGCCGGTCTTTGCCGGCGGGGGCTTTCGTGCCGGCACCGTGCATGTATGCGCCACGGATCAGGCACAAAGCCTGTTTCAAGTGGTGCTGGCTCCCAGCGGACGCATCAGCCTGCGCCGGGATAAAACCGAGCAGGCATTATGCCGGGGCTCGCTCAACATCCTGGGACTCAGAGCAGCGAACGCACCCGCAGCTCCTTGGGCATGGAGAAAGTGATGTTCTCCTCACGACCGGCCAACTCATCGGCACCGGTAGCGCCCCAGGCCTGCAACTGCTGGATCACACCGCGCACCAGCACTTCCGGTGCCGAGGCGCCCGCAGTGATACCGATGCGCTCGACGCCGTCGAACCAGCTGCGCTGCATGTCCTCGGCGCCGTCGATCAGGTACGCCGGCGTGGCCATGCGTTCAGCCAGTTCACGCAGGCGGTTGGAGTTGGAGCTGTTAGGGCTGCCGACAACCAGCACCACATCACATTCATCGGCCAGTTGCTTGACTGCGTCCTGGCGGTTTTGCGTGGCGTAGCAGATGTCGTCCTTGCGTGGGCCGCCAATTGCCGGGAAGCGTGTGCGCAAGGCATCGATCACTCGGCTGGTGTCGTCCATCGACAACGTGGTCTGGGTGACGAAGGCCAAACGCTCAGGGTTGCGTACCTGCAGGTTGGCGACGTCTTTTTCGTCTTCCACCAGGTAGATTGCGCCACCGTTGCTGCCATCGTACTGGCCCATGGTGCCTTCGACTTCCGGGTGGCCGGCGTGGCCGATCAGGATGCACTCACGGCCATCGCGGCTGTAGCGCGCGACTTCGATATGCACCTTGGTAACCAATGGGCAGGTGGCATCGAACACTTTCAGGCCGCGGCCTGCCGCTTCGGTCCGCACCGCCTGGGATACGCCGTGGGCGCTGAAGATAACGATAACGTCGTCCGGCACCTGGTCGAGCTCTTCGACAAAGATGGCGCCGCGAGCGCGCAAGTCTTCGACCACGAATTTGTTGTGGACGACTTCATGGCGCACATAAATCGGCGGTCCGAAGACTTCCAGGGCACGGTTGACGATTTCGATCGCGCGGTCCACGCCGGCGCAGAAGCCACGGGGGTTGGCGAGTTTGATTTGCATGCTGTGCCTCGTGTCTTTGTGGGAGCTGGCTTGCCTGCGATGCGGTCGACTCGGTGTATCAGGTACACCGAGGTGATGCCATCGCAGGCAAGCCAGCTCCCACACAAGCCAGCGCCCGCAGGAGCCGGTTCTGTCAGTTAGAGCGCTTTAACGTCGAAGATTTCTACGTCAAACGTCAAGGTTTTACCGGCCAACGGATGGTTGAAGTCGATGGTCACTTGCGCGTCATCGAAGGCTTTGACCACACCCGGCAGCTCGGTGTTCGCCGCATCGTTGAAGATCACCAGCAGGCCTTCCGACAGTTCCATGTCCTGGAACTGCGAACGCGGAATGATCTGTACGTTTTGCGGGTTGGGCTGGCCAAAGGCGTTTTCCGGCAGGATCTGCAGGGTGCGCTTGTCGCCGGCCTTGAAGCCGAACAAGGCCGCTTCAAAACCCGGCAGCAGGTTGCCATCGCCCACCTTGAAGGTCGCCGGGGATTTGTCGAACGTGCTGTCGACCGTGTCGCCATTCTCCAGGCGCAATGCGAAATGCAAGGTGACTTCCGTGTTCTGGCCGATGCGTTGTTCAGCCAATACCTGATCAGTCATGAACGGTCTCTCCGGTTTTCTTACTTTTGAACATATCGAGTGCCAGCATGATTGCACCGACGGTGATGGCGCTGTCGGCAAAATTGAACGCGGGGAAGTACCAGCGGTTCTGCCAATGCACCAGAATGAAGTCGATCACATGGCCCAGGGCGATGCGGTCGTACAGGTTGCCCAGCGCGCCACCCAGCACCAGCGCCAAGGCGATGGCCAGCCAGGTGTCATCGCGCCCCAGGCGCTTGAGCCAGACCACCAGCACCGCACTGACCACCACGGCGATCAGGGCGAACAACCAGCGCTGCCAGCCGCCGCCATCGGCCAGGAAGCTGAACGCCGCGCCGGTGTTATAGGCCAGCGTCCAGCTGAAGTAATCCGGGATCACCACGATCTGCTGGAACATCTCCAGGGAGCCCTCGAAGTGAGCCTTGCTGACCTGGTCGATGACCAGGACCAGCACGCTCAATACGAGCCAGCCAAGACGTCCGAAACGACTGGCATTAGGCATAGTGACGAACCTCGCCGGCACCGCTAATGTTGTCGACGCAACGACCGCAGATTTCCGGATGCTCAGGGTTCACGCCGACATCTTCACGGCAGTGCCAGCAACGGGCGCACTTGGGGAAGGCCGACTTGACGACTTTGAGCTTCAGGCCAGGCACTTCGGTGGCCACGGCGTCCGCCGGGGCCTGGGCGAATGGCGCCAGGCTCGCGGTGGAGGTGATCAGCACGAAGCGCAGTTCGTTGCTCAGCTTGGCCAGGTCGGCGCTCAGGCCTTCCTCGGCAAACAGGGTGACTTCGGCTTGCAGGTTGCCACCGACGGCCTTGGCCGCGCGCTGCACTTCCAGCTCCTTGTTCACGGCCACTTTCACCGCCATCACGCCGTCCCAGTACTCGCGGCCCAGTTCGAAGTCGGCCGGCAGTTCGGTCAGGCCTTCGTACCAAGTGTTGAGCATCACCGATTCGTTGCGCTCGCCCGGCAGGTATTCCCACAGTTCGTCGGCGGTGAAGGCCAGGATCGGTGCGATCCAGCGCACCAGCGCTTCGGAGATGTGGTACAGCGCGGTCTGCGCCGAGCGGCGCGCCTTGCTGTTGACGCCGGTGGTGTACTGGCGATCCTTGATGATGTCGAGGTAGAAACCGCCCAGCTCCTGCACGCAGAAGTTGTGGATCTTCGAGTAGACGTTCCAGAAGCGGTATTCGCCGTAGTGCTCTTGCAACTCGCGCTGCAGCAACAGGGTACGGTCCACGGCCCAACGGTCCAGGGCAAGCATGTCCTCGGCCGGCAGGATGTCGGTGGCCGGGTTGAAACCGGTCAGGTTCGACAGCATGAAGCGTGCGGTATTGCGGATACGGCGGTAGGCATCGGCGCTACGCTGCAGGATCTGCTCCGACACGGCCATCTCGCCCGAATAATCGGTCGAGGCCACCCACAGACGCATGATATCGGCGCCCAGGGTGTCGTTGACCTTTTGCGGCGCGATCACGTTGCCCAGGGACTTGGACATCTTGCGGCCGTTTTCGTCGACGGTGAAACCGTGGGTCAGCAGTTCGCGGTACGGTGCGTGGTCGTCGATGGCGCAACCGGTCAGCAGCGACGAGTGGAACCAGCCACGGTGCTGGTCCGAACCTTCCAGGTACAGGTCGGCGCGCGGGCCGGCTGCATGACCCATCGGGTGCGAACCGCGCAGCACGTGCCAATGGGTGGTACCGGAGTCGAACCACACGTCGAGGGTGTCGCTGATCTTGTCGTACAGCGGCGCTTCGTCGCCCAACAGCTCGGCGGCGTCCAGCTTGAACCAGGCTTCGATGCCTTCCTGCTCAACGCGCTGGGCCACGACTTCCATCAGCTCGACGGTACGCGGGTGCAGCTCGCCGCTTTCCTTGTTGAGGAAGAACGGGATCGGCACGCCCCAGTTGCGCTGGCGGGAGATGCACCAGTCTGGACGGTTGGCGATCATCGAGTGCAGGCGCGCCTGGCCCCAGGCCGGGACGAACTTGGTGTCTTCGATGGCTTTGATCGCGCGGTTGCGCAAGGTGTCGCCGCTGGCCGGCTCTTTATCCATGCCGATGAACCACTGCGCAGTGGCGCGGTAGATCAGCGGGGTCTTGTGGCGCCAGCAGTGCATGTAGCTGTGCTTGATGGTCTCGGTGTGCAGCAGCGCGCCGACTTCCGACAGCTTGTCGATGATCGGCTGGTTGGCCTTGAAGATGAACTGGCCACCGAAGAATTCCAGGGACGGCGCATAAACACCGTTGCTCTGCACCGGGTTCAAGATGTCGTCGTTGACCATGCCGTAGGCCTTGCAGGTCACGAAGTCGTCTACGCCGTAAGCAGGCGCGGAGTGAACGATGCCGGTGCCGGCGCCCAGTTCAACGTAGTCAGCCAGGTACACCGGCGACAGGCGGTCGTAGAACGGGTGACGGAAGTTGATCAGTTCCAGCGCGGAACCGGTGGTGGTGGCGATCACCGAACCTTCCAGCGCGTAACGCGCCAGGCAGGCTTCGACCATCTCTTCGGCCAGCACCAGCAGGCGATCACCGACATCCACCAGGGCGTAGGTGAATTCCGGGTGGACGTTCAGCGCCTGGTTGGCGGGGATGGTCCACGGGGTGGTGGTCCAGATCACGATGGCGGCTGGCTTGGCCAGGCTTGCCAGGCCAAAGGCCGCGGCCAGCTTGGCGTCGTCGGCGATCGGGAAGGCCACGTCGATGGTCGAGGACTTCTTGTCTTCGTACTCGACTTCCGCTTCAGCCAGGGCCGAACCGCAATCGAAGCACCAGTTCACGGGCTTGAGGCCCTTGAACACGAAACCGCCCTTGACGATTTCGGCCAAGGCGCGGATTTCACCGGCCTCGTTCTTGAAGTCCATGGTTTTGTACGGGTTGGCCCAGTCGCCCAGGACACCCAGGCGGATGAACTCGGACTTCTGCCCTTCGATCTGCTCGGTGGCGTAGGCACGGCACAGTTCGCGGGTTTTATCGGCGCCCAGGTTCTTGCCGTGGGTCACTTCGACTTTGTGTTCGATCGGCAGGCCGTGGCAATCCCAACCCGGGACATACGGCGCGTCGAAGCCCGACAGGGTCTTCGAGCGGACGATCATGTCCTTGAGAATCTTGTTCAGCGCATGACCGATGTGAATCGTGCCGTTGGCATAAGGAGGGCCGTCGTGCAGGACGAATTTCGGACGATCCTTGCCAATTTCGCGCAACTTTCCGTACAGGCCAATACTGTCCCAGCGCTGCAGGATCTGCGGTTCGCGCTGTGGCAGGCCGGCCTTCATTGGGAAGGCGGTGTCCGGAAGGTTTAGCGTGGCTTTATAGTCGGTCATTTAAGGCTCTTCGGTTAGCGATGGGCGCTAGGTGCGGCTAGGGCACGGGCGGCGGCGACATCCGCATTGATCGCCGTTTTCAACGCCTCGAGGGAGGCGAAACGCTGCTCTTCACGCAGCTTTTGGTGGAAAACCACCGTCAAACGCCGGTCATACAGATCACCGGCAAAATCCAAAAGGTGAACCTCCAGGTGGGCCTTGCCATCACCTGCAACCGTGGGCCTGACGCCTATATTGGCGACTCCCGGCCACGATTGGCCGTCGATGTCGACGCTCACCAGGTAAACCCCGGTCAGCGGCACACGACGGCGCTTGAGCTGCACGTTGGCGGTTGGCGTGCCCAGTTGGCGCGCCAGCTTCTGGCCGTGCAATACCCGCCCGGCAATGCGGAACGGGCGACCGAGCAAACGCTCGGCCAAGGCGAAGTCGGCAGCGGCCAGGGCATTACGCACCTGGGTACTGCTCACGCGCAGGCCGTCCAGTTCGACGGTTTGCGCGGCTTCGACGGTAAAACCCTGGGTTACGCCGGCGTGCTGCAGAAAATCGAAATCGCCGACCCGATCACAGCCGAAACGGAAGTCGTCGCCGACCTCCAGGTGCTGTACGCCCAAGCCATCCACCAGGATACGGTCGACGAACTCGGCGGCGCTGAGGCTGCGCAAGCGCTGGTTGAAGGCCAGGCACAGCACACGGTCCACGCCCTCCTCGGCCAACAGTTGCAGCTTGTCGCGCAAGCGGGCCAGGCGCGCTGGCGCCGTTTCCGGGGTAAAGAATTCCCGCGGCTGTGGCTCAAAAATCACCACGCAGCTGGGCACGCCCAACTCGACCGCGCGCTCGCGCAGCCGGGCCAGGATAGCCTGGTGGCCACGGTGTACACCGTCAAAGTTGCCAATAGTGGCGACGCAGCCCCGATGCTGGGGGCGCAGGTTGTGGAGACCTCGAACCAGCTGCATAACGCGCTTCTTGCTCATAAAGTGGTCGATTATAACCACACCCGGCCCCGGATCACAGGCAACAGCGCAGGGCAAAATGGATGGAATCGATAAAACACCGGTTTTATCGCGGCAAACTCGCTAACCCAGCGCCTTGCGATTGAAATCCCGCAGGCGGAAACCTTGCAGCAGCAACATCCCGAAGTACACCACCACGCCCGCCACCACCAGCACGCCCAGGCGCAAGAAACGCTCGAGCATATGGCCTTGATCCCAGGCCGGCATGAAGTGCATCAGGCCCAGCAATACCGCCGACATCATCGCCACCGCCACCAGCAGCTTGAGGGCAAACATGCCCCAGCCAGGCTGCGGCTGGAACATCTGCTGTTTGCGCAGTTGGTAAAACAGCAGGCCGGCATTGATACAGGCACCGGCGCTGATGGCCAGGGCCAGGCCGGCATGCGCCAGCGGACCGATGAACACCAGGTTGAGCAGTTGCGTGACGACCAGCGTGAAGATCGCGATCTTCACCGGCGTGCGGATGTTTTGCTGGGCGTAGAACCCCGGCGCCAGCACTTTGATCACGATAATCCCAAGCAGACCGACCGAGTAAGCGATCAGCGCGTGCTGAGTCATCAAGGCATCGTGTGCGCCGAATTGCCCGTACTGGAACAACGACACCGTCAGTGGCTCGGCGAGGATTCCCAGGGCCAGCGAGCACGGCAACACCAGCACGAAGCACAGGCGCAGGCCCCAATCGAGAATGCGCGAGTATTCATGGCGGTCCTTGCTCGCGTAAGTACGCGCCAGCGTCGGCAGCAGAATCGTGCCCAGGGCCACGCCGAGGACGCCGGACGGCAGCTCCATCAAGCGATCGGCGTAGTACATCCACGACACCGAACCGGACACCAGCAATGAGGCGAACGCGGTGTTGATGATCAGCGAAATCTGGCTGACCGACACCCCGAGGATCGCTGGCAGCATATTGCGCATCACGCGCCAGACGCCGGTGTCCTTGAGGTTCAGGCGCGGCAACACGAGCATGCCGATCTTTTTCAGGTGCGGCAGTTGGTAGAGCAATTGCGCCAGGCCGCCGGCCAGGACGGCCCAGCCCAGGGCCATGACCGGCGGATCGAAGTAGGGCGTGAGGAACAGCGCGAAAATAATCATGCTGACGTTAAGCAGGGTCGGCACGAACGCCGGCACCGAGAAACGGTTCCAGGTATTGAGGATGGCGCCAGCCAGGGATGACAGGGAAATCAGCAATATGTAGGGGAAAGTCACCCGCAGCAGATCAGTGGTCAGCGCGAATTTTTCCGGCGTATTGGCAAAACCGGGCGCCGTGGCCCAGATCACCCACGGCGCGGCGAGCATGCCGATCACAGTCACCAGCATCAGCACCAGGGTCAGCAAGCCCGAGACATAGGCAATGAATGTGCGGGTCGCCTCCTCGCCCTGCTGCGTCTTGTATTCCGCCAGAATCGGCACGAACGCCTGGGAAAACGCGCCCTCGGCGAAGATCCGCCGCAACAGGTTGGGCAGTTTAAAGGCAATGAAGAACGCATCCGTGGCCATGCTGGCGCCGAAAATGCGTGCCAACAAGGTGTCACGCACAAACCCCAATACCCGGGAAATCATCGTGATTGAGCTGACGGCAGCCAACGATTTGAGCAGATTCATTGAAAGAGTTTGCGCCTATAGATAAAGAGCAGGCGAACTACGCGCCTACTTATGCGATACTGCGCGCCTGCAACAGCACAGCGCCAAAGCTCGCGAGTTTACAGGTCAAGCGCCGGAAATAAATCACCCGCCTCTTCAGATCGACCACTCAGCAGTTCGCATCAACCGCCCTTGACAACCCATCAACTCATCGGCATGATTCGCGGCCTATTTTGTTTGCTATTTCCTAAAAAGTCTTTCGAGGAGCTCGACGGTGGCCAACACACCTTCCGCCAAAAAACGTGCAAAACAGGCTGAGAAGCGTCGCAGCCACAACGCCAGCCTGCGTTCCATGGTTCGTACCTACATCAAGAATGTAGTTAAGGCCATTGACGCAAAAGACGCTGAAAAAGCTCAAGCTGCTTACGTTCTGGCTGTGCCAGTTATCGACCGTATGGCCGATAAAGGCATCATCCACAAGAACAAAGCTGCTCGCCATAAAGGTCGCCTGAACGGCCACATCAAGGCTCTGAACCTTGCTGCTGCAGCCTAAGCGATAAACTGCCACGCAGGTTTACCTGCGTAACAGTTAAGAAATGCCCCGTACCGAAAGGTCCGGGGCATTTTTGTTTGGGCGCCATACATCTTTATTGCACGCACAAAAAAACGCCCCGAACCAGTCGGGGCGTTTTTGCTACCACCTGATCAAAACATCGATCAATGGTGATGACCGCCTTCACCGTGGACGTGGCCGTGAGCGACTTCTTCCTGGGAAGCGTCGCGGATGGCAACGATCGTCACTTGGAAGTTCAGGCGCTGGCCTGCCAGAGGGTGGTTACCGTCGACAGTGACGTCGTCGCCGTCCAGATCACGGATGGTGACGATCTGCATTTGGCCGTCCGGCGCGGAAGCGTGGAACTGCATGCCCACTTCCAGCTCGTCGACACCTTCGAACATGCTGCGGCTCAGGGTGCTGACCAATTCGGCGGAGTATTCGCCGTAAGCTTCCTCAGGTTCTATGGCAACCTTCAGTTCATCACCAACTTGCTTGCCTTCCAGGGCTTTTTCCAGGCCCGGGATAATGTTGCCTGCGCCTTGCAGGTAGACCAGCGGCGCGCCGCCGGCTGAGCTGTCGATGACCTCACCAGCGTCGTTGGTCAGGGTATAGTCGATGGAGACAGCCTTGTTAGCGGCGATCGTCATGGGGCGAGACCTTTTGCATAAGAATGAAGAACGGACAAGTCTAAACAAGGATTTGCCCGAAAGCGAACAGAACCCGGACGGACGGGACCAATCAACGGCCGTCGTCATCATCGGATTCCACCAGGACGACGACCGGCACTGGGTTGCCGAGCTGTCCTGCGGCCACACCCAGCACCTGCGCCACCAGCCGCCCTGGCAATCGCGCGCCTGGGTGCTCGACCCCGCACGCCGCCTGGAAAAAATAGGCCAGCCCTTTGCCTGCGGCTGGTGTGCGCAGGAGCGCGAATAACGATAACCTTGGCGCCTGATTCCCGGTAGGCACTCAACCATAGAGCGCCACCGAAGCCATGCACCTCCAGAGAATTCGCATGCAGACTTTTTTTATCGCGCCCACCGATTTTGGTGTGGGTCTGACCTCTATCAGCCTTGGGCTGGTCCGCACCCTTGAACGTGCCGGGTTGAAAGTCGGCTTCTTCAAACCGATTGCCCAGCCGCACCCCGGCGACACCGGCCCCGAACGCTCCACCGAGCTGGTGGCGCGCACCCACGGCCTCAAACCGCCGCAGCCCCTGGGCCTGGCCCATGTCGAGCGGATGCTCGGCGACGGCCAGCTCGACGAGTTGCTCGAAGAAATCATCACCCTGTATCAGCAGGCCGCCGTGGGCAAGGACGTGCTGATCGTCGAAGGCATGGTGCCGACCCGCAGCGCCAGCTATGCGGCGCGGGTCAACCTGCACCTGGCCAAGAGCCTGGACGCGGAAGTGATCCTGGTCTCGGCGCCGGAAAACGAAGTGCTCACCGAACTCTCCGGCCGCGTGGAGCTGCAGGCCCAACTGTTCGGCGGCCCGAAGGACCCGAAAGTGCTCGGCGTGATCCTCAACAAGGTACGCACCGATGAAAGCATGGAGGCCTTCTCGGCGCGCCTCAAGGAGCATTCGCCGTTGCTGCGCAGCGGGGATTTCCGCCTGCTCGGCTGCATTCCTTTCCAGCCCGAACTCAACGCGCCGCGCACCCGTGACGTCGCCGACCTGATGAGCGCGCAGATCCTCAACGCCGGGGATTACGAAACCCGGCGCATGACCAAGATCATCATCTGCGCCCGCACCATGCGCAACACCGTGGAACTGCTCAAGCCGGGCGTGCTGGTGGTGACACCGGGTGACCGCGACGACATCATCCTCGCCGTCAGCCTGGCGGCGATCAACGGCGTGCCCCTGGCCGGCCTGCTGCTGACCAGCGACACCCTGCCCGACCCGCGCATCATGGACCTCTGCCGAGGCGCGTTCCAGGCCGGGTTGCCGGTGCTGTCGGTGAGTACCGGTTCCTACGAGACCGCGAACCTGCTCAACAACCTGAACAAGGAAATCCCCATCGATGACCGTGAGCGGGCCGAGATCATCACCGATTTCGTCGCCAGCCACCTCGATGCGCGCTGGCTGCACCAACGCTGCGGCACGCCACGGGAGATGCGCCTGTCGCCGGCAGTGTTCCGCTACCAGTTGATCCAACGCGCCCAGGCCGCCAACAAGCGCATCGTCCTGCCCGAAGGCAGCGAGCCGTTGACCGTGCAAGCCGCCGCGATCTGCCAGGCCCGCGGCATTGCCCGCTGCGTGTTGCTGGCCAAGCCGGCGGACGTCGAAGCGGTCGCCCGCGCCCAGGGCATCGAATTGCCCGAAGGCCTGGAGATTCTCGACCCGGACCTGATCCGCGAGCGTTATGTCGAACCGATGGTCGCGTTGCGCAAAAGCAAGAGCCTCAACGCGCCGATGGCCGAACAGCAGCTCGAAGACACCGTGGTGATCGCGACCATGATGCTCGCCCTGGATGAAGTCGACGGCCTGGTCTCCGGCGTTATCCACTCCACCGCGAACACCATCCGCCCGGCCCTGCAACTGATCAAGACCGCGCCGGGCTGCACCCTGGTGTCGTCGGTGTTCTTCATGCTGTTCCCCGAACAGGTGCTGGTGTACGGCGACTGCGTGATGAACCCGCACCCGAGCGCCGCCGAACTGGCGGAAATCGCCCTGCAGAGCGCCGATTCGGCGGCCGCGTTCGGTATCACCCCGCGGGTGGCGATGATCAGCTATTCCAGCGGTGAGTCGGCCAGCGGCGAAGAGGTGGAAAAGGTCCGCGAAGCCACCCTGCTCGCCCATGAACAGCAAAGTTCGCTGCTGATCGACGGCCCATTGCAATACGATGCCGCCGCCAACGAAACCGTCGCCCGGCAACTGGCGCCCAACAGCCTGGTGGCGGGCAAGGCCACGGTCTTCGTGTTCCCCGACCTGAACACCGGCAACACCACCCACAAGGCGGTACAACGCAGCGCCGATTGCGTCAGCCTCGGGCCGATGCTCCAGGGCCTGCGCAAACCGGTGAACGACCTGCCGCGCGGCGCCCAGGTCGACGACATTGTGTACACCATCGCCCTGACCGCGATTCAAGCCGCCAACCGACCTATGGATATCTAAATGCTGGATTTTCTACCTGCCGCCGTGCGCGGGGTAATCGCGTCGTTACTGCTGGCGCTGAACACGATCCTGCTGTGTTCGTTCCTGTTCATCGTCGCACTGTTCAAGGCCCTGCCGTTCGCCAAACGTTTCAGCGAATGGCTGATGAACCACACCCATGAAGCCTGGATCAGCAACAACAAGGCGTGGATGAACCTGGTGCGGCGCACCCGCTGGCACCTCAAAGGCCTGGAAGGGCTGGACTACCAGCACTCTTATCTGGTGACCAGCAACCACCAGAGCTGGGTCGACATCATGGTCCTGCAATACGTGCTCAATCGCCGGATTCGCCCGCTGAAGTTCTTTCTCAAGCAGGAACTGATCTGGGTGCCGGTGATTGGCCTGGCCTGGTGGGCGTTGGGCTTTCCGTTCATGAAGCGCTACTCCAAGGCCTACCTGGAAAAACACCCGGAGAAGAAAGGCAAGGACCTGGAAACCACCCGCAAGACCTGCGCGAAGTTTCGCGCCAACCCTGTGGGCATTTTCAACTTTGCTGAAGGCACGCGGTTTACCGTCGGCAAGCATGCGCAGCAGAAGTCGCCGTTTCGCTACCTGCTCAAGCCCAAGGCTGGCGGTATCGCGTTTGTGCTGGATGCCATGGGTGAGCAGCTCAAGTCATTGGTCAATGTGACCATCCACTACCCCGCCGGGCGCCCAGGCTACTGGGACTTGTTGTGTGGGAATGTGCAGGACGTGGTGGTGCAGTTCGAAGAAGTGCAGATTCCGGCCGAGTTCATTGGCAAGAATTATGAGCAGGATAGTGAGTATCGGCTGGCGTTCCAGGCCTGGATCAACCGGTTGTGGGAAGACAAGGACGCGCTGCTGAAACAGTTGCACACCGACTACCCAGGCCGCCACTGATCAAAAGGTGGGAGGGGGCTTGCCCCCGATAGCGGTGGTTCAGTCACTGCATCTGCGGACTGAAGCATCGCTATCGGGAGCAAGCCCCCTCCCACATTCAACCGAGACGTTCTTGAGCATGTAAAAAGCCCGCCACCGAGTGATCGGTGGCGGGCTTTTTGTGGTGGCAAGGTTTATATCGCACCAAACACCGGCCGACTTGTTACTCGCAGAAACAAGTTCAACAGAAACCGCTATCCATTAAACACCACTCAGGCAATGCGCCCTCAGGTGGGCGCCAGACGCATGAATCAAGTGTCTACGCAGAATGCAATACCATCAGAAAACTTACGGAACCAACTTCATGAACATCTCGCCGACATCCGCACCCTATGTTCCATATTCGCTGCCCTCACTTCTAGTTAGTCGACTTCACCCAGGACGTGACCAGTCGACACCGGATGTCTACAGCAAGACATACGAAGACGGCAATCTAACGATCAGCGCAGATTACGATCTCCAGGAAGCCAATACTCCAGGCATACCTAAACGCGTCACCATTAATACGGGTAACGAAAACGACCGCATTCACATTCGCCTGGGCAGTGACAATAAGGTTACGGCAGATATCAACGGGGAAAGTTACCCGTTAAATCTGGAGAACGAAAAGGCCTTAAAAACACTCCTTATCAAAACCAACGGCGGCAACGACCGGGTCACTGTAGATGAAGACGTAAAAAACACCGTTGCGATCTACACCGGAGACGGTGACGATCACGTCAAGAGCGGAGGCGGCCTAACATTCGCATACTTGGGTAACGGTGATGATGAAGCGTCCTTGGGGAGTGGCGGGGGCATGCTTGAAGGACAAGGCGGCAACGACTTTCTGACCGGGGGACTAAGTCGGTATAACTCACTTGACGGCGGTGCCGGCAACAACATCATGAGGAGCGGAACAGGTGGTGGCCCCGATCAGGCGACTCATATCGCTGGCCGCGGGGACCGCGACACAATGACCTCACTTTCCGGAAGGTTCTCTATCACCAGTAGTGGCGGAGCCTCCTTCATCACCACCGAAGGCAAGGGCGACATTCGTATAGGCGGAGGCAAAAACACCATCAATACCACCTCGGAAGCAACCCTCTCAGAAAAAAGAGACAGTGACGTAATCACCCAAACTGATGTCCCTGCTCGCGAAGAAATTTAACCCTCAGACACACTAAAAAGCCCGTCGCGATTCACACGCTGACGGGCTTTTTTGCAGCTTGACGCTTAACGCTTATCAGCGCGCCTATATCGCGCCGCGCTGACGCAACAGCTCCAGCACTTGCTTGACGCTGTCTTCCAGCGACAGGGCCTGGGTGTCGATCACCAGATCGGCATTCAACGGCACGTCGTAGGGGAAGGACTCGCCAGGGATGTTATCCCCACCGGCCGCGTACAAGCCTTGTGGATCGCGCTCGGCACACACCAGCGGCGAAGCCTGCACGTAGACCGTCAGCAAGCGGTCGGCACCGATCAGTGCCTTGGCCTGTTCACGCCCTTCGGCATCCGGCGCAACGAACGCGGCCAGGGTCAGCAGGCCGGCTTCGTTGAACTGGCGTGCGACGTGAGCCGCACGACGCCAGTTCTCGGTACGCCCGACGCGATCCTGCGGCAAGCCTTTGTTCAGGTCGTGGCGCAGGTTCTGGCCATCCAGTACAAACACCGCGCGGCCCATGTCGAACAACTTGCGTTCAACCGCATAGGCCAGGGTGCTTTTGCCGGCGCCCGACAAGCCGCTGAACAACACGGTGGCCGGCTGCTGGCCGAAGCGCTGGGCGCGCTCTTCGGTGGCCACATGGGCCAACTTGCCGTGCTGCGCGGCGCTGCCGTGGCTGACCGGCGGCGCGATGATCATGCCCGCGGCCACGGTGCCATTGGTCAAGCGGTCGATGACGATGAACGCGCCGGTGGTGCGGTTGCTCGCGTAACCGTCCAGGGCGATGGCGGCGTCGAGGCTGACCTTGACCCGGCCGATTTCGTTCAACTGCAGCGAACTCGCCGGGCCTTCGGCCAGGGTGTTCACGTCCACGCGATGCACGATGCTGGTGATGGAACCCGGCACGTAGCTGGTGGCGCGCTTGATGTCGTATTTCTTGCCCGGCAGCATCGGCTCTTCGGCCATCCACACCAGCATGGCGTCGAAGGCGTCGGTCACTTGCGGCACGTTGTCGGCATGCACCAGCAGGTCGCCACGGGAGATGTCGATCTCGTCTTCCATGGTCAGGGTCACGGCCTGGCCGGGACCGGCGTGTTCCAGTTCACCGTCGAAGGTGACGATGGATTTGACGCGGCTGCTCTTGCCCGACGGCAGCACCACGACTTCGTCGCCCTTGTGGACGATGCCGCTGGCCAGGGTGCCGGCGAAACCGCGGAAGTTCAGGTTCGGACGGTTGACGTACTGCACCGGGAAACGCAGGTCGGTGTAGTTGCGGTCGTTGGCGATCTCGACGGTCTCGAGGATCTCCATCAGCGACTGGCCGGTGTACCACGGCGAACGCTCGCTCTTGTTCACCACGTTGTCGCCCTTGAGCGCCGACATCGGCACGAACGCCATGGTGCTCGGCTTGAAGGCGATACCGTCGGCGAACTTCAGGTAGTCGGCCTTGATCTGCTCGAATACGCCTTCGTCGAAACCGTTGAGGTCCATCTTGTTGATGGCGACCACGATGTGCTTGATGCCCAGCAACGAGGCAATGAAGCTGTGGCGACGGGTCTGGGTCTGCACGCCGTAGCGCGCGTCGACCAGGATGATCGCCAGGTCACAGGTGGACGCACCGGTGGCCATGTTGCGGGTGTACTGCTCATGGCCGGGGGTGTCGGCAATGATGAATTTACGCTTGGCGGTGGAGAAGTAGCGGTAGGCGACATCGATGGTGATGCCTTGCTCGCGCTCGGCCTGCAGGCCGTCGACCAGCAGAGCCAGGTCGATGTCGTCACCGGTGGTGCCGACCTTCTTCGAATCGCGGGTGATGGCTTCCAGGTGATCTTCGTAGATCATCTTGGAGTCGTGCAGCAGGCGCCCGATCAGGGTGCTCTTGCCGTCGTCGACGTTGCCGCAGGTCAGGAAGCGCAACATTTCCTTGCGCTCGTGCTGGCCCAGGTAGGCGAGGATGTCCTCGCTGATCAAATCAGATTGATGCGACATGACAACCCCTTAGAAATAGCCTTGACGTTTTTTATCTTCCATCGAGCCGGCACCATCGTGGTCGATGACCCGGCCCTGGCGCTCGGAAGTTCGCGTCAGGAGCATTTCCTGAATGATGTCCGTCAGCGTCTCCGCTTCGGACTCCACCGCGCCCGTCAACGGGTAGCAGCCAAGGGTACGGAAACGGACTTTCTTTTTGACGATGCGGGCTTTGTCTTCGTCGGACAAGTGCTCGAGGATGCGGTCGTCGTCGATCATGATCAACGTGCCGTTCTTCTCGATCACATCGCGCTCGGCGGCGAAGTACAGCGGCACGATCGGGATGCCTTCCAGGTAGATGTACTGCCAGATGTCCAGTTCGGTCCAGTTGGACAGCGGGAACACACGGATCGACTCGCCCTTGTTGACGTTGCCGTTGTAGACGTTCCACAGCTCCGGGCGCTGGTTTTTCGGGTCCCAGCGGTGCTTGCTGTCGCGGAACGAGTACACGCGCTCTTTGGCACGGGATTTCTCTTCATCGCGACGGGCACCGCCGAAGGCTGCGTCGAAACCATACTTGTCCAGGGCCTGCTTGAGGCCTTCGGTCTTCATGATGTCGGTGTGCTTGGCGCTGCCGTGGGTGAACGGGTTGATGCCCTGCGCCACACCGTCCGGGTTGACGTGGGTGATCAGGTCCAGGCCCAGTTCTTCAACCATGCGGTCGCGGAACGTGTACATCTCCTGGAATTTCCACTGGGTGTCGACGTGCATCACCGGGAACGGCAGCTTGCCCGGGAAGAACGCCTTGCGTGCCAGGTGCAGCATCACGGCGGAGTCTTTACCGATCGAGTAGAGCATCACCGGGTTGTCGAACTCGGCGGCGACCTCGCGGATGATGTGGATGCTTTCCGCCTCCAGCTGTTTCAGATGCGTCAGTTTGTCGACCATGGCTACTCACGGAAAAACGATCTTATGGACGGCCAGCGGGCCGTGTTCGAGCGAGGCATGCTAGCACAGCACCTGCTTCTATTCAGGGCGCCGACTAGATCGAAACGGTATATGGATATGCCCCGAGGTTTGGCGGTGATGGCCGGCCGAACCCTCCCAAATGTGGGAGGGTGGTGTGCGTTAGATCGGGTTGGGACAATCGATGAACAAATGCTCCAGGGCGAAACGCCGCGCCAGGTAATCGCCCAACGCCTGCACACCGTAACGCTCGGTGGCGTGATGGCCGGCGGCGATAAAGCTGATGTCGTTTTCGCGCGCGCTGTGGAAGGTCTGTTCGGAGGCTTCGCCGCTCAGGTACAGGTCGACGCCGGCCGCAATCGCCTGGTCGATGTAACCCTGGCCACCGCCGGTACACCAGCCGACGCGGCGGATCATCTCGCTGCCTTCGATCAGCAGCGGCTCGCGCCCCAACACGCTCTGCACGCGGTGGGCGAAGTCACGCGGCGACAGCGGCTCGGCGAGGGAGCCGACCAGCCCGACGATCTTGAGGTCGGCCGGGTCCAGCGGGCCTTCGACGGTGATGTCCAACTGCCGAGCAAGCTGTACGTTGTTGCCGACCTCGGCGTGCAGGTCCAGCGGCAGGTGGTAGGCCAGCAGGCTGATGTCGTGCTTGAGCAGGGTCTTCAGGCGGCGCTGCTTCATGCCGGTGATGCACGGGTTCTCGCCCTTCCAGAAATAACCGTGGTGGACCAGCACCAGGTCGGCCTGGGCTTCGACGGCGGCGTCCAGCAATGCCTGGCTGGCGGTGACGCCGCTGACGATACGCATCACCTGCGGGCGCCCCTCGACCTGCAGGCCGTTGGGGCAGTAATCGGCAATTTTTGCGCTGCCAAGGTAGCGGTCCGCTTCCTCGACGAGGGTGCTCAAAGCAACGGCCATAAAAGACTCCTAAATATCCCGTTCCGAGGCGCTCGCAGCCTCGTATAATGCGCGACATTATGGGCGCTCCCCCGCCCCCTGCAACCTGTCAGGACTTACTTGATGCTCAAGGCACTGCGTTTTTTTGGATGGCCATTGCTGGCTGGCGTGCTGATCGCGATGATGATTATTCAGCGTTACCCCCAGTGGGTGGGCTTACCGAGCCTTGATGTGAACCTGCAACAGGCCCCGCAAACCAATACGATGGTGCAAGGCCCGGTGACCTACGCCGACGCCGTGGTCATCGCCGCCCCTGCGGTGGTCAACCTGTACACCACCAAGGTCGTCAACAAGCCGGCGCACCCGCTGTTCGAAGACCCGCAGTTCCGCCGCTATTTCGGCGACAACAGCCCCAAGCAGCGACGCATGGAATCCAGCCTGGGGTCCGGGGTGATCATGAGCCCGGAAGGCTACATCCTCACCAACAACCACGTGACCACCGGCGCCGACCAGATTGTGGTAGCCCTGCGCGACGGCCGCGAAACCCTGGCCCGCGTGGTCGGCAGCGACCCGGAAACCGACCTCGCGGTATTGAAGATCGACCTGAAAAACCTGCCCGCGATCACCATCGGCCGCTCCGAAGGGTTGCGGGTCGGCGATGTCGCGCTGGCCATCGGCAACCCGTTCGGCGTCGGCCAGACGGTCACCATGGGCATCATCAGCGCCACCGGGCGTAACCAGTTGGGCCTCAACAGCTACGAAGACTTCATCCAGACCGACGCCGCGATCAACCCGGGCAACTCCGGCGGCGCGCTGGTGGATGCCAACGGCAACCTGACCGGCATCAACACGGCGATTTTCTCCAAGTCCGGCGGCTCCCAGGGCATCGGTTTCGCGATCCCGGTCAAGCTGGCGATGGAAGTGATGAAGTCGATCATCGAGCACGGCCAGGTGATCCGTGGCTGGCTGGGGATCGAAGTGCAGCCGCTGAGCAAGGAACTGGCCGAGTCGTTTGGCCTGACCGGGCGCCCGGGCATCGTGGTCGCCGGGATCTTCCGCGACGGCCCGGCGCAAAAGGCCGGCCTGCAACTGGGCGATGTGATCCTCAGCATCGACGGCGAACCGGCCGGTGATGGCCGCAAGTCGATGAACCAAGTGGCGCGGATCAAACCGACCGACAAGGTCACGATCCAGGTGATGCGCAACGGTAAAGAGCTCAACCTGACGGCGGAAATCGGCCTGCGCCCACCGCCCGCGCCGGTGACGGAAGAGGAATAACCCGCGCCCTCCAGGTGCCCGTTCGCGAGCACCTGTAAGCACATATTTCAGAACCGAACCGCTTACATAATGACATGTTATATTGTTTCAATATCGCCATTGGAACGCTCTATCATGTCGCCTCGCACGTTTCCCCCCTTGGCCGGCCTGGCCTTGGGTTTGCTGCTGGACCCCGCCTGCGCCGAAGACACCCGCATTGAACTGGACGCCATCAGCGTCACCACCGACGCCTACGAATCCGCCACCGGCCCGGTCAACGGCTATCGCGCCACCCGCTCCGCCAGCGCAACCAAGACCGACACCGCGCTGCGTGACATCCCGCAATCCATCAGCGTGATTCCCGCCAATGTGCTCAACGACCTGGGCAGCACCGACGTGGAACGCGCCCTGGAATTTGCCGGCGGCGTCTCCAAGCAGAACAACTTCGGCGGCCTCACCCTCTACGAATACAGCGTGCGCGGCTTCACCACGTCGGAGTTCTACCAGGACGGCTTCAGCGCCAACCGCGGTTACCCGAGCACGCCGGACGCCGCCAATCTCGAACGCATCGAAGTGCTCAAAGGCCCCGCCGCCAGCCTGTACGGGCGCGGCGATCCCGGCGGCACGGTGAATATCGTCACCAAGAAACCCCAGCCCGACGCGTTCACCACCCTGCAAACCAGCGCCGGCAGTTGGGACCGCTATCGCACCGCGCTGGACGTGAACACCCCGCTCGACAGCGAAGGGCAACTGCTGACACGGGTCAACCTGGCGGTGGAAGACAACCATAGTTTCCGCGATCACGTAGACGCCAAGCGGGTGTTCGTCGCGCCGTCCTTCAGTTGGCAACTGGCCCCCGACACGCACCTGCTGGTGGAAAGCGAATTCGTGCGCCACCGCTCCACCTTCGACCGCGGCATCGTCGCGCCGCGCGGCATGTCGCGCTCCACCTTCCTCGGCGAGCCCAACGACGGCGACATCAACAACCACAACAACCGCCTCCAGGCCACCCTCGAACATCACCTCAACGACACGTGGGCCCTGCGCCTGGCCAGCCATTACAAACAAGGCAGCCTGGGGGGCGACGCTTCGGAAAACCGCGCGCTGAACAGCGACGGCCACACCGTCAACCGCCGCTACCGCGAACGCTCCATGGGTTGGCACGACAGCATCACCCAACTGGAACTGCGCGGTCTGTTCGACATCGGTCGTTGGCAACATGAGTTGCTGATCGGCACCGAGTACGAGGACTACCGCAAGAAGGAACGCGTGACCGCCATCGCCGGCAGCCCCTACGCGATCGACATCTACAACCCGGTCTACGGCCAGCCCAAACCCGATGGCGAGCGCTCCGGCACTGACTTCTCCGAACAGGTAAAAAGCCAGGCACTGAACCTGCAAGACCAGATCGTCTTCACCGAACGCCTGCGCGGCATGCTCGGCGCGCGCTTCGAGCACTTCGAGCAACACACCGACGACTTCACCCGTCATCACGCCAAGAGCCGCCAGACCCACGACGCCCTGACCCAGCGCGCCGGCCTGCTCTACCAGCTCACACCTGAAGTCGGGGTGTTCGCCAACGCCTCGACCTCATTCAAGCCGAACAACGGCCTGGACGCTGGCGGCCAATCCTTCAAGCCTGAAGAGGGCGTGGGGTATGAAGTGGGGATCAAGAGCGAGCTGTTCGACGAGCGCCTCAGCGCCACCCTCGCCGCGTTCCACATCGAGAAGGAAAACGTGCTGGCCGTGGACCCGGCCACCGACACCCAACGCGCCATGGGCAAGGCACGCAGCCAAGGGTTTGACCTGCAACTGAGCGGGCAACTGAGCGAGGCGGTGCGCGTGATCGGCGCGTTCGCCTACATCGATGCCGAAGTGACCAAGGGCGATAAAGCCATCCCCACCGGCAGCCGCATTCTCGGCGTGGCCAAGCGCAGCGGCAGCCTGTTGGGCGTGTATGAATTCCAGGACGGCACGTTGCGCGGTTCAGACGTGGGCGCGGCGTTCACCTATGTCGGTGATCGCTCCGGTGAAGCCGGCGGCAGTTTCGAACTGCCCGCTTATCACACCGTGGACCTGCTGGCGCATTACAAAGCCACCGACAACGTCACCGTGGGCCTGAACCTTAACAACCTGTTTGATGAAAAGTACTACGAACGCTCCTACAGCAACTACTGGGTCAGCCCCGGTGAACCGCGCAACTTCACGGTCAGCCTGACCCTCAACCTGTAACACGGTCAAACCTGTGGGAGGGGGCTTGCCCCCGATAGCGCTACAACAGTCACCTCACCCAGTGACTGGCAAACCGCTATCGGGAGCAAGCCCCTTCCCACATTACAGTGCCACGGGGGCCCGCTCGCACAGGGTGTTAAGCGCCACCGCCCACTGCTCGCTGTCATTCAAGCACGGCACCAGCACCAACTCCTCGCCGCCCGCTGCGCGGAATTGCTCCCGGCCACGGTCGCCGATCTCTTCCAGCGTCTCGATGCAGTCGGCCACGAACGCCGGGCACATCACCAGCAGCTTTTTCACGCCTTGCTGGGCCAACGCTTCCAGGCGTGCCTCGGTGTAGGGTTCGATCCACTTCGCCCGGCCCAGGCGCGACTGGAATGCCACCGACCATTTGCCGTCCGGCAGCCCCATGCGTTCGGCAAAATTGCGGGCGACGCTGAAGCACTGTGCGCGGTAACACGTGGCAAGCACCTGCGGCGAAGCGTTGCGGCAGCAATCGGCATCCTTGAAGCAATGCGCGCCGGTAGGGTCGAGCTTGGTCAGATGGCGCTCGGGCAGGCCGTGGAAACTCAGGAGCAGGTGGTCGTACTCCTGCGCCACGTAAGGCCGCACGCTCGCCGCCAGCGCATCGAGGTACTCCGGCTGATCATAGAACGGTTGCAGGATCGAGAACTGCACCTTGAGCTTCTTGTCGCGCACCACCCGCTGAGCTTCTTCAATCACCGTGGTCACGGTGCTGTCGGCGAACTGCGGGTACAACGGCGCCAGGGTGATTTTCTGAACGCCCTGGGCGGCCAGGCGCGTCAGGGTCGTTTCAAGGGACGGCTCGCCATAACGCATCGCCAGCTCCACCGGACCCTGGGTCCACTGCGCAATCATTTTCTGCTGCAGGCGCTGGCTGAGCACCACCAGCGGCGAGCCTTCCTCCCACCAGATCGAGGCATAGGCATGGGCCGACTGTTCGGGACGCTTGATCAGGATCAGCGACACCAGCAAGCGCCGCACCGGCCACGGCAGGTCGATCACGTAAGGGTCCATCAGGAACTGATTGAGGTAGCTGCGCACATCGGCCACCGAAGTAGACGCCGGTGACCCCAGGTTGACCAGTAACAACGCGTGATCCGTCATGCAACATCCTATCTCTAGAGGCGGCTGGACAAGTCGTCCAAGGCCGCCTTCAACTCAGTGAACTGGAAAGTGAAACCGGCCGCCAACAGGCGTTCGGGCAAAGCTTTCTGGCCGCCCAGCAACAAACCGGACAACTCGCCCAACCCCACCTTCAACACGAAGGCCGGCATGGGCATGAACGCCGGGCGGTGCAGCACCTGGCCCAACGTCTTGGCAAACTCGCGGTTACGCACCGGGTGCGGCGCGCAGGCATTATAGGGACCGCGGGCGTCGTGCTGGTGCAGAAGAAAATCTATCAGCGCGATTTGATCGTGGATATGCACCCACGGCATCCACTGCCGACCATTCCCAATCGGCCCGCCCAGTGCCAGCTTGAACGGCAGCAACAGCCGCGACAAAAAGCCGCCCTCGGCCGCCAGCACCAGCCCGGTACGCACCAGCACCACGCGAATACCCAGGGCTTCGGCGCGCTGGGCGGTTTCTTCCCAGGCGACGCACAACTGGCTGGGGAAATCGTCCTGCACCGGGCCGCTGGCTTCGGTCAGTTCGCGCTCGCCGCCGTCGCCGTACCAGCCCACGGCAGAACCGGAAATCAACACCGCCGGTTTCTCCGCCAGGCCTTCCAGCCACACCAGCAGGGTTTCGGTCAGACTGATGCGGCTGCTCCACAGCAGCGCCTTGCGTTTATGCGTCCAGGGGCGATCGGCGATCGGCGCGCCGGCCAGATTAATGACCGCGTCCACCGGGCCGATAACCTCTTGCAGGCTGGCGACACCGCGCACCGCATCGCCACATAACCGGGCGACCTGTTCAGGGCGACGGCTCCACACCGTCAGGCGATGCCCTTGCGCCAGCCAATGTTGGCAGAGTTGACGGCCGATCAGGCCGGTACCGCCGGTCAGCAAAATATGCATGGGATCTTCCTCATGTAACGTTCGCCACCGATCACTGGTCTATTTTATAAGCAGGGATCATTTGCAATCGGGCGTGACATTGATTTAAGCCTCAGCTTTAACCATAGGTCACGCCAAACGATCAGGTACGCCAAAACTTATACCAAAAAACAATATTGTACAGCTATTGGTGTCGGCGTAGTCTGTACCCAACGGTAAAACGAGGCCTCCCATGACTGTCCCCATCGCGATCATCGGCACCGGCATCGCCGGTCTCTCCGCCGCCCGAGCGTTACGAGACGCCGGGCATGTTGTACAACTCTTCGATAAAAGCCGCGGCAGTGGTGGCCGCATGTCCAGCAAGCGCAGCGACGCCGGCGCACTGGACATGGGCGCGCAGTACTTCACCGCCCGCGACCGCCGCTTCGTCAACGAAGTGCAGCGCTGGCAAAGCAATGGCTGGGCCGAGCAATGGAAGCCGCAGCTGTATAACTTCAAGTCCGGCGAACTCACGCCCTCCCCCGATGAACAGATCCGCTGGGTCGGCACGCCGCGCATGAGCGCCATCACCCGCGCCCTGCTCGACGACCTGCCGGTGCAGTTCAGTTGCCGTATCACCGAAGTGTTCCAAGGCAAACGGCACTGGAACCTGCTGGACGCCGACGGCGGCAACCATGGTCCGTTCAGCCACGTCATCATCGCCACGCCCGCCCCGCAAGCGACCGCCCTGCTGGCCGCCGCACCGAAGCTGGCAAGTGCCGCCGCCGGCGTGAAGATGGACCCGACCTGGGCCATCGCGCTGGCCTTCGACAAGCCGCTGGAAACCCCGATGGAAGGCTGCTTCGTGCAAGACAGCGCCCTCGACTGGCTCGCCCGCAACCGCAGCAAACCGGGGCGCGACACCGTCCTCGACACCTGGGTGCTGCACGCCACCAGCGCCTGGAGCAAAGAACATCTGGACCTGCCCAAAGAAGCAGTGATCGAACACCTGCACGGCGCCTTCGCCGAACTGCTGCACAGCGCCATGCCCGCGCCTTCGTTCAGCCTGGCGCACCGCTGGCTCTACGCACGACCGTCCAGCGCCCATGAATTCGGCGTGCTGGCCGACGCCGACCTGGGCTTGTACGTCTGTGGCGACTGGTGCCTGTCGGGCCGCGTGGAAGGCGCCTGGCTCAGTGGCCAGGAAGCCGCGCGACGCTTGATCGAGCACCTGTAATGAACCGCATAAACCCCGCTAAATTGCTGCTGTCGAAGTGGACAGCAGCACACCCGCGCAACAAGGAAAAACACTTCCTGGTCACCGAACTGTTTTGTGATGAAGAAGGCAACGTGCTCGACATCGAGCTGCAAGCCGTCATGACCCGGCGCGGAGAACGCCTGCCCTGGCAAACCCTGCAAAGCGCCGAGGACTGGCGAATCGGCTGGAAATAGCCCTCGCACAAATACTTGTACAAAGCATTTGACTTGTACAGCATCAAACCTATGATGAGATTTAGCTGTACATACTTTTACGCTTGTACAGGAATCTTGCAGAGGTTTGCCCATGTCCAGCACCCCGTCCTTCAAGCCGAAGATTGGCATCAGCGCCTGCCTGCTGGGCGAGAACGTCCGTTTCAACGGTGGCCACAAGCAATCGCAACTCTGCAGCGAGGTGCTCGCTGCGTACTTCGACTTTGTGCCGTTGTGCCCGGAAGTGGCGATCGGCCTGGGCATTCCCCGGGAGACCATTCGCCTGGTGGGCGATGCCGCCTCCCCTCAAGCCGTCGGCAGCGTGCATCGCGAGCTGAACGTCACCGCGCCGCTGGGTGAATACGGCGAAAAAATGGCCGCCGAGCACAGCGACCTGTGCGGCTATATCTTCATGCAGAAATCGCCGTCCTGCGGCCTGGAACGGGTCAAGGTCTACCGTGAAAACGGCGCACCGGTGGACGGCGGCGGGCGTGGCATCTATGCCCAGGCCTTTTGCGCGCGCCACCCCAACCTGCCTGCGGAAGAAGACGGCCGCCTGAATGACCCGGTGCTGCGGGAAAACTTCCTGACCCGCGTCTTCGTCTACGCCAGCTGGCAACAATTGCTCGGCGAAGGCCTGAGCCGCCATCGCCTGCTGGCCTTTCACGCGCGCTACAAATACCTGCTGATGGCCCACAGCCCGGCGCATTACAAAAGCCTCGGCAACCTGCTCGGCGGCATGGCCAAGGGCGAGGACCTCGACGCATTGGGCAGCTGCTATTTCAGCGCGCTGATGAGCGGCCTGAAAAAGTGCGCCACCCGCGGCACGCACACCAATGTGCTGCAACACATCAGCGGTTACCTCAAGCAGGCCATCAGCGCCGACGACAAACAGGAAATGCAAACCGTGATCGGCCAATACCACCAAGGCATCGTGCCGCTGGTGGTGCCGCTGACCTTGCTCAAGCACCACTTTCGCCTCCACCCGGACCGCTACATCGCGCAGCAGGCTTACTTGCAGCCGCACCCGGAAAATCTCAGCCTGCGCAATGCGATCTGAACCATGAAAAACCTCATGACCGCAGCCTTGCAAGACGAACCCGGCGAAGACATCGCCCAAGCCCTCGAAGACGGCTGGCTGCCGATCCGTGAAGTGGCGCGCCAGACCGGCGTCAACGCCGTGACCCTGCGCGCCTGGGAACGCCGCTATGGCCTGATCGTGCCGCAGCGCACGCCCAAGGGCCACCGGCTGTTCAGCCGCGACCATGTGCAGCGCATCCACACCATCCTCACCTGGCTCAATCGCGGCGTGCCGGTCAGCCAGGTGAAAAACCTGATCGACTCCGCGCACGTCGCTCCCGACGCCGTCGAAAACGAATGGCACACCCTGCGCCAGACCCTGGTGCAGGCCATCAGCGAGCTGGCCGAACGCCGGGTCGACGATGCCTTCAACCAGGCCATGGCGCTCTACCCGCCGCGCACCCTGTGCGAACAACTGCTGCTGCCGCTGCTCCGCGAACTGGAGCAACGCTGGCAGGGCCAATTCGGCGCGCAGATGGAACGAGTGTTCTTCCTGTCCTGGTTGCGCAGCAAGTTCGGCGCGCGGATCTATCACAACAATCGCCAGTTGCACGGCGCACCGCTGCTGCTGGTGAATCATTCCGACCTGCCCCTGGCACCGCACCTGTGGCTCAGCGCCTGGCTGGCCAGCAGCGCCGACTGCCCGGTGGAAGTCTTCGACTGGCCGCTGCCGACCGGTGAACTGGCGCTGGCCGTGGAACACCTGCAACCGCGCGCGGTGCTGCTGTATTCAAGCCAGGCGCTCCATTTGTCGGCACTCGCAAAACTTCTGGGCGGCATCGCTTGCCCAAAGTTGATCGTCGGGCCAACGGTATGCATCCACCAGGCCGAGCTGACGGCATTAGCCGGCGACACCCCTGAATTGTTCGTCGCCGAAAACCCGTTGTCGGCTCACCAGATACTGATCCAGCAGGGACTTGTTTAAATGCACTTGATCTGGCTGCGCACCGACCTGCGCCTGCATGACAACACCGCCCTGACCGCCGCGAGCCAGCGCGGCCCGGTGGCGGCCGTGTACCTGATCACCCCGCAGCAATGGCTGGCCCACGATGATGCGCCGTGCAAAGTCGACTTCTGGCTGCGCAACCTGCAGCACTTGAGCCAGGCCCTCGGCGCGCTGAATATTCCCTTGCTGATCCGCCGCGCCGCGACCTGGGACCAGGCGCCCGCCGTACTCGGCCAGCTGTGCCGTGAGCTATCGGTCGAGTCGGTCCACGTCAACGAGGAATACGGCATCCACGAAAGCCGTCGCGATGCGGCGGTGGCCAAGGCTTTGGAAGCCGACGGCGTGAGCTTCCACCGTTACCTCGACCAATTGTTTTTCCAGCCCGGCAGCGTACTGACCAAGACCGGCACCTACTTCCAGGTGTTCAGCCAGTTCCGCAAGGTGTGCTACGCCCGCCTGCACAGCGCCCTGCCGCGCCGGGTGGCCACGCCCAAGGCTCAAGCGGCCCTCGCGCTGACCAGCGACCCGGTACCGCAACAGGTCGACGGTTTCGAAACGCCGAGCGAAACGCTGCGCGCCCTCTGGCCCGCCGGTGAAGACGAAGCGCGCCGCCGCCTCGACGCGTTCGCCGCGCGGCAGATCAGCTACTACAAGGATGAGCGCGACTTCCCGGCCAAGCCCGGCACCAGCCAGCTGTCGGCGTACCTCGCGGCGGGCGTGGTTTCGCCGCGCCAGTGCCTGCATGCCGCGCTGCAGCGCAACCAGGGCGAGTTCGAAAGCGGCGATATCGGCACGATCACCTGGGTCAACGAACTGCTCTGGCGTGAGTTCTACAAGCACATCCTGGTGGGCTACCCGCGGGTGTCCCGCCACCGCGCCTTCCGCCCCGAAACCGAGGCGGTGGCCTGGCGCGACGCGCCCAACGACCTCGCCGCCTGGCAGCAGGCGCGCACCGGTTTGCCGATCATCGACGCGGCCATGCGCCAACTGCTGGAAACCGGCTGGATGCACAACCGCCTGCGCATGGTGGTGGCGATGTTCCTGACCAAGAACCTGCTGATCGACTGGCGCGAAGGCGAGCGCTTTTTCATGCGCCACCTGATCGACGGCGACCTGGCAGCCAACAATGGCGGCTGGCAGTGGAGCGCCTCCACCGGCACTGATTCGGCGCCGTATTTCCGGATTTTCAGCCCGTTGAGCCAGTCGCAGAAATTCGACCGCGACGGCGTGTTCATCAAGCACTGGCTGCCGCAACTGGCGACGCTGAATAAAAACGACGTACACGACCCGCAGGCCGCTGGCGGCCTGTTCGGCGTGGCCGACTACCCGCGCTCGATCGTCGACCTGAAACACTCCCGCGAACGTGCATTGGCGGCATTCCGCAGCCTGCCGTCGCGCCAGGCCGTCGGAGCCGAACATGAGTGACTTCCTGCGCCGCTTCGCCCAGGCCTTCGCCACTCTGGACAAGCACAACCTGCACCTGCTCGACAGCCTGTACAGCAAGGACATCGTCTTCACCGACCCGCTGCACGAGGTCCACGGGCTCACGCCGCTGCACCACTATTTCGCGCAGTTGTACGGTAATGTCAGCCAGTTGCGCTTCGACTTCCACGGCTTCGACCAGGTGGCCGAAGGCGAAGGTTACCTGCGCTGGAAAATGAGCTTTTGCCACCCGCGCCTGGCCAAGGGCAAGGTGATCCGAGTGGAAGGTTGCTCGCACCTGATGTGGCGCGACAAGGTGTACCGCCATCGGGATTATTTCGATGCCGGCGCAATGCTTTACGAACACTTGCCGGTGTTCGGCCGTGTGATCAGTTGGCTGAAAAGGAGAGTCGGATGAACCTCACACCGCCCCGTCGTTATTGGCTGACCGGCGCCAGCAGTGGCATCGGCGCCTCCCTCGCCGTGGAGCTGCTCAACAGCGGCGCCCACGTGGCCCTCAGCTCGCGCTCCAAAGGCCCGCTGCAAGCGCTCGCCCAACGCTTTCCCGGCCAAGTGCTGGTCGTGGCGGGCGACTTGACCAACAGCCAGACCGTGCGCGAAATCGGCGAACACATCGCCCAGGTCTGGGGGTCGCTGGACACCGTGATCCTCAATGCCGGCACCTGTGAATATGTCGATGCCAAGCAATTCGACGCGTCGATCGTCGAACACGTGGTACGCACCAACCTGCTCGCCAGCAGTTATTGCATCGAAGCCGCACTGCCACTGTTGCGCGCCGGGCGCGCACCGCATCTGGTGGGCGTGGCCAGCGCCGTGACCTACCTGCCGATGCCGCGCGCCGAAGCCTATGGCGCGTCCAAGGCCGGTTTGCGCTACCTGTTCGAATCCCTGCGCATCAGCCTGTCGCCGGAAAACATTGACGTCACCGTGATCAGCCCGGGCTTTGTCGACACCCCGCTGACCGAGCGCAATGACTTCCCGATGCCCCTGGCCTGGTCTGCCGACAAGGCGGCCCGGCATATCTTCGCCAAGCTGGACAAACGCCCACTGGAAATCGCCTTCCCGGCGATGTTCATCGCCACCCTGTGGCCGTTGTCGAAACTGCCGAATCGCGCGCAACTGATCATCGGCAAACGCATGCTGCGCAGCCCGCCGCCAAAAAAGGACGACCTGTGAAGATCGCGATTATCGGCAGCGGCATTGCCGGGCTGACCAGCGCCTACCTGCTCAGCCGTCGCCACGACATCACCCTGTTCGAAGCGGGCGATCGCATCGGCGGGCATACCCACACGGTCAACGTCACCGTCGAGGGTAAAAGCTATGCGGTGGACACCGGTTTTATCGTATTCAACGACTGGACCTACCCCAACTTCATCCGCCTGCTGGGTCAGGTCGGCGTGAAGTTCAAACCCACCGAGATGAGCTTTTCGGTGTGCGACCGCCGCAGCGGGTTCGAGTACAACGGCAATAACCTCAACAGCCTGTTTGCGCAGCGGCGCAATCTGTTGTCGCCGGGGTTCTGGGGCATGTTGCGCGATATTCTGCGCTTCAACCGCGAGGCGCCGGCGGACCTGCAAGCGCAACGCATCAGTGCCGACATGACCCTGGGTGACTACCTCGACGCCGGCGGCTACGGCCCGCGATTCATCCGGCATTACATCGTGCCGATGGGCGCTGCGATCTGGTCGATGTCCCTGGCGGACATGCTCGGTTTCCCCTTGCAGTTCTTTGTGCGCTTCTTCAAGAACCACGGCTTGCTGTCGGTGAGCAACCGCCCGCAATGGTGCGTGATCGAGGGCGGCTCAAGCCGCTACATCGAACCGCTGACCCGCGGCTTTCGTGAACGGATTCGCCTCGATTGCCCCGTGCATCGGGTCGAGCGCGATGCACAGGGCGTGACGATCCACAGCGCCGCGGGCACCGAAACCTTCGACAAAGTGGTGTTCGCCTGCCACAGCGACCAGGCGCTGGGCCTACTGGGCGAGCCGAGCAGTGCCGAGCAGCAGATCCTCGGCGCCCTGCCCTACGCCGACAATGACGTGGTGCTGCACACCGACACGCGCCTGCTGCCAGACCGCAAACTGGCCTGGGCCAGCTGGAACTACCGGCTCAGCGGCAATGCGCAGAGCCAGGCGGCGGTGACCTATGACATGAACATCCTGCAAGGCATCGACAGCGCCACGACCTTTTGCGTCAGCCTCAACCAGACATCGATGATCAACCCGCTGAAGATCCTCGCCCGCTACACCTATGCCCACCCGCAATACAGCCTGGCGGCCGTGGCCGCACAAGCGCGTTGGGAAGAGTTGAACGGTGCGCAGCATACCTATTATTGCGGCGCCTATTGGGCCAACGGCTTCCACGAAGACGGCGTGATCAGCGCCTTGCGCGTGGCCCAGGCGTTTGGAGAAGCCCTGTGAACAGCGCCTTGTACAGCGGCTGGATCGCCCATCGCCGGTTTGCGCCCAAGGCCCACGCCTTTCGCTACCGCATCGGCTTGCTGTACCTGGACTTGAGCGAACAGGACGCAGTGCTCGGGCTGTCGCCCCTGGCCGGCGCAGGTCGCTTGGCCGCCTTCGGCTTTCGCCAGCAGGACTACCTGCGTGAATTCACCCGTCACGGCATGAGCCTGAGCGATGCCGTGCGCCAGCAAGTCGGCAAGGCGCTGGGGCGTACACCCCAGGGCGCTATCTGCCTACTGACTCAGGCCCGCAGTTGGGGCCTGGCGTTTAACCCGGTGAGTTTCTTCTACTGCTTTGAGGCCGACGGACAATTGGCCGCGATCCTGTGTGAAGTGACCAACACCCCATGGCGCGAGCGCTATCACTACGTGCTGCCGGCCCTGGCGCTGGGCGCCGCAGAGCATCAGCACTTCGCCGTGGCCAAGGCGTTTCATGTATCGCCGTTCCTGCCGCCCGACCTGGAATACCGCATGAGCTTCAGCCCGCCCGCCGCCAGGCTTGGGGTCCACATGGCCGACTGGCAGGGCGATCGGAAAGTCTTCGACGCCACCTTGAGCCTGCAGCGCGAAGCCCTCAGCCGCGCCAGCCTGCACCGCTATCTGTGGCGCTTTCCGTGGATGACCGCCAAGACCTGCCTGGCGATTTATTGGCAAGCCCTGCGCCTGTTGCTCAAACGCACACCGATTTTTCCCCATCAGGCCGCCGATGGCGCCTCTCGCACCGCCGTCGGGTACACCAAGGATCGCCGCCATGAAATCCCCTAGCTTATCGGTCAAGGCCAACCGCCTGAACGTCAACGGCGTGACCACCGCACTGCTGCGCAAAGCCGTGCTGCGGCAACTCAGTCAATTGCGCCACGGCCAACTGGTGCTGATCGAGGACGGCGAACGCCAAGTGTTCGGCGCCCGCGAAGCGCATCTGCTGGGCGAGATCCAGATCCTCGATTCGGCGGTGTGGGGCTTGGTGGCGGCCAACGGCTCGATCGGTGCGGGCGAAGCGTTTATCCACGGTTATTGGAGCAGCCCGGACCTGACCGCCGTGGTGCGTGTGATGGTCAGCAACCTGGAGGTGCTCGACGCGCTGGAGGGCGGCCTGGCCAAGCTGGCGCGGCCGTTCACCCAAGGCTTGCATTGGCTCAACCGCAATACGCGCAAGGGTTCGCAGAAGAACATCGCCGCCCACTATGACCTGGGCAACGACCTGTTCGAAGAATTCCTCGACCCGACCATGATGTATTCGGCGGCGCAGTTCCTGAGCGCCGAAGACACCCTGGAACAGGCGCAACTGAACAAGCTGGAACGCATCTGCCAGAAACTCGCGCTTAAACCTACCGACCATCTGCTGGAGATCGGCACCGGTTGGGGCAGCATGGCGTTGTACGCGGCGCGGCACTATGGCTGCAAAGTCACCACCACGACCTTGTCCAGGGAACAGTTTGTCTACACCCAGCAACGCATCGCCGCCATGGGGCTGCAAGACCAGGTGACGCTGCTGTTGCAGGACTACCGCGACCTGAGCGGCCAATACGACAAGCTGGTGTCCATCGAAATGATCGAAGCGGTGGGCCATCGCTTCCTGCCGACCTACTTCAAACAGTGCGCGCGCCTGCTCAAGAGCGATGGGCTGATGCTGCTGCAAGCCATCACCATCCGTGAGCAACGCTTTGAACAGGCCAAGAACAGCGTCGACTTCATCCAGCGCTATATCTTCCCCGGCGGCGCCCTGCCCTGTGTGCAGAACATGCTGCAGATCCTCAGCCGCGACACCGACATGAACCTGCTGCACATGGAAGATTTCGGCCTGCATTACGCGCGAACCCTGCGCTTGTGGCATGAGAACTTTCGCCGCGCTCACGGCCGCCTCATGGAATTGGGCTACGACGAATACTTCCTGCGGTTGTGGGAGTTTTACCTGTGCTACTGCGAAGGCGGCTTTATGGAGCGCACCATCGGCACCGCGCAGTTGCTGCTGGCCAAGCCGGCAGCCATCAACCCGCCGTTGCTTGGGCGTTTCAGTGCTTAACCAATGCGCCGGGTACGCTAACGTCTGTCAGCCCTTTCACACCTGTGTCACCCGCTTGCCTTACACTGCGTGCCTATGACCAACATCCCCCACACCCAAATCACCACCCCCGCCGTCACCTGCTCGACGTGCGCGGCCTGCTGCTGCCAGCTGGAAGTCATGCTGATCACCGACACGGGCGTGCCCGAGCGCTATATCGACACCGACGATTGGGGCGGCGAAGTCATGCTGCGCCTGGACGACGGCTGGTGCGCGGCGCTGGACCGGGACACGATGATGTGTACGATTTATACGCGTCGGCCGCTGATCTGCCGGGAATTCGAGATGGGCGCGCCGGAATGCCTGACCGAACGCGAAGGGATTGCGACCGCTTACCGCTGATCTCAGGCCGACGAATATCTCAATGTGGGAGGGGGCTTGCCTCCGATAGCAGTGGGTCAGTTGGCAAATTCTGCGACTGACACTCCGCTATCGAGGGCAAGCCCCCTCCCACAGGGTTTTGCAGGGCAACGAGTAGTTTTCGATGCCACCGAACGCGAAGGGATTCGCGACCGCTTACCGCTGATCTCAAGCCGACAAATATCTCAATGTGGGAGGGGGCTTGCCCCCGATAGCAGTGGGTCAGTTGGCAAATTCTGCGACTGACACTCCGCTATCGGGGGCAAGCCCCCTCCCACAGGGTTTTGCAGGGCAACGAGTAGTTTTCGATGCCACCGAACGCGAACGGATTCGCGACCGCTTACCGCTGATCTCAGGCCGACGAATATCACAATGTGGGAGGGGGCTTGCCCCCTCCCACAGGGTTTTGCAGGGTAACGAGTAGTTTTTGATGCCACCGAACGCGAACGGATTCGCGACCGCTTACCGCTGATCTCAGGCCGACGAATATCTCAATGTGGGAGGGGGCTTGCCCCCGATAGCAGTGGGTCAGTTGGCAAATTCTGCGACTGACACTGCGCTATCGGGGGCAAGCCCCCTCCCACAGGGTTTTGCAGGGTTCTGAAGTTACAGCGGCATCGTGTAGTGCAACGAGTAGTTTTCGATGCCGTCGTTATGGTCGCTGAGCCCGGCGTTGGAGTAGTGCATGGCACGAATGCCCACTTCATGCCCGCCGTTAAAGCGCAAACCGAAGCCCAGCCGGTCTTCGAACTGGAAGGCCTGGCCGAGGTTGTTGTCTTCCAACCGCGTGCGGGAGAATGCCGCCACCCCGATCCCGGCCTCGATGTAAGGCTTTACCGATTCCCCGGCGAACTCATACACAAATACCGGGGAGAACGACAGGCTGCTCGCGCCTGCACGGTGATCACCTTCCCAATAGGTGTATGCACCACTCCAATAGCCGGTCAGGCGACCGACGTCGCTCTGCATCCAGCTCTTATCCCAATCCGACGTCAGCCCCAATCGATAGGTGAGCGTCGAATCACCGGTGGCCCCCAGGCCAAACTCAAGGCCGGCGGCCTGCGCCGAAAAAGAGTGTCCCACCACAACGGCCGCAATCGCGGCCAAACAGAACAAGCGCTTCATAAGAAACATCCTTTCCGAACGAAGTTATAGGTTTTTACACAGGGAAATCTCGCTTATAGAAGCCGACTTACTGCCAGAAATTCAGCGTCTAACGGCGAATTTTGACGAAATTTTCACGAGCCGAAGCTTCTCACAACTCCGGGATGTTTCCATAGTGTCGGTAGGATATTTCTTAGATGACACACATCGCCGCTGGTCCAGAACTGGGCAGGGCCCGGAGTGCCGGCGGCCAGCAGATCGCGTTCGCCGAGCAGGCGCTTGAGTTGGCGGGCCACGGCGGCGCCGGTGTCGATCAGGCTGATGCCGGGGGGCAGCATCTGCGCCAGGAGCGGCTTGAGGAAGGGGTAGTGGGTGCAACCGAGGATGATGGTGTCGCAGCCGGCGCTGAGCAACGGTTCGACATAGCTTTGCAACAACTGGCGCAGGGCCGGGCTGCCCAGGTCGCCGGTTTCAATCAGTTCCACCAGGCCTGGGCACGGCCGGGTGATCACCCGCACATCGGTGGCGAAACGGTCGAGCAACGCGGCGAACTTGGCGCTTTGCAGGGTGCCGGTGGTGGCGAGTACGCCGACCACGCCACTGCGGGTCGCAGCGGTAGCGGGTTTGACGGCGGGTTCCATCCCCACCAGCGGCCAGTCGGGGTAGCTCTTGCGCAAGTCGGCCACGGCAGCAACGGTCGCTGTGTTGCAGGCAATCACCAAGGCTTTGGCGCCGCGCTCGCGGAAAAACGCCGCAACCCGGTGTAAACGCTCACAAATAAAGGCCGGCGTTTTCTCGCCGTAGGGGATGTACCCGCAATCGGCGACGTACAGCAGCGACTCATGGGGCAACAGTTGCTGGATTTCCTCGAGCACCGTCAACCCGCCGATACCGGAGTCGAACACACCGATCGGTGCATCCTTAACCATGCTGCGTCCCACACACACTGCAACCGGGATCGCGCTTGACGCGCAACTCACGGAAACGCGTGGTCAGGGCATCGATCAGCAACAAGCGTCCGACCAGAGGCTCACCGAAACCGGCGAGCAACTTCAATGCTTCCAGGGCCTGCAGGCTGCCGACCAGACCGACCAGCGGGCCAACCACGCCGGCTTCGCTGCAGGTCAGTTCGGTGTCGCTGCCGTGCCCGTATAAACAGTGGTAGCACGGGCTGTCGGCGCGCCGCGGGTCAAACACCGACAATTGCCCATCCAGGCGGATCGCCGCGCCGCTGACCAACGGCTTGCCGGCGGCCACGCAGGCGGCGTTGACCGCTTCGCGGGTGGAAAAATTGTCGCAGCAGTCGAGCACCACATCCACCGCCGCCACTGCCGCGGCCAGGGAGTCGGCATCCAGCGCAGTGCGATGGGTGAGCAGTTTGACCTCGGGGTTGAGCGCGGTCAGACGGCGGATGGCCGAATCGACCTTGCTCAGGCCGACACTGTCCGTGTCATGGATGATCTGGCGTTGCAGGTTGGTCAGGTCGACGGTGTCGAAATCCGCCAGATGCAACTCGCCGACCCCGGCGGCCGCCAGGTACAGCGCCACGGGCGCGCCCAGGCCGCCGAGGCCGACGATCAAGGCGCGACCGTTTTTCAGGCGCAATTGGCCGTCGATGTCGACCTGTTTCAACAGAATCTGTCGGCTATAGCGCAACAGCTCCTGGTCGCTCAGCATGGCCGGCGCCCCAGGCTGATGCGTTCGTGGCCGCCGAGGTCGATGCGGCTGTGGACGCCTTCAAAGCCCTGACTCAGCAGCAGGTCACGCACCGCCGCGGCCTGGTCGTAACCGTGTTCCAGCAACAACCAACCGCCCGCGTTGAGGTGGGCCGGCGCCTCGGCGATGATCAGCCGCAGGTCGTCCAACCCATCATGGCCCGCCACCAGCGCGCTGGCCGGCTCAAAACGCACGTCGCCAGCCGCCAGGTGCGGATCGTTGGCGGCGATGTAGGGCGGGTTGCTGATGATCAGGTCGTAGGTGTGGCCTTGCAACGCGCTGAACCAATGACTGTTGAGCACAGTGGCATTGTGCAGGTTCAGGCGCTGGCGATTGCGTTCGGCCAGGGCCACGGCTTCGAGTACGCGGTCGACGGCGGTGACGTGCCAGGCCGGGCGCTCGCTGGCCAGGGCCAGGGCGATGGCGCCGCTGCCGGTGCCGAGGTCGAGCACCTTGGCCGGCGTGGCGGGCAACAATTCCAGGGCCGCCTCGACCAGCAGTTCGGTGTCCGGGCGCGGGATCAGCGTGTGGGGCGCGACTTCCAGGTCCAGCTTCCAGAAACCTTGCTGGCCGAGGATGTAGGCCACCGGCTCACCGGCGCGGCGGCGTTGCAGGTAATCGGCGAAGGTCAGCGCGGCTTCGCTGCTGACGATTTTTTCCGGCCAGGTGTGCAGGTAGCTGCGGGACTTGCCCAGGGCAGCCGCGAGCAACAGCTCCACGTCCAGGCGTGCGGTGGGCGAGTCGGGCAGGTCGGCGGCGCGGAGCAGGCTGGCGATGATGGTCATTTATTCACCTATCGCCGCCAATTGGTCGGCCTGGTATTCGACGAGCAACGGCTCGATCACCGCGTCGATGCCACCGGCGAGAATCTCGTCCAGGGAGTAGAGCGTGAGGTTGACCCGGTGGTCGGTGACCCGGCCCTGGGCAAAGTTGTAGGTGCGGATGCGCTCGGAACGGTCGCCCGAGCCCACCAGCAGTTTGCGCTCGCTGGCAATCGCGTTGGCGGCGGCGCTGGTCTGCTGGTCATTCAATTTGGCCGACAGCCAGGACATGGCCCGCGCCCGGTTCTTGTGCTGCGAACGCTCTTCCTGGCATTCAACCACGATGCCCGACGGCAAGTGCGTGATGCGGATCGCCGAGTCGGTCTTGTTGATGTGCTGACCACCGGCACCGGATGAACGGTAGGTGTCGACGCGCAGGTCCGCCGGGTTGATCTCGATGGCTTCCTGCTCGTCCGGCTCGGGCAACACCGCCACGGTACACGCCGAGGTATGGATACGGCCTTGGGATTCGGTGGCCGGCACCCGTTGCACGCGGTGCGCGCCGGACTCGAATTTCAGCTTGCCGTACACGTTGTCGCCTTCGACGCGGGCGATGACTTCTTTATAGCCGCCGTGTTCGCCTTCGTTCTCGGACAGGATCTCGACGCGCCAGCCACGCCGCTCGGCATAACGCGAGTACATGCGGAACAGGTCGCCGGAGAAAATCGCCGCCTCGTCGCCGCCGGTGCCGGCGCGGATTTCGAGGAACACGTTGCGCCCGTCGTTGGGGTCCTTGGGCAGTAGCATGCGTTGCAGGTCGCCTTCGAGCTCGGCCAGTTTGTCTTTGGCTTCACGGACTTCTTCCACGGCCATTTCACGCATGTCCGGGTCGCTGTCCTTGAGCAGGGCCTGGGCGCCCTCCAGGTCGGCCTGTACTTTCAACAGGTTCTGATAGGTGAGCACAATAGGCTCAACTTCGGCGTATTCCTTGGAATAAGCGCGGAACTTGGCCTGATCGGAGATGACCTCGCCGTCGCCGAGCAACGCAGTCAGTTCTTCGAAACGGTCCTGGAGCACGTCCAGTTTGTTGAGCAGTGACGCTTTCATTACGGTTTTTTATCCGAAGAGCTATCTGACGCGCCCTCACCGAGGGCAAAGAGTTCCTGCGCCATGGCCAGCGCATCGAGGCGGCCTTCGGCAGTGAGTTTTTTCAGTTGTACGCTGGGAGCGTGCAGCAACTTGTTGGTCAAGCCGCGGGCCAGTTGCATCAGCACGTCTTCGGCGTTGCCGCCATTGGCCAATAAGCGCTGGGCCTTGCTCAACTCCTCGTCGCGCAGGCGTTCGCCCTGCTGACGATACGCCTTGAGCACGTCCACCGCCGCCAGTTCGCGCAGGCGCACCATGAAGTCTTCGGCGCCGACGCTGACCATTTCCTCGGCGGCCTGGGCTGCGCCCTGACGGCTCTTGAGGTTTTCGGCGACCACTTCGTGCAGATCGTCGACGCTATACAGGTAAACGTCGTCCAACTCGCCGACTTCAGGCTCGATATCCCGGGGAACGGCAATATCCACCATGAAGATCGGCTTGTGCTTGCGCAGCTTCAGCGCGCTTTCTACCGCGCCTTTACCCAGGATCGGCAACTGGCTGGCGGTGGAACTGATGACGATGTCGCTGCGCACCAGCTCGGCCGGGATATCGGCCAGCAGCACGGCGTGGGCGCCGAACTGTTCGGCGAGGATGCTGGCACGCTCCAGGGTGCGGTTGGCCACCACGATACGCTTCACGCCGAGGTCGTGCAGGTGACGGGCGACCAGGGTGATGGTCTCGCCGGCACCGATCAGCAAGGCCTGGCTGCGCTGCAAGTCGCTGAAAATCTGTTTGGCCAGGCTGACGGCGGCAAACGCCACGGACACCGGGTTCTCCCCGATGGCGGTGTCGGTGCGTACCTGCTTGGCGGAATTGAACGTGGCCTGGAACAGGCGCCCCAGCAGCGGCCCCACGGTGCCAGCCTCACGCGCCACGGCGTAGGCGGATTTCATCTGGCCGAGGATCTGCGGCTCGCCCAGGACCAGCGAATCGAGACCGGACGCCACACGCATCATGTGACGAACTGCCGCATCGTCCTCATGCACATAAGCGCTCGCGCGCAGGTCATTGAAGTCCAAATGGTGGTAATCGGCCAGCCAGCGCAGCACGACATCCGCTGAAAGATGCTCCTGCTCTATATAAAGCTCGCTGCGATTGCAGGTGGAAAGGATCGCAGCTTCGCGGCTGTCGGTGAGTCGGCAGAGCTGCTGCAAGGCCTCAACCAACTGCTCAGGCGTAAACGCCACGCGCTCGCGCACGTCTACGGAGGCAGTCTTGTGGTTAATACCGAGTGCGAGGAAGGCCATTCAATATCGCTGATGATGTCGGGAAGCCGACAATTGTCCTACTTCGATAGATTCAGAACAACCACCGTCGTCTATTGTCCCTATACGTTGTGCCTATAAAGGCATCCACTGAGACTCGGTTATGTTTGGCCGAAGGCTTGTGTCATGATGATCCGACCGCAGGTTAGTCGTCCTCTTCCTATATGAATAGATCCTCCGCGTTGCTCCTCGCTTTTGTCTTCCTCAACGGCTGCCAGGCCATGGCCCCCGTGTCGACCGACGGTACACCGCCGGTGGAAGAGAGCACCCCAGCCCCTGAAAAGCCCAAGGTTTACTCCTCGTTCACTGAAGATACGGTGTACAGCCTGCTGACCGCAGAACTGGCCGGCCAGCGCAATCGTTTCGATATTGCGCTGGATAATTACGTGACCCAGGCCATCAATACGCAAGATCCGGGCATCTCGGAGCGGGCGTTTCGCATCGCCGAGTACCTGGGGGCCGACCAGGCTGCGCTGGACACCTCGCTGATCTGGGCGAAAAACGCGCCGCACGACCTGGAAGCACAACGGGCGGCAGCCATTCAATTGGCGCGCTCGGGGCGCTACGACGACTCCATGACCTATATGGAGAAAGTCCTGCAGGGCAAGGGCGACACGCATTTCGACTTTCTTGCGCTGTCGGCGGCCGATACCGACCAGGACACGCGCAACGGGCTGATGAAGAGTTTCGACCGCCTGCTGCAAAAACACCCGAAGAACAGCCAGCTCGTGTTCGGCAAGGCCTTGCTGCTGCAACAGGACGACGAAGCCGAAGCCGCGCTGAAGCTGCTGGAACAGAACCCGCCGGAAGAAGGCGAGATCGCGCCGATCCTGCTGCGCGCACGCCTGTTGCAGAACCTCAATCGCGGCAAGGAAGCGATTCCGCTGCTGGAAAAAAGCATCAAGAAGTACCCGGAAGACAAGCGCCTGCGCCTGACTTACGCGCGCACGCTGGTGGAGCAGGACCGCATGGAGGACGCCAAAGTGCAGTTCGCCAACCTGGTCCAGCAATACCCGGACGATGACGAATTACGCTACTCCCTGGCGCTGGTGTGCCTGGAAGCCAAGGCCTGGGACGAGGCCAAGGGCTATCTGGAAGAGTTGATCGAGCGCGAAAGCCATGTGGACTCGGCGCACCTGAACCTCGGCCGCATCGCCGAAGAAAACAACGACCCCCAGGCCGCCCTGCTCGAATACGCCAAGGTCGGCCCCGGCAACGACTACCTGCCCGCCCAGTTGCGCCAGGCCGACATTCTGATGAGCAACGGTCGCACCGACGAGGCGGAAAAACGCTTGGTCGCGGCGCGCGAGGCGGAACCGGACTACGCGATCCAGCTGTACCTGATCCAGGCCGAAACCTTGTCGGCCAACAATCAGGCCGAGCGCGCCTGGAAAGTCTTGCAACAAGCCTTGCTGCAATACCCCGACGACCTGAACCTGCTCTACACCCGTGCGATGCAGGCGGAAAAACGCAATGACCTGGCGCAGATGGAAAAAGACCTGCGCCTGATCATCAAGCGCGACCCGGACAACGCCATGGCGCTCAATGCCCTGGGCTACACCCTGTCCGACCGCACCACGCGTTACGCCGAAGCCAAGGTGCTGATCGAACAGGCCCACAAGCTCAACCCGGAAGACCCGGCCGTACTCGACAGCCTGGGCTGGGTGAACTACCGCCTGGGCAACCTGGACGAGGCTGAGCGCCTGCTGCGCCAGGCGCTGGAGCGCTTCCCCGACCAAGAAGTCGCCGCCCACCTGGGCGAAGTGCTCTGGGCCAATGGCAAACAGCGCGAAGCCCGACAAATCTGGGAGAAGTTCCTCAAGGAACAACCCGAAAGCCCCATCCTGCGCGGCACCATCAAGCGCCTGACCGGTTCCGAGACCCTTTAAGTTTATGTTCTTGCGCCACTTTATCGTTTTCAGCTTCATCGCCTTGCTCGCCGGTTGCGCGGGCTTCGGTGCCCGCGAGTCCGTTGAGGGCCAGGGCAACCCGGCGCAATGGAAACAGCACAAGGCCCAGCTCAGCAGCATCGATGGCTGGCAGATCGAAGGAAAAGTCGGGGTACGCGCGCCGAAAGATTCCGGCAGCGGCACCTTGTTCTGGCTGCAACGCCAGGACTACTACGATATCCGCCTGTCCGGCCCATTGGGGCGCGGCGCCGCCCGCCTGACCGGCCGACCGGGGCAAGTCAGCCTCGAAGTGGCCAACCAGGGTCGCTACGAAGCCGTCTCCCCGGAGGCGCTGCTGGAAGAGCAGATCGGCTGGAAACTGCCGGTGTCGCACCTGGTCTGGTGGGTACGCGGCTTGCCCGCCCCCGACAGCAAAAGCCGCCTGAGCCTCAATGGCGACAGCCGCCTGGCCTCCCTGGAGCAGGACGGCTGGCAGGTCGAATACCTGAGCTACGTGCAACAGAGCGGTTATTGGCTGCCCGAGCGGATCAAACTGCACGGCACCGACCTTGATATCACGCTGGTGATCAAGGACTGGCAACCACGCAAGCTGGGGCAATAACGTGACCGTAGAGAAACTGACCCTGCCCTCCCCGGCCAAACTCAATCTGATGCTGCACATCCTGGGACGCCGCGAAGACGGCTACCACGAGTTGCAGACGCTGTTTCAATTTCTCGACTACGGCGATGAACTGACATTCGCCGTGCGCGACGATGGCGTGATCCGACTGCACACCGAATTCGAAGGGGTGCCCCACGACAGCAACCTGATCGTGAAGGCCGCGAAAAAACTTCAGGCACAATCCGGTTGCGCCCTGGGCATCGACATCTGGATCGATAAAATCCTGCCCATGGGCGGCGGCATCGGTGGCGGCAGCTCGAATGCCGCGACCACACTGCTGGGCCTTAACCACTTGTGGAAGCTCGGCTGGGACCTCGATCGCTTGGCCGCACTGGGCCTGACACTGGGCGCCGACGTCCCGGTTTTCGTGCGTGGGCACGCGGCTTTTGCCGAGGGCGTGGGAGAAAAACTCACCCCGGAAAACCCCGAAGAGCCTTGGTATGTCGTGCTTGTCCCGCAAGTATCTGTAAGTACAGCAGAAATTTTTTCAGATCCACTGTTGACACGTAACTCTCCTCCCATTAAAGTGCGCCCCGTTCCCAAGGGAAACAGTCGAAATGACTGCTTACCGGTTGTAGCAAGGCGTTATCCAGAAGTACGTAACGCTTTGAATTTGTTAGGTAAATTTACCGAAGCAAAATTAACCGGCACTGGAAGTTGTGTGTTTGGGGGCTTCCCAAACAAAGCTGAAGCTGATAAAGTCTCGGCCCTTCTTACAGAGACCCTTACAGGGTTTGTAGCGAAAGGAAGCAACGTTTCGATGTTGCATCGCAAGCTGCAAAGTCTGCTCTAAAAGGAACCGAGTACTGGGTACTCGTTGCAACAGATACAGGGGCGTCGCCAAGCGGTAAGGCAGCAGGTTTTGATCCTGCCATGCGTTGGTTCGAATCCAGCCGCCCCTGCCATTTTCCTTTACTCATCCAGGTTACCCTCAGCCTCTAGGTACTGCGCGTGTCCAAGATGATGGTCTTTACGGGGAACGCCAACCCCGATCTGGCTCGACGTGTTGTTCGTCAGCTGCATATCCCTCTCGGTGACATCTCTGTCGGTAAATTCTCCGACGGCGAAATTACCGCCGAGATCAATGAAAACGTCCGCGGTAAAGACGTCTTCATTATCCAGCCGACCTGCGCTCCGACCAACGATAACCTGATGGAACTCGTCGTGATGGCTGATGCCTTCCGCCGCTCCTCAGCGACTCGAATCACAGCTGTAATCCCTTACTTTGGTTATGCCCGTCAGGATCGCCGTCCGCGTTCCGCACGTGTAGCTATCAGCGCGAAAGTCGTGGCTGACATGCTCACCGTGGTAGGCATCGACCGTGTTCTCACGGTTGACCTGCACGCTGACCAAATCCAGGGGTTCTTCGATATTCCGGTAGATAACATCTACGGCTCCCCCGTATTGGTGGATGACATCGAAGACCAGCGCTTTGAAAACCTGATGATCGTGTCCCCGGACATTGGTGGCGTCGTGCGTGCACGGGCTGTCGCCAAATCCCTGGGCGTTGATCTCGGGATCATCGACAAACGCCGCGAGAAAGCCAATCACTCTGAAGTGATGCATATCATCGGTGATGTCGAAGGGCGTACCTGTATTCTGGTTGATGACATGGTCGACACCGCCGGCACCCTGTGCCACGCGGCGAAAGCCTTGAAAGAGCACGGTGCGGCAAAAGTCTTCGCCTACTGCACACACCCTGTGCTGTCGGGCCGAGCGATCGAGAACATCGAGAACTCAATGCTGGACGAACTGGTGGTGACCAACACCATCCCGTTGTCCGCTGCAGCTCAAGCCTGTCCGCGTATCCGCCAACTGGATATCGCACCGGTAGTTGCCGAAGCGGTTCGCCGCATCAGCAACGAAGAATCGATCAGCGCGATGTTCCGTTAAGGGTCAAACCTTCGGATCACCTCACTGACGAAAAGCGCCCCGCCCCGGCATATTGTCGGGGCGGGGCTTTTTTGCCCATATCGCCTTTAGCGCTGGTCGCAAACGCTGGGGCGAATGTGGTTATTTTGGAGATACAACATGAACGAATTTATTCTGAATGCTGAAGTGCGTTCCGACCTGGGGAAAGGTGCGAGCCGCCGCCTGCGTCGTCTCGCAAGCCTGGTTCCAGCTGTAGTTTACGGTGGCGACAAAGCCCCTGAATCCATCAGCATGCTGGCCAAAGAAGTTGCCAAACTGCTGGAAAACGATGCGGCCTACAGCCACATCATTTCGCTGAACGTCGGCGGCACCAAGCAGAACGTCATCATCAAGGCCCTGCAACGTCACCCAGCTAAAGGCCACGTGCTGCACGCTGACTTCGTTCGCGTCGTTGCCGGCCAGAAACTGACCGCCGTCGTGCCTGTGCACTTTGTTGGTGAAGAAGCTCCGATCAAAAAAGGCGGCGAAGTTTCGCACGTTGTTGCCGAGATCGAAGTGACCTGCCTGCCGAAAGACCTGCCTGAGTTCATCGAAGTCGACCTGTCGGCTCTGGAAATCGGCGAAATCCTGCACCTGTCCGACCTCAAAGCCCCTAAAGGCGTTGAGTTTGTCGCACTGGTTCACGGTGATGACAAAGCGGTTGCCAACGTTCACGCTCCACGCGTTGCTCCAGAAGCTGAAGAAGGCGCTGCAGAGTAATTCACTCTGTATTGCCGGAGCTTGAGGAAACATCGCGGACCGAAACGTAGCGAGAAAGCGGGCGATAACGCGACGTTTACTCTTGAGTAAATGATCCCTTGTCGTCCACTTTCGCCGCACTCAGGTCGGCATTGTTATCCACAACTCCAAAGGAAGGGCCCCTGTCGTGACTGCCATTAAACTGATCGTTGGCCTGGGAAATCCAGGCGCAGAATACGAACAGACCCGGCATAACGCGGGGGCCCTTTTTGTTGAGCGCATCGCCCACGCCCAAGGTGTAAACCTGGTGGCCGATCGCAAGTATTTCGGCCTGACCGGACGCTTTTCGCATCAGGGTCAGGATGTTCGTCTGTTGATTCCCACCACCTACATGAACCGCAGCGGCCAGGCTGTCGCGGCGCTTGCGGGGTTCTTCCGGATCAAACCCGAAGAAATCCTGGTGGCCCATGACGAACTGGACCTGCCTCCCGGCGTTGCCAAGCTCAAGCAAGGCGGCGGGCATGGCGGGCACAATGGCCTGCGCGACATCATCGCGCAGCTGGGCAATCAGAATACCTTTTACCGTCTGCGGCTCGGCATTGGCCACCCAGGCGTTGCCAGTATGGTTTCAAATTTCGTCCTGGGTCGTGCGCCACGCGCCGAACAGGAAAAACTCGATGCCTGCATCGACTTTGCCCTCGGCGTGCTGCCGGATATCCTCGCCGGGGAATGGAACCGCGCGATGAAAAACCTGCACAGCCAGAAGGCCTGACTCTTTTCCGAGGGGAAACACCATGGGATTCAATTGCGGCATCGTCGGCCTGCCCAACGTCGGCAAATCCACCCTGTTCAACGCGCTGACCAAGTCCGGTATTGCAGCGGAGAACTTCCCCTTCTGCACCATCGAACCCAACAGCGGTATCGTGCCGATGCCGGACCCACGCCTGGACGCCCTGGCCGTGATCGTCAACCCCAAGCGCATCCTGCCGACCACCATGGAATTCGTCGACATCGCCGGCCTGGTGGCCGGTGCGTCGAAAGGTGAAGGCCTGGGCAACAAGTTCCTGGCCAACATCCGCGAAACCGATGCCATCGCCCACGTGGTCCGCTGCTTTGAAGACGAGAACGTGATTCACGTCTCCAACAGCGTCGACCCGAAACGCGACATCGAGATCATCGACCTGGAACTGATCTTCGCCGACCTCGACAGCTGCGAGAAGCAACTGCAGAAAGTCGCGCGTAACGCCAAGGGTGGCGACAAGGACGCCGTGGTCCAGAAAGGCCTGCTGGAGCAGCTGATCGCCCACTTCACCCTGGGCAAGCCGGCACGCAGCCTGATGAAGACCATGGGTGCTGACGAGAAGGCCGCGGTCAAGGGCTTCCACCTGCTGACCACCAAGCCGGTGATGTACATCGCCAACGTCGCCGAAGACGGCTTCGAGAACAACCCGCTGCTCGACGTGGTCAAGGCCATCGCCGACGAAGAAGGCGCGATCGTGGTTCCGGTGTGCAACAAGATCGAAGCGGAAATCGCCGAGCTCGATGACGGCGAAGAAAAAGACATGTTCCTCGAGGCCCTGGGCCTGGAAGAGCCTGGCCTGAATCGCGTGATCCGCGCCGGTTACGAAATGCTCAACCTGCAAACCTACTTCACCGCCGGTGTCGAAGAAGTCCGCGCCTGGACCGTCAAGGTCGGCGCCACCGCGCCACAGGCCGCCGGCGTGATCCACACCGACTTCGAAAAAGGCTTTATCCGCGCCGAAGTGATCGCCTACAACGACTTCATCCAGTACAAGGGTGAAGCCGGTGCCAAGGAAGCCGGTAAATGGCGCCTGGAAGGTAAGGAATATATCGTCAAGGACGGCGATGTGATGCACTTCCGTTTCAACGTGTAAACATTGATCGCGGCAGACGTCGCGATATAAAGAAGCCGATGCCCTGCATCGGCTTTTTTGTGGGTGAAAGACTCATGAGAGCGAAACATTGCCATACATTATAAATAAGAGGACTTTAGAACACACACCGCAACATATCTGCAAAGCATTAAAACTTCCCAACTATTCTTCACCACTCTAAGAATAATCTTACGCCGACCACGGATAACCATCTCAACTAGCGCTTGCAACTTCAGAGCACTTGCCCTCCCTATACCCGGTGCCACTCTTAACGCCGGCTGCGCATCATGACAACACTAAGCTTTCCTGTTTAACTGCGTGCCGACCCATAGGTTAATTGCCCTCCCTGAAGTGGCAACAGTATCGGAGCACAACACGATGTCGACGCTCTGCGAAAACGTTCTTATAACGGACATGACCTTTAGCGATTGCCCGGCCATCGAAACGACCGTGAACAATACGGCCGTTCTCGATATCGATATTCTCCTCTTGGGAGAAACCGGCACAGGTAAAGATACGTTGGCGCAACGCATCCATCAGCTGTCTCGTCGCAAAGGAAACTTCGTTGCAGTTAACTGTGCCGCCATCCCGGAAACCCTGGCCGAAAGCCAACTGTTCGGTGTCAACAGCGGCGCCTACACGGGCGCCATGCAATCGCGCGCGGGGTTTGTCGAAGCCGCCCATCTGGGCACCCTATACCTCGACGAAATCGACAGCATGCCGCTGTCGCTGCAAGCCAAGCTGTTACGTGTACTGGAATCGCGCGGGGTCGAACGCCTGGGGTCTACACGATTTATCCCGGTAGACATGCGTGTGATCGCCTCGGCCCAGCACGCCTTGCACGAAATGGTCGAGCAAGGCACTTTCCGACGCGACCTCTACTTCCGTCTGAATGTGGTCAATATCCACCTTCCAGCCTTACGGGATCGGCGAGAGCGGATCATTCCCTTGTTCCTGGACATGATTGAGCAAGAGGCCGATCACTTCCGGCTCGCCGCGCCGTCGCCCCCCAGCAAGCAGTTATTGCAACAACTGCTGTGCCACCCGTGGAAGGGCAATGTGCGCGAACTGCGCTCGACGGCCAAGCGCTTCGTGTTGGGCCTGCCGCCGTTATCCACCGCGGTGATCAACCGACATGAACTTGAATTGAACCTGAAGACACGATTGCAACAGATGGAGAAATCGCTGATTGAAGAATCGCTTCGTCAACACGACCACTGTGTGGACAGTGTGGCAATCGCTTTAGGCGTCGCCAAGCGAACGCTGTACCACCGAATAAAGCATTTGGGAATATCACTTAACTGAAACAGGGTGCCGCCCCTGTTAACGCAATAACATCTTTTGAAACATACCTTCCCGCAACATATGGAACGCATGAATCCGTTTAGCCACATAAGTCATGGAACAGCGATACAGGTGTGCAACAGCGTCTTTTGATGTATCGCTGACTCCAGTGAAACTAACGTCAAGCACGGAGAAAACAACATGACTATCGGTTCGATTGGCTCGTATTCTGGCGCCTCCTATGGTGGTGGCGGTGACGCCAACAATATGTCTGCTGATGAGGCAGATGCTGGGATGGAGGCTGTAGAATCAAAGAAGCGCAAAGATGGCGTAAAAAACGCATATAAAGCAGCAGAGAACGCTAATACCAACGGTATTAAAGCAGCCGCTGACATGCTCCGCCTGTAATAGCTGAACGCTTGCTGGCCTTCTCGACAGTCGATGCCGGGAAGGCCATACCGCCACGAGCGTTGTCATATACACGCTCATCTTCTAACCCTTATCTGACAGGGCAACATGATGATAGGCAGCATCCGCACGACTGAAATCAATCAACTCCCTGGCACCTCGGGCATACAGGAGGCCTCCCACTCGGCCACCGATGTCAGCTTTTTCAACTCAACGCTCATGCCTTCCCCAATTGCGAATACCGCGGTCGATCATGCGCTGCCACCGAATGTGCTTTCCGAAGCCGCAGGCAAGCTCAATTCCATGACTGAGCGTATGACCAAAAGCCTGCGGGCATTAAGCAGCAAGAACAAACTGGAAGAGGCGCGAAAATATCCGGGGCAACTTTCCGACGCACTCCTGCTGACGCATATGTTGTCGAAGAGCGTCGGTAAAACCGCGCAGTGCATCGATAAAATCAGCAACCTCCAGTAGGCCAACATGACTCGCCCGTGGCTTATCCTAGTAATCCTGTCGCTCTCATTCTTGCTCAATGCCTGCAGTGACCGTGTCGAACTTCATCGTCAGTTAACCGAACAAGAGGCCAATGAGGTCGTTGCGGAACTGGCGGACAAACATATCCGCGCCACCAAGGTTCCCGCGAAAGATGGCGTTGTGGTGGTGGTCAACTCAACCGATATCGGCCGCGCTGTGCGAACGCTGGAGGCCGCCGGCCTCCCGCGGGTCGCGCGCGCGACGCTGGGCGACACCTTTCGCAAAGAGGGGGTTATTTCCACGCCGCTTGAAGAACGAGCACGCTACATCTATGCCCTGTCCCAGGAGCTGGAGACCACGCTGTCGAACATTGATGGCGTCATCGTGGCTCGCGTACACGTGGTGCTGCCCGAGCGCGTCGCTCCGGGGGAACCGGTACAACCCGCCTCCGCCTCGGTGTTCATCAAGCATGACCCGCGACTCGACCCCGACAATATCAGGGCCCGGGTGCGCAGGATGGTTGCAAGCAGTATTCCGGGGATGACCGCCGCGGTGGAAAACCCGCAAAAACTGACGGTCGTCTTCGTGCCGGCAACCGCTTACTTAGAGCAGCAACGGTTGGCTTACTTCGGGCCGTTCCTGGTTCCGGGAGATGACATCGGTTTTTGGCGGGCCAGTGTGACATTCGGGCTGATCGCCCTGGCGCTGATGATCGCGGCGGGCATGTTCTGGCATAAACGCACACAAAGAGCCGCAGACGCGCTGTCAGACGGCCCATCCCCGGATGCGCCTGTCCAGGCCCGCAATGAGTAATCTCTCATGGGCCCAATGGTGGTCCGCGCCCTGGTTGTGTGCCCACGAAGACTGGAAAGCCCCCGTTCAACACGCCGCGCTGAATGAGCTGCACCGCAGCCGGCAGGTCGTCACGGGCACGCCTTATGGCGTTGCCCCTTGCCTGCCGCCAATGCCCGACCCCGCACTCCTGCAACTGGCACTCGCCCCCACGGATCAACTCGACCTGGGGCTCGCCCTGATTGACGGCATCTGCCGTCCCGCCTATGCCACCGCACTCGATGACAACCATCGACAGTGGTGCAACAGGCTGGCCAAGGCCCTGCCCCTGGATATGGTGCAACCCGATAATGACCCGCTGCAATTGCTCCGCGCCTGGGTCACGCCGGCCACCTGGCAGCGCATCCGGTTGCGTTTTGCGCGCCGGCGCATTTTGGATCTGGACGAAAAAGCCCTGTCGCTCGGCGACTCCCATAGCCGCCTCGATACCCTTTGGCATGCGGTGGCGTGGCGCATTGGCGCGATGAACAGGAACAGTAGCGCTGCCGCCTCAGAGGGGCACGGAGATTAACGATGTTATGCCGATATAAAATCAGCTCGCCCGGGGGCGCGCCGCCCTTGCCGGGGAGCCTGATCTCTTGCGAAACACTGGCGAGCTATACCCAGGCCAGCAATGTGGTGGACCAGGCAAAAGCCGAGGCCAGGCAGTTGCTGAAGACGGCACACGCCCAACGTGAAGCGCTGCTGGAAAAAGTCAGCGTTGAAGTATGGCAACGTGCCAATGCACAACTCAAACGCTGGGAAATCGAGCGTCAGGCCCTGTGCGACAGCCTTGAACAATACGCCACCTCGATCGCCAACCAGGCGATTCACCTGCTGCTTGAAGACACCCCCGCGCCCCAACGCATGGCCGCCCTGATCAAGCAATTACTGGCGAGCCATGTGCCAGCGGTGAAGGCAACACTGGTTTGCCACCCGCTCGAATTGGAGGCGGTGCGGGCATGCCTGACCAACCGCGGCAGCACGCACTGGACACTGCGCGCCGACGATACGATCAAACTGCAATCGCTCATATTGACCACCGAAGAAGGGGACTTCCGGATTGACTGGACGTCCTTGATCAATATTTTCATGAAGCCCGATGACAGCCCTTCAGACAATGGGTTTTAAACACACTTCATGAAATAAAAATTGCCGCACATGGAACCAATTCGAAATACAAACCAAAAAGGAGAACATCCCAACGGAGTGAATCCATGAACTATTACGACGGTTACAGCAATCGGCTTTTAAACGACGCAAGGGAGGTTAAACGTGACCTCAACCTCGCCGCAGAAACCAATTCCGGGTCTGAAGAAGACCTTGCCTTTTTTTTCGATCTTGTCGCCAAGCATCGAACTTCCGAATACGTCTTCAATGAGCATGCCCGCGTCAAACATATGCTCCTGAAGTCAGGCCTGGATAGCGGTCAGTAACTTGAACGCGCTGCTGGCCGAGTGTTTGAAACGCGGCTCCGGAGAATTGAGGTTATTCGAAAACAATGACGAAATTATCCTGCGTCATTGTTCGAACAGCCTGTTGCTCAGTGTCCAGTTGACGCCACTTCGCCCGGACAAATCATTGCTGCTGAGCTGGCTGCGACTGGGCGAGGTCAGCCTGGAACACTTTCCAGGCGCTCTCGCCCAGGCGCCGGCCAGTGGCGCGCTCTGGCTGATGCATTGCCTGCATGACAAGCACGACGAACAGCAGCTGCAGCTCTGCCTCGAGTCCCTGCTCAACCAACGCGATACCTGGCGCGCCACCGTCGCGCGCCTCCACAGATCGGCGCCTCGACGCAACCCCACCTCCCTACGTTCGTTGCTGTACTAATCAGAGAAGCTTCTATGCATAACAAGATCCACAAGCGCGACAGCTTGCGCATTGACCCGCCCGAAACTTCATCCAGACGCGCCGATTGGCGGTGCCTGATCGCCCTGACCTGCTTGCTGGCCCCGGCGCCAGGCGCCCTCGCCGCCATCCCCGCCGAATGGAAAAACACGGCATACGCCTATGAAGCCCAGCACAAGCCGTTACGTGAAGTCCTGGAAGATTTTGCCCAGACCTTCGGTACCCAACTCCAGATCGAGGGCCTGCTGGAGGGCAACGTCAACGGCAAGATACGCGCCAATACCCCGCAGTCGCTGCTCGACAGGCTGGGCGTTGAACACCGCTTCCAGTGGTATCTCTACAACAACACCCTGCACATCAGCACCCTCGATCAGCAAGAGTCCGCACGCCTGGAGGTGTCATCCGAAACCATTGCCGACCTCAAGCAGGCACTGACCGATATCGGCCTGCTCGACAGTCGTTTCGGCTGGGGCGAATTGCCGGAGGACGGTGTCGTTCTGGTCTCTGGCCCTCGGCGCTATATCGAACAGATCAAGCAGTTCAGCAGCCAGCGCCGTTCACCGGACGAAAAGCAGAGCGTGTTGAGCTATCCGCTCAAGTTCGCCAACGCCGCGGACCGCCAAATGGAATACCGCAACGAAAGAATCACCATCCCCGGCGTGGCCACCATGCTGCGCGGGCTGCTCGACCCACGCAATCCCGCGATGCTCGCCGGCATGACTCAGCGCTCCCCCGCGCAGTCCCAGCCCGCGCCCCTGACGCCAGCGTTCCCGCGCCTGAGCAACCCGCTGCTGGGGCAGATGCTCGGCACACCCGCGCCAACCGGGCCGGTGGACGCCGGCATAGCGCTGACGTCGCGGGCACCGGTCAACCCCAGCCGAATCCGCGTCGAGGCTGATGTGCGCAACAACGCAATTCTGATCTATGACCTGCCGGAGCGTCAGGGGATGTACCGCGAGCTGATCAGTCAGCTCGACGTGGCGCGTAAACTGGTGGAAATCGACGCCATCATCCTCGACATCGAACGCACCCAATTACGTGAGTTCGGCGTCAACTGGGGCTTTCAAAACAGTCGCTTCCGCGGCGGGGTCAACATGGCGCCCGGCACCTCATCACAATTGTCGATCGAAAACCGCGACCGCTTTTACGCCGACGTGCGCGCCCTGGAAGCGCGCGGGCTGGCAACCATGGTCTCCAACCCATCGGTGCTCACCCTGGAAAACCAACCGGCGGTGATCGACTTCAACCGCACCCAGTACCTGACGGCCGGCAACGAGAACGCGACCATCCTGCCGATCACCGTCGGCACCAGTTTCCAGGTCGTGCCTCGCGTCATCACCAGCCGCGGTGGCCATCAGATCCACCTGGCGGTGGACATCGAAGACGGTAACTTCGACGAGTCCAACCCCGAACGCATCGGCCCCGATGTGCGTCGAGGCAAGGTCAGCACCCAGGCCGTCATGGCGGAAAAACGCTCCCTGGTGGTGGGCGGTTTCCATGTAACGAACAGCGCGGACAAGCAAAACAAGATCCCCTTGCTGGGGGACATTCCGTTGCTGGGCAAAGCGCTGTTCTCTTCGACGGAACGCCAGAACAACCGGCGCGAACGTTTGTTCATTCTCACCCCGCGCGTGATCGGCGATCAGTCCGACCCATCGCGTTACTTGCCGCAGGCCGACCAGAGCGAGTTGCAGGCCGCACTCAAACCCCTGGCACGGCGCTTGGCCCCACATCAGCCGGTGATCAACCGCAGCGACATCACCAGCATCCTGGCGCATCTGGTCAGCGGGCAAGTGCCCAAAGCCTTCAAGGCCGCACCGATGCCGCTGGCGTTGAACACGTTGTGTACCCCTCGCGAGCTATTGGCGCTCAATACCGAGCGCAGCCAGTGGTATGCCGGCCCGCAGTTCAACGTGGCAGTGGTGGTGCTGCGCAATCAGTACAAGCGCAATGTCCGCATCGATGAAAAAGAATGCAGCAACTCCGAGACCCTGGCGGTCACAGTCTGGCCACGCGCCTGGCTCAAGCCGGGCGAAGAAGCCGAAGTGTTCATCGCCATGCGCCCGGTGGTGAAGGATGAACACCTGAGTGTGCCGCGCCCGTCCCTGCTCACGCCAACCCGGAAGACCACGCCATGAAGCCAAGACTGTTGTGCGCCACCCTGATGATTACCGCGTTGTTCATCAGCGGTTGCACCCCGACCTGCAAAGGGGACTCCTGCTCACGCCCACAATCGACCAGCAATAAATTGGTGATCTGGTGGCCGCCGCACATGCGCGTCGAACCCGGCCCGGCCGGGGAGCGTTCGGACTATCAAACGGTGTCGCTGGAACGATGAACGCCGGGAGGGTGCCGGACGATGAGCGGCATCGGCAGGCATTCTTCGATAGCCTGGTGAGCGGCGATGCCGCTCACCTGCCGTTGTGCCTGGGCATCGCCCTGCACACACGGCACGCCAACGCCCGCCCGGGGTTGGCATTGCACATCAGCCAGGCGGCCTTGCAAGCCGGGCAACTGCAACGCGTGCTGGAACGCCGCTTCGATCAGGCAGTGGTATTTGATGGCTGCTATATCTACCTCGATGCCCAGGGCGCACTGGTGATCTGGCACGCCCTGCCCACCGAGCTTCAGGCCGTGGATCAAGTCCTCAGCCGAATGCTGTCGCTGGCCGACCTCGACGCCTTGGATGGTTTCGCCAACCGCTGATCAGCGCTGCTCCAGCTCCGGCAACTCGAGGGTTTCACGCTTGGCCTCATCGTCGAGGTCGCGCAAGGTACGGTAGATCAACGCCACCGCGTGCAAGGTCTCGCGCGGAATGCCCGCCCCCAGTTTTGCCTCGTACAGCGTGCGGGCCAACCATACGCATTGAATCACCGGGACATCCGCCGCCTTGGCTCGATCAATCAGCTTACGCGCATTCGCGTCCGTGCCCTTGGCCACCAGTTTCGGCAGCGGCGTTTGGCCGGGGCGGTAATACAACGCGACGGCAAAGTGCGTCGGGTTGACCACCAGCATGTCCGACTCCTCCAGCTTGGGCAGCTTGACCTTGGGTTCTTCCTGGGCCAACTGATAAGCCAACGAGCGCCGCTGGCCCTTGACGTGGGGATCGCCCTCCATGTCTTTGTACTCTTTGACCACCTCGACCTGAGTCATACGCATGCGCTTGGCAAAAAAGTACTTCTGCAACGTCAGGTCGATAAGCGCCAGCACCAGCAGCACCCCCAGACACGCATGCAACAAGTACCGAAAGAGTGTGATCAGCGCGAGGATGTAGGTTTGCAGATCGCTGTTGGCAAGGTTGATCAGGGCCCCCAGCGACGGGCCAATCACCACGTACAGTATCAAGCCCAGGAGCAATGACTTGCCGATGCCCATCAACAAGTTCATGAGGGATTGGGCGGAGAACATCTGCTTGAGCTGGGTGAGCGGGTTCAGCCGGTTGAAGTCCAACTTCAGGGATTCGGGGGCGAACAGCAAGCCGAACTGCATCCAGCTGCTAATCAGTTTCACCCCGATCGCGACCCCGACCATCAGCAGGCCGAAGGAGAAAAACAACACCAGCGCCTCCGTCAGCACTTCTTCCAGGGCGCGCGCAAAGGGTTGCCCTATGCGCGCCAGCGGCAGTGCGATCATCTGCTGGAAGCGCTGCATGCTGGTGTCGGCCGTGAACAAGGCGATCTCGCTCAAGGCCGTCAGTACCAGCAACTTACCCACGTCCTGGCTCTGCGCGACTTGGCCTTTCTTGCGCTGGTCACGCAGTTTCTTGGCACTGGCGGGGTGTTTCTTTTCCCCTGAGTCACTCATGTAAAAGGCCCCTTGAACAGCAGGCCCAGGGAATGCTTGAGGTCACTCAGCAGCGCCATGCGCCCGACGATCAAGTCCTGCAGCAGGGCGAAATACAGCAGCAGAATACCGATGCCGGCCAGGCATTTGATCGGCGGGGCCAGCGTACTCACCTGCAGTTGCGGGCTGTAGATCCCCAACAGTGCCACGCCGAACTCGAGCAACAGCAGTACGGCGATAAAGGGCGCGGCGTACAGCATCATGTGAGTGAAGGTGTCGCCGACCAACTCGACAAACACACTGAGGCCATTGGCCGCCGGCAACGGAAACCACACGGTCGGCGGCCAGATCAGGTAGCTGTCCCAGATCACCTGGGTCAGCGCGCCAAGACCCAGGCTGGCCATCAATAAAAAAATCGCCAGTTGCTTGAACAAATGCCCGATCGGCGTGGCGTCGGGGCCCAGCGACGGGTTGAGCTGACCGCCGGCCAAAGCCCCGCGCTGGTTGTCCAACAGCGCCCCGACCGACTCGAACATCCAGAACGGCATCGACAGCAACACCCCCAGCAAAACGCCCAGGATCGCCTCTTTGAGCACCAGTGCGCCCAACATCATCGCGGAGAGTTCCTGCCCCATCAGCGCCGCATGAATACCCGGCGCGGGCATCAACGCCATGACCATCACCACGGCGTGCCTGGGCATGCCGCGAATGTGCTGGAAACAGAACGCCGCGACCAGAAAAGCGCAGGGGTAGATGCGTGCCATGCCAATCAGCAGGCTTGGCAGTAAATCAAGATAGAGCAGCATGGGCACGCCTCAATTCAAGGCCGAACGGGCGATCATGTCGAACGTCAGGTTGATCAACTGGACCAACTCCAGGCCAATCCAACGCCCGGTCACCACCAACGTGACGCCAACGGCGACCAGCTTGACGCCGAAAGGCAGCGTCTGGTCTTGTATCTGCATCAGCGCCTGGATCAGTGACGTCAGGACGCCCACGATCACCGCGACAATCAGCGGCGGCGCCGTCAGCACCACCACCAGCAGCATGCCCTGTTTGAACAGTACGATCGGTTCCATAGGCAGCTCAGAGATAGGAAAGGAACAGGCTGTCCAGCAGCCGCGACCAGCCGGACACCATCACAAACAGCAGTAATTTGAGCGGCAGGGAAATGGTCATGGGCGAAACCATTTGCATCCCCAGCGCCAGCAGCAGGTTGGAGACAATCAGGTCGATCACGATAAAGGGGATGTAGATCAAGAAGCCGATCTCGAACCCCGCCTGCAACTGCGACAACACATACGCCGGGATCAACAGGATCAGATCTTCGCGCTGGACCTCCTGCGCCATGGCCGGCGGCCACATGCGCGCGGTGTTTTCCAGCAGGTGGGTGAGGATGTCCGGGTCACTGTTACGCACCATGAACGTCCGCAACGGCTGCACCGCCTCAAGCCCGGTTTGTTGCAGCGTGCTCACGTTGCTCAAGTCCAGGGGCGATACCTTGACGACCTCCGCGATCTCATAGCCCACCGGCGCCATGATGAACAGCGTCGCCGCCAATGCGATGCCGTTGATGGCCATGCTGGGCGGCACCTGCTGCACACCGATCGCGTTGCGGGTAATCATCAGCACAATCACGATCTTCAAGAACGCGGTGCAGACGATCAACAGCATGGGCATCAACGACAAGGCACCCACGAACACGGCCAGGACAATCGGGTCTACGCCTTGAAAACTCATCGGGAAAAAATCACACGAGACATCTGCAACCCCAGGCGACCGTCCACCTCCACCAATTGCCCCACGCCCAGCGGGCGGTCGCCGTAATACAACCCGGCCATGCCCGGCGCATACCCGGAAATGCCCAGCACCGCGCCGGGCGCCAGGTTGCGCAGCTCGCCGAGGGTCAGGTTGAGCGTGCCGCATCGCACATTGAGCGCCATGCTCAGTTCGTCGAACGGTTCATGCCCGAAGACATCCACCACCGGCGTGTCGTCTTCATGCCCTGCATAGGGCGGTGTTGCGAAATCCTCTTCCAAAGGCGCTTCCTCGATCGAAGTAAGGGTCAGGCAGACAGGCCCGGATTCATCATCAATAAACACGCACAGGCGCTGCCTGCCGACCTGCACATGGCCGTTGCCATGGGCTTGGAAATACACCTGCTCGAACATCAGCACATCGCCGGCGCGCAGGCCGCGCAATTGGCTGAGGGGCACGCGCAGGCGCCCGATCGTCACGGGCAGCGCCAACTGAAAACGCGTCGGCATCGGGCTGGCCATGCGGCGCCACGGCCCGGCCTCGCACAACGCCAGAAAGCTCTCGGTCGACAGCCACAGATAGCCCACCACGTGGGAAGCGCCGAGCGTCACGCACAACCGGCAACCGAAGTTCAACGGCCGGGCAGAGGGCAATAGCCGCAGATGCCCCAACAGCGCCCGCACCTGGGCACTCAAATGATGTTGAAACAGGGCCCAGAACCAGGAGTCCGGATCGTTGCCCGCCTGCGCCAACGTCACCGGGCATTCGCCCAGCAAGCTGAATTGCGGCCCCGGCTCACTGAACCCCAATACGCCGCAGGCTGTTTCGAAACAGAGCGGCTGGACGCCCATGGGGGCCGCCCCGGGCTCCAGCCGCAACTCTCCGCGCAGCTCGCCAACCTGGTACGACATGCGCAATCCGCGCCCCAACCGTTGCCGGGCCGCCACCACATCGCCCTTGACCGTGGGTAACGCCAGGGAGGGCATCATCATGCCAGCGCCGTATGTGCCAAATGCACGCTGACCGGCCGTGCCAGGCTCGCAGCGAGCCTTTGCTCGAACTGTTGCCGTACCCCGCTGAGCCAGCGCGTCGTGCCCTCTCGCTCGGCGCGCAACTCAACCCTCCAGGCGCCCTGCTCTCGGCCGATGCTGCTGTCGATCCGCCCCAGGTGCGGCAAATACAAGACCGCCGTCAGCGGCCACTGCGACACGCCGTCCATCCGCGAAACCAATTGCTCGCTCAACGCATCGACCCTGGCGGTTTCCCCCGAAGCCTTGATTCCGGCCAGGAACTGCCATTGGCTCGCGTCGTCGCTGTCATCATTCAACAACTGGGCAAACAGTCGTGGCTCCCAAGGCGCCAGCGCGTCGATTGCCGGCACACGGTCGCCCCAGAACTCAAGCGGGTACTGGCGCTCAGACGGGTTGACTGAAACGTGGTTCATAGCGGTTCCTGCGCGAGTAAATGGGAGAGTTCTTGGATTTTTTCCACCTGACGCAGACACAAGGTCACGTGCTTTTGCGCACTGCCGACCTGCACCGCCTGCTCTTCGCGTTGCCCTTGCAGGGTCTTCAACTGGCTTTCTTCGCGGCGGGTGCCGGCCGACAAGTGCTGCTCCTTGGCGCTCCAGGTTTTCAGCGCCTTGAAGGTCACCACCTGGCCCTGGTGTTCATTCAACAGTTGCGCGCATTGCCGGGCCTCTTCCTGGCGCGTTTGCTCCAGCGTCTCCTGGGCCTGCTGGATATGCGCGACCAGCGTTTGATGCGCCCGCTTGGCCTCGCGCAGCGCCCGCTCGGCGCGGTCTGCGCGGTATCGACGCAAGCGCCGCAAGGTGTCGATGTCACTCGGCAATACGTCAGAAAGGGACATAGGCAGTCAGCTCCATCAGGTGATCCAGGGTCGAGGCGATGGGCGAGGGTTCACGCAGGTCCTGGCGCAGGAAGTCATCCACCGCCTGGCGGCTGTCCACGGCCAGATCGGTCAGCGCATCGTTGCCGGGCTGGTACTCGCCCAACTTGAGCATCAACTCGATCTGCTGGTAAGCCGACAACAGGCGGCGCAACGCCGTGCCGGACTGGATGTGCCCAGGCTCGGCAACGTTGCTCAAAATTCGCGAAAGGCTGGCCAGCACATCCACTGCCGGGTAGTGGCCCCGCTCGGCCAGCTTGCGAGACAGCACGATATGGCCGTCGAGCAGCGAGCGAACTTCATCGGCCACCGGATCGCTCATCGAGTCCTGCTCGATCAGCACGGTGTAGATCGCGGTGATCACGCCTTCGCGCGTCAACCCGGCGCGCTCCACCAAGCGCGGCAACAAGCTGTACACCGACGGCGGCAAACCACCGCGGCCCAACGGTTCGCCGGCGGCCAGGCCGATTTCACGCTGGGCCCTGGCGAAACGCGTCAACGAGTCGATCAGCAACAACACCCGCTTGCCCTTGCGCCGGAAACCTTCGGCCAGCGCCGTCGCCGTGAACGCGGCACGCGCGCGCTCCATGCTGGAGCGGTCGGACGTGGCACACACCAGCACGGCCTTGGCACGCAACTGGTCATCCAGTTCGTGATCGAGGAACTCGCGCAATTCGCGGCCCCGTTCACCGATCAGGCCGAACACAATCACATCGCATTCCACATTACGGGCGATCTCGGCCAACAACGTGGTTTTGCCACAACCGGCGCCGGCGAACAGCCCGACACGCTGGCCCTCGCCCAACGTCAGCAAGCCATCGATCGAGCGCACGCCAGTGGCCAACGCGCGACTGATGCGCGGGCGCTCCGTGGGCAATGGCGCCTCGCACAACACCGTGGTCGCGTCGGGCGTATCCGCCTCGACGAACGCACTGGGGCCCTCGCCGGCAATCGGCCGACCAAAACCATCCAGCACCTGGCCCAACAGCTCGTCGCTGACCCGCACCCGGTGCGGCACCCCCAGGCGCTCCACCGCGGCGCCGACGCGCACCCCCTCCAGATTGCCCAGGGCACTGAGCACCGCATCCTGCTGATCGAACCCGATGATTTCGGCCAGCATGTAATCGCCAGGCTTTTTTTCGACCTGGCACAGATCACCGATACGCGCCTGGGGCAGCCGGCACTGCAACAGCATGCCGTTGACACGCTGGATACGCCCGCGCATCGACACCGGCGCGAAACGGGCCAGGCCCTGGGACTGAATCAATTGCCACGCGTCGAGACGCTCCTGCACCGTGCCGCTCACCAGCGCACCTCATAGCGTTGCGCGCCGTCGAACACCACCTTGCTGTTGTCGATCAGCACCAGCCGCAGGCCATCCACCTCATCGCCGACGAACAAACGGTCGCCGTGTTCCAACACCACATGACCGCTCGGCCCGCCGACGATCTGCAAGATCTTGAACGGCAGGATGCTGTCACGTACCCGTACACGACTGATCACCGGCACGGCGGTATCGAACTGTTCAGCAAAGCGGCTGAGCATGCGCGCCACGAGTTCGACCTCTTCCTGGGACACATCGCCATTGAGGGCGATCTGCCCATTGATCACCTGCAAGCCGACGCGATGGTCCAGCTCGCGCTCGCCGAGCATCTTGAGCAACTGCTGACGCACCTCGAGCGGCGAACCGAGGTTGGGCTTTTGCGGCTCGACGGGCATCAACGACGCCTGGGCCTCATGCTCGCCGGTGGACGCCATGCCGACCGCCACAATGATGACCGCACACACCAGCACCAGGCTGATCAGGCGCTTCTGCTGAAACGGCGGGATGGACGACAGCACCAGCGCGGGCGGCGCCTCCTGGCGCGGCTCGGCGGCTGGCGTGACCTGCGCGACCGCCGCCCGGGGCCAAGGCTGGTCGGCCAAGGCGACGCACAGGCGAATGCTGCCCAGCGAAAAAGGCGTATTGAGCGCCAGGTCGGCGATCTGTGCCAGCGCCTGCCCGGTGCTGCTTTGCAACAGCCCGGCTTCCGCCTGCACCGACCAGAACCCGTCGATCAACCGCAGCCGCGCATGATGCTCGACCACCCCGGCGTCGGTCAGCAGCAGGTCGGCGTCCGTGTGACAACCCAGGCTCCACTGCTCGCCAAACAACGGCAACGCAGCGCCCTGATTCAACCCCTCCAACACGCGCAGTTCAAACATCAGCAAGCCCTCCCTGGCGTGGGTATGTACGTTGCACTCATGCTGCCGCTCCTCGCATCAGTTCGTCCTGGCCCAGGTCAAAGCGCCCCAGCACCTTGACCTTCGATGCACTTCCCAGCTCAGCAAACGACAGCACCGGCACATGGCTGAACTCTTCCAGCAGCAAGGTCCGCAAGGGGCTGCGCAGATCCTGGGCGACCAACATCACGCGCTTGCTTTTGGGCCGCACGGCAAACGCTTGGTTAAGCAGGTTGATCAGCGAAGCGCTGCTGTCGTTATCGAGGGCGAAGAACACCCCGGTCTGGGTCTGGCGCAGTGCCTCGCGCAGCACGTTTTCGGTCTGCGGCGACAACAGCCAGGCATGCAGGCCGTCCGCCTCGCTGTACTGGTGGAAAATCTGCGATTTAAGGGCGATGCGCGCATAGTCCGCCAAGGCGTCCGGCTCACGTTCATGCTGGCCGTACTCGATCAGCGACTCGACGATCAGGCGCACGGCACGCAACGGCACGCCTTCGCCCGCGAGGCGCTGCAGCACCGCCGAGAAGCGCGACAGCGGCATGATCCGTTGCAGCTCCTGCACCAGCTCCGGCTGGTTGTGCTCAAGCCAGCCGAGGATCGCCTTGCTCTCCTGAATCCCGAGAAACTGAGGGCCGCTGAGCATCATGGCCTGCTTCATGCGGTCGATGATCAGGCTGGTGGCGCTGAAGCGTTCCAACTGCGGGTCATCCAGCAGCGGATCGTCGGGCGGCAGCCAGAGCCAGTCCTGCTCGTCGCGCTCGGGCAACCCCGGCACCGCGTGGGCCGGCTCGGACGCCAGCGCCTTGCGCTCCACCGCGACGAGCGTGACCACCGACGCCTTGATCATCGGCACTTCGTGAACGCAAAAACGCATCTCATCGTCGGCCAGCGAGGCATCGAGTTCGACCTCGAACGGCGGCAGCGTCAGACCGATATGGGCCACCATCGCGTTACGCGCCTGGCGGATCCCGTGGATCAGTTCCGTGACCTCTGGCGAGCCTTGCAGAACCGGGGAGAACTGCAACAGGTAGGGCCGCGACGGGTCGAACCCACGCAAATCCTCGTCGCCGTTGTCCTCGGGGCGCACCGCCTCGGTGGCTTCGGCTTCGGGCTGTTCCTCGCGTTGGCGTTGGCGCATCAGGTAGTAACCGAGGGCGCCGGTCATCAGCGAAATGAGGATGAACACCACGGTCGGCATGCCGGGCAAGGCGGCGAAAGCCAGCATGCCCACCGACGCGATCATCCAGCTCTTGGGCTCGCTGGTCATCTGCCGGGCAATTTCCGCGCCCATGTTATTGGCACCCTTGCGCCCATCCGGCGCCGCACGGGTGATGATCATGCCGGCGGTCAGGGAGATCAGCAGCGCAGGGATCTGCGCAATCAGGCCGTCACCGATGGTCAGCACCGAATACAGCGCCATCGAATCGCCGGCGCTCATGCCGTGCTGGAACATGCCGGTGGAAAACCCGCCCAACAGGTTGATCACCACGATGACCAGCCCGGCAATCGCATCGCCCTTGACGAACTTCATGGCGCCGTCCATTGCGCCGAACAACTGGCTCTCGCGACCCAGTTGTTCACGCTTGTCGCGGGCCTGGCCGCCGTCGATCAAGCCGGCGCGCAGATCGCTGTCGATGGACATCTGCTTGCCCGGCATCGCGTCGAGGCTGAAGCGCGCCGCCACTTCGGCCACCCGCTCCGAGCCCTTGGTAATCACCAGGAAGTTGACGAGCGTGAGGATCATGAAAATCACCAGCCCCACCGCCAGGTTGCCGCCCACCACGAAGTTGCCGAACGCTTCCACGATATCGCCCGCGTCCTGCTCCAACAGGATCAAGCGCGTGGTGGCAATCGACAGCGCCAGGCGAAACATGGTGGTCAGCAGCAAAATCGAGGGAAAGGAAGAGAACGCCAACGGCCCGGGCAGGTACAGCGCCAGTACGATCAACAGGCAGGAAATACAGATATTCAGCGCGATCAGAATATCCACCAGCCAGGTCGGCAACGGCACGATGAAGATGAACACAATGGCCATGACCACCACCGCGCCCAAGACTTCGGCACGCCGCGCCACCTTGAGCAGCGCAGCGTTGATGGTCGCCAGCACCGTCATGCGTTCCCCCTCGACTCGCCGGCAATGCGGGGGCTGCCCCGCTCCACGCGCGCGAACTCGTCCATCACCAACAAGAATTTGTGCAGCGCCTCCTGGCGCCCCCGGTTGTCACGCCACAAGGTCTGCGGCAGGCGCTGGATCACCGGGTACAGGGCGTTGAGGGACACCAGTTGGCCGCTCGCCAACTCGCCACCGAGGTCTTCGGCCAGGCGCAATACCTCGCCCGAATCGACACCCGTGGCGGTATACCCCAACAGGCGCTGCAACAGACTCACCGAGTCCTGATCGGTGCTCAGGCGCTGCAGCAATGCCTGGCAATTGGCTAACGCCCCGCCCAACTGAGCGCAGCTTTGCAACCCCAACAGCAGCGTGCGCAACTGCGCCGTGGGCACCGAAGGCGAGTGGGCGGCGATGTCATCGGCCAGGGCCCGGCGCATCACGTTGAGGCCGTCTGCGAAGCGGTCCCCGCCGAACAGCCCCAACAACGATTGCATCATCGAAGTCAGGGATTGGCGCGTGACCACACTGGCGTAATACAGCCCACGCACGGCCTGACGCTCTTGCGGGTCGCCGGCGGCCTGCTCCAGCACGGCGGCAATGTTCAGGCCGGCCTGGATCTCGCCCCTGTAGCGCACCTGCAACCGATCGATCGCCTCTTGCGCCAAGGCCACGTCGGCGGCGCGGGCTTCGGCTTGCGCGGCCACATACTTGAGCACCACGAACGCCCGCGCCGGGTCGCCGCCGGTCAGCGCCAGCCACTTGTCCGCGCTGACGTTGTGCGCCAGTTGCGAACGCACCCGGCGCGCCATGGACGCGATGGTCTCCTGGGCCGGATGGCCAAGCTGATCATAGAGCCGCACGAGCTGCTCGACGGCAGGCACCGCCAGGCCCATCGAGCGCCGGTTCAACGCTTGATTATTGAGCGCGACTTCCTGATTGAAAACCTGCGCAACCTCATCGAAACCCGTCGCCACGGCCGCTGTTTTTTCAGGGCTGACGCGGGGTGGGTCCACGCGTTGGAGCGGTTGCACATCGTTGATCGATTCGACTTTCATGGGGCAGGCCAGGACAAAGAGATTGTGTCCCTATGTGGCAAACGCTGGCTTTACGGTTCCAACAAATTTCCCCTCTGCAGTGTTTTGAAATTACCGGCACAAACCCGCCTGGGCTTTTGCAAGAAACCGCACAAAACCTTCCGAACAAAAAATATTTATTTATATAAATCAACCAGTTGCGATTTTTTTCTGTTTGGCACAGCCGGTGCTAAAGGGGTTCCCATCGAAACCATTTCGATCGCGCCCACCCTGAGGAAAAAATCATGGATATCCCTATTGGTGCTTTAGCTCACTTTGTTGGCGACTCGCCTCAATTCATGCTCCACCTGACGGACGACCAGCAAAAAAAACTCCGGCGCTTCATCCACAAGCGCGTACTCAACCCGGAAGATGCGGACGATATTCTGCAGTTGACGTACCTGGAGGCCTGGCGCAGCAGGGAGCGTTTCAGCGGCCAGGCAACCCTTAGCACCTGGATGTGCGGCATTGCGCAGAACCTGATCCGCAACCACTTCCGGCGCATGTACGCCAAACCGGTGCATTGCGAATTCGATGAAGCGCTGTGGCACGGCCAGGAAGACAGCCAGAACCTGGATTGGGAGTTCGAGGTCAACCGCCGCCTGGAAAAAACCCTGGTCGCCATCAAGGACCTGCCCACCGAGATGCGCAAAACCCTGTACGCCTCGCTGGAAACCGACGGCAGCTATCAGGACACCGCCGACGCCCTGGACATCCCGATCGGCACCGTGCGTTCACGCCTGTCCCGGGCCCGCGAACACCTCAAGCGCGCCACCCGCAACCCGTTGCAACCGTAGTCCAGCCTAGCTGGCAACCGTTGGGCGAGAGGGATATCTGCCCAACCGTATCAGACCTTTTTCGTGCGCGGCAGCAAGATCGCCAGCAGCCCGAACAACGGCAAGAACGCGCATAAGCGGTACACGTACTCGATGCCGTGACTGTCCGCCAGGTGCCCCAGCAGCGCCGCCCCGATCCCGCCAAACCCGAACATCAGCCCGAAGAACACCCCGGCGATCATCCCCACATTGCCCGGCACCAACTCCTGCGCGTACACCACAATCGCCGAGAACGCCGAGGCCAGTACAAAGCCGATGATCACGCTGAGCACGCTGGTCCAGAACAGGTCCACATGGGGCATCAACAACGTGAACGGCGCCGCGCCGAGGATCGAAAACCAGATCACCGCCTTGCGCCCGATGCGGTCGCCAATCGGCCCGCCAAAGAACGTGCCCGCCGCCACCGCGCCGAGGAACAGAAACAGGTGCAACTGCGAGCTGGCCACCGACAGGTCGAACTTCTCGATCAGGTAAAACGTGAAGTAACTGGTGATGCTCGCCATGTAGAAATACTTGGAAAACACCAGCAGCCCGAGCACCACCAGCGCCGCCATCACGCGCCGTTTCGACAAGCCATGCGTCGCCGCCTGACCGGCCTTGAGCTTGAACAGGTTCAAGTGCGTGCGATACCAGCGGCTGATCGCATACAGCAGCACCAACGCAAAAACCGCGAACAGGCCGAACCAGGCCACATTGCCCTGGCCGAACGGAATGATGATCGCCGCCGCCAGCAACGGGCCGAACGCCGAGCCCGCGTTGCCGCCGACCTGGAACGTCGACTGCGCCAGGCCATAGCGCCCGCCCGACGCCAGCCGCGCCACGCGGGACGCCTCGGGGTGAAAGGTCGACGAACCGATCCCGATCAACGCCGCCGCCAGCAAAATCAGCGGGAAGCTGCCGACCTGGGACATCATCACAATCCCCACCAGGGTGCAGACCATCCCGCACGGCAACAGAAACGGCTGGGGATGCCGATCGGTGTAATAACCCACCCACGGCTGCAACAGCGACGCGGTGAGCTGGAACGTCAGGGTAATCAGCCCGACCTGGGTGAACGTCAGGCCATAGCTGGCCTTGAGCATCGGGTAGATCGAGGGCAGCACCGACTGGATCAAGTCATTGATCAAATGCGCCAGCGCCACCGCGCCGATGATCCGCATGACCAGCGGGCTGGTCTGCCCGGCGGCGGGGGAATTGCTAAGAGCCATAAGAGGGTTCCGTACAGCGGGGGAATGCACAGGTGCAGGTGCGACAATGTGCCACTTTTGCCCATGGCAAGGCTATCCCGTTAGGGAGCTAACGACTGTAGCGGTCACGCTTTGTAAAAGGCCAGCAGGGTGGATCGCTTTAATTTGAAGGATGTTTCCTAGACAATCCCCGGCGCCTTGTGCCTGTGGAAACCGCTGGCTAGTCTTCGATCCGTCACTGGAATCAGTGATCGGGTTTAGCAGCCCGTTTCAATAGACGCATGGTTCATGTCACCGCTTATGGTGGCTGTGCGTGGGGCGCCTTCGGGTGCGCTGGTTTTCCTATTGACCGGTCTGCTAACCCGCGTACAGCTACCACCCCTCGTTTAGCAGCGTGGGGGGTCGCTCTCTCGTTCAATAGGAGCTACACCATGACCAAAGCACTCCCCGATCCCCCGGTCGACTGCCTCGCCGTCAACGAACACCTCAGCTTCGAAGACGCCCAGCTCTACATCGCCCACCTGATCCACAGCGCCTCGGCCACCGTGCTGGACTGCGGCGACCACCTGCCCCCCCACGACCGCGCCAAGATCCACGCCGTGTGGCACCTGCTGGAAATGGCCAAGACCGTGATCGACCGCTCCATCGACTGCATGCCCCGCACGTCCTGACAGCCAACGCCGATCAAATGTGGGAGACCGGGGCGTGCCAAAAAGACCTGCAAATCCCCCTGCCACCCGTCGGCCCAGCCAGGGCTTTTCGTTAAACAATTGAAAGCGTAGATAAAAATTCAATAAAAACGCTTGACGCTTTGTCGTTCTCCGCGAATAATGCGCGCCACTTGGCTACATAGCTCAGTTGGTTAGAGCATAGCATTCATAATGCTGGGGTCCGGGGTTCAAGTCCCTGTGTAGCCACCAAGTACCGATCCATAGATGTCTACAGCAGTCTATGAATCACCTCAAGAAGCCCGCCTAGTGCGGGCTTTCTTGTTTCTGGCTGTCCACCTCTATCTACCCCTATCCTTCCCCACCGTGTATGCCCACGTGTATGCTTCAGAAATAATTGAACTGAAGGCATACAAGGATGAAACGCACCGATATCAAGCGACGCCCTCTCGCTGACACGACTCTTTCCAGCCTGGAGCCTGAGGCCGGGGCATACCGCGAACTAGACAGCCCAGGGCTGTATTTCAGGGTCAAGCCAAACGGCCAAAAGTCTTGGGAATTACGCTACAAGAAGCCGGACGGCAAATGGTCATGGCTTGGTCTTGGCGGCTACCCGGAAGTGGGCGGCGCTTTCGCTCGTCAGAAAGCATCTGATCTACGCGCAGACGCATCGGAAGGAAAGAATCCGATCACCTCCAAGAAAGCTCGCCAAGCTGCCGAGATCGACGCGGCCAACGACACCTTTGAAGCATTGGCAAGGGAGTGGCACACGTCTCGCCTGAGCGGCTGGGATGCTGGTACGGCTAAAAGAATACTCGGTGCACTCGAACGCCATGTATTCCCTTCGCTCGGCAAACGTCCCTACACCTCTATCATGTCCATGGAGTGGATGGAGCTATTGAGAGGACTTGAGCGTCAGGGGATTCTGGAACAGATGAGCCGTGTAAGGGCCTACTGCAAAGATATCTATGACCTGGCTCGCGTAACAGGCAGAGCCGTTAACAACCCGTTGGAGGGTGTGCATAAATTTCTGTCCTCGGGAAAGGCAGAGAACTACGCCCACGTTTCCCCCGATGAGCTTCCGGGGTTACTTCGAGCGATACGCTCCTACCCCCACGCCAAAGATGTTCAGCTCGGCCTGAGGCTTTTGACCCTGATGGCTGTACGCCCCAGCGAACTCCGAGAGGCACAATGGGTAGAGTTCGATTTCGACAAGAAGCTCTGGACCGTTCCAGTCGAGCGCAAGGGTCGTAAGAAAGGTCGTGAGCACCTGGTGCCACTATGCACTCAAGCAATCGACGCGCTATTAGAGCTTCGGCAACTCACCGGCGCTTACCCACTCTTATTTCCCGGTAGAAGCGACCGCACCAAACCCCGCAGCGATACCGTATTCCTAATGGCGCTCAGACGCCTTGGTTACGAAGGGCGCCAAACCGGCCATGGCTTCCGCCACATCGCTAGCACCATCCTCAACGAGCACGGCTATCCTGCTGACCACATCGAGGCCCAACTCAGCCACAAGCCACAAGGTGTTCGAGGGATTTACAACAAAGCTCAGTACCTTGAGCAACGCACACAGATGATGCAGTGGTACGCCGATCACCTTGACTCATTAGAGGCTAGCAATGTGGTGCAGGGCCAATTTGGAAAGGCTGTATGAGAGCACATACCCACCCCCCCTCCAAAATCGGTGTAACGGGTGTTACTCGTGTAACGCCCATCACCAAAGGCCCGGTTTCATTGGCTTTCACGCCTGTTACACAGTTGAGAGACATAGCGTACATCCGATGTAACGCTGCTCAGGCGTGTAACGCAAAAGTCAGCCCTCAGCCGCTGCGGGCAGACGCTTTCCACCCGAGCCTACCAAGCAACCTTCGCTGGCTCCGCCTTTCTAGTGCAGGGCGTGGGACTCTCGGTTACACGGAGCCTGAGACACTTGGCAATGACTGATCGCCAAACCATATTGCATTCGGCGTTGAGCAGCGGCCTGCTCAAATCTCTCTCAGCGCAACCTCTCTATGACCTCTGCCGTGAACAGGTCGCTGATACCTGCCACCTGATCGACCAGTGCTGGCTGCGCATTCATCGCGAAGACATCAATAAAGATCTCACCGACATGAAAGACCTCGGCAGCATGTGCATTCAGACGATGATTCATGAAGAGAGCATTTTTCAATATGCCTCCACCGACACCAGGGCACGCCTGGCGCATTGGGTACGAATGTACAGCGGTTACTACTCGGTGTCGGAGCGTGATGCTCATGCGGGCTACATCATGGCTTGTGCCGTAAAAGCGCTGGAGACATTAGTCAACTGGATGCAAACAGCCGATCAAAACGCTTGGTCGCATGTGCCTGAACCTCCTACAGACTGGCCTAGGGATCTGTATTGCCAATTCGTAGAGATGCAGGTCGATCCGGATGAGCGGATTCAAACACTTGATGATTACGCCCTCTATCTTAAACCGATCACGTCCCTGCCCTGCCTGGCCGACGATGAACTAAGACCCATCGCCGAACGAGTAATCAAAAATGCCATCCGCAAAAAAGGCGGCCTCATCAGCGGAATGGATCGTAAGGAGGAGATTAGCGTTCGAGACATCGCAATAGTTAAACAGGGTCGTCACTACCGCGCAGCAGGGATGTCCAAACGCTACGTTGCAACGAAGGTGCATGCCTGGCTACAAGGTGAGGTAGCAAAACCTCCAAAACAGCGGCCTGAGTGGATTACGCTTGAGACCGAAAAAGCCCTCACTCGCAAAAGAGTTGAGGCCATTCTCAAACGCTATTTCGTGCTGTAAGCCAGAAATTTCAATCAGATTTCAATTGGAAGTGAACTGCTCACCACCGACCTGCACCTAGATCATTGCTCTCAGTCTTAACCAGTCGAGAGCAAGACCTATGAAAGCCTCTATCACCGAAATTCCCCGCCTTAACCCAACCACTCCAAACCCCATCTTTGACGCAACGTCGACATTGATCCGTATGCCCGAGGTCGAGCGGATCGTGGGCATGAAGCGCTCCACCATCTACAAACTCATGCATCGCACAGATAGCGGCTTTCCCCTGCCCGTCAAATTGAGCAACAGCAACGCTCGCGGTGCGCCCGTAGCTTGGGTTTTATCTGAAATCCAAACATGGGCACGAAGCCGCATAGAAGCACGCGACAGGGTGGCAGCATGAGAAATCGTGTTGCCAACAGGGCCATCTTGCAGCCCTTTTCTGTACTCAGAACAGTCGGATTCTCATCACGCGGTATGCAGCGTTTTGAACGTTACCGCACAGAGCAAAAACGCCTGAACCGGGACGTGATGGTGATGCGATGGAGAGATGGCATCTGGTGCACATTGTCAGTTCCCTGCCAAGCCCCTCAAGCAATCATCGTCGACGAAGGCCAACAAATCGACGCCTACGAGGACGCGCGCGCCTGCCTCGAAGGCGACTTCTTGCCCTTTGTCTCCCTGCGCTGGGATATCCATGCCTGAAACGAAAACGCCCCCGGCGGCAACCGGAGGCGTTGAGGTAAATCTACATGCCTGATCAATTTATGCCGCATCGAAAAAATCCGCAAGAGATCTGCACAGTTGCACTTTCAAAAAACGGGCGTTACTCTCTGGCTGTCGCTGCAAATTCAGCGAACGGGTTTGGCGACCCGAGTACATACAGGCGCACAGGCGCCCCCATACCGATTGCAGGCGCTTTTTTTGTGCCCGCATTCCTGCTTTATGGCGGCTGTGCGTGGGAGACCTTCGGGTCTGCCGGGGTCCTGTATGCCCGGTTCGCCAACCCGCGCACAGCTGCCACCCTAATTCGTTTGGCGACGATCAGTGGCAGCTCCTCACATACAGGAGCTTCACCAAATGCACGCCCTCAATCCGTTCAAAATTCGCGCCGCAGCTCATCGAGCTATGGCTCTCGCCGCTTTACACACCAACTCCAGCCTCGCTACACGCCTTTCCCGTTACAACGTCCATATGTCCAAGGCGAGAGCCCTGGAAGCCGCAGGAGGTGCCAAATGAGCATGCTCCCAGGCTTTGCACTACCCGAAGATCTACTCTGCGTCAGCAAAGACGCCGAAGCCGGCCTGCCTATCGACGCCATCACCTGTGCGCTCGACCGTGCCGACTCCGTTCTCATGCTGCTGGAAGACCACTTAGACGGGGATAAACCCCTGCTCTCCAACCGCGTGCTGTCGTCCGTTATTTGGGACGTGCGCGGCACCTTGGGTTTGATCAAAACACTCACCATGTACGGTGATGCCTCCTCTGTGCCGATGGGCCAGAAAGGCGGTGCGCTGTGACCCACTCCAGCACGCGTGGACGCTCCGAGTTTTCCCCTGCCAACGGTAACGGCCAAAACCTGTTTCGGGTGAATGCCGGTATCCCGCTGGAGGACGCACTTGAAGCCGTCTCCCAGATTCTGCACCACGCCAATCAACTGATCCTCGATGCCGCCATCAGCGATGCGGGCGAGCGTTTTAGTTGGCCTGCGTTCTACCTCGGAGAGATGGCCAAAGCGCTGATCGACGACGTGAACGAGGCGTTGCTTGAGTCGAGGACCACACCATGACTCAGCGCACCGGCAACACTTCAAAACGTCCCAGCTTTGCCGACGTAAAAAGTGCCACTCTGAAGAACATCGACCGTGTACTTGCTCGCTGGCTGCCAAACGGCAAACGTGTCGACGGTGGCAAGGAATACACTGCACCAAACCCGACGCGCACGGACAAACGCGCAGGCTCACTCAAGGTCAATTTGAGCAAAGGCACCTGGGCGGATTTTGCCACCGGCGATAAGGGCGGCGACCTGATCGACCTAGTGCGCTACATCGACGGCGGCACGGACGTTGAGGCCTGCAAAAAGCTGGCGGATCTGCTCAGCGTTTCCGCAGGATCTGCAACCACCAAAAGCGCACCGACCAAGCCCGCAGCGCCGGAGTGGATCGCGATCCAGCCGATCCCGGCCGAGGCCATGAACAAGTGCCCTACCAAACATAGACAACACGGCGTCCCGTCCAAGGTGTGGATCTACCGCGACGCTCAGGGCCAGCCGGTCATGGCGCTGTATCGCTTTGACCTGGGCCCGGATGAAGACGGCAAACCGCGAAAGGTCTTTGCGCCGTTGACCTGGTGCAAGCGTTCCGATGAACAAACTACTCAATGGCGCTGGCAAGGATTGGCGGAGCCTCGGCCTCTGCTGCGCCTGGATGAACTGGCACAGCGCGCCGATGCGCCTGTGGTGTTGTGTGAGGGTGAAAAGGCCGCTGACGCTGCCGCTGAACTGATGCCCAACCACGTGGCCACCTGCTGGCCGAACGGCTCCAACTCTTGGCACAAGGCCGACCTGACGCCACTCAAAGGACGCGCGGTGGTGCTATGGCCGGATAACGATGCCAGCGGCAAGGCCTGTATGGACGCCATTGAGCTCAAGCTGATTGAGCTGGGCGTTGCTTCAGTGCCGCGAATCTCGCTGGACGTGTTCAAGCTCAAGCCCAGCAACAAAGGCGGAAAGCCGACACTCGTCAAAGGCGGAAAATGGGCAGACGGCGACGATGCAGCGGATGCGTTAGCCAAAGGTTGGACCGCTGGGCACGTCGCCGAGCTAGTGCGCAACGGCGAGTTTTTCGGCAATGTTGCTGAGCCCACTGAGTCTCAACAACCGAAGGCAAAGACGCACGCCAAACGCCCTGCGAAATCGAAAAATGATCTGTTGCCGGGCGGCTTCCGGCTGACGCCTGAAGGGGTGTTTTACTCTGGCGATGATGGCGAGCCGCGCCCCGTGTGCTCGCCTCTCGAAATCATCGCCCGCACTCGCGACGACAAGGGTCACAACTGGGGTTTGTTGGTCGAGTTCGACGACCCGGACGGCGCCAAAAAGCGCTGGAACATTCCGGCCCGAACCATGACCGGCGACTTCGGCAAGGATGTACTCGGCCCACTGGTAGACATGGGGCTGCGCCTTGCCGGAAGCCGATCAGGACGCAATGCCCGCAACGACCTGCAGAGTTATCTCGGCGGCTTCGATAGCGCCCAGCGCGCACGTTTGGTGACGCGCCTGGGCTGGCACGACAATGCGTTTCTATTGCCCGAACTACAGATCGGTTCGCACGCCGAGCACCTGCATTTTTATGAAGCCGGTGCCCAGCTACCACCGATCAGCGAGGCGGGCTCTCTGGAGCAATGGCAGCAGCAAATCGGCGCACTGTGCGTTGGTAATCACCGCTTGGCGTTTGTCGTCTCTGTGGCCTTTGCAGGGCCTCTGCTGAACCTGCTCGGGCATGAGTCAGGCGGATTCCATCTCTACGGCGACAGCTCCGGCGGCAAGACCACCCACTTGCAGGTCGCGGCCTCGGTCTATGGCGGGCCGCGCCTGGTGCGCTCATGGCGCTCAACAGATAACGCTCTGGAGTCCATCGCTGCCGCACACTCAGACGGCCTCTTGGTGCTGGATGAAATCGGTATGTGTGACCCGCGCATCATTGGCGAAACGGTTTACATGCTGGGCAATGGCACCGGTAAGGCCCGTGCGAATGATCGAGGACAAGCGGGCCGACAGGTGCAGGAGTGGCGCTTGCTGTTTCTCTCTACGGGAGAGAAGACGTTGGCGCAGCACATGGCGGATGCCAACAAGGAGCTGAAAGCGGGTATGGAGGTACGCATGCTCGCCGTGCCTGCGGATGCCAGTAAAGGCCTCGGCATGTTCGATGCGCTGAACGGTTTTGAAGACGCAGCCGCCCTCTCCGATGCGCTCAAGGCGCGTGTCGCCAAATACTACGGCACACCCCTCACCGCCTTCCTGCACGCACTGTGCGCGCCAGGAGAAATGCTCAGATGGACGGTGATCATTCGCCGCACGGTGGAGCAGTTCATCAACCAAAACCTACCCGCATCGGCCAGTGGGCAAGCCCAACGTGCCGCCCTTCGCTTTGGTCTCGCAGCAGCGGCCGGAGAGTTGGCCACCGCTTTCGGCGTCACCGGCTGGCCCGATGGCACAGCCACAACCGCAGCACGGGTGTGTCTGCATGCGTGGCTGGCCGAGCGTGGCGGAGCCGGAAATTTCGAGGGCGATGCGATTTTGGCGCGGCTGAGACAGGTCATAGAACGCTTTGGCGAAAGCCGCTTTACCCGCTGGGAATCTGCCGCCGCCAAGATCGATGAGCACGGCCCACGCACAATTGATCGGTTGGGCTTTCGCAAGACGATGGAACACGGCATGGGCGACGCCCTGCACACCACCAACACCTACTACGTGTTGCCTGAAGCGTGGCGCTCCGAAATCTTCCGAGGCATGAACCTGAGTGCGGTTAATAAAGAGCTCCTGCGAAGAGGCGTTTTAGAGCCTGGAAAGGATGGCAAAGCCTCGACCGCAGTGCGGCTACCCGGACTGGGCTTGCAGCGCTGCTATGTGGTTGTCGCAGTGCCAGAACAAGGTGATCACGACGCCCAGGCGGCGTAATAACGGCCGCACCATGAGGAATGCAGGCTCACCTTGGCCTGGCCCGCCAACGGAAAAAACCAATCAACCTTTCGCCTTTAGGAACGCAACATGAACCAGCTAAAACAGCAAAAATCCGCCTTGATGCAAGAACTGGAAACACTGGAAGAAAGCCTGCCACAACTGGAAGCCGAATGGCGTAATGCACCCAGCGAATACAATGCAAATGGCAACGCAATTGGGAGCCCTGAAAGGCGCGAGGCTATGGAGAAAGCATCAAGCGTCGAAGCCCGTATACGAGCAATTCCAGGCGAACTTGCGTCAATTGATCGGAAAATTCAGCATCTGGAGCGGCTGGAAAAAATTGACCAGATCAAAGCTGACGCGATTCAAGCAATGGCCGATGCAACCGCTGAAGTCGAAGCGCTGGAACGGAAAAAATCGCACCTGACCGAGCGGTTTCAGACAATTCAATCAGAAGCCGATCAAGCACTGGAAAAGGCGCAACAAGCCGAGCGCGATGCTGCAACGTCCTACGCCAAAAGCCTGGCAAGCGGTGATACGGAGGGGGAAAAAACGGCAAGCGGCGAAATGCAAAAGGCCGCTAAGCACCTGGCAACAACGGACGAGCAAGTTAGAAGGCAAGAACTAATCCTAACCGCTCTGCAGGCAGAACTCGACACAATCGAAACTAAAATCTCAAACGCTCAAAAACGTGAGGATGAGGCCAAAAAAACGGCGTTAAACGCGATAGGGATTGCACTAGATGAAGAGTGGAATGCAACTACGAAGCAGTTAGAGGCTGTAGGAGCGCAGTTACTCGCTGTCAGCTACCAAAAGGGGGGAATGGGAGAGGCACTGTCCCGACTTGAAGTGCCTCGCTTCGGCCCCTTCCTATCAAAACTTAATCACCCTGACCTAGCGGCTGCAGCCCGCAACATAACACTAGCGGATCTACTCTCAGCATAAACCCGAAACAGCCCGCAAGCGCGGGCTACTTACTCTATCTATAAATCAAACTTGTTAGAGCCTAACACTTTAGACATCTGATCATACATATCGGCTGCCCAGCAAGGTTCTACCATATTTCCAAAATCAATCAAGCCTCTCAAGTGCCGAACAAAACCGCCAACACTGTCAAACTTACGGCGCGCCGCATGCTCTTCAACACCATATTTACCGCAAAAATAAAGATGTTGCCGAACTTTATCTTTAAAGCTTTTCATTAACCTGGGATCCGCGCCATCTACAAGCAATCCGAGTACAATTTTTCGTGCCGAAGGTGGTGCAACCGTTGTCTTGGGATTATTGAGCATCAGGCCATGTACGATCAACTTCTTTGCAACTTCCTGAATAACATTCAGCGCTTTACCACGAGAAAAGTCTCCCTCAGTAGAAAAAGTCAAATCATCGCTATATCTTGTATATCGCAAACCATGATCCGAGGCTATCTTAGAAATCGCCACGTCTATGTCTTTCATCGCTAAATTCGCGAGCATGGGGCTAGTAGGTGCACCCTGAGGCAAATATCCTACATATTTATGACTATAACTTTTAATTCCACGCCCCGGATGTCTAACGATGCCGGATGGAACTCTGAAGCGGCCTGGCAAGGCTAATTTGAATGTTTCGCGGTTAGGACGATACGTACATAAACGAGCCATCTCAAAAGAGATCAACGCACCATAGTTCAGCGACCTAAACACTCTATAAACTTGAATCTCTGAAACACTACTAAAAAAATCATGTACATCCAACTTAACCAACCACCTGGCTTTACAGTGAATTTCAGCGCATTTAACAATGCTACTACCCGGGCTGAAAGCATGACTGCTCGGGTGAACGGGAAGCTCCCGCAACACATATGTAGAAATCCAACGTTGCACTTCAAACAGAGGGGGGCAAGGTATATGAATTATGCGAAAAGAACGGCGCTTGCGTGCCTGCTCTGACTTTTTACGAATTTTAAATTGTCGATACGAATGATGCTGTGTGCCAGCCACAAGCCGCCTGAGCGCATCATATGAAACACCAGACCTTTGCGCTAAGTGCCCTAATGTGAGAATTGCGGGCAATCGCAACGGAGGCGCAACCGTAGCTTTAACCTGAGCGATCACAGCCCGTATGGTCGGCTCGTCCATTCCTTGTTCTTGAGCTAGCTTACGAAATTGTTGAGAGGACCACATTTTTAGCTACTTCGACACAAAAGTGGAAGCTGAGTACGCCTCAGCCCTAGGCTTTCGCAGGTTTCCGTTGAGGCGTGCTCAACATCCGCCATGCGAAAGCATTTCCGAAGGGTTGCGGAACTCCGCGCCCCTAAAAAGCAGTACCCAAGTTTGCTTGAGCCTTTTTCTGCCTCGGTGAACACTAACCTAAATATGACCTCTCAACGACTTAGGATAGTACATATCACTGCCTCGGGAGGGAAGAGCTTCACGGAAATACTGTCGACTTTTTACAGCCCCTTTTAGCTCCCTAAGACCAGACGTTGTCAATCGATAGCCTGGAGTGACATACCCAGCATTTATACATGCTTCAAGTAATGTGTTGCACTCAGCAATGGTCATAGAAAGCGAGTAGCAAAGGCTGGACGGGCTATTGGCACCTTTTGAGAGGAGAGCTAGCATAGTCAACACTTTATGTGGTAACGGATGCCGAAATAGATGCGCCGGTGCCGCAGCGAGCTTCCTATAGCCTAACTCTATCAACAAACTTACAGCGTCCTTAGAGCGCATCTCTGGAGGGAATGCAGAATGGACGCCTCCAATAACAGTTCTGTTTGGAAAGAGAGGAAACCATTCGGAGAATTTTTTTGTCCTCGGCGCCCACAAAATCGGCGGTGTATTATTAGGACAACCATGTTCAAAAACCAAAATTGCCATGGATGATCTATAACCATATGCCATATATGCTTTAGATGTACGCCGCGAGTATTTCTTGATTAACTCTGTAAGATTTTTTTGGATTTTTTTTGGCTGGACATTTTTTATAGTAGGACAAAAAATCTTGTGAATAACTACAGGAGAAAACCGATGCTTACTAATCCTGTGCAACCCAAGCTCACTTGCTGCATAAGTCACAAACCAAAATTTAATATACCTAAGAGAAACCCAAGACCTTATTGTTGCGTTCCGGCAAATCCAATCTAGGAACTGAAGAGACTGATTACCACTACCTATCAAATCATCAACTAGAAAAACATTCCGACACTTATTGCTACGCATAGCGATAATAGATGGATGATTCAAAAACTTTCCAGGTTCCGACTTAGAAATATTTCTTATTGTAGAAACCATTCTCCCTTCACTACCTATATCCGACCCATGCGCTAAAGCATTTAAAGTCTCAGGATTATTTTCATTATGATTAGCAATGAAATAATCAACCTCGGGATACCCCACGACCTCCCGAACAGCAAATAAAGCAATAGGCCCTTCAATTGTTTTTGATTTTTCGAAGACTTGGCCTTGGATACTTGATTCAAATTCGCTGTGAGATACGAGTGTAAGCAGCGACAAAAAATCACGTGCTATGCGCCGATCAGCTTCTTCAAATTGAGCAAGCCACTGTTGACCTTGCTCAGTTAGAGCTAGCTTTGCGGAAATATCTGATGCTTTAAGGTTTTTCATATCTCGTGCGCTACCTATAGTGCTTGAGATTGAAGTTAAACTCCTTTTCAAACGCAGTAAACCAATTTCTACGTTCAAGCAGACACGGTCTTAGCATAGCCTAGCCAAACCGCTGCTAGATAAGACCTACGCCACAGCGTCAAGACAATCGACCAGTAACGGTGATCGTCGCTAGACCGGCGCGGTAGCTCATTCACTTGGCATCAAGACCTGACGAACTGATTTAAACATACCGAAGAATAATTCTTGTCAATCACAGTGTTCAATCATAAAGTCTTGTAAGATTGCGACCACTCAACAGGGGTAATTTCTTTGAGCGAGCAGAATTCTACTTTTAGAAGAGGTAACCCTACATGGGCAAATGCCTGTGTAGGGGACAATGGTCAACCAGACTACATCGATTATGCTAAAGGCTTTTCCACAGCAGCCAACACTCTTATTCTTAGCGTTTTATCCACACGGGGGCTGAAATTCTCTCCCGACCACCTTATATATCCTATCTGTTTTAACATGCGACATTCAGTTGAACTGCATCTCAAAGGAACTGCCAACTACCTTTTAAAGTTCTCCCTAACCTTCCCCCCAAAACTAGAATTCAACCTATCTAGTTCTCATGACATTGGAATCATATGGGAGTTCATAAAAGAGAACTCCGTAAGAATAGACCCGCGATACTCAATAATAACAAATAAACTAGACGCCACGATTTCAGATATTGCAAGCATTGATCCAACCGGCCAAACATTTAGATATGCCATTAACAAAGAAAACAAGAAACACCTAACCGACGTATCTCTAATAAACGTACAGATACTCCACAATAAATTTTCCACTCTAGAAAAGCACCTTACAGATCTAAATCGTTTAAATGAACAACTCGAGGAAGAATTTAGGTACGGAGACCGAACCTCGAAACTATCAAGACACGATTTATTTTTAATATCTAAAACACTTCCAAAAAAAACAGAGTGGGGATCAAAGGAATTTATCGTAACAAAAGAAAAAATTCGCCAAACATTCAATCTTAGCTCGAATGACTTCAGTAGAGCTTTAGTTTGCATCCGAGAGAATTATCTAATGGCGTCTATTATTGGCGCGCCTCTGCCTTTAAGATTTGCAACAAAGGAATGTCTTGTACTTTTTTTTGACGCCTGGGACATAGCAAATGACATCGAAAAATACCGAAATGCTTTTCTTGACGACAACGTTGATATAGATGAATCACTTACTTCATACAAAAACGTGCTAGAAAATTTATTTGAAGATAATGAAAACGAACTGGCCGCCTTGACAAAAATCAAGAAAAGCATTAATACAAACCAGCTTATAGACATCGAAACTCTTTACAGATTAACACAGGACTCTCACTATCCTGAGCGTTATCCTAACCTATATGAAATCTATGAATCACACTCAGTAGTTGACGACATAGAAGAAGGAAGCATCGCCTACAGACTATTAGGTTTGATTCGCGCACCTGAACAAATAATAAAGAGCCTATTCTTTTTGGGACAAACTGAAACTGCTGAAATACTATTAGCACACTACGAACTAGAAAACTGTTTTGACTGGATAGAACGTGCGCGAAGTGGAGAGTTATTCAAGGCGCCTTGGACGTGGGCATTTAGCGAAGAAGAAACATCCAACTGGGACAAACAACGAATATATCTGTGATATTAGAATTACACATAGAAGAAACGCTCTATTACAGAGTAATTTTCAAATCTGCTTATGGGTAAACAAATTACGATCAAAGAAATCCCTGTATCACGCAAGACATGGATTGCGATTTTTTGCTACATTGCATAATATACGGGCGCCTATCTGGAATGTCCCCAGCATGGTCTAAAATATTATTAAAAGCTCTTCGATAGGTCGAGATGTATGTGGGCTTTTGACAAGGAAAATGGATATGTTCCTCTCGGACGATGAAGTGCTCGGAATTGTAGTTAGTCATTTAACTAAGCTCAGAAAAAATAGGCGCGAGAAGGAAGTCCGATTTCCTCTTGATAGGAAGCTTAGGAGTGGGCCGGAAGAACATTTCAATATTATTATTGAGCAGGCCCGCAAGCTAATTGACGGACGTACTAACGAAAGGCTCTGCGGGTTGCAGTTCTGGGATGGGGATGAAAAAGGCCTAAAGCGCTTGTTTGCAAATGATTTGCAGCAATTTTTAGCCGCGGAAAATATATTTATTCCTGAAATATCATTGGTACATGCCCAAACTCTTATCCCTGATAAGGCGGCATTTAATATTGCCAGGTCGAGACTGTTGCCTGTTACATACAAGTCCATTGAGCTCGCTAATCATGCATCAGCTTTTGACTATTTCTCAGTTCCATTTCTGATTAGGCTGTCGATAGAGAACAAGCTTAAGAAAATAATTGGATTTGTTAAGTCTGATGTCGCCAGACCTGGTCGCGCGTCAAGATTAGATACGCAAGAGTTTCCAGTGACGTCATTGATTCTGGAGCTTAAGAAGCTGGGGTGCTTGGACCTCCCATGTGATTTCGAAGACCTACTGCAGATTTATAACTGGTCCTGTCGATTCTGTCATACAGGGCAAAAAGAGTATCTGTGGCTAAGCATGAAAGCCATTGAGATCCTATCTCCGCTTTTTTCTTCCGAAAAACATTTGGAATGCGAAATTAAAATTCAATCTTTGTGGGGCTATGGGGTGTTAAAATCTCAGGTGCTTCTGAATAAAACATATACGCATGTTGGTCCGTGTCAGCCACTCTACTACTTCGGAAAGGGCTGGGGTATACATAAGCTTCAGCAGGTTCTTAATACAACAGATACTGCATCTTTAAAGGCTTATACTTTCTACTTGTCGGAAAGTGCTCTTGGTGAGCGATCAGGATTCTACTGTCAAAAAAATAAGGTTCACATATAAGTCGAAAAATAATTTTATTATTTGATCGGTTTATTAATTAAATTCCGTATTTTTATGTGCTGACGAATCTAAAAGTCAAAGCTTTCTTCACCGGTTTCAAGCACGTCAAGGTCGTTGCTGACTCAGCCCCAAAGGGCAAGACGCCGATGGCAGATACCGACGTGATGGCCGAACCTCGTAAGTCGGGCTACGCAAAGCCGAAGCTTGGCATTCGAAGGCAGGTTGACAATGCCGGCAAATGCCGGCATCGTTTGCGCATTCAATGCCGGCATTTGCCGGCACCCCTTCTGAGGTACGGGAACATGTCAACAGAGTACAAGCCGACACTACGTTTCAATGCACTTGAAACCCAGCGTATTCAGTTTGCCGCCATCAATGCAGGGATGAAAACTGCCGAGTGGATGCGCAAGCTCATCCTCGATCACGCCCCGCAGTTGACCATTGCTGACCCATTAGCCGTGCGCGTGGCCGGCTTTGAAGAACGGTTTGGCTGGAACCTCATTCACTACGCCGATGCGCTGGCCCATGCGGGGGCTCACCAGGTGGACGTCAGCGATATTGCGGGCTACATGGCACGCTACACGACGATTGTTGACGAGGAGGAGTGGATCGATGGTGAAAAGCTTCCGGGCGTGCGAGCAGGTGATGTGACTAGTGTAGAAGGCCGTGCTGTTGATCTCTGTCGGGCGATCAACCTCGCCCACATACACGCCCTGCTTGCGAATGAGGGAGCGTCGGCTAGTTGAAGTTTGCTGAATGCCATTCGATCGACCCAACCAGTTAACGGAAAACGCTTAGATGCACCCTCAAGCCCTGGCCTGAAAAGCGGGGCTAAGGACCTAGAGGCAAGCAATTCCGTCTGCCTCAGTTCAAGGAATGACATGTGAAATACAGCATTGACTATCAGCAACTGCACAAGGGTCAGAAACGTCCATCGGATGATGGGGATATCGTTGGCGTCACCTTCGATAGCGAATCGGGGTTTGCCCTCATTCCTAACGTAGGGGATGTGGTAAGTGTTCCTGAAATGGGAGGCCGTTGTGGTGTATACGGCGTAGTTAAGTCCCGTCTTTTTAGCTACCTGCGCTCAGGCGAGGAGATCTACTGCAGCATCAACATCGTAGTAGAAGAGGTGGATATCAATCACGGTGCGTTGATCAAAGAGTAATTGTCGCAGGCCCGCCTAGCGGGTCTGTTGAGAGCCGATTCAATGAGTCGGCTTCCGACAGTCGCAGACACAATGGGAAAATTTGATGGCCGTTCATAACCTGGTGCCGTTAGAAGTCCCTATGCACCTTAAAATTTGATTTTTACTTGAGGAACGGTATGGCGATCATCGGAAATCTTGAACCTAAACCAGAAACTGAAGTTACCTAAACACTTCAACTAGCAAGTGAGCTGCTCCCGATCTCAGTGCCATGCAGAACTTGGCAAAGTCCGCTCTTTGGCCGTGATGATCGCTTGAGAGGTCGTTAACGGCTTGACAGTGGTAAACCCAGACGCTTAGGCATATATACTCAACTTGAACGCTTTGTTTAGCATGGATTAACAGTATCAGTCCCGTGTGGGAAATTCATCGCCCAAAGGTTTCTCAAATTCGTGATAGGACGGTTTCGGGGTCCACTCTGTAAGTTATTACAGCGTAAATCATAAGAGGCCTACCCATACGGTTTCGACTCCAAACCTTTGAGCGGCTTTCGCATTACACGAATTATATCTGTAACACAGACTGGCTAGCCACGGATATATTTCGCTCGACTATAAATCATAATTTAAATTCAATGACTTATACTCAGAAAGTACACCTCTCACAGATGCTACATGTGCTTGAACCTATCCCCCTGCCCCATGAGCATCAATGCCTACAGCGATAAAACAGCAGCTTTAATTTTTAGGGGTATATAGTTTTGCGTATAGTGCGAATTTCCCAAGTGGCCGTCAGAGATTTTGAATGGCACGGGATCTGAAACCCTTGGGCCTGTGTTAGCGGAAAGCCGAACAGCTTAATGAAAAGGTGAGCACCGGTTCGCCTGTGCATTTGCCCTATAAGCCGGAAAGTCACAGGGGCCCCTGAGCATTTCAGATACACACGGGGCATAGAACCCGCGGAATCTTGTTAGCGGGAAGCCTCCCAGCTTAGTGAACAGGTGAACCTGGTGAACTCCAGTTCACCTGTGCATTTGCCCTACCGTTTGAGCGATCTGAGGGCATCGTTACCAGTACGGTAACGATGCCCTCTTTTCTTCAAAATCCTTTCAATTTCAACGATTGAAATTTCAGTAACTTCCCACGCTTCCCACTAACTCGATCCCGCGGGTTTCATGCCCCGTGTGAAGCGAAACCTCTCAGGGTCCCCAGCGTGATTTCCTCTCCTCGAAAGGCGGAGCCGGCGAAATTCGCTTGGCAGACCGGAGCGCCAAGCGCCTGCCCACAACCCAGGATGCTGACTTTAGCGTTACACGCATGGGCAGCGTTACATCCGATGTACGCGATGCAGCGCTGCTGTGTAACAGCCGTGAAAGCCAATGAAACCGGGCGTTTGGTGAAGGGCGTTACACCCGTAACACCGGTTACACCAGTTTTGGAGGGGGCTGGATATGTGCTCTCATGCTGCCTTTCCAAATTGGCCCTACACCACATTGTTGCCCTCTCGTGAATCAAGATGACCAGCGTGATTTCCGATCACCAGGTGGTGAGGACATCTGATATGCAGTGCCACTGGCTCGAGGTAGATTGACTACCTCACAACACGGCGGGAGAACATCATGGAGGACACCCCTTTGCTTGCTTCATTACTCAAGCGCATGAATGAAAACCAACTGGCCCTGGGGGCAGCTATCGAGGAGCTGTCAAACTGGGTTGAGCAAAGAGGATCTACAGAAGTGGCACAGAACATTCGAGGGGCACTGGATACCCTGGATGGAAATGCAGGATTCATCACCCTTGCCCTCGCCTCACTGTCGGCAGAAGGTCGGACAAAGAAGTGAATACCCGGCCGAATGGCTACACATCACCTACCACCTGGTGGTGCTTTACCTAGCGGGAATACGACTACATCCATAGGCAGAAGCAAGCAGCGTGTATGCCTATATGTATGCCTAACTGAAACACACCATACAAAACCCTTTAAATACAGCGCATTACAAGACCAGTTCAAATGACTGTGTACCACCAAGTACCGATCCATAGACGTCTACAGCAGTCTATGAATCACCTCAAGAAGCCCGCCTCGTGCGGGCTTTCTTGTTTCTGGCTGTTCACCTCTGTCTACGCCTATCCGGCCATGCTGCAAAAATAACGGCGATCATTGCTGAGCGGGGTTAGTGCACGGACTTCCCCATCCGTTTGCGTTCGAGCGGACCAGTTATTTGCATCGGATTTGACCAGCACGATTCGTGGGCATGACCGGCAGAAATCGGCCATAAGCGGACTTTGCGAACACATTAAATAAATCTGTGCCCTTATCGCTGTTTCGACATCGACGCTCGAACGGTTAGCAAACTGCCTAGTCGCACCTGCTCGTCGTGTTTACGCAGCGCCTCGGTATCGAGCTTAGCCGTCTGGGCATCGACGCGTTGATTTGACTCCATCTGCTCAGCTACGTGATGTAGCCACCGACGGTTATTCCTGCCCCGACGAGCATCGCCCCTCCCCAGGTAACGATATTCCTAGCCTTGCAATGAACTCTCGAAGGCCTGTCACTTAGATCTGGCTTCATCCAATCACCTTATCCATGGCAAAAGTGAATTCGCGCCCTTCACGCATTATTCGTTTTTTCAAAATTTTACTAGACAGCCAGCATTCACCCACCTAGCTTCTAGGTAGTGGCTTTTTGCCAAAAAAACACTTGCTGCAAGGCTATTTAATCAATCGAATTAAGTGCCTCAATTTTAGATGATTGAGGCATTTCAACCAAGCTGGCTTATTTTTTTGTATTTAAGGAGCGAAGATTGAAGAAAATTGACCTCCATATGCATACCATCTCCACAATCAGCGACTCACACTTCGAATTCTCACTAGAGAAACTTAAAGAATATGTTGAGCTAGCAGAGTTAGATGCTATCGCCATAACGAATCATGACATTTTTGATCTTGCTCAGTTTAATGAAATTTGTGAGGCACTAAACTGCGTTGTCTTTCCCGGCATTGAGATAAACTTAGACGCCGGGCACCTCCTTCTAATTTCAGAAAACCATGACCTTGAAGGCTTTCAACTTAAGGCGAATGAAGTAGCTAAGAAAGTGGTAGCAATCGGCGACTCAATCAATGTCGATGATTTGATGCGAATTTTTGGTGATCTTAACAATTATTTGCTAATCCCCCATTACGAAAAGAAGCCAAGCCTTCACGCAGAAACTATTAAAAGACTTAAGGATGTTATTTCTGCAGGTGAGGTCGACAGTCCTAAAAAATTTGTTCGCATGTCAAAAGATGAGACCGAACTTACACCAGTAATCTTCAGCGACATGCGATTTTACGTGGGGATGACTAAATTTCCAACAAGGCAGACTTACATAGATTGCGGAGATATATCATTAAAGTCGTTGAAGTTTGCCTTGCGCGACAGGAACAAAGTGTCTCTTTCCGAGCTTGATGGAAATTCAATTTTCCAAGTATTTGATGATGGGCAATGCCTCTCAACTGGCCTAAATGTAATTCTTGGCGCTAGATCTTCGGGAAAAACCGAAACCTTAACCCAGATAAACAATAGCTGCGAAAATGTAAAATACATCCCTCAATTCTCTCTTGTACAAAGAGACGATGCCAACTACGAAAAAGAATTCAATGCAGATGTAACGCGCAAGAAAAGTATTTTTTCAGACAAGCACCTAGCTCCCTTCAAAACCGTATTAGACGATGTATTGAGTATCGACACTGAAGCCAACAAACGACGAGTCGCAGATTACTTAGATACTCTAATGAAGTCGGCTGAAGAGGCACAGAAATTTGATTCATTTTCCAGGGCTTCATTATTCAATGAAACCTTATTCGACTTAGGTGAGCACGCATCGCTCACCGAACTTGTCGGCTCAGTAAGGCAGCTGATAGAAAATATTGAATTTAGAGACGTCATAGACAAGTATATCGATACAAGCGCCCTAAAGGCACTCGCCTGCGAATTAATAGTCATCTTGTGGTCCAAAGCCTACGAGAGAAAAAAGAAAAGCTTGGTAAATGACATTGTTCGCGAGGTTAAAAGCAAGCTCCAACTAAAGACCTCAGCAACTCAGATCAAAGATGTTGACCTTTATCGAGTCATGTTCGAGCACAAGAAACTTCTGAAGTTTAACGAAATCACCAAGCTGCTTCAGGAAGAGAAAACAATATACCAAGAAAGCTTTCAAGGGTTTAAGATCGTCTGTAAACAACGTGCGTTTCAAGGTGCAGGTGAAATCAAAAATGTTAGCGGCCAAAAGGTTGCTTTTAGTGATGCATTCAGAGATTACGCACATCCGGCCAAATACCTTTCCAGCCTGAAAGCAAACGAAGCATTCACTCCTTCAGAATTTTATAAATACTTTGCATGCATTGAGTATGAAATTTTGAACAAGGATGGCTTCAAGGTTTCTGGCGGAGAGCGTTCTGAATTTAGACTATTGCAAGAAATCAAGGATGCTCAAAACTTTGACTATCTGCTTATAGACGAGCCAGAGTCTTCATTTGACAATCTCTTCCTAAAGAGTGAAGTCAATCAAATGCTCAAAGAAATATCCAAAAGCATGCCAGTAGTTATTGTAACGCACAATAGCGTCGTAGGCGCGTCCATCAAAGCCGACTACATAATTTATACTGCCAAAGAACTTGAAGAAGAAAAGATAACATACAGAAGATATTCTGGACATCCTTCAAGCAGAGAATTAATCTCAACCGACGGTAAAAAAATTAATAATTTTAAAGTCACCATGGACTCTCTGGAAGCAGGCGAATCCGCCTACATGGAAAGGAAGACAGGATATGAAAATATTAAAAATTGAAAAAAGCCAAGGATACTATCGAGACATCGAAGGAAATTACGAAACCATTGATAAAATTGATAAAGCTGTCTTATTAGCACTCGTCAACCTAGCTCTTACCGACGATTTTGAAATTGATGAGTACAATGAAGAATATCTAAAAAACCAAGCTCACCAGATAATTTACAGAAGCATTAGCAGCAAGTTAATGGATTTGCATCGGAGGCGAAATCAATTTCGCGATGAGTCCGATCGGCTATATCTAGAAGAGTACGAAAAATACAAGGCTTGACGGCACTACATTTGTCTTGTTGCAAAGTTAGCTGGTTTGTTACAAAGCGCGGCGCGATGCGCCGCCATTCCAACAGAGGCATTGAAGTAAAAATTAAAGATTTGTATCTTCTGGCTATAAAAACAAGCTCCATATTTAGGACTTATTTCAGTTCTCCGCCTATATCTTGACCATTCCCGTTGCCTCGCCAACTCGCCTTATTGCGCCTCTTCGGAATGAAGACGACGTGACACTTATTGTCCCACTTCGTGTGAGCAAGGCTCGATTGGGTTTACCCTATCTCTTAGTAGAGACAGAAGGTTCCCGATGACAGCATCACACGATCAAATCTCAAGAAGTGCACCGGCCTAGCCGGGGGATTACCTTGTTTATTTATGAGGTTGTCGTCCGCTTCTGGCCGATTTGTGCCGGTTATGATTGACCGACATCGACCCAAAGCAGTCAACTCACTAAACGCATGTTCCACCGACAAAGAATGGGATTCGCTGAGTTTCCGCCTCGCTCATTACTCGCCAATCATTTGGCAAAATACCGTACTCGAACTCGGCGCTTTCCAGTGCCTCATCCAATCCAAGCATCAAGTGGTCGCCTTCAATTTGGAGTTCTCCGTAGTCCTTAAAGCGTATCTCCAGATACACCAGGTCATCGTCTTCGGCCTTCAGGCCGAAAAGCACGATAGCGGTAACGTCAGGTCGGAAATTGCTGATTTTCCTTACATAAGCAAATAGGTGATTTGTGTGCTGGGGCATGGCGTCGGCCGTATCTATTGATGGTGGGTTACTGCATTTTATATGACTGCTCCTTGGCGTCGGCTCAGCACAACCTCTCGCGCACAGCCCTCAACACCGCTTCGATGTGCCAGGTTTCGACGCCGATGGCGACTGCTTCGCCGGCATCAAGCACTAACTCGATTTGGGTGGTTATGCCTTGTTCGAGAAGCAGTCGCTGCGCGTCTTCAAGAAGCCTGCGTTTACCTGTGAGCCAAAGTCGTTGTTTGCCCGTCAGCAACGCAAGGGTTTGCGGATAGGTGCACTGCAGTTTTCGACGCAAATTGACCAGCGCCGGTTTGTCGCCTCGGTCAATTGCCGGGGTCAGTACATACTGGTTGCCCGACACTGCCTCCAGATCGTATTTGTCTTGCAGATACTCATCGACACTCATGCAACTGACGACTGTCTCACGCTCGCCCGTCATGACGTTGATCAAGTGCGCGTTAACACCGACGTAGCAGAACTCCGTCATTCCGTGGACGACGTAATCCTCACTGTTGCTGCGAATAACCCAGTAATCACCGTTGGCGGAAAGCTCACATGACTGAATGACAAAACGCTCAGGTTTGCCATCTCTCATGACGCCGTCAAACAGGCCAAGCACGATTTCGCAGGCCTGCTCGGCGGTTAGCACGGCGTTGATCTCTGTCACGCTTTGCCCAAGCCGAACAATGAACGCAGCCAGCCTGCCGACTTTCGTTCATAGAAGGGTGTGGTTTGTTTGAGGAAGTAATCGTTAAGGCCTGATTCCCCTTCGTGAACGCGATAGAGGTCAACGGGGTCGCCATCCGGAGCTGTATCCCCGGCAACGTTACCGGCTTCGCGCATGACCAGTTCAATATCTCCGTCCGCTTCGATACCAATGATCAGATGAGGCTTTTGATCAGACGATGCGTCATGCATCAACGCCAGAAATGCACGTTTTACGTTGCGATGTTTGGCGAGTAATTGTGTGAGCGAGTTGACCATCTTCGACGGATATTGCGACGGCTGTCCGAGCAGCACTTTGGTGTCTTTTTCGACCGTGCGCTGCATCGGCTTTTGGCCGATCTCGTCGGAGAGCAGATGGCGCACTTCCTCCGGGAAAAACTCTTTCCCGTAAGGAGACTTTGGATTGAGGAAAAGAGGGGTACCCAGTGTGATTTCAAACAGCGATCTGGCCGGGATCTCTACGTAGGACTCTTCGCTATCTATGGAAATTTGTAGTGTTTGCAACGAAGAAAAAAACGGGATGACAGCGGAGCCGTCAGGCTTTTGCCAATGCGCGATGCTGATGTTGCTACCAGCATCGAGGTTGACTTGCCCTTCGCCAGTGCCGGCAGTGCCAAGGACGTAGATAGTGGAATTCAACAGCGTCTTGAAAAAGTCAGGTCGATGGGCCGGTTCATCCGCTGCCAGCCTGAGTGATTTTTCAAGGGTGTTTTCTTGCTTGGTATCCATGATGTCCATCGGCAGTTCCATCAAAACAGACAAAAAGTGAGCGGCAAAGAGCGCGCAGTTTTTCACGCGACGGTGAAAACAGGAAGAACAGCAGGCTAATAAATCTGGAGCATACGGAGAGTCACCCTGAACGGTTTTCCAAGGATAGTTCCTCCATATCAGTGGTGGATGAAGAGCCAAATGCAGTTCGCCTCCAAGGGCAGCTTCTGGCCGACAGACGTCTATCATGACGGGCAGAAGCCGACCCGAGCTGACATCCTGACTTTGCGGCGGCAGGCAGTATAAGTGGAGTCGGGCTCGCACTCCGGTAACAGGAAGTGTTGACAGGGCTCAAGGGATGTCAAAATGACACTATCGGTTGGCGGGTGTTATGCTCGATTTTCTAACCAGCCATGCTCATGGGTAGCTTATGTTTTTACGTCATCCTCTCTCGTCGATCCTCTTTTTGGCCTTGTTGGTTACAGGTTGCGTGAGCCAACCTGTTCCCCTGAAACCTGCGGAGCCGATCCACGTGGAGCCCCTGGGCCAGAGTCTGCCTCAGACTAGTTTACGCACTGTGTTGATGAACCAAATTATCAGCAATGACCCCGTTATCATTTCGTCGCTCAAGCCGGTACTCAGAGCCAATAACGACAACGATGGGCGTATTGCCGCGCTACGAAAGAAAGACGGTGGCGTGCTACCTGACGGTTACTGGACCCTCTACAAGCAAAACTTGGAAGCGCTCCAGTACGACCTAAATCACCAGCACGACGCTGCACGAACCCAGTACATCGAAACCTACCGCGACGAGTTGAGCCGAGTAGACGACGGTACACTTCAAGCCATGGCCACGTCACCAAAAGCCTTGGATGAAAAGATTCGGCGCCAATGGAGTGCACGCATGAGCGATAGAGCCGCGCGCTACATGGTCACCAGTGAGCAATCACTGAACGCCGCCACTGATGCCCATCTCAACCGCATGGCGTTGATGGATCGGCAATACAACGTATGCTCGCTTAATCCCGAATGCTGGGATGCAGCGGTTAAAAAGTGATTTGATTCGATCGGACCTTTTTCGTAGAAAGCTACCGATCATCACGGGCAGCTTTTGGCCGAAAGCTGACCTTTCAGCACAGTAGTCGGTCATCGGTATCGTTGTCCGGGAAGGGCGGTATCCGCTCGAAATGGTTCAACCAACTCGCAGCGGATGCCGTGCGGTATCTCTACTTAACGAACTTCAGGCATGCGAACCCAGTCTTGATTTTCAGCTGTTGAATGGGTTCGATGCTCTCCTGGTCGCCGACTTTCTTGATGACGCCTACGCCGCAGAAATGTTCGTCGTGGTTGAAGATCGGAAGAATGCCTGACTTGGGCTTACTCCAGGAGCCTTGGATTAAGGTATAGCTGGCGCCGTTCTGTGGCGTGAAGGAGAACGGTATCTGACAAACGCTGCTTCCTGCGACCTGCGCATAGGTCAGGATCAGCTCCTTATTCACGGCGACCCGAGATTCGATGTAGCCGCCGTTAGAGGGCAAGATGGTGTAACCCGCATAGCATCCATTGTCGCTGAACGTCATGGCATCCAGTCTCGCACCATTTCCAGCCTTGAGGCGAACCGTTGCGGAGGGCTCATCGGGGCCGGGAACGACATACTGCTTGCCCTGCAAAAACGAAGTGCAACCGCTAATTACCAACGCGCCCGCCAGCAAGATACAGCGACTGGACTTTTGATTGAGGTACATCCATCTCTCCCTGATTTCATTAGGTGCCCTGACCATTCCGAGGCTTGGGGCTGCCAAACGGGGGGCTGATGATAATGTATTCGGTGATGTATCAATCAGTATTCAGGGCGTAGTGCACCAGACTGTAGCGCCCAAATACCCCCCCGCTGTATCTGCTTCTACCTGAACATTGCCGGTTAGCATGGCTCCTCATCCAAGGAGGTATTGCGCGATGCCAGACGCTACGAATCTCTACCTGTTCATTGTTGCCGCCTTGCTGCTGCTTATTGTGCCGGGCCCTAACATGGCAATCGTCACCAGCCACGCAGTTGCCCACGGCTGGCGAGCTGGCCTCGCGGCAGCACTCGGAATAACCCTGGCCGATTTGCTGATGACCGTCCTGGTTAGCGCGGGTCTAGGGGCGCTGGTGATGAGTTGGGCACCGGCGTTCGACTTGCTGCGGTGGGCAGGTGCTTGCTATCTGATGTGGCTGGCTTGGCAAGCATTGAAGGCTCCCCCTTCGGATACTGACACTCAACCTACGCAGGCTTCATTGCGGAAAATCTTTACCCGAGCCACGCTCAATAGCCTGTTAAACCCAAAAGCGCTGTTGTTCTTCATGGTATTCCTACCGCAATTCGTCACCGTAGGCAGCAGCAGCGTCACGTTGCAATTGATGTTCTTGGGTGTGCTGCTTGCGCTGATCGCCTTGGTGTTTCATTCCCTGCTCGGATTTTGCGCCGGACGGCTTCATGCGCGCCTGCGCAAAGGCTTGGTCTCCAAACGCCTAGGCGCTTATGGCTTCGCTGCGGTAATGGCTGCTCTGGCAGCACGCTTGGTCTTTCTAAACCGACCGGTTTAAAGACCCCAAGTCCGTCCGACGTCACATGTTTCAACATCGCGCCAGGCCCGCGCACATCGATCAGATGGCAGGTTTTGACCGGTCGCTAGCGCTGCCAAAAAGCAGAAATCGGCCCGAAGCAGCCGGTCGCGGCAGCTTGAATAAAGCAGCAAGAATCGGATAGTAAGTACTGTACGACTTCCAGTCTGATAGGACTCCAAACCAATAGGAGTTCGACCATGGCGTTCCGTATAACTGGCCTTTCCCCCGAGCCATTCCAGTCACTGTTTGGATTGCCCGACCAAGAGCTGGCATCTCTTGGGATGAAGCGTTATATCGTCGACAGCAACCCAGGGTTTCCTGACCGTATCGAAATGAAAGATGCGGAGCTAGGTCAGAGCGTGCTTTTACTCAACCATGTCTGTCAGCCAGCCAAAACGCCATACCGCGCCTCACACGCGATCTTCATACGGGAATGGGTCACGCAAGCTTATGACGCAGTCGATCAAGTACCTGAGTCTATGCGAATCCGCCTGCTATCACTTCGCGCTTTCACTGATGATGGGATGATGCTCGACGCCGACGTAGCGGATGGAATAGCAATAGAACCTGTAGTCACCCGGATGTTTGCCAATCCAGAGGTTAGTTACATTCACGTTCACAATGCCAAGCAGGGTTGCTACTCCGGGCGAATAGATCGGGCGTAGTCAACACAGGTCTTGGTGGCTCGTCCTTCTGTCGACTCTGCCGGTAACCGACTGGCCGGTCTTGGCCGATAGCGGGCTATCACCCGAATGATCTCCAGGAGTCACTCGCTGACTCCAGAGATCACACGCCACTGAGCATCAACCGGCAGACATCAGCTTGCTCAAGCCACACTGCTGGGTACGTTCGTACCCATACCTTCAGGTAAATAGTGGCTTATTTCTTCTATTTCAGCCTGGCCAAGACGAACGCTGATGGCATCGATCAATCCATTCACCTGTTCAGGCCGGCGTGCGCCTACTATCGCGCCGGAGACTGCCGAATCACGCAGCACCCAAGCGATAGCGATGGCCGCCGCACTGACCCCATGCCTGGCACCAATGTTTGCCATCACTTCTACCAAAGCGAGATTCCTGCTGAGGCGAGGTTCCTGGAAGTCGGCGCTGCGCGATTTTCGCCAGTCGTCGTCGGGCAGCTGTGCAATCCGCTCGCGGGTCATGCTTCCCGTCAGTAGGCCAGATTGTAAAGTCGAGTAGGCAATCACGCCGACCTGCGCCGTTGCGCAATAAGGCAGAATATGGTCCTCGATATCACGCATCAAAGCTGAATACGGCGGTTGAAGGGAGGCGATATCGGTGACCGAGCGGGCTCGCTCAAGCTGGGGAACATCGAAGTTTGACACGCCAATTGCCCTTATCTTGCCCTGCGCCTTGGCTTGGGCCAGAGTCGCCAAAGCCTCCTCGATGCCTTCGCTGGTCCCATCTGCCGGGAACGCTGGCCAGTGAATCTGATAGAGGTCGATGACATCGACCTGCAAGCGACGCAGGCTGTCCTCGATCTCTTTCATCAGTGACTGGGGGGCGAGCGAATGAGAAATCTCACGGGTCTCGGGATCCCACACCAGACTGCCTTTGGTGAATACCAATGGACGACGCGAAGCCGGCACCTGACGCAGCAATTGCCCCGTCAACCGTTCGGCATGGCCGAGTCCATAGACCCCCGCTGTGTCGATCCAGTTGACGCCGCGCTCGACCGCGTACTCCAACGCCGCCAGGCTATCTCGGTCATCTTGTGCCCCCCAGCTGAACTCCCACCCTTGCCCCGCAATGGCCCAAGTGCCCATGCCAATTGGCGAAATCAACAACTCGGACGTACCCAGTCGATTCTTTTGCATAAACACCTCACATCGATTGATGCGCAAAGTATCCATGGGGAGGTTACCGACGATAAGATAGCCAATCGTGTTTGAACTACTGAACCCTATTCATGAAAACCCCATGCGATCTTTCCGAACTCGACGCCTTCGCCGCAGTGGCTCGCCATCACAGCTTTCGCAAAGCGGCCGACGAGCGAGGGGTGTCTGCATCGGCCCTGAGCCACGCCATGCGTGCCTTGGAAGGCAGGCTGGGGGTCAGGCTGCTCAACCGTACCACTCGCAGCGTGACGCCCACTGAAGCAGGCAATCAACTGCTCGCTACGCTGGTTCCAGCGTTGGCGGAGATCGCCAAAGGGCTGCATGAACTGACCTTCAAACAAGAAGTTCCCACCGGTACGCTGCGATTGAACGTATCGCGACCCGCAGCCCACCTCGTCATTGCGCCACTGCTGGCGCCATTCACTGCCGCCTACCCACGTGTCAACGTGGAGCTGGTGGCTGACGATGGATTGAGCGACATCATCGACAAAGGCTTCGATGCAGGCGTGCGCTTCGGCGAAAGCCTTGCCGGTGACATGATCGCCGTCCCGGTGGGCTCACCGCAGGGATTTGTCACCGTTGCTGCCCCCGGTTACCTCAGGAGGCACGGGACACCGGACACGCCACAAAGGCTGCTTGAACACGCCTGCATTGGCAGACGCTTCCCAAGCGGCAAACTGTACAAGTGGGAATATCGTGCCGAGGGCCAGCCCATGCGCCTGGCCGTGGCAGGACCGTTGATACTGGAAGATGACACCTTGATGATCCAAGCCGCGAAGGACGGTGCCGGGATCGCGTACGTGTATGAGGAGATGGCCAGGGACTACATGGCTCAGGGGCAACTGGAGGAAATTCTTGAAGACTGGAAAGCCCTGCCAAGCAGGTTTTTTATCTATTACTCCAGCCGGCGTCACGTACCGCCAGCGCTACAGGCGCTGATCGAATTTGTGCGTGAAACGCAGCACCCATGAAAAACCGAAGGCAGTTCATGTGGGCGCCGTCTGGAAGCATGGGGTTGTGAACAGGGTGTTCTGATCATTTGTTATAGAGAGGCAGCTTCTGGCCGATTTCTATCTGTCGCCAGCGGCAGTTATGGGTCGTTGAGGGCCCTAGTTATGCGCCGGTCAGAAAACGATTTCGCACCGTGCTTCAACGGCCTGTACTCGTAATGTCAGACCAGACTCGAAGCGCATGACAAGGTGATGATTTGGTTGGATATTATCTGTGAGGTAGAAGGTTTGTGTCTCAGCACTGGACTCCACCGCTCCAATCGAATGAAGAACATTACCGTCACTGTCAGCCGAGTTTTCATCCCGCCCACTCGCTGAAAAGTAGTCAACCTCATGGAAGCTGATAGTAATCTTGCGTGCTTCTTCAGTCGGCACCCAAGAGTCACTCCGTCGAGTAAAGCTAACTACAACCGACCGATCCAAGATGTCGTAACTGATGGCGCTGGCTTGGTAGAAGTTATGCAGATCGTAGGCACGGCTGTGAATCTCAACCTCGATATGCCCGAACACGAAACCATGGAATTGCATGGGTTAGTCCTAATGATCTACCGGTAGGCATGCATCGTACTGCATCGTCGCGATGACCGCTTCTAGCCGACTTCTGCCGTTCGTGACGGGCAGAAATCGGCCAACCGCAGACAGTGACCGAATCGTTGCGAGCAGCCCATCGCCGCTCAAGGTCGCGCGCTTGCTGGTGGACCTTGAACAAGCCGACGGGCTCAGACGCGAACATATGGCCGAGGGGCTGCAATATCGGCCGACAATGCTCCAGCCCGTGTCACCCCTTGGTAAGATCAACCAACGGCGTCTGCCGCACCTCAGTCTCCCGCCCATCCTGAATCTCGCTAACTTGCTTCAAGGCTCTATCCACCGCCGCCTTATCCGCCAACAAGCTATAGCTGATGCGGAACTGCTTGTGTTCCTTGGGCCCAATTGTCGGTACCAGATTCAGTGGCCGCTGATAACGGCGGTTGTAGGAAAAACTTGTCCCCGGCTCCAGCCCCGTGACATAGCCCTGGCCTTGGGTGTCGGTGTTTTTCCACAGGGAAAACACGGGCAGTGTCTGAGTATTGAAGCCGACCGAAACGCCCAGGCTGCCGGCCTTGTTGTGCAACACGGTCAACGTATCGCCCTTGGCATCGGCATACGGCACCACGTTGTACACCGTTTCGTCGTAGTCTCTGGTCGGTGCGCGGTAGGTTTGCCAGTCGGGGAGATCGTCCTTGGCCTTGTCGTTGAACGGCGACACCTGTTTCACCGGCGCGGCGAAACGAGCGCCCTGCTCCAGGAACGGGGTGCTGAAGTTGCTGTGATACAGCGCCTGGTATTCCTTCGGATAGTCGCCGTTGTTGGTCAGGGTGTCGTTGAGGGCGAACACGACGCTGCCGGGTTCGGTGACCAGTTCGGTCGCGACCGAGAAGTCGACCTTCTTGAACGCCTGCTCTTTCAGCTCACCGCGCAGGGTGATGGCGTACGGTGGTTTTTCATCGATATGCAGCGTGACTTTATTCGCAGGAATGTTGGCGGCCCGACCGTGCAGGGTCAGCAGTTCGCCGTTGTCGACGCCGGGGTGACCGACCCATTCGTATCCGCAGCGGGTGACCAGCTCATTGAAACCTTCCAACCAGCCCAGACCACCGCGGCCATTGAGTTCGATGAAAGACGGATTGACCACTTCCTTGACCGGCGAATCCCAGCCCATGCGTACATTGCCAACCGAGGCCTGCAAGACGTTCATTCCGCGAGTCGGCACTACCGAGAGTTTCATCGTGCCGTTATCGATGTCGACGATGCTGACGCCCTCCTGCCGACCGCCGTGCAAGGTGCGCAAGGTAACGCTGAAGGCTTTGTCGGTTTTTATTCCGAGTTGCTGACTGGTGATCTGCCAGCTCTGGGCGGCTTTGTCAGTGTCGAGCAGAACGTAATCCCAGGCCATGGCGTGGGAGGCAGCGGACAGTGCGCTGATGGCAACAAAAAGTTTGAGCGGGGTCATGGCGGCAGCCTTTCTTGGAGTTGTGCCATTTTTATAAACGCGATGAAACGTTTCAGCAAGCTAAAAGATCAACACGGTAATGTCGCTGATAGCCCATTTCTGCCTTCTGTGACCGGCTAAAATCGACCCTAAGTTGCTCTTCGCGAAAGGCAGCGATCGGCCAGGAGCGGACATTTTGCAGCGACCGATAGAGTTGGAGGGATAACATTCTCGCGTTCGAATAAACCCGGTCAGGGTAATTCAAAGGCATTCAGGAATATTGGCGGAGAATTCCACCACATCAAACATGATAAACACTGTACAACCACCCGCTCGATCAATAGGATGAGAAGTATTATCATTCGCGCAGTGCGAGCCTTACATGCAGGATGCCAGCCCAACATCGTCCGTCGAACAGTTGTACGAGAATCATCACGGCTGGCTACGGGGCTGGCTGAACCGGCGGTTGGGGCACAGTGCCGACGCCGAGGATTTGGCCCACGACACGTTCATCCGCGTGCTGCGCGCCCCTCAGCAGGTGCGCGAGTTGCGTCAGCCCATGGCGTTTCTAGCGGCGATTGCCAATGGACTGCTGGTCAATCGCTGGCGCCGTCAGGAGATTGAGCGGGCTTATCTTGCAGCGTTGGCTGCTCGGCCCGAGGGGGTGGAATCGTCACCCGAGGACCGGTATCTGGTGATCGAAACCTTGTTGCAACTTGACTCGCTGCTGATTGGCCTCTCCGAGCGCATACGGCAGATTTTCTTCATGTCTCAGCTCGACGGCCTCACGTATCCGCAGATCGCTGCGCAGTTGGGGCTGACCGTGGCTCAAGTGCAACGAGCCATGGGCAAGGCATTCAGTGTTTGCTATGCGAGCCGTTTCGAATGAGGGCCGAGATTAGTCCGCAGGTGCGCGATATCGCCATTGATTGGCTTGTCAGGATGCAGTCCGGGCTTATGAGTGCGCCTGATCTGGACGCATTGCAGCGTTGGCGCGAGGCGAGCAATGAGCATGAACAGGCTTGGCAACGTGTCGCCAGCTTGCTGCTGTTGCAACAGCCTGGAGCGAATCTTTTGCGCGATGCCACCGCGCGTAGGGCACTGGAGTCGGCCGGACCGGACATGCAGAAACGTCGGCAGGTACTCAAGCGCCTGCTGGTCCTTGGTGCGGTTGGCGGGGTTGCCTGGCAAGGCGCGGGTTCCACGCCGGTGCGCGCCGCACTGGCGAACCACCGTACAGGTACGGGCGAGCGTCACCAGTGGACGCTGGTTGATGGCAGCTCGCTGTGGCTGAACACGGCCAGTGCCGTGAACCTGGATTTCACTGATCAGGTGCGGCGCATCCAAATGATCGAGGGTGAGTTGGCCTTGCGCGTGCGGGCAGAGTCGCGCTCGCTGCAACTAATCACACCGGACGCGATCCTGCAGAGTAGCGAAGCGCATTTGCAGGTGCGCCATGATCGGCAAGGCACGCAGGTAACCGTGCTGGAAGGCCAGGTGCAGGTGCACTCACGGGGCCAACAAGCGCCATCCTCGCTTGAGGCAGGATGGCAGGCACGCGTGGACCGCTTCGGGATCGGCGTGCCAAACCGCGCCGACCTGCTGGTCACCCAGGCTTGGCTGCGCGGAATTTTGCCAGCGAATCGCCTGCGCCTGGATACGCTGGTGGCCGAGCTCTCGCGTTACCGTCCCGGTATTTTGCGGAGTCATGAGCAGGTGTCAGGGTTACGCCTCACAGGCAGTTTTTCGCTGGATGACACCGATGCGGCACTGACGCTGATAGCTCGCACGCTGCCGGTGCGTATCGAGCGCATGACTCGGTATTGGGTCTCGATCGTACCGGCCTGAATTATTTTTTTCGCTGCGCGATAGTTTTTTCAAACTCGCTTGGCCTATAGGGATCACCCACCCGCCAGAGGTGGGTCGTCACCCCTTAGGAGCCCCGTATGACTTCACCTTCCCGCGCCCTGCGTGCCCGTACGCTTGGGCTGTTGTTGCTCAGCGTGCAACCGCTTTGCAGCCTGCCGGTTTTCGCCGCTGGCAGTTCACAGCATTACAGCATCGACGCAGGCCCCCTGGATGCTGCGCTGTCGCGTTTTGGCGCACAGGCGGGGATTACCATGGCGGGCAGCTCGACGCTCACGGCCGGCAAGAATACCCGGGGGCTGCAAGGCGATTTCAGTACTGAGGCCGGCCTGGCGCAGCTCTTGCTCGGCTCGGGGCTGACTTATGAGCGCCAGGACGACGGTAGCCTGCTGCTGGTACCGGGCAACAGCGACGTGCTGGAGTTGGCACCGACCGCAATCAGTGGCACCGCGTACGACACCTCGTTGGGCAACAACGACGGCCTGGTCGCCAGCCGAACCATGAGTGCCAACAAGACCGATACGTCGATCATGGAAACGCCTCAATCGATCAGTGTGGTCACCCGTAAGCAGATCGACGCCCAGCAGCCACAAAGCATCGGGCAGGTGCTGCGCTACACGGCGGGGGTCAATGGTGAAGCCAATGGCGTCGATACCCGGCGCGACACGATCAGCATCCGTGGCTTTGACGCGACGACTGGCGGGGGTATCTACCGTGATGGCCTGCGCCAGTACAGCTTTGCCAACCAGAGCCGTGCCGTGGGTGAAGTCTATGGACTGGAGCGCGTGGAAGTACTGCGCGGGCCATCATCCGTGCTCTATGGTCAAACCTCACCGGGCGGCATGGTCAACGTGATCAGCAAGCGCCCCACCGATGAGCCGCTTCATGAACTGGTGATGCAGGCCGGCAGTTTTGATCGCAAGCAATTAGCTGCGGACTTCGGCGGCCCGCTTACCGACGATGGCGTCCTGACTTATCGCCTCACCGGGCTGTGGCGAGAGAGTGGCACGCAAATCGACTACGCCCGTGATGACCGTCAATTCATCGCCCCGGCGATCAGTTGGCGCCCCTCGGAAGACACCTCGCTGACGGTGCTGACGTCATTTCAAAAAGACCGCAATGTGCTGGGCTACTACGCCTTGCCACGGGTGGGCACCCTCGACAGCTCGCGTTACGGACGGATTGCCACGGATCGCTTTGTCGGCGACCCCGACTTCGACAAGTACGATGTAGAACAGTGGTCGCTGGGTTATCAGTTTGAGCATCACCTCAACGATATCTGGACATTCCGCCAAAACGCCCGTTACAGCCGCTCCTATCAGGAGCAACGCACGATTTACCAATACGGCCTGGATGACGACCAGCGCACCGTGGGCCGCTTCGGTTATCTGGGCCACGAAAAGGTGAAGAACGCGCTGCTCGACAACCATTTCCAAGCCCAGTGGAACGCCGGCCGTTTCGAACACACAACGTTGGTCGGTATCGATTTGCAACACGCCAGCACCAATCAGTTGGGGGGTGGCAACGTGGTTGATCCGCTGGATATCTATGCGCCGGTCTACCACCAGGATTACAGCGACCTGGACGCCTTTTACGACATCAACCAGCGTCGTCAGCTTGACCAGGCGGGTGTGTATCTCTCGGAACAGCTCAAATTTGACGAGCACTGGGTGTTCAACCTGGGTGGTCGTCAAGACTGGGCACGTTCGAAAACGATCCATTACGCCACCGATACGGCGGCGGACCTCAAGCAACGCGATCACGCCTTCACGTGGCGGACCGGTGTGATGTACCTGGCAGACAACGGCGTGGCACCCTACGCGAGCTATTCCGAGTCGTTTTTTCCTAACATCACGGCGGTGGCGCGTGACGGCAGTGCCTTCGAACCCGAAACTGGCCGCCAGTACGAAGTCGGGATCAAATTCCAGCCCAAGGGGAGTGACAGCTACGTGACTGTCTCGCTGTTCGACCTGACGCGGCAAAACGTACTGACGGCAGATCCCGGCAACAATCGTTTCTCGGTGGCGACCGGAGAGATCCAGTCGCGCGGTATCGAACTGGAAAGCAAGGCGCAACTGTCCGATGCTCTGGAGTTGATGGCCAACTACAGCTATTCACACCTTGAAATTACCCGCAGCAATACGGCCGGTGAAAAAGGCAATCAACCTGGCAATACCCCTGAACAACTGGCCTCGCTGTGGTCGCAATACACCGTTCAGAGCGGTGCGCTATCGGGCTTGGCGATAGGAGGAGGGGTACGCTACGTCGGCCCGAGCTATATCGACTCGCAAAATAGCGAAGGCATCCCCCACTACATGCTGTTTGACGCCAGCCTGAGTTACGACCTTGGCAAGCTGTCTTCAGCCTATGCCGGGGCGAAACTGTCGCTCAATGCGTCCAACCTGACCGACGAAACCTATGTCTCTCAGTGCGGTTACACGGGCGACAGCTGCAAATACGGGTATCGCCGAAATGTGACCGGATCGGTGAGTTACAACTGGTAAGGCGCTGTGCTTGCTTGCGAAAATTATCGATTGGCAAGCGCCATCTTGGCGCCCGGATCGGCAAGTAAGCGCAATTGCCAGACAAAACCGCTTTCGTACTCGATATTTCAACAACGTCGGCTGATAGAGGGTGTGGACAACTGACTGCTATCGGCCAAAAGCAGACATTCAAACCCCTAGCCAAATACACTGTCGCGAAGATCGCACTCAAAAATTTTGGTGCAAGTGTGCAGCCAAGGAAAAGGGAGGATTCATGAGTCTTGATCTGTGCTTGGAAGCTGATAGTACGCTCACAATTTCGACGCTGAGCAAGGCAGTTGCGAATGCCGGTGCTTGGGAAATAGAGGTCGCAGGAAATGGGCTATACGCTGAATTTACCTCGGGACTTAAATTGAGTACCAATGACGTACTCGATGACCCTACGATTTATGCTGAGAATACAATGGGTATCGACTTCCCTGTCGCTGTGCGTTGCACCATCAGAATTAAAGGGCCCGAACCAGAGGGGGAGTCGGCTATGGAAGATCTGGATAAAATCGCTCAGTCCATATCTCAGTCGTGTTCGGCTTTCTTTCTTATTAGCTTTCAGTTCGAACAAACCTTGTACTGGCGGGATGCGACAGGGCTGCATCGTCCTTGAGGTAGGTGCCTGCGCGTCCTCTTTCAGACATTTCCGAATGGTGTTTTTTCGGACGAAAACGCCCCTGAATTGAGGAGCTGCTTTTGGCCGATTTCTGCCGCTAGTGACGGGCAGCAATTGGCCGATTTCTACCTGTCGCGACCGACAGAAGTTAGCCATCAATCCCCAGTGACTAACCCAGAACCTCGACAGCCATGCGCTGACCCGCCGAGGAGCGGGTGCAAGGTCATCGCCAGCCGTTTCGGCATTGAGGTTGCCATGCCTGCAATCTCGAGAACCTTTTACTCCGTGGTTTCGCCAAGGCGATTTGAGGCTGCTGTCGCGGCAGTTATTTCGAATGGCTCTACTGCCAATAGCGTAATGGCAAGTTGCCTTTATCTGCTTTGTCTATCCTCCCACTCGCCTGACCGAGATGCTTTGCCAAGGTCCTCGCGACCACAAGGCTCAAGGTGGTTCGGCACCACGCCTGCAGGTAAGCGTGTGGGGTCGACATAGGGCACGCCCGACGCTTGCGTCGAAACCTTACAAGGAGTTCTCTCATGGCAATTCCTACCACCAGTTGTGACGTCCAGGTGCAAATCTGGGTCGACGACAATGCAGTGACCAATGGCTCCACCGCTGGGGTCTATCTGGTCGATAACCGTATCTCTGCTGGCACCACCCACGAAGGCACCGCCAACCTGAATACTGCTGCGTCCAAAGGCAGCAATGTCTGCTGGCAAGTGTTCCTGATCAATCCCAAGTCGACCTCGCAGGTCTCCATTGCCGCCTTCGGTAACTCGAGCGCCTGGGGCTTCAGTGGCCAGCCGCAAACCGCTTCGGATAACGCGAGCGCGTACACCGGCACCGTGCAGAACGCAGGTACTGCGTCCTACCCGGTATCCCTCAACGTACAGGTGGCGGGCGGCTCCGGTATCACCGTGAAGCTCAACCCCAGCGTGACTGTCTCTGCCTAAGGAAGGAGCACGACAATGAGTGGCCAAAAAAGTACTGCCCAAGTGTGGACGGCTGATTCGCAGGTGCTAGCCGGCATCGCCAATCCGCAAACCGCAATCACCATTGCCATCGATACCGCATATGTACTCGGCACTGGTGGCGGGAACATTTCCACCGGTGTGTACATGTTCGACAATCGTCTGAGCAATGACAGCAGCGGCGAAGGAACGCTGGAACTGCGCACCCACTGCAACATCGGGGACTACCTCGGCTTCGAGGTGGTTCCGATCGATCCGAACGCTGGCGACACGGTGTCCATCACCGGCTTCCAAATTTCCCAGGGCAGTGTGTTCGGCAGCGATGGCTACCCGATGCAAGTCGGTGCCGCGGGTAACTATTGGGTGGGCCTGGCTCGCAACGCATCGTCTCAGACCACCTACCAGATCCAGGTCAAGGTGACCTCTGGAGGGCTTCGGCCATCGACACGTTTCATCCAATGGGACCCCTACATTGGTACGAACTGATTAGCTGAACCCGCGGAAGGAGCGTGGCTCCTTCCGTCCCCCTCCTCTAATAGCGCCTAGTTCCCAGACACCTTTGAATGACGTCTTTTGGCGGTGGATTCAAGCAGTTACGGCAGGTAGAAAACAGCCAGAAACAACCCTTCGACGTGGCTACAAAACCAGAGGGGGTTTACTCATAACCGAGATGCGCTCCAACCCCAACTTCAACAGTTCCTTACGTAGCAGCGCGCGCTCAAGCACAGCCATTCCGGCATGCCATTCGATCGACAGCAATTGGCTCAACTTTTGTTGACTAACCAAGGGCTCAGCCAGAAAGTAGCTTCTGCACTCGCGGATGCTGATGACGTTCAACAGCCAGTCGCCCCCCTGCGCCGCCAACCAGTGACCGATCGTTGAACGATGCGTTCGGATCAGCGCACTGGCATCCCACACCGCCATCTGCGCAAAAACCTGCGGCAGGTTGCTATCGGCTTTCAGCCGCTTCATATCCACCGCCAATGCGCCAATCAGGTCCGACTCGATAGTGGCTTGGCACTCGGCGAAATACCGCTCGGGCCAGTCCGCTTCCAGTTTCGCCCGCTGTGCGAGGACTTCATAAGCCCGAATATCCGATTGGGTGGTCAACTGCCCGGTGAAATTCAGGGTGTTGTCCAGAATCGCCGTGGCCAGCAACACCGCACTTTTTTTGCTGATCAGCGGCAACAGCTCTGCCGACTCCCAACGCTGAAAAATCAGAGTCGCCGCTGCGCCGATCGGCAGGATGTCCGCCGCAGATCCGAGCTTCTGCGCCCAATAGTTTTCAAAGCCTGGGTGATGGTCAATGACCTCCACCACCTGTTCAAGCACCACCGCCGGGTCGAAATGTTGGTAGTCGGAGACATCCACCAACACGAACTCATCACCCGCCCTCGGCAGATAATCGTCCAGAGAGGATTGCCATCCGAGCACGGTCTTGGAGATGCTGGCATTGAGCGGGGCGCTACTGACGGCCCGAGCATCAACGCCCTGGAGATTCAACAGCTCGGCGTACGCAATGCAACAGGCATACGCGTCGATGTCCAGGTAGGCCGAGCCTGAGGTCACCACCTTCATGACACGTGGGCCACAGCGTGAGTTGTCGAGACAGTCGAAGGCCGCTTCAGCGCTTGGGCGATCCCCTCCAGAAACCGCTCATACGCCAATTGACACGGTTCTTCGTCGATGGAAATGCGCAGCGTGGCCGCGGCTGTTTGCGACAGAATCTTCGTCAATACACTGGATGGGATTTTGCACCCACCCCCACCACTCTCAGACTTATCCATGCGCTGACAAAACATCGACATTAAAATCAATTTTCCATATTTAAAACAGTGTATTAGCGCACTGAAACACTCGGTTGCGTCCTATTTTCCGGCGACCAAACTCGCATGGGTTCATTGCAGGAACATGACAAAATAAAGGCATTTTGAAGACCGGCGAATGTGAGTGCGTAATGCGGTATGAACCATTCACGGAGGGCTGCACACCGTTGAAGTCGTTGGGGACTATTCGCTCACCAAATGGATTACCGTCTTGCCCTTGCCGCGACCTTCCGCGACCTGGCGAAACGCTTCGTTGACTTCATTCAGTCCAAATGGCTGCTGATCTATCCGGATCGTCAGTTGCCTGGCATTTGCCAGCGCGGCGGCCTCGCGCAGGATAGCCCCGTGGTTTTCGCGCCCCTTGCCTGTGAGCAACGGCGTCAGAGTAAATACGCCCGAGTAGGTTGCGCTTTTAAACGACAGCGGCGCGAGGCTGTGCTGCCCCCAACCCAGGCAGCTCAGTACGTGCCCGGTATAAGGCTTCACTGCCTTGAACGCCGCATCCAGGGTGCTGCCTCCCACCGTGTCGTAGACGATGTCGAAACCTTCCCCCGCCGTATGCTGCTCGACATAGTCATCTACGCGCTGCGCACGGTAGTCAATAGCCGTTGCACCCAGTGAGCGAATGAAGTCGAGACTCGCCGCCGAACCGGTGGCATAGACTTCGGCACCGCGAGCCTTTGCCAGTTGCACAGCCACTTGGCCGACCCCGCCTGCGCCGCCATGAATCAGCACACGTTGACCTGCACGGACATTGGCGCGATCCACCAACCCTTCCCATGCAGTGATGAATACCAAAGGCAATGCGGCCGCCTCACGCATGTCGAGTCTGTGCGGCTTTAACGCGATCAGACGTGCATCCACAGCAATGTACTCGGCCATAGTGCCCTGGGCGCCGCCGATCCCGCCGGCCATACCGAAGACTTCCTGGCCAGGGGTGAAGCCTTCAACCGCCTCGCCCAGTCCGATGACCGTTCCGGCGAGGTCCAGGCCGAGTACTGCCGGCAGCGCCTGACGGGCGTGGGCGCCTGCGCCGATCGCGATCTTGGTATCGAGAGGATTGACCCCCGCGGCGTGAACCCTGATCAGGACCTGCCCTTTACCTGGAACAGGGCGAGCGATGTGGCGGACGGTCAGAGGGACCTGGGCAGATTCGGCGATAGCGGCAAGCATGGTGTGATTCATGACGCAAACCCTATGATTGAATGGACGCTTACAGGTTGCCGCGCTTTCATTGTTCCGATAAGAAACTGAATTTGCATATGACTTATTCCACAAAGAGGCCTAATTGCCGATGGACCTGTTCGACAACATGCACATCTTTGTACGCGTCGTGGAGCGCGGGTCGTTTTCTGCGGTAGCTCGAGAGCTGAACATGGGGCAGCCGGCAGTGAGCAAGCAAGTCCGCGCACTGGAACAGTATCTGGGCGGGCCATTGTTCGCCCGCAGCACCCGGCACCTGGCCCTGACCGACCAGGGCCAACGCTTCTACAGCCACTGCCAAGAAATTCTCGGCCACCTCGAAACCGCCACGCTTAGCTTTGCCTGCGGCCAGGAGCAGATCGCAGGTCCCCTGAGAGTAACGGCACCGGTCAGTTACGGGAGGTTGTGCATAGCGCCGCTGGTAGGGACTTTTCTGCAGCGCTATCCCGATGTCCGGATTGACCTGCGGCTGAGCGATTACAATGAAGACCTGCTCAAGGAAAACATCGACCTTGCGATCCGGATCGGGACGGTCAAGAGCGAGGGATTGGTGGCAATGTCTCTGGGTACCAGCACGCGGCGGGTCTATGCCGCGCCCGCCTATCTGGACCTACACGGTCTGCCACGCGAGCCCGATGACCTGACAAGCCACAACTGCATCGGTTTCACGTTGCTGGAGCACTATGACACCTGGCACTTCAAGCACGGTGCAGGAGAGTTCGATGTGGCTATCAAAGGCAACGTCACCAGCAACAGCAGCGATGCCATCCGTGAAATGGTCCTCTGCGGCCTGGGCATTTCTCTTTCTCCAGAATGGCTGTTCGCAGCTGACGTCGAACAAGGCAACGTTCGTAGCGTGCTCAACGATTATCAGAACACCGCGCTGCCTGTAAGCGCCGTGTTCAGTCGTGAGCGGCGACATTCAGCGCGGACGATGGCGTTCATCGATTTTCTCCGGGCACACCTGTGAGGGTCTCCACACTGAGCCCAGGACCATGATCATTCCTGCGATTGCTCCACCAATCGGTTAGACGTCATCCCCTAGTGTGCTGGAGCCATTCCTTCGGGCTTGCACCAACTTTGCGCCGAAAAGTACGGGCTAACGCAGACGGACTTTCATAGCCAACCTCATCGGCAATCAACGCGATGGGGCGCCCTTCACGCAGGCGTTTCTGCGTCAAGCTGATTCGCCAGTTCGCCAGATAATCTGCCGGGGTACTACCCACCGTCTCGCGAAAGTGCGCAGCAAAGCTGGCGCGGGACATACCTGAGCGATCCGCCAATTGCGCCACGGACCAATTGCGCTGTGGTTCGTTGTGGATGCCTACAAGCGCGCGGGACAGCTGAGCATTAGCCAATCCGGCCATCATCCCTGACGCAATGCTACGACTGGCGATGAGGTGGCGAAGCAGCTGAATCACCATCAGCTCGAACAGACGGTTGAGGATGACATCACGGCCACACTCGTCGCCGAAGGCTTCTTCAAATAGCCAGTCGAGGGTGCCACTCAGCCCCTGCAATTCACGAAGTGGCTTGATGATGAAGTCCGGTAAAGCCAGAGTCAGGGGATTATTCGCCCCGCCATCAAATTGCAAGGTTGCACAGACCAACTCCGCTTCATCTGCTTCGATCGCCAGCAACTGATGCTCCTGCGGGCGCACCGCCAGAATCAGGCTGGGCTCCGTCAACTCAATGAGCTGGCCGCGCTTGTCCCTTAGGGCCAGGCGTCCCGAACGCAGTAAATGTGCATGCCCGAAACTGCCCTGCCCATAGAGGTTGGTTGTTCCGCAAAAACCACCCTGGTGAAACGTGGACGCGTGCAGATTGAAGTGTTTAAGCAGTGTCGATAATCGGTCCATAGCTCGCTCAAATTTAGACGATCTGTTGCATAAGTTCGACGATCTGAATCCGAAAGGAAAGTCTGCCTCTCTAATATTGACACCAGGCTTGATCGACAAGCCGGCTAATCAATCTACTGGAGAATTACCATGACTCGTATCGCTGCTCTCTCGCTGGACCAAGCCCCTGCTGGCTCGCGCGCTGCTCTTGAAGGTATCCAAAAAGGTCTTGGGTTTATTCCCAACGTATTTAAAACCCTGGCTCACTCCCCGGCCGCATTGAGTGGTTACCAGAGCCTCGCTCAGGCCTTGGGTAAAACCTCACTGAGTGCCGTTGAGCGTGAGGTCGTTGCCCTCGCTGCGTCAGAGGTCAACGGTTGCGACTACTGCGTGGCCGCACATGCATTCTTTGGTGCCAAGGCTGGCTTGAGCGAGGAGGCCGTTGGCAAAGCACGCATGGGCACACTCAGCGCGGTCGCGGCTCTGGCGCATCAAATCACCGAAAGCCGCGGACAATTGAGTGATGCCCAGATCACCGCAGCGCACAACGCCGGTCTTACCGATAGCAAGATCGTGGAGGTGGTGGCACAGATCACGCTGTTAACCCTGACCAACTATTTGAACAACATCGCCGCTACCGATATCGACTTCCCGCCATCGTCAAACTAACGGCTATTTCCGTAGCAGTTTCCAGCACCTGCAATACCAAGGTCAGCCCTTGCTGCTGACCTTGAAGGCCTGGCGGCGATTCATGACGCTCAAAGGCCCCATCATTCAGACCTGCCGAAAGCACATCCTCGCCATGCCCTCCGCTAACCATCGAGATTTCTCACTTAATCATTGCTCATTTTTGAGTTAGCTTAAGCCTGAATTCAAGATAATGTTTAACGCACTCTAAGCAAACACCCTTAATTACGGTAGCTTCCCCGATTTTTTTCAAGATAAGCTTTCGGCCGGCTTGAGATATCTTTCCATATGCCTACATTTATCCATCACGACCTTGAGCTTCTCAATCCATCCTTTGACTCGGACCTTGTCGATGTACTGAGCGAACTGGAGCATCTGCGTCGCCTAAGGCTTGAAGGTGATACGCCGCCGCAGGTGTTCTACCAACTCAAATCGCTTTTCCATGCACTGGAAAGCCTCGGTTCTGCCCGCATAGAAGGCAACCACACGACGTTGGCGGACTATATAGACAGCAAGGTCGAAGGTAAGGCCCAGGACACGGACCCGTTGCGCGAGGTGGCCAATATTGAAAAGGCGATGGACTACATTGAGCGGATCATGGCGCCCGGCGCAGCGCTGACCGAGCAGATGATTCGAGAGCTGCACGCGATGACCGTCGACGATCTGGTGCGTGAGGGCGACAAAACGCCCGGAGCCTATCGCAGTGGAGAGGTCAGAATATCTCAGTCTGATCACCAGCCTCCTGACTTCATCCACGTTCAAGCGTATATGCAGGAACTTGTCGCATTCGTGAATCACGAAGCCCCCCCGAAATACGACCTCATGAAGGTTGCGCTCGCTCACCATAGATTTGGATGGATACATCCATTCGGCAATGGCAATGGCCGCGTGGTCAGGCTGCTAACCTACGCACTCCTGATCAAGTATGGTTTCAACGTCAACGCCGGTGGCCGTGTCCTGAATCCTACGGCGGTATTCTGCAACGATCGTGAGCGCTATTACGCAATGCTTGCCACCGCCGACAAAGGAACAAAGGACGGACTGGAGGCGTGGTGTACCTACGTGCTGGAAGGGGTTCGTGAGGAGCTGGAGAAAGTCGATCGCCTCACAGACTACGCATACCTGACCAAATGCATACTCGTGCCTGCCGTGGCCTTCGCACGCGAACGCAAATGGATCACGGAGACAGAGGAAGCAGTGCTGTTGGCCGCAATAAAACTGAAGGTCGTAAAATCGGCAGATGTAGCATCCGTACTCCCACAGCAGTCGAGCAATCAACGGACTTACCTGATCAAAAAGCTGGTGGACCAAGGGATGCTTCTACCGCTGAACGCAGGCGCGAGGCAGTACACGATCGGTTTTTCCAACAACTATCTCATTCGAGGTGTAATCAAGTCCCTCAGGGAGCAAGGCTTCATACCTGAGCCGCTGGAAAGACCCTGAGCATCGATTAAAGACCGAATGAGCGGAAATCCCCCGCCGCTGTGCAGCAGTCTATGACGCCCCTCAAGAAGCCCGCCTCCTGCGGGCTTTGTTGTTTCTGGCGGTCGCTCCTTGCCCCCTTTACCTTCCTCCGTCGCAGTAAACAGACTCTTCGCATCTCAAGGTTTACCAGGCTCCAGCCGATACGCTTCCACAGTCCCTGCAAAAGACCTAGCGAACTCAATACGCCATGAATAAAAGCCTTCGTTTCAGTCATAAAATTCTTTTGGCCGTGTCGCTGATAGTGATGCTCGCCTTCACCCTGTTCACGCTGTACAACGACTATCTACAGCGCAATGCCACCCGCACCAGCCTGGAAAACTATTTGGCTGAAATGGGTGAGTCGACCTCCACCAATATTCGCAACCTGCTGGAGGGGCGGATCAATCTGGTGACGAACCTGGCGCAGAACATTGCCAGGGAGCCTGCCAATGCCGAGACGCTGATGGATGAAAGCGTCCTGACCTCAAGTTTTCTTACCGACTACCTAGGCAAGGTCGACGGCAGCTTCAGTATTCGTCCGGACACCAAGATGCCCGATGGCTATGACCCGCGCTCCCGGGCTTGGTACAAGGACGGTATGAACGCCAGCGGCGCCATGCTGACTGAGCCTTATATCGATATGGCCACCAACAAGATGGTCATTGGTGTCATCAGCAAGGTTTCCAGCAACATCGGCGTGGTCGGCGGCGATCTGGCGTTGGATGGCCTGGTGGAAATCATCAACTCGTTGAACTTTGGCGGCATGGGGTATGCCTTCCTGGTCAACGATCAGGGCAAGATCCTGGTCCATCCGGACAAAGCGCTGGTCATGAAGTCGCTTTCGGATTTGTACCCTACACACACCCCGAAACTTTCCGGCGAGCTGACCGAGGTCCAGGTCAACGGGCAAGCCCGCTTGCTGACCTTCGCACCGATCAAAGGTCTCCCTTCGGCCAACTGGTACATCGGCCTGTCTATTGATAAAGACAAGGCTTACGCAACGCTGAGCAAGTTCCGCTATTCGGCGGTGATTGCCACCATCGTTGCGGTGGTCATCATCATCGTCCTGCTGAGTCTGCTGATCCGCGTATTGCTCCAACCGCTGCACGCGATGACCCGCGCAATGGAGGACATTGCCCAAGGCGAAGGTGACCTCACCAAACGCCTGGTCATCCACACGCATGACGAGTTCGGCATGCTGGGCAATGCGTTCAACCGTTTTGTCGAACGTATTCACACCTCGATCCGAGAGGTCTCGTCGGCGACCGAGCACGTCAACGAAGTGGCAATGCGCGTGGTCAGCGCCTCCAACTCATCCATGCTCAACTCCGACGAACAGGCTAGCCGAACCAACAGTGTGGCCGCCGCCATCAACGAACTGGGGGCCGCGGCTCAGGAAATAGCCCGGAATGCGGCTGAGGCCTCGCACCAGGCCAGCGACGCGCGCGGGATGGCCGAGCAGGGTCAGCAAGTGGTGGAGCGCAACATCGGTGCAATGAATCAGCTGTCGGAAATGCTCAGCGCATCGAGTACGAATATCGAGTTGCTGAACAGCAAAACGGTGAATATCGGGCAGATCCTCGAAGTGATCACCAGCATCTCCCAGCAAACCAACCTGCTGGCGCTCAACGCGGCCATCGAAGCCGCCCGGGCGGGTGATGCCGGGCGTGGGTTTGCCGTGGTGGCCGATGAAGTGCGCAACCTGGCGCACCGCACCCAGGAGTCGGCGCAACAGGTGCAAACGATGATCGAGGAGCTGCAAGTCGGCGCCCGGGATTCGGTCAGCACCATGGGCGAAAGCCAGCGCCACAGCCTCGACAGCGTAGAGATCGCCAACCAGGTCGGCGAACGCTTGAGCAGCGTGACCCAGCGCATCGGCGAGATCGATGGGATGAACCAGTCGGTCGCCACCGCCACCGAGGAGCAGACCTCGGTGGTGGAGTCGATCAATATGGACATCACCGAAATCAACACGCTCAATCAGGAAGGCGTGGAAAACCTGCAGTCGACCCTGCGCGCCTGCGCCGACCTGGAACAGCAGGCGGCACGCTTGAAGCATCTGGTGGGCAGTTTCCGTATCTGACCGGTTCCAGGCACCGATCCATAGACGTCCACGGCCGCCTATGAATCCCCAAGAAGCCCGCCTCGCGCGGGCTTTTTGTTGCTGCCATGCCACCGATGGCGCGGTTACAGCATGCGCAAATCCAGCGGGTATTCGACGATGACCCGCAGCTCGTCAACGTTGGCGTCGTAGTTACCGAAATCGCCTCCCACCCGGTGCGTCGCTTGCAGTACTTGGAGCTTCAGGTCCTTTGCCGGGCCGCTCTGAACGATGTAGCTCGCCCAGAAATCACGCTCCCAGTGCTTGCCGTCACTGACGCTGTTGAACGCCGTGTAGCCGCCCGTTGCTCGCGTGCCATCAATGTTGTCACCGCGCAGGTAACGGCCCGTGAGGCTCAGCCCCGGCAGCCCTAACCCGGCGAAGTCATAGGTATAACTGGCCTGCCAAGAGCGTTCGTTGGGGTTGTTGAAGTCTGACCATTGGGAAGCGTTGTCGAGTTCCAGGTCGTAGGTGTTCCACACATAGTCGAACGGCGAGTCACCGCGCACTTGCTCGTATGCCAGCAGAAAACGGTTGAATCCGACATTCAGCCCCAGGTGCGTGCTCCAGCTGTCGTTATCGATCTTACCCAGCAGGGCGTCGCCACTGTCGCGGGTGCGATAGTAATTGAGCCCCGTATCCCAAGTGATGGTGGGGGTCAGCCGTTGCTTGAAGTCGACCCGGGCGAAGGACTGGTTCCAGACGTTATCCAGGCGGCTGGTGTGCAGTTTGAAACTCCAGTTGTCGTTGAAGCGATAATCCGCACCGATGTACTGCACATTATCCGCCCCGGTCAAGCGACCACCGTAGACCGTGCCCAAGTCACCGCTGTGGTTGACGCCGCTGCGATCGCTGGACGCCGTCAATTTGCCGCCCTCGATCTTCAAGCCGGCGATGGAGGTGTTGTCGAAGATCAGACCGGTCAGGGTTTGCGGCAACAGGCGGATATCACCGGCATGGAGTACCGGGCTGGTCGGGGACACATCGCCGTATTTGACCACCGTATCGAACGCCCGCACCTTGACCGCGCCACCGGCCTTGCCCCACTCATCCTTGGGCTCGCCGTTGTTATCGCCTTTGCGCGGAATCAACCCCGGCCCGCCGACACCGTTGCCCACCACGCCATCACCGCCGTCGAGCTTGACCCCGAACTGCCCGTAAACATCGACCCCGAACCCCACGGGGCCCTGGGTAAAGCCGGATTCGAAGCGCCCGATGACCGAATGGGCCCATTCCGCCCGGCGGCTCTGGCGCGCCCCCGTGTGAGGGTTGGTTGCACTGCTGCCATTACGGAAGTCCTGACTGAAATAGAAGTCCCGGTTGAGAATGTTCAAATGGCTATCTTCAATAAATCCATTTTCATTTTTATCACTGGCGGCCCATGAATAACCGGGCGCGGTAACGGCAAAAAACGCAGACAAAGCAGCTACTTTACGCATGTTGTTCTCTTCAAGCTGTTAAGGAGGGAGGGCGGCAAAAAATGCTGATCCTGCCTTAACATTCCGAAAATCATGCCAATACAATAAATACTTATATTTCAATTAGTTAAATAAAGTTATCCACTATTTATCGCATGTATTAATCCGCACTTTGCGCGCCCGCTGTTGCACTGCAAACACTTGGCACAAGTTAAACTTGTGCTGTCGTCTATACAAAAAAAAGGAAAGGCTTGTGGCCTTTCCTTTGGGTTACGCCGCGCAAGGCGGGGATCGACTGTTCGTAGAAAACAACGACGCGCTCGCCCCCTCGACAAGGGAGGGTTGGCTTGCAGACTCTGGCTTAACGGACCTTATTGCTCCTGGCTGCAATTGCGCGGGCTGATGCCTTTTTCCTTGGCGTACTGGGCCGCGGAAGCCTCGATGATCGGCCGCAGCAACGCACGGTCGGCCTGGACCCAGTCGCTGATCAGGTTCCAGCGCTGGCCGTCCCATTGCTGAAAGCGCACCGCGCCGCCGCCTTCATGATCGGCGCACGACAACTTCAACGGTTGCACCAGGCCCTTGGCGCCCAACGCCTGCAACCGCGCATCGTCGAGGTTCAGGTGTTCGAAGCCCCAACGCACCTGCTCGCCGGTCAACGGTTTGGCGCCGTATTTGGCCTGCGCAAGGCGCACGGCTTCGACGTTGAGAATGCCGTTCACCACACCGAGGTTGTAGTACACCGTACCGAAACGCTTCGGATCGGCCAGGTTGCCCTTGCCGGCGTCCACCACGCTTTGCTTGATGCCCTGCAGCACCGGGAAATCCGTCCCGGAAGGGTGCGTGGTGATGGAAATGAAGCCCTTGGCGGCCGCGCCTGCCGGCACCACGTCCTCTTCCGAGTTGCTCCAGATGTTGCCGATGATGTGATCCACCGGGTAACCGACCTTTTGCGCCGACTTCAGCGCCACCGGATTCATCACCCCCCAACCGCGCAGGATCACCCAGTCCGGCTTGAGGCGACGGATATTGAGCCACTGCGATTGCTGCTCGTTGCCGGGGTGCGGCACTTCCAGCAGGGTCAGTTCGAAACCGGCGTTTTTCGCCAGGGTTTCCAGGACACCATTGGTTTCCTTGCCATACGGCGAGCCGTGGTACAGCACGGCGATTTTCTTGCCTTTGAGTTTGTCCGCCCCACCTTCGCGCGTGCCGATGTAGTTGATGATTGCCGAGACTTCCGAATACGGGTTGAGCTGCAGCGGGAACACGTAAGGGAACACGCTACCGTCGGTGGAATCGGTGCGGCCGTGGTTGATGGTGATCAGCGGCAATTTGTCGGCCGTCGAACGGTCCAGCGTCGCGTAGGCGATGCCCACCGACAGCGGGTTGGTCGCGGCGGCTGGCGCGCCGTTGAGGCCGCCTTTGAGGCGCTCGTAGCATTCGACGCCCTTCTCCACCACATACTCGGTTTCGCACTCGCTCCAGGTCAGCTTGACGCCGTTCACCCCACCCTTTGCGTTGATGTATTGCAGGTAGTCGATAAACCCGCCGAAGAAGCCGGTGCCACCGGCGGCGTAGGGGCCGACCCGATAGCTCTGCAAGGGGAAGTACTGTTCGTTGTCGGCGTGAGCGCCGGCACTGAGCCCTGCGGTGATCAAGGCCAGGCCCAATAGCAGGCGGCGCAGCGGTGTGCGGTGAGTCATGAAGGCAGTTCCTCGTGAACGAAGGATGGGGGTCAGGGATGAGAACAATCAGTAACGCAGCGGCCAGATCCTCGCCCGTTGGCGAAAGCGTTGCCACAGTCGGGCCAGGCCCTCGGCTTCCTTGATCAGAAAAGCGATGATCAACGCGCCAAAGAGCATTTTCTGCAGGTTTTCCAACTGGCCGGAATCGATCAGCCCACCGGGCAACAGCCCGAAGAGGTTGGCCAGCAGAATCGGGAACAGCACGATGAAAGCGGCGCCCAGGACATTGCCGAGCACACTGCCCAGGCCGCCGATAATGATGATGAAGAGCACTTGAAACGAGCGGCTGAGATCGAAGCCGTGGGGCTCCACCGTGCCCAGGTAGGCAAACGCCCACAGCGAACCGGCAACCCCCAGGTAGAAGCCACTGATGGCAAACGCCAGCAGCTTGGCCTTGAACAGGCGGATGCCGATCACAGAGGCTGCGGTGTCCATGTCGCGCACGGCCATCCAGTTGCGGCCCAACTCGCTGCGCACCAGGTTTTTGCCCAGCCAGAACAGCACCACGACCACCGTGAGGGTCAACAGATAACGCCCACGGGGCGAACTGAAATCCAGCCCCGCGATCAGCAGCGGTGGCGAGGTGATGACCCCGGAAGCGTTGTCGTTGGTGAACCAACTGAACCGGGTCAGCACCCACTCCACCACGAACTGCGCGGCCAGGGTCGCCACCAGCAGGTAAAAACCCTTGATCCGTAGGCTCGGCAACCCGAAGGCCACGGCCACCAGCGCAGCGATCACCCCGCCCAGCGCGAAACTCACCAGCAACGGCAAACCCGGCACGCGCAATTGCAGGTTGTAGGCCGCGAACGCACCCACCGCCATGAACGCCGCCGACCCGAGGGACAACTGCCCGGCATAACCGGTCAACAGGTTCAGCCCCAGCCCCGCCAGGGACAGCACCAGCAGCGGCAGCAGAATCGCGCTGAACCAATAGTCATTGCCCAGCCAGGGCACCGCAATGAAGGCAAACCCCAACAGCAGCCACAAGCCCACGCGGTCCTGGCGCAAGCGGAACGTGCGCCGTTCCATCGCATAAGAGGTGCTCAGTTGACCGGCTTCTCGATAAAGCATGGAGGCATTCCTTGAAAGAAAATCAGACCCGTTCGATCGCCCGCTCGCCGAACAACCCGGCAGGCCGCACCAACAGAAACAGCAAGGCGAGGACGTAAGGCACCCAGTTTTCGATGCCGCTGCCGATGATCGGGCCGAGGTAAATCTCCGCGACTTTTTCTGCCGCGCCGATGATCAGCCCGCCGACAATCGCCCCGCCGATGGAGGAAAAACCGCCGATGATCAACACCGGCAAGGCCTTGAGCACCACCAATGACAAGGAGAACTGCACCCCGAGGCGAGCGCCCCAGAGCAACCCGGCCACCAGCCCGACAAAACCCGCCACCGCCCAGACCAGCGCCCAGATGCGTGGCAGGCGGATGCCAATCGCCAGGGACGCCAACGGATCGTCGGCAACCGCGCGCAGCGACAGACCGACGCGGGTCCGGTTGAACAGCAGCGACAGGGCGATCACCAGTGTGGCGGCCGTTCCGGCGGCGAACAGGTCGAACTGCGAAAGCAGCATGCCGCGGATTTCCAACGGTTCATCGGCGATTCCCAACTCCAGGCCGTGGACCTGAGCGCCCCACAGGAACTGCGCAAACCCTTCGATCAGGTAGGACAGCCCGAGCGTGGCCATGAACAGGATGATCGGTGCGCGATTGACCAGCGGCCGCAGCACCATTTTTTCGATCAGCAGCGCCAGGACCACCATGCTCGCCAGGGTGATGACAAAGGCCCACACGAACGGGAAGCCGCGTTCGAGCAGGCTGACAAAGGTCAGCGCGGCGAACAGCACCATCGCCCCCTGGGCGAAATTGAACACCCCGGAGGCCTTGTAGATCAGGACAAAACCAATCGCCACCAGGGAGTACATGACGCCCGCCAGCAGCCCGCCAATCAGCACTTCGAAGAAAAATTGCATGTTCAGTGGCTCTCCGCGCGGGGACGCCGCGTGCCCAGGTAAGCGGCGATCACATCGGGGTTGGCGCGCACTTGCTCGGGCGTGCCATCGCCGATTTTGCGGCCGTAATCGAGCACCACCACGTGGTCGCACAAGCCCATGACCACCCCGATGTCGTGCTCGATCAACACCACGGTGGTGCCGAACTCGCGGTTGATGTCGCGGATGAATTGGCTCATCTGGCCCTTCTCTTCAGCGTTCATGCCGGCCATGGGTTCATCCAGCAGCAGCAACCGCGGCTGCGCAGCCAGGGCGCGGGCCAGCTCGACGCGTTTCTGCAAACCGTAAGGCAGCGTGCCCACCAGCACATGGCGCCAGGGGTGGATGCGCAGAAACTCGATGATGTGTTCGGCGTGAAGGCGCTGCTCGTCGTCCTCGCGAGGCGCACGGCCCAGGCGCAGCATCTGCTCGACCCAACTGCTGCGACGCTTGAGGTTGCGGCCGGTCAGCACGTTGTCGAGCACGCTCATGCCCTTGAACAGCGCGATGTTTTGAAAGGTCCGCGCAATACCGCGCTCGGCGGCCTGGTGCGGGCGCATGCGCCGCCGGGCCTGTCCGGCATAGGTGATGCTGCCGCTCTGGGCCTGGTAGACACCATTGATCACATTGAGCAGCGAACTTTTGCCCGCGCCGTTGGGGCCGATCAATGCACAGATTTCCCCGGCCTTCACGGCAAAGCTGATGGAGGTGATGGCCTTGACGCCCTTGAACGACAGGGAGATGTCATCGAGCCGCAGTAATTCGGATTCAGTGGTTGCGCTCATGGGGCTCGTCAGACGGAGTGAGAAATCAGGTGGGTGTGGGCCTCGGCACGTTCCGGCCGGGCGGAAGGTTCCTGCCAGGCGCCCGGATGGATGCCCAAAGCACCAAAGAAAGCGGCGCTCTCTTGGCTCAGCGCGGGCCCGACCAGCAACGGCACGCGCAGGCGGCTCATGCCCAACACATCGAGCAAGGGTCTGCGGACCAGCCAGTAGCCGAGCCAGCGGCGCAAACCCTGGGCATCCGGCGTCATTGCCCAGCGGTACACCCGATGCGCGAGCGTGCCGGGCAACGGCAGGCGCTCTCGGGCCCACAGCTCCAGACGGGCATAGGACTCACGCGTGCCCAGCACCAGGGTTGGCCCCAATTCACGGCGATCGGTATCGCGCGTGGCCATGGCCTCCGGGAAATTCAGGCAGAACCCGGCGCTGAGCCAGGGCGCCAGCAGGTAACGCGCCTGACCGCTGGCGGCGAACACGCGGGCGGCCAAGGCTTCTTCAGCGCCGCTCAGTTGCTCGCGCGCCACCAGCTTGCGTGCGCCCCCCAGCAATTGCGCATGGCTCAACCGCAGGGAAGGCCCGTGCGTATCGGCATGGAACACGAAGGCGACGGCTGCGGAATCAGTGGCGCAGGCCGGCGGTTCCGCCGCCACGCCAGCGGACAAATCGGCGTAAGCGCTCAACCCCTTCCCGTCACCGGCATTCAGACCGCGCCCGTCGAGAAACAGCAATACCGGAGGCGCACGATCGGCATGACCGACCTGTTGCACCGCCTCCAGGGTTTCGGCCAGCACGAAGCTCGGGCGCAGCCGGGCCAGCAATGCGCGGTTGTCGCGTTCGGGGTCCAGCAGGGTGACGCTGCCGCCCAGCCACTGCGCGGCCAGGGCCAGTAACAAGGCTTCGGAACGGGCCTGGCTGATGATCACTAAATCGTCGTGGCGACTGAACCCGCGCTGATGCAGGGCTGCCGCCAGGCGGCTGACCTCCTGCGCCAACTCGCTCCAACTGCGGGCGTGCCAAATGCCCAGGCGTTTGTAGCGCAGAGCTATCGCCGAACCTCGGGTTTGGGCTTGCTGTAACAACGCCAGCGGCAGTGTCTGGGCCATGGGGACTATCCTTCAGAGTGCTATACAGCCACTTTTGCAGTCTCCATGCCAAGATTTAAATCGTTATTTATCAACAAGTTATATGCAGTCTGCGTAAACAATCATGTATTGATTCGGCACAGCCTGCTTAACACCTGTTGCCCTGCGAACACTTCCCGCTTTGCGCACAACTGTCTGCCAGGCAACAGCGGTTCAACACTTCCTCTCCTCCAGCGACACTCAGCACCTCGCAAAAAAAACAACAATAACCTTACAAATCAATAAGTTGATGGATTGGTACGATGCTTGCTCCTTCAGAACCATCGGCCACAGCCACAGACTTGTTCCAACAAGCGCCTCCCTAGAGCCGTGCCGGCCCTGCGTTGCACAACCTGCTGCCGTCTTCCCTTACCCAAGGCAGCGGGCTTCTTATTTTTGCAGCGAGGAGCATGTTGATGAGTCTTGATATTTTTTGGTTTCTGCCCACCTCCGGCGACACCCGTTACCTGGGCCGATCCGACAGCGGCCGCCCGGCCACCAATCAGTACATGCAGCAAATCGCGGTCGCCGCCGAGAGCCTGGGCTATGACGGGGTGTTGATTCCCACCGGCAGCAGTTGCCTGGACCCATGGATTACCGCCGCCAGCCTGGTACCGGTCACCCATCGCCTGAAGTTGCTGGTGGCGCTGCGCACCTCGCTGGGCAACCCCACGGCGTCGGCCCGTCAAGCGGCCACACTGGACCAGGCCAGCAACGGCCGCCTGTTACTCAACGTGGTGCCCGGTGGTGATGCCACCGAGTTGGCCGCCGACGGTATTTTCCTCGACCACGACCAACGCTACGAAGCCGCCGGCGAATTCCTGAGCGTTTGGCGTCGCTTGCTCAGTGGCGAGGTGGTGGATTTCACCGGTAAGCATGTGCGCGTCGAAGGCGCGCAGAACTTCTTCAAACCCGTGCAGCAACCGCACCCGCCCCTGTATTTTGGCGGGTCGTCCCCGGCCGCCCATGAGCTGGCGGCGCAACAGGTTGACGCCTACCTGACTTGGGGCGAACCGCCGGCGGCCGTGGCCGCGAAGATCGCCGATGTGCGCGAGCGCGCGAAAAAATATGGCCGCACCCTGCATTTCGGCGTGCGCCTGCATGTGATCGTGCGTGAAACCAACGAGCAGGCCTGGGCGGCGGCCGAAGAGCTGATCAGCCACCTCGACGACGATGTGATCGCCGACGCCCAAGAGAACTACGCCAAGATGGACTCCGAAGGTCAGCGCCGCATGGCCGCCTTGCATGGCGGACAGCGCGACAAACTCGAGGTCTCGCCCAACCTGTGGGCCGGTGTCGGCCTGGTGCGCGGCGGCGCCGGCACGGCGCTGGTGGGCGACCCCGAGACCGTGGCCAAGCGTCTGCAGGAATATGCCGACCTCGGCGTAGACCGCTTTGTACTGTCCGGCTACCCGCACCTGGAAGAGGCTTTCCGCTTTGCCGAACTGGTGTTCCCACTGTTGGGCAAACAGCCTGTCACGGTCCGCGACCAAATACTCACCGGCGGCGCGTTCGATGTGCGCGCCGGCCACACCTCGGCCAAGGAAGAGGCCACGGCATGAACGTGATTGATATGCGCTGCCGCCCGGCGTACCTGCACGATTTTTTCGGCGCCACCCCAGGCAGCGCCGAGACCGCCACCGCCCGCTGGCTGAACCGGCGGGTGGGCACGCGTGGCGACGACGAGCACTTCGCCCGTTCGCGCACACCCCAGGGGTTTCTCGATGAAGTGCGCGACGCCGGGTTGAGCCGGGCGGTGGTGGTCGGTCGGCACACGCCCGGCCAGCATCTGCCCAACGACCTGATTCACAGCATCGTGCGCGACCACGCTGAGTTGCTCGGCATCGCCAGCATCGACCCGGCGCTGCAGGGTATCGACGGCGCACTGGGCGAAATCGAGCGCGCCATCTCCGGGCTGGGCCTGGCCGGCATCGACCTGGAGCCGGGGTTTGGCGAACCGGCCAGGCAGGCGGATGACCCGTTGTACTGGCCGATCTACGAGCATTTGCAGGCACGCGGTATTCCGCTGTTTCTGATGAGCGGGCCAACCACCCCGGACCCCGCCTTCAACAACCCCGAACGCCTGGCCAAGGTCGCCCGGGCATTCCCGCAGTTGGCGATCGTCTGCTACCACGGCTACTGGCCCAACGTGCAGCAAGCGCTCGGCGTGGCCTTTCGCTACCCGAACATCTACCTGGTGCCGGACATGTACCTGTTCCAGCCCGGCAGCGAAGCCTACGTGCAAGCGGCCAACAGCTTTCTGGCAGAGCAGCTGTTGTTCGGCTCGTCCTATCCGTTCCGCCCGATTCGCCAATCCATCGAGGATGTCCTGCGCCTGGGTTTGCGACCCGAGGTGCTCGACAACGTCCTCTATGGCAACGCCGCCCGCCTGTTCGGGTTGTAGAACACGTCGCGCCACACGCCGGGACCAACCGCCACCCAGGCCGGCCCGGCGTTGTTTTCCATTGCAAGGAGTTCCCCTGTGACCACCCCCAACGATCCTGTGCAGGTCGCCCGCCGTCTGGCGGCCGACTGGGCGAGTACGGCTGTCGAGCGCGACGAACGCGGCGGCACACCCAAGCGCGAGCGTGATGCCCTGCGCGACAGCGGCCTGCTGACCCTGAGTATTCCCCGTGAATTCGGCGGCCTCGGCGCCAGCTGGAGCGACACCCTGAACATCGTGCGCGAGTTCGCCAAGATCGACAGTTCGATGGCCCACGTGTTCGGTTTCCAACACTTGATGCTCGCCACCGTGCGCCTGTTCTCGCGGCCCGATCAGTGGCAGCCCTGGCTGGAACAGACCGTCCGCCAGCGTTGGTTCTGGGGCAACGCGCTCAACCCGCTGGACACCCGCACCGTGGCCACGCGCGTGGACGGCGGGCGCGAGTTCACCGGGATGAAAAGCTTCTGTTCCGGGGCCAGCGACTCCGACCGCCTGATCGCCTCGGCGCTGGAGGACAGTGGCACAGGCAAACTGCTGATCGCCGCGATCCCCACCGACCGCGCCGGCATTACCCTGCTCAACGACTGGAACAACATGGGCCAACGCCAGACCGACAGCGGCAGCGCCCGTTTCGAACGCGTGCGGGTCGCCGCAGATGAACTGCTGCTGGACCCGGGCCCGCTGAGCACGGTGTTTTCCGGGCTGCGACCGCTGTTGGCGCAACTGACCTTCGTCAACCTGTTCCTCGGCATTGCCGAAGGCGCCTTCGAGCAGGCGCAGCACTACACCACCCACGAAGCACGCGCCTGGTTCAAGTCCGAGGTCGAGCGGGCGGTCGACGACCCTTATGTGCTGGCCCACTACGGCGAGTTCTGGGCCGGCCTGGAGGCAGTCCGCGCCCTGGCCGAACGGGCCAATGCGTTGTTCGACAAGGCCTGGAACCGCGGCGAACAACTGCGCGCCGAGGAACGGGCGAACCTGGCCCTGGCCATCGGCAGCGCCAAGGTCCACGCCACACGAGTGGGCCTGGACCTCAGTTCGAGGCTGTTTGAGGTGACAGGCGCCCGCGCCACCCACGCCTCGCGGCGCTTCGACCGCTACTGGCGCAACCTGCGGACCCAGACCCTGCACGACCCGGTGGACTACCGCATCCGCGAACTCGGCGAATGGGCGTTGAAGCAAAAACCGCCGACACCGAGTTTCTATTCCTGACCACACGCGCCGGGTGTTCGCCACCGTTCACCAGAACAACAAAGTGTTGCTCCAGTGATAGGCCGCCAGCCCCAGGAACCGACAAAACCCAGGCATTACGGGCCTTTGGCACTCGGCATGAACCATGCAATCACCCCCTCAAACCACGAGTGAACGGCCCTGCGTGCCCCATGAATCAAGACAACTGGAGTTAATCGACTATGGCTTCCCGCATTATCCTCAATGCGTTTGAAATGACCTGCGTGAGTCATCAGGCCGCGGGCACCTGGCGTCACCCGGACAGCCAGGCATGGAAATACAAGGATCTCGATTACTGGGTCGAGTTGGCCAAGCTGCTTGAGCGCGGCTATTTCGACTCGGTGTTTATCGCCGACGTCGTCGGCGTCTATGACATCTATCGCGGCTCGGTGGAAACCTCCCTGCTCGACGCCGACCAGGTGCCGGTCAACGATCCGTTCTTTCAAGTGCCGGCCATGGCCACCGTCACCAAACACTTGGGCTTTGGCGTGACCTCGGCGCTGACCTACGAACAGCCTTACGCCCTGGCGCGAAAGTTCTCGACCCTCGACCACCTGACCAAAGGCCGCGTGGCGTGGAACGTGGTGACCTCGTACCTCAACAGCGCAGCGGTCAACCTGGGCCTCAAGCAACAGATTTCCCACGACGAACGCTATGACATCGCCGATGAGTTTCTGGACGTGACCTACAAGCTGTGGGAAGGCTCCTGGGATGAAGACGCGGTGCTGCGTGACCGCGAGCGCGGGGTTTTTACCGACCCGAGCAAAGTCCATCCGATCGGCCACAAGGGCAAATACTACGATGTGCCGGGCATCCATCTGTCCGAGCCGTCGCCACAGCGCACCCCGGTGATTTTCCAGGCCGGCGCTTCCAGCCGTGGCCGCGCCTTTGCCGCCAAGCACGCCGAAGGGGTGTTCATCAGCCCGGCCACCGCCGAACAGGCGCGCGAGGTCTCCGATGACATCCGCAACCGCGCCGTGGCGGCCGGCCGCAGCCGTGACTCGGTCAAGGTGTTCACGCTGCTGACGGTGATCACCGCTGAAAGCGATGAAGCCGCGCAAGCCAAATACCGCGACTACCTGAGCTATGCCAACGGCGAAGGCATGTTGTCGTTTTACGGCGGCTGGACCGGCATCGATTTCTCCGAATACGACCCGGACCAACCCCTGGAAGCGATCGACAACGACAGCATTCGCTCGGTGCTGGAACTGCTCGCCACCGCCGACCCCGACCGCAAGTGGACGCCGCGCGACATCATCAAACACCGCAGCATCGGCGGCTTGGGCCCGGTGCTGGTGGGCGGCCCGAAAACGGTGGCCGACGAGATGGAGCGCTGGGTGGACGTCGGCGGTATCGACGGGTTCAACCTGGCCTATGCGATCACCCCGGGCACCTTCGAAGACCTCGTCGAGTTCATCGTTCCGGAGCTGCAACGCCGGGGCCGTGTCCGCACCGCCTATGAGGGCGACACCCTGCGCGAAAACCTCCTCGACGGCACTTCGCCGTATGCCGCCGATGACCATCCGGCGGCGCGTTATCGCGGAGCGTTCAAAACCGGCGCCAACGCCACCGATCACACCAAACCGTCCAGATTCTCCGACCTGACTTGACGCTTGACTGCGCTGAAGAGGAATTCATCCTATGTCCAGTTTCACCACGCTGAACACATTGTCTGTCGGCACCGATTACGAAGCGCTCGCCGCGCGTTTTCGGCCGATCTTTGCGCGGATTGCCGAAGGGGCGGTCGAGCGCGAACGCAGCCGCACGCTGCCGTTCGAACCGATCCAATGGCTCAAGCACGCCGGGTTCGGCGCCGTGCGCGTCCCGGTCGAATTCGGCGGGGCCGGCGCCTCGCTGCCGCAACTGTTCCAACTGTTGATTGAACTGGCGGCCGCCGACTCCAACGTGACACAAGCCCTGCGCGGGCATTTTGCGTTTGTCGAAGACCGCCTCAACGCTCAGGCATTCAGCGCCCAGAACGCCTGGTTCGAGCGGTTTGTGGCCGGGGAACTGGTCGGCAATGCCTGGACCGAAGTCGGCGACGTGAAGATCGGCCAGGTGATTACCCGCATCAGCCGCCAGGGCGAGCAATGGGTCGCCAACGGCACCAAGTTCTACAGCACCGGTAGCCTGTTCGCCGACTGGATCGACCTGTACGCCCAACGGGACGACACCGGTGCCGACGTGATCGCGGCGGTCCGCGTGCAGCAACCGGGTGTGCGGCAAAGCGACGATTGGGATGGCTTTGGGCAGCGCACCACCGGCAGCGGCACGTCAGTGTTTGAAAACGCAGTGGTCGAAGACGACCACCTGATCGACTTCTCGACGCGCTTTAAATACCAGACGGCGTTTTACCAACTGACCCTGCTGGCTGTCCTGGTCGGGTCGGGGCAGGCGGCCGTGCGAGAGGTGGCCCAACAGGTACGTGTTCGCGCCCGGGTGTTCAGCCATGGCAATGCGGCAGCGGTGCGTGACGATGCCCAGGTGCAGCAGGTGGTCGGCAAGGCCTCGGCGCAGGTCTACACCGCCGAAGCGGCCGCCCTGCGCGCCGCCGCGGCGTCGCAACGCGCCTACGTGGCGCACTTCGCCAAGGATGCGCAGGTCGAACGCGAGGCCAACATCGCTGCGGAGCTGGAGTCGGCCCAAGCGCAAGTGGTGATTGCCGAGCTGGTGCTTCGCGCCACCAGCGACCTGTTCAACGCCCTGGGCGCTTCCGCCGCACGCACGAGCCTGCAACTCGACCGCCACTGGCGCAATGCGCGCACCGCGGCCTCGCATAATCCATTGATCTATAAAGAGCGGATCATCGGTGATTGGGAAATCAACGGCACCGAACCGCCCTACGTGTGGCAGATCGGCAGTGGCGGCCCGCAAAACCAAGCGGCGAAATAGCGCCAGCACGTAAAACCGCGACCTGAAATGCCCCGGCCCGTCGGGGCATTTTTTTCCGAGCCGCCGAAAAAGCTGCGCCGCGTCCCTCGCGGCCTCGTGCATGCGCGCAAAAAAACAGCCCATCTGTATTTTGACGCTCCCCGCAGCCCGCTGTTAGTGTCCAGCCTCCCCCTCGCACATGGAGTACACCACGGTGAAACTGGACATCTACCAAGTCGACGCCTTCAGCCAACACCCTTTCGGCGGCAACCCCGCTGCGGTGTGCCCGCTGACCGAGTGGCTGAGCGACGCGCAACTGCAAAATATCGCCGCCGAAAACAACCTGTCCGAAACCGCCTACTTCGTACCGCGTGACGATTTTTATGAGTTGCGCTGGTTCACCCCGACCGTCGAAGTCGACCTGTGCGGCCATGCCACGCTTGCAGCGGCGTGGGTGTTGATCAATGCGTTGGCGGATGCGCCTGACGTGCTGCGGTTTGCAACGCGCAGCGGCGAGCTCCGGGTAACCCGCGAGGGCGATGAACTGGCGATGGATTTCCCGGCGAAAGCGCCACAAGCGTGCGAGCCGCCTGCCGGAATGTTGAGCGCGCTGGGGATTGAACGCGCCGAGGTGTTCGGCACCGATGACTACATCGTGTTGCTCGACGACGAAGCCCAGGTCGCCGCGCTCACCCCGGATTTCGCCCGGCTCAAGGGCCTGCCCAAACGCGGGATTGCGGTGACGGCCAAGAGTGCGCGGTTCGATTTCATTTCCCGTTGGTTCGGCCCGAATGTGGGGGTCAATGAAGACCCGGTCACCGGTTCGGCGCATACCTCGTTGGCGCCGTTCTGGGCCGAGCGCCTGGGCAAGACAAGCCTGAGCGCCGAACAGGGCGGCACGCGCAAGGGCCAGTTGCGCTGTGCCCTCAAGGGCGACCGGGTGATTATTTCCGGCAAGGCTGTGCTGTATATGCAGGGCTCGATCTACCTGTAAAACGCACGCCCCAAGAACGACAGATCATTCGCAAAATGAACGGAGTTCAACGCGTGTTTTCGATTGCCCGCCGTCACCTGACGGTCATTGCCGCAGCCCTGGCCCTGGTGGCCTGCCACTCCCCGGTCAACGAACCGCCAGCAGCGCCGGAGTTGGGCTCGGGCTATCGCACCGACCTCAGCCCGCGCCATGCCGCGCAGCATATGGCGGCAGCGGCCAACCCGCTGGCGGCCGAAGCCGGGCGCGAGATGTTGCGCCAGGGCGGTTCGGCAATCGACGCGGCGATTGCCATGCAGGCGGTGTTGACGCTGGTGGAGCCGCAGTCGTCGGGGATTGGCGGCGGCGCGTTCATCATGCTGTGGGACGGGAACCGCGTGCAGGCGTATGACGGCCGGGAAACCGCACCGGCCGGGGCGACCGAGCGCTTGTTCCTCAAGCCCGACGGGCAGCCGATGGCGTTCACCGCAGCGCAGATCGGCGGGCGTTCGGTGGGCACGCCGGGGGTATTGCGAGCGCTGGAGTTGGCGCACAAAAAGACCGGGCATCTGCCCTGGGCCCGGTTGTTCGAGCCGGCGATCCGGCTGTCGGAACACGGCTTCGCCATCTCGCCGCGCTTGCACAGCCTGATAGCCGCTGACCGTTTTATCCCACAGTCGCCGGAGATGGCGGCCTACTTTCTGAACGCCGATGGCACGCCCAAAGCCACCGGCACCCTATTGAAAAACCCGGCGCTGGCCGCCGTGTTCAAGCGCATCGCCGAGGAAGGCCCGGACGCGCTGTACCACGGCCCGATCGCCGACGAGATTGCGCGCAAGGTGCAGGGCCACCGCAACGCGGGCAGCCTGTCCGAGGCCGACCTTGCAGACTACGCGGCCAAGGAGCGTGCGCCGCTGTGTACCGATTACAAGCGCTGGAAAATCTGTGGCATGCCGCCGCCGTCGTCGGGCGGGATTGCCATCGCGCAGATCCTCGGCACGTTGCAGGCCCTGCAAGCCCGCGACCCACGCCTGGCCATCGCGCCCATGACGCCGCTCAAGAGCGCCTCCCCCGCCGGCCTTGAGCCCACGCCCGAGGCGGTTCACCTGATCGCCGAAGCCGGGCGCCTGGCCTTTGCCGACCGCGCCCTGTATGTGGCCGATGCCGACTTTGTGCCGGTGCCGGTCGCCGGCCTGGTCGCCCCCGACTACCTGGCCCAGCGCGCCGCCTTGATCGGCGAGCGCAGCCTGGGCATCGCGCAGCCGGGCCAACCGGCGGGCATTCAAGTGGCGTATGCCCCGGACCGCTCGCCGCTGCGCATCTCCACCTCACAAGTGGTGGCGGTGGATGACCAGGGTGGCGCCGTGTCGATGACCACCACGGTGGAGTCCGCATTTGGCTCGCACCTGATGGTCCAGGGCTTTGTGCTCAACAACCAGATGACCGACTTCTCGTTCATTCCCGAAGAAAACGGCCAGCCGGTGGCCAACCGCGTGCAACCCGGCAAACGCCCGCGCTCGGCCATGGCGCCGACCCTGGTGTTCGACCGCCACAGCGGTGAGTTGCTGGCCACCCTGGGTTCGCCGGGCGGCTCGCAGATCATCGAATACGTGAGCAAATCCCTGGTGGCGATGCTCGACTGGCAACTCGACCCGCAAGCCGCGATCAGCCTGCCCAACTTCGGCAGCCGCAATGGCGCTACCGAACTGGAAACAGGCCTGTTCAGCCCGGCGTTGAAACAGGCGCTCAGGGACAAGGGCCATGCGCTGAGCGAGATCGAGATGACCAGTGGCATCCAGGCCATCGTTCGCACGCCGGATGCGCAGGGCAAGGTGCTGCTGAGCGGCGGTGCCGACCCTCGGCGGGAGGGGGAGGCGTTGGGCGATTGATCGTTAATGCACGGAGAACAGCACAGTGCGCAAGGCAAACAATCTCGGTTCCGTTCCTGGTGTCGACCACGGTTTTTGTTCGATCAATGACCCGCAGCGGCCGGAAGAGGTATTCATCTGCAAGCAGATACACAGTGCGTCGGTGATGGAATGGCAGGCAGATCGGGTGGCCAATACGGTCGAGGCCGATGGCGTGTTGACGCGCCATCACCACCCGATCGCGGTGATCACCGCCGACTGCCTGCCCATTCTGTTCGCCTCGAACAACGGTGACTGGGTGGCCGCTGTGCATGGTGGCTGGAAGGGCCTGCAACGCGGGATCATCGCCAGCGCCGTGCAGCGCTTTGCCGCTGAAGGAGTGGCTGTCGATCAATTGCAGGTGGCAATCGGGCCGTCGATCAAGCCCTGTTGTTATGAGGTGAGCGCGGCGTTTATTGCCGAGTTCCAGTCGGACCAAGGGCACCTGTGGCCACACCGCCAGGCGCCATGGAGCGCTGAGCAACCGGCACCGCTGCTGACGCCGAAAATTGCACCGCCCCAGGCGAGACAAGCGGGCAGCGCATGGTTTGACTTGAGCGGGTATGGGCTGATGCTGCTGCAAGCGGCGGGCATTCGGCGCGAGCAGATTGAAGTGAGTGAGGTGTGTACCTACTGCACATCACCGACGTTTGCCAGCTACCGCCGACGCACGCATCAACCGCAAGAGGCGAAGACGTTGTTGTATTCGTGGATTGCTCGTACAAGCTGATTAACAAAGGCCTACAGCCCTCTTTTGAATGTCCCCTCCCTGAGCATAGGTATCTACACAACTTTGTAGCAGCCAACGGTAACCACGATGCGAAGCGAGCCGCTCTTGATTTTGCTTTTGATCTCAGGCGCCCCGTTAAACCACGCTGGCCGGAATTCGATATTGATTTGGGGGGTAAACCGGCAGGGATGCCGGTTTAGCCGCCCCGCGCCATGGATGGCGCGTGGCGGCGGCCCCCCAAATCAATGTCGGATTACGGGCACACCGAGCCTAGGCGAGGTGCCGAGTGGTGGGGCGAAGGCCTTTTGCTTACTTTTGGGCCTTTCCAAAAGTGAGCCGCTGTAAGAGCGGAACCAATAGCCGCCGTTACCGCAGCAACGGATATGTACTCAGTCTGATCCAACATCTTGGTCGGCTGTCAGGCCGCCATCGGGGGCAAGTCGAATCGTCGCACCACCCCTCCCACATTTAGGTCGCGGGGCATCAGTTAGATAGTCGTCGGCTCCCGAGCCGTCACGGGAGCAAGCTCCCTCGCCACAGGTTCAGGACCACGCCAAAGTTGTGTGGATACCTATGCTCCCTGAGACAAAACGCAAAGTGCCATGTCATTTTTTGCGATAAAAACGCCCTTGAACAGCGGCTCCACTACTGCGATTTTCTGGCCCGCCCTTTCTTGCCAGAAGCTACGTCAGACGCCGGAACCGTAATTCCCGGCTCGGGTGGCTGCCGCAAAGTACGCTGGAGCCTGGAAGGCCGAGGTAAAAGTGGATCAGTGCGGATCATCTACACCACACAATTGTCGTGTGGAGCAGTAGTAGCCCTGCTGATTTACGGCAAGGGCGCTACCGAGCCTATTCCAGCGCATATCCTGTACAAAATCGCGAAGGACATGAACCATGCCACTCACTGAGAAACAGCTGAAGGAACGTGACGCCAAGCGCGCTATCGGCGAAGAATTACTGGCAGCCATTCAGGATGTCAAAGCGGGGCTTTACGGCGCAGTCCACCAGGTTGAAATCACTCAAGCCGCGGACGCAAGAAGTAAGACTGGGTTGTCGCAAGCCAAATTTGCCGAGCTGCTGGGGGTGTCGATAAGAACCCTTCAAGAGTGGGAACAAGGGCGTCGTTCCCCCTCCGGCGCAGCACGTTCGCTGCTGCATATTGCGGCTATAAGACCGGACGTTTTCCGGGAAGTCCTCAGTAACGCCTGATGGCGTTACTGACGCGCCGGGCGATGACTATCGGCTGATCTTCAACCCCTTGCGCCCCGCATGCCGCTCCAACGCCAGTTCAATCAAGCGGCTGACCAACTCGCTGTAGCTCATCCCCGCCGCCTGCCACAGCTTGGGGTACATGCTGATCCGGGTAAAACCCGGCAACGAGTTGATTTCGTTGATCAGCACTTCGCCGTCCTCGGTGAGGAACACATCGACCCGCGCCAGCCCTGCGCACCCCAACACCTCGAACGCTTCGACGGCCAGGCGTCGAATCCGCTCGCTGGCTTGCACGCTGATATCGGCCGGCACTACCACTTGGGCCGCCTGGTCGTCGATGTACTTGCTGTCGTAGGAATAGAAGCCGCTGCTCACCACGATCTCGCCGCAACCGCTGGCGATGGGATGTTCGTTGCCCAGCACGGCGCATTCGATTTCGCGGCCGTGGACGGCGGACTCCACCAGCACTTTCTCGTCAAAGCCCAGGGCCAGTTCGACGGCGGCGTGGTATTCGGCCTCGTCGTTCACTTTGCTCACGCCAACCGAAGAGCCTTGGTTGGCGGGTTTGACGAACATCGGCAGGCCGAGCTTGCCCACCGCCATGTCGAACGACGTGCGCGCCGCGTTGTTGCGGTTGAGGGTGATAAACGGCGTGACGGCAATGCCGGCGTCGCGCAGCAAGCGTTTGCTGATGTCCTTGTCCATGCACACCGCCGAGCCGAGCACGTCGGAGCCGACGAAAGGCAGGTCGGCCATGCGCAGCAGGCCTTGCAGGCAACCGTCCTCGCCGAGGGTGCCGTGGACGATGGGGAAGATCACATCGATATGCGCGAGCAGGCCGCTGCCGGCGGTTTCCACCACTTGCTGGCTGGCCTTGCCCGGCACCACCGCCAGTTCGCGGTTGGACTGGTTGAGGGCGATCAGCGCCGGGTTTTCCTGGTTGATCAGGAAGTTCGAGGTGTCGTTAAGGTGCCAGTGACCGGCCTTGTCGATGCCGATCAGCACCGGCTCAAAGCGCGAGCGGTCGAGGGCATCGACAATATTGCGCGCCGATTGCAGCGAGACTTCGTGCTCGGCCGAACGGCCACCAAAAATAATCCCTACGCGCACCTTGCTCATGACCCAACCTCACTGTTGAAAGTAAGGCTTCTTACCATAAGCGGTCAGCGATTCGCTACCAGATGTGCACCGAACAGCATGTAGCAACTCCCGGCAAAACGGTCGAGCCATTTACGCGAGCGGCTGTAGAGGTCGGCCATGCGCGCACTGGAAAACACCAGGGCCACGCTGGAATACCAACTGAACGACAAGGTGGCCATGATGATCACCGCCAGGGTCAACAGCATCGGCGATGGCGACGGCGGCATGGTGGACGCGAAGATGGTGGCGACGAACAGCGCGGCCTTGGGATTGGACAGATTGCCCAGCAACCCCAGGCGCCAGGCGGAAAACAACGAGCGCCGAGCCCCGTCCGGCAAGCGGCTCTGCCCCATCGCCGGCGCCGAGCGTTTGAACAGCTTCAACCCCAGGTAGATCAGGTAGCAGCCACCGATGATCTTGAACGCCAGGTACAGCATGGGGGCGGCGGTAAACAGCGACTTTATGCCCAGCCCACCGGCCAGCCCCCACAGGATCGTCCCAGTCGCGACACCCGCCGAGGCCACCACGCCATGGCGGCGCGAACAGCTGGCGGCCAGTTGCGCGGTGTTGAAGAAATTGGGCCCGGGCGTGACCACCGCCACCGTCCACAGCAGGGCCAGCGAGATCAGGGGCGTCACGTAGGCGGGGTTGAGCAAATCCATGGCGGGCAACTCCATCAGCATAGGGCACGAACAGCGATCATAGGCCTCGCCTGCCCCCCTGCACAATCGTACAAGACCCCGGCAGACAAGGGCCTCAGACTCGGTTAACGTGTTTCCACCTCTTCTTGTGACAAGTCACCATGGGTAAACCCACCCCCACCCTCGACTGGGTCCACCGCGCGCCGCATGCCAGTGGCCTGGACCGTATCGAGGCGTACTTTGCCGGCATCGCGTTCGACCTGCATCGCCATGACACCTATGCCATCGGTCGCACCTTGTTCGGCGTGCAGAGTTTTCATTATCGCGGCGGCATGACCCATGGCCTGCCCGGCACCACCATGGTGATTCATCCCGACGAGACCCATGACGGCCGCGCCGGCAGCGAGGAAGGCTTCAAGTACCGCATGATCTATGTGGAGCCGGCGCTGGTCCAACAGATCCTCGGCGGCAAGCCGTTGCCGTTTATCCCCGGCGGGGTGTCCACCGACCCATGGCTGTTTCGCGCCAGCGAAGTGTTGCTGCAAAGCCTGGACTGCCCGATCGACCGGCTGCAGGAGCAGGACGCCCTGTTCGACCTGGCCCAAGCCTTGAACAACGCCTCGGGAGCGATCACCACCCGCAAGACCTTCGATTACGTCGCCGCCGAACGCGCCCGGGAATTTATCCACAGCGCCCTGGGCCGCAGCATCACCCTGGATGAAATGGCCGAACACGCCGGCCGCGACCGCTGGGCCTTGTCGCGGGATTTTCGTTTGTTGTTCGGCACCAGCCCTTACCGCTACCTGACCATGCGCCGGCTGGATCTGGTACGCAGCCTGCTGGCCCAGGGCAAAACGCTGGTGGACGCAGCGATGATCGCCGGCTTCACCGACCAGAGCCACATGACCCGGCAATTTCACAGCACCTACGGCATGCCGCCGGCGCGCTGGGTGAAGATGCTCGGGCGCTGAACGCGCTCAACCGGCGGGCGTCAGCTGCTGCCCGTCAATCGGCTGGCCGATCGTGAGGAAATGCCCGCCCGCCACATGGTGCAAGGTGCGCAGTTGATCAAAGCCTTCGAAGTGCCAGTGCCCTTCGCTGAACACGCGCTCGTCGGCATACGCCGCGACCACTTCGCCGAGGAACAGGTCGTAGGTCTGCTGGGTGTGCGGTTCGGGCAACAGGCGGCATTCCAACCAGGCGACGCAGCCTTCGAGCAAAGGCGCCTCAGTGTGTTCACCGTTGAAGGTGCGCAGGCCATAGGCGGCGAATTTGTCGAGTTCCGCGCCGCTGGTAGTGCCCACCGTCTGTACGAGATCGGCCTGGGCCGCGCAGGGCACCTGCAGCACGAAGGTGCCGGCGCGCTCCAGCAGTTGCCGGGTCCAGGTGGCCTTGTCCAGCACGACCGCGACTTTCGGCGGTTCGAAATCCAACGGCATGGCCCAGGCGGCAGCCATGATATTGCGCTGACCGTCATGCGCGGCGCTGACCAGCACGGTCGGGCCGTGGTTGAGCAAGCGGTAGGCCTTGGACAGCGGAACGGGGCGGCAGTGGTCGGGGCTCATGGAGGATCGGCTCTTCAATCGTGAAAAAACCTACGATACCTCAAGCACAAGCCCTACGGGTCAGTTCGAGAGCTGGTTGGCGAACTGTCCGACTGCGCTGACGACCTTTTGTGCGCCGTCCTGGATGTCCACGATCACCGTGCCGGCTTCGGCGGCCAGGGCCAGGCCCTGCTCGGCTTGCTAGCGGCCGTCGCTCATCAGGCGCACCGCACCGGCAACGTGTTCGCCGCGCGCCTGCAGTTGCGCCATCGAGTAAGCCAGTTCCTGCAGGAAGTTGGCATTCGCCCATTCCACCCGGCCTTCATCGGTGTGGCCGGCGTTTTCTGAAGAGCGCTTCAATGCCCGGCGTCACTCTTTTTGCAGCGGTCAGCTGCCATTGTTCCGGCAGATCCCCATCACTTGATATTCCAGGGTATTGAGCTTGCCGCTGGTGTCTTCGTAGGTCATGCGCGAGGGCACGGGGCTGCAAGAGCGGATCGGTGGTGTCACGTTGACCACCTTGGCGATGTCCAGGGTCATGCCATAGCGATAGGTCTGCACCACCGGGGCCGCTTTGCCCTCTCTGGCCGCGTATTCGGTCATGGCTTGTTCATTGCGCTCCATCATCAGCGCAAACGTGCGATCGCCGCCGCCTTCGGCCAATGCGCCGAAGGACAGGATGGCCGTCAATATACCCAGGCTGGTTTTATAAAAGTTCATTGTTCATTCCTCGACTGAAAGTTCAGTGTCGAGACTAACCAAACAACCCTGACGCGATGTTCACCAGAAGATTACGTATTTGTTAGGTGGCACTAAGGTTCCAGAATTGTAATGTTCACGCAACACAGCCGTTATCCACGGTTTGCAACTATCAGCCCGGGCCAAATCAATAAGAACGCCCGCCTCCATAAGAAGCTGATCACTGCCAATACCGAGGAGCGAAACATGCATATCCGTTATTACACCCTTCCCCTCTCACTCGTCGCCGCCTTGCCCCTGACAGCGCTGGCCGTGGAAGACCAGCCCGACGGTTTTATCGAAGGCAGCCGCCTGAACGTGCTGGCACGTAATTTTTACTTCAACCGCGATGATCGCAAAGGCCAATCCAGCCCGACCGGCAACGGCTATTCAGAAGCCTGGGCGCAGGGGCTGATCGGCAAGTTCGAATCCGGCTTCACCCAGGGCACCGTGGGTTTTGGCCTGGATGCGTTTGCCATGATCGGCGTGAAACTCGATTCGGGCACCGGCCGCAGCGGCGGCAAGGGCTCGTTCGGCATGTTGCCGGCGGACCGCGACAACCGCCCCGAAGACAGCTACAGCAAGGTCGGCGGCGCCGCGAAATTGCGCGTGCTGGACACAGTGATCAAGGCCGGCGACGTGTTCCCGCTGACGCCGGTGGTGGCCTACGGCGACTCCCGTGTATTGCCGGAAAGTTTCCGTGGCGTCACCGTGCAAAACACCAGCCTCGCCGGCCTGAGCCTGCAGGGCGGACGCTTGAGCGGCATGAGCCAGCCCAATGAAAGCGGCATGAACAAAGGCTTCGCGACGTTTTATGCGGGCCCGGTCGACTCGCCCTGGATCGGCTATTTCGGCGGTGACTATCAACTCAACAAGCACCTCGGTTTCAGCCTGTACAGCAGCCGCCTGAAAGACGCCTGGGACCAATACTACGTCGGCAGCACCGCCAGTTACCCGCTCACCGAAGACGTTTCGCTGTTCGGCGACGTCAATTACTACAAGGCCGTGGACGAGGGCAAAAAGCGCCTGGGAACATTCGACAACAACATCTGGAGCGCCCGGCTCGGGGTGAAAGTCGGCGCCCACAGCGTTGCCGTGTCGCACCAGCGCAACAATGGTGACGACGACTTCGATTACCTGCGCCAGTCGGACTCGATCTTCCTCAACAACTCGATCCAGTACAGCGACTTCAACTCGCCCAAGGAACGCTCATGGATGGTGCGCTACGACCTGGACATGCAGGCCTTCGGCATTCCCGGCCTGACGTTCATGACCCGCTACGCCAAAGGCAGCGGTGCCGACTACAGCAACGCCAACGCGGTGTATATGCGCCGCGATGCCGCCGGTAATCCGCTCACCGATCAGCGCCGCTGGGAACGCAATATCGAAGCCAAGTACGTGGTGCAGGCCGGCACGCTGAAGGACTTATCCCTGCGCCTGCGCCAGGCGAGCGTGCGCTCAAGTGCATTTGAGTCGGACCTGGAAGAAGTAAGGGTCATTATCGAATATCCACTGGCGGTGCTCTAAGCAACGCTTACATTTACTTGCCGATGAAGTACATCTCTTCACAGGTTCAAATCTGTCAGAACTGTAATATCGGCCTCACCTTCGCGTTAAGTTGCAGTTTTTATACTGCGCATCGAGCACTATTCATCTCTGCGGCTTTTGTGTAGCTCCTTTGGAACGGAGATGAACTTTTTACGCCCCGCTTGGGGCGTTTTTTTGTTCACTCGCACAGCGGCGAATCGTCGCAGCTACCTGACGTGGCTTGACCCTATAGCGACTTCACGGCTCAGAGTTTTCCTACAGCCAAATTCAGCGCCTCTATGAGGCCATGCCCCCTCTCCGTTTCCTTTGAAGGTAAATCCCCATGCGTATCCTTGTGGTTGAGGACGAGCAGAAAACCGCCGATTACTTGCAGCAGGGCCTGACCGAAAGCGGCTATGTCGTCGATTGCGCCGCCAGTGGCGTCGACGGCCTGCACCTGGCCCGGCAACACACCTATGAACTGGTGATCCTCGACGTGAACCTGCCCAACACCGACGGTTGGGAAGTGCTGGAACACCTGCGCCGCGACGGCAACCAGCGGGTGATGATGCTGACCGCCCGCGGCCGGCTGGCCGACAAGATCAAGGGCCTGGACATGGGCGCCGATGATTACCTGGTCAAACCCTTCGAATTCCCCGAACTGCTGGCCCGCGTCCGCACGCTGTTGCGGCGCAGCGAGCACATTCCGTTGCCGGACGTGTTGCGCGTCGCCGACCTGGAGCTGGACCCGCGCCGCCACCGCGCCTACCGCGGCACACGACGCATCGACCTGACCACCAAGGAGTTCGCCCTGCTGCACGTATTGATGCGCCAGGCCGGCGAGGTGATGACCCGCACGCAAATCATCTCGCTGGTGTGGGACATGAACTTCGACTGCGACACCAACGTCGTCGAAGTCTCCATCAGCCGCCTGCGCGGCAAGGTCGACGACCAGAGCGAGGTCAAGCTGATCCACACCATTCGCGGCGTCGGTTACGTGCTGGAGGCGCGTCAATGAGGACCAGCAGCCTGTCGATGCGCCTGGGCCTGACGGTCAGCCTGATGGGCGCCGGACTGGTCGTGCTGCTGGCGACCCTGGCTTACCTGGCCTTGACCCACGAGCTGGACAAACTCGCGCGCAAGGGCCTGGAAAACAAGCTGGATCAGTTGGAACACAGCCTGAGCCAGAGCCTCGCCCCCCGCGACATCAGCAGCCGCCCCCACTCGCTGCTGGACCTGGTGATGGGCCACGACAATATCTACCTGACCATCATGAGCACCCAGGCCGATGCGCCGGTGCTCCTCAGCGTGGGCGCAAAACCCCAGCAGCCGTTGTTGCTCGACGTACCGGCCGGCAAGACCCTGGCCTACCTGAACTGGGTGGACGGGCATGGCAACCGCATCCTCAGCGCCTCGCGCATGGTGGCGCTGCGCAATGGCGAGAACGTGCGCGTGCTGCTCTCACTGGACCGCTCCGACGATGAAGCGTTGCTCAGTGCCTACCTGCGCTCCACGGTGATCGCCCTGCCGCTGCTGCTGATCCTGATCGGCATGGGCGCCTGGTGGCTGGTGCAGCGCGGGCTGGCGCCGTTGCAGCAGTTCAGCCGTGTGGCGGCGCAGGTCAGCACCCAGGACCTGACCCATCGCCTGGCGCTGGACAACCTGCCCAAGGAGCTGGGCGAGTTGGCCCAGGGCATCAACTTCATGCTGCACCGCCTGGACGACGGTGTGCGGCAACTGTCGCAGTTCTCCGATGACCTGGCCCACGAACTGCGCGCGCCGTTGACCAACCTGATGGGCAAGGCGCAGGTGACGTTGTCCCGCGAGCGGCCTTCGCAGGAATACCAAGCGGGCCTGGAATCCTGCGTCGAGGAAATGGAACGTCTGTCGCGCATCGTCTCCGACATGCTGTTTCTGGCCCAGGTCAGCCATCCGGCGGCGCGGGCCGGGTTTGCCCAGGTGTCGTTGGGTGACGAAGCGCAGCGGGTGATGGAGCTGTTTGCCTTGAGCGCCGAGGACAAGCAGGTGACCCTGAACCTGCGCGGCGACGCCTGGGTGATGGGCGATCGCCTGATGATCCAGCGGGCCATCTCCAACTTGCTGTCCAATGCCATCCGCCACACGCCAACCGCGTCTACCGTGTTGTTACTGGTGGAAACCTACGGCCAGCGTGTATCGCTGTCGGTCGGCAACCCCGGGCGCGGCATCGAAGCGCACCACCTGCCGCACTTGTTCGAACGCTTCTACCGCGCCGACAGCAGCCGTACCCGCGCCGAGGGCGGCACCGGCCTGGGGCTGGCCATCGTGCAGTCGATCATGCACCTGCATCAGGGTCACGCCGATGTCAGCAGCCAGCCGGGGCGTTTTACGCGCTTCAGCCTGGTGTTTCCTCGTCCTTGCGATGCGCCCAGTGATACAACGCCGGCAGCACCAGCAAGGTCAGCAACGTAGAGGAAATGATCCCGCCGATCACCACCGTCGCCAGCGGCCGCTGCACCTCGGCGCCGGTGCCGGTGGCCAGGGCCATGGGGATAAACCCGAGGGAGGCCACCAGCGCCGTCATCAACACCGGGCGCAGCCGGGTCAGCGCGCCTTCGTTGATGGCCATCGACAGCGAGCGCCCTTCCTCGCGCAGGTTGCGGATAAACGCGATCATCACCAGGCCGTTGAGCACCGCCACGCCGGACAAGGCGATAAAGCCCACCCCGGCCGAGATCGACAGCGGAATATCGCGCAGCCACAGCGCCATGATCCCACCGGTCAAGGCGAACGGAATCCCGGTGAACACCAACAGCCCGTCCTTGAGGTTGTTGAACATCATGAACAACAGCCCGAACACCAGCAGCAGCGCCACCGGCACCACGATGCGCAGGCGGTCGGAGGCCTCCTTCAACTGTTCGAACTGCCCGCCCCAGGTGGTCCAGTAGCCAACCGGCACTTTGACCTGGGCGCCGATGGCGGCTTCGGCCTCTTGGACAAACGAGCCGATATCGCGCCCCCGCACGTTGGCGCTGACAATCACCAGGCGCTTGCCGTTCTCGCGGCTGATCTGGTTCGGGCCCAGCACCAGGTCGAGGCTGGCGACCTGGGACAAGGCGATAAAGCCCAGTTGCCCGGAGGCGTTACCGGCCAGCGCCGGCACCGGGATCAGCAGCCGCGACAAGCCATCGATATCGGTGCGCAATGCGTCGGACAAACGCACGACCATGTCGAAACGTCGGTCACCTTCGTACAACGTTCCGGCCTGGCGCCCACCGACTGCGACGGCAATCGTGTCCTGCACATCGCCGACGTTCAGGCCAAACCGCGCGGCCTTGTCGCGGTCGATATTGATGGTCAGTACCGGCAGGCCGGAGGTCTGTTCGACCTTCACTTCCGAGGCGCCGTTCAGGCCTTGCAAGGTCTCGGCGATTTCCCCGGCGGTGGCGTTGAGCACCGCCATGTCGTCGCCGAATACCTTCACCGCCACATCGCTGCGCACCCCGGAAATCAGCTCGTTGAAGCGCAGTTGGATCGGTTGCGACAGTTCATACGCACTGCCCGGCACAATCGCACTGGCGCGCTGGATATCGGCGATCAGCGTTTCGCGGGACTTCTGCGGATCAGGCCACTGATCCTTGGGCTTGAGCATCACGTAGCTGTCGGAAATGTTCGGTGGCATCGGATCGGAGGCAATCTCCGCGGTGCCGGTGCGGGCGAAGACCCGTTCGATTTCCGGCACCTGGGCCATCAAGGTTTTTTCCAACTGCTGTTGCATCTGCACCGACTGCGTCAGGCTGGTGCCGGGCACGCGCAGGGCTTGCTGGGCGAAGTCGCCTTCGCTGAGGCTGGGGATGAATTCGCTGCCCATGCGGCTGGCCACCAGCCCCGAGGCGACGATGGTCAACAGCGCCAAACCGAACACCAGCGGGCGCCGCGCCATCACCCCATCGAGCACCGGCGCATAGACCCGGCGCGCACTGCGCATCACCAGGTTTTCTTCTTCCTTGACCTTGCCGGTGACAAACAGCGCAATCGCCGCCGGCACAAAGGTCACCGAGAGGATCATCGCGCCGAACAGGGCGATCACCACGGTGAAGGCCATGGGGTGGAACATTTTCCCGGCCACGCCGGTGAGGGCGAAGATCGGCAGGTACACCACCATGATGATCAGTTGCCCGAAGATCAGCGCGCGCCGCGCCTCCTTGGCCGCCGCGAACACTTCGTGCAGGCGCTCGCTGCGGGTCAACAGGCGGCCGTGTCGCTGTTGCGCATGGGCCAGGCGACGGATCGCGTTCTCGACGATCACTACCGCGCCGTCGACGATGATGCCGAAGTCCAGCGCGCCGAGGCTCATCAGGTTGGCGCTGACTTTGTTGGTGAACATGCCGGTAAAGGTGAACAGCATCGCCAGCGGGATCACCATCGCGGTGATCAGCGCCGCGCGGATGTTGCCGAGGAACAGGAACAACACCGCGACCACCAGCAACGCGCCTTCGAAGAGGTTTTTCTTCACGGTGGCGATGGCTTTTTCGACAAGGTTGGTGCGGTCGTAGACGGTCACGGCGACCACGCCCTCGGGCAGCGAGCGGTTGATCAGTTCGAGTCGCGCAGCCACGGCCTGGGACACGGTGCGGCTGTTTTCGCCGATCAACATGAACACCGTGCCCAGCACCACTTCACGGCCGTTTTCGGTGGCGGCGCCGGTACGCAGCTCACGGCCGATCTCGACCTGGGCCACATTGCGCACGCGGATCGGCGTGCCGTCCGAGGTGGTAATGACGATGTTGGCGATATCGTCGATCGACGCCACTTGCCCCGGTGCGCGGATCAGCAACTGCTCGCCGCTGCGCTCGATGTAGCCGGCACCGACGTTGGCGTTGTTGCGTTCCAGGGCGGTGACCAGATCGCTCAAGGTCAGGTTGTAGGCCGCCAGGCGCTTGGGGTCGGGGGCGATCTGGTATTCCTTGGCATAACCACCGATGGTGTTGATCTCGGCCACGCCGGGCACGTTGCGCAGTTGCGGCTTGATGATCCAGTCCTGGATCACGCGCAGGTCGGTCGGCGTGTAGGGCGTGCCGTCGTCCTTGCGCGCGCCCTCTTCGGCTTCCACGGTCCATAGGAAAATTTCCCCAAGACCGGTGGAAATCGGCCCCATCGCCGTTTCGATGCCGACGGGCAGTTGTTCACGGGCGACTTGCAGGCGTTCATTGACCAATTGGCGGGCAAAGAACAGGTCGGTGCCGTCCTTGAAGATCACCGTGACCTGGGACAAACCGGAGCGCGACAGCGAACGGGTCTGCTGCAACCCCGGCAACCCAGCCATCGCGGTTTCAATGGGAAAGGTGATGCGCTGTTCGGTTTCCAGCGGCGAAAAACCGGGCGCCGCCGAGTTGATCTGCACCTGCACATTGGTGATGTCGGGCACCGCGTCGATGGGCAGTTTCTGATAGCTGGCGACGCCGACACCGGCCATCAACAGCACCGCCAACAGCACGATGATGCGCTGCTCGATGGCGAATTGGATAAGGCGCTCAAACATGGGAAATCACTCGCAGGATCAATGGGCGTGTTCGGCCGAGCCTTTGCCCAGTTCGGACTTGAGGATGAAGCTGCCAACCGTGGCCACCTGTGCCCCGGCGTCGAGGCCCCGGCGCACTTCGACGTAGCCGTTTTCGCTGACGCCCAGTTCCAGATGGCGGGTGACGAACCCGTCCGCCGTGCGAACGAACACCGAGGGCTTGTCCTCGACGGTCTGGATCGCGGCCTCGGGCACGGTGACCTTGGCCTGGTAGGTGTCGGTGGCGATCTGTACGGCGACGAACAACCCCGGGCGCCAGGCGTCATCGGGGTTGGGCACGGTCACGCGCACGGTGGCGGTGCGCGTCTGCTCGCCCAGCAAGTTGCCCACATAGGCCACGGTACCGAGTACTTCGGTGCCCATTTCGGTGGAGCTGACTTTCACCGGCTTGCCGACGCGGACCTTGTTCAAGTCCTTGGGAAAGACGCCGAACGTGACCCACACCTGCGACAGGTCCGACAAGGTGAAGGCGTTGCTGGTCTCGCTGACCACCTCGCCGACGCCCAGGTGTTTCTCCACCACCACGCCGGCGAACGGTGCGCGCAATTCATAGCGATTGCCGCCGGCCGGCACGGCGCTGCCGCTGAGGGCGGTCATCTTCTGGCGGGCGTTGTTCAGGGCGATTTCGGCTTCCTGCAAGGCCTGGCGCGCCAGCAGGTAATCCTGCTCGGCGGAGATCTTGTCCTGCCACAGTTGGCGCTCGCGCTGGAAGGTGGTGCGCGCCAGTTCGAGGCGACGCTGGCTGGCGGCCAGCTCGCTGCGCTGATCGGAAATCTGCTGGCTGGCGATCACCGCCAGCAGCTCGCCTTGCTTGACCGTCTGGCCGAGGTTGACCTTCACTGCCTCCACCACCCCCGCCGCACGCGGCACGATGTGCGACGTGCGGTCTTCATCGAAGCGCACTTCACCCGGCAACGACAGCACCGTGCTGATCGGCCGCGGCTGGGCCTGGGCCAGTTGAATACCGGCGGCCTCGATCTGCTGCTCGGTGAGTTCGAGTGTGCCTTCTTCTTCCTCGGCGTTTGCCAGGCCGGACAGCATCAGGCCCAGGACAAGGGCTAGCGCCACGCCATGTTTAGTCTGCATAGAGGACTCCAAAAAAAATCAGAAACGGGCGAGGTCGCCGTAGATCCGTTCGATGCGTACCCAGGCGTCGGTGGCCTGGGCGGTCGCCGTGAGGTATTGGGTGCGGGCCGCGATCAAGGTGCGCTGGGCGTCGAGGACGTCGAGGAAGTTGAACTTGCCCATTTCGAAGCCACGGGTGGCGCTGTCCACCGCGCTCTGGGCGGCGGGCAGGATCTGCTGGTTGAACGCGCGCACTTCGGTGTTCGCGGTTTGCCACAGGTCCAGGGCCTGGCGGGTTTCGGTGCGCAGGCGCAGTTCGGCGGCGTTGCGCAGGTCACGGGCCTGGTCGGCGCGGCGGGTGGCCGCGAGCACGTTGCCCTGGTTGCGGTTGAACAGCGGGATCGGCATCGACACGCCCACCAGATTCACGCGCTCGCGCACGCTGGCGTCGTACTGGCTACCAATCGACACATCGAGGTCGGGGATGCGCTGGGCTTTTTCCAGGCCCACGCTGGCTTCGTTCTGCAGGATTTGCAGTTCGGCCAGGCGCAGCTCGGCGGTCTGCTCAAGACGCGCCAGCAGTTGCGCGGCGGGCGGCAACGTCGCCGGGACGCTGCTTGACGTGGCGACGGCGGCGAAGTCGGGCGCGGCGCTGCCGGTGCTGGCAGCCAGGCGGCGATAGGCATCGCTGACACCCATCTGGGCGCGGTTGAGTTCCAGGCGGATTTCCGACAACTGCACCTGGGCGCGGGTGGCTTCCACTGGCGACGATTTACCGGCGTTGACGCGGCCGTTGGCGATCACCAGGCCGCGCTCGGCCAACGCCAGGGAGCGTTGCGCCAGGTCGAGGCGCTCCTGGGCGCGAAGGGCGCCGTAATAACTGTCGATCACCTCGGCGCGCAAGCCGTTGCGGCGCTGTTCGAGGGTCAGCGCCGCGACGTCCTGGCCACGCGTGGCCAGCTCGATGCGCGCGCCGCGCTTGCCGCCCAGTTCCAGGGTCTGGCTTAACTTGAGCGTGGTGGTGCGGGTGTCGCGGCGGGTGTCTTCGGCATCCCACGAGGCCACCGGGTTGGGGATCAGCCCCGCCTGCTGGCGGCCACCGCTGGCGATGTCGATCTCCCATTGCGCGGCGGCCAGGTCGGGGTTGTTGGCGAAGGCGGTTTGCAGGGCGGCGTCGAGGGTCAGGGTTTGGGCGCCGACCCCTTGCGCCGTCGCCAGCAACACGATGATCGAGCACAGTAGAGTTCTTGCACGAGTTGGCATAACGAGAGTTCCAGGCCCATGAAATGGCGGATAAATCCAAGCCGGAGCACTGTAACTTTCGGTACTTATCAGGGCGGTGGGGCGAACATTACAAATCCGTTAGCAAGGCTCAAGCATGGGAGTCTTCGGGCCCGTCACGATGAAAACCCTCGCCCTCGACCTGCAGCGTGACGTGGGAAATATCGAATTGCTCATGCAGCAATTGCGTCACTTGAGCGAGGACCTGCTGTTCGGTGCCCGGCATCGCATCCGCCACCAGATGGCTGCTCAGCACGTTCTTGCCACTGGTGAGCGCCCAGATATGCAGGTCGTGTACGTCCTTCACGCCGGGCACGCCACGCATGGCCTGCTCCACGCTGTCGATATCGACGCCGTCGGGCACGCCTTGCAGCAGCACATTCATGCTGTCCTTGAGCAGCACCCAGGTGCGCGGCAACACCCAGAAACCAATCGCCGCCGCCACCACGGAGTCGACCCAAGCCCAGCCGGTCAACATGATCACGACGGCCGCGATGATCACGCCGATAGAGCCGAGCATGTCGCTCCAGACCTCCAGGTACGCGCCTTTGACATTCAGGCTTTCGCCGCTGCCGGCGCTGAGCAGGCGCATGGAGATCAGGTTGACGAGCAGCCCCAGCACGGCGATCACCAGCATGCCGGTCGACTGGATTTCGGCGGGTGCCTGCAGGCGTTGATAGGCCTCATAAAGGATGTAGAACGCCACCGCAAACAGCAGCAAGGCATTGAACGCCGCCGCCAGGATTTCAAAGCGGGCATAGCCGAACGTGCGCTTGCGGTCGGCGGGACGCTTGGCGATCTGGATCGCCACCAGGGAAATCGCCATGGCCAGGGCGTCGGTCATCATGTGCGCGGCGTCGGACAACAGCGCCAGGCTGCCGGTGATAAAGGCACCGATCACCTCGGCAATCATGAAACTGCTGGTCAGCCCGAGGGCCATCCACAACTGCCGTTCGTGGCCGGCGCGTACCTGGGCGTGGTTGTGTCCTGCGCTCATGAAACATCCTCGTGGGGTGTGGTTGGATGAATCATAGCGCCCTAGCAGAAGATTCGGATGGGGTCGGCACTTCCTCAGGCCGCCAACGTATGGCGCTTGCTGAACAGCACCACACTCACCACCCCCACCGCGCCCATCACCACGCAATAACCCACGCAAATCCACGGGCTGGTCGGCATCAGTGCGATCAGCATCAAGGGCGTGGTGCTCGCCCACAGCGCGTAGGCAATGTTGTAGGTGAAGGAAATGCCTGACACCCGCACCGGCGCCGGGAACAGTCCGACCATCACCGACGGCACTGCGCCGACCACGCCGCAGCTCAAGCCTGCCACGGCATATGCCGCGCCGAGCCAGACACCACCGGCGATCAGGCTGGCGTATAACACCGCGATCCCCAGTGGCAGCAACAGGCTGTAGACCAGCACCGCGCGCCAGGCGCCGATGCGGTCCACCAGCAGGCCGGCGAGTACGCAACCGATGTTCAGGAACACAATGCCCAGCGCACTCAGGGCGAAGGTGTGGCTGGGCGTCATGCCGAAGGTTTTCTGCATCATGGTCGGGGTGATGACCACCAGCACCACCACGGCGGAGGTGAGCACGCAGGTGAGGATCATCGCCGGCAGCAACACGCGGCGATGGTCGCGCAATACGGTGCGCAGCGGCAGTTCAGCGGCGGCTTGGCGGCGCGCCTGCATGTCGAGGAATACCGGGGTTTCGTTGAGCCAGCGGCGCAGCCACACGCCGATCACGCCAAAGACGCCGCCGAGCAGGAAGGGGAAGCGCCAGGCGTAGTCGAGGATCTCCGCCGGGGTGAAGATTTGCGCCAGCAGCGTGGCGGTCAGTGCGCCGAGCAGGTAGCCGAAGGTCAGGCCGGCCTGCAAAAAGCCCAAGGCGTAACCGCGGTGATGGGGCGGCGCGTGCTCAGCGACAAAGGTCCAGGCGCTGGGCACTTCACCGCCCACCGCCGCACCTTGCAGCACGCGCAGCGCCAGCAGGATCAGCGGTGCGAAATAGCCGATTTGCGCGTAGGTCGGCATGATCCCGATCAGCAGGCAGGGCAAGGCCATCATCAGGATGCTCAGGCTGAACACGCGCTTGCGCCCCAGGTGATCGGCGAAGTGCGCCATCAGGATGCCGCCCAGCGGGCGGGCGAGGTAGCCGGTGACGAAGATCCCGAAACTTTGCAGCAGGCGCAGCCACTCGGGCATTTCCGGCGGGAAGAACAGTTGGCTGAGGGTCAGCGCGAAAAACACGAAAATGATGAAGTCGTAGATTTCCAGGGCGCCGCCGAGGGCGGCCAGGCCCAGGGTTTTGTAGTCGGAGCGGGAAAAACGCTGCGCCTGGGCAAGCGAGGTGGCAGTCATGTTGAGGCTCGGCAGACAAACAAAATGGCGTGCAGGTTATGAGCTGCGCCGGATGATGGCAATCGCGGCGGATATATTTGTTTTCCTCAATGATCGATGAAGATAACTGCATTCCCATATCAATGGCCGTAGCGGAACATGCCGTAAAACTGCCAAAACCATAACAATTACAAGAGGAATGACTCGTGGCCGATGCTATCGAAGAAAGCCGCTATGCCCGATTTGCCCTGCGCTGCTCCAATTTCGCCGAACGCTGGTTTCCCGACTCCTGGGTGTTTGCCGCCCTCGCCGTGATCATTGTCGCCGTGGCGACCCTGGGCATGGGCGCCGCGCCGACCGAAGCCGCCAAGGCGTTTGGCGATGGGTTCTGGAGCCTGATCCCGTTCACCATGCAGATGGCCTTCGTGGTGATCGGCGGTTATGTGGTCGCCAGTTCGCCACCGGCGGTGAAACTGATCGACCGCCTGGCGCGCATCCCGAAGAACGGCCGCTCGGCCGTGGCTTGGGTGGCGTTGATTTCCATGGTTGCCTCGTTGCTCAACTGGGGGCTGTCCCTGGTGTTCGGCGGTTTGCTGGTGCGCGCATTGGCGCGGCGCACGGACTTGCGCATGGACTACCGCGCTGCCGGTGCCGCGGCCTACCTGGGGCTCGGCGCGGTATGGGCGCTGGGGCTGTCGTCGTCGGCCGCGCAGTTGCAGGCCAACCCGGCCAGTCTGCCGCCGTCGATCCTGTCGATCACCGGGGTGATCCCGTTCACCGACACCATCTTCCTGTGGCAATCCGGCGTACTGCTGCTGGCGCTGATCGTGGTCTCGCTGATCATCGCCTACGCCACCGCGCCCGGCCCGAACAGCGCCCGTGACGCCAAGGCCTGCGGGGTCGACCCGGCCTTCAACCTGCCCACGCCGCAGGCCCCGACACGCCCGGGCGAATGGCTGGAACACAGCCCGGTGCTGACGATCCTGCTGGCGGTGCTGGCGGCAGGTTGGTTGTTCCACGAGTTCTCGACCAAACCGGCGATCAGCGCGATTTCCGGGCTGAACACCTATAACTTCCTGTTCATCATGGTCGGTGCGTTGCTGCACTGGCGCCCGCGCAGCTTTCTGGACGCGGTCGCCCGCGCGGTGCCGACCACCACCGGCGTGCTGATCCAGTTCCCGCTGTACGGCTCGATTGCCGCGCTGATGACGGTGGTCAAGGGCGGCGACGGCCAGACCCTGGCTCACCATATCTCGACCTTCTTCACCTCCATCGCCTCCCACGACACCTATGCCCTGTTGATGGGCGTGTACTCGGCGGTGCTGGGTTTCTTCATCCCGTCGGGCGGCGGCAAGTGGATCATCGAAGCGCCCTACGTGATGCAAGTGGCCACTGACCTGCAATACCACCTGGGCTGGGCCGTGCAGATCTACAACGCGGCCGAGGCGCTGCCGAATTTGATCAACCCGTTTTATATGCTGCCGCTGCTAGGCGTGTTGGGGCTGAAGGCGCGGGATCTGATCGGGTTTTCGTTCGTGCAGTTGCTGGTACACGCGCCGTTGGTGTTGTTTCTGTTGTGGGCGTTGGGGACGACGTTGAAGTATTTGCCGCCGGTGATGCCTTAAACGCAGCGGCAAGCTTGAGGTTTGTAGCTCCAGGCTTTCCGCTTAAAGCGTGTAACTTCAAGCTGTCTTCCCTGCGTCACATTCCACTGCTACCGTCCTGGCGAAATATCTTGCAACAAACCGCCAGCAAGGACTCCCGCAATGAGTGACGAGCACGAAGACCGCCCGGCCCCCGATTCCATCGATCAACCGCCGGTAGACACCAGCCGGCGGCGCTTCCTCGGCGGCGCAGCGGTGCTGGGGGTGGGCGCGACCTTGAGTGCCTGCGGCAATCCCGGCGACGCGCCGGGCAAACCGCTGCCTCGGCCGCTCACGCCGCAGGAGTTGGATAAGGCATTACACGACCAAGTGAAAACCGTCGTGGTGATCTACGCCGAAAACCGCAGCTTCAACAACCTGTTTGCCGATTTCCCCGGTCTGGAGAAACCGCTGTCGGCGTTGTCTCCCGCCGACTATCAGCAGCGCGACCGCGACGCCAGCGTATTGACCACCCTGCCCCCGGTGTGGGGTGGTGTGTTGCAAGTCGGCTCGCAAAGCGTCGACGGGGTGACCTACCCCAGCGAAGTGCAATTCCAGGAAAACCTGCCCAACGCCCCGTTCGCCCTCAAGGGCCCGAACGCCGAAGACCTGCCCTTGAGCCTGGTCACCCGGGATTTGTGGCACGTGTTCTACCAGAACCAGATGCAGATCAACGGCGGCAAGAACGACAATTTCGTCGCCTGGGCCGATTCCGGCGGCCTGGTGATGGGGCATTACGCCCAGAGCCGTTATTCCCTGCGCCTGTGGGACGTGGCCAAGGAGTTTGTGCTCTGCGATAACTTCTTCCAGGGCGCATTTGGCGGCTCGTTCCTCAACCACCAATACCTGATCAGCGCGACCGCGCCGGTTTATCCGAACGCCGCGCAGTCGGTGGCCAAGGCGCAGATCGCCACGCTGCAAAGCGACGATCCCACCGACCCACGCCTCAAGCCCCTGGACAAATCCCCGGCCAGCGCCATGAGCGGCCCGCCGCAGTTCGGCCCGAGCGCGCTGACCCCGGACGGTTACGCCGTGAACACCCTGGCCCCGCCCTACTGGCCGACCTGGATTCGCGACCCGCAAAACCCGGACTACGCCAAGCCCGACCTGCCCAACGTGCTGGTGCCGCAGACCCACGAACACATCGGTGACAAGCTGTCGAAAAAGAACATCGACTGGGCCTGGTACGCCGGGGCCTGGCAAGCGACGCTGGAACAGTTCAAGGACTCGGGCGGCATTCCGAAGATCCCCAACTTCCAGTACCACCACCAGCCGTTCAACTACTTCAAGCAACAGGGCCCGGAAAACCGCGCGGAGCGTGACAAGCGCCTGCGCGACGCGGGCCTGGGCGATGAGTCGAGCACCAACAAGTTCTTTGCCGACGCGCAGGCGGGCAAGCTGCCCGCCGTGACCTTCTACAAACCCCAGGGCAACCTCAACATGCACGCCGGTTATGCCGACGTAGCCTCGGGCGACCGCCATATCACCCGCGCCCTGAAGGTGCTGCAGGAAAGCCCGCAGTGGAAAAACATGGTGGTGGTGGTGACCGTCGATGAAAACGGCGGCTGGTGGGACCACGTGGCACCGCCCAAGGGCGACCGCTGGGGCCCTGGCACGCGGGTTCCGACGCTGGTGGTGTCGCCGTTCGCGCGCAAAGGCACGGTGGACCATACGGTGTACGACACCGCGTCGATCCTGCGCCTGATCACCCGCGTCTTCCAGTTGGAGACACTGGACGGGCTCAAGCGGCGCGACGACGCCATGATCGCCCGCGGCCAGAAACCGATGGGCGACTTGAGCAATGCGTTGCAGTTCGAGGTGTAGGACGGCTTATCCAATAGCGACACGCCCGGCGATTTTGCACGCGGTTTTCCTGGTCAGCCGCTACTGTGTGGAGGTGGGCTTTCACCCCGCGCAGACGGGCTCTCGCTGACAAGGAATCATCTATGTTTAAACCGACCAGGTTGTCCTTCACCTTGGCCGCACTGATCGCGAGTGCGGTCGTACAGGCCGACATCGACGTACCGCTGGGCAGCACGCAACGGGTTACCCAGTTGTTCGCTTACCCCAATAACTGCAACGTGATCTGCTTCCGGCCGTGGACGCTGGAGCAGACCGTCGAGCACTACCTCAACCAGAGCCTGCAGCGCGACGGTTACAGCCGCGCCAAGGTCAGCGTCAGAAAGCATGACGGCCAGGTCGCGGCGACCTTCAGCGGCGTGCCCGACAACTATGGCCAGCCGCTGACGAGCTTGCTCGCTACCGCCGACCTGGCCTACCAGGGCGCGAGCCGGCTTAACAGCGACGGCAAGTGGGCTTACAACTGGTACTTGTTCCTGCCGCTGGGCATGGCCCTGGAAAACCGCAAAAGCATCGAACTGCTGCACTTTCCGCCAGATTACTCACTGACCCAGGCCCAGGATTACCTGGAATCGGCCACCACCGACCGCTGGGCCGCCCTGCTCGTCGACAATGGCATTCCGGCCACCGAAACCCCGGCCTACCAGACCATCATCGACATCGCCCCGATCGCCGCGCCGTCCAACGCCGGGAAAGACCTGGAAAACGTCTACAGCTACTTCACCGACTACCAGACACGCATGGTCAAGGAACTGAGCCTGCCGCCCAAAGGTGCGTTGCCGATGGTCGCGTTCGGCGCACCGGTGCGCAGTTGGATCAAGCAACAATACGGGCAAACCGTGGGTGTGCTGGGCCTGGCGCAGATCAGCCCGATCCCCGGCAAAACCGTCTCGGTCCTGGGCGCCAACCACCCCAGTTACATCTGGTACGCGGCAAGCCCCGACACGTATGACGGTAACGAGCAGAAGGCCGACGAGGCCGGTTTGAAAGTGATGGGCCAGGATTTGAGCGCCGCCTGCTGGCAAGCCGGAATGGGCCAGAAACCGGCGAGCGATGCGAATGTGCTGCTCAAGGCGTGCATGAACACCTGGCAGGTCACGCGTAAAGAACAGACCTGCGAATTGTTCTACACCTCGGTGCGCAACCTGACCCCGGAACAGGCCAACGCCAAATGCGCCACGTCCGCGATCAAAGCCCAGCTCAAACAACTGAAAGACGCCGCGCCCACCCCGACAATCAGCGCCCCGGCGCTGTAAAAACGCGAAAAAAAAACCGATTTCTACTGTCAAAGTTGACAGTAGAAATCGGCGTTATGTTCAGCGAGTCTTGATCCGGGCCCATCCGCTGCAAGACTGGCAGTCAGACACCACCCGCAGGTCGATGCAGCCCAACCCAGGAGAGTTATGAAAACTCGCGCCATGGATAAGGCTGTAAACCCTGTGAATGACTGCCTTTACCCGTTCAAGACACTGTTCGTCGGGCAGGGCTACCCTTCGTCCAAACACTTCCAGGTCAACCACGCCAGGGACGGCGCCGGGGCCAGGGTCAAGGCGCGCATCGCCTTTGAGAGTCGCATACGCATTGCCAAGGTCTCCGGCTACGCGGTGAACGAGCGACGCCCGCACACCTTGCAACTGTCGCCGCGCATCCACTTGTACGACTGTTGGTTCTGCGGCCTGCTGCGCCACTCCTGCAACCCGAATGTATTTTTGGACACCACCTACCTGGAACTCTGGACCGTGCAGCCCATTGCGGCCGGCGCCCTGTTGACCCTGGATTACGCCTGCACCGAGGACGCGCTGTTCCGGCAGTTCGCGTGCCAATGCGGCGAGCTGAACTGCCGGGGCTGGATCACCGGCAGCCAGGAGCCGCTGAACGCCGAAGGGCAGACGTTCATGACCCTGTGGCGCGAGCGCAAGCGCCCTTAGGCTTCACCCAGCGGGCGCAAGCGATACTGCGGCGGCAACTGCTCAAAACCAGTGATGGTGGTGTTCAAGCTCTTCCAGCGGCCATCCTTGATGCCGTAGATGCAACCGTGGATCGACAGGCTCTGCCCCCGGTGCCAGGCGTTTTGCACAATGCTGGTATGACCGACGTTGGCCACCTGCTGAACCACGTTCAATTCGCAAAGGCGGTCGACGCGCTCTTCCTCAGTCGGCAACTTGGCCAGCAGATCGCGGTTTTCGTAGTAGAGGTCGCGAATGGTGCGCAGCCAGCCGTCGATCAGGCCGAACTGACGGTCCTGCATCGACGCCCGCACGCCGCCGCAGCCATAGTGGCCGGTGACCAGGATATGTTTGACCTTGAGCACATCGACGGCGTACTGAATCACCGACAGGCAGTTAAGGTCGGTGTGCAGCACCACGTTGGCCACATTACGGTGTACGAACAGATCACCCGGCAGCATGCCGACGATTTCGTTGGCCGGTACGCGGGCGTCGGAACAGCCGATCCACAGGTATTCCGGTGCTTGCTGGCGGGCCAGTTTGGCGAAGAATTCGGGATCTTCCTGTTTGATCGCATCCGCCCAGCGTTCGTTGTTATCAAGCAGCTCTTGTAGTTCGTTCATCAGGGAAAGCCTCAGGAATGATGCGCAGCTTTGACAGACGACCGCCCGTCCGGGTCACGCCCGGAATAAAGATAGACGGCAGGCGATGACTTGAATCTTGGTGCGCCAGGCCTGTCCACACACTATAAGCCCCACAGTATGAGGATTGGCCATGACTGAATCACGACGTCCATACGGCGCTACACAGCCGGAACCGATTGATGACAATGAGGATCGCATGGGCTCGGTGCGCGAGCTGGACTTTGACGATCAAGAGCCGACGGCGCAAATCGGCGATGAACTGCCGCTTGTCGAGCGCAAACACCGGATGCGCGATAAACGGGTGGGCGAGGCCGAGACGACCGATGACGAGATGAGCCCGGAGAACCTGATCCGCGAGGACGGCGCACGGGATGCACAGGAAGAAGGCGAAGGCGAACAGGCCGATTGGGACCTGAGCATCGTGAATGAAGATGACATCGGCGGCGGCAACGGGTTGGATGAGGCCGAATTGGCCGAGCGAGATCCTGTCGACGGCAACCGCTGACACCCTGTAGTTCCAAATGTGGGAGGGAGCTGGCTCCCACATGGGTTGCGTGTTCAGTCGACGAGGGTGCAGGCCATCACGACCGCATCTTCGCGACCGCCGACGGCTGGGTAGTAATCGCGCCGACGGCCGATTTCATTGAAGCCATAGCGTTCATACAGCCGGAACGCGCCGGCATTGCTGTCACGCACTTCGAGGAAACATTCCCGTGCGCTGGCGGCATAGGCGCGGGACATCAGGTGCTCGAGCAGCGCCAGGCCGAGACCGCGGCCCTGGTTTTCCGGTTTGACGGTGATGTTCAGCAAATGCGCTTCATCGATGATGATCTGCACCACCCCGTGGCCCACTTGCTGCTCACCTTCGAACATCAGCCAGATCTGGTACTTGCCCAGCCCGTCGAGAAAGATCCCGCGGGTCCAGGGGTGGCTGTATGCCGCGTATTCGATTTTCAGCACGGCGTCGAGGTCGGCCTCGGTCATCGGGCGGAAGGATAAAGCCTCACTCATCGATTGTTTTCCAGCGCGCCATCAGCCGGCGCATGGCTTGCCAGACATCAGCCTTACGCTGTGGCTCTTCCATTAATAATTCCAGGCCCGGCAGGGCCCATACCGAGCCCAGGCCTTCGACCTGCAGCTCGCGGTACCAGACTTCGGCATCGGCTTCGCCTGCAAACCGCACGGCGGGCAGGCCGATCAGCCACAGGCACACGCAGGGTTCGTCTTCCAGGCGTGCCGACACAAAACCTTGCACAAAATCCCGCGCGGCGTCCGGGCCCTGGTCCATGGTGCCGCGCACCAGCAACGGCCAGCGCACCGGGTCGCCGACGATTTGCGGGCTGTCGGGCAGGCCGGCAGCGCGCAGCATGTCCTTGAGCAGCATGTAGGCCGGATCGCGGGTCTGGAAGCGCTCGCCGGTAGGCAGCTCGACCAGCAACAGGCAACGCCCGGCCCGCAGCAATTGCAGGGCAAACCGCGGCGGTGGGACGACAGGCGCCTTGACCACCGGGGCCGCCTCTTCAGCCACCGCCGGCTTGGCCATCGGCGACGGGCGTGGCACCTCGACCTTGGCGCGTTCGACCACCGGCCGCGTCGGCGGCTCAGGCTTGACCACCGCCACGGGCGCAGCCGCCTCCTCGCCCGACGTTTCCAATCCGTCATCGGGCTCGAGCGCCTGCAGCAGCTCGGGCCGCGACGGGGCGGCAAACGGCAGTTCGGTGCGGGGCAGCCAGTTGACCACCTGCATGGCAGTCAAGTAAGCGCGACGTCGGGACTCGATAAGCACAGCTCGGCCACTTGTGGATAAGTAAAGAGCGGGGATTCTACCGCTGTTCGGTAACAATCGCCCACTGCGCACTGACCGGCTGTGGATAAATCCCGCGCCTGATGCAGTACAATCGCGACTTTTAATCGCCAACCAGCCGGCCATTCCCATGATCGAACCCAAGCGCGTCCTGCGCGCCCTCGCCGAACACTGGGCCTTACTTGAGCCACTGTGCGAACACTTCGACCAAGGCACCCTGAGCCTCGGCGAGCTGCGCGCACAACTGGCCGCCCAACAACTGGACAGCACGCCCCAGGACATCACCAGCCTGCTGGACGTGTGGATTCGCCTGGATATCCTGGTGCCTGTCGCCAAGAGCCCGAACCGTTTCGAGCTCAATGCGCAGATCCACGACTTCCTCGCCTATCTTCGCAAGGAGCACCGGCTTGGCCTGTGCCTGGAAATCGAAGCCTACCTGCGCCACCTCGAGCGCCTGGCCGGGTATATCCAGGACGCCTTCGACATCCGTGACGGCCACGACCTGGCCCGGCAACTGCGCCTGCTCGACATGCGCGTGCGCGACGTGCTGAAAAAACTCGCCAACGACGAACAAGCCCTCGCCGCCGTGGCCGACCGCGCCAAGACCAGCGACCGGCAGATCCCGTTGCGTCAGCGCTACGCCGAAGTGCTGGCGACCTGGGACGAATACGTCGAACCGATGATCCAACTGGTGAACGCCGACGGCGCCTTCGAACAAGGCGTGCGCAAGGTCGAAAACGTGCTGCTGCGCCTGCTCACCGAGCAGCAGCGCCTCGGCCATCTGGTCGACGACGACATGCTGTTGCGCACCCACGCGCGCATCCTCGAAATGCAGACCAGCGCCCAGTTGACCCTGCGTCACGCCCGCGAGCTGCTGCTGCCGCTGCGTGAAGAAGCGCGTCGGCACAACGCCGTGACCCGTGGCGCCGCGCTGGCGCTGTCGGCCATTCGCCGTAAAGGCCTGGACGCGGTGCCGCAGGCCGCGATGCCGATGTTCACCCGGCCGCAAAGCACCTTCCTCGGCAGTGCGAGTCAGGTCGAGGCCTACGTGTACGCCCTGGCGAACTTCGAGCCGAAACCGGCGCGCTTCCCCAAGGCGCACAAGTCCCATAAAGGCGAAGCCCAGCGCGCACCGCGCACGGTCAAGGAAATGCTCGAACGCTGCGAAGACGCGCTGCCGATGCCGGACCTGATGACCTGGCTGCTGGAACAGGAACCGGACGGCGCCACCGACGAATTGCTCTACTGGTTCTCGCGCCTGTCCCGCGAAAAACGCTTCAAGCGCGAGCGCCTGGAACGCCGCGATTACCACACACACGAGCATCAGGTCAGCCTGCGCTCATTCGCCCTGCTCCCGGCCACGCCCGACGCCGCCGAGAATTCTGCGAGCACCCCTTATGCATCTTGATCTATCCGAACTGTCCCAGCTGGCGCCGATCTTTCGCGAGCTGTTCAAGGGTTACCACGTCAGCCGCCGCGACCCGGAGCTGTACGCGCAACTGTCGAATTTCCAGGACCAGTACCGCACGCTGTTCAAGGCCCTGGGCTTTGAACTGGTGTGCGATACCCGTGGTTTCTATTACTTCGTGCCGGATTCGGCCATCGCCAGCGCGCAGGTGAACAAGACCGCGCAGCGCCTGGCGCTGTTCACCTTCATCATCGTCGAGCACCTGGCCGACCAAGGCCGCGACCCGATTGCCGTGCTCGACGGCGGTAGCCTCGGCCGCGATGAACTGCCGTCGCTGCTGGAAAAATACCGCGACCTGTTTATCCAGGCCGAAGTGCAAACCCAGGAAGAGCTCGAAGAGAAAATCATGCGCCGCATGACCCAACTGGGTTTTGCCAGCGAAGAAAACGGCATCTATCGCTTCCTGCCGCCGATGCATCGCTTCCTCGATGTGTGCCTGTCGGTGCAACAGGACCGCGACCTCGCGGCCAGCATCCACAGCGTGCTGCCATTGCCGACGCCGGTGCTCATCGACGAAGACAGCGATGAAAAACTGCTGAAGACCGATGACCCGCTGGACTTGAGCGACTTTGCCGACGAAAGCGAAGAAGACGCCCTGGCCCGCGCCATTGCCGAAGAACAGGAGACCGACGCATGAGCAAGGAACGCTACGGCATCCGCCGCTTCGCCTTATTGAATACCGCCGGCTACAGCCTCGGTTTGTTCCCGCTCGAAGAGCCGCTGTCGGTGTACGGCGCGAACAACCTGGGTAAATCCGCATCGATCAACGCCTTGCAGTTCCCGATCCTGGCGCGCATGTCGGACATGAGTTTCGGCAAGTACACCCTGGAACAATCGCGGCGCTTCTACTTCGCCACCGACACCAGCTACATCCTCGTGGAAGTCTCCCTGCCCCACGGCCCGCATGTGATCGGCGTGGTCGGGCGCGGCCCGGGCGGTGGTTTCGGTCACCAGTTCTTTGCCTACGCCGGTAAGCTCGACCTGGCCCACTACCAGAAAAACGACACCTGCCTGCGCCAGAAAGAGCTGTTCACCAACCTGGAGCGCGAGGGCCTGAAAGCCTACGAACTCAAGCCCGATGAACTACGTCGTTTGCTGGTCGGCGGCCACACGTCGATCCCGCTGGACCTGACGCTGATCCCGCTGCGTTCCACCAGCGAACAGAGCCTGAAGACCTTCCGCGCGCTGTTTATCAACCTGCTGCACATGCGCGAAATCACCGCAGCCAAGCTCAAGCAATTGTTCCTCGATGCGTTTGAGCACAGCCTGCGCTCCGGCAGTGTCGATTACATCGCCGCGTGTGAAGAAGCCTTCCGCGACGTGCGACGCATGGAGCAGGACTACAACTCCCTGGTCGCCGCCGGCCCGCTGGTCGAGGCCCTGGCCAATGGCGTGAAACAACGCGACATCCTGCGCGGTAAATTGCATCGCCTGTCGCCGCTGTTGGACTCGCTGCTGGGCACCTGGTCGGACTACGCCAGTGCGCGCAAGGAAGAGCTGACCATCCAGGCCGAGCACTACCGCAACGAGCAGGACGCGCTGCAGCACGACCAACGTGGCGGCACCCAGGAGCTGATGCGCCTGGAGCGCGAAATCAGCGGTATCCAGCGTTGGCTGGGCGAGCTGTCGGTGCTCAAGCATCGCTTTGCGCTGGTCGATGATGTCAGGGTGCTGGAACAGCAACTGCTGGCGGCCAAGGATGCCCACGATGAACTCGCCGGCGCCCTGGCGCAGTCGCGGCAGTTCAGCGCCGAGGACTTGGACGAGCGCCTGCGCGAGCTGGAAAAACGCCTGAAGTCGGTCAAGCAACAGCTCGATCACGCAGACAACAACAGTTACGCCAAGCTGCGCGAAGAATTCTCACAGCAGGATGTCGAACGCCTGATGCGTCTGTTCAACAGTTCGCTGTTCAGCCTGCCGCTGGGTGAACATGGCATCACGCTGGATGAGGACGGCCAGTGGGTCAAATCCCTGGAGCTGATCCTCGATGGTTTCAAGGGCGAGCGCTTTGAAGTGCCGGGGCTGTCGATCGACATCTCCCACATCGAGCCGCCCGCCTTGCAGGCCCTGGCGGATCGTGCGGCGTTGCGCGACCAGAAAGAGCGCCTGGAAAAAGAACTCAAGCAGCTCAAGACGCAGCAGGCGGTGGCCTCTGACCGCGCCGCGAGCAAAACCCAGACCGAAGCGCTGTACCAGCAAGTGCTGGACGCGCAAAAGGCCCTGGAGGATTTCCGCCGTGCGCAAACCCTGAGCGCCGAAGAAGGCGAGAAGCTGGAACAGCTGGCGCAGATGGAAGCCGCCCAGGATGAATTGAAACGCTCCAGCGATGCGTTCACCGAACGTGTCCAGCAACTGTCGGCCAAGCTGCAACTGGTCGGTCGCCAGATCGGCGATATGGAAGCCAAGCAACGCACCCTGGATGACGCTTTGCGCCGTCGCCAGTTGCTGCCGGCGGACTTACCGTTCGGCACGTCGTTCATGGACCCGGTCGACGATTCCATGGACAACCTGCTGCCGCTGCTCAATGACTATCAGGACAGTTGGCAAGGCTTGCTGCGCGCTGATGGCCAGATCGAAGCGCTGTACGCCCAGGTTCGCCTCAAGGGCGTGGCCAAGTTCGACAGCGAGGATGACGTGGAGCGGCGCCTGCAACTGCTGATCAACGCCTATGCTCACCGTACCGACGAAGCCCTGACCCTGGGCAAGGCACGGCGCGCGGCGGTCACCGATATCGCACGGACCTTGCGCAATATCCGCAGCGACTACGACAGCCTGGAACACCAACTGGCCTTGTTCAACCGCGAGATCAACAAGCGCCAGGTGTCGAACCTGCAGAGTTTCCGCATCGTGCTGGCACCGAACAAGGAAGCGCTCAAGCATATCGACCAGATCATCCACAGCGCCGGTCAGTACGAAGAAGGCGAAACCCTGTCGGTGTTCGACTTGAGCCAGAGCGCCGAGCAGGACAACAAGAACGAAGAGGCCAAGGAATACCTGGCGCGCCTGGTGGCGGCCAACCACAACCAGTTGGGCCTCAAGGACTTGTTCGAACTGGCGTTCGAGATCACCAAGGTGCATGGCCAGCCGGTGATTCACACCGACATCGATGGCGCGGCGTCCAACGGCACCACCATGACCATCAAGGCGCTAACCAACATGTATTTGTTGCTGCACTTGATGGACCGCGACCAGGCCGGGCGCGTGCGCTTGCCGTACTACCTCGACGAAGCGGCCGACATCGATGAGAAGAACCAGGCGGCGCTGCTGGAGACCAGCCTGCAATTGGGCTTCGTGCCGATCCTGGCGAGCGTGAAGCCGCAGGTATCGGCCCAGGTGGCGATCGACCTGGAAGGCGGCAGCGGGCCGAACGGGATCTACATCGATGAGGCGGACTGGAAGTACATCCGGCGCCATGATGCGGTGAAGGCAACGGTGACTGTGCAGGCGGATGAGCCGGAGTTGGATGAGGTCTGACGTTCGGCGGTGAAATGCCAAAAGGCCGCGATCTTATGGATCGCGGCCTTTTTTGTGGGCTGGGGTTTGGTGGTGTTTTTGAGGGCCTCATCGCGGGCAAGCCCCCTCCCACAAGTGACCGCGTTTATCCTGTAGGAATGCGCTCATCTGTGGGAGGGGGCTTGCCCGCGATAGCCGCGCCTCGGCCTACTTGCCCAGCGGAATCTTAGGCGCCCAGGTCAGCCACTCATCCTCAAACTTGTCGAACAGCGGGAAGGTTTGCTGCGGCCGCGCGGCGCTGCCCATGCGTTCGCCATCGGGCGTGGCGAAGGCGATGCCGCCGGCAACCAGGGTTTCCAGGGACTCGGTGCGTACCGTCGCGCCTTTGAACAGGCCGAAGTCGAGACCAAAACCGCTGCTGTTCCAGAAGCGGCTGCCGCTGCGCACCAACGCCGCGTACTTGGGCTCGATCAGGATGTGGATCAGCACGCGGTCGGCGGTCTGGCCCAATTCGTAGCCGGTGACTTTGCCCACAGTGACTTCGCGGTAAGTGACGGGCACGCCTTCTTTGAGCGAACCACGGCGTGCGGCACTCAGTACCAGGCTCAGGCCAGCCTCCTGATGAACGGCTTCGGGCGGCTGGTCCAACGCGACGAAGCTCTTCTGCGGCCCGGCGTTTTTCAGCGCGGGCAGTACTTCGATGTATTGGCCGGTGACCAGGGTTTCCAGGTTCGAGGTTTTCATCAGGCCCAGTTCCGGCTTGACCACCCAGAACTGGCTGCCGACGCGTGCGATGCGATCCGTCACCTGGGTGATGCGCGCACCGAGCAGCACCGATTGCAGATCGGCGCTGAGGTCGACGCTCTCGATCTTACCGACGTCCAGGCCTTTGAAACGCACCGGGGTGCCGGGGCGCAGGCCGTCGGCGCGGTCGACTTTGATAGTCACCAGGGTGCCACTCTGATTGGCCGTTTCACGATCGGCGAACAGGCGGAAACGCGGGATACGTTTTTTCAGCGGCACGTTCGGTTCCGGCGTTTCAAAGGCGATACCGCCGGACATCAGGCTGGCCAGGGATTCGCTTTTCACCTGGATACCGCCGGTGAGGCCGCCGGTCAGGGTCACGCCGCTGGCGTTCCAGAAACGCGTCGAACCATTGACCAGGTTGGCGTACTCCTTCTCGATATGGACGCCGATCACCAGTTGCTTGTTTTTGCGCGAGAACTGGTAGCTCTGCACCGAGCCGACCTTGACCTGCTTGTAGAGGATCGGGCTGCCGACATCCAGGGAGCCGAGGCTGTCGGTGAACAGCACCATGTGCAGGCCAGGGGAACGCAGGTCCAAGGGCGGCGCCTTGGCTCGAGCCACGTATTCCCGTTGGGGCGGAGAACCTTTGTCACCGGGACGAACCGCGATGTAGTTACCTTTGACCAACGCCTCGAGCCCAGTGATACCGGCCAGGGAAATCGACGGCTTGACCACCCAGAACTGGGTGTCCTGTACCAGGTAGTCTTCGGCCAATGGGTCGAGGGTCAGCTCGGCGTTGGCGCTGGACAGGTCCGGGTCGATCTTCAGGGTTTTCAGGCTGCCGACCTGGATGCCTTTGTACATCACCGGGGTGCGCCCGGCCTGCAGGCCTTCGAAGTCGGTGAGTTTGACCTTGACCTTGATACCGGCGGCGGCGGCGTCGAAGTCTTCATACAGGCGGAAGGGCAGGCTCGAGTCGGTCGGTGGGCTGTCCTTGCGATTCTCCGGGGTGGCGAAGGCGATACCGCCGGCGACGATGCTGGAGAGCGATTCGCTGCGCACCTTCACGCCGGAGAGGTTGGCGTCGATGCTGATGCCGCTGGCGTTCCAGAAACGCGTGTGTTTGCGCACCAGGCTGGCGTAGGTCGGTTCGATGTAGACCTTGATCTCGACGGTGCTCTGGTCCTCGGACAACAGGTAGCTTTTGACCTGGCCGACCTGGATCTGCTTGTAGAACACCGGGCTGCCGCGGTTGAGCGAGCCAAGGCGGTCGGCCTTGATGGTCAGGTGCAGGCCTGGCTTGGCGTCGGACAAGGGCGGTTCTTCGGACAGCGCCTTGAATTTGCGTGTGGGCTCACCGTCGCCGGGGCTGGCGGCAATGTAGTTCCCCGACACAAGGGTCTCCAGGCCGGTGATGCCGGCGAGGCTGACGCTGGGTTTGACCAGCCAGAAGCGCGTGTTGGTCTTGAGGTATTGCTCGACGTCCTTGTTCATCTCGATGGTGGCAATCACCCCGCGATTGTTGCCTTCGTCGTCCAGGGCCAGGGTCTTGACCTTGCCCACGGGCATGCCTTTGTAGACTACTTCGGTCTTGTTGACCTGGATGCCTTCGCCGCTTTCGAAGCGTACCTGGATCTCGATGCCTTGCTGAGAATAGGCACGCCAGCCCAACCAACCGCCGATGATCAGGGCGATCAGGGGCAGTACCCAAATAGCCGACCAGTTGGAAGCCGGGCGGGTTTTAGCTTTAGGCAAATCACTCATGGTCGTCGTCCGACTCCGTGTTATCCCAAATCAGTCGGGGATCAAAAGTTACTGCGGCAAGCATCGTCAAGATCACCACACTGGCGAACGCCGCCGCGCCGAGGTTGGCCTCGACACTGGCAAGCCGTCCAAAGTTTACAACCGCCACCAGGATGGCGATCACGAAGATATCCAGCATGGACCAGCGGCCGATGAATTCGATAAAGCGGTACATGATAATCCGTTGTTGCGCGGACAGCGGTTGGTGACGCTGCACCGAGAACAGTAGCAGACCAATACCTACGAGCTTGAACGTCGGCACCAGGATGCTGGCGATGAACACCACGGCGGCGATGGGGAACATGCCGTGCTGCACCAGTTGGATCACGCCGGACATGATGGTACTGGGATCGCCCTGGCCGAGGGAATTGACGGTCATAATCGGTAACAGGTTGGCCGGGATATAGAGAATCGCAGCGGTGATCAGCAAGGCCCAGGTGCGCGTCAGGCTGTTGGGGCGACGGGCATGGACCAGCGCACCGCAACGGGTGCAGGTTTGCTCATCGGTGTCCGGTTCTTGCTTGTTCAATTCGTGGCATTCGGTACAAATCAGAATGCCTGCATCAATCGCCCGCATGATCATCCTCTCCTGACAGTGCTTGCCAGATCTGGTGGGGCGACATCACCACCTCAAGCAGAACCTGAACCATTAATAGGCTGACGAAGCAGACCAGACCCAGGCCAATCGTGATGGAGGCCATGTCGGCGAGCTTTACGATCGCCACCAGGACGCCCATCAGGTACACCTCCAACATCCCCCAATCTCTCAGGTGATGGTAAATGCGGTAGAGCAACAGCCCGTAACTGCGACCGATGTTCCAGCGGATGCTGAGCAACACCGCCAATTGGCAGAGCAACTTGAGCAGGGGAATACCCATGCTGCACAGGAACACGACGGCAGCGACGCCGTGCATGCCGGTGTCGAACAGGCCGACGACGCCGGTCCACACGGTGTCCTCCGAGGACTGCCCGAGTAGATTGAGCTGCATGATGGGCAAAAAGTTCGCGGGGATGTACAACAATAGCGCTGCCAAGACTAAGGCCAGGCTTCGTTCGACGACGTTGTGGCGATGTGCGTACAGCCCGTAACCGCAGCGCGGGCACTGGGCTTTTTCGCCGAGGGCGAGCACAGGTTTGCGCATCAATAAATCGCACTCATGGCATGCCACCAGGTCGTCCAGGGGTAAATCCGACACCTTGGGGGCATCAACCGGATCGGGCATAGATAGGGCTCGGACGCTAAAAAAGGTTAGGTACCTATTCTAGTGGTCTGGTTCAGAAATAACTGCGCAATTTTGTCGAGTACCGAGGGGGGCGAGCCACTTGACCCTTTCCGACCGCCCAAAACAAAACCCCTGTTTGCGTGAGCAAACAGGGGTTCTGGAATTTAATCTTGACGATGACCTACTCTCACATGGGGAAACCCCACACTACCATCGGCGATGCATCGTTTCACTGCTGAGTTCGGGATGGGATCAGGTGGTTCCAATGCTCTATGGTCGTCAAGAAATTCGGGTACTGAGTCGTGGCCAGCTGGCCTCGCTTCAGCAAATTGGGTATGTGATAGTTTTCGGTGTTTTGTAAGAGTCGAACTTTCGGTTCGTTTCGTCTTCACACACCGCAATCTGGTCTCTTTCGAGTTCGCAAATTGCTTGGGTGTTATATGGTCAAGCCTCACGGGCAATTAGTATTGGTTAGCTCAACGCCTCACAGCGCTTACACACCCAACCTATCAACGTCGTAGTCTTCGACGGCCCTTCAGGGGACTCAAGGTCCCAGTGAGATCTCATCTTGAGGCTAGTTTCCCGCTTAGATGCTTTCAGCGGTTATCTATTCCGAACATAGCTACCCGGCAATGCCACTGGCGTGACAACCGGAACACCAGAGGTTCGTCCACTCCGGTCCTCTCGTACTAGGAGCAGCCCCTCTCAAATCTCAAACGTCCACGGCAGATAGGGACCGAACTGTCTCACGACGTTCTAAACCCAGCTCGCGTACCACTTTAAATGGCGAACAGCCATACCCTTGGGACCGGCTTCAGCCCCAGGATGTGATGAGCCGACATCGAGGTGCCAAACACCGCCGTCGATATGAACTCTTGGGCGGTATCAGCCTGTTATCCCCGGAGTACCTTTTATCCGTTGAGCGATGGCCCTTCCATACAGAACCACCGGATCACTAAGACCTACTTTCGTACCTGCTCGACGTGTCTGTCTCGCAGTCAAGCGCGCTTTTGCCTTTATACTCTACGACCGATTTCCGACCGGTCTGAGCGCACCTTCGTACTCCTCCGTTACTCTTTAGGAGGAGACCGCCCCAGTCAAACTACCCACCATACACTGTCCTCGATCCGGATAACGGACCTGAGTTAGAACCTCAAAGTTGCCAGGGTGGTATTTCAAGGTTGGCTCCACGCGAACTGGCGTCCACGCTTCAAAGCCTCCCACCTATCCTACACAAGCAAATTCAAAGTCCAGTGCAAAGCTATAGTAAAGGTTCACGGGGTCTTTCCGTCTAGCCGCGGATACACTGCATCTTCACAGCGATTTCAATTTCACTGAGTCTCGGGTGGAGACAGCGCCGCCATCGTTACGCCATTCGTGCAGGTCGGAACTTACCCGACAAGGAATTTCGCTACCTTAGGACCGTTATAGTTACGGCCGCCGTTTACCGGGGCTTCGATCAAGAGCTTCGCGTTAGCTAACCCCATCAATTAACCTTCCGGCACCGGGCAGGCGTCACACCCTATACGTCCACTTTCGTGTTTGCAGAGTGCTGTGTTTTTAATAAACAGTCGCAGCGGCCTGGTATCTTCGACCGGCATGAGCTTACGGAGCAAGTCCTTCACCCTCACCGGCGCACCTTCTCCCGAAGTTACGGTGCCATTTTGCCTAGTTCCTTCACCCGAGTTCTCTCAAGCGCCTTGGTATTCTCTACCCAACCACCTGTGTCGGTTTGGGGTACGGTTCCTGGTTACCTGAAGCTTAGAAGCTTTTCTTGGAAGCATGGCATCAACCACTTCGTCATCTAAAAGATGACTCGTCATCAGCTCTCGGCCTTAGAATCCCGGATTTACCTAAGATTCCAGCCTACCACCTTAAACTTGGACAACCAACGCCAAGCTGGCCTAGCCTTCTCCGTCCCTCCATCGCAATAACCAGAAGTACAGGAATATTAACCTGTTTTCCATCGACTACGCTTTTCAGCCTCGCCTTAGGGACCGACTAACCCTGCGTCGATTAACGTTGCGCAGGAAACCTTGGTCTTTCGGCGTGGGTGTTTTTCACACCCATTATCGTTACTCATGTCAGCATTCGCACTTCTGATACCTCCAGCAAGCTTCTCAACTCACCTTCACAGGCTTACAGAACGCTCCTCTACCGCATCACTTACGTGATACCCGTAGCTTCGGTGTATGGTTTGAGCCCCGTTACATCTTCCGCGCAGGCCGACTCGACTAGTGAGCTATTACGCTTTCTTTAAAGGGTGGCTGCTTCTAAGCCAACCTCCTAGCTGTCTAAGCCTTCCCACATCGTTTCCCACTTAACCATAACTTTGGGACCTTAGCTGACGGTCTGGGTTGTTTCCCTTTTCACGACGGACGTTAGCACCCGCCGTGTGTCTCCCATGCTCGGCACTTGTAGGTATTCGGAGTTTGCATCGGTTTGGTAAGTCGGGATGACCCCCTAGCCGAAACAGTGCTCTACCCCCTACAGTGATACATGAGGCGCTACCTAAATAGCTTTCGAGGAGAACCAGCTATCTCCGAGCTTGATTAGCCTTTCACTCCGATCCACAGGTCATCCGCTAACTTTTCAACGGTAGTCGGTTCGGTCCTCCAGTTAGTGTTACCCAACCTTCAACCTGCCCATGGATAGATCGCCCGGTTTCGGGTCTATTCCCAGCGACTAGACGCCCTATTAAGACTCGCTTTCGCTACGCCTCCCCTATTCGGTTAAGCTCGCCACTGAAAATAAGTCGCTGACCCATTATACAAAAGGTACGCAGTCACCTAACAAGTAGGCTCCCACTGCTTGTACGCATACGGTTTCAGGATCTATTTCACTCCCCTCTCCGGGGTTCTTTTCGCCTTTCCCTCACGGTACTAGTTCACTATCGGTCAGTCAGTAGTATTTAGCCTTGGAGGATGGTCCCCCCATATTCAGACAAAGTTTCTCGTGCTCCGTCCTACTCGATTTCATGACTAAGAGATTTTCGCGTACAGGGCTATCACCCACTATGGCCGCACTTTCCAGAGCGTTCCGCTAATCTCAAAGCCACTTAAGGGCTAGTCCCCGTTCGCTCGCCACTACTAAGGGAATCTCGGTTGATTTCTTTTCCTCAGGGTACTTAGATGTTTCAGTTCCCCTGGTTCGCCCCTTACACCTATGTATTCAGTGTAAGGTAACCATCTTATGATGGCTGGGTTCCCCCATTCAGACATCTCCGGATCAAAGTCTGTTTGCCGACTCCCCGAAGCTTTTCGCAGGCTACCACGTCTTTCATCGCCTCTGACTGCCAAGGCATCCACCGTATGCGCTTCTTCACTTGACCATATAACCCCAAGCAATCTGGTTATACTGTGAAGACGACATTCGCCGAAAATTCGAATTTCTCAATTAAGAGAACTCACAAATTTTACCTTAGCCTGATCCGTTACCAGTGAAAGTAACGTTCAGTCTATCTTTCTATCACATACCCAAATTTTTAAAGAACGATCTAATCAAAGACTAGAAATCAACATTCACCATCATCACGATGGAATGCTCATTTCTAAGCTTTCAAACTTCAGAAGCAGTAGTGGTGGAGCCAAACGGGATCGAACCGTTGACCTCCTGCGTGCAAGGCAGGCGCTCTCCCAGCTGAGCTATGGCCCCGTATTTCTACAGGTTCCCACACAAAATTGGTGGGTCTGGGCAGATTCGAACTGCCGACCTCACCCTTATCAGGGGTGCGCTCTAACCAACTGAGCTACAGACCCAATTTCGGGCTGCTTCTTATCGTCTTCTTCAATGAATCAAGCAATTCGTGTGGGAACTTATGGAGCAGCTGATGTCGTCGATTAAGGAGGTGATCCAGCCGCAGGTTCCCCTACGGCTACCTTGTTACGACTTCACCCCAGTCATGAATCACACCGTGGTAACCGTCCCCCCGAAGGTTAGACTAGCTACTTCTGGTGCAACCCACTCCCATGGTGTGACGGGCGGTGTGTACAAGGCCCGGGAACGTATTCACCGCGACATTCTGATTCGCGATTACTAGCGATTCCGACTTCACGCAGTCGAGTTGCAGACTGCGATCCGGACTACGATCGGTTTTCTGGGATTAGCTCCACCTCGCGGCTTGGCAACCCTCTGTACCGACCATTGTAGCACGTGTGTAGCCCAGGCCGTAAGGGCCATGATGACTTGACGTCATCCCCACCTTCCTCCGGTTTGTCACCGGCAGTCTCCTTAGAGTGCCCACCATTACGTGCTGGTAACTAAGGACAAGGGTTGCGCTCGTTACGGGACTTAACCCAACATCTCACGACACGAGCTGACGACAGCCATGCAGCACCTGTCTCAATGTTCCCGAAGGCACCAATCCATCTCTGGAAAGTTCATTGGATGTCAAGGCCTGGTAAGGTTCTTCGCGTTGCTTCGAATTAAACCACATGCTCCACCGCTTGTGCGGGCCCCCGTCAATTCATTTGAGTTTTAACCTTGCGGCCGTACTCCCCAGGCGGTCAACTTAATGCGTTAGCTGCGCCACTAAGAGCTCAAGGCTCCCAACGGCTAGTTGACATCGTTTACGGCGTGGACTACCAGGGTATCTAATCCTGTTTGCTCCCCACGCTTTCGCACCTCAGTGTCAGTATCAGTCCAGGTGGTCGCCTTCGCCACTGGTGTTCCTTCCTATATCTACGCATTTCACCGCTACACAGGAAATTCCACCACCCTCTACCATACTCTAGTCAGTCAGTTTTGAATGCAGTTCCCAGGTTGAGCCCGGGGATTTCACATCCAACTTAACTAACCACCTACGCGCGCTTTACGCCCAGTAATTCCGATTAACGCTTGCACCCTCTGTATTACCGCGGCTGCTGGCACAGAGTTAGCCGGTGCTTATTCTGTCGGTAACGTCAAAACAATCACGTATTAGGTAACTGCTCTTCCTCCCAACTTAAAGTGCTTTACAATCCGAAGACCTTCTTCACACACGCGGCATGGCTGGATCAGGCTTTCGCCCATTGTCCAATATTCCCCACTGCTGCCTCCCGTAGGAGTCTGGACCGTGTCTCAGTTCCAGTGTGACTGATCATCCTCTCAGACCAGTTACGGATCGTCGCCTTGGTGAGCCATTACCTCACCAACTAGCTAATCCGACCTAGGCTCATCTGATAGCGCAAGGCCCGAAGGTCCCCTGCTTTCTCCCGTAGGACGTATGCGGTATTAGCGTCCGTTTCCGAACGTTATCCCCCACTACCAGGCAGATTCCTAGGCATTACTCACCCGTCCGCCGCTCTCAAGAGAAGCAAGCTTCTCTCTACCGCTCGACTTGCATGTGTTAGGCCTGCCGCCAGCGTTCAATCTGAGCCATGATCAAACTCTTCAGTTCAAACATCTTTGGGTTTTTAAGAAACCCTAAACTTGGCTCAGCAATCGTTGGTTACATCTTTGATTTCTCGCGGAGTAACTTGTGATGCTGATAATCTTGTTGACTATCAGTCTGACTCCACAAGCACCCACACGAATTGCTTGATTCAGTTGTTAAAGAGCGGTTGGTTAAGATCTTTCGTCTCAACCGAGGCGCGCATTCTACAGCAGCCTCATTTGCTGTCAAGTGATTATTTTCAGAAGTTTTCAAAGTTTCCTTTGTAACTTCAACCACTTGCGCTTCCGATCTCTCGTTAGCGGGAGGCGAATTCTACAGCGTTACACGCTGCTGTCAACACCTCTTTTTCTCCGCTTTCGACCGAGAAGATCGAAACGTCAATAGAGCCAAACAACACTGCCCTACCAACTCCTTCCAGGCTTCGATGAACTGAAGCAGGTCGCTGTCGAATCTTGCGTAACTCTTTGTTTACCAAGGAGTTTTCCGTTTCGACTGCGCCGGAAGTGGGGCGAATTATAGACGTCCAGGATTTGCCGTCAACACCTTTCTTCACAATTCTGTCATATCGGTCAAAAAGGCCGCAAAAACGCGAAAGCCGGCCCCAAGGGGCCGGCTTTCAACGCGTCTTACAAGCTAGGGAAGGCAAACTGTGACGCTTCATGACTGGCCCGTTGCGGCCAGCGCTGGGTAATAGCCTTGCGCCGGGTATAGAAACGCACCCCATCCGGCCCGTAAGCATGCAAGTCGCCAAACAGCGAGCGCTTCCAGCCGCCAAAGCTGTGGTAGGCCACCGGCACCGGCAGTGGAACGTTCACGCCGACCATGCCCACTTCAATCTCGTCACAGAACAGACGCGCCGCTTCACCGTCACGGGTGAAGATGCATGTGCCGTTGCCATACTCGTGATCGTTGATCAGTTGCATCGCCGCTTCCAGGCTATTGACCCGCACCACGCACAACACCGGCCCGAAGATCTCTTCTTTATAGATACGCATCTGCGGCGTCACGCGGTCAAACAAACTGCCGCCGAGGAAGAACCCCTGCTCATGCCCGGCAACGCTCAAGCCACGACCATCGACCACCAGCTCAGCGCCCGCGGCCACACCGTCTTCTATATAGCCGCTGACCTTATCCCGCGCCTGGCCGGTGACCAGCGGCCCCATATCCAGGCCGCACGAGGTGCCCGCGCCAATCTTCAGCGCCTTGACCTGCGGCACCAACTTGGCGATCAATGCATCCGCCACCTGATCACCCACACACACCGCCACCGAGATCGCCATGCAACGCTCGCCGCAGGAACCGTAGGCCGCGCCCATCAAGGCACTGACCGCATTATCCAGATCGGCATCCGGCATCAGCACCGCATGGTTCTTCGCGCCGCCCAGCGCTTGCACGCGTTTGCCGCGCTTGGTCGCTTCGGCGTAGATGTACTCGGCAATCGGCGTCGAACCCACAAAGCTCAAGGCCTTGACCTCCGGCGCTTCGATCAGCGCATCCACCGCGCCCTTGTCGCCATGCACCACGCTCAGCACGCCCTTAGGCAGGCCGGCCTCCTGCAGCAATTGCGCGATCAGCAGCGTCGAACTCGGATCACGCTCCGACGGTTTGAGGATAAAGCAGTTGCCGCAGACGATCGCCAGCGGGTACATCCACAACGGCACCATCGCCGGGAAGTTGAACGGGGTAATCCCGGCCACTACGCCCAACGGCTGGAAATCCGACCAGGCATCGATGTTCGGCCCCACATTGCGGCTGTACTCGCCCTTGAGAATTTCCGGCGCCGAGCACGCATACTCCACGTTCTCGATGCCACGCTTCAATTCCCCCGCCGCGTCTTCCAGGGTCTTGCCGTGCTCCTCGCTGATCAACTGCGAGATGCGCGCTTCGTTCTGCTCCAGCAACTGCTTGAAACGGTACATCACCTGGGCACGCCTGGCCGCCGGCGTATTACGCCAGGCCGGGAATGCCGCCTTGGCCGAGTCGATCGCGCGCTGGATGGTTTCGCGACTGGCCAGCGGCACCTGGTGAATCACCTGGCCGGTGGACGGGTTGTACACATCGGCAGTGCGACCGGATTCGCTGACCAATTGGCCGTCGATCAAATGCTGGATAAGGCTCATGCAGGGCTCCTGAAAAGTTGTTCTATATAGAAGGAGAAATCAGTCGATCTTGTTCAGCACTTCGCCGACGGCATCGAACAGGCGATCCAGGTCCTGCGGCTTGCTGTTGAAGGTTGGCCCGAACTGCAGGGTGTCGCCGCCAAAACGCACGTAAAAACCGGCTTTCCACAAGGCCATGCCAGCCTCGAACGGACGCACGATGGCATCACCGTCACGCGGGGCAATCTGGATCGCGCCGGCCAGACCGTAGTTGCGGATGTCGATCACGTTCTTGCTGCCCTTCAAACCATGCAGCGCATTCTCAAAGTGCGGAGCGACTTCGGCTACGCTCTGCACCAGGTTTTCCTTCTGCAGCAGGTCCAATGCCGCCAGGCCAGCCGCGCAGGCCACCGGGTGTGCCGAGTAGGTGTAGCCGTGGGGAAATTCCACCGCGTATTCCGGCGTCGCCTGGTTCATGAAGGTCTGATAGATCTCGCTGCTGGCAATCACCGCGCCCATCGGGATCGCACCGTTGGTGACTTGCTTGGCGATGCACATCAGGTCCGGGGTCACGCCGAAGCTGTCGGCGCCGAACATCGAGCCGGTACGGCCGAAACCGGTGATCACTTCGTCGAACACCAACAGGATGTTGTGCTGGTCGCAGATTTCACGCAGACGCTTGAGGTAACCCTGTGGCGGCACCAGCACGCCAGCGGAGCCGGCCATCGGCTCGACAAAAACGGCAGCGATGTTCGACGCGTCGTGCAACTCGATCAACTTGAGCAGTTCATCGGCCAGGGCAATACCGCCCTGCTCCGGCATGCCGCGCGAGAACGCATTGCTCGCCAGCAAGGTGTGAGGCAGATGGTCAACATCCATCATCGCCTGACCAAACATCTTACGGTTGCCGTTGACGCCGCCCAGGCTGGTGCCGGCGATGTTCACCCCGTGATAGCCACGGGCGCGGCCGATCATCTTGGTCTTGGTAGACTGGCCTTTTAGGCGCCAGTACGCACGTACCATCTTCACCGCCGTATCGGCGCACTCGGAACCGGAATCGGTGAAGAACACATGGTTGAGGTTGCCCGGGGTCAGGTCGGTGATTTTTTCCGCCAGTTGAAACGACAGCGGATGACCGTATTGGAAGCCCGGCGAGTAGTCCAGCGTACCCAGTTGCTTGGCGACCGCTTCCTGGATTTCCTTGCGGGTGTGCCCGGCGCCGCAGGTCCACAGCCCCGACAACGAATCGTAGACCTTGCGGCCCTTGTCATCGGTCAACCAACTGCCTTCGGCGGCCACGATCAGGCGCGGGTCACGCTGGAAGTTACGGTTGGCGGTGTAAGGCATCCAGTGAGCGTCCAACTTCAGTTGGCTGGCCAGGGACGAAGGGGCGTTTTCGGACATGTTCATCAGCAAAACCTCGCAAGGCAAAAAGCAGCGCCGGGATTGAAAAGCGTTCTTGCAGCTAAATTGCCACGGGGATAAAGTCTGTGAAATCCAACTCTTCTAACCTTCAGTCAGGCCCCGACTAAACTATGAGCATCCGTCGACCCGACCCCCTGGCCCAAGTCAGCGACTTCGATATTCGCCTGCTGCGCATCTTTCGCAGTGTGGTGGAGTGTGGCGGCTTCTCGGCGGCGGAGACCGTGCTCGGCATCGGCCGCTCGGCCATCAGCCAGCAAATGAGCGATCTGGAGCAACGCCTGGGATTGCGCCTGTGCCAGCGCGGGCGTGCCGGATTCTCGCTGACCGAGGAAGGCCGCGAGGTCTATCAATCGGCACTGCAACTCTTGAGCGCCCTGGAAAGCTTTCGCACCGAGGTCAACGGCCTGCACCAGCATTTGCGCGGCGAACTGATCATCGGCCTCACCGACAACCTCGTCACCCTGCCCCACATGCGTATCACCCATGCCCTGGCGCAATTGAAGGAACGCGGCCCGGACGTGCAGATCCAGATCCGCATGATTGCCCCCAATGAAGTGGAACAAGGCGTGCTCGACGGCCGCCTGCATGTCGGCGTGGTGCCCCAGGCCAGCGCGCTGTCCGGCCTGGAATACCAGGCGCTGTACAGCGAACGCTCGCTGCTCTACTGCGCCGTCGGCCACCCGCTGTTCTATGCCGACGACAAGCAGTTGGAGGATGGACGCATCGACGACCAGGATGCGATCGCCCCCACCTTCCGCCTGCCCGCCGAGATCCAGGCCCACTACCAGGCCCTCAACTGCACCGCCAGCGCTTCGGACCGCGAAGGCATGGCGTTCCTGATCCTCACCGGCCGCTACATCGGCTACCTGCCCGATCACTACGCCAGCCTGTGGGTGCAACAAGGCCGACTACGCGCGCTGAAACCGGCTACACGTTTTTACGATTTAAGCCTGGCATCGGTCACGCGCAAGGGGCGGCGCCCTCATTTGGTGCTGGAAAGTTTCCTCGACAGCCTGGCGGCAACCCGCTAATTCGGGCCTCGCACAAAAAGCTGAGCAAGTGGACAGCTTTTTGCAAGAGCACAAGGACCTAGAACCGTCCGACTCGAGTTTGCCCGCCATGCCACCAGAAACGTCCAGCCCCAGCGACCTGATCTACGGCCTCAACGACCGCCCAAAACCCCTGCCCGCCCTACTGGCCGCCCTGCAACATGTATTGGCCGCCTTCGTCGGCATCATCACGCCGCCGCTGATCATCGGCTCGACCCTGGGCCTGGCGGCTCACCTGCCGTACCTGATCAGCATGGCGCTGATGGTGTCCGGTGTCGGCACCTTCATCCAGGCGCGTAGGCCGTTTGGCATCGGCGCCGGCATGATCTGCCTGCAGGGCACCAGCTTTGCGTTTCTCGGCGCCGTGCTGTCGGCGGGCTTCCTGGTCAAGCAACGCGGCGGCAGCCCGGAAGACATCCTGGCGATGATCTTCGGCGTGTGCTTTTTCGGCGCCGCCGTACAAATCGTGCTGAGCCGTTTTATCGGGCAACTGCGCCGGGTGATCACGCCGCTGGTCACCGGGATCGTGATTACTCTGATCGGCATCAGCCTGATCAAAGTGGGTATCACCGACCTCGGCGGCGGGTTCAATGCCGCCGATTTCGGCGCGCCCATCAACCTGGCACTGGGCCTGTTCGTGGTGTTGACGATCATCCTGCTCAACCGCTCGAACACACCCTGGGTACGCCTCTCGGCGATCATCATCGGCCTGGCCCTCGGCAGCCTCGCGGCCTGGTTCAGCGGCAAACTGGTGCCCCAGGCCCTGCCCGACCTGCCGTTGATCAGCCTGCCGATGCCGTTTCGTTATGGTTTCAACTTCGACTGGAGCGCCTTCCTACCCATCGCGCTGATTTATCTGATCAGCAGCATCGAAACCGTGGGTGACCTCACCGCCAACTGCATGATCGCCCGCCAGCCCATCAGCGGCCCGTCTTATATAAACCGGCTCAAGGGCGGCGTACTCGGCGACGGGGTGAGCTGCATGATCGCCGCCACCTTCAGCGCGTTCCCCAACACCACGTTCGCCCAGAACAATGGCGTGATCCAACTCACCGGCGTGGCCAGCCGCTATGTCGGCCTGTACATCGGCGTGGTGCTGTTTTGCCTCGGCTTGTTTCCATCGATCGGCGCGGTGCTGCAGCAAATCCCCAAACCGGTATTGGGCGGCGCGACCCTGGTGATGTTCGGCAGCGTGGCGGCGGCCGGCGTGCGTATTCTCGCCCAGGCGCCGCTGGACCGACGCAGCATGCTGATCATCGCCACCTCGTTCGGCGTCGGCCTGGGCATTGCCGCCCAACCGAACCTGCTGCACTTGATGCCGACGCTGGTGCAAAACCTGTTCGACTCGGCCATCACCAGCGGCGGGCTGACCGCCATCGCATTGTGCCTGTTACTGCCGGAAGCCAAAGCGAGCCCCGCAGCAAACGGCGCGCCACATGGCGATACGCTGGAACCGCTTTGAGGGTTTTATTGCATCAGGACTTGTCTGAGGCTTGAGGGTGGGTTATCTGTGCATACATCGTCTCTATCGATCAGCACGGAAACCTCCATGAGCCTCGAAGTTCCTGCCCACAGCACCCACGCCGGGAAGCCCGCCAGCCGCATTCGGCAAAAGAACGAGCAAGCGATTCTTCAAGCGGCCGAAGACGAGTTCGCGCGTCACGGCTACAAGGGCACCAGCATGAACACCATCGCTGCCAGCGCCGGGTTGCCGAAGGCCAACTTGCACTACTACTTCACCAACAAGATGGGCCTGTACGTCGCGGTGCTCAGCAATATCCTCGAACTGTGGGACAGCACCTTCAACGCGCTGACCGCCGAGGACGACCCGGCCGTGGCCCTCACCCGTTACATCCGCACCAAGATGGAGTTTTCCCGACGACAGCCCCAGGCCTCGCGGATCTTCGCCATGGAGATCATCAGCGGCGGCGAATGCCTTACCGAATACTTCGGCCAGGACTACCGCGCCTGGTTCAGTGGCCGGGCGGCCGTGTTCCAGGCCTGGATCGATGCTGGCAAGATGGACCCCATCGACCCCGTCCACCTGATCTTCCTGCTGTGGGGCAGCACCCAGCACTATGCCGACTTCGCCAGCCAGATCTGCCGCGTCACCGGGCGCACCAAGTTGACCAAACAAGATATGGAAGACGCCGGCACCAACCTGATCCACATCATTCTCAAAGGCTGTGGCATCAAGCCCGCCCTCTAGACGACACCGCCTATGCCTTTCACCCTCACCGGCCTTTGCGAATTCCGCGAAGAAATTCGCAAAAGCCGCTTCATCACCCTGGCCGCACCGATCACCAGCGCGCAAGAAGCCCAAGCGTTCATCGAGCAGCACAGCGACCTGAACGCCACGCACAATTGCTGGGCCTGGAAACTCGCCGACCAGTACCGCAGCAACGACGACGGAGAACCTGGCGGCACCGCCGGGCGACCGATCCTCGCCGCCATCGAGGCCCAGGGCTTCGATCAGGTGGTGGTGCTGGTGATTCGCTGGTACGGCGGCATCCAACTGGGCACCGGCGGGCTGGCGCGGGCGTATGGCGGCGGCGCGAACAAATGCCTGCAAACCGCCGAGCGCATCGAGCTGATCAGCCGCGTGCCGTTGAGCTGCGACTGCGGGTTTTCCGAACTGAACCTGGTCAAGTTGCGGGTCGCCGAACTCGGCGGGCTGGTACTGGAGGAACACTTCACCGCCAACGGCGTGGAGCTGCAACTGGCCCTGGGCGAAGCACACATCGACACCCTGCAAAACCAGCTTGCCGACCTGAGCCGGGGGCGTATCCTGCTGCAACGTTGAAACTGCTAATGTTGTTCGCTGAACGCCCTGAACCGCGACGTCAAAGGAAGCTCTGCATGTCTACGCCAAAAACCGCACTGATCATCGGCGCCTCACGCGGGCTGGGCCTTGGCCTGGTCAAGCAATTGCTCAAGGATGGCTGGGACGTGACCGCCACCGTGCGTGACCCGAACAAGGCCGACGCCCTGAAAGCGGTGGGCCCGGTACAGATCGAGAAACTCGACATGGACGATCAGCAAGCCGTGATCGCCCTGAGCCAGCGCCTCAAGGAACGCACATTCGACCTGCTGTTCGTCAACGCCGGCGTCAAGGGCCCGGCGAACCAGGAACCTGGCCACGCCACCCTGGCGGAAGTCGGCCAGTTGTTCTTCACCAACGCCGTGGCGCCGATCAACCTGGCCCAGCGCTTTGTCGGGCAGATCCGCAAAGATTCCGGCGTGCTGGCGTTCATGAGTTCAGTCCTGGGCAGCGTGACCATCCCTGACGGTTCCGAGCTGGCGCTCTACAAGGCGAGCAAGGCCGCCCTCAACTCGATGACCAACAGCTTCATCACCCAACTCGGCGAGCAAAAAATGACCGTGCTTTCCCTGCACCCGGGTTGGGTGAAGACCGACATGGGCGGCGAAAACGCACTCATCGACGTCGAGACCAGCGTGCGCGGCCTGCTCGATCAGGTGAATGCCTACACCGGCAAAGGCGGCCACCACTTCGTGGACTACCGGGGCCATACCATTCCCTGGTAAGCCGCCATCAAAGGTGGGAACACGCTTCTCGAGAGCAGCGCGTTCCTACCGGTAGACCGGATCTAGAACTACACGTAATCTAGCCACCTCGCCCTCACCGGCGACCCTGGATCAGCAGACAGGGCAACACTGAGCTGGCAAACCTGAACCCATCATTCAGAGGAGCCGGCCCATGCCTGCGACCCGTATCTGGTTAAAAAACCCCCTCGCGATTTTCACTGCCAATGGCCTCGATGCCCGTGGCGGCCTGGTGCTGCAAGACGGTGTGATCAGCGAACTACTGAGCATCGGGCAAGCGCCTGCACAGCCCTGTACACAGGTGTTCGACGCCCGCGAACATGTGGTGCTGCCGGGGCTGATCAATACCCATCATCACTTCTACCAGACCCTGACTCGCGCCTGGGCGCCGGTGGTCAATCAGCCGTTGTTCCCGTGGCTGAAGACCCTGTACCCGGTGTGGGCGCGGCTGACTCCGGAAAAACTCGCCCTGGCCAGTAAAGTCGCGCTGGCGGAATTGCTGCTCTCAGGCTGCACCACGGCGGCAGACCACCACTACCTGTTCCCGGACGGCCTGGAACATGCCATCGACGTGCAAGTCGACGTGGTGCGCGAACTGGGCATGCGCGCCATGCTCACTCGCGGCTCCATGAGCCTGGGCGAAGCCGACGGTGGCTTGCCGCCGCAGCAAACCGTGCAACAGGGCGCGGTGATTCTGGACGATAGCCAGCGCCTGATCCGCCAGTACCACGAACGCGGCGACGGCGCGCAGATCCAGATCGCCCTGGCGCCCTGCTCGCCGTTTTCCGTCACCCCGCAAATCATGCAAGCCAGCGCCGAACTGGCCGCGAGCCTCGACGTGCGCCTGCACACGCACCTGGCGGAAACCCTCGACGAGGAAGACTTCTGCCTGCAACGCTTCGGCCTGCGCACCGTGGACTACCTCGACAGCGTCGGCTGGCTCGGCCCGCGCACCTGGCTGGCCCACGGCATTCACTTCAACCCGGATGAAATCGCCCGCCTGGGCGCCGCCGGCACCGGGATCTGCCATTGCCCAAGCTCGAACATGCGCCTGGCCTCCGGCATCTGCCCGACCCTGGACCTGCTCGCCGCCGGTGCCCCGATCGGCCTGGGCGTGGACGGTTCGGCCTCCAACGATGCGTCGAACATGATCCTCGAAGCCCGCCAGGCGCTGTACATCCAGCGCCTGCGTTATGGCGCGGAAAAAATCACCCCGCAAGGCGTGCTGGGCTGGGCGACCAAAGGCTCGGCGCAGTTGCTCGGTCGTTCGGATATCGGTGAGTTAGCCGTAGGAAAGCAGGCCGATCTGGCGCTGTTCAAGCTGGACGAACTGCGCTTCTCCGGCAGTCACGATCCGATTTCGGCGTTGCTGTTGTGCGGCGCCGACCGGGCCGACCGGGTGATGATCGGCGGGCAATGGCGGGTGATCGACGGCCAGGTCGAGGGCCTCGACCTCAAAGGCTTGATTGCCGATCACAGCCAGGCCGCCCGTAACCTGATCAATCCCTTGTAGGAGCGAGCTCGCTCGCGAAAAACGTCAACGCTAACGCAGGTGTTCTGATTCACACGGCGCTCTCAGATTATTCGCGAGCAAGCTCACGCCTACACCCCTAACAGCGACAACATGATAAAGGTCGCAAACAACACAAAGTGGGTCATCCCTTCGATGGCGTTGGTTTCGCCATCGTTGAGGTTGATCGCACTGACGATCAGCGTGATCAACACCATCACGCTTTGCACCGGCGTCATCGCCATCTGGAACGGCTGGCCGGTGTAGAGCGCCATCGCTTCCATCACCGGCACCGTCAGGATCACCGTCGACAACGATGCGCCCAGTGCAATGTTCACCACCGACTGCATGCGGTTGGCCAGGGCGGCGCGCAAGGCGGTCAGAATCTCCGGTGCCGCCGAGATGGCCGCGACCACAATCGCCGTCACCACCGGCGGCGCGCCCGTGCCTTCCAGGCCCAGGTCGAGGGTCTTGGACATCACCTCGGCCAGCGCGCCAATCACAATCACCCCGAACACCAGCGTACCGATGGAAAATGCCAGGTTCACCGGCGGCGCCTGTTCTTCCGGCAACGTCTTGCGGCGTTTTTCCGGGTAGCTGTAGCTGAAGAAATAACTGTGCGGGCCCACCTGCATGCGCAGGAACAGGGTGTAGAGCACCACCATCGCGCCAATGGTGAAGGCCGAGTAAATTTTCCAGTCCGCTTCGGGGATGAATTCCGGCACCACCATCGACACGCCCATGGCGGTGAGGATCATCACGCTGTAGGTGCGCGCCGAATCGTCATTGTAGGACTGTTCGCCGTGCTTGATGCCCCCCATCAGCGCGGCCAGGCCGAGGATGCCGTTGATATCGAGCATCACCGCCGAGTAGATGGTGTCGCGCACCAGGGTCGGCGACGGTTCGTTGCTCATCATGATCGCCAGGATCACCACTTCCACCAGCACGGCGGCCAGGGTCAGGATCATGGTGCCGTAGGGGTCGCCGACCTTTTCCGCCAACTGCTCGGCATGGTGAGCGACGCGCATCGACGCCACCACGATAAAGCCGATCAGCGCCAGGCCGGCCAGCAGCGCGACCATTTGCCCGTTATGGAGCATCCAGTGCTCCAGCGGGTACGCGGCGACGGCGGCGATCAGCGCCAGCAGCATGAATTTTTCTTGCTTGAGAGAGGTGAGCATTGCGGGCCTTTTGTGCGGCAAATCAGTCATTGACGGGGTACAGACTGCAGTACATCACTAACGTTTCGTTACATCTTAGTTCGCAGCGCCCCTGCGCGAATAGATCCAATACTCTCCTCTTGGTCAGGTTTTGCCGATTATTTCAGTCATGGCCTGTAGAATGCCGCCATTGCACCCGATGAGATTTTAGACATGTACGATTGGCTCAACGCCCTGCCCAAGGCTGAACTGCACCTGCACCTGGAAGGCTCGCTGGAGCCTGAGCTGCTGTTCGCCCTGGCCGAGCGCAACAAGATTGCGCTGCCATGGAACGACGTCGACACCCTGCGCAAGGCCTACGCCTTCAACAACCTGCAAGAGTTTCTCGACCTGTATTACCAGGGCGCCGATGTATTGCGCACCTCCCAGGATTTCTACGACCTGACCTGGGCCTACCTGCTGCGCTGCAAAGCGCAGAACGTGATCCACACCGAACCCTTCTTCGACCCGCAAACCCACACCGACCGTGGCGTGCCGTTCGAAGTGGTGCTCAACGGCATCGCCGCCGCGCTCAAAGATGGCGAGCAGCAACTGGGCATCACCAGCGGCTTGATCCTCAGCTTCCTGCGCCACTTGAGCGAAGCCGAAGCCGAGAAAACCCTCGACCAGGCGCTGCCGTTTCGCGATGCGTTCGTGGCCGTGGGCCTGGACAGTTCGGAAATGGGCCACCCGCCGAGCAAGTTCCAGCGCGTGTTCGACCGTGCCCGCAACGAAGGCTTCTTCACCGTGGCCCACGCCGGCGAAGAAGGCCCGCCCGAGTACATCTGGGAAGCCCTCGACCTGCTGAAAGTCCAGCGTATCGACCATGGCGTGCGCGCCATCGAAGACGAGCGCCTGATGCAACGGATCATCGACGAACAGATCCCGCTGACCGTGTGCCCGCTGTCCAACACCAAGCTGCGCGTGTTCGACGACATGGCCCAGCACAACATCCTCGACATGCTCGAGCGTGGGGTGAAGGTGACGGTGAACTCGGACGACCCGGCGTACTTCGGCGGTTACGTCACCGAGAACTTCCATGCGCTGTACACCGCCCTGGGCATGACCCAGGACCAGGCCAAACGCCTGGCGCAAAACAGCCTGGATGCGCGGCTGGTGAAGCCCTGACGGCGTAAACCGCGACTGACAATGTGGGAGCCAGCGCGCTCCCACATTCGTTGTGGATTGCCGGTTAAATCTCGCTCAACTCTTCCAGGGTCTTGCCCTTCGTCTCCATCCCAAACACCCACACCACCAGCGCCGCCACCGCAAAGCACAATGCGCCCAGGGCAAACACCCCGCCCTGCCCGGTAATCGGGAACACCAATCCGGTCACCAACGGCCCGAGCAACGACCCGACCCGCCCGATCGCCGAAGCGAACCCGGCCCCTGTCGCCCGCGCCGAAGTGGGATACAACTCCGGCGTGTAGGTGTACAGCACCGCCCACATGCCAAACAGAAAGAACTGCATCAACAACCCCGAGGCGATCAGCAGGCCGACATTGCCGCCGAACACCGCGCTTTGCCCATACAGAAACGCCATCACCCCGCCGCCGAGCAAGGTCACGACGCATACCGGCTTGCGCCCCCAACGCTCCACCAGCCAGGCCGCCATCAGGAAGCCGGGAATCCCGCCCAGGGAAATGATCACCGTGTAATACACCGACTGGGTCACCGCAAACCCCGACTGCTGCAGCAAGGCACTCAACCAGGAAGTGAGCCCATAAAAGCCGAGCAAGGCGAAGAACCACACACTCCAGATCATCATCGTGCGCTGGCGATACTGCGCCGACCATAATTGCTGGAACGCCGAGAAGAAGTTGCCCGGCACACTCTCCACCCGCGGCAGGCGAATCGGCTGCGGCAACTCGGCGCGGCCCAGGGAGTCGCGCACTTTCGCCTCGATCCCCAGCAACACCTTATCCGCCGCCGCATGCCGCCCGGCCTGCTCCAGCCAGCGCGGCGACTCCGGGATAAAAAACCGGATCGCCAACACAAACACCGCCGGCACCGCCAGCACCAGGAAGATGTCGCGCCAGCCGATCAGCGGCAGCAAAAAGTACGACAGCACCCCCGCCGCCACAAAACCCAACGGCCAGAAGCCATCCATCAACGCGATATAGCGCCCGCGCCCCTTGGCCGGAATCAGCTCCGAGAGCATCGACTGCGCGATCGGAAACTCCATGCCCATGCCAATGCCGAGCAGGATGCGAAACAGCGTCAGCGTCTCCACCGTCTGCGCCGTGGAACATAAGTAGCTGGCGATCCCCCACAACACGATGCTCCACTGGAACACCGGCTTGCGTCCGAAGCGATCGGCGAGCATCCCGGACAACGACGCGCCCACCACCATGCCGAAAAAACTCGAACTGGCCAGCAAGCCAGCCTGGGCCGTGCTCAGGCCGAACTCGGCTTTGATCGAGCCGAGCAGGAAAGTCATCATCGCCAGATCCATGGAGTCGAAGAAAAACGCCAGGGCGATGATGATAAAAATGACTCGGTGGTAACCGCTGATGGGCAACCGTTCCAGCCGTTCTGCCGCGCTATAGCCGTGCGTACCCATGCCCCATCCCCTGTGTGAATAATCCCCTCTGGGAGTGTGGGCCATGGTTTTTCCGGGTTATTGCTGGGTGCGACCTGATCGCAACTCTGAACGACGTCATCCGGGTCAGAGCGCGTCGGGCACGGCCAACCGGGTGATTTCCGCCAACCCGGTGTCGCTGACGAGCAAGGCGCGGGACTCGTTGACCGCACGGATCCAGTTCGACTGCAAAAACAGTTGCAATAGCCCGGCTCCCAGCGCGCCGCCCAGGTGCGGTTGCTGCTGGCTCCAATCGAAACAGTCGCACACCAGCGGCAAGGCCAGCGCCTGGGTGAAAATGCCCAGGCCGGCCAGGTGCTGCGCGCCTTTGACCGTGACTTGGGTGCGGAGCTCGTGGCGCTCGATCCAGCCGGCCGCGATCATCCGCTGATACAGTTGCGCCGCCAGCTCGCCGCCGAGGTGCCCATGGCATAACCGCGCATGGCGCAGCGGGGCCGGCGCCGCCAGGGTCAGCGGTGAAGCCTGCGGTGCGCTGCGCGCCGCACTGGCCATGGTGGTGCTGGCCAAGGCATCGATGGCGGTGCTGACATCCGCCGCCGCCACACGAAACAACCGCTTGCCGCGACGCGCTTCGACACGCAGCAAACCGCCGCCGGTAAGCCGCGCCAGATGGGCGTTCGCCGAGGCCGGCGACAACCCCGTGAGCGTCGCCAGTTCCTGGGAAGACTTGGCCGAGCCGTCCATCAAGGCCCAGAGCATGGCGGTGCGTTTTGGCTCGGCGAGCAAGCTGGCAATCTGACTGATGCAAGGTGCCTGTTCCATGTGTTCACTCCTTGTTAAATCATTTCTCTGCTGTGGTTGGCGCCAAAGTATAGGTGCGCAAGCAGCCAGTTCCCCGGCGTCTGACAGCGCGGATAGGGACGGGATCTGAGTGAAATTTCCGGCTTTAGTGGAGGCTATTACGCACTGGTGAATTGTTCCGACCACTGCGCGGTCAATGTCGCACAACGGGACACGAGCATTTCCCGCAGCAGGTTGATGGGCTTACTCAACTGCGCGCGATGCGCGCATAACAGGTTGAGCGGCGTCCGCTCGCCGCGCAGCTCAGGCAGAATCACGCGCAAGCGTCCGGCGCGGACGTCGCTGCTCACATCCAACCAGGACTTGTAGGCGATGCCCACCCCGGCGACAGCCCATCGCCGTACCACGTCAGCATCGTCACTGAAGCGGTCGCCGCTGACAGTCAGGCTGACTTCGCGTTTGCCGTCATGAAACGTCCAGTGGTCATGCACGCGAGTGCCGAGCATATACAGCAGGCAATTGTGCTGGGCCAGTTGCTCCAGATGCCGCGGTTCGCCGTGGCACTCGAGATAACTGGGGGCCGCGCACAGCACGCGCACGTTATCCGGCGCGACGGGCAGCGCGACCAGGCTGGAATCCTCCGGTTCGCCATAGCGCAGGGCGATATCCACCGGCTGGCGGAACAGGTCGGCAATGCGGTCGCCCAGCAACAGGCGCACCGTCAGTTGCGGATAGTCACGCTGGAACTCGTCGAGCCAGGGCAACAGCTGGTTGCGACCAAAATCCGAGGGTGCCGACAGTTGCAGCACACCGCTGACATGGTCCTGGCCACTGGCCAATAACCGCCGCCCTTCGTCCAGCGAGCTCAGTGCGGCACGCGCATATCCGAGAAAACCGTCCCCTTCAGCGGTGAGGCGCAGGCTGCGAGTGGAGCGCGCCAGCAAGCGCGTGCCCAGTTGCTGTTCGATACGCTTCAACGCCGCGCTGGCCACCGCCGGCGACAGGTCCATGACCCGCGCCGCGGCCGACAGACTGCCCAGGTCCGCTGCGCGCACGAACAACTGCAAATCATCAAAGCGCAGCATCCAATTCCACCCATTATCAAAATATTGTTGAAACAGACTGCTGTTTTAGCCGCTTTTATCTGCATCGGAAATAGCCAATCATCTGCCATCCCATACAGCCCGTGTCAGGAGTCGAATATGTCCGCTGCCTTTAACGTCATCGCCACGCTGATCGCCAAACCTGGCCAACAACACACCCTCGAGTCGCTGCTGCGCGGCCTGCTGGAACCGACCCGCCAGGAAGCCGGTTGCGAACAGTACGACCTGCACCAGGACCTGCAACATCCCGAGACGTTCTACATGCTCGAACGCTGGCGCGACGACGCGGCCCTGGCCGACCACGACCAGAGCGCACACATCCAGAGTTTCCGCGCCAAGGCCGCCGACGTACTCGCGCACTTCGAACTCAAGCGCCTGAAATTTCTTGCCTAATCACCGCGTTTTTTTGTAGGAGCGAGCTTGCTCGCGAAAATCGTAAACGATGACGCCGCGCTTTTGATTCAGCGCGGCCCCTGTGAGTTTTTCGCGAGCAAGCTCGCTCCTACAGTCAACTCCCTACTTCTGGAGCCCCCATGAAAGCCATTGCCTACTACGCCTCACTGCCGATCAACGATCCGAAATCCCTGCAAGACATCGAGCTGCCGGAACCGGTCGCCGGCCCCCGCGACCTGCTGGTGGAAGTCAAAGCCATCTCGGTCAACCCGGTGGACACCAAGGTCCGCCAGAACGTCGCCCCGGAAAACGGCGCCGCCAAGGTGCTCGGCTGGGACGTGGCCGGTGTGGTCAAGGCCGTCGGCAGTGAAGTGACGCTGTTCAAGGCCGGTGACAACGTGTTCTACGCCGGCTCCCTGGTACGCCCGGGCGGCAACAGCGAACTGCACACCGTAGACGAGCGCATCGTCGGCCATATGCCCAAGAGCCTGGGTTTTGCCGACGCAGCCGCCTTGCCGCTGACCGCCATCACCGCCTGGGAACTGTTGTTCGAACGCCTGCAAGTGCGCGAGGGTAAAAAGGACGAAGGCCAGAGCCTGCTGATCGTTGGCGCTGCCGGCGGCGTGGGGTCGATCCTGACCCAACTGGCCAGCCAGCTCACCGCACTGAAGGTCATCGGCACCGCGTCGCGCCCGGAAACCCAGGCCTGGGCCAAGGCCCTTGGCGCCGACCTGGTGATCGACCATAGCCAGCCGCTGAGCGACGCCCTGAAACACGCGGGTGTGGCCCAGGTGACCCACGTCGCCAGCCTGACCCAGACCGACCACCATTTGGATCAACTGGTCGAAGCCCTGCAGCCCCAAGGCAAGCTGGCGCTGATCGACGATCCGAAGGCCCTGGACGTGAGCAAACTCAAGCGCAAGAGCCTGTCGCTGCATTGGGAGTTCATGTACACCCGCTCGATGTTCGAGACGCCGGACATGATCGAGCAACACAACCTGCTCAATCGCGTCGCCGAGCTGATCGATGCCGGCACTCTGAAAACTACCGTGGGCGAGCACTTCGGCGTGATCAACGCCGAGAACCTACGCCGCGCCCACGCGCTGCTCGAGAGCGGCAAGGCCAAGGGTAAGATCGTGCTGGAAGGGTTCTGAAAGAGGTCTGTCAGTGTCGTCCGTCATTCGTGTAAGTGATGGACGACACCACTAGTCAGGGAATTGACCTTTGTCATCATTGTGAACGTATTCGGGTTTATATTGGCGGCCTTTGCCACGATTCTTTTACGTGAGGAAGTCAGCAATGAAGATCCTGATAAAAGCGTTAGCAAAATCCCCGGGCAATAAATGGCAGGTCCGTCTCGACGGCGAAGCCATCACCTTCCGCAGTGAGGCCGAAGCCCGCGCCTTCGCCGAGACCCTGCAAGCGCGCATCCAGGCGCCCCACCGTTTCCCACTCGACCAGCAACGCTCCGCTGCCGCTGGCTGACGTCTTTCAGACCTGCGCCTGTAGGGCACGTGCCCGTTGCAGGCGCTGGGTCGACAGTGCAATCGTCACCGCCAAGACCCCGCACAAGCTGATGACCATCGCCATCGGCATCGCCGTGCCGTCGTGCAACACGCCCACCAACGAAGCCGCCCCCGCTGCCACGCCGAACTGAATGCAACCGAGCATTGCCGAGGCGCTACCGGCTCGCGCGCCCTGCCCGCTCATGGCGCAGGCCGAGGTGTTGGGCAAAATGCAGCCCAGGCTGGCGATGCAGATAAACAGCGGCAGCAGCAACGGCCACAACGCTTCGGTGCGCAAGGCCGCGACGCCGAGCAGCGCCAACGCCGCCAGCATGTAGAGCCACACCGTGCGCGACAGCAAGAACGCCGGCCCGCGCTTGGCGAGCAAGCGCGCATTGACTTGGGCCATCAGAATAAAGCCGGCGGCGTTGGAGCCGAATACCCAGCCGAAATGCTCGGCGGGCACGCCATAGAGTTTGATGAATACGAACGGTGAACCGGCAATGTAGGCAAACATCCCGGCAATCGAAATGCCCCCGGTCAGGGCGTAACCGAGGTAGACCCGGTCCGACAACAGGTCGATATAGCGGCGCAGCGACCCGGACAACGGTTGCCGAGGCTGATGGGCCGGAAAGGTTTCCGGCAAACCGACCGCCACCGCAATCGCGGCCATCACGCTGAACACCGTCAGGGCCAGGAAGATCGACTGCCAGCCCCACACCCCGACCATCAGCCCGCCCGCCAATGGCGCAAGGATCGGCGCCAGGCCGGTCACCAGCATCAGTTGCGAATACACCTTGGCCGAAGTCACCACATCACACTTGTCGCTGACCACCGCGCGGGAAATCACCATGCCCGCGCAACCGCCGAGGGCCTGCACGAAGCGTGCGCCGATCAGCCATTCCAAAGACGGCGCGTAGGCGCAGGCAAAGGAGGCCAGCGTAAACAACGTGACCCCGCTGAGCAGCGGCACACGACGACCAAAGCGGTCCGCCAGCGGACCGTAGATCAATTGGCCGATGGCCAGGCCGCCGAAATACACCGCCAAGGTCAGCTGGATATGTTTTTCATCGGTGGCGAACGCCGTCGCCATCGCCGGGAAACCCGGCAGGTAAAAGTCGATCGCCAGCGGCGCGAAGGCGCTCAAGGCGCCCAAAATCAGGAGTATGCGCAGGTTCATCAGGCACCCAAGTATGTCGGCAGCCCGACAGTCTAGCCGCGCTTGGGTGCGTTGAACATTACGATAGCTCGCTAACTATTAAATCAGGCGACGCTGTAGCCTTCTTCACGGATCAAGCCGGCGATCACGTCGCGGCTCAACTGGCTTTGCACGCTGACTTGCTTGGCCGCCAGGTCGACTTTCACTTCGGCTGCCGGGTCCTGATTCTGCACCGCCTGGGTCACTGCCCGGACGCAATGGCCGCAGGTCATTCCTTCAACGTTGAATACTTGCATGACATGACTCCTTTAATGAGGGTGGACGCAGTGTCGACCTTGCCACGATGGCAAGGTCAAGCGGCAAAAATAGCCGCCGGGCTGGTATTCGGTGACGCAGTCGGCCAAGCTTCACCCATCTTTGATGTGAACCACGGAGCATTCGCCATGCGCTGGTCGTTTTTTGGCCTTGTCGGCCTGATGAGTTTGTCTGCCGCTGCGCCCATGGCCAGCGCCGCCGAAGACTACGCGGTGTTGATCATTTCCCGCGAACGCCTGGAAGTACCGACCAACTGCGAGATCGGCCTGTACATCCAGGACCAGTTGGCCGGGCGCCTGTTCCAGGAACAGTCCACCTCGTTCAACCTGCCGGCCGGCAATGTGTCGCTGCGCCTGAAGCTGCTACCGGGCCAATCGTCGGGTTGCCTGCCGGGCCTGTTGGCGCCACCCGCGCAGAACATCACGCTGAAGGCCGGTGACGTGCGCAAGTTGCGCATCGCCCAAGGCCCGGAAGGCATGTACCTCAAACCTGCGGCATTGGAATACTAAAGACGCTTGACCTTCCCCACAGGTCAAGGTTGATCCTAGGGGCAACTTCTTCAGGAGGACTGCCCCATGAATGGAACCACCACGTTTGACCTGCCCATCGGCGGCATGACCTGCGCCAGCTGCGCCGGGCGTGTCGAGCGCGCGCTGGGCAAGGTGCCGGGGGTGCAACGTGTCAGCGTGAACCTGGCCAACGAGCGCGCCCATATCGAGGTGCTCGGCCAGATGGACCCCGCCGTGCTGATCGCCGCCGTCGACAAGGCCGGCTACAGCGCGTCGCTGCCCCAAAGCGAAACCAAGACCGATGCCGATCAAGCCCAGCGCCTGCACCACGAGCGTTGGGCGCTGTTGCTGGCGATTGTGCTCGCGTTGCCGCTGGTGCTGCCGATGCTGGCACAGCCCTTCGGCCTGCACTGGATGCTGCCGGCCTGGGTACAGTTCGTACTGGCCACACCGGTGCAGTTCATCTTCGGTGCGCGCTTTTACATCGCCGCGTGGAAAGCCGTGCGCGCCGGCGCTGGCAATATGGACTTGCTGGTCGCGATCGGCACCAGCGCCGGTTACGGTCTGAGCCTGTATGAATGGCTCACCGCGCCCGTCGGCAGCATGCCGCACCTGTATTTCGAAGCCTCGGCGGTGGTGATCGCCCTGGTGCTGCTCGGCAAATACCTGGAAAGCCGCGCCAAACGCCAGACCGCCAGCGCCATCCGGGCCCTGGAAGCCTTGCGCCCGGAGCGCGCGATTCGGGTGGTTGACGGCCGCGAAGAAGACGTCGCGATCAACGCGCTCAAGCTCGGCGACCACGTGCTGGTCAAACCCGGCGAGCGCTTCCCGGTGGACGGGGAAGTGGTGGACGGCCAAAGCCATGCCGACGAAGCGCTGATCAGCGGCGAAAGCCTGCCAGTGCCGAAACAACCGGGCGACAAGGTCACCGGTGGCGCGATCAACGGCGAAGGGCGCTTGCTGGTCCGCACCGTGGCCCTCGGCGCGGAAAGCGTGCTGGCGCGCATCATCCGCCTGGTGGAAGACGCCCAGGCGGCCAAGGCACCGATCCAGAAACTGGTGGATAAAGTCAGCCAGGTGTTCGTGCCGACGGTGCTGGTGCTGGCCTTGCTCACGCTGCTCGGCTGGTGGCTGTATGGCGCTTCGCTGGAGACTGCGATCATCAATGCGGTCGCCGTGCTGGTGATCGCCTGCCCGTGCGCCCTGGGCCTGGCCACACCGACTGCGATCATGGCCGGCACCGGCGTGGCAGCGCGTCACGGCATCCTGATCAAGGATGCCGAAGCGCTGGAGCGCGCCCACGCCGTCAGCGCGGTGGTATTCGACAAAACCGGCACGCTCACTTCCGGCACGCCGAAGATCGCCCACTTGGCGGCAGTCGACGGCAACGAACCGCTGCTGCTGCAACAGGCCGGCGCCTTGCAACGCGGCAGCGAACACCCGCTGGCCAAGGCGGTGCTGGATGCCTGCCGCGAACAGGGGCTGAACGTGGCCGATGTGAGCGCCAGCCAGTCCCTGACCGGGCGCGGTATTGCCGGCACCCTCGACGGTCGGCCGCTGGCCCTGGGCAACCGCCGTCTGCTGGAAGACAACGGGCTGGACGCGGGCGCACTGAACGCTTCGGCCAAGGCCTGGGAAGCCGAGGGCCGCACCTTGTCCTGGCTGATCGAGCAAGGCGCGCAACCGCGGGTACTCGGGCTGTTCGCTTTCGGCGACACTCTCAAGCCCGGCGCGCTGGAAGCCGTGGCCCAACTCAAGGCGCGGCACATCAGCAGCCATTTGCTCACCGGTGATAATCGCGGCAGTGCGCGGGTAGTCGCCCAGGCGCTGGGCATCGACGATGTCCACGCCGAAGTGCTCCCGGCCGACAAAGCCGCCACCGTCGCCGAACTGAAAAAAACCGGCGTGGTGGCGATGGTCGGCGACGGCATCAACGACGCCCCGGCCCTGGCCGCCGCCGACATCGGTATCGCCATGGGCGGCGGCACCGACGTGGCCATGCACGCTGCCGGCATCACCCTGATGCGCGGCGATCCACGCCTGGTGCCGGCCGCGCTGGAGATCAGCCGCAAGACCTACGCAAAGATCCGCCAGAACCTGTTCTGGGCCTTTGTGTATAACTTGATCGGTATTCCCCTGGCGGCGTTCGGCCTGCTCAACCCGGTGTTGGCCGGCGCGGCGATGGCCTTGTCCAGCGTCAGCGTGGTGAGCAATGCGCTGTTGTTGAAAACCTGGAAACCCAAGGATCTGGAGGACCCACATCCATGAGCATGAACATCGGCCAGGCGGCGCGTTCAAGCGGTTTGAGCGCCAAGATGATTCGCTACTACGAATCCATCGGCCTGCTCAAAGCCGCCCATCGCACCGAGAGCGGCTATCGCGTGTACGGTGCCGACGACTTGCACACCCTGGCGTTCATCAAGCGCTCGCGGGACCTGGGGTTTTCATTGGAAGAAGTCGGCAAGCTGCTGACGTTGTGGCAGGACCGGCAACGGGCCAGCGCCGATGTGAAGGCCTTGGCGCGCCAGCATATCGAGGAGCTGAACCAAAAGATTCTGGAGCTGGGGCAGTTGCGCGATACGTTGCAGGACCTGGTGGAACACTGCCACGGCGATCATCGGCCGGACTGTCCGATTCTCAAGGAATTGGCGTCGGGTGGTTGCTGCGCCTGAAAGAGGTAAGAGGTGTACACAAAACCAATGTGGGAGGGGGCAAGCCCCCTCCCACATTTTTAGATCTTCAATTGCCTGAATGAAGATCACTTCCGCACGCCGGGAGGTTGCTGCGCCTGAAGGGGGTAAGGGGTGTACACAAAACCAATGTGGGAGGGGGCTTGCCCCCGATAGCGGTGGACCAGTCAATATACGTATCGACTGACATGGCGCTATCGGGGGCAAGCCCCCTCCCACATTTTTAGATCTTCAATTGCCTGAAGATCACTTCTACACTTTTTAGATCTCCAATTGTTTGAAGATCACTTCCACACTGTTTAAATCGACAACAGCTTGGGGGTCACTGCATCCAAGGCGGTGGCGGCGGTTCGTCAGGCGTTTTGCTCGGTGGCGCATCATCCGCCGCGCGAGCCGCCTGGCGCCGCTCTTCGTCCAGTCGCGCCGCTTCGATCTCGCGGATCACGCCGCCCACGTCGGCCAGTTCTTCCGGTTCGTCGAACTCGCCGGTCAAGATGCTGGCCGGGTGCAAGGTGCCGGCTTCGTACAGCGCCCACATTTCCTTGGCGTACTTGGTCTTCTTCAGCTCTGGGGCAAAGCGCCCGAAGTAGGAAGCCATGTTGCCCACATCCCGCTCCAGCATGTTGAACGCGTGGTTGTTGCCCGCCGCATCCACCGCCTGGGGCAGGTCGATGATCACCGGGCCGGTCGGCGTGAGCAGTACGTTGAACTCCGACAGGTCACCATGCACCAGGCCGGTACACAGCATCAGCACGATCTGGGAGATCAGGAACGCGTGGTACTCGCGCGCCTGGTCCGGCTCCAGCACCACGTCGTTCAGGCGCGGCGCCGCATCGCCGTACTCGTCGGCCACCAGCTCCATCAACAGCACGCCTTCAAGGAAGTCATACGGTTTGGGCACGCGAACGCCCGCGCCGGCCAGGCGGAACAACGCCGCGACTTCGGCGTTCTGCCAAGCATCTTCGGTTTCTTTCTTACCGAATTTGGAACCCTTAGCCATGGCCCGGGCCTGCCGGCTGTTACGGACCTTTCGGCCTTCCTGGTATTCGGACGCTTGACGAAAACTTCGTTTGTTCGCCTCCTTGTAAACCTTGGCGCAACGCAATTCGTTGCCGCAGCGCACCACATAAACAGCTGCTTCTTTACCACTCATGAGTGGGCGCAGCACTTCGTCGACCAGACCGTCTTCGATCAGGGGTTCAATGCGTTTAGGAGTCTTCATCAGCTTTTATTGTGGGTCCTTTATTACCAAACACGCGTATGGCACTCGTTATACGGCAATCGGCTCGCCTCGGGGAGGGGCTACCGAGCTTTGACCACCGAAGAATGCATCCAATATGCCAGTTTTCCACGCAATTCAGCGTTCAATGATCGCTGTCACGCCCTGCCCTCCGGCGGCACAGATTGAAATCAGCCCGCGCCCCTTGCCCGCGACGTCCAACAGCTTGGCCAGGTTGGCGACGATACGCCCGCCCGTCGCGGCAAACGGATGGCCGGCGGCCAGGGAACTGCCCTTGACGTTGAGGCGGCTGCGGTCGATCGAACCCAGCGGCGCGTCCAGCCCCAGGTGCGTCTTGCAGTAGTCCGCATCTTCCCAGGCCTTGAGCGTGCACAACACTTGGGCAGCGAATGCTTCGTGGATCTCGTAGTAATCGAAGTCCTGCAGTGTCAGGCCATTCCTCGCCAGCAAACGCGGCACGGCGTACACCGGCGCCATCAACAGGCCTTCGGCGCCGTTGACGAAATCCACCGCCGCCGCTTCGCCGTCGCGCAGGTAAGCCAGGATCGGCAAGCCGCGCTCCCTGGCCCAGGCTTCGCTGCCGAGCAACACCAGGGAGGCGCCGTCCGTCAGCGGCGTGGAGTTGCCAGCGGTGAGCGTGCCTTTGGCGCTGCGCTCGAAGGCGGGCTTGAGGCCGGCGAGTTTTTCCAGGGTCAGGTCGGGGCGCAGGTTGTGGTCGCGGGTCAGGCCCAGAAACGGGGTGAGCAAATCGTTGTGCCAGCCTTCGGCGTAGGCCGCGGCCATTTTCTGGTGGCTCTCCAGGGCGAGCTGGTCTTGCTCGGCGCGCGGAATCTGCCAGGTCTGCGCCATCAGCTCACAGTGCTGGCCCATGGATAAACCGGTGCGGGGTTCGCCATTGCGCGGCAGCTCGGGTTTGAGGTGATGGGGACGGAGTTGTAACAAAAGTTTTAGTTTGTCCGCCAAGGATTGGCTGCGGTTGGCCTGCAGCAGAATCTTGCGCAGCCCTTCGTTCACCCCGATCGGTGCGTCGGACGTGGTGTCCACCCCACCGGCAATCCCGCATTCGATCTGGCCCAGGGCAATCTTGTTGGCCACCAGCAACGCCGCCTCCAGCCCGGTGCCGCAGGCCTGCTGAATGTCATAGGCCGGGGTTTGCGGCGACAGGCGCGAACCCAGCACGCATTCGCGGGTCAGGTTGAAGTCGCGCGAATGCTTGAGCACCGCGCCGGCGACCACCTCGCCCAGGCGCAGGCCGTGCAGGTTGTAGCGCTCGATCAGGCCTTCGAGGGTCGCCGTCAGCATCGCCTGGTTGCTCGCCGTGGCATACGGGCCATTGGAGCGGGCGAAAGGAATGCGATTACCGCCAATGATCGCTACACGGCGCAATTGAGTCATGGAAAGCTCCCTGTCGGTTGTGGGGTAAGTCGTTCAGACTAGCCTAGGCTCAATCGAACGACTGCCGCCGCGAGGTGGTCAACCCTTTGAACCCCAGCCTTTGGAGAGCGTTCCATGTCTGACCGTTATATCGACTTCGCCAACTCAAGCCTCGGCCATCGCCTGGTCGCCGCCATTGGCCTGCCGTCACCGGTACGCCTGGAGCGCTGGCAAGCCGGGCGTCTGCGCCCGGTCGACGGCGCGCTGCTGCTCGGCGGCGGGGCGCTGGCGGCCAAGGTGCTGGCGTTTGCGCACAAACTCACCGAGGCCATTTATAGCTACGGCGCCGGGCCGCTGGAAGCCCCGGCCTGGATTCCCGGGCATGGCCCCAAGCTCAAGGCGCTGGTGTTCGACGCCAGCGACTTGCAACACACCGACCAGCTCAAGCAATTGCGCGAGTTCTTTCAGCCCCTGCTGAAAAACCTCGATCACAGCGCGCACCTGGTGATCCTCGGCCGCGCGCCGGAAAGTCTCAGCGACCCGTTCGCCGCCAGCGCCCAGCGCGCCCTCGAAGGGTTCAGCCGCTCCCTGGCCAAAGAACTGCGCAACGGCGGCGTATTGCAATTGCTGTCGGTCGGCCAAGGTGCCGAGGACCAGTTGGAAGGGGCGTTGCGGTTTTTCCTGTCGCCCAAAAGTGCCTACATCTCGGGCCAGGTGATTCGCCTGGAAGCCTGCGCCACCCCCGTCGAAGACTGGACCCGCCCGCTTGCCGCGCGCAAGGCGCTGGTCACCGGCGCGGCGCGCGGCATTGGCGCCGCCATCGCCGAAACCCTCGCCCGCGACGGCGCCGAGGTAATTCTGCTGGACGTGCCCCAGGCCAAGGCTGACCTCGAAGCCCTGGCGGCGCGCCTGGGAGGGCGCAGCATCGTGCTGGACATCTGTGCCGAAGACGCCGCCCGCCAGTTGATCGAACAACTGCCGGACGGCCTCGACATCCTCGTCCATAACGCCGGCATCACCCGCGACAAAACCCTCGCCAACATGACCCCGGAATACTGGGACGCCGTGCTGGCGGTCAACCTCAATGCGCCGCAAGTGCTGACCAAGGCCCTGCTCGACAGCGGCACCCTGCACGACAACGCACGCGTGGTGCTGCTGGCCTCCATCAGCGGGATTGCCGGCAACCGCGGGCAAACCAACTATGCCGCGAGCAAGGCCGGGTTGATCGGTTTGGCCCAGGCCTGGGCGCCGCTGTTGAAAGCGCGGGGGATCAGCATCAACGCCGTGGCTCCCGGTTTTATCGAAACCCAGATGACCGCGCATATCCCCTTCGCCCTGCGTGAGGCCGGGCGCCGCATGAGCTCCCTGGGCCAGGGCGGCTTGCCGCAGGACGTCGCCGAAGCGGTCGCCTGGCTCGGTCAGCCGGGTTCCGGCGCGGTCAGCGGCCAGGCACTGCGTGTGTGTGGGCAAAGTGTACTGGGAGCGTAAGCATGGACTGGACCACCCTGGACCACCCGCCGCAGCTTATGCCGTTGTACTGGCGCGCGGCGCTCAAGCGCAGGATCACCGGCAGCCATTTGCCCGAGCACGGGTTTCGCTGCCGCGTGAGCGTCAACCCCGAGCAGGTGGCAGCGTATCGCCACGTGTGTGGCTTTGCCGACAGCCCGATGCTGCCGGCGACGTATCCGCAGGTGCTGGCGTTCGGCCTGCAGTTAAAACTGCTGACGGCGCCATCGTTTCCGTTCCCGTTGTTGGGGCTGGTCCACCTGCGCAATCGCATCCGTGTGTATCGGCCCTTGGGGGCGGTGAGTGAGCTGACCATCGCCGTCCACGCACACCATCTCAAACCCCACGCCAAGGGCGCGACGTTTGAGCTGGTGACCACCGCCGAAGATGCCCTCGGCCTGCTGTGGGAAGCGCAGAGCCGCATGCTCTGCCGTGGCGTGAAGCTCGACGGCGCAGCGGCGGACGACGCCTTGCCCACGCCCACCCAGGTCAGCGAACTGACCCGCTGGAAAGCCCCGGCCGATATCGGCCGTCGTTACGCCCGGGTGTCCGGCGACTACAACCCGATCCACTTGAGCGCCCTGACCGCCAGACTATTCGGTTTCCCCCAAGCCATCGCCCACGGCCTGTGGAACAAGGCGCGCACCCTCGCCGCCCTCGGCGAGCACCTGCCCGCGGCGAATATCGAAATAGAGGTCGAATTCAAGAAACCGGTGCGCCTGCCCAGCGAGGTCACTCTGCACGCCAGCGTCGCCGGTTCCAGTGGTCAGTTGTGGTTGAAAGGCGCGGGGGAGATTGAGCACATGGTCGGCCGGTGGCAGCCGATTGGCTGAAACCGGCCGCTCATCTCTCTCGGGGCAACAGCGTGTCAGCGCGGCGGGTAGCTGGAAAGGATTCGCGCGATCGTCTTGCGGATGGCGTTGCTGCGATCCTGCGGCTCGGGCGAGCTGGCCATGATCTGCTCGTCGCTGCCGCGCCAGACGAGTTTGCCGTCCTTGCCGTCGAGCAGGTCGATCTGGATAGTCGCCACCTTGTAGGTGATGTTGCGCGTTTCGTTGTACATCGGCGCGCCCCAGTAGCCATTCCACGGCCCGCCCCAGGCGCCGCCGTAGTTGGTGCTGACTTGTTGCTGGCGGTCTTCGACGATCAGGTAGGCCTGCGCATTCAGGTCCGCCCGGGTGCCCGCCGCCGCAGGGCGCAGGCCGCGTTGGTCGAGTTGTTCACCGACGGCCTGGCGGATACGTTGTTCGGTGAGGTCGCTCTTGATCCGCGGATCATCGGGACGGTATTGCAGCGCCGGGTCTTTCCAGGCCCAGCTGCGGTAGGCGCCGAAGTCCCGGCTGGCATCAAAATCGTGGTTGACCTGGCTGGTCTGGCAACCGCCCAGCAGCACGACCAAAGCGAGCGTTGCGATACGTCCAAACATGATGGTTCTCCAACGAGCGACCCGGGCATTAAATGAGAATAGCTGTTAACTGGGAGGATACGCCGTCATTGCCTTTTGCACAGCCTTGCGCAACGCATCCGCTCGCTCACTGAGGCTGCCCTGGCTGCCGGTTTCGGCGCTGGCGCTCCACACCGGCTGACCGCTGCGTGCATCGAACAGATTGACCCGCACCACCACGACCTGAACTTCATAGGTACGCACGATCGGCGCCGCGTTGTACATGCCGTAGCCATTGCCATAACGATTGTAGCCACCGTACCCATAGCCGTAGTCATCCTGGACCTGCTTGAGGCGCTTCTCCAGATGCACGTCGGCGCTCACCAGCAGGTCGGGCGCGCGGTTGTCGTGCAGGGGGCGCAAGCCTCGCTGGTCGAGGGCGCCGCTGACCGCTTCGGCAATCTGCGCCGAGTCCGCCCAGGCCGTGCCCGCTGGCAACTGGCCGTTGCGCCAGGCCCAAATGCGGTAGGCGCCGTAGTCACGCACTGGCGCGGGGTAGGCGCTGGCATCAAAGGTCCTGGCCGCCTGGGCCGGAGCCGGCGGCATCGGCGCCGAGGTGGCCACGTAGGGATTGGGGCTGGAGCAGGCGCCCAGCCCAAGGGACAACAGGATTAACCCGAAACGACGCATTTCGACCTCCACTGACTGGGCCGCTTAAACCGGACGGCAGATCCAGTGCAAATAACGCCCAAGTCCGGCAAAGCTTGGGTGACGACGATGGGCGAGCTCCATCTCCAGCACATCCTGCAACGCCACGCGGGCCTGGAATTCCACCGGCATATAATCGTGGAACACCCGCACGCCGCTCTGGCTTTCGACCTGCCAAAGCCCCTCGAGTTGCGCCGCCAGCTCTCGCGGGTCGAGCGGCTGCTGCGGGGTCAGGCTCTGTTTTTCGCCGGCCATGTCGTTCTTGCGCATTTTGCGGAAGTGGCCTTTGAGCAGGTTGCGGTAAATCAGCGCATCGCGATTGTAGAACGCCAGGGACAGCCAGCCGCCAGGCACCGTCAACTGGTGCAGCACGGGCAGGATCGCGTGGGGTTCGGCCAGCCATTCGAGGACCGCGTGGCACAGCACCACATCGTAGGGTTCGGTGAGTTGGCCGAGCAGGTCTTGCCAGGGCGCATGGATGAAGGTCGCGCTCTGCCCCGCCTCGGCGAAGCGTTGGCGCGCACCGCTCAGCATCGGCTCGGCGGGTTCGGCCAGGGTCACCTGATGCCCGCGCTCGGCCAGCCACAGCGACATGTGCCCCAGGCCCGCGCCGATATCCAGCACACGCAACGGCCGTTGCGGCAGGGCTTCGGTGAGGTCGGCCTGCAACACCGCCAGGCGAATCGCGCCCTTGGCGCCGCCGTAGATCTTCTCGGCAAAACGCGTGGCCAGTTGGTCGAAGTGACGATCACTCATGGATAAACCGCCGTTCGCTGTCGGCCAGCTTGGCGCGCACCACCTCGTTCATGTCCAGGCCCAACTCGCTGCACAGCAACAGCAGGTACAGCACGATATCGCCGACTTCCTGGCCGGCATGGGCGAGTGTGTCGGCGGGCAACTGGCGCGACTGGTCTTCGGTGAGCCACTGGAAGATTTCCACCAACTCGGCCATTTCCACGCTGGCGGCCATGGCCAGGTTTTTCGGGCTGTGGAATTGTTTCCAATCGTTGGTATCGCGGATGCGATGCAGGCGTTCGGTGAGGTGTTCGAGGTTCATGAGGGGCTCCTGAAGGGGTATAGCTTCGGGGGGATCAGGGATGAAGGCAAGTGAATCCGGGGGATGGACTTTAGGGCGCTATCGCAGGCAAGCCTGCTCCCACATTTGAATGGATTCGCAAATCAGAATGTGGGGGCTGGTTTGGCGGCGATGGGGTCTAGTCGACGACGCTGAATTCGATTCGGGCGGTTTGGCCGGCCTCGTCGAGAACGCTGAGCTGGTAGCGGCCCAATTGCTCGAAACTGGCGTTGATGCTGTCTTGGTTGGCGCTGTCGCCCAACGGCGCACCGTTGAGGAACCACCAGCGCCGGCCGCTGCCGCCCAGCGCCGAGATCTTCAGGCGCAGCGCCTGTTGGCTGGCGGCGGGCAGGCGCAGTTGATCGCCTTCGCGCACGCCGACGATCGACAAGGGCGAGGACGCCGCCAGGGCCGGCGGCGGACAATCGGGGTCCGCGGCCGGCAAGCGTGCGTCGCGGCGTTCGGCCCGCGGTAGCCAGGGTTCCAACGGCGCGGGCCACAGGGCAATGTTCTTCAACTGCGCGCCCGGGCAATGGGCGTCCACCCTCAAACCCTTGGGGTTGACCCAGACGCTTTCCATCAAGCCCACACCCAGCGGTTGATCCAGTGCCAGCAAGGTCGGTGGCGTGGTGTTGTCCAGCGTCCAGGCGAAGCGCTGGCGCCGGCAATTCGGATCGCTGCGGCTCATGGGCTGGCCCAGCGGCCAGCAGATCGCCGCCACGCCGACGTTTGCCGGCACCGGTTTGACCGGCGCGCTGATGCCACGCTGGCTGTCGCGGTTGGTCAACACATCGTGTACCTGCAACATCAAGGGCGCGGCCGAGGCCAAGCCGAACTGCCCCGGCACTGGCGTGCCGTCGGGGCGGCCGATCCACACGCCGATCAAATAGCGCGGCCCCACGCCGATCGCCCAAGCATCGCGGAACCCGTAGCTGGTGCCGGTTTTCCAGGCCAGCACCGGGCGCTGCACCAGTTCAGCACGCGGGTCGCGGTCGGGCCGCGCCTGGCCGCTGAGGATACGCCGTACAATCCAGGCGGACCCTGGCGACAGTAAAGGCCTTTCTTTAAGCGTATCGTCCGGCTGTAATCGAATCGTGGCGCTCCTGCCGTCGCGGGCGAAAGCGCTGTAGCCGCTCACCAGATCTTCCAGGCGACTGCCCGCGCCGCCCAGGATCAGCGCCAGGTTCGGCTCGGCCAACGCCGGCAGCGCCAGCGGCACCCCGCCGATACGCATCTGCGCGGCGAAGCGCTTCGGCCCGTAGGCTTCCAGCAACTGCACCGCCGGCAGGTTGAGCGAACTGGACAACGCCGTGCTCGCCGGCACCGCGCCGGTAAAGCCCATGGAGAAGTTGCCCGGCCGGTAATCGCCATAGCGCCTGGGCACATCCTGCAACAGCGATTCGGAGTGAATCAGCCCGTCGTCCAGGGCCATGCCATACAGGAAGGGCTTGAGGGTCGAGCCCGGCGAACGCAGGGCGCTGATCATGTCCACATGGCCGAAGCGCTTGGCATCATTGATGTCCACCGAGCCGAGGTAGGCGCGCACGGCCATGCTGTCTTCCTCCACCACCAGGATCGCCGCCGAGGTGTATTCCGGCAAACGCGCGCGCCAGCCCAGCAGCAGGTCTTCGAGACGGCGTTGCAGGGTGGCATCCAGGGTGGTGCGGATCAGCGGCGGGCTGTCGGGGCGGTTCAGGCGACGGGCGAGCAAGGGCGCCAGGCTGGGCTCCAGGCGCGGCGCGAGCAGCAACGGTTCTTCCAGCGCTTCGGCCACTGTCGATGACGGCCATACCTGGAACTCGCCGAGGCGGCGCAGCACCTTGTCCCGCGCTTCCTGGGCGCGCTGGGGGTGGCGGTCGGGGCGCAGGCGACTCGGCGCCTGGGGCAACACCGCGAGCAAGGCGGCTTCGGCGTGGGTCAGTTGCGCCGGCGACTTGCCCAGATACGCCCAACTGGCCGCCGCCACGCCTTGCAAGGTGCCGCCAAACGGCGCGCGGTTCAGGTACAGGTTGAGAATCTCGGCCTTGGACAAATGCCATTCCAACTGCGCAGTGCGCCACAGCTGGCGCAGCTTGCCGTGGAACGTGCGCGAATGGGGATCGAGCAAACGGGCGACCTGCATCGACAAGGTGCTGCCGCCCGACACCACCCGCGCACCGGTCAGGTTCTGCCACGTCGCCCGCGCCAGCGCCAACGGGTTTACGCCGGGGTGCTGGTAGAACCAACGGTCCTCGTAGGTGAGCAACGCATCGAGGTAATACGGCGACACCTCAGCGGTTTGCACCGGGTAACGCCACACGCCATTGGCATCGGCAAACCGCCACAACGGCGTGCCATCCTCGGCCAGCACCACCCGCGCCAGGTCGTCCCTGGGCAGCGGCAGGGGCCAGATGCGGTCGGCCAACCACAGCAGGGCAATCATCAGGAGCAGGCTCGCGAGGGTCCAGCGAGCAACTAAACGCAAACTCAAACGGGCAAACCTCTATGCTTGTAGGGAACTAGCCTGTCGCAATAACAACCAAAGGCACAGACACGCCCACCTTCTCATCAGGACACACACATGCAGGTAGAAAGCTTCTTCGAATGGTTGGGCCAGGCGCTCGGTTCCGTCATCCGTTTTATCGTCGACGGCCTCAGCGGCATCTTCGGTGCCTTGACCCACGCCGGTGGCAACTTTATCGATGGCCTGTCGCGTACCTTGGGCATGGACACTTCCATCATCAGCATCATTACCCTGATCCTCGGCCTGATGCTGCTGTACTCGGCGGTACGCGCCTTCATGCGCGCATCGATCATCATGGGCATCATCTGGCTGATGCTCGGCCTGTGGCTACTCAGCTGGGTAGTCCACTAACCCCAAAAAAACCCCACCAATCCCTGTAGGAGGGGGCTTGCCCCCGATAGCTGTATTTCAGTCAATGCATCAGGTGACTGACCCACCGCCATCGGGGGCAAGCCCCCTCCCACATTTAGCCCTCATTCCACATTTAGCCCCATTCCCAGATTTAGCCTCCACTGCACATTTAGCCCCCATTCCACATCGAGCTTTCAACGCCCCTTGATCACCAGATCCACCGGTGTCTCACCCACCGCCTGCCAGTTCGGCCGATACATCGACTCCACCTGCGGCGGCGGCACCCGATACGTCCCCGGCGTCACCGCCCGCGCCAGATACAACAGGTGCGTGGTGCCATAGCCATCCAGGTTCATCGCCGCCACGTAGCGGTCATCACGAAACTCCTGATGCTTGAGCGAGGCGTTCTGCATCGACTCGCGCCATTCCTTCACCTGGCTGCTGGCGTTTTCCAGGCTTGCGGCGCTTTGCGCGAGGTTCTGGTTTTCCAGCTCCAGGCCTGCCGGCAGCAGGTCCACCACCAGGGCATCCGGTACACGCTGCTTGGCGCTGACCGCCAGATGCACCAGCACCAGGTCGCCGCTGTTGAGGCTACGCAGGTTCAGCGGCTGGCCGTTCATGCCCAGGTATTCGCGGCGGATGCTCAGGTTGTCGCCGCCAGCGGCCGGTGGCACTTGTGGATAACCCGAGATCGTCAACTGCTGGTACACCGGCGTCTCGCCCTGATTGCGCAGGCTCAAGTCGCTGGACAGCAGCGCGCCCGTCAACGCCAGTGTCGACTGTTGATTATTCAATTCGCGCACGCCGCCGCTGCCGGTGAGCGACACCTGCCAATTCGACTCGGGCTCGGCGAACCCGAGGCGCCCGGCCAGGAACAGCGAGTTGCGTTCCTGGGTCGACAGGTACGGGCTGGCCGCCAATTGATCCGACAAGGTGAACAAGCGCTCTTCACGCTTGCCCTTGGCCAGGTCGTTTTCTTCGAGCAACGCCAGGATCATCGCCTGGTCGCGCAGCGGGCTGCCGTAGTCGGCCAGCCATTCCTTGGCATTGCGCTGCGCCGCCAGCCCTGCGAGCAAGGCTTGATCGGCACGCGGCTGGTCGCCCATCTTCTGCAAGGCGATGGCCAGTTGCACCAGCGGCAACCCGGAGCGCGCATCGCTGCGCCGCTCGAACAGACTGCGCAACGCGCCCAAAGGCGCCTGCTGACTGCGCGCCAGTACCAGGCCGGCGTAGGCCTGCACAGCGAAGCGGGTGTGCTCGGCGTTATCGCTGTAATCGACTTCGATCAGGTTGCGCTCCTGCACATACCGCAGCAGACGCTCACTGGCTTTCTTCAAGGCTAGCGGCGGCACGGCGAAGCCCTGGTCGCGGGCGCGCAGCAGGAAGTCGGTGACATAGGCGGTCAGCCAGTATTCCTCTTCGCCATCGGCGCCCCACAAGCCAAAGCTGCCGTTGTAGCGCTGCATGCCCAGCAGGCGTTCAATGCCCAGCTCGATCTTGCGTTTGCGCTCGGCGTCCGGCTCGCCCTTGATGCCCAGGCGCTTGAGCAAGGCATCGTCGGCATACAGCGACGGGTACAGGCCGCTGGCGGTCTGCTCCAGGCAACCGTAGGGGTACGCCTTGAGCGCACTGATTTGCGCGCCGAGGTTCAACGGCGGCCGGCTCGACAGGCTCAACAACGCCTCGCGCCCCGCGCTGTCGAATTGATCGAGCGCCCCCGCCGGCAAGCTCCACGGCTGCTCCTTGAGCACCGCACGATAGTGCTTGAGCAAGGCCGGATAGGCCGGGCGCACGCCCAAGGTCCATTCGCGGCTGAACGGCGGCAGGTTTTCACCGGGCAGGTCCAGGCCATTCACCGTGACCTTGAGCTTGCCCTGCCCCAGACCGCCCCAGGCTTTCACCGGGACGCGCAGCGTGGTGCGCTGGCCCTGTTTCAGTTCAAGCGATTGCGCGGCGCCGTCGACCAGTTCCAGTTGCCCTTCGGCGCTCAGTTGCACGTCGAGCTTTTGCGCCTTGCCCGACAGGTTGGACAGGTCCAGCGCCAAGCTGGTCTGGTCGCCGCCCGCGAGGAAGCGCGGCGCCGACAGTTCGGCAATCAGCGGTGCGGCGATCACGGTTTTGGCTTCAGCCATGCCGTAGCGGTCATCGCTCCAGGCCTGGGCCATCAGGCGCAATTCGCCGTTGAAATCGGGGATATTGACGCTGACTTCACCCTCGCCCTGCGCGTTCAACGTCACCGGTGCGCTTTGCAGGGCGACGATGGTCACGCTGGTGTCCGGGCGTTTGCCGCCCTTGGCCAATGCGGCGTCACCGCCGAAGGCCAGGCTCGCCAGGCGGCCCTGGCCGGCTTCGATCAGTTGACCATAGATGTCGAACTGGTCCACGCCATACGACTTGCGGCCGAACAGGCTGGAGTACGGATCGGGTGTCGGGTATTCGGTGATATTGAGGATGCCCACGTCCACCGCCGCCACCAGCACATGCACCTGCTTGGGCACGCTGCCGTCGGCATTTTTCGCGGTAACTTTCACCGTCAGCGCTTGTTTGGGGCGCATTTTTTCCGGCGCGGTGAGGGTCAGCCCCAGTTTGCGCTGGGTGCGATCCAGCGGCAGGTGCAGCAGGCCCACCGCCCGTTTGGGGGTGATGTTGGCTTTGCGCTCGCCGGGGCGGATCACCAGGGCGCTGACGTAGAGGTCATGGCGCGCCCATTTCGGGTCGAGTTTCACGGCGAAGCTTTTGCCCTCGGCCGGCACATCGATTGCCTGCCACCACAGCGGCCCCTCGGCGGACTCGACCAGCAGGTAGCCTTTACCGGCCGCCGGCGGCGTCACCGTGACGTTGGCGGTATCGCCGTCGCCATAGGCGGGTTTGTCCAGCGCCAGCTTGACCTGATCGGGGCGCACGGCGCCGCCTTCGGTGTTGTCCTGGGCCTGGTAGCCGGCCCAGAAGCGCAGGCTGCTGACCAGCCCGGTCTGCGGGTCTTCGACCTCGACGCGGTACGGGCCCCACTCCACCTGGAAGCTGACTTTGGCGGTGTCGCCGGCCTTGATGTCCAGGCTCTGTTCGTCGAGGTTGAGGAATTTCTCGTTGTAGTGGTAGCTCCAGCCGTCGCTGTCCGAGTAATTCCAGTAGTAGTCACGGCGCTCGCGCACCAGGCGGACCTTGAGGTTTTTCGCGGCGAGTTTCTGCCCGTCCTGGTTGGCCAGCAGCACTTCGAATTCCGCCGGGCCGTCGCCGTTGGTTTCCTTGCCGTCAAACAGCCCGCGCAGGCCCGGTAACTGCTCGGCCGGCCAGATCGGCTGCACCAGGCGCCGGGTGATCGGCCGCCCGCCCGACTCATGCAGGCTGGCTTGCACGATCAGTTGCAGCGGCGACTTGGCGTCGGCCCATTTGCTTTCCAGGGTCAGGGCTTCCTGGCCCTTGGCGTCGAGCACGCTTTCATCCAGTTCGAAATCCTGGCTCAGCTCTTCTTCGGTGACGGAGCCGAACTGGTAACCCGGCAGCGATTTCACCGCCTCGCGCAGCGGACGCACATACACCTGCCCGCTGACCCGGTTGCCCGACGCCGGCGCGCCATACAGGTAGCGGCCGTTGACCTGAATGACCGGGTTATCCGCCGGGCTCAATGCCGTGTCGCTGCCCTTGAGTTCGAGCGCCAGGCGCTCGGGCAGGAAATCTTCGACGAGGAACTCGTACAACTGCGGCTTGCCGTCGCCCAGGTCGAACACCAGCTGCCAACGCCCGGTCGGCGCTTCGCCGGCCAATTGCAGTTGATATTGATAGAGGCCGGAGGCGTCGGCGTCCCAGACAAATTTGCGGCTGACCTGCTCATCCGGGCGGCGCACTTCAACACTCACCGGCTGCGGCTTGACCGCGTTGCCGTCCTTGTCGCGCAGCAAGGCGTTAAGCAGCACGGTTTCGCCAGGGCGATACAGATTGCGTGGGCCGAACACAAAGAACTGCAGCGGGTGCGACGGTTGGCCGCCGATATCGAACTCCGCCAGATCGAGCGCGGCGCTGTCCAGGCGCAACAGGCTGGTTTGTTCGCCCTGCTTGGCCAGCAGCACCTGGGCCTTTTTCGGCAACGGCAATTCGGCGTGACCGCCCTGCTCGGTCTTGCCCTGCCCCACCACCCGGCCCTCGGCATCGAGCACTTCGAGGTCGACGCCATCCAGCGCCTTGCCACCGTCCAGCGCCTGGGTAAACACATCCAGGCGATTGGCGTAGCGGTGAACCGACAGGCCGATATCGCTCAAGGTGAACAGCGTGGCCGGTTGCGAATAGTTGTAGGTGCCCGATGCCCGCATCACCGCCAGGTATACGCCCGGCTGCTGCAATTGCTTGAGGCCGGCGATCGGCAGCAACAGGGTTTCGCGGGTATTGCGCGCCGGGTTCAGGTCGAAGCGGCCGCCGTAGACCAGATCGGCCAGCGGCAGTAGCTCGCGGGATTCATAGCTTTGCAGGCTGGTATTGCGCCCCCACTGGGCGAGGAACGATGGCAGGGATTCGGGCTTGATCCGGAAGAATTCGACATCGATCTTGTCGACATTCAGCGCAATCACCGGCAACCCCTCGGCCAGCCGCGTGGGCAACAGCGTGCCACGGCTGGCGAAACCGACGGTGGCTTGCAGGTCACGGGTTTCCAGACGGGCGACGTACTCGGCGGGCAACAGGTTGTCATTCACCGCACGCACGCCGGGGTCGACCGTCAGCACCAACTTGCGCTGCGGCTCCAGGTGGCGCAGGCGCAACTCCATCAGGTTATCCGACAGCTCCCAGGCGCCGTCGACCTTGCCCGACTTGCTGTCCACCAGATGCAGCTTGTCGGCGAACTTCTGCTCCGGGTCCAACGGCACGGAAAAACTCACCGACAAGGTGCTGGCGCCGTCCAACTGCACCTCGGACACGTCCACCACACTCAACTCACGCCCGGCGTAGCGCTGCTTCAGCGCCGCCACATCCACCGCCGCCTAGGCCGGCTTCGGCGCCACACTGCTCGCGGCTGCCGGCGCGCTCGGCGCAGTCGGTTTATCGGAAGAATCGCAGGCGCTCAGCAGGGCCAGCGCGCAAGCCAGGAACAGTCCTTTGTTAAGCATGGGGCACTCGTCGTCAGAGGGAACCGAGGGATGAACTATATATCAGCGCCAGCCAAGCCGATGTGGCGCTGGTCACATTGACCGACGGAGGGCAGTTTGGTTCTTCGCGTCACGCGATCCAAGCCAAATCCCACAAACACAAAAGATCAAAATGTGGAATGGGGGACTAAATGTGGAATGAGAGCCAAATGTGGAATGAGGCCAAATGTGGGAGGGGGCTTGCCCCCGATGGCGGTGAGTCAGTCAGCTTATTTGTAGCTGATCCACTGCAATCGGGGGCAAGCCCCCTCCCACATTTGGTCCTCCTCATATTTGGCCCTCCCACATTTGGCCCTCCTCATATTTGGCCCTCCTCACATTTGCCCCCCTCCCACATTTAACCCCCCATTCCACATTGGTTCTGCGGCGTGCTGGGGGGACAGTTACAATGCCGCTCCCCCAAGGAGCCTGCATGTCCACCTTACTGACCGACTGGCGCCACCGCCCCACCCACCGCCGCGTCTGGGCCCTGGCCGCGCCGATGATCCTGTCGAACATCTCGGTACCGCTGGTGGCCCTGGTCGACAGCATGGTCATCGGCCACCTGCCCCACGCCCACCAACTGGGCGCCGTGGCGGTCGGGGCCAGCCTGTATACCTTCCTGGCCTGGGCCATGGGTTTTCTGCGCATGGGCTCCACCGGGTTCGCCGCCCAGGCCGCCGGGCGCAACGATGGCGCGGCGCTGCGGCAAATCCTGCTGCAAGGTCTGTTGCTGGCGCTGGGCCTAGCGATGTTACTCGGTACAGTGGGCATCCCGCTGAGCCACCTGGCCCTGGAATGGATGCAGCCCTCCGCCGAACTCAATCAACTGACCCGCGAGTTCTTCCACACCCGCCTGTTCGGCCTGCCCGCCGCGTTGGCCAGCTATGCCTTGGTCGGCTGGTTCCTCGGCACGCAAAACGCCCGCGCACCGCTGGCGATCCTGCTGACCACCAACCTGGTCAACATCGCCCTCAACCTGTGGTTCGTCCTCGGCCTGGACTGGGGCGTCGTCGGCTCCGCACGCGCCTCGGTGATCGCCGAATGGACCGGTGCCCTGCTCGGCCTGGCCCTCACGCAAAAAGCCCTGCGCGCCTACCCCGGGCATATCGCCTGGGCCGCCTTGCAACGCTGGCACAGCTGGCGCCCGCTGCTGGCGGTGAACCGCGATATTTTTATCCGCAGCCTGGCGTTGCAGTCGGTGTTTTTCATGATCACGGTGCAAGGCGCACGCCTGGGCGACGCCACCGTGGCCGCCAACGCGCTGTTGCTCAACGGCCTGCTGCTGACCGCCCACGCCCTGGACGGCCTGGCCCATGCGGTCGAAGCCCTGTGCGGCCATGCCATTGGCGCGCACGACCGTCAGGCGTTGCGCCGCTCATTAGTGGTCGCCTGCGGTTGGTCGCTGATCGCCAGCGTCGGTTTCGCCCTGCTCTTCACCTTCGCCGGCCACCTGTTCATCGCCATGCAGACCGACATTCCCAGCGTGCGCGAAACCGCCGACATCTACCTGCCGTACCTGGCGGTGCTGCCATTGATTGCGGTGTGGAGTTATCTGCTGGACGGGCTGTTCATCGGCGCCACGCGTGCGCGGGAAATGCGTAACGGCATGCTGCTGACGGTGCTGATCCTGCTGCCATTCGCCTGGCTGTTGCAGGGCTACGGCAACCACGGCCTGTGGATCAGCTTCCTGCTGTTCATGGCCTTGCGCAGTCTTACGCTTTGGACGATTGCCTGGCGTTTGAACCGACAGAATCAGTGGCTGGCATAAGCGCCCCTCACTGTCACCGTCACCGTCACCGTCACTGTCACTGTCACTGTAGGAGCGAGCTTGCTCGCGAAGATCGTCAACGATGACATGGGCTGTCTGGATGCCCGTGTTGCCTGAACGTTTTTCGCGAGCAAGCTCGCTCCTACAAGGATGGGTGCTTAGGAGGACAGGTAAGACGAACGCGTCAGGCCCAAGCGCAACGCATCCAGAAACTGCGTGCGCTCGCTGGCACTGATCTTCGCGCTCGCGCACTTGTCACGGTAATGCGTCATCAACTCCTCCGGCGACAAGTGCACATAACGCAGCATGTCTTCAATGGTGTCGTGGGTCTCGATCCCGGCGCTGTACACCGAACCGTCTTCACGCTGATAGATGTTCACCGAGTCGGTGTCACCGAACAGGTTGTGCATGTCACCGAGGATTTCCTGGTAGGCGCCGACCAGGAAGATACCCAGCAGGTAGTCTTCGCCCTCTTTCAGCGCGTGTACCGGCAGGCTGGTCTCGATGCTCTGCTCGTCGACGTATTGCTTGATCTTGCCGTCGGAGTCGCAGGTCAAGTCCTGCAATACCGCGCGGCGCATCGGTTCTTCGTCGAGGCGGTGCAGCGGCAGGATCGGCAATACCTGGCCGATGGCCCAGGTGTCCGGCAGGCTCTGGAACACCGAGAAGTTGCAGATGTATTTATCCGCCAGCTTGTCGTTGAGTTCGTCGAGCACCTGGCGGTGCGAACGCTGGCGCGCTTTCAGCGAGTTATGCAGGCGGCGGCACACGGCGAAGTAGCACTGTTCAGCCAGGGCTTTTTCCGCCAGGGTCAGTTTGCCGTCGGCGTACTGGGTGGCCACGTCGCTCATGTAGTGAGTGGCGCGCCAGTAGGTTTCGGTGACCATCTCGATGTCGGTCGGGCCGAGCAGGTCCACCAACCATTGCACGGTTTCCGGCAGGTTTTCCTTGTTCTCGATCTGCGGCATTTCGTCGTTGTGTTTCTCGACGTCGGTGACTTGCACCACCAGCATGGCGTGGTGGGCGGTCAGGGAACGGCCGCTCTCGGAGAAGATGTTCGGGTGCGGCAGGCTCTGCGCGTCGCAGAACTCCTTGAGCATGCCCACGACGACACCGGCGTAGTCGTCCATGTCGTAGTTGATCGAGCTGGCGTTGCGCGAGTGAGTACCGTCGTAGTCCACGCCCAGGCCGCCGCCGACGTCGATGTGGTCCACCGGCAGGCCGAGGTTGCGCAGTTCGCCGTAGTAACGAATGGCTTCCTTGAACCCGTGCTGGTAGTCGGCCAGGTTGGCGATCTGCGAGCCCATGTGGAAGTGCAGCAGGCGGATGCCCTGGTCCAGGCTGGCGGCGCGGAAGCGCTCGACGACCGACAGCAGTTGCGCCGCCGACAACCCGAACTTGGATTTCTCACCGCCAGTGTCGGCCCACTTGCTCGACGCCAGGGACGACAGACGCACGCGCAGGCCGACCTGTGGCTTGACCTTGAGGTTGGCGGCTTCTTCGATCACCAGCTCAACTTCGGACTCTTTCTCGATCACGATGAACACGTTGTGACCCAGCTTCTGGCCCATCAGCGCCAGGCGGATGAATTCGCGGTCCTTGTAACCGTTGCAGACGATGGTCCCGCCTTTCGGCGCCAGGGCCAGCACGGCCAGCAGTTCCGGCTTGGAGCCGGCTTCCAGGCCGATGGACACGTCCTGGGTGGCGATGATGTTTTCGATCACCGCCTCCTGCTGGTTCACCTTGATCGGGTACAGCGCGGTGTATTTGCTCTGGTATTCCAGACGCTCGATGTTCGAATCGAACGCACCGGTCAACTGGCGCACGCGGTCTTGCAGGATGTCGGGAAAACGCACCAACAGCGGCAAGGACAAGCCGCTTTTGCGCAGCTCGTCGACTTGCTCGTACAGGTCGACAGGCGTGCTTTTCGGGCCGTTCGGACGGACTTCAACGCGACCGGCATCATTGATCGCGAAATACCCGGCCCCCCAATGACGAATCCCGTAAACACTGCGGCTGTCCGCAACTGTCCATTGGCTGCCATCGTCTTTGCGTGTGCGTCGTACGGACATTGAAGTCCCCTATAAATGAAGTCGAAGGCGCCGCCCCTCGTTGGAGGCTGGCGCAGTCTAAAGAATGAAAATGACGATTTGCCTGTGAGTAAGGTCAGACCCCACTCGCAGGACAGAGTTTAGACACTGGTTGGAAAGAGGCTGTCAGCCGCCGGACTTCTTGGCCTTGTACCCGAGCTTGATCAGCTCGGCCAACAGCAACTCGACGTGATCGCCCTGGATCTCGATGACCCCGTCTTTCAACGCGCCACCGGTGCCACAGCGCTTTTTCAGCGTGGTGGCGAGTTCCTTCAGCGCATCTTCGGCCAGCGGTACGCCGGTGATGGTGGTCACCGTCTTGCCGCCACGGCCTTTGCTCTCGCGTCGCACGCGGGCAATGCCGTCGCCTTCGGGGATCAGGGTTTGTTTGCAGGTACAGGCGTCCACGGGCTGACGACAGTCCGGGCAGTGTCGACCTGCGTCGGTGGAAAATACCAGGCCACCGAGGGCGGCGAAGGATGCGGCTTTTTTGGCCACCGGCAATCCTCTTGTGAGGACAAAGACTGATCGGCAAACGCTCAGGCGGTTGCCGACCGCGAAGCCCCACTCAGGCAGGGGCAGCGCTACCGACCCCCCCATGTCATTGCCCCCGATTCCTGTAGGAGCGAGCTCGCTCGCGAAGATCGCCAACGATGACGCGGACATTCAGGATGCCCACAGCGCGCTTGAGGTTTTCGCGAGCGAGCTCGCTCCTACAGGAATCAGGGGGTGGAACAAGGGTGGTTCGGGTGAAAAGTCGCGCAGTGTAACCACAAAAAGCTCACTTGCTAAGAGCCAAATCGCGCCAATTTATACAACTTTAGCGACGTGAGGCCAGATAGCGCCGCAAGCCCTCTTGCGCGTCAGGGCAGTAGGGCTTTTGTTGCGCTTCCTGCAGGACAATTTCAAGGGGTAAAAAGCGCGCTTCCATGACTTCTTCAGGCTGCAGGCACAGCGCACCGTCCCACACGGCGGAGTAGGATCTGCACCAAAGTCGGCTGTCGCCGTCCTCGAAGTAGAAATGGTCATGCTCGACCAACTCCACCCCGCCCACGCCGAGCTCTTCTGCAAGCTCGCGGGCGGCCGACTCGGCATAACTCTCGCCGTCCGCCACCATCCCGCCTGCCGCCGTGTCCCAGAAACCGGGGTACAGGGCTTTGCTCAGGGTGCGTCGGTGTACGCACAGTTCACCTGCCGAGTTGAACAGGAAGATAAAGGTGCAACGGCCGATCAGGCCGCGCTGGCGCAGGTCGGAGCGCACCAGGGCGCCGAGCGGGTTGTCGTGCTCGTCGACCCAGCAGATCAGTTCCGCATCGGAGGCTGCGCGGTGCGCGGCCTCCTTTTGAGTCACGTCCATCATCACCCTTGGTTAAGCAACTGACGCAAGTCGATCACCGCCGCGTTGGCCCGGGAAATGTAGTTGGCCATCACCAGCGAGTGGTTGGCCAATATGCCAAAGCCGCTGCCGTTGAGGATCATCGGGCTCCAGACCGGCTCTTGCGAAGCCTCCAGTTCACGAATGATCTGGCGCACGCTGACCGTCGCATTCTTCTTGGCCAGCACGTCGGCAAAGTCGACTTCGATGGCGCGCAACAGATGGGACAAGGCCCAGGCCTGGCCGCGGGCTTCGTAGAACACGTTGTCGATCTGCATCCATGGGGTTTCCACCACTTCTTCATCGAGCTGCGGCACTTCACCCGGCGCCAGCGCTTCGGTTTTCAGTGAGGTGTTCAGCTTGACCCGGCCGACACTGGCCGACAGACGTTGCGACAACGAACCCAGGCGCGTGGCGACATCGCCCAGCCAGTTGTTGAGGTTGTCGGCGCGCGCGTAGAACAGGGCGCCGCGCTGGTTCGGGTCGGACAGGCGCACTTCATAGCGATTCAGGGAGTTGATGCCTTCCTGGTACTCCGACTCGCTGGAAGGCAGCACCCAGCTCTTGTTGTCGAAGTTGAAACGCGGCTCAGCCTTCGCCAGGTCGGCGTCTTCCGCCGACTGCGACTGGGAACGGGCGAAATCCTTACGCAAGGCGCGGGTCAGGTCGCGCACCTGCACCAGTACGCCGTATTCCCAGCTCGGCATGTTGTCCATCCACAGGCCCGGCGGGAAACGGTCGTTGGAAATATAGCCCCCGGGCTTGTTGAGCAAGGTGCCGGCCACGGTCTTGAGGGTTTCCACGGTGGTGTAACCCAACACCATCTGCTTGCCTTCCTTTTCAGCGGCAAGCTGGGCGTTCTGCTGGACCGGGAACAGCGCCGGCTCTTCGCTCCAGTACCAACCCAAAGCACCGGTGACCAACAGATACAAGCCGAGTACGCTGAGCACCGCTCGGCTCATCAGCACGCTACGCAAATAGCTGCGGTTGGCCGACTTGGGTTCAGGGGCGGGGCCTTTGGCACTGCCTGCACGGTTTTTCCAGTCCAGCATGGCGATATCCTTTCAATCACTTGAGTTCATGCACTTCAATCGACGGCGTGCGTTCAAACACTCCGACAGCAACCCTACCCCATCGTGCCCGTCAATGCGGGGCTTTTCGCCCTACAACTATGATCCAACGGACGCCCAGGGGGCATTCGACTATAAAGGATGCGCGCCTTTTCCGCTGCACGACCAATTAGTCACTAAATGAATGCCAGGGACTCGCAGTTAATTGACGTATGACACTCATGTAACCGAAAAGAGGTGCTAGCATAGAGCCACCAGTCGACCTCAGCACGCACCTTCACTAGTAGTCAGGATATGACCGAGCCAGAAGACCCCAGCCGTGAGCGTCTCAAGCAGCACTTTGCCCAGCGGGTAATTCATCAGGCACGTCAAATTCTTGAGATCTGGCAGCGCCTGCAACGCAGCGAATGGTCCGACGCCGACTTCTCCGAACTCAGCGAAGCCAACCTGCGCCTGCTGCGCTTCGCCGAACGCTTCGAACAGCCCGAACACGGCCAACTGGCGCAGCACATCGGCGAGTCGCTCAAAGCGGTGGACGCCAATCGCGGCCGCCTGAGCAGTCAACTGATCACCGAAATCAACCGCTTGATGCAACGCCTGTCCCGCACCGGCCTGCGCCAGGGCGATCAGCTTGAGCAAACCTTCCTGCCGCCGATGCGCAAGCCGATCTACGTGATGCTGGCCGATCATGATCGCGCCGAGCGTCTGGCCAAGCAGCTGGAATTCTTTGGCCTGAGCGCCCAGTCCCTGGACAACGTGGCGGCGTATCGCGTGGCGATGGCCGAGCGCCTGCCGTCGGCGATTGTGATGGACGTGGATTTCTGCGGCCCGGGCCTCGGCCTCCAGTTGGCCGCCGAGGCCCAGCAAGGCCTGGAGCAAAAGCTGCCGTTGCTGTTTTTCAGCCTGCATGAAACCGACACCCCGACCCGCCTCGCCGCCGTGCGCGCCGGCGGCGAGGAGTTCCTGACCGGCACGCTGGAAGCCTCGAGCCTGCTGGAAAAGATCGAAGTGCTGACCTGCGTCGCCCAATACGACCCCTATAAAGTGCTGATCATCGACGACTCACGGGCCCAGGCGCTGCACACCGAGCGCCTGCTCAACAGCGCCGGCATCATCACCCGCACGCTGATCGAGCCGATCCAGGCCATGGCCGAGCTGGCGGATTTCCAGCCCGACCTGATCATCCTCGACATGTACATGCCCGCCTGCACCGGCACCGAACTGGCCAAGGTGATTCGTCATAACGACCGGTACGTCAGCGTGCCGATCATCTACCTGTCGGCCGAAGACGACCTGGATAAACAGCTGGACGCCATGAGCGAAGGCGGCGACGACTTCCTCACTAAGCCGATCAAGCCGCGCCACCTGATCACCACCGTGCGCAACCGCGCGGCCCGTGCGCGCAACCTCAAGGCGCGGATGGTGCGCGACAGCCTGACCGGCCTGTACAACCACACCCATATCCTGCAATTGCTCGAAGACTGCACCTTCCGCGCTCGTCGCGAGAATAAGCCGTTGAGCTTTGCCATGCTCGACATCGACCACTTCAAGCGCGTCAATGACAGCCACGGCCACCCCATGGGCGACCGCGTGATCAAGAGCCTGGCGCTGTTCCTCAAACAGCGCTTGCGCAAGACCGACTACATCGGCCGCTACGGCGGTGAAGAGTTTGCGATTGTGATGCCCGATACCGACTTGGAATCGGCCTGCAAGGTGCTGGATGAAATCCGTGGGCGCTTTGCCGAAATTCACTACCCGGCCCAGCCGCATGACTTGTGGTGTACCTTCAGCGCCGGGCTGGTGGAGCTGTGCGACGATTCCGACAGCCTGATGATGGCCGCCCAAGCCGACGAGGCGCTGTACCGCGCCAAGGATGCCGGACGCAATCGGGTTCAAGCCGCGCACACATCAAGTCAAAGTGCCATCTTTTCACCAGAATCCAGCGATTCCGTCATAACTTTGTAATAGAAACGCAATAACTTCAGGCACTTAACTTTTGCTGTCGGTTGAAACCACGCATGCGCCTGAAGCTGCTGACCAATCTCAATACCCTCCTTCTGGTGGCCGTGTGCCTGGCACTCGGGGCGACGCTCTGGTGGTCGCAACGCGCGCTGGAACGGCCTTATTTGCTGATGGAACGCTACCTGGGGTTGTCGCAGACCTTCCAGAACCAGGCCGCACGCAACATCGACGACTACCTCGCCAGCGGCGACGCCCTGCGCTTGAGCAGCGCCAGCCAGAGCCTGGAAAGCCTGCTGCAGCACCTGGACGAATTGCCCGCCGACCTCGCACAAAGCCTGCGCCCCAGCCTGAAGGAGCTGGACACCTTCAGCAAAACCGACCTGCTCGCCGCCGGCAAACTGGCCGGCGACCCGCAAGCGCTGCTGTTGCAGGCCGAGCGCGAACTGGGCGCGAACCTCGAGCAACTGAGCCAGTACGCCATCGGCGTCGATTCGCCCGCCGCAGCGCGCTACCTGCCGCCGCTGCTGGCGGCGTCCCAACACCTGGGCAAGCTATCCCTGGCCCGCGACAAGTTGGTGAGCAGCGGGCGCGCCGAACTGGCGGACGATGTGGAGCGCGAAGTCAGCAATATCCGCGGCCAGGCCGACCTGCTGGAGCAACTGCCCTTACTTGGGGTCAAGGCCAACGCCGGTTCGAACACCGATGACTTTTCGGCGCTGATGGGCCTGGAAAACAGCGAAAAAACCGAAACACAAGACACCGGCGTCGACCTCAAGCGCGAACTCAACAGCCTGCTGACCCGCTACCCGGCCGAACTCAAGCGTACCCGCGAGCAGATCCAGCGGCGCGCCGACCTCGCCGCCGGCACCCACCTGAAAATCGCCGGTGTGCAACAGGCCATCGCCGGCCTGGAGCCCGTCGTGCGGGCGCAACACGCAAAGATCCAGGGCGAAGTGCGCCTGATGCAAGGGGTGATGATCGGCCTGATCCTGCTGATCGCCCTGCTGATCGATACCCTGCAACGGCGCCTGGCACGGGTGCTGACCAACCTGGCACCGGCCCTGTCGACCTGGGCCGAAGGCGACTTCAGCCAACCGATTGCCTTGGGCAAGACAAACCGCGAACTGCGCGACATCGAAGCCTCCCTCAACCGCTTGCGCGCCTACCTGGTGGACCTGGTGGGCACCATTCGCGGCAATGCCGAGGAAGTCGCCGGCAGCAGCCGCGCCCTGGCCGAGCTGAGCAGCGGCCTGCATGATGGCGCCGAACGGCAGGCCGGGGACACCGCGCAGATCCGCGATTCGTTGGGCGAATTGGAAGCGACCATTCAACAAGTCGCCGGGGACGCCAGCCAGGCCGCCGGCGCCAGCCGCAGCGCGGGCCAGGCGGTGAAGCACGGCCAGCGGGTGATCGGCCTGAGCCTGACCGGGCTGCATGCGCTGGTGGGCGAAGTGCAGCAAAACGCGCAGATGATCGAGAAACTCGCCGAAGAGTCCGCGACCATCGGCGGCGTGTTGACGGTGATTCGCTCGATCGCCGACCAGACCAACCTGCTGGCGCTCAATGCCGCCATTGAAGCCGCCCGCGCCGGAGACGCCGGGCGGGGCTTTGCCGTGGTCGCCGACGAAGTGCGCTCCCTGGCCCAGCGCACCGCTGGCGCCACCGCCGAAATCCAGGGCCTCATCGCCGGCCTGCAAACCGCCGCCCGCCAGTCGGTGGAAGGCATGCGCGCGCAGGTCGAACACGCCGAAGCCACCGCCCAGCAAGCACAAGCGGCCGACGGCGCGCTGGATGAAATCGTCGGGGCGATCCAGACCATTTCCGACACCTCCGTGCGTATCGCCGATGTGACCGCGCAGCAGAGCGGTGCGGTGAGTGAGATTCGCGATAACAGCGAACGGATTCATCAGTTGGGTGAGGACAACCTGCTGCGCATCGGCCAGGGCCGCAGCCAGGGTGAACACCTGTTGGTGCTGGGCGGCCAACTCAACACCGCCGTCCAAGCCTTCCGCGTCTGACCCGATCTAGCGCCATGCGAAGAACCAATGTGGGAGGGGGCTTGCCCCCGATAGCGGTGGATCAGTTGCAGATATTGAGACTGGCACACCGCTATCGGGGGCAAGCCCCCTCCCACATTTGATCGCCACAGGTTTCAAGACGGTATTACCAATGACCGGATCCTGGGCCGCAGTCACAAATTTCGCGCAATCCTCGCTAATCGTGCTGCCTACTGCATAGAACTGGACAGTCATAAACGCTTTGCGGCATAGTCGCCGGGTTCTGCCGTACCCACATCAATAACAAGGAACAGCCGATGGCGACCTTACTGGTTCTTCACGGACCCAACCTGAACCTGCTCGGCACCCGCGAACCGGGCGTCTACGGGGCAGTGACCCTGGAACAGATCAACCTCGATCTGGAGCGACGGGCCCGTGAAGCCGGCCACCATTTGCTGTACCTGCAAAGCAATGCCGAGTACGAATTGATTGATCGCATCCATGCCGCGCGCGGCGAAGGCGTGGACTTTATTCTGATCAATCCCGCCGCTTTTACGCACACAAGTGTTGCATTACGTGACGCGCTGCTGGCGGTGAGCATCCCATTCATCGAAGTGCATTTGTCGAACGTGTACAAACGCGAACCTTTCCGCCATCACTCCTACTTCTCCGACGTAGCGGTAGGTGTGATCTGCGGCCTTGGCGCCAGCGGTTATCGACTGGCCCTGGAGGCCGCCCTGGAACAACTTGAACAACCGGCCAAGCGCCCCTGACCGACCCTTGGGAGTTGACGATTCATGGATATCCGTAAAGTTAAGAAACTGATCGAACTGCTGGAAGAATCCGGCATCGACGAGCTGGAAATCAAGGAAGGCGAAGAGTCTGTACGCATCAGCCGTCACAGCAAGACCCCGGCCCAGCAATTCTACGCGCCGCAGATGCAAGCACCGGCACCTGCCGCTGCCGCTCCGGTCGCCGCTGCGCCTGTCGCCGCCGCCGAGCCTGCTGCGCCCAAGCTGAACGGCTTCGTGGCCAAGTCGCCAATGGTCGGTACGTTCTACCGCACCCCGGCACCGGGTTCGCCAGCCTTCGTTGAAGTCGGCAAAACCGTGAAAGAAGGCGACACCATCTGCATCGTGGAAGCGATGAAAATGATGAACCACATCACGGCCGAAAAAGCCGGTGTCATCGAATCCATTCTGGTAGAAAACGGTCAGCCGGTTGAGTACGACCAGCCGCTGTTCACCATCGTTTGAACCGCGGAGCGCCTTCGATGTTGAAACCTGCGAAGAAACTGCAAAAAGTCCTGATCGCCAACCGCGGCGAGATCGCGCTGCGTATCCTGCGCGCCTGTAAGGAAGAGGGCATCAAGACCGTCGCTGTTTACTCGACGGCCGATACCGAACTGATGCACGTGAAACTGGCGGACGAAAGCATCTGCATCGGCCCGCCACTGGCTGCGAACTCGTACCTGAAAGTCTCGAACATCATCGCCGCTGCGGAAGTGACCGGCGCTGATGGCATCCACCCGGGCTACGGCTTCCTCGCGGAAAACGCCGATTTCGCCGAACAGGTGGAAAAATCCGGGTTTGCCTTCATCGGCCCGAAAGCCGAGACCATTCGCCTGATGGGTGACAAGGTTTCGGCCAAGGACGCCATGATCGCGGCCGGCGTGCCGACCGTTCCAGGCTCCGACGGCCCGCTGCCCGAGGACGAGACCACTGCGCTGCGCATCGGTCGCGAAGTCGGTTACCCGGTGATCATCAAGGCCGCAGGCGGCGGCGGTGGTCGCGGCATGCGCGTGGTACACAAGGAAGAAGACCTGATCGAAGCGGCCAAGCAGACGCGCTCCGAAGCGGCTGCCTGGTTCGGCAACCCGATGGTCTACCTGGAGAAGTACCTGACCAACCCACGTCACGTGGAAGTGCAGGTGCTGTCCGACGGCCAGGGCCACGCCATCCACTTGGGCGACCGCGATTGCTCGCTGCAACGTCGTCACCAGAAGGTATTGGAAGAAGCACCGGCACCGGGCCTCGACGAGAAAGCCCGTGCGGAAGTCCTGGCGCGTTGCGTCAAGGCGTGCATCGACATCAACTACCGTGGCGCCGGCACCTTCGAGTTCCTCTACGAGAACGGCCGTTTCTACTTCATCGAGATGAACACTCGCGTACAGGTAGAACACCCGGTTTCGGAGATGGTCACCGGTATCGATATCGTCAAGGAGATGCTGAGCATCGCCGCCGGTAACGAGCTGTCCTTCACCCAGGACGACGTGAAGATCCACGGCCACTCCCTGGAGTGCCGGATCAACGCCGAAGACCCGAAAACCTTTATCCCGAGTCCAGGCCTGGTCAAGCATTTCCATGCACCGGGCGGCAACGGCGTTCGCGTCGATTCGCACCTGTACAGCGGCTACAAGGTTCCGTCCAACTACGACTCGTTGATCGGCAAGCTGATCACCTGGGGCGCCACCCGCGACGAGGCCATGGCCCGCATGCGTAACGCCCTGGACGAAATCGTGGTCGACGGCATCAAGACCAACATCCCGCTGCATCGGGATCTGGTCCGCGATGAAGGCTTCTGCGAAGGTGGTGTGAACATTCACTACCTGGAACACAAACTGGCCAACCAGTAAGTGCTCCACCCAACAAAGCCGCCTTCGGGCGGCTTTGTTGTTTGTGGCCCCTCCATTTTGAAGATGTACACAGTCCAAATGTGGGAGGGGGCTTGCCCCCGATAGCGGTGGGTCTGTCACCTAATCTATGACTGAGCTGCCGCCATCGGGGGCAAGCCCCCTCCCACATTTGGTCGGCGTACTGTCAGTACAGTCGTCTTCTTCTCCACGCTCGCGTAAACTTGCGCGCTTTCGCAGCCCTCCCCGCTGCACACTCATTTTTTCAAAGGTGCCCGCCATGCCTTGGCTGCAAGTCCGTCTCGCCATCAGCCCAGAACAAGCCGAAACCTACGAAGACGCCTTCCTTGAAGTGGGCGCCGTCTCGGTGACCTTCATGGACGCCGAAGACCAGCCGATCTTCGAGCCGGAACTCAACACCACCCCGCTGTGGTCCCACACCCACTTGCTGGCCCTGTTCGAAGACGGCACCGATGCCGCCAGCGTCCTGGCCCATATGGAACTGCTCACCGGCGGCCCGCTGCCCGAGCACCACAGCGAAATCATCGAAGACCAGGACTGGGAACGCAGCTGGATGGACAACTTCCAGCCGATGCGTTTCGGCCAGCGCCTGTGGATCGTGCCGAGCTGGCACGCCGCCCCCGAGCCTGACGCGGTGAACCTGCTGCTGGACCCGGGCCTGGCGTTCGGCACCGGCACGCACCCGACCACCGCGCTGTGCCTGGAATGGCTGGACGGCCAGGACCTGAACGATTGCCACGTGCTGGACTTCGGCTGCGGCTCGGGGATTCTGGCGATTGCCGCCCTGTTGTTGGGCGCCAAGGAAGCCGTCGGCACCGATATCGACGTACAGGCCCTGGAAGCCTCCCGCGATAACGCCGGGCGCAACCACATTGCTGAAGGCAAATTCCCACTGTACCTGCCGGAGCAATTGCCCCAGGTGCAGGCCGATGTGCTGGTCGCCAATATCCTCGCCGGCCCGCTGGTGGCCCTGGCGCCGCAGCTGTCGAGCCTGGTCAAGCCGAGTGGCCGCCTGGCGCTGTCGGGCATCCTCGCCGAACAGGGTGAAGACGTGGCTGCGGCCTACGCCCAGGATTTCGAGCTCGACCCGATCGCCAATCGTGATGGCTGGGTACGCATCAGCGGGCGTCGGCGCTAGAATGAGCGCTTGCCTGAATCGGATGGCCGCATGACCGACAGTTTCGTCACCCAGTGTCCCCATTGCCAAACGCGCTTTCGCGTCAGCCACGCTCAGTTGAACGTGGCGCGCGGCGTGGTGCGCTGCGGCTCGTGCCTGCAAGTGTTCAACGCCGCGCGCCAGTTACTGGAGCAGCGCGCCCACGCGCAAGCGCCGAAGCCTGAACAGCCGGCCGCAGCGGAGCACGCCGCCGAGGCGCCGCGGGCGATCAGCCAGAAACAGTGGACGGCGCAAGAGCTGGACCTGGACAACCTGGACCTGGACAAAGAACTGGCCAAGCTGGAACGCCGCGAGATTCAACACACCCAGCCGCTGGGCGCGGAACGCCGACAAGGCAGCGCCGACCGACGCAAAAAGGAAGATGCCCTCAGCGCCAGCCGCGACACGATCAAGGCCGAGGAAGAAAAATGGGCCGCCAGCCTGTTCAGCGAACCGCCTGAAGAACGCGCCAAAGCGCCCGAAGACGAACCTGAACCGGCAAATGCCCCTGCGACTAAACAGCGCACCGAACCGTCGATGTCCCTCGCCACCGACGACATCGACGATGAACCGCCGCTGCGTTCCACACCTGCCGATGAAGACGACGAACTCGACCCACCCGTGAGCGCGGTCAGCGACGACGTGGACGCGCCGGAACCCGACGAGCGCCCCCAAGGCCGCAAGCGCTCGCGCAGCGCCGCCAGCGCCCACGACGAACTGCTGCAGGACCTCGAAGATGACCCGCTGCACTTGTACGCCGGCAAACGCCCGTCAAGCTGGGGCCGTCGCCTGCTCTGGCTGTTGCTGGTGCTGATCGCCGCCGCCGGCCTCGCCGGCCAGTACATTGCCTACCAGTTCGACGACCTGGCGCGCCAGGACGCCTATCGCCCGTGGTTCCAGCAACTGTGCCCGACATTGGGCTGCACGGTGCCATCACGGGTCGATATCGCGCACATCAAGAGCAGCAACCTGGTGGTGCGCAGCCATCCTGAATTCGCCGGCGCGCTGGTGGTGGATGCAATCATCTATAACCGCGCGACGTTCTCCCAGCCGTTTCCGTTGCTGGAACTGCGCTTTGCCGACCTGAACGGCAACCTGATCGCCAGTCGGCGCTTCAAGCCCGCCGAATACCTGAGCGGTGAGCTGGCTGGGGTCAGTGAAATGCCGTCGCAGACGCCGATCCATATCTCCCTGGACATCCTCGACCCCGGCAACAAAGCGGTGAATTACAGCCTGAGCTTTCATTCGCCCGAGTGAATCGGCGCGGTCATCGAGGTTTGACGACGGATTATTGACTGGACCGCCGGCAACCAAACCGGTGGCGATAAAGAAATAACTGTTCAGATTTTATCCAATTCAGCCTTTATCCAGTCATCGAGAGCGGGTATCATGCCAACCCTTTTTCGAACTCTAATGATCCGGCCCCACAACAGGGAAGTCCTATGTCGGCGGTACGCATCGGCCCATACACATTGCACAATGGTTTGATTCTCGCGCCAATGGCGGGAGTCACCGACCAGCCCTTTCGTCAGCTGTGCAAGCGTTTGGGCGCGGGTCTAGTAGTCTCGGAAATGGTCACCAGCGACATGAGCTTGTGGAACACCCGCAAATCGCGGCTGCGCATGATCCACGAAGGTGATCCCGAGCCCCGCTCGGTACAGATCGCCGGTGGCGACGCACAGATGCTGGCGGAGGCGGCCCGGGCCAACGTGGAGCTGGGCGCGCAGATCATTGACATCAACATGGGCTGTCCGGCCAAGAAGGTCTGCAACAAGGCCGCCGGTTCCGCGCTGTTGAAGGATGAGCAGTTGGTCGCCGAGATCCTGCAGGCCGTTGTCGCCGCAGTGGATGTTCCGGTCACCCTGAAGATTCGTACCGGCTGGGACCGGGACAACAAGAATGGCCTGACGGTGGCGAAGATCGCCGAACAGGCGGGTATTTCAGCGCTGGCGGTGCATGGCCGCACCCGCGCCGATCTTTACACCGGCGAAGCCGAGTACGACACCATTGCCGCGATCAAGCAGGCCGTGTCGATGCCGGTATTTGCCAATGGCGATATCGACTCAGCCGAGAAAGCCCGGCGCGTGCTGCATGCGACCGGTGCCGATGGCCTGTTGATTGGCCGGGCCGCCCAGGGGCGGCCATGGATTTTTCGTGAAGTCGAACACTTTCTGCGTACCGGCGAGCTGTTGCCGGCACCGGGGTTGATCGAGGTGGAACGTATTCTGCTAGAGCATCTGGCCGCCCTGCACGCCTTCTACGGAGACGTGATGGGAGTACGCATTGCTCGCAAGCATGTCGGCTGGTATCTCGCAACCCTGCCGGGCGCCAGGGAGTTTCGCGCCCACTTCAATCGTTTGGATGATACGGAAGCACAGTGCGCCAACGTTCGTGAGTTCTTCAGCGAACGTGACAAGAGCCTGGTGACAGGGGACGGAGAGGGGGTGGCCGCATGACGATGATGACCGAGACTTTAGTGAGTGGAACAACACCCGTGAGCGACAACGTCAATTTGAAACAGCACCTCAACACGCCGAGCGAAGAAGGCCAGACCCTTCGCGGGAGTGTCGAGAAGGCGCTGCACAATTATTTCGCCCACCTTGAGGGCGCTTCCGTCACGGACGTGTACAACCTCGTGCTCTCCGAAGTCGAAGCGCCCTTGCTCGAAAGCGTGATGAACTACGTCAAGGGCAACCAGACCAAAGCCAGTGAGCTGCTGGGCCTCAACCGTGGCACCTTGCGCAAAAAGCTCAAACAATACGATTTGCTGTAAGCATTCAATCCGACCAGAAAGGCGCCCGCGTAAAACCGGTCGCCTTTTTTGCTGACTCCTTTGCTTTTGATGGAAATTGAAATGACCGACCAGACTACCCGCCTGCCGATCCGCCGCGCCTTGATCAGTGTCTCCGACAAGACCGGGGTTCTCGAATTTGCCCGGGGGCTGGAAGCCCTGGGCGTGGAAATCCTCTCCACGGGCGGGACCTTCAAACTGCTGCGAGACAACGGCGTGGCCGCAGTAGAAGTCGCGGACTACACCGGTTTCGCAGAGATGATGGACGGTCGGGTCAAGACCCTGCACCCGAAAATCCATGGTGGCATCCTCGGCCGTCGCGGTATCGACGATGCCATCATGAACGAGCACGGCATCAAGCCGATCGATCTGGTGGCCGTCAACCTCTACCCGTTCGAAGCCACCATCAACAAGCCGGGCTGCGACCTGCCGACCGCCATCGAAAACATCGATATCGGCGGCCCGACCATGGTTCGCTCGGCCGCCAAGAACCACAAAGACGTGGCCATCGTGGTCAACGCCAGCGACTACGCCCAGGTGCTTGAAAACCTCAAAGCCGGTGGCCTGACCTACGCCCAGCGTTTCGACCTGATGCTCAAGGCGTTCGAACACACCGCCGCCTACGACGGCATGATCGCCAACTACATGGGCACCGTGAACCAGGCCGCCGAGACCCTCAGCACAGAAGGTCGCAGCCAGTTCCCGCGGACCTTCAACAGCCAGTTCATCAAGGCCCAGGAAATGCGCTACGGCGAGAACCCGCACCAGAGCGCGGCGTTCTACGTGGAAGCCAAGCCGGCCGAAGTGGGCATCGCCACCGCGACCCAGCTGCAAGGCAAAGAACTGTCCTACAACAACGTGGCCGACACCGACGCCGCGCTGGAATGCGTGAAGAGCTTCGTCAAGCCGGCCTGCGTGATCGTCAAGCACGCCAACCCGTGCGGCGTGGCCGTGAGCCCGGACGCTGAAGGCGGCATCCGCCAGGCCTACGAACTGGCCTACGCCACCGACACCGAATCGGCCTTCGGCGGCATCATCGCCTTCAACCGCGAACTCGACGCCGCGACCGCCAAGGCCATCGTCGAGCGTCAGTTCGTCGAAGTGATCATCGCCCCGTCCGTCAGCGAGGAAGCCCGCGCCATCGTGGCCGCCAAAGCCAACGTGCGCCTGCTGGCCTGCGGCGAATGGTCGGCCGAACGTGCCCCTGCCTGGGACTACAAGCGCGTCAACGGCGGCCTGCTGGTGCAAAGCCGCGACATCGGCATGATCAGCAGCGCCGACCTGAAAGTGGTGACCAAGCGCGCACCGACCGAGCAGGAAATCAACGACCTGATCTTCGCCTGGAAAGTGGCCAAGTACGTCAAGTCCAACGCCATCGTCTACGCCAAGAACCGCCAGACCATCGGTGTCGGCGCCGGCCAGATGAGCCGTGTGAACTCGGCGCGCATCGCCGCGATCAAGGCTGAACACGCCGGTTTGCAGGTTGCGGGCTCGGTGATGGCGTCCGACGCGTTCTTCCCGTTCCGCGACGGCCTGGACAACGCGGCCAAGGCCGGCGTCACCGCAGTGATCCAGCCAGGCGGCTCGATGCGTGATGCCGAAGTGATTGCTGCGGCTGACGAAGCCGGCATCGCCATGGTCTTCACCGGCATGCGCCACTTCCGTCACTAAACAGCACCGCTTCCCGACTGTAGGAGCGAGCTTGCTCGCGAAAAACTCAAAAACGCCACGAGGTGTCAGGTTTCCCTCGTTATCGTTGACGACCTTCGCGAGCAAGCTCGCTCCTACAGGGAAGCACAGCGTTTCTCAGAGGTTTTTGAAATGAATGTTTTGATTATTGGCAGCGGTGGCCGTGAACACGCCCTGGCCTGGAAAGTTGCCCAGGACCCACGCGTCCAGAAAGTATTCGTAGCCCCCGGCAACGCCGGCACCGCCATTGAAGCCAAGTGCGAAAACGTCGCCATCGACGTGCTGGCCCTGGAACAACTGGCGGATTTCGCCGAGAAAAACGTTTCCCTGACCATCGTCGGTCCGGAAGTGCCGCTGGTTGCCGGTGTCGTCGACCTGTTCCGCAGCCGCGGCCTGGACTGCTTCGGCCCGACCGCCGGCGCGGCCCAGCTGGAAGGATCCAAGGCATTCACCAAGGATTTCCTGGCGCGCCACAAGATCCCGACCGCCGACTACCAGAACTTCACCGAGATCGAGCCAGCCCTGGCTTACCTGCGTGAAAAAGGCGCGCCGATCGTGATCAAGGCCGACGGTCTGGCCGCGGGCAAAGGCGTGATCGTCGCCATGACCCTGCAGGAAGCCGAAGACGCCGTGCGCGACATGCTCGCCGGCAACGCCTTCGGTGAAGCCGGTTCGCGCGTGGTCATCGAAGAATTCCTCGACGGCGAAGAAGCCAGCTTCATCGTGATGGTCGACGGCAAGAACGTCCTGCCGATGGCCACCAGCCAGGACCACAAGCGCGTCGGCGACGGCGACAGCGGCCCGAACACCGGCGGCATGGGGGCTTACTCCCCGGCCCCGGTCGTGACCAGCGAAGTGCATCAGCGTGTGATGGACCTGGTGATCTGGCCGACCGTGCGCGGCATGGCCGATGAAGGCAACGTCTACACCGGTTTCCTCTACGCCGGTCTGATGATCGACAAGGCCGGTAACCCGAAGGTCATCGAGTTCAACTGCCGCTTCGGCGACCCGGAAACCCAACCGGTGATGCTGCGCCTGCAATCGAGCCTGGTGCTGCTGGTGGAAGCCGCGCTGGCCCAGGCCCTGGACAAGGTTGAAGCCCAGTGGGACCCACGCCCGAGCGTCGGCATTGTGCTGGCAGCCGGCGGTTACCCGGCCGACTACGCCAAGGGCGATGTGATTGAAGGCCTGGACGCGGCGGCGACGCTGGAAGGCAAAGTGTTCCATGCGGGCACTGCGCTGCAGGACGGCAAGGTGGTGACCGCAGGTGGCCGTGTGCTATGTGCCACCGCGATGGGCGCCAGTGTCGACGCTGCACAGCAACAGGCTTACAAACTGGCGGCGAAAATCAGCTGGAACGGCTGCTTCTACCGTAAAGATATCGGCTATCGCGCGATTGCCCGTGAACGTGGCGAGACTCATTAAGTCGCTATCCGTTCGGTTAGGTAAGGGCCTCTGGCCCTTGCCGTACTCGTATGACCCCGCGCATAGTTAACCCGTGCTTCAACCTACGAAGGGATTTCGCCGTGCGCTGGCTCAGGATCGCCATAGGTTTCACTGTCAGTCTGCTGACACTGCTCTGTTTGCTCCCGGCCCAGGCCGCTGCGCAAGGCAGTGGCTGGGCAGTATTGCTTGATGAACAGGCCGACCTGCAACTGAGCGATATCCGTTCGCCCCGCTACACCAATCAATTCAGCCCCATCGAACTGGACCGGATCACTGCCGCCGAGCCGGACGGTGCGTTGTGGGTACGCTTCAAGCTGCAACCCGGCCAGCACGAGCAAGTGCTGCGGGTGTTTGCCCCGGACGTTTCCCTCCTGAGTCTGTATGTGCTGGATGGCGACACCCTGGTGGAACAGCAAACCACCGGCACGCGCCAGCCCCAGGCCGAGCGCCCGCTGCCCAGCAGCGACTTCATGCTGCCGATGCCCCAGAGCCCGAAGCCCCTTGAGGTGTACCTGCGCCTGGTCTCGGAACACGAACTGCGCCCCTATATCACCCTGGAGCCGGCCGTACTCGCCGCCGCCGACCAAAGCCAGACGCTGATCTACGGCCTGCTGTTCGGCTGTCTGCTGATGCTGATCCTGCACAACCTCTCCCGCTTCGCCTACCACCGCTCACGCAGCAGCCTGTGGCTGGCGGCCTGCGAAGTGCTGCTGCTGCTCAGCCTGGCGTTGCTGCTCAACCTGCTGGGGCCATGGCTGCAGAACTGGCACGCGATCCAGACGCCGGGCGCCTACCTCGCCCTGCTGCTGACCGCACCGTGCGGGCTGATGTTTGCCTATCGCTTCTTCATGCCGCTGGGCCCGCACCCGCTGAACAAACTGTTGATGGCCGACATTCTGTTGATCGTGCTGTGCGGCCTGCTGCTGTTGTTCGTCAACACGTTGCCGCTGAACATCATCACTTACGTCCTGGTGGCCCTGGCCGGCCTGAGCATGTTGTTTGTCTCGGCCTATCACTGGCAAAAAGGCTACCGGCCGGCGCGGTTGTTCGTGGCGGGGATGGTGGTGTTCAACATCGGCACACTGATCATCCTGCCTGCCTTGCTTGGCCTCACGCTGCTGGCGCCGCAAGGCTTGATCATTACCCTGCTCAGCTTTATCTGCCTCAGTGGCCTGCTGATGAGCCTGGCCCTCGGCGAACGCCAGCGCGCCATCGTCGAAGCACGCTTCAGCCTCAGCCGCGAGCTGGCGGCCAGCAACGCCGAAATCGCCGCCAAGGCCGAGTTCCTGGCGAAGATCAGCCACGAAATCCGTACCCCCATGAACGGCGTGCTGGGCATGACCGAGCTGCTGCTGGGCACGCCGTTGTCGGTCAAACAGCGCGACTATGTGCAGACGATCCACAGCGCCGGTAACGAACTGCTCACACTGATCAACGAAATCCTCGATATCTCCAAGCTGGAATCCGGGCAGATCGAATTGGACGACGTGCAGTTCGACCTCAATGCGCTGATCGACGACTGCCTGAGCATCTTCCGCGCCAAGGCCGAGCAGCAGAACGTCGAGCTGATCAGCTTTATCCAGCCCCAGGTGCCGCGGGTGATCAGCGGCGACCCGACGCGCCTGCGCCAGGCGATGTTGAGCCTGCTGGAAAACGCCCTGCAGAAAACCGATGAAGGCGAAGTGTTGATCGTCGTCGCCCTCGACGAGCGCAGCCCCAAGCCGCGCCTGCGCATTGCCGTGCAGGACAGCGGCCTGCCAATGGAAGCCGCCGAACGCGATGCGTTGCTGCACAGCGAACTGCACAGCAAGAACTTCCTCTCGGCCACCCGTTTGAGCGGCCACCTGGGCCTGGTCATCGCGCGCCAGTTGATCCTGTTGATGAACGGCGAATTCGGCATCAAGAGCGGCGCACAACAAGGCAGCACCCTGTGGCTGACCCTGCCGCTGGACCCGGAACGCCTGGAACACCCGACCTCCGACCTCGACGGCCCGCTCAAGGGTGCGCGGGTATTGGTGGTGGACGACAACGACACCTGCCGCAAAGTGCTGGTGCAGCAATGCACCGCCTGGGGCCTGAATGTCAGCGCCGTGCCGTCGGGCAAGGAAGCCCTGGCGTTGTTGCGCACCAAGGCGCACCTGCGTGATTACTTCGACGTGGTGCTGCTGGACCAGAACATGCCCGGCATGACCGGCATGCAACTGGCAGCCAAGATCAAGGAAGACCCGAGCCTCAACCACGACATCCTGCTGATCATGCTCACCGGCATCAGTAACGCGCCGAGCAAGATCATCGCGCGCAATTGCGGGATCAAGCGCATCCTCGCCAAGCCGGTGGCCGGCTACACCCTCAAGACCACCCTGGCCGACGAACTGACCCAGCGCAGCAAAGGCGGCGGGCAGCCACGCGCGCCCCTCAACGCGCCGGCGGCCATCATCGTGCCCAGCGACTTCCGCATCCTGGTGGCCGAAGACAACAGCATCTCCACCAAAGTCATCCGCGGCATGCTCGGCAAGCTCAACCTCAACCCGGACACCGCGAGCAACGGCGAAGAAGCCCTGCAGGCGATGAAGGCCCAGCGCTATGATCTGGTGTTGATGGACTGTGAAATGCCGATCCTCGATGGCTTCTCCGCGACCCAACAGTTGCGGGCCTGGGAAGTCAGCCACCAGCGCATTCGCACGCCGGTGGTGGCGCTCACCGCACACATCCTCTCGGAACACAAAGAGCGCGCACGCCAGGCCGGGATGGACGGGCACATGGCCAAGCCGGTGGAATTGTCACAATTGCGCGAGCTGGTGGAGTACTGGGTGGCGCAGCGTCAGCCACGGCCGGAGCATGCGCCCTCTTAACGTCAAATGCGATCGAATGTGGGAGGGGGCTTGCCCCCGATGGCGGTGGACCAGTCACCTATGCATCGGCTGAAAGCCGGCGATGGCAAGCTTGCTCTCGATAGCGCTGGAACAGTTACAAATAAGCTGACTGCCACACCGCTATCGGGGGCAAGCCCCCTCCCACACTGAGCCTGCGTCTGCCACACAATGGATGAACACCACAGATTCCTATGTGGGAGGGGGCTTGCCCCCGATGGCGGCGGACCAGTCACCTATGCATCGACTGAAAGACAGCGACGGCAAGCTCGCTCCCGATAGCGCTGGAACAGTTACAAATAAGCTGACTGCCACACCGCTATCGGGAGCAAGCCCCCTCCCACACTGAGCCTGCGTCTGCCACACAATGGATGAACACCACAGATCCTATGTGGGAGGGGCTTGCCCCCGATGGCGGCGGACCAGTCACCTATGCATCGACTGAAAGCCGACGATGACAAGCTCGCTCCCGATAGCGCTGGAACAGTTACAAATAAGCTGACTGTCACACCGCCATCGGGGGCAAGCCCCCTCCCACACTGAGCCTGCGTCTGCCACACAATGGATGAACACCACAGATCCTATGTGGGAGGGGGCTTGCCCCCGATGGCGGTGGACCAGTCACCTATGCATCGACTGAAAGCCGGCGATGGCAAGCTTGCTCCCGATAGCGCTGGAACAGTTACAAATAAGCTGACGGTCACACCGCTATCGGGGGCAAGCCCCCTCCCACACTGAGCCTGCGTCTGCCACACAATGGATGAACACCACAGATCCTATGTGGGAGGGGGCTTGCCCCCGATGGCGGTGGATCAGTCACCGATGCATCGACTGAAAGACAGCGATGGCAAGCTTGCTCCCGATAGCGCTGGAACAGTTACAAATAAGCTGACTGCCACACCGCTATCGGGAGCAAGCCCCCTCCCACACTGAGCCTGCGTCTGCCACACAATGGATGAACACCACAGATCCTATGTGGGAGGGGCTTGCCCCCGATGGCGGTGGACCAGTCACCTATGCATCGACTGAAAGCCGGCGATGGCAAGCTTGCTCCCGATAGCGCTGGAGCAGTTATAAATAAGCTGACTGCCACACCGCTATCGGGGGCAAGCCCCCTCCCACACTGAGCCTGCGTCTGCCACACAATGGATGAACACCACAGATCCTATGTGGGAGGGGGCTTGCCCCCGATGGCGGCGGATCAGTCACCGATGCATCGACTGAAAGACAGCGATGGCAAGCTTGCTCCCGATAGCGCTGGAACAGTTACAAATAAGCTGACGGTCACACCGCCATCGGGGGCAAGCCCCCTCCCACACTGAGCCTGCGTCTGCCACACAATGGATGAACACCACAGATCCTATGTGGGAGGGGGCTTGCCCCGATAGCGGCGGATCAGTCACCGATGCATCGACTGAAAGACAGCGATGGCAAGCTCGCTCCCGATAGCGCTGGAACAGTTACAAATAAGCTGACTGTCACACCGCTATCGGGAGCAAGCTCCCTCCCACATTTGATCTCTGTCGCCTGATAGACTCCGCCAATCTCCTTCTGTCGCGAGCCACCCCCATGCTCCACGTGTTATTCAGCGTTTACCTGAAGATGCTGGTGCTCTACAGCCCGTTCTTCGTGTTGTCCTGTTTTATCAGCCTGACCCGCGGCTATTCGAGCAAGGAACGGCGACGCCTGGCCTGGAAAGTGGCGTTGGCGACGCTGGTGTCGAGCGTCTTGCTCTACCTGTTCGGCCGGGTGATTTTCAGCGTGTTCGGCATCACCGTGGACGCTTTCCGCATCGGCGCCGGCAGTGTGCTGTTCATCTCGGCCCTGGGCATGGCGCAGGGCAAGTCGGCGGTGCAGACCGATAACGTGCAGCAGGACGTGACCATCGTGCCGCTGACCATTCCGCTCACCGTCGGCCCCGGCACCATCGGGGCGCTGCTGGTGATGGGCGTCAGCCAGCCCCATTGGGACGACAAAATCGCCGCCATCCTCAGCATCGCCCTGGCCAGCTTCACGGTGGGCGTGGTGCTGTATTTGTCCAACCGTATCGAACGGATTCTCGGTGACCAGGGCTTGCAGATTGTCAGTCGCTTGATGGGCTTGTTCGTGTGCGCCTTGGCCGCACAAATCATCTTTACCGGGGTGCGCGGCTACCTGGTGCCTTAGATCCGGTATTTGGCGATCGCCAGTTGCACCTTGTCGCCCGCACTCTCACGCATCAACTGGATGGTTTTTTCGTTGACCACCGAGGTATTCAGCACCAGGCAGGTTTGCCCGCTGAAGGCCTCGAACGAGGAACTGTCCCACTCAAGAAAAGGCAGCCCCACGTGCTTGCTGACGCCATGGGAGCTGTAGGTCACCAGCACCATCATGACTTCGCCGTCGGTTTCGGCGCAGGACGCCAAGCCAAAATCGCCGCCCTGATGCACGCTGCTATTGCGCTTGAACAGCTCGAATGACGCCGGCATCTGTTTCAATGTTTCCAGCGCATCGGCGGCCAGTTTCGGCAGCGCCGTCAGCAGAGGCCCGGCCAGTGAGGTCGAGGCCAGCAGGGTGGCGATGATATTCAGCGCCGCCAGTTGCACCGTCAGCCCCTTGCCGGCGCTTGAGACCCGCTCGAACCGGCTGCGCACCGGCAGCCAGCCCAGGCTGATCATCACCTTGATAAATTCGTCGTACCAGCCCTCCGTGCCGCGACTGATCTTCAAGACATCGCTGACGTAGCTGCTGGCCAACAGATAGCTTTTGCGGATGTATTCGCGGTTCAGGCCGCTCAGGCCGTCGGCGAACGAGATCACGCCATTGTTGACCACCGCCGCGTTGCAGCCGTCCTCGGTATCCAGCGGTAAAGCCGCGTGCGTCCCCGGCGCGCCGGGCAGCTTATAGGCGGCAATCAATTTGCGCCGCTTGGTGCTGTTGATCCTTCTGTGATGTCGCTCCATTTTCAGTTCTCCACAAGCACCCCACATGGGGCGTGTGTCCACACTAGTCCAGGCGCCGACGGGCTTTCCACACGACAAACATCCCTTGCCGGCAGCGCTCGCAAAGCGCAGCCCAGCATTCGTTGGGCGCCCCACGGGCAGTTCCGGATTTCATCGATAAAAAAAGAAAAAGCCCCGAATCACGGCAGGTGTTCACCCAGCGTCATTCGGAGCTTTCCGGCGCTCGCGCGGCGCTTTTCAGGAGGCCGGTTTTTCGCCATACCAGCGCGGCGTGTACACCCACTCACCGCCGCCGGCGCGCGGGAACGCGCAGGTGGTGGACGAGCCGATCAGCACCATGGTCCGCATGTCCACCTGTTCCGGGGTCAGTTGCCCCAGCGTGGTCACGCGCAGGGTCTGGCCCGGCCGCCCGATATCGCGGCCCAGCACCACCGGCGTTGCGGCGTTGCGGTGTTGCGCGACAATCTCCAGGGCACGCCCCAGTTGCCACGGCCGCGCACGCGAGATCGGGTTGTAGAACGCCAGGGCCAGGTCGGCCTGGGACGCGAGGTCCAGGCGCTGCTCGATGATCGACCAGGGCTTGAGGTTGTCCGACAGCGACATCACGCAGAAGTCGTGCCCCAACGGCGCGCCGGCCTGGGCCGCGGTGGCCAGGGACGCGGAAACGCCCGGCAGGATTTCCAGCTCGACTTGGTGCCAGGCCGGGTCGTCGGACTCGTGCAGCGCCTCGATCACCGCCGCCGCCATAGCGAACACACCAGGGTCGCCGGACGACACCACCACCACCGAACGGCCTTGGGCGGCCAGCGCGAAAGCGTGGCGGGCGCGCTGCATTTCTTCACGGTTGTCGGTGCAGTGCTGCACCTGATCGTCGCGGAACGGCCCGGCCATGCGGACGTAGGTTTCGTACCCCAGCACATCGGTACAGCGCGCCAGTTCGGCCTTCACCGCCGGCACCATCAGGTCGGCGGCGCCAGGGCCGAGGCCGATCACCGCAAGACGGCCACGCGGGCGACCGACCTGGGACACGTCCAAGGGCTGTTCGGCGACCGAAACAACGATGTCCGCCGCTTGCTCCACCTCGGCGAAACGCAGCGGCACGCCTAACTCCAACGCCGCTTCGTGCAACGACGGTTCGGCCATCTGGGTATCGCTGGCCAACAGGCAGGCCAGTGACTGCAGGGCAATCCCCGAGGCATGCAACGCGCCACGCACACGCTGCGCCAATTGCGCGCTGGGCTTGCAGGTGACGCACACGCTCTGTGGATAAATCAGCAACTCGTTGGCCGCCGGCACGCGCTCGGCGCTGCCTACGTGGATCGCCAGGCGCGCCTGTCGGTCCTGCGCCAGGTTGGCCTGGTCAAGCCACGGCGCCGCGCCTTCGATACGCACGCTTTCGCCGGCAAGCAGGTCGCTGACGAAGCGCTTGCCCAGCTCCAGGTCCGCCAGTTGATAACCGGCCGGAGGGTTGAGCAGGCACGTGCCGAAACGCAGCTCGCCACTGGTGGTGATCGCGGCGGCCACGCCCAACGCCGCGGCAATCTCCCGCGCCATGTCATTCACCCCGCCCAGGCCACCGAGCAACGGCACCACCGCGCTGCCGTCTTCGGCCACGGCCAGTACGGCGGGTTCTTCACCTTTTTCCAGCAGCAGCGGCGCCAGGGTGCGGATCACGATACCGGCGGCGCACAGCGCGATCAGCGGCGTGCCTTGCTGATAGAGCTGGCGCAGGGTCGCGCCGAATTCGCGGTAGCTCTGGTCCGCGCCGTCGACCCGGCCCAGCAGGCCGTGGATCACCGCGCCCGGATACACCTGCGCAATCCTGCGCGCCGTGGCCAGGCTGCCCTGCCCGAGGATGACGATCGCCGGGCGCATCAACCTTGCCACCGTTCACCGGGCACGATGATCAGCGAGAAATACGGCGAGGACATCGGCTCGACTTGATCCAGCGGGACGATTTTCTGGTTGGCCATGGTCGCGCGCTCCACATACAGCGCACGCTCGGCCAGGCCGAGTTCTTCGAGCACCTGGCGCACCTTGGGGAAGTTGCGCCCCAGCTTCATGATCACCGCCGCATCGGCATCCGCCAGGCGACGCTTGAGGTCTTCATGGGGCAGCACCCCCGACAGCACCGACAGGCTCTGGTTGCGATACACCAGCGGCGCGCCGAGCACCGAGGCGCCACCGAGCATCGAACACACGCCGGGGATGACCTGCGCTTCGTAGCGCTCGGCCAGGCGGTCATGCAGGTACATGTAGGAGCCGTAGAAGAACGGGTCGCCTTCACAGATCACCGCCACATCGCGGCCGGCGTCCAGGTGCGCGGCGACGTCCTGGCTGGCGCTGTCGTAGAAATCGCTGATCACCTGTTCATAGGACAGCGGCGCCGGCAACGCTTCGGTGGTCACCGGGTACACCAGCGGCATCAGGGTTTGCTGCGCCACCAGGTGGTCTTCGATGATGCCGAAGGCGTTGCCCTTTTTGCCCTTGGCCACGAAGTACGCCACCACCGGCGATTCGCGCAGCAGGCGCAGGGCCTTGAGGGTGATCAGTTCCGGGTCGCCGGGGCCGACGCCCAGGCCGATCAAACGTCCGCGTGCCGGCATTATTCGACCTCCGTGGCCAGGGCATTGACCGCCGCGGCCGCCATCGCACTGCCGCCCAGGCGGCCCTGCATGATCACGAACGGCACGCCACGGCTGTCGGCGGCCAGCATCGCCTTGGATTCGGCGGCGCCGACGAAGCCCACCGGGAAGCCAAGGATCAACGCCGGTTTCGGCGCGCCGGCGTCGAGCATTTCCAGCAGGTAGAACAAGGCGGTCGGCGCATTGCCGATCACCACCACACTGCCGGCCAGGTGCGGGCGCCACAGTTCCAGGGCGGCGGCGGAGCGGGTGTTGCCCAGCTTCTGCGCCAACGCCGGCACGCGTTCGTCGCGCAGGGTACAGATCACTTCGTTGTTGGCCGGCAGCCGCGCACGGGTCACGCCTTCGGACACCATCCGCGCATCGCACAGAATCGGCGCACCGGCGGCCAGCGCCTCGCGCCCGGCCTTGCCTGCGCCTGCGGAGAACTGCAGGCCGTCGATCGCCTCGACCATGCCGCAGGCATGAATCACGCGCACCGCGAGTTTTTCCAGGTCGGCCGGGATGCGCTCCAACCTGGCTTCCGCGCGAATAATGGCGAAGGAGTTGCGATAGATCTCCTGACCGTCGCGGATGTAATCAATCATCGGTGTTGCTCCGTGGGTGAGCGCGCAGCAGGGCGCCCGCCGCTTCAATAGAAAGAGTGCGCGCGTGCAGCCGGCCGAAACCGGGCTGGGCTGCTTCGCGAAAATAGACGTCGTAATGGCCGGGGCTGACCGCCAGCAAGGTCACCGGCGCGATGTGCGCGGCGGCGCAGGAACGCGCGCAGCCAGACAGATGTACCGCGTGGCCGGGGCGCAGCGCGGCCAGTTGCATCGCGTCGGCCTTGGTATCGGCCAGGCCTTTGCCGCAGCCGCTGGAGCCGGTGCAGGCGATCAGCTGCGCCAGCGGCTGGTCGGCCGAGCAGAGGAAGCCCAGCCGTTCCAGGCGCGCGGTGATCGCGGCGGCATCCTGGCATTTGGCGTTGGGCAGCAGCAGGCCTTGCCAGGGGGTAAAGCGCAGCGTGCCGTCGCCATACTCATCGGCGAGTTGCGCTGCGCCCTTGAGCATGGAGGCGTCGAGTCGACCCAGCGGCGTCACGGCGGTCACGTAGACCCGACCGTGCTGACGCTGTGGATAACTTCCCAGGTGCAGCCACGCCCCGCTGGCCGGGCGCTTGAAGCCATCGACCGGCAATAACGGCAGGTCCAGCCCGACCAGGAAGTTATCCACAGGCAGATGACGCATGCGTGTTTGCGCCGGCGTGGCCAGGTCCAGAAACCGTTCCAACACCGCCACCACCAAGGCATGCCCCTGCTCCAAGCGCACGGCCGCCAACGGCGCATCCAACCCCGGGCAGCCGGCCAGGCCGAACGCGAGCAGTGTTTCGCCGCCCTGCTCAAAGGCCGACAGCCACAGGTCATGGTGATGTTCGAGCATCGCCAGGGTTTCACCGCCATCCAGTTGCACCGCGAACTTGGCCGACAGCTCGTGGAAGCGCGTGTGGTTTTGCAGGGTGGCGAGGATCTGGTCGGCCAGCGGGCGCGTATCGAACAGCATCTGCGGGTCGATACCGGCGCTGGGGCTGAGCATCAGGTTGCGCACGTCGTCACCGGCGGCGGTGCTGGGGCCGAGGCCTGCGGCAAGGAGCATCGCGATCAAGGCCTGCTGCTCGGCGCCGATCCCGCGGATCTGCAGGTTGGCGCGGTTGGTCGCCTCGATCACCCCGCCCGCATAGGCCTGGGCCGCGTCCGCCACGGCATGGGCTTGTGCGGCGCTGATCGCGCCGCCGGCCAGTTTGATCCGGCAGATGCCGCCGTCCAACGCCTGGACGATACGCAGCAACCCCGGGCAAGCCGAGGGGCGCAAGGTGTTCAGAGCAGGGATTGGGTTCACGGGGCTACCGGTTCGCGGGTCAAGGCGCGGTATTATGCCTGCTTTGTCCGACGGCATGAAAAGCCTGCCCGTCGGATGTCGTTCAAGGAATTCATATGTCGCCCTGGCTGACGGTAATAGGCATCGGTGAAGACGGCTTCAAAGGGCTCGGCAGAAACGCCCGGCACGCCGTGTTGCGTGCCGCGCGGATCATCGGTGGCCAGCGCCAATTGGACCTGTTGCCGGTGTGCGTGCGCGGCGAACGCCAGTTGTGGCCGAGCCCGTTTTCCCTGGCGCCGCTATTGGCGCGACGCGGTGAACCGGTGTGCGTGCTGGCCAGCGGCGACCCGATGTTCTACGGCGTCGGCGCCAGCCTGGCGCGGCAGGTGCCGGCTGAAGAGATGCTGATTTTGCCGGCGCCCTCCTCTGTGTCGCTGGCGGCGGCGCGCCTGGGCTGGGCGTTGCAGGACGTGATGACGTTATCGGTGGTGGCCCGGCCCTTGACGGCGTTGAATGCACATCTGGCCAGCGGCGTGCGCTTGCTGGTGTTGAGCAACGATGGGCAGAGCCCTGCCGCGATTGCCGCGCTGTTGGCTGAATCCGGCTTTGGGCCGAGCCGCCTCAGCGTCTTTGAACACCTGGGCGGCGCGGCTGAGCAGCGTGTCGATGGCGTGGCCCACGCTTGGCCGCACGCCGCGGTCGCCGATCTGAACCTGGTCGCCATCGACTGCCAGGCCGACGCCGATGCCCCACGCCTGTCGCGCCTCGCCGGCCTGCCGGATGTGGCATTCAAACACGACGGCCAACTGACCAAGCGCGACGTGCGCGCCATGACCCTGGCCCGCCTGGCGCCACTGCCCGGCGAATTGCTCTGGGACGTGGGCGCGGGCAGCGGCTCCATCGGCATCGAGTGGATGCGCGCCCACCCGAGCTGCCGCGCCTTGGCGATTGAAGCCGATGCCGGCCGCCAAGGCCTGATCGAACACAACCGCGACGCCCTCGGCGTGCCCGGCCTGCAACTGGTGCGCGGCACCGCACCCGCGGCCCTCGGCGGCCTGGAAACGCCCGACGCGATCTTCATCGGCGGCGGCGTCACCCGCGACGGCGTGCTCGAGACCTGCTGGCAGCACCTGCGCCCCGGTGGCCGCCTGGTCGCCAACGCCGTGACCCTGCAAAGCGAAATGACCCTGATGGCCTGGCGCGCCCGACACGGCGGCGAACTGACCCGCCTCCACGTGGCCCAGGCCCAGCCGCTCGGTGAATTCGACACCTGGCGCCAGGCGCTGCCGATCACCCTGCTGGACGTGATCAAGCCCCTATGAAACCGATCCTGCTACTGGGCGGCGTCACCGAAGCCCTCGCCATCGCCCGCACCCTCGGCCCCGAACATATCTACAGTCTGGCCGGTGTGGGCCGCGTGCCGACCGACCTCACCTGCCAGGTGCGTGTCGGTGGCTACGGCGGGGTTGAAGGGTTGGCGCAGTTCGTGCGCGACAAACACATCGGCCTGATCCTCGACGCCACCCACCCGTATGCGGCACAGATCAGCCAAAACGCCGCCCAGGCAGCACGGTTGTGCGGTGTGCCGTGTTGGGCCCTGCGCCGCCCGGCATGGCGACCGCAAGCGGGGGATGACTGGCGCGAAGTCGCTGACTGGGCCGAGCTGATCGAGGCCCTGAAACCCTTCAAGCGCCCGCTGTTCACCTTGGGCCGCGAGCCGTTGCAGCATCTTGATGAGATCCCGCAGGAGCAGTTCTGGACACTGCGCGCGCTGGAGGTATATCCAGGCAATGAACGCTGCGAAGTCATTGGCGCGCGTGGGCCGTTTCTGATCGAAAACGAGCGTGCGTTGTTCGAACGACAAAAGATCGATGTGCTGATCAGCAAGAACAGTGGCAGCACCGCCACCGAACCGAAGCTGGAAGTGGCGCGCGAGCGAGGGGTGCCGGTGTTGGTGTTGAGGCGGCCGGTGTTGGCTACGGCGGATCGAGAATTTACAGCCGTGGCTGCGGTGCTACAGGCAATATCGTCTCGCTAAACGACACCTCGCCAATGTGGGAACTTGCTCCCGTTCAACGGCGTAGCAGTCGCATGATCGCTGAGTTTGCATCGATGTCCGCAGACTAGAGATCACGTTTGCGACCAGCAACCTCAAACAAGGTGTCGCACGTTTCTGTTTGTACGAAGACCTAGCCAAAACACCCACTGTTTGGTTTACCCAGCAGAAAGACGATTCACCTTACGACCAACTCCGAACCAGCCGGCTAGTTCAGCCAAAAGCTCCCGCCCTAACCTCCCCTCTCGCGGTTTTGCACCCGCTTCCGCGATGGGGATGCACTGCAGTTGCAGCGCGTCGCAACTTGCCATCCTGTATCCCAAGGAATACGATTTGCGATGATTGAGTTCGAAGAATCCATTGAGTTTGTCAAATGGCTCGAAGCAATGCGCGATCCGCTCGCAAAAGTACGCATTGTGACAAGGCTGCGCATGGCGCAAGCAGGAAACTTCGGCGACTGTGAGGCTGTAGGAGAGGGCGTTTGCGAAATGCGAATCCACCAAGGCCCCGGGTATCGGGTTTACTTCACTCGCCGAGACAAGGTGGTTTATCTGCTGCTGATGGGCGGCGACAAATCAACACAAAGCAGAGACATCCAGCGTGCAATACACATGGCAAAAAATCTTGGCCGCAAGGAGTGACTTATGAGCGAATCCTTTACCCGTTTCGATGCCGCAAAATATCTCAAGACTCCTTTTGAGATGGCCGCCTATCTGGATGCTTGCTTTGAAGAAGATGCTGGCGACGGTCTGTTGATTCGCACAGCGTTGAACGATATCGCTCGCGCCCAAGGCATGACCCAAGTCGCTCGCGACGCCGGCCTAGGACGAGAAAGTTTGTACAAAGCCCTCTCCAGCACTGGCAATCCCGAGTTCGCGACTATCATGAAAGTCATGAAAGCGCTGGGCCTCAAGCTTCACGCCACCGCGCTCTGACACACTGCGACACCAAACCACACCGCCACTTTTTACTTATCCCCCCCGATCAGGCTAAATACCCGCCTGATCGTTTAACCCTACGGATTGTCCGCCATGGCCCGTCAACGCTTTGCAATCGTCTGGATCGCCTGCTTTGCAGTGCTGTTCAACGCCTTTGCCATGCCGCTGGCCGGGGCGATGCAGCAGTCCAAGGACCCCGCGCAGCAACTGTTGTGGGGCAGTTTCTGTTCGTCCAATGGCGCCAGCCTGAAAACCGTTGCCCTGGGCAAGTTGGACATTCCGGCACCGGCGCAGGACGATCATTCCGCCATGCAGCATTGCTGGTGTTGCTCGGGCTCGGCGCCGTTGGTGGCGTTGCCGGGGCATGTGCCGCAGTTGTATGTCACGCGGTTCGAGGCGGCGCAGAGCCTGCCGCCGCCGTCATTGCAGTCCCCGACGCCGCGCCAGCAATGGCCGAGCCTTAACCCGCGCGCCTCTCCAACGGTCTGATGGTCTTCGCAAGTGAACTGCGTTTAGAACCGTTCTGGAGAACTGCCATGCTCAAATCTTCCCTGCTTCTGGCCGCATTGCTGCTGCCGGTGTTCAGTGCTGCCAATGCCGACGACTTCAAGGCCGGCGACCTGCTGGTCAGCGATCCCTGGTCCCAGGAATTGCCCCCCAACGCGCCGACCGTCGCGGCCTACTTTGTGGTTCACAATACCGGCGAAACCCCGGACCGCCTGCTCAGCGCCAAGACGCCGGTGGCGGACAAGGCCGAACTGCATGAGCATGTGATGCAAGGCGCATTGATGAAGATGCAACAAGTGCCCAGCGTTGCCGTGCCGGCCAAGGGTGACTTGACCTTCGCGCCCATGGCCTATCACGTGATGTTGCTGGGCCTCAAAGACCGCAGCGTACTGGCCGACGGCAAGCACTTCCCACTGACCCTGACCTTCGAAAAAGCCGGGGACGTCGAGGTGCAAGTGTCCGTGCAGAAAGTCCCGCCGATGGCACCCCACGAGCATAAACACGGCGAGTAGGCCAACACTCGATGGGCGCCCCTCGCGCCAGGTTGTCCGCGCCGCGCCGCAGGCCCGTGAGCCTTAAGCGCGGCAGTTGGATCAGCCTGTTCGCCATGCTGATGATCTTTATCGGTCCGCTGATTTCCCAAGCGATGCCGATGAATCAGCACGCCGGTATGTCCATGAGCATGTCCATGGACATGCCCGAGTGCCACGGCGAACCGCAACACCGTCCGCCTCAAAAACAAGCCCCCGACGAACACCACGTCCTCTGGGAAAAGTGCGGCTATTGCAGCCTGCTCTTCAGTTGCCCGGCACTGCCCGGCAGCGTGTCCTACCTCACCCTCGGCGCCCCATCGCCGGCCAACGCCCTCACCCCCTCACCGCGCCTGGGCCATGCCCGGCAGAGCATTTTCCCCGGCGCGCGCAGCCGTGCCCCACCCATCGCCGCGTAAGCACTTGACACCGTTACTTCACCCCGGCCGACGTTAGACAGACAGCCACAGGCTGCTGGCCGTGTTGTTTACGATTGATAGATGGAATTTTTCATGTCCAGGTTTTCTGCTGACACCCGTTTGGGAAGCACTCCCGTGTTCGCCGTTCTGTGCGGCGCGCTCTTGATGCCACAGGCCCATGCCGATACCGATGAGCACGCCGAGCACGAACTGAGCCCCACCGTGATCACCGCGATCGCCCCCAGCTCGCCGCTGACCGTGGTCACCAACCCGAAAGACCCGCGCCAGCCAGTGCCCGCCAGCGACGGCGGCGACTATCTCAAGACCATCCCCGGCTTCGCCCTGGTGCGCAACGGCGGCACCAACGGCGACCCGGTGCTGCGCGGCATGTTCGGCTCGCGCCTGAACATCCTCACCAACGGCAGCATGATGCTCGGCGCCTGCCCGGGCCGGATGGACGCGCCCACTTCGTACATTTCCCCGGAAACCTACGACACACTCACCGTGATCAAAGGCCCGCAAACCGTGCTCTGGGGCCCGGGCGCGTCGGCCGGCACCATCCTGTTCGAGCGCGAGCCCGAGCATTTCGGCGAACTGGGCACGCGGCTCAACGCCAGCGTGCTGGCCGGCTCCAACGGGCGCTTCGACAAAGTCATCGACGCCGCTGCCGGCGGGCCCCTGGGTTACGTGCGGGTGATCGGCAACCAGGCACACGCCGACGACTACAAGGACGGCAACAACGACACTGTCGCCTCGCGCTACGACAAGTGGAACGGTGACGTCGCGGTCGGTTTCACCCCCGACGCCGACACCCTGCTCGAACTCACCGCCGGCCGCGGCGATGGCGAGGCGCGCTACGCCGGGCGCGGCATGGACGGCTCGCAGTTCCTGCGCGAAAGCCTGGGGCTGCGCTTCGAAAAATCCAATATCGGCGAGGTGCTGGACAAGGTCGAGGCCCAGGTCTACTACAACTACGCCGACCACGTCATGGACAACTACAGCCTGCGCGTCCCGTCGGGCACCGGGATGATGGCAGGCCCCATGGCCTCCAACGTCGACCGCCGCACCCTCGGCGCGCGGATCAAGGCGACCTGGCGCTGGGCCGACCTGCAACTGATCGGCGGTCTGGATGCGCAGACCAACGAACACCGCCAGCGCAGCAGCATGGGCGTCGACACCTACAAGGATTTGCCGCGCAACAAAGACGCCAACTTCCATAACTACGGCGTATTCGGCGAACTGACCTGGTACGCCGCCGACCGCGACCGCCTGATCACCGGCGCGCGCCTGGACCGCGCCTCGGCCCGGGACTTCCGCCAGACCATCGGCTCAGGCATGTCGGCACGCGCCAACCCGACCGCCGATGACACCCGCGCCGACACCCTGCCCTCGGGCTTCATGCGCTACGAGCACGACCTGGCAGACACCCCGACCACGCTCTACGCCGGGCTGGGCCACGCCGAACGCTTCCCGGACTACTGGGAACTGTTTTCCCCCAACACCGGCGCGGCCGGTTCGGTCAACGCGTTCGATGGCGTGAAACCGGAAAAAACCACCCAACTCGACTTCGGCGCGCAATACAAGACCGCCGACCTCGAAGCCTGGGCCTCGGGTTACGTCGGGCAGGTGCGCGACTTCATCCTGTTCGACTACCGGACCGGAATGATGGGCACCACGTCCCAGGCGCGCAACGTCGACGCACGGATCATGGGCGGCGAACTGGGCGCGGCGTACAAGCTGACCCAAAACTGGAAGGCCGACGCCACCCTCGCCTACGCCTGGGGCAAGAACAGCAGCGACGGCAAGCCCCTGCCGCAAATGCCGCCGCTGGATGCGCGCCTGGGCCTGACCTACAGCGAGGACGACTGGAGCGCCGGCGCCCTGTGGCGAGTGGTCGCCGCGCAAAACCGCATCGACCAGAACAAAGGCAACGTGGTCGGCAAGGACTACGACAAGAGCGGCGGCTTTGGCGTGTTCTCGCTGAACGCGGCGTACCGCATCAATAAAAACTTCAAGGTCAGTACCGGCGTCGACAACCTGTTCGGCAAAGCCTACGCCGAGCATTTGAACCTGGCCGGCAACGCCGGGTTCGGCTACCCGGCCAACGATCCGCAGGCCATCAAGGAGCCGGGGCGCACGCTCTGGACCAAGGTCGACATGAGCTTCTAAAGCATCGGGATCAGCCCCCTCCCACACTTGAAATGCACTTCAAATGTGGGAGGGGGCTTGCCCCCGATGGCGGTGTAACTGACCCCAAAAAAACAAAACCTTGCGGAGCCCCCCTGATGAGCACACAAAAAATCTCCTTCTACAACCTGGCCTGGCGTTGGCATTTCTACGCCGGGCTGTTTGTCGCCCCCTTCATGGTGCTGCTGGCCCTGACCGGCATCATCTACCTGTTCAAGCCCCAGCTCGACCCGCTGATGTACGGCCACCTGCTCACCGTCCCCGCCGCCGAACGCGCACTGAGCGCCGACGAGCAACTGCAACGCGCCAAGGCCGCCTACCCCCAGGGCCGGCTCAGCAAATACTTGCCACCGGCCGACGCCACCAGCAGCGCACAGTTCGTCATGCACGACGGCGGCCGCGAAATGACGGTGTTCGTCGACCCGTATCGCGGCACCGTGCTCGGCACGCAGGACGCGAAAAACAACCTGCAAGCCATCGCCCGCGCCCTGCACGGCGAGTTGATGATAGGCACCGTGGGTGACCGCCTGGTCGAGCTCGCTGCCGGTTGGGGCGTGATGCTGGTGATCTCAGGCATGTACTTGTGGTGGCCACGCGGCAAGTCATCGTCCGGGGTGCTGTGGCCGCGCTTCAACACCCGTGGCCGTGTGTTCTGGCGCGACTTGCATGTCGTCACCGGTTTCTGGGGCGCGGCGTTGTTGCTGGTGATGCTGCTCAGCGGCATGGCCTGGACCGGCTTCTGGGGCAAGCAATACGCCGACCTGTGGAACCGCTTCCCGGCGGCGATGTGGAACAACGTGCCGACCTCCGATCAACAGGCGCGCGTGCTCAACACCGCGACGCAACAGACCGTGCCCTGGGCCATGGAAAACACACCGATGCCGGTGTCCGGCGACCATGCCGAACACATGAACCACGGCGCGATGCATGCCGCCCCCGCCGCGCCCACCATCAGCCTGCAACAGGTGGTCGACCTGGCCACCTCGCGCAAGGTCGAGCCCGGCTACAGCATCACCCCGCCCACCACCGCCGAGGGCGTATTCACTGTCTCGGTGTTCGCCAACGACCCGCGCAATGACGCCACCCTGCATGTGGACCAGTACACCGGCAAGGTCCTCGCCGATGTGCGCTGGGAACACTACAACGGCGTGGCGCGGGCGACCGAGACCGGCGTGATGTTGCACGAGGGCAAGATGTTCGGCTGGGTGAATCAACTGATCGTGCTGCTGATCTGCCTGATGATCCTGCTCAGTGCCGTCAGCGGCGTGGTGATCTGGTGGAAACGGCGGCCGGTGGGCGGCCTCGGAGTGCCGCCGTTGCGTCATGACCTGCCGAAGTGGAAAACCGCGATGGTGATCATGCTCGGGCTGGCGATCGCCTTCCCGTTGGTGGGCGCGTCGCTGATCGTCGTGTGGGCGCTCGATCGCCTGCTGCTGTCGCGGCTGTTTGCGCAGCCTTCGCGGGTTTGACGCCCGGGTGCCGGTCAAGTGCCGCCGGGGACCGGGCGATCCACGGCGGCCGGCTTGGTCAGCGCCGCGCCGTTGTCAGAGTTCGTCTTTGTCCCGGCCGTACAGCACGGCTTGCGGGTCCGGCTCGGCGAGTACGTCCTTGACCTGCCATTCCGCCCCCAGCGCCCCCGGTCGCGTCCAGAAGGTATCGGTTTCCAACACACTCAACGTGCCGGCCGCGCGCAAGCCGCTGACCAGCACGCTGGGCGAAGGCGACGAGTCGACACTCAGCAGTCGCGTCTCGTCCGCCGTGAAACCCGGCACATACTTCAGGAGCGCACCGCCGCGACACGCCAGGTAAACACTCTCGGCGACCGGACGGTTACTGCGGATGATGTCCAGGTACAGGCGCAGATCATTTTTGTCGGCAAAATTGTCCACCAACCGCTGATCCAGCGCCGATAGATTCAGGCCCAAAGGGATGACTTTGTAAAACGCCTGGAGCGCTTTGATGGTGTAGAAGAACAGCGGATGATCGGGGGTGATATCAAAGCCGAGATGACCGAACCAGAACAGCTGTGAAATCGTGTCCACCAACCACGCACGGTGATCCTCCACCGGCTCAAGCGCCACGAGCCCCCGCGCCTTTGGCGGCGCCAGCACGGCGCCGAGGTATTCGCGGCCCTTGAAACCGCCCAGTTGTTTTTCGGCCCAGCGCGCGGCGTCGTCGGCATGACCGAACAGCGGCCCGCAAAAGGACAGGAAGTGTGGGTTGTCCTGGGCGGGCCAGGGCGCGGCCTTGGGTTGCCACTGCGCGGTGACGCTTTGTTCCTTGCCCCACACCGTGCTCCTGACACGCACATACAAGTCGCCCTTGGTCGCGAGCCCGCGCACGTAGTCGGCGACGCTGGAGGCGCCTTCGAGCAACTGCGGTCCGAGCGTTCGGGCCTCGCTGCTCAGCGCTTGCCCCTCGTGCTTTCGCAAGGAATACCTCAGCAGCGCGCCGTCGGCGCACAGCAGGTAGAGCGGCAGGGCACCGTTGCCGGCCAGGTTGCTGAGAAAATTGACCGCGCCGGCCAGTACCTGGGGCGAGAAAAAACTCAGCGCCATGTCATCGCTCGCCGGCGCAATCGCCACCGTGGAGGCGCACAGATACAAGCCATCCAGCGTATACCCCTGGGGCAACAGGCCATCGACGAAGACCTGTTCGAAACGCGTGTAATCGGCGCGCACCAGCGGCAAGGTCGTCATGTACAGGTTTTTCCGCGCATCCTTGAGTACATAACCGAACTGCACCTGTGCCTGGGGCGACGACACTCGCTGCACATGACGCACCGCGTCGTAAGCCTGGGTAAAGAGCGGACCGCACGGCGCATCGGCAAACACCTGCTTGATCGCCAGCGCCGCGACCTCGGCCAAGTCCGGCACGAACGGCCCGCTCAACCGTCGCGGGTGGCCCCACAGGCGGTTGCCGTTGACCACCCGCAGATCGCCGGCCTTCGCCACCTGCGTGACGAAGTCGACCGGGAGCAGCGTTCCGCTGCGCAGTTGCCGTTCGACTTCATTGTCGGCCACATCCCCCCTGACCAGGTTCAACGGCGCCAACGTCAGCTTGAGCGCCTCCTCCTCCGCCGACCCCGTCAGTTGATAACGCAGGATGCCCCCCTCGGGGCCAAACACATATTCGCGCTTGATGTGGACTTCACGGAACAGCAGGTTCGACAGCACGCTCGTGGGCAACATGCTCTGGTAGACCGCCTTTTGCGTGGCCGAAAACAGTATCTGTGTCTCTTGCTTGAGCACCGAGCGGTAACGCGCGACGATGATACTTCCCGGCGGGTACAGCCCTTGCGCGATCGCCGGGTCGGGATAAATCCAGTTCAGCGCAAAGCCCTGGGGCGGCACCACCAGCGGATCAGTCGCGACGAACACACCATCGGGCAGCCTGAGCAGGACGCCGCCATAGGTGCGGCGCCGGCCCTCACCGACAATGCCCGCGGCATACCGTGCCGCATCGTCCGGGTTGGCAAACGCGGGCCCCACGCGACGGCGGGTCAGGTGTTCGTAACCCGTCCAGGTGCGCGACACCCGCCCTTGCTGGTCCCAGCATTGGCTGGTACGCACCACGTAGAGCTCGCCGCTGTTGGCCCACTCCCTGACAAAGGTCTGCGTCGTCTTTTCACCGGAGGCCAATGCGCTGGCGGCCTGTTCAAAGGCACTTTCCACCGGCCCGCCGCCGCCCACGCGAAATGGCAGCGCGACGAATCTCAACAGGGCTCCCTCCTGCGTTGAAAAGTACACCGGCAGGTTTCTACCGCCGTTGTACTTCACCCCTCTGCGCTGGCTCTCGTACAGCGCCTCGTACAACACCATCGGCATCACAAAATAGCGGGTCAGCCAGGCACTGGATGGCGACAGCCCGGTCGGTTGCCATTGCTGCGAACGAAATAGCCCGCAGAGCGAAAACCCAGCGGGAAACCGATAGTCATTGTCTTCTGTCGGTGCAAACACGCTGTTGAGATTGAACAGCTTGACCCGTTCATTGACGCCCACCACCTCGGTGGCCAGGTACAACGCCTTGTCCCGGTGCTTGAGGATAAACGCAAAGTACGCCTGCTCCGGCAGGTTGCGCCCATGGACCCGCGCATGCAGATCGCGGGCGGCTTCGTCTGCCGTGCCGAACAGCGCGCCATAGGTCACATAGTCGGGAGCGCCGGTTCTGGGCGCGTACTCGAAAGAGGGCGTCCAGTCTTTGTAGATCGGCGAACGCGGGCCCCATAACACATTGCCTTGGATCACCCGCAAGTCACCCGCCTCAGCCAACCGGGTGACCCACAGCGCGGGTTTGAACAGACCGCTGTCCAAACGTTTTTGCAGCACGCTGCCGGCCGGTTGCGGCGCAGCGCCGGCAGACACCAATGCCTCATGCGTGGAGCCGCTCGGGGTGTACGCCAGCAGGCAGTCCTCGGCGGCCGACATGTATGCCGGGCGCCCCGACTGGATCACATCGTAGATTTGGGCGGTGCCAAAAATCTGCAGGTTGATGAGGGCGTCTTCGCGCGTCCAGTTGCGCTGATTGACCCAGCCGGGGTCGACCATCGACAGCGCCGGGTGGGAGCCGTAGCGGCCGTGAATCGCGTAAGCCTCGGGTGGGATCAACGGGCCGGGTAGCTCCGTCGGAAAAAACAGCCTGAGGGCAAACGGGTTGGCGTCGCTGGCCAGGGGCTGGGTGATAAAGAAGCGGCCTTCTTTGTCCTTGAGTACATAGCCGCCGTAGGTTCGCTCGCGCCTTGGGCCGATCTGCTCGTGGGCATACACCGCTGCGTCGTAGGCAGAAATAAAGGGCGGGCTCAATACCGCCGGATAGAAACCGTTCAACACCGCCGAACGGTTGTCCAGCGGGCCGACGACACGCCAGAGCAAGCCGGCCTCGACCACTGACACCGACGTCGCGGCAATCACCCGGCGCACATAGTCACGCGGGCTGAGGCTGCCGGCCTTCAGCGCGGCCTGGGCGCCATTGTCACCGAGCACGCCATCGTCGCCGGTGTTGACCAGCGCGCCGGCATCACTGGGCGCTGGCACCTTGAACTCAAGCAGTGCGTCATCCGAGGTTTCGATGTAAAGGCGCAAACCTCGGCTTTTGTTCTGTATGTCCCGGGTCGCTTCTGACTGCACGATGGCCGCCACCAGCTCCGCAGGGGTCGGGAATGTGGCATACAACCAGGACTCGTTTTCGGGGATGTCCGTTGGCGCGGCTTTAGAGCGGTAGTAGAAGGCTTCGAGCCGAAAGTTGGAGGGCAGCTTCAGTTTGCCGGAGGCTTGCTCGGGGAAGAGCCCGGCGGCAGAGAACAATGCCCTGGGCGCGAGCTCGGGGTAGGTCGCGATGTAACTTTCGCTTTGGGTGTGTTTCAGTACAAACCCGAAGGCATACTCGCCAGCCGCCGACGCCGACAGGGCTAGGGCCGCCATCACGGCCAATTCAGGCTGTGCGAATACCTGGGTGAAAAATGGCTGCTCCTGGGTCACTTGCGTCACGGCGGCATTGACTCTCCAACCCCGCTTCATCTGCCCACGCACGCCTCCCCATTGGCGGTTGGGCACCACTACCCGCAGGTCGCCGGCATCGGCGGTCATCCAGATCAATGACTCCCGATCCGCAGAAGCCGGGAACGGCTCCTCGCCGAGAAGGCGCTTTCTCAGCAGGACCTCCGCCGCCGAACCCGAGGTTGTGTACTTAAGCAGCGAGCCCTCGGGGCCGCACAAATAATGAGCGCGCACCGAGCTGCGGTGCTCAATGATAAAACTCAGGTCCGCAGGCGAAAAAAAACTGATCATCATCGAAGCATGATCATCGCTAATCCCGGGGTTTCTCGCTTTCACCTGCTCCAGGTTCGGCGGGTGAGAATGGTAAAGCGCCTCGCAACTGTAGCCGTTGGGCGCGATGAAGTTGTCGTCGGCATCCGTGGCCAGCAAGATCCGATGATCGAAGGTCAACTGCTGGTCAGCGATTGGCGTCGTGGCGAAGTAGCGGTTGCCTTGTTTAAGAATGGCACCCCCGTATTCCTTGTCGGCCACCGAGTAGTCGATCCGCTCATAAGCCCAACGGGCGGCATCGTCGGCCGACATAAACAACGGGCTGAGCGCCGGAAGGACCGGTATATGTCCAGGGGTTTGTTGCGGCAGTTCCGTAAAGTCATTCATGTTTCACCTCATCGAAGAAAGCGTGCGTCCTGGCAAATAATCGCCGTGACGCACCCCTTCAAAGATGGAGTACACCGCTCGTTCAGAGACGGTAGATAGGTATGACTTATTTAGGCCCTGTACGAAAAGTACTGTCACAAACACCCAATCGCACACGCCAGTGAGGCCATTACTGCATCGCGTTTCGCGAGCATGTCAAAGCGCGCATCGATGCAGTGGCTCTCCCGTGTATTGAATGCAAAGCGCGAATCCCGGAAGACCCGGACAGCAGCGTGGCACCGCATCTCCATGCCCTCTTTCGGGGCTCACGCCTGCACGACCCTGCGACCGCGAGCCAAAGCGGTGCACCAGGCTTGCCCGCGACACCCAGCGTGACGATTTAAGTGGAGGTTTCGGGCCTTAGGCACAGGCCTTGCTATGCACTCTTCAGCTTCCAACTCTGCCACTAAAAAAATCAAATCCCCGGAGATCGCACCATGAAGCGTCGTAGTTTGCTCAAGGCTTTCACCCTATCGGCATCGATTGTCGCCATGGGCATGACCTGGACTGTGCAGGCCGCCGAGACCATCAAGGTCGGCATCCTGCATTCGTTGTCCGGCACCATGGCCATCTCCGAAACCTCGCTCAAAGACATGGCGCTGATGACCATCGACGAGATCAACGCCAAGGGCGGTGTGAACGGCAAGATGCTGGAACCAGTGGTGGTAGACCCGGCGTCGAACTGGCCGCTGTTCGCGGAAAAAAGCCGGCAGTTGCTGACCCAGGACAAGGTCGCCGTGGTATTCGGCTGCTGGACCTCGGTGTCGCGCAAATCGGTATTGCCGGTGTTCGAAGAACTCAACGGCCTGCTGTTCTACCCAGTGCAATACGAAGGCGAAGAGATGTCGCCGAACGTGTTCTATACCGGTGCAGCGCCGAACCAGCAGGCGATCCCGGCGGTGGAATACCTGATGAGCGAAGAAGGCGGCAGCGCCAAGCGCTTCTTCCTGCTGGGCACCGACTACGTGTACCCGCGCACCACCAACAAGATCCTGCGTTCGTTCCTGCATTCCAAAGGCGTCGCGGATAAAGACATCGAAGAGGTCTACACCCCGTTCGGCCACGCCGATTACCAGACCATCGTCGCCAACATCAAGAAATTCTCGGCGGGCGGCAAGACCGCGGTGATCTCCACCGTGAACGGCGACTCCAACGTGCCGTTCTACAAAGAGCTGGCCAACCAGGGCCTCAAAGCCACCGACGTGCCGGTGGTGGCGTTCTCGGTAGGCGAAGAAGAACTGCGCGGCATCGACACCAAGCCGCTGGTGGGCAACCTCGCCGCCTGGAACTACTTCCAGTCGGTAGAGAACCCGGTGAACACCAAATTCGTCGCCGACTGGAAAGCCTACGCCAAGAAACACAACCTGCCGGGCGCGGACAAAGCCGTGACCAACGACCCGATGGAAGCCACCTACGTGGGCATTCATATGTGGGCGCAGGCGGCGGAGAAGGCCAAGTCCACCGACGTCGACAAAGTGCGTGAAGCCCTCGCCGGCCAGACCTTCGCCGCGCCGTCGGGTTTCACCCTGACCATGGACAAGACCAACCACCACCTGCACAAGCCGGTGATGATCGGTGAGATCCAGGCCGACGGGCAGTTCTCGGTGGTGTGGCAGACCCAGGAACCGATCCGCGCCCAGCCATGGAGCCCGTACATTCCTGGCAATGACAAAAAACCTGATTACGCCGTGAAAAGTAACTAAGCCCCGCCACGGACCCATGTGGGAGGGGGCTTGCCCCCGATAGCGGTGGATCAGTCAGTACATGCATTGCCTGACCCAGCGCTATCGGGAGCAAGCTCCCTCCCACATAAAGCCGACCCGTGCATGCTCAGGACATTTTGTTATGCCCACTGCCCTCTACCGCTTGATCCTCACGGCCCTACTGTTGCTGCCTGTTGCCGCACACGCCGGCGACGCCGAAGACTTCCTCGCCGCCAACCCGACGCAACAAGCCAAACTGCTGCAGGACTGGGCCGCCCAGCCCGACCCGGCGCGCATCGAGCTGGTGGACGCGCTGCAACAAGGCCAACTGACGGTCAACGGTGAAACCAAGACCGTGCGCCTGAACAACCGCCTGCGCGGTCTGATCGACAACGTACAGGCCAGCCTGCAACTGCTCGCCGCCGACCCCAAGGTACGCCTGGCCGCCGCGCAGACCCTGCAAAAAACCGCACAACCGGCGCAGCTCAAATTCCTCGACCAGCGTGTCGCCGCCGAAACCGTCGAGGAGGTACACAGCGCCCTCAGCCTGGCCCTGGCCAACCTGCAATTGGTAGACGCCGACCCGGTGGTGCGCCTCGCCGCCGTGCGCTTGCTCGGCAGCACCGGCGACCCGCTGGCGCGCACACGCCTGGAAACCTTGCTCGCCCCCGGCGTGGAAACCGACGCCGCCGTGCATACCGCCGCCGAGACCAGCCTGGCCCAGGTCAAGCGCAAACTGATGCTGGGCGAGCTGCTCGGCCAGGCCTTCAGCGGCATGTCCCTGGGCTCGATCCTGCTGCTCGCGGCCCTGGGCCTGGCGATCACGTTCGGCCTGCTGGGCGTGATCAACATGGCCCACGGCGAGATGCTGATGCTCGGCGCTTATTCCACCTATGTGGTGCAGTTGCTGATGCAGCGCTACGTGCCGCACGCCATCGAGTTCTACCCGCTGATCGCACTGCCGGTGGCGTTTTTCGTCACCGCCGCCATCGGCATGGCCCTGGAGCGCACGGTGATTCGTCACCTGTACGGCCGCCCCCTGGAAACCCTGCTCGCCACCTGGGGCATCAGCCTGATGCTGATCCAACTGGTGCGCCTGGTGTTCGGCGCGCAGAACGTCGAAGTGGCCAACCCCGCCTGGCTGTCCGGCGGCATTCAAGTGCTGCCCAACCTGGTGTTGCCGTACAACCGCATCGTGATCATCGCCTTCGCCCTGTGCGTGGTGGTGCTGACGTGGCTGCTGCTCAACAAGACGCGCCTGGGCCTCAACGTGCGCGCCGTCACCCAGAACCGCAACATGGCCGCCTGCTGCGGCGTGCCCACCGGGCGCGTGGACATGCTCGCCTTTGGCCTGGGCTCCGGCATCGCCGGGCTGGGCGGTGTGGCGCTGAGCCAGATCGGCAACGTCGGCCCGGACCTGGGCCAGAGCTACATCATCGATTCCTTCCTGGTCGTCGTGCTCGGCGGTGTCGGCCAATTGGCCGGTAGCGTGATGGCCGCGTTCGGCCTGGGGATCGCCAACAAGATCCTCGAACCACAGATCGGCGCCGTGCTCGGCAAGATCCTGATCCTTGCGCTGATCATTCTGTTTATCCAGAAACGCCCGCAAGGCCTCTTCGCACTGAAAGGACGGGTGATCGACTGATGAACCAGCCATTGATGCTCACGGCCACGCAAAAGGCCGGCCCCAAGCTGACGATTGCCGTCGGCGCGCTGATCCTCGGCGTGCTGCTGGCGCTGCCGTTGCTGTCGCTGCTGCCAGCGGACAACGCGCTGCATGTCTCGGCCTACACCCTGACGCTGGTGGGCAAGATCCTCTGCTACGCCATCGTCGCCCTCGCGCTCGACCTGGTGTGGGGTTACGCCGGGATGCTGTCCCTCGGCCACGGCCTGTTCTTCGCCCTCGGCGGTTATGCCATGGGCATGTACCTGATGCGCCAGGCCTCCGGCGACGAGTTGCCGGCGTTCATGACCTTTTTGTCGTGGACCGAATTGCCCTGGTACTGGGTCGGCACCGAGCACTTCCTCTGGGCACTGTGCCTGGTGGTGCTGGCGCCGGGGTTGCTGGCGCTGGTGTTCGGCTTCTTCGCCTTCCGCTCGCGGATCAAGGGCGTGTATTTCTCGATCATGACCCAGGCGCTGACCTTCGCCGGGATGCTGTTGTTCTTTCGCAACGAGACCGGCTTCGGCGGCAATAACGGCTTCACCAACTTCCGCAGCATCCTCGGCTTCGGCATCACCGAACCGGGCACGCGCGCGGTGTTGTTTGCCGCCACCGTGCTGTTACTGGTGAGCAGCCTGTACATCGGCTGGCGCCTGGCCCGCAGCAAGTTCGGCCGGGTGTTGACCGCCTTGCGCGATGCCGAGAACCGCCTGATGTTCTGCGGCTACGACCCGCGTGGTTTCAAGCTGTTCGTGTGGGTATTGAGCGCGGTGCTGTGCGGCCTGGCGGGGGCGTTGTACGTGCCGCAGGTGGGCATCATCAACCCCAGCGAAATGTCGCCAACCAATTCCATCGAAGCCGCCGTGTGGGTGGCCCTGGGTGGGCGCGGCACCTTGATCGGGCCGCTGCTCGGCGCCGGGGTGGTCAACGGCATGAAGAGCTGGTTCACCGTGGCGTTCCCGGAGTACTGGCTGTTCTTCCTGGGGGCGTTGTTCATCATCGTCACCCTGTATTTGCCCAAGGGTGTGATCGGCCTGTTGAAGAAACGGGGTGAACAATGAGAGTGACTGCGACGGCGGAATTTATGCTCGAACCTATTCTCGACACCGGCAACGGCCGCGATGCGATCGGCATCGGCCAGGCCGCCGGCACGGGCCTCGATACGCGCCACGGCACGATCCTGACCCTGGAAGACATCAGCGTCAGCTTCGACGGTTTCAAGGCACTCAACGCCTTGAACCTCTACATCGGCGTCGGCGAACTGCGCTGCATCATCGGCCCCAACGGCGCCGGCAAAACCACGCTGATGGACGTGATCACCGGCAAGACCCGGCCCAGCCACGGCAACGCCTGGTTCGGCGAAACCCTCGACCTGACTGCGATGAGCGAAGTGCAGATCGCCCAGGCCGGCATTGGCCGCAAGTTCCAGAAACCCACGGTGTTCGAAGCCTTGAGCGTGTTCGAAAACCTGGAGCTGGCGCAGAAGACCGACAAGTCGGTGTGGGCCAGCCTGCGCGCACGCCTGAGCGGGGAACAGAAGGACCGCATCGATGAAGTGCTCGACACCATCCGCCTCACCGCCTCGGTGCATCGCCCGGCCGGCCTGCTGTCCCACGGCCAGAAACAGTTCCTGGAAATCGGCATGCTGCTGATGCAAGACCCGCAACTGTTGCTGCTCGACGAACCGGTGGCGGGCATGACCGACGCCGAAACCGAATTCACCGCCGAACTGTTCAAGCGCCTGGCGGGCAAGCACTCGCTGATGGTGGTGGAGCACGACATGGGGTTTGTCGGTTCGATTGCCGACCATGTGACCGTGTTGCACCAGGGCAGCGTGCTGGCTGAAGGGTCGCTGGAACAGGTGCAGGAAAACGAGCGCGTGATCGAGGTATACCTCGGGCGCTGAGTTCGCTTTTTTGTAGGAGCGAGCTTGCTCGCGAAAATCGTTAACGATAACGCGGGCAGCCTGAATGCACGCGGCGCCCTCAGGTTTTTCGCGAGCAAGCTCGCTCCTACAGGGAATTGAGGAGGTTTTGAGAATGCTGCAAGTCGACAAGTTGCACCAATACTATGGCGGTAGCCACATCCTGCGCGGGCTTTCATTCGAGGTGCAGATCGGCGAAGTCACCTGCCTGCTCGGCCGTAACGGCGTGGGCAAGACCACCCTGCTCAAGTGCCTGATGGGCCTGCTGCCCGCCAAAGAGGGCGCGGTGAACTGGGAAGGCAAGGCCATCACCGGTTTCAAGCCGCACCAGCGCGTTCACGCCGGGATCGCCTACGTGCCCCAGGGCCGCGAGATTTTCGGGCGGCTGACCGTGGAAGAAAACCTACTGATGGGCCTGTCGCGCTTTCCCGGCGCCGAGGCCAGGGAAGTACCGGGGTTTATCTACGAACTGTTCCCGGTGCTGCTGCAAATGAAGCACCGCCGCGGGGGCGATTTGTCCGGCGGCCAGCAACAGCAACTGGCGATCGGCCGCGCCCTGGCCAGCCGGCCGCGCCTGTTGATTCTCGATGAGCCGACCGAAGGTATCCAGCCGTCGGTGATCAAGGAGATCGCGGCGGTGATCAAAAAGCTTGCGGCCCGTGGCGACATGGCGATCCTGTTGGTGGAGCAGTTCTACGACTTTGCCGCCGAACTGGCCGACCAATACCTGGTGATGTCACGCGGGGAAATCGTCCAGCAAGGCCGCGGCGAAAATATGGAACGCGACGGTGTGCGCGGTCTCGTAACCATCTAATCTGTAGCGTCCTAACGATAAGCACACGCCATGAACCTGCCCGTTTCCACTGCCCTGTTCACCCCCAGCTGGCACGCCGAGCTGGAGCTCGGCTACGCGCGTTTCGGCGCCACCACGCGCCCGGTGATGCGCCGCCACCTCGGCCCGCTGCGCGTGCAGAAACACCTGTACGCCGAAGGCCCCGAGGTGTGCCAGCACATCATCGTGCATCCGCCCGGTGGCATTGCCGGCGGCGACCGCCTGGACATCCGCGCCCACGTCGCCGCGGGCGCCTGGGCGCAATTGACCAGCCCTGGCGCGGCCAAGTGGTACCGCGCCAGCGGCCCGGCGTTTCAGCAACTGGAGCTGAGCGTCGAGGCCGGCGCCACCCTGGAATGGCTGCCTCAGGAAACCATCGTGTTCAGCGCCGCCCAGGCCGAACTCAGCACACGCATCGCGCTGCACGGCGATGCGCGGCTGTTGTACTGGGACGTGGTCGCCCTCGGCCGCCCGGCCAGCGGCGAGCGCTTCGACCTCGGGCACTTTCAATCGCACCTGGATATCCGCCGCGACGGCCAGTTGCTCTGGCACGAACGCCAGCGCATTGTGGGCGACGATGGCTTGCTCGACTCACCGATCGGCCTGGACGGACAACCGGTATTCGCCACCCTGTTGCTGACCGGTGATATCGAGCCTGAATTACTCGAACACTGCCGCTCGCTGCCCCATGCGGTGCGCGGCGACCTGACCCAACTGCCCGGCTTGCTGGTCGCCCGCTGCCTGGCCAGCGAGGCGCTGCTGGCGCGGGGCTGGTTGATTGATTTATGGAAATTGTTACGCCCGGCAGTACTTGGCCGAGAGGCCGTGGCACCCCGAATCTGGAGCACATGAAGATCAACATGTGGGAGGGGGCTTGCCCCCGATGGCGGTGGGTCAGTTACAGATGCATTGCCTGACACTCTGCTATCGGGGGCAAGCCCCCTCCCACACTTGATCTCCATTGTATTTAAGAATGCATTTTATGAAGGACCTTGAACCATGGACCTGACCCCACGGGAAAAAGACAAACTGCTGATCTTCACCGCAGGCTTAGTTGCCGAACGGCGCCTGGCGCGCGGTGTGAAGCTCAACTACCCGGAAACCATCGCCTACATCTCCGCCGCGCTGATGGAAGGCGCCCGCGACGGCCGTACCGTGGCCGACCTGATGCACTTTGGCACCACCCTGCTCAGCCGCGAGCAGGTGATGGAAGGCATCCCGGAGATGATCCCGGATATCCAGGTGGAAGCCACCTTCCCCGATGGCACCAAACTGGTGACCGTCCACCAACCCATCGCGTGAGGCCCAGCCATGATTCGTGATGCAACCGAGCAAGACCTGCCAGCGATCCGCGACATCTACAACGACGCGGTGCTGAACACCACGGCGATCTGGAACGAGCAACTGGTGGACCTGGCGAACCGCCAGGCCTGGTTCACTGCGCGCCAGGCGCAGCGCTACCCGATTCTGGTCGCCGTCGACAACGACGAAGTGACGGGCTACGCCTCGTTCGGCGACTGGCGCCCCTTCGAAGGCTATCGCTACAGCGTCGAGCACTCGGTCTACGTGCGTAACGACCAGCGCGGCAAAGGCCTCGGCCCGCGCCTGATGCAAGCCCTGATCGAACGCGCGCGCACCGGCGGCAAACATGTGATGGTCGCCGCCATTGAAAGCGGCAACCAGGCCTCGCTCCGCCTGCATGAGCGCCTGGGTTTCAGCACCACCGGGCAGATGCCGCAAGTGGGCATCAAATTCGGCCGCTGGCTCGACCTGACCTTTATGCAACTGACCTTGAATCCGGGCGCCGAACCGCCCCAGGAGTGAGATCGATGAACGCCGCGCAACTGCGTCGAGTCAATGCTGAAAGTTTTGCCCACTATCGCCAGGGCTTGATCGAGCTGTTGCTGGATGCGGTCAGGCACGGCGCGTCGATCGGCTTCATGGCCGACTTCGATGAGGCCCAGGCCCGCGCGTATTTGCACGGCGTGCAAGCGAGCATCGAAGACGCCAGCCTGTTGCTGTGGGTGGTGGTGCGCGACGAGCGGGTGATCGCCAGCGTGCAACTGGCGCTGTGCCAGAAAGCCAACGGTCTGAACCGCGCCGAAGTGCAAAAACTGCTGGTCCACAGCAGCGCCCGCCGCCACGGCCTGGGCCACCAGTTGATGCACGCCCTGGAACTCGCCGCGCGCCAACACAAGCGCGGCCTGCTGTACCTGGACACCGAAGCCGGCTCCGAGGCCGAAGCCTTCTACCAGGCGCTGCGCTACACCAAGGTCGGTGAACTGCCCGATTACTGCCAAAGCCCGGACGGGCGCTACAGCCCGACCGCCATCTACTACAAGACCCTGGGGCAACCTGCATGATTCCTGGTGAATTTCAGATCCAGCCTGGCGACATCGAACTCAACGTCGGCCGCCGCACCGTCAGCCTGAGCGTGGCCAACAGCGGCGACCGGCCGATCCAGGTGGGCTCGCACTATCACTTTTTCGAGACCAATGACGCGCTGACCTTCGACCGCGCATTGAGCCGCGGCATGCGCCTGAATATCCCGGCGGGCACCGCGGTGCGCTTCGAGCCGGGGCAGAGCCGTGAGGTCGAGTTGGTCGACTTCGGCGGTGGGCGGCGGGTGTTCGGGTTTGCCGGGCGGATCATGGGCGACCTTTAGGGCCTCATCGGGGGCAAGCCCCCTCCCACAGTTGGAACGCATTCCCATGTGGGAGGGGGCTTGCCCCCGATAGCTGACTCACATTCAACATAAATTTTTCAGGGCAACCACACATGAAAATCAGCCGCCAAGCCTACGCCGACATGTACGGCCCCACCGTCGGCGACAAGGTCCGCCTGGCCGACACCGAGTTGTTCGTCGAAGTGGAGCAGGACTTCACCGTCTATGGCGAAGAGGTCAAATTCGGCGGCGGCAAGGTCATCCGCGATGGCCAGGGCCAGAGCCAATTGCTCGCCCATGAAGTGGTCGACACGTTGATCACCAACGCGCTGATCATCGACCACTGGGGCATCGTCAAGGCCGACGTCGGCCTCAAGAACGGCCGCATCCACGCCATCGGCAAGGCCGGCAACCCGGATATCCAGCCCGGCGTGACCATGGCCATCGGCGCCAGCACCGAAGTGATCGCCGGTGAAGGCATGATCCTCACCGCCGGCGGCATCGACAGCCACGTGCATTTCATCTGCCCGCAGCAGATCGAAGAAGCGCTGACCAGCGGCGTCACCACCCTGATCGGCGGCGGCACCGGCCCGGCCACCGGCACTAACGCGACCACCTGCACCTCCGGCCCGTGGCACCTGGCGCGCATGCTGCAGGCCAGCGACTCGTTCCCGATGAACATCGGTTTCACCGGCAAGGGCAACGCCAGCCTGCCGGAGCCGTTGATCGAACAGGTCAAGGCCGGCGCCATCGGTTTGAAGCTGCATGAAGACTGGGGCACCACGCCCGCGAGCATCGACAACTGCCTGAGCGTCGCCGACCAGTACGATGTGCAGGTGGCGATTCACAGCGACACCCTCAACGAGTCCGGCTTCGTCGAAACCACGCTGGCCGCGCTCAAGGGCCGCACCATCCACACCTACCACACCGAAGGCGCCGGCGGCGGCCACGCACCGGACATCATCAAGGCCTGCGGCTTCCCCAACGTGCTGCCCAGCTCGACCAACCCGACGCGGCCGTTCACGCGCAACACCATCGACGAGCACCTGGACATGTTGATGGTCTGCCATCACCTCGACCCGAGCATCGCCGAAGACGTGGCCTTCGCCGAAAGCCGCATCCGCCGCGAGACCATCGCCGCCGAAGACATCCTGCACGACCTCGGCGCGTTCTCGATGATCAGCTCCGACAGCCAGGCCATGGGCCGCGTCGGCGAAGTGATCACGCGCACCTGGCAAACCGCCGACAAGATGAAAAAACAGCGCGGCGCCCTGCCCGGCGACGGCCCCGGCAACGACAACTTCCGGGCCAAGCGCTACATCGCCAAGTACACCATCAACCCGGCGATCACCCACGGCATCAGCCATATCGTCGGCTCCATCGAAGTCGGCAAATGGGCTGATCTGGTGCTGTGGCGGCCGGCGTTCTTCGGCATCAAGCCGACGCTGATCCTCAAGGGCGGCGCGATTGCCTCAAGCCTGATGGGTGATGCCAACGCCTCGATTCCCACGCCGCAGCCGGTCCACTACCGGCCGATGTTCGCCAGCTTCGGCAGCGCCCTGCACGCCACCAGCCTGACCTTTATCAGCCAGGCCGCCGCGGACGCCGGCTTGCCGCAAGCCTTGGGCCTGAAGAAGCAGATCGCAGTGGTCAAGGGCTGCCGCGACGTGCAGAAAACCGACCTGATCCACAACGACTACCTGCCGCACATCGAGGTGGACCCGCAGACGTATCAGGTCAAGGCCGACGGCGTGTTGCTGTGGTGTGAGCCGGCGGATGTGCTGCCGATGGCGCAGCGCTACTTTCTGTTCTGAAGCGCCCTACGCCACGCTGGCGCGACGCCCCATCGCCCGGAGGGAGCGGGGCTTGAACGTGGGCCATGAATAGCGCCTCATTGTGAAAATGAGCAGCTTATTCATGGCCCCCACGGGCCTGGGCCTAACTCTGCAAGACCGCCGCCCTGGCGGGTCAGGCGTTCCAGCCTTTGCGCGGATCGAAGGCGGCGCTGTCGGCCAGCGCCTTCCACAACCCGAGCACCTCCTCGCTGGCTTCTTTGGGCATCACCACTTTGAGCTGGATGAACAGGTAACCGCGCTGGCCACTCTTGTTCAGCAGGCCATGGCCCTTGGCGCGCATGCGCTGGCCGTTCTGGCTGCCGGCCGGGACCTTGAGGTTGATCTTGCCGGTCAGGGTCGGCACCGCGACTTCGGTGCCCAACGCCAGCTCCCACGGTGCCACCGGTACGGTGATCACCAGGTTTTCGCCTTCGACCTCGAACTTGGGGTGCGGCGCAAACTTGACGATCAGGTACAGATCACCATTGGCCCCGCCGCCAACGCCCGGCGCGCCCTGGCCCTTGAGGCGGATGCGCTCGCCGTCGGTCACCCCGGCAGGGATCTTCACGTTCAGGCTCTTGGCGGTGTTGCTGACATGCCGGCCCGAGGCGTCGTATTGCGGCACCTGGAAGCTGATCTGCTTGGACTCGGTCGACAGCGTCTCCTCAAGAAACACCGACAGTTGCATCTCCACGTCCTGGCCCTTGCGTCCGGTACTGCGGCGCTGACCGCCACCGAACGCATCGCCGCGCCCGCCGAAGATCGAACTGAAGAAGTCCGAGAAGTCGCCCGTGTCCTGGCCGCCGCCATAGCCGCCACGGCTCTGCCAGCCCGGTGGGCCCTGGAACGGCTGGCCGTGCTGGCCGTATTTGCGCAGCTCGTCATACTCGGCACGCTTGTCGGCACTTTTCAGCGCTTCATAGGCTTCGGACGCGTCCTTGAACTTGGCTTCGGCGTCTTTTTCCTTGCTCACGTCCGGGTGATATTTGCGCGCCAGCTTGCGATAGGCGGCCTTGATTGCCTTGTCGTCCGCTGTCGGCTCCACGCCAAGGATCTTGTAATAGTCTTTAAAGTCCATCTGGGGGGTCACCCTCCGTCATCGATATCGCACAGCCAAGGGCACAGCATGCGCCGGTTTGCAGCGTTTGGATTGACTGAACTCAATCCCAAGCCGATGGATGCGTCTAAGTAGTTTATCGGCACCGCACGAATAACCTTGCAGCCGCCGACCGTATGCTGGACAAGTTGGGGGCAAACCCCGCTCTTTCAAGGCGCGCCGCCGGCTATTTAACAGATCGTCGGCCTACGCATCTGCACGCGGGTGGCATACACTGCGCGGCCGTTTTTCAACCGGAACCCGATAGACATGAAAAACCCATCCCCAGCCCGTGCCTGCGGCATCGACTTCGGCACGTCCAACTCCACCGTCGGCTGGATTCGCCCCGGCATGGAAACGCTTATCGCGCTGGAGGACGACAAAATCACCTTGCCGTCGGTGGTGTTCTTCAACTTCGAGGAGCGCCGCCCGGTCTACGGTCGCCTGGCGCTGCACGAATACCTGGAAAACTACGAAGGCCGGCTGATGCGCTCGCTCAAGAGCCTGCTGGGTTCCAAGCTGATCAAGCACGACACCAGCGTGCTGGGCACTGCGATGCCGTTCACCGACTTGCTCGCGCTGTTTATCGGCCAACTCAAGAGCCGCGCCGAAGCCACCGCCGGCCGCGAGTTCGAAGAAGTGGTGCTGGGTCGCCCGGTGTTTTTCGTCGATGACGACCCGATGGCCGACCAGGAAGCCGAGAACACCTTGGTCGACGTGGCGCGCAAGATCGGCTTCAAGGACATCTCGTTCCAGTACGAACCGATCGCCGCGGCCTTCGACTACGAGTCCACCATCGAAAAAGAAGAGCTGGTGCTGATTGTCGACATCGGCGGCGGTACCTCGGACTTCTCGCTGGTGCGCCTGTCGCCGGACCGTCGCCACAACGACAACCGCCACGACGACATCCTCGCCACCGGCGGCGTACACATCGGCGGTACCGACTTCGACAAACAACTCTCGCTGGCCGGCATGATGCCGCTGTTCGGCTACGGCAGCCGCATGAAAAGCGGCGCGTACATGCCCACCAGCCATCACATGAACCTGGCCACCTGGCACACCATCAACTCGGTGTACTCGCAAAAATCCCAGTTGGCCCTGGGCAGCATGCGCTACGACATCGAAGACACCGGCGGCATCGACCGCCTGTTCAAGCTGATCGAACAGCGGGCCGGGCACTGGTTGGCGATGGAAGTCGAAGAAACCAAGATCCAGCTGACCCACGAAGACAGCCGCCATGTGCTGCTCGACCGGGTTGAGCCGGGCTTGAGCGTAGACCTGAGCCGCACGTTGTTCGAATCGGCCATCGACGGGCTGCTGGAGCGCGTGCGCAACAGCGTCACCCAATTGCTCAGCGACGCGTCGGTGGATGTGGCGCAGGTGGACACGGTGTTCTTTACCGGCGGTTCCAGCGGCATTCCGGCGCTGCGCCACAGCATCTCGGCGATGCTGCCGAATGCGCGGCATGTGGAAGGGAATATCTTCGGCAGTATCGGCAGCGGGTTGGCGATCGAGGCCAGCAAGCGCTACGGCAGCTGATACCGTCGCACTGCCCCCCTGTAGGAGCGAGCTCGCTCGCGAAGGACGCCAACGATAACGCGGGTTGTCTGACGGCGCGCGGTGCTCTTGGGTTTTTCGCGAGCAAGCTCGCTCCTACAGCAGAGCAGTGTGCTCCCTCCTCAGACCATCCCGCCGAGCTTCAGCTCACTCTTCAGGTACGCATAGTAAATCGGCCCCGCCACCACCCCCGGCAGGCCGAACGCGGCTTCGAATACCAGCATCGCCAACAACAATTCCCACGACTTGGCACTGATCTGCCCGCCGACGATGCGCGCATTGAGGAAGTACTCGACCTTGTGGATCACGATCAAATACCCCAGCGCCGCCACCGCGACCCAGATCGACAGCGACAGCGCGACGATGGTGATCAGGGTGTTGGACATCAGGTTGCCGATCACCGGCAGCAGGCCGAGCAGGAAGGTCAGCACGATCAGGGTCTTGGTCAGCGGCAGGTGAATCCCGCACAGCGGCAGCACCACGGCGAGGAACACGGCGGTAAACACGGTGTTGAGGGCAGCGATCTTGATTTGTGCGAAGACGATGTTGCGAAACGCCTGGACCAACAGGTGCAGACGATCGAACAGCGCGGCAGCCAGGGGTTTGCGCTTGGTCAGGTCGGGGATGCGCTGCAGCGCCATGATCGCGCCGAGCACCATGCCGATCAGCAGGGTGACGAACATGTGGGCGGCATCTTTGCCCACCAATTGCAGATCGCTGAGGTGTTTGCTGATCCAGTCGCCGATGGCCACCCGGAATTCGGCGGCGCTGGCGGGCAGGTAAGCGTCGAGGAACGGCGGCAGCTGGCCGCGCGCGCGGTCGACCACGCCCATGAATTTGTCGAGGGAGGCCCCGGGGTTTTCCGCTTCGTGGAGCAGGAAGCTGATCGCGCCGGCAAAGATCAGGGTCAACACGCTGACGATCAGGGTGCCGAGCAAGGCCACGGCCAGCCAGCGCGCACGCCGACCTTCGATCAGCCGTTGCAGTTGAGGGGTAAGCATGTTGACCAGTTCAAATACCAACAGCCCGGCCAGCAGGCTGGGCAGCAACTTCAGCGGCAGAACCAGCAGTAATCCGCCGAAAATGATGATGTAACTGGCCAGCAATAACACGTGACGCTGAGAAAACGTTGGCATACAGCCTCAAAACGAACGGCGTTAAAGGATGGGCAGTCTGCCAGCCTTGAGGCAATCAAGCGAGTGGATCGGTAGTCAATGCGATCAAGCGTGGGAGCGGGCTGGCCCTTCAGGTAGACCGGGGGGCCCAGCCAGCCGCCCACATTTGATCTTCAGCGAGCGCGAACGCGCGATCAGCCTTTGAGACAGGTGCTCATGAACGTCTTGCGCGCATCGCCGGTCAGCGCCTTGGTTTTCGCCGACGCATTGCAATCTTTCATCTTCTGCTGCTGCGGGGTCAGCGTCTTCGCATCATTGGCGGCGGGCGCCGACAGGCAGGTTTTCATGAACGCTTTGCGCTCGTCGCCTTTGAGCGTCTTGGTGGTGGCCTCGGCATTGCAGGTGGTCATTTTATTTTGCTGGGCGGTAGCGGCAAAGCCTTGGGAACACAGCAGCAGGCCCATCATCAACAACGGAATTCGCAGCATCTTCATGGAGTTTTCTCCCTGTTACCGCGCCGGAGGGCGCGGCCTACCGAGGAGTGTAGCCAAACCTTGTAACATCTTCACCGACTACGGATGTTCGCCCGTCGGTACTGCGCCATACTCCCGTCTCACCAACACCTTGGGTTGTTTTCAATGCAATACGCGTATCCCCTGCTGGCCATTTTCATCTGGGCCGGCAACACCGTGGTCAACAAACTGGCCGTGGGTTCGATCTTCCCCGCTGAAATCGGCTTCTACCGCTGGTTGCTCGCGGCGCTGCTGTTTACCCCGTTCATGCTCAAGCCGGTGATTGCCCAGTGGCCGATCATCCGCCCGAACCTGGGCAAGATTTTTATCCTCGGCGTGCTGGGCATGGCGGTGTATCAAAGCCTGGCCTATTACGCCGCGTCGCTGACCAGCGCCACCAACATGGGCATCATCCTATCGCTGATGCCATTGATGGCGTTGACGGCGGCGATCATCAGCCTCGGCCAACGCCTGACCTTCGGCGCGCTGAGCGGCGCGGTGCTGTCGTTCGCTGGCGTGGCGGTGGTGGTGTCGTCCGGTAGCCTGGGCACGCTGCTGCAACACGGGGTCAACCTGGGCGACGCGATGATGCTGGTCGCCACCCTGGCCTACGCGGTCTACAGCACCTTGCTGAAAAAATGGCAGCTGCGCCTGCCGCCGTTGGTGTTGCTGTATCTGCAGGTGCTGGTGGCCGTGGTGGTGCTGTTTCCGCTGTTTCTGTACTCGGCAAAAGCCGGGCTGGGCTGGGCAAATATTCCGTTAGTGCTGTACGCCTGCCTGTTGGCCTCGATGCTCGCACCATTGGCCTGGATGCACTCGGTGAAAACCCTGGGGCCGAGCCGCACCACGTTGTTTTTCAACCTGCTGCCGCTGATTACCGCGCTGATCGCGGCGCTGGTGTTGAAGGAAGCGTTGGCGCTGTATCACCTGGTGGGCGGGCTGCTGACGTTGGGCGGGGTGATTTTGTCGGAGCGCTGGACTACGCCGGTCGGGCGTAAGCTGGGCGTTGCCTGAGCTATCGCTATCGGGGGCAAGCCCCCTCCCACAGTTGACCGAGGCGCCAGGGCGAACGCGGTCCAATGTGGGAGGGGGCTTGCCCCGGTACAGACCGGAGACATCCTTTACGTTTGAAACCGGAGACATCGTTTACATGTATTAATCATGGCCAGGAGGTAACTGGCCATGTCATGGAATCGAGAGTCCCCTATGGACCAAAAAGTCAGATTGATAGGCGACTGGCTGTCCGGCGCCTATTCAAAACGTCAACTGGCATTGAGCTACGGCATTAGTCGACCGACCTTGGACAAGTGGCTGCAACGGTACGCCACTGCGGGCTTGGACGGACTCAAGGAGGCTTCACGCCGTCCACTCTCAAGCCCTTTTCAAACGTGCGATGCACATATTGCTGCTCTAATTGAGCTCAAGCATCAACACCATGACTGGGGCCCCAAAAAGCTGGTCAAGGTCCTTTCCAATCGCTATCCGGAATGTCATTGGCCGGCACCCAGCACGGCGGGGGAATGGCTCAAACGAGCGGGACTGGTCCAAGAGCGGCGCAAGCGCAATCGTCCGCCTACCGGCCCCGTCAAACTTCGCCCGGCAGACCTCCCCAATCAAACGTGGGCCGCTGACTTCAAAGGTGACTTTTTAATGACGGATGGCCGACGCTGTTACCCGCTGACACTCACGGATCAGGCCAGCAGATTCATATTGTTGTGTCGTGCTCAGCCCAGTGTGGCTGGGGCCCGCGAGGGTTTTGACTGGGCTTTTCGCGAGTATGGTCTGCCTGACGTCATCAGGACTGACAACGGTTCACCCTTCGCTTCAACCGGCCTCAACAGGCTCTCGAGTCTGGCCGTATGGTGGATACGACTGGGTATCTACCCAGAGCGTATTCAGCCGGGGCGACCCGATCAGAACGGGCGGCATGAGCGTATGCATCGCTCACTCAAGGCCGCGTTACTGAAGACGCCAGAAGCCAATATGGTCCAGCAGCAGTTGGCGTTTGAACGATTTCGACAGGAATTCAATCATGATCGGCCGCACGAGGCGTTGGGTATGAAAGTGCCGAACGATCTGTACGATAAATCGCCAAGGATCTATACAGGCTGGGTACCTCCTGCCGAATATGGAGCGGATATGGAGGTACGCAAAGTCAGAACAGACGGATCAATGAAGTGGAGGGGCAGGATGATCTTTTTGAGTGAGTCACTGGTAGGAGAGTCCGTTGGACTGCGAGAAGTGGACGACAACGTGTGGGACATGTACCTATGTAACTATCCACTGGGTAGGCTAGACAGCGGTGCAAGCCGGCTGTCCAGCACCCAGAAACGTAAAGGATGTCCCCGGTCTCGTTTGTAAAGGATGTCTCCGTCTGTACACCCCGATGAACGATAACGCGGTGCATCTCCTACACCCCAGCCGCCTTGAGCCTCTGCGCATGTTCGACGAACAAGCGGATCGGCTCCGCGCCTTTGCCCACCAGCCCCAGCGACTGGTTGACGATATCGAAATGGTCGAGGGCGTAGTCATCGCCGATCACCGTCCCCAGGTGTGAGCTGTAGCGCCCGACCATGCCATCGCACTGGCCTTTCTCGCGCACGAAGCTGCGGGCGAACAAGCGGCAACTGCGATTCGTGCCATCGAGCAGGTTGCGCCCGCGATCGGTCTTACCCGGCTGCAAGGTGCCGGACCACGAGTAATAGCGCACACCATTGACCTCTGCGGCGCCCTGCCCGCCCCATGTCGGCGGCAATCCCTGGGGATACTCACGATTGAACACCGCCACGCCGGCGCTGGTCAGCGACTGGTGCGAGGCGTGCAGGTCGGCCTTGAAGCGCGGGCCTCGGTAGCCGGTCTCCAGCAGGCTCATGACGGCGGCGACCAGATGAAACAGCGCGCTGACCATCCGGCCTTTGACGCTGCCCCGGGGGTAATGGGTGTGGAAATAATCCGCCAGCTCCGAACCGTGGTTGGGGCCGGCCACCGACGTCACCGAGGCGATCCACTGCGGACATTTGGCCGCGGCATAGCGCGCAGTGAGCGAACCCTGGCTGTGGCCGATCAGGTTGACCTTGTCGGCACCGGTTTCGCGGCGAATCCGCTCGACCTGCGCGAGCAACTGCTCGCCACGCACCTCGCTGGAATCGAGCGGCGCCACCTGCACCGCAAACACCTGCGCCCCGCCGGCCCGCAACGCCGGGACGATGCCGTACCAGTAAGGAAACAATCCCAGGCGCACAAACCCCAGCATGCCCGGCACCAGCACCAAGGGGTAACGCGTGGCTAACGACTGCGACATGAAGCGAACGTCCTTGATCAAGAAAGGATGAGCGCAGGCTAACCCAATCCGGCGACGGGCTGATGACATCTGCCGGCAAATCCAATAAAACTTTTTGCCCCGCCCACGACTCACAACTTGGAGCGATCACGCCGACAGAGCGTGGCGTAAAACCGGATTAGCCCCAGGAGGTTGAGATGACTGCAGCAAACCTGACTGACGTTGCGACCCTGCGCCAACGCGCCCGCCAGAACGTCGAAAACGGCGCCGTGACCGAAGGCTACGACGCCGACCGCGAAGAGATCATTCGCCTGCTCAATGCCTCGCTGGCCACCGAACTGGTCTGCGTGCTGCGCTACAAGCGTCACTACTTCATGGCCAGCGGCGTGAAGGCGCAGATCGCCGCTGCAGAATTCCTCGAACATGCGACCCAGGAAGCCGAACACGCCGACAAACTCGCCGAACGTATCGTGCAGTTGGGCGGCGAGCCGGAATTCAACCCGGACCTGCTGTCGAAGAACGCCCATGCGCAATACGTGGCCGGCAACAATTTGAAGGAAATGGTCTACGAAGACCTCGTCGCCGAGCGGATTGCGGTCGACAGCTACCGTGGAATCATCCAGTACATCGGTGACAAAGACCCGACCACCCGCCGCCTGTTCGAAGAAATCCTGGCTCAGGAAGAAGAGCATGCGGATGACATGGCGGATATTCTCGAAAGTCTGTAAATGACTGCGCCGAAAAGGGGAAGCGGGTTAGCCAGCTTCCCCTTTTGATCGTCAGTTCGTCAGAAACCATGACAGGGCCATCCCCGCGAGCAGGTAGGGAACGACTATTCCTGACATCAGCGTCCCTCCTTCAGCAACATCGTCGCGTATTCCTGAGCGGGAGTGATGGGACTGACACACGTATAGCTATAAGATACACGCGTGTAGACATTAGCTACACGGCGCGATAGCATGCTCCCTGAGGCCACCATCATGGCCTCAACTATCAAACGTTAGATCTCCCAAACGACAGATCACATTAAGCGAATCACTGAGACATCTCAAAGGTATCCCCCCATGCAAAACACTAAGCAGAAGTTTGACGCACTAACGCGATAAGGAGGCCTCCACGCAAAAACGTAACCATTCCAAGGTGGGACAGAAACATGACTGCAATCATTGAAAGCATTGAAAAATCCAAGCCCGTTCCAATCAACATGAGAGCGGACGAAAAAAAACGGAACCTGATCGATTTGGCAGCGGCAATGTCCGGTCGCGATCGAACCAGCTTTATCTTGGAGGCTGCTTGTCAAAAAGCAGAAGAGGTCATCCTGGAAAAGCGCCTGTTCCTTCTCGACGACGTTGCATTTGACGCATTTGAACAGGCCATGGACGCCAACCCGATCCGAGGTAACAAGTGCCTACAACAACTTCTAGAAAGACCCAAACGGTGGAGCTAAAAGCCCCAGAAAGGCTGAACGATGAACACTCCCTGGATCAGTTCGATTCGGGTGAACAGTCGATCAACGATTACCTGCACAGGCAGGCGCGTAAGGCTCAAGCGGCCAAACAGGCCGTTGTTTACGTCGTCTGTCGCAAGGACACCGCTATCGTCATGGGTTACTACACCCTGTCGAGCGGTTCCATCGCACGCGAGAGCGTCGTTCCGAAAAGCCATCAACGCAACTCACCTAGCGTGCATCCAGTGACACTGCTGGGGCGCATGGGGATTACTCAAGAAGCTCAAGGCCAGGGTTATGCCATCGACCTGCTGCAGGATGCAGTTGAACGGGCAATCAGCGCCTCCAATACGATTGGGTCGAGCGCAATGATTGTTCACCCGCTGAACGAACGCCTGTCGAGTTTCTATACCAAGTACGCAGGATTTATACCGTGTCCGGGACTTTCGCCGATTACGTTGATGTTGCCGCTTCGGTAGCCCCGTCCGACGTAACGCCAAACCCGCTATAGCTCTCGCGATAGCGGGTTATTGTGGGGGGCAGGTTAGCCAACTTCCTCTTTTTTTCCTGATATGACCGTCAGGTAGTCAGTAGCCATGACAGGACCATTCCAGTGATGGAAAACAGTGTGAGCAGGAAGGGCATGACCATCCAGAGTTTGAGTCTTATGGGAATAGCTTTCACATCGTCAACGAGTACTAAACGTCTCCATTGAAAAGCCGCGGGCATAAGAATAACAAGGGCGACAGCGAAGAGTCTCTTCATCTTCCCCTCAAACAATCCGGCTTTGAACATGTGCTTGAACATCACTATAAATGTGCTGAACCGCAAATAACTCTCGGCCTCTTCCAGCTTTGTATACATAGCATAAAAAGATATAGGGAAACTCAGCATCATAATAACCCCCGAGACTATCCCCATGGACTCAAGCGTCATTGCCCACTCCCTGAAACTTTGTAAAGGAGGGAGCTTATTTGCTCACCGGTGTGGCTACCTAAAGTGCCCACCGCTACGCCCTTTATGGCGATAAACACATAAGGCTCCTGCATCGCGTCCACCTCCAAGTGACTATGACCGCCGACTATAAGAAGGCGCCGCAGGAGGTATAAGGGGAATCAGGGGCGGATTTACTGTTTCAGAAATGAACTACGCAAGACCAGGAGCACACTTACAGCACCGCCATCAAAAAGGCGCCCCTAGGGGCGCCCTTTCTTACGACTGCGCCGAATCAACCTTTCACGGTCTTCGGCGCCTTGCCTTCCTTCATCTGCTGCAACAACGGCGCGCACTGATTGGGCACGTCGCCGCTCGGCGCGACCAGTGCCAGCAACCCGGCAGCCGGGCCGGCGATCACGCCCAGCGCGACCATGCCGGCGCCACGCAGTGCCAGGGGGATGGCTTTCACGCCGGCATTCGGTTTGATGAACGGACCGTTCACATACAGCGGTGAGCGCAGCGAGAACAGGCGGAAGCCTTTCGACTCCGGGGTGATGGTCAGGTCGAGCTGCTCCGAGGCCATGTTCGCCGTGCCATCGATATAGACGATGGCGTTCTCGGTATCGAACACAAACAAGCGCGTGGTCGCGAGCCCGGTCTTGATGCCGAAGTCGGCCGCCGCGCAGTTGATCTTCACTTCCTTGTCGCCAAACAGGCGCCCGACGACGTAGTTGCCTACGTTGAGCCCGACGATTTCCATCAGGCCCCGGCTGATGGCGCCGTCGTTGATCAGCATCTTCAGGTCACCGTTGGCCGAGCCCAGCAACGCCGCCACCGAGTTACCACGCCCGGCAATATCGGCATCGCCGTTGAGTTCGCCAAAGCTGGTTTTCATCGGCTCGAAGGTCGGGAACAACTGTTTGAGTTTGAAGTTGCGCGCGGTCAATTTGGCGCGGCCTTCCATCGGCGTGATGCGCCCGTTCAGGCGGATCTGTGCATCGAGCTTGCCGCCGGCCACGCCGAACCGCAGGGGTTGCAGGCTCAGTTCGCCATCCGTCAGCACCAAGTGCGTATAGAGATCTGTGAAGGGCAAGTCGGTGCTGTGGACGATGCGTTTGCCGGTGAATTCCACGTCGGCATCCATGTCACGCCAGCGCTCGGTGCGGAACGCTTCCACCGGCAGCACTTTGGTCGCCGGTTGCTTGCTCATCCCGCCACGGGCTTTTTGCTTGGCGTTGGAGTCGGCACCGATCAAGGGCGCAAGGTCAGCCATCAGCAGTTGGTTGGACACCAGCGTGCCGCTGAGTTTGGGCCGCGGCTGGCTGGCGACGTAGGCCAGGTTGCCGTGGATGTCGCTGTCGCCGATCTTGCCGTTGAAGTTGTCGTAGCGGAACGTCGCGCCGCTGGCTTGATGCAGTTGCGCGATCAGGCGCCCATCGGTGGAATAGGCCGGCGAGTCCGGCAGCGTGACGCCGGTCAGCGGGTACAGGTTGCCCAGGCTGGCGCCGGCGAGTTTCAGGCGCAGGTCCAGGGCACCGAGGTTGAGCGGGTCGGTCAGGGTGCCGGCCACGGCGATGCGGGTGTCGGCGACGTTCACCTGGGCTTGCAGCGGAAACGGCTTGGCCGCGTCCTGCAAGGCGAGCAGGCCGCCGATCTTGCCGCTGCCGTCGAGTGTCTGCCCGTGGTAACGGCCTTTGACCTTGAGGCCGAACGCATAGTCCTGGGGGGCCGCGCCTTTTTCCAAGACCTTTTTGGCATCCGCATCGCCGACGATTTCGCCAAACGGGATGGGTTTGCCCAGCGGGTCGATGATCACGTCCAGTTGGGTTTTGAGGGTCTGGTCGTCGAGGGTCACGTGGCCCTTGTCGAAGCCGATGGCACCGATGTCCACCACCCAGGCGGAGGGTTCGGCGTTAGGGTCCTTGGGATCGAATGTGAACACCCAGTTGGCGCGCCCATCGGCCAGGCGCTGCAACTCGGCGCTCGGTTCGACGAGGTCGATACGCGGGATCACCACGCGTTGCACCAGCAAGGCCAATGGCGAGATACGCAGCTCCACACGCTTGAGCGTGACCATCTGCGGGGTTTTCGACCAGTCGGGGTTGCCCAGGCTCAGGTCTTCGGCAATGACATGGGGCCAGGGCACCCAGGCGCGCCAGCCGCCCTCGTCCAGTTCACGGCGCCACACCACCGCCAGGTTGCCATTGATGGCGAACGGCCGATGCAGTTCTTCGGAAACCTTGGCATTGAGCGGCGGTTTGATGCGGTTCCAGTCGAAGAACAGCAAAAACAACACCACCACGGCGATTGATAGAACGATGCTGGCGCAGCACCAAGCGACGATTTTACGAGTGCGCGTCATTGCACAGAGCTCCTGAATACGACTGGCTGAGTCACAGCCCTTGAGACAGCTTATACAGCTAGGACTGGCAAACCCTCCCGGGGTTTAACCCAATCAACGTTTTGCCGGAAAAAACCCATTTTTCTGACCACTTCGACAGATTTATCCCACGCCAGCGCACCATTGTTACCCAAGCGCGTGTCGAAAATACCCAGCACGGTGCAAAACCGCGGGCTTGAGAGGCTCGACTTAGAGCCTCCCATGGGAACAATCAATTCCGTTGATTATTACCATTGGGTTTATGAACTTTTATATCGACTTATCGAGAGTAGCATTAGCCCCGTACCCACTTAATCGCCCTCCCAAGGAGCAACCGATCATGAAACGCCAAGTACTCGCTACCGTGCTGCTGTCCGTCCTGGCATCCAGTGCCTTTGCCCTGCCGGCCGCTGAACAAGCGATCCCACAAGCCAAAGCCGATGCCGTTCAATTCAGCCAAACCCTCGCCCGTAGCGGGTCGCAAGAACAAGAGAACCGTGACTACGCCAAAGGCGCCGTTGCTGAAAATGGTTCGGAACAAGCCAACAAACGCGCTTACACCGAAGGCGTGACCGAAAACGGCCACAACCGCCTGGAAGAAAAAGGCCTGGTTGAAGGTGGTGCTGAACTCGCCAACAAACGTGCCTATACAGAAGGTGTTGCTGAAGGCGGTGCCGACCGTCTGCAAGATCTGCATCAAGCTCAGAGCTAAGCCTGTGGTGGCCCGGAAAAAAGCCCGATCCCTGGATCGGGCTTTTGACTTTCTGCACAACGTGTCACGTATCCACGCCGCAATGCCCTGCCAAGTTCGACGTCTATGAAGCGGTTTTGCTAGAGTGCGTCGCTGTACTTGCCGACAAAGCCCGCCCGCCATGCTGCCCCGTGCCGAACAGAAGCAACAGACCCGCCTCGCTCTGATGGACGCTGCCCGCCATCTGATGGAGTGTGGCCGCGGGTTCGGCAGCCTGAGCCTGCGGGAAGTGGCCAAGACAGCCGGGATCGTGCCCACCGGGTTCTATCGTCACTTTGCCGACATGGACCAACTGGGCCTGGTGCTGGTCAGCGAAGTCGGCCAGACCTTCCGTGCCACGATCCGCCTGGTGCGCCACAACGAATTCATGATGGGCGGCATTATCGATGCGTCCGTGCGGATCTTCCTCGATGTGGTCGCGGCCAATCGCTCGCAATTCCTGTTCCTGGCCCGCGAACAGTACGGTGGCTGTCTGGCTGTGCGCCAAGCCATCGGCGCGCTGCGCGAAGACATCACCAGTGACCTGGCCGCCGACCTGACCCTGATGCCCAAGCTCCAGCACCTGGACGCCGACGGCCTGCACGTGATGGCCGACCTGATCGTCAAAAGTGTGTTCGCCACCCTGCCCGACATCATCGACCCGCCCGCCCACGCGCTGCCCGCCCACCTCACGCCCCAGGCGAAAATCACCCAGCAGTTGCGCTTCATCTTCATTGGCCTCAAGCACTGGCAGGGCCTCGGCAGCACCGAGTAAGCCGTCAACCCGCCGTGTGGAAACGCTTGGCGCCGGTGTAGTTCTTGTTCCAGTAGTTGTTGCTCAACGAATCGATCCGCACATTCTTGCCGGCCCGCGGCGAATGAATGAATTTCCCTTCGCCGATATACAGCCCCACATGGCTGACCTGACCGCGCCCGTTGCCTTTGAAAAACACCGCGTCCCCCGGCTTGAGCTCGTTGCGCTTGACGGTCGCAGCCGTTGAACGGTGCATCGCCGCCGTCGTGCGCGGGATGTGAATGTTGGCTTCGGTCTTGAACAGGTAGACCAGGAAACTACTGCAATCAAACCCTTGCTCGGCCGAGGTGCCCCCCCATTTGTACGGGGTGCCCAGCAGGGCATGGGCGCGGTCGACCACATTCGCCACCGAAGACGTTGGGACACCAGGCAGCGAAGAGCCGAATGTCGATTGGGGTTTCAGGTTGGCCGAGGCCGATGAGATGACACAGGAAAGACTGAAAAGGATTAAAAAGAAAAGTGACTTGAACATTGATGAATCGCCGTGGTGTTAAGACGGCGCAAATCCTAAAGAAACAGCGCGTAACTTTTTGAACGCGGAATCCGGATACCGCGTAGGAGAAATCTGAAAAAACACCAGTGCGAATTAGATGAGAGAAATTTCATGCAAAACCGCACACCACATCCACATACAACGCCCCCATCCAGTGCTACACCTCCAGACTCGCACCAAATTGAGGCATAAAGGCGCTGACTGACGCCCTATTCGGTGGCATCGCTGCGCTCGCCTTCAGGGAATTCCTACTCCTGCGCGGGATTGGCAAGCCCCTTGCTCTAGCTCTCTTATCGCTCATAGCTGGAAGCCTTCTGATGCTGGTGATCCACCGCCGAATCGCCCCGCAAGCCCTCTGGGTCGCCGAGTTGCTGCTGAACTTCGAAGCACGCAGCAAAAGCCGCCTGCGCTGTTTCAGTGCCGACGGCGAAGACGTCGGCCTGTTCCTGGAGCGTGGCCAGCCGCCGCTGCACGATGGCGAGTTCCTACAGGCTGAAGACGGACGTGTAGTACGCGTCTGCGCGCGCCCTGAACAACTGCTGCACGTCACCTGTCGCAATGCATTTGAACTGACCCGCGCCGCGTATCACCTGGGCAATCGCCACGTGGCCTTGCAAGTAGGCGACGGCTGGCTGCGCCTGCTGGATGATTACGTGCTCAAGGCCATGCTTGAACAGCTGGGCGCGCGGACCGAAACCCTCGAAGCGCCATTCCAGCCGGAACACGGGGCCTACGGCGGCGGCCACCACCATTCACGCCATGGCGATGAAGATTTCAACTACCCGCCGAAGCTGCATCAGTTCGGCGTGCGTTTATGAACCCAGCCTGGGCGCTGCTGCGTCTGGCCAGTCCGCAATTGCCGATTGGCGGCTACAGCTATTCCCAGGGCCTGGAAATGGCCGTGGAGAATGGCCGCGTCAAAGACGCGGCCGGCGCCCGCCGCTGGATCAGCGACCAGTTGCTGCTCAACCTCGCCCGCTTCGAAGCGCCGCTGTTGCTCGCGCATTGCCGCGCCGCCGTGGCCGGCGATTGGTCGCAGCTGACGCAACTGTGCGAGGAACACCGCGCCAGTCGCGAGACCCGCGAGCTGTATCAGGAGAGCCGGCAGATGGGGTACTCCCTGCAGCAACTGCTCAACGGCCTGCCGGAACTGGACGACGCGGCCCGTGATTTTCTCGCACAACACGCCGAGCCGCATCTGGCGCTGGGCTGGGCCCTGGCCGCACGCGCCTGGCGCATCAGCCCCGACGACGCCCTCGCCGCCTGGCTGTGGAGCTGGCTGGAAAACCAACTGGCCGTGCTGATGAAAACCCTGCCGCTCGGCCAGCAGGCCGCCCAACGCCTGACCAGTGAACTGCTGCCCCTGCTGCAACACGCCCAGCAGGACGCCAGCCACATCGACCCCAACCATTTCGGCAGCGCCGCGTTCGGCCTGTCCCTGGCGTGCATGGCCCACGAGCGCCAGTACAGCCGCCTGTTCCGTTCCTAGGAGAAGCACATGAACACACAACCTCTGCGTGTCGGCATCGGCGGCCCGGTGGGCTCCGGCAAGACCGCCCTGACCCTGGCCCTGTGCCTGGCCTTGCGTGATCGCTACAACCTGGCGGTGGTCACCAACGACATCTATACCCGCGAAGATGCCGACTTCCTGGTGCGCAACCAGGCCCTGGCGCCCGAGCGCATCATCGGTGTGGAAACCGGCGGCTGCCCGCACACGGCGATCCGTGAAGACGCCTCGATCAACCTGGAAGCGGTGGACCAACTCAACCGGCGCTTTCCCGGCCTGGACCTGATCCTGGTGGAGTCGGGCGGCGATAACCTGTCGGCGACGTTCAGCCCGGAACTGTCGGACCTGACCATCTATGTGATCGATGTGTCCGCCGGCGATAAACTGCCGCGCAAGGGCGGCCCCGGCATCTGCAAATCCGACCTGCTGGTGATCAACAAGATCGACCTGGCGCCCTTGGTCGGTGCCTCGCTGGAACTGATGAACAGCGACACCCAACGCATGCGCAACGGTAAACCCTTTGTGTTCAGCAACCAGAAAACCGGCGTCGGCCTGGATGAGATCGTCGCCTTCATCGAACGCCAGGGCCTGCTGACTGCAGCCTGATCAACCCATAAGGAACCTGTCCATGCGCCTGAAAAAACTCTTCGCTGCCGCCGCCCTGCTGCTCGCACCCGCCTTGGCCTTCGCCCACCCGGGTCACGGCGACAACGGCCTGGTGGCGGGTATCAGCCATCCATTGGGCGGTCTCGACCATTTGCTGGCCATGCTGGCGGTCGGCTTGTGGGCCGCCCAGCAAAAAGGCGCGGCGCGTTGGGCGCTGCCCTGCACCTTCGTGGCCACCCTGTTGCTCGGCGGCCTGTTGGGCTTTGAAGGCCTGGCGTTGCCGGCGCTGGAAAGCGGGATTGCCGCGTCGGTGCTGGCCCTGGGCCTGGCGGTGGCGCTGGCGGTGCGCCCGCCGTTGTTCATGGCGCTGGGGGCGACGGCCTTGTTCGCGCTGTTCCACGGCGTGGCCCATGGCTTGGAGCTGCCGGACATGTCCAGCCCTTGGGCGTATGCCGCCGGATTTGTCGGCGCCACCGCTGTATTGCACGCTGCCGGTTATGCCGTGGTGCGCTGGCTGCCGACTGCGGCGGCGCCGTTGGTGCGGGTTGCCGGGGCGGCTTCGGCGGCGACTGGGGTTTGGTTGCTGGCTGGCTGATTTGCGGCGCGATTAAGCGCCTCATCGGGGGCAAGTCGAATCGTCGCACCGCCCCTCCCACATTCGCTTGCATTCCAAAGTTGGAACTCGGTCGAATGTGGGAAGGGGCTTGCCCCCGATAGCGGTGGCGCAGACACCACCGTTCCCAAGCCTGCTACCATGCGCGCCTACACCCCTGCCGTGACGACGCCAGCCGATGCCCATCGCTCCAAGCTCCGCCCTTCAGCCTTCCTTGAATGCCGTGCTCACGCACTTCCATGACCTGATCGTGCCGCTCTGGCAGGGCCCGGGCTGGAACGCCGAGCTGGCGCTGCCCTACGAGGCGCTGGACGCCGACCACCGGCCGCTGCCGCCGCAACGCTACCGCGCCATGGCCTGTGCCCGGCAGTTGTACCTGTTCGCCAGCCTGATCGGCGAACCCGGCGCAGCCTTTGCCGAAGAACGCGCCGCCGTGTTGTTCCGCTCGCTGCAACGGCATTTCCACGATGCCGAGCACGGCGGCTGGTTCTACAGCATCGACCCCGCCGGCCAGCCGCTGGACAAGCGCAAGGATCTGTACACTCACGCGTTCATCATCTTCGCCTGCGCCCATTACTGGGCCAAGGTGCGCGAACCGCTGGTGGAGTCGGTGTTGAATGCGGCGCTGGAAGTGGTCGCCCAACGTTTCGCCAGCGGCGATGGCCTGTACGAGGCGGTGCTGGAGCGTAATTGGTCGTCCCTCAAGTCCGGCCCATTGCAAAACCCGCTGATGCACCTGGCGGAAGGCTTCCTCGCCACCCTGGCGGTGCGTGAAGACGCCGCGGTGCAAACCGCATTGCTGGCCTTGGCGACGGCCATGCAGCAGCGTTTCATCGAGCGCCAGCACGGCGTGATGATGGAAAAACCGCTGGGCGCTGTGGATAACTGGTTTGAGCCGGGGCACCAGTTCGAGTGGTTCTTCTTGCTTGAGTCTTCCGACGTGCTGCGCGGCACGCCGCTGCATGCTTCGCTGACGCGGGCCTTTGCCTATGCCGAGCAAACGGGTGTGGATAACCGGACCGGCGCGGTCAGCGGCATGCTCGCCCTGGACGGCAGCGTGCGCGACGGCACCCAACGCATCTGGGCCCAGGCGGAATACCTGCGCGCACTGACCTTGCGGCCGGGCAGCGAAGCCGTGCTGCAGCGCCAGTTGCTCGCGTTGCAGCAGCACTTCCTGCATGCCAAGGGCTGGAATGAATGCCTGGATGCCCAGGGCAGCGTGAGCCGACGGGATATGCCGTCGACCACGCCGTATCATCTGGCGACCTGTTATCAGGGGTTGGTCAAGGTTCTCGGCTGACCTTCAGGGACTCATCGGGGGCAAGCCCCCTCCCACACTGAATTGGGTTCACAGATTTTGATGTGTGAACCCATTCAAATGTGGGAGGGGGCTTGCCCCCGATGCAGGCGACTCGGTCTAACGCCTTACTTGGCCCCACGCTCAATCGCAAACCCGGCCCAGCTCTGGCTCACCGGCATCAGCTCAAGACGGTTGATGTTGACGTGCGCCGGGGTGTTCAGCACCCAGAAGATGGTGTCGGCGATGTCCTGCGGCTGGATCGGCTCGGCGCCGGCGTAGGTGGCGTCGTAGCGCGCCTGGTCGCCGCCGAAGCGCACCAGAGAGAACTCGCTTTCACACAGCCCTGGCTCGATGTTGGTCACACGCACGCCGGTGCCTTGCAGGTCGCAGCGCAGGTTCAGCGAGAATTGCTTCACGAACGCTTTGGAGCCGCCATACACGTGGCTGCCCGGGTACGGGTAGCTGCCGGCGATGGAGCCCAGGTTGATGATCCCGGCACCGCGGCCATAGGCGATCAGGCGCGGCAACAGCAGGTGGGTGGTGGTCAGCAGGCCCTTGATGTTGGTGTCGACCATGGTTTCCCAGTCGTCGAGGTTGCACTTGGGCGCGGGATCGGTGCCCACGGCCAGGCCGGCGTTGTTGATCAGCCCGCGCAGCTTGGCGAACGCGGGCGGCAGGCCGGCAATCGCCGCTTCCATGCCTTGGCGGTCACGCACGTCCACCACCAGGCCGTGTACTTCGGTCTGCTTGGAAAGCTCTTCGACCAGCGCGTTCAGACGCTCGGCACGACGACCGGTGAGCACCAGTTTCCAGCCAGCTTCGGCAAACCGACGGGCGCAGGCTTCGCCGAAACCTGAAGTTGCGCCAGTAATAAACAGCGTGTTGGACATGGTGTTCTCCTTGCGGGCATCGGAAAAAATAAGCCAGCAGAATGCCCTTACACCGTCGTCGCGGCAACCGCTATGCACATCACGCCATGCACGCCTGATCAGTTTTTAACCAAACCACGCAAAGCCTTACACACCGTGGCCTGCAGCCATATGCGCGCAGGTTATCCACAATTGCGCCCACAGTCTTTGGGGGCAAGTGCAAAAAGCCCAGAGCCGCTGTGTACAAGGCTTTCAGGCGGTTTTGCAAAGTTTTTTGCTTGACCTGGACGAGGCGGTATGTAGGCCCATGCACGAGAGGAAAAACCGAACGATGGCTCCAGGCCAGTCATTCCGGCCTCTGCGGGCGTCTTTCCAGAGTTTAACCACAGACTTATCCACAGGTTGGACAGACATAATCCGGTCATATACCTGTGTCTTTAAACAGGTTGACAAACCCCTCGGCAGGTCGCCAAAAAGCCACTGATCAAAAAACAACCATCACGCTGCAGGCCACGTAATCAAAGGCTTTCAGCCAGCTACTCCCACGTTACCCACAGCCGGTTCCACAGCGGATGGGGACAAGTCAAAACTGTGACAAAACAGCGATTTGCGGCGGCTATCTGTCGCGCTTTGGAAGGTGGCCGGATTTGTTTTCCACAATTTGGGATCGCACTTGTGAACACCACAAAAACAAATGTGGGAGGGGGCTTGCCCCCGATGGCGGTGGGTCAGTATCAGGTGTTCTGACTGATACACCGCCATCGGGGGCAAGCCCCCTCCCACAAGGTTTATGCGTCGTTGTCCAGGTCAGTGGCCACCGAGGTAGGCGTTGCGCACTTCCTCGTTCACCAGCAGTTCCTTGCCGGTGCCTGTCAGGCGAATCTCGCCGTTGACCATCACATACGCCCGGTCTGACAGACGCAGCGCATGGTTGGCGTTCTGCTCCACCAGGAAGATGGTCATCCCGGTGGCCGCCAGTTCGCGCAGGGTGGAAAAGATCTGCTTCACCACAATCGGCGCCAGGCCCAGGCTCGGTTCGTCGAGCAGCAACAACTTGGGCCGGCTCATCAATGCGCGAGCGATGGCGAGCATTTGCTGCTCGCCACCGGACATGGTCATCGCCCGTTGGTTACGCCGCTCTTTGAGCCGTGGGAACAGCTCGAACATGCGCTGCATATCTTCCTGGGCGAACTTGTCACCGATGGGGATGGTGCCCATCAGCAGGTTTTCCTCGACGGTCATGTCGGGGAACACCCGCCGCCCTTCCGGCGACTGCGCAATGCCGTTGGACGCGATGTAGTGGGACGACTTGTGGGTGATGTCGACGCCGTTGTAGAGGATCTGCCCCGACTCCGCCCGTGGCTGGCCGAAGATCGACATCAGCAGCGTGGATTTCCCCGCGCCGTTGGAGCCGATCAGGCTGACCGTTTCGCCTTCGTTGATGTGCAGCGAGACTTTCTTCAGCGCCTGGATCGGGCCGTAGAACACGTCCAGGTCCTTCATTTCGAGGATAGGCCCGTTCATACAAGCTCCTCTTCATCCGCGCCCAGGTAGGCCGCGATCACTTTCGGGTCGTTGCGGATCGCATCCGGCCCGCCCTCGGCAATCACGTTGCCGTGGTCGAGCACCACGATGTGGTCGGAAATACTCATCACCATGCCCATGTCGTGTTCGATCAGCACCACTGTGAGGTCGTGTTCGTCGCGCAGCAGGCGAATCATCGCGCTGAGGGCTTCGGTTTCCTGGGGGTTGAGGCCCGCAGCCGGTTCGTCGAGACAGATGATCTGCGGCCGGGTACACATGGCGCGGGCGATTTCCAGGCGGCGCTGCTGGCCGTAGGAAAGCTCGCCGGCCAGGCGGTTGGCGCAGTCCACCAGGTCGACCACTTCCAGCCAGTAGAAGGCGTGGTCGAGGGCGTCGCTTTCAGCCTTGCGGTAGCCCTTGGTGTTGAGGATGCCCGCGAGCATGTTGCGGTTGACCCACATGTGCTGGGCGACCAGCAGGTTTTCCAGCACCGACATTTCCTTGAACAGGCGAATGTTCTGGAAGGTCCGCGCCAGGCCGGCGCGGTTCACCAGGTGGGTGCCGCCGAACATCTTGTAGTACACGCGGCTGAAGAAGCTTTTCGGCGACACGAAGTCGATGGCCTCGAAGCGCTCGCCGAGCAGTTGGATCACGTTGGTCTGCTTGCCGCGCACGTTGAGTTCGATCTTGCCGCCACTGGCTTTGTAGAAGCCGGTAAGGCAGTTGAACACCGTGGTCTTGCCGGCGCCGTTGGGGCCGATCAGGGCGAAGATCGAGTTGCGTTCGACCTTGAGGCTCACGTCGCTCAAGGCCTTGATGCCACCGAAGTGCATCATCAGATGTTCCACGGACAGGACGACTTCCTTGCTCATGGCGCCACTCCTTTACGTGGGGTCACACCGGTACGGCTGATCCGGATCAGGCCGCGTGGCCGCCAGATCATCATCACCACCATCAACACGCCAAACAGCAGCACGCGGTACTCAGAGAAGCTGCGCAGCAGTTCCGGCGCGACGGTCAACACGAACGCCGCGATCACCACGCCCACCGTCGAGCCCATGCCGCCCAACACCACGATGGCCAGGATCAGCGCCGACTCGAAGAAGGTGAACGACGACGGGTTGACGAAGCCTTGGTAACTGGCGAAGAACACCCCGGCCAGACCGGCCGTGGAGGCGCCGATGGTGAACGCCGAGAGCTTGACCAGCACGTGGTTCAGGCCCATGGAGCGACAGGCGATTTCATCTTCGCGCAAGGCTTCCCAGGCGCGGCCGACCGGCATGCGGGTCAGGCGATGCTTGATGTACAGCACGGCCAGCACCACCAGGAACAGCACGATGTAGATGAACATGAACTTGATGTTGGGGTTGTAATCGAGGCCGAAGAACTCATGGAACGGAATCCCGCCGTCCTTCGCTTTGCGCCCGAATTCCAGGCCGAGGAAGGTCGGCGAAGGCACCGGCATGCCGTTTGGCCCGCCGGTGAACGACAGCCAGTTGTTCAGCACCAGGCGGATGATTTCACCAAACCCCAGGGTCACGATCGCCAGGTAGTCGCCGTGCATGCGCAACACCGGGAAGCCGAGTATGCACCCCGCCAGCGCCGCCGCGATGGCCGCCAGCGGCAGCACCGTCCAGAAACCCAGGCCGAGGTATTGATACCCCAGCGCGAGGCCGTAGGCACCGATGGCGTAGAACGCCACGTAACCCAGGTCGAGCAAGCCGGCCAGGCCGACCACGATGTTCAGGCCCAGGCCGAGCAGTACGTAGATCAGCCCGAGGATCACCACGGTGAGCAGGTACTTGTTGGCGAAGATCGGGAACACGATGGCGATCACGATCAGCGCCGGGATGATCCAGCGCAGCCGCGACTTGTAGTCCGGCGCCAGCACATGGACGCCCGAACCGCTGCTCTCGAAGCCCTGCAGAATCTTCACGCCCTTGGGCGTTTGCAGGAACAGGCTGAGGGCAAAGCGGCCGGCCATCACGATGGCGACCAGGATCGCCACGCGCGCAGGTTGCAGGTTGAAGCTGTAGCCGTCGAGCACCACGCCGACGATCGGACCGAACACGATCAACGCAATCAGCCCGGCGAGGATCGTATCGACCACACTTTTTTTGATATCAATCGATTTGGCAGCAGACATGTTTATACCTTAGCCACGAGTGGGCGACCAAGCAGGCCCTGGGGACGGAAAATCAGAATCACCACCAACAGGGAGAAACTGAATACGTCTTTGTAGTCAGAGTTGATCAACCCCGAGAACAGCGACTCCGAAATACCGAGGATGATCCCGCCCAGCATCGCCCCAGGCAGGGAACCGATGCCGCCGAGTACCGCCGCGGTGAAGGCCTTGATGCCGATGATGAAGCCGGCGTAGAAGTCGAACGTGCCGTAGTTGAGGGTGATCAACACGCCGGCCAGGGCCGCCATGGCGGCACCGATGACAAACACGTAGGAAATCACGCGGTCGGTGTTGATGCCGAGGATCGAGGCCATCTTGCGGTCTTGCTGGGTAGCGCGGCACATGCGGCCGAGCTTGGTGTACTTGATGATGTAGGTCAGCAAGGCCATGCCGGCGAAGGCAGCGACCAGGATGAAGACCTTGGTGTACGTCAACTGGACGAAACCGCTGCCGATATCGACGCGCCAGGCGCCGGCCAGCAGGGTCGGAATGCCTTGTTGCTTGGCGCCCTGGGCGATCTGTGCGTAGTTCTGCAGGATCAGGGAGATACCGATGGCGCTGATCAGCGGTGCCAGTCGGGTGGAGTTGCGCAGCGGTTTGTAGGCGACCCGTTCGATGACCCAACCGTAAACGCCGGTGACCACCACGGTGAAGACCAGGGTGCCGAGAATGAGCAGCGGGAAGGATTCGATGCCGAAATAAGCCAGCAGTGCCAGACTGATCGCCGCGAGGTAAGCGGAAATCATATAAACCTCGCCGTGGGCGAAGTTGATCATGCCAATGATGCCATAGACCATTGTGTAGCCGATGGCGATCAGGCCATAGACCGACCCGAGGGTCAGGCCATTGACCAGTTGCTGCAGGAAAATACCATCCATAACGCAATCTCACGCGGTGAGCACCTGCACACCGGTAGGTGTGCGGCGCTTCTGGAGGAAAAGACAGATCTCAATCACAACCCAGTCCCCCTGTGGGAGGGGGCTTGGCCCCGATTGCGGAGGGTCAGCTATACATCGGGTGGCTGATACACCGTCATCGGGGGCAAGCCCCCTCCCACATTAGGTCTGTGGTACTCAGCCTTACTTCTGCTTTTCCAACTGGTGGTATTTGCCGTCTTTGTCCCACTGGTAAACCACGTAGTCGGAGACTTTCAGGTCGCCCTTGGCATCCCAGGCTTTTTCACCCATCACGGTTTTTACCGGGTGAGCCTTGAGCCACTTGGCGGCGTCTTCACCCTTGTTGGACTTGGCACCGTTGAAGCCGGCAGCCAGGGCCTGGACCGACGCGTAGGCATACAGGGTGTAGCCTTCTGGCTCGGTGCCGTTTTTACGGAACTCTTCAACCACCGTCTTGCTGTCCGGCAGCAGACGCGGGTCGGCGCCGAAGGTCATGTACACGCCATCCACATATTGCTTGCCACCGGCGGTCGCCACCAGTTCGTCGGTCACGATGCCGTCGTCGGACATGAATTTCACGTCCTTGAGGCCTGCTTCACGAATCTGGCGAACCAGCGGACCGGCTTCCGGGTGCAGGCCGCCGAAGTACACGACGTCGGCGCCCAGGGAGCGGATTTTGGTGACCAGGGCGCTGAAATCTTTCTCGCCCCGGGTCAGGCCTTCTTCCAGCACCGGTTTCACGCCGCGCTTGGTCAACTGGGCAGCGGTGGCGTCGGCCAGGCCCTTGCCGTAGGTGTCCTTGTCGTTGATGACCGCGACTTTCTTGCCCTTGAGCACGTCGACGATGTAGTCGCCGGCCACGATGCCTTGCTGGTCGTCACGCCCGCACATACGGAACATGGCGCCCAGGCCGCGTTCGGTGACCTGCGGGTTGGTCGAGCCTGGGGTGATGGCGATGATGCCGGCTTCGTCGTAGACCTCGGACGCCGGGATGGTGTTGGACGAGCAGAAGTGCCCGACCACGCCGATCACTTTGTCCTGGTCGGCCAGGCGGTTGGCCACGGCCACGGCCTGCTTGGGTTCACAGGCATCGTCACCGGCGACCAGCTTGATCTGCTCACCGTTGATGCCGCCAGCCTTGTTGATGACATCGGCTGCCGCCTGGGCGCCCTTCATGTACTGCTCACCGAAAGCGGCGTTGGCGCCCGTCATCGGCCCCGCTACGCCAATCTTCACATCAGCTTGAACAAACGTAGAAACACCCAGCGCCGCTGCAACGGCGAGGGCCAGAAAACCTTTCTTGTAAAACGTCTGGGACATGAGTGGTGCTCCGAGGTTTTTGTTTATTGGCACTAAGTATTCACTGCAAACCTTCAACCAAAACTTTCACTGAAAGCCCAGAGCAAGCCGCGTGCCATTACGTTTTTATTCTTCAAAAAGACACGGTGTCATTGTTATTGCAGGTGTTTCGGCTCCGTTCGTCGGGACGTGCAACCCTCTAACGTCAATAGGTGCAACCCATGGATCAAAAAAGTACAACCTTCATGGGTCGCACCTGCAACCAGACCGTCAAACGACACTTCCTACAGCTGTAACAATGCACGTAACGGAACTGCACATTTACAGTGCGTGATTGCTACAACTTGCACCAATACAGATTAGTCGTCGGCGAAGAACGTGCCGGCTTCTGAAGGCTATTTCGCTGATCAGATCACGATCCGCAAGCATTGGCCGGCGTGATACAGCGAGAATCCGGCTTCATACAGGCAACTGCGCAGGCCCACCCCGGCCAGCGGTTGCATCGGCGCGAACGGAATCGGCAGGGCCTGGGGATTCTGGTGACACAAGTAGTCGGCAAAGGCCTTGCCGACCACGCTGCCGGTGGTCACGCCGCGGCCGTTGTAGCCGGTCACGGCCACCAGGCCGGGCGCGGGTTCGAACAAGCGCATCAAGTGGTCCGGGGTGAACGCGATGCAGCCGGTCCAGGTGCATTCCCACTGCACCGATTTGAGGTACGGGAAGTAGTGCTGCTGCACCCGATCGGCCCACGCCTTGAGAAACCACGTCGGTTTCTGGTTGCCGTTGCCCAGGCTGCCGAGCAACAGGCGGCCATCGGCGTCGCGGCGGATGCTGCTGAGCACCTGGCGCGTGTCCCACGAACCCTGGCCACCGGGAAGGATTCGCTGGGCCGCGTCGTCGGTCAGCGGCGCGGAGGCGACCTGGTAGTAATAGCCTGGGAAGAAATTGCGCCGCAGTTCGGTCCATTCGCCTTCGGTGTAGGCATTCGAGGCGATCACCACTTGTGCAGCCTGCACCGCACCGTTCGCGGTCTGCACCGACCACTCCGCACCTTGGCGTTCCAGGCGTGCAACCGGGGAATGGTCGAAAAGCTGCCCGCCCAACCCCACGGCCGCATTGGCCAGGCCGCTGGTGTAGGCCATCGGGTTCAAGGTGCCGGCACGTCTATCCAGCAGTGCAGCGGAGATCTTTTGAGTGCCGGTGGCTTGCTCGCAGGCTGAACCGGTGAGCAGTTCGACCGGCGCGCCGCGGCGCTTCCATTGTTCTTCACGACTGCGCAAATCCGCCTCGCCCCGGGCGTTGTGCGCCATGTGCAAAGTGCCCTCGCGGCGCAATTGGCAATCGATGTTGTATTTGTCGACCAGGCTGAACACCAGCGACGGCGCCGCGCCCAGCATGCGGTTGAGCTGGCTGCCCACCGCCTCGCCGAAACCGGCTTCGATCTCGTCCGGCGGAATCCACAAGCCGGCGTTGACCAGCCCGACATTGCGTCCCGAGCCGCCATGGCCGGTGCGATGGGCTTCCAGCACGGCGACAGTCTTGCCTTGTTCCAGCAAGTGAATGGCCGCCGACAAACCGGTAATCCCGGCGCCGATCACGCACACATCCACCTTCACTTCGCCCTTGAGCGCAGCGCGATCCGGCCGGCCAGGGGTGAGTTGTTCCCACAAACATGTTTCGCGTAGTGCCATTGCCAGACTCCGATGAGACCTAACAAACATCTATTCCGAACTGCATATAGCTCAACTGTGGGAGGGGGCTTGCTCCCGATGGCAGTGGATCAGCTGGACATCTGTTGACTGACACACCGCCATCGGGGGCAAGCCCCCTCCCACATTTTGACTGCACTTCGACTTAAGGTAATCAGTCGAAGGTAATGCCCTGGGCCAGCGGCAGTTCCAGCGAGTAGTTCACGGTATTGGTCTGGCGACGCATGTACCCGCGCCACGCATCCGAGCCCGACTCACGCCCGCCGCCCGTCTCTTTCTCACCGCCAAACGCGCCGCCGATTTCCGCGCCGCTCGGGCCGATGTTGACGTTGGCAATGCCGCAGTCGCTGCCGACCGCCGACATGAACTGCTCGGCTTCGCGCACATCGGTGGTGAAGACGCATGACGACAGGCCTTGCGGCACGGCGTTGTTCAGGCGCAGGGCTTCGGCGAAGTCGCTGTAGCCGACCACGTACAGGATCGGCGCGAAGGTCTCAGTGCAGACCACGTCGCTTTGCTCCGGCATTTCCACAATCGCCGGCGACACGTAGTAGGCATTCGGGAATTTATCTTCCAGTTGGCGCTTGCCACCGAACACCTTGCCGCCTTCGCTCAGGGCCTGCTCCAGCGCATCCTGCATCGCGTCGAAGCCGTGCTTGTCGATCAGCGGGCCGATCAGGTTGCCTTCCAGCGGGTGGCCGATGCGTACCTTGGAATAGGCGGCCTTGAGGCGCGTGACGATTTCTTCCTTGACCGACTCATGGGCGATCAGCCGGCGCAGCGTGGTGCAACGCTGCCCGGCGGTGCCGACGGCGCTGAACAGGATGGCGCGCACCGCCATGTCCAGGTCGGCGCTTGGGCCGAGGATCATCGCGTTGTTGCCGCCCAGCTCGAGGATGCTGCGGGCAAAGCGCGCGGCGACTTTCGGCGCCACTTCACGGCCCATGCGCGTACTGCCGGTGGCGCTGATCAGTGCGACACGCGGGTCATCCACCAACGCGGCACCGGCATCGCGGCCACCGATGATCACCTGGCTCAGGTATTGCGGCGCATCGTTGAATTTTTTCAGCACGCGCTCGAACAGCGCCTGGCAGGCCAGGGCGGTGAGCGGGGTCTTTTCCGACGGCTTCCAGATCACGGCATTGCCGCACACCAGGGCCAGGGTGGTGTTCCACGCCCACACGGCCACCGGGAAGTTGAACGCGCTGATCACACCGACCACGCCCAGCGGGTGCCAGGTTTCACGCATGTGGTGGCCCGGGCGCTCGGAGGCGATGGTCAAGCCATACAGTTGGCGCGACAGGCCGACGGCGAAGTCGCAGATGTCGATCATTTCCTGCACTTCGCCCAGGCCTTCCTGAGTGATCTTGCCGGCTTCCCAGGAGACCAACTCGCCCAGGTCGGCCTTGTATTCGCGCAACACGTCGCCGAACTGGCGCACCAACTCGCCGCGACGCGGTGCCGGCACCTTGCGCCAGGCCTCGAATGCATGCTCGGCGCGACTGACCTGTTGCTCCACCTCGGCGGCGCCTTCCCAGTTCACACTGCCGATACGGCTGCCATCGATCGGCGAATGCACGGGTTGTTTCCCCGCTTGGTACAGCGCCGGGTTTACCCCGAGACGATCAAGCAATGCAGCAACCATGGGTCACTCCTTCAATCTATACAGAAAAAATTGCGCCGCGGCCCACACGGCGATCCAGGGCTTATTTGTAGCTGGCCCAAGACTTGCCAACAAACGACGATTAGGCGAGATATCATTCCGTTTATTCATGCAAAGCATAAAAAGAGGCATGCCGTGCTGAACAAAAGACATTTGCCCTCGATCACTGCCCTGCAGTGTTTCGAAGCCGCCACCCGCCACCTGAGCTTCACCCGCGCAGCCGAGGAGCTGAACCTCACGCAAAGCGCGGTGAGCAAACAGGTCGCGCAACTGGAAGAACTGCTGCAGCACCTGCTGTTCCGCCGGGTACGCCGACGCTTGCAGATGACCCCGGCGGGCGATTTGTATTTGGTGGAAGTGCGCAAAATCCTCACCCAGGTGGAGATGTCCACCCATTACCTGCGCTCCTACGGTGGCGAGACCGAAGTATTACGCGTGTCTACGCCCTACACCTTCGGCGCGCGCTGGCTGGTGCCGCGCCTCAAGGGCTGGCGCTTGCGTCATCCGCAAATCCACCTGGACCTGTGCAACGAACAGGAACCGGACGAGTTGCTGCAAGGCAAGGCCGACATGGCGTTCTACTTCGGCCAAGGCTCACGCCCCGGCACCGAGAGCCTGAAACTGTTCAGTGAAGAACTGATCCCGGTGTGCGCCCCGGAAAGCCTGCCCGCGCAGCCGTTCACCGACCCCACGCAACTGAGCAACCTGGTCCTGCTGCAAAACGCCTCGCGCCCCCAGGGCTGGCATGACTGGTTCGCCGACCAGGGGTTTCACACCGAGCACAGCTATCACGGGCCGCGTTTCGACACGTTCTATATGTGCATTCGGGCGGCGCAGGTGGGCTGTGGCGTGGCGTTGCTACCGCGCTTTCTGGTGGAGGAGGAACTGGCCGATGGCAAGCTGGTGATCCCTTGGCAGCATGCAATGCCGAGCCAGGATGCGTATTACCTGGCGTACCCCGAACATTCGGCGGAGGTGCCCAAGGTGCGGGAGTTTGTGAAGTGGATGATGGAGCAGGTTATTTAGTGCCTGGAATACCGCTATCGGGGGCAAGCCCCCTCCCACATTTGAAATGCATTCCAACCTGTGGGAGGGGCGGTGCGACGATTCGACTTGCCCCCGATAGGGCCAGTGGCCTCACTGAAAAAATCACTGGCAAAACCCCACAGGTCTATGCGCCACTAGCCCCCTTCCTTTCTTGTGCGTAAAGGCCGGCGCCCATCGCCGTCCTGTCTGGAGATTCCCGTTATGAGCGAGAGTGTGTTTGCCGATCGCATCGTGCAGAACCTGCTCGACACCGACTTCTACAAGCTGACCATGATGCAGGCGGTGCTGCACAACTACCCCAATGTGGAAGTTGAATGGGAGTTTCGTTGCCGCAACAGTGAAGACCTGCGCCCATACCTGGCGGAGATCCGTTACCAGTTCGAGCGCCTCGCCGAGTTGAGCCTGAGCGCGGACCAACTGAGTTTCCTGGAGCGCATCAGCTTCATGAAGCCGGATTTTTTGCGCTTTCTCGGCTTGTTCCGCTTCAACCTGCGCTATGTCCACACCGGCATCGAAAACGGCGAGCTGTTTATCCGCCTGCGCGGGCCGTGGCTGCATGTGATCCTGTTTGAAGTGCCGATGCTCGCCATCATCAGCGAAGTGCGCAACCGCTATCGCTACCAGACCGTGGTCCTCGAACAGGCCCGCGAGCAGTTGTACCGCAAGTTCGACTGGCTGATCGCAAACGCCAGCAGCGACGAGCTCGCCGAGCTGCAGGTGGCGGACTTCGGCACTCGCCGACGCTTCTCCTACCGCGTGCAGGAAGAAGTGGTGAGCGTGCTCAAGCACGACTTCCCCGGCCGGTTTGTCGGCACCAGCAACGTCCACCTGGCTCGCGAGTTCGATATGAAACCGCTGGGCACCATGGCCCATGAATGGATCATGGCCCACCAGCAACTCGGCCCGCGCCTGATCGACAGCCAGATCGCCGCCCTCGACTGCTGGGTCCGCGAATACCGCGGCCTGCTGGGTATTGCCCTGACCGATTGCATCACCACCGACGCCTTCCTCAGCGACTTCGACTTGTACTTCGCCAAGCTGTTCGACGGTCTGCGCCACGATTCCGGTGACCCGGTGCTGTGGGCGGAAAAAGCCATCGCCCACTATCACAAGCTGGGCATCGAGCCGATGAGCAAGACCCTGGTGTTCTCCGACAGCCTGTCGCTGCCCAAGGCCCTGGAGATATTCCGGGCGCTGCGTGGTCGGATCAATGTGAGCTTTGGCATCGGCACCAACCTGACCTGCGATATTCCAGGTGTGGAACCGATGAGCATTGTGCTTAAAATGACGGCCTGCAATGGCCAGCCCGTCGCGAAGATCTCCGATGAAGCGGGCAAGACCCACTGCACGGACCCGAATTTCGTCGCCTATTTGCGACACGTTTTCAAAGTACCTGCCCTTTCCAGCAAGGAGTGAATCATGCAAGCCGTACAGCGTGAGATTGCGCAGCAGCTCAAGGTTCAAGCGCCGTTCAAAGACCAGGCCGCCCTTGAGGCCGAAATCGCCCGGCGCGTGACCTTTATCCAGGACTGCCTGCGCAATTCAGGGCTCAAGACATTGGTGTTGGGCATCAGCGGTGGCGTCGACTCCCTGACCGCAGGCCTGCTCGCCCAACGCGCCACGCAGGAGCTGCGCTCCAGCACCGGCGACGAGGCCTATCGTTTTATCGCGGTGCGCCTGCCCTACGAAACCCAGTTCGATGAAATCGACGCCCAGGCCGCGGTGGACTTTATCGAGCCGGATGAGCGCCACACCGTAAACATCGGCCCAGCGGTGAAATCCCTGGCCAATGAAGTGGCGGCATTTGAAGGCAAGGCGGCGGTGTCCCGCGATTTCGTGCTGGGCAACACCAAGGCGCGCATGCGGATGGTCGCGCAGTACACCATCGCCGGCGCGGCCAGCGGCCTGGTGATCGGCACCGACCATGCGGCGGAAGCGGTGATGGGCTTTTTCACCAAGTTCGGTGATGGCGCCTGCGATCTGGCACCGTTGAGCGGGCTGGTGAAGAACCAGGTGCGATCGATTGCGCGGCACTTCGGTGCGCCGGAGTCGCTGGTGGAGAAAATCCCGACCGCCGACCTGGAAGACCTCTCGCCGGGCAAGCCGGACGAGGCGTCACATGGCGTGACCTATGCCGAGATCGATGCGTTCCTGCACGGCGAGCCGGTGCGGGAAGAAGCGTTCAGGATCATTTGCGAGACGTATCGCAAGACCGAGCACAAGCGGGTCATGCCGTTTGCGCCGTGAGGTGAACCAGATAGTGTTGTGTTGATTGTGAGGTAGCCATCGGGGGCAAGCCCCCTCCCACAGTTGACCGAGTTCCCATATGAGAATGCGGTCGAATGTGGGAGGGGGCTTGCCCCCGATGAACGATAATGCGGTCTTACTTGACGACCACAGTACCTTTCATCATCGAGATGTGGCCTGGGAACGAGCAGAAGAACGCATAGTCAGTGCCCGCTTTCAGCTTGGACACATCAAAGGTCACCGCGTCTTTCTCGCCAGCGCCAATGACTTTGGTGTGGGCGATGATGCGCTCGTCGCCGTCTTTCAGGTAGTTCTTGTCGAGGCCGGCAGCCATGCCATCGGTCGCGACCGGTTGCATGTCGGCTGCGCTGGTCAGCACCCAGTTATGGCCCATGACGTTTTTCGGCAAGCTGCCGGAGTGAGTCAACTCGACGGTGAACGTCTTGCAGCTCTTGTCGATCACGATTTCCTTGGTGTTGTAGGACATCTGGTCGGTAGAGTCGACGGTGACCTTGCACTCTGCAGCAAGCAACTGGCCACTTGCCAGAGTCAGCAGGGAAACAGCAACGAGTTTGGCAAACATGTGATTCTCCAAGGCAGGGTTTAAACAACGCATAGTGCGACAAGGGTGCCCGAGGCGGGCAGAAAGTCTTATGACCTGAATCAACAAATTGTATACAACTTTAGGCTATCAGACTTATCGATACAATCAACCAGCCAAAGTGCCACGCCCCGCCTATGATCGGTCCATCACCCACTGGAGTCCGGACCATGCACCTCAATCATCTGTTCAGCGGTCTGTTGGCCGCATACGCCTGCGGTAAGTGAAGGCCAAGCGCGCCGCTAAGCTGCTACCATAGCGACCCAAGGCAGCTGCGCGCCGCCCACCCTCACCTTCGACCCTAGAGGATCGCCCATGGCCAAACCTAATTACTCCTTCGCCAAACGTCAAAGAGACTTGGCCAAGGAACAGAAGAAAGAGGAAAAGCTGCAACGCAAGAAAGCCGCTGCAGACGAAGAGACCGGCGCACTGAACCCGGATGCGGAAGGCGAAGTGGCAACCGACGACACCGAGACACCGAAAGACCCGGCCGAGTAAGCATCACTGTAGGAGCGAGCGTGCTCGCGAAGTGCGTTAACGATAACGCGGGGTGCCTGGTTCAACGCGGCGCTCTCGGTTTTTTCGCGAGCAAGCTCGCTCCTACAAGAGCGGCATCACCGTCACCCGCACTTCCGGGTCATGGCTGCCTCCCCCCAGAATCACCCCACGCAACGGCGAAACATCGGAGAAATCCCGGCCCCAGGCCAGGGTGATGTGTTCCAGTGCCGGCTGCACATTGTTGGTCGGATCAAAATCCACCCAGCCCGACATCGGGCAGTACACCGAAATCCACGCATGGGACGCATCGGCGCCGATCAGCCGTGGCTGGCCGGGCGGCGGCTGGGTCAGCAGGTAGCCGCTGATATAGCGCGCCGCCAGGCCCCGTGAGCGCAGGCAGGCGAGCATCAGGTGAGCGAAGTCCTGGCACACCCCGCGACGGCGCTCCAGCACCTCCACCAGCGGCGTAGCGACCTGGGTGGCTTCGGCATCGAAGGTGAATTCGCCGAAGATTTTTTCCATCAGGGCCTGAGCGCCCAGCAACAGCGGACGCCCGGGCGGGAAACAGCTTTCGGAGAACTCGACGAAGGTTTTCTTCAGATGCACGTAGGGCGATTCGAAGCGAAAGCGACAGGCTTCGATCAACGCCGGTGACAGCGGCTGGCTGCTGTAGGTCAGGCTGTCGCGAGTCTGGTCCCAGGCCGGCGACTGTTGGAAATCCAGCAGCGGCCGCGCCAGCACTTCCACGGTCAGCCCGGCATTCACCAACAATTCATCATGGGGCCGCTCGAACGCCAGGCGGGTGATCGGGTTGCCGAACACGTCCAGCTCATCGCGGCGCGAGGACGGCAACGGGCTGATATCCAGTTGCTGCGAGGTGCAGCGCTGCCAGGCACATGGCCGTGGCCACAGATGCGCCAACTGCTGGGCCAGGGATACCGGGCTGTCGTAGTGGTAATGGGTATCGTGAAAAATCTGATAGCGCGCACTCATCACACCGACACCGTTTGTTGGCTGACATCATCCACATGGGCAAAATGGCGCAAGGCCAGGCGATCCGACACTTGCCCACTCTCATCGGCGACCGCTTGCAGCAGGTCGGCCAGGCCGTCCAGCGCGGCACGCACGCTGGCCTCGCCAAACAGCGGGTTCTCCAGGCAACCCAGGTCGAACCGCGCGAGGCGCTCGACCAACGGCGCCAGGCCGGTTTCCCGGGGCACCGCGAAATCATCGTTGAGACGACGCAAGGTGCGGCTCACCAGCTTCAACTGGAACAACACGGCGTGGGGGTTCTGCTCATCCAGCAGCAACAGGTCGAGCACCGGAATCAGTTGCGGCACCGCCAGGTAGCGCGAGCGGTAGGTGATGCTGCTGTTGCCCAGTTCCAGCAACCATTCCAGCCCGGCCTGATCGAACACCGCCACGCCACGCAGGAACGCCGCGAGGCTACTGCTGAGAAACTGCAGGCGCTCGATGCGCCGGCCCATCATCAGAAAGCGCCAGCCTTCGTCGCGGGTCATGTCGTCCAGGGCAAACCCGGACAGCGCCGCCAGGGACATCACCAGGCGGTTGAGGAAGTCCAGCAACTCGCCAAAGTCGGGGCTTTCGCTCTCCAGTTCCAGCGCTTCGCGTTGCAGCTCCACCAGGGCCTGCCAGTTCTCTCGGGACAACTTGCCGCGCACCTGGGACGCCGCCCACTGCAAGCGCTGCAGGTTGGCGCGCAGGCTCGACGGCCAGTCGTCGCCAAGCAAGGCGGCGAGCAGGCGTTCGGGCAACTCGCCCTCCTCCGGCAACAGGCGCAGGTTTTCGCCCAGTTCGACCGCCGCTTGCAACGCCAGCGGATCGTCGCCGTCGACATAGCGCGCCAACACGATGCGCAGCCAGCGCGCGCTGTTATCGCAGCGTTCACAATAACGGCCAAACCAAAACAGGTTTTCCACCACCCGCGACGGCAGATAAGGGTCGCGGCGCACCAGGTCATGGGCGCCGATCGGCCGCTGCGCGCGCCACTGCTCGCCGCCGGCGGCGCGTTCGCCGAGCACCCAGGTGTCCTTGCTCGCGCCGCCGCGTTGCATCGACACCACCTCGGCATCGGCCTCGGCAGCCACGCGGGTCAGGCCGCCGGGCAATACCCGGTAACCGTCGGCGCTGGCCACGGCGTAGACGCGCATGCCGATGGCGCGGTGTTGCAGGTGGTCTTCGACGGTGTGCCACACCGGCGCCTGGGACAGCTGCGCCAGCTCCTGGGCGACATACGCGTAAGGCCGCGCGCGCATGCGCTCGGCCAGGGCCTCGCGTTGTGCGTCGTTCAAGTCACGGCCGAAGACCGGGTTGAAGCTCTGTGACGGAAATGCCGGCTTGATCAGCAGCTCGGGCAGTTTCTCCAGGGCTTCGGCAAGCACCGGCGCTTCGCCGCACCACCACGTCGCAATGGACGGCAGGAGCAGTTCTTCGCCAAACAAAAATTCGTTGATCTTCGGCAGAAAGCCCAGCAGGCCGGGGGATTCCAGTACACCGCTGCCCAGAGCATTGGCCACCAGCACGTTGCCTTGGCGCGCGGCGTCGAGCAGGCCGGGCACGCCGAGGGCCGAGTCGGTGCGCAGTTCGAGGGGGTCGCAGAAGTCGTCGTCGAGGCGGCGCATGATCGCGTGTACCCGACGCAGGCCACTGAGGGTTTTCAGGAACACCGTGCTGTCGCGCACCGTGAGGTCGCCGCCTTCCACCAGCGGGTAGCCGAGCTGACGGGCGAGGTACAGGTGTTCGAAATAGCTTTCGTTGAAACGCCCAGGCGTGAGCAGCACGATCAACGGCGGCTGACTATCGCTGGGCGCCTGGCGCGCCAGGGTTTCCTGCAGGGTGCGGAAGAAACCGGTGAGGTGCTGCACCTGCAGGTCGCGGTACAGATCCGGAAAGGCGCGGGACACGATGGTGCGGTTTTCCAGCGCATAACCGGCGCCTGAAGGGGCCTGGGTGCGGTCGGCAGTGACCCACCAGCGGCCATCCGGGGTGCGCGCCAGATCGACGGCGTACAGGTGCAGGAACGTACCGTCGGGCGGCTGGATGCCCTGGCACGGCCACAGAAAATTGTTATGCCCAAACACCAGTTCGGCCGGCAGCAGGCCTTCCTTGATCAAGCGTTGCGGGCCGTAGAGGTCCGCCAGTACCGCGTTGAGCAGCCGCGCACGCTGGGCGATGCCGGCCGACAGGTGCTGCCATTCATCGGCCGCCAGCACATGGGGCAGCAGGTCCAGTTCCCACGGGCGATCAGCGCCCTTGGGGTCGGCGTAGACGTTGTAGGTCACGCCGTTTTCCTGGATCTGCCGGGTCAGCAACGCCTGGCGCTGGGCCAGTTGCGCGGGGGTGCTGCGTTGCAGATGGTCGAGCAGGCGCCGCCAATGGGCACGCACCGCGCCACTGTCGTCCAGCAGTTCGTGATAAGTGCCCGCGGTCAGCGGGTAACGGTCGAGCAAGTCGGACATGGAACGCTCGGCAGGGGCAAGGGGGCTCAGATTAACCTAACAAACACTGCAAATCCTTTGTGGGAGGGGGCTTGCTCCCGATTGCGGTGGGTCAGTCAACTCATGTATCGGCTGATTTACCGTAATCGGGAGCAAGCTCCCTCCCACATTTTGGCTTGCATTCAGTCATTTTTATTGGGGAAACGTCGCAGATCCAGGGTCATCGGTAATTCATCGTTCACCACTACGGTCGGAACCGGCTGCTTGCCCGGGGTATGACCCAGGCGGAAGAACCGCGCCATGCGCCGGCTCTCGGCTTCATTGGCATTCACCGGCAGGCTGTCGTAGTTACGCCCGCCCGGATGCGCTACATGATACTGGCAACCGCCCAGGGAGCGCTGCATCCAGGTGTCCAGCAGGTCGAACACCAACGGCGCGTGGACCGCGATGGTCGGCTGCAGGCAGTTGGCCGGTTGCCAGGCGCGATACCGCACGCCGGCGACGAACTCGCCGATGCGCCCGGTCGCTTGCAGCGGCACCGGGATGCCGTTGCAGGTGAGCAAATAGCGTTGCGGTGGCAGCCCGCTCAATTTCACCTGCAGGCGCTCCAGGGACGAATCCACATAACGCACCGTGCCGCCCACCGCGCCCTCCTCGCCCAGCACATGCCAGGGTTCCAGGGCCTGGCGCAGTTCCAGCTCGATACCGCTGACGGCGTAGTCGCCGACTTTGGGAAAGCGGAATTCCAGGTGCGCGGCAAACCATTCGGCGCGCAACGGGTAGCCGGCGGCGTTGAGTTCGACGATCACGTCGGCAAAATCCTGCTCGATGAAGTGCGGCAACAGGAAACGGTCATGCAGCTCAGTGCCCCAGCGCGCCAGCTTTGGTGGCGCATAGGGTTCGCGCCAGAAGCGCGCTACCAGCGCGCGCAGCAGCAGTTGCTGGGTCAGGCTCATGCGCGCATGGGGCGGCATTTCAAAGGCGCGCAACTCCAGCAGGCCCAGGCGCCCGGTGGCGCCATCGGGCGAGTAGAGCTTATCGATACAGAATTCGGCGCGGTGGGTGTTGCCCGTCACGTCGATCAGCAGATTGCGCAACAGGCGGTCGACCAACCACGGCGGGCACTCTTCGCCTGGCGCGGGCATTTGCGCGAAGGCGATTTCCAGCTCATACAGCGCATCGTTACGCGCTTCATCGACCCGGGGCGCCTGGGACGTCGGGCCGATGAACAAGCCGGAAAACAGGTAGGACAACGACGGATGGTTGTGCCAGTAGCTGATCAAACTGCGCAGCAGATCGGGACGCCGCAGGAACGGTGAGTCCTTGGGTGTCGCGCCGCCCAGCACGAAGTGGTTACCGCCACCGGTACCGGTGTGGCGCCCGTCGATCATGAACTTTTCGGTGGTCAGGCGGGTTTGCCGCGCCTCTTCGTAGAGGAATTCGGTGCGTTCCACCAACTCGTCCCAGGTGGCGGACGGCTGCACGTTGACCTCGATCACACCCGGGTCGGGCGTGACCCGGAAGTTGCTCAGACGGTAATCCGCCGGCGGCTCGTAGCCCTCCAGCAGCACCGGGCAGTGCAGTTCTTCGGCGGTGGCTTCGATGGCGGCCACCAGCTCCAGGTAGTCCTCGACGCGCTCCAGCGGCGGCATGAACAGATACAGGCGGCCTTCGCGCGCTTCGGCGCACAGTGCGGTGCGGGTCAGCCAGTCGGCGGACTCGTCGATCTTCGGCAGGCGCTCAACGCTCGGCGCCGCTTCGCCATGGCGTTGCAATTGCGCCGTGCTCGGCAGCTCGGGCAAGTCCTGGTTGGGGTCGGTCGGGTGGACAAACGGGTACTCTGCCGCCGTCACCCAGGGCTGCGAGGCCAGCGGCAGGCGATAACCCAGCGGCGAATCCCCCGGCACCAGTCGGCAGTGATTGTCGCGCAGGTACCAGCGCCCACTCTGCCAGCGGTCATTGGCAGCGGTGCGCGCCAGCGGCAGCACTTGGCCGATGACCTTGTCCAGGCCCTGGCTGAACACTTTGCGCAGACGCTCGCGTTCCAGCTCATCGCTCAGGCGCGGGTCAAGGGCGGTGACGTTTTGCGGCAGCGCGCCTTCGCGCCACAGGTAATAGAAGTTGTCTTCAAAGGCCGGAAACACAAAGCGCGCCGGCAACTTCAGGCGCTCGGCAACACTGCCCAGGAAACGCCCGGCCAGCACGCCGTCGGCGCCGTAGTCCTGTTGCTCATCGGCGATCAGCGCGCTGTTGTGCCAAATCGGCTCGCCATCGCGGCGCCAGTAACAGTTGAGCGACCAGCGCGGCAGTTGCTCGCCGGGGTACCACTTGCCCTGGCCGAAATGCACCAGGCCCTTGGGCGCGTAGTGCTTGCGCATGCGCTGGAACAGTTCGGCGGACAGGCGACGCTTGTCCGGCCCCAGGGCAGCGGTGTTCCACTCGGCGCCGTCGGGGTCGTCGATGGAGACGAAGGTCGGTTCGCCGCCCATGGTCAGGCGCACGTCGTCCGCCAGCAGGTCGCCATCGATCTGCCGCCCCAGGGCCTGGATCGCCAGCCACTGTTCTTCGGTGTAGGGCTTGGTTACCCGTGGCGCTTCCCAGATGCGCTCTACCGACATCTCGTGGGTGAATTCGCACTCGCACGGCTCCACCAGGCCACTGATCGGCGCGGCAGACGATGGATCGGGACTACAGGCCAACGGAATATGGCCTTCACCGGCGAACAACCCGGAGGTGGCATCCAGGCCGATCCAGCCGGCGCCGGGCAAATACACTTCGCACCAGGCGTGCAGGTCGGTGAAGTCCACCTCGGTACCGGACGGGCCATCGAGGGCTTTGACGTCGGCGGTGAGCTGGATCAGATAGCCGGACACAAACCGCGCCGCCAGCCCCAGGTTGCGCAGCAATTGCACCAGCAGCCAAGCCGAATCGCGGCACGAGCCGGAGGCATTTTCCAGAGTGAACTCCGGGGTCTGCACGCCGGGTTCCATGCGGATCAGGTAACCGATATCGGCGGCCAGGCGTTGGTTGAGGCCCACCAGGAAATCCACGGCCGGCAGCGGCGTGCGGTCGATAGCCGCCAGGTAAGCGGCGAACCTCGGCGTCAGCGGCAAGGTTTCCAGGTACGGCGCCAGCTCGCGCTGCTCGTCGGCGGCGTAGCGAAACGGGATTTTTTCCGCGTAGGGTTCAAGGAAAAAATCGAACGGGTTGAACACCGCCATCTCGGCGACCAAGTCGACTTCGATACGCAGTTCGTCAGTCTTTTCCGGGAACACCAGGCGCGCCAGGTAATTACCCTGAGGGTCCTGCTGCCAATTGATGAAATGCTGCTCGGGCAGCACTTTCAGTGCGTAGGACAAAATCCGCGTGCGGCTATGGGCCGCCGGGCGCAAACGCACGATCTGTGGGCCGAGTTCGACAGCGCGGTCGTAGCGGTAATGCGTAACGTGGTGCAACGCGACATGAATCGACACGGCGGCCTCCTGCAAGCCAGGGCATGGACACAACGCGCGCAAGACTTATGCCAGAGCGGCAGTCATTGCGCTTTATCGTAAGACCCGGTGCAGTACAGCACCAAAACGGCGCCAACGTTGGTGCAATGGTGCAAGAGCTGCACATATATGTGGCGGGGAGTGGGTGGGGCGGTATCGGTTTTGGGGGCGGGGTGGGGAATTACCTCGATTTCTTTATTCTGATTATTGCGCGCTCGTGTTTGCGCCGCTTTTCAATGGCCACCCTTACCTTCCCGCGCATATGGCGAAGTTCTACGCATTTGGCACGCAGTTCCCGGTGGCGTTTGCTGCGAAGCAGCAGCAGGCCGAGTACCGGCCAAAAGAAGCATTCCGCGTAAATGAATGGGTTCGGTGAAAAATGAAAACCTGGCACAGCGACCAACAGGCAGGCGATGAAAAGGCCATACATGCCCCAGACCCACTTAGGTCGCCCGTAGGCAATCATGAAATTGCAGTGGGTGATAAACCAGGCCAAGAGCACGCATGCACTTTCAGCAGCAGCGTTCGATAACGATGGTAAATAATAGTTTTCCACCAGCACAACAACAGAAGAACTGCCGAAGATGCCCGCTAAAATTACGCCGATAAACACGGGAAAGTAGCGCAAAAGAAAAGGGCGCACCGGTATGAGAGGTTTCCGTCCGAGAAGTCTCACTCTGATATATCCTCATACAGCCCAACCGCGACGATCCGGATGTTCCCGAACAGTAAGTTGTCGGGAATGAGGCAACGCTCCCAATTAATCAAAGCAAAATCACCTTTTTTGTAGCCTGTCAGCAATTTTCTGTATCCGTTTTCGCCTAAAACGAAGTTCAACAAGCTTCCCACGCATCTCACGATGACGCTTGCTGTTGAGAATCAGCAGACCAAGCAATGGCCAAAACAAACTTTCGGCATAGATGAACAGATGAGGGGAATAACGAATGGCCGGAAGAGCGGTAACCAGGCAGGCTCCAAAATAGACAACCATGACCCACACCCAGTCTCGTCGCCCACGGACAATCATAATGTTGCTAAGACTCAAGGCGCATGCCAGAACGACACATGCCCACCACGCTACTTGTGCCGAAATAGCTAAAGAAATGGCTTTGAGATAGTAATTTTGCACTACCACCACTACGGAAGATCCAGCAAAAATGCTTGAAAAAATCCCCCCGAGAAACACGGGTAAATAACGCTTGAGAAAAGGGCGAAGGGGCAGCAGCAATATCACTCGGTCATCTCCTCATAAATTCCGACCGCGACAGTGCGAATATTCCCAGATATCGAACTGCTAGCAACCCCTAAGGCAGCACCTAGAGCGTCTTGAATCTGCAAAACAGTGCCCTGTTTTACTTCTGCGGGCGTAAAACGCTTTGGCATTTTTCCAGCGAGTTGCTTCAACCTGATCATTTTCCGGGTCATTTCCGGGTGCCGAATACTCAACAACTCCTGGGTCAACTTTGCTCGCTCTTGACGACTCAGTCCTTTCAACACCTGCGGCAAAGTTTTTCCGGTAGATTTTCTTGTCGCATTAACCAGTCGTATAGTTGCCAGTGCCGAGACACTAGCGCCCAGTAGCGAAACAGCGTCCAAACCAATCGTCACAGCCTGATACCATGGCTCGCGATCCAGAGCATCGTTAAGAGCCGGGTCAATAATTTCGTTGCGAGTCCTCTGGCCGCCAACTAAGCACTGAATTGAACTGGCTGTTGCTGATGTAAAGCTTATCGCAGCTACCACCCCAGTAACCCCAAAGCTGAACGGACTGAGCGCCGATCCACTCAGTACCACGATCCAACTGATTACCGCAGAAGTACACGCCAAAGCTGTATTCACCGCCTCAAACGCCACCTGCGAGTCTCGCGGTTCATTCGCCAGTTGCCGAGCGAACTCCACCCGCCCGACATAGCTGGGCGCCTCGCGCAAAATCACATTCTTCGGCGCGATACTGCAAATCGGCTGAAATTCACGCAGTACAACCATCCGTAGCTGCGCGTCGATGTACACCACGCCGGCACCGACGATGGCCGGATCAGCATCAATCGCCGCAAATAACTTGCGCAGATCAATACTGCTTTCCAGCCGCTGCCGCGTCATGTAATTGGGACTGAGGAAACTGTCTCTGAATACGCTGGAAGTCATCCCTTTACTCCTGAGGTTCACAAGAGCGCAGAGGGTAAAGACTGCCTATCCCCGAAAAATGTCAGAAGCTTCGCTTTATCCGGACAGGCACTTCCTGATCGTGATGCCGCCCCTTGTAAGCCATATCCCGAATAAGAAAAAGTACGCCCCGCGCCACTACCGGCGCACACCAAAACAGGGAGTGACAATGGCAACTGATATGTTTTTGAAGCTGGGGGACATCAAGGGCGAGTCCAAAGACCAGGCCCATCGCGACGAAATCGAGATCAGCCGATGGGGCTGGGGCATGTCCCAGACCGGTTCGATGCATACCGGCAGCGGCGGCGGTGCCGGCAAGGTCAATATTGAAAACCTGTCTGTCTCCAAGGTCATGGACAAGTCTTCACCCAACCTGATGATGGCCTGCTCCACCGGCAAGCATTACCCGGAGGCACGGTTGGTGGTGCGCAAGGCCGGTGGCAGCAATGCCGTGGAGTATCTGGTGATCACGCTGAAGGAAGTGATGGTCACGTCCTACCAAACCGACGCGGTGACCAGCAGCGATGTGCTGACTGAGGTGATAGCCCTGAACTTCGCCACGGTCGAAGTCAGCTACCAGCCGCAGAAATCCGACGGCGGCAAGGACGGCGGCGCCGTCAAATACGGCTGGAACATTCGCCAGAACGTCAAAATCTGAAACCACGTGCCGAGGCTACAGCCCCGCCTTGGCCGCCTCCCGCAACCGCCGCACTTCAACCAACTTATTGACCATCGACCGATAGCCCTTGCTGTTGATCAGCAACAACCCCAGCAATGGCCAGAACAGGCTTTCACTGTAGATAAACCAGTGCGGCCGGTAGAGCATTGTCGGCAGCACGACCAACAGGCACACCGTAAAAAACGCCACCATCGCCCACACGGCCCAGGCTCGGCCGCGCACCACCAGGAAGTTGCTGTTGGCCACGAACAGTGCGGCGGCTATCACCACGAGCCAGGACACAGTGGCATTGGTTGCCATGGGCACGTCGGAAAAATAGGTGCTGGCCGCCAGGGAAATCGCCGCCGAACCGCCGAGGCAACCAGCGAGAATCACGCCGATGAATGCGGGAAAATGCTCCAGCAAAAACGGTTTAAGCGAAGGAACACCACCCATCACTCGGCCTCTTCGTACAAGCCAATCGCGAAGGTCTTGGCCTGTTTGTAGTTATCCGAACGCTTCAAGCCCCAGACGCTCAGCCCCGCACTGAAGGCATCGCCCAATTGGACATAGGTGGCGTGCTTGAGCTGGGTCGGCGTAAAGCGTTTGGGCAACTCGCCGCTCAGTTGCAGCAGCTTGCGCATCTTGTTCGACATTTGCGGGTCGGCCACTTTCAGCAGCTCTTTGGTGAGTTTCTCCCGCTCCTGCCCGTTCAGGCCTTTGAGCACCTGACGCAGGCTTTTGCCCGTGGCCGCACGAGTGACGTTGACCAGCTTGACTGTCGTCAGCGCCGAGGCGCCCACGCCGACCAAGGCGGCACCGTCGAGGACTTTGGTCGCCGTCTGGTACCACTCTTCGTTATCCAGGTAATCATTCATCGACGGGTTGACGATTTCGTTGCGCGTGCGGAACCCACCGACCAGGCACGACACGGTGCTCGCCGAGGCGGCGGTATAGCCGATGGCCGTCACGACCGTGCTGGCGCCAGCGGTGAACGGGATAGCGATGGTGCCGCTCAACACCACCAGCCAGCCAATGACCGCGCCGCCGCAGGACAACGTGGTGTTGAAGGCTTCACTCACCAGTCGCGACTCGCGCGGGTTGTTCAGCACTTGGTCGGCGAACTGCGCCGGGGCGATGTATTTCTGCGCCTCGCGCACAATGATGCGCTTGGGTCGAATGCTGCAGATCGGCTTGAACTCGCGCAGGGTCACGACGTTGAAGTCAGCATCGATATACACCACGCCCGCGCCGACGATGCCGGGGTCGGCGTCGATGATGGCAAACAGCCGAGGCAGGTCGACTTCACTCTCGATGCGCTGGCGCGCCATGAACTGCGAGCGATTGGAGTCCATGCCGATGTTGAGCAGGGGGTTGCTCATGGGGGTGTTCTTCCTTGAAAAGTTGGGGACTGGACTGACGCCATCGGGGGCAAGCCCCCTCCCACATTTGAAGTGTGAATACATTCAAAATGTGGGAGGGCCGATGCGACGATTCGGCTTGCTCCCGATAGCGATTTAATGGCCGCCACCTTAACAAACAGACTCCCCACCGGCTAGAAAGCAAAACGCCAGCACGAGGCTGGCGTTTGGCATATTCAGGCAACGATCAACGCGGTACCACCGGCTTGCGGGCTGGCTTGCCGCCCTTGCCCTTGGCCGCATCAGCGCGTTCCTTGGCGGCCTGCTTGTTGCGCGCCATGGCCGCGGCCTTGGCTTGCTCGCGCTTGTCCCACGGGTTGCTGCCGTCGCTGCCACGGGGCGGCAGGCCGGTGTGCTGGGTGAGGATCCTGGTGGTGGTTTCCTTGGCGACCTTGTGGCTGCCGGCCGGCGTCGAGTTTTTGCGACGCGCGCTCTGGTAGCTGTCGGTGGCCGGTTGGTGCAACGGGATCAGTTGATCCTTGCCCGGCCCGATCAGGTCGGCGCGGCCCATGCGGGTCAGTGCTTCGCGCAGCATCGGCCAGCCTTTCGGGTCGTGGTAGCGCAGGAACGCCTTGTGCAGACGGCGCTGTTCTTCGCTCTTGACGATGGTCACCGCGTCGCTCTTGTAGGTGACCTTGCGCAGCGGGTTCTTGCCCGAGTGGTACATCGCGGTGGCGGTGGCCATCGGCGACGGGTAGAACGCCTGCACCTGGTCGGCGCGGAAACCGTTGCCCTTGAGCCACAGGGCCAGGTTCATCATGTCTTCATCGGTGGTGCCAGGGTGGGCGGCGATGAAGTACGGGATCAGGTACTGCTCCTTGCCCGCTTCCTTGGTGTACTTCTCGAACATGCGCTTGAACTTGTCATAGCTGCCGATGCCCGGTTTCATCATCTGGTTGAGCGGACCTTCCTCGGTGTGTTCCGGGGCGATCTTCAGGTAACCACCGACGTGGTGGGTGACCAGTTCCTTCACATACTCCGGCGACTCAACGGCCAGGTCGTAGCGCAGGCCGGAGGCGATCAGGATCTTCTTCACACCCGGCAACGCACGGGCGCTGCGATACAACTGGATCAGCGACGAGTGGTCGGTGTTCAGGTTCGGGCAGATGCCAGGGAACACGCACGACGGCTTGCGGCACGCGGATTCGATTTCCGGGCTCTTGCAGGCGATGCGGTACATGTTCGCGGTCGGGCCGCCGAGGTCGGAAATCACGCCGGTGAAACCCGGAACCTTGTCGCGGATTTCTTCGATCTCGCGAATGATCGACTCTTCGGAACGGTTCTGGATGATGCGGCCTTCGTGCTCGGTGATCGAGCAGAACGTACAGCCGCCGAAACAGCCACGCATGATGTTCACCGAGAAACGGATCATGTCGTAGGCCGGGATTTTTTCCTTGCCATACGCCGGGTGCGGGACACGTGCGTAAGGCATGCCAAACACGTAGTCCATTTCTTCGGTGGTCATCGGAATGGGCGGCGGGTTGAACCACACGTCCACTTCGCCGTGTTTCTGCACCAGGGCCCGGGCGTTGCCTGGGTTGGTTTCCAGGTGCAACACGCGGTTGGCGTGGGCATAAAGCACCGCATCACCACGGACTTTTTCCACCGATGGCAGGCGGATCACGGTCTTCTCACGGGTCATGCGCGGGCTGGCCAGGATCTGCACGACCTTGGCTTCCTGCGGATCTTCAACCGGCCCCTTTTCCTGCTCGATGGCGCAGGCCTGGGTGTCCTGGGTATTCACGTATGGGTTGATGATCTTGTCGACCTTGCCCGGACGGTCGATACGGGTGGAGTCCACCTCATACCAGCCTTCGGGCGTATCACGGCGAATGAACGCGGTGCCGCGCACATCGGTGATGTCTTCGATCTTGTGGCCCCACGACAGGCGCTGGGCCACTTCGACGATGGCCCGCTCGGCGTTGCCGTACAGCAGGATGTCGGCGGTGGCGTCGATCAGGATCGAATTGCGCACCCGGTCCTGCCAGTAGTCGTAGTGGGCGATGCGGCGCAGGGACGCTTCGATGCCACCGAGCACGATCGGCACATTCTTGTAGGCTTCCTTGCACCGCTGGCTGTACACCAGGCTCGCGCGGTCCGGGCGTTTGCCGGCCATGCCGCCAGGGGTGTAGGCGTCGTCGGAGCGGATTTTCTTGTCGGCGGTGTAGCGGTTGATCATCGAGTCCATGTTGCCGGCCGCGACGCCGAAGAACAGGTTCGGCTCGCCGAGCTTCATGAAGTCGTCTTTGGACTGCCAGTTCGGCTGGGCAATGATCCCGACGCGGAAGCCCTGGGACTCCAGCAGCCGGCCGATGATCGCCATGCCGAACGACGGATGGTCAACGTAGGCATCACCGGTGACGATGATGATGTCGCAGGAATCCCAGCCAAGCTGATCCATCTCCTCCCTGCTCATCGGCAGGAATGGCGCAGGACCGAAACATTCGGCCCAGTACTTGGGATAGTCAAATAACGGCTTGGCTGTTTGCATGACGGTGACCGGTGTTGAGATGAAAAATCGCGGGCGCGGAATATAGCACAAATTTTGACCAATTCCGACGATAACAGTAGGAATTGAACAGAAGGATTATTCGTCGTCGTCGAAGTTGTAACTGCCCGGCGCAAGGTTCTCGAAACGCGTGTATTTGCCGATGAACGCCAGGCGGATAAAGCCGATCGGGCCGTTCCGCTGCTTGCCGATGATGATTTCGGCAATGCCTTTGTGCTCGGTCTCCGGGTGATACACCTCGTCGCGGTAGACGAACATGATCACGTCGGCATCCTGCTCGATCGCTCCGGATTCACGCAAGTCGGAGTTCACCGGGCGCTTGTTGGGGCGTTGTTCCAGGGAACGGTTGAGCTGCGACAGCGCCACCACCGGGCAGTTGAATTCCTTGGCCAGGGCTTTCAAGGACCGGGAGATCTCGGAAATCTCGTTGGTCCGGTTGTCGCCGCTGGAACCCGGGATCTGCATCAGTTGCAGGTAGTCGATCATGATCAGGGCGATATCGCCGTGTTCACGCACCAGGCGGCGGGTACGCGCGCGCATCTCCGACGGGCTGATGCCCGCGGTGTCATCGATGAACAGCTTGCGGTCGTTGAGCAGGTTGACCGCCGAGGTCAGGCGCGGCCAATCGTCGTCTTCCAGGCGACCGGCGCGCACTTTGGTCTGGTCGATACGGCCCAGGGACGAGAGCATCCGCATGATCAGCGATTCGCCTGGCATCTCCAGGGAGTACACCAGCACGGTCTTGTCACTGCGCAACACGGCGTTTTCCACCAGGTTCATCGCAAAGGTGGTTTTACCCATGGATGGACGGCCGGCGACGATGATCAGGTCGGACGGCTGCAGGCCGCTGGTCTTCTCGTCGAGGTCGGTGTAGCCGGTGGAGATGCCGGTGATGGCGTTGTCGGTGTTGAACAGCGTATCGATGCGGTCGATGGCCTTGGTCAGCAGGTCGTTGACGCTGACCGGGCCGCCGGTTTTCGGCCGGGCTTCGGCGATCTGGAAGATCTGGCGCTCGGCCTCGTCAAGGATCTCGGCGGCGCTGCGACCTTCGGGGTTGAAGGCGCTGTCGGCGATTTCGGTGCTGATGCCGATCAACTGGCGCAAGGTAGCGCGCTCGCGAACGATCTGGGCATATGCCTTGATGTTGGCGACGGACGGCGTGTTTTTGGCCAACTCACCGAGGTAGCCCAGGCCGCCGACCTGGGAGGTCTGGCCTTCCTTGTCCAGCTGCTCGGCCAGGGTCACCACGTCGATCGGTGAGTTCTGGTCGGCCAGCTTGGCGATGGCACGGAAGATCAGGCGGTGGTCATGACGATAGAAATCACCGTCCGAGACTTGATCCAGCACGCGTTCCCAGGCGTTGTTGTCCAGCATCAAACCACCGAGCACGGCCTGTTCGGCCTCGATGGAATGCGGCGGCACCTTCAGGGCAGCGGTTTGCAGATCGTATTGCTCAGGAGCTGAAATATCGTTCATGGCCACTTGGAATTAGGGGGGTGTGTAAAAAACAAAAGGCACGACCTGTAAACAGGATCGTGCCCGATGTTAACCGCCTGGCACGCGAGGTGCCAGTCAGTTAGGTGCGACTTAAGCTGCTACCACGACAACGCGTACAGTGGCTTCAACTTCAGCGTGCAGGTGCACGGCTACGTCGAATTCACCTACGTTGCGGATGGTGCCGTTCGGCAGACGAACTTCGCTTTTCGCAACTTCAACGCCAGAGGCGGTCAGTGCGTCAGCGATGTCGTGGGTGCCGATCGAACCGAACAGCTTGCCTTCGTCACCGGCGGTGGCAGTGATAGTCACTTCCAGCTCAGCCAGTTGGGCAGCGCGAGTTTCGGCCGAAGCTTTTTTGTCTGCTGCTGCTTTTTCCAGCTCAGCACGACGCTCTTCAAACGCAGCCAGGTTGGCAGCGGTTGCAGCGGTGGCTTTGCCGTATGGCAGCAGGTAGTTACGACCGTAGCCGGCCTTAACGTTCACTTTGTCGCCCAGGTTGCCCAGGTTGGCGACTTTTTCCAGAAGGATCAGTTGCATGTGAAAATCCTCTAACTTTTAACCTTCACCGTTCGCGTTATCGGCGTCTTTCGGCGCCAGACGACCGCGAAAATCAATCAGGCCGTCGACAATGGCCAAAACCACGAGTAACGGATAGATCAGCTGCATGAACAGCATCAGCGTGACGTACAACCCCACCAGCCAGAACCTGGCCAGGCGCTTCTGCGCCACCAGCCCGTGAATCAGGGCCAGCCCGGAGAACACCAGCGGTACGCTGCAAAACAGCAATAACAAGGCCGCCTCTGGACCGAAGTTCGGTCCGACCACCATGCATGCCAGCAGCAACATCGCCGGGCCCGCGGGGATTCTGATACGGCGAAACTCGCGACCAAAACCACCCGGGTTGTACAACAACGCCTGCCAGTAACGCCCAAGCATCAGGCTCAGCACACTGACAATCTGCAACACCACCGCCATCAGGCCGATCAGGGCCGGTGCTATCAGCGCCGCAAGGCGCGCTCGCTCGTCTACCGACAATTGCTGGTAGAGCTCCCCGAGAGCCAGCGGCAGGACCTTGACGATCTCTTGCGCCAGCGCCTCGATTTGCGGGTGGAAAGCCGCGCCGAGCAACACTGAAAACACCAACCCCAATGCCACGCTGACCAGCAGCGTGCGGACCCAGGACTCACTTGCGCGTAAAACCAACGCAAGGCTCGACGACCCCAGCAGCACCATAAGCACTTTGGGTTCGCCCAATTGCAGCCACCAGATCAAGGCGGCCAGCAACCCCAGGGCCAGGACGCCAACGGCATCCTGCAAACCGCGCCGCAGAAGCACAAGGCATCCCGCGGCAGCACCCAACCAATACAACAACGGCAATGCTGCACATCCAGCCACTACCAAAGTGGCCTGCACGCGACCGCGCATGATGAACTCAGCTAAGGCGCGCATGCATTCAATCCCTTACTACTTGTCGACTGCCCGGTCTCAGCGGCCGTGGCTGTCGGTGTAGGCCAGCAGGGCCAGGAAGCGGGCGCGCTTGATAGCGGTGGCCAGCTGACGCTGATAACGTGCTTTGGTACCGGTGATACGGCTTGGAACGATTTTGCCGGTCTCGGATACGTAGGCTTTCAGAGTGTTGAGATCTTTGTAATCGATCTCTTTCACGTCTTCAGCGGTGAAGCGGCAGAATTTACGACGACGGAAGAAACGTGCCATTTGATAGGCTCCTTAAAAGGTCCGTGGATTACTCGTCAGCGTTATCGCTGTTGTCGCTGTCATCACTATCAGCGCTTTCAGCGCCTTCGTGCTCAGGACGGTCGCGACGCTCACGGCGCTCACTGCGGTTTTCTTCAGCCTTGAGCATCTCGGATTGGCCGGTAACGGCTTCTTCGCGACGGATGACCAGGTTACGGATCACAGCATCGTTGTAGCGGAAGTTGTCTTCCAGCTCGGCCAGGGCCTTGCCAGTGCATTCAACGTTCAGCATCACGTAGTGAGCCTTGTGAACATTGTTGATTGCGTAGGCCAGTTGACGACGGCCCCAATCTTCCAGACGGTGGATTTTGCCGCCGTCTTCTTCGATCAGCTTGGTGTAACGCTCTACCATGCCGCCGACTTGCTCGCTTTGATCCGGGTGGACCAAAAAGATGATTTCGTAATGACGCATGAATGCTCCTTACGGGTTGTAGCCTGCCGCTCAAAAACGGTCAGACAAGGAGTGAATGACACTTATGGATCTTGCCGCAGGGAGGCACATCGGTGCCTGCCAGGAAGGCAAGGGGCGCAATTGTAGAGAAGGGGGAGGAAGGGCGCAAGGTGATTGGTGATTATTTGAACAATCTTCCAGGCACCACAAAACAAAAGTGGGAGAGGGCTTGCTCCCTCCCACATTTTGCATCTATGCCAGGCCCGACATTACTTCTTGGTCTTGGCCTTCGCACCGCGCTGGCGCTGGGCTTCGAACAGGCACACGCCGGTAGCGACCGACACGTTGAGACTGCTGACGCTGCCAGCCATCGGCAGATGAACCAGATAATCGCAATGCTCGCGGGTCAGGCGACGCATGCCTTTGCCTTCGGCGCCCATGATCAGGATGGTCGGGCCAGTGAGGTCCTGGTCATAAATGCTGACCTCGGCCTCCCCCGCCGTGCCCACGACCCACAGGCCGCGCTGCTGGAGTTTCTCCAGGGTGCGCGCGAGGTTGGTCACGGCCACCAACGGAATCACTTCCGCCGCGCCGCATGCGACTTTACGCACAACTGGCGTCAACGTGGCCGACTTGTCCTTGGGCACGATCACCGCCAGCGCACCGGCAGCATCCGCAGAACGCAGGCAGGCGCCGAGGTTGTGCGGGTCGGTCACGCCGTCCAGCACCAGCAACAGCGGTGCGCCTTCGGTGCGGTCGAGCAGCTCGTCGAGCATCGCCTCGCCCCATACCTGGCTCGGGCTGACATCCGCGACGACGCCTTGGTGGACGCCTTCAACCCACACGTCCATTTCGCGACGCTCGGCCTGGCCGATCGCCACGCGGTTTTCGTTGGCCAGCTCGACCAGCGCCTGCACACGCGGCTCGCTGCGACCTTCGGCCAGCCAAACCTGTTTGACGCGTTTAGGGTGATGACGCAGCAGTGCTTCTACGGCGTGGACGCCGTAGATTTTTTCCAGACTCATGACTTGGCCTTAGGTTTACGCGACCCGCCGCTTTTCGCGGGGGCCGAACCCGCTTTTGGCGGGCCTTTACGGTGTTTACTGGGCTTGCTCGACGGCTTTTCCGCCGTGTGGGGCTTTCCCCCAGACGCCGCTTTACCACCGCTTTTGGCTTCGTTGAGCAACTGCTGCTTCAACTCACGGCTTCTGCGCAGTTCGGCGTTTTTCGCCGCTGCGTCGCTTGGGCGGTAGGCCTCGGGAACCTTGTCCTTGGCCGCCGGACGACGACTGGCCTTGGCCGGCGCAGGCTCGGCAACCGCGGCTTTCGCAGGAGCGCCCTTGCCTTGGGTGGCCGGCGCGGCGGTTTCGCTGCCACGTTTTTTACGGCCGATCGGCGCGGCGATGGTTTTTTCGGCCATCTCGAAGTCGATCTTGCGTTCGTCCAGGTCGACGCGCATGACGCGCACTTCGACCGTGTCGCCCAGGCGGAAACTGCGACCGGTACGCTCGCCCGCCAGGCGGTGATGCACAGGATCGAAGTGGTAGTAGTCACCCGGCAAGGCGGTGACATGCACCAGGCCCTCGACGTAGATATCGGTCAGCTCGACAAACAGACCAAAGCCGGTCACAGCCGTGATCACGCCAGGGAACGACTCGCCCACGCGGTCCTTCATGAACTCGCACTTGAGCCAGTTCACGACGTCGCGGGTGGCTTCGTCGGCACGGCGCTCGCTCATGGAGCACTGCTCGCCGAGCTGTTCCAGGGCCGCTTCGTCGTAAGGATAGATCCGCGCCTTCGGAATGGTCATGGCACCGGCGCGCTTGACGTGCGGGGTGTCCTGCTTGGAGTGGATCACGCTGCGGATCGCACGGTGCGTGAGCAAGTCCGGGTAACGACGGATCGGTGAGGTGAAGTGGGTGTACGCCTCGTAATTCAGGCCGAAGTGGCCCTGATTGTCGGCGCTGTACACCGCCTGGCTCAGCGAACGCAGCATCACGGTCTGGATCAGGTGGAAATCCGGACGGTCCTTGATGCTGGCCAGCAGTGCCTGGTAATCCTTCGGCGACGGGCCGTCCTTGCCTTTATGCAGGGACAGGCCGAGCTCGCCGAGGAAGGCGCGCAGTTTTTCCAGACGCTCCGGCGGCGGGCCGTCGTGTACCCGGTACAGCGCAGGAATTTCGTGCTTCTTCAGGAATTCAGCGGTGGCCACGTTGGCCGCCAGCATGCATTCCTCGATCAGCTTGTGCGCGTCGTTGCGGGTGGTCGGGGTGATCTCGGCGATCTTGCGCTCGGAACCGAAGATGATCCGGGTTTCCTGGGTTTCAAAATCGATCGCGCCACGCACATGACGTGCGCCCAGCAGCACCTTGTACAGCGCATACAGCTGCTTGAGATGCGGCACCACACCGGCGTATTCGGTACGCAGGGCCTTGGCTTCGCTGGTCTTCGGCGCTTCCAGGATGGTGCTGACCTTGTTGTAGGTCAGGCGCGCCTGGGAGTGGATCACCGCTTCGTAGAACTGGTAGTCGGTCATTTCGCCGGTTTTCGAGAGGGTCATCTCGCACACCATGGCCAAACGGTCGACTTTCGGGTTCAGCGAGCACAGGCCGTTGGACAGCTGCTCAGGCAGCATCGGGATCACGCGCTCTGGGAAATACACGGAGTTGCCGCGCACCTGGGCTTCGTTATCCAGCGCCGAACCGATCTTCACGTAGCTGGAGACGTCGGCAATCGCCACGTACAACTTCCAGCCGCCGGAGAACAGGCGCAATTTGCCAGGCTTGGCTTCGCAATACACCGCATCGTCGAAGTCGCGGGCGTCTTCGCCGTCGATGGTGACGAACGGCAGATGGCGCAGGTCGATGCGCTTTTCCTTGTCCTTCTCTTCGACTTCCGGCTTGAGCTTGGCGGCTTCCTTGAGCACGGCTTCGGGCCAGACGTGAGGAATATCGTAGGTGCGCAGCGCGACGTCGATTTCCATGCCCGGCGCCATGTAGTTGCCGACCACTTCGATGATATCGCCCTGAGGCTGGAAGCGCGGGGTCGGCCAGTGGGTGATTTTCACCTCCACGAACTGACCGACCTTGGCCGCGCCATTGCGGCCCGGGGTCACCAGCACTTCCTGCTGGACCTTCGGGTTGTCCGGAATGACGAAGCCGATGCCGCCTTCTTCGAAGTAACGCCCGACGATGGACTCATGGGCACGGGACACCACTTCGACGATCACGCCTTCACGGCGGCCGCGACGGTCCAGGCCCGACACACGCGCCAGCGCACGGTCGCCATCGAACACCAGGCGCATTTGCGCCGGGCTCATGAACAGGTCGTCGCTGCCGTCATCCGGGATCAGGAAGCCGAAGCCATCACGGTGGCCGGCAATGCGACCCAGGATCAGGTCGAGCTTGTCCACGGGCGCATAGGTGCCACGGCGGGTGTAGATCAACTGAGCATCGCGCTCCATGGCACGCAGACGGCGGCGCAGGGCTTCGAGCTGGTCTTCGGTGGTCAGACCGAATTCTTCAACCAGCTGCTCGCGGCTAGCAGGCGAACCACGATCGGCGAGATGCGCCAGGATCAGTTCGCGGCTAGGAATAGGGTTTTCATATTTTTCCGCTTCACGAGCGGCCTCGGGATCGAGGGACTGCCAATCGGCCATTAGAGAGTTTTCACCTTGTCTATATGCGGGTTAGTTTGGCATACGCGTATTGAAACGGGAAATTTCAGGCGTCAACAAGCGTTTTAAAGCACTTTGTGACCCCCAACACGCACCTTGTACGACCATTGGCGAAATTTTCCAGGCTTTTTTCATGGCAGGGGTTTACAGTTCAAAAGCCACTCCGTATAGTGCGCGCCATCGACGACGGCAACGTTGAAGATATTGCCCAGATGGTGAAATTGGTAGACACGCCAGCTTCAGGTGCTGGTGACCGCAAGGTCGTGGAAGTTCGAGTCTTCTTCTGGGCACCAATTCAAAACTCGAGGTCAGCCTTGAGTTATCCAGAAACCCGCGAAAGCGGGTTTTTGCGTTACAGTCCTTTGATTCTTAACGAAAAACTGATTTATATTTTCGAATCAGGGGTTTACAGATCAAAAAGCGCTCCGTATAGTTCGCTCCATCAACAGCGGCAACGTTGCTTGATAATGCCCAGGTGGTGAAATTGGTAGACACGCCAGCTTCAGGTGCTGGTGATCGCAAGGTCGTGGAAGTTCGAGTCTTCTCCTGGGCACCAAATTCAGATCAAACCCGCGAAAGCGGGTTTTTTCGTTTCTGGGGTGTGAAAACCGCCCCATGGATTTCTCCTTCATCCGCACTTGAGAAGCTTTATCGTTTATCCTTGCAACGATTTGTTGCACTCAAGCGAGGAAACTTCCGGATGATGATCCGTGGCACCCATCTCAAAACATCCCTTCTGCGTGGCCTTAGCCTCACTCTGCTCAGCCTGACCCTGCTCTCGCCCACAGCCTATTGCGCCGACAAGGTTGCCCTGACCCTGTACAACGGCCAACACAAAGAAGTCGGCGATGAACTCGCCAAAGCCTTCGAAGCCAAGACCGGCATTCACGTCAACGTGCGCAAAGGCAGCAGCAACCAGCTGGCCAGCCAGGTCGTCGAAGAAGGCGCGCGCTCCCCGGCCGATGTGATCTACACCGAAGAATCGCCGCCGTTGAACAAACTCGGCGAGCAAGGCCTGCTGGCGAAAATCGACGCCGGCACCCTCGAGGTATTGCCCAAGGATTACATCGGCAGCCAGGGTGACTGGATGGGCGTGACCGCACGCACCCGCGTCGTGGCCTTCAACCCGAAACTGATCGCCGAGAAAGACCTGCCCAAGTCGGTACTGGATTTCGCCCGCCCCGAATGGCAAGGCAAGGTCGGCTTCGTGCCCACCAGCGGCGCGTTCCAGGAGCAAGCCGTGGCGATCATCAAGCTGCACGGTCGCGAAGCCGCCGAAGAATGGCTGACCGGCCTGCGCGCCTTCGGCAAGGTGTACAGCAACAATATGGTCGCCCTCAAAGCCGTGGAAAACGGCGAAGTCGCCAGCGTGCTGGTGAACAACTACTACTGGTTTGCCCTGAAGAAGGAAAAAACCAACCTGGACTCGCAACTGCACTACTTCACCAACGGCGATGCCGGCGGCCTGATCACCGTGTCTTCCGCTGCCGCACTGAAATCCAGCAAGCACCCGCAAGAAGCCCAGCAACTGCTGGCGTTCATGGTCAGCGAAGAAGGCCAGCGCGTGATCACCAACACCTCGGCCGAATACCCGCTGCGCAAGGGCATGGAGTCCAGTCGCGGCCTGAAGCCGTTCAGCGAACTGCAACCGCCGAAAGTCACCCCCGCCGACCTGGGCAACGCGCAAGAAGCCCTGGACCTGGAACGTGACGTTGGCCTGAACTGATGAACCCATCGCTCCGCGCTGCCGCCCTGCGCGGGGGTTACAGCCCGCGACGCAAGCGCCCGTCGATCTGGCTGTTACTACCTGTGCTGCTCCTGGTGGGCTTGAGCCTGCTGCCGCTGGCGTATGTCGGGCTCAAGGCCTGGCAAGCGGGCTGGGCGGAGGCCGTGCATCTGCTGTGGCGCCCGTATGTGTTCGGGCTGCTGCGCAACACCCTGGCGCTGATGGTCGGGGTCACACTGGCGTGCGGCGTGATCGGCCTATCCCTCGCCTGGCTGCTGGAGCGCAGCAACCTGCCGGGGCGCCGCCTCTGGGGCGTGATCCTGTGCCTGCCGTTTGCGGTGCCGGCGTTTGTCAGCAGCTTCACCTGGGTGTCGCTGAGCGCCAACTTCGAAGGGCTCGGCGGGGCGATCCTGGTGATGACCCTGTCGAAATACCCGCTGGTGTTTCTGCCGGTGGCGGCGACCCTGCGCAATCTCGACCCCTCCCTCGAAGAGTCCGCGCGCACCCTGGGGCTGAATCGCTGGGGCGTGTTCAGGCGCGTCACCCTGCCCTTGCTGTGGCCGTCGCTGTTGGCCGGGGCATTGTTGATCGCGCTGCATATGCTGGTGGAATTCGGCGCGCTGTCGATCATCGGCCTGCAGACCTTTACTACAGCGATCTATCAGCAATTCGAACTGGAATTCAGCAACGCCAATGCAGCGATGCTGTCGGCGGTGTTGCTGGCAATGTGCCTTACGCTGCTGTGGCTGGAACTGCGCGCGCGCGGCAAGGGCCGACATGTGCGGATCGGCCAGGGTGCGGCGCGGCATGCGGAACAGATCCGACTGGGCAAGTGGGCGCCATTGGGGCAGCTGTATTGCCTGGCGCTGGCGATCATCGGCAGCGGCATTCCGCTGGGGATGCTCGGCTATTGGCTGGCGGTGGGCTCGTCGGCCGCGTTCCCGGTGGCCGAGATTGGTGAGGCGCTGCTGTCCTCCCTGGCGCTGTCGCTGGGCGGCGCGGCGCTGTGCCTGGCACTCGCGGTGCCGGTGGGGTTGCTGGTGGTGCGCTACAAAGGCCCGCTGGCGCTCTGGGCCGAGCGCCTGCCGTACTTGCTGCACGCCCTGCCCGGCCTGGTGATTGCGCTGACGCTGGTGTACTTCGACTTGCACTACGTGCCGGCGCTGTACCAGACGTCGGCACTGCTGCTGATTGCCTATGCGCTGCTGTTTCTGCCGCTGGCCCAGGCGCCGATCCGGACAGCCTTGAACAAGGCGGCACCGCAGTTGGAAGAGGCGGCACGCACGCTGGGTGCGTCGTCGTTCAGTGCCTTTTGCCGAGTGACCCTGCCGATTATTTTCCCGGCTTTGGGGGCGGCATTCGCGCTGGTGTTTCTCGATGCGATGAAGGAATTGACCGCGACATTACTGCTCAGCCCGACCGGGCTGAATACCCTGGCGACGGCGGTGTGGGCGCACACCTCGAATATCGAATTCGCGGCGGCGGCGCCGTATGCGGCGTTGTTGATTCTGGTGTCGGGGTTGCCGGTTTATTTGCTCACGACGCGGATGTATCTGAGTCGCTGAAACCGCTATCGGGGGCAAGCCCACTCCCACAGTTGACCGGGTTCCAGCGTTGGAATGCAGTCGAATGTGGGAGGGAGCTTGCTCCCGATGGGGGCGACACAGACCACACTAAGCCCGGAACTGCCCCAGGCTCGCCTTCAACTGCGCCGCCAAGCCATCCAGCACCTTGCCGCTGGCCGTGGTTTCCACCACAGCCTGTGCGGCACGCTCGGCCTGGGCATGGATCACCTCGACCCGCCCACGCACCGCATGCGCGCCCTGGGCCTGATGCTCGGCCGCACGAGTGGCCAGGCCAATCGCCGCATGCACCTGCTCCACCGAGGCCTGCACCGTCTGCTGCAAGCGCACACTGTCGCGCAGCACCAGCAAGCCTTCGTTGGCCTGGCGCCCGGCCTTGCCGATGGTTTCGACCGCCTCGCGCGCGCCCTGCTGCAACGCCACGATATGTGCCTGGATATCGCCGGTGGAGCTTTGGGTTTTACTCGCCAGCGCACGCACCTCGTCCGCCACCACCGCAAAGCCACGCCCGGTCTCACCGGCACGCGCCGCTTCGATGGCCGCGTTGAGCGCCAGCAGGTTGGTCTGCTCGGCGATGCCATGGATCACCGTCAATACCACTTCGATCTGCTCGCTTTGCGCGGCGAGGCGCTCGATGACCTTGGAACCGGCCTGCACCTGGCCCGCCAGCGCTTCGATCAAGCTGCCGACTTCAGCCGAAGTGCGTGAGTTTTCATCCGTGGCCTGGCGAATATCCACCACCTGTTGCAGCGCGGCCTGCATCGCATGGCTTTCGGCCTGCGCCTCATCCGCCATCTGCGACAACGCGCGCAGGCTCTCGGCCACTTCGTCGCGCTGCAAACCGGCAGCCGCATCGGCGCCGGCATTGCGCAAGGTCATCGCGCCGATTTCCACACCGGTACGCTGCGCCACATCGCCGGCCTCGCGCACGATGGGCTGCAACTTATCCACAAAGCGATTGACCGCCGACGCCATGTCGCCGATCTCATCTTTGCTGTTGATCTGCACACGCTTGGTCAGGTCGCCCTCGCCCGCCGCCAGATCATCCATGGCCGCGATCAACAGTTTCAGGCGATTGACCACCCGCCGCCCGAGCACCACCGCGATCAACAGCAGCACACCGAAGCCGACCGCCGCGAGCCCCATACCGATGCGCCAGCGCAAGGTGCCCGCCGCGTCCTGCACGGCATTGGTGGTGTTGGCCGTCATCTGGGTGGCGGTCGCCTGCGCCGACTGCAGTCTTGCGCCCATGGCGGCCGCGCTATCGGCCGCCGCACCTTTGAGGCTATCGCCCACCAACTGATCGCCGCTGGCGATCAGTGTCGCAAAGCGCTTATCCAGCGCCTGCAGGTTGGCTTCCACCGACGCGGTCGAGACCCCCATGCGAACCTTGCCGATCTCGACACCGTTGGGGCTGATGGACGCTTCGACGTAGTACACGGAAGAGTCCGCCTTGGCGGCGTCCAGCACTTTATCCAGGGCGCGGTCGCCCTTGCCCTTTTCCAGCAGCGCCTGGTTGATCGGGTTTTCCCGGTTCAGATAGCGGGTCAGATGCTCACCGGCGGCGTCGTCGTAGACCACGAACAACACGTTGGGATTGCGCTGGGCCCGTCGGGCGAACTCCGACAGCGTCGGCACATCGTTGTCCCACATGGCGCGAGGCGCCACGGAGGCCAGCAGTTGCGCCATGTCGTTAGCGGAGTCTTGCAAGTCTTTTTCCAGGGTCGCACGCAGTTGCTTCTGCTCTTCCTGCAGGCGCGCGGAAAGCCCAGCGGTCAGACGCTGACGGGTACTGCTGGACAAGCTGTCCAGGCTGGATGTGACTTCCTTGCCGGCCTGGGCCAATTCGCCGGACAGTTTCTGACTGTCGACCCCCAGGCGATTGCCCAAATCAGCTTCCAGCGCCGTGACTGTGCTCCGAGTAAGAGCGACCGCCACCAGCACTTGCACCAAAAGAGCGATACCTAGGGTAACGAACACCGGCCGCAACAGACGACTTTGTAACAATGAGAGAACGGCAGACATCGGGAATCCCTCCACCACGGGTGCCATTAATTTGATAGCACCGCGAAAGAAGGAAATACAGCAAGGGTCGTGCCGCTTGGCGAACTTAAACGACAAAGGGCTCCCTGAGGAGCCCTTTGCGTTTTACATCAACAGCTTATTAAGCGAACGGGTGACGCAGAACGATGGTCTCGTTGCGGTCCGGGCCCGTCGAAATAATGTCGATCGGTGCGCCGATCAGCTCTTCAACGCGCTTGATGTACGCACGAGCGTTGGCGGGCAGCTCTTCCAGGGTCTTGGCACCCACGGTCGATTCGACCCAGCCCGGTACTTCTTCGTACACCGGCTGCAGACCTACGTAGCTGTCAGCGTCAGTCGGGGCAACGACCTTACCTTCTGCATCTTTGTAGCCGACACAGATGTTGATGGTTTCCAGACCGTCGAGTACGTCCAGCTTGGTCAGGCAGATACCCGAGATGCTGTTCACATCGATAGCGCGACGCAGGATAACGGCATCGAACCAGCCACAACGACGAGCACGGCCAGTAGTCGCGCCAAACTCGTGACCTTGTTTAGCCAGGTGCGCGCCCACTTCGTCGAACAGTTCAGTCGGGAATGGACCCGAACCGACCCGCGTGGTGTAAGCCTTGGTGATGCCCAGGATGTAGTCCAGGAACATCGGGCCAACACCCGAACCGGTAGCGACGCCGCCAGCGGTGGTGTTAGAGCTGGTCACGTAGGGGTAGGTACCGTGGTCGATGTCCAGCAACGAACCTTGGGCGCCCTCGAACATGATGTCTTTGCCAGCGCGACGCAGGTCGTGCAGCTCGGCCGTCACGTCCAGCATCAGCGGCTTGAGCAGCTCAGCGTATTCCTTGCATTCGGCCAGGGTCTTGTCGAATTCGATGGCTGGCTCTTTGTAGTAACCCACCAGCATGAAGTTGTGGTAATCCACCAGTTCACGCAGTTTGTCTTCAAAGCGCGGCATGTTGAGCAGGTCGCCAACACGCAGGCCACGACGCGCAACCTTGTCTTCGTAGGCTGGGCCGATACCGCGACCGGTAGTACCGATCTTCAGCTCGCCACGGGCCTTTTCACGGGCCTGGTCCAGCGCGACGTGGAAGGACAGGATCAGCGGGCAGGCCGGGCTGATACGCAGGCGCTCGCGCACCGGTACGCCTTTCTCTTCCAGCTTGGTGATTTCCCGCATCAGGGCGTCGGGTGCAACCACCACGCCGTTGCCGATCAGGCACTGCACGCCTTCGCGCAGGACGCCCGACGGGATCAGGTGCAAGACGGTTTTTTCGCCATCGATGACCAGGGTGTGGCCAGCGTTGTGGCCACCTTGGTAGCGCACTACGGCGGCAGCATGTTCGGTCAGCAGATCAACGATCTTGCCTTTGCCCTCATCACCCCATTGGGTGCCCAGGACTACGACATTCTTACCCATAACACTTGTCCTCATTCGCGCAAACTTGGTGCCGGCGATGGCCGGCAGGAAAACTCAAGAAGCCAGTGGCGATACTTGCCAAAGCCCGTTCTGCAGAATCAATTGCCGGTCGCAGTCCGCTTCACGGGCGGCGGCCAATGGCTGCCCAGGCAACGCCTGGACGACACGCTGACCCTCACCGCGCAACTGACAAACCTGCTGCCAGAGTGCTGCGTCCGTACTGTCGGGCATCCAGATGCCACCAGACGGCAGCTCGACCTCAGCACGCCCCAGGGTCACCAGGGTTTTCAAATCGGTGGAAAAACCGGTGGCCGGACGCGCACGACCGAAGTCGGCGCCGATATCGTCATAACGACCGCCCTGGGCGATGGCCTGGCCAACACCCGGCACAAACACAGCGAACACCACACCGGTGTGGTAGTGGTAACCGCGCAACTCGCCCAGGTCGAAATACAGCGGCAGTTGCGGGAACCGCGCCGACAACTGCGCGGCAATCGCCAGCACGTCATCCAGTGCCGCCAATACTGGCGCCGGCGCATTGGCCAGGCGCTCACGGGCAGCGTCCAGGACTTCGCGGCCGCCGCACAGGTTCACCAGCGCACGCAGCATGTCAGCCAGTTCGGCCGGCACGCCTTCGGTCAGGGCGACGACTTCATCGATTGCCTTGCGCTGCAGGGCATCGAACAACTGTTGCTCCACTTCACCCGACAAACCGGCCGCACGCGCCAGGCCACGGTAGATACCGACGTGGCCCAGGTCCATGTGGACATCCGGCACGTCAGCCAGTTGCAGCATGGCCAGCATCAGGCTGATGACTTCCACGTCGCTGCTCGGGCTGGCATCGCCATACAACTCGGCGCCCAACTGGATCGGGCTGCGCGACGACGACAACGCCCGCGGCTTTGCATGCAGCACGCTGCCGGCATAGCACAGGCGGCTCGGGCCTTCGCGACGCAGGGTGTGTGCATCAATGCGCGCCACTTGCGGCGTGATGTCGGCACGGAACCCCATTTGCCGGCCCGATTGCGGGTCAATGACCTTGAACGTGCGCAGATCGAGGTCCTGGCCCGCGCCGGTCAGCAGGGATTCCAGGTACTCGATATGCGGGGTCACGACAAACTCGTAACCCCAGCTCTGGAACAGATCCAACACCTGGCGACGCGCTACTTCAATGCGCGCAGCTTCTGGTGGCAGTACTTCTTCGATGCCATCTGGCAGCAGCCAGCGGTCTACCGTTGCCATTACGCCATTCCCCTATGATCCGGGCGGCCAGCCCTCGGCCGAGCCTTGAGTGAAGCAGAAAATGCCCGCCCCCGGCATAAACCACGCGCAAGAGCGACGTGACGAACGGCCTGCAAACGGCCTCGTCGGGCACTTTCCTCGAAAAACCTGTCGCGCCTGCCGAATCAAACATGCAGACGCAAAAAAGCCGGGAATTTCCCGGCTGCCGCATCATACACCCGTTTTCTCAAAGGATCACCCCGCCAGGCGTTTTAGCCGCCCGACGGGAGTGAACAATGAGTTACTTGGACTTTTCCAGGTAGCGGAAGAAGTCGCTGCTCGGGTCCAGCACCATGACGTCGGTTTTGTTCGCAAAGCTTTCACGGTAGGCACGCAGGCTACGGTAGAACGCGTAGAACTCCTGATCCTGGCCGTAGGCTTTGGCGTAGATCGACGCGGCTTGCGCATCACCGTCACCACGCGCCTCTTCAGACTCGCGATAGGCCTCGGCCAGCAGTACGCGACGCTGACGGTCGGCATCCGCACGGATACCCTCGGCCAGTTCGTTACCTTTGGCGCGGTGCTCACGCGCTTCACGCTCACGCTCGGTGCTCATGCGCTCGAACACGCTGCGGTTCACTTCCTTCGGCAGATCGATGGCCTTGACCCGGACATCGACAACTTCGATCCCCAGCTCTTTTTCCGCCATCGTATTCAGCGAACGGGTGATATCCGCCATCAGCGCATCACGTTCACCGGACACCACCTCGTGCAGGGTGCGTTTACCGAACTGGTCACGCAGGCCCGATTCCAGACGACGCGACAAACGCTCGTCGGCAATCTGCTTGAGGCCGGAGGTCGCGGTGTAGAAGCGCTCGGCATCCTTGACGCGCCACTTGGCGTAGGCGTCAACCATCACGGCTTTCTTTTCCAGGGTCAGGAAACGCTGTGTCGGTGCATCCAGGGTCATCAGGCGCGCGTCGAACTTGCGCACCTGGTTGACGTAGGGGACTTTCACATGCAGGCCCGGCTGGACGTCTGCCTGGACCACGCGACCGAATTGCAGCAGCACCGCACGCTCGGTCTGAGCGACGATGTAGAAGCAGTTCCAGGCAGCGATGACCACGACGACGCCCACAATCAGGGCGGTCAGCGATTTATTGTTCATCAACGACTCTCCCTGGTACGTGTTTGCTGTTGCAGCAAGTCAGCAGCCGCACGGGCGCTCGCTTCGTTGGCAGCGGCATTCGAACCGGTGGCCGGTGCGCTGGCGCCACTACGTCCACCTTCGATCATCTTGTCCAACGGCAGGTACAGCAGGTTGTTCTGCCCACCCTTGCCGCCGGTCACGAGAACCTTGCTGGTATTGCTGAAGACTTCCTGCATGGTGTCCAGGTACAGACGCTCACGCGTGACTTCCGGTGCCTTGCGGTACTCGGCGACCAGCTTGGTAAAGCGATCCGCCTCACCCTTGGCGCGGGAGACCACTTCATCGCGGTAACCGTTGGCATCTTCAAGGATGCGCTGGGCCTGACCACGGGCTTCCGGCACGACGCCGTTGGCGTAGGTTTCAGCCTGGTTGCGCGAACGCTGCTCGTCTTCACGGGCGCGGATCACGTCATCGAAGGCTTCCTGCACTTCACGCGGTGCCGCTGCGCTCTGTATGTTGACCTGGGTGACGGTGATACCGGTGCGATAGGTGTCGAGGAACCGTTGCAGGCGCTCCTTGATCTCGCTGGCCATCAATTCACGACCCTCGGTGAGCACCTGATCCATCGCGGTGGAACCCACCACGTGGCGCAGGGCGCTCTCAGTCGCCTGTTGCAGACTGATCTCAGGTTGATCGACGTTCAGCACGAAGTCCTGCAGGTTGCTGATCTTGTACTGCACGGTCAGCGGCACTTCGACGATGTTCTCGTCTTCGGTCAGCATCTGGCCCTGCTTGGTGTAGGCACGCTCACGCGTGACGTTCTCCATGTACTTCTTGTCGATCGGCGGGAAGTAGATGTTCAGGCCCGGGCCGACAGTCTCGTAGTATTTGCCGAAGCGCAGCACCACGGCTTGCTCCTGCTCGTCCACCACGTAGACCGCGCTGTACAGCCACACGGCCGCGAGCACGACAAGCCCAAGACCCAGCAGGCCATAGCCGCCGCCCTTGCTTGTGCGACCGCCATCGTCACCACCGCGTTTTTTTCCACCACCGAACAACCCATTCAGGCTTTCCTGCAGCTTTCGGAAGGCCTCGTCGAGATCCGGCGGCCCCTTGCGGTCGCCATTATTGCGGCGCTTACCACCCCAAGGATCCTGATTATTCGAGTTGCCACCCGGCTCATTCCAAGCCATAGCGCTCTCCATCTGATAAAGCAAAGACGCACCCACGGCGCGCCGACCAATGCTACAGAATGCCTGCTACTGCGGCACAACCGCTTTCTCAGGCTTTTATTGCAAAGTGTGTTGCTCGATGAACTCTGTCGGTACAACGCCTTCGCGACTGACCAGCCGATTCAGCTCCGAGCGCGGCAATCGAACGGCCAGCAAGCTGACGCCATCTTCATCGTGTTCTTCTTTCTGTACCGCGCCCAGCTCGAAAAACTGTGCACGCAGTCGAGCAAAACGCTGAGGCAAGCGCAAGGTGCCGACGAACAAATCGTTGCCGAGCAACTCGGCAATCGCTTGCTCGAGCAAGTCCAGGCCCCGGCCATCACGCGCCGACAGCCAGACCCGCTGGGGCTTGCCGTCCTCGTCGCGCTGAATTTGTGGCTCAACGCCTTCAAGCAAATCGAGTTTGTTATAGACCTCGAGGATGGGCAAGTCCTGGGCACCAATCTCGCCCAGCACCACCATCACCTGTTCAATCTGCAACATGCGATCCGGCTCAGCCGCATCGATCACGTGCAACAGCAAGTCGGAGTTGCTCGACTCTTCGAGCGTAGACCGAAACGCCTCGACCAGCTTGTGCGGCAAGTGCCGAATGAAGCCCACGGTGTCGGCCAGCACGATCGGCCCCAGGTCGGCCAGTTCCAGGCGGCGCAGGGTCGGGTCGAGGGTCGCGAACAGTTGGTCGGCCGCGTACACGTCCGACTTGGTCAAGTTGTTGAACAGCGTGGACTTGCCGGCGTTGGTGTAACCCACCAGGGAAACGGTCGGGATATCCGCACGGCTGCGGCCACGTCGCGATTGTTCGCGCTGGCTGCGGACTTTTTCCAGCCGGCCCTTGATCTGACGCAGGCGAACCCGCAACAGTCGCCGGTCGGTTTCCAGCTGGGTCTCGCCCGGGCCACGCATGCCGATACCGCCACCCTGACGCTCAAGGTGAGTCCAGCCGCGCACCAGCCGGGTGCTCATGTGGTCAAGCTGGGCCAGTTCAACCTGGAGCTTGCCCTCATGGGTACGCGCGCGTTGGGCGAAAATATCGAGAATCAGGCCGGTACGGTCGATCACGCGACACTCGAAAACACGTTCGAGGTTACGCTCCTGACTGGGCGTGAGGATGTGATTGAAGATCACCAGATCGGCCTGTTCGGCATGGACCAGGTCGCGCAGTTCCTCGACCTTGCCGCTGCCAATCAGGTATTTGGCGGTTGGCCGATGACGCGGCACGTTAAAAAACGCAACGGTCTCGGCGCCGGCCGAATTAGCCAACTCCTGAAACTCCTGCGGATCTTCGCGCGCCTCAGGGTCCTGTCCATCCAAGTGAACGAGGATCACTCGCTCACCACCACCGTGGCGCTCAAAGAACAAAGGAGACTCCTATCAGGCGTTACCTGGCTCAGCGTCACCCTGTTCGCCATCAGTCGCGCTAGGCAGACGGATTGGACGGACGGGAACGACTGTCGAGATAGCGTGCTTGTAAACCATTTGGCTGACGGTGTTTTTCAGCAGGATAACGAACTGGTCGAACGATTCGATCGTACCTTGCAGCTTGATACCGTTGACCAGGTAGATGGAAACCCCCACTTTCTCTTTACGTAAAGTATTCAAGTAAGGGTCTTGTAGCGAATGCCCTTTTGACATGTGCCGCACTCCTTTAAGGATCAATAATAAAAAATCGGAAAATAAATAGCTTATGGCCGTCACACCCCCAAGGATAGACGGCAATTGCAAGGACTCAGCTCAATATGGAGACCGTTCCCAAGTATTTCAAGGCGCGTGACAGATTGTCGCTGTCCAGGCTGTCCAGCCAGTGCAAATCGCTCCAGCTGCGCAGCCAGGTGAACTGGCGCTTCGCCAATTGGCGCGTGGCAATGATGCCGCGCTCCTGCATTTCGGCTGACGTCAGCTTGCCATCCAGATGATCCCAGACTTGGCGATAGCCTACAGCACGTATCGAAGGCAACCCCGGATGCAGGTCACCTCTTGAACGCAGTGCTACGACCTCCTCCACGAACCCCTGTTCCAACATAATTGTGAATCTTTGTGCAATTCGTTCATGCAGCACCTGGCGATTTGCCGGAGCAATCGCCAGATTCGCCACAGTATAGGGCAATTGTGACCGCCCCGATGCGCCTGCGTCAGCACTTTGCGCAGATTGTCGCTGCCGATGCTCGGTCATGGTCTGACCACTTACCCGCCAGACTTCCAGAGCTCGACTGAGGCGCTGCGGATCGTTGGGGTGGATGCGCGCGGCGGACACCGGATCGACCGCCGCCAGTTGCTCGTGCAGGGCTTGCCAGCCAAGGCGCGCCGCTTCTTCTTCAAGCTCGGCGCGCACCTGGGCGTCGGCCGGCGGCATATCCGCCAGGCCTTCCTGCAAAGCCTTGTAGTAGAGCATCGTGCCGCCCACCAGCAGCGGGATGTTGCCGCGCGCGGTGATATCGGCCATGGCCGCCAGGGCATCGCTGCGGAAATCCGCCGCCGAATAGCTCATCGCAGGGTCGATGATGTCGATCAAGCGGTGCGGATACTGCGCCAGCAACTCCTTCGAAGGCTTGGCCGTGCCGATGTCCATACCGCGATAAACCAGGGCCGAGTCGACGCTGATCAGCTCGCAGGGCAGCACTTTGCTCAGCTCGATAGCCAGGTCGGTCTTGCCGGCGGCCGTGGGGCCCATCAGGAAGATCGCGGGGGGCAAGGCACTCATCAGCGGCCGCGCAAGAACAGTTTGTCCAGATCGTCCAGGCCCATTTGGGTCCAGGTCGGTCGGCCATGGTTGCATTGTCCGCTGCGCTCGGTGTTTTCCATGTCGCGCAGCAGGCCGTTCATTTCCGGCAAGGCCAGGCGGCGATTGGCGCGGATCGCGCCGTGGCAGGCCATGGTGCCGAGCAGCTCGTTGATGTGCGCCTGGATACGGTCACTGGTGCCGTATTCCATCAGGTCCGCCAAGACGTCGGCCACCAACCGGTTGGCCTCGGCTTGCTTGAGCAACGCGGGAATCTGGCGGATCGCCAGCGTTTCCGGGCCCAGGCGTTGCAGTTCAAAACCGAGTTTCTGGAACACGCTGGCGTGCTCTTCGGCACAATCGGCTTCGCGCTGGCTGACCGCCAGGGATTCCGGCACCAACAGCGGCTGGCCGCTCAGGCCTTCGCTGGCCATGGCGATTTTCAGACGCTCGTACATGATCCGTTCGTGGGCCGCGTGCATGTCCACCAGCACCAGGCCGTGGGCGTTTTCCGCAAGGATGTAGATGCCCTTGAGCTGCGCCAATGCATAACCCAGCGGCGGAATATCCCCGCCACCTTCGGGCAACGCGACCGCGCTCGGCTCGGCGCCCGGCAGCGGCGCAAAGAATTCACGATAGGCCGCCTGGGCCTCGGCCGCCGGCACCGCCGATTGCGGGCGCGGGGTGTATTGATACTGATAGCCCGCCCCCGAACCCGAGCCCGGCGCCGTGTAGCTCGGCTGGGGTTGCGGCGACTGCAGCAGGTTGCCCGCCAGGCTCATTTCGCCCTGCGGGCCGAACTCGCCGGCTTGCGGGCCGCTCGGACGAACCACCGCCGTCACGATCGGCGCGGACAGCTGGTCATCCGGGCGCACATCGCCCAGCGCGCGGTGCAAGGTGCCGTAGAGGAAGTCATGCACCATGCGCCCGTCACGGAAGCGCACTTCATGCTTGGTCGGGTGTACGTTGACGTCGACCACCGATGGGTCGACCTCGAAAAACAGCACAAACGTCGGATGCCGCCCATTGAACAGCACGTCGCGATACGCCTGGCGCACCGCGTGGGCCACCAGCTTGTCGCGCACCGCCCGGCCGTTCACAAAGAAATACTGCAAGTCCGCCTGGCTGCGGGAGAACGTCGGCAGCCCCACCCAACCCCATAGGCGCAGGCCATTGCGTTCGATTTCAATCGGCAGCGCCTGCTCCAGGAACCCCGCGCCGCAGACCGCCGCCACCCGCCGAGCGCGCGCGGCGTCGTCGTTGGCTTCGTGCAGGCTGAGGATGGTCTTGCCGTTGTGGCGCAGGTGGAATGCCACGTCGAAGCGCGCCAGGGCCAGGCGCTTGATGACTTCCTGCAGGTGATCGAATTCGGTTTTCTCGGCCTTGAGGAATTTGCGCCGCGCCGGGGTGTTGAAGAACAGGTCGCGCACCTCCACCGAAGTGCCCACCGGATGCGCAGCCGGCTGGACCCGAGGCGCCATGTCGCGGCCTTCGGTTTCCACTTGCCAGGCCTGGTCGGCGCTGCGCGTGCGGGAGGTCAGCGTCAGGCGCGCCACGGAACTGATCGAGGCCAGGGCCTCACCGCGAAAGCCCAGGCTCATCACCCGCTCAAGGTCTTCCAGGTCGCGAATCTTGCTGGTGGCGTGCCGCGCCAGGGCCAGCGGCAGGTCATCGGAGGAGATGCCGCTGCCGTCGTCACGCACCCGCAGCAGCTTGACGCCACCTTGCTCCACATCGACATCGATACGCTTGGCGCCGGAGTCGATGCTGTTTTCCAGCAACTCCTTGATCACCGACGCCGGCCGCTCGACCACCTCGCCCGCCGCAATCTGGTTGGCAAGGCGCGGGCTGAGCAGTTCGATGCGCGAGCCGCTGTTGAGGATCGATTCGCTCATTACTGTGCCGCCAATTCAGTGCCGGGGATGGTCAACACCTGGCCGACTTTCAGCTCATCGGTTTTCAGGTTGTTGGCGCTGCGCAACGTCGCAGGCGACACCTGGAAACGCACCGCCAGCATCGCCAGGGTGTCGCCCGGCTGGACGCGATGGTCACGCGGGCCCTGGGCAATTTTCCCGGAGTCGCGCAGCCAGGCGATATACGTGCCCGGCGGCGGGTTCTGCTGGAAGAACTGGCGCACGCCGGCGCTGATGGAACGCGCCAATGCCTGCTGGTGGCTGGCGCTGGCCAGTTTCGAGGCTTCGTTGGAGTTGGAGATAAACCCGGTTTCCACCAGGATCGACGGGATGTCCGGCGACTTCAATACCATGAACCCGGCCTGCTCCACGCGTTGTTTATGCAGCGATGTCACACGGCCGATGTTGCTCAGGACTTTCTGCCCGACGTTCAAGCTGGAGGTCAGCGAGGCGGTCATCGACAAGTCGAGCAGTACACCGGCGAGCATCTTGTCTTTGTCGTCGAGGGACACGTTGCCGGCCCCGCCGATCAAGTCGGAACGGTTTTCACTGTCGGCCAGCCAGCGGGCCGTCTCGGACGTGGCGCCGCGATCCGACAGGGCAAACACCGAGGCGCCGAAGGCGGCGGCCGACGGCGCGGCGTCGGCGTGGATCGAGACGAACAGGTCGGCGCCCTTCTTGCGCGCGATTTCGGTGCGGCCACGCAACGGGATGAAGTAGTCGCCGGTACGGGTCAGCTCGGCGCGATAGCCTTTCATACCGCTGACCTGGCGCTGCAGTTCACGGGCGATGGCCAACACCACGTCTTTTTCATGCTGGCCACGCGAACCGGAAGCCCCCGGGTCTTCACCGCCGTGACCGGCGTCGATCACCACGATGATGTCGCGTTTACCCGCTGGCGCCGGCGGCGGCGGTGGCAACTTGACCTGCGGTTGCGACGGGTTGACCGGCACGGCCGGTACGGTCGCCACGCTCGGCGTCGGCGCGGGCGGCGGTGCGGCATCGGCGGCGTTGTCGAACAGGTCGACCACCAGGCGGTTGCCGTATTGGGCGTTGGGCGCCAGGGAGAAACTTTTCGGGGTCACGGCCTTTTTCAGGTCGATGACCACGCGCAGGTCGCTCGGCGTGCGCTGGGCCGAACGCATGCTGGTAATCGGCGTGTTGGCAGTGGAGATTTTCAGCGGCGCGGCCAGGGTCGCACCGTTGATGTCGATCACCAGGCGATCAGGCGCCGTCAGGGTAAAGACGCTGTGCTGGACCGGGCCAGACAGGTCGAACACCAGTCGCGTGTTATCCGGCGCTCGCCACAGGCGAACACTCTTCACCTGTGAAGCAGCCAGAGCATTGACAGTCATTGCCGCAAGCAACACCCCTACGACAGCAACCAACGCGCGAAAGCGCATACCTAACCCCACCAATTATTTGAATTCCAATGCCAGAGCAGCGCACCACGACTCACCGCGCGCACCCTGGGGCAACAACTTCAGCCGACGTCCGTGCTCATGCGGCGTAATGGTAATGGTCAGGTCCGGCTTTGGCAAAAAGCCTGTGCCTTTATCTGGCCACTCGATCAGGCACAGCGCGTCATCCTCGAAATAATCCCGAATCCCCATGTACTCCAGCTCTTCGGGGTCCACCAGACGATAGAGATCAAAGTGGAAGGCCCTTGTCGCCCCGATCTCATAAGGCTCGACCAGCGTAAAGGTCGGACTTTTCACCGCCCCAGCATGGCCCAACCCGCGAATGATGCCCCGCGACAGCGTGGTCTTGCCCGCCCCCAGGTCGCCCTCGAGAAAGATCAGCCCCGCGCCGCCTGTCACCTGGGCAATCCGGTGACCGAAGGCGACCATTGCCGCTTCATCCGCCAGGAAAAGGTTTACTTCAGACACGGCGACTGTTCCTCGAGCAATTGACGGATGGCAGGTATCAGGTCACTGGCCGCCAGGCCGCGGCCAAAGGTGCCCTGCCGGGCTCCCGCCGTGGCGTGCAGCCACACGGCCAGGCAGCCGGCTTCATAAGCGGGCATGCCCTGTGCCAGTAACGCGCCCACCAGGCCGGCCAATACGTCGCCGAGCCCTGCGGTCGCCATGGCCGGATGGCCTTGGTCACATCGCGCGACGCGACCGTCCGGGCAGGCGATCAGACTGCCCGCCCCCTTGAGAATAGCCACTGCCTTGAATTTCTGGCTCAACGCGCGCGCCACCTTAAGACGATCCGCCTGAACCTCAGCTGTCGAAATACCCATCAAGCGCGCCGCTTCGCCCGGATGCGGGGTGATCACGCAGTTGGCGGGAAGGCTGACGCTGCCGGTCGCCAACTGGTTCAAGGCATCCGCGTCCCAGACTTGCGGCTGCTTGGCGTTGGCGGCGACGGACAGCAGGCTCTTGCCCCAGGCGGCATGGCCCAGGCCCGGGCCAATGACGATAACCGAGATCTTTTCGAGCAAACCCATCAATTGGTTGGCCGAACTCACGCCGACGCTCATGACTTCCGGCAGGCGCGCCAGCGCGGCGGGCACATGTTCAAGGCGAGTCGCCAGGGACACCATGCCCGCCCCGCTGCGCAGCGCACTTTCGGCACTGAGCAACGCAGCGCCGCCAAAGCCTCGGTCGCCGCCGATGACCAGCAGATGACCGAAACGGCCTTTATGGGCGTCCGGGGAACGCGCAGCCAGTTGCGGCAAATTGCCGGGCAACAGGGGCTGAACGTCGGTTATTGCGTGTTTTGTCTGCAGCATGCGTCTTCAAGCTCCGATGTCTGGCAGAATTATACTCATCTAACCTGTGGTTTCCCGTGTCTCATGCCTGCTATTACTTCCGATCTGCCCGCGCTCGCCCAATCGATCAAAGACTGGGGCCGCGAGCTGGGCTTCCAACAAGTCGGCATCAGCGGCCTGGACCTGGCCGAGCATGAACAGCACCTGCAACGCTGGCTCGACGCGGGCTACCACGGCGAGATGGAATACATGGGCGCCCACGGCAGCAAACGCTCGCACCCCGATGAATTGGTGCCGGGCACCTTGCGCGTAGTCTCACTGCGCATGGATTACCTGCCCGGCGACACGCACATGGCGCAACAGCTGGCCCAACCGGAAAAAGCCTACATCTCCCGTTATGCCCTGGGCCGCGACTACCACAAACTGATCCGCAAGCGCGTGCAGCAACTGGCCGAACGCATCCAGGCACAAATCGGCCCCTTCGGCTTTCGCGCCTTTGTCGACAGCGCGCCGGTGCTGGAGAAAGCCATCGCCGAGAAAGCCGGGCTGGGCTGGATCGGCAAAAACACCCTGGTCCTCAATCGCAAGGCCGGCAGCTACTTCTTCCTCAGCGAGCTGTTTGTCGACGTGCCGCTGCCGGTCGATCCGCCCCACGCCACCGAGCACTGCGGCCGCTGTACCGCCTGTCTGGATATCTGCCCGACCAACGCGTTCGTCGGGCCCTACGTGCTGGACGCACGGCGCTGTATTTCCTATCTGACCATCGAACTCAAGAGCGCGATCCCCGAAGACTTGCGCCCGCTGATCGGCAACCGGGTTTTCGGTTGCGATGACTGTCAGATCGTTTGCCCATGGAATCGTTTCGCCCGCACCACCGCCGAAAGCGATTTCAAGCCACGGCACAACCTGGATAACGCACAACTGGCCGAACTGTTCATGTGGGACGAGGAAAAATTCCTCAGCAGCACCGAAGGCTCGCCCCTACGCCGCGCAGGTTACGAGCGCTGGCTGCGCAACCTGGCGGTAGGCCTGGGCAATGCGCCATCGAGCATTCCGGTGCTGGAAGCCTTGAAGGCGCGCCGGGACTATCCGTCGGAGCTGGTGCGCGAACATGTGGAGTGGGCGCTGAAGCAGCACGCCGAGCGTCAGTGAACGTCGTCGTTGTAGATGAACTTGGGCATTTCCCAGTGAAAACGGATCGCCAGCAGGCGCAGGAGAAAGCCGCTGAACAGGGTGAGCATAATCGCCTGCTCGCCCGGCAATTGCAGGTAAAGGCACAGCAAGTAGAACCAAGCGGCGAGGAATGACACGCTGGCGTACAGCTCACGGCGAAAGATCAGCGGGATGTCGTTGCAGAAAATATCCCGCAGGATGCCGCCGAACACCCCGGTGATCACGCCGCTGACCGACGCCACCAACATACCGTGACCCATTTCCAGGGCGGTCATGCAGCCGATCAGGGTAAAGGCGACCAACCCCACGGCATCCAGCGCCAGAAACAGCGAGCGCAGGCGGCGCATCAGCGGCGCAATAAAGATCGTCACCAGCGCGGCGACGGAGGTCAGCACCAGGTATTCCGGGTGTTTGACCCAGGTCAGCGGGTAATGCCCGAGCAGCACATCGCGCACCGAACCGCCACCCAACGCCGTCACGCAGGCGATCAGCACCACGCCAAACCAATCCATGCCGCGCCGACCGGCAGACAAGGCGCCAGTCATAGCTTCGGCGGTGATGGCGACAAGGTAGAGCATCAGCAGCATGATGGCGATCCTTACAAAGAGGCGCGCAGTCTAATCATTTGCTGACGGCACCAAAAGAGGGCGCTTGGCGAAAGACCGAGGCGCCCCCAGCATCAAGCCTTGATGAAGTGCTTGCGGTAGTGCTGCAACTCGGCGATCGACTCACGAATGTCATCCAGCGCCAAATGAGTGCTGCCTTTATGGAAGCTGTCTTTGACTTCCGGCGCCCAGCGCGCGGCCAGCTCCTTGAGCGTGGACACATCCAGGTTGCGGTAGTGGAAGTAGCTTTCCAGTGCCTTCATGTGGTTATAAAGAAAGCGGCGGTCCTGGCAGATGCTGTTACCGCAGATCGGCGACTTGCCCTTGGGCACCCACTTTTCCAGGAAGGCGATGGTTTCGGCTTCGGCTTCGGCCATGCTGACACGGCTGTCGCGCACGCGCTGGGTCAGGCCGGAGTTGCCGTGGGTGCGGGTGTTCCACTCGTCCATGGTGGCGAGGACGGCGTCGCTGTGGTGGATGGCGATCACCGGACCTTCGGCCAAGGTGTTGAGGTTGCTGTCGGTGACAATGGTCGCCATCTCGATGATGACGTCGGTGTCGGGGTTCAGACCGGTCATTTCCAGATCGATCCAAATCAGATTCTGTGGGTTTTGCATGGCTTGATTCTCTTGGCACCTTGGCGTAGCTGCGCAGTTTAGCAGGCGGGGCCGTGCTAGACTCGCGACCGTTTCACCCAACCTTTGCATTATCGACACGGAACACCAATGGCCAAACGCCAGCTCAACCGTCGCCAAAACTGGCGCATCGAAAAGATTCAGGGCGAACGCGCCGCACGCGCCGCCAAACGTGAATCCTCCGCCGTGGAAGCGCTCGAGGGCGGCGACCTGGGCCCCGAACAAACGGGCCTGGTGATCGCGCACTTTGGTGTGCAGGTCGAGGTCGAGGCGCTCGAAGGCGAACTCGCCGGCCAGGTCTTCCGCTGCCACCTGCGCGCCAATCTGCCGGCGCTGGTGACCGGCGACCGAGTGGTGTGGCGTGCCGGCAACCAAGGCATCGGCGTGATCGTCGCGCAACTGCCCCGCACCACTGAACTGCGCCGTCCCGACAGCCGCGGCCAGTTGAAGCCGGTGGCGGCCAACGTCGACATGATCGTCATCGTCTTCGCACCGCTGCCCGAGCCTCATGCCAACCTGATCGACCGTTACCTGGTCGCCGCCGAGCATGCCGGCATTCGCCCGCTGTTGCTGCTGAACAAGTTCGACCTGATCGACGAACAGAACGCCCCGGCGCTCAACGCGTTGCTGGCGGTCTACCGCACCCTGGGTTACCCGGTGCTGGAAGTGTCGGCCCATCACGGCAATGGCATGGAACAGCTGCAACACCAGTTGGACGGGCGCATCAGCGTGTTCGTCGGCCAGTCTGGCGTGGGCAAGTCCTCGCTGGTCAACAGCCTGCTGCCGGAAGTCGACACCCGTGTCGGCCCGCTGTCGGAGCTGTCCGGCCAGGGCACCCACACCACCACCACCGCGCGGTTGTTCCACTTCCCTGGCGGCGGTGAGCTGATCGACTCCCCGGGCATTCGTGAATTCGGCCTCGGCCATGTCAGCCGCAGCGACGTGGAAGCCGGCTTCATCGAGTTCAACGACCTGATCGGCACCTGCCGCTTCCGCGACTGCAAACACGACCGCGAACCCGGTTGTGCCCTGCTCAAGGCGTTGGAAGATGGCCGCGTGCAGCAGCAACGGATGAACAGCTATCGGTCGATTATTGCGAGTTTGCCCGAGAGCAGTTACTAAACAGCACATACGACAAGGCCGCGTTTATCGCGGCCTTGTCGTATACAGCTTACGATCCCGTACCCGGCACCGTAGGGTCTTTCATCCCGCCACCTTCGAACAGGTTCAGCTTCTGCCGCAGCTCATGCGCCGGCAACGGCTCCTGCCCCGGCGGGATCGCGTTCGGGTCGGCCGGTGCACCGCCCTGCGTGCCCGTATCTGGGGGCGGTGGCGGCTGATCACCTTCAATCGCGCGCTGGGCCTTTTTGGTCAGCACGACGATATCGATCCGACGGTTGATCGGGTTGAACGGGTCCTTCGGATCAAACAGCTGCGACGAGGCGAAACCCACCACCCGCGCCACCTGCGAGTCCGGATAGCTGCCGGCCACCAGCGCACGTCGGGCGGCGTTGGCGCGGTTGGCCGAAAGCTCCCAGTTGCCGAAGTCGCCCTGCCCCGAATACGGCTTGGCATCGGTGTGGCCGCTGATGCTGATCTTGTTCGGCACCGCCTTGATGGTGTCGGCCATGGCCAGCAGGATGTCTTCAAAGTACGGCTTCAACCGCGCACTGCCAGAGTCGAACATCGGCCGGTTGGCGGCGTCGGTGATCTGGATGCGCAAGCCATCCGGCGTGATCTCGAAGGAAATCTGATCCTTGAATTTCAGCAACTGCGGGTTTTCTTCGACCTTGGTCTGCAATTCCTTCAGCAACAATTCGAGGCGTTCCTGCTCGACCTGTTCGGCCAGGCTCTCGACGGTGTCGCGCTCGATCGGAATTTTTTCCTGCGGCGCCTCGGTCTTGACCTCAGGGTTGATGGTGCGCTCCGGCGCCAACTGCGGCGAACCGCCCAGGTCGATCACGAAGGGTGTGCCGCTTTCCGAGAAGCCGATCGGGTCTTTGAAGTAACCGGCGATGGCGATCTTCTGTTCGGGGGTCGCGGTGGACATCAGCCACAGCACCAGGAAGAACGCCATCATCGCCGTTGCAAAGTCGGCGAAGGCGATTTTCCAGGCGCCACCATGGTGCCCCGCAGCGAAGCGCTTGACGCGCTTGATGATTATCGGCTGGTTGTTTTCCATGGCTTAGCGACCGCGAACCGCTTGTTCCAACTCGGCAAAGCTCGGGCGATGTTTCGGGTACAGCACCTTGCGACCGAATTCCACCGCCAGCGAAGGCGGCATGCCGGAGGCCGAAGCCACCAGGCTGGCCTTGATCGCTTCATACAGATTGACTTCTTCCTTGGCATCGTGGGCCAGGGAGGTGGCGAGCGGACCGAAGAAACCGTAGGCCGCGAGAATACCGAAGAACGTACCCACCAGCGCCGCACCTACGTGCATGCCGATGGCCGCCTGGTCGCCCTCGCCGAGGGAGGCCATGGTCACCACGATACCGAGTACCGCCGCAACGATACCGAAGCCGGGCATGCCGTCGGCAATACCGGTGACGGCGTGGGACGGGTGCTCCAGCTCTTCCTTGAGGCTGAACAGTTCCATGTCGAACAGGCCTTCCAGCTCGTGGGGGGCCATGTTGCCGGAGGACATGATGCGCAGGTAATCGCAGATGTAGGCGGTCATGCGCTCGTCTTTGAGCACTGCCGGGTACTTGGCGAAAATCGGGCTCGCTGCAGCGTCTTCGATGTCCGCTTCGATGGCCATCATGCCTTCACGGCGACTCTTGTTGAGGATCTCATAAACCAGGCCCAGCACTTCCATGTAGAAGGTGTGGGAGAAGCGCGAGCTGAACATGCCCAGCGACTTCTTGATCACGTGCATGGTCATGTAGCCGGGGTTGGCCTGCAAGAATGCGCCGAATGCCGCGCCGCCAATAATCATCACTTCGAAGGGCTGGATCAACGCTGCAATCTTGCCGTGAGACAGGACATAGCCACCGAGCACACTTGCAAAGACGACGATGATGCCGATTATTTTAGCCATAGGGGTTTTGTACTTGCGCCGTCGGGTTCATGGACATATTTGGGGTAACTGAAAAACTCTTGTTCTACTTATCGGCAAAACTGCGCCAGACTATAGGCCGTCAAGGCGAAAAGCCAGTTCGGCCCGTTCAGGGCGTGTTGAAGTAAGTGATGATCGCGCCCCAATCATGGCCAATGAAAAGACAGCCCCATCTGTAAGACCCATCTCTCTCGCCGCTTGGATCAAGTGCCTGGACGAAGTCCGGTTGCCCGTCCCCCAGGCCAGCCACGAGCGCGTGTGCAAAGCCATCCGCGATAGCCGCAGTTCTTTGCGAGATATTGCCGAGCTGATGCAGAACAGCCCGTCGCTGGTACTCAGCGTAATGCGCGAGGCCAACAGCCACACCCATGGCAGCATGGCGGAACCGGCAGAAAACCTTGAGGTGGCGCTTAACCGTCTCGGCCTCAAACGCGCCGAGGACCTGCTGGAACGGCTGCCGTCGGTGCCGATGAATGAAATCCCCGTCGCCTTTCGCCAACTGGTGCTGGTCAGCCGCCACGCGTCGCAGCAAGCCAGCGGCTTGTTCGCCAGCCGCCTGGCGCGGTTGTGGCAAGACATTCATTGGGGCAGCCTGCTGTTCCTGGCGCCGTTGTGGCCGATGGCGGTGGCCTACCCCAAGCTCCTGGAAGAATGGGAACTGCGGGTGATCCACAAAGGCCAATCGGCGCGTCAGGTCGAACAGGAATTGTTCGGCGTGCGCCTGCTCGACCTGTGCCTTGGCCTGACCGAAACCTGGCACCTGCCGATCTGGGTATCCCAGGGCTATCACCTGCTGCTGACCGAGCAACGCTTGCTGGTCAAGGCATTGCGCATCGCCCGGGAAGACGACCCACTGCGCCAGCAACAACTGCTGGATGCCGAACCCAGTTTGCGGCGCTGGCTGAACCAGCCGGCCAATACGGTGTTGCTGGCCAACGGCCTGGCGATGTCGGCCCAGGAATCCTGGACCTGCCCGCATACCGAGCGCTGGCAATACCTCACCGCGCTGTACCTGCAACAGCCGTTGAGCGAGGTGCAGCAACAGGTTCACCAGCAAGCGGTGATCAGCGCTCGCGCAACCCTGATGCCCGACCTCTGGCACCCGGCGCTGTCGCTGATCTGGCCGTGGAATGTACAGAAAATCCATCGTGGCCTGCTGCCCGCACCGCCGCCGACCGCCGAGGCCCTGGCCGTCTGGCGCAGCCGTTGCACCGAACTGCTGGTGGAGCCAAGCCGCTTCGCCAACGCCATGCACCTGACCACCTGCGCCAAGGAAGCCCTGGAGGCCAGCGGCATGCAGCGCGTCTTGCTGTTCATGGCCGATCGCGCCCTGAGCACCCTGCGCGTCCACCAGGCCGCCGGCCTGCCGAAGGACGCCGCCAACTTGAGCCTGGACGTGGTCAACAGCACGCTGCTGCAACGCATGCTGGAAAAATCCGCCCAGGTGCGCCTCACGCCCGACAATCACGCGCAATTTGCCGCCCTGTTGCCGCCGATCCTGCGTCGCCTGTTCAACGGTGAACACCTGCTGTTGCGCTCACTGAGCTGCAACGGCCGGGTGGTCATGCTGATGATCGCCGACCAGGGCGGCGGGCCGTTCTCGGAAACCACCGTGCAGGCCTTCGGCAAAACCGCTCAATGCATCGAGAAAGCCCTGCACAGCTTTACCAACCGCACCGGCTGATGCTTGCGCTACAATCGCCCTCTTTTATCGCCAACATTTGTGCCCAGGAGACCTCACATGCCTGACTTCTCTGGCTTGCCGCTGGTGATCGAACCCAGCGACCTGCTTGGCCGCCTTGATGCCGACCAACTGATTCTGGTGGACCTCACCAGCGCCGCCCGCTACGCCGAAGGGCATATCCCCGGCGCGCATTTCGTTGACCCCAAGCGCACCCAACTGGGCCAGCCGCCAGCCCCCGGCCTGTTGCCGAACAAGGCAGACCTGGAAAAACTGTTCGGCGAGCTGGGCCACACCCCGGACGCGACCTACGTGGTCTACGACGACGAAGGCGGTGGCTGGGCCGGACGTTTCATCTGGCTGCTCGACGTGATCGGCCACACGAAATACCACTACCTCGACGGCGGCCTGCTGGCGTGGCTGGCAGACCCGCTCCCGCTGTCCACCGAGGTGCCGGCCCCGGCTGGCGGGCCTGTCAGCCTCACCCTGCATGACGGCCCCACCGCGACCCGCGAATACCTGCAAAGCCGTCTCGGCGCCGCCGACCTGGGCATCTGGGACGCACGCGGCCCGCTGGAATATTCCGGCGAAAAGGTCCTGGCAGCCAAGGGCGGTCACATCCCCGGCGCCGTGAACTTCGAGTGGACTGCCGGCATGGACAAGGCGCGCAACCTGCGCATCCGCCGCGACATGCCGCAGATCCTCGAAAACCTCGGGCTGACCCGCGACAAAGAAATCATCACCCACTGCCAGACTCATCACCGCTCTGGCTTCACCTACCTGGTGGCCAAGGCGCTCGGTTATCCGCGAGTCAAAGGTTATGCCGGTTCCTGGGGCGAATGGGGCAACCACCCCGACACCCCCGTCGAGATTTAAGGTTTAAGGACAGTTAATGAAAAAGCAGTTGTTCATCCTCAGCCAGTACTTGCTGCCGCACCACTTGCTGTCGCGCCTGGCCGGCTGCATTGCCGAGTGCCGCGTGCGCTGGTTCAAGAACGCCTTCACCGCCTGGTTCGCCAAGCGCTATCAAGTGGACATGTCCCAGGCCCTGGTTGAAGACCTGAGCGCCTACGAACACTTCAACGCGTTCTTCACCCGCGCCCTGAAAGACGGCGCGCGCCCACTCGATCAAACCCCGGGCGCCGTGCTGAGCCCAGCCGATGGCGCAGTCAGCCAGCTCGGCCCGATCGAGCATGGTCGCGTGTTCCAGGCCAAGGGCCACAGTTTCAGCGTGCTGGAATTGCTGGGCGGCGATGCGGCCATGGCTGCGCCGTTCATGGGCGGCGATTTCGCCACCATTTACCTGTCGCCGAAAGACTACCACCGGGTGCATATGCCACTGGCGGGCACCTTGCGCGAGATGGTCTACGTGCCAGGGCGGATTTTCTCGGTCAACCAGACCACCGCCGAAAACGTGCCGGAGCTGTTTGCGCGTAACGAGCGGGTTGTCTGCCTGTTCGACACCGAACGCGGCCCGATGGCCGTGGTGTTGGTGGGCGCGATGATTGTGGCGTCGATCGAAACCGTGTGGGCCGGCCTGGTCACGCCGCCCAAGCGCGAGCTGAAAACCTTCCGCTACGACGAAGCCGCGCGTGCGCCGATTCACCTGGAGAAAGGCGCAGAGCTGGGTCGCTTCAAGCTGGGTTCGACCGCGATCGTGCTGTTCGGGCCGGATCAGGTGCAGTGGGCAGAAACACTGGTGGCGGGTTCGCCGGTGCAGATGGGCCAGGGCATCGCGTTACCGAAAGCCTGATCCGAAACCTGCAAAAATCCAATGTGGGAGGGGGCTTGCCCCCGATAGCGGTGGCTCAGTCACTTATTTGTAGCTGAGCCACTGCCATCGGGGGCAAGCCCCCTCCCACATTTTTAAGCGCATTGTTTCAGTTAGAGCTGCCCGTCGCGGTCGCGAAAGCCCAGCAAATACAACACACCGTCCAACCCAAGGGTCGAAATCGCCTGCTTGGCCGATTGTTTGACCAGCGGCTTGGCGCGGAACGCCACGCCCAACCCGGCAATCGCCAGCATCGGCAAGTCATTCGCACCGTCGCCGACCGCAATGGTCTGCTCCAGACGCAAACCTTCCTTGTGAGCCAATTCCCGCAGCAAGTCGGCCTTGCGCTGCGCGTCGACGATCGGCTCCACGGCCACGCCGGTCACCTTGCCATCCACCACTTCCAGCTCATTGGCGAACACATAGTCGATGCCCAGCTTGGCCTGCAATTGCTTGGCGAAGTAGCTGAAGCCGCCGGACAGGATCGCAGTCTTGTAGCCCAGGCGCTTGAGTTCGGCGAACAGGGTTTCGGCGCCTTCGGTCAGGCGCAGGGAGGCGCCGATCGAATCCAGCACGCTGACATCCAGGCCCTTGAGCAACGCCAGGCGCTCCTTGAAGCTGGCGCGAAAATCCAGCTCGCCGGCCATGGCGCGCTCGGTGATCGCAGAGACTTGCTCACCCACACCGGCAGCCTTGGCCAGTTCGTCGATGACTTCGGCTTCGATCAGCGTGGAGTCCATGTCGAACACCGCCAGGCGGCGGTTGCGGCGGAACAGCGAATCTTCCTGGAAGGCGATATCGACATTCAGCTCTTGGGCCACGCTCAGGAAGTCGGCACGCAAGGCTTGGGGATCGGCCGGTTCGCCGCGCACGGAAAACTCGATGCAGCCCTTGCCCTGGTCATCTGGCGTGTCCAATGGCATGCGGCCCGACAGACGGTCGATATGGTCGATATTCAAGCCATATTGCGCGGTGATCGAGCTGACGCGCTGCAACTGCTCGGCCGTCACCTTGCGGGTCAGCAAGGTCACGATATGGCGTTTTTTGCCCTGGCCGGACACCCAATGCCGGTAATCCTCTTCGGACACCGGGGTGAAACGCACCTGCTGATCCAGCTTGTACGCGGTAAACAGGATGTCCTTGAGGACAGACGACGCCTGCTCGGTGCTGGGGATTTCCACCAGAATCCCGAAGGACAGGGTGTCGTGGATCACCGCCTGGCCGATGTCGAGAATGTTCACACCACCCTGGGCCAGAACCCCGGTAATGGCGGCGGTCAGACCTGGCCGGTCTTCCCCCGTGATGTTAATCAGGACAATTTCGCGCAAAGCGCACCCCCAGGCTGGAAAAAAACCGCATTCTACCCACTTTCAGTGACCATCGGGCACAGCCAGCGCTTTGCCGGTCTTGGGCCTGTCGCTATACTGCGCGTCAACTTCACGGACTAAAGAGCCGAGCTCAAGTGAACCGGCCCACGCCAGTAAAAACCGACAACTTCTTCCTGCTGATCTTCCGGGCACTGCGCCACCGCCGTGTACCGATCGCATTACGCATCGCCAGCCATAACGTGATCCTGGTCGCCCTGGCCCTGGTGATCTACGCCTGCGTGATGGGTTTGCAGTTCAAACAGGCCATGCACGAACAAGCCGATGCCCTGGGCGAGAGCTTGACCACCCAGACCGCCACCTCGGCGACCGAGCTGCTGGTGTCCAACGACATCCTCAGCCTCAACGTGCTGCTCAACAACCTGACCAAGAACCCGCTGGTGGCCCACGCCGCCATCTACAGCGTGGACAACCGGATCATGGCCGAAGCCGGGCAACGCCCGAAAAACGGCCTGCTGGGTGAGGCCGAAGGCCTGTACCAGAGCAATATCACGTTTCAGGATGTGAAAGCCGGCCAATTGCGCATCAGCCTGGACATGCAGCAATTCCAGCAGCCGATGACCATCAGCCTGCAAAGCATGGGCATCCTCAGCGCGATCCTGCTGGCGCTGGCTCTGGCCTTGAGCCTGCGCCTGGGGCGGCATATCTCCACGCCGTTGATGCAACTGCGCATCTGGCTGCGGGATATCGACGAGCACACCCCGGCCACCGATCGTCAGGACGAGATCGGCGACCTTGCGCGCCAGCTTCACGCCAGCTTCGCCCCGGAACCGGTGGTACACGAGGTTGAACCCGAGCCCGAGTTCGACGACAGCGATTACGACGAACCTGCCTTTGAAGTGCGCAACCTGCGCGACCCGGGTTTTGACGAAAGCGCGCCGGTCGCGGGCCTGAAGCCTGCGCCACGCCATGTAATCAAGGCCGAAGAAGACGAGCTGGACGACGAAGACCCGTTCGCCGACCTGCGCGACACCTCGGCCAGCAGCCCGGCCATCGCGCCGAAGCCCGTGCCCGCAAAGAACGCCGAACCCCAACACAGTGCGGTCCTGGCCGTGCAACTGGGTGCCCAGGACCAACTGCGCCGCCTGCCCCGCGCCCGCCTGACGGAATTGCTGGAACGCTACCGCGACTGCCTCGACCAGGCCGCCTCGCTCTACCAGAGCGAGCTGCACACCCTGAACGATGGCAGCACACTGATGCTGTTCCACAGCGAAGACAGCGGCGAAGACTACCTGACCAACGCCATCTGCTGCGGCGAACTGCTGCGCGCCCTGGGCCATGAGTTGCAGATCGAAGTGGCCGACAGCGGCATCACGCTGCAACTGCAACTGGGCCTGACCGTTGGCGACGACCTGTTCGGCATGAGCCAGATCGACCTGCTGCTGACCGAAATCGCCCAGGACGCCTTGGCCCTGTCCCAACACAGCCGCAACCTGCTGCTGGTGGAGCGCAAGATCAGCGAAGACACGCTGATCCGCCAACGCGCGCGCATCCGTCCGATTGCCAGCCCCGAGGGCGCCAGTTGCGTAGAGCGCTTGATGGAGCCGTATCCGTCGATGCTGGAGCGGCAATTGGCGCGGATGCACGAGTCCCGTGCCAAGCCCTGACTGACATGTGAGAGGGGGCTTGCCCCCGATGACGGCGCGTCAGTCAAAACGGCGGCAACTGACACATCGCTATCGGGGGCAAGCCCCCTCCCACATTTGGACGCCACAAACCTCAAGTAAATCGCGCACAAACAAAAAGGCCCGCTGAATAAGCGGGCCTTTTGGGTTGGAGCCATTCAGATCAGAATCTGAACACTTCCATATCCGTGCGGATCGGCGTAGCCATCGGCATTTTCGGTTTCCCCGGAGCCGTCGGTTTGGCCTGTACCGGCGCTTGCTTGCGCGGCGCCTCGGCAACTGGTGGCTGGTTGGCCAATGGCTTGAGGGCCACCGACAACTGCTGCGCCAGATGCTGCAACAGCACGCCCTGGGCCTGGACCTGCGACGCCGTGGTGCCGGCATGCTCTTCCTGCAGATGCACGATGCGGCTATCACGCACCTGGCCGCGGCGGTCAATCAAGCGCCATTGCGCATCGAGGATCGCCGGTTGCGAGGTGCCGGAGTCGAGTCGGGTAATGGTCAGCAACACCTGCACATCCGGGGAAAAACCGGCGGGCGCAGGCGCCAGGACCACACGCTGACTGTCCAACTGACCCGCCACCTGGCGCAACATCAGCTGATTGATGTCGGACGACAAACTGCCCGCCCAACGACCATCGGTGGAACCTTGCAGGCTGCCGTCGTTCTGACGTTGCAGCAATGTTTCGCGTTGCAGGTAGTCAGCGACGACGACCGGGCCGAGCAAGACGGCCATGCCGGCGGATTGAGCTGGCTGAGCGGGACTTCCGCTGTCCAGCTGGTACAGCGACACCGGCTGGTGCGTGCTGCAACCCGCCAACCCCAGAAGGCCAGCGAGCATAAAAATAAAAGGAAGGCGTGGAGCAGTCATCATCCCATCCAGGCGGCTGCCACAAGGCAAACCACAATGTAATACTAAAAATAACCTAAACACGCTCGGCCACGCCGGCGCTGGAAAGGCCATATCATCCGTGAATATGCGCCATGACTCCAGCGCGAAAGCGTCGATCTACGCGTTAAATCGTAGATCAAGAGCTCTAATCCGCGCTAAACCGGCGTTTCCACCAGTAAAGCATCCACGCGCTGGAAGCCACGAGGCAGTTTATTACCGCGTCGGCCACGCTCGCCCTTGTAGTGCTCAAGGTCGTCAGGGCGCAGCGACAACGTGCGCTTGCCGGCCTGGAGCACCAGGGTAGAACCTTCCGGGATCACTGCGATGTCTGTCACGTACTCTTCGCGACTGGCCACCCGCTCGCCGGGAATACCAATGATCTTGTTGCCTTTGCCTTTGCCCAACTGCGGCAAGTCGCTGATCTTGAACACCAGCAAACGCCCTTCCGTGGTCACCGACGCCAGCCAATTACCCTCGCGATCGTCCACCGGCCGCGGCAGGATCACCTTGGCGTTATTCGGCAGGCTCAACAGTGCTTTACCGGCTTTGTTCTTGGCCTGCAGGTCTTCACCCTTGACCACAAAGCCGTAACCCGCGTCGGAGGCGATCACATACAGCGAGTCGTCGTCCGGCAGCAGCACGCATTCGAAACTCGCCCCCGGTGGCGGCGTCAGGCGCCCGGTCAACGGCTCGCCCTGCCCGCGCGCAGACGGCAAGGTGTGGGCCGGCACCGAGTAACTGCGCCCGGTGGAGTCGATAAACACCGCAAACTGGTTGGACCGCCCGGCGGCGGCGGTTTTGAAGCCATCGCCAGCCTTGTACGACAAGCCGGTCGCATCGATATCATGCCCCTTGGCGGAACGGACCCAACCCTTTTCCGACAGAACGACAGTAATTTTCTCGTTTGGCAGCAGCTCGGTTTCTGTCAGCGCTTTCGCTTCGGCGCGCTCAACGATCGGCGAACGGCGGTCGTCGCCATAGGTCTCGGCGTCTTTGATCAGCTCGCTGCGCACCAGCTTCTTGAGCTTGGTTTCGCTGCCCAGCAGGGCTTGCAGCTTGGCTTGCTCCTTGAGCAACGCGTCCTGTTCGTCGCGCAGCTTCATTTCTTCCAATCGCGCCAACTGACGCAAGCGGGTGTCGAGGATGTAGTCGGCCTGGATCTCGCTCAGCTCGAAACGCGCGATCAGCTCGGCTTTCGGGTGCTCGGCGGTACGGATGATGTGGATCACTTCATCCAGGTTGAGGTAGGCAATCAGCAAGCCGTCCAACAGGTGCAGGCGGCGCTCGACCTTGTCCAGGCGGAACTGCAGGCGACGACGCACGGTCTGGACGCGGAACTCCAGCCACTCCACCAGCAGATTGCGCAGGTTCTTCAGCTGCGGCTTGCCGTCCAGGCCGATGATGTTGATGTTGACCCGGTAGCTGGACTCCAAGTCCGTGCTGGCGAACAGATGCTGCATCAGCACTTCATGGTCGACCCGGCTGTTGGTCGGAATAATCACGATGCGGCACGGGTTTTCGTGGTCGGACTCGTCGCGCAGGTCAGCGACCTGCGGCAATTTCGACGGTTTGGCCTGCATCAGCGCGGCGATCTGTTCCAGCACCTTGGCGCCGGACACCTGATGCGGCAACGCGGTGACGATGATGTCGCCGTCTTCGACGTGGTACACGGCGCGCATACGCACCGAGCCCTTGCCGGTTTCGTACATTTTCAGCAGGTCGGCACGCGGCGTGATGATTTCCGCTTCGGTCGGGTAATCCGGGCCCTGGATGTGCTCGCAGAGCTGCTCGACCGTGGCTTTGGGTTCATCGAGCAAGCGCACGCAGGCCGTGGCGACTTCCCGCAGGTTGTGCGGCGGTACGTCGGTGGCCATGCCGACGGCAATGCCGGTGGTGCCATTGAGCAGGATGTTCGGCAAACGTGCCGGCAGCACCAGGGGCTCGTCGAGGGTGCCGTCGAAGTTCGGGCCCCAGTTCGCGGTGCCCTGGCCCAGTTCGCTGAGCAGCACTTCCGAATAACGCGACAGGCGCGCCTCGGTGTAACGCATGGCCGCGAAAGACTTGGGATCATCCGGCGCACCCCAGTTCCCCTGGCCATCTACCAGCGTGTAGCGGTAGCTGAACGGCTGGGCCATCAGCACCATGGCTTCATAGCAGGCCGAGTCGCCGTGGGGGTGGAACTTACCGAGCACGTCACCGACGGTACGCGCCGACTTCTTGTGCTTGGAATCTGCGTCCAGGCCCAACTCACTCATGGCGTAGATGATGCGCCGTTGTACGGGCTTCAGGCCGTCGCCGATATGCGGCAAGGCACGGTCCATGATCACGTACATGGAGTAGTTGAGGTAGGCATTTTCGGTGAAGTCAGCCAGCGACCGGCGTTCTACGCCGTCTAAGCTGTCTGCGAGGATGTCACTCATGCGGGCCTCATCATTGTTTGGTAAGGCGCAGCGGAAATGCCGCGGCGCCGGGTCAATTCAAAACAGGGGTGGCTCATGGCTGGGCGCTCCAGCCACCGGCGGGGGCGGCGAAACGATAGACCACCGGGCGTTTTTCGCCATCGGCGCGGGCGCCGAAATTATTGTCGATGCCCAACCAGGCACCGTCTGCATCCAGCACCAGGGCTTCGGCCAGGCCATAAGGCTGGGCGTAGCGCCGTTCGGGCGTCAGGGTCTCGTCGGCGAACGACCAGCACAGCTCGACCTTGGCCGTGAGCGCATCGCGCCGACAAATCTGGAACGCATTGCGCTCCAGGGTAAACAACTTACCGTTGAACAGCGCCAGGTCGGAAAAGTCCTTGGACACCGCCTTGGCACTGGGAAACTGTGCCGGCTGCACTTCCTGGCCGGCCTCGCTCAACAGCACGCACGCGCCCGCGCAATCCCACACGCTTTGCTGGCGCTTGATGGAAATCAGCCCGCGCCGTTCACGCTCCGCCGCCAGCCAGATCTGATTGCCCTCGGGGTTCACCGCGAGGCCTTCGAACAACGCATTGAAATGCAGCAACATGCCGCTGGCGCGGGCCTCACGCACCATGCCGGGGGCGATCTTCAACCACTCGGGCGCACCGCTCGCCGGCACTTTCAGCACCGCCGCATGGGCTTCGCTGACCACGTAGCGGTTACCCGCGGCATCGCAGCCGATGCCTTCAAAATCCAGGTCGCCGCCGCGAATCAGCGACGCCGCCTTGGTGCGCGAACGCAGCCCCCAGGGCAGGCCGGAGTCAGGCACGGGCGGCACGTCGAGCTTCACCGTTTCGGCCTGCCAGGTCGGCGCGCTGATATCCAGGCGGTAGATCTGGTCGTCGTCGCGGTCGGAAACCGTCCACAACGCGTTGCCACACAAAGCCAGGCCCGACAGGTTACCGCCGCGCATGCCGTCCACCGGATGTTCGGACACCAGCTTGAGCTCAGCCACGGGCGCGGCGACCGCCTGGGTGGCCGCCAACCCGCTCAACATCAGGATCGCCAGGGCGAAACCTGTACGCATCAGCCCAGGACCTCGGCGAGGTTGCCCTTGGACTCCAGCCAGGACTTGCGATCCGGCGCGCGTTTCTTCGCCAGCAGCATGTCCATCATTTCCGAAGTGGCAGCGAAGTCGTCCAGGGTCAACTGCACCAGGCGCCGCGTGTTCGGGTCCATGGTGGTTTCGCGCAATTGCGGCGGGTTCATCTCACCCAGGCCTTTGAATCGCGTGACCTGCGGCTTGCCGCGTTTCTTCTCGGCGATCAGGCGGTCGAGGATGCCATCGCGCTCGCCTTCGTCGAGGGCGTAGAAAATCTCCTTGCCCAGGTCGATACGGTACAGCGGCGGCATCGCGACGTAGACGTGACCGGCGTCCACCAACGGGCGGAAGTGCTGCACGAACAGCGCGCACAGCAAGGTGGCGATGTGCAGACCGTCGGAGTCGGCGTCGGCGAGGATGCAGATCTTGCCGTAGCGCAACTGGCTCATGTCCGCCGCGCCGGGGTCGACGCCGATGGCCACGGCGATGTTGTGCACTTCCTGGCTGGCCAGGACTTCGCTGCCGTCGACTTCCCAGGTGTTGAGGATCTTGCCGCGCAACGGCAGGATCGCCTGGAATTCCTTGTCCCGCGCTTGCTTGGCGGAACCGCCGGCGGAGTCACCTTCCACCAGGAACAGCTCGGAGCGCATCGGGTCCTGCCCGGCGCAATCGGCCAGCTTGCCCGGCAGTGCCGGGCCCGCCGTGATGCGTTTGCGCTCGACCTTCTTGCTGGCCTTGAGGCGACGGCCGGCGTTGTTGATCGCCAGCTCCGCCAGGGCCAGGCCCAATTCCGGGTGCTCGTTGAGCCACAGGCTGAACGCATCCTTGACCACACCGGAGACAAACGCCGCCGCCTCGCGGGATGACAAACGCTCTTTGGTCTGGCCGGAGAATTGCGGCTCCTGCATTTTCATCGACAGCACGAACGCGATGCGCTCCCACACGTCTTCCGGCGCCAGCTTCACGCCGCGCGGCAGCAGGCTGCGGTATTCGCAGAACTCGCGCATGGCGTCGAGCAGGCCCTGGCGCAAGCCGTTGACGTGGGTGCCGCCCTGGGCGGTGGGGATCAGGTTGACGTAGCTTTCCTGCACGCTGTCGCCGCCTTCAGGCAACCACAGCAGCGCCCAGTCGACGGCTTCTTTGTTCCCGGCCAGGCTGCCGCAGAACGGCTCGTTGGGCAGGCGTTCGAAATCGCTGACGGCGTCTTCCAGGTAGGAGCGCAGGCCGTCTTCGTAGTGCCACTCGACCTTTTCGCCGCTGCCTTTGTCTTCAAAGGTGACCAGCAGGCCCGGGCACAACACGGCCTTGGCCTTGAGCACATGCTTGAGGCGGCTGACGGAGAATTTCGGCGAATCGAAGTATTTCGGGTCCGGGGCGAAGTACACGCTGGTGCCGGTGTTGCGCTTGCCAACGGTGCCGATCACCTGCAGGTCGGTGGCTTTGTAGCCATCGGCGAAGGTCATCTCGTATTCGTTGCCGTCGCGCTTGACCCGCACCCGCACCAACGTCGACAGGGCGTTGACCACGGAAATACCGACACCGTGCAAGCCACCGGAGAACTGGTAGTTCTTGTTGGAGAACTTGCCGCCGGCGTGCAGCTTGGTGAGGATCAACTCGACGCCCGACACCCCCTCTTCCGGGTGAATGTCCACCGGCATGCCGCGACCGTCGTCGGACACTTCCAGGGAGTGGTCAGCGTGGAGAATGACATGCACCGACTTGGCGTGCCCGGCCAAGGCTTCGTCGACGCTGTTGTCGATGACTTCCTGGGCAAGGTGGTTCGGCCGACTGGTGTCGGTGTACATGCCGGGGCGTTTGCGCACCGGGTCGAGGCCCGAGAGGACTTCGATGGCGTCGGCGTTATAAGAGCTAGCGCTGGGAGTGGCCATGGGGTCTCGTCGTGAGTCGTTCGATTAAAAAGTGACCTGCGGTTTCCAAGGCAATTACAGTGCCGAGAAATCGAAGGATTGATACTGATCCGCGCCAATGCCGGCAAAGCTCAACAACGCCGGCAACTGCCGGGCAAACCCCTGGTAACCGTGGTCGCCACCGGCCTGGATGCGCAAGGCACAGGCCCGGTAATACTGCTGGGCGAGGCGATAATCCAGGGTTTCGTCCCCGGTCTGCAACCACACCTGATAACGCGCGGCATCCTGGGGCGCCGGGACTTCCAGCTCGGCCAGCGCCGTGACGTGATCGTGGGTCAGTTCCCAGGTTTCATCGGTATAGAGGTTCTTCTGGGTGCCCAGGTAACCGTCGAACATCCGATGGGGGCTGACCGCCGGGTTGACCAGCAGCGCCTTGAGGCCATGGCGCTCGGCAAGACAGGTTGCATAGTAGCCGCCGAGCGAGCTGCCGACCAGCAGCGGCCGCCCCAGTTCTGCGATGGCCGCCTCCAATTGAGGAATCGCCTGGCGAGGGTGGTGATGCAGGGCCGGCACGCGCAGTTGGTCGGCCAGGCCGAGGGTGTCCATCACGCGGATCAACTGGCTGGCCTTGTTCGACGCAGGCGCGCTGTTGAAACCGTGGATATACAGGATCGAAGCGGACATGCCGGGCTCTCCGTGCTTGCGCCAAAAAGGCGCAGTTTACAGGGATCGGAGTGGTGAGTCCCCTGTCTTCCCCTCCCACCTTCAGTAGCCGTTGCTGGCGTAATCCACGGTAAAGGCAAAGCCTTTGACCCGTTCCACCCCGGTCTCCAACCGCCCGTCGGCATGCAGACGCAGCCAGCGATAGCCCGGCGCCTCGGTGCTGACGTTGAAGTCCTCGCTGCCCGGCGTGAACTGGATGCAGGTGGACGGCGACGCCAGCAGACGCACGCCGTTGCGCTCGCGGTCGATCTCCTGGTGTACATGCCCCCAGAGCAAGGCCCGGACCTGAGGGAAACGGTCCAGCACGGCAAACAGTGCCTCGGGGTTGCGCAGGCCGATGGGTTCCATCCACGCACAGCCGATGGGCACCGGATGATGGTGGAAACACACCAGATGATGGCGGTGCGGCGCTTCGCTCAAGGCTTGGGCCAGCAGTTGCAGCTGGCTGTCCTGCAGATAACCCGGCACCGAACCGGGTACGGCGGAGTCGAGCAGGGTAATGCGCCAATTGCCGACGTCGACCACCGGTTCCAGCAGGTCGCTGTGCAGGGCGGCGTGGGCCATGATCTGCGGCTCATCGTGGTTGCCGGGAATCCAGCGCGCCGGCACGCCAAAGGGCGCGGTCATCTCCCGGAAGTGCTGATAGGACGCCAGCGTACCGTCCTGGGACAAGTCCCCCGTGGCCAGCAGCAAGTCGATCCGGGGCTGCTGCTCGCGCACCAGGCCGATCACCCGTTGCAAGCTCTCACGGGTGTTCATGCCCACCAGCGTGGCGTCGGCCTCGGCAAACAGATGGCTGTCGGACAGTTGCACCAGCACTGCCGGTGCATCGGGGGTCACGGTGGGTACGCGGGGCAAGGTGCTCTCCCAAGGCAATCACAGGAATGGACGTATGGCGCGATTATGCTGGGGCAGGACACAAAGAGGAAACCCAGGGAAGCAGATGCAGTTCACATCTACCGCACGACTTCGAACTCGTGGCCCAGGGCCAGACAGTGACTCAACCATTCACCGAGGAACACATTGAGCTGTGCTTTCTCATCGGGCTGGTGCATGAACACATTGGGGTAAGGATAGATGCTGCGAAAGCGTCGCGCATGTTCGGCGCTGATGACTTCGGCCATTCGCGCATCGTGGTACACCTGCACTTCCAGTTGCGGCACCGGCAGCCATGGCAGGCTGTGCTCCTGGCGCACGCGCAGGGTGGTGGTGTATGGGCAATTGACGATGACTTCCAGGGTCAGCACGCCGAGCATCTGGTCGCCATGGGTCACGGCGATGCGCCGTGCCTCGGGCGTGTGGCGCATGTCCGGCAGCAGGCGCATCAGCCGCGCATAGTTGGCCTCGCAGGCGGCTTGCAGCCCGATCAGGTCAACCCGGTATCGTTCCCGTGCCTTTACTGCCATAACCCCCTCACTTCCGCGCGATTGAGCGCTAGCCATTGCAAGGCAATAATGCTGGGCGCATTGGATATCCGACCATCACGCACCGCTTGCAAGGCATCTTCGAAAGCCCAGGTGCTGACGCGGATATCTTCTGCCTCTTCTTCCAGTCCATGAACGCCACCGGCGCCCGAGCTGTCGCAACGGCCCAGGTACAAGTGGACGAATTCGGTACTGCCGCCGGGCGAAGGGAAATATTGGGTGATCGGCCACAGTGCGGAGAATGTCAGTCCAGCTTCCTCCTCGGCTTCGCGGTGTGCAACCTCCTCCGGTTGTTCGTCCTTGTCGATCAGGCCGGCGACCATTTCCACCAGCCACGGGTTGGCGGCGCGGCCCATGGCGCCGACGCGAAACTGCTCGATCAGCACCACTTCATCGCGCTGCGGGTCGTAGGGCAGCACGCACACGGCGTCATGCCGCACGAAGACCTCGCGGTTGATCACCCGGCTCATGCCGCCGTCGAATTTTTCGTGGCGCAGTTGCACGCGATCGAGCTTGTAGAAACCCTGATAGGCATTGTCGCGCTGAACAATCTCGATCGTGCTCGGCGTCGATTTCGCGATGTCCGTCATATCCTTCCTCGTTATGCCCGTGCAATTGGCGCCATCCTAACGCGCTCCTGCCCGTTGGCGCAGCCCCTTTACGGTTGCCGGGATAGACGGCGGGCGTCAAACTCACTCTAATGAGCTTAGTGGCGAACTGACTGCCATGCCGGTAGTCGAAGCTCCACGAATTTCGCTCTTATCGACGGACGAAGACCCTACATGTCACTTTTAAAAATCGCCTCCGTGGCGTGTATCGCCTTGACGCTCGGCGCCTGCCAGAGCCTGTTCCAACCGAACTACAGCACCCCGCTGGAAGCCACCCGCGACGCCAGCGAGCAAAGCAAGCCGGACTGCGCCAACGCCGATTGCCCGCTGGTGAACATCGACACCGTGCATTTTGCCAAGGAGCCCAAGCTCGACGCACTGATCGAACAACGTCTGCTGGAAATGACCCGCACCCGGTCGAGCGACCCGTTGCCGTCGAGCCTGGCGACGTACCGCGAGCAGTTCCTGAGCACCGCCGCGCCACGCAACAGCATGTACTTGCAGGCCAAGGTACGCGAGCAGCATGACGGCTTGGTGATCATCGAACTGTCCAGCTACCTGGACCAGGGCGCCACCCACGGCGAACCGGGCCGCGCCTTCATCAACTATTCGCGCCCGCAGCAAAAAGCCCTGTCGCTGAGCGACATGTTGCTGCCCGGCAAGGAAGAAGCATTCTGGAAGGCCGCCCAGGTGGCGCACAACAGCTGGCTGATCAGCACCCGCCTGAGCCTGGAGCCGGAGTTCGTCAAGCGCTACCCGTTCCAGAAAACCCCGAACGTGGCGCTGACCTCCGGCAGCGTGACCCTCAAGTACCCCACCACCACGATCGCGCCGTATGCCCTGGGCCACATCGAGCTGCAGATTCCTTACTCGCGCCTGGAAGGCATCATCAAGCCTGAGCTGGTGCCCGCGCGCCGCTGAAGGCGCGCCCGAGGATGAACTGCAACAGCCCTGCCAGCGCCAGTGCCGGCAGGGTCGCGCCGATATCCGGATACAGGTTGGCCAGCAAGTGGTAGGTGCCGATGCCGCCCAGCCAGGCCAGCAGCGCCGTCCAGCGTAGCGTGGCAAGCGCGCCCTGGCCGCGGCGGCGCAGGATGAAATGATCGACCAGCACCACGCCAAACAGCGGCGCGAATACCGAACCGATCAACAGCAGAAAGTTCTGGTACTGCGCCAACGGAGCAAAGCAGGCGATCAACGTGCAGAGCACACCGATGGCCAAGGCCAGGTGCTCGACCTTCAGGCGCAACAGAATCCCGCTGGAGACGGCCGCCGAGTGAATATCGGCAAAGGCGTTTTCCGACTCATCCAACAGGATCAGCAACAACGGAATCCCCAGCCCCGCGCCGGCCAGCGCCAGCAACAGCGCGTTGACTTCACCGCTCGGCGCAAACGCCAGGGTGTAGGCCACGCCCAGGCTCATCAGCCAGAAATTGCCGATAAAAAAGCCCAGCGCCGTGCCGCCGAACACGCTTTTCGCGCGTTTGCCGAAGCGCGAATAATCGGCGATCAGCGGCAGCCACGACAGCGGCATGGCGATGGCGATGTCAAACCCCACCGCGAAGGGCATCGAACCGTCACCGGCCTGGGCCCATAGCGTGGCGAGATCGGCTTTGGCGAACAGGTTCCAGGTCAACCACAGGCAGGCCGCGAGCAGCAGCCAGATGCCCCATTTACGCAGGATCTGGCGCACGAACGTCAGCGGGCCACTGACCGCCAGCAAGGTCGCCAGGCCACCGAAAAACAGGGTCCACAGCATCGGGCTGGCCAACAGGCTGGCGTCGCTGAAGGCCCGCGCGCCCAACAGGCTGGCGGCATCGCGCATGACGATGATTTCAAACGCGCCCCAACCGATCAGTTGCAGCAGGTTCAACAATGCCGGCAGGCTCGCGCCTTTGGCGCCGAGGCTGAGCTTGAGCGCGGCCATGGCGGACAGCCCGGTGTCGCTGCCGATCACGCCGACAGCGGCGAGCAGCAGCACGCCGACCAGGGTGCCGAGGAAAATCGCCAGCAACCCACCGGCCAGGCCCAGGCCGGGCGCGAGCAGCGCGCCGGTTTGCAGGACCATCAGGCCGATGCCGAGGGAGAACCACAGGGAAAACAGATCGCGGGCGCCGAAAACGCGTTTGCCGGTCGGTACTGCGATGTCGGGGGAATAGGTGCTGGGTTGAATGCTCAAGGATGGAATCTCTGAGGGGCATTTGTTGTTTGAAAGATTGTTATCGGGGGCAAGCCCCCTCCCACACTTGAATGTGTTCACAATTCAAAATGTGGGAGGGGGCTTGCCCCCGATAAGGCCCTTGAAAGCGCCTACAACCTCGGATCAGACCTTCTTGTAGAGCTGGCTGCCTTCCTGCTTGAACCGCTCCGCCTGCTCGGCCAAGCCCTTGGCCACCTCCACATCCACCGCATCGATGCGCTGGTTGGCCGCGTACTCACGCACTTCCTGGGTGATTTTCATCGAGCAGAACTTCGGCCCGCACATCGAGCAGAAATGCGCGACCTTGGCCGAGTCCTTCGGCAGGGTTTCGTCGTGATACGAACGCGCGGTGTCCGGGTCGAGGCCGAGGTTGAACTGGTCTTCCCAACGGAACTCGAAGCGTGCCTTGCTCAGTGCGTTATCGCGGATCTGCGCGCCCGGATGACCTTTCGCGAGATCGGCTGCATGGGCGGCGATCTTGTAAGTGATGATCCCGGTCTTCACGTCATCCTTGTTCGGCAGGCCCAGGTGTTCCTTGGGTGTGACGTAGCAGAGCATGGCGCAACCGAACCAACCGATCATCGCCGCACCGATGCCGGAGGTGATGTGGTCGTAGCCCGGCGCGATGTCAGTGGTCAGCGGGCCGAGGGTGTAGAACGGCGCCTCGTCGCAGCATTCGAGCTGCTTGTCCATGTTCTCCTTGATCAGTTGCATCGGCACGTGGCCGGGGCCTTCGATCATGGTTTGCACGTCGTGCTTCCAGGCGATCTTGGTCAGCTCGCCGAGGGTTTCCAGCTCGCCGAATTGCGCGGCATCGTTGGCGTCGGCGATCGAACCCGGGCGCAGACCGTCGCCTAAGGAGAAGCTGACGTCATAGGCCTTCATGATTTCGCAGATTTCGTCGAAATGCGTGTAGGTGAAGTTCTCTTTGTGGTGCGCCAGGCACCACTTGGCCATGATCGAGCCGCCGCGGGAGACGATGCCGGTAACGCGCTTGGCGGTCAGCGGAACGTAGCGCAGCAGCACGCCAGCGTGGATGGTGAAGTAGTCGACGCCCTGCTCGGCCTGTTCGATCAGGGTGTCGCGGAACAGCTCCCAGGTCAGGTCTTCGGCGGCGCCGCCGACTTTTTCCAGGGCCTGGTAGATCGGCACTGTGCCGATCGGCACCGGCGAGTTGCGGATGATCCACTCGCGGGTTTCGTGGATGTGTTTGCCGGTGGACAGGTCCATCACCGTGTCCGAGCCCCAGCGAATGCCCCAGGTCAGTTTCGCCACTTCTTCTTCGATGGACGAGCCCAGGGCGCTGTTGCCGATGTTGCCGTTGATCTTCACCAGGAAGTTACGGCCGATGATCATCGGTTCCAGTTCGGTGTGGTTGATGTTGGCCGGGATGATCGCGCGGCCGCGGGCGATTTCTTCGCGCACGAATTCCGGGGTGATGATCTTCGGCACGCTGGCGCCGAAGCTGTAGCCGGCGTGTTGCTGGTCGAGCAGGCCGCTGGCGCGGGCTTCTTCGAGCTTCATGTTTTCGCGGATGGCGACGTATTCCATCTCGGCGGTGATGATGCCTTTGCGCGCATAGTGCATCTGCGTGACGTTGGCACCGGCCTTGGCGCGGCGCGGGTTCTTCACATGGGCGAAGCGCAGCGCGGTCAGTTCGGCATCGGTCAGGCGTTGCTGGCCGAAGTGCGAGCTCAGGCCCGACAGGCGTTCGGTGTCGCCACGCGACTCGATCCACGGCGAGCGCACATCGCCCAGGCCCTTGCGCACATCGATGATGACGTTGGGGTCGGTGTAGGGGCCGGAGGTGTCGTAGACCACCACGGGGGCGTTGATCTCACCGCCGAAATCGGTGGGGGTGACGTCGAGGCTGATTTCACGCATCGGCACGCGGATGTCCGGACGGGTGCCTTGCACGTAGATTTTCTGCGAGCGGGTAAACGGTTGCACGGAGCCGGAGTCGACCTTGGCCGATTCACTCAAATGCACGGTATTTTTTGGTTTTGTACTCATCACGGGCTCTCCAACTATCCAGGCGGTGGATTTTTGTCGGAGCGAACCTGTGGCGGATGGACGCACTGGAAGCAGTGCTGTGCTGGGTACTCGAGGGTTGTTCGAAGGTCGAACAACATCCCGGACAAAGCACAAGAGGACTCGCCGGGTGACGAGAAATCTTGTTCCCTACGCAGGCGTTAACCTGATCAGGTTCAACGGGATCCGGTATTTACCGATCTCAGCCTTCCAACAAGGCACCCCGACAAGAACCCGGCCAGTCTAGACAGGGTGAGGGCAAATTGCCAATAACGGAGCATTCAGCGTGATGAATGGCGCAATTGCAGGATTGTTGCGCCGTGTAACCACCACTACACTCGGTGACTGCCCCGACGCTTGACGCCAGGAATGGCCAACCGTAGCCTTGGGCGTTAAATTATCATCATAATATTAAAACTAGGGATCAATTCATGCTGCGCAAACTCTCACTGGCTCTCGCCGTGTCTTGTGCGACCAACGGAATGGTCTGGGCAGCTGAAGCGCCCTTGTCCGCCCGAACCGACCTGGTCAGCGTCTACCAGGAAGCGGTGGACAACAACGCCGACCTGGCCGCCGCCCGCGCCCAGTATGGTGCGCAGAAAGAAGTGGTGCCCCAGGCCCGCGCCGGTTTGCTGCCCAACCTGTCGGCCGGTGCCGATATCAACAATTCGCGCACCCAGATCGACACCCCGGCCGCCACCGCCAACCGCGACGCGCATTCCTGGCGTGCGACCTTGAGCCAGCCGCTGTTCCGCGCCGACCGCTGGTTCCAGCTGCAAGCCGCCGAAGCCGTCAACGAACAGGCTGCGCTGCAACTTTCAGCCACCGAACAGAACCTGATCCTGCAAAGCGCCGAGAACTACTTCGCCGTGCTGCGCGCCCAGGACAACCTGGCCTCCACCAAGGCCGAAGAAAGCGCCTTCAAGCGCCAACTGGACCAGTCCAACGAGCGCTTCGACGTGGGCCTGTCGGACAAGACCGACGTGCTGCAATCCCAGGCCAGCTACGACACCGCGCGGGCCAACCGGATCGTCGCGCAACGCCAGGTGGACGACGCTTTCGAAGCACTGATCGCGCTGACCAACCGTCAATACAATTCGATCCAGGGCATTGTGCATACACTGCCGGTGCTGCCGCCGCTGCCGAACGACGCCAAGGCCTGGGTCGAAACCGCCGGCCGCCAGAACCTGAACCTGCTCGCCAGCAACTACGCCGTCACCGCCGCCGAGGAAACCCTCAAGCAGCGCAAGGCCGGGCATGCGCCGACCCTGGACGCCGTGGCGCAGTATGAAAAGGGCGATAACGACGCGCTCGGCTTCAGCAACCCGAATGCCTTCGGCACGCCTTATGGCGGCGATGTCTCGCAACGCACCATTGGCCTGCGCCTGAATATCCCGCTGTACAGCGGTGGCCTGACCAGCTCGCAAGTGCGCGAATCGTACTCGCGCCTGGGCCAGACCGAGCAGCAACGCGAAGGCCTGCGCCGCCAGGTGGTGGAAAACACGCGCAACCTGCACCGCGCGGTCAACACCGACGTGGAGCAGGTGCAGGCACGCCGCCAGTCGATCATCTCCAACCAGAGCGCGGTGGAAGCCACGGAAATCGGTTATCAGGTGGGTACGCGCAATATCGTCGACGTGCTCGACGCCCAGCGCCAGCTCTATGCGTCGGTGCGCAACTACAACAACAGCCGCTACGACTACATCCTCGACAACCTGCGCTTGAAGCAGGCAGCCGGCACGTTGAACCCTGGGGACCTGCAAGACCTGACGCGCTATCTCAAGGCCGACTACAACCCGGACCGCGACTTCCTGCCGCCGGACCTGGCCAAGGCCGCCGCCGAGCAGCTCAAGGCCCGCCCTGGCTACTAATGTGAGAGGGGGCTTGCCCCCGATGACGGCGAGTCAGTCAACATGACTTCAACTGGCACACCGCTATCGGGGGCAAGCCCCCTCCCACATTTAGTGCGTTATCAGCCTATCCAGGCCATCCAGTAAACGGGTTAGCGCGCCCTGGTTGGCCTGCATCACCTTAAGCCCCGCCTGCGCCATCCGCTGGGCATCCTGCGGTAGCTCGAACAACTGCCGCACGGCCTCGGCCAAACCTTCGGCGTCATCCACCTCACGCAACGCCCCGGCGTCGCGCAGCATTGCGCTGATTTCGAGGAAGTTGAACCGGTGTGGCCCCATGATCACTGGCTTGCCCAACGCCGCCGGTTCCAGCGGGTTGTGCCCGCCGGTCGCGACCAGGCTGCCACCCACCAACGCGCTGTCGGCCAAGGCATACAAAAACAGCAACTCGCCCATGGTGTCGCCGAGCAACACGGCGGTGTGCGCGGTGACCGGCTCGCCGCTGGAACGACGCACCGTGGCGAACCCTTGTCGCTCGCACAGCTCAAACATCGGGCCGAAGCGTTCCTGATGGCGCGGCACCAGAATCAGCAGCGCATTGGGATAGCTGGCGAGCAGTTGGCGATGGGCCGCCAGCACCACCTCATCTTCGCCTTCGTGGGTACTGGCGGCGATCCACACCGGGCGCTCGCCGGCGCCCCACTGTTCGCGCAACGCGGCCGCGCGCGCCAGCAGTTGCGGGTCGATGGTCAGGTCGAACTTGATCGAGCCGGTCACTTGCACCGTGTCCGCACGCGCACCCAGGCTGCGGAAACGCTCGGCCTCAGTCTCGGTCTGCACGGCGATCAGACTCATTTCTGCCAGCATCGGTGCCGTCAGTTTGGCAAAACGTGCGTAGCCCTTGGCCGAACGCGCCGACAAGCGTGCATTGGCCAGCGCCACCGGAATCCCGCGCTGGGCGCAGGCGTGGATGTGGTTGGGCCACAGCTCGGTCTCCATGATCACGGCCAGTTTGGGCTGGACACGGTCGAGAAAACGCTTGGCCGCGCAGGGCAAGTCATAGGGCAAGTAGCAATGCTGGACGCGCGGTTCATCGGCGAACAATGCCTGGATACGCTCGGAGCCGGTGGGCGTCATGCAGGTGACCGTCATCGGCAACTGCGGGTAACGCGCCAGCAGGCCACGGATCATCGGCGCGGCGGCGATGCTTTCGCCCACCGACACCGCATGCACCCAGATCCCGCCCGGTTGCATCCGCGGCAAGCCGTAGGAAAAGCGCTCGCCCACGCGCTTGGCGTAGGCCGGCGCCTTGCGCGCACGCAGCCATAGACGTAAAGCCACCAACGGCAGCGCCAGGTAAAACAGACAGCTGTAGAGAGTTCTATTCATGGCGGCGGAGTTTATCGGCTTTTTCAATCGATCGCCTGCAAGCACTCGGCAAAACGTTCGGCGAGAAAGCGCGCGGCAGGGCCCAGGGGTTCATCGCGGCGCCACACCAGCTCGACCACAAGGGCCGGCGGGGTCCATTCGCTGTCGAGTTCGACCATTTGGTTCTGGTACGCGGGGTATTGCACCACATGCCGGGGCAACCAGGCCCAACCCAGGCCACGGATAAGCCATTCGGCCAGCACGTAGAAGCTGTCGGCGCGCCACACCTGCGGGCTGGCGGCCTCGCTGCCGGGGTAGACGCTGGTCTGGGTCGACATCAGCAACTGGCGATACTGCGCCAACCCCTGGCAGTCCACGGTTTGCTGCGCCGCCAGCGGATGGCGGCGCCCGCACACCGTGACCATTTCCACACTGCCGACGACCCGCCGCTCCAACGCTTCGGGGATTTGATCGTGATAGAACAACATGCCCAGGTCGGCCCTGCGCTCCACCAGTTTGCGTGCGACATCGCCCTGGGCAGCGCTGGAAAGCTGCACCTCGAGGTTGGGAAATTGGCCGGCCAAGGCGTCGAGACTGTCGAGGACCGGCTGGTACAGCATCGCTTCATCCTGGGCCAGGCGCAGGCAGGCTTCTTCGCCGCGCACCAACGACAATGCGCGGCCATTGAGGCGTTCGCACTGGCGCAGCACTTCCCGAGCCTCTTCGAGCAGCACCGTGCCGGCTTCGGTCAAGCGCGGCTGGCGGCCGCTGCTTCGTTCAAACAGGCTGACGCCCAGGTCCGCTTCCAGCAAGGCGATCCCGTTGCTGACCGCCGACTGAGCCTTGCGCTGCTGACGCGCCACCGCCGAAAAAGAACGCTGCTCGGCGACACTGACGAACAGGCGCATCTGTTCCAGGTTCCACTGCACATTCATGGCACAACCCATCTTCAATTCGGATAGGTAATGACTTTACCCCATCTGACGAGCCTCTAGAATGCCGACCTTATCCAGCGCGCTACACACCGAGGACCGCACCATGACCCCTGCCTACTACTACCTGGCCATCGCCATCTGCTCGGAAGTCATCGCCACCGTTTCCATGAAAGCCATCAAGGGCTGGAGCACGCCGATCCCACTGCTGCTGGTGATCGTCGGCTACGGCGTGGCGTTCTGGATGCTGACCCTGGTGGTGCGTACAGTGCCGGTCGGCGTGGCGTATGCCGTGTGGGCTGGGATGGGCATCGTGATGGTCAGCGTCGCGGCGCTGTTCATCTATGGGCAGAAGCTCGATCTGCCGGCAATGCTGGGGATGGGCTTGATTGTGTTGGGCGTGGTGGTGATTCAACTGTTCTCGAAAACGGCGGGGCACTGACCTCACGCGTCAATATTGATCCCGCGCAAAGATCCATTCGTTGAGTCTGTATACTTGGCACCTTGATTTGAACACTGAGGTTGCCCATGCCATCCGTTATTTCCACCGACGTTCTGATTGTCGGCGCCGGAGTTGCCGGCCTCTGGCTGAATGCGCGCCTGCGCCGCCAGGGGTTTTCCACGGTGGTGGTGGAAAACGCCACCCTGGGAGGCGGGCAAAGCGTGAAGTCCCAAGGCATCATTCATGGCGGTGCGAAATACGCGCTGCACGGTGCACTCACCGGCGCCTCCGAAGCGATTGCCGATATGCCGCGGCGCTGGCGTGAGGCCCTGGCCGGTCACGGCGAACTGGACCTGACCGGCGTGCGCTTACTCTCCGAAGCCCATTACCTGTGGTCCCCTGGCACGCTCGCCGGCAACCTCACCAGCTTCTTCGCCAGCAAGGCCGTGCGCGGCCGTGTCGATCAGGTCAAGGGCGACGCCCTGCCGCCAGCCCTGCAAGACCGCCGCTTCAAGGGCAAGGTCTATCGCCTGTCGGAATTGGTGGTCGACGTGCCGAGCCTGATCGGACGCCTGGCGCAGTTGGCCGGCGATGGTTTGCTCGCCGGACAACACATCGAACCGCTGCGGGAAAACGACGCACTGGTCGGTCTGAAAGTCGACGGCCGCGAGATCCGCGCCCAGCGCATCGTCTTGAGCGCCGGCGGCGGCACTGCCGATCTGCTCGCCGCTCTGGGCCTGAGCGAGCCGGCCATGCAAAAGCGTGCGCTGCACATGATCATCGCCAAAGGCCCAGGCCTGAAACCGCTGTACGCCCACTGCCTGGGCGGCGGCACCAAACCGCGCCTCACCGTGACCACGCACCCGGCCGCCGATGGCAACTGGGTGTGGTACATGGGCGGCGACATCGCCGAGGCCGACGGCGTAGCACGCACGCCACAGGAACAGATCGCCACCGCGCAGCACGAGTTGGCGCTTCTGCTGCCGTGGATCGACATGAGCCACACCGAATGGGCCACCCTGCGCGTCGAACGTGCCGAGCCGCTGCAATCGGGCCTGACTCGCCCCGACAACGCCTTCCTCGCCGAACAGGGCCGCCTGCTCGTGGGCTGGCCGACCAAGCTGGCCCTGGCACCGGACTTCGCCGACCGGGTGCTCCACGCCCTCGAACGCGATGGCATCCAACCCGGCCCCGCCACCCCGCTGCCCGAGCTGCCCAAACCCGCCATCGGCCAACCGGCCTGGGAGAAACTGTTGCCATGAGCCTGCCCACCCTGCACGACCTGCACCGCCCGCTGGGCAGTACCGGCCTGCTGGTGTCGCCGCTGGGCCTGGGCACCGTCAAGCTCGGTCGCGACCAAGGGGTGAAATACCCCAGCGGCTTCCAGATTCCCGATGACGACGAAGCGCGCCTGCTGCTGCGCCAGGCCCGTCAGTTGGGCATCAACCTGATCGATACCGCGCCGGCCTATGGCCGCAGCGAAGAACGCCTGGGGCCGCTGTTGCGGGGCCAGCGCAACGAGTGGGTGATTGTCAGCAAGGTCGGCGAAGAATTCGACAATGGCGTGTCCCGTCACGACTTCAGCGCGGCCCATACCCGGATGTCGATCGAACGCAGCCTGAAACGACTGGAAACCGACTTTATCGACCTGGTGCTGGTGCATTCCGACGGCAACGACCTGCACATTCTCAACGACTGCGAGGTGTACCAGACCCTCGCAGACTTGAAACGAGAAGGCAAAATCCGCGGTTTCGGCTTCTCCGGCAAAACCGTCGAAGGCGGCGTGAAGGCTCTGGAACAGGGCGATTGCGCAATGGTCACCTACAATCTGAACGAACAGGCCGAGAAAGCCGTCATTGATTATGCGGCCGCCCATGGCAAAGGCATCCTGGTGAAAAAAGCCCTCGCCAGCGGCCACGTCTGCCTGGAACCGGGAATGGACCCCATACGTGCCAGTTTCATGTTGTTGTTTGCGCAAACGGGTGTCGCCAGTGCTATTGTCGGGACCATTAATCCGCTGCACCTGGCTCACAACGTGGCGACCGCTGCCCAGGTCATTCGTCAACTCTGATGCCGCCGACGCGGCCGCCCCGACGTAAGAAGGAGCCGACATGTCGCGAACGCTCATAAGAAAAAACCCCAGCAACTTCAAGACTCTGCCACTGCATGTCGAAGCCACCCCCGAAGGCCTGAGCTACCAGAGCGTCGGTATGCCGCTCAACTTTGCCCAGACCCTGCAACGGCGCAAGCCGGTAGAAGTGACAGACCCGGAGCGTTTCGCCCTCGAGCTGGCCAACCTCGGCGTGTCGGTGCGTTTGACCCTGCATTGGCAAAACAAGGATTACTGGGTGCTGGTGCGCCAACGCCGCCAGGACCGTGGCGACGTAGTGCTCAAGCTGATTTCCGGCTACGTCCCCGCCCATGAGCTGAACCTGCCGCTGCACACCGCCATCCAGGAAATCGCCGAAGAGTGCCTGCTGGAGACGCCCGAAGGCTGGCTCAGCGGGCGCTTCAACGACACCTGGCTGCCGGCGCCCTACTCCGCCGCGCTGCACTACCGCGAAGCCTTGCCGTTTCGCTTGAGCCCCTTGTCCGGCGCGGCCCGCCCGGTGCGCTGCGCGACCACGCAACTGATCGAGCGCCCACGGGCCTACGTCCACTTGCCTACGGCCTCGCTGCAATTGATTTATGACTTGCGCCTGGAGGTGCCCAAGGAAGCCAAATCCTTGAGCCTGTTCCATGTGGATGAGCGACTCGAAGGCGATCAACTGGTCGCGCGCCTGGACCGCCAGCGCCCGGACCTGTACCTGATGCCCTTGAAGGACGGGCAACCGCTCGCCGAACTGTATACGGTCAAGAAAGATCAGCTGTACCCGGCGAGCACGCGGGGTTTGTACCTGGCGGAGAGCTTCGCCCAGCAGGACGGCTGGGTGGTGCGCGACGAGCGGATTCGTTGGAAGGATTGGCTCAGGCAGCAAGGCCTGGCCGTCCCGGAGAAAGAGTCGAAGCTCAAGCGCCTGACCGGCAAGGCCCGGCAGATGTTGCGCAAGATCGTGCCAAAGAAGGCCAGATCGTAGGAGCGAGCAGGCCCGCGCCTACGGCCGCAAGCCTTATTCGTGATTGCGGATTTTTTCCACGATCGCGGTTGTCGAGCTGTTCTCAACCAACCCCAGCACTTTGACCTTGCCGCCGTAGGCGCTGACGATGTCGGCGCCGACCACCTGGTCGACGGAATAGTCGCCGCCCTTGACCAGCACATCGGGCTTGACCTGGGCCAGCAGGTTTTCCGGGGTGGCTTCGGGGAAGCTGATCACCCAGTCCACCGCACCCAGGCCGGCCAGGACCGCCATGCGTCGGTCGACACTGTTGATCGGCCGGCCCGGACCTTTCAGGCGGCTGACCGACGCATCGTCATTGACCGCGACGATCAGGCGATCGCCTTGGGCGCGCGCCTGTTCCAGGTAGGTCACATGACCGGCATGCAGGATGTCGAAACAGCCATTGGTGAACACAATGCTTTCGTTGTGGGCGCGCGCGTCGTCAATCGCCAGCAGCAATTGCTCGAGACTCAACACCCCACGCTCGGAGCCTTCGGAACGCTGGATCGCACGGCGCAGTTCGGGCGCGCTGATCGCGGCGGTGCCGAGCTTGCCGACCACGATGCCCGCCGCCAGGTTGGCCAGGGCCACGGCGTGGGGCAATTCCTCGCCGGCCGCGATGGAGGCGGCCAGGGTGGAAATCACGGTGTCGCCGGCGCCGGTGACGTCGAACACTTCACGCGCACGCGCTGGCAGGTGCATCGCCGCATAGCCCGGGCGCAGCAAGGTCATGCCGTGCTCGCCACGGGTCACCAGCAAGGCGCCCAGGTCCAGTTCGGCCATCAGCGTCGCGCCCTTGCTCACCAGTTCGTGCTCATCGGCGCAACCGCCGACGATGGCTTCGAACTCGCTGAGGTTCGGCGTGATCAGGCTGGCGCCGCGATAAATCGAGAAGTCCTTGCCCTTGGGATCGGCCAGCACCGGAATATTGCGGGCCTTGGCGGCCTGGATCAGCATCTGGTGGTTCTTCAGCGCGCCTTTGCCGTAGTCGGACAACACCAGCACCTTGATGCCTTCGAGCAACTCATCGACCTGCGCGCTGAGGGCCAGGGCGTCGGTGGCGAAGGGCTCTTCGAAATCGATGCGCAGCAATTGCTGGTGACGGCTCATGACCCGCAGCTTGACGATGGTCGGCTGATGGGCGATGCGCTGGAACAGCGCGCGCACGCCGGCACCGCGCAGGCTGTTGGCCAGGCTGTCGGCGGCTTCGTCGTCGCCGGTCACGCCCACCAGGGAGGCAGGGGCGCCGAGGGCGGCAATATTGAGGGCAACGTTGGCAGCGCCGCCTGGACGGTCTTCGATTTGCTCGACCTTGACTACCGGTACCGGCGCCTCAGGGGAAATCCGTGAGGTTCCGCCATGCCAGTAACGGTCGAGCATGACATCGCCGACCACCAAGACAGGGGCTTGATCGAATCGCGGCATGGACAACTTCATGGAGCAACCCACATACAAAATGAACAGGGGCGCGATATTAGCACAGGGTTACAGAAGGCTTGTGGGGGTGTGACAGAAGATGTTGCAGGAACGTTGGTGAGGCGGATTGCCCGCCCCACCAAGGGTATCAGGTGATATCCGCCGACACCGGGGCATCCAGGCCCATGGCATGCAGGCGGGCGTAGTAGCCGTTCTGTGCAAGCAATTGACCGTGGGTGCCGCGCTCGACAATACGCCCGTCGTCCATCACCAGGATCAGGTCGGCCTTCTCGATGGTGGACAGGCGGTGCGCGATCACCAGGGTCGTGCGGCCTTGCATGACCTTGTCCAGCGCCGCCTGAATGTGGCGCTCGGACTCAGTGTCGAGGGCCGAGGTGGCCTCGTCGAGAATCAGCAGCGGCGCATTCTTGAGCAGGGCGCGGGCAATTGCCAGGCGCTGGCGTTGGCCGCCGGACAGCAGCACGCCGTTTTCGCCAACCTGGGTGTCGAAGCCTTTAGGCAACTGGTCGATGAAGTCCTTGGCGTTGGCATCCATCGCGGCGGCTTCGACGTCGGCCCGTGGTGCGCCGGCCAGGTCGCCGTAGGCGATGTTGTTGGTCACCGTGTCGCTGAACAGGGTCACGTGCTGGGTCACCTGGGCGATGTGCTTGCGCAGGTTGAGCAGTTTGTAGTCTTCGATCTCGACGCCATCGAGCAGGATTTCACCGCTTGCATGGTGGTAGAAACGCGGGATCAGGCTGGCCAGGGTCGACTTGCCGCTGCCCGAGCGCCCCACCAGGGCGATCATCTGCCCAGGCTCGGCGGTAAAGCTGATGTCCTTGAGTACAGGACGTTCGGTGCCGGGATAGGTGAAGTTGAGGTGACGCACTTCCAGATGGCCGCTGACCTTGTCGCGCTCAATCGTGCCGTTGTCGACTTCAGCCTCTTCGTCCAGCTGTTCGAAAATACTTTCGGCGCCCGCCACACCCTTCTGGATGGTCGAGCTGACTTCCGACAACTGGCGGATCGGCTTAGGCAGCAGACCGGCCAAAGTGATGTAGGCCACCATGTCGCCGGCCGATGCGTCGCCGCGCAGGTAAAGCACCAGGAACATCAGCACGGCCATGGCGGTGTAGATCACCAGTTGCAGCGCCGGGGTGTAGATCGCCCCGGTGCGGGTCATGCGCAGTTGCTTGTTGGTGTTGCTCTGGCTGGCCTTGAGGAAGCGTTTTTCCTCGTAGATCTCGCCGCCGAAGCTGCGCACGACGCGGTAACCCTGGATGGTTTCAGACGCCACATGGGTCACGTCGCCCATGGCCACCTGGATCTTCTTGCTCTGTTTGCGGAATTTCTTGCTGGCCGTGCTGACCATCACCGCAATCAACGGCAGGATGGCGATCATCACCAGCGTCAGGCGCCAGTTCATGAACAGCAGCGAAGCGAACAGGAAGATCACGGTCATGCCTTCGCGAATCACCACCTTGATCGCATCGGTCGCCGCCCCCGTGACCATGGTCACGTTGAAGGTGATGCGGGAAATCAGGTGCCCGGAGTTGTGATTGTCGAAGTAGCGGTTGGGCAGTGTCAGCAGATTGTTGAACAGTTGCACCCGCAGGTCGTGGACCAGGCCCAGGGAAACCTTAGCCAGCAGGTAGTTACCGAGGAACGAACCCAGGCCCTGCCAGGCGGCGATCAGGATGATCAGCAGCGGCACGGCCTGCAGCAATTGCAGGTCGCGCAGGAACGGCACGCTGGGGAACAACACGGCTTGCGGGTTCGAAAGGCCGTCGACAAAGTACTTGAGGATGTACCCCAGCATCGGCTGGGTCGACGCGAAAATCAGAAATCCGACAATACTCAGCGCGAACAAACCCGCATAGGGCCTGACGTAACTGAGCAGGCGGAAGTATATTTTCAAGCTCGAAGGGCTTGCGCTCGGACTGGAGTCGGTCATATCACGCGGCGTTTTAAAAAAGGAGGCTGACTTTAGCACAGCTTCTCTGTTGTACTTGCACCCCACATGACCCGCGGGCCGGCGAAATCCAACCGGCGACATTATATAGCCACTACTCTAAGATGGTCGGCTTTCTATTTCTGAAATGGCTTTTACCGTATGCAGTGCAAGCGTCTTACCTATGGCTCAAATCGCGTCTTCGACTTCCTGGTCCTATGGATTTTGCCCATTGGCTTGTTGCTTCTGCTGAGTTCGCTGTTCTTCGTCACCAATCGCAACGTGCTGCACAGGTTCTACTACGTCCTGTTCAGCGCGCCGACCTTGTTGCTGTTGTGCCTGCGCCCCAGGGAATTCATGGAATTGCTGCGTGAGCCGCTGGCCATCGCATTCCTGGTCTTCTCCGCCTGGGCCCTGACCAGCCTGTTCTGGAGCCCGGAGTTTCATCCCGACACCGACCTGTTCAAGCGACCGCTGCACACGTTCATGTTGTTTGCCGGCTGCGGGCTGTTGCTGCATTACCGCAACGACCTGTTCAAGCCCGTGTTCTTCAGTGCGGCAGTGATCGCGTTGGTGGCGACCTTGTGTGACCTGGTGGCCTTCGCCAAGGGGTTTGAGCCGGGCCTTGAAATACGCATGATCGGCGGCCGCGGCGCCCTCGACAACCCGCTGCTCAGCTCCCACGTGTTCGGTTTTTTCAGCGTCTACTGGTTGTATGTCTGCATGACCAGCCAGCGCTTTCAGGTGCTGTGGTTCAGCGTACCGGCCCTGGCAATCATGACCCTCGCGGTGCTGGCCACCGGTTCCCGCACGCCGCTGGTGGCACTGACCCTGGCCATCCTGTGGATGAGTTTTGTCAGCCGCAACCGCCGCTCGGTCTTGATGATTGCGGGCTTGGTCCTGAGCGCCGCGGCGCTCTTGCTGTTCTACCCTGAACTGATCACCAACCGCGGTAGCTCGTTCCGCCTCGAATTGTGGAGCATGTCGCTGCAGCGCATCGCCGAACACCCGTGGATCGGCCACAGCTACGACTCCGAGCTGTACCTGACCCTGGCCGACGGCTTGGAACTGCGCGAACCCCATAGCTTTGCCCTGGGCGTGCTGTATTACGTCGGCATCATCGGCTTTATCCCGTGGATCTTCATGCTCGGCTGGGGCCTGTACAAAAGCCTCAAAGAACGGGCGCAACCGCTGTTCATCCTTGCGTCCTCCCTGCTGGCCTACGGCATCGGCGCCGGCCTGACCGAGGGCGGCGGCATCCTGTCGCGGCCCAAGGAACACTGGTTCCTGCTGTGGATTCCTTTGGCGATCATCGCCGGCCTGAGCATCGCCCAGCGCCGCCACAGCCTGCTGCGCATGCCGGTGCAAACCCTCAAGGCCGAGGCCTTCGATCAACTGTGCCACGACGCCCATGTGATTGAAGCCGACGGCCTGGGCCCGAAAGTCCTGCGCCTGGAAGACGGCAGTTTCCTCAAGGTTTTCCGCGCGCGCCGCTGGTACACCTCGGGCAGCTTCAACCCTTACTCGGAACGGTTTGCCAGCAACGCCGAACAATTACGCAGCCTGGGCATTCCCACCCCGCAGATCCTCGGCGTGTACAGCCTGCGCGACGCCAGCAGTGCCGTCACCTACTCGCCACTGCCCGGCCTGACCCTGCGCCAGGCCCTGCAAAGCCTGGACAGTAGCCTGCGCGAATCGCTGATCGAGCGCTTCGGTCGATTCATGGCCCAATTGCATGAGCGTGGTGTGTACTTCCGCTCGCTGCACCTGGGCAACGTGCTGCTGATGGATGACGGCGAGTTCGCGCTGATCGATATCGCCGACCTGCGCATCTTCCCGTCGGCCCTGCGTAACGCCTTGCGCCAACGCAACCTGCGCCATATGCAACGTTATCCGCAGGACCGCAACTGGCTGTTCGAAGCGCACTTCGAGCAACTGGCCAAGGGTTACGCCAGCATCGCCAGCCCAAAAGCCACGGCAAAAATCCGCGAGCAGGTCCAGGGCCTGGCTAGCCCGGCCGCCTGATAAAAAAGGCGACTATCACTGCTGATAGTCGCCTTTTTCACTGCCACCGCCGCCTCAGCTTCTGAGGGGCGCCAGATACAACCGCACCAGCCCGCGCAGGGTCTTGCGCCCCCAGAACCTCAACGGGATCTGCTTGAGGATCTCCCGCGCCAGCGGCCGGTCACGGTCGGCGGTCTTGAGGAACATCGAGTTGAGGAAGTTGTAGCGCACCGCGTCATACGACGGGTGTTCGCTGAACAATCCATAAGTCTTGAGGATGTTCTGAATCATGTAGCGATGGTTCTTGTACGTGTTGGTGGCGTGCTGGCGATAGCGCGCCATGACCATGTTCAACACGTCGATGGTGTAGCCGGCGTGGGTGATCTTCAATTCGATCAGCAAGTCTTCCAGCGGAATCAGCGGATCGAAGCCGCCCACCTGCTCCAGCGCTTCGCGGCGGATCAACAGGGTCGGTGCTGGCGGGAACGGCTTGCGGTCCAGGAACAGGTCATCGAAGTCCAGGCTGCGAAACGGCAGGTCCCGGTGCTGCTTCTTGTCGGGATAGGGCTGGCCATCGCCATCGATCAACTCGATGTTGCCCGCGCAGATGCCGACCTTGGGCTTGCCTTCCATATAGGCGACCTGGGCCGCAATGCGCTCGGGCAACATGATGTCGTCGGAACCGAACGGCGCGATCAGCGTGCCTTTGGCCCGGGCGATCGCGCCGTTGAGCGTATTGGTCAGCCCCTGGTTCTGCTGGACCTGGAAATCAAAGCCGTGCTCGGCCTGCAAGCGCCGGATGCGCTCGACGCTGTCGTCCTTGGAGCCATCGTCGACCACCAACAGTTCGATGTTCGCGTAGGTCTGCCCCAGCACGCTGAGGATGCTCTGCTCGATGTACGGGCCATGGTTGTAGGACGCGATGATCACCGAGACCAGGGGTTGTGGCTGATTCATACTCTACCTACTTCACGCAAACCGGTTTCAATCAGGGTCAGGTACTTGTGCTTGAACTCGTCCAGGGTGTGGTTGGCTACCAGGTAACGGAACACCTCCTCGCCCTTGGCACGCAATTGCTCATCGCTCAGTGCCAGGTAAGTATCCAGCGCCGCAGCCAGTTGCTCGACGTTGCCCGGATCGTGAGACAGCCCGCCCGCGCCCTGCACCAGCGGCAGCATCGCCGGGCCGTTGGAGGCGATCACCGGCAAATGCCCGCTCATGCCTTCCAGCAGCGCCAGGCCCAGGCCTTCGAACAGCGACGGCATGGTCCAGATATCGAAACCGCGCACGTACTTCATGCCGTCTTCACGGAACCCCAACAGGTGCGCGCGACCGGTCAGGCCGAGGCGCTCGATGTCGGCACGCAGGTCGGCTTCGGCGCGGCCGGAACCGATGATTCCCACCTGTGCCTGCGGGTATTTGTCCTTGAGCGTGGCAAACGCCTGCAGCAGATGCGTGTGGCCCTTGATCGGCACCAGGCGGCCCAGGGCGCCGATCATCCGCGCGTCCAGCGGCAGGCCCAGGGCCTTGCGCGCTTCATCGCGTGGCAACTGCAAGGCTTCTGCCTGCGGGATGTCGATGGCGTTGGTGACATAGGTGGTGTTTTCACGGGTGAACCCGCAATTGAGCGCCACCAGGTACTCCTGCACCGCCTCCGACACGCCGACGAAGCGCCACGCCGGGCTCACCCAGCGCTGGGTCTGACGCCGGCGGTAGCCACGGGCGTACTCGCCGAAACCATGGGAGATGCCGATGCACAGCGGGATCTTCAACCAGCGGTTGAGGGACAGCATCATGTTCACCGACTTGAAGCGGTTGCAGATGACCACATCGAACTTCTGCTCGCGGCAATACTTGTAGATCTGCCACATGGCGCCAAAGCGGATGCCCTTGAGGGACTTCTCCGGCAGTTCGAAATAGTGGGAGTGCTCGGCCACGCTCAGCGGCTGGCCCGGTAACGGGCGGCCACTGAGATACCCCGATGTCACCTCGAAGCGTTCAACCGGCAACGATTTGACGATCTGCTCACCCAGGTCGGCGAAGTCATTGGTCTTGACGTTGTAGTCCGGCTGTAACTGCAAAACCTTGAAACGAGGCTTCATAACTCTCCATGCAGCGATCTGGCTGCGGGCGCGCAGCCCGGCAAAAAATGGTGCGGCAAACGGATGCGGTCTGCCGTAAATAAGGTCTCAGTCCTGTTTCAGGACCCACAGCAATTCATGCCGACGCACAGCCTTGCGGAAGAATTCGTTCTCTCCGTATGGCGATGGGCTACGCCCGGCCAGCACCTGTTGCAACCAGCGACGCACACGGCGCTTGAACGGCGCGCGCGGTTGCAGGTCGTGCATCATGCCCAGGGCCATGGCCTTGTCCTGCTGCTGACTCAAGGCGAGCGTGAAACTGCAGGGGACCAGTTCGTCCGCGGTGTCGAAACGCGGCGGCAGGGCCACGCCGGCGCCCGAGTCGCCCATGGGCCAGCGGTCGTTATCATGCAAGTGATTGGCGTAACCGAGCAATGTGTCGGGCTGCCACGCCAGGCCCTCCAGGGCTTCCAGTATCGCCGCGTGAGCGCAGATATGGTCGGCGTGCGGATCGAGCAACGGCGTCGGCAGCACGATCACCTGCGGTCGCGCCTTGAGCAGCAGCGCGCGCAGGTCGGCGATCAGGTTGTGCCAGGTCGGCGCGCCGTCCACGTCGCCGGGCAGCGCAAAGGCATTGAACTGACGAAACAGCCGCGTATCGCTCAATTGCGCCTCGCGGGAGGCTTGAGCCTGGTCCGGCGCGGCCTGCATGGCCGCCAACTGCATGCAGAAGTAGCCCAATTGCACGCACTGTGCTTCGGGAACGCCGGCCCAGCGCGGCACGGCAATGCTGTCCCAGGCCCGCAGGCGCCCTTTGAGTTGCGCCGCTTGCGCCTTGGGCAGGCCCATCTGTTGATAATGCTCGGCTTCGATTTCACCGGCGGTCAACGTGACGATCCAACTTTCGGCCGCCTGGCTGTACAGGCTGAAGGCCGCCAGTTCGGCGTCGTCGGCATGGGGCGCAATCACCATCACACGTTGCTGGCGATAATCCGGCTGACGGAAACGCCACAGCGTCGGCTGGCCGTTGATCCGGCAAAAACGCCCGCGCACCCGCAGTTTGCCGGCGGCCAATGCGTCGGCGGCGCCGGTCAGGTTGAGGTAACGGCGCCCGCCGACGCCACGCTCGAACACTTGCCGGTCCGGCGTTTGCAGGCCCAGCAGTTCCACCGCCGGGTCGATGAAACGCCCGAGCCACGAGCTGCGCAGCTCGATACCGACGATCAGGGTGTCGTCCGCCGCCAGCGGCGCGTCCAGCAACAGCCGCCCCGCGTCCAGGCGCAGGCCTGGCACTTCACTGCCGTGAGGGAACGCGTAGGCATAATCCTCGTTGGGCGAATAGAACAGATGATCGGCAAACCAGGCTTCATGGGCCGCCCACAGCACCACCGCCAGAATCAACGGCAGCCACCAGGCCACGAGCACACCGGCCGCGATCAGCACCAGCAAGCCAATCAGCAGCGCGATGCGCTTGGTGCGGCGATGACGCTTGAGCAGTTGCTGCTTGCGGCTCATAGGCTGAACACCGGCACCGGGTTGCACCAGCGCTCCTTGTATTCACGGTCGGCGCGCCCAAAGGAAAAGCGCAGCGGTTTATCCACGGCCCGCGCCTGTTCCCAGGCGCTTTGCGTATTGAGGAAACTCAACACGCTGCCGGGGCTGAACTCACGGGTCTGAGGGTCGACACCGCCGTTGACGTATTCGATGCTGACCCACTCGGGCGCCTCGACGCGATACACCAGTTGCACGGCAATCGGCGCATCGTTGAGAAACAGTACCGAGCCCACCAGGAACTCCTTGAGCAAGCCCAGCACCTGCGCCAGATGCTCGGCGCCGGTGGCCGGGAAGCCCCAGCGGCGCTGGAACAGGTCGCAGTAGATCGCCGCCAGCTCGCTGCTGGAAAACTCACTCACCGCCCGCACCACGCCGCCGGCTTCTTCGAGCAACCGCAATTCGCGGCGCTGGTTGTAGCGAAACTTCTTCGACAGGTCTTCCGGGGTGCGCGCCATGGCCAACTGCTCGGCCTGGGGCTTGAGGGTGCTGACGCGCCCCTCGTTCAACGCCGACAGGTAGCGCCCATGGTGGCGTACCGGCAACTGCGCGTCGGCGGCGATCGGCAGGATGATTTCGGCATTGCCCAGATCGAACACGCCTTTCTTGCCGCGCCGCTTGAGCACGTCCTTGGACAGGGCTAGGTCGCGCCCCCAGGTGGCAATCGCGCCCTTGAGTTCGCCGTCCTGCTCCCAGCCCAGGTAGCGCACCGGAATCTGCGCCAGGTCCGCCAACCGTTCGACGATCAGCGGATGCGTCGCCACGCTGCCGCCAAACCGCTGCCAGGCCTGGGCATAGACCTCGGCCTCGACAGGTACCCAGCCGCGTTCACGCCAACCCTGGAAGCGATTCAGCATTTAAACCACAGCGTCATAAGGGTCCACGCCGTCCTTGACCACCAGGATGTCTTCCATGATCAGGTACTGCAGGTCGGAACCGAAGAACATGTTCAGCGCATCGGTCGGCGAGCAGATCATCGCTTCGCCACGACGGTTGAGCGAAGTGTTCAGGGACACGCCGTTGCCGGTCAGCACTTCGAGTTCTTTCATCATGTCGTAGTAGCGCGGGTTGTATTCGCGCTTGAGCACCTGGGCGCGGGACGTGCCGTCCTCATGGACCACTTCCGGCACGCGGGTTTTCCACTCTTCCGACACTTCAAAGGTGAAGGTCATGAACGGCGCCGGGTGATCGACCTTGATCATCAGCGGGGCCACGGTGTCGAGCATCGACGGGCAGAAAGGCCTCCAGCGCTCGCGGAACTTGATCTGATGGTTGATGCGGTCCGCCACGCCGGTAGCGCTCGGGCAACCAATGATCGAACGACCGCCCAAGGCACGCGGGCCAAACTCCATGCGCCCCTGGAACCAGGCCACCGGGTTGCCGTCGACCATGATCTTGGCAATGCGCTTAGGCATGCTGTCGATCTTGCGCCAGTCCGGCTTGCTCGGGTGCTTGGCGCAAGCGGCGATCACGTCTTCGTTGCTGTAGGACGGGCCGAGGTAGACGTGTTCCATCTTCTCCACCGGCACACCACGGGCGTTGGACACGTAAGCGGCGGCGCCCACGGCGGTGCCGGCATCACCGGACGCCGGTTGCACGAACAGCTCTTTCACGTCGTCACGGGCAATGATCTTCTGGTTCAGCTTGACGTTCAGCGCACAGCCGCCAGCGAAGGCCAGCTTGCCGGTTTCCTTGAGGATGTCGCCCAGGTAGTAGTCGATCATCTGCAGGGACAGCTTCTCGAACAGCGCCTGCATGCTGGCCGCGTAGTGGATGTACGGCTCGTCGGCGATGTCGCCTTCGCGCTTGGGCCCCAGCCACTCGATCAGTTTGGGCGAGAAGTAGAAACCCTTGCCCTTCTCTTTATAACGACGCAGGCCGATGACGTTGGCGTAGTCGGTGTTGATCACCAACTCGCCGTTTTCAAAGGAGGCCAGGCGCGAGAAATCGTACTTGCTGGCATCGCCATAAGGCGCCATGCCCATGACCTTGAACTCGCCGTCGAGCATCTCGAAACCGAGGAACTCGGTGACCGCGCCGTACAGGCCGCCGAGGGAGTCCGGATCGTAGAATTCCTTGATCTTGTGGATCTTGCCGTTTTCGCCGTAGCCGAAGAACGTGGTGGCGTACTCACCCTTGCCGTCGATCCCCAGGATCGCGGTTTTCTCCTTGAAGCCGGAGCAGTGGTAGGCACTGGAGGCGTGGGCCAAGTGGTGTTCAACCGGCTCGATCTTGATTTTCTTCGGATCGAAGCCCAGCTGTTCCAGGCACCAGACGATCTTGTTGCGGTAGCGCTTGTAGCGCCGGTTGCCCATCAGGATCGCATCGAGAGCGCGGTCCGGGGCGTACCAGTAACGCTTGGCATAGTGCCAGCGCGCTTCGCCGAACAGGCTGATCGGGGCGAACGGGATCGCGACCACATCAACGTCGGAAGGCTTGATGCCGGCCTGTTCCAGGCAGAATTTCGCCGATTCGTAGGGCATGCGGTGCTTTGCATGCTTGTCGCGCACGAAGCGTTCTTCTTCGGCGGCCGCGATCAGCTTGCCGTCGATATACAGGGCTGCGGAAGGATCATGGCTAAGGGCGCCGGACAGGCCAAGAATCGTCAATGCCACAGGGGTCTAGCCTCTTTTAGTCTGCATGCAGGCGCGTTACGCCTGAAAAAAGTGTGCCTCTCGCCTGGGCGAGAAACAGCTAAAGGGCGGGATTATAGCTCAAAAGCAGGAGGAAGCTGTTAGCGGCGAGCGTCGAGGAGGTTCAGCGGAAGATCTCGATGCTGCCGTCCTTGTTCTGACGGTAGATCGTGTAGGGCAGGACCAGGGTGTCCAGCACGCCAGAGCCGATGAACTCGATGGCGATGATCGGGAAAGCATTGTTCTCGTGGTCCGACAGGGCTCGGTCATTCAGGCTTTTTTCTGGGGAGGGCTCAGCATTGAGCGTACAAAACCCGTAGATCACCCCACTGTAGATGCGCGGGATGTTTTCGCAGTAGCTGCGCGACTCCTTGAGGTTCTGGCTGGCGACAGCGTCCGGGCGAAAGACGGTGTTGATGGTCCCGCAACCGGAGATTGCCAGGAGAGCAGCAAGCAACACAGAGTACATACGGATCATGAACGACACCGTTCAGCATAGAGGGTCGACCACACTAACATCGCCAGCGAAGATAGCCTACACCGACACACCGATACGTCATGTGAGAAAGCTCCGATAAGACAATACAGGATTAGTTGCTTCGCGCGGCGAACACACTAGGGCAAAGAGCACTGACGGGCAAATCAATACGTTTGATTAACGTTCAAACCACCCCCTCCTTTAAACAAAACCTGCAACTATCAACATGATGAACGGCATAAAATCCATCACCCAAAAACCGCAATAACAACGAGACGACATGAATGCTGCGCATACCCATGCAGCAGCATTCTTTTCGACCTTACATGCCCACGGGCGCCTTAATAGTGCAGCGACCGCGGAGGCTCCGCACCATCAAAGTCAATTTGATGCCCCGCTCCAACGTTGATGCTTCCTAACCCCGGTTCACCATTACCCGGCTGCCCCCTGCCCGTACCTGGCTGATAGAAACCACCGTTACCGTCGGATTGAATCTCATGATCAATCGGCTGATTTTGCGCACCCAAATACTCAGCATCTTCCCCGGCCACCTGATCCAGCGGATTGTTTTGCCCCTTCTCATTAAAGTTATTATTTTCGTACCTCTGATAATCAGCAGCCACGTTTGAGTTAGCATTGATAGACGACATAAAAACCTCCTATAAATAATTGAACAACCTCATCGGCTGTAGAACAAATTTATAGAACGATAAAAGAATGCTCAACCCGCAACATGCGCCACACATGTATCCGTTTAAAACAAGAAGTACAATACAACCAAACAAATACCTTGCCCCAATAAATTGCTCTAGGACAAGTCTGATATAAACCAGCACACTTCGCGCTATCCGCCGAATCCGTTTCAACTTCTAACTTACTTAAAGCCCACAACCCGTATCAAGACTGCCTCGCAACCGGGCATTGTATAAAATGATACATAATTGCCAGATTCGAGTGGTTCGTGCAGACCAACTGGCTGCTGGGGGACAGGCCCCTGCAAGCCCGCCCCCCGCACTTGACCGCGTCCTACCTGAAAACCCCGCTCGACCGTCAGCCGGCGCCGCCGACTTCCTTCGGCAAACGCTGATCGATGACCTGATACAGCGCACTGCCTTGCGGCCAATTACGCATGAAGCGTGCGCGGTCCTTGGCAAACGCCGTGGCGAAGCTGGCGTCGGAGCGGTGCTGGCGCATCGCATCCAGGTCGATCAAGGCCCAGCGGCCTTCGTGCCAGAACAGGTTATGGCCCTTGAAATCGCCATGGCTGATGCGCTCGCGTATCAGCTCGGCGAACAGGTGGTCCAGCGCCAGTAGTTCGTTTTCAGGCGCGTCGCCCTGCTCCACATACGGTGCGAAGCGCTCGATGATGTCCGGCCCCGGCAGGTATTCAGTGACCAGGTAAGCGCGGCTGCGCAGCCAGAAAAAGCGCTTTTCCAGCACGGCCAGCGGCTTGGGTGTGGCAATGCCGAGGAACGCCAGGCGATTGCCTTCGCGCCAGGAATGCCAGGCGCGGCTCGGGCGCCAGAAACGCTTGAGCCAATGGGCGAAGCCCTTGATGTTGTAGCGTTTGATCACCAGCGGCCGGCCGGCCACTTCGACCTTGGCCACGCTGGCCGCACCGCCGGTCTTGTACAAATGCCCCTGGTCGAGCAAGGCATCGGCCTGCTCCAGCACCGGCAGCATCGCGCGCTCCTCCTCGCGACGGATCGCCCGCAAGCCAAACGCGCCGCGCACCACGCTGAACAGCGTGCATTCGCGGCCGACCTTGTCGAGGAAGTCCTTCAGGCGCCAGGCGCTGACCTTGCGCACCTGCTTCTCCAGGGCTTCGAGCGGTAACGCATGCTCGCCGTTGCTCAGCAGGTAATACACCAGCAACTCTTCGGTAAACGGCGCGAGGTTTTTCGGCAACTGGGCGAAAAACACCCCGAGGTTTTCCAGCACCCGGTTGCGTGACAGCGGCTGGCCCGCCTGTTCCACGCAGATCCCGGCACCATCGATCAGGTACAGCTTGCCGCCCTGGCGCAGCAGGTTATCCAGGTGCAGGTCTTCCTGCCACAGGCCCTTGGCATGCATGCGGGCGATCGCGTCCAGCGCTTCGGCGAGCACAGCGGTCTGCTCATCGGCCAACGGCGGCAGGCCTTCGACCGCTTGCCAGGCATCGGCCAGGCTTTCGGCGCCGTCGATAAACTCAAACAGCAGCCAACCGCCCTCGCCTTCCTGCAAACCGTCGGCCAGCAGCAGCGGCGTGGTCAGGCCTTGCTCGGCCAGCAGGCGCACGCCGTTGAGCTCACGCTGAAAATGCCGCGCCGCCTTGCTGCCCACCAACAACTTGGCCAACACCGCGCGACCGCGCCAGACACCGGCGCCCACATAGCGCTGGCCCGGCAACACGCGCAACAGGCTGAGCAATTGCAATTGACCAGGGCCTGCGGCGTCCGCCAGTTCGATGGTCAGCGGCAGGCTTGGGCTGCGCCCGGCCTGCTTCAGCGCGGATAAACGCATCAACGGTGCTCCTTGTGGCTGCGGCGAGCGGTCAGGCGCTGCTGCCAGGTGGCGACCAGCGGGCTGTCTTCAGGTTGTTCCAGATACGCCGCCAGCAGGTGACGCGTTTGCGCATCCGACCACTGCGGCGCACGGCGCAACAGCGGCTCCAGGTCCTTGACCCGGTCACGCCAGCCAAACAGCAACGGGCGGGTTTTCTCCAGGTCGATCAACTGCGCGGCATAACCGTCGCCGGTGGCCTGCAGGAAAATATGCTTGGGGTAAAAACACCCGTGGACCTGTCCCACGCCGTGCAGACGGCGCGCCAATTGGCCGCAGGCCAACAGGATCGCACGGTGCTGGGGGTCGCTCAGTTGCGGCCACTGTTCGAGCAACGAATCCAGGTCATTCCAGCCGTCCAGGGCACGGGTCAACAGCATCGCGCGGTGCTCGCCAGCGACTTTGCGCTCACCGTAGAACGCCGCCTGCAAGGCCGGGATACCCAACGCGCGATAACGGCTGATGTTACGAAACTCGCGGGAAAAACTCGGTTCGCCAAACGGTCGGTGCAAGCTGCGCGTGAGGTAGTTGCTCTGGCGCTTGAGGTAGTAACCGTGGCCGTCGAGCTCCAGGCGGAACACGCTGCTCCAGCCGCCACGGCTGGTGTTCGGCTCGTCCACCGCGTCCAGTTGCTTGGCCCACAGGGCATCGAAACTGGCCAGACCGTTGCGCTCCAGCAGAGCGCGGTCTTCGGCCGCCAGGAAATCACTCATTCGCGTCCCTCGAAAAACTTCACCACATGGCGAATTCGCTGTTTGTCCGACGCACTCAGGTGCGCGCGCTGGCGGTATTGCAGGTAGAAGCGCAGGCGCTGGGTGGCCGACAGGTGATACTTGGCCACCTTGTCCAGGCAGGCCAGGTCTTTGGTGATGCGGTATTTGAGCCAGAACCCGCGCCAGAAATCGCCGTTGGGGCAATCGATCAGGTACAGGGTGTGCTGGTCGTCGATCAGCAGGTTGCGCCACTTCAAGTCGTTATGGGTGAAGTGATGATCGTGCATGGTACGCGTGTATTCGGCGAGCTGGCGGCTGACCGCATCGACCCATTTGGGGTCTTTGAGGCGCACGTCGTTGCGCTCGGCCAGCACCGACAAGTCTTCGGTCTTGGGCAACTCACGGGTGATCAGCGCGCCGCGGGCGTAGGCCAGGCCATTGCGCTCCAGGCCCCAGGCGACCACGTCGGCGGTGGGAATGCCCCACTTGGCGAAACGCTTGAGGTTCTGCCACTCGGACTTCACCCGCGGCTTGCCCAGGTAGCGGCGCAGGCCCTTGCCGGCACCGACGTAGCGCTTGACGTAGTAATTGACCCCGCCGCGCGCCACCCGGATCACTTCCGACAGCGGGTCGCGGGTCAGCCGCTCGCCTTGCAGGGCGAACACCGCTTCAAGGCTTCCAAAATCATCCGCGAGGCCGGCGTATGCGGGTTCCAGGTTCCAACCCGCCATCAGAGCGCATCCCCGTAACGTTGTTTGCGCGCGTAGAGCTTGGCCGCCTTGTGCTCCAGCCACTGCAGCAGTGCGGCCTCTTCGGCGAGAATCTGGCGCAACGGCTGTTGGAAGTAGCCCTTGAGAAAACGCAGCTTGTCACGCTGGGTCAGGCCGATATCCAGCGCCGAAAAATACAGCGCCGCCAGGTCCTTGTTGCGCCAGCGCAGCGGGATCTTCGAGCGCACCTGCGCACGGTGCAGATCGATCACCGACAACTTGAAATCGTCGGCCACCAGCGGCTTGTCCGTGTGCAGCAGGAAATGGCAGATATAGCAGTCGCGATGGTTGACCCCGGCACGGTGCATCATGCCGGTCATGCGCGCCACTTCGGCGATCAGCGCATGCTTGATGACTGGCGATGGCGGTTGCTTGAGCCAGTCCATGCTCAGGTCTTCGAGGCTGACGGTGGGCGCCAGCTCTTCGGTGACGATAAACGAATGCTGGTCGGCCGGGTTGCTGCCCTTTTCGCCATAAGCCACGGCGGTCATGGTCGGCACGCCGACTTGCTGCAAGCGCTGGATCGCCCGCCATTCCTGGCCGGCGCCCAATACCGGCAACTTCGCGGTGATCAGGTTCTTGAGGATTTCGGCCCAGCCGATACCACGGTGAATCTTCACGAAATAACCGCGGCCCTCGACCTCTGTACGCAAGGTACGACGGGCATCGAGTTCGCGGTACACCAGGCCGTCCAGCTTCTCGACTTCGGCGAACGCATCGCGTCCGGCCCAAAGGGTCTTGAACGGTTCGGCAAGCATCAACTTCATCGGTTCGGCTCCGCCAGGATCAGGTCCGCAGCGTACTGCGGCATGCTATAGAGGTCGGCCGTCTCGGCGAAGGCCAGACCATTGCGACTCATGGTCGCGCGCGCTTGTGGATCGTCGAGCATATCGACCAGGTATTGATTGAGTTGAGCCTGTTCGAACGGCTCGTCCAACACCCGGCCATTGCCGGCCTTGTCGATATAGAAGGCATAACCGCAGACCTTGCTCACCAGCACCGGCAGGCCGGCGACAACCGCCTCGATCAGCACCATGCCGGCCGCTTCGTTGTAGGCCGGGTGGATCAACAGGTCGGCCCCCAGCAGAAAGCGCGGAATATCGCTGCGCCCCTTGAAGAAATGCACTTGCTCGCCCAGGCCCAGTGCGGCGCTCTGTAATTGGAATACTTTGGGGTCGTCCTGGCCGATTACAAACAGCCGGGTACGTTTCTTCAGCGCCGACGGCAATGCGGCCACGGCCTTGAGGCTGCGGTCGACGCCCTTGGTCTTGAAGCCGGAACCGATCTGCACCAACAGCAAATCGTCCTCGGCCAGGCCGAACTCATCGCGAAACTGTGCGCGGATCTGCGCGGCATTCGGCGGCGCGCGCCGGTCACGGGCGATGCCCGGCGGCAGCAAATGAAAGCGCTGCGCCTGGGTGCCGTAGTAACGCGTGAACAATTCCTGCTGATGGGCCGAGAGCACCATGATCTGGGTCTTGGCGCTCTGTTCGAAGACGGCGCGCTCGTACTCGGCAAAGTGTTTGTAGCGGCCGAACCAGCGGTACATCGGGTTGCGCAGGGTTTGTGCCTTGTCTTCAAACACGCCATCGGCGGCGAAGTACAGGTCCAGCCCGGGCATTTTATTGAACCCGACCACGCGGTCCACCGGGCGCTTGGCCAGGTCGGCCTGAATCCAGGCGTAGAGTTTTTCGTTGCGGCGATGGTTGAACAGCGCCTTGACCGGCGCCACCAGCACTTCGAAACCGGGCGGCACATCGCCTTCCCAGATCAGGGTGTAGACACGGATCCGATGACCGCGCTGCTGGCACTCCAGGGCGATACGCATGAAGTCGCGCTGCAAGCCACCGAACGGAAAATACTTGTACAGAACAAACGCCAGTTGCATCAGTGCATCTCCTCGGCCAGTAACAACGTGCTCAGCCGGCTCGCCACACGCTCGGGGTTCAGCCGCGTGAAGCACAGGGGCGATTCGCGCTTGATGTCGAACCGACGCAGATCGTCGGCCGTGGGTTGATAGGTACACTGTTTCAGCAGGCAGGGCGCACACGGGAAGTCGCTGGCCAGGTGAATCTGGCTCTTGCCGTAGGCGCCGGTCAGGCCGGGGTTGGTGGGGCCGAACAGCGAAATGGTCGGCACGTCCAGGGCTGCGGCCAGGTGCCCGAGGCCGGTGTCCACCGCAACGCAGGCGCGGGCGCCGGCGAGCACGCGGGCGACGCCGGCCAGGTTCAGTTTGGGCAGCACCTCGGCGTTGTCCAGGCCCTGTGCCAGGCGTTCGGCGCGGGCCTTTTCGGCGGCATTGCCCCATGGCAACTTCACGTCCACGCCCAGGCGGCCCATGCGCTCGGCCAGCTCGCGCCAGTAGGCTTCGGGCCAGTGCTTGGTGTCCCAGGTGGTGCCGTGCAGCAACAACACAAACGGCTTTTTCGGCGGCAGGCCGAGCAGCTTGTCGACGCTCAGGCCGTAGTCGCCCAGGGCCTTGGGCAAGTCATAGCCGAGGGCCACGGCGAACAGCTGGCGCAGGCGCTCCACCGCGTGCTGCCCGCGGGCCACGGCCAGGCGCCGCGAATAAAAGCGCGCCGCGATCGGTTCACGCGCCGAGTTTTTGTCAAACCCGGCCACCGGGGCGCGCACGTAGCGGGTCAGCCAGGCGCTTTTGAGCAGGCCCTGGGCGTCGATCACCAGGTCGTATTTGGTTGACTGGATACGCTGCTTGAAGCGCCGCCATTCGCCACTTTTGAAGGTTTGCCAGAGGTTCTTGCGCCAGCGGCGAATCGCCACCGGGATCACCTTGTCCACCGCCGGGTGCCAGGTGGGGATCTCGGCAAAGCCTTCTTCCACCACCCAGTCGAATCGAATGCCCGGGATCGCCCGCGCCGCATCGGTCAGTGCCGGCAACGCATGGATCACGTCGCCCAGGGATGAGGTCTTGATTACCAGTACCCGCAACTCAGTGAACCTCGACCACAGTGCCCTGCAACCGCTGCAAGGCTTCGTTGACCGGTTGCGGCAATAACTGGCGCAGGCAGTTGTAGTGGCCGAAACGGCAGGTGCGGTCAAAACACGGGCTGCATTCCAGGCCCAGGCGCACCACTTCGACCTTGTCGGCCAACGGCGGGGTAAACCCTGGGGAGGTCGAGCCGTACACCGCGACCAGCGGGCGGTTCAGCGCCGCCGCGACGTGCATCAGCCCGGAGTCGTTGGACACCACCGCATCCGCGCAGGACAGCAAGTCGATGGCCTCGGCCAGCGAGGTGTCGCCACTGAGGTTCACCGCTTCTTCGCGCAGGCCGGGGATCAGGCGCTGGCGGATGTCTTCACCCACCGCATGATCGTTCTTCGAGCCGAACAGCCACACCTGCCAGCCTTCGCGGATCTTCGTCTCCGCGACTTTGGCGTAATGCTCCGACGGCCAGCGCTTGGACTCGCCAAACTCGGCACCGGGGCACAGCGCGAGCACCGGACGGTCGAGGGCCAGGCTGAACTTGGCCAGGGCCGCGTCGCGGGTGATCGGGTCGATCTGCAGGCTCGGGCGCGGATACGGCGTCGGCAACTCGGCACCCGGCGCGTAGGCCAGGGCCATGAAGCGTTCGATCATCAGCGGGTAGCGCGCCTTGTCGAGCTTGCGCACGTCGTTGAGCAGACCGTAGCGAAACTCGCCGCGCCAACCGGTGCGCTTGGGAATGCCGGCGAAAAACGGCACCAGCGCCGATTTCATCGAGTTGGGCAGCAAGATCGCCTGGTCGTACTGCCCGGCCAGGGATTTGCCGATGCGACGGCGGGTCGCCAGTTCGAGGGCGCCATGGCCGAGCGGGAAGCTCAAGGCCTGGCGCACTTGCGGCATGCGCTCAAGGATCGGCCGGCTCCACTCAGGGGCGAGCACGTCGATTTGGCAGTCGGGATGACGTTGTTTGAGGCACTGGAACAGTGTCTGCGCCATCACCATGTCACCGACCCAGCTGGGCCCAACGATCAGAATATTCATGTAGTTTCCACAAACGATGCGGGGAGGCTTACGCCTCCCCGCCTCGATGATTACTGTAGATCGCACTTTGTGTGGCAGCGGGCTCGCTCGCGATAGCATCACCGCGGTCCGCTAGACAGACCGCAGCGCCTGCATCACGAGCAAGCCTGCTCCCACATGAAGCCGGTTTCCACATTAGATTGGCGTCGCTCATTTAATCGAGTGTCAGCTTAACCCCAGCGCCTGCCAGATTCGCATCACCTGGCGCCGTTCGTCGGCGAACTGATCCCCGGCCACCGTACCGGCTTCGTTCTGCAAAGCCTGGCGGTGCGCCGCGGAACGGTAGGCCTTATATACCTCGCGCAGTAAATGGGCATCGGCGGCGGGCATCAGCCCGACCTGCTCCAGGCCCTCCAGAATGCGGATATTGTCGGTGTAGCGCAGCAACGACGGATGTTGCGCAGACCATGCCAAAGCGGCGTATTGCACCATAAATTCAATATCGACGATACCTCCGGCGTCCTGCTTGAGGTCGAACACCACCGTCGGTTCGAAGGCATTCGCGCCGGTACCGGCCGCCGTGGCCCGGGTCCCGAGGTTGTCGCGCATCTTGGCGCGCATCTCGCTGACCTCCTGGCGCAGCTTCGTCAGGTCGCGTTCACGGCCCAACACCTTGGCCCGCACCTGCTCGAAGGCGCGGCCCACGTCCTGGCTGCCCACCAACACCCGCGCGCGGATCAGCGCCTGATGTTCCCAGGTCCAGGCTTCGTTTTCCTGATAGCGCGCGAAGGCGCCGAGGGAACTCACCAGCAAACCGGATGCGCCCGACGGCCGCAGGCGCATGTCCACTTCATACAATTGCCCCGAGTTGGTCTGGGTGGTCAGCAAGTGGATGATCCGCTGGCCCAGGCGCGTGAAGAACTGCGCGCCGTCGATCGGCTTGGCGCCATCGGTTTCGGCCTGCGGGTCGCCGTCATGGATAAACACCAGGTCCAGGTCCGAACCATGCCCCAATTCGATGCCGCCGACTTTCCCATAACCGACAATGATGAATCCGGGATCGCACACGCTACCATCCAACCGCTGCGGCGCGCCGTGGCGGGCGACGGTCTGGCGCCAGGCCAGGGCCAGCACTTGTTCGAGGATGGCTTCGGCGAGCCAGGTCAGGTAATCGCTGACTTTCATCAGCGGCAGGCTGCCGGCGATTTCCGAGGCGGCCACGCGCAAGCGGTGAGCCAGCTTGAAGTGCCGCAGCGCTTCCATCTGCTGCTCAAGGTCGTCTTCGGGGATACGCGTAAGGCGTTCGCGCAGTTCGGCGGCGAGTTCCGGCGCCAACGGCGGCTTGAACAAGCGGCCTTCGTTGAGCAATTCGTCGAGCAGCAGCGGGAAGCGGGTGATCTGTTCGGCGATCCACGGGCTGGCGGCGCACAAGGTCAACAGGCGCCGCAGGGCGTCGGGGTTTTCCGTGAGCAACACCAGGTAGGCGGACCGGCGGGCGACGGCTTCCACCAGCGGCAAGACGCGCTCCAGCACCAGGTCCGGGTTGGCGTGCTCGACGGCCTGCGCCAGCAGACGCGGGATAAACGCATCCAGGCGCTCGCGACCGAGGCGCTGCATGGCGCGCAATTGCGGACTGCCGCGCAGGCCGGCCAAGGCTTTGAGCGCTTTGGGCGCGTCAGTGAAGCCACCTTCGGCCAGTTGGCGGCAGGCCGCGTCTTCGTCCTGGGACTCTTCCCACAGTGGCAACCATTCCCCACCGACGACCAATTCGCTTTCTTCGCCGTCTTCTTCATCCGGATCGGCGATCACCTGGCGGAAGTGCCAGTCCACCCGCCCACGCCAGTACATCAGGCGCTCATGGAACGCGGCCCAATCGGCGAAGCCGAGCATAAAGGCAATGCGCGCCTGGTCTTCGGGGCTGTCCGGCAGCATCTGGGTCTGGCGGTCGGCAATCGCCTGGATCGCATGCTCGGTGTAACGCAGGAATTCGTAGCCATCGCGCAACTCGGCGATCACCGCCGGCGGCAGGTAGCCCTGGCCTTCCAGGGTGCCCAGCACCTTGAGCAACGGCCGTTGCTGCAGGCTGAGGTCGCGCCCGCCATGGATCAGCTGGAACGCCTGGGCGATAAATTCCACTTCGCGGATGCCGCCCGAACCGAGCTTGATGTTGTCGGCCATGCCCTTGCGCCGCACTTCCTGCTGGATCAACTGCTTCATGGTGCGCAGCGCTTCGATGGCGGAGAAGTCCAAATAGCGGCGGTAGACGAACGGTCGCAGCATGTCGAGCAGTTGCGCACCGGCCACCTGATCGCCGGCCACCACGCGCGCCTTGATCATGGCGTAGCGCTCCCAGTCGCGGCCCTGGTCCTGGTAATACTGTTCCAACGCATTGAAGCTGAGCACCAGCGCGCCCGCCGAACCGTAAGGCCGCAGGCGCATGTCGACACGGAAGACAAAACCGTCGACGGTCATCGGGTCGAGGGCCTTGATCAGTTTTTGCCCCAGGCGAATGAAGAACTCCTGGTTATCCAGGGCGCGCTTCACCCCCACCGTCTCGCCGCCTTCGGGGTAGGCGAAGATCAAGTCGATGTCGGATGACAGGTTCAGCTCCACCGCGCCGAGCTTGCCCATGCCGAGGATCACCATCTGCTGCGGCTCACCGCTGCGGCGCCCGGTCGGCGTGCCGAACTGCGCGCAATGGCGCTGGTACAGCCACTGGTAGGCCTGGTCGATGCTGGCGTCGGCCATGTCGGAGAGGTCGCGACAGGTTTGCACCAGATCCGCCTGGCGGGTCAGGTCGCGCCAGATGATGCGGACTTGCTGGCGGGTACGCTGGCGGCGCAGCACGCGGCCCAACTCATCTTCTGTTTCAGCCTGTTGCACGGCACCGGCAATCTGCCCGCACAGCTCGCCCGGCGCAAAGCCACGGTCCAACTCGCCCCAGGCGACCAGTTCGAGCAACATCAACGGGTCACGAACACTCTGTTCAATCACGAAATCACTGGCCGCGCACACCCGCGCGAAATCGGCCCAGCGTTGCGGCGTCCATTCAGAAAGGCCATGATCGTCGTCCAGCGCGGCCACTGCGTCACGGAATGACTGTTCGGCCCGAATGGCGAACGGCAAGAGAACGGCCGGCAGCTCGGCCAGCATTGGAAGGCTCATGGTCTATCCTTGAACGGCGCGTAAAGGGCTTGTTGCGGTGAACGCAGGAGGCAGGCGCGATGAATGACTGTCGAACAAAAGTTAGAAATAGCTGAAAATTCATAAATTTTGGCAGGTAACATTAAATTTCTACCTTTTCTTCTTCGCAAAAGATCAACAATAACGATTATGCTCACCTAACGGACCGAGCAATCCGCTCAGTCTTGTGTAGTTTTACTACTCGTATATACATTCGAAAGGCTGAAATGGCCGACGATTTGTAGTAAAACTACAGGACGCCGGAGCAACCTCCGGCCATCCAAGAATTTATGTCGTCTGCCCACAAGGCCAGTCGCAAACTTCAGGCAACCGATTCTGGTAGCCTTTCCGCCCTGGAGCAAGCCATGCAAGACCTCGATCCCGTCGAAACCCAGGAATGGCTGGACGCCCTGGAATCGGTTCTCGACAAAGAAGGCGAAGACCGTGCTCACTATCTGATGACCCGTATGGGCGAACTCGCGACCCGCAGCGGCTCGCAACTGCCCTACGCCATCACCACGCCATATCGCAATACCATCCCTGTTACCCACGAAGCACGCATGCCTGGCGACCTGTTCATGGAACGCCGCATTCGCTCGCTGGTACGTTGGAACGCCATGGCGATGGTAATGCGTACGAACTTGAAAGATTCTGACCTGGGCGGTCACATCTCCAGCTTCGCTTCCAGCGCAACGCTCTATGACATCGGCTTCAACTACTTCTTCCAGGCCCCGACCGACGAACACGGCGGCGACCTGATCTACTTCCAGGGCCACACCTCGCCAGGCGTCTACGCCCGTGCGTTCATGGAAGGTCGCATCAGCGAAGAACAGATGAACAACTTCCGCCAGGAAGTCGACGGCCAGGGCCTGTCGTCCTACCCGCACCCTTGGCTGATGCCTGATTTCTGGCAGTTCCCGACCGTTTCCATGGGTCTGGGCCCGATCCAGGCGATCTACCAGGCGCGCTTCATGAAGTACATGGAAGCCCGTGGTTTCATCCCCGAAGGCAAGCAGAAAGTCTGGTGCTTCCTGGGCGACGGCGAGTGCGACGAGCCGGAATCCCTGGGTGCCATCTCCCTGGCCGGCCGCGAGAAGCTGGACAACCTGATCTTCGTCATCAACTGCAACCTGCAGCGCCTCGACGGCCCGGTTCGCGGCAACGGCAAGATCATCCAGGAACTCGAAGGCGTGTTCCGCGGTGCTCAGTGGAACGTGACCAAAGTCATCTGGGGCCGTTTCTGGGACCCACTGCTGGCCAAGGACGTCGACGGTATCCTGCAACGTCGCATGGACGAAGTCATCGACGGCGAGTACCAGAACTACAAGGCCAAAGACGGCGCGTTCGTGCGTGAACACTTCTTCAACACGCCTGAACTCAAGGCGATGGTTGCCGACCTGTCCGACGACGAGATCTGGAAACTCAACCGTGGCGGCCACGACCCGTACAAGGTCTACGCGGCGTACCACGAAGCGGTCAACCACAAAGAACAACCGACCGTCATCCTGGCCAAGACCATCAAGGGTTATGGCACCGGTGCCGGCGAAGCGAAGAACACTGCGCACAACACCAAGAAAGTCGACGTCGGCAGCCTGAAGCTGTTCCGCGACCGCTTCGACATCCCGGTCAAGGACGAAGAGCTGGAAAACCTGCCGTTCTTCAAGCCAGAGCCGAACAGCGCCGAAGCCCGCTACCTGAGCGAGCGTCGTGCCGCGCTGGGCGGTTTCGTGCCACAGCGCCGTGCCAAGAGCGTCAACATCCCAACACCGGCGCTGGATACCCTCAAGGCCATCCTCGACGGCTCGGGCGACCGTGAAATCTCCACCACCATGGCCTTCGTGCGAATCCTCGCGCAGTTGGTCAAGGACAAGGAAGTCGGTTCGCGCATCGTGCCGATCATCCCGGACGAAGCCCGTACCTTCGGTATGGAAGGCATGTTCCGTCAGTTGGGCATCTACTCCTCCGTCGGCCAGCTCTACGAGCCAGTCGATAAAGACCAGGTGATGTTCTACAAGGAAGACAAGAAGGGCCAGATCCTCGAAGAAGGCATCAACGAAGCGGGCGCCATGAGCTCCTTCATCGCGGCCGGTACGTCGTACTCCTGCCACAACCAGCCGATGCTGCCGTTCTACATCTTCTACTCGATGTTCGGCTTCCAGCGTATCGGCGACCTGGCCTGGGCAGCAGGCGACAGCCGTACCCGTGGTTTCCTGATCGGCGGCACCGCCGGCCGCACCACGCTGAACGGCGAAGGCCTGCAACACGAAGACGGTCACAGCCACATCCTGGCGGCCACCATTCCGAACTGCCGCACCTTTGATCCAACCTACGGCTATGAGCTGGCGGTGATCATCCAGGACGGCATGAAGAAGATGACCCAGGAGCAGCAGGACGTTTTCTACTACATCACCGTGATGAACGAGTCCTACCAGCAACCTGCCATGCCGGCCGGTGTCGAGGAAGGCATCATCAAGGGCATGTACCTGCTCGAAGAAGACACCAAGGAAGCAGCGCATCACGTGCAACTGATGGGCTCCGGCACCATCCTGCGCGAAGTGCGTGAAGCGGCGAAGATCCTGCGTGACGAATTCAACGTCGGCGCCGACGTGTGGAGCGTGACCAGCTTCAACGAACTGCGTCGCGACGGCCTGGCCGTAGAACGCAACAACCGCCTGCACCCAGGTCAGAAGCCTGAGCTGAGCTACGTCGAAGAATGCCTGACTGGCCGTAAAGGTCCGGTGATCGCATCCACCGACTACATGAAACTGTTTGCTGAACAAATTCGCCAGTGGGTCCCGTCCAAGGAATTCAAAGTCCTGGGCACCGACGGTTTCGGCCGCAGTGACAGCCGCAAGAAGCTGCGTCACTTCTTCGAAGTCGACCGTCACTTCGTGGTGTTGGCAGCCCTGGAAGCCTTGGCTGACCGCGGTGAGATCGAACCCAAGGTGGTGGCTGACGCCATCGTCAAGTTCGGGATCAACCCGGAAAAACGCAACCCACTGGACTGCTGAGGAGACTTTTTGTGAGCGAACTCATTCGCGTACCTGACATCGGCAGCGGTGAAGGTGAAGTAATCGAGCTGTTTGTGAAGGTCGGCGACACCGTCGAAGCCGACCAGAGCATCCTGACCCTGGAATCGGACAAGGCGAGCATGGAAATCCCTGCTCCCAAGGCCGGCGTGGTCAAGAGCCTGAAAGTGAAGCTGGGCGATCGCCTGAAAGAAGGCGACGAACTGCTGGAGCTGGAAATCGAGGGCGCCGCCGCTGCGGCCCCTGCTCCAGCTGCCGCAGCTGCACCGGCGCCAGCGCCGGCTGAAAAACCTGCTGCTGCCGAGGCCCCTGCGGCCCCGGCTGCCGCACCGGCCGCAGCCACCATCCAGGACATTCATGTCCCGGACATCGGCTCGTCGGGCAAGGCCAAGATCATCGAACTGCTGGTCAAGGTCGGCGACACCGTCGAAGCCGACCAGTCGCTGATCACCCTGGAGTCCGACAAGGCCTCCATGGAAATCCCTTCGCCGGCTGCCGGCGTGGTGGAAAGCATCGCGGTCAAGCTGGAAGACGAAGTCGGCACTGGCGACTTCATCCTCAAGCTGAAAGTCCAAGGCGCTGCGTCGGCTGCTGCCCCGGCACCGGCCGCTGCGCCGGCTGCCAAGGCTGAAGCCGCACCGGTCGCCGCGGCTCCAGCGCCTGCCGCAAACGCCGAGGCCGCACCGGCCCCGGCGGCGGCACCGGCACGAAGCGGTGCCAAGGTTCACGCCGGCCCTGCCGTGCGCCAACTGGCCCGCGAGTTCGGCGTCGAGCTGAACGCCGTCACGGCCACCGGCCCGCACGGTCGCGTGCTCAAGGAAGACGTGCAGGTTTACGTCAAATCCATGATGCAGAAAGCCAAGGAAGCCCCGGCTGCCGGCAATGCTACCGGTGGTGCTGGCATTCCGCCGATCCCGGTCGTGGACTTCAGCCGCTTCGGCGAAACCGAAGAAGTGCAGATGACCCGCCTGATGCAAATCGGCGCGTCGAGCCTGCACCGCAGCTGGCTGAACATCCCGCACGTGACCCAGTTCGACCAGGCCGACATCACCGACCTGGAAGCTTTCCGCGTTGCGCAGAAAGCCGTGGCCGAGAAGGCCGGCGTGAAACTGACCGTGCTGCCACTGTTGCTCAAGGCCTGCGCGCACCTGCTCAAGGAGCTGCCGGACTTCAACAGTTCGCTGGCGCCAAGCGGCAAGGCGATCATTCGCAAGAAGTACGTTCACATCGGCTTTGCCGTCGACACCCCGGATGGCCTGCTGGTACCGGTCATCAAGAACGTCGACCAGAAGAGCCTGCTGCAACTGGCTGCCGAAGCCGCTGCGCTGGCTGCCAAGGCCCGCGACAAGAAGCTCACCGCGGACGACATGCAGGGCGCATGCTTCACCATCTCCAGCCTCGGTCACATTGGCGGCACTGGCTTCACGCCAATCGTCAATGCGCCGGAAGTGGCGATCCTGGGCGTTTCCAAGGCGACCATCCAGCCGGTATGGGACGGTAAAGCCTTCCAGCCGAAGCTGATGCTGCCACTGTCGCTGTCCTACGATCACCGCGTGATCAACGGCGCCGCAGCGGCACGCTTCACCCAGCGCCTGAGCCAACTGCTGAACGACATCCGCACCATCTTGCTGTAAGCCGCGACGGGCCTCCCTTGCACGAGGGAGGCCCGATTGCATCGATTTCCGAGCGCCACGCTCGTACCTCAACCCCGCCACTTGGCGGGGCTTTTTTTGCGCGTTTCTTGGACAGTAAAAACAGGGTTGTACACCACCTATCACCCCGATTGCAGAAATCGACCGCGTAGCCGATATAACCCTTATAGCACTTAGCCTTCATCCTCTCTTGTCAGCCTGGGCTGCATGATGCAACCTTGCTGCAGGCAACAGTAAAGAGGGCGTGAGCCCGGCGCCGAGTGCGTTTTTTCAAGTGAGCTTCCCCATGAAAAGCCAACCCGATGTCGCCCGGACGGCGGCCGAGGTAGTGACGCAATTACCGGTGCCTTCGCGCCTCGGTATGCTGCGTTTCGAGCGGCTGAATGAGGCAAGCTGGGCCCTGCTCTACCTAGACCCCAATTGCGAGCGCCAATTCGGCCTGCCGGCGGTTGAACTGTGCGCGCTGATCGGCTCGCCCTACGCCAGCCTGATGGAGCCACAGGCGCGCTATCAACTGCACGATGCCATCCAGCAGCAACTGGCCGAGAGCCCTCATTACCTGGTGCGCTACACCCTGCACACCAACGACGGCCCTCTAAGCCTGCTGGAACTGGGCGAAGCCTACAAACAACACAATCGCCACCTGCTGCGGGGCTACCTGATGGTGGTCGACGGCCTGTTCAGCGAGATCCCGTCGACAGCGCCGACAGCCGACCTGGAAAGCCAGAACAGCCGCCTGCAGATCGCCCTGGAACTCAACCAGCGCGCGCAACAGGAACAGTTGCTGCACCTGGAACGGGTACGCGCCCAGCAAGAGCTGATCCTGCTGCTCGCACGCCAGCGCTACACCACGAATAATTCGCTGCAGGAAGCCGCCGAGCTGATTACCCGCAGCGCCTGCGATATCTACCAGATCGATTGCGCCAGCATCTGGAACCTCGAAGGCCAGCGCCTGGTACCGATCTCGGCGTACCAGCGCGCCGATCAGCGCCACCACTTGCCCGAGCCGATTGATGCCAGTGGCTTTCCGGACTATCTCGAAGCCCTGCAAACCAGCCGGGCGATCGATGCTACCAATGTCATGCGCGACCCACGCACCCGCGAAATGGCCGAATCGCTGCAGGCCAACGACGTGCATGCAATGCTCGACGCGAGCATCCGTGTCGATGGCCAGGTCGTGGGTGTGCTGTGCCTGGAACAAAGCGGCTGCACACGCGTCTGGCAGTCCGACGAGATCGCCTTTGCCGGCGAGCTGGCGGATCAGTTCGCGCAAGTGATCAACAATCACAACCGTCGTACCGCCACCAGCGCCCTGCACCTGTTTCAGCGCGCGGTGGAACAAAGCGCCAACGCCTTCCTGCTGGTCAATTGCGATGGCGTGGTGGAGTACGTCAACCCCAGTTTTACCGCGATCACCCAGTACAGTACCGAAGAGGTCCACGGCCATCGCCTGGCGCAATTGCCCGCGCTGGAAAACCTCAGCGAATTGCTGTTCGACGCGCCGTCGAGCCTGGCCAAGAGCAACAGCTGGCAGGGCGAGTTCAAGAGCCGACGCAAGAACCTCGAACCCTATTGGGGCCAGCTGTCGATCTCCAAGGTCTATGGCGACAATCGCGAGCTGACCCACTATATCGGCATCTACGAAGACATCACCCAGACCAAGCTGGCCCAGCAGCGCATCGAGCGCCTGGCCTATACCGACAACCTGACCAACCTGGGCAACCGTCCGGCGTTTATCCGCAACCTCGACGAACGCTTTGCCCGCGACAGCGACAGCCCGATCTGTCTGTTGCTGGTGGACATCGACAACTTCAAGCGGATCAACGACAGCCTCGGCCACCAGACCGGCGACAAGCTGCTGATCAGCCTGGCCCGGCGCCTGCGCAACAGCCTCAGCGCCGGTGGCAGCCTGGCGCGCTTTGCCAGTAACGAATTTGCGGTATTGCTCGACGACACCGACCTGGAGAGCGGCCAGCTCGTTGCCAGCCAACTGTTGGCGACCCTCGACAAGCCGATGTTCGTCGACAACCAATTGATCAGCGTCACCGGCTCCGTGGGCCTGGCCTGCGCGCCGCTGCATGGCCGCGACCCGCAAACCCTGATGCGCAACGCCGGCTTGGCCCTGCACAAGGCCAAAGCCAACGGCAAACACCAGGTACAAGTGTTTACCGAAGCGCTGAACGCCGAGGCCAGCTACAAACTGTTCGTGGAAAACAACCTGCGCCGCGCCCTGACCCAGAACGAGCTGGACGTGTTCTACCAGCCCAAGCTGTGCCTGCGCAGTGGCCGCTTGTTGGGCATGGAGGCGCTGCTGCGTTGGAACCACCCGGAAAAGGGCATGATCCGCCCCGACCAGTTCATCAGCGTGGCCGAAGAAACCGGCCTGATCATCCCCATCGGCAAATGGATCGCCCGCCAGGCCTGCCGCATGAGCAAGCAACTGAGCGCCGCCGGCCTGGGCAACCTGCAGGTGGCGATCAACCTGTCGCCCAAACAGTTCTCCGACCCGGACCTGGTGGCCTCGATTGCCTCGATCCTCAAGGAAGAAGAACTGCCGGCCAACCTGCTCGAACTTGAGTTGACCGAAGGCCTGCTGCTGGAGGCCACCGAGGACACCCGTCTGCAACTGGACCAGTTGAAAAGCCTGGGCCTGACCCTGGCCATGGACGACTTCGGCACCGGTTACTCGTCGCTGAGCTACTTGAAAAAATTCCCGATCGACATCATCAAGATCGATCGCAGCTTTATCCACGAAATCCCGGACAACCAGGACGACATGGAAATCACCTCAGCCGTGATCGCCATGGCCCACAACCTCAAGCTCAAGGTCGTGGCCGAAGGCATCGAGACCGCCGAGCAGTTGGCGTTCCTGCGTCGGCACCGTTGCGACGTCGGCCAGGGCTATCTGTTCGACCGGCCCATCCCCGGTTCAGAGCTGCTCGAGAAGCTTAAACGCTACCCTCGCGGGCCAATCGCCTGACAGCGCTGTAACACTCGGGCACACTGGCTGTCTGATTCTTTACTGTTAACTCAACCTGACGAGAGGACTGCTCATGGTCTTGCGCTCGGAAATTCTGGTGAACAAAAACGTGCTTCCTACTGCAGAACAAGCTTTGCCTGGCCGCGAAACCCCGATGACGCTGCCGGAGACGCACTTCGTCAACGGCAACCCGCTGCTCGGCCCGTTCCTCGACGACGTCGGCTTCGCGATCTTCGGCCTGGGCTGCTTCTGGGGCGCAGAACGCAAATTCTGGCAGCGCGATGGCGTGGTCAGCACCGTGGTCGGTTATGCCGGCGGCTACACGCCGAACCCGACCTACGAAGAAGTCTGCTCGGGCCTGACCGGCCATAGCGAAGTGGTGCTGGTGGTGTATGACCAGGCCAAGGTGAAATACGAAGACTTGCTGAAGATGTTCTGGGAACTGCACAACCCGACCCAGGGCATGCGCCAGGGCAACGACATCGGCAGCCAGTACCGTTCAGTGATCTATGCCACCACGCCGGAGCAATTGGCGGCGGCGCAGGCCAGTGCGCAGGCGTATCAGCAAGAGCTGACCAAGGCTGGCCTGGGGCCCATCACCACGGAAATCGACGAGGCCCCGACGGTGTACTTCGCCGAGGCGTATCACCAACAGTACCTGGCGAAGAATCCGCAGGGCTATTGCGGGATTGGCGGTACAGGCGTGACCTGCCCGATCTAAAAAAATGTGGGAGGGGCGGTGCGACGGTTCGACTTGCCCCCGATAGCAATGTATCAGGTACAGATGTATGGACTGATACACCGTTATCGGGGGCAAGCCCCCTCCCACATGGGCTTGCGCCAGACTCGGTTACTCAGCAATCAGCCAATCCATCTGCCACCCGCCCTGGGTCTGGCCCAGTTGCTTGGACAGCCACGGCAGCAGCTCACGCAACTCCTCCTCCAAGCCCCACGGCGGGTTGGCAATCGCCAGGCCCGAGCCGGTCAGGGTGTTGGGCGTGTCCAACGGATGCACCAGCAATTCGACGCGCAGCAGCTTCGGCGCACCGGTGCCGGCCAGGTCCTGGTAGAAACGGCGCAACATGCGCTGGTCCTTCACCGGGTACCAGATCGCCGCGACCGTCTGGCGCATGCGGCCGACCGCCTCTTTGAGCGACGCCGCGCAGCGCTGCATTTCGTCGAGCTGTTCAAACGGCGGGTCAATCAGCATCAGCGCACGCTTTTCCGGCACCGGCAGCAACGCGCGTGGCACATGCCAGCCTTCGCCCAGGTGAACCTTGACGCGACGATCGCCCTTCATGTTGTCCTTGAGCAGCACGCCGTCTTCCGGGTGCTTTTCATTGAGCAGCACGCGGTCCTGGGGGCGGGTCAGGCGGCGTGCCAGTTCCGGCGAACCGGGGTAGTAGCGCAACTGGCCATCCGGGTTCATCTCGTGCAGCACGCGCATGTAGTCGGCGGTCAATGGCGGCAGATCGCTCTTGCCCCACAGACGGGCGATGCCTTCCAGGTATTCACCGGTACGGTTGGCCTGATCGCCCTGCAGGTCGTACAGACCGATCCCGGCATGGGTATCGAGGTAGGCGAACGGCTGCTCCTTGCGCGACATCAAGGCGATGAGGCGGGTCAAGGTCAGGTGTTTGAAGACATCGGCGTGGTTGCCGGCGTGAAAGGCGTGACGATAATTCATGGTTGCTCCTGCGCAGGGGGCGAAGTTTACCTGCTACACGGGCAAAGGTGCAGGGCCGCATGCCGGGCGGTGCTTATGCCGCAAAGACAGGCGTCCTTGTGAAAACAATCTAATCCTTACAGCATGTGCGGGCTTGCCCGCGACACAAGCGACGCGGTATTACCTGCACTCCGCGATGATGCCATCGCAGCCAAGCCAGCTCCCACCCTGCCCGGGGGCGCCCTTAAAAACCAAGGAGGTCAACAATAACCATGAAAGACGCCACCATCGCCCTGCACCACGGCTTCAAGTCCGACCCGACCACCAAGGCCGTCGCGGTGCCGATCTACCAGAACGTCGCCTTCGAATTCGATAACGCCCAGCACGGCGCCGACCTGTTCAACCTGGACGTACCCGGCAATATCTACACGCGGATCATGAACCCGACCAACGATGTGCTGGAGCAACGCATGGCCGCGCTCGAAGGCGGTATCGCCGCGCTGGCCGTGTCCGCCGGCAGCGCAGCGATCCACTATGCGATCCAGACCCTGACCCGCGCCGGTGACAACATCGTCACCACGCCGCAGCTCTATGGCGGCACCTACACCCTGTTCGCCCACCTGCTGCCGAGCTTTGGCGTCGATGTGCGCTTCGCCCGCGACGATTCCGCCGCCGCCATCGCCGAACTGATCGACGACAACACCAAACTGGTCTACTGCGAGAGCATCGGCAACCCGGCGGGCAACATCATCGACCTGCAAGCCCTCGCCGACGTGGCCCACGCCCGTGGCGTACCGCTGATGGTGGACAACACCGTGGCCACGCCGATCCTGTGCAAACCGATCCAGTTCGGTGCCGATATCGTGGTGCATTCGGTGACCAAATACGTCGGCGGCCATGGCAACTCCCTGGGCGGCGTGATTGTCGACAGCGGCACGTTCCCGTGGGCGAAATACGCCGAAAAATTCCCCGGCCTCAACCAGCCCGAACCGGCTTACCACGGCGTGGTCTACACCGAAAAATTCGGCCCCGCCGCCTTCATCGCCCGCGCCCGCACCGTACCGCTGCGCAACACCGGCGCAGCGCTGGCGCCGATGAACGCCTTCCTGCTGCTGCAAGGCCTGGAAACCCTGGCCCTGCGCATGGAACGCCACACCGAGAATGCCTTGAAGGTCGCGCAGTTCCTGCAAGATCACGCCGAAGTCGAATGGGTCAGCTACGCCGGGCTGCCCGATCATCCGCACCACGCGCTGGCGCAGAAATACATGCAGGGCAAACCGTCGGCGATCCTGTCGTTTGGTCTGAAGGGCGGTTACGAAGCCGGTGTACGCTTCTACGACGCCCTGCAAATCTTCAAACGCCTGGTGAACATCGGCGACGCCAAATCCCTGGCCTGCCACCCGGCGTCCACCACCCATCGCCAGATGAACGAGCAGGAACAGGCCAAGGCCGGCGTGAAGCCGGAGATGATTCGCCTGTCGGTGGGGATCGAGGCGATTGAAGACTTGATCGAGGATCTGCAACAGGCGCTGGCTGCAACACACGCCTGAGGCCAGATAAGCGACCCGCGCGCCATGGCTAACATCTGCATGGCGCGTGAAGCAGGCGACCTTGTGCCGCAAGGTCGTCGGCGCAAAGGCAGTGAAAATTCACGCCTCTGTCGGAAACCTGGCGCAACTCAGTAGCCCTTTTCCCAAAAGCAAAAAACCACCGAAAAATCCCCCGCCAAAACCACGACACTAGGTGGGGAAGGCGGCGAGAAGGTAGGAGAGCTTTTGTATGAGTATTGATGACTTCTTGAACCTCCCTGCTACTTCCTTGATTGCCATCAGCTCTGCATCCGCAGTCATCATCATCGGGCTCTTCTTGTGTTACCGAAAACTTGAACCCATGGAAGCGCTCTTGAACAAGTGCCGCCTGGTCGCCTTCCACAGCAGCTACTGGGGAAACTCACCGCGCGAAAGGATGATGAGGCTTTGCGCAGTGTATGTGGCCGTCGCACTACCCAGGCTAAATGCAAGACGGGGAGTCATTGACCTCCCGCAGGTACAAGCCTTTCCGCGCAGCACAAAGCTCATGCTTCATGGCACGGCGCTTATTGGCGCAGCCGGATTGATAGGCCTGATCGTCATTTACTTTGACTGACCAGTTGAGAAAAAACGGCCCGCTATCCAAAAGATAGCGAGCCGTTTTCTTCAACACATCAGGCGCATAACGCCCGAGGCTTTATTTGTTGAGGTTGTAGTCTTTCTCCGCAGCATCAAAGCGCTCAACCATACCCGCAGTCGGCGCGCCCAGCTTGCTGACGATGTAGATCGCCAGGCTGGCGAAGATGAAGCCTGGGATGATTTCGTACAGGCCCAGCAATTCGAAATGCTTCCACACGATCACGGTGATCGCGCCGACCAGAATGCCAGCCAGTGCGCCGTTACGGGTCATCTGCTTCCAGATCACCGAGATCAGCACCACAGGGCCGAACGCGGCGCCGAAGCCGGCCCAGGCGTAGCTCACCAGGCCCAATACGCGGTTATTCGGGTTGGCGGCCAGGCCGATGGCGATCACGGCCACCAGCAGCACCATGGCGCGGCCGACCCACACCAGCTCAACCTGGGAAGCGTTCTTGCGCAGGAAGGTCTTGTAGAAGTCCTCGGTCAGGGCGCTGGAGCACACCAGCAATTGGCAGCTCAAGGTGCTCATGACCGCCGCCAGAATCGCCGACAGCAGAACGCCAGCAATCCAAGGGTTGAACAGCAGCTTGGCCAGTTCGATAAACACGCGCTCGTGGTTCTCGGTCACGGGGCCGGCCACTTCCGGGTGCGCCGAGAAGTAGGCGATGCCGAAGAAACCCACGGCCACGGTGCCGCCCAGGCACAGGATCATCCAGGTCATGGAGATGCGACGCGCCTTGGCGATCGACTTCACCGAATCCGCCGCCATGAAGCGCGCGAGGATGTGCGGCTGGCCGAAGTAACCCAGGCCCCAGCCCATCAGCGAGATGATGCCGATGAAGCTGGTGTTTTTCAGCATGTTGAAGTTGTCGGGGTTCTTCGCTTCGATCGCCAGGAACGTGGTATCGATACCGCCGGTGGCCAGCAGCACGATGATCGGCGTCAGGATCAGCGCGAAGATCATCAGGGTGGCTTGTACGGTGTCGGTCCAGCTCACGGCCAGGAAACCACCGACGAAGGTGTAGGCAATCGTCGCCGCCGCGCCGGCCCACAGCGCAGTCTCGTAGGACATGCCGAAGGTGCTTTCGAACAGGCGGGCACCGGCCACGATGCCGGAAGCGCAATAGATGGTGAAGAACACCAGGATCACTACTGCGGAGATGATCCGCAGCAGGCCGCTTTTATCTTCGAAACGGCTGGAAAAGTAATCCGGCAGCGTCAGGGCGTCGCCGTTGTGCTCGGTCTGCACGCGCAGGCGACCGGCCACGAACAGCCAGTTGAGGTACGCACCGACGATCAGGCCGATGGCGATCCAGCTTTCCGACAGGCCGGACATGTAGATCGCGCCCGGCAGGCCCATCAACAACCAGCCGCTCATGTCGGAAGCACCGGCTGACAAGGCAGTCACCACGCTACCGAGGCTGCGACCGCCCAGGATGTAATCGGAAAGGTTGTTGGTGGAGCGATAGGCCATGAAGCCGATCAGCACCATTGCTGCGATGTAGATCACGAACGTGATCAGGGTTGGATTACTAACGCTCATAGAAGTGACGCCCTGGCTTTGTTTTTATGTAGCGGCGGTCTGTCAGACGGCCACCCACTGATCCAGTGAGTAAACGTAGCTGCATCGCGCGCATTTATGACTGACGTTTCCCCAGGAAAGCCGTCAGCCGATGAACCACACCATACGGGTGGTTGCACCTTGGCCGCGAATGCTATTCAACAAAGCAAATAAGGTGCAACCAGTTTCTCGCGAATAAGTTGCACCTTGATGTGTTTTACAGAAAACACCGCGTTTTTGCTCCTTTTCGGAGCAAGAACAGCCGATCTCAGAAGCAAATGCACCAAAGTGCAGCGGATTCGGTCGAGTGCCGATTTTTTCCCGATGGAGCGGCGAAAAATTCATGCATAAAAAGGGTTGCACCCGGTTGCACCTCTTCCAGACCGAAGCTAATCTTGCCGCCAGCTGATGCCACTCGGTAGTGGCACCCATGAGGATAAGAAAATGGCTACAACCACCCTTGGGGTCAAACTCGACGACCCGACCCGCGAGCGCCTGAAGGCGGCCGCGACCTCCATTGATCGCACGCCGCACTGGCTGATCAAGCAGGCGATTTTCAATTACCTGGAGAAACTCGAGGGTGGTGCAACCCTGACCGAGCTCAATGGCTTGAGCAGCAAGGAGGCCGACGACGCCGGCGAGGTCCAGGCCGACCACGCCCATCAGTGCTTCCTCGAGTTCGCCGAGAGCATCCTGCCGCAATCCGTACTGCGCGCCTCGATCACCGCCGCTTACCGCCGCCCGGAGCCGGAAGTGGTGCCGATGCTGATCGAACAGGCTCGCCTGCCGGCCCAGATGGCCGAAGCCACGAATAAGCTGGCCGCGTCGATTGCAGAAAAACTGCGCAATCAGAAGAGCGCCGGCGGCCGTGCCGGCATCGTCCAGGGTTTGCTGCAGGAATTCTCCCTGTCGTCCCAGGAAGGCGTGGCACTGATGTGCCTGGCCGAAGCGCTGCTGCGCATCCCCGACAAAGGCACCCGCGACGCACTGATCCGCGACAAGATCAGCACCGGTAACTGGCAACCGCACCTGGGCAACAGCCCGTCGCTGTTCGTCAACGCGGCCACCTGGGGCCTGCTGCTGACCGGAAAACTGGTCGCCACCCACAACGAAGCAGGCCTGACCTCATCCCTGAGCCGCATCATCGGCAAGAGCGGCGAGCCGATGATCCGCAAGGGCGTCGACATGGCCATGCGCCTGATGGGCGAGCAGTTCGTCACCGGCGAAACCATCGCCGAAGCCCTGGCCAATGCGAGCAAGTTCGAAGCCAAGGGTTTCCGCTATTCCTACGACATGCTTGGTGAAGCCGCACTCACCGAACACGATGCACAGAAGTACCTCGCCTCTTACGAACAAGCCATTCATTCCATCGGCAAAGCCTCGAACGGCCGTGGGATTTATGAAGGCCCGGGCATTTCCATCAAGCTGTCGGCCCTGCACCCACGTTACAGCCGTGCCCAGTACGAACGGGTGATGGACGAGCTGTACCCGCGCTTGCTGTCCCTGACCCTGCTGGCCAAGCAATACGACATCGGTCTGAACATCGATGCCGAAGAAGCCGACCGCCTGGAACTGTCCCTGGACCTGCTCGAACGCCTGTGCTTCGAGCCGCAACTGAGCGGCTGGAACGGCATCGGTTTCGTGATCCAGGCCTACCAGAAGCGCTGCCCGTATGTGATCGACTACGTCATCGACCTGGCGCGCCGCAGCCGCCACCGCCTGATGATCCGCCTGGTAAAAGGCGCGTACTGGGACAGCGAAATCAAGCGCGCCCAGGTCGAAGGCCTGGAAGGCTACCCGGTCTATACCCGCAAGGTGTACACCGACGTGTCCTACATCGCCTGCGCACGCAAACTGCTGTCGGTGCCGGAAGTCATCTACCCGCAGTTCGCCACGCATAACGCCCACACCCTGTCGGCTATCTACCATATCGCCGGTCAGAACTATTACCCCGGCCAGTACGAGTTCCAGTGCCTGCACGGCATGGGCGAACCGCTGTACGAACAGGTCGTCGGCAAAGTGGCCGAGGGCAAGCTGAACCGTCCGTGCCGCGTGTACGCCCCGGTCGGCACCCACGAAACCCTGTTGGCCTACCTGGTACGTCGCCTGTTGGAAAACGGCGCCAACACCTCGTTCGTCAACCGTATCGCCGACCAGTCCATCTCGATCCAGGAGCTGGTGGCCGATCCAGTGGCCAGCATCGAGCAAATGGCGACGCTGGAAGGCGGCTTCGGCCTGCCGCACCCGCGTATTCCCTTGCCACGCGATCTGTACGGCAGCGACCGCGCCAACTCGGCCGGTATCGACCTGGCCAACGAACACCGTTTGGCGTCGCTGTCCTGCGCCCTGCTGGCCACCGCGCACAACCACTGGAAAGCCGCGCCGATGTTGGGTTGCGCCGCCAGTAATGAAGCTGCGACGCCGGTGCTGAACCCGTCCGACCTGCGTGATGTGGTCGGCCACGTACAGGAAGCGACCGTCGATGACGTCGACAACGCGATCCAGTGCGCCATCAACGCCGGCCCGATCTGGCAGGCGACCCCGCCCGCCGAGCGCGCCGCGATCCTTGAACGCGCCGCCGACCTGATGGAAGGCGAGATCCAGCCGCTGATGGGCCTGCTGGCCCGCGAAGCCGGCAAGACCTTCGCCAACGCCATCGCCGAAGTGCGCGAAGCCGTGGATTTCCTGCGTTACTACGCGGTGCAGGCGCGTCACGATTTCACCAACGACGCCCACCGCCCATTGGGCCCGGTGGTCTGCATCAGCCCGTGGAACTTCCCGCTGGCGATTTTCAGTGGGCAAGTCGCCGCCGCACTGGCCGCCGGCAACCCGGTATTGGCCAAGCCTGCCGAGCAAACCCCGCTGGTGGCCGCACAAGCGGTACGTATCCTGCTCGAAGCCGGTATTCCGGAAGGCGTGCTGCAACTGCTGCCGGGCCAGGGCGAAACCGTTGGTGCGCGCCTGGTCGGCGATGATCGCGTCAAAGGCGTGATGTTCACCGGTTCCACCGAAGTCGCGCGCCTGCTGCAACGCAATGTCGCCGGGCGCCTGGATGCCCAGGGCCGACCGATCCCGCTGATCGCCGAAACCGGTGGCCAGAACGCGATGATCGTCGACTCCTCGGCCCTGACCGAACAAGTGGTCATCGACGTGGTGTCGTCGGCCTTCGACAGCGCCGGCCAGCGTTGCTCGGCCCTGCGTGTACTGTGCCTGCAGGAAGATTCTGCAGACCGCGTCATCGAAATGCTCAAGGGCGCCATGGCTGAATGCCGTTTGGGCAACCCGGAGCGCCTGTCGGTGGATATCGGCCCGGTGATCGACGCCGAAGCCAAGGCCGGCATCGAGAAACACATCCAGGCCATGCGCGACAAAGGCCGCGCGGTGTACCAAGTGGCGATCGCCGACGGCGAAGAGATCAAGCGCGGCACCTTCGTGATGCCCACCCTGATCGAGCTGGAAAGCTTCGACGAGCTGCAACGGGAGATCTTCGGCCCGGTGCTGCACGTGGTGCGCTACAAGCGCAAGGAGATCGACCAGTTGATCGGCCAGATCAACGCTTCCGGCTACGGCCTGACCCTGGGCGTACACACGCGCATCGACGAGACCATCGCCAAGGTGATCGACAACGTTCATGCCGGCAACGTCTACGTCAACCGCAACATTGTCGGGGCGGTGGTCGGCGTGCAGCCGTTTGGCGGCGAAGGTTTGTCGGGCACCGGCCCGAAAGCCGGTGGTCCGCTGTACCTGTACCGCCTGCTGTCGACGCGTCCTACCGATGCGATCGAGCAGTCCTTCGTTCGCGGCGATGCATTGTCCGCACCGGATGTGCGCTTGCGCGACGCCATGAGCCAACCGCTGACCGCTTTGAAAGCCTGGGCCGACAGCCACACGCTCAGCGACCTGAGCGCCCTGTGCAGCCGGTTCGCCACGCAATCGCAAAGCGGTATCACCCGCCTGTTGGCCGGCCCGACCGGCGAGCGCAACAGCTACGCCATCCTGCCCCGTGAGCACGTACTGTGCCTGGCAGAAGTAGAAGGTGACCTGCTGACCCAACTGGCGGCGGTATTGGCCGTCGGTGGTTCGGCGGTATGGCCGGAAACCGAGCTGACCAAAGCTTTGTTCCCACGCCTGCCGAAAGAGATTCAGGCGAAGATCAAGCGCGTGGCCGACTGGACCAAGGACGATGTGCTGTTCGACGCAGTCCTGCACCACGGCGATTCCGATCAACTGCGCGCGGTTTGCCAGCAAGTGGCCCAGCGTGGCGGGGCGATTGTCGGGGTACATGGCTTGTCCCAAGGCGAGACAGCAATTGCCCTGGAGCGTCTGGTGATCGAGCGTGCGCTGAGCGTCAACACCGCAGCGGCGGGCGGTAACGCCAGCCTGATGACCATCGGCTAACTGCCGAAACGCGGTAAACATGTGGGAGGGGCGGTGCGACGATTCGACTTGCCCCCGATTGCAGTGTGTCAGTCAGTTCAGCTGTTACTGATCCACCGCCATCGGGGGCAAGCCCCCTCCCACATTTGACTGTATTTCAATTCCTCGTCCGCGTTCTGCCCCTCCATCACCCAGATCAATCTTGCTATCCAGCCTTTATTCGCGCACTTAGACTCAGGCTCCTTCCCACACAGGTAAGCCGCCATGTCCGAGACGCTCCTCAGTTCCCGCAATCTGGCTTTCGAGCTGTACGAAGTCCTCGATGCCGAGGGCCTGACCCAGCGCGAGCGGTTTGCCGAACATAATCGCGAAACCTTCGACGCGGCCATCAGTACCGCCCGCACCATCGCCGAAAAGTACTTCGCACCGCATAACCGCAAAAACGACGAAAACGAACCGCGCTACGAGGACGGCAAGGCCATCCTGATCCCGGAAGTCAAACCGGCCGTGGACGCCTTCCTGGAAGCCGGCTTCCTCAATGCTGCGCGCAGTTTCGAAGCCGGCGGCATGCAGTTGCCGACACTGCTGTCCCAGGCCTGCTTCGCGCACTTCCAGGCGGCCAACGCGGCGTCAACGTCCTACCCGTTCCTGACCATGGGCGCCGCCAACCTGATCGAAAGTTTCGGCACCGAGGAGCAGAAGCAACGCTTCCTGCAGCCGATGATCGAGGGGCGCTTCTTCGGCACCATGGCCCTGACCGAGCCGCATGCCGGCTCGTCGCTGTCGGACATTCGTACCCGCGCAGAGCCTGCGGCGGACGGCAGCTATCGGCTCAAGGGCAACAAGATCTTTATCTCCGGCGGCGACCACCCGCTGTCGGAAAACATCGTGCATATGGTGCTGGCCAAACTGCCGGACGCGCCGGCCGGGGTGAAGGGCATTTCGCTGTTTATCGTGCCCAAATTCCTGGTCAACGACGATGGCAGCCTGGGTGCGCGCAACGATGTGTTGCTGGCCGGGCTGTTTCACAAGATGGGTTGGCGTGGCACCACGTCCACGGCGCTGAATTTCGGCGATAACGGGCACTGTGTCGGCTATCTGGTGGGCAAACCGCACCAGGGCCTGAGCTGCATGTTCCAGATGATGAACGAAGCGCGCATCGGCGTCGGCATGGGCGCGGTGATGCTCGGTTACGCCGGCTACCTGTATTCCCTGGAATACGCCCGCGAACGCCCGCAAGGCCGCCTGCCGGACAGCAAAGACCCGAGTACCGCGCCGGTGTCGATCATCCAGCACGCCGATATCAAACGCATGTTGCTGACCCAGAAAGCCTACGTCGAAGGCGCCTTCGACCTCGGCCTGTTTGCCGCGCGCCTGTTCGACGACACCACCACCCTGGCAACCGACGTCGAACGCAAGCGCGCTCACGAACTGCTCGACCTGCTGACGCCGATCGTCAAATCCTGGCCCTCGGAGTTCTGCCTCAAGGCCAACGAGCTGGCGATCCAGATCCTCGGCGGCCACGGCTACACCCGCGAATACCCGGTGGAACAGTATTACCGCGACAACCGCCTCAACCCGATCCATGAAGGTACCCACGGTATCCAGTCCCTCGACCTGCTGGGGCGCAAGCTCGCGCAGAACGGCGGCGCGGGCCTGAAGCAACTGATTCGGTTGATCGCCGAAACAGGCGCACGGGCGCAGCAATATCCATCGCTGAAGGCCATGAGAGAACCGCTGGAACAGTTGGTGGCGCGCCTGCAAAGCGTGACGATCGGCCTGCTGACGGATCTCGCCCAAGGCAAGGTCAACAGCAGCCTGGCGAATTCGGCGCTGTACCTGAAGGTGTTCGGGCACACAGTGATTGGCTGGCGCTGGCTGGAGCAGGCGATTCGCGCCGAAGAAGGCCTGGCCAAGGGCAATGCGGCGGACACCGCGTTCTATAAAGGCAAGCTCCAGGCGGCCCGCTACTTCCTGACCTGGGAAGTACCGGGCTGCCATCATGAACTGGCAATACTGGAGGCCCGCGACGATACGTGCCTCGGCATGCAGGATGAGTGGTTCTAAGGCTGTCCGATAGCCTTGGAAATCACCTCGACCGTGGCGCTGACTTGCTCTTGGTAACGGTCGAGTTCCTGCTGGTGACGCTGTTGCATTTCGATCTGCTCGGCGCACAGGTTCAGCGCGGCCAGTACCAATAGCTTGTCACCGATCAGGGTCGGGTACTTTTTCTTGGTGGTGGCCAGGGAGGCCTTGAGCAGGGTCACGGCGTGCATCAGGGTTTGATCTTCCCCGGCCGGAGCCTTGATCGAGTAATCCTCTCCGAGAATCGAAACGACCTTTATCCCTTCGTTCATGCGCTGACAGGCCCTGCGCTCACACGCTCAACCAACGCCTGGATACGCGCAGCGGTGGCGCCGTTCTTTTCTTCCTGTTCCATCAGGTTCAATTGCAGGCTGTCGTTCTCATCCTTGGCGCGGGCCAATTGCGCCTTGAGGGATTCATTGGTGCCCAACAGGTCTTGATTCTGCTGTACCAGGTCGCTGACCAGTTGTTCCAGCTGGCTGAGGGATGCTTCTAACATTTTGATTTCCTGGGCTTTTTAAAAGGGCGGTGACGATAAAGAAAATTCACCTCGGATGCCAGGGTTATCCCCGGCGCGCAGCCCGATTGTTAAGGGCCGGGCCGCACTTTCGAGCCTTAGTGACTGCATTTCCCCCATCTGGTTCCTGAATCGACCCGGCCCCTCGTCAGATGCGATAAAAACACACGCCACTTTAGACTTTAGTCGTACTGCCGATAGGTAATACTCACCCTGTCTCATAGCCGCATGGATCGCGCTTCTTCCCAGGACTCCCGCATGTCTCTTCGTAATATGAATATCGCGCCGCGTGCGTTCCTAGGCTTCGCGTTGATTGGTGCACTCATGTTGTTTCTCGGTGTGTTCGCCCTGAACCAAATGAGCAAAATCCGCGCGGCGGCAGAAGACATCACGCTGTCCAGCGTCCCGAGTATTCGCGCCCTCGATGAGTTCACCCAGCTGACATTGCGCCTGCGGGTGCTGTCATACCGATTGCTGACCAACCGCGGGCCAGACGTGCAGCAAAAAACCCTGGAAACCATCGAACAGCGCAACCAGCAGATTCGGACCGCCCAGGGCATCTACGAAAAACTCATCGACAGCAGCGAAGAACGCGCGGCCTACGACGAATACGTGCGCCTGCTAGCCCAGTACCATCAGATCGAAGAGCGCATGAAGAGCATGTCGCGGGCCAATCAGGTCGACGAGCTGCGCGAGTTGCTCAACAGCGAGTTGCTGAGCAACGCCGAGCAGACCAACGCCGTGCTGGCGCGCCTGGCGGACATCAACAACAAGATGGCCCTGACCACCAATCAGCAGGCCAAAGACCAATACAACCTGGCCTTCGACCTGGTGGTTGGGCTGCTGGTCATCGCCACGACGCTGACCCTGTTGTTCGCCTGGCTGCTGACCCGCAGTATCACCCTGCCGATCGCCCAGGCCCTGGACGCGGCTGAAGAAATCGCCGAAGGCAACCTGACACGCCCGATCAAGGTCGATGGCCACGACGAAGCCGGCCGCCTGCTGGCTGCCATGGCCAAGATGCAGGACAAACTGCGCGACACCCTGCAACGCATCGCCGGCTCGGCCACTCAGTTGGCTTCTGCCGCCGAAGAGCTTAACGCCGTGACCGACGAAAGCGCCCGTGGCCTGACCCAACAAAACAACGAAATCGAACAGGCCGCCACCGCGGTCAACGAGATGACCAGCGCCGTCGAGGAAGTCGCGCGCAACGCGGTGAGCACCTCCGAGGCCTCGCGCAACGCCACCACCTCCGCCGGTGACGGCCGCGACCTGGTGCAGGAAACCGTCAGCGCCATTGAGCGCATGAGCGGCGACGTGCAAGCCACCGCGACGCTGATCGGCGACCTGGCCAATGAGTCGCGCGACATCGGCAAGGTGCTCGACGTGATTCGCGGTCTCGCCGACCAGACCAACCTGCTGGCCCTGAACGCGGCGATTGAAGCGGCGCGTGCCGGGGAAGCCGGCCGTGGCTTTGCCGTAGTGGCCGACGAAGTGCGTGCGCTGGCCCATCGCACCCAGCAGTCGACCAGCGAGATCGAACGGATGATCGGCAGTATCCAGGCCGGCACCGAGCATGCCGTGGATTCGATGCGCAACAGCACCGAGCGCGCGGAATCGACGCTGAACATCGCCAAAGGCGCGGGGATGTCGCTGGATACGATCAACACGGCGATTGTCGAGATCAATGAACGCAACCTGGTGATCGCCAGCGCGGCGGAGGAACAGGCGCAGGTGGCACGGGAAGTGGACCGCAACCTGGTGAACATTCGTGATCTGTCGGTGCAATCGGCAACCGGCGCCGGCCAGACCAGTGCCGCGAGCAGCGAGTTGTCGCGCCTGGCGGTGGACTTGAACGGGATGGTTGGGCGGTTTCGCCTCTAAAGATGTGGGAGGGGCGGTGCGACGATTCGACTTGCCCCCGATAGCGGTGGGTCAGCTGTAGATAAGCTAGCTGACAAATCGCAATCGGGGGCAAGCCCCCTCCCACATTTAGATCGGCGCCCGTCGCTAAAACCTTTTTGACAGCGCGGCAATTCAACAGGTTAGAATCGCTGGCACGCAGACTGCATGGTCAGAATGCGTCCGTCTTATTTTGCCCATGGAGTACTGCCTTTGAATGCGACCACCATCAACAGCCTGTTCTTGATCGGCGCGTTGCTGGTGAGTGCGAGCATTCTGGTGAGCTCTCTTTCGTCCCGCCTGGGCATTCCGATCCTGGTGATCATCCTGGCCGTGGGCATGGTCGCCGGCGTCGACGGCGGCGGCATCATCTTCGATAACTACCCGACCGCCTACCTGGTGGGCAACCTCGCCCTGGCCGTGATCCTGCTCGACGGCGGCTTGCGCACCCGGGTGGCGAGTTTTCGCGTGGCACTCTGGCCGGCGTTGTCGCTGGCCACGGTGGGGGTGTTGATTACCACCGGTCTCACCGGCATGGCCGCGGCCTGGCTGTTTGACCTCAACATCATTCAAGGCTTGCTGATCGGCGCGATTGTCGGCTCCACCGACGCCGCCGCGGTGTTCTCGCTGCTCGGCGGCAAAGGGCTCAACGAACGGGTCTCCGCCAGCCTGGAAATCGAATCCGGCAGCAACGACCCGATGGCGGTGTTCCTCACCGTCACCCTGATCGACATGCTCGCCAGCGGCCAGACCGGCCTGCACTGGAACCTGCTGTTGCACCTGGTGCGCGAGTTCGGCATCGGGGGCCTCATCGGCCTGGGCGGCGGCTGGCTGATGCTGCAGATGGTCAACCGCATCAACCTGGCCAACGGCCTGTACCCGATCCTGGTGATCGCCGGCGGCCTGTTCGTCTTCGCCCTGACCAACGCCCTGCACGGCAGCGGCTTCCTCGCCGTGTACCTGTGCGGCCTGGTGATCGGCAACCGCCCGGTGCGCAGCCGTCATGGCATTTTGCATATGCTCGACGGCATGGCCTGGCTCGCCCAGATCGGCATGTTCCTGGTGCTGGGCCTGCTGGTCACGCCCCACGACCTGCTGCCGATTGCGCTGCCCGCCCTGGGCCTGGCGCTGTGGATGATCCTGTTTGCGCGGCCGCTGTCGGTGATGGTCGGCCTGCTGCCGTTCAAGGCGTTCCACGGCCGCGAAAAAGCCTTTATCGCCTGGGTCGGCCTGCGCGGCGCGGTGCCGATCATTCTTGCGGTGTTCCCGCTGATGGCCGGCCTGCCCCATGCACAGCTGTACTTCAACCTGGCGTTCTTTATCGTGCTGGTCTCGCTGCTGGTGCAAGGCACCAGCCTGCCGTGGGTCGCCAAGCTGCTGAAAGTGACCGTGCCACCGGAGCCGGCGCCGATTTCCCGCGCCGCCCTGGAAGTTCACGTCACCAGTGAGTGGGAGCTGTTCGTCTACCGCCTGGGCGCGGAAAAATGGTGCATCGGCGCAGCCCTGCGCGAGCTGAAAATGCCCGAAGGCACGCGTATCGCGGCGCTGTTCCGTGGCCAGCAACTGCTCCATCCGTCGGGTAGTACGGTGCTGGAAGCCGACGATCTGCTCTGCGTGATCGGTCACGAACACAACCTGCCGGCCCTGGGCAAACTGTTCAGCCAGGCGCCGCAACGCGGCTTGGATTTGCGCTTCTTCGGCGACTTCATCCTCGAAGGCGACGCCCAACTGGGCGCAGTCTCGGCGCTGTACGGCCTGCAGCTCGAAGGCATCGACCCGGACATGCCACTGAGCCACTTCATCACCCAGAAAGTCGGCGGCGCGCCGGTGGTCGGCGACCAGGTGGAGTGGAACAACACGATCTGGACCGTCGCAGTCATGGACGGGAACAAGATTGGCAAAGTCGGCGTCAGATTCCCCGAAGGAAGTCGCCCGGGCCCCGGACTCTTCCTCTAAACTGCGGGGCAATACTGCCCCGATTCTTCACCTTGCTCGACCGGTCTCTATGCCAACCCTGCGCACTTTTCTCGCCACTGCCCTGCTGGGCCTGACCCTTTGTGTCGGCAGCGTATACGCCGCCGACCCGCCCAGCGCCGACGCTATCCAGCAAACCCTGGACAAGCTGCCCGACCGCAAGCTGCCCGACGCCGACATGAAGGCGCTGCAGGCGATCCTGCAGCAGACGCTGACCCACCTGGGCAACAAGCAGGATTACGAGCAGCGCCTGGTCGATCTCAAGCGCCAGTTGCAAGACGCCCCGCGCCAGACCAGCGAAAACCAGCGCGAACTGACCCGGCTCAAGGCCACCAAAGTCGTCCCGGTGGCCCAGCGCTACGCCACCTTGCCGGTGCCGCAACTGGAACAACTGCTGGTGCAGCGCACCACCCAGCAAGGCGACCTGCAAAAAGACCTGGCCGACGCCAACAGCCTGACCATCGCCGCCCAGACCCGCCCCGAGCGCGCCCAGACCGAAATCAGCAGCAGCCAGACGCGCATCCAGCAGATCAACGCGACCCTCAAGGCCGGCAAGGACAATGGCAAAACCCTCAGCGCCGACCAGCGCAACCAGTTGAACGCCGAACTGGCGTCGCTGAATGCCCTGATCCCACTGCGCCGCCAGGAACTGGCCGGCAACAGCCAACTGCAAGACCTGGGCAACAGCCAGCATGACCTGGTGGTGGAAAAAACCGCGCGCCTGGAACAAGAGATCCAGGACCTGCAAACCCTGATCAACCAGAAACGCCTGGCCCAGTCCCAACAGACGGTGACCCAACAGTCCATCGAAGCGCAGAAAGCCGGCAGCAGCAGCCTGTTGGCCACGGAAAGCGCGGCCAACCTGAAGCTGTCCGACTACCTGCTCAAAAGCACCGACCGCCTCAACGACCTGACCCAGAAGAACCTGCAGACCAAGCAGCAACTGGACACCGTGACCCAGAGCGACTCGGCGCTGGACGAACAGATCAACGTGCTCAAGGGCAGCCTGCTGCTGTCGAAGATTCTGTACAAACAGAAACAGGCCTTGCCGCGCCTCACGGTCGACCGCAACCTCGCCGACGACATCGCCAACATTCGCCTGTACCAGTTCGAGGTCAACCAGCAGCGCGAACTGATCAGCTCGCCCAGCACCTATGTGGATAACCTGCTGGCCAACCAGCCGCCGGATGAGGTCACCCCGCAATTGCGGCGCACTCTGCTGGAACTGGCGATCACCCGCAGCGACCTGCTCGAGCGCCTGAGCCGCGAGCTGAGCGCGCTGCTCAATGAATCGATCACCCTGCAACTGAACCAGAAACAACTGCTGAGCACCGCCACCACCCTGCGTGCGACCCTCGATGAGCAGATGTTCTGGATTCCCAGCAACAAGCCGCTGGACACCGAGTGGCTGGAAACCGTCCCGGATCACCTGAGCAAGCAAGTCACCTCCCTGCCCTGGGCCTCCAGCGTCAGCGAACTGTACGACGGCCTGACCCAGCGCCCGCTGCTGTTCCTGCCGTTGCTGCTGTTGATCGGCGCACTGTTGTGGCGGCGCAATGCCTTGTACGCGCGGCTGAAAAAGGTTCACATGGACATCGGCCACTTCAAGCGTGACAGCCAATGGCACACGCCCCAGGCGATCCTGGTGAATATCCTGCTGGCCATGCCCGTGGCCTTGGGCCTGGCGTTATGCGGTTATGCGTTGCAGATCGACGCCCGCGGGCAAAACGCCAACCTGGGTGCCGCGCTGTTGCAGATCGCTCAGGCGTGGTTGGTGTTCTACACCGCCTACCGAATCCTCGCGCCAGGCGGCGTCGCCGAATTGCACTTCCGCTGGGAACGACCGCAGGTCGCATTCCTGCAAGGTTGGGTACGCAAGCTCGGGCTGGTGGTGCTGGCGCTGGTGGCCGTGGTGGCCATTGCCGAGCACCAGCCGGCAGCCCTGGCCGACGACGTGCTGGGCATCGGCGTGGTGCTGACCTGCTATGCGCTGATGGCCTGGCTGCTGGGTCGCCTGCTGTTGCACAGCACGACCCACGAGAAAGCCTCACTGTTCCGCAAAACCGCGGGCCTGTTGTTTACCGCGCTGCCCATCGCACTGTTTATCGCCGTGTGCTTCGGCTATTACTACACCGCGCTGAAGCTCAGCGACCGGTTGATCAACACCCTGTACCTGTTGATGTTCTGGCTGGTGATCGAAGCCACATTCGCCCGCGGCCTGGGCGTCGCCGCCCGGCGCCTGGCCTATTCGCGGGCATTGGCAAAACGCCAGGCCGCCAAGGAAGCCGGCGAAGGCGAAGCGGTGATCGAAGAGCCGACCCTGGACATCGAACAGGTCAACGAACAATCCATGCGCCTGATCCGCCTGGCCCTGCTCGGCGGCTTCATCGCGGCGCTGTACTGGGTGTGGTCGGACCTGATCTCGGTGTTCTCCTACCTCGACAACGTCACCCTCTACGAATACACCAGCGGCACCGGGGCCAATATCAGCATGGTGCCGATCAGCATCGGCGACATGCTCGGCGCGCTGATCATCATCGGCATCACCTTCGCCCTGGCGCGCAACCTGCCCGGCTTGCTGGAAGTGCTGGTGCTGTCCAAGCTGGACCTGGCCCAGGGCAGCGCCTACGCCACCACCACGTTGCTGTCCTACGTGATTGCCGGCGTGGGGTTTGTGGCGACCCTATCGACCCTCGGCGTGAGCTGGGACAAGTTGCAATGGCTGGTGGCGGCGCTGTCGGTGGGCCTGGGCTTCGGTATGCAGGAGATCTTCGCCAACTTTATCTCCGGCATCATGATCCTGTTCGAGCGCCCGGTGCGGATCGGCGACACCATCACCATCGGCAACCTGTCGGGCACGGTGAGCAAGATCCGCATCCGCGCCACCACCATCACCGACTTCGACCGCAAGGACATCATTGTCCCGAACAAGACGTTCATCACCGGGCAACTGATCAACTGGTCGCTGACCGACACCATCACCCGGGTCACCCTCAAGCTCGGCGTGGACTACGGCTCCGACCTCGACCTGGTGAAAGCCCTGTTGCTCCAGGCCGCGCGCGAAAACCCGCGGGTGCTGAAAGAACCCGAACCCCACGTGTACTTCCTCAACTTCGGCGAAAGCACCCTCGACCACGAACTGCGCATGCACGTGCGCGACCTCGGTGACCGCAACCCGGTGATCGACGAGGTGAACCGTTTTATCAACCGCGAGTTCAAGAACAACCACATCAACATCTCGTTCCGGCAGATGGAGGTTTACCTGAAGAACCTGCACGGCCAGGAGTACAAGCTGGTGCCGGTAGAAGACGAAAAACGCACCATCGCCAACCCGGCAGAGACGCACGACGCACCGGAACCGCCGCCGGGCAAAGTGGTGGACGCCCCCGAGCCGCCACCCTCCAAGCTCGACTAAAACGCCTATCCCCAGCAGAATGCTCGGACATTCTGCTGGAGATGGCCGGTGAAAGCCCTCGACGAACTGACCTTCGACAATCGCTTCGCACGCCTGGGCGACGCGTTCTCAACCCACGTCCTGCCCGAGCCCCTCGACGAACCGCGCCTGGTCGTGGCGAGCGACGCCGCCATGGCCCTGCTCGACCTCGACCCGGCCGTGGCCGAAACGCCGGTGTTCGCCGAACTGTTCGGCGGCCACAAGCTGTGGGCCGAAGCCGAACCGCGGGCGATGGTGTATTCCGGGCATCAGTTCGGCTCCTACAACCCGCAGTTGGGCGACGGCCGTGGCTTGCTGCTCGGCGAGGTGTATAACCGCGCCGGCGAACACTGGGACTTGCACCTCAAGGGCGCCGGGCAGACGCCGTACTCGCGGATGGGCGATGGCCGCGCCGTGCTGCGCTCTTCGATTCGGGAGTTTCTGGCGTCAGAAGCCCTGCATGCATTGAACATCCCTAGCAGCCGGGCGCTGTGTGTGATCGGCTCGAGCACGCCGGTTTGGCGCGAGAAGCAGGAACGCGGGGCGATGGTGTTGCGCCTGGCCCGTAGCCATGTGCGCTTCGGTCATTTCGAATACTTCTACTACACCCAGAAGACCGAGCAGCAGGCGGCACTGGCCGAGCACGTGTTGAAGCTGCACTTCCCCGAGTGCCGGGAACAGCCCGAACCGTACCTGGCGATGTTCCGCGAAGTCGTCGAACGCAACGCCGCACTGATCGCCAAATGGCAGGCCTATGGCTTCTGCCATGGGGTGATGAACACCGACAACATGTCGATACTCGGCATCACCTTCGATTTCGGGCCGTTTGCGTTTCTTGACGATTTTGACGCGCACTTCGTCTGCAACCATTCCGATCATGAAGGGCGCTACTCCTTCAGCAATCAGGTGCCGATCGGGCAGTGGAACCTCAGCGCGCTGGCGCAGGCGCTCACACCGTTTATCAGCGTCGACGCCTTGAAGGAAACGCTCGGCCTGTACCTGCCGCTGTACCAGGCGCACTACCTGGACCTGATGCGCCGCCGCCTGGGGCTGACCAGCGCCGAAGACGATGACCAGAAACTGCTGGAGCGCCTGCTGCAATTGATGCAGAACAGCGGCGTGGACTACACGCTGTTCTTCCGCCGCCTGGGCGATGAACCGGCGGCGCTCGCAGTGGCGCGGTTGCGCGACGAGTTTGTCGACAGGAACGGCTTCGATGCCTGGGCAGACGCGTACAAGGCCCGCGTGGCGCGCGATGGCGAGTACAGCGAAGAACAGCGCCGAGCACGGATGCATGCGGTCAACCCGCTGTACATCCTGCGCAACTACCTCGCACAGAACGCCATCACCGCCGCCGAGTCGGGGGATTACAGCGAAGTGCGGCGGCTGCACGAGGTGTTGCGCAAACCGTTCGAGGAGCAGGCCGGGATGGAGCAGTACGCGCAGCGGCCGCCGGATTGGGGCAAGCATTTGGAGATCAGTTGTTCTTCGTAGAGTCGGCTAGATGAACGTCTCCACGGAAACCCCAAAGCGTTCGGCCAACCATTTAATCTGTCGCAGATTGAGCTTACGCTTACCGCTCAGAATCTCGGAAACGACTGACTGTGTGCCTAAGCCTGGCAGATCACTTTGATTCAAGCCGTGTTCGCGCATCATCGCGCGCAACACGTCAACACCACTGACGACGGGCATCGGACGATGCTCGTGATCGTAGGCTTCGATCCAGTCACTGAGAATATCCACCAAACTCATAAGCGGATTTGATTCGTCCTCCCCGACCAAATCCAGCAACTCGTCGAGGGCAGCAACCAGTGCATCGTAATCCGCCTCGTTTTTTGGCTTGCGCAGTAATGGTGAAACAAATTGCCAATGTTCAGCGGCGAGCTGAATGAGTGCGCTCATCTGATTGTCTCCTTCCACTTGTCTTGTTCGTATTCGCGGTGATCGAGCAGATGCTTGATGTAAATTCGTTGTGCTGGGTACCGCACGAAAGCAATTAACCTCAGTTTATTGCCACCGATGTCGAACACATGGAACTGCCCGACTTTATCCGTCGCAGGAAAAATGCCTTTCATTGACGCGAAATCTCCTGGGCTATTGCGCTTTATCCGTCGGTACCACTCATCCAAAGCACTCGCTGAGCGCGGCCACTTTTCCTTTGCTTCCCAGATCCTTTTCTCACTAATCACTCGCATGCAACATCCTTATCGCATCTTGCTATGAAGGTTAAACCCGAACTCAAACTATCGCAATTTGCTATAACCGCAAACAGACAGATGGCGGGAAACAGAACGCGCTCCAACAGCCTAGATAAGCGGCTTCACATCGACATGGCAGAAACTGTGAACGGATGAGTCACCGCTCCCACGCCTTGATAAACCCCAGACCTGACTCCAAATAGGATCTATTGGCCAGTCTCAAAGGAGCGCCACCATGTCCAACCCTCTCGTCATTCCCTGCCCGCACTGTAACGGCCTCAATCGCATCCCCGGCGAACGCCTGGGCGATGCGCCGAAGTGCGGGCGCTGCAAGCAGCCGGTGCTGCTGAACAAACCTTTTGAACTGAAACAGGGCGACTACGCCAGCCAGATCAAGGGCGACCTGCCGTTGCTGGTGGATGTGTGGGCCGATTGGTGCGGGCCGTGCAAGTCGTTCGCGCCCATCTTCGAGCAGGCCGCTGCGCAGTTGGAAGGCAAGTGCCGGTTGGCCAAGCTGGACAGCGAGGCCAATCAGCAGTTGTCGGCGCAGTTGGGGATTCGCTCGATTCCCAGCTTGATTCTGTTCAAGAACGGCCGTGAAGTGGCGCGCCAGAGTGGGGCGTTTCCGTTGCCGCAGTTGATGAGCTGGTTGCGTAGCCAAGGGGTGTAACTCGACCTTGAGCACAACGCAGGCCAGTGTGGTGCTTTAGGTCAGGCGTTTTCCAGCAGGTTATGCAACTCCACAAACTGCTGCGTCAGCTTGTGCCGTGGGTCCAGGTGGATCAGCGGTTTGTTCTGCTGGTGCGACTCACGCATGCGTACCGAACTCGCCAGGTACACCGGCAGCACCGGCAAGCCTTCGGCAATCAACTCATCGAGCATCTGCTGCGGTAAGCTCGCCCGCGCCTGGAACTGGTTGACCACGATGCCTTCGACTTCCAGGCCTTCGTTGTGGTCTTCCTTCAATTCTTCGATTTCCGCCAGCAGGCCATACAGCGCCTGGCGCGAGAAACTGTCGCAATCGAAGGGGATCAACACACGATCAGCAGCAATCAGCGCCGAAACCGCATAAAAATTCAACGCTGGCGGGGTATCCAGGTAAATCCGGTCGTAGTCTTCGCTCAGCTCATCCAGCAGCTTTCGCAGCTTGTTGATCTTGTGCTTGGCTTCGAGCTTGGGCTGCAAGTCCGCCAGCTCAGCGGTGGCGGTGATCACGTGCAGGTTGTCGAAGGGCGTTTCGTAGATATCCACCCGGTTTTTCTTGGCGAACGGCCCGGAAGACAGGGTTTGCTTGAAAAACTCGGCAATACCCATCGGTATATCGTCGCCGGTCAGCCCGGTGAGGTACTGAGTAGAGTTGGCTTGTGCATCGAGGTCCACCAACAGGGTTCGGTAACCTTCACTGGCGCTGACCGCCGCCAGGTTGCAGGCGATGCTGGACTTGCCAACCCCGCCTTTTTGATTGAACACCACGCGCCGCATGGAAAAACCTCCGTGTACCAATGAATGCCCGAGTGTAGAGGGCAAAAGCGCCGGTTAGCTACCTCGTTCATCCATGCACTGCTGCATTAATGGTCCGGGCTAGCATCTAACGTACAAATGAAAAGGAACAGTCCGACAATCCAGCTCGGTTCTCAGTGAAGGACAATCTGTAAATCTTCCCCAGCAAATTGTAATCGGCCGTGAACAAATATTTACCAAAGTTTGCTAGAACCCCACAGCACCGGGATAATGCGCGCCATTCGGCTGCTGCTCCCTGTCCCGGTATTCGGGGCCAGTGGCCGCGCATGGAAGCCCGCAGGGGCGGGATACCTTCTCAGTGATCAATTTCAATATCAGCCAATGGCGCGCCTGGGCTCCGGGCCTCGAAAGTGCGGACGACTGGCGCGCCTGGTGCCAGGCGCCAGTGTTGCTACCCGCCAGCGAAGCCTCCCCCGACGTCTCGTTTTTACCGGCCATGCAGCGCCGCCGCCTGAGCCGTCTGGCGCGCATGGCTTTCAGCGTGGGCTGGCCGCTGGCCGAGGGCCTGCAAGACCTGCCGCTGGTGTTCGTTTCCCGCCACGGCGAAACCCCGCGCACCCTCGACATCCTCAGCGACCTGGCCAACGACCAGCCGTTGTCGCCGACTCAGTTCAGCCTGTCGGTGCATAACGCGGTGATTGGTCTGTGGTCGATCCTGCGCAATGAAACCAGCGAAATGACCGCCCTCGCCGCCGCCGGCGATGGCCTGGAACACGGCATGCTCGAAGCAGCGGCCCTGCTCAACGAAGGCGCCCCGGCGGTATTGCTGGTGATCAGCGAGGAACAGCCACCCGAGGCCTACGCCAACTGGATCCACGACGTGCCCTTCCCCTACGCCCTCGGCCTGTTACTGACGCCGGGCGACGAGTGGCAACTGGAACTGCGCACCGGCACTGTCCAACACACTCACACCCAGTGGCCTCATGCCCTGAACCTGCTACGCACCCTGTTGACCGAACAGGGCGCCTGCCAACACGCCTGGAAGAACCGCGTATGGAACTGGCAACGCAAGCCCTGAACGACAAGCCACGGGACGCCTACTACTGGCGCCTGTTCGCCACCGCCGCCAGCTTCGCGCTGTTTGGCGTCGGCGGGCTGTGCCTGCGCTTACTGGTGTTTCCGTTGCTCAATTGCCTGCCGGGGACTGCCAAGCAGCACCAACGGCGCGCGCGGCATACCATCAGTCGCCTGTTCTGGTTGTTCATTCGGTGGATGCAGCGCCTGGGCATTCTCACGTTCAGCGTCGACGGCGCCGACAAACTCGGACGCCCCGGCCAGATGATCGTCGCCAACCACCCGTCACTGATCGACGTGGTGTTCCTGATCGGCCTGATGCGCCAGACCAACTGCGTGGTCAAGCAGAGCCTGTTTCAAAACCCGTTCACCCGTGGGCCGGTGCGCGATGCCGGCTACATCAGCAATGACGGCAGCGCGGACATGCTCGACGCCGCCGCCGATGCGCTGCGCGAAGGTCAGACCCTGATCATATTTCCAGAAGGCACCCGCACCACACCCGGCGCGGCGCCTGCCTTTCATCGCGGCGGCGCCGCGATTGCGTTGCGTGGTGCGACAATCATCACCCCCGTGGTAATCAAGGTCAGCCCGACCACCCTGACCAAGGCCGAACCCTGGTATCGCATTCCCAAACGCCGCTTTCACTTCAGTTTACGGGTGGGTGCCGATATAGAACCACAAGCGTTCGCCGCACTCGGCCCCGCGCCCCAGGCCTCACGCAAGCTCAACGATTACCTGCATCACTATTTTATTAAGGAGCTCGCCGAAGATGAGCAACTCAAACAGCCTTGAGCACGACATAAAGACGCTGATCATCGAGGCCCTGGGCCTGGAAGACATCAGCGTCGACGACATCAACAGCGACCAAACCCTGTTCGGCGAAGGCCTCGGCCTGGACTCAGTCGACGCCCTGGAACTGGGCCTGGCGATCCAGAAAAAGTACGGCTTCAAGATCGATGCCGACGCCAAGGACACCCGCAATCACTTCACCAACGTGGCCAGCCTTGCGGCGTTCGTCACGGCCAAACAGGCAGCTTGAGACCGTACCATGCAAACTCGTGACGATATTTTCAACACCCTGCGCGCTGCCTTGGTGGAACTGTTTGAACTGGAACCTGAACGCATCACCCTCGAAGCCAACCTGTACCAGGACCTGGAAATCGACAGCATCGACGCCGTGGACCTGATCGACCACATCAAACGCCAGACCGGCAAAAAAATCGCCGCCGAAGAGTTCAAGGCTGTGCGTACCGTGAACGACGTGGTTGAGGCGGTGTACCGTCTGGTCCAACCGGCCGCATGAGCCGGCTGATCGGCCTTGGCCTGTTGCTGGCGGGGTTGCTGTACCCTTTCGCGGTGTATTACGGCACCGAGCACTTTGCACCGTGGCAATTCGGCCTGCTGCTCGGCAGCCTGTGGTTGCTGCGTGCGCTCACGGGTGCGCGGCGCCCCGGCAGCCGCTGGATGGCGGTGGCGATCATCCTGTTCTGCTTGGCCCTGGCCTGGTTCGACAACCCGCACCTGCTGCGCTGGTACCCGAGCCTGGTCAGCGCGTTCATGTTGGCGCTGTTCGGCCTGAGCCTGAAATACGGCCCGCCGATGGTCGAGCGTCTGGCACGCATGACCGACCCGCAACTGCCGCCGAAAGCCATTGTGTATACGCGCCAGGTCACCGTGGTGTGGAGCGTGTTTTTTCTGTGTAATGGCCTGCTGGCCGCCGCCCTCACCCTGTGGGCGCCGCTGAGCTGGTGGACGTTGTACAACGGCCTGATCGCCTACGGGCTGATGGGGCTGTTGTTTGCCGTGGAATGGCTGGTACGACAAAGGGTTCGAGGCCGCGTATGAATGGGTTGAAACTTGAGCACCTGCTGCTTGAGCCGTTGGAACAGCGCTTGGTCACCACCGAGCCTGCGATGAATCACGCCCAGCTGTGGGAGCAATCCCTGCGCCTGGCGGCAGGCCTGCACGCGCGCGGTATCCAGCGCGTGGCGGTGCATCTGGAAGACGCCGGCCTGCTGGCGATCGCCCTGCTGGGGGCCTGGCGCGCCGGGGTCGGCGTGTTGCTGCCCGCCGACCTGCAACCGCAGACTCGCCAACGCTGGGCCGACGCCGTCGACACCTGGCTGACCGACGCCGCGGACCTGGACGCGTTGTATCAGGCGCCGTTGAGCCCGGCCGCCCTCGACCTGGATGCGTGCCAATTGAGCCTGTGTACCTCCGGCTCCAGCGGCGAACCCAAGCGCATCGACAAGACCCTGCGCCAGCTGGCCAACGAGGTGCAGGCCCTGGAAACGCTGTGGGGCGCGGACCTCAACGACGCCTGCATCATCGGCAGCGTCGCCACCCAACACATCTACGGCTTGTTGTTCCGCGTGCTGTGGCCGTTGTGCGCCGGCCGCAGCTTCGTGCGCCGCCAGCTGGCCTTCCCGGAGGATTTGCAGCGCGCCAGCCGCGAGCACCCACGGTTCGCCTGGGTCGCCAGCCCGGCGCTGCTCAAGCGGATGGGCGACAACCTCGACTGGCCGGCCCTGAGCCGAGTGTCCCGGGTGTTCTCCTCCGGCGGCGCCCTGCCCATCGACGCGGCCGCCAGCCTGTACGAACGCTTGCAGCAATGGCCGACGGAAATCCTCGGCAGCTCGGAAACCGGCGGCATTGCCTGGCGCCAAGGCGCGCAGCCGTGGCAGCCGTTCGCCGGGGTAGAACTGAGCCAGGACGCCGACGGTGCCCTGCGCATTGCCTCGCCGTACCTGCCCGCCGGGCATATCGAACAGACCGCCGACGCCGCCCGCCTGCATGCCGACGGCCGCTTCGAGCTGCTCGGGCGCCTGGATCGCATCGTCAAACTGGAAGAAAAACGTATCTCCCTGCCCATGCTCGAACAGGCCCTGATGGCGCACCCCTGGGTCGCCGAAACGCGCCTGGGCGTGGTCCAGGAAAACCGCGCCAGCCTCGGCGCCCTCGTGGTGCTGAGCGCCGACGGCCTGCATGCCCTGCGCAACCAGGGCCGGCGTACCGTCACGCAAACCCTGCGCCAACACTTGAGCCAGCACTGCGAAGCCCTGGCCTTGCCGCGTCGCTGGCGTTTACTGCGACAGTTGCCGCTGAACAGCCAAGGCAAGCTGCCCCAGGCCGAGATCGAAGCGCTGCTGCTGGCGCCCCGGCCGAAAGCCCCGGAGGTGCTGGAGCAAGTCGAAGCCGATGGCGAATGGACCTTGCAACTGAGCATCCCGCCGGACCTGGCCTACTTCAGCGGCCACTTCCCGGTGACGCCGGTGCTGCCGGGCGTGGTGCAGGTCGAGTGGGCGTTCAATCTCGGCCAGCAACTGCTCGACCTGCCGGCGACCTTTGCCGGCATGGAAGTGCTCAAGTTCCAGCAACTGGTGCGCCCCGGCGACCACGTCGAACTGCACCTGCGCTTCGACGCGCAACGCAGCAAGCTGTATTTCGCCTACCGCAACGGCGTCGCAGCCTGCTCCAGTGGCCGGATTCAACTGGAGCCTGCGCATGCATAACCCCTGCGCCCTGATCCCGGTCTACAACCATGAAACCGCCGTGCCGGCCGTGGTCCACAGCCTGCTCGACAGCGGCCTGCCATGCCTGTTGGTGGACGATGGCAGCAGCCCGGCGTGCGCGGCGGTGCTGGCGCAATTGGCGACCCTCGACAACGTCAGCCTGCTCACCCTGCCGAACAACCAAGGCAAGGGCAGCGCGGTGATGGCCGGCTTTCGCGAAGCGGCGCGCCTGGGCTTCACCCATGCCCTGCAAGTGGACGCCGACGGCCAACATGACCTGCGCGAAGTCGAGAGCTTCATCGACACCTCGCGCCGACACCCCACGGCGGTGATCTGCGGCTACCCCGAATACGACGACAGCGTGCCCAAGGGCCGCCTGTACGCACGCTACCTGACCCACGTGTGGGTGTGGATCAACACCCTGTCGCTGCAGATTCGCGATTCGATGTGCGGCTTTCGCGTGTACCCGCTGGGGCCGACCCTGGCGCTGATGGACTCGGCCTACATCGGCACCCACATGGATTTCGACTCGGACATCCTGGTGCGCCTGGCCTGGCGCAACCAGCCGATGCGCTGGCTGCCGACAAAGGTGCATTACCCCGCCGACGGCCTGTCGCACTTCCGCCTGTTCCGCGACAACGTGCGTATCTCGGCCATGCACACTCGGCTGTTCTTCGGCATGTTGGTGCGCGCACCGATGATTCTGTGGCGACGGTGGCAGGCATGAGCGACAGCAGCAAACACTGGGCCGACCGCGAAGAGCGTGGCAGTTTCTGGTTGATGAAACTCACCGCAGTCGCCGCCAGGCTGCTCGGGCGCCGGCTGTTGAGCCCGCTGCTGTACGGCATCGTGCTGTACTTCTTCCTGTTCGGCCGTACCGCGCGCCAGAGCACCTGGCAATACCAGCAGCGTCTGGCGCAATGGAGCGGCCGCGATGAGCTGCGCCCGACCCGGCGCAAAGTCTTCGGCCAGTTCATGGCATTTGCCGATGCGCTGCTGGACAAGCTCGACGTGTGGAACGGCAAGCTGCGCATCGAGCAGATCGAAATCCACGACCCGGCGCAATTGCGTGGGCAACTGCGCGGCGAACGCGGGCAGATGCTGGTGGGCGCGCACCTGGGCAACCTCGAAGTGTGCCGCGCGCTCGCGGAGATCGGCGAAAAAGTCACCATGAATGTGCTGGTCCACACCAAGCACGCCGAACGCTTCAACCGCCTGCTGGGCGAAGCCGGCGCGACCCATTTGCGCCTGATCCAAGTCAGCGAGCTGGACCCGGCGACCATGCTGCTGCTCAGCCAGCGCCTGGACGACGGCGAATGGCTGGCGATTGCCGGCGACCGCGTGCCACTGCACGGCGGGCGCACGGTGCGCGTGGACTTCCTCGGCCATGACGCCGCCTTCCCCCAGGGCCCGTGGCTGCTGGCCGGCCTGCTGAAATGCCCGGTCAACCTGCTGATGTGCCTCAAGCACCAGGGCCGCTATCGCCTGAGCATCGAACCGTTTGCCCAACTGATCGAATGGAAACGCAGCACCCGCGAGCAGGTCATCGCCCTGTGGACCGCGCGCTACGCCGCACGCCTGGGCCAGTTCTGCCTGGAAGCGCCCCAACAATGGTTCAACTTTTACCCTTTCTGGAGGACCGATGACGACGCATCTTGAGCCGGTAACGTTTGGCGAACGCGCTTTGCGCATTGAAGACGTATTGGCCCTGGCCAATCGTCAGGCGCCCACGCACTTGCAGGATGATGCCGCGTATCGCCAGCGCATCGCCAAGGGCGCGCAGTTCCTCGACTCGCTGCTGGACAAGGAAGGCGTGATCTACGGCGTGACCACCGGCTATGGCGACTCGTGCGTGGTGGCGGTGCCGTTGCAGCACGTCGAAGCCCTGCCGCGGCACCTGTACACCTTCCACGGTTGCGGCCTGGGCAAGTTGCTCGACGCGCAAGCCACCCGCGCCGTGCTCGCGGCGCGTTTGCAGTCGCTGTGCCACGGCGTGTCCGGGGTGCGCGTGGAACTGCTCGAACGCCTGCACGCGTTCCTCGAACACGACGTGCTGCCGCTGATCCCGGAAGAAGGCTCGGTGGGCGCCAGCGGCGACCTGACGCCGCTGTCCTACGTGGCCGCGACGCTCTCCGGCGAACGCGACGTGCTGTTCCGTGGCGAACGCCGCCAGGCCATCGACGTCCACCGCGAACTGGGCTGGGAGCCGCTGGTCCTGCGGCCCAAGGAAGCCCTCGCACTGATGAACGGCACCGCCGTGATGACCGGCCTCGCCTGCCTGGCCTTCGCCCGCGCCGATTACCTGCTGCAATTGGCCACGCGCATCACCGCGCTGAACGTGGTGGCACTGCAAGGCAACCCGGAACACTTCGACGAGCGCCTGTTCGCCGCCAAGCCGCACCCTGGGCAGATGCAAGTCGCCGCGTGGTTGCGCCAGGACCTGGCCATCGATGCGCCGACTGCGCCGCTGCACCGTTTGCAGGACCGCTACTCGCTGCGTTGCGCGCCCCATGTTCTCGGCGTGCTGGCCGACAGCCTGAACTGGCTGCGCTCGTTCATCGAGATCGAACTCAACAGCGCCAACGACAACCCGATCATCGACGCCGAAGCAGAGCGCGTGCTGCACGGCGGGCACTTCTACGGCGGGCACATCGCCTTCGCCATGGACAGCCTCAAGACCCTGGTGGCCAACGTCGCCGACCTGCTCGACCGCCAGCTCGCCCTGCTGGTGGACGTGCGTTACAACCACGGCCTGCCGAGCAACCTGTCCGGCGCCCCGGCCGACCGCGCGATGATCAACCACGGCTTCAAGGCAGTGCAGATCGGCACCAGCGCCTGGACCGCCGAAGCGCTGAAGAACACCATGCCGGCCAGCGTGTTTTCACGCTCCACCGAGTGCCACAACCAGGACAAAGTGAGCATGGGCACCATCGCCGCCCGCGATGCGATCCGTGTGCTGGAGCTGACCGAACAGGTCGCCGCCGCCACCCTGCTCGCCGCCAACCAGGGCGTGTGGCTGCGCGCCCAGGCCGCCGAGGCGCGCCCGTTGCCGCCGGCGTTGGCAGCGATGCACAGCGAACTGGCCAAGGACTTCCCGCCGGTGATCGAAGACCGCGCCCTCGAAGGCGAGCTGCGCCTGTGCCTGCAACGCATCGCCGAGCAACACTGGAGGCTGCATGCGTAGCCCGGGCGTACTGCATTGCGACACGGAAATCCTCGTGCCGTTTTTCGACATCGACACCATGAACGTGGTCTGGCACGGGCACTACGTGAAGTACCTGGAAATCGCCCGCTGCGCCCTGCTCGACAAGATCGGCCATAACTACGCAGCGATGCTCGAGTCGGGCTACGCCTGGCCGGTGATCGACATGCAACTGCGCTATGTGCGCGGCGCCACCTTCGGCCAGACGCTCAACGTGCGCGCCAGCCTGGTGGAGTGGGAGAACCGTTTGAAGGTCAACTACCTGATCACCGACCGTACCAGCGGCGAACGCCTGACCCGTGCCAGCACGGTACAAGTAGCGGTACAAATCGCCAGCCGCGAGATGCAACTGGCGTCCCCTACCGTCTTCATCGACGCGATCGAAAGGGCCCTGAAATGCTGACCCCTGTAGGAGCGAGCTTGCTCGCGAAGATCGTCAACGATAACGCTGGCCACCTGACACCCCGCGGTGCCCTCAGGTTTTTCGCGAGCAAGCTCGCTCCTACAGTGTTCGCGTTGTTTGGTTTTTCGGCGGCGGCCCATGGGTTCGACTTACAGCAACTGAGCGATCAGTTGGCCAAACCCAGCGTGATCCACGGCAGCTTCATCCAGGAAAAACACCTGCGCGCCCTGCCGCAGCCCTTGGTCAGCAAAGGCACCTTCGTCCTGGCCAAAGACCACGGCCTGCTGTGGCTGCTCAAAACCCCGCTGCAACAGGATTACCGCATCAGTACCCAAGGCATTGCGCGGCGTGACGCCAATGGCTGGCAGACGCTGCCGAACAAGAGCGCCGGGGCCGAGCAGAACCGCCTGTTCCTCGCCGTGCTGCAGGGCGACAGCAGCGGCTTGCAGCGTGACTTCGACCTGCAACTGCAGGGTGAAGCCGAACAGTGGAAACTGACACTGACCCCGCGCTCGCTGCTGCTCAAGCAAGTGTTCAAGCAGATCAATATCGACGGCGGCACGCTGGTCCACAGCATCGAACTGCTGGAAACCCAGGGCGACAGCACCGTGCTGCGCATGCAGGACAGCAGCGCCGACCTTCCTCTGAGCGATGCGGAGCAACACGACTTTGCCCAGTGAGCGTTTATTGCCGCGCCTGTTCCTGATCCTGCTGGTGGCCGTGCTGGCCCTGGCCGGCTGGCAATGGCGCCATGGCGCGCCGTTGTCGGCCAACCTGATGGAACTGGTGCCGGGCAACACGCCGGACGCCCTCGAACTGCAAGCCGAACAGCGCATGCAGGAACCGTTGAACCGCGAAATCCTGGTCCTCGTGGGGCACGCCGACCGCCAGCAAGCGGTCAACGTGGCCGAGCAACTGGGCGCGCGCTGGCAAGCCAGCGGCCTGTTTGAAAAGGTTCAATGGAACCTGCAAGCCGACCTGCCGGCACTGCGCGCGCAATTGTTGCGCGGGCGTTTGTCGATGCTCGCGGCCAAGGACCGCGAGCAACTGATCGACCACCCCGACGCCTTCATCCAGCAGCGTGTGCAAGCGCTGTTCGACCCGTTCACCGGGTTCAGCCTGGTGCCGAGCCAGGACGACTGGCTGGGCCTGACCGGACGCATTCAGAACAGCCAGCCGCAGAGCGGCGCGGTGCAATTGGATATCGGCAGCGGCGCATTGATTGCCGATGCCGACGGCAAGAGTTGGGTGCTGCTGCGTGCGCGCACCACCGGCAATGCCTTCGATATGAAACTGCCGCTGCAGGTCGCGGACCTGCTCCAGGCCAGTCGCGCCCAAGCCACCGAGCACGGCGCGCAACTGCTCGCGGCCAGCGGTTTGCTCTACGCTGCCAGCGGGCAACAGCAAGCCAGCCGCGAAATCACCTGGGTCGGCGGCGGCGCCACCCTCGGCATTCTGCTGCTGTTGCTCCTGGCGTTCCGCCGCTGGCGCGTGCTGCTGGCCTTCGTGCCGGTGCTGGTGGGCATGCTGTTCGGCGCAGTGGCCTGTGTGGCGCTGTTCGGGCATATGCATGTGATGACACTGGTGCTCGGCTCCAGCCTGATCGGCGTGGCAGTGGACTACCCGCTGCACTATTTGTCGAAAAGCTGGAGCCTGCAGCCGTGGCGCAGTTGGCCGGCGTTGCGCCTGACCCTGCCGGGCCTGAGCCTGAGCCTGGCGACCAGTTGCATCGGTTACCTGGCGCTGGCCTGGACGCCGTTCCCGGCGCTGACCCAGATCGCCGTATTCTCCGCTGCCGGCCTGGTCGGTGCGTACCTGTCGGCCGTGTGCCTGTTGCCGGCGCTGCTCAAGGGTGTCGACCTGCGCCCGGCGCAATGGCCGTTGCACATCGCCGAGCGCCTGTGGCTGATGCGTTCCGGGTTGATCAAGCGCGTGCCGAGCGCCGTGCTGCTGGTGTGGGTGCTGCTGTTTTGCGCCGGCGGCTTGTGGCAGTTGAACAGTAAAAACGATCTGCGCCAGTGGATCGGCGCCCCGCCGCAATTGCTGCAGGAAGCCCAGGCCGTGGCGCGGATCACCGGGTTCCAACCCACCAGCCAGTTCTTCCTGGTGCGCGCCGACAATCAGCAGCAGTTGCTGGAACGCCAGGCCGCCCTGGGCCAGCGCCTGGAACAGCTGGTGAATATGGACAAACTCCAGGGTTATCTGGCGCTGAACCAGCTGGTCAACCTGCCCGCCGAGCAACAACAGCTGCGCGAGGCGCTGAATGCACTTCCCGCGCACTGGCAACCGCTGCTCGACCTCGGCGTGCCCGTCGGCGCGCTGCAAGCCGAAGTCGCTCAACTGCAAGCGCTGCCCACCCAAGACATCGACGCTGCACTGCTCGGGCCGCTGGCCGAACCCTGGCGCACGCTGTGGCTGGGCCCGGTCGACGGCGGTGTGGCAGCCATGATCAGCCTGCAAGGCTTGAGCGACCCGGCGCTGCTGCAGGTGCAGGCCGCGGATTTGCCGGGGGTGCAACTGGTGGATCGCCTGGGGGAGTTGAACCGGGTGTTCGCCGCCACACAGATCAGCGCGGCTGAATTGAAGTTGATGTCGTGCGGGCTGATCGTGCTGTTGCTGATCGTGCCCTTCGGCTTTGGCGGCGCGCTGCGCATCGTCGCCCTGCCGTTGCTGGCCGCGCTGTGCAGCCTGGCCAGCCTCGGTTGGCTGGGCCAGCCGCTGACGCTGTTCAGCCTGTTCGGCCTGCTGCTGGTCACCGCCATCAGCGTCGACTACGCGATCCTGATGCGTGAACAGATCGGCGGGCCTGCGGTCAGCCTATTAGGAACACTGCTGGCGGCACTGACGACCTGGTTGTCGTTCGGCCTGCTGGCGCTGTCGAGTACACCCGCGGTGAGTAATTTCGGCCTGTCGGTCAGCCTGGGCCTGGCCTTCAGCTTTATGCTGGCGCCCTGGGCCGGCCGACAGAAGCACGCCTCATGAATGTGATTATCGCCAAAGCGGCAAGGAGCCCTCGTGCCCATAGTTGAAATGGAACGTCGCCAGGTGGTGGTGATCGGTGCCGGCCCGTCCGGTGCCATCGCTGCAGCGCTGTTAAAGCGTAAAGGGCATGATGTATTGATTATCGAGCGCCAGCATTTCCCACGCTTTTCGATCGGTGAAAGCCTGCTGTCGCACTGCATCGACTTTATCGAAGAGGCCGGCATGCTCGACGCCGTGCAGGCGGCGGGTTTCCAGGTGAAAACCGGTGCTGCATTCGCCTGGGGCGAGCGCTACAGTGCGTTTGATTTCGGCGATACGTTCAGCCACGGCAAGCCGACCACCTTCCAGGTGCAGCGCGGCGAGTTCGACAAGTTGCTGGCCGATCAGGCGGCGCTGCAAGGCGTCGACATCCGTTACGGCGAAACCATCGTCGGCGTGGATTTCAGCGGTGAAACCCACTACCTGCATGTGCGCCGGGAGAACGGCAGCGAGTACCACATCAAAGCCAAGTTCGTGCTCGACGCCAGCGGCTACGGCCGCGTCCTGCCGCGCCTGCTGGACCTGGAAGCGCCGTCGGATTTCCCGTTGCGCCAGGCGGTGTTCAGCCATGTCGAGGACCGCATCGAACACCCAGGCTTCGACCGCACCAAGATCCTTGTGACGACCCACCCGACCCAGCGCGACATCTGGTTCTGGACCATCCCGTTCAGCAACGGCCGTTGCTCCGTGGGCGTAGTGGCGGCCAAGGAACATTTTGCCGGCCGCGACAACGACCTGGACGCGTGCCTGCGCGGGTTCATCGACGAAACCCCAAGCCTCAGCAGCGTGCTGCAGAACGCCGTATGGGACACCCCCGCGCGTACCATCGGCGGCTACTCGGCCAACGTCAAAACCTTGCACGGCCCGGGCTTCGCGCTGCTGGGCAATGCCGCAGAATTCCTCGACCCGGTGTTCTCCTCCGGCGTGACCATCGCCATGCGTTCGGCGAGCATGGCCGCGGGCGTGCTGCATCGTCAGCTCAACGGCGAAACCGTGGACTGGCAGCGCGAGTTTGCCGAGCCGTTGAAGCGCGGCGTCGACACCTTCCGCTGCTACGTCGAAGGCTGGTACGCCGGGACGTTCCAGGATGTTATTTTTCACGCCGGCAGCTCGCCGGAGATTCGCCGGATGATCAGTTCGATCCTCGCCGGCTACGCCTGGGACGAGCGCAACCCGTTTGTCAGCGAGCCCAAGCGGCGGTTGCGGATGTTGTCGGAAATTTGTGCAGGGGATGCCGTGTGAGCAGTCAGTACTTGAGTAAGAACTACGTCGAAGAAACCAAGTTCGGCTTCTGGTTCCTGCGCAGCCACACCTGGCAGCACCATGTGTTGCGCGTGGCGATCAACGACCTGCGCAGCCTGTTCAGCGAACCGTTGCCGGTGGCGCCGGTACTGCTGGACGCCGGCTGCGGCCAGGGCAAATCCTTCAAGCTGTTGCAGCAAGTGTTTGCGCCGTCCCGCCTGATCGGGCTGGACGCCGACCCGCACAGCCTTGAGCTGAGCAAGGCGGAAGCCGCGCACCAAGGGCTGGACGTCGAGCTGATCGGCAGCGACTGCGCCACCCTCGACGTCGCCGACGCCAGCGTCGATATCCTGTTCTGCCACCAGACCTTCCATCATCTGGTTGAGCAGCATCGTGCGTTGAAAGAGTTCTACCGGGTACTCAAGCCCGGCGGCTATCTGCTGTTTGCCGAGTCCACCGAAGCCTATATCGACACCTGGGTGATTCGCTGGCTGTTCCGCCACCCCATGCAGGTGCAGAAAAGCGCCGAAGAGTACCTGCAGATGCTGCACGAGCAGGGCTTTGAATTCGGCGCGCAGAACGTCTCCTACCCATACCTGTGGTGGAGCCGGGCCAGCGATTTCGGCCTGCTGGAACGCTGGGGCCTGCGCAAGGCTCCGCCGGTGGGCCAGCGCGAAGAAACCCTGGTCAACTGCGTGGCGCGCAAACCGCTGGCGAGCGCGGCACCATGATCCGTGCGCTGCTGATCGGCTGCCTGTTGCTGCTGAGCGCCTGCGCCAGCCAACCGCCCTTGCCGGCAAAAAACCCGGCCCTGGCCTTGCCGATGCAACTGCACGTGCAGCGCCTGGCGGACGGCCAGAGCCAGGACTGGTTGCTGGTGATCCAGCGCGAAGGCAGCGCGATCCGCTGGTCGATGATGGACCCGCTGGGCATCCCCCAGGCCCGGCAGAAGCTGATCGACGGCCAGTGGCAGGCCGACGGGTTGCTGCCGCCCAATCCCCAGGCGCGCGAGCTGTTCGCCGCGTTGCTGTTTGCACTGACTTCGGCGGATGACCTCCGCGCGCTGTACCCGAACGCCCAAGCGATGGACCTGACACGCACCCTGCCGGGCCATTGGCAAATCGTCTATCAGTCATCCGAGGTGTTCAGCGTGAACATGCGCGGGCAACCGCTGAGCTATCGCATCACTCCGCTGGGAATGGCGCGATGACCGCGTATCTGAATGCCCTCGGCGTGATCTGCGCTCTCGGGCGCGGCCAGGCCGACGTCAGCCGCAGCCTGTTTGCCGGCGACTGCTCCGGCATGCGCGCCGAAAGCGACTGGGTGCCGGAGCGCGTGTTGCCGGTTGCCGGCGTATCGGGCGCACTGGCGACCATCCCGCCCGAGCTGGGCCAGCAAAGCAGCCGCAATAACCAGTTGCTGCTCGAAGCCGCGTTGCAGATCGACGGCGAGATCCGCCAGGCGATCCAACGCTACGGCGCGGCGCGGGTCGGCATTGTGCTCGGCACCAGCACCTCGGGCATCGACGAAGCCAGTCGCGGCATTGCCCGTTACCTGAGCGATCACCGGTTCCCCGACGACTACGACTACCAGCAACAGGAACTCAGCGCCCCGGCGAACTTCCTCGCCGACTGGCTGCAACTGAGCGGCCCGGCCTATGTGATTTCCACCGCCTGCACCTCCAGCGCCCGCGCCTTGATGAGTGCCCGGCGCCTGCTGGAGCTGGGCCTGTGCGATGCAGTGATCTGCGGCGGCGTCGACAGCCTGTGCAAGCTGACGCTTAACGGCTTTACCGCGCTGGAGGCGGTCTCGAGCGAGCGTTGCAACCCGTTTTCGGTGAACCGCAACGGCATCAACATCGGCGAAGCGGCGGTGTTGTTTTTGATGACTCGCGAGCCCGCCCCCATCGCGCTGCTGGGCAGCGGCGCGAGTTGCGATGCACACCATATTTCCGCGCCGGAGCCCACTGGCAAAGGCGCGTTGCTGGCGATGCGCAAGGCCCTGGCCAGCGCGCGCTTGAAGCCGGAGCAGATCGGCTACCTGAACCTGCACGGCACCGCCACCCAACACAACGACGCCATGGAAAGCCTGGCCGTCGCCAACCTGTTCCCCGACGGCGTGGCCTGTTCATCGACCAAACCGATGAGCGGCCACACCCTGGGCGCAGCCGGCGCACTGGAAGCAGCGTTCTGCTGGCTGAGCCTGGCCCACGGCCGGCTGCCGCCCCACGTATGGGACGGCCAGGCCGACCCGGCGCTGCCTGCCTTGCAGTGGGCACGCCGAGGTGACACCTTGAAAAAACGCTGCCTGATGAGCAACTCGTTTGCCTTCGGCGGCAATAATGTCAGCCTGATTATCGCAGAGGCCCCATGATCGATTGGCCACTCGCCGCACTGCTGCCCCACGCGGGCGACATGATCCTGATCGACCAGGTGCTGTCGTTCGACGAAGAGCAGATTCACACTCGCCTCACCGTCAAGCCCGGTGGCTTGTTCAACCGCCCCGACGGCAGCCTGCCGGCCTGGGTCGGCATCGAGCTGATGGCGCAAAGCGTCGCCGCCTATGCCGGTTGCCGCGCGCGCCAGAACGGCCAGGCGGTGGAGCTGGGCTTCCTGTTGGGCACGCGTAAGTTCGAGTGCAACGTGGAGCACTTCCCGGCCGGTGCCGAGTTGACCATCCACGGCCTGCGCTCCCTGGAAGACGACAACGGCATGGGTGTGTTCGAATGCCACCTGACCGGCGACGGTATCCATGCCAGTGCCCGCTTGAACGTATTTCGACCGCCCCAGGCGGCCACCTATTTAGATGAATCGAAGGACGAAACGCCATGACTGAATCCGTACTGGTCACCGGCTCCAGCCGTGGCATCGGCCGCGCCATTGCCCTGCGCCTGGCGCAGGCCGGGCACGACATCGTGTTGCATTGCCGCAGCGGTCGAGCAGAAGCCGACGCGGTGCAGGTCGAGATCGAAGCCCTGGGCCGCAAGGCGCGGGTGCTGCAATTCGACGTTTCCGAGCGGGCCGAGTGCAAGGCAATCCTCGAAGCCGACGTGGAACAACACGGCGCGTATTACGGCGTGGTGCTCAACGCCGGCCTGACCCGCGACGGCGCGTTCCCGGCCTTGTCGGAAGACGACTGGGACGTGGTGATGCGTACCAACCTCGACGGTTTCTACAACGTGCTGCACCCGGTGATGATGCCGATGATCCGTCGTCGCGCGGCCGGGCGTATCGTGTGCATCACCTCGGTGTCCGGGCTGATCGGCAATCGCGGCCAGGTCAACTACAGCGCCTCCAAGGCCGGCCTGATCGGCGCGGCCAAGGCCCTGGCTATCGAGCTGGGCAAGCGCAAGATCACCGTCAACTGCGTCGCACCGGGCCTGATCGACACTGCGATGCTCGATGAAAACGTGCCGGTCGAAGAGCTGATGAAAATGATCCCGGCGCAGCGCATGGGCACGCCGGAAGAAGTGGCCGGCGCGGTGAATTTCCTGATGTCGGCCGAAGCCGGCTATATCACCCGCCAGGTCTTGGCCGTGAACGGAGGTCTGTGTTGATGAAGCGCGTGGTCGTAACCGGCATGGCCGGCATCACCTCCCTGGGCAGCGACTGGAACACCATCGCCGCCAACTTTCGCGCCAACCGCAGCGGCATCCGGCGCATGGACGAGTGGGACCGTTTCAGCGAGTTGAACACGCGCCTGGCCGGGCCGATCGACGACTTCGTCGTGCCCGCGCACTGGACCCGCAAGCAACTGCGCAGCATGGGCCGCGTATCGCGCCTGGCGGTGTGGGCGGCGGAGCAGGCGCTGAAAGACGCCGGCTTGCTCGGTGACGAGTCGATCAAGGACGGGCGCATGGGCGTGGCCTGCGGCTCGTCCACCGGCAGCACCGACGAGATCAAGGCGTTCGGCAACATGCTGCTCAACTCGGTGGCCGAGGGGCTGAACGCCAACTCCTATGTCCGCATGATGCCCCACACCACGGCGGCGAATATCAGCATCTTCTTTGGCCTCACCGGGCGCTTGATTCCCACGTCCAGCGCTTGCACCAGCGGCAGCCAGGGCATCGGCTACGCCTATGAGGCGATCAAGTTCGGACGCCTGCCGCTGATGCTCGCCGGCGGCGCCGAAGAGCTGTGCCCCACCGAAGCCATGGTGTTTGACGCGCTCTACGCCACCAGCCTGAAGAACGATGCGCCACAGACCAGCCCGCGCCCCTACGACAGCGGCCGCGACGGCCTGGTGATCGGCGAAGGCGGCGGCATGCTGGTGCTCGAAGAACTGGAACACGCCCTGGCCCGTGGCGCGCATATCCACGCCGAAATTGTCGGTTTCGGCAGCAACGCCGACGGCCAGCACACCACGCGCCCGGAACAGAAAACCATGCGCCGCGCCATGGAGCTGGCCCTGGAAGACGCCGGGCTCGAGCCCTCGGTCATCGGCTACGTGAACGGCCATGGCACCGCCACCGACCAGGGCGACATCGCCGAAACCCTGGCCACCAACAGCCTGTTCGGCAGCCGCATGCCCATCAGCTCGCAGAAGAGCTTCCTCGGCCACACCCTGGGCGCGTGCGGGGCGCTGGAGTCGTGGTTCAGCATCGAGATGATGAACCGCGACCAGTACGTACACACCTTCAACCTGGATTCCGTCGACCCGCAGTGCGGCGAGCTGGATTACCTGCAAGGTGAGTTTCGCGAGATGCACCACGACTACGTGATGAACAACAATTTTGCCTTCGGCGGCGTCAACACCTCGTTGATCTTCCGCCGCTGGTCCTGACTTTTTACATCGACTGGAGAAAACGGAATGTCTTCCTTGCTACGCGCCACCCTGATCACCCTGGCCCTGCTGACCGGCGCCGGTTGCACCAGCAAACCGGTGCTCAACACCCAGCACGACTTGCCAGCGGGTGCCCAGGTCAGCGAAGAACAAGTCAAACAGGTGATCGTCACCGCCCTGCAAAAACGCGAATGGACCGTGCAACGCCTGAGCCCGCAACTGGTGCAGGCTGAGATCACCGTGCGCAATCAGTTCTACGCCGCCATCGACATCCGCTACACCCGCAACAGCTACGCCATCACTTACCGCGACAGCCGCGACCTGGGCTACAAGGACGGCAAGATCCATCGCAACTACAACCGTTGGGTGAGCATGCTGGATCGGGACATCATGGCGGGGTTGCGTTCGGCGGGGATGCAGTAACCCCGGAAACGACAAAGGGCGCCGTTCGGCGCCCTCTTCACAAACCGGTGGGCTTGTCATCGCCGCGTCCTGCCTGGCTCTGCAAGCGCTGGCAAAACACAGCTGAACTCACCGCCCCCAAGCGCGCTGCGAACCGCCGCCTTACGCGTCAACAACTCCACGAACGCCTGCGCCATCGGCGTTTGCGCGCCCTTGCGCTGCACCAGCCACACCGCCGTCACCGCCTCCTGGTCAAGCAAGGTGCGATAGACCACGCCATCGATGCGGATGCGCTGGTAGGACGCCGGCAGCACCGACACGCCCAACCCCGCCGCGACCAACCCGATGATCGTCATCGCCTCCCCGGCTTCCTGGGCAAAGCGCGGGCTGAAGCCGGCGTCGCGGGCCAGGTTGAGCAGTTGCGCGTAGAGACCGCTGCCGTAGCTGCGCGGGAAAAACACGAACGGCTCCTCGGCCAACTGCGCCAGGTGCAAGCCCCGCTCGCTGCCTTGCACCAAGGGATGATCGGCGTTGAGCACCGCCACCAGAGGTTCGCGCATCAACTCCACCACACTCAGCGAGTCTGGCAACGGCAGCGGCCGCATCAAGCCGACCTGGATCGACTCATCCACCAGCGACTCGGCCACCTCGGTGCTGCTCATTTCCTGCAAACTCAGGTGGACCGCCGGGAACGCCTGGCGAAACGCAAAGATCGCCTGGGGGATGCTCGAATTGAACGGCGCCGACGACGTGAAGCCGATCTTCAGTTCGCCCAGCTCACCCAACTGCGCCCGGCGTGCCACATCCGCGGCCTTATCGACTTGCGCCAGCACCAGTCGCGCCTCGTGCAGGAACAAGCGCCCGGCTTCGCTCAGTTCGACCCGACGGTTGGTCCGCTCGAACAAACGCGCCCCCACCTCGTGCTCCAGCGCCTGGATCTGCTGGCTCAGAGGCGGTTGCGAGATGCCCAGCACCTGCGCGGCCCGGCCAAAATGCAGCTCTTCGGCGACGGCGATGAAGTACCGCAGGTGACGTAATTCCATAGCAGCCTCATTAGGTCGTTAAAGCTATCAAACAGGTCGAACAATATATTGGAAAGAATCATTAGGCAGCTATATTCTTTTTTGCATTGCCGGTCCTGGCAGGCTTTTCCTCCCCGAGGTCCCCGTGAAATCTGCTGTCGCTCCATTCGCTCAAGAAGTCCCGCCGACCGCCCTGGATAAGAGGGTGGAGCAGCTCACTGACACGTACATCGAAAAAGGCACACCGATGTTCATGCGGACCGTGCTGGCGCTGTTCTGCGGCGGCTTCGCGACGTTTGCCCTGCTGTATTGCGTGCAGCCGATGATGCCGGCGTTGTCCCACGAATTTTCCATCAACGCGGCGCAAAGCAGCCTGGTGCTGTCGGTGTCCACGGCGATGCTCGCCCTGGGCCTGCTGATCACCGGGCCGATTTCCGACACCCTGGGGCGCAAGCCGGTGATGGTCGCCGCGTTGTTCTGTGCCGCCCTGTCCACCATCGCCAGCGGCCTGATGCCGAGCTGGGAAGGGATTCTGCTGATGCGCGCGCTGCTGGGGCTGTCCCTGAGTGGCCTGGCCGCCGTGGCGATGACCTACCTGAGCGAAGAGATCCACCCGCAGCACATTGGCCTGGCCATGGGCCTGTACATCGGCGGTAACGCCATCGGCGGCATGAGCGGGCGCCTGATCATCGGCGTATTGATCGACTTCGTCAGCTGGCACACCGCCGTGCTGATCATCGGCGCCCTGGCCCTGATCGCCGCGACGGTGTTCTGGAAAATCCTCCCCGAATCGCGCAACTTCCGCGCCAGCAGCCTCAAGCCGCGCAGCCTGGTGGACGGCTTCGTCATGCACTTCAAGGACGCGGGCCTGCCGTGGTTGTTCCTCGAAGCCTTCCTGCTGATGGGCGCGTTTGTGACGATGTTCAACTACATCGGCTATCGCCTGCTGGCCGCCCCGTATGACCTGAGCCAGGCCGTGGTCGGCCTGCTGTCGCTGGTGTACCTCTCGGGCATCTACAGCTCGGCGAAAATCGGCGCGCTGGCCGACCGCCTCGGCCGCCGCCGTGTGCTGTGGGCCACCATCGTGTCGATGCTTGGCGGCATCGGCCTGACCCTGTTCACTCCGCTGTGGCTGGTGATACCCGGCATGCTGGTGTTCACCTTCGGCTTCTTCGGCGCGCACTCGGTGGCCAGCAGCTGGATCGGCCGTCGCGCGGTGAAAGCCAAGGGGCAAGCGTCGTCGCTGTACCTGTTCTGCTACTACGCGGGGTCAAGCGTCGCCGGCACCACGGGGGGGTTCTTCTGGCATTTGGCCGGGTGGAACGGGATTGGCGGGTTTATCGTCGCGCTGTTGCTCGGCGCGTTGCTGGTGGCGTTGAAGTTGGCGAAGTTGCCGCCGCTGGCCTCCGCTTGAGGCGCAGCGCCCTAGAACGACATCCGCACCATCACCCGCTTGCCCCGGCGCTCGTGCATAACCACGGCGCCGATGTGCATCACCAGCATCAGCAACAAGGCCACGCAGGACAGCACATGCACGCGGGAGTACCAGACGATGCTGGCCGGGTCACTGTGAAACGGTGCGAAGGAGACCAGGTTAAAGAGGTTGATCGGGCGATCCATCATCAGTACCCCTGTTGCCAGCACCATTGCCAACACCACATACATGGCCTTATGCACCCATAGCGCCAGGTATTCCCGTGGTGAACGCCTGACGGAAAAATCCAGGCCGTGGGTAAAGGAGCAATAAACCCGCACGACAAACACCGGGATGTACAGGGTGGTCAATGACACATTGAAAAAAAACACCCACGCTTTGACCGAGGCCGGCACGGCGAATATCGCCACGACAGAACCTGACAATAGCGCCCACACGATGATGACGGCCGAAACCCAATGCAGCAGTTTCTGGCACGTTGAATAGTCAGCGGTATTCATCCAGCGATCACCTGACAACGGACGCCAATCACTGGCGAGTGGAAAAGTTGGGCAGGATTTTTTCTTGGGCGGACAACGGCAGCCGTAGGAGAAGTCCTAAAGACCACAGACTACCAAGGCAGGACTTAACAAGAGCTGAAGCGCAACGAGCCCCCGCCTGCCGGGCAGACGGGGGCTCGATTCAGGCGGGGACGCTGTTACTCGTGATACTGCGCCGACAACTCATGCACCGCGCGCAAGAACGCGCCGGCATGTTCCGGGTTCACTTCCGGCGTAATGCCGTGACCCAGGTTGAACACATGCCCGCTGCCCTTGCCGTAGCTGGCCAGGATGCGCCCGACTTCGGTGCAGATGGCTTCTGGCTTGGCGTACAGCACGGTCGGGTCCATGTTGCCTTGCAGCGCAACCTGGTTGCCGACGCGACGGCGGGCGTCGCCGATGTCGCAGGTCCAGTCCAGGCCCAGGGCATCCGCGCCGGCATCGGCGATGCTTTCCAGCCACAGGCCGCCGCCCTTGGTGAACAGGATCACCGGCACTTTACGGCCTTCGTGTTCGCGGATCAGGCCGCTGACGATCTTGCGCATGTAGGCCAGGGAGAACTCCTGGTACGCCGCCGCCGACAGGTTGCCGCCCCAGGTGTCGAAGATCTGCACCGCTTGCGCGCCGGCCATGATCTGGCCGTTGAGGTACGAGGTGACCGACTGCGCCAGCTTGTCCAGCAGCAGGTGCATGGCCTGCGGGTTGTCGTAGAGCATGGCCTTGGTCTTGCGGAAGTCTTTCGACGAGCCGCCTTCGACCATGTAGGTGGCCAGGGTCCAGGGGCTGCCGGAGAAGCCGATCAGCGGCACGCGGCCATTGAGCTCGCGGCGGATGGTGCTGACGGCGTCCATCACGTAACCGAGGTCTTTGTGCGGGTCCGGGATCGGCAGCGCTTCGATGTCGGCCAGGGTGCTGATGACTTTCTTGAAACGCGGGCCTTCGCCGGTCTCGAAGTACAGGCCTTGGCCCATGGCATCAGGAATGGTGAGGATATCGGAGAAGAGGATGGCCGCATCCAGCTCCGGGTAGCGGTCCAACGGCTGCAGGGTGACTTCGCAGGCGAACTCCGGGTTCATGCACAGGCTCATGAAGTCGCCGGCCTGGGCGCGGCTGGCGCGGTATTCCGGCAGGTAGCGACCGGCTTGACGCATCATCCACACAGGGGTGACGTCTACGGGCTGCTTGAGCAGGGCACGAAGGAAACGGTCGTTCTTGAGGGCAGTCATGTCGGCATCCGCAAAAAAAGTACGGGCATTTTCTCAGAGCGCGACGCAAAAGGCACGGGATGAGCCGTGCCTTTTATCTATCGGGTTGATTTACGACAATCTCTTGGGCACATCAAAACCAAATGTGGGAGGGGGCTTGCCCCCGATTGCAGTGTGTCAGTCTCAGTATCTTTAACTGGACTACCGCTATCGGGGGCAAGCCCCCTCCCACATTTTGGCCACATTTCAAAGATGAAATGGGTCAGACCTGCAGGTAGTCCAGGATACCTTCGGCGGCGTTGCGGCCTTCGAAGATCGCCGTCACTACCAGGTCAGAGCCGCGCACCATGTCGCCACCGGCGAAGATCTTCGGGTTGCTGGTCTGGTGCTTGTACTGGCCTTGTTCCGGGGCGACGACGCGGCCCTGGCTGTCGGTCTGGATCTGGAACTGCTCGAACCACGGAGCCGGGCTTGGGCGGAAGCCGAAGGCGATGACCACGGCGTCGGCCGGGATGATCTCTTCGGAACCCGGGATCGGCTCGGGGCTGCGACGGCCACGGGCGTCCGGTTCGCCGAGACGGGTCTCGACCACCTTCACGCCTTCGACGCGGTCTTCACCGACAATCGCGATCGGCTGGCGGTTGTAGAGGAATTTCACGCCTTCTTCCTTGGCGTTCTTCACCTCTTTGCGCGAGCCCGGCATGTTCGCTTCGTCACGACGATACGCACAGGTCACCGACTTGGCGCCCTGGCGGATCGAGGTACGGTTGCAGTCCATCGCGGTGTCGCCACCGCCCAGCACCACGACCTTCTTGCCTTTCATGTCGATGAAGTCTTCCGGCGACTTTTCAAAGCCCAGGTTGCGGTTGACGTTGGCGATCAGGAAGTCGAGCGCGTCGTACACGCCTGGCAGGTCCTCGCCGGCAAAGCCGCCCTTCATGTAGGTGTAGGTGCCCATGCCCATGAACACCGCATCGTATTCGGCGAGCAGTTGTTCCATGGTCACGTCTTTGCCGACTTCGGTGTTCAGGCGGAACTCGATGCCCATGCCAGAGAACACTTCACGACGATTGCTCAGCACGGTTTTTTCCAGCTTGAACTCGGGGATGCCGAAGGTCAGCAGGCCGCCGATTTCCGGGTTCTTGTCGAACACCACCGGGGTCACGCCGCCACGCACCAGCACGTCGGCACAGCCCAGGCCCGCCGGGCCCGCGCCGATGATCGCGACGCGCTTGCCGTTCGGCTTGACCTTGGACATGTCCGGGCGCCAGCCCATGGCGAAGGCGGTGTCGGTGATGTACTTCTCCACCGAACCGATGGTCACCGCGCCAAAACCGTCGTTGAGGGTGCAGGCACCCTCGCACAGACGGTCCTGCGGGCACACCCGGCCGCAGACTTCCGGCAGGGTGTTGGTCTGGTGCGACAGCTCGGCGGCGGCGAGGATGTTGCCCTCGGCCACCAGTTTCAGCCAGTTGGGAATGAAGTTGTGTACCGGACACTTCCATTCGCAATACGGGTTACCGCACCCCAGGCAGCGGTGGGCCTGGTCGGCCGACTGCTGGGGTTTGAAGGGTTCGTAGATTTCCACGAACTCTTTCTTGCGTTGACGCAACAGTTTCTTCTTCGGATCTTTGCGCCCGACATCGATGAACTGGAAGTCGTTATTCAGACGTTCAGCCATGTTAAAACCTCATCAAACTCTTCAGGCGCATATCACTGCGGGTTGGCACGGATGCTGGAAAGCAACGATTTCAGGTTGGCAGCCTTGGGCTTGACCAGCCAGAAACGACGCAGGAAATCATCAAGGTTCTCGGCGAGGTTACGACCCCATTCGCTGCCGGTTTCCTCGACGTACTCGTCCAGCACGTGCTGCAAGTGGTTACGGTGGGATTCCATCGCTTCGCCGCTGATCCGCTGGATCTCGACCAACTCGTGGTTGACCCGGTCGACGAAGGTGTTGTCCTGGTCGAGCACGTAGGCGAAACCGCCGGTCATGCCCGAACCGAAGTTGTAACCGGTCTTGCCCAGTACCGCGACAAAGCCCCCGGTCATGTACTCGCAGCAGTGATCGCCAGTGCCTTCCACCACGGTGTGGGCACCGGAGTTACGCACGGCGAAACGCTCACCGGCGGTACCCGCGGCGAACAGCTTGCCGCCGGTGGCGCCGTACAAGCAGGTGTTGCCGATGATGGCACTGTCCTGGGTCTTGTAGACGCTGCCTTTAGGCGGAACGATCACCAGCTTGCCACCGGTCATGCCCTTGCCCACGTAGTCGTTGGCGTCACCTTCCAGGTACATGTGCAGGCCGCCAGCGTTCCACACGCCGAAGCTCTGGCCCGCGGTGCCCGTGAAGCGGAAGGTGATCGGCGCCTTGGCCATGCCCTGGTTGCCGTGCTTGCGCGCGATTTCGCCGGAGATGCGTGCGCCGATGGAACGGTCGCAGTTGCAAATGTCCAGGCTGAATTCGCCGCCGCTGGCGTCGTTGATCGACGAAGCGGCCATCTCGACCATCTTCTCGGCCAGCAGGCCCTTGTCGAACGGTGGGTTGCGGTCCACCTGGCAGAATTGCGGCTTGTCGGCCGGGATGTGATCGCTGCCCAACAGCGGCGTCAGGTCCAAGTGTTGTTGCTTGGCGGTCTGGCCTTCGAGGATGTCCAGCAGATCGGTGCGGCCGATCAGCTCTTCGAGGGAGCGCACGCCCAGCTTGGCCAGCCACTCACGGGTTTCTTCGGCGACGTAGGTGAAGAAATTCACCACCATGTCGACGGTGCCGATGTAGTGATCCTTGCGCAGCTTCTCGTTCTGAGTGGCGACGCCGGTGGCGCAGTTGTTCAGGTGGCAGATGCGCAGGTATTTGCAGCCCAGGGCGATCATCGGCGCGGTGCCGAAGCCGAAGCTTTCGGCGCCGAGGATCGCGGCCTTGATCACGTCGAGGCCGGTTTTCAGGCCGCCGTCGGTTTGCACCCGGACTTTGCCGCGCAGGTCGTTGCCGCGCAGGGTCTGGTGCGTCTCGGCCAGGCCCAGCTCCCACGGAGCGCCGGCGTACTTGATCGAGGTCAGCGGCGAAGCGCCGGTGCCGCCGTCGTAGCCGGAGATGGTGATCAGGTCGGCATAGGCCTTGGCCACACCGGCGGCGATCGTGCCCACGCCGGCTTCCGCCACCAGTTTCACCGAGACCAGGGCCTGCGGGTTGACTTGTTTGAGGTCGAAAATCAGCTGCGACAAGTCTTCGATCGAGTAGATGTCGTGGTGCGGCGGTGGCGAGATCAGGGTCACGCCCGGCACCGCATAACGCAGCTTGGCGATCAGACCGTTGACCTTGCCGCCTGGCAGCTGGCCGCCTTCACCGGGCTTGGCGCCCTGGGCGACTTTGATCTGCAGCACTTCGGCGTTGACCAGGTATTCCGGGGTTACACCGAAACGGCCAGTCGCCACTTGCTTGATTTTCGAGCTCTTGATGGTGCCATAGCGCGCCGGGTCTTCGCCGCCTTCGCCGGAGTTGGAACGCGCACCCAGGCGGTTCATGGCTTCGGCCAGGGCTTCGTGCGCCTCGGGCGACAAGGCACCCAGGGAAATACCGGCGGAGTCGAAGCGCTTGAGGACCGATTCGAGCGGTTCGATTTCGCTGAGGGCCAGCGGCGTATCCAGGGTTTTCACCTTGAACAGGTCGCGGATCATCGACACCGGGCGGTTATCCACCAGCGCGGTGTATTCCTTGAACTTGGCGTAGTCGCCCTGCTGCACGGCGGCTTGCAGGGTGCTGACCACGTCCGGGTTGTAGGCGTGATACTCGCCACCGTGTACGAACTTGAGCAGGCCGCCTTGCTGGATCGGCTTGCGCGCACTCCAGGCTTCGGCCGCCAGGGCTTTCTGCTCGGCTTCGATGTCGACGAAACGCGCACCCTTGATGCGGCTCGGTACGCCACGGAAGCTCAGCTCGCAGACTTCTTCCGACAGGCCAATGGCCTCGAACAACTGCGCGCCACGGTAGGAAGTGACGGTGGAGATGCCCATCTTCGACAGGATCTTCAGCAGGCCCTTGGTGATGCCTTTGCGGTAGTTCTTGAACACCTCGTAGAGGTCGCCCAGCACTTCACCGGTACGGATCAGGTCACCGAGCACTTCGTAGGCGAGGAACGGGTACACCGCCGAGGCGCCGAAACCGATCAGCACCGCGAAGTGATGCGGGTCGCGGGCGGTGGCGGTTTCCACGAGGATGTTGGAGTCGCAGCGCAGGCCTTTTTCGGTCAGGCGGTGATGGACCGCGCCGGTGGCCAGGGAGGCGTGGATCGGCAGCTTGCCCGGTGCGATGTGACGGTCGGTCAGCACGATCTGGGTACGCCCGGCGCGCACGGCTTCTTCGGCCTGGTCCGCGACATTGCGCACCGCGGCTTCAAGGCCGAGGCTCTCGTCGTAGTTCAGGTCGATGATCTGGCGGTCGAAGCCCGGACGCTCCAGGGTCATCAGCGAACGCCACTTGGCCGGGGAAATGACCGGCGAGCTGAGGATCACGCGGGAGGCGTGCTCAGGCGATTCCTGGAAGATGTTGCGCTCGGCGCCGAGACACACTTCCAGGGACATCACGATGGCTTCACGCAGCGGGTCGATCGGTGGGTTGGTCACCTGGGCGAACTGCTGGCGGAAATAGTCGTATGGCGTGCGAACGCGCTGGGACAGCACGGCCATCGGCGTGTCGTCGCCCATCGAGCCGACCGCCTCGTAGCCTTGCTCGCCGAGCGGACGCAGCACCTGGTCGCGCTCTTCGAACGTGACCTGGTACATCTTCATGTACTGCTTGAGCTGGTCGATGTCGTAGAACGCCGAACCGTGGTCGTTGTCTTCCATGGTCGCCTGGATGCGCAGGGCATTCTTGCGCAGCCATTGCTTGTACGGGTGACGGGACTTCAAGCGGTTGTCGATCGCATCGGTGTCGAGGATCTGCCCGGTTTCGGTGTCCACGGCGAGGATCTGGCCAGGGCCGACGCGGCCTTTGGCGATCACATCTTCCGGCTGGTAGTTCCACACGCCGATTTCCGACGCGAGGGTGATGAAACCGTTGGTGGTGGTCACCCAACGCGCCGGGCGCAGACCGTTACGGTCGAGCAGGCACACCGCGTAGCGGCCGTCGGTCATGACCACGCCGGCCGGGCCGTCCCACGGTTCCATGTGCATCGAGTTGTACTCATAGAACGCCCGCAGATCGGGGTCCATGGTCTCGACGTTCTGCCACGCAGGCGGAATGATCATCCGCACGCCACGGAACAGGTCGATGCCGCCGGTGACCATCAGTTCGAGCATGTTGTCCATGCTGGAGGAGTCGGAGCCGACGCGGTTGACCAGCGGGCCGAGCTCTTCCAGGTCCATCAAATCGTTGGCGAACTTGGTGCGACGGGCCACGGCCCAGTTGCGGTTGCCGGTGATGGTGTTGATCTCGCCGTTGTGGGCGAGGAAGCGGAATGGCTGGGCCAGCGGCCATTTCGGCAGGGTGTTGGTGGAGAAGCGCTGGTGGAACACGCAGATCGCGGTTTGCAGGCGCTCATCGCTCAGGTCCGGATAGAAGGCGGTCAAGTCCGCCGGCATCATCAGGCCTTTATAAATGATGGTCTTGTGCGAAAAGCTGCAGATGTAGTGGTCGGTGTCGGCGGCATTCGACACGGACGAGCGACGACGCGAGGTGAACAGCTTGATCGCCATGTCCTGGTCGCTCAGGCCGTCGCCCGCGATGAACACTTGTTCGATCTGCGGCAGGCGCTCCAGGGCCAGGCGGCCGAGCACACTGGTGTCGATCGGCACTTTGCGCCAGCCGACAAGTTGCAGGCCGGCCGCGAGGATTTCGCGGTTCATGTTCTCGCGAGCGGCTTCGGCTTTGACCGGGTCCTGGTTGAAAAACACCATGCCCACGGCGTACTGCTTGGGCAGCTCGACCGCGAAATGCTGTTTGGCGATGGCGCGCAGGAACAGGTCGGGCTTTTGAATGAGCAAGCCACAACCGTCACCGGTCTTGCCGTCGGCGTTGATCCCACCGCGGTGGGTCATGCAGGTCAGGGCCTCGATGGCCGTTTGCAAAAGGGTATGACTGGGCTCGCCCTGCATATGGGCAATCAGGCCGAAACCGCAGTTATCCTTGAATTCATCGGGTTGGTACAGACCTGCTTTCATAGACACTTTCTCACCAGGCTGCCTCTTATATCGAGGCAAATTTCTTTTCAATTCAACCAGTTACCTTCCACGCCGAACGTTCGCCGGCTTTGCAGGGGCAAAAGGGAGGTCATTGTACACACCGACACAGACGCTCACAAATTTAGCGACGAGATGTCGCAAATCTATGTCGCATTTATGAAAGGTTTAAAGCGATATGCTGTGCTAGTCAAAACTTTTTTAATTTTGACCGCTACGACTCAAAAGCCACTGTGACGCAGACACCACAATGCGCGCGGCCTTGAGGGCTGCACGCACTTGCGGTTTTTTTTGAGGTGCCGGGAGGGCGGCCTGGGTAAGGCCGCCGAATCTTCAGCGAGTTGCTGCCAGTTCTTGTTGAACGCTGGCAACAGTGCGAGGCCAAGGTTTACCAGCCTGAACCTTCGCTGGCAAGGCTTTGATAGCGGTATCGGCGGCGGCACGGCTGGAGAAGCTGCCGTAAGTGATCACGTAAAGCGGCTTGCCGTTGAGCACCTTCTTGAAATAACGGTACTCGCCGCCCTGCTCTTTGACGAAGGCTTGAGCATTGGCTTCGGAGCTGGTGCCGAGGATCTGCACCACGAAGTTACCGCTGGGCTGGCTGGTGTACCAGCTGCTGCCGGTGGCGCCGGCCTTGGCGACAGTCACCGGTTTTTCCGCCGGTTTGGCGGCCGGGGCCGGAGCTGGCTTGGCGACAGGCGCTGGCGCGACCGGCTTGGCGACGGGCGCCGGTTTGGCGGTCGCGACCGTAGGCGCAGGTACAGGCACAGGCGTTGGTTTTGCCGCCGGTTGACCGGCAGGCACGCCCACTGGCGGCGCGGTGGTGGTCACGGTCGGCGGTGTGCTGCTGGAGCCTTCCACTGGCACGCCGTCGTCGCCTTCGGAGATACCGCCGGCCGCTTCGGCGAGCGGGCCGCGCATGACGGGCTGGCCGACCATCGGCAGGTTGGTCGGTTGGCCGGAGTTGGCGAACTCGACATTCGGCGTGGGTTTACCCAGTGGTAACTGCGCCTGTTCGGTTGGCGCGCCGGCAGGCGTCGGTGCCTTGCTGCGACCTGGGATCAACCAGGCGGCGGCGACAGCGACCACGACAACGGCGGAAATAGCCAATACGTGCTTTTTAGGCATAGTGAACCCCATCTTTGGACGCTTGACCGCAGAGCGGCTGGCAATCATGGCTTCAATCATCGCATCGCGGGCAACCTGGTTGATGGTGCCAGGCCAGCCGTCGGAGCTTTCGTGAATATCAGAGATCTGCTGAGCGGAGAAAAGTTCGATGCCCTGCCCGGCGCCTTCGAGGCGTTGTGCCAGATATTCGCGGGTTTCTTCCTCTTCATACGGCTGCAATTCGATGACGTGGAACAGCTCCTGCTCGCCGCTGATCTGCTCCAGAGCGGCGATCAGGGACGACTCACCGAACAGGAACACATGCGGACGGCCTTCCGGCGTACCCGCCGCCAGCGCCAGCAGCGCTTCGAGGGCCGACTCGTCAAGCTGCTCGGCGTCGTCCACCAGCAGGTAGACTTCCTGGCCGGTCAGGCCCAGTTGCACCACTTGCTTGAGAATCGCATTCGGCTCGGCGCTGGCAACGTCCAGGGCCTGGGCCACCTGACGCAGCACGCCCGCCGCATCGCCGGCGCCACGCGCCGACACCACTACGCTTTGCACCGATTGCTTGTTGGTGCTGGCGACCAGCGCCTGGCGCAGCAAGGTCTTGCCGCTGCCCAGTGGGCCGGTGACGACCAGCAACAACTGGCTGTAACGCGCCAGGTGATGCAACTGCCCGAGCACCGGCTTGCGCTGCGCAGGGAAGAATTTGAAACCAGGCACCCGTGGAGCGAAGGGGTCGTGGCTTAACTGGTAATGGCCGAGGAACGCCTCGTCGGCATGCAAACTAGTCATCGGGCTCTTATTAACCTTTAAGCTGGGCCAGGGCGCGGTAATCCGCTCCCAGCGTGGCCTGTAGAATCTCTTTCGGATAATCGTCGGTCACCACCGCTTCGCCCATGCGGCGCAGCAGCACCAGTCGCAGTCGACCGTCGATCACTTTCTTGTCTATCGCCATATGTTCGAGGAAATCCGCCTCGCTCATTTCCTCGGGCGGGATCACCGGCAACCCGGCGCGCTGGAACAGGCGGATGCCCCGATCCCGCTCCTGGGCGCTGATCCAGCCCAGGCGTTGCGACATCTCCAATGCCATCACTGTGCCAGCCGCTACGGCTTCCCCATGCAACCACACACCATAGCCCATGTGCGTTTCGATCGCATGGCCGAAGGTGTGGCCCAGGTTCAAGGTGGCCCGTACACCGGACTCCCGTTCGTCGGCATTCACCACCAGCGCCTTGGCCGCACAGGAACGGGAGATCGCTTCGGTCAGCGCCACCTGGTCCAGCGCGCGCAGGGCGTCGACATGTTCTTCCAGCCAGGTCAGGAACGGCTCGTCGCAGATCAGCCCGTACTTGATGACTTCCGCCAGGCCCGCCGACAGCTCGCGCGGGGGCAAGGTGTTGAGGGTCGCGGTGTCGATCAGCACAGCCTGGGGCTGGTAGAACGCGCCCACCATGTTTTTGCCCAGCGGATGGTTGATGCCGGTCTTGCCGCCCACCGACGAATCGACCTGGGACAGCAAGGTGGTCGGCACCTGGATGAAATCCACGCCGCGCTGGTAACAGGCGGCCGCAAAACCGGCCATGTCACCAATCACGCCGCCACCGAGGGCGACCACGGTGGTGCGCCGGTCATGGCGTGCGGTCAGCAGGCCATCGAAGATCAGTTGCAGGGTTTCCCAGTTCTTGTGGGCTTCGCCGTCGGGCAGCACCACGGAGATCACCGAGTACGCCGCCAGGCTGCGGCTCAGACGCTCAAGATACAGCGGCGCGACCGTTTCGTTGGAGATGATCGCCACTTGCCGCCCGGCAATATGCGGTGCGAGCAACTCGGGCTGGTCGAGCAGACCTTCGCCAATATGGATCGGGTAGCTGCGCTCGCCTAGATCGACCTTAAGTGTCTGCATGTGTCCCCGCGTTGAAGATGTATTAACGACCGGCAACGTCGTGATCCGACGTCGCCTGATGGCTCTACGCCACACCCCGCAGGGTGATGACGCGCCGCCGAGAATAGCGCATTTCGGGCCTGGCTTTAACGGGGTGGCAGCCGTTGCAGGCGCTCGAGAATGTCGAGCACCACCATCCGAGGTGGCCGCTCATCGGTTTCCACCACCAGATCGGCGATTTCCCGATACAGCGGATCGCGCAGCGCCAGCAGATCCCGCAGGGTCTTCGCCGGGTCGGCGGTGCGCAGCAGTGGGCGATTGCGATCACGCGCGGTGCGCCCCACCTGCTGCTCGACCGACGCATGCAGATAGACCACCCGACCACCGGCATGCAATGCCCGGCGGTTCTCCTCGCGCATCACAGCACCGCCGCCGGTCGCCAGGACCACGCCATCGCAAGCGCACAGCTCGGCAATCATCGCCTGCTCACGGTCACGAAAGCCCAGTTCGCCTTCCTTATCGAAGATCCACGGGATATTGGCACCCGAGCGCACTTCAATTTCCTTATCGGAGTCTTTGAATGGCAGGCGCAGCTCTTTGGCCAGCAAACGGCCGATGGTGCTTTTTCCAGCCCCCATCGGTCCTACAAGAATCAAATTTCGCACAGAATCAACGACTCACAGCAATCGCCTGGTTATTCATAATACGCGGAGTCAGGAATACCAGCAGCTCGGATTTTTTTTCTGCCAGCACATCGCGCCGGAAAAGGCGGCCAAGATACGGCACATCGCCCAAAAATGGCACTTTATCTAGCACTTTGCTTTGGGTATTGGAGAAAACTCCGCCGATGACGATGGTCTCGCCGTCCCTGACCAGCACCTTGGCGTTGACCTCGTTTTTCTTGATCGGCGGTACGTCGTTGAGCTTGTTCAGGTAATCCGGCTCATCCTTGGTGACTTTGACCTCCATGATCACGCGGTCGTCGGGGGTGATTTGCGGGGTGACTTCCAGGGACAGCGAAGCCTCCTTGAACGACACCGAGGTGGCGCCGCTGGAGCTGGACTCCTGGTAGGGAATCTCGGTGCCCTTGAGGATGCGCGCGGTCTCCTTGTCGGACGTGACCACCTTGGGCTGCGAGACAATCTCGCCGTTGCCGGTTTTTTCCATCGCGGTCAGTTCCAGGTCCAGCAGCAGGTTGTCGGTAATAAACGCGATCCCCAGCCCGGAGGTGTTAGTGAGCGCCCCCAAGTCGACAAAGGGCGAGCCGGACGGGTTTTCCACAGGCTCGGTGCCTGGCTCCGGAGGTTTCTCGACACCGCCAGCGCCCCAGTTGCCGCGATTGATCCGCCCTCCCCAGCGCACGCCCAGGCTTTTGTCGTAGTCGACATTGGCCTCGACAATCCGCGCCTCGATCATCACCTGGCGCACCGGAATATCCAGCTGCGCCACGATGCGTCGCAGCTCTTCCAGGCGTTCGCCGGTCTGGTAGGCGATGATGTTGTTGGTGCGGTCATCCACCGCCACCGAGCCGCGTTCGTCGGTGGCGCCTTCCAGGCCGGTCACCGATTGGAACAACTTGGCCAGGTCCGCAGCCTTGGCGTAATTGACCTGCAACAGTTCGCGCCGCAATGGCGCCAGTTCAGCCATCTGCTTGCGCGACTCCAGCGTCAGCAGCTCGCGCGCGGCCAACTCGTCGGCGGGCGCCACCAACAGCACCCCGGCCTTTATCCGCTGGTCCAGCCCCTTGCTTTGCAACACCAGGTCCAGCGCCTGGTCCCAAGGCACGTCCTTGAGCCGCAGGGTGATCGAACCTTGCACATCGTCGCTGGCGACCAGATTCAGGCCCGCCACATCGGCAATCTGCTGCAACACGGCGCGCAGCTCGATGTTCTGGAAGTTGAGGTTCAGCTTGTCGCCGGTATAGGTACCTGATGCCGCACCGCCGGGAGGCGGCAGCTGGATCAGATCCACACGATTGGGCACAGCAGCAGCCATCGGTGCCGTGAACGCTATCCATAGCGCCACACCGAAGGACGAGAAAGTCCTTTTCATTGTTTGATTCCGTTATGAGTTGACGTTCAGCACGAGGGTTCGCGGGCGTTCCAGCCACGCGCCCTGTTCATCGGGAAACAATTCGAGCAATTCCACATGGCCCTCATCAATAGCCGTGACCCGACCGTGGTCCGGCCCCAGGTAATCGCCGACCGCCAGCCTGTGGACGCTGGCAGCGGCACGCAGCAGAGCGAAGGTCTGCGCGCCTCGGGACAGCGTGCCGACCATTTCGAACTGGTCGACGGCGATACCTTCCAGGGCACCGCGGGCACGCCCGAGGTCCGGTGCGAGCGCGGGCCGGCCGGGTACGTGACCGACCTGCAAGGCGCGCGGCTGGAACGGATCACGCAAGGCCAGCGCGTCATAGACAAAGCGCGGCCCCGGCTCGACGGCCGGGGTCGACTGACCGCCCGACGACGGATTGCGATAGGTCTTGGCCACCAACTCCAGGCGCAACCCGGCCGCATCAGCCCGAAGCGCCACATCATGCACCGTGACGATGCGCGGTAAGCCGCCCAAAGCGCTCACAAACATCGCCAGGTCGTGATAAGCCCCGGTGACGTCCAGGCGTAACGGCTGCTCGATATAGAGTGGCCGGGGCTGTTCATCCAACACCACGATAGCGTCGACGAGCACCCCATTGGCCGCCCCCAGGCGAGCGATATCTTCGAGCAATGCGGGCACCTCGGATGCACCGGGCAACTGCTGCATCAGCCCGGCAAAACGCGCCTGCATCGCCTGAAGCTGCTGGCTGCGCGCCTCCAGGCTGGCGGCAAGGCCAGCCTTCTGGGCCACCTGTCGCTGCAAGACGACGCCCTGCGCCTCGACCGCCTGCAACCGTTGCCGCGAGGGGCTCAGGTACGTCCCATCGCCCACCCACAGCACCAGACCGGCGAGCGCGCAGCCGAGCACGACCTTGGCGGGCAAGGGCCATTTCGCAGCGTTGTGGGTGAGAGCGGAAAAGTCGAGCCTGGGCAGGCTCACGGTTGAGCCTCGGCGGACTCTCCCTGGCGCACCATCAATTGAAATTCGTTGCCGCCCTGGCCATCTTCCATCCGCACATGTTGCAGCCGAGTGGCATGGGCGCCTTCGGAGGCTTGCAGGCGGCGCATCAGTTGGGCGATGTCCTGGCTGGAATCGGCGCTGCCACGGATGCTGACCGTATCGCCCTTCGCCACGACCTCGTGCAAATGCACGCCGTCTGGCATCGCGCGGGCCAACTGATCCAAGAGCTGGGCACCGGCCGAGCGGGCTTCGTTCAAGTCCTGCACGACCTTCATGCGCTCCGCCAATTGCTGGCTTTGTTCCTGCAGGTCATCGATGGTCTTGATGCGCGAGTCGAGGACGGCAGCGTCCTTGTCCAGATGACTATTGCGCGTCACTTGTCGATCGATCGCCCGGTCGATCACCTGATCGGCCAACCAGACGGTTGCGAACGCCACGCAGGCAAACGCCAGCAGCAACCCCAGAAAGAATTTGCGCCGCCGTTCCGCCAGCGCCTGGCGCCAGGGCAAAAGGTTGATTAGTGTCTTCAAGCGAAACTCCTCAGGGCCAACCCGCAAGCAATTCCCATCCCGCGGGCATCCGCGGCCCATTGTGCGCCATCGACTCGATGGCCCGGCGTGAAGCTGGCGAAATCCTGACTGCAAGCGCGTGCGAATGCAAATGCTTCCACATCCACCACCTTCGGCACCAGCCCAGCCAGGGTCAAAACCGCGACCCGAGCCTCTACCTGGGCCTTATGGCACGCCGCGAGCAATACATCAACCCGCGCCAGGTTCTGGGCCGACGGCCCGCGAACCTGGAAATCCAGGGCCATCTCATCCAGCGGATAAGGGATGTACTGGTCGGCCTCCATCTGGATCATCCAGGTCATTTCTTCCTCACTGAGCCCCGCCTCTAACTCGATCACCCGGGTAATCACCGAAGCTCCCGCCACGGCCACGGCCGCTTGGCGGGCCGAGGTGCGCGAGCGGGCCAATGCCTGGGACAACGTCTGCCCCACGCCGTCGAGGTCGAGCACGCTGCTGTCGACTACCGCCTGGGGCGGTAGCGCCTGTGTGGCGTAGCTTTGCACGTTGTAGCCGGTGGGCGAGTGGCCGAGTTCGATCAACCGGATGCCGGTGTCCTGGATGTCGACACCCAGGACGGTATCGACTTTTCGCCTGAAAAATCCCTTTTCCATAAAACTCCCTAAAACTTTCCCTGTCATACCGCCTGATTGGCGCGTGGCAGCGTGCATTCGGTCGCCTTGTTTGCGAGGCGCGAATGACGCCCCAAGCCGAAAATGCTTTAATGCCCAGCGTTTTTTCCCGCTTTTTATCTGCAGCCAGGGTCGATTCATCGTTTGCCATGCATGCCCCGGCGCCTAACCCATTCTTTTCTCTGGAAATCCAAAAGCCTTGATTCGTCTGCTGAAGTTTTTCGGGTACTCCATTGTCGCCATCGTTTGCGGGCTGCTGCTCGTCCTCAGCGGCGCCTACCTCTACCTTAGTCCGGGATTGCCCTCCGTAGAGGCCCTGAGAAGCATCCAGTTGCAGATTCCTTTGCGGGTCTACAGCAGCGATGAAAAACTGATCGCGGAGTTCGGCGAAATGCGCCGTACCCCGATTCGTTTCGCGGATATTCCACCCAATTTCATCAACGCCCTGCTGTCGGCCGAGGACGATAATTTCGCCAACCACTACGGCGTCGACCCCAGCAGCCTGGTGCGGGCCGCCACGCAATTGGTAAAAAGCGGACACATTCAATCCGGCGGCAGCACGATCACCATGCAGGTGGCGAAGAACTTCTTCCTCACCAGCGAACGCAGCTTTTCACGCAAAGCCACCGAGATCCTGCTGGCACTGCAGATCGAGCGGCAGTTGACCAAGGACGAGATCCTTGAGCTGTACGTCAATAAAATCTACCTGGGCAACCGCGCCTACGGCATCGAAGCCGCGTCCCAGGTCTACTACGGCAAGTCGATTCGCGACGCCAGCCTGGCGCAGATGGCCATGATTGCCGGCCTGCCCAAGGCACCCTCGCGCTTCAACCCGCTGGCCAACCCGGCACGCAGCAAAGAGCGGCGCGACTGGATTCTGGGGCGCATGTACAAGCTGGGCAAAATCAGCCAGAGCGCCTATGAAAGCGCGGTGGCCGAGCCGCTGAACGCCAGTTACCACGTACCGACCCCGGAAGTGAACGCCCCTTATATCGCGGAGATGGCACGGGCCGAGATGGTCGGCCGTTATGGCAGCGAGGCCTACACCGAAGGCTTCCGTGTGACCACGACCGTTCCGAGCGACTTGCAGGAAATCGCCAACAACGCGGTGCATGAAGGCCTGATCACCTACGACCAGCGCCATGGCTACCGCGGCCCCGAATCGCGCCTGCCGGGCAAGACCCTGAGCGCCTGGACCACCGAACTCGGCAAACAGCGCACGATCAGCGGCCTGGAACCGGCCATCGTCACCCAGGTGAAGAAGGACGGCGTGCAGGTACTGACCCGCACCGGCGAAGCGCATGTGGCGTGGGACAGCATGAAATGGGCGCGCCCATTCCTGAACACCAACAGCATGGGGCCGATGCCCAAGCAGCCGTCGGACGTGGCGCAGGTGGGTGATTTGATCCGCGTGCAACGCCAGAAGGACGACAGCCTGAAATTCAGCCAGGTGCCGGTCGCCCAAGGCGCCCTGGTCTCCCTCGACCCGCAGAACGGCGCGATCCGTGCCCTGGTCGGCGGTTTCGCGTTCGAGCAGAGCAACTACAACCGTGCCACCCAGGCCAAGCGCCAGCCGGGTTCGAGCTTCAAGCCGTTCGTCTACAGTGCCGCCCTGGACAACGGCTACACCGCCGCCAGCCTGGTCAACGATGCACCGATCGTGTTTGTCGACGAGTACCTGGACAAGGTCTGGCGTCCGAAGAACGACACCAACACCTTCCTCGGCCCGATCCGCATCCGCGAGGCGCTGTACAAGTCGCGTAACCTGGTGTCGATCCGCTTGCTGCAGGCGATGGGCGTGGGCAAGACCATCGACTACATCACCCGCTTTGGTTTCAACAAGGCGGACCTGCCGCCGAACCTGTCCCTGGCCCTGGGGACGGCGACCCTCACGCCGATGGAAATCGCCACCGGCTGGAGCACGTTTGCCAACGGCGGCTACAAGATCACGCCGTACCTGATCGACAAGATCGAAAGCCGCAATGGCGACACCCTGTTCACCGCCAACCCGCCACGGGTGCCGGGTGATGTGGTCAATGGCGTGGCCGCCAGCGATGGGCTGGCCGCACCGAGCAACGGCGGTATCACCATCGAGCCGACCCCAGGCGTCACGCCGGCGGCGAACCCGAGCACCGCGCCTGAACCGCAGGCGCCGGCAGTGGCCGAACGCGTGGTGGATGGCCGCACCACCTACATCCTCAACAGCATCCTGGAAGACGTGATCAAGAAAGGCACCGGCCGCCGTGCACTGGCCCTGGGCCGCGCGGACATCGCGGGCAAGACCGGTACCACCAACGAATCCAAGGACGCCTGGTTCTCCGGCTACAACGCCGACTACGTGACCACCGTATGGACCGGCTACGACCAGCCGGAAAGCCTCGGCCGCCGCGAGTTCGGCGGTACCGTCGCGCTGCCGATCTGGATGAGCTACATGGGCGCCGCCTTGAAGGACAAGCCGCTGCATACCCAGCCGGAACCGGAAGGCATCCTCAGCCTGCGGATCGACCCGGTCAGTGGCCGCGCAGCATCGCCGAGCACGCCGAATGCGTACTTCGAGCTGTTCAAGAGCGAGGACACGCCGCCGTCGATCAACGAGCTGGGCAATGGCGTGGCGCCGGGCAGCCCGCTGCCGGCGGATGAGGCGGCACCGATCGATCTGTTCTAAGCCCATGCGGTCAACCCTGTGGGAGGGAGCTTGCTCCCGATGGCGGTGTGTCAGTCACCAGGTTCATTGACTGACAGTCCGCCATCGGGGGCAAGCCCCCTCCCACATTTGGTTCTGCGCAGGCCTTGGGTTTATAGCCAGACAGCAAAAAGCCCCGACTCGCAAGAGCCGGGGCTTTTTGTTGGTGCGCTACAACGGCTTAGCCGTTGAACACATCATCCACGCTTTGCAGCGGGTAGTTTTTCGGATACGGCAGGGTGGCCACACCGGTCTCGATCGCAGCTTTGGCCACGGCGTCGGAGATCACGGTGATCAGGCGCTTGTCCATTGGTTTCGGAATGATGTACTCACGACCGAATTCCAGCTTGGCGCCACCGTAGGCATCGCACACGTCCTGAGGCACCGGCAGCTTGGCCAGTTCACGCAGGGCGTTGGCGGCCGCCACTTTCATTTCTTCGTTGATGCGCTTGGCGCGAACGTCCAGGGCACCGCGGAAGATGAACGGGAAGCCCAGCACGTTGTTGACCTGGTTCGGGTAGTCCGAACGGCCGGTCGCCATGATCACGTCGTCGCGGGTGGCGTGTGCCAGTTCCGGCGCGATTTCTGGGTCCGGGTTGGAGCAGGCGAACACGATCGGGTTGGCTGCCATGGCCTTCAGGCCTTCAGCGCTCAGCAGGTTCGGACCGGACAGGCCGACGAATACGTCGGCACCGTCGAGGGCCTCAGCCAGGGTGCGCTTGGAGGACGGATGCGCAAACATCGCCTTGTACTGGTTCAGGTCGGTACGCTCGGACTGGATCACGCCCTTGCTGTCGACCATGTAGATGTTTTCCAGCTTGGCGCCCATGCTGACGATCAGCTTCATGCACGAGATGGCCGCAGCGCCAGCGCCCAGGCAGACGATCTTGGCGTCAGCCAGGGTTTTGCCAGCGATTTCCAGGGCGTTGATCATGCCGGCCGCGGTAACGATCGCGGTGCCGTGCTGGTCATCGTGGAATACCGGAATGTCGCACTGTTCGATCAGAGCCTTTTCGATCTCGAAGCACTCAGGTGCCTTGATGTCTTCCAGGTTGATGCCACCGAAGGTGATGGAAATGCGCTTGACGGTGTCGATGAAAGCCTGCGGGCTCTCGGAATCGACTTCGATGTCGAACACATCGATGCCGGCAAAGCGCTTGAACAGCACGCCTTTACCTTCCATGACTGGCTTGGAAGCCAATGGGCCGAGGTTACCCAGGCCAAGAATCGCGGTGCCATCGGAAATCACTGCAACCAGGTTGCCTTTGCCGGTGTATTTGTACGCCAACTCAGGGTCACGGGCGATTTCACGGACGGGCTCGGCAACGCCAGGGCTGTAGGCCAGCGACAGGTCGCGAGCGGTGGCAGTGGCTTTGGTGAGCTCTACACTCAGCTTTCCTGGACGAGGAAGGGCATGATATTCGAGAGCGGCAGTTTTCAAATCAGACATATCGGCATTCCGCTTTTACTGTTGGTCGACGGACCGCCGAGGATACTCGTGTCGTAAAGCCCCTACAAGACTGGGCAGTCACCGGTGTCAAGCGCCGTACACTACGACTTTCGGCCAAGAGCCACGGGACACAAGGGCTCAACTGTTCACAATCGACTTGAAAAATGTCTACAATTTTTCCTCGAGTGTCGATTTCAACCACCGCAATCGCGCTGGAGTGCCTGCTTAGCCGAGCAAAGCCTGATGACCGAGGCGGGCCTGGGCTGCCGCCAGCCAAATCGCGGGCACAAAAAAGGCGCCCGCAAGGGACGCCTTTTTCAACAGCTGGCAAAAGCCCATAGGGCCTTTGAGCCTTACTCTGCTGGAGTAGCAGGCTTCTTGCCGAAAGCACCAAAGCGATCTGCGAAGCGCTGTACACGGCCGCCAGTGTCCAGAGTTTTCTGCTTACCGGTGTAGAACGGGTGGCACTCGTTGCATACGTCAGTGCCCAGTGGCTTGCACAGGTTCGAACGGGTTTCGAACTTGTTGCCGCAGCTGCAGGTGACTTCGATGGTTTCGTACGCTGGATGGATACCGGCTTTCATGGTGACTTCCTCAGGCTAGCGTGCCGCCACTCGACACCATTGTCGAATACCGCACGTAATTAGGCCGCGGATTCTACCAGACCTTTTTAAACGCGCAAGCGCCGCTCTGCATCGATTCAGCACACCAAAGCCCCTTTCATCCGAAAACCGCGGCATACCCAACGCATCCCTCGTCTGCTAGGCTCCCGCCCTTCGTCATCACCCTCCTTTATAGAGAACCCCTGCGTGCCCGACGCCATTTTGCGCCTAGCCCTGCCCTCGCCCCTGCGCCGCCTGTTCGACTACCGGGCCCCGGCCGGCGTGCTGCGGGCGCAGTTGCAGCCAGGCATGCGGGTGCGGGTGCCGTTCGGGCGCAGGGAAATGATCGGCATCCTGGTGGAGGTAGCCGATCACAGTGAAGTGCCGGCGGAAAAGCTCAAGCCGGCCGTGGCCATCCTCGACACCACGCCGCCGCTGCCGCCGGCGTTGTTCAAGCTGTGCCTGTGGACCGCCCAGTATTACCAGCACAGCCTGGGCGACACCTTGAGCTGGGCGCTGCCGGTGCTGCTGCGCCAGGGCGAGCTGGCCGAAGCGCGCCAGGAACGCTTCTGGTCGACGGTGCCCGGCGCGCGCCTCGACGACCCGCGCATCGCCCGCGCCCCGCGTCAGCGTGACGCCCTGGCGACACTGGCGCAGCATCCCCATGGCGTGGCCCACCAGCTCTTGAGCAAGCTGATGCTGAGCAAAGACAGCCTCGACCTGCTGCTCGCCAAAGGCCTGGTGCAGGTCGAGATCCGCAAGCACGCGCCGGACCCGCGCCATGAACACTGGCTGGCCCAACCGGAATTGCCGCTGAACCCCGAGCAACGTGCGGCCTATGAAGCCATTCGCGCAGGTTTTGACTGCTTTCACGCGTTCCTGCTGGCCGGCGTGACCGGCAGCGGCAAGACCGAAGTCTATCTGCAGTTGATCCGCGAAACCCTGCAAGCGGGCAAACAGGCGCTGGTACTCATCCCCGAGATCAACCTCGGCCCGCAGACCCTGGCGCGTTTCGAGCAGCGTTTCAACGCACGCATCGCCCTGGTGCATTCGGCGGTCAACGACCGTGAGCGCCTGGAGTCGTGGCTGGCGGCGCGGGACGGCGAGGCCGACATTATTATCGGCACCCGCTCGGCGCTGTTCACCCCGATGAAAAACCCCGGGCTGATCATCATCGACGAAGAACACGACGGTTCGTACAAACAGCAGGAAGGTCTGCGCTACCACGCCCGCGACCTGGCCCTGGTGCGGGCGCGTCAGGAAGACATTCCGATCGTGCTGGGTTCGGCCACGCCGTCCCTGGAAAGCCTGCATAACGCCTACACCGGCCGCTATGGCCTGCTGCGCCTGAATGAGCGCGCAGGCGGCGCCAAGCAACCGCGCTTCCTACGCCTGGATGTAAAAAGCCGGCCATTGGACAGCGGTATTTCCGGGCCGATGCAACAAGCCATCGGCCAGACCCTCGCCGCCGGCCAGCAAGTCCTGGTGTTTCTCAACCGTCGCGGCTTCGCGCCGACCTTGCTGTGCCATGACTGCGGCTGGATGTCCGAATGCGAACGCTGCGATGCGCGCATGACCGTACACCAGCGCCATGGCGAGTTGCGCTGCCATCACTGCGGCCATGTGGAACGAGTACCGCGCCATTGCCCGCAATGCGGCAAAGTCGACCTGCGACCGGTCGGCGCGGGCACCGAACGCGCCGAAGAACGCCTGGGCATTCTGTTCCCGGACTACCCGGTACTGCGGGTCGATCGCGACAGCACCTCGCGCAAGGACGCGATGAACCAGCTGTTCGCCACCATCCAGAAGGGCCAGCCGTGCATCCTGGTAGGCACGCAGATGCTGGCCAAGGGGCATCACTTCCCACGGGTGACCCTGGTGTCGATCCTGGATGCCGACGGCGGCTTGTTCTCCGGCGACTTCCGCGCCAGCGAACGCATGGCGCAGTTGATCGTGCAGGTCGCCGGCCGTGCCGGGCGCGCCGAGGAGCCGGGCAAGGTGATCATCCAGACCCACCTGGCCGACCATCCGCTGCTGATCCAACTGACCGAACAAGGTTATTTCGCGTTTGCCGAGCAGGCCTTGAGCGAACGCCGCGCCGCCGGCCTGCCGCCTTTTGCCCACCTCGCGCTGCTGCGCGCCGAGGCGCACAAGCCGGGGCAGGCGGAAGGTTTTCTCGATGAAGCCTGCAGCGCCGCCGAGCGCCTGCTCGGCGAGTTGGGCCTGAGCGGCATCGAATTGCTCGGCCCGGTGCCCGCGCCCATGGAACGCCGCGCCGGACGCTACCGCGCTCAGCTACTCTTGCAGGCAACGTCCCGCGCACCGCTGCATCGGCTGTTAAGTAGCTGGTTACTTGCGCTGGAGCAAATGCCCAGCGGTCGCCAGGTGCGATGGTCGTTGGATGTGGACCCGGTCGATTTGTACTAGCCCTGTAGGAGCGAGCTTGCTCGCGAAAACCCCGAGAGCGCCGCGTAAACCCGAATATCCGCGTTATCGTTGACGATTTTCGCGAGCAAGCTCGCTCCTACAAGTGGGCAGGATGCCCTTAAAAAGCCCCGCAGGTCTGGAACGGTTGGCAAGCCCGCCCTCGCCACGGATAATGCCCAGTTTTTCCACCTGCGCATCGCGCGCCACCGCTTGCGGTCGAAAGAGAACACCATGAAAGACACCATTCGCCAGCTGATCCAACAAGCCCTCACCCAACTCGTCAACGAAGGTGTGTTGCCTGAAGGCCTGACGCCGGCGATCCAGGTGGAAAACACCCGCGACAAGACCCACGGTGACTTCGCCAGCAACATCGCGATGATGCTGGCCAAGCCGGCCGGCATGAAGCCGCGCGACCTGGCGGAGAAAATCATCGCCGCGCTGCCGGCCGACCCGCAGGTGAGCAAGGCCGAAATCGCCGGCCCGGGCTTTATCAATGTCTTCCAGAACACCGAGGCCCTGGCTTCGCGCCTGGACGCGGCGCTGGCCGATGCCAAAATCGGCGTGCGCAAGGCCGGCCCTGCCGAGCGCGTGGCCATCGACCTGTCGGCGCCCAACCTGGCCAAAGAGATGCACGTCGGCCACCTGCGCTCGACCATCATCGGCGACGGCGTGGCGCGGGTGCTGGAGTTTCTCGGCGACACCGTGATCCGTCAGAACCACGTCGGTGACTGGGGCACTCAGTTCGGCATGCTGATGGCCTACCTGCAGGAAAACCCGATCACCAGCAACGAGCTGTCGGACCTGGAAAACTTCTACCGCGCCGCGAAGAAGCGTTTCGACGAATCCGAAGCGTTCGCCGACCGCGCCCGTGGCCTGGTGGTCAAGCTGCAAGCCGGCGACACGGAATGCCTGGAGCTGTGGTCGCGTTTCCGCGATATCTCGCTGGCCCACTGCCAGCACATCTACGAACTGCTCAACGTCAAGTTGACCATGGCCGACGTCATGGGCGAAAGCGCCTACAACGACGACCTGATCAACGTGGTCAACGACCTCAAGGCCAAAGGCCTGCTGGTAGAAAGCAACGGCGCGCAGTGCGTGTTCCTCGAAGAATTCAAGACCGCCGAGGGCGAGCCGCTGCCGGTGATCATCGTCAAGGCCGATGGCGGCTACCTCTACGCCACCACCGACCTGGCCGCCGTGCGCTACCGCAGCGGCGTGCTCAAGGCGGATCGCGCGTTGTATTTCGTCGACCAGCGCCAGGCCCTGCACTTCCAGCAGGTGTTCGAAGTGGCGCGCCGCGCCGGTTTCGTCACGCACCCGATGCACATGGAACACATGGGCTTCGGCACCATGAACGGCGCCGACGGCCGCCCGTTCAAGACCCGCGACGGCGGCACCGTAAAACTGATCGACCTGCTGAACGAAGCCCAGGAACGTGCCTACAACCTGGTGAAGGAAAAGAACCCGGAGCTGGCGGACGCCGACCTGCGCAACATTGCCCGCGTGGTGGGCATTGGCGCGGTGAAATACGCCGACCTGTCCAAGCACCGCACCAGCGACTACAGCTTCAACTTCGAGCTGATGCTTAACTTCGAAGGCAACACCGCGCCGTACCTGCTGTACGCCTACACCCGCGTGGCCGGGGTGTTCCGCAAGCTGGGCAAGGACTTCAGCGAAGTGCAAGGGCAGATCGTATTGCAAGCGCCCCAGGAACAGGAACTGGGCGCCAAGCTGGCGCAATTCGGCGAAGTGCTGAACAGCGTCGGCGAGAAAGGCACGCCGCACATCCTCTGCACCTACCTGTACGAAGTCGCCGGGCTGTTCTCCAGCTTCTACGAGAACTGCCCGATCCTCACCGCCGACGACGAAGCCCACAAGCAGAGTCGCCTGCGCCTCGCCGCACTGGCTGGACGGACCCTCAAGCAAGGCCTGGAACTGTTGGGCCTGGAAACTCTGGAGCGTATGTAAGTTGGCTGCCAAGAAAAAACCTGCACCCAAGCGCGGCGCCAGCCGCTACCAGGCACCGGCGAAGAAGCCCATTCCGGGCTGGTTGTGGATGGCCATCGGCCTCACGGTCGGCGCGTTTATCGTATTCCTGATGAAGCTGGACCCCGGCCAGGGCGATGACGTCAAACGGGTCAAACAGGAGCAGCAAAAAGCCACGAAAATGGCCGAGGCCAACAAGACCGCGCCAAGCCCGACCGCGCCGGTGAAGCCCAAGTACGACTTCTACACCCTGCTGCCGGAATCGGAAGTGATCGTGCCGCCCGACGCCGTGCCGGAGAAAACCCTGCCGACGCCGCAAGTACCGACCACGCCGGTCACCCCGGCGGAAGCGGCCAAAATCGACACGGCACGGGCCCAGGCCGCGCTGGCCGGGATCACCCCGCCGCCACCGCCGCCGGTTGCGACCACCAAGGCCGCGCCGGTGACCAAGTTCTTCCTGCAGGCGGGCTCGTTCCCGAAACAGGCGGACGCCGATCGCGTGCGTGCACAGATCATCCTGCTGGGCCAGGCGGTCACGGTGGAGTCCGGCACGGTGAAAGAGGCAACGTGGTATCGCGTGTTGGTGGGCCCGTTCAGCAACCGTGAACAATTGACCGTGGCACAGAAACAATTGGCCGGCGCGGGCTTTAGCAACCTGTTGTTACAACAGCGCCAGAGCCGCTGACCTACAGCCAACACCAATCAAAATGTGGGAGGGGCGGTGCGACGATTCGACTTGCCCCCGATAGCGGTAGATCAGTCAATATTTTCGGCGACTGATACACCGCGATCGGGGGCAAGCCCCCTCCCACATTGGTTTTTGGCGGTTCTCGAGAGGGTGTCAGACCAATAGACACCATTCGTCCGTACCAACCTCCCAAGGTTGAAATCATCCCCGCTACCCCCATATCAGTTCCCACCAGGGCATTTTCGCCCCGCTGCGTGGAGACTCTCCCCTTGACCACCATCGTTTCAGTACGTCGCCACGGCAAAGTCGTCATGGGCGGCGACGGCCAGGTTTCCCTTGGCAATACCGTGATGAAAGGCAACGCGAAGAAAGTGCGTCGCCTGTACCACGGCCAGGTGCTCGCAGGCTTTGCCGGCGCCACCGCAGACGCCTTCACCCTGTTCGAACGTTTCGAAGGCCAGCTGGAAAAACACCAGGGCCACCTGGTTCGCGCCGCCGTCGAACTCGCCAAAGAATGGCGTACCGACCGCTCCCTCAGCCGCCTCGAAGCCATGCTGGCCGTTGCCAACAAAGACGCGTCGCTGATCATCACCGGTAACGGCGATGTGGTTGAGCCTGAACACGGCCTGATCGCCATGGGCTCCGGCGGTGGCTATGCCCAAGCGGCAGCCAGCGCACTGTTGAAGAAAACCGACCTGTCGGCCCGCGAAATCGTCGAAACCGCCCTGGGTATCGCTGGCGATATCTGCGTGTTCACCAACCACAACTTCACCATTGAGGAGCAGGACCTCGCCGAGTAAGCCGTAGGCTTATTCCCGCTTGAGGACCGCCAAACATTATGTCCATGACTCCCCGCGAAATCGTCCATGAACTCAATCGCCATATCATCGGCCAGGACGATGCCAAGCGCGCCGTTGCCATCGCGCTGCGTAACCGCTGGCGCCGGATGCAACTGCCGGAAGAACTGCGCGTTGAAGTAACGCCCAAGAACATCCTGATGATCGGCCCGACCGGCGTCGGTAAAACCGAAATCGCCCGGCGCCTGGCCAAGTTGGCCAATGCCCCGTTCATCAAGGTCGAAGCGACCAAGTTCACCGAAGTCGGCTACGTGGGCCGCGACGTCGAGTCGATCATTCGCGACCTGGCCGACGCTGCCTTGAAGCTGCTGCGCGAACAGGAAATGACCAAGGTCAGCCACCGCGCCGAAGACGCTGCCGAAGAACGTATCCTCGACGCCCTGCTGCCACCGGCGCGCATGGGGTTCAACGAAGACGCCGCGCCAGCCTCGGACTCCAACACCCGCCAGCTGTTCCGCAAGCGCCTGCGTGAAGGCCAGCTGGACGACAAGGAAATCGAGATCGAAGTCGCCGAAATGTCCGGCGTCGACATCTCCGCGCCGCCCGGCATGGAAGAAATGACCAGCCAGCTGCAGAACCTCTTCGCCAACATGGGCAAGGGCAAGAAGAAAAGCCGCAAGCTCAAGGTCAAGGAAGCGCTGAAACTGGTGCGCGACGAAGAAGCCGGGCGCCTGGTGAACGAGGAAGAACTCAAGGCCAAGGCCCTGGAAGCGGTCGAGCAGCATGGCATCGTGTTTATCGATGAGATCGACAAGGTGGCCAAGCGCGGTAACTCCGGTGGCGTCGACGTGTCCCGCGAGGGCGTACAGCGCGACCTGCTGCCGCTGATCGAAGGCTGCACCGTCAACACCAAGCTGGGCATGGTCAAGACCGACCACATCCTGTTTATCGCCTCCGGTGCGTTCCACCTGAGCAAGCCAAGCGACCTGGTGCCGGAGCTGCAAGGCCGCCTGCCGATTCGCGTGGAGCTCAAGGCGCTGACCCCGGGCGACTTCGAACGCATCCTCAGCGAGCCGCATGCCTCGCTCACCGAGCAATACCGCGAGCTGCTGAAAACCGAAGGCCTCGCCATCGAGTTCCTGCCGGACGGCATCAAGCGCCTGGCGGAAATCGCCTGGCAGGTCAACGAGAAGACCGAGAACATCGGCGCCCGTCGCCTGCACACCTTGCTGGAGCGCCTGCTCGAGGAAGTGTCGTTCAGCGCCGGCGACCTGGCCGGTGCGCAGAATGGCGAAGCGATCCAGATCGACGCCGCCTACGTCAACAGCCACTTGGGCGAATTGGCGCAGAACGAAGATCTGTCTCGCTATATCCTGTAAGCCTCACACAGCACTGCTTTGCTTCAATGTGAGAGGGGGCTTGCCCCCGATAGCGGTGTGTCAGTCAGCATACATCTGTCTGACCGACCGCCATCGGGGGCAAGCCCCCTCCCACATTTTGAAGCCGGTTTATTCAGGATCTCATCAATGTCGAAATTTCCTACTGCTGTAAACCTGCACAAAACCTCCAACACCCTCGGCCTCACCTACGGGCCCGACGAGGCCTACCAGTTGCCCGCCGAATTCCTACGGGTACATTCGCCTTCCGCCGAAGTCCAGGGCCACGGCAAACCCATCCTGCAATTCGGCAAGCTCAACGTGCGCTTGAACAAGATCGAACCGGCCGGTCAGTACGCACTGAAATTGATCTTCGACGACGGACACGACAGCGGATTGTTCACCTGGGACTACCTCTACCAATTGGCCGTGCGTCAGGATGCGCTGTGGACCGATTACCTCGCCGAACTCAAAGCGGCCGGAAAAACCCGCGACCCGGATCAGTCAGTCGTGCGGCTGATGCTCTAGCCCAGGCTTCTTGCGCTTTAGAGGGCATTTTCTAATTCCATCTGCTTGAATGCCCACTCCTGTGGCCAACGATTGGCCCGCTTGCGAAAAAAATTAAACTCGGGTAACCAATGGAACTGGCAAGTTCCCTGCATTTGACGATGCGGTATCAACGGTCACCCGAGTCGCAGTACCTGGCTTGTGTTGTGTATCGAAACGTGGTGCGCAGCGGTACCCGGTACTCGTCTTTCGGACAATGGAGCGTCGTAGATGAGTAACAAGAATAACGATGACTTGAAACGCCAGGCCTCGGAAAACACCTTGGGGCTGAACCCGATCATCGCGTTACGTAAAAAGGACTTATTGGCCTCAGCGAAGATGGTGCTGAGCCAAGCCATCAGACAACCGTTGCACAGCGTCAAGCATGTTGCCCACTTTGGCGTCGAATTGAAAAATGTGATGTTCGGCAAATCCGCGCTGGTGCCCGAAAGCGATGACCGTCGCTTTCACGACCCGGCCTGGAGCCAGAACCCACTCTACAAGCGTTACCTGCAAACCTACCTGGCGTGGCGCAAGGAACTGCACGACTGGATCGGTGACAGCAACCTGTCGGAACAGGACATCAGCCGCGGTCACTTCGTGATCAACCTGATGACCGAAGCCATGGCCCCCTCCAACACGGCGGCCAACCCGGCGGCGGTCAAGCGCTTCTTTGAAACCGGCGGCAAAAGCCTGCTCGACGGCCTGTCCCACCTGGCCAAGGACATGGTTCACAACGGCGGCATGCCGAGCCAGGTCAACATGGGCGCGTTTGAGGTCGGCAAGTCCCTGGGTACCAGCGAAGGTTCGGTGGTGTTTCGCAATGACGTGCTGGAGCTGATCCAGTACAAGCCGATCACCGAACAGGTCCACGAACGCCCGCTGCTGGTGGTGCCACCGCAGATCAACAAATTCTATGTCTTCGACCTGAGCCCGGATAAGAGCCTGGCGCGCTTCTGCCTGCGCAACGGCCAGCAGACGTTTATCGTCAGTTGGCGCAACCCGACCAAGGCCCAGCGCGAGTGGGGCCTGTCGACCTATATCGAGGCGCTCAAGGAAGCGGTCGATGTGGTCACCGCGATTACCGGCAGCCAAGACATCAACATGCTCGGCGCCTGCTCCGGCGGCATCACCTGCACCGCCCTGCTCGGCCACTACGCGGCGCTGGGGGAGAAGAAGGTCAACGCCCTGACCCTGCTGGTGAGCGTGCTGGACACCACCCTGGACACCCAGGTGGCGCTGTTCGTCGACGAGCAGACGCTGGAAGCGGCCAAGCGCCACTCCTACCAGGCCGGCGTGCTGGAAGGCCGCGACATGGCCAAGGTGTTTGCCTGGATGCGCCCCAACGACCTGATCTGGAACTACTGGGTCAACAACTACCTGCTGGGCAACGAGCCGCCGGTGTTCGACATCCTGTTCTGGAACAACGACACCACGCGCTTGCCGGCGGCATTCCACGGCGACCTGATCGAACTGTTCAAGAACAACCCACTGGTGCGCGCCAATGCCCTGGAAGTGTGCGGCACGCCGATCGACCTCAAGCAGGTCACGGCCGATATCTACTCATTGGCCGGCACCAACGACCACATCACGCCGTGGCAGTCCTGCTACAAGTCGGCGCAGCTGTTTGGCGGCAAGGTGGAGTTTGTGCTGTCGAGCAGCGGGCATATCCAGAGCATCCTCAACCCGCCGGGCAACCCCAAGGCGCGCTACCAGACCAGCGACGGCCTGGCGGGCAAGCCGCTGGAATGGCAGGAAAATGCGACCAAGCACACCGACTCGTGGTGGTTGCATTGGCAGGCGTGGCAGGCGGAGCGGGCGGGCAAGTTGAAGAAGGCACCGACGACATTAGGCAATAAAACCTACGCCGCAGCCGAAGCGGCACCGGGTACCTATGTGCATGAACGCTAGAGCACACTTTTTTGGGATTGAAATGAGATCAAATGTGGGAGGGAGCTTGCTCCCGATAGCGGTGTATCAGTCACCAGATCCATTGACTGACCGAACGTCATCGGGAGCAAGCCCCCTCCCACACTGACCTCACTCGGACTGCAATACTTCACAGGGCTTGAGCATGCCGCAACCGTTCATCTTCCGCACCATCGACCTGGATGGCCAGACCATCCGCACGGCGGTACGCCCGGGCAAGTCGCACTTGACGCCACTGCTGATCTTCAACGGCATCGGCGCCAACCTCGAGCTGGTGTTTCCGTTCGTCCAGGCCCTGGACCCGGACCTGGAAGTGATCGCCTTCGATGTGCCGGGCGTGGGCGGCTCGTCGACACCCAAGCGGCCGTATCGCTTTCCCGGCCTGGCCAAGCTCACCGCGCGTATGCTCGATTACCTGGACTACGGCCAGGTGAATGCGGTGGGCGTGTCCTGGGGCGGCGCGTTGGCGCAGCAGTTTGCCTACGACTACCCGGAGCGCTGCAAGAAGCTGATTCTCGCCGCGACCGCCGCCGGTGCGGTGATGGTGCCGGGCAAGCCGAAAGTGCTGTGGCTGATGGCGAGCCCGCGGCGCTATATCCAGCCGTCTCACGTGGTGCGTATTGCACCGATGATTTATGGCGGTTCGTTCCGCCGCGATTCGAACCTGGCCGCCGAACACGCGAGCAAAGTGCGCTCGGCCGGCAAGCTGGGTTACTACTGGCAACTGTTCGCCGGGCTGGGCTGGACCAGCATCCACTGGCTGCACAAGATCCGTCAGCCGACCCTGGTGCTGGCCGGGGACGACGACCCGCTGATCCCGCTGATCAACATGCGGATGCTCGCCTGGCGCATTCCCAACGCACAGCTGCACATCATCGATGATGGCCACCTGTTCCTGATCACTCGCGCCGAAGCCGTGGCGCCGATCATCATGAAATTTCTCGAGGAGGAGCGCCTGCGGGCGGTGATTCATCCCCGTCCGGCGGTGTAAGGACCACACCGCCGCGCAACTTGCCGAGAACCGACTATGGTTCTGAATTGGCGTGCCTGTTGATGACTTGACGAAGGAGTGTTGGCTCATGCGAGAACGACCCGTGACGAACCCGGCGCCCACCCCTGCCGCGTTCATCAATGCGCAAAATGCGATCACCGGCCTGCGCGGCCGGGACTTGCTGTCGACCCTGCGCAGCGTCGCCGCCCACGGCTTGCGCAACCCGGTGCATACCGCTCGTCATGCCCTGGCCCTGGGCGGTCAACTGGGGCGCGTGCTGCTGGGCGAAACCGTGCATGAACCCAACCCCCACGACAGCCGCTTCATCGACCCGACCTGGGCCCTCAACCCGCTGTACCGGCGCAGCCTGCAGGCGTACCTGAGCTGGCAGAAGCAAACCCGCAGCTGGATCGATGACAGCACCCTGAGCGCCGATGACCGCGCCCGCGCGCACTTCGCGTTCACCCTGATCAACGATGCGGTATCGCCCTCCAACACCTTGCTCAACCCGCTGGCCATCAAGGAACTGCTCAACTCCGGCGGTAACAGCGTGGTGCGCGGCGTGAGCAACCTGTTCGAAGACATGCTGCACAACAACGGCCTGCCGCGCCAGGTCAGCAAGCACGCCTTTGAAGTGGGCAAGACCGTCGCCACCACGCCAGGCTCGGTGGTGTTTCGCAATGAGCTGCTGGAGCTGATCCAGTACAAGCCCATGAGCGAAAAGCAGTACGCCAAGCCCCTGTTGATCGTGCCGCCGCAAATCAACAAGTACTACATCTTCGACCTGAGCCCGGCCAACAGCTTCGTGCAGTACGCCCTGAAAAACAGCCTGCAGACCTTCATCGTCAGCTGGCGCAACCCGGATGTGCGCCACCGCGAATGGGGCCTGTCCACCTACGTGGCCGCGCTGGAGGAAGCACTCAACGTCTGCCGCGCAATCACCGGCGCCCGCGAGGTCAACCTGATGGGCGCCTGCGCCGGCGGCCTGACCATCGCCGCGCTGCAAGGCCACCTGCAAGCCAAGCGCCAGTTGCGCCGCGTCGCCAGCGCCAGCTATCTGGTGAGCCTGCTCGACAGCCAGATCGACAGCCCCGCCACCCTGTTCGCCGACGAGCAAACCCTGGAAGCCGCCAAGCGCCGCTCCTACCAGCAAGGCGTGCTGGACGGTCGCGACATGGCCAAGGTATTTGCCTGGATGCGCCCCAACGACCTGATCTGGAACTACTGGATCAACAACTACCTGCTGGGCAAGGAACCGCCGGCCTTCGACATCCTGTACTGGAACAACGACAACACGCGCCTGCCCGCCGCCCTGCATGGCGACCTGCTGGACTTCTTCAAACACAACCCGCTGAGCCGTCCCGGTGGCCTGGAAGTGTGCGGCACGCCCATCGACTTGCAGAAGGTCACGGTGGACAGCTTCAGCGTGGCCGGGATCAACGACCACATCACGCCATGGGACGCGGTGTACCGCTCCACGCAGTTGCTGGGCGGCGAGCGGCGCTTCGTGCTGTCCAACAGCGGGCATATCCAGAGCATCCTCAACCCGCCGGGCAACCCCAAGGCCAACTACGTCGAGAACCTCAAGCTGAGCAGCGACCCACGCGCCTGGTACTACGACGCCAGCCACGTCGAAGGCAGCTGGTGGCCCGAGTGGCTGGCGTGGATTCAAGCGCGCTCGGGCGTACAACGCGAAACCCTCACCGCCCTGGGCAACCAGAATTACCCACCGATGGAAGCAGCGCCAGGCACATACGTGCGGGTCCGCTGAGCTCAACGATCCTATTTAAGAAGACCGGATGAAAACCCGCGACCGTATCCTTGAATGTGCCCTGCTGTTGTTCAACCACAAGGGCGAACCGAACGTGTCGACCATGGAGGTGGCCAATGAAATGGGGATCAGCCCCGGCAATCTCTACTACCACTTCCATGGCAAGGAACCGCTGGTGCTCGGGCTGTTCGAGCGTTTCCAGAGTGAGCTGGCGCCCCTGCTCGACCCACCGCCGGGCGCGCAACTGGAGGCCCAGGATTACTGGCTGTTCCTGCACCTGATCGTCGAGCGCATGGCCCATTACCGGTTCCTGTTCCAGGACCTGTCGAACCTGGCGGGGCGCCTGCCGAAACTGGCAAGGGGCATTCGCCACCTGCTCACGGCGCTCAAGCGCACCCTGGCGTCATTACTCGCACGGCTGCAGGCGGCGGGGCAGTTGGTCAGCAGCACCCAGGCGCTGGGCCAATTGGTGGAGCAGATCACCATGACCCTGCTGTTTTCCCTGGACTACCAACGCATTCTCGACCGTGAAGGCGAGGTGCAGGTGGTGGTCTACCAGATCATGATGCTCGTCGCGCCGCACCTGTTGCCAGCGGCGCGGGAAACCACGGAGCGCCTGGCGCTGCGCTATATGGACGATCCGGGTTAAACGTGTGCCTTACAGGCACTGCGCGAGAACCGTGCGGCAATCGAATGGACTGACCGATCATAAAAACGCCCGACCTTCACAGGCCGGGCGCTTTTTCAGGTGCCCCGAAAAGATCAGGACTGACTGGATGGCGTCGGGGTTACCGATGCGGCAGTCGGTGCAGGCGCAGCGGTCGGCGCGGCTGCCGAGTTGGCGCTGGAAGCGGCGAGTGCCGCAGGCGCAGGCTTGGCGGCCACGGCCGGCTTCGCTGCTGCGGGCTTTTTCGCGGCTACCGGCTTCTTCGCGGCGGCAGGTTTGGCCGCTGCAGGTTTGGCGGCGACCGCTTTAGCGGCGGGTTTGGCAGCAGGCTTGGCAGCGGCTTTAGCGGCCACTGGTTTAGCGGCTGGCTTGGCCGCAGGTTTGGCCGCTGCAACTTTCGCCGCTGGCTTGGCCGCAGGTTTAGCCACGGCTTTGGCTGGCGCTTTGGCCGCAGGTTTGGCAGCCGGCTTGGCGGCGGCTTTGACCAGTGGCTTGGCGGTCGTTTTCGCAGCCGGTTTGGCGGCAGCGGTTTTAGCGGCAGGCTTGGACGCAGCAGCCTTCACCGGGGTGACTTTGGCACCGGTGAGTTTTTCGATTTGCTTGGTCAGGGTCTCGACCTTGCTGTGCAGTGCTTTCACTTCAGCACGGCTGGGTACGCCCAGTCGCGAAATCGCACTGTTAAGGCGCTTGTCGAAAGTTTCTTCCAACTTGTTCCAAGTCTCGGAAATGCTCGACTTGGCGGAACCGGCGCTGGCCTTGGCCGCATCGACTTTTTTACCCACGGTGCTTTTGGTCAACTTCTCGGCCTTCTCGCCGTCTTTAACCAACGTCTCGAAGAGTTTGCTGCCGTCACTGTCGATCTTCGAGTAAACGCCTAAACCAGCCAGCCAGATCTTGCGGGAATATTCTTCAACTTTCCCGACCCACGAGCTGCCTTCTTTCTGAGTAGTCTTTTTAACAGCCATCCCGATGTCTCCTTAGTGTTTACGCGCGACACGTTCGAGCAATGCCGTCAGCTCTTCGAGCTTAGCAGAGAGTGTCTCCACGTCATGTTTAGACGCAATGCCGATTCGATTCAAGGCACTTGCAACACGAGTGTCAAAAGCTTTTTCAACTTTATCCAGTTGAACTTCAACCCGGCCTTTGACGCTGGAGAGATTACTCTTTACTTGGTCAATCTGACTGTTGGCAGCATCAAGTTGTTCAACGGCAACTTTTTTACCTTTACTTTCAACATGTTGCCCAGTCTTTACCAGCTCTTTGAAGTACGCGCCGCCCTCGTTTCCGACCCTGGCATAGGCACCCAGGCCTGCCAGCCAGATCTTGCGGGCATAGGTTTTAACCTCGTCCAGGGCGTGGCTCGGGGCGTCGATTTTTTTCTTCAGGGTAACTTTGGCCATGGTGCACCTCACGCAAAAAGGGTGGAGGAACGGCCCGCAGAAGTTGAGGGCTTGGGCACAAAGTAGGCAGAAAAATTAGAATCGGCACCCTAACAACAGTCGGATCAGGCCAAGGCTTTATCCAGGGCTTTCTCGATTTCAGTCTTGATGGTGCCACTCATGGCCGACATCAGCAGGCCCAGTTCCACATCGATACGCAACAGATCAGCGGCGACCTGCACCGTGCCTTTAACCCCCGAACGCTTGAGGTTCAACGTATCGCCAGACCACGAAGGCTCCAGGCCATATTGATCCTGGAGTTTCTGTGCCAGCTTCTCGGCCTTCGCCCGTGCGCCTTCTTTACCCAGGGTGTGTGCACGTTCAACAGTGATACGGGCCATTGCAACGACTCCTCTTTATAACGACTTGAACACCTGCCATGCGGCAAAAGGTCTCGGTGAGCACCTATCTTACCTTCAGCCTTGCCAAGACAAAGCAGGCCTTGGGGATTATCATGTCCCGCATTCTCTTTTGGTGACAGCGATATGACTGATCAGCGCAAAGGCAGCGATGCCGAACCCACCACTCACTTCGGCTTCAAGAACGTCCCGGAAAGCCAGAAAGCGCAGAAAGTCGCTGAAGTGTTCCACTCCGTTGCGGCCAAGTACGACCTGATGAACGACGTGCTGTCCGGCGGCATGCACCGCCTGTGGAAGCGCTTCACCATCGAACTGTCGGGCGTGCGTACCGGCAACCGCGTGCTGGACATCGCCGGCGGCACGGGCGACTTGGCGGCCAAGTTCTCCAAGCTGGTCGGCCCGACCGGCCAGGTGGTGCTGGCGGATATCAACGGCTCGATGCTCAAGGTCGGCCGCGATCGCCTGCTCGACAAAGGCGTGGCCGGCAATATCGAATTCGTCCAGGCCGATGCGGAGAAGCTGCCGTTCCCCGACAACCATTTCGACTGCGTGACCATCGCCTTCGGCCTGCGCAACGTGACCCACAAGGAAGACGCGATCCGCTCGATGCTGCGCGTGCTCAAGCCCGGTGGCCGGCTGTTGGTGCTGGAGTTCTCCAAGCCGACCAACGCATTGATGTCCAAGGTCTACGACACCTACTCGTTCGCCTTCATGCCGTTGATGGGCAAGCTGATCACCAACGACGCCGAGAGCTATCGCTACCTGGCCGAATCGATCCGCATGCACCCCGACCAGGAAACCCTGAAGTCGATGATGGTGGACGCCGGTTTCGACCGCGTGACCTACCACAACATGACCTCGGGCATCGTCGCCCTGCACCGCGGCATCAAGCCCTGATGCTGTTCCAAGGCCTGCTCGCCAGCGTCGAACACGGCGTCAACCGCGTGCTGCGCCTGGACAGCACCGCCCTGGCGCGGCTGGCGCACTTGAACGGCAAGATCATCGCCGTCGATTGCACGAGCCCCGCCTTGCAGCTGTTTATCCTGCCCAGCGACGAAGGCCTGTTGCTCGCGACCCATTGGGCCGCCGAGGCCGACTGCACCCTGCGTGCGCCGGCCTCGAGCCTGTTGCACCTGGCGCTGAGCCGCAACAAGACCGCCATCCTCCACGGCCCCGAAGTGGCGCTGGAAGGCGACAGCGCGGTGCTGATGGACCTGGCCGCCGTGCTGCAGGACCTGGAACTGGACTGGGAATACGAACTGTCGCGCTGGATCGGCCCCGTGCCCACCCAGTTGATCAGCGGCCACCTGCGCAGTCGCACGCGCTGGTACCAGCAGGGGTTCGCCAGCCTCAACCAGAACCTCGCCGAATACCTGAGCGAAGAATCGCGCACCCTGGTCGGACAACGGGAAGCGCAAGCGCGCTTTCGTGAACTCGACAAGGCCAAAATCGACCTGGAACGCCTTGAGGCCCGCTTCGAGCGCCTGAGCCGTTCCCTTGATCCAAGCGATAACGCATGAAGCTGCTCGCCGTCCGCCGTTTGTTCCGTATCCAGCGCGTCGTAATCCGCTACCGCCTCGATGACCTGCTGTTCGCCCTGCCGTTGCCGTGGTTCCTGCTTGCCGTGCGCTATGTGCTGCCGTGGCGCTGGTTCCCGCGCAAGCCGCTGGACCTGAGCCGTGGCGCGCGCCTGCGCCTGGCCTTGCAGGATCTGGGGCCGATCTTTATCAAGTTCGGGCAGATCCTCTCGACCCGTCGCGACCTGCTGCCCGAAGACATCGCCGACGAACTGATGCTGCTGCAAGACCGCGTGCCGCCGTTCGATTCGCAGCAGTCGATGAAGCTGATCGAAGAGCAGTTGGGCCGGAAGATCAGCGACGTGTTCAGCCGTTTCGACGTCGAGCCCCTGGCCTCGGCCTCGGTGGCGCAAGTGCATGCGGCGCAGCTCAAGACCGGCGAAGAAGTGGTGGTGAAGGTGATTCGCCCGGGCCTCAAGCCGATCATCGGCCAAGACCTGGCGTGGCTGTTCATTCTCGCCCGCGCCGCCGAACGCTTCTCCGCCGACGCGCGCCTGTTGCACCCGGTGGACGTGGTCGCCGACTACGAAAAAACCATCTACGACGAACTCGACCTGCTGCGCGAAGCGGCCAACGCCAGCCAGCTCAAGCGCAACTTTGAAGGCTCACCGCTGCTATATGTGCCGCAAGTGTACTGGGACTGGTGCCGCCCTAAAGTGTTGGTGATGGAGCGCATCTACGGCGTGCAGGTCACCGACCTCGCGACCCTGGCCGACCAGCGCACCAACATGAAGATGCTCGCCGAGCGCGGCGTGGAGATCTTCTTCACCCAGGTGTTCCGCGACAGTTTCTTCCACGCCGACATGCACCCCGGCAATATCTTCGTCAGCACCCTCAACCCGTGGAGCCCGCAGTACATTGCGATCGACTGCGGCATCGTCGGCAGCCTGACCCCGGAAGACCAGGACTACCTGGCGCGCAACCTGTTCGCCTTCTTCAAGCGCGATTACCGCCGCGTGGCGCAGTTGCACATCGATTCGGGTTGGGTGCCGGCGGAAACCAAGCTCAACGAATTCGAAGCGGCGATCCGCACCGTGTGCGAGCCGATCTTCGAAAAGCCGCTGAAAGACATTTCCTTCGGCCAGGTGCTGATGCGCCTGTTCCAGACCGCGCGGCGCTTCAATATGGAAGTGCAGCCGCAGTTGGTGCTGCTGCAGAAAACCCTGCTGAACATTGAAGGCCTGGGCCGCCAGCTGTACCCCGACCTCGACCTGTGGAACACCGCCCAGCCGTTCCTCGAACGCTGGATGCGCGAGCGGGTCAGCCCGAAAACCCTGCTGGGCAACCTGCAGAGCCAGGTGGAGCAACTGCCGCACCTGGCCAACATGACCCGCGACCTGCTGGAACGCATGTCCCAGCCCCACGCCAAAGACCCGACGCCGCCGTGGCACACGCGCAAGGACGACTGGTTCCTGCGCCTGCTGGGCGCCGCGCATCTGGTCGGCGGGGTGATGCTGGCCATCGGCGGGCCGCTGAATCAACTGGGCCACTGGCCGGCCGGCATCATGGTCGCCGTGGGTGTTTATCTGATCGTGCGTCGGTAGCCAATCCGGTTATACACTGTCGCAAATTGCCGGAGCCGAAGATGAAAGACTGGCTGGATGAGATCAAGTGGGACAGTGACGGCCTGGTGCCGGCCATTGCCCAGGACTACAAGACCGGGCGCGTGCTGATGATGGCCTGGATGAACCGCGAGGCCCTGAGCCTCACCGCCGCTGAGCAGCGCGCCATTTACTGGTCACGTTCGCGTGGCAAACTGTGGCGCAAGGGCGAAGAGTCCGGGCACGTGCAAACCCTGCACGAGATACGCCTGGACTGCGACGCCGACGTGGTGATCCTCAAGGTCGAGCAGATCGGCGGCATCGCCTGCCACACCGGCCGCCACAGCTGCTTCTATCGCGTGTTCGAGAACGGCGAGTGGAAGGTTGTGGAGCCGGTACTCAAAGACCCGCACGCCATTTACTCGGCAGGACACTGAATATGAGCGATACCCTGAACCGTGTGGCCCAGGTGCTGGAAGAGCGCAAAGGCGCGGATGCCGAAAGCTCCTACGTCGCCAGCCTGTACCACAAGGGCCTGAACAAGATCCTGGAAAAACTCGGCGAAGAATCCGTCGAGACCATCATCGCCGCCAAGGATGCCGAGATCAGCGGCGACTGCAGCGATGTGATCTACGAAACCGCCGACCTATGGTTCCACAGCCTGGTCATGCTCGCCCAACTGGGGCAGCATCCGCAGGCCGTGCTGGATGAACTGGACCGTCGCTTCGGCTTGTCCGGGCATGCCGAAAAGGCCTCGCGCCCGTCCGCCTGAATAACTTTTACAGAGGAATTGCAGCATGGGCATTTTTGACTGGAAACATTGGATCGTCATCTTGGTGGTGGTCGTTCTGGTATTTGGCACCAAGAAACTGAAAAACCTCGGCACCGACGTGGGCGAGTCGATCAAGGGCTTTCGCAAGGCCATGAACGACGACGAAAAACCCGCCGAACCCGCCGCCAACCCGGTGCCGCCGGCCCAACCGGTCCACCCGCAGGCGACCCAGCCGATCACCGAGCGTCGCACCTTCGACGTGCAGGCTGAAAAAGTCGAAGAGCCGATCCGCAAAGACTCGTGAGCACTGACTAATGTTTGGTATCAGCTTCTCTGAACTGCTGCTCGTCGGCCTCGTGGCCTTGCTGGTACTCGGGCCGGAACGCCTGCCCGGTGCCGCGCGCACGGCCGGCTTGTGGATCGGGCGTCTGAAACGCAGTTTCAACGCCATCAAACAGGAAGTTGAACGGGAAATCGGCGCCGACGAAATCCGCCGCCAACTGCACAACGAACACATCCTGTCGTTGGAGCAGGAGGCGCGCAATATTCTGACGCCGGTGCAGGAGCAGGCAAAGCCGGTGACACCGGTGGCCGAACACAGCATTGCGCCCACGCCCGTTGTTGAAGCAGCGCCCGCTACCCCGACCGCTCCAACCGAGCCAGCGCCGACGCCAACCGCGCCGCCCGCTCCCCATGACCCTACATTGCCGCCGCGAGCCCCATGAGCGCTGATAAACCGGAAAACGACCAGCACATGCCACTGGTCTCGCACCTCACCGAGCTGCGTACCCGCCTGCTGCGTTGCGTGGCGGCGATCTTCGTGATCTTTGCCGGGCTGTTCGCCTTTACCCAGCAGATCTACACCTTCGTCTCCACGCCACTGCGCCATTACCTGCCGGCCGGCGCGACGATGATCGCCACCGACGTGTCGTCGCCGTTCCTGACGCCGTTGAAGCTGACGATGATGGTCTCGCTGTTCCTGGCGATCCCGGTGATCCTGCACCAGATCTGGGGCTTCATCGCCCCCGGCCTGTACAAGCATGAGAAGCGCATCGCGGTGCCGTTGCTGGTGTCGAGCATCCTGCTGTTCTACACCGGCATGGCGTTCGCTTACTTCCTGGTGTTCCCGCTGATCTTCAAGTTCTTCGCCGCCGCCACCCCGGCCGGCGTGGAGATGATGACCGACATCACCAGCTACCTCGACTTCGTGATGACGCTGTTCTTCGCCTTCGGCGTGGCCTTCGAAATTCCGGTGGCCGTGGTGTTGCTGGTGTGGATCGGCGTGGTCAACGTGCAGTACCTGAAGAAGATCCGTCCCTACGTGGTCATCGGCTGCTTCGTGGTCGGCATGATCCTGACCCCGCCGGACATCTTCTCCCAGACCCTGCTGGCCGTGCCGATGTGGATGCTGTTCGAGATCGGCATCCTGTTCAGCAGCCTGATCACCAAGCGTGGCGAACACCCCGACGACCAAGCCGCCGACGACAACGACCAGCCGCCAGCGACCCAGCCGTGAACCTGTTGCTGCTTGAAGAGGCCGACTTTATCGCGGCCGACCGGGTGGTCCTGCGTGACCGGCGCCTGGTGCATATGCAGGACGTCCACCGCGCGACGGCGGGCGACAACCTGCGGGTCGGGCGTATCGGCGGGCTGATGGGCAATGCCCAAGTGCTGCGCCTGGAAGCCCACGAAGCCGAGCTGCAAGTGGCCTTCGACCTGCCGCCGCCGGCCAAACTGCCGCTGACCCTGCTGCTGGCCCTGCCACGCCCGAAAATGCTGCGCCGGGTGCTGCAGACCGTCGCCGCCATGGGCGTGCCGAAGGTGGTGCTGGTCAACAGCTACCGCGTGGAAAAGAGCTTCTGGCAAACCCCCTTCCTAGAGCCCGAGGCGATTCGCGAGCAATTGATCCTCGGCCTGGAACAGGCGCGCGACACAGTGCTACCGGAAATCGTCATCGAAAAACGCTTCAAGCCCTTCGTCGAAGACCGCCTGCCCGCCATGACCGCAGGCACCCTCGGCCTGATCGGCCATCCCGGCGATTACCCGCCGTGCCCGCGCGGTCTGGACGAGCCGGTAACCCTGGCCATCGGCCCGGAAGGCGGCTGGATACCCTACGAGGTCGACCTGCTGAGCAAGGCCGGCTTGCAACCGGTGCAACTGGGTGCGCGCATCCTGCGCGTGGAAACCGCCGTCACCGCCCTGCTCGCCCGACTGTTCTAGCCACCCATCCCTACAGATTCCTGCTGCGCTGCCGATAACCTTCGAATAAGTCCAAGCCTTGTTCCACGGGAGTTCGCAGCATGCATCGTTGGTTAGCCGAAAAGCTGGGGAATGTCAGCGTCAACCACAAACTGGGCGTAGGCTTTGGCCTGGTGTTGCTCCTCACCTTGTTGATCACCTTCACCGGCTGGACCGGCCTGGGCGATGTGGCCAGCCGCGGCGACAAACTGGGGTATATCTCCAGCCTCAATGTCTTGACCAAAGACCTGCGTATCGCCCGCCTGGACTATGAAATGCGCCGTGGCGAACAAGGCACGGCGGCCGTCAGCGAGCTGCTGAACCGCCTGGACAGCGGCATGAAGACCGCCCGCACGCTGATCGAACAACCCGCCGACATCGCCCTGATCGATGAACAATTGGCCGCCGTGGACCAATACAAACGCGCATTCAGCGATATGGCGCAAGCCGGGGCCAACCGTGAGGATGCGCGCAGCAAGCTGGGCAATACCGCCGACAATGCGGTGCTCAAGGTGACTGAAGTCGAGAAGTCCCTGCTGCAAAGCGACAGCGTCACCCAGTTCAATAGCGTGGTCGACCTGAGCAAGCTGATCCAGCAAGCGCGCTTCCAGGTCCGCGGTTACACCTACAGCGGCAAGGTCGAGGCTGAGCAACCCGCGCTCGACGCCATCGACAACGCGCTGAAGAAGATCACTGAACTGCAAGGCTCATTGCAGGAGCAATACCAGGCCAACCTGCAGCAGGCCAGTGTCTCGCTGCAAGCCTATCGCGCCGCCGTCAGCCAGTTCCGCGATTCCCAGGTGGCCACCGCCGTCGCACTCAAAACCATGAGCGCGCAAGGCGATGTCCTGCTGAACCGCAGCGATAAACTGACGATTTCCCAGACCGCTGTGCGCGACACCGATGCCGCCCAGGCCAAGTACCTGCTCCTGCTGGCCACCGTGCTGGCATTGATCTTTGGCCTGGTGGCCGCCTGGGCGATCACCCGTCAGATCGTCATCCCGCTGAATCAGACCCTCAAGGTGGCCGAGCGCGTTGCCTCCGGCGACCTGAGCCACGACCTGACGTCCACGCGCCAGGACGAACTGGGCCAACTGCAACGGGCCATGCAAAGCATGACCGTAGGCCTGCGCGAATTGATCGGCGGCATCAGCGACGGCGTCACCCAGATCGCCAGCGCCGCCGAGCAATTGTCGTCGGTCACCGAGCAGACCAGCGCCGGGGTCAACAATCAGAAAATCGAGACCGACCAAGTCGCCACGGCCATGAATGAAATGGCCGCGACCGTGCAGGAAGTTGCGCGCAACGCCGAGGAAGCGTCCGAAGCCGCAGTTGCAGCGGACCAGCAGGCCCGCGAAGGCGACAAGGTGGTCGGTGAAGCCATCGCCCAGATCGAACGCCTGGCCACCGAAGTCGGCAACTCCACCGAGGCCATGGGCCATCTCAAGCGCGAAAGCGACAAGATCGGCAGCGTGCTCGACGTGATCAAGTCGGTGGCCCAACAAACCAACCTGCTGGCGCTGAACGCCGCGATTGAAGCAGCGCGTGCCGGTGAAGCCGGGCGCGGCTTCGCGGTGGTGGCCGATGAAGTGCGCAGCCTGGCCCAGCGCACGCAAAAATCCACGGAAGAGATCGAAGAGCTGATCGTCGGCCTGCAAACGGGCACCCAGCAAGTGGCGACCATCATGGACAACAGCCGTGGGCTGACCGACAGCAGCGTCGAATTGACGCGCCGCGCCGGCAGCGCCCTGGCGAACATCACCCGTACCGTATCGACGATCCAGGCGATGAACTCGCAGATCGCCACCGCCGCCGAGCAACAAAGCGCCGTGGCCGAAGAGATCAACCGCAGCGTGCTGAACGTGCGCGATGTGTCGGAACAGACGTCCTCGGCCAGTGAAGAGACCGCCGCCTCCAGCGCCGAACTGGCGCGCCTGGGCATCTACCTGCAAACCCTGGTCGGACGTTTCCGCATCTGACCGGGCTGGGCGGCGACCCATCCGGGTCGCCGCACTTCAGCATCTTGTGAAATTTCCTACACGCTTATCAGCCCGCCCTCACCCCAAATCGTTTTAGCGTTTGCCTTGTTGCGCAGCGCTTTTTCAGATTTGGAGGTTCATCATGTTTCCTCGGCTGACCCGCTTGCTGGTCAACGCCAGCGTCCGACTCAAACTCGCCCTGGGTTTTGGCCAGGTGCTGGTCCTCAGTTTCATCATCGCCATGACAGGCTGGCAGGCCTTGAATGCCGCACTGTTCCGCTCCAGCAACCTGACGGTGCTGGGCCAACTGGCCGCCGACGCGGAGGCCATGCGCGCCAACCGCATCGTGTACCGAACGCTCACCGACACGGCCAGCCTGGGCAAAATGACGCGGCAGATCGAAAAAATCGACCAGCACCTCGACTACCTGTCAAAACACATGAAAGACCCGACCGACCTGCAGCGTCTCGAGGAAGCCGAACGCCTGGTGGCCGCCTTCAAAGCGGTGCTGGTGGAGTTGCCGCCGTTGATCGAACAGCGGGAAAACGCCCGGCCGCCGCTGCAAAAAGCCGCCCTGCAAGCCAGCGACACCCTCGCGCAACTGGCCAGCGAACTGCCTGACCAGCAAGACCAGCAGGCGCTCGACGCCATCGAAGATCTGCGCCAGGCCATGGAACAGGCCGAAGATCGCGCGCGCAGCCCCGCCTGGGCCGCCGAGTCGTTGCAGGCCTATGCCGAAGCGGTGGGCAAGGCCCTCGACGCCCTGGACGTCGCTCAAGTCGCCGTCACCAGCCTGCCCGTGGACGCCACCCTGCTCAAAACCGACCTCGCGCAATACCGTGCGCTGCTGACCACGCTCAAGCAGGCACAACTCGACACCGAGACTGTACAAAACCGCTTTGAACAACAACTCAATCAGTTGCTGGCGCAAAGCGATCTGGTCAGCCAGGGCCAGGCGTTCAAACGCGACCGGGAAGCGCAGCACACCCGAACCCTGCTGATCAGCGTCACCCTTGCCGCCCTGCTGCTGGGGGCCTTGGCGGCCTGGTGGATCGCCCGGCAAATCGCCGTGCCGTTGCGCGAGGCCTTGGCCGTCGCCAACCGCATTGCCGCGGGCGACTTAAGCGAAAACCCCGCCGTGGAGCGCCGCGATGAACTGGGCCAGTTGCAGCAGAGCATGGCGCAGATGATCCGCAACCTGCGTGGCCTGATCAGCGGCATCGGCGACAGCGCCCGGCAAATCGCCAGCGCGGCTATGCAGCTATCCACCGTCACCGAGCAAACCCGCGCCGGGGTCAACAACCAAAAGGACGAAACCGACCAGGTGGCCACGGCCATGAATGAAATGCTCGCCACCGCCCAGGAGGTCGCCCGGCATGCCGAGCAAGCGTCGATCGCGGCGAGCGAAGCCGACCAACAGACCCACCTCGGCGACAAAGTGGTTGCGCAGGCGGTGGAGCAGATCGGCCACCTGGCCAGTGAAATGGCCCTGTCCAGCCGGGCGATGCTGGCGTTGCAGCAGGAGAGCCAACAGATCGGCAGCGTGCTCGACGTGATCAAGTCAGTCTCCCAGCAGACCAACCTGCTCGCCTTGAACGCCGCCATCGAAGCGGCGCGCGCGGGCAGTGCCGGGGAAGGTTTCGCGGTGGTCGCCGATGAAGTGCGCAGCCTGGCCCTGCGCACGCAGGAATCGGCCGAGGAAATTGAAGGACTGATCTTGCGTCTGCATACCGGCACCCAGCAGGTGGCGGACATCATGGACAGCAGTCGCAGCCTGACGGACAACAGCGTCAGCCTGACCCGCGACGCCGGCGACGCCCTGGCGGCCATTGCGCGCACGGTGTCGGTCATCCAGGAAATGAACCCGCAGATTGCCGCCGCCGCCGAGGAACAAAGCGCGGTGGCCGAGGAGATCAATCGCAGTGTGTTGAAGGTGCGCGATGTGTCCGAGCAAACCGCCGCGGCCAGTGAAGAAACGGCGGCGGCGAGCGCTCAGTTAAGCCAGTTGAGCCTGGATTTGCAGACACTGGTCGGCAAGTTCAGGCTCTGAGGCTCACAGCACCTGGCGCAGGAAGGCCTGGGCTCGCGGGTCTTTCGGCGCATCGAAGAACTCGGCCGGGGACGCGTCTTCGAGCAGCTTGCCGTGATCGAAGAACAACACCCGGTCCGCCACTTCACGGGCGAAGCCCATTTCGTGGGTGACGCAGACCATGGTCATGCCTTCCAGGGCCAGGGTTTTCATGACGTCGAGCACTTCGCCGACCATTTCCGGGTCGAGGGCCGAGGTGGGCTCGTCGAATAGCATCACCTTGGGCTCCATCGCCAGCGCGCGGGCTATCGCCACCCGCTGCTGCTGGCCGCCGGACAGACGCGAGGGAAACTCGTTGGCCTTTTGCGCGATGCCGACCTTTTCCAGCAACGCCAGGGCCTTGGCTTCACGCTCTTTTTTGCCGCGCTTGCGCACGACTTTCTGCGCCAGGCACAGGTTCTCCAGCACGGTCATGTGGGGGAACAGGTTGAAGTGCTGGAACACCATGCCGACTTCGCGGCGGTAGGCGTTCACGTCGGTTTTCGGATCGGCCAGTTGCAGGCCGTCGATGCTCACCGACCCCGAATCGAACTCTTCCAGGCCGTTGAGGCAGCGCAGGAAGGTCGACTTGCCGGAGCCGGACGGGCCGATCACCACCAGCACTTCGCCCTTGGCGACCTGGGTGGTGACGTGGTCCACCGCGCGCACCACATGGCCACGGGTGTCGAAGACTTTTACCAGATCGCGGACTTCAATCACTTTGCGCGAGCCTCCGCTCAAGCCGGCTGGCCATTTTCGACAGCGGCAGGTTGATCAACAGGTACAGGCCTGCCACGCAGAACAGGATTTCAAACGGCGAAAACGAAGTGGTGATGACTTCGCGGCCGCTCTTGAGCAACTCGGTGATCGCGATCACCGACACCAGCGAAGTGTCTTTCACCAGGCTGATAAATTGCCCGGCCAGGGGCGGCAGCACGCGCTTGAACGCCTGCGGCAGCACCACATGGCGCATCGACTGGCTGGCACTCAAGCCCAACGAGCGCGCGGCTTCGTTCTGGCCACGGGTGATCGACTGCACACCAGCGCGGACGATTTCTGCCACATAGGCCCCGGTGAACAGCGACAGCGCGGCGATCCCGGCAAACTCCCGGGACAGGTTGAGCACCGTGCCGATAAAGAAATAGAAGATGAAGATCTGCACCAACAGCGGCGTGCCGCGCACCAGTTCGACGTAGATCGTCGACAGATCGCGCAAGGTCGGGTTGCTGGACAGCCGGCACAGGCCCGTCGCCAGGCCAATCGCCAAACCCAGCACGCCGGACACGAAGGACAGCCACAAGGTGGTCCACAAGCCCCACATCAACGGGCCCAGCGCCCACTGCCGGGTCACGCCCACTACATCGCCTTCCGCCACGTCATCGCCGCGCGCCACTTTCAGGCTGTTGTCGGCCACGCTGAGCTTTTGCTCCGTGCCCGCGTCGTTGCGCAGGGTGACTTCGGCCACATCGCCTTTGCGCACCAGCTCGACAACGGTGGAGATATCCGCCGCGCGCTGCGATGTTTCGGCCTGATAGGCGAAATATTGCGGTACGCGGTTCCAGCGCCATTCGTAGGACATCAGCGACGTGGCGTAGTACAAGGCGCCCGCCAGGCCGACGAGCACGACCACAGTCAGCAGGTGCCAGGGCCATTGGGCTTTTTTCTGTTTCATTACTCAACATCCAAAAGGGTCGGGTAAGCCCCCACCTTTGTGGCGGGCGGGCTTGCCCTAATGCCATTCAGTCAAGGCATTTTGTAGGAGCGAGCTTGCTCGCGAAAAACTCAAAGACACCGCGTTTATTCAGCAAGCCAGCGTTATCGTTGACGGCCTTCGCGAGCAAGCTCGCTCCTACAGAAAGCAGGAGCCATAGGAGCCGGCGTTATTCCATGTCCTTGAGCCACTCGGAGCTCTTGAACCACTTGTCATGGATGCGATCGTAGGTGCCGTCGTTCTTGATCTGGTGCAGGAAGTTGTTGATGAAGTTGATGCTGTCGTAATCGCCTTTCTTCAGACCGAAGGCCAGCGGTTCAAAGGTGAAGGGTTCTTCGAGGAACACCAGCTTGCCATTACCGACTTTCTTCTCGGCGACGACGTTGTACGGCGCGTCATACACAAAGGCATCGGCCTTGCCGTTGACCACGTCCAGCACGCCTTCCTGTTCGTTGTCGTAGCCGTGGTACTTGGCCTTGGAGATCAGCTTCTTGGCGACCATCTCGCCGGTGGTGCCGAGCTTGGAGGTCAGGCGGTATTTCTCGTCGTTCAGGTCTTTGTAGGACTTGATGGTGCCTTCCAGGTCCTTGCGGATCAGCAGGGTCTGGCCAACCACGATGAACGGTTCGCTGAAGTTCAGGCGCAGGTTGCGTTCCTGGGTCAGGGTCATGCCGCTGCCGATCATGTCGAACTTGCCGGTGAGGAAGGCCGGGATGATGCCGTCGTAGCCGGTGGACACCAGCTCCAGCTTGACGCCCATGGACTTGGCCATGGCCTTGAGGATGTCGACTTCGAAGCCGATGATTTCACCACGCTTGTCGGTCATTTCGAATGGCATGTAGGTCGGGTCCATGCCGACTTTCAGCGTGCCGCGCTTGACCGCATCATCGATGGCCCCGGCCTGAGCCACATTGGCCGCGACCAGCGCGGTGACGCCGAGCAGCAGCATCGAAAGATACTTTTTCATCATCAAGTCCCCTGAACGATTCTTATGAAGTCGGCGCGCAAAAAGGGCTGCACCATTTCGGGGTGCGATCCTAACCCACTCGCTGCCCGGTACAAAGGTTTCACCGGTAATAGTTGTCGAGGTATGTCGGAATAGCCCTACAGCACTGCGGCAAAGCGCAGACGTAGACACTTCATTGTCGGGCGAGGGCAATTGATTGATGTGTAAGTAGGTATGACTTTCAGTCGACCTCGGCCATCCAGTCGGTGTCCTTGAACCACTTGTCGTACAGCCGATCGTAGGTGCCGTCCTGGGCCACTTGGTTGAGGAAATGGTTGATCCAGTTCAGGCTGTCGTAATCGCCTTTTTTCAGGCCGAACGCCAGGGGCTCGTAGGTGAAGGGTTGCTCCAGCGCCAGCAATGCCTGGTTTTCCGGCCGGGTCATAGCGATCAGGTTGTAAGGCGCATCATGAATAAACGCATCGGCCACCCCGCTCACCACCTGGCGCACCCCTTCCTCCGGCGTGGCGAAACTGCTGAGCCGAGCCGCCCCCAGAAACCGCTGCGCCGCCGCCTGCGCGGTAGTGCCTTCGGTGGTGGCGATGCGGTAGCCGGCCTCGTCCAGGTCTTCAATGCTGGCGACCTTGCCGGCCAGGCGCGGATGCAGCAACACCGTTTGGCCGACCACGATAAACGAGTCGCTGAAATTCAGCTTGAGGTTGCGCTCCTGCGTGACGGTCATGCCGCTGCCGATCAGATCGAATTTCCTTGCCATCAGCCCCGACAGCAACTCGGTGTACGGCACCGCCACCAGCTCAAGCTCGACCCCCAGGGCGCGGCTCATCGCGTGCAGCAAGTCGACTTCAAAACCGACGATACGCCCCTGTTTATCGGTCATCTCAAACGGCACGTAAGTGGGCGTGGTGCCGACTTTCAGCACGCCACGCCGAACGGCGTCGTCCAGCGCGCCGGCCTGCACCAGAGCACCGTGAATCAATGCGACAGCGCCCATCAGCAATGCCGAACAATACCTTTTGATCATGAATCCCCCTGTGCTCGAGTCAAATTTCGGGGGGCGATGCTAACTCAGACACAGGCACGGCAATACGCCTTGAACCAGGGACTTTTGTTTCGAAATAACAAGGAGTTAGAGCACAAAGGAAGAGACGGGAAACGCTGTAGGACCAGCGCTTCAAGCGCCCCCGAGGAGAACCCTCGGGGGCGTCTGAATCAGGCCGGTTGAGCCTGGGACGACAACGGTTGCAACGGCAGCAATGGCGCGTGCGGGTCGGACTTGAAGGACTGACGCCAGGCGCCCAGCCACTCGGCATGCCCTTCGCTCCAGACCTGCTCGTGCAGGCGGGCCAGGGCCACCGGGTCACTGAGCAGGGCCAGGCGTTCGGCGTTGTTGAGGCCGGCCGGGCCGACTTTCAACGCATAGCGCACGCGCTCGCCACGCAGGTACTCGATCGGCTCCGCCTCACGGTGACGCGAGGTCGCCAGGGCGCAGGCCAGGGCGTTCTGCTGCGGGTCGACCACCGAACGCACGAACCCGTCATTGAGGGCGTGCCAGCGGTTTTCGTGGGTGTACTTCTCGGTCGACAGCAGCGCCTGCGGCGGATTGTATTCCTCAGGAATCAGGAACAGGCTCTCGTCACGGGACTTGAGGCCCAGCTTGACCCGGCTGGAAATCACCGACACCGGGATCGACAGCATCAACGAACCGACGATCGGGACCAGCCACCACAGGAAGCTCGGGTTCAACCACACCACCAGCAGCGCCCAGAGGAAGCCGAGCAAGGTTTGCGGACCGTGGCGCTTGACCGCTTCACCCCAGGGGGTGGAGTCGTCGTCACGCTGCGGCGAATTCCAGGTCGCGGCCCAGCCGAGGAACGCGGCGAGGACGAAGCGGGTGTGGAAGATCATCCGCACCGGCGCCAGCAGCATGGAGAACAGCATCTCCAGCAGCATCGACATTGTCACCTTGAACTTGCCACCGAACTCTTTCGCGCCCTTGGCCCAGATCAGGATGACGCTCAGCAACTTCGGCAGGAACAGCAGCACGACGGTGGTGGAGAACAGCGCCACCGCCTTGTCCGGATGCCATTGCGGCCACAGCGGGTACAACTGGCGCGGCGCCATGAAGTACTGCGGCTCCATCAAGGTGTTCACCGCCAGCAACGCCGTCGACAGCACCAGGAAGAAAAACCACAACGGGGCCGACAGGTAGGACATCACACCGGTAAGGAACACCGCACGGTGAACCGGGTGCATGCCCTTGACCAGGAACAGGCGGAAGTTCATCAGGTTGCCGTGGCACCAGCGACGGTCGCGCTTGAGTTCGTCCAGCAGGTTCGGCGGCAGTTCTTCGTAGCTGCCCGGCAGGTCGTAGGCAATCCACACGCCCCAGCCGGCACGGCGCATCAGCGCGGCTTCGACGAAGTCGTGGGAGAGGATCGCACCGGCGAACGCGCCTTTACCCGGCAACGGCGCGAGGGCGCAGTGCTCGATAAACGGCTTCATGCGGATGATTGCGTTGTGACCCCAATAGTGGGATTCACCCAGCTGCCAGAAGTGCAGGCCGGCGGTGAACAGCGGGCCGTACACGCGGGTGGCGAACTGCTGCATGCGCGCATACAGGGTGTCCATGCCCGACGCCCGTGGCGCGGTCTGGATAATCCCGGCATCCGGCGTGGCTTCCATCAGGCGCACCAGGCTGGTCAGGCATTCGCCGCTCATCACGCTGTCGGCGTCGAGAACGACCATGTACTTGTAGTCACCGCCCCAGCGCCGGCAGAAGTCGTCGAGGTTGCCGCTCTTGCGTTTGACGCGACGGCGACGTCGGCGATAGAAGATCTTGCCGAAGCCACCGGCTTCGCGGCACACGTCGAGCCAGGCTTGCTGTTCGGCGATGCAGATGTCGGCGTCGTTACTGTCGCTGAGCACGAAGAAGTCGAAGCGGTCCAGGTCACCGGTCGCCGCGACCGACTCGAACGTCGCGCGCAGGCCAGCGAATACGCGGGGCACGTCTTCGTTGCAGATCGGCATCACCAGCGCGGTGCGCGCATTCTTCGGAATCGGCTCGTGGCCGGCACTTTTACCGGAGATCCGGTACTTGTCGTGGCCGGTCAGCAGCTCGAGGAAGCCCATCAACGCGGTCCAGAAACCGGCCGACACCCAGCAGAACAAGATCCCGAACATGATCAGGATGCTGGTTTGCAGGGCGTATGGCAGCACTTGGGTCGCGGTCTGCAGCAAGGTCTGGTTGCGGATCTCGTCGAAGTCGACCAGCGACCAGCCCTGGTACGGCATGATGCCTTTCATGTACCAGCCGGCCACGATGGTCTGGCCGAGCATCAACACCAGCAGGATGTAGCGACGGATCGAACCAACCGTGCGCCAGCGCGCCGCCGGCAGCACGCGCTCGTCTTTCGGCGGCTTCGGCGGGTTGGTCCGGCCGGTCAGCCGGCGCCAGCCGCGCACCAGGATATTGGTGCGCCACGGCTCCGGTACCACCTTGGTCCGACGAATCGGCGGCGTCGCCTTGAGGCACACCCGGCCGCTGGCGTCGAGCGCCAGCATTTCGGCGTCCTCCAGCTCTTCGGCCGTGCTGAGGGTCAACCGGCGGCCAACCGACGCCTGGGCGGCGTCGACCGGCGCATCGAACGCCTTGGACGACAAACGTTCGTGCAGTTCGCTGAAGGATGTGCAGCCCGCCAGTTCGGCGCGCTGCTCTGCGGTCATCGGCAGATGCGCCAGGTACTCGGACAGAGTCTCTGGCTGGACTTGAGAATTACTCATCGGCAGGCAACTGATAGCTCCAGGTTTCGGTCAGGACTTGCTCGGTCTTGATCGGCTCCGGTGTGGCTGGGGCAGCTTCTGGCTGCTTGGCTTCCTTGTCTTTGGCGTCTTTCTTGGCTTGTTTCTCGTGCTGCTTGGCCAAAACCTTGTCAGCCTTGAGCACTTGGGTCGAGACCTTCTCGGGCTCAGGCTGCACGATGTCCTGGACCAGGGCCGCACGCATTTCGGTCGGCTTGCTTGGGTCCTTGATCTTCATGCGCAGGGTCAGGCGCCAGCCCTTAGTGTGCTCGTTGTAACGCACGCTGTTTTCCACCAGCTCGGCGTTGTCACCCACGCTCACCTGGCTGCGCACCGGGGCGTCCGGCAGCAGTTTCTTCAGGGCCGGGCCTTCGAAGTCCACCAGGTACGCGACGCTGCCATCCGGCTGACGGATCAGGTTGGACTGCTTCACGTCGCCGGTGGAACGCAGGGTCTGCTTGACCCAGGCGCTGTCCGGCGAATGGAACGCGGCGTCGTCCAGGGTCCAGTGCAGGCGGTAGGCAACATCCAGCGGCTGGCCGACTTCCGGCAGTTTTTCCGGGCTCCAGAAGGCAACGATGTTGTCGTTGGTTTCGTCGGCGGTCGGGATCTCTACCAGGTCGACGGAACCCTTGCCCCAGTCGCCTTCAGGCTCGATCCAGGCGCTTGGGCGCTTGTCGTAGTTGTCGTCCAGGTCTTCGTAGTGGCTGAAGTTGCGACCGCGTTGCAGCAGGCCGAAACCACGTGGGTTTTCCACGGTGAAGTTGCTGACCGACAAGTGTTTAGGGTTGTTCAGCGGGCGCCAGATCCACTCGCCATTGCCGGCATGGATCGACAGGCCGCTGGAATCATGCAGCTCGCGACGGTAGTTGAGGACCTTGGACGGCTGGTTCGCGCCGAACAGGAACATCGAGGTCAACGGGGCAACGCCCAGCTTGCTGACCTTGTCGCGCAGGAACATCTGGGACTTGACGTCGACCACGGTGTCGGTGCCAGGGCGCAGGATCAGGCGATAGGCGCCGGTGGCGCGCGGCGAATCGAGCAGGGCGAAGATCACCAGATGCTTGTCACCCGGCTTCGGACGCTCGATCCAGAACTCGGTGAAACGCGGGAATTCTTCGCCGGACGGCAGCGCGGTATCGATCGCCATGCCACGGGCGGACAGGCCATACACTTGGTCCTTGCCCACGACGCGGAAATAGCTGGCGCCGAGCATGGTCAGGATTTCGTCTTGCTTGTCGCCCTTGTTGATCGGGAACAGCACGCGGAAACCGGCATAACCCAGCTGCTCAGTGGCCTTGGGATCAAATTTGACGTCGCCGAAATCGAAGCGCGTCGGGTCGTATTTGATTTCCTGGACGCTGTCGGCGGTGACTTCGTTGATCTTCACCGGTGTATCGAAATGCATACCCTGGTGATAGAAGGACAGCTTGAACGGGGTGTTCTGATCGGCCCACTCGGCTTTTTCGTTGCGGAAACGAATCTTCTGGTAGTCAGCGAACTTCATTTCGCGGAATTCGTTCGGCAGATTGCTGCGCGGAGCTTCGTATTTCTGCCCGGCCAGCTCTTTTGCCTTGGCCGACACATCATCCAGACTGAATGCCCACAGTTGACCCGCGCCGAACAGGCAAAACAGGGCGGAGCCCGTCACCAGTGCGTTTCGTAACCGTTTGGCAGACAATTTTGGTGCATTACAGGGACTAACAATCACGAGCAACCCTCGCCGAAAACAGATCAAAAAACCAACGGCCAGCTATCTATATGCCAGGTTGGCGAGCATTGTTCCGACTCCCCTGAGGCAAAATGATTCCCCTGAGGCTGTCGGACAAGTCTCTACCTAAGTCAAAAATGGACCAATCAACGCTGATCCCCGTAGCGCGCGATTATCTAGTAGCCCGCGAGACAACGCATCAGGGACAACGAAGTATTTGTAGCGAAACCCTGCGTTTTTAGGCATTAACGTCGTTTTTAATACATTCATGTCTGTAAGAGGAAGGTCACAGGGCCATCATTGACCAAATGAACCTGCATATCCGCACCAAAACGCCCTGACGCCACCTTGCCATGCAATTGTTGCGCTTGTAACAGCAAGTGCGCAAAAAGTGCCGCCCCCAGGGCCGGCGGCGCGGCGGTAGAGAAACTTGGCCGCAGCCCACTTTTGGTATCCGCCGCCAGGGTGAACTGCGACACCAGCAGCAAACCGCCGTCGATATCCTTGAGCGACAAGTTCATCTTGCCATCGTCGTCGCTGAACACCCGATAGTTAAGCAGTTTGTGCAGCAGTTTGTCGGCGCTCTCGACAGTATCCCCCGGTTCGACGGCCACCAGCACCAGCAAACCCTGGTCGACCGCCCCCACGATTTCGCCCGCGACCTCGACCCGGGCGCCGCGCACCCGTTGCAACAGGCCCTTCATGCTTCTTCAGGCGGCAAGTCCAGCAGACGACGCGCCATCTCGCCGGTCGCGCGCACCAAGGCATCGGTGATGCCCGGCTCGGACGCCGCATGGCCCGCCTCGCGGATCACCTGCAGTTCACTGTTCGGCCAGGCCTGATGCAGCTCCCAAGCGTTATCCAGCGGACAGATCATATCGTAGCGGCCGTGGATGATTACGCCAGGCAGATGGGCGATCTTGTGCATGTCGCGAATCAGTTGGTCGGGTTCCAGGAAGGAATTATTGGTGAAGTAGTGGCACTCGATGCGGGCAATCGACAGCGCGCGCTGGGGCTCGGCGAAACGCTCGATCAACTGCGGGTTCGGGCACAGGCCCAACATGCGCCCTTCCCAGGTGGACCAGGCCTTGGCGGCGTGCATCTGGGCAATCTGGTCGTTGCCGGTCAGGCGCTTGTGGTATGCGGTGAGCAGGTCGTGGCGCTCGTCCTGGGGGATCGGTGCGAGGTAATCCTGCCAGTAATCCGGGAACAGGCGGCTGGCGCCTTCCTGGTAAAACCAGTGGATGTCCTGGGGCCGGGCCAGGAAAATCCCACGCACGATCAGGCCATGCACGCGCTCGGGATGGGTTTGCGCGTAGGCCAGCGCCAGAGTCGAACCCCAGGAGCCGCCGAACAACACCCATTTGTCGATGCCCAGGTGCTCGCGAATGCGCTCGAGGTCGGCGACCAGGTCCCAGGTGGTGTTGTTTTCCAGGCTGGCGCGGGGAGAGGAACGCCCGCAGCCCCGCTGGTCAAAGGTGACGATGTGGTACAGGTTCGGATCGAAATAGCAGCGGCTGTTGGCGTCGCAACCGGAACCAGGGCCACCATGGATGAATACGACGGGCAAGCCTTCGGGGGAGCCACTTTCATCGACATACAGGGTGTGGGTGTCATCGACGGCCAGATCGTGCCGGGCGTAGGGTTTGATCTGCGGGTACCAAGTCTGCATTGCGCGCTCCGTAGGGGGTCGGGTTCATCCCTGGGGGGACGTCTTTTATTTTGCCGTCTGGCACTATAAACCCGAATTGTGCAATGAGCATGTCCTTGAGCACTTAGACCTGTGTCAGCAGTTCGCGACCCAGGTAAGCCAATAGGCCGTTGTAGAGCCGGTCGCCCTCCTCCACCTCGCTCTGCGCCCACAAACAGACGTGAGCCAGGCCTTGGCCGCAGTACAGCAACGCGTTCACGCCCGCCGCTTGCAAGTGTTCGGCATACAAGTGGCGCGTTTGGCCAATTAACACCAAGAGCATTCCTACGAGCGCATCGGAAAGTCTCACCTGAGCAAGGCAACCACCGCGTGATTTGATCCCGGTCCTTTCGGACACGGATCGTTGCGCATGACTGACACGCCTTGGGCTGCCCGCGAGGGCGATGCGCTTCTGCACAGCTCCATGCTGGCCGACGTGTTAGGCGGAGTCCTGGAGATTGCCGCCAATGTGGCCGTGACCGCATTGGCGACAGCGGCGGTGGTTGCGGCGACGGGTGTAACCGTGGCGACTGGCGGTCTCGGCTGCGTGGTACTCGGCGCCGTGGTGGGTGCGGTGGTCGGCGTCGGCATGAGCAAAACCGGCGCGGATAAAGGCCTCTGACGATTATGTGAGTATTTCGCCAATGCCCTGTTTCCTCCCGTCATCGACGCCTTCATCAGCAGCGGTTCGCCCAACGTATTCATCAACGGTAAACCCGCTGCGCGGGCGGCTGGCAAAATCTCGGATGTGATCGCAGCGCCAGGTGGTGAGCCTTCTTATCTGGATATCGCTGAAGGGTTTTTCTCTCAGCTATGGCGCCCAACGGTGGCCTCTCCGGTGGCGGGCGCTGCGCCTTGTCCTGGCGATAAAGTCGACTGCCATAAACACGCGCCGATGCCAGAGCAATACATGGCCGAGGGTTCCAGTCGCGTATTTATCAACGGCCAGCCCGCCGTGCGCAGTGGTGATCGGAGCACCTGCGAGGCCAAGGTTGGGACGGTACAGATTTCGCCGAATGTGATCATCGGCGGAGCGCCCGTGGTGGTTCGCGAGATTCGCAGCGGCAAGACGCCCGGTGTCGGGCTGGCGGTGACGGCGCTGCTGACGTTGCGCGGCGGTGGCGCGAAGTTCTTCAGCACGTTGCCGTGCATGGTCGTGGGCGGGCTGGTGTCGTGGGGCAGCAGTCAGGTGAGCAATGCCATCACCTCGGCGGTCGTGGGTTCGCCCAACCCGGTACACAGCGCCACGGGCGCGAAAGTTCTCGACGGTGAAGACGACTTGGACTTCGCCCTGCCAGGCCTGTTGCCTATCGAGTGGCAGCGCTACTACAGCAGCCGGGATGAACGCCGCGATGGCCTGTTCGGCGCCGGTTGGAGTGTGATCTACGAAGTCTTCGTCGAGATGGGTGGGCTTCCTGAGGGCGGCGAGCGCCTGGTCTACACCGACGAGCAGGCCCGGCAGATCGACATGGGCGTGATCCCCTTGGGCGGCGCGGTGTTCAGCGCGGGCGAAGGCCTGAGCGTGCGGCGCCATGCCGACGGGCAGTTGCTGATTGAAAGCGTCGACGGGCTCTATCGGCTGTTCGAACCAACGCCCGGCAACCCGTCGCACCTGCGCTTGAGCCAATTAGGGGACCGCAACGACAACCGCATCCTCCTCGACTATGACGCCCAAGGTCGGCTGAGCCGGTTACGCGATTCCCTCAATGATGTGCGAATCGAACTCGGCTACAAACTCGGCCGGCTCGAGCAGATTGAACGGCTGTTCGCCGACCACAGCCGCGAAACCCTAGTCAGCTATGCCTATGACGCTCATGGCGACCTGGCCGAAGTTCGCGATACTGCCGGGCATCTACAGCGCCGCTTTGCCTACGACAGCGGCCAGCGCATGGTCGAGCACCAACGACCTACCGGGCTGCGTTGCTATTACCAATGGGCCTGTGTGGACGACTACGAATGGCGCGTAGTCCGACACTGGACCGACGAGGGCGACGACTACCAGTTCGACTATGACCTACAAGCTGGGATCACGCGGATTACCGATGGCTTGCAACGGGTCAGCACCCGCCAATGGAATCCGCAGTACCAGATCACCGAATACACCGACAACCTCGGCCAAACCTGGCAATTCGAATGGAATGACGAGCGCCAGTTGCTCGGTGCCACCGATCCTCAGGGCGGTCAGTGGAAGTTCGGTTACGACGAGTCCGGCAACCTGTGCGAGACGCAAGATCCGTTGGGGCGGATCGAATCCACCGTGTGGCTGGAGCATTGGTCGCTGCCGTTGGTGGAAACCGATGCCGCCGGACAGGCCTGGCAATACCGGTACGACCCGCGCGGCAACTGCGTCAGCGAAATCGATCCACTTGGTCAGACAACGCGCTATCGATACGACCGCTTCGGCCAAGCAGTGGAAATCATCGACGCCACCGGCAAAAGTAAAAAGCTGCGCTGGAACCCGTTCGGGCAACTGGTCGAGCATGTCGATTGCTCAGGCTACCCCACGCGCTTTCGCTACGACGAGCGCGGCTATTTGCACGTCATCACCGACGCCCTCGGCGAACGCACTCAATTCAGCTATGACGCCAACGGGCGTTTACTCAACAGCCAACTGCCGGACGGGCGCACCGAGCAATATCAGCGCGATGCCAGCGGTCAGTTGGTGGGCTATACCGATCCCGCCGGGCACACCACGCTCTACCAGCACAACCGTCGCGGCCAGGTACGCCAGCGCACCGACGCCCATGGACGACAGGTGCAACTGGGCTATGACAGCTACGGGCGACTGCAAGCGCTGACCAACGAGAACGGCGAACGTTATCGGTTTGCCTGGGATGCCGGGGATCGGTTGACCGAGCAACAAGATCTTGACGGCAGCGCCAAGCGCTACGACTACGACCGGCTGGATAACATCACGGCAGTGACCGCCGCTGCGGCGCCCTATGGCAATGGCTTGGCGATAGTTCCCGGGGATCCACCGGCCCCCATCATTCATCGGCTGGAGCGCGATGCGGTTGGCCGGTTGATTGCCAAGACCACCGACGATGGCCGCACCCACTACAGCTACGACGCGGTAGACCAGCTAACAGCGGTCACCTTCACCGACTTGCAGGGCAATACCCAGGCACTTTGTTTCGCTTACGACGCCCTTGGCCAGTTGCTTGCCGAACAGAGTTCAGCGGGCACTCTGCACCACCACTACGACGAACTCGGCAACCTGATCCAAACGCAACTGCCCGACGGCCGCTGGCTCAATCGCCTGTACTACGGCAGCGGCCACCTGCACCAGCTCAACCTCGACGGCCAGGTCATCAGCGACTTCGAACGCGACCGCCTGCACCGCGAAGTGCTGCGCACCCAAGGCCAGATCACCACCCGCAGCGAATACGACCGCAGCGGTCGCCTGCGCGCCCGCCAGCGCCGCCACGCCAGCCAGCCCTCGTTGATGCCGGCGGCCGCGCAAAAGCACTTCGAGTACGACCCCGCCAACAACCTGATCAGCCGCCGGGAAGACGAACACCTCGAACTGCTGCACTACGACGCCACCGGCCGGATTATCGCTACCCAGGACAACACTCAAGGTCAGCGCGAAACCTTCGCCTACGACGCCGCCGCCAACCTGCTCGACGGCCCGCAACCCGGCGCCGGGCTGGTGGTGCATAACAAACTGCTGACCTACCAGGACAAGCGTTACCGCTACGACGGCTTCGGCCGAATGATCGAAAAGCGCAGCGCCAAACGCGGCGTACAGCGCTTTGCCTACGATGCTGAACACCGCTTGATCCAAGTGCGCAGCCAAAAAGGCGAGCGAGAAACGGTTGTGAACATGACCTACGACCCGCTCGGTCGACGCATCACTAAAACCGAACACGACAGCCGGGGTTATGCGCTGGGAGAAACCCGCTTCACCTGGGATGGCCTGCGCCTGCTGCAGGAGCATCGGCATAGTCAAACCAGCCTGTATCTCTATGAGGACGATGGCTACACGCCGCTGGCCCGGATTGATGGCGTGGGCGAACACCAGAGCGTGCGCTATTACCACAACGACTTGAATGGGTTGCCGGAGCAACTGACGGAAGCTGATGGGGAAACGGTGTGGCGGGCGACTTATCGGGTGTGGGGGAACACGGCAGAAGAGGTGCGTGAGCCTTACTACATTGAAGAGCAGAACCTGCGGTTTCAGGGGCAGTATCTGGATCGGGAGACGGGGCTGCACTACAACACGTTCAGGTTTTATGATCCGGATATCGGACGATTCACCACGCCTGACCCGATCGGGTTAGCGGGCGGATTGAATCTATATCAATATGCTCCGAACCCTTTCGGGTGGGTCGATCCCAAAGGATTGGCGTGCAGTACCTACAAGGGAAAACTGAATCAAAAAGCATCGCAGATGCACGCACTAACTAAAGGTTCAAAAGAGTGGAAGCAAGCGGTTGCAGATAGCAAGATGGCTATGGCAAATGGGGGGAAATTTCAAGTTAAGGTGAAATCAAGCTCAGATGCAAAATTTTTCTTGAAAGAATCGCAAGGCAATATGAACCGTTACAAGGCTCATACCCAAAGCGCCCGCGCCGACGGTGTAGCAAAATACCCAAAAGGTTACGAGCAGCATATGGCTCCAGAGGGCGGCTTCGGGGATACACCTCACATCAAGTGGTATAAAAATGGAGGGGATGGTCATATTTTTTATGACATCCCAAACTAAAATGAAAAACAGCTATCGCTTTGAAAAACTTATAAAGTCGGAATTGGGCCCAACCGAAAGTAGGGAAGATATCTACTCAATGATGCAAAAGCCGATACTGTACGGGGATATGGTAAAAATTTTCGACTCGCTTGCAGATATGAAGTCATATTTAAATTCGGACTGCTACTACGTGGCACATAATTTAACCGCACGCAAAGGAAAAAAAACAATCTTCAAAGGAAGGTTGTATAAAGCAAAAAAGGACGACTTGTTGAATTTTATTTTTGAGGCCATAGATTCAGATGAATTGAGGGAGTTATTAATTTCTCCAATCCAAGCACATCAAAAGAGAAAAGTATTCTACTGCTCGGAAGATGTATTTTACATGTACACAGAAAAACAAGTCTAGACTGGGGCAGTATCTGGATCGGGAGACGGGGTTGCACTTCAATACGTTCAGGTTTTATGACCCGGATGTGGGGCGGTTTACGACGCCGGATCCGATTGGGTTGATGGGGGGGATTAACCTCTATGCCTATGCAAAAATCCAATCGAATGGGTAGCCCCCCTCGGGCCAACTTGCATTAAAGCCTTTAATAGAGGGAGAAACATTTCTAAAAAATGGACGAGCAAGCTTTCCGGCAAAACGCCTCAGTGACCACTACACAGCAAGTTGAAGCGTCGTTATTGAAAAAAGGCTATACCAAAAGCATCACAAATTTGAACACCAACAAGACTCAGCACACCCAAGTTACTAGGACGACAAAACCCGGAAACAAGGATGTCCTGGACTACCATCCGGGCGGAGGCGTCCACCAACCCAGCTACTGGAAAGTCTACCGGAATGGGGAAGTCCAAGGACGCGTAGTTCCAACAGATTTTGTAAAGTACGAAAAAATTGTCGATAGTCCAGTTTTTGTAGACGGGGCATTAGTGAATGCTCCGAAATAGAGATAGTTATGAATTTGACTAACGTAATAGTGCCAAAAGTTTCGATCGGCGGAATAGCCATTGGAGAAAGCATTACACAAGTACAAGCACGTCTGTCAGATAAGTACAAAACCCATAACAGCCCCGATTCATTCACCATCGACAACGGGTTTATTACGGCGTATCACGGCGTCGATGGCGTCATTTCTGCTATCTCTTGCAATACTGCTTTCAGGGGTAATTATGAAAATATGCTATGGCCGGGAATGACTGTAGCCGATGTCCTAAGGCTCTCCAAAGAGCAAGTGGCGTGGGCGGGTTTCGTACAAATTGACCAAGTCAACGGCATAGGCCTCTCGCTGCCGGAGGAATACGATGACTTCGATTCGTTGACCGATCATTTTGATCTCGACTTTGTATTTAGTGAGCTTTGGGTTTATGACTTTTAGAATCGTGGTCGCCCTCGCGCTGGCCGGGGCTCAACCGGCCTTTGGGATCAGTCCTACAATTCACTCAGAAATGACCGATGACGACCGCACCGAATACGTCTACGACCCACTGGGCCAACTGCTCACCGAACAAAGCGCCGCTGGCAACCTAAACCATCACTACGACGAACTCGCAACCTGATCCAGACCCACACCGCCAACTCCTCACTACGACGCCACCGGTCGTGTTGATAGGGGGCTGACCCTGAAGGCTCCAACAACCCATCTTCTCGCAGCGGACGAAGTCTGACCGTAGAAGCAGCAAGATCATCAACATGGCATCTCAGCGCCATTTCAAAAAACGTTTTACGTTTCGCCACTTAGTACGCTTGAGATTTACATCAAGTAACTGAGAGACCTGCTGCAAGAACTGTTGATTACTACAGCCAAAATACTGCTCGGAAAAGCAAAGCTCATAGTCAAACGGAGCGGCGTTTTTCAGGCCCGTAGCGGTGAGGTTTGCTTTCAGGTAGCGTCCAATATCTCTTTTGAGCATAAAAGATGCGAAGCGTGATCGGCTATCAACATACCCCTTCACAATATCCGAAAGCGCCGTAGGCGCGACGTTTGACTCGGCGTCGACGAGCCATGCGCCTACGCCATCTGCCACTTCACCATACATGAAGCTTTCTAGATACCCGTAAGCCATTGACTGCCTCAAAGGATTGGGAACGCCGTCAAAATATACATGGGCATATTGTTGAATTCTGCATATTTTATGACCACTCGCACTTTAGTCATCTCAATGACGGTTGCAGGCGATCGTGGGCGAATGCCCCAACCCACGATTTGACCAAGATCCGCCTCAAGGGTGTATACACTTGAGCGCATCTTAACTTTCGACATGAAGATTACTTTGAGTTTGTTCCTTTGCAATACCTGACTGACAGCCCATTCTGCCTTCTCAGCATTACCGAACGTGGAAATGCTCTCGGCCCCAGGCATTTTCAGCGCCCTCTTTTGCAAAAACTCAAGTGGCTTGTCGACATGAACGCTATAGGCATGTCCGCCCCCGAGACTCTTAGGTGCATGCAACGGTCGCTCACTGACGTTCAGTGTCATCCGCCCTGCTCGGATGGAGGAAACTCTGAAAGCGTTGTAGAGATTAGCAACGGAGAGCGGAACGGCGAACTCCATAGCCAATCCCATCCCCTGCCCCACTTGCGCAGACGCGCCTAAGCCGTTTGCCATTGCCTGACCAGATTTATAGGCATAAGAGTCAACGGTAAGGCCTGTTAGCAATTGGGCGCTGCCCGCTGCCAATTGGTCGGCAGCGTGAATGCCCATGGCAGCACATCCCACCTTAGTGATCATCGTAGGTTCGGGTATTGCACAGAGCACGCCAGCTCCTCCCAACTCGATAATCCCACCAACAATACGCAAACCTCCAAATATACGATTAGTCGCAATTTCAGTGGCACTCAAAGATTCACGCTCCAAAATTGCTGCCATCTGCACTTGGCTTATGACAACACTAAACTCTCCTTCTTGAGACACCTAAGTCCTACCTTGCTATCAACGATGCGGGGACGCAGATTAGCAAGAGGCTTTAATGCCTTAGCGCTCGCGTTATTAATAAAGACGCGGACTACGTAGGCAGTAGCAAACCGCCTACATTTTATCCAGGAGAGACCGCAACCATTGCACCACCTGGTTCCTACGATACGTCTATAGACCACCTACTTCAGCAGTAACGCTTCTGCCCCCACCCCAGAAAACCGTCCAACAACTGCTTCAACACCCCCCGCGTCGGCCCCGCCAGATCCGCGCGATAACGGAACGGCTCGAACTCTTCCATATACGTGCTCTGGCACAACTCCAACTGCACGGCATGAATGTTCTGCGCCGGGTTGCCGTAATGCCGGGTGATATGCCCGCCCTTGAAGCGTCCGTTGAGCACATGGGTGTACTGCGGATGCGCGGCGCAGATGGCTTCCAGTTGGCTGGCCAGCCCAGGGTCGCAGGCGGCGTTGTTGAAGGTGCCGAGGTTGAAGTCCGGCAGTTTGCCGTCGAACAGGTGCGGGATCACCGAGCGGATCGAATGTGCGTCGAACAACAGTGCGTAGCCGAATTCGGCCTTGAGCCGCGCCAGTTCGTCTTGCAGGGTGCGGTGATACGGCATCCAGATCTGCTCGAGGTAGGTGGCGCGCTCTTCCCTGGATGGCGCCAGGCCTTCGCGGAACAATGGCACACCCTCGAACAGGATCGACGGGTACAAACCGGTGGTGGCGCCGGCGTACAGCGGCGTGTCGTCGGAGGGCCGGTTCAGGTCGATGACAAACCGCGAGTACTCCGCCGCCAGGGTGCTGGCGCCGAGTTCTTCGGCAAAGTCATACAGCGTGGGGATATGCCAATCGGTGTCCGGCAGGCTTTGCGCCTCGGGGATCAGCCCGGCCTGCACGGCAGGCGTCAGGCGCAGGCCGGCGTGGGGCATGCTGATCAGCAGCGGCACGCGGCCTTGTTTGAAGTTCAGAACGTTATCCACAGTGCGACTCCTTAAACAGTGACATCGACGCCGTGGCGCACGACGCGTTTTTCAAGCTCGCCGCCCAGCCAGTAGGCCAGGTCGGCGGGACGATCGATCTGCCAGGCGACAAAGTCGGCGACCTTGCCCACTTCCAGCGAGCCATGGGTATCGCCCATGCCCAGCGCAGTGGCGGCATGTTGGGTGGCGCCGGCCAGGGCCTCTTCCGGGGTCATGCGAAACAGGGTGCAGGCCATGTTCAGCATCAGGCGCACCGACAAGGCCGGTGAAGTACCGGGGTTGAGGTCGCTGGCGATGGCGATCTTCACCCCGTGCTTGCGCAGGGCCTCCATCGGCGGCAGTTGAGTTTCGCGCAGGAAGTAGAACGCGCCCGGCAGCAGCACCGCGACGGTGCCGGCAGCGGCCATGGCGATAGCGTCGTCTTCGGTCATGAACTCCAGGTGATCCGCCGACAGCGCCTGGTAACGCGCGGCCAGGCTGGAACCGTGCAGCGACGACAGTTGCTCGGCGTGCAGCTTCACCGGCAGGCCAAGTTGCCGCGCGACCTTGAACACACGCTCCACCTGCGCTGGCGAGAACGCCAGGTATTCGCAAAACGCATCCACCGCGTCCACCAGCCCTTCCGCGGCCAGGGCCGGGAGCATTTCGCTGCAGATGTGATCGATGTAGGCGTCGGCGCGGTCCTTGTACTCCGGCGGCAACGCATGGGCGGCCAGGCAGGTGGCGCGCACGCTGACCGGCAGCGCGTCGCCGAGGCGCCGAATCACCCGCAGCAACTTGCGCTCGTTGGCCAGATCGAGGCCGTAGCCGGATTTGATCTCCACCGTGGTCACGCCGTCGCGCAGCAAACTGCGCAGGCGCTTGTGGGCGCTTTCGAACAGTTCATCCTCGCTGGCGGCGCGGGTGGCGCGCACGGTGCTGGCAATACCGCCGCCCTGGGCGGCGATGTCGGCGTAGCTGACGCCTTGAAGGCGTTGCTCGAATTCACCACTGCGGTTACCGCCGAACACCGTGTGGGTGTGACAGTCGATCAGCCCGGGGGTGACCCACGCGCCGTGCAGGTCATGCACCTGGGTGTAATCCGCAGCCGGCATTTCGCTGCGCGGGCCGATCCACTCGATCAGCGAACCGACAGTGACCAGGGCGGCATCCTCGATGATCGAGTAATTGCCCTGAGCCATGGTTGCGATGTGGCAGTGTTGCCAAAGGACTTTCATCAATGCCTCCCAAGGTGGTCGCTGTTGCCTGTAGGAGCGAGCTTGCTCGCGAAAAACCTCAACGATAACGCGTGCTACCTGATAGCTCGCGGCGCCTGGGGGTTCTTCGCGAGCAAGCTCGCTCCTACAGGGGCGGGGGTTTTTTCAAAGGCTCGGCAGCAACTTGGCCGGCACCAGTTCATTCAGGCAGCGGCTGGCGAGCAGTTCAGTGGCGGCGATGATGTCCGGGGCGAAGAAGCGGTCTTTGTCGTAGAACGCCACTTTGCCGCGCAGGGTAGCGCGCGCTTTTTCCAGCTTCGGCGAGGTCTTCAGGCCTTCGCGCAGGTCCAGGCCCTGGCACGCCGCCAGCCATTCCACGGCCAGGATGCCGCGAACGTTTTCAGCCATTTCCCACAAGCGCTTGCCCGCAGCCGGAGCCATCGACACATGGTCTTCCTGGTTGGCCGAGGTCGGCAGGCTGTCGACGCTGTGGGGATGGGCGAGTGCCTTGTTTTCGCTGGCGAGTGCCGCAGCGGTCACCTGGGCGATCATGAAACCGGAGTTCACCCCGCCATTGCCCACCAGGAACGGCGGCAGTTGCGACATGTGCTTGTCCATCATCAACGAAATACGCCGCTCGCTCAGCGAGCCGATTTCAGCGATGGCCAGCGCCATGTTGTCGGCGGCCATGGCCACCGGTTCGGCGTGGAAGTTGCCGCCGGAGATCACGTCGCCTTCGGCGGCGAATACCAGCGGGTTATCCGACACCGCGTTGGCCTCGATCACCAGCACCTCGGCGGCCTGGCGGAACTGGGTCAGGCAGGCGCCCATGACTTGTGGCTGGCAGCGCAGGGAATAAGGGTCTTGCACCTTGTCGCAGTTCTGGTGCGACTGCGACACCTGGCTGCTTTCGCCCAGCAGGTCGCGGTAAGCCGCCGCCGAATCGATCTGCCCACGCTGGCCGCGCGCGGCGTGAATGCGCGCATCGAACGGCGAGCGCGAACCCAGCACCGCTTCCACAGTGAGGCTGCCGCACGCGAGGGCACCGGCGAACAGATCCTCGCCCTCGAACAAGCCCCGCAACGCATACGCCGTGGACACCTGGGTACCGTTGAGCAGCGCCAGGCCTTCCTTGGCGGCCAGGGTCAGCGGGGTGAGACCGGCGATTTTCAGCGCAGCAGTCGCCTCCAGCCATTCGCCTTGGTAGCGCGCCTTGCCCTCGCCGAGCAGCACCAGGGACATATGGGCCAAGGGCGCCAAGTCACCGGAGGCACCGACCGAGCCTTTGAGCGGGATGTGCGGGTACACCTCGGCGTTGATCAGCGCGATCAGCGCGTCGATCACCTGGCGGCGAATCCCGGAAAACCCACGGCTCAGGCTGTTGACCTTGAGCACCATGACCAGCCGCACCAGCGCATCGCTGATCGGCTCACCGACGCCTGCGGCGTGGGACAGCACCAGGGAACGCTGGAGGTTTTCCAGGTCTTCGCTGGCGATGCGGGTCGAGGCCAGCAGGCCGAAACCGGTGTTGATACCGTAGGCGGTGCGGTTCTCGGCGAGAATCTGCTCCACGCAGGCCACACTGGCGTCGATCTGCGCAGTGGCGCTGTCATCCAGATTGATCGTTACCGGCTGCTGGTAGATGGCCCGCAGTTGGGCAAGGCTCAGTTGGCCCGGAATCAGAGTTAGCGCAGTCACATTCATGCTCCTTGGAAATTATTGTTCAGTGCAATTCGGGAAAAGTCTGCTGCAGCAAAGCGCTGTGCTTGAGCAACGCGGCAGCGGTCGCGATGTCTGGCGCCAGCCAGCGGTCTTGCGCGTAAGGCGCGACCTGTTCACGCAACAAGCGCCAGGCGCGGTCGGTGCCCGCGCCGAAACGCTGGTCCTTGAGAAACTCGAAGGCCTGGGCCGCCAGCAGGTACTCGATGGCGAGGATCTGGGTAACGTTGGCCAACAGTTGGTGCAGCTTGAGCGCGGCGTTGGTGCCCATGCTCAGGTGATCTTCCTGCAGGCCCGAGGTGACGAAATTGTCGAGTACCGCCGGCTGCGCCAACTGACGGTTCTGCGCGCACAGGGAAGCGGCGACGTACTGCACGATCATCATCCCGGAGTTGACCCCCGGGTCGCTCACCAAAAACGCCGGCAAGCCGCTGACGTGGGGGTTGATCAGGCGGTCCAGACGACGTTCGGCGACCGAGCCGATCTCGGCCATGGCAATCGCCAGCATATCAGCGGCCAGCGCCACGGACTGCCCGTGCGGGTTGGCCTGGGACACCACGCGATAGCTGTGTGGCGTGCCGAGCAGCAGCGGGTTGTCGGTGGCGCTGTTGAGTTCGGTCTCGATCTGGCGGGTCGCGTGTTCCACCTGGTCGCGCGCCGCGCCGTGGATCTGCGGGATCGAGCGGATGCTCAGCGCGTCCTGGGTGCGGATGCCCTGGCTGCTGGCGATCACTTCACTGCCGTCGAGCAACGCACGCAGGTTGATACCGACCTGCTGCATGCCGGGGTGCGGTTTGAGGGCGATGATTTCGGCGTCGAAGGCATCGATCTGGCCGCGCTGGGCCTCGAAACTCATGGCGCCGATCACGTCGGCCCATTGCAACAGTTGATGGGCGTCGGCCAGGGCCAGGCAGCTCAGGCCGGTCATGCACGGCGTGCCGTTGACCAGGCACAGGCCGTCCTTGGCGCCGAGCACCACCGGCTGCAAGCCTTCTGCGCTCAAGGCCTGTTGCGCCGGGACGATCCGGCCGCGGTAGCTCACCTCGCCAATCCCCAGCAACGCCACGCCGACATGGGCCATATGGGTCAGGTAACCCACCGACCCCTGGGACGGCACCTGCGGCGTGATGCCGTGGTTGAGCAGCGCCAGCAGCGCATGCACCACCTGCGGATGCAGGCCGGATTTGCCGTGGCTGTAGTTGATGATCGCCGCGCAGATGATCGCGCGGGTCTGTTCGTCGCTGAGCACCGGGCCGACGCCACAGGCGTGGCTCAACAGCGTGTTGCGCGACAGTTGGCTCAGTTGCGCGCCCTCCAGCGGCACATTGCACAACGCGCCCAGGCCGGTGTTCACGCCGTAGGCGCGCTCACCGCTGGCGACGATGCGCTGCACGATGGCCTGGGCATTGTCGATGCGCGCCCAGGCCTGGCCCGAGAGTTCGAGCACCGCACCGAAGCGGGCCACGGCGACCACGTCCTGCCAGCGCAGGGGGGTGTCGGCGATGATGATTTTTGCTGCCTGGGACATCTTCATACCTTCTTGAGTTCTTGTGCAGCGTTACTGGCCCTATCGGGAGCAAGCCCCCTCCCACCTTTGGAATGCATCCCCCTGTGGGAGGGAGCTTGCTCCCGATGAGGCCAGCAGCCTTCCCACATAATCCGGATCAAACCACCGCCGCCCGCCGCTGAACGAACCGATCCACATACTCATCCGCCGGCGAATGCAAAATCTCCCGCGGCGTGCCGACCTGGATCAGCTTGCCGTCCTTGAGGATCGCAATGCGGTTGCCGATACGCACCGCCTCGTCGAGGTCGTGAGTGATGAACACGATGGTCTTGTGCAGGGTCTTTTGCAGTTCGAGCAACTGGTCCTGCATCTCGGCGCGGATCAGCGGGTCGAGGGCGCTGAAGGCTTCGTCCATCAGGATGATGTCGGTGTCCGCCGCGAGGGCGCGGGCCAGGCCGACCCGTTGGCGCATGCCGCCGGAGAGCTGGTGCGGGTATTTGTTTTCGTAACCTTTGAGGCCCACGGTTTCGATCCAGTGCAGCGCGCGTTCGGTGCAGACCTGCTTGGTTTCGCCGCGCACTTTCAGGCCGTAGGCGACGTTGTCGAGCACGTTCTTGTGGGGCAGCAGGCCGAAGCTCTGGAACACCATGCTGATCTTGTGTCGACGGAATTCGCGCAGGGCTTGCATGTCCAGTTGCAGGATGTCTTCGCCGTCCACCAGGATCGCGCCGCTGGTGGGGTCGATCAGGCGATTGAAGTGGCGCACCAGGGTCGATTTCCCCGAGCCCGACAGGCCCATGATCACAAAGATCTCGCCGGTGCCGACGCTCAGGGACAGGTCGTTGACGCCGACCACGCACCCGGTCTCGGCCAGCACCTGATCCTTGGTCTTGCCCTGGCCGATCAGCGCCAGCGCGTCCTTGGCGCGGTTGCCGAAGATCTTGAAGACGTTTTTCACTTCGATTTTGCTGACAGTAGTCATTTGCTCGCCTCATGCCGTGGACGACCATAGGCCTGGGTGATGCGGTCGATGACCACGGCGAGAATCACGATGGCCAGCCCGGCTTCAAGGCCGCGGCCGACGTTGAGGGTCTGGATGCCGACAAGGACATCTTCGCCCAGGCCGCGGGCGCCGATCATCGAGGCGATCACCACCATCGACAACGCCATCATGGTGGTCTGGTTGATGCCGGCCATGATGCTCGGCAGCGCCAGCGGCAGTTGCACGCCGAACAGCTGTTGCCAGCGATTGGCGCCGAAGGCGTTGATGGCTTCCATGACTTCGCCGTCGACCTGGCGAATCCCCAGGTCGGTCAGGCGGATCAGCGGCGGCGCGGCGTAGATCACCGTGGCGAAAATCGCCGGCACCTTGCCCAGGCCGAACAGCATCAGCACCGGGATCAGGTACACGAAGCTGGGCATGGTTTGCATGATGTCGAGCAGCGGCATCAACACCGAACGCAGGCGATTGCTGCGCGCCGACAGGATGCCCAGCGGAATGCCGATCAGCACCGAGATCAGCGTAGCGACCAGCATCAGGGCCAGGGTCTGCATCAGTTTGTCCCACAGGCCGACCGCACCCACCAGGAACAACAGGCCGACGATCACCGCGGTGGTCACCACCTTGCGCGTGGCGTGCCAGGCCACGGCGCCGACGATGGCCAGCATCAGCCACCAGGGCGCGGCGCGCAGCAGGCCCTCGAGGTTGACGATGGCCCATAGCAGGGTGTCGGAGATGTGCCGGAACACATCGCCGTAGTTGGTCACCAGCGAATCCACCCAACCGTTGACCCAGTCGGCGATGGAAAACGTAAAACTCTCAGGAAACATAGCGTGCTCTCGATCCAGTGGGTTGTGGCCAGGCGCCCGGCTGCCCCTCAGGGTAGTCGGGCGCGCATGACCTACAAGGCCGCGTCGATTTTCTTGGCGGCGTCTTCGCTCACCCAGGCGTGCCAGATTTCAGGGTGTTCCTTGAGGAATAGTTTCGCCAGTTTCGGCGATTCGATTCGCTCCTTGGCCATGCGCCCCAGGTTCTGGTTCAGCAGGTCGATGGGCAGGTTGACCTTTTCCAGCACGGCCACCAGTTCCGGTGCCTGTTCGTGGAAGGTCTTGGACAGGCCGACCTTGATGCTCACGCTCTTATCCACGCCGGTTTTTTCTTCCAGCTTGACCAGGTCGACCTGGCCCATCAGCGGCGTTGGCGACCAGTAGTAGAACAGGATCGGCTCGCCGCGCTTGTAGCTCGACAGCACCGCCGCATCCAGCGCCGGGCCGGTGCCAGGACGGAAGTTGGTGTAGCTGCTCTCCAGGCCGTAGCTCTTGAGCATCGCGCTGTTGTCCAGCTCGCAGGTCCAGCCGGCCGGGCAATTATAGAAGCGGCCTTTGGACGGCTCTTCCTGGTCCTTGAACACCGCAGCGTACTTGGCCAGGTCGGCGATGTTTTTCAGGCCCGGCGCCTTGGCTTCCAGCTTGCGCTTGGCATCGCCTTCGATCACGTAACGCGGCACATACCAGCCTTCGATCGCACCGACAATCGGCGCGCCGACACCGACGACCTTGCCGGCCTTCTCGGCCTTGTTCCACACCTCGCTGCGGCCGACCCACTCTTCGGCAAACACTTGAATGTCATTGCTGCTCAGGGCGTTTTCCATGGTGATCGAATTACCCGGCAGGCTGTCGGTCTTGCAGTCGTAGCCCTTTTCCATAACGGTTTGCAGGATGTCAGTGAGCAACATGCCGCTTTCCCAGTTCAGGCCGGCGAATTTCACCGGCTTACCGGACTCGCACCAACCGGCCGCCTGGGCACCGGCGCTTGCCAGCAAGCCCATGGACAGCAATGTGGTCAGCAGGGTCTTGTTCGATTTCATTGTGTGACGCTCCTAATCATGAGTTGGCTTACGGCAGTCAAGAGGCATCCTGCCCGGTCCACGTCCAATCAGGCCCGCGCCGCAGAGCGACTGGCGCCGCTGGCTGGGGCAGGTACAACGCTGTCCTGCTCGACCGGCAGAATCAGTTGATCGGGCACGGCGCTGTGCCATTTTTTCGCACACACGTAATACAGAGCTGCGGGAATTATCAGACCGATGATCCAGGAAATATCCACATCACCCAGGGCGGCCACCAGCGGACCGGTGTAGAACTTGGTGGAGATGAACGGCAATTGCACCAGCACACCGAACACATAGACGCTGATACCGAGCAGGTTCCAACGCCCATAGCGCCCGTCCGGATCGGCCAGCGCCGTCACGTCATAACGCTCGCGGGTGATGCAGTAGTAGTCCACCAGGTTGATCGCGCTCCAGGGCGTAAAGAACGCCAGCAGGAACAGGATGAAAGACTTGAACGCACCGAGGAACGAGTGCTGGCCGAGCAACGCGATCAGAGTCGCCGTACCGACGATGGCCAGCACAAAAACCAGACGCTGCAAGCGCGTGACCTGCAGGCGCCCCCGGAAGCCGCTGATGATGGTGGCAATGCACATGAAGCTGCCGTAGGAGTTCAGCGTGGAGATGGTGACCTTGCCGAACGCGATGCTGAAATACAGCAGCGCGGCGGTGGCCCCCGTACCGCCCAAACCGACGATGTAGGCCACTTCATGACCGGCGAATTGCCCGTTGGACAGAGCGGCGGCAAACACACCGAGGGCCATCGCCACCTGTGCGCCGATCACCGACCCCGCGCCGGCGGCCAGGAAGGTTTTCAGCGAGGACGTCTGGCTCGGCAGGTAGCGCGAATAGTCCGCTACGTAAGGGCCGAAGGCGATTTGCCAGGAGGCTGCGAGCGACACCGCGAGCAGGAAGCTGCTCCAACTGAAGTGACGGATTTGCAGCAGCGCGCCAATGTCGGCCTGGCTCATCAGACGGCTGAACAGGTAGACAAAGGCAATCACACCAATGACGCTGGCGACCCGGCCGATGAAGTGGATCACGCGGTAGCCGAGCACCGTGACCAGCACGATGACACTGGCAAAGACAAGGATACCGACGCTGTCGCTGACGCCGAACAACTGGCCCAGCGCCTGACCGGAAAGCACGGTGCCGGTGGCGGTGAAACCCAGGTACATCAAACACACCAGCACGATCGGGATGGCCGCGCCATAAACCCCGAACTGCACCCGGCTGGAGATCATCTGCGGCAGCCCAAGCTTGGGCCCTTGCGCCGCGTGCAACGCCATGACGCTGCCGCCGAGCAGTTGGCCGATCAACAGGCCGATCAACGACCAGAACACATCACCGCCCAGCACCACGGCCAGGGCCCCGGTGACGATCGCAGTGATTTGCAGGTTGGCGCCCATCCATAGGGTGAACTGGCTAAACAGACGTCCGTGTCTTTCCGCTTCCGGGATGTAGTCGATCGAACGCCTTTCGATCAACGGGGTGGTGCTTGCACGCGCGTCATTTGCAGCCATGTGTGTTCAACCTCTGATGGATTGTTTTGGGTACTGGTTGCTCTTCTGTGGGAGCTGGCTTGCCTGCGATGCGGGCGACGCGGTCTTTCGGGTAGACCGCGGTGATGCAATCGCAGGCAGGCCAGCTCCCACAGAAACCGAGCCAGTCGTTACTTGATCATCGGCAGGTTCAAGCCCTGTTCCTTGGCGCAATCGATCGCGATCTGGTAACCCGCATCGGCATGACGCATCACCCCGGTGGCCGGGTCGTTGTGCAGCACGCGGGCAATCCGCTCGGCCGCTTCGTCGGTGCCGTCGCAGACGATCACCATCCCCGAGTGCTGCGAGAAGCCCATGCCCACACCGCCGCCGTGGTGCAGCGAGACCCAGGTCGCGCCGCTGGCGGTGTTGAGCAAGGCGTTGAGCAGCGGCCAGTCGGACACGGCGTCGGAGCCGTCCTGCATGGATTCGGTTTCGCGGTTGGGGCTGGCCACCGAGCCGGAGTCGAGGTGGTCTCGGCCGATCACCACCGGCGCGGACAGCTCACCGCTGCGCACCATTTCGTTGAACGCCAGGCCCAGCTTGGCGCGTTGGCCCAGGCCGACCCAGCAGATACGCGCCGGCAGGCCCTGGAAGCTGATGCGTTCGCGGGCCATGTCCAGCCAGTTGTGCAGGTGCGCGTCGTCGGGGATCAGCTCTTTGACTTTAGCGTCGGTCTTGTAGATGTCTTGCGGGTCGCCCGACAGCGCGGCCCAGCGGAACGGGCCGATGCCACGGCAGAACAGCGGGCGGATGTAGGCCGGTACGAAGCCTGGGAAGTCGAACGCGTTTTCCACGCCCTCTTCTTGCGCCATCTGACGGATGTTGTTGCCGTAGTCGAAGGTCGGGATGCCTTGTTTCTGAAAGTCCAACATCGCTTTGACGTGAACGGCCATCGACTGCTTGGCGGCCTTGATCACGGCCGCCGGTTCGGTCTTGGCGCGGGCGCGGTATTCGTCCCAGGTCCAGCCGGCCGGCAGGTAGCCGTTGAGAGGGTCGTGGGCGCTGGTCTGGTCGGTGACCATGTCCGGGCGCACGCCGCGCTTGACCAGTTCCGGCAGGATTTCGGCGGCGTTGCCCAGCAGGGCGATGGAGATCGCTTTGCCTTCCTGGGTGTACTTGGCGATGCGCGCCAGGGCGTCGTCGAGGTCGCTGGCCTGTTCGTCGACATAACGGCTGTTCAGGCGGAAATCGATGCTGACCTGCTGGCATTCAATGTTCAGCGAGCATGCGCCGGCCAGGGTCGCGGCCAGCGGCTGCGCGCCGCCCATGCCGCCGAGGCCGGCGGTCAGTACCCAACGGCCTTTGAGGTTGCTGTCGTAATGCTGGCGACCGGCCTCGACGAAGGTTTCGTAGGTGCCCTGGACGATGCCTTGGCTGCCGATGTAGATCCAGCTGCCGGCGGTCATCTGGCCGTACATGGCCAGGCCCTTGGCATCCAGTTCGTTGAAGTGTTCCCAGCTGGCCCAGTGCGGCACCAGGTTGGAGTTGGCGATCAGCACACGCGGGGCATTGCGGTGGGTCTTGAACACACCGACCGGTTTGCCCGACTGCACCAGCAGGGTTTCGTCATCGTTCAGGTTGGTGAGGCTCTCGACAATCTGGTCGTAGCACTCCCAGTTACGCGCCGCACGGCCGATGCCGCCGTACACCACCAGCTCTTTCGGGTTTTCGGCCACTTGCGGGTCAAGGTTGTTCATCAGCATGCGCAGCGGCGCTTCGGTCAGCCAGCTTTTGGCGGTGAGCGTGTTACCGCGCGCGGCGCGGATTTCGACGTCTCGGTATTTTGTAGGCTTAGCGTTAGAAAAATCGGTCACAACCAGAACTCCTCAGCGATCGATGCGCGAACTGGATGCGTGCGAAGTCGACTCTTACGCACACACCTTTACTTGTACATACAAGCATATGCAATCGAACGGCCAACTTTCCTGGAGTGCAGGCGCGATTGTTTGCACAGCCGTGCGCGAGCCTTGGAAATTAAGGCTTCGAGGCGTGATGAAATTTCTCGGGGGGCGGTTTTACAGCGAGGCCGGTTTGCCACGTCAGGGTGGTATTGCGCCACGCTGGGGCGTTCGGTAACAAAGTGGTGCGGAAGGCTGGAAACAGATCGCAAGAACAGTGGGGAAACAAATGTGGGAGGGGGCTTGCCCCCGATTGCAGTGGGTCAGCTACAGATAAGTTGACTGGTCCACCGCCATCGGGGGCAAGCCCCCTCCCACATTTTTTAACCGCGTGCGGTCAGTTCGATGATGCAGCAGCGGCCCGTGACCGAGATATCCAGCAAGCCGGTATTAGCGTCCACCTGCAGGCAATCATGATGACCCAACACCTGGTCGAGCACCTTCACCTCATCGGCCACGCTGAACACCAGCACCGTCTGCGCGGTGCTGAAAAAGCGCTGCCCCCCATCGACCCACTGCAACCGCGCATGGTAACGCTGGGGTGAATAGATCAGGTTGAAATCGCGGATCGGCCCACTGATCAGGCGACACGACACCTGGCTGTCGCCCTTGAACGCGAACGCTTGCAGCGGCAACAACCCCCGCTGCTCCTCGCCGTCCACGGTCAGGATCATGCCCGCACCGTTGATCACCGTGATCACGCGTTGATAGCCGGCGAAGGAGGAAAACCCGCCCGACTCGCCGATATCGGCAATCGACAGGCGCCAGCCAAAGCCCTCCAGGCCATGGCCGCCATCGCGGCTGATTTCTTCGGTGCTGCCGCCGCCGTTTTTCCACGGCATACGCACGTAATTGGCGGCGCGCCAGACGGTCACTGCACTCATTTACTGAAGCGTCCTTCCAGGCTGTGACGGGAACCGGGGTGGATCAAGCGCGCGGCGGTCACCGGCTGGCGACCGGACCAGGTGCGTCGACGAATCAACAGGCACGGCTCGCTCGGTTCGATCTGCAGCAACTTGCACTCGGCGGCATCGGCAAGGATCGCTTCGACCACATGCTCGCCCTCGGTCAACGGTGCGACCTGGTTCAAATAGGCGTAGGGGGTTTGCTGGGTGAAATCCTGCTGCAGGTATTCCGGCGCGACCAGGGCGTTGACGAAGCGGTCTTCGATTTGCACTGGAATATCGTTTTCAAAGTGAACGATCAGCGAGTGGAATACCCGTCCGCCTTCACGCATTTCCAGGGCGACGGCGCGCTCGGAACCGGCCGCCTCTTCGCCCAGGGTGATGACCTGGCAGGTATGCCGATGGCCGCGGGCGGCGATCTCATCGGCAATGTTATGCACTTCAAACAGCGCCGACTGGCTCTTGGGCTCGGCGACGAACGTGCCGACGCCTTGCATGCGTACCAGCAGCCCTTCGGCGGTGAGTTCACGCAGGGCGCGGTTGATGGTCATGCGGCTGAAACCCAGCTGGCTGACCAGTTCACTCTCCGACGGCACGCGGTAATGGGGCGGCCAGTTGCCGCTGAGGATCTGCTGGCTGATCATTTGTTTGACGCGGGCATACAAGGGCGCCGGACTTTCGTCCAGGTGGGCAGCCAGTGAAGACTTGGCGGGCGGAGTCGGCACGGGGAATCCTTGCAGGGGAAAAAGATGCATAGATTGCCGGAGTTTACCGAGCAGGCAAACGTCTGTATATGTATATACAAATAAACACACGACCGGGGTGCCCTGAACATGTCCGTTTTCTTTGCCGAACGCGCACTGCTGCCTGATGGATGGGCCAACGATGTACGCCTTGAAGTCGGCGTTGATGGCCTGCTGACTCACGTCGCGGCCAATGCCAGCGCAGACGGCGCCGAACGGCTCAGAGGCCCGGTATTGGCGGGCATGCCGAACCTGCACTCCCATGCATTCCAGCGCGCCATGGCGGGCCTGGCCGAAGTGGCCGGCAACCCGAACGACAGCTTCTGGACCTGGCGCGAGCTGATGTACCGCATGGTCGGCAAGATCAATCCGGAGCAACTGCAGATCATCGCGCGCCAGTTGTATATCGAGATGCTCAAGGCCGGTTACACCTCGGTCGCGGAATTTCATTACGTCCACCACGACGTCAGCGGCCAGCCATATGCCGACCGCGCGGAACTGTCGCGGCAGATCAGCCAGGCGGCCGCCAGCAGCGGGATTGGCCTGACATTGCTGCCGGTGCTCTACAGCCACTCCGGGTTTGGCGGCCAGGCACCCAATGAAGGCCAGCGGCGGTTTATCAACAGCGGCGAACATTATCTGGAGCTGCAGGCGCGCCTGAAACCGATCCTCGCCGCACAGCCGGCGCAGCAACTGGGCTTGTGCTTTCACTCCCTGCGCGCCGTCACGCCGCAACAGATCACAGACGTGCTGGCTGCCAGCGACAAGGCCTGCCCGGTGCATATCCACATCGCCGAGCAACAGAAAGAAGTCGACGACTGCCTGGCCTGGAGCGGCAAACGCCCGCTGCAATGGCTGTATGACAACGTCGACGTCGATGAGCGCTGGTGCCTGGTACACGCCACCCATGCCGACCCCGAGGAAGTGACGCGCATGGCCAACAGCCGCGCGATTGCCGGTTTGTGCCTGACCACCGAAGCCAACCTGGGCGACGGGATTTTTCCGGCAGTGGATTTCCTCGCTCAAGGCGGGCGCCTGGGTATTGGTTCCGACAGCCATGTGTCGCTGAGCGTGGTGGAAGAACTGCGCTGGCTGGAATACGGCCAACGCCTGCGCGATCAGCGGCGCAATCGCCTGTATCGCCACGACCAACCGATGGTCGGCCGCACGCTGTTCGATGCCGCACTGGACGGCGGCGCCCAGGCGCTGGGGCAACCGATCGGGCGGCTGGAAGTGGGCAAGCGCGCCGATTGGCTGGTGCTGGACGGAAACGATCCGTACCTGGCGACGGCGACCGAAGACGGGATTCTCAATCGCTGGCTGTTCGCCGGTGGCGATCGCCAGGTGCGCGATGTGCTGGTCAACGGCAAGTGGGTGGTGCGCGACGGGCGGCATGCCGCTGAAGAAGAGAGCAGCCGGGCGTTTACCCAGGTTTTGAGAGAGTTACTCGGTTAACAGGCAACCCATAACAAATGTGGGAGGGGCGGTGCGACGATTCGACTTGCCCCCTCCCACAATTGGATTTGTGCTGATCCAGAGTTACTGCGAGGTCTTCGCCATCTGCTTGTCCGACGTGCGCCAGATCAAACGCGTGGTGTCATAGCCCTGCTGCCGTGCCCTGCTCAGCAGGTCTTCGCGGGTGTCGGCGCTGACCGTCGGCGTGCGTGACAAGATCCACATATAGCGCCGGCTCGGGCTGCCGACGAGGGCAGTCTTGTAATCATCGCTGACATACAACACCCAGTAGTCGCCCTTGGCGACGCCCGGCAACAGCGCGGTAAACCAGTTATTGAATTCCACCCTGAGCTTGTCGGTCTTGCCCGGCACTTGCGGCGTAGCGGTGCCCTTGGCTTCTTCCCACTTCCAGTCGCTGGTCAGACAGCGGTTGAACACCGACATATCGCCATCCGGCAACAAGGTGTAGCGGGCCTCGGACTGCGCGCAGTTGCGCTGGAAGTACATCGGCAATCGCGCCAATTCGTACCAGGTGCCCTGGTAACGCTTGAGGTTGACGTTACCCGCGGTCTTGGGTTGCAGATCATCGCCAGAATGGCTGGCGCAGCCCGCCAAAAACAGGCTGGCGCAAAGGAACACAACAAAACGCATCATTCTTCTTCTCCCGCAGGCTTTCGCCCCGGTTTACTTCAGGCCTTGCCCGGAAAACATCAGAACTTTGTCACCGGCATATTGAACGCTGATAAAGCTGTTTTTATCGCCCCAGGTGCAGCTGGACATACCCAGCGCGCCGGAACAATCGGTCGGCTTACCGAGCAACGACTCCACTTCGGCCTTGGCCATGCCAGCCGACAGCTTCGCGTAATTTTCCTGATTGACCTTGCTGCAAGCGGCCAACAGCACGCAAAAGGCCAGCAAAGCGAGACGGCGTAACGACATGGAATAACTCCTGGAGGGACGAGGCAGGTTGGGGGTCTGCCAGAAGCTTAGAAGGGAAAACAGGTGTCTGGTTCCCGACAAACGAAAACAAAAAAGCCCCGAAAACGCTGAAACGTTTCGGGGCTTCTCATCGTTCAAGACTTCACGTCTTGAACGTGCCGAGGGAGCTTGCTCCCTCGCCGCACTTACTTCTTGTGATAGCCGGTCACGCGCTCGACTTCTTCCTTCGAACCCAGGAACACCGCCACGCGCTGGTGCAGGCCTTCGGGCTGGATGTCGAGGATGCGCTGGTGGCCGTCGGTGGACACACCGCCCGCCTGTTCAACCAGGAACGACATCGGGTTGGCTTCGTACATCAGGCGCAGCTTGCCCGGCTTGGACGGCTCGCGGCTGTCACGCGGGTACATGAACACGCCACCACGGGTCAGGATACGGTGTACGTCAGCCACCATCGCCGCGACCCAGCGCATGTTGAAGTTTTTCTTCAACGGGCCTTCTTCGCCTTCCATCAACTCGTTGACGTAGCGCTTGACCGGTTCTTCCCAGTGGCGCTGGTTGGACATGTTGATCGCAAATTCCTGGGTAGAAGCAGGAATCGAGATGTCTTCGTGGGTCAGCACGAAGCTGCCCATTTCGCGGTCCAGGGTGAAGCCTTTGACGCCGTCGCCCAAGGTCAGCACCAGCATGGTCTGCGGGCCGTAGATCGCATAACCGGCGGCAACCTGCTGGGTGCCCGGCTGCAGGAAGGCCTTTTCGTTCAGGGCTTCGTTCTGGCTCAGGTGTTCGTTCGGGCAACGCAGCACCGAGAAGATGGTGCCGACCGGGGCGTTGATGTCGATGTTGGACGAGCCGTCCAGTGGGTCGAACACCAGCAGGTAGGCGCCTTTCGGGTATTTGCCCGGGATCTGGTAGGCATTGTCCATTTCTTCGGACGCCATGCCGGCCAGGTGACCGCCCCATTCGTTGGCTTCGAGCAGGATCTCGTTGGAGATCACGTCGAGTTTCTTCTGCACTTCGCCTTGGACGTTTTCAGTGCCCATGCTGCCGAGGACGCCACCCAGCGCGCCTTTGGACACGGCGTGGCTGATTTCCTTGCAAGCACGCGCCACCACTTCGATAAGGAAGCGCAGATCGGCAGGCGTGTTGTTACTGCGGGTCTGCTCGATCAAATAGCGACTCAGGGTAACGCGGGACATGGAAGGCTCCGATGTATGGGGGGGGCTAAAAACCCGCGCAGTTTAACGCGAGTCGGGGCGTATTTCCTCCTATCAGAGGATTTAAACCCAATAGAGTTCATGGACGTTATTTAACGTGCTGCTGCAGGCTTGCGCAGCAAACTGTAAGCCATGGCCCCCAGCGCCGCCACACCGAGCAGCAATACGGCCCAGAGTCCGAGTTTTTTCCAGTTCGGTTCGGTGTCGACAGCGGCCACGAGCGCTGGCGACGTGACCCTGACGTCCCCCGCCACCGTGGCCTGCCCCAAGGTGTTGAGGCGCTCGGCGCTGTAGTCGGGGATCAGGGTCGACAGCGGCAGGTTCGCCGCCTTGGCCGAGGCATTCCCCAGCGCCAGGGTGAACGGCGGCTCGCCCCGCGCCAGGAACACCAACTGAGTGGCGCGCACGGCAACCCGCAGGGTCGGCGCGGCGGTGCCCAGGCCGCCGCCGCGCTCATCCACCTGCAACTTGAGTTCGGCGACCGCCTGGCCCGGCAACTGCAATTGATCCTGCACCACGTCCTGGCCGTTCTGGGTCAGGCGGTACAGCAAACCATTGCTCAACGGCTGCCAGGCTTGCTTGCTGTCGCGTCGCCCCGACAAGGTCACGGGCGCCAGCGTATTGGGTTGTGTCAATTCCACGCGCAAGCGCTCGACGTTCAGCCCCGCCGGCAACTGCCAGGTGTATTCCCCCGCCCGCAGCCGCGTGCCGGAGAGCGGCTGCGACCACACCCATGGCGTCGGCAGGCTGCTGCGGGTGGCGCTGACCAATTTGGCCGAGGTCAACAGCGGCGCCGCCTGGCCCTGCCACAACAGGCGCAGGTAACGCGCCGTTTGCCCCGGCAGGTTGACGTCGTGCTGCTCGACGCGCTCGTCGGCAAACGACAAGCGCGCCACTTGCCCGTCGCCCCAGGGCGTCCAGTGCTGCAAGTCATCGCTGGCTTCGATGCTGAATCGCTGGAAGCCTTCTTGCTCGTGGCTCCAGTCGAGGCTCAGTTGCTGCAACGGCGCCTTGATCGCACTGGCGTCGAGCACCCAGCCGCGCAGCACCTGCTGGCCGGTCGTGGTTGCCGTGGAGGGGCGCACCTCCAGCAAGGTGCCTTCGGCGCTGGACTTCATCACCACCGCCGGCAAGGTTTCGCGGGTGTCGGCGGCGTACAGCGGGAACCACTTCACATCGGCAACGTTACGGTTCTCGGTGTGTTGCGCGGATTGGCGCGACAGCGCGTAGGCCTGGGGCTCACCGGCGGCATTGAATACGCGCAGATCGCTGAGGTCGGCCTGGCGCGCGCTCAGTTGCACGGCCAGCGGCAATTCGAGGCGATACCACGGGCCGTTGCCGCTGATACTCAGCGGCACCTGGGCGGAGAAGTCGGCGGGCGTTTCCTGGGCCCATACCGACAATGTCGCACACACGCCCACTACCGCCACGCTCAACTTACCGATCAAGAGGATGCTCCTTCAGTTTCCAACACAGGTTCGGCGCGCTTGGGCGGCAGCGGTGCGAAGTAACCCACCACCAGCAACAACCCGCCCACGCCAATGAACGACACGATCCGCGCCAGGCCGCCACGGTTGCTCAGCTCGACAAAAAACAACTTGGCCACCACCACGGCAATCAACGCCGCGCCGATCAGCCAAACTTCGCGACGATGGCGCAGGTGACCGCCGATCATCAGGCCGAGGGCAATCAGGGTCCAGACGATCGACAAACCAGCTTGCACCAGCATCGACTCCAGCAACGCGTCCAGGTGAAACGGCACGCCGCCCCAATGGTGGGCGGTACGCATCACCAGCGCCGTGAAGAACGCAAACAGCGAAGCCCCCGCCACCCCTTGGGCGATCCGTTCGGCACGCGGCCCGCGCTGCGGCGCCACACTGCGCGACCACAGATACACGCCAAGCAGGGCAAACAGCAGGCCCAGGTCCAGCGGGTTGATCAGCGGCACATAGGGCAACGGCTTGGCCGTACCGTCACTGAACGTATTGGCCAGCCAGAACCAGCCGAGCATCAGCACCGCCAACGGCAGCGCCGCCAGCACGCGGTACTCCTTGCCATAGGCCGACACCGGCCATGGCCAACTGCGCGGCGCAGCCGCCAGCACCAGGTAGAGGCTCGGCAGGATCGCCCAGCCCAGCCAGCGCCAGGCGTTGTATTCGCTCGACAGCAACAACAGGCCGTAGCGCAGCTCCAGCGCCAGGACGCCGATCAACATCCAGCAACCCAACACATGGGCAACGCTCAGTACTTTGGCCGGAGCCACCGCCGCCAAGCGCCGCAATGAGATGAAATGCACCGCGAACACCGCCAGCCAGGCCAGCCAGCCGAACTGCGCCGCCGGGTGATAGTAGCTATGGGCAGACACCAGCAACACCGCTGCCGCCGCCGGCATCAGCAAGGTGCAGAGCATCGCCAGCGAGGCCCAGCGCAGGCGCGCCGCGAGCAACGTCCAGAGCGCCACGCTCGCCGCGGCGATACCCAGCAGGAACGCGCCCTGCAACGCCTGCGGGATAAACCGCAGCACTTCGCCGATCAGCGCCAGCGCCCACCAGGCCGCGCCCCATACCAGCAACAGGTCGGACAGGCGTTGCAGTTTCAGCACGGCAAACACCGGCGCATGAGGTTCGCGCTGCAAGCGCCAGGCGCCGACCAGAGCGGCCAGGCCCAACACCATCGGCGTCCAGAAGCCGCTGTGCGCCAACGGACGCAAACCTTCATTGGTCAACGGCCCGAGCAGTTCCGGCACCGCCAGCAGGAACGACGCGCCGCCGATCAGTTGCAGCAGCAAACCGAACACAAAACTGACGCGCTGTTGCAGGTACAGGCTCAACCAGATGATCAGCAGACCGCTCGCCGCCCACACCCCGCTGGCGCTTTCCCAAGGCAGCACAAACAGCACGGCCAGGTTGATCAACACCAGGCCGGCCAGCAGCACCACCGACAACCCGCGCAACAGGCGCGCGTCGCTGCGCACCATGTCGTCACGGGCCGCCAGCAGCATGCCGCCGATCAACGCCAGCCCGATCAGCGAGGCCGTCAGCAAACCGCCCCAACCCGCGCTGAATACCGCCGCGCCATCACCGCCTTGCAGGCGCAACAGGAACAACGCGCCACCCAGCAGTTGCACGGCGAACGCGGTGAACAGGAAGGTCCGTGAACCGATGCGCAGGCCCACATACAGCGTCGCCAGGCCGGCGAGCGCCCAACTGATGGCGGTGCCCTGGGTCAGCAACAGCAGCGGTGCGAGCAGGTACACGAAGGTCAGCCCGAGGCTGGCCAACACCGGCAAGCCCTTGCGCTCCCAAGCCGCCGCCTGTTCGGTGGAGGCGTTGCGCAACTGCGCGAAGCTGAACAACAACGCGGTGCCCAGCAACAGCGCGCCCAATGGCGCACCGTCCAGCATTGTGTGTGCGCCGACGCGCAGTTCACTGAGGAAGGCCAGCGCCGAGCCCAGTTGCAACAACAGGCCGAACACCCGCGCCAACGGCCGTTGCTGGCGCAGGCCGAGCCAGAAAATCCCGGCGCCTTCCACCGCCCAGGCCGCTGCGGTCCAGCGCGCGTCGAAGCCCAGGGGAATCGCCAGGCTGGCGAAGATCACGCCCAGGGCCAGACAGGTTTCCGCCAGCAACAAGGCACGCCCGCCACTGAGCAGTCGGGCCAGGCCCATGTAGATGATGCCCAGGCCCAGGGCGCTGAACGCAGCGGCAAACTCCAGGTGTTGGACCAGTGCGAACTGCAAGCCAAAGCCCACCAGCGGTGGACCGAACAGCAGGCTGCCGTCGACATAATCGCCCTTGGCCGCCGACCAGCGCAGCAGCGCGCCCCGGCTGTCGTCCTCGGGCGCGTCGTTCATCTCCAGCAATTTGCGCCGGGTGAACAGCAGGCCGATGGCCAGGTACATCAGGAAAAACACGATCAGGAACGGCTCGGTGCTCCATAGCAACTGCGGCGCATACGAACGCAGGCCCCAGGCGAAGCCGATGCCGAAGGTGCCGACAAAGCCGATCAGGTTGAGCAGGCGCCAGGCCTTGAACCAGGCGATGGCGAGGATGCCGGCATTGAGCAGGGCGAAGTAGCTGAACAGCGCCACATGGCTGCCGGCGCCGGTGGAAGTCAGGATCGGCGCGGCAAAACCGCCCAGCGCCGCTGCGCAGGCCAGGCCCAACGCATCCTGGGTGATCGCCAGAATCGCCGAAAACAGCGTGACCGCCACCAGCAGGCCCAGCGCCGCGCCCGGGTCGATCAACGGGTGCAGGCGCATTGCGGCAAACACCGTCAGGTACAGCACCGCAATCCCGGTGCCTTGCAGCATCAAGCCGTAATTGCTGTTGCGCAGCCGCAACCACCAGCCCAGGCCCAGCAGGCCCAAGGCGGCGGCGGCAACCCCGGCATAACGCAGTTCGATCGGCACCACCATGCCTTCGGTGGCATAACGCAGCAAAAAGGCCAGGCCGAGGAACAGCAGCACCACGCCGACGCGCAACACGGTATTGCCGCCGAACAGCCAATTGCGCGCGCCGCGGATGGCGCGTTCGATCAGGTTGGGGCCTCGGGGGATAACCGGTTCAGGTGCAGGCGGTTTCTCGGCAGGCGTCCACACATCCGCCGGTAACGCCTGGCTTGGTTCGGCGGCAATGGTGACGGGGGTCGGCGCCAGTTCGGCGGGCAATTCCCAGATAAGCTCGGGGGCCTTGGCCGGCGGGGCGGATTCGGCGACGGGGGATTCGACCACCACACTGTGCGCCAGCGGCGCAGGTTCGGGTGCAGGCTTTTCCATTTGCGCCAGGCGTTGTTCCAGCGCGGTGAGCGCTTTCTGCGCGGTCTCCAACTGACGGCCTTGTTCATCCGTGCGCGAAGCCAGCATCGACAGGCGAATCGCCTGGCCAATGCCCAACCCCAGCAGCGCGCCGATGCCCGCGTCGCCGAACGACTCATCGAGCGTCCAGCCGAGCGCCAGCCCAATCAGCATGAAAATCCATTGCATGGTCGATATTCCCTAAGCAAACCGGGACCTAGTATATCGACGCGAGACCAATGTGGGAGGGGGCTTGCCCCCGATAGCGGTGTGCCAGTCGACATATCTGCAAACTGACAGTCCGCTATCGGGGGCAAGCCCCCTCCCACATTTTGGTTTTGGGGTGTTTAGTCGAGCGCTTTCCAGATCTCGGTGGCGTATTCGCGGATCGTCCGGTCCGAAGAGAACCAGCCCATCCGCGCGGTATTGAGCACCGCCGAACGCCACCATTCCTTGGAATCATGCCAATGCGCGTCGACCCGGGTCTGCGCCTCCCAGTAGGCATCGAAGTCGGCACACACCAGGAAGCGGTCGTACTCGATCAGCCCATCGATCAAGCCCACATAACGGCCCGGATCGTCCGGCGAGAACACCCCGCCGCGAATCGCTTGCAACACATCGCTCAAACGATGGGACGCGGCGATGTCCGGCCCGGCGTGGAATTCACCGGCGTGCTTACGGGCCTCCACCTGCTGGGCGCTGAGGCCGAAGATAAACATGTGCTCGCCGCCCACGCGCTCGTGCATCTCGACGTTGGCGCCGTCCATGGTGCCGATGGACAGCGCGCCGTTAAGGCCGAACTTCATGTTGCTGGTGCCCGATGCTTCAAAGCCGGCGGTGGAAATCTGCTCCGACAAGTCCGCCGCCGGGATGATGCTTTCCGCCAGGCTGACGTTGTAGTTGGGCAGGAACACCACCTTGAGCAAGCCGCGCACGGTGGGGTCGTTGTTGACGGTGCGGGCGATGTCGTTGGTCAGCTTGATGATCAGCTTGGCCTGGTGATAGCTCGCCGCCGCCTTGCCGGCGAAGATCTTCACTCGCGGCACCCAGTCGGTCTCGGGCTCGGCACGGATCGCCTGGTACAGCGCCACGGTGTGCAGCAGGTTGAGTAACTGGCGCTTGTACTCGTGGATGCGCTTGACCTGCACGTCGAACATCGCCGCCGGGTTGACCGCAATACCCAGACGCTCATGGATGATCTCGGCCAGCGCGCGCTTGCTGTGCAGGCGTTGTTCGGCGAAGGCCTTGCGGAAGGCCTGCTTCTCGGCGAACGGTTCGAGTTCGATCAGGCGCTGTTCGGGCTTGTCGAGGATGTCCGCACCCAGCGCGTCGACGAGCATGCCGGTGAGTTGGGGGTTGGCCTGGTACAGCCAGCGGCGGAAGGTGATGCCGTTGGTTTTGTTGTTGATGCGCTCCGGGTACAGCTTGTGCAGTTCGGAGAACACCGTGCTGCGCATCAGTTGGGTGTGCAGGCCGGATACGCCGTTGACGCTATGGGAGCCGAGGAACGCCAGGTTGCCCATCCGCACGCGGCGGCCGTTGTCTTCTTCGATCAGCGACACGGCGCGCAGCACGTCGAAATCGTGGATGCCCTTGGCGCGCAGCGAGTCGATGTGCTGCGCGTTGATCAGGTAGATGATCTGCATGTGCCGGGGCAGCATGCGCTCCATCAGGCCGACCGGCCAGGTTTCCAGGGCTTCGGGCAGCAGTGTGTGGTTGGTGTACGACAGGGTTTCGACGGTGACGTCCCACGCCGCTTCCCAGGGAATATCGTGCAGGTCCACCAGTTGCCGCATCAACTCGGCGACCGCGATGGACGGGTGCGTGTCGTTGAGCTGAATGGCGGCATGTTCGCCCAGGCTCAGCACCGAGCCGTGCATGTTCTTGTGGCGGCGCAGCAGGTCTTGCAGCGAGGCCGAGACGAAGAAGTATTCCTGGCGCAGGCGCAGTTCCTGCCCCGCTTCGGTGCTGTCGGCCGGGTAAAGCACTCGGGAGATGCTTTCGGCGCGGGCCACTTCGGCGACGGCGCCCAAATGGTCGCCGGCGTTGAAGCGCTCCAGGTGCAGGTCTTCCACGGCGCGCGCACGCCACAGCCGCAGGGTGTTGACGCTGGCGCCGCGCCAGCCGACCACCGGAGTGTCGTAGGCCACGGCCCGCACGGTTTCGCTGGGCGACCACACCTGAATCAGCTTGCCGCCGGCATCGGCGAGGGTTTCGACGCTGCCGCCGAAGCCGATCGAGTAGATCACTTCAGCCCGTTCGAACTCCCACGGGTTGCCGAAATCCAGCCAGCGCTCGGTCTGTTCCTGCTGCCAGCCATCGACAATCGCCTGGCGGAACAGCCCGTGCTCATAGCGGATGCCATAACCATGGCCGGCAATACCCAGGGTCGACATGCTTTCCATAAAGCACGCTGCCAGGCGTCCCAGACCGCCGTTGCCGAGCGCTGCATCGGGCTCCAGCAGGCGGATGCGTTCCAGGTCGACACCCAACTCGGTGAGCGCTTCGCGAGCGATCTCCAGCAGGCCGAGGTTGCTCAGGCTGTCGAAGAGCAGGCGGCCGATGAGGAATTCCAGCGAGAGGTAATACACCCGCTTCTGGCCTTTGCGGTAGATTTGCCGCGTATGGTTCATCCAGTGATCGACCATCTGGTCGCGGGCGGCCAGGGCAATGGCTTCGAACCAGTCATGGTCGAAGGCGTGATCCGGGTCTTTGCCCACCGCGTAGGTGAGTTTGGTCAAGACAGCATCGCGAAATGCGGCTACCTCTGCTTCTCGTGCAAGCGGTTCCTGAGACATCGGTGTGACCTCGGGCGAGATTGAAGGAGTTGCTAGAGCCTAGTCGGTCAGACCGGCGGTCGACGCGCTGGTTCGGCAGTTTTTTAACTCATTCACCTTTGCATGAATTTAATGCAGGGGTCGTGCCCGATCACTGTTCGAGCCGCCTTCGAGCTGAAAACCCGAAAATATTGTTCAAAAAACCATCAATCCCGGTATGATCGCGCGCCCGGATACCGCCCCACCTTGGAACCCTGATGAAGCCTCAACTGATCGCCGCCGCGGAACTCGACCGTCTCGAGACCTGGCAGAAATATTCCGCCCACATGTGCGGAGGCTGCGTGTCCAGCTGCTGCACGCTGCCGGTCGAAGTGAAGATCAAAGACTTGATCCGCATTGGCATCGTCGATGAATTCGAGCGCGGCGACCCGCCGAAGAACATCGCCAAGCGTTTGCAGAAGGAAGGCATCGTCGAGCGCTACAACAGCAAATCCGAGATCTTCACCCTGCAGCGCATGAGCAACAACGACTGCCTGTACCTGGATCGTAAGACGCGCTTCTGCACTATTTATGACAAGCGCCCGGATACCTGCCGCAACCACCCGAAAATCGGCCCGCGGCCGGGGTATTGCGCGTACAAGCCCAAGGAAGTGGTGCGCGAGACCAATTTCAAGACGCTCGATAAGTTCTGATCCATGTTTTGCAGGGCTCTCAAGGGCCCTATCGGGGGCAAGCCCCCTCCCACAGTTTTGATTTGTGAACGCCTTCAAAATGTGGGAGGGGGCTTGCCCCCGATAGGGTCGGCACATTCAGCACAAAACCTGCAGACATAAAAAAACGCCCCCGGCCTTTCGACCGGGGGCGTTTTTCATTCAGCCTGAGTTAACTCAGTTCTTGGCTTTCTTGGCAGCGCGGGTACGCTCGCCTTCGTCCAGGATCTTCTTACGCAGGCGGATCGACTTAGGCGTGACTTCGCACAGCTCGTCGTCCTGGATGAATTCCAGGGCCTGTTCCAGGGTGAAGCGAACAGGTGGAACCAGAGCGATGGTTTCGTCTTTACCCGAAGCACGCATGTTGTCGAGCTTCTTGCCTTTGGTTGGGTTGACGCCCATGTCGTTGTCACGGCTGTTCAGACCAACGATCTGACCGTTGTAGATCTCTTGACCGTGTTCAACGAACAGCTTGCCACGCGCCTGGAGGGTTTCCAGGGAGTAGGTCAGCGCCTTGCCGGTTTCAACCGAAACCAGAACACCGTTCTGACGGCCGGACATGTCGCCGGACTTCATGGTGTCGTAGCGATCGAAGATCGAGGTCAGGATGCCAGCACCGTTGGTCAGGGTCAGGAACTGGTTACGGAAACCGATCAGACCACGCGCAGGGATGTTGTATTCCAGACGCACACGGCCTTTGCCATCCGGCACCATGTTGGTCAGGTCGCCCTTACGCAGGCCCATCTCTTCCATGACCTTGCCCTGGGATTCTTCAGGGGTGTCGATGGTGACGTTTTCGAACGGTTCCTGCTTCACGCCGTCAACAGTACGGATGATCACTTCAGGACGACCTACGCCCATTTCGAAGCCTTCGCGACGCATGGTTTCGATCAGTACCGAGAGGTGCAGCTCACCACGGCCGGAAACCTTGAACTTGTCAGCCGAGTCGCCTTCTTCAACGCGCAGTGCCACGTTGTAGAGCAGTTCTTTGTCCAGACGTTCCTTGATGTTACGGGAGGTCACGAACTTGCCTTCTTTACCGCAGAAAGGCGAGTCGTTTACCTGGAAGGTCATGGAAACGGTTGGCTCGTCGACGGTCAGAGGCTTCATCGCCTCGACAGTGTCCGGCTGGCACAGGGTGTCGGAGATGAACAGCGAGTCCATACCGCTGACGCACACGATGTCGCCGGCGAACGCTTCTTCAACGTCGATGCGGTGCAGGCCGTGGTGACCCATCAGTTTCAGGATACGACCGTTGCGCTTCTTGCCGTCGGCGCCGATAGCGACAACCGGAGTGTTCGGCTTGACGCTACCACGAGCGATACGGCCAACGCCGATAACACCCAGGAAGCTGTTGTAGTCCAGTGCCGAGATTTGCATCTGGAACGGACCGTCACGGTCAACCTTCGGTGGTGGAACGTGGTCAACGATGGCCTGGTACAGCGGGGTCATGTCTTCCGCCATGGCGGTGTGATCCAGACCGGCGATACCGTTCAGGGCCGAAGCGTAGATAACCTGGAAGTCCAGTTGTTCTTCGGTAGCACCCAGGTTGTCGAACAGATCGAAGATCTGGTCCAGAACCCAATCCGGACGCGCGCCTGGACGGTCAACCTTGTTGATGCACACGATCGGACGCAGGCCGGCTTCGAACGCCTTCTTGGTCACGAAACGGGTTTGCGGCATAGGGCCGTCTTGAGCGTCAACCAGCAGCAGAACGGAGTCGACCATCGACATTACGCGTTCTACTTCGCCGCCGAAGTCGGCGTGGCCCGGGGTATCCACGATGTTGATGTGGTAGCCGTTCCAGTTGATAGCGGTGTTTTTAGCCAGGATGGTAATACCGCGCTCTTTTTCCTGGTCGTTGGAGTCCATCACGCGCTCGTCGTTGAGCTCGTTGCGCTCCAGGGTGCCGGATTGACGCAAGAGTTTGTCTACCAGGGTGGTTTTACCATGGTCAACGTGAGCAATGATGGCGATGTTACGTAGATTTTCGATCACTTGTGTATCTCGATCAGAGGATTCGGTGTGCTGACAGGTCGTGGCAGCGATTAACAGTAGAGTCAGGCCTTGCCGTTACAGCTTGACGGCAGAGTCGGGGGGCCGGTGACGCAGGCCACAGGCAAACAGCCCCGGGCTCTTAGCTCGGTCGATAAACGCGCACATTGGCATGCCCCTCACTGAGCAAATGGTGGGCATGCAGGCGACTCATCACGCCTTTGTCGCAATACAGCAGGTACTGACGGCTGTTATCCAGTTCCTTGAAACGCGCGTTCAATGCATAGAACGGCAGCGTTTGTACGTCGATGCCAGCGATTTCCAGCGGCTCGTCTTCAGCGGCATCCGGGTGACGGATGTCGATGATGATCTGACCGGCCAGGGCTTCGCTGACTTCTTCGATCTGCACATCCTGGCCCAACTCGTCGATGACACGATCGATCGGGACCAGTTTGGCGTTCTCGAGCGCACGCTCCAGAACCGCCATATCAAACTGTTGTTCTTCATACTCCACGCGGTTGCGCTTGGCGTGGGTCTTGGGGTTCACCGAAATGACCCCGCAATATTCAGGCATGTGCTTGGCAAAGTCGGCGGTGCCGATCTGTTCTGCCAGGTCGATGATGTCCTGCTTATGGCTGGCGATCAGCGGGCGCAGCACCAGCTTCTCGGTCACGCAATCGATGAGCGACAGGTTCGGCAGCGTCTGGCTGGATACCTGGGAAATCGCTTCGCCGGTCACCAGCGCGTCGATCTGCAGTTGATCGGCAATTCGGGACGCTGCGCGCAACATCATACGCTTCAATACTACGCCCATATGACTGTTATCGACTTTGCCGAGAATTTCGCCCAGTACTTCCTCGAACGGCACGCTGACAAACAGCACGCGCTGGGAGCTGCCGTACTTCTTCCAGATATAGTGCGCGACTTCCATCACGCCCAATTCGTGGGCACGCCCGCCCAGGTTGAAGAAGCAGAAGTGGCTCATCAGGCCGCGGCGCATGATCTGGTAGGCCGCCACCGTGGAATCGAAACCGCCGGACATCAAGACCAGGGTCTGTTCCAGGGCGCCGAGCGGGTAGCCACCAATGCTATTGTGCTGGCTGTGGATCACAAACAACCGTTGGTCGCGAATTTCCATCCGCACTTCAATTTGCGGCGCCTTGAGGGAAATTCCGGCTGCGCCGCACTCGCGACGCAGCTTGCTGCCGACGTATTTTTCCACATCCATGGAGCTGAACGGGTGCTTGCCGGCACGCTTGCAGCGCACCGAAAAAATCTTGCCTTCAAGCTCGCTGCCAAAGTGCTGTTTGCACTTTTCGGTGATGTCGTCGAAGTCGCCCAGCGGGTACTCGTCGACCTGCAGGAAATGCGCGATGCCCGGCATGCAGCTCAGGCGCTCGGTCATATCCTTCAAGGCCTTGGCGTCGGTGACACGGGTTTCCAGCTCGAGATTGTCCCACACACCGTTCACCACCACAGCCGGGTCCAGATCGCGGAGCACGGCACGGATGTTCTTGGCCAACTGACGGATGAAACGCATCCGTACCGGTCGGCTTTTGATGGTGATCTCGGGGAAGACTTTAACGATTAATTTCATGGAAACAGCGCGCACAGGGCCTGCCGAAAAAGGGGGGCGCGGATTATAGCGGAAATCGCTCAAGGTTTAACCAGTTAATATGCATCAACGGCGCAACGCACCAAAACAGGTCATTTATGCAAATGAGCGCCACATTGCAGTGCGTTATTTATTCCATTTCGGCGGTTTGCACTGTTATAGGGGCCATTTTGACGCAAAAAGGCCATGTTGGCGCACTGGCATGCAATTTGCTCTCTTGTGAGGCAGGTTGCCATGGCGGACTATCCGCGCCGGCATCACCCACATTCTAAGGGCTAACTCCACTACCCAGCCCGAAGCCACCCCGGAGGACACCATGTCGAAGTCGGTTCAACTCATCAAAGATCATGACGTTAAGTGGATTGATCTGCGCTTCACGGACACAAAAGGCACTCAGCACCACGTGACCATGCCGGCTCGCGACGCGCTGGATGACGCGTTCTTCGAAGAAGGCAAAATGTTCGACGGTTCCTCCATTGCCGGTTGGAAAGGCATCGAAGCTTCCGACATGATCCTGATGCCGGACGACAGCACCGCCGTGCTGGACCCGTTCACCGAAGACCCAACCCTGATCATCGTCTGCGACGTGATCGAGCCTTCGACCATGCAAGGCTACGACCGCGACCCACGTGCGATCGCCAAGCGTGCCGAGGAATACCTGAAGTCGACCGGTATCGGCGACACCGTATTCGTAGGCCCAGAGCCAGAATTCTTCATCTTTGATTCGGTCAAGTTCAAGTCCGACATCTCCGGCTCCATGTTCAAGATTTTCTCCGAACAAGGTTCGTGGATGTCCGACCAGGACGTAGAAGGCGGCAACAAAGGCCACCGTCCAGGTATCAAAGGTGGCTACTTCCCAGTTCCGCCATTCGACCACGACCACGAAATCCGTACCTCCATGTGCAACGCCATGGAAGAAATGGGCCTGGTCATCGAAGTACACCACCACGAAGTGGCGACTGCCGGCCAGAACGAAATCGGTGTGAAGTTCAACACCCTGGTTGCCAAGGCTGACGAAGTCCAGACCCTGAAGTACTGCGTACACAACGTGGCTGATGCCTACGGCCGTACCGCAACCTTCATGCCTAAGCCTCTGTACGGCGATAACGGTTCGGGTATGCACGTTCACCTGTCCATCGCTAAAGATGGCAAGAACACCTTCGCTGGCGAAGGTTATGCCGGCCTGTCCGACACCGCCCTGTACTTCATCGGCGGTATCATCAAGCACGGTAAGGCCCTGAACGGCTTCACCAACCCGTCGACCAACTCCTACAAGCGTCTGGTCCCAGGTTTCGAAGCACCGGTAATGCTGGCCTACTCGGCTCGTAACCGCTCCGCATCGATCCGTATTCCTTACGTGTCCAGCCCGCGCGCTCGCCGTATCGAAGCCCGCTTCCCGGACCCGGCAGCCAACCCGTACCTGGGCTTCGCTGCACTGCTGATGGCTGGCCTGGACGGCATCCAGAACAAGATCCACCCAGGCGACGCCGCCGACAAAAACTTGTACGACCTGCCGCCTGAAGAGGCCAAAGAGATCCCACAAGTGTGCGGCAGCTTGAAAGAAGCCCTGGAAGAGCTGGACAAGGGCCGTGCGTTCCTGACCAAAGGCGGCGTATTCAGCGACGACTTCATCGATGCCTACATCGAGCTGAAAAGCGAAGAAGAAATCAAAGTCCGCACCTTCGTACACCCACTGGAATACGAGCTGTACTACAGCTGCTGATCCGGTAGCGTCGCTTAACGTGGCGTGATCGAAAAAGACCTCCTTCGGGAGGTCTTTTTTTGCCCGGGGATTACACAGCTCCGCACCTGCAAACCCAATCAAAAAGGTGGGAGGGAGCTTGCCCCCTCCCACAAGGAGATCAGCATTGAACCGTCGACTTGTGTTCGCTCTGTTATTCGTCAGTGTCAGTGCGAGCGCTGCGCCGCCCAGCCTCGAACCTTTACTCAACAGCATCGCCGAGCGCCTGGCGATCGCCGACCAGGTCGCCCTGAGCAAGTGGGACAGCCACAAGCCCGTAGAAGACAAGAAGCGCGAGCAAGAGGTGATCGCCAGCGTCGTCGCCCAGGCCCCGAGCTACAAGCTGGACCCTGTCGCCGCCGGGCAGTTCTTCTCGGCACAGATCGAAGCGAACAAACTGGTGCAGTACGCCCATCTTTCCGACTGGCAGTTCCAGGGCAAGGCCCCCGACGATCCGCGCCCGGACCTGGTCAAGCAGATCCGCCCGCAACTGGACCAACTGCAAAAACGCCTGCTGCAGCAATTGGCCGACTTCAGCCCGCAGCGCACCGACCCACAGTGCCCGCAATGGCTGGCCGAAGCCGTGCATGAGCCGCTCAATGAGCCGATGCAGCAGTTGGCGATGATCCGCGCGACCGCCGAGCTGTGTATCTACAAAAACTAAAACGGTAAACCCGATCCAAAAATGCGGGAGGAGGCAATCCCCCTCCCACATTTGATTTGTGTGAATTCGCGCTTCCTGAACAATCGTCACATAATCGCACTATATTGGTGCGACAGCCTGCACCCTTCCCACCGACCCAGCCCATTTTGGTTCGAAACTTCCCGATGAAGCTGGCAGAACGCCACAGTTTCGAGCCTTAAACCCTTATTTCAGGGCTTAAACGCTTCTTTTCGGAGCCTTGGTTTGGTTTTTGCATTTTCCTTGTATCAGCGTGTGCCTCAAGCCCGCGCCTTGCTCCAAAAGAGGTCCTGATGACCATCAGCGATGCACTGCACCGTTTGTTACTCGACAACCTGACCACCGCGACCATCCTGCTCAATGACGACCTGCGCCTTGAGTACATGAACCCGGCGGCGGAGATGCTCCTGGCCATCAGCGGGCAGCGCAGCCATGGGCAGTTCATCAGCGAGTTGTTCACCGAGTCGGCCGAAGCCTTGAGCTCGTTGCGCCAGGCAGTGGAGCAGGCACATCCGTTCACCAAGCGCGAAGCGATGCTCACCGCCCTGACCGGCCAGACCCTGACCGTCGACTACGCCGTGACCCCGATCCTGAGCAACGGCAGCACCCTGCTGCTGCTCGAAGTCCACCCGCGTGACCGCCTGCTGCGCATCACCAAGGAAGAAGCGCAGTTGTCCAAGCAGGAAACCAGCAAGATGCTGGTGCGCGGCCTGGCCCACGAGATCAAGAACCCGTTGGGCGGGATTCGCGGCGCGGCGCAGTTGCTGGCTCGTGAGCTGCCGGACGAGCACCTCAAGGACTACACCAACGTCATCATCGAAGAGGCCGACCGCCTGCGTAATCTGGTGGACCGCATGCTCGGCTCCAACAAGCTGCCGTCGCTGGCGATGACCAACGTGCATGAGGTGCTGGAGCGTGTCTGCCAGTTGGTCGAGGCCGAAAGCCAAGGCTGCATTACCTTGGTGCGCGACTATGACCCGAGCATTCCCGACGTGTTGATCGACCGCGAGCAGATGATCCAGGCGGTGCTCAACATCGTGCGCAACGCCATGCAGGCCATCAGCAGCCAGAACGAGCTGCGCCTGGGCCGCATCAGCCTGCGCACCCGCGCCTTGCGCCAGTTCACCATCGGCCACGTGCGCCATCGTCTGGTGACCAAAGTCGAAATCACCGACAACGGCCCGGGCATTCCAGCAGAACTGCAGGAAACCATTTTCTTCCCCATGGTCAGCGGCCGCCCGGACGGTACCGGGCTGGGCCTGGCCATTACCCAGAACATCATCAGCCAGCACCAGGGTCTGATCGAATGTGAGAGCCATCCTGGCCACACCACGTTCTCGATCTTTCTGCCTCTGGAACAAGGAGCCCCATCGACATGAGCCGTAGTGAAACTGTCTGGATCGTCGATGACGACCGTTCTATCCGCTGGGTCCTCGAGAAAGCCCTGCAACAGGAAGGCATGACCACCCAGAGCTTCGACAGCGCTGATGGGGTGATGAGCCGCCTGGCGCGCCAGCAGCCCGACGTGATCATCTCCGACATCCGCATGCCCGGTGCCAGCGGCCTGGACCTGTTGGCGCGGATTCGCGAGCAGCACCCGCGCCTGCCGGTGATCATCATGACCGCGCACTCGGACCTGGACAGCGCTGTCGCGTCCTACCAGGGCGGCGCCTTTGAGTACCTGCCCAAGCCGTTCGACGTGGACGAAGCGGTGGCGCTGGTCAAGCGCGCCAACCAGCACGCCCAGGAACAGCAGAACCAGGAAGCCCCGCCCGCCCTGACCCGCACCCCGGAAATCATCGGTGAAGCGCCGGCGATGCAGGAAGTGTTTCGCGCCATCGGGCGCTTGAGCCACTCCAACATCACCGTGCTGATCAACGGCGAGTCGGGCACCGGTAAAGAACTGGTGGCCCACGCCCTGCACCGCCACAGCCCGCGGGCGGCGTCGCCGTTCATCGCGCTGAACATGGCGGCGATTCCGAAGGACTTGATGGAGTCCGAGCTGTTCGGCCACGAGAAAGGCGCCTTCACCGGCGCGGCCAACCTGCGGCGCGGGCGGTTTGAACAGGCGGACGGCGGCACGCTGTTCCTCGATGAAATCGGCGACATGCCGGCCGATACCCAGACCCGCTTGCTGCGCGTGCTGGCGGACGGCGAGTTCTACCGTGTGGGCGGGCATACGCCGGTCAAGGTTGACGTGCGTATCATCGCCGCGACTCACCAGAACCTGGAAACCCTGGTGCATGCGGGCAAGTTCCGTGAGGACTTGTTCCACCGCCTCAACGTGATCCGCATCCACATCCCGCGCATGTCGGACCGTCGCGAAGACATCCCGACCCTCGCGCGCCACTTCCTCAGCCGCGCCGCCCAGGAGCTGGCCGTCGAGCCGAAGCTGCTGAAAAGCGAGACCGAGGAATACCTGAAGAACCTGCCGTGGCCCGGCAACGTGCGCCAGCTGGAGAACACCTGCCGCTGGATCACGGTCATGGCGTCCGGGCGCGAAGTGCATATCAGCGACCTGCCGCCGGAGCTGCTCAGCCTGCCGCAGGATTCGGCCCCCGTGACCAACTGGGAACAGGCGCTGCGCCAATGGGCCGACCAGGCCCTGGCACGCGGCCAGTCGAACCTGCTGGACAGCGCCGTACCGGCCTTCGAACGGATCATGATCGAAACCGCCCTCAAGCACACCGCCGGCCGCCGTCGCGATGCCGCCGTGCTGCTGGGTTGGGGCCGCAATACCCTGACGCGCAAGATCAAGGAACTGGGGATGAAGGTCGATGGCGCGGATGATGACGACGGTGACGAGGGCTGAATTTCAGCCCCACTGAAGATCCAATGTGGGAGGGGGCTTGCCCCCGATAGCGGCATGTCAGTCGGCATCTACATGACTGATCCACCGCAATCGGGGGCAAGCCCCCTCCCACATTTGGATCTGCGCAAGGTTTGGCGACCATGCACCGCTTCAATGCACCATGAACCGGCATCGGGCACGGCGCCAACACCTCAAACCTTCGCACCGCCGCCTGAAATCAGACAACCAAAAACGCCAAAGCCCCGTATTCCGGGGCTTTTCGCTGTCTGGAGCGTTTTTTTCGAGCAACTTGGCCAGTGTGGCACGCGCCCTGCAATAACCCTGATACAACCCAGTTTCGGGGACCTTGGTACAGGCAGGCCGAGAATCCCCTCTTTACACCCGGGGTGCTTGATGCGAACCGCGTCGCGCTCCACACCGCTTTCGGGAACCTCGGTACAGGCAGGCCGGGGATTCCCTCTTTAACACGAAGCCGGATGGCTTCATCCCGTTTTGGGAGCCCTGGTACAGGCAGGCCGGGAACTCCCTCTTTTATTGCTCTTGGAGATGGATCTCCAGCCGCCAGCGGCCTTCAGCTTCCTCTCCCGACCATTCCCCACGCAACGGCCGCGCCGCCACCAGGTTGAGCAACAGGCCGCCATCGGTCTTGCGCACGCGCCAGTTCACATCCTTGTCATTGACCTTGAGCTGCCCGCTGGCGGCCTTGCCCTGCGCGTCGAACAACAGCGCCACGGTGCCGTCGATATGCTCGCCATGCAGCTTGGGTTCGCTGTTGAACCACACCACCACACCGTTGGCCGCCGGCGTCACCTGCAGCAATTCGACCGGGTCCGGGGCGGTCAGGCGCCCGATCATCAGGCCTACCATCAGGCCGACAATCGCCAAAGAGCCCAAAACCCTTGGCAATAGCTTCGGCCTGGGGTCTTCTTCGAGGGTAGAATGCAGCGCATCTTTGCCTTCGGAGCCGTGCATGTTTCACGTCATCCTTTTTCAACCAGAAATTCCGCCGAATACCGGCAACGTTATCAGGCTGTGCGCCAACAGTGGCTGCCACCTGCATTTGATCGAGCCGCTGGGCTTCGACATGGACGACAAGCGCCTGCGCCGCGCCGGGCTGGACTACCACGAGTATGCCACCCTGCAACGCCACGCCGACCTCGCCAGCTGCCTGGAAAGCCTCGGCCACCCTCGGCTGTTCGCGTTCACCACCAAGGGCTCGCGGCCGTTCCATGACGCCAGCTTCGCCGACGGCGACGCCTTCCTGTTCGGCCCGGAAAGCCGTGGCCTGCCCGCCGAGGTGCTCGACGCCCTGCCCGACGGCCATCGCCTGCGTTTGCCGATGCGCGAAGGTTGCCGCAGCCTGAACTTATCGAACACCGTCGCCGTCGCCGTCTACGAAGGCTGGCGCCAACTCGGCTTCAAGTAACACACATAACAAATGTGGGAGGGGGCTTGCCCCCGATAGCAGTGGGTCAGCCAACACCTATTCAGCTGACACACCGCAATCGGGGGCAAGCCCCCTCCCACATTTTTTAGCGCATCGACTTATTGAACCGTCGACGAACCTTCCTGTTGCATGCGCTGCAGCTCTTGCGCGTACAGGGCATCGAAGTTCACCGGAGCCAGCATCAGCGCCGGGAACGAGCCACGGGTGACCAGGCTGTCCAGGGTCTCGCGGGCATACGGGAACAGGATGTTCGGGCAGAACGCGCCCAGGGTGTGGCTCATGGACGCTTCGTCCAGGCCCTGGATCAGGAAGATACCGGCCTGTTGCACTTCAGCGATGAAGGCCACTTCTTCGCCGTTCTTGACGGTGACCGAGAGGGTCAGCACGACTTCGTGGAAGTCGCCTTCCAGGGCTTTTTGACGGGTGTTCAGGTCCAGCCCGACGCTTGGGGTCCACTCCTGACGGAAGATGGCCGGGCTTTTCGGCGCTTCGAACGACAGGTCACGCACATAGATGCGCTGCAGCGAAAACTGTGGGCCTTGGGCTTCTGCTGCTTCGGTGTTCTGTTGGTCAGTCATCGCAGATCCTTCTTGATCTTGGGTCTTTTAGGGTTTAGGAGTCAGACGTGAAGCAGCGCGTCCAGCTTGCCGGCGCGCTCAAGGGCAAACAGGTCATCGCATCCACCGACGTGCTTGGCGCCGATCCAGATCTGCGGCACGGACGTGCGTCCCGCCTTCTGGGCCATTTCGGCGCGCACCTGGGGTTTGCCATCGACCTTGATCTCTTCGAAGGCAACCCCCTTCTTCTCCAGCAAGGCCTTGGCCCGCATGCAGTAAGGGCACCAATCGCTGGAATACACGACAACCTGGCTCATATCACTTCACCAGCGGCAGGTTGTCGGCGCGCCAGCTGCTGATACCACCAGACAGTTTGGCGGCGGTAAAGCCGGTCTTGAGCATTTCGCGGGCATGGGTGCCGGAATGCTGGCCTTGGGCGTCGACCAGGATAATGGTCTTGGCCTTGTGCTTTTCCAGCTCGGCCAGGCGCGCGATCAGCTTGTCCTGGGGAATGTTCAGGGCGCCAACGATATGACCGGCGGCAAAATCCTTGGCCGGACGGATATCCACGACAACGGCCTCATCCTTGTTGACCAGCGCGGTCAGCTCCGACGTGCTCAGGCTGCGGCCACCGCGGCTCATTTCATGAGCGATCAGCAGCGCCAGCAGGATGACGAAGGCACCCGCGAGCAGGTAGTGGGCAGTGGCAAATGCAATCAGGTGATCAACCATCAAGGAGGTTCCAGGGCGTTAAAATGGCGGTAAGTATACACAGCCGTCAGGGGGGGCCAACCCCCGTAAAGCGGTGACGTGGTCGGAACTTCGCTTTAAACTGCCACTCCCTTTTCAATCCCCTTCATCAATTACCGCCGCGAGAGGATCTATGACTACGACGCCTAAACCTTTGGTCCTGATAATTCTCGATGGCTTCGGACACAGTGAAAGCCACCACGACAACGCCGTGTACTCGGCCAACAAGCCGGTGCTGGACCGCCTGACCGCCACTTTGCCCAACGGGCTGATCTCCGGTTCGGGCATGGATGTGGGCCTGCCGGACGGCCAAATGGGCAACTCGGAAGTCGGCCACATGAACCTCGGCGCCGGACGAGTGGTCTATCAGGACTTCACCCGCGTGACCAAAGCGATCCGCGACGGCGAGTTCTTCGAGAACCCGACCATCTGCGCGGCCGTCGATAAAGCCGTCGCCGCCGGCAAGGCCGTGCATTTCATGGGACTGCTGTCCGACGGCGGCGTACACAGCCACCAGGACCACCTCGTGGCCATGGCCGAACTGGCCTTCAAGCGCGGCGCCGACAAGATCTACCTGCACGCCTTCCTCGACGGCCGCGACACGCCGCCGAAAAGCGCGCAATCGTCGATCGAACTGCTGGACGCCACCTTCGCCGCCCTCGGCAAGGGCCGCATCGCCAGCCTGGTCGGTCGCTATTTCGCGATGGACCGCGACAACCGCTGGGACCGCGTGTCCCAGGCCTACAACCTGATCGTCGACGGCCAGGCCGAATTCAACGCCGCCACCGCCCAGGAAGGCCTGGAAGCCGCCTACGCGCGTGGCGAGAGCGATGAGTTCGTCAAGGCCACCACCATCGGCGAGCCGGTGAAAGTGGAAGACGGCGACGCCGTGGTGTTCATGAACTTCCGCGCCGACCGTGCCCGCGAGCTGAGCCATGTGTTCGTCGACCCGGGTTTCAAGGACTTCGAACGCGCGCGCCAGCCGAAAATCGAGTTCGTGATGCTCACCCAATACGCCGCCAACATCCCGGCCCCGTCGGCTTTTGCTCCCGGCAGCCTGGAAAACGTGCTGGGCGACTACCTGGCGAAAAACGGCAAGACCCAACTGCGCATCGCCGAAACCGAGAAGTACGCCCACGTGACCTTCTTCTTCTCCGGCGGCCGCGAAGAACCGTTTCCGGGCGAAGAGCGCATCCTGATCCCGTCGCCGAAAGTCGCGACCTACGACCTGCAACCGGAAATGAGCGCGCCGCAAGTCACCGACAAGATCGTCGACGCCATCGATAACCAGCGCTATGACGTGATCGTGGTCAACTACGCCAACGGCGACATGGTCGGCCACAGCGGCAACCTGGCCGCCGCGATCAAGGCTGTGGAATGCCTGGACCTGTGCGTGGGCCGCATCGTCGACGCCCTGGAAAAAGTCGGCGGCGAAGCGCTGATCACCGCCGACCATGGCAACTGCGAGCAAATGTCCGACGAGTCCACCGGGCAAGCCCACACCGCCCACACCACCGAGCCGGTGCCGTTCATCTACGTCGGCAAGCGCGACCTGAAAGTGCGCAAAGGCGGCGTGCTGGCCGATGTGGCGCCGACCATGCTGATGTTGATGGGGTTGGAGAAGCCCAAAGAGATGACCGGCACCTCGATTCTGGTCTGATCTAAACCACATGTGGGAGGGGGCTTGCCCCCGATAGCAGTGGGTCAGCCAACACCTATTCAGCTGACACACCGCAATCGGGGGCAAGCCCCCTCTCACACTAGGCTCTCTGTGTTGGGTAGGTGTCTTTTCGCCATACCACTGCCGCTCGGCACCTATCTTGCCCAGAAGCCCGAATTGGGCGTTTTTTTTGCAGCGCTTGCCGGGCATACTAGGCCGTCCCTTTCCCTGGTGTCGCCCGCCTCTATGCTTCGCGCCTTGATTACCCTCGCTCTCGTCTGCCTGCTCCAACCGGCATTTGCCGATGAGCGCGCGCAAACCCAACAACAGTTGGACGCTACGCGTCAGGACATCACCGAGCTGAAAAAACTGCTCGGCAAGCTCCAGGAAGAGAAATCCGGGGTGCAGAAAGACCTGCGCGGCACGGAAACCGAGATGGGCAAGCTGGAGAAGCAGGTCCAGGAGCTACAAAAAGAATTAAAGAAGAGCGAGTCGGAACTGGAGCGACTCGACGCTGAGAAAAAAAAACTCCAGAGCGCCCGCGTTGAACAGCAACGCCTGATCGCGATCCAGGCCCGCGCCGCCTACCAGAGTGGCCGCCAGGAGTACCTCAAGCTGCTGCTCAACCAGCAGAACCCGGAAAAATTCGCGCGCACCCTGACCTACTACGATTACCTGAGCAAGGCACGCCTTGCCCAATTGAAGGGCTTCAACGAGACCCTGCGCCAACTGGCCAACGTCGAACAGGAAATCGCCGACCAGCAATCGCAACTGCTCGACCAGAAAAGCAGCCTCGACAGCCAGCGCGACCAGCTCGACAAGGTGCGCAAGGAACGCCAGTTGGCCCTGGCCAAGCTCAATGACGACGTAAAGGCCCGCGACGCCAAGCTACAAGCCCGCGAGCAGGACCAGGCCGACCTCGGCAAAGTGTTGAAAACCATCGAAGAAACCCTGGCTCGCCAGGCACGCGAGGCCGAAGAAGCGCGACAGAAAGCGCTGATCGCCCAGCAGGAAGCGGAAAAAAAGCGCCAGCGTGAGGCCGAACTGGCAGCCACGAGCGACGCCCCGGCACCGCGCAAACCGGCGCACGCAGCGCCCGGGCCGCTGGTTTCCAGCGCGGGCGAATCCTTCGGCGGGCCTTTTGCTTCCGCGCGCGGCAAACTTCCGTGGCCGGTTGATGGTCGACTGCTGGCACGCTTTGGGGAAACCCGCGGCGATGACACCCGCGCCAAGTGGGATGGGGTGATGATCAGCGCGGCCGCCGGCAGCCAGGTCCACGCCGTCCACGGCGGTCGCGTGGTGTTTGCCGATTGGCTGCGGGGCGCCGGTTTATTGGTGATTCTCGACCACGGTAATGGCTATTTGAGTCTTTATGGCCACAATCAGACTTTACTCAAGTCGGCAGGTGATGTGGTAAAAGCCGGGGAATCCATCTCCACTGTCGGTAACAGTGGCGGCCAGGACACCCCGGCGCTGTACTTCGCTATTCGTCAGCAGGGCCGCCCGAGCGATCCTGCACAATGGTGCCGCACCCAAGGATAGGGTCGCATCTACATTAGGAGTTCGTTCGACATGCTGCATTTGTCCCGCCTCACTTCGCTGGCCCTGACGATCGCCCTGGTGATCGGCGCGCCTCTGGCTTTCGCCGACCAGGCCGCACCGGCTGCACCCGCCGGCATGGCCGCGACCACCAAGGCGCCGTTGCCGCTAGACGAGTTGCGCACCTTTGCCGAGGTCATGGACCGGATCAAGGCAGCCTATGTCGAACCCGTGGACGACAAGACCCTGCTGGAAAATGCCATCAAGGGCATGCTCAGCAACCTCGACCCGCACTCCGCCTACCTCGGCCCGGAAGATTTCGCCGAGCTGCAGGAAAGCACCAGCGGTGAGTTCGGTGGCCTGGGCATTGAAGTCGGCGCCGAAGACGGCCAGATCAAAGTGGTCTCGCCGATCGACGACACCCCGGCGTCCAAGGCCGGCATCCAGGCCGGTGACCTGATCGTCAAGATCAACGGCCAGCCGACCCGTGGCCAGACCATGACCGAAGCCGTCGACAAGATGCGCGGCAAGATCGGCCAGAAAATCACCCTGACCCTGGTGCGCGACGGCGGTGCGCCGTTCGACGTAACCCTGGCCCGCGCGACCATCACGGTCAAGAGCGTGAAGAGCCAGTTGCTGGAGTCGGGCTACGGCTACATCCGCATCACCCAGTTCCAGGTCAAGACCGGCGACGAAGTGGCCAAGGCCCTGGCCAAGCTGCGCAAAGACAACGGCAAGAAGCTCAACGGCATCGTGCTCGACCTGCGCAACAACCCCGGTGGCGTGCTGCAGTCGGCGGTGGAAGTGGTCGACCACTTCATCACCAAAGGCCTGATCGTCTACACCAAGGGCCGTATCGCCAACTCCGAACTGCGCTTCTCGGCCACCGGCAACGACCTCAGCGAAAACGTGCCGCTGGCCGTGCTGATCAACGGCGGCAGCGCCTCGGCCTCGGAGATCGTCGCCGGCGCCCTGCAAGACCAGAAGCGCGGTGTGCTGATGGGCACCACCAGTTTCGGCAAAGGCTCGGTGCAAACCGTGTTGCCGCTGAACAACGAGCGCGCCCTGAAAATCACCACCGCGCTGTACTACACGCCGAACGGCCGCTCGATCCAGGCCCAGGGCATCGTGCCGGACATCGAAGTGCGCAAGGCCAAGATCACCAACGAGGTCGACAGCGAGTACTACAAGGAAGCCGACCTGCAAGGCCACCTCGGCAATGGCAACGGCGGCGCCGACCAGCCGACCGGCAGCAGTGCCAAGGCCAAGCCGATGCCGCAGGACGATGACTACCAACTGGCCCAGGCGTTGAGCCTGCTCAAGGGCTTGAGCATCACGCGCAGCCGTTGATATGCGCGTTGCCCTGATCATCGCTGCACTGTGCAGCCTGGCCGGGGTCGCCCACGCGACCCCGGCCAGCGAACCGCACAAAGCCTACCTGACCCTGATCATCGACGACCTGGGGCAAAACCTGCCCCGGGATCGCCGTGTGCTGGCCCTGCCCGGCCCGGTGACCACGGCGATCATGCCCGACACGCCCCACGCCGCCGAATTCGCCCGCGAAGCGCACAAGGCCGGCAAGATCGTGATCCTGCACATGCCCATGGACCCGGCCACCGGCCCGTTCGCCTGGCACCCCGAGTTGCCTATCGAAGAGCTCGGCAAGCGCCTGGACGCTGCGTTCAAGGCCGTGCCCTACACCGCCGGCATCAACAACCACATGGGCAGCCGCATGACTGCCCAGCCCGAAGCCATGGCCTGGCTGATGGGCGAGTTGCAACGGCGCCACAAGTTCTTTGTCGACAGCCGCACCAGCGCGCAGACCGTCGGCGCCGCCGAAGCGCAGAAGATCGGCCTGGCCAGCGTCTCGCGGGATGTGTTCCTCGACGACGAACGCACCGAAGCCGCGATCACCACGCAATTGCAGAGCGCCATCAAACTGGCCCATAAACAGGGCTCAGCGGTGATGATCGGCCATCCGTATCCACAAACCCTGGCGGTGCTCGAACGCGAGCTGCCCAAGCTCAAGGCCCAGGGCGTGGACTGGATTGATATCAAACTGATGATCAGCGTGCGCAGCAATCAGGCGATGGCAGGGCACGGCAAGAACGGCACCTATCGCTACAAATAGCGCGCCATCATCTGGTCGAGCAGGCCTTCCTCGCGCAACTGATCCAACGCTGCCTGCAGCTTGGCCACCGTTTCGTCCGGCACGTCCTTGTTCAGCGCCAGGTACAACTGGGCACTGTTGAAGCGAAGGATGGTCTTGAGCCCGGTCACACCGACCTGGCGCGCCAGGTAGCGGCCGGCCGGGTCGCCGGTGGCCCACAGGTCGATCTGGTCATCCAGCAGCTTTTGCGCGTTGTCCTGGTCACGCAGCACCAGCACTGGCTTGAGGCCCTGCTTCTCCAGGGTCTCGGCAATCGCGTCGCCCTTGTACGCGCCAATCTTGTAGCGCCGCGCCTGCGCCAGCTCGTCGAGCTGGATTTTGCTGTCGGCCTTGGCCAGCATCACCCAGTCATCCGGGCCGATAGGGCCGACCCATTTGAACAGCGCTTCGCGCTCCGGCAGGCGGGCCATCACGAACACGCCGTAGCCGGGGTTTTCCAGGGCGAGTTTGTAGATCCGCTCCCAAGGAAAACGCAGAGTGAGGCTGTAGGAAATGCCAGCACGCTTGAAGGTTTCGCGCATGATGTCCACGGCGATGCCTTCGACATTCTCGTCCTTGGCGAAGTTCTTGCCGTTTTTCGCCATGTTGTAGGGCGGGAAGTTTTCCGTCAGCAACACCAGGGAGGCGTCAGACGATTCTTCGGCTTGGGCCACTCCGATCATGAGCACGGAGGTACTGGCGAGCGCGAGCAACAGGTCTTTGAGCATGAAAGTTACCGGAATCCATGGCAAGCGCAGAGAGTGCCGCGCACTTGCCATGGTGTCCAGCAGCGTTTAGCGCACCACGATACCGCGCGCGGCCATGTACGCCTTGGCCTCGGGGACGGTGTATTCGCCGAAGTGGAAAATACTCGCCGCCAGCACGGCGCTGGCGTGGCCTTCGATCACGCCGTCGGCCAGGTGCTGCAGGTTGCCGACGCCGCCGGACGCGATCACCGGAATGCCCAGCGCATCGCTGATGGCACGGGTCACGCCGAGGTCGAAGCCGTTTTTCATGCCATCCTGGTCCATGCTGGTCAGCAGGATTTCACCGGCGCCCAGGCCTTCCATCTTCATCGCCCACTCCACCGCGTCCAGGCCGGTCGGCTTGCGCCCGCCGTGGGTGAAAATCTCCCAGCGCGGCGGTTCGCCGGGGCCGGAGACTTTCTTGGCGTCGATGGCGACCACGATGCACTGCGAGCCGAAGTGCTGTGCGGCTTCGCCGACGAACTCCGGGTTGAACACTGCGGCGGTGTTGATCGAGACCTTGTCCGCGCCGGCATTGAGCAGGTTGCGGATGTCTTGCACGGTGCGAACGCCACCGCCCACGGTCAGCGGGATGAACACCTGGCTGGCCATGCGCTCGACGGTATGCAGCGTGGTGTCGCGGCCGTCGACGCTGGCGGTGATGTCGAGAAAGGTAATCTCGTCGGCACCTTGCTCATCGTAGCGACGGGCGATTTCCACCGGGTCGCCGGCGTCACGGATGTTCTCGAACTTGACGCCCTTGACCACGCGACCGTTGTCGACGTCCAGGCAAGGGATGATGCGTTTGGCCAGCGCCATGGTCAGTCCTCAGCCGTTGTAGGCATCGCAGTAAGCCTGGGCTTCGGCGACGTCCAGGGTGCCTTCGTAGATTGCGCGGCCGGTGATCGCGCCGATGATTCCAGGGGCCCGGGCATCCAGCAGCGACTTGATGTCACCCAGGTTGTGGATGCCACCGGACGCGATCACCGGGATCCTGGTCGCCGCCGCCAGCGCAGCGGTGAACGGTACATTGCAGCCCTGCATCATGCCGTCTTTGGCGATGTCGGTGTAAACGATGGCGGACACGCCGTCGGCTTCGAACTGCTTGGCCAGGTCGATCACCTGCACCGTGCTGATTTCCGCCCAGCCGTCGGTGGCGACGAAACCGTCCTTGGCGTCCAGGCCGACGATCACCTTGCCCGGGAACGCGCGGCAGGCTTCGGCGACGAAGGCCGGGTCTTTCACGGCCTTGGTGCCGATGATCACGTAGCTTACGCCGGCCTTGACGTAGTGTTCGATGGTTTCCAGGGAGCGGATACCGCCGCCGATCTGGATCGGCAGGTTCGGGTAGCGCTTAGCGATCGCAGTCACCACTTCGCCATTGACCGGCTGGCCTTCGAAGGCGCCGTTCAGGTCCACCAGATGCAGGCGACGGCAACCACCGTCCACCCATTTGGCAGCCATGCTCACCGGGTCGTCGGAAAACACCGTGGAATCTTCCATGCGGCCCTGGCGCAGACGCACGCAAGCGCCGTCCTTGAGATCGATAGCGGGGATAATCAGCATCTGGCAAACCTTATTCGATATTCAGCAATGCTTGGGAAATCAGGGTTTCTCAAGCGACCACAGGTCGCTTTCGATGCTTTCGAACCGTTCCCTAAGGAGCGTCTGCGTATCGAAAATCGCCCTGTTGTAATAGTGCGGCGCAACTTCAATGGTGAACAACTCAAGGATCTCGGCAACCTCGAACGAGCCCAGCTTGAGCTCGAAACGGTCCTCCATGAAGCGCTTGATCTTGTTGGTAGCCTCACGTTCCTGTTCGGGCGTGAGGTTCAGGATCGGCAGCTTCGGTTTCTTGGCCATCTACCAGCGACCGTCCCACGCAGCGAAGTTCTGCAGCAATTGCAGGCCATGGGTATGGCTCTTCTCCGGGTGGAACTGCACCGCAAAACGCGAACCTTCGGCCAGCGCAGCGGCGAAGTCGACGCCGTAGTGCCCGCCACCCACCACCTGGCGCGGGTTACCGGCGGCGATGTAGTAGCTGTGGACGAAGTAAAAGCGCGCCATGTCCGGGATCTCATGCCACAGCGGGTGATCCACGGTGCGCCGCACTTCGTTCCAGCCCATGTGCGGGACTTTCAGGTGCTCGCCGTCTTCATGCAGGTCCTTGCCGAAGAACTTCACTTCGCCTGGAAACAGGCCGATGCAGTCGACGCCGTCGTTCTCTTCACTGCGCTCGAGCAAGGCTTGCATGCCCACGCAAATGCCGAGGAACGGCCGGTCCTGACTGACCTCGCGCACCAGGCTGTCAAAGCCCAGGCGACGGATTTCGGCCATGCAATCGCGAATCGCGCCAACGCCTGGGAACACCACGCGGTCAGCCTCGCGAATCACCGTGGCATCGCTGGTGATCAGCACCTTGCCGGCCCCTACGTGCTCGAGGGCCTTGGCCACCGAGTGCAGGTTGCCCATGCCGTAATCGATAACCGCGACCGTCTGCATTACAGGACGCCCTTGGTCGATGGCATTTGCCCGGCCATGCGCTCATCCAGCTCCACCGCCATGCGCAGCGCGCGACCGAAGGCCTTGAACACGGTTTCGATCTGGTGGTGGGTGTTGGTGCCGCGCAGGTTGTCGATGTGCAGGCTGACGAGGGCGTGGTTGACGAAACCCTGGAAGAATTCCTGGAACAGGTCGACGTCGAAGCCGCCCACGGTGGCGCGGGTGTAGGGCACGTGCATCTGCAGGCCGGGGCGGCCGGAGAAGTCGATGACCACACGCGACAGCGCCTCATCCAGCGGGACATAGGCGTGGCCGTAGCGACGGATGCCTTTTTTGTCGCCGATGGCCTTGGCGAAAGCCTGGCCGAGGGTGATACCGACATCCTCCACCGTGTGGTGGTCGTCGATATGCAGATCGCCCTTGCTGACGATATCCAGGTCGATCAGCCCATGACGGGCGATCTGGTCCAGCATGTGCTCAAGAAAAGGTACACCGATATCAAATCGGGCCTTTCCGGTGCCATCCAGGTTGATCGAGGCTTTGATCTGGGTTTCCAGAGTGTCGCGCTCGACGGACGCCTTACGTTCGGCCATCACCAGCTCCGCAAAATCATTGGGCGAAAAAGGCAGCCATTATAGGGGCGCGGGCGCTAAACAGAAACATCGAAGGGGATAAGACTGACGAGTTGAAGCGAGGAAGGTCGACGCTAGACATGTGCATACAAGCGGGCGCTCCAGGATGGTGCGCCCGCCTGCAGTCAACTTAGTGGAACAGTACCGCCGTCTTTTGCAGGGTCACCCACACACCCCACGCCAACGGAATACCCACCACCAACCAGGCCGCGACAGCCAGCGGCTTGCTGCCGGCGGAGGCTTTCCACTCCAGCACGGTGCTCGAATCGGCACCCTTGTCATGGCCCAGCGCCTGTTCGGCGGCCAGTTCGGCGTCGCTCATGAAGTACTTGTCGGCCACCGGGCGCACCAGCAGGTTGCAGATGAAACCCAGCACCAGCAGGCCGGCGAGGATGTACAAGGTGATGTCGTAGGCGGCGGCGCGTTCGACGCCGATGCTCAACTGATATTCACGCAGGTAGTTCACCAACACCGGGCCCAGCACGCCCGCCGCAGCCCAGGCGGTCAGCAGGCGGCCATGGATCGCGCCGACCATCTGGGTGCCGAACAGGTCGGCCAGGTAAGCCGGAACCGTCGCAAAACCGCCGCCGTACATCGACAGGATGATGCAGAACGCCGCCACGAACAGCGCCACGTTGCCCAGGTGCCCGAGGTTCGGGATCAGCGCATACAGGGCAAAGCCCAGGGCGAAGAACACGAAGTAGGTGTTTTTACGGCCCAGGTAGTCGGAGAACGACGCCCAGAAGAACCGGCCACCAATGTTGAACAGGCTCAACAGCCCGGTAAAGCCCGCCGCGATCGCCGCGATCGAGGCCAGTTGCCCGGCATTCAGTTGGCCGAACGGCACATCCACACCCAGCAATTTGCCGCCGAACACTTCCTGCAGCAGCGGCGAAGCCATGCCGAGGATGCCGATACCGGCCGATACGTTCAGGCACAGCACCAGCCAGACCAGACGGAATTGCGGGGTTTTCCAGGCGACGTTCACGTGAACGTGACGATGGGTGATCATCGCATTGCTGGCTTTTTTCACCGGCGCGGTCCAGCCCTCAGGCTTCCAGCCGGTCGGCGGAACGCGGTAGGACAGCGCGCCACCGATCATGAACACGAAGTAAATCGCCGCCATCACCAGAAAGCTCTGCCACACGCCGACGCTGGTCGGCGAAGCGAAGTGCCCCATCAGCGCTGCCGCCAGGGGAGCCCCCACCATCGCGCCGCCGCCGAAGCCCATGATCGCCATGCCGGTGGCCATGCCGCGCTTGTCCGGGAACCACTTGATCAGGGTCGACACGGGCGAGATATAACCCAGGCCCAGGCCGATACCGCCAATGACCCCGGAGCCGATCCACATCAGCCAGATCTGGTGGGTATAAATCCCCAGCGCCGAAATCAGCAGGCCGCCACACCAGCACAGCGCCGAGACGACGCCCGCCTTGCGTGGCCCGGCATGTTCCAGCCAGCCGCCCCAGATCGCCGCCGAGCAGCCCAGGAAGATGAAGAACAGGGTGTAGATCCAGCCCAGCATGGAGATCGGCCAGTCGCACTGAGACGAAAAAACCTGAGCGATAAAGCTCATATCCGGCGCACAGGCCACCGGCGCGCTGATCCCCAGCGCCTTGGACAGCGGCAACCAGAACACCGAGAAGCCGTAGGCCATGCCGATACACAGGTGGATGGCCAGAGCGGCCGGTGGAACCAGCCAGCGGTTGAACCCGGGCTTGGCGATGATGCGCTCCTTGGACAGGAACGCAGGCTGCGCGGCAGCAATACCCGCCGCAGTGCTAGTGCTCATTAGTGTTTCCCCCAGTTATTAGTATGTGTTCGTCAGGCGCTCTCTCCTTCGGCCTTGCACGCAGGGCGTGACCGTTTTGTTGAATAAAGCTCCATTTAAAGCGCGACGTTACGTCGCAGAAGGCGGACGAACGCGCAGAGATTAGCATCAGTGGATGACAGAAAAACCAAAATGCCACTACCTTTCGCGGATTTTTTGTGTTTTTTGACGCCAAAATACCGCCCCCTGCGCTAGATACAATGTAACGATCCGTGAACTGACGCAGGCCATCGGGCGCTATACTCTGCGGCTAAATTTTGAAATCGACATACAAGGACTCGCCCATGAAAGCGTTCGGCAAAATCCTGGGTCTGGTACTTCTCGGGCTGTTGCTGATCATTGTGGCTCTCGGCTTTGCCCTGACCCATCTCTTCGATCCCAACGACTACAAAGACGAGATTCGCCAGATTGCCCGCGACAAGGCCCACATCGAGCTGACGCTCAATGGCGACATCGGCTGGAGCCTGTTCCCCTGGCTGGGCCTGGAACTGCACGAAGCCAGCGTCGCGACCCTGACCAACCCGACCCAGCCGTTCGCCGATCTGCAGATGCTCGGCCTGTCGGTACGCGTGTTGCCGCTGCTGCGCCGCGAAGTGCAGATGAGCGATGTGCGCGTCGAAGGCCTGAACCTGCGCCTCAACCGCGACAAGCAAGGCCACGGCAACTGGGAAGACATCGGCAAGAACGCCCCCGAGGCGCCCACCGCTATGCCAACCCCCGTGCAAGCGACGGCACCAGTGACCGAGGTGAAGGCAGAAAAACCGCCGCAGCCCATCCGCCTGGACATCGACAGCCTGACCATCAACAACGCCCGCATCGAATACAACGATGAACAGACCGGCAAGCAGTTCAGCGCCGAGAGCATCCAGCTGAGTGCGGGTGCCATCCACGAAGGGGCGAGCATTCCGCTGAAGCTCACCGCGTTCCTCGGCAGCAACCAGCCGGTCATGCGCGTCAAGACCGAACTCAACGGCAACCTGCGCATTCAGCGGGCGCTCAAGCGTTATCAGTTCGAAGACATGCGGTTCAGCGGCGAAGCCACCGGCGAACCGCTGCAAGGCAAAACCGTGACCTTCTCCACCCAGGGCCAACTGCTGGTGGACCTGGCGGCCAACATTGCCGAGTGGACCAACCTGAAACTCTCGGCCAACCAGTTGCGCGCCCTCGGCGAACTGAAGGTCAACGACCTGGACAAGACCCCGCAGCTCAGCGGCGCCCTGTCGATCGCCCAGTTCGACCTGGCCAAGTTCCTCGACAGCGTCGGCAACCCGCTGCCACCGATGGCCGAGGGCAGCCTGAGCAAAGTCGAGCTGGTCAGCCGCCTCCAAGGCACGCCGACCCGCCTGGCCCTGGAAGACCTCAACCTGAAACTCGACGGCAGCACCTTCACCGGCCGCGTTGCCGTAGACGATTTCGCCAAGCAATCGCTGCGCGTGCAACTCAAGGGCGACACCTTCAACGCCGACAATTACCTGCCGGCCAAGTCCGAATCCGCCAAGGGGGCAACCGCCGCACGCCAGGCCGAAGTGCAGAACAGCGAAGCCGGCGCCATGGCCGCCGGTGGCACCACACCGCTGCCGGACGCCCCGACCAAAGGCGCCTGGAGCACCGACAAGCTGCTGCCGCTGACCCGCCTGCGCACGCTGGACGTGGAGGCCGACCTGGCCTTCGGCCAACTGACCCTGAGTAAGCTGCCGATCCAGAACGCCATGCTCAAGGCCAGCGGCCTCGACGGCCAGCTCAAGCTCGACAGCCTGAGCGGCGGCCTCTACAACGGCAGCTTCCAGGCCAATGGCAGCCTCGATGTGCGCCAGGACATTCCAGTGCTGGCCCTGCAAAGCCAGATCAAGCAAGTGCCGGTCGAGCGCATCCTGCAAGCCCAGGGGCAGACGCCGCCGGTCAAGGGCCAGATCACCCTCGACAGCAACCTCAGCGGCCGCGGCAACAGCCAAAAGGCACTGATAGACAGCCTCAACGGCAACGCCAGCTTCGTGATCAACAACGGCGTGCTGCTCAACGCCAACCTTGAACAGCAACTGTGTACCGGCATCGCCCTGCTCAACCGCAAGACCTTGAGCAGCGAGCCACGGGCCAAGGACACCCCGTTCCAGGAGCTCAGGGGCAACCTGACGTTGCGCAACGGCGTGGCCAACAACCCCGACCTGAAGGTGCGTATCCCCGGCCTTACGGTCAACGGCAACGGCGACATCGACCTGCGCGTGCTGGGCATGGATTATCGCGTCGGCATCATCGTCGAGGGCGATCAACGCGAAGTGCCGGACCCCGCCTGCGAGGTAGGCGCCAACTTCCAGGGCATCGAAGTGCCGCTGCGCTGCCGTGGCCCACTGGAGCTGGGCGCCAAGGCGTGTCGCCTGGACAAGGACGGCCTCGGCCAGGTCGCCATCAAGGCCGCTGGCAACCGCCTCAACGAGAAGCTGGAAGAGAAGCTCGACAAAGTTAACCCGCAGTTGAAAGACGCGTTGAAAGGCCTGTTCAAACGATGAGAAACGAGCAGTTTTCCGAGGCGGTACTGAACTGGTACGACCGCCACGGTCGCCATGACCTGCCCTGGCAACAGGGCATCACGCCCTACCGGGTGTGGGTTTCGGAGATCATGCTGCAACAGACCCAGGTCAGCACCGTGCTCAATTACTTCGACCGTTTCATGGCCTCCCTGCCAACGGTCGAAGCCCTGGCCGCCGCGCCGGAAGACGAGGTGCTGCACCTGTGGACCGGCCTCGGCTATTACACCCGGGCGCGCAACCTGCAGAAGACCGCGAAGATTGTCGTGGCCGAGTACGGCGGCGAGTTCCCCCGCGACGTGGAAAAGCTCACCGAACTGCCCGGCATCGGCCTGTCCACCGCCGGCGCGATCGCCAGCCTGAGCATGGGCCTGCGCGCGCCGATCCTCGATGGCAACGTCAAACGCGTGCTGGCACGCTTTACCGCGCAGGAGGGCTACCCCGGCGAACCCAAAGTGGCCAAACAGCTCTGGGCCACCGCAGAGCGCTTCACGCCCCATGATCGCGTCAACGCCTACACCCAGGCGATGATGGACATGGGCGCCACCCTGTGTACCCGCAGCAAGCCCAGTTGCCTGTTATGCCCGCTGGAAAAAGGCTGCGAAGCCCACATGCTCGGCCTGGAGACGCGCTACCCGATCCCCAAGCCGCGCAAGAGCATCCCCCAGAAGCGCACGCTGATGCCCATGCTGGCCAATGGCGACGGCGCGATCCTGCTTTACCGTCGCCCGTCCACGGGCCTGTGGGGCGGTTTGTGGAGCCTGCCGGAGCTGGACGACCTGCAAGACCTCGAACACCTCGCCCACCAGCACGCGCTGGAGCTGGGCAAACAACAGGAACTGCCGGGGCTGATCCACACCTTCAGCCACTTCCAGCTGGCCATCGAACCCTGGCTGGTCCAGGTCGAGGAATCCGCCCATCACGTGGCCGAGGCCGACTGGCTCTGGTATAACCTCGCCACCCCGCCGCGCCTGGGCCTTGCCGCCCCGGTGAAAAAACTGCTGAAGCGCGCGGCCGACGCATTGAACGCAGGAGTTTCGTCATGACCCGCACCATCATCTGCCGCAAGTACCACGAAGAACTGCCCGCCCTGGAGCGCGCCCCGTTCCCGGGTGCCAAGGGCCAGGACATTTTCGATCACGTCTCCGCCAAGGCCTGGGCCGACTGGCAGAAACACCAGACCCTGCTGATCAACGAAAAACGCCTGAACATGATGAACGCCGAAGACCGCAAATACCTGCAAGGCGAGATGGACAAGTTCTTTTCCGGCGAGGATTACGCCAAGGCCGAAGGCTACGTGCCGCCTGCTCAATAATTGATCAAAAACCGGGGTCGGCACGTAAGCGACGGTAATAATTAAATATTTTTTGAAAACTTGCTTGACGACCCCCTGAAAAACCCGTTTAATGCGCCCCGTTGCCCAGATAGCTCAGTCGGTAGAGCAGGGGATTGAAAATCCCCGTGTCGGCGGTTCGATTCCGTCTCTGGGCACCACTATTAAGTTTCAGGTGGTGCAACGATCATCTGAAACACCCAAAAACCCCGCCTAGTGCGGGTTTTTTGTTGCCTTCGATTTACCCATCCCGAACCGGGGTGGCTCACCGTCACCCCAGTACGCAATACCCGCCTCGCGCCGCCTACTTGAGCAAGAACACCAACAACGGATTGTCGTTCAGTCGCCCATTGAACATCGGCGCCAGGTGTTCCACCGGTGTGCCCTTCAACTGCTCGGTTTCCTTGCGCGCCACGATCACCCAGGACGGCCGTGGCAGCGAGTCCAACTGATCGAGCTGGTTACGCCCGATGAACAGCGGTTGCTCGTCGTGATCCAGGTTCATCATGTAGCGCACGGCCCAAGTGTCCCGCGCAAGGCCGACAAACACCAACGGTCCAGGCTCTTGTGCGCGAAGCGCTTCCACCTGACTGACAAATTGCCGGGTGTCGAACTGCAGGTCCTTGGCCGGCTCTACCACGGTCACCAGCAACAACCACTGCGCCGCCAGTGCGATCGCGCTGAGCCACACCAAACGCCCGGCGCGACGCCAGGCGATCAATACCGCCCCCTGCAGGATCACCAGCACGCCGATCAGCAACGGCAACGAAACGTCCGGCCAGTAACCGTGCTTCTGCCACCCATGTCGACACACGAAGACTACAACCACGCACAACGCCGGCAGCGCCGCGACGAGCCATGTGTAACAGCGACGCACCCCGACGAACCAGTTCTGTGCGTGGAGCAGCCCATAGGCGGCGACAGCGGCAAACATCGGCACCATGGGCAGGATGTAATAAGCGCGCTTGAAGTGCGGCACCGACAGCCCGAGCAGAATCATCAAGCCGCAGGCGCCGAGCCGCACGACCAGTTGCACGTCGTCATTGCCCCAGCGTTCCGGCCAGCGATGACGCAGCGCAACCATGCTCGCCAACGCCATGGGGACCACCGGGAAGTAACGGTACAGACTCAGCTGGAAGTAGAAATAGAACGGCTCGCCGATTTCATCGAGGCGCCCGCCGACCTGCATCTTGAACACTTCATCGGCAAAGGCCTGGCCCCCACTGATCCGCGCCAACTGCATCAGCAGCCACCAGCAACACGCCAGCAGCAGCAACCCGATAACGCCGTGGATCAGCACTTGCCTGACCCGCTCCCCCGGACGACCCAACGCCCAATACACGCAGGCCACCCCACAGACTTCGATCAAGCCCAACGGCCCGCGAATCGCAAAGCCCAGGATAAACAGCGGGAACACCGCCAACTGCCGCAGCCGCGAGCCAAGGCGTTCGCCACTGTGCAGCAGGTAGAAGCTGCCTACGCACAACAGCGCCACCATCTGATCCAGGCACACCGAGCGCGACTTTTCGAGCAACTGGGTGGTGAGCAAGGTCAGCAGCACCGTCAACAGCGCCCAGGCGCGACTGGAAGGCGCCAGCAAGCGATAGATCAGCGCCACCACTCCGGCAGAGGCCAGCGCGGTGGGCAGGACATTCGCCAGGTGGTTGGGCGCACCGAACAGCCGGGCGAATACAAAACTGAAGAACGTCGCCGTACCGGGATAATCCGCGTAGGGCTGGCCGTAGGTAGTGGGAAAAAGACTCGCCCCATGGCGAAACATTTCCTGCATGAACAACGCCCAGCGCCCGTCAAACCCCTGAGGCTGCTGGTCCCAGATCCCCAACGTAAATAACAACAAAGCAATCAGAAAAATGCCCAGAGACTCCAGGCGAAAAGAGTTGCGCTGATCCATCGGTTGTCCTGCCAGGTAGTGAGCGGCGGCTTATGGTGCCCAACACATCCCAAATAGCGCCTGAACAACCCTGAACATTCATGTGCCCGGCCGATCTGCGCGCCACACCAGCGTCGGGATCAGGCGAACGTAGATCAGCTCGCCAATCAACTCGACCAGGGTTTGCAGGATCACCGCCGTCGCCGCCAACCCGCGCACGCCTTCGGGCAACGCCAGCGCGAGGGGCAACACCACCAGCGAGTTACGCGTCGCCGCGCTGAACGTCACCGCGCGCGCCGTCACCGCCGGCAGCGCGAACAGGCGCGCGGCGAACATCCCCATCAATGGCGCCAACAGCACAAAGCCAACGTAGACCGGAATCACCGGCAGCAGCAGGCTGATATCGCGCACCACCGCGGTGATTTGCGAACCGATCACCACAAACAGCACCGCGGCCATCGCCGGCACCGGCAACCAGGCCCAGGCATCGTTCCAGGCGTTGACGACCGAGGAACGCCGCGCCAGCGAGGTGGTGATCACCGCCAGCACCATCGGCACCACGATCAATAACAGGAACGCCTCGACAAACGGCCGCACCTCCACCACCACCGCGGACTGCGCGCCCAACATCAACCCCAGGTACACCGGCAACAACACCAACTGCAACAACAGCAGCAGCGGCGTCGCGGCCAGCATCAAGCGCGAATCGCCCTTGCCGATGTGGGTAAACACCACCACGTAGTCGATACACGGCGTCAGCAATACCAGCAACGCCCCCACCAGCAACGCCGGGCGCTCCACCAGGCCACGCGTCAGTAGCCACACCAGCACGGGCACGAGAACGAAATTGGCCAGCAGCAACGCCGCCAGGAACCGCTGGTTGCCCACGCCTTGGCGCAGTTGCAGAAACGGGATTTGCAGGAACATCGCATACATCAGCACCGCGATGGCCGGCGTGACCAGCACGCCGAGGCCATGCGCCAATGACGGCGCGAGCAGACCGAAAGCGGCGGCCAGGAGGACGGTGGCGAAGTAGAGGGGAATCTGGTGGTGTTCGAGGGTGTCGCGGGTCATCAGGACGCTCTCGCTGATTGCAAAGGCGCAAGCCTAAGCATCTACTGGCGTGAGGTCGAGTGGTGTGGCCCGATCACATCCCTGGGATATTCCTGGCGAGTGTGTAACACCATCACTATCTCAACGTGCTCCGTCACCCGATAGACCACCAGGTAGTTTGGATGAACAACCATTTCCCGAGTACCAGACAAGCGACCGTGCTTGAATCCGTATGGCATCAGGGACAACCCCTCGGCGGCAACCACAATAGTTTGGTGCAGCGAGACGGCGGCAACCGGGTTGTACTGCTCGATGTAATCAATGATCTCGATCAGGGCGACAATAGCCTCAGGTCGCCATTTAACGAGAAGCACGAGCCTTGCGCCTCTCTTCCAGCACCTTCTCGACTTCAGCCATCGCCTGATCGTGCGGAATACTAGGACGAGGATCGTCAATTGAAGCCTGCACCTTGGCACGAAACCAACGGTCGTAGCTGGCAGCTTGCTCTTCTGTTTCAAACTCCGAAACGATGGGAGTACGTGGAATGCTCATAGAGACCTCCGTAATGGATGCCTGCCAGTCTAATCTGTCCATGGTTGGCTGTCGTTTCTCTCAGATGTGTGGTTTTTTCGGAACAAGCCACTGTGCGCGGGCGTTGTAGGCGTTGTGAGCGCCAGAGATTAGTGAGTCAGCGGAACGAAGTACAAGTGCTGGCAAACTGGCCAACCGTTACCAAAAATAAAAAATCGGCACAGGCCCAAAACGATGAACTTGAATGATGCCTCTTCGCCAACGCCTGCAACTCAACCCAGCCAAAACACTTCCTTCAGAGCACCCGCCGCAGACGGCTACCCGCTTGGCGGCTTCACCTGGCGCCATATCCGAAGCGACCCTACACGCCCGGTCGTCATCATCAACGCCGCCACCTCCGTGCGCTGTCGCCACTATTCACGCTTCGCCGACTACCTGTTCGCCAACGGCTTCGATGTCATCACCTACGACTATCGCGGCATCGGCGAGTCCCGCCGTGGCTCGCTGCGAGGCTTCAAGGCCTCATGGTCGGATTGGGGCCGCCTGGATTTCGAGGCGATATTGCAGCGGGCGCAGCGCGAGTTCCCGGGGCAGCCGATCGACGTGGTCGGTCACAGCTTCGGCGGCTGCGCAGCGGGGCTGGGGGCGTCCGGCGCAGTGATCCGGCGCCTGGTGACGGTGGGCGCGCAATTCGCCTACTGGCGCGATTACGCAGCGAGCGGGCGCTGGCGCATGGTTGGCAAGTGGCATGTGGTGATGCCACTGGTGACGGCGCTGTTCGGCTACTTCCCGGGCAAGCGCCTGGGCTGGCTGGAGGATACGCCGGCCGGCGTGGTACGGGACTGGAGCACGCCGACGCCGAGCTATGAAACACGGCCCAGCGGGCGCGCCTTGGGTGAACTGCCGTTTGCCCGGGTAACGGCGCAGGTGCTGGCGATCAGCATCACCGACGATCCCTTCGGCACCGTGCCGGCCATCGAGCGCTTGCTGAGCTACTTCGCCAGCAGCGAACGCACTCACCTGCGCATCGCCCCTGACGATATCGGAGAAACACAGGTCGGACATTTCGCGTTCTTTCGCAGCGAGTATGAGGATCGGCTGTGGCCGATTGCGCTGGCATGGCTGAAGCACGGCGCGCTAACGCCCGGCACACCGGGCCGTCGCATGACGGCGCGCGTCTAGAACCCCTTGGGATTTCCCTCAACCTGCGCTTCAATACCCACCCAGATCCTGAACCAAGGACGTGAGCCCATGGCCTCGCCGAACAAGCAGCAAAAACGTGCCCACCGGGCAAAGGCCAAGGCCAAGCAAAACCGTACCCAACGCGCCGTCGCGAGCAAGCCGGATGCATTTGCCGGCGATGACAGCCGCATCGATCTTGAGTCGGTGGATTTGACTGAATTGTTTGTCGAAATGCGTACTGCCGGCGAAATCAGCCAGCAAGCGCTGTGCGCGGCATTCCTGGCGCACCCGCTGTTGGCATTGGTGCTGGAGCAGGAAGGCGAAGAAGAGGCCACCGACTTTATCCTGGCGGCACTGATCGAATATCGGCAGTGGGCTACCGACACCGAGGATGAAGCGGCAGCCCTGGCGTGGGTCGAGTCGCCGCAGTTCCAGGCGGATTACGTCGCCGCATCCCAGGCGCTGGTGATTTCCCAAGACTGACGCAAAACGCAATGTGGGAGGGGGCTTGCCCCCGATAGCGGTGTGCCAGTCGACATCTAATTGACTGATACACCGCTATCGGGGGCAAGCCCCCTCCCACATTTGAACTGCGGCGCAATCAAGCACCGCACTCCATCACATCAATTCAGTACTGCAGCGCCTACGCTCTGGGCCTTGCGACGGCTCGAAACGAGCAGCCCCGCCGCCACCACCAGCAAGCTCAAGACCCCGGTCGCGATGATCTCGACCCGATGGGCTTCCTGGAACAGCATGATCCCCAGCGTACCGACGATGAACACCATCACCGCGTAGGTCAGGCCTGGGAACAACCACATTTTGAACGCGAGCGTCTCGCCCGCCGCAGTACGCTTCTGACGCATGCGCAGTTGCGACACCGCAATCACCAGGTACACCAGCAACGCAATGGCGCCGGAACTGGCCAGCAGGAATTCGAACACCGCCGCCGGTGCCACGTAGTTGGCGAAGACCGCCAGGAACGCTGCGCCGGTGGACAGCATCACCGCCCAGTAAGGCGTGCCGCTTTTGTTGGTGCGCTTGGACACGGCGGGTGCATCACCACGACGGCCCAGGGAAAACAGCATGCGCGAGGCGGTGTACAGCGCCGAGTTGAGGCAGCTGGTCACGGCAACCAAGACCACCAGGTCAACGATCAGCTTGGCATTCGGGATGCCCATGCTTTCCAGCACTGTCTGGTAGGAACCTACGGCAGCCAGGGTCGGATCGTTCCAAGGCACCAGGGACACCACGATGAAGATCGACAGCAGGTAGAACAAACCAATCCGCCAGATCACCGAGTTGGTGGCCTTGGTGATCTGCTGGCCCGGGTCCTTCGACTCGGCGGCCGCGATGGTGACAATCTCGGTGCCCATGAACGAGAACATGGTGGTCAGGATGGCCGCCAGCACAGCGCCCATGCCGTTCGGCATGAAGCCCTGGGTGTCGAACAGGTGCGAGACACCGCTGACCTGGCTGGTCGGCAGGAAGCCGAAGATCGCCAGCAGGCCGAGGATCACAAAGCCCACGATCGCGACGACTTTGATCAGCGCGAACCAGAACTCGAACTCACCGTAGTGTTTCACGCTGAACAGATTGGTCGCCGTCAGCAGCAAGGTGATGATCAGGGTAAACGCCCAGATGGCCACGCCGGGGAACCAGGCATGGAGGATGGTCGCGGCGGCGTTGGCTTCCAATGGAATCACCAGCACCCAGAACCACCAGTACAGCCAGCCGATGGTGAAACCGGCCCAGTGACCGATCGCCCGATCGGCGTAGGTCGAGAACGAACCGGTGTCCGGCGACGCCACGGCCATTTCGGCCAACATCCGCATCACCAAGACCACCAGCGCACCGGCGGCGGCATACGCCAGCAGTACCGCAGGGCCGGCGGCGGCGATCGCGTGGCCGGAGCCGACAAACAAACCGGCACCGATGACGCCGGCAATCGACAACATGGTGACGTGACGCGGTTTGAGCCCCTGTTCGAGGTCATTGGAGCTATGCGTACTACTCATTGACACACCTTTAAACGAGGAATTGCGAAAACGGTCCGCCCGGCGCGTGCCTTTTACGTGAAAAGAAACAAACAGGGCGTTCTTTATTTTTTACGCAATATTTGCGCCAAAATGTTACAAAACCCCGATTGACGCGGGCTGTAGGACGATCCAGCAGCCCTCGCAAGTCATTGAGAATGCTGGCATTCCGCTACAGCGTTACCGAGCGACTCACTTTTACCCGAACGCGCGCACCACAAATACACACAAAAAGTACGTGACGCCCCATAAAAGGGCCGATGGTCACCGTTTGCCCGGTTAACCCTTCCAACACCCGCCCAAAGCTGGCACCATCGCGCCCTTTTTCACGCGAAGCCTGCGGGTTTTCCAGGTTCAAACGGCTGTTCGGTTGTTGATGGCGCGACACGCCGCTGTGCCGATGCGACACCTTGCCGCAGACCACCTGTTAAGCATCCGCCGCGCTGTTGGCTGCCATCCGGACGCTATGCTAGGTTGGCGCCTCGCCAGGAAGGCGACCCAACAGCAGGAACGCAACGAACACAATGAGGACCGCACATGGCTCTGGCCGCGCCCGCGCTTGAAATCCGCAACTTGCATAAACGCTATGGTGAGCTGGAGGTACTCAAAGGTATCTCGCTGACCGCTCGCGACGGCGATGTGATCTCGATCCTGGGTTCCTCCGGTTCCGGCAAGTCCACATTCCTGCGCTGCATCAACCTGCTGGAAAACCCGCACCAGGGCCAGATCCTGGTGGCTGGCGAAGAGCTCAAGCTCAAGGCCGCGAAGAACGGCGAGCTGATAGCCGCCGACGGCAAGCAGATCAACCGCCTGCGCAGCGAAATCGGGTTTGTGTTTCAAAACTTTAACCTGTGGCCGCACATGAGCATCCTCGACAACATCATCGAGGCCCCACGCCGCGTGCTCGGCCAGAGCAAGGCCGAAGCCATCGAAGTGGCCGAAGCCCTGCTGGCCAAGGTCGGCATCGGCGACAAGCGCCACGCCTACCCCGCGCAATTGTCCGGCGGCCAGCAGCAGCGGGCGGCCATCGCGCGTACCCTGGCGATGCAGCCGAAAGTCATCCTGTTCGACGAACCCACCTCGGCCCTTGACCCGGAAATGGTCCAGGAAGTACTTAATGTGATCCGCGCGCTGGCCGAAGAAGGCCGCACCATGCTGCTGGTCACCCATGAAATGGGCTTCGCCCGCCAGGTGTCCAGTGAAGTGGTGTTCTTGCACCAAGGCCTGGTCGAAGAGCAAGGATCGCCACAGCAGGTGTTTGAAAACCCGCTTTCGGCGCGCTGCAAACAATTCATGTCCAGCAACCGCTAACGGAGCAACATGCATGCAGAACTATAAAAAATTCCTTCTGGCCGCGGCCGTTTCGATGGCGTTCAGCGCCTCGGCCATGGCAGAAACCCTGAAAATGGGGATCGAAGCGGCCTACCCGCCGTTCAACAATAAAGATGCCAGCGGCAACGTCGTCGGCTTCGACAAAGACATCGGCGACGCCCTGTGCGCCAAGATGAAAGTCGAGAAGTGCGAAGTGTATGTATCGGACTGGGACGGCATCATCCCGGCGCTGAACGCGAAGAAATTCGACTTCCTGGTGTCCTCGCTGTCGATCACCGACGAACGCAAGCAGGCCGTCGACTTCACCGACCCGTACTACTCCAACAAGCTGCAGTTCATCGCACCTAAAGCCACGGCAGACTTCAAGACCGACGCGGCCTACCTGAAAGGCAAGATCATCGGCGCACAACGCGCGACGTTGGCCGGCACCTACCTGGAAGACAAGCTGCCAGACACCACCAGCAAGCTCTACGACACCCAGGAAAACGCCTACCTCGACCTGACGTCCGGCCGCCTGGACGGCATCCTTGCCGACAAGTACGTGCAGTACGAATGGCTCAAGAGCAAAGACGGTTCCGCCTATGAATTCAAGGGCGACCCGGTGGTCGAGAGCGACAAGATCGGTATCGCCGTGCGCAAAGGCGACCCGCTGCGCGAACGCCTGAACAAAGCCCTGGCAGAGATCAAGGCCGACGGCACCTACAAGAAGATCAACGACAAGTACTTCCCTTTCAGCATCGAATGATCTGAACGGTATGCCCGACGCGCTCCCAGGGGCGCGTCGGCTTTCAGCTTTGCCTGCCGCGATATGAAAACACCATGAATTTCGATCTCTACGGATTCGGCCCGGCGCTCGCCACCGGCGCGCTGATGACCGTCAAGCTGGCGCTCACGGCCCTGTGCCTGGGGCTGGTACTCGGCCTGGCCGGCGCTTTGGCCAAGACGTCCCCATACAAGCCGCTGCAGTGGCTGGGCGGGGCTTACTCGACCCTCGTTCGCGGTATTCCCGAACTGTTGTGGGTGTTGCTGATTTATTTCGGCACGGTCAACCTGATGCGTGCCCTCGGGGAGTTTTTCGGTAACCCCGACCTTTCCCTCAGCGCCTTCGCCGCCGGGGTCATCGCCCTGGGCCTGTGCTTTGGCGCCTACGCCACGGAAGTGTTCCGTGGCGCGATCCTCGCCATTCCCAAGGGCCACCGTGAAGCCGGTGTGGCATTGGGCCTGTCGAAGTTTCGCATCTTCACCCGCTTGATCATGCCGCAGATGTGGCGCATCGCCCTGCCGGGCCTGGGCAACCTGTTCATGATCCTGATGAAAGACACCGCGCTGGTATCGGTGATCGGCCTCGAAGAAATCATGCGCCATGCGCAGATCGGCGTGACCGTGACCAAGCAGCCGTTCACCTTCTTCATGGTGGCGGCGTTCATGTACCTGGGCCTCACCGTGCTGGCCATGACTGGCATGCACTTCCTGGAAAAACGCGCCAGTCGCGGCTTTGCAAGGAGCACCCAATGAACGGCGACTACAGCTGGCTGTCCCATTTCGACCTGGGCCTGAACTGGGCCGTGATCATCAAGTGGCTGCCCAAACTGGCCCAGGGCGCGACCCTCACCCTCGAGCTGGTGGCCATTGCGGTGATTGCCGGCCTGCTGCTGGCGATCCCGCTGGGCATCGCCCGCTCTTCGCGCCGCTGGTACGTGCGGACCCTGCCCTATTGCTACATTTTCTTCTTTCGCGGCACGCCGTTGCTGGTGCAACTGTTCCTGGTCTACTACGGCCTGGCGCAGTTCGACGCGGTGCGTAACAGCTTCATGTGGCCGTACCTGCGCGATCCGTTCTGGTGCGCCACCGCCACCATGACCCTGCACACCGCCGCCTATATCGCCGAAATCCTGCGCGGTGCGATCCAGGCCATCCCGCCGGGTGAAATCGAAGCGGCGCGGGCCCTGGGCATGTCCAAGCCGAAGACGCTGTTCTATATCATCCTGCCGCGCGCCTCGCGCATCGGCCTGCCGGCGTACAGCAACGAAGTGATCCTGATGCTCAAGGCCAGCGCCCTGGCCAGCACCGTGACGCTGCTCGAACTGACTGGCATGGCGCGCACCATCATTGCGCGCACGTACCTGCCAGTGGAGATCTTCTTCGCCGCCGGCCTGTTCTACCTGCTGATGGCCTATGTGCTGGTGCGCGGTTTCAAACTGCTGGAACGCTGGCTGCGAGTCGATGCTTGCCAGGGACGTTGAAGCGCACTTCCAGGCGCTGGATGCGTTCCTCAGCGAACACCAAGGGCTGTGGCGACCACGGCCCTTCACGCATCGCCAGTTACCCTGGGAATCCCAACATCCCGCGCTCGCCCAGTGGCTGCGCCGGCGCTCGCTGGCCGACGCGGAAAGCAGCCACAACCGGCCCCATGAGCTGCCCGCCCCGGCGCCTTTTCCACAGCTGGCCGCGCAGGCGCTGCGCCTCAGTGCTGTGGATAAGTTACCGACGCAGCCCCTGGCACCCGCCCGCCAGCGCCTGAACGTCGATGTGCCTGGCCGCAAGTGGCAACAGATCGAAGCCTTCGGCGCCGCCCTGGGGTTCGCGCAACCACCGCGGCACTGGCTGGACTGGTGCGCCGGCAAAGGCCACCTCGGCCGCCGCCTGCTGCACAGCGGGCAGCAACTGACCTGCCTGGAATACGATCCGGCCCTGATCGCCGCCGGGCAGGCCTTGAGCGACCACCACCAACTGCCCGTCACCCATCACCTGCAAGACGTACTGGCCGACGTGACGGTCAGCGCCGAACACACACCCGTCGCCCTGCACGCCTGCGGCGACCTGCACGTGCGTCTGCTGCAACTGGCCAGCACTGCCGGCTGCAAGCAACTGGCGCTGGCACCCTGCTGCTACAACCGCATCCGCACCGATCGCTATCAGCCACTGTCGAGCGTCGGCCGCGCTTCGGCGTTGCGCTTATCGGTGGATGACCTGGGGCTGCCCCTCAGTGAAACCGTCACCGCCGGCAAGCGGGTGCGCCGGCAACGGGATACGTCCATGGCCAGGCGCCTGGGTTTCGATCACTTGCAGCGCCAATTGCGCCATTGCGACACGTACCTGCCCACGCCGTCCCTGCCCGCCAGTTGGCTGGATAAACCCTTCGCCGACTATTGCCGCGAGTTGGCCGGCCTCAAAGGTTTATCCACAGGCGAGCAGGATTGGACAGCGCTGGAGGCACACGGCTGGCGGCGCTTGGCCGAGGTCAGAAACCTGGAACTGCTGCGAGGGTTGTTCCGCCGCCCGCTGGAGCTGTGGCTGGTACTGGATCGGGCTCTGTTTCTGCGGGAACAGGGCTACACCGTGGCGGTAGGCAGCTTCTGCGAAACCACCCTGACCCCACGCAACCTTATGGTGCTGGCTGAGCGCGATTAAAGCGCATTTTTTCCTACGCGCGCCCTGTGGATAACTCTGTTGATGAAATCCTTACAGAAGTTGTAGCCATCTGCGCTACAGGCCAAATGCCATACTGATCATTTTTTGCGCAACGAATAAAACGCACGCAAAACAGGCGGTTGCGCCGTGTTGAGAATGGTTCCGCCCAAACCCCATTCGACGCCATCGGCGACCTGCCGATTGTGCATAAGCATTTCGCGTTCAGCGCATAAAGCGTGATTTAGCGGGCTTTTTTCCGTGCGATCAACAACCGGCACAGCCTCTTGAGATCGTCGCAGGCGGCGCTCGCCGCCAAGTTATCCAGCGGGTCCGTGGCAAAGGCCAGGGCTTCGCTGATCGATGGATCGCGATGCACCACGTCCAACGGATTATCGCCCAAGCGCAGTTTGAAGGCATTGACCATGTCCCGGCTGAACGCCGAGTTTTCTTCCAGTTGATTGATCACATAGTGGCAATGTGGCGGGCGTTCACGCTCAAGATAAGGCGCCAGCACCGCGTCCAACTGGTCAAGCGTGCCGAGGCATGCGGCATTCGGCTGGACGACGACCAATACGCTATCGGCCACGCTCAACGCTTGATGCAGATAGACGTTATTACCGGCGGGGGTGTCGATGAGCATGATCGGGCGCTCGCTCAACCCCAGGGTCGACAGGTGCTGCGCCAACCACTCCGGTTCACGCGTGAGCCAACGTTGCAGGTTGTCCTTCTGCTTGATATCGGTGTGCCCGAAGGGGATCACGCGGCAGCCGGCAAACCCTGTTTGCAGGAGCGTCTCCCAGCGCGTATTGAGCAGGCTGGCGCGGCCGACGCCCAGGAGCTCCGGGGCCACGCCGAAATGCTGGCGCAATGCGTTTTGAGGGTCCAGATCCAGCGCCACCACCGACTCCCCCAAGCGCTGCAAGCCGCTGCTCAACGCCGTGGCCAGGGTGCTGCGGCCGACGCCGCCGTTGACCGAGACCAGCGCCACCACGGTTGGGCGCGGTGTGCTCAAGTCATAATGATGAGGTTGTTCATAGGCCGCTGGCGCATTGGCGCAAAAGCGCGAGCCGTCTTTCTGGTTAGCGCGGGTGCCATCATCGAATGGAAGGGTGCCGAAAAAGTGCAGCCGAGCGTTCCGTGCCTTGGGCTCCCGGGTCAGGCTCTTGCCGGACGGGGCAAACAGATCATCGGTACGGCTCATGGCCATAACTCCTTCACAGTGCCATTAAAGACGTGAAAGGTCGGCAAGATAAGGCTGACCGCAAGTCTTTTTGTCGGCGCTTTGGTTGCGACATTCTGTGACAGGCGTTATGAGGTGTCATTATTTTGATGGAATTGCCGCCACCCTTTCAGACGAGCGGAAAATAGCCAATTTACCGGCACTTATTCAGGATAAATTGCTACAAAGTGATTTCATCGTGCCATTGTTTTTTACCCGGTATCACCGCACCATTGCCGCACCTTCAATGCTGCAAGCTCGGGTATTCGCAGTGGCGATACGCTTTAACTTCCCTCGGTTCCTGTACGGTCTGGCCATCACGCTGTTGCTGGGTGGCGGCCTGCTGGGCAATCTGCTCGCCGATTGGGATTTCAGCCAGATCAGCCGCCGCGCCGAAGCGCTGTACGGGCCCCTGGGCGCCGGGCGCCAGCGTATCGATGCCTGGCAACACCTGCTCACGGCGCAAAAGCAGGTCAGCGAAACCGAACAACTCAACGTGGTCAACTTGTTCTTTAACCGCCAGTTGCACTACGAAGAAGATATCGACCTGTGGCACGAGATCGATTATTGGGCGACGCCCATTCAATCCCTGTGGAAAGGTGCCGGTGATTGTGAAGACTATGCCATCGCCAAATACTTCAGCCTGCGTCACTTGGGCGTCCCGGCCGAGAAGCTGCGCATAACCTACGTCAAGGCCTTGCGCCAGAATCGCGCGCATATGGTACTGACCTACTATGCAAGCCCGGAAGCCATGCCGTTGGTACTGGACAGCCTGATGGACCCCATTCTGCCGGCCAGCCAACGTCCGGACCTGCTGCCCGTCTATGCTTTCAACGGCGAAGGGTTGTGGCTGACCGGCGCGGCGGGCAACAAAAAAGTCGGTGATAGCAAGCGCCTGTCACGCTGGCAGGATGTCTTGAAAAAAATGACCGCCGAAGGGTTTCCGGCCAGTTCGGATAATTAACAGGAGCTACGATGTCACTGTTCAAACAATTGCTGATCGCTATCTGTGTGTTTCTAGTGGTTGCCTTCAGCGGTAGCTTCATCGTCAGCCTGGAAAGCTCGCGTGCGCAGTACGTCAACCAGTTGCGTTCCCACGCCCAGGATGCGGCCACCGCACTGGCGCTGTCGCTGACGCCGAACATCGATGACCCGGCGATGACCGAGCTGATGGTCAGTTCGATTTTTGACAGTGGCTACTACGCGAGCATCCGCGTGGTGGACCTGAGCAATAACCAGGTGCTGGTGGAGCGTGCCGCCGAGCCTGATGCCAGCGGCGTGCCGGCCTGGTTCGTGAAAATGATCGGCCTCGCGCCGGCCGGCGGCGATGCCATCGTCAGCCGAGGCTGGCAGCAGGCGGCACGGGTCGAGGTGATCAGCCACCCGATGTTCGCCCTGGCCAAACTGTGGCAGAGCGCGTTGGGCAGCCTGGGCTGGTTGCTGCTCTGCGGCGCCGCGAGTGCGGTGCTCGGCGCGCTGTTGCTGCGCCGTCAGTTGAAGCCGCTGGACTATATGGTCGAACAGTCCCACGCCATCGCGCGGCGCGAATTCATCAGTTTGCCCGACCTGCCCCGCACCCCCGAACTGCGACGCGTGGTGCAGGCCATGAACCAGATGGTCGAGAAGCTCAAGGCGTTGTTCAATGAACAGACCGAGCGCAGCGAGAAGCTGCGCGTGGAGTCCTACCAGGACAGCCTGACCGGGCTGGCCAACCGGCGCTATTTCGAGATGCAGCTCAACTCGCGGGTCAGCAACCTGGAAGAAGCCAGTTCAGGCTACCTGCTGATCTTGCGGGTCAATGACCTCGCCGGTCTCAACCAGCGCCTGGGCGGGCAACGCACCGACCAACTGCTGCAAGCCGTCAGCCAGCAACTGGTGCGGACCTGCGCCAAGTACCCGGAAACCCACAACCTGATCACCCGCAGCCGCGGCGGCGAGTTCGCGGTGCTTGCCCCAGGCCTGGTGCGTCACGAAGCGGTGCAATTGGCCCAGGCGCTGGAAACCACCCTGCAGAGCCTGTACGAAACGGGCGCCACAGACATGCAGAGCGTGGCCTACATCGGCCTCGCGCCCTACAACCCCGGCGATGCCTCGGCCGACCTGTTGAAGCTGGCCGATCAGGCCCTGGCCCAGGCTGAAGCCAGTAGCGGCCAAACCTGGGTATGCCTGGAGCGCCAGACCCGGGACACCGTCAGCGACGATCCGCATAGCTGGCACACCCTGCTCGACGAGGCCCTGAATCAGGGGCGCTTCCGCTTGTTTTTCCAGCCGGTGGTCAGTAGCAGCGATACCCGTCAGGTGCTGCACTACAAGGTACTGTCGCGCCTGCTCGACAACCAGGACCAGACCATTGCGGCGGGGCACTTCCTGCCCTGGCTGGAGCGCTTCGGCTGGACCGCACGCCTTGACCAACTGATGCTCGACCTGGTGATCAAACACCTGGCACAGCACAACCAATCGGTGGCGTTGAACCTCTCGGCGGCGACCTTGAATGACCCACAAGCCCTGGAGCGGATGTTCGAGCGATTGGCGCAACACCCGACACTCGGTACGCGCCTGACGCTGGAGATCGGCGAAGAGCAAGTGCCCGAGCAAGCCCAGCTGGAGCGTCTCACCCGGCGCCTGCGCAGCCTCGGATACAGCCTCGGCCTGCAACGTTTCGGCGGGCGTTTCAGCATGATCGGCAACCTCGCGAACCTGGGCCTGGCGTACCTCAAAATCGACGGCAGCTACATCCGGACCATTGATCAGGAAAGCCACAAGCGCTTTTTTATCGAGGCGATCCAGCGTGCCGCCCACAGCATCGATTTGCCGTTGATTGCAGAACGCGTGGAAACCGAAGGTGAGTTGCGCGTGATTCGCGAGATGGGCATCGAAGGGGTGCAAGGCCAACTGGTCGGTGAACCCGCGCCGTGGACGTGGAGCGCCGAGTAATCAGGCCGGCTTGACGCTCATGCTGTGAAAGAGGTGCGTGCGCCTCAGATCAAACCGCTTTCATCGTCATTGATCAGCTCACTCAAACCGCCCAGCGCCGTCCGTGCCTGGGTACGCTCCATCACCTTGACCTGCGCGGCGGGCGGCAGGTCAGTGATGCGGATCACGCCCTTGGCGGTCAGCACCTGGATCAAGTCATCGAGCACCCGAATCATCTCGGAGTCGCTCTGTTGGAGCTGCTTGAGGCTGTTGTCGATCACATCCGTGGCAAACCACGCCTGAATGTCCTGATGATCCGCCGGTAGAGTCCCGGTGGATTCGGCGAAGGCCTGCGCCTCGACGCGAACCAAAGCGTTGTATTGATCGCGTTGCACGTAGAACATCAGCGTTCTCCCAATAAAAAATCCCTGCAGGCGCCGCACCTGGCTCCTACAGAGATTACACACATTTTCCCGAAGCTGGTGCCCACGGAGCGCCAATCCCGAAAGATTGGCGCTCCAGGGTGATCAGTCGTGATGCTTGACGGTCAGATCACCACCGGCGATCAGGCTGTTGATCGCGGCACTGCCACTGCCCCAGCTGGCGCCATCGACCTTGATCGTAACATCGGCCGTACCGCCACCCTGCGCCGTGAACGAACCGCTGCTGCTGACACTCAGCGTCGAGTTGCCCGCCGAGTCGGTGCTCAACTTCAGGTAGTTGGTCAGGTTGGTGTCGTTACTGCCTTGCAGCAAATCGGACAGGTCCAACTTATCGCCTTCGCTGTGCTTGAAGTCGGTGATGGTATCGACGCCAGTCCCGGTGTTGGTATCCCCTTTGAGCCACACGAAGGTATCCGCCCCCGCGCCGCCGGTGAGGGTGTCATTGCCCTTGCCGCCCACCAGGATGTCGTTACCCGCCCCGCCGTTGAGCACGTCGTTACCGCCTTGGCCGAACAGAATGTCGTCGCCGGCGTTGCCGATCAGCTTGTCAGCGCCGTCGTTGGTGCCGTAGATGTTCGACGCGCTGGCCAATGCACCCACGTCAGCGACGTGTTCGGTGATGAACTGGTGCAAGGTACGGTCATCGATGTGATCGACGGTCGTGGCCAGTTTGTCGGCCGCAAACGCCTTGAGTGCAGCACTGCCTTCAAGGTTGTTGTAGCTGATCAGGTCGCCGAACAGAATGTCGTTGCCCGAACCACCGGTGAGGGTGTCGGCGCCGGTATCGGCCGCGTGGCCGGTGATGGCATCCGCCAGCTTCGCGGTGTCGATCGTGGAGACGTTATGATCGGTATCAAACTGCTTGAGCACAGCGGTATCAATGTTCGAGCCCAGACCGATGGCCTCGACGACAACCTTGCCTGGAACCGCGTTGACCAGATCGGAGTAGGCCGACTTGGCGTTGCTCATGGCGTTGCTGGAATCGTTGTAGACCGACGCCACGTCAAAGCCGCCGCTGCTGTTGGCCACCACGGTGCCTTCGAGGTTTTTATTACCCCAACCATCGTAGGAATAGACCTTGCCGTCGCCATCGACAATCACCTGCGTCCTGCCGTTGATTGTCGTTGTGACCGAGTTGGTCTGACCCAAGACGTAATTGCCGCTATTGACGATGCTATCAAAGTAAACATTCGAGCCGAACCAACTGGTCGAGCCCAGGAGAGGGTTACCCTGAATGGCGGTGTACATGTTCGGCTCACCGTCGGTAATGAAGTACGTCAGGTTTTTTGCACCCACATTGCTCGTGGCTTCGTCGCCTTTGAACCAGTTGGTGGCGGCGTTGAACGCATCCTGATAGTTGGTCATGTCGCTCGATTTTGACGTCATCTGAGTCAACACAGCCTGCAAGGCCGCTTTAGCGGCGTCCTTGTCGGCGAGGTTGACCGAGACCTGCGCTTCAACCCGCGTATCGAAGTCGACCAGCAGTACCTTCACAACACCCGAGTCGCTTTTACCGGCATTGCTGATCAAGGTATCGAACACGCTCGCAAGCTGCGCCTTGATCGACTTCATCGCACTGCTGCCGATACTGCCCGAGGTATCGACGATGAAGGCAATGTTGTAGTTGCTGCCCGCATTGACGATACCGCCTTTGTCACCGACCACCATGTTGTTGGCCGAGGTACTGCTCAGGTCGACGACATCGGCGGCGCCGCCGCCTTCCGTCACCACATAAGTCTGTGGCGTAACGGTAATGGTGCTGGTGGCCACCGACGAACTCAGGCTGTCAGCGCCGGCGTTGTCCTTCACCGAGATCTCGACGGTGCGATCACCCGTGGTCGGATACTTGCTGGTGCTGGAGTACTGGAACGACTCGAGCAACGACTTGTAGGTGGCCGTGTCAGCCGCGCCCGACAGGGTCAGGACGATTTTGCCACTGACGTCGGTGCCGACGCTGGTCAGGGTGACGCCGTTGTAAGTACCGCCCACGGTCACCAGGCTCGAGCTGAGCTGGTCGCCCGCGCTGGCGTTTTTCAAGGTGATGGTCGCGCTTTGCATCTGGCTGCTGTCGACGTCACCGATGGCTACGTTGCCGGTGATCGCTATCCCACCCGTACTGCGCTCGGAGTAGGCCGTGCTGTAGCTGGTGAGGACGGAACCGTCTGTGGTGCTCAGGTCCAGGGTCGGTGCGTCGTTGACCGAGGTCACGGTGATAGTGCCGTTGGCCGGGGCCGAGGTCAGCGGATTGCTGCCGTTAGCGTTGCCGCTGTCGGTGGCGGTGTAGGTGAAGTTCGCCGTGCCGTTGAAGTTCGCGTTCGGTTTGAAGTAAACCGTGGCTTCGCCGTTGACCGCAGTAATCGCGCCGGTCACTGGTTTGGTCATTGCTGCGTCGGTGTAGAAGGTGCCATTGGTTGGCGTGCCGACGCTGAACGATTTCACGTTCGCCAGGCCGTCTACGTCGGTCGCGCTCAGCTTGACCGCGATGCCTACGCTTGGATCTTCAGCACCGGTCGCGGTGGTTGCCGCAGCCACTGGCGCATCGTTGACCGGAGTCACGGTGATGCTGCCGTTGGCTGCTGGCGAGGTCAGTATATTGCTGCCGTCAGCGTTGCCGCCGTCGGTCGCGGTGTAGGTGAAGTTCGCCGTGCCGTTGAAGTTCGTGTTCGGCTTGAAGTACACGGTGGCTTCGCCGTTGACCGCGGTAATCGCGCCGGTCACCGCTTTGGTCATCGCCGCGTCGGTGTAAAAGGTGCCATTGGTTGGCGTGCCGACGGTGAACGACTTGACGTTGGTCAGGCCATCGACGTCGGTCGCGCTCAGCTTGACCGCGATACCTACGCTTGGGTCTTCAGCACCGGTCGCGGTGGTTGCCGCAGCCACTGGCGCATCGTTGACCGGGGTCACGGTGATGGTGCCGTTGGCTGCTGGCGAGGTCAGTACGTTGCTGCCGTTAGCGTTGCCGCTGTCGGTGGCGGTGTAGGTGAAGTTCGCCGTGCCGTTGAAGTTCGCGTTCGGTTTGAAGTAAACCGTGGCTTCGCCGTTGACCGCAGTAATCGCGCCGGTCACTGGTTTGGTCATTGCTGCGTCGGTGTAGAAGGTGCCATTGGTTGGCGTGCCGACGGTGAACGATTTCACGTTCGCCAGGCCGTCTACGTCGGTCGCGCTCAGCTTGACCGCGATACCTACGCTTGGGTCTTCAGCACCGGTCGCGGTGGTTGCCGCAGCCACTGGCGCATCGTTGACCGGAGTCACGGTGATGGTGCCGTTGGCTGCTGGCGAGGTCAGTACGTTGCTGCCGTCAGCGTTGCCGCTGTCGGTGGCGGTGTAGGTGAAGTTCGCCGTGCCGTTGAAGTTCGCGTTCGGCTTGAAGTACACGGTGGCTTCGCCGTTGACAGCGTTAATGGCGCCGGTCACCGCTTTGGTCATCGCCGCGTCGGTATAGAACGTGCCATTGGTTGGCGTGCCGACGGTGAACGACTTGACGTTGGTCAGGCCATCGACGTCGGTCGCGCTCAGCTTGACCGCGATGCCTACGCTTGGGTCTTCAGCACCGGTCGCGGTGGTTGCCGCTGCAACCGGCGCATCGTTGACCGGAGTCACGGTGATGCTGCCGTTGGCTGCTGGCGAGGTCAGTACATTGCTGCCGTCAGCGTTGCCGCCGTCGGTCGCGGTGTAGGTGAAGTTCGCCGTGCCGTTGAAGTTCGCGTTCGGCTTGAAGTACACGGTGGCTTCGCCGTTGACCGCGGTAATCGCGCCGGTCACAGGTTTGGTCATGGCCGCGTCGGTGTAGAAGGTGCCGTTGGTCGCCGTGCCGACGGTGAACGATTTCACGTTCGCCAGGCCGTCTACGTCGGTCGCGCTCAGTTTGACCGCGATACCTACGCTTGGGTCTTCAGCACCCGTCGCAGTGGTGGCCACAGCCACCGGCGCGTCGTTGACCGCAGTGATCACCACGCTCACCTTGCCAGTCGTGACTTCTTCAACCTGCGTGCTCAACTCTTTGGCCGTTGCCGTCACAGTCAGATCGAAATTGGCAGTCGCATCCTTGGCCGGAGTGACGGTCAGGGTAGCCAGGTTCCAATTGCTGACATCGTACTGGGTGGTCGCACCCGTCGAGGTATAGCTATGGCCCGTGGCGCCGTCGGTGATGACAGCGCCTTCAGGCAGGCCGCTGATTTCTACCTTGTGCGATTCCGACTGGTCATTGTCGACAAACGTGGTCGTGATCGGGCTGATCTTGATCGCAGTGTCTTCCAGGCCGTGGTTATAAACGTAGCCGGTGTAATAACCTTCTCCGTTGACCACATGAGCATCGTCAAACACCGCCCCGGCGGCTTTCAACGCTTCCAGGCTGGTATAGGTCTGCACGCCGCTGCTGCCCAACGCCATCGACGGGCCGTTGTTGATCGAGACATTGACGTCGTAGTTGCCCGGGCCGGCCTGGTTGTAGTGATAGATGTCGAGGGTGTAATAACCCGACTCTGTCGGCGTAAAGGGGGTTGCGTTGATCCCGGTGCCCTGGCTCCAGGTCTCGGTCGACACCAACTTGCCGCCGACGGTAACCGCCAGGCTGTCATCGGCGCTGCCGGTGAAGCTGTAGCTCTTGCCGGCTTCCAGGTAAATCAGGCCGGAGACTTTGGTCGCGGTGAGTTCCACCACATTAGCGTTGCTCACGTTGGCGGTCACACCCGTGGAGGCTGCGCTGTCAGGCGTTTGGGCGTTGATGACCCGGATCAAATCGCTGGACTGAACAACCCCATTGCCGTTCGTACCCAATGCACCCGGCAGGTTGCCGCCGGTCCAGGTTTGAATGGTCAAGCCGGTTGGCACGTCACCGAATGCGCCGACGGTCACGACAGGAACGTCCGTCACTGGGTGGATATCCACGGTGATGGTTTTCGTATCGCTGTTGAGCTGGCCGTCGGTCGCCTGGAACTTCAGCTCGGTGTAATCACCCTGCTTGTTACCGACGCCGGCGTTGCCGAAGCTGTTATCGCCCGACTCGTTGGCCGCTGGGCTGTAACGCACATTGTGATTGTCGAAGTCGGCCTGGCTGAAGGCCTTGCCCGGCGACGTATCGGTTTTCAGATCAGCCGCGCTGAGCTTGACCCAGACACCGTCGACTTTGTACTCGATGGCACCGTTGGGCAGGCTGGTGAAGACGACTTTCAGGTCCGTGGAATCCACATCGTTGACCCCGAACGTCGACCATTTCAGCTCGACCGGGGTGTCTTCGTTGCTTTCTACATAGCCATTGCTCGCAGTCGGCGCGTCGTTGACCGGAGTTACGGTGATGGTGCCGTTGGCAGGCGCTGAGGTCAGCGGGCTGCCGCCGTCAGCGATACCGCCGTCGGTGGCGGTGTAGGTGAAGTTCGCCGTGCCGTTGAAGTTTTCGTTTGGCTTGAAGTACACGGTGGCTTCGCCGTTGACGGCGTCGATCGAGCCGGTTACCGGTTTGGTCATCGCCGCGTCGGTGTAGAACGTGCCGTTGGTTGGGGTGCTGACGGTGAAGGATTTCACGTCTGCCACGCCATCCACGTCGGTGGCGGACAGCTTGACCGCGATACCTACGCTTGGATCTTCAGCACCCGTTGCGGTAGTGGTCACAGCCACTGGCGCGTCGTTGACCGGAGTTACGGTGATGGTGCCGTTAGCCGGAGCAGAGGTCAGCGGGCTGCCGCCGTCAGCGATACCGCCGTCGGTGGCGGTGTAGGTGAAGTTCGCCGTGCCGTTGAAGTTTTCGTTTGGCTTGAAGTAAACGGTCGCTTCGCCGTTGACGGCATCAATCGAGCCGGTCACCGGTTTGGTCATCGCCGCGTCGGTGTAGAAGGTGCCATTGGTTGGGGTGCCGACGGTGAAGGACTTCACGTCTGCCACGCCGTCTACGTCGGTGGCGGACAGCTTGACCGCGATACCTACGCTTGGATCTTCAGCACCGGTCGCGGTAGTGGTCACAGCCACTGGCGCGTCGTTGACCGGAGTTATGGTGATGGTGCCGTTAGCCGGAGCTGAGGTCAGCGGGCTGCCGCCGTCAGCAATACCGCCGTCGGTAGCGGTGTAAGTGAAGTTCGCCGTGCCGTTGAAGTTCGCGTTTGGTTTGAAGTAAACGGTGGCTTCGCCGTTGACCGCGTCGATCGAGCCAGTCACCGGCTTGGTCATGGCCGCATCGGTGTAGAACGTGCCGTTGGTTGGGGTGCCGACGGTGAAGGACTTCACGTCTGCCACGCCGTCTACGTCGGTGGCGGACAGCTTGACCGCGATCCCTACGCTTGGGTCTTCAGCACCGGTTGCGGTAGTGGTCACAGCCACTGGCGCATCGTTGACCGGAGTCACAGTGATGGTGCCGTTGGCAGGCGCTGAGGTCAGCGGGCTGCCGCCGTCAGCGATACCGCCGTCGGTGGCGGTGTAGGTGAAGTTCGCGGTGCCGTTGAAGTTTTCGTTTGGCTTGAAGTAAACGGTCGCTTCGCCGTTGACGGCATCAATCGAGCCGGTCACCGGTTTGGTCATGGCGGCGTCGGTGTAGAAGGTGCCGTTAGTTGGGGTGCCGACGGTGAAGGACTTCACGTCTGCCACGCCGTCTACGTCGGTGGCGGACAGCTTGACCGCGATACCTACGCTTGGATCTTCAGCACCCGTCGCGGTAGTGGTCACAGCCACAGGCGCGTCGTTGACCGGAGTTACGGTGATGGTGCCGTTAGCAGGCGCTGAGGTCAGCGGGCTGCCGCCGTCAGCGATACCGCCGTCGGTAGCGGTGTAGGTGAAGTTGGCGGTGCCGTTGAAGTTTTCGTTTGGCTTGAAGTAAACGGTGGCTTCGCCGTTGACCGCATCAATCGAGCCGGTCACCGGCTTGGTCATGGCGGCGTCGGTGTAGAAGGTGCCGTTGGTTGGCGTGCCGACGGTGAAGGATTTCACGTCTGCCACGCCGTCTACGTCAGTGGCCGAAAGCTTAACTTCGATGCCCTGGGCCGGATCTTCGGAACCCGTTGCGGTGGTCGGTGCTGCGACCGGCGCATCGTTCACCGCAGTCACGGTGATGGTGCCGTTGGCTGGAGCCGAGGTCAGCGGGCTGCCGCCGTCAGCAATACCGCCGTCGGTAGCGGTGTAAGTGAAGTTCGCCGTGCCGTTGAAGTTCGCGTTTGGTTTGAAGTAAACGGTCGCTTCGCCGTTGACCGCATCAATAGCGCCGGTCACTGGCTTGGTCATCGCCGCATCGGTGTAGAACGTGCCGTTGGTTGGCGTGCCGACGGTGAAGGATTTCACGTCTGCCACGCCATCCACGTCGGTAGCGGACAGCTTGACCGCGATACCTACGCTTGGATCTTCAGCACCCGTTGCGGTAGTGGTCACAGCCACAGGCGCGTCGTTGACCGGGGTCACGGTGATAGTGCCGTTAGCAGGCGCTGAGGTCAGCGGGCTGCCGCCGTCAGCGATACCGCCGTCGGTAGCGGTGTAGGTGAAGTTCGCGGTGCCGTTGAAGTTCGCGTTTGGCTTGAAGTAAACGGTGGCTTCGCCGTTGACGGCATCAATCGAGCCGGTCACCGGTTTGGTCATGGCGGCGTCAGTGTAGAACGTGCCATTGGTTGGCGTGCCGACGGTGAAGGATTTCACGTCTGCCACACCGTCTACGTCGGTCGCGCTCAGTTTGACCGCGATACCTACGCTTGGGTCTTCAGCACCGGTTGCGGTAGTGGTCACAGCCACTGGCGCGTCGTTGACCGGAGTTACGGTGATGGTGCCGTTAGCCGGAGCAGAGGTCAGCGGGCTGCCGCCGTCAGCGATACCGCCGTCGGTGGCGGTGTAGGTGAAGTTCGCCGTGCCGTTGAAGTTTTCGTTTGGCTTGAAGTACACGGTGGCTTCGCCGTTGACGGCGTCGATCGAGCCGGTTACCGGTTTGGTCATCGCCGCGTCGGTGTAGAACGTGCCGTTGGTTGGGGTGCTGACGGTGAAGGATTTCACGTCTGCCACGCCATCCACGTCGGTGGCGGACAGCTTGACCGCGATACCTACGCTTGGATCTTCAGCACCCGTTGCGGTAGTGGTCACAGCCACTGGCGCGTCGTTGACCGGAGTCACGGTGATGGTGCCGTTGGCTGGAGCCGAGGTCAGCGGGCTGCCGCCGTCAGCGATACCGCCGTCGGTCGCGGTGTAGGTGAAGTTCGCGGTGCCGTTGAAGTTTTCGTTTGGCTTGAAGTAAACGGTGGCTTCGCCGTTGACCGCGTCGATCGAGCCGGTTACCGGCTTGGTCATGGCGGCGTCGGTGTAGAAGGTGCCGTTGGTTGGCGTGCCGACGGTGAAGGATTTCACGTCTGCCACGCCATCCACGTCGGTCGCGCTCAGTTTGACCGCGATACCTACGCTTGGGTCTTCAGCACCGGTTGCGGTAGTGGTCACAGCCACAGGCGCGTCGTTGACCGGGGTCACAGTGATGGTGCCGTTGGCCGGAGCTGAGGTCAGCGGGCTGCCGCCGTCAGCAATACCACCGTCGGTGGCGGTGTAGGTGAAGTTCGCGGTGCCGTTGAAGTTCGCGTTTGGCTTGAAGTAAACGGTGGCTTCGCCGTTGACTGCGTCAATCGAGCCGGTTACCGGCTTGGTCATGGCCGCGTCGGTGTAGAAGGTGCCGTTGGTTGGCGTACCGACGGTGAAGGATTTCACGTCTGTCACGCCGTCTACGTCGGTGGCGCTCAGCTTGACCGCGATACCTACGCTTGGATCTTCAGCACCGGTCGCGGTAGTGGTCACAGCCACAGGCGCGTCGTTGACCGGAGTTACGGTGATGGTGCCGTTGGCAGGCGCTGAGGTCAGCGGACTGCCGCCGTCGGCAATACCGCCGTCGGTGGCGGTGTAAGTGAAGTTCGCGGTGCCGTTGAAGTTCGCGTTTGGTTTGAAGTAAACGGTGGCTTCGCCGTTGACCGCATCAATAGCGCCGGTCACTGGCTTGGTCATGGCCGCATCGGTGTAGAACGTGCCGTTGGTTGGTGTGCCGACGGTGAAGGATTTCACGTCTGCCACGCCATCCACGTCGGTGGCGGACAGCTTGACCGCGATACCTACGCTTGGATCTTCAGCACCCGTTGCGGTAGTGGTCACAGCCACAGGCGCATCGTTGACCGGAGTCACGGTGATGGTGCCGTTGGCTGGAGCCGAAGTCAGCGGGCTGCCGCCGTCGGCAATACCACCGTCGGTCGCGGTGTAAGTGAAGTTGGCGGTGCCGTTGAAGTTCGCGTTTGGCTTGAAGTAAACGGTCGCTTCGCCGTTGACCGCGTCGATCGAGCCAGTTACTGGCTTGGTCATGGCGGCATCGGTGTAGAAGGTGCCGTTGGTTGGGGTGCCGACGGTGAAGGATTTCACGTCCGCCACGCCGTCCACGTCGGTGGCGCTCAGCTTGACCGCGATACCTACGCCTGGGTCTTCAGCACCCGTTGCGGTAGTGGTCACAGCCACAGGCGCGTCGTTGACCGGAGTCACGGTGATGGTGCCGTTGGCTGGAGTCGAGGTCAGCGGGCTGCCGCCGTCAGCGATACCGCCGTCGGTCGCGGTGTAAGTGAAGTTCGCGGTGCCGTTGAAGTTCGCGTTCGGCTTGAAGTAAACAGTCGCTTCGCCGTTGACCGCGTCAATCGAGCCAGTCACTGGCTTGGTCATCGCCGCATCGGTGTAGAACGTGCCGTTGGTTGGCGTGCCGACGGTGAACGATTTCACGTCCGCCACGCCGTCTACGTCGGTCGCGCTCAGTTTGACCGCGATACCTACGCTTGGATCTTCAGCACCGGTCGCGGTAGTGGTCACAGCCACAGGCGCATCGTTGACCGGGGTCACCGTGATGGTGCCGTTGGCAGGCGCAGAGGTCAGCGGGCTGCCGCCGTCAGCAATGCCGCCGTCGGTAGCGGTGTAGGTGAAGTTCGCGGTGCCGTTGAAGTTCGCGTTTGGTTTGAAGTAAACGGTCGCTTCGCCGTTGACTGCGTCGATCGAGCCAGTCACCGGCTTGGTCATGGCCGCATCGGTGTAGAACGTGCCATTGGTAGGCGTGCCGACGGTGAACGATTTCACGTCCGCCACGCCGTCTACGTCAGTGGCCGAAAGCTTAACTTCGATACCCTGGACCGGATCTTCGGAACCCGTTGCGGTGGTCGGTGCGGCAACCGGCGCGTCGTTCACCGCAGTCACGGTGATGGTGCCATTGGCCGGCGCTGAGGTCAGCGGGCTGCCGCCGTCAGCAATACCGCCGTCGGTAGCGGTGTAAGTGAAGTTCGCGGTGCCGTTGAAGTTCGCGTTCGGTTTGAAGTAAACGGTCGCTTCGCCGTTGACTGCGTCAATCGAGCCAGTCACCGGTTTGGTCATGGCGGCATCGGTGTAGAAGGTGCCGTTGGTTGGGGTGCCGACGGTGAAGGATTTCACGTCTGCCACGCCGTCTACGTCAGTGGCGCTCAGTTTGACTTCGATGCCTTGAACCGGATCTTCGGAACCCGTTGCGGTGGTCGGTGCGGCGACCGGCGCATCGTTGACCGGAGTCACGGTGATAGTGCCGTTGGCAGGCGCTGAGGTCAGCGGGCTGCCGCCGTCAGCGATACCGCCGTCGGTAGCGGTGTAGGTGAAGTTCGCGGTGCCGTTGAAGTTCGCGTTTGGTTTGAAGTAAACGGTGGCTTCGCCGTTGACGGCATCAATCGAGCCGGTCACCGGTTTGGTCATCGCCGCGTCGGTGTAGAACGTACCGTTGGTAGGCGTGCCGACGGTGAAGGACTTCACGTCTGCCACGCCGTCTACGTCGGTGGCGGACAGTTTGACCGCGATACCTACGCTTGGATCTTCAGCACCGGTCGCGGTAGTGGTCACAGCCACAGGCGCGTCGTTGACCGGGGTCACGGTGATGGTGCCGTTGGCAGGCGCAGAGGTCAGCGGGCTGCCGCCGTCAGCGATACCACCGTCGGTGGCGGTGTAGGTGAAGTTCGCGGTGCCGTTGAAGTTCGCGTTCGGCTTGAAGTAAACGGTCGCTTCGCCGTTGACTGCGTCAATCGAGCCGGTCACCGGTTTGGTCATCGCCGCATCGGTGTAGAACGTGCCGTTGGTAGGCGTGCCGACGGTGAACGATTTCACGTCCGCCACGCCGTCTACGTCAGTGGCGCTCAGCTTAACTTCGATACCTTGAACCGGATCTTCAGAACCCGTTGCAGTGGTCGGTGCGGCAACCGGCGCATCGTTCACCGCAGTCACAGTGATGGTGCCATTGGCAGGCGCCGAGGTCAGCGGGTTGCTGCCGTCAGCATTGCCACTGTCGGTGGCCGTGTAGGTGAAGTTCGCCGTGCCGTTGAAGTTCGCATTTGGCTTGAAGTAAACCGTGGCTTCGCCGTTGATGGCGTCGATCGAGCCAGTCACCGGTTTGGTCATCGCCGCATCGGTATAGAACGTACCGCTGGTCGACGTGCCAACCGCGAACGATTTCACGTTCTCCACGCCATCGATATCAGTAGCCGAAAGCTTGACTTCGATACCTTGAACCGGATCTTCGGAACCGGTCGCGGTGGTCGCGATAGCTTCTGGTGCATCGTTAACGGCAATCACGTTGATCGGCAGGGTGATCGACTCGGACTTCGGATCAGCCGTGCCGTCCTGCGCGGTGGCGGTGACGGTGAGGTTCACCAGGCCGTTGGCGTTTTCCGCCGGGGTGAAGACCAGGGTGGCCTTGTTCCAGTTGCTGATGTCGACGCTTTGATTGCCAGCCGTCGCGGTGAAGGTGTGGCCCGGCGTGCCATCGGAGATGGTCGCGTTGAGCGGTATGCCACCGACTTCCAGCTTGAGCGTCTCGGAGCCATCCTTGTCGGTGGCGTATGCGTCGATGGTCGACAGCTTGATCGCATGGTCTTCCAGGCCGGTGTTCAGCACCTGGGTGACGTTGATGTTGTCCAGCACGCCGCCCAACGAGTTGTTTGCATCCCCGGCCGGGGCTTTGAACTCGAGTTTGGCATCGCCGTCAGCGGTGACCGGCACGACGAAGGTGTAAGTCTTCATGCCGACGGTGGTGGTATCCAGGGTGCCGACTTTGACGCCGCCCCAGAATACGTCGATCACCGAATTGTTCTCGGCGCCCGCACGCGGCGAGTAGTCGACCGAGATGGTGTACGCCGTGCCGGCCTCTGCCTTGATGATGGTGTACAGGCTGGAGTCGTCGCCGGCGTTTTTCTCAAGCTCGATGACCTGGCTGTTGCCTGGGGTCTCTACGCCGTAGTTGCTGCTTTGGCCGATTTCGACTTGGCCGCCGGCATTCCCCGTGAGCCACGGAGTGCTCGGGGTGCCACTGACAGGCGCGTTGTTGGCGTCATTTACCCCGACGATGCCCCACGAACCATTGAGGTTGGCGCTGTCGAAGTTGATCGAGGTCACAGGGCCGCCGCCGAGCAGACCCAGGTGCGGAGTGTCGGTAACCGGCGCGATCGTGATGTCGGCCGTCGTTACGGCGCTCGATTTACCTCCGTTGTCGACCGCAGTGAACGTCACCTCGGTTTTGCCGCTCCAGTCGCCGGTCGGGGCGAAGTAAACCGCGGCCTTGCCGTCGGCACCCGCTGGCACCGAGTCGCCGACTTTGAGTTCGGTTTGCAGCGTGGCATCGCTGTACAGCTTGCCGTTTTCCGGCAAGGTGGTGATGACAAAGCTGGAGACGGTACCGTCCACATCCTTGCCGTCCAGCACGATCTTGGCGGTATGGTCTTCATCGGCGGTGGTGTTGTCGGCCGATGCAGTCGGGGCGTCGTTGAACAGGTCGATAGTGACCTTGCCGGTGGCGCTGCCGGTTTCCGGCGGTTCGCGATCCAGGTTGCCGCCACCGTTGTCAGTCACATCGATGGTGACGGTACGATCGGTACCGACAGGGTTATTGCCCGGGCTCTGGAAGGTGATGGCTTCAACCAGTTTGACGAAGTCGGCGGCGCTGCTGCCGGCCTTCGAGTCGCTGGTGAGGGTGTAGACGATTTTCCCGTCGGCGGCGCTGCCGCTCTGGGTGATGGTGATCCCGGCAACGGCCAGGGCCTTGAGCACATCGGTATTGCTGAGCAAATCACCTGCAGCCAGGTGGTCGACGGTGACCACGACTTTGCTGAAGGTGGTGTTGTCGACGTCTTTGATGGTCAGGTTTTCGACCAGCGCGACTGCGTCTTTTTGCTCAGTGAATGTGGTGCTGTCGAACTTGACCTCAGGCGGATCGTTCACCGGAACCACGTACACCACGGAGGTGACAGGCGCCGAATCCAGCTGGCCGTCGTTGACGGTGATGGTCAGGGTGCGATTGGCCGGGTCCGGGTTCTCGCTTTCGCTGGCGAAGTGTACCGAACGCAGGACTTCCTGGTACTCAGCCGTGGTGGCCTCACCGGACAAGGTCAAGATGCCCGTGGCCTTGTCGTAGCTGACTGCAATTTTGGTGTTGCTGACATCTGCGATCAGTACATCGTCTGCCAGGTGGTTGACGAGTGTGACTTTGGCGCTTTGCAGGGTGTTGTTGTCGACGTCGCTGACGGTCAGGTTCGCCGCCACGTAGCCGCCAGGCTTGCCTTCAATATAGGTGTCGCCGAACGCGTTGGTCGAGGCGTTGCCCAGTACCGGAGCGTCGTTCACCGCAGTCACGGTGATGGTGCCGTTGGCTGGAGCCGAGGTCAGCGGGCTGCCGCCGCCAGCAATGCCGCCGTCGGTGGCGGTGTAAGTGAAGTTGGCGGTGCCGTTGAAGTTTTCGTTTGGCTTGAAGTAAACGGTGGCTTCACCGTTGACGGCGTCGATCGAGCCGGTTACCGGCTTGGTCATGGCCGCGTCGGTGTAGAACGTGCCATTGGTTGGCGTGCCGACGGTGAAGGATTTCACGTCTGCCACGCCGTCTACGTCGGTCGCGCTCAGTTTGACTTCGATGCCTTGAACCGGATCTTCGGAACCCGTTGCTGTGGTCGGTTCGGCGACCGGTGCATCGTTGACCGGAGTCACGGTGATAGTGCCGTTGGCAGGCGCCGAGGTCAGCGGGCTGCCGCCGTCAGCGATACCGCCATCGGTGGCGGTGTAGGTGAAGTTCGCGGTGCCGTTGAAGTTCGCGTTCGGCTTGAAGTAAACGGTGGCTTCGCCGTTGACGGCGTCGATCGAGCCAGTTACTGGCTTGGTCATGGCCGCGTCGGTGTAGAAGGTGCCGTTGGTTGGCGTGCCGACGGTGAAGGATTTCACGTCTGTCACGCCGTCTACGTCAGTGGCGCTCAGCTTGACTTCGATGCCTTGAACCGGATCTTCGGAACCCGTTGCGGTGGTCGGCGCGGCGACCGGCGCATCGTTGACCGGAGTCACGGTGATGGTGCCGTTGGCAGGCGCTGAGGTCAGCGGACTGCCGCCGTCGGCAATACCGCCGTCGGTGGCGGTGTAAGTGAAGTTCGCGGTGCCGTTGAAGTTCGCGTTTGGTTTGAAGTAAACGGTCGCTTCGCCGTTGACGGCATCAATCGAGCCAGTCACTGGCTTGGTCATGGCGGCGTCGGTGTAGAACGTGCCGTTGGTTGGCGTGCCGACGGTGAAGGATTTCACGTCTGCCACGCCGTCTACGTCGGTCGCGCTCAGTTTGACCGCGATACCTACGCTTGGATCTTCAGCACCCGTTGCGGTAGTGGCCGCAGCCACTGGTGCATCGTTGACCGGGGTCACGGTGATAGTGCCGTTGGCAGGCGCAGAGGTCAGCGGGCTGCCGCCGTCAGCGATACCGCCGTCGGTCGCGGTGTAGGTGAAGTTCGCCGTGCCGTTGAAGTTTTCGTTTGGTTTGAAGTAAACGGTGGCTTCGCCATTGACCGCATCAATAGCGCCGGTCACCGGTTTGGTCATGGCGGCGTCGGTGTAGAACGTGCCATTGGTTGGCGTGCCGACGGTGAACGATTTCACGTCTGTCACGCCATCTACGTCGGTCGCGCTCAGTTTGACTTCGATGCCTTGAACCGGATCTTCGGAACCCGTTGCGGTGGTCGGTGCGGCGACCGGCGCATCGTTGACCGCAGTCACGGTGATGGTGCCGTTGGCCGGAGTAGACGTCAGCGGGTTGGTGCCATCAGCATTGCCGCTGTCGGTCGCGGTGTAGGTGAAATTCGCGGTGCCGTTGAAGTTTTCGTTCGGTTTGAAGTAAACCGTGGCTTCGCCGTTGACCGCGTCGATCGAGCCGGTTACCGGCTTGGTCATGGCCGCATCGGTGTAGAACGTGCCATTGGTTGGCGTGCCGACGGTGAACGATTTCACGTTCTCCACGCCATCGATATCAGTGGCCGAAAGCTTGACTTCGATGCCCTGGGCCGGATCTTCAGAACCGGTCGCGGTAGTGGCGACAGCTTCTGGCGCATCGTTGACCGCCGTCACGGTGATAGTGCCGTTGGCCGGAGTAGAAGTCAGCGGGTTGCTGCCGTCAGCGTTGCCACTGTCGGTCGCGGTATAGGTGAAGTTCGCCGTGCCGTTGAAGTTTTCGTTCGGTTTGAAGTAAACCGTGGCTTCGCCGTTGACCGCGTCGATCGAGCCGGTTACCGGCTTGGTCATGGCAGCGTCGGTATAGAACGTGCCGTTGGTAGGCGTGCCGACGGTGAACGATTTCACGTTCTCCACGCCATCGATATCAGTGGCCGAAAGCTTGACTTCGATGCCCTGGGCCGGATCTTCAGAACCGGTCGCAGTGGTCGCCACAGCCACCGGCGCGTCGTTCACCGCAGTGACAGTGATGGTGCCGTTGGCTGGAGTCGAGGTCAGCGGATTGCTGCCATCAGCGTTGCCGCTGTCGGTCGCGGTATAAGTGAAATTCGCGGTGCCGTTGAAGTTTTCGTTTGGCTTGAAGTAAACAGTCGCTTCGCCGTTGACCGCGTCGATCGAGCCAGTCACCGGTTTGGTCATGGCGGCATCGGTGTAGAACGTGCCATTGGTTGGCGTGCCGACAGTGAACGATTTCACGTTGTCCACGCCGTCTACGTCGGTGGCCGAAAGCTTGACTTCAATACCCTGGGCCGAATCTTCAGAGCCCGTCGCAGTGGTCGCCACAGCCTCAGGCGCGTCGTTGACCGCCGTCACAGTGACAGTGCCGTTAGCCGGCGCAGAGGTCAGCGGGTTGCTGCCATCCGCGTTGCCACTGTCGGTCGCGGTATAGGTGAAGTTCGCCGTGCCGTTGAAGTTTTCGTTCGGCTTGAAGTACACGGTGGCTTCGCCATTGACCGCGTCAATCGCGCCAGTCACCGGCTTGGTCATGGCAGCGTCGGTGTAGAACGTGCCGTTGGCCGACTCGCCGACGGTGAACGATTTCACGTTCGCCAGGCCATCCACATCGGTCGCGCTCAGCTTGACCGCAATGCCTACGCTTGGATCTTCAGTCCCGGTTGCAGTGGTCGCGATCGCTTCCGGTGCATCGTTGACCGCCGTCACAGTGACAGTGCCGTTAGCCGGAGCAGAGGTCAGCGGGTTGCTGCCATCCGCGTTGCCGCTGTCGGTTGCGGTATAGGTGAAATTCGCGGTGCCGTTGAAGTTTTCGTTCGGCTTGAAGTAAATCGTCGCTTCGCCGTTGACCGCGTCGATCGAGCCGGTCACCGGTTTGGTCATGGCCGCGTCGGTGTAGAACGTGCCATTGGTTGGCGTGCCGACAGTGAACGATTTCACGTTCGCCAAACCATCCCCATCGGTCGCACTCAGTTTGACCGCAATGCCCTGGGCCGGATCTTCAGCTCCGTTCGCTGCAACCACCACTGCCACCGGCGCGTCGTTAACCGGCGTCACCGTCACGTCCAGCGTGCTGCTCGAACCGGTATTGGTGGTGTAGCCGATTTGCGGCACTTCACCGTTGTAATCCTTGACCGGGGTAAACGCATACGCACCATCCGCACCGATGGTGACGGTACCGACACCTTCGACAATGGCGGTTTGGCCTGCGTTATACGTGGTGCCGCCAACGGTGAACGTCGCGACGGTCAGCACGTTGTCGATGTCGCTGTCATTGCTCAGCACGTTGCCAGTGGCGACCTGCTCCTCGGCAACCGTGTTGGTGTCTGCGACCAGCACGCTCGGGTTGTCGACAGCGATCACGGTGGTAGTGGCGGCTTCTGGGTTGATCGCCAGGTTTTCGTAGTTACCGCCGCTTGCACCGGTGATGGTGGCGCTGACGGTCAGGTCTTTGCCGTCGGCCAGGTTTGCCGGCGTATCGACGCTGACGGTGCCCGTGGTTTTACCGGCTTCGATGGTGATGGTGGTGTTGTTGGACAGCGTGATGGTGACGTCGGTCTGCGCGGCGTTGTTCACGGTCGCGGTATAGACGATCTTGCCGCCCTCATCGACCGACGCGTTCGCGCTCAGCGTGACGGTGGTGGTGTCGATGGTGTCATTGATCTGCGTAACCGCCGGCGCCGGGTCGGTGGTGATGATCAGGTTGCCGCCGCCGGATGTGCCGGTGATGGTGGCGGAGATCGACGAGGCATCCAGGTAAGGCGTGTCATTGCCCGCGAACGTGACGTTCAGCGCGCCCGCGGTCTGGCCGGCGAGGACCACGACAGACAAGCCGTTGGACAAGGTGACGGTCAGGTCACTGGTCGGCGCCTGGGTGACAAACACGGTGTAAACCACGACGCCGCCGGCTTCGGTGATGCTCGGCGTGGCGGTCAAGGTGATGGTGACGCTGCGCGGATCGAGGCTGTTATCGGCAGCGGCAGTGAACAGGCCGGTCGCGGCATCGGCGGCATTCAAGCCGTTCGTCGGATAACCGATAGTAGGGTCAACCGTGCCTGCGGTGGCCTCCAGCACGACAAAGCTGTGGCCGCCGCCCACGGCGCCGTCCGCGCCAGCGGCAGTCGGGCCGGCAGCAGTGGCTTCAAGGTCTTGGGTCGGGTCGGCACCGGCAGCGATGGCTTGCTGCAGTTCGGCAACGGAGGGTGCTTCCTGGGCAGTGGCGGCACTCAGGTCGGTCACTGAGTCAGGCGTGTTCGCGCTCCATTGCGTGTCGCGCCCCAGGTCAAGGGTGCGGCCATCGGCAAGCTCCAGCGACACGGAGCCGGCAGGACCGGTTTCCACCTGCTCCCCTGCAAACAAACGATCCCCTTCTACCAGCAGGCGACGAATCCCTTCCGGGGATACCGCAAACACTTGACCGACAATGCTTTTGACGACCGCAACGCTGCTCATAAAAGACTCTCCGTGTATTACCGTTCAGGGGGCATCCATCATGGAGACCGGCCTTTCTCTCTAGTGCCGATTCAATAGCTGGAGTACGTTAAACCCATGTAAAAAATTTGGCGTCAATATTTTGGTGTTTTGCTCGACGAATTACTTTTCCGTCAAGGTATTGACCTATTTGGCGCCATCCTAAACAATCCGCCCGGTAATGTCACATTGATATTTACACGGCATCGCGACTTTCTGTTTGCACCGTCCAGCACTCATGACAAGCAGTGATTTCGGTTGCCAATCCAATGCACTATTTCAAGTTTGTTGCGGTTTTCCAGGCAACCAATCCCCAGGGAAGAATCACAATGCGTTTGCACTTATTCAAAGCTTTGCCTTTTGCTCTAGCCGCCAGTTTCGTACAGGCTCAAACCCTGACAGAGGCGATGCAGAAAGCGGTGGAAGTCCATCCGGAGATCCAAGCGGGTGTCAATGCGCGCATTGCTGCTGACTACCAAGTCGACGCAGCCAAAGGCGGCTACTTGCCTAAAGTCGACTTGCTGGGCGGTTATGGCCGTGAAAGCTCGGACAACACCACCACCCGCGCGGCCAGCAACAGCCACGATTGGAAAACCATGAACCGCGGCGAATCGACCATTCGTCTGCAGCAAAACCTGTTCCAGGGTTTTGGCACCCAAAATGAAGTAGGTCGCCAACAAGCCACCGCCAATTCCCGCGGTTATGCGCTGCTCAACACGACCGAGCGCACCGCCCTGACGGTCGCCCAGGTTTATCTGGATGTCTTGACCCGTCGCGAGATGGTGCAACTGGCAGAAGAGAACCTGAAAAGCCACGAACGCATTTTTGACCAGATCAAATTGCGCACCAGCCGTGGCGTCGGAAGAATGGCGGACATGGACCAGGCCGAAGCCCGTCTGGCTCAGGCTCGAAACAACCTGATCACCGAACAGACCAACCTGGCTGACGCCAATACCAACTACATGAGCGTTGTCGGCCAAGAGCCTGACCAACTGGAAAAGCCAGCGGGCATCGTGACCTTGCTGCCAGCCAGCCTGGATGACGCACGCCGCCAGATGATTGCCGACAGCCCGGTATTGCGCTCTGCCGAATCGGATATCACCGCCGCTGAAAAGCAGTACGAATCCGCCAAGTCGACCTTCTACCCGCGCTTCGATGCGGTGCTGCAACGTTCGGCCAACGACAACATCGCCGGCGACCCAGGCCATGACAACAGCTATTCCGCCATGCTGAACATGCAGTTCAACCTGTTCAACGGCGGCACCGACAAGGCCAACCTGCAGTCCAAGGCTTCCCAGGCCTCCCAGGCACTGGACATCCGCAACAACGCCCTGCGTCAGCTGAACGAAGAGCTGGGCCTGGCGTGGAACGCCTACAACAACGCCACCCAGCAGGTGCCGATCGCGCAGGAATACGTGGACCGCAGCACGCGAGTACGTACCTCGTATCAACAGCAGTTCAGCCTCGGTGAGCGTACACTGCTCGACTTGCTCGACAGCGAGAATGAACTGTTCACCGCTCAGCAGCGTCTGGCGCAGATCAAAAACCTGCAGATCTATACGCAGTATCGAATCAAGGCCGACATGGGCCAACTGCTGAGAAGTCAGGGCGTGGTAGCGCCGATGGCATCGGTTGTGCAGAACGATATTAAACCGTCGGTAAACCTGCCAGGGATGAACTGATTCTTGACGGCGTTGGACCACTCAACTGCAGTAAGAGAGAGTCAGCTTGGATTCTGAAATAGGTGTGGCGCAACTCAACCATGACCCGCGCAGTCAGCATGACGACCCCTTGCTGGACGGGTTGTTGACACTCTGCTCACTGCATTACAAACCCGCCAGCCGCGCAATGCTGACCACTGGGCTGCCACTCGCGGCCCAGCGTCTGAGCGCCGAGCTGCTGCCGCGTGCAGCCGCTCGGGCGGGTTTGCAGGGGCGGTTGCTGCAGCGCAAGCTGGAACAGATTCCATCCATCGCACTGCCCGCCATGCTGCTGCTCAAGGAAGGGCGCAGCGCGGTGCTGTTGGGCTGGGAAGGCGACACGGCGCGACTGCTGCTCAGCGAAAGCGACGGCGGCGAAGTACAGGTCAGCCGTGAAACCTTGAGTCAGGATTACAGCGGTCGGGTATTTTTCGCCCAACCGCAGCATAAATTTGACATCACCAGCGGCACGCTGATCCCGCGCGCACGCTCGTGGTTTCGAGACACCCTCAAGCGCTCGCGCTGGCTCTACGCCGACGCAATCGCCGCGAGCCTGGTGATCAACCTGATCGCCCTGGCCGCACCACTGTTTGTGATGAACGTGTACGACCGCGTGGTCCCCAACCAGGCCACCGCCACCTTGTGGATGCTGGCCATCGGTATCTGCGGCGCGTACCTGTTCGATCTGCTGCTCAAGAGCCTGCGCAGTTTATGCCTGGACCTGGCGGGCAAAAAAACCGACCTGATCATCTCCGCGACGCTGTTCGAGCGCATCGTGGGCATGGCCATGAAAGTGCGCCCGGCGCGGGTCGGCAGCTTTGCGCAGAACATCCATGAATTCCAGGGGATGCGCGACTTCCTCACCTCGCTGACCCTCGCGAGCCTGATCGACCTGCCCTTCACCCTGATCATCCTGGTGGTGATCGCCATGCTCGGCGGCCACCTGGTGTGGATTCCGATCATCGCCTTCCCGCTGGCCCTGGGTATCGGCCACATGCTCCAGAAACCGCTGACTGCGACACTGGAGCGCACCATGGCCCTGGGCGCCGAGCGTCAGTCGAGCCTGATCGAAACCCTCGCCGGGCTCGATGCGGTCAAGGTCAATAACGCAGAAAGCGAGCGCCAGTATCAATGGGAACAGACCATTGGCACCCTCAGCCGCCTGGAACTGCGGGTCAAGGTGTTGTCCGGCCTGGCCATGAACATCACCTTGCTGATCCAGCAAGTGGCCGGCGTGGCGATGATCATTTTCGGTGTGTACCAGATCATTGATGGCGCCCTCAGCATGGGCGGCCTCGTTGCCTGCTACATGCTCAGCGGCCGCGCACTGGGCCCGTTGGCGCAACTGTCGGGGCTGCTGACGCGCTACCAGCAAGCCAAGGTGACGATGGTCTCGGTCGACCAGATGATGGAGTTGCCGCAAGAACGCAACTACGACGAACGCCCGCTCAGCCGCAAGGCGCTGCAAGGCGCGATGACGTTCCGCGAAGTCGACTTCACCTACCCGAACCAACAAAACCTGGCGCTGCGCGGCATCAACCTGAACGTGCGGGCGGGCGAGAAGATCGGCATCATCGGGCGCAGCGGCTCGGGCAAAAGCTCGCTGGCCAAACTGCTGGTCGGTCTTTACCAGCCGGATTCGGGCTCGTTGCTGGTCGATGGCGTGGACATTCGCCAGATCGATGTCAGCGAATTGCGCCACAACATCGGCTACGTGGCCCAGGACATTCAACTGCTGGCCGGCACCTTGCGCGACAACCTCGTCTCGGGCGCACGCTACGTGGACGACGAAATGGTGCTGCAAGCCGCAGAACTGGCCGGCGTGCATGAATTTGCCAGGCTGCATCCGCAAGGTTACGAACTGCAAGTGGGCGAACGCGGGCAAAACCTCTCCGGCGGCCAGCGACAAAACGTCGCCCTCGCCCGTGCATTGCTATTGAACCCACCGATCCTGCTGCTGGACGAACCGACCAGCGCCATGGACAACACCGGCGAAGAGCGCCTGAAACAGCGCTTGCAGTCAGTGATCGAAAACAAGACGGTGATTCTGGTCACCCACCGCGCCTCGCTGTTGAGCCTGGTGGACCGCCTGCTGGTGATCGACCGTGGCCAGATACTCGCGGACGGTCCAAAAGCGGCCGTCATGGAAGCGCTGAAAAAGGGGCAGATCAGTGTTGCTTAAATCCGGCCCACGCCGTTTGAAAGACGTCATCTTCGGCTATTTCAGAGGCACCGACTCGCTCGAAGACCAGCCCTTGCCCGAAGTCGAAAAAGCCCTGGTCGACGACGCCCCGCGCATCGTGCGCCTGACCATTTGGGGCGTGATCGGCTTCTTCGTGTTCCTGATACTGTGGGCGCACTTTGCGATCATCGATGAAGTGACCAAAGGCGAAGGCAAGGCGATCCCCTCCTCACGCATCCAGAAAATCCAGAACCTGGAAGGCGGCATCGTCGCCCAGATCTACGTGCATGAAGGCCAAATCGTCGACGCCGGCGCGCCGCTGGTACGCCTGGACGACACACGCTTTGCCTCCAACGTCGGCGAAACCGAAGCCGACCGCGTGGCCATGGAACTGCGCGTGGAGCGCCTCAGCGCCGAAGTCGAAAATCGCCCGCTGAACATTACCGAAGACGCGCGCAAAGCCGTGCCCAACCAGGCTTCGAACGAAGAGTCGCTGTACCTGAGCCGACGCCAGCAACTGTCGGACGAAATCGGCGGGCTGCAACAACAACTGCTGCAACGCCAGCAGGAACTGCGTGAATTCGCCTCCAAGCAGGACCAATACCGCAACAGCCTGAACCTGCTGCGCCAGGAGATCGGCATGTCCGAACCGCTGGTCCAACAGGGCGCGGTCTCGCCGGTAGAAGTGCTGCGCCTCAAACGCTCCGAAGTGGAAACCCGCGGCATGCTCGATGGCACCACCCTGGCCATCCCCCGCGCCCAGGCCGCCATCAACGAAGTGCAACGCAAAATCGACGAGACCCGCGGCAAATTCCGCAGCGAAGCCCTGGCTCAACTGAACGAAGCGCGCACCAACCTGAGCAAGGCCCAAGCCACCTCCAAAGGCCTGGAAGACCGCGTCAGCCGCACCATGGTCACCTCCCCCGTGCGCGGTATCGTCAAGCAAATGCTGGTCAACACCGTGGGCGGCGTGATCCAGCCCGGCAGCGATATCGCCGAAGTCGTACCGCTGGACGACACCTTGCTGGTAGAAGCCAAGATCCGCCCGCAAGACATCGCCTTCCTCCACCCCGGCCAGGAAGCAATGATCAAATTCACCGCCTACGACTACACCATCTACGGCGGCCTCAAAGGCAAACTCGAACAGATCGGCGCCGACACCGTGATGGATGAAGAGAAGAAGAACACCTTCTACGTCATCAAACTGCGCACCGACCGCAGCCACCTCGGCACCGACGACAAACCCCTGTTGATCATCCCCGGAATGGTGGCCTCTGTGGACATCATCACCGGCAAGAAGAGCATCTTGAGCTACCTGCTCAAGCCAATCATCAAATCCCGTGCAGAGGCCATGCACGAGCGCTGATCGGGGCATTTTGCTGCGGGAGAAGCAGGTAAATGCAGGGCGAAGGGCGAAAACTTGGGTTTTCGCAAAAATAGTCAGATTTCAGGGGTTTACAGAACTTTTTCAATCGCTATAATCGTCGCCCTAACACGCCGGTATAGCTCAGTTGGTAGAGCAACTGACTTGTAATCAGTAGGTCCCGGGTTCGACTCCTGGTGCCGGCACCATTCAAGGTTCCATAGAAGGCTTTCAAAATCTCTGGAACCCCCAAAAAACCCGCCTTCTGGCGGGTTTTTTCGTTTTGGCGTTCCGTCGGATTCCGAGGGTAGCCAGCGCTAATAAGGGTAGTTTTAAGGATAGAGGTCCGTTTCGATATCGGAGACTACCCTTATGGCCCGCACCACTGCCCCGCTTACAGACACCGCCTGTCGCACGGCAAAGCCCAGAGAGCGCGAGTACAAGCTATTCGACGGCGATGGTCTTTACCTGCTTGTGCAACCCAACGGCCGCAAAGGCTGGCGGCTCAGGTACGTGAAACCCGATGGCCGCGAAGGCCTGACCGCCCTCGGCAGCTATCCGGTGGTCGGGCTTGGCGACGCACGCCGCAAGCGCTTCGAGATCAAGCAGCAGCTCGCCAACGGCATAGATCCCATCCAGTACAAGCAACAAACCAAGACCCAGGCCGTGATCAACGGCCGCACCTTTGAAAGCGTTGCGCTCGACTGGCATGCGAGCATGGTGCCGAAGTGGGCACCCGGCCACGCCAAGACAGTGCTCAGCCGATTGAAAACTCACGTATTCCCTTTGATCGGCGCCAGAGCAATCGTTGAGTTGGACACCCACGACCTCATGCAGCCACTGGAAGCCGTGACGAAGCGCGGCACCATCGACGTGGCGCTCAGGATCAAGAACTACCTGCAAAGCATCATGCGTGAAGCCAAACGGCTGCGGCTGATCACCGCGAACCCAGCTCACGACCTCGATGGCTCGATCAAGACACCACGGGTAACTCACAGACCCGCACTACCCTTATCGCGGCTGCCAGAGCTACTGGCCTGCATTGAGGATTACAGAGGTCGCCCGCTCACGCGCCTCACGGTGATGCTGTCGTTGCATGTATTTGTGCGCTCCAGTGAACTGCGCTTCGCCCGTTGGAACGAGTTCGACCTTAAGCGCGGAATCTGGGAGATCCCCGACACCCGCCCGGCGCTGGACGGAGTGCCCTTTTCCACAAGGGGTACGAAGATGGCCGGGGACATCCACGTTGTACCCTTATCGCCGCAGGCAGTGGCCTTGCTTGAGCAGATCCACGCGATCACCGGCAAGTTCGAGCTGGTGTTCGCGGGGGATGCCAAACCGTGGAAGCCGATGTCCGAGAACACGGTGAACGCCGCGCTCAGGACGATGGGCTACGACACCAAGGTGGATATCTGCGGCCACGGGTTCCGCGCCATGGCGTGCAGTGCGCTGGTCGAGTCTGGCCTATGGTCGGAGACGGCTATCGAACGGCAGATGAGCCACAAGGAACGCAACAACGTGCGCGCCGCTTATACCCACAAGGCCGAGTTCCTCGAAGAGCGCCGGATGATCATGACCTGGTGGAGCCGGTTTCTGGAGGCGAACCGCGAGGACCATGTGACGCCGCATGAGTTTGCCAAGCAGACGGGCGAGAACGTCACGCGCCTTCGCAGTGCCAAGAGGACCGAGTAACCCGCCGCACCACCACCTCAAACTCGCTGTGAAGTTACCCACAGCACCGCATGAAGCTCCTCCGCGCGGGTCCTTTCAAACGGGGCTGCAAAGCCGCCCCGTTTGAAAGGACCATACCTAAGAAAAAAGCCGCTGGCACAGCGTACGTCTGTGGAAAACCACTGATGTCCACCGGGGGATAGTTTTATCCACAGGAGCTAAATCTCTGATATCGCGATGCTTGACGAATATTGTCCACAGGCGTAGACCAGGAGTCGCAAGCGCTGTCGATGACAGCACCCCAGGTGACCCGAGCCTTAAAGGTCACGCCGCCCCCCGCGGTGGTTCAGCCCAAGTACGATTCGCATCCGGCAGCTCGTACGGTCACTACCCATGTGATGGATGCTCTTACACATATGGCGCTCGTGCGCCAGATACACCGTACCTCGCTGCCCTGCAGCAACCTATCCGCTTGGCCGAATACTGCGCCAACCTGTGCCCGTCTCTTTCTCCTGGAAAGAGACGGGCACTTCTACCACTGCTGCAGCCCTGATCGTACAAGGCTTTGCGGCATTCCCCCTCGTGACAATCGGCGTGACAAACGCCGATGTCACCAGCAACAGCGCTGTAGATGATGGTGCCGCAGACCAGGGAATGGACTGCACCTGACTGACAGTCAGGCATGCCCCGGTCATCGCAGTGCTGCTTGCACATGGCTCAGGATCTCGCGGCACTGGTCTCGTCAGCCAATGCAGCCTCCACCCGCCCACCGGTAACGGTGCTCAGGAGGCTAGATCATGAGATGCCCTTGCTCCCGGACGTAAGGAGCCGCCAGTCCCGCGTAGTGGACATTCCCCACAGGTCGCAGGGGCCTTGATCCCTGATAACACTCAGCATTCTTGGCGGGATGACGTGGGGCTGGGATCGGAGAACATCAGAAGAGGTGACCGACATGGCACTGGTGGGTAGGCGCGACGGCCGCAATTTCGGCTACGGCAGGCAATTGAGTTACGCAGGACCTCACGCGTTGAAAGACATGTTCGGCGGTGGCCACTACGGCACGGTCAAGGCGCACAGTGATCGATGGTTGGCATTTGTGAAGTGGTGCCGCTCCGAGCAGGGACCCGGTATCAATGATGCACGGCACATTGATCGGAAGGTATTGGCGGACTATGCGGCGTATCTGCGCGACGTGGTTAGGCGCGGCGACCTCGCCGTCAGCACCGCACAAAACCGGCTATCCAGCGTTAACAGGACCATGGCGGCGCTTCGCGGTGATCAGTACGTGAAATTGCCAAGTCCGCGCAAGGCGCTGGGTATGCAGCGCACCGGGGTTCGTCACTCGGTTCCGCAGGGCCAGGACCGCGAACAGGTTAAGCAGATCGTCGACGCGCTTTGCAGTCGTGACCAGAGACGGGCCGCCGCGATCGTCCTGTTGGCGCAAGCCACCGGAATGCGCTTACGTGAGGCCATCCTAGCCGACTTGCCACGGCTGAGCCGTGAGGCTCACGACCTAGGCAGGATCAACATCCAGGATGGCACCAAAGGCGGCCGAGCTGGCGCCTCAGCGCCACGATGGATTGCGGTGGACCACCATGTTCAAAACGCACTTGGGTTTGCACGGCAGGTGTCGCCTGCGAGTAGCCGCAACCTGATTGCGCCAGACGAAAGCTATCGGAATGTTCTGCAGGAAATCATCCGTCCAGCGCGAGACGTGCTGCATGCACACAAGCTCAAAGGCTTTCATGAGCTACGAGCGGCGTACGCGTGTGAGCGCTATGAGCAAATTACTCAACACCACGCACCCATCAACGGCGGCCAGTGTTGCCAGATAGATAGGAACCTTGATCGTGAGGCCCGAAGGCAGATCAGCTATGAGCTGGGGCATGCTCGGATCGACGTGGTCGCGGCCTACATTGGAGGACGGACATGAGCAAGCCATTCGATATAGAACTATTCATGTCTGGGATGCTGAAGGGTTCGCATGCATCCCAGAAGCGACATTTGCGCCAAGCAAAAATCATCCAAGTGGAAATTGCAAAACGCTGGCAACGAGATACACCGTGGGCTTGGCAGAAGAAGCATGTGACCTGGTTCCTCGAACATCGTCTGAATCGTCGCAGCAAGGCGACCCGATATTACTATTTTCTGACTGTCCACCTGATCGCTCAGCGCTTGGAAAAATCATGGAAATTCAACCTCTAGCTAATCCCAGCTACGGTACAGTCACTACTATGACTATCGCACCTAAAGAGGTATTTGTTCTCCACTCTAAGCTACAAGCCAAGATCACTAAATTTTTTGGGGTATATCGACACTCCTCCAGCTCGCACTGCTTACAGGGTATCAAGGTCTGCCTTGAGTGCTGCAAGAAGCTTTTTATTCAACTCCACTGTACGCTCATTAAGCCCGAGAGAATAATTACTAACCTCATCAGGAATTAGCTTAGTACGCCTAAATTCTTCACTAAAAACATACCCAACTACTTTTTCAAGGTACCACTTTGACTGACTTATGTTTGCTCGAAGCTCATCCAACAAGTCAAGAATCTCCTGACTTGCATTTAATTTCACACCATTAACCTGAGCAAAAAGCTTAGTTTCCTGGACCCTGATAGAACCGATGATACTCGTAGCTTTATTATTAGCATCTACAAACAATTGACTCGAAACACCTAAGTCATTTGCGAAGCATGCGCAGATCATTGGTGATAGTTCTTTCTCAATAACTTCAATATTAAGCCCTCGGAACGCATCAATTTCATCCATAAACCTGTGATATTCGCGACTTTTGCTTTCATACTTATACTTCCGCTTCTGCATATCAATTTCATGATCTCTTTTTTGCTTATCAAGCTTTTCAGTACTCTGTTGCTTAAGACCTTCTATTTCTTTAGCGTGAGCTTGCTTAACTCTCTCTGTCTCTAAGGTATATTCATGTATCACTTTCTGTTTTTCTGCCTCGATACGCCCAGCATCTTCGATCAGCGCTCTGTTTTTAGCCTTCTCCTTATAAAGCGTTCTAAAAAATATACCCACACAGGTCGCTAACAAAGATAAAACCGCAACAAACATGTATTCCATAATTAGCATAGCCACTTCGACATATTTTATTTATAGCATGATTGACAAGGGACGGCTGCAGTAACAATCCCTTCCGACTGTACGCCATACATACTGACTTTCTCGCTCCATGGCATCTTCTAAAGCCAGCGCGGCTTAACGCAAAATCCTGAGCACTTGCCTTAGGCGAGTTACTCGCTTCGATCAGTTGCTAAACAAGATCACCCTCAATATCTTTACGACTATAAAATGCCCACTTTTCATATTTCACTGCATCAATTGAAGCTGCCTCACTAATTGCTCCTGCCAACTTCTGCTTGAGTTGCACTGCAGTAAAACCATACGCAGCCCCTCTCCCATCAATAGCATCTTGAATTTTGCGGACACCTTTCAATCTCGAATGTGGAACAGAAAGCGTAGCTTTATGTGAAATAACACCGGTGATATGGGCTGGCACTCCAAAGCGAAAAATCTTGGTTTTCTCTTTTGCTATTTCATAGCCAAAGCGACTGGCGAGAATTTTTAGCTCGGCCTGAAAACCTCCAGAAATCTGATCCCCTGAAAAAGTTAGATCATCAATATAACAGGTAAAATTCAATCCATACTTTACCGCCAGCTCCTCACATTTATCAAACAGGCCTTTAGCTGCCCAAAATGAAAGAAGAGGACTGAGTGGACTTCCGGTTGGCATTACGCCGTTCCAAGTTGTCAGCGAGACAAGTCTGCCTGCAATATCAGTTGGGCAGCACATAACATCAAGAAAGAAGTCGTGTACAAGGCAGTAGCGGGTAGACCCATAAAAATCTTTCAGATCAAATGTCGCTGTTTGTCGAGCTCCAAGATGAATAGCTGCGTTCGTTTGGTACGAACGGTGCTTTACTCCGCCTTGAACGTAGTCAGGATATTGGACACGACGAAGCATACACAATATCCTCTCGTGTAATTTCCGAAGTCGATACTTAGGCTCTTGAACGGCCCGTTTTTTTCGAAACTTTCCAGTAAATGGATTCGGAGCCAAAACCTTGGTGAATATTTTATAGTTATTTTGTGACTCAAGGAACTTTTTAAGCTCGATTTCACTAATCTTTAGCAATTCAGCCAGCCGCCTCGGCGAGCCTACTTTATATAAGCCACACTGATGAATTGGAAGTTCATTATCGGGCTTTCGTTTTTTCCTTGTACTTTTCTTTAGCTGCATTTCGATCTTCATTCCATTCAAGTAACGAAATAATAGTTTTCGCCAAGCCGAAACGCAGATTATCAGTAGCTCGAGGAGAATCGATATTCTCAGAAAAAAACAATATTGAAGATAGCGGTATATCGAAGTAGTCGCTATATTTTTTGAGCAGTTCAATAGATGGCTGCTTCTTTCCAGACTCGATCTCGGACAAGTGAGAGTTTGATACTCCCAACCGAGAGCACAACTCTGTTTGAGATAAGTCGTAGTAAGAACGAATCAGCTTAAGTGCTTTACCTAACATTTTGCACACCTTTGATGAGTGTGACACCAGCGGGGTAGGCTACTCATGGAAGAATGCGATGATCTTCGTCCAATTCCTGTCAATCATCGACAGTAGCGGCACGAGAATCTTAATCACACCAAAGCAAGTTTTGAACAATCTCAAACGCTGCTTTCTCTTCCGTTTCACCAGGTACAGTTCTTCGGCTTTCTCGTCACGTGGTTGCATATTGAATGCTCCTGTAAGGGTTTGCGCCAGCCCACAACATGTGGAACCGACCTCTCGATGCAACCTTTACAAGCCAAATGACCGATGTTTGAACTGTATTTTTCCCCCTCGCTGAAATCACCAGGCTTCGACGTCTCGACGAAGCCTACAAGACCGCACCACATACGCGCACGGTAGCGACCGCACACGCCCGGCCCAAAATTTAGAGGTTCAAAATCAACCCCCACAGTGCCTTAGCACCTACAAACAATCGAGAAATCATCGACCGCAAAATCATCTTGGCAGAACATAATGGGCTAGTCAAAAATATTTTCGCTCACAGCGAAAACGCGTGGCACTGTCACGCCCAGCGCCAGACACAACCCAGATGCTGCTGGGGACTGCGAGAATATAGTGGAATAGAAGCAGGTCTCCCCTCACAGGTTAATGAAGGGGTCGAAAGGCTGCCATGCCTTCAGAACAATCGTGTCTCAGCTCAACTCTTCTTGCATCTAGATGGCTCGGAAGAGGGAAAAAGGATAGTTTTAGAGATATGATAGTAATCTACGACAGTTAAAATACATAAAAATCATATAGTTATGATATTTTTCGATTCCTGGTGCCACCATACAAAACAAAGCCCCCGCAGAAATGCGAGGGCTTTGTTGTTTCAGCGGTGAACGGGCGTTTACTGAGGGGAGAGTAGTGAGCGAACAAGTCCTGCCCCCCAACACAGAAAAATCATGCTCCTCCCCCGCCCCCCACAACCATCACCCCCCCAACTAATCCGACAACGACTCGATCATCTGCCCATGACACACCGCCAAAATCTCATCCGCCAGCGCCGAGTCGTCAGGGCAGGCGCGCGATAGCGTGATCGCACCGACCGCGCGTGCCAGCAGGTCGATCATTTTCTGCCTTGCCTCACCCGGCGCCGCATCCGGGCCGGTCGGGTATTTTTCGCCGAGCGTTTGCAGCATGTGCTCGATGCCTTCAGCGAATGCCGATTTCAAGTCGCCCGATTGACGCGCTGCGTCACCGCACAGCGCTGCCATGGTGCAACCCGTGGCGCGTCTGTCGCGATGGTCCCTGGAGACGTACAGATCGATGAAGTCCTTCACGCTCAATGCTTCGGCGTTGGCCAGTGAGTGCGCAAGGCTGTTGGCCGAGGCTTCGGCCATCAGGTCGGCCTTTGAAGCGAAATGTTTGTAGAAACCGCCATGGGTGAAACCGGCGGCGGCCATCAGGTCGGCCACGCCGACTCCGTCAAAGCCGCGCTCGCGAAACACGACTGACGCCGTTTCGACGATGTGCTCCCGATTTGCCTGGGCCTGAGCCTTGGACACTCGCATGTTCGATACCTCTCTACCGCTGAAATTCATCGGCTGATGATACATAGATGTCGACCATAATCAAAACCGTTGACAGTTTAGATTTCGATCATCATCCTAATCGCAAGCGAGATGACCATTTACCAACGGGCACGGAACACACACCCATGAGCGACTCAAACCTGTTTACCCCCTACACACTGGGAGCTCTGACGCTGTCGAACCGCGTGGTTCTCGCGCCACTGACGCGCAATCGCGCCGGAAAGGGTTTTGTACCGAGTGAATTTGCTGCGGCCTATTACAGCCAGCGGGCCAGTGCGGGTTTGCTGATTTCCGAAGCCTCGCAGATCTCCCAGCAGGGGCAGGGCTATCAGGACACGCCAGGTATTTACACAGCGGCTCAGATAGAGGGATGGCGCAAGGTGACCGATGCCGTACACGCCAAGGGCGGGAAGATTTTCCTGCAGCTGTGGCATGTGGGCCGTGTTTCCCACGTGGATCTGCAACCGCACGGCGCGGCGCCGGTAGGCCCTTCCGCGCTGCGTGCTGCGACCAAGGTGTTCGTCAACAATCGCTTCGAGGACGTTTCCGAGCCGCGCGCGTTGGAAATTGACGAGCTCCCAGGCATCGTCAACGATTTCCGCCAAGCGGCGGCAAACGCCATTGCGGCAGGCTTCGACGGTGTGGAAATCCACGGTGCAAACGGCTATTTGCTGGATCAGTTCATCAAGGACGGCGCCAACCTGCGCACCGATGCCTACGGCGGCTCGATCGCAAACCGTGCGCGCCTGCTGCTGGAAGTGACGGCCGCGGTAGCCGCCGAGATTGGTGCTGATCGCACCGGTATTCGCCTTTCGCCGGTCTCGCCGGCCAACGGTGTATCGAGCACTGATCCGCAGGCTCAGTTCGATTACATCGTCGATCAACTCAATGCCCTGGACATCGTTTATCTGCACGTCGTCGAAGGCGCAACCGGTGGGCCACGCGACGTGGTGCCCTTTGATTTCGACGCTTTGCGCCAGCGCTTCAAGAACACTTACATCGCCAACAACGGCTATGACCTGGACCTGGCCACCGCACGCCTTGCGCATGACAGGGCCGACCTGATCGCCTTTGGCCGCCCTTTTATCGCCAACCCCGATCTGGTGGAGCGGCTCAAGACCGCTGCGCCGCTGTCCGCCTTCGACCCCTCCACGCTCTACGGCGGCGGCGCGGCGGGATACATCGACTACCCAACGCTTGCCGAATCCAGCACCCGCGCGAACTGAGCACTGGCTGATCGAGCCCGGTTTTATTCGTGCATCAATCCATGTTCCCGATAAAGAGCTGACATCATGACAACTTACCCTACCGTTCTCATCACTGGCGCTTCCACTGGCATCGGCGCGGTTTACGCCGAGCGTTTTGCCCAACGCGGGCATGATCTGGTGTTGGTTGCCCGCGACCACGCGCGCCTGGAAACACTCGCCGCAAAGTTGCGTGGCGAACACAACGTCGCCGTTGAAGTGCTTGCGGCCGACCTGACTCAACTCGGCGACCTGCACACCGTCGAAGCGCGCCTGCGGGATGACGCTCGCATCGGCATCCTCGTCAACAATGCCGGTGCCGCGCAGTCCGGCAGCTTCATCGAGCAAAGCACCGACAGCGTGGCGCAGCTGGTGGCCCTCAACACCACTGCGCTGGTGCGACTCGCCAGCGCCATCGCGCCACGCCTGGCCAAAGCCGGTGCAGGCTCGATCATCAACATCGGTTCGGTGGTGGGCCTGGCGCCTGAGTTTGGTATGTCGGTCTACGGGGCGACCAAGGCGTTTGTGCTGTTCCTTTCCCAAGGCCTGAGCCTGGAGCTTTCGCCTCAGGGTGTTTATGTGCAGGCCGTATTGCCTGCGGCCACCCGCACGGAGATCTGGGATCGCGCCGGTATCGACATCAACACCTTGAGCGAAGTCATGGAAGTGGCTGACCTGGTCGATGCCGCACTGGTCGGCTTCGATCGCCGCGAACCGGTGACCATTCCGCCGCTGCAAGAAGGCGAGCGCTGGGATGCCCTGCAAACCGCACGTCAGGGTCTTTTGTCGCAGATCAGACAGTCCGTCGTGGCGCCGCGTTATTTGACTGAAGTCTGAACCCTGTCGAGCAGGTCGGCCTCGCTCCGCAATCGCACGGAATAAACATGACTCTTTTGGCTAGCAGCAATCATCCCGGTTCACCGTCGTCATTTATCCACGCGGCGAACCAGTCGGTTCTGGTGGGCGGGATACCTTTTGCCTACCGCGATCTGGGCCCCAGAACGCAGGTCCCGCTGGTCATGTTCAACCATTGGGGGGCAGTGCTGGATAACTTTGACCCCAGGATCATTGACGGTCTGGCGAAAAACCGGCGTGTCATCACCACCGATTACCGTGGTATCGGTGGCTCGGGTGGCGTCGCGCCGTTGACCGTCGGTGAAATGGCTGACGATGGTATCGGTTTTATCCGTGCGTTGGGTTTGGACAAGGTGGACCTGCTCGGCTTTTCACTCGGCGGCTTCGTCGCTCAAGACATCGCCCTGAAAGCCCCCGAACGCGTGCGCCGGCTGATCCTCACCGGAACCGGACCGGCCGGCGGCACAGGCATCGACAACGTCGGCTCGGTGACCTGGCCGTTGATGCTCAAGGGGCTGCTGACGCTACGCGATCCCAAGTTCTACCTATTCTTTACCGGCACGGCCAACGGACAACGCGGCGCGTCCGAGTATTTGCAACGGCTGAAAGAGCGCCAGCAAGACCGGGACAAAGGCCCGACACCCCGTGCGTTTTTTCGGCAATTAAGAGCCATTACTGCGTGGGGCAAGCAGGCGCCGCAAGACCTCGGGCGCTTGCAGATGCCAACGCTGATCGCCAACGGCGACAACGACATCATGGTGCCCACGGTCAACTCGCTTGAGCTGGCAAAGCGAATCCCTGACGCGCAACTGGTCATTTACCCGGACGCCGGGCATGGCAGCATTTTCCAGCACCCTGGCGATTTCGTGAGCAAGGCCTTGGCGTTCCTCGACGCCTGAACGTCTCATCGCATCAACGTTGCCGGGGCCGCGCCCCGTTTTCATTCCACCGACAAGAGCGTTGCAACATGAAGGCATTTTTTATCGACCGCTACGGCAAGCAGAACGGACTGCTTGGCGAAGTGCCCGACCCTGCGGTCGGTGTGCATGACGTTCTGATCCAGGTGCACGCAACGAGCGTGAACCCGTTGGACTCGAAGATCAGAACCGGCGAATTCAAACTGATCCTGCCTTATACATTTCCATTGGTCTTGGGCAACGACCTGGCGGGGGTGGTCGTTCGCACAGGCTCGGCGGTGACGCGGTTCAATCCGGGAGACGAAGTCTATGCACGCCCTCCCGAGGATCGCATTGGCACGTTTGCCGAACTGATCGCCGTGAACGAAAACGCGCTCGCGCTGAAACCCTCGAACCTGGACATGGCCGAAGCGGCGTCCGTCCCCTTGGCCGCCTTGACGGCCTGGCAGGCGCTGGTTGAGACCGCCCAGCTGAAAAAAGGCCAGAAGGTGTTGATTCATGCCGGCTCCGGCGGTGTCGGCACGTTTGCCATCCAGCTCGCCAAACACCTCGGCGCTTTCGTTGCAACCACCACCAGCACGGCGAATGTCGAATGGGTGAAGGCGCTCGGGGCGGATGTGGTCATCGACTACAAGAAGCACGACTTTGCGAGCGAATTACACGATTTCGACGTGGTATTGAACAGCCAGGGCAAGGATGTGCTGATGAAATCGGTCGAGGTTCTCAAGCCCGGCGGACAGCTCATTTCCCTCTCCGGGCCACCGACGGCAGCCTTTGCCCAAGCGCAAGGCTTGTCCTGGATGCTGCGACAAGTCATGCGCCTGCTGAGCAGCGGTATTCGTAGAAAAGCCCGCAAGCACGGGGTGAACTATGCATTTCTGTTTATGCGGGCCAGCGGCGCACAACTGCAAAAAATCAGCTCGCTTATCGAAGCTGGCGTTATCAAACCGGTCATTGATCGTTCCTTCCCTTTTGAATCGACGGCAGAAGCGTTGCGCTACGTCGAGCAGGGCAGATCAAAAGGCAAAGTCATCATCACTCTCCAATAAGCGCACTCCAACAATATGTCAGTCGATAACGTGCACGCCGCCAAGTACCAGCCCCCAGCGCCTGAACCAGAGGAACCGCCACCGCCCACACAGGCGCCGTTGCAACCGCAAGTTGCACCTGTGGAAGCGCCGATAATCATTTGGCGTAGCTTGATGCTTGAGCAGTAACGGGAAAGGGTCGCCGAAAGATGAGCCTTTTTGTTTGTGCCTGCTCACGATGTTTCAGGTTGCGCCGGCAATTCACACACAGGATATGGCACTTCGCCACCTTTCCAATTGACACCCCCTCTCCACCACGTTAAAAACCCTGTCTTGCTGCTGCCTTTTATCGAGACATGGATGTTGTCGACCCCCCCGCTGTTCAAATACCGCCGCTATTGGCTGGCGGCCCTCATCGTGCTGCTGGCGATCCTCGATCCTTTCGGCCTGGCCAGTTCCAGCGACAAGGCGTCGGCGCAGTGGCTCAACCGGATGTTCGCCAGCCACTACGCCCATGAAGGGCAGCAGCGGGTGGCGGTGGTGTTGATCGATGACGCGTACCTGATGCGCAACGCCACCTCCTGGCCGATGCCCTATGGCGAGCAGAGCAAGTTGTTCAAGCGCTTGCTGGCGTTCAAACCCAAGGCGGTGTTTGTCGACTTGCTCTACAGCCATGACCACTCTTTCGGCGACCCGGCACGGGGCAGTCAGTTATTGGCGAATGTGTTCGAGCGCTATCAACGCCAGGGCATTCCGTTGTGGCTGGCCAATACCGGGGTGGAGCGGGGTGAGGCAGGCCAGGCCAATACGCTGGCACCGTTTGTCGAGGTCAGCCGCCCGGGCCTGGTGGCATGGGATGGAGTCGATGACAAGTACCCGCTGGCGGTGAATACGCCCATAGGCCTGATGGAAACACCGGCCCTGGCGCTGTACCGCGCATTCTGTGGGACACAGGCCTGCCCGTCGCCGCCGGTGGACGCCCAAACCGCCGCACGCGGGCAACCGATCGCGGTGCAATGGGGGCTGAAGCTGGCACCGGAGCAGGCGCGGATCGCCGACGTGCGCCACTGCGCACCGGCGCGGCATTTTTTGCTGGATGGCCTGGCGCAGTTGCTCCAGGCGGTGTTCTGGAAACTCGATGACTCGGAGCAGGCACGCTGCCCTTATACGCTGACGTTGGCGGCGAGCGACCTGGAAGTCAGCGACCCGGACGACCAAGCCCTGGTCGCCGAGTTGCTGCGCGACCGTCTGGTCCTGGTCGGGGCCAATATCACTTCGACGGGTGATCTGGTGGAGTCGCCGGTACACGGCCAGCTACCTGGCGTTTATCTGCATGCCATGGCCCTCGACAACCTGATCAATGCGGGCATGGACTATGACCATGAGCCTGCCAACTTCCCTGGCCTGCCCTTTAATTGGCTGGACCTGCTCGAACTGGGCCTGCTGGCGTTGATAGCCGTGCTCAAGGCGCTGCACGCGCGGCGGCTGGCGGGTCAGCGCACCTGGAGCCGGTGGCGGCGCCAGGAAATCTGGTTTTTTTCTTCGCCGTGCCCGTCATGGCTGCTGGTGATGTCGGTGCTCGTCTCGGTGAGTGTGCTGCTGAGCGTCAGCCACATCACGCCGGTGAACGTGTTGGGCATTGTTTTGCTGTCGTTGGTGCTGTTCAGCGAACGTATCGAAGCCTTCTTCGATCGCGATCGTTGAGCGCGTCGCTTTGTCATTTGACTCAAGGAATCCAAGGATGAACAGAAGTCTGATCGTCGTGCTCGTTGCACTCTTCACCCAGGGTGCCTGGGCGGAAACCCACAGCATCAAGGCGTTTCTGGCCGACCCGGTGGCGGTGCTGGATGAGCAGGGTAAACAACAGCGCGAGCTGCCGAAAAAAGACGCGCCGACCCAACCCGTCCCCGTGTTGCAGTACAACAAGGCGCTGGATCTGGTGCAGGTTGAGCTGGCGGGTCAGAAGGTCTGGCTGGACACCATGGACCTGCGCATCGAACCGCCACTCAATGTGGTCGACCTACCCTGCCAGGGCCTGACCAAGAGCCAGACCAAAGACAGCCGCAACAACTCCACCATCGGTTTTGGTGCGGGCTGCAATCAATAAAAGGAGCGGTGCGGTGAAGGGATCTCTATTGGCAGCCAGCTTACTGGCCAGCACGGTACTCAGTGGTTGCGCGACATTGAAGGGCGCCGACCAGGCGTTCCTGAACCTGGTGGGTCCGTCGACCCAATCCAGGGTCCAGGGCCACTACGTGGATAACACCGACGTGCGCCAGTACTACAAGCTCGACCCGCAACGCCAGAGCCAGCAGCGCTTGAGCTATGACGGGCGCGCCGTACCGGCGGCCGAAGCACGCCAGCAGAACCTGGTGGATATCCCGATGCTGCAGGTGTATCTGCAGGGGATTGTCACGCGCCTGTCCAAAGGTTGGCCGGGGGAGTTGCCGGCCTTGCAGGTGAAAATCACCGACAGCTACAGCTTCGGGCCCTCGGCGGACCCTTACGGCAATGTGTTCGTGCCGCTGGGCATGCTGGACAACGTCGGCAGCGAAGATGAAATCGCTGCAATGCTCGGCCACGAAATGAGCCACGTTCTGCTGCATCACCATGACCGCATGGCGGCCTTCCAGCAGCAGAAAGAGATGTTCACCACAGTGGCCTCCACCGTGGCCTTGGCCACCATGGCCGCCGATACCGGCGTGGACCGCAGTTCCGGCACGATGAAGCTGTTCAGCAAAGACCCCGCCGGCACCCAGAAAACCATCGGCAACACCGTGCTCTACACCACGTTGGCCAACACGTTTTCCGACCATGTGTGGAGCACCGCGTGGGGCCGCACCCAGGAAGACCAGGCCGACCTGCTCGGCACCGACTTGATGATCCGCGCCGGTTACGCGCCCCGTGCCGCCACCCATAGCCTGGAGCGCCTCAACGACTTCCAGGGCAAACAGAAACCGTTGCTCAGCGGCTTCCTGACCGCGCGCAAGAACGCCATGCAGGATTCGCTGCAGCAGTTCAATCTCAACCGCTTCACTCAGGAGCTGGACGTGCTGGTCAAAGATGGGCTGACCACCAGCATTTCCGCGACCACCCAGTATTTCAATCGCTCCCACATGTCGGCGATGGATCGCGACACCGAGTTGCGTCAGTACCTGCAGCGCGAGTACCGCCAGGAGCGCCGCGCGCGCATCAACCCCGAGAGCTGGGCGAAGATCAAAAGTACGCCACAAGTGGCCAAGGCCATGCAGGGCTACAAGGACGCCTACTTCGCCAACGACGCCCTGGAGAAAAACAAGCTGCCTGCGGCCGACGGGTTTATCCGCAAAGCCCTGGCCTCGCCGGTCAAGGACCAGCCAAGCATCCGGCGCACGGCGTATACCGTGCGCCTGGCCCAGGGCAACAGCGGCGAAGCCTTGAAAGAGTTGCAGGCCATCAAGGACTGGAGCCTGGCCGGCCCGTCGACCTATGACCTGATGATCAGCTACCACCTCAAGCGCGGCGACGGGCAATCAGCACTGGCGATGATCGACAAGGCCGAACGCAACCTGGGCTCGGAAGAACTGTTCATCACCGAGAAGTTGCTGGCCAACCAGCAACTGCAGAACGCGCAGCAGGTGCAAACCGTGCTGCGCAAGTGCGAGCAATACCCGACCCGCAAGGCAAACTGCAAGAAACTGGCGCCAGCCAAAGCCTGAGGCTGACGATTTAGCCTACAGAGCCCTCCTCCTTCCCGCGGCGCTTTTTCCTAACGCCCGGGAAGACCGCTCCTCTCGCCCACCCCACCTGTTCTTCGGTATAAACGTTCGCTTTCTGCGTTGCGAACGGACTCCCATGAACGCCATAAAACTGATTTTCCTGCTGATCATTTTTCCCCTGCTGCTGGCCGGCGTTGGAACATGGCAATTGCAGCGCGCCACCGAGGGCGCACAGGTTCCCGACCAAGCCCAAGCCTATGTCAACGTGATGAAGCCCGTGCTGAAGAGGTGGGTGGAAGAAAATCCGACGGTGCCCATTACGGTGGGCAGTGACGCCCTCAGCCCGGAGCAGTTTCTCTCCCGACTGGCGCGAATCGAGGCCGAGCTGCCCACCGCGCGCCAACTCAATCGCGTCTTGCGCACGCTGGCACCCTGGGTGATGGGGCTCGGACTACTCGCCGCGCTGATCGGCGTGGCCGCGCTGGCCGGTACGCAATGGGCAGGGCGGCGCGCGCAGCAGTCGCGAGAACAGTTGCTGCAGGTATTTTCCCTGGGCAGCCGGTTGTTGCCCTACGTGCTGGTAAGCCAGGTGGTGGCGATGGCGGCGACGCTCGCCTTGGTGCTGAGTTATGAGGGCCTGGCGCTGTGGCATATCGGCCGGTTGGGCCGGGGCGAAGTCAAGCTGATGGGGTGGCTGGGGGTAATCGCGGTAATCTGCCTGTATTCGATCTGGCTGCTGCTCAAACAACTGCGGCACATGCTGGTGATGTTCGAGCCCACGCCGCTCGAGATGTTCGGCCGGGTGGTGACGGCTGAACAGGCGCCCGGGTTATGGCGCCAGGTGCGCGAGTTGGCCGACAGATTGGGCGCGTTGCCGCCGGATCATATTGTGGTCAGCCTCGCCCTGGGCTTTTACGTGACCTCCAGCCCCGCCACGGTGCGGCCCGCTGAAACGCCGCTGCACGGGCGCACCCTGCATGTGCCGCTGCTGTACCTCGGGTTGCTGAGCCGCGAGGAAGTCGACGCCGTGATCGGCCATGAGCTGGCGCATTTTGTCGGCGAAGACACCGAGTACAGCCTGCGCTTTGTGCCGATCTACGATGGCGTCAGCCGCAGCCTGGAGACGCTGGCGCAGACCATGATGAACAGCGATCTGATCCAGGGTTGGTTGATGCGCCCGTCGTTCCTGTTCGGGGTGTTTTTCATGCAGCGCTTCGATCATGCGGTGAACCGCTGGAGCCGTGAGCGCGAGTTGCTGGCCGACGCCGCCGGTGGCCGCTTGGCAGGCAATGCGGCAGTAGCCTCGGCGCTGTTGCGCATATCGGTGTTGCAGACGCCTGTGGAAAACGTGCTACTGGCCCATTGCGACACCCCCGTTGAGGGCGATGTGCTGAACGCCGCCCTCGCCGCGTTGCAAGGCCAAGAATTGCAGGCACCCGACGAAGCGCTGGAAACGCATCAACCCCACCCGACCGATTCCCACCCCTCCAACGGCGAGCGCCTGCACGCATTGCGTGTGCCCTGGGCCGACGCCATGCACAGCGCCACCCGTGGCGTGGACGCAGAGGCTGCGAGCCGGAAAATCGATGCCCTTTTCAGCGCGGCGCACCCGCTGCGTGAGCAACTGTCCCACGACCTGATCGCCGCAGCGGCCTGCGAACAAACAGCTCACACTCATCTGCTGGAAACCCTGGCCGCCTCGGCGCAAGGCGAACATGCCCTGCACGAAGGCGGTCGCCGACGTGCCGTGTTAATGGCGGTGTTGGCGCTGCCGTTTATGTTGCTAGGGCTGGCGATGATGAGCGAGCCCTGGCTTGCCCCGGAGCGCTTGAAAGGCACGGCGCTGTCCGCCGTGGGTGCCGGGGCGGGGATTGCCAGCATTGCGCTGATATTTCTGTGGCTGGGCATCCGCCGGTTCAAACGCGCGCCGCAGACCGCGTTGCGCCTGACGCCGGAACATTTCGTGTTCGCCAATCTGGCGCAACCGCTGCCCATCGAACACATCGCCACTGTCACGCTGCAGTTTATCCAAGGCATCTGGGTGACCGTCGAACTGACGCCCGAGGCGCCGTTGCCCGAACTGCGCAAAACCGCATTCGGCGTACCCGGTGCGCGGGTCAACCGCAAGAAACGTCAGGTGCTGTTGCAGATGGCGCAGCTGTGCATCGACAACAAGAAGATCGAACCCTATGAAGGCCTGACGCTGATGACCGACTACGTCAACGCATCCCTCGCCCGCAAGATTCTGCAAAACCGGCAGGACTGAACCCGCGACATAAAAAAACCCCGAACCAGTCGGGGTTTTTTATCGCCTGCAATCAGGCGCGACGCCGGATCAATTAGAAAACGTTGATCGGGTAGTCGGCGAACAGGCGGAATTCGTTACCGCCTACGTTGTAGTTGCTGGCGTTGTTGGAAACGCGCAACCACGAGGCACGAGCACGCAGGCTCAGGTCTTTGACCGGGCCGCTCTGAACGACGTACTTGAACTGGTTCCAGATTTCACGCTCGGTGCCATCGCCACGACCGCTGCCGTCGTCGATATTGGTACCGCGCACGTAGGCCACGTTGTAGGTCAGGCCAGGCATGCCGAAGGTAGCGAAGTCGATGCCGTAGGCCGCTTGCCACGAACGCTCGTCCTTGCCGTTGAAGTCGGACCAGTAGGAGTTGGCCAGCAGGATGGTGTTGCCGCCGTCGCCGATGCCGCCATCGTTGCGGTAGCCGCCGTACAGGTAGCCGGTGTCGCCGGTGCTGCGCTGGTGAGCGACGGTGAAGCTGTGCGGACCAACTGCCCACGTGGCGCCCAGGCTCCAGATTTTGTTGTCGCGCGCGTCTGCATCACCTTGGTTTTCCAGGGCGAAGCTGCGATCCAGCTTGGTCTTGTAGCCGTTGAAGTCAAACGTCAGCGACTGCTTTTCCGGCAGGGCTAGTACGTAGTTGACGTTGACGTATTGCTTCTTCAGCACGTCCTGCATGTCGGAGGCGTACAGCGCTGCCGACAGGCTTTCAGTGAATTTGTAGCTACCACCGATGTAATCGATGCTTTTCAGACGGCCGCTGTCGGTACCTTCAGCGCTCTTACGCGCTTCCTTGGTGAAGTGACCCGCGTCCAGTTGCAGACCTTCGATCTCTTTGGAAACGATCGAGGTACCGGTGTAGGTTTCCGACAACAGACGAGAGTTGTCGTAAGCCAGCACGGGCACGTTCGGGAACTGGTCGCCGTACTTGAGCACAGTGTTGGACAGGCGGAACTTCACCGCCGCGCCGCCTTTGGCCAGGTCGTTGGCGGCAGAGCCGCTGTCGCCTTGCTTGAAGAAGTCGATACCGCCCGCGCCGCTGCGGCCTTTACCGCCGTCCAGGCGAATGGCGTACTGGCCAATCACGTCCACACCCACACCGACGGTGCCTTGGGTGAAACCGGACTCGAACTTACCGATGAAGCCTTGGCCCCATTCGGCTTTGTCTTGCTTGCCATTCTTGTAGTCACGGCTGATGTAAGCGTTACGTGCGGCGATGTTCAGGTGGCTGTCTTCAACGAAACCCTTGGATTGCTCCTGGTCGTTTGCCATGGCTGTCGATGCGCTCAAAATCCCCAGAGCGATCAGACTCATCCGTTGTTTCAACATTTCTTATATTCCTTATTACTGGTTGAGTACGCGCTATGACACCAGGCTCCATATTGCTGTTTTGGTGTCGACTTTTTCCGAAAAAAACAAAGCCCGCGGACGACTGAACTGCCGCAGGCCTTTTCTTATTGGTTGAGTCATGGCTGTTAGCCACAGGCGTTGGACGCAATGCTAGTCTCGCGTTGAACTATGTGTCAATTTCGCGAATCGTCTGTATTTAGGCAAAAAAATTCTAAGCCACGGCCTACAGCGCTTCGGCCATCACCTGGAAATCTTATCCATACAGAAAAAATACGGACCCACTAACATATTTTATAAGTCGAACGCGTGGGAACAGGCACGCGCACAAATGCAAATAATTGTCATTATTCTCAAGTAAGGTCTTATGCGCTTAAGCGAACCATGTGACGCAGATTCAGCCCGAAGATCTGTCGTCACATCATGGTGAGGGGAACCTGCCGTTTCTAAGACTGAACCGACTTTAAATGAGAGCCTGCTCGCGACAGGTATAGCTCAATCACTTATTCAGTGAAGGGCACACCGCAATGGCGAACATGCTCCCTCGCCGATGGTTGATCGGCGAGTTCTCAGTTATTCATCAATTCGCACAATGCGTGCATTTCTTCGTCGCTGAACAAGCCTGCCGGGTAGCGCTCACTCATCACACTGAATAAATCGGGCGGCTGCCTGACCTGCCGTGAGCCATGTGCCTTCAACCAGAGCGCCAGCGCATGGATTTCGTCACTGTTGACTCGCACGGGGTGGAACGTGCGCGTGTGCATCAAGTTGATATCGACATTCATTTCAGCGCTCTCTCCTACTGCGTGAGCCGCTAACTTACTCAAGGTTTATGACAGAACTGCGCAGTCATCACCGTGGGCCACTGTGACAATACCAATACAAGAGCTATGCCAATGTGCAGTATTTATAGGCAGCTGGACACAAAAAAGCCCACGGCCTTACGGGGCCGCGGGCTTGCTGTGAACGCTAGAACCGAGTGGCGCCCGGTCGTCGCTCCGACGTTGTTACAACCGCACTCAGTTTTTCTGCGGGGCAGGCTGTTGTTGGGTCAGGCAATGGATATTGCCCCCACCCAGTAACAGTTCGCGGCCCGGCACCATCACTACTTCGTGCTGCGGGAACAGGTTCTGCAGGATTTCGCGGGCCTGGTTGTCCAGCGGGTCGTCGAAGCTCGGCGCGATGATGCCGCCGTTGACGATCAGGAAGTTGACGTAGGAACCGGCCAGACGCACGGAAGGGTTGCGCTCCTGGCTGCCGTCCACCGGGTCCACACCCGCGCACTCTGCTTCGGTGGCATAAAGCGGCCCCGGAATCGGCATTTTATGCACTGTGAACGAGCGGCCCCGGGCATCGGTGCTGCTTTGCAGCACGTCCATGGCGGCATGGCAGCGTGAGTAGTTCGGGTCTTGCGGGTCGTCGGTCCAGGCCAGCAGCACTTCGCCCGGGCGTACATAGCAGCAGAAGTTATCCACATGGCCGTCGGTTTCGTCGTTGAACAGGCCGTCTGGCAACCAGATGATCTTATCCACAGCCAGGTTGGCGCTCAGCACCGCCTCGATGGCTGCACGGTCGAGATGCGGGTTGCGATTGCGGTTGAGCAGGCATTCTTCGGTGGTGATCAGGGTGCCTTCGCCGTCGACATGAATCGAGCCGCCTTCCAGCACAAACCCTTCGGTGCGGTAGCGCGGCGCACGCTCGATCTCGAGGATCTTGCCGCCAACCTGCGCGTCACGGTTCCACGGCGCATACAGGCCGCCGTCAAAACCGCCCCAGGCGTTGAAATCCCAGTTCACGCCGCGCACTTCACCACGGTTGTCGATCACGAAAGTCGGGCCGGTGTCGCGCACCCAGGCGTCGTCGCTGGACATTTCCACCACGCGGATATTGGGCACGTCGAGGCGGGCACGGGCGTTTTCGTACTGGCCGGCGGAAACCGCCACGGTGACCGGCTCGAAACGCGCGATAGCCTTGGCCACCGCCACGTGCGCGGCCTGCGCCGGCTTGCCACCCAGGCGCCAGTTGTCCGGGCGCTCGGGCCAGATCATCCAGGCCTGGGTCTGTGGCGCCCATTCGGCAGGCATATGAAAGCCATCGGCGCGAGGTGTGCTGTGCAGGGTGGTCATGGCGATCAGGGCTCCGAAAGGGTGAAGGCCGACTTTATAACCGATAAAAATCGGCCTTAAAAGCATCAAAACAATATAGCCGATAAATATGACAGCATTTAACCGATAACAATCGATTATTTACAACTGTTCGTCCAGCACCTTCGACAGCATGTCGACAAAGAAATCCACACTGCGTCTGGAGGTGACCATCGGCGGCTTGATCTTGAGAATGTTCAGGTAATCACCGGTCGGCTGCATGAAAATCCCCAGCTCACGCAAGCGGTCGCACAGCAGTGTGGTCTCTTCGGTGGCGGGTTCCAGGGTATGCCGGTCGCGCACCAGCTCCAGGCCCAGATAGAAGCCGGAACCATGAACCGCGCCGACCAACGGGTGACGGTCGATCAGGGCTTCCAGCCGCGCCTTGAAATGCGCGCCGACCACTTGGGCGTTTTCCCAGAGCTTTTCTTCCTCCATCACATCCAGCACCGCCATACCGATCCGGCAACTGACCGGGCTGCCCCCCGATGACGAGAAGAAATACCCCTCGGCCTCCAGCGCCTCGGCAATCTCGCGACGGGTGATCACCGCCCCCAACGGCTGACCGTTGCCCATGCCCTTGGCCATGGTAATGATATCGGGCACCACGCCCTGCTCTTCAAAGCCCCAGAAGAAATGCCCCATGCGGCCATAACCCACCTGAACCTCATCGGCGATGCACACGCCACCTTGGGCGCGCACCAACGCATACACCTGCTGCAAATAGCCCGGCGGCAGGGAGATGCCCCCTGCATTGCCATACACCGGCTCACAGATGAAGCCGGCCAGTTGGCGCTGGCTCGCGGCGATTTTCGCCAGGTTATGTTCCACACTTCGCACGTAATCCGGCGCGCTGTCCTGCCCGCGGAACTCGCCGCGATAGGTATTGGGCGCGGTCACCGGGTGAACCCAGTCCGGACGACTGCTCAGGGCCTTGGGGTTGTCGGCAATCGACGTGGACACTGCATCCGCCGCCACCGACCAACCGTGGTAGGCCTCCAGCACACTGAGCATGTCGCGCCCGCCGCTGTAGGCCCAGGCCAGGCGGATGGCCAGGTCATTGGCCTCGGTGCCGCTATTGACCAGGAAGACCCGGTCCATGCCGTCCGGCGCCAGCGCCAGCAAGCGCTCGGAGAATTCGGCAATCGCCGCATAGTGAAAGCGCGAGTTGGTGTTGAGCAGCGACCACTGCCGCGCCGCCACCGCTGCCATGCGGGGGTGACCATGGCCGAGCACGGCGACGTTGTTGAGCATGTCCAGATAGGAACGGCCCTGCATGTCGATCAGATGGTTGCGCCAGCCTCGTTCGATGCGCGGCGGATCGACGTAATAGTGCTTCTGCGAGCGCGCGAAGCTGGCATCGCGTCGCGCCAGCAGGGCTTGGGGGTCGAGCTCGGGTTCGGCATCGCAGGCCAGCCCCAGCAGCACCGAGGGTGACGGGCATAGCGCTTGCCACGCCGACGCCCGGCTCGGCGTGCAGAACAGCGGTGGCTCAACGTCGGCGCGGCACCATTGCACGGTCAGGGGGGCATGGACCTCGCCCAGTATTTGCCCTTCCACCACCGCCGCTCCCGCGCTCAATGAGGTGCTTACGCCCCACAAGCGCAGGCTCAACGGACCATCCTGCACGCACAGCAAGCCATCGGCACCGACACGCAGCACCCCAGCGAAGGGCGCCTCCACCGCTGTACCGTGGGGCAGGTGCAACTCGACATGCAGCGGGAACGTCTGCGGTTCCGTGGCGCTGTCCGGGCAGGTGCGCGACAAACGGTATTGGCCGTAGCGACTGGCGGCCAACCCGTGAACCGCCGCAGCCTCGTCCAGTAAGCGCCGGTCAATCCCCGGCTGTTCCCAATTACCCGCTTCGAAGTGTGGGCTGAGCACTCCCAGGTCGATCAGCGCGAACTCGCGTCCCACCAGCCCCGGCAAGAGCGGCGCGAACCCCTCGCTGGCGATCGGTGGCAGCGTCTGCCCGACACAGAGCAGGATCGCCGCCTCCATCAGTTCAAACGGCACCGACGTTGCAACCTGGAAAATTTCCCACTCATGCTCGGCGTTTTTCAACAGGTAGTCGTTATCGGGGTCCAGGCGTTGCTGCTGTTCGCTGCTGAGCACCAGCACCGCCGCACGGGCGACGATCAGCGGCCATAGCGCCTGCAGTTCTTCGCGCTGTAACGGCGTAACGGCGTGACAGGCCTGGATTGCCGGCAAGATGGCAAAGGGATCGCCCTGAGCATGGTGCAGCAAGGCAGCGCAGGTCACCGACAGGTCGGCGATGCGCCAGGTGTGCACCAGATCGCCGAAATCGATCACCCCCTGGATCTGCCAATGACGCAGGGCATCGCGCTGCCAGACCACATTGTCATCGGTAATGTCCATGTGTACCGCTTGCCACGGCAAGTGATCCGCCAGGGGCCGAATGCGCTCGCCGACCTGCTCGGCGACTTGCTCCAATGCCGCGCGGTGGGGCAGGTCTGGCAGGGTCGCCAGCAGGTGGCTGATCAGTTCCTGCGCGTGGCGCGGGTCCCATTGCAGGGTCCGCTCCAGGCCCGGATGCGCAAAATCGGCCAGCGCCTGGCCCATCCGCCCGCACAAGTCACCGAAGCCTGCGATGACCTCGCGGCCCACGTGAGGCAGGTGGGTCAAGGGCTGGCCGTCGATGTAATCCAACAGCCGCAGGTGCAGGGTTTGCCCGTCGACGGTCACAGTCAGCAGGTCCTCACCGGTCAGGGCCTTGATGACTCGGGGGACGCGCAACCCGTCCTGCGTCTGCAAGGCGTGGAGCGCGGCATGCTGGGCGTGCAATTCGACGGCGGCGTAGTCGCCCAGGCAGATTTTCAGAACAAAGCGGCCATGGTTGGTGTCGATGCTGTAGTTGAGGTCTTGTTGGCTGCCAAGTGATTGCAATGTGCCGCCAAGGCCATAATGCCGCTCAAGCAAGTGTGCAGCCTGATCGGACCCCACTTGCGGGCAAGGCAGGCTGGTACGATGGATCAACGTGGCAAGCAACATGATGAGGACCTCTGTTTTTATCAGGCGCCTATATCGCCATTGTTGATGGGGGTTAAGCAACCCCCCAACGTGCCGCGCTTGCACAGATCCGCGTCACAACTCAAGCTATGCTCCATTCGCTAAATGTCCGTCTAAGGAAAAGGCCCCCCGACATGCGTATTCTTATCACCGGTGGTGCCGGTTTCATTGGCTCTGCCCTGATCCGCCACCTGATTCAACACACCGAGCACGAAGTGCTCAACCTGGACAAACTGACCTACGCCGGCAACCTGGAGTCGCTGACCAGCATCGCGTCCAACAGCCGCTATGAGTTCGTCCAGGCCGATATCGTCGACCAGGCCACCGTCAGCGCCGTGCTCGCGCGCTTCGAGCCCCAGGCGATCATGCACCTGGCGGCCGAGTCTCATGTCGACCGTTCCATCGACGGCCCGTCGGATTTTATCCAGACCAACATTGTCGGCACCTACAGCCTGCTGGAAGCCGCCCGCGCGTATTGGCAAACGCTCGCAGAGCCGGCCAGGAGCGCGTTCCGCTTCCACCACATCTCCACCGACGAGGTGTACGGCGACCTGCACGGCGTAGACGATCTGTTCACTGAAACCACGCCCTACGCACCCAGCTCGCCCTACTCGGCCAGCAAGGCCGCGTCCGACCACCTGGTTCGCGCCTGGCAGCGCACGTATGGCCTGCCGGTATTGCTGACCAACTGCTCGAACAACTACGGGCCGTTTCATTTCCCCGAGAAGCTGATCCCCCTGGTGATCCTCAACGCCCTCGCTGGCAAGCCGTTGCCAGTCTATGGCGACGGCTTGCAGGTCCGCGACTGGCTGTTCGTCGAAGACCACGCCCGTGCGTTGCTCAAGGTGGTGACCGAAGGCGTGGTCGGCGAGACCTACAACATCGGCGGCCACAACGAGCAGAAGAATATCGACGTGGTACGCAGCATCTGCGCCCTGCTGGAAGAGCTGGCACCGCAACACCCGGCCGGTGTCGCGCATTTTGCCGACCTGATCACCTTCGTCAAGGACCGCCCCGGCCACGACCAGCGCTACGCCATCGATGCCAGCAAGATCGAACGCGAGTTGGGCTGGGTCCCGCAAGAAACCTTTGAAACCGGGCTGCGCAAAACCGTGCAGTGGTACCTCGATAACCTGGAATGGTGCCGCAGGGTCCAGGACGGCAGTTATCAGGGCGAACGATTGGGCAATACCGACATGAAGGATCTGATTGCATGACAAAGGGAATCGTATTGGCCGGCGGCTCCGGCACCCGTTTGCACCCCATCACCCTGGGCGTGTCCAAGCAACTGTTGCCGGTGTATGACAAGCCGATGATCTACTACCCGATCTCGGTGCTGATGCTCGCGGGAATCAAGGACATCCTGGTGATCTCCACGCCGGTGGACTTGCCGCAATACCGCAATCTGCTGGGAGATGGCAGCCAGTTCGGCGTGCGTTTCAGCTATGCAGAGCAGCCGTCGCCGGACGGTTTGGCTCAAGCCTTCATCATTGGCGAAGCATTCATCGGCGACGATCCGGTGTGCCTGATCCTGGGCGACAATATTTTCCATGGCCAACACTTCGGTGATCAACTGCGCACCGCGGCCGAACGCCCGTCCGGGGCGACAGTATTCGGCTACTGGGTCAAGGACCCGGAGCGTTTTGGGGTGATCGACTTCGACAAGGAAGGCCGCGCCCTGTCCATCGAAGAAAAACCAGCCAAGCCCAAGTCGCCCTATGCCGTCACCGGCCTGTATTTCTACGATAACGACGTGATCAAGATCGCCAAGGCGGTCAAGCCCTCGCCCCGTGGCGAACTGGAGATCACCGACGTGAACAACGCTTACCTCAAGCGCGGCGACTTGCATGTGGAGCGTTTTGGACGTGGCTTTGCCTGGCTCGACACCGGCACCCACGACAGCCTGCTCGAAGCCTCGACCTATGTGCAGACCATCGAGCACCGCCAAGGGCTGAAAGTCGCCTGCCTCGAAGAAATCGCCTACGAAAATGGCTGGATCGATCGTGACCATCTGCTGGAACGCGCCAAGTACTTCGGCAAGACCGGTTATGGCCAATACCTGTACTCGCTGGCCGGAGAACACCCGTGAATGTAGTGCAAACCTCACTGCCCGGCGTACTGATCCTCGAACCGAAAGTGTTTGGTGATGAGCGCGGTTTTTTCTACGAAAGCTTCAATGCCCGTGCCTTTGAAGCGGCCACCGGGCTGCAGCGCGACTTCGTGCAGGACAACCACTCACGCTCGCAAAAAGGCGTGCTGCGGGGTCTGCACTATCAGCTTGAACATACCCAGGGCAAACTGGTGCGTGTCATTGCCGGCGAAGTACTCGACGTAGCCGTCGACATTCGTCGCAGCTCGCCGAACTTCGGTCAATGGGTCGGCGTGCGCCTGTCGGCACAGAACAACCGCCAACTGTGGGTGCCGGAAGGCTTCGCCCATGGTTTCGTGGTGTTGAGCGACTACGCAGAATTCCTCTACAAGACCACCGATTACTACCAACCGAGCGCCGAGCGTAGCATCCTCTGGAATGACCCTACGCTGGCCATCGACTGGGAACTGACCGAACCGCCGCAACTGTCCTCCAAGGACCAGGCCGGCAAACTGCTGATGGAAGCCGACCTGTTCCCATGAAGATCCTGATCACCGGCCAACACGGCCAACTCTCCCAAGAGCTGCAACAACGGCTCCTGGGCCTGGGCGAACTCATCGTGCTGGGCCGCGACAGACTGGACCTGGCTCACGTCGACCAGATCCGCCAGCAAGTGCGCGCCCATCGCCCCGACCTGATCATCAACGCCGCGGCCCACACCGCGGTCGATCAGGCCGAAAGCGAGCCGGACGCGGCCTTCGCGATCAACGCCACCGCGCCCGGCGTTCTCGCCGAGGAAGCCAAGGCCTTGGGCGTGCCGCTGATCCATTACTCCACCGACTACGTGTTCGACGGCAGTAAACCTGCGCCCTACACCGAAGCCGACACACCCAACCCGCTGGGCGTCTACGGCCAGAGCAAGCTCGCCGGTGAGCAGGCGATCGTGGCAGTCGGGGGCGAATACCTGATCCTGCGCACCAGTTGGGTCTACTCCCTTCACGGCAAGAACTTCCTGTTGACCATGCAGCGTCTGCTGCAAGAAAAACCGCAGATGCGGATCGTCGCCGACCAGATCGGCGCGCCGACCTGGGCCGGCACTATCGCCAACAGCACCCGTGCGTTGATCGAGCGCTGGCAGGCCGGGCAAGCGGGCGACTGGGGTATCTATCACCTGACCGCCCAAGGCGAAACGTCGTGGTTCGGCTTCGCCCAGGCGATTGGCGAGCACCTGCGCGCCACAGGCAAACCCTGCGCCGACCTGGAAGCGATCCCGTCCAGCGCCTACCCGACGCCGGCCAGGCGCCCACTGAACTCGCGCCTCGATTGCAGCCGCCTGCAACAGCAGTGGCAGGTCAGCCAGCCGCTGTGGCAAGACGCATTGCGCGAGTGTCTTGCACAGCAGCACTAGGCATAATGCGCCTGTACCCTCAGGCGCATGACTCCCATGACCCCACCCCTCCCGCGAAGACCCCGCTGGCGCAGCCTCGCCCTGTTGGCGCTGTGCCTGGCGCCGCTGCTGTGGCCGCTGGAGCACCTGGCCGAGCGCTACTACCGCAGCGAACTGGCCGGGCAGAACCGCCAGACCCTCGACCTGTACGTCGCCAACCTGCTGGGCACCCTACACCGCTATGAAGTGCTGCCGCAGATCCTCGGCGACTTGCCAGCCCTGCGCACCGCGCTGGCGGCACCGCAGGTCAGTACCAACCTGGCCAACGCCAACCTGTTGCTCAAGGACGTCGCCGCCCAGGCCGGGGTCGAAGTGATGTACCTGATGGACACCACCGGCAAGACCCTCGCTGCGTCCAACTGGGACAAGCAAGACAGCTTCGTCGGGCGCAATTTCTCGTTCCGCCCGTATTTCAGCGAAGCCATGGCCGGGCGCCTGGGCCGGTTCTTCGGCTTGGGCACTACCTCGGCCAAACGCGGCTACTTCTTCGCCGCCGCGGTGCGCGATGGCGAGAAAGTCATCGGTGTGCTGGTGGTCAAGGTCGACCTGGACCACACCGAAAGCCTGTGGGGCAACACCCCCGAGCAACTGCTGGTCACCGACCACAACGGCGTCGTGATCCTGACCTCGCGCCCGCAATGGCGGTTCCGCGCCACCCGGCCACTGACGGACGAAGAGCGCCAGGCGATCATCGCGATCCAGCCCTACCCGACCCGCGATCCGCAACCGCTGGCCTTGAGCCCGACGGCCTGGCTGCGCCAATCCACGGCCATCGCCGAAACCGGCTGGAACGTGGAGATCCTCGCGCCACAATCGTTGATCAACCGCCCGGTACGCACCGTGGTCGCGGTGGGCGGCGCCACGCTGTTGGTGCTGATGTTGCTGCTGGGCCTGATGATGCAGCGCCGTCGACACTACCTGGACCGCATCGCCTTCGAAGCCAAGGCCCGACGCGAACTGGAAATGCGCGTGGCCGAGCGTACCAGCGACCTGGAAGGGCTCAACCGGCGCCTGAAACAGGAAGTGCTGGAGCGCGAACATGCGCAGCAGGAACTGGTGCGCGCCCAGGACGACCTGGTGCAGGCGGGCAAACTGTCGGCGCTGGGCACCATGTCGGCGAGCATCAGCCACGAGCTCAATCAACCCCTGGCGGCGATTCGCAGCTACGCGGAAAACGCCGAAATCCTGCTCGACCACGAGCGAACCGACGACGCGCGCGGCAATCTCAAACTGATCAGCGAGCTGACCGGGCGCATGGCCTCGATCATCGCCCACTTGCGCGCGTTCGCCCGCCGCGATCGGCATGCGCCGGAAAGCGTCGCCCTGCAACCGGCGCTGGACGACGCGCTGGCGTTGCTGGCCAAGCGGCGGCGCGCGATGGAAGTCGAGCTGATCCGCGATTTGCCCGAGGCGACCTTGTGGGTCGAGGCCGGTGAAACCCGCCTACGCCAAGTGCTGGGCAACCTGCTGGCCAATGCCCTCGACGCCCTCACCGAAAAAGGCCCGCCGCGCAAACTCTGGCTGAGTGCCGAAACCACCGAGCAGGGCGTCAACCTGTACATTCGCGACAACGGCCCGGGGTTTTGCATGGAAGCCCTGGGACGCGCCAGCGAGCCGTTCTATACCACCAAGACCCGCACCCAGGGCCTCGGGCTGGGCCTGGCGATCTGTGACACCTTGATGCGTGCCTTTGGTGGCGAACTGCTGTTTGCCAACCACAAGCAAGGCGGCGCGCTGTTAACCTTGAAATTGCGTGCCGGCTCGCCGGGCGTCAGTCTGCAACCGTCCGAGGACCGCAGTGTATGAGTATCGATAACCAGATTCAGGTGGTGTTGATCGACGACGATCCACACTTGCGTCAGGCCCTGTGCCAGACCCTGGACCTGGCCGGGCTGAAAGTCCTGCCCCTGGGCGAAGCCACCGGCCTCACCGCGCAGCTGTCGCGGGATTGGCCGGGCGTGGTGGTCAGCGATATCCGCATGCCTGGAATGGACGGCCTGGAGTTGCTGGCCGAGCTGCACGGCCAGGACCCGGAGCTGCCGGTGCTGCTGATCACCGGCCACGGCGATGTACCGCTGGCGGTGCAGGCCATGCGTGCCGGTGCGTATGACTTCCTCGAAAAGCCGTTCGCCAGCGACGCCCTGCTCGACAGCGTGCGCCGCGCCCTGGCCCTGCGCCGGCTGGTGCTGGATAACCGCAGCCTGCGCCTGGCCCTCAGCGATCGCCAGCAATTGAGCACGCGCCTGGTCGGGCATTCCCCGCAAATGCTGCGCCTGCGCGAGCAGATCGGCGCGCTGGCGGCAACCAAGGCCGATGTACTGATCCTCGGCGAAACCGGCGCCGGCAAAGAGGTGGTCGCCCGCGCACTGCACGACTTGTCGAGCCGGCGCAGCGGGCCTTTCGTGGCGATCAACGCCGGCGCGCTCGCCGAGTCGGTGGTCGAAAGCGAGCTGTTCGGCCACGAGCCAGGCGCCTTTACCGGCGCGCAAAAACGCCGCATCGGCAAATTCGAATTCGCCAACGGCGGCACATTGTTCCTCGACGAAATCGAAAGCATGAGCCTGGATGTGCAGGTCAAGCTGCTGCGCCTGCTGCAGGAGCGCGTGGTCGAGCGCCTGGGCGGCAATCAACTGATCCCGCTGGATATCCGCATCATCGCCGCCACCAAGGAAGACCTGCGCCAGTCCGCCGACCAGGGCCGCTTCCGCGCCGACTTGTATTACCGCCTCAACGTCGCACCGTTGCGCATTCCGCCGCTGCGTGAGCGCGGTGAAGATGCGCTGATGCTGTTCCAGCACTTTGCCGACGAAGCCAGCAGCCGCCATGGCCTGCCGCTGCACGAATTGCAGCCGGGCCAGCGCGCACTGCTGCTGCGCCACAGTTGGCCGGGCAATGTGCGGGAATTGCAGAACGCCGCCGAGCGCTTCGCCCTGGGCCTGGAGTTGGCGCTGGACAACACCCCGGACAATCTCTCCGCCGGCCTGCTGACCTCCACCCCCGGCGGCCTGAGCGAACAAGTCGAACAGTTCGAAAAAAGCCTGATCGCCGCCGAACTGAGCCGCCCCCACAGTTCCCTGCGCAGCCTCGCCGAAGCCCTCGGCGTACCGCGCAAGACCCTGCATGACAAACTGCGCAAGCACGGCCTCAACTTTGCCGACAGCGCCAGCCACAGCAGCGACGACGAATGACCCACCCTATCCGCCAAGAGGCCGCCATGAGCCGCGACAGCCGTTACCTGGAATCTATCCTCCACCACGACATCCCCCTCACCCGGGAAATGGGCCTCAAGGTGCTCGACTGGCAACACGGCCAATTGCAATTGCACTTGCCCCTGCAAGCCAATATCAACCACAAGAGCACCATGTTCGGCGGCAGCCTGTATTGCGGCGCGGTCTTGGCGGGTTGGGGTTGGCTGCACTTGCAGTTGCGTGAAGAAGGCATTGAAGACGGGCATATCGTGATCCAGGAAGGGCAGATCAGTTACCCGCTGCCGGTCACACGAGACGCGACCGTGATCTGCCAGGCGCCGGAGGAGAACGTGTGGAAGCGCTTTGTGGCGACGTACAAGCGCCATGGCCGCGCACGGTTGACCCTGGAAACGTGGATTGTGAATGACGGCAGTGACGAGCGGGCGGTGGTTTTCAGCGGCCAGTACGTCCTGCACCGCTAGCCGCCGCGCCACAAAACAAAGTGGGAGCAAGCCCCCCCTACATTTTGATCTGCTGAGGCCTTAAGCGCGGGCCAGGGTGAGCAGGCGTTCGCGCCACGCGGCTTTGGCCGGCAGCGCCAGGAAGAACGGGTTCAGCAACGATTCCCGCGCCGGATAGCTGAACGGCTCGCCGCTCAACTCCAGCACTTCGCCGCCCGCACCTTCGAGCACGCCCTGGGCTGCGGCGGTATCCCACTGGGAGGTCGGCGCCAGGCGCGGGTAGCAATCGGCACTGCCTTCGGCCAACAGGCAAAACTTCAACGAGCTGCCGATATTCGCCAGCTTCAACTCACCCAAGCCTTCGCTCAAGCCCTGGAGCAAACGCTCCTGCTCAGGGCTGCTGTGTCGGCGGCTGGCAACCACGGTAAACGCCTCGCCGGCGGCCGGGGCCAGGCGCACCTGGATCGGCCTGGGCGCTTCGTTCACATCGGAGCGCCACGCCCCCAGGCCCGCGCCGCCAAAGTAGCAACGGCCGCTGGTGGGCATCGACACCACGCCAAACACCACGCGGCCCTGTTCGATCAACGCGATGTTGACAGTGAACTCATCGCTGCCGGAAATGAATTCCTTGGTGCCATCCAACGGGTCCACCAACCACCAGCGCTGCCAGCCGGCACGCACGCTCTGGTCGATATCGGCGTCTTCTTCAGAAAGCACCGGGATGCTCGGGTCCAGCGCGGTAAGGCCGGCGAGAATCAGATGATGAGCGGCAAGGTCGGCCGCCGTCACGGGTGAATTATCGGACTTGGACGTCACGGCCACATTGGCGCGCCAGAACGGCATGATGACTTCACCGGCCTGGCGCGCCAGCTCGATCACCGGGGCAATGAATGGGTGGCCTAGAAACAATTCGCTCATGCGCTGAACACTCCACGCTGGGTCAACAGGTCTCGTACCAGGTACAGCGCGGCCAGGGCACGGCCTTCGCTGAACTGCTCGTTTTGCGCCAGTTGCGCCAGCTCGCGCAGGTTGACCCGGTCTACACGCATCGGCTCGGGTTCATCGCCTTCCAGGCGTTCTTCATACAGATCGGTGGCCAGTACCACCTGGATTTTCTGGCTCATGTAGCCAGGCGACAGCGAAAGCTCGGTGAGGTGCTCCAACTGGCGTGCGCCATAGCCGGCTTCTTCCTTGAGTTCACGGTCCGCCGCCGCCAGCACATCCTCGCCCGGCTCGATCAAACCCTTGGGCAGCGAAAGCTCGTATTCGTCGGTCCCGCCGCAGTATTCCTCCACCAGCAACGCATGCTCGGCGTCGATCATCGCCACGATCATCACCGCGCCGTAGCCGGCACCGCGCCCCACCAGGCGCTCGTAGGTCCGTTCTACGCCGTTGGAAAAGCGCAATTGCACTGCTTCCACGCGGAACAAACGGCTACTGGCGACTATTTCGCGGGAGAGGACGGTGGGTTTCTGGCGCATAAGCGGCTCCTTGGGGTGATCGGGTTACTATACCGTGGCTTTTCCGATTGTCTGTGTCGGATATCTTTACTTACGTGAGAACGCCCCATGCCCTCTTTGCCCTGGCACGCCATCGACACCGTCCTGCTGGACATGGACGGCACCCTGCTCGACCTGCATTACGACAACCACTTCTGGATGGAACACCTGCCCCAACGCTACGCTGAGTTGCACGGGGTGAGCCGTGCCATGGCCGAGATGGAGTTGCAGCCTCTGTTCGAGCGTAACGCCGGCCAGTTGCAATGGTATTGCCTGGATTTCTGGAGTGCCGAGCTGAAAATCCCGGTGCGCGAACTCAAGCAGGAAACCGCCCACCTGATCGCCCTGCGTGCGGATGCCGATACGTTTCTGGCGGCGATCCGACAGGCCGGCAAGCGCGTGATCCTGATCACCAACGCGCACCGTGATTCACTGTCATTGAAGATGGAACGCATCGAGCTGGCGCCGTATTTCGAGCGGATGATCAGTTCCCACGACTACGGTTTCGCCAAGGAAAACCCACAGTTCTGGGACGCCCTGCAGGCCGATATCGACTTCGACCCGGCGCGCAGCCTGTTTATCGACGACACCTTGCCGATCCTGCGCAGCGCCAGGGACTTCGGCGTGGGGCATTTGCTGGCGGTGAAAGAGCCGGACAGCAAAAAAGGGCCAAAGGACACCGGGGAATTTGCGGCAGTCGAGGACTACCGGGATCTCATTGTCGGACTCTGAACCCATGTGGGAGCAAGCCCCCACATGGGTTTACCGCGTGGACTACTCGGGAATGCGCAGCGTCTGCCCCGGGTAGATCTTGTCCGGATGCGACAGCATCGGCTTGTTGGCCTCAAAGATCTTGTTGTACAGATTGGCGTTGCCATACACCGCCAGGGAAATCGCGCTGAGGGTGTCGCCCTTCTTCACCACGACAAAACGCGCCGCCACAATCGGTGCGGGGTCGGTGACCTTGATCTGGTCATCCACACTCGCGACCCCGGCAATATTGCCCAGCGCCAGCAGGATCTTCTCTTTCTCTTCCTGGCTGGCAACTTCGCCGGTCACGGTCACCTTGTCGCCGTCAACCGTGGTCTGTACGTTCGGATTACCCAGACCGACCTTGGCCACATGCTCTTTCAACTGCTCGCTGGCGTTCGCATTACCCGGCGTCAACAGGTCGATCAACTTTTCGCCGGCTTCCTTAACAAAGCTAAAAATACTCATGCTGCTCTCTCCTTGGGTTTGAGTTCCAGATGCCAAAGACTAGACCAGCCCAACAGATCTGGGTTCCCAGCCGCCTAAAGACCCAAACACGCTAGAATCCCCCCGCCATTGGAATAAGCCCTGGAGCGAAGATGGACATCAAGCAACTGAAATTCCTCATCGCCCTCGACGAGACGCGCCACTTCGGCCAGGCGGCCGCGCGTTGCCATATCACCCAGCCGACCCTGTCGATGCGCCTGCGCAGCCTCGAAGAAGAACTCGATCTGCCACTGGTCAACCGTGGCCAGCGCTTCGAAGGCTTCACCGCCCCGGGTGAGCGCGTGCTGGCCTGGGCGCGCACGGTGCTGGCGGCGTATGACGGCCTGCTGGCCGAAGCCGCAGCCTGTCGCGGCAACCTGGTGGGGACGTTGCGCCTGGGCGTGGTGCCGCTGTCGAGTTTCGATCCGTTGGCGCTGATGCAACAACTGCACACAGAACACCCAAGCCTGCGCTTTGAGCTGTCGGCCCTCAGCTCTGAACAGATCCTCGAACAATTGGCGAGCAATCGCCTGGACCTCGGCGTGTCCTACCTCGACCGCCTGGACAACGAGCGCTTCGACTCCCTGGCCCTCGGCGAAACCCGCATGGGCCTGCTGTACGACCAACGCTATTTCAGCTTCGGCGAAAAGCCCCTGAGCTGGGAAGCCCTGATCGAACTGCCGCTGGGCATGCTCACCAGCGGCATGCACTTCCGGCAGTCCATCGATCACAACTTCCATAGCCGGGGCCTGCACCCGCAACCGTTGTTGCAGACCGACGCGGTCCATCAGTTGTTACAAGCGGTCCACGGCGGGCTGTGCTGTGCGGTGATGCCCTTGGACGGCGGCCTGGACGCGCTGACCGAGCATCTGCGCCTGCAACCGATCGAAGACGCCCACACCCTGGCGCGCCTGGGGCTGATCATGCGCCGCAGCGCCCCGCGCTCTGCGTTGGCGGAAGCGTGTTTCGCGCTGTTTCAGAAATCGCAAACCGAGTCTTGATCGACGTCATCTATCGGTAGATCAGTACTGGCAATTAGACGCGACGCTTTGTCGCGCCTAGTCTAAACACTGACCCATCCGCCGTCGGTACTGCCTCATGAACGCCAAGCGCCCAGTCTGCGCGGCGCCCGCTGTTCAAACGCCCGCGCCCGCCGCCAGCCAGAGCTACCAGTTTTGCACGCTCGAACACACGGAAGTCGCCAGCACCGCGTTGGCGGAAGAAGTGGCGTTGGCGATTGCCTATAACGACATCAGCCAGGCCGTGATGCTGGTGACGCCGACGGACCTGGAAGACTTCATTGTAGGCTTCAGTATCGGCAGCGGCATTATCGCCGACGTTAGCGACATTTATGACCTGAAACTCAGCGGCACGGGCTCTGCCCAGTACGCTCAGGTGCAGATTTCCAGCCGCGCGTTCTGGAACCTCAAGCAGCAGCGCCGCCAACTGGCCGGTACCAGCGGTTGCGGGTTGTGCGGCGTGGAAGCGCTGGAACACGCCCTGCCGGACCTTGAGGTACTGCCCGGCGCGCCCCTGCCGCCGGCCGAGTGGCTCGACGGCCTGCGCCAGCGCATCAGCGCGTTCCAGCCTCTGGGCCAGCACAGCGGCGCGGTGCATGCGGCGGTGTTCATGAACAACCAGGGCGAACTGCTGCTGGGCCGCGAAGACATCGGCCGACACAACGCCCTCGATAAATTGATCGGCGCGCTGATCCGCCAACGGATTCCAAGCGAAGGCGGCCTGGCCATTGTCACCAGCCGTTGCAGCCTTGAGTTGATCCAGAAAGTCCTGCGCGCGGGCATCCAGACCCTGGTCAGCCTGTCGTCGCCCACCGGCCTGGCCCTGCAATGGGCACGCCGGCACAACCTCAATCTCATCCACCTGCCGCAGAAAAGTGCGCCGCGGGTCTACAGCCCTGCGATGGAGAAACAGCCATGAGCAATCACCACCAAGCCGACCAAACCCCAACCCCGCGCTACAAGCCTTACAAGGGTGCGGCGGGCGGCTGGGGCGCGCTGATCAGCGTGGCGCAGGCATGGCTGACCAGCGACAACGCGCTGAAAAACCTGCGCATGATGCTCAAGACCAACCAGAACGGCGGCTTCGACTGCCCGGGCTGCGCCTGGGGCGACTCGCCGGAAAGCGGCATGGTCAAGTTCTGCGAAAACGGTGCCAAGGCAGTCAACTGGGAAGCCACCAAACGCCGCGTCGATGCCGCGTTCTTCGCCAAGCACAGCATCACCGCGTTGCTGGAGCAAAGCGACTATTGGCTGGAATACCAGGGCCGCCTGACCGAGCCGATGCGCTACGACGCACAGACCGACCGTTACCAGCCCATCAGTTGGGAGGCGGCGTTCGAGCTGATCGGCCAGCACCTCAACGCCCTGCCGAGCCCGGACATGGCCGAGTTCTACACCTCGGGCCGCGCCAGCAACGAAGCGGCGTACCTGTACCAGTTGTTCGTGCGCGCCTACGGCACCAACAACTTCCCGGATTGCTCGAACATGTGCCACGAAGCCAGTGGCGTGGCCCTGGCGCAAAGTGTCGGCGTCGGCAAAGGCACCGTGACCTTTGACGACTTCGAACACGCCGACGCGATTTTCGTCTGGGGCCAGAACCCCGGCACCAACCACCCGCGCATGCTCGAACCGCTGCGCGAAGCGGTGAAACGCGGCGCTCAGGTGGTGTGCATCAACCCGCTGAAAGAGCGCGGCCTGGAACGCTTCCAGCACCCGCAACACCCGCTGGAAATGCTCACCAACGGCGACAAGCCGACCAACACCGCATACTTCCGCCCAGCGCTGGGGGGCGACATGGCCATCCTGCGCGGCATGGCCAAGTTCCTGCTGTTGTGGGAGCGCCAGGCCCAGGCCGAAGGCAAGGCAGCGGTGTTCGACCACGACTTCCTCAACGAACACACCACCCACGTGCTCGATTACCTCGGCCAGATCGATGACACCTCCTGGGAAGAAATCGTCGCGCAGTCCGGCCTGCCCCTGGTGGAAATCGAGCAAGCGGCGCGCATGTACGCCAAAGGCAAGAACGTGATCATGTGTTGGGCGATGGGCATCACCCAGCATCGTCACTCGGTGCCGACCATCCAGGAAATCGCCAACCTGATGCTGCTGCGCGGCAATATCGGCCGCCCGGGCGCCGGCCTGTGCCCGGTGCGCGGCCACAGTAACGTGCAGGGCGACCGCACCATGGGCATCAACGAACGGCCGCCGGTGGCGTTCCTCGACGCCCTGGAGCGGCGCTTCCAGTTCCAGGTGCCGCGCACCAACGGGCACAACGTGGTCGAGGCGATCCACGCCATGCTGGAAGGCCGCGCCAAAGTATTTATCGGCCTGGGCGGCAACTTCGCCCAAGCCACCCCGGACAGCCCGCGCACCTTCGAAGCCCTGCGCAATTGCGACCTGACCGTGCAGATCAGCACCAAGCTCAACCGCAGCCACCTGATGCACGGCAAAGACGCGCTGATCCTGCCGTGCCTGGGCCGCACCGACATCGACATCCAGGCCGAAGGCCCGCAGGCGGTGACGGTGGAAGACTCGTTCAGCATGGTCCACGGCTCCAACGGCCAGCTGCAACCGCTGTCGAGCCTGATGAAATCCGAGCCGGCCATTCTCGCCGGCATCGCCGCCGCCACCCTGGGCAGCCAACCGGTGGACTGGAACTGGCTGGTGGCCGACTACGGACGTATTCGCGAGCTGATCGCCGACACCATCCCAGGCTTCAAGGACTTCAACGAGCGGATCAAAAACCCGGGCGGTTTCTACCTGGGCAACGCCGCCGGGGCACGTCGCTGGAACACGCCTTCGGGCCGCGCCAACTTCCGCCCGAACGTCCTGCCCAAGGACCTGATCCACGAACGCACCCACGCCACCGGGCACGTGCCGGACCTGATCATGCAGTCGATGCGCTCCCACGATCAGTACAACACCACCATTTATGGCCTGGACGACCGCTATCGCGGGGTCAAAGGTCAACGCGACGTGTTGTTCGTCAACGAAGCCGACATCATCCGCCTGGGCTTCAAGCCGGGGCAAAAGGCCGACATCGTGTCGCTATGGGAAGACGGCCGTGAGCGCCGCGTAAAAGGCTTCACCTTGCTCGCGTTCGATATTCCGGCGGGGCAGGCAGCGGCTTACTACCCGGAAGTGAACCCGCTGGTGCCCTTGGAAAGCACCGGGGATGGCAGCCATACGCCGACGTCGAAATTTGTGGCGATCCGCCTGGAAGCGGCGAGCGACAATGGCCTGATCATGGCGCGCTCGGCGTAAATCCCGGGCACAAAAAAGGCCGCTTTTGCATAAAAGCGGCCGTTCCGAAGTAACTAAAGACCCGCCGAAATCACTTAAGTTCCCTAGCTAAAACAGTAAGTTAGAGAATTGTGTACAAGTCGTGTTACTGGTCGGATTTCTATTGTCACAATGTCGACACAGCCTCAGGATCGCGCCGTCATCCTCTTGAGGTCTCTCTATGAAGTTCTCCTCGATTCTCTTGTTGTCCCTTGGCCTGGTCAGTGGCGCAGCCATGGCCGGTGGCACCACCGAAGCCGGTGTAGGCGGCGCATTGGGCGGGGTACTCGGTTCGGTTGTCGGCCAGCAGGTCGGCGGTAATACCGGTTCAGCCATCGGTGCAGCCCTGGGCGGCGCGGGCGGCAGTGCGGTCGGCGCTGACAAGCGCAGCCGCGGCGAAGCAGCCATTGGCGGCGCCCTGGGCGCAGCGGGCGGCAACGTGGTAGGCCGCAGCATGGGCGGCACCACCGGCAGCCTGATCGGCGCAGCCGCTGGCGGCGGCGCGGGCGGCGCGCTGGGCAACTACATGGGCAACAAGAGCGATGACGACGACCGTCGTTACCGTGGCCGTGACGACCGTCGCTACTACCGGGATGGTCACCCTGGCCGTGGCCATGCCTATGGCCATCGCAAGAACAAGCATCACTACCGTGATTGATCAGATCTAAAGAACACTGAAGAAACACTGTGGGAGGGAGCTTGCTCCCGATAGCCGAGTTTCAGTCACCCATGTGCTGGCTGATACACCGCTATCGGGGGCAAGCCCCCTCCCACAGTCAGGCCAGCAAGCGCTGCAACGCCTCGCGCAACCGCTCCGGAATCGTCACCGGCTGGTTCGTCCCCCGATCCACGAACACATGCACGAAGCGCCCTGCCGCACAGGCGTCCTCCTCGCCTGCCTTGAACACCGCCAACTCATACTGCACCGAGCTGTTGCCCAACTTGCCGACCCGCAGGCCTATTTCGATGCGTTCGGGAAAGGCGACGGAAGCAAAGTAATCACACGCCGAACTCACCACAAACCCCACCACCTCGCCGTCATGAATATCCAAGCCACCGTGTTCGATCAGGTAAGTATTCACCGCGGTGTCGAAGAAGCTGTAGTAGGTCACGTTGTTCACATGGCCATACACATCATTGTCGTGCCAGCGCGTAATGATCGGCTGGAAGTGCCGGTAATCGGCGCGTTGGGGCATGGAGTCAGGCATCGGCGCGTCTCGTCAAAGTGGGTTTACAGGTTATTCAAATGGGTTTCGGCCCACTCGCGTACCTCGGCGTAGGGGTAGTCCTCCAGCGCAGCAAAACCAGGGATGCCGCGTGCCTTCAACTTGGTGAACAGCGGCACGCTGATACCGCCCAGGAACCGCGTCAGCCGTTCGGCGCCGGGCAGTTGGCCGCAGTACTCATGATGCCTGTGGATAAAATCACCGCACAGCCCCATGAAGTTTTTATCCACAAGCGGCGCCAGGCTCGGCGGCGCCGGCAAATGCGCGACATGGCCGTGGCACACCGAACAATGCCCGCAGCGCTGCGGTGCATGTTCATCACCGAAATAGCGGGCCAGGCGCTGGCCCAGGCAGTGTTCGGTGGCGAACAGGTCGAGCATGGCGTGAATCCGCGCCACTTCCGTGACCTCGTGTTGCTTGAAGCCTGTGTATAACTCGGCGCTCAACACCTGCGGATCGAAATCGGTATTCAGCAGGCTGTAGACCTCCGTCATCTGCTTGCTTTCCAGCTCGATCAGGCCCTGCTCCTGGAAGTAATCCAGCGCTTTCACCACGCGATTGCGCTCGGCCTGGTGCTGTTGATAAAGCGTGTCGAAATCCACCGTCGCCCAGGTCTTGGCCCGCTTGCACACCTGGACGATCGCTGCGACAAACGCCTGCCGCTCCCCGGAAAACCGCGCCAACAAGGCGTCGGGCTCGATCAGGTACTTGAACCGGTATTCGGCGTAAAACGCGTAGCGCGGCGCAATCACGCCTTTGAGTTCCAACTGCACCAGCAGCGTCTTGAGGGGCAGCTCGCGGATGTTGCTGTGGTCCGACAGCGAGCGCAGCAGAAACTCCCACTGCCCGTCCCCTCGCGCGGCCTGCAACTCGTCCAGCACACGGCGAATGCCCTCCTGCTCGGGCGTGTCGCCGTACACGAAGTTTTCCAGCACATTGAGGCTGTCTCGGTTGGCGAGCACCAGGCAATCCGAGGGTTGCCCGTCACGCCCGGCGCGGCCGATTTCCTGGCTGTAGTTTTCGATGGATTTGGGCAGGTCGAAATGCACCACGTTGCGGATATCGCTCTTGTCGATGCCCATGCCAAACGCGATGGTGGCGACGATGCAATTGGAGCGCCCACCCATGAAACGCTGCTGGATGCCCTCGCGTTTGTCGTGGGGCAAGCCGGCGTGATACGCCTCGGCCTGGATGCCATGGCGATTCAGGTGCTCGGCGATCTGCTCGGCGGTTTTCTGCAAGGTAACGTAGACGATGCTCGGCTGGCCGGGCCGCTCGTTCATCCATTGGACCAGCCGACGACGCTTGTCCGCGCCGCTCACCGGTTCTACCAACAGGTTGAGGTTCGGCCGGTAGAAGCCCGTGGTGATCACGTCGTCAGGTGCAATGGCGAACTTGGCCTGCATGTCGGCAATCACCTTGGGCGTCGCTGTAGCCGTCAGCAGCAGCGCTTGTGGGATATTGAACTGACGCTGGTAGTCCGGCAGCTTCAAATAATCCGGACGGAAGTTGTGGCCCCATTCGGAAATACAGTGCGCCTCATCCACCACCAGCAATGAAATGGGCACGCTCTGCAGGAAGTTGCGAAAGCGCTCGTTCTTCAAGCGCTCCACGGAAATCATCAGGATTTTCAACTCGCCCGAGCGCGCGCGCGCCATCACCTCATTGGCCTCATCGCGGCTTTGCGCCGAATCGATACTGCCGGCCGAGATGCCATGGCGTTGCAGGAAACCCAACTGGTCCTGCATCAGCGCCAGCAACGGCGACACCACCAGCGTCAGGTGCGGTAGCAACACCGCCGACAGCTGGTAACACAGGGACTTGCCCGACCCGGTCGGAAAAATCGCTGCCGCCGAGCGACCGGCCAGCACGGCGCTGACCGCGGCTTCCTGGCCCAAACGAAATTGTGGATAACCAAAGACCTGCTGGAGGGTGTCGTGCATAAGCTGTCACTCCATTGACCGCTGAAGGTGGCTCAAAAACATAGCCTGGGACGCTCAGCGAATCGAGATAGGTCGCAAGGAAAAAAGAGACAGGATGATACACAGGCTGGGGCAATGGCCTTGGGCCAAATGTGACAAGTTCGACTGTGTAAGTAGGAACATCACAAACCAAATGTGGGAAGGGGATTGCTCCCGATGGCGGTGTATCAGTCAGAAATTAACCGACTGAATTACCGCCATCGGGAGCAACCCCCTTCCCACACCTTAGAACGGCCCTACAGCTAAATCAGCGGTTCTGCACACGCTCGATCGCCGTGTCATACACCGGATTGGCCTTCTGTTCCTTGGCCAACTGGTAGTGACGCAACGCATCCGCGAACTGCCCCGCCGCTTCGTAGATCCGCGCAATATTGTAGTAGGCGCCGGCACGCACGGTCGCGGCAGTGGCACCGTTCGCCAGGGCGATGGCCTTGCGGTTGGCCCAGATCGACTCGGCGGTGTTGCCGGCCTTCTGATACGCCAGGCCCAGGTTGCCGTAGGCTTTGCCGAAGCTATTGTCCAGGTCGATGGCCTGACGGAACAGGTCGATGGCCTGGTCCAGGTTACCTGCCTGGTAGGCTGCTTCGCCCTTCAGGTTCAGCTTCTTCGCATCCGCTTGTACCGACGAGCTGACAGCCACTGCGGTGACGGCCACGCTGTCGTCCAGCAGCGGCTTGACCTCATTGAGTACGTCTTCGGCACCGACTCTCACACCGGTGAACGTGTTGATGTCCTGGAAGTCGCCACTACCGGTCATGCGGAACACGGTCCACAGGTTGCCAGCGCGGTTCTGCGGCACGTAGTAGGTGCGTACCAGGGATTGCCCCATGTACACAAACACCTTGGCCTCACTGTTGGACAACTCGTTCGAGTTTGGATAACCACTGTTGGAGTAGTCATGCACGGCATACACGTAGCTTTCGCCGTAGTGCTTCTTCTGCAGGGTAATGGTTTCCGGGCCATAGCTGTCGGTGTCGTCCACATCCAACTCAGCGTCGGTGCCCTTTTTGTTACGGAAGAAGATGTTATTGCCGGGGAAAATCATATGCGAGTCGAGGTCGCGCGGGGTCTTGCCCCAGGTCAGCACCACACGCAGGCCGTCGAGGTTTTCCATCACCGGGCTGATGGCGTAGGTCATGCCGGCACAGGGGCACTTCACTACCAGGTTGGAATAGCCGGGCTTCTTGATGATCAACAGGTTGCTGGCATCATCGGCCGCTTCGCTGGTGAGGGTCACCTGGCCCTGGGCGTTGGTGCGGCCCACTACGTTCTGTGCGCCGTTACGTTGCAGCAGGACTTCGGCGTCGGCGATTTTCTGGTCCTTGACCACCGCACTGAGCACCTCGATCGGCAACTGCTCGGCCTGGATCGAAAAAGCCACTGCACACAATGACATCGCCGAAGCGACACGAAGCAAACCCATGCTTAACTCCCTTTAAGTAGTGGACGGGATCGTCCTACAAGATTTTGCGGTGAAACATACGCTGAATTTAGAGCCCTTGCGGACTTTTTATACAAAATGTGAGGTGATTTTATTTCGCTACAATCAAGCCTTGCTACCCCGGTAGCGGCGTCCTGCGTAACCGCCCTACGACCTCGACCGCCTGCAACACATCCACCGCACGCTGTTCGATGACATCTACGACTGGGCTGGCGAGTTGCGCAGCGTCAACATCCAGAAAGGCAGCACACTGTTCTGCACCCCGGAACGCATCCCGCCGGAAGCGGCGAAAATCATCCAGGGTGTATCAGTAGGCCTGTTAGTGCCTGATCGAACCACGAACGGCTAAACCAGCTATTAAGCAAACACAACCAAGCCAGCCACACAGCTAAAACTGTGGGAGTGGGCCTGCCTGCGACGGCGAAACTTCAGGCTATATTTCTATACCTGACCCACCGCCATCGCGGGTAAGCCCGACTCCCACAATTGATTGGCTTTGCCCTGCAAATCTCGGTGAAATTGAAAATGCGGGAATCCTCCGTAAGAAACTATCTATTACTGCGTAGTCCCCTTCCCAAACTGCTTAAAACACCCGCCCAATCCTCTACATAACCCCCCTTCGCATGGCCGAAACTATTGATCTCTCAACTGCCTCGGCAAAAATCCATGGACATCGAAAGGACTCAACACATCGGCCACTACGGCGTCACCTTCACGGTCATTCGCCTTACCGTTCTCCCCACTCACAAGCATGCTCTGGCAAACCTTTGCTTGTTAGAAGCCGGTGCTTCAGCAAACGAGGTGCGCTATCGACTGGTGGATCTTTATGAAAAGATGTTTGCTCGTGATTTGCCCTGCAAGATGACTGTCGCGATTTCCAAGCCGCTGACCCGGCAACAAGCCGATCTGCTTAACGAACGCGGGACCATCGTCGCCTTATTATTGGCAGGGGCCTTCGGTGCGCCCATTCACCCGCTTTCAAAACCTGTAGCACGCGTCGTTGGCACCACGGTGGGCTTAATCATCAAAAGCATCATCCGTAGCTACCACGCTGGCGACATGGTCATTGGAATTGAAGCCCAGGTCGAAGGCGGGATAGGCCCTCAACGCTCCATGTCTGCCATTGTCGTCCCGTTCCTAGGCGGTTAAGCCCAATGATTGAATATCTTCAATGGATCGTTTTTATCGTTTTGGACATTGTCCTTGTCAAAAAAATCAGATCCCATAACCTCAGGAAATACGCAGGCCTGTCCCTACTGGCTGCGGGGCTGATCTGTTCAATATGGCTCCCTTACTGGATAACTGAAATCCAACTTCCCAGCATCCCGATAGGCGCTATCCTAATAGGCTCAGGATTGTTCTTGGACCGCGACCGTTACAGTCGAATCAGGTCAACTCACCCGCTACTCGTCGCCCCAACGTTGAACCTGGCCCCCGGTTTTCCTGACGATCCTGTCATGCTCCATCTTCTGCAGCTAATTCATGAAGATGTAGGTCTGCCCAAACACCAAATCATAACCATCAATACCTCAATCAACCATGATCTCGGCTGTAACGGCGTCGAGGCAAAACAACTGATGGCAGCGCTGAAACAATATTTCGGCATAAACCTCGGCGACTATAAAAACAACCGCTACTTCAAGCACCGAGGTTTTGATGCGTGCTTACGACTCGTGGAAAGAGGCTGCGAGGGAAAGATCCCGCTAACCATCCACATGCTCTATCAAGCCGTCAAAGCCAAACGCTGGGATACCCGAACACTCGAAGCGACGGGACCTCAGAAACGATGAATTTCTACCTGCAATTAATGTGTTTCCTCGGGTTCTACCTTGTGCTGCACTACCAAATAACCGACTGCACGCTCAGAAAGCGCTTGGCAATCACATTTCTCGCAACCGGCCTGATTTTCACCTTCCTACTACCCTACGTAGCAGTAATCCTTAGAATGCCCTTCCTGCCTGTTTTTCTATTCTTGATAGGCTTGGCACTCTTCATCACCCGAAACAAATTTCGCCTCAAACGCGACCGTCCCCCTCACCCACTCCTGCGTGCTCCCACCATGAACCTCGCCCCCAACTTCCCCGAAGACCCGGTCATGCAGCAACTCCTGCAGCTGCTGCACGAAGAAATCGGCCTGCCCAAACACAAGACCATTCGCCTGCAGACCTCACTCAACTTCGACCTGGGCTGCGACGGCAGTGAAGCCAAGCAACTCATGGAAGCACTGGAGCAGGAATTCGCCCTCGATCTGGGCGACTACGACACTTATCGTTACTTCAACCCACCGGTGTTTGATGTGTTCCTCAAGCGGCGGGCCAAGGGGCGTGGCGAAAAGGTGCCGCTGACCATCGGCATGCTTTACCTGGCGATCAAAACCCATAGCTGGGACACGCAGACGCTGGAAAACTTGAGCTAACCGGCAAAACAGCGGCAGGCGCCAACTGACCGTTCGCGCACAAAAAAGCCGCCCACAAGGGGCGGCTTTTTCACAACGACCGAATCTTACAACTTCGGACCCGCTGCCTTGATCGCATCGCTCACGTCAAACTTCTTGAAGTTCTCGATGAACAGACCCGCCAGCGCCTTCGCCGCTTCGTCGTAGGCAGCCTTGTCAGCCCAGGTGTTACGTGGGTTCAACAGGCCGGTCTCAACGCCCGGTACAGCCAATGGCACGTCCAGGTTGATGGTGTCGAGGTGTTGCGTTTCAACGCCGATCAATGCGCCGCTCTGGATCGCTGCGATCACGCCGCGGGTGGTCGGGATGTTGAAGCGTTGGCCGACGCCGTAGCCGCCGCCGGTCCAGCCGGTGTTGACCAGGTAGACCTTGGAGCCGAAGCCGCGGATGCGCTTGATCAGCAGCTCGGCGTATTCACCGGCCGGGCGTGGGAAGAATGGCGCACCGAAGCAAGTCGAGAAAGTCGACTTGATGCCGCTGCCCGAACCCATTTCAGTCGAGCCCACCAGTGCGGTGTAGCCGGACAGGAAGTGGTAGGCCGCTTGTTCTTCGCTGAGGATCGACACAGGCGGCAGTACGCCGGTCAGGTCGCAGGTCAGGAAGATCACAGCATTTGGCTCGCCGCCGAGGTTCTTCTCGGAACGCTTGGCCACGTGCTCGAGCGGGTAGGCGGCACGGCTGTTCTGGGTCAGGCTGACATCGCTGTAGTCAGCATGCTTGGCCTCGTCGATGACGACGTTTTCCAGCACCGCGCCGTGCTTGATGGCTTTCCAGATAACCGGCTCGTTCTTCTCCGACAGGTCGATGCACTTGGCATAGCAACCGCCTTCGATGTTGAACACCACGCCCTTGCCCCAGCCGTGTTCGTCGTCACCGATCAGGTAACGGCTTTCGTCGGCGGACAGGGTGGTCTTGCCGGTGCCGGACAGGCCGAAGAACAGGGTCACGTCGCCTGCTTCGCCAATGTTGGCGGCGCAGTGCATCGGCAGTACGTCGGCGGCCGGTAGCAGGAAGTTCTGCACCGAGAACATGGCTTTCTTCATTTCACCAGCGTAAAGCATGCCGGCGATCAGCACTTTTTTCTGGGCGAAGTTGAGAATCACGCAACCGTCGGAGTTGGTGCCGTCACGCTCAGGCACGCACTCGAAGTTGGCCACGTTGAGCACTTGCCACTCGTCACGGCCGGCCGGGTTGTACTGGGCCGGGTTGATGAACAGGCAACGACCGAACAGGTTATGCCAGGCAGTCTGGGTGGTCATCTTCACGGCCAGGTAGTGGTCTTCGGAGGCCCCTACATGCACGTGGGAAACAAAATGTTCTTGCGCGTTGTTGAACGCCTCGACGCGAGCCCACAGGGCATCGAACTTGTCGGCCGGGAACTTGCGGTTGATCGGGCCCCAGGCAATGGCGTCCTGGGTCGAAGGCTCTTCAACGATGAAACGGTCGACTGGCGAACGGCCGGTACGGTGACCGGTTTCTACGACCAGTGCGCCAGTATCGGCAAGCACGCCTTCACCGCGCTGCAGGGCTTCTTTGACCAGATCGTCAACACTCAGATCGGTGTATACGGCGTTATTGGCTTGCGTCATGAGGTTCCCCGTCGGCCTGTGGCCGAGTGCTCCAAACGTTTTGTAGTAGAAAGTTGCGCACTACTACCGCGAAAAAAGTGGGCCGGATTATGCCAGAAAAGCCCAAAAAAAGTAGGGCCCTCCCGTCAGAACAGCGCTAATCCGGCATTTGTCAGGTGATTTACCTGTGCTTAAACGTTTTAGTGGCGGGTATCGGAGGGGGTACCGATACCGGCGCCGGCGAACAATTGGGCGATATCGGCGGCGTCGAACAGGTAGCGCTGGTTGCAGAACTGGCAGTCGATTTCGATCTGACCACCATGTTCCACCACCAGATTTTGCGCATCTTCCAGGCCGAGACTGACCAGCGCGTTCGCCGAACGCTCGCGAGAGCAACTGCAATGGAAGCGCAAACCCTGCGCGTCGAACAGGCGCACAGTCTCTTCGTGGTACAGGCGATGCAGGATGGTTTCGTTGTCCAGGGCCAGCAATTCTTCGGCGGTCAGGGTGCCAGCCAGGGCGGTGAGGTTGCGCCAGCTTTCGGCGCGTTCGTCGTCGTCCTTGATGCGGTCGGCGGGCAGCTGTTGCAGCAACAGGCCACGGGCGCGCTTGCCGTCGGCGTTGAGCCAGAAGCGCGTGCCGATCTGCTGGGACATAACGAAATAGTTGGTGAAGCAGTCCGACAGGTTTTCGCCGTCGAGGTCGACGATGCCCTGGTAACGCTGGCCGTCGGTCGGGTCGACGGTGAGCGCCAGCACGCCGTTGGGCATCAGGTCGGCCAGGGTCGCGTCCGGGGCGATCAGGTCAGCCTCATACCGGGCCAGGCCACGGATCTCACGCTCGCTGGAGCACTCGATCATCAGCAACGGGACCGGACCTTCGGACCGCGCCTGCAGGATCAGCAACCCGTCGAATTTCATGGTGCCGACCAACAGCGCCGCCGCCGCCATCAATTCACCGAGCAGTTGCGCGACCGGCTCCGGATAGGGGTGCTTGGCGAGGACTTCGGCATAGCTGCGCTCCAACGAGACCAGTTCGCCGCGGGCGTCGTTCTCGTCGAAGATAAAGCGTTGGGTGAAGTCGGTATCCGGTAAATCAGTCATAGGTCTGGGTATCTGAATTGATGACAAAATTATTACAATATTTATAAGATTGAACGCTTTCGCACCATTTTAGTGCGACCTTCTCCGGAAAACAGAGAGCTTATATAGAGCAAAGAGGGACAGTTTATGAACAATCCGGGTTTGTTCCAAGCCAAGTGGAACCTCCGGCGATGGGCTTTTTGCAATCTACTCGCATTCGGGCTGCTGTGTTTTTGGCTGTGGCCCGCAGGCCAGATGCTATGCGGTTTTTTCGACGAGTGGCTGTTTCACCTGTTCAATGCCCCCCTGGCGAGCAATCCGACCTGGCTGCATGTGTGGGCCGCGGCCAGCCTGCGGCCGTTTGATGCGGTGGTCGGCGTGATTCTGCTGACGCTGTTGATTCGCGGCGATTGGGTGTTCAAGGCGGCGCAGGTGCGCCAGGCGTTTCTTGGCTTCTTCGGGATTCTGCTGCTGTTGCTGTTTATCCGCATGCTGTTTTCCAAACTCGCGGCGCAGATGGGTTGGCAACACAGCAGCCCTTCGATGGTGCTCAGCGGCGCGATTCAGATGAGCGACTATTTCCCGGGGCTGGAGAAAACCTGGGAGTTGAAAGACCGTTCGAGCCAGAGTTTCCCTGGGGATCATGCTTCGGTGCTGCTGATCTGGGGAATGTTCATGACGGTATTCGCCCAGCGGCGGGGCCAGGTGTTGGTGATCTGGAGCCTGGCGTTGTTGTTCATGATGCCGCGGCTGGTGGCGGGCGCACATTGGGCGCAGGACGATTATATCGGCGGAGTGTTGCTGGCACTGCTGGCATTGGGATGGGGCTATTACACACCGTTTGCGGCAAAGGTGTCGCAGGTGTTGCTACGGCTGACCGCGCCGGTGTTCGGGTTACTCGCCAAGCTGCCGGTGATCGGGCGATTGAGCGTCATGCGCGCATCCTGCTGACGCTCCCACATCTATCGATCTGCTTTGCGCTGACGATGTGCGCGGTCAATCGTCATTACCGCTGCCGCGAAACTTGAACAGGTCGCGGCGCTGCTTCTTGCTCGGCTTGCCATCGGTGGTCATGCCTGTGGCGCCGGCCTTACGCATCGCCGCTGCGTTTTCGCGCTTGGCGACGCTGGCTTCGGTCTCGGCATACAGCGCCTGCGCTTCGGGCGCGCCACGGCGCACGCTGGAAAGCGCCTGGACCACGACAGTTTTTTCGTCAAACCCTATGCGAATCTGCAACTCATCACCCACGCGCGGCTCTTTGCCCGGCTTGCAGCGTTCGCCGCGATGATGCACCTTGCCACTCTCGATAGCGGCCTTGGCCAAGGCACGGGTCTTATAGAAACGCGCCGCCCACAGCCACTTGTCCAAACGGATTTTTTCTTCCTCTGCCTGCTTCTGAGCCACTTGAATTCCTCGTTCTGAAAAATGTCGCAACTTTACTGTTGAAACCCTTCGACGCATAAACCCCAAGGCTCACCTAAGATACGCCAGGTAGCCCCCTGTTTTCGCGAGGATACCCTGTGACCGACTTCCCGACTTCACTCACCTCGCCCAACCAGCATTGCGTGGGCTGCCAGCAAAGCGAGCCCTTGGGTTTTGATTTTGCATTCGCCTACCAACCGATCGTAGACCTTCGCGACCATTCGGTTTTTGCCCACGAAGCCTTGGTGCGGGGTTCACAGGGCGAAGGGGCGTTGTCGGTGCTGGCCCAGGTCAACGATAGCAACCGCTACCGTTTCGACCAGCGTTGCCGTACCCAGGCAATCGCCGGCGCCGCGGCCCTGGGGATGCAAACCTGTCTTTCCATCAATTTCATGCCCAACGCGGTGTATCGACCCGAGCTGTGCATTCGCAGCACCCTGGAGGCCGCCCGCACGCACAATTTTCCGCTTGACCAGCTGATTTTCGAGACGCTGGAAAGCGAACACATAGATAACCATCGCCATTTGACGAATATTCTGCGTGAATACCGCGAATTCGGCTTCAAAACTGCCATCGACGATTTCGGCGCGGGCTATTCAGGGCTGAACCTGCTGGCCGATTTCCAACCTGACTTGATCAAACTCGACATGGCGCTGATTCGCGATGTCGACCAGGATCGTGTCCGCCAGGTCATCGTCCAGGGGATTGTCACAATCTGTGAGCAGTTGGGCGTTACTGTCATCGCTGAAGGCATTGAAAGTGCCGGTGAGCGCGACTTCCTGTCCGACTGTGGAATATTTCTGATGCAGGGCTACTGGTTCGCCAAGCCCGCATTCAACGCGCTGGCCGAGGTTTCCCCTCAAGCCTGGGCGAATTGACCGGTTACCCATATTGAAGACATTTGACCATTTGACCGTTGTCGGTCTGCGTGAGTGGGTGGCACTTCCCGACTTGGGAGTGGCAGGCCTGCGCGCGAAGATCGACACCGGTGCCAGCACTTCGAGCCTGCACGCCACCGATATCGAACCCTTTGAGCGCGACGGTGAGAAATGGGTGCGCTTTACCGCACACCTGGGCAGCGTTGTGCAGTTGCGTCACCGCCGCTGCGAAGCGCCGCTGGTGGCGATGAAAACCATCAAGAGCTCCAATGGTCATGCGCAGGTGCGCTATGTGATCAGCACCACCCTGGCGCTGGGCGACCGGGTATGGCGGGTGGAATTCACCCTCGCCTGCCGCAAGGCCATGCGCTACCGCCTGCTCCTCGGTTCCAAGGCGCTGATTGACGGCCAGTTGGTGGTCAATCCCGGCGTCAAGTACGTTCAAGACAAGCCGGTGTTCCCGGTCTCCACTATTTCTGCCCCAGGTGCTGCATGAAGATTGCTGTGCTGTCGCGAAACCCGCGTCTGTATTCCACCCGCCGCCTGGTCGAGGCCGGCACCGAACGTGGCCACGAAATGGTGGTGATCGACACGTTGCGTGCCTATATGAACATTGCCAGCCATAAGCCGCAGATCCATTACCGCGGCAAACCACTGGAAGGCTTTGATGCGGTGATCCCGCGTATCGGCGCCTCGGTGACCTTTTATGGCTGCGCGGTGTTGCGCCAGTTTGAAATGATGGGCGTCTCCCCGCTGAATGAATCCGTCGCGATCGCGCGCTCGCGGGACAAGCTGCGCTCGCTGCAATTGCTGTCGCGCCGGGGTATCGGCCTGCCGGTCACCGGCTTTGCCCACTCCCCCGACGACATTCCCGACCTGATCGAAATGGTCAACGGCGCGCCGCTGGTGATCAAGGTGCTGGAAGGCACCCAGGGCATCGGCGTGGTGCTGTGCGAAACCGCCACGGCGGCGGAGTCGGTGATCGAGGCATTCATGGGCCTCAAGCAGAACATCATGGTGCAGGAATACATCAAGGAAGCCGGCGGTGCGGATATCCGCTGCTTCGTGGTCGGCGACAAGGTGATTGCCGCGATGAAACGCCAGGCCAAGCCCGGGGAATTCCGCTCCAACCTGCACCGTGGCGGCAGCGCCAGCCTGATCAAGATCACCCCCGAAGAGCGCATGACCGCGCTACGGGCGGCCAAGGTCATGGGGTTGAGCGTGGCGGGTGTGGACATCCTGCGTTCCAACCATGGCCCGCTGGTGATGGAAGTCAATTCATCACCTGGCCTGGAAGGCATCGAGACCACCACCGGCAAGGATGTGGCGGGGATCATCATTCAACATCTGGAAAAGAGTGGCGGGCCGAACATGACCCGGACCAAGGGCAAGGGCTAGAGGAGCAGTCTTCAGCTTGAAGCTTCAGGCTGCAAGAGACGGGCAGAAGCCGTTTGCTTTTCTCTTGCAGCTCTAAACGTGCAGCTTGCCGCTGCAGCTACACCGCGTCTCGGGGCAACATCAAACCCAACGGCAAGCGCACCCGCGCTTCCAGCCCACCGCCCTCGCGGTTGCGCAGCTCAACATTGCCGCCATGCATCGAGGCAATCCGCCGCACAATCGCCAGCCCCAAACCGGTGCCCTTGCCACCCCGAGCACGGTCGCCACGGGTGAAGGGGTTGAAGATGCCTTCCAGCTCGGCCGGGTCGATACCGGCCCCGCGATCCATCACGCTCAGCACCACATAGGGCGCAGCACTGTCACCGGAAACATACGCCGCCACTTCCACATCCGAACCGGCGTGGTGCAAGGCGTTGCCGATCAGGTTGTTCAGCAGGCGCTTCATCGAGACCCGACGCAACGCAAACGGCTGGATCGGCTCCAGGCGCATCCGCACCTGCTCGCCATTCTGGTTGTAGGGCGCTACCACCTCGCGCACCAGGTCCGTCAGGTCGACGACTTCCACCACCTCGTCGCGACCATCGCGGATAAAGGCCAGGAACTGGTCGAGAATCGCGTCCATGTCCTCGATATCACGCACCATGTCGTCCGTGAGATCGGTATGGTTGCCCATCAGCTCCAGGGACAGCCGCAAACGCGTCAATGGCGTGCGCAAGTCATGGGACACGCCCGCAAGCATCAGCTCGCGCTCGCGCCCGGCCTGTTCGACGTCCTCGGCCATCTGGTTGAACGCGCTGTAGACCTCGGTCATCTCGCTGGGCGTGTCGCTGACCGGCAGGCGCACACTGCGCCCCTGTCCCAGCTGGCGGGCGGCGAACACCAGGCGTTTAAGCGGTTGATTGAGCTGGCGCACGAAAATCCACGCGGACGCCGTCGAAAGCAAGCCGATAGCCAGGAACCAGCCCAGTACATTCCAGATCTTCTGCCCTCGCAAAGGGTGCGGATACAGCGGCACCTTCAGCCAATCTTCCCCCAGGCTCGGCGCGCGCACCCACAGCGCGGGTGACACATGCATACGCAGCCGAACTTCGGTGTCGTCGCCCAGTTCCGCCTGCATCTGGCGCTGGTAAATCTCACTGTAGGGCCAATGCTGCTCGCCTTCCGGCACACCTGCACCCGCCACGCGCACCAGTGTCGCCGCCTTGGCGATTTTCTCGCGGTTCTCGGGGTCGGCCGCCCAATAGGCGCGCAAGGTCAGGGCGACACCGTGGCTGTATTGTCGATCCACCAGCACGTCTTCGTTCATCAACAGATAAACCAGCGTGAGTGCCTTGGAAAACAGAACGACGATGAGCACCAGCCAAAGGGTGCGGGAGAAGAAACTTTGCGGGAACCACAGCGGGGTTTTCATAGGAGACAGCTAGACACCTTGCAGGAACGAGCGGCGCTCGCAGAATTGCAGACGCCGGACATCCCGTCGCCCCTCATGGAGCCAAACGCCAGGATGCCCGCCCCTGCAAATCATCGGTCACTTGGTTGCAGTGCCATCCGGCACAAACACATACCCCACGCCCCACACCGTCTGGATATAACGCGGCTTGGACGGGTCCGGCTCGATCATTCGGCGCAGACGGGAAATCTGCACGTCGATGGAGCGCTCCAGAGCGTCCCATTCCCGACCACGGGCCAGGTTCATCAGTTTGTCGCGGGTCAGCGGCTGGCGCGCGTTCATCACCAGCGCCTTGAGCACGGCGAACTCGCCGGTGGTGAGCATGTGGACTTCATCGCCACGCTTGAGCTCACGGGTGGCCAATGACAGTTCGTAATCGCCGAAGGTGACGCTTTCGTCTTCACTGCCCGGTGCGCCCGGCACCGGCGCCGCCTGGCGACGCAATACGGCCTTGACCCGCGCCATCAGCTCGTCCGGGTTGAACGGCTTGGCCAGGTAATCATCAGCGCCCAGTTCGAGGCCCTTGATGCGGCTCAGCTCATCGCCCTTGGCGGTGAGCATGATGATCGGAATCTGGTTGTTCGCGCCGCGCAGGCGTTTGCAGGCGGTGAGGCCGTCTTCGCCGGGTAGCATCAGGTCGAGCACGACCAGGTTGAACACTTCCCGCCCCAACAGGCGGTCCATCTGCTCGGTGTTCGGCACCGCGCGGGCACGATAACCCTTGGAGTTGAAAAAACGCTCCAGCAGGCTGCTCAGCCCCGGATCGTCATCAACGATGAGAATTTTTTCGCCTTCAGCAGTTTGTGCAGTGCTGCTCATTGGATGCTCCTCTTATCTCGGCGCGCATTATGGCCTAGCTGCCGTTATACGCACCGTGTGCATTGTTAGCAGATTTTTCCTCTACTGCCAGCGAACCCACGCCCTACAACCTGCGGCGCAGTCCCCCCCAAGGACAGAACGCTGGTTATAATGCGGCGCCTTCGTGCAGGGCAACGTCAGATCGTTACCGTTTACTGCCGGGCTTTTTTTCACCCGCTTGTCGTGTTTTTTACGATTTCGAGGGTCAATAGGCAGCCTCTTGACCCAGGCAGCGGCGCCAGTCGGGCCGCTCAACCAGCCTCGTCGGGCCTTGTTTTCCGGGCTTGCGAGCTGCTTTTAAGAATTTCAGGTGGTTTTATGGACAGCATCAACAGCCGCATCGCCGAGGAACTCGGCGTACGCCCCCAACAGGTCGAAGCGGCCGTCGCTCTACTGGATGAGGGCTCCACGGTGCCCTTCATCGCCCGTTACCGAAAAGAAGTGACCGGCAGCCTCGACGACATTCAACTGCGGCACCTGGAAGAGCGCCTGCGCTACCTGCGAGAACTCGACGAACGGCGCATCAGCATCCTCGCCAGCATCGCGGAACAGGGCAAGCTGACCCCACAATTGGAACGCGACATCAAACTCGCCGATACCAAGACCCGTCTCGAAGACCTCTACCTGCCGTACAAACAGAAGCGCCGCACCAAGGGCCAGATCGCCCTGGAAGCCGGCCTCGGCGACCTGGCCGACGGCCTGTTCAACGACCCATCGCTGAACCCGGATACCGAAGCCGCGCGCTTCATCAACGCTGAAAAAGGCGTCGCCGACGTCAAGGCCGCCCTCGAAGGCGCCAAATACATCCTGATGGAACGCTTCGCCGAAGACGCCAGCCTGCTGGAAAAGCTGCGCACCTACCTGAAGCAGGAAGCCATCCTCAGCGCCCGCGTGATCGCCGGCAAAGAGGAAGAAGGCGCCAAGTTCCGCGACTACTTCGAACACGACGAACCGCTCAAGAGCATGCCGTCCCACCGCGCCCTGGCGATTTTCCGCGGCCGCAACGAAGGTATTCTCAGCTCCGCGCTGAAAGTCGGCGACGAACTGCCGGGCACCATGCACCCGTGCGAAGGCATGATCGGTCAACAATTCGGCATCCAGAATCAGAACCGTCCTGCGGACAAGTGGCTCGGTGAAGTCGTGCGCTGGACCTGGAAGGTCAAGCTCTACACCCACCTGGAAACCGACCTGCTCGGCGAGTTGCGCGACGGCGCCGAAACCGAAGCAATCAACGTCTTCGCCCACAACCTGCACGACCTGCTGCTGGCCGCACCGGCCGGCCCGCGTGCCACCCTGGGCCTCGACCCGGGCCTGCGCACCGGCTGCAAGGTCGCCGTGGTCGACTCGACCGGCAAGCTGCTGGACCACGCCACCGTGTATCCGCACGTGCCCCACAACAAGTGGGACCAGACCCTCGCGATCCTCGCCGCCCTGTGCGCCAAGCACGCGGTGGACCTGATCGCCATCGGCAACGGCACCGCCAGCCGTGAAACCGACAAACTGGCCGCCGAACTGATCAAAAAATACCCGGCCATGAAGATGACCAAGGTCATGGTCTCCGAGGCGGGCGCTTCGGTGTACTCGGCGTCGGAACTGGCTTCCAAGGAATTCCCGGACCTCGACGTGTCGATCCGTGGCGCGGTGTCCATCGCCCGTCGCCTGCAAGACCCGCTGGCCGAACTGGTGAAAATCGACCCGAAATCCATCGGCGTCGGCCAATACCAGCACGATGTGTCGCAGCTGAAACTGGCACGCGGCCTGGATGCGGTGGTGGAAGACTGCGTGAACGCCGTGGGCGTGGACGTGAACACCGCCTCCGTCGCGCTGCTGGCGCGGATCTCCGGCCTCAACGCGACCCTGGCGCAGAACATCGTGACCCACCGCGACGAAAACGGTGCGTTCAAGACCCGCGCCGCGCTGAAAAAAGTCGCACGCCTGGGTGAAAAAACCTTCGAACAGGCCGCCGGCTTCCTGCGTGTGATGAACGGCGACAACCCGCTGGACGCCTCGGCGGTCCACCCGGAAGCCTACCCGCTGGTGCAACGCATCGCCGCCGAGACCGACCGCGACATCCGCTCGCTGATCGGCGACGCTGCGTTCCTCAAGCGCCTGGACCCGAAGAAGTACACCGACGAGACCTTCGGCGTGCCGACCATCACCGACATCCTGCAAGAGCTGGAAAAACCCGGGCGCGACCCGCGTCCCGAGTTCAAGACCGCCGAGTTCCAGGACGGCGTCGAAGACCTCAAGGACCTGCAACTGGGCATGATCCTCGAAGGCGTGGTGACCAACGTGACCAACTTCGGCGCCTTTGTGGACATCGGCGTGCATCAGGACGGTTTGGTGCATATCTCCGCGCTTTCGGAGAAGTTCATCAAAGACCCGCGCGAAGCGGTGAAGGCCGGTGACGTGGTCAAGGTCAAGGTCATGGAAGTCGACATCCCGCGCAAGCGCGTCGGCCTGTCGATGCGTATGAGCGACACCCCCGGCGAGAAAATCGACGGTGCCCGTGGCGCCCGCCCAGGCTCGGCGCCGCGCCAGTCGCAAAACAACGCGCCACGCAAGGAAACCGCGACCGCAGCGCCGAGCAACAACGCCATGGCCTCGCTGTTCGCCAACGCCAAACAGTTGAAGAAACGCTGATGGAGATTCCGGCCGGCTTGACCCAAAGCGCGTTCAGCGAACTGATCGGCTGCCGCCTGCAACGCCTGGAGCAGGGCGTTGCCGAGGTGGCCCTGAGCCTGGAGCCGCAACTGCGTAACCGCGCAGGCAAGCTGCATGGCGGGGCGATTTTCAGCCTGGTCGACATCACCATGGGGCTGGCCTGTTCCAGCGCCCACGGGTTCGACCAGCAGAGCGCGACCATCGAATGCAAAATCAACTACATCCGCGCGGTGGAAAACGGCGAGGTGCTGTGTACCGCGCGGGTGATTCACCCCGGGCGGCGCACGTTGGTGGTCGAAGCCGACGTGTACCAAGGTGAAAGACTTGTCGCAAAAGCGCAGGGCACCTTCGCTGTCCTATAGCTCCCCGCCCTCGATTTGAGTTAATTTCGGCGCTGCGATAACAGCGTCGGAATTTTCTTGCTGCGCTACAGCCCAACTCATGGAGTGATGTAGGCTTTTTCAAAGCGGGTCAAATCGACTCAAAACCAGGCGATCACGCCAGTTTTAACTTCACCCTTGTAGACCGTCCTGCCCACCCCCATATTGGGGCGACTGACGCGTGAAGGAATCCAACTTGAGCGAACTTCTCAACCGCCGCCTGGCCCTGCTCGGCAAGCGCGAACACCTCTCCCTGCTGGAGCATTGCTTGCACGGCATCGAGCGCGAATGCCTGCGTGTCACCCATGAAGGTCGCCTGGCGCAGACGCCGCATCCCGAAGCCCTGGGCGCCGCGCTGACCCACGAACAGATCACCACCGACTACTCGGAATCGTTGCTGGAGTTCATCACCCCAGCCCTGCCCAACCCGGCCGATACCCTGAGCAGCCTGGACAAGATCCATCGCTTTGCCTACAGCAAGCTCGGCAGCGAATACCTGTGGAGCCCCTCGATGCCGTGCCCGTTGCCGGCCGAGGAAGACATTCCGATTGCCTACTACGGCACCTCCAATATCGGACAGCTCAAATACGTGTATCGCAAGGGCCTGGCCCTGCGTTACGGCAAGACCATGCAGTGCATTGCCGGCATCCACTACAACTTTTCCCTGCCGGAAAAATTGTGGCCGCTGCTCAAGGAAAGCGAAGGCTTCGTCGGCACCGACCGCGACTATCAGTCCGACGCCTATATCGCCCTGATCCGTAACTTCCGCCGCAACAGCTGGCTGCTGATGTACCTGTTCGGTGCCTCGCCGGCGCTGGACGCAGGCTTCCTGCGCGGCCGTTCGCACCAGTTGGACGTGCTGGATGCCGACACCTTGTACCTGCCGTATGCCACCAGCCTGCGCATGAGCGACCTGGGTTACCAGAGCAACGCCCAGGCCGGCCTGACGCCGTGCTACAACGATTTGGCCAGCTACACCGACAGCCTGCGCGAAGCGGTGGCAACGCCCTACGCGCCTTATGTCGAAGTCGGCACCCACAAGGATGGAGAGTGGGTGCAGCTCAACACCAACATCCTGCAGATCGAAAACGAGTACTACTCCAACATCCGCCCCAAGCGCGTGACCTACACCGGCGAGCGGCCGATCCAGGCGCTGATGGCCCGTGGCATCCAGTACATCGAAGTGCGCTGCCTGGACATCAACCCGTTCCTGCCGATGGGCATCGACCTACAAGAGTCGCGCTTCCTCGATGCGTTCCTGCTGTATTGCGCGATGAACGACAGCCCGCTGTTCGCCGACAACGAGTGCGGCAACGCCACCTCGAACTTCCTCAGCGTGGTCAAGGAAGGCCGGCGTCCGGGCCTGCAACTGCAGCGCAAGGGCCAGGCGGTGGACATGAAGGAATGGGCCACCGAGCTGCTGGAGCAGATCGCGCCGCTGGCGGCCCTGCTCGATCAGAGCCACGGCATCGAGGAACACCGCCAGGCACTGGACGCCCAGTTGGCCAAGGTCAACGACCCGTCCCTGACGCCATCGGCCCAGGTGTTGGCCGCGATGGCCGAGCGCAAGGAAAGTTTCGCCCAGTTCTCCCTGCACCAGAGCGAGGTGCATGCCGAGTATTTCCGCAGCGAACCGTTGCCCGCCGAAGAGCAGGCGCACTTTGAAGAACTGGCACGCAAGTCGCTGGCGCAACAGGTGGAGCTGGAGCAGAACGAAGTGGGCGATTTCGATGTGTTCGTCGGCTCGTACCAGGCTAGCATCCTGGCCATCAGCAACTAAAAACCGAACTCGTTCCCCCAGGGAAATGAGCTTCATGTGGGAGGGGGCTTGCCCCCGATGGCGGTCCTCAGTTAACTGATCAGTGACTGACCCACCGCTATCGGGAGCAAGCTCCCTCCCACATTTGCCCTCACTGGGATGAAGAATCCCGCCCACCCTTCTCCTCATAAGCTAATTCGAAAAAGTTATTTATTTTCGTATTCTTAGATCATTTAGTCTCCTCACACGCCGACACTCGGCCGCCTGATTGAGGAGCTTCCCCTTGAAACTGCATTCCCCTCTCCGCCTCTTGGCGGCATTGTCCCTGGCCGGTGCCAGCCTGTTCGCCCAGGCGGCGGATGTGACCATCGCCTACCAGACCACCGTGGACCCGGCGAAAGTCGCCCAGGCCGACGGCGCGTATGAAAAAGCCACGAACGCCAAGATCGACTGGCGCAAATTCGACAACGGTTCCGACATCATCGCCGCCATCGCGTCCGGCGATGTGCAGATCGGCTACCTCGGTTCCAGCCCGCTGACCGCCGCCATCACCCGTAAAGTGCCGGTGCAGACCTTCCTCGTCGCCACCCAGATCGGCGGTGCCGAAGCCCTGGTGGCGCGCAACGGTTCGGGGATCAATGGCCCGCAGGACCTGATCGGTAAAAAAGTCGCCGTGCCCTTCGTATCCACCGGCCACTACAGCCTGCTGGCCGCGCTGAAGCACTGGAACATCGACCCGGCGAAAGTGACCATCCTCAACCTCGCGCCGCCGGCCATCATCGCCGCCTGGAAGCGCGGCGATATCGACGCCACCTACGTATGGGACCCGGCCCTGGGCGTGGCCAAGGAAAACGGCAAGGTGCTGATCACTTCCGGCGAGCTGGCCACGTTCGGCGCGCCGACCTTCGACGCGTGGATCGTGCGTAAGGACTTCGCCGAGAAGCATCCGGAAATCGTCAGCGCTTTCGCCAAAGTCACCCTGGATGCCTACGCCGCGTACCGCAAAGACCCACAAGCCTGGCTCGCCGACAAAAGCAACGTCGACAAGCTGGTGAAACTCTCCGGGGCCAAGGCCAGCGACATCCCCGCGCTGCTGCAAGGCAACGTCTACCCGCTGGCCGCTGAGCAGGTGACCCTGCTGGGCGCGCCGACCATCAAGGCGGTGACCGACACCGCCGCATTCCTCAAGGAACAAGGCAAGGTCGAGGCGGTGCTGCCGGATTACGCCCCTTACATCAGCGCCAAGTTCATCACCCACTGATCAGGAGTTCATCGCGATGGCCTTGCTACAACTGGAGCGCATCAGCGCACGGTACCCAGGCGCCACAGAACCGGTACTGTCTGATATTTCACTCGAACTTGGGCCCCGGCAATTGCTGGTGGCCCTCGGCCCGTCCGGCAGTGGCAAGACTTCGCTGTTGAACCTGATTGCCGGTTTTGTCGAGCCCTCTGCCGGGCGCATCAGCCTCGATGGCGTGCCAGTCAAAGGCCCGAGCGCCGAACGCGGCGTGGTGTTCCAGGACGATGCCCTGCTGCCCTGGCAGGACGTGCTGGCCAATGTCGGCTTCGGCCTGGAGCTGGCCGGCGTGAGCAAAGCGCAACGCGAAGTGCGCGCCCGGGAAATGCTCGCGCTGGTGGACCTGGCCGGTTTCGACAGCCGGCGCATCTGGCAACTGTCCGGCGGCCAGAAGCAACGCGTCGGCCTGGCCCGCGCCCTGGCGGCGGACCCGCGTGTACTGCTGATGGACGAACCCTTCGGCGCCCTCGATGCATTCACCCGCGAACAGATGCAGGAGCTGCTGCTGCAAGTCTGGCGGCGCACGGCCAAGCCGGTATTCCTGATTACCCATGACATCGAAGAAGCGGTGTTCCTTGCCACCGATCTGATCCTGCTGGCGCCCAACCCCGGTCAGATCGTCGAGCGCCTGCACCTGGATTTCGGTCAACGTTATGCGGCCGGCGAGTCGGCGCGAGCGATCAAATCCGACCCGCGCTTTATCGAAACCCGCGAACACGTGCTGGGCAAAGTGTTCTCCCAACGGCAGGTGTCCGCATGAGCAGCTACGAACTTCCCGCCACGGTCGCCAAGCCGGCGGCGCGCACCGTTATCCCGCTGCGGCGCAGCCTGAGTACGCGTTGGATCAGCCTGTTGACGCTGGTTGCCTTGCTGGTGATCTGGTGGGCGGTGACCGCCAGCGGCCTGATCGAACCATTGTTCCTGCCGCCACCGTCCGCCGTGCTGCAAAAAGGCTGGTTGCTGGCGACCACGGGCTACATGGATTCCACCTTGTGGCAGCACCTCGGCGCGAGCCTCGAACGCATCGGCCTGGGCCTGGGCTTTGCGGTGCTGACCGCGGTCCCGGTGGGGATTGCCATCGGCTCGAACCGTATCGCGCGGGGTATTCTCGACCCGTTGATCGAGTTCTACCGGCCGATTCCACCCCTGGCCTACCTGCCGCTGATCGTGATCTGGTGCGGCATCGGCGAGCTGTCCAAAGTGCTGCTGATCTACCTGGCGATCTTTGCCCCGATTGCCATCGCGACCGCGACCGGCGTGCGTACCGTCGACCCGGCCAAGCTGCGTGCCGCGCAGTCGCTGGGGGCCACGCGCGCCCAGCTGATTCGCCATGTGATCCTGCCGAGCGCGCTGCCCGACATCCTCACCGGCGTGCGTATCGGGCTGGGAGTTGGCTGGTCGACCTTGGTCGCCGCCGAGCTGATCGCCGCCACCAGCGGCCTGGGCTTCATGGTGCAGTCAGCGGCGCAGTTCCTGGTCACCGATGTCGTGGTGCTGGGGATTCTGGTGATCGCACTGATCGCCTTCGCCATGGAAATGGGCCTGCGGGCCCTGCAGCGTAAATGGGTGCCGTGGCATGGCCAGGCACACTGAGTGATGAGAACCCAATGAGCAGCCTGACCGTTACCCCATTAAGCACCGCCCTCGGCGCGCAGATCAGTGGCGTCGATATCACTCAACCGCTGAGCCCCGAACAGCGCGACGCCATCGAACAGGCGTTGCTCACTCATTCGGTGGTGTTTTTCCGCGACCAGCCGCTCACCCCGCAGCAACAAGCACGCTTCGCGGCGAACTTCGGCGATCTGCACATTCATCCGATCTACCCCAACGTGCCGGAACAGCCTGAAGTGCTGATCCTCGACACCGCCGTCACCGACGTGCGCGACAACGCCGTCTGGCACACCGACGTGACCTTCCTGCCCACCCCGGCCCTCGGCGCGGTGCTGAGTGCCAAGCAACTGCCGGCGTTTGGCGGCGACACGCTGTGGGCCAGCGGGATTGCTGCGTATGCGGCCCTATCCGAGCCGCTGAAGAGGCTGCTCGACGGGCTCACCGCCACGCACGATTTCACCAAGTCCTTCCCGCTGGAGCGCTTTGGCAACACTGCCGAAGACCTGGCGCGCTGGGAAGAAACCCGCAAGAAGAACCCGCCGCTGTCGCACCCGGTGGTACGCACCCACCCGGTGAGTGGGCGCAAGTCGCTGTTTGTCAGCGAGGGCTTCACCACCAGAATCAACGAGCTGGAAGCGGCGGAAAGCGAGGCGATCTTGAAGCTGCTGTTCGCCCACGCGACACGCCCGGAGTTCACGATTCGCTGGCGCTGGCAGGAGAATGACGTGGCCTTCTGGGATAACCGCGTCACCCAGCATTACGCGGTGGACGACTACCGGCCACAGCGGCGGGTGATGCACCGGGCGACGATTCTTGGCGATGTGCCGTTCTGAGCCGAACACGACAGTCGCCACACTGAAGACAAAATGTGGGAGGGGGCTTGCCCCCGATGGCGCTGTATCAGTCAATGCATGTACTGACTGACCCACCGCCATCGGGGGCAAGCCCCCTCCCACATTGACCGGATTATTCAGCCGTCGATGGCTTTTCCCACAGGTTGATCCCGCCTTCCAGCGCAAACCGATCGATCTCCGCCAGTTCTTCGGCGGTAAAGCTCAAGTTCTTCAGCGCCCCGACGTTTTCAATGATCTGCTCCGGCCGGCTCGCGCCGATCAGCGCACTGGTTACCCGTGGGTCACGCAGGGTCCAGGCCAGGGCCAGTTGGGCCAGGCTTTGGCCACGGCGCTTGGCGATTTCATTCAGCGCGCGCACGTGAGCGAGGTTGGCTTCGGACAAGTGCTTGGCCTGCAACGAACCGCCACCGGGGCGATTGACCCGTGCATCGGCCGGCACGCCATTGAGGTACTTGTCGGTCAGCAGCCCCTGGGCCAACGGCGTGAACGCGATCACCCCGGCGCCGAGGGCTTCGGTGGTGTCGAGCAGGTCTTTTTCCACCCAGCGGTTGAGCAGGTTGTAGGCCGGCTGATGGATCAGCAGCGGGACTTTCCACTCGTTGAGCAAGGCGGCGATTTCGCGGGTTTTCACCCCGGAGTAGGAAGAAATACCGATGTACAACGCCTTGCCTTGCTGCACAGCGGTGGCGAGGGCGCTGGCGGTTTCTTCCAGGGGGGTGTCGGCGTCGAAGCGGTGCGAGTAGAAAATATCCACATAGTCGACGCCCAGGCGCTGCAGGCTCTGGTCCAGGCTCGCCAGGACGTATTTGCGCGAACCGCCGCCCTGGCCATAAGGGCCGGGCCACATGTCCCAACCGGCCTTGCTGGAGATGATCAATTCGTCGCGGTAATGCTTGAAGTCTTCGCGCAGCAAACGCCCGAAGTTGATCTCGGCGCTGCCATAGGGCGGGCCGTAGTTGTTGGCCAGGTCGAAGTGGTTGATCCCCAGGTCGAACGCGGTGCGCAGCAGGGCGCGCTGGGTGTCGATCGGGGTGCTGTCGCCAAAGTTGTGCCACAGCCCCAGGGACAGTGCCGGCAGCACCAAGCCACTGCGGCCGACGCGGCGATACGGAATAGATTCGTAGCGGTTTTCGGCAGCGATATAAGTCATCGAATCCTCTCTTGGACGGGGGCAAATAAGGCCTGGGAATAAGCCTATTCCCAGGCCTTTTAAGCAGCTGAATCGCTTAACGTTGCCTTTCCGTTTTACAGCAAACTCCTACCAAAGTGGAACGACATAGCTGACATAAAAGCGGTTTTCATCCTGCACGGTGGCACCGGTAATGTCCGGGCTGGCGTGGGCGTTTTTCCAGGTCACGCCCAGGCCCTTGAGGGTGCCGGTCGGCACTTGGTAGGCCACGGCAACGTTGCGTTCCCATTCGCTGGTAGTGCCCTGTGCGGTGCGGATGTCATCGCCGTGGGCATAGGCGGCGGAGAACGTCAGGCCGTTGAGGCCCAGTTTGCCGAAGTCATATTTGTATTGCGCCAGCCAGGTGCGTTCGCCGGCGTGCTGGAATTTGTTCAACTGCATGTTGGTCAGCGCCGGGGTGTCGGCACCCGAGCCGGGGCCCTGGTGGCTGTCGCCGCTGTTAAGGCCGGAATCCAGGTAGGGGAAGTCGCTGCTGCCGCTGTTTTTCTGGATGCCGAGGCCGACGGTATGACCTTCCAGGCTGTAGCTCTCCAACAGGCTGACGGTGGACTGGTTGATGCGGCCCTTGTTCACGCCATCGCCATAGACCCCCGCCGCGGCATAATCCTTGTCGCCATCGGCGTTACCGCCCACCCCCAGGCTGCGGAACATACGCACATCGGTGTCGATCGCACCGACCGACAACGCGTCATGGCGCTTGGCACCGAGGAAGAACTGTTGGTAGTAATCCTCAAGGTTGGAATACCACAGGCTGACGGTGGTGCCCGGCAAGCCGGTGTAGTCGGCACCGCCGAAGAGGAAGCGGTCGCTTTCCTTGGTGCCGCCCGCGGTGATCATGCCTTGGTCGCCGGTTTCATTGCGGATCTTGGTCTTGAAGATATCGCCACCGGTGAAGGTGAAGTCGCTGAGGTCCTTGGAGACCAGTTGCACACCGGTGTTGGTCTGCTGGTACAGGCGGCCGTCGGTGTTGGCCAGCACCGGGTTGTTGCCATACAGCGTACCGACCCGCAGTTCATCCTTGGCGAAGCGCATTTTGAACGTCGGGCTCAGCACCCCGAACTGGTCAGCGGATTTACCGTCGTCCAGCGGGAACATGCTGCCGGGGTAGCGGCCCTGGTGATTCTTGTCATTGAGGTCGCCGCCGGAGTCCAGTTTCAAACCGTAGAACGCCTGCAAGTCGAGGCCGAAACCCACGGGGCCTTCGGTGTAGCCGGACTTGAAGTTGAACTCGAAACCCTGGCCCCAATCGCGAACGCTGTGGGCCTTGGCGTTGCTGCCGACCACGTCACGCCCCTGCTGGTTGAGATAGCGGTTGAGCAGGGTCACATCGGCGTGGCTGTCATCGATAAAATCGGCATGGGCGGACAACATAAAGCTCGCCATGGCGACACCGACCATGGGGCTTAATAACGTCTTCATTGTTACCGGTCTCCGTCACTGTTCTGAAATGAAAGCGTCAAACGCTTCACACAATTACGCAGTGGCTAGATGACAGTTGCGCGTCAAAATGCGGCGGGGGCACATGAAATTAAGTTTAAGAAAGCCCCGTAATAGAGGCCTTGCGTGGGGGTAAAGCGCGCCCTGCCCACGCGGGAGCAGGGCCTGGCACATCAACGCACCAAGTGCAGGAACTGCAGGTGGCGCTCGTACTGGTCGAGAATATCGTTGATGACCTGCTCCTTGGTATAGCCCACCAGATCGTAGTCCTGGCTGCCCTCGCTCAAGTGGACTTCGGCCCGGTAGTAGCGACGGTTGTTGAGCTCCTTGGAACCCATGCCGCCACGGGCAAACGACGGTGTGAAGTACCCGCGCATTTGTACCTGATAAACGAACGGGTGCTCTTCACCATGGCCGATTTCCAGGCTGACGCTGTCGTTGGACGGGTCAGGCTGGGTGACCACATTCAGGCCCTTCTCGACGAACACGGCGGTCACTTCTTCGATCGCCGGGCGTACCGTCGACTCAAGGAAGCGGTACACCTCGTCGCGCGACGGGAAATGCACCGCCTGGCTCAAACGCTGGCGCCAGCCGCCACGGCCCTTGCGTGCCGCGGACACCGGGGCCAACGAATGCAGTTGGGCGATCTGCTTCTGCGATTCGAGGTAGAAGGCTTTGTGCAGCCCCCACATCATCAGCAGCAGGATCAACGAGAACGGCAACGAGGTCAGCACTACCGCCGATTTCAGCGAATCGATACTGCCGGCAAACAGCAAGGCACTGGTCACCAGCGCGGTCATCGCGCCCCAGAACACCCGCAGCCACTTCGGCCCATCTTCATCGGCGTTGCCGCCTTTGGATGACAGCGTGGACAGCACCACGGTGCCGGAGTCGGCGGAGGTGACGAAGAACACGAAGCTGATAAACACCGTGACCGCGATCACCGTCTTGCTCCACGGGTAGGTTTCCAGCAGCAGGTAGAGGCTCATCGACGGGTCATCGATGGCCGACTGGCCGAGCGCCGTCATCCCGTGATTGAGCACCTGGTCGATGGCGCTGTTGCCGAAGATCGACATCCACGCCAGGGTGAAACCCAGCGGGATCAGCAGCACGCCAAACACGAATTCGCGGATGGTGCGGCCACGGGAAATACGCGCGATAAACAGGCCCACGAACGGCGACCAGGCAATCCACCAGGCCCAGTAGAACACGGTCCAGCCACCCAGCCAGTCGCTCGGCTTGTCGTAGGCGTAGACGTCGAAACTCTTGGTCGGCAGTGCGCCGAGGTAGTCGCCGATGTTCTGGATCAGGGTGTTGAGCAAGTGCTGGGTGGGCCCGGCGAACAACACGAACAGCAGCAGCGCACAGGCCAGCAGCATGTTGATGTCGGACATCACGCGCACGCCCTTGTCCACGCCAGCCACCGCCACCAGGATCGCCGCCCCCATCATCAGGGTGATCAGGCCGACCTGGATCCACTGGGTGTGGGCAATGCCAAACAGGTAATCCAACCCGGCGTTGAGGTGCAGCACACCGAAGCCCATGTCGGCACCGAGGCCGAACACCGTGGCGATGATGCCGAAGCCGTCCACCGCGTAGCCGATCGGGCCGTTGATGCGCTTGCCGATCAGCGGGTACAGCGCCGAACGCAACGCCAGCGGCAGGTTATGCCGGTAGGCGAAGTACGCGAGGGCCATGCCGACAAAGGCGAACACGCCCCAGCCATGCAGGCCCCAGTGCAGAAACAGGATCTGCATGGCCTGGCGCGCGGCATCGGCGTTCATCGCCGCGCCCTGGGGCGGTTGCACCAGGTGCGTCAGCGGCTCGGAGACGCAAAAGAAAAACAGCGTGATGCTGATCCCTGCGGCGAACAGCATGCCGGCCCAGGACAGGTAACTGAACTCGGGCTCGTCGTGGTCGGCACCGAGTTTTATCTTGCCGTAGCCCGATAGCGCGGTGACCACCACGAAGACCAGATACAGAGTCATCGCGAGCATGTAGTACCAGCCGACCGTATTGGCCGCCCAGTTTTGCGCCGCCAGCAACCAGGCACCGGCCTGTTGCGGGATGGCGATGACGGTGATGCCAAACAGCAGGATGAAGCTTGCGGCGAAATAGAACACGGGCGCATTCATACGCACCAGACCGCTGGGTGGGGTGGTCGATGCACTCATGAACGATGCACCCCTGAGGTGTGAGATGTGGCTGTGAATAACGGACTCAGCAAAGGTAAGCCTCCTGTTGTGAGCGGGCAGCGAACCACCGATTTAACTTGAACGAACGTTCAAGTTAAACATGGATAGGCGGTTTTGGACTAATCGCAGGGCTGAGTGGTAGGTGATTCCTACACTAGCTCAAGGACTGGTATGACGCCTGGGCGAGGCAAATCGTTCAGCGGTTGCCGACTGAAATACCCCTCACATTTGAAATACAGTCACCCTGTGGGAGGGGGCTTGCCCCCGATTGCGGTGGGTCAGCCAGCACAGGCATTGAGCGGCCCACCGCTATCGGGAGCAAGCTCCCTCCCACAGGGTTTTGTGTGATCTTTTGGGTGCCGTCGTCATGCTGATAAATTGAACATGGATGAGCCGCAAGGCTGAGGGGTAGGTGATTGAACGAGGCAAATCATCCAGCGGTTGCCGACTGAAATACCGCTCACATTTGAAATACAGTCACCCTGTGGGAGGGGGCTTGCCCCCGATTACGGTGGGTCAGCCAGCACATGCATTGAGCGGCCCACCGCTATCGGGAGCAAGCTCCCTCCCACAGGGTTTTGTGTGATCGATAGGCCGCAAGGCTGAGGGGTAGGTGATTGAACGAGGCAAATCATCCAGCGGCTGCCGACTCAAACACCGCTCACATTTGAAACGCAGTCACCCTGTGGGAGGGGGCTTGCCCCCGATTGCGGTGGGTCAGCCAGCACATGCATTGAGCGGCCCACCGCTATCGGGAGCAAGCTCCCTCCCACAGGGTTTTGTGTGATCGATAGGCCGCAAGGCTGAGGGGTAGGTGATTGAACGAGGCAAATCATCCAGCGGTTGCCGACTCAAACACCGCTCACATTTGAAACGCAGTCACCCTGTGGGAGGGGGCTTGCCCCCGATTGCGGTGGGTCAGCCAGCACATGCATTGAGCGGCCCACCGCAATCGGGAGCAAGCTCCCTCCCACAGGTTTGTGTGTGATGTTTAAGGGCGTGCGCTACTTTTGGGTGCCGTCGTCATGCTGCAGATTTGCCTGCGTGATGTTCGCCCCCACCGGTACGCTGCGGGTCAGCCACACGTTGCCGCCAATGGTCGAGCCCTTGCCGATGGTGATCCGCCCGAGGATCGTCGCCCCGGCATAGATCACCACGTCGTCCTCGACGATCGGATGGCGTGGATGGCCTTTCTGCAACTGCCCGTCCTCATCCGCCGGGAAGCGCTTGGCGCCCAACGTCACCGCCTGGTAGATACGCACGCGCTCGCCGATGATCGCGGTTTCGCCAATCACCACACCCGTGCCGTGGTCGATAAAGAAACTCGGGCCGATCTGCGCGCCGGGGTGTATGTCGATGCCGGTGGCCGAGTGGGCGATCTCCGCGCTGATGCGCGCCAACAACGGCAGGCCGGCGCGGTACAGATGATGGGCCAGGCGATGGTGAATCACCGCCAGTATCCCCGGATAGCACAGCAGCACTTCATCCACACTGCGCGCAGCCGGGTCGCCGTGGTAGGCGGCCAGCACATCGGTGTCCAACAGGCTGCGCAGGGACGGCAAGGCCAGGGCGAAATCCTGGATCAGGCGTATGGCGCGGGCGTCGACATCACTGTCATCCTGGCCGCTCTGGCGCGCGGCGTAGCGCAGTTCCAGGCGCGCTTGGCCGAGCAAGGCATTCAAGGCGACGTCGAGGGTGTGGCCGACGTAGAAATCTTCACTTTCCTCACGCAGGTCCACCGGCCCCAGGCGCATCGGAAACAGCGCGCCGCACAGCGCTTCGAGGATCTGCGCCACGGCCTCGCGCGAAGGCAGCTCGCGACCGCCGTGCTCGCCACTCATGCGGCCATTGCGCGCTCGCCACTGGTCCCGCGCGCTGCGCAGTTGGCTGACAATGGTGGGTAATTGCCAATGACTGGAACGCTCACTCACGGTATTCACTCCTGACAAAATGGCCATCACTTTACGATAGGCACCCCGGCTGCTCTTAAGAACCAATGGTGCAATGCTAAGAACCATCAAGCATAAACGATTGGCGGTTGCCCGATGAAAAGTGCCTGCCTATAGTCGCCCCATCACTTAGCAACCGTGCGTAGCCATGATCAAACAACAGCTCGACCGTTTTAACCGCCTGGAACTGCTGGGCGGCGCCACTGCCCTGGAAAAACTCGAGCGGCTGTCGACCTGGCTGGGCAGGGACATCTACGTCAAGCGCGACGACACCACACCGCTGGCCATGGGTGGCAACAAGCTGCGCAAACTCGAATACCTGGCGGCCGATGCCATCGCCCAGGGTGCCGATACCCTGGTGACCGCCGGGGCCATCCAGTCCAACCACGTGCGCCAGACCGCCGCGCTGGCCGCCAAGCTGGGCTTGGGCTGCGTCGCTCTGCTGGAAAATCCCACCGGCACCGAAGACCCCAACTACCTCGGCAACGGCAACCGTCTGCTGCTGGACCTGTTCGACGCCAAGGTCGAGTTGGTAGAGAACCTCGACAACGCCGACGACCAGCTCAACGCCCTCGCCGATCGCCTGCGCAGCAACGGCAAGAAGCCGTACCTGGTGCCCATCGGCGGCTCCAATGCGCTCGGCGCCCTGGGGTATGTGCGGGCCGGGCTGGAACTGGCCGCGCAGATCGAAGACAGCGGTCTGGAATTCGCCGCCGTGGTCTTGGCCTCGGGCAGTGCGGGCACCCACAGCGGCCTGGCCCTGGCGTTGAGCGAAGTGCTGCCGAACTTGCCGGTCGTCGGCGTTACCGTGTCGCGCACCGACGAAGCCCAACGCCCGAAAGTGCAGGGTCTGGCCGAACGCACCGCCGCGTTGCTCGGTGTGGACATCCCCGAGGCCTTCAAGGTGATCCTGTGGGACGAATACTTCGGCCCGCGTTATGGTGAACCGAACGCCGGCACCCTTTCAGCGGTCAAGCTATTGGCGAGCCAGGAAGGCTTGCTGCTGGACCCGGTCTACACTGGCAAGGCCATGGCCGGCTTGCTGGACGGTATCGGGCGTCAGCGCTTTGAGGATGGCCCGATCATTTTCCTGCATACCGGTGGGGCGCCGGCGTTGTTTGCTTACAACGCCGTATTTAACTGAATAAACAGGGATCAACATGTGGGAGGGGGCTTGCCCCCGATAGCGGTGGGTCAGTGATACATGCATAAGCTGACACGGCCCTATCGGGGGCAAGCCCCCTCCCACAATTGGATTGAGTGCATGTTCAAAAATAGAATATCAATTTAGATTTATATTATTTTCAAGTCTTAAAAACCGGCTTTATCATCGCGCCGTAGGCGAAGACGCGCTACGCGCTTTAAGGCAGGATACGTCTACCGCGTCACCTGCTTCGCTCAACATAACAACACAGGGGCTCTTCATGACTATTTCTGTATTCCGTCGCACATTGCTGGTCGGCACACTGGGCCTGGCCCTCGGCGCTGGTTGGTTGGGCCAGGCCGTGGCCGGCGAACAGTTGGGCAACATCAAGAAAGCCGGTGAGATCAAGATCGGTCTCGAAGGCACTTACCCACCGTTCAGCTTTGTCGACGAAAGCGGCAAGCTCAGCGGTTTCGAGGTCGAGCTGTCGGAGGCGCTGGCCAAGGAGCTGGGCGTCAAGGTCAAACTGCAGGCCACGCCATGGGACGGCATCCTCGCCGCCCTGGAATCCAAGCGCCTGGATGCGGTCGTCAACCAAGTGACCATCTCCGAAGAGCGCAAGAAGAAGTACGACTTCTCCAAGCCTTATACCGTCTCCGGCATCCAGGCCCTGACCCTGGCCAAAAACGTCGACACCATCAAGACCGCCGACGACCTGGCCGGCAAGAAAGTCGGCGTGGGCCTGGGCACCAACTACGAACAATGGCTCAAGGACAATCAGCCCAAAGCCATCATCAAGACCTACAACGATGACCCTACCAAGTTCCAGGACCTGCGCATCGGCCGCATCGACGCGATTCTGATCGACCGCCTCGCCGCACTCGAATACGCCAAGAAAGCCAAGGACACTGCCGCCGCCGGCGACGCCTTCTCCCGCCAGGAAGCCGGTATTGCCCTGCGCAAAGGCGAGCCGGAATTGCTCGAGGCCGTGAACAAGGCGCTCGACAAACTGCGCGCCGACGGCACCTTGAAGAAGCTGTCCGAGAAGTACTTCAACGCTGACGTCACTCAATAATGGAAGCAGGTTTCCAACTCGCGCTGGACTCCGCGCCCTTTCTGCTCAAGGGCGCGTATTTCACGGTAATCCTCAGCCTCGGCGGGATGTTTTTCGGCTTGCTGCTGGGCTTCGGCCTGGCCTTGATGCGCCTGTCGCGCTTCATGCTGCTGCGCGGGGTTGCTCGCGTCTACGTGTCGTTCTTTCGCGGCACGCCCCTGCTGGTGCAACTGTTCCTGATCTACTACGGCTTGCCGCAAGTGGGCATCGAGCTGGACCCGATCCCGGCCGCCATGATCGGCTTCTCGCTGAACATGGCCGCCTACGCCTGTGAAATCCTGCGTGCCGCCATCGCGTCCATCGAGCGCGGCCAGTGGGAAGCCGCGGCCAGTATCGGCATGACCCGCGCGCAGACCCTGCGCCGGGCCATCCTGCCGCAAGCGATGCGTACCGCGTTGCCGCCGCTGGGCAACAGCTTTATTTCGCTGGTCAAGGACACCGCGCTGGCGGCCACCATCCAGGTGCCCGAGCTGTTCCGCCAGGCGCAACTGGTGTCGGCGCGCACCTTCGAAATCTTCACCATGTATCTGTCCGCCGCCCTGATCTACTGGGTCCTGGCAAGCATCCTGGCGCATTTTCAAAATCGTCTGGAAGACCGGGTCAACCGGCATGACCTGGAGTCTTGAAGCATGATCGTGGTTGAAAAACTGACCAAACAATTCAACGGCCAGGTGGTGCTCAACGGCATCGACCTGGAGGTCAAGGAAGGCGAAGTCGTCGCCATCATCGGCCCCAGCGGCTCCGGCAAGACCACTTTCCTGCGCTGCCTGAACTTCCTCGAAACCCCCACCAGCGGTCGCATCAAGGTCGGTGACATCGAGATCGACAGCAGCAAGCCGCTCAACCAGCAACAGGGCCTGGTGCGGCGCCTGCGCCAGCACGTAGGTTTTGTGTTCCAGAACTTCAACCTGTTCCCGCACCGCACCGCGCTGGAAAACGTCATCGAAGGCCCGACCGTGGTCAAGAAGATGCCCCGCGAGGCCGCGACCGCCCTGGGCCGCACGCTGTTGGCGCGGGTCGGCCTGGCCGGCAAGGAAGACGCCTACCCCCGGCGCCTCTCCGGCGGCCAGCAACAGCGCGTGGCGATTGCCCGGGCGTTGGCCATGGAGCCGGAGGTGATCCTGTTCGACGAACCCACCTCGGCCCTCGACCCGGAACTGGTGGGCGAAGTGCTGGCGACCATTCGCAGCCTGGCCGAAGAAAACCGCACCATGGTGATCGTCACCCACGAAATGAGCTTTGCCCGGGATGTCGCCAACCGGGTGATCTTCTTCGACAAAGGGGTGATCGTGGAGCAAGGCGAGGCCAAGGCGTTGTTCGCCAACCCTAGGGAAGAACGCACGAAACAGTTCCTGAGCAAGTTTCTCGCGCATTGACGCGCGCCCACCGGCAGCACAACGCGTGTGGGGGAGCCCGCTCCCGCACACGCCCGGCCTGCCTGGGTAAAACAGCCCCTGCGCCACCTCCGAAATTCCCGCGCCCAGTCAGACCGTTCTGAATCTTCCCAAACCCGCCGTTTAGCCTTTTGCCGCCATTGACGCCCTCCGGCCAACGCTCTTATCTAGCGCCCAGAGGATTGGATCCTATCCCGGCTTTTCACTGAATCGTTCCTTTCGGCCCCCGTCGCGTTCCCGCGCCAAGGGTCCGGAACGATTGCTGCTGGCTGCATCAAGGAGATTACTATGACGCGCACCGCAACCCCGGCCCTGCTCACTGCCCCGACCCTGCCCCAGGCACTTGGCAACGGCATCAACGCCCTGGCCGCCACACAGCTGCACGTCGACATCGCGCCCTACCCCGGCATGGATGAGGGTGACCTGATCGAGCTGTTCTGGAACAACTGCTTTGCCGACTCGCGGCGTGTCACCGCGTGCAAGGTCGGCACCGCCACCCAACTGCGGGTGCCGGAAAGCTTTGTGCAGGACGGCCATGCACGGGTTCACTACCAGGTCATGCAGATCGGCCACGGCCCCGCACGCTCAGCGGTGACCACGGTGCAGGTCAAGACCAACTACCCGGGCGGCCAACCGAGCGCGCTGTACAGCGACGAAAACCAGAACCTCGCCCCTGTGGGCCTGCCCGACATGATTCGTCGCTACGGCGTCAACAGCAGCCAGGTGCGGCGCGGTATTCCGCTGACCATCGAACCCTACCTGAACATGACCCGCGGCGACGCCATCACCCTGCGCTGGGGCGATGCGCGCCTGGACCTGCCGAAAATCCAGGCCCGAGCCGTCGGCATCGCGGTGCAGGTGTGGGTGCCGTCGGCGATCATCATCGAAGCCGGCGACGACAGCCGGCTGGACGTCACGTACTGCATTCTCGATCGGGTGGGCAATAACTCACGCTGGGCGCCGGCCCGCACACTGCGCATCGCCGCCTATGTGCCGGCGACACCGAAGCGCCCTTCCAGCGCCGCGCAGATCTATCAACCGCGTCGCCCCTGAAGCGTGGGTAACGGCCCTTCTATGCATATTCCTAAAAGTTAGTTTATTTAAATATTTAACACGTTTAGGGTATATAAACCGGACCACCGGACATTCCTGATTGTTTTGTTTCCATTTCATTGAATGCGAGGTCGGTATGGTCAGAATTACCCCGGTGCAGAACGCCAGGGCATTACGTGCAGCCAAGGAGCGGCGCTGATGTCTAACTTGGCTCTAACACCCCCCCAGAGTGATCTGGACGTCGCCCCCCTGCTGTTGCCGGCCGTTGTGCTGCGCAACGATGCCCAAGCGCTGAGCGCGGCCCATGAGTTGGCCCAGGCCGCGCGCGTACAGGCCGCCAAGCGCGACCAGCAGCGCAAGCTGCCCTGGGCGCAGATCGAGCAATTCACCCGCAGTGGTCTGGGCAGTATTTCCATTCCCCGCGAGTACGGCGGCCCGCAGGTGTCGTTCACCACCCTGGCCGAAGTCTTCGCGATCATCAGCGCGGCCGACCCGGCCCTCGGGCAGATCCCGCAGAACCATTTCGGCATCCTGCACCTGCTGCAGGGCGCGGCCACCGAGCGCCAGAAAAAACAGCTGTTCCAGAGCGTGCTCGACGGCTGGCGCATCGGTAACGGCGGCCCGGAGCGCGGCACAAAAAACACCCTGGAGCTCAAGGCGCGGATCAGCGCCGAAGGCGACGGTTACGTGATCAGCGGCCAGAAGTTCTACTCCACCGGCGCCCTGTTCGCCCATTGGGTCGCGGTGAAGGCGCTGAACGACGACGGCAAGCAGGTCATGGCGTTTGTGCGCCGTGGCACGCAAGGGCTGCGCATCGTCGACGACTGGTCCGGCTTCGGCCAACGCACCACCGCCAGCGGCACCGTGCTGCTCGACCGGGTGCCGGTGGACGCAGAGCTGGTGGTCGAAAACTGGCGTCTCGGCCAACGCCCGAATATCCAGGGCGCGGTCTCGCAATTGATCCAGGCAGCCATCGATGCCGGCATTGCCCGTGGCGCGCTGGATGACACCATTGCGTTCGTCCGCGAGCGCTCACGCCCGTGGATCGACGCCAAGGTCGAACGCGCCAGCGATGACCTGTATGTGATCGCCGACATCGGCAAATTGAAGATCGAACTGCACGCCGCCGAAGCCCTCCTGCGCAAGGCCGGCCAGGTGCTGGACCAGGTCAGCGCCGCGCCGATCACCGCGCAGTCCGCCGCACGCGCCTCGATTGCCGTGGCCGAGGCCAAGGTGTTGACCACCGAAGTGTCGCTGCTGGCCAGCGAAAAACTCTTCGAACTGGCCGGCAGCCGCGCCACCCTCGCCGAATTCAACCTCGACCGCCACTGGCGCAATGCCCGGGTCCACACCCTGCACGACCCGGTGCGCTGGAAGTATCACGCGGTGGGCGCTTATCGCCTGAACGGCACATTGCCGGCTCGTCACTCCTGGATCTAACCGCCCAGAACACTTTTTCCACGCGCTTCTGGAGAACACCGATGACTTTATCTACCCACGTCGCGCTCATCACCAGCGACGAACAAGCCCTGATTATCGCCAGCGACCTGGCTGAAGACCTGCGCCGCGACAGCGCCCAGCGCGACCGCGAGCGCCGCCTGCCGCTGCCCGAACTGGACGTATTTTCGCGCTCCGGCCTGTGGGGCATCAGCGTGCCGAAAGCCTACGGCGGCGCTGGCGTGTCCAACGTCACCCTGGCCAAGGTCATCGCGCTGATCGCCCAGGCCGACGCCTCGCTGGGCCAGATCCCGCAAAACCATTTCTACGCCCTCGAAGTGCTGCGCGTGAACGGCAGCCCCGCGCAGCAACAACGCCTGTACGCCGAGGTGCTGGCCGGCCAGCGCTTCGGCAACGCCCTGGCGGAACTGGGCACCAAGACCGCCCACGACCGCGTGACCCGCCTCACCCGCGACGGCGACGGTTTTCGGATCAATGGCCGCAAGTTCTACGCCACCGGCGCGATCTACGCGCAACGCATCCCGACCTCCGTGGTGGACGAGAACGGCATCCAGCACCTGGCCTTCGTGCCCCGCGACAGCGCGGGCCTGACGGTGATCGACGACTGGAGCGGCTTCGGCCAGCGCACCACCGGCAGCGGTTCGGTGGTGTTCGACAACGTGCGGGTCGCAGCGCACGACGTGCTCCCGTTCCAGAGCGCCTTCGAACGCCCGACCACCGTCGGCCCGCTGGCGCAGATCCTCCACGCCGCCATCGACACCGGCATCGCCCGCGCCGCCTTCGAGGACGCGCTGCACTTTGTACGCACCAAGACCCGCCCGTGGATCGACTCCGGCAGCGACAAGGCCAGCGAAGACCCGCTGACGCTGAAGAGCTTCGGCCACTTGAGCATTCGCCTGCACGCCGCCGAAGCCTTGCTGGAGCGCGCAGGCGAGTTTCTCGACCGCGCCCAGGCCGACAGCCACGCCGAGACCGTGGCCGCCGCCTCGATCGCGGTCGCCGAAGCACGCGCCCTGAGCACCGAAATTTCCCTGGCGGCCGGCAGCACCCTGTTCGAACTGGCCGGCAGCCAGGCGACCCTGGCCGAGCACGGCCTCGATCGCCACTGGCGCAACGCCCGCGTGCATACCCTGCACGACCCGGTGCGCTGGAAGTACCACGCCGTGGGTAATTACTACCTCAACGATGAAAAACCGCCACTGCGGGGGACCATCTGAATGGCGAAGAAAAAAATCCTGCTCAATGCCTTCAACATGAACTGCATCGGGCATATCAATCACGGCTTGTGGACGCACCCGCGGGACACGTCCACCCAGTACAAAACCCTCGAGTATTGGACCGACCTGGCGCGAACCCTGGAGCGCGGGCTGTTCGACGGGTTGTTCATTGCCGATATCGTCGGCGTCTACGACGTGTACCAGGACGCCATCGACGTGCCGCTCAAAGAGTCGATCCAACTGCCGGTCAACGACCCGTTGCTGCTGCTCTCGGCCATGGCCGCCGTGACCCAACACCTCGGTTTCGGCCTGACCGCCAACCTGACCTACGAGCCGCCGTATCTGTTCGCCCGGCGCATGTCCACGCTCGACCACCTGAGCCGTGGTCGGGTCGGCTGGAACATCGTCACCGGCTACCTCGACAGCGCCGCCAAGGCCATGGGCCTGACCGAACAGGTCGAACATGACCGACGCTACGACCAGGCCGATGAGTATCTGCAGGTGCTCTACAAACTCTGGGAAGGCAGCTGGGAAGACGACGCCGTGCTCAACGATCCGCAGGCGCGGGTGTATGCGCAGCCGGGCAAGGTGCACAAAGTCGAGCACCACGGTGAGTTCTACCAGGTGGAGGGTTATCACCTGTGCGAACCGTCGCCGCAACGCACACCGCTGCTGTTCCAGGCTGGCACTTCGGCGCGTGGCCTGGTGTTCGCCGGGCGGCATGCCGAGTGCGTGTTCATCAGCGGGCGGGACAAGGCCAGCACCCGGCTCCAGGTGGACAAGGTGCGCGCCAGCGCCGTGGCGGCCGGGCGCAACCCGCACGACATCAAGGTGTTCATGGGCCTCAACGTGATCGTCGGCGCCACCGAGGCGCTGGCCTGGGCCAAGCATGCCGAGTACCTGAGCTATGCCAGCGCGGAAGCCGGCGTGGCGCATTTCTCGGCGTCCACGGCGATCGATTTTTCCCAGTACGCCCTCGACGAACCGATCCAGTACGTGAAGAGCAACGCGATCCAGTCCGCCACCCAGCACCTGCAGAACAACGATTGGACCCGCCGCAAATTGCTCGAGCAGCACGCCCTCGGCGGGCGCTACATCACCGTGGTCGGTTCGCCCGAGCAAGTGGCGGACGAGCTGGAATCCTGGGTCGCTGAAACCGGGCTGGATGGCTTCAACCTCACGCGCATCGTCACCCCGGAAAGCTATGTGGACTTCATCGACCTGGTGGTGCCGGAGTTGCAGCGGCGCGGGTCGTACAAGACCGCTTACGAGAGCGGAACGCTGCGGGAAAAAGTCTTCCACGGCGGCGCCCGCTTACCCGAACAACACACCGGCTCCACCTACCGCCACGGCCCCCTGTAGGAGCGAGCTCGCTCGCGAAGATCGTCAACGATAACGCGGGGCCTCTGATACCCCGCAGCGCCCTCAAGTTTTTCGCGAGCAAGCTCGCTCCTACACATTGGAAACTACCTATGAAAAAGACCCTGTTGTCCCACCCAGTCAAAGCCCTGGCCCTGGCCTTCGGGTTGTTCAGTTCGACGCTGTTCGCCGCCGACGCGCCGCTGAAAGTCGGCACCACCGCGGCCTTCGCAATTCCCCTGGAAGCCGCCGTGGCCGAGGCCGGCAAGCAAGGCTTGAACGTCGAGCTGGTGGAGTTCACCGACTGGATCGCGCCCAACGTCAGCCTGGCCGCCGGCGATATCGACGTGAACTACTTCCAGCACATCCCCTTCCTGGAAAACGCCAAGGCCGCCGCCGGGTTTGATCTGGTGCCGTATGCGCCGGGCATCATCAACAACGTCGGGCTGTATTCGAAAAAATACAAAAGCTTCAACGACCTGCCCCAAGGCGCCAGCGTGGCGATTGCCAACGACCCGATCAACAGCGGGCGCGGCCTGCAACTGCTGGCCAAGGCGGGGCTGATCACGCTCAAGCCGGGCGTGGGTTACAAGGCCACCGAAGAAGACATCATCGCCAACCCGAAGCAGCTCAAGATCCTGCAAGTCGAGGCCGTGCAGTTGGTGCGCGCCTATGACGATGCGGATCTGGTGCAGGGTTATCCGGCGTATATCCGCCTGTCCAAGACCTTCGATGCCGAGTCGGCGCTGCTGTTCGACGGCCTCGACCACCCGGAATACGTGATCCAGTTCGTGATCCAGCCGAAAGCCAAAACCGACCCGCGGGTGATCAAGTTCGTCGACCTCTACCAGCACTCGCCGGTGGTGCGCGCCGCCCTGGATAAATCCCTCGGCAAGCTCTACCAAGTCGGCTGGGAAGGTTGAACATGACGGCCGCCAACATCCAACTGCGCGACCTGGGCACACCACCCAGGAACGCCGAGCAGACTGAACTGCATCCGCACCTCAACCGCGCCCATGTGCGTTTTATCAACCTGGGCAAGACCTACGACGGCACGGTACACGCGCTGCAAGGCATCGACCTGGCCATCCAGCGCGGCGAAGTGTTCGGCATCATTGGCCGCAGCGGCGCCGGCAAGTCGTCGCTGATCCGCACCATCAACCGCCTGGAACAACCCAGCAGCGGGCGCGTGCTGATCGATCAGGTCGACATCGGCGCGTTCGACGAAGACCGCCTGGTGGCGCTGCGGCGGCGCATCGGCATGATCTTCCAGCACTTCAACCTGATGTCGGCCAAGACCGTGTGGCAGAACGTCGAGTTGCCGCTCAAAGTCGCCGGCGTCCCCAAGTTGCAGCGCGAGCAGAAGGTGCGTGAACTGCTGGAGCTGGTGAGCCTGAAGGACAAGCACAAGGCCTACCCGGCGCAACTCTCCGGCGGGCAGAAACAGCGCGTGGGCATCGCCCGTTCGCTGGTCCACGACCCAGAGATTCTGCTGTGCGACGAGGCCACCTCGGCCCTCGACCCGGAGACCACCCAATCGATCCTCGGCCTGCTGCGCGAGATCAACCAACGGCTGGGCCTGACCATCGTGTTGATCACCCATGAGATGGCGGTGATTCGCGAGATCTGCGACCGCGTGGTGGTGCTCGAACACGGGCGCATCGTCGAGCAAGGCCCGGTGTGGGAAGTGTTTGGCAACCCGCAGCATGAGGTCAGCCGAACCCTGCTGGCGCCGCTGCAACACGGCCTGGCGGAAGAACTGCAAAGCCGCCTGCAACCCACGCCGGCCTCGGCTGACGCCGCGCTGGTACTGCGCTTGCAGTTCAGCGGCAGCGCCACCGATGAACCCGACCTGGCCGCGCTGTTCGGCGCCCTCGGCGGGCGCGTGCGCTTGCTGCAAGGCGGCGTGGAACGGATTCAGGGGCATGCCCTGGGGCAATTGCTGCTGGCGGTGAATGGCTCGCCCCATGACCCCGACACACTGCGCAGCCGCGCCGGGCATTGGGCACAACAGGTGGAGGTGTTGGGTTATGTGGTTTGATCGTTTAGTGCAGGGCGCCATCGACACGCTGTTGATGGTCGGCGTGTCGTCGCTGATCGCGTTGCTGGTGGGGATTCCGCTGGCGGTGTTCCTGGTCACCAGCGACAAGGGCGGCATCTACCAGGCTCCGGCGCTGAACCGGGTGCTGGGGGCGTTCGTCAATCTGTTCCGCTCGATTCCGTTTCTGATCCTGATGGTGGCGCTGATCCCGTTCACCCGGCTGATCGTCGGCACCACCTACGGCGTGTGGGCGGCGGTAGTGCCGCTGACCATCGCCGCGACGCCGTTCTTTGCGCGCATCGCCGAAGTGAGCCTGCGCGAAGTCGACCACGGCTTGATCGAAGCCGCACAAGCCATGGGCTGCCGGCGCTGGCACATCATCTGGCACGTACTGTTGCCCGAAGCGCTACCGGGGATCGTCGGCGGGTTCACCATCACCCTGGTGACCATGATCAACTCGTCGGCCATGGCTGGGGCGATTGGTGCAGGTGGGTTGGGGGATATTGCCTACCGCTATGGTTATCAGCGCTTTGATACGCAGATCATGCTCACGGTGATTGTGCTGCTGGTGCTGCTGGTGGCGGTGATTCAGCTGGGCGGAGACCGCTTGGCGCGGGGGCTGAACAAGCGCTGAGCACTCGTTTGTACCTGTCAAGGTTGACAGTTGTTGGAGGGGGTTTTCGCGGGTTTAATTGGCTCGACACTGTCTGCGACGGATCAGGGAGCGAATGCCATGTCCACTATAACCACCTGCGCCAGGTGCGCCACGCTGGTGTTAGCACTGGCCGCCGTCACGCTTGGCGATGCAGCGGCAATTCCGCTTCACGGGCAATATTCAACAACTACCGTTAACAACTCCTTCACGTTCAACAAAGGAGCGATCTTTAACTGGGGTAATAATGTGTTTACACAGAAGCTCCAATACAAATAGACACTGACTGACATGTAGTGTGAGTGGACTCCCCCCCCTTACTCATCACTGTGATTAATTCACAAAGCGCGGGGGCTGAACACGCGCTGAGCACTCGTTTGGACCTGTCAAGGTTGACAGTTGTTGGAGGGGGGTTATGCAGGTTTAATCGGCTCGACACCGTTTGCGACGAATCAAGGAGCGAATACCATGTCTACTATAACCACCTGCGCCAGGTGCGCGACGCTGGTGTTGGCGCTGGCCGCCGTCACGCTTGGCGATGCAGCGGCAACTCCGCTTCACCGGCAAAATTCAACAACTACCGTTAACAACATCCCCCAACCCAAATACAGTTACATCTTGATGACCTCTTTACGGAGTCTACAAATCCTATCCAATGAGTCGTACTACTCCGTAAATTTCACTGATTAATTCAAGCGCAGTCATCAAATGAAGAGCCGTCTCAGGGGGCAGTCAACTGGACATGGGATATAGTCAGCACTTCACCTCCAAAGCGCCTCCCCATGAAACTCGCCCCCGACGACCTCAACCAGATCACCGCCACTACCCTCGACCACTACAACAGCGTGGCCGAGGACTTCCGTGAAGGCACCCGCGATCACGATGTGAGCCAGAACATCGACGCGCTGCTGCGGCATATCCAGGGCGCGGCGCCGTTTACCGTGCTGGACTTCGGCTGCGGGCCGGGGCGGGATTTGCAGACCTTTACGCGCATGGGCCACATCGCCGTGGGCCTCGACGGCTCCGAGCGCTTTGCGCAGATGGCGCGCGAAGACAGCGGCTGCGAGGTGCTGCAGCAGGACTTCCTGAAGCTGGACCTACCCAACGCACGCTTCGACGGGATCTTTGCCAATGCGGTGCTGTTTCACATTCCCAAGCAGGAACTGCCGCGTGTGCTCAAGCAGCTGCATGGCGCGCTGAAACCGGGCGGGGTGTTGTTCAGTTCCAATCCACGCGGTGACAACCGCGAAGGCTGGAATGGGCCGCGATATGGGTCTTATCACGACTTGGAAGCGTGGCAATCGTTGCTGACCGCCGCCGGTTTTGTGGAACTGGAGCACTACTATCGCCCAGCCGGACTACCCCGCGAGCAGCAGCCCTGGTTGGCCAGCGTCTGGCGCAAAACCTGAATAACCGCCTGACAATACATTCCAAATGTGGGAGGGGGCTTGCTCCCGATAGCGCTGGGTCAGTCAAAGTTGCGCCAACTGAAGTACCGCTATCGGGAGCAAGCCCCCTCCCACCTTTTTAACCGCGTTCTTCCTGATGTTCCGGCTTCGGCTCGCGAATCTTGTACCAGGCCACATACAGCGCCGGCAGGAACAACAGCGTCAGCAGCGTGGCAATGATGATCCCGCCGATCATCGCGTAGGCCATCGGCCCCCAGAACACTTCCCGCGCAATCGGGATCATGCCCAGGCTCGCCGCAGCCGCCGTCAGCAGGATCGGCCGGCGCCGGTGTTCGGTGGCTTGCACCACCGCATCCCACGGCGTGTAGCCGGCCAGTTCATATTCCTCGATTTGCGTCACCAGGATCACCGAGTTGCGGATGATGATGCCGATCAGCGCCAGAATGCCAAGGATCGCCACGAAGCCCATGGGCGTGCCGGTGGGGACCAGCGCCAGCACCACGCCGATCAACCCCAGCGGCGCGACGCTGGCCACCAGGAACATCTTCTGCACGCTGTGCAGCTGGATCATCAGGAAGGTCGCCATCAAAAACAGCATCAACGGCACCACGCTGGCAATCGGGCCCTGGGCCTTGCCGCTTTCTTCCACGGTGCCGCCGGTGGCGACCTTGTAGCCCACCGGCAGGCCGGCGTTGAACGCATCGATCTCGGGCTTGAGCTGCTTGACCAGATCGGTCGGCTGCATCGCGTCGCGCACCGCCACCTTGAGGGTGATGGTCGGCTTGCGGTCGCGGCGCCACACCAGCGGTTGCTCCAGCTCATAACGCACAGTGGCGAAAGCCAGCAGCGGAATCGAGACGCCGTTGGGCGTGACGATCTGCAGGTTCTGCAAGGTTTCCGGCGTGCCGCGCTCGGCATCTTCGGCGCGGCCGACCACGTCGATCAGGTAGATATCGTCATGCACCTGAGTCACCGACACGCCACTGACCACGCTGTTCATCAACTGCGCCACGTCTTCGGAAGACAAGCCCAACTGCCGCGCCTTGTCCTGGGCAATCTCGATGCGCAGGACTTTGCCCGGTTCGTTCCAGTCGTAAATGATCTCACCCAGGTGGCGGTTCTTGTCCAGCAAGGTCGCCAGTTCGATGGCGTGCTTGCGCACCTGGTCAGTGTCTTTGCCGGAGACGCGGTACTGGATCGGCCGCCCCACCGGCGGGCCCATCTCCAGCGGCTGCACAAAGCTGCCGACGCCGACGAAATCCTCACGCAGGCGTTTTTGCAGGCGCGCGATCAACTCGCCGCGCGCCTTCAGGCCCTTGCTGACGATCACCAACTGCGCGTAGTAAGGGTTTTCCAGTTGTTGGTCGAGGGGCAGGTAGAAACGGATCGCGCCCTGGCCGATGTAAGTGCTCCAGCGCTCGATATCCGGGTCGTCCTTGATGATCGCTTCGAGGCGGTCGACGGCTTTGCGGGTTTCGTTGATCGAGGCGTTTTGCGGCAGGTTGAGGTCGACGAGGATCTCCGGACGGTCCGACGACGGGAAGAACTGGTTCTGCACAAACTGCATGGAAAACACCGACGCCGCGAACAGCGCCACGGTGATGCCGATGGCCCACCAGCGGTTGCGCATGGCCCACAGCATGCCGCCATTGAAAGCGCGGCCGATGCGCCCCGGTTCGGCACTGTGGGGTTTCACGTTGGCGCTGAGGATATGCACGCCGATCACCGGCGCAAACAGCACCGCCACCACCCACGACACCAACATCGCCACGGCAATCACCGCGAACAGGGTGAAGGTGTACTCGCCCGCCGAACTGGCGTTGAGGCCGATCGGCACAAACCCGGCCACGGTCACCAGGGTGCCGGTGAGCATCGGGAACGCGGTGGAGGTGTAGGCGTAGGTCGCCGCCTGCGCCTTGGTTTCGCCTTTTTCCAGGCGCGTGATCATCATCTCCACGGTGATCATCGCGTCGTCCACCAGCAAACCGAGCGCGATGATCAGCGCTCCCAGGGACACGCGCTGCATGGTGATGCCGCTGTATTCCATGAACACGAACACCAGCGCCAGCACCAGCGGGATCGAGCACGCCACCACCAGCCCGGCACGCAGGCCGAGGCTGATAAAGCTCACCACCAGCACGATGATCACCGCTTCGAACAGCGCGCTGGTGAAGCCGCCGACGGCCTCTTGCACCACTTCCGCCTGATCGGAGACCTTGTAGACGCCGACCCCCACCGGCAGGTCGGCGGTCAGTTCGTCCATGCGCGTGTGCAGGGCCTCGCCGAACGACTGGATATTGCCGCCCTTCTGCATCGCGATCGCCAAACCGATCGCCGGCTTGCCGTTGAAACGGAACATTGGCGTCGCCGGGTCAACGTAGCCACGGCTGATGTCGGCGACGTCCGCCAGGCGATAGAAGCGGTCGTTGAGACGCAGGTTGACGTTGGCCAGGTCTTTTTCCGAGGCGAACTGCCCGGACGTCCGCACGGAAATGCGCTCCGGCCCGGCTTCGATCACCCCGGCCGGGGTCACTGCGTTCTGCGCCTGCAGGCTCTGCACCACCTGGCGTTGGTCGATCCCCAGGGCCGCGAGTTTGCGCGTGGAGAAATTCAGGTAAATCACTTCGTCCTGCTGGCCGATCAGCTCGACCTTGCCCAGGCCCGGCACCGCACGGATCTCGGCGCGCGCCTGCTCCACGTAGTCGCGCAGCTGGCGCATCGACAGGCCGTCGCTGGTAAAGGCGTACACCGAGCCGAACACGTCACCGAACTCATCGTTGAACGACGGCCCCTGCAAGCCCTGGGGGAAGCTGCCGCGAATATCGTCGATCTTCTTGCGCACCTGGTACCAGATCTCGGGGATCGCCTTGGCGCTGGTGGTGTCCTTGAGGTACACGAACACCGTGGACTCACCGGGCCGGGTGTAGCTGTTCACGTAGTCGAGGGCGTCGAGTTCTTCGAGTTTTTTCTCGATGCGGTCGGTCACCTGTTTGAGCGTTTCTTCCTGGGTCGCGCCCGGCCAGCGGGTCTGGATCACCATGGTTTTGATGGTGAACGAAGGGTCTTCCTCGCGGCCCAGGTTCTCGTAGGAAAACACGCCCATCAGCAGCGCGACGAACATCAGGTACCAGACGAAGGACTGATGCTTGAGGGCCCATTCGGATAAGTTGAAACTCCCTTTCATCGCGGGCTGTCCTCGTCGATCTTGACTGTTTGCCCCGGTTGCAGGCTGTTCACACCGGCGACGATGATGCGCTCACCGGGCTTGACCCCGCCGTTGAGCAAAACGCTGTCGGCGTCACGACTGAGCACCGTGACTTCACGCGGCTGCACGGTCCGGCTTTGGGTGTCCAGCAGCCAGATCCGCGTTTTGCCGTCGATTTGCTGCAAGGCGCTCAACGGCAGTTCGATGCGCGGTGGGATGGCCGAGCTCAAGGTCACGCTGATCGCCGTACCCAGCAGAAAGGCCGCCGGCGTGTCGGCCAGGGTCAGGCGCGCGCGACGGGTGCGCGTGGCGCTCTGGGCCTGGGGCTCGATTTCGCGCACGGTGGCGGTGGTGTTCACGCTGGGGTCGAGTTGCCCGGCGACGAGGAACACCACATCAGGCGGCAGACGCTCGGCGAGGCCGGCGGGCAGGTCGATCACCGCCTCCTTGATGTCCGGGCGCGCCAGGGTCACCACTTGCTGGCCCGCGCTGACCACCTGGCCGGCCTCGGCGTTCCAGGCGGTAACGATGCCGCCATGGTCGGTACGCAATCGGGCGTAGTTGAGCTGGTCCTTGGCCTGGTTGACCGAGGCCTGCGCCTGGTCGAGGCTGGCCTGGGTGGTTTTCAGGCCGGTCTGGGCTGCGTCCAACTGGGCCTGGGCGCCGACGCCACGGTTGAACAACGCCTGCTGGCGACGGGCGCTGGCCTGGGCGTTGATGAACTGCGCCTGCACGCGGGCGAGGTCGCCTTGGACCGCGCGCAGTTGGTTTTGCTGGTCGGTGGGGTCGAGTACGGCGAGTACCGCGCCCTTCTCCACCTCGGCGCCGACATCCACGGTGCGGTGGGCGATGCGCCCGGGCACGCGGAATCCCAGGTTGCTTTCGTAGCGCGCCTGGATGGTGCCGGCGAAACGGCCGAGGGTTTCCTGGTCTTCGGCTTTCACTTCCATGGACAACACCGGGCGCACGGGCTCGGGTGGCGGGTCGTTCTTGGAGCAGGCCAGCAGCAACAGGCTGGCCGCGAGCAGGCCGGTCAGGCGCATCATGGTTGCACTCCTTGGGCCTGGGCCGAGTCGGGCGGCTGGGCGATTTCGACGCGCATGCCGGGGTGCAGCAATTGCCCGCCGGCCACCACGACTTTTTCACCGCCCTGCAGACCGTCACTGATGATCACCTTGCCGGTGAGGTAACGCGCCACACTGACCTTGCGCAGTTGCGCCAGGCCGTCGCCATCCACCAGCCACACGGCGGGGTCGCTGAGGTCTTTGGTCAGCGCCGACCATGGCAGCTCGATGCTGGGCTTGGCCGGGCCGTTGGCGGTAGCGCTGACCACCGAGCCCAGATGCATGCCCGCGGGCAGGGCCTCCAGAGCGATTTTGACTTGCACCGTGCCGGTATTGGCAGCGACGGCCGGGGTAACTTCGCGGACGTGGCCCTGGACCTTGATACTGGGGTTATCCAACAGGCTCACCGTGATCGGCGCATCGGCCGGCGGTTCCACCAGCAACGACTCGTACACGTCGAATACCGCGTCGCGCTCGCCCTCGCGGGCCAGGCTGAAGATCGGCACGGTGGCCTGCACCACCTGGCCCACTTCAGCCTGGCGCGCAGTAATCACCCCGGGGGCCTCGGCGAACAGCGCGGTGTAGCCCAGTTGCTCGCGGGCATTGGCCAGTTGCGCCTGGGCGGCGGCCAGGGCGCTTTGGCTGCTGCGCAACGCGGCCTGGGCAGTGTCGTATTCGCTGCGGCTGGTGTAGCCCTTGGGCAGGAGTTTTTCCTGGCGCACGAACGCGGCGGAGGTCTGCTTGACCCGCGCCTGCTCGGCCACGACCTGGGCCTGGGCGGAGTCGACACTGCTCTGCAAGTCCTTGGGGTCGAGCTTGGCCAGCACTTGCTTGGCGCTGACATGGTCGCCCACATCGACCATGCGCTGAATGATCTTGCCCCCCACGCGAAAGGACAGATCGGTTTGCACCCGCGCCCGGATATCGCCGGTCAGCGTGACGGCCACTGCGTAGTCAGTCGGCTGCACGGTCTGCACGAACACCCGCGCATGCTGCTTGGGCTCGGCTTTTTCCTGGCCGCAGCCGCTCAGCAGCGCCAACAGGCCAAGTGCGAAAATAACTGTCGAAGGGTGACCGCCCATGCAGGCTCCTTTACGTGATGCCAACTTGCCGGAGTGTAGGCGACTACGACCTTTTAGCAGGGTTCCATGTGCATGGATGGCGCCCAACGCCAATGGTTCCGAAGCCAAACGAATGCCCACGCTCAAGACGCCGGGTAGCCCGGCCTTTATTGGCATAAACCGTCGATTTTTGATACCGAAATATCACATTGATATCGCCCAACACGATAGCTGCCAGATTCGCGGGGTTGGCGAGTGACGGCTATGGTTGTGGGGTCTGTGATTCGAGGGAATGAACAATGAACGAAGCGAAACCGATTGATCCGCAGGAGCTGGTGAAATGGTTGGTGGCATTGCGCAGGGCGATCAACGCCCGAGTGCGGTGAAACGCTGAAAATCCACGGTGAGATAAAAATCAAATGTGGGAGGGGGCTTGCCCCCGATAGCGGTATGACAGTCACCGATGCATTGACTGAACCACTGCTATCGGGGTGTACAGACGGAGACATCCTTTACAAACGAGACCGGGGACATCCTTTACGTTTCTGGGTGCTGGACAGCCGGCTTGCACCGCTGTCTAGCCTACCCAGTGGATAGTTACATAGGTACATGTCCCACACGTTGTCGTCCACTTCTCGCAGTCCAACGGACTCTCCTACCAGTGACTCACTCAAAAAGATCATCCTGCCCCTCCACTTCATTGATCCGTCTGTTCTGACTTTGCGTACCTCCATATCCGCTCCATATTCGGCAGGAGGTACCCAGCCTGTATAGATCCTTGGCGATTTATCGTACAGATCGTTCGGCACTTTCATACCCAACGCCTCGTGCGGCCGATCATGATTGAATTCCTGTCGAAATCGTTCAAACGCCAACTGCTGCTGGACCATATTGGCTTCTGGCGTCTTCAGTAACGCGGCCTTGAGTGAGCGATGCATACGCTCATGCCGCCCGTTCTGATCGGGTCGCCCCGGCTGAATACGCCCTGGGTAGATACCCAGTCGTATCCACCATACGGCCAGACTCGAGAGCCTGTTGAGACCGGTTGAAGCGAAGGGTGAACCGTTGTCAGTCCTGATGACGTCAGGCAGACCATACTCGCGAAAAGCCCAGTCAAAACCCTCGCGGGCCCCGGCCACACTGGGCTGAGCACGACACAACAATATGAATCTGCTGGCCTGATCCGTGAGTGTCAGCGGGTAACAGCGTCGGCCATCCGCCATTAAAAAGTCGCCTTTGAAGTCAGCGGCCCACGTTTGATTGGGGAGGTCTGCCGGGCGAAGTTTGACGGGGCCGGTAGGCGGACGATTGCGCTTGCGCCGCTCTTGGACCAGTCCCGCTCGTTTGAGCCATTCCCCCGCCGTGCTGGGTGCCGGCCAATGACATTCCGGATAGCGATTGGAAAGGACCTTGACCAGCTTTTTGGGGCCCCAGTCATGGTGTTGATGCTTGAGCTCAATTAGAGCAGCAATATGTGCATCGCACGTTTGAAAAGGGCTTGAGAGTGGACGGCGTGAAGCCTCCTTGAGTCCGTCCAAGCCCGCAGTGGCGTACCGTTGCAACCACTTGTCCAAGGTCGGTCGACTAATGCCGTAGCTCAATGCCAGTTGACGTTTTGAATAGGCGCCGGACAGCCAGTCGCCTATCAATCTGACTTTTTGGTCCATAGGGGACTCTCGATTCCATGACATGGCCAGTTACCTCCTGGCCATGATTAATACATGTAAACGATGTCTCCGGTTTCAAACGTAAAGGATGTCTCCGGTCTGTACCGGGGCAAGCCCCCTCCCACAATTTTGAGCGCATTCCAAATTCCACCCATAAAAAAACGCCGACGCTGTGCAAGCCGTCGGCGTTTAAACCTTGAAAGGTTTTACCGCTCGATCAGAACGCCGGCACGACTGCGCCGTTGTACTTCTTCTCGATGAACGCTTTGACTTCCGGGCTGGTCAGGGCCTTGGCCAGTTTCTGGATAGCAGCGCTGTCCTTGTTGTCCGGGCGCGCCACCAGGAAGTTCACATACGGCGATTTGGCGTCTTCGATGATCAACGCGTCCCTGGCCGGGTTGAGGCCGGCTTCCAGGGCGTAGTTGGTGTTGATCAGGTCCAGGTCAACCTGGTCCAGCACGCGTGGCAGCAGGGCTGATTCCAGCTCTTTGAACTTCAGGTTTTTCGGGTTGCTGGCAATGTCTTTTGGCGTCGCCAGCGCATTGGTCGGGTCTTTCAGGGTGATCACACCGGCCTTCTGCAGCAGCAACAGGGCACGGCCGCTGTTGGAGCCTTCGTTCGGAATGGCCACGGTGGCGCCATCTTTGAGCTCAGAGATGTTTTTGATTTTCTTCGAGTAACCGCCGAAGGGTTCAACGTGTACGCCCACTACGGTGACCAGGTTGGTGCCTTTACCTTTGTTGAAGTTTTCCAGGTACGGCAGGGTCTGGAAGTAGTTGGCGTCCAGACGCTTCTCGGCCACCTGCACGTTGGGCTGTACGTAGTCGGTGAAGACTTTGATTTCCAGATCCACGCCTTCTTTGGCGAGGGTCGGCTTGACCAGCTCGAGGATCTCGGCGTGCGGGATCGGGGTAGCGGCCACTATCAGTTTTTCGTTGGCCTGGGCGAAGCCCGCAGTCAGGGCAGCCGCCAGTGCGGTAAACAACAGAACCTTTTTCATGAGTGTCCTTATCGACATTCCGGGGCGTCTCTGACGACCGTATTGGGGTGGAGTGCCAGCGAAGTGCTATCGCGGCGTGAGAGTGACAATACCTAGATTTTTTATTCCCGAACAATACCTTTTATTCAGGTTTATATTCCATTTTGTTCATGTAGGAATTTGCGCAAGGTTTCCCGCTCGGCCGCACTGGCGCTTTCGAATATCCGCTGCACCTGCTCCAGCGGTGAACCGGCGGTGGGCAGGTTCAAATGCTCCGGCAAGATTTCGTCGCCGCTGCTGACCAGCAAGGCAAAGTGGATGACGTTCTCCAGCTCGCGGGTATTGCCCGGCCAGCTGTGGTGTTCCAGCACGCGCTGGGCCGCGTCGCTGATCAGCGGCACCGGCAGGTCCAGGCGCTGGCTGTAGATGCCGAGGAAGTATTCGGCCAGGGACAGGATGTCGCCGACCCGCTCGCGCAAGGCCGGCAGGTCCAGTTGGCCTTCGCTGAGGTAATGGAACAGGCGCTCATTGAACTTGCCTGCGGCCACGGCCTGGGCCAGGTCGATGCTGGTCGCCGCCACCAGGCGCACGTCCACCGGGCTTGGTTGATGCGCGCCGACGCGGGTGACCTCGTGGTTTTCCAGGGCGGCGAGCAATTTGACCTGGATCGGCAACGGCAAGTCGCCGATCTCATCCAGGTACAAGGTGCCGCCGTTGGCCGAGCCGAACCAGCCGGCCCGGCTGCTCGCCGCGCCACTGTGGGCGCCGGCCGCGTAGCCGAACAGCTCGGCATCGGCATAGGTCGGGCTGATCGCGCCGCAATTGACCGAGACAAACAGCCCGGCGCGGTCGCTGCCCCGATGGATATGCCGCGCCAGCAACTCTTTGCCGCTGCCGGTCTCGCCACGGATCAACACCGGCAAGGCGCGGGGCGCGAGGTGTTCCAGCGCTTCGCGCAGTTGCCGCGAACGCGGGTCGACGAACACCAGTGCCTTGGCGCGGATGCTCAGCGGGCTTTTTTCGGCGTCGGGGAAGGTCAGCAGCGGCTGACCGAAGGTTTCATGCAGACTCATGGCAGGCTCCCGCCCCCAATCCGCTCAGGGACGGGGCGTTGAAAAAGGTTCAGGCCGTGCGCCGGGCGTGATGCTCCAGGCGGCTTTGCAGGCGATAGAGATACGCGAAACCCTGCTCCCAGCGCTGGTGGCCGGACTTCACATTGATATGCCCCGCGCCGGACAAAATGCCGGCTTCAGCGCCCCAGTCGCGCGCCAGCTCCATGGCCCTGGGGGCGCTGACGGCACTGTCGTTGTCGGAGCTGACCACCTGGCTGGGAAACGGCAGCAGGTCGCGTGGAATCGGCGCGAAGTTACGCAGCGCGGGGGCACAGGCCGGGCGTTCGACATCCGCCGGCGCCACCAGCAACGCCCCGCGCACCTGCCGCAAAAACTGCAGCGGGGCAGTGGCAGCCCAGTGGGCCACGGTGATGCAGCCCAGGCTATGGGCGATCAGAATCACTGGCGTGCTGTCGGCGGCGATCGCCTCGGCCAGCGCGGCCACCCAGTCTTCGCGACGCGGCGTCAGCCAATCGGCCTGCTCCACCCGGGCGCTGTTGGGCAGGCTGTTCTGCCAATGCGTTTGCCAATGATCTTCTGGCGATCCTTGCCAGCCCGGCACGATCAGGTAACGAATCGATTCGCTGTGCATGGGTGTGCCCTCCTGCAGCGTTTAACGTTGCTGGACAGTATAGGGACGGGGTTTATATTCGTTAAGGAATAAGAAGCTATTTATTAATAACTAAAAAATCAAACTATGGGAGGGGCGGTGTATCAGCTAGCGCATTCATCAATTGATCCACCGTCATCGGGGGCAAGCGCCCTCCCACATTTAACAGCCGGGCTTGCCCGCGATCGCGAGAGCCCAGGCCACACATCTATCAGCGCCCGCGATCGCGACGCAGTAGTTTTTTCACGCGCATGACCAGCGCCTTGTCTTCAAACGGCTTGAGTAAATAATCATCCTCATGCAATTCCAAGTCGCGCAGACGGTCTTCGATCCCACCCGGGCTGGTCAGAAACAACACCGGCGTCTCGCCCTTGTGCCGAATCGCCTGCTGCAGTGTCCAGGCATTCAGCCCCGGCAGCATCACGTCCAGAATCACCAGGTCGTACTCGTTGCCCTCGACAAGCCGTTGGGCGGCCATGCCGTTGGCCGCAACTTCCACGGAATAACCGGCCTCGTTCAAACCCTGGGCCATCCGCTGTGCTTCTTCGGATTCATGTTCCACTAACAGCACGCGCATAACACACCTCGATTGATCAGACCTGCAGGCTAACACCCTCAGGTGTGCGCCGCCTCACGCAGGCGCTGTGCATCGAGGATTTCGATCTCGCCATAGCCCAGGCGCACGATGCCCTGGGCTTGCAGGTCCTTGAGCAAGGCGTTGGTGGTCTGGCGCGACAGGCTCAACATCGCCGCCAGGTCTTCCTGGGGTAACTGCAGCCGGCGTTTTGAGGGCTCGATGTCGCCATACCCTTCAATGATCATCAACAAACGATGGGCCAGCCGCACCGAGGCGGGCATCAGGCTGAGCTGTTCGAGGCCGATGAAACTCAGGCGCAACTTTTGGCTCATCAACAAGGCCAAGTCGCGCCAGTACTGCGGGGTTTCATCGAGAATGTCGAGCAATGCCTGCTGGGGCACCTGCAACAGCCTGCACGGCCCAACCGCACAGGCGTCGTGGGTGCGCGGCAGGCCATCGAACAGGCAGATTTCACCGAACCAGTAGGGCGACTCCACCAGGCTGAGCAGCGCTTCCTTGCCCTGCTCGTTCACCGCGCTGATCCGCAAACTGCCGTCGAGCACCGCATACAAGCCGCAGGGCGGGTCACCGCGCTTGAACAGGTATTGCCCCGCCGTCAGCAGCCGCAGCCGCGCGTGGGCCAGCAGACTATGCTGAAAAGCGCCGGGCAAGTGGCTGAACCAGTGCCCGGCAGCCAGCCGGGGTCGCCATTGCTCTGCGTTCATGAGAACTCCGAAGATTGTCGCCCAGCTGACAGTTAGGCGAAGGCTGACAGGGCATGATCAAACATCCTACAGGAGGAATAACAATGAAAAGCCTCGTCGACCACCTCAGTCAATACGCCGCCTACCACCGCGACCCGCGCAATATCGCCAGCCACTTTATCGGCATCCCGCTGATCGTGGTCGCCGTCGCCGCGTTGCTTTCACGCCCGGAGTGGCCGCTGGCAGGGCTCTGGCTGTCGCCGGCGCTGATCGTTGCGCTGCTTGCGGCGTGGTTCTACCTGCGCCTGGAACTCGCGCTGGGCGTGCTGATGAGCGTGCTGATGGGCTTGTCGGTGTGGGCCGGGCATGTACTGGCGGCGCAAAGCACGCCGGTCTGGCTCAGCGGCGGTATCGGTATGTTCGTGGTGGGTTGGGTGATTCAGTTTGTCGGGCATTACTACGAAGGCAAGAAGCCGGCGTTTGTGGATGATGTGTCGGGGCTGATCGTCGGGCCGTTGTTTGTGGTGGCGGAGTTGGCGTTTTTGCTGGGGTTGCGGCATGAGCTCAAAGAGCAGATTGAACGCCGCTCCGGGCCAGTCGCTCGCCGCGATCTAAAGCCGAGAGAGGTCTGAATGTGGGAGGGGGCTTGCCCCCGATTGCAGTGGGTCAGTCACTGAAGATATTGACTGATACACCGCTATCGGGGGCAAGCCCCCTCCCACATTGGGTGTTGTAGTGTACTTAGGCTTTTTGCCAGACCTTGGGTTTGAAGAACAAGGTCTCGCCCCGCGCCAGGCCGATCAGGCTGTCGTGGTCTTTCACCACTTCGGCTTCGATCAGTTCGCTCTGGCCTTCGACTTTCAAGGTCACCCGCGTGGTCGCCCCCAGCGGCCGGATATCGCGCACTTCGGCGGCATGGTGGTCTTCCAGTTCATGGCGCGACAGCGACACTTCGTGGGGGCGGAACAGCACGTGTTGGTCGCCCCCCAGGTGCAGGCGGTTGGAGTCGCCGAGGAAGTGGTAGACGAAATCGCTGGCCGGGTTCTCGTAGACGTCGCCCGGTGAGCCGATCTGCTCGATCACGCCCTTGTTCATCACCACGATACGGTCGGCGACTTCCATCGCCTCTTCCTGGTCGTGGGTCACGAACACCGAGGTCAGGTTGATGTCTTCGTGCAAGCGCGCCAGCCAGCGGCGCAGCTCTTTGCGCACCTTGGCGTCGAGGGCGCCGAAGGGTTCGTCGAGCAGCAGCACTTTGGGCTCCACCGCCAGGGCGCGGGCCAGGGCGATGCGCTGACGTTGGCCACCGGAGAGTTGTTCCGGGTAGCGGTCGGACAGCCAGTCCAGTTGCACCATGTTCAACAATTCGTGGACTTTGACCGCGATCTGGCTTTCGTTCGGGCGCTGGTTCTTCGGCTTCATGCGCAAGCCGAAGGCGACGTTATCGAACACGGTCATGTGGCGGAACAGCGCGTAGTGCTGGAACACAAACCCGACGTTGCGATCACGCACGTCGTGGCCGGAGACGTCTTCACCGTGGAACACGATGCTGCCGGTATCCGGGGTTTCGAGACCGGCGATGATGCGCAGCAAGGTGGTCTTGCCGCAGCCGGAGGGCCCCAGCAACGCCACCAGCTCGCCACTCTGGATGTCCAGGTTGATGCTGTTCAGGGCCTTGAAGGCGTTGAAGTTCTTGCTGACATTACGGACTTCGATGGACATGGATTATTCCTCAGCCGCAGCTGCGCGCAGGCGGTTGATACGGTTCTCGCTCCACTGCTTGAGCAGCAGGATGAAGAGCGCCAGGATCAGCAACAGACTCGCCACCGCAAACGCGGCGACGTGGTTGTATTCGTTGTAGAGAATCTCGACGTGCAGCGGCAACGTGTTGGTCACGCCGCGAATGTGGCCGGACACCACCGACACCGCGCCGAACTCACCCATCGCCCGCGCGGTACACAGCACCACGCCGTAGATCAGGCCCCATTTGATATTCGGCACGGTGACATGCCAGAACATCTGCCAGCCATTGGCGCCAAGCAGCCGCGCGGCTTCTTCTTCCTGGGTGCCTTGTTCCTGCATCAGCGGGATCAGCTCCCGGGCCACGAACGGCACGGTGACGAAGATGGTCGCCAGCACGATGCCCGGCAAGGCGAACACGATCTGGATGTCATGCGCCTGCAGCCACGGCCCAAAGAAGCCCTGGGCGCCGAACATCAGCACATAGACCAGGCCCGCGATCACCGGCGACACCGAGAACGGCAGGTCGATCAGCGTCACCAGGATGCTCTTGCCACGGAACGAGTACTTGCTCACGCACCATGCGGCGCTGACGCCGAACACCACGTTGAGCGGCACCGAGATCAGCACGGCGACCACCGTGAGCTTGAGCGCCGACAGCGCATCGGGCTCGAGGATCGCGGTGAAGAACGCGCCGAGGCCATTCTTCAAGCCCTGGGACACCACGATAAACAGCGGCAGCACCAGGAACAGGAAGAACACCAGCCAGCCCAGGCTGATCAGGATGCGCCGCGACAACGCACTGCCACGCCGGGCAGCGTTGGCCGAGGACGCGGCGGAGATAGACGATTGGGACATGTTCCGCGCCTCCTTATGGGTGTTCGATGCGCCGCTGCAGCAAGTTGATCAGCAGCAGCAACACGAAGGAAACCACCAGCATCAGCACACCGATGGAGGTGGCGCCGTGGTAGTCGTACTGGTCGAGCTTGACCATGATCAGCAGCGGCAGGATCTCGGTCTTCATCGGCATGTTGCCGGCGATGAAGATCACCGAACCGTACTCACCGACGCCACGGGCAAACGCCAGGGCGAAGCCGGTCAGCCAGGCAGGCAGCAACGCGGGCACGAGGATGTAGCGGAACACCTGCAACGGCTTGGCGCCCAGGCAGGCGGCGGCTTCTTCGATTTCCCGGGGGATATCGGCGAGGACCGGCTGCACCGTGCGGACCACGAACGGCAACGTGACGAAGGTCAGCGCCAGGGTGATGCCCAAGGGGCTGTAGGCGATCTTGAAGCCCAGGTCGGCGGCGAACTGGCCGACCAGGCCGGTCGGGGTGTACAGCGCGGTCAGCGCGATACCGGCGACGGCCGTGGGCAGGGCGAACGGCAGGTCGATCATCGCATCGATGATCTTGCGCCCGGGGAAGGTGTAGCGCACCAGCACCCAGGCCAGCAGCGTGCCGATCAGGCCATTGATCAGCGCGGCGTACAGCGCGGTGCTGAAGCTCAACTTCAATGCCGCCAGCACACGCGGTGCGGTGATGATGTTCCAGAACTGATCCCAGGTAAGTTGAGCGGCGTGTACAAACATCGCCGCGAGGGGGATGAGTACGATCAGGCTGAGGTACACCACGGTGTAGCCCAGCGTCAGCCCGAAGCCGGGTATGACGGGGGAAATACGACGCGACATAAAAGTCCTTGGTTAGCAGGTCTGACACACAAAACCCGCAGGTGAATGCGTGCTCTGTAGGAGCGGGCTTACCCGCGAAAAACGTCAACGATAACGCGCACATTCTGGGTGCACGCGGTGCCTGGACCTTCTTCGCGAGCAAGCTCGCTCCTACAGAGGGCGGTGTTTTTATTGCGCCGAGTAGATCTGGTCGAACACGCCACCGTCGTTAAAGAATTTCGGCTGCGCAGTTTTCCAGCCGCCGAAGTCTTTGTCGATAGTCACCAAATCCAGCTTCGGGAACTGCTGGGCGTATTTGGCGGCGATTTTCTCATCGCGTGGGCGGTAGAAGTTCTTCGCCGCAATCTCCTGACCAGCCGGGCTGTACAGGTGCTTGAGGTACTCGGTAGCGATCTCGGTGTTGCCCTTTTTCTCGGCGTTCTTGTCGACCACGGCCACAGGCGGCTCGGCGAGGATCGACAGGGACGGTACGACGATGTCGAACTTGTCGGCGCCGCCGTTTTCTTTCAATGCCAGGAACGCCTCGTTTTCCCAGGCCAGCAACACGTCACCCTGACCGTTGTTGACGAAGGTGATGGTCGAACCGCGCGCCCCGGTGTCGAGGACCGGTACGTGCTTGAACAGCTCTTTGACGTATTCCTGCGCCTTGGCTTCGCTGCCACCGGCTTTCAGGCCATAGGCCCAGGCGGCGAGGAAGTTCCAGCGCGCACCGCCGGAGGTTTTCGGGTTCGGGGTGATGACCGCCACGTCTTTCTTGATCAGGTCGCCCCAGTCCTTGATGCCTTTGGGGTTGCCCTTGCGCACCAGGAACACGATGGTCGAGGTGTACGGGGTGCTCGCATCCGGCAGGCGGGTCTGCCAGTTTTCCGGCAGGGTCTTGCCCAACTTGGCGATTTCGTCGATATCACCGGCCAGGGCCAGGGTCACGACGTCGGCACGCAGGCCGTCGATCACCGCACGGCCCTGTTTGCCCGAGCCGCCGTGGGATTGCTGGATCTTGACGCTGTCGCCAGGGTGGGACTGTTTCCAGTAGCTGGTGAACTCAGCGTTGTAGTCCTGGTACAGCTCACGGGTCGGGTCATACGAGACGTTGAGCAACTCGTAGTCCTTGGCAACGGCAGACCCGGCAAACACGGCGCTGGCCAAGGCAGCCAGGGCGTAACGGCGAATCGACGACATAGAAAGCTCCTGAAATTCCGGGGTGTTGGCTGACGACTGTAGGAGCGAGCTGGCTCGCGAAAAACGTCAACGATAACGCTGCACATCAGGTGCAACGCGTTGCCTTCAAGCTTTTCGCGAGCAAGCTCGCGCCTACAGGGGCATTTTTTATAGTGATGGGTCTATCGCCGCTCTTGCTCAGGCCGGTTTGTTACCCGGGTTCTGCAGGCGGAATTTTTCTTTGCGTTCGATCTGTACCACTTGAGCGTTGTGTACAGTGATTTCCACCGCGCCAAAGCGCAGATCGCGCAACGCGCTCTGGATCTCACGCAAAATGGCTGCTTCGTCCTGGCCGTCGACGCTACGTAGAGATGCGCTCATGGTCTCGCTCCTGAAATGAAAAGTGCCGCGCAGTGGCGGCACTGCTTGCGGCGTGAGGGCGATAGTAGATAAGCGCGGATATTCTTAAAAATACTATTTAAGAATGTTTATATAACCAGAAAGAATTTTCTGGCCGGACGTGGGGTTACGACGGCGTTTTGTGGCCAAGTGCCAAAAACGAGCCTGGCGAATATCCAATTGTGGGAGGGGGCCTGCTCCCTCCCACAGTTGACTGCATTTCAACTCTGGATGGCGGGTGCCCGGTCCCAGTCGATTTCACACGCCGGCATCGGGCGGCCAAACCAATAGCCCTGGCCCATGTCGCAGTTTTGCTCCAGCAGGAACCGCGCCTGTTCCACCTGTTCGATCCCTTCGGCGTGTACCTGCATGCCCATGCTTTTCGCCAGGGCGATCACCACGCGCACGATGGCGGCGTCGTCTTCATCCCACGGCACCCCGGCGACAAAGCCCTGGTCGATCTTGAGCTTCTGCACCGGCAGGCGCTTGAGACGCAGCAGCGACGAATAGCCGGTGCCAAAGTCGTCAATGGCCAGGCGCAGGCCCAGCTCGCGCAGGCGGTGCAGTTGTTCCAGGGCCACTTCGGGGTCTTCCATCACCGCGCTTTCGGTGACTTCCAGCTCCAGGTAAGCCGGGTCCAGGCCAGTGTCGTGCAGCACCTTGGCGACTTGCTCATACAACTCGCGTCGCGCAAACAAGCGACTGGACACGTTGATCGCGATAAACCTCAACGGCGCGCCGTCCTCCAGCCACTGGCACATCTGGGCGCAAGCCTCGTGCATGACCCAGGCGTCGATATCGGCAATCAACCCGGTGCGTTCGGCGATGGGGATGAACTCGACCGGCGGCACCAGGCCCCGCTCCGGGTGTTGCCAGCGCACCAGGGCTTCGACGCCGATCAGGCGGCTGGTGTGCAGGTCGTGAACCGGCTGGTAGTAGACACGCAGCTCCTGCTGGTCGAGGGCGCGGCGCAGTTCGCCGGCAATTTCCACGCGGTTCTGCGCGTGGGCAGTCAACTCTTCGGTGTACAACGCGTAGCCTTCACGGCCGACGCTCTTGGCCTTGAACAACGCGGAATCGGCGTTACGCAACAACTGCTGGGCACTCAGCGCGTCGCTGGGAAACAGGCTGATGCCAACGCTCGCACTGATAAACAATTGGTGGCCGTCGAAATTGAACGGGAGTTTCATCGCATCGAGCATGCGTTGCGCGAGCGCGGCGGCCTGCACCACCTGTGGACAGTTTTCCGCCAACACCGCGAATTCGTCCCCGCCCAGCCGCGCCAGCGTCACGCCGGTGCCGAACTGGCTTCTCAGGCGTTCACCGACCAATTTGAGCAACTGGTCGCCGACGTTATGGCCCAGGCTGTCGTTGATGATCTTGAAGTGGTCCAGGTCGAGCAGCAGCAACGCACAGCCGCGTTTATGCACTTGCGCCGAAGCCAGGGCCTGCTCGGCGCGGTCGGTGAACAGCAGGCGGTTGGGCAGGTCGGTCAGCGGGTCGTGGTGCGCGAGGTGCGCCAGTTCGTGCTCGGAATCCTTGATGGCGCTGATATCGGAAAACACCGCGACGTAATGGCTGACATGGCCGAGGTCGTCGTGAATCACCCGGATGGTTTGCCACTGTGGATAAATCTCGCCGCTTTTGCGCCGGTTCCAGATTTCCCCGCTCCACTCGCCGGTTTGTTCCAGGGCCAGGAACATCTGCTGGTAAAAACTCGACGAATGGCGGCCTGACTTGAACAAGCTGGGTTGCTCACCCATGACATCTTCGCGCCGATAGCCGGTGATCGCCATAAAGGCCCGGTTCACATGGACGATCTGCCCCTTGGCATCGGTGACCAGCACCCCTTCACGGGTGCAATCGAACACGGCAGCGGCCTGGCGCAGGCGCTCACGACTCTCTTTGAGCGGTTGCTGCAATTCGTTGACGCGCGCAAAGCGCGCGCAAATCAGGTAAATCACCAGGGCGCTGAGGGCCACCCACACATAGCCGCGCAGCTGCAGCCACTGATCTAACTCAACCGGGTCATCGAGGAACTTGATCAATACCCGGTGAGTAAGCACAACCCACAGCAGCGAAACCAGCAGATATACCAACCCCGCGCGCCGGGCACCTCGGTATGAGAACAACATATGGCCAGTAATCCTTACTAAAAAGCTAGATTCGCCCTACAAAGGTTACGGATTATAGAATAAGAAACATCCCGTCACTCCTATCTGAAAGGTCGGCTGGTTTTCTCTGTGAGCTTAGTGATAATGCGTGAGCTGTTTTTTTCTTTATCTGAGGGCCATACAGCCTATGTGGTACAACGGTTTTCTTGACCTGTCAGCCTGGCAACTGGTGGCAGTCACCCTGTTGATGACCCACGTGACCATTATTGGGGTCACCGTCTATCTGCACCGCTATTCAGCCCATCGCTCCCTGGAGCTCAATGCCGGCCTGAAACACTTCTTCCGCTTCTGGCTGTGGCTGACCACGGCGCAGAACACCCGCGAGTGGACCGCCATCCACCGTAAGCATCACGCCAAATGCGAAACCGTCGACGACCCGCACAGTCCCGTCATTAAAGGCCTGTCTACCGTATTACGCAAAGGTGCCGAGCTCTATCGCGCCGAAGCGGAAAACCCCGAGACCCTGCGCATCTACGGCAAGAACTGCCCGGACGACTGGATCGAACGCAAACTCTACACGCCCTACCCGCTCTTGGGTGTGGCAATCATGGGTGTGATCGACCTTCTGCTGTTCGGCACCATCGGCATCACCATCTGGGCGATCCAGATGATGTGGATTCCATTCTGGGCCGCCGGTGTGATCAACGGCCTCGGCCACGCCGTGGGCTATCGCAACTTCGAATGCCGGGACGCGGCGACCAACCTGGTGCCGTGGGGCATCATCGTGGGCGGCGAAGAGCTGCACAACAACCACCACACCTACCCCAACTCCGCCAAACTGTCGGTGAAGAAATGGGAGTTCGACCTCGGCTGGGCGTGGATCAAGCTGTTCAGCTTGCTGCGCCTGGCCAAGGTGCAGCGCGTCGCGCCGATCGCCCACCGTGTCGAAGGCAAGGGCCACCTGGACATGGACACCGCCATGGCGATCCTCAACAACCGTTTCCAGATCATGGCCCAGTACCGCAAGCTGGTGATCGGCCCGCTGGTCAAGCAGGAACTGGAGAAGGTCGATCACTCGGTGCGCCACCAGTTCCACCGTGCCAAGCGCCTGCTGTCGCGGGAAACCAGCCTGCTGGATGACCGCCACCACCTGCGTATCCAGAGCATGCTGGAACACAGCCAGGCCCTGAAAGTGATCTACGAAAAGCGTCTGGCCCTGCAGCAGATCTGGCTCAAGACCAGCTCCAACGGCCACGATATGCTGGCCGCGATCAAGGAATGGGTGCATGAGGCCGAGGCCAGCGGCATCCAGTCCCTGCGCGATTTTGCCCACCAATTGAAGACCTACTCGTTGCGCCCTGCAACGGTGTGAACACGCGGAGGGGAAGGCTTGCCTTCCCCTTTGATCGCTTTTTTGACGCCATTCTCCAGACACCCATAAATCCGTCACAATCGCCCCCAATGACGGAACTTAGACGCAATTCGCCCCTCTCAAACAACACTTCGCCATCATGGTGGCCCCTTGTTGTGACCGCTGCTGAACCCTGCGGCGCGCCCAGAGAGAGTTGTGCCGATGGTCCAAGAAAAAACGCACCTGCCCGATCCCCCCACCGCTGAACCCCCACGCCCCGCAGCCGCAGCAACCTTGCTGGCGTTGATGCACGCCCAGGGCGAGGTCGAGCGGCTGAGTGAGCGTGAGCAATTACTCAGTTCCCTGCTGGTCAGCGTGAATGCGGTGCTATGGGCCATCGACTGGGCGTCGCGACGCGTGCTGTATGTGAGCCCGGCGTATGAGCGGGTGTTTGGCCGTTCCGCCAGCATGCTGCTGGCCGACCACCGGGAATGGCGCAACAGCATTCACCCCGAAGACCTCGACTACGCCGAACACAGCCTGGCCCGCGTACTCGAACAAGGCGCCGTGGAAGACCGCGAGTACCGCATCATCACGGCCGGCGGGCAGATTCGCTGGCTCAGCGACAAGTGCTACATCAACCAGCAGGCCGAACCGGGCGAACCGTTGATCGTGGTCGGCATGGCCGAGGACATCACCGACAAGAAACAGTTGGAGCTGGAGCTGCACCGCCTGGCCACCACCGACGTGCTGACCCAGAGCAGCAACCGCCGGCACTTTTTCGAATGCGCCAACCAGGCCTTCGACAGCGCCCGCGCCCAGGCTGCGCCGCTGGCATTCCTGCTGCTGGACATCGATGACTTCAAGGACGTCAACGACACCTACGGCCACTTGGAGGGCGATCAGGTGTTGCGGCGCATTGCCGAGAGCGGTCGTGGCGTACTGCGCCGTGGCGACCTGTTCGGGCGCATTGGCGGCGAAGAGTTCGCCGCCGTGTTGCCCGGTTGCGCGCCGGAGATGGCGCTGCAGGTCGCTGAGCGGCTTGGCAAGGAAATCCAGGCGTTGAGCTTCAGCTATGAAGGCCACGCGTTCACCGTGACGGTCAGCCAGGGCCTGGCCAGCCTCAACGAGCAAGACTCGACCCTGAACAACCTGTTCGCCCGCGCGGATGGCGCCATGTACGAGGCCAAGCGCCTGGGCAAAAACCGCGTGGTTGCTGGTTAGAGGATCAACACAGAGCAAATGTGGGAGGGAACCTGCCCCTCCCACATCTGAACTTCATAGCCCTTTAGGCCTTGCGCAACCTCATCAGCTCCGACAGCCCCATTTTCAGCAAGCGCGCGGTCTTGCTCCTGGCCAGCGCTTCCAGCCCTTCATGCTCGGTCAACCGCGCCATCTGCGCCGCCAGGTTCATCACCAGCGCCTCCCGCGAATACACCCCGCCTTCCAGGGAGTAGATCGCCGCGATCAACTGGCGCAGTTCCAGCGGCAAGCGCCAACGCGTGCGCAACGCCGAACCGTAGGCGGCACCCAAGGCGTGCAGCGACTCGCCAATCGCTTCGTCATCCAGCGCCCCGCCACCCTGGCGCCAGTCTTCCAGGCAGCGCAACAACGCCAGGTCGCCGAGCCGATGCAGGATGCCCGCGCTGTAGCAGCGCTCGTGGTCCAGCTCCAGCATGCGCGCCAGACGGCGGGCGTAGTCGGCGGTGTCCTGGGACAACTGCCAGTGACGCTCGGCATACGCCACCAGGCCCGGATCACCCAATACCACGTTGTGCTTGAGCGCCAGGCCGAGTATCAGGTTCATGCTTTGCCCGGCCTGCAGCTTGTGCAACGCCGCCGACAGGGTCTGCACCGGCGTGCCGTGATGGCCGGCGCTGTTGGCGGCGGCGATCAGCACGGCGGTGATCTGCGGGTCCATACACACGCGGTCTTCCAGGCACTTGAGATCCAGGCCCTCCGGCCCGAGGCTGTCTTGCACGGCGGCCTTCACATCGACCCACAGCGGCGCGCCATCGCAGGCGTCGCGGCGGCGCTCGAGGAACACCGGCAAGGTCATGCCCGGCGCCAGTCGCGGCACTTCGCAGTACACGCTTTCGCCTTCGTTGAGCAGCAGGTCTTGCAGGCGCTGGGTCAGGCCGTCCATGTTCAGCGGCTTGGTCAGATACGCCGTGGGCGCCAAGGGCAAGGCCTCACGCACGCTGGCGCTGTCATTGCGACTGCTCAAGAGGATGAACGGCAACGCGGGCGAGCGACGCTGCTGACGCACATTGCGCAACAGGCTCAGGCCATCGATGCCCGGCAGTTCCCAATCCGCCACGATCAGGTCGTAGGCTTTGTCGCGCAGCAGCGTAGCCGCTTGCCGGCCATCGCCACACATATCCAGCCGTGCGTCGCAACGCACATTCAACAACACCTGCTTGAGCAGGTCCCGCGACCAAGGGTCTGCCTCAGCAATCAACACCCGGGGTACAGCGGGTAAATCCACAGCACTCATCCTGCACGCTCCATCTGCAATGCCTGCACCTTAGACAATGCGGCGGCCTACGTACAATGAACAACCACTGAATGTGCTGCATCAGGTAAAAAAAAACCCGCCGAAGCGGGTTTTTTCTATCGATCGGTTCAGCCCGGGCTTACAGCTCGGAGAAGCACTCTTCGATGATTGCCAAGCCTTTGTCCAGTTGCTCGTCCGGCGCGGTCAGCGGCACCAGGATGCGCAACACGTTGCCGTAAGGGCCGCAGGACAGCAGGATCAAGCCTTTCTCACGCGCCTTGGCCACTACGGCGGCAACGGCAGCAGCGTTTGGCTTGTGGGTGTCGCCACCTTCGAACAGCTCGATCGCGATCATCGCGCCCAGGGCACGCACATCGCCGATCACCGGGTACTTGGCCTGGATGGCCTTGAGGCCGGAGACCAGACGCTCGCCGACGGCTTTGCAGCGATCCAGCAGGTGCTCTTCTTCGAACACTTCCAGCACGGCCAGGGCCGCGGCGCAAGCGATCGGGCTACCGGCGTAGGTGCCGCCGAGGCCGCCTGGCGCGATGGCGTCCATGTATTCGGCCTTGCCGCACACACCGGCCAACGGGAAACCGCCGGCGATGGATTTGGCGAAGGTGGTCAGGTCGGCAGTCACGCCCATCTGTTCCATGGCGAAGAACGTACCGGTACGGCCGGCACCGGTTTGCACTTCGTCGGCGATCAGCAGGATGCCGTGCTTGTCGCACAGTTCGCGCAGGCGCTTCATGAAAGGTTTAGGCGCGACGTAGAAACCGCCTTCGCCCTGCACCGGCTCGATGATGATGGCAGCAATATCACGCGGCTCGGCATCGTTCTTGAAGATGCGTTCGATGCTGGCAATGGAGTCGTCGACGCTCACGCCATGCAGTTCGTTCGGGTACAGCGCGCGGAAGATGCCGCCTGGCATCAGGCCCATGCCGGCCGAGTAAGGCACGACTTTACCGGTGAGGCCCAGGGTCATCATGGTGCGACCGTGGTACGCGCCGGTGAACGCGATGATGCCGGCACGGCCAGTGGCAGCGCGGGCGATTTTCACGGCGTTCTCAACCGCTTCGGAACCGGTGGTGACCAGCAGGGTTTTCTTGGCGAAATCACCTGGGACCTTGGCGTTTATTTTTTCGCACAGTTCCACGTAAGGCTCGTAGGCCAGTACCTGGAAGCAGGTGTGGGTCAGCTTGTTCAGTTGCTCGGTCACGGCCGCGATGATTTTCGGGTGTACGTGGCCGGTGTTCAGCACGGCGATACCGCCGGCGAAGTCGATGAACTCGCGACCTTCAACGTCGGTCACGGTGGCGTTCTTCGCGGACTCGGCGAAGATCGGGTGAATCTGGCCAACACCGCGTGGTACAGCGGCTTCGCGGCGTTTCATCAGGGAAGCGTTGGTCTTGCTCATAAAGTCCTCATTCGCCACTCATCGGGTGGCGTTGTTCAAGGAATACGTGGCGGGGGGCAACTACGGCAGCATGCGATGATCGACTGACACAGCGTTCCCGGCCACTACGAATAACGGTGTAAAACACGCAAAGGGTCAGCGCTCTCGTGCCCTTTGCGTTTGCAGCAATGCCTTGCCGGGCTTAGATGCCCAGGCAGAGGTATTTGATTTCCAGGTAATCCTCGATCCCGTACTTGGAACCTTCACGGCCCAGGCCCGAAGCCTTGATACCGCCGAACGGCGCCACTTCGTTGGAGATCAACCCGGTGTTGACGCCGACCATGCCGTATTCCAGGGCTTCGGCCACACGGAACACACGGCTCAGGTCACGCGCATAGAAGTAGGACGCGAGGCCGAACTCGGTGTCGTTGGACATCGCGATCACTTCGGCTTCGTCCTTGAAACGGAACAGCGGCGCCAGTGGGCCGAAGGTTTCTTCCTTCGCCACAGCGGCATTTTTCGGCACGTTGGTCAGGATGGTCGGCTCGAAGAAGTTACCCTCCATGACCTTGCCGCCCGCCAGCAGCGTGGCGCCTTTGGCCAGCGCGTCCGCAATGTGTTCCTGGACCTTGGCCACGGCTTTGCCGTCGATCAGCGGGCCGGTGGTGGTGCCGTCTTCCAGACCGTTGCCGATCTTGAGCTTGGCCACCGCCACTTTGAGTTTTTCCGCGAACGCGTCGTACACCGCGTCTTGAACGTACAGACGGTTGGCGCAGACGCAGGTCTGGCCGTTGTTGCGGTACTTGGAGATGATCGCGCCTTCGACGGCCTTATCCAGGTCAGCGTCGTCAAACACGATGAACGGCGCGTTGCCGCCCAGCTCCAGGGACACTTTCTTGATGTCCTTGGCGCATTCGGCCATCAACTGGCGACCGATTTCGGTCGAGCCGGTGAAGGACAATTTACGCACGATCGGGTTGCTGGTCAGCTCGCTGCCGATATCGCCGGCGCTGCCGGAGACCACGCTGAACACGCCTTTCGGAATGCCGGCACGCTGCGCCAGTTCAGCCAGGGCGAACGCCGAGAACGGCGTTTGCGAGGCAGGCTTGAGCACCATGGTGCAACCGGCGGCCAGGGCCGGGCCGGCTTTACGCGTGATCATCGCGGCGGGGAAGTTCCACGGCGTGATCGCAGCGGTCACGCCGATCGGTTGCTTGATCACGATCAGACGCTTGTCCGGCTGGTGGCCGGGAATCACATCACCGTAGATGCGCTTGGCTTCTTCGGCGAACCACTCGATAAAGGAGGCGGCGTAGACAATTTCGCCCTTGGCTTCGGCCAGCGGCTTGCCCTGTTCCAGGGTCATCAGGCGCGCCAGGTCTTCCTGGTTCTCGATGATCAGCTCGAACCAGCGGCGCAGCTTGTTGGCGCGCTCCTTGGCGGTCAGCGCACGCCAGGCCGGCAGCGCTTTGTCCGCCGCTTCGATGGCGCGGCGGGTTTCAGCGGCGCCCATCTTCGGCACGGTGCCGAGAATCTCGCCCGTGGCGGGGTTGTTGACCTTGATGGTCTGACCGTTGTCCGCATCGACCCAAGCCCCATCGATAAAGGCTTGCTGGCGGAACAACTGGGCATCTTTAAGCTGCATGTCGGCTTTCCTTAACAGCACCGCGCGCGCGCGGAGCGAATTAGAGTTGTTGAAAGGCGCCTTTGGGGGCTGCCGTCAGGGAAATCAGCCCCTGCGTGCAAGCAAGTGGAGAGCGCACGGGAGACAGAGCGTTTGAAATCTCAAACGAATCCTAGGATCAAAGGGGGTACAGGGCAATAGGATGTTCGAAAAAAAGAACGAAAACCGCTTATTTGCCGGATTTATCAGATCAACGACCTCAAGCCCCGCACCCCACCACCGAGCCACAGCGCCCGACGCAAGGCCCCAACACAGACAATTCCCACCCGCCAGCGGCCAAAAACCAGCATGGACGCCCAAGGTCGACATGGGTATGATGGCGCCCGCACAAGCATCCGTAGCTCAGCTGGATAGAGTACTGCCCTCCGAAGGCAGGGGTCGTGGGTTCGAATCCCGCCGGGTGCACCATATAGCAGTCTCGGGCTGTCTCAGACAGTCTACGAAAAACTCCAAGAAGCCCGCCCCGTGCGGGCTTTCTTGTTTCTGGCTATCCATCCCTGTCCACCCCTATAACTTCCCGCCGTGTATGCCCACGTGTATGCTTTGAGATTCCTATAACTGGAGGCATACAGGAAGTGAAGCGCTCTGAAATCAAACGCCGCCCCTTAGCAGACACCACGCTTGCAGGCCTGGAGCCTGAGCACGCTACATATCGGGAGCAGGACGGGAATGGCCTGTACTTCCGGGTGAAACCTAACGGTCAAAAATCGTGGGAGCTGCGCTACAAAAAGCCAGACGGGAAATGGTCTTGGCTGGGGCTCGGCGGCTACCCGGAAATCAGTGGCTCTTTGGCGAGACAGAAAGCAGCTCAACTGCGGGAAGACGCATCGACCGGCAAAAATCCATTGGTGAGCAAGCAAGCTCGCAAGGTTGCAGACCAGGTTGCTGCCAACAACACCTTTGAAGCGCTAGGCCGCGAGTGGTTTGAGGCCAGACGCACAAGCTGGGAATCTGGTACGTCTCGACGAGTACTTGGCGCACTCGAGCTTCACGTGTTCCCCGTCTTCGGCAAACGCATGTACACAGAAATATTGCCCCTAGAATGGATGGAGTTTCTACGCGGCATGGAGCAGAAGGGGATCATTGAACAAATGGGCCGAGTTCGTGCATTTTGCAAAGAGATCTATGACCTGGCCCGCGTAACAGGACGAGCGGTCCACAACCCCCTTGAAGGTCTCAGCAAATTCCTGCAATCACGCAGCGCTGAAAACTATGCACATGTGTCGATTGAAGAACTGCCTGCGCTACTTCGAGCAATCAATTCCTACCCTCACGCAAAGGACGTTCGTATAGGGCTTCGCTTGCTTTCCTTATTAGCATCGCGCCCGAGCGAGATCCGAGAAGCGCGCTGGTCAGAAATCGACCTCTCCAAAAAGCTATGGACGATCCCAGCCGAGCGAATGAAACGTCGTCGCGAACATGTCGTGCCTCTCTCTCGACAGGCAATCGAAGCGCTCACAGAGTTACGAACACTGACAGGTGCGTACCCTCTCCTATTTCCAGGCAGGAAAGACAGGACAATCCCCCGTAGCAACACCGTCTTTCTAATGGCGCTCCGCAGACTGGGATATGCCGGTCGGCAAACAGGCCACGGCTTTCGTCACATCGCGAGCACCATACTCAATGAGCAGGGTTTCGATGAGAATCACATTGAGGCCCAGCTCTCTCATGCAAAGGAGGGGATTGCCGGGGTCTATAACAAAGCGGTGTACCTGCCTCAGCGCAGAGTAATGATGCAGTGGTACGCCGATCACCTTGATGCCCTAGTGAGTGGAAATGTCGTGCAGGGGCAATTTGGAAAGGCAGTATGAGAGCACATACCCACCCCCCCTCTAAAACCGGTGTAACGGGTGTTACTCGTGTAACACCCATCGCCAAACGCCCGGTTTCATTGGCTTTCAGGTGCGTTACACAGTTCAGCAGCTCAGCGTACATCCGATGTAACGCTGCCCATGTGTGTAACGCCAAAGCCAGCGCACGACTGCTGAGGGCAAGCGTTCTGCATCTATGCCTACAAAGCGGCTTTCGCTGGTTACCCGCTTTGAATCCAGGGCGTGGGACTCTCCGTTACACGGTACAGATGACATTTCGCGATGACTGATCACCACCCCATCTTGCATTTGGCGTTAAGCCGAGGCCTGTTCAGTTATATCTCAGCGCAACCGCTCTATGACCTCTGCCGTGAGCAAGTCGATGACGCCTGCCGCTTGATAGACCAATGCTGTCTGCGCATTCATGGTGACGATATCAACAAAGATCTCGCCCGCATGTGCATTCAGACGACGATCCATGAGGAGACGATTTTTCAATATGCCTCCACCGATACCGAGGTACGCCTCGCGCATTGGGTCCGTATGTACAGCAATTGCCACTCGGCGTCAGAGCGCGACGCTCATTCGGCCTATATCATGGCTTGTGCGGTAAAAGCGCTGGAAACGTTAGCCAACTGGATGCAGATAGCCGATCAAGAGGCTTGGCCTCATGTCACAGAACCTCCTGCGGACTTGCCTTGGGACCTCTACTGCGAGCTCGTAGAGATGCAAGTCGATCCGGATGAGCGCATTCAGACACTTGATGATTACGCCTTCTATCTGGGACCGATCACATCCCTAGCCTGCCTTGCCGACGATGAACTAAGACCCATCACCGACCGGGCGATTAAGAATGCCATCCGCAAAAAAGGCGGCATCATCAGCGGGATGGACCGTAAAGAGGAGATGAGCGCGCGAGACGCCGCGATAGTTGAACAGGGTCGTCACTACCGCACAGCCGGGATGTCCAAACGTAACGTCGCAACGAAGGTGCATGCTTGGCTACAGCGAGAGGTCGCCAAACCTCCAAAACAACGGCCTAAGTGGCTTGCGCTTGAGACCGAAAAAGCCCTATCTCGCAAAAGCGTTGAGGCCATCCTCAAACGCAATTTGGTGTTGTAGCTAAAATTTCAATCGAACTTCAATTGGAAGTTAACTGCTCACCGACGTCCCATCTCTAGACCATTGCTCTCGTCAGTCCAAACCAATCGAGAGCAATTCCAATGACAAAGAACATCGCCCACCCGCCTGCCCCAATCTTCCCAAATTTTGCCAGCCCCTTCGACTCCACCAGCGCCTTACCAGGCTTAGCCGCTCCATTTGACCCCGCTACCACCCTCATCAGAATGCCGCGTCTTGAGATCGTTACAGGATTCAAGCGCTCGACGATCTACAAGCTTATGCAGTGCCCCGATAGTGGTTTCCCCCAGCCGGTCAAATTGAGCAACAGCACCGCGCGCGGCGCGCCGGTTGCCTGGGTCCTTTCCGAAGTTCAGAGCTGGGTTAAAAGCCGTATAGAAGCACGCGACCGGGCGGCAGCATGAAAAGTCGTGTCGTAAACAGGGCCATCTTGCAGCCGTTTTCTGTACTCAGAAAAGTCGGTTTCTCATCACAAGGTATGCAGCGTTTTGAGCGCCACCGCACAGAGCAAAAACGTCTTAACCGGGACGTGATGGTAATGCGATGGGCAGATGGCACCTGGTGCGCCCTATCAGTTCCCTGCCAAGCCCCGCGAGCAATCATCGTCGACGAAGGCCAACAAATCGATGCCTATGAGGATGCACGCGCCTGCCTAGATAGCGACTTCTTACCCTTTGTTTCCCTGAGCTGGGAAGTCCATGCCTGAAATGAAAACGCCCCCGGCGGCAACCGGAGGCGTTGAGGTAAATCTACATGCCTGATCAATTTATGTCGCATCAAAAAAATCCGCAAGTGATCCGCAAGGTTGCACTTTCAAAAACCGGACGTTACTCTCTGCTCGTCGCTGCAAAATCAGCGACCGGGTTTGACGGCCCGTTCAGACATTGGCGCACAGGCGCCCCCATCACGATTGCAGGCGCTTTTTTTGTGCCTGCACATCCTGTTTATGGCGGCTGTGCGCGGGATACCTTCGGGTATGCCGGGTTCCTTTGTCCCCGGTCCGTCAACCTGCGTACAGCTGCCACCCTAATTCGTTTGACGGCGAACCGTGGCAGCTCCCCAGACAAAGGAGTTTCGCCCAATGCACGCCACCAATCCGTCCAAAATTCGCGCCGCCGCTCATCGAGCTATGGCTCTCGCCGCTTTACACGCCAACTCCAGCCTCGCTACACGTCTCTCCCGATACAACGCCCATATGTCCAAGGCTCGTGCCCTGGAAGCCGCAGGGGGTGCCCAATGAGCATGCTCCCAGGCTTTGCACTACCCGAGGATCTGCTCTGCGTCAGCCAAGACGCCGAAGCCGGTCTGCCTATCGACGCCATCACCTGTGCGCTCGACCGTGCCGATTCAGTTCTCATGCTGTTGGAAGATCACTTAGACGGCGATAAACCCCTGCTGTCCAACCGCGTGCTGTCGTCTGTTATTTGGGACGTGCGCGGCACCTTGGGCTTGATCAAAACACTCACCATGTACGGTGATGCCTCTTCTGTGCCGATGGGCCAGAAAGGCGGTGCGCTGTGACCCACTCCAGCACGCGTGGACGCTCCGAGTTTTCCCCTGCCAACGGTAACGGCCAAAACCTGTTTCGGGTAAATGCCGGTATCCCGCTGGAGGACGCACTTGAAGCCGTCTCCCAGATTCTGCACCACGCCAATCAACTGATCCTCGATGCCGCCATCAGCGATGCGGGGGAGCGTTTTAGCTGGCCTGCGTTCTACCTCGGCGAGATGGCCAAGGCGCTGATCGACGACGTGAACGAAGCGCTGCTTGAGTCGAGGACCACACCATGACTCAGCGCACCGGCAACACTTCAAAGCGTCCGAGCTTTGCCGACGTAAAAAGCGCCGCATTGAAGAATATCGACCGCGTCCTTACTCACTGGTTGCCGAACGGCAAATGCGTCGACGGTGGAAAGGAATACACCGCACCAAACCCGACGCGTACCGACAAGCGCGCAGGCTCACTCAAGGTCAATTTGAGCAAAGGCACCTGGGCGGATTTTGCCACTGGCGATAAGGGCGGCGATCTGATTGACCTGGTGCGCTACATCGACGGCGGCACGGACGTCTATGCCTGCAAAAAGCTGGCGGATCTGCTCAGCGTTTCCGCAGGATCTGCAACCGCCAAAATCGCACCGACGAAAAGCGCAGTGCCAGAGTGGGTCGCGATTCAGCCGATCCCGGCCGAGGCCATGAACAAGTGCCCGGCTAAACATCGGCAACACGGCGCCCCGTCCAAGGTGTGGATCTATCGCGATGCTCAGGGCCAGCCAGTCATGGCGCTGTATCGCTTCGACCTGGGCCCAGATGAAGACGGCAAACCGAGGAAGGTCTTTGCACCGCTGACCTGGTGCAAGCGCTCCGACGGGCAAACCACGCAATGGCGCTGGCAAGGATTGCTGGAGCCTCGGCCGCTGCTGCGCCTGGATGAGCTGGCACAGCGGGCCGATGCGCCTGTGGTGCTGTGTGAAGGCGAGAAAGCTGCTGATGCCGCAGCTGAACTGATGCCCGACTACGTCGCCACCTGCTGGCCGAACGGCTCCAACTCTTGGCACAAGGCCGACCTAGAACCACTCAAAGGGCGCGCTGTGGTGCTGTGGCCGGATAACGACGACAGCGGCAAGACGTGCATGGACGCCATTGAGCTCAAGCTGATTGAGCTGGGCGCCGCCTCAGTACAACGAATCTCGCTCGACATGTTCAAGCTCAAGCCCAGCAACAAAGGCGGAAAGCCGACGCTCATCAAGGGTGGAAAATGGGCAGACGGCGACGATGCAGCGGATGCGTTAGCCAAAGGCTGGACCGCCGTCCACATCGCCGGGCTGGTGCGCAGCGGTGAGTTTTTCGCCAGTGCCGCTGAGCCAACTGAACCTCAAGAACAGAAGGCCAAGGCGCCCGCTAAACGCCCTGCAAAATCGAAAAATGACCTGTTGCCGAGCGGCTTTCGCCTAACGTCTGAAGGGGTGTTTTATTCCGGTGATGATGGCGAGGCGCGTCCCGTGTGTTCGCCTCTCGAAATCATCGCTCGCACTCGCGACGACAAGGGCCACAACTGGGGCTTGTTGGTCGAATTCGACGACCCAGACGGCGCCAAAAAACGCTGGAACATTCCAGCCAGGACCATGACCGGCGACTTCGGCAAGGATGTACTCGGCCCACTGGTAGACATGGGGCTGCGCCTTGCCGGAAGCCGATCAGGACGCAATGCCCGCAACGACCTACAAAGCTATCTCGGCGGCTTCGACAGCGCCCAGCGCGCACGCTTGGTGACGCGCTTGGGCTGGCACGACAACGCCTTCCTTTTGCCCGAACAGCAAATCGGTTCACATGCCGAACATCTGCATTTTTACGAAGCCGGTGCCCAGTTGCCACCGATCAGCGAGGCGGGTTCTCTGGAGCAATGGCAGCAGCAAATCGGCGCTTTGTGTGTCGGTAATCACCGCTTGGCGTTTGTCGTCTCTGTGGCCTTTGCAGGGCCTTTGCTAAACCTGCTGGGGCATGAGTCAGGCGGTTTCCACCTGTATGGCGACAGCTCCGGTGGCAAGACCACTCACCTACAAGTCGCCGCCTCGGTTTATGGCGGGCCGCGCCTAGTGCGTTCGTGGCGCTCGACAGACAACGCGTTGGAGTCCATCGCCGCCGCACACTCAGACGGCCTACTGGTCCTGGATGAAATCGGCATGTGCGATCCACGCATTATTGGCGAGACGGTGTACATGCTCGGCAACGGCACCGGTAAGGCTCGGGCGAATGATCGAGGACAAGCAGGCCGACAGGTGCAGGAGTGGCGCTTGCTGTTTCTCTCGACGGGCGAGAAGACGTTGGCACAGCACATGGCAGACGCCAATAAGGAGCTGAAAGCGGGCATGGAGGTTCGCATGCTTGCGGTGCCAGCGGATGCTAGCAAGGGCCTCGGCATGTTCGATGCGCTGAATGGTTTTGAGGATGCTGCCGCCCTCTCTGATGCGCTCAAGGCCCGTGTCGCCAAATACTACGGCACACCCCTCACCGCCTTCCTCCACGCGCTGTGTGCGCCTGGAGAAATGGTCAGGTGGTCGGTGATCGTTCGCCACACGGTGGAGCAGTTCATCACCCAAAACCTGCCCGCGTCGGCCAGTGGTCAGGCGCAACGCGCAGCCCTTCGCTTTGGCCTAGCAGCAGCGGCCGGAGAGTTGGCCACCGCCTTCGGCGTCACCGGCTGGCCGGATGGCACGGCCACAACCGCCGCACGAGTATGTCTGCATGCGTGGCTGGCCGAACGTGGCGGCGCCGGTAATTTCGAGGGCGATGCGATTTTGGCGCGGCTGAGACAGGTCATCGAGCGCTTTGGTGAAAGCCGCTTCACCCGCTGGGAATCTGCCGCCGCCAAGATCGATGAGCACGGCCCACGTACGATTGATCGGTTGGGCTTTCGCAAGACGATGGAACACGGCATGGGCGACGCCCTTCACACCACCAACACCTACTACGTGCTGCCGGAAGCATGGCGTTCCGAGATCTTCCGAGGCATGAACCTCAGTGCGGTCAACAAAGAGCTTTTGCGAAGGGGTGTTCTAGAGCCTGGAAAGGACGGCAAAGCCTCAACCGCAGTGCGACTACCCGGACTGGGCTTGCAGCGCTGCTATGTGGTTGTCGCAGTGCCAGAACAAGGTGATCACGGTGCCAAGGCGGCCTAACAGGGCTGCACCATGAGGAGTGCAGGCTCACCTTGGCCTGGCCCGCCAACGAAAAAAACCAATCAATCTTTCGCCTTTAGGAACGCAACATGAACCAGCTAAAACAGCAACAAGCCGCATTAATTCAAGAACTGGAAACATTGGAAGAAAGCCTGCCACAACTAGAGGCCGAATGGCGCAATGCACCCAGCGGATTCAGTGCGAATGGCAACGTAATTGGAAGCCCTAAAAGCCGCGAGGCTATGGAAAAATTATCAAGCGTCGAAGCCCGCATAGATCTGATTCCCCGTGAGCTGGCATCAATTGATAGCAAGCTTCAACACCTGGAGAGGCTGGAAAAAATTGGTCAGGTCAAAGCTGACGCTATTCAAGCGATGACCGATGCAACCGCTGAGGTCGAAGCACTGGAACGGAAAAAATCGCACCTGAACGAGCGGTATCAGACAATTCAATCAGAAGCCGATCAAGCCTTGGAAAAGGCGCAACAAGCCGAGCGCGATGCTGCAACGTCCTACGCCAAATGCCTCGCAAGCGGCGATGCCGAAGGGGAAAAATCAGCAAGCGGCGAAATGCAAAAGGCCGCTAAGCAACTGGCAACAACGGACGAGCAGGTCAGAAGGCAAGACCTCATCCTCGGTGCTCTGCAAGTCGAGCTTGATACTCTTGAGGCTCAAATCACAAATGCACGCCAACGTGCAGATGAAGCCAAGACCGCGGTATTGAACGCGGTCGGGTTTGCCTTGAACGAGGAATGGAACGCTGCGACAGAGCAATTGCTCGCTGTAGGCTCTCGGATACTTGCCGTCAGCTACCTAAAGGGCGGAATGGGCGATGCCTTGTCTGGACTTGAGGTGCCTCGCTTCGGCCCCTTCCATTCGAGACTTGAACGCTCCGATTTGGCAGCGCTGGCTCGCGACCTATCCTTGGAACAACTACTCGCCGCTTGACCCTAAAGCAGCCCTCACTCGCGGGCTGCTTACTCTCACTAATATCCCGAGATATTACCCATTCCCGGATCAATAAAAGTGTTCTGATAAGAAAGTAGACTAAAATCAACCTGAGCAGGTGAACGGCACAACGCAAAGCAACGGTTAAAAACAAACGCCAATTTGGACGCCCCGCTCAAAAAAAACGACTGCTTTTGCTTACCAAACTAATAACTGATCAGCATCAGCCATCTTAAAAATAAAAAGCTACAAAAAAATTCCCTCATTTTTTAATGCCATGCCCAAGCATTTTTTCTCATCAGCGGATAACTTATTAATATATTCTTTCAATGTTTTTAGTGCAAAACTACTTTCCGGCTCGTACCGCAATGTGGCCGCAACCTGAAAAAAAAGATCAATTTGACCTGGATACAAATCACTATCCACCTCTAGTATGACTCGCCAATCCAAGTCAGCTACCCTCTTATGCAACTCATCGAAATCATGACGGCATAGGTATTCTAAATAAGCTCGACGCACCCAAGGATGAGGATCAAGAGCCCCCCACGATAAACACTCTAAATCGGCTTGATCAGGAGTTCCTCCCTCGAATACAGCCATTCTATGTGGAACGCTTGGCACTAACCTCGGTATCGCCCTCAAAAACTCATATCTATTAGCTGCATTCAGACTCGCCAATATGTCACTTGCAAAATCTACATTAATCGCTCGACGCCAAGATCCATATAGCTTCGAGCGTAACCACTTGCGGGCCCCAGATGTGCTATTCATCCCGCGATGATTGCAAGAATAAAAAGCCCATGCGGCTTTCAATAATGCTAACTTTTTTTCGCCGCTATACATCTTCAAGACATCAAAAAAGGCATTTTCTTCTAACTCAACATTTAGATCAGTCATAACCCGTAGATATCGACTCGACTCGGACTCGCTTCCTTCAAGCAATCCAGACCGCATTGAAAAATCTTTCAACGCATCTAAACTCAATTCTTTTGTTACTTCATGAAGCCCCCATCCAGTACGGACAAAACCTCCCATTACAGCCATATCCCAGCTAATTGGATGACCGGGATCCACATCATTTAAATATAAAACAGCAAGCCACTTAACGTCCATGGGCATCTGTGATTGCATTATCCGCAAACAGTATTCCACAACGATAGATTTCTCAAAGATTCGCTTTGCAGCATTTAGACCGATAGCAACATCCATCCACCGAGATGAGCCCAGTAGTTTTTCCGCCACTAGTCGCGCATCGGTCTTTAAGTATTTTACTCCGCCCAGGGCACTAGCCATTGCACGACGCACAAGCCAGCTTGGCTCGAAGTATCTGTTGCTATTAAGAAGGTTAAAAATTTGTAAAGTAAGCTTTTCTGGCTCATCGCCTAGCGAGAACCATAGCGTCTCGCGTTCTGACTGCCGCGATGTAGTTATTCGAAAATATGTTGATTCAACTAGGAGCTTAAATTCAACAGACTGAATTTGAGCATGTGCGATACTTAAATCTAACGCTCCATCCACACGAAGATGGTGCAACGTTGTGGTAGCGGTAGTAAGAAGCTCCACACTTCGCACTAATCCATTCATTGTCACCGACTTGTTTTGGTTAACAATAGTTCCAAGCGCTTGACTTAGTGCAAGAGCAAATGGACTACCATTATCTTCATCCGCTGCAAGCTCAAAAGCTGACGTAGGCGCCAAAAGTTCCACATTGCTAGGCCATTTCGAAGATGTTTTTATGAATATGGACTCAGCTGCAAGTGCGGAACGGCAGCAATCAAGAAGCAATAACATTTTGGGCCGCTTAGCCATCCGATGGGTGTCGAGCAAACGGTCGATGGAGCAGCGCCCCTGAAGCGCAGGATCATCCATTAAAATCAACTCGAGGCTTCCCATACCCGTATCGGCGTGTCCGCTGAAATATAAAACTAGCAAATCATCTTTTACACAAGCTTCCATTGCTGACTCCACTGTCGCGATAAACTGCGCACCAGTCGGATCAAGCACCACGACACTACGCTCTTCAAGAAAAGTCGAAGCGGCCGCAAGACGAAACGCACGATATACCAAAAAAGGGTCGTGAATAGGTCCTTTTAATTTTTTCCTCGTTCTATAACCTGACACGCCAAATCCGAGGTAAATGATCCTTTTAGGAAAACTCACTAAGTGCTCCTTGCTGAACAGCGGACACGTTTGACGTCAATTAATTATTCTTTTTCTTGGTCTGACTCTTCGTGCTTTGGCCCATCTTTATCCTCTAACGCAATTTTAGGAAACTCTTCACCACGAGCGTTTGCAGACTGCCTTGCCTCATTAACAAGTAACTTTATTAGATCGTAAACTCCATTTGAGAGAACATTAAAACCTATAGTAATTAATATAGTAGATACTAAATCCCCCTTAGTATTTTCGACACTCTCAGATTCAACTTCTACCGTCCCCCATCCTTTCTGCAAAATATTTGCAGAAATCTCAGCGAGCAGCTCACTACTTGCCGGAGTAACAAAATCGGAACTGACAATAATTTTCATTTTTCCCCCATTGGCACCTTTGTGCCGTTCAACCTTATTATAGATTCAATTAATTCAGCATTCTCGATTGTCAAGTCGATGCCAACACCATCAATCGCACCTGTAGTGTGCTTCTGTAAAATCCCTGAAGGGTGCAGAACCCAATAATTACTATAAAGGTTCGTCCGACGCTCAATGATTTTCACATCAGACACCAAAAGATTACGCGCCCGCCGCACTACTTCCTCAAACTCAAACTCGCCTACGCTATAACTTTCAAAGGTATCTTTCTGATTAGCTGGATGAGGTTGAATTAAACACCATTCCTTCACCCCCGACTTATCAACCCACTTGAGCAACTTATCAAATGTAGAGTCAAATTCAACGGAAGAAGTAACCACTGTATTAATGCGCAATCTCTTTGACCGGGTGGATTCATCAACCCGACCAAGTATTTCATTGACGCTTTTCCAAGCATTGACATTTCCCCTCAGACGATCATGAGCATCCCCATATGCGTCTATGCTTAGAATTAGCCTAGTAAGGCCCAATGAGACAAAATGAGGTAGAGCCTCGATATTTTCCTTTCGACCGACGCCGCTGGTTGTAAGAGTACAGAAGATCCCACTCTCATGAATTTTCTCGATGAGACTACGCAGCTGGGGATAAACTAATGGTTCTCCACCTCCTATATCGATTTTCTGAACACCCAATTGGGTAAATATACTTAAGACACGGTCGACCATCTCAGTCGGGATGGTTTTTTCAGTCTTTGGAGAGAAGCAGTAAGGGCAATTGAGCGGACAAATATCAGTAATATGCCACATAACTTGAGGCAAGACAGAGTTTGCCCCACTAGAAAAAAAAACATTTTGTACCGGGTCATAAATCAAAGTAATGATCTCTTCACCAATATCTCACAAACAGAGCCAAGTATAGTCGTTTTTTCAATCAATTTCCCACTGAGATCTTCACAGCTTACTCGTTCTGTATCCGCTCGAGTCTCACACAAATGATTGTATAACTTCCAAGAACCAACTTGAAGATCTTGATCACCCTCATACACATCAAGTTCGCTATCAGTATATCCACGCGCTCCTTTTTTTTGCATATTCGAAGCTGAAGACTTTGGAGACACATTAAAAATAAGAAATAGATCTGGCCGAGGAATACCTAGCTCCTCAAACTCAAGTTGCTCTACCCATTCCAGCATACAATCCGGATCAACAGAACGTAGAGATTGGTAGACCATGCTCGAAAGGGTGGAGCGATTTAGTAAAACATAGTCAGAAGCCAGCCACTGCTCACTATTTCGATCATAATCACTGCGCCGATCAAGTGCATACCAAAGAGCCATTGACTTAGGATCCAAAGTACTAGCAGAGCGTCCTCGCTCTTGACCTGAGAGCAACAGCCCGATTTCTCGACCAAAAAACATTTCGTATCGAGGGTAATCAGCTACCCAAACGATCTTCCCACTTGCTCTTAAATAATCGGCTAAGAGCTTGCATTGCGTTTCTTTACCGCTTCCGTCAATACCTTCAAATGCGATTATATTCGGCTTAGCCATTTCTATTCTCTGCCTCCAGTCGATAGGCGGTGGAGATAAGTGATACAAGTATTGAAGGCTCAACAGAAAAATCTAGAGCCGTGCGTTTAAATTCAAGCGCACGTGCCGCTGGAGAGGCTGTGTCCAATTCTGCGGAGCCATATACACTCCATGCTGCGAGTTGGGTTAACTTTGGCGGCGGCTTTGTAGCAAGCTGAAATCCGTTCTTACTTAAAGCCGAATTATACCAATCTAGCAGCAACTGGCCTTCAGAATAGGTCAACGTCAACAGTTGACTGTCGCTAACGTGCTCCCCCCCGAGTTGAGCCCAATGGGCCAATAGTTTTTTACTGAGGCTAGGAGAGGAGTCGGGTGCTAAATTCATGTACAGAACCTCTTTTAGGCTGCCTTCTTACAAATTTGTGGCAGATTCACAGGCGGCAAACACACCATATCGCTGCCCGTCAATCAGCTTAAGCCATTCAGTTTAGAGGTCTGAAAGGTTGTGTTCCACCGCTTTATCGACTTCTTTAGCCTATTCTCATAATCTGTCACATTCACGATCTTTGATACTACGCGTTAGGGGACGGGATTCTGCGTAAAGCTGATACCTACGCATGGAATCGCCGTCCCTCAAAAGTAGGCGAGCTTTCAGCACTTCGCTCATACGTGCTTATGATTGTCTCCTGCCGATGAAAGCCAAGAAAAAAGCAGGGCAGAGCAGATGCAAACGGCTGGTCTGGTTAAGTTCGTAAGCACTGCGGGAGGTGGATGGACGACGAAGCAGTCTTAGTGGGACGCTGCGATTGGCACCGAAGCTTTCGCCAGTCACTGCTTTCACTCAACGCACTGATACCCACTCGTTCAGCGAACCGGCCGACCGCCGTGACGCGAACCAGGTCACAATAGCTCGCGTCGGGCCGTAAAGCCCGCTAGGGCAGCTCAACGAGGCTTTAGATATTCAAAGAACTGATTGAACGAAGACACAGGGCCCCGTGAGGCGTTCATGCTTAGCAAGAAATCTTGCTGCACCTCATACGGTGTGGGTGCCGGTTTTACACAATTCGAGGACCAGCAATACCACTGTCACCCCGGGCTAGCTGATGGCCAGCTTTTCAGCGGCGATCAAGGCCCTAGCGATCCGCCCTCGCACCACAACAGGACCACGAGCCGGGCAGATATAGCCCCCGACTTCGTCTGTAATCGGGGGAGTGGGTTGAGGTTCATAATAGGCTGCAACGGAAGCCCCCATCCTCCAAACCTGTAGCAGCGAATGACGTGATGGCTACTTCCGCTGGACAAGGCCCCCCTACTCAAACTCGCGTCAATAAATGGAGGGAGCGCATTCAAAACGCCGCTGCAAGATGTAACACTGGTATTGCTTGTACCACTACATCTTCGTTGTGACCCAGCCAGGCGCAATGGTAAAAAACTTATAAATCAACTAGATAGAAAAATAACACCTGTGAACGAGCCCCATGAAAGACAGGACACCGTTTCCCCCTTACGATAAGGGATAGGCAAACGGGTATGTTTATGACTAACAGCAACGATAAGGGTGGTGAGCTGCTCGGCCAGGAACGCCGACGCCGCTGGAGCACCGACCAGAAGCTGGCCATGGTTCGCGAGAGTCTTGAGCCGGGACAAAGCGTGTCCGTGGTGGCCCGACGCAACGGCATCAACGCCAATCAGCTGTTCCTGTGGCGCAAGCTGTACCAGGACGGAAGTCTGTCGGCGGTCAGTGCTGGCGAAGCCGTTGTACCGGCGTCGGAACTGACCGATGCGCTCAAGCAGATCCGCGAATTGCAGCGGATGCTGGGCAAGAAGACGATGGAAGCCGAAGTCCTAAAAGAGGCCGTGGAGATTGCCCGGTCGCGAAAATGGATTGCGCACTCACCCTTGTTGCCGGGGGACGACCAGTGAAACTGGTCAGCAAATGTCTCGGTGTGTCGCGCTCGCAACTAACGGTTCGAATCAAGCAATCGGTATCGCCCAAAGTACGGCGACGTCGGCTCGTGAACGATACGGAATTGGTCGCTGAGATCAAGCAGCAAGTCAGCGAGCTACCAAGCTATGGCTACCGCCGCGTTTGGGGCTTGTTACGCCGCGAACGTGAAACCCGGTCGCGGCCACCGATCAACGTAAAGCGGGTCTATCGCGTCATGCGCGACCACAATCTGTTGCTGGAACGACGCATCAAGCAACCTGGCGTGCAACGCCGGCATGAAGGCCGCATCGCCGTTCAAACCAGCGACACTCGTTGGTGCTCGGACGGCTTCGAGTTCCGCTGTGACGATGGTGCGAAGTTGAGTGTAACTTTTGCTCTGGACTGCTGTGACCGAGAAGCCATCGGCTGGGTCGCCAGCCCAACAGGCTACAGCGGTGATGACATCCGAGACTTGATGTTGGAAAGCGTGGAGAAGCGTTTTGGCGATCAACTGCCAAGCACGCCGGTGCAGTGGCTGAGCGATAACGGCTCGGCTTATATCGCCGAGCAGACGCGTCTGTTTGCTCGCCAGATCGGCTTACAGCCGGTAACTACACCGGTGCGAAGCCCCCAGAGCAACGGTATGGCAGAGAGCTTCGTGAAGACGATCAAGCGTGATTACGTTGCGCATATGCCCAAACCGGATCGAGAAACGGCGCTGCGCAATCTGACGATTGCCTTCGAGCATTACAACGAGCAGCATCCGCACAGCGCGCTGAAATATCGGTCACCAAGAGAGTTTAGGCGCTTGGCAGCAGCATCAATTTAACAGGGAGTTGGTGTCCGGTTTGATAGGGGCAAGTCCAACCTGTAACACCTATTGTTTAGCCCCCCCTTCGCCCCGCAAGTGGCTCATCCTTCAGCGACATTGGTCGTGGCGTTCTACTTCAAAATCAAAGGCGCCCTTTTGGTCGTCGAGACTCAATACGGGATTGGAAATCTGCATGATCGTTTCAGCGTAAGAGTACCAATCTAAGTGAGATTATTAACTGCTTTGCACCAGTACATATTAATTTCGCTAGGGCCCCTGGGCATTTCGAAAAGACACGGGGCATAGAACCCGCCGGATCGTGTTAGCGGAAGGGCACCCAGCTTAGTGAACAGGTGAACCTGGTGAACTGCTGTTCACCTGTGCATATGCCCTACCCTTTCAGCCATCTGCGAGCACCATTACCAATACGGTAACGATGCCCTTTTTTCTTCAAGATCCTTTCAATTTCAACATTGAAATTTCAGTAAGCTGGTGTGGTTGCCGCTACCACGATCCCGCGGGTTTCATGCCCCGTACCACCTTAATACTCCCAGGGGCCCCGCCAGTTTTTGGCACCAGGGCTAGCTTCCGTCGCCGAAAATTCGAATAGCTGCATGCCACCCTGTAACGACTGCGAGACCGTGGGTTGAATAGAGGGTGCGCCTTAATGGCATTTCCCAATTCCCCAGCTACTCTCCAAGCCGCCAGGTGCAGAACGCTTGCCCCACAGCAGACGTGCGCTGACTTTCTGCGTTACACGCAGGGGCAGCGTTACATCGGATGTACGCTAGACCTCTAAACTGTGTAACGGCCCTAAAAGCCAATGAAAACGGGCGTTTGGCGATAGGCGTTACACGAGTAACACGCGTTACACCGGTTTTAGAGGGGGCTGTGTAGGTGCTCTCATACTACCGTTCCAAACTGGCCCTCATGACCAGGTGAGCGCTGTACCGCTGTTGGTCGGTTAAAAATAAAAATGACGCAGCCAAGGAGACAGCCAATGCCAAGATTTATCATCAACAAGAACGCCCAGGCGAATGGTGATCATGAAGTCCATGATGCGACCAACGGATGCCGGTTCATGCCTTCCCTTGAAAACCAGGTCGAAGTTGGCACCTATCCCACTTGTCATGGAGCCGTAGCCGCAGCTAAACAAAAATGGTCGGATAGCAGGATTAACGGCTGCTACTACTGTTCCAACCAGTGTCACACCAGCTAGTAACCCAAAATAGATGGCAGCATTGCATAGGGCATTAATGGGCCAGGCGAGCTGGCCGTGTATGCCCACATGTATGCCTAACCGAAAACCTGTCTGCTAGCCCCAGTAAATACTGGGGCTTCATAGCCCAGTTCAAACGACGCCGGGCGCTGTCTCAGACAGTCTACGAAACACCCCAAGAAGCCCACCCCGTGCGGGCTTTCTTATTTCTGGCAATCCATCTCTCTCCAACCCGATAACTTCCCACAATGCATGCCTTGAGACTCCTATAACTGGAGGCATACAGAAAGCCGCCCCTTAGCAAACACCACGCTCGCCGGCCTGGAACCTGACCACGCTACCTATCGCGAGCAAGACGGGAACGGCCTCTACTTCACGGTCTTGGCTGGGTCTCGGCAGCCAACGCGCAGCTGCGCTGACGAGCCTGATCCAGCCGACTAAGCTCAATGGGCATGATCCATCTGGTTATCTCAAGGATGTACTAACCAGCGCGCCAGTAAGATCGCCGGGTTGTTGCCGCATAACGGGTTACCGTTACGCAACCTGTAATGCCCATTCGGTTACCGCGCAACTCGCATGAAAGTCCTTGTGCATGACGGCTTCGGGAGCTGGCTCCGCCGCAGATTGAAGCAAGGCAAGCTACACCGGCCAGGCGTTCGCCAACCACATCGCCTTTCGACGACATCCTTAAAGTTTCCGGCTTTGAGTCGATATCCTGTTGAACATATCAACAACCGTTGGAAAACAGGAATCTTGTATGCACCTTAGAAATCTCAACGTAGCGCCACGCGCTGCCCTGTTTTTCGCGTTGATTATTGCGTTGGTTTTTGTGCTCGGCGCATTCGCAGTCGTGCAAATGGGCAAGCTGAGGGACTCCGAAAAAGACGTCGAACTCAATTGGATGGCTAGCATCCGACAAACGGGGCTGATGAACAGTACAGCCCTTCGCTTGAGGCTCGAAACACAGCGTGGCCTTGCTGACCCTCAGTCGATACAAAAAACGATTGATAGCTTCGCCAGCTACCGTAAGGCGTTCAACGATGCGGTGGCGAATTATGAGCCTCTGATAGCGAGTGATAAGGAGCGTTCGTTTTATACACCGGTAAAAAACAGCGCCGATGCCTACTCCAAACTAATGGATAGTCTTGAACCGTTGATGAGGCAGGGTGACGTAGCGGCTGCGGTCAACCTGGTGAGGACCGGCATCCGCCCTCTGACGAACACGATGGAAATGCAGATCAAAGACTTGACCAACTTTAACAACGACGGCGCGGCGCAGGCTGGGCAAAACGCAACCGATCTTTATAACAATGGGTTGTGGTTGGTTGTCGGCCTTATTGCTGCCGTTGTCGTCCTGACAGTTGGTTTGGCATTGCTGTTGACGAAAAGTATTACCTCTCCGATTAAAGATGCCCTGTCTGTCGCGGAGCGTATCGCGGCCAGCGACCTCTCCAAAGAGGTATTGGTCAGCGGGACTGATGAAGCTGGACGACTGTTGAAAGCCCTCGCGCAGATGCAGACAAACCTGCGAACTACAATTATGCAGATATCCGATTCGTCCACCCAACTGGCCTCTGCGTCAGAAGAGATGACAGCGGTCACTGAGGAGTCGAGTCGGAGTCTTGTCGCCCAAAATGACGAGGTCAATCAGGCTGCCACAGCGGTCACAGAAATGAGCGCAGCTGTTGATGAGGTCGCTCGTAACGCGGAGTCGGCTTCCGAAGAGTCAAAGCGTACCCAGGGCTATACCGAAATAGGTTTGGAGCGAGTGGCTCAGACATTGAAGTCCATTCAAAAGCTGAACGGGAACGTTGAGAACACGAGTGAACAGATTCAGGGGTTGTCAGATCGTGCCCAGAGCATCACTAAAGTTGTCGAGGTGATTCGGGCCATTGCAGAACAAACCAACCTGCTGGCTTTGAACGCGGCTATCGAGGCAGCACGCGCAGGCGAGCAAGGCCGTGGGTTTGCGGTAGTTGCTGACGAAGTAAGGGCGTTGGCCCATCGCACTCAGGTGTCGACACAAGAAATCGAGCAGATGATCGCTGCCATCCAGAACGATTCTGATCTCGCCGTGAAGGCGATGAATACGAGCAGAGACCTAGCGACCGAATCACTTGGTGTCGCCCAAGAGGCCAGTACCTCGCTGGATCAAATAGCCACCGCCATTGTTCAGATTAATGAGCGTAACCTCATGATCGCCACGGCGTCTGAAGAGCAGTCGCATGTTGCGCGTGAGGTTGATCGTAATCTGGTCAGTATTCGCGAGCTGGCAACTCAGAGTGCTGCGGGTGCCAGCCAGACGGTCAGTGCAAGCGGTGAGATGTCAAAACTGGCGGTCAACCTGAATCAGTTGGTTAACCGATTCGCGGTGTGAAAAAGGCGCCGAGCGAAATTCATGCTTGGGGCATATCACGCCTCGATAGATGACTTGACCAAACGCGTGCTGATGTCGGCACGCCTGTCTGGCAGATGTGCTGATGCAGCGCTTACCCACAAGCCCAGGCCGGACGGGTGATCGGTGGCGACTCGCTACTCGTCGGCAAATTCCGGCAATACGGCATGAGAGGCCGTCGATAGATTCCATCAGCCGCACGCCACCCTTGCCACTCACAACGAAGTGGCAAGGGTGACGCACTGCTCATCGCCCGCTTCAGACCCGAGCAGGCGACACAATGATTTTCACGTTGTGCTCCTTATTCTTGACCAACTCCTCAAAGCCCTGCCCCACGATCTGTTCCAACTGGATACGCCCCGTCACCAGCGGCGTAATGTCCAGCCGTCCATCGGCGATAAACGCGATCACGTCAGCGAACTCGCCGTTATAGGCCAGCGCGCCCATTACCTGTTTTTCCGTCGCCACCAATTCGAAAAAGTTGAACTCGCTGGGCTCCTCGAAGATCCCCACCAGGACGCACTTGCCGGCCTTGCGGACCAGGTCGATTGCGAGTTTGGCCGTGTGTTTGTTACCGATGCATTCGAAACTGACATCCGCACCGAGCCCGCCCGTGAGGCGGCGGACTTCGGCCAGGGCGTCGCACTCATTGGGATCGAGCACATGGGTCGCGCCCACTTCCCGGGCCTTGGTCTTGCGGGCGCCGGACATTTCCAGCGCGATCACCTGCGCCGCACCGGCCGCCTTGGCGCACATGATGGTACACAGGCCGATGGTGCCGGCACCGACCACCACTACGTTTTGCCCGAGCAGGCTTCCGGCTTTTTTCACTGCGTGCATGCCCACCGCCAGCGGCTCGATCAGTGCCCCGGCTTCAGCGGGAAAATTCGCCGGCAATTTGTACAGCAGGTTGGCGGGCACGTTGACCAGTTCGGCGAAGGCACCATTGTTCATCAGCCCGGTGAAGGCCAGGTTCTCGCAGATGTTGTACATCCCGTGGGTGCAGTAGTAGCACGTGCCGCAATGCTGGCACGCATCGGCCGCCACCGGCTCGCCGACGCTGAAGCCCTGCACGCCGGCGCCGAGTTCGACGATCTCGCCACAAAACTCATGCCCGAGGATGCACTGCCCCTTTATCCCGGTCAGCGGGTGCGGGGCGTCGACCGGTATGAACACCGGCCCGGCCACGTACTCATGCAAGTCGGACCCGCAGATTCCGCACCACTGCACGCGGATCTGCACCCAACCGGCCGGCGGCGAAATGGGCAGCGGGACGTCTTCGACGCGGATATCGTGACGGCCGTGCCAGACAGCGGCGCGCATGCTGCGTTGCGGATTGATCGAAAGGGTCATAGCGAAATCTCCTTGGAACGATTGGCCCTGGCGCCCCGCAAGAGTCCGCCAGGAGGGGCGTCAGCGCGGTAGCACAAGGTCCAGAACCAGTCGATTGAGCTGTTGCGGCATGCGACTCATGACGCCGCCACGGGCAGAACCGGGAAAGGGAGTTGGGCAGGACATCGGGCACCTGTTTTTATTATTGGGTCACCAGTCGGGCTGGTTACCAGAGCCAGAGCAAGGCCGGTGCCAGATCCGCAAAAGCACCTGAACAGGCCTTGCTTAGAGCGGTCCGCTGGAACCCCAGGGGCGGCCGCGATCGCGCTCGAATGAGACGCGCCATGTCAGACCACACCTGGTGGCGATGAGACGGCGAGACGTTGCGTCTCACCGCCCGCCCCGCGTTCAGCGCTTGCGCAACACCTCCAGGCGCGCCGGCAAGTCCTCCTGGGGAAAGCGCGCGTGCAACGCTAGCAGCTTCTCATCCGCCGCTTGGCTGTCCCCGGCCGCCCGCAGGTTGACGATTTCCTGCAAGCCCTCTTCCAATGAAGGCAGTGCAACCGGTGCGCGCTTGCTGAGCCTGGCCGGCGATTGATCCGACAACGCACCGGCAATTTCGGCTTGGACCGGCGCGCTTTCGGCTCTGGGCGCGACGGCCATCCGGGCCATCGGCGCGGGGGCCGGGCGGGCGCTTTCTGGGTGGGGCGCGGAGAACGTCGCCGGGGAGATGTCGGGTTGAGGCACGGGCGAGCGCATGACCACGCCGATCATCAGCGCTAACCCTGCGACGGTGGCGAATGCCATCTGCCAGCGTGGGCGTTGGCAGGCGTGCAGCCAGCGTTGCCAGCGGCTGGGTTGCGGCGCTGGGGTTTCGCGGCGGGCGGTGGCGAGGATGAAGGCGTCGAGGGACGCCGGTGGCTCGCCGCGGCTGTGTTGACGCACGTGCTGGATGAGCAGGTCGTCGGGGTCGGGGGTGTATCGGGAGTCGGTCATGCGGGTATCTCCTCGGCCAGCAGGCGGCGCAGTTTCTGCTGGGCGTAACGCAGGCGGCTTTTCACGGTTTCCAGCGGGGCGCCGGTGAGGGCGGCGATCTGCGGCACGTCGAGGTCGCCATGCAGGCGCAGCAGGAAGACTTCGCGCTGGTCTTCGGGCAAGTCTTGCAACGCGGCGTCGAGACGCGCCTGGTCGCGGCTCAGGCTCAGATGCTGCTCGGGGCCGGCGCTGGTGTCGGGCTGGGCGTGCAGTTGTTCATCGTAACTGTCGTGCAACGGGTTGTGGATGCCGTGCTTGCGCCAATAGTCGATCAGGCGGTTGCGGGCGATCTGGAACAGCCAGGTACGAAAACTCGCCCGGCCTTGTGGCTGGGTGGCGCTGCGGATCAGGCTGAGCCAGGTCTCCTGATAAATTTCCTCGGCCAGTTCGGCCTTGTTGCTCAGGGACACCAGGAAGCGGTAGAGACCTTGGCGGTGCCGCGCGTATAAGGCTTCGAACGCGGCGCCGTCACCGCTTCGGTAGCGGGCCAGCAGCGATTCGTCGCTGGGTGAATCATCTGGAGCGGGCATGTCGGTGGCGAACTCCTTTCTGGTCGTTGTGTTCACGATCAAGGTTTGAGGCTTTGCGCCACTTCCACCAGTTGCACGAATTCATTGCGCAAGCCGAACGGGTCATCGCCCCGGGCAGAGCGGGCGAGTGCGGCGGTGTCCTGCAAACTCATGCTGCCAGTGTAGCGGCCATCGCCCTTGAGTTGCTGGGCGAAGGCGGCCACGGCGGCGCAGAAGCGCAGGTCGTCGCTGGCCTTGGCCGAGGCGTTACTCACCGGCCGCTCGATCAAGCGGCTCGCGCCACCGGCCGCGGGCTTGTAGCGCACGCGCAACATGGCCAACTCATCGGAAGCGCCCGATACCACAGGCGCGGCGGCATAGCGCAGCGGCTCCAGCCAGCCCTGCTGGCCCTTCGGTACAATTTCGTACAGCGCGGTCAGCGTGTGCCCGGCGCCGATCTCTCCCGCGTCGACCTTGTCGTTGTTGAAGTCCTCACGCTTCAACGCGCGGTTTTCATAACCCAGCAAGCGGTATTCGCTGACCTGGGCCGGGTTGAATTCCACCTGCACCTTCACATCCCGCGCCACCACCGCCAGGGTCGAGCTGAGTTGGTCCACCAACACCTTGCGCGCTTCGCGCAGGGTGTCGATGTAGGCGTAGTTGCCGTCGCCCGCGTCGGCCAGCTGCTCCATCAGGTGTTCGTTGTAGTTATCCACACCGAAGCCGAGGGTGGTCAGCGACACACCGCTTTTGCGTTGTTCCGCGGCCATTTGCTTGAGGCTGTCGAAATCGCTGACGCCGACATTGAAGTCGCCATCGGTGGCCAGCAGGATGCGGTTGATGCCCTGCTCGATAAAGCCTTCGCGGGCCATCTGGTAGGCCAGTTCGATGCCTGAAGCACCGGCGGTGGCGCCGCCCGCGCTGAGTTGGTCGATGGCGTTGCGCAGCTTCACTTTGTCGCGCCCGGAGGTCGGAGGGAGCACCACGCGCGACTCGCCGGCGTAGACCACCAGCGACACGCGGTCCTGCTCGCGCAATTGATCCACCAGCAATTTCAGGGTGCTTTTCACCAGCGGCAAGCCTTCGCGGCGGTCCATGGAGCCGGACACATCGACCAGAAACACCAGGTTGGCCGGCGCCAGCTGCGCTACGGCGCGGTCGGAGGCCTTGATGCCGATGCGCAGCAGTTGGGTGCGCGGGTTCCACGGGGTGGCCGCCAGTTCGGTGGTCACGCCAAACGGCGAACCGTCGGTGGGCAAGGCGTAGTGATAGGGGAAGTAGTTGAGCATTTCCTCCAGTCGCACAGCACCCTCGGGCGGTAGACGGCCTTGGTTGAGGAAACGTCTCACGTTGGCGTAGCTGCCGGTGTCGACGTCGATGCTGAAGGTCGAGACCGGCGTTTCGGCGACCCGATGCACCGGGTTGTCCGGCAGGTTGGCGTACTGCTCGCGGGGTTCGCTTTGGTAATCCAGGGTTGCCGACTCCTGCATCCGCATCGGTGCAGGCATCGCCTGGCGCTTGACCAACGCGCCCTGGACCGGCGCGCTGTGCAGCTCGGCGACGGGCTCAGTCGGTTTGGCTAAATCAGGGGACGAAGACAGCCCACAACCGGCCAGCGCCACCAGCAAAGTAACCGCAAAGCCCTGGGCAGCAGGACGCAGGAAAAGCAGAGGATGGGACATGGACTGAACCTCGTGAATGAATGATCCGTTCACAAGGTCAGACGCAAGGTGCGGGGTGTTCGGGTTAAACCCTGGATTAGATATCGCCTCGGACAGTGTGGGAGGGGGCTTGCCCCCGATTGCCAACTGTCAGCCGCTGCATCGGGTGACTGACCCACCGCCATCGGGAGCAAGCTCCCTCCCACATTTGATCTTTGGTGGTGCCAGAATCGAGACTGTTAACTCAGCCCGGCGCGCTGCCCCGCCTGAATCCTGGTTTAGATAACACCTCAATCAGTGTGGGAGGGGGCTTGCCCCCGATGACCAAGCGTCAGCCACTGCATCGGGCGACTGACCCACCGCCATCGGGAGCAAGCTCCCTCCCACCTTTGACCTTCGGTGGTGCCAGAATCGAGACGGTTAACTCAGTCCGGCGCGCTGCCCCGCCTGAATCCTGGTGTAGATAACACCTCAATCAGTGTGGGAGGGGGCTTGCCCCCGATTGCCAACTGTCAGCCACTGCATCGGGCGACTGACCCACCGCCATCGGGAGCAAGCTCCCTCCCACCTTTGATCTTCGGTGGTGCCAGAATCGAGACGGTTAACTCAGTCCGGCGCGCTGCCCCGCCTGAATCCTGGTTTAGATAACACCTCGATCAGTGTGGGAGGGGGCTTGCCCCGGTACAGACCGGAGACATCCTTTACGTTTGAAACCGGAGACATCGTTTACATGTATTAATCATGGCCAGGAGGTAACTGGCCATGTCATGGAATCGAGAGTCCCCTATGGACCAAAAAGTCAGATTGATAGGCGACTGGCTGTCCGGCGCCTATTCAAAACGTCAACTGGCATTGAGCTACGGCATTAGTCGACCGACCTTGGACAAGTGGCTGCAACGGTACGCCACTGCGGGCTTGGACGGACTCAAGGAGGCTTCACGCCGTCCACTCTCAAGCCCTTTTCAAACGTGCGATGCACATATTGCTGCTCTAATTGAGCTCAAGCATCAACACCATGACTGGGGCCCCAAAAAGCTGGTCAAGGTCCTTTCCAATCGCTATCCGGAATGTCATTGGCCGGCACCCAGCACGGCGGGGGAATGGCTCAAACGAGCGGGACTGGTCCAAGAGCGGCGCAAGCGCAATCGTCCGCCTACCGGCCCCGTCAAACTTCGCCCGGCAGACCTCCCCAATCAAACGTGGGCCGCTGACTTCAAAGGTGACTTTTTAATGACGGATGGCCGACGCTGTTACCCGCTGACACTCACGGATCAGGCCAGCAGATTCATATTGTTGTGTCGTGCTCAGCCCAGTGTGGCTGGGGCCCGCGAGGGTTTTGACTGGGCTTTTCGCGAGTATGGTCTGCCTGACGTCATCAGGACTGACAACGGTTCACCCTTCGCTTCAACCGGCCTCAACAGGCTCTCGAGTCTGGCCGTATGGTGGATACGACTGGGTATCTACCCAGAGCGTATTCAGCCGGGGCGACCCGATCAGAACGGGCGGCATGAGCGTATGCATCGCTCACTCAAGGCCGCGTTACTGAAGACGCCAGAAGCCAATATGGTCCAGCAGCAGTTGGCGTTTGAACGATTTCGACAGGAATTCAATCATGATCGGCCGCACGAGGCGTTGGGTATGAAAGTGCCGAACGATCTGTACGATAAATCGCCAAGGATCTATACAGGCTGGGTACCTCCTGCCGAATATGGAGCGGATATGGAGGTACGCAAAGTCAGAACAGACGGATCAATGAAGTGGAGGGGCAGGATGATCTTTTTGAGTGAGTCACTGGTAGGAGAGTCCGTTGGACTGCGAGAAGTGGACGACAACGTGTGGGACATGTACCTATGTAACTATCCACTGGGTAGGCTAGACAGCGGTGCAAGCCGGCTGTCCAGCACCCAGAAACGTAAAGGATGTCCCCGGTCTCGTTTGTAAAGGATGTCTCCGTCTGTACACCCCGATTGCCAACTGTCAGCCACTGCATCGGGTGACTGACCCACCGCCATCGGGAGCAAGCTCCCTCCCACCTTTGATCTTCGGTGGTGCCAGAATCGAGACGGTTAACTCAGCCCGGCGCGCTGCCCCGCCTGAATCCTGGTTTAGATAACACCTCCCACCTTTGACCTTCGCTGAGATCAGTCCGTACCGTATTTCGGGTTGCGCGGACCGTACAGCAGCCCGGTGCGCTGCCCTGCCGAGAGCAGGCGCGCACTGGTGATGCCCGCGATCGGATGCGCTGCGTCGGTGGAGCTGTTGATCACCTGCTTGACCGCCGCTGTGATCAACATGCCCACCAGGCCGCCGCCGTTGTTATTGTTGCCTTCCTCACTGGACGCACGCGCCGAGCCGGTCCACAGGGTGGTGCCGGTGCGCAGGTCCACCAGTTTGGCCGAGGCGGTCACCGCGGTGTTGCTGGAGATCAGCATGTACTGGGTGCCGTACTCGCTGACGGTGATGTACAGCGCTGCATCCGCACCGAAGATGTCATGCAGCTTGGCCGGCGGCACGCCCTGGATATCGTTGGCGGTGGTCAGGCCGTTCTGGCGGAAGGTTTCGTCCACCAGGGCAATCGGCAACACGTAGTAGCCGGCTTCGGCCAGCGGGTAGGTCACCTGCGAAACCATGCTGTAGGACGCCTGCACTTCCGGCGATTCATTGATCGGCGGCAGCACCAGGATCGACTTCGGCCGCGCCTGTTTGTATGCCGTGTAATCAATCGTTTTCGGTGCCGCGCAACCGCCGAGCAAGGCCAGGGCCAGCAAGGCGCCGGTGAGTTTCAATAGGCTCATTTGGTGGCGACTCCAGTCTTGGCGTTTTTCAGCAGAAAGTCCATGTACGCAGCGGATTCGGGGAACAGCGCCTTCTCGGTGCGGAACTCCTGCACCATCTGGTCATCCTTGCCCATGCTCAGGTACAGCATGCCCAGGTGGGCGTGGTAACCCGGCGGTGCTTTGCGGCCACTGGCGTTGATCTTCTGCAGATCGCGCTCCAGGGCCTCGACCTGCGCTTCCTTGGGCTCGCCCTTGAAGTACTCGTAAACCTGCGGCTGGTAGCTTTCCCATTGATACAGGGGTTGAGGCGCCGTCTGGCACCCGGCGACCGTCGCGATTGCTGTCAGCATCAGCGCCAACTTCACTGCCTTGCTCATCCGTGTACTACTCCTTGAGGGGTTGCCAATCAGTTGCGCGGGTTCCAGGCGCCGGCGTTGATGCCGTCGACCAGGCGGTTGATCGCTTCACGCATGGCCAGGTCGAGCACCTTGCCATTGAGGGTGGAGTCGTAGCTGGCGGTGCCGCCGAAGCCGATCACTTCACGGTTGGACAGCGCGTACTCACCGGCACCCTGGGTGGAATACACCACTTCGGAAGTGCTGATGTTGACGATATTCAACGCGACTTTGGCGTAGGCCACTTGCGTCTTGCCACGGCCGAGGATGCCGAACAACTGGCGGTCGCCGGTTTCTTTGCGGCCGAACTCGGTCACATCGCCGGTCACCACGTAATCAGCGCCTTTGAGCTTCTGCACGGTGCCTTTGATCGCGGCTTCCTGGGAAATTTCGCCCATGTTGTCGCGGTCCAGCACGCTGAAGCGGTTGGTCTGCTGCAGGTGGGTGATCAGGATGGTCTTGGCCTGGCCGCCGAGACGGTCGACGCCGTCGGAGAAGATGCCACGCATGTAGCTGGAGCGGTTATCGAACTTGCCCACGGCAATCGGCACGCGCACGCCGGAATAGGCGACGTGGGCGCTGGCGACTTGTTCCACCGGCATCGCGCGGTTGCTCTCCGTGGCGCAACCGGCCACGGTCAGCAGCGCTGCGACGGCAACGCCGGACAGCAGGATTTGGGACAGTGTTTTCACATGTTGCTCCTAAAGTGAGGAAATCAGCAGCGTTCGGTGTAGCGAGAAACCGGGCACGAGGCGATACCCACCCCTTCGAGGTCGAAGGCGTCGGGCCAAGGGCGGCAGTTTCAGGGAGGGAGGCAGGCTGGCCTGCGCAAAGGCAAGAACTCGCGCGTAACTGACTTCATCCCTGAACATGTCGGGTCGCAACGGCTGCAGCATTTTACGGGGTTGAGAGGGGTTCTCAAGGTGTTTCGTCGGAGGGCGTGCGATGACGCACATTCCTCAAGTTTTTGGGCTATCGGTCGAGACACTGGCCTGGCTCATTCATTAATAGGGAAATTGTGTGTTGAAAACCCTCTTCCGGGCAGCGACCCTGATCGCCGCTCTGTCGATGACCGGTTGTGTGTCCTACACCGTCACCGGCCCCATTGGCGCCCCGCTCCACCCCGCCGCCATCGCCAGCCCGCGCAGCGCACAAATCGCCGATGTGACGGTGAGCGCCGCCGACATCAACGACGCCAACAAGACCGCGATCAGCCGCTCGCTGACCGCCCAGCTCAATCAGTACGTGAGTACTGCGGGCTACTTCAAGCAGGTCACCGAATACCCCGTGCGCCTGGGTGAGCAGGACGTGTTGCTCAAGTTCAACATGACCTCCCTCAAGGGCCACCGTGGCATACACCCAGGCTATGTCCCCGGCGCCTTGCTGACGCTGACGGTCTGGATCTGGGTCAACGGCCCGATCTACGTCGACACCTTTGACGTGGCCGGCGACCTGGTGATCGTCGATCGCGATGGCAAGGAACTGGCGAGCGCCAAACACGAGGTCAAGTTCGAGCGCAACGTCGGCCTCTACGGTCGCGAATACTGGGCCCCAACCATGGGCGCCAAGCAACTGAACGAACTGGTCGCGCAACTGCTCGACACCGCTACCGCGAAGCTGGCCAAACCGTAATTTCAAGGAGCGACACATGAAAGGATTGATCAAACACAGCCTGGTCCTCGCGGCCATCTTGCTGACAGGTTGCGTGTCTTACTCGCAACACGAACTGCCGCCCGTGCAAACCTGGCCGCCGACCGCCAACGCACCGGCGCAAAAACCCACGGCGTTCGTGCGTACCACCGCGCTCCGCCAGGTCAACAGTGGCCCGGGCAACACTGCAGCCGGCGCTCCGGCGGCGTTGTGGGAAAAGGCCGTGGCGGATTCGTTTCGCCAGTCCAACCGCTTCTCGCGGGTGAGCACCGACAAGGTCGACTCGGACATCTACGCCGACGCCACCCTGTACAACAACGAACAGTTCAACATGGCCTCGGCGATCATCACTGGCGTGACGTTCTTCATCATCCCGTCCACGGCGAAGAACACCTTCACCCTGGAAACCGTGTTCAAGGACAAAGACGGCAAAGAACTCGGGCGCGTCAAAAAGAGTGAGTCGGTACGCACCTGGATGCACCTGGTGCTGATCGTGGGCATCCCGTTCCAGGCGGACACGCGGGAAGTGGTGGAGGCGTTGACGCGCAGCACGCTGGATGAGGCGGTGCAGCGCAAGTTGCTGTAACCCCGCCCCTGTAAGAGCGAGCTTGCTCGCGAAAAACCAGAGAACACCGCAGGCATTGAGCATGCCCGCGGTATCGTTGCCTGCCTCAGCTCACTTGATCAGGTCAGGTCGAGTGATCTTGAGCATCGCGGCGCTCACCGCGCCCTGAACCGAGCAGGTGATCATGCCATTGCTGGTCTTGGCCAGGTCACTGGGGGCGGGCTCGACCATCAAGATGCGTTCGGCCGTATCGGTGACCAGCTTGCCTGCATTGTCATCGCCACCCTCCGGCACCCAGGCTGATTGCTTATGCGACCAGATCTGCGCACGAGCGTAGATACCGTTGGCTTTCTCCAACTCCGTACCCGGAACTTTACTCAGCTGTGCGTAAAGCGCGTCGGGCGCCTGCTCGGTGTAGAAACCCCAGTTGATGATCCGCGAGCCCATCAGGTCCTGGTCTTCGGCGAAAAAGCCGGTCAAGGTCATACCGTCAAGCGTCAGTGGCGTGTCGAACATCCAGCGCTGGCCCATATCGGATTTTGTGCCGCCGCTGAGCGTGATCTTGCCGTTCTCCACCTTATGGGCGACACGTTCCTTGAGCCCCGGCTGGCTTACCACCGCCAGGGAGTTCTGGTCGCAGGCGAGAAAACTTTGCAGGGCAGGCGCCGCGGCGAAGCTGCTGGTGCAGGTCGCCAGAGCAGTGAGCGAGATAAACAAACGATGCATTTTCATTGAAGAGCTTCCTTGGGTCTAAACAATTGCGGGCCGGAAGGGTCGGGCGTTTAGCGGGGGATTTGCGTCCATACGGTGCCACTCCGACTTATGTCGCGTGTCAGTCAACGAGGGTTGAAGAGTCGCGTGTCAGCCCCTTATCAAGCTAAGTGTGCAGGGCGGATGAACAGCGACAACGGCCGGGCTCGGAGCTCGGAGCTCGGCCGCCTTAAGCGCTTTTAACTTACTTGCTTTCTTTTGCCACGGTGCCCAAGGACGCATCCTTGACCAGATAACGGCCTTCCAGATCGCTCAGCACTTTGAGGCTGTTGCGCGCCACGGCAAAGCCCATTTCGACTTCCTGCTTGAGGTAAACCACCTCACCGGCCTTGACGTTGATTGGCATGTCCGCCCAGTTTTCAGCCTTGGAGCTGATCATGTGCTTGCCCGGCGTCACGAAAAAATAGATGTACTGGTTACCGCGGTTGTAACCCATCTCCGAGTCGGCTTCCTTGTCATCCAGGAACACGTTGAACCGTACCAGCATCCCGACGTTGCTAGGGCGCACGACATACACCAGGCCTTTATCGGCCACGGCAGCCTTGGGCAGCGAATAGCTCGCCACGTCAGCCTGCATCTTCTCCACCGACGGGGTCGAAGAACAGCCAAACAGCGTGGCCAGGGACACAACGACAGCGCCTTTGCAGAACAACTTGATCATGTATTTCTTCCTTGTGGGTAGCGGTGGGGCGGATTCGAAAACGCCGGCGAAGGCCGGTTCAGATTGTTGATGCGTCTGGGCATCACCAGTATGTCGGCAGCGGATGGCATTGCATAAGGCATTGTGCCATCACTCTGATGCCTTGCGCGGTTTTGGGTGAGGGGCTTATAGTCCGGCCGTCGCCCAAATGGCGATCAGGTTTGGCGACCTGACAACAGAGTGCAAAAGCAATCCGCTTTCATGCAGGTGTTTTTGCACCCGCAAAGTCGTACCTTTTATGGCGGCTGTGCGCGGGAGACCCCCGGGTCTGCCGGTTTACTCTGTTGCCGGTTCGCCAACCTGCGTACAGCTGCCACCCATTCGTTTGGCGACGATTGAGTGGTGGCCTCAACCACTTAACAGAGTGCCAATTATGAACCGTTACATGCCCCTGACCGGCCACGACTGCACCGTCCCCGCACTGCTCATCGACACCCAAGCCCCCCTCGACGTCCTCCACGACGCCGCCGTGCACCGCATCCAAGCCGTCACCCAACTGCTGGAAAACCTAGCCTTTCGCGAACAGCTCAGCAGCGATGCCGTGGTGCTGCAAGACTTTGCCCATCTACTGGCGATTCCGCTGCGCGATGGGTGTGATTTGTTGGATGTGATCAGCCGCAGGCTCAATGCCGATCCAACCTGAATAAAATCGGGCGGCCTTGGTGCCGCCCCGGTTTGTGCAGATAATCAACTCTAGGCCCCACCATTAAAGAGAAATAGGAAGGAGAAATAGGGGTGAGAAATAGGGGTCAGACCACCATTATAAGACTAAGAAAAAACAGCCTTCGGACGACATACCACTCCTCGGATAACTCTCTTTTTAAAGGACTGAACAATAGTCACAAAAACTCCATAAATGCAAAACGTGGTCTGACCCCTATTTCCCCAGAGGCCCCTTGACCACCTTCTTGGAACATTGCAGGTGGGTACTCATCACGATCAAGACCTGGTTTGGTTTCAATACCGCGCAAAGATTCACGCCTATTTGATGCCGTATTCGCGCGATCTATGATCAGGGTCTCAGGCTTACCCGCTTCAATAGCGTCTTCGATGTGTTGTGCTGACTCAGGAAAGCGGCTTTTGCTGACTGTTACAACCTTTTCAACATCACTTCCAGCGGCACCTGTCCCTTTTGCTCCGAATAGAGAGACTAAAATTAAATTTTGGTCGCACCAAACATTATAGGATCAAAACCTTCAGGCCAAACTGTCCCTTCATTATATATAGCACCAGAAAAAGAAGCGTTTTCTATTCTTTTAACGTCAAAATTAACATCGCATAAATTAGCTCTTACGAAACTAGCGCCAAAAACATCCGCATTTTTCAGACCAGACGATGAAAGATCGGCCTCGGTAAAGTCAGCCCCAACTGCTATAACACTTGAAAGATCCGCCCGTTTCATCTGTACGCCAACCAGTGTCGCATTCATAAGAGCGGCACCATGCATTACCGCCCCATTCAATATAGAGTGATTAAAAGATGCATTTCTCAAATTCGAATTTGTAAAATTTGCTCCAGAAACATCAAAATTATCAAAAATTGCACGATGAAGCTCCAACCCACTAAATATAGAATTAGCTAGACTATCCAAAGGCAAGTCCATAGTCTCACCTGTCTCAAAGTAAATAGTTATCATCTATTCCCCCAATCTACCGGATCAATTTTTACATCTGATACAGGTTTGGTTTGTCCAGCTTTGCTCGGTGACAATGTTCCTGGAGCCACCTCTGGACTTCGCCCTAATATTTTCGCAGCGATATAACGATGATTCCCATCAACAATTATATTTCCATCCATTTTAATTGGAGGAGCGACATCACCCTTAAGAAGACGATCAACGTATCTCTGAACCGCAGGTAATGAAACAAAATTTTGACCGCTAATAGCAGGATCACCTTGTAATGCTTTTTGAATGATCTCTGGCGTTACATCGGACCCTTTAGAAACCAAAGGTCCCTGAACTGTCGCTTTTGCACCCTGCGGTACATCAGGACCCGCAGCTTCACCCTGACTACCCTTCCCTTTCCCTGCTCCAGAGCGCGAGGGTAATGTTACTCCAACTCCAGCCTTGATAGCCTCCGCCCCGAGCTTAACCAACACCCCACCGCCAGCAGAGCTGATATCTGCAGCAATTTTGCTGGAAGCGTCTAGGTTGCTCCCTATCACAAAACCTACAGCAGAAGCAGCACCACCCTGCCCATGGGACCTAAGCTTACCTACCAGATCGACGAGTTTCTGATCATCGTTCGCCAACGAGATAGCAATACCCCTGCAGCGTTGCGGATCGCGCGCGCAGAGCGCATCCAATTCGTCATTTCTCTGCTGATCAAGGGCCGCATACCGCTCCCTAACCGCCCTTTTCTCTTGTTCCGTACTTTTGCTGTCAACCTCCCGAAGCATCTCCTCGACTTCTTTGTGGTAAAGGTAGTTAAACGTCGTCGCCTTCTGAGCAATCTGAGAGCCTTTCTCTAAATCACCATCAACCGCCGCCGCTGCTAACAACCCAGTCAGTTGTGAAAGCATCAAAGTGATGTCTTTATTGCCTTGGGCGGCCCAAGTTAATTGATTGATGAGCGCTTCATTCAACCCAGCCGCCGCAGCCCCGGTTTTGAAATCACTGCCGGTCGCTTCCGCCAGCAATCCGCCCATCAATGCATGAGCAATGATCTTTTGAGGACTTCCATTCGGGAAGGTGACGTAGTCACCCACCCAATTAAAACCGGTAGCCATCGCAACGTTGCCAGCCTCTCCCAGCAAGGCAGCATTGAAATTGTCGCCGAAACTTCCGCCCTGGATGGCCGTAGAAATCCCGCTAGAGATTACCGCCCGACCTCCAGTGCGCAGGGCGATATCACCCGCTGACGTCCAGGTGAAAATATCTTTGGAGGAGTTAGTAACCGCCAAGGTTGAGCCCGCACTCGGGTTAACACCTTGGACGGTGCTAGTACTTGCACCTGCTTTGTCGGCACTAGCGAACCAATTAGAGAAATAGGGGTCAGACCACCATTATAAGACTAAGAAAAAACAGCCTTCGGACGACATACCACTCCTCGGATAACTCTCTTTTTAAAGGACTGAACAATAGTTACAAAAACTCCATAAATGCAAAACGTGGTCTGACCCCTATTTCCCCTATTTCCCATGCCATTAACAGGCCACGACTCAACCATTCCCGCGTTGGTGATCGACACGCAAGCGCCCCTCGATGTCCTCCATGAGGCTGCCGCGTATCGTATTCGTGCGGTGACTCAGTTTTTGGAGAATCTGGCATTTCGGGAAAAGATCAGCAGTGATGCGGTTGTGTTGCATGATTTTGCGCTGCTGCTGGCTATACCGCTGCGGGATGGGTGCGATCTGCTGGATGTTATTGGACGGAAATCAAACTCGAAGATCTAAAGCAGAATCCGGGCAGTTAAACCATAACTGCCCGGCCGATATATAAAACCATTTTATTAAATAACCATAAAAGCAGAATCTTCCCAACAACTCTACCAGGCCCAGTCAAAACAGCCCTACACCGACCATCTTGACCAAAAAAACAATCAAATCACCAAGCTTTTTAGTCGATCACCCGCACTGAGGAGCTCGTCGGCAGATAGCGGATTATAACTAATCACAATCAAAACTCCATCTTCAAACTCACGCACTTCTTCTACATAATCACATATTAAATCAACAAGTTCACGAGGTCCCTTTCCAAAAGCACGAAAACACAATTCCTTATCGAAATAATTCGCTGCATTTATACGAAAAACACCATCCCTACCATTGACGTCTTTCTTTGTAGCTTCACAAGCTTCTACCACTAAAGGCCAATCGCTTCTCGTAACACTCCAATCATGCAAAGCCGAGCGATAGGAACCAAAAGCCTTAATATATCTAGGAAAAACAACTTTCAACAAATCTGAATAGTCGACTTTTGAAGCTGTAAATTCAATAAATAGAGTATCATCAAACTGCGCATCATCTTCCAGATACTTCTGATCTCGCAGGGCGTATGAAATACGACCTTTAACGCCGACTGGAAGTAGCTTATCTAATGACGCCGAGGTCACCAACTCGCTTCCAATAGGGGGAACTTTAAGGGAATCGCTCAAACCCCATGGAACGCCCAAATCGCTTACAGCTCTCAAAAAATTATTATGCCTATCTTCGATAGACTCTGAAAAATTAGGTCTATGTCGAAATTCAAGCTTATATTTAGTCATTAAGGTGCCACCCTTACAGAAATATTTCTGATATTTTGCTCAACAAGGATATCTGTTGCCCTATCAGCTGCTTTTTGATTGGGAAATTCAAAAACCGCCTTAACTCCCGGATTCTGCTTTAGCGCTGCCGATACTCGCTGAACGCTCTGTATCTGTTTATCAAATGTAGTTAGCGCCGTTTTTCGATCAATCAAGGTGATACCGTTAATATCCTCTATACCGTCAAACTTCACAAAATTGTTGCCGTTCGGATTGGGATTGTCAAATCTAATTGCCGGGACTGCTTTACGCTGCGATAGAACATCAGAAAATGCCCCTGTTGTACCCGCTTCGAACTTAACGAATGGTTTAGCAAAGTCTCCTTGGAGAAATAGGGGTCAGACCACCATTATAAGACTAAGAAAAAACAGCCTTCGGACGACATACCACTCCTCGGAGAACTCTCTTTTTAAAGGACTGAACAATAGTCACAAAAACTCCATAAATGCAAAACGTGGTCTGACCCCTATTTCCCCTCTCCGTGGCAAACGAAGCGCCACGAGTAACACCTTCAGTTCGAGCAGGGACTTCCTGTGTGTAATACCGAATTCGTCCATCAGGAAGTGTTTTCGTAACAGCCGCGTTCTCCTGTGCTTTCTGCAAGCCTGAAAGCTTTGCCCTCAAAGCAGCTTGAGCGTTAACACTTGCTGCTTCACTAGATATTGCTGCGGTTTCTTTTGCACCAAAGGAAACTCAGACAAACGAAATGTCTAACCTATCGACCCGCCATGAAATCAGCTTCCCCTCAAGGAAACCAAAATCCGCCAGAAAAATCTCATCACAGAAGGTCAACCCACTACAGCACAAGCAGCCATCCCTCAACTCGCCGATAATTCTGTATGAATAGCCTGGACCTTCTCTAAGGACTGAGGGTGTGACATGAGAAATCTCTTGAACAATATACTCACCAAAAACCATGGGCAACAACTCTGCCCGATACACTCGCCCTATCTCAAGCTGATAGGGAAGATAGCTTGCAAAGCAGGTAAGCCGCTGACCACATACAACAATCGAGACTTCCTCTTCTATTTCAGAATTGACGCCATCAACAAGCACTGAATAAATCATGGTACAGGCCTTATAATTTTATCTTTAGGATCACCATTCAACATCTTCCAAAAACTCTTACCACTTTCCACATGGATTGTAGTGATGGCACCATCAGAATTAGTTCCTACAAATCCATACTTCGCATCTCCACGGGACGAATTACCCATGAACTGCACGTAGCCAGTTCGCATTTCGCCCTTGTACAGATACTGAACCTTATCCCCGCCTTGCATAATGTCCTTGCCCACCTGCAAATATTCGGTAGACGACTTTGCCCCAAATTCAGCACCGTGTTTTTCAAAGTGACCAATCAGCTTTTCTTCATCAGCAAAACTAGCCGACCTCACATTTACAGTCGCTTTTGCACCGACTAGCCTTGGTGTTCTTTAAAAAACCTCATGCCTCAGCAACTTAAAGCCACCACCTTGGCTAATCACTTTTTCTATATCAGCTGAACGATTTGTAGCGTTTACATAGAGCAAGATTTTATAGCTAGCGTAGTTCTGCTCTACTGGATCGCCGTCCAAAGGATCAATATTCAATTTTAAAACAAAATTCTCTGAATCACTCCTACCCCACATATAGTAAATACCACCTTGATAAGAGCTATCCCTTTCCTCAAAAATCTCTCCCAGCGCTCTTTCCACATCACTTCTCGCCGACAGAAGACATGATTTTTCCGCACCATAGAGATCATACACAATAGTCATTTCGGTAACACCGCACTCGGAGCACGACTTGCGGCTGTTGCCGCAGAGTCATAGATCATAAAATTAACTTCGCGTCCTGCTTGGGCGCTCATCTTACTCGAAAAATCTTTCAGGCCAAGGGCTTGCAAGTCTCTTGCACTCAACGGCCCCGTACGAGTTCCGCCACTCCTCAAACCTATTCCTAAGGATTGAGCGCGTTGCAAAAGTTCTGGACTTGCCAGCGCAACATCGAAGTCACTCACCCTGCCAACGTCAAATGCCTCCCCAGTTTTAAAACTTTTACCTGTTACGGCACTTCCTTGAAGAATTGGCTCTACATTTTCATAGCCAGCACGTGCCAAACCATCTCGCGTATTTGTGCCAAAGCGAACGAAATCATCTGCACTTGAAAAACCTTTTGGGATTACAACCCCTTTTGCAACCCCTAACTCTGCGCCTTCAACAATTCGCCCAGCAGTCTTAGTCGCGCCTCCCACCCCGCCACCAAACATCATGCCAACCATTTCGGCATGATCACCCTTCATGGTCTGCTGGACGGCGAGACGCGTATCGTCCTGGTTTTTATCCTGGAAACCACGAACGATAGACTGTTCTGCTTTGTTTAGCCCGCCGTTCTGGTCATATTTATCCAGCGCCGCATTGCCCCCCTCCACGTCCAGACGCTGTGCATTACAACTTGTAGGATCATCACACTTCAGCAGTGTAATACCAGTTTTTTTATCACTGATTCCTGCGTACTTAGCAGCCACATCGCTACGGCAGGATGACGGGCTGGCTGCCCCACGGCACCCTTTCAAATCCTTAACCAAATCATCCACTTCATGATGATTCAGATAGTTATATGCGGTGGCATTCTTCGCAATTTCAGCTCCTTTCTGCACGTCACCGTCAGTTGCACCAGCAGCTGCGATTCCGACCAATTGCGAAGCAGCTAACAACAGTGCTGGATCGCCATTTACCACTTTCGCTAGAGCGGTTACCAATGCTTCGTTAGCTCCCGCAGCGAGAGCGCCCGTAGCGAAACTACCTCCGCCAGCCTCACTTAACAGCCCACCGACCAGAGCGTGCAGAGCGATTTTTTGAGGCCCCGAGTCGGACCATTTTTGGCCTTTCGAGTAATCACCTACGGCGTTAAAGGCGACCGCTTGCAACGTGCTCTGCAACTGCGAGCGCAGGGAACTGCCGAGATTGTCTCCAAAACTACCTCCTTGAATAGCAGTGCTTAAACTTGCTTGGGCAACGCCTTGTGCTCCCGAATAGGCGGCAAACTTACCAATGTCAGAGGCGGAACTGAGGTCAAACCCCTTTGTAATGTGATTGACGTTGTCGCCCGTTACACCGAACGCCGGATCAAGCACTCCAGCGGTAAAACCTGCCGCTAGTGCCCCAGTCGCGTACCCCTTCAGGGCTTTGCTTGACGTAATGTCTTGAAAAGTCGCACCGATATTCCCGCCGTTATTGATAAAGCTGACGGTGCTCCCACTGGCAACTGAAGTTAACGCAGCAGTCGCCATGACGTTGCCCCAACCAGCTGCCGCGGTCCCTACAGCCGTACCGGCCGAAACCATTGCAGAACTGCCTGCTGCAGCCATTGCCGTACCAGACCCAGCACTAGCACCCGCTGCAGCGCCCACCGCACCGCTTGCGGCTCCAGCGGTTAAAACTGTCACGACAATGATGATCGCCAGCATGGCTCCTTGGCCTAAGCTGGAATGGCTGTACTTGAACGAATCATGCAGTTCCTGCACCTGCCGCCAATCCACATCCCCACGCTTCTCGGCTTCTTTCAACCAAGCCAACTGCGGATCCGCTTTGACCATCACATCAATCGTCTGGCTAACCGTATTCTGATCGATCTGTTTGATATCAATCTTCAGCCCGTTGACGGCCTTGATCGCCATCTCCCCCTGCGCCATCAACTCACTCTGGCGCAGCGTTTCGTCGGTATTCCCCTTGCCCTTGGCGCTGGTCCACGCCAAGTCACTTTTGCTCTTCTCGTGGCTCTCCTGGTGCAGATCCTTGACCGCCTCGAACGTCACCACGCCGCCACTGGTGATCGCCAGGTCCTTGCCACTGTTGAGCTTGGCCCGCTGATACAACTGATCACCGCCGCTAACTAGCGACAGATCACCACCGGTCTTGATCTCAGTCCCCACATTCGTGACGCGGGTGACTTCATCCCGCTTGGTCTTCTTCGCGCCCCAGCCACCCTTCTCCTTCATGTCATACAAGGTATGCGCGCTGTTCTGCGCCGCCAGCAGGTTCAGCTTATCCCCGCTATACAGATAAGCCTCATTCCCCGCGCTGATCTTGCTCGCCACGATCGTGGTGTCACGCCCCGCCTGGCTGACAAAATCCCCGCCCGCCGTCAGCACGCTCGCCACTTGGGTGGTCTGGTCATCCGAGGTTTTGATGCGCTTCTTGCCGTGCTTCTCCTTGCCTTCGACGTTGTGCACATCGCTGACCGACGCCACGTTGAAGTCACGCCCGGCGTCGATGTTGAAGTCTTTGCCGGCGGTGGCATTACTGCCGATGATGTTGACGTCCTGCCCCGCTTTCATGTTGAGGTTGCCGCCCGCCGTGACGCTGGCGGCGAGGTTTTTGACGTCGGTGGTGATGCTGGATTTTTGCCCGCCGTCGCTGAAGGCGTGTTTCACGCTGGTGTCGCTGACGGGCAGGATGCTGATGTCGCGGCCGGCGGTTAAGGTGACGTCGGTGCCACCTGCCAGGGCGCCTCGGGTGATGAGGTCGCGCCCGGCGTTCATGGCCAGGTTTTCGCGGGCGACGATGAGGCTGGTGCCATTGTCAGTGAGGGTGCGCATGCCCGCGCCGTCACGCACCTGGATGGCGGTGTTGTCGTTGGTGATGTCGCCTCTGACCGCCGCCATGCTCACTTGCTTGCCGCGAATTTCACCGGCCATGGCGTTGCGAATGCTGTCCTGGGCCAGCAAGGTCAGGTTGTTGCCCGCTTCGATCAGGCCGCCGTTGTAGAGACTGCCGCCGGCGGCGGCGGAGAGGTTGTTGCTGGCGCGCAGGGTGCCGACGTTGATCAGGTCGCCGCCAGTGAACAGGTTGAGGTCGCGGCCCTGGATCAGGCTGTTGCCGCGTACGTTGCGCGAGTCGGCCTGGGCCAGGTAGAGCACCGGCACGAGGACGGTCTGGCCGTCGATGACGCGGTTTTCCATCCACACGATGTCGTGGGTCAGGGCGCCGACTTGCTGGCCGGTGAGGGACACGCCGAGGCTCAGGCGCAGGGCGTCCTTGCTGGCCAGGGCGTTGTCCATCAGGTAGCGGAACTGGTCGGCGTCGCTGGTCAGGCCGCCGGCGAGGAAGCGTTGGCCGGTTTGCGCGAGCACCGCGTCGCGGATCAGGCGGCTTTCGTATTGGCCATCACCGAGGCGGCGCCAGGCGTTGTCGCTGGTGAAGCCGAGTTTGCCGAGCATGTAGTCGGAGCTGAAGAAGCCGGTGAGGCTGGCAAATTCCGGGTTGGTTTCGATCAGATAGTGGCTGGTGGGGTCGGCGTTTTTGACGAACAGGCCGTACTCGCCCTTGGGCAACTGGAAGTTGGGCGCGGTGGTGGGGTCGACCGGGGCGAAGGCCACGCCGGTGTAGTCAACGGGTACGAAACCGCCACCCGCTGCAGGGGTAACCACCGGCAGTACGCTGCCAGGCGCCTGGGCGCCGGGGTTGTTGGCGTGTTGGCTCAGGTTGATGTTGATGCCACCGACCGGGACACCGGTCTGGTCATCGCCGAGGGTGCCGGTCAGTTGCGCCAGGGTGTTTTCGTGCAGCGTGCCGTTTTGCGTTTTTCGGGTGACTTTGGAAAGGTCGACCGTACCACCGGCCTGAAGCGTGGCGTCGTACTCATGGCCGGCGTTGGGGGTCCAGGTGGTGACGTCGCTTATGTAGGCGAAAGGAAAGCTATTGGGTGAGCGGTTTTTCAGCTCTTCGAAGCGCGCCTTATCGAAATGCCCAGCCGCCGTGGCCGCATTGAAAGCGGGAACATCGACATATTGCATGCTTTCAAACAAATCGTCGGAAATGCGACCTGGCGTGCTAACAACAATCTTGCGCTGCCCTGTGCGCGTGGCGGCGCCCTGGTTGAGCAGGTCACCGGCGGTGATACTTAGGTCGCCATTGGCAGCCATCAGGCTGTAGCGGTTCTGCACATTGTCGCCTTGCAGCAGCATGTTTTTGCCAGCCACCAGGCGCGCCGCCACCGAATCTTTGGTCGCCGCCTCAAGGTACGTCTCGTAGATGGTGATCAGGCCTTTTTCCCAGTTGTCTTTCTCGCCGCAGTGCTGGCCACAGATCCAACTCAAGCTGCCTGTGGTAAGCGTCTGCCCGAGTTCGAACGCATCTTTGGCGTTTTCGATAAAGCCTGCATTGATACCGATCGAGCCTTCGCTTTCCACGGTGCCGGAGCGGTTGCTGAACAGCACGGCACGCCCGCCATCCTGTGCGGCGAAGCTCAAGTTGCCTTTGCTGTAGACATCGCCATAGAGGTTGCTGAAACCATTGCTGCGCAAGGTCATATCGCCGCCGCTGAACAACAGCGAATCGGCAGCGTTGGTGATGCCATTCACGGCGGTCAGGTTCACCGCGCCCTGGGCGCCCAAGGTGCCACGGTTATTGATCTGCGCCGCCGCGATATCCAGTTGCTGACGTGCGGTGAGGAAACCAAGGCTGTCGAGGGTGCCGGTCAGGCTCAGACGGGTGTCGGTGCCGGCCAGACGGCCGCCGTTCTGGCTCAGGTTATTGGCTGTAACGGTGAGCGTTTGCAGGGCCGATACGCGGCCGCTGTTGGTCATGTCGCCGGCGGTGATGCTCAGGTCACCGTCGCTCAGCAGTTCGCCGCCGTTATCCAGGCTGGCCACGTCGATGACCAGGCCCTTGCCGCTGGCCATGCGGTCACCGGCTTTCAGCGCCAGCGCCTGGCTGCTTTTATAGGTGATGACTTCGTTGAGTTGCACACGGCCCAGACCATCGACCTTGCCGAATGCCCAGTCGGCTGTGCCCATGCCGTTGATGTTGCCCTGGCTGCCGGTGAGGCTGGCGGTGTGGACGCGCATCAGGCCGCTGCCGGCGTGCTGCAATTGGCCGGACTGGTTGTTCAGGCTGGCGGCGTCGAGGCTGAAGCCCTGGCTGCCAAACTCCAGAATGCCATTCTGGTTATTGACTGCGCCGCTGACGTTGATGCTGCTGGTGATCCCTTTCAAGGCGCGCAGTTGACCACCCGCGCTGTTGTCGAGGTTGCCGCCACCGACGGTCAGGCCCTGGTTGGCCTCAATCAGGCCGCCCCGGTTGGTCAGGGTGTCGCGTGACGTGAGGTTGAGCTGATTGCCGCTGAGCTGGCCGCCCGCACTGTTGTCGAGGGTGGCGCCGCTGATGGTCACCTGCTCTTTGCCGAACAGCTTGCCGCCGCGGTTGGCCAAGGCTTCAACGGTCAGTTGCAGATTGCCGATCAGGCTCGCCATCAGGCCGTCGCTGCCGTTGTCGACCGAGTCGGCGGTGACGGTCAGGGTATCGCCCTGCACGGTGCCGCCCTGGTTGTCCAGGCTGCCGGTGGTCAATTCGGTGAGGGCGCCGCCGCTGAGGATCAGGCCTTTGCGGTTGCTCAGCTCTTGGCCGCTGTAGTTCAGGCCGAGGTTGCCGGCCAGCAGTTGGCCGTTATCGTTGTTCAGATGCTGCGCGGTGATGTCCAGGCGCTTGCCACGCAGCAGGCCGCCGCTGTTGTTGAGGGTGGTGAGCTGTTTGACCAGCACGCTGCGTTCGCCAGCGTCAATCGCGCCACCGGTGTTGGTCAGCAGGTCGCTGATGTTGAGCGTCACGTCACCGGCATCGCTGATCAACGAGCCTTTACTGCTGTTGTTGAGGGTCCCGGCGGTCACATCGACGGCGTTGCCCAGCACGGTGCCGGCGCGGTTGTCGATGTCACCGGCGGCGAGCAACAGTTGCTTGCCGACGATCACGCCGCTCTGGTTATCCAGGCTCGCGGCATGCAGTTCAATATCGCCCTTGCCTGCCTGCAAACGGCCCTGTGCGTTATTGAGCTGTTGCGCAGTCACGAGGGTAAGCTTGCCGGTGTCGGCGCTCAGCACGCCATTGGCGTTACTGCTGAGGCTGCCGGCGTTGAGGTTCAGATCCGTGCTGGCCTGGGCAAACCCCTGGCTGTTGTTGAAGGCATTGGTGACGTTGAGGGTGAGCGCGCCGGCGTCGGCCTGGATCAGGCCCTTGAGGCTGTTATCCAGGTCAGTGGCGTTCACGGTGGTGGCGCCGGCGACCACTACGCCGTTCTGGTTGTTGAGGCTGCCCGCATTCACGGTCAGATTGTTGGCGATGATTTGTCCGCCGTTGTTGTTGAGGTCGGCACTGGTGAGCACCAAGCTGCCGCCGGCCATTTCGATGCGGCCCTGGCGGTTATCCAGCGAGGCGCTGTTGAGACTTGCGGCCTGGCCGTCACCAAAACGAATCAGGCCGCCGAGGTTGACGATGGCCGGCGAGTTGAGCGCCAGGCTTTGTTCGCCAAACAGGCGTGCCGTAGCGCCCTGGTTGGTCAATTTGGCGCTGCTGACGTCGACGGTTTTGGCCTGGATGATCGCACCCTGGTTGGTCAACGCCTGCGCGGCGGTAATCGCCAGGTTGCGGCTGGCCAGAAGGTTGCCGGTGGTGGTGACGGTTTGCGCGTTAATCACCAGGTCGCCGGTGGTATTGCGGGTGTTGTCGGCGGCGACGCCGGCTTCGATGATGCCGGGATTGTTGACCGTGGCCGCATTGATGTCGATGCGTTGGCCGGCGGCCACACTCTTCTGGTTGACCAACGCCTGGGCGCTGGTCACTTGCACGTTGCCGGCGGCGTAGACCTTGTCGGTGAGGTCGACGTTCTGCGCCGTAACCTTGACGTTACCGGTGGCCGCTGCCTGCGCCATGCTCAAATGGCCATTGGCATCAAGCTGAATATCCCCACCACTCGCCGCCAACGTACCGTCGAGCTTCACACCCACGCCGGCTTCGGTGCCGACCAGTTTGATCGCGCCGGCGTACATGCCGCCCAAGGCGCTGGAGTCGATTGCCAGCTCAGGCTTGGCACTGCCGTCATCGGCGCGTGCGGTGGCGTTCAACGTTTGTGCATCCACGTCATTGCGACCGGCAATCACGGTGAGTTGGCGCGCGTTGATCTGCGCGTTGATCTTGGCCGAGCGGGTGATGATTTCGAAGCGGTCGACGTTGCTCGCGTTCAGGCCCTGACCGTCGATGGTCACCGCGCCGCCGTCGACCTGGTAGCTTTTCAGTTGTCCGGTCGGATCGATGACGGGTTTGCCGGTGGTCAGGGTGGCGTTGGGGGTGTTGATGAAGCCGCAGCCGTTGCAACTGATGCCGTAGGGGTTGGCGACGATGACCTTGGCCGACTGCCCCGCTACTTCGGTGTAGCCGCGCAACTGGCTGGGGTTGCCGCCGTTGACTTCGTTGAGGATGACGCTGGCCGCGCCGCCCTTGAGGTTGGGGTTGCCGACGATGTAGCCGCCCAGCTGGGTGTTGGTCACCGCGCCGCTGGCGTTGTTGAGGATCACGCCGTTGGGGCCGACGTTGTAGTCCTTGAACTGGTTGTGCGACAGGCCACTGCCGTTCGGTGTGGCGATGTTCACCACCGGCACGCCATTGCCCGCGGCGCCGACGGTGGTGCCGGGCCCGCTGACCACGATGCCCTCGGCCTGGGCCAGCAGCGGCTGCCAGAACAGCGCGTTGGCGAGGATCAATGCCAGCCCGCGCTTGGGCAGGCCGAAGAACGCGTCGCGCGGCTTCAGGGCGGCAGAAGGTTGGCGGGCCAGGAAGGCAAATTGGCGAACATCCATTTTCAAATTCTCGATGTAACGGGGCGTTGAATTACAGGAAGAAATCCATGCGGAAGTAGATCGGCGCTTCGCGCTCGCTCATCACTGCCGGGCGTTCCAAAGAATGGGCAAACGTCACACTGGTGCTGACATGTTTGCCCCGGGCGAACAGCTCCAGGGAGTTGCTCGAGACCCGACCGTGTACGTCGTCGTTGTAGCGACCGTGGCTGATCACACCTTGGTCGTAGCCGACGCTGGCGCCGTATTCGGCAAAGGCCGGGCGCAGCCAATCGAGCGTCACCGGGCGCGCCCAGCGCACGTCGTTGCGCCAGTAGCCGCCGCTGTCGCCGCTCAGTTGCTGGTCCTTGAAGCCGCGCACCGAGGCTGAGCCGCCGAGGCTGATGCGCTGTGGACTGAACAGGATGTCTTCACTGCGTTGGCCGGTGGCCAGGCTGGAAAAACTGAACGACTCGCCCCACAGCGTGAACGGCTGCAGGTAGCTGACGGTGGCGGTGTATTTGCGATAGCGCGCGTTGGGCTGCCGATTGCCAGCGTCATCACGCTCGTCCTGGGCCTGGGCATCAAGCAAGCCGATGCCGTTCTGCATGCCCAGGTCAACGTTGACGAACCCGCTGCCGATCCGGCGCCCGTGGTTGATGCCCAGTTGCAATTCGCTGAGGCGGTTGCTGCTCGAGGCGGTACGGGTATCGAGGATGTAGTTGTTGGTGCGCAGGTGCGCCACGCCGACGTTCAGCGATGTCTTGCTCACATCGTCACGATGGACCACCCGCTCGGCGCGCAACTGGTGATTCTGGTTGTCGCCGTTCTGCTTGAATTTGTAGTCGTTGGTCACGCCAAAGGTGCGGTAGTCGCTCTCGTTGTAGGTGTAACTGAAGTTCCACCAGCCCCACGGCACGTTGTAGTAGAGCATGCTGTTTTTCGAGGTTTTCTGGTGGTCGCTGACAGCATCGTGGCCGCCACGCAGCACCAGTTGGTCGGCCAGGCCGAGCGGGCTGTCCCACTCCAGGCCGGCGCCCCATTGCTGTTCGCCGGTGCTTTTCTGCCCGTCGTTGTTGCGCGACAGGCTGGCGCGCCAGGGCTTTTGCGGGGTGTTCTTGACCACGACGTCACTGCCGCCTACCTGGGTGCCGGGGGTCAGTTCCATTTGCGCCTGCTTGGAGGGCAGGCGGTTGAGCTGGTCCACCAGTTGCTCGACTTCGCGCAGGTTGAGCGCCTCGCCGACCTTGCCGGGAAAGGCCATGGCCAGCTCGCGATCGGTCACGCTGCTGCCTTGGGCGCCTTTGAGTCCTTCGAGTTTGCCTTCAACCACCAGCACCTGGAGGTGGCCGCTGGAAAGGTCTTGTTGCGGCAAGTAGGCGCGGCTGGTGACCCGGCCTTTGTCGATGTAGTAATCGGTGATGACCTTGAGCAGTTCATTGAGCTGCGACACGCCCAGGCACTGGCCGACATAGGGTTTGAGCAGGCGCTCGCGGTCGGTGGCGGGCAGGCTGTCGGCGCCTTTGAGCGTGATGTCCCGGATCGGGAAGCAACGGCTGTCGGCGGGCGTGGCCGGGGCCTGGGGCTTGGCTTCTTTGCCGGGCAGGTCCTTGAGCTCGTCGAGGCGCCGGCGCTGCTCGTCGAGCAGGCGGTTCTGGCGGTCGCGGATCAGGTCCTGATCGCCCGGCGTGGGGGCGGCCGTGGCGCTGTTCAGGCTTAACCAGGCGAGCAGCAAAGTACACAGAAGATACCGAGTCCGTGGCAATAACAAAGACATGTTCGATCCGTCGAAAATCAAGGCGCGGCAAACTAACATCGAACTTCGGCTGACCCAAGGGACTGGATTAGTTGCACGAAAGTTCTAGATAGTTCTGCAACACACTGATTTATAACCATAAAAATAATCAAAACAGATAAGCAAGCGCTCACCGGAAGTATTATTCCGACAAACGGCAACTATTTTGATGTTGATTCAGCGAATAACTTATTAATTGCCACTACTTGGCCATCAAGTTATTGCCGAGTTAGGTTAGTACCGGGAAAGACGGAAAAGTTCGCAGGAGTTTTGTGAACCAGGGCTCATTTATCGAGATTGCAGGGCAAACCGATTGGCGACGAGCGGCAAACCTGATGCTGCAGAACCGCTGGAGGCGCTGTAGAGCCTCGCCGGGGCTCCACAGCGACCACAAAGAGCGGCGTGGTCTGGCCTTCAGCCGATGTCCTTGCCTTTTTCCTGGCCGGGCACCAGGGTCAGCGGCGGGCGTTCCACGTCGCGGGAGACATGCGACTTCACGTCCTCGACGCCGCCGTGCTCGTCGTTGTGGATGACCAGCACACCCGGCCTGCGCAGTTGCTCCAGGGCCCCCTCGTCCAGCTTGAAGCTCTCACTGAGGTTCTTATCACTGAGCGCATTGGCCTCGGCGCGGCGCTGGGCGAACTTGCGTCCCTTGCGTTGCTGGTAACGCGCCCAACTGATCAGGATCACAGCGTTGAACAGGGCGATCCACAGGTAGATCTGCAGGGTGTTGAGCGCCGCGAAAATCGGCGCTTCCAGGCGCGGGCCACCATGGCTGTCCAGCATCGACGTAATGCCGCGCACCAACAACCAAATCAGCCCGGCCCAGGCCAGCAGGGTCAACACCACATCGATAACCCACATCACCGGGTTTTGACGAGTTCTCACCAGTTTCATGATCTCGCGTCCTTATTGACAGGTTTGATACCGCGATCCGGGCTGACCCAGCGCGCACGCTTCTGATGCTGCTTGAACAACACCTTGGGAAAACTGACCAATGTGGTGAACAAGCTGACCAGCCAGAACACCATCGGGTACCACACGGTCCAGAACAGGGTTTTCCACAGGTCTTTTTCGTAGCGCCGGTCGATCAGGATGCTCACGGCAAACTGCACCAGGCACACCATCGCCAGCACCAGCCCGGTAAAGGCCGGAGGCACCAGGGAGTCCACCGCGATCGCCGGGGGCAGCACGATGAACTTACCCACGGCCCAGAAGATCACCGACAACAGGAAGGTGAAGGCCCAGCCGGTGGACAGGCAGTATTCGAACAGCAGCGGCCACAGGTAACGATGCCGCCATTGCCAGATGCCACGGATGTTCTTGAACAGCACTTCGGCGCCACCCTGAGCCCAGCGCAGGCGCTGTTTCCACAGGCCGCCGACGGTTTCGGGCATGAGAATCCAGCACAGGCCGCGCGGCTCGTAGAAGATGCTCCAGTGATCGAGTTGCAGCTTCCAACTGATATCGATGTCTTCGGTGATCATGTCGGTGCTCCAGTAGTCGACGCGGTCGAGCGCCTTTTTACGGAACGCCACCACCACACCGGAGACCGTGAAGATCCGCCCGAACACGCGCTGGGTGCGCTTGATCAAGCCGATGATTGAGGAGAACTCGCCGACCTGCACGCGGCCGATCAAGGTCGAGCGCGTGCGGATGCGTGGGTTGCCGGTCACGGCGCCCAGGCGCGGGTTGTCGAGCATCGGCGCCACCAAGTAGGCCGCCGCGTTTTTGTCGAGCAGCGCATCGCCGTCGATGCACACCAGGTACTCGCTGCGCGCCGCCACGGCGCCCATGCGCAAGGCCACGGCCTTGCCCTGGTTCTGCGCCAGGTGCAGCACCCGCAGGCGCGGATGCTCCAAGGCCAAGGCATCGAGCACCGCTGCCGTGTTGTCCTTGGAGCCATCGTTGACGGCGATCACTTCAATGTTCGGGTACACCTGGCCCAGCGCCGCATGAATGGTCTCGGCGGCGTTATCGCCTTCGTTGTAGCAAGGGATGATGATCGAGATCAGCGGGTTGCCGGCCAGGGTCGGCGCCGGCGTGTCTTCTTCCCATGGCCAGTGGCGCTCCCAGTGCAGCCAGAAGTACAGGCCGCCGGCGATCCACAGCGCCGACATGAACAGCGGGTAGAAGAACACGAAGTCCATCAGGAATTGCCCGGTGATCAGGAAGATCAAGCCCAGGGGCACGCCCAATACCAACGCCAGTACGAATAAAGCCAGGATTCTATCGAACATGGTCAAGGGTTCCATTGGTTGGAAAGGGCCGGACGCACGGTTTTCAAGTCCGGGGAATTTTCCAGGAAGTTGTCCGGGTAGTAGCCAAAACTCGTGACCCCCTGGCGTTTGAGCACGCCCATCCATTCGGCCAATTGCGCACCGTTCAGGTCCGGCGCGGCCTTGGTGCGCCAGTCTTTGGCTTGCAGTTCGAATACGGTGCGTTCCAGTGCGCCGGGGCGCGCCTTGACCGTGGCGACCAGTTTTTCCAGCCAGGCATTGGAATTCTTGAGCGTCTCGCCTTCCATCAGCGGCATGGCCATCGGCGCGGTCCAGTCATAGGTCTGGAGGAAGTCGTCGAGGTTCTGCGCGAACCACGCTTCGCTCTGCGGGTTGAGCATCGGCTCGGCGAAGATATTGCGTGCGGTCTGCACCTGCGGACCACCGATGGCGCGGACCTTGGCGGTCAGCTCCTGGGTGAAGTCGATCAGGTAACGACTCTTGAAGCGCGTCCAACGCTGCATCACCGCCGGGTCGGCGCGCAGGGCCGCGATGCTGGCGGGCAGGCCGTTGGCGGCATAGACCTTGAGCGCGGCGGGGCTGGCGTCTTCGAAGTCGGACAGCAGCGCATCGTCGTGGTACAGCACGCCGTCGATGGCATTGTTGCGGGCCAGGTCCTCATAGATCTCGCCAATGATCTTGCGCACCTGCGGGTCGAACGGCGACAGGCGCTGGTATTGATCCGGGTCGAGGCCGACCTTGCCGGTCTCCGGGTCCCAGCGGGTCACGCGCGGCAGCTTGGGGTCGAGGGCGAAACTGAGCACCGGCATCCAGGCATACACGCTGGCATGGGCACGGGTGTGCAACTGCCAGGCGACACGGTTGAACAGGTCGGCACGCACCGGCAAGTGGCGGTTGGGGAAGTACAGTTGATGCACCAGGCCATCACCCTTGGGGTCGGCGAAGGCTTGCAGGAACACGGTGCCCGCGCCCATGTCCACCACGCGCTGCACCAGTTGGTCGAGGTTGCGCGCTTGTTGGGCCGGGTCCGGGTCGTAGACGTTGTCCAGGTCCACATGCAGCACCCGCAGCGGTGCCTGGGTTTGCACCGCGACGATGCTGTTGGCGAAATGTTCGCCGTCCGGGTCGGACGCCACCAGGAAGCGCGGGCTGTTCATCAGGTTGGACGAGCTGTCGAGGCCGTCTTCCAGGGTCAGGGCCATCTCATAGCCCTGCTCGCCGACGATCGCCAGCGAGGTGCCCTTGGCTGCGCCGTAGGGCCATACCCACACCCGCGGTGCCTTGCCGGTGACGCTGCGGATCTTGTTGGAGATCGCCACGACATCCGCGCGCATCCGCGCCTCGAACTGCGCCTGGGTTTCATAGCGGCCGGTGGCCGGATCGAAGCGCAGGGAGGTCGCCGCCGGCTCCAGGTTGCCCTGGGGGTTGGCCAATATCCCTTTGTGACTGGCATCGGTGTGTGCAGCGATTTCCACCAGACCCGAGCGGGACACTTCGCGGATCTGCGCCCAGGTCAGGAACTCACCCCGCGGGCGCGGTGAGCCGGCGAAGTCCACCGGTTGGTTCATCGGCGTGTCGATCCAGGTGCCAACCGGCGCGAGCAGGGCCGGCCAGTGATAGGCCCGCAGTATCGGCATCACGCGGGTATAGAAGCTCGAATAGCCATCATCGAAGCTGAGCATCACGGCTTTCGGCGGCAGCGCTGGACCGCCACGGCGGGCCGCGAGGATCTGGTCGACACTGACCGCCTGGTAACCGTTCTCCCGCAGCCAGGCCAACTGCTCGATCAAACGTTCGGTACGCACCGCCACCACCGCCTGGTCGGGGTCGCGATCCTCGACGTCGTGATAGGCAATGCCCAGGAAATGGTTTTTCGGCCACGGCACTTCGTTGGCCGGGGTCGGCCGCTCGGCGGGTGGAGTGAAAGGGGCGGGCTGCTGGGCACAGGCACTGGCCAGCAATACACCCAGGACCAGCAAGCAACGGCTGAGGACAGTCATGGTCAGGCTCTTCTAGAAACGGTAAGTGAGGTCGACGAGCAGGCGCAGATCGCGTTCGCGATCACCGTCATAGGGTCGACTGATCAGGCTCAGGTTGGCGCCGGCTTCGAGAACGTCGTTCCAGCGAAAGCGTTGGCCGTAACCGATCAAGCCGACACCGCCGGTGGAATAATCCCTCTGGCTATACGTACCCGCTCCGACTTGGAACTGCTGACTCCACTGGGTCTCGTAGCGGTGATAGAGCACATGGTTGACGGTGACGGTGGGCAACACGCTGAAGTCCGACTTCGGGTTGAAGTACACCGTGTCGGCCTTGCTGTTGTGGCTGGCGCTGACTTCCAGGCCCAGGTCCACTTGCACGCCCGGCGAGCTGTAGATGCCCTCGCGGCCAGTGAGCAAGGTTTCGATGCGGTCGTTGCCGTCGCTGAAGTGGGACGGGCTGAGGGACAGCTTCCACTCACGGCTTTCATTGGCGCGCCAGCGGATGAAGCCGCTGCCGCCGTTGGCCGTGATGTCGGCATTCAGCGCACGCAACGGTGTGGTGGCCGAGAGGTAATCGAGGCTGCCGCCGTATTGCCAGTTATCGTTGATGTCGCGGGCGATCGACACGCGCGCGCCTTGTTTGGAGCCAAAGCCGTAGGAGTGGTTGGACACCTCGGCTTCCAGGGTCATGTCGCGGGTCCGCCGCTCCACGCCCACGCGCTGCCAACGGTGCTGGCCGGTGCCTTCGGAAAAGTCGGCGGTGGCGTAGCCGGCGCCGGCGAACAGGCGCCAGTCTTCATCGATGGGCGGCGTGTAGATCACGCTTTCAATGCCCCAGTCACGGCTGCCGGTGACCGCGCCCACGTCACCGTTATTACCGCCGCCATAGCTTTTGCCGGTGTAGGCCTCGACGCGCACTTCGGCCATGTCGTGGACGTTGCGCAGGCGCTGGAGACGCTGCACCTGGCGGCTGTCGGGGTTGCGGGCGATGACGTCATCGGCGAGCACGTCGAGTTGGCGCCACTCCTGCAGATCCATGGCGGTGTAGGCCTGGGACACTTCCAGGCTGATGTCGCGCGGTACCTGGGCTTCGGTTTCCTTGAGGGTCGCTTCGGCGCGCCGTGGCAGGTCGCGGGCGCGGTACATGTCCGCCTGGGCCAGGCGCAGGCCGACGTTGCCCGGAGCCCGTGCCACCAGGGCTTCCAGGCCGGCTTCGCTGCCCGGCAGATCGCCCCCGTACACGCCGGACTGCGCCGACAGTTGCTGGGCATCCATCCATGCATCGTTGGGGTTGCCGATGGGCAGGCCTTTGAGTTCGACCCGCGGTTTCTGGTTGTCGGCGAGGGTAGTGGCAACCTTGCGGGCTTCGACACCTTTGTCGCTTTCCTGCAGGGCATAGAACAAGGCCGTGCTGTCTTCGACCCGGTCATCGGGCTCGGCGTCGGTGGCGCTCAGTGCCTGGCGATACAGCGGCTCGGCCTTTTCCGGCTGGCGCTGGTCAAGGTAGGACGCCGCCACCCAGCGCACTGCGTAGGTCGGCAATTGCACGCCTTCGGCCGTGAGGGTTTCGTACTCGCGAATCACCTCGGCGGTGCGCGCCCGGGCCTTGAGTGCGCCCAGGCGGTCGATGCGCCAGCGCACCACGTCGTCATGGGCGCTGGCATCGGGGGTCCAGCGGGTGAGCAATTTGTCGTAGTCCTGCAGGGCGCGGTCGGCGATCACGTAGCGTTCTTTCTCGGTGCGCGTGGCGAACTCGGCCATGCGTACCCGCTCGGCGGCCAGGTCGCCTTCGAGGCGGCGCTGGGTGACGGGGTCGAGCAGGCCCGGGCGCTGGGTCGCCAGACGCAAGGCCGGCTCCGGCAGGCGGGCCTTTTGCAGGGCGACGATGTATTCACGGGCGACTTCAGGCTTGTCGCCGGCGCGGATAAACGCTTGGTCGAACTCGAACAGGGCGTCGTAATTCAAGCCGGCGCGGGTCAGCGCGTAGCCCAGGGCCATGCGCCGGTTGGGGTCGTCGGGCTTGGCCGCGACCATTGCGCGGGTGCGCTGCACGGCCTCGCTGGCTTGGCCGCCGTCGGCCTGGGTCAACGCCAGGCCGAGTTGCAGGTCGGTATTGTTCGGTTCACGCAGCAACGCCTGGCGATACACCGCCTCGGCCTTGGCCCACTGCTGTTGGTTGCGATAGGTGCGCGCCACCGTGGCGAGCGCCTGGGGCGTGAGGTTGCGATTCTGGCCCTGGGCCTCGTACACCTTCAGCACTTCGGCGTCCTGGCCGGCCCACCCGGCGATCACCAGATGGTCGCTGACCTGGCCCGCTGTCTGCCGTTCGGCAGGCAACTGGCGCAGTTGGGTCAGCGCGGGGGTGAAGTTGCCGTTGCGCGCCTGAATGATCAGGGCGTCATAGGCCGGGTCGGCCACGGCGAAGGTGGGCATCAGCAACTGACTGCACAAGGCGACCCCGATGAGCAGTCGCAACCGGCCTGATGCACTGAGTGGAGGGTTTGGCAACATATCGCGAGCTTCCTTACACACGGAAAGCTGTAACGATAGGTGGTCCTGAGCAATTTGCTGCAGGGTGCCGGCGTCTCGGGACCCGGCCTAGCTTTCCTGTGGGAACTATCCCTCAAGAAAATAGGAAAAAGTCCAATTCAGAACAATTGTTCAGAATTGCCCGACATCCTGAAAAAAATCAATGTGGCGACGGACTTACCGAAGATAACGGGGCTTCAGCCAATCGCCATGGCGACTATTTGACCCGTTTCACCCGCAAACCCGCCCCCGCTTTTTTTATTTCTGACCGCTGCAGAATTTTTTACTGCGCGCCGCCCATCGCACCGACTTTGGACATGACGAAGGAGAGGAACTGCTCAACCGTCATCTTCTGGCCGTTGAACGTCACTTCGTTGTTGGCGTAGTGCAGCTTGGACACCACGTCGCTGCCGACCAGGGTCGCCAGTTGCGTACCGACGGCCATGCCGCTGATCATCTCGCTGGCCATCTGGGATTGCTGCTCGATGGCTTCAGGGTCGGTCACACCACCGAGCTGCGCTTGCAGGGCGGCAACGTCGGCGATCATCGGCTTGGACAGGCTCAGGTTGGCATCGAGCAATGCGATGATCTGCTTGCCCAGCTCCAGCGGTGGCAGTTCCATGCTGCTTGGCTTGGCCAGGTCCACGACCAGGCTGAATTTGCTTTCGCCACGGGTGGTTTTCAGCGACAGGTTTTCCACCGCCACTTGCGGCTTGGCGGCCAGCAGTTGGTTGACGTTGGTATCGGCCAGGGCCTGCTCGGCGTCGCTCAGTTGCAGCTCGGGTACCGGTTCACCGGCGGCAGCGGCGGCCTGCACGGGTGCCATCTTGTCCTGATAGAGCTTGGTCAGCACCAGCATCGACGGCACGTCGACGTTCTTCATGCTCAGGGCCATGGCGGCCGAACCCACGGGTTTGCCCTGGTAACCGATCTCGTCGATCTTGTAATCGACGCGCCCGGCCAGGTTGTTGTCCTTGGTGTCGCTGGTGTCTTTCTGCTCGAAGCCCTTGAGGGTCAGCACGGCCTTCTGCGGGCCCATGGTGAGCTTGGTGTCGGTCAGTTCCACGGTGTTCTGCCCGGTGTAGAAACCGAACGTGGATTTTTCCAGGTTGCTGGCCACTGTCAGCCCGGCCAGTTCGGCTTCGAACGGCGAGCCATTGGCGTCGACGACGGCGACCTTGAGGCTGTTCATGTAACCGTCGGCCTTGACCTTCTTGCCTTCGGCGCTGCTGTCGAAGTTCAGGTTGGCACCGGAGAAGCTCACCGACGACTTGTCGTCCTTGAACGCCAGGGGCAGCAATTCGACGTTGCCGTTGACCGAGAGGCTGTAGCCGATGTTGGCCACGCCCTTGAGCGGCGACACGTCTTTGGCGGCGGCAAACCACTTCTCGGTGGTGGCGTTCTTTTCCAACTCATAGTGACTGGTGGCCATGACCGGCAGCCATTTCAGCGTGACCAGGCGCGACAACGGCAGCGGGCCGTGTTCGATATGGTCGACGAACAGCAATTCAGGGTTCGGGTTGTCTTCGCCGAAGACCGCACCTTGTGCTTTCAGGCGGTAATGGGCGGTGCTGCTGAACACGCCACGCTCCAGGGACACCAGCTCAAGGGCCATCGTGCCGTCGACGCCGGCCATGGAGGTCTTCAGTTCCTTGTTGGCGTTCTGGATCGCGGTTTGCAGCACCGGTTCCAGTTGCTTACCGGTGTACCAGGCGCCGCCTGCACTGACGACGCCAACGGCGACAACAAAACCCAAAAGAACGACTGCTGGCTTATTCATGAGGTGACCTGATCAAATCCTGTGAGAAGTGGGCTGTCTTCCTTGAACCTCGAGTGAGGTTGGCTCAAGCCCGCCGAAAAACGGGGGGAAGATTAGCACTGGCGGCCGCGAACGGCCCAGACTTTCAGAGGGATCAGTTCCACGCAAGTTCAGGAATATTCCGTTTCGATCTCGTCCAACTGGTGGTCGAAACTCTTCAACCGGGCGGTCCAGGTGTACACCAACACCTCGAATTCACGGTGTATCACGGCATTACCGGGGGTATCGACCTTGGGGTCGCAGAAGTCCAGTTGGTAGCGTTCGCGGGCCATCTGCGTGGCCACATCGGACAATTCCCGCGCATTATTCAGCCAATGCCTACCGTCGGCGACCTGCCGATCCAGCAGCACGCATTGTTTTTTCAGGGTCTCGAGGCTTTTTTCCAGGGGCGTGCCGGTCAGGTCGCCCATGACTTCCTGGAAGGTGCGCCCGGGCTGCCAATAGCTGCCCCAGAAATAGCGGTCGAACACGGTTTCGACCCGCCGCAGGGCGACCTTGGTGTCCCAGATCGCGACGCGGGTCTTGCCTTGTTCGAGGAGTTTTTTCTTCACCTTTTGGTTTTGATAGGACGCCCAGGCGACGACGCCGATGGACAAGGTGCCGATCACCAGGCAGGCGCTGTCGAGAAACACCATGGCCGTGTCGATTCGGTGAGCGAGCATGACGCCGTAGAAGTAGGCCGCCGATAACAACACCAGTGCGAAGCACACGCACCAGAAAGCGGGAGCATAAGGGTTTTTCATTATTGGAATCCCCATGAGCAAACGCGAGCTGTGTCAGGCAGGCCCTCTGCCGGTCAAAAAGCATGGCGGCCCGCTTGTCAAAGCATAGCTAGCTGCTCAGGGTTTGCCGGGCTGTGAGGCTTGCGTTCGTCCGCTTTCCCAGCCGCCGCCCAGGGCCAGGAACAGATCGATCTGGCTCATCGCAACCTGGGTGTTGGCCGCCGCCAGTTGCGCGCGCACATCGGTGTAGGTGCGCGTGGCTTGCAGGTCGGCGAGGAACGATGCGCGGCCGGCCTGGAAGAAGCGGTGGGTCTGGTCTGCGGCTTCCTTGGCCGATGCGTCGGCTTCGGCCAGGGCATCGCGGCGCTGTAACTGCGCGGTGTACTGCGCCAGGCCGGTCTGGGTTTCGCGGATGGCGTTGAGCACCACCCCGTCGAAGTGCGCGAGGGCGCCCTGGGTCGCCGCTTCGGCTTCGTGGATGCGCGCGCGGGCGCCGTTGGTCGGCACGGTCCAACTGATCATCGGGCCAAAGCCCCAGCGGTTGGTGGCCGGCGTGCCGAGATTTTCGAGCAACCCGACCGTGCTGACCGAGGCGCCGATGCTGATGTCCGGGTACAGCGCGCCCGTGGCCACGCCGATGCGCGCAGTGGCCGCGGCCAGTTGGCGTTCCGCCTGGCGCACATCGGGGCGACGCTTGAGCAGCGTCGCGCCATCGCCCACCGGCAGCAGTTGGGCGATGTGCGGGAGTTCGGCGCACGTACCGGTGCCCGCCGGCAGTTGCGCCACTGGCTTGGCCAGCAGCATCGACAGGCGGAACAGCCCGGCCTGGCGCGCAGCTTCGTAGCGCGGCATGTCGGCGCGCAAGGATTTGTACTGCGTCTGCGAGCGGGTGACCTGGGTTTCATCGCCGCGCCCGGCGTCGCGCAGGCGCTGGGTCAACGTCGTGCTCTGGGCTTGCAGGTCGAGGGATTCGTTGGCGATCGCCAGCTCTTCGTTGGCCGCGCAGACTTGCGTGTACGAACGCACCACATCGGCGACCAGGGTGATCCGCGCAATATCGGCCGCGGCCTGGGTTGCGTCGGCGCTGGCCTGGGCGCTTTCGATGCCGCGCTGCAAGGTGCCGAACAGATCGAATTGATACGAGGTGGTGATCCCCACGCTGCCGATGTTGCCCACCGGGACTTTTTCCGAGAGTAAAAACGCTTCGCCGGACTCTTGCAGGCGCTGGGCTTCGGCCTTGGCGCCGGCGCTCCAGCCGCCGACGGATTCAGCCTCCTGCACCTGATAGCGCGCCCGCTGCAAGTTGGCGGCGGCGACGCGCAGGTCGGTGTTGGAAGCCATGGCCTGGCGCACCAGTTCATCCAGGCGCGGGTCGTTGTACAGCTTCCACCAGTCCGCCGGCACCGGCGCCGAGACCACGTTGGCGCCCTCGCCCGCCAGTTGCCCTTGCAGGTCGCCACGGTTCATGGCGGCCTTGTCCGGCAGTCGATAATCCGGGCCGACCACCTGGCAGGCTGACAACAGCACACCCAGCGCCGCGGTTGCCAAAATCTGCTTCATGGCTGGGCTCCGTCCTTGGGCTTGTCGCCGATGATCGACACCGTCGCGGTGCGCCCGGCGATCATGCGAAAGTCCGCCGGCACCTCGTCAAACGCGATACGCACCGGAATCCGCTGGGCCAGGCGCACCCAACTGAACGCCGGGTTGACGTTGGGCAGCAGGTTGGCGCCGCTGCTGCGGTCACGGTCCTCGATACCGGCGACGATGCTCTGCACATGGCCGTGCAGGCGGGCGCCGTCGCCAATCACACGGATATCGACGCCCATGCCGACGTGGATGCCGTCGAGCTTGGTCTCTTCGAAGTAGCCGTCGATATGAAAGGAGTTGCTGTCCACCACCGACAGCACCGGGCGCCCGGCGGTGACGAACTCCTGCGTGCGCGGCGCACGGTCGTTGACGTAGCCGTCCACCGGGCTGCGGATCACCGAACGGTCGAGGTTGAGTTGCGCCGAGTCCACCGTCACTTGCGCTTCGGCCAGGGCCGACTGGGCACGGGCGACGCGGGACTGGCTTTCTTCCAGTTGCTCGCTCGGCACCAGGTTGCCCAGGCCACGGTTACGCTTGTACTCGCGCTGGGCCTGGGCCAGGGTTTCCTGGCGGTCGGCCACGGCGGCCTGGGCCTGGCGCAGGGCCAGCTTGAAGCGGTCCTGGTCGACGGCGAACAGCACCTGGCCTTTGCTCACCAGTTGGTTGTCGCGCACGTCGACGCGCTGGATCAGCCCGGACACGTCCGGGGCGATCTGCACGATATCGGCACGGATGTGGCCGTCACGGGTCCAGGGCGCAAACATGTAGTACATGACCATGCGCCATACGACGACGACCGCGAAGCTCACGATCAACAACGTCAGGACGACACGGCCGATGGTCAAAAAAGGTTTTTTCATGTCATCAGGTATCGACTGAGTGAGTCCACCGCGCCCAGCAACAGCGCGTAGAGCCCCACGTTGAACAATGCCCGGTGCCAGACCAGGCGATAAAAGTGCAGACGGGTCAACAACCCGTGCACCAGCAGAAACAACACGTAAGCAATGCCCATCAGCACCAGCAGCGTGGGCAGGAACACCCCGCTGATATCCAGATCACCGATCATAAAGGCGCTCCATCAGGCAGCGGCGCCTCGGTCTCGGTGCCGCCAATCAATTCCACGCCGGGCAACAGCGCCAGGCGCAGACCCGCCAGGGCATGCAACAGATGCAGGCGGGTGTCGTCTTCGTCTTGCAGGCCTTGGCCGTTGAGGGCGCGGCGCGTGCGGTCGAGGGTCATCAGCAGGCCGCTGGGCGAAGGCAAGCGTCGGCCCGCCTTGAGGCAGGCCTTGTAGTAAGCGCCGACGCCTTCCACCACTTGGCCGAGCAACACCCGCGGTACGCCGTAGATCCGTGGCGAGTAGGCCAGCAGGTCGAGCAGGTTCAGCGCCACGCGCAAATCGCGCAGGGCGACGCCGGTGTCATGGCCGATGATGGCCAGGCGCGGCAGGTGCTGCATCAAGCGGTCGAGCATTTGCGCGGCCAGGTACCGTTGTTCGGCCAGGTTCGCCGGTTCGGTCAGGCCGACGATGTCGTGCCAGGTGAACCGGGTCAGGCGCTTGGCGGCCAACTCGGCACCGAAGGGCCGCGCGATCAGCGTCCACACAAAGGCAAACAGCAGGCCCACGGGCCCGGCCAGGTTGACGTTGGCGAAGTTGAGGAAGTCGGCGTCATAGGCGCCCTGGATGCTGATGAACGACGAGGTGTTCACCAACGTCAGCAGCATGCCCAGGTAGAAACGCGGTTGGACCGTGAGTGTGCCGATGCAGATAAACGGCACCGCGAACGCCAGCACCAGCATGGGGAAATCGTGCAGGTTGGGCAGCACCAGGAACAGATACAGGCTGGCGAACAGCACCGACATGGCGGTCCAGAAAAAGAACCGATAGATCTGCGGCGCCGGGTCGTCCATCGACGCAAAGAAGCTGCAGGCGACGGCTGCCAGGATCACGGCGCTGCCGCCGTCAGTCCAGCCCAGCAGAATCCACAGCACCGAGGCGACGATGATCGCAGTGACGGTGGAAAACGCCGAGTAGAACATCAGGCCACGGTCGAGAAAAGGCGTCAGGCGGCCCAGGCGCCAGTGGCGGTAAACGGCGCGCCAGGTGTCCTGGCTCTCGCATTGGATCGCGGCCTGCAGGCTGCGGCAGTCTTGCCACAGGTCGATCCACTCACCCAGGCGATACAGCGCGTTGGAGAACAGCAGCGTGTGGCGGTCGTCCAGCGCTTCGCCTGCCGGTTGCAGCGCGTCGAGTTGGTCACGCAGGGTGCGCCAGCGCTCCAACGGGGCCGACTCGGTGGTGCTTTGCAGCCACTGATCCGTGGCCTCCAACAGCGGCGCGAGCGTTTCGAGAAACTCCGGCGCACGGTGTTCGATGGCGTATAGCGCATCGTCGAGCGCATCCACCACCGGCAGCAGGTGGATCATCCGCCCGCGCAGTTCCTTGGTGTTGCGCACCGTCTGCGGCCGGGCGCCTTCGTGGGGCAACTGGCCGATCATCAATTCCAACGTGTTGAAGGTGGCGACCATACCGCCGCGCAAGGCGCTGACTTCGTCGCGCGCCACGTTGCGGCTCATAAAGCGCTGGCTGTAGACCTGGGCGTCGCTGAACCACTTGGCCACCGAGCCATCGAACACCGGCATCAGGCGCCGCGGCCAGAACATTGCGCCGACCACCGCCGCCACCGCGATGCCAAGAAAGATTTCCTCGGTGCGCGCTTCAGCCACGTCCCACACCGTCAGCGGGTTATCCACCACCGGCAAGGCGATCAGCGGCAAGGTGTAGCCGGCCAGCATCAAGGCGTAGTTGTTCGCGGTGCGCAGGTGCATGGAGAGAAACAGCAGGGTGCCCGTCCACAATGCAATCACCACCACCAGCAGGTAGGGCGATTGCACAAACATCGGCACGAACACCACCGCCGCCGCGGCGCCCATGAAGGTGCCGATCGCACGGTACAGCGCCTTGGAACTGGTCGGCCCGACAAACGGGCTGGAGACGATGTACACCGTGGCCATCGCCCAGTACGGACGCGGCATTTGCATGAGCATGGCGATGTACAACGCGATCATCGACGCCGCGAACGTGCGTACCCCGTAGAACCAGTCCCTGGCCGGCGGCATGCCGGTAAAAAATCCTCTCAAGATGCTGCAACCACTGGGTATTGATGCGCGACTTCAAAGGCGCGCAACACGCGCAGCGCAACCTCCATGTCCGCAGGCGCAATATCGGCCAGCACGTCGCGGCGCAGGCGCACCAGTTGCGCCTCCACCGCCTGTACCAGCTCACGGCCCCGCGCGGTGAGGCTCAAGGCCTTGGCGCGGCGGTCGTGGGTGTCTTCGCTGCGGCACACATAGCCGCCGCTGCACAGTTGGTCGAGCAGGCGCACCAGCGACGGGCTTTCCATCCCCGAAGCCTGGGCCACTTTGACTTGATGCACCCCGTCGCCCAGGCGGCCGATCATCAGCAACGGCACGGCGCAGGCTTCGGAAATACCGTAGCTCACCAGCGTGTTCTGGCAGATTTTGCGCCAATTACGGGCGCCCACCACCATGCTGCTGCTGAGGTTCATCTGGAGTTGTTCGAGGGTCTTGGGCACTGGATCGTTCGCATACAGTTAGTTTGCTAACTATCAATATGGTGGATGGCGCTAGATGCGTCAAGTTTTGAAACAAATTTAGCGGATGCGTGGCGTGGGTAAGTAAAGCGGCTGTCAGTGTGAGGGTTGGATCTTCAACGATAGCCACAACGCCACATGACCCATGTGGGAGGGGGCTTGCCCCCGATAGCGGAGTGAAGGCAATACACGGTTGACTGATCTGCCGCTATCGGGGGCAAGCCCCCTCCCACATTTGGATCGGTGTCGGCTTCAGGATTGCTGTGCGGCCTGCCATTCAGGCGTGGCGTGGGTAAGTAAAGCGACTTTCAGTGTGAGGGTTGGATCTTCAACGATAGCCACAACGCCCCCTCCCACATTTGGATCGGTGTCGGCTTCAGGATTGCTGTGCGGCCTGCCATTCGGGCGGCGCGTGGGTAAGTAAAGCGGGTTTCAGCGTGAGGGTTGGATTTTCAGCGATAGCCGCAACGCCGCATGACCCATGTGGGAGGGGGCTTGCCCCCGATAGCGGAGTGAAGGCAATACACGATTGACTGATCTGCCGCTATCGGGGGCAAGCCCCCTCCCACATTTGGATCGGTGTCGGCTTCAGGATTGCTGTGCGGCCTGCCATTCGGGCGGCGCGTGGGTAAGTAAAGCGGGTTTCAGCGTGAGGGTTGGATTTTCAGCGATAGCCGCAACGTCGCATGACCCATGTGGGAGGGGGCTTGCCCCCTCCCACATTTGGATCGATGTCGGCTTCAGGATTGCTGTGCAACCGGCTTATTGACCGCTCAGTCTCCTAAGTGGCTCTGCCGGAAAATATCAGCACCTTTTGCTCCACCGCCAGACGCTCCAGACTTTCACTGCCTCGGATACAACAACTAACGCAGCCATTAACACCACGTTGTAGTTAGGAACAAGCTGAGCACCCACTAGCAACAGCGAAACAGAAGGCACAATAAAAGCCAATCGCAAGGGTGTTTGAAGGTAAGTAATCCACCTCACCTGTTCACGTCCAAGAAAGAACAGCAAGCACGAGATCACAATGGAAACTTGCAGCAGCATGGCAAAGCCGAACATGAATAACTGCACAACGCTATGATCACGCAGCACCCATAAAGCACTTTCAAGATCACTTAAATAAGGAATCCTTGCCTGTATTACGCTGGCCACTGCATGGCGAATCAGATAAAGGGCATCCATGGCTCCCCAAAACCAAAAAACATGCTTGCGCGTCATTTTCCTGCGTCCTTTGATCTTTTTTCCCCAGAACAACAAACAGGGGAAATATTGCATTCACCAAGAAGTTCACTCAGTCCCTGCAACGCATAAGGCGCACGGAAAAACTCCCTTACTTTGCTGTCGGCAAAATAGGGACTCTCGATTTTTGTGAGGTCATATTGTTCAATTTCAGTGCGGGGGATCAGTCGTTTCATGTTGTGTTCAGAAGAAGGAGTCAGCCCCGTTGATAAGGGTTCCTCACTCTGCCCACCATCATCCACTTCCTTTTAGTCGATAGGAAATTTCCCAACCTCGTGTATCACCCGCCCCAGCGCGCAGGTCGATTGCCATGGTGCGAAGCTTTCCAGAAAAAATTAACTGGGCCGCTTACAGCCCAGTTTTTTACCGCACACTAATTTTTTTTACATTACGGCATTTCATCAAAGATTTTTTTACACCTCTCAATTACGCCGCAACATCAGGTTCAACTCATCCACCACTTCAGCCCAATCCGCATCCTCCAGAATTTCCTCACGCAAAAACGCTTTCTGGCTATCCGTCCAGAAAAACGCATCGGCCAGTTCCAGGTCCGCCTTGAGCGGTGAGTGCGCGGTGACGAACTGCTCGATGCCGACGGGGTCGTCGGCCAGGCCGAGTTGTTTGAACAGGGAGGGCAAGCTGTGTTCAGGCGATTGCATGATGAGCTCCGGATAGATGGGTTTATCCGAGTCTAGCCCTCACCCACGGCAGGCGCGAGCTTGCGCTACAGGGTTTGCAACCATACCTGCAGTTGTGCGACGCATTGCTGCACGGATAGCTGGCCGGTCTCCAGGACCAGGGCGGCTTGCGGCGGCGGTTCGTAGGGTGAGCCGATGCCGGTGAACCCCGGCAGTTCGCCGCGTCGGGCGCGGGCGTAGTGGCCTTTGGGGTCGCGGCGTTCGCAGATGTCCAGTGCGGCGTTGCACCACACTTCCCGATAGTCCGCGCCCAGGCGTTCGGCGAGTACCGCGCGTAATTCGACCAACGGCGCGATCAGCGCCAGGATCACGATTTGCCCGTTGTCCACCAGCAACGCCGCCAGTTCGGCGGCGCGGCGGATGTTTTCCAGGCGATCGCCGTCGGCAAACCCCAGGTCTTTGTTCAAGCCGCCGCGCAAGGCATCGCCGTCGAGCACGATGCTGTGTCGGCCTTGTTCGAACAACGCCGCCTGCAGCCCTTGGGCCAGGGTCGATTTACCCGACGCCGGCAGGCCGGTCAGCAGGATCGCCACGCCGCGATGACCGTTGCGAGCCTCACGCTGGGCACGCGTGATGCTCGCGGTCGGTGCCACCAGGTTACTTGACGGCGGCACGGGGCACCGGGGCGGCGATGTTGCCGGCGGCCCACGCCGATTCGCGGCCGGCCAGCGCGGTGGCGATGGACTGCACGCGGTCGGAATCGACCTGCTCCGGCAACGGGTCGAGCCCGGCGCTGGCGAAGATCTGGCCGTAGGCGTTGCGCAGGTCGGCGTAGGCCAGGTCGCGGCGCAGGTCGGCTTGCAGGGTATTGAGTTCGCCCTGGATCAGGTCCAGTTCGCCCAGGCCTGCGGCTTGGTGACGGTTGCGCAGTTGGGTGAGGATCTGCCCGTCGATGTCGGCCAGCTGTTCGTTGGTCTTGAACTGGCGCACGGCGTCCTGGAAGTTCGCGTTGGCGACGTAGAGTTGCGCCAGCACCGCGATGGACATGGCCTGGCGCCGTGCGGTGGCGACTTCTTCGCCGGCCTTGGCGACGTCGATGGCCGCCGGGGCGGAGAGCACGTTGAACAGGTTCCAGGTGACCTTGGCGCCGTAGTCGGCCCAGCGGTTGTCCACCAGGAACGAGTTGCTGTCGTAATGCCCACCGGCCGAGAATTCCAGGCCCGGCAGCAGGCGCAGCATGGCCTTGCGGGTTTCGGCGGCGCTGATGCGGGTCTGGTAGTCCTGCTCGCGCAGTTCAGGGCGGTTGGCCAGGGCTTCCTGTTCCAGGCTGGCGAAGTTGACCTTGAGCTGCGGCACGGCATAGTCGTCCGGCGTGGCCAGCTTGAGGTCGGTGCCCATGGGCAGGTTGATCAGGGTCGACAGTTCAGTCTTGGCCAGGGAGAGCGCGCGGCGCTGTTCCTGCAATTGGCGCGTGGCTTCGATCAGCGAGCGCTGGTAGCCCAGGGCCTGGATCGGGTCGCCGATACGCTGCTCGCTCATGCTTTGGCTGTTGCTCTGGGCCTGGTCGACCCGCGCCATCAGGCTGTCGATCTGGGTCAGCAGGCGTTCGGCCGCGACCGCCCGCCAATAGGCCGAGCGCACGTCCTGGACGATGGTGTTGATCACCTTGCGGCGCCGCTCCTGGACGATCAGGCGTTGGTCGCCTTGCTGTTTGGCACTGATGTAGCTGACGCCAAAGTCGAGGACGTTCCACACCATGGTCAGGTCGGCCACGCGACGGTCGCGGTCCTGGGATGTCGACGGTTCCAGGGACTGGGTGCCGGTGAGAACACTCTGGCTGCTGGAGGCGTTGGTGTTGTTGCGCCCGGCGTAACCGGCGGACAACGCCATGCGCGGCAGCATGTCGAAACTGGCGAGGTCGAGTTGGCGCTTGGCCAGCGCCTCCTCCATGATCTTCAAGCGCCCTTCGAGGTTGTATTTAACCGCCCGGGCCATGGCCTGGTGCAGTGTCAACGGGCCGTTCAATGGCTCCTGATCCGTGTACATACCGTGCAGGTCGCTGCGGGCTCGCTGCTCGCTGACACTGCGCTCAATCGGCTCGCTGGTGACCGCACAACCGCCGATCGCCAGCGCCAGCACGCTGGCGCCGAACAACTTATGAACTGTATTCATCCTTGGACTGCCCCTGTTACTGCGCCTTGATTTAAGTGTGTCAGGCCTGCATTTCGCTGATGCCGACCTGTTGCAATGCCTTCGCCAGGTCAATCACCTGACGCTGTTCCACGTCTTTGATCTGCTGCAATTGCTGGCCCAGGGTCGGGGCGCCGAACACGCCCCGCAGGCCTTGGGCCGCGTCACCGCCGCCCTGGATCGCTCGGCCGTCGAACGCCTTGAGGCCACTGTCCCCGCCGCCACTCTCACGATTGAACAACCCCGACAAGGTGCTTGAACCAAACACCCCGCCATCGCCGCCGCCAAAACCGAGGAAGCCCTGCGCGCCGCCGTTCGCGCCGCTGTTGCTGTTGAACACCTGGGCAATGAAGCTGGGCGCCAAGGCACCGTTGCGAATGAAGATGTTACCGATAGGCGGCAAGCCCGCGCCCATCTCGCGCTGTTCAAACAACGCCGGGAAGCCAATGGGTGAACCCAGGTCGCCCACGGGCCGGCCAAACACGATCGGTTGCAGCGGCACATCCGGCGCGCCGGGTGGCGGTGCCGGCTCGGTGACGCGGAACAGCGGGTCGCCGGTCAGGGCAATGGTGTTGATCGCGTAGTTGTTGGAGTTGGCATAACCGCTGCCAGCGTTGCCCGTCATGTCATTCACCAGGCCGGTGTCGAGGGTGATGAAGTTGCTCGGGTCGTTGAGGTTGGCCGTCGGTGTGAGGGTCGCGGTCCAGGTTTTGCCGCCGTCGTTGCTGGCCAGGTTGGACAAGGTGCCGTTGGCCACGCTGAGGTCATCCAGCGCGAAGCCGCTGACTTTTTCACTGAAGGTAAACGTGACGGTGGTGGTCTGGCCGACGGTCAGATTCGGGTTGGCAATGGTGATAGTCGCCGTCGGGCGTTCGCCATCGATCACAAAATTGTTCGAAATCGCAATGCCGCTGCCGGCGTTACCGGCAGCATCGTTGACCTGGCCGGCGTCCAGCACGATCACGTTGGTCGCATCGGTAATCGCCGCCGTCGGGGTCAGGGTGGCGGTCCAGGTTTTGCCGCCATCGTTGCTGGCCAGGTTGGACAGCACGCCGTTGGCCACGCTCAGGTCAGACAGATCGAAACCGCTGACGGCCTCGCTGAAGCCGATGGTGACGGTGGTGGTCTGGCCGATGCCCAGGTTGCCGTTGGCCACCGAAATGGTCGCGGTCGGGCGCTGGGTGTCGATCGCATAGTTGTTCGAATCGGTGCTGCCGCTGCCCGCGTTGCCGGCGGCGGTCTGTACGCCGCTGTTGTCCAGGCTGATCAGGTTGCTGGTGTCGGTGACATCGGCCGTCGGCGTCAGGGTCGCGGTCCAGGTCACGCCGCCGTCGCTGGAGGCCAGGTTGCTCAGCACGCCGTTGGCCACGCTCAGGTCGGCCAGGGTGAAACCGCTGACAGCCTCGGAGAAGGTGATGGTCACCGGGGCGGTCTCGCCGGCCTTGAGGGCGGTGTCGCCGACTACGATGGTCGCCGTCGGCAGCACGGTGTCGATGCTGTAGTTGGCCGAGTCGGTCGTTCCCGTACCGGCGTTGCCGGCCAGGTCGGCAATGCCGGTATTGGCCAGGGTGATCACGTTGCTGGCGGCGCGGATACCCGCCGCCGGTGTGAAGAGAGCCGTCCAGGTGATGCCGCCGTCGCTGCTGCTGACCGCGCTCAGGGTGCCATGGGCGACGTTCAGGTCGCTGTTGTCAAAACCGCTGACGGCTTCCGAGAACGTGACCGTGACCAAGGAGGTTTCGCCGGCACTCAACACAGGGTCGGCCATCACGATGGTCGCCGTTGGCCGCTGGCTGTCGATGGTGTAGTTGTTCGAGTCGGTGGTGCCGCTGTCGCTGTTGCCCGCCAGGTCGGCGATGCCGGTGTTGTCCAGGGTGATCACGTTGCTGGTGTCGGTGATGCCGGACGTCGGGGTGAACGTCGCGGTCCAGGTCACGCCGCCGTCCGCGCTGCTCACGGTGCTCAAGGTGCCGTTGTTGACCGTCAGATCGGCGTTGCTGAGCCCGGTTACCGCCTCCGAGAAGGTGATCACTACCAGTGAGCTGTCACCCACGCCGAGGGCCGGGTTCGCGACCACGATGGTGGCCGTTGGGCGCACGGTGTCGACGGCGTAGTTGTTCGAATCGGTGGTGCCGCTGCCGCTGTTGCCGGAGCCGTTTTGCACACCGCTGTTGTCCAGGGTGATCACGTTGCTGGTGTCGCTGATCGCGCTGCTCGGCGTGAAAGTCGCCGTCCAGGTCACGCCGCCGTCGTTGCTGCTGACGGAGGTCAACGTGCCGTTGGCGATCGTCAGGTCGGCGTTGGTAAAACCGCTGACCGCTTCGGAGAAGGTAATGGTGACCAGCGAGGTGTCGCCGATGTTCAGGGCATTGTCGGCGACGACGATAGTTGCGCTCGGCTGCACCGTGTCGATGGTGAAGTTACCCGAGTTGGTGACACCGCTGCCGGCGTTGCCGGCCAGGTCGGTGTAGCCGGCGTTGTTCAGGCTGATCAGGTTGGTGGTGTCGCGGACGTTGCCGGTCGGTGTGAAAGTCGCCGTCCAGGTGACGCCGCCATCCGCGCTGCTGACTGTCGAGAGGGTGCCGTTGGGTGCGTTCAGGTCGCTGTTGTCAAAACCGCTGACGGCTTCCGAGAACGTGACCGTGACCAAGGAAGTTTCGCCGGCACTCAACACAGGGTCGGCCATCACGATGGTCGCCGTTGGCCGCTGGCTGTCGATCATATAGGCGTTGGACGACGTGGTGCCAGACCCGACGTTACCGACGCCATCGGTCACACCGGTGTTATCCAGGACAATGTGATTGTTGTTCTGGGTGACGCCTGCCACAGGCGTCAACGTCGCGGTATAGGTGATGTTGTCGCTGGTGCTCAGGCTGCTCAGGGTGCCATTGTCGGTGGTCAGATCGGCCAGGCTGAACCCGGTCACTGCTTCGCTGAAAGTGATGGTCACCAGCGACGAGCCGCCGATCCCCAGGTGGTCGTTGTTCACCACCACCGTCGCGGTCGGACGTTGGGTGTCGATGGCGTAGTTATTGGAATTGCTGGTACCGACGCCGACATTACCCGACACCGCCGCCTGGACACCGCTGTTGTCCAGGGTGATCTGGTTGGTGGCGTCGCTGATCGCGCTGCTCGGGGTGAACGTCGCGCCCCAGGTAATGCCGCCGTCGCTGCTGCTGACCGCGCTCAAGGTGCCATTGGTGATCGTCAGGTCGGCATTGCTGAAACCGGTCACGGCCTCGTTGAACGTAATCATCACTTGGGAGGAGTCACCGATTTTCAGCGTCGGGTTGGCCACCACGATGGTCGCCGAAGGCAACACCGTATCGACGGTGTAATTCGCCGAGTTGGTGGTGCCCGCGCCTGCGTTGCCGGACAGGTCGGCGATGCCGGTGTTGGCCAGGGCGATCACGTTGCTCGCGCTGTTGGTGTTCGTCCCTGGGGTGAAGGTCGCGGTCCAGGTGATGCCGCCGTCGGCGCTGCTCAGGCTGCTCAGGCTGCCGTGGCTTGCCGTCAGGTCGGCGAGGGTGAAGCCAGTCACGGCTTCGCTGAAGGTGATCGTCACCAGCGACGTTTCGCCAGCGGTCAGCGCCGGGTCGGCGACCACGATGGTCGCGGTGGGGCGCACGGTGTCGATGACGTAGTTGTTGGAGTCGGTGGTGCCGGTGCCGGTGTTGCCGCTGGTGTCGCTGTAGGCGGTGTTGTCCAGGGTGATGACGTTGGTGGTGTCGGTGAGGTTTGCACTCGGCGTGAAGGTCGCGGTCCAGGTGATGCCACCGTCGTTGCTGCTCACCGCACTCAGGGTGCCATTGGACACCGTCAGGTCGACATTGGAGAAACCGACCACGGCTTCCGAGAAGGTAATGGTCACCAGCGAGGTCTGGCCAATGCCCAGGGAGTTGCTCGCAACCACCAGGGTCGCGGTCGGACGCACGCCGTCGATGGCCACGTTGTTCGACGTGGTAGTGCCGCTGCCGGCGTTGCCCGCCACGTCCTGGACCCCGGTGTTGTCCAGGGTGATGTGGTTGCTCGCGCTGACGATACTCGCCGTCGGGGTAAAGGTGGCGGTCCAGGTGGTACCACCGTCGTTGCTGCTGACCGCGCTCAGGGTGCCATTGGACACTATCAGGTCGGCGTTGGTGAACCCGGTCACGGCTTCGCTGAAGGTGATGGTCACCAGCGAGGTCTGGCCGATGCCCAGGTTGGTGTTGGCGAACACGACAGTCGCGTTCGGCCGCGCGGTGTCGACCGCATAGGTGTTGGAATTGGTGGTGCCACTGCCGGCGTTGCCCGCGCCATCACTGACCGCGGTGTTGTTCAGGGTGATGACATTCCCGGTATGGGAGGCCCCAGGGGTCGCAGTCAGGGTTGCGGTCCACGTGAGACCACCGTCGTTGCTGCCCAAGTTGCTCAGGATGCCGTCGGCGACCGTGAAGGCGCCGACGGTGAGCCCGGTGACCGCCTCGCTGAAGGTGATGGTCACCAGGGACGTGTTACCGCTGATACTCAGTGCGGTATCGGACACCACAATGGTCGAGGTCGGCAGCACCGTGTCGATCGCATAGGTGTTGGACGTGGTCGTGCCGGTACCGGCGTTGGTCGCGGTATCGGTATAGAGGGTGTTGTCCAGGGTAACGACATTGCCGCTGCTGCTGTTGCTGGCGCTCGGTGTCAGGGTCGCGGTCCAGTGGATATTGTCACTGGTGGTCAGGTTGCTCAGGGTGCCGTTGGACGCCGACATGTCAGTAAGGCTGAAACCGCTCACCGCTTCGCTGAAGGTAATGTTCACCGTCGAGTTGACCGTGGTGCTCAACGTCGGCGCAACGACCGTAACGGTCGCGGTTGGGCGCACGGTATCGATGCTGAAGCTGTTGGACGAGGTGGTGCCGGTCCCTGGTGTCCCCGTCGACGTGGCGGTGACGCCGGTATTGTCGAGGACAATCTGGTTGGTGGCGCTGGTCACGCTCGCGCTCGGCGTAAAGGTCGCGGTGTAGGTGATGTTGTCGCTGGTAGTCAGGGTGCCCAGGGTACCGTTGCTGATCGTCAGATCGGCGCTGGTAAAGCCGGTCACGGCCTGGTTGAAGGTAATGGTCACCTGCGAGGTGCTGCCGATGTGCTGCGCGGTGTTGCTGACCACGATGGTCGCGACCGGGGCCGGATTGTAAGCGGTGTTCGCCGTTCCGCCGATATCGTTGAACAGACCGTTGACTGCTGTGGGTTTGCTGCCCGCCGAGGCGTTGGTGGCCAAGCCTCCGTTACCACTGGCACCGGTGTTGGCCGAACCGCCCAGCGCCGCGAAGTTGGCCGCCGTGATCAATACCGTGCCTTTGTTCCAGATGGCACCGACACCCAGGCCACCGTCACCGCCATTCAGAGTAGTGCCGCTGCCGGCCGCCGAACCACCACCGCCGCCGCCGCCGGCACCGATGTTACCGGTAATCGAGCTGGTGCCGACGATGGTCAGGGTGGCGCCGCTGGCGTTGTAGATACCGCCAGCCGCTCCGCCGCCCTTGCCACCGGCACCGTTCCAACCGGAACCACCCCCACCGCCGCCGATCGACAAGCCGCCAGAGGTCGCTGTGCCGCCAGCGGAACCGTTGGTATAACCGTAGATGCCAGTCGAGCCGGCACCACCGCTGCTCGAGCCGCCGTTGCCGCCCATGGTGCTGTAGCCCCCACCCCTCCCACCCTGGTTGGGGGTGCCCGCAGTTCCGGCGTAGACACCGCTCCCGTTGCCGGTACTGCCACCACGCCCGCCGTTGCCTCCGCCCACCGCGCCGCCGCCGCCGCCGGCACCGCCGAAATTGCCATTGACCACGCCACCGCCACCACCGCCACCCGAGGCTGCGTTCTCTGTCACGCTGACGTTATTGAGGGTCAGGTTACCGAAGTTACTGACCCCCGCCCCGAGCAAATTGGCCGCGCTAATACCGCTACCGCCATTACTGCCGTCGCCAGCCGCCAAGCCCTTGGTAATGACCAGGCCGTCCAGGGTCGCGGTGACACCGCTGTTAACCTTGAGCACCTGGGTCTTGTACTGCCCGCTGATGGTCACATCGGCAACACCATCATTGTTCAGGTCGCCATCGATGGTCAGGTTTTTAGCGATGACCAACTGCGTGTCCAGATTGACCGTCATGCCCGGGGTGCTGAAGGTGACGGTCTCGCCGACACCCACATCGGTCAGGGCCTGGCGCAGTGTGCCGGCACCGCTGTCTGCGGCGCTGGTCACCGTGATGTTTGCCAGGCCGTATTGGTATGCCGACATCGCCTGGTACGACAACGCCGTATGACTTTCGATGGAGCCGGTGGCGACTTCCAGGGTCCAGTCGCCGCCCAGGCCGGTGCGGTTGGTGGACGCGGCAACATCGCGCCCGGTCAGTTGCGCCAGCGAGTCGACAAAGTTGATGCCCTTGTCGCTGGCGGCGGTGTTGCAGGCGTAGATCAGGATATCGCCGCCCACGTTCATGTCCTGGCCGATCTGCGCCAGCACTTCGCTGCGGGCCGCGACGTTGTCGGCGGACAAATAGGTACTGCCCAGCCACAGATCACCGGCATTGCCGTGGGCGATGATCTGCACCGAGCTGACGCCCTGATGGCTGCCCAGGTAATCGGCGATCTGCTGCAGGCCGTCCTTGCTCGCATCCAGTTGCACCACTTGGGTGCCGGGGGCAACGCCGTTGAGCAGCTCGGCGGAATCCTTCACGCGGGCATCGACAAACACCACGCTCTGCCCCGGCACGGCAACCGGTGCGGGGGTGGCGGGCGCGTCGGACTGCGCGTGGCTTTCGCTACCGGTGGCGGCGTGTTCGGTGGTCGTCGGCGCCTTGGCCGCAGCATCTGCGGTGGCGTGGCTGTCGGCCTGGGCCGCATCGGCCACGGTGGCGGCCACTGCGCCGTCGAACAGCATGCGCGGTTCCAGGGACATAATCATCGGCGTCGCCAGGGTGCTGGCATTGGTTGTTGCTGGCCGTGCCTTAAGGTTGTTCCACCACATGCTGCTCACCCGTCGGTCGAATGCTGATTCCCGCAATGAAAAAAACCGCAATCAACTGATCGCGGCATCGGCTTTGGTACGGATCACATTGGCGGCGCTGGAAGTGCCATCACGCCAAAAAGACATATGCGCGAACTGCTCGAAGAGATCGGGCGGCAGGATGGTCCGCCGGGGCTGCAGTTCCACCTTCGGTTTGACCCGATGCAAACCGCTCACACCGAGGGCGTCGTCGAAGTCCGGCGCGTCGTAGCTCAGGTGCTCGAAATCGTGCTCGAACCAGGGCTCGCCGATAAATTCGTAGACCAGCCGCATGACCCGCTCGGGGGCCTGGGAGAGCAAGTCGTAGTCGACCACCAGCATCGAGTCGGCGTGTTCACCGTAGTACGCCTCTTTGAGCGCCGACCAGGCGTACCCCACCAGGCGATTGCGCTGGCCAAGGGTTTCGACACGGCTGTAGACGGTGTTGCGCTCGACGTCGTCGTTGAACAGCTTGGTGTTTTCGAAGGGGTTGGCGCGGTACACACGCTCGAGGCTGTCCATGATCCACGCCACGTTACGCACGCAGGCGATCACCTTGGCCTGGGGGAACAGGTCGTGCAGCGCCGGCATGCGGGCGCACCATTGGCGATTGGTGTCGAACACCACCGGCACAGGGGCGCGGTCGGCGTAATAGGCATCGAACAACCCGCGCAGCAAGCGGCGCCGGGTATTGGCATCGATGACCGAGCCGAACTCGCTGCCAGCACTGCATTGCCCCAGCACGCCGTTGAACAGAGTGCCCACGGGGCTGCTCATGCCAGCGTGGAAGCGCGGGTTCTGCAAGAGGATCGCAGACAGCAGCGTCGAACCGGAGCGGGGCAAACCGGAGATAAAGTGATACTGCATCCCTTCACCACTTTTGTAGGACAAAAATCCATTTGTATACGAATCGTAACTGATGATTACAAAGTTCACTAGTGGTCAAATGCCACTGTTTTGATATTCCTTTCATTCCAAATGGATATTAGCGGCAGGCCTCTGGCTGCGAAGGCTCTGGGCCGAGGCATAGCACGAATAATCGCGCCCTGGCACCGCCCCCGTCCTGCTGCATTTTTTCACGCCATCCGTCCGGTAGCGGCGCAAAATCGTCCGGTGCTTCGTTGCTGCTGATCAGCCAGACACGCTGGGTATCGGCCGGTAATGCCGACAAACGGTCGAGGTAGATACGCCCGCCGTCCTGATCCACCAGCGTGCCAAAACCATAGGAGTTCGGCCGCGTCGGCGTGCCATCCGGTTTGGGCGGGGTGTAAAGCTGCAATTGGGCGTCGGTCCGGTCGTAATACACGTAGCTGAGGTACCACAGCATGTCGCTGAGGACGATGCGGTCACCTTCCTGATAGTTGCGATTGACGAACTCCACCGGCACGTTGAACTGATCATCCACATCCACGGTGGCATTGTTCTTCACCCCCAGCAGTTCCACACCGACGCACAGCACGAACAATGCCGCGCCCAGCCATGAAAGACGTCCGGGCAGGCGGTCGATGGCCAGCGCCAGGATGATCGGCAAAGCCAGGGCATAGACGGTGAGGTAACGCTCGATAAACACCGACGAGATAAACGACACCCCGTACACCAGCAGCAACGGCAGCAAGAAAAACAGCGCCAACAGACCGGCCGACCGGTAGCGCGTCTGATCGCGCCAGGCGCAGACGCCGACCACGGCCACCAGCAGCAGCGGGAATGACCAGAACAGCACAGGCGATAAGCCAAGACCTTCGTCCTGCAACATGAACTGCCAGATCATCGACGGCACGGAGAACAGGTTGATCGGCTCTTCCCAGCCGATGTCGCCGCCGACCTTGAGCTGTTCGACATGCTGCACCAGGCCCACCAGGTTCGGCAGCCAAGGCAGGTACACCAGCACGATCGCGACGTTGGCCACCCACCAGGCCGGACGCGTGATCAAGCGCCGACCGGGGGGCTGGGACGCACTCAACAGGCCCAGCCAGGCCCAATGCACCAACACACACAACGCGGTGAAGTAATGGGTATAGAAACCGGCGGCCATCAGCAGCCCGTACCCCAGCAGGTAGCGCGTGCGCTCGGGGTGGCGCACCCAATACACCAACGCCAGCGTCGCACCCAGCAGCCACACGCCGAGCAGCGAGTACATACGCACTTCCTGGCTGTAGCGCACCGCGCTGGGAAACAGCGCCAGCAGCACACCCGCCAGCACGGCGGCACGAAGGGTGGACAACTGCCGCGCAAGGCAGATGCCCAGGCCCACCACGACCACACCGGGAATCGCACTCATGCTGCGAATCGACCAGATGCCGTCGCCGAACAGCTCGATCCAGCCGCGCAGCAAGAAGAAATACAACGGCGGATGCACATCGTGGGCGGCGTGAAACCACAGGTCGGTCGCCGCATATTGGCTGAGCAGCAGGCTCGAGCCTTCGTCGCCCCAGATCGCCGCGGCCGTCAGGCCATAAAAACGCACGGCCAGCGCCAGCGCCAGAATCGGCACCCACCATAACTGGCGCAACCAATCGCCACCTTCACGGGCCTTTGCGAGGCGATTGACAGCAGAAATCACCCCAACGTTGTCGTCTTGCTCTACCACAGACCGTCGCACCCCGACTCCCCCGCCACTGCCCATTTTCAGGGCCAAACCTGCGCATGCGCAAACAAGCGCCACTCTAGGACAAAAGCCCCGGATTCGCTCGTTGTTTCGCAACCGGCAGGCAGCGCTCAAAACCTGCGTCTACGCTCTGCGATGAAGCCAGATCGACTGGCTTTATATCCCCTTGAACAGCTCACACAAGGATGAACGATTCATGGAAGTATTCATCGGCACCATCCAACCTTTCGCCTTTAATTTCGCCCCAAGAAACTGGGCCTTCTGCGCCGGCCAGCTCCTGCCCATCAGCCAATACCAGGCGCTGTACGCGCTGATCGGCACGACATATGGCGGGGACGGCACGCAAACCTTCAAGCTGCCTGACCTGCAAGGTCGCCTGCCCATCGGCCAAGGCAATGGCCCGGGCCTGTCGCAGCGGTTGATCGGCGACGTCGACGGCGTCGAAAGTGTGATGGCCACCCAGGCCAACCTACCCACGCACACCCATAGCACGGCGGCGCTGGCAGTCAGCGCGGCGGTGCAACTGGCCGCCACCGCCAGCAACCCGCTTACAGCGCCGACCGCCGCCAATGCGTTTATCGGCGCCTCCGGCGGCGGGCCGGGCAGTGCCTCGATCTTTTCCGACCAGCAGGGCGCCAGCCCGGTACCGCTCAAAGGCGTCAGCACGAGCTTGACCGGCACGCTGGCCTTGGCCGGCCAAGGGTTGCCCATGGACACGATGAACCCGTTCCTGGTGATCAACTTCAGCATTGCCCTGAACGGGGTCTTCCCGTCACGCGACTGACCCGCACCCGGGCCGGGGCACTTGGGCCTCGGCCTCTCTGACACGGAGCCGATGTATGTTGAACCTGGTCACCCCCGAGCACTTTCGCCCTCTGCTTGCGCGCACGAGTGTGTTGTACCTGCCGGATGGGTCGGCGCTGCCGATCCAGATCCAACAGGTGACTGATGCGCCCAAAGCCAGCGTGCCGGGCAGCCCGCGCACGGCCTTCAGCGTGTTGCTCGACAGCCTGGAGCCGACGGATTTCGTCGACGGCCTCTGCCGTTTGCCGCTGGCGCAGACCTGCCTGGAGCAGGTGTTTGTGTCCCGCGAACCCGCCATGGGCCGCGACAACGCCCGCGGTTATTTCTGCATCGTGTTCAACTGAGACGGGTACCACACCAGCCGCTGCGCGGCGGGCGTCTCTTCCTCCAACCGAAACCCCAGCGCCAGGTAATGCTGGCGCGCATGGGGGTTGCTCGCCCACACCACCGTGGCCACCGGGCAACACACCTGCTGCGCGGCCCGTTGCACGCCGTGCAGTACCGCGCGGCCAAAACCCTGGCCTCGGGCAGCGGGGATAAACGCCAGGTACAGCACACGGATTTCATTCGGGCCGAAATCGGCACTCAGGGCGCCAATGGGCGTGTCGAGTTTTTCGATCACATAATGCAAGGCCCCGGGAAAATGCTCGCCCATGCCGTTTTCCTGCACTTGAAACTGTTGCGCGATCACCGCCTCGACCAGCCCCTGCTCACCGTCGATCCACTGCAAATCGGCACGCGCCGAGCGGTAGAGGCTTTGCAGAAATGGCCCGTCGGTGGGCCGTGACGGGCGCACCACCAGGCCCTGCGCCAAAGCGCCATCCTTGTTCAACATGCCTTTGCACTCCTGTCAGAATCCGCTTTCCCGCACGCCCAAGGCCGCCGCTCGACGCCAGGCCACGCCCAGCACCGACTCGCTGCGCCCTTGCAACACCACCACGCCGCGCAGCGGTTGATGGGGGGTGGCGATCGCTTGCGCACTGCGCAACCGCACGCCGTACTGCGCCTGCACCGGCGCCGGGCGCTGGTTTTCGTCGCGGCGCACGGCAATCGGCCCGTGGTGGTCGGAGGTCAGGGCTTCCTGGTCCAGATAGGCCACGCCGTTGGCATCGATATCGGTCAGCACCACCGGGATGGCGGCGCGCATCGGGTCATCGGCGATAAACCGCCCGCTCGCCCCCGGCGTCACCCGCCACAGCTCGGCTTCCGCCAGATACCCGCGCAGGCGCGCGCCCTCCTCGACCACTCGCGCCAGCGCGTCTTTAGGCGACAGCCAGCGGCCCACACTCAATTGCGGCAGCACGTCGCGCACGGTGCCGGCATGGGGCGCACGCAACAGCAGGCGTTCGCGCTGGGCGGCAAGCCCGCGGTATTCGGCCAGGGCCTGGGACAGGCGCTGATCGTTGATCCCGGCGTCGGCCGCGGTTTCACTGCGTCCGGCCTGGCGACGCATCTGCAACTGCAGGATCTCCACTTCGCGGCGCACGATGCTTTGCCGCGCATCCAAATCCGGCGATTCCAATTCGATCAGCACCTGGCCCTGGGTCACAACTTGCCCATCCACCACCCGCAACTGTTTCACCCGCGCCGCCACCGGCGCGTGCAAGGCACTGGCGCGCCCGGCCTCGAGCATGCTCGGCAACTCCACGGCACTGCGCCACGGCACCACCAGCGCCAGCACGAACAACAGCAGGCCCAGGCCGCTGAGCAGCACCCGCGGCGCATGGGCCTGGCTGCGGCGACTCCACCATTCGCGCCACTCCTTGAAGATCGGCAGGCCGATGAACCACACCAGTTCCACCAGCATCAGGAAGATCCCCAGCAGCTTGAAGAACAGGTGATACACCGCCAGGGCGATCCCCAGGAACAGCGCCGCCCGCCACAACCAGGCCAGGTAACCCCACCACAGCAGGCGCCGTTGCATGTTCGGCGCCCAGGGTTCCGGCGCCGGTTCGCCATAGCCGAACAACCACTCGCGCAGGCGCCAGCGGCAAAGGGCGAAGGCGCGACCTTGCAGGTTGTCGACGCCCCACAGGTCGCTGATCAAAAAATAACCATCGAAGCGCATGAACGGGTTGAGGTTGATCGCCAGGGTGGTCAGCCACGTCGCACTGGCCAGCATGAACGCCGCCGTGCGCGCCGCGCCGTCCGGCAGCAGCGACCAGGCCAGCAAGGCCACGCAGGCCAGCAACAACTCGGCCATCACCCCACCGGCGCCGATCAGCAATCGCGCGCGCCGATCATTGACCCGCCAGGCGTCACTCACATCGGTGTAGAACATCGGCAGCAACACCATGAACGCCACGCCCATGCTTTGCACGCGACACCCGGCGCGCTTGGCCATGAAGGCATGGCCGAACTCATGGCACAGCTTGGCGAAGAACAGCGCCACGCCAAACGCCAGGGCACCGCCGAGGCTGAACAGGTGCGGGAACGTCGCCAGAAAGCGCTGCCAGTCCCGCGCCACCAGAAACACACCCAGGCCCAGGGTCAGCGGCAAACCGTAGCGCAACAGCCCCGGCCCGAAGCGCGCCAGCCACGGCCAGGCGCGGTTGAGGAACGCGTCCGGGCGCCACAGCGGGATGCGGAAGAACAAATATTGGTGCAGCAGGATTTGCCACAGGCTTTGCTTACGGGCGGCGGCCTTGTAGGCGTAACTGGCACGTTGCTGCGGGTCCAGCGCGGCGATCAGGTCATGGGCGCGCAGGAAACTCAGCAGCTCATCCACTTCGCTGGCGCCCAGGGGCAGGCCCGGCTCACGGTTGGCGGCTTGCAGGACGTGTTGCGGGTCGCCCAGGGACCAGTGGCGCAGCAGCCGAATGGCGGTGGCGCCGAGCTTGAAGTAACGCCCGCGCACCGGGTCGGCCAGGGTCCAGCGCGGCGAGCCGTCCAGGGCCGCGCCGGCGCTGGACAGTTGCAGGTCTTCGCGCAGTGGGGGCAGGTTCATCAGAGGCCAACGCTCTGGCGCAAGCCGGCCAATGGCCGACGCAACAGGTACAGGGCCAGGGGCGCGCGCTCACCGAAGAGCTTCGCCGTGCCGCGCAGGCCGATGCGTGGCGGTGCCTCATCGAAGCGCGCATCGAGGCGATAGGCGAGTTGCGCGCCGGGCGTGGGCTGCGCCTCGTAGGCGGCGCGTTGCAAGGTGGCGAGGTGGCGCTGCAACGGGTCGCTGTCGAGGAACAGCGCAACCTGGGCGTCGGGCGCCAATGCGATGGCATCGCCCACCGCCAGTTCGATGCGCAACTCTGCCTGGCCGGGGTCGGCAATCTGCAGCAGACGCTCGCCGGTCTGTACCGGTTTGCCGGTCCAGCGTTCGGCGTCGGCAAACACCGCGATACCGTCACGCTCGGCGCGTACTTCGCTGCGCTTGAGCAGTTCGCGGGCATAGTCGCGCTCGGCGCGTTTTTGCTCGACCCGGGCCGCCAGCAGGTCGATACGCGAACTCGATTCGGCATCGGCAAAGGCGCGCTGGGAATTGGCCTTGAGCTCCGCTTCGGCCACGCCCAGGGCACGCGCGGCCACATCGGCCTGGGCCGTGAGGGTGGTGCTTTCGAAGCGCAGCAGCAGGTCACCGGTTTTCACCGTCTGGTTGGGCTTGACCAGGAACTCGGCGATCACCCCGTCCAGCGGCGCCGCTACCACCTGGCCGGCCAACGGCACCACTTCGGCGGGCGCCAGTACCGATTGGCGCACCGGAATCAGCAGCATCAGCAGCAACGCGACGACCACCAGCACCTGGCGTTTGCGGGTCAGGCGCAGGCGCCACGGCTGGCGCGGTTGCAGCGCACGCCAAGCGTGGCTGTAGGTGTCGCCCAACTGCGCCAGCAGCACTTGCTCGGCCGGGTTCCAGGGCGTATCCCGCGCCAGCCACACACCGCCGAACACGCAGCCTTGCGGGTCGATCAAGGGCAGCCAGAACACATGGCCGGCGGACAGGCTCTGCCAGTCGGCCTGCAGTTGCGCGCTCAATTGCGCGGCCGGCACTTCCCGGGCGGTCTGGCCCAGCCCGTGTTTGTGCAATTGGGCCACGGCCTGCTCGACGAAGGCCACGAACGGCGCGTTCGGGTCGACGCTGCTCACCGCCGTCACCGCCCGCACCTTGCCGGCGATCAACAGCGCCGCATGGCGATAGCCGAACAGCGGTTGCCCATCGTTGACCAGGCTGTAGGCCAATTGCTCAGTGCTCTGGGCGGCGCGGGTCTGGCGTTCCAACTCGAGAAACTGCGCGAATACCCGCTCGGCATTGCCCGTCATCGGTGCGTTCATTGCAGTTGTGCAAAGTGCGCGGTGCCGCTCATGCCGGCCATCAACCCACTGGCATTGGGCAAGGTCGCGACCAGCAACAGGGTCTGGCTGCCTTCGTCGATGCGCGCGCCAAGGCGTTTGACGGTGGCGTTGAATGCCTGGCCGGTTTCGTCGGGGGTGAAGCTGAACGTCTGCCCGGGCTTGAGTTTGCCCATCCAGCGCGACGGCACCAGCAGGTGGATCTCCAGGCTGCGGTTGTCGACGATTTCCAGCAGCGGCGCGCCGGCCGAGACGCTTTCATAACGTTGGACTTTGCGCTGCACCACCTGGCCGTCATACGGCGCCAGCACGCTGCAGCGCTTGACCTGCACCTGATAGACCTGGGACTGGGCCTGGGTTTCGGTGAGTTTGGCCTCGGCGCGGGCCACTTCGAACCGGCCGACCGAATTCAGCGCCGCCAGTTGTTTGTTGTGGGCCAGTTCTTCGCCGGCGCCACGGCTGGCGGCCGAGGCGGCATTGAGCTGGGCCTGGTAGGCCGAGCAATCGAAACGCGCCAGGGTGTCGCCTTTCTTGAACGACTCGCCCTCGCTGAACGGCAGTTCGACAATCCGCCCCGACAATTCACTGGCAAGCATCGCCTGGTCACGGGCGCGCAATACACCACGGGCTTCGCTGTCGGCGCTGACGGCCGCTGCGGGCGCGTGGTCCAACAGCGGATCGTCCGCCATGACCATCGGCGCCAGGCTCACCAAGCAGGAAAATCCCAGTACCGATCTACATAACTGCTTCATACATTCGACCTCCCTGACGATGTGCGCAGTCTAGGGCAGCGGAGTTAAATTGCCACTACCCCCAGTCAGACAAATCAGCATTTTTTGTAGGCCTTTGCCGAAGCCTTCGCCGGATCACGTTATGATTGCCGACCTCCAAGGACTCAGGATCAAGGACACGTCATGCACATCGGTTTTCTGTCACCCCTGGCACTGGCCCTGCTCGCCGGTCTCTCCCTGCCGGCACTCGCCAGCTCCGACGACTCGTGCTACCCCGACTGGAGGGTCTCGCGGGACAGCCTGGACACCTGCAACAACCTGCCGTTCCTGAGCCCCGGCAATGACAGCCGAACCAACCTGCGCCTGTTACTGGCCGACAAAAAAGCCGCGCCCCTGGCACCGAACGCCTTGAGCGAGGACGACCTGTCCCAAGGCTTCGGTCCGGTGCCGTTCCCGGTGTACCGCCTGGTGCCGATCGCCGCCGCGCCGGCCGAAGCGGATAACACATCGCACACCTCGCCCAGCGCCGAACTCGACACCCTGCTCCAGCCTTTGGGCATCAAGCGCGACGAATACAAATCGGCGGGGGCTGACTTCCTGAATGGCGAAGGCAGCCGCTGCCGCAGCAACGACGATGACAGCGCCACCGCGTTTATCCGCCAGGTGCTCAAGGCCGACATGCCGGCAGCCGAACGCGAGCTACTGGTGAAGGCGCGTTTGCAATTGCTCACGGCCTGTTCTTGGGAAGGCCAAGTGCTGGATGCACAGCAGATCCAATCCAGCGAAGGCCAATTGTTTCGCACTTATCTGCAGGCCGCCGCCGACTTCTATAGCGGCCGTTTCAGTGACGCCGAGCGCGGTTTCGCCGGCGCCAGCACCAGCAATGTGCCTTGGCTGAAGGAAACCGCGCTGTACATGACCGCGCGGACGTCACTGAACCAGGCGCAGGCCGACGCCTTCGACGAATACGGCATGCCGCAACTCGAGCATGTGGATAAGTCCGCCCTGAGCGACGCCGAAGAAGGCTTCCTCGGTTACCTGAAGACTTATCCACAGGGTGATTACGTCGCCTCCGCCCGTGGCCTGCTGCGCCGGGTGTATTGGTTGGCGGACGATCAAGCCAAGCTCGCCGAGGCCTATGCCTGGCAACTGACCCAGGCCACCGACGCCCAGCGCAATGTGTCCGTGGATGAGCTGGTGGCCGAAGCCGACGTCAAGCTGTTGATGGTTAACGGCAAGGCAGTCCAGAACCCGATGATCCTGCTCGTCAGCGACCTGATGCGGATGCGCGCTCACACGCCGCCGGCCCTCAGCCGCGCCGATCTCGATCAGCAAAAAGCCGTGTTTGCCGACACGCCGGCGCTGTTCGACTACCTGCAAGCGGCGTATGCCCTGTACGTCGAGCATCAACCCGACAACGCGCTGAAACACCTGCCCCAGGACGTGCCGTCGAACCCGGATTACTTCGCCTTCAGCCAACAGACCCTGCGCGGCCTGGCCCTGGAAGCCAAGCAAGACTGGAAAGCCGCCGAAACCCTGTGGCTGCAACTGCTGCCGCTGGCCAAGCAACCGCTGCAACGCGACCAGTTGGAGCTGGCACTGGCGATGAATTACGAACGCAGCGGCCAGTTGGCCAAGGTGTTCGCCGCCGATTCGCCGATCAGCGCCAAACAGGTGCGCTACATCCTGCTGCGCCACATCGCCGGGCCGGACTTGCTGCGCCAACAGATCGCCCAGGCCCATGACCCGCTGGAGCGCCAGACCGCCCAATTCGTGCTGCTCTATAAAGACCTGCTGCGCGGCCAGTTCGCCACCTTCGACGACGACCTCAAGCAACTGCCGGCGTCGGTCCCGGACGACAAGCTGGGCACCAGCCTGGGTTATGTCTACAGCGCCAGCCAGACGTTGAAACTGTTCCAGTGGAACGGCGAAAAAGCTGAATCCGGCTACGTCTGCCCGAGCATTGCGCAAACCGCCGCGACCTTGCAGAACGACGCGAAAAACCCACAAGGCCTGAACTGCTTCGGCGAGTTCATCCTGCGCAACAACCTCGACGGCATGCCCCTTGAACAGGCACGCGCCGCCGGCAGCCTGGGCAGTACGCCATCGGACTTCAAGGGTGACACCTTCTCGCGGCTCGACGGCTACCAACAGGTGATCGGCAACCCCAAGGCGCCGAAAACCGACAAGGCCTACGCGCTGTTCCGCGCCATCAACTGCTACGCGCCCGCCGGCTACAACAGCTGCGGCGGCGAAGACGTCGCACCGGCCGTGCGCAAGGCCTGGTTCCGTCAACTCAAGACGGGCTTTGCCGACACGCAGTGGGGCAAATCCCTGCAGTACTACTGGTGAAACCGCTGTGGCTCGGCTTGCTGTTGCTGGCAAGCCCGGCTTTCGGCGCGGTCGACGCCCGCGACTATGACGCCTTCTGGCTGTGGAGCGGGGTCACGCCGCAGCCAGTGCTCAAGCAGGCAAACACCCTGTACATCCTCCAGGGCCAGATCAACGCCACCCGCCGCGCCCCCCAACGCGGCGTGCAATTGATCGCCCAGGGCATAAGCGTGCCGCGCATCACCCAGGGCGACATCTGGCTGGTCTACCGCGCCCACACCCTGCGCTGGCCGGACCGCGTCTACACCCAACTGCTCGGCCAGGTACAACGCTGGCGCGACGCCGGCAACCCGGTGATCGGCATCCAGATCGACTTCGACGCCCGCACCCAGTACCTGCACGAATACGCCGACTTCCTGCGCGACCTGCGCCAGCGCCTGCCCGCCGACCTGCGCCTGAGCATCACCGGCCTGATGGACTGGAGCAGCAACGCCGACTCAACCGCCATCGCCCGGCTCAACGGCGTGGTGGATGAGGTGGTGGTGCAGACGTATCAGGGGCGCCAGAGCATCCCGGATTACGCCGCGTATCTGCCACGGATGAATCGGCTGGGGCTGCCGTTCAAGATCGGCTTGATCCAGGGCGGGGAATGGACGGCGCCGGGGTATTTGAAGGGGAGTGAGTGGTTTCGCGGGTATGTGGTGTTTTTGCGCAACCCCTGATCAATCCTGACGCCCAATTAAAATATGCAAGAAGCCATGCGTCTTTGCTCCAACGGAGGCCCGGGCTAACCTCGACCCCTTTCTAAATCTTCGCCTCGCAGGAAATGACGAGAAGATTTTCCCATTTCAGCGTCGAACGTCCGTCAACGGGTAGACCGACTCCCAGCCGCCGCCCAGCGCTTTATACAACCCCACCATCGCCAACGACACGCCGGTAGAGCTTTCCACCCACTGCTCTTGCGTGGTCAGCAGCGCGCTTTGCACGGTGAGTACGTTGACGAAATCCACCACGCCTTCGACATACTGGTGTTGCGCGGTGGACAGGGCGATCTGGTTCTGGCGCACCGCTTCGGCGAGGCTGTCGCGGCGCAGTTGGCTGGTGTTGTAGCGGGTCAGTTGATCGTCGATTTCATGCCAGGCACGCAGCACGGTGTGTTGGTAGGCCAGCGCGGCTTCCTGCTGCTGGGCTTCGCGCAGGTTCAACATGCCTTGCAAGCGCCCGCCGTTGAACAGCGGCAGGCTGAATTGCGGGCCGAAGGCAAATGCGCGGGAGCCCCAGGAGCCGAAGTCCGACAGTTGCATGGCCTGGGAGCCGAGACTGCCGGACAGGGTGATGCGCGGGTAGAAGTCGCCCCGGGCCACGCCGATGCTCGCGGTGGCGGCGTGCAGGCGCGCTTCGGCCTGGCGGATATCGGGGCGGCGTTCGGCGAGTTGCGAAGGCAGGCCGATGGCAACCTGACGCGGGGTCTGCGGCACGGCCGCGTCCCTGGACAGTTGTGCATGCAGGGCTTGCGGCGGTTCGCCCATCAGCAGGCTGAGAGCGTTGATCAACTGGTCCTGGCGTTGCTGCAAATCCGGCAGGCGCGCTTCGATGGCCGCAACCTGGGCGGCGGCTTCAGCCACGTCCAGGTCCGTCGCTACACCGTCAGCCAGGCGAAGTTGCGACAGTGAGAGGCTGCGGCGGGCGACGGCAAGGTTTTGTTCGGTGACGGCGCGGGTGTTCTGCACGCCGCGCAGTTGGATGTAGTCCTGGGCGGTCTCGGCCAGCACCGACAGCAACACGGCGCGGCGGTCGTTTTCGGCGACGTGCAGGGTGGCGTCGGCGGCCTCGGTTTCGCGCTTGACGCGGCCCCAGAAGTCCAGTTCCCAGGAGGCGGAGAAGCCCATGTCCCATTGGCTGAACGCCGAGCGGCCATTTTCGCCGGAAGGGTCGCTCAAGCCTTTGCCGCTGTTGCGTTTGCGTTGAGAGCCACCCGTGGCATCGACATTGGGGTAACGTTCGGCGGTGATCACCTGGCGCATGGCGCGGCTTTGTTGCAGGCGACTGCTGGCCAGTTTCAGGTCCAGGTTATCGGTGAGGGCGCGACGGGTGAGGGCCGACAGTTGCTCGTCGTGGAACACATCCCACCAGCGCTCTTGCAGCGCATCGCTGACCGCGCGACTGGCCGCCTGACGGCCCTGGGGTTCGGCCCATTGCGCCATGGGCGGGCCTTGTGGCCGCTGAAAATCCGGGCCGACGCTGCAGGCGGTCAGGCTGATGAGGCTCAAGGTAAGCCAGGCGACCTGTCTCATTGCTGGGCCACCTCACGCTGTTGCGCGACGGACCGGGTGTCGACGCTGGCTTCCACCGACATGCCGACGCGCAGGCGTTCGGTCAGCGCTTGGTGGGGTTCGAGGACGATCTTCACCGGAATGCGCTGCACCACCTTGGTGAAGTTGCCGGTGGCATTGTCCGGTTTGACCGCGGAGAACGTCACCCCGGTCGCGGGTGCCAGGCTTTCAAGGTGACCGTCGAGCAACTCGCCGTCGAGGCTGTCGACGCGCACCTGCACGGCCTGGCCGGCATGCATATGGAGAAGCTGGGTTTCCTGGAAGTTAGCGACCACGTATGCCTCGGCCAACGGCACCACCGCGAGGATTTTGCTGCCCGGCGTGACGTAGGCGCCGACCCGTACCGCGCGTTCGCCGACCATGCCATCCAGCGGCGCGACGATGCGCGTATAGGACAACTGATAGCTGGCCATTTCCAGAGCGGCCTGGGCGCGTTTGAGTCCACCGGCGGCGGCGTCGCGCAAGGCGCTGAGGATCTCCACCTGCTTGCGCTCGGCCGCCAGCACCGCCGTGGCATTGGTCAGGCGCGCGGTGGCCTGGTCGATGCGCGTCCTGGCTTGCTGGGCGTTCTGCACAGTGCCCGCACCGACACCGGCGAGGTGGTTGTAGCGGTTCAGTTCGTGTTCGGCGAAGGCGACTTCGGCGCGCTCTGCCGCCACCGTGGCCTGGGCCTGGGTGATCACCGAGCTTTGGCGCTCAAGGGTGGCGGTGGCGTTTTTCAGTTGAGCCTGGGCCACCAACATATCCGCATCGGCAGCCTGGGCGGCGGCGCGAAAATCGCGGTCGTCGATCAGCGCCAACAACTGGCCGGCCTTGACGCGCTGGTTGTCTTCCACCAACACCTCCTTGATAAACCCGGCCACACGGGGTGCGACCAGGGTGAAGTCGGCGGCGACGAAGGCGTCATTGGTGGTCTGGCGCTGGCTGCCCAGCAGACCCGGCACAGCCTGGTACAGCAGCACGCCGACGGCGAACACAGCGATGGCGGAGACAGCCATTTTGTCTTTGCGTTTCATGGAAAGTCCTTAGGGCTCGGTGAGCAATCAAGTCGGCGCGCGGGGCGGAAAAATCCGCGTGGGCATCCAGAAAATCAGCAGGATCAACGTCGCCGCGACAACCGCCATGACGTAATAGAGATCCGAGGAAGTGAGCACCACGGCCTGCGCGTGCAGGCGCTGGGCCAGGCCCGGCGCGTCGCTGTCGGCCAGTGGCGAGTTGCCCAGGCGGTCGACCAGCACAGTCGAGTGGAAATGCAGGCGCCGGGTGGTCAGCACATCGAGAACGGCGGTGGCGATCACGGCGGCCAGCCCCTTGACGGTGTTGAACCAGGCCGAAGCGAACGGCCCGTCCGCCGGTTGGATGCTGCCCGTGGAGAGCATCAGCAGCGGCAACACGGCCATGGGTTGGCCGAAGATTTGCAGCAGATACAGGCCATAGAAGTCGTCGCGCACCCACGCCGACGTCAGGTGCACACTGCCGATGCAAGACAGCGCCAACAGGCCCAGCCCGATCCCCAGCACCCAACGGCAATCGACCCAACGCAGGTTGCACATCGCCGCCACCAGCGGCAGCGCGATCAATTGCGGCAGCGCCATCAGCAACATCAGCGGCGCGGTTTGCAGCGGCCGGTAACCCTGAACCTGGGCAAGGAAACTCGACGGGATGATGATCACTGAGGTCAGCACTATCAACACCCCCGCGAGCACGATCAGGGCAAACGCTAAGTTACGCAGGCCAAGCATCTGCAAATTGAAAAACGGCATCGGGTGCGACCATTCATTGAACATGAACAGCACCAGCAACAATGCGCCGCCGCCCAGCAGGCCGGTGATCAGGCCCGACTCGAACCAGTCCAGGCGGTTGCCCTGCAACAGGCCGATCACCAGCATGCAGATCGCCGGAAAACCCAGCAGCAGGCCGCGCCAGTTGAACTGCTTGAAGCGCTCCAGCCGCAGCGGGTCTTGTGGCAGGCCGTAAGCCACGGCGGCCATTGCCAGCAGGCACGGCCCGACGATCTGCCAGAACGCCCATTGCCAGCCGACGTATTCGGTCCACAACGCCGCCAGCGGCGTACCCAGACTCGGCCCGAAGGTGGCCGTGAGCGCGTAGCCGGCCAGGCCATACAGTTTGACGTTGGCCGGCAGAAAACGCAGCGCCACGGTCATCAGCATCGGCGGCAGCGCGCCGCCCGCCAGGCCTTGCACAGTGCGCAACAGCAGCAGGCTTTCGTAGTTCGGCGCAAACGGACACAGGATGCCGAGCACGGTGAACAGGCCGATGGCGCACAGGGTGAAACGGCGCAGAGAAAACGTCACCGAACACCAGGGCGCAAACGCCATGGCCGCTACGGAAGTGGCCGTGTAGGCCGCGACCAGCCAGGTGCCTTCGTCAAAACCGATGTACAGCGCGCCACGGATATCGGCGAGGGCGACCTTGGTGACCATTTCGTTGAGACCGGACACCAACACCGCGAGCAAAACGCCGACCAGGCCAACGATGATACGCGGGCCGAACACGGGCGGGCTCGGGGCAGTGGGTTTGGCCGCGGCCAGGGGGGCCGGGGCAGCGAGGGACGTCATGAACAGGTAACTCGGGATGAGAAATACCCGAGCAGTTTAATCGGGCACATTCATGACAAAAAGTTACTTATCGGAAGGTTATAAGTGCGCCGAACGCAATCCTGGGCTCACCCCTTCCACCCTTGATCGTGCATGCTTAAAGCCTGGGCAGGCTGGGCTTCCAACCAGGTGGCGTGGCAACTCTCGCGCAGGGTTTCGCGCAGCCATTTGTGGGCCGGGTCCTTGTCGAAACGCGGGTGCCAGAATTGGGCCAGGACCAGGGTCGGCAGGGAAATCGGCAACGGGAACACACGCAACGGCAACTTCAAGCGATTGACGCTGTAGAGCGCTTCCTTGGGCACCGGCAGCAACAGGTCGGAGTCGGGCAACATGAACATCGCGCCGTGAAAACCCGGGGCGATCATTGCCACGTGGCGCTCCAGGCCCAGGGCATTGAGCGCAGTGTCGATCGGCCCGCGGGCGATGCCGCGTCGCGAGATGCTGATGTGGGAATAGCTGGCGAACCGTGCGGCGGTGATCTCCTCATCGAACAAGGGATGATCTTCCCGCGCGAGCCCGACGAAGGTGGTGGAGAACAGGTTCTGCACCTTGACTTCGGGACTGGCGGGCAGGGTATTGCTCACCCGCAAGTCCAGGCGCCCTTCGCGCAGCGCTTCGTCGTCGGTATCGCCTTCGGGCACGAAGCACAGCTCGCATAACGGTGCCGAACGCTCCAGGGTGTCGAACAGACGACCGCCATACACACCGATGAAAAAGTCGTTGGCCCGCACGCTGAAGCGCCGGCGCAGGGTGCTCAGGTCGACCTGATCCGCCGAACGGAACAGCAGCGCCGCCTGTTCCACTACGCTGCGCACCTGGCCCTGCAACGCCAGCGCCTTGGGCGTCGGCACCAGGCCACGCCCGGCGCGTACCAGGATCGGGTCACCCACCGCCTCGCGAATACGCGTGAGGGTGCGGCTCATCGCCGCCGGGCTGAGGTTCATCCGCCGCGCAGCACCGACCACGCTGCCCTCGTCGAGCAATGCGTCGAGAGCGACCAGCAGGTTCATGTCCGGTAGTTGCATGCCAAGCACTCGTGATCGATAGGGAGTGAACTGGGCGCAATCGTAACAGGGATGTCGCGTGGGGCTACAGCATCAACGCTGCATGCCCCAACGCTTCACGGTGAGCCGCTCGAACGTGTCGAACACCAGGTTCTCCACCAGCAAGCCGATCAGGATCACCACCGCCAGCCCGGCAAAAACCTTATCGGTGTACAGCTCATTGCGGTTCTGGAAGATGTACCAGCCCAAGCCACCTTTACCGCTGGTGGCGCCGAACACCAGCTCGGCGGCAATCAGCGTGCGCCAGGCGAATGCCCAGCCGATTTTCAGGCCGGCGAGGATCGACGGCAGTGCCGCCGGGATCAGGATGAACAGCACGAAGCGCATGCCCTTCAACCCGTAGTTGCGACCGGCCATGCGCAGGGTTTCGGACACGCCGAGAAACCCCGAATAGGTGTTGAGCGCCAACGCCCACAACACCGAATGCACCAGCACGAAAATCAGGCTGTTCTGGCCCAGGCCAAACCACAAGAGCGCCAGCGGCAACAGCGCAATCGCCGGCAGCGGGTTGAACATCGAGGTCAGGGTGCTGAGCAGGTCGCGGCCCAGTTGGGTCGAGACCGCCAGTGTGGTCAGGGCAAATGCCAGCACAATGCCGATCAGGTAACCCTTGATCAGCACCACCAGCGAGAGGCTGACTTTGCTCAGCAACTCGCCACTCAGAAGCCCGTCGTAGAGCGCGTGAAACGTCTGCAAGAAACTCGGCAGCAATAGGTCATTGTTCTGGTAGCGCGCAACCGCTTCCCAGAGGATCGCGAGCACGATCAGGATCAACCCTTTGCGCAACCAGCCTTGTTGCCACACGCGTTGGCGCAGGGGCAGCTCGCGCTCCACGGGGACGCTGAGCAGCGGTTCGAGGGTGACTTCATATTCCTGGCGCATGGGAGGGGCCCTTCAGTAAGCGATGCGGATATCGGCGAAGCCCAACTCACGTTCGGCTTCGGGCGCTTCATCGAACAGCAGGCGATGAATCCTTCGCGCCGAGGCCTGGAATTGCGCACCGCCAAGGCTGTGCAGATCGTATTGATGGCTGTGGATTTCCGCGCGCACGCGCCCGGGATGGGGCGACAGCAACAGGATGCGATTGCCCACCACCAGCGCCTCTTCGATGGAGTGGGTGACGAACAGCAAGGTGAAACGCACCTCTTCCCAGAGCCGCAGCAACTCTTCCTGCATCTTGCGGCGGGTCAGCGCATCGAGGGCGGCGAAGGGTTCATCCATCAACAGGATTTTCGGCTGCATCGCCAGGGCGCGGGCGATGGCCACGCGGGCTTTCATGCCGCCGGAGAGGGTGTGCGGATAGGCGTCGGCAAAGGCGCCGAGGCCGACTTTGTCGAGGTAGTGCAGCGCGCGTTCTTCGGCGTCCCGCCGCTTGAGGGTGTTCGACGCCAGCAGCGGGAACATGACGTTTTGTTTGACGGTTTTCCACGGCGGCAACTGGTCGAACTCCTGGAACACCACGATGCGGTCTGGACCGGGCTGTTCGACCTTCTGCCCCAGCAGGCGGATCTCCCCTTCGCAAGGCTGGATAAACCCGGCGATGGACTTGAGCAAGGTGGATTTGCCGCAACCCGACGGGCCGAGCAACACGTAGCGGTCGGCCGGGTCGATGTCGAAACTGACTTGGTGCGTGGCCCGCACCACGCGCTCGGGGGTGCGGTATTCGAGGCTGACGTTATCCACCGCCAGCAGCGCAGTGGCGGTGGGCAGGTTGCTGGCCGTGTGGCCTTGCAGGGGCGCGTTCATCTCAGCTTCCTTGCAGGGGCTTGGCGTCCTGGAAGAAGTAGTCCTTCCACGATTCCGGCTTGTTCTTGATTGCGCCGACGCGGTAGAGAAACTCCGCCAGCGGGTAAGTGTTTTTCGGCGTGACACTGAACTCGAATTGCGGGTTGTCGATGATTTTCAGCAGCTCGGCACGGTCGATCTTGGCCTTGGTCACGCGGATGTAAGTGTCGGCGGCGGCGCCTTTGTCGTGCTGGGCGAACTGCGCGGCTTCGGTCAGCGCATCGACGAATGCCTTGTAGGTTTTCGGGTTGTCGTTACGGAATTTTTCAGTGGCGAACAACACCGTCGGCGAGTTCGGGCCCAGCAGGTCATAAGTGTTGAGCACCACATGCACATTGGGGTTCGCCAGGGCCTGGTCCTGGAACGGCGGGTTGGAAAAGTGCCCAGTCAGCTCGGTACCGCCGGCGATCAGCGCCGCCGTGGCGTCGGGGTGCGGGACGGCGACGGTGTACTGATCGAGGCGATTGAATTGCTTGTCGCCCCACTGCTTGGCAGCTGCGTATTGCAGGAAGCGCGACTGCACCGACACACCCACCGCCGGTACCGCGATGCGGTCGTTATCGGTGAAATCGGCGATGGTCTTGACCTTGGGATTGTTGCTCACCAAGTAGTAGGGAAAGTTACCGAGGGAGGCGACGGCCTTGACGTTCTGCTTGCCGCGGGTACGGTCCCAGATGGTCAGCAGCGGCCCGACGCCGGCACCGGCAATGTCGATGGAACCGGAGAGCAACGCATCATTCACGGCCGCGCCGCCGGAGAGTTGGGTCCAGTCGACCTGGATATCGAGGCCTTCCTGCTTACCGTATTTTTCGATGAGGTGCTGGTCGCGCACCACGTTGAGCAACAGGTAGACGATGCCGAACTGCTCGGCGATGCGAATCTCACCTTCAGCCTGCGCCACCGCCGGGGCGACGAGGCTGCCGGCCAGCAGGCTGATACCCAGGCCGAACGTGGCGGCCAGCCGCGCAAATGGAATGTTTCTGGACATGGTCATGCTCCGAATCAGAAAGGCGCGTCGCCCTGGATGGTGGTGCGGTACAACTTGCGGCGCAGATGGCTCGGGCAACCGGTAGCCAGGTGGATCAGCGAGCGGTTGTCCCAGAACACCAAGTCGTGGGGCTGCCAGTGGTGGCGGTAGATATTGTCCGGCAGCACGCTGTGGGCGTAGAGCTGGGCCAGCAGGTCGCGGCTTTCGTCCTCCGGCAGGCCGACGATGCGGGTGGTGAAGCCTTCACTGACGAACAGCGCCTTGCGGCCGGTTTCCGGATGGGTACGCACAATCGGGTGGACCACTTCGGCGACCTGGGCGAGCTGCTCGGGGCTCAGTGTCGGGCGCCAGTTGCCTTCGAATTTGGTTTCGCTGTAACGCGCGGTGTAGGAATGCGCAGCGCTGCGGCCGTGTACAGCGTTGCGCAGGTGCTCGGGCAAGTGGTCCCAGGCCTTGTGCATGTCGGCAAACAAGGTGTCGCCGCCTTCGGCTGGCAGTTCCCGGGCATGCAGCATCGAGCCCAGGCTGGGCAGTTCTTTATAGGAAAGGTCCGAATGCCAGAACTTGCCCGCATCGCCCAGGCCGATGGCTTGGCCGTTTTCGATGATGTTGGAGACGATCAGGATTTCCGGGTGGTTGGCCAGCAGGAACTGCTTGAGCACATGGATCTGCAGCACGCCAAAGCGGCGACTGAAGGCGATCTGCTGGTCGGGGGTGATGCGCTGGTCGCGAAAGACCACCACATGGTGATCCAGGTGCGCGCGGTGAATGCGGGCGAAATCCTCGTCATTGACCGGGCGGGACAAATCCAGGCCGATGATCTCGGCCCCCACGCTGCCGGGGAGTGGACGAATCTCGAAGGTTTGGGCGTTAGGGATCGCTGCTGGAACAGTAGAGGTGGCTGACATGAATTCACTCCCGATCGGACAGGAGAGTGACTTTATAGATATAAGAACTGTATTTTAAATACCGTTAGAGAATATGCATAGACAGGAATGCACCGACGAAACCCTGCGTTGGGCGGCGGGAATGGAACAAACGATGGCGGTGAAGTGTTCAATGCAGGGCAATCCGACACCTCCGTGTAAGACAGCGCAAAAGCTCGATGTGGGCACCCAGAGTGGCGTGTTTAGCCGCTTACAAGCCGAAAACCTTGCTCGTTTGACAAGCCTGTAGGCAATCTCTAGTGTGCATTGGATCCAATAAGCCATTGCCATTCTATGAGGAGGCTAGCGTAGCCGTGACGCAAAAGCCGAGCCCTTTGAGCAGTATCAAGGTCAGCGGGCCTATTCCCGCCCATCTTGCTCGTTCCGTAATCGAAGAAACCTTGCGCAACGCCATCCTCGATGGCCGATTGCCTTGTGGTACCGCCATGCGCCAGCAGGAGCTGGCCAGCCTGTTCGGCGTCAGTCGCATGCCCGTGCGTGAAGCCCTTCGGCAGCTGGAAGCCCAGTCGTTGCTGCACGTCGTGACGCACAAGGGGGCGGTGGTTGCACCGCTGATCGAAGACAATTCGGCCGAGACCTACGCCCTGCGCATGCTGCTGGAGTCCGAAGCGCTGCGCTTGTCGATTCCGTTGCTCAGCGCAGACGACATTGCCCAGGCCGATGCCTTCATCACGGCGCTGGAACAAGAGAAAGACTATACCGAGATCGGCCGGCTCAACCGCCTGTTCCACATGGCGCTGTATGGCAAGGCCCCCAACCGGCGGCTACTCACGTTGGTCGAACACGGTTTGAATGAAGAGGAGCGCTTCCTGCGTTTCAACCTTGAGGCGATGGGGCTCGGCGAGACGTCCCAGGAAGATCACCGCGAACTGCTGAGCCTGGTGGCGCAGAAGAAGGTCGACGAAAGTATCCTGACGTTGCGCAATCACTTGATGCGAGGCATGGAGGTCATCAGCACTTACCTCAGGGGCCTTGAGGCGACCGGCAACTGAACTTTCCCAGCCTGCTTCACCGATCAAGCATTGCGGGGCGGCCTTCGCTGTTGGCAGAACCCGCATCAAGACGCCCCGGTTAAAACTATTCGACTGCGTAATGCCTGCTAATGCTCGAGAAACTTCCCACGTTTAATAATATAACTTACCCACAACCGGAATCTTTTCGAAAAAACATCTAATACATTTATAAGCTCGCCCAAACGTTTAATCGGCTTATTATCTTTCTTCAATAAACCAAGCACCTCAACAGCCTGCACGAACCCTTGTTTGGGCAGCGCTGCGCGCGCCGCTTGGCTAAACGTTATCTGTCCGCTTTTGGGCTGCAAAAGCCCAGCACTGTTTTCAGAGCAGTCGCAACAACTTATAGGCATCAACTATGTATCAAGGTTTACTTAAACAAAAAAAACTGCAGTTATGCAGCCATCCGTTATTTGAAGAAATAACTTCACTTGGCAAGTTACAAATCTTTATGGAAAACCATGTATTTGCCGTTTGGGACTTCATGAGCCTCACCAAACGCCTGCAACGGGACCTGACCTGTACGCAATTACCCTGGCTCCCGCCGACCGACCCGCAAGCCGCCCGCCTGATCAACGAAATCGTGCTGGGCGAGGAGTCGGACGAACACCCCCGGCGCGGTCATTGCAGCCACTTCGAGCTGTACCGCGAAGCCATGCTCGAAGTGGGCGCCAGTACCCACGCCATCGATACGTTCATCACGCTGCAACGTCGGGGCGTCGAAGCCAATGCCGCCCTGGGCCAGGTCGATGTGCTGCCCGGCGTGGCCCGCTTCGTCGCCAGCACGTTGCACATCGCGTTGAATGCGCCCACCCATTGTGTGGCCGCCGCCTTCCTGCACGGCCGCGAAAGCATTATCCCGAGCATGTTCGAACGGCTGTTGCAGGGCAGTGAGATCATCAGAAGCCAGGCGCCAACCTTGGGCGAGTACCTCAACCGCCACATCGAACTGGACACCCAAGACCATGAGCCAGGGGCGCAGAGGATGCTCCAGGGCCTTACCGACAACGCACCCGAGCACCAGCAACAGGCGGCTGAAACCGCGGTCAACGCCGTGGAAAACCGCATCAAGCTCTGGGACGACGTACACACCTTGCTGCAACAGGTGCGCCCATGAACATCAGCGCCTACCGCTCCATCGCCGAAGACTGGGAACGCCGCGCCACCATCCGCACACGCCCTCGCCGCCTGCTGGAAAACGACGACAAACTGATCTACCCGCTGTGCCGCCAGCCCCTGGCGCTCAGCGCGACCTTTCTTGAACATTGCCCGCAGTGGCGCGACTTCGTGCTGTTGCAAAGCTTCTACAAATTCATCAATGACGTGGTGATTTTCGAAACCGAGATCGTCGACAAGACCGCGCGCAACATCGCCAAGAACCGTTTCGCCCTGCCCTTCCCCCTTGTGTGTCGCTACGACGCGATGACCGTCGTGGTGGACGAGGACTATCACGCCCTGGTCGCGCTGGACTTCCTGCAACAGACCGTGAAGATGACCGGTATATCACCGCTGGATCTGCCCGGGCAGATCGAGCTGAGCCGCGCCCTGCCGGCGGCGCAGGCGCAAGCCCCGGCGCACCTGCGCGATGCGGTGGAATTGATTGCCGTGGCCATTGCCGAAAACACCGTGACCCATGACGTGGCGGCGTTTTCCAGGGATGACAGCGTCAAGGCCTCCATCCGTGGCTTGATGGCCGATCACCTGTTCGACGAAGGGCGCCATGGGCAGTTCTGGACACGCCTGGTGCGCCTCTATTGGCAGGCGGCAAGCCCGGCTGACCGCGACAGCATTGCGCCGGTCTTGCCCATCTTTCTGGCGCATTACCTGACCAACGAGCTGCAAAAATCCTTCGACCTGCAGCTGATCGATCAGTTGGACGTCAGCGCTGACGTTCGCCATGCGCTGCGGGCCGACATGGCGGCACTGGAGTTCCCCATCACCCGCCACCACCCGCTGATCGGTAACATCATGGGCTTTCTGCAACACAGCGGTTTGCTGCAGACACCGAGCGTGGCCCTGGCATTGGCCGACTATCTGCCGGTGGCCGGGAGAGCGGCATGAGGCGCCTGACAATTGGATGGTTGGGTATCAGCCGTGCCCTGGATGCGGTGAGGGTGGAGCTGGAACAGTATGGTCATCTGTCGGGGCATGACGTTGCCGACCTGGTGATCGAGGACGGTAGCGAGTCACTGCCCGCGCACCTGGCCGCCGCTCCACGCATCAGCCTGCGCCTGGGCGTCGGCCCGCTGACGGAGCATGGGTTGCCGCGGCTGCAGTTACGCGCTTATGCCGCCGGCCAACGCTTGCTGGCCGTGCTGGACCTTGCCGAAGCGCCCAGCGGCAATGGCCAGCGACTGCGCCTGCAAGCGACAAGCGCGCTGGTGGAATGGGTCGCCGTGCTGGTCAGCGGCTTCGCCCGCGACCCGGAGTATTGCCCCGCCGCGGCCGGCACCAATGCCTGGCCCGAACACAGCTTGCAAAAGCTGGAGGCACTGGCGTTCGTGCATCGGTTCAATCACACCGCCGATGTGCAATTGCTGCAGGCAGCGCAGGTGCCGATGATCGAACGACTGCAGGCCAGCCTGCTCACCTTCGCCGCACGACCGGCGCTGAACATTGCCGGCCGTGTGCTGACCTACCGACAATTGCACGCTCAAGCACGGGCGATCCAGCAACGCCTCGGCCCACTGCTGGAAGGCCTCGAGGTACCACCGGTGGTCGGGGTGTGCCTGGAAAAAACAACGGCGTTGTATGCCAGCATTCTTGCGGTGCTGGGCTGTGGCGCGGTTTACCTGCCGCTGGCACCGGATCATCCGGCGCAACGCCAACAGGCCATGCTGGACAGCGCGGGAGCCAGGCTGTTGCTGGATGATGGCGGCCACCCACTGCGCGAGTACTTCGTTTCATTGGATGTCAGTGCCCTCGATCAGCACGACACGTCACCGTTGCTGCAGCATCGCCCCTCCCCGGATGCACCGTGCATGGTGCTCTTCACCTCGGGTACCACCGGTCGCCCCAAAGGCGTGTTGCTGAGCCAGAGCAACCTGGCCCATTTCACCGCCTGGTTCGGCGGTTGCATGGGGCTGGACGAACAGAGTCGGGTACTGCAGTTCGCTTCGTTGAGCTTCGACGCCTCGCTGATGGATATCTTCCCCAGCCTGATTGCCGGCGCCGAGTTGATTGTTCCAAGCGAGGCGCAACGACGCGACCCGCAGCAGTTGGTAGAACTGATCCGCCAGCAGCAGATCACCCATGCCTTCCTGCCGCCGGCGCTGCTGAGCATCCTGCCGCTGGACCAACCGCTGGGCCTGACGCACCTGCTGACCGGCGGCGATGCCTGTGAACCCTATGTGATCGAACGACTGGCCGGCCAATGCCAGTTGCACAACCTCTATGGCCCCACCGAAGCCACGGTGCTGGTCACCCATCGCACGTTGCGGCCCGGGGACAGCAATCGCAACGCTGGCCGTCCCATCGCCAACAGCCAGGTGCTGATACTCGATGAGCATTTACAGCCGGTGGACGAACAGGTGATGGGCGAGCTGTACATCGTCGGGCCGGGCGTGAGCCTGGGGTACTTGAACGCAACACAACTGCACGACGACCCTTTTGTCGAACTGGTACTGCCGGGAGGACAACCCGTGTGCGCCTACCGCAGCGGTGATTACGCAAAGTGGACCGGCGACGGCATCGAGCTGGGCGGGCGTCGGGACGAGCAGGTGAAGATTCGGGGGTTTCGAGTCGAACCCCAGGAGATCGAACAGTGCCTGCGTGCCAGCCGCCTGTTCCGCCAGGTGGCGGTGGTGATCGACGGTGATCACAGGATTCGCGGTGTGGTCGCCCAGCCGGAACCGGGTGCCACGATGGACGACCTCAAGCAGCATGCACGGCAGTGGCTGCCTGATTACATGCAACCCGAGCGGTGGATCGAACTCGCCGGCCTGCCTTACGCGAGCAACGGTAAAGTCGATCGCCAGGCCTTGTTGCAACTGCCGGTGCAGCGCCCTTCGAATCACACCGCAAAGGTCGCGCAAACGCCGCTGCAGGTTGAGCTGTTGGGGCTGTGGCACGAGTTGTTGCAGCTTCCCACGGGCACGCTGTCCATCGATGACAGCTTCTTTAACGTCGGCGGCCACTCCATTTTGCTGTCGAGCCTGCTGCTGCGGGTTCGCGAACAATTTGGTCGCAGCCTGCCCCTGAACAGCTTTTTTGAAATGCCGACCATTCGCACGCTCGCGGCGCTGCTGGAGGACGGCCCGCGCGCTGCCGCACCCGTCGGCCAGGCGGTTCAAGACGCACAGCGGGAACCGGCTTTTGAGGTGCTGCCCGAGGACCGCGCCGGTGATCGTCGCAAAGTGATCGTGACGGGGGCCAACAGTTTTATCGGGGTCCACATTGTCGAAGCCTTGCTGGCCGGCGGTGCGACCGAAGTGGCATGCCTGGTGCGGGAACTGCCGAACCAGCTGGCAACGGTACGGTTCACCCAGGCGTTGCAGGAGTACCGCCTGGAACATCTGGACCTGAGCCGGGTGCAGGTGTACGCCGCCGATGTCAGCCAGCCTGGCCTGGGCCTGGCCGCCGAGGTGTACGAGCGCCTCGCCAGGGACTTTGGCGTGCTGGTGCATAACGCGGCGCGGGTCAACCATGTGATGGACTACGCGTCGCTGGTGAAAGACAACGTCGACCCGGTACTGGAATGCGTGCGCCTGTGTGAAACCCACAGCAAAAAGGTCTTCAACTTCATCTCGACACTCTCGGCATGCAGCGCCATCGACGCCGCGGGACAGGTCCTCGAGTCGCCTGCTGCGGCGACACCGCCGATCTACATCAAGAATGGTTACAACCTGTCCAAATGGGTGGCCGAGCGGCTATCGGCGCGCGCGCTGGAGCAAGGTGCCTGGGTGAATATCTATCGTCCGGGCAATATCAGTTTCAACAGCCAAAGCGGTGTTTGCCAACCACAGAAAAATCGCCTGATGCTGATGCTCAAGGGCTCGCTGCAGTTGGGCCTGGTTCCGCGCTTAGCGGCAAACTTCGACCTGATGCCGGTGGACTTTTTTGCACGCTTCATCGCGTTCCACTGCGCTCGTTTCGCAACCGGGCGCAGCGTGTACAACCTGCATAACCCACAACCCCTGAGCTGGGAGCAGTACCTCGATGCATTCCGCGACGCCGGCTACACATTCGAGCGGGTCAGTATCGCGCAGTGGCAACGGCAACTGCGAACGGTGGGCCGCGAAAATGCGCTGTTTGGCGTGCTGGGTTTTTACCTGGACGGGTTGGGTGAAGACATCGGCGATACGTCGATGATCCGTCACGACAACGCACGCCGGGGCGTGGAAGAAATGGGTAAGCCGTACCCCGAGAAAAGCCCCGCGCTGTTAGGCAAAGGCTGCGACTACCTCAAGGCCATCGGCTTTCTCTGAACCGCCTCAGGACAACCTCATGAAACCGTTGCAACCCGATACATTGATCCGCAACCCCCGGGGCACACCAGTGGTGGCCTCTGTCGTAGTCACCTGCGAGGCCGCCAGGCTGTGGGGCTTGGTGGGGGACTTTGCAGGCTTTGATGCGTTCATTCCCGCCTTGTCGCACATCGAAATGACCGGCACCGGCGTAGGCGCTTTGCGCACGAAGTATTTCCACGATGGCCATTGTGCGGTGGAGCAGCTCAACAGCCGTGACGAAGAGGCCATGTTCATGACCTGGACCACGGTCTACAACACCTTGGGCGTGGCCCGCTTGTGGGCGGCAATGCGTGTGGAGCCACTTGGCTGCGGATGCTCCAGAGCGACCTGGACGCTCATCGGCGAACCGGTCGACACCGCGCAGGAAGGGTTCGAACACTTTATGCAGAACTTCGCCGACGGCGCCCTGGAAAATGTCCGACAAATGCTCGGCTAAACAGTAGGAGCGAGAGGCCTCGCTCCTATGCCGTTGAGGTCAGATCTTGAAACTGTCGACCAGTTGTTTCAAGCGGCTGGCCTGTTGAGACAACGCATCACAGTCCTTCAATGTTTCATTGAGGTTAGCCACGCCTTGCTGGTTCAGCAGGTTGATCTGGTTGATGTCGACATTGAGGGTTTCCACCACCGCGGTCTGCTCCTCGGTGGCAGCGGCGACCGACTGGTTCATGCCGTCGATTTCAACAATCCGCTGCGTCACGCTGATCAGGCGCTCACCGGCCTGGTTGGCGACTTCGACGCTCTCTTCGCTGGAGGTCTGGCTCGCGTTCATGGTGGTCACCGCTTCACGCGAACCCACTTGCAGCGAAGTAATCATTTTGTGGATTTCCTCCGCCGACTCCTGGGTACGGTGAGCCAGGTTGCGCACTTCATCGGCGACCACGGCAAACCCGCGACCCGCTTCCCCGGCACGGGCGGCCTCGATCGCGGCGTTGAGCGCGAGCAGGTTGGTCTGCTGGGAGATGCCTTTGATCACATCGAGAATGTGGCCGATGTTATCGGTGCTGGCGTTCAAGGTTTCGATCTGGGTGCAGGACAGGCTGATCTTTTGCGACAGTTCCGACATCGCCAGGATGGTTTTCTCCACCACTTTGCGCCCATCGTCAGCCTGCTCGCTGGCACCACTGGCGTGCTGGGAAGCGTCAGCGGCGTTACGCGCGATTTCCTGGGTAGCGGCGCCCAGTTCGTTGATTGCCGCCGCTACGCTGTTGGTGCGCGCGCTCTGCTCGTCAGAACCGACGATCGAAGCGTTGGACGACGCCATTACGCGCTGGGACAAGTCATGCACCTGGCGTGTTGCCGAGGACACCTCGGAAATCGAGGCGTGGATACGCTCGACGAACTGGTTGAAGGCACTGCCCACCTCGCCAAACTCATCTTTGCTGGTCACGTCCAGGCGGCGGGTCAGGTCACCCTCACCCTGGGCGATGTCCTGCATGGCAACGCCCATGGTGGTCAGCGGCCGCAGCAGTACTTGGATCAGCAAGCTCAAGAGCACCGCAATCGCCACCACGGCAATCAGCATGGCAATCAGCGCGGAGGTGCGGAATTTACCCAGGGGTGCGTAAGCTTTGTCTTTATCAATCGACAAGCCGATGTACCAGTCCGCACCTGGCAAGCCGGCGATAGGGGTGAAGGACAGAATGCGATCCTGACCGTTGAGGACAACATCCTGGTTAAGCTTCTCGATGCGGACGCTGGTGCCTGGGTAGATGTCCTTGAGGTTCTTCATCACCTGGCCCTGATCGGGGCTGACGATGACCTGACCGTCGCCGCTGACCAGGAACGCATGGCCGATGCCGCCGAAGTCTACCGAGTTGATGATCTTCACCAGCGTTTGCAGGCTCAGGTCACCACCGACCACGCCCAGCAACTCGCCGTTCTTTTTCACCGGCATGGCGATGGTCACGATCTGCCCACCCACGGCTGCCATGTAAGGCGGGGTCAGCATGGGTTTGTCAGCCGCCACGGCTTGCTTGTACCAAGGACGCTGGCGCGGGTCATAGCCATCGGGCATTTTTGCGTCGGGGCGTTGGGTGAACACGCCGTTGGTTTGGCCGACGTAAGTGAACTGGAAGTTCGAGGTGAGTGCGGGCTGATCAACCAAGCCTGGAAGATCTGCAGCACTGCCCTGGTGAGCCATGTTTTGTGCCAGGTTTTCGAGTATCAGCACACGGCCACTGAGCCAGTTCTGCACACTGCTGGCGGTGAGTTCTCCGGATTGCTGGATGGACGACTCCAGGTTCTGTTTGATGGTGCTGCGCTGTAAGTAATCGTTGTACAACGTGAATAACGCGAAGGCCAAGACCACGACGCCTGACGCGGCCAACAGAATTTTATGACTGAACTTTAGATTCATTTCATCGACTTCTTTTGCCAAAGGGGGGGAGCGTGCCGGGTGGAACATTCCATGTAACGCCTGGGCAGACGCTTGATCTGCTCCAAATCGGTGCACGCATGGCTCGTCAGGCTTTCGGCCAAATGAAGTGGAATCTTAAGGATTTGTCAGAAAGATCCTCTTTTTGAGTGGGAAACAGACCGGCGGTACAAACAAGGCGTTCGAAACTGCAAAGTCTTGCAGTTTTCGAGGACGGATGAGCATCGATCAGATGCAGGGAGTCAGCTGAGCAGATATGCGACCGAAGCAGACCTCTTAAACGACAAAACCCCTGTCTGCACAAGCAGACAGGGGTTTCGGAATTTAATCTTGACGATGACCTACTCTCACATGGGGAAACCCCACACTACCATCGGCGATGCATCGTTTCACTGCTGAGTTCGGGATGGGATCAGGTGGTTCCAATGCTCTATGGTCGTCAAGAAATTCTGTGTACCAGACCGTTGCCTTGGCAACGGTCCAGTGAAATTCGTGGACTTCTACTAAAACAAAACCCCTGTCTGCGTAAGCAAACAGGGGTTCTGGAATTTAATCTTGACGATGACCTACTCTCACATGGGGAAACCCCACACTACCATCGGCGATGCATCGTTTCACTGCTGAGTTCGGGATGGGATCAGGTGGTTCCAATGCTCTATGGTCGTCAAGAAATTCGGGTACTGAGTCGTGGCCTGTTGGCCTCGCTTCAGCAAATTGGGTATGCGATAGTTTTCGGTGTTTTGTAAGAGTCGAACTTTCGGTTCGTTTCGTCTTCACACACCGCAATCTGGTCTCTTTCGAGTTCGCAAATTGCTTGGGTGTTATATGGTCAAGCCTCACGGGCAATTAGTATTGGTTAGCTCAACGCCTCACAGCGCTTACACACCCAACCTATCAACGTCGTAGTCTTCGACGGCCCTTCAGGGGACTCAAGGTCCCAGTGAGATCTCATCTTGAGGCTAGTTTCCCGCTTAGATGCTTTCAGCGGTTATCTATTCCGAACATAGCTACCCGGCAATGCCACTGGCGTGACAACCGGAACACCAGAGGTTCGTCCACTCCGGTCCTCTCGTACTAGGAGCAGCCCCTCTCAAATCTCAAACGTCCACGGCAGATAGGGACCGAACTGTCTCACGACGTTCTAAACCCAGCTCGCGTACCACTTTAAATGGCGAACAGCCATACCCTTGGGACCGGCTTCAGCCCCAGGATGTGATGAGCCGACATCGAGGTGCCAAACACCGCCGTCGATATGAACTCTTGGGCGGTATCAGCCTGTTATCCCCGGAGTACCTTTTATCCGTTGAGCGATGGCCCTTCCATACAGAACCACCGGATCACTAAGACCTACTTTCGTACCTGCTCGACGTGTCTGTCTCGCAGTCAAGCGCGCTTTTGCCTTTATACTCTACGACCGATTTCCGACCGGTCTGAGCGCACCTTCGTACTCCTCCGTTACTCTTTAGGAGGAGACCGCCCCAGTCAAACTACCCACCATACACTGTCCTCGATCCGGATAACGGACCTGAGTTAGAACCTCAAAGTTGCCAGGGTGGTATTTCAAGGTTGGCTCCACGCGAACTGGCGTCCACGCTTCAAAGCCTCCCACCTATCCTACACAAGCAAATTCAAAGTCCAGTGCAAAGCTATAGTAAAGGTTCACGGGGTCTTTCCGTCTAGCCGCGGATACACTGCATCTTCACAGCGATTTCAATTTCACTGAGTCTCGGGTGGAGACAGCGCCGCCATCGTTACGCCATTCGTGCAGGTCGGAACTTACCCGACAAGGAATTTCGCTACCTTAGGACCGTTATAGTTACGGCCGCCGTTTACCGGGGCTTCGATCAAGAGCTTCGCGTTAGCTAACCCCATCAATTAACCTTCCGGCACCGGGCAGGCGTCACACCCTATACGTCCACTTTCGTGTTTGCAGAGTGCTGTGTTTTTAATAAACAGTCGCAGCGGCCTGGTATCTTCGACCGGCATGAGCTTACGGAGCAAGTCCTTCACCCTCACCGGCGCACCTTCTCCCGAAGTTACGGTGCCATTTTGCCTAGTTCCTTCACCCGAGTTCTCTCAAGCGCCTTGGTATTCTCTACCCAACCACCTGTGTCGGTTTGGGGTACGGTTCCTGGTTACCTGAAGCTTAGAAGCTTTTCTTGGAAGCATGGCATCAACCACTTCGTCATCTAAAAGATAACTCGTCATCAGCTCTCGGCCTTAGAATCCCGGATTTACCTAAGATTCCAGCCTACCACCTTAAACTTGGACAACCAACGCCAAGCTGGCCTAGCCTTCTCCGTCCCTCCATCGCAATAACCAGAAGTACAGGAATATTAACCTGTTTTCCATCGACTACGCTTTTCAGCCTCGCCTTAGGGACCGACTAACCCTGCGTCGATTAACGTTGCGCAGGAAACCTTGGTCTTTCGGCGTGGGTGTTTTTCACACCCATTATCGTTACTCATGTCAGCATTCGCACTTCTGATACCTCCAGCAAGCTTCTCAACTCACCTTCACAGGCTTACAGAACGCTCCTCTACCGCATCACTTACGTGATACCCGTAGCTTCGGTGTATGGTTTGAGCCCCGTTACATCTTCCGCGCAGGCCGACTCGACTAGTGAGCTATTACGCTTTCTTTAAAGGGTGGCTGCTTCTAAGCCAACCTCCTAGCTGTCTAAGCCTTCCCACATCGTTTCCCACTTAACCATAACTTTGGGACCTTAGCTGACGGTCTGGGTTGTTTCCCTTTTCACGACGGACGTTAGCACCCGCCGTGTGTCTCCCATGCTCGGCACTTGTAGGTATTCGGAGTTTGCATCGGTTTGGTAAGTCGGGATGACCCCCTAGCCGAAACAGTGCTCTACCCCCTACAGTGATACATGAGGCGCTACCTAAATAGCTTTCGAGGAGAACCAGCTATCTCCGAGCTTGATTAGCCTTTCACTCCGATCCACAGGTCATCCGCTAACTTTTCAACGGTAGTCGGTTCGGTCCTCCAGTTAGTGTTACCCAACCTTCAACCTGCCCATGGATAGATCGCCCGGTTTCGGGTCTATTCCCAGCGACTAGACGCCCTATTAAGACTCGCTTTCGCTACGCCTCCCCTATTCGGTTAAGCTCGCCACTGAAAATAAGTCGCTGACCCATTATACAAAAGGTACGCAGTCACCTAACAAGTAGGCTCCCACTGCTTGTACGCATACGGTTTCAGGATCTATTTCACTCCCCTCTCCGGGGTTCTTTTCGCCTTTCCCTCACGGTACTAGTTCACTATCGGTCAGTCAGTAGTATTTAGCCTTGGAGGATGGTCCCCCCATATTCAGACAAAGTTTCTCGTGCTCCGTCCTACTCGATTTCATGACTAAGAGATTTTCGCGTACAGGGCTATCACCCACTATGGCCGCACTTTCCAGAGCGTTCCGCTAATCTCAAAGCCACTTAAGGGCTAGTCCCCGTTCGCTCGCCACTACTAAGGGAATCTCGGTTGATTTCTTTTCCTCAGGGTACTTAGATGTTTCAGTTCCCCTGGTTCGCCCCTTACACCTATGTATTCAGTGTAAGGTAACCATCTTATGATGGCTGGGTTCCCCCATTCAGACATCTCCGGATCAAAGTCTGTTTGCCGACTCCCCGAAGCTTTTCGCAGGCTACCACGTCTTTCATCGCCTCTGACTGCCAAGGCATCCACCGTATGCGCTTCTTCACTTGACCATATAACCCCAAGCAATCTGGTTATACTGTGAAGACGACATTCGCCGAAAATTCGAATTTCTCAATTAAGAGAACTCACAAATTTTACCTTAGCCTGATCCGTTACCAGTGAAAGTAACGTTCAGTCTATCTTTCTATCACATACCCAAATTTTTAAAGAACGATCTAATCAAAGACTAGAAATCAACATTCACCATCATCACGATGGAATGCTCATTTCTAAGCTTTCAACTTCTAGAAGCAGTAGTGGTGGAGCCAAACGGGATCGAACCGTTGACCTCCTGCGTGCAAGGCAGGCGCTCTCCCAGCTGAGCTATGGCCCCGTATTTCTACAGGTTCCCACACAAAATTGGTGGGTCTGGGCAGATTCGAACTGCCGACCTCACCCTTATCAGGGGTGCGCTCTAACCAACTGAGCTACAGACCCAATTTCGGGCTGCTTCTTATCGTCTTCTTCAATGAATCAAGCAATTCGTGTGGGAACTTATGGAGCAGCTGATGTCGTCGATTAAGGAGGTGATCCAGCCGCAGGTTCCCCTACGGCTACCTTGTTACGACTTCACCCCAGTCATGAATCACACCGTGGTAACCGTCCCCCCGAAGGTTAGACTAGCTACTTCTGGTGCAACCCACTCCCATGGTGTGACGGGCGGTGTGTACAAGGCCCGGGAACGTATTCACCGCGACATTCTGATTCGCGATTACTAGCGATTCCGACTTCACGCAGTCGAGTTGCAGACTGCGATCCGGACTACGATCGGTTTTCTGGGATTAGCTCCACCTCGCGGCTTGGCAACCCTCTGTACCGACCATTGTAGCACGTGTGTAGCCCAGGCCGTAAGGGCCATGATGACTTGACGTCATCCCCACCTTCCTCCGGTTTGTCACCGGCAGTCTCCTTAGAGTGCCCACCATAACGTGCTGGTAACTAAGGACAAGGGTTGCGCTCGTTACGGGACTTAACCCAACATCTCACGACACGAGCTGACGACAGCCATGCAGCACCTGTCTCAATGTTCCCGAAGGCACCAATCTATCTCTAGAAAGTTCATTGGATGTCAAGGCCTGGTAAGGTTCTTCGCGTTGCTTCGAATTAAACCACATGCTCCACCGCTTGTGCGGGCCCCCGTCAATTCATTTGAGTTTTAACCTTGCGGCCGTACTCCCCAGGCGGTCAACTTAATGCGTTAGCTGCGCCACTAAGAGCTCAAGGCTCCCAACGGCTAGTTGACATCGTTTACGGCGTGGACTACCAGGGTATCTAATCCTGTTTGCTCCCCACGCTTTCGCACCTCAGTGTCAGTATCAGTCCAGGTGGTCGCCTTCGCCACTGGTGTTCCTTCCTATATCTACGCATTTCACCGCTACACAGGAAATTCCACCACCCTCTACCATACTCTAGTCAGTCAGTTTTGAATGCAGTTCCCAGGTTGAGCCCGGGGATTTCACATCCAACTTAACTAACCACCTACGCGCGCTTTACGCCCAGTAATTCCGATTAACGCTTGCACCCTCTGTATTACCGCGGCTGCTGGCACAGAGTTAGCCGGTGCTTATTCTGTCGGTAACGTCAAAACAATCACGTATTAGGTAACTGCCCTTCCTCCCAACTTAAAGTGCTTTACAATCCGAAGACCTTCTTCACACACGCGGCATGGCTGGATCAGGCTTTCGCCCATTGTCCAATATTCCCCACTGCTGCCTCCCGTAGGAGTCTGGACCGTGTCTCAGTTCCAGTGTGACTGATCATCCTCTCAGACCAGTTACGGATCGTCGCCTTGGTGAGCCATTACCTCACCAACTAGCTAATCCGACCTAGGCTCATCTGATAGCGCAAGGCCCGAAGGTCCCCTGCTTTCTCCCGTAGGACGTATGCGGTATTAGCGTCCGTTTCCGAACGTTATCCCCCACTACCAGGCAGATTCCTAGGCATTACTCACCCGTCCGCCGCTCTCAAGAGAAGCAAGCTTCTCTCTACCGCTCGACTTGCATGTGTTAGGCCTGCCGCCAGCGTTCAATCTGAGCCATGATCAAACTCTTCAGTTCAAACATCTTTGGGTTTTTAAGAAACCCTAAACTTGGCTCAGCAATCGTTGGTTACATCTTTGATTTCTCGCGGAGTAACTTGTGATGCTGATAATCTTGTTGACTATCAGTCTGACTCCACAAGCACCCACACGAATTGCTTGATTCAGTTGTTAAAGAGCGGTTGGTTAAGATCTTTCGTCTCAACCGAGGCGCGCATTCTACAGCAGCCTCATTTGCTGTCAAGTGATTATTTTAAGAAGTTTTCAAAGTTTCCTTTGTAACTTCAACCACTTGCGCTTCCGATCTCTCGTTAGCGGGAGGCGAATTCTACAGCGTTACACGCTGCTGTCAACACCTCTTTTTCTCCGCTTTCGACCGAGAAGATCGAAACGTTAATAGAGCCAAACAACCCTGTCCTACCAACTCCTTCCAGGCTTCGATGAACTGAAGCAGGTCGCTGTCGAATCTTGCGTAACTCTTTGTTTAACAAGGAGTTTTCAGTTTCGACTGCGCCGGAAGTGGGGCGAATTATAGACGTCCAGGATTTGCCGTCAACCTTTAATTTCGCTTATCTATCCAATAGTTAGGATTGGCTAAAAAAAAACCAACTTTCTTCTATATAGAGCCCTTAATGACGCTCTATATAGAAGAGATGACTCAGATAACCCCAGCTTCTTTTAAAGCAGCCACATTCGCCGGCATCAACCCCAGCACTTCCTGCAACACCCTGACCGTATGCTCACCCAATAAAGGAGGCGCGCTGCGGTATTCCACAGGGGTCTTGGATAACCGTATAGGACTGGCAACCTGAGGCACCATCCCCGCCAGTGCATGAGGCAACTCAATCGCCAGCCCGCGCGCCTTGACCTGGGCATCCGCGAATACCTGCGCCAGATCATTGATCGGCCCGCACGGCACGCCGACTCGCTCCAGTTGCGACACCCATTCAGCCGTCGTCTTGAACACCGTCGCCTGGCGAATCAAGGGAATCAGTTCCGCGCGATTGGCCACCCGCACCTTGTTGGTCGCGAAACGCGGATCATCCGCCCACTGCGGCTGACCTGCCACCTGCGCAAACTTACGGAACTGCCCGTCATTCCCCACCGTCAGGATGAAGTCGCCATCGGCCGTGGGAAAATCCTGATAAGGCACGATATTCGGATGTGCATTGCCCAAGCGCTTTGGCGGCACGCCTGTCGTCAGGTAGTTCATCGCCTGGTTGGCCAGACAAGCCACCTGCACGTCCAGCAGCGCCATATCAATATGTTGCCCGCCGCCGTCACGCTCGCGATGAGCCAGCGCCGCCAGGATCGCCACCGCCGAATAGAGCCCCGTAAGGATGTCAGTCAACGCCACCCCCACTTTCACCGGGCCCGCCCCCTCATCACCCTCCGGCCGCCCCGTCAGGCTCATGAGTCCGCCCAACCCCTGGATCATGAAGTCGTAGCCCGCACGCGCCGCATAAGGCCCCGTCTGGCCAAACCCCGTGATCGAGCAATAGATCAACGCCGGGTTGACCTCCTTCAGCGAGGCATAGTCCAACCCATACGCCGCCAGGCCGCCCACCTTGAAGTTCTCGATCAGGATGTCGGACTTGGCCGCCAGGTCACGCACCAGCTTCTGCCCCTCCGGCTGCGTGAAGTCGATGGTCACCGACTCTTTGTTGCGGTTGGCCGACAAGTAATACGCCGCTTCACTGGTGTTCTCGCCATACGCGTCCTTGAGGAAGGGAGGCCCCCAGGCACGCGTGTCGTCACCATTGCCCGGCCGCTCGACCTTGATCACTTCGGCCCCAAGGTCCGCGAGGATCTGCCCGGCCCAAGGGCCCGCCAGTACTCGCGACAAATCCAGTACCCGCAGATGCGAAAGCGCGCCCATGCCCGTGCTCCTATTAATAGAACGCCTGAAGACCGGTTTGCGCGCGCCCCAGAATCAAGGCGTGTACATCGTGGGTACCTTCATAGGTGTTCACCACCTCCAGGTTGACCAGGTGACGCGCCACCCCGAACTCGTCGGAGATACCGTTGCCGCCCAACATATCCCGCGCCATGCGTGCGATATCCAGCGACTTGCCGCAGGAATTGCGCTTCATGATCGAAGTAATTTCCACCGCCGCAGTGCCTTCATCCTTCATCCGTCCCAGGCGCAGGCAGCCTTGCAAGGCCAGAGTGATCTCGGTCTGCATGTCCGCGAGCTTCTTCTGGATAAGCTGGGTCGCCGCCAATGGCCGACCGAACTGATGCCGATCAAGGGTGTATTGGCGAGCGGTATGCCAGCAGAACTCGGCAGCACCCAGCGCGCCCCAGGAGATCCCGTAACGAGCGGAGTTAAGGCAGGTGAAGGGGCCTTTCAAGCCACGCACATCCGGGAAGATGTTCTCGTCGGGCACAAACACGTTGTCCATGACGATCTCGCCGGTAATCGAAGCCCGCAGGCCGACCTTGCCGTGAATCGCCGGAGCGCTCAGACCTTTCCAGCCTTTCTCCAGGACAAAACCGCGGATATCGCCGGCATCGTCCTTGGCCCACACCACGAACACATCGGCGATCGGGCTGTTGGTGATCCACATCTTGGCGCCGGTCAGGCTGTAGCCGCCATCCACCTTGCGTGCCCGGGTAATCATCGCGCCCGGGTCGGAACCGTGGTTAGGCTCAGTCAGACCGAAGCAACCGATCCATTCACCCGACGCCAGTTTCGGCAGGTATTTCTGTTTTTGCGCTTCGGTGCCGAACTCATTGATCGGCACCATGACCAGTGACGACTGCACACTCATCATCGAGCGATAGCCGGAGTCGACTCGCTCGACCTCACGCGCAATCAACCCGTAGCTGACGTAATTCAGGCCACTGCCGCCGTACTGCTCGGGAATCATCGCGCCCAACAGGCCGGTTTCGCCCATCTCACGGAAGATCGCAGGGTCGGTCTTTTCATGGCGGAAGGCTTCGAGCACCCTTGGCGCCAACTTGTCCTGGGCGAATTGCTCAGCACTGTCGCGCACCATGCGCTCTTCTTCGGTGAGCTGTTGATCCAGCAGCAGTGGATCGATCCAGTTGAAGCTTGCCTTGCCAGCCATGAATAAGTCCTCGCAAAGAAATCAGAAGTCGTGGATGCAGACTAGGCTCGGCAAGCGCAGAGGGCAAACGAGGTTTTTGCATAGGCTTGTGCTAATTTCTCACTCCGTAACGGCCGAGAAGGGCGCAAACGCGTCTTATAAGTGAGAACAAGGTACATGCGCAGAAAAATCCCCAGCACCACCGCCCTTGTCAGCTTTGAAGCTGCAGCCCGCCACGAGAGCTTTACCAAGGCGGCGCAGGAGCTTTCCATCACTCAGGGCGCCATTTGCCGACAGATCGCCAGCCTCGAGGAGTTTTTGAGTGTCGAACTGTTTCGACGCTCGCGGCGTGGGGTCAAGCTGACAGAAGCGGGCCTGTCGTATAGCCGTCGTGTCGCCACGCAATTGGACGCGGTGGAGCGCGACACCTTGTCCGTCATGGGACAGCAGGGCGCGAACGTCATCGAGCTGGCGGTGGTGCCGACCTTTGGCACCCAATGGCTGATCCCTCGTCTCAAGGACTTTCAGCGCCAGCACCCGGAAGTCACGGTCAACCTCACCAACCGCACGCGCCCCTTCCTGTTTGCCGACACCGAATTCGACGCCGCGATCTATTTCGGTGATGCCGACTGGTCCGGTACCGAATCCCACCGGCTGATGGGAGAGAACCCGGTCCCGGTGTGCAGCCCGCGCTTACTCGGCAGCCGCACACACTTCAGCCCCCAGGAAATCGCAGAACTGCCGCTGCTGCAGCAGACCACGCGGCCCTATGCCTGGCGCCAGTGGTTCAACGCGCAACAACTGAACATACCTCGCGACATGACAGGCCCCCGCTACGAGCTATTCTCGATGTTGTCCCAGGCGGCCATGCATGACATGGGCATTGCGCTGATTCCACCGTTCCTCATCCAGCGCGAACTGGACGAGCACCAACTGGTGATCGCGAGCCCTGAAGCACTGAGCAGTTCGAAGGCGTATTACTTGATGATTCCTGACAGGAAAGTCGAATCGGCCTCCCTGCACGCCTTCAGGGACTGGCTGATCGACCAGTCCCAGCGCTATAGCCCAGTAATCTAAGGACGGAGCGGCATTTGTTGACTATGTAGTCAGCTAAAATAGAATCCTACAGATATATATAAATGTCGCATTCCAGCAAACTGTACCTGTTCGGCGAAAATGAGGCTAAAAGCCATGATTCTCATGGCTTGTAGCGACTATTACCGGCTAATGCCCGACTATTCACAACGGCGAGGGCGAAACTACCAAAAAACCGAAATACACCTTTAACCACTTGTATTTAAATAAGTTATCTCAAGGCATTGCGACAATCAGTCACAGGGTGACTTGTAGTTAATTTTTCGTCACCCGTCATAATCCCTTGAAGGCCGTAAAGTTCGCCTGCAAAATGCCGCGCCCCGCTGTCATTTCAGCGGGATCGTGCTGATCGGCCGCCCCAGATGCGCCACTCACGGTGCGCTGGCCTTTTTACAATAAGATCAAAAGCAAAAAGATCATGCAGGAGATTTCACGTGCACATTGGTGTTCCTCTCGAAACCCAGACCGGTGAAACGCGGGTGGCTGCCACCCCGGAAACCATCAAGAAGCTGATCGGCCAGGGCCATAAGGTCACTGTACAAAGCGGGGCGGGCATTAAAGCCAGCATCGTCGACAGTGCCTATGAAACGGCAGGTGCAACCATTGGCAGCGCCAGCGATGCATTTGGCGCGGAGCTGATCCTCAAAGTGGTTGCCCCCAGCGACAGCGAACTGACGCTGATCAAAAGCGGCACCGTGCTGGTGGGCATGCTCAATCCGTTCAGCAATGAAACCATCGCCAAGCTGGCCGAGCAGGGCATCACGGCCTTCGCGCTCGAAGCCGCGCCGCGGACTTCGCGGGCCCAGAGCCTGGACGTGCTGTCGTCCCAGGCCAACATCGCCGGTTACAAGGCCGTGTTGCTCGCCGCCCATCATTACCCACGCTTCATGCCGATGCTGATGACTGCCGCCGGTACGGTAAAAGCCGCACGCGTGTTGATCCTCGGCGCTGGCGTCGCGGGGCTGCAGGCCATCGCCACGGCGAAACGCCTGGGTGCAGTGATCGAAGCGTCTGACGTGCGCCCGGCCGTGAAAGAGCAGATCGAATCCCTCGGCGCCAAGTTCGTCGACGTGCCTTATGAGACCGACGAAGAGCGTGAATGCGCCGTCGGCGTCGGCGGTTACGCACGCCCGATGCCGACCAGCTGGATGCAACGCCAGGCCCTGGCGGTCCACGAACGCGCCAAGCAGGCCGACATCGTCATCACCACCGCCCTGATCCCGGGCCGCAAGGCTCCGACCCTGCTCAGCGCCGACACGGTTGCCCAGATGAAGCCGGGCTCAGTGGTGATCGACCTTGCCGCAGCCCAGGGCGGCAACTGCCCGCTGACCGTCGCCGACCAGGTGGTGGTGGAAAACGGCGTGATCATTTGCGGTCCGACCAACCTGGCGGGTGCCGTCGCCGCCGACGCATCGGCCCTGTATGCGCGCAACCTGCTGGACTTCCTGAAGCTGGTCTTCAACAAGGAAGGGCAGTTTGAAATCAACCTCGAAGACGACATCGTCGCCGCGTGCCTGATGTGCCGCGACGGCCAAGTCATCCGCAAAAACGCCTAAGCAGGGATTCAGACGATGGAAGAGCTTATCTCCCCCGGTATCTACAACCTGATCATCTTCGTGCTGGCGATTTATGTCGGTTACCACGTGGTCTGGAACGTTACCCCCGCACTGCACACGCCGTTGATGGCGGTGACCAACGCAATCTCGGCGATCGTGATCGTCGGCGCCATGCTGGCCGCTGCGCTGACCGTGACTCCGCTGGGCAAGACCATGGGCACCCTGGCCGTGGCCCTGGCGGCCGTCAACGTGTTCGGCGGCTTCCTGGTGACTCGCAGGATGCTTGAGATGTTCAAGAAGAAAGCCCCGAAAGTAAAAGAAGAGGCGCCGAAGTAATGAGCATGAATCTTGTCACGACGCTCTATCTGATCGCGTCGATCTGTTTCATCCAGGCCCTCAAAGGCCTGTCGCATCCGACCACTTCGCGGCGCGGCAACCTGTTCGGCATGCTCGGCATGGCGCTGGCGGTGCTCACCACCGTGGGCCTCATCTATAAGCTGGGCGCTGAGCTTGCCACTGCCGGCATCGGCTACGTGATCGTGGGCCTGCTGATCGGCGGCACCGCCGGCTCGATCATGGCCAAGCGCGTGGAAATGACCAAGATGCCGGAACTGGTCGCCTTCATGCACAGCATGATCGGCCTGGCCGCGGTATTTATCGCCATTGCCGCCGTGGTCGAACCGCAATCCCTGGGCATCGTCAAACACCTGGGCGATGCGATCCCGGCCGGTAACCGCCTGGAACTGTTCCTCGGTGCCGCCATCGGCGCCATCACCTTCTCCGGTTCGGTGATCGCCTTCGGCAAGCTCTCGGGCAAGTACAAGTTCCGCCTGTTCCAAGGCGCACCGGTACAGTTCGGCGGCCAGCACAAACTGAACCTGGTGCTCGGCCTGACTACATTGGGGCTCGGCCTGACCTTCATGTTCACCGGCAACCTCTCTGCCTTCGCGCTGATGCTGGCCCTGGCGTTCGTGCTGGGCGTGCTGATCATCATCCCGATCGGCGGCGCCGACATGCCGGTAGTGGTGTCGATGCTCAACAGCTACTCCGGCTGGGCTGCGGCAGGGATCGGCTTCTCGCTGAACAACTCGATGCTGATCATCGCCGGCTCGCTGGTGGGCTCCAGCGGTGCGATCTTGTCCTACATCATGTGCAAGGCGATGAACCGCTCCTTCTTCAACGTGCTGCTCGGCGGTTTCGGCAATGCGCCGGATGCCGGTGCGGCGGCCGGCTCGAAAGAAGCGCGCCCGGTGAAGTCCGGTTCGGCCGACGACGCCACGTTCCTGCTGACCAACGCCGATACCGTGATCATCGTGCCGGGCTATGGCCTGGCAGTGGCACGGGCACAGCATGCGCTGAAGGAACTGACCGAGAAGCTGACCCACCGTGGCGTGACCGTGAAGTACGCGATCCACCCGGTGGCCGGCCGCATGCCCGGACACATGAACGTATTGCTGGCCGAGGCCGAAGTGCCTTACGACCAGGTGTTCGAGATGGAAGACATCAACTCCGAATTCGGCCAGGCTGACGTAGTACTGGTGCTCGGCGCGAACGACGTGGTCAACCCGGCCGCCAAGAACGATCCGAACTCGCCGATTGCCGGCATGCCGATCCTCGAAGCGTTCAAGGCCAAGACCATCATCGTCAACAAGCGCTCGATGGCCAGCGGCTATGCCGGCCTGGACAACGAGCTGTTCTACCTGGACAAAACCATGATGGTCTTCGGCGACGCCAAGAAGGTTATCGAAGACATGGTCAAGGCTGTCGAGTAACACTGCGCCAGCGCAATACCCGAAACCCTGGCCTGCAGTAGGCTAGGGTTTTTTATTGCAGCATGAAAACCGACCAAAGGCCCTAAATCGCTGCCCGGCATTCGACCATGGTAGCGGGCCGAAAACTTTTGAAATCACTAAACTGCGCACCTTGCCTCCGTATCTCGAGATAACAATCCATGTACCGTGATCGTATCCGCTTGCCTTCGCTGTTGAACAAGGTCATGAGCGCGGCTGATGCCGCCGCACTGATCGAGGACGGCATGACCGTCGGGATGAGCGGCTTTACCCGTGCGGGTGAAGCCAAAGCCGTCCCTCAAGCTCTGGCCGAACGTGCCAAGACGTCGCCGCTGAAAATCACCCTGATGACCGGCGCCAGCCTGGGCAACGATCTCGACAAACAACTGACCGAAGCCGGCGTACTGTCGCGACGCATGCCGTTCCAGGTCGACAGCACCCTGCGCAAGGCGATCAATGCCGGCGAGGTGATGTTCATCGACCAGCATTTGTCGGAAACCGTCGAGCAACTGCGCAACAACCAGCTCAAGCTGCCTGACATTGCCGTGATCGAAGCCGTTGCGATCACCGAACAAGGCCATATCGTGCCGACCACTTCCGTGGGCAACTCGGCCAGTTTCGCGATTTTCGCCAAGCAAGTGATCGTCGAGATCAACATGGCGCACAACCCGAACCTGGAAGGCCTGCACGACATCTACATCCCGACCTATCGGCCAACGCGCACGCCGATCCCGCTGGTAAAAGTCGACGACCGCATTGGCAGCACCGCGATCCCGATTCCGCCGGAGAAAATCGTCGCCATCGTGATCACCAACAAGGCTGACTCGCCTTCCACAGTGACGCCGCCGGACGCCGACACCCAAGGCATCGCCAGCCACCTGATCAACTTCCTCAAGCAGGAAGTGGACGCCGGCCGCATGACCAACAAGCTCGGCCCGCTGCAGGCCGGGATCGGCAACATCGCCAACGCCGTGATGTGTGGCTTGATCGATTCGCCGTTCGAAGACCTGACCATGTATTCGGAAGTGCTGCAGGACTCGACGTTCGACCTGATTGACGCCGGCAAGCTGAGCTTCGCCTCCGGCAGTTCGATCACCTTGTCGGAGCGGCGCAACAGCAACGTGTTCGGCAACCTGGAGCACTACAAGGACAAACTGGTGCTGCGCCCGCAAGAAATTTCCAACCACCCTGAAGTGGTTCGTCGCCTGGGCATCATCGCGATCAACACCGCGCTGGAGTTCGACATCTACGGCAACGTCAACTCCACGCACGTGTGCGGGACGCGGATGATGAACGGGATCGGCGGCTCGGGCGACTTCGCGCGTAACGCGCACCTGGCAATCTTCGTGACCAAGTCGATTGCCAAGGCCGGGGCGATTTCCAGCGTGGTGCCGATGGTCAGCCACGTCGACCACACCGAGCACGACGTCGACATCCTGGTGACCGAAGTGGGCCTCGCCGACTTGCGTGGCCTGGCGCCACGGGAGCGCGCACGGGTGATCATCGACAACTGCGTGCATCCGGACTATCGCGATGCGTTGAACAAATACTTCAACGCCGCTTGCGCGATTGGTGGCCACACCCCTCACGTCCTGCGCGAAGCCCTGAGCTGGCACATTAACCTGGAAGAAACCGGGCACATGCTCAAGGATTGATCGATACACAACCGAGCTGATGCACACAGTTTCATCAGCTCGGTTGCACCACCCTCCTTTCTGTAAAAAACTGTACTGCTGTACCGGTCTTTTCCTACCGAAATATCCCACACCCTTCTTCTAAAATGTCATTTTTGCACTGTTTCAGTGCAGACAGGTACAGTTGCCCCATTTCCGTACAGTACAGCCGCTATAAACAGTTAACTGGCCCCTCACAATACAGGTGAACTGTATCTAGAGAGTCTTGCGCGGGAGGAGGATCATTGGCATCAGTTAAACCACTACCTAATCCCGCCACAAGCGGAAGGATGTCATCATGGAACGTACACTCAGTTCCGATCTGTTCTTTGAAGAAAAAGCTGTAAGCACCCAGGCTTCCCTGCCTCTGCGCGTTATCGCCAACCTGATGCTGTGGCAGCGCCGCATCTCCAGCCGCCATCAACTGGCTCGTCTGGATTCGCGTCTGCTGGCTGACGCCGGTATCAGCGAAGCACAACGCTACGAAGAGCTGAGCAAGCCGTTCTGGCGCTAATGAGCGCCCGCTGGCCCTGACCCACCGGGTCCACAGCCAGCAACCTGATTCGTTAAGCAAAGCCCGCCCCGGGTCACCGGAGGCGGGCTTTGTTGTGTCTGGGCCCGGGTGTTTTCGGCCCCGAACAGATCGCTTGCAAATCAACCAGTACAGTTCAATTATTATAACAATTAAGCAGTACAATTGAGTGCCGGTGTATCTGTATCGGTCGAAACGATCCGCTCAACATGGTCTTCCAAAAAAAGACCCTGTAAGGCGCTCCCCATGCACCCACCAACCCCGCGCACCACGTTGTTACGCCGCACCGTCGCCACGCTCGCCAGGTGGCGGCAACAGGCCCGAGAACGACACCAACTGGCCCAGCTCGACCCGCGAGAGCTGTCCGACGCGGGTATCAGCCCCGGTGAGCGCCAGGTCGAGCTGTCCAAGCCGTTCTGGCGTGACTAGACAGTCAAGGCGCTTTTCGAATGGACAGGCCGCGGCTTAATATCCGGTCACCACGTGGCGAACCGTGTAGAACGGGCGTCTGATGCTCAATGGCATCCACATCCGTTTCACAGTGGCCGCTGCGCGTGACCTTATTTGTTCATCTACAGGAGTAACCCCATGTCCCGTCTTCGCCTGCTGAGTGCCGCCGCCCTGTTGGCCCTCGCCGCCAACGCCCATGCGTCCAGCCTCATCGTGACGACCGACTCGATCGTCGGCGCATTGAAAGCCACCTCCGATGCCAGTTCCGATGCCACCTCCTCCCTGCGTGACAACAAGGTCGTGCGCGCCGCCCGTGACGACGCCGCCAGCTTCGTCGCCAGCCAAGGCGCCATTCGTGGGGTCAAACTGGAAAGCGCCCTGGCACAGATCCGCCAGCAAGCGCCACAACTGAGCGCTGCGACAGACGCACAACTGGCCCAGGCCATTCTGGCCATCTGAAAACCCGTCGGAACAAGGGAGCGCCAGCCGCTCCCGGATGCCTCGACGCTGGCTCTCGCCCGGGCATTGCGCTAGCCTTGGCGCTCGCTTTCAGTTGTCGAGTCCCATGGCTTTTTCATACCGCCTAGTGCTGGTTCCCGTGATGTTTGCTGCCGGCTGGTCGCCATTGGCTTCGGCCTTTGATCTGTCCACCCAGAGCACTGTGGTGAGCGCTTATGCCACCAGCAAAGTGACCTCCGCGCCGTTTGACCGAAAGTGGGTGCTGGCCGCCCAGGATGACGCTGCCGCATTCATTGCCACTGACGGCCGATGGCGGGGGGCTCGGCTGGAATCAGCGCTGGATCGTCTGCGCCGCAGCCAACCAAAACTTAACGCCAGCGACCTTGAACTGGCGCAAGCAATTCTCGTCCAATAATCATCTTTGTATTTCGGAGTCATTCCATGCGTAGCCCGCTGATCGCCGCCGCTCTCGGCCTGCTGTTGTTGACCGATGTCGCCCACGCGCAGACCTTGAAGGCCACCAGTAACATCATCGTCCGCGCCTCCGCGCGCACCATTGATTTCACCTCGGACACCACCACCTCCATCCGCGACTCCAAAATCGTGCGCGAAGCCCACGATGACGCCGCCAGCTTCGTCGCCAGCAACGGCGAGATCCGTGGCGCACAACTCGAAGCCGCCTTCGACACCCTGCGCACCCGCGTGCCGGAAGCCCGTGATGCCAGCGACCAGACCCTCGCCGAAGCCATTCTCGCGCTGTGAGGCGTCTCATCGCCTGGCTCCTGGCCGGGGCTGTGCTGTTGTGTGCCGGCGCAGCCCAGGCCAGCCTGCAACTGCGGCTCATTACCGAAGGTTTGAGCCCAGCCGAACAGCAGGCCAGCCAGGCGTTGCTCGATGAAGCGCTGCGCTCACTGCCGCCGCGCTTCATCGAACAGTTGGACCGGCGCATCGATGTCGGCTGGACCGACAAGATGCCCGCCAACGCCTACGGCCAGGCCTCCCTGGTGTCCGAGCTGGACCTCAACCGCAACCTGCTCGCCAGCCTGACCGACGGCAGCGCCGCCACCCGCAAGACCAACCGCCCCCACGGCACCGTGCGCCGGGAAATGCTCGCCACCGTGCTGCATGAACTGACCCACATCTACGACCGTGCGCGCCTGTGGCCCAGCGACGAGCGCGCGCTGATCCGACGCTGCAGCCGCCAGAACAGCATCACCGGCCTGGTCGGCCTGCCCGATCAATGCCGTGGCCAGAACGACCGCCGCTTCACCCTCAGCGACGACCCGCGCCTGCTCGACCTCGCCGGCTGGCCGCAATACGTCGGCCGCCGCGGTGAGCGCGAGCAGCACAACCGCCAGGTCGCGCGCAGCCCGGACCTCTACGAAACCAGCAGCCCGCTGGAGTTCGTCGCGGTCAACATGGAATATTTCCTCCTCGACCCGAGCTACGCCTGCCGCCGCCCCGCGCTGTTCCGCTATTACAAGAAACACTTTGGCTGGGCGCCGCCCGCGCAAGACACCTGCGCCAAGACCTACGCCTTCCTCAACGCCGGCAACGATTTCGCCAAGACGCCCCTGGGCCATGTCGACCCGGAACGGGTCTACGAAATCGATTACCTGCTCGCCGAAGCCAACCAGAACCTGGTCAGTCGTTGGGGCCACAGCATGTTGCGCCTGGTGATCTGCGCGCCGGGGCGCCCTCGCGGCCCGGACTGTCGGCTGGATCTGGACCAGCATCTGGTGTTGTCCTACCGCGCCTTTGTCGGTGACGTACAACTGTCGAGCTGGGATGGCCTGGTGGGCAAGTACCCGTCACGGCTGTTCGTGTTGCCGCTGGCCCAGGTCATCGACGAGTACACCAAGACCGAATTGCGCGGCCTCGCCTCGGTGCCGCTGAAGCTGACGCGCCGGGAGATCGAGGACACCGTCGAACACGCGGCCGAAATGCACTGGAGCTACGACGGCAACTACTTCTTCCTGTCCAACAACTGCGCGGTCGAAGGCCTGAAACTGTTACGCAGCGGCAGCGCCAACCCGAAACTGACCGGTCTGGACAACATCACGCCCAACGGGCTGCTGGAGGTCCTGCAGGCGCGCGGCCTGGCCGATACCAGCGTGTTGAACGACAAGCGCGAGGCGCTGCGCCTGGGCTATCACTTCGACTCGTTCCGCGAGCGCTACCAAGCGATGTTCGACGTGCTGCGCAAGCGCCTGCCGATCCAGCAGACCCAGGTCGAAGACTGGCTGTCCCTGAGCGCGCAAGAGCGCCGCCACTGGTTCGAGCAGGCCGACCTGCGCACCAGCGCCGCATTACTGCTGCTGGAACAGGCAAGCTTTCGCAAGCAATTGATGCTGGCCCAGGACGAAGTCAAACAACGCTACCTCGGCGCCCGCGAGCTGAAAAATGGCGGCATGGAGAAAGCCAACGCCACGCTGCAGCAGATTCTCGCCAACAGCGGCTTCCTCAGCCGCCCGGCAGAACTGCTGGGCAGCGGTGGCTACGGCTTGCCGCAACCTTCGGAGTCCAAGCGGCTGGAATCGGAAAGTGCCGAGCGCCAGAAACAGCTGCAATCCCTGACCGGCGAACTGGATAAAGAGGTGAGGGCGCTGCTGGACCCGTCCCGCGCCGCCGAGATTGCCGCGTGCGAAGCCAACCTCAAGCAGGTTGGCGAACATCTGCGCAAACTGCACAAAGCAGCGGGCGGCCTCGAATTGCCCTGAAAATTTGCGCATACACCAACTGAATGTGGGAGCAAGCCCCCTCCCACATGTTGATCTGCGCAGGCCTGGAGACCGTGTGTCATTTCCACCTCACCTGTTTGATCAACGAAAGCTGGCTGAAAGCTTACGCGTCTAGGATCGCCCCCACTGCCGGCAACAGACCGGCTGTTAACAACAACAATGGTGATTCCCGATGTCCGCTCGCTCCCGCCTGTTCGCCCCCACTCCACCCGTAAGCCTCGTGCCTCTCGTTCTGCGCTGACCCCACCCGGTTCGCCATTCCTTAGCCGCGCTACGCCTGGAGTATTCCTATGCTGACTTTCCTTGGCTTTGCCATGGTCATCACGTTCATGTTCCTGATCATGACCAAGCGCCTGTCCGCGCTGATCGCCCTGATCATCGTGCCGATTCTGTTCGCGCTGTTCGGCGGTTTCGCGCCGAAGATCGGCCCGATGATGCTCGAAGGCATTACCAAGCTCGCGCCGACCGGCGTGATGCTGATGTTCGCCATCCTCTACTTTGCCCTGATGATCGACTCCGGCCTGTTCGACCCGGCCGTGCGCAAGATCCTCAAGATGGTCAAGGGCGACCCGCTGAAAGTCTCGGTCGGCACCGCCGTGCTGGCCTTGGTGGTGTCCCTCGACGGTGACGGCGCCACCACCTACATGATCTGCGTGGCCGCGATGCTGCCGCTGTACCAGCGCATCGGCATGAGCCCGCGGATCATGGCCGGCCTGATCATCCTCGCCGGTGGCGTGATGAACATGACGCCCTGGGGCGGCCCGACCGCTCGCGCCGCGAGTGCGCTGCATGTGGACCCGTCAGACATCTTCGTCCCGATGATCCCGGCCATGGCCGCCGGCGTGGTCGCGATCCTGGTGATCGCTTACATGTACGGCAAGCGCGAACGTGCGCGCCTGGGTGAACTGCACCTGCAGGGTGACGAGATCGACCACAGCGAAATCAGCGTGTCGCAATACCCGGATGCCCGCCGTCCGAAGCTGATCTGGTTCAACGGCGTGCTGACCCTGGCGCTGATGTGTACGTTGATCGCCGGCCTGTTGCCACTGCCGGTGCTGTTCATGGTGGCGTTCAGTATCGCGATGATCGTCAACTACCCGTGCCTGCAACAGCAGAAAGACCGCGTCGCCGCCCATGCCGGCAGCGTGCTGGCCGTGGTGGGGTTGATCTTCGCTGCAGGGATTTTCACCGGCATCCTGTCGGGCACCGGCATGGTCGACGCCATGTCCAAGAGCCTGCTGGCGGTCATTCCAGAAGCCCTGGGCCCTTACCTGGCGGTGATCACCGCACTGGTGAGCATGCCGTTCACCTTCTTCATGTCCAACGATGCGTTCTACTATGGCGTACTGCCGGTGCTGGCCGAAGCCGCCAGTCACTATGGCATCACCGCCGTAGAAATGGCCCGCGCCTCCATCGTCGGCCAACCCGTACACTTGCTCAGCCCGTTGGTGCCATCGACTTACCTGCTAGTGGCCCTGGCCGGTATCGAATTCGGCGATCACCAGCGCTTCACCCTGAAGTGGGCAGTGCTGGTTTGCCTGTGCATAATGTTCGCGGCGTTGCTGATGGGGATTTTTCCGCTGTTCAGCACTCTATAATCGTACCGACTCACCGCGCGGCGCTGCAGCTGGCGCGGTTTAACACTCGCTTAAAGGAATACACATGGAATGGCTGACCAATCCGGAAATCTGGATTGCCTTCTTCACCCTGACGGCCCTCGAGATCGTCCTGGGCATCGATAACATCATCATGATTTCGATCCTGGTCAGCCGCATGCCCAAGCATATGCAGGCGCGTACCCGGATCTTCGGCCTGGCCCTGGCCATGGTCACGCGAATCCTGTTGCTGCTGTCCATCACTTGGGTCATGCGCCTGACCGACGACCTGTTCGTGGTCTTCGGCCAGGGCATTTCCGGGCGCGACCTGATCCTGTTCTTCGGTGGTTTGTTCCTGCTGTGGAAAAGCTCCCAGGAGATGTACCACGCCCTGGAAGGTGAAGACGAAACCCACGAAGAGCCCAAAGGCGCCGGTGGCAAGTTCATCTACACCATCATCCAGATCGCGATCATCGACATCGTGTTCTCCCTGGACTCGGTGATCACTGCCGTCGGCATGGTGTCCCACGTACCGGTGATGATCGCGGCGATCGTGGTCGCGGTGCTGGTGATGATGGCAGCGGCCGGCACCATCAGTGACTTCATCGACAAGCACCCGTCGCTGAAGATGCTGGCGCTGTCGTTCCTGGTAGTGGTGGGTACCGTGCTGATCGCCGAATCCTTCGACGTGCATGTGCCTAAAGGCTACGTCTACTTCGCCATGGCGTTCTCGCTGGCGGTGGAAGCGGTGAACATCAAGATGCGTACCGCCATCGCGAAAAAGAAGAAACAGCAGGACCCTGTGAAACTGCGCAAGGACATTCCGGGTCAATAATCTTGATCCGCTGCTGAAATGGGGCGTTCGCGCCCCATTTTTTCATCTGCACAAAACTGACTTCATGACAGTTTTGTTTCAAACCCGACTTTAGCTATGCGATGCTGGCGCACAGCCCTTTCGCCAACTACAGCTTAAGTACAAGACGTAGAACGGCACGCGGCAATTCTCATTGGCTCCTGTTGGAGCCCACCCACACGGGGGGCCGAGCATGCTGACCTTGCTCAATCTGCTTTCCGCCGTGACCCTGTTGATCTGGGGCACGCATATCGTCCGTACCGGCATCCTGCGGGTCTACGGTTCCAACCTGCGCCACGTCATCGGGCAAAACATGTCCAAGCGCTGGCTGGCGTTCGTCGCCGGTATCCTGGTAACGGCCATGGTGCAGAGCAGCAACGCCACCGCCATGCTGGTCACATCGTTTGTCGGCCAGGGCCTGATGGGGCTGATGCCTGCCCTGGCGACCATGCTCGGCGCCGACGTCGGGACGGCGCTGATGGCCCGGGTGCTCACCCTGGACCTGTCCTGGCTGTCGCCGCTGCTGATCTTTCTCGGGGTGATCTTCTTCCTCTCGCGCAAGCAGACACGGGCCGGGCAATTGGGTCGGGTCGGGATCGGCCTCGGGCTGATCATCCTCGCCCTGCAGTTGATCGTCGAAGCCGCCGGGCCGATTACCCACGCACAGGGCGTGAAGGTGCTGTTCGCCTCACTGACCGGCGACATCCTGCTCGATGCGCTGGTCGGCGCGTTGTTCGCGATGATTTCCTACTCCAGCCTCGCCGCCGTACTGCTGACCGCCACCCTGGCCGGCGCCGGAGTGATCGGCTTGCACGTGGCCATCGGCCTGGTGATCGGCGCCAACATCGGCAGCGGCGTGCTGGCCTTCCTCAGCACCAACATGCAGAACGCCGCCGGACGCCAGGTGGCCCTGGGCAGCCTGTTGTACAAATTGATCGGCCTGTTGCTGATCATCCCGGTGCTCGACCCGCTCGTGTTGTGGATGGACGGCCTGGATTACAGCGCCCAAGGCATGGTCATCAGCTTCCACCTGCTCTACAACGTCAGTCGCTGCCTGATCCTGCTACCGAGCATCGGCCCGATGGCCCGGGTCTGCGCGTGGTTGCTGCCCGAACGGGAAGAGGCCAACGGCAAGGCCACGCCGCGCCACCTGGACCTCGCCGCCCTGGCCACGCCAAGCCTGGCGCTGGCCAACGCGGTGCGGGAAACCCTGCGCCTGGGCGACCTGATCGACAACATGCTCACCGCGATGCTCGAAGTGCTGCGCGGCAAACAGACGGCCATCACCCAGGAAATGCGCAGCCTCAGCGACGACGTCGAGGCGCTCTACAGCGCGATCAAACTCTACCTGGCGCAAATGCCCCGCGAAGACCTCAGCGAACAGGACAACCGCCGCTGGGCCGAGATCATCGAGCTGTCGATCAACCTGAAACTGGCCGGCGACCTGATCGAACGCATGCTGCGCAAAGTCCAGCAGCAGAAAACGTCCCAGCGTCGCCAGTTCTCCGAAGTGGGCCTGGAAGAACTCACCGGCCTGCACAGCCAACTGATTGCCAACCTGCGCCTGGGCCTGTCGGTATTCCTCAGTGCCGACCCGGAAAGCGCGCGCCAATTGCTGCGCGAGAAACGCCGCTTCCGCGCCCAGGAGCGGCGCCTGGCCCATGCCCACGTCAGTCGCCTGCAACGCAAGATCGTACAGAGCCTGGAGACCAGTTCCCTGCATTTGGAACTGATTGCCGACATGAAACGCTTGAACTCATTGTTTTGCAGCAGTGCTTATGTAGTCTTGGAAACGTCCGACACCGGCGCGCTGTCCGCCGAAGATATTGCCGACATCACACATTCGCCCTGAACGTAAGACGGCCGCTGAAGTCAGTTATCACTGACCTCACTCGCCAGGAAGCCAGTTATGCGTCGCCTGTTACTCGCCTGCCTGCTCATGGGCTCTGCACATGCCTTTGCCTTTGACCGCCTGCACGTCGAGGGTTACACCTTGCCCAACGGCCTGCAGCTGCTGCTCAAACCGGGCACCGAACGCGGGCATGTGGCGATTCGCCTGGTGGTCGGCGTGGGCCTGGATGACTTCCGTTGCGAAGACAAGGAACTACCGCACCTGCTCGAACACTTGTTGTTCAGCGGTATCGACGGCGGCGGCGAAGGCGACCTCGAAGAACGCATGCAAGCCCTGGGCGGCGAGTGGAACGCCTACACCAGCAACGCCGACACCACCTTCGTGATCGAGGCGCCCGCGCAAAACCAGCGTAAGGTCCTGGACCTGCTGCGGGCGATCCTCACCCGCACCGAACTGACCGATGCCCATATCAATGCCGCCAAGCAGGTGGTCGAGCGCGAAGACGGTGGCCATTACTCGCACCTGCAACGCCTGCTGGACCGCCAGGACCTGGGCCACACCGCCAGCAACCAATTGGCGGTCGAACTGGGCCTCAAGTGCGCCGAACGCGCCGAGGCCGGCCAGTTGACCCGCGACCAGTTGGAGCAACTGCGCAAAAACTGGTACGCCCCCAACAACATGACGCTGATCATCGTCGGCGACCTCGACAAACTGCTGCCGGCCTATCTGGAACGCACTTATGGCCAACTTGTCCCGGTCGAGCCCACCGAGCATCTGGCCCTGCCGGAAATCCAGCACGCCGCCGCCAACCGCCGCGATCTGATCCATGGCTGGGTCGGCAACGGCGCCAAACTGCACTGGTTGTTCCCCGAGCCGGTGCTCGACGACCAGCATGACGAAACCTACAACCTGCTCAAGGACTACCTCGACTGGGCGCTGTATCGCCAACTGCGCCTCAAGCACGCTTTGTCCTACGGCCCGTGGAGCGAACGCGAAGTGCTCGGCGGCGTCGGTTTCCTCAGCCTGAATGCCGACCTCGAACGGGAAAACCTCGCCGAAGCCGAACAGGTGTTGCAAGACCTCACGGCCCAACTGCTCAAGGACGGCCTCGACCCGGCGGCATTCGCCCGCCTGCAAAACGCCGCCATCGCACGCCAGGCCTGGGCCGTGCAGGGCAACAGCGCGCTGGCCGACTATTACTGGAGCGCCTCGGGCGACTACGACAACGGTCACTTCAGCGACCCGGTCAAACGCATCAAGGCCGTGAGCCTGACGCAGACCAACCAGGCCATGCGCCAACTCTTCAAGCAGCCGGGCTACTGGCGCATCGAGAAACCACTGCTGAGCTACGACATGCTGAACTGGATCGGCGCCGGTGTGCTCGGGCTGATCGCGATTGGAGTGATCGGCGTGCGCAGTTATCGCAAACGGATCGCGTAATGAGGCACCGCACCCTGGGCTAAGACGTTATTCTGTCTGGGATTTTTCCTACAAAGACTGTGACCGCCGAATGCCGAACCTGAACCACTACATCCAGCGCATCCTCGAACTGATGAAGCGCTACCCAGGGGTGATTGCACTCGGCGGTTTCATCTCGGGGGTGAGCAGCTTCATCCTGGTGGACCGCCAGCAGGGCATGGCCAGCTGGATCGCGGTGATCATGCTGGTGAGCTGGCTGTGGCTGATGCTGGAAAACAGCTTTACCCAGCTGTTCACCAAACTCTTCAAGCGCGAGATCCCCGAACCGCTGCTGCGCTACGCCACCCAGATGATCCACCAGGAAAGTCTGTTTTTCGTGCTGCCGTTCTTTTTCATCACCACCACCTGGAACAGCGGCCAATCGATCTTCACCGGGCTGCTCGGCGCGGCGGCGCTGGTGTCAATCACCGACCCGCTGTATTACAAGTGGCTGGCGCCCAAACGCTCGCTGTTCCTCGCCTTGCACACCTTGACCCTGTTCGCCGCGCTGCTCACCGCGCTGCCGATCATCCTGCACCTGACCACCGCCGAGAGTTACAAGCTGGCCCTCGGCGTGGCCATGGTCCTGTCGATCCCGAGCCTGGCCGTAAGCCTGCCGCTGCGCAGCGTCAAAGGCTGGGCGATGCTGCTCGGGGTCACGGCCGCGATTGGCTGCGCCGGATGGTTCCTACGCAGTTGGGTTCCACCGGCCACCTTGTGGATGACCGAAGTGGCGATCAGCACCCAGTTGCAAGACCGCACACCCGGCGACGATCTCAAAGAGGTCAGCGCCGCCCAACTGCGCAGCGGCGGGCTGTATGCCTATACCGCGATCAATGCCCCGCGCGGGCTGGATGAGCGGATCTACCATGTGTGGAAATTCAACGGCCAGGAAGTCGACCGCATCGCCCTGGATATCCACGGCGGGCGCAAGGAAGGCTACCGCGCCTGGACCCACAAGCAGAACTTCCCGGCCGACTCCGTGGGGCGCTGGCAAGTCCGGGTGCTGACCGAGGACGGGCAGGTGATCGGTGTGCTGCGCTTCAAAGTGACTGACACAGCACAAACGGACAACCCAAAGTAAGCTGTATCGTGCTATTACGTAGGCATTGTGGATAGCCAGACAAGCTCGGAGCTTATGACCACTCGTACCTCGGCCGGCACAGCCCACCTCGATACGTCCACCGCCCCCCCGTTACTCAGGATTACGGGGGACTGGACGCTTGCCCACTACACAAACCTGAAGAAGCTGTCGGACAAACTCGACGGCCAATACGACGCCGGCGCCCGCATCGACCTCAATGGCCTCGGCGCCCTCGACACAGCCGGCGCCTCACTGTTGGTGGAGCTGCTGGGCCCGGACCGCATCGAGCAATCCGCCGAGCAGACCGATTGCAGCCTGTCCGCCGCCGACCGCGCGCTGCTCAAGACCGTCTACCGCTCCCTGAACGATTTCTGCGTACCGGAAAAAGCGCCGGAAGAAGCCGTCGGCATCCAGTTGCTGGCGCGCATCGGTGCCGCGGTGGACACAGTGTGGCTGGACAGCAAGCAACTGCTGGGCTTTATCGGCCTGATCCTGGAAACCTTCGCCCGCAGCATTTTCCGGCCCAAGCGCTGGCGCGTGACGCCGATGGTTGCGCATATCGAACAGACCGGCCTCGACGCCGCGCCCATCGTCGCCTTGCTGACGTTTCTGGTGGGCGCCGTGGTGGCATTCCTTGGCGCCACGGTACTCAAGAGCTTTGGCGCGACGATTTTCACCGTGGACCTGGTGGCGTTCTCCTTCCTACGGGAATTCGGCGTCTTGCTCACCGCGATCCTGATCGCCGGCCGCACCGCCAGTGCCTTTACCGCACAAATCGGCTCGATGAAGGCCAACGAGGAAATCGACGCAATCCGCACCCTGGGCCTGGACCCGATGGAGCTGCTGGTATTGCCCCGGGTACTGGCACTGCTGGTGTCGCTGCCGATGCTGACGTTCCTGGCGATGCTCTCGGGGATTGTCGGCGGCGGGGTGGTGTGTGCGCTGACCCTGGATATTTCACCGGCGATGTTCCTCTCGCTGCTGCAGTCGGACATTGGCGTGAAGCATTTCCTGGTGGGCATGGTGAAAGCGCCGTTCTTCGCCTTCCTGATCGCCGCCATCGGTTGCCTGGAAGGCTTCAAGGTCAGCGGCAGCGCCGAGTCGGTCGGCGCCCATACCACCTCCAGCGTGGTGCAATCGATTTTTGTGGTGATCGTGCTCGATGCAGTCGCCGCGCTGTTCTTCATGGAGATGAGCTGGTGAGTCGCCGACCCCGAGCGCCCAGCGAGGCGGTGATCGAAGTCCGTGGGCTGTGCAATCGCTTTGGCAGCCAGAGCGTGCATGAAAACCTCGACCTGGATCTGTACAAGGGCGAAATCCTCGCCGTGGTCGGCGGTTCCGGCAGCGGCAAGTCGGTGCTGTTGCGCAGCATCGTCGGCCTGCGCCAGCCCAGCGCAGGCGAGGTACGGGTATTCGGCAAGGACTTGTCGAACCTGCCAGAGCATGAGCGCTCCCTGGTGGAACGACGCTTTGGCGTACTGTTCCAGAAGGGCGCGCTGTTTTCCTCGCTGACGGTGATCGAGAACGTCGCGCTGCCGCTGATCGAACACGCCGGCCTGAGCCGCGCCGACGCCGAGCACCTGGCTGCGGTCAAACTGGCCCTGGCCGGGTTGCCGTTGTCGGCGGCCGACAAATACCCGGCGTCGCTGTCCGGCGGCATGATCAAGCGTGCAGCCCTGGCCCGTGCCCTGGCGCTGGACCCGGACATCCTGTTCCTCGACGAACCCACCGCCGGGCTCGACCCGATCGGCGCCGCGCAATTCGACCAACTGATCCTGACCCTGCGCGATGCGCTGGGCTTGAGTGTGTTCCTGGTCACCCATGACCTGGACACGCTGTACACCATCACCGACCGCGTGGCGGTGCTGGCGCAGAAGAAAGTGCTGGTGGCCGATGCCATCGATGTCGTCTCGGAAACCGACGACGCCTGGATTCACGAATATTTCCACGGCCCCCGGGGCCGCGCGGCATTGGATGCCGCTCAACCGCTCAACGAGGTATGACATGGAAACCCGAGCCCATCATGTGATGATCGGTCTGTTCAGCGTGATTGTGGTAGTCGGCGCGATGCTGTTCGGCCTGTGGCTGGCCAAGTCCAGCGTCGACACCGCGTTCCAGGATTACGAAGTGATTTTCAACGAGGCGGTCAGCGGCCTGTCCCAGGGCAGCTCGGTGCAGTACAGCGGGATCAAGGTGGGCGATGTCATCAGCCTGCGCCTGGACCCCAAAGACCCGCGCCGCGTGCTCGCGCGCATCCGCCTCTCCGGGCAGACGCCGATCAAGGAAGACACCCAGGCCAAACTGGCGCTGACCGGCATCACTGGCACATCGATCATCCAGCTCAGCGGCGGCACACCGCAAAGCCCGAAACTCAAGGGCAAGGACGGCAACCTGCCGGAGATCATTGCCTCGCCATCGCCAATCGCGCGGTTGCTGACCAACAGCAACGACCTGATGACCAGCATCAACCTGCTGCTGCACAACGCCAACGAAATGTTCTCCGCGCAGAATGTCGAGCGCATCAGCAACACCCTGGACCACCTGGAACAAACCACCGGCGCGATTGCCGAGCAGCGCGGTGATATCAAGGTGGTGATGCAGCAACTGATGCAGGTCAGCAAGCAGGCCGGTGCCGCCCTGGAGCAGACCACTGCGCTGATGCGCAATGCCAACGGCCTGCTCAACGATCAAGGCAAGCAGGTCTTCGGCAGCGCCGAACAAGCGATGAAATCCCTTGAGCAAAGCACCGCGACCATCAATACCTTGCTGACCGATAACAAGGACTCGGTGAACAGCGGCATGCAGGGCCTCAACGAACTGGCGCCGGCCGTGCGCGAACTGCGCGAAACCCTCGGTTCGCTGCGCGCCATCTCCCGCCGCCTGGAAGCCAACCCCAGCGGTTACCTGCTGGGCAGCGACAAGAACAAGGAGTTCACGCCATGAAGCGTGCTTACCAACTGATCGCCCCCGTGGCCCTGGCGCTGGTCAGCGCGTGCTCGATCCTGCCCAGCCCCAACCCATCCGACGTCTATCGCCTGGCCTCGGCCCCGGCGACCACCCAAGCGGCGCCGGTAGCCTGGTCGCTGCGCGTGACCAAGCCGCAGACCAGCGAGTTCCTCGACAGCTCGCGCATTGCCGTGGTGCCCCAGGGTGATCTGATCAGCAGCTACGCCAACTCACGCTGGAGCGACCCGGCGCCGGTGCTGCTGCGTAACCGCTTCATGGATGGCTTCCAGCGCGATGGCCGGGTGACACTGCTGAGCAGCGACGAGACCAACCTGCAGGCCGACTACGAGTTGGGCGGGCAATTGCAGGCGTTCCAGAGCGAATACCGCGGCAACGCGGTGGAGGTGGTGATCCGCCTGGATGCGCGGCTGGTGCGCGGCAGCGATCAGCGGATCATTGCCAGCCGCCGGTTTGAAGTGCGCCAGCCAGTCGGCGACAACAAAGTACCGGCGGTGGTGGCCGGGTTTGGGCTGGCGGGGGATCAGTTGAACAAGCAGGTGGTGGATTGGGTGGTGGCGCAGGGCAACACTGCGCCGAAACGCTGAGGGCCTCATCGGGGGCAAGCCCCCTCCCACATTTAACCGCGTTTTGTCAGGATGAATACGGTTAAATGTGGGAGGGAGCTTGCTCCCGATAGCCCTCTAAGCCTTAACCAAAGAACCAGTAGCACACCGCAATCGCCGCCACCACACCAGCAAACTCCGCCAGCAATGCACAACCCACCGCATGCCTTGCCCGCTGGATGCCCACCGAGCCGAAATACACCGCCAACACATAGAAGGTGGTCTCGGTACTGCCCTGAACCGTCGCCGCCACCAACGCCGGGAAGCTGTCGACGCCCTGGGTCTGCATGGTCTCGATCAACATCGCCCGTGCGGCACTGCCGGAGAACGGCTTGACCATCGCGGTCGGCAGCGCGTCGACGAAGCGCGTGTCCAGGCCGGTCCAGGCCACCACATGACGAATGCCTTCCAGGCCAAAGTCCAGCGCGCCGGACGCACGCAACACGCCCACCGCGCAAAGCATCGCCACCAGGTATGGCAGCAGGTTCTTGGCGACGTCGAAGCCTTCTTTGGCCCCTTCGACAAACGCCTCGTACACCTTCACCTTGCGCAACGCGCCGACCAGCAGGAACAGCATGATCAGACCAAACAGCGTCAGGTTACCGAGGATCGACGACAGCCCGGCCAGCGCCGTGGCGGACAAGGTCGCCAGCAATGCCATGAAGCCGCCCAGCAGCAGTGCGCCCGGGATCAAATAGGCCAGCACCACCGGGTCCCACAGCCGCAGGCGCTGCATCACCGCCACCGAGAGCAAGCCCGTCAGGGTCGACGCGCTGGTGGCCAGCAGGATCGGCAGGAACACCAGCGTCGGGTCGGCCGCGCCTTGCTGGGCGCGGTACATGAAGATGGTCACCGGCAACAGCGTCAACGAGGACGCGTTGAGCACCAGGAACAGAATCTGCGCGTTACTCGCGGTATTGGGGATCGGGTTGAGTTCCTGCAACGCCTTCATGGCTTTCAGGCCGATGGGCGTGGCGGCGTTGTCCAGGCCCAGGCCGTTGGCGGCGAAGTTGAGGGTGATCAGGCCGATGGCCGGGTGGCCGGCCGGCACTTCCGGCATCAGCCGGCGGAACAGGGGGCCCAGGGCCTTGGCCAACCAATTGACGATCCCGGCCTTTTCGGCGATGCGCAAAAACCCCAGCCATAACGTCAGGGTGCCGAACAGCAACACCATGACCTCCACCGACAATTTGGCCATGGCGAAAATGCTTTCCACCATCGCCGCAAAAATCCCGGCGTTACCGCCCACCAGCCATTGCGCCAGTGCTGACACCATTGCCACGACAAAGAAGCCAAGCCACAGGCCATTGAGCATCAGTTGAATCCCCCGAAAGATGGGGCGAATGATAGCGGGGCTGGCAGAAACGACAAACCCCGGATTTCCCGGGGTTTGTTCGCATCAGGCTGGCCTCAGCCGCGGCTGGTCTCGCCGACCGGCAGCACTTGCTTGGTGCGCCAGTGCGGCAGGGAGTTCCAGTAGCGCTCGCCCTTGGCATCGTCGTACATGCCTTCCCAACGGGAGATAACCAGTACCGCCAGGGCGTTGCCGATCACGTTGAGCGCGGTACGCGCCATGTCCATGATTCGGTCGACGCCGGCAATGAACGCCAGGCCTTCCAACGGAATGCCCACGCTGCCCAGCGTCGCCAGCAACACCACGAAGGACACACCCGGCACACCGGCGATGCCCTTGGAGGTGACCATCAGCGTCAACACCAGCATCAGTTGCTGGCCGACCGACAAATCAATGCCATACAGCTGCGCGATAAAGATCGCCGCGATGCTCTGGTACAGGGTCGAACCATCGAGGTTGAACGAATAACCGGTCGGCACCACGAAGCTGCAGATGGCCTTCGGCGCGCCGTAGGCTTCCATCTTCTCGATCACACGCGGCAGCACGGTTTCCGAACTGGCGGTGGAGTAGGCCAGCACCAGCTCATCCTTGAAGATACGCATCAGCTTGATCACCGAGAAGCCGAACAGGCGTGCGATCAGGCCCAGGACCACAAAGGCGAAGAACAGGATGGCGACGTAAACCAGGATCACCAGCTTGGCCAATGGCAGCAGGGAAGCGAAGCCGAAGTTGGCGACGGTCACCGCGATCAGCGCGAACACACCGATAGGCGCGTACTTCATGATCATGTGGGTGACTTTGAACATGCTCTCGGACACGCCCTGGAACATCGTCACCAACGGTTCGCGCAGCTCAGGCTTGAGGCTCGACAGGCCCAGGCCGAACAGCACGGAGAAGAAGATGATCGGCAGCATCTCGCCACGCGCGACGGCGGCAAAGATGTTCGACGGGATCAGGTTGAGGATGGTCTGGACGAACGCATGCTCATGCTGCACTTCCGCTGCGGTCGCCTGGTACTTGGAGATGTCCACGGTACCCAGGGTACTCATGTCGATGCCCGTACCGGGGTGGAACAGGTTGGCCAGCAACAGGCCGACCACGATGGCGATGGTGGTGACGATTTCGAAGTAAAGGATGGTTTTGACACCGATGCGCCCGAGCTTTTTCGCGTCACCGACACCGGCAATGCCGACGATCAGCGAAGAAATCACAATCGGGATCACGATCATCTTGATCAGGCGGATAAAGATATCGCCCGCTGGCTGCAGCACATTGCTGATCCACCAGGCCTTTTCAGCACTGAAATGGTTGAGCACGGCACCGATTGCGATACCTAGCACCAAACCGATGAGGATCTGCCAGGCGAGGCTTAGCTTTGCCTTCTTCATGTCATTACCCTTACTTCAAGTGAACTTAAGGCAAATGCGCCAGCTGCAACGCTCGGAAGCGAAAAAGTGTGTGCATCTGCCTCCGTAGAAAGTCATCGCCGCATGGCCGAAATGGCTTACTGGCAGGCGAAAAAAGGCGCAACTATTCCCATGCAAGGGGGCGACGTCTAATGCCGTAAACGCCTACCCCATGCCGAATCGGCATGGCTTTTTTTAAGAATAACTGTCCGAACGGTCAGTTCAAATGCGACATGTTGCCCGGTGAATATGCCGTGAACCGGTCAAATCAGGCTCGCTCAGAGATTCAGGAGACCTCAGGGCATTCGCGAAAATGCCTGTGTATTCAGGGGCCTGTTGTCTGAAATGTCCTATAGCGCAGGCAAAATTTTCTCGATAGATGGTCGCCCCGACATACCCAGTAATGATTGGGCTCGGGCGAAAAGAAGACTCTCGGCTATAAGCGGCATAAGAAGCGGGGATGAACGTCATAAGCGCGCCGCAAATCCAGCAAGCTCGAAAGCGGGTGGACTTGCGGCGCAGCTTTTCACCTGACCCGGCCCTTGCGCAGGCACTTCCTGTCCCCGTAGGTCGCGCCGATCGCGAAGGATCAGAGCAACCCGGCCCCCTGGTCATGCATCACCCTTGGCGAGCGATGCAAACAGAAAGAAGCGCACAGGCTTCTTTCTATGGACGCCAGTCCCGTAGACGACAAATGCATCAGACGGAGCCTAGTACCAATTCGGATCGTTCTTAAGCTGCTCCATCAGCAGCTTTTGCATGCCTGCGTCCGGCTTACCGATAAACCGGTAATCGGCGTGCCGGGTCGGGGACTTGTCCGCCGGCAGGCCGGCCGGGACTTCCACCAACATGGCGTAGGCATCTTCCTTGTCGTAACTGAAGGCGACGATCAGGCGCTTGTTTCGGCAGGTGTCTGCGGTTTCGCAGAGCGGCCCGACCAAGTACTTGTCGCCACCTTCTTCGACGGCATTCATTTGCTCGGCGGCGCCGGACAGGTTCATGACCCATTCTGGCAGGCGCTCTTCTTTCTTCACCACGCTTTGCCAGGTTTCACGGTACTGCGGGTCCGCGCCGAGCAATTCGTTGGCGCGGCTCTGGCCGTCGTGAGCGGCCATCGCCAAGCCGCTACCGCCCAAGAGCAGGACGGCAGCCATGGTTTTGAGGGACAAACGGGTCATATTCAGCCTCGGCCACGACGACCAAAGAAGAACGAAGCGATGAACATCACCAGGAAGACCACAAACAGGATCTTGGCGATACCCGTGGCGGTGCCCGCGATACCACCGAAGCCCAGGACTGCAGCCACAATGGCGATGATCAGAAATGTGATTGCCCAACTCAACATGGTGATTCTCCTTACGCTTTTATAGGGGGTGACAGCGGTACTGCCGTGCAATCGCTCAACTCAAGCGACCTTTTATTGCCTAGAACACCCAACGTTCCTGGGATGGCAGTTCATTCAGGGCAGACGCCTGGTCAACCATCCGCAGTTGGGGAACGGTTACATCGGCAGAAACGCTGCCAACGGAACGGCTATCAATGGAACGAAAGTGGGTCTGGGTCATCGCCGGACGTTCGAAATGCGGGGTTTGCTGCTGACTCTGCTGCCAATGCTGCAGCTGCTGGCCGCCAATCAACGTGACCATCAAGGCCAGGCTGGCAAACAGGCCTTGTTGCAAGCGCAGTGGCGATACATGCAGTGAGCTGAGGCTTGGGCGAGTCATGCTGCTTTCTCCCGCATTTTGATTATTCGTTAGGAGAGCTATTGCAGAGCGCATGCCAGTTTTTTTACAAAATAATATTCAACTAAATCAATCAGTTAGATATATACGGCCGGAGCAAAGCCCAGCATCCTGCACGATGGCCGCCTGGGCGCCGTGCGAAATGCACGATCGCCAGCGGTCGGATCGACGGATAGAAAACCAATCGCGCGTTGCCGAAGTGGCAAGAAGGCATGAAAACGCCATTGGGCGCAGGCTTTGTAGGAATGCAGGCAGATAGCTGCACGACGTTGCGTTTTATCGATCAGAATGAACCATGCAACTTGCCCGATTATTCCGGGACTAAACACCATCATTCATATTAAGGAGCGCGGGACAGATGGAATCAGCCAAGGAACTTCAAGGCCGCATTCTTTTGGTGGACGACGAATCCGCAATCCTTCGTACCTTCCGTTATTGCCTGGAAGATGAGGGCTACACCGTAGCCACCGCCAACAGCGCCGCCCAGGCCGATGCCTTGATGCAACGCCAGGTGTTCGACCTGTGCTTCCTCGACCTGCGCCTGGGCGAGGACAACGGCCTGGATGTGTTGGCGCAGATGCGTATCCAGGCGCCGTGGATGCGCGTGGTGATTGTGACCGCGCATTCCGCCGTCGACACCGCGGTGGATGCCATCCAGGCCGGCGCGGCTGATTATCTGGTCAAACCGTGCAGCCCCGACCAACTGCGCCTGGCCACCGCCAAACAGCTGGAAGTGCGCCAGCTCTCCGCGCGCCTGGAAGCACTGGAAGGCGAAGTGCGCCAACCGAAAGACGGTCTCGACTCCCACAGCCCGGCGATGATGGCGGTGCTGGAAACTGCGCGCCAAGTGGCCGGGACTGACGCCAACATCCTCATCCTCGGCGAGTCCGGCACCGGTAAAGGCGAGCTGGCGCGGGCCATTCATGGCTGGAGCAAGCGCTCGAAGAAATCCTGCGTCACCATCAACTGCCCGTCGCTGACGGCGGAGCTGATGGAAAGCGAACTGTTCGGCCATAGCCGCGGAGCCTTTACCGGCGCCAGCGAAAGCACCTTGGGCCGGGTCAACCAGGCGGATGGCGGCACGCTGTTTCTCGACGAGATCGGCGACTTTCCCCTCACTCTGCAACCCAAGTTGCTGCGTTTTATCCAGGACAAGGAATACGAGCGCGTGGGCGACCCGGTCACCCGGCGCGCCGATGTACGCATCCTCGCGGCCACCAACCTGAATCTCGAAGACATGGTGCGCGACGGCCGCTTCCGCGAAGACTTGCTGTACCGCCTCAACGTCATCACCTTGCACCTGCCGCCGTTGCGCGAACGCAGCGAAGACATCTTGGCCTTGGCCGACCGCTTCCTCGCCCGCTTCGTCAAGGAATACGCCCGACCGGCGCGGGGCTTCAGCGATGAGGCACGCGAAGCGCTGCTCAACTACCGCTGGCCGGGCAATATCCGTGAGCTGCGCAACGTGGTGGAGCGCGCGAGCATTATCTGCCCGCAGGAAAAAGTCGAAATCAGCCACCTCGGGATGGCCGAACAGCCGACCAACAATGCCCCCCGTATCGGTGCAGCGTTGAGCCTGGACGAGCTGGAAAAAGCGCATATCGGCGCGGTACTTGCCACCAGCGACACCCTGGATCAGGCGGCCCGCACCCTGGGCATCGACGCGTCGACGCTGTACCGCAAACGCAAACAGTACAACCTGTGAGCGGCACCCTATGAAGTTAGCGATGACATTGCGCACTCGGTTATTCCTGAGTATCTCAGCGCTGATCACCGTCGCCCTGCTGGGGTTGATCCTGGGCCTGGTAAGCGTGATGCAGATGGCCAAGACCCAGGAGTCGTCGATCCGCAGCAACTTCATCACCCTCGACCTGGGACTCAAACTGCGCCAGAGCCTGGGCGATCAGTTGATGATGATGCTCGAACAGCGCCCCAATCCCGAGGCGCTGCAAGCGTCCGAACAGCGTTACTTCGAGCTGCTCGACCAAGGCATTGCGCATGAACAGCGCGACGGGAACAGCGGCGGTTTCAGCCGGGCCCGGGCCGACTATCAGCGCTTCCTGGCGGCTTTTGACGAGTCTCAACAAGCGTCCCCACCGCCCGGCAGCAAAGAGAAAATCACCGAAACCTTCAATGTCCTGCGCAACGGCCTGATCGCCGAGCACAAGCAGGCCTTGGAAAACATCAGCGCCAGCGAACATAAATCCCGCGAGCGCGCCTTGTTGATCGCCGGGCTGCTGGGGTTGGTTGGCCTCGCGGTGTTGATCATCGGTTTTGTTACCGCCCATGGCATCGCCCGACGGTTTGGCGGGCCGATCGAAGCACTGGCCAAGGCCGCCGACAAGATCGGGCAAGGCGATTTCGAAGTGACCCTGCCCATTTCTTCGGCAGCGGAAATGAACCAACTGACCCGGCGCTTCGGCATCATGGCCGAAGCCTTGCGCCAGCATCAGGCAACCAATATCGATGAGTTGCTCGCCGGCCAGCAGCGCCTGCAGGCGGTGCTCGACAGTATCGACGACGGCCTGTTGATGATTGACCGGCAAGGCCGCCTGGAGCACCTCAACCCAGTGGCACAGCGCCAGTTGGGCTGGGACGAGGAACGTCTCGGCCAGGGCCTGGGCGAGGCGCTGGGTCGCCCGGAAATGGACGATCAGTTGCAACTGGTGCTGCGCGGCGGCAGCCTGGAGCGCGCGCCGGACGACTTGGAAGTGGAAGTCGAGGGCGAACTGCGCCTGCTGACCTACAGCCTGACGCCGGTGAGCCACACCCAGGGGCATATCCTCGGTGCCGTGATGGTGCTGCATGACGTCACCGAACAGCGCGCCTTTGAACGGGTACGCAGCGAGTTCGTGTTGCGCGCCTCCCACGAACTGCGCACGCCGGTGACCGGTATGCACATGGCCTTCGGTTTGTTCCGCGAACGCGCGAAGTTTCCTGCGGAGTCCCGTGAAGCGGACCTGCTGGATACGGTCAATGAAGAAATGCAGCGCCTGATGCAGTTGATCAATGACCTGCTCAACTTTTCGCGCTACCAGAACGGCCTGCAGAAACTCACCCTGGCCGCGTGCGATGTCACCGACCTGCTGGAGCACGCACGGGCGCGCTTTGCCGAGCCGGCGAATGCACAACACATCGAACTGCTGGTAGAAGCCCAGCCCGACCTGCCTCGGCTGTATGCCGACCAGGCGCAACTGGAACGCGTGCTCGACAACCTGTTGGGCAACGCCCTGCGCCATACCGCCGAGGGCGGGCAGATCCGTCTGCAGGCACGGCGCCATGGCGAGCGGGTGATCATCAGCGTCGAGGACAACGGCGAAGGTATCGCCTATGGCCAACAAGGGCGCATCTTCGAACCCTTCGTGCAGGTGGGTCGCAAGAAAGGCGGCGCCGGCCTGGGGCTGGCGCTGTGCAAGGAGATCGTGCAACTGCACGGTGGCCGCATGGGCGTGTATTCGCGGCCGGGGCAGGGCACGCAGTTCTACATGGCGTTGCCGCTGTAGCGATTAACGCCGGTCGAGGGCACGCAGGATCGCGGCACTCTCGGCATCCGGCGTGCCATCGAACAGCGCAGGGCGGAAGTGCATCTGGAACGCGGCGAGCACATGGCGCGTGGCGACGTCCAGCTCACCGGTCTGCGGCGTCTGGTAGCCCAGGTGCGCCAACGCTTCCTGGAACCAGGTGATGCTCGGCAGGTCCGTGGCGTACTGCGCCTGGAAGCGTGCCACTGCCTGCGCGTCGGGCCAGACGCCCAGGCCTTTCTCGGCCAGGCGCTTCCATGGGAACAACGGCCCCGGGTCCAGCTTGCGCAGCGGCGCGATGTCGCTGTGACCGATGATGTTTCGGGGGTCGATGCCGTTGCGCGTGCTGATGTCCTTGAGCAACACCTCCAGGGATTTCACCTGCGCTTCGGAATACGGGTACCACACGCGGCCCGTCGGCGTGTCGCGGAACCCTGGGTTGACGATCTCGATCCCGATGGAGCTGGAGTTCAGCCAGGTGCGGCCCATCCACTCGCTTTCCCCAGCATGCCAGGCGCGCTGGCTTTCATCCACCAGCTTGTAGATGGTGCCCGAAGCGTCGTCGCCGATCAGGTAATGGCTGCTGACCTGACCATGGGTCAGCAGCGCCAGGGAGCGTTCGAGGTTGGTCGAGGTGTAATGGACGACCACGAACTGCACGCGGTTGTCATGGTTGACCGAAGGGTGGCTGGTATCCAGGCGCGGGCCGCTGGCGCAGCCGCTGAGCAGGAGGAACACAAAGGCGAAGTACACGGATTTCATGGCGGATAACGTTACGCTGAAGACGATAATGCAACAGTGTAACGTACCGTTTGTGGCCCGAACGTCAAATTACAAAATGGAACATCTTTTAGGCCGCCTGCACCCGGTTACGTCCCGCTGCCTTGGCCCGGTACAACGCCTCGTCGGCGCGCTTGAGCGCCAGGTCGCTGCGCTCGCCGGGCTGGAACTGCGCCACGCCCATCGACACCGTGATCGTCACCGGCTCGCCCTTGAAGTGGAACGGGCAGACTTCAATCGCCGCGCGCAGCACTTCGCCAGCGCTCAGGGCATTCGCCAGGGGTGAGTCGGGCATCAGCAACACAAACTCTTCGCCGCCGAAGCGCGCAATGAAGTCGCCGGGGCGCAGGCGCTTGCGCAGCACGCTGGCAATGATTTTCAGCACTTTGTCCCCGGCCAGGTGCCCGTAACCGTCGTTGATACGCTTGAAGTGATCGAGGTCCAGCATCGCCAGCGACAGGCTGTTGCCGCGCTGATGCCAGAGGTTGACCTCATGGTCCAGGCGCTCGCTCCACGCGGCACGGTTGGGCAAGCCGGTAAGCGGATCGACCAGCGCTTTCTGGCGCTGCACTTCGAGGTGATCGCGATAACCCTGGGCCTCCTGCTCCATATTGGCGACGCGTTCGGCGAGCCCTTTCAAGCGCTCCGCCACTTCCTGCTCGCGCAGGTCACGCTGCTGCTGGTGCTGGTCCATGGTGCCGAGCAGGCCTTCAAGGTGGCTTTCCAATACCTGCTTGAGGCTGTCCAGGTCGGCGGCGCCCTGCACACTGTTTTGCAGGCCGTCGACCTGTTCGCGGATTTGCGTGTCCAGCTCACGGGCGGCCGAGCGACTGTCGGCATAGCCTTCGCTGGCCGTCTGCAGATGGCCCTGGAATGCTTCGAGGCGTTCGTTGAGCTGCTTGAGGTAGGCCTCGAACTCATGCTGGCCGCTGTCGGTGATCGCCAGCATCAGCGTGGCCAGGTCATCGAGGATCGGCAGCAGTTCGTACCAGTTCAAACCATGGGCCAGGCGCTCGCGCATGGCTTCGGCCTGGGGCCGGTGGCGCTCGGGCAGGGACAGGTCTTCCAGCAGGCCAAGCAAGGTGTCTTCAATGTGTTTGGCCACGGAGCTGTAGGACGGCTCCGGCGAATCGGGCAGGGCGTAGATTGCGTCCGCCAGCAGCTCGTCCGGGTCCGGCGCGTCCAGCACCGGCGGCAGTGACAGGCTGCCGATGACGGTTTGTTGCGGTGCATCGACCTGAACCGGCGGTGGTTCGATAAGCGCGGCGAGTGCACTTTCGGCGCCAGGTTCTGGCGCCGCTGCTGGAAGCGCGGCAGGCGCCGCCACTTCGACGGGCCGGGCGATCGGCACGGGCTGGGGCGCGGCTTCGGGGGCGACGACCGGGCTCACGACCTCGGCCGCCGTGGCCACCTTGGCTGCCGCCACCGGTTCCGGCGGTTCCGGCGGGGGCGGGGCCGAGCCTTGCGGCAACGGCGCGAACGCCCGCAGGGCCTGGGCCAACTCGTCGGACTGGGGCGGCGGTGCCGCTTCGGCGACGGGTTCGGGCACCGGCCTGGCGGCGGCGGGCGCAGAGGGCGCAGAAGGCGGCGGCGCGGGCTCGCCGGTCGGCGCCTCACTCGCAACTTCCTTGGCACCAAACAGACGCTGCAGCAGGCCGGGACCGGGGCGTGGGGTTTCGCCGTCCGGTTCCAGGTTATTCAACGCCTGCCCTTGCAGGTTACTCAACTCACTGAGCAACAGCGGGATCTCGCGCGCCTGACCCACGCGGCTATCCAGCTGCTTGGCGAAGGTTTTCAACGGGCGGGCCACCTCGCGGGGCAGCGGCAGTTTCTGCAACTGCGCAACCAGGGCCGTGAGCGCGCTGCTCATCTGGTCAATCCGGGTTTCGCGACGCTGCTCCGAATCCAGTACGGCTTTTTCCAGGCGCGGCAGCAATGCGGCGAGGGCGGCATCCATGTCGTCGCTGCGCACCACGTCGCGCATTTCCTTCATGCATTGATCGACCGCGCGGTCGGTACCTTCAGCGGCCAACGTACTGCGCACCAAGCCTCGGCGCAGCAGGTCGAGGCGGGCGGCCCAGCGGCGTTCGAGTTTGTCTTGTTGATCGATGCTTTTAAGGTATTTCTCTTTCCAGCGCTGGGCTTCGTCGCTCATGCAAGGGGTCCGCGAGGGCCGGGGCTCAACGCGGGCAATGCATCCACCGTGAGCGAACCCGGCAGACGAATCTCTACCGCGACCGGCAGGTGATCGGAGATGGGCTGCGCCAGCACCTGCACACTTTCAAGCGTGAGGGTCGGACTGAGCAGGATGTGGTCAAGACAGCGTTGCGGGCGCCAGCTGGGGAACGTGGCTTCGACTTGCGGCGCCAGCAACCCAAGGTCACGCAACGGGGAATTCTGCAGCAGGTCGATGGCATGGGTGTTCATGTCCCCCATCAACACCTGATGCTTGTAGCCGCCAATCAACTCACGCACGTAGGCCAACTGCAGGTTGCGGGTCCGCCCCCCGAGCGCCAGGTGCATCATCACCACCACCAGGGCTTCCGAACCTTCGCCAAAACGCACGAGGATCGCGCCACGACCCTTGGGGCCCGGCAATGGGTGATCTTCGATGGCCGATGGCTTCAGGCGACTGAGCACGCCGTTGCTGTGCTGCGCCAGACGCCCGAGGTTGCGATTGAGTTGCTGATACCAGTAGGGAAATGCACCCAACTGGGCCAGGTGTTCCACCTGGTTGATGTAGCCGGAGCGAATGCTGCCGCCGTCGGCTTCCTGCAGGGCGACCAGATCGAAGTCGCCCAACAGGTCGCCGATCTTCTGCAGGTTGCCGGCCCGCCCGTTGTGGGGCAGCAAGTGCTGCCAGCCACGGGTGAGGTAGTGCCGGTACTTCTCGGTACTGATACCCACCTGGATATTGAAGCTGAGCAGCCGCAGGCGGCTGTCCGCCGGCAGGCCCGTGGATTCCAGGTGAGCTTCGTTGACCTGCGGGTCATGCAGACCGACAACGCGTTCGGTACCCCAGCGACGCATGGCAGGCCCCTTACTTGGCGGCGCGTTCTTTGGCGATCAACTGGTCGGCCACATTGAGGGTCGCTTCAGGACCGCCGGTGGTGCCCAGGTCAAAACGGTACTTGCCGTTGACGATCATGGTCGGAACGCCTTGCACGCCATAAGCCACGGCGAGTTTCTTGGCGGCTTCGATCTGGCCCTTGATGGCGAAGGAATTGAAGGTGGCCAGGAACTTGTCCTTGTCGACACCTTGGGTCGCGACGAAATCAGCCATGTCCTCAGGCTTGGTCAGACGCTTGCCTTGTTTCTGGATCGCCTCGAAGACAGCGTTGTGAACCTTGTGCTCGACACCCATGGCTTCCAGGGTCAGGAACAGTTGGCCGTGGGCATCCCAGGGGCCGCCGAACATGGCAGGGATGCGTTTGAAGTTCACGTCCTTGGGCAGTTTCTCAACCCATGGGTTGATGGTTGGCTCGAAGGCGTAGCAATGCGGGCAGCCGTACCAGAACAGCTCCACCACTTCGATCTTGCCCGGCACCGAAACCGGCACGGGGTTGGCCAATTCCACGTAGGTTTTACCGGCTTCAAGCGGCACATCGGCGGCTTGTGCGGTCATGCCGAAGAGGCTGGCGGTGACGAGAGCGGCGCTGAGGATCAGATTACGCATGCTTTACTCCTGGACAAATAAAGTCGCCTCACGCGACCTTTGTTGTGACAGGTCTGCGCGGGCATGAGTTCGTTAGTGTAACGGCACCGGCCACAAAAAAGGGCGGCCTAGGCCACCCTTTTTATGCTTGCATCAACGGATTAATCGAGCGTTAACGCAGCCCTCGATCAGTGCAGACCCTGAATGTATTGGGAAACCGCTTCGATGTCCTTGTTGCTCAGCTTGGCGGCAATGCTCTGCATGATTTTGGTATCGCCGTCGTTGGTGCGATTACCTTCACGGAAGTCCGTCAGTTGCTTGGCGACGTACTGCGCATGCTGGCCACCCACATGCGGGAAGCCCGCAGCGGCGTTGCCCACGCCGTCAGGCGAGTGGCAACCGATGCAGGAAGGCATGCCTTTGTCGAGGTTGCCGCCACGGAACAGTTCTTCGCCACGGGCCACTTGCTTCGGATCAGCAGCTCCCACACTGCCTTTCTGGCTGGAAAAATAGGCCGCGATATCGGCCAGGTCCTGATCGCTGAGGTTGGTCAGCAAGCCGGTCATTTCCAGGACCGTGCGCTTGCCGTCCTTGATGTCGTGCATCTGCTTGGTCAGGTAACGCTCACCCTGGCCGGCCAGTTTAGGGAAGTTCGGCGCCGGGCTATTACCATCCGGTCCATGGCAAGCACCACACACGGCGGCTTTCGCCTGACCCGCAGCAGCGTCGCCTGCAGCATGGGCAACACCGGTGATGCCCAAGGTCAACAGCAGACTCACGATCAGTTTGTTCATCAGCTAATCCAACTACGGCTAAGGGTTTAAGAGTTATCTAACCGGGTTTACTCACCATCCACTCAATGATGGCCTGGTAATCCTCGGTACTGCAGTCCATGCACAAACCACGCGGCGGCATTGCCTTGAAACCCTGGGTCACGTGTTGCACCAGCGTGTCCATGCCTTGCGCCAGTCTGGGCGCCCAGGCTGCCTGGTCACCCCGCTTCGGGGCGTTCGGCAGTTGGCCGGCATGGCAAGCCACGCAAACTCGGTTGTACACCGCTTCCGGTTCCTGTGTAGCCTGAGCGCCGTAAAGCGGCATCAAGACACCGACAGCAAGCAACCATCTGGTCATACATCGACCTTTTCAGGGTTTGGGAGCGTTTTGCGTTCTAATGCGCAATAAAGGTCTATCGCTCCCGTGAACTTCATCCTTCGCTGGGACAAAGCACACACAAAATCTGCGGCATTATATACTGGCGCTACTGAAACGGAAACGACACCGCTTGCCGCACCCTTTTTCGGCACCGCCCATATCGGAAATCTCATGCAACTCAAGAACCCCATCCTCGGCCTGTGCCAACAGTCCACCTTCATGCTCAGCGCCGCCAAAGTGGACCAATGCCCCGATGACGAGGGCTTTGAAGTCGCCTTTGCCGGCCGTTCCAACGCGGGCAAATCCAGCGCCCTGAACACCTTGACCCATGCCAGCCTGGCGCGCACCTCGAAAACCCCGGGCCGCACGCAGTTGCTCAACTTCTTCAAGCTAGACGATGATCGGCGTCTGGTCGACCTTCCGGGCTACGGTTATGCAAAAGTACCTATCCCGCTGAAGCTGCACTGGCAGCGTCACCTCGAGGCTTACCTGGGTGGCCGGGAGAGTTTGAAGGGTTTGATTCTGATGATGGACATCCGTCATCCAATGACCGACTTCGACCTGCTGATGCTCGACTGGGCAGTCGCCAGCGGCATGCCGATGCATATCCTGCTGACCAAAGCCGACAAACTGACCTATGGCGCCGCCAAGAACACGCTGTTGAAGGTGCAGGCGGAAATCCGCAAAGGTTGGGGTGACACCATCACCATCCAGCTGTTCTCGGCGCCAAAGCGCCTGGGCCTGGAAGAAGCCTACACCGTGCTGGCCGACTGGATGGAATTGGCCGACAAGGGCGCAGAAACCGCGGAGTGACTTTTGCGCAGGCAAAAAAAACCCCGGACTTCGTATGGGGAGGGGAAGTTCGGGGTTCAAGCTCCGGACCGCTAGGGCGGGGTCCAGATATCTGCCAACACTTAACACAACATAGGAGCATTGAAGGGCTTCACCACCCATTCAGTAACTCTGAGTGGCATTTCATGAGTTAAGTTCCGGCAGGTACAAAAAACTATTTGCAATAAGCGACGGCGTTTTCGGGTCTAAAGCGTTCTGCCACCACCCTCGGCGGTGGCAGAACCGCGCTATCAGTGCGCTTCGTCCCAGTTATCACCCACGCCCACTTCTACCAGCAACGGCACATCCAGCGTCGCCGCATGGCTCATGTGCTGGCGGATCTCGTCACGCACTTGATCGACCAGATCCTCGCGAACCTCCAGCACCAGTTCATCGTGTACCTGCAGGATGACTTTGGCATCCAGGCCTGACGCGGTCAGCCAGTTATCCACCGCCACCATGGCTTTCTTGATGATATCCGCCGCCGTGCCCTGCATCGGCGCGTTGATCGCCGTGCGCTCGGCGCCTTTGCGCAGCGCCGGGTTCTTCGCGTTGATGTCCGGCAGGTACAGGCGGCGACCGAAGATCGTCTCGACATAACCCTGCTCGGCCGCCTGGGCGCGGGTGCGCTCCATATAGGCCAGCACGCCCGGATAGCGGGCGAAATAACGGTCGATATAGGCCTGGGACTGTTTACGATCGACACCGATCTGCTTGGCCAGGCCAAACGCGCTCATGCCGTAGATCAGGCCGAAGTTGATCGCCTTGGCGCTGCGACGCTGGTCGGTGGTGACCGCGCCCAGCTCCACGCCAAATACTTCGGCGGCGGTGGCCTTGTGTACGTCCAGGTCATTGCGGAAGGCGTGCAGCAAGCCTTCGTCCTTGGCCAGGTGCGCCATGATCCGCAGCTCGATCTGCGAGTAGTCCGCCGCCAGCAGCTTGTAGCCTTTTGGCGCGACGAACGCCTGACGAATCCGCCGGCCTTCAGCGGTGCGGATCGGAATGTTCTGCAGGTTCGGATCACTCGACGACAAACGCCCGGTGGCCGCCACCGCCTGGTGATACGAGGTATGGATGCGCCCGGTGCGCGGGTTGATCTGCTCAGGCAAGCGGTCGGTGTAGGTGCTTTTCAGCTTGCTCATGGAGCGGTACTGCATCAGCACCTTGGGCAGCGGGAAATCCTGCTCGGCCAGTTCGGCAAGCACCGCTTCGGCGGTCGACGCCTGGCCCTTGGCGGTCTTGCTGAGAACCGGGTGGCCGAGTTTTTCGTAGAGGATCGCGCCCAATTGCTTGGGCGAGCCGAGGTTGAATTCCTCACCGGCGATGGCAAATGCCTCACGCTCCAGCTCGACCATCTTCTCACCCAGCTCAACGCTCTGCACGCCGAGCAACTTGGCATCCACCAGTGCGCCCTGGCGCTCGATACGCGCCAGTACCGGCACCAGCGGCATCTCGATATCGGTCAGCACGCTGACCAGGCTGGGGATCGCCTGGAGTTTTTCGAACAAGGTCTGGTGCAGGCGCAGGGTGACGTCGGCATCTTCAGCCGCGTAAGGGCCGGCCTGTTCGAGGGAGATCTGGTCAAAGGTCAGCTGTTTGGCGCCTTTACCCGCAATATCCTGGAAGCTCACCGTGGTGTGACCCAGGTATTTCTGAGCCAGGCTGTCCATGTCATGCCGTGTGGCGGTGGAGTCGAGGACATAGGATTCGAGCATGGTGTCGTAGGCAACGCCCTGCACCGTGATGCCACAATTCTGATCGCCACCGATGGCACAGTTGGCCAGGATATTCATATCGAACTTGGCGTGCTGGCCCACCTTGAGCTTGCTCGGGTCTTCGAGGATCGGCTTGAGCGCGCGCAGCACCGTGTCGCGGTCCAGCTGCTCCGGCACGCCCATGTAGGAATGGGTCAGCGGGATGTAGGCCGCTTCGTAGGGCTGCACCGCGAACGACAACCCAACCAGCTGCGCTTGCTGTGCATCGATGCCGGTGGTCTCGGTATCGAAGGCGAACAGCTTGGCCTCGCCGAGCTTCTTCAGCCACACATCGAAACGCGCCTGATCGAGGATGGTCTCGTACTTGAGCTCGGTGCTGACGACCGGCGCATTCTCGGCGACCGGAGCCGCCACCTCCAAGCCGGTGCGCTTGGCGTCGCGCTGCACTTCCTCGAACCAGCTTTTGAACTCCAGGAGGGTGTACAGCTCCAGGAGTTTTTCGCGATCCGGCTCGATCAGGTGCAGATCATCCAGGCCCACGTCCAGCGGCACGTCGATCTTGATCGTCGCCAGTTGATAGGAGAGGAAGGCCATGTCCTTATGCTCTTGCAGCCTGGCCGGCAGGGTCTTGGCCCCACGGATAGGCAGGCTCGGCACAATATCCAGATTTTCATACAGCTCTTTCAGGCCGCCATTGACGCCCACCAGCAAGCCAGAAGCGGTCTTCGGACCAATGCCCGGAACGCCAGGGATGTTGTCGGACGAATCGCCCATCAACGCCAGATAGTCGATAATCTGCTCCGGAGCGACGCCAAATTTCTCCTTTACGCCCTCCACATCCATGGCGCTACCGGTCATGGTGTTGACCAGGGTAATGTGCCCGTCCACCAGCTGCGCCATGTCTTTGTCGCCGGTCGAGATCACCACCGGGCGGTCCGCGGCTGCGCTGCTGCGGGCCAGGGTGCCGATCACGTCATCGGCTTCGACGCCTTCGACGCACAACAGCGGGAAACCCAGGGCGATCACGCTCTGGTGCAGGGGCTCGATCTGCAGGCGCATGTCGTCGGGCATGCTTGGGCGGTTGGCCTTGTATTCGGCGTACATTTCGTCGCGAAAGGTCCCACCCTTGGCGTCGAACACGACCGCGAACGGGCTGTCCGGGTACTGCTTGCGCAGGCTCTTGAGCATGTTCAACACGCCCTTGACCGCACCGGTCGGCAGGCCTTTGGAAGTGGTCAGCGGTGGCAGCGCGTGGAAGGCGCGGTACAGATATGAAGAACCGTCCACCAGGACGAGGGGGGCTTGGCTCATGAGCAGGATCAACCTTTTCGGCGGGTCAGGCGCTAGAATAGCCGGACCACAGACAACAAAAGGACAAGGTTATCATGCGCTCATTCAATCGCCTGCTGTTGACCGGCTTGTTTGCATTCGCTCCGATGGTTGCCATGGCGGCAGACAGTGCACCTCCGGGTGATCCGGAAGTTACCATTCGCACAGAGGGCGACAGAACCATTCAGGAGTACCGTCAAAACGGTTTCCTGTACGCAATCAAGATAACGAAGAAAGGCTTCCCACCGTATTTCCTGGTGCGCGCAGACGGATCCGATGGGAACTACATCCGCTCTGACCAACCGGATATGCTGATCCCGTCATGGAAGATCTTCGAATGGAAATGATTTCTTAACTTCAATTGGCGCCGCACACCGCGGCGCCCGTACTGGCAGTTTTAACCATGTCTGTGTTCACCCCCCTGGCTCGGCCCGAGCTGGAAACCTTTCTTGCCCCTTACGGGCTCGGCCGCCTGCTTGATTTCCAGGGGATCGCCGCGGGTAGCGAAAACACCAATTTCTTCATCAGCCTGGAACAGGGTGAGTTCGTCCTGACCCTGGTCGAGCGCGGCCCGGTGCAGGAAATGCCGTTCTTCATCGAACTGCTCGACGTGCTCCACGACGCCGACTTGCCGGTGCCTTACGCCCTGCGCACCACCGACGGCGTGGCCCTGCGCGAATTGGCCGGCAAACCGGCGCTGCTGCAACCGCGCCTGGCCGGCAAGCACATCAAGGACGCCAATGCCCAGCACTGCGCCCAGGTCGGCGACCTGCTTGGCCATCTGCACCTGGCGACCCAGGGCGACAAGGTGCTGGAGCGCAAGACCGATCGCGGGCTGGACTGGATGCTCAGCGAAGGAGCGCAGTTGATTTCGCACCTGGACGCAGCGCCGCAACGCCTGCTGCGCGACGCACTGGATGAGATCGAGGCCCACAAGGCGCAGATCCTCGCCCTGCCGCGCGCGAATATTCACGCGGATCTGTTTCGCGACAACGCGATGTTTGAAGGCACGCACCTGACGGGCTTGATCGACTTTTACAACGCCTGCTCGGGCCCGATGCTGTACGACGTGGCGATCGCCCTGAATGACTGGTGCTCGGACGCCGACGGCGTACTCGACGGCCAGCGCGCCCGCGCACTGCTCGGGGCTTATGCGGGGTTGCGCCCGTTTACCGCGAAAGAAGCCGAGTTGTGGCCGACGATGTTGCGCGTGGCGTGCGTGCGGTTCTGGTTGTCACGCCTGATCGCGGCGGAGTCGTTTGCCGGGCAGGATGTGTTGATTCATGACCCGGCGGAGTTCGAGCATCGGCTGGCGCAGCGCCAGCAGGTCGCGATCCAGCTGCCGTTCGCGCTCTAAAATGCGGGAGGGAGCTTCTTGCTCCCTCCTACAGACGTTATGCCTGGGCTTTCAGAGCGACTCCAGGCAGCCCGCCAAGTCATTGCCCAGCTTGTCCAGCACCTGTTCGTAACCTTGAGCGGAAGCCGGGGTGTACCCGCCCAACGCATCCAGCTCCGCCAATTTCACCGGCAAACCGGCCACCAGCGTTTCCGCCAGGCGCGGACGCAGCGGCGGCTCACTGAACACGCAGGTCTTGCCGACTTCCTGCAAACGTGTACGCATCGCCGCCACATGCTGGGCACCGGGCTGCACTTCGGCGGCCACGCTGAACACACCGGCGTGCTTGAGGCCGTAGGCCTCTTCGAAATAATCAAAGGCTTCGTGGAACACAAAGTAAGGCTTGTCGTGGATGCCGGCCATCCGCGCTTTCAAGCGCGCGTCCAACGCATCCAGTCGGCTCACGAACGCCTTCACGTTGAGCTGGTAGCGCTCGGCATTGGCCGGGTCCGCGGCGCTGAGGTCGGCGCCCATGCGTGCGGCAATCACCCGGGCGTTGAGCGTCGACAACCAAAGATGTGCATCCAAAGTGCCTGGGCGATGATCGTGGTCATGTTCGTCGGCATCGTCGGCGTGGGAATGGCTATCTTCGGCGAAACGGCGGAGTTTCATGCCCGGAAGATCCTGCACGGCCACCGTCGGCAGGCTGCGCCCCTTGAGGACGCGGGGCAGGAAGCCTTCCATGTCCGGGCCGATCCAATACAGCAGGTCTACCGACTGCACGCGCCGCACGTCGGATGGGCGCAACGCATAGTTATGCGGCGAGGCCCCCGGCGGCAACAACACCTCGGGAACCGCCACGCCGTCCTGCACAGCCGCGGCAATCAACTGCAGCGGCTTGATGCTGGTCAGCACCTTGACCTCCGCCTGAGCGGCACCCGCGGTGAGCAAACTGGCGACAAATACGACAAAAACGGGAAAAAGTCGGGACACGATGACCACTCAATGGCGTAGGAACGGGTAACATAATAACGTCTCTATCAAATATCTGTCGCCGCTCATGCCTATAACACCGCTTGCCAGCCGTCCCCACGACCACTCTCACTGCGTGCATACCGCGCTGTCGGAGGCCGACACCCTCTGCGCACGGCAGGGTCTGCGCCTGACCGCCCTGCGTCGGCGCGTGCTGGAACTGGTCTGGCAGAGCCACAAGCCGCTGGGCGCCTACGACATCCTCGGCGTGCTCAGCGAGCAGGACGGTCGCCGCGCCGCGCCGCCCACGGTGTACCGCGCGCTGGATTTCCTGCTGGACAACGGCCTGGTACACCGCATCGCGTCACTCAACGCCTTCGTCGGCTGCAACCACCCGGAACACGCGCACCAGGGTCAGTTCCTGATCTGTCGCAAGTGCCACGCCGCCATTGAGCTTGAGCAAAGCAGCATCAGCGACGCCATCATCCAGAGCGCCGCCGACGTCGGCTTCAAGGTGGAAGGGCAAACCGTCGAAGTCGTCGGGCTCTGCGCCGGTTGCCAGGGGGCTTGATGAGCAACGCGTTAATCCGCCTGGAGCAGGTCGGGGTCACGTTCGCCGGGCAAAACGTGCTGGATAACATCGCGCTGAGCGTCGAACCGGGGCAGATCGTCACGCTGATCGGCCCCAATGGCGCCGGCAAGACCACCCTGGTGCGCGCCGTACTCGGCCTGCTCAAGCCCGACACCGGCAGTGTGTGGCGCAAGCCCAAGCTGCGTGTCGGTTATATGCCGCAAAAACTCTTCGTGGACCCGACGCTGCCCTTGTCGGTGCTGCGCTTCCTGCGCCTGGTGCCGGGCGTGGACCGCGCCCGCGCGCAAGCCGCGCTCAAGGAGGTCGGTGCCGAACAGGTCATCGACAGCCCGGTGCAAAGCATCTCCGGCGGTGAAATGCAGCGCGTGTTGCTGGCCCGCGCCCTGTTGCGCGAGCCGGAACTGCTGGTGCTCGACGAACCGGTGCAGGGCGTCGACGTCGCCGGCCAGGCCGAGTTGTACAGCTTGATCACCCGCCTGCGCGACCGCCTTGGCTGCGGCGTGCTGATGGTCTCCCACGACCTGCACCTGGTGATGAGCACCACCGACCAAGTGGTGTGCCTCAACCGCCACGTGTGCTGCTCCGGCCATCCGGAGCAAGTCAGCGGCGACCCGGCGTTCGTCGAGCTGTTCGGCAAGAACGCGCAGAGCCTGGCGATTTATCACCACCATCACGACCACGCCCATGACCTGCATGGCGCCGTGGTCGACGATCCCGCCACACCCCACACTCACGTTCATGGAGATAGCTGCAAGCATGGCTGATTTTCTGCTCTACGCCCTGCTGGCAGGCTTGGCTCTGGCGCTGGTGGCGGGCCCGCTGGGCTCGTTCGTGGTCTGGCGGCGCATGGCCTATTTCGGCGACACCTTGTCCCACGCCGCATTGCTGGGCGTGGCCCTGGGCTTTCTGCTGGATGTGAGCCCGACCATCGCCGTGACCGTCGGCTGCCTGCTGCTGGCGGTGCTGCTGGTGACCCTGCAACAGCGCCAGCCGCTGGCCTCCGACACGTTGCTGGGCATCCTGGCGCCCAGCACCCTGTCCCTGGGCCTGGTGGTGCTGAGCTTCATGCATGAAGTACGCATCGACCTGATGGCTTACCTGTTCGGCGACCTGCTGGCGATCAGCCCCACGGACCTTGCGTGGATTCTCGGCGGCAGCGCAGCCGTGCTGGTGCTGCTGGTGACGCTGTGGCGCCCGCTGCTGGCAATCACCGTGCATGAAGAACTGGCCACGGTGGAAGGCTTGCCCGTGCCCGCGCTGCGCATGACCTTGATGTTGTTGATCGCCGTGGTGATCGCTGTCGCGATGAAGATTGTCGGCGTATTGTTGATCACGTCACTGCTGATCATTCCCGCAGCCGCCGCCCAGCGCCACGCCCGCTCGCCGGAACAGATGGCGATCGGCGCCAGCGTACTGGGGATGCTGGCAGTGTGTGGGGGCCTGGCGCTGTCCTGGTTCAAGGACACGCCGGCAGGGCCGTCGATTGTGGTCACGGCGGCCGCCCTGTTTCTGCTGAGTTTTGTCCTGCCCCGTCGAGGGGTGTAGACTTGCTCGCTTTTTGCGCAAATAGAGAGTCGCAGGAATGAAGCCGTTCACCTCCCGTTATCTGCTCCTTGCCGCATTTTCCCTGCTGCTGGGCGCTTGTCAAAGTACCCCGCCCGCCGCCCCCGAGGCCCCGGACGCACGCGCGGTCGCCATCGCGCAACTGGAGCAAAACCTGGCCAGCAGCGAGCTGGCCACCGCCGAAGACCAACTGGCCGCGCTGCAGGCCCAGTCGCCCAACGATCCGGCGCTCGAGGCTTACCAGCGTCAACTGGCCGAGGCCTACCTGCAACGCAGTCAGATCGTGTTGCAAAAAGGTGATGTCAACGCCGCCGCTACCGCCCTCAGCCGCGCCCGCGCATTGATGCCCAAGGCTCCGGCGCTGACCGGTGGCGTCAACAGCGCCATCACCCACGCGCGCAAAGCCGAGCTGGACAAAGCCGAGGCCGCCCTCAAGGCCGCCGAAACCAAGCCCGTCGCCAAGGTCATCGACCCGGCCGCGCAGAGCACCACCGTGGCGCTGAACCTCACAGACATCGAAGAGCTGCGCCATCAGCTGGATGCCATCGCCACCGACGTGGTGAATTACCAGTGCGATGTGACCATCCAGGCACCGCGCACCCAGGATTACCCGTGGCTGGCGACCTTGCTGAGCAAACGGGTCAAGCGCATTGATTCGGGCTACGACCTGACGATTCACCGGCAGATCCTGAAGACTATTCCGGCGCAGGTTGTGCTGATTCCGCGCAAGGCGGAATAAAGCCATCGGGGGCAAGCCCCCTCCCACATTTTGAACGGTGAATACATTCAAAGTGTGGGAGGGGGCTTGCCCCCGATGGCAATCTAACCAACAACAGATGACTTAAGCCGGAACCGCCTTGGCCTTCGGCTCACGCTCCCAGACCCGATGCTGGGCAATCGCTTTAAAGAACGCCTTGAACGCCTTGGCATCCGCCCCCACGATCAACCCCCCATCCGCCTCGAGCTTGAGCAGGTCGAGCAAGGGCTGCGCGTCACTGGCCACGGCAATCGCCTTCAGGTGCTTGTAGGCCTCCAGCAGGTAGTGCAACGCCACGCCGTCCCCACTCAACGCCTTGATCGACGCCTTACCGCCGGGCACGAACACCGCATCAAACGCAATCGAGGGCAGGCCTGCCATCGACGCATCCACCGCCAGATGCTTGCCATCGGCCGTGGTGACCGGCGCCGAGGTCGGCCCGAGCAACTTGGCGTGTGCGCCCTCGGCTTGCAGCGCTTTTTTCAATGCGGCAATTGCCGCGCCGTCGACACCATCGGCCGCCAGAATCGCCACTTTGCGCGTTTTGATATCGCCCGACAGCAGGTTCACCTGGCTCAACGCCGGCGACGCTTTCACCGACGCCTTGCGCGGCGGCACCGTGCCTTTGGTCGGTGCGGGCAGACCCAGGTTCTGTGCAACGCGCCTGGCCAGTTCCAGGTCGATGTTGGCCAGAATCTCATTGACCTGACGGACACGGATAACCTCGCGCTCCACCTTGCCCAACTCAAAACTGTAGGCCGCAATGATGTGCTCTTTCTCATGGTGGCTCATGCTGTTAAAAAACAGCGTGACCTGGGAGAAGTGATCGCCAAACGACTCACTGCGCTCGCGCACCTTGTTGGCATCGACGCGCTCGTAATAGGTTTCGAAACCACCCTCCTGAGCCGCGGGCGGCGTTTCTTTCGGCCAACCGCCATCGATCGAATTCGGCTCATACGCAGCCCGGCCCTTATCGATCACAGTGCGATGCTGGGCATCCCGCTGACCATTATGGAAAGGCACTACAGGCCGATTGATCGGCAGCTCATGAAAGTTCGGCCCACCGAGTCGGCTGATCTGGGTATCCGTGTAGGAAAACAGGCGGCCTTGCAGTAGCGGGTCGTTGGTGAAGTCGATACCCGGCACGATATGGCCAGGGCAAAAGGCGACTTGCTCGACTTCGGCAAAGAAGTTGTCGGGGTTGCGGTTAAGCACCATCTTGCCCAGCGGCGTAATCGGCACCAACTCTTCGGGGATGATCTTGGTCGGATCGAGCAGGTCGAAGTCGAACTTATGCTCGTCTTCTTGCGCAACGATCTGTACACCCAACTCCCACTCAGGGTAGTCACCGCCCTCAATCGCTTCCCACAGGTCGCGACGGTGGTAATCGGTATCTTTACCGGCAAGCTTTTGCGCTTCGTCCCACACCAGGGAACAGGTGCCGACTGTTGGATGCCAGTGGAATTTCACGAAGCTCGATTTACCTTCGGTATTGATCAAGCGAAAGGTGTGAATACCGAACCCCTGCATGGCACGCAGGCTTTTCGGAATAGCCCGGTCAGACATGGCCCAGATCACCATGTGCGCCGATTCCGGCTGCAGCGAGACAAAATCCCAGAACGTATCGTGGGCCGAGCCTCCGGTAGGCATTTCATTGTGCGGCTCAGGCTTTACCGCATGCACAAAGTCGGGAAACTTGATCGCATCCTGAATGAAAAATACCGGCATGTTGTTGCCCACCAGGTCGAAGTTGCCTTCCTCGGTGAAGAACTTCACGGCAAAACCGCGCACGTCGCGCACCGTATCGCCCGAACCACGCGGGCCTTGCACGGTGGAAAAACGCACGAACACCGGGGTTTTATGCTCGGGGTTACGCAGGAAACCGGCCTTGCTCAGCGCCGAATGGTTCTCATAGGTCTGAAAATAGCCATGCGCGCCCGTACCGCGCGCATGCACGATGCGCTCCGGGATACGTTCATGGTCAAAATGCGTGATTTTTTCACGCATGATGAAGTCTTCCAGCAGCGAGGGGCCGCGGACACCGACTTTCAAGGTGTTCTGGTTATCGGAAATCTTCACGCCTTGGTTGGTACGCAGTGCCTGGCCGGTCGCGTCGCTACGGAATGCCTCCAGGGCCTGCAGCTTGGCGTTGGTGTTGCCACGGTCCAGGGTATCGGTGCCCGCCAGTTCACTCTTCGGCGGGATGGCTGGCTTGTGGGTACTCATCAGACAAAACTCCTTATTCAAAGTGGCCAGAGCGGTCCCCGGCTCGTTTGAGCAAAACCCCAGGCACGGCACCCGGGAAATCGAGTTGCTGAAGTAGTGACTGACACGAATTTGCACCGTTCCTTTTTTATGACCTTTGATCGCGTTATTGCCAAATCACTGGTTGAATGCGAAATAAATGCTAAGAACCGCTATACGGACAGGCTAAAATGCGCGCCCGGCTAACCGCTGATCCCTTTTCCATGCGCCCCACAAGGTTCGCTACGTGATCGAGTTTCATAACGTCCATAAAACCTACCGCGTCGCCGGTAAGGAAATCCCCGCGCTTCACCCCACCAACCTGCGCGTCGAGAACGGCCAGGTGTTTGGTCTGATTGGCCACTCCGGTGCGGGAAAAAGTACCTTGTTGCGCCTGATCAATCGCCTCGAGCAACCCAGCGGCGGCCAGATCAACGTCGATGGCGAAGAAGTCACGGCCCTGGATGCCAACGGCCTGCGCCGTTTCCGCCAGCAGGTCGGGATGATTTTCCAGCACTTCAACCTGCTGGCCTCCAAGACCGTCGCCGACAACGTGGCGCTGCCGCTGACACTGGCCGGCGAATTGTCGCGCAAGGCCATCGACCAGCGCGTCGCCGAACTGCTGGCGCGCGTCGGCCTGTCGGACCACGCCAAGAAGTACCCGGCGCAACTGTCCGGCGGTCAGAAGCAGCGCGTCGGCATTGCCCGCGCCCTGGCGACCAAGCCGAAAATCCTGCTGTGCGACGAAGCCACCAGCGCCCTTGACCCGCAGACCACCGCCTCGGTGTTGCAACTGCTGGCCGAGATCAACCGCGAGTTGAAGCTCACCATCGTACTGATCACCCACGAAATGGACGTGATCCGCCGCGTATGCGACCAGGTGGCCGTGATGGATGCCGGCGTGATCGTCGAGCAAGGCTCGGTGGCCGACGTGTTCCTGCACCCCAAGCACCCGACCACCAAGCGCTTTGTCCAGGAAGCCGATCAGGTCGACGAAAGCGAGCAGCGCGATGACTTCGCCCATGTACCGGGCCGCATCGTGCGCCTGACGTTCCAGGGCGAAGCGACCTACGCACCACTGCTGGGTAACATCGCCCGCGAAACGGGTGTGGACTACAGCATCCTCGCCGGGCGTATCGACCGCATCAAAGACATCCCCTACGGGCAACTGACCCTCGCCATCACCGGCGGTGACATGGAAGCGGCCTTTGCACGCTTCACCGCCGCCGACGTCCACATGGAGGTGCTGCGCTAATGGAAGTCCTGATGAGTTTCTTCGCCAATATCGACTGGTCCGAAATCTGGCTCGCCACCGGCGACACCATGACCATGCTGTTCGGTTCGCTGTTCTTCACCGTGCTGCTCGGCTTGCCCTTGGGCGTGCTGCTGTTTCTGTGCAGCCCGCGCCAGCTGTTCGAGCAAAAAGGCCTGTACGCGTTGCTGTCGCTGAGCGTGAACATCCTGCGCTCGCTGCCGTTCATCATCCTGTTGATCGTGATGATCCCGTTCACCGTGCTGATCACCGGCACTTCGCTGGGTGTGGCCGGTGCGATTCCGCCGCTGGTCGTGGGCGCAACGCCGTTCTTTGCGCGCCTGGTGGAGACCGCGCTGCGTGAAGTGGACCGCGGCATCATCGAAGCCACCCAGTCCATGGGAGCCAGCACGCGCCAGATCATCACCCATGCTTTATTGCCTGAGGCCCGCCCCGGCATTTTCGCGGCGATTACGGTGACGGCGATTACACTGGTGTCCTACACCGCCATGGCCGGCGTCGTCGGTGCCGGCGGCCTGGGCGACCTGGCCATCCGTTTCGGCTACCAGCGCTTCCAGACCGATGTGATGGTCGTCACGGTGGTGCTGTTGTTGATCCTGGTGCAAATTCTGCAAACCGTCGGCGACAAGCTGGTGGTGCATTTTTCTCGAAAATAACGACTATTGCCGGCTATACGCCGATAAATGCCCGAACAAGGAGCTTGCTGGATGAAAAAACTACTGGTTGCTTTCGCCGCCGTCGCCGCGTTTTCGGCCCACGCCGAGACCATCACGGTTGCCGCCTCGCCGGTGCCCCACGCGGAAATCCTCGAATTCGTGAAGCCGGCACTCGCCAAAGAGGGCGTGGACTTGCAGGTCAAAGTCTTCACCGACTACGTGCAGCCCAACGTACAAGTGGCCGAAAAGCGCCTGGACGCCAACTTCTTCCAGCACCAGCCGTACCTGGATGAGTTCAACAAAGCCAAGGGCACGCACCTGGTGAGCGTCGGCGCGGTCCACCTCGAACCCCTGGGCGCTTACTCCAGCAAGTACAAGACCCTGGCCGACCTGCCTGACGGCGCCAACGTCGTGATCCCGAACGACGCCACCAACGGCGGCCGTGCGCTGTTGCTGCTGGCCAAGCACAACCTGATCACCCTGAAGGACCCGACCAACATCCTGTCGACCATCAAGGACATCACCGCCAACCCGAAAAAACTCAAGTTCCGCGAACTGGAAGCCGCCACGTTGCCGCGCGTGCTGACCCAGGTCGACCTGGCGCTGATCAACACCAACTACGCGCTGGAAGCCAAACTGGACCCGTCCAAAGACGCCCTGGTCATCGAAGGCAGCGACTCGCCTTACGTGAACATCCTGGTGACCCGCGAAGACAACAAAGACTCGGACGCCGTGAAGAAGCTGGTCGCAGCCCTGCACACGCCTGAAGTGAAGAAGTTCATCGAAGAGAAGTACAAAGGCGCGATCAAGCCGGCGTTCTGATCCGACTCGCTCCCCAACACACCGCAGATCAAACAATGTGGGAGGGGGCTTGCTCCCGATAGCGGCAGTTCAGTCGATGCATACGTTGACTGACCCACCGCCATCGGGAGCAAGCCCCCTCCCACCTGTGTTTTGTGTTGCCTGTTATTTGCGCTGCAACAGCCCTGGCAACTGCGCCACCAGCTTCTGGTTGTTCAGCGGCGCACGAATGAACCCACGCTGGGTGCCATCCGGGCCGATCAGCGCGAGGTTGCCGCTGTGGTCGACCGTGTAGTTCGGCTTGGTCGTGTCCGCCGGAATGAACGGGATGCTCACCGCGTTCGACACCTTCTGCACATCGTCCACATTCGCGCCGGTCAGGCCTTCGAATTGCGGGTCGAAATAGCCCAGGTATTGCTTGAGCTGAGTCGGCGTGTCGCGGTTCGGGTCGACGCTGACCAGGATCACCTGCAACTTATCCACAGCCTCTTTGGGCAACTCGCTCTTGATCTGGCGCAGTTGGGCGAGGGTGGTGGGGCAGATGTCCGGGCAGAAGGTGTAGCCGAAGAACAGCAGGCTCCACTTGCCCTTCAACTCGTTGACCAGCACCGGCTGGCCGTCCTGGTTGGTCATGGTCACCGGCGGCAATTGGCGGCTTTGCGGCAGCAGGATGATGCCGGCATCGATCAAGGCGGTCGGGTCGCCCTGGCCCTTGCCCGAGAGCACTTTGTTGACGGTCAGGCCCATGATCAACGCGACAATGGCCACCAGAATGAAGACAGTTTTTTGGGTTCGGGTCATAGGTTCAACAATAAGTAGTGGTCTACAAGCAGGGCGATAAACAGCAGGAACAGGTACCAGATAGAGTACTTGAACGTGTTGATCGCCGCGTGCGGCTGAGCGCCACGGTACAGCACCCAGGCCCATTGCAGAAAGCGTGCGCCCAACACCAGCGCAGATCCGAGGTACAGCAGGCCGCTCATATGGATGACGTAGGGCATCAGACTCACCGCCAGCAGGACGCAGGTGTAGAGCAGGATATGCACCTTGGTGTAGTGCTCGCCATGGGTGACCGGCAGCATCGGAATATCGGCCTTGGCGTATTCCTCCTTGCGGTGAATGGCCAGGGCCCAGAAGTGCGGCGGGGTCCAGGCGAAGATGATCAGCACCAGCAGCAGCGGCTCGGCGCTGACATGCCCGGTGACCGCAACCCAGCCCAACAGCGGCGGCGCCGCGCCAGCCAGGCCACCGATGACGATGTTCTGCGGCGTCGCGCGCTTGAGAAAGCCGGTGTAGATCACCGCATAACCGAGCAACGAAGCCAGCGTCAGCCAGGCCGCCAGCGGGTTGGTGAACGCTAGCAGCAGCGCCAACCCGGCAACAGCCAGAAACAAAGCAAAGGCCAGCGCCGCCCCGGGCGATACACGCCCCTGTGCGATCGGGCGCTTTTGCGTGCGTGCCATCAGCGTATCGATGCGCCGATCGACGACGTGGTTGACCACCGCCGCGCCACCGGCACACAGGGCGATCCCCAGGTTGCCGAAGATCAGCACCGCCCACGGCACCCCGGCGCGGGTGGCGAGGAACATGCCCACCAGCGAGGTGATGAGCATCAGCACCACCACTTTCGGCTTGGTCAGCTCCAGGTAGTCACGCCAGATCGCCTGGCCGTGACGCGCGCCGATCAAGGTCGCCATGGCATCTCTCCTTTGAGGGTGATAAGGCCCGATACGTGTTTACGCGGGCTGAAACGCCAGCCGAACGGCATCTGGCGGCGCACCCGGACCAGGCTGGTACGGGCGTGGTAATTGACCAGTACCAGGGTCAGCAACAAGGCTGCGCCACCGGCGTTGTGACCGACCGCCACCGGCAGCGGCAGGTGGAAATACACGTTGCTCAGGCCCAGGCCGATCTGTGCCGCCAGGGCGATCAGCAGCAGGCCCGCGAGCCGGGTCATGCCCACCGCGCGCAGCTGCCAGGCCAGGCCCAGTAACACCAGGGTGACCAGCAGCGCGCCGATGCGGTGGGTCAGGTGAATGGCCGTGCGCGCGTCGCTGTCGAGCTGGCCGCCGAGGTAATTGGGGCCGATGTGCTGGGTCAGGTGGAAGCCATTGGCAAAGTCCGCCGCCGGCCACCACTGGCCATGGCAGGTGGGCAAATCGATACAGGCCACCGCCGCGTAGTTGGAACTCACCCAGCCGCCCAGTGCGATCTGGCCGATCACCAGCACCAGGCCGGCGGTGGCCCAATATTGCAGGCGCTTGGGCACGATCAGCGCGGGCAGCACACCGGACAGGCGCAGGGTCAGCAGAAACAACAGGCTCAAGGTCGCAAAGCCGCCCAACAGATGCCCGGTCACCACTTGCGGCCAGAGCTTGAGCGTCACCGTCCACATACCGAACGCCGCCTGGGCGAACACCACCGCCAACAGGAACAGCGGCAACTTCACCGGCTGGCCGGGGTCGCGCCGATGCCGCCACGAGCGCGCTGCCAGCAACACGATCAGCAGGCCCAGGGTGCCGGCAAAGTAACGATGAACCATCTCGCTCCAGCCTTTGTCGGCCTCCACCGGCGTGTCCGGGAAATGCAACTCGGCATGGGCCAACTGGGCGTCGCTTTGCGGCACGCTGATAAAGCCGTAGCACCCTGGCCAATCCGGACAACCCAGGCCGGCGTGGGTCAGGCGCGTATAGGCGCCGAGCAATACGACAATCAGCGCCAGCAAGGTGGCAAACAGCGCGAGGCGAAATCCAGGTTTGGCCATGACGATGCCCTTATCCGATGTTCGACAGTTTCAGCAGGTGGCGCAGGTCGTTGAGCAAGTCCTTGCCCTTGACCGTCGTGTCGTAGCGCAGCACCAGGTTGCCGTGGGGATCGACGATCCACAGTTGCGCCTCGCCCGGTGCGGCGGCGGCTTTGCCGAAGGTCGTCAAGTCCAGCGGGTAGCGTTGCAATTGCGGGTATTCGGCCTTGAGCCTGGCCTCGTAATCGGCGCCGACCGGCTGCGCACTGGCCAGGGCATGACTGGCCCGGGACGCATCGCGGCCGAGGCCAATCTGCAGCTGCCGCGCCAGGTACACCAGTTGCCGGCACTCGGCGGCGCAGGCGCTGGGCGCGGTGACGAGCAACTGCCAGCGCTGTTCGTCCGCCTGCACGCCGATATCGGCGCGGGTCTGGCCGTTGCCGATCAGTTCGCCGTGGTAACTGCGACTGTCCGGCACCCAGAACTGCAGCTTGTACATAAAGGTGGCGAGCGCCATCGGGCCGATCACCATCAGCAGGATCAGGATCAGTTGCCAGCGGCCTTTGCGCCGGTCGGGCGTCGCTGGCGCATCAGACATGTTGAGTGGATTCATGGCCGCTCCCATGGTGCTTCTCCTTTGCGTTGTGCCATCCGAGGTAGAGGTAAAGGCTGAGCAGCGCCAACGCCATGGCGAACCATTGCACCGCATAGGCCAGGTGTTTTTCCGGGCCCATGGCAACGATGGGCCAGGTGGTGTCGTAGGTGCCGGGGCCGGCTTCGGCGCGCAGTTCGTAGGCAAAACCGCTGCGCCCCAGCTCGGCCCACAGCGTGGCCGGATGCAGCGCGGTGAGCAGGCGCGGCCAGTGCGCGGTCGCCGGGTCGGCGTGCAACTGGAAGGTTTCGCCGGGCGCGACATACACCCAGGCGTCAAGATTCACCGGCTGTTCCGGCGTGCTGAAGACGGGCGGCGCGCGCCGATCCGGCCAGGGCAACCAGCCGCGATTGAGCAGCAGCCACAGGCCGCTGGCCTGGTCGTGAAACGGTTGCAGCAGCTCGACGCCGGCCTTGCCATTACGCATGCGGTTGTCGAGCAACACACTGTGCTCGCCGTCGAATTGACCGCGCAGATGCACGCGACGGAAGGCCGGATCAGCCATGCTGTCGAGTTGGGCACTGCCCACCGGCTCAGCGGCGCGGCGCTCGGCATAGCTGTCCACCATCAGCTGTTTTTCATGGCCGCGCGACAGTTGCCAGAACCCCAGGCCCACCATCAGCGGCAGCAACACGAGCACCACCAGCGTCGGCGCGATACCGGGGCGAAAGCGCTGGATGGCACTGGCTATACTGGATTTCATCGCCCCTCCCCTATAAGCCCTGGAGCCAGACCATGCTCAAAGCCGCCATTGCCCTGATGCTCATCGCGACCGTCGCGAGCCTGTTCAGTGGCTTGTTCTTTCTGGTCAAGGACGAGGGCCACTCCAACCGCCTCGTCACCGCCTTGACCGTGCGTGTCGTACTGGCCGTGATCACCGTGGCGTTGATCGCCTGCGGCTTTTTCAGCGGCCAGTTGGTGTCGCATGCGCCTTGGTAGCGCGCCTCACAGCACATACACGAAGAAAAACAGGCCGATCCAGACCACATCCACAAAGTGCCAATACCAACTGGCCGCCTCGAAACCGAACTGGTGCTCGGCATTGAAGTGCCCGCGCAAGATACGCATCAGCATCACGAACAAAATAATCGTGCCGATGGTCACGTGGGCCCCGTGAAAACCGGTGAGCATGAAGAAGGTCGCGCCGTACACGCCGGAGCCCAATGTCAGGCCCAGCTCTTTGTAGGCGTGGATGTATTCCTCGGCCTGGAACCCAAGAAACCCCAGGCCCAGCAGCACCGTGATCGCCAGCCAGAGCTTCAGCGCACCGCGATGGCCTTTGCGCAGCGCATGGTGGGCGATGGTGATGGTCACGCTGGAACTCACCAGCAGGATGGTGTTGACCAACGGCAGGCCCCACGGGCTGATGGTGCCTTCGGGCGCGGGAAACAGCTTGGGATCGGGGTTGTTGAGCAGCGGCCAGATAAACTCGAAATTCGGCCACAGCATATGCGCGATGCCTTTGGAGCCTTCGCCCGCCAACCACGGCGCCGACATATGCCGCACATAAAACAGCGCACCGAAGAACGCGATGAAGAACATCACTTCGGAAAAGATGAACCAGGTCATGCCCCAGCGGAACGAGCGGTCCATCTGCGCGCTGTACAACCCGGCGCGGCTTTCCTTGATCACCGCGCCGAACCAGCCGAACAGCATGTAGGCCAGCAACAGGCCACCGACGAAAAAGATCCACGGCCCGTGGGATTCCGGGCGCGCAGCCTTCAGGTCGTTGAACCACACGCCCAGGCCATACACGGTGATCAGCAGGCCAACCGTAGCAATTATCGGCCATTTGCTTTGCGCTGGTACGTAGTACGTATCATGAGTCGACATGTATTCGCTCTCCTGATTGAGCGGGCAAACAGTAGCTAGCCGCCGCTATGGACAGCCACGGGCGGTTGGCGCGCGGTGATATCAAACAGCGTGTACGCCAGGGTCAAATGCTTCACATCCTTGGGCATGTCGCGATCGACAATGAAGCGCACCGGCATTTCGATGCGCTCACCGGGTTGCAGCACTTGCTGGGTGAAGCAAAAACACTCGGTCTTGTGGAAGTACATCGCCGCTTCAGCCGGGGAAATGCTCGGGATCGCCTGGGCGGTCATCGGCTTGTCGCTGGGGTTGTAGGCCACGAAGAGCATCTCGTTGACCGCGCCGGGGTTGACCACGATCTCGTCGGCCTTGGAATGGAACTCCCAGACCATGTCGATGGCATTGGTGGACAGGAACTGCACCCGCACCTGGCGCGACGGATCGACGATCTGCTCGCCCTCATACTGCCCGGCCGTCTTGCCGTTGATGCCGAACGCCTTGCACATCACGTCGTAGATCGGCACCAGGGCAAAGCCGAAGGCGAACATCGCCAGCACCAGGATCAACAGACGGGTGACCAGGCGCTTGAGTGGCACGGAGTCAGCCATGGCGATCACCCGACAGTGTGGGAGGGGATTTGTGGAAGCCGGTTCATTTGACCTCCGGTGGCGTGGTGAAGGTGTGGTACGGCGCGGGCGAGGGCACGCTCCACTCCAGGCCTTCAGCGCCGTCCCACGGCTTGGCCGGTGCTGGCGGGCCGCCGCGGATGCACTTGATCACGATAAACAGGAAGAAGATCTGCGTGGCACCGAACATGAACGCGCCGATGGACGAGACCATGTTGAAGTCGGCGAACTGCAGGTTGTAGTCCGGCACCCGACGCGGCATGCCGGCCAACCCGACGAAGTGCATCGGGAAGAACGCCATGTTCATGCCCACGAAAGACAGCCAGAAGTGCAGCTTGCCCAGGGTTTCGTCGTACATGTGGCCGGTCCATTTCGGCAGCCAGTAGTAAGCCGAGGCGAAGATGCCGAAGATTGCGCCGGGCACCAGTACGTAATGGAAGTGCGCCACCACGAAGTAGGTGTCGTGGTACTGGAAGTCTGCCGGCGCGATGGCCAGCATCAAGCCGGAGAAACCGCCGATGGTGAACAGGATCACGAACGCCACCGCAAACAGCATCGGCGTCTCGAACGTCAGCGAGCCTTGCCACATGGTGCTGACCCAGTTGAACACCTTCACCCCCGTCGGGACGGCGATCAGCAGGGTGGCGTACATGAAGAACAACTCGCCCACCAGCGGAATGCCGACCACGAACATGTGGTGCGCCCACACGATGAACGACAGGAACGCGATACTCGCCGTGGCGTAGACCATCGAGGTGTAGCCAAACAGCGGTTTGCGCGAAAAGGTCGGGATGATCGAGCTGACGGCGCCGAAGGCCGGCAGGATCATGATGTACACCTCGGGATGGCCGAAGAACCAGAACACATGCTGGAACAACACCGGATCACCGCCGCCGGCGGCACTGAAGAAGCTGGTGCCGAAGTGGATGTCCATCAGCATCATCGTCACGCAGCCGGCCAGCACCGGCATCACCGCGATCAGCAGGAAGGCGGTGATCAGCCAGGTCCACACGAACAGCGGCATTTTCATCAGGGTCATGCCCGGTGCGCGCAGGTTGAGAATGGTGGCGACCACGTTGATCGCGCCCATGATCGAACTGATGCCCATCAGGTGGATGGCGAAGATGAAGAACGTCACGCTTTCCGGGGCGTAGGTGGTGGAGAGCGGGGCGTAGAAGGTCCAGCCGAAATTCGGCCCGCCACCCGGGGTGAACAGGGTCGAGACCAGCAGCAGGAACGCCGCCGGCAGCAGCCAGAAGCTGAAGTTGTTCATGCGCGGCAGGGCCATGTCCGGCGCGCCGATCATCAGCGGGATCATCCAGTTGGCCAGGCCGACGAACGCCGGCATCACCGCGCCGAACACCATGATCAAGCCGTGCATGGTGGTCATCTGGTTGAAGAACGCCGGCTCGACGATCTGCAGGCCGGGCTGGAACAGCTCGGCGCGGATCACCATGGCGAACGAGCCGCCGAGCAGGAACATGGTGAAGGCGAACCACAGGTACATCGTGCCGATGTCTTTGTGGTTGGTGGTCAGCACCCAGCGCATCAAACCCTTGGCGGGGCCGTGGGCATGGTCACTGGCGTGGCCATGGTCATCGATCACAGCGCTCATGGCCGTTCTCCTGCAAACGAGTGGGCGGGGCGGTTCAGCGCATTCGCAATGAAGTGAGTCATTTGCTTTCCGCCTGTTTCAGAGCCAGCACGTCTTTGGGCGTGACCATGTCGCCTTTGTTGTTGCCCCAGGCGTTGCGCTCGTAGGTCACCACCGCGGCGATATCCACTTCCGAGAGTTGCTTGCCAAAGGCGGCCATGGCGGTGCCGGGCTTGCCGAAGTAGACGCGGTGCAGGTGGTCTTCCTTGCTTCCGGTGGCGATCGGCGAACCCTTGAGCGCCGGGAACATCGGCGGCAGGCCCTGGCCTTCGGCCTGGTGACAGGCCACACAGCTGGTGTGGTAGACCTTGTCGCCACGGGCGACCAGTTCGTCCAGCGTCCACTCCTTGGAGGTCAGCTCCTTGAGCTGGGCGGCCTCAGCCTTGCGCTCGCCGAGCCAGGTGTCGTAGTCGGCCTTGGACTTGACCTCGACCACGATGGGCATGAAGCCGTGGTCCTTGCCGCACAGTTCGGCGCACTGGCCCCGGTAGATGCCGGGCTTCTCGATACGGGTCCAGGCCTCGTTGATGAAACCGGGGATGGCATCGCGCTTGACCGCAAAGGCCGGCACCCACCAGGAGTGGATCACGTCCGCGGCGGTCACCAGAAAACGCACCTTGGCGCCCACCGGCAGCACCAGCGGCTGGTCGACTTCCAGCAGGTAATGTTCGCCTTTGGTGGCCTTGTTGTGGATCTGCTCGGCGGGAGTAGCCAGGTTGCTGAAGAACTCCACATCCTGGCCGAGGTATTTGTAATGCCACTTCCACTGATAGCCGGTGATCTGGATATCGATGTCCGATTCCGTGCTGTCGTAGATGTTGATCAGAGTCTTGGTCGCCGGAATGGCCATCGCCACCAGGATCAGCAAGGGCACTACGGTCCAGAGGATTTCCACGGTGGTGCTTTCGTGGAACTTGGCGGCCACCTGGCCCGTAGACCGGCGGTGAAGGATCATCGACCAGAACATCGCGCCAAATACGACAATGCCGATCACTACACAGATCCAGAAAATGGTCATGTGCAGGTCGAACACGGCGTGACTGACTTCTGTCGCCCCTGGCGCCATATTCGTTGTCCAGGCGGCATGCGCCTGACCGAATACTGACCACAACAGGAGGCCCATCCAAACATGTGGATGTCGCGTCATTGCGGGTTCCCCTTATCGTTCTTGTTATCCCGCCGGTGTGCACCTGCGTCGAAGGGAGCGGCTTCCTTACTGCTTACAACCGCTTAGCCTCACCTGCTTATGCAGTCTGGCGTCATCAGCTAATCGCGTACAAAACCGAGTATAGACAGCACCTGCCACCCCGCAATGTGCAGGGGCAAATGAGCTGAAACAGACGGACGGGGCCCATAAGACCGGGGGGCGGAATCGTTTATCCGACGAACGATGGCAATTCGATATAACAGCGGCGCATAACCATGAAATAATTATGACAAATGCGTCTTAGACGCTTGTATAAACGAACTACCTTGTCCTTTCCCTTTTCCTACGCCTGCTTCACTGGAGCTTTCATGAACACCGCCGCATTGCGCGAGCAGATTTCCCTTGCCCATCAACACGAAGCCAGCACCGGCCAACTGGCCCAGCAACTCGAGAAACAATTACCGCACCTGCATTCGGCCATTACCCTGGCGGAGGGTGATCGTAACCTCGTCATGACACGCTTTGTCACTGCCTACGTCGACCTCGTCCCAGACCTGCTGGACGCCGCCAACGACGTAGCCCGCGAGGCCGGTATCGAAAGCCAGGTCAAGCCGGTACTGAAGATTGCCGAGCAGTTTTTCCTGCAACCGCCCGCGATTCTGGCGGGCCATATCGGTCTCGACGGCCTGCTGGACGAGGCCTACCTGGCCCATCGCCTGGTCGAAGAGGTCAATGACCTGTATATCAAGCATTTCGGCCAACCGTTGATTCCAGCGGACACCACCGTGGCCAATCTGATTGCCCATCAACTGATCGGTGAAACCTTTGCCAACCAGTTGGACGAAGCCGTACACCATGCGGTAGATGAAATGCTCAGCGAAGACAGCTTTGCGCTGGAATCGGTCGAGGCCTACCGCGAGCAGCTCAAAAGCCTGGCAACGGAAGCAGCGTGGAAGCGCTGGCCGTGCCTGTCGCGCAAGTTGGGCATTGAGTTGGAACTGGATCAGCAGGCCTGAGTCTTCGACCTGACGCTAAACACATGCGGGAGAGGGCAAGCCCCCTCCCGCATTTTTGATCCGGTTCCGTCAGTTGGTAAACGGCGCCGAACCGATCCTCGTCGTGGTCCGCACCCGACCTTCCAAGCGACGCTTCAACCCCCGCGCCTCGATCACCAGCTTCGCGCCCTTGGCCGCATTGGCCCGACCCCACTCCTCCAGCAACTCCAGGCAAGAATGGTCGATGTAACTGAGGTTGTTCAGCGGTACATGCAGGGTGTTTCCCGCCGGCACCGTCGACAGCACGCGGGTTAATGCCGGCACTTTCAGAAAAGTCGCCGCGCCGCTCAAACGCAATTCCATTTCACCGTGGCCGGGCAAATCGATCAGGCTGATTTTCAGGCGCGAAGCCTTGAACGCCAGTTTCAGCAACGTCAGCCCGAAACCCACCAACACGCCGGTCAGCAGGTCGGTAAAGACGATCGCCAGCGCCGTGGCCGCGTAGGTAAACATCGGCATCCGCCCGTAGCGGCCCAACGCGCGGAACGCCTTGACGTCCACCAGCTTGATCCCGGTGTACACCAGCACGCCCGCCAGGCTCGCCACCGGAATGCTTTGCAGCACGCTCGACAGCAACAGCACGAACCCCAGCAGCCACACGCCATGGAACATCGCCGACAAGCGCGTGGTGGCGCCGGCCTGCACGTTGGCCGAGCTACGCACGATCACACCCGTCATCGGCAAGGCGCCGACCAGGCCGCAGAGCATGTTGCCCACGCCTTGCGCGGACAATTCCTTATCAAAGTCAGAACGCTGGCCACTGTGCATGCGGTCGACTGCGGCGGCCGAAAGCAGGGTTTCGGCACTGGCGATAAACGCCACGGCGAACGCGGCGATCAACAATTGGGGATCGGCCAGGTTCAGCAAGTCGCTGGGACGCAGCCAATCGATGGCGTCGGCGAGGTTTTCCGGCACCTCCACGCGCTTGACCTGCAACGCCAGTACCAAGCTGGCCAGCGTTGCCAGGCCCACACCCAACAAGGCACCCGGCACAAACCGCAGCGGTTGCGGGCGGAACTTATCCCACAGGTACATCACCAACATGGTCGACAGCCCCAGCAAACCGGCCTGCCAGCCAAGGCCGCCGCCCAGGGTAGGCACCGCCGCTGCCAACGCGGCCGGGAAGCCCGCCAGGTTGTCCAGCCCTGATGGCTGGGGCGCACCGTCGAGCATCACATGGACCTGCGACAGCACAATCAGCACGCCGATCCCCGCCAACATGCCGTAGACCACCGCCGGCGCCGTGACACGAAACCAGCAGCCCAGGCGCAAACGCCCGGCCAGCAGTTGCAGCAAGCCGGCCAGCAGCAGGATCGGCCCGAGCATCGGCATGCCGTGCTGGCGCACCAGTTCGAACACCAACACCGCCAACCCCGCCGCCGGCCCGCTGACTTGCAACGGCGACCCCGCCATCCAGCCCACCACCAGGCCCCCGATGATCCCGGTGATCAGGCCCTTGGCCGGCGGCATGCCGGAAGCGATCGCGATCCCCATGCACAAGGGCAGGGCGACCAGAAACACTACCACGGAGGCCAGCAGCTCCCGAGGCAACACAGCTTTTAATTGAGCAGCACGCATGATGACTCTCCCGAGGCATTCGCCGGGCGCGGCAAAGCCTGGCTGCATCCATGGCAGCCACCGCTCTACCCGGCAGGGAAGTGTGTTAGAAGCGCGCTTTAGGCGTCGCGGAGGGGATTGGTTCGGTGCCGTTCAGCGGTCGAAACGCCGCCTTTTCCGCATCGTAGGCGCGGATTTCACTGGTCTCGATGTTGTAGATCCAGCCATGGATAAACAAATGACCATTGGCCATGCGCGAGGCCACGGACGGGTGGGTGCGCAAATGCTGCAACTGGGCGATGACGTTTTCTTCGGTCAGCATCTTCATGCTCTCGCCTTCATTGGCGCAGTCGCAGTTGTCGTGAACCATGGTCTTGGCGACTTCGGCGTGCCGCAGCCAGGCCTTGACCGTCGGCATCTTCTCCAGGCTCGCAGGGTTGAGCACCGCGCGCATCGCGCCGCAGTCGGAGTGCCCGCACACGATGATGTGCTGCACGCCCAGGGCAAGGACCGCGTATTCGATGGCCGTGGAAACGCCGCCGTTCATCTGCCCGTAGGGTGGCACCACGTTACCGACGTTACGGGTCACGAACAGGTCGCCGGGCGAGCTCTGGGTAATCAGCTCGGGCACGATGCGCGAGTCGGCGCAGGTGATGAACATCGCCCGAGGGTTCTGGGCCGTGGCGAGTTTCTTGAAGAGTTCTTCTTGCTGAGGGAAGACGTCGTGATGGAAATGCAAAAAGCCGTCAACGATGTGCTTTAGCGCTGCATCGGCGGACTCCGCCACTTGAGCGGCTGAAGCCGACGCAGCCAACGGCTGTTTATCCTTGTCACTCATGATTCATCCTCTTGATTAATGCAGGGGAGGGTTCAGGTCAATTCGACGCCGGGCCGATGGAATAGTTTTAGAACGCCGCAAAGCCGGGTGCCAACTCGTCAGTCACTCGCTGAACAAAGTAGCCGTCGAAACTTAACTCAAACTGAATCAACCGCTCTAGATCGCGGGTTTCAGTGATGTCAAAACGCGACCACCTCTACGATCACAGTGCGTATTTGCCCAATAGTCTACAACAACGCCATCTGCCTGCCCGGTGGGCAGAACGCCGTGCAATCCAGATTGAAGCCTTCCCGACGGTCGAGCCCAAGGCGCTTGATTGCCTTGCTGAAGCGCTGCGCCAGCAGATCGGCAAACGGCCCCTCTCCGCGCATACGCACGCCGAAGCGACTGTCATACACGCCCCCACCCCGCACCTGGCGTACCAGGCTCATCACATGGGCGGCGCGCTGCGGGTAATGCGCCGCCAGCCACTCCTCGAACAGCGGCGCCACCTCCAGCGGCAGGCGCAGCATCATATACGCCGCACTTTGTGCACCGGCTGCATGGGCTTCGGTGAGCAGGCTCTCCAGCTCGCTGTCGTTGATCATCGGGATCATCGGCGAACACAGCACCCCCACCGGGATACCGGCCTCGCGCATCACCCGGATCGCCCGCAACCGCGCCTTGGGCGCCGCCGTGCGCGGCTCCAGGATGCGCTTGAGTTCGTCGTCGAGGCTGGTGAGGCTGATCATCACCGCCACCAACCGCTGGCGCGCCAGTTCGGTGAGCAGGTCGAGATCGCGCAGGATCAGCGAGCCCTTGGTGATGATGGTCACCGGGTGCCGATAGCGCAGCAGCACTTCGAGGGTTTGCCGGGTGATCTTGTACTCGCGCTCGATCGGCTGGTACGGATCGGTGTTGGAACCCAGGTTGATCGGCGCACACACGTAGCCGGGCTTGGACAGCTGCTGTGCGAGCACGTCGGCGGCGTTGGTCTTGGCGATCAGCTTGGTTTCGAAATCCAGCCCCGGCGACAGGTCCCAATAGGCATGGCTGGGCCGCGCATAGCAGTAGATGCAGCCATGCTCACACCCGCGATAAGGATTGATCGAGCGATCGAACGGCAAGTCCGGCGAGTTGTTGCGCGTAATGATGGTCTTGGCCGTTTCGATACGCACTTCGGTGCCCTGGGTCGGCGGCACCTCCTGGTACCACCCGTCGTCCTCGACCACGCTGACGGTGGGCGCGAAACGATTGTGCAGGTTGGTCGCCGTGCCCCGGCCACGGGGCGGCAGAGGTGCAGACATGAAAACGCCCCTATACTGTTTTTATATACAGTATAGGGGCGCAAGCTGGATGACCAGTGCCGTTTGGCGGTCAGTGCGGTTGCGTGACTTGCCCCAGGTCGTCGCCTGACGTCGTGTGCATGTCGTTCTTGCGCAGGTCGGCCACGTCACTGGCCTTCACCGCAGCACCTTTATTACCCCAGCTACCGCGCACAAAGCTGACGACATCCGCCACTTCCTGGTCCGACAGACGCCAGGCAAACGCCGGCATGGCGAAGGTGGACGGCGCAGTGTGGGTGGCCGGCAAAGTGCCGCCGTTCAACACGATGTTGATCAGCGACGTGGCATCCGCCGTCTGCACCACCGGGTTGCCCGCCAGCGCCGGGAACACCCGCGTGTAGCCATGACCGTCGGTGCGATGGCAGGCGGCGCAGTTGTCGATATACACCGACGCGCCCGGCCGGCTGTCATCGCCTTTCCACAGCGCTTCGGCCACCTGCTTGTCGTACTGGTGCGGCGGGTTTTGAGGGTCCACCGCCGGCAGGCTCTTGAGGTAGCGGGCGATCGCGGTCAGGTCGTCCTGGGACATGTACTGCATGCTGTGGACGACCACATCGCTCATGCCGCCGAACACCGCGCTGCGATCACTGCGGCCGGTCTTGAGGAATTGCACCAGTTGCTCTTCGCTCCAACTGCCGAGGCCGTCCTTGTGGTCGCCACGCAGGCTTTTCGCGATCCAACCTTCCAGCGGCGCACTGCCGGACAAAAAAGCGCTGCCGTCGGCCGCACTCAAGGCTTTTTCCTGCATGGTCAGCGCCCGCGGCGTATGGCACGCGCCACAGTGGCCGAGGCCCTCGACCAAGTAAGCGCCACGGCTGATCACCGGATCGGCGCCCGCCACTTCCGGGGTATCCGCCACGGGCGGGGCAAACATCCAGCGCCACGCCGCCAACGGCCAACGCATGCTCAAGGGCCAGGGAATGTCACTGGCCCGGTTTTCCTGGGCGACCGGTTCCACGCCCTTCATGAAGTACGCATACAGCGCCTGCATGTCGCTTTCACTGACGCGGGCGTAAGACGGATAGGGCATCGCTGGGTAAAGCGTACTGCCACTCTTGGCGACGCCATGGCGCACGGCCTTGTCGAAGTCCGCGAAGCTGTAGGCGCCCAGGCCGGTCTTGTCCGGGGTGATGTTGGTGGAATAGATCACGCCGATGGGGGTCTCCATCGGCAGGCCGCCGGCGAACGGCTTGCCGCCCTTGGCAGTGTGGCAGGCGACGCAGTCGCCGGCGCGGGCCAGGTATTCGCCTTGCTTGATCAGGTCGGCGTCGGCGGCGCTCACCGAGCAGTTGCCGAGCAACGCCAGGGACGCCGCGAAGGAGGCGATAACACGTGCTTTCATGGTCATCGTTCCTTATGCCTGAACCAGTGGGCCGGGATTTTTCAGGTACTGCTCGCGAATCGCTCGCGCCGACCAGTAGGTCAACGCCGCCACCAGGCCGGTAGGGTTGTAACCTAGACCTTGTGGGAAAGCGGACGCGCCGGGGACAAACACGTTGTGTACATCCCAGCACTGCAGGTAGCGGTTCAACGCACTGGTTTTCGGGTCGGTGCCCATGATCGCGCCGCCGTTGAGGTGGGTGGTCTGATAGGACGCGGTATTGAAATGCTCACCGACCTTCTTGCCCAGCACGGCAATGGCCTTGGGGTTCATCGCTTCGGCGATCTTGCCCATTTTCTCGACCATGAAGCGGTTCATCTTGATGTCGTTTTCCTGCCAGTCGAAGGTCATGCGCAGCAGCGGCAGGCCGTAGGCATCGTGGTACACCGGGTCCAGATCGAGGTAGTTGCCGCGGTAGGATTGATGCGCGCCGTGGGCATCCATCGACACCTGATGGGTGTAGTAATCAGCGGTGGCACGCTTCCAGGCGCTGCCCCACGCCGGAGTACCGGGTGGGTTGGAGGTGCCGGCGATCGGCCGACTGCCGGCCTGGTTGACCCACATCGGCGAGCCCCCGACGAAGCCATGGGGCCCGTGGTCGAAGTTGTCGGCGTTGAAGTCATCGATGGCCACGCCATTGCCGCCAGCACCGATAAAGTTATTGGTGTGGGTGTCCTTGTCGAAGAAGGCCTTGATGGTCGCCATGTTCTGGTAGGCGAAGTTCTTGCCTACCACGCCTTCGCCGCTGATCGGGTCGTAGGGCTTGCCGATCCCCGACAGCAGCATCAAGCGCACGTTATGGAACTGGAACGCGCCGAGAATCACCAAATCGGCCGGCTGCTCGCATTCCCGCCCCTGGGCGTCGATATAGGTCACGCCGGTCGCCTTGCTCTTGGTGCTGTCGAGGTTGACCTTGAGTACGTGGGAATTCGGCCGCAGCTCGAAGTTCGGCACCTGGCGCAACGCTGGCAGGATGTTCACGTTCGGCGACGCCTTGGAGTACATGTAGCACACGTAGCCACTGCAAAAACCGCAGAAGTTGCACGGGCCCATCTGCGCGCCGTAGGGGTTGGTGTATGGCCCCGAGGTATTGGCTGATGGCAGGTTGTAGGGTTTGTAACCGACTGCCGTGGCTGCTTTCTGAAACAGCTGCGCCGACACCGTGTTCTTCTGCGCCTCCAACGGGAACGGGTTGGAACGATCCGGCGCATACGGGTTGCCGCCACGGCCTTCGCCGACCAACTGACCGTTGACGGTCCAGGCCTGGCCGGAGGTGCCGAAGACTTTTTCGGCGTAGTCGAAAAACGGCTCCAGCTCTTCATAGCTGACGCCGAAGTCCTGGATAGTCATGTCCTTGGGAATGAAATGTTTGCCGTAGCGCTCTTCGTAGTGGCTGCGCATGCGCAACTCGATAGGGTCGACGCGAAAATGCACACCCGACCAGTGCAGCCCTGCGCCGCCGACGCCATTGCCCGGCAAAAAGGCGCCGAGCTGACGGTTGGGCAGGGCGACGTCATTCACGCTATGGCGAATTGTCACCGTCTCCTTGGAGATGTCCTGGAAGAGTTTTTTACGCACGCTGTAGGTCAATTCGTCGATGACCTGGGGATAGTTGCCGTCCGGGTAAGTGTCCTGCATCGGGCCGCGCTCTAGCGCTACCACGTTGAGGCCCGCTTCCGTCAGTTCCTTGGCCATGATCGCGCCAGTCCAGCCGAAGCCGACGATCACCGCATCCACTTTTTTCATGATGGTCGCCACATTTATGCCCTCTCGCCGCGAATGGAAACCGCCGGGAAGGGGTATTGCTCGTTGCGCTCCACCCAATCCATGAAGTCGGCGCGGGCGCCGGGGAAGCCGATCATGGTCCAGCCGACCAGGCCTTTATTGCCGCCGTGGATCGGATCGCAGAAGAAGCCTTCCTTGGTGTTTTGCAGCAGCAAATTGAAGAACATCTTCGGCGGCACCGCCTCGAAATGGGCACTCACCTCACTACCGCCAGCCTCCAGGCGGCGCAGCATGTCATCCTGGGTAGCGCTGTCTTGCGCAGCAAAAGCCTTGCCGTTGAACGCTTTCGACCAGGCATCCGTCGCGGCAATGCCCAGGCGATAGATGACCTTGGGTACCAACTTGCTCTGCCAGCCCATTTCCGGCGCGGCGTCGGCGTTGAACGGACCTTGCATGAACCACAGCGCGCCACTGGCGTAGGGCGTGTTCATCTGGCGGTCGATGTATTCCGCCGCACCGGCTTCCAGGGCGCCAGGGCCTTGGGCATCGGCCGGGATCAGGCGCGCCACGGCGGCGTTGATGAATGCCCATTCTTCGGCGCTGAAATAGCTCGGCTCATACGCCTTGTCGCTGACCGGCGGCGGAGCGGGGCTGGCTTGGGCCGGTGCGGGCGCGGCCATCAGCATCGAACCGCCAAGGCCGGTGCTGGCAACCGTGACCACCGGGATCAAGGTCAAGGATTTGCGCAAAAAGTCACGCCGGGGGTTGTCTTGATCTTGATCAGACATGGGTGTACCTCATCATGTGGTCACGGGTTTATCAGCCGCTTCTAGGAGCAGCTTGTGGTTTGGCAGCAGCAAGGTGGACCCCACCGATCCAAGCAGATAGAACGTAGCGGCAATCAATAGTTACAAATGATAGCAGGCTAAGTATAAAGAGAATCGATTCAGCGTCAAAACTGCACCATCGACGGTGATTCACATTTCTTTGACGCGCCCCTCACACCCCATTGACCGCGCCTGGCCGACTCTTGGCATCACCCGCCAACCCCCTATCGGTTACGTCGCCCATGTTCAATCATCAATGGCTACCGGCCCTCGGCCTTGCGTTCCTGGCACTGTTCACCAGCGCTCACACCTGGGCGGACGACAGCACATCCCTGCGTTCCCCCGAATGGGCGCAGCCGGTCGGCAATCAATACAACCTGCACCAGATGACGCCCACCCTCTACCGCAGCGCGCTGCCGGACAGCAATGCCGTGCCCCTGCTGGAAAAGCTCAAGGTCGGCACGGTGATCAACTTTCTGCCGGAGTCCGACGACAGCTGGCTAAAAAATTCTGATATCCGACAGATCCAGCTGATTTATCGCACAAATCATGTCGATGACGCTGACGTGCTGGCCGCACTGAGGGCGATCCGCGACTCCGAAGCCAACGGTGCAGTATTGATGCACTGCAAGCATGGCTCAGACCGCACCGGCCTGATGGCGGCGATGTATCGCGTGGTGGTTCAGGGGTGGAGCAAGGAAGAGGCGTTGAACGAAATGACCCTGGGCGGCTTCGGCAGCAGCAAGGGCTTCAAGGACGGCGTTCGCTACATGATGAAGGCCGATATCGACAAATTGCGCACAGCCTTGGCCAATGGCGATTGCAGCACCAGCGCGTTTGCCCTGTGCTCGGTGAAAAGCTGGTTCAACACAGCCGGCAACAGCCATGTCGAACCTCAGAAAAGCACGCTGACGCTGACAACCCCCTGACAGAGTCTCAGTCTTTCTTCAGCTTGGGATTAGGAAAAAACTGTACCGACTGCACCGTCGGGTCCGGCGCTTTGAGCGCCGAGGTGTTGACCCGCGTGCCCAATTCCTTGGGCACTGACAAACCTTGATCATTCAAGGTGTCGGTATAGCCGCAGGCCACGCATTCGCGATGCGGCACGCTGTCCTCGGTCCACATCTTCAACTTGTCCGGCTCGCTGCACGCCGGGCAGACAGCCCCGGCGATGAATTGCTTTTTGGTAATCACTGGTACGTCACTCATGCTGCTGCGTCCTCACTCAGGCCGCTGTGGCGCAAGAGTGCGTCAATCGACGGCGCACGCCCGCGGAAATCGACAAACAACACCATCGGCGCCTGGGAACCGCCACGGGCCAGGATCGCCTCGCGGAAAGCACGTCCGGTTTCGGCATTGAGCACGCCGTCTTCTTCGAACTTGGAGAACGCATCGGCCGACAGCACTTCAGCCCACTTGTAGCTGTAGTAACCCGCGGCGTAACCACCGGCGAAGATATGCGCGAAGCTGTTGGGGAAGCGGTTATAGGCCGGCGGACGCATCACCGACACCTCGTCGCGCACGCTTTCGAGTACCTGCGCCACACTGCGGCCATCGCCATGGGTGGCATGCAATTCAAAGTCGAACAGCGAGAACTCCAACTGGCGCACCATCATCAGGCCGGACTGGAAGTTCTTCGCCGCGAGCATTTTTTCCAGCAGGTCCTGGGGCAGCGGCTCGCCGGTTTCGTAATGGCCGGAGATCAGCGCCAGGCCTTCCGGCTCCCAGCACCAGTTCTCCATGAACTGGCTCGGCAATTCCACCGCATCCCAGGCCACGCCGTTGATGCCGGACACGCCGGCATGCTCGACACGAGTCAGCAGGTGATGCAGGCCGTGGCCGAATTCGTGGAACAGCGTCGTCACTTCGTCGTGGGTCAGCAGGGCAGGCTTGCCGCTGTCGGCCGGGGTGAAGTTGCACACCAGGTTGGCCACCGGGCTTTGCAGCACGCCGTCGATGGTGCGGCGACGGTCGCGGGCGCCGTCCATCCAGGCGCCGCCACGCTTGTTGGCGCGGGCGTACAGGTCGAAGAAGAAGCGGCCGACGTGCTGGCCGTTTTCCTTGATTTCGAACAGGCGCACGTCTGGGTGCCAGGTGTCGAAGCCCTTCTGCTCGGCGATCTCGATGCCATACAGACGCTGCACGATGGCGAACAGGCCGCCAAGCACCTTGTCGATCGGGAAGTAGGCGCGCAAGGCTTCCTGGGACACGCTGTAGCGCTGCTCACGCAGTTTTTCACCGTAGAAACCGCTGTCCCAGCTTTGCAGGTCGGCGCAGCCTTGTTCGGCGGCGTAGGCTTTGAGCTGCTGCAGGTCCTGGGCGGCAAACGGCTTGCTGCGCTTGGCCAGGTCGCGCAGGAAGCTCAGCACCTGGTCGCTGGAGTCGGCCATTTTCGTGGCCAGGCTCAATTCCGAGAAGGACGCATAGCCCAGCAGTTGGGCGAGTTCCTGACGCAGGTCGAGGATCTGTTCCATGACCGGGCCGTTATCGTTCTGACCGGCATTCGGGCCTTGGTCCGACGCTCGGGTGCAATAGGCTGCGTAGATTTCTTCGCGCAGGGCGCGGTCCTGGGCGTAGGTCATCACCGCGTAGTAGCTGGGGAATTCCAGGGTGATCAGCCAACCGTCGAGGCCTTTGGCCTGGGCCGCGGCGGCCATTTGCGCCTTGGCCGAGTCGGTCAGGCCGGCGAGGGTGGCTTCATCGGTGACGTGTTTGGTCCAGGCCTGGGTCGCGTCCAGCAACTGGTTGGAGAACTTGCTGCCCAGTTCGGAGAGCTTGCTTTGCACTTCGGCGTAGCGTTTTTGCTGTTCGGGCGGCAGGTCGATACCCGACAGGCGGAAATCACGCAGCGAGTGTTCCAGGATGGTTTTTTGCGCCACGTCGAAACCGCCGGCTTCCGGGCTGCTGGCCAGGGCTTCGAAGGCCTGGAACAGTTCGCGGTTCTGGCCCATCTCGGTGGAATAGGCGCTCAACGCCGGCAGGCATGCCTCGTAGGCTTCGCGCAGTTCGGCGCTGTTGCACACGGCATTGAGGTGGCTGACCGGGCTCCAGGCGGCACCCAGGCGATCATTCAGCTCATCCATGGCGAGGACCAGGCCGGCCCACGTCGGATTTTTCCCCTGGCTTTGCAGGATGCCTTCGATGGCAAGCCGGTTGTCGGCGAGGATCTGTTCGATGGCCGGCTGAACGTGCTCGGCACGGATCGCCGAGAACGGCGGCAGGTCGTAGGGCTGCAGAAGAGGGTTGTTCGCGCTCACGGTTGGCACCTTGGCTGAAGAAACATGTAAGAACAAAGATGGGGCCATCTTAATTACAATCAACGTCCACCGCAGCTATCAGCAGAAGAGAGAGAGGCTATCGTGACCCTTCGCACCTATCAGAACCACACGCCAACCCTGGGCGCCGGGGCTTTTGTCGATATTTCGGCGGTGGTGATCGGCGATGTCGAAATCGGCGACGACAGCTCGGTTTGGCCGCTGACGGTGATCCGCGGCGACATGCACCGCATCCGCATCGGCGCGCGCACCAGCGTGCAGGACGGCTGCGTGCTGCACATTACCCACGCCGGGCCGTTCAATCCCGATGGTTTTGCGCTGCTGATCGGCGACGACGTGACCATCGCCCACAAAGTCATGCTGCACGGCTGCACCGTCGGCAATCGCATCCTGATCGGCATGGGCAGCATCGTGATGGACGGCGCCGTGGTCGAAGACGACGTGATCATCGGCGCCGGCAGCCTGGTGCCGCCGGGCAAGAGACTTGAAAGCGGCTTCTTGTACGTCGGCAGCCCGGTTAAACAGATCCGCGAACTGACTGACAAGGAACGCGCGTTTTTCACCTACAGCGCAGCGAACTACGTGAAGCTCAAAGACCTGCACCTGGCCGAGGGATTCGATCAATGACTCTGCACCATCAAACCGTACTGTTCGATCTGGACGGCACCCTGACCGACCCGCGCGAGGGCATTACCCGTTCGATCCAGTACGCGCTGGGCAAACTCGGTATCGACGAGCCGGACATCACCCAACTGGAACATTTCATCGGCCCCCCGTTGCTGCAAGCCTTCATGCAGTTCTACGACTTCGACGAAGCCAAGGCCTGGGAAGCGGTGAATTTCTACCGTGAACGCTTCAAAGTCACCGGTTTGTATGAAAACCGCGTGTTCGACGGGGTGATGCCGCTGCTCGAAGCCCTCAACAGCCAGGGGCGCCAGCTGTACGTGGCCACCTCCAAGCCGTGGGAATTTGCCCGCGAGATCGCCCGTCATTTCGATTTTGCCAAGCACTTCAAGGTGATCTACGGCAGCGAACTGGACGGCACGCGCACCAACAAGGTCGAGCTGATCGCCCACTTGATGCGCGAAGAACGCCTGGACCCGGCTACCACCTTGATGATCGGCGACCGCAAGCATGACTTGATCGGGGCGCGCAGCAATGGGCTGGATTCGGCGGCGGTCGGGTATGGGTTCGGCAGTTTCGAAGAGCTGAGTGCCGAAGCGCCGACCTGGCATTTCGAGACGCTGGCGCAGATGCATCAGGCGTTTTTGCAGCGGCCTTGAGGGCGCTATCGGGAGCAAGCTCCCTCCCACATTTTGATCCGTGTACGCAGGCCAAATGTGGGAGGGGGCTTGCTCCCGATGAGGCCCTACCGGCCAACACCTTCCAACTGCCTCAACGCCGCCTTACGCTGCGCCACCGGCAGTTGGCCCATCCGCTCCACTGCCGCATAGAACTTCAGCCAATCCCCGCCTTCCTGCCGGAACAACGCCGCAAACGCCGGCACCCACTGGTCATACAGCCCGAACGGTAAAAGCCGCGCATTGTTCATCGGCAGGTTCATCCAGGCGTCATAACGCTTGTCGCCGCCCCACTGACTGTCCCGCACCCGCCGGTAGTCGCTGCGCAAACGCTCGAATTCAGCCGCCTTGGCCCGCCGCATCGCATCGGCCGCCAAGGGCTGGGCGTAGAGTGTTTCCAGACGTTTGCGAGTATCGAGGAGCAACTGGGTAAATTGGTCACGCTGCTGCAGCGCCGCGCTGCCGATCGGCGCCAGGCCACGGGCGGCGCGCCATTGGCGCGTGCCTTCCTGCTCGACAAAGGTGGCAAAGGATTCGTTGAACTCGGTGTCGTCCTTCACGTAAAAGCGTTGGTGCGCCAGCTCGTGAAAAATCAACGTGGCCAGGCGCTCATCGCCCCAGCCCAGCATCGAACTCATGATCGGGTCATTGAACCAACCCAAGGTGGAATAGGCCTCGACGCCGCCAATCGACACGTCCATGCCTTGTTGCTTGAGCAACGCCGCCTCACCCCGCGCCGCGCCCTGGCTGTAATAACCGCGATAGGCGACACAGCCAGCGATGGGAAAGCAGTGATTTTGCGCCGACAAGGAAAATTCCTGCGTGGCAAAAACATTCCAGACCACATAAGGCCGGCCAATATCGGCGTACAACCGGTAACTCTGATTGTCAGGCAGGTGCAACTGCTCGCTGGCGAACGTGCGCGCCTTTTGCGATTGCACCAAGTGCTCACGTAACTGCTGCGGCCGCGCCGGGTCGGCAATCACCTTGGCCACCGGCTCCCGAGCCTGCAGCAACTGCCACTGGCCGCTGGCCAATTGGCCGTAGTAATCGACGCTGGAACAACCGCTGAGCAGCACCCACCACAACCCTGGAAGAAAACGCCTGATCATGCCGCGACTGCTCCTGGGTAATTGGCTCGCCAGCCTATCGTGACTGCCCGGCGTTTTTCCATGGCGTAGCGCGTTTATACTCAAGGCTCTCCTTGTGTTGAGTGCCCGCCATGCGCCAGCTAGTGCTTCCCATCGCCGCCCTGTTGCTCAGCGCCTGTGCTTTACCACCCATCCCGCCGATGGACGCGCAACAGGCCTGGGTCGATTTCGCCACCCCGACACCGGGGGCCAAGCTGGTGATGGCCCAACGTCTGGATGGGAAAAACCTCAACGACGGGCGCTTCTTCCAGGTCCCGCCTGGCAGTCACGAGTTGATGGTGCGGTTTGATTTCGAAGTGCCGACCGGCGGCAGCTTTGGCGGGTTGTCGCAGACCCAGGACCGGACCTGTTTCATGACCTTGCAGTACGACCACTTCGAGGCAGGCCAGCGTTATCGCCTGGAGGGGCGCTCGTTGTCCTACACACCGAATATCCGGCTGTACAACGCCGCGCGTCAGTTATTGGCGCAGGAGCGCAGCGTGAACTGCATCTGATCAGTCATTGTTCTTCTGGTAGATGATTGCCTTGGTACCGTTCTCACACGTGCCTACGACCATGGCGACATCGTGCTTGTCGGCTTCTTCCTTGCTGACGATTTCCAGGGTGTAGGACGGAATCGCCTTGGCCTGGATCTTCACTTCGATCTCTTTCCTGAGTTCTTCGCAGTCTTTGGGCGCGGCCACAGCCGATGTGGCCAATACACCGCAGATGATCGCCAAGACAAAACGTTTCATGTGTGAAGCTCCCTGAATGCACGCGCACGAATGTGCGCCTATGGCTGCATAGGCTATAGGACCACATCGGGGAAACACGAGTTCTGATTTAACGCACAACTGAATGTGGGAGGGAGCAAGCCCCCTCTCACCTAAGGCTGTGTCAGTCGACGAGGGTGGCGTCCAGGCTGATTTTCGCGTTCAGCACCTTGGACACTGGGCACCCTTCCTTGGCCTTTTTGCTCAGCTCATCGAACTGCGCCTGGCTCGCGCCGGGAATCTTGGCGTTGAGGATCAGGTGTACAGCGGTGATCGCAAAACCACCGTCGACCTGGTCCAGGGTCACTTCGGCCTGGGTGTCGATGCTGTCAGCCTTGAGCCCGGCGTCGCCGAGAATCATGGAAAACGCCATGGAGAAACAGCCAGCGTGGGCCGCACCGATCAACTCTTCAGGGTTGGTGCCCTTGCCGCCCTCGAAACGGGCCTTGAAGCCGTAGGGCGCTTCGCGCAGCACGCCGGTTTCCGTGGAGATGGAACCCAGGCCTGTCTTCAGATCACCTTCCCAATGCGCGGATGCTTTTTTAACGATACTCATAGCAGTCTCCTCAAACGATGGTTTTGCGTCAGTAAGGGTTCTGAGGATAGATGCTTTGGCAAAGTTCACTTGTAAGAGAAACCTAGCAACAAAGTAGGAAATTTCGCACGACCTATTGAATCTCGGGTATATGCCCTCATTGCATAGAACATGCACATGAAGCGGCAGGTTTTGGTTCGTCTAAGAAACCTGCGCCCTTATTGGAGAAGCAGGCTTATGAAATCGCTGTCCGACGTGAAGTTCTCGACCCTCGACCTGGTGCCCGTGCGGGCCAACGGCAGCGCCGCGCAGTCGTTGCGCAATTCCCTGGACCTGGCCCAGCATGTGGAAAAGTTTGGCTACAACCGCTTCTGGGTGGCGGAACACCACAACATGGACGGCATCGCCAGCTCGGCCACCTCGGTATTGCTCGGTTACCTGGCCGGCGGCACCTCGACCATCCGCGTCGGCTCCGGCGGCGTGATGCTGCCCAACCATGCACCGCTGGTGATCGCCGAACAATTCGGCACTCTGGAAAGCCTGTACCCCGGCCGGATCGACCTGGGCCTGGGCCGTGCGCCCGGTTCCGACCAGATGACCGCCCGCGCCCTGCGCCGTGAGCGCTCCGGCAGCGCCGACGACTTCCCCGAAGACGTGGCCGAATTGATGGCCTACCTCGGCCCGCGCACGCCCGACCAGCGGGTGATCGCGGTTCCCGGCACCGGCACCAACGTCCCGGTGTGGCTGCTCGGGTCCAGCCTGTTCAGCGCGCAGTTGGCGGGGGAGCGCGGCTTGCCCTACGCCTTTGCCTCGCATTTCGCACCGCGCTTGATGCATGAGGCGATTCGCGTGTACCGCAATCACTTCAAGCCTTCGGCCGTTCTGGACAAGCCTTACGTAATGCTCGGCCTTCCGTTGGTCGCGGCGGATACCGACGAACAGGCCGATTACCTGGCCACTTCCGTCTACCAACGCATCCTGGCGCTGATGCGCGGGCAGAGCCTGGTGCAGCGTCCGCCGGTGGAAAGCATGGACGGCCTGTGGCTACCCCATGAAAAAGACGCGGTGGGCAGCTTCCTCGGCCTGGCGATGGTCGGCAGTCCGGCGAAGATCCGCGCCAAACTGGAAGTACTGGTCGAACAGACCGGCGCCGACGAGTTGATCTTTACCTGCGACCTGTACGAACACGCCGACCGGATTCATTCCTACGAACTGCTCGCGCAGTTGATGAAGGGCTAAATCTGGCAGGCGAAAAAAAACCGACGCGCGCGCGTCGGTTTTTTATGTCTGCAACGCGCGATTAACCGCGCTTGTAGACGATTTCCTTGGTGCCGCCTTCGCAGGTGCCAACCACCTTGCCGTCAGCCGCAGCGCCTTTAGCCACCACTTCCAGCGAATAACCCGAAGCACCCTTGGCGTCGATTTTCGCGGCAATTTCGCTTTTCAGCTCTTCACACGGCTTGCCCGCCGCCAGCACGGTGCCCGCCATGCTCAACAAACCTACTGCTAACAAGAACTTCTTCATCCGTCACTTCCCTTGCGCTGATCGAAACGAGCGTGCCGACGCTGGTCGCATCGGCCCCCATTGGTTGTAGCGCAGGTTATGGCAATCGGCCAGCCGGCAAGTTCAACGGTTTCGATCAACTACTGGCAATTCGGAACCCCACCTTCAACGTAACCTGGAAGTGCGCAGCCTTGCCGTCCTTGATATGGCCACGGGTTTCGGTCACCTCGAACCACTCCAAATGCTTGATGCTCTTGCTGGCTTCAGCCAGGGCGTTGTTGATCGCCTCTTCGATGCTGGTGGTGGACGAACCCACCAATTCGACTTTCTTGTAAGTGTGATGATCAGACATGGCGTTTCTCCTGAGGGTCGTCAATAAAGCCTAGCAGTCAAAGCTCATACTGCTTCTGGCGACCGTTCCTACTCGAAAGTTCAGATTTACTGCACTTTCTGAAACGGCCGTAGTCGGTATCTACACACGCCACCTAATCACTTCAGGAGAGTCCACATGGCCAACACCTCTTTACGCAAAGCGTCGCTGGAAAGCATGGAAGCCGAGATTTCGAGCCTGCTCAAGTCCCTAGAGAGCCTCAAGGACGACGCATCCGATGAGTCGCTCAAGACTCTGAAGGCCCTGAAAAGCAATGCCGAGAACGCGCTCAAGCATTCTCGTCACCTGATCAGCGACGCCTACGAAGAAAGCAAAGTCAAAATCCGCGAAACCGGCGTGGCGACCCGGGACTACGCACAAGAACACCCATGGACTACCGCCGGCGTTGCCGTTGGCGCGCTGGGCCTGCTGGCGGCTTACCTTTTGTGCAAACGCGGTAACTGATCTGCCGGCTATACCGGCTGGCGCGACAGCTCAGCCTTGAGCCATTGCGCCAATTGCCGAGCGCGCCCGTCCGCGGCGCGCTTGGGTAGCCACAACGCCAGGTGCGCCGGGGTTTGCGTGAAACCCCACGGCGCCACCAGGCGACCGGCGCGCACGTCCTCCGCCACCAGCGGCTCCGGCGCGATCGCCACACCCAGCCCCGCAACCGCCGCTTCCAGCAAGTAATACAAATGCTCAAACCCCTGGCCGAGTTTTAACGCACCGGGTTCGATCCCGTGTTGCTGCGCCCAGCTGGGCCAGGCCTGCGGGCGAGACGTGGTGTGCAACAGCGCTTCGCCGCACAGCGCCGTGGCCGGGGCGTCGCGCAGGCGTTCGTAACCGGCGAAACGCGGGCTCATGACCGGGCCGATGCGTTCGCTGGCCAGCTCGTACACCTGCATATCCGCCGGCCACGGCGGTTCGGCGAACAACAGCAGGGCATCCAGGCCGGGGCGGCGCGGGTCCAGATCACCTTCACCGGCCGACAGGTGCAAGCGCAGATCGGGCAGGTCGGCATTCAAGCGGCCCAGGCGCGGAATGAACCAGCGCGCCAGCAAACTGCCCGAACAGCCGAGGACGAACGGTGCATCGGCGCTGCTTTGGGTAATTTGCGCGCACACCTCCCTTAACCGCTCGAACGCCTCGGCACTCGCATCGCGCAGACGCACGCCGGCATCTGTGAGTTTGAGGCCGCGCCCTTCCTTGACGAACAGGCTGACCCCCAAATGTTCTTCCAGCACTTTAAGTTGGCGGCTCACGGCGCCGTGGGTGACGTGCAACTGCTCAGCCGCCTGGCTCACGCTGTTGAGGCGGGCCGTGGCTTCAAAGGCGCGCAGGGCATTAAGGGGCGGGAGGTCTCGGCTCATCTGTGAGTTTTCCTGACAGGTTGCAGCGATCTTATCGGTTTTCAGCCCTGAGCGTCAGGGGTAGAGTGAGCGTCATTGCTTCCCACCCGAATTCTTTTCCTGGAGCGTCCCATGACTCAGTCCCAGACCGATCTACGCAACGGCCCTGACGCCAACGGCCTGTTCGGCGCATTCGGCGGCCGCTACGTCGCCGAAACCCTGATGCCGTTGATCCTCGACCTGGCCCGCGAGTACGAAGCGGCCAAGATTGATCCTGCGTTCAACGAGGAATTAGCCTACTTCCAGCGCGACTACGTCGGTCGACCAAGCCCGCTGTATTTCGCTGAGCGCCTGACGGAGTTCTGCGGCGGCGCCAAGATTTACCTCAAGCGCGAAGAGCTGAACCACACCGGCGCGCACAAGATCAACAACTGCATCGGCCAGATCCTGCTGGCGCGGCGCATGGGCAAGAAACGCATCATCGCCGAGACCGGCGCCGGCATGCACGGTGTGGCCACCGCCACCGTGGCCGCGCGTTTCGGCCTGCAATGCGTGATCTACATGGGCACCACCGACATCGAGCGCCAACAGGCCAACGTATTTCGCATGAAGCTGCTGGGCGCTGAAGTGATCCCGGTGGTCGCCGGCACCGGCACTCTGAAAGACGCGATGAACGAAGCCCTGCGCGACTGGGTGACCAACGTCGACGACACGTTCTACCTGATCGGCACCGTTGCCGGCCCGCACCCTTATCCTGCAATGGTGCGCGACTTCCAGTCCGTGATCGGCAAGGAAACCCGCACCCAGCTGCAAGCCCAGGAAGGCCGCCTGCCGGACAGCCTGGTGGCGTGCATCGGCGGAGGGTCCAACGCCATGGGCCTGTTCCACCCGTTCCTGGATGACAGCAGCGTCGAGATCATCGGCGTCGAAGCCGCGGGCTTTGGCATCGAAACCGGCAAGCACGCCGCCAGCCTCAACGGCGGCGTACCGGGCGTACTGCACGGCAACCGCACCTTCCTGCTGCAGGACGACGATGGCCAGATCATCGACGCCCACTCGATTTCCGCCGGCCTCGACTACCCCGGCATCGGCCCTGAGCACGCCTGGTTGCACGATATCGGCCGCGTCCAGTACACCTCGGTGACCGACCACGAAGCGCTCGACGCCTTTCACAAATGCTGCCGCCTGGAAGGGATTATTCCTGCACTGGAAAGCGCCCACGCCCTGGCCGAAGTGTTCAAACGCGCACCGACCCTGCCGAAGGAACACCTGATGGTGGTCAACCTGTCCGGCCGTGGCGACAAAGACATGCAGACCGTTATGCACCACATGGAACAGTCCCAGCAGGAGAAACACTAAATGAGCCGCCTGCAAACCCGCTTTGCGCAACTCAAGCAACAAAACCGCGCCGCCCTGGTGACCTTCGTCACCGCCGGCGACCCCGGTTACGACACCTCGCTGGCGATCCTCAAGGGCTTGCCCGCTGCCGGTGCCGACGTGATCGAGCTGGGCATGCCCTTCACCGACCCGATGGCCGACGGCCCGGCCATTCAACTGGCCAACATCCGCGCGCTGAGCGCCAAGCAGAACCTGGCGAAAACCCTGCAGATGGTGCGCGAGTTCCGCAAGGACAACAGCGACACCCCGCTGGTGCTGATGGGTTACTTCAACCCGATCCACAAATACGGCGTGCCGGCCTTTATTGCCGACGCCAAGCAAGCCGGGGTCGACGGCCTGATCGTGGTCGACCTGCCGCCCGAACATAACGGCGAGCTGTGCGACCCGGCCCAGGCGGCAGGCATCGACTTTATCCGCCTGACCACGCCGACCACCGACGACGTGCGCCTGCCGACCGTGCTCAACGGCAGCTCGGGCTTTGTGTACTACGTGTCGGTAGCCGGTGTGACCGGTGCCGGTGCCGCCACCCTGGAACATGTCGAAGAAGCCGTGGCCCGCCTGCGTCGCCATACCGACCTGCCGATCAGCATCGGTTTCGGTATCCGCACGCCGGAACAAGCGGCCGCCATCGCGCGCTTGGCCGATGGTGTGGTGGTGGGTTCGGCGCTGATCGATCACATCGCCAACGCCAGCAACGACCAGCAAGCCATCGACGGCGTGCTGAGCCTGTGCGCGGCGCTGTCGGAAGGTGTCCGTAACGCACGTAAGTAAGCGCCTCGTATGCAGTAGGTAAAGTTCCTGATACACAGGAATCAACCGGCAACACCGTGGCCTAAACAACAAGACCAAGGGATTTCGAACCGTGTTCGCAATCCCTTTTTTTGTATGTGTGCCCCGAGGAATTCCCGATGAAAATGCGCAAATCCGTGATTGCTGGTTGTGGCGTCCTGGTGCTTGCCGCCAGCGCCCTGGTGCAAGCCGCGCCGCCTGACCAGCGCGGTGACGACCGTGGCGGCCCACAAGACCAGCACGAGCAACGTGGCGACGACCATCGCGGCCCGCAGGACAACCATCGCGGCGGCCCACCCCAGGACTTCGGCCCGGTGCGCCAGATCATCCACGACAACCACGGCCAATTCGGCCGTGGCGCGCCGCCGCCGCCGAATGTGCGCCTGGTCCGTGGCCGGCCGCTGCCCCACGGCTACTACGGCGAACGCCTCGACAACCGCGCCCTGGCACGCCTGCCGTACTACGAGGGTTACGAATGGCGCCGTTCGGGCCCGGACGTGGTGCTGATCGCAGTGGGCACCGGTATCGTCTACGAGATTCTGGAAGGCGTGTTGAACTGACGCCACGGTTCCGCGATTTCTTCCGCTAGGCTTAAGGGGCGAACCGTTCGTTCCCCCTTAATCCACTTCATGCCTATTGCCGTCTAACCACCTCAGCAAGCCCCGGTATTTCTTGCGCTCCCGGTCGTTAAGTTAGCCGCATCAGAAGTCATTCTTGGCTCTATGGAGTACATCATGGCATTTGATCTCATCACCGAATCGGACCGCCGTCACGCCACCTTGCAAAAAGGCTTCAACCTGCGCTGGCCGTTGGGCAACGTGCAGGGCCAATCCTCGCCCAACGGCGCCAACCTGATTTACCTCTGTTACAGCCCCCAGGACATCATCGACGCCGCGGCGCAGGCCCTGGCCGTTGCCAATGGCCGGATTACCGTGCGCAGCGGCGGCCACTGTTACGAAGGTTTCGTCGCCAACAAGATGCCCAACAACCCCAATGAGGTATTGGCGATTCTGGATATCGGGCAAATGAAGCAACTGGACTACGACGCCGACGGCCAACTGCACTCCCAGTTGATGCCGACCTTGCCCTATCGCTACCGCTTTCGCCTGGAGGCCGGCGGGCAGAACTGGGACGCCTACGTCGCACTGTACACGTTGGCCAACAAGACCCTGCCCGGTGGTTCGTGTTATTCGGTGGGCCTGGGCGGGCACATCTGCGGTGGCGGCTATGGCTTGCTCTCGCGCAAACACGGCCTGGTGTGCGACTGGCTGTCCGGTGTCGATATTCTGGTGCCCAACGCCCAAGGCAACGGCCTGACAGCGCGTCATGTCTGCCGGGAGAGCACCGACCCGGACGAACTGGACCTGTTTGCCGCGTGCTGCGGTGCCGGCGGCGGGCAGTTCGGGATCATCACCAGTTATTACTTCAAGGACCTGCCGGACGCCCCCAAGGAGGTGCTTTGGCTGGTACTGGAATGGGACTGGGCGATGCTGACCAAACCGGCGCTCGAGCGATTGCTGGTGGCCTATCAAGCCTGGTTCGCCCAACATCAGGCCGACCCGGACACCTGGGGCCTGGCGACCAAGCTGGAAATGCGCCACCAGCACACCGGCAACGTCACGCTGGGCATTCACTACGTGGACAAAGACGGCGAGTTGAACGATCAGGCGCCCTTCGACGATTTTGTCACGACGATGCTGGACGCCATCGGCATTGCCGCCAGCGAATCGGTGACACCGTTTCACGTGATCCACCTGCCGCGAAGCAACCCCACCGGGCGTGTCATCAACTCCTTGAGCACGGCGCGGGCCGTCGTGCGCCGCCTCGACTGGCTGCCGTGCCAGCAAACCCTCAACGGCTCCGGCGACAACCAGCGCGGGCGCTATAAGTCGGCCTATCAGAAAGGCATTTTCACGCCGCAGGTGTTATCCGCGATCTGGACCACACTGACCTGGCCCGACCCGGCGAACGTGTTGACCCAAAGTCTCATACAGATCCAGTCGTTCGGCGGGCGCATCAACCAGCCAGATCCGGCGGTTCGGCGCGAATCATCCGCGGCCCAGCGCGGCTCTTTCCTCAAGTGGCAACCGCAGTGTTATTGGCGCGATGCCAGTGCCGCCACCGACCAGGCACATGCCGATTGGATTCAGGGGCTGTTTTTCAACGCCTTCGCCAACGATCAAGGCGTGCCGCTCAACGCGGAGTTCGAGGGCTGCTACATCAATTACCCCGACCTCGACATGACACACCTCGGCGGCAACCCGGCGAACGCCAAGAACCCCCAGTGGTACACGGTTTTCTTCCCCGACCTGATCATCGAAAGCCGCCTGCGGCGTACCAAGCAGCGCTGGGACCCGCTGAATATATTCCGCAACGAAATGTCGGTGCCGTAAGCCGCAAATAAAAACGGGCGACCCCAAGGTCGCCCGTTTTTTTACAACTCGATCCGTTCGACCTTGCCCACCAACAAGATGTAGGAAAGCGCCCCGAGCAACGCCAGCACTGCGATATAGGTGATTGCCGGTGCGAACGAATCGCCGCTGGCCAGGAAGCCAATCACGATCGGCGTGGCAATCGCCGCCAGGTTGCCGATGAAGTTGAACACGCCACCGGTCAAGCCGAGCAAGCGAGCGGGTGCCAAGGTCGACACCAGCGACCAGGTGATCGACGCCAGGCCATTGCCGAAGAACGCCACCGCCAGGAACGCAATCACCCAGGCCGTCGAATCCACGTAGTTGGCGCCAATGATCGCGGTGGAAATCAACAGCCCGCCAATGATCGGCAACTTGCGCGCAAAGCCCACTGATGCGCCGCGGCGAATCAACCAGTCGGAAAAAATCCCGGAGCACAGCACGCCGACAAACGCCGCGAGGAAGGGCAGGGAAGCGAGCAGGCCGGATTTGATGAAGTCCATCCCGCGATATTTCACCAGATAGGTCGGGAACCATGTCAGGAAGAACCACAGCGTGGAGTTCAGGCAGAACTGCCCCAGGTAGATGCCCCAGAGTTTGCGCTTGCTCAGCACGATGCCCAGGTCGACCCAACTGAACGGTGCCTTGGTGGTTTGCGCCTGCATGTCCACCAGCCCGCCGCCGGCACGGATCAGTTCGATTTCAGCGGCGTTGGCGCCTTTGAAGTCCTTCGGCTCGCGGTACACCGCGTACCAGATCAGCGCCCAGAGGATGCCGACGCCGCCGGTGGTGACAAACACCATGTGCCAGCCGTAGTGGTGCTGTAACCAGGCCAGCACCGGGGTGAGAAACGCCAGCCCGACGAACTGGCCGGAGGTGTAGAAGCCAATCGCCGTGGCGCGCTCACGCTCGGGGAACCACGTGGTGACCACGCGGCTGTTGATCGGATAGGCCGGCGCTTCCAGGGCGCCCACCGCCATGCGCAGGACAAACAGCGCGATGAAGCTGGCCGCAAAGCCGAGCATCACAGTGGCGATGGACCACAGCAGCAGGGCCACGGTGTAGAGGATGCGCGGCGGCACCCGGTCGACCAGCCAGCCGCCGGGGATTTGCATGGCGGCGTAGGTCCAGCCGAACGCCGAGAAAATCAGCCCGACATGCACCGGGTCGATGCCCAGGTCGCTGGTCAGGGCCGGGGCCGCGATCGACAGGTTGCTGCGGTCGAGGTAGTTGATCACCACGGTGATAAACAGCAGCACCATGATGAAGTAGCGCTTTCTGCTAGGCGTGACTAAAGAAGCCTGCCCGGTGAGGGATTCAGGGTGCATGGGGTTGTCTCTTCTTATGTTTATTGAGGACGGACTTACTGACCAAACCAGCTCAAATGTGGGAGGGGGCTTGCCCCCGATAGCGGTGAACCAGCCGCCGAAGATGTCGACTGACACTCAGCTATCGGGGGCAAGCCCCCTCCCACATTTTTTGCCACATTTTTTCAGGCAGACATCACCACTCGGCAAAACTGCCGTCGGCATGGCGCCAGATCGGGTTGCGCCAGCGATGGCCGATGGCCGCGCGTTCGATCACGTATTCCTCGTTGATCTCGATGCCCAGGCCCGGCCCGTTGGGGATCTTCACGAAGCCCTGGTCATAGTCGAACACGCCCGGGTCGCGCACGTAGTCGAGCAGGTCGTTGCTCTCGTTGTAGTGAATGCCCAGGCTTTGCTCCTGGATAAACGCGTTGTAGCAGACCGCGTCCAGCTGCAGGCAGGCGGCCAGCGCGATCGGGCCCAGCGGGCAGTGCAGCGCCAGGGCCACGTCGTAGGCTTCGGCCATGTTGGCGATCTTGCGGGTTTCGGTGATACCGCCAGCGTGGGAAGCGTCCGGCTGGATGATGTCGACGTAGCCTTCGCTGAGCACGCGTTTGAAGTCCCAACGCGAAAACAGGCGCTCGCCCAGGGCAATCGGGGTGCTGGTCAGCGGTGCGAGTTCTTTCAGCGCTTCGTAGTTTTCGCTGAGTACCGGCTCTTCGATGAACATCAGTTTGTACGGGTCCAGCTCTTTCATCAGCACCTTGGCCATGGGCTTGTGTACGCGGCCATGGAAGTCGACGCCGATGCCCACGTTGGGGCCGACGGCATCGCGCACGGCGGCGACGTTGGCCAGCGCCAGGTCGACTTTTTCGAAGCTGTCGACGAACTGCAATTCTTCCGTGCCGTTCATTTTCACCGCAGTGAAGCCACGGGCCACGGCCTCTTTGGCGGCGCGGGCGGTGTCGGCGGGGCGATCGCCGCCGATCCACGAATACACGCGAATCTTGTCACGCACCTGGCCGCCCAGCAGGTCGCTGACCGACACGCCCAGGGCCTTGCCCTTGATATCCCACAGCGCCTGGTCGATGCCGGCCAGCGCGCTCATATGCACGGCGCCGCCGCGATAGAAACCGCCGCGATAGAGCACGGTCCAGATGTCTTCGATATTGCGTGGGTCTTTGCCGATCAGGTAGTCGGACAGTTCCTCGACCGCAGCCGCCACCGTGTGGGCGCGGCCTTCGACCACGGGTTCGCCCCAGCCGGTGACGCCCTGGTCGGTCTCCACTTTGAGGAAGCACCAGCGCGGTGGGACGATGAAGGTAGTCAGTTTGGTGATTTTCATCTTCTTATCTCTCTTGTCGATGCAGCGCCCAAGGCGCCAAGCTTGCGATCAGTTCAGGGCGTTCCAGGCCGCGACATACGCCTGGGCACTGCTCGCCACCTCGGCCACGGACATGCCCGGCTTGAACAATCCGGACCCCAGGCCAAAGCCTCTGGCGCCGGCGTCGAAATACACCTGCATGTTGGCCGGGCTCACGCCGCCGACCGGCAGCAACAGCGTGCCCGCCGGCAATACCGCCAGCCACGCCTTGATCACCGCCGGGCCCATTTGCTCGGCGGGGAACAGTTTCAATACGTCGGCGCCTTCGGCCAGCGCGGCGAACGCCTCGGTCGGGGTGGCCACACCTGGCGACAGGTACAGGCCGGCGGCTTTCGCGGCACGCAAGACCTTGGCGTCGCTGTGGGGCATCACGATCACCTGGCCACCGGCGGCCTTGACCTGCTCGACCTGCGCCGGCGTCAACACCGTGCCGGCGCCGATCAGGCAATCGGCGGGCAGGCTGTCACGCAGGGTGCGGATGCTGGTGTAAGGGTCCGGCGAATTGAGCGGGACTTCGATCACGCGAAAACCGGCGCGGTACAGCACCTGGCCAATCGCCTCGGCTTCGTCCGGGCGCACGCCGCGCAGGATCGCGATCAAACCGTTTTGCGTGAGTGCTTGCTTGAGCATGTCAGGCCTCCATTGCTGGTTGAATGAGCCCGGCGGCCAGGGCCAACTGCCAGAGGCCGCGTTCGCTGGCCTCTTGCGCCAGGCTGACGTGGGCGAAGCCGCAGAGGCCGAGGGCACGCTGGTAACGTGTACAGAGCGGTGCGGCGCCGACCAGGATGATCGGCTTATGTTCGGCGGCACCGGGCAAGCCGGCGAGTTCATGGCCGATCAACAGACCGGAAAGGTAGTCGGGCTGCTGGTCCGGGGCGAGTTCGCCGGTCAAGCCCAGGGTGCGTGCGCTGAACAGCGTCGACAGCACGCCGCGCTGGCCGTCTGCCGACAGCGCCACGCGCACGCCGCGGTCGAAAGCCGCCGCCTGGAAGTGTTCGGCGGGTTGTTGGGTGCGCCCGAGCAGGCTGTGCTTGCTCAGCACCGCGAACAGCTCGCCGGTCATGAAGGTGTCGAAATGGGTGATACAGCCATCGACCACCTCGACCCATTTGGAATGGCTGCCGGGCAGGCCGATCAAGACCTCGGCGCCAAGGCCTTGCAGCACGCCGAGTACCTGGGTTTCTTCGCCGCGCATCACGTTGGGCAAGCCGACCTGCTCGATCACGCCGGGCACGATATGCACATCGACGCCGCGCAGACTGCGTACGCGGTGCAACGCTTGGCCGAGGCTGGCGACGTCGACCGGGGTGTTGCGGTAGGCCGCTTCGCTCCAGCCCTGGGCGCTGCCGACCATGCCGCAGGCGATCACCGGCAAGCCCGGTTGCGCGTCGAGCCAATCGCCACAGGCCGCGTCGAACGCCAACTCGAAGCCATCGCTGCAGCAAACGCCGGCAATCTCCCGGGGCTGGCTGGGCAGGTGCATGATCCCCGACGCCAACGCACGTTGTTCCAGCACCACGCCTGCGGGGCCGAGTTTATAAGCACGAAGGGAACTGGTTCCCCAATCGAGCGCGATCAATTGCGCCGGCATCGCTTCACCTGAAATGAGTGGGTGCTGAAAAAAGCAGATGGGCGAATATAAACCTATGCTCGGCGATATCTCAATATATAAATATCAATCCCATATATTGGAATGAATCGAGATAAATCCTACAACCACTCCGCCTTTTACTGCGGGAACGGCCAGGCTTTATCTGATAAGAGAGGTTAAAAAGCCGACAGATTCAGTTCGCGCATCGCACCCATCCAGATCGCGTACTCGGTGTGGTCCTTCAGGTCATCGCCCCCCTAGACCGCAATCGACGGCAGGGCCAGCCCGGTCAGCGACTGTGCACTGCGCGCCTGCTCCGCCACCAGCCAGTCGACGAACCGCTCGACCAACTGCCCCCGCCGTTTGCGCTGCGGCTGCACCACGTAGTAGCCGAAGCGTGAGATCACCGTGTCGCCGATCGGCCGGCACAGCCACTTCTGTTCCAGCAGGTTGTCCACCAAGTGGCGCCAGCCGATGGCCACGCCCTGGCCGGCAATCGCGGCCTGGATCAACAGGGTGTAGTTATCGAAGCGCAGTTGGCCGGGGGTCGGTGCGCTGGTAATGCCCAGTTCGCGGAACACGCCGCTCCAGTCGAACCACTGGCTGGTGTGTTCCTGGCGCAGGTGCAGCAAGGGGCAGTCGGGCAAGGTCTGCACGGTCAGCGGCGTGGCCTGGTCCTTGAGCCATTGCGGGCTGCACACCGGGAACACTTCTTCATTGAACAGCCACAGGCTGTCGCCCTGCTTGAAACGGCCGTCGCCAAACAGCACCGCCACGTCGATATCGCTGCGCAACGTGGCGTGATTGCGCTCGCTGGTCACCAGGCTGACGTCGACCTGGGGGTTGGCCGCATGGAAGCGATGCAGGCGCGGCATCAGCCAGTAGGCGGCGAAGGCGAAGTCGGTGGCCACTTGCAGCACTTCGTGCTGGTCCTGCTGGGTGATCGCGCTCAGGCCCTGGTTGATGGTCTGCAAACCGCCCTGGACATGTTCGAACAGCAGCGCGCCGGCGTCGGTCAGCTCGATGCCACGGTAGATGCGATCAAACAGGCGGATCGCCAATTGCTCTTCGAGGCGCTTGATCTGCTGGCTGATGGCCGGTTGGGTGGTGCCCAGCTCCATCGCCGCAGCGGTAAAACTGCGGTGGCGCGCCGCCGCTTCGAACGCCCGGAGCAAATCGAGGGATACATCGCCGAAGGCTTTATACATAAGCTGTACTTATCCTAGACATTGCCTTTCATGGGCTTTACCCCATTTTCCATGGGCTGCATGCTCATTCGCATAAACACCGCCTATGGAATGCCGAAGACCCATGAAGCGCAAGAACATTCTTTTCATCATGGCCGATCAAATGGCCGCGCCGATGCTGCCGTTCTACGGACCTTCCCCGATCAAGTTGCCGAATCTCAGTCGCCTCGCCGCACAAGGCGTGGTGTTCGACGCCGCCTACTGCAACAGCCCACTGTGTGCGCCGTCGCGCTTTACCCTGGTCAGCGGCCAGTTGCCGAGCAAGATCGGCGCCTACGACAACGCGGCAGATTTCCCCGCCGATGTGCCGACGTATGCCCACTACCTGCGTCGTCTCGGCTACCGCACCGCGCTGTCGGGCAAGATGCATTTCTGCGGGCCAGACCAGTTGCACGGTTACGAAGAGCGCCTGACCAGCGACATCTACCCCGCCGACTATGGCTGGGCGGTGAACTGGGATGAGCCGGACGTGCGCCCCACCTGGTACCACAACATGTCCTCGGTGCTGCAAGCCGGGCCGTGCGTGCGGACCAACCAACTGGATTTCGACGAAGAGGTGGTGTTCAAGGCCCAGCAGTACCTGTTCGACCACATTCGCGAGGGCGGCGACCAGCCGTTCTGCCTCACCGTGTCGATGACCCATCCCCACGACCCGTACACCATTCCCAAACCGTTCTGGGATCTGTACGACGACAGCGACATCCCATTGCCCACAACCCCGGCCCAGGGCGATCTCGACCCGCACTCCCAGCGCCTGCTCAAGGTCTACGACCTGTGGGACAAGCCGCTGCCAGTGGACAAGATCCGCGATGCGCGCCGCGCCTACTTCGGTGCCTGCAGTTACATCGACAGCAATGTCGGCAAGCTGCTGCAGACCCTGGAAGACACCGGCCTGGCCGACGACACCCTGATCATTTTCTCCGGCGACCATGGCGACATGCTCGGCGAGCGCGGCCTCTGGTACAAAATGCACTGGTTCGAAATGGCCGCCCGCGTGCCGCTGCTGATCAGCGCGCCGGGGCAGTTCGCGGCAGGCCGTGTGACCCAGGCGGTCTCCACCGCCGACCTGTTGCCGACCCTGGTGGAACTGGCCGGCGGCGAACTCGAACCGCTCTTGCCCATGGACGGCCGCTCGCTGGTCCCGCACCTGCAAGGACAGGGCGGGCACGACGAAGTGTTCGGCGAATACATGGCCGAAGGCACCCTCAGCCCGCTGATGATGATTCGCCGTGGCGCCTACAAATTCATCTACAGCGAAGACGACCCCTGCCTACTGTTCGACATACACAACGACCCGCGCGAGCAGGAAGAACTCAGCCAATCGCCGCAGCATCGGGCGCTGTTTGCCGCCTTTCTGCTTGAGGCGCGGGCCAAATGGGACATCCCGGCGATCCACCAGCAGGTGCTCGCCAGTCAACGCCGTCGCCGCCTGGTCTACCAAGCGCTGACCCAGGGCAAGCTGAAGAGCTGGGATCACCAGCCGCTGGTGGACGCCAGTCAGCAATACATGCGCAACCATATCGACCTCGACGACCTGGAGCGCAAGGCACGTTATCCACAACCCTGCCAAAACCAATAAAACAGAGGGAAGGCCATGCAAAAATTGACTGTGGTGCTGGGCGTAATGGGCATGGCGGCGTTGAGCAGCGCCACCGTGTACGCAGACGCCGGTTGTGAGACGGTGAGGATGGCCGATCCCGGCTGGAGCGATATCGCCGCCACCAATGCCGTCGCCGGTTTTCTGCTGACGGGCATGGGTTACAAGCCCAAGGTCGACACCCTGGCGGTGCCGATCACCTTCGGCGGGCTCAAGGACGGCCAGGTGGATGTGTTCCTGGGTAACTGGATGCCGGCGCAGCAAGGTTTCTACGACAAATTCGTGGCCAACGGCGATGTGGTGCAGTTGGCGAAAAACCTCGACGGCACCGAATTCACCCTGGCTGTGCCGGACTATGTGTGGGACGCCGGGGTGCATGACTTTGCCGACCTCAACCCATTCGCCGACAAGTTCGACAAGAAGATCTACGGCATCGGCTCCGGCGCGCCAGCGAACCTCTCGCTGCAGGAGATCATCAAGAAGAACGACTTCGACCTGGGCCAATGGAAGCTGATCGAGTCCAGCGAACAGGCGATGCTCGCCGAAGTCTCACGGGCGGTGAAGAAACAGCGCTTCATCACCTTCCTCGGCTGGACCCCGCACCCGATGAACGTGCAGTTGAAAATGCATTACCTCAAGGGCGGCGAGAAGTACTTCGGCGACACCGGCAGCGTGTATACCCTGACGCGCAAGGGTTATGCACAAGCCTGCCCGAACGTAGGAAAACTGCTGACCAACCTGAGTTTCACCCAGGCGATGGAGAACAGCATCATGGCCGCGGTGGTCAACAACAAGGTCAGCAACGCGGATGCGGCGAAGGCGTGGATCAAGGCCAACCCTGCGGTACTGGAGCAGTGGCTCGACGGCGTGAAAACCGTGGACGGCCAGGATGCATTGGCGGCCGTAAAAGCCAAGCTCTAAAGCCCACCACTATCCAAATGTGGGAGGGAGCTTGCTCCCGATAGCGGCGGATCAGTCACTACATCATTGACTGTCAGTCCGCGATCGGGAGCAAGCCCCCTCCCACAAAAAGCCGGTGTGTACTGATACCCTGAGCCAAACCTTTCAACCCGAGTTTGCGATGCCCCGGCCCAACCGCCACACACTCTTCCCCTTCCTCAGTTGGCTGCCGCGCCAAACCCGCGCCAGCGTCGGCCGGGACGCGATCGTCGGCCTCAGCGGCGCGGTGCTGGCCTTGCCGCAGTCGATTGCCTACGCGCTCATCGCCGGTCTCCCACCGGAATACGGCCTGTACGCCGCGATCATCCCGGTGCTGATCGCGTGCCTCTGGGGTTCGTCCTGGCACCTGATCTGCGGCCCCACGGCGGCGATTTCCATCGTACTCTACGCCAGCGTCAGCCCCCTGGCCGTGCCGGGTTCACAGGACTACATCACCTTGATCCTGCTGCTGACCTTCCTCGCCGGGGTGTTCCAGTGGTTGCTCGGCCTGCTGCGCTTCGGCGCGCTGGTGAATTTCATCTCCCATTCGGTGGTGCTGGGGTTCACCCTCGGCGCCGCCGTGGTGATTGCCCTCGGCCAACTGCCCAACCTGTTGGGCCTGGATTTGCCGAGCCAGGCCACGGCGATCAACAGTCTGATGACACTGATCGAGCACGGCGGCGAGTGGGACCGCGCCTCACTCGCCCTGGGGCTCGGCACCTTGCTGGCGGGCGCGCTGCTCAAGTACCTGCTGCCGCGCTGGCCGACGCTGTTGATCACGCTGGCGCTGGGCAGCCTGGCCGCCTGGCTGTGGCCGGCGATATTCGGGCAGGTGGCGCTGGTCAGTGCGTTTATCGGCAAGCTGCCGCCATTCAGCCCGTTGCCGCTGGACCTGGACATGCTCTTGCGCCTGCTGCCCAGCGCCGTGGCGGTGGGTATGCTCGGGCTGGTGACCAGCCTGTCGATCGCGCGCTCGCTGGCGGCGCGCTCACAGCAATTGCTCGACGCCAACCAGGAAGTTCGAGCGCAGGGTTTGTCCAATATCGTCGGCGGATTTTTCTCCGGCTACCTGTCGGCCGGTTCCTTTACGCGCTCCGGCCTCAGCTATGAAGCAGGCGCCTGCTCGCCGCTGGCGGGGGTGTTTTCCGCCCTGTGGGTGGCGTTGTTCGCACTGTTTGGTGCAGCGCTGATCGCACATATACCGATCCCGAGCATGGCCGCGAGCATCCTGCTGATCAGTTGGGGCCTGGTGGATCATCGGGGCATTCGCGCGTTGTTCCGGGTCAGTCGCGCCGAGTTTGTGGTGATGAGCCTGACCTGCATCGCCACGTTGCTGCTGGAGCTGCAAACCGCGATTTACGCCGGAGTGCTGGCCTCGCTGTTTTTCTACCTCAAGCGCACCTCGCAGCCGCGGGTTCAGCAATGGCGCGACGGCGAGGAAGAGGTGTTGCGGGTCGGTGGCTCGATCTTTTTCGGCGCCAGCCATTACCTGCAGGTTCGCCTGCAAAGCCTGCAGAGTGAGCGGGTGGTAATCGAAGCGCAGCAGATCAACTTTATCGACTATTCCGGGGTGGAGATGCTGCACCAGGAAGCGCGGCGATTAAGGGCGATGGGCCGTAGCCTGACCTTGCGCCGGGCCAGGCCGCAGGTCGTCGAGGAGTTGAAAAAGCTGGAAGGCGCCGACAATTGCCCCATCCATTTCGAAGACTGAATGCGGTCAAACAGGTGGGAGGGGGCTTGCTCCTCCCACCTTTCGAGTTGCTTCAAGCCAATTGGCGGCGCAGTTCAGCCAACACCGGCGCCGAATCCGGACGCACGCCGCGCCACAGGAAGAACGCTTCCGCCGCCTGCTCCACCAGCATGCCCAGACCATCCATCGCCACCACCGCGCCGTGTTCCGTGGCCCAGCGGCAGAATGCGGTCGGTTCCTTGGCATACATCATGTCGTAGCAAAACGTTTTGCCCGGCGCGATCAAGCTGCCTGCAATCGGCGGTACATCGCCTGACAGGCTGGCGGAGGTGGCATTGATGATCACGTCCACCGGCTCACACAGCCAGTCGAAACTACTGGCAGACACCGGGCCCAAATCGTCGAACAACTCGGCGAGCATTTCGGCTTTTTCCACGGTGCGGTTGGCGATGATCAGCGACGCCGGCCGCTCGGCCAGCAACGGCTCTAACGCCCCGCGCACTGCGCCGCCAGCGCCGAGCAAGAGGATGCGTTGCCCTTGCAGGTGCAGCCCGGCATTCACCGTCAGGTCGCGCACCAGGCCGGCGCCGTCGGTGTTATCGCCCAGCAGGCTGCCATCGGCCAGCTTGCTCAGGGTGTTCACCGCCCCGGCGCGCTCGGCGCGTGCGGTGAGGGTGTCGGCCAGGCGGTAGGCGTCTTCCTTGAACGGCACCGTGACGTTGGCGCCACGGCCTTGTTGAAAAAACTCACGGGCAAACCCGATGAAATCCTCGAGCGGCGCAAGCAGAGCGCTGTAGTCCAGTTGCTCGCCGGTCTGCTCGGCGAACATGCGGTGGATCAACGGCGACTTGCTGTGGCCGATGGGGTTGCCGAACACCACATAACGGTCCATCAGACCGCCGCCTTGGGCGCAGCCACGCCGAGCCAGTCGCGGTCTTGCAGGAAGTAGTCGGTGAGGCGCGCTTCTTCGCTGCCGGCCTCGGCTTTCCAGTCGTAGCTCCAGCGCACCTGGGGCGGCAGCGACATCAGGATCGACTCGGTACGCCCGCCCGACTGCAGGCCGAACAAGGTGCCACGGTCGTAGACCAGGTTGAATTCAACGTAGCGACCACGGCGGAATTCCTGGAATTCGCGCTGCTGTTCGGTATAGGCCTGGGCCTTGCGGCGCTGCACGATCGGCAGGTAGGCGTCGATGTACGCATCGCCGATGGCACGGATGAAGGCGAAGCAGGTGTCGAAGTCCCACTCGTTCAAGTCATCGAAGAACAGGCCGCCGATGCCGCGCGGTTCGTTGCGATGCCTGATGTAGAAGTAGGTGTCGCACCAGGCCTTGTAGCGCGCATAAACGTCGGCGCCGAACGGCGCACAGGCCTGTTCGGCCACGCGGTGCCAGTGGATGCAGTCTTCTTCGTTGGCGTAATAGGGCGTGAGGTCGAAGCCGCCGCCGAACCACCACACCGGCTCTTCACCTTCTTTTTCAGCGATGAAAAAGCGCACGTTGGCGTGGGAAGTCGGTACATGCGGGTTGTGCGGGTGAATCACCAGCGACACCCCCAGCGCTTCAAACCCGCGCCCGGCCAGCTCGGGGCGATGCGCGCTGGCGGACGGCGGCAGGCCGCTGCCAAACACGTGGGAAAAGTTGACGCCGCCTTTTTCGATCACCGTACCGTTTTCAATCACACGGGTGCGACCGCCGCCGCCGGCTGGCCGGGTCCAGGCGTCTTCGATAAAGCGAGTGTCCGTCTCGAAGGTTTCCAGGGCGCTGCAAATACGGTCTTGCAGATCAAGCAGATAGGCTTTAACAGCCTCGGTGCGGGTAGTCATGGCATCACCTTGAATCGGGCAAAGCTACGCGAGGCCATTGGGCGTCGGCGGCAAATGGGCGCACAGGATACCACCGCACTCAACTCCGTCGCAGTTGACGAAGATCAAGCTTAGGAGTCCGATAGGGCGCTACCCGAATTCGAACCCAGGAGAAGTGCAGATGGCCAAACGTATCCAGTTCAGCGCCCATGGCGGCCCCGAGGTGCTTGAGTATGTGGACTACACGCCAGCAGAACCTGGCCCACAGCAGGTTCGGGTGCGCAACGCGGCCATCGGCCTGAACTTCATCGACACCTACTATCGCAGCGGCTTGTACGCGCCGCCGGCCTTGCCGTCGGGCCTGGGCGCCGAAGGTGCCGGTGTGGTCGACGCCGTGGGCAGCGAGGTCAGCCAATTCAAGGTCGGCGACCGCGTGGCCTACGGCAGCGGGCCGTTGGGTGCCTACAGCGAACTGCACGTGTTGCCCGCAGCCAACCTGGTTCACCTGCCGGACGACATCAGCTTCGAACAAGCCGCCGGCGCGATGCTCAAGGGCCTGACCGTGCAATACCTGCTGCGCCAGACCTATGAGTTGAAGGGCGGCGAAACCATCCTGTTCCACGCCGCAGCCGGTGGCGTGGGCTCCCTGGCCTGCCAGTGGGCCAAGGCCCTGGGCGTGAAGCTGATCGGCACGGTCAGTTCGCCGGAAAAAGCCGCCGTGGCCAAATCCCACGGCGCCTGGGCAACCATCGACTACAGCAAGGAAAACGTCGCACAGCGCGTGCTGGAATTGACCGACGGCAAGAAATGCCCGGTGGTGTACGACGGCGTCGGCAAGGACACCTGGCTGACCTCGCTGGACTGCGCAGCGCCCCGGGGGTTGGTGGTGAGTTTCGGTAACGCCTCGGGCGCGGTGGACGGGGTGAACCTGGGGATTCTGGCGGCCAAGGGCTCGCTGTACGTCACCCGGCCGACCCTGGCGACCTACGCCAGCAACCCCAAGAACTTGCAGGCCATGGCCGATGATCTGTTCTCGATGATCCAGAGTGGCAAGGTACGCATCGATATCAACCAGCGCTTCTCGCTGGCGGAAGCGGCCAAGGCGCAGACCGAGCTGTCGGCGCGGCGCACGACCGGGTCGACCATTCTGTTGCCGTAAGGCTTGGGATTTCGGCGTGGCTAAGGCTTGCCCGCGATAGCCACGCCGCGGTCTCAGGACGGCCGCACAACCTCACCCGTCACCAGATCGCGAATCAGGCTCGGGTTCTTGCGCCCACCGAGGGCGCCACCCAACACCAGATCGACCTGGCCACGGAAGTACTGCTCGACGCGAATCCGCGTGCGGGCGGCCGGGCGGCCCTGGGGGTTGGCCGAGGTGGAAATCAATGGCCCGACCAATGAGCACAAGTCACGCACCAGCGGATGGTCGCTGACCCGCAGCGCCACGGTGTCATGCTCCCCCGTGACCCATTCCGGCAACAGGTCCTGATGAGGCACCAGCCAGGTGTTCGGCCCCGGCCAGGTACTGGCCATGCGGTCGATCCAATCCTGCGGGAAGTCTTCGAAGAGAAAATCGAACTGGCGGACAGTATCCGCGACCAGGATCAGGCCCTTATCCACCGAGCGGTTCTTGATCGCCAGCAGCCGGTCCACCGCCGCTTCGTTCCACGGGTCACAGCCCAGGCCCCAGACCGCCTCGGTCGGATAGGCAATCACCGCGCCTGCGCGAATTTCTCGTGCGGCTTCCAGCACACGCCACCTGTTGACCATTACTCACTCTCCGGACTAAAGCTCTGCGCAGTTTACCGATCTTCCCTGCAAAACCTAGCAGCGCGCGAGCCAACGCCCGCTTTCGCAGATCACCTGGCCTTCCAGCTCCAATTCAGTGAGGCTCGCCAGCACCTGGGACAACGGCCGCCCGCTGGCAATCGCCAGGGCTTCGCTGGTGTGGGGCGCCGCATGCAGCAGTGCGACCAGTGGATGAGTCGCCGGCAGCGGCACCGGACACGGCAGCGCCTGCCAGCCGCGCAAGCCTTCAAGAATGTGCTCGATGGTTTCCACCAACACCGCGCCGTCGCGGATCAGCTGATGACAACCCTTGGCTGCGGGATGATGGATCGAGCCGGGAATCGCGTACACCTCGCGCCCTTGCTCGGCGGCGAGCCGCGCGGTGATCAGCGAACCGCTGGCGATGCCGGCTTCCACCACCAGCACGCCCAGCGACAGACCACTGATGATGCGGTTGCGCCGGGGGAAATTGCCGGCCTGGGGCGCGGCGTCCAGCGGAAACTCGGAAACCACCGCGCTGCCCTGGGCAATCATCGCGGCCGCGAGGCGTCGGTGGCGCTGTGGATAAAACTTTTCCAGGCCGGTGCCGAGTACGCCGATGGTCTGCCCGCCGACCTCCAGGGCCGCTTGATGCGCCGCGCCGTCAATGCCCAGGGCCAGGCCGCTGGTGATGACAAACCCAGCACTCGCCAGGCTGCGGGAAAAGGCGGCGGCGGTGTCCATGCCGGGGCGCGATGCGCGACGGCTGCCGACCATGGCCAACTGGGGTTTTTCCAGGATCGCAGGGTCGCCGGCGACGAATAACAACGGCGGTGCGTCATCGATCTGGGCCAGCAGTGCGGGGTACTCAGGCTGGTCCCACATCAGCAAATGCTGGGCCGGACGCGCCAGCCAGGCCAATGCGACACTCGCGCCCTCGCGGACTTCATGGCTGCGCCGGGCCTCGGCGCTGACGGCGGGCAAGCCGAGCGAACGCCAAGCGCTGGCCGGCGCGCTGAGCGCTTTCGAGGCGCAGCCGAACGCGTCGATCAACCGGCGAAAACGCTTCGGGCCCAGTTCCGGCAGCCTGTGCAAGCGTAGCCGGGCTTCCAGTTCTGCCGGGGAAATTTCACTGCTGTTTATCGGATACATCTGATCATCCTTGACCGGAACAAGCTGTGGATAACTCTGTTGGTAACTTATTTAGCAGCCTATTTATTGCGTTTGACGGGCCGTCTCGAAACGGTCCATCACCGCCAGTGGCCGCGAGGCATTGAGGACCAGGCCGTAACTGAGTTTTTCGTAGGTGCGAAACACCAGCAGCATGCCGCCGTACTCATCGGCCAGCTTCACCGGAGCGCCGCTGAGAGCGTCGCGTACCGTGGCGCCGGTCTTGATCACATTCAGCCGTTGGCCGTCGACCAGGCCGTCGCGGCGGCCTTTATTCAGGGTCACGGCATCCAGCACGCCGATCTGCGTCACGCCCTTGGGCACGTCGATGATGCGCCCTTCGATAAACGGCGCGGCCTGCGGGCCTTCCAGGCTGGCCAGCGCAACCGGCGGTTCGGCACGCAGCAAGCGGTCGCCGGGGCGCACTTCCTGGGTAACCCGTTGTACGGCAAGGGTGGTCAGGTCGCCGGCCATCACCCAGTGCGCGGTGCCGATGTCGTCGGCGTGGATACCCAGTAACTCCTGGGTTTTGGGGTCGGTGTAGACCTTGCCTCGGCGGAAAATCCCATAGCTTGGCTGGGCCGGGTCCAGGACGCCGCGGGCATGCACGCGCTCGCCATTGGCCCCCAGCACGCGCCCGGCCTCTGCCGCGACAACGTAGGGCGCGTTATCGAGATCGAGGGGCGAATCGAGGATGCGATTGTGTAACAAAAATCGCTGGATGGCCTGTTGCGTCGGTTGATCCAGGCGCGGGCCGGGCGATGGAAGCAGGGCCTGGGCGAACGGCGCCCAGAGCAGCAAGACGAGTAGCGATTTCCTCATGGGGTGAATCTCCTTTATTATGTACGTTCGCGTGAAACGCCATAGCCTTCGCGGCTTCCGAGCGTTCCACACCGGCCGTGCGGGTCCATCCCTACGCCGATTTGCCTTTACCTCACATGTGCAGCAATTACGCTTATGGCTATTTTGAACATCCTCGAATTCCCCGACTCGCGCCTGCGCACGATCGCCAAACCGGTGGCCGTAGTGGACGATAAGGTTCGTCAGTTGGTCGATGACATGTTTGAAACAATGTATGAAGCCCCGGGCATCGGCCTCGCCGCGACCCAGGTCAACGTGCATCAGCGTGTCGTGGTGATGGACCTGTCCGAAGATCGCAGCGAGCCACGGGTGTTCATCAACCCCGAGTTCGAAGCGCTGACCGACGAAATGGGCGAATACCAGGAAGGCTGCCTGTCGGTGCCGGAGTTCTACGAGAACGTCGAGCGCCCGGTGCGCGTGAAGATCAGGGCCCTGGACCGCGACGGCAAGCCCTTCGAGCAGGTTGCCGAAGGCCTGCTGGCGGTGTGTATCCAGCACGAATGCGACCACCTCAACGGCAAGCTGTTTGTCGATTACCTGTCCACGCTCAAACGTGACCGGATCAAGAAGAAGCTGGAAAAAAAGCACCGCCAGCAAGCTTGATGCCCTTCTTCCAAAGGCTTGCTGCGGCAAGCCTTTTTCTTTTGTGACTGCTTTTAACCGAGAACGCCCATGACCGAGCCACTGCGCATTGTTTTTGCCGGCACACCCGAATTTGCCGCCGAACACCTCAAGGCCCTGCTCGCCAGCCCTTATGACATCGTCGCGGTGTACACCCAGCCGGATCGCCCGGCCGGTCGCGGGCAAAAACTGATGCCGAGCCCGGTCAAGCAACTGGCGCTGGAGCACCACATTCCCGTGCTGCAACCGCCGACCCTGCGCAACGCCGAGGCCCAGGCCGAGTTGGCCGCGCTGAAACCGGACCTGCTGGTGGTGGTGGCCTACGGCTTGATCCTGCCCCAAGTCGTCCTGGACATCCCGCGCCTGGGTTGCATCAACAGCCATGCCTCGCTGCTGCCACGCTGGCGCGGTGCGGCGCCGATCCAACGCGCCGTGGAAGCGGGCGACAGCGAAAGCGGCGTGACCGTGATGCGTATGGAAGCGGGCCTGGATACCGGCCCGATGCTGTTGAAAGTCAGCACCCCGATCACCGCCGAAGACACCGGCGGCAGCCTGCACGATCGCTTGGCCGAGATGGGCCCGCCGGCCGTGATCCAGGCGATTGCCGGGCTCGCTGCCGGCACCCTCGAAGGCGAGGAGCAGGACGACAGCCTGGCGACCTACGCGCACAAACTGAACAAGGACGAAGCGCGCCTCGACTGGAGCCGCCCGGCCGTGGAACTGGAGCGCCTGGTGCGCGCGTTCAACCCGTGGCCGATCTGCCACAGCACCCTCAACGGCGAAGCCTTGAAGGTGTTGGCTGCCACCCTGGCCGACGGCAAGGGCGCCCCCGGTGAAATCATCGGTGCCAGCAAGGACGGCCTGCTGGTCGCCTGCGGTGAACAGGCGCTGTGTCTGACGCGTCTGCAATTGCCCGGTGGCAAGGCGCTGAATTTCAGCGATTTGTTCAACAGCCGTCGTGAGAAATTTGCCGTAGGCACGCTTCTCGGGGTGGCCGCCCAATGAACCCGCGTCTGGCCGCCGCCAAGGCCCTGGCCGCCGTGCTCAACGGCAAGGCTTCGCTGAACAGTTCGCTGCCGACCCAGTTGGATAAGGTCGAAGACCGTGATCGCGGTTTCACCCAGGACCTGGCCTTCGGCACTGCGCGCTGGCAGCCACGGCTGTCGGCGCTGGCAGCCAAGCTGCTGCAAAAGCCGTTCAAGGCGGCCGATGCCGATGTAGAAGCGCTGCTGCTGGTAGGCCTCTATCAATTGCTCTACACCCGCGTGCCGGCCCACGCCGCCATCGGTGAAACCGTCGGCTGCGCCGAAAAGCTGAAAAAGCCCTGGGCCAAAGCCCTGCTCAACGCCGTGCTGCGCCGCGCCCAGCGCGAAAGCGAAGCGCTGCTGGCCGAGCTGGAACATGACCCGGTGGTGCGTACCGCTCACCCGCGCTGGCTGCAAAAATCCCTGAAAGCCTTCTGGCCCGAGCAATGGGAAGCCATCTGCGCGGCCAACAATGCACACCCGCCGATGATCCTGCGGGTCAACCGTCGCCATCATCGCCGCGATGCTTATCTGCAATTGCTGACCGATGCGGGCATCGCGGCCACGCCGTGCGTGTACAGCACCGATGGCATCGTGCTCGAAGCCGCCACCGACGTGCGCAGCCTGCCGGGCTTCGCCGAGGGCTGGATCAGCGTGCAGGATGAAGCCGCGCAACTGGCGGCCGACCTGCTCGACCTGGCCCCAGGCCAGCGGGTGCTGGACGCCTGCTGCGCCCCCGGCGGTAAGACGTGTCACATCCTGGAGGTCGAAAAAGACCTGGCCGGCGTCGTCGCCGTCGACCTGGAAGCCAAGCGCCTGGTGCGCGTGCGGGAAAACCTCGCACGCCTGGGCCTGAGCGCCGAGCTGATCGCCGCCGATGGCCGCGACACCGCCACCTGGTGGGACGGCACGCCGTTCCAGCGCATCCTGCTCGACGCGCCGTGCTCCGCCACCGGCGTGATCCGTCGCCACCCGGACATCAAGCTGACCCGCCAACCCGACGACATCGCCGCCCTGGCCGTGCTGCAAGGCGAACTGCTCGACGCGTTGTGGCCGACCCTGGAAGTCGGCGGCATCCTGCTCTACGCCACCTGTTCCACCTTGCCCACCGAGAACACCGAGGTCATCGAAGCCTTCCTCGCCCGTACCAGCGGCGCGCGCGAGCTGGACCTCGCCACCGCAGCCGGCATCAAGCAGCCCCACGGGCGCCAATTGCTGGCACAGGAAGGCGGACACGATGGCTTCTACTACGCCAAACTGATCAAGATCGCCGCCGCACGCGGCTGAACGGTTCAAAGGGAGTGACCGGATGAAAATCATCATCCTCGGGGCAGGGCAGGTCGGTGGCACGCTGGCCGAGCATTTGGCCAGCGAAGCCAACGACATCACCGTGGTCGACACCGATGCCGAGCGCCTGCGCAACCTGGGCGACCGCCTGGACATTCGTACCGTGCAGGGTCGTGCGTCGTTTCCTACGGTGCTGCGTCAGGCGGGTGCCGACGATGCCGACATGCTGGTGGCCGTAACCAACAGCGACGAGACCAATATGGTCGCGTGCCAGGTCGCCCACACGCTGTTCCACACCCCGACCAAGATCGCCCGGGTGCGTGAAGCCGCCTACCTGACCCGCGCCGGCCTGTTCGACAACGACGCGATCCCGGTGGACGTGCTGATCAGCCCGGAGCAGGTGGTCACCCATTACATCAAGCGCCTGATCGAGATTCCCGGCGCGTTGCAGGTGATCGACTTCGCCGACGGCAAAGCGCAACTGGTCGCCGTGAAGGCCTATTACGGCGGGCCGTTGGTCGGCCAGCAACTGCGCCAACTGCGCGAACACATGCCGAATGTGGAAACCCGCGTCGCGGCGATTTTCCGGCGTGACCGGCCGATCCTGCCCCAGGGCGACACGGTGATCGAGGCTGACGACGAAGTCTTCTTCATCGCCGCCAAAGCGAATATTCGTGCCGTGATGAGCGAAATGCGCCGTCTCGATGAGACGTATAAACGCATCGTCATCGCCGGCGGCGGGCAGATCGGCGAACGCTTGGCCGAGGCCATCGAAAGCCGCTACCAAGTGAAGATCATCGAGATGAGCCCGGCGCGCTGCCGGCATCTGTCCGACACCCTCGACAGCACTGTAGTCCTGCAAGGCAGCGCCTCGGACCGCGACCTGTTGATGGAAGAAAACATCGCCGACGCCGATATCTTCCTGGCCCTGACCAATGATGACGAAGCCAACATCATGTCATCGCTGCTGGCCAAGCGGCTGGGGGCGAAGAAGGTGATGACCATCATCAATAACCCGGCGTATGTCGACCTGATCCAGGGCGGCGATATCGACATCGCCATCAGCCCGCAGTTGGCGACTATCGGCACCTTGCTCACCCACGTGCGCCGTGGCGATATCGTCAGCGTCCACTCCCTGCGCCGCGGCGCGGCGGAAGCCATCGAGGCGATCGCCCATGGCGACTCGAAGTCGAGCAAGGTGATCGGCAAGGCCATCCGCGACATCGGCTTGCCGCCGGGTACCACCATCGGTGCGATCATTCGCGATGAAGAAGTGATCATTGCCCACGACGACACGGTAATTGCCACCGGCGACCATGTGATCCTGTTCCTGGTGGATAAAAAACATATCCGCGATGTGGAGAAGCTGTTCCACGTGGGGTTGAGCTTTTTCTGATCAAACGGAGTACACCGACATGCTCGAATCCCTGGAGAAAATGCTGGCCAAGGGTGTGGATAACGCCCTGCTGCGCTTTGGGCTGGGCAAGGGTTATCTGGACCTGAAGGACAACGCCAAGGCCGCCGAGCATCTGCACAAGTGTGTCGAGTTTGATCCGAAGTATTCGGCGGCGTGGAAGTTGTTGGGGAAGGCGCACGTAGGATTGGGTGACCGTCCCGCTGCGCGACAGGCCTGGGAGAAGGGGATTGCGGCGGCTCAGGCCCATGGCGACAAGCAGGCCGAGAAAGAAATGACGGTGTTCCTGAAAAAACTCGACCGCAAGGCCTAAGCGGAACTCAAATGTGGGAGGGGGCTTGCCCCCGATAGCGGAGGTTCAGTCAAATATGCATTGGCTGACACACTGCTATCGGGGGCAAGCCCCCTCCCACATTGGTTTTGGGTTGCCTTTGAGTCAGTACCACCGCGCCTCACCCGGCGGGCGTTTCTTGAAGCGCTTCATGCTCCACATGTACTGGCTCGGGTAGGCGCCGACATAACGCTCCACCACCTTGCTCATCGCCGCGCAGGAGGTGGCGGTGTCGGTGCTGTACATGTCTTCCGGCGCTGCTTCCAAGATCACTTTGTAGCCTGAACCGTCCGGCAGGCGCAGGGCATGCAGGAATACGCCGACCGCCTTGTGGCCCGCGAGCATGTTCGGCACGAACTTGCTGGTCAGCGCCTGGGTGGCGAAGAACGGCACGAAGATCCCCGCCGATTCAGCCGGCTCCGGGTCGGCTGGAATGCCCACCTGGCCGCCCTTGCGCACTTCCTTGATGACACTGAGGATGCCTTCCTTGGTGGACGCCGCCACGCGGTTACCCAGTTGCACGCGTTGCTTGCGCAGCAGGTCATCCACCGCCTTGAGCTTCGGCGGGCGGTAGAAAATGATCGGTTTGCACTGGCTGCAATAGAAGTGGTTCAACACCTCCCAGTTGCCCAGGTGGCTGGTGATACCGACCACGCCTTTGCCCGAGGCCAGGGCTTCGTGGAGGACTTCCAGGCCTTCGACTTCGCGCACCAGGTCGATGGAGCGCTGGGCCGGCCAGATCCAGGCGCAGGCGCTTTCGGTCAGGGACTTGCCGATGTCCATCAGGCTGCGGCCCACCAGGCGCTCGCGCTCGGCCGGGTCCATGTCCGGGAAGCACTTTGAGAGGTTGATCCGCACCGTGTCGCGGGAGCGGTTGGGGGTTTTCCACATGATCCAGCCAATCGCCGAACCTACGGTTTGCACGGCGCGCCAGGGCAGCAGGGCAAACAACCGGAGAGCGCCTACCAGCAAGGCGCCTTTAAACTTTTCCACAGGTCACTCCTGATCGTGTGTGGTGCGCAAAGCACGCATTCTAACCGGCGTTGGCCAAGTCCGCGTAACGGTCGCAGTCCTGAGTGTGGTCCATGACCATGCCCGAGGCCTGCATGAACGCGTAGCAAATGGTCGGCCCGACGAAGGTGAAACCGGCTTTTTTCAGCGCGCGGCTCATGGCCTCGGCTTCGGCGGTAATCGCCGGGACTTCGCTGCGGTCCTTGAAGTGATTGACCTTGGGCACGCCGCCGACAAACGACCACAGCAGCCCCACCGGGTCCTCCAGCGCCAACCAGGCCGCGGCGTTGCGGCGGGTGGCGTTGAGCTTCAGACGATTGCGCACGATGCCTGGGTCGAGCATCAACGCTTCGATCTCGGCATCGCTCAGCCGCGCCAGGCGCTGTGCATCAAAACCGAACAAGACCTTTCGATAATGCTCGCGTTTGCGTAAAACGGTGATCCAGGACAGGCCCGCCTGGAACCCTTCGAGCAAAAGTAACTCGAACAAACCCTGCGCATCGCGCAGCGGCGTTCCCCACTCCTGATCGTGATAAGCCATGTACAGCGGATCTTCAGAACACCAAAAGCAGCGTGGCATAAGGCTCCAGGGGATGGTGGCGCGGCCGAATCGGGTATACTCCCGCTCTTTAAATCGCAGCCCAAGTAACAGGTGAATTTCGTGAGCCAGCCTACGCCAGCCGTGCGTACCTTCCAAGACTTGATCCTCGCCCTCCAGCAGTACTGGGCCGAGCAAGGTTGTGTGGTACTTCAGCCCTACGATATGGAAGTAGGCGCCGGCACTTTCCACACCGCTACATTCCTGCGGGCCATCGGCCCGGAAACCTGGAACGCCGCTTATGTGCAGCCCAGTCGGCGCCCGACTGACGGCCGCTACGGCGAAAACCCGAACCGTCTGCAGCATTACTACCAGTTCCAGGTGGTATTGAAGCCGAACCCGGACAACTTCCAGGAGCTGTACCTCGGCTCGCTGAAACATGTCGGCCTCGACCCGTTGGTCCACGACATCCGTTTCGTCGAAGACAACTGGGAATCGCCGACCCTGGGCGCCTGGGGCCTGGGCTGGGAAGTCTGGCTGAACGGCATGGAAGTCACGCAGTTCACCTACTTCCAGCAAGCGGGCGGCATCGAGTGCTACCCGGTGACCGGCGAGATCACCTACGGTCTCGAGCGCCTGGCCATGTACCTGCAAGGCGTGGATTCGGTCTACGACCTGGTGTGGGCAGACGGCCCGTTCGGCAAAGTGACCTACGGCGATGTGTTCCACCAGAACGAAGTGGAGCAGTCGACCTATAACTTCGAACACGCCAACGTCGAGAAGCTGTTCGAACTGTTCGACTTCTATGAAAGCGAAGCCAAGCGCCTGATCGAACTGGACCAGCCGCTGCCGTTGCCGAGCTATGAAATGGTGTTGAAGGCGTCCCATACCTTCAACCTGCTGGACGCCCGCCGCGCCATCTCGGTGACCGCGCGCCAGCAATATATTCTGCGTGTTCGCACCCTGGCGCGTTCCGTCGCCCAAGCCTACCTGCTGGCTCGCGCCAAGCTGGGCTTCCCGATGGCAACCCCGGACCTGCGTGATGAAGTGTTGGCTAAGCTGGAGGCTGCACAATGAGTGCTCAAGATTTTCTGGTTGAACTGGGCACCGAAGAGCTGCCACCCAAGGCACTGAACACCCTGGCCGATGCGTTCCTGGCCGGTATCGAAAAAGGCCTGCAAAGCGCCGGCCTGAAGTTCGAGGCGAAAAAAGTCTACGCCGCGCCGCGTCGCCTGGCGGTGTTGCTGACCGCGCTGGAAACCCAGCAGCCGGACCGCAGCATCAACCTCGACGGCCCGCCACGCCAGGCCGCCTTCGACGCCGAAGGCAACCCGACCCAAGCAGCGCTGGGCTTTGCCAAGAAGTGTGGCGTCGATCTGAGCGAGATCGACCAAAGCGGCCCGAAACTGCGTTTCAGCCAGGTCATCAAAGGCAAGCCGACCGCCAGCCTGTTGCCGACCATCGTCGAAGACTCCCTGAACGACCTGCCGATCCCCAAGCGCATGCGCTGGGGTGCGCGCAAGGAAGAGTTCGTGCGTCCGACCCAGTGGCTGGTGATGCTGCTCGGTGACCAGGTCATCGATTGCACCATCCTTGCCCAGAAAGCCGGCCGCGATTCCCGTGGTCACCGCTTCCACCACCCGCAAAGCGTGCGTATCACCGCGCCGGCCAACTACCTCAACGACCTGCGCGCCGCCTATGTGCTGGCCGACGCCAACGAGCGTCGCGAGCTGATCAGCAAGCGCACCGAAGAGCTGGCCCGCCTGCAGGAAGGCACCGCCATCGTGCCGCCAAGCCTGTTGGACGAAGTGACCGCCCTGGTTGAATGGCCGGTGCCGCTGGTGTGCTCGTTCGAAGAACGCTTCCTCGATGTGCCGCAAGAAGCGCTGATCACCACGATGCAGGACAACCAGAAGTACTTCTGCCTGCTGGACGTGGACGGTAAGTTGCTGCCGCGCTTCATCACCGTGGCCAACATCGAAAGCAAGGACCCGCAGCAGATCATCGCCGGTAACGAAAAAGTCGTGCGCCCGCGCCTGACCGACGCCGAGTTCTTCTTCAAGCAAGACAAGAAGCAGAAGCTCGAAGACTTCAACCTGCGCCTGCAAAACGTGGTGTTCCAGGAAAAACTCGGCAGCGTCTACGACAAGGCTGTGCGCGTTTCCAAACTGGCCGCCTACATTGCCCCGCGCATTGGCGGTGACGCTGCCTGGGCTGCGCGCGCAGGCCTGCTGTCCAAGTGCGACCTGGCCACCGAGATGGTCGGCGAGTTCCCGGAAATGCAAGGCGTTGCCGGTTACTACTACGCCCTCAACGACGGCGAGCCGGACGATGTCGCCCTGGCCCTGAACGAGCAGTACATGCCGCGCGGTGCCGGCGCCGAGTTGCCGAGCACCCTGACCGGTGCGGCCGTGGCCATTGCCGACAAGCTGGATACCCTCGTCGGGATCTTCGGCATCGGCATGCTGCCTACCGGCAGTAAAGACCCGTATGCCCTGCGCCGTGCGGCCCTGGGCGTACTGCGGATCCTGATCGACAAGAAGCTCGACCTCGACCTGACCCAGGCCGTGGTGTTCGCGGTCGGCCAGTTCGGCGGCAAGGTCAAGCAAACCGGCCTGGCCGAGCAAGTGCTGGAGTTCGTGTTCGACCGCCTGCGTGCGCGTTACGAAGACGAAGGCGTGGACGTTTCGGTGTACCTGTCGGTACGTGCCCTGCAACCGGGTTCGGCGCTGGACTTCGACCAACGCGTGCAAGCCGTGCAGGCCTTCCGCAAACTGCCGGAAGCCGACGCCCTGGCCGCCGTGAACAAGCGCGTGTCGAACCTGTTGAGCAAGGCCGACAACCTTGGCAATGCCGATGTCGACCCAGGCCTGTTCGCCGATGCCAAGGAGTTCTCGCTGAACTCGGCCATCGCCAAGGCGGAAAATGCGGTGAAACCGTTGATCGCCGAACGCAACTACGCCGAAGCACTGGCGCGCCTGGCCACCTTGCGCGAGCCGGTGGATGCGTTCTTCGAAGCGGTGATGATCAATGCCGAAGATGCCGGCGTGCGGAAAAACCGCTACGCCATGCTGGCGCGTCTGCGCGGTCTGTTCATCAACATCGCTGACATTTCCGTATTGGGCTGATCATGTTGAAACTGCTGATTCTCGATCGGGACGGGGTGATCAATTACGACTCCGACGCTTACATCAAGTCGGTGGAGGAATGGATCCCACTGCCCGGCGCGATCGAGGCCATCGCGCAGTTGAGCAAAGCCGGCTGGACGGTGGCCGTCGCCACCAACCAGTCCGGCATCGCCCGCGGCTACTACGACATCGCTACCCTGGACGCCATGCACGCGCGCTTGCGCACGTTGGTGGCGGAGCAGGGCGGTGAGGTGGGGCTGGTGGTGTACTGCCCCCACGGGCCGGATGAGGGCTGCGATTGCCGCAAACCCAAGCCTGGCATGTTGAAAATCATTTCAGAACATTACAACGTGCCCCTGGCTGGGCTATGGTTCGTCGGGGACAGCCTCGGTGACCTGGAGGCGGCCAAAGCCGTCGACTCTCAGCCAGTTTTGGTAAAGACCGGGAAAGGCGAAAAGACCCAGGCGAAAAACCTGCCGGTAGGCACCTTGATTTTTGACGATCTGGCGGCGGTTGCCGCAGAACTTATCAACAACTAGCCGCCCTCGACTGCCTGACCAAGGACTGTTCGGGAGTGCGCCTTCAACAGGCGGGCTGTGTCCCGCAACGGTAAATGCCGCCATGTCGATTTTGCAGGCCATCAGAACCTTCTTCTTTTACCTGCTGTTGGGCACCAGTTCGTTTCTCTGGTGCACCCTGAGCTTTTTTATCGCGCCTTTTCTGCCGTTCAAGGCGCGCTATCGCTTCATCAACGTCTATTGGTGCCGCTGCGCGCTGTGGCTGAGCAAGGTGTTCCTGAACATCCGCTTCGAGGTCAAGGGCGCGGAAAACGTCCCGGATCAGCCCTGCGTGATTCTGTCGAACCACCAGAGCACGTGGGAGACGTTCTTCCTCTCGGCGTACTTCTCGCCCCTGAGCCAAGTGCTCAAGCGCGAGCTGCTGTATGTGCCGTTCTTCGGCTGGGCGATGGCGATGCTGCGCCCGATCGCCATCGACCGCGACAACCCCAAGGCGGCACTCAAGCACGTGGCCAAAAAGGGCGACGAGCTGCTCAAGGACGGCGTCTGGGTGCTGATCTTTCCGGAAGGTACGCGTGTGCCCTACGGCACCGTCGGCAAGTTCTCACGTGGCGGCACGGCATTGGCCGTCAACGCCCACCTGCCTGTGTTGCCGATTGCACATAATGCCGGCAAGTACTGGCCAAAAACCGGTTGGGCAAAACGTGCAGGCACCATCACCGTGGTGATCGGGGAACCGATGTACGCCGAAGGTGAAGGGCCGCGTGCAATTGCCGCACTGAATGACCGCGCCGCCGCCTGGAATGAAGCCCAGCAACGCGCCATGGGTTCGCTGCCGCCGGAGCCGGTGGCGGTGGACACGCCGGTGGCCTGAGCATCTGTGGATAACCTGTGTACGGTTTGTTGGCAAAATGGCATTTTCTCTTCATAACAAGATGATTTTATTAGATATTTCCTGAACTCATAAAAATACTAAAAACGTGCATAAGTTTTTTTTGGATAAAAAAACCGGTCCTTGAGACCGGTTTTTTATACACAGCGCAAAAGCACGTGTTGTCAGTCTTCCAACTGGGGCAGCTGCAGGGTGAATGTGGTGCCCTTGCCCACCACGCTTTCGCAGCAGATACGGCCACCGTGCCGCTCCACAACGGCCTTGACCATGGTCAGGCCCAACCCAAGGCCTTCGCTGCCCTGGGCGGAATCGAAGCGGCGGTACTGGCTGAACAGTTCCGGCAAGTCCTTTGCCGCAATGCCCGGGCCCTGGTCGCTGATGCGACACTCCAGCCAACCTTGCGCGCTGCCGTGGCTCAACCTCACGGTGGTGCCGGCCGGCGAGTATTTGATCGCGTTCTCCAGCACGTTGAACAACGCGCGGGTGAGCAGGGATTGATCGGCCGACACCATGCCTTCATCCGCTTCATCCAGGTCGTGGATCAACTGGATGCCCTTGAGCTGCGCAATCACCGCCACCTGATCGAACGCATCCATCACCAGCATGGCAAACAGGCTTGGCTGGAAGTGATAGCCGTCAGCCTCGGCTTTCGCCAGTTGTACGAATGATTCGGTGAGGCTCAAGGCGCGTCGAACCTGCTGCTCGATCTGGGCAAACACCGGCGACTCCGCGTTATGCACATCCAGCAACGCGAGGATCGCCGAGTGCGGCGCGCGCAGGTCGTGGGACAGGAAGCGCAGCATGGTTTCGCGGTGTTGCTGGGCTTCGCGCTCCTTGCTCAAGTCGGTCAGGCTGAGCAGCCAGCCGAGGGCGACATCGCCTTCGGCGGGCAGCAAGGGTGCGATTTCCATGCGCAGGCTGCGTTGGTGGATGTCCCGGAACTCGACGATTTCCAGGGCGGACAAGGCAGGGCGCACGCCGTTATGCAGGGGTGGATAACCCAGGTCGGCGAGCTGCTCGAGCAGGTTTTGGTTGACCAGATCATTGCCGAATACGTCGCGGGCAATACGGTTGGCCAACAGGATGTTGCCCCGCGGGTCGGTGATCAGGGTCGCCACCGGCAGGCATTCGAGGCCATCGGCCATGAAGCGTCGGGTGTCACGGGTGCGGCTGACGGCCTGCTCCAGGGCAAAGATGCGCCCTTGCAACACATCGCCTTTGTTCGCGGGCGCTCGGCGGCGTTCGGGCAGCACCTTGGGTTCGTTGTCCAGGCGCGCCAGTTCCCAGCCAAAGTAGGCAAGGATCACGCTCAGGCGGCGCCAGTTCCAGATCAGGTAGCTAAGCAACATACCGATCAGGCAGGCCGCGGGCGACCACCAATGGCCAAGGCGTAACAGCGCCCACGCGCCGAGCAACGCGCCGGCCATGCAACCCAAGGTCATCCACAGCGCGTAACGTGGGCGGTACAGCAAAAGGCCGAGCAACAACGCCACCCAGGCCGTGGCGATCAGTGCCGCGAGCCAGCCGGGGAGGTCGACGATGCTGCGCTCCTGCAGCAAGCCGTTGAGCACATTGGCCTGGATTTCCACACCGGCGGTGGTATCCGGAGTGGAGGAGAGCGGCGTCACAAAACGGTCCCCCAGCCCATAGGCGCTGGCGCCCACCAGGATCAGGCGGTCGCGCAGCAATTCGGCCGGCACTTCGCCGTGCAATACGCTGGCGTAGGACACACTGGGAAACCCATGCGGCTCAGACGTGGACGGGACGCGAACTCTATATTCCCGATGCCAGCGCTGACTGTTGGGTTGTTCGCTGCGTCCCGGCATTTGCGCGGTTTGCCCGCTCAACATATACGCCAGCCATGCCAACTGCGGCAGGGTGTTCCCAGGCGGGCCTTCACGCAGATACAGGCCGCGGACGGCACCGTCGCTGTCTGCTTCGACGTTGATATGGCCCAGCCCCTTGGCGCAATTGAGCAGCGGCAACAGCTGTTCGCCCGGCTGGCTCGCGCCGCCATCACGTTCCAGGGGAAGCAAAACATTCCCGGCGTTGCACACGGCATTGGCCAGGCGCTGGTCATCCGTGGCGTTGCGCGGCTCACTGAAGATCACATCGAACAAGATACCCGCGGGTTGGGCAGCGCTCAGACGGTTGATGACGTCGGCATGCAGGCTGCGCGGCCATGGCCATTGGCCGAGCTTTTTCAGGCTCTGGTCATCGATGGTCACCAGCAAAATGCGCGGATCGACCGGCAGAGGGGTCAGGCGGCGCAGGCCGTCATACAGCGGGTTATTGAAGGCCAGGCCCGCACTTGAGGACAAATATGCAGTAAAGGGCAGCAACACCAGGCCAATCCACAGCCACTCCCGAAACAGGCCATGGAACAACAACTGCGCCTGGGTGGGCTGGCGTTTTTCGGCCTTGCGCCACAGCATCACAGGGCGACCGCCAGGAACCCGCACCGCTGCTGAAAATGGACAGTTGAAGATGTCATAGACCCGGTTTCTCCCTCCAGGTGGTGCGCGGTGTGGTGCTGAACCCAGTGAAGCTCATTTTGATCGCCCCGGGGTTTTTCCTGAATGCGTTCGTTGAAACATACCGTACATCGGGGCGCAGTATCAGCTACCCGCACGGCTATGCAATGCCAGCGGCACTGATCCTTTTCCTTACGCACGGGAGTCGGTATCTTTCCCCCTGAGTCGCATGGTTTTTCAAAGCGTTAACGGCCCTTTGATATCAGCGTACCGAGAGATCCAAAGGGTCGTTGAATCTGAGCACAATTCTTCAGATTCAATGACTGGCATCTGCGCAGCAAGGACGCCCGCTCTTCGACCGGCCGACAGCTGAAATATTTCCAAGTAGAAAGGACCCACCCATGCGTGTCGCAATACTGGATGACGAACCCGCTGAATTGCAGCGGGTGGAACAGACACTGCGACAGATCCCCAGCAACCTGGAACAGCCTTGGTCTGTGCATTGCTTCGAACGCGGTGAGGACCTGCTGCGCCAACTGCGCCGGGAAACCTTCGACCTGCTGATCCTCGACTGGCAGCTGCCCGACATCAGCGGCATCGCCTTGTTGCGCTGGACCCGTGAACACATGGAATCGCCCCCGGCCGTGATCATGCTTACCAGCCGCGATGCCGAAAGCGATATCGTCACCGCCCTGAACAGCGGCGCCGACGATTACGTCAGTAAACCCTTTCGCCCGAATGAACTCAAAGCCCGGGTCAACGCCGTCCTGCGCCGCCACGGTCTGCAAAAGTCGGCGACGTCTGAAGTGCAAAGTTTCAACGACCTGACCTTTGACGACGCCGAACTGACCGTCACCCGTGCGGGCAAACCGATCAACCTGACCGAACGCGAATACCGCCTGGCCAGTTGCCTGTTCGCCAACCTGGCGCGGCCGTTGTCTCGCGAGTATCTGTATGAGCGGTTCTGGAGCCATGAAGAAATGGTCTCGTCGCGGCCGCTAGACACACATATCTATCGGCTGCGGAACAAGCTGGGGTTAACCGCGGATCGGGGTTGGCAGTTGTTGACGATCTATGGATACGGCTACCGGTTGGAGAGTGTGGCGGCCGCTTCAGCGGGTTAAAAATGCCGATGTTCCACGTGGAGCATTTGGCTTTATTGATGCAGAGAGACGTGGCGGCTATCCAAATACGGCCGCATCAATGCCTCGAACCACTCGTGGAACACATCCAGTCGCTGCGAACGCTGCCGGCGGTGCGGGTAGAGCAGGGATACCGGCATCGAAGCGGCACAGTAACTCGACATGACCTCCACCAGTTGTCGTGAGTCCAGCAGGTGTTGGACGTCGAAGCGCGGGATCTGGATCAACCCCAACCCTGCAAGGCAGCAAGCGATATAGCTTTCGGCATTGTTCACGATCACCCGGCTCGGTACGTCGAACCGCTGCACGCTGCCGTCGCCGGACAGGTATTCCCAAGGCAGTTCCTTGCCCGACTTCGGCGACGCATAGCCGATGGTCCAATGTCCGTCGAGTAGCTGCGCAGGTTGCTGAGGCTCTCCATGCTCAAGCAGATAGGCCGGGCTCGCACAATTGATCAAGGCAATCTGACCCAGCGACCGCACCACAAGACTGCTGTCATGCAGCGCGCCAACGCGCACCGCGCAGTCCACACCTTCCTGCACCAGATCGATGGCCCGGTCGGTCGAACCCAAAATCAATTGAAGCAGGGGATGACAACGCAACAGGCCGGGCAGCGCTGGCGCGATGACGCGGCGGGCAATGCGGCTGGGCACATCGATGATCAGCCGGCCGGAAACTTGCCGCTGGCTGGCCTGGAATAACTGGTCGATGTCTTCGACGTTGCACAACACCGGGCGCACACGGCTGAGCAATTGCTCCCCATCGGGTGTCAGCCGTACCTGCCGCGTCGTGCGATGCAGCAGGCGCACGCCCAGTTGAGCCTCTAACTGCTGGATGGCCGCAGACACCGACGCTCGTGGCATCTCCAGCGCGTTGGCAGCTTTGATGAAGCTGCCCATCTCGGCCACTTTGGCGAATACGCGGTACTGGTCGAATCTGTCCATGTATCTGCCCTGCCGATGGTCCCGACGTCAGCCTGCCCAGGGGCGCCTGCTCTGCGTCGATTGTACGGCGCCCCAGCAGCGGATGGCGACGAAGATCACACTGCGGATAATGGATTTACTTGGTGGTGTACCCGCCATTGATGAGAATGGTCTGGCCGGTGATCCACCAGCCGTCACTGACCAGATGGCGAATAAAAGGCACCACATCCTCGATGTCGGTCAGGCCTGTTTTGCTGAACGGCGAGAGCGCGGCGGCGGTCTTGTGATAGGCCACCGCGTCGGCGCCTTCGGCCGGGTAGAAGAACGGCGTATCCATCGGCCCCGGACCGACCGCTGTCACCGAAATGCCGCGGGCGCCCAATTCCTTGGAGGCCGCTCGGGTGTAGTGTTCGACCGGCGCCTTGGTGCCGGCATAAGCGGCATAGAACGGCGTGAAGGCGCCCAGCAGCGACGTCACTATCGTGCAGATCTTGCCATGGTCGTTGAGGTGCTTGCCCGCCTCCTTGAGGAAGAAGAAAGCGGTCTTGGAGTTGACCGCGCTCATCTCGTCGTATTCGGCTTCACTCACCTCGGCCATCGGTTTCTTGAGCACCTTGCCAACGGTGTTGATGGCGATGTCGGGTTTGCCGACCGCGGCGATGGTATCGGCGAACAACCTCTCAATGGCGCCGGCCGTCGTCAGATCCCCCTGCAGCGCGACGGCCTGTGCGCCGCTGGCCTGAACGGCGGCAACCGTGGCATCGGCATCAACCTTGGACGCGGCGCTGTTGTAATGGATCGCGACAGCCTTGGCACCCTGTGCGGCCATATCACGGGCGATGAGACCGCCAAGGTTCTTCGCGCCACCCGCGATGAGAACGACTTTGCCTTTAATGGAATGGTCTGCCATGGAGAATCTCCTTCACGAATCGATGGAGAATCGAGATTAGGCCGCTTCAACGCGGCGATAAACCGTGGATGACTGGATGAATAGTCCAGAAAAACACCCCAATCAGGCAGATTGGAGTGGGGAAGGTCACGTAATAAAAACCCGGATCGAATGCAAAAAAAGCCCGCGATTTGGCGGGCTCTTTTCGTGATGTTCAGCTAATCGGTGAGGATTAGCCGAACCATCTATGTGTGCAACTCCACGGAGGGCCTGGAATGCTTGGGAAGACGCAGACGGGAGGCTCTTACTCCTCAGATGCCACCAGTCGCACACCTTTACGGGTGACCTGTTGCCCGACTTCAAAACGCCCATTGGGTGAGCGCACCGTACTAATCTCGCCTTGCGCGTTTTTCACTTCATAAGCGGTTTCAGACTTGCCAATGCCTCCTTGCACCGCGCTGCCGGCAAAAAAACCGCCAGCTGCGCCGACTAATGCTCCAATCGGGCCGCCTACCGCGCCAACCATCATTCCGGTCAGAACGCCGACCCCCTTGCCGGCGGTTGTGTCGGGGACTACACGGATTATCTGGTCTGCCTGGCATAGCGGAGACAGCAGTGTACACAGGGTGAAACTGAGCGCGATGGTACGAGTCATGAGATTGTCCCTTTGGGGTTTGCGTTAAGTTCATGACTCAATACACAAACCGGGCCAACAATTTTATTGTTTAATATCAACTAGTTAAATAACAACACTGTCATTATGACCTAACTCCAAAAAAGTCATAATGACAAAGGAATAGTCAATATGACTTCCTATCGCCAGTTGAGGCAATTTGTTGAAGGGAGGGGTTGAACAGTGCTCAACGCTCTACAGAGCCGCTTTGCGTCATGAGCGAAGATCGAGTTGTTGCACTTGAGATAGCGTTGAAACGGTGATGGCGATCGACAGAAATAATGGAATTGATATTGATCAACTATGCAGACAATCAATTGGCGCGATAATCGCAGCGGCGCAATGACCTGGGCTCTAACGTTCAAACCCCACATTGAGGGCCCAGGTTATCTGGAATCAAAAAGGCAGCGGCAGGGGGAGGGCAACGGCATTCAGATGGCCCAGGAAGAGAAAGCCCGAAACCAATACCGCGTTGATCGACCAGGCCACCGTGAGGAAACGAGCGATCTGACCGTAGAGGGGGTCACTGACATTATCCGCATTGCGCCATACCGCATTGAGCATGCACGCGGTGTAGGCCACAAAACCCAGCAGCATTAGACCAAACAGGGAGGGTGCAACTTTGTTGAATGCGACCAGAATCAGGCCAAACAGTACATTGCTGAGCACCACCCCGTAGAGCCAGAACACCACCCACAGCGCAGTGCTGCCCTGCGAGTTTACCCACTGCTGAAGCTTACTCATCACAACCCCCTGGCTAGCTAATAGCCGATTTTCCCTATAAGCCCGTACAGACTTCACCCAAGTGATGCCGACGTAGGGACGTCGTGCATGGTTTCAGTCTAGCGGGTATTTCCTACATGTCCCGACCGAGTACAAGTAGGCCGACAAACCTTGCTTCCTTGTTTCCGGGTTCTCAGCGGGACGGGTTTATGGAGTAAACGATGGACAAGAAATCGCTACCGGATTGGGATCCCAGGTCTGAAGCCGTATTAAAGGATCAGACGACAGCCTATGACGACATGCGCCACCGTTGCCCGGTCGCACACAGTCAATATGGCTATACGTCGTTATTCAGGCATGCGGATGTGCTGCGCGTACTTAACGATCATGAAACCTTCAGTAATGCCGTCTCGCGTTTCCCCGCGGTCCCCAACGGAATGGATCCGCCCGAACATACGGCGTACCGGAACCTCATCGAGCGTTATTTCAGCCCGGAGCATATGGATGCCTTTGCGCCGACGTGCCGTGACATAGCGGTTCGTCTGGTGCAGGCGTTACCGGATGAAGGCCGTGCAGAACTGATCGGCGAATTTGCCCAGATTTTTGCGTTGCAGATCCAGTGTGCCTGGCTGGGTTGGCCGGCGGATTTTCATGAACCGCTGCGCCTGTGGACGCTGAAGAATCACTCGGCCACGCTGTCCAGAGACGAGGCGGCCCTGAGTGCCGTGGCCCTTGAGTTTGACGGTTACATCAAGGATCTGCTGGACGTGCGCCGTACCGCTGGCGCTGCTGCGTCGCATGACATCACGACCCTCTTGCTACGCGACCAGTCCTTGGGAAGGCCCCTGACGGACGACGAGATCGTCAGCATTCTACGTAACTGGACAGTCGGCGAACTCGGAACCATTTCCGCCTCGGTCGGCATTCTTGCGCACTATCTGGCGACCAACTTCGGGTGGCAGCAGCGATTGCGCGAACAACCCGCGCTGTTACCCGTCGCCATTGATGAAATACTGCGTATTCACGCACCACTGATCATGAACCGTCGGGTGACTACGAAAGAGGTCACGCTGGGCGGGCGCACGCTGGCGAAGGGTTCGCGTATTGCCCTCAACTGGGCGTCTGCCAATCGGGACGAAGCGGTCTTTGGAGATCCCGATGAATTGCGCCTCGATCGCGATCCCGAGCTGAACCTGCTCTATGGCGCCGGCATTCATGTCTGCCCCGGTGCGCCGCTTGCCAGACTGGAGCTACGGATCGTGATGGAGGAACTGCTTGGACGCACCAGCCGGATTACGCTGGCGCCGGATAAAGAACCAGTGAACGCGTTTTTCCCTGCCGGCGGGTTTTCTTCTCTACACCTGCAGATTCAGAAACCGCCGTCTCAACCGCTGGGCGCCGGCCTTCCCCCCGAGATCCGATAGCGTTTTATGCTGGACAGCTTAGCGGCGAGCTCGACATGTGGGTCAGCATGACTGACCTGCATTGAGCCCTGATCGGCCGCGAGTGTTATTTCAAACCGAGCCGCTTCGCCAGTCGGTGCAGGTTGGCCACATCCATATCGAGCATTCGCGCACAGGCAGACCAGTTATCTGCGCAATTTTTCAGCGTGTTTTCAATCAGCTGACGCTGGAAGCTATCCGTCGCGTCCCGTAGGCATTGGCCAACGCTGCTGGAAGGAACATCCACAGCAACAGGCAGTATCGCCAGCTGTTCGGGGACTTGATTGAAATGCTGTGCTTCCAGCAGCAGCTCTTCACTTTGCTGGGTCGCACGAGCAAGGATTGTCGCTCGATAAACAGCATGTTCCAGTTCGCGAACGTTTCCTGGCCACGAGTACTGCTTGAGCAACGACAGGCAACCGGCAGCCAGCGCCACCCGTTGCAATCCCATGCGTACCCGGCTCTGCTCGCAGAAAAAACCCGCTAGCAATGTGATGTCCTGCCCACGCTCACGCAGTGGCGGCACATGCACAGGGAACACGCTTAAACGGTGGAACAGGTCGACCCGGAAGCGATTGTTCAGCACCTCCTGCTTCAGGTCACGATTGGTCGCGGCAAGCACCCTTACGTTGACCCGCAAGACGGTATCGTCACCGACCCGTTGCAGGTCGCCGTATTGCAATACCCGCAGCAGTTTTGCTTGCAGGCTCAGCGACAGTTCACCGATTTCGTCGAGGAACAGTGTGCCGTTATCGGCCATTTCGAACTTCCCGGTGCGATGATGGATCGCCCCGGTGAAGGCACCTTTGACATGGCCGAACAACTCACTTTCAGCCACTGACTCCGGCAGCGCAGCGCAGTTTAGATAGACCACAGGGTGACTGGCGCGTGATGAACCTTCATGTATCGCCTTGGCGACCAGTTCCTTGCCAACCCCGGTTTCTCCAGTGATCAAAACGTTCAGGTCGGAACCTGCCACCATTTCGATCTCTCTTTTCAACTGTTGCATGACCTCGCTGAGCCCGACCATTTCGGTGCCGGGTTTGCCCGCCGGGACATGACTGATGGAGAGAGGTGTAATGGTCTGACTCTCGAGTTGCTCGACCAGCAACGCATTGGTCAAGGCAGCAGAAGCGAGGGCGCCCACCAGTCGCAGCTCTTCGTCGCTGAAGTGATCAAACTGTGCCGGGTCCATGCCATCGATCGTCAGCGCGCCAATCAGTGTCTGGTCCGCGAACAACGGTAACCCGATGCAGGCATGTACTTTGAGGTCCTGCCGGCTGGGGATCAGGCCGTCATAGGGATCAGGCAAATGACTCTCTGCCGGAAAGCGCACCACGTCACCGGCGCGGGCGATGGCTTCCAGACGCGGATGGGCATCAAGGCTGAAGCGGCGCCCCAGAACATCCGGTGCCAGGCCATCGATCGCCAGCGGACGGAACAGTCGCTGTTCATAACGTAACAAGGCAGAGGCGTCGCAACCCAGCAATTGGCGCAGGGTATTGATCAGACGTTGAAAGCGGTCCTGATGGGAAATGCCGCTTTGCAGCTCAATAGCGATGCGTGCCAGGGATTCAACGGAGAGACTCATGGTTTGTCACTTTGACAATGAATTAGTCATAAAGACAATAGTCGGGCAATGTCATATTGACAATCTCTGTTTTATTTTTCCTTTAAAATCAATGATTTATTATGTGGCACGAAGGTTGCCATCTTCGGTGTAGAACATCATTTCTATACCGAGGTAGGTCATGTCAATTCACGTCAAAAACAACATTCATTGGGTCGGTCAGCGCGATTGGGAAGTGCGGGACTTTCATGGCACAGAATACAAATGCCACAAAGGTAGCAGCTATAACAGCTACCTGATCCGTGAAGAAAAGACCGTACTGATTGATACGGTTGATCACAGGTTCAGTCGGGAGTTCATACAGAACCTGGCGATGGAAATCGACCTGAACACGCTGGACTGTATCGTCATCAACCATGCGGAAGAGGACCATGCAGGAGCGCTGACAGAGTTGATGTCGCTGATCCCGAATACGCCGATCTATTGCACCGCCAATGGCGTGGACTCGATCAACGGTCATCACCATCATCCCGAGTGGAATTTCCACGTCGTCCATACCGGCGACACCCTGGATGTCGGCAATGACAAACAGCTGGTTTTCGTGGAAACCCCGATGCTGCATTGGCCGGACAGCATGATGACGTACATGACCGGCGATGCCGTTCTGTTCAGTAACGACGCCTTTGGCCAGCATTACTGCGACGAACACCTGTTTAATGATGAAGTGGATCAAAACGAACTGTTCGAACAGTGCCAACGCTACTACGCCAATATCCTCACCCCATTCAGCCGCCTGGTCATTGCCAAGATTACCGAGATCCTCGGTTTCAACCTGCCGGTCGATATGATTGCCACCGCTCATGGCGTGGTGTGGCGTGATAATCCGACGCAGATCGTGCACCGCTATCTGGAATGGGCGGCGGACTATCAGGAGGATCGAATCACCCTGTTCTACGACACCATGTCGAACAACACCCGCATGATGGCCGATGCCATCGCGCAGGGTATTCACGAAGTCGATCCAGGTGTGGCGGTGAAGATTTTCAACGTCGCGCGCCACGACAAGAATGAGATTCTGACCAACGTGTTCCGCTCAAAAGGCGTTTTGGTGGGCTCGTCCACCATGAACAACGTGATGATGCCGAAAGTCGCCGCGCTGCTGGAGGAAATAACCGGGCTGCGTTTTCGTGACAAAAAGGCTTCGGCGTTTGGCAGTTACGGCTGGAATGGCGGGGCGGTAGACCGTATCCAGACGCGCTTGATGGACGCCGGTTTTGAAACCACATTGGCGCTCAAAGCCAAGTGGCGGCCGGACGGCGAGGCGCTTGAGGTTTGCCGGGCTCATGGCCGCGAAATCGCTCGGCAATGGGCGCTGCATCCATCGACGGCTGCACATGTCGCACCCGCTGCAGCCACCGCAACTGCCCAGGCAGACCCCATCGCGGACAACGGCCTGCGCATGCGGTGCAGTGTCTGCCAATGGATTTACGACCCCGCGATCGGCGAGCCGATGCAGGATGTGCAGGCCGGTACGGCCTGGTGTGATGTGCCTGATTACTTCCTGTGCCCTGAATGTTCAATGGGTAAATCGGTATTCGATGAGCTGCCTTCGGAGGCGACATGAACCGGGAAATCGTCATTGTGGGCTCCGGCTTCGCGGCTCGTCAGGTGGTCAAGAACTTGCGCCGGCTCGATGCGGCGGTGCCCATTCGATTGATCGCTGCAGACAGTTGCGATGAGTACAACAAGCCCGACCTGAGTCACGTCGTCAGTCTCAATCAGACTGCCGATGACATGACTCGCCAGCCTGCGGCAGAGTTTGCCGAGATGTATCGGTTGACCCTGAACTCGTGCTGCCAGCTCACTGCGATTGATCGCGAAAACCAGCGTGTTAGCACCGGGAATGAGGCATTCAGCTACGACCAACTGATTCTCGCCACGGGGGCGCAAGCCATGGTTCCGCCGATTCCCGGGCGGGAGTGGATGGTGACTCTGAACAGCCAGCAGGAATACCGTCACGCACAACATGCACTGCGGGCTGCACAGCGCGTACTGATCCTCGGGGCCGGCTTGATTGGCAGTGAACTGGCCATGGACATCAATCGTGCCGGAAAGCAGGTGGTGCTGATGGACAAGTCCTGCAGCCTGCTCGCATCGTTGCTTCCTGTTGAGGTGAGCAGCCGCCTGCAGCACCGGTTATGCCAGATGGGTGTGGAGATGCTGTTTAACCAGGCGTTGGTATCCATTGAAAAGAGAAACGATGGCCTGTTGGCGACGTTGTCCAACGGCCGACACATCAGCGCCGATGTGATCGTTGCCTCAATTGGGTTGAAACCCGATACGACGTTAGCCACACAGGCTGGCTTACGAGTGGACCGCGGCATTGAAGTTGATGAACGCATGTGTACCTCTGACCCACGCATATTCGCCGTTGGCGATTGCGCGCAAATCCAGGGCAAGCTACTGCCGTTTCTGCAACCTATCCAGGTAAGCGCCATGACCCTCGCGCGTAATGTGCTGGGTGGGAATGAGGAAGTTAAGTTCCCGGTGATGCTGGTGAAGGTCAAGACTCCGGAAATGCCGCTGCACCTGGCCGGAGAAACCAGCCGCAAGGACTTGCAATGGCAGATCAGCCTTGAGGCACAGGGGCTGATAGCAAGAGGCATGGATATGGCAGGGCAGTTACGTGCGTTCGTCGTCAGTGAAGACCAAATGAAGCAGGCCTTTACGTTACTACGGCAACTCTCGTTGTGAATCCAATTGGCAGAGCTCTCGCGCGTTCCTGGACATACGGGCAAAAAAAGGCCAACCCGCAGGGGTTGGCCTTTTTTTGTAGCGCGGCGAAAGCAGCATAGTGTGAACGTCAGCTGCTTTTGTGAGTTCCTACACCCGATCAGAAATCCAGGTTAGACACCGCCAAAGCATTACTCTCGATGAAGTCACGGCGAGGCTCGACCGCATCACCCATCAGGGTGTTGAAGATCTGATCTGCGCCGATGGCGTCTTCGATGGTCACGCGCAGCATACGGCGCTGAGCGGGGTCCATGGTGGTTTCCCACAGTTGATCCGGGTTCATCTCGCCCAGACCTTTGTAGCGCTGGATGGTGTGACGCTTGGTGCTTTCGGCCATCAGCCAGTCAAGGGCTTCCTTGAATTCCCTGACCTGCTTCTTGCGTTCGCCACGTTGGATATAAGCGCCATCGTCCAGCAGGGTGCTCAGTTGTGCGCCCAGGGTGACCACGGTTTTGTAGTCGTTGCTGCCGAAGAAGTCGCGGTTGAAGGTGACGTAGTTGGACAGGCCGTGGGAGATCAATTCGACCTCGGGCAGCCACACGTTACGTTCACGGTCTTCGCGCAGGCTGGCTTTGTACACCAGGCCGGATTTCTCGACGGTGCGCAGACGCACTTCGTACTGGGCCAGCCAATCCTGCATCGCTGCGTGATCGCCCAACTGCTCCAGGCTCACGGCCGGCAGGTAGATGAAGTGCTCGGTCAGCTCCTGAGGGTACAGGCGCGACAGACGCTTGAGCGTCTTCATGACCATGCGGAAGTCGTTGACCAGACGCTCCAGCGCCTCACCGGAAATGCCCGGTGCTTCTTCGTTCAAGTGCAGGCTGGCGTCTTCCAGGGCCGACTGCGTCATGTATTCTTCCATGGCGTCGTCGTCTTTGATGTATTGCTCTTGCTTGCCCTTTTTGACTTTGTACAACGGCGGCTGGGCGATGTAGATGTAGCCGCGCTCGATCAGCTCCGGCAACTGACGGAAGAAGAAGGTCAGCAGCAGGGTACGGATGTGCGAACCGTCGACGTCAGCATCGGTCATGATGATGATGTTGTGATAGCGCAGCTTGTCGATGTTGTATTCGTCGCGGCCGATACCGCAGCCCAACGCCGTGATCAACGTGCCGACTTCCTGGGAGGAAATCATCTTGTCGAAGCGTGCTTTCTCGACGTTGAGGATCTTACCCTTCAACGGCAGGATGGCCTGGGTGCGACGGTTACGACCCTGCTTGGCGGAACCGCCAGCAGAGTCACCTTCCACCAGATACAGCTCGGAGAGGGCAGGGTCCTTCTCCTGGCAGTCAGCCAGTTTGCCCGGCAGGCCGGCGATGTCCAGCGCGCCTTTGCGGCGGGTCATCTCACGGGCTTTACGCGCGGCTTCACGGGCACGCGCTGCGTCGATCATCTTGCCGACAACCAGCTTGGCTTCGTTCGGGTTTTCCAGTAGGAAGTCGGAGAAGTACTTGCCCATCTCCTGTTCCACGGCGGTCTTCACTTCGGAAGACACCAGCTTGTCTTTGGTCTGGGAGCTGAACTTAGGGTCCGGTACTTTCACCGAAATAATCGCAGTCAGACCTTCACGCGCATCGTCACCGGTGGTGGCAACTTTGTGCTTCTTGGCCAGGCCTTCGGCTTCGATGTAGGTGTTCAGGTTACGCGTCAGTGCGGAACGGAAACCCACCAGGTGAGTACCGCCGTCGCGCTGCGGAATGTTGTTGGTGAAGCACAACAGGTTCTCGTTGAAGCTGTCGTTCCACTGCAGGGCGATTTCCACGCCGATGCCGTCTTCACGCTGGACGTTGAAGTGGAACACCTGGTTGACCGGAGTCTTGTTGGTGTTCAGGTATTCAACGAACGCACGCAGGCCGCCTTCGTACTTGAACAGCTCTTCCTTGCCGCTGCGCTCATCCTTGAGGACGATGCCGACACCGGAGTTGAGGAAGGACAGTTCACGAATCCGCTTGGCCAGGATGTCCCAGCTGAAGTGGATGTTCTTGAAGGTTTCGTCAGAAGGACGGAAGTGAATCTGGGTACCGGTAGTTTCGCTTTCGCCAACAACCTTCATCGGTTCCTGCGGAACACCGTGAACGTAGGTCTGCTCCCAAATCTTTCCGCTGCGACGCACAGTCAGCACCAGCAATTCGGAGAGGGCGTTTACTACGGAAACACCTACGCCGTGCAAACCACCGGATACTTTGTACGAGTTGTCGTCGAACTTACCGCCGGCGTGGAGCACGGTCATGATGACCTCTGCCGCCGAAACGCCTTCTTCTTTATGCACGTCTACCGGAATGCCACGACCGTTGTCGCGCACGGTGATGGACTCATCCGGGTGAATGATAATGCTGATGTCGTCGCAGTGACCGGCGAGAGCTTCGTCGATGGAGTTGTCGACCACCTCGAACACCATGTGGTGCAGACCGCTACCATCATCGGTGTCGCCAATGTACATACCGGGACGTTTGCGTACGGCATCCAAACCTTTCAGCACTTTAATGCTGGTCGAGTCGTACGTGTTTTCTTCGCTCATGCCTTCACTCCCGATGGTCGTGGGTCTGGGTGATACGGCCTTGTTCCACGTGGAACAAAGCGACTGGCGTTTCCGTCTGCCAGCCTTCCCTCAATAATTCGTGGTCTACACAGGTGATAAACACCTGGCAGCGTAAGTCTTCCAACAAGCGGCATAACGCTCGGCGGTGTTGCTCGTCGAGTTCTGACGGCAAATCATCCACCAGATAAATACATTGACCGCGCCGGGCCTGGCTAACCAAATGCCCTTGGGCGATACGCAATGCACATACCACCAGTTTCTGCTGGCCGCGGGACAAGATATCCGCGGCATTATGTGCGCCTAACCTAAGACGCAAATCAGCGCGCTGGGGGCCGGCCTGGGTGTGGCCGATTTGCTGATCCCGCTGCAAGGACGTGGCGAGCACTGCACTCAGTTCACGCTCTTTGTCCCAACCGCGGTAGTAGCTCAGCGTCAGCCCTTCGAGGTCCAACAACTCACTCAAGGTCTGCTCAAAGACTGGTTTCAAGGCTTTGATATAGGCGCGGCGGTATTCATCTATTTCGTCGCTGGCCAGGCACAGTTCCCGGTCCCAGGCTGCTTGCGACGCGGCGTCAAGTGTACCATGCCGCAGCCATGAGTTCCGCTGCCGCAAGGCCTTCTGCAGGCGCTGCCAAGTGGCCATGAAGCGCGGTTCCACGTGGAACACTCCCCAATCGAGGAACTGCCGGCGGATTTTCGGCGCGCCTTCGAGCAAACGGAAACTGTCGGGGTTGATCAGTTGCAGCGGCAGGATTTCCGCCAACTGCGCCGCGCTGCGAGCATTTTGCCCGTCGATGCGGATCTGAAACTCGCCCCCGCGATCACGGGATATCCCCAGGCTGCTATGGCCACCTTCAGCCAACTCGACCTGGCCAAACACCGTACACGCCAGTTGTTCGTACTGAATCACCGGCAACAGGCGGGCACTGCGGAAAGACCGGGCAAGCCCCAACAAATGGATGGCTTCCAGCACGCTGGTTTTTCCACTGCCGTTGGCGCCATGGAGGATATTGATGCGGGGGGAGGGGGAGAAGGTCACCGGGTGCAGATTGCGCACCGCGGTGACCGAGACGCGACTGAGGGACATCTAGCTTCTGCTGAGCATGATTACAGACGCATCGGCATAACAACGTAAGCCGAGTCATCGTTGTCGGATTCTTGCACCAGCGCACTGCTGTTGGAGTCGGACAGAATCAGGCGAACCTGTTCGGTGGTCATCACACCCAGCACGTCGAGCAAGTAGCTCACGTTGAAGCCGATTTCCAGCGAACCGCCGTTGTAGTCGACGCCCACTTCTTCTTCCGCTTCTTCCTGTTCCGGGTTGTTGGCCTGGATCTTCAGTTGGCCGTTGGCCAATTGCAGGCGAATACCCCGGTACTTTTCGTTGGACAGAATCGCAGTACGGCTGAACGCCTCACGCAGGGCCTGACGATCACCAACCACCAGCTTGTCGCCACCCTTAGGCAGTACACGCTCGTAATCCGGGAACTTGCCGTCAACCAGCTTGGAGGTGAAGGTGAACTCGCCGGTGGTGGCGCGGATGTGATGCTGGCCCAGGACGATGCTGACGATACCGTCCGGCTCGGTGAGCAAACGCGCCAGTTCAAGGATACCTTTGCGCGGCACGATCACCTGATGACGGTCCGGCTGACCGATATCGGCCTTCATCGAACACATGGCCAGGCGGTGACCGTCGGTAGCCACGGCGCGAATAATGCCTTCCGACACTTCCAGCAACATACCGTTGAGGTAATAGCGCACGTCCTGCTGGGCCATGGCGAAGCTGGTGCGCTCGATCAAACGACGCAGTTTGCTTTGCTCCAGGCTGCAGGTCAGCGAACCCGGGCCTTCTTCCACAGTCGGGAAGTCATTGGCCGGCAACGTCGACAAGGTGAAGCGACTGCGGCCGGCCTTGACCACCAGCTTCTGCTCATCGACCTTGATGTCGATCAGCGCGTCGTTGGGCAAGCTTTTGCAGATATCCATCAGCTTGCGCGCGGGCACGGTGATCTCGCCAGGTTCAGCGGGCTCTTCCAGCTGAACGCGACCCACCAGTTCGACTTCCAGGTCGGTGCCGGTCAAGGACAATTGCTGGCCCTCGACAACCAGCAATACGTTGGAAAGCACCGGCAAGGTCTGTCGGCGCTCGACGACGCCTGCGACCAGTTGCAGGGGTTTCAACAGGGCTTCGCGTTGAATGGTGAAGTGCATGGTCTAGTCCCTTGCCTTAATAAGCTGCGCTGGTGTCATCAAGTAGTCAGTGTACGCAGCAGGTTCTTGTAGTCCTCGCGAATATCCGCGTCGGATTCCTTAAGCTCGTTGATCTTGCGGCATGCGTGCAAGACCGTGGTGTGGTCGCGACCACCGAAGACATCGCCGATTTCCGGCAGGCTGTGGTTGGTCAACTCTTTGGAGAGTGCCATGGCCACCTGACGCGGACGTGCCACCGAGCGCGAACGGCGCTTGGACAGCAGATCGGAAATCTTGATCTTGTAGTACTCGGCCACGGTGCGTTGGATGTTATCCACACTCACCAGTTTGTCCTGCAGAGCCAGCAGGTCTTTCAGGGATTCGCGAATCAGCTCGATGGTGATGTCGCGGCCCATGAAGTGCGAGTGCGCGATGACCCGCTTGAGCGCGCCTTCCAGCTCACGCACGTTGGAGCGAATGCGTTGGGCGATGAAGAACGCGGCATCGTGGGGCAGATCGACTTTGGCCTGATCGGCCTTTTTCATCAGGATCGCCACGCGGGTTTCCAGCTCCGGTGGCTCGACCGCCACGGTCAGGCCCCAGCCGAAGCGCGACTTCAAGCGCTCTTCCAGGCCTTCGATTTCCTTCGGGTAGCGGTCGCTGGTCAAGATGACCTGCTGGCCGCCTTCGAGCAGGGCGTTGAAGGTGTGGAAAAACTCTTCCTGGGAACGTTCCTTGCGCGCGAAGAATTGAATGTCATCGATCAGCAAGGCATCCACGGAACGGTAGAACCGCTTGAACTCGTTGATAGCGTTGAGCTGCAGGGCCTTGACCATGTCAGCCACGAAGCGCTCCGAGTGCAGGTACACGACCTTGGCATTCGGGTTCTTCTTTAATAGATGGTTACCCACCGCGTGCATCAAGTGCGTCTTACCCAGGCCAACGCCACCATAAAGGAACAGCGGGTTGTAACCGTGCTTGGGGTTGTCGGCGACTTGCCAGGCGGCCGCGCGGGCCAGCTGGTTGGATTTACCCTCGACGAAGTTCTCAAAGGTAAAGGTGCGGTTCAGGTAGCTGGTGTGCTTGAGCGCGCCTTCGACCTGCACGGTGCGCTGCTCGGCGCGAACCGGTGCTTGCTGGGAACTGGCACCCGCCATCGGATCGAAGCTGTCGCGGGACGGCTCTTCATTGGCCGGCGCGTTTTTCTGGGCCGACGATTTCGAAGGCGTCGGCGCGGGAGCCGGCGCGTGGTTGACCGGAGCCGTCACCGCCTGGGCTTGCGACGCGGCAGCCGCCAATGGCGCATTCGGCGCAGCGCGAGGCGCGGAGCTACGTTTGCTGCCTATTAATAAGGAGAGCACGGGCGCGAGGCCGTTGCCATGTTCATCGAGCAATTCGAGAACGCGGCTCAGGTACTTCTCGTTGACCCAGTCGAGAACAAAACGGTTGGGTGCGTAGACGCGCAACTCGTCGCCTTCGGCTTCGACCTGTAGCGGACGGATCCAGGTGTTGAATTGCTGGGCAGGCAGCTCATCGCGCAAAAGCTCTACGCACTGCTGCCAAAGTTCCACTGACAC